>NZ_SGWI01000009.1 GCF_004519405.1 Pseudomonas sp. BCA17 | reverse complement strand
TGGGCTTCGATGAACTGAAGCCATTCGCTGCCTGATTCTGCGCAACTTCTTGTTTAGCAAGGAGTTTTCAGTTTCGACTGCGCCGGAAGTGGGGCGAATTATAGGCCTCCAGATTCTGCCGTCAACCGCTTTTTTTCATATTTCTGTCATATCAGTCAAAAAGCCCCAAAAAAAGCAAAGCCGGCCCAGATGGGCCGGCTTTCAATTCGCCTTACAAACTGGGGAAGGCAAACTGCGACGCTTCATGGCTGGCCCGCTGCGGCCAGCGCTGGGTGATTGCTTTGCGGCGGGTATAGAAACGCACCCCATCCGGCCCATAGGCATGCAGGTCGCCAAACAGTGAACGCTTCCAGCCTCCAAAGCTGTGATAGGCCACCGGCACCGGCAGTGGAACGTTTACGCCAACCATGCCCACTTCAATCTCGTCACAGAACAAGCGTGCCGCTTCCCCGTCACGGGTGAAGATGCAGGTGCCATTGCCATATTCGTGATCGTTGATCAGTTGCATCGCCGCTTCCAGGCTGTTCACCCGGACCACACACAGCACAGGCCCAAAGATCTCTTCTTTATAGATCCGCATCTCAGGGGTCACACGGTCAAACAGGCTGCCGCCGAGGAAGAAACCTTCTTCATAGCCGGAAATACTCAAGCCGCGACCATCAACCACCAAATCGGCACCTGCCGCTACACCCTCTTCTATATAACCACTGACCTTATCCCGCGCCTGGCCCGTGACTAAAGGTCCCATATCCAGGCCACAAGAAGTGCCCGCGCCGATCTTCAGAGACTTGACCTGCGGCACCAACTTGGCAATCAACGCGTCCGCCACCTGGTCGCCCACGCATACGGCCACCGAGATAGCCATGCAACGCTCGCCGCAGGAACCATACGCCGCCCCCATCAAGGCGCTCACTGCGTTGTCCAGATCAGCATCCGGCATCAGCACCGCGTGGTTCTTCGCTCCGCCCAGCGCTTGTACGCGCTTGCCGCGCTTGGTTGCTTCGGAATAGATGTACTCGGCAATCGGTGTCGAGCCTACAAAACTCAAGGCTTTTACTTCGGGTGCTTCGATCAGCGCGTCCACTGCGCCCTTGTCCCCGTGTACCACGCTCAGCACGCCCTTAGGCAAACCGGCTTCCTGCAGCAGTTGCGCAATCAGCAACGTCGAACTTGGATCACGCTCCGACGGTTTCAGGATGAAACAGTTACCGCAGACGATAGCCAGCGGGTACATCCACAACGGCACCATCGCCGGGAAGTTGAACGGTGTGATACCGGCTACCACGCCCAACGGCTGGAAATCCGACCATGCATCAATGTTCGGCCCCACGTTGCGGCTGTATTCACCTTTGAGGATCTCCGGTGCCGAGCATGCGTATTCGACGTTCTCGATCCCACGCTTCAACTCACCCGCAGCGTCCTCCAGGGTCTTGCCGTGTTCTTCGCTGATCAACTGCGAGATACGTGCTTCGTTCTGCTCCAGCAATTGCTTGAAACGAAACATCACCTGGGCGCGCTTGGCTGGCGGGGTATTACGCCAAGCCGGAAACGCGGCCTTGGCCGAGTCAATCGCCTGTTGAATGGTTTCGCGACTGGCCAACGGCACCTGGTGGATCACCTTGCCGGTAGAAGGGTTGTACACGTCGGCGCTACGACCGCTGTCATTGACCAACTCACCGTTGATCAAGTGTTGGATAAGGCTCATGCAGGGCTCCTGAAAAATTGTTCTATATAGAAGGAGAAATCAGTCGATCTTGTTCAGCACTTCGCCGACCGCGTCGAACAAGCGATCCAGATCCTGCGGCTTGCTGTTGAACGTTGGCCCGAACTGCAGGGTGTCGCCGCCAAAGCGCACGTAGAAACCAGCCTTCCACAAGGCCATGCCGGCTTCGAATGGACGCACGATGGCATCACCGTCGCGTGGGGCAATCTGGATCGCGCCCGCCAGACCGTAGTTGCGGATATCGATCACGTTCTTGCTGCCCTTCAAGCCGTGCAACGCATTCTCAAAGTGCGGGGCGACTTCGGCTACGCTCTGCACCAGGTTTTCCTTCTGCAACAGATCCAATGCCGCCAGCCCCGCCGCGCAGGCTACCGGGTGTGCCGAGTAGGTGTAGCCATGGGGGAATTCCACCGCGTACTCGGGCGTCGCCTGGTTCATAAAGGTTTGATAGATCTCGCTGCTGGCAATCACCGCCCCCATCGGGATCGCGCCGTTGGTAACTTGCTTGGCGATGCACATCAGGTCCGGGGTCACTCCAAAACTGTCGGCACCGAACATCGAACCGGTGCGGCCAAAACCGGTGATCACTTCATCGAACACCAACAGGATGTTGTGCTGGTCACAAATTTCACGCAGACGCTTCAGATACCCCTGAGGCGGCACCAGTACGCCGGCAGAACCAGCCATCGGCTCGACAAACACAGCGGCGATGTTCGAGGCGTCGTGCAATTCGATCAGTTTGAGCAGCTCATCGGCCAGCGCGATACCGCCCTGCTCCGGCATGCCACGGGAGAACGCATTGCTCGCCAGCAAGGTATGCGGCAGATGGTCAACGTCCATCATGGCCTGACCAAAAATCTTACGGTTGCCGTTGACGCCGCCGAGGCTGGTGCCGGCGATGTTCACACCGTGATAGCCACGGGCGCGGCCGATCATCTTGGTCTTGGTCGCCTGGCCCTTCAGGCGCCAGTAGGCACGCACCATCTTCACTGCCGTATCGGCGCACTCGGAGCCGGAGTCGGTGAAAAATACGTGGTTCAGGTTGCCAGGCGTCAGGCTGGTAATCTTTTCCGCCAACTGGAAGGACAACGGATGACCGTATTGGAAGCCTGGAGAGTAATCCAGGGTGCCCAATTGCTTGGCGACCGCCTCCTGGATTTCTTTACGTGTGTGCCCCGCGCCGCAGGTCCACAAACCCGACAACGAGTCGTACACCTTGCGGCCCTTGTCATCGGTCAACCAACTGCCTTCGGCGGCCACGATCAGGCGCGGGTCACGCTGAAAGTTACGGTTAGCGGTATAAGGCATCCAGTGTGCATCCAACTTCAGTTGGCTGGCCAGGGACGAAGGCGCGTTTTCAGGCATGTTCATCAGCAAAACCTCGCGGGGCAAAAGGCAGCGTCGGGATTGGAAAGCAGTGTTGCAGCTAAATTGCCACGGCGATAAAGTCGGTGAAATCCAACTTTTATAACCTTCAGTCAGGCATTCACTAAACTATGAGCAGCCGTCGCCCCGATCCCCTGGCCCAAGTCAGCGACTTCGATATCCGCCTGCTGCGCATCTTTCGCAGCGTAGTGGAATGCGGTGGCTTCTCGGCAGCCGAAACCGTGCTAGGCATCGGGCGCTCGGCCATCAGCCAGCAAATGAGTGACCTGGAGCAACGCCTCGGTTTAAGGCTTTGCCAGCGCGGCCGTGCCGGTTTTTCCCTGACGGAAGAAGGCCGTGAGGTATATCAGTCGGCGCTGCAACTCTTAAGTGCCTTGGAAAGTTTCCGCACCGAGGTCAACGGCCTGCACCAGCATTTGCGCGGTGAGCTGATCATCGGCCTCACCGACAACCTGGTCACCCTGCCCCACATGCGTATTACCCACGCTCTGGCGCAGTTGAAAGAGCGTGGCCCGGACGTGCAGATCCAGATCCGCATGATCGCGCCCAATGAGGTCGAACAAGGCGTACTCGACGGCCGCCTGCATGTCGGCGTAGTGCCTCAGGCCAGCGCTCTTTCGGGTCTCGAATACCAGCCGTTGTACAGCGAACGTTCGCTGCTCTACTGCGCCGTCGGCCATCCGCTGTTTTATGCCGACGACACGCTGCTGGACGACGCCCGCATCGACAGCCAGGACGCCATCGCCCCCACTTTCCGTCTGCCTGCCGAGATCCAGGCCCATTATCAGGCCCTCAACTGCACCGCCAGCGCATCGGACCGCGAAGGCATGGCGTTCCTGATCCTCACCGGGCGCTATATCGGTTACCTGCCCGACCACTACGCCAGCCTCTGGGTGCAACAAGGCCGACTGCGCCCGTTGAAATCGGCTACACGCTTTTACGATTTAAGCCTGGCATCGGTCACGCGCAAGGGGCGTCGCCCTCATTTGGTGCTGGAAAGCTTCCTCGAAAGTCTGGCCGCAACGCGCTAACTCGGGCCTTACGTAAAAAGCTGAGCAACTGGACAGCTTTTTGCAAGAGCCCCAGGACCTTGAACCGTCCGCCTTGAGTTTGCCCGCCATGCCACCAGAATCCTCCACCACCAGCGACCTGATCTACGGCCTCAACGACCGGCCCAAACCCACCGCCGCATGCCTGGCCGCCATGCAACATGTGCTGGCTGCCTTCGTCGGCATCATCACCCCGCCGCTGATCATCGGGTCCACTCTGGGCCTGACCGCCCACCTGCCCTACCTGATCAGCATGGCGCTCATGGTCTCCGGCGTAGGAACCTTCATCCAGGCGCGCAGACCATTTGGCATTGGTGCCGGCATGATCTGCCTGCAAGGCACCAGCTTTGCGTTTCTCGGCGCGGTGCTGTCGGCAGGTTTCCTGGTCAAGCAACGCGGCGGTAGCCCGGAGGACATCATGGCGATGATCTTCGGCGTGTGCTTTTTCGGTGCTCTGGTACAGATCGTACTGAGCCGTTTTATCGGCCAGTTGCGTCGGGTAATCACGCCGTTGGTGACCGGGATTGTCATCACGCTGATCGGCATCAGCCTGATCAAAGTGGGCATCACCGACCTGGGCGGTGGTTTCAACGCTCCTGACTTCGGCGCGCCCATCAACCTGGCCCTGGGCCTGTTCGTGGTGCTGACGATCATCCTGCTCAACCGCTCGAACACGCCATGGGTGCGCCTCTCCGCGATCATTATCGGATTGGCCCTCGGCAGCCTTGCATCCTGGTTGAGCGGTAAACTGGTCCCTCAAGCTCTGCCTGACTTGCCCTTGATCAGCCTGCCGATCCCGTTTCGCTTTGGTTTCAATTTCGACTGGAGCGCCTTCCTGCCGAT
This sequence comes from Pseudomonas sp. BCA17, assembly GCF_004519405.1. Lineage (GTDB taxonomy): Bacteria > Pseudomonadota > Gammaproteobacteria > Pseudomonadales > Pseudomonadaceae > Aquipseudomonas. Next base: position 247,163 of record NZ_SGWI01000009.1, on the reverse strand, counting down.
CGCGCTGATTTACCTGATCAGCAGTATCGAAACCGTGGGCGACCTCACCGCCAATTGCATGATCGCCCGCCAACCCATCAGTGGCCCGTCTTATATCAACCGACTCAAGGGCGGCGTATTGGGCGATGGCGTCAGTTGCATGATCGCCGCCACTTTCAGCGCCTTTCCCAACACCACCTTTGCGCAGAACAACGGTGTTATCCAGCTCACCGGCGTGGCCAGCCGTTACGTAGGCTTATACATAGGCCTCGTGCTGTTCTGTCTCGGTTTGTTTCCGCTGATTGGTGCCGTACTGCAGCAAATCCCCAAGCCGGTATTGGGCGGTGCAACCCTGGTGATGTTCGGCAGCGTAGCCGCCGCGGGTGTACGCATCCTCGCCCAGGCGCCGCTGGACCGGCGCAGCATGCTGATCATCGCCACCTCGTTTGGCGTGGGCCTGGGCATCGCCGCGCAACCCAACCTGCTGCATTTGATGCCGGCCCTGGTGCAGAACCTGTTCGACTCGGCCATCACCAGCGGAGGGCTGACGGCGATCCTGTTGTGCCTGTTATTGCCCGAAGCCAAAGCCAGTCGCGCTGGCGCAAATCACACTGCGGAAAGCGACACGCTGGAACCGCTTTAAGGGTTTTATTGCATCGGGACTTGTCTGAGGCTTGAGGGTGGGTTATCTGTGCACACGTCGTCTCTATCGATCAGCACGGAAACCTCCATGAGCCTCGAAGTTCCTGCCCACAGCCACCACGCCGGTAAGCCCGCCAGCCGCATTCGACAAAAGAACGAACAAGCGATTCTTCAGGCCGCTGAAGATGAGTTCGCGCGCCACGGCTACAAAGGCACCAGCATGAACACCATCGCATCGAGTGCCGGGCTGCCCAAGGCCAACTTGCATTACTACTTCACCAACAAACTGGGCCTGTACATCGCGGTGCTCAGCAACATCCTCGAACTGTGGGACAGCACCTTCAACGCGCTGACCGCCGAGGACGACCCGGCGGTGGCGCTCACTCGCTACATCCGCACCAAAATGGAGTTCTCCCGGCGTCACCCGCAAGCCTCGCGGATCTTCGCGATGGAGATCATCAGCGGCGGCGAATGCCTTACCGAGTATTTCAGCCAGGACTACCGCGCCTGGTTCAGCGGCCGGGCGGCGGTGTTCCAGGCATGGATCGAAGCGGGCAAGATGGACCCTATCGATCCTGTGCACCTGATCTTCCTGCTGTGGGGCAGCACCCAACACTATGCCGACTTCGCGACGCAAATCTGCCGCGTCACCGGCCGCACCAAGCTGACCAAGCAGGACATGGAAGATGCCGGCACTAACCTGATCCACATCATTCTCAAAGGCTGTGGCATCAAGCCAGCCCCATAAACGAAGCGACTTATGCCTTTCACGCTCACCGGCTTTTGCGAATTTCGTGAAGAAATCCGTAAAAGCCGCTTCATCACCCTCGCCGCGCCAATCACCAGCCCGCAGGACGCCCAAGCGTTTTTCGAGCAACACAGCGACCTCAACGCCACACACAACTGTTGGGCCTGGAAGCTGGCCGACCAGTACCGTAGCAATGATGACGGCGAACCCGGCGGCACGGCCGGGCGGCCGATCCTGGCCGCCATCGAAGCCCAAGGGTTCGATCAGGTCGCCGTGCTGGTGATTCGCTGGTACGGCGGTATCCAACTGGGCACTGGCGGCCTGGCCCGGGCCTACGGTGGTGGGGCGAACAAATGCCTGCAAAATGCCGAGCGCATCGAACTGATCAGCCGTGTGCCACTGAGCTGCGCCTGCGGATTCTCTGAGTTGAACCTGGTGAAACTGCGCGTCGCTGAACTGGGCGGCTTGGTGGTGGACGAAAACTTCACCGCCAACGGCGTCGAATTACAACTGGCGCTGGGGGAGGCTCACATCGACACCCTGCAAACCCAACTCGCCGACCTCAGCCGTGGGCGCATCCTGCTACAGCGTTGAAACTGCCCACATCTACTGTGCACCTGCCTGTGGATAACCTGAGCACATCCGTTTGTAACCCTTCTGTCATAAGGGCTTGCGGGCACTGTTCGTTTTTTGTTCAACAACTCTTAACCCCATTTGCCCAAGCCTGGGGTAATGTTGTCAGCCGAATTCACTGAACCGCGACTCCAAAGGAAGCCTTTCATGTCTACGCCAAAAACCGCATTGATCATCGGCGCCTCGCGCGGGCTGGGCCTTGGCCTGGTCAAGCAATTGCTTCAGGACGGCTGGGACGTGACCGCCACCGTGCGTGATCCGAATAAAGCCGATGCCCTGAAAGCGGTAGGCCCGGTGCACATCGAGAAGTTGGATATGGATGATCAACAAGCCGTGATCGCCTTGAGCCAACGCCTGAAAGACCGCACCTTCGACCTGCTGTTCGTCAATGCCGGCGTCAAGGGCCCCGCCAATCAGGAGCCGGGCCACGCTACGCTGGCAGAAGTCGGCCAACTGTTCTTCACCAACGCCGTGGCACCGATCAACCTGGCCCAGCGCTTTGTCGGGCAGATCCGCAAGGACAGCGGCGTACTGGCGTTCATGAGTTCGGTGCTCGGCAGCGTGGCCATTCCCGACGGGTCGGACCTGGCGCTGTACAAAGCCAGCAAGGCCGCCCTCAACTCCATGACCAACAGCTTCGTCACTCAACTCGGCGATCACAGGCTCACCGTGCTGTCACTGCACCCGGGCTGGGTGAAAACCGACATGGGCGGGGAAGACGCGCACATCGATGTCGACACCAGCGTGCGCGGCCTGGTGGCACAAGTGAACGCCTACACAGGCAAAGGCGGCCATCACTTCATCGACTACAAGGGCGATACCATCGCCTGGTAAACCCGGTGGAGCGTTATCGCCCGATTGCGGTCGATAATGCTCCACGCGTAGACTGCCCCCTCGCCTTCACCGGCGACCCTGGATCAGCAGACAGGGCAACACTGAGCTGGCAAACCTGAACCCATCATTCAGAGGAGCCGGCCAATGCCTGCGACCCGTATCTGGTTAAAAAACCCACTCGCGATTTTCACTGCCAACGACCTCGACGCCCGTGGCGGCCTGGTGCTGCAAGACAGTGTCATTACCGAAGTGCTGGCCCAAGGGCAAGAACCTGCGCAGCCCTGTGCGCAGGTATTCGATGCTCGCGAGCATGTCGTTCTTCCCGGCTTGATCAACACCCACCACCACTTCTACCAAACCCTGACCCGCGCCTGGGCGCCAGTGGTCAATCAGCCGTTGTTCCCGTGGCTGAAAACCCTCTATCCGGTCTGGGCTCGACTGACGCCGGAAAAACTCGCGCTGGCGTCCAAAGTCGCGTTGGCCGAATTGCTGCTCTCAGGCTGTACGACTGCGGGGGATCACCACTACCTATTCCCCGATGGCCTGGAAAATGCCATCGACGTGCAAGTGCAGAGTGTGCGCGAACTGGGCATGCGCGCCATGCTTACCCGCGGTTCCATGAGCCTGGGCGAAGCCGACGGTGGGCTGCCACCGCAGCAGACCGTGCAACAAGGCCAGGTCATTCTAGAAGACAGCCAACGCCTGATCCACGCCTACCACCAACGTGGCGATGGCGCGCAGATCCAGATTGCCCTGGCGCCCTGCTCGCCGTTTTCCGTCACGCCACACATCATGCAAGCCAGCGCCGAACTGGCCAATACGCTCGACGTACGCCTGCATACACACCTGGCGGAAACCCTCGATGAGGAAGACTTCTGCCTGCAACGATTCGGCCTGCGCACCGTGGACTATCTCGACAGCGTCGGTTGGCTCGGCCCGCGTACCTGGCTGGCCCACGGTATCCACTTCAACCCGGACGAGATTGCGCGGCTGGGTGCCGCCGGCACCGGTATCTGCCATTGCCCGAGTTCGAATATGCGCCTGGCCTCGGGTATCTGTCCCACCCTCGACCTGCTCGCCGCGGGTGCGCCCATAGGCCTGGGCGTGGACGGCTCCGCGTCCAACGATGCGTCGAACATGATCCTTGAGGCACGTCAGGCCCTGTATATCCAACGCCTGCGTTACGGCGCGGAAAAAATCACCCCTGAAGGCGTGCTGGGCTGGGCCACCAAAGGTTCGGCGCAATTGCTGGGACGTACGGATATCGGTGAATTGGCGGTCGGAAAACAGGCCGACCTGGCGCTGTTCAAGCTTGATGAACTGCGCTTCTCCGGCAGCCATGACCCGATCTCGGCGCTGCTGTTGTGCGGCGCGGACCGTGCGGACAGGGTCATGATCGGCGGCCGCTGGCGAGTCATCGACGGCCAGGTCGAGGGCCTGGATCTGAAAGGCTTGATTGCCGATCACACCCAGGCCGCGCGGCAGTTGATCGACGGTTGATTACAAGCCCAGCAGCGACAACATGATAAAGGTCGCAAACAACACGAAATGGGTCATCCCTTCGATGGCGTTGGTTTCGCCATCGTTGAGGTTGATCGCGCTGACGATCAGCGTGATAAACACCATCACCGTTTGTACCGGCGTCATCGCCATCTGAAACGGCTGACCGGTGTAGAGCGCCATGGCCTCCATCACCGGCACGGTCAAGATCACCGTCGACAATGAAGCGCCCAACGCAATATTCACCACCGACTGCATGCGGTTGGCCAGTGCGGCGCGTAAAGCGGTGAGGATTTCTGGTGCGGCCGAAATGGCGGCGACCACAATCGCGGTAATCACCGGCGGCGCGCCCGTGCCTTCCAGCCCCAGGTCGAGGGTCTTGGACATCACCTCGGCCAGTGCGCCAATCACTATCACCCCAAACACCAATGTAGCGATGGAGAACGCCAGATTGACCGGCGGCTCCTGGTGTTCCTCCGGCTGGTTCTTACGACGCTTTTGCGGGTAGCTGTAGCTGAAGAAATAGCTGTGCGGTCCCACCTGCATGCGCAGGAACAGGGTGTAGAGCAACACCATCGCGCCGATCGTGAATGCCGAGTAAATTTTCCAGTCGGCTTCGGGGATAAACTCCGGCACCACCATCGACACCCCCATGGCGGTGAGTATCATCACGCTGTAGGTGCGCGCCGAGTCGTCGTTGTAGGACTGCTCCCCATGCTTGATGCCGCCCATCAGCGCGGCAAGGCCGAGGATGCCGTTGATATCGAGCATCACCGCCGAATAGATGGTGTCGCGCACCAGCGTGGGCGACGGCTCATTGCTCATCATGATCGCCAGGATCACCACTTCCACCAGCACCGCGGCGAGGGTCAGGATCATGGTGCCGTAGGGGTCACCGACCTTTTCCGCCAATTGCTCGGCATGATGAGCCACCCGCATCGAGGCCATCACGATAAACGCGATCAGGGCCAGGCCGGCGAGCAACGCCACCATCTGCCCGCTGTGGAGCATCCAGTGTTCCAATGGGTAGGCGGCGATGGCGGCAATCAGCGCCAACAGCATGAATTTTTCTTGCTTGAGGGATGTGAGCATTCCGGGCCTTATCGAACAGCTTAATCAGTCATTGATGGGGTACAGACTACGGCACGTAGCTAACGTTTCGTTACACCTTAGTTCAGGCGGCCCTTGCATGAATAAAGCAAAACTCTCCTGCTGGTCAGGTTTTGCCAAATATTTCATCCATGGCCTGTAGAATGCCGCCATTGCACCTGATGAGAATTTAGACATGTACGATTGGCTCAACGCCCTGCCCAAGGCTGAACTGCACCTGCACCTGGAAGGCTCGCTGGAGCCTGAGTTGCTGTTCGCCCTGGCCGAACGCAACAAGATTGCGCTGCCGTGGAATGACGTCGAGACCCTGCGCAAGGCTTACGCCTTCAACAACCTGCAGGAGTTCCTTGATCTGTATTACAAGGGCGCCGACGTGCTACGCACCTCCCAGGACTTCTACGACCTGACCTGGGCCTACCTGCTGCGCTGCAAAGAACAGAACGTGATCCACACCGAACCCTTCTTCGACCCACAAACCCACACCGACCGTGGCGTGCCGTTCGAAGTAGTGCTCAACGGCATCGCTGCCGCACTTAAAGATGGCGAGCAGCAACTGGGTATCACCAGCGGTTTGATCTTGAGCTTCCTGCGCCACCTGAGCGAAGCCGAGGCCGAGAAGACCCTCGACCAGGCTCTGCCATTCCGTGACGCGTTCGTGGCCGTGGGCCTGGACAGTTCGGAGATGGGGCACCCGCCGAGCAAGTTCCAGCGCGTGTTCGACCGTGCCCGCCACGAAGGCTTCCTCACCGTGGCCCACGCCGGTGAAGAAGGCCCGCCCGAGTACATCTGGGAAGCCATCGACCTGCTGAAAATCCAGCGTATCGACCATGGCGTGCGCGCCATCGAAGACGAGCGCCTGATGCAGCGCATCATCGATGAGCAGATCCCGTTGACGGTGTGCCCGCTGTCCAACACCAAGCTGTGCGTATTCGACGACATGGCTCAGCACAACATCCTCGACATGCTTGAGCGTGGCGTGAAGGTGACGGTGAACTCGGATGACCCGGCGTATTTCGGCGGTTATGTCACCGAGAACTTCCACGCGCTGTACACCTCGCTGGGCATGACCCAGGACCAGGCCAAACGCCTGGCGCAGAACAGCCTGGACGCACGACTGGTCAAGCCATGACTGAGTAGACGCAGATCGAAACGTGGGAGGGGCACCGCCCCTCCCACACTGACCTCATCAGTTTCAGGCCTGCGTCAACTCTTCCAGGGTCCTGCCCTTCGTCTCCATTCCGAACACCCACACCACCAGCGCCGCCACTGCAAAACACAGCGCGCCCAAGGCAAACACCCCGCCCTGCCCGGTAACCGGGAATACCAACCCCGTCACCAACGGCCCCAGCAACGAGCCGACCCGACCAATCGCCGAGGCAAAACCCGAGCCGGTCGCCCGCGCAGACGTGGGATACAACTCTGGCGTATAGGTGTAGAGCACCGCCCACATACCGAACAGAAAGAACTGCATCAGCAAGCCCGAGGTGATCAGCAAACCGACATTGCCGCCAAACACCGCGCTCTGCCCATACAAAAACGCCATCACCCCGCCGCCGAGCAACGTCACCACGCACACCGGCTTGCGCCCCCAGCGTTCCACCAACCACGCAGCCATCAGGAACCCGGGAATGCCCCCCAGGGAAATGATCACGGTGTAATACACCGACTGGGTGACAGCAAAACCCGACTGCTGCAGCAACGCGCTCAGCCACGAAGTCAGGCCGTAAAAACCGAGCAAGGCAAAGAACCAGACGCACCAGATCATCATCGTCCGCCGGCGATACTGCACCGACCACAACTGCTGAAATGCCGAGAAGAAGGTCCCCGGCGTGCTCTCCACCCGTGGCAGGCGGATCGGCTCCGGTAAATCGACGCGGCCCAATGAGGCACGCACTTTCTGTTCTATATTCTGCAACACCTTGTCGGCGGCCCCATGCCGCCCGGCCTGCTCCAACCAACGCGGCGACTCCGGGATAAAAAACCGAATTGCCAGCACAAACACCGCCGGCACCGCCAACACCAGGAAGATGTCACGCCAGCCAATCACCGGCAGCAGGAAGTAAGACAGCACGCCCGCCGCCACAAACCCCAGCGGCCAAAAACCATCCATCAAGGCGATATACCGCCCACGCCCCTTGGCCGGAATCAGCTCCGAAAGCATCGACTGGGCAATTGGAAATTCCATGCCCATGCCGATCCCCAGCAAGACGCGAAACAACGTCAGCATCTCCAGCGTCTGCGCCGTGGAGCACAGGTAGCTGGCAATGCCCCATAACACGATGCTCCACTGAAACACCGGCTTACGGCCAAAGCGATCCGCCAGCATCCCCGACAACGAGGCGCCGACCACCATGCCGAAAAAGCTCGAACTGGCGAGTAACCCGGCTTGGGCGGTGCTCAGGCCGAACTCGGTTTTGATGGAGCCTAAAAGGAAGGTCATCATCGCCAGGTCCATGGAGTCGAAGAAAAACGCCAGGGCGATGATGATAAAGATGACTCGGTGGTAGCCGCTGATGGGCAACCGTTCCAGCCGTTCCGCTGCGCTATAGCCCTGCAAACCCATGCCGCACCCCCAGTGTGAAAATCCCCTGGGTCAGTGTGCGGCATCGTTTCAGCAGGTTATTGCTGGATGCGACCTGGTTGAAACCCTGAACGACGCCCGCCGGTCAGGATTGCTCGGGCGCCGCGATCAGCGTGATGTGTGCAAGCCCGACTTCATTCACCAGCAACGCCCGGCACTCGTTGATCACACTGATCCAGTTCGATTGCAGGAACAGTTGCAGCAGCCCTGCGCCCAACGCGCCCCCCAGGTGGGGTTGTTGCTGGCTCCAATCAAAACAATCGCAGACCAGTGGCGACGCCAGCGCTTGGGTAAAAATACCCAGGCTTGCCAAGCACTGCGCGCCCTTGACGGTGACCTCGGTGCGTTGCTCAAGACGCTCAATCCACCCCGCAGCCAACATGCGTTGATACAACCCCGCCGCCAGCTCCCCACCGAGATGACCCTGGCACAACCGGGCATGACGCAACGACGGCGGCGCCACCAAAGCCGGTGGCGAAACACAGGGGCGGCTGCGGGCGGCGCTGGCCATGGTAGTACTGGCCAGCGCGTCGATGGCGGCACTGACATCGGCGGCCGCCACGCGAAACAAGCGTTTGCCACGTCGGGCCTCGGTGAGCAGCAGCCCGCTTGCGCTCAGCCGCGCCAAATGGGCGTTGGCGGACGCGGGGGATAACCCGGAGAGCACCGCCAACTCCTCTGAAGACTTCACGGAACCGTCCATCAAGGCCCAGAGCATGGCAGTGCGTTTGGGCTCGGCAAGCAAGCTGGCGATCTGACTGATGCAAGGTGCTTCTTCCACGTATTCACTCCCTGTTGAATCATTTATCTGCTGCGGTTGGCGCCAAAGTATAGGTGCGCACACCACAGGCACCGCTTGGTCCGACACTGCAGGCAGGGACAGGATCTGAGTGAAATTTCCTGCTGTCGTGGAGGCTATTGCCCAGTGATCAACCGCTCCGGCCATTGCGCGGTCAATGTCGCACAACGGGAAACAAGCATTTCACGCAGCAAGTTGATCGGTTTGCTCAATTGCGCACGATGGGCGCACAGCAGGTTGAGGGGCGTGCGCTCCCCCCGCAGCTCAGGCAGGATCACACGCAAGCGACCGGCCAGCACATCCGCGCTCACATCCAACCAGGACTTGTAGGCAATACCGACCCCCGCCACGGCCCAGCGACGTACAACGTCGGCATCGTCACTGAAACGGTCGCCGGCAACCGTCAGGCTCACTTCACGCCGGCCGTCGTGAAAGCTCCAGCGGTCGTGGACTCGGCTGCCGAGCATATACAACAGGCAATTATGCTGGGCCAGTTGCTCCAAGTGCCGAGGCTCGCCATGCCGGGCGAGGTAACTGGGGGCGGCACACAGCACCCGGACATTGTCCGGGGCGATAGGCAGCGCAATGAGGCTCGAATCCTCCGGCTCGCCGTAACGCAAGGCAATATCGACAGGCTGGCGAAATAAATCGGCAATGCGATCGCCCAGCAACAGGCGCACAGTCAGCTGAGGGTATTCACGCTGGAATTCATCCAGCCACGGCAACAGCTGGTTACGCCCGAAATCCGAGGGCGCCGATAATTGCAACACGCCGCTGACATGGTCCTGGCCACTGGCCAATAAGCGCCGCCCCTCGTCCAGCGAACTCAACGCGGCACGCGCGTATTCCAGGAAACCTTCACCTTCGGCGGTCAACCGCAGGCTGCGCGTGGAGCGCGCCAACAAACGCGTGCTCAGTTGCTGTTCGATGCGCTTGAGCGCAGCGCTGGCCACCGCCGGCGACAGGTCCATGACCCTCGCTGCGGCAGACAAGCTGCCCAGGTCCGCCGCACGCACAAACAACTGCAAATCATCAAAGCGCAGCATGGGTTTCCACTCATTATCAAAATTCTATTGAAACAGACTACTGTTTTAGCCGCTTTTTCCTTCACGGGAAATAGCCAATCATCTGTCCACCCCGCTTACCACGCGCCAGGAGTTGAATATGTCTACTGCCTTTAACGTTATCGCCACGCTGGTCGCCAAACCCGGCCAACAGGCCACTCTGGAAACCCTGCTGCGCGGACTGCTGGAACCGACCCGTCTCGAAGCCGGTTGCGAACAGTACGACCTGCACCAGGACCTGCAACACCCCGAAACTTTCTACATGCTCGAACGCTGGAGCGACGATGCAGCGCTGGCCGACCATGACCAAAGTGCACATATCCAGAGTTTCCGCGCCAAAGCCGCGGATGTCCTTGAACACTTCGAACTCAAGCGCCTGAAATTTCTCGCCTGATTACCGTCCTTTTCCGGAGCCCCCATGAAAGCCATTGCCTACTACGCCTCACTGCCGATCCACGATCCACAGTCCCTGCAAGACATCGAGCTGCCGGAGCCCGTCGCCGGCCCGCGCGACCTGCTGGTGGAAGTCAAAGCCATCTCGGTCAACCCGGTGGACACCAAGGTGCGCCAGAACGTCGCCCCGGAACATGGCGCCGCCAAAGTGCTGGGCTGGGACGTGGCCGGTGTGGTCAAGGCCGTCGGCAGCGATGTGACGCTGTTCAAGGCCGGTGACAAAGTGTTCTACGCCGGTTCGCTGGTGCGCCCGGGCGGCAACAGTGAACTGCACACGGTGGACGAACGCATCGTTGGCCATATGCCCAAGAGCCTGGGTTTCGCCGAGGCCGCCGCACTGCCGCTGACCGCCATCACCGCGTGGGAGATGTTGTTCGAGCGCCTGCAAATCCGTGAAGGCAAAGAAGACGAAGGCCAGAGTTTGCTGATCGTCGGGGCAGCCGGTGGCGTGGGTTCGATCCTGACCCAACTGGCCAGCCGGCTCACCGCGCTGAAAGTCATCGGCACCGCCTCGCGTCCCGAAACACAGGCATGGACCCAGGCACTGGGTGCCCATCTGGTGATCGACCACAGCCAGCCGCTGAGCGAAGCATTGAAGACCGCCGGCCACCCGCAGGTGACCCACGTCGCCAGCCTGACCCAGACCGACCATCACTTGGACCAACTGGTCGAAGCCCTGCAACCTCAAGGCAAGCTGGCGCTGATCGACGACCCCAAGGCTCTGGACGTGAGCAAGCTCAAACGCAAAAGTCTGTCGTTGCATTGGGAGTTCATGTACACCCGCTCAATGTTCGAGACGCCCGACATGATCGAACAGCACAACCTGCTTAATCGCGTGGCTCAACTGATTGATGCCGGAACCTTGAAAACCACGGTGGGCGAGCACTTCGGCGTGATCAACGCAGCGAACTTGCGGCGCGCTCACGCTCTGCTGGAAAGCGGCAAGGCCAAGGGCAAGATCGTGCTGGAAGGGTTCTGAATAAAGGCTGTCGGAGTCGTCCATTATTCATGTGGGTAATGGACGACACCATTAGTCCGAGAGTTGATCTTTGTCATATTTGTACGCGCGTTCGGGTTTATATTGGCCGCCTTTGCCACGATTCTTTTACGTGAGGAAGTCAGCAATGAAGATCCTGATAAAAGCGTTAGCAAAATCCCCAGGCAATAAATGGCAAGTTCGCCTCGACGGCGACGCCTTCACCTTCCGCAGTGAGGCTGAAGCCCGCGCTTTCGCCGAGACCCTGCAAGCCCGCATCCGGGCGCCTCACCGCTTTCCATCAAGCCAGCAGCGCGCCACCGCCGGCTGAATCGTCCGTCAGACCTGTGCCTGCACGGCCCTTGCCCGTTGCAGGCGCTGGGTCGACACCGCCACCGTCACCGCTAATACACCGCATAGGCTGATGACCATCGCCATCGGCATGGCCGTGCCGTCGTGCAACACGCCTACCAACGAGGCGGCGCCTGCCGCCACACCAAACTGAATGCAACCGAGCAACGCCGACGCACTGCCGGCTCGCGCACCTTGCCCGGCCATGGCGCAGGCCGAGGTGTTGGGCAAAATGCAGCCCAGGCTCGCGATGCAAATAAACAGTGGCACCAGCAATGGCCATAGGGCGTCGGTGCGTAGCGCGGCAATACCGAGCAAGGTCAACGCCGCCAGCACGTAGACCCACACCGTGCGCGACAGCAGGAACGCCGGGCCGCGCTTGGACAGCAGCCGTGCATTGAGTTGCGCCACCAGAATGAAGCCCGCCGCATTGGAGCCGAACAGCCAACCGTAATGCTCGGGAGCAACGCCATAGAGCTTGATGAACACGAACGGTGAACCGGCAATATAGGCAAACATCCCGGCAATCGAGATACCGCCAGTGAGGGCGTAGCCGAGGTAGACCCGATCCGACAGCAACGCACCGTAGCGGCGCAGCGAGCCGGACAGCGGCTGACGCGGCTTGTCGGCCGGGAAGGTTTCCGGCAAGCCGACGGCGACCGCAATGGCCGCCATCACACTGAACACCGACAGCGCCAGAAAGATCGACTGCCAACCCCACAGACCGACCATCACCCCGCCCGCCAACGGCGCGAGGATCGGCGCCAGGCCGGTCACCAGCATCAGTTGCGAATACACCTTGGCCGACCCCACGGCATCACATTTGTCGCTGACCACTGCACGGGAAATCACCATGCCCGCACACCCACCGAGGGCCTGTACGAAACGCGCACCGATCAGCCATTCCAGCGAAGGCGCATAGGCACATGCAAACGAGGCCAGGGTAAACAGGGTCACACCACTGAGCAGCGGGCCACGTCGACCAAATCGGTCCGCCAGCGGGCCGTAGATCAATTGGCCGATGGCCAGGCCGCCGAAATACACCGCCAGCGTCAGTTGGATGTGCTTCTCGTCGGTCGCGAAGGCCATGGCCATGGCCGGAAAGCCCGGCAGGTAGAAATCGATCGCCAACGGCGCGAAGGCGCTCAAGGCGCCCAGAATCAGGATTATGCGAAGGTTCATCAGACACCCAAGTGAGTCGGCAGCTCGACAGTCTAGCCGCGCTTGGGTGCCATGAACATTACGTTAGCTCGCTAACTATCAGAAAGTTCAAGCAAGCCTGGCGCTATAGCCTTCTTCGCTGATCAGGCTGATCACCTGCTCGGCGGACAGACGGCTTTCAACACCCACTTCCTTCGCCGCCAGGTCGACCTTCACACTCGCCGCCGGGTCCTGGCTTTGCACCGCCTGGGTCACGGCCCGGACGCAATGGCCGCAGGTCATTCCTTCAACACTGAATACTTGCATGACATGACTCCTTGAATGAGGTTGGACCCAGTCTCGACCTTGCCACGATGGCAAGGTCAAGTTCTGAAAACTTCTGCCGGGCTGGCATTCGGCGGCTTCAAAGGCCAAGCTTCACCCATCGTTGATTCCAACCACGGAGCATCCGCCATGCGCTGGTCGTTTTTTGCCCTTGCCGGCCTGATGAGCTTATCTGTCGGCACGCCACAAGCCTTCGCCGCTGAAGACTACGCGGTGCTGATCATTTCCCGGGAGCGCCTGGAAGTACCGACCAATTGTGAAATCGGCCTGTACCTGAATGACCAACTGGCGGGCCGACTGTTCCAGGAACAGGCCACCTCGTTCAACCTGCCGGCGGGCAACCTGTCGCTGCGCCTGAAGTTGCTGCCGGGCCAATCCCCGGGTTGCCTGCCGGGCATGCTGGCGCCGCCGGCGCAGAACATCACGCTGAAGGCCGGGGACGTGCGCAAGCTGCGTATCGCCCAGGGCCCGGACGGCATGTACCTGAAACCTGCCGCGCTGGAATACTGATCGGCCCTTGACCTTACCCACAGGTCAAGGTTGATCCTAGGGGCAACTTCTTCTGGAGGACTGCCCCATGAATGGACCCACCACCTTTGACCTGCCCATCAGTGGCATGACCTGTGCCAGCTGTGCCGGGCGCGTCGAACGCGCGCTGGGCAAGGTGCCGGGCGTGCAACGCGTCAGCGTCAACCTGGCCAATGAACGCGCGCATGTCGAAGTGCTGGGCCAGATGGACCCCGGTGTGTTGATCGCCGCCGTCGACAAGGCTGGCTACACCGCCACCCTGCCCCAAAGCGAAACCGCCACCGACGCACGCCAAGCCCTGCGCCTGCATCACGAGCGCTGGTCATTGCTGCTGGCCATCCTGTTGGCGCTGCCGCTGGTGGTGCCGATGCTGGTGGAACCTTTCGGCCTGCATTGGATGCTGCCCGCCTGGGTGCAGTTCGCCTTGGCCACCCCCGTGCAGTTCATCTTTGGCGCACGCTTTTATATCGCCGCCTGGAAAGCCGTACGCGCCGGCGCCGGGAATATGGACCTGCTGGTGGCCATCGGCACCAGCGCCGGTTACGGCCTGAGCCTCTATGAATGGCTCACTGCCGCCACCGGCAGCATGCCGCACCTGTACTTCGAAGCCTCGGCAGTGGTGATCGCCCTGGTACTGCTCGGCAAATACCTGGAAAGCCGCGCCAAGCGCCAGACCGCCAGCGCCATCCGCGCCCTCGAAGCCTTGCGCCCGGAACGCGCGATCCGGGTGCTCGATGGCCGTGAAGAAGAGATTGCAATCAACGCGTTGAAGCTTGGCGACCTGGTGCTGGTCAAACCCGGCGAACGCTTCCCCGTGGACGGCGAAGTGGTGGAGGGCCGCAGCCATGCCGACGAAGCGTTGATCAGCGGCGAAAGCCTGCCTGTGCCGAAACAGCCGGGCGACAAGGTCACCGGCGGCGCCATCAACGGCGAAGGCCGTTTGCTGGTAAGCACCCAGGCCCTGGGCGCGGAAAGCGTACTGGCGCGAATCATCCGCCTAGTGGAGGAGGCCCAGGCAGCCAAGGCGCCGATCCAGAAATTGGTGGATAAGGTCAGCCAGGTGTTCGTGCCTGCCGTGCTGGTACTGGCGGTGATCACATTGATGGGCTGGTGGTTGTACGGCGCATCCCTGGAGACGGCGATCATCAATGCCGTTGCCGTCCTGGTGATCGCCTGCCCCTGTGCCCTGGGCCTGGCTACACCGACGGCGATCATGGCCGGTACCGGCGTCGCCGCGCGCCATGGCATCTTGATCAAGGACGCCGAAGCCCTGGAGCGCGCCCATGAAGTGAGCGCCGTGGTATTCGACAAAACCGGCACCCTCACTTGCGGCGCACCGAAAATCGCCCACATGGCAGCGGTGGAGGGTAATGCAACCGTGCTGCTGCAACAGGCGGGCGCCTTGCAACGCGGCAGCGAACACCCACTGGCCAAGGCCGTGCTGGACGCTTGCCACGAACAAGGACTGAACGTGGCGGATGTGAGTGCCAGCCAATCCCTGACCGGCCGCGGCATCGCCGGCACGCTGGACGGCCGGCAACTGGCCCTGGGCAACCGCCGCCTGCTGGAAGAAGGCGGTTTGAGCGCCGGTGAGCTGGCCGAATCCGCTAAAGCCTGGGAAGCCGAAGGGCGCACCCTGTCCTGGCTGATCGAGCAAGGCGCCCGCCCCCGCGTGCTCGGGCTGTTCGCCTTCGGTGACACGCTCAAGCCCGGTGCGCTGGAAGCGGTGGAGCAACTCAAGGCGCAGCACATCAGCAGCCACTTGCTCACCGGGGATAATCGCGGCAGCGCCCATGTGGTAGCGCAAGCGCTGGGCATCGAGGATGTGCAAGCCGAAGTGCTGCCGGCGGACAAAGCCGCCAGGGTCGCCGAGCTGAGAAAAACCGGTGTGGTGGCCATGGTCGGCGACGGAATCAACGACGCCCCGGCCCTGGCCGCCGCCGATATCGGCATCGCCATGGGCGGCGGTACCGACGTGGCCATGCACGCCGCCGGTATCACCCTGATGCGCGGCGACCCGCGCCTGGTGCCCGCCGCGCTGGAGATCAGCCGCAAGACCTACGCGAAAATCCGCCAGAACCTGTTCTGGGCGTTTGTGTATAACTTGATTGGCATTCCCCTGGCGGCATTCGGCCTGCTCAACCCGGTCCTGGCGGGCGCGGCGATGGCCTTGTCCAGCGTCAGTGTGGTGAGCAATGCATTACTGTTGAAGACTTGGAAACCCAAGGACCTGGAGGATCAACGCCCATGAATATCGGCCAAGCCGCTCGCCAAAGCGGGCTGAGCGCGAAGATGATTCGCTACTACGAATCCATCGGCCTGCTCAAAGCCGCGCACCGCACCGACAGCGGCTACCGTGTATATGGTCCAGACGACCTGCACACGTTGGCATTCATCAAGCGCTCGCGGGATCTGGGGTTTTCACTGGAAGAGGTCGGCAAGCTGCTGACCCTGTGGCAGGACCGGCAACGGGCCAGCGCTGATGTGAAGGCCTTGGCGCGCCGGCATATCGATGAGCTGAACCAGAAGATTCTGGAGCTTGGGCAATTGCGCGATACGTTGCAGGACCTGGTGGAGCACTGCCAGGGCGATCATCGGCCGGACTGTCCGATTCTCAAGGAGTTGGCCTCGGGCAGTTGCTGCGCCTGATGCTTTGACTCAGTACATACAAAGCCAAATGTAGGAGAGGGTTGGCTGCCGATAACGGTAGTTCAGCCAAGCTTGTGCTGGCTGACACGGCTCTATCGGCAGCAGGCCCCCTCCCACACCTGTCAGATTTCCATGTCTGTGGAAATCACTGCATCCAAGGCGGCGGTGGTTCCTCTGCCGTCTTGTTCGCGGGTGCATCATCCGCCGCGCGAATCGCCTGGCGACGCTCTTCATCCAGCCGCGCCG
Organism: Pseudomonas sp. BCA17; assembly: GCF_004519405.1. GTDB lineage: Bacteria > Pseudomonadota > Gammaproteobacteria > Pseudomonadales > Pseudomonadaceae > Aquipseudomonas. Next base: position 230,585 of record NZ_SGWI01000009.1, on the reverse strand, counting down.
CTTCGATCTCGCGCATCACACCACCCACATCCGCCAGTTCTTCCGGCTCGTCGAACTCGCCCGTCAAGATGCTGCCCGGGTGCAGCGTACCGGCTTCGTACAACGCCCACATTTCCTTGGCGTACTTGGTTTTTTTCAACTCCGGGGCAAAGCGCCCGAAGTAGGCCGCCATGTTGCCCACATCCCGCTCCAGCATGCTGAATGCGTGGTTGTTGCCCGCCGCATCCACCGCCTGGGGCAGGTCGATGATCACCGGGCCGGTCGGGGTGAGCAGCACGTTGAACTCGGACAAGTCACCGTGCACCAGGCCGGTACACAGCATCAGCACGATCTGGGAAATCAGGAAGGCGTGGTATTCGCGCGCCTGGTCCGGCTCCAGTACCACGTCGTTCAGACGCGGTGCCGCATCGCCGTATTCGTCGGCCACCAGTTCCATCAACAGCACGCCTTCGAGGAAGTCGAACGGCTGCGGCACCCGAACGCCGGCACCGGCCAGGCGGAACAACGCCGCCACTTCGGCATTCTGCCAGGCATCTTCGGTTTCTTTCTTACCGAACTTGGAGCCCTTGGCCATCGCCCGGGCCTGACGGCTGTTACGGACCTTACGGCCTTCCTGGTATTCGGACGCCTGACGAAAACTTCGTTTATTCGCCTCCTTGTAAACCTTGGCGCAACGTAATTCGTTACCGCAGCGCACCACATAAACAGCTGCTTCTTTACCACTCATGAGTGGGCGCAGCACTTCGTCGACCAGACCGTCTTCGATCAGGGGTTCAATGCGTTTAGGAGTCTTCATCAGCTTTTATTGTGGGTCCTGTATTACCAAACACGCGTGTGGCAATCGTTATACGGCAATCGGCTCGCCGGTGGGAGGGGCTACCGACCGTTGATCACTTAAGAATGCATCCAATATGCCAGTTTCAACGTTCAATGATCGCTGTAACCCCCTGCCCACCTGCTGCACAGATGGAAATCAGGCCACGCCCCTTGCCCGCCGCACTCAGCAATTTGGCCAGGTTGGCGACGATACGCCCGCCCGTGGCAGCGAACGGGTGCCCGGCGGCCAGCGAACTGCCTTTGACGTTGAGCCGGCTGCGGTCGATGGAACCCAACGGCGCATCCAGCCCCAGGCGTGTCTTGCAGTAGTCCGCATCTTCCCAGGCTTTGAGCGTGCACAACACCTGGGCAGCAAAGGCTTCGTGGATTTCGTAGTAATCGAAGTCTTGCAGGGTCAGGCCATTTCTCGCCAACAGACGCGGCACCGCATACACCGGAGCCATCAGCAGGCCTTCAGCCCCGTTGACGAAATCCACCGCCGCTGCTTCACCATCGCGCAAGTACGCCAAAATCGGCAAGCCACGCTCCTTGGCCCAGGCCTCGCTTCCCAGCAATACCAACGACGCGCCGTCCGTGAGCGGCGTGGAGTTACCGGCGGTAAGCGTGCCTTTGTCGCTGCGCTCGAACACCGGCTTGAGGCTGGCGAGTTTTTCCAGGGTCAGGTCCGGGCGCAGGTTGTTGTCGCGGGTCAGGCCCAAAAATGGTGTCAGTAGATCGTTGTGCCAGCCCTCAGCGTAGGACGCGGCCATTTTCTGATGGCTCTCCAGAGCAAGCTGGTCCTGCTCGGCACGGGGAATCTGCCAGGTTTGCGCCATCAGTTCACAGTGCTGCCCCATGGACAAACCGGTGCGCGGTTCACCATTGCGCGGCAACTCGGGCTTGAGGTGATGGGGACGAAGTTGTAACAAGAGTTTCAATTTATCCGCCATGGACTGGCTGCGGTTGGCTTGCAGCAAAAGCGTGCGCAGCCCTTCATTCACGCCGATCGGCGCGTCAGAAGTGGTGTCCACACCGCCGGCAATCCCGCACTCGATCTGACCCAGGGCAATCTTGTTGGCCACCAGCAGCGCCGCCTCAAGCCCTGTACCGCAGGCCTGTTGAATATCGTAAGCCGGGGTTTGCGGCGACAGGCGCGAGCCCAGCACGCACTCGCGGGTGAGGTTGAAATCGCGGGAATGTTTGAGCACCGCACCGGCCACCACCTCACCAATACGCAGGCCGTGCAGGTCGTAGCGTTCGATCAGGCCCTCGAGGGCAGCGGTCAGCATGGCCTGATTGCTCGCCGTGGCATACGGGCCATTGGAGCGGGCGAAGGGAATGCGATTACCGCCAATGATCGCTACACGGCGCAATTGAGTCATGGAAAGCTCCCTGATGGTTGTGGGTGGAATCATCAAGCCTAGCCTAGGCTCAATCGAACGACCGTTACCCATTGATGGTCCACCGTTTGAACCCCAGCACTCGGAGAGCGTTCCATGTCTGACCGTTATATCGACTTCGCCAACTCAAGCCTCGGCCATCGCCTGGTCGCCGCCATTGGCCTGCCGTCGCCGGTACGCCTGGAACGCTGGCCGGCCGGACGCCTGCGGCCGGTGGAAGGTGCCCTGCTGCTCGGCGGCGGCCCGCTGGCGGCCAAGGTGCAGGTATTCGCCCACAAACTCACCGATGCCATTTACAGCTACAGCACCGAGACGGCGACGTGGATTCCTGGCCACGGCCCCAAGCTCAAGGCTGTGGTGTTCGACGCCAGTGCCTTGCAACACACCGACCAGCTCCAGCAATTGCGCGAGTTCTTCCAACCGTTGTTGAAAAGCCTGGATAACAGCGCGCATCTGATGATCCTCGGCCGCGCGCCGGAGAGCCTCAGCGACCCATTCGCCGCCAGCGCACAACGCGCCCTGGAAGGTTTCAGCCGCTCCTTGGCCAAGGAACTGCGCAACGGCGGCGTGTTGCAACTGCTGTATGTCGGCGACGGTGCCGAGGACCAGTTGGAAGGTGCGCTGCGGTTTTTCCTCTCCCCTAAGAGCGCCTATATCTCCGGTCAGGTGATCCGCCTGCAAGCCTGCGCCACTGCGGTCGAGGATTGGACTCGCCCCCTGGCCGGGCGCAAGGCCCTCGTCACGGGTGCCGCCCGAGGCATTGGCGCGTCCATCGCTGAAACCCTCGCCCGTGACGGTGCAGAGGTGATACTGCTGGACGTACCCCAGGCCAAGGCGGATCTCGAAGCCCTCGCCGCACGCCTCGGGGCACGTACCGTGGTGCTGGATATCTGCGCTGAAGACGCCGCCACGCAACTGATCGAACAGGTGCCCGACGGCCTCGATATCCTGGTACACAATGCCGGTATCACCCGCGACAAAACCCTGGCGAACATGACCCCGGAATATTGGGACGCGGTACTGGCGGTCAACCTCAAGGCCCCCCAAGTGCTGACCAAGGCTCTGCTCGACAGCGGTACCCTGCATGACAACGCGCGAGTGGTGCTATTGGCATCCATCAGTGGCATTGCCGGCAACCGTGGGCAAACCAACTATGCCGCAAGCAAGGCCGGCTTGATCGGCCTGGCCCAGGCGTGGGCGCCGTTGTTGAAGGAACGCGGTATCAGCATCAACGCAGTGGCGCCCGGCTTTATTGAAACCCAGATGACCGCGCACATCCCCTTCGCCCTGCGTGAAGCCGGGCGCCGCATGAGTTCGCTGGGCCAGGGCGGGCTGCCTCAGGACGTGGCTGAGGCCGTGGCATGGCTCAGCCAATCGGGCTCTGGTGCGGTCAGCGGCCAGGCACTGCGCGTGTGCGGGCAAAGCCTGCTGGGAGCCTGAGCATGGAATGGCAGACACTCGGCAGCACCCCGTTTCTGCCGCCGCTGTACTGGCGCGCGGCACTCAAGCGCAAGATCACCGGCAATGAATTGCCCGATAAAGGCCTGCGCTGCCACATTCGCGTCAATCCCGCGCACGTCGCGGCCTATCGCAAGGTCTGTGGGTTTGCGGACAGCTCGATACTGCCAGGTACTTATCCCCATATCCTGGCGTTCGGTTTACAGATGCAATTACTCACCGACAGGCATTTTCCCTTTCCACTGCTGGGGCTCGTTCACCTGAACAACCGAATCCGTATCCATCGCCCATTGGGAGGCGTGAGCAACGTGCTGGTTGGGGTGTACGCACACAACCTGCAGCCCCATGCCAAGGGTGCAACCTTTGATATCGTGACCACGGTCGAGGACTCACTGGGGCTGTTGTGGGAAGCCGATAGCCGTATGCTTTGTCGCGGCGTAAAGCTGGTGGGCGAAGCTCAGGAAGAACACTTGTCGGTATCCGGCAACGTCAGCGAATCGGCCCGCTGGAAAGCGCCCGCCGATATTGGCCGCCAGTACGCTCGGGTATCCGGTGATTACAATCCGATCCACCTGAGCGCCTTGACGGCCAAGCTCTTCGGTTTTCCCCAGGCTATCGCTCACGGGCTGTGGAATACCGCCCGAACACTGGCCGCGTTGCATGAGCATTTACCCGCCGCCAATGTAGAGATAGACGTCGAGTTCAAAAAGCCCGTGCGCCTGCCCAGTGAAGTAGTACTGCTCAGCACCGCCGCGGGTTCCAGCGGCGAGTTGCAGTTGAACGGTGCTGGCGACATTCAACATATGTTCGGCAAGTGGCGGCCTATTGCGTAAGTTACAGCCGTTAATTGTATATATACACCCTTAGTTGTAGCGGATGCCCCGGCGTCCGCTTTTTTATTCAAGCCATTGATTAACATTAAATATATTTCTTAATCAGCCCTCCACCTACACCCTTGGTATTAGTCAATAAGCCAACTAAGAAGCCTGTTTATATAAATCGTTAATACCAAGTTGAGCGTTGCGAGAAAGAGTACTCGGGTCTGTGATAACCCCACGGACAAACGTATGGCAATCCCTAGAAATTGCCAACGTTTGAAACAACCAAGGTTGTACAGGTGCAAGGGAACTCAATCATGAAAACTCAAACTCAAGCAGTGCTATGGAAAGCAAGTACCGCGCTGGCCCTGATCATGGCGATGAGCCTCGGTGGTTGCAGCAGCGGTGGCGGCGGCCATCACACCAGCGTCGCGGCGTCTTCTCCCGATTCCGGTGCGGGCAGCGGCTCGGGCACGGGCGGTGGTACCGGTGGTGGTACTGGCGGCACCGGTGGAGGCACTGGTGGCACGGGTGGCGGTACTGGCGGCACGGGCGGTGGCACTGGCGGCACGGGCGGCGGCACTGGCGGCACGGGTGGTGGCACTGGCGGCACGGGTGGCGGCACTGGCGGCACGGGCGGTGGCACTGGCGGCACGGGCGGTGGCACTGGCGGCACGGGTGGCGGTACTGGCGGCACGGGTGGCGGCACCGGTTCCACCACCACCCCACTGGTCACAGGCCAGATTGCAGGCACGCTGGGCACTACAGTCGGTAACGTCGGCGCGGCCGTCGGTGATCTTGGTTCGACACTCAATGGCGTTCCAGTCGTCGGTGTGACGGCTGGCGGCCTGGTCACTGCAACCGGCAACGCCGTCACCAGCATCGGCAGCGGCGTGACGAATGGCCTGGGCACTCTGGGCACCAACAGTAATGCATTGGGCACCACCATCGCCGGCGTCGGTGATGGCGTTGCCGACCTCGGCACCGGCGTGTCGAGCACCGGCAGGACCCTGCGCACAACGTTGAGTGGCGTTCCAGTAGTCGGTGGCTTGACCGGTGGCGTCGGCGCCGCAGCGGGCGGCCTGGTAGATAATGTCGGCCAAGCCGTGACCATGCTCGGCGATACCCTGAGTACCGCCAGCACCACCGGGCCACTGGGCAGCGCGACCAACACACTCGGCAAGAGTGTACTGGTACCGGTGGTTTCACTGGTGGAAAACACCACTGGCAACTTGGGTAACGCTACCGGCCTGGGCACTCCGCTCAACGGCGTGCTGAATAGAGTCGGCTCCACCGCCACCGGAGCGGGTGGCCAGGTTGCCAGCGCCGGCGGCGCAGGCAACCCTGTTACCGCGCTTGTTGGCGGTGCGCTGACCGGCGTTGGTGGCGTGCTCGATAAATCAGGTGGTTATGTTGCGCCCGTCGGGGGCGCCGCTGCTCCCGGCCTGCCTGAACTGGTTGGCGGTGTGGTCGCCAACGTGGGTAGCGGGCTGAATGCCGGCAATACCAACGGTACCGTCAATGCTGCAGGTGTCACCACCGGCGCACTGGGCAATACCGTGGCCTCGCTGGGCACCGTCATCGGTGGCACAGGCGTTGCCAACACCGCCGCCACGACGCCAGTGGCAGGTTTGGCAACCAACGTCGGCACGGCGCTGAACCCTGTAACGAGCGGCGTCACCAGCCTGACGCAAAACGTCGGTACCACGAGCGGCATCGGTGCTCCGGTCAACGGCCTGGTTACGCAAGTCGGCGGTGCCGTCAGCAGCCTGGGCACCAACCTGACCACAGCCAACGCCAACCCGCTGACGAACGCGGTGGGCACTACTGTAACGGCGGTCGGCAACACCGTCGGGTCGGTGGGAGGCCTGGTCACCGGCGGAACCAGCACCAGTGGCGGTGGCCTGCTCGGTGGCTTGAACGTCGGCGCCAGTGCCGGTGCCTCGGCCAACGGCAGTGCCAGCACCGGTACAACCGGCGCTCTGGGAGGTTTGTTGAACGGCCTGACCGGCAAAAACTAGAATTGCACCTGGCCGATTAGACGGCCTCTCCTACAGCGCCTACGCTTGGTTGAGACGAGAGACCCTGAATAAGTCTCTCGTCTTTTTTATGGGCCGGTCTTATCGAACGAAGCCTGGCCTTCCCGGACCGAGTCCCAGACCCCGGCGGGCCCAAGACGCTGCTGCAGTTGACCATGGAGTGTCCTATGCGCGTGTTGACACCGTTGTTAGTACTTACCCTCAGTGCCTACGCCCAGGCCGAGACCCTTCCCAACTTCCTCAACAGCAACGACACCATCCGCAACCTGCCCGTACCCAACCTGCCCGCAGACGCCTACAGACCGGTCACGCCAAAGACCCAAGTGCCGGAGGCTCCCGCGCCCCAGGGCCAGCCCCTGTTGATGGACACCAGGATCACCATCCGCAAGTTGCAGATCGAGGGCGGTACGATCTACCCGCTCAGCGAAACCGCCAAAGCCTACTCCGCTCTGATCGGCCATGAGACCAACCTTGCACAACTGATCGAAGCCACACGCAGCATCACCCGTCGTTATCAGGAGGACGGTTATCTGCTGTCCTATGCCTTCCTGCCGCAACAGAACTTTGAAAACGGCCTGGTGCGCGTGGTGCTGGTGGAGGGCTATATCAAGGACTACCAACAAAGCGGCGACATCGGCGCGGTGTCGGCCTATGTCGACAAGCTGGCGAATAAACTCCTGGCCGAACGTCCACTCACACGCAAGACGTTCGAGCGCTATACCACGCTCATGGGCCGTATCCCGGGCGTGACGCTGCAAGCGCAAGTACCGCCGCCGGGTACCACGGACGGTGCCGCGCACATGGTGATCCAGGCCAGCCGCAAACCCTTTACCACCAGCATGAGCCTGGTGGAAGACAACCGCAGCGGCACGCAAGCGTTGCTCACCGCCACCAGCAACGCCCAGACATCCATGGGCGAACAGCTCAACGTCAGTGGCCTGTTCCCGCCTGGCGACGATAAAAAGCACTATTACCGCGTGGGCTACAGCCAGTTCATCAATGCCGAGGGCAGCCAGCTTGTACTGGGGGCCGAACGTTATCGCGCCGACCCCAGCAACAACATCCAGCTCGATGGCGGCTTCGAGCTCAAGCCGCATCAGTCGATCGATCGCTACACCATCGGCCTCAGCCATCCGCTGATCGCCTCGCCCACCGAATCCTTGACCCTGGGCACGCGCCTGTATGCGGTGGACCAGACCACACGCTATCAACTGGTCGGCTACCCCAACCGCTTCGACATCGAAACCAACCTGCGCGCACTGGCATTCGAGGGTGACTGGCGCAAATCCGACGCTCGCCAATTGCGCATCGTCAGTGCCGGTCTGTACCAAGGCATCAACGGCATGGGCGCCAGGACGCACAGTGATCTGGCGGGTACGACGCCGGACCTCGACTTCTTCCGCCTGCGCCTCTCCGGCGTGCAGAGCGACAAGTTTTTCGACAACTGGCAAGGGGTGCTGTCGGGCGCACTCTACTGGAGCGACGCCACCCTGCCCGACAGTGAGCGCGCCACGTTCGGCGGGCAGAACTTCGGCCGCGGCTATCCCGACGACCAGGCTTCCGGGGACAAGGGTTGGGGTGTGGCGTACGAGATCAACTACAGCTTCAACCGCGCCGGTGACTGGGTGAAGGTGCTGCAGCCCTACGTCGTGCTCGACCGTGCCAAGACCTGGTTCAACGAACTGCCGGTCAAGGGCAATAACATGTCGTCGGCAGCCGTGGGTCTGCGCTTTGGCGATAACAAGTACTACAACATTGCATTGGAAGCCTCCAAGCCAATGTCGGATATCGCCCTGGACAGCCTGAATCGGCGTCCGCGCTATACGCTGAGTTTCAGCTATCAGCTCTAGTGAGCAAGCATTCCTGCGCCGGGGTGCGAGGCACCCCGCTGCAGGCAGCGGTGAGCAAGCGCCCTCGGCACAGTGAGCCCGCTCACTACAATCGGTGTTTGACCAGGGGGAAAAGGTTGTTGAGGGTATCGATCAAGCGCACCAGGTAGATGGGCTTGCGAAACAGATCCAGCACCTGCAGGCGCAACATATCGCTGACGTCATCCATCTGGGCATGCCCCGACATCACGATCACCGGCAAGTGTTGCCGGTCAGTATGTTCGCGCAGGCGCTTGATCAACGAGATACCACTTTCCTCGGGCATGCTCAGGTCGGTGATGACCAGTGCGATGTCCGGGTTCAGGGTCAGCTCCTGCAAGGCGTAGGTGACGGAGGTGGCGGTGAAACAAACGAAGCCCTCGTTCTCCAGCGACTCGGCCAGTTCTACGAGGGCATCTTCTTCGTCATCCACCAACAGGATTTGTTGGCGAAAAGGTCCGGTTGCAGCATTCATGGGTACTACCTGGTGTTGCCAATCAATGACGTGAGTACTCACAGGATGCTGTCTGAGATCACGTTATGGCTGTCGTGATTTTACCAATGAAGGTGGTGATCTGCGGCCCCAGCGTCACCCCGGCTGCCAGGACGACCAGCGCCACGATTGCCACCAGAATGAGGTATTCAATCGCCGTCGCGCCGTCTTTTCGGTACCAAAGCAAAAGCAGTTGAGCACGCATTCTCATCAACAGATCAAGGACCATAGTACATCTCCTCAGTCGCAGGATACGGTCTGGAACTCAGGTCAAGGCGGTGTTGATCTTACCGAAGAAAGTCGTGATTTTCGGCCCCAGGGTTGTGCCCGCAGCCAGAATCACCAGCGCTACGATTGCCACCAGAATGAGGTATTCAATCGCTGTAGCACCGTCTTGGCGCCGAAAAAGCAACTGGAGCTGAATATGAAGTTTTATCAACAGTTCAAGGATCATCGTACTTCTCCTCAGGCGCTCGGGCGCCCTAAACACTGCTCCGCACGGTAATTGCGATGTGCCATCTGAGCATTGTCAACAAACCCCAGCCTCACAACTGTAAGAACTGATTAATCACAAAGTAGTGGTTACGTTTATTGGCGCCTTAAATCCGTGTTTTCAAAGCCATCGCCAGCGATACGCAAGAAATCTTGCTGTCAGTAATGGCATTTTGTCCTAGCTGAACTACCTTCAAATAGCGAAATAGTTAGTCACATGTTCATAGCAACCAAGTTGCGAATTTAGCCTGCTCGGATACGCCGGTTGTGCAGGGCAACAGGAAGGGGAGCGCCGTCATGAACACGCGTCTCAGCATGGTATTGGCCGGGGTGCTTCTGCTTGGTGCACTGTTTGCCGGCTATTGGGGATTGGTCCTGAGCCGCACGCCCGCACCGGCACCGCCCCCCCAGGCGGCACCTGTCGAAAAAGCCGTAACCGTGGTGGAAGACCAGACCCGCCAACCGGTCGTGGTATTGGCCCACGACGTCCCGCCCTTTGTTCCCCTGAATGCCGCCGACCTCGCGGTGGAAAAACTGCGCACCGTACCAGCCGGCAGCATGACCAGTGTCGATCAGGCCGTCGGCCGCACCCCTTGGCGAGCCCTGCGCGCCGGCACCTGGCTGAATGAAGAAAGCTTCACCCCAGGTGGCCCACTGGCGCGAATGATTCGCCCTGACGAACGCGCCCTGGCCGTTGCCGTGGATGAAGTGATTGGCGCCGCCGGCCAATTGAGCCCCGGCGACTATGTGGATGTGCTGCTGTACCTGCGCCAGGACGCCGCCAACCTCGAACAATCGGCCCAGGTGGTGGTACCCGCCATGCGTTTGCTCAGCGTCGGCGATCAAATGGGCTTGAGCAATGACGGCACCCCCGCCTCCCCGCCTGCGCTCACCGCCGAGGAAAAAGCGCAACGTCACGCCCCGTCTCGCACGGTGGTGCTGGCGGTGCCCGAGGCCCTGCTGAGCCGCCTGATGCTCGCCACTCAAGCCGGCACTTTACGCCTGGCGGTACGCAGTGCCGACGAACGTTTGCTGAGCCATTACTGGGCGGGCGAAAGCGATGTGCCGGGCAAATTGCAGAGCGCCAACCGCGACCTTTACCAGTTCACGCAATTGGCCTTTGCCCAGGCCCCGAAAAAAGTCGCCCAGGGCAGTCCGCGTCGCACCGGTGTCGAGGTAATCCGCGGCAATCAAGTCACCCAACAAACGCCCGACTGAACAAGGATGCTGCGCATGAGCCGACGTTTCGCACCGGCGTTCACGCTGAAAATCGCCTGTGCCCTGCTGTTGTCGAACCTGTCTGTGGGCCTGGCCGTGGCCGCCCCGGGCAATTGCGGCAGCCTGGGTCAACTACCCGCTGCCCTTTCGGTGGGTGAAGGCTTGCAACAGGCACTGCAATCACCGGTGGCCATCACCCGGCTGGCGATTGGTGATCCGAAAATTGCCGACGTACACCTCAACGGCGACCGTGGTTTCCTGCTGACCGGCATCGCCCCCGGCACCACCAGCCTGATGGTCTGGACCGCCTGTTCGAACACGCCGCGCCAGAGCATGGTATTCGTCAAGGGCAAGGCCATCTCGGCCCTGACCAGCCTGTCATTGTCACCGTCGGAAGACCCCCTGCTGCCCAGCCAGGTACAGACCGACATTCGTTTTGTGGAGGTCAGCCGCACCAAGCTCAAGGAGGCCAGTACCAAGATTCTGGGCACTGGTAAAAACTTTTTCCTGGGCAGTCCCAGCCTGTTATCCCCCTCCGAAGGCGTCTTCAAACTGCCGGTGAGCCCCGACAACTTCAATATCGGGTTTGGCGGGGGGCGGGTCTCCGCGATGATCAACGCCCTGGAAAGCAGCGGGTTCGCCTACACCCTCGCGCGTCCAAGCCTGGTGGCGATGAGTGGCCAGAGTGCAACGTTCCTGGCCGGCGGCGAGGTGCCGATCCCGGTGCCGAGCAGCGCCAGCAACAACATTTCCATCGAATACAAAGAATTCGGCATTCGCCTGACCTTGACCCCGACCGTGATCGACCGTAACCGGATCTCCCTCAAAGTCGCACCGGAAGTCAGTGAGCTGGACTACACCAACGCCGTCGTCATCGACAATATCAAGGTCCCGGCCCTGACCATCCGCCGTACTGACACCAGCGTGTCCCTGGCAGACGGCGAGAGCTTCGTAATCAGCGGGCTGATCAGCAGCACCAACACCACCAATATCAGCAAGTTTCCCGGCCTGGGTGACATCCCGATCCTGGGCGCATTCTTTCGCGACTCCACTATCAACCGCCAGGACAAGGAGCTGCTGATGATCGTCACCCCGCACCTGGTGCAGCCATTGGCGGCCAATGCCCAACTGCCGTCTTTGCCGGGCGAGAAGCTGCGCAACTACGACCCGAACTGGTATCGCCTGTACTTCCTGGAAAACGGCAACTTCGACCGACTCAACGGGTTGTCCCAATGAGCGATAGCCTGAGCCAGACGTTTCTGGCAATCACCCGCAACAACACGGACCTGGAATGGCTGCAGGGTGCGCTGGCGCCGCTTGGCCAAGTGGTCAGCGCCGGCAGTACGCTGGACGAACTGCTCGCGCTGGTCGATGTGACCTTCGCCAGCCTGGTGTTTATCGGCCTTGACCGCGAACACGTAGTGGCCCAAAGCGCATTGATCGAAGGCGCCCTGGAAGCCAAGCCGATGCTCGCCATCGTCGCCCTTGGTGACGGCATGGACAACCAGTTGGTGCTCAACGCCATGCGTGCCGGCGCACGGGATTTTGTCGCCTACGGCTCGCGTTCCAGTGAAGTGGCCGGGCTAGTGCGGCGCCTGAGCAAACGCCTGCCGCCGGTCACCACCAACACCCAACTGGGTGGCCTGACCGTGCTGTACGGCACCCAAAGCAATGCCGACGGCGCACTGCTGGCCAGCCACCTGGCACTGGTCGTACAGAAGAGCGGTCAGCACACTTTGCTGCTGGATCTGGGCCTGCCCCGAGGTGACAGCCTGGCGCTGTTGGGGCTGGAAAGCTCGTTTCATTTCGGCGACGCCCTGCGCCACCTGCGGCGGCTGGACACCACCCTGATCAACAGCGCATTCACCAGCGCCGAAGACGGCCTGCGCATCCTTGCCTACGCAACCAACGACGAGCCCCTGGAGCGCACCAGCGCCGCCGAGCTGTACATGCTGCTCAGCGCGCTGCGCCAACACTTCCAGCACATCGTGGTGAACCTTCTCGGCCAACCCGACAGCGAAGCCCTGCGCACCTTTGTCAGCCATTGCGACAAACTGTTGTGGTACACCGACCAGAGCGTGCTGGACTGCAGGCGCAACCTCGCTGTACTGAACCTGTGGCGCGAAAAAGGCATGAAGCTGGAGCACACCAGACTGTTGGTCGATGGCTATATCAAGAGCTGTGCACCAGACTCCGAAACCCTGAGCAAAAGCTTTGGCCTGGAGGTGATTGCCGTGCTGCCCCTGAGCCCGGACGTGCGCCTGAACGCAAAAAACCAGGGCCAGACCTTGTTCGCCCTGGCGCCACGAGAACCCCTGACCCAGGGTCTGAAGAGCCTGGGAGAGCGCCTGGCAAAACGTTCGGCCAACTTGGAAAAGCCCTCCCACAACTGGCTTGATCGCCTGCTGAGAGCCGGCAAATGAACAGTGAAAAACTCTTCGGTGCCCCCGCCCATGCCCTCAACGGCAACGCCGAGCACGACGGGCTCAAGCTGGTGTTCCATCGCTACATCATCGATGCCATCGAAGAGTCGGGGAAAAACCTGCTGGAAGGTTCACGCCCATTATTGGCGCAGTTTGTCATCGACAAAGTGGCCGAATACATCAACCGCATGCACCTGGCGATTTCCCGTTATGAGATGGAGCGCCTGGCCGAGGAAATCGTCGACGAACTGACCGGCTTCGGCCCGCTGGAAGTACTACTGCGCGACCCGTCCGTCACCGAGATCCTGGTCAACGGCCCACACCGGGTGTTTATAGAGCGCGACGGCCTGCTGCACCAGAGCGACCTGCGGTTTATCGACTCCCACCATGTGGAACGCGTGATGCAACGCATCCTCGCGCCCCTCGGCCGACGCCTGGATGAGTCGTCGCCGATGGTCGATGCGCGCCTGCCCGATGGCAGCCGGGTCAATGCGATCATCCCGCCGATTGCCCTGGACGGACCGTGCCTGTCGATCCGCAAGTTTCGCAAGGACATGCTCAAGAGCAGTGACCTGGTGGCCATGCAGACCATCGACCAGAACATCTTTGACTTCCTCCAGGAGGCCGTAGGCAAACGCTGCAACATCCTCATCAGCGGTGGCACCGGCACGGGTAAAACCACGCTGCTGAACATCCTCAGCCAACTGATCAACCCCCATGAGCGGCTGGTGACCATTGAAGACGTCGCCGAACTGCAACTGGGCCACCCTCACGTGGTGCGCCTGGAAACCCGTCCGCCGAATGCCGAGGGCCATGGCGAGGTCAAGGCCAGCGACCTGATCCGCAACGCCCTGCGGATGCGCCCCGACCGCATCATCCTGGGTGAAATCCGTGGCGTGGAAGTGCTCGATGTACTCACTGCCATGAACACCGGCCACGACGGGTCCATGAGTACCTTGCACGCCAACAACGCTGCCGATGCCCTGCTGCGCCTGGAAACCCTGGTGGGTTTGACTGGCCGGGTAGTGGCGGAAAAAACCCTGCGGCAAATGATCTGTGCGGCACTGGATGTGGTGATTCAACTGACCCGCCTGCCCGACGGACGCCGCTGTGTCAGCGAGGTGGTCGAGGTGGTGGGCATTCGCGAAGACGTGTACGTGACCAACACCCTGTTCCGCCACGATCGGCGAACCGGCTTCGGCTTCCTGCGTGAAGCGGTCAACCCGGCCGGTGAAAAACTGCGCCGCGAACCGACATGACCTTGAAAGGGGCTCGACCATGACTGGGGCCATTCTGCTGCTTATCTGCCTGATCCTGGCCGGCCTGTCGATTCGATCGTTTCAACATGGCCTGCGCCGCGCCCAGACCGAACGCGTACTGGACCGTCTTGCCGAAGGCCAGCCGAAGCCCGCCGAAGTGGCCAGCCAGTGGAGCGGCATGGAGCGCATGTTCGTGCGCGCGGGCCTGGGCAAACCCAGTGACAGCCTGGGGCTGTGGCTGGCGATGTGGGTGCTGGGCGTCCTGTTGGGGCTGATGGTTGCCGGCTGGCCCGGCTTGTTGGCGATGCTGGTAGTGCCACCCCTGCTGCTGCGCTTGTACGTCGCCTGGCGGTATCAGCGGCGCATCAAGCGCATGATCGAACAATTGCCGGCATTGCTCGACCACACCGTGCGCAGTCTCAAGGCCGGGCGCACCCTGGCCGACGCGGTGCTGGGTGGCATCGAGATCACCGAAGCCCCACTGAAACAGGCCATGGGGCGTATCCAGCGCAACGTGCAATTGGGCGTCAGCCTGCCGGAGTCGATCCATGACTTTGCCGAATTCTACGAGCGTGACGAATTTCGCCTGTTCGCGTTGGGCTTGAAGGTCAACCACCGCTATGGCGGCAACGCCAGCGAACTGTTGGAAAACCTGATCAAGATGATCCGCGAACGCGAGCAGGCCGCCCGCCAGCTGCGCGCCCTGACCGGCGAAACCCGGGTGACCGCCTACGTGCTCACCGCCCTGCCGATTTCCATGGTGGGCTACTTCCTGGCAGTGAACCCCGCGTACCTGATGACCATGTGGAACGACAGCACGGGTCGCCTGCTGTTGTTCGTGGCCCTGGCCATGCAGCTCATGGGCTGCTTCACCTTATGGCGCATGTTGCGGAGCGTATGACATGGCAATTGCCCTGCTGATCAGCGCCGTTCTGTTCCTCGCCGCCCTGGCGCTGGTGCTCGCCAACCTGATCCGGCACCGGCGCGGCCAGCGCCTGGTTGCCCAACGCTTGCAGGGCCGGATGGGCCGCGAAGCTAAATTCGGCAGCCTGTTGCAGCAACTGGGCAGCAGCCAGCTGGCGCAACGCTCGGTGAGCCTGGACAACGAAACCCAGGTCCTGCTCAACCGGGTCGGCTGGCGTAAAACCAGCCAGCGCTCGATGTTCGCCGCTTTGCAGATCGGCACCCCATTGGTACTGCTGGGCCTTGTAGTAGTGGCCCAGAGCGTGCTGTTTCCCCACATCGCCTCGCCTTGGCTTGCGCCCCTGATTGCACTGGGCATTGGCTACCTGCTGCCCAAGCGCATCCTGTCCAGCGTCGCGAAAGGTCGGCAGCAGCAGATCGCCCAAGAGGTGGCGACCTTCATCCCTCTGCTGCGCATCCTGTTCGAGTCAGGCATGGCCGTCGAACAAGCGCTGCGCGTGTTAAGCATTGAAGCGCAGCGCCTGCTGCCGGCCTTGACCCATGAGTTGCACCTGATCCTGACCCGCGTCGACTCCGGCCTGGAACTCAGCGAGGAACTGGGCAAGACCGCCCGGCTGCTGGCCGTGCATGAATTTACCGATACCTGCACCATCCTCCAGCAATTGGTGCAGCAAGGTGGCGGCGCGATGAAGTCGTTGCTGGCGCTCAAGCAGTTGCTCGACGACCGCCGCCTGACCCGCATCCAGGAATTCGTCTCGAAAATGTCGGCAAAAATGTCGGTGGTGATGATGGTTTTTCTGTTTCCCGCCCTGCTGATCGTACTCGGGGGGCCGGCGTTCATCGGCATATCCCAAGCGTTGAGTCACTTATGAGGAGCGCTCCATGAAAGCATTGATAGCCGGTTTGAGCCTGTTGTTGCTCGGCGGTTGCGCCAGCAATGGCCAAACCCCGTGGAGCGCGCTCACGGCCAGCGGCAGTTGCCCCAAGCCCGGTTCCGACCAGGAATTGGCACTGAACCTGGCCGATGAAATGGCCAACGACGGCAAGCTGCACGCCAGCCTGGCCAACCTGCAGAACTTGCCCACGCACTTGCCCCAGGTGCGCCTGCGCCAGGCCAAGGCCTATCGGTTGCTCGGCCGCAGCGAGGCCGAGCCGTTGTACCGCAGCCTGCTCGGCACCTGCATGGCCGCCGAAGGTGAACATGGCCTGGGCCAACTCGCCTCGGCCAAGGGCGACAACGGGCAAGCCATGGCGCACTTGCAGCGCGCGGCAAGGCTGGCGCCGACCGACGAAAAAATCCGCAACGACCTGGGCGTGGTGTACCTCAACCAACTGCGCCTGGAAGACGCCCGCTTCGAATTCATGACCGCCATGGAGCTCAAGCAGAGCGACCCATTGGCGGCGATCAATCTGGTGACCTTGCTGATCTATCAGGACAACTGGAAGCAGGCCGCCCAGTTGGTCAGCCAGATGGGCCTGAGCCCCGAACAAGTCACCGAAGCCCAGGCCAGGGCCGAGAAACTCAAGGGTTCCAACACGCCCGTCGCCAAGGCCAAAGATCAGATCGCCGAGGCCAGTGACGCCGCCGGCAACCCGAGGAATTGATGATGAAACTACCTTATCTCGCAAGCCTGGCAGTGCTGACATTGCCCCTGCACATCATGGCCATGGAGCCCGGCCCATCATCCCCGCAACAGGCCGTTACCGAGAGTTGGCTGACGCTGCAGTCCAGCGGCAAGCTTGCGTCCAGCACGCCGCAGAAAGCCACCGCCGCCGAACGCGATCAAGCCGCCCAACGATTGCTGGACAGCTACAAGCATCCGATTCCGGAGTTCTTCGAACAGAAGGTGGGGGGGCAAACCGGCGGCAATCATCAGTAGTTGCTGCAGTTCCAACTGCGGGAGGTGCGGCAAGCCCCTCCCACATTTCAAAGAACAATCAGTGGGCCGTCACACGCTGGTGCAGCGCCGCACTGGCTGGTGACAGCGCCAGTGCCAGTTGCGTACGGTTATGCATATGGGTCAAGCGCAGCACCTGGGACACGTACAACTTCACAGTGTTTTCCGTAATGCCCAATTCGCAGGCAATCTGATAGTTGGTCTGGCCCTTGCCCACCAGCCGCGCCACATCCAATTGGCGCGGTGACAGCTGGTTGAAGATTGCCGGGACTTCCAATGGTGCGGCGTCCGCGGCCGATACCTCATCGCCCTCCGGTCCGGTTGGGCTGCGACGTACTTTGTCGAGGTCCTGATACAGGTCATTGATGGATTCGGACAGAAATTGCAGCTTCTGATTCAAGTGCCCCAGTTGCAGGTCTTTCCTGCGCTCCTCCAACGCGGCTTCCTGTCGCTGCAAGCCTTCGAGCAATTCATGCAGATTGATCGGCTTCTGGTAGTAGTCGGCGAATCCGGCACGCAGGGCCTTGATCACGTCCTGCTTGTCGGCGCGACCGGTCAACATGATCGCTTCGAAGGCCCGCTGCTTACCGGCGATCTTTTGCAACGCCTGGACCAACTCGATGCCGTCCATGTCCGGCATGTGCAGATCGCACAGCACCAGGCCGATGTCGACATCCTGGCTGAAACGCGTCAAGGCTTGCTGGCTGGATTCACAAGGGACGCAGCGAAAGCCGCTGCTCTCGAGAAACTCACAGAGTTCTTCCACGATCAGCGGTTGATCGTCGACTACGAGCACTTTTACCGCAGAGGTAAGCTTGTTCACGCGCGACTCCATGCCTGGCAAGCCAAAAGTTTGACCCATCCTTTACGACGAATACTCCTACACAACTTAAACGTAGACGTACTTTCCGACTATGTACATAGCGTTAATACCCGCGACGACTAATGGATCCAACACCAGGCAAGCGCGAACCCCACCAGCAAAAACGGGGCGAACGGCAGTTTTTTTGACGCGTGCGGCGCCAAGTAGAGAAGTTGGTTTTTAAGCCCTTGCCCCATAAGCGGCCACACCGTTGGCGCAAGCATCAACCAGAGCACGCTGGCGACTGTCGCCCCGATAAAAGCCCCCAGTAAATACTCGGCATTCGAAGCCAGCGCCAACGCCGCGAGCAATTTCACATCCCCCGCGCCCAGGCGGCCCAGGGCGTACCCCGGAAGGGTCAGCAGCAGCGCCAGCGCAAACGCCAACAGGCCCTGCCCGGCGGGCGAGCCCAGCCATGTGTTGCCCGTGCACAGCAGATAGATCAATGCCAACAGCGCCGCCCCCAGCGTCAGGCGATTGGCGAGCAAGCGCTGCCGCGCGTCCTGCACCGCGCACAGCCCCAACCACACCAGCACCACGGCACCCTGGATCACGTAAAAAACATCCCTTTTGGCTGATTGATTCTATGCTGATATCAAGTAGTAGCCGTCAGGGTAGACGCGGTGATGAGAACAAGCCTCCCCAAACAGCAAAAAGGCACGGCAGCGATCGAATTCGTGGCCGTGTTCGTGATTTTTTTCGCCGTGTTCTACGCAATGGTCAGCTATAGCCTGCCACTGCTGCTAAAGCAGTCGTTCAACCAGGCGACCGCCGAAGCCGTGCGCCTGGTCGTGGGCCTGGACCCGAGTATGCAAGGCTATGACGCGGCAGTGATCAACACGGCCAATAGCACCGTCGCCACACGCCTGGGGTGGATCCCCCCCGCCTTCAACTTCAATGTAGCGACACACGTCAGCACCACGCTGGTCAGCGGCCTGGTAACGGTAAAAATCAGCTACCCCACGGCCAATCTCCAGAACGTGATGCCATTTATCGTGTTGCCTGGCATTGGCACCGTGCCGCAGTTACCGGTGACGTTGCAGGCCCAATCGAGCCTGCAGTTTTGACCGCCGGGGACAAACTCTTCGGGCGCCTGCTCGGCCGCAGTGCTGCGTTGGCCCTCGACGCGCCGGCGCCTGCTTATGCTGGGCTGCACCTGCACCTGGACGCTCAAGGGCGCGTGCTCGAAATCAGCGGCACCTTACGTCAATACCTCGTCCCACACGCGGTCACGCTACCGTTGCAAGACTTGCTCAGCGCCGACAGCGCCCTGGCGTTGGAAGGCGTGCCGGCCGACTGGCAACGCCACAGCCTCGACCTGGATTTCCAGGGTGTCTCCGGGCAAACCCTGTACACCCGTGGCACGCTTGAGCCATATGACAACGGCTGGCTGCTGCATGCGGTGGACATCAGCGATTTACTCGGCGGCCGGCAACTGGCCGAGCAACGCGAACAGAATCACCACCTCACCAGCCTGGTCAGCGAGCACCTGCGGGTGTGCAGCCTCAGCCGTTTGCCCGAGGTGTTCAACGAACAGTTGTGCAGCGTGGCGCAGCGCTGGCGCATTCCCTGTGTGGGCCTCGCGTTGCTCGACCAGGAAGACCAAGGCTGGCGGGTCTACGGCCAGTACGCCAACCATGATGCGCCGCAGCTCTGGCATACCGGGCAACGCCTCGGCACCTGCCTGGACAGCCTCAACGGCACTGCGCCACAGGCCCTCAAAGCGCCGTATGGGCGTGGCGAGCACCCGCGTTTACACAGCGTGTTCGGCAACGCCGACGGGTTCCTTGTGCCCTATCGCGACGGCCAGGGCGTCGCCGCGTGGTTGTTGTGCGGGGCCTACCACGGTCAGCCTTACGCCAGTGATCGCGACTGGCTTGACCTCGCCGCCGCCCTCGCTGCGCCCTTGCTCAGCCGCCTGCGCGAACAGCGCCACCACCAACAGCTGGAGCGCCTGGAAGCCCTGCAAGGTTTGCTGGGCACAGGATGGTGGGAGCTGCTGCCCGGCAGCGGCGAGATCCAACTCGCCCCGCAATTGATGCGTAACCTGGGCCAGGAAGAAGAGCCGACCCGACAAGCTCTGGATACCTGGCTGAACCTGATCCACCCCGCCGACCGTCTTGAACTGCAGAGCCGTCTGCGGGATCTGCAAAACCTTGGCAAGCCCCTGCTTGCCAGCGTGCGCCTCAGTCGTAGCGACAACACCTGGTATCGCGTCCAAGGCCAGGTGCTGGGCACCGGCGAGCAACGCCGTTGCATCGGTTTTATGCTCGACATCAGCGACATCAAGAACCAGCAGTTACAAGCCGACGTCGCCCATGCGCGCCTGGAAAACCTGATCGCCAGCTCGCCCGCCATCATCTACGTACAACGCTATGTGAACGGCGCCCTGCACCCGGTTTTTTTCAGCGACAGCCTGCTGCCGCTGCTGGGTCGCACACTGGACGAATGCAACCACGACAGCCTGGTGCAATGGGTGCACCCGGACGACCGCGACCTGTACTTCCAACGCACACGCCAGCTGCTGCGCGAAGGCAGTGTGCGCAGCCGTTATCGGGTGCAAGACAAACAGGGCGCTTACCACTGGCTGCTCGATGAAGCCAAGCTGTTGCGCGACGACCTCGGCCTGCCGGTGGAGGCGGTTGGCTTGTGGCTGGACGTCACCGAGGCGACCCTGGCGGCGCAACAAGTCAAGGACAGTGAGGAGCGCTACCGCATTCTGGTGGAGGACTCCCCGGCGATGATCTGCCGCTACCGTCCGGACCTGACCCTGACCTTTGGCAACACGCCGCTGGCCAATTACCTGGAATGCCAGCCACGCCAGCTGCCGGGGCTGAACCTGGGCGACTGGTTGTCGGACGAACAGCGTCAGGCGTTTGTACAACGCGTCCACCAATTGACCCCGGAATTTCCAGTCAGCACGGCGGAAATCAACCTGCAGCTGCCGGGGCGCGAGCACGCCTGGTGGGTGTGGTCGGACCGTGGAGTGTTTGATGAGCAAGGCGCGTTGCTGGAAGTACAGGCCGTGGGCCGCGACAACACTGAAGTACGCCGCTCCCAGCAACAACTGACGCAAAGCGCGAAAATGGCCACCCTCGGCGAAATGGCCACGGGCCTGGCCCACGAGATCAACCAGCCGCTGAACGTGATGCGCATGGCCATTGTCAACGTGCTCAAACGCCTGAGCACCGGCAACGCAGAGGTGGATTACCTCACCGAAAAACTCCAGCGCATCGACGCCCAGGTGCAGCGCGCGGCGCGGGTTGTGGACCATATGCGCGTGTTCGGCCGCCGCTCGGAAGTCGAGCAACAACCTTTCGACCCGGCCCAGGCGGTCGAAGGGACCCTGTCGTTACTCAGTGAAGGTTTGCGCAGCAAAGGCGTAGACGTGCGCCTGAGCCAGGCGGATATACCGGTGCAGGTCAAAGGTCACGTCGATCAGCTTGAGCAAGTGCTGATCAACCTGATGGTCAACTCGCGCGATGCGCTGCTCAGCCAGCGCGAGAGAAATCCCGAGCTGCGCCCGTGGATCGACATACGTACCGAACACGATAGCCAACATGTACGCATCTGGGTCGAAGACAACGGCGGTGGCATCGACCCACGGCTGCTGGAGCGGATCTTCGAACCGTTTTTCACCACCAAGCCGATTGGCGTGGGCACCGGGCTGGGCTTGTCGGTGAGCTACGGTATCGTGGAAAACATGGGCGGTCGCCTGAGCGTCAGCAATGGTGAACAGGGCGCGCGCTTTTGCGTGGAACTGCCCAGGGCCGTCGATGCTTAAATCACCAGGTAGGCTTCCCCGGTCTGGCCACAGGTCAGGTTGGCGCCGACATTTACGTTCACCAGGCTGATGCCCAGGCTGTTCAACAGATTGTTGAGAATCGGGTTCAGCAGCGGGCCCAACAGGCCGTCCACCACCGGCGTGACAATAGTGCTGACGCCACTGAGCAGCGACACGGTGTTCGCTATCAGGCTGCCCAACGGGTTATTGCCCACCGGCTGATAGGCCGTGATACCGACGCCGTTGAGGGTGGAGGAAAGGCTGCTGACCACATTGGTGGACGGTGTGGCGGCCTGATAAGACGGCGCGAGCCCCACATTGGGCGGCGTGGCGAACGGCGCGGTGCTGGAAAACACCTGGGTTTGGGCACTGCCGGCGATCAGGCTTTGCACCTTGATCCCGATGCCGCCACCGGCAAACGGCACACGAGCATCGCAGCTACCGATACCGAGGATCTCATGGCAGGTCTTGGTGCCGATATCGATCAGCGCCAGGGGGGCCACCGTCATTGGCTGCGTGGTGGAGAACGCGTTGGTGATATTGCCTACGTTCAACGACGCCAGC
Organism: Pseudomonas sp. BCA17; assembly: GCF_004519405.1. Lineage (GTDB taxonomy): Bacteria > Pseudomonadota > Gammaproteobacteria > Pseudomonadales > Pseudomonadaceae > Aquipseudomonas. Next base: position 208,269 of record NZ_SGWI01000009.1, on the reverse strand, counting down.
GAAGTGGTGGTGCTGGCGGTCAGGCTCTTGGTGCCGGCGCCGCCGGTTGGGCAACTGTAGGCGGTGACATAACTGCTGGCGCCACCGGCATCCAACACGATATTGAGTGACAGGTTGCCCGGCAGCACCTGCAAATCCAACTGCTGGCAACCAGCCCCCAGCAGACACAGGGCCGAATTGATGGTGGTCACCAGGTTCAAGCTCAGCAGGCCGTTGATCACCGGCGTCAGTGGCCCCACCAGGTTGCTCACCGCCGTATTGATCCCCGACAGACCGTTCAACACCGGCAAGCTGACGGTCACCTCGGTACGTACCTGAGCCGTACGCACGTAGATCGCATTCGGTCCCTGCGGGTTGGCTGCCGCCAGTGCCGGATTACCAATGGCCGACAATTGCGGCGGCTCGGTGACCTTGACCTGGGTGGTGATATTGGCCAGCCCGAGCAGGCTTACCGGCAAGGTCGCCGCCACCGCGCTCTGGCTGTTGGACAGTTGCACGATGCCCTGGACCAGTTGGAAGACCTGAAGGTTGGCGTTGAGCGCCGCCGCGGTGACGCCCGTCTGCAACTGCAGGATCTGCCCAAGCGCCAGCGGTGCCTGATTGATTGCAGCCAATTGCAGGTTGCCCAAGGCGGTCAATACATCCGCTGTAGCGCCGTTGGCGGTCAGCACGTTGATCGCGGCCTGGATCAACTGTGTCGCAGTGACGTTGGTGTTGAGCAACTGTGTGTAATTGCCGGCGGTCACGTTGAGGTTGATCGCCAATTGGTTGAGGTAGCTGAGCAGGTTGATATTGGTATTGATCAGGCCATTCCAACCCGCGACCGTCAGGTTGACGTTGCCGCCGAGCAGCCCGGAAAACAACGGGTTCAACAGGCTGGCACTGCTCGTGTTGACGCTGGCCAGCGTGCTGCTGATGGAGAGCTGGGCCAAGGGCGGCGTGGGGATCGCCGCCACTGCCGTGGCGGTCAATACAGTGTTGAGGCTCAGCGGACTACCGGAGGTCAGTGCCCAGACACCTGCCGCGACGCTGGTTGGAACGGTCTCGCTGACCACCACTTGAATGGCTGACGACAGCGCCGGGTTTGCGCTGAAGGTGCGCATGCCCGAAGCGCCGGTAATCACCGAACCGCAGCGGGCTACCAATGTATTGCCGTTACCCAGTACAAAACTATTACGCGCCACACTCTGCGCAGCATAGGCCGCTGCGCTCAAACCGGCCTGGCACGTCCCCCCACGGCTGACGGTCTCCAGCGCCGCCGTGTCCGCCACGCCTTGCAACTGGCGCTTGGTCAGATACAAACGACCGCTGTCGATCACCAATAATGTGCAAACCAATGCCAACGCCAACACACCCACCGCCATCAGACCAATGGCGCCACGCTGCTTACCTGGAAATCGGGGAGACATCGAGCACTCCTGTGCCGGCGGGTCGCCGAGCGCTTACTCTCCTGTGCTGTAGATGAGTGTAGACAGGGCTGACGCAAACGCTGGTCTGAGGGTGCAGAAGATCCTCGGTATGAGGTGCGGTGCGAGGATTTTCAGTGGGGTGGATAGTTGGAAAGAATCCTGCCCACGGTCGAGCGGATCGCATTGCTGCGATCCTGAGGATTCGGCGTGCTGGCCATGATCTGTTCGTCACTGCCACGCCACACCAGTTTGCCGTCCTTGCCGTCGAGCAGGTCGATCTGGATGGTCGCCACTTTATAGGTGATGTTGCGCGTTTCGTTGTACATCGGCGCCCCCCAATAACCATTCCACGGGCCACCCCAGGCGCCACCGTAATTGGTGGTGACTTGCTGCTGGCGGTCCTCGACTATCAGGTAGGCCTGCACCTTGACGTCGGCATGACTGCCTGCCACCGCAGGACGCAGGCCGCGTTGGTCGAGTTGTTCGCCCACGGCTTGGCGGATGCGCTGTTCGGTCAGGTCACTCTTGATACGCGGATCATCCGGGCGGTATTGCAGCGCCGGGTCGTTCCAGGCCCAACTGCGGTAGGCGCCAAAGTCGCGGCTGGCGTCGAAGTCATGGTTGACCTGACTGGTCTGGCAGCCGCCCAGCAATACAACAACGGCAAGTGCAGCAATGCGACGAAACATGGATGTTCTCCAAAAGACGTTCGAGCCTGAGATGAGAATAGCTGCTAACTGGGTGGATAGGCAGTCATTGCCTTCTGCATCGCTTCGCGTAACGCCTCAGCTCGCTCACTCAAGCTGCCCTGGCTGGTGGTTTCGGCGCTGGTGCTCCAGACCGGCTGGCGGGTACGCGCGTCGAACAGGCTGATCCGCGCCACCGCTACGGTCACTTCATAGGTGCGCACCACAGGCACCGTGTTGTACATGCCGTAGCCATTGCCGTAGCGGTTATAGCCGCCGTAGCCGTAGCCATAATCGTCCTGCACCTGCCGCAGACGCTTTTCCAGGCGCACATCGGCACTCACCAGCAGGTCTGGCGCACGGTTGTCATGCAATGGGCGCAGACCGCGCTGATCGAGGGCTCCCACCACCGCCTCGGCGATCTGCGCCGAGTCGACCCAGGCCGAGCCCGCCGGCATTTGGCCGTTGAGCCAGGCCCAACTGCGATAGGCACCGTAGTCACGCACCGGCGCCGGGTAGGCGCTGGCATCAAAGGTATTGGCCGCCCGGGCCGGAGCCGGCGGCATCGGCGCCGAGCTCGGCACATAAGGGTTGGGGCTGGAGCAGGCCCCCAGACCGAGAGACAACAGGATCAAACAGAGACGGCGCATTTCGACCTCCGCAAACTGGGCCGCTTAAACCGGACGGCAGATCCAGTGTAAATAACGCCCAAGTCCGGCAAAGCTTGGGTGACGACGATGGGCAAGTTCCATCTCCAACACATCCTGCAAGTCGGCACGGGCCTGGAACTCCACCGGCATATAGTCGTGGAACACCCGCACGCCACTTTGGCTTTCGACTTGCCACAGCCCCTCAAGTTGCGCCGCCAACTCACGAGGATCAAGCGGCTGTTGCGGCGTGAGGCTCTGCTTTTCGCCGGCCATGACGTTCTTGCGCATCTTGCGGAAGTGGCCTTTGAGCAGGTTGCGATAAATCAGCGCATCGCGGTTGTAGAACGCCAACGACAACCAACCGCCAGGCACGGTGAGCTGGTGCAGCACCGGCAGGATCGCATGGGGTTCGGCCAGCCACTCCAGCACGGCATGGCACAGCACCAGGTCGTAGGGTTCGGTGAGTTGACCGAGCAAGTCCTGCCAGGGCGCATGGATAAAAGTCGCGGTCTGCCCGGCCTCGGCGAAGCGTTGACGGGCACCCTCGAGCATCGGCTCGGCAGGTTCGGCCAACGTCACCTGGTGGCCGCGCTCGGCCAGCCATAGCGACATGTGCCCAAGGCCCGCACCGATGTCCAGCACGCGCAACGGGCGATCCGGCAGGGCTTCGCTCAGGTCGGCCTGTAGCACTGCCAGGCGGATCGCGCCTTTGGCGCCGCCATAAATCTTCTCGGCGAAACGCGTGGCAAGTTGGTCGAAATGACGATCACTCATGGGCAAACCGCCGTTCGCTGTCGGCCAGCTTGGCGCGCACCACCTCGTTCATGTCCAGCCCCAGTTCACTGCACAGCAACAACAGGTACAGTACGATGTCGCCGACTTCCTGGCCGGCGTGGGCGAGTTTGTCCGCCGGCAACTGGCGCGACTGGTCTTCGGTCAGCCATTGGAAAATCTCCACCAGCTCGGCCATTTCCACACTGGCGGCCATGGCCAGGTTTTTCGGGCTGTGGAACTGCTTCCAATCGTTGGTATCGCGGATGCGATGCAGGCGTTCGGTAAGGTGTTCGAGGTTCATGCGCGGGCTCCTGAAGGCGTATAGCTTCGGGCGGATGAGCCATCAAGGCAAGTGAATCCATCGACACCAAACACAGCCCATGATTACACCACGGCAAACCTCTATGCTTATAGGGAACTCGCCTGGCGCAATCGCAACCAAAGGCACAGCAACGCCCACCCTCTCATCAGGACACACACATGCAGGTAGAAAGCTTTTTCGAATGGTTGGGCCAGGCGCTCGGTTCCATCATCCGCTTTATCGTCGACGGGCTCAGCGGGCTATTCGGCGCCTTGACCCACGCGGGTGGCAACTTCATCGATGGGCTGTCGCGCACGCTGGGCATGGACACCTCGATCATCAGCATCATTACCCTGATCATCGGCCTGATGCTGTTGTACTCGGCAGTGCGCGCGTTTATGCGGGCGTCGATCATCGCCGGGATTATCTGGCTGATGCTGGGCCTCTGGCTGCTCAGCTGGGTCGTGCATTAATACTTGAAAACCTTACTTACCGACTGGCGCCACCGCCCCACCCATCGCCGCGTGTGGGCCTTGGCTGCACCGATGATCCTGTCCAATATCTCGGTGCCGCTGGTGGCCCTGGTAGACAGCATGGTCATCGGCCACCTGCCCCACGCCCATCAACTGGGTGCCGTGGCTGTCGGCGCCAGCCTGTACACCTTTCTCGCCTGGGCCATGGGGTTCTTGCGCATGGGCTCCACCGGGTTTGCCGCACAAGCCAGCGGGCGCGGGGATGGCGCGGCGTTGCGACAAATCCTGCTGCAGGGTCTGTTGCTGGCGCTGGGCCTGGCGATACTGCTGGGCACGGTAGGCATTCCCCTGAGCCATCTGGCGCTGGAGTGGATGCAACCGTCCACCGAACTGACTGAACTGACCCGCGAGTTCTTCCACACGCGCTTGTTCGGCCTGCCTGCCGCGCTGTCCAGCTATGCGCTGGTCGGCTGGTTCCTCGGCACACAGAACGCCCGTGCGCCGTTGGCGATCCTGCTGACCACCAATCTGGTCAACATCGCCTTGAACCTGTGGTTCGTGCTCGGTCTGGATTGGGGCGTCGTCGGTTCGGCGCGGGCGTCCGTCGTGGCCGAGTGGACCGGCGCCCTGCTCGGCCTGGCGATGACGCAGAAAGCCCTGCGAGCCTACCCCGGGCATATCGCCTGGGCTGTGTTGAAACGGTGGCAAAGCTGGCGCCCACTGCTGGCGGTCAACCGCGACATTTTCATCCGCAGCCTCGCCCTGCAATCGGTATTTTTCATGATCACGGTGCAAGGCGCACGCCTGGGCGACGCCACCGTGGCGGCCAATGCGCTGCTGCTCAACGGCCTGTTGCTGACGGCTCACGCGCTGGACGGCCTGGCACACGCAGTGGAGGCACTGTGCGGTCACGCCATTGGGGCCCATGATCGCCAGGCGTTGCGTCGTTCACTGGTGGTTGCCGGCGGGTGGTCATTGATCGCCAGTACGGGGTTCGCCTTGCTGTTCACTTTCGGCGGCCACCTGTTTATCGCCATGCAAACCGATATCGCCAGCGTGCGCGAAACCGCCGACCGTTACCTGCCTTATCTGGCGGTACTGCCGCTGATTGCCGTATGGAGCTACCTGCTGGACGGTCTGTTTATCGGCGCAACGCGGGCACGGGAAATGCGCAATGGCATGCTGCTGACCGTCTTGCTCGCACTGCCATTCGCCTGGGCGTTGCAGGGCCTGGGCAACCACGGCCTGTGGATAGCCTTCCTGCTCTTTATGGCGCTGCGCAGCCTGACCCTGGCATTCATCGGCTGGCGCCTGAACACTCAGAACCGGTGGTTGGCCGAGCCATGAAATAAAAAACCCACCTGAGAAGGTAAATGCCAGTCAGTTAAGGAGGAGCATAGTCACTGTGGCGAGGGAGCTTGCTCCCGCTGGGTCGCGAAGCGGCCCCAGCTTTAGGCTTGAAAAGACTGGGCCTGCTCCGCAGTCCAACGGGAGCAAGCTCCCTCGCCACAGGTTACTCGTTGTCCGCTCTATCGTTTAACTGACTGGCATTACCTGAGAAGGTGGTTTTTTGCTCAACCGCTATCGCCTCACGACGACAGGTAAGACGAGCGAGTCAACCCGAGGCGCAATGCGTCAAGGAACTGGGTACGTTCACTCGCACTGATCTTCGCGCTGGCGCACTTGTCGCGGTAGTGAGTCATCAACTCCTCCGGCGACAAGTGCACATAGCGCAACATGTCTTCGATGGTGTCATGGGTCTCGATCCCGGCGCTGTACACCGAACCGTCTTCACGCTGGTAGATGTTCACCGAGTCGGTATCGCCGAACAGGTTGTGCATATCCCCCAGGATTTCCTGGTAGGCGCCCACCAGGAAGATACCCAACAGGTAGTCCTCCCCTTCGTTCAAGGAGTGCACCGGCAGGCTGGTCTCGATTGACTGCTCGTCGACGTACTGCTTGATCTTGCCGTCGGAGTCGCAGGTCAGGTCCTGCAGTACCGCACGGCGCAGCGGCTCTTCATCGAGGCGGTGCAACGGCAGGATCGGCAGCACCTGGCCGATAGCCCAGGTGTCCGGCAGGCTCTGGAACACCGAGAAATTGCAGATGTACTTGTCGGCCAGCTTGTCGTTGAGTTCGTCCAGCACCTGGCGGTGCGAGCGCTGGCGGGCCTTCAACGAGTTGTGCAGGCGACGGCACACGGCGAAGTAGCATTGTTCGGCCAGGGCTTTCTCGGCCAGGGTCAGTTTGCCGTCGGCGTACTGGGTGGCCACATCGCTCATGTAGTGCGTGGCGCGCCAGTAGGTCTCAGTGACCATTTCGATGTCGGTCGGGCCGAGCAGGTCGACCAGCCACTGCACGGTCTCCGGCAGCGCTTCCTTGTTCTCGATCTGCGGCACGTCGTCGTTGTGTTTCTCGACGTCGGTGACCTGCACCACCAGCATGGCGTGATGCGCCGTCAGGGAGCGGCCGCTTTCGGAGAAGATGTGCGGGTGCGGCAAACTCTGCGCGTCGCAGAATTCCTTGAGCATCCCCACCACTACGCCGGCGTAATCGTCCATGTCGTAGTTGATGGAGCTGGCGTTACGCGAGTGCGTACCGTCGTAGTCCACGCCCAGGCCGCCGCCGACGTCAATGTGATCCACCGGCAGGCCGAGGTTGCGCAGTTCGCCGTAGTAACGAATAGCTTCCTTGAACCCATGCTGGTAGTCGGCCAGGTTGGCGATCTGCGAACCCATGTGGAAGTGCAGCAGACGAATGCCCTGGTCCAGGCCGGCAGCGCGGAAGCGCTCGACCACCGACAGCAACTGCGCGGCCGACAAACCGAACTTGGATTTCTCGCCACCGGTGTCCGCCCACTTGCTCGACGCCAGCGACGACAGACGCACGCGCAGGCCAACCTGTGGCTTGACCTTGAGGCTCGCGGCCTCTTCGATCACCAGGCCGACTTCGGATTCTTTCTCGATCACAATGAACACGTTGTGGCCGAGCTTCTGGCCCATCAGCGCAAGGCGGATGAACTCACGGTCTTTGTAACCGTTGCAGACGATAGTGCCGCCTTTCGGCGCCAGGGCCAGTACGGCCAGCAGCTCCGGCTTGGAACCGGCTTCCAGGCCGATGGATACGTTCTGGGTGGCGATGATGTTTTCGATCACCGCTTCCTGCTGGTTCACCTTGATCGGATAAAGCGCGGTGTACTTGCTCTGGTATTCCAGGCGCTCGATGTTCGAATCGAACGCACCGGTCAGTTGGCGCACGCGGTCTTGCAGGATGTCGGGAAAACGCACCAGCAGCGGCAAAGACAAGCCGCTTTTGCGCAACTCGTCGACTTGCTCGTACAAATCGACGGGTGTGCTGTTCGGGCCGTTCGGACGGACTTCAACGCGACCGGCATCATTGATCGCGAAATACCCGGCCCCCCAATGGCGAATCCCGTAAACGCTGCGGCTGTCCGCAACTGTCCATTGGCTGCCATCGTCTTTGCGTGTGCGTCGTACGGACATCGAAGTCCCCTATAAATGAAGTCGAAGGCGCCGCCCCATGTGAGGCTGGCGCAGTCTAAAGAATGAAAATGACGATTTGCCTGCAAGAAAGGTAGACCCCGCTCGCAGGACAGAGTTTAGACACAGGTCGGGAAGAGGCTTTCAGCCGCCGGACTTCTTGGCCTTGTACCCGAGCTTTATCAACTCGGCCAACAGCAACTCGACGTGATCGCCCTGGATCTCGATGACGCCGTCTTTCAACGCCCCACCGGTACCACAGCGCTTCTTCAGCGTAGTGGCCAGCTCCTTCAGGGCATCTTCGGCCAGCGGTACGCCGGTGATGGTCGTCACCGTCTTGCCGCCACGGCCTTTGCTCTCGCGTCGTACGCGGGCAATGCCGTCGCCTTCAGGAATCAGGGTCTGTTTGCAGGTGCAAGCGGCCACGGGCTGACTACAGTCCGGGCAGTGTCGACCTGCATCGGTGGAAAATACCAGGCCACCAAGGGCGGCGAAGGATGCGGCTTTTTTGGCCACCGGCAATCCTCTTGGGAGGACAAAGACAGATCGGCACCTGCGAAGAGGCCGCCGACCGCGAAGCCCCACTCAGGCAGGGGCAGCGCTACCGAACCGCAAAGGGTGGTTCGGGTGAAAAGTCGCGCAGTGTAACCACAAAAAGCCGACTTGCTAAGAGCCAAATGGCGCCAATTTATACAACTTTAGCGACGCGAGGCCAGATAGCGCCGCAAGCCCTCTTGAGCGTCCGGGCAATAAGGCTTTTGTTCAGCCTCCTGCAGGACATCTTCAATGGGTAAAAAGCGCGCTTCCATGACCTCTTCGGGCTGCAACCGCAGGGGGCCGTCCCACACGGCGGAGTAGGATCTGCACCAGAGCCGGCTGTCGCCATCCTCAAAGTAGAAATGGTCGTGCTCGACCAGTTCCACACCCGTTACACCCAGCTCCTCGGCAAGCTCGCGCCGAGCCGAAACGGCGTAGCTCTCATCCTTTTCCACCATCCCGCCAGCCGCCGTGTCCCAGAACCCGGGATACAGCGCCTTGCTCAAGGTGCGCCGATGCACACACAGCTCCCCTCGGGAGTTGAACAAAAAGATAAAGGTGCAGCGGCCGATCAGGCCGCGCTGGCGAAGGTCCGACCGGACGAGGTGCCCGAGCAGGTTGTCCTGCTCGTCGACCCAACAGATCAGTTCAGCGTCGGAGGCCGCGCGGTGTGCGGCCTCCCTTTGAGTAGCGTCCATCATCAACCCTGGTTGAGGAGCTGACGCAAATCGATCACTGCAGCGTTTGCCCGGGAAATATAGTTGGCCATTACCAACGAGTGGTTGGCGAGAATGCCGAAACCACTGCCATTGAGAATCATAGGACTCCAAACGGTTTCCTGCGAGGCTTCCAACTCACGGATGATCTGACGCACGCTGACGGTGGCGTTCTTCTTGGCCAGGACGTCGGCAAAGTCGACTTCAATGGCGCGCAGCAGGTGCGATAACGCCCACGCCTGGCCACGGGCTTCGTAGAACACGTTGTCGATCTGCATCCATGGCGTTTCCACCACTTCCTCATCGACCTGCGGCACTTCACCCGGCGCCAGGGCTTCGGTTTTCAATGCGGTGTTCAGCTTCACCCGGCCCACACTGGCCGACAAACGTTGCGACAGCGAGCCCAGGCGAGTGGCGACATCACCCAGCCAGTTGTTCAGGTTGTCGGCTCGGGCGTAGAACAGCGCGCCCCTCTGGTTCGGGTCGGACAGGCGCGCTTCATAGCGGCTCAGGGAATTGATACCTTCCTGATATTCAGACTCGCTGGACGGCAGCACCCAGCTTTTGTTGTCGAAGTTGAAGCGAGGCTCGGCCTTGGCCAGGTCGCCGTCTTCAGCCGACTGCGACTGGGAGCGGGCAAAGTCTTTACGCAGGGCACGTGTCAGGTCACGTACCTGCACCAGCACCCCGTATTCCCAGCTCGGCATGTTGTCCATCCACAGGCCAGGCGGGAAACGGTCGTTGGAAATGTAGCCGCCGGGCTTGTTCAGCAGGGTGCCGACCACGGTCTTGAGGGTTTCGACGGTGGTGTAGCCCACCACCATCTGCTTGCCTTCCTTCTCGGCGGCAAGCTGGGCATTTTGCTGGACCGGGAACAGCGCCGGCTCTTCGCTCCAGTACCAACCCAGGGCACCGGTGACCAACAGGTACAAGCCCAACACGCTGAGCAAGGCTTTGCTCATCAGCAGGTTGCGAAAGTAGCCACGGTTGGCCGACTTGGGCTCAGGGGCGGGGCCTTTGGCACTGCCTTCACGGTTTTTCCAGTCCAGCATGGCGATATCCTTTCAATCACTTGAGTTCATGCACATCACTTGTCAGGGTGCGTTCAAACACTCCGACCACAACCCTACCCCATCGTGCCCGTCGGTGCGGGCCTTTTAAACGAAAGTGGCGTTCGGAGAGTGTTCGACTATAAAGGATGAACGCTTTTTTAGCTGCGCGACCATGAAGTCAAAAACTGAATCGCCGAGACTTGCACTTAATTGACGTATGACACTCATGCAAGAGATAAGAGGTGCTAGCATAGAGCCATCAGTCGACCTCAGCATGCACCCTTACTAGTAGTCAGGATATGACCGAGCCAGAAGACCCCAGCCGTGAGCGTCTCAAGCACCATTTTGCCCAGCGGGTAATTCATCAGGCACGTCAAATTCTTGAGATCTGGCAACGCCTGCAACGAAGCGAATGGTCGAACGCCGATTTTTCCGAACTCAGCGAGGCCAACCTGCGCCTGCTGCGCTTCGCCGAACGCTTCGAACAGCCGGAACATAGTCAACTGGCGCGGCATATCGGCGATTCCCTGAAGGCTGTGGACGAAAATCGCGGGCGCTTGAGCAGCCACCTGATCACCGAACTCAACCGCCTGATGCAACGCCTGTCACGCACCGGCCTGCGCCAGGGCGACCAGTTGGAACAAACGTTCCTGCCGCCGATGCGCAAGCCGATCTACGTGATGCTGGCCGATCACGACCGCGCCGAGCGCCTGGCCAAGCAGTTGGAGTTTTTCGGCATGAGCGCCCAATCCCTGGACAGCATCGCGGCCTTTCGTGCGTCGATGGCCGAGCGCCTGCCGTCCGCCATCGTGATGGACGTGGACTTCTGCGGCGAAGGCCAGGGGCTCAAACTGGCCGCCGAAGCCCAGGAGGGCCTGGAGCAAAAGCTGCCGCTGCTGTTTTTCAGCCTGCATGAAACCGACACGCCGACCCGCCTGGCCGCCGTACGCGCCGGTGGCCAGGAGTTCCTTACCGGCACGCTGGAAGCTTCAAGCCTGCTGGAAAAGATCGAAGTGCTGACCTGCGTCGCCCAGTACGAGCCCTATAAAGTACTGATCATCGACGACTCGCGCGCCCAGGCGCTGCACACTGAGCGGCTGCTCAACAGTGCAGGCATCGTCACTCGCACCCTGATCGAACCGATCCAGGCCATGGCTGAACTGGCGGATTTCCAGCCGGACCTGATCATCCTCGACATGTACATGCCCGCCTGCACAGGCACCGAACTGGCCAAGGTGATCCGTCATAACGACCGCTACGTCAGCGTGCCGATCATCTACCTGTCGGCCGAGGATGACCTGGACAAACAACTGGACGCCATGAGCGAAGGCGGCGACGACTTCCTCACCAAACCAATCAAGCCGCGTCACCTGATCACCACCGTGCGCAATCGCGCCGCCCGTGCGCGCAACTTGAAGGCGCGGATGGTGCGCGACAGCCTGACCGGCCTGTATAACCACACCCATATCCTGCAATTGCTCGAAGACTGCAGCTTCCGCGCGCGCCGCGAGAACAAGCCGTTGAGCTTCGCCATGCTCGATATCGACCACTTCAAACGGGTCAATGACAGCCACGGCCACCCCATGGGCGACCGTGTGATCAAGAGCCTGGCGCTGTTTCTCAAGCAGCGTTTGCGCAAGACCGACTATATCGGCCGCTACGGCGGTGAAGAATTTGCCATCGTGATGCCCGACACCGACCTGGAGTCGGCCTGCAAGGTGCTGGATGAAATCCGCGGGCGCTTTGCCGAAATTCATTACCCGGCCCAACCCGAGGATTTGTGGTGCACGTTCAGCGCCGGGCTGGTTGAGCTGTGCGACGGCTCCGACAGCCTGATGATGGCGGCCCAGGCCGACGAGGCGCTGTACCGTGCCAAAGGCGCAGGACGCAACCGCGTACTGGCTGCGCGCACACCAAGGCAAAATGCCATCTTTTCACCGGAATCCAGCGATACCGTCATAACTGTGTAACAGAAACGCAATAACTTCAGGCACTTATCTTTTGCTGTCGGTTGAAACCACGCATGCGCCTGAAGCTGCTGACCAATCTCAATACCCTTCTGTTGGTGGCCGTGTGCCTGGCACTGGGTGCGACACTGTGGTGGTCGCAACGGGCGCTGGAGCGACCTTACCTGCTGATGGAACGTTACCTGGGGCTGTCCCAGACTTTTCAGAACCAGGCCGCGCGCAATATCGACGATTACCTGGCCAGCGGCGACGCCTTGCGGCTGAGCGGCGCCAACCAGAGCCTGGAAGGCCTGTTGCAACATCTGGATGAACTGCCGGCGGACCTCGCGCAGAACCTTCGCCCCAGCCTGGTCGACCTTGATACCTTCAGCAAAACCGACCTGCTGGCAGCCGGCAAACTGGCGGGTGACCCGCAGGCGCTGTTGCTGCAAGCCGAACGCGAAATGGGGGCGAACCTGGAACAACTGAGCCAGTACGCCATAGGCGTCAACTCGCCTGAGGCGGCGCGCTACCTGCCGCCCCTGTTGGACGCGTCCCAGCATCTGGGCAAGTTGTCCCTGGCTCGCGACAAGCTGGTCAGTAGCGGACGCGCCGAACTGGCCGACGATGTAGAGCGAGAACTGGCCAGCATCCGCACCCAGGCCGACCTGTTGGCGCAACTGCCCTTGCTTGGCGTCAAAGCCAGTACCGAATCCGGCGCCGACGACTTCTCCGCCATGATGGGCCTGGAAAACAACGAGAAGACCGAAGCGCAAGACACTGGCGTCGACCTCAAGCGCGAGCTCAACAGTTTGCTGACCCGCTACCCTGCCGAACTCAAGCGCACGCGCGAGCAGATCCAGCAACGCGCCAACCTCGCCTCGAGCACCCATTTGAAAATCGCCGCCGTGCAGCAAGCCATTGCCGGCCTGGAACCCGTGGTGCGCGCGCAGCACGGCAAGATCCAGGGCGAGGTGCGCCTGATGCAAGGCGTGATGATCGGCCTGATCCTACTGATCGCGCTTTTGATCGATACGCTGCAGCGGCGCCTGGCACGGGTACTGACCAATCTCGCCCCGGCCCTTTTGACCTGGGCCGAAGGCGACTTCAGCCAGCCGATCGCCCTGGGCAAGACCAACCGCGAGCTGCACGACATCGAAGCCTCCCTGAACCGCCTGCGCGCCTACCTGGTGGACTTGGTCGGCACCATTCGCGGCAACGCCGAGGAAGTCGCCGGCAGCAGCCGTACCCTCGCCGAACTGAGCAGCGGCCTGCATGACGGCGCCGAGCGTCAGGCCGGCGATACGGCACAGATTCGTGACTCCCTGGGCGAGCTGGAAGCCACCATCCAACAAGTGGCAGGTGATGCAAGCCAGGCCGCCGACGCCAGCCGCAGCGCGGGCCAGGCGGTGGAACAAGGCCAGCGGGTGATCGGCCTGAGCCTCACCGGGCTGCATGCACTGGTGGGCGAAGTTCAGCAAAACGCGCAGATGATCGAAAAACTGGCCGAGGAGTCCGCCACGATCGGCGGCGTGCTGACGGTGATCCGCTCGATCGCCGACCAGACCAACCTGCTCGCCCTCAACGCCGCCATCGAAGCCGCTCGCGCCGGCGAGGCCGGGCGCGGGTTTGCCGTGGTCGCCGATGAGGTTCGCTCCCTGGCCCAACGCACGGCGGGCGCCACGGCGCAAATCCAGGACCTGATCGCCGGCCTGCAAACCGCCGCACACCAATCGGTGCAAGGCATGCGCGCCCAGGTCGAACATGCCGAAGCCACGGCCCAGCAGGCACAGGCGGCGGATGGCGCGCTGGATGAAATCGTCGGAGCGATCCAGACTATCTCCGAGACGGCAGTGCGCATCGCCGATGTGACTGCACAGCAGAGTGGCGCAGTCAGTGAGATTCGCGATAACAGTGAGCGGATTCACCAAATGGGTGAGGATAACTTGCTGCGCATCGGTCAAGGGCGCCGTCAGGGTGAGCACCTGTTGGTGCTCGGCGGGCAACTCAATACGGCCGTGCAAGCCTTCCGCGTTTGACACGACCCTCCATCATGGAAATCAAATGTGGGAGAGGGCTTGCCCCCCACATTGGATCTCCAGCGCTTCCTGACTGTATCAGCCATGACTGGATCCAAAGCTTCAGTCACAAATTTCGCGCAATCCTCGGTAATCGTGCCGCCTACTGCATAGAACTGGACAGTCACAAAGGCTTTGCGGCATAGTCGCCGGGTTCTGCCGTACCCAATCAATAACAAGGAACAGCCGATGGCGACCTTACTGGTTCTTCACGGACCCAATCTGAACCTGCTCGGCACCCGCGAACCGGGCGTCTACGGGGCAGTGACCCTGGATCAGATCAACCTTGATCTTGAACGACGGGCTCGTGAAGCCGGCCACCATCTGCTCTACCTGCAAAGCAATGCCGAGTACGAATTGATTGATCGTATCCATGCCGCGCGCGGCGAAGGCGTGGACTTTATCTTGATCAATCCAGCCGCTTTTACGCATACAAGCGTTGCTTTACGTGACGCGCTGCTGGCGGTGAGCATCCCATTCATCGAAGTGCATTTGTCCAACGTGCACAAACGCGAAGCTTTCCGCCATCACTCTTATTTCTCCGACGTAGCGGTAGGAGTGATCTGCGGCCTTGGCGCCAGCGGTTACCGACTGGCCCTGGAGGCCGCCCTGGAACAACTTGAACAACCGGCCAAGCGCCCCTGACCGACCCTTGGGAGTTGATGATTCATGGATATCCGTAAAGTTAAGAAACTGATCGAACTGCTGGAAGAATCCGGTATCGACGAGCTGGAAATCAAGGAAGGCGAAGAGTCCGTACGGATCAGCCGTCACAGCAAGACCCCGGCCCAGCAGTACTACGCACCACAAATGCAGGCACCGGCGCCAGCAGCCGCTGCTCCGGCCGCCGCCCCCGTTGCCGCCGCCGCACCTGCAGCCCCGGCCGCACCAGCGCTGAACGGCTTCGTGGTCAAGTCGCCAATGGTCGGTACTTTCTACCGCACCCCGGCTCCGGGTTCGCCAGCCTTCGTGGAAGTCGGCAAAACCGTGAAAGTGGGCGACACCATCTGCATCGTTGAAGCGATGAAGATGATGAACCACATCACCGCTGAAAAAGCCGGCGTCATCGAATCCATCCTGGTAGAAAACGGTCAGCCGGTTGAGTACGACCAGCCGCTGTTCACCATCGTTTGAACCGCGGAGCGCCTTCGATGTTGACCCCTGCGAAGAAACTGCAAAAAGTCCTGATCGCCAACCGCGGCGAGATCGCGCTGCGTATCCTGCGCGCCTGTAAGGAAGAGGGCATCAAGACCGTCGCTGTTTACTCGACGGCCGATACCGAATTGATGCACGTGAAACTGGCCGATGAAAGCATTTGCATCGGCCCGCCACTGGCCTCGAACTCCTACCTGAACATCCCGAACATCATCGCCGCGGCAGAAGTGACCGGCGCTGATGGCATCCACCCGGGCTACGGCTTCCTCGCGGAAAACGCCGACTTCGCCGAACAGGTGGAAAAATCCGGCTTCGCCTTCATTGGCCCCAAAGCCGATACCATTCGCCTGATGGGCGACAAGGTGTCAGCCAAGGACGCGATGATTGCGACCGGCGTGCCAACCGTTCCTGGCTCTGATGGCCCGCTGCCTGAAGACGAGCAAACCGCCCTGCGCATCGGTCGCGAAGTCGGTTACCCGGTGATCATCAAAGCCGCTGGTGGTGGCGGTGGTCGTGGCATGCGCGTGGTGCACAAGGAAGAAGACCTGATCGAAGCGGCCAAGCAGACCCGCGCTGAAGCCGGCGCCTGGTTTGGCAACCCGATGGTCTACCTGGAAAAGTACCTGACCAACCCACGTCACGTGGAAGTGCAGGTGCTCTCCGATGGCCAGGGCCACGCCGTGCACTTGGGCGACCGCGATTGCTCGCTGCAACGTCGTCACCAGAAGGTGCTGGAAGAAGCTCCGGCACCGGGCCTGGACGAAAAGGCTCGCCAGGAAGTCCTGGCTCGCTGCGTCAAGGCCTGCATCGACATCAACTACCGCGGTGCCGGCACCTTCGAGTTCCTCTACGAGAACGGCCGCTTCTACTTCATCGAGATGAACACTCGTGTGCAGGTAGAGCACCCGGTTACGGAGATGGTCACCGGTGTCGACATCGTCAAGGAGATGCTGAGCATCGCCGCTGGCAACGTGCTGTCCTTCACCCAGGACGACGTGAAGATCCACGGCCACTCCCTGGAGTGCCGGATCAACGCCGAAGACCCGAAAACCTTTATGCCGAGCCCAGGCCTGGTTAAGCATTTCCATGCTCCAGGCGGCAACGGCGTTCGCGTCGACTCGCACCTGTATAGCGGCTACAAGGTTCCGTCCAACTACGACTCGCTGATCGGCAAGCTGATCACCTGGGGCGCGACCCGCGACGAGGCCATGGCCCGCATGCGTAACGCTCTGGACGAAATCGTGGTTGACGGCATCAAGACCAACGTTCCCCTGCACCGGGACCTGGTTCGTGATGAAGGCTTCTGCGAAGGTGGTGTGAACATTCACTACCTGGAACACAAGCTGGCCAACCAGTAAGTGCTCTACCCAACAAAGCCGCCTCAGGGCGGCTTTGTTGTTTGTGGACCGGTTTCGGCAGATCACCAGCGGTGTCGTCTTCTGCCCGCCGCTCGCGTAAACTTGCGCGCTTTCGCGACACATGTAGTCGTACACTCATTTTTTCAAAGGTGCCCGCCATGCCTTGGCTGCAAGTCCGTCTCGCCATCAGCCCAGAACAAGCCGAAACCTATGAAGACGCTTTCCTCGAAGTGGGCGCCGTTTCGGTCACCTTCATGGACGCCGAAGACCAACCGATCTTCGAACCCGAACTCAACACCACGCCGCTGTGGTCCCACACCCACCTGCTGGCCCTGTTCGAAGACGGCACCGATGCCGCCAGCGTCCTGGCCCATATGGAACTGCTCACTGGTGGCCCGCTGCCGGAGCATCACAGCGAAGTGATCGAAGACCAGGATTGGGAACGCAGCTGGATGGACAACTTCCAGCCGATGCGTTTCGGCCAGCGCCTGTGGATCGTGCCGAGCTGGCACGCTGCGCCGGAGCCGGGTGCAGTCAACCTGCTGCTGGACCCGGGCCTGGCGTTCGGCACCGGCACCCACCCCACCACGGCGCTGTGCCTGGAATGGCTGGACGGCCAGGACCTCAAGGACTGCAACGTGCTGGACTTCGGCTGCGGTTCGGGGATTCTGGCGATTGCCGCGCTGCTGCTGGGAGCCAAGGAAGCCGTGGGCACTGACATTGACGTGCAAGCCCTGGAAGCCTCCCGCGACAACGCGGGGCGCAACAACATTGCCGAGGACAGATTCCCACTCTACCTGCCGGAGCAATTGCCCCAGGTGCAGGCCGACGTGCTGGTGGCCAACATCCTCGCCGGGCCGCTGGTTGCCTTGGCGCCGCAACTGTCGAGCCTGGTCAAGCCAGGCGGGCGCCTGGCGCTGTCGGGCATCCTGGCCGAGCAAGGCGAGGACGTCGCTGCCGCTTACGCTCAGGATTTCGAACTGGACCCGATCGCCAATCGTGATGGCTGGGTACGCATCAGCGGTCGTCGGCGCTAGAATGAGCGCTTGCCTGAATCGGATGGCCGCATGACCGACAGTTTCGTCACCCAGTGCCCGCATTGCCAAGCCCGCTTTCGCGTCAGCCACGCCCAGTTGAGCGTGGCCCGTGGCGTGGTTCGCTGCGGCTCGTGCCTGCAAGTGTTCAACGCGGCCCGCCAGTTGCTGGAGCAGCGCGCCCAGGCACCTGCGCCGCAACCCGAACAACCGGCAGCCGTCGACACAGCGCCTGCGCCGCCCAGGGCCATCAGCCAGAAGCAGTGGACCGCCGAAGCGCTGGACTTGGACAACCTGGACCTGGACGAAGAACTGGCCAAGCTGGAACGCCGCGAGATTCAGCATGCTCAGCCGTTCAGCGCGGAGCGCCGCCAGGCCGGCGCCGACCGTCGGCAAAAAGAAGACTCCCTCAGCGCCAGCCGCGACACCGCCAAGGCCGAGGAAGAAAAATGGGCCGCCAGCCTGTTCAGCGAACCGCCGGAAGAACGCGCCCAGGCAACTGACGACGCACCACCCCCTGCGACCAGGCAGCGCACCGAACCGTCCATGTCGCACCCTATCGATGACCTGGATGATGAGCCGCCGCTGAGCTCACACCCCGAAGATGACGTTTTCGACCCACCCGTGACGCCAGTCAGCGACGAAGCGGATGAGCTCGCCCCCGAAGAACCAGCGCAGCCCCGCCGCAAGCGGGCACAGTCGCAGGCAAGCGTTCACGATGACGTACTCCAGGACCTGGAAGATGATCCGCTGCACCTGTATACGCAGAAACGTCCGTCAGGCTGGGGCCGTCGACTGCTCTGGTTGCTGCTGGTATTGATCGCCGCTGCCGGCCTCGCCGGCCAGTACATTGCCTACCAATTCGACGACCTGTCGCGCCAGGATGCCTACCGCCCTTGGTTCCAGCAGTTTTGCCCGAAATTGGGATGCACGGTGCCATCACGGGTCGACATTGCCCATATCAAGAGCAGCAACCTGGTGGTACGCAGCCATCCGGAATTCGCCGGAGCGCTGGTGGTGGATGCGATCATCTATAACCGCGCGACGTTTTCCCAGCCGTTTCCTCTACTAGAGCTGCGTTTCGCGGATTTGAACGGCAACCTGATCGCCAGTCGTCGCTTCAAGCCCGCCGAATACCTGAACGGCGAGTTGGCCGGCGTGAGCGAAATGCCCTCGCAGACCCCGATCCATATCTCCCTGGACATCCTTGACCCAGGCAATAAAGCCGTGAATTACAGCCTGAGCTTTCACTCGCCCGAGTGACGCGCTGCACAGCCCAAGGTTTGACGACGGATTATTGACTGCATCGCCGCCGACCAAACCGACGGCGATAAAGAAATAGCTGTTCAGATTTTATCCAATTCAGCCTTTATCCAGTCATCGAGAGCGGGTATCATGCCAACCCTTTTTCGAACTCTAATGATCCGGCCCCACAACAGGGAAGTCCTATGTCGGCGGTACGCATCGGCCCATACACATTGCAGAACGGCTTGATTCTCGCCCCAATGGCGGGCGTCACCGACCAGCCCTTTCGTCAGTTGTGCAAGCGTTTGGGCGCGGGTCTAGTAGTCTCGGAAATGGTCACCAGTGACATGAGCTTGTGGAACACCCGCAAATCGCGGATGCGCATGATCCACGAAGGTGATCCCGAGCCCCGCTCGGTACAGATCGCCGGTGGTGATGCGCAGATGCTGGCGGATGCGGCCCGGGCCAATGTGGAGTTGGGTGCGCAGATCATCGACATCAACATGGGCTGCCCGGCCAAGAAGGTCTGCAACAAGGCCGCCGGTTCCGCACTGTTGAAAGATGAGGCGTTGGTTGCCGAGATCCTGCAGGCCGTTGTTGCCGCAGTGGATGTGCCGGTCACGTTGAAGATTCGCACCGGTTGGGACCGGGACAACAAGAACGGCCTGACGGTGGCGAAGATCGCCGAACAGGCAGGAATTACAGCGCTGGCGGTGCATGGCCGCACCCGCGCCGACCTTTATACCGGTGAAGCCGAGTACGACACCATTGCCGCGATCAAGCAGGCGGTGTCGATGCCGGTCTTTGCCAACGGCGATATCGACTCAGCCGAGAAAGCCCGGCGCGTGCTGCACGCAACCGGTGCCGATGGTTTGTTGATTGGCCGGGCCGCCCAGGGGCGGCCGTGGATTTTCCGTGAGATCGATCATTTCCTGCGTACCGGCGAGGTCTTGCCGGCACCGGAGCTGATCGAGGTGGAACGTATTCTGCTAGAGCATCTGGCCGCCCTGCACGCCTTCTATGGAGACGTGATGGGAGTACGCATTGCTCGCAAGCATGTCGGCTGGTATCTCGCAACCCTGCCGGGCGCCAGGGAGTTTCGCGCCCACTTCAATCGTTTGGATGATACGCAAGCACAGGTCGCCACCGTTCGAGAGTACTTCAGCGAGCGTGAAAAGAGCCTGAGGACAGGGGACGGAGAAGGGGTGGCCGCATGACGATGATGACCGAGACTTTAGTGAGTGGAACGACACCCGTGAGCGACAACGTCAATTTGAAACAGCACCTCAACACGCCGAGCGAAGAAGGCCAGACCCTTCGCGGGAGTGTCGAGAAGGCGCTGCACAATTATTTCGCCCACCTTGAGGGCGCTTCCGTCACGGACGTGTACAACCTGGTGCTCTCGGAAGTCGAGGCGCCCTTGCTCGAAAGCGTGATGAACTACGTCAAGGGCAACCAGACCAAAGCCAGTGAGCTGCTGGGCCTCAACCGGGGCACCTTGCGCAAAAAGCTCAAGCAATACGATTTGCTGTAAGCATTCAATCAAACCAGAAAGGCGCCCGCGTAAAACCGGTCGCCTTTTTTGCTGACTTCCTTTGCTTTTGATGGAAATTGAAATGACCGACCAGACTACCCGCCTTCCGATCCGCCGTGCCTTGATCAGTGTCTCCGACAAGACCGGGATCCTCGAATTTGCCCGGGAGCTGGAAGCTCTGGGCGTGGAAATCCTTTCCACGGGCGGGACCTTCAAACTGCTGCAGGACAACGGCGTGGCCGCAGTAGAAGTCGCGGACTACACCGGTTTCGCAGAAATGATGGACGGTCGGGTCAAGACCCTGCACCCGAAAATCCACGGTGGCATTCTCGGCCGTCGCGGTATCGATGACGCCATCATGAGCGAGCACGGTATCAAGCCGATCGACCTGGTTGCCGTTAACCTGTACCCCTTCGAAGCCACCATCAACAAGCCCGGCTGCGACCTGCCGACCGCCATCGAAAACATCGATATCGGCGGCCCGACCATGGTGCGCTCCGCCGCCAAGAACCACAAAGACGTGGCCATCGTGGTCAACGCCAGCGACTACGGCCAAGTGCTGGAAAGCCTGAAAGCCGGTGGCCTGACCTACGCCCAGCGCTTTGACCTGATGCTCAAGGCCTTCGAACACACCGCCGCCTACGACGGCATGATCGCCAACTATATGGGCACCGTGAACCAGGCAGCCGAAACCCTGAGCACAGAAGGCCGCAGCCAGTTCCCGCGCACCTTCAACAGCCAGTTCATCAAGGCCCAGGAAATGCGCTACGGCGAGAACCCGCACCAGAGCGCGGCGTTCTACGTGGACGCCAAACCGGCCGAAGTGGGCATCGCCACTGCGACCCAACTGCAAGGCAAAGAGCTTTCCTACAACAACGTGGCCGATACCGACGCCGCGCTGGAATGCGTGAAGAGCTTCGTCAAGCCGGCCTGCGTGATCGTCAAGCACGCCAACCCGTGCGGCGTGGCCGTGAGCCCGGACGCTGAAGGCGGCATTCGCCAGGCCTATGAGCTGGCCTACGCGACCGATACCGAATCGGCCTTCGGCGGCATCATCGCCTTCAACCGTGAGCTGGATGCCGAGACCGCCAAGGCAATCGTCGATCGTCAGTTCGTCGAAGTGATCATCGCGCCAAGCGTGAGCGAAGAGGCCCGTGCCATCGTCGCCGCCAAAGCCAACGTGCGCTTGCTGGCCTGCGGCGAATGGTCGGCCGAGCGGGCCGCGGCCTGGGACTACAAGCGCGTCAACGGCGGCCTGCTGGTACAGAGTCGCGACATCGGCATGATCGGCAGCGCCGACCTGAAAGTGGTGACCCAACGCGCCCCGACCGAGCACGAGATCAACGACCTGATCTTCGCCTGGAAAGTGGCCAAATACGTCAAGTCCAACGCCATCGTCTACGCCAAGAACCGCCAGACCATCGGTGTCGGCGCCGGTCAGATGAGCCGCGTGAACTCGGCGCGTATCGCCGCGATCAAGGCTGAACACGCCGGTTTGCAGGTCGCAGGCTCAGTGATGGCCTCCGACGCGTTCTTCCCGTTCCGTGACGGTCTGGACAATGCCGCGAAAGCCGGCGTGACCGCCGTGATCCAACCAGGTGGCTCGATGCGTGATGCTGAAGTGATCGCCGCCGCTGATGAAGCGGGCATCGCCATGGTCTTCACCGGCATGCGCCACTTCCGTCACTAACGTGGAGCAGCCAGTTTCAAGCTGCAAGCGGCAAGTAAAAGCCGGACCGTGTCCCTTTTGCTCTCGTTTGCAGCCTCTCTAATTCAAAGCTGGATGCTGCAGTTCGGAGCGCTGAAGATCGCTTCCAACTTGCAGCTTGCGGCTTGTAACTTCCTCCGAAGGAGTCTGACTTGAACGTCCTTATCATTGGCAGCGGCGGCCGTGAACACGCCCTGGCCTGGAAAGTTGCCCAGGACCCACGCGTCCAGACAGTATTCGTGGCCCCCGGCAATGCCGGCACCGCGATTGAAGCCAAGTGCGAAAACGTCGCCATCGACGTGCTGGCCCTCGAGCAACTGGCCGACTTCGCCGAAAAGAACGTTGCCCTGACCATCGTCGGCCCGGAAGTGCCGCTGGTTGCCGGCGTCGTGGACCTGTTCCGCAGTCGTGGCCTGGATTGCTTCGGCCCAACCGCCGGTGCAGCCCAGCTGGAAGGCTCCAAAGCGTTCACCAAGGATTTCCTGGCACGCCACAAGATCCCGACCGCCGACTACCAGAACTTCACCGAGATCGAGCCGGCACTGGCTTACCTGCGTGAAAAAGGCGCGCCTATCGTGATCAAGGCCGATGGCCTGGCCGCCGGTAAAGGCGTGATCGTTGCGATGACCCTGCAGGAAGCCGAAGACGCCGTGCGCGACATGCTCGCCGGCAATGCCTTTGGTGAGGCAGGCTCGCGCGTAGTCATCGAGGAATTCCTCGACGGCGAAGAGGCCAGCTTCATTGTGATGGTCGACGGCAAGAACGTACTGCCAATGGCCACCAGCCAGGATCACAAGCGCGTCGGCGACGGCGATACCGGCCCGAATACCGGCGGCATGGGTGCCTACTCCCCTGCCCCGGTGGTCACCAGCGAGGTGCACCAGCGCGTCATGGACCTGGTAATCTGGCCGACGGTGCGCGGCATGGCCGAAGAAGGCAACGTGTACACCGGTTTCCTGTACGCCGGCCTGATGATCGACAAAGCCGGCAACCCGAAAGTCATCGAATTCAACTGCCGCTTTGGCGACCCGGAAACCCAGCCGGTCATGTTGCGTCTGCAATCGAGCCTGGTACTGCTGGTGGAAGCGGCCCTGGCGCAGGCGCTGGACAAGATTGAAGCGCAGTGGGACCCACGCCCGAGCGTCGGCATTGTGCTGGCGGCCGGTGGCTACCCTGCCGACTACGCCAAGGGCGATGTGATTGAGGGCCTGGACGCGGCGGCTACGCTGGAAGGCAAAGTATTCCACGCGGGCACCGCGCTCAAGGATGGCAAAGTCGTGACAGCCGGTGGCCGTGTGCTGTGCGCCACAGCAATGGGTGCCAGTGTCGACGCTGCGCAACAACAAGCGTACAAACTGGCCGCGAAAATCGATTGGAAAGGCTGTTTCTACCGCAAGGACATCGGCTACCGCGCCATTGCCCGTGAGCGTGGCGAGAACAACTGAGCCGCTATAATCCAGTAGCTATCCGTTCGGTTAGGTAAGGGCCTTCGGCCCTTGCCCTACCCATGTCGCCCCGCGCATAGTTAACCCGTGCATCAACCTACGAAGGGATTTCGCCGTGCGCTGGCTCAGGATCGCCATAGGTTTCACAGTCAGCCTGCTGACACTGCTCTGCTTGTTCCCGGCCCAGGCCGCGGCGCAAGGCAGTGGTTGGGCAGTATTGCTTGATGAACAGGCCGACCTGCAACTGAGCGACATCCGCTCTGCCCGCTACACCAATCAATTCAGCCCCATCGAACTGGACCGGATTACCGCAGCGGAACCGGACGGCGCGTTGTGGGTGCGCTTCAAGCTGCAACCCGGCAAACACGAACAAGTGCTGCGGGTATTCGCCCCGGACCTGGCCCATCTGAGCCTCTATGTGCTGGACGGCGACACGCTGGTGGAACAACAGACCACCGGCACCCGCCAACCCCAGGTGGAACGGCCACTGCCCAGCAGCGACTTCATGCTGCCGATGCCCCAGAGCCAGAAGCCCCTCGATGTCTACCTGCGCCTGGTATCGGAACATGAGCTGCGCCCGTATATCACCCTGGAGCCGGCCGTGCTGGCGGCGGCCAACCAGAACCAGACACTGATCTACGGGCTGCTGTTCGGCGTCCTCCTGATGCTGATCCTGCACAACCTCACGCGCTTCGCCTACCACCGCTCGCGCAGCAGCCTATGGCTTGCCGCCTGCGAATTCCTGTTGATGCTCAGCCTGCTGCTGTTGCTCAATCTGGTCGGGCCCTGGCTACCGAACTGGCATGCGATCCAGACCCCGGGCGCCTACCTCGCGCTGTTGCTGACCGCCCCCTGCGGATTGATGTTTGCCTACCGTTTCTTCATGCCACTGGGCCCGCATCCGCTGAACAAGCTGCTGATGGCGGATATCCTGTTCATCGTGTTGTGCGGCCTGCTGCTTTTGTTCGTCAACACCTTGCCGCTGAACATCATCACCTATGCCCTGGTCGCGCTGGCCGGTTTGAGCATGCTGTTCATCTCGGCCTACCACTGGCAGAAAGGCTATCGTCCGGCACGCTTGTTCGTAGCGGCCATGGTGGTGTTCAACCTGGGCACGCTGATCATCCTGCCCGCCCTGCTCGGCCTGACACTGGTGGCGCCCCAGGGTTTGATCGTCACCCTGTTGAGCTTTATCTGCCTTAGTGGCCTATTGATGAGCCTGGCCCTGGGCGAACGTCAGCGCGCGATTGTTGAAACCCGCTTCAGCCTCAGCCGCGACCTGGCCGCCAGCAACGCCGAGATCGCGGCCAAGGCCGAGTTCCTGGCGAAGATCAGCCATGAAATCCGTACGCCCATGAACGGTGTGCTGGGCATGACCGAACTGCTGCTGGGTACGCCGTTATCGGTCAAGCAACGGGACTACGTGCAGACCATCCACAGCGCCGGCAATGAACTGCTCACGCTGATCAACGAGATTCTCGATATCTCCAAACTGGAGTCCGGGCAGATCGAGCTGGATGACGTGCAATTCGACCTCAACGCACTGATCGAAGACTGCCTGAGTATCTTCCGTGCCAAGGCCGAGCAGCAAAACGTCGAACTGATCAGTTTTATCCAGCCCCAGGTGCCACGAGTGATCAGTGGCGACCCGACACGCCTGCGCCAGGCGCTGTTGAGCCTGCTGGAAAACGCCCTGCAAAAAACCGATGAAGGCGAAGTGCTGATCGTCGTCGCCCTGGACGAGCGCAGCCCCAAGCCACGCCTGCGCATTGCCGTGCAAGACAGCGGCGTGCCCATGGAAGCCGTCGAACGCGACGCCCTGCTGCACAGCGAACTGCACAGCAAGAACTTCCTCTCGGCCACCCGTTTAAGTGGCCATTTGGGCCTGGTCATCGCACGCCAACTGATTCTGCTGATGAACGGCGAGTTCGGCATCAAGAGCAGCAGCCAACAGGGCAGTACGCTGTGGTTGACCCTGCCACTGGACCCGGAACGCCTGGAACACCCGACTTCCGACCTCGACGGCCCGCTCAAGGGCGCACGGGTGCTGGTGGTGGACGACAACGACACCTGCCGCAAAGTGCTGGTGCAGCAATGCTCGGCCTGGGGCCTGAACGTGAGTGCCGCGCCCTCCGGCAAAGAGGCCCTGGCCCTGTTGCGCACCAAGGCGCACCTGCGCGATTACTTCGATGTGGTGCTGCTGGACCAGAACATGCCTGGCATGACCGGTATGCAGTTGGCGGCCAAGATCAAGGAAGACCCGAGCCTGAACCACGACATCCTGTTGATCATGCTGACCGGCATCAGCAATGCGCCGAGCAAGATCATCGCGCGCAACAGCGGGATCAAGCGCATTCTCGCCAAGCCCGTCGCCGGGTACACGCTCAAGACCACCCTGGCCGACGAACTGACACAGCGCAGCAAAGGCAACGTTCCGCCACGCCCTGTGCTCAATGCCCCGGCAGCCATCACCGTACCTGCGGACTTCCGCATCCTGGTGGCTGAAGACAACAGCATCTCCACCAAAGTGATCCGCGGCATGCTCGGCAAACTCAACCTCAACCCGGACACCGCCAGCAACGGCGAAGAAGCGCTGGAGGCAATGAAAGCCCAGCGTTATGACTTGGTATTGATGGACTGTGAAATGCCGATCCTCGATGGGTTTTCGGCGACCCAGCAACTGCGCGCGTGGGAAGTCAGCCACCAGCGCATTCGCACACCGGTAGTGGCGCTGACGGCGCACATTCTGTCGGAACATAAAGAACGTGCGCGCCAGGCCGGGATGGATGGGCATATGGCCAAGCCGGTGGAGTTGTCGCAGTTGCGTGAGCTGGTGGAGTATTGGGTGGCGCAGCGGCAGCAGCGCCCGGAGCACGCCCCTTCCTGACTTGAAATACCATCGACATAGGAGAGGGGGCTGGCCCCGATGACGGCGGTTCAACGACAGACACGTTGGCCGGCACAGCGTTATCGGGCGCAAGCCCCCTTCCACATTTGGCAGGTATCGCCTGATAGACTGCACGCACTTCCCCTCACCGCGAGCCACGTACATGCTCCACGTGTTATTCAGCGTCTACCTGAAAATGCTGGTGCTCTACAGCCCGTTCTTCGTGCTGTCCTGTTTTATCAGCCTTACCCGTGGTTATTCCAGCAAGGAGCGCCGCCGCCTGGCGTGGAAAGTCGCCCTGGCGACACTGGTATCCAGCGTGCTGCTCTACCTGTTCGGCCGAGTGATTTTCAGTGTGTTCGGGATCACTGTGGATGCTTTCCGCATTGGTGCCGGCAGCGTGCTGTTCATTTCCGCCCTGGGCATGGCCCAGGGCAAGTCGGCAGTGCAAGCCGACAATGTGCAGCAGGACGTGACCATCGTACCGCTGACCATTCCCCTCACGGTCGGCCCCGGCACCATCGGCGCCCTGCTGGTCATGGGCGTGAGCCAGCCCCATTGGGATGACAAGATCATGGCCATCCTCAGCATCGCCCTGGCCAGCCTCACGGTGGGCGTGGTGCTGTATTTGTCCAACCGTATCGAACGCATTCTTGGCGACCAGGGCTTACAGATTGTCAGCCGGTTGATGGGGTTGTTCGTCTGCGCGCTGGCCGCGCAAATCATCTTCACTGGTGTACGTGGCTATCTGGTGCCTTAGATCCGGTACTTGGCGATAGCCAGCTGCACCTTGTCTCCCGCACTCTCGCGCATCAGCTGAAGGGTCTTTTCGTTGACCACCGTAGTGTTCAGTACCAGGCATGTCTGCCCGCTGAATGCCTCGAACGAAGAGCTGTCCCACTCCAGGAATGGCAACCCCACCTGTTTGCTCACGCCGTGGGTGCTGTAGGTCACCAGCACCATCATCAATCCGCCCTCGGTCTCGGCACAGGATGCCAGGCCAAAATCACCGCCCTGGTGCACAGAGCTGTTGCGTTTGAACAACTCGAACGACGCAGGCGTCTGCTTCAACGCTTCCAGTGCATCGGCCGCCAGTTTCGGCAGCGCTGTGAGCAGCGGCCCGGACAAGGAGCTCGACGCCAGCATGGCGGCAATCATGTTCAGCGCCGCCAATTGCACGGTCAGGCCCTTCCCCGAACGAGAGACCCGCTCGAAGCTGCTGCGTACCGGCAACCACCCCAGGCTGACCATCACCTTGATGAATTCGTCGTACCAGGCCTCGGTACCGCGGTGCACTTTCAACACATCGCTGACGTAGCTGCTGGCCAGCAAATAGCTTTTACGCACGTACTCTCGGTTCAAGCCGGACAGGCCTTCGGCAAACGAGATGACACCGTTGTTTACCACGGCCGCATTGAAGTCGTCCTCGGTGTCCGGCGGTAACGCCGCCTGCTTGCCCGGTGCGCCCGGCAGTTTGTAGGCCGCAATCAACTTGCGCCTTTTTGTACTGCTGATCCCTCTGTGATGTCGCTCCATTTTGATTCTCCACAAACACCCCGACTCGGGGCTTATGTCCACCCTAGTGCACTGGCCGATGGGCTTTCCAGACGATAAAAATCCCTTGCCCCTGCACGTCGAACCGCCCTGCCCAGCAATAACGCCGCGTGCCCGGCAAGCGTCTGTGTTTCGTCGCAAAAAAAAGAAAAAGCTCCGAACGACGCCAGGAAAATCCCTGGGTCATTCGGAGCTTTCCGGCAACCGGCGAGCCGTTTTCAGGAGGCGGGTTTTTCGCCGTACCAGCGTGGTGTGTACACCCATGTACCGCCACCGGCACGGGGGAATGTGCAGGTGGTGGACGAGCCGATCAACACCATGGTGCGCATGTCCACCTGCTCCGGGGTCAGTTGCCCCAACGTGGTGACACGCAGGGTCTGCCCGGGGCGACCGATATCGCGGCCCAGCACCACCGGCGTTTCAGGCGTGCGATGCATGGCAACGATTTCAAGCGCGCGTCCCAGCTGCCAAGGGCGCGAACGGGAAATCGGATTGTAGAACGCCAACGCCAGATCGGCCTGGGACGCGAGGTCCAGGCGTTTCTCGATGATCGACCACGGCTTGAGGTTGTCCGACAGTGACATCACGCAGAAATCATGGCCCAACGGCGCGCCCGCCTGGGCCGCAGTGGCGAGCGACGCCGAGACGCCCGGCAGGATTTCCAGGTCGACCTGATGCCACGCCGGGTCGCTGGACTCGTGCAAGGCCTCGATCACCGCGGCGGCCATGGCGAACACGCCAGGGTCACCGGACGAAACCACCACCACCGAGCGACCTTGAGCCGCCAATTCGAAGGCATGGCGCGCGCGCTGCATTTCTTCGCGGTTATCGGTGCAGTGCTGCACCTGATCGTCACGAAACGGGCCAGCCATGCGCACGTAGGTTTCGTAGCCCAGCACGTCAGTGCAACGTGCCAGCTCAGCCTTGACCGCCGGCACCATCAACTCCGCTGCACCCGGGCCCAGGCCGATCACGGCAAGGCGGCCACGGGCACGGCCGACTTGCGACAGGTCCAACGGTTGCTCGGCAACATCAATGACGATATCGGCATCCCGGCTGACGCTGACGAAACGCAACGGCACGCCCAGTTCCAACGCCGCTTCCTGCAACGACGCTTCGGCCATGTGCATCTCGCTGGCCAGCAGGCACGCCAGGGACTGCACGGCAATGCCCGCTTCATGCAATGTCGTGCGCACACGCTCGGCCAATTGCACGCCTGGGGTGCAAGTCACGCTCACGTTCTTCGGATAAATCAGCAATTCATGGCGCGCCGGGTTGCGCTCGGCACTGCCCACGTGAATCGACAGGCGGGCCTGTGGGTCCTGGGGCAGATTGGCCAGGTCCAACCACGGCGCCGCACCTTCGATACGTACGCTTTCGCCGGCCAGCAGGTCCGAAACAAATCGCTTGCCCAGTTCCAGATCAGCCAACTCATAACCCTTGGGCGGGTTGAGCAGGCAGGTGCCGAAACGCAGCTCGCCGCTGGTCGTGATCGCAGCGGCCACGCCCAGCGCCGCGGCGATTTCCCGCGCCATGACATTCACACCGCCCAGCCCGCCGAGCAACGGCACCACGGCGCTACCGTCTTCAGCAACAGCCAGCACGGCAGGCTCTTCGCCTTTTTCCAGCAGCAGCGGCGCCAGGGTGCGGATCACAATACCAGCGGCGCACAGCGCAATCAGTGGCGTGCCGTGTTGATAGAGTTGGCGCAGGGTCGCGCCGAACTCACTGTAGACCTGGTCTGCCCCTTCGACACGAGCGGCCAGGCCATGGATCACAGCGCCGGGGTAAACCTGCTGAATCCTGCGCGCAGTGGCCAGGCTACCCTGGCCGAGGATGACAATCGCCGGGCTCATCAACCTTGCCACCGTTCACCGGGTACGATGATCAGCGAGAAGTACGGCGACGAAGCAGGATCAACCTGATCCAGCGGCACGATCTTCTGGTTGGCCATGGTCGCGCGCTCCACGTATAACGCACGCCCGGCCAGGCCGAGCTCTTCCAGCACCTGGCGCACCTTGGGAAAGTTGCGACCCAGCTTCATGATCACTGCCGCATCGGCATCCGCCAGGCGGCGTTTGAGGTCGTCGTGGGGCAACACGCCCGAAAGCACCGACAAGCTCTGGTTGCGGTACACCAACGGCGCGCCGAGCACCGAAGCACCGCCGAGCATCGAACACACACCCGGAATGACTTGGGCTTCATAGCGTTCGGCCAGGCGGTCGTGCAGGTACATGTAGGAGCCATAGAAGAACGGGTCGCCTTCGCAGATCACCGCCACATCGCGGCCGGCATCCAAGTGCGCGGCGACGTCGACACTGGCCGTGTCGTAGAAATCGCTGATGACCTGTTCGTATGACATCGGCGCCGGCAGCACCTCGGTGGTCACCGGGTACACCAGCGGCATCAGGGTCTGCTGCGGCACCAGGTGGTCTTCGATGATGCCGAAGGCGTTGCCCTTCTTGCCCTTGGCCACGAAGTACGCCACCACCGGCGATTCGCGCAGCAGGCGCAGGGCCTTGACGGTAATGAGTTCCGGGTCGCCGGGGCCGACGCCCAGGCCGATCAAACGTCCGCGTGCCTGCATTATTCGATCTCCGTGGCCAAGGCGTTGACCGCAGCGGCGGCCATCGCACTGCCGCCCAGGCGGCCCTGCATGATCACAAAGGGCACGCCACGGCTATCGGCAGCGAGCATGGCCTTGGATTCGGCGGCCCCCACAAACCCCACCGGAAAACCCAGGATCAATGCCGGTTTCGGTGCTCCGGCGTCGAGCATTTCCAGCAAGTAGAACAAGGCGGTCGGCGCATTGCCGATCACCACCACGCTACCTTCCAGGTGCGGGCGCCACAGCTCCAGGGCGGCGGCGGAACGGGTGTTGCCCAATGCCTGCGCCAACGCCGGCACGCTGTCGTCACGCAGGGTGCAGATCACTTCGTTATTGGCCGGCAGGCGCGCTCGGGTCACGCCTTCGGAGACCATCCGCGCATCGCACAGAATCGGCGCGCCAGCGGCCAACGCATCGCGCCCGGCCTTGCCCGCCCCTTCGGAATACTGCAGGCCGTCGATGGCCTCGACCATGCCGCATGCATGAATCACGCGCACCGCGAGTTTTTCCAGGTCGGCCGGAATACGGTCCAACCTGGCTTCCGCGCGAATAATGGCAAAGGAGTTGCGATAGATCTCCTGACCGTCGCGGATGTAATCAATCATCGGTGTTGCTCCGTGGGCGGGCGCGTAACAAAGCGCCCGTCGCTTCAATGGAAAGGTTGTGCGCGTGCAGTCGACCGAAACCGGGCTGGGCTGGGTCACGAAAATAGACGTCGTAGCGGCCCGGGCTTACGGCCAGCATGGTGACCGGCGCGGTGTGCGCGGCGGCGCAGGAACGGGGGCAGCCGGACAGATGCACGTCATGACCGGGGTACAACGCGGCCAGTTGCACGGCGTCGGCCTTGGTGTCGGCCAGGGCTTTGCCGCAACCGCTGGAGCCGGTGCAGGCAATCATGTGCGCCAACGGTTGGTCGACTGAACAGAGAAAGCCCAATTGCGCCAGGCGTTGGGTCACGGCGTGAGGTTTTTCGACGTTGGGCAGCAGCACGCCTTGCCAGGGCGTGAAACGCAAGGTGCCATCTCCCAGGTCGCTGGCCAGTTGTGCGGCGCCCTCGAGCATCGTCGCATCCAGGCGTCCCAGAGGTGCGAGGGCGGCGACATAAAACTGATTCTTTTGCGCCTGTGGATAAGTTCCGATAGGCAGCGACGCACCGCTGGGCGAACGTTTGAAACCATCGATGGGCAGCAGCGGCAGGTTGAGATGACCCAGCACGTTATCCACAGGCAGATGGCGCATACGGGTTTGCGCAGGGCTCGCCAGATCGAGGAACGCTTCCAGGACAGCCACCACCAGGGCATGCCCCTGCTCCAGCGGGACGGCGGCCAACGGCGCATCCAGCCCCGGGCAACCGGCCAGGCCGAACGCAAGGAGCGTCTGGCCATCGCGTACGAACGCCGACAGCCAGAGGTCGTGGTGATGTTCGAGCATCGCCAGGGCTTCGCCACCATCCAATTGCAGCGCGAACTTGGCCGACAGCTCATGGAAGCGCGGATGGGTTTGCAAAGTGGCGAGGATCTCATCGGCCAACGGGCGAGTGTCGAACAGCATCTGCGGGTCGATACCGGCGCTGGGGCTGAGCATCAAATTGCGCACGTCATCGCCACTGGCGTTACTGGGGCCAAGGCCGGCAGCCAGCAGCTTCGCGATCAAGGCATCCTGTTCGGCACCGATCCCGCGAATCTGCAGGTTGGCGCGGTTGGTCGCCTCGATCACCCCACCGGCATGGGCCAGGGCCGCGTCCGCCACGGCCCTGGCCTGGGCGGCCGTTATCGCCCCCCCCGCCAATTTGACCCGGCAAATGCCGCCATCCAACGCCTGGACAATACGCAGCAACCCCGGACAAGCCGAGGGGCGCAAGGTATTCACAGCGGGCGTTGGGTTCACGGGGCTACCGGTTGACGGGTAAAGGCGCGGTATTATGCCTGCTTTGTCCGGCGGCATGAAAAGCCTGCCCGTCGGATGTCGTTCAAGGAATTTATATGTCGCCCTGGCTGACGGTAGTAGGCATCGGTGAAGACGGCTTCAAGGGGCTGGGCAGAAATGCCCGGCATGCCCTGTTGCGCGCCACGCGGATTATAGGCAGCCCGCGCCAGTTGGACCTGTTGCCGGTGTGCATCCGGGGTGAGCGCCACGTGTGGCCAAGCCCGTTTTCCCTGGAAGCGGTGCTGGCGCAGCGGGGTCAACCGGTGTGCGTGCTGGCCAGCGGCGACCCGATGTTCTATGGCGTGGGCGCCAGTTTGGCGCGACAGCTGCCGGCTGAGGAGTTGCTGATAGTGCCGGCGCCGTCGTCGGTGTCCCTGGCGGCGGCGCGGTTGGGCTGGCCGTTGCAGGACGTGGTGACGTTATCCGTGGTGGCCCGGCCGCTGGCCGCGCTGAATGCGCACTTGGCCAGTGGCGTGCGGTTGCTGGTGTTGAGCAATGACGGCCGCAGCCCGGCTTTGATTGCCTCGTTGTTGGCTGAATCCGGGTTTGGCTCCAGCCGATTGAGCGTGTTTGAACACCTGGGCGGCGCGGCTGAGCGACGTCTGGATGGGCTGGCTGTTGATTGGCAACACGCCGCAGTCGCCGATTTGAACCTGGTCGCTATCGACTGCCTGGCCGACGCCGCTACTGCGCGCCTGTCGCGCCTTGCCGGCCTGCCGGACTCGGCCTTCAAACACGATGGGCAACTGACCAAGCGCGATGTGCGCGCCATGACCCTGGCCCGCCTCGCCCCGATGCCCGGCGAACTGCTGTGGGATGTGGGCGCAGGCAGCGGCTCCATCGGTATCGAGTGGATGCGTGCCCACCCCAGTTGTCGCGCGCTGGCCATTGAAGCCGATGCAGGCCGCCAGGGCCTGATCGAACACAACCGCGATGCCCTGGGCGTGCCCGGCCTGCAATTGATCCGCGGCAAAGCCCCCGAAGCGCTGCACGGCCTGGAAGCGCCGGATGCGATCTTCATCGGCGGCGGCGTGACCCGCGACGGCGTACTCGACACCTGCTGGCAACACCTGCGTCCCGGCGGGCGACTGGTGGCCAATGCCGTGACCCTGCAAAGTGAAATGACCTTGATGAACTGGCGTGCGCAACATGGCGGCGAGCTGACCCGCGTCCATGTGGCGCAGGCGCAACCGCTCGGGGAATTCGATACCTGGCGCCAGGCGTTGCCGATTACCTTGTTGGAAGTGGTCAAGCCGCTATGAAACGCATCTTGCTGCTGGGCGGCGTAACCGAGGCGCTGGCCATCGCCCGTACGCTGGGACCGGAGCATATCTACAGTTTGGCGGGCGTGGGCCGTGTGCCTGCCGATCTCACTTGCCAGGTGCGGGTTGGCGGCTACGGCGGGGCCGAGGGTCTGGCGGCGTTTATTCGGGACGAAGGGATTGGCCTGGTTCTCGACGCGACCCACCCCTACGCGGCACAGATCAGCCGCAATGCCGTCGAGGCTGCACAGTTGAGTGGCATCCCTTGCTGGGCGCTGCGGCGTCCGGCATGGCAGCCGCAGGCCGGGGATGATTGGCGTGAGGTCAGCGATTGGGCCGACTTGATCGCAGCCCTGAAACCCTTCAAACGCCCCCTGTTCACATTGGGCCGCGAACCGTTGCAGCACCTCGATGAAATCCCGGCTGACCAGTTCTGGACGCTGCGGGCGCTGGATGTGTATCCGGGGAATGAGCGGTGTGAAGTAATCGGTGCGCGTGGGCCGTTTTTAATCGAAGACGAACGCGCGTTGTTTGAACGGCGCGCGATTGATGTGTTGATCAGCAAGAACAGCGGTAGCGCAGCGACGGAGCCGAAGCTGGAAGTAGCGCGGGAGCGAGGTATGCCGGTGCTGGTGTTGAAGCGGCCGGTGTTGGCTGCAGTGGATCGAGAATTCACGGCAGTGTCATCGCTGCTACAGGCAATACACACTCGCGGAGCAACAACAACTTAATGTCGCACCGCCCTCCCACACTTGTACTGTGCTGCTAGCGGCCTGCTGCTGTCGCCTGCCCGAAGCCATCGAGCACCCTGCCAGCGAGCAACTGCGCCAGTTCTATCAACTGCGCAACGCCCAGCAATTCTTCACGTGGTGCGCCCTCCAGGTTGAAGGCAATGTCACAACTCAGCGCATTGGCCGAGGCGAGTGTTTCGCTGAGGTTGACCAACAGGTCTTCGGTGCTGATTCCATCGGCTACGGTGAATAGCCGGACGGGGGGATTTGGGGTGGGTTTAATCATTGTGAAGCTCCTTGGAAAAGTGGAGCTGCCACTGATTCGCCGCGACGCGATGGGGTGGCAGCTGTACGCAGGTTCGCGGACCGGTCCCAAGGCAACCCGGCATACCCGAAGGTATCCCGCGCACAGCCACCATTGCGCCGCACAGTAGACGATAAAACAGCGTCAACGGAAAGCAGACGATAGCGCTTTTGCTCTTAGAAAATCCGGGCCGCGACGCCCGACCGCTGTGTTTGCAGCGGTGTACGGAGACTAGAGTCCTACCTTCCTAGGGACAACCTCAAAGACTTGTCGGAAATTTCTGTTTGTACTAATAGCCAGCCAAATGACTAATGCCAGTCAGTTAAGGGTGAACGCTGTATGTGTGGCGAGGGAGCTTGCTCCCGTTGGGCCGCAAAGCGGCCCCGCTCTTTGTTTGCAAAGCATGGGACTGCTGCGCAGTCCAACGGGAGCAAGCTCCCTCGCCACAGGTTAGCCTTTCTCCTTCTTAACTGACTGGCATTAGCCGAATGACCCACTATTGGGCTTCTCCGCCCAAAGTCGAATCTACCTACAAACACTTCCGAACCAGCTGGCTCGCTTCGCCAAAAGCCCTCGCCCTAACCTCCCCACTCGCGGTTTCGCACCAGTATCCGCGATGGGGATGCACTGCTTTTGCAGCGCATCGCAACTTGCCATCCTGTGAGGTGGTTTACCTGCTGTTGATCGGATGCGATAAATCAACGCAAAACGCGATATCCAGCGCGCTAAACAGATTGCTGATGAATTTGGCAAAAGGAGTGACCCATGACTGAGTTTCGAGATTTCGACGTAGCTGAGCACCTTAAAACCCCGGAAGACATGGCCGAGTATCTTGAAGCGTCTTTCGAAGAAGACTCTGGCGACGGCTTATTGATTCGTTCAGCCCTCAACAATATCGCCCGCGCCCAAGGCATGACCCAAGTAGCCCGCGACGCCGGCCTCGGAAGAGAAAGTTTGTACAAAGCCCTTTCCAGCACTGGCAATCCTGAGTTCGCGACTATCATGAAAGTCATGAAAGCTCTGGGCCTCAAGCTTCACGCAACGGCGGGCTGACCCACTGCGACACCAAACCACACCGCCGCTTTTTACTTATCCCCCCTGATCAGGCTAAATACCCGCCTGATCGTTAAACCCTACGGATTGTCCGCCATGGCCCGTCAACGCTTCGCAATTGCCTGGATCGCCTGCCTTGCAGTGCTGTTCAACGCCTTTGCCATGCCGATGGCCGGAGCGATGCAACAGTCCCAGGACCCTGTGCAGCAATTGCTGTGGGGCAGTTTCTGCTCCGCCAATGGCGCCAGCCTGAAGACCATTGCCCTGGGCAAGCTGGATATTCCAGCGCCGCAGCAGGACGATCACTCCACCATGCAGCATTGCTGGTGTTGCTCGGGCTCGGCGCCGTTGGTGGCGCTGCCGGGGCATGTGCCGCAGTTGTATGTCACGCGGTTCGACGCCGTACAAAGCTTGCCGCCGCCCCAGCTGCAAAACCCGACCCCGCGCCAGCAATGGCCCAGCCTCAACCCCCGAGCCTCTCCAACGGTCTGATTTCTTCGCAAGTGAACTGCGTTTAGAACCGTTCTGGAGAACTGCCATGCTCAAATCTTCCCTGCTTCTGGCTGCGTTGTTGCTGCCGGTGTGCGTCGCTGCCAATGCCGATGACTACAAGGCCGGCACTCTGCTGGTCAGCGATCCCTGGTCCCAGGAGTTGCCGCCCAATGCGCCCACCGTGGCGGCGTACTTTGTGATTCATAACACCGGTGAAACACCGGACCGCCTGCTCAGCGCGCAAACGCCGGTGGCGGACAAGGCCGAGCTGCATGAGCATGTGATGCAGGGCGACTTGATGAAGATGCAGCAAGTGCCCAGCGTGGCGGTGCCGGCCAAGGGAGACCTGACGTTCGCCCCGATGGCCTATCACGTGATGCTGCTGGGGCTCAAAGACCGCAGCCTGTTGGCCGATGGCAAGCAGTTCCCATTGATATTGACCTTCGAAAAAGCCGGCAAGGTCCAGGTGCAGGTTTCGGTGCAGAAAGCACCGCCGATGGCCGGACACGAGCATATGCACGCTCAGTAGGCTAAAACTCGATGGGCGCCCATCGCGCCAGGCCAAGCCCACACCGCCGCGTGACGCGCGGCAGTTGGATCAGCCTGTTCGCCATGTTGATGATCTTTATCGGTCCGCTGATTTCTCAAGCGATGCCGATGAATCACCACGCCGGTATGTCGATGAGCATGCCGATGGAGCATGGCGCCTCCCATCACCCAAAAGCGCCCGATGAGCACCACGCGCTCTGGGCCAAGTGCGGCTATTGCGACCTGCTCTTCAGTTGCCCGGCCCTGCCCGGCAGTGTCTCCCCAGTCATCCTGGACACCCCGCCGCCCGCTAACGCCCTGACCCCCGCCACGCGCCTGGGCCATGCCCGGCAAAGCATCTTCCCCGGCGCCCGCAGCCGCGCACCGCCCATCCCTACGTAAGCGCACTGAGCACCGTTACTTCACCCCGGCCGACTTTAGACAGACAGCCGCAGGCTGCTGGCCGTGTTGTTTACGAATGATTGATGGAATTTTTCATGTCCAGGTTTTCTGCTGACTCCCGTTTGGGATGCACCCCCGCTGTCGCCGTTCTGTGCGGCGCACTGCTGATGCCACAGGCCCATGCTGACGAGCACGAGCTGAGCCCTACCGTGATCACGGCGGTCGCGCCCAGCTCGCCGCTGACCGTGGTCACCCACCCCAAGGACCCACGTCAGCCCGTCCCCGCCAGCGACGGCGGCGACTACCTCAAGACCATCCCCGGCTTCGCCCTGGTGCGCAACGGCGGCACCAATGGCGACCCCGTGCTGCGCGGCATGTTCGGCTCGCGCCTGAATATCCTCACCAACGGCGGCATGATGCTCGGCGCTTGCCCCGGGCGGATGGATGCGCCCACTTCATACATCTCGCCGGAAACCTACGACAAACTGACCGTGATCAAAGGCCCGCAAACCGTACTCTGGGGGCCAGGTGCATCGGCCGGCACCATCCTGTTCGACCGCGAGCCGGAGCAGTTCGGTGCGCTGGGGACGCGGGTCAACGCCAGTGTGCTGGCCGGCTCGAACGGACGTTTCGACAAGGTCATCGACGCCGCGGCCGGTGGGCCGCTGGGCTATGTGCGGGTGATCGGCAACCAAGCCCACGCCGATGATTACAAGGACGGCAATAACAAAACGGTCGCCTCACGCTACGACAAGTGGAACGGCGATGTGGCCGTGGGTTTTACCCCCGATGCCGACACCCTGCTGGAACTCACCGCCGGCCGGGGTGATGGCGAAGCACGTTACGCCGGGCGCGGCATGGACGGCTCGCAGTTCCTGCGCGAAAGCCTGGGCCTGCGTTTCGAAAAGTCCAACATCGGCGAAGTGCTGGATAAGGTTGAAGCTCAGGTCTACTACAACTACGCCGACCACGTGATGGACAACTACAGCCTGCGTGTACCGTCCGGCACCGGCATGATGGCAGGGCCGATGGCCTCCAACGTCGACCGCCGTACCCTCGGCGCCCGTATCAAGGCCACCTGGCGCTGGGCCGATGTGCAATTGATCAGCGGCCTGGATGCGCAAACCAACGAACACCGCCAGCGCAGCAGCATGGGCATCGACACCTATAAGAACCTGCCACGCGACAAGGACGCCAACTTCCACAACTACGGCGTGTTTGGCGAGCTGACCTGGTATGCCGCCGACCGCGACCGCCTGATTACCGGCGCACGCCTGGACCGCGCGTCCGCCAAGGACTTCCGCCAGCGCACGGGCTCCACAATGATGTCCCGCCCCAACCCGACCGCCGACGACACACGCGCCGATACCTTGCCGTCGGGCTTTGTACGCTACGAGCATGACCTGGCCGACACTCCCACCACGGTCTATGCGGGCTTGGGCCACGCCGAACGTTTCCCGGACTACTGGGAGCTGTTTTCCCCCAACACCGGCGCGGTCGGCTCGGTCAACGCCTTCGATGGCGTCAAGCCGGAGAAAACCACCCAACTCGACTTCGGTGCGCAATACAAAACGGCCGACCTGGAAGCCTGGGCCTCGGGTTACATCGGCCGGGTACAGGACTTCATTCTGTTCGACTACCAGCCCGGCATGATGGGCACCACCTCCCAAGCGCGTAATGTCGATGCACGCATCATGGGCGGTGAACTGGGCACGGCGTACAAGCTGACGCGCAACTGGAAAGCCGACGCCACCCTCGCTTACGCCTGGGGCAAGAACACCAGCGATGGCAAGGCGTTGCCGCAAATGCCACCGCTCGATGCCCGCTTCGGCCTGACCTACAGCGAAGATGACTGGAGCGCCGGCGCCTTGTGGCGGGTGGTCGCGGCGCAAAACCGCATCGACCAGAACAAAGGCAACGTGGTCGGCAAGGACTTCGACAAGAGCAGCGGCTTTGGCGTGTTCTCGCTGAATGCCGCGTACCGCATCAATAAAAACTTCAAGGTCAGCACCGGCGTCGACAACCTGTTCGGCAAGGCTTATGCCGAGCACCTGAACCTGGCCGGTAACGCCGGGTTCGGTTACCCGGCCAACGACCCGCAGGCCATCAAGGAGCCGGGGCGTACGCTCTGGACCAAAGTCGATATGAGCTTCTGACAGCATCGCAGGCAAGCCAGCCCACACACGGGTATGCGTTCCAGCTGTGGGAGCTGGCTTGCCTGCGATAGCGGTGTAATCAACACAAAAAATTCAAAGCCTTGCGGAGCCCAATGATGACCACTCAAAAGATTTCCTTCTACAACCTGGCCTGGCGCTGGCACTTCTACGCCGGCCTTTTCGTCGCCCCTTTCATGGTGCTGCTGGCCCTTACCGGCATCATCTATTTGTTCAAACCCCAACTCGACCCGTTGATGTATGGCGACTTGCTCAAGGTGCAAAGCGCCGAGCACGCACTGAGTGCCGATGAACAACTGCAACGGGCCAAAGCGGCGTACCCCCAAGGCACTATCACCAAGTACCTGCCACCGGCTGACGCCACCAGCAGCGCGCAATTCGTGATGCACAACGAAGGCCGCGAAGTGACGGTATTCATCGATCCGTATCGTGGCACCGTGCTCGGCCAACAGGATGCCAAATACAACCTGCAAGCCATCGCCCGAGCCCTGCACGGTGAGCTGATGATCGGCACCGTCGGCGATCGCCTGGTGGAACTCGCCGCCGGCTGGGGCGTGATGCTGGTGGTGTCGGGCCTGTACCTGTGGTGGCCGCGCAGCAAGTCATCGGCCGGTGTGCTGTGGCCCCGTTTCAGTGCGCGGGGCCGTGTGCTCTGGCGCGATATGCATGCCGTCGCCGGCTTCTGGGGCGCAGCGTTTCTGCTGGTGATGTTGCTCAGCGGTATGACCTGGACCGGCTTCTGGGGCAAGCAGTATGCCGAGCTGTGGAACCGCTTCCCGGCAGCCATGTGGAATAACGTGCCGCAGTCCGACCAGCAGGCACGTGCCCTCAATACCGCCAGCCAACAGACCGTGCCGTGGGCCATGGAAAACACGCCCATGCCGATGTCCGGCGACCATGCCGAACACATGAACCACGGTGCCCTGCACGCAGGCCCCGCCGCACCCACGGTGCGCCTGCAACAAGTGGTCGACCTGGCCAACGCCCGCAAGGTCGAGCCAGGCTACAGCATCACCTTCCCGACCACCGCCGAGGGTGTGTTCACCGTCGCGGTATTTGCCAATGACCCGCGCAACGACGCCACCCTGCATGTGGACCAATACACCGGCAAAGTCCTGGCCGACGTGCGTTGGGAACACTACAACGCAGTCGCTCGCGCGACCGAGGCCGGCGTGATGCTGCACGAGGGCAAGATGTTCGGTGTGGTGAACCAGATCATCGTCCTGCTGATTTGCCTGATGATTCTGCTGAGCGCGGTCAGTGGCCTGGTGATCTGGTGGAAGCGCCGCCCGGCTGGCGGCCTGGGTGTTCCACCCCTGCGTCATGACCTGCCGAAGTGGAAAACCGCCATGGTGATTATGCTCTGCCTGGCGCTCCTTTTCCCGCTGGTGGGCGTTTCGCTGGTGGTGATAGGGGTCCTGGATCGGCTGGTGTTGTCCAGGTATTTCTGGCAAAGCACGAGCGGCTCATAACTCGTCTCTGGTCGGCACCAGAACCCTCTCGCCGACCGTCGACGCCAGGTCCGCGCCCAGTTTTCCGCGGACACGCCAGAACGCCGACGGGTGAATAACCCGCAACTCGCCCAGACGCGCCAGCTCGGAAACCACATGGGAGGGCGCTGGCGCATAAGCGGTGTAGCCGTCGGCCTTGGACCATTTGAGGTGGCTGTCGAGCAGGTTGTACTCCTCATTGCTGAAGCTCGGCAGGTAGCCCAACAGGGCACCATCACGGGTCGAGAGGTACAACGCGTTGACCGCCACCCCGGCACTTCTCAAGGTGTGGAGGTAGAAACCCACCTCACGCCACGAGACGAAGGTCATGCGGTAGGCATCTTCACCGGCCTTTTCAGGCTGGTCGAGGCCGCTGTGAAACACCAGGTGCGCGGCGCAGAACCGGTAATCCGCGGGCAACTGCGGCGCCATACGGGCCGGGCCGATGCCTTTGAAAGCCTGGGGGAACAAGCGTTCAGCGACCGCGGACGGATAACCCTGGTCCAGCGCCGGGACGACCGCCAGGTAGTCACTGCCTTGGGTGTTTTCCAAGAGTGCCCCCAGGTACTGTTTGCCGGTGAACTGCCCGGCCAGTGTATGGGTATGCAGCGCCGCATCCTCGGCATGGAGGTAGACCGGCCCCAGGCTCAAGGTGTGATCGTCCAGCTCCGGCATGCCTTGCGAACGCCCGGGCTGCCACTGGCTGCCGACCCTGCCCAGACCCGGCCAGTGGGTACTGGAACGCAGAATGCGCAAGTCGCCGGCCGCGGCCATGCGCCGGATGAAATCGCGCGGGCTCAGCACCCTTACGTGCAAGTCCGTATGGTCGCGGTATTGGACGAATCGCGGGTCGACAACCACATACTTGAGTAACGCACCGTCGGCACAGAAGATGTACAGCGGCAAACTGCCGCGTGTCCGACTGGCACTGACCTGATACAGCGCGTCCTTGAGGTCGTAGGGCGAAAACAGCCCCTGGTAAATCTCGTCGCCACCGATGAAGGTCCCACGGGGACTCAACTCTATGGGCTGCGAAACGCAAAAATACAGCCCGGCCATTGTGTAGCCACGCGGGTAACCCGCGTCACTGAACACCCGTCGGTGG
Organism: Pseudomonas sp. BCA17; assembly: GCF_004519405.1. Classification (GTDB taxonomy): domain Bacteria; phylum Pseudomonadota; class Gammaproteobacteria; order Pseudomonadales; family Pseudomonadaceae; genus Aquipseudomonas. The sequence continues at coordinate 166,152 of NZ_SGWI01000009.1, read as the reverse complement.
GCAAACCGCGCACCATTGTCCTTGATCGGCAAGGTCGCGACGAAGTGGCCGTCCTGGGACTTGAGCAGATAACCAAACTGCAACTGGTCGCACGTCGTCAGTGTCGAGGACAGCGACCGCGCAGCATCGTCCAGTTGCGTGCAGACAGGACCAAACGCCGGGTCCTGCCGTGCCCGCGTGTAATTGGGCTCGGCGCCCTGCGGCGTGGCGTAGGGCACCCAACCCGACACCGGCCCCTGCACGCCCCACAGTGCGCTGCCCTGCACCACGTCCAGGGAGAACGACGCGGCGACACGGTTGACGTACTCCACAGGCGTCAACTCAGCGGAACGCAACGCGCGCTCAGTCTGGCCATAGAGCCAGTCGCGACGGTTGTGTGCACGCATGATCAGGTTGGCCTGGGTGATCGGCGGATACTTGACCCGTGCCGTCGCCAACAGGCGAATCAGTGAACCATCCTGACCCAGTGAGTAATGCGTGATGCCCTTATGGCCCTCACCCATCGCGTGGGCCAACAGACGCGTGGAAAACATGTTGCCGTACACCGTGGCCTGCTCGCGGGTCAGCAGGAACGGCAGCGCCCTTGACGGGCGTGAATGATAGTAGGCCACCAACATGCAACGCTCTGGGTAAAGCCCACGGGCCACCAGTTCGTCGGGGAACAGCCAGTCCTTGCCGAATACCTCGTCGGCGAGCGGCAACGGTTCGCTGGCGATAAACCAGCCGTCGTCACGCCGCAGAATCGCCCCGCCATAGCTTTTCCCGCCGCCCAGCGGCACCCTGCGGTGAACGTAGCGTGCGGCATCGTCCATCGACAGGAACGCCGCACTCATACGCCGACGCGTCAGGTGCGCATAGGCCTCCCAAGTGCCCGCAACAGCGCCCAGGCGATCCCAGCAGGGGCTGGTGGCGATCACACGCAGGTCTCCCGCTGCCGCCACTTGATGTACGAACCCGAGCCCGGACAGGGTACCGAAACTCAGCTTGGCCATGATCTGCTCGACGCTGTCGCCATTGCTCCCGGCCTCGAACAGGCTATCGGTGGAGGATGAGCGAAAACTCAGCAAAGCCCCTTCCGGCGGCGCAATGTAGATCGTCGGCGCGCCAAGCGATGACGGCACGGCGGTGCGCCCCTGGATAATGGCCGTGCTCAAATCGTCGGGCAGGATAAACAACCGCTCCAGCCATGCATTCGGCCCCCTGCCCGCCGTTTGCCGAGTGACGCACATGCCCTGGCAGGCAAAGCCCTCAGGCACCGGGTTATCGGACACGCCGGGCAGCGACAGCAGCGGGGTTTTCTGGGTGGCCGGCAGCCACTCGCTGGCGACATATTCCTCGCGGGCCTGGTGTTTGAAGATGAACGCGAAGAACGTGTTGGCGTAACGCGGATAAGCACGTTCCGGCTGGCGGCGCTGCAGGTCCAGCGCCGCAGCGTCGGCGCTGTCGAACACGGCGCCATAGCTCAACTCGTCGGGCCTGTGGAACTCAACCACTCGTACGAAGGGCGCCCAGTCCGTCTCGACCTTTTCCGCCGGCCCCCACAGCTCGCTGGCCGTCATCACGCGCAAGGTGCCAGGCTCAGCCAGGATGCGCACGATATCGGCAGGCTTGATCGCGCCGCTGTCCAGACGCCCGGCGATCAGGCTTACGCCGCCAGCTGCCGTGGCCTGCCACTGTTGACGCCAGGCCGACGTGGCCTCGCCCGGTTGGAACGCGATCAGGCTATCCTGTGTTCCCGAGAGGTAGCCCGGACAATTGGATTGCAGGATCGCCTGTATATCCAGGTCGCTGAACATTTGCCCATGCAGCTCGGCTTCCTGGTGGCTCCACTTGAGCCGGGAGCCCTGGGTACGATCATTTTTCGATAAGGCCTGGCGCGATCCATACCGCGCATGCAGGCGATGGCCGGCATGCAGAACGATCAGACCACCCTGGCGGTCCTTCGGGTAGCCGCCATCCAGCGTGAACGGGGAGCCCTGGGCCCGCACCGGGTCAGTGGCCACGAAACGCCCGTCGCTGCGCTGCAGGATCAGACCGCCATAGGCTTGCTCGCGCTGTTCGTCGATGTGCAGGTGCGCATGCCGGGCAGCGTCGTCAGCCGACAGGAAAGCCCGCGTGAGCGGCGTCACTGTGCGGTTCGAATAAGGACGCCAGTGTGCGTCGACCACCCCGAGGCGATCCCACAGCGCACTGGTTTTTTCCACACTCAACTCGCCGGCCCTGGCCACGCGCAGTACATAGTCCCGGGTCAGCAATGCACCGTTGGCCAACTGCGCCTGCAGGCCCTGATCGCGGACCGTGCCATCGGCCTCGGTCGCAAACAGCAGTGACTCGTCGGCCGAGCCTGAGAAACGGTAGCGCAACAGCGCTTCATCGCGCAGGCGAATGAACAGCGAGGCGCCCAGGGTCGAGGACGGTGCCAGCGCATAGCCACGGAACTGGGTAATGTATTGCGCCAGCTCCAGCGGGCTGATGAAGTTCTTGTACAGCCAGGCTTCCAGCTCGGGGTAGTTGCCGGGCAAAGGCCGCGAATGCACGTACACACCGTGCAGGTGAAAGCCTTCCGGCAGGGTCGGCAGTTGCTTGAGCTGCGCGGGCGGTTGCGGCTCGGCGGCGATATACAGACCTTTTACGCTGTGCTGCAACAGCAACACCTGCTGGCGTACGGTGGGCTGGCGCTGGATTCGCGTCCAGGCATAAGCCAGGGCCTGCTGTACTTCTGCGTACACCGGCCCGCAAGCTATCGGCAACTCAGGTGCCTTGAACGGCTTGTAGGGTTCCCAGTCAACCGGCACGTCTCCCACCGAACCGCCCCACACCGGGCTGGACACCACAAAGCGTATCAACCCCACAACGGCCAGCGCTTTATAGGCGCCCTCTTCCGTTCCTTCCCGGTCATGGGCGGAGGTCCACGGGCCTTCCCGGCGTAGCCAGCGCACACGTTGCTCTTCGGCACGGGTGTTGGTGGATTGGTAGCGGATCAATTCGCCACTGGGGCCGGATAAGTAGGCGTAAGGCAACGAATGGCGCAGACGCCAATTGAGAATGATATCTTCCGTGGCGAAAAACCCGTTAAACGCCTTGACCTGTTGCAGCGACCACGTTGGGTTCTGACGTTGGGTTTCATCATAACTGTCTGGATGTGAATGCAGCCCCGCGACCAGACGGTAACCCTTTGGGTTAACCAGATTGCCGGTTTGGCTGTCGCGCTCAAGTATCTTGGCGAGATCAAACAGCTTTTCTTCACCCCGAACCGGCTCGGTCGCCACAAACAACTGGTCCGAGAGGCGTTGCATGATCACGCTGCCGTACTCGACGTCACGTCGACTGCCGATTTGCTCGTGCACGTAGCGCGCCGCGTCATCAATATTGAGAAAAGCCGGCGTGAGCTCGGGCAGTTTGGAATGGCCGACGGGGATGGCCGCACGCTTTGCAGGTTGGTTGTGTTCGTCCATGAAAAACACCTATTCACTAAGAAGTTGATAAACCAGGCCCACACAAGCGGGCACTGAATCGTCCAACATCTTGGAGGCCCCCCCGTGCGGATGGGCGCTACATAAATCAAACCGGCACCACGACGGCACACTGCCATGCCCGCTCACGCCGCAGGAGCGCCACAATGGTGCGCGATACGTGAACTGAAGCCCCTACCGCCCCCGTCAGTGCGGTTTTTTTGACTTAGGCACAGCCCTTGCTATCTCCAGTGCAACGCCCCCTTAACAGCCATCCAACAAAAATCGGCACGGAGACAGCACTATGAAGCGTCGCAGCTTGATCAAGGCTTTCACTCTTTCGGCATCCATTGCCGCCATGGGCCTGACCTGGACCGTGCAGGCCGCCGAGACCATCAAGGTCGGCATCCTGCACTCGCTGTCCGGCACCATGGCCATCTCCGAAACGTCGCTCAAAGACATGGCGTTGATGACCATCGACGAAATCAACGCCAAGGGCGGTGTGAACGGCAAGATGCTCGAACCCGTGGTAGTCGATCCGGCGTCGAACTGGCCCCTGTTTGCAGAGAAAGGCCGGCAGTTGCTGACCCAGGACAAGGTCGCCGTGGTGTTCGGCTGCTGGACTTCGGTGTCGCGTAAATCCGTACTGCCAGTGTTCGAAGAACTCAACGGCCTGCTGTTCTACCCGGTGCAATACGAAGGCGAAGAGATGTCGCCAAACGTGTTCTACACCGGTGCGGCACCGAACCAGCAGGCGATTCCTGCAGTGGAATACCTGATGAGCGAAGAAGGCGGCAGTGCCAAGCGCTTCTTCCTGCTGGGCACGGACTACGTGTACCCGCGCACCACCAACAAGATTCTGCGCTCGTTCCTGCATTCCAAAGGCGTAGCCGATAAAGACATCGAAGAGGTCTACACACCGTTCGGCCACGCCGATTACCAGACCATCGTCGCCAACATCAAGAAGTTCTCCGCCGGCGGCAAGACCGCTGTGATCTCTACCGTCAACGGCGACTCCAACGTGCCGTTCTACAAAGAGCTGGCCAACCAGGGCTTGAAAGCCACCGAGGTGCCAGTGGTCGCGTTCTCCGTCGGTGAAGAAGAACTGCGCGGCATCGACACCAAGCCGCTGGTGGGCAACCTCGCCGCCTGGAACTACTTCCAGTCGGTGGAGAACCCGGTGAACAAGAAATTCGTCGCCGACTGGAAAGCCTATGCCAAGGCGCACAACCTGCCGGGCGCGGATAAGGCGGTGACCAACGACCCGATGGAAGCCACTTACGTGGGCATCCATATGTGGGCGCAGGCCGCCGAGAAGGCCAAGTCCACCGATGTCGATAAAGTGCGTGAAGCCCTGGCCGGCCAGACCTTCGCCGCACCGTCGGGCTTCACCCTGACCATGGACAAGACCAACCACCACCTGCACAAGCCGGTGATGATCGGCGAAATCCAGGCTGACGGTCAGTTCTCGGTGGTGTGGCAGACCCAGGAGCCGATCCGCGCCCAACCGTGGAGCCCTTACATTCCGGGCAATGACAAGAAGCCGGATTACGCAGTGAAGAGCAACTGAGTCCCACCACAGATCAATGCGGGAGGGGGCACGCCCTCTCCCACAATTGACCGCGCATGATCAGGACATTCTGTTATGCCTACTGCCCTGTACCGCTTCATCCTCGCGGCCTTGCTGCTACTGCCTCTGACCTCACACGCCAGCGACGCCGAAGACTTCATCAACGCCACCCCCACGCAGCAAGCCAAACTGCTCCAGGACTGGGCCGCCCAGCCCGACCCTGCGCGCATCGAACTGGTGGATGCCCTGCAACAAGGCCAGCTCACGCTCAACGGTGAAACCCGGAGCGTGCGCCTGAACAACCGCCTGCGCGGCCTGATCGACAACGTGCAAGCCAGCCAGCAACTGCTCGCCGCCGACCCCAAGCTGCGTTTGGCCGCAGCCATTACCCTGCAAAAAAGCGCGCAACCGGCGCAACTCAAATTCCTCGACCAACGCGTCGCCGCCGAAACGGATGAAGGCGTGCACACTGCCCTGAGCCTGGCCCTGGCCAATCTGCAATTGGTCGACCCTGACCCCGCAGTGCGCCTGGCGGCCGTGCGTTTGCTGGGCAGCACCGGCGACCCGCTGGCGCGCACCCGCCTCGAGGCGCTGCTCGCTCCCGGCGTGGAAACTGATGCGGCCGTGCACACCGCCGCCGAAACCAGCCTGGCGCAGGTCAAGCGTAAATTGATGGTGGGCGAACTGCTCGGCCAGGCGTTCAGCGGCATGTCGCTTGGCTCGATCCTGTTGCTCGCGGCGCTCGGCCTGGCGATCACCTTTGGCCTGCTCGGCGTGATCAACATGGCCCACGGTGAGATGCTGATGCTCGGCGCCTACTCGACCTACGTGGTGCAACTGATGATGCAGCGCTATGTGCCGCAAGCCATCGAGTTCTACCCACTGATTGCACTGCCGGTGGCGTTTTTTGTCACCGCCGCCATCGGCATGGCCCTGGAACGCACGGTGATTCGTCACCTCTATGGCCGCCCGCTGGAAACCCTGCTCGCCACCTGGGGCATCAGCCTGATGCTGATCCAACTGGTGCGCTTGGTGTTCGGCGCCCAGAACGTCGAAGTGTCCAACCCCGCGTGGCTGTCCGGTGGTATCCAGGTGCTGCCCAACCTGGTGCTGCCCTACAACCGCATCGTGATCATCGCCTTTGCCCTGTGCGTGGTGGTGCTGACCTGGTTGCTGCTGAACAAGACGCGCCTGGGCCTGAACGTGCGCGCCGTCACCCAGAACCGCAACATGGCCGCCTGCTGCGGTGTGCCCACCGGGCGTGTGGACATGCTCGCCTTTGGCCTGGGTTCCGGCATCGCAGGCTTGGGTGGCGTGGCGCTGAGCCAGATCGGCAACGTCGGCCCGGACCTGGGCCAGAGCTACATCATCGACTCGTTCCTGGTGGTGGTACTCGGCGGTGTCGGCCAACTGGCCGGCAGCGTGACGGCGGCCTTCGGGCTGGGCATCGCCAACAAGATCCTTGAACCGCAGATCGGTGCGGTGCTCGGCAAGATCCTGATCCTCGCGCTGATCATTCTGTTTATCCAGAAACGCCCGCAGGGACTCTTCGCACTGAAAGGACGGGTGATCGACTGATGAACCAACCATTGATGCTGACGGCCACGCAAAAGGCCGGCCCCACGCTGACGATTGCGCTCGGCGGGTTGATCCTCGCCGTGCTGCTCGCGCTGCCGCTGCTGTCATTGTTGCCGCCGGAAAACGCTTTGCATGTTTCGGCCTACACCTTGACCCTGGTGGGCAAGATCCTCTGCTATGCCATTGTCGCCCTCGCGCTGGACCTGGTGTGGGGTTACGCGGGCATGTTGTCCCTCGGTCACGGCCTGTTCTTCGCGCTGGGCGGTTACGCCATGGGCATGTACCTGATGCGCCAAGCCTCCGGGGATGAGTTACCGGCGTTCATGACCTTTTTGTCGTGGACCGAACTGCCCTGGTACTGGATCGGCACCGAACACTTCCTCTGGGCGCTGTGCCTGGTGGTATTGGCGCCGGGCCTGCTGGCGCTGGTATTCGGTTTCTTCGCGTTTCGCTCGCGGATCAAGGGCGTGTATTTCTCGATCATGACCCAGGCCCTGACCTTTGCCGGGATGCTGCTGTTCTTTCGCAACGAGACCGGGTTTGGCGGCAACAACGGCTTCACCAACTTTCGCAGCATCCTCGGGTTCGGCATTACTGAGCCCGGCACCCGAGCCGTGTTGTTTGTCGCAACGGTGCTGTTGCTGGTGGCGAGTCTGTTCATCGGCTGGCGGTTGGCCAAGAGCAAGTTCGGCCGGGTGCTCACGGCCCTGCGTGACGCGGAAAACCGCCTGATGTTCTGCGGCTACGACCCGCGTGGCTTCAAGCTGTTCGTGTGGGTACTGAGCGCGGTGCTGTGTGGGTTGGCCGGGGCGTTATATGTGCCGCAAGTGGGCATCATCAACCCCAGCGAAATGTCGCCGACCAACTCCATCGAAGCGGCTGTGTGGGTGGCCTTGGGCGGGCGCGGCACGCTGATCGGCCCGCTGCTCGGTGCCGGCGTGGTCAACGGCATGAAGAGCTGGTTCACCGTGGCATTCCCGGAATACTGGCTGTTCTTCCTCGGGGCGCTGTTCATCATCGTCACCCTGTACCTGCCCAAGGGCGTTATCGGCTTGCTGAAGAAATGAGGAACGTCATGCTTGAACCCATTTTCGATGCCGGCAGTGGCCGCGATGCCATCGGCCTTGGTCAGGCCGCAGGCAAGGGTCTGAATACCCGCCACGGCACCATTCTGACCCTTGAAAGCATCAGCGTGAGCTTCGATGGTTTCAAGGCACTCAACGACCTGAACCTGTACATCGGCGTAGGGGAACTGCGCTGCATCATCGGCCCCAACGGCGCGGGCAAGACCACGCTGATGGATGTGATCACCGGCAAGACCCGCCCCAGCCACGGCAATGCCTGGTTCGGCGAAACCCTGGACTTGACCGGCATGAGCGAAGTACAGATCGCCCAGGCCGGTATCGGCCGCAAATTCCAGAAACCCACAGTGTTCGAAGCCCTCAGCGTGTTCGAAAACCTGGAGCTGGCGCAAAAGACCGACAAGTCGGTATGGGCCAGCCTGCGCGCGCGCCTGAGCGGCGAACAGAAAGACCGTATCGACGAAGTCCTCGACACCATCCGCCTCACCGCCTCGGTGCAGCGCCCGGCCGGGCTCTTGTCCCACGGCCAGAAGCAGTTTCTGGAAATCGGCATGCTGCTGATGCAAGACCCGCAACTGTTGCTGCTGGACGAACCGGTGGCGGGTATGACCGATGCCGAAACCGAATTCACCGCCGAACTGTTCAAGCGCCTGGCGGGCAAGCATTCGCTGATGGTGGTGGAACACGATATGGGCTTTGTCGGCTCGATTGCCGACCACGTCACCGTGTTGCACCAGGGCAGCGTGCTGGCTGAAGGGTCGCTGGAGCAGGTACAGGCCGACGAGCGGGTTATTGAGGTGTATTTGGGGCGGTGAACATTGGCCATCTGCTAGCGCCAAGCTTTAAGCGGCAAGTAAAGGCAACCACTGAAAACACCCGCGCTCACTTGCAGCTTGAAGCCTGCCGCTTGAAGCCCAACTAACGGAGTTCCAATGCTACAAGTACAACACCTGCATCAATATTACGGCGGTAGCCACATCCTGCGCGGGCTGTCCTTCGAGGTGAAGATCGGCGAAGTGACTTGCCTGCTCGGCCGCAACGGCGTGGGCAAGACGACCCTGCTCAAGTGCCTGATGGGCCTGTTGCCGGCCAAGGAAGGCGCAGTCAATTGGGAGGGCAAGGCCATCACCGGGTTCAAGCCGCACCAGCGCGTACAAGCCGGTATCGCCTACGTGCCCCAAGGCCGGGAGATTTTTGCGCGCCTGACGGTGGAAGAAAACCTGCTGATGGGGCTTTCACGCTTTCCAGGCGCCGAAGCCAAGGAAGTGCCGGCCTTTATCTACGAGTTGTTCCCGGTATTACTGCAAATGAAGCATCGGCGCGGCGGCGACTTGTCCGGCGGTCAGCAACAACAGCTCGCCATAGGCCGGGCCTTGGCCAGCCGCCCCCGTCTGCTGATTCTCGATGAGCCCACCGAAGGCATCCAGCCGTCGGTGATCAAGGAAATTGGCGCGGTTATCAAGCAATTGGCCGCACGCGGTGACATGGCGATCCTGCTGGTGGAGCAGTTCTATGACTTCGCCGCGGAGCTGGCCGACCAGTACCTGGTGATGTCCCGTGGCGAAATCGTCCAGCAGGGACGCGGTGAACATATGGAAAGCGAGGGCGTGCGCGGCCTGGTAACCATCTAAGGGACCTGCCCACGGAACGGTATCGCGGCTTTATGGCCGGCCCATCCGTGAACAGCCACATCCTGTGCACCTTCGCACCACGACGTAGCGCCGCATCGTCGAGGCCCATGAACGGCGGGCTGCGCAGGAAGCACGGCGCGCACCAACATGGAGCTGCCACGCACGCTTTCAGTGCAAAAGCGCGAGCCGCGCCGTTGTCGGCCCCCCACCCGCTGGGCAGGTGCCACGGGCACAAGGCTTGCAACGCGGTATCAGGCACGCATGAAATCTTCCTGCTCAAGCTGTGCGCACGCCCGTTACGTTCTACTCTCCAGTGTCCGAATAATAAGCATCAACCATGAACCAGCCCGTTTCTCCTGCCCTGTTCACCCCCAGCTGGCATGCCGCGCTGGAACTCGGCTACGCGCGTTTCGGCGACACCACACGCCCGGTGATGCGTCGCCACCTCGGCCCGCTGCGGGTGCAAAAGCACTTGTATGCTGAAGGCCCCGAGGTGTGCCAACACATCATCGTGCACCCGCCGGGAGGTATCGCCGGGGGCGACCGCCTGGCGATCAGCGCACAGGTGGGTGAAGGCGCCTGGGTCCAGTTGACCAGCCCCGGCGCGGCAAAGTGGTACCGCGCCGGCAGCCCGGCATTCCAGCACCTGGCCTTGACCGTCGAAGCCGGCGCGACACTGGAATGGCTGCCCCAGGAAACCATCGTGTTCAGCGCCGCCCAAGCCGAGCTCAGCACCCGGATCGACCTGCACGGTGACGCTCGTCTGTTTTACTGGGACGTAGTCGCCCTGGGCCGCCCGGCCAGCCACGAACGCTTCGACCTCGGCCACTTTCAATCGCACCTGGATATCCGCCGCGACGGCCGGTTGCTCTGGCATGAGCGCCAGCGCATTGTGGGTGCCGACGGTTTGCTCGACTCGCCCATCGGCCTGGACGGGCAGCCGGTATTCGCGACGTTGCTGCTGACCGCCGACATCACCCCTGAATTACTGGAAACCTGCCGCGCCCTGCCCCACGCGGTGCGCGGCGACTTGACCCAATTGCCTGGCCTGCTGGTCGCCCGCTGCCTGGCCAGCGAAGCGCTGCTGGCGCGTGCCTGGCTGATCGATTTATGGCGGCTGCTGCGCCCGGCGACGCTGGGCCGGGAAGCCGTTTCACCGCGAATCTGGAGCACCTGAACCATGGACCTGACCCCACGGGAAAAAGACAAACTGCTGATCTTCACCGCAGGCTTGGTCGCCGAACGGCGTCTGGCGCGCGGCGTAAAGCTCAACTACCCGGAAACCATCGCCTACATCTCCGCCGCCTTGATGGAGGGCGCCCGCGACGGACGCACCGTGGCCGACTTGATGCACTACGGCACCACCCTGCTCAGCCGTGAGCAAGTGATGGAGGGCATCCCGGAGATGATCCCGGATATCCAGGTGGAAGCGACCTTCCCCGACGGCACCAAACTGGTCACCGTCCACCAACCCATCGCCTGAGGCACGGCCATGATTCGTGATGCAACCGAACAGGATCTGCCGGCGATCCGCGATATCTATAACGATGCGGTGCGCAACACCACGGCGATCTGGAACGAACAGCCGGTGGACCTGGCCAACCGCCTGGCCTGGTTCACTGCGCGCCAGGCCCAGGGTTATCCGGTGCTGGTGTCCATCGAAAACGACGAAGTCACCGGCTACGCCTCGTTCGGCGACTGGCGGCCGTTCGAAGGTTTTCGCTACAGCGTCGAGCATTCGGTATACGTGCGCAGCGACCAACGCGGCAAAGGCGCCGGGCCACGCCTGATGGAGGTCCTGATCGCGCGCGCGCGGACCTGCGGCAAACACGTCATGGTTGCCGCCATCGAAAGCGGCAACCAGGCCTCGATCCGCCTGCATGAACGCCAGGGTTTCATAACGACCGGGCAGATGCCCCAAGTGGGTATCAAGTTTGGCCGCTGGCTGGACCTGACCTTTATGCAACTGGCTCTGAACCCGGGTGCCGAGCCACCCAAGGAGTGAAAGCGATGAGCGCCACGCATCTGCGTCGAGTGAATGCCGAAAGTTTTGCCCATTACCGCCAGGGCCTGATTGGGCTGTTGCTCGACGCGGTCAAGCACGGCGCCAGCGTAGGGTTCATGGCTGACTTTGATGATGCCCAGGCCCGCGCCTATCTGAGCGGCGTGCAGGCCAGTATCGAGGAAGGCAGCCTGTTGCTGTGGGTGGTGGTACGTGATGAACAGGTGATCGCCAGCGTGCAGTTGGCGCTCTGCCAGAAGGCCAACGGCCTGAACCGCGCCGAAGTGCAGAAGCTGCTGGTGCACAGCAGCGCGCGGCGTCATGGCCTGGGCCAACAACTGATGAACACCCTGGAACTCACCGCCCGCCAGCATAAACGCGGCCTGCTGTACCTGGACACCGAAGCCGGCTCGGCCGCCGAAGCCTTCTACCAGGCACTGCGCTACACCAAGGTCGGTGAGCTGCCCAATTACTGCCAAAGCCCGGACGGGCGCTACAGCCCGACCGCCATCTACTTCAAGACCCTGGGGCAACCTGCATGATTCCTGGCGAATATCAGATCCAGCCTGGCGAGATCGAACTCAATGTGGGCCGACGCACCGTCAGCCTGAGCGTGGCCAATAGTGGTGACCGGCCGATCCAGGTCGGCTCGCATTATCATTTTTTCGAGACCAATGACGCGCTGACGTTTGACCGCGCCGCCAGCCGTGGCATGCGCCTGAATATCCCGGCGGGCACGGCGGTGCGGTTTGAGCCGGGACAGAGTCGCGAGGTCGAGTTGGTGGATTTGAGCGGTGGGCGGCGGGTATTTGGGTTCGCCGGTCGGATCATGGGCGACCTTTAGGGCCTCATCGGGGCGGTGCGACGATTCGACTTGCCCCGACAGCGGTTTCACATTCAACGCAAATATTTCAGGGCACACACATGAAAATCAGCCGCCAAGCCTACGCCGACATGTACGGCCCCACCGTGGGCGACAAGGTCCGCCTGGCCGACACCGAGCTGTTCGTCGAAGTGGAACAGGACTTCACCACCTACGGCGAAGAAGTGAAATTCGGCGGCGGCAAGGTGATCCGCGATGGCCAGGGCCAGAGCCAGCTGCTGGCCCATGAAGTGGTCGACACCGTGATTACCAATGCGCTGATCATCGACCACTGGGGCATCGTCAAGGCCGATGTCGGTTTGAAGAACGGCCGTATCGCTGCCATCGGCAAAGCCGGTAACCCCGATATCCAGCCCGGCGTGACCCTCGCCATCGGCGCCAGCACCGAAGTGATCGCCGGCGAAGGCATGATCCTCACCGCCGGCGGCATCGACAGCCATGTGCACTTCATTTGCCCGCAGCAGATCGAAGAAGCGCTGACCAGTGGCGTTACCACCATGATCGGCGGCGGCACCGGACCTGCCACCGGCACCAACGCCACCACCTGCACCTCCGGGCCATGGCACCTGGCGCGCATGCTCCAGGCCAGCGACTCGTTCCCGATGAACATCGGTTTTACCGGCAAAGGTAATGCGAGCCTGCCGGAGCCGTTGATCGAACAGGTCAAGGCTGGCGCCATCGGCTTGAAGCTGCATGAAGACTGGGGCACCACCCCGGCGAGTATCGACAACTGCCTCAGCGTGGCCGATGAGTACGATGTGCAGGTGGCGATCCATAGCGACACGCTCAATGAGTCCGGCTTCGTCGAAACCACCCTTGCCGCGCTCAAGGGACGCACCATCCACACCTACCACACCGAAGGTGCCGGTGGCGGCCATGCGCCGGACATCATCAAGGCCTGCGGTTTCCCCAACGTGCTGCCCAGCTCCACCAACCCGACGCGACCTTTCACGCGCAACACCATCGATGAGCACCTCGACATGCTGATGGTCTGCCATCACCTGGACCCGAGCATTGCCGAAGACGTGGCGTTTGCCGAAAGCCGTATCCGGCGCGAAACCATCGCTGCCGAAGATATCCTGCACGACCTCGGCGCGTTCTCCATGATCAGCTCCGATAGCCAGGCCATGGGCCGCGTCGGCGAAGTCATCACGCGCACCTGGCAGACCGCCGACAAGATGAAAAAGCAGCGCGGCGCCTTGCCCGGCGACGGCGCGGGCAACGACAACTTCCGCATCAAGCGCTATATCGCCAAGTACACCATCAACCCGGCGATCACTCACGGTATCAGCCATGAAGTAGGTTCGATCGAAGTGGGTAAGTGGGCCGACCTGGTGCTGTGGCGCCCGGCGTTTTTCGGGGTCAAGCCGACCTTGATTCTCAAAGGCGGGGCGATTGCATCGAGCCTGATGGGCGACGCCAACGCGTCGATTCCCACACCGCAACCGGTGCACTACCGCCCGATGTTCGCCAGCTTCGGCAGCTCGCTGCAGGCCACCAGCCTGACGTTTATCAGCCAGGCGGCGTACGACGCCGGGTTACCCGCGACGCTGGGGCTGAAGAAACAGATCGGCGTGGTCAAGGGCTGTCGCACGGTACAGAAAACCGACCTGATCCATAACGACTACCTGCCGCACATCGACGTCGACCCGCAAACCTATCAGGTCAAGGCCGACGGCGTATTGCTGTGGTGCGAGCCGGCGGAAACGCTGCCGATGGCGCAGCGCTATTTTCTGTTTTAACCCGCGTCAAGCTCCTCGCGGGTCAATGCTTCGATCAGGCCAGCTTCTTCGATCGCCAGTTGTGCCTGCAGATCCCTGGCCTGCGCCGCGTATTCGTCGGCGGTCAGCAGGCCGGTCGCGGACTGCTCGTGCAGCACCGAAAGACGCGCCTAATATGGCTTGGTCAAGGCGTCAAACTGCGTGCGGTATTTATGCGTCACGTAGTCAAGCCAGAAATCCCGGGACAACAGCGCTTCGAACTCCTGCGGCGAGTCGTTGAGTTCGAGCACCCGGGTGCGAGCGCTGTCGAGCATCGCCTGGCTGACCTTGCCCATGCCGGTGAAGCGTACCTGCTCGGGTTGACCAGGCAAGTCGAGCTGGTCCGTGCCCTTGAGGCCGAACCGATAAGCCAGGCGGATTTCGACCTCTTCCAGGCGGCCTATGCGCCGGGCCTTCTCTGCATCGCTCAAATGCGCTGTGGCATTGATCGCAGCGGTCCGTTCGGCAATGTCGTTGAGGGCGATTTTTTCCACCTCGTCCAGGCGGAACAACCCCCGCGCCAGTGTGCGCAACGCCGCGCCCTGGGTCGCATCGGTGGCGGCTGCCCGTGCCCTGTAGACCATCGCCATGACTTCGACGTTGCTGAACGACAACGCCGCCCGGTCACAACACGCCGGCCGACCGGCCCAGTCGAACATCTGCTCGCGCAGGCGCTCCGACTCGCTGCTGTTTTGCGTGATGCAGTCGATCACCTCCCAGACCCGGTCCTGCAGGTTGGCATGGCGCTCGCTGACCACCGTCAGATCGGCCAGCATCCGAAAAAAACCCTCGCTCCCCGGCTGCTCCCGCAATGCCAGCCATTGGGCCCTGCGCATGGCCGTTTGCTCCGCGGAAAAACCCAGGTTCCAGTGTTCGAAATCAACTCCCGGGGCCACCTCCAGGCGTTCACGGTGGGCAATGCGCAAGGCCGACTCCACCAACAGATTCGGGCGGCCCGGTACAACCGGCCCGTTCTGTTCGAGACGTTCGGAATAAGCCCGGACCTGCACCCGCGTCGCCTCGCTCAAGGGGTTACCGGTCAGGTTGGCCACCTGGGTCAGCCGTACCGATTGCGCCAGTTGCTCGGGTAGCGGCGCGACGACGAAGTCCGGCAGCGTGGTGATGCGGTTACCGCTCAGGTCAAGCAGGTCCAGCAATGGCTGCTCGGCCAGCCCGGGCGGCCAGACGTCGATGCCGGTGTTTTTCAGGCCCAGCGAACGCATATCGGCAATCCGGCTGAAATCCGGCGCGATGCCCAATGGGTTGTTATCCATCCACAACGCCCGCAGGCTGGTGCGTCCGGCCAGGACCTCGGCGGTCTGCGCGGTCAACTGAATCTGGTTGCTCTGCAAGAACAAGCGCGTCAGCCCGTGCATCTCACCCAGGGCCGGTGGCAGTTCGCGCAGTTGGTTATTCGACAGGTCCAGCCAGCGCACGCCGCGATAGCGCGCCAGGAAGCCTTCGGGAGAGGCGCTCAACGCCATCCCGCTGAGCTTGAGTGAACCGACATGGGAAAAATCCGCATCCAGGTCCGGCAGGCTCGGCAGCCGTAGATTGCTCAGGTCCAGCTCCAGACCGAATGGAGTCCCGTCATTGGCCAGTTTCATCGGCGTTTCGCGGCGCCAGCATTGCAGGATGCGCGATTTGGCAATGTAGCGGTCATCCCGCGTCGTCGCGTTGCTGCGCAGTTGATCGGAGCGAATATAGCGCTCACTTGCGCCACCACCCGAGAAGGCCCAGGCGTTGAGCTGTTCGGTCAGCCTGTCGAACTCGGTCGCTCGTCGCGCCAACTCCGCGTCGGCACCCTCGCCCAGGCTCCAGATCAGCTCTCTGGCGGCCCTGATGGTTTTGTCCGGGTACATGCGCTGCACCGTCACAATGGCCGGGGACTCGACGGAAAACGCATCGGTAATGCTGCTCTGTGCCAGCTCAGGTGCCACCTCGCCCAAGCGCTTCCAATAGTTATCCACTTCAACCATGCAGGCCTCGGAGAACGGGTTGCCGCCGATCACCGTCGCGTTATTGATCTGGATAATCCGCTGGAAGTGCTCGGCCTGTGGGTAGAGGTGTTCTCTGGGGATTTCGCTCAGTTGGTTGTTGCGCAGGTCCACCCGTTGCAGCTCGGTCTGGCTAAGCAGGCCGCGGGGCCACTGGCTGATGCCGGTATTGCTCAGGTCGAGGAATTTGAGGCGCTGCAGGGCGCTGAAATCCGGCGTCATGTGCAGCGGGTTGCCTGCCAGGTCGAGGCTTTGCAGTTGATCCAGCCCGGCGAGTTTTTCGGCGCTGGCGTCGGTCAGGCGAATGCGGTTGCCGCGCAAGCGCAGATGCGTCAGCTGGCGCAGGTCGCCGACGATATCGGGTAGCTCCGTCAGACCGGTATCGCTGATGCGCAGCTCGCGGATGTGCATGAAGTTTTTCAGGAAGGTCTGAGTGTCGGCATTCCAGATGATTTTGCCGAGGGCCAGTTCCTGCACATGGCTGAAACCGGCGGTCAGTGCCGGCAAGCGGGTCGGAGCCGTCGTCGAGAGGTCCAATTCGTCGCCGGTCTCGCACCGCCAACACCGAAGGATCTCCATGGCGAGGCGCGCTGTGCTGCCGTCGGGCTGGGCGTCGGTGGCTCGTACCCAGGTCTTCAGGCTTTGCTTCAGGTTGAAGTAATCGGCCTCCAATTGCGTCAACCGGATACGCACATCGGCGCCCAGGGACTGGACGTATGCGCCGACATCGACGTCGGAAAACGACGGAAACAAGCGTCGCACCCGCGACTCGTCGCTGCGCAGCGTGTTCATCAGTTGCTTGAAACCGCGCCCACCACCGAGCAGGCGCATCGTGGGGTCAATGACCGGACGGCGCAACGGGTGCTCGAGCAGCACCGTACGCAACGGCTCCCGAGGCAAAGGGTTGCGCAGGATCGCCGATTTTAACTGCGTCACGCGGGTGAAATTCAGCGCCTGCCGTTCCGCCGGGGTGAGCACCTGCCAAAGCGCGGTGTAGACGTCGCGGCCTTGAAACTGCCCTTCGGCATCACGCACCAAGGGCCGCGACGCAGTGGCCTGGGGATGGCCGATGGCATCCAGCACCTGGCCTTCGGCAAAATACTCACGCAGCTCCAGACGGGTACCGCGCAGCCAGCCCGGCAACAGTTCCAGGGTGCGCAGCACGAGGCGATCACTGTCGAGATTGCCCATCGAATCGAGAAACAGGCCTTCGTAGGCACGGGATACGCGGACCTCCTGATCGCTCCAGCGCAGACGCTCATTGATCGGCCCGGGCAGGCGCCGATGGCTGCGAAAACCTTGCAGGTCGTCGGCGCTCATCGCGTCAAGCAACAGCCTGGCTACCGGTGCCGGTAATTGGGGATAACTGTTGAGCACGCGCTGTACATCAACGTCGGCGCAGCAGTTCTGCGCCTTGTAGCGCTCCTCCAGCAGCGAACCTTTGAGCTGCTCGGCGGTGTCGGCCAGGGAGAGGCGTAATTGGCCAGCGCGCTCGCCAAGCGACTGCGAGGCTTCGCCGGGTATTTCCTGAAGCACGGGATCGCTGGCTTGCAGGGTGTGCAGCACCTGCTCGAGTAACTCACCGCGGGCCTGTTGCGCCGAATCGAGCGCGACGACCCGGCGAAGCTCTGACGCGGGCGCAGGGTCGTTCCACAATTCGCGTCCGTCACTGCCGAGCACACGTAGCGAGGGCTCGCTGGAGAGCATGCCGCGGCGTTTCATCAGGTCCAGTTGCAGTGCCGGATCGGCCTTGGCGTAGGTCGCTGGGTCACTACTGCGCAGTTGTTCGATGCAGATTTCCAGCTCGCGATGCAAGGTGAAACGTTTGAAGCTGTCGGCCAGCAACAGCGGCGTGGCCTGCTGGTCGAAACACATTTCACGCAGGGCCTCGGTCTCGACTCCACTGGCCAGGCGCGCCTGCTGCAACCGCTCGGCACTCAGGCCGGCGGCAGGTTGGCCCAGTCGTCGCAGCAGAGTGGCCTCATCCCATGCCAGCGGGTCTTCGCCTTCATGGGTCCAGGCACCTTCACCGTTGTGCTCCAGCAGGGGGCGATAGGCATCCTCGCGGGTCGGGTGCTGTACACGGTACTGGCCGGTAGTGGTTTCCTGCTCGACCCGATAGCACTCACCGTCAAGGGCCAACACGGGTTTTCCCTCGTGGCGGTACAGGCCCAGGCCGTCGGTTTTGGCATCCGCGGCCAACTGAATATTGGTTTTGTAGCGAGACAAGTCCGGGGACCACAGCTTTTGCTTGCCGTCGGCCAGGAGCACCGGCTTGAGGGCATCCACCACACCGGACATTTGTACATGGGGCAGCACAGTGGCACCGGTGCCGAGCAGGGCGACGTTCAGCGCAACGCCGGAAAAGTGCGCCCACATTTCACGGGTTTCGCCTTGCTCCCAGGCTTCTATGCCCTCGTACACCTCCTCGCACATCTGCACGGCGCCCACCGCCAGCATGATCGGGCCCAGCCCCGGCACCACGAAGGCGGCCAGGTTGAACACGCTAAGCACGGCGTCCTTGAACCCCTCCAGGCGTGCCGAACGGGCCTTGGCGTCTTCGTCATCGGTGGGTACCGCCACGGCGCGTGCATCGGCAAGGATTTTGTCGACGCTCGCCTGGTAGCGGTGCTGCCACAGATCGCCTTTGATGGTCGCTTCGTCCATCGCCAGCTCAGCCGGTTTGACCGTCCGCGATGGCCGGCACAGGGCATCGACTTTGTTGAAGAACGCCCCTTGCCTGGACACCGGTACAAACCGGCTGAAAAAGCGCCGGTACTCCATGCTCTTCAAGCGTTCGCCCAAGTCGGCAAGAAACTCGTAAAGGTTGGCGTATTCCTTCAGCGGTTGCTGCGGGTCATCGGGCAAGTACACCACCAGGCGCTCGACCCGCGGCGCGCGTTTGCGCCTTGGCCCGATCAACAACGGCCCGACCAGCTCCACACCCAGTAGTTGCAGGTTGGCGAAAGTGACCGGACGACCATCCAGCATCGGCTCGGGTTTGGCGGCGAGAACCTGCTTGAGCATCTGGTAGACATCATGGCTGATGCCTGCACCGACCAGGTAGCTGTTGGGCTTTGTGGCGAATTGCTGCCAGGCGATTTCGGTGCTCAGCACCAGTTGCTGACGCTGATATTCCTGCAACTGCCGGATGAGCGCCTGGCGTTTTTCTTGCTCCCTGGGTTGCAGGATGTCCTTGATATGTTGCTGGTACAGGCGGCCCAGGTCGAGGCTGCGGCACAGTTTGGCGAACGCGGGCGGCGCAATGGGTTGGACCTGGGAGTTGACCGCCGCAAAATCAGGAATGACGCCGCCGTCGTAACTGCCCCAGCCGGTGATGATTTCGCAGTCGGCGCAACGTGAAGCCTGCTCTTCTCCGGGCAGGAAGTTGGCCAGGGCGGCCTCCAGCAACGAGACGCCCCGGTACTCTTCATCCAGCCGTGAAGTGCGGGTGCGGTCCAGAGTGAAAAACCCATAGAAGTCATTGCGGCTGGCCGGCGCGAATTTGCGCGCGAGGTAGACGTTGCGCACGTCGATATCCAGCTTGAAGCGCTCCTTGATCGCCGCCTTGAGCAAAGGTTCGGCGAATGCCTGGACGTCCTGGATCGTCGCGAGCGTGGCGTCGACCTGATTGAAGATCGTGCGGTATTGGGCATGGCTGGCGGACAGGGCGTTTTTTTGTGTCTGCGAGGCATTTATGTACCAGGCGGGCACTACCAGCGAATGATTGGCCAACTCCTGCTGGCGGGGCAGACGGGCCTGGGAAAACCAGGCAGGGATAGCGCGCTTGAGCAAAGCGCTGTGAATGCCGGGTGAAACGGCGGGGAGGGTGATGTCGGGCATGGTGTCGCTCCAGAAGATTGGAGCACCAGCACATCACGTCGACAGCGGCGGTCGGTCGTAGATAGTTGCAGCCATGCAGCGCCCCGGTCGGGGCGCTGCAATGAAGGTCAGAAGTTTTCGCGCGGGTTGAACGCGGCTTTCTGCGCCAGTTCCTGCCACAGTGCCTTGACCTCATCGTCAGCCACTTTCGGCATCACCGCCTTGAGCTGCACGAACAGGTAACCCCGCTGCCCGGCCTTGTTCAGCAAACCGTGGCCTTTGGCACGCATGCGCTGGCCGTTCTGGCTGCCGGCCGGTACCTTGAGGTTGATCT
Source organism: Pseudomonas sp. BCA17 (assembly GCF_004519405.1). GTDB lineage: Bacteria > Pseudomonadota > Gammaproteobacteria > Pseudomonadales > Pseudomonadaceae > Aquipseudomonas. The sequence goes on along the minus strand of NZ_SGWI01000009.1, from coordinate 146,041 downwards.
TGCCGGTAAGGGTCGGCACCGCCACCTCGGTACCCAGCGCCAGTTCCCAAGGCGCCAGCGGCAGGTTGATCACCAGGTTTTCGCCGTCCACTTCAAATCTTGCGTGCGGTGCAAACTTGATGATCAGGTAAAGATCGCCATTGGCCCCGCCACCAATACCTGGCGCACCCTGCGCCTTGAGGCGGATGCGCTCGCCGTCGGCCACACCGGCGGGGATCTTCACATTCAGGCTCTTGGTGGTGTTGCTGACGTGCCGGCCCGAGGCGTCGTATTGCGGCACCTGGAAGTTGATCTGCTTGGACTCGGTAGACAGCGTCTCCTCAAGGGACACCGGCAGTTGCATCTCCACGTCCTGGCCTTTACGCCCGGCAGGGCGGCGTTGACCACCGCCAAAAGCGTCGCCACGCGAGCCGAAGATCGAACTGAAGAAATCCGAGAAGTCGCCCGCATCCTGGCCGCCGCCAAAACCGCCACGGCTCTGCCAGCCCGGTGGCCCTTGAAACGGCTGGCCATGCTGACCGTACTTGCGCAGTTCGTCGTACTCGGCACGTTTGTCGGCGCTTTTCAGCGCTTCGTAGGCTTCGGACGCATCCTTGAATTTCTCTTCGGCGTCTTTTTCCTTGCTCACATCCGGATGATATTTGCGCGCAAGCTTGCGATACGCGGCCTTGATTGCCTTGTCGTCCGCGCTCGGCTCAACGCCCAATATCTTGTAGTAGTCTTTGAAATCCATCGGCGGTTCACCATCCTCAATCGAGATCGCACAGCCCGGGGCACAACGTGCGCTGCTTTGCACCTGTTGAGTCTTGTGGCCTGGGAGTGCGTCAAAGTGTTATCGGCGCTTGCCGTATGCAACAGATGTGGGGGCAAATTGCGTACTTTCAAGCGCGATTTAACAGCGAGTTGGCCTACGCATCCGCCTTCGACTGGCATACACTGCGCGGCCGTTTTTTCGACCGGAACCCGATAGACATGAACAGCCCATCTCCAGCCCGTGCCTGCGGCATCGACTTTGGCACGTCCAACTCCACCGTCGGCTGGATCCGTCCCGGCATGGAAACGCTCATCGCGCTGGAAGACGGCAAGATTACCCTGCCGTCGGTGGTGTTCTTCAACATCGAGGAACGTCGCCCGGTCTATGGTCGCCTGGCCCTGCACGAGTACCTCGAAGGCTATGAGGGGCGCTTGATGCGTTCGCTCAAGAGCCTGCTGGGTTCCAAGCTGATCAAGCACGACACCAGCGTGCTGGGTACTGCAATGCCGTTCAAGGACCTGCTGGGCCTGTTTATCGGCCAGCTCAAAAGCCGCGCTGAAGCCACCGCCGGTCGCGAGTTCGAAGAGGTTGTGCTGGGCCGCCCGGTGTTCTTCGTCGATGACGACCCGATGGCCGACAAAGAAGCCGAAGACACCTTGGTCGACGTGGCACGCAAGCTGGGCTTCAAGGAAGTCTCGTTCCAGTACGAACCGATTGCGGCGGCATTCGACTACGAGTCCACCATCGAAAAAGAAGAGTTGGTGCTGATCGTCGATATCGGCGGTGGTACTTCCGACTTTTCCCTCGTGCGCCTGAGCCCGGAACGCCGCTCCGTCGATAACCGCCACGACGACATCCTCGCCACCGGCGGCGTGCACATCGGCGGCACCGACTTCGACAAGCAACTGTCGCTGGCCGGCATGATGCCGCTGTTCGGTTACGGCAGCCGCATGAAAAGCGGCGCCTATATGCCCACCAGCCATCACATGAACCTGGCCACCTGGCACACCATCAACTCGGTGTACTCGCAAAAATCCCAGCTGGCGTTGGGCAGCATGCGCTACGACATCGAAGACACGGGCGGCATCGACCGCCTGTTCAAGCTGATCGAACAGCGCGCCGGGCACTGGTTGGCGATGGAAGTGGAAGAGACCAAGATCCAGCTGACCCAAGAAGACAACCGCCATGTGGCGCTGGACCGTATCGAAAAAGGCCTGAGCGTCGACCTCAGCCGGGCCTTGTTCGAGTCGTCCATCGACAATCTGTTGGAGCGGGTGCGCGGCAGTGTGACGCAGTTGCTCAGCGACGCATCCGTAGGCGTCGAGCAAGTGGACACCGTGTTCTTTACCGGCGGCTCCAGCGGCATCCCCGCACTGCGCCACAGCATCTCGGCGATGCTGCCGAATGCACGGCATGTGGAAGGGAATATCTTTGGCAGTATCGGCAGTGGCCTGGCGATTGAAGCCAGTAAGCGCTACGGCTACTGAGTTTCAGCTGGAGGTCTACGGCGCCTGATACCTTGGAGCGAGCTTACTCGCGAAAAACCCACAGGCGCCGCGTTCATTCAGGCAACACGCGTTATCGTCGACGTTTTCGCGAGCTCGCTCCTACAGCATAAGGGCTTGCCCCGACGGGGCCAGGCTTAAACCATCCCGCCGAGCTTGAGCTCACTCTTGAGGTACGCGTAGTAAATCGGCCCCGCTACAACACCGGGTAAACCGAACGCGGCCTCGAATACCAGCATCGCCAACAACAACTCCCACGATTTGGCACTGATCTGCCCGCCCACAATGCGCGCGTTGAGGAAGTACTCGACCTTGTGGATCACGATCAGATACCCCAACGCCGCCACCGCCACCCAAATCGACAGCGACAACGCCACGATCGTGATCAGGGTGTTGGACATCAGGTTGCCGATCACCGGCAGCAGCCCCAGCAGGAACGTCAGCACGATCAAGGTTTTGGTCAGCGGCAGGTGGATGCCACACAGGGGCAGCACCACGGCAAGGAATATGGCAGTGAAGGCGGTGTTGAGCGCTGCAATCTTGATCTGGGCGAAGACGATATTGCGGAAGGCCTGGACCAGCAGGTGCAGGCGGTCGAACAACGCAGCGGCCAGGGGTTTGCGCTTGGTCAGGTCGGGCACGCGCTGCAGGGCGATGATCGCACCGAGCACCATACCGATCAGCAGCGTGACAAACATGTGGGCGGCATCTTTGCCCACCAGTTGCAGTTCGCTCAGGTGTTTGCTCAGCCAGTCGCCGATGGCTACGCGGAACTCAGCGGCGCTGGCGGGCAGGTAGGCATCGAGGAACGGCGGCAACTGGCTGCGTGCACGGTCGACCACGCCCATGAATTTGTCGAGGGAAGCCCCGGGGTTTTCCGCTTCGTGGAGCAAAAAGCTGATGGCGCCGGCGAAAATCAGCGCCAGTACGCTGACAATCAATGTGCCAAGCAATGCCACGGCGAGCCAACGCGCACGTCGCCCTTCGATCAGCCGTTGCAATTGGGGGGTGAGCATATTGACCAGTTCATACACCAACAAACCGGCCAACAGGCTAGGCAGCAGTCTCAACGGCAGGACCAGCAACAACCCGCCAAAAATGATGATGCAACTGACCAACAACAATACGTGACGCTGAGAAAACGTTGGCATACAGCCTCAAAACGAACGACGTTAAAGGATGTTGCTGCCGGAACAAGGTAACCGGCTCCGGCAGCAGAGGGCTGTGTGCGAGTGTCGCAGCCTTCTATGGCTTGGGGCTATTACTTCTTCAGGCAAGTGCTCATAAAAGTCTTGCGCGCATCGCCGGCCAAGGCCTGGGTTTTCGCCGACGCGTTGCAATCTTTCATCTTTTGCTGCTGAGGGGTCAGGGTCTTGGCGGCCGGCGCCGGGGCAGCCTTGAGGCACGTGCTCATGAAGGCCTTGCGCTCATCGCCCTTGAGCGCCTTGGTGGTGGCATCGGCGTTACAGGTGGTCATTTTGTTTTGCTGAGCGGTCTCGGCAAAGCTTTGGGAACACAGCAGCAAACCGATCATCAACAGCGGAACACGCAACATCTTCATGGAGTTTTCTCCCTGTTACCGTGCCGGAGGGGCATGGCCTACGAGCAGTGTAGCCAAAACCTGTTACATCTTCAGCGTCCGCGGATATTTGACCGGCGGTACTGCTCCGGCGTGCAACCGGCGTGGCGCTGGAACATGGCAATGAAGGCCGACGCGGTGCTGTAGCCCAGGTCGAAGGCGACATGTTGCACACTGCGCTCGCTGTCCAACGCTTCGATGGCGGCCAGGTAGCGCAAACGCTGGCGCCATTCGCCGAAGCTCATGCCCAACTCCCGCAAGAATTGCCGCGCCAAGGTGCGCTCGCTGACGTGCACCTGCTCGGCCCATTGCGCCAACGGTCGATTATCACCGGGGTCGGCCTGCAGGCCTTCCAGCACACCCAGCAGCCCCGGGTTGCGCGCGTAAGGCAGGAAGCAATCGTGAATCGGCGCCTGTTTGAGCTGGTCCACCAGCACCTGGGCCAGGCGGATATCGGCGTCGGCCCGCGGAATATTGACGCCGCGCCGGGCGAAGTCGCGCAGGATGGCCTTGAGGATATCACTGATGGCCAGGGTGCACGGCTGCGGCGGCAGTTGCTCACAGAGTTCAGGCGCCAAGCCCACTGAGTGGTAGACAATCGCCTCGGCATTGTAGGAACTGTGCTCGGTATGCGGCGGCACCCACACCGCGTACTGCGGCGGCGACATGAAGCGGCTGCCGGCCACTTCCATGCGCATCACGCCGCTGGAGGAATAATCCAGCGATCCCCAGAAGTGCTCATGTGGCGTGCACTCGGTATCGGGGGCGAAATCGGAGTAACGGAAGTACACGGGGCTTGGCAGCCGGCGGAAATCCGGGAGGCGTACGGTATGTCTGGCCATGTTGTCTGGATACAGGGGTCGGTTGTCTGGTTCGCAGTATAAGCTTCTATCCAGACAGCGGATAATCCCGTCTCGTCAACACACCAGGTTTCCCTCGATGCAATACGCGTATCCACTGCTGGCCATTTTTATCTGGGCCGGCAACACCGTTGTCAACAAACTGGCCGTGGGCTCGCTTTTCCCGGCGGAGATCGGCTTTTATCGCTGGCTGCTGGCGGCACTGCTGTTCACGCCGTTCATGCTCAAGCCCGTGATTGCCCATTGGACGAACATCCGCGCGAACCTGGGCAAGGTCTTCATCCTCGGCGTGCTCGGCATGGCCGTGTACCAAAGCCTGGCGTATTACGCCGCGTCCCTGACGACCGCGACCAACATGGGCATCATCTTGTCGCTGATGCCTTTGATGGCACTGACCGCTGCAATCATCAGCCTCGGCCAGCGGCTCACCTTCGGCGCACTGGCCGGCGCGGTGCTGTCGTTTGCCGGCGTGGTCGTCGTGGTGTCGGCCGGCAGCCTGGGCGCGCTGCTGCAACATGGGGTCAACCTGGGCGACGGCATGATGCTGGTGGCCACCCTCGCCTACGCGGTCTACAGCACCCTGCTGAAAAAATGGCAGTTGCGCCTGCCACCGTTGGTCTTGCTGTACCTGCAGGTGCTGGTGGCCGTGGTGGTGCTGTTTCCGCTGTTCCTGTTCTCAGCCAAGGCGGGTTTGGGCTGGGCGAATATTCCACTGGTGCTGTATGCGTGCTTGCTGGCATCAATGGCGGCGCCGTTGGCCTGGATGCATTCGGTGAAGACCTTGGGCCCGAGCCGCACCACGCTGTTTTTCAACCTGCTGCCGTTGATCACCGCGTTGATTGCGGCGGTGGTGCTGAAGGAAGAGCTGGCGCTGTATCACCTGGTGGGCGGCTTGCTGACGCTGGGCGGGGTGATTCTGTCGGAGCGTTGGACGACGCCGGTCAGGGCCGCCTGAGCCCCTCCCCCATTAAAGCCCGGCGTCCTTCAAGCGCGCGGCATGCTCGACAAATAACCGGATCGGCTCGGCGCCCTTACCCACCAGGCCCATGGACTGGTTGACGATATCGAAGTGGTCCAGGGCGTAGTCATCACCGATCACCAACCCCAGGTGCGAGCTGTAGCGCCCGACCATGCCGTCGCACTGGCCCTTCTCCCGCACGAAGCTGCGCGCGAACAAGCGGCAGCTTCGATTGCTCCCATCGAACAGGTTGCGCCCACGGTCGGTGATACCCGGTTGCAAGGTGCCCGACCATGAGTAATAGCGTACGCCGTTGACCTCCTCCGGGCCGTGCCCGCCCCATGTCTGCGGCAGACCCTGTGGGTACTGGCGATTGAACAGCGCCACCCCTTCGCGGGTGAGGGAAAGATGCGAGGCCCGCAGGTCCGCCTTGAAGCGCGGCCCGCGATAGCCGGTTTCCAGCACACCCATCACCCAGGCGACCAGATGAAACAGCGCGCTGATGATGCGGCCTTTAACACCGTCGGGCGGGTAATGCAGGTGGAAATGGTCGGCCAGTTCGGAGCCATGGTTGGGCCCGGCCACCGACGTCACCGATGCCACCCATTCGGGGCGCTTGGCCGCAGCATAACGCGCCGTGAGCGCACCCTGGCTGTGGCCGATCAGGTTGACCTTGGCGAGGCCGGTCTCGCGACGAATGCGCTCGATGTGCGCCAGCAATTGCTCGCCGCGCACCTCGCTGGAGTCGAGCGGCGCCACCTGCACAGGAAATACCTGCGCCCCGCCCGCCTGCAGCGCCGGAACGATGCCGTACCAGTAGGGAAACCACCCCAGGCGCACAAAGCCCAGCATGCCTGGCACCAGCACCAAGGGATAACGCGTGGCCAACGACTGCGACATGAAACGGGCATCCTCCAAACCTGATTCCAGCAGCCTAGCCCAACCTCAAGTCCGCCTTATGACGTTGTCGGTAAATCCGATAAAACTTTTTGCTTCACTCAGGACTCACAACTTGGAGCTACCACGCCAGCAGAGCGTGGCGCAAAACCGGATTACTCCCAGGAGATTGAGATGAACCAAGCAAACCTGACTGACGTCGCGACCCTACGCAGCCGCGCCCGCCAGAACGTTGAAAACGGCGCCGTGACCGAAGGCTATGAGGCCGACCGCGAAGAAATCATCCGCCTGCTCAACGCGTCGTTGGCCACTGAACTGGTCTGCGTGCTGCGTTACAAGCGTCACTACTTCATGGCCAGTGGTATCAAAGCCTCCGTCGCCGCCGATGAGTTCCTTGAGCACGCGACCCAGGAAGCCGAGCACGCCGACAAACTCGCCGAACGCATCGTGCAGTTGGGTGGCGAGCCGGAGTTCAACCCCGACCTGCTGTCGAAAAACTCCCACGCTCAATACGTGGCCGGCAAGGACCTCAAGGAAATGGTCTACGAAGACCTGGTGGCGGAGCGTATTGCGGTGGACAGCTATCGCGAAATCATCCAATACATCGGCGATAAAGACCCGACCACCCGCCGCCTGTTCGAGGAGATTCTGGCGCAGGAAGAAGAGCATGCCGACGACATGGCGGATATCCTCGAAAGCCTGTAATCGTTAACACCGCAATACCTATGTGGGAGGGCTTGCCCTCCCACATCAGTTTCTCGGTTACCACCGTTACTTAACGGTTTTCGGCGCTTTACCTTCCTTCATCTGCTGCAGTAGCGGCGCACATTGGTTGGGTTCATCACCGCTCGGTGCGACCAACGCCAACAAACCGGCAGCCGGACCGGCAATCACACCCAACGCAACCATGCCCGCCCCCCGCAATGCCAGCGGAATGGCCTTGACCCCTGCATTGGGCTTGATAAACGGCCCGTTGACGTACAGCGGCGAACGCAGGGAGAACAGGCGGAAGCCTTTCGACTCCGGCGTGATGGTCAGGTCCAACTGCTCCGTGGCCATATTCGCGGTGCCGTCGATGTAGATAATGGCGTTCTCGGTGTCGAACACAAACAGCCGCGTGGTCGCCAAGCCCGTCTTGATGCCGAAATCGGCAGCCGCGCAGTTGATCTTCACTTCTTTGTCGCCGAACAAGCGACCCACCACGTAGTTGCCCACGTTGAGCCCGGCAATTTCCATCAGGCCACGGCTGATGGCGCCATCGTTGATCAACATCTTCAGGTCGCCATTGGAAGTGCCCAGCAGCGCCGCCACGGAGTTGCCACGCCCGGAAATATCCGCATCGCCGTTGAGCTCGCCGAAGCTGGTTTTCATCGGTTCGAAGGTTGGGAACAACTGCTTGAGCTTGAAGTTGCGCGCGGTGAGCTTGGCCCGGCCTTCCATCGGCGTGGTACGGCCGTTCAGGCTGATCTGCGCGTCCAGCTTGCCGCCCGCCACGCCGAAACGCAGGGGTTCGAGGCTGAGCTGGCCGTCATTGAGAACCAAGTGGGTATAGAGGTCGGTGAAGGGCAGCTCGGCGCTGTGCACGATGCGTTTGCCGGTGAACTCCACGTCGGCGTCCATATCGCGCCAGCGGTCGGTGCGGAACTCTTCCACCGGCAGCACTTTGGTTGCCGGCTGCTTGCTCGCGCCGCCACGGGCTTTTTGCTTGGCGTTGGAGTCTGCGCCGATCAAGGGGGCAAGGTCGGCCATCAACAGTTGGTTGGAGATCAAGGTACCGGTGAGCTTTGGCCGTGGCTGGCTGGCTACGTAGCCCAGGTCACCGTGGATATCGCTGTTGCCGATCTTGCCGTTGAAGTTTTCATAGCGAAAGGACGCGCCGCTGGTTTCGTGCAGCTTGGCGATCAGATGGCCGTCGGTGGAATAGGCCGGCGAGTCCGGCAGGGTCACACCGGTCAACGGGTACAGGTTGCCCAGGCTGCTGCCGGAGAGCTTCAGGCGCAGGTCCAGGGCTCCAAGGTTCAGCGGATCGGTGAGGGTGCCGGCCAGGGCGATACTGGTGTCGGCCACCTTCACCTGAGCCTGCAACGGGAAAGGCTTGGCCGCGTCCTGCAGCGCAAGCAGGCCACCGATCTTGCCGGTGCCGTCGAGTTTCTGGCCGTGATACTGGCCTTTGACCTTGAGACCGAACGCATAGTCCTGGGGCGCCGAGCCTTTTTCCAGGGCCTTCTTCGCATCGGCATCGCCGACGATCTCGCCAAAGGGGATGGGTTTACCCAGCGGGTCAATGATGACGTCCAGCTGAGTCTTCAGCGTCTGGTCATCAAGGGTCACATGACCTTTGTCGAAGCCGATGGCACCGATGTCTACCACCCAGTTTGAAGGTTCGGCATTGGGATCCTTGGGGTCGAACTTGAAGGTCCAGTTGGCGCGGCCATCGGCCAGGCGCTGCAAGTCGGCACTCGGCTCGGTGAGGTCAATGCGTGGGATGACCACACGCTGCACCAGCAACGCCAAGGGCGAAATGCGCAACTCCACTTTCTTGAGCGTGACCATCTGTGGTTTTTTCGACCAGTCGGGGTTGCCCAGGGTCAGGTCTTCGGCGATCACGTGGGGCCACGGCACCCAGGCACGCCAGCCGCCTTCATCGGGCTCACGTTGCCACACCACCGCAAGGTTGCCATTGATGGCGAACGGGCGATGCAGCTCTTCCGAGACTTTGGCGTTGAGGGGCGGCTTGATGCGGTTCCAGTCAAAGAATGCCAGGACCATTACCACCACGGCGATTAACAGAACGAAGCTGGCGCAGCTCCAAACCACAATTTTACGAGTGCGCGTCATTGCACAGGACTCCTGAATACGACTGGCAAGGCTACTCCATTGGAGCAACTTATAAAGCTGTGACTGGCAAACCGCCCGGGGGTTTAACCGGTCTGCGGTTTTAGCCGAAAAAAGCCGTTTTCCTGACCGAACCGACAGCTTAAATCATCAACGGCGCACCATTGTTACCCGGGCTCGTGTCGAAAATACCCACCACGGTGCAAAACCGCGGGCTTGAGAGGCCCGCGCTAGAGCCTCTGCACGGAACAATCAATTCTGTTGATTATTACCATTGTGTTTATGAACTTTTATATCGACTTATCAAGAGTAGCATTAGCTCTGTACCCACTTTATCGCCCTCCCAAGGAGCAACTCTCATGAAACGCCAACTACTCGCTACCGTGTTGCTGTCCGTCCTGGCTTCCAGTGCGTTTGCCTTGCCAGCTGCCGAACAAGCCACCCCACAGAACAAAGCTCAAGTCATGCAATCCAGCCAGACCCTGGCCCGCAGCGGTTCGCAAGAAGAAGAGAATCGCGACTACGCCAAAGGTGCTGTTGCTGAAAACGGTTCGGAACACGCCAACAAACGCGCCTACACCGAAGGCGTCGCTGAAGGTGGCTATGATCGCCTGCAAGAGAAAGGTTTGGTAGAAGGCGGCGCTGAACAAGCCAACAAACGTGCCTATACCGACGGCGTTGCTGAAGGCGGTGCAGACCGTCTGCAAGAACTGCATCAAGCACAGAGCTGAGCCCGTGGTGGCCCGGAAAAAAGCCCGATCAGCCGATCGGGCTTTTGCTTTTATATAGACCGCATCACGCATTGCTCCCGCCAAGTTCGACGCCGGCAAAGCGCTTTTGCTAGAGTGCATCGCTGTACTTGCCGACTAAGCCCTCCCGCTCATGCTGCCCCGCGCCGAACAGAAGCAACAGACCCGCCTCGCCCTGATGGACGCAGCCCGCCATCTGATGGAGTGTGGCCGAGGATTCGGCAGCCTGAGCCTGCGGGAAGTGACCAAGAAGGCGGGAATCGTGCCCACCGGTTTCTACCGGCACTTTGCCGATATGGACCAGCTTGGGCTGGCGTTGGTGAGTGAAGTCGGCCAAACCTTCCGCGCCACGATTCGCCTGGTGCGCCACAATGAATTCGTGATGGGCGGCATTATCGATGCCTCGGTCCGGATCTTTCTGGATGTGGTGTCGGCCAACCGCTCGCAGTTCCTGTTTCTGGCACGCGAGCAATACGGTGGCTGCCTGGCCGTGCGTCAAGCTATCGGCGCACTGCGCGAAGACATCACCCGCGACCTGGCCGCAGATCTCACGCTGATGCCCAAGTTGCAACACCTCGACGCAGACGGCTTGCACGTGATGGCCGACTTGATCGTCAAAAGTGTCTTCGCCACCCTGCCCGATATCATTGATCCGCCCGCCCACGCGCTGCCGCCGCACCTCACGCCACAGGCGAAAATCACCCAGCAATTGCGCTTTATCTTCATCGGCTTGAAGCACTGGCAAGGCCTGGGCAGCACCGAATGACGCCATCACCCCGCCGGGTGAAAGCGCTTGGCCGTGGTGTAGTTCTTGTTCCAGTAACGGTTGCTCAACGAATCGATGCGGATGTTCTTGCCGGTGCGCGGCGAATGGATAAATTTGCCCTCGCCTATATAAAGGCCCACATGGCTGACCTGACCGCGTCCGTTACCTTTGAAAAACACCGCGTCCCCAGGCTTGAGGGCGTTGCGTTTGATGGTCGGGGCCGAGGAACGGTGCATCGCCGCCGTGGTGCGTGGTATCTGGATACGGGCTTGCGTCTTGAACAGGTAGACCAGAAAGCTGCTGCAATCGAAGCCCTGTTGCACCGAAGTGCCACCCCATTTGTAAGGTGTGCCCAGCAGTTCATGGGCGCGGTCGACGACATCGTCGATGGCCGTTTCCTTCAGCGAGGTACTGAAGGTGGGGTGGGGCTGCAAGGAAGCCGAAGCCGATGAAATGACAAAAGACAGGCTGATAAGCACTAAACAACACAATGATCTAAACATGATGAACGTCGCAGTGGATTAAACACGGCGCACAGCCTAATGATCATGTCGGTAATGTTTTGAACGGAGAATCCTGAAGGCCCGTAGGACAAATCCGAAAACGCCCATATCGGGTGCATCAAGCCAATTCACGCACCAATTTAGAGCGATCAAGGAATCCGCCGACGCCCTATTAGGTGGCGCCGCTGTACTTACCTACAGGCAATTCCTACTCCCCCTCGAGGTTGGCAAGCCCCTTGCTCTAGCTGTTTCATCGCTCATAGCTGGAAGCTCTCTGATGCTGGTGATCCACCGCCGAATCGCCCCACAAGCCCTCTGGGCCGCCGAGTTGCTGCTGAACTTTGAGGCGCGCAGCAAAAGCCGCCTGCGCTGTTTCAGTGCCGACGGTGAAGACGTCGGCCTTTTCCTGGAGCGTGGTCAGCCACCGCTGCACGATGGCGAATTCCTGCAGGCTGAAGACGGACGTGTCGTACGCGTGTGTGCCCGGCCTGAACAACTGCTGCACGTCACCTGCAGCAGTGCCTTTGAATTGACGCGTGCGGCTTACCACCTGGGCAACCGCCATGTGGCATTGCAGGTAGGCGACGGCTGGCTGCGCCTGCTCGATGACTATGTGCTCAAGGCCATGCTCGAACAACTGGGCGCGCAAACGCAAACCATCGGAGCGCCCTTTCAACCGGAGCATGGTGCCTATGGCGGTGGCCACCATCACTCGCGCCATGGCGATGAAGATTTCAACTACCCGCCCAAGCTGCACCAGTTCGGCGTGCGTCTATGAACCCAGCCTGGGCGCTGCTGCGTCTGGCCAGTCCGCAATTGCCGATTGGCGGCTACAGCTATTCCCAGGGGCTGGAAATGGCCGTGGAAAATGGCCGGGTCAAGGATGCGGCCAGCGCGCATGAATGGATCAGCGACCAGTTGCTGCTCAACCTCGCCCGCTTCGAAGCCCCTCTGTTGCTCGCCCATTGCAACGCTGCCGCTGCGCAGGATTGGCCGCGCCTCGCGCAATTGTATGAAGAACACCGCGCCAGCCGTGAGACCCGCGAGCTGTATCAGGAAAGCCGTCAGATGGGCTATTCCTTGCAACAACTACTCAACGGCCTGCCCGAACTGGACGACGCAGCCCGTACATTTCTTGAACCGTGCGCCGAACCGCATCTCGCCCTGGGTTGGGCGCTGGCGGCACGCGCCTGGAACATCAGCCCCGGCGACGCCCTGGCCGCCTGGCTGTGGAGCTGGCTGGAAAACCAACTGGCCGTGCTGATGAAAACCCTGCCGTTGGGGCAGCAGGCCGCGCAACGCCTGACCAGCCAATTGCTGCCGTTGCTGCAACAGGCCCAGCAGGATGCCACCGATATCGCCCCCAACCACCTCGGCAGCGCCGCTTTCGGCCTGTCCCTGGCGTGTATGGCCCATGAACGCCAGTACAGCCGCCTGTTCCGCTCTTAGGAGCGGTTTATTTTGGAGAGACACATGAACACACAACCCCTGCGTGTCGGCATCGGCGGCCCGGTGGGCTCCGGCAAGACGGCCCTGACCCTGGCCCTGTGCCTGGCGCTGCGCGATCGCTACAACCTGGCGGTGGTCACCAATGACATCTACACCCGCGAAGATGCCGACTTCCTGGTGCGCAACCAGGCTTTGGCCCCCGAACGCATTATCGGCGTGGAAACCGGCGGCTGCCCGCATACGGCGATTCGTGAAGATGCCTCGATCAACCTGGAGGCGGTGGACCAGCTCAACCGGCGTTTCCCCGGCCTGGACTTGATTCTGGTGGAGTCGGGCGGCGACAACCTGTCGGCGACGTTCAGCCCGGAGCTGTCGGACCTGACCATTTATGTGATCGATGTGTCCGCCGGCGACAAACTGCCACGCAAAGGCGGACCGGGTATCTGCAAATCCGACTTGCTGGTGATCAACAAGATCGACCTGGCGCCGCTGGTGGGCGCCTCGCTGGAATTGATGAACAGCGATACCCAGCGCATGCGCAACGGTAAACCCTTTGTATTCAGCAACCAGAAAACCGGCGTCGGCCTGGATGACATCGTCGCCTTTATCGAACGTCAGGGTTTGCTGACTGCCGCCTGATCCCCCACAAGGAGTCTGTTATGAACCTCAAGAAACTCTTCGCCGCCGCCAGTCTGCTGCTGGCCCCCGCCCTAGCGTTCGCCCACCCGGGCCACGGCGACAACGGCCTGGTGGCCGGCATCAGCCACCCACTGGGCGGTCTCGACCATTTGCTGGCGATGGTTGCGGTCGGCCTGTGGGCGGCGCAACAAAAAGGCAATGCGCGCTGGGCACTGCCCTGTACCTTTGTCGGCACCATGCTGATAGGCGGCCTGCTGGGCTTCGAAGGGCTGCAGTTGCCGGCACTGGAAAGCGGGATTGCCGCCTCGGTGCTGGCGTTGGGCCTGGCCGTAGCACTGGCGGTGCGGCCGCCATTGTTCGTGGCCGTCGGGGCGACGGCGTTGTTTGCGCTGTTCCATGGTGTGGCGCATGGTTTGGAACTGCCGGATATGTCCAGCCCTTGGGCGTATGCGGCTGGGTTCGTCGGTGCGACTGCGGCACTGCACGCTGCCGGTTATGCCGTGGTGCGCTTCCTGCCGACGGCGGCAGCGCCGTTGGTGCGGGTGGCCGGGGCAGCGTCGGCGGCGACTGGGGGGTGGCTGCTTTTCGGCTAAAAGCTGCAAGCTGCAAGCTGCAAGCTGCGAGTAAAAGCTGATTTGCGCTTACTTGCAGCTTGCCGCTAACAACTTGCGACGGCCCCTCTGCTACCATGCGCGCCTACACCCCTGCCGTGACGACGCCAGCTGATGCCCATCGCTTCCCAACCTTCCTTGAATTCCGTGCTCACGCACTTCCATGACCTGATCGTGCCCCTCTGGCAAGGCCCGGGCTGGAATGCCGACCTCGCGCTGCCCTATGAGGCGCTGGATGCCGACCACCGGCCACTGCCCCCGCAACGCTACCGCGCCATGGCTTGTGCCCGGCAGTTGTACCTGTTCGCCAGCCTGATCGGTGAGCCCGACAGCGCCTTTGCCGAAGAGCGCGCAGCGGCGCTGTTCCGTTCCCTGCAACGGCATTTCCACGACGCCGAGCACGGTGGCTGGTTCTACAGCATCGACGCGGCCGGCCAGCCGCTGGACAAGCGCAAAGACCTGTACACCCACGCCTTCATCATCTTCTCCTGCGCCCACTACTGGGCGAAGGTGCGCGAGCCGTTGGTGGAGTCGGTGCTGAATGCCGCCCTGGCGGTGGTCGCCGAACGCTTCGCTACCGGCGACGGCCTGTACGAAGCGGTAGTGGAACGCAACTGGTCATCCCTTCAATCCGGCCCGTTGCAAAACCCGCTGATGCATCTGGCCGAAGGCTTCCTCGCCACGCTGGCGGTGCGTGAAGACACTGTCACACAAGACGCGCTGCTGGATTTGGCAAACGCTCTGCAGAAGCGTTTTATCGATCGTCAGCACGGCGTGATGATGGAGAAGCCACTGGGTGCTGTGGATAACTGGTTTGAGCCAGGGCACCAGTTCGAATGGTTCTTTTTGCTGGAATCGTCAGACGTGCTGCGCGGCACGCCGCTGCATGCATCGTTGACGCGGGCATTTGCCTACGCCGAGCTCAAGGGTGTGGATAAATCCAGCGGCGCGGTCAGTGGCATGCTTGCCCTCGATGGCAGCGTGCGCGACGGCACCCAACGGATCTGGGCGCAGGCCGAATACCTGCGCGCACTGACCTTGCGGCCAGGCAGCGAGGCCGTGTTGCAACGCCAATTGCTGGCGCTGCAACAACGCTTCCTGCATGAAAAAGGCTGGCATGAATGCCTGGATGCCAAGGGCGACGTGAGCCGACGGGACATGCCGTCGACCACGCCGTATCACTTGGCGACCTGCTACCAGGGTCTTATGCAATCCACTTGCGATCTGCGGTAAAGCTGATCGTCAGCCAGCGCGCCGCATCAGGCGCGCCGAGCCCTGTGGATATCTCTTCGCGCAGCCGGTCGAGGGTTGCAATGTTATCCACCGGGTAATCCGCCGGCAGCACCACGTGGATCTCGATAAACCGCGCCCGCCCGTGCTTTTGCACGTAAGACACGTAGTCGTCGAAGCCATGCCTGGCCTGGGCCGCGTCCATCACTTCGCGTACTTTGTCGTCCAACTGGTCCGGGGCGATGCCCAATACCTCACGCAGCGCCGGGCGCAAGATCTTGAAGGCCGGGGCCAGCATGCTCAGGGCCAGTAGAATCAAGATCAATGGGTCGACATACACGGCCCACTCGCCGTAACCCTGGGACTTGAGCAACAGGGAAGCGAGAAAGCTGATCAGCAAGCCCACCGACAGCATCGCATCCACCAGCCAACTGATATTGTCGAACTGGATCAGTGAAGATTTCAGCGTGCGATTGCGGTAGCGCACGTAGAAGAAGTAGGCGAATTCGACGACGGTAAACACCGCCGCATAAATGATCACCAACCCCAACTCGATCTCGCGTCCACCATTGATAATGCCGAACACGCCATTGAGGAACGCATAAATGGCGATCAGCAGCAGGAAACTGCCTTCGATCAGCAGCACCATGGGCTCCAGGTGCCAATAGCCGAACTGGAAGCGCTCGTTGCTTTTTTTGGCAATCAGCTTGGCCGTGATCAGCATCAACACCTTGATGGCGGTGGCGATCAGCGAGAAAAAGCCGTCGAATAAAATGGATTGGGCGCCAGAAATCACACCCGTGACAATCCCGGCGATCGCCACGGCGAACATCAGGATGGTCGATTGTTTGAGCAGTGCCTGCTCACCTCGGTTACTCACATTTCCTCCCGTCAAAACCTGAATCCGCACGATGCGGAGGGGCTTTCAGGCGGCGGAGTATACCTTATGCCGTGTTTTGGCCGATTTGACGCCATCGGGAGCAAGCCCGATGGCCAGTCAGTCGAGACCTTCTGTAGGAGCGAGCTTGCTCGCGAAGGTCGTTAACGATGACGTTGGTTTCCTGATTCAACGCGGCGTTGTCGGGTTTTTCGCGAGCAAGCTCACTCCTACAGGATGACAGCGACACGGTCTAAAGCCTTACTTGGCCCCGCGCTCAATCGCAAAACCAGCCCAGGTCTGGCTCACCGGCATCAGCTCCAGGCGGTTGATGTTCACATGCGCCGGCGTGTTCATCACCCAGAAGATCGTGTCGGCAATGTCCTGCGGCTGGATCGGCTCGGCGCCGGCATAGGTAGCGTCGTAGCGCGCCTGGTCCCCGCCGAAGCGCACCAACGAAAACTCACTCTCACACAAGCCCGGCTCGATATTGGTCACACGCACGCCGGTACCTTGCAGGTCGCAGCGCAAGTTCAGCGAGAACTGCTTCACGAATGCCTTGGAACCGCCATATACATGGCTGCCCGGGTACGGGTAGTTACCGGCGATGGAGCCCAGGTTGATGATGCCGGCACCGCGGCCGTAGGCGATCAGGCGTGGCAGCAGCAAGTTGGTGGTGGTCAACAGGCCCTTGATGTTGGTGTCGACCATGGTCTCCCAATCGTCGAGGTTGCACTTGGGCGCAGGGTCGGTCCCCACAGCCAGGCCGGCGTTGTTGATCAGCCCGCGCAGCTTGGCAAACGAAGGCGGCAGGTTGGCGATGGCGTCTTCCATGCCCTTGCGATCCCGGACGTCCACCACCAGGCCATGCACTTCAGTCTGCTTGGAAAGCTCTTCGACCAGAGCATTCAAGCGGTCGGCGCGACGGCCGGTGAGCACCAGTTTCCAACCGGCGTCGGCAAAACGACGGGCACAGGCTTCGCCAAAACCTGAAGTTGCGCCAGTAATAAACAGCGTGTCGGACATGGTGTTCTCCTTGCGGGCATCGAGGGGAAAAAATCAGCCAGCAGAATGCCCTTACCCCGGGATTGCGGCAACCGTTAAGCACACACTTTGCGCCGCAGCTGATCACTTTTTAACCATATCAAGCAAACCCTTATGAACCGTGGCCTGCAGCCATATGCACGCAGGTTATCCACAGCTGCGCCCACAGTCTTTGGGGGCAAATAGAAAATAGCTCAGGCCGCTCTGCACAAGGGCTCCAGGGTATTTTAGAAAGTTTTTTGCTTGACCTGAGCGGGGGCGTATGTAGGCCCGGGATGACAGAGAAAATCCGAGCGATGGCTCCAGGCCAGTCAGTTCGGCCTCTGCGGCAGTCTTTCCAGAGTTTAATCACAGACTTATCCACAGGCCTTACCGACACAAACCGGTCATATACCTGTGTCTTTAAACAGGTTGACAAACCTCATGGGTTGTCGCGAAAAAGACCCTGATCAAAAAATGACCATCACGCTGCAAGCCACGCGGTTAAAGGCCTCCAGACAGCTACTACCACGTTACCCACAGCCGGTTCCACAGCGGATGGGGACAAGTCAAAACTGTGACAAAACAGGGATTTGCGGCGGCTATATGTCGCGCTTTGGAGGGTGGCCGGATTTGTTTTCCACAATTTCGAAAGCGACCCCAAAAAACCAATATGGGAGGGGGCTTGCTCCCGATAACGGTGTCAGCATCAGGTGTGCTGACTGATACACCGCCATCGGGAGCAAGCCCCCTCCCACAGGGTACTGCGTGGTTATTCAGATCAGTGGCCACCCAGGTAGGCGTTGCGCACTTCCTCATTCACCAGTAATTCCTTACCGGTGCCTGTCAGGCGAATTTCCCCGTTGACCATCACATAGGCTCGGTCCGATAGGCGCAGCGCATGGTTGGCGTTCTGCTCCACCAGGAAAATGGTCATCCCGGTTGACGCCAGCTCGCGCAGGGTGGAGAAGATCTGCTTCACCACGATGGGCGCCAGGCCCAGGCTCGGCTCATCCAACAGCAACAACTTGGGCCGGCTCATCAGCGCACGGGCGATAGCGAGCATTTGCTGTTCGCCGCCAGACATGGTCATCGCACGTTGGGTACGCCGCTCCTTGAGCCGCGGGAACAGTTCGAACATGCGCTGCATGTCTTCCTGCGCGTACTTGTCACCAATGGGGATGGTGCCCATCAGCAGGTTTTCCTCAACGGTCATGTCAGGGAACACCCGCCGCCCTTCCGGCGACTGTGCAATGCCATTGGAGGCGATGTAGTGAGACGTCTTGTGGGTAATGTCGATGCCGTTGTAGAGAATTTGGCCCGACTCGGCCCGTGGCTGGCCGAAGATCGACATCAGCAGCGTGGATTTCCCCGCGCCGTTGGAGCCGATCAGGCTGACGGTTTCGCCTTCATTGATGTGCAGCGAGACTTTCTTCAGGGCCTGGATCGGGCCGTAGTACACGTCCAGGTCTTTCATTTCGAGGATAGGTGCACTCATACCAGCTCCTCCTCGTCGGCGCCCAGATAGGCGGCAATCACTTTCGGGTCGTTGCGGATCGCGTCCGGCCCACCTTCGGCAATCACGTTACCGTGGTCGAGCACCACGATGTGGTCGGAAATACTCATCACCATGCCCATGTCGTGTTCGATCAGCACCACCGTGAGGTCGTGTTCGTCGCGCAGCAGGCGAATCATCGCGCTGAGGGCTTCGGTTTCCTGGGGGTTGAGGCCTGCTGCCGGTTCGTCCAGGCAGATGATCTGCGGCCGGGTGCACATGGCACGGGCGATTTCCAGGCGGCGCTGCTGGCCGTAGGAGAGCTCGCCGGCCAAGCGGTTGGCGCAGTCCACCAGGTCCACCACTTCAAGCCAGTAAAAGGCGTGGTCCAATGCGTCGCTTTCGGCCTTACGGTAGCCCTTGGTGTTGAGGATGCCCGCAAGCATGTTGCGGTTGACCCACATGTGCTGGGCCACCAGCAGGTTTTCCACCACCGACATTTCCTTGAACAGGCGAATGTTCTGGAAGGTGCGTGCCAGACCTGCACGGTTCACCAGGTGGGTGCCGCCGAACATCTTGTAGTACACCCGGCTGAAGAAGCTTTTCGGCGATACGAAGTCGACGGGCTGGAAGCGTTCACCGAGCAACTGGATCACGTTGGTCTGCTTGCCGCGCACGTTGAGTTCGATTTTGCCGCCGCTGGCTTTATAGAAACCGGTGAGGCAGTTGAACACGGTGGTCTTGCCCGCACCATTGGGGCCGATCAGGGCGAAGATCGAGTTGCGTTCGACCTTGAGGCTCACATCGCTCAAGGCCTTGATGCCACCGAAGTGCATCATCAGGTTTTCCACGGACAGCACGATTTCCTTGCTCATGGTGCGACCCCCTTGCGTGGCGTCACACCCGTGCGGCTGATCCGAATCAAGCCGCGTGGGCGCCAGATCATCATCACCACCATCAACACGCCAAACAGCAGCACGCGGTATTCGGAGAAGCTACGCAGCAATTCCGGCGCGACAGTCAGGACGAACGCCGCGATGACCACGCCCACCGTCGAACCCATGCCGCCCAATACCACGATGGCCAGGATCAGCGCCGACTCGAAAAAGGTGAACGACGACGGGTTGACGAAACCCTGGTAGCTGGCAAAGAACACCCCGGCCAAACCGGCAGTGGAAGCACCGATGGTGAACGCCGAGAGCTTGACCAGCACGTGGTTCAGGCCCATGGAGCGGCAGGCGATCTCGTCTTCACGCAGCGCTTCCCAAGCACGGCCGACCGGCATGCGGGTCAGGCGATGCTTGATGTACAGCACGGCCAGCACCACCAGGAACAACACGATATAGATGAACATGAATTTGATGTTGGGGTTGTAGTCGATGCCGAAGAACTCATGGAACGGCACCCCGCCATCCTTCGCACGCTTACCGAATTCGAGGCCGAGAAAGGTAGGCGATGGCACCGGCAAGCCGTTCGGACCACCGGTGAACGACAGCCAATTGTTCAGCACCAGCCGGATGATTTCACCGAAGCCCAGGGTCACGATGGCCAGGTAGTCACCGTGCATTCGCAACACCGGGAACCCGAGAATGCACCCCGCCAATGCCGCCGCGATGGCCGCCAACGGCAGCACCGTCCAGAACCCCAGCCCAAGGTATTGATAACCCAGCGCCAAGCCATAGGCACCGATGGCGTAGAACGCCACGTAACCCAGGTCGAGCAAACCGGCCAGCCCCACCACGATATTGAGGCCCAGGCCCAGTAATACGTAGATCAGCCCGAGGATTACCACGGTCAGCAGGTACTTGTTGGCGAAAATCGGGAACACGATGGCAATCACGATCAGTGCCGGGATAATCCAGCGCAGCCGCGACTTGTAATCCGGTGCCAGCACGTGCACGCCGGAACCGCTGCTCTCGAAACCCTGCAGGATCTTCACGCCCTTGGGGGTTTGCAGGAACAGGCTCATGGCGAAGCGACCGGCCATCACGATGGCGACCAGCAAGCCCACGCGGGCAGGTTCCAGGTTGAAGCTGTAGCCGTCGAGGACCACGCCGACGATGGGACCGAACACGATCAGCGAAATCAGCCCGGCGAGGACCGTATCGACCACACTTTTCTTGATATCGATAGATTTGGCAGCAGACATGTTTACACCTTCGCCACAAGTGGGCGACCAAGCAGGCCCTGGGGACGGAAAATCAGAATCACCACCAGCAGGGAGAAACTGAACACGTCTTTGTAGTCAGAGTTGATCAACCCCGAGAACAACGACTCGGAGATACCGAGGATGATCCCGCCCAACATCGCCCCAGGCAGGGAGCCGATGCCGCCGAGTACCGCTGCGGTGAACGCCTTGATGCCGATGATGAAGCCGGCGTAGAAGTCGAAGGTGCCGTAGTTGAGAGTGATGAGCACGCCGGCCAGCGCGGCCATGGCGGCGCCGATGACGAACACGTAGGAGATCACCCGGTCGGTGTTGATGCCCAGGATCGAGGCCATCTTGCGGTCTTGCTGGGTAGCGCGGCACATGCGGCCGAGCTTGGTGTACTTGATCACGTAGGTCAGCAGGGCCATGCCCGCGAAGGCAGCGACCAGGATGAACACCTTGGTGTACGTGAGCTGGACGAACCCGCTGCCGATGTCGACACGCCAGGCCCCGGCCAGCAGGGTGGGAATACCTTGTTGCTTGGCGCCCTGGGCGATCTGCGCGTAGTTCTGCAGGATCAGGGAGATCCCGATGGCGCTGATCAGCGGTGCCAGGCGGGTGGAGTTACGCAGGGGTTTGTAGGCGACACGCTCGATGACCCAACCGTAAACGCCAGTGACGACCACGGTGAAGATCAAGGTGCCGAGAATGAGCAGCGGGAAGGATTCGATGCCGAAGTAAGCCAGCAGTGCCAGACTGATCGCCGCGAGGTAAGCGGAAATCATATAAACCTCGCCGTGGGCGAAGTTGATCATGCCAATGATGCCATAGACCATTGTGTAGCCGATGGCGATCAGGCCATAGACCGACCCGAGGGTCAGGCCGTTGACCAGTTGCTGCAGGAAAATACCATCCATAACGCAATCTCACGCGGTGAGCACCTGCACACCGGTGGGTGTGCGGCACTTCTGGAGGAAAAAACAGATCTCAATAACAACCCCACTTCCTGCGGGGGGGGGCTTGCTCCCGATTGCGTTGGGTCAGTCATGCATGTGCGGCTGACACTGCGCTATCGCGAGCAAGCTCCTCCCACATTGGAACTGGGGTGCTCAGGGCTTACTTCTGCTTTTCCAACTGATGGTATTTGCCGTCTTTATCCCACTCGTAAACCACGTAGTCGGAGACTTTCAGGTCGCCTTTGGCATCCCAGGCTTTTTCGCCCATGACGGTTTTCACCGGGTGAGCCTTGAGCCACTTGGCGGCGTCTTCGCCCTTGTTGGACTTGGCACCGTTGAAGCCGGCGGCCAGGGCCTGGATCGAGGCGTAGGCGTACAGGGTGTAGCCTTCCGGCTCATAACCGGCCTTGCGGAACTCATCCACCACGGCTTTGCTGTCAGGCAGCAAGCGAGGATCGGCGCCGAACGTCATGAGGACACCTTCTACGTACTGGTTGCCGCCGGCCGTTTTCGCCAGTTCGTCGGTCACTACGCCGTCATCGGACATGAACTTGGCTTTGAGGCCCGCTTCACGAATCTGACGAACCAAAGGACCGGCTTCCGGGTGCAGGCCGCCGAAGTACACAACGTCGGCGTCCAGGGAGCGGATCTTGGTGACCAGGGCGCTGAAGTCTTTCTCGCCACGGGTCAGGCCTTCTTCCAGCACAGGCTTCACGCCGCGCTTGGTCAACTGGGCAGCGGTGGCGTCGGCCAGGCCTTTGCCGTAGGTGTCCTTGTCGTTGATGACGGCGACTTTCTTGCCTTTGAGCACGTCGACGATGTAATCGCCGGCAACGATACCTTGCTGGTCGTCCCGCCCGCACATACGGAACATGGCGCCCAGGCCGCGTTCGGTCACTTGTGGGTTGGTGGAGCCTGGGGTGATCGCGATGATGCCCGCTTCGTCGTAGACC
The DNA here is from genome assembly GCF_004519405.1 of Pseudomonas sp. BCA17. Classification (GTDB taxonomy): domain Bacteria; phylum Pseudomonadota; class Gammaproteobacteria; order Pseudomonadales; family Pseudomonadaceae; genus Aquipseudomonas. The sequence continues at coordinate 123,253 of NZ_SGWI01000009.1, read as the reverse complement.
TCGGATGCCGGGATGGTGTTGGACGAGCAGAAGTGCCCGACCACGCCGATCACTTTGTCCTGGTCCGCCAGGCGGTTGGCAACGGCCACGGCCTGCTTGGGCTCACACGCGTCATCACCGGCTACCAGCTTGATCTGCTCGCCATTGATACCGCCGGCCTTGTTGATGACATCGGCCGCCGCCTGGGCACCCTTCATGTACTGCTCACCGAAAGCTGCGTTGGCGCCCGTCATCGGGCCGGCCACGCCAATCTTCACATCAGCTTGAACAAACGTAGAAACACCCAGCGCCGCTGCGACGGCGAGAGCCAGAAAACCTTTCTTGTAAAACGTCTGGGACATGAGTGGTGCTCCGATATTTTTGATTTTTGGCACGACAACTTGCATTCAAACTTTCCACTTAAAGCCCAGAGCAAGGCGCGTGCCATTACGTTTTTATTCTTCAAAAAGACACGGTGTCATTGTTATTGCGGGCGTTTCGGCTCCTTTCGCCAGGACGTGCAACCGTCTAGCTTGAGGAGGTGCAACCTTTGCAGCGAAAAAGTACAACCCGAGCAGGTCGCACCTGCAACCAGACCGATAAACGACAGTTCCTACAGCTGTAACAACGTGCGTAACGGAACTGCACATTTACAGTGCGCGATTGCTACGACTTGCACCAATACAGATGGGTAGCCTGCTAAGAAAATGCAGGCTTTTGACAGGTATCTCGCCGATCAGATCACGATCCTGAGGCATTGCCCCGCGTGATACAGCGAGAATCCGGCTTCATACAGGCAACTGCGCAGGCCCACCCCGGCCAACGGTTGCATCGGTGCAAAGGGAATCGGCAACGCCTGGGGATTCTGGTGACACAGGTAGTCGGCGAACGCCTTGCCGACCACGCTGCCGGTGGTCACGCCACGCCCGTTATAGCCCGTGACGGCCACCAGGCCCGGGGCAGGCTCGAACAGCCGCATCAAATGGTCCGGGGTGAAGGCAATGCAGCCGGTCCAGGTGTATTCCCACTGCACCGATTTGAGGTACGGGAAGTAATGCTGCTGCACCCGATCGGCCCACGCCTTGAGGAACCACGCGGGTTTCTGACTGCCGTTGCCCAGGCTGCCGAGCAACAGGCGCCCGTCGGCATCGCGACGGATGCTGCTGAGCACCTGCCGCGTGTCCCAAGAGCCCTGCCCACCGGGAAGGATGTGTTGGGCGACGTCGTCCGTCAGCGGGGCCGAAGCGACCTGGTAGTAATAACCGGGGAAAAAGTTGCGGCGCAGCTCGGTCCATTCACCCTCGGTGTAGGCATTGGACGCGATCACCACCTGTGCCGCCTGCACAGCGCCTTGCGCGGTCTGCACGCACCACTGCGCGCCCTGGCGCTCAAGCCGGGTGACCGGAGAATGGTCAAACAGCTGCCCACCCAGGCCCACTGCGGCATTCGCCAAACCCGTGGTGTAGGCCATTGGGTTCAAGGTACCGGCACGTCGATCCAGCAGCGCGGCGGCGATCTTGCGGGTGCCCGTGGCCTGTTCGCAAGCCTGCCCGGTGAGCAGCTCGACCGGCGCGCCACGGCGCTTCCATTGTTCTTCACGGCTGCGCAAATCCGCCTCGCCACGAGCGTTGTGCGCCATGTGCAAGGTGCCTTCACGGCGCAATTGGCAATCGATGTTGTATTTGTCGACCAGACTGAACACCAGGGATGGTGCCGCGCCCAACATGCGGTTGAGCTGGCTGCCCACCGCTTCGCCGAAACCGGCTTCGATCTCGTCCGGCGGGATCCACATGCCGGCATTGACCAACCCGACGTTACGCCCCGAACCGCCGTGGCCGGTGCGATGTGCCTCCAGTACGGCGACACTTTTGCCCTGCTCCAGCAAGTGAACGGCAGCCGACAACCCTGTGATCCCGGCGCCGATCACGCACACATCCACCTTGAGTTCGCCGCTGAGTGCAGCGCGATCGGGCCGGCCGGGCGTGAGGTGTTCCCACAAACATGCTTCGCGTAATGCCATTGCCAGACTCCGATGAGACCTAACAAACAACTGAATTCAGTTTCGACCTGGTAAACCAATCAATGTGGGAGCAAGCCCGCTCCCACATTTTTAACCGCGTTTCGACAGTGGTCAGTCGAAGGTGATGCCTTGGGCCAGCGGCAACTCCAGCGAGTAGTTGACAGTATTGGTCTGGCGGCGCATGTACCCGCGCCAGGCATCCGAACCCGATTCGCGCCCGCCACCGGTCTCTTTTTCACCGCCAAATGCGCCACCGATTTCCGCGCCGCTCGGGCCGATGTTGACGTTGGCGATGCCGCAGTCACTGCCCACCGCCGACATGAACTGCTCAGCTTCGCGCACGTCAGTGGTGAAGATGCACGAGGACAACCCTTGCGGCACGGCGTTGTTCAGGCGCAGGGCCTCATTGAAGTCGCTGTAGCCGATCACGTACAGGATCGGCGCGAAGGTTTCGGTGCACACCACGTCGCTTTGCTCGGGCATTTCCACGATGGCGGGCGACACGTAATAGGCGTTGGGGAATTTGTCTTCCAACTGACGCTTGCCACCGAACACCTTGCCGCCCTCACTCAGGGCCTGCTCCAGGGCGTCCTGCATATTCTCAAAACCGTGCTTGTCGATCAGCGGGCCGACCAAATTGCCTTCCAGCGGGTGGCCGATGCGCACTTTGGAGTAGGCGGCCTTGAGACGGGTGACGATTTCTTCCTTGACCGACTCATGGGCGATCAGGCGACGCAGGGTGGTGCAACGCTGCCCGGCGGTGCCGACGGCGCTGAACAGGATGGCACGCACGGCCATGTCCAGGTCGGCGCTCGGGCCGAGGATCATGGCGTTGTTGCCGCCCAGCTCGAGGATGCTGCGGGCAAACCGCGCGGCGACTTTGGGTGCCACTTCGCGGCCCATGCGGGTGCTGCCGGTGGCGCTGATCAGCGCTACACGCGGGTCATCCACCAGCGCGCCGCCAGCATCGCGGCCGCCGATGATGACTTGGCTCAGGTACGGCGGTGCATCGCTGAAATTCTTCAGTACGCGCTCGAACAGCGCCTGGCAGGCCAGGGCGGTGAGCGGGGTCTTTTCCGACGGTTTCCAGATCACCGCGTTACCGCACACCAGCGCCAGCGTCGTGTTCCACGCCCACACGGCCACCGGGAAGTTGAACGCGCTGATCACACCGACCACACCCAGCGGATGCCAGGTTTCCCGCATATGGTGGCCGGGGCGCTCGGAAGCGATGGTCAAGCCGTACAACTGGCGGGACAGGCCGACGGCGAAATCGCAGATATCGATCATCTCCTGCACTTCACCCAAGCCTTCCTGGGTGATCTTGCCCGCCTCCCAGGACACCAGTTCGCCCAAGTCGGCCTTGTATTCGCGCAGCACATCACCGAACTGGCGCACCAGCTCGCCACGCCGCGGGGCCGGCACCTTGCGCCAGGCTTCGAATGCATGCTCGGCGCGACTGACCTGTTGCTCCACCTCGGCGGCACCTTCCCAATGCACGCTGCCGATACGGCTGCCATCGATCGGCGAATGCACGGGTTGTTTACCCGACTGGTACAACGCCGGGTTTACCCCGAGACGGTCAAGCAATGCGGCAACCATGGGTCGCTCCTTCAATCTGCAAACAGAAAATTTGCGCCGCGGCCAGCACGGCGATCCAGAGCTTATTTGTAGCTGGCCCAAGACTTGCCAACAAACGACGATTAGGCGAGATATCATTCCGTTTATTCATGCAAAGCATAAAAAGAGGCACGCCGTGCTGAACAAAAGACATTTGCCCTCGATCACCGCCCTGCAGTGTTTCGAAGCCGCCACCCGCCATTTGAGCTTTACCCGCGCGGCGGAGGAGTTGAACCTCACGCAGAGCGCGGTGAGCAAGCAAGTGGCGCAGTTGGAGGAACTGCTGCAACACCTGCTGTTCCGCCGCGTGCGCCGTCGCCTGCAGATGACGCCGGCGGGGGATCTGTACTTGGTGGAAGTACGCAAGATCCTTACGCAAGTGGAGATGTCCACCCACTACCTGCGTTCCTACGGCGGCGAGACCGAGGTGTTGCGCGTCTCTACGCCCTACACCTTCGGCGCACGCTGGCTGGTGCCACGCCTGAAGGGTTGGCGGCTGCGCCATCCGCAGATCCACCTCGACCTGTGCAACGAACAGGACCCCGATGAACTGCTGCAAGGCAAGGCCGACATGGCCTTCTACTTCGGCCAGGGCTCACGCCCCGGCACCGAGAGCCTGAGACTGTTCAGCGAGGAATTGGTACCGGTGTGCGCGCCGGAGAGCCTGCCGGCCAAACCGTTCAGCGATCCCACCCAACTGAGCGAGTTGGTCCTGCTGCAAAACGCCTCACGCCCCCAGGGCTGGCACGACTGGTTCGCCAGCCAGGGCTACCAGACCGAGCACAGCTACCATGGGCCACGTTTCGACACGTTCTATATGTGCATTCGTGCGGCGCAGGTGGGTTGTGGCGTGGCGCTGCTGCCGCGTTTTCTGGTGGAGGAGGAATTGGCCGAGGGCAAGCTGGTGATTCCCTGGCAGCATGCAATGCCGAGCCAGGATGCGTATTACCTGGCCTATCCGGAGCATTCGGCGGAGGTGCCGAAAGTCCGCGAGTTTGTGAAGTGGATGATGGAGCAAGTCGAATCAGTTTGAGGCACGTCGCCTGCAAGCCAGTGGCCTTGGCAAAAAAATGACTGGCAAAACCCCACGGGTCTATGCGCCACTAGTGCCATTCCTTAATAGAGCGTAAAGGCCGGCGCCCATCGCCGACCCATTTGGAGACTCCCATAATGAGCGAGAGTGTGTTTGCCGATCGCATCGTGCAGAACCTGCTCGACACCGACTTCTACAAGTTGACCATGATGCAGGCGGTGCTGCACAACTACCCCAACGTGGAAGTTGAATGGGAATTCCGTTGCCGTAACAGCGAAGACCTGCGCCCGTACCTGGCGGAAATCCGCTACCAGATCGAGCGTCTTGCCGAACTGAGCCTGAGCCAGGACCAACTGGGCTTCCTGGAGCGCATCAGCTTCATGAAGCCGGATTTTTTGCGCTTTCTCGGGCTGTTCCGCTTCAACCTGCGTTACGTGCAGACCGGCATCGAGAACGGCGAGTTGTTCATCCGCCTGCGCGGGCCGTGGCTGCACGTGATCCTGTTTGAAGTGCCGATGCTGGCCATCGTCAGCGAAGTGCGTAACCGCTATCGCTATCAGACCGTGATCCTCGAACAGGCCCGCGAGCAGCTGTATCGCAAATTCGACTGGCTGACCGACAACGCCAGCAGCGACGAGCTGTCGGAGTTGCAAGTGGCCGACTTCGGCACGCGCCGACGCTTCTCGTACCGGGTGCAGGAAGAAGTGGTCAATGTGCTCAAGCACGACTTCCCCGGTCGATTCGTCGGTACCAGCAACGTGCACCTGGCCCGGGAGCTGGGCATGAAACCGTTGGGCACCATGGCCCATGAGTGGATCATGGCGCACCAGCAACTCGGCCCGCGCCTGATCGACAGCCAGATCGCCGCGCTCGATTGCTGGGTCCGCGAATACCGTGGTCTGCTGGGCATCGCGCTGACCGATTGCATCACCACCGACGCGTTCCTCGGCGACTTCGATTTGTATTTCGCCAAGCTGTTCGATGGCCTGCGCCACGATTCCGGCGACCCTGTGCAATGGGCCGAGAAAGCCATCGCCCACTACCACAAGCTCGGTATCGAGCCGATGAGCAAGACCCTGGTGTTCTCCGACAGCCTGACACTGCCCAAGGCCCTGGAGATATTCCGGGCGCTGCGAGGTCGGATCAATGTGAGCTTCGGCATCGGCACCAACCTGACCTGTGATATTCCAGGGGTTGAGCCGATGAGCATCGTGCTTAAAATGACGGCCTGCAATGGCCAGCCCGTCGCGAAAATCTCCGATGAAGCGGGCAAGACTCATTGCACCGATCCGAACTTCGTCGCCTATTTGCGTCACGTTTTCAAAGTACCTGCCCTATCCAGCAAGGAGTGAATCATGCAAGCCGTACAGCGTGAGATTGCGCAGCAGCTCAAGGTCCAAGCGCCGTTCAAAGACCAGGCCGCCCTTGAGGCCGAAGTGGCTCGCCGCGTGGCTTTTATCCAGGATTGCCTGCGCAATTCCGGGCTCAAGACGTTGGTGCTGGGTATCAGCGGCGGCGTCGACTCCCTGACCGCAGGCCTGTTGGCCCAGCGCGCCATGAAGGAACTGCGCGCCACCACCGGTGACGAGGCCTACCGCTTTATCGCCGTGCGCCTGCCTTACGAAACCCAGTTCGACGAACTCGATGCCCAGGCTTCGGTGGACTTTATCGAGCCGGATGAGCGCCACACCGTGAACATCGGCCCGGCGGTGAAAGCCCTGGCCAATGAAGTGGCGGCGTTTGAAGGCAAGGCGGCGGTATCCCGCGATTTCGTGCTGGGCAACACCAAGGCACGCATGCGGATGGTGGCGCAATACACCATCGCCGGCGCGGCAGGTGGCTTGGTGATTGGCACCGACCATGCGGCAGAAGCGGTAATGGGCTTTTTCACCAAATTCGGTGACGGGGCCTGTGATTTGGCGCCGTTGAGCGGGCTGGTGAAAAATCAGGTGCGGGCGATTGCACGCCACTTTGGCGCGCCGGAGTCGTTGGTGGAGAAGGTACCGACTGCCGACCTGGAAGACCTGTCGCCGGGCAAGCCGGACGAGGCGTCCCACGGGGTGACGTACGCCGAGATCGATGCGTTCCTGCATGGTGAGCCGGTACGTGAGGAAGCGTTCAAGATCATCTGCGATACCTATCGCAAGACCGAGCACAAACGAGTCATGCCATTCGCGCCGTGAACCTGCCTCTAGACCGTTCTCACACTTGCGTGGGAACGGTCTGATTCACTCACTGATTATTGAATGCACCAAGGCCTCATTGCAGTCTCGTGACCTACCCCACGTTGGAATGCCCGGTATGTCGCACACACCTATTATGCTGATTGCACTCCTTGCCTCAACGCCGGTAAGCGCGGCGCTCGACTTAACGCCTCCTGAGTCACTCAACGAACAATCACCCGAAGTCTATGACAGCAAACGCCTACCCAATTTTTTCACCGATAACTCAGCCCAGGCCAGCTGTGATTGGCAAGAAAGCCTCATCACTGAGTCCCGGCAAATGCTCGACTGCCGTGGGACATCTCAGACGGGCGGTGCGCGCCCTGTCCATTTCATGGACAGGGCTGAAAAAAGACTGACGCACCATCACATGGAACTGGGCCTCGACCTTGAATCTTTCGAACTGATACGACCTTGAAAAAAAAGCGCCTGAAAAGGCGCTTTTTTTGACCGATGTCGGCTTACTTCAGGGTCACAGTGCCTTTCATCATCGAGATGTGGCCTGGGAACGAGCAGAAGAACGCGTAATCAGTACCCGCCGCCAGCTTCGACACGTCGAACGTCACCGAGTCTTTCTCGCCGGCACCGATGATCTTGGTGTGGGCGATGATGCGGGTGTCGCCGTCTTTCAGGTAGTTCTTGTCGATACCGGCGGCCATGCCGTCGCTGGCGACGCCAGGCATGTCGGCAGCCGAACTCAGCACCCAGTTATGGCCCATGACGTTTTTCGGCAAGTTGCCGGAGTGGGTCAGCTCCACGGTGAACGTCTTGCAGCTTTTGTCGATTTCAATGGCCTTGGTGTTAAAGGACATCTGATCAGTGGAGTCGACGGTGACCTTGCACTCTGCAGCAAGCAACTGGCCGCTCGCCAGAGTCAGCAGGGAAACAGCAACGAGTTTGGCAAACATGTGAATCTCCAAGGCAGGGTTTAAAAAACGCGTATTGCGACAAGGGTGCCTCAAGCAGGCAGAAATGTGTATGACCTGAGTCAACAAATTGTATACAACTTTAGGCTATCAGACTTATCGACACAATCAACCAGCCAAAGTGCCACACGCTGACTATGATCGGCCCATCACCCACTGGAGTCCGAGCCATGCACCTCAACCAACTCTTCAACGGCCTGTTCGCTGCCTACGCCTGCGGTAAGTGAAGGCCAAGCGCGCTGCTAAGCTGATACCATGGCAACCCAAGGCAGCTGCACGCCGCCACCCTCACCTTCGACCCTAGAGGATCGCCCATGGCCAAACCTAATTACTCCTTCGCCAAACGTCAGAGAGACCTGGCCAAGGAGCAGAAGAAAGAGGAAAAACTGCAACGCAAGAAAGCCGCTGCAGAAGGAGAGACCGACGGTCTGAACCAGGATGTGGATACTGAAGAGACGAACGACGCGTCTGAAACACCAAAAGATCCGGCTGAATAAATTCCTTTGTGGTGAGCAGGCCCGCCCGGCTCACCACAATCTGCTACTCCAGCGGCATCACCGTCACCCGCACTTCCGGGTCATGGCTCCCTCCTCCCAGAATCACCCCTCGCAACGGCGACACATCGGAAAAGTCCCGGCCCCAGGCCAGGGTGATGTGCTCCAGTGCCGGCTGCACATTATTCGTCGGATCGAAATCCACCCAGCCCGACACCGGGCAATACACCGAAACCCAGGCATGGGACGCATCGGCGCCGATCAGGCGTGGCTGACCAGGCGGCGGCTGGGTGAGCAGGTAGCCGCTGATGTAGCGCGCCGCCAGGCCACGCGAACGCAGGCAGGCGAGCATCAGGTGCGCGAAGTCCTGGCAGACACCGCGACGGCGCTCCAGCACTTCCACCAGCGGTGTGGCGACCTGGGTAGCTTCGGCATCGAACGTGAACTCACTGAAGATCTTCTCCATCAGCGCTCGCGCCCCCAACAATAATGGCGTGCCTCTGGGGAAACAGCTTTCGGAGAACTCAACGAAGGTTTTCTTCAGGTGCACGTACGGCGATTCAAAGCGATAGCGGCAGGCTTCGATCAGTTGTGCCGACATCGGCTGGCTGCTGTAGGTCAGGCTGTCACGGGTCTGGTCCCAGGCCGGCGACTGCTGAAAGTCCAGCGCCGGCCGCGCCAGCACCTCCACGGTCAGCCCTGCGTTCACCAGCAGCTCGTCATGAGGCCGTTCAAACGCAAGACGGGTGATCGGGTTGCCGAACACGTCCAGCTCATCACGCCGCGAGGATGGCTGCGGGCTGATGTCCAGTTGCTGCAAGCTGCAGCGCTGCCAGGCACAGGGCCGAGGCCATAGATGTGCCAGTTGCTGGGCCAGGGACACCGGGCTGTCATAGTGGTAATGGGTATCATGGAAAATCTGGTAGCGCGCACTCATCACACCGACACCGTCTGTTGGCTGACATCATCTACATGGGCGAAGTGACGCAACGCCAGGCGATCCGACACCTGCCCACTCTCATCGGCCACCGCTTGCAGCAGGTCGGCCAGGCCGTCCAACGCGGCGCGTACACTGGACTCGCCGAACAGCGGGTTCTCCAGGCAGCCCAGGTCGAAACGCGTCAGGCGCTCCACCAACGGCCCAAGGCCGAGTTCCCGCGGCACTCCAAAGTCATCATTGAGGCGACGCAGGGTCCGGCTCACTAATTTGAGCTGGAACAGCACGGCATGGGGGTTCTGCTCATCCAGCAGCAGCAAGTCGAGCACAGGGATCAACTGCGGTACCGCCAGGTAGCGAGAACGGTAGGTGATGCTGCTGTTACCCAGCTCCAACAACCACTCCAACCCCGCCTGATCGAAGACCGCCATGCCACGCAGGAACGCGGCGAGGCTGCTGCTGAGAAATTGCAGGCGTTCGATACGCCGCCCCATCATCAAGAAACGCCAGCCTTCGTCGCGGGTCATATCGTCCAGGGCAAACCCGGACAGCGCCGCCAGCGACATCACCAGACGATTGAGGAAATCCAGCAACTCGCCGAAATCCGGCACTTCGCTTTCCAACTCCAGGGCTTCGCGCTGCAACTCCACCAGCGCCTGCCAGTTTTCCCGGGACAACTTACCGCGCACCTGGGACGCCGCCCATTGCAAGCGCTGCAGATTGGCCCGCAGGCTCGACGGCCAGTCATCGCCGAGCAAGGCTGCCAACAGGCGCTCAGGTAACTCACCCTCCTCCGGCAGCAAGCGCAGGCTGTCACCCAGCTCGACCGCGGCCTGCAACGCCCGAGGGTCGTCGCCGTCGACATACCGCGCCAACACGATGCGCAGCCAGCGCGCGCTGTTATCACAGCGCTCGCAATAACGGCCAAACCAGAACAGGTTCTCCACCACCCGTGACGGCAGATAAGGGTCGCGGCGCACCAGGTCATGCACGCCGATTGCCCGTTGCGCACGCCAATGCTCGCCACCCGCGGCACGTTCGCCGAGCACCCAGGTGTCTTTACTGGCGCCACCGCGTTGCATCGACACCACTTCGGCATCCGCCTCAGCCGCCACGCGGGTCAGCCCGCCAGGCAGCACACGATAGCCTTCATCACTCGCCACGGCGTACACACGCATGCCAATGGCGCGGTGTTGCAGATGGTCATCCACGGTATGCCACACCGGTGCCTGGGACAGTTGCGCCAGCTCCTGGGCGACATAGGCGTAGGGGCGCGCACGCATGCGTTCGGCCAGGGCCTCGCGTTGTTCGTCGTTCAAGTCACGACCGAATACCGGGGTAAAACTTTGCGAAGGAAACGCCGGTTTGATCAGCAACTCCGGGAGTTTTTCCAAGGCTTTTGCAAGCACCGGCCCCTCACCGCACCACCAGGTGGCGATGGACGGCAGGATCAGTTCTTCGCCAAACAGGAACTCGTTGATCTTCGGCAGGAAACCGAGCAGACCCGGGGATTCCAACACACCGCTGCCCAAGGCATTGGCCACCAGCACGTTACCCTGGCGCACGGCATCCAGCAGGCCGGGCACGCCGAGAGCCGAGTCGGTGCGCAATTCCAGCGGGTCGCAGAAGTCGTCATCCAGCCGGCGCATGATCGCGTGCACCCGACGCAGGCCACTGAGGGTTTTGAGGAAGACCGTGCTGTCGCGCACGGTCAGGTCGCCACCCTCCACCAGCGGGTAACCCAATTGGCGTGCGAGGTAGAGGTGTTCGAAATAACTTTCGTTGAACCGCCCAGGGGTGAGTAGCACGACCAGCGGCGGTTGGTCATCGCCAGGCGCCTGTCGAGCCAGGGTTTCCTGCAGGGTGCGGAAGAAACCTGTGAGGTGCTGCACTTGCAGATCGCGGTACAAGTCGGGGAAGGCACGGGACACGATGGTGCGGTTTTCCAAGGCGTAACCCGCCCCCGACGGCGCCTGTGTCCGGTCGGCGGTGACCCACCAGCGCCCATCCGGTGTGCGCGCCAGGTCCACGGCATACAGGTGCAGAAAAGCGCCCTCCGGCGGCTGGATACCCTGGCACGGCCATAGGAAGTTGTTATGCCCGAACACCAGCTCGGCCGGCAGCAGGCCCTCCGTGATCAAGCGTTGCGGACCGTAGAGGTCGGCCAGCACGGCATTGAGCAAGCGCGCACGCTGGGCGATTCCCGCAGCAAGGTGCTGCCATTCATCGGCAGCCAGCACATGGGGCAGCAAATCCAGTTCCCACGGGCGGTCGGCGCCCTTGGGGTCGGCGTAGACGTTGTAGGTCACGCCGTTTTCCTGGATTTGCCGGGTCAACAGCGCCTGACGCTGGGCCAGTTGCGCGGGCGTACTGCGTTGCAAGTGGTCGAGCAGGCGCTGCCAATGGGCGCGCACCGTGCCGCTGTCGTCCAGCAGTTCGTGATAAGTGCCCGCAGTCAGCGGGTAACGGTCGAGCAAATCGGACATGGAACGCTCGGCAGGGCAAGGAAGGTCAAAGTCACCGCAGTCTAATGTGGACAAGCGCTGTGTGGCGAGGGAGCTTGCTCCCGCTGGAGTGCGAAGCGCTCCCTGGATCTCTGGGGCCGCTACGCAGCCCCGCGGGAGCAAGCTCCCTCGCCACGGAAGCGTGTTCTCATCGTTGATCGGCGTCAGTCATTTTTATGGGGGAAGCGTCTCAGGTCCAAGGTCATGGGCAACTCGTCGTTAATCACCAGAGAAGGTACAGGGAGCTTTCCGGGACTATGCCCCAAACGGAAAAACCGCGCCATGCGCCGGCTCTCGGCTTCATTGGCATTCACCGGCAAGCTGTCGTAATTACGCCCGCCCGGATGGGCCACGTGATACTGGCAACCGCCCAGGGAGCGCTGCATCCAGGTGTCGAGCACGTCGAACACCAGCGGTGCATGCACCGGGATCGTCGGTTGCAGGCAGTTGGCCGGTTGCCAGGCGCGGTAGCGCACGCCGGCGACAAACTCACCCACCCGCCCCGTGGCTTGCAGCGGCACCGGGATGCCGTTGCAGGTCAGCAGGTAGCGTTGCGGCGGCAGCCCGTTGAGCTTCACTTGCAGACGTTCCAAAGACGAATCCACGTAGCGCACCGTGCCGCCCACCGCGCCCTCTTCACCCAGCACGTGCCAGGGTTCGAGGGCCTGGCGCAGTTCCAGCTCGATGCCACCGACCGCGTAGTCGCCGACTTTGGGGAAACGAAACTCCAGGTGCGCCGCAAACCATTCGGCACGCAGCGGATACCCGGCGGCATTCAGCTCGACGATCACATCGGCAAAGTCCTGCTCGATAAAGTGCGGCAGCAGGAAACGGTCATGCAGCTCAGTGCCCCAACGCGCCAGCTTCGGCGGCGCATAGGGTTCGCGCCAGAAACGTGCGACCAGTGCACGCAACAGCAATTGCTGGGTCAGGCTCATGCGCGCATGGGGGGGCATTTCAAAGGCACGCAGTTCCAGCAGGCCCAGCCGGCCAGTGGCACCGTCGGGCGAATAGAGCTTGTCGATGCAGAATTCCGCGCGATGGGTGTTACCCGTCACGTCGATCAGCAGGTTGCGCAGCAGGCGATCGACCAACCACGGCGGGCACTCTTCGCCCGGCGCAGGCATTTGCGCAAAAGCGATCTCCAGCTCATAGAGAGCATCGTTACGCGCCTCGTCCACCCGCGGCGCCTGGGAGGTCGGGCCGATAAACAGCCCGGAAAACAGGTAGGACAGCGACGGATGGTTGTGCCAGTAGCTGATCAGGCTGCGCAGCAGATCAGGCCGGCGCAGGAACGGTGAATCCTTGGGCGTCGCGCCGCCCAACACAAAGTGATTTCCACCCCCGGTGCCGGTGTGGCGCCCGTCGATCATGAACTTTTCGGTGGTCAGGCGGGTTTGCCGCGCCTCTTCGTAGAGGAATTCGGTGCGCTCCACCAACTCGTCCCAGGTGGCGGACGGTTGCACGTTGACCTCGATCACACCCGGGTCCGGCGTGATACGAAAGTTGCTCAGGCGCATGTCAAACGGTGGCTCGTAGCCTTCGAGCAGGACCGGGCAATGCAGCTCTTCGGCGGTGGTTTCGATGACGGCCACCAGCGCCAGGTAATCCTCGACGCGTTCCAGCGGCGGCATGAACAGATACAGGCGCCCTCCCCGCGCTTCAGCACACAGTGCGGTGCGGGTCAGCCAATCGGCGGACTCATCCACGTTAGGCACGCGCTCGGCGCTGGGTGCGGGTTCGCCGAGGCTCTGCAGTTGCCCATTGGAAGGCAGCTCATGTTGATCCTGATTCGGGTCAGTCGGATGCACGAACGGATACTCCGCCGCGCTCACCCATGGCTGCGACGCCAATGGCAGGCGATAGCCGAGCGGCGAATCCCCCGGCACGAGCCGGCAGTGGTTATCGCGCAAGTACCAGCGCCCGCTCTGCCAACGATCATTGGCCGCCGTGCGCGCCAGCGGCAGCACGTGGCCGATGACTTTATCCAGGCCCTGGCTGAATACCTTGCGCAGGCGTTCACGCTCCAGCTCGTCGCCCAGGCGCGAGTCCTGGGCGGTGACGTTCTGCGGCAGCGCGCCCTCGCGCCACAGGTAGTAGAAATTGTCCTCGAAGGCCGGGAACACGAAACGGGTGGGTAACTTGAGGCGTTCGGCGACGCTGGCCAGGAAGCGTCCGGCCATTGCGTCATCAGCGCCATAGTCTTCCTGCTCGTCGGCGATCAGGGCAGTGTTGTGCCAGATCGGCACACCGTCGCGGCGCCAGTAGCAGTTGAGCGACCAGCGCGGCAATTGCTCGCCGGGGTACCACTTGCCCTGGCCGAAATGCACGAGGCCCTGCGGCGCGTAGTGCTTGCGCATGCGCTGGAACAGCTCGGCGGACAGGCGTCGCTTATCCGGCCCCAGGGCGGCGGTGTTCCACTCGGCACCGTCGGGGTCGTCGATGGAGACGAAAGTCGGTTCGCCGCCCATGGTCAGGCGCACGTCATCCTTGAGCAGGTCACTGTCGATCTGCCGGCCCAGGGCCTGGATCGCCAGCCACTGCTCTTCGGTGTAGGGCTTGGTCACCCGTGGCGCTTCCCAGATGCGCTCCACCGACATTTCATGGGTGAATTCGCACTCGCACGGTTCCACCAACCCACTGATCGGCGCGGCAGAGGATGGATCGGGACTGCAAGCCAAAGGGATATGCCCTTCACCGGCAAACAGACCGGAAGTGGCATCCAGGCCGATCCATCCCGCACCGGGCAAATACACTTCGCACCAGGCATGCAGGTCGGTGAAGTCCACTTCGGTGCCGGACGGGCCGTCCAGGGCTTTGACGTCGGCAGTCAGCTGGATCAGGTAGCCGGACACAAATCGCGCCGCCAACCCGAGGTTGCGCAGCAATTGCACCAGCAGCCAGGCCGAGTCGCGGCACGAACCGGAAGCGTTTTCCAGGGTGAACTCCGGCGTCTGCACGCCGGGTTCCATACGGATCAGGTAAGCAATATCGGCGGCCAGGCGCTGATTGAGCCCTACCAGGAAGTCCACTGCCAGCAATGGCGTACGGTCGATGCCGGCCAGGTAGGCGGCAAACGTCGGCGTCAGCGGCAGGGTTTCCAGGTACGGGGCCAGCTCACGCTGCTCATCGGCGGCGTAGGCGAACGGGATTTTTTCGGCGTAGGGCTCGAGGAAAAAGTCGAACGGGTTAAACACCGCCATCTCGGCGACCAGATCGACTTCGATACGCAGCTCGTCAGTCTTTTCCGGAAACACCAGGCGCGCCAGGTAATTGCCTTGGGGGTCCTGCTGCCAATTGATGAAATGCTGCTCGGGCAGCACTTTCAACGCATAGGACAATATCCGCGTGCGGCTGTGGGCTGCGGGGCGCAAACGTACGATCTGCGGGCCGAGTTCGACAGCCCGCTCGTAGCGGTAATGCGTAACGTGGTGCAACGCGACATGAATCGACACGGCGGCCTCCTGCGAGCCAGGGCATGGAAACAACGCGCGCAAGACTTATGCCAGAGCGGCAGCCATTGCGCTTTATCGTAAGACCCGGTGCAGTACAGCACCAAAACGGCGCCAGGGGTGGTGACGTGGTGCGAGGCTCGCACATATTTGTGGCACACGTGCGAGGGTGGGGTGGTGAATCTACCCAGTCAACGGTGTTTGTGTCGGGCAATCATGGCCTGGCGCAGGCGACGGACTTCGATCAGTTTCTGACGCATTTCGCGGTGGCGTTTGCTGTTGAGCAGCAATAGCCCAAGCAATGGCAACAACAGACTCAAGGAATACATCACCCCGTTCGGTTGATCATTGAGGGTTGGCAATACACCCACAAAGCACACCCCCAAAAGCACCACCAACGGCCACGTCCATTGGGGACGCCCGCGTGCAATCATGAAATTGCAGTGAACAATCACTAGCGTGAGCGCGATACCCAGCAGGAAGGAGTACTTGGCGTTATCTGCCATGGACAAGCTTGGCATATAGCTGTCGAAGAACACCGGAACCGCAAGCACGAGGGTGAAAATGCAGGCAAATATCGCCCCCATGAAGACCGGAAAATACGTCGACAGAAAACTGCGAATGCTGGGCAGCTCGTTCATTCTTTGATCTCCTCATACAGCCCTACGGCGATCGTGCGCACGTTCCCTGACACCGCACTGCCGGTAAAACCGACGGTCGCGCCCACGGCATCCTTGATCGCCGTAACGGTTGCATGCCTGACCTCGGTAGGCGTGAACCGCTTGGGCAACTCACCCGACAACTGCTTCAACTTGAGCATCTTGGACGTCAGGCGTGGGTCGTTGATGCTCAGCAGTTCTTTGGTCAATTTGGCGCGTTCCTGTCGGTTCAGCCCCCTGAGTACCTCTCTTACACTTTTTCCGGTAGCGGCCTTATTCAGCCGCACCAGCTTGACCGTTGCCAACGCCGATGAACCCACCCCAACCAACGACGCCGCATCCAGGGCAATCATGGTGTATTGGTACCACTCCTCACTGTCGAGCTGATCGTTGCGCGCGGGGTTGCGGATCTCATTGACCGTGCGATAGCCGCTGGCAAAACACTGCACTGAACTGGCTGCCGCGGCTGTGTAGCCGAGCGCCACGACCACCGAACTGGCCCCTGCCGAAAACGGGACCGCGACGGAACCACTGAGCACCACAATCCAACCGATGACCGCGCCACCACACGACAGCGTGGTATTGACCGCTTCGTCCACTAATCGGGATTCACGTGGGTTGTCTTGCACCTGCTGGGCGAATTGCGTTGGCGCGATGTACTTCTGCGCCTCACGCAGGATCACACGCTTGGGTGCGATGCTGCAGATGGGCTGGAATTCGCGCAGGGTGACGACATTGAAGTCGGCATCGATATACACCACACCCGCCCCCACAATACCGGGGTCGGCGTCGATGGCGGCAAACAGGCGCGGCAGGTTCATCTGGCTTTCAATGCGCTGGCGCGCCATGAACTGCGAGCGGTTCGAGTCCATGCCGATACCGGCCAGGGGGCTGCCCATGGGGTGTTCTTCCTTGAAATGGGTGGAGACTGAACTGGCGCTTTGGCGAGCAAGCCCGCAAAGGCGATTTAACGGCCGCCACCTTAACAAACAGGCTACCTACCCGCTAGAAAGCAAAACGCCAGCACTTGGCTGGCGTGTTGCGTTTCAGGCTGCGATCAACGCGGCACGACCGGCTTGCGGGCAGGCTTCTTGCCTTTGCCCTTGGCCGCATCGGTGCGCTCCTTGGCGGCCTGCTTGTTGCGCGCCTGGGCCGCGGCCTTGGCTTGCTCGCGCTTGTCCCACGGGTTGCTGCCGTCGCTGCCACGGGGTGGCAGGCCGGTGTGCTGAGTGAGGATCCGGGTGGTGGTTTCCTTGGCGACCTTGTGGCTGCCTGCCGGTGTCGAGTTCTTGCGACGTGCACTCTGGTAGCTGTCGGTGGACGGCTGGTGCAGCGGAATCAATTGGTCCTTGCCCGGCCCGATCAGGTCGGCACGGCCCATGCGGGTCAATGCCTCACGCAGCATCGGCCAGCCTTTAGGGTCGTGATAGCGCAGGAACGCCTTGTGCAGACGGCGCTGCTCCTCGCTCTTGACGATGGTCACCGCATCGCTCTTGTAGGTGACCTTGCGCAGCGGGTTCTTTCCCGAGTGGTACATCGCCGTGGCGGTGGCCATCGGTGACGGGTAGAACGCCTGCACCTGGTCGGCACGGAAGCCGTTGCCCTTGAGCCACAGGGCCAGGTTCATCATGTCTTCATCAGTGGTGCCGGGGTGAGCCGCGATGAAGTAAGGAATCAGGTACTGCTCCTTGCCCGCTTCCTTGGTGTACTTCTCGAACATGCGCTTGAACTTGTCATAGCTGCCGATGCCCGGCTTCATCATCTGGTTGAGCGGGCCTTCCTCGGTGTGTTCCGGAGCGATCTTGAGGTAGCCACCGACGTGGTGCGTGACCAACTCTTTCACATACTCCGGCGACTCCACGGCCAGGTCGTAGCGCAGGCCGGAAGCGATCAGGATCTTCTTCACACCCGGCAATGCACGGGCGCTGCGATACAGCTGGATCAACGACGAGTGGTCGGTGTTGAGGTTCGGGCAGATGCCCGGGAACACGCACGATGGCTTGCGGCACGCAGATTCGATTTCCGGGCTCTTGCAGGCAATCCGGTACATGTTCGCGGTCGGGCCGCCGAGGTCGGAGATGACCCCGGTAAAACCCGGAACCTTGTCGCGGATCTCTTCGATCTCGCGAATGATCGACTCTTCGGAACGGTTCTGGATGATGCGACCTTCATGCTCGGTGATCGAGCAGAACGTGCAGCCGCCGAAGCAGCCCCGCATGATGTTCACCGAGAAACGGATCATGTCGTAGGCCGGGATTTTTTCCTTGCCATACGCCGGGTGCGGAATACGTGCGTAAGGCATGCCGAACACGTAATCCATTTCTTCGGTGGTCATCGGTATGGGCGGCGGGTTGAACCACACGTCCACTTCACCGTGCTTCTGCACCAGGGCGCGGGCGTTGCCCGGGTTGGTTTCCAGGTGCAACACGCGGTTGGCATGGGCATAGAGCACGGCGTCATTGCGCACCTTTTCCACCGAGGGCAGGCGGATCACGGTCTTGTCGCGGGTCATCTTCGGGCTGGCCAGGATCTGCACGACCTTGGCTTCCGACGGATCTTCAACAGGCCCCTTTTCTTGCTCGATGGCGCAGGCCTGGGTGTCCTGGGTATTCACGTACGGGTTGATGATCTTGTCGATCTTGCCCGGACGATCGATACGCGTGGAGTCCACTTCGTACCAGCCCGCAGGCGTGTCACGGCGAATGAACGCGGTGCCGCGCACATCGGTGATGTCTTCGATCTTGTGGCCCCACGACAGGCGCTGGGCAACCTCGACGATGGCCCGCTCGGCGTTGCCGTACAGCAGGATGTCGGCGCTGGCGTCGATCAGGATCGAGTTGCGCACCCGGTCCTGCCAATAGTCGTAGTGGGCGATCCGGCGCAGGGAGGCTTCAATGCCGCCGAGCACGATCGGCACGTGTTTGTAGGCTTCCTTGCAACGCTGGCTGTACACCAGGCTCGCGCGGTCCGGGCGCTTGCCGGCCATGCCGCCGGGGGTGTAGGCGTCGTCGGAGCGGATTTTCTTGTCGGCGGTGTAGCGGTTGATCATCGAATCCATGTTGCCGGCCGCGACGCCGAAGAACAGGTTCGGCTCGCCGAGCTTCATGAAGTCGTCTTTGGACTGCCAGTTCGGCTGGGCAATGATCCCGACGCGAAAGCCCTGGGACTCCAGCAGCCGGCCGATGATCGCCATGCCGAACGACGGATGGTCAACGTAGGCATCACCGGTGACGATGATGATGTCGCAGGAATCCCAGCCAAGCTGATCCATCTCCTCCCTGCTCATCGGCAGGAACGGCGCTGGACCGAAACACTCGGCCCAGTACTTGGGATAGTCAAATAACGGCTTGGCTGTTTGCATGACGATGACCGGTGTTGAGATGAAAAAACTGAGATGAGAAATCGCGGGCGCGGAATATAGCACAAATTTTGACCAATTCCGACGATAACGGTCGGAATTGAGCAGAGGGCTTACTCGTCGTCGTCGAAGTTGTAACTACCCGGCGCCAGGTTCTCGAAACGCGTGTACTTGCCGATGAAGGCCAACCGGATGAAACCGATGGGGCCGTTCCGCTGCTTGCCGATGATGATTTCGGCGATGCCTTTGTGTTCGGTCTCGGGGTGATACACCTCATCGCGATACACGAACATGATTACGTCGGCGTCCTGCTCGATCGCTCCGGATTCCCGCAAGTCGGAGTTCACCGGACGCTTGTTGGGGCGTTGCTCCAGGGAGCGGTTGAGCTGGGACAGCGCCACCACCGGGCAGTTGAATTCCTTGGCCAGGGCTTTCAAGGATCGGGAGATTTCGGAAATCTCGTTGGTACGGTTGTCGCCACTGGAACCCGGGATCTGCATCAACTGCAGGTAATCGATCATGATCAGCGCGATGTCACCGTGCTCACGCACCAGGCGGCGGGTACGCGCGCGCATTTCCGACGGGCTGATGCCGGCGGTGTCATCGATGAAAAGCTTGCGGTCGTTGAGCAGGTTGACCGCCGAGGTCAGGCGCGGCCAGTCATCGTCTTCCAGTTGGCCGGAACGCACCTTGGTCTGGTCGATGCGCCCCAGTGACGAGAGCATACGCATGATCAGCGATTCGCCAGGCATCTCGAGGGAGTACACCAATACCGTCTTGTCACTGCGCAATACGGCGTTTTCCACCAGGTTCATCGCGAAGGTGGTCTTACCCATCGACGGACGGCCGGCGACGATGATCAAGTCGGCCGGTTGCAGGCCGCTGGTTTTCTCGTCGAGGTCGGTGTAGCCGGTGGAAATACCGGTAATGGCGGCATCGGTGTTGAACAGGGTGTCGATGCGGTCGATGGCCTTGGTCAACAACTCGTTGACGCCTACCGGCCCGCCGGTTTTGGGCCGCGCTTCAGCGATCTGGAAGATCTGGCGCTCGGCCTCATCAAGAATTTCTTCGGCCGTGCGCCCCTCGGGGTTGAAGGCGCTGTCGGCGATTTCGGTGCTGATACCGATCAACTGACGCAGAGTGGCCCGTTGGCGAACGATCTGGGCATAGGCCTTGATGTTGGCGACGGACGGCGTATTTTTCGCAAGCTCTCCCAGGTAACCGAGACCGCCGACCTGGGAGGTCTGGCCTTCCTTGTCGAGTTGCTCGGCCAGGGTCACCACGTCGATCGGCGAGTTCTGGTCGGCCAGCTTGGCGATGGCGCGGAAGATCAGGCGGTGGTCATGCCGATAGAAATCGCCGTCCGAAACCTGATCCAGCACGCGTTCCCAGGCGTTGTTGTCCAGCATCAAGCCACCGAGCACGGCCTGTTCGGCCTCGATGGAATGCGGCGGCACCTTCAGGGCAGCGGTTTGCAGATCGTATTGCTCGGGAGCTGAAATATCGTTCATGGCCACTTGGAATTGGGGGTGTGTAGAAAAACAAAAGGCACGACCTGTAAACAGGATCGTGCCCGATGTTAACCGTCTGGCACACGAGGTGCCAGCCAGTTAGGTGCGACTTAAGCTGCTACCACGACAACGCGTACGGTGGCTTCAACTTCAGCGTGCAGGTGCACGGCTACGTCGAATTCGCCTACGTTGCGGATGGTGCCGTTCGGCAGACGAACTTCGCTCTTCTGCACTTCAACGCCCGAGGCGGTCAGTGCATCAGCGATGTCGTGGGTGCCGATCGAACCGAACAGCTTGCCTTCGTCACCAGCGGTGGCAGTGATAGTCACTTCCAGCTCAGCCAGTTGGGCAGCGCGGGTTTCAGCCGAAGCTTTTTTGTCTGCTGCTGCTTTTTCCAGCTCAGCACGACGCTCTTCAAACGCAGCCAGGTTGGCAGCGGTTGCAGCGGTGGCTTTGCCGTATGGCAGCAGGTAGTTACGACCGTAGCCGGCCTTAACGTTCACTTTGTCGCCCAGGTTGCCCAGGTTGGCGACTTTTTCCAGAAGGATCAGTTGCATGTGAAAATCCTCTAACTTTTAACCTTCACCGTTCGCGCTATCGGCGTCTTTCGGCGCCAGACGACCGCGAAAATCAATCAGGCCGTCGACAATGGCCAAAACCACGAGTAACGGATAGATCAGCTGCATGAACAGCAACAACGTGACGTACAACCCCACCAGCCAAAACTTGGCCAGGCGCTTTCGCGCAACCAGCCCATGGATCAAGGCCAGTCCGGCAAACACCAGCGGTACGCTGCAAATCGGCGCAAGCAAGGCCATCTGAGGACCGAAGTTCGGCCCGACAACCATGCACGCCAGCAGCAACATCGCCGGCCCGGCCGGGATTCTGATACTGCGGAATTCGCGACCAAAACCACCCGGGTTGTACAACAACGCCTGCCAGTAACGCCCAAGAATCAGGCTCATCACGCTGACAACCTGCAACAGTGCCGCAATCAGGCCGGTCAGGACCGGAGCAATCAGTGACACAAACCGCGCTCGCTCATCTACCGACAATTGCTGGTAGATATCCCCGAGGGCCAGCGGCAGGATCTTGACGATCTCTTGCGCCAGCGCCTCGATCTGCGGGCGGAAAGCCGCGCCAAGCATCACCGAGTACACCAAACCCAATGCCACGCTGACCAGCAGCGTACGGACCCAGGACTCGCTTGCGCGTAAAACCAACGCAAGGCTCGATGACCCCAGCAGTACCAGAAGTACCCGTGGATCACCGAATTGCAGCCACCAGATCAAGGCCGGCAACAATCCCAAGGCAAGAACGCCAACGGCGTCCTTCAAACCGCGCCGCAGGAGCACAAGGCAACCTGCAGCAGCACCCAACCAATAAAACAACGGCAATGCCGCACAGCCAGCCACTACCAGAGTGGCCTGCACACGGCCGCGCATGATGAACTCAGCTAAGGCGCGCATGCATTCAATCCCTTACTACTTGTCGACTGCCCGGTCTCAGCGGCCGTGGCTGTCGGTGTAGGCCAGCAGGGCCAGGAAGCGGGCGCGCTTGATAGCGGTGGCCAGCTGACGCTGATAACGAGCTTTGGTACCGGTGATACGGCTTGGAACGATTTTGCCGGTCTCGGATACGTAGGCTTTCAGAGTGTTGAGATCTTTGTAATCGATCTCTTTCACGTCTTCAGCGGTGAAGCGGCAGAATTTACGACGACGGAAGAAACGTGCCATTTGATAGGCTCCTTAAAAGGTCCGTGGATTACTCGTCAGCGTTATCGCTGTTGTCGCTGTCATCACTATCAGCGCTATCAGCGCCTTCGTGCTCAGGACGGTCGCGACGCTCACGGCGCTCACTGCGGTTTTCTTCAGCCTTGAGCATCTCGGATTGGCCGGTAACGGCTTCTTCGCGACGGATGACCAGGTTACGGATCACTGCATCGTTGTAGCGGAAGTTGTCTTCCAGCTCGGCCAGGGCCTTGCCAGTGCACTCAACGTTCAGCATCACGTAGTGAGCCTTGTGAACATTGTTGATTGCGTAGGCCAGTTGACGACGGCCCCAATCTTCCAGACGGTGGATTTTGCCGCCGTCTTCTTCGATCAGCTTGGTGTAACGCTCAACCATGCCGCCGACTTGCTCGCTTTGATCCGGGTGGACCAAAAAGATGATTTCGTAATGACGCATGAATGCTCCTTACGGGTTGTAGCCTGCCGCTCAAAAACGGTCAGACAAGGAGTGAATGACACTTATGGATCTTGCCGCAGAGAGGCACATCGGTGCCTGCCAGGAAGGCAAGGGGCGCAATAGTAGAGGAGCAGGGGGCAAGCTGCAAGCTGCACGCTACAAGTGGTAATGCCACCGAGCGTTCAAACTTGCAGCTTAGAGCTGGAAACTCAGCGCTTTCGCGTAGCGGCCCGCTGACGCTGCGCTTCGAACAGGCACACGCCGGTGGCGACCGACACGTTGAGGCTGCTGACGCTACCAGCCATCGGCAGGTGCACCAGGTAATCGCAATGCTCACGGGTGAGGCGGCGCATGCCCTTGCCTTCGGCGCCCATGATCAGGATGGTCGGGCCGGTGAGGTCCTGGTCATAAATGCTGACCTCAGCCTCCCCTGCCGTACCCACAACCCACAGGCCACGCTGCTGGAGTTTCTCCAGGGTACGCGCCAGGTTGGTCACGGCCACCAGCGGAATCACTTCGGCCGCGCCACAGGCGACTTTACGCACGACCGGCGTCAAGGTCGCCGACTTGTCTTTAGGCACGATCACCGCCAGCGCACCGGCGGCATCCGCCGAGCGCAGGCAAGCACCGAGGTTGTGCGGGTCGGTCACGCCGTCCAGCACCAGCAGCAGCGGCGCGCCTTCAGTACGGTCGAGCAGCTCATCAAGCATCGCTTCGCCCCAGACCTGGCTCGGACTGACGTCCGCAACCACACCCTGGTGAACGCCTTCCACCCACGCATCCATTTCACGACGTTCGGCCTGGCCGATGGCGACGCGGTTTTCGTTGGCCAGTTCGACCAGCGTTTGCACACGCGGCTCGCTGCGACCTTCTGCCAGCCACACCTGCTTGACGCGCTTGGGATGGTGACGCAGCAGTGCTTCCACGGCGTGCACGCCGTAGATTTTTTCCAGACTCATGACTTGGCCTTAGGTTTGCGCGACCCGCCGCTTTTCGCGGGGGCCGAACCCGCTTTAGGCGGGCCTTTACGGTGTTTACTCGGTTTGCTTGACGGATTTTCCGCCGCGCGGGACTTTCCCCCAGACGCCGCTTTACCACCATTTTTGGCTTCGTTGAGCAACTGCTGCTTCAACTCACGGCTCTTGCGCAGCTCAGCGTTTTTCGCAGCGGCATCGCTTGGGCGGTAGGCTTCGGCGGCCTTGTCCTTGGTGGACGAACGACGACCGGCCCTGGCCGGCTCAGGCTCTGCTGCTTTTGCAGGAGCGCTTTTGCCCTTGGAGGCTGGCGCAGCGGTTTCGCTGCCACGCTTTTTACGGTTGCCCGGTGATTCGGCGGGTTTGTCGGACATGCCGAAGTCGATCTTGCGCTCGTCGAGGTCGACGCGCATGACCTGCACTTCCACGGTGTCGCCCAAACGGAAGCTGCGACCGGTGCGCTCGCCTGCCAGGCGGTGATGCACCGGATCGAAGTGATAGTAGTCACCCGGCAAGGCGGTTACGTGCACCAGCCCCTCGACGTAGATGTCGGTCAACTCGACGAACAAACCAAAACCGGTCACGGCCGTGATCACGCCTGGGAACGACTCGCCTACGCGATCCTTCATGAACTCGCACTTGAGCCAGTTCACCACGTCGCGGGTCGCTTCGTCGGCACGGCGCTCGCTCATGGAGCACTGCTCGCCCAACTGTTCCAGGGCCGCTTCGTCGTACGGATAGATCCGCGCCTTCGGAATGGTCATGCCACCAGCGCGTTTGACGTGCGGGGTGTTCTGCTTGGAGTGGATCACGCTGCGGATCGCCCGGTGCGTCAACAAGTCCGGGTAACGGCGAATCGGCGAGGTGAAGTGGGTGTACGCCTCGTAATTCAGGCCGAAGTGCCCCTGGTTGTCGGCGCTGTACACCGCCTGGCTCAGGGAGCGCAGCATGACAGTCTGGATCACATGGTAATCCGGACGATCCTTGATGCTGGCCAGCAGAGCCTGGTAATCCTTCGGCGTCGGGCCGTCCTTGCCTTTATGCAGGGACAGGCCGAGCTCGCCGAGGAACGCGCGCAGTTTTTCCAGACGCTCAGGTGGCGGACCATCGTGCACACGATACAACGCAGGGATTTCGTGCTTTTTCAGGAACTCAGCGGTGGCCACGTTGGCCGCCAGCATGCATTCCTCGATCAGCTTGTGCGCATCGTTACGGGTGGTCGGGGTGATCGCGGCGATCTTGCGCTCGGAACCGAAGACAATCCGGGTTTCCTGGGTTTCAAAATCGATCGCGCCACGGGTATGACGTGCGCCCAACAATACCTTGTACAGCGCATACAGCTGCTTGAGGTGCGGCACAACACCTGCGTATTCGGTACGCAGAGCCTTGGCTTCGCTGGTCTTCGGCGCTTCCAGGATGGTGCTGACCTTGTTGTAGGTCAGGCGCGCCTGGGAATGGATCACCGCTTCGTAGAACTGGTAATCGGTCATTTCGCCGGTTTTCGAGATGGTCATCTCGCATACCATGGCCAAACGGTCGACTTTCGGATTCAGCGAGCACAGGCCGTTGGACAACTCCTCGGGCAGCATCGGAATCACGCGCTCGGGGAAGTACACCGAGTTACCACGTACTTGGGCTTCGTTGTCCAAGGCAGAGCCGATCTTCACGTAGCTGGAAACGTCGGCAATCGCCACATACAACTTCCAGCCGCCGGAAAACAGGCGCAACTTGCCAGGTTTGGCTTCGCAGTAGACCGCATCGTCAAAGTCGCGGGCATCTTCACCGTCGATAGTGACGAACGGCAGGTGGCGCAGGTCGATGCGCTTCTCTTTGTCCTTCTCTTCGACTTCCGGCTTGAGCTTGCGGGCTTCTTTCACGACGGCTTCAGGCCAGACGTGAGGAATATCGTAGGTGCGCAGCGCGACATCGATTTCCATGCCCGGCGCCATGTAGTTGCCGACCACTTCGATGACATCACCTTGCGGCTGGAAGCGCGGGGTTGGCCAGTGGGTGATTTTCACCTCGACGAACTGACCGACCTTGGCATTGGCATTGCGGCCCGGAGTGATCAGCACTTCCTGCTGGACCTTGGGATTGTCCGGCACCACAAAGCCGATACCGCCTTCTTCGAAGTAACGCCCCACGATGGTCTCGTGACCACGGGACACCACTTCTACGATCACGCCCTCACGGCGACCGCGACGGTCCAGGCCGGATACGCGGGCCAGGGCACGGTCGCCATCGAACACCAGGCGCATTTGCGCCGGACTCATGAACAGGTCGTCGCTGCCGTCATCCGGGATCAGAAAGCCGAAACCGTCACGGTGACCGGCGATACGGCCGAGGATCAGGTCGAGCTTGTCCACAGGCGCGTAAGTACCACGGCGGGTGTAGATCAGTTGTGCGTCGCGCTCCATGGCGCGCAGGCGGCGGCGCAGGGCTTCGAGTTGGTCTTCGGTGGTCAGACCGAATTCTTCAACCAATTGTTCGCGGCTAGCAGGCGAACCCCGATCGGCGAGGTGCGCCAGGATCAGTTCGCGGCTAGGAATTGGGTTTTCGTATTTTTCCGCTTCACGAGCGGCCTCGGGATCGAGGGATTGCCAATCGGCCATTAGAGAGTTTTCACCTTGTCTATATGCGGGTTAGTTTGGCATACGCGTATTGAAACGGGAAATTTCAGGCGCCAACAAGTGTTTAAAAGTCTTTTGCAGCCTCCTGACACGGACCTTGCACCACCATTGACGAAATTTCCCAGTTTTTTTCATAGTAGGGGTTTACAGCTCAAAAATCGCTCCGTATAGTGCGCGCCATCGACGACGGCAACGTTGTTGATGCTGCCCAGGTGGTGAAATTGGTAGACACGCCAGCTTCAGGTGCTGGTGATCGCAAGGTCGTGGAAGTTCGAGTCTTCTCCTGGGCACCAATTTCAAACTCAAGGTTCAACCTCGAGTCTCCCAAAAACCCGCGAAAGCGGGTTTTTGTGTTTCAGGCCTTTGATTTTCAACGAAAATATTGATTTATATTTTTGTTATCAGGGGTTTACAGATCAAAAAGCCCTCCGTATAGTTCGCTCCATCAACAGCGCAAGCGTTGCTGATAATGCCCAGGTGGTGAAATTGGTAGACACGCCAGCTTCAGGTGCTGGTGACCTTACGGTCGTGGAAGTTCGAGTCTTCTCCTGGGCACCAAATTCAGATCAAACCCGCGAAAGCGGGTTTTTTCGTTTCTGACGTTCGAAAACCTTCCCTGCAACTCCCTCCCCCGCACTTCTTGAAGACAAGCCTAAGGGTGTAATGCCAGTCAGTTAAGAAAGAGAAAGGCTAAAAAGTAACCTGTGGCGAGGGAGCTTGCTCCCGTTGGACTGCGCAGCAGTCCCATGCTTTGTAAACAAAGAGCGGGGCCGCTTCGCGGCCCAACGGGAGCAAGCTCCCTCGCCACAAATACAGCCTTCACTCTTAACTGACTGGCATTAGCCCGGGGGTGACGCTTGCACTGACATTCGCGTCAACAGTGCACTACGCGCTCCTGTTGACGCCACGTCGGGACTGCCAGCATCCCTGCTGACAAACCCCTAGGCCCGGAACTGCCCCAGGCTCGCCTTCAACTGCGCCGCCAACCCGTCCAGCACCTTGCCGCTGGCGGTGGTCTCTACCACTGCCTGCGCAGCACGCTCCGCCTGTGCATGGATCACCTCGACACGACCACGTACCGCATGGGCGCCTTGGGCCTGATGCTCGGCTGCGCGCGTCGCCAAACCGATCGCCGCATGCACCTGTTCAACCGACGCCTGCACGGTCTGCTGCAAGCGCACGCTGTCGCGCAACACCAGCAGCCCTTCGCTGGCCTGGCGCCCGGCTTTGCCGATGGTTTCCACCGCCTCACGCGCGCCCTGCTGCAACGCCACGATATGGGCCTGGATGTCACCGGTTGAGCTTTGGGTTTTGCTGGCCAGGGCCCGCACCTCATCCGCCACGACCGCAAAGCCGCGCCCGGTCTCACCGGCACGCGCCGCTTCGATTGCAGCGTTGAGGGCCAACAAATTGGTTTGCTCGGCGATCCCGTGGATGACCGTCAGCACCACTTCGATCTGCTCGCTTTGCTGCGCCAACCGCTCGATCACCTGGGAGCCGGCCTGCACTTGCCCGGCCAAGGCTTCGATCAAGCTGCCGACTTGCGCCGAAGTCCGCGAGTTCTCATCCGTGGCCTGACGGATATCCACCACCTGCTGTAACGCCGCCTGCATTGCATGGCTTTCAGCCTGGGCCTCATCCGCCATCTGCGACAGCGCGCGCAAGCTCTCGGCCACTTCATCACGCTGCAAACCAGCCGCCGCATCAGCACCGGCATTGCGAAGGGTCATGGCTCCGATCTCTACGCCGGTTCGCTGAGCCACATCGCCCGCCTCGCGTACGATCGGTTGCAACTTATCCACAAAACGATTGACCGCCGAGGCCATGGCGCCGATTTCGTCCTGGCTGTTGATTTGCACACGCTTGGTCAGGTCGCCCTCACCCGCCGCCAGATCATCCATGGCGGCAATCAGCAGCTTCAGGCGGTTGACCACACGACGCCCCAACACGATAGCGACCAACAGCAGTACGCCGAAACCGACAATGGCGAGCCCCATACCGATGCGCCAGCGCAGAGTGCCAGCAGCCTCCTGTACAGCACTGGCGGTATTGGCAGCCATCTGAGTGGCGGTGACCTGAGCCGACTGCAGGCGTGCGCCCATTGCGCTCGCACTGTCGGCAGCTGCCCCCTTGAGGCTGTCACCCACCAGTTGATCACTGCTGGCAATGAGCAAAGCAAAGCGTTTATCCAGAGCAGCCAGGTCAGTCTCTACCGATGCAGTCGAAACTCCCATGATGACCTTGCCGATTTCCACACCGTTAGGGCTGATGGACGCCTCGACGTAGTACACCGACGGATCGTTCTTGGCAGCATTCAAGACCTTGTCCAGGGCACGGTCACCCTGACCCTTTTCCAGCAGGGCCTGGTTGATCGGGTTTTCCCGATTCAGGTAGCGCGTCAAGTGCTCCCCCGCCGCATCGTCATACACCACGAACAGCACATTGGGATTACGCTGGGCACGTCGGGCGAACTCCGACAGGGTCGGCACGTCACTGTCCCACATGGCGCGAGGCGCCACCGACGCGAGCAGTTGCGCCATGTCGTTGGCAGAGTCCTTCAAGTCTTTTTCCAAAGCCGCGCGCAGCTGCTTCTGCTCTTCCTGCAAGCGCGAAGATAAACCGGTAGTGAGACGCTGGCGCGTACTCGAAGACAGGCTGTCCAGGCTCGACGTGACCTCTTTACCGGCTTGCGCCAGCTCACCCGACAATTTCTGACTGTCTCCCCCCAGCCGATTGCCCAAATCAGCCTCAAGCGCAGTGACGGTGCTCCGCGTCAGAGCGACAGCCACCAACACCTGCACCAAAAGAGCGATACCAAGGGTAACGAACACCGGCCGCAACAGACGGCTTTGTAACAATGACAGAACGGCAGACATCGGGAATCCCTCCACCTGGGTGCCATTAATCCGATAGCACCGCGAAGGAAAGAACCGAAGCAAGGCCCGTGCCGTTTGCCAGGCAAAAACGACAAAGGGCTCCCGAAGGAGCCCTTTGCTTTTTACATCAACAGCTTATTAAGCGAACGGGTGACGCAGAACGATTGTCTCGTTGCGGTCCGGGCCCGTCGAAATAATGTCGATCGGTGCGCCAATCAGCTCTTCCACACGCTTGATATAAGCACGGGCGTTGGCGGGCAGCTCTTCCAGGGTTTTGGCACCCACGGTCGATTCGGTCCAGCCCGGTACTTCTTCGTACACTGGCAGCAGGCCCACATAGCTGTCGGCGTCAGTCGGAGCAACATCCTTGCCCTGCGCATCTTTGTAGCCAACGCAGATATTGATGGTTTCCAGACCATCGAGTACGTCCAGCTTGGTCAGGCAGATGCCCGAGATGCTGTTCACGTCGATAGCGCGACGCAGGATAACGGCATCGAACCAGCCGCAACGACGAGCACGCCCGGTGGTCGCACCGAATTCGTGACCTTGTTTGGCCAGGTGCGCACCGACTTCGTCGAACAGCTCAGTCGGGAACGGGCCAGAACCGACACGCGTGGTGTAGGCCTTGGTAATGCCCAGGATGTAGTCCAGGAACATTGGACCCACGCCCGAACCTGTCGCAACGCCACCTGCGGTGGTGTTGGAGCTGGTCACATAAGGATAGGTACCGTGGTCGATGTCCAGCAACGAACCCTGGGCGCCTTCGAACATGATGTCTTTGCCGGCGCGGCGCAGGTCGTGCAGCTCAGCAGTCACGTCCAGCATCAACGGCTTGAGCAGCTCAGCGTATTCCTTGCATTCAGCCAGGGTTTTGTCGAACTCGATCGCCGGCTCTTTGTAATAACCCACCAGCATGAAGTTGTGGTAATCCACCAGCTCACGCAGCTTGTCTTCAAAGCGCGGCATGTTGAGCAGGTCGCCCACACGCAGGCCGCGACGCGCGACCTTGTCTTCGTAGGCCGGGCCGATACCACGACCGGTGGTACCGATCTTCAGCTCGCCACGGGCTTTTTCACGAGCCTGGTCCAGCGCAACGTGGAAGGACAGGATCAGCGGGCAGGAAGGGCTGATACGCAGGCGCTCGCGCACCGGTACGCCTTTCTCTTCCAGCTTGGTGATCTCACGCAGCAAGGCGTCAGGTGCAACTACCACGCCGTTGCCAATCAGGCACTGCACGCCTTCGCGCAGCACGCCAGACGGGATCAGGTGCAAGACGGTTTTTTCGCCGTCGATAACCAGCGTGTGGCCGGCGTTGTGACCACCTTGGTAGCGCACTACGGCGGCAGCATGTTCGGTCAGCAGATCAACGATCTTGCCTTTGCCCTCATCACCCCATTGGGTGCCCAGGACTACGACATTCTTACCCATAACACTTGTCCTCATTCGCGCAAACTTGGTGCCGGCGATGGCCGGCAGGAAAACTCAAGAAGCCAGTGGCGATACTTGCCAAAGCCCGTTCTGCAGAATCAATTGCCGGTCACAGTCCGCTTCACGGGCGGCGGCCAATGGCTGTCCAGGCAATGCCTGGACGACACGCTGACCCTCGCTGCGCAACTGGCAAACCTGCTGCCAGAGTGCTGCGTCCGTACTGTCAGGCATCCAGATGCCACCAGACGGCAGCTCGACCTCAGCACGCCCCAGGGTCACCAGGGTTTTCAAATCGGTGGAAAAGCCAGTGGCCGGACGCGCTCGACCGAAGTCGGCGCCAATATCATCGTAACGGCCACCCTGGGCGATGGCCTGGCCAACACCCGGTACAAATACGGCGAACACCACACCGGTGTGGTAGTGGTAGCCGCGCAACTCGCCCAAATCAAAGTACAGCGGCAGTTCCGGGAAACGCGCCGACAGCTGCTCGGCAATCGCCAGTACGTCATTCAGTGCCGCGAGTACCGGCGCCGGCGCATTGGCCAGGCGCTCACGCGCAGCCACCAGCACTTCACGACCACCGCACAGGTTCACCAGCGCACGCAGCATGTCGGCCAGATCGGCAGGCACGCCGGCAGTCAGGGCGACGACCTCATCGATGGCCTTGCGTTGCAGGGCATCGAACAACTGTTGCTCCACTTCACCGGACAAACCGGCCGCACGGGCCAGGCCGCGGTAGATACCGACATGACCCAGGTCCATGTGCACATCCGGCACATCCGCCAGTTGCAGCATCGCCAGCATCAAGCTGATTACTTCGACGTCGCTGCTCGGGCTGGCATCGCCGTACAACTCGGCACCCAACTGGATCGGGCTACGGGAAGACGACAAGGCACGAGGCTGCGCATGCAGCACACTGCCGGCGTAACACAGACGGCTCGGACCTTCGCGACGCAGGGTGTGCGCATCGATACGCGCCACTTGCGGCGTGATGTCCGCACGGAAGCCCATCTGCCGGCCTGATTGTGGATCGATGACCTTGAAGGTGCGCAAATCCAGATCCTGGCCCGCGCCGGTCAGCAGGGATTCCAGGTACTCGATATGGGGGGTGACGACAAACTCGTAACCCCAGCTCTGGAACAGATCCAACACCTGGCGACGCGCTACTTCAATGCGCGCAGCTTCCGGTGGCAGTACTTCTTCGATGCCATCTGGCAGCAGCCAGCGGTCTACCGTTGCCATTACGCCATTCCCCTATGATCCGGGCGGCCAGCCCTCGGCCGAGCCTTGAGTGAAGCAGAAAATACCCGCCGTCTGCATAAACCACGCGCAAGAGCGACGTGACGATCGGCCTGCTAGCGGCCTCGTCGGGCACTTTCCTCGAAAAACCTGTCACGCCTGCCGAATCAAACACGCAGACGCAAAAAAGCCGGGAATTTCCCGGCTGCCGCATCATACACCCGTTTTGTGAAAGGATCACCCCGCCAGGCGTTTTAGCCGCCCGACGGAGTGCGCCTTAAAGTCACAGGCTTTTACTTGGCTTTTTCCAGGTAGCGGAAGAAATCGCTACTTGGGTCCAGCACCATGACGTCGGTTTTGTTCGCGAAGCTTTCACGGTAGGCACGCAGGCTACGGTAGAACGCGTAGAACTCCTGGTCTTGACCATAAGCCTTGGCGTAGATCGCCGCCGCTTGAGCGTCGCCATCACCGCGCGCCTCTTCAGACTCACGATAGGCTTCCGCCAGCAGTACACGGCGCTGACGGTCCGCATCCGCACGGATACCTTCGGCCAACTCGTTACCCTTGGCGCGGTGCTCACGGGCTTCACGCTCACGCTCGGTGCTCATGCGCTCGAACACGCTGCGGTTCACTTCCTTCGGCAGGTCGATGGCCTTGACCCGGACATCGATCACTTCAATGCCCAGCTCTTTTTCCGCCATCGCATTCAGCGAACGCGTGATGTCAGCCATCAGCGCATCACGCTCACCGGATACCACCTCGTGCAGGGTGCGCTTACCAAACTGGTCACGCAGGCCCGATTCCAGACGGCGCGACAAACGCTCATCGGCAATCTGCTTGAGGCCGGAGGTCGCAGTGTAGAAACGCTCGGCATCCTTGACGCGCCACTTGGCGTAGGCGTCAACCATCACGGCTTTCTTTTCCAGGGTCAGGAAGCGCTGTGTCGGTGCATCCAGGGTCATCAGGCGGCCGTCGAACTTGCGCACCTGGTTGACGTAGGGGACCTTCACATGCAGGCCCGGCTGGACATCCGCCTGCACCACACGACCGAATTGCAGCAACACCGCACGCTCGGTCTGAGACACGATGTAGAAGCAGTTCCAGGCAGCGATGACCACGACGACGCCCACAATCAGGGCGGTCAGCGATTTATTGCTCATCAACGACTCTCCCTGGTACGTGTTTGCTGTTGCAGCAAGTCAGCGGCCGAACGGGCGCTCGCTTCGTTGGCAGCCGATGTCGAACCGGTAGACGGCGCGCCGGTGCCGCTACGACCACCTTCGATCATCTTGTCCAGCGGCAGGTACAGCAGATTGCTCTGCCCACCTTTGTTGCCGGTCACGAGAACCTTGCTGGTATTGCTGAAGACTTCCTGCATGGTGTCCAGGTACAGACGCTCACGCGTGACTTCCGGAGCCTTGCGGTACTCGGCAACCAGCTTGGTAAAGCGATCCGCCTCACCCTTGGCGCGAGAAACCACTTCGTCACGGTAACCGTTGGCATCCTCGAGAATGCGCTGGGCCTGACCACGGGCTTCCGGCACGACGCCATTGGCATAGGTTTCAGCCTGGTTGCGCGAACGCTGCTCGTCTTCACGGGCGCGGATCACGTCGTCAAAGGCTTCCTGCACTTCACGCGGTGCCGCTGCGCTCTGTACGTTCACCTGGGTGACGGTGATACCGGTGCGATAGGTATCGAGGAACCGCTGCAGGCGCTCCTTGATTTCGCTGGCCATCAACTCACGACCTTCGGTCAGCACCTGGTCCATCGCAGTGGAGCCCACTACATGGCGCAGGGCACTTTCGGTCGCGTGCTGCAGGCTGATTTCCGGCTGATCGACGTTCAGCACGAAGTCCTGCAGGTTGCTGATCTTGTACTGCACGGTCAGCGGCACTTCGACGATGTTCTCGTCTTCGGTCAGCATCTGGCCCTGCTTGGTGTAGGCACGCTCACGCGTGACGTTCTCCATGTACTTCTTGTCGATTGGCGGGAAGTAGATGTTCAGGCCCGGCCCAACGGTCTCGTAGTACTTGCCGAAGCGCAGCACCACGGCTTGCTCCTGCTCGTCCACTACGTAGACCGCGCTGTACAGCCACACGGCTGCCAGCACGACAAGCCCCAGGCCGAGCAGGCCGTAGCCGCCACCCTTGCTTGTGCGACCGCCGTCGTCACCACCACTTTTTTTCCCACCACCGAACAACCCATTCAGGCTTTCCTGCAGCTTTCGGAAGGCCTCGTCGAGATCCGGTGGCCCCTTGCGGTCGCCATTATTGCGGCGCTTACCACCCCAAGGATCCTGATTATTCGAGTTGCCACCCGGCTCATTCCAAGCCATAGCGCTCTCCATCTGATAAAGCAAAGACGCGCCCACGGCGCGCCGACCAATGCTACAGAATGCCTGCTGCTGCGGCACAACCGCTTTCTCAGGCTTTTATTGCAAAGTGTGTTGTTCGATGAACTCCGCCGGCACAACGCCTTCACGGCTGACCAGCCGATTCAGTTCCGAGCGCGGCAATCGAACGGCCAGCAGGCTGACACCTTCTTCGTCGTGCTCTTCTTTCTGTACCGCGCCCAACTCGAAAAACTGTGCACGCAGTCGAGCAAAACGCTGAGGCAAGCGCAAGGTACCGACAAACAAATCACTGCCCAACAGCTCGGCAATGGCTTGTTCGAGCAATTCCAAACCACTCCCATCACGCGCTGACAGCCATACCCGCTGGGGCTTGCCGTTCTCGTCGCGTTGAATTTGTGGCTCTACGCCTTCAAGCAAATCGAGTTTGTTATAGACCTCGAGGATCGGCAAGTCCTGTGCACCAATCTCGCCCAGTACCAACATCACCTGCTCAATCTGCAACATGCGATCCGGTTCGGCCGCATCGATCACGTGCAACAGCAGATCCGAGTTGCTCGACTCTTCGAGCGTAGACCGAAACGCTTCGACCAGCTTGTGGGGCAAGTGACGAATAAAACCCACAGTATCAGCCAGGACAATCGGCCCCAGGTCATCCAGGTCCAGACGGCGCAAGGTCGGGTCGAGCGTGGCGAACAGTTGGTCGGCCGCGTACACGTCGGATTTCGTCACGTTATTGAACAGCGTGGATTTACCGGCGTTGGTGTAGCCCACCAGGGAAACGGTAGGGATATCCGCACGGGAACGGCCACGGCGCGACTGCTCGCGCTGGCTGCGCACTTTCTCCAGGCGCCCCTTGATCTGGCGCAGGCGAACCCGCAACAGGCGTCGGTCGGTTTCAAGCTGGGTTTCACCCGGGCCGCGCATACCGATACCGCCCCCCTGGCGCTCAAGGTGAGTCCAGCCGCGGACCAGCCGGGTGCTCATGTGGTCAAGCTGGGCCAGTTCAACCTGGAGCTTGCCTTCATGGGTACGGGCGCGCTGGGCGAAGATATCGAGAATCAGACCGGTACGGTCGATCACGCGACACTCGAAGACACGTTCGAGGTTACGTTCCTGACTGGGTGTGAGGACGTGATTGAAGATCACCAGATCGGCTTCTTCGGCGTGCACGAGGTCGCGAAGTTCCTCGACCTTGCCGCTGCCAATCAGGAATTTGGCGGTTGGCCGATGACGCGGCACGTTAAAAAACGCAACGGTCTCGGCGCCGGCCGAATTTGCCAACTCCTGAAACTCCTGCGGATCTTCGCGCGCCTCAGGGTCCTGTCCATCCAAGTGAACGAGGATTACTCGCTCACCACCACCGTGGCGCTCAAAGAACAAAGGAGACTCCTATCAGGCGTTACCTGGCTCAGCGTCACCCTGTTCATCACCTGCGCTAGGCAGACGGACTGGACGAACTGGAACGACTGTCGAGATAGCGTGCTTGTAGACCATCTGGCTGACGGTATTTTTCAGCAGGATCACGAACTGGTCGAACGACTCGATCGTGCCTTGCAGCTTGATCCCGTTGACCAGGTAGATGGAAACCCCCACTTTCTCTTTACGTAAAGTATTCAAGTAAGGGTCTTGTAGCGAATGCCCTTTTGACATGTGTCGCACTCCTATAAGGATCAATAATAAAAAAGCGGAAAATAGATAGCTTATGGCCGTCACACCCCCAAGGATAGACGGCAATTGCAAGGACTCAGCTCAATATGGAGACCGTTCCCAAGTATTTCAAGGCGCGTGACAGATTGTCGCTGTCCAGGCTGTCCAACCAGTGCAAATCGCTCCAGCTGCGCAGCCAGGTGAACTGCCGTTTGGCCAATTGGCGCGTGGCGATGATGCCGCGCTCCTGCATTTCGGCCGACGTCAGCTTGCCATCCAGATGATCCCAGACTTGGCGGTAGCCTACAGCACGTATCGAAGGTAGCCCGGGATGCAGGTCACCTCTTGAACGCAGTGCTACGACCTCGTCCACAAACCCCTGTTCCAACATAATTGTGAATCTTTGTGCAATTCGTTCATGCAACACCTGGCGATTTGCCGGAGCAATGGCCAGATTCGCCACAGTATAGGGCAATTGTGAGTGTCCAGATGCGTCTGCATCAGCACTTTGCGCAGTTTGTTTCAGCCTGTGTTCAGTCATGGTCTGACCGCTCACACGCCAGACTTCCAAGGCGCGGGTGAGGCGCTGGGGGTCATTAGGGTGAATGCGTGCGGCAGAGACCGGATCGACAGACGCCAACTGCTCGTGCAGGGCTTGCCAGCCAAGGCGCGCAGCCTCCTGCTCAAGCTCGGCGCGCACCCGGGCGTCAGCTGGCGGCATATCCGCCAAGCCTTCCTGCAAAGCCTTGTAGTAGAGCATCGTGCCGCCCACCAGCAGCGGAATATTGCCCCGCGCGGTGATGTCGGCCATGGCCGACAGGGCGTCGGTACGAAAATCCGCCGCCGAATAGCTCTCGGCCGGGTCGATAATGTCGATCAGCCGGTGCGGGTACTGGGCCAACAACGCTTTTGAAGGCTTGGCCGTACCGATATCCATGTCCCGGTAAACCAGGGCAGAGTCGACACTGATCAACTCGCACGGCAACACCTTGGTCAGTTCGATGGCCAGGTCGGTCTTGCCGGCGGCCGTGGGGCCCATCAGAAAGATTGCGGGGGGCAAGGCACTCATCAACGGCCGCGCAAGAACAGTTTGTCCAGGTCATCCAGGCCCATCTGGGTCCAGGTCGGCCGGCCATGGTTGCATTGCCCGCTGCGCTCGGTGTTTTCCATGTCGCGCAGCAGTCCGTTCATTTCCGGCAGGGCCAGGCGGCGATTGGCTCGGATGGCACCGTGACAAGCCATAGTGCCGAGCAATTCGTTGATGTGCGCCTGAATGCGGTCGCTGGTGCCGTACTCCATCAAGTCTGCTAGCACGTCAGCCACCAGGCGATTGGCTTCGGCCTGCTTGAGCAGTGCAGGAATCTGGCGGATCGCCAGGGTTTCCGGACCGAGGCGCTGCAATTCGAAGCCGAGTTTCTGAAACACGCTGTGATGCTCTTCGGCGCAATCGGCTTCACGCTGGCTGACCGCCAGGGACTCCGGTACCAACAGCGGCTGGCCGCTGAGACCTTCGCTGGCCATGGCGATCTTCAAGCGTTCGTACATGATCCGCTCATGCGCGGCATGCATGTCGACCAGCACCAGACCATGGGCGTTTTCCGCCAGGATGTAGATGCCTTTGAGTTGCGCCAGCGCGTAACCCAACGGCGGAATATCACCACCGCCCTCCGGCAATGCAACGGCGCCCGGCTCGGCCCCCGGCAACGGCGCAAAGAACTCGCGATAGGCCGCCTGGGCTTCCGCCACCGGTACCGCCGACTGCGGGCGCGGAGTGTATTGATATTGATAACCCGCGCCGGCACCTGAGCCAGAACCAGAGCTTGAAGCCGTATACGAAGGTTGCGGCTGCGTCGATTGCAGCAGGTTGGCGGCCAGGCTCATTTCTCCCTGAGGGCCGAACTCACCGGCTTGCGGACCGCTAGGTCGTACCACCGCCGTCACGATAGGCGCAGACAGCTGATCATCCGGGCGTACATCGCCCAAGGCGCGGTGCAACGTGCCATAAAGGAAGTCATGCACCATGCGCCCGTCACGGAAACGCACTTCGTGTTTGGTCGGGTGCACGTTGACGTCCACCACCGACGGGTCCACCTCAAAAAACAGTACAAACGTGGGGTGCCGCCCATTGAACAGGACATCGCGATACGCCTGGCGCACCGCGTGGGCTACCAGCTTGTCGCGCACGGCACGACCATTCACGAAGAAATACTGCAGGTCCGCCTGGCTGCGGGAAAACGTCGGCAACCCGACCCAACCCCACAGGCGCAAGCCATTGCGCTCGATTTCAATCGGCAGTGCCTGCTCCAGAAAACCCGAGCCGCAAACGGCCGCTACACGACGTGCGCGGGCCGCGTCGTCATTGGCTTCGTGCAGACTGAGGATGGACTTGCCGTTATGGCGAAGATGAAAAGCCACGTCGAAGCGCGCCAACGCCAGGCGCTTGATCACTTCTTGCAGGTGGTCGAATTCGGTTTTTTCGGCCTTGAGGAATTTGCGGCGCGCCGGCGTGTTGAAGAACAGATCGCGCACTTCCACCGACGTACCCACGGGATGCGCAGCCGGCTGGACCCGAGGCGCCATGTCACGGCCTTCGGTTTCTACCTGCCAGGCCTGGTCGGCGTCGCGGGTGCGGGAAGTCAGGGTCAGGCGGGCCACGGAGCTGATAGAGGCCAGGGCCTCGCCGCGAAACCCCAGGCTCATCACCCGTTCAAGGTCTTCCAGGTCGCGGATTTTGCTGGTGGCGTGACGGGCCAGGGCCAGCGGCAGGTCATCGGAGGAGATACCGCTGCCGTCGTCGCGCACGCGCAGGAGCTTGACACCGCCCTGCTCCACATCGACGTCGATGCGCTTGGCGCCGGAGTCAATGCTGTTTTCCAGCAGTTCCTTGATCACCGACGCCGGACGCTCAACCACCTCGCCCGCAGCAATCTGGTTGGCCAGGCGCGGGCTGAGCAGTTCGATGCGTGAGCCGCTGTTCAACTGTGATTCACTCATTACTGCGCCGCCAATTCAGTGCCGGGGATGGTCAACACCTGGCCGACTTTCAACTCATCGGTTTTCAGGTTGTTCGCGTTGCGCAACGTCGCGGGCGAAACCTGGAACCTCACAGCCAGCATGGCCAGGGTGTCGCCGGGCTGCACGCGATGATCACGCGGGCCCTGGGCGATTTTCCCGGAGTCACGCAGCCAGGCAATATAAGTGCCCGGTGGCGGGTTCTGCTGGAAGAACTGGCGAATACCTGCACTGATCGAACGGGCCAGCGCCTGCTGGTGGCTGGTACTGGCCAGCTTGGACGCTTCGTTGGAGTTGGAGATAAACCCGGTTTCCACCAGGATCGACGGGATATCCGGCGACTTCAACACCATGAACCCAGCCTGCTCCACCCGCTGTTTGTGCAGCGAAGTGACGCGGCCGATATTGCTCAGTACCTTCTGGCCGACGTTCAGGCTGGAGGTCAGCGAAGCGGTCATCGACAGGTCGAGCAACACGCCGGCGAGCATTTTGTCCTTGTCATCCAATGACACGTTACCGGCCCCGCCTATCAAGTCGGAACGGTTTTCACTGTCGGCCAACCAACGGGCGGTCTCGGAAGTGGCGCCGCGATCAGACAAGGCGAACACCGAAGCACCGAAGGCTGCGGACGAAGGTGCGGCGTCGGCATGGATCGAGACAAACAAGTCGGCGCCCTTCTTGCGCGCAATTTCGGTACGACCGCGCAAAGGAATGAAGTAGTCGCCGGTACGGGTCAGCTCGGCACGATAGCCTTTCATCGCGTTGACCTGGCGCTGCAGCTCACGGGCGATGGACAGGACCACATCTTTCTCATGCTGGCCGCGCGAGCCGGACGCACCCGGGTCTTCGCCGCCGTGGCCGGCATCGATCACCACGATAATGTCGCGCTTGCCCGGCGGTGCCGGCGGTGGTGGCGGCAACTTGACCTGCGGCTGCGACGGATTGACCGGCACGGCGGGTACGGTGGCTACGCTCGGGGTCGGCGCCGGCGACGGGTTGGCGTCGGCGGCGTTGTCGAACAGATCGACCACCAACCGGTTGCCATACTGGGCATTCGGTGCCAGAGAGAAGCTTTTCGGGGTCACGGCCTTTTTCAGGTCGATAACAACACGCAGATCGGTCGGCGTACGCTGTGCCGAGCGCATGGAGGTAATCGGGGTGTTGGCGGTGGACACTTTGAGCGGCGCGCCCAGGGTCGCACCGTTGATGTCGATCACCAGGCGATCGGGCGCCGTCAGGGTAAAGACGCTGTGCTGGACCGGGCCAGACAGGTCGAACACCAGTCGCGTGTTATCCGGAGCTCGCCACAGGCGAACACTTTTCACCTGCGAAGCAGCCAGAGCATTGAAAGTCATTGCCGCAAGCAATACCCCTACGACAGCAACCAACGCGCGAAAGCGCATACCTAACCCCACCAATTATTTGAATTCCAATGCCAAAGCGCCGCACCAGGACTGGCCACGAACGCTCTGGGGCAACAACTTCAGCTGACGTCCTGATTCATGCGGCGTAATGGTAATGGTCAGGTCCGCCTTTGGCAAAAAGCCTGTGCCTTTATCTGGCCACTCGATCAGGCATAACGCGTCTTCGTCGAAATAATCCCGAATCCCCATGTACTCCAGCTCTTCAGGGTCAACCAGGCGATAAAGGTCGAAATGGAAGGCCCGCACTTGGCCAATTTCGTAGGGCTCGACCAGAGTGAACGTCGGGCTTTTTACCGCTCCCGTGTGGCCCAACCCACGGATAATGCCGCGCGAGAGCGTGGTTTTGCCCGCGCCCAGGTCCCCCTCGAGAAAGATCAGCCCGGCGCCCGCCGTTACCTGGGCTATGCGAAGACCGAACGCGACCATTGCGTCTTCATCGGCCAGAAAAAGGGTTACTTCAGACACGGCGATTGCTCCTCCAGCAATTGACGAATGGCAGGTATCAGGTCACTGGCAGCCAGCCCGCGACCAAAGGTGCCTTGGCGCTCTCCCGCCGAGGCGTGTAGCCACACGGCCAGGCAGCTCGCCTCGTAGGCCGGCATGCCTTGAGCCAGCAAGGCACCGACCAAGCCGGCCAGTACATCCCCCAGCCCGGCCGTAGCCATCGCCGGATGGCCCTGGTCACAACGGGAAACCCGGCCGTCCGGGCTGGCAATCAAACTGCCAGCACCCTTGAGAATAGCGACTGCATTGAATTTCCGGCTTAAATCGCGCGCTACCTTAAGTCGATCGGCCTGAACCTCGGCTGTCGTGAGCCCCATCAAGCGCGCCGCCTCACCAGGGTGCGGGGTGATGACCGAGCCGGCTGGCAAGTTGACAGCCCCCTTCGCCAGTTGATTCAACGCGTCCGCATCCCAGACTTGCGGCTGCTTGGCGTTGGCGGCGGCCGACAACAGGCTTTTGCCCCAGGACGCATCACCCAGGCCAGGGCCAATGACAATTACCGAGATTTTCTCCAGCAGCCCCATCAACTGGTTAGCCGAACTGACACCGACAGTCATGACCTCCGGCAAGCGTGCCAGCGCTGCCGGCACATGCGCAGCCCGCGTCGCCAGGGACACCATGCCTGCACCGCTGCGCAAGGCACTTTCGGCGCTCAGCAGCGCTGCACCACCGAAGCCATGGTCACCGCCGATGACCAGCAGGTGGCCGAACTGGCCTTTATGGGCCTGCGGAGAACGCGCAGCCAGTTGCGGCAAATGGCCGAACAACAAGCGCTGAACGTCGGTTATTTCGTGTTTTGTCTGCGGCATGCGTCTTCAAGCTCCGATGTCTGGCAGAATTATACGCATCTAACCCGTGGTTTCCCGTGTCTCATGCCTGCTATTACTTCCGATCTCCCCGCCCTCGCCCAATCGATCAAAGACTGGGGCCGCGAACTGGGCTTTCAACAAGTCGGCATCAGCGGTCTGGACCTGGCCGAGCATGAACAGCACCTGCAACGCTGGCTCGACGCGGGCTATCACGGCGAGATGGAGTACATGGGCGCCCATGGCAGCAAGCGCTCCCACCCGGATGAACTGGTGCCGGGCACTTTGCGCGTGGTTTCGCTGCGCATGGACTACCTGCCCGGCGACACCCAAATGGCGCAATTGCTGGCCCAGCCGGAAAAAGCCTATATCTCGCGTTATGCCCTGGGTCGCGACTACCACAAGCTGATCCGCAAGCGCGTGCAGCAACTGGCCGACCGCATTCAGGCACACATCGGCCCATTTGGCTTCCGCGCCTTCGTGGACAGCGCGCCGGTACTGGAAAAAGCCATTGCCGAACAAGCCGGGCTGGGCTGGATCGGCAAAAACACGCTGGTACTCAATCGCAAGGCCGGCAGCTATTTCTTCCTGAGCGAACTGTTTGTTGACTTGCCGCTGCCGGTGGACGAACCCCATAGCACCGAACACTGTGGCCGCTGCACCGCGTGCCTGGACATCTGCCCTACCAATGCCTTCGTCGGCCCCTATGTGCTGGACGCACGGCGTTGCATTTCCTACCTGACCATCGAACTCAAGACGGCGATCCCTGAAGACCTGCGCCCGTTGATCGGTAATCGCGTATTCGGCTGCGATGACTGTCAGATCGTTTGCCCGTGGAATCGTTTCGCCCGCCCTACCGCCGAGGGTGATTTCAAGCCGCGTCACAACCTGGATAACGCCGAACTGGCCGAGCTGTTCATGTGGGACGAGGATAAATTCCTCAGCAGCACCGAAGGCTCACCCCTACGCCGCGCCGGTTATGAGCGCTGGCTGCGCAACCTGGCGGTGGGCCTGGGCAATGCACCGTCGAGCATCCCGGTGCTCGAAGCATTGAAGGCACGCCGGGACTATCCATCGGAGCTGGTGCGCGAACACGTCGAGTGGGCACTCGACCAGCACGCCAGGCGCTAGTGCACATCGTCGTTGTAGACGAACTTGGGCATTTCCCAGTGGAAACGGATCGCCAGCAGCCGCAATAGAAAGCCGCTGAACAGCGTCAGCAAAATCGCCTGCTCGCTCGGTAATTCCAGATACAGGCACAGCATGTAGAACCACGCTGCGAGGAACGACACGCTGGCATACAGCTCACGGCGGAAGATCAGCGGAATATCGTTGCAGAAGATATCCCGCAGGATGCCGCCGAACACACCCGTGATCACGCCACTGACCGCCGCCACCAGCATGCCGTGGCCCATTTCCAGAGCGGTCATGCAGCCGATCAAGGTGAACGCCACCAGCCCCACGGCGTCCAGCGCCAGGAACAGCGAACGCAGGTGGCGCATCAGCGGCGCGATAAAGATCGTCACCAGAGCGGCAACGGAGGTCAGCACCAGGTATTCCGGGTGCTTGACCCATGTCAGCGGGTAATGCCCGAGCAACACATCGCGCACCGAACCACCGCCCAAGGCGGTGACGCAGGCGATCAGCACTACGCCAAACCAATCCATGCCACGCCGACCGGCGGACAGCGCGCCGGTCATGGCTTCGGCAGTGATGGCGATGAGGTACAGCATCAGCAGCATGATGGCGATCCTTGCAAAGAGGTCGGCAGTCTAATCATTTGCTGATGGCACCAAAAGGGGGCGCTTGGCGAAAGAGCGAGCCGCATCCTTCGCGAGCAAGCTGCACCTTCAGGCCTTGATGAAATGCTTGCGGTAATGCTGCAACTCGGCAATCGACTCGCGAATATCATCCAGCGCCAGGTGCGTGCTGCCTTTATGGAAGCTGTCTTTGACTTCCGGCGCCCAGCGCGCGGCCAGCTCTTTCAAAGTGGACACATCCAGGTTGCGGTAGTGGAAGTAGCTTTCCAGCGCCTTCATGTGCGTATAAAGGAAGCGACGGTCCTGGCAGATGCTGTTGCCGCAGATCGGCGACTTGCCCTT
The DNA here is from genome assembly GCF_004519405.1 of Pseudomonas sp. BCA17. Taxonomy (GTDB): domain Bacteria; phylum Pseudomonadota; class Gammaproteobacteria; order Pseudomonadales; family Pseudomonadaceae; genus Aquipseudomonas. The sequence goes on along the minus strand of NZ_SGWI01000009.1, from coordinate 79,356 downwards.
GGGTACCCATTTTTCCAGGAAAGCGATGGTCTGGGCCTCGGCTTCGGCCATGCTGACGCGGCTGTCACGCACGCGCTGGGTCAGGCCGGAGTTGCCGTGGGTGCGGGTGTTCCACTCATCCATGGTGGCCAATACTGCATCGCTGTGATGAATGGCAATCACCGGACCTTCGGCCAAGGTATTGAGGTTACTGTCGGTGACAATGGTCGCCATCTCGATGATGACGTCGGTGTCGGGATTCAGACCGGTCATTTCCAGATCGATCCAAATCAGGTTCTGTGGGTTTTGCATGGCTTGATTCTCTTGGCACCTTGGCGTGGCTGCGCAGTTTAGCAGGCGGGGGCATGCTAGACTCGCGACCGTTTCACCTATCCTTTGCATTATCGACACGGAACACCAATGGCCAAACGCCAGCTCAATCGCCGCCAAAACTGGCGCATCGAAAAGATTCAGGGTGAGCGCGCCGCGCGCGCCGCCAAACGTGAATCCTCCGCAGTGGAAGCACTTGAGGGCGGCGACCTGGGCCCCGAACAAACGGGCCTGGTGATCGCGCACTTCGGCGTACAGGTCGAAGTCGAGGCGCTGGAAGGCGAACTCGCAGGTTCGGTGTTCCGTTGCCATCTGCGCGCCAACCTGCCTGCGCTGGTCACCGGCGACAAAGTGGTGTGGCGTGCCGGCAACCAGGGCATCGGCGTAATCGTCGCTCAACTGCCGCGCACCACCGAACTGCGCCGCCCCGACAGCCGTGGCCAGCTCAAGCCGGTGGCCGCCAACGTCGACATGATCGTGATTGTGTTCGCGCCGTTGCCCGAGCCCCATGCCAACCTGATCGACCGCTATCTGGTGGCGGCCGAACATGCCGGCATCCGCCCGTTGCTGCTGCTGAACAAATTCGACCTGATCGACGAACAGAACGCTCCGGCGCTCAACGCATTGCTGGCGGTCTACCGCACCCTGGGTTACCCGGTGCTGGAAGTTTCGGCGCATCACGGCGATGGCATGGAACAGCTGCAACGGCAGTTGGACGGGCGCATCAGCGTGTTCGTCGGCCAGTCGGGCGTGGGCAAGTCATCGCTGGTCAACAGCCTGCTGCCGGAAGTCGAGACCCGCGTGGGCCCACTGTCGGAGCTGTCCGGCCAGGGCACCCACACCACCACTACCGCGCGGCTGTTCCACTTCCCAGGTGGCGGCGAGCTGATCGACTCCCCGGGCATCCGTGAGTTCGGCCTCGGCCACGTCAGCCGCAGCGATGTGGAAGCGGGTTTCATCGAGTTCAATGACCTGATCGGCACCTGCCGCTTCCGCGACTGCAAACACGATCGTGAACCGGGCTGTGCGCTGCTCAAGGCGCTGGAAGATGGCCGCGTGCAGCAGCAGCGGATGAACAGCTATCGCTCGATCATTGCGAGTCTGCCGGAGAGCAGTTACTAACCTGCACCAACGAAAAGGCCGCGATAATCGCGGCCTTTTTGCATGGGGATTACGGCTTGGGGGCAGGCGCCGTAGGATCCTTCACCCCACCATCATCAAACAGGTTCAGCTTCTGTCGCAGTTCATGGGCCGGCAACGGCTCCTGCCCTGGAGGAATGGCGTTCGGATCAGCTGGCGCTTCTCCTGGCGCGCCTTCGCTTTGGTGCGGTTGCGCAGGTGCCCCACTGTGATCACCCTCGATCGCGCGCTGGGCCTTTTTGGTCAGCACCACGATATCGATCCGGCGGTTGACCGGGTTGAACGGGTCCGCAGGATCAAACAATTGCGAGGAAGCAAAACCCACCACACGGGCCACTTGCGGGTCCGGGTAGCTGCCTGCCACCAACGCACGGCGGGCGGCGTTGGCGCGGTTCGCCGAGAGTTCCCAGTTGCCGAAGTCGCCCTGGCCCGCATACGGCTTGGCGTCGGTGTGACCGCTGATGCTGATCTTGTTCGGCACCGCCTTGATGGTGTCGGCCATGGCCAGCAGGATATCTTCGAAGTACGGTTTCAGGCGCGCGCTGCCGGAGTCGAACATCGGCCGGTTAGCGGCGTCGGTGATCTGGATGCGCAGGCCCTCAGGCGTGATTTCGAAGGAGATCTGATCCTTGAACTTCAGCAGTTGCGGGTTTTCTTCAACCTTGGTCTGCAATTCCTTCAACAGCAGTTCCAGGCGTTCCTGCTCGACTTGCTCAGCCATGGCCTCGACAGTGTCGCGCTCGACAGGGATTTTTTCCTGCGGCGCCTCGGTCTTGACCTCCGGGTTGATGGTGCGCTCAGGCGCCAACTGCGGTGAGCCACCAAGGTCGATGACGAAAGGTGTACCGCTTTCCGAGAAGCCAATGGGGTCTTTGAAGTAACCGGCAATGGCGATCTTCTGTTCCGGCGTGGCGGTAGACATCAGCCACAGCACGAGGAAGAACGCCATCATCGCCGTCGCAAAGTCGGCGAAGGCGATTTTCCAGGCGCCGCCATGGTGCCCCGCAGCGAAGCGCTTGACGCGCTTGATGATTATCGGCTGGTTGTTTTCCATGGCTTAGCGACCGCGAACCGCTTGTTCCAGCTCGGCAAAACTTGGGCGATGTTTCGGGTACAACACCTTGCGCCCGAACTCTACCGCCAGCGACGGCGGCATACCGGAGGCCGAAGCTACCAGGCACGCCTTGATCGCTTCGTAGAGGTTGATCTCTTCCTTGGCGTCGTGGGCCAGGGAGGTCGCCAGCGGGCCGAAGAAACCGTAGGCCGCGAGAATACCGAAAAAGGTCCCCACCAGCGCCGCACCCACATGCATACCGATGGCCTTCTGGTCGCCTTCGCCCAGGGACGCCATGGTCACCACAATACCCAGTACCGCCGCAACGATACCGAAACCGGGCATGCCGTCAGAGACGCCGCTGACGGCGTGGGAAGGATGTTCCAGTTCTTCCTTGAGGCTGAACAGTTCCATGTCGAACAGGCCTTCCAGCTCATGGGGGGCCATGTTGCCGGAGGACATGATGCGCAGGTAATCACAGATGTAAGCCGTCATGCGCTCATCTTTGAGCACCGCCGGGTACTTGGCGAAAATCGGGCTGGCGGCGGCGTCTTCGATGTCGCCTTCGATGGCCATCATGCCTTCACGGCGGCTCTTGTTGAGGATCTCGTAGACCAACCCCAACACTTCCAGATAGAAGGTGTGGGAGAAGCGCGAGCTGAACATACCCAGCGACTTCTTGATCACATGCATGGTCATGTAGCCGGGGTTGGCCTGCAGGAAAGCGCCAAATGCGGCGCCGCCGATAATCAGCACTTCGAAAGGCTGGATCAGTGCGGCAATCTTACCGTGGGACAGGACGTACCCACCGAGCACGCTTGCGAGGACGACGATGATGCCGATAATTTTAGCCATAGGAGATTGGTACTTGCGCCGTCGGGTTCATGGACATAGTAGGTGCAGCTGAAAAACTCTTGTTCTACTTATCGGCAAAACTGCGCCAGACTATAGCCCGTTAAGGCGAAAAGCCAATTCAGCCCACTCCGGGCGTGTTGAATGCAAGTGATGATCGCGCCCCAACCATGGCTAATGAAACGACAGTCCCAACTGCAAAACCGACCACCCTCGCGGCTTGGATCAAGCGCCTGGATGACGTCCTGCTGCCCGTCCCGCAAGCCAGCCACGAACGTGTGTGCAAAGCCATTCGCGACAGCCGCAGCTCATTACGAGATATTGCCGAGCTGATGCAAAACAGCCCGGCGCTGGTACTCGGCGTAATGCGCGAAGCCAATAGCCACACCCACGGCAGCATGGCGGCACCTGCGGAAAACCTCGAAGTGGCGCTCAACCGCCTCGGCCTCAAACGCGCCGAAGAACTGCTGGTACGCCTGCCCTCAGTGCCGGCCAATGAAATCCCCGCGGCCTTTCGGCAACTGCTGCTGATAAGCCAGCACGCTTCGCAGCAAGCCAACGGCCTCTTCGGCAGCCGCCTGGCGCGGCTGTGGCAAGACATTCACTGGGGTAGCCTGCTGTTTTTGTCGCCGCTCTGGCCGATGGCCATTGCCTACCCCAAACTCCTGGAAGAATGGGAGTTACGGGTGATCCACAAAGGTCAGCCGGCACGTCAGGTCGAACAGGATTTGTTCGGCATACGCCTGCTGGATTTGTGCCTTGGCTTGACCGAAGCCTGGCACTTGCCTATCTGGGTATCCCAAGGCTACCACCTGCTGCTGAGCGAACAGCGCTTGCTGGTCAAGGCGCTGCATATCGCCCGCGAAGACGACGCACTGCGCCACCAGCAGTTGCTCGATGCCGAACCCAACCTGCGCCGCTGGCTGAACCAGCCGGCCAACACGGTATTACTGGCTAACGGCCTGGCAATGTCGGCCCAGGAATCCTGGACTTGCCCGCACACCGAGCGCTGGCAATACCTGACTGCCCTCTACCTGCAAGAACCCCTCGGTGAAGTGCAGCAACAGGTTCACCAGCAGGCCGTGACCAGCGCCCGCCACACCCTGATGCCTGACCTCTGGCACCCAGCGTTGTCGCTGATCTGGCCGTGGCATGTGCAGAAGATCCATCGCGGCCTGCTGCCCGCGCCGCCGCCCACTGCCGAGTCCTTGGCCGTGTGGCGCAATCGGTGTACCGAGTTGCTGGTTGAACCAAGCCGCTTCGCCAACGCCATGCACCTGACCACTTGCGCGCGGGAAGCCCTGGTGGCCAGCGGCATGCAAAGGGTGCTGTTGTTCATGGCCGATCGGGCCTTGAGCACATTGCGCGTGCATCAAGCCGATGGTTTGCCGAAGGACGCCGCGAATCTGAGCCTGGACGTGGTCAACAGCACGCTGTTGCAGCGCCTTCTGGAAAAATCCGCGCAGGTGCGCATCACACCCGATAACCATGAACAGTTCTGCGCGCTGCTGCCGCCGGTGCTGCGTCGCTTGTTTACCGGCGAGCATCTATTGCTGCGCTCCCTGAGCTGCAATGGCCGAGTGGTCATGCTGATGATCGCTGACCAGGGCGGCGGGCCACTCTCTGAAACCACGGTGCAGGCCTTCGGCAAAACCGCTCAATGCATCGAGAAAGCGCTGCACAGCTTTACCAACCGCAGCGCTTGATGCTTGCGCTACAATCGCGGTCCTTTATCGCCAACATTTGTGCCCAGGAGACCTCACATGCCTGACTTCTCTGGCTTGCCGCTGGTGATCGAACCCAGCGACCTGCAAGGTCGCCTTGATGCCGAACACCTGATTCTGGTGGACCTCACCAGCGCAGCCCGCTACGCCGAAGGGCATATCCCCGGCGCGCATTTCGTTGACCCCAAGCGCACCCAACTGGGCCAGCCTCCAGCGCCGGGCCTGCTGCCGAGCAAGGCCGACCTGGAAAAGCTGTTCGGCGAGCTGGGCCACACCCCGGACGCGACCTACGTGGTCTATGACGACGAAGGCGGTGGCTGGGCCGGGCGTTTTATCTGGATGCTCGACGTGATCGGCCATCAGAAATACCACTATTTGGACGGCGGCCTGCTCGCCTGGCTGGAAGGCGAGCACCCGCTGTCCACCGAGGTGCCCGCCCCCGTCGGCGGCCCGGTCAGCCTGACCTTGCACGACGGCCCTACCGCCACCCGCGAATACCTGCAAAGCCGTCTCGGCGCGGCCGACCTGGGCATCTGGGACGCACGCGGCCCGTTGGAGTACTCCGGCGAGAAAGTCCTCGCGGCCAAGGGTGGTCACATCCCCGGCGCGGTGAACTTCGAATGGACCGCCGGCATGGACAAGGCACGCAACCTGCGCATCCGCCGTGACATGCCACAGATCCTCGAAGACCTCGGGCTGACCCGCGACAAAGAAATCATCACCCACTGCCAGACTCATCACCGCTCTGGCTTCACCTACCTGGTGGCCAAGGCGCTCGGTTATCCGCGAGTCAAAGGTTATGCCGGTTCCTGGGGCGAATGGGGCAACCACCCCGACACCCCCGTTGAGATTTAAGGTTTAAGGACAGTAAATGAAAAAGCAGTTGTTTATCCTCAGCCAGTACCTGTTGCCGCACCACTTGCTGTCGCGCCTGGCCGGCTGCGTTGCCGAGTGCCGCGTGCGCTGGTTCAAGAACGCCTTCACAAGTTGGTTCGCCAAACGTTATCAGGTGGACATGTCACAGGCCCTGGTTGAAGACCTGACCGCCTATGAGCACTTCAACGCCTTCTTCACCCGCGCACTGAAAGACGGCGCACGCCCGCTGGATCAAACACCAGGCGCAGTGCTGAGCCCTGCCGATGGTGCCGTCAGCCAGTTGGGCCCGATCGAACACGGCCGGGTATTCCAGGCTAAAGGCCATAGCTTCAGCGTGCTGGAGTTGCTGGGTGGCGACGCGGCATTGGCGGCGCCGTTCATGGGCGGTGATTTCGCCACCATTTACCTGTCGCCGAAAGACTACCACCGCGTGCACATGCCTTTGGCCGGTACGCTGCGTGAGATGGTTTATGTGCCGGGGCGGATTTTCTCGGTGAACCAGACCACCGCTGAAAACGTGCCGGAGCTGTTTGCACGTAACGAGCGCGTTGTCTGCCTGTTCGACACCGAACGCGGCCCGATGGCTGTTGTGTTGGTAGGTGCAATGATCGTGGCGTCGATTGAAACCGTGTGGGCAGGCTTGGTGACGCCGCCCAAGCGTGAGCTTAAGACCTTCCGCTACGACGAAGCGGCGCGGGCACCGATTCATCTGGAGAAAGGCGCAGAACTGGGTCGCTTCAAACTGGGTTCGACCGCCATCGTGCTGTTCGGGCCAGGTCAGGTGAAGTGGGCAGAAGCACTGACAGCCGGCACCCCGGTGCAGATGGGCCAAGGCATCGCCCTGCCGAACGCCTGATCCGAAGCTGACGGTAATCAAATGTGGGAGCGGGCTTTCCCGTCCCACATTTTTACTGCATAGCTACAGCGATCTCGACTTACAACTGACCGTCACGGTCGCGAAAACCCAGCAGATACAACACGCCATCCAACCCGAGGGTTGAAATCGCCTGCTTGGCCGACTGCTTGACCAGCGGCTTGGCGCGGAACGCCACACCCAACCCGGCAATTGCCAGCATCGGCAAGTCATTCGCGCCGTCCCCGACCGCGATGGTCTGCTCCAGACGCAAACCTTCCTTGTGGGCCAGTTCTTTCAGCAGGTCGGCCTTGCGCTGTGCATCAACAATCGGCTCCACCGCCACGCCGGTCACTTTGCCATCCACCACTTCCAGTTCATTGGCGAACACGTAGTCGATACCCAGCTTGGCCTGCAATTGCTTGGCAAAGTAGGTGAAGCCGCCAGACAGGATCGCGGTTTTGTAACCCAGGCGCTTGAGTTCAGCGAACAGGGTTTCAGCGCCTTCGGTCAGGCGCAGCGACGCACCGATCGAGTCCAGTACGCTCACATCCAACCCCTTGAGCAGCGCCAGGCGCTCCTTGAAGCTGGCACGGAAATCCAGCTCGCCGGCCATGGCGCGCTCGGTAATCTCGGAGACCTGCTCGCCCACACCGGCAGCCTTGGCCAGCTCGTCGATCACCTCAGCCTCGATCAGCGTGGAATCCATGTCGAACACTGCCAGACGACGATTGCGGCGGAACAGCGAATCTTCCTGGAAGGCGATATCGACGTTCAACTCCTGGGCCACGCTCAGGAATTCGGCGCGCAATGCCTGCGGATCAGCCGGCTCGCCGCGCACAGAGAACTCAATGCAGCCCTTGCCTTTGTCAGCTGGCGTGTCCAATGGCATGCGACCCGACAGACGGTCGATATGGTCGATATTCAAACCATAGTGGGCGGTGATCGAACTGACGCGCTGCAATTGTTCGGCAGTCACCTTGCGGGTCAGCAGCGTCACGATGTGGCGCTTTTTACCCTGACCGTCCACCCAATGCTGGTAATCCTCTTCGGACACCGGAGTGAATCGCACCTGTTGATCCAGCTTATACGCCGTGAACAGGATGTCTTTGAGTACCGAAGACGCCTGTTCGGTGCTCGGGATTTCGACGAGGATGCCGAAGGACAAGGTGTCGTGGATCACCGCCTGGCCGATGTCGAGAATGTTCACACCACCCTGGGCCAGCACACCGGTAATGGCTGCGGTGAGACCCGGGCGGTCTTCACCGGTGATGTTTATCAGGACAATTTCGCGCAAAGCGCACCCCCAGGCTGGAAAAAAACCGCATTCTACCCACTTTCAGTGACCATCGGGCACAGCCAGCGCTTTGCCGGCCCTAGGGCTATCGCTATACTGCGCGTCAACTTCACGGACCAAGAGCCGAGCGCAAGTGAACCGGCCCACGCCAGTAAAAACCGATAACTTCTTCCTGCTGATCTTCCGGGCACTGCGCCACCGCCGTGTACCGATCGCATTACGCATCGCCAGCCATAACGTGATCCTGGTCGCCCTGGCCTTGGTGATCTACGCCTGTGTGATGGGTTTGCAGTTCAAGCAGGCCATGCATGAACAAGCCGATGCCCTGGGCGCGAGCCTGACGACCCAGACCGCCACGTCGGCGACTGAGTTGCTGGTGTCCAACGACATCCTCAGCCTGAACGTGCTGCTCAACAACCTGACCAAGAATCCGCTGGTGGCTCACGCCGCTATCTACAGCGTGGATAACCGGATCATGGCCGAAGCCGGGCAGCGTCCGAAGAATGGCCTGCTGGGCGAGGCCGAGGGCCTGTATCAGAGCAACATCACGTTCCAGGATGTGAAGGCCGGCCAGTTGCGTATCAGCCTGGACATGCAGCAATTCCAGCAGCCGATGACCATCAGCCTGCAAAGCATGGGCATTCTCAGCGCGATCCTGCTGGCGCTGGCCCTGGCCCTGAGCTTGCGCCTGGGCCGGCATATCTCCACGCCGCTGATGCAACTGCGCATCTGGCTGCGGGATATCGACGAACACACCCCGGCCACCGACCGCCAGGACGAAATCGGCGACCTCGCCCGCCAGCTCCACGCCAGCTTCGCCCCGGAGCCGGTGGTACGCGAGCCTGCACCCGAGCCCGAATACGACGACGCCGATGAGCCCGAGTTCGAAGTACGCGACCTGCGTGACCCAGGCTTTGACGACAGCGCCCCGGCAGCCGGACTGAAGGCATCGCCCCGCCACGTGGTCAAGGCCGAAGAAGACGAACTGGACGACGAAGACCCGTTCGCCGACTTGCGCGACACGTCGGCCGCGGCGCCAGCCGCGGCACTCAAGCCGGTTCCAGTGAAGAACACCGAGCCCCAGCACAGTGCGGTATTGGCCGTGCAGCTGGGTGCCCAGGACCAACTGCGTCGCTTGCCCCGCGCCCGCCTGACGGAACTGCTCGAACGCTACCGTGACTGCCTCGACCAGGCGGCCTCGCTGTATCAAAGCGAATTGCACACCCTGAACGATGGCAGCACGCTGATGCTGTTCCACAGCGAAGACAGCGGCGAAGACTACCTGACCAACGCCATCTGCTGCGGCGAACTGCTGCGCGCCCTGGGCCATGCTCTGCAGATCGAAGTGGCCGATAGCGGCATTACCTTGCAACTGCAACTGGGCCTGACCGTTGGCGACGACCTATTCGGCATGAGCCAGATCGACTTGCTGCTGACCGAAATAGCCCAGGATGCACTGGCCCTGTCCCAACACAGCCGCAATTTGCTGCTGGTGGAGCGCAAGATCAGCGAAGACACTTTGATCCGCCAGCGCGCACGTATCCGGCCAATCGCCAGCCCCGAAGGCGCAAGCTGCGTGGAACGGCTGATGGAGCCGTACCCGTCGATGCTGGAACGGCAGCTGGCACGGATGCATGAGACCCGTACCAAGCCCTGAGGTGGGCAAGCCCGCTCACCACAAAAAAGGCCCGCTTATTCAGCGGGCCTTTTGTTTGGCTGCGATTCGGATCAGAACCTGAACACTTCCATGTCCGTGCGAATTGGCGTGGCCATCGGCATCTTCGGCTTCTCCGGCGCTGTAGGCTTGGCGCGTACCGGGGCGGTTTTGCGCGGCACCTCGGCGACCGCCGGTTGATTGGCCAGCGGTTTGATCGCCATCGACAACTGTTGCGCCAAATGCTGCAACAACACGCCCTGGGCCTGGACCTGGGACGCGGTGGTGCCGACGTGCTCTTCCTGCAGATGCACGATGCGGTTATCGCGTACCTGGCCACGGCGGTCGATCAAGCGCCACTGTGCATCCAGGATCGCCGGCTGCGAAGCACCCGAGTCGAGTCGGGTAATCGTCAGCAAAACCTGGACATCCGGCGTGAAACCGGTTGGCGCAGGGGCCAGCACTACGCGCTGGCTGTCCAATTGACCGGCCACCTGGCGCAGCATCAACTGATTGATATCAGACGACAGACTGCCCGCCCAACGCCCGTCGGTTGAACCTCGCAGGCTGCCATCGTTCTGACGTTGCAGCAGTGTTTCGCGTTGCAGGTAATCGGCAACGATAACCGGACCCAGTAATACAGCCATGCCTGCGGCTTGGGCAGGCTGAGCCGGACTTCCGCTGTCCAGCTGGTACAGCGACACCGGCTGGTGTGTGCTGCAACCCGCCAACCCCAAAAGGCCAGCGAGCATCAAAAATAGAGGAAGGCGTGGAGCAGTCATCATCCCATCCAGGTGGCTGCCACAAGGCGAACCACAACGTAATACTAAAAAATAACCTAAACACGCTCGGCCACGCCGGCGCTGGAAAGGCCATATCATCCGTGAATATGCGCCATGACTCCAGCGCCAAAGCGTCGATCTACGCGTTAAATCGTAGATCGAGGGCCTTAGTACGCCTTAAACCGGCGCTTCCACCAACAAAGCGTCCACTCGCTGGAACCCTCGCGGCAGCTTGTTACCGCGTCGACCGCGCTCGCCCTTGTAGTGTTCAAGGTCGTCAGGGCGCAGCGACAATGTGCGCTTACCGGCTTGAAGCACCAAGGTTGCGCCTTCCGGGATCACGGCGATATCGGTCACGTACTCTTCGCGACTGGCCACCCGCTCCCCGGGAATCCCGATAATCTTGTTCCCCTTGCCCTTGCCCAACTGCGGCAGGTCGCTGATCTTGAACACCAGCAGACGGCCTTCGGTGGTCACCGAGGCCAGCCAGTTGCTCTCACGATCATCCACCGGGCGCGGCAATATCACCTTGGCGTTATTCGGCAAGCTCAGCAGTGCCTTGCCCGCCTTGTTCTTGGCCTGCAGGTCTTCACCCTTGACCACGAAACCATAACCGGCGTCGGAGGCGATCACGTACAGCGAGTCATCGTCCGGCAGTAACACACACTCAAAATTCGCACCTGGCGGCGGCGTGAGGCGACCCGTCAGCGGCTCGCCCTGCCCCCGCGCTGAAGGCAAAGTATGGGCCGCCACCGAATAGCTACGCCCGGTGGAGTCAATGAACACCGCAAACTGGTTGGATCGCCCAGGCGCGGCGGTCTTGAACCCATCACCGGCTTTGTAGGAAAGCCCGGTGGCGTCAATATCATGCCCTTTGGCGGAACGAACCCAACCCTTTTCCGACAGAACGACGGTAATTTTCTCGTTCGGCAGCAGCTCGGTTTCCGTCAGCGCCTTGGCTTCCGCACGCTCGACGATTGGCGAACGACGCTCATCACCATAGGTTTCCGCATCTTTGATCAGCTCGCTGCGTACCAGCTTCTTGAGCTTGGCTTCACTGCCCAGCAGGGCTTGCAGCTTGGCTTGCTCCTTGAGCAATGCGTCCTGCTCATCACGCAGCTTCATTTCTTCCAGCCGCGCCAACTGACGCAAGCGGGTATCGAGGATGTAGTCCGCCTGGATCTCGCTCAGCTCGAAACGCGCGATCAGCTCGGCTTTCGGGTGCTCGGCGGTCCGGATGATATGGATCACTTCGTCCAGGTTGAGGTAGGCAATCAGCAAACCGTCCAACAGGTGCAGGCGGCGTTCGACCTTGTCGAGGCGGAATTGCAAGCGGCGGCGCACGGTCTGCACGCGGAACTCCAGCCACTCCACCAGCAGGTTGCGCAGGTTCTTCAACTGCGGCTTGCCGTCCAGACCGATGATGTTGACGTTGACGCGGTAGCTGGATTCCAGATCGGTACTGGCGAAAAGATGCTGCATCAGCACTTCGTGGTCGACCCGACTATTGGTCGGGATGATCACGATGCGGCATGGGTTTTCGTGGTCGGACTCGTCACGCAGGTCGGCGACTTGCGGCAGTTTTGACGGCTTGGCCTGCATCAGCGCGGCGATCTGTTCCAGCACCTTGGCGCCAGACACCTGGTGCGGCAGCGCGGTGACGATGATGTCCCCATCTTCGATGTGGTACACAGCGCGCATGCGCACCGAGCCCTTACCGGTTTCATACATCTTCAGCAGGTCGGCGCGCGGCGTGATGATTTCCGCTTCAGTGGGATAGTCCGGGCCCTGGATATGCTCGCAGAGCTGCTCGACCGTCGCTTTTGGTTCATCCAGCAAACGTACGCAAGCCGTCGCGACTTCGCGCAGGTTATGCGGCGGCACGTCGGTGGCCATGCCAACCGCGATGCCGGTGGTGCCATTGAGCAGAATATTCGGCAAACGTGCCGGCAACACCAAGGGTTCGTCGAGGGTGCCGTCAAAGTTCGGCCCCCAGTCCGCCGTGCCCTGGCCCAATTCGCTGAGCAATACTTCCGAGTAACGCGACAGGCGCGCCTCGGTGTAACGCATGGCGGCAAAAGACTTCGGATCATCCGGTGCACCCCAGTTGCCCTGGCCGTCCACCAACGTGTAGCGGTAGCTGAACGGCTGCGCCATCAGCACCATGGCTTCGTAGCAGGCCGAGTCACCGTGGGGGTGGAACTTACCGAGCACGTCACCGACGGTACGCGCGGATTTCTTGTGCTTGGAGTCAGCGTCCAGGCCCAGCTCACTCATGGCGTAGATGATGCGCCGTTGCACGGGCTTCAGGCCGTCGCCGATATGCGGCAAAGCACGGTCCATGATCACGTACATGGAGTAGTTGAGGTAGGCATTTTCGGTGAATTCAGCCAGCGACCGGCGTTCTACGCCATCTAAGCTGTCTGCGAGGATGTCACTCATGCGGGCCTCATCAATGTCGGGTAAGGCGCAGCGGAACTGCCGCTGCGCTGAGTCAATTCAAAAAAGGTGTGATTCATGGCTGGGCGCTCCAGCCACCGGCCGGGGCGGCGAAACGATAGACCATCGGGCGCTTTTCACCATCGGCACGTGGACCGAAATTGTTGTCGATACCCACCCAGGCTCCGTCGGCGTCCACCACCAGTGCTTCGGCCAGGCCATAGGACTGGGGATAACGTCGGTCGGGCGTCAGGGCCTCGTCGGCAAACGACCAGCACAGTTCAACCTTGGCGGTGAGCGTATCGCGCCGGCAAATCTGGAACGCATTGCGCTCCAGGGTAAACAGCTTGCCGTTGTACAGCGCCAGATCGGCAAAGTCCTTGGACACCGCCTTGGCATGTTCAAACTGCGCCGGCTGCACTTCCTGGCCCGCTTCGCTCAACAACACGCAAGGGCCGTCGCAATCCCATACGCTTTGTCCGCGCTTGATGGAGATCAGGCCACGTCGCTCGCGTTCGGCAGCCAGCCAGATCTGATTGCCTTCGGGATTCACCGTCAGGCCCTCAAACAAGGCATTGAAGTGCAGCAACATGCCACTGGCGCGGGCTTCACGCACCATGCCCGGGGCAATTTTCAGCCACTCGGCCGCCCCGGCTACCGTTACCTGCAGCACCGCCGCATGGGCTTCGCTGACAATGTAACGATTGCCCGCGGCGTCGCAGGTGATGCCTTCAAAATCCAGGTCGCCACCGCGTATGAAGGACGCGGCCTTGGTGCGCGAACGCAACCCCCAGGGCAAGCCGGACTCAGGCACTGGCGGCACGTCAATCTTTACCGTTTCGGCCTGCCAGGTCGGCGCACTGATATCCAGGCGATAGATCTGGTCGTCGTCACGGTCCGAAACCGTCCACAGTTCCTTGCCGCACATGGCCAGGCCCGACAGGTTACCGCCGCGCATACCGTCCACCGGATGCTCGGATACCAGCTTCAACTCAGCCACGGGCGCGGCGATCACTACGGTGGTCGCCAACCCGCTCAACATCAGGATCGCCAGGGCGAAACCTGTGCGCATCAGCCCAGGACCTCAGCCAGGTTGCCTTTGGATTCCAGCCAGATTTTGCGGTCGCCGGCGCGTTTTTTGGCCAGCAGCATGTCCATCACTTCAGCGGTGGCGACGAAGTCGTCCAGGGTCAACTGGACCAGACGCCGAGTGTTCGGATCCATGGTGGTTTCACGCAGTTGCGGCGGGTTCATTTCACCCAGGCCCTTGAATCGTGTGACTTGCGGCTTGCCACGCTTCTTCTCGGCCACCAGACGATCGAGAATGCCATCGCGCTCGGCGTCGTCCAAGGCGTAGAAGATCTCCTTGCCCTGGTCGATACGGTACAGCGGCGGCATGGCGACATAGACGTGGCCGGCCTCCACCAATGGACGGAAGTGCTGGACGAACAGCGCGCACAGCAAGGTGGCGATGTGAAGGCCGTCGGAGTCGGCGTCGGCGAGGATGCAGATTTTGCCGTAACGCAGTTGGCTCATGTCCTCTGCGCCCGGGTCGACACCTATGGCCACGGCGATGTTGTGCACCTCCTGGCTGGCAAGGACTTCGCTGCCGTCGACTTCCCAGGTGTTGAGGATCTTGCCGCGCAACGGCAGGATCGCCTGGAATTCCTTATCCCGCGCTTGCTTGGCGGACCCACCGGCGGAATCACCTTCCACCAGGAACAGCTCGGAACGCATCGGGTCCTGCCCCGCGCAATCAGCCAGTTTGCCGGGCAGCGCCGGGCCCTGGGTGATGCGCTTGCGCTCGACTTTCTTGCTGGCCTTCAAGCGACGGCCGGCGTTGCTGATCGCCAGTTCGGCCAGTGCCAGGCCCAGCTCCGGGTGCTCGTTGAGCCAAAGGCTGAAGGCATCCTTGACCACACCGGAGACAAATGCCGCCGCTTCACGGGACGACAGGCGCTCTTTGGTCTGGCCGGAGAATTGCGGTTCCTGCATCTTCATCGACAGCACGAACGCGATACGTTCCCAGACGTCTTCCGGTGCCAGCTTCACGCCGCGCGGCAACAGGCTGCGGTATTCGCAGAATTCGCGCATGGCATCCAGCAGACCTTGGCGCAAACCATTGACGTGGGTGCCGCCCTGGGCGGTGGGGATCAGGTTGACGTAGCTTTCCTGCACGCTGTCGCCGCCTTCGGGCAACCACAGCAGCGCCCAGTCGACGGCTTCTTTATTACCCGCCAGGCTGCCGCAGAACGGCTCGTTGGGCAGGCGTTCGAAGTCGCTGACGGAGTCTTCCAGGTAGGAGCGCAGGCCGTCTTCGTAGTGCCACTCAACCTTCTCGCCGGTGCCTTTGTCTTCAAAGGTGACCAGCAGGCCCGGGCACAATACTGCCTTGGCCTTGAGCACGTGCTTGAGGCGGCTGATGGAGAATTTCGGTGAATCGAAGTATTTCGGGTCCGGCGCGAAGTACACGCTGGTGCCGGTGTTGCGCTTGCCAACGGTACCGATCACTTCCAGGTCGGTGGCCTTGTAGCCATCGGCGAACGTCATCTGGTACTCGTTGCCGTCGCGCTTGACCTTGACCCGCACCAGCGTGGACAGGGCGTTGACCACGGAAATACCCACACCGTGCAAACCGCCGGAGAACTGGTAGTTCTTGTTGGAGAACTTGCCGCCCGCATGGAGCTTGGTGAGGATCAGCTCGACGCCCGGCACTCCCTCTTCCGGGTGGATGTCCACCGGCATGCCACGACCATCGTCGGACACTTCCAGGGAATGGTCAGCGTGAAGAATGACATGCACCGATTTGGCGTGCCCGGCCAAGGCTTCGTCGACGCTGTTGTCGATGACTTCCTGGGCAAGGTGGTTCGGCCGACTGGTGTCGGTGTACATGCCGGGGCGTTTGCGCACCGGGTCGAGGCCCGAGAGGACTTCGATGGCGTCGGCGTTATAAGAGCTAGCGCTGGGAGTGGCCATGGGGTCTCGTCGTGAGTCGTTCGATTAAAAAGTGACCTGCGACTTTACAGTGCTGCAAAGTCGAAGGATTGATACTGATCCGCACCGATGCCGGCAAAGCTCAGCATCGCCGGCAATTGCTGGGCGAACCCTTGGTAACCATGGTCGCCACCGGCCTGGATGCGCAAGGCGCAGGCCCGGTAATACTGTTGGGCGAGGCGATAATCCAGGGTTTCATCCCCGGTCTGCAACCACACTTGGTAACGCCCGGCATCCAGGGGAGCCGGCACTTCCAGCTCGGCCAGCGCCGTGACGTGATCGTGGGTCAATTCCCAGGTCTCACCGGTATAGAGGTTCTTCTGGGTGCCCAGGTAACCGTCGAACATCCGATGAGGGCTGACCGCCGGGTTGACCAGCAGCGCCTTGAGGCCATGGCGCTCGGCAAGATGGGTTGCATAGTAGCCGCCGAGTGAGCTGCCGACCAGCAGTGGCCGCCCCAACTGCGCAATGGCCGCCTCCAATTGAGGAATCGCCTGACGCGGGTGGTGATGCAGAGCCGGCACACGCAATTGGTCGGCCAAGCCAAGGCTATCCATCACGGCGATCAACTGACTGGCCTTGTTGGACGCAGGCGCACTGTTGAAACCGTGGATATACAAGATCGAAGCGGACATGCCGGGCTCTCCGTGCTTCAGCCAAAGAGGCGCAGTTTACAGGGATCGGCGTGGTGTGTGAGTCCCTATCATCCAGGCTCGGCAGAACCTGTGTGGGAGCGGGCTTGCTCCCACATTTTGATCGGCGTTTATCGGTTTTAGTAGCCGTTGCTGCCGTAATCGACGGTAAAGGTGAACCCCTTAATGCGCTCTACGCCCGTTTCCAACCGTCCGTCGGCATGCAGGCGCAGCCAGCGATAGCCCGGCGCCTGCTCGCTGACCTGGAACTCTTCACTGCCCGGGGCGAACTGGATGCAGGTGGACGGCGAGGCCAGCAGGCGCACGCCATTGCGTTCGTGATCGATCTCTTGATGCACATGCCCCCAGAGCACAGCCCTGACCTGCGGGAAACGGTCGAGCACGGCAAACAGCGCTTCCGGATTGCGCAGGCCGATCGGCTCCATCCACGCGCAACCGATGGGCACAGGGTGATGGTGAAAGCACACCAGATGGTGCCGGCTCGGCGCTTCGCTCAGGGCCTGGGCAAGCACTTGCAACTGCCGGTCTTGCAGGTAACCGGGCACCGAGCCGGGTACGGCGGAGTCCAGCAGGGTGACCCGCCAGTTGCCGATGTCGAACACCGGCTCCAGTAAATCGCTGTGCATGGCGGCGAGGGCCATGACTTGCGGTTCGTCGTGGTTGCCGGGAATCCAGCGCGCCGGGGCGTCGACCTGCCGGGTCATGTCACGAAACTGCTGATACGACTCAAGCGTGCCGTCCTGGGACAAGTCCCCTGTCGCCAGCATCAAATCGATCTGCGGCTGCTGCGCGCGCACCAACTCGATCACCCGCTGAAGGCTTTCGCGGGTGTTCATGCCCAGCAACGTGCCATTTGCCTCGGCAAACAGATGGCTGTCGGACAGCTGCACCAGCAACGCCGGTGCGTCAGGGTTCACAGTGGATACGCTCGGCAAGGCGCTCTCCCAAGGCAGTCACAGGAAAATGGACGATTGGCGCGATTATGCTGGGCAGGACGCAAAGAGGAAACCTGGGGAAGCAGACGCAGTTCACATCTACCGCACGACTTCAAACTCGTGGCCCAGGGCCAGGCAATGGCTCAACCACTCACCGAGGAACACATTGAGCTGTGCTTTCTCATCGGGCTGGTGCATGAACACATTCGGGTAAGGATAGATGCTGCGAAAGCGCCGCGCATGCTCGGCGCTGATCACTTCGGCCATCCGTGCATCGTGATACACCTGCACTTCCAACTGCGGCACCGGCAGCCACGGCAGGCTGTGCTCCTGACGCACGCGCAGGGTGGTGGTGTAGGGGCAGTTGACGATGACTTCAAGGGTCAACACGCCGAGCATCTGGTCGCCATGGGTCACGGCAATGCGGCGTGCTTCGGGCGCATGACGCATGTCGGGAAGCAGACGCATCAGCCGCGCATAGTTGGCCTCGCACGCGGCTTGAAGCCCGATCAGGTCAACTCGATATCGTTCACGTGCCTTTACTGCCATAACCCCCTCACTTCCGCGCGATTAAGCGCAAGCCATTGCAGGGCGATGATGCTGGCTGCATTGGAAATCTTACCGTCGCGCACCGCTTGCAAGGCATCTTCGAACACCCAGCGGGTGACGCGGATATCTTCGGCCTCTTCTTCCAGTCCATGGACGCCACCGGCCCCTGCGCTGTCGCAACGCCCCAGGTAAAGGTGGACGAATTCGGTACTGCCGCCGGGCGAAGGAAAATACTTCGTGATCGGCCACAGCGCAGAGAACGTAAGCCCAGCTTCCTCCTCGGCTTCGCGGTGTGCAACCTCCTCCGGTTGCTCGTCCTTGTCAATCAGCCCGGCGACCATTTCCACCAGCCAGGGGTTATCGGTACGGCCCATGGCGCCTACGCGAAACTGCTCGATCAACACCACTTCGTCACGCTGCGGGTCGTAAGGCAGCACACACACCGCGTCATGCCGAACGAAGACTTCGCGATTGATCACTCGGCTCATGCCGCCGTCGAACTTCTCATGGCGCAGCTGCACGCGATCAAGCTTGTAGAAGCCCTGGTAGGCATTGTCGTGCTGAACAATTTCGATCTTGCTCGGCGTCGACTTCGCAATGTCCGTCATATTCACTCCTGCTATCCCCGTACAATTGGCGCCATCCTAACGCGCTCATGCCCCTGGATGCAGCCCCTTTCCAGTTGCCGGGATAGACGGCGGACGTCAAACTCACTCTCATCAGTCTAGTGGCGAACTGACTGCCTCGTGGGCAGTCCAAGCGCTACTCTTTTCGCTTTCCATCGATTTACGAAGGACGCACATGTCGCTTTTAAAAATCGCCTCCGTGGCTTGCATTGCCTTGACTCTGGGCGCCTGCCAGAGTCTGTTTCAACCCAGCTATCTCAAACCGCTGGACACCCGGCCGGATACCTCGGAACAGATCAAGCCCGGCTGTAACAGCCCGGATTGCCCGCTGGTCAACATCGATACCGTGCATTTCCCCACCGAACCGCAGCTCGACAACCTGGTGGAGCAGCGCCTGCTGCAAATGACCCGCACCACGCCGGGTGCGAGCGTGCCGCCGACGTTGAACGCCTACCGGGATAAGTTCCTGCGCGAATCCGCCGACCGCAACAGCATGTACTTGCAAGCCAAGGTACGTGAGCAGCATGACGGACTGGTGATCATCGAAGTATCCAGTTATCTGGACACCGGCGCGGCCCACGGTGAGCCTGGCCGTGGCTTCATCAACTATTCGCGCCTGCTGCACAAGGAACTGAGCCTGACCGACATGTTGCTGCCAGGCCAGGAACAGGCGTTCTGGAACACCGCGAAAGTCGCCCACAACAGTTGGCTGATCAACTCGCAGATGGACCGTGACCCCGAGTTCGTGAAGAACTGGCCGTTCCAGAAAACCCCAAACGTGGCTTTGACCAGCAACGGTGTGGTGCTCAAGTACAACGTGGCCACCATCGGCCCGTACGCGTTGGGGCTGATCGAAATGACCATCCCCTACGCCCGTCTCACCGGCGTAATCAAGCCTGAGCTGGTGCCCGCCCGCCACTGAAGGCCCGGCCCAGGATGAAGTGCAGTACCCCTGCCAGCACCAGCGCCGGCAGGGTCGCACCGACATTCGGATACAGGTTGGCCAACAGGTGATACGCGCCGATGCCGCCCAACCAGGCCACCAGCGCCGGCCAGTGCAGGTGAGTGACGGTGCCACGGCCTCGGCGACGCAGGATGAAGTGGTCCACCAGCACCACGCCGAACAACGGCGCAAACACCGAGCCGATCAGCAGCAGGAAGTTCTGGTATTGCGCCAACGGTGCAAGGCAGGCGATCAGGGTGCAGATCACCCCGATGGCCAAGGCCAGGTGCTCGACCTTCCAACGCAATAGAATCCCGCTGGACACCGCCGCCGAGTGAATATCGGCGAAGGCGTTTTCCGACTCGTCCAGCAGGATCAGCAACAGCGGAATCCCCAGGCCTGCACCGGCCAGCGCGAGCAACAGCGCATTCACTTCACCACTGGGCGCAAACGCCAGGGTGTAGGCCACGCCCAGGCTCATCAGCCAGAAATTACCGATAAAGAAGCCGAGCGCGGTGCCGCCGAACACGCCTTTTGCGCGCTTGCCGAAACGCGAGTAGTCGGCAATCAGCGGCAACCATGATAGCGGCATGGCGATGGCGATATCGAAGCCCACCGCGAAGGGCATCGTACCGTCACCGGCCTGGGACCAGAGCGCAGCGAGGTCGGCCTTGGCGAACAGGTTCCAGGTCAGCCACAGGCAAGCGGCGAGCAGCAGCCAGATGCCCCACTTGCGCAAAATTTGCCGTACGAACGTCAGCGGGCCGCTGACGGCAAGCAATGTCGCCAAACCACCGAAAAACAACGTCCATAGCAAAGGGCTCGCCAACAGGCTGCTTTCGCTGAACGCCCGCGTGCCCAGCAAGCTGGCGGCATCGCGCATGACGATAATCTCAAACGCCCCCCAGCCCACCAGTTGCAGCAGGTTCAGTAACGCCGGCAGGCTCGCGCCTTGGGTGCCGAGGCTGAGTTTGAGGGCAGCCATGGCGGACAGGCCGGTGTCGCTGCCGATCACGCCGACAGCAGCCAGCAACAACACGCCCACCAGGGTGCCGAGGAAGATGGCCAGCAACGAACCGGACAAGCCCAGGCCCGGCGCAAGCAACGCGCCGGTCTGCAGGACCATCAGGCCGATGCCGAGGGAGAACCACAGGGAAAACAGATCGCGGGCGCCGAACACGCGCCTATCGGCGGGGACCGCGATATCGGGAGAATAGGTGTTCAAGTCAGAGATCTCGGAAAGGACAGGGGTGACGAGCTATAAGCTGCAAGCCTCAAGCAAAAGCAGATCCGCCTTTGCCTTTAACTTGCAGCTTGAAGCTTGCAGCTTGCAGCCTATACCTTCTTATAAAGCTGACTACCTTCCTGCTTGAACCGCTCCGCCTGCTCGGCCAAGCCCTTGGCCACGTCTACATCCACCGCATCGATACGCTGGTTGGCTGCGTAC
This sequence comes from Pseudomonas sp. BCA17, assembly GCF_004519405.1. Classification (GTDB taxonomy): domain Bacteria; phylum Pseudomonadota; class Gammaproteobacteria; order Pseudomonadales; family Pseudomonadaceae; genus Aquipseudomonas. Next base: position 58,229 of record NZ_SGWI01000009.1, on the reverse strand, counting down.
TCACGCACTTCCTGGGTGATCTTCATCGAGCAGAATTTCGGCCCGCACATCGAGCAGAAGTGCGCGACTTTGGCCGAGTCTTTCGGCAGGGTTTCATCGTGATAGGAGCGCGCGGTGTCCGGGTCCAGACCGAGGTTGAACTGGTCTTCCCAACGGAACTCGAAGCGTGCCTTGCTCAAGGCGTTATCGCGAATCTGAGCGCCCGGATGCCCCTTGGCCAAGTCGGCGGCGTGAGCGGCAATCTTGTAGGTGATGATCCCGGTCTTCACGTCATCCTTGTTCGGCAAGCCCAGGTGTTCCTTGGGCGTGACGTAGCAGAGCATGGCGCAACCGAACCAGCCGATCATCGCGGCACCGATACCGGACGTGATGTGGTCGTAGCCCGGCGCAATGTCGGTGGTCAGCGGGCCAAGGGTGTAGAACGGCGCCTCGTCGCAGCACTCCAACTGCTTGTCCATGTTCTCCTTGATCAACTGCATAGGCACATGGCCCGGGCCTTCGATCATGGTTTGCACGTCATGTTTCCAGGCAGTCTTGGTCAGCTCGCCGAGGGTTTCCAGCTCGCCGAATTGCGCAGCGTCATTGGCGTCGGCAATCGAGCCCGGACGCAGGCCGTCGCCGAGAGAGAAGCTGACGTCATAGGCCTTCATGATTTCGCAGATTTCGTCGAAATGCGTGTAGGTGAAGTTCTCTTTGTGGTGCGCCAGGCACCACTTGGCCATGATCGAGCCGCCACGGGACACGATGCCAGTCACCCGCTTGGCGGTCAGCGGCACGTAGCGCAGCAGGACGCCGGCGTGGATGGTGAAGTAGTCGACGCCCTGCTCGGCCTGTTCGATCAGGGTGTCGCGGAATAACTCCCACGTCAGGTCCTCGGCGACGCCACCGACTTTTTCCAAAGCCTGGTAGATCGGCACAGTACCGATCGGCACCGGCGAGTTGCGGATGATCCACTCGCGGGTTTCATGGATATGCTTGCCGGTGGACAGGTCCATCACCGTGTCCGAGCCCCAGCGAATGCCCCAGGTCAGTTTCGCCACTTCTTCCTCGATGGAAGAACCCAGCGCGCTGTTGCCGATGTTGCCGTTGATCTTCACCAGGAAGTTACGCCCGATGATCATCGGTTCCAGTTCGGTGTGGTTGATGTTGGCCGGGATGATTGCGCGGCCGCGCGCGATCTCCTCGCGCACAAATTCCGGAGTGATGATTTTCGGCACGCTGGCGCCGAAGCTGTGACCGGCGTGTTGCTGGTCGAGCAGGCCACTGGCGCGGGCCTCTTCGAGTTTCATATTTTCGCGGATGGCGACGTATTCCATCTCGGCGGTGATGATGCCTTTGCGCGCGTAGTGCATCTGGGTAACGTTGGCGCCGGCCTTGGCACGGCGCGGGTTCTTCACATGGGCGAAGCGCAGGGCGGTCAGCTCGGCATCACTGAGGCGCTGCTGGCCGAAGTGCGAGCTGAGGCCTGGCAGGCGCTCGGTGTCACCGCGGGATTCGATCCACGGCGAGCGCACATCGCCCAGGCCTTTGCGCACGTCGATGATCACATTCGGGTCGGTGTAAGGACCGGAAGTGTCGTACACGGTGACCGGCGCATTGATTTCACCGCCGAAGTCGGTGGGCGTTACGTCCAGGCTGATTTCGCGCATCGGCACGCGAATGTCCGGGCGGGTGCCCTGCACGTAGATTTTTTGCGAGCGGGTAAAGGGTTGCACGGAGCCGGAGTCGACCTTGGCCGATTCACTCAGGTGCACGGTACTTTTTGATTTTTGGCTTTTTAATTCGGTGCTCATCACGGGCTCTCCAACTATCCAGGCGGTGGATTTTTGTCGGAGCGAACCTGTGACGGATGGACGCACTGAAACCAGTGCCGTGCTATGCACGAGGGTTGTTCGATTGTCGAACAACATCCCGGACGAAGCACAAGAGGACTCGCCGGGTGACGAGAAATCTTGTTCCCTACGCAGGCGCTAACCTGATCAGGTTCAACGGGATCCGGTATTTACCGATCTCAGCCTTCCAACAAGGCACCCCGACAAGAACGCTGGCAGTCTAGACCATGGCGTGGGCAAATTGCCAATAGCGGTGCGTTCAGCATGATGAATGGCGCAATTACAGGATTGTTGTGCCGTGATGTCACCACTACACTCGGCTACCACCCGAGCGCTTGACGGTATGGATTACTGGTCTTAGCCTTGGGCGCCAAATTATAAATGTAATATTTAATCTAGGGATCGCCTCATGCTGCGCAAACTTTCACTGGCGCTTGCCGTGTCTTGTGCAACCAACGGAATGGTCTGGGCAGCTGAAGCGCCCCTGACGACCAAAACCGACCTGGTCAGCGTTTATCAGGAAGCGGTGGACAACAACGCCGACCTGGCAGCCGCACGCGCCCAATATGGTGCACAAAAAGAAGTGGTACCCCAGGCCCGCGCCGGGCTGCTGCCGAACCTGTCAGCGCGAGCCGATTCCAGCAATGTGCGCAACCAATTCGACCAACCGGCGGCCACGCTCAACCGTGATGCTCACTCCTGGCAGGCAACCTTGAGCCAGCCACTGTTTCGGGCCGATCGCTGGTTCCAGTTGCAAGCGGCCGAAGCAGTCAACGAACAGGCCGCCCTGCAACTCTCGGCGACCGAACAAAACCTGATCATGCAAAGCGCCGAAAGCTACTTCAACGTACTACGGGCTCAGGACAACCTGGCGACAACCAAAGCCGAAGAGGCGGCGTTCAAGCGCCAGTTGGACCAGTCCAACGAACGTTTCGACGTTGGTCTGTCGGACAAGACCGACGTGCTGCAATCCCAGGCCAGCTACGACACTGCGCGCGCCAACCGCATCGTGGCCCAGCGCCAAGTGGAGGATGCCTTCGAAGCGCTGATCACCCTGACCAACCGTCAGTACAACTCGATCCAGGGCATCGTCCATACGCTGCCGGTGCTGCCACCGACGCCAAACGACGCCAAGGCCTGGGTCGAAACAGCCGGACGCCAGAACCTCAACCTCCTGGCCAGCAACTACGCCGTCACCGCTGCCGAAGAAACCCTCAAGCAACGCAAGGCCGGGCATGCGCCGACCCTGGACGCCGTGGCGCAGTACCAGAAGGGTGACAACGATGCCTTGGGCGCCAGTAACCCCAGCCCTTTAGGGCAGGACTATCACGGTGATGCGTCACGCAGAACCATCGGCTTGCAGTTGAATATCCCGCTCTACAGCGGCGGCCTCACCAGTTCCCAAGTGCGCGAATCCTACTCACGCCTCGACCAGACCGAGCAACAACGTGAAGGCTTGCGACGCCAAGTGGTGGAAAACACTCGCAACCTGCACCGCGCGGTTAACACCGATGTGGAACAGGTACAGGCACGCCGCCAGTCGATCATTTCCAACCAGAGCGCGGTGGAAGCTACGGAAATCGGTTATCAGGTGGGTACGCGCAACATCGTCGACGTGCTGGACTCACAGCGCCAGCTTTACGCCTCGGTGCGCAACTACAACAACAGCCGCTACGACTACATCCTCGACAACCTGCGTCTGAAGCAGGCGGCCGGCACGTTGAACCCAGGGGACTTGCAGGACCTGGCGCGCTACCTCAAGGCGGACTACAACCCGGACAAGGACTTCCTGCCGCCGGACCTGGCCAAGGCCGCCGCCGAGCAGCTGAAGGCCCGTCCGGGTTATTAAGCACATCACATAATCAACATGGTAAGGGGCTTGCGCCCGATAGCGGGGTGTCAATCACTGCATAGGTGACGAGACCACTGCCATCGAGCGCAAGCCCCTTCTCTATTGGGTTCAGTGTTGATTCAGGAGCCTGCCCAGGCCATCCAGCAAGCGCTCGAGCGCGCCCTGGTTGGCCTGCATCACCTTGAGCCCCGCCTGCGCCATCTTGCGCGCATCCTGTGGCAATTCGAACAACTGTCGCACGGCTTCGGCCAGGCCTTCGGCGTCATCTACTTCGCGCAACGCCCCTGCCTCGCGCATCATCGCGCTGATTTCGAGGAAGTTGAACAGGTGCGGCCCCATGATCACAGGCAGGGCCAGCGCTGCCGGCTCCAGCGGGTTGTGGCCACCGGTCGGCACCAGGCTACCGCCGACAAAAGCACTGTCGGCCAGGGCGTAAAGAAACAGCAGCTCGCCCATGGTGTCGCCCAGCAACACTGAGGTTTGCGCGGTCACGGGGTCGCCGCTGGAACGCCGCACCGTGGTGAATCCCCGCTGCTGGCACAGCTCAAACATCGGACCGAAGCGCTCCTGATGGCGCGGCACCAGAATCAGCAACGCGTTGGGATAGCTTTCGAGCAACTGACGGTGGGCGGCCAGCACCACTTCGTCTTCGCCTTCATGGGTACTGGCGGCTATCCACACTGGGCGTTCACGGGCGCCCCATTGCTCACGCAGGGCGGCGGCGCGCAGCGGTAGCTCGGGGTCGATCGTCAGGTCGAACTTGATCGAACCCGTGACTTCAACGGTTTCCGGGCGCGCACCAAGGCTCAGGAAACGTTCAGCCTCGGTGCGTGTCTGCACGGCGAACAAGCTCATTTCAGCCAGCATGGGTGCGCTCAGTTTGGCAAAACGCCCATAACCCCTGGCCGAACGGGCCGACAGTCGCGCATTGGCCAACGCCACCGGAATGCCACGCTGGGAGCAGGCGTGGATGTGGTTGGGCCACAGCTCCGTCTCCATGATCACCGCCAGTTTCGGCTGCACGCGATCAAGAAAACGCTTGGCGGCGCACGGCAAGTCATATGGCAAGTAACAGTGCTGAATGCGCGGTTCATTGACGAACAACGCCTGGATACGCTCGGAGCCGGTGGGCGTCATGCAGGTTACGGTGATCGGCAGCGTCGGGTAGCGCGCCATCAGCCCGCGTATCATCGGCGCGGCAGCGATGCTTTCGCCCACCGACACGGCATGCACCCAGATTCCGCCCGGCTGCATCGTCGGCAGGCCGTAGGAAAACCGCTCGCCTACGCGCCTGGCATAAGCCGGCGCCTTACGCGCGCGCAGCCACAGACGTAAAGCCACCAACGGCAGCGCCAGGTAAAACAGACAGCTGTAGAGAGTTCTATTCATGGCGGCGGAGTTTATCGGCTTTTTCAGTCGATCGCCTGCAAGCACTCGGCAAATCGTTTAGCCAGGAAGCGTGCAGCAGGCCCGAAGGGCTCGTCACGACGCCAGACGAGCTCCACCACCAAGGCCGGCGGCGTCCATTCGCTGTCCAACTCGACCATTTGTTGCTGATAGGTCGGGTACTGCACGATATGCCGAGGCAGCCACGCCCAGCCCAGGCCACTCATCAACCATTCGGCCAGCACATAGAAACTGTCGGCGCGCCACACCAAGGGGCTGGCGGCCTCACTGCCGGGGTAGACACTGGTCTGGGTCGACATCAACAGTTGGCGAAACTGTGCCAGGCGCTGGCAATCCACATACGGTTCCTTGGCGAGCGGATGGTTCACGCCGCACACCGTGACCATCTCCACACGGCCCACCACCCGCCGTTCAAGGGCCTCGGGGATTTGGTCGTGATAGAACAGCAGGCCCAGGTCGGCTTTACGCTCCACCAACTTACGCGCCACATCGCCCTGGGCGGCGCTGGACAACTGCACTTCCAGCAACGGGTATTGCACGGCCAACGCTTCAAGGCTGTCGAGCACAGGTTTGAACAACATGGCTTCATCCTGGGCCAGACGCAGGCAGGGTTCTTCACCGCGGGTCAATGACAGCGCCCGGCCATTGAGCCGCTCGCACTGACGCAACACTTCACGCGCCTCCTCCAGCAATACACTGCCGGCCTCGGTCAGGCGCGGCTGGCGGCCGCTGCTGCGATCAAACAGGCTCAGCCCCAAATCCGCCTCCAGCAGGGCAATCCCATTGCTCACCGCCGATTGTGCCTTGCGCTGGTCACGGGCTACCGCCGAAAACGAATGCTGTTCGGCAACACTCACAAACAGACGCATTTGTTCAAGGTTCCACTGCACGCTCATGGCACAACCCATCTCTTATTCAGATAGGTAATGACTTTACCCCATTTCGCCAGTCGCTAGAATGCCGACCTGACTTAGCACGCAACACACCGAGGATTACTCCATGAATGTCGCCTACCTCTACCTGGCCATTGCCATTTGTTCGGAAGTGATCGCAACCGTCTCCATGAAAGCGGTCAAGGGCTTGAGCACACCTATCCCGCTGATGCTGATGATTGTGGGTTATGGCGTGGCGTTCTGGATGCTCACCCTGGTGGTGCGCACCGTACCGGTCGGCGTGGCCTATGCGGTGTGGGCGGGACTGGGGATCGTGATGGTCAGTGTCGCGGCGTTGTTTATCTACGGCCAGAAACTGGATGTCCCGGCAATGCTGGGGATGGGCCTGATCGTATTGGGCGTGGTGGTGATTCAGTTGTTCTCGAAAACGGGGGGGCATTAGGAGCAGCGGCAAGCGGCAAGCTTCAAGCTGCAAGAAAGAGCGGCGCTAACTTGCCGCTTGCAGCTGATAACTTGCCGCTGCAAGCTATACTGCTGCCCCTTTTCTACGCTGGAGGTCCCACGCGCATGCCTATTTCCACCGACGTTCTGATTGTCGGCGCCGGGGTTGCCGGCCTCTGGCTCAATGCGCGCCTGCGCCGCCAGGGGTTTTCCACGGTGCTGGTGGAAAGCGCCACCTTGGGCGGCGGGCAAAGCGTGAAGTCGCAGGGGATCATTCACGGCGGGGCAAAATATGCCCTGCACGGCGCACTCACCGGCGCCTCCGAAGCCATTGCCGATATGCCGCGCCGCTGGCGTGAAGCCCTGGCAGGCACGGGCGAGCTGGATTTGTCCGGCGTACGCCTGCTGTCCGAAGCCCACTATCTATGGTCCCCCGGCACGCTCGCCGGCAACCTCACCAGCTTCTTTGCCAGCAAGGCCGTGCGTGGGCGCGTGGACCAGGTCAAAGGAGACGAGTTGCCCCTTGCCCTGCAGGATCGCCGCTTCAAGGGCAAGGTCTATCGCCTGGCCGAACTGGTGGTGGATGTGCCGAGTGTGATCCAACGCCTCGCCCAACTGGGCGGTGACAGCTTGCTCGCCGGAAAACAGATCGAACCGCTGCTGGAAGGCGACAACCTGGTGGGCTTGAAGGTCGACGGCCGCGAGATCCGCGCGCAACGCATCGTGCTGAGTGCCGGCGCCGGCACCGCTGACTTGCTCAGCGCCCTGGGCCTCAGCCAACCGGCCATGCAGAAACGCCCGCTGCATATGATCATCGCCAAAGGTCCTGGCCTGAAGCCGTTGTATGCGCACTGCCTGGGTGGCGGCACCAAGCCGCGCATCACCGTCACCACCCATCCGGCAGCGGATGGCAATTGGGTGTGGTACATGGGCGGTGATATCGCCGAAGCCGACGGCGTGGCGCGCACCCCTGAAGCACAGATCGCCACCGCACAAAAGGAACTGGCGCACCTGCTGCCGTGGATCGACATGAGCAAGACCGAGTGGGCCACCCTGCGTGTCGACCGCGCCGAGCCACTGCAATCGGGCCTGACCCGTCCCGACAATGCGTTCCTCGCCGAACAGGGCCGCCTGCTGGTGGGCTGGCCGACCAAACTCGCGCTGGCGCCGGACTTCGCTGATCGCGTGCTCAACAGCCTGGAGCGCGACGGTATCCGTCCGGGTGCCAGCGAGCCCCTGCCCGACCTGCCAAAACCCCCTATCGGCGTCCCAGCCTGGGAGCAACTGTTGCCATGAGCCTGCCCACCTTGCACGACCTGCATCGCCCCCTGGGCAGCACTGGCCTGATGGTCTCGCCGCTGGGCCTGGGCACCGTCAAACTGGGCCGCGACCAGGGCGTGAAGTACCCCAGCGGCTTTCAGATCCCTGACGATGACGAAGCGCGGATGTTGCTGCGCCAAGCCCGGCAGTTGGGCATCAACCTGATCGATACCGCCCCCGCCTACGGGCGCAGCGAGGAACGCCTGGGGCCGTTGTTACGCGGCCAGCGCAAGGATTGGGTAATTGTCAGCAAGGTCGGCGAAGAGTTTGCCGATGGCATATCCCACCATGACTTCAGTGCCGCCCATACGCGCCTGTCGATCGAGCGCAGCTTGAAAAGACTTGAAACGGATTTTATCGACCTGGTGCTGGTGCACTCCGACGGCAATGACCTGCACATCCTCAATGACTGTGAGGTTTACCACACCCTGGCTACGCTGAAAAAAGAGGGCAAGATCCGCGGCTTCGGCTTTTCCGGCAAAACCGTTGAAGGCGGCATAAAGGCTCTGGAACAGGGCGATTGCGCGATGGTCACCTACAATCTGAACGAGCAGGCCGAGAAGGCCGTGATTGATTATGCCGCAGCCCATGGCAAAGGCATCCTGGTGAAAAAAGCCTTGGCCAGCGGCCATGTTTGCCTTGAGCCCGGAATGGATCCAATTCATGCCAGTTTCATGCTGTTGTTTGCGCAAACGGGCGTCGCCAGTGCTATTGTCGGGACCATTAACCCGCTGCACCTGGCCCATAACGTGGCGACCGCTGCCCAGGTCATTCGTCAACTCTGATGCCGCCGACGCGGCCGACCCCGTCGCAAGAAGGAGCCGACATGCCGCGCACGCTCATTAGAAAAAACCCCAGCAACTTCAAGACACTGCCACTGCACGTCGAAGCCACCCCCGAGGGCCTGAGCTACCAGAGCGTCGGCATGCCGCTCAACTTCGCCCAGACCCTGCAACGGCGCAAACCGGTAGACGTGCCGAACGCCGAACGCTTTGCCCTGGAACTGGCCAACCTTGGTGTCTCGGTGCGACTGACGTTGCATTGGCAAAACAAGGACTACTGGGTACTCGTGCGCCAACGTCGCCAGGACCGCGGTGATGTGGTGCTCAAGCTGATCTCCGGTTACGTTCCCGCCCATGAATTGAACCTGCCGCTGCACACCGCGATCCAGGAAATTGCCGAAGAGTGCCTGCTCGAAACTCCGGAAGGCTGGCTCGGCGGGCGTTTCAACGACACATGGCTACCGGCGCCCTACTCCGCCGCCCTGCACTACCGCGAGGCCTTGCCCTTTCGCCTCAGCCCGCTGTCCGGCGCAGCGCGACCGGTACGTTGCGCGACCACTCAGTTGATCGAGCGCCCACGGGCCTACGTGCATCTGCCCACGGCATCGCTGCAATTGATTTATGACTTGAGGCTGGAAGTACCGAAGGAAGCCAAGTCCCTGAGCCTGTTCCATGTCGACGAGCGCCTGGAAGGCGACCAATTGGTTGCCCGCCTGGACCGCCAGCGCCCCGACCTGTACCTGATGCCTCTGAAAGACGGCCAACCGCTGGCCGAGCTGTACACCGTCAAGAAAGACCAGTTGTATCCGGCGAGCACACGCGGTTTGTACCTGGCGGAAAGCTTCGCCCAACAAGAAGGCTGGTTGGTGCGCGATGAGCGAATTCGCTGGAAAGACTGGCTCAGGCAGCAAGGCCTGGCAGAACCGGAGAAAGAGTCGAAGCTCAAGCGCCTGACCGGCAAGGCCCGGCAGATGCTGCGCAAAATGGTGCCGAAAAAGGCCAGCCGCTAGGAGCGAGCACGCTCGCTCCCAGCCGTACCGAGCCTTACTCGTTATTGCGGATTTTTTCGACGATTGCGGTGGTCGAGCTGTTTTCAACCAGGCCCAACACTTTGACCTTGCCACCATAGGCGCTGACGATGTCGGCACCGACCACCTGGTCGACGGAGTAATCACCGCCCTTGACCAGCACGTCCGGCTTGACCTGGGCCAGCAGGTTTTCTGGGGTGCCTTCAGGGAAGCTGATCACCCAATCCACCGCGCCTAACCCTGCCAGCACCGCCATGCGGCGATCAACGCTGTTGATCGGACGGCCCGGGCCTTTCAAGCGACTGACCGAAGCATCGTCGTTGACCGCAACGATCAGACGATCACCTTGGGCACGCGCCTGTTCCAGGTAAGTCACATGGCCGGCGTGCAGGATGTCGAAGCAGCCATTGGTGAACACAATGCTCTCGTTGTGGGCACGGGCATCGTCAATCGCCAGCAGCAATTGCTCGATACTCAGTACGCCACGCTCGGAACCTTCGGAACGCTGGATCGCCCGGCGCAACTCAGGCGCACTGATGGCCGCCGTACCCAGCTTGCCTACCACAATACCTGCTGCCAGATTGGCCAGGGCCACGGCGTGAGGCAGCTCTTCACCTGCCGCGATAGACGCAGCCAAGGTAGAAATGACGGTGTCACCGGCACCGGTGACATCGAATACCTCACGGGCACGCGCCGGCAGGTGCATCGCCGGATGGTCCGGGCGCAGCAGGGTCATGCCGTGTTCGCCACGGGTCACCAGCAACGCGCCCAGATCAAGGTCCGCCATCAAGCGGGCGCCCTTGTGCACCAGGTCATGCTCATCGGCGCAACCACCGACGATGGCTTCGAACTCGCTGAGGTTTGGCGTGATCAGGCTGGCGCCCCGATAAATCGAGAAGTCCTTGCCCTTGGGATCGGCCAGCACCGGAATGCCCTTGGCCTTGGCGGCCTGAATCAGCACCTGATGATTCCTCAAGGCACCTTTTCCGTAGTCGGACAACACCAGTACCTTGATGCCTTCGAGCAACTCGTCTACCTGGCTGCCGAGCGCCAAGGCGTCGGTGGCGAAGGGTTCTTCGAAATCGATACGCAGCAACTGTTGATGCCGGCTCATGACCCGCAGCTTGACGATGGTCGGCTGATGGGCGATGCGCTGGAACACCGCGCGAACGCCAGCACCACGCAGGCTGTTGGCCAGGCTGTCGGCGGCTTCGTCGTCACCGGTCACTCCCACCAGGGAGGCTGGCGCGCCGAGTGCGGCAATATTGAGGGCAACGTTGGCAGCGCCACCTGGACGGTCTTCGATTTGCTCGACCTTGACTACCGGTACCGGTGCCTCAGGGGAAATCCGTGAGGTACCACCATGCCAGTAACGGTCGAGCATGACATCGCCGACCACCAAGACAGGGGCTTGATCGAATCGCGGCATGGACAACTTCATGGAGCAACCCACATACAAAATGAACAGGGGCGCGATATTAGCACAGGGTTACAGGAGGCTTGTGGGGGTGTGACAGAAGATGTTGCAAGAGCAGCAGGTGAGGCGGATTGCCCGCCTCACCGCGGACATCAGGTGATATCGGCCGATACCGGCGTATCCAGGCCCATGGAGTGCAGACGGGCGTAGTAGCCATTTTGCGCGAGCAGCTCGCCGTGGGTACCGCGCTCCACGATACGACCGTCGTCCATCACCAGGATCAGGTCGGCCTTCTCGATGGTCGACAAGCGGTGCGCGATCACCAGGGTCGTACGACCTTGCATGACCTTGTCCAATGCCGCCTGAATGTGGCGTTCGGATTCGGTGTCCAGGGCCGAGGTGGCCTCATCGAGAATCAGCAGCGGCGCGTTCTTGAGCAGTGCACGGGCAATCGCCAGGCGCTGGCGTTGGCCTCCGGACAACAACACACCGTTTTCGCCGACCTGGGTATCGAAGCCCTTGGGCAATTGGTCGATGAAATCCTTGGCGTTGGCGTCCGCCGCCGCCGCTTCAACCGCTTCCCTCGGTGCACCGGCCAGGTCGCCATACGCGATGTTGTTGGTCACGGTGTCGCTGAACAGAGTCACATGCTGGGTCACCTGGGCGATATGCTTGCGCAGGTTGAGCAGCTTGTAGTCTTCGATTTCGACGCCATCGAGCAGAATCTCACCACTTTCGTGGTGGTAAAAACGCGGGATGAGGCTGGCCAGGGTCGATTTGCCGCTGCCCGAACGCCCAACCAATGCAATCATCTGCCCGGGCTCGGCGGTGAAGCTGATGTCCTTGAGCACATGGCGCTCGGTGCCAGGGTAGGTGAAGTTCAGATGGCGCACTTCCAGGCGACCATTGACCTTGTCGCGCTCGATAGTGCCGTGGTCGACTTCAACCGCTTCGTCCAACTGCTCGAAAATGCTTTCGGCGCCGGCTACACCTTTCTGGATGGTCGAGCTGACTTCCGACAGTTGGCGGATCGGCTTGGGCAGCAAACCGGCCAGCGTGATGTAGGCCACCATGTCACCGGCGGACGCATCGCCACGAAGATACAGAACCAGGAACATCAATACCGCCATGGCGGTGTAGATCACCAATTGCAGCGCCGGCGTGTAGATCGCACCTGTACGGGTCATGCGCAGTTGCTTGTTGGTGTTGCTCTGGCTGGCCTTGAGGAAACGCTTCTCCTCGTAGACTTCACCGCCGAAGCTGCGCACCACGCGATAGCCCTGAATGGTTTCCGAGGCCACGTGGGTCACGTCCCCCATCGCCACCTGAATTTTTTTGCTCTGCTTGCGAAACTTCTTGCTGGCCGTGCTGACCATTACGGCAATCAACGGCAGGATGGCGATCATGACCAGCGTCAGGCGCCAGTTCATGAACAGCAGGGAGGCGAACAGGAATATCACCGTCATGCCTTCGCGGATGACCACCTTGATGGCATCGGTGGCCGCTCCCGTGACCATGGTCACGTTGAAGGTGATGCGGGAAATCAGGTGCCCCGAGTTGTGGTTGTCGAAGTACCGGTTGGGCAGCGTCAGCAGGTTGTTGAACAACTGCACCCGCAGATCATGGACCAGCCCCAGGGAAACCTTGGCCAACAAGTAGTTACCCAGGAATGAGCCCAGGCCCTGCCAGGCGGCGATCAAGATGATCAGCAACGGCACGGCCTGCAGTAATTGCAGGTCCCGCAGGAACGGCACAGAGGGGAACAACACGGCTTGCGGATTGGAAAGGCCATCCACGAAGTACTTGAGGATGTAACCCAGCATCGGCTGGGTTGACGCGAAAATCAGAAATCCGACGATACTCAACGCGAACAAGCCCATGTAGGGCTTAACGTAACTGAGCAGGCGGAAGTATATTTTCAAGCTCGAAGGGCTTGCGCTCGGACTGGAGTCGGTCATATCACGCGGCGTTTTTAAAAAGGAGGCTGACTTTAGCACAGCTTCTCTGTTGTACTTGCACCCGGCTTACCGCTGCGCCGGGCTGGACCCGGCCGAAGACATTACATTGCCACTATTTTAAGATGGTCGGCTTTCTCTTTCTGGAATGGCTTTACTGTATGCACTCCAAGCGCCTTACTTATGGCTCAAATCGCGTTTTCGACTTCCTGGTCCTATGGATTTTGCCCATTGGCTTGTTGCTGCTCCTGAGCTCGCTGTTCTTCGTCACCAACCGCAATGTGTTGCACCGGTTCTTCTACATTACGTTCAGCGTGCCAACCCTGTTCCTGCTGTGCATGCGCCCCAGGGAGCTCAAGGAGCTACTGCGTGAGCCCCTGGCGATCGCGTTTCTGGCGTTCTCCGCCTGGGCGCTGACCAGCATGCTCTGGAGCCCCGAATCTACCAACGACACCGACCTGTTCAAACGGCCGCTGAACACATTCATGCTGTTTGGCGGTCTTGGACTTTTGCTGCATTACCGCAACGAGTTGTTCAAGCCGATCTTCTTCAGTGCGGCAGTGATCGCGCTGATGGTCTGCCTGTGCAATCTGGTGGTATTCGCCAAAGGCTATCAACCCGGCACACGCATGATCGGAGGTCGAGGAGCCCTCGACAATCCGCTACTCAGCTCCCATGTCTTCGGTTTTTTCTGTGTCTACTGGCTGTATGTCTGCATGACGACGCCGCGCCTGAAGGTCTTGTGGTTCAGCGTACCGGCGCTGGCGATCATGACCATGGCCGTCCTGGCGACCGGCTCGCGGACCCCCTTGGTTGCATTGACGCTGGCCATCCTGTGGATGACCTTTATCAGCCGCAACCGCCGCTCGGCGCTGTTTATTACCGGCATGATCTTGGGCGCTATCGGGCTCTTGCTGTATTACCCCGAGATGATTACTGGACGCGGCAGCTCGTTTCGCCTTGAGCTCTGGGGCATGTCGCTGCAACGTATCGCCGAGCACCCCTGGATCGGCCATAGCTACGACTCCGAGCTGTACCTGACAATGGCCGACGGCTACCAACTGCGCGAACCCCACAGTTTTGCCCTCGGCGTGCTGTATTACGTCGGCATCATCGGTTTTATCCCATGGATATTCATGCTGGGTTGGGGCCTGTACAAGAGCCTCAAGGAGCGCGCACAGCCATTGTTCATTCTGGCCTCGTCCCTGCTCGCCTACGGTATCGGCGCCGGCCTGACCGAAGGTGGTGGCATTCTGTCGCGTCCCAAGGAGCACTGGTTCCTGCTGTGGATTCCGCTGGCAATCATTGCTGGCTTGAGCATCGCACAACGCCGCCGCAGCGTACTGCGCATGCCGGTGCAATCGATCCGTACAGAGACGTTTGATCGGCTATGCAGTGATGCCCATGTCATTGAGGCGGACGGCCTGGGGCCGAAAGTCCTGCGCCTGGGAGATGGCAGCTTCCTCAAGTTATTCCGCGCACGCCGCTGGTACACCTCCGGTAGCTTCAACCCGTACTCCGAGCGGTTTGCCAGCAATAGCGAGCAGTTGCGCACCCTGGGCGTTCCCACGCCGCAAATCCTCGGGCTCTACCGTTTGCCCGACGCCAGCAGCGCCGTGGCGTACACGCCCCTGCCCGGGCTGACCCTGCGCCAGGCGCTGCAAAGTCTGGACAGCAGCCTGCGCGAATCGCTGATCGAGCGCTTCGGACGGTTCATTGCCCAGTTGCATGAGCGCGGCGTGTACTTCCGTTCGTTGCACTTGGGCAATGTGTTGTTGATGGACGATGGTGAGTTCGGCCTGATCGACGTGGCAGACCTGCACGTCTATCCATCGCCACTGCGTCACGCACTGCGCCAACGCAATCTGCGCCATATGCAACGCTACCCGCAGGACCGCAACTGGCTGTTCGAAACCCATTTCGAACAACTGCTCAAAGGGTACGCGTCGGTTGCCAGTCACGCCGCCACAGCGAAAATCAGCGAGCAAGTGCTCAGCCAGGCCCGTCCCGCCAGCTGATAAAAAAGGCGACTATCACTGCTGATAGTCGCCTTTTTCATGTCCCTTGCGGCCTCAGCTTCTGAGCGGTGTCAGATAGAGCCGCACCAACCCGCGCAGCGTCTTACGCCCCCAGAACTTCAACGGGATCTGCTTGAGAATCTCCCGCGCCAGCGGCCGATCACGGTCGGCGGTCTTGAGGAACATCGAGTTCAGGAAGTTGTAACGAACCTGATCATAAGCCGGGTGATCGCTGAACAAGCCATAGGTCTTGAGAATGTTCTGGATCATGTAGCGATGGTTCTTGTACGTATTGGTAGCGTGCTGGCGATAGCGCGCCATCACCACGCCCAACACGTCGATGGTGTAGCCCGCGTGGGCGATCTTCAGCTCGATCAGCAGGTCTTCCAGAGGAATCAACGGATCAAAACCACCGACCTCCATCAGCGCCTGCTGGCGGATCATCAGGGTTGGCGCCGGGGGAAAGGGTTTGCGATCCATGAACAGATCATCAAAATCCAGGCTGCGAAACGGCAGGTCGCGGTGCTGCTTTTTCTCCGGGTACGGCTTACCGTCCCCATCGATCAGCTCGATGTTGCCGGCGCAGATACCGACCTTCGGCTTGCCTTCCATGTAGGCCACCTGGGTCGCAATACGCTCGGGCAGCATGATGTCATCGGAGCCGAACGGGACGATCAGGCTGCCCTTGGCGCGGGCGATGGCACCGTTGAGGGTGTTGGTCAGGCCTTGGTTCTGCTGCACTTGGAAATCAAAGCCGTGCTCGGCCTGCAAGCGTCGGATGCGTTCGACGCTGTCATCCTTGGAACCGTCATCCACCACCAGCAACTCGATGTGCGGGTAGGTCTGCTCAAGCACGCTCCGTATGCTCTGCTCGATGTACGGGCCGTGGTTGTAGGATGCAATGATCACCGAGACCAGGGGTAGTTGTTCACTCATGCTCGACCTACTTCACGCAAACCGGTTTCAATCAGGGTCAGGTACTTCTGTTTGAATTCGTCGAGCGTGTGGTTGGCCACCAGATAACGAAACACCTCTTCACCCTTGGCACGCAACTGCTCATCGCTCAAGGCCAGGTAAGTATCCAGTGCGGCGGTCAATTGCTCGACGTTGCCCGGGTCATGGGAAAGGCCACCGGCGCCCTGCACCAGCGGCAGCATGGCCGGGCCGTTGGACGCAATCACCGGCAGGTGCCCACTCATACCTTCCAGCAGCGCCAGGCCCAGCCCCTCGAACAGCGAAGGCATGGTCCAGATATCAAAGCCTCGCACGTACTTCATGCCGTCCTCACGGAAGCCCAGCAGGTGCGCGCGGCCGTTCAGGCCCAGGCGTTCAATGTCGGCACGCAGGTCGGCTTCCGCGCGACCCGAGCCGATGATGCCCACCTGAGCTTCGGGGTATTTGTCCTTGAGGTTGGCAAAAGCCTGCAGCAGATGGGTGTGGCCCTTGATCGGCACCAGCCGCCCCAGCGCTCCGATCATCCGCACATCCATGGACAGGCCCAGGGCCTTGCGTGCGTCCTCGCGGCTCAGCTGAAGAGCTTCCGCCTGGGGAATATCGATGGCATTGGTGACGTAAGTGGTGTTCTCACGGGTGAACCCGCAGTTGAGGTCCACCAGGTAATCCTTCACCGCCTCCGATACCCCGACAAAACGCCAGGCAGGGCTGACCCAGCGCCGGGTCTGGCGACGACGGTAGCCACGCGCATATTCGCCAAACCCGTGGGAGATGCCAATGCACAGCGGGATCTTCAGCCAACGGTTGAGCGACAGCATCATGTTCACCGACTTGAAGCGGTTACAGATGACTACGTCGAATTTCTGCTCGCGGCAATACTTGTAGATCTGCCACATGGCGCCGAAGCGAATACCTTTGAGGGACTTCTCCGGCAGCTCGAAATAGTGAGAATGCTCGGCCACGCTCAAGGGCTGCCCAGGCAGCGGACGGCCGCTGAGGAACCCCGATGTCACCTCGAAACGCTCGGTCGGCAAAGACTTGACGATCTGCTCGCCAAGGTCGGCGAAGTCATTGGTCTTGACGTTGTAGTCCGGCTGTAACTGCAAAACCTTGAAACGAGGCTTCATATCTCTCCATGCAGCGATCTGGCTACGGGCACGCGGCCCGGTAAAAAAAGCGACAGGCGAATTCACGCCGGCCTTCAATAGGGTCTCAGTCCTGCTTCAGGACCCATAGCAGCTCGTGACGACGCACGGCCTTGCGAAAGAACTCGTTCTCGCCATAAGGCGACGGAGCACGGCCCGCCAACAGCTGCTGCAGCCACCGGCGCAGGCGACGCTTGAACGGCGCTCGCGGCTGCAGGTCATGCATCATGCCCAAGGCCATGGCCTTGTCCTGCTGCTGGCTCAAGGCGAGCGTGAAGCTGCAAGGCACCAGCTCGACGCCTGAGTCGAAGCGCGGCGGCAGTGCTACACCGGCCCCCGAATCGCCCATGGGCCAGCGGTCGTTATCATGCAGATGGTTGGCGTAGCCGAGCAACGTATCGGGCTGCCACTCCAGCCCTTGCAGGGCCTCGAGTATCGCCGCGTGGGCGCAGATATGATCCGCGTGAGGGTCCAGCAGCGGCGTCGGCAACACGATCACCTGCGGACGCGCCTTGAGCAGCAGCGCTCGCAGGTCGGCGATCAGGTTACTCCAGGTCGGCGCGCCGTCCACATCCCCCGGCAGGGTGAACCCGTTGAACTGACGAAACAGCCGCGTATCGTTCAAGTCGGCTTCACGGGAAGCCTGGGGTTCATCCGGCGCCGCCTGCATGGCCTGCAATTGCATGCAGAAGTAACCCAATTGCACGCACTGCGCCTCGGGTACCCCGGCCCAGCGAGGCACCGCGACGCTGTCCCAGGCGCGCAAGCGCCCTTTGATCCGCGCGGCCTGGGCCACAGGCATACCCATCTGCCGGTAATGTTCGGCCTCGATTTCACCCGCCGTCAGGGTGACGATCCAGCTTTCGGCAGCCTGGCTGTAAAGGCTGAATGCAGCCAGCTCGGCATCGTCGGCGTGGGGCGCAATCACCATGACGCGTTGCTGGCGATAGTCCGGCTGTCGGAAACGCCACAGGGTCGGCTGGCCCTTAATCCGACACCAGCGCCCGCGCAGTTCGAGCTTGCCCGCCGACAACGCTTCGCCGGCGCCTGTAAGGTTGAGGTAGCGCCGCCCTGCCACCCCACGTTCGAAAACCTGCCGGTCAGGCGCTTCCAGGCCCAGCAACTCCACCGCCGGATCCACGAAACGACCGAGCCACGAACTCTTCAGCTCGACACCGACGATCAGGGTTTCATCAGCCTCCAGCGGCGTATCCAGCATCAGCCGCCCCGCCTCCAGACGTAAACCCGGCTGCTCGCTGCCCGCGGGAAAAGCGTACGCATAGTCGTCTTTGGGCGAGTAGAACAAATGATCGGCAAACCACGCTTCGTGGGCTGCCCACAGCACGACCGCCAGCACCAACGGCAACCACCAGGCCACCAGCACGCCAGCCGCGATCAACCCCAACAGGCCGATCAACAGGGCAATGCGTTTGTTGCGCCGATGGCGCTTGAGCAATTGCTGCTTGCGACTCATACGCTGAACACCGGCACCGGGTTGCACCAGCGCTCCTTGTATTCACGGTCGGAACGCCCGAAAGAGAAACGCAGCGCCTTGCCGGCCGCCCGCGCCTGCTCCCAGGCACTTTGGGTATTGAGGAAGCTGAGCACACTGCCGGGGCTGAATGCGCGGGTCTCAGGGTCGACACCACCATTGACATATTCGGCGCTGAACCACTCGGTGGACTGCACTTGATACACCAGTTGCACCGCAATCGGCGCGCCATTGAGGAACAGCACCGAGCCGAACAGAAACTCCTTGAGCAACTCAAGCACCTCGGCCAGACGCGCCGCACCCGCGGCCGGGAACCCCCAGCGGCGCTGGAACAGGTCGCAATAAATCGCCGCCAGTTCCTCACTGGAAAACTCAATCACCGCCCGCACCACGCCGCCCGCCTCTTCAAGCAGACGCAACTCACGACGCTGGTTGTAGCGAAACTTCTTCGACAGGTCTTCGGGGGTGCGCGCCATGGCCAATTGCTCGGCCTGGGGCTTGAGCGTGCTGATACGGCCTTCATTCAGCGACGACAGGTAGCGCGCACGATGGCGCAGCGGCACCTGCGCCTGGGCGGCGATCGGCAGAATGATCTCGGCATTGCCCAGGTCAAACAGGCCTTTCTTGCCACGGCGCTTGAGTACGTCCTTGGACAGGGCCAGGTCGCGCCCCCAAGTGGCTATCGCCCCCTTGAGTTCACCGTCCTGCTCCCAGCCCAGGTAACGCACCGGAATCTGCGCCAGGCCGGCCAGGCGCTCGATCACCTGTGGATGAGTCGCCACACTGCCGCCGTAACGCTGCCAGGCTTGGGCGTAAACCTCGGCCTCGACAGGCGCCCAGCCACGTTCACGCCAACCCCGGAAGCGGTTCAGCATTCAGACCACAGCGTCATAAGGGTCCACGCCGTCTTTAACGACCAGGATGTCTTCCATGATCAGGTACTGCAGGTCGGAGCCGAAGAACATGTTCAAGGCATCGGTCGGCGAGCAGATCATCGCTTCGCCACGACGGTTGAGCGACGTGTTCAGGGACACGCCGTTGCCGGTCAGCACTTCCAGCTCTTTCATCATGTCGTAGTAGCGCGGGTTGTATTCGCGCTTGAGCACCTGGGCACGGGAGGTACCATCTTCATGGACCACTTCCGGCACACGGGTCTTCCACTCTTCCGCCACTTCAAAGGTGAAGGTCATGAAGGGTGCCGGATGATCGACCTTGATCATCTGCGGGGCCACGGTGTCGAGCATCGACGGGCAGAAAGGCCTCCAGCGTTCGCGGAACTTGATCTGGTGGTTGATGCGGTCAGCCACGCCGGTGGCGCTTGGACAGCCGATGATCGAACGGCCGCCCAACGCACGCGGACCGAACTCCATGCGGCCCTGGAACCAGGCCACCGGGTTGCCATCGACCATGATCCTGGCGATACGCTCAGGCATGTTCTCGATCTTGCGCCAGTTCGGCTTGCTCTCGTGCCTGGCACACGCGGCGATCACATCTTCGTTGCTGTAGGACGGGCCGAGGTAGACGTGTTCCATCTTCTCGACCGGTACACCACGGGCGTGGGAGACATAGGCCGCCGCGCCGACCGCAGTGCCGGCATCGCCGGACGCCGGTTGCACGAACAGCTCTTTCACGTCGTCACGAGCGATGATCTTCTGGTTCAGCTTGACGTTCAGCGCGCAGCCGCCGGCGAAGGCCAGCTTGCCGGTTTCCTTGAGGATGTCGCCCAGGTAATGGTCGATCATCTGCAGGGCCAGTTTCTCGAACAGCGCTTGCATGCTGGCGGCGTAGTGGATGTACGGCTCGTCGGCAATATCGCCTTCGCGCTTTGGCCCCAGCCACTCGATCAGTTTTGGCGAGAAATAGAAGCCCTTGCCTTTCTCTTTGTAGCGACGCAGGCCAATGACGTTGGCGTAGTCGGTGTTGATCACCAATTCGCCGTTTTCGAAAGACGCCAAGCGCGAGAAGTCGTATTTGCTGGCGTCGCCGTACGGCGCCATGCCCATGACCTTGAACTCGCCGTCGAGCATCTCGAAACCGAGGAACTCGGTGATTGCGCCGTACAGGCCGCCCAGGGAGTCCGGATCGTAGAACTCCTTGATCTTGTGGATCTTGCCGTTTTCGCCGTAGCCGAAGAACGTGGTGGCGTACTCACCTTTGCCGTCGATGCCCAGGATTGCAGTTTTCTCCTGGAAGCCCGAGCAGTGATAGGCGCTGGAAGCGTGGGCCAGGTGGTGTTCAACCGGCTCGATCTTGATCTTCTTCGGATCGAAACCCAGTTGCTCCAGGCACCAGACAATCTTGTTGCGATAGCGCTTGTAGCGACGGTTGCCCATCAGGATCGCGTCAAGCGCGCGGTCCGGGGCGTACCAGTAACGCTTGGCGTAGTGCCAGCGTGCCTCACCGAACAGGCTGATCGGGGCAAACGGGATGGCTACCACGTCAACGTCGGAAGGCTTGATGCCGGCCTGCTCCAGGCAGAACTTCGCCGACTCGTAAGGCATGCGGTTCTTTGCATGTTTGTCGCGTACGAAGCGCTCTTCTTCGGCGGCCGCGATCAGCTTGCCGTCGATATACAAGGCTGCGGAAGGATCATGGCTAAGGGCGCCGGACAGGCCAAGAATCGTCAATGCCACAGGGGTCTAGCCTCTTTTAGTCTGCATGCAGGCGGGTTGCGCCTGAAAAAAGTGTGCCTCCCACCTCGGCGGGAAACAGCTAAAGGGCGGGATTATAGCTTAAAAGCAGTGCAAGACTGTTAGCGCCAAGAGGATCGGCGAGGCTTAACGGTACACATCGATATTGCCGTACTCGACCTGCCGGTACAGGGTGTAAGGCAGAACGACCGTATCCAACGCCCCCGACACGGCGATATCCGCCAGCACAACAGGTATGAGCACACCGGTGGGGTCCGGCGCAGCGTGCAGCAGGCAGAAATCAAACGCCACGCCGCTGTAGACACGAGGAATGGATGCACAGTAGGTTTTTTGCTTGCGCAACTCCCGGGTCGCTGCGACATCTTCACGCAGTACCGTGTTAAGTGTGCCGCAGCCACTTATCGTCAGCGAAACCAGACCCAGTGCCACAGCAGTTTTTATTTTCATGGCGAGACTCCAGTGAGGGTCCGCCACGCTAGCACCCGAGCTGTTCAGGGTTCAGCCCAGCCCCACCGCTACAACGCGTAGGAGGCTTCCGAAATGCGAAAAATCTGCCAAACCTCTAAACTCGCGCCCTTTTGCGCGTTTACACACCAGGCGCCCCGCATTCCGGCTGACTCATGAAAACCCTCGCTCGCATCACCTTCCTACTACCTGGCCTGTTCGCCCTGTGCGATACCGCCAAGGCCGACGACACGGCCATCATCCTGGACCCCAGCGTGGTCACCGGCTCGCGCAGCGCCAGCCCGACCTTCGACCTGCCGTACTCGGTAGACAGCATCAGCCACGAGCAGATCAGCGACGGCCAACTCGGCATCAACGCCTCCGAAGCCCTGTCCCGTGTACCCGGCCTGGTGGTGCAGAACCGCCAGAACTACGCTCAGGACCTGCAGGTTTCCTCTCGCGGCTTCGGTGCGCGCTCGGCGTTTGGCGTACGCGGCATCAAACTGATTGCCGACGGCATACCCGCCAGCACCCCGGACGGCCAAGGCCAGGCGGCCACCTTCAACCTCGACACCGCCGAACGTATTGAAGTGCTGCGCGGCCCCGCAGCCACGCTGTACGGCAGTAACGCTGGCGGGGTGATCCAGATGTTCTCCCGCGACGGCGAAGGCCCACCGCGCATCGGCGCGGAAACCTTGGTAGGCAGCGACGGCCTGAACAAAAACCACCTGACGGCCGAAGGCGCGGCAAACGGTGCCGGCTTCGTGCTCGATGCCTCACGCATGGACACCGATGGCTACCGCGACCACAGCAGCGCGCGCCGCGACCAGACCTTCGCCAAGCTCAACGTCCAGCCGGATGACGACAGCAAACTGGCGCTGATCTACAGCAGCCTGGAGCAAAACGGCACACAGGACCCGCTGGGGCAGACCTGGGCGGCGTACAAGGCCGATCCACGCTCGGTCGCGCCCGCCGCGCTGCAGTACAACACGCGCAAAAGTATCGATCATCAGCAACTGGGCCTGAATTACGAACGCTATTTCGGCGATGCGACACTGCAGGTGAATGCCTACACGGGCCGCCGGAGCGTGATTCAATATTTGTCGATTCCAGGTGGCACTCCACCCGACAGACGCGGCGGCGTCGTGGACTTCGACCGCAAATTCTACGGTGGCTCCATCCACTGGCTGCAACCCATCACCAGCGCGCCCGGCGACCTCACCCTGATCACCGGCCTCGACTACGACCGCAGCCAGGATGATCGCCAGGGTTATTCCAATACGCTCAACGGTGTACATGGCGTCAAGGGTGCCCTGGGTCGCGATGAAGTCGACACCGCCACCAGCCTCGACCCATTCGTACAGGCCAACTGGCTGCTGGGCGACTGGACCCTGCAAGCCGGCCTGCGCCACAGCACCATGAAGATGGACGTAAGCGACCATTTCCTCAGCGACGGTAACGACAGCGGCAACAAGACCTACCAGAAGAACACACCTTCGGTGAGCGTTATGTACGCCTTTACGCCCGACCTGCACGGCTATGTAAGTGCGGGCAAAGGCTTCGAAACGCCTACCCAGGCCGAATCGGCTTACTCCAGCACCTCGAACGGCTTTAACTTTGCGCTCAAGCCGTCGGTCAGCACCCAGTACGAAATGGGGCTCAAAGCACGCATCGGACAGGACACCCGCCTCAACGCAGCGGTGTTCCAGATCACCACCGAAGACGAGTTGGTGGTGCAACAGTCCAGCGGTGGTCGCACCACCTACCAGAACGCCGGGCGCACCCTGCGCCGAGGCTTCGAATTGGGCATCGAAAGCCAACTGACGGAACAGTGGAGCACCAACCTTGCCTACACCCGCCTGCAAGCCACCTACGACAGCGACTTTATTGGCGGCGGCAACCCCGTGGAAAAAGGCAACTACCTGCCCGGCGTCCCACAAACCACCCTGTTCGCCGAGCTGAACTGGAAGCCCCGCGACTGGGTCAGCACCGCCCTGGAAGGTATGTACCGCAGCAAGGTCTATGTCGAAGACACCAACCAGCAACACGCAGCGCCGGGCTATAGCGTGTTCAACTGGCGCGCACGGTTCGAGCAGAAGGTGGAGCACTGGACCTTTCACCAGACACTGCGCCTGGATAACTTGCTGGACCGCCAGTACGTCGGCTCGGTCATCGTGGGGGATGGCAACGGCCGCTATTACGAAGCGGCCCCTGGGCGGTCGTGGTATGCAGGGGCTGGGGCTGAGTACCAGTTCTAGGATCACCACAAGGCAAAATGTGGGAGCAGGTCACCTGCCCTAATGCCAGTCAGTTAAGGGTGAACGCTGTATGTGTGGCGAGGGAGCTTGCTCCCGTTGGGCCGCGAAGCGGCCCCGCTCTTTGTTTACAAAGCATGGGACTGCTGCGCAGTCCAACGGGAGCAAGCTCCCTCGCCACAGGTTACTTTTTAGCCTTTCTCTTAACTGGCTGGCATTAGCCACCTGCCCCCCCCTATCGACCGAGCGTCAAACCTGTGTGGGCAGGCGCCGGTCGATCAGCCGATACAGCGCACTCTCCTGCGGCCAGTTGCGCATGAAGCGCGCACGGTCCTTGGCAAAGGCCGGGGCAAAGCTGGCAACGGAACGGTGCTGACACATCGCATCCAGATCGATCATCGCCCAGCGGCCGTCGTTCCAGAACAGATTGTGCCCCTTGAAGTCACCATGGCTGATGCGCTCGCGGATCAGTTCGGCGAATAACTGTTCCAAGGCCAACAGTTCGTTTTCAGGCGCATCGCCGTGTTCGACGTAGGGCGCGAAGCGCTCGATGATGTCCGGCCCGGGCAAGAATTCGGTGACGAGATAAGCCCGGCTGCGCAACCAGAAACAGCGCTTCTCCAGAACGGCCAGCGGCTTGGGCGTGGCAAAGCCCAGGAACGCCAGGCGGTTGCCTTCACGCCAGGAATGCCAAGCCCGGCTCGGGCGCCAGAAACGCTTGAGCCAATGGGTAAACCCCTTGATGTTGTAGCGCTTGATCACCAATGGGCGACCGGCCACCTCGACCTTGGCAACGCTCGCCGCGCCACCCGTCTTGTACAAATGGCCCTGCTCAAGCAATGCATCCGCCTGCCCCAGCACCGGCACCATCGCGGCCTCTTCTTCGCGACGAGCCGCACGCAAGGCGAAAGCCCCGCGCACCACGCTGAACAGTGTGCATTCACGACCGACCTTGCTCATGAAGTCCTTCATGCGCCAGGCGCTGACTTTACGCACCTGTTTTTCGAGGGCTTCCAACGGCAGTGCGTGCTCGCCATTACCCAGCAGGTAGTACACCAGCAACTCTTCGGTAAACGGTTCGAGATTCTTCGGCAACTGGGCAAAGAACACCCCGAGGTTTTCCAGCACGCGCTCACGCGACAACGGCTTGCCGGCCTGCTCAACGCAGATCCCGGCACCATCAATCAGGTACAGCTTGCCGTCATGGCGCAGCAGGTTGTCCAGGTGCAGGTCTTCCTGCCAAACCCCACGGGCGTGCATCTGGGCAATCACCCCCAGCGCCTCGGCGAGCACGGCGGTTTGCGCGTCCGCCAGCGGCGGCAGATTTTCGACAGCACGCCAGGCTTGCGCCAGGCTTTCGGCCCCCTCAAGAAACTCGAACAGCAGCCAGCCACCCTCGCCTTCCTGCAAGCCGTCGGCCAACAACAACGGCGTGACCAGCCCCTGCTCCGCCAATAGACGCACACCGTCGAGTTCACGCTGAAAATGCCGCGCGGCCTTGCTGCCCACCAACAACTTGGCCAGCACCGGACGCCCACGCCAAACCGCCGCGCCCACATAGCGCTGCCCCGGCAACACCCGTAACAGGCTCAACAATTGCAATTGCCCGGGGCCGGCCGCATCCGCCAATTCGATGCTCAGCGGCAGGCTGGGCGCACGGCCGGCATTTTTCAGCTCGGACAAGCGCATCAACGGTTCTCCTTGTGGCTGCGACGGGCCGTCAGACGCTGATGCCAGGTATCGACCAGCGCGCTGTCCTCCGGCTGCTCCAGGTAGGCGGCCAGCAAATAGCGCACCTGGGCTTCAGACCACTGCGGGGCACGGCGCAGCAACGGCTCCAGATCCTTCACCCGGTCACGCCAGCCGAACAACAGCGGGCGGGTTTTCTCCAGGTCGATCAACTGCGCGGCATAACCGTCGGCGGTGGCCTGCAGGAAGATATGTTTGGGGTAAAAACAACCATGTACTTGACCCACAGCGTGCAGCGTGTGGGCAAGCTGACCACAGGCTCGCAGGATTGCGCGCTGCTGGTCATCGCTCAATTGCGGCCACTGCTCCAGCAACGAATCCAGGTCATTCCAACCATCCAGTGCGCGGGTCAGCAACATCGCTCGGTGCTCGCCCTTGACCTTGCGCTCACCGAAAAAAGCGGCTTGCAACGCCGGGATGCGCCGCTGGCGGTAAAGGCTGATGTTGCGAAACTCACGGGAAAAACTTGGTTCGCCCAACGGCCTGTACAAGGTACGAGTCAGGTAGTTGCTCTGGCGCTTGAGGTAATAACCCTGCCCCTCCAGCTCCAGGCGATACACGCTGCTCCAACCACCACGGCTGGTATTGGGTTCGTCTACCGCATCCAGTTGCTTGGCCCACAGGGCGTCAAAGGTCGCCAGACCGTTACGCTCCAACAGCGCACGGTCTTCGGCCGCTAAAAAGTCGCTCATTCGCGCCCCTCGAAAAACTTCACCACGTGGCGAATTCGCTGTTTATCCGACGCCGTCAGGTGCGTGCGCTGGCGATATTGCATGTAGAAACGCAGGCGCTGCGTGGCCGACAAGTGATACTTGGCGACCTTGTCCAGGCAAGCCAGGTCTTTGGTGATGCGGTATTTGAGCCAGAAGCCCCGCCAGAAATCACCGTTAGGGCAGTCGATCAGATACAGGGTTCGCTGGTCGTCCACCAAAAGGTTGCGCCACTTCAAATCGTTATGGGTAAAGCGGTGATCGTGCATGGTGCGGGTGTATTCGGCGAGTTGGCGGCTGACCGCGTCGACCCAGCCGGCGTCCTTCAGACGCGCGTCTTTGCGCTCGGCCAACACCGACAGATCCTCGGTTTTCGGCAACTCGCGGGTAATCATCGCCCCACGATTGTATGCCAGCCCCTTGCGATCCAGGCCCCAAGCGACTACATCCGCGGTCGGGATGCCCCATTTGGCGAAGCGCTTGAGGTTCTGCCACTCGGATTTGACCCGCGGCTTGCCCAGGTAACGGCGCAAGCCCTTGCCTGCCCCCACATAGCGCTTGACGTAGTAGTTGATGCCGTCGCGTGTCACCCGGATCACTTCGGACAATGGATCGCGAGTCAACCGCTCACCCTGCAGAGCGAACACTGCTTCAAGGCTGCCGAAATCATCTGCCAGGGAGGCATAAGCGGGTTCGAGGTTCCAACCCGCCATCAGAGTGCGTCCCCGTATCGCTGTTTGCGTGCGTAAAGCTTGGCGGCCATGCGCTCCAACTCGTTCAACAGCGCCGTTTGCTCAGCCAGGATCTGGCGCAACGGCTGCTGGAAGTAATGTTTGAGGAAACGCAGCTTGTCCCGCTGGGTCAAGCCGATCTCCAGCGCGGAGTAATACAGCCCGGCAAGATCCTTGTTACGCCAGCGCCGAGGGATCGTCGAGCGCACCTGGGCACGGTGCAGGTCGATCACCGACAACTTGAGGTTACCCGCTGTGATGGGCTGGTCAGTGTGCAGCAGGAAGTGGCACAGGTAGCAATCGCGGTGGTTGACGCCCCCCCGGTGCATTGCGCCAACGGTACGTGCCAGTTCGAAGGTCAAGGCATGCTTGATCGCCGGAACCGGCGGCTGTTTGGCCCAATTGAGGGTCAAGTCTTCAAGACTGATAATCGGCGTCAGCTCTTCAGTGATGATGAACGAATGCTGATCAGCCGGGTTGCTGCCTTTTTCACCAAAGGCCACCGCCGTCATGGTCGGTACGCCAAGCGCCTGCAGGCGCTGGATCGCCACCCACTCCTGGCCTGCGCCCAACACCGGCAGCTTGGCGGTGACCAGGTTCTTGAGGATTTCGGCCCAGCCGATTCCCCGGTGGATCTTCACGAAATACGGGTGGCCATCCACCACCGTACGCAACGTACGGCGAGCGGCCAATTCGCGGAACACCTGGCCTTCCAGTCTTTCGACCTCGGCGAAGGCATCACGCCCGGCCCACAAGGTCTTGAATGGTTCGGCAAGAAACAACTTCATCGGTTTGGCTCCGCCAGAATCAGGTCCGCAGCGTGCTGCGGCATGCTATAGAGGTCGGCCGTCTCGGCGAAGGCCAGACCATTGCGGCTCCAGGCCGCACGCGCGAGCGGGTCTTCGAGCATCTCGACCAGGTACTGATTGAGCTGTGCCTGCTCGAAGGGCTCATCCAACACCCGGCCACTTTGGGCTTGCTCGATATAGAAGGCATAACCACAGACCTTGCTCACCAGCACCGGCAGGCCCGCGACCACGGCTTCGACCAGCACCATGCCCGCCGCCTCGTTATACGCAGGGTGGATCAGCAAGTCGGCGCCCAACAGGAAGCGCGGAATATCGCTGCGCCCCTTGAAGAACTGCACCTGATCACCCAAGCCCAACGCAGCACTCTGCAATTGGAATACTTTGGGGTCGTCCTGGCCAATTACAAACAGCCGGGTGCGTTTCTTCAATGCCGACGGCAGCGCGGCTAACGCCTTGAGGCTGCGGTCCACGCCTTTGGTCTTGAAGCCCGAACCGATCTGGACCAGCAACAAGTCGTCGTCCGCCAGGCCGAACTCATGACGAAACTCGGCACGGATCTCACCCGCATTCGGCGGTGCGCGACGGTCACGGGCAATACCCGGCGGCAACAGGTGAAAACGCTCGGCCTGTGTTCCGTAGTACTGGGTGAACAGGGCTTGCTGATGCTCGGAAAGCACCATGATTTGCGTCCTGGCACTTTTATCAAACACCGCACGCTCATACTCCGCGAAGTGCTTGTAACGCCCGAACCAGCGGTACATCGGGTTGCGCAGGGTTTGGGCCTTGTCTTCAAACACACCGTCGGCGGCGAAATACACATCGAGCCCCGGCATCTTGTTGAAGCCCACCACGCGGTCCACCGGGCGCTTGGCCAGGTCGGCCTGGATCCAGGCATACAGCTTTTCGTTGCGACGGTGGTTGACCAGCGCCTTGACCGGCGCCACCAGCACTTCAAAACCCGGTGGGATATCACCTTCCCAGATCAACGTGTACACGCGAATCTGATGACCACGCTGCTGGCACTCCAGAGCGATGCGCATGAAGTCGCGCTGCAGGCCGCCGAAGGGGAAGTATTTGTAGAGCACGAAAGCCAGTTGCATCAGTGCAGCTCCTCGGCCAGTAACAACGTGGTCAGTCGGCTTGCCACACGTTCAGGGTTCAGGCGTGTAAAGCACAGCGGCGATTCGCGCGGGATGTCGAACCGACGCTGGTCGTCGGCCGTAGGCTGATAGGTGCATTGCTTTTGCAGGCACGGTGCACAGGGGAAATCACTGGCCAAGTGAATCTGGCCTTTGCCATAGGCGCCCGTGAGGCCGGGGTTGGTGGGGCCGAACAGTGAAATGGTCGGCACATCCAACGCCGCGGCCAGGTGGCCCAGGCCGGTGTCTACTGCCACACAGGCACGGGCGCCGGCCAAAACGCGGGCGACGCCGGCGAGGTTCAGCTTGGGTAGCACTTCAGCGTTGGGCAAGCCCTGGGCCAGGCGTTCGGCCCGGGCCTTTTCGGCAGCGTTCCCCCAAGGCAGCTTTACGTCCACACCCAGGCGTCCCATCCGCTCAGCCAGCTCGCGCCAATAGGCCTCGGGCCAGTGTTTGGTGTCCCAGGTGGTGCCGTGCAGCAACAGCACATAGGGCTTTTGCGGCGGCAGGCCGAGCAACTTGTCGACGTTCAAGCCGTAGTCGCCCAGGGCTTTGGGCAGGTCATAACCCAACGCCACAGCGAACAACTGGCGCAAGCGCTCCACGGCATGTTGCCCACGGGCCACGGCCAGGCGGCGGGAATAAAAGCGTGCCGCAATGGGCTCGCGGGCGGAGTTCTTATCGAAGCCGGCCACCGGCGCACGCACGTAACGGGTCAACCAGGCGCTTTTGAGCAGGCCCTGGGCGTCGATCACCAGGTCGTACTTGGTCGACTGGATGCGCTGCTTGAAACGCCGCCACTCACCGCTCTTGAAGGTCTGCCAGAGATTCTTGCGCCAGCGACGGATCGCCACCGGAAACACCTTGTCCACCGCCGGGTGCCAGGCTGGAATCTCGGCAAAGCCTTCTTCCACCACCCAGTCGAAACGAATACCGGGGATCGCCCGCGCGGCGTCGGTCAGCGCCGGCAACGCGTGGATCACATCACCCAGGGATGAGGTCTTGACTACCAATACTCGCAAACTAACGGACCTCGACCACTGAGCCCTGCAACCGCTGCAAAGCCTCACTCACCGGTTGCGGCAGCAATTGGCGCAGGCAGTTGTAGTGGCCGAACCGACAGGTGCGTTCAAAGCACGGGCTGCACTCCAGGCCCAGGCGTACCACTTCGACCTTGTCGGCCAATGGCGGAGTGAAACCGGGTGAAGTGGACCCATACACGGCCACCAACGGACGGTTCAGCGCGGCGGCCACGTGCATCAGGCCAGAGTCATTGGACACCACCGAGTCGGCGCAGGACAGCAGGTCGATCGCCTCGGCCAGCGAGGTGTCGCCACTGAGGTTCACCGCTTCTTCGCGCAGGCCGGGAATCAGGCGCTGACGGATGTCTTCGCCCACCGAGTGATCGTTTTTCGAGCCGAAGAGCCACACCTGCCAACCCTCGCGGATCTTCATCTCGGCGACTTTGGCGTAATGCTCCGACGGCCAGCGCTTGGACTCGCCAAACTCGGCGCCCGGGCACAGCGCCAACACCGGGCGGTCCAGGGTCAGGCCGAACTTGGCCAGTGCCGCGTCGCGGGTCACGGGGTCGATCTGCAAACTGGGGCGCGGGTAAGGCGTGGGCAACGCGGCACCCGGTTCGTAGGCCAGGGCCATGAACCGTTCGATCATCAGCGGATAGCGCGCCTTGTCGAGGGTGCGCACATCGTTGAGCAATACATAACGGAACTCACCGCGCCAGCCGGTGCGTTTGGGGATGCCGGCAAAATACGGCACCAGCGCCGACTTGAGCGAGTTGGGCAGCAGGATGGCCTGGTCGTACTGGCCGGCCAGGGATCTGCCGATGCGACGACGGGTCGCCAGTTCAAGCGCACCATGGCCCAGCGGGAAGCTCAAGGCCTTGCGCACCTCGGGCATGCGCTCAAGGATCGGCCGGCTCCACTCAGGGGCGAGCACGTCGATTTGGCAGTCGGGGTGACGCTGTTTCAGGCACTGGAACAGTGTCTGCGCCATCACCATGTCACCGACCCAACTGGGCCCAACGATCAGAATATTCATGTAGTTTCCACAAACGATGCGGGGAGGCTTATGCCTCCCCGCCTCGAAAATTACTGTAGGTCACGGTTGGCCCGGTCACTGCGTTGTGCGGGAGCGGGCTTGCTCGCGAAAGCGGTCTGTCAGCCGGCCCATCGAGTGGCCGACCCACTGTTTTCGCGAGCACGCCCGCACTCACATTTAATCAATTTTCAGCTTAACCCCAGTTCTTTCCAGATTCGCATCACCTGGCGCCGTTCGTCGGCGAACTGATCCCCGGCGACCGTGCCGGACTCATT
Source organism: Pseudomonas sp. BCA17 (assembly GCF_004519405.1). GTDB lineage: Bacteria > Pseudomonadota > Gammaproteobacteria > Pseudomonadales > Pseudomonadaceae > Aquipseudomonas. The sequence continues at coordinate 26,872 of NZ_SGWI01000009.1, read as the reverse complement.
CTGCAGAGCCTGGCGATGCGCAGCGGAACGGTAGGCCTTATACACCTCGCGCAGCAGGTGGGCATCGGCGGCGGGCATCAGCCCTACCTGCTCCAGGCCTTCCAGAATGCGGATATTGTCGGTGTAGCGCAGCAACGATGGATGTTGCGCAGACCACGCCAAAGCCGCGTATTGCACCATAAATTCAATATCGACGATACCTCCGGCATCCTGCTTGAGATCGAACAGCGCCGTCGCCTCGAACGCATTGGCGCCGGTGCCGGCCGCTGTGGTCTTGGTCCCCAGGTTATCGCGCATCTTGGCGCGCATCTCGCTGACCTCCTGGCGCAGCTTGACCGGGTCCCGCTCACGGCCCAATACACTGGCCCTGACTTGCTCGAAGGCATGCCCGACATCCTGACTGCCCACCAACACCCGAGCGCGGATCAGGGCCTGATGCTCCCAGGTCCAGGCTTCATTTTGTTGATAGCGATCAAACGCCCCCAGCGAACTGACCAATAGCCCGGAGGCGCCGGAAGGTCGCAGGCGCATGTCCACTTCATACAGCTGGCCCGAGTTGGTCTGGGTGGTCAGCAGGTGAATGATCCGCTGGCCCAGGCGCGTGAAGAACTGCGCCCCATCAATCGGCTTGGCCCCATCGGTTTCCGCCTGTGGGTCGCCATCATGGATAAATACCAGGTCCAGGTCCGAACCATGCCCCAGTTCGATCCCGCCGACTTTCCCATAACCGACAATGATGAACCCAGGATCGCACAAGGTGCCATCCACACGCTGCGGCGAACCATGCCGGGCCACGGTCTGGCGCCAGGCCAGGGCCAATACTTGTTCAAGGATGGCTTCGGCAAGCCAGGTGAGGTAGTCGCTGACCTTCATCAACGGCAAGCTGCCGGCAATCTCCGAAGCGGCCACGCGCAGGCGGTGAGCCAGTTTGAAATGGCGTAGCGCTTCCATCTGCTGCTCGAGGTCGTCCTCGGGGATGCGCGTCAGGCGCTCGCGCAACTCGGCGGCCAGTTCCGGTGCCAACGGCGGCTTGAACAGGCGACCTTCGTTGAGCAATTCGTCGAGCAGCAACGGAAAACGGGTGATCTGTTCGGCGATCCAGGGGCTGGCGGCGCACAACGTCAGCAAGCGACGCAGGGCGTCGGGGTTTTCGGTCAGCAGCACCAGGTACGCGGAGCGACGAGCGACAGCTTCCACCAGCGGCAGGACGCGCTCCAACACCAGGTCCGGATTGGCATGCTCGACCGCCTGGGCCAGCAGGCGCGGGATAAACGCATCCAACCGCTCACGCCCCAGACGCTGCATGGCGCGCAACTGCGCGCTGCCGCGCAGGCCGGCCAGCGCCTTGAGGGCCTTGTGGGCGTCGAGGAAGCCGCCTTCGGCCAACTGGCGGCACGCAGCTTCTTCATCCTGAGACTCTTCCCACAATGGCAACCACTCACCGCCTACCATCAGCTCGCTTTCTTCGCCTTCCTCTTCATCCGGGTCAGCGATCACTTGGCGAAAATGCCAGTCCACCCGACCGCGCCAATACATCAAGCGCTCATGAAAAGCCGCCCAATCGGCAAAGCCCAACATAAAGGCAATGCGCGCCTGATCGCTCGGATTGTCCGGAAGCATCTGGGTCTGCCGGTCAGCGATGGCCTGGATGGCATGCTCGGTGTAACGCAGGAATTCATAGCCTTCGCGCAGCTCGGCAATCACCGCCTGGGGCAGATAACCCTGGCCTTCCAGAGTGCCCAGCACCTTGAGCAGCGGGCGCTGTTGCAGGCTGAGGTCGCGGCCGCCGTGAATCAGCTGGAATGCCTGGGCGATAAACTCGACCTCGCGGATACCGCCCGAGCCCAGCTTGATATTGTCGGCCATGCCTTTGCGCCGCACTTCCTGCTGGATCAACTGCTTCATGGTGCGCAGCGCTTCGATGGCGGAGAAGTCCAGATAGCGGCGATAGACAAATGGTCGCAGCATATCGAGCAACTGCGCACCAGCCGCCTGGTCGCCGGCCACGACGCGCGCCTTGATCATGGCGTAGCGTTCCCAGTCGCGCCCCTGATCCTGGTAGTACTGCTCCAGCGCACTGAAGCTGAGCACCAGGGCACCGGCCGAACCGTAGGGGCGCAGGCGCATATCGACGCGAAACACAAAACCATCGACGGTCATGGGATCAAGGGCCTTGATCAATTTTTGACCAAGACGAATGAAAAACTCCTGGTTATCCAAGGCGCGCTTCACGCCCACCGTCTCACCACCTTCGGGATAAGCGAAGATCAGGTCGATATCGGACGACAGGTTCAGCTCCACCGCACCGAGCTTGCCCATGCCGAGGATGACCATGTGCTGCGCTTCGCCGCTGCGGCGGCCGGTCGGGGTGCCGAATTGCGCGCAATAGCGCTGATACAGCCACTGGTAGGCTTGGTCGATACAGGCGTCAGCCATATCGGAGAGGTCGCGACAGGTTTGCACCAGGTCCGCCTGTCGGGTCAGGTCGCGCCAGATAATCCGCACCTGCTGCCGAGTGCGCTGACGGCGCAGTACACGCCCCAGCTCATCTTCTGTTTCAGCCTGCTGCACCGCGCCAGCCACCTGCCCGCACAGCTCGCCGGGCGCAAAGCCGCGATCCAGCTCGCCCCAGGCCACCAGCTCCAGCAACATCAAAGGGTCACGCAGACTCTGTTCAATGACGAAATCACTGGCGGCGCATACGCGGGCGAAGTCGGCCCACCGTTGCGGCGTCCACGCAGAAAGGCCATGATCGTCGCCCAGCGCAGCCACTGCGTCACGAAATGACTGCTCGGCCCGCTGGGCAAAAGGCAAGAGAATGGCCGGCAATTCGGCGAGCGTTGGAAGGCTCATGGTCTATCCTTGATCGGCGCGTGAATGGCGTGTAGTTGTGAACGCAAGAACCACGCTCGGTGAAGGACTGTCGAACAAAGGTTAGAAATAGCTGAAATTAATTTCATTTTGGCAGCCAACATCAAACATTCACCTTTTCTTGTTCGCAAAAGATCAACAATAACGATTATGCTCACCAGCCAGACCGAGTCATACGCTCAGTCTTGTGTAGTTTTACTACTCGTATATACATTCGAAAGGCTGAAATGGCCGACGATTTGTAGTAAAACTACAGGACGCCGAAGCAACCTTCGGCCATCCAAGAATTTATGTCGTCTGCCCACAAGGCCAGTCGCAAACTCAGGCAACCGATTCTGGTAGCCTTTCCGCCCTGGAGCAAGCCATGCAAGACCTCGATCCCGTCGAAACCCAGGAATGGCTGGACGCCCTGGAATCGGTTCTCGACAAAGAAGGCGAAGACCGTGCTCACTACCTGATGACCCGTATGGGCGAACTCGCGACCCGCAGCGGCTCGCAACTGCCCTACGCCATCACCACGCCATACCGCAACACCATCCCCGTTACCCACGAAGCACGCATGCCTGGCGACCTGTTCATGGAACGCCGCATTCGCTCGCTGGTACGTTGGAACGCCATGGCGATGGTAATGCGCACGAACTTGAAAGATTCGGACCTGGGCGGTCACATCTCCAGCTTCGCTTCCAGCGCAACCCTGTATGACATCGGCTTCAACTACTTCTTCCAGGCCCCGACCGACGAACACGGCGGCGACCTGATCTACTTCCAGGGCCACACCTCCCCAGGCGTCTACGCCCGTGCGTTCATGGAAGGTCGCATCACCGAAGAACACATGAACAATTTCCGCCAGGAAGTGGACGGTAACGGCCTGTCGTCGTACCCGCACCCTTGGCTGATGCCTGATTTCTGGCAGTTCCCGACTGTGTCCATGGGCCTGGGCCCGATCCAGGCGATCTACCAGGCACGTTTCATGAAGTACCTGGAAGCCCGTGGCTTCATTCCTGAAGGCAAGCAGAAAGTCTGGTGCTTCCTGGGCGACGGCGAGTGTGACGAGCCGGAATCCCTGGGTGCCATCTCACTGGCCGGCCGCGAGAAGCTGGACAACCTGATCTTCGTCATCAACTGCAACCTGCAGCGCCTCGACGGCCCGGTTCGCGGCAACGGCAAGATCATCCAGGAACTCGAAGGCGTGTTCCGCGGTGCTCAGTGGAATGTGACCAAAGTCATCTGGGGCCGTTTCTGGGACCCACTGCTGGCCAAGGACGTCGACGGTATCCTGCAACGCCGCATGGACGAAGTCATCGACGGCGAGTACCAGAACTACAAAGCCAAAGACGGCGCGTTCGTGCGTGAACACTTCTTCAACACGCCTGAACTCAAGGCGATGGTTGCCGACCTGTCCGACGACGAGATCTGGAAACTCAACCGTGGCGGCCATGACCCGTACAAGGTCTACGCGGCGTACCACGAAGCGGTCAACCACAAGGAACAACCGACCGTCATCCTGGCCAAGACCATCAAGGGTTATGGCACCGGTGCCGGCGAAGCGAAGAACACCGCGCACAACACCAAGAAAGTCGATGTCGACAGCCTGAAGCTGTTCCGCGACCGCTTCGACATCCCGGTCAAGGACGAAGAGCTGGAAAACCTGCCGTTCTTCAAGCCGGAGCCGAACAGCGCCGAAGCCCGTTACCTGAGCGAACGCCGCGCCGCACTGGGTGGCTTCGTGCCACAGCGCCGCGCCAACAGCTTCAGCGTACCGACGCCGGACCTGAGCACCCTCAAGGCCATCCTCGACGGCTCGGGCGACCGTGAAATCTCCACCACCATGGCTTTCGTGCGTATCCTCGCGCAACTGGTCAAGGACAAGGACATCGGCCCGCGCATCGTCCCGATCATCCCGGACGAAGCCCGTACCTTCGGTATGGAAGGCATGTTCCGTCAGTTGGGCATCTACTCCTCCGTCGGCCAGCTCTACGAGCCAGTCGATAAAGACCAGGTGATGTTCTACAAGGAAGACAAGAAGGGCCAGATCCTCGAAGAAGGCATCAACGAAGCGGGCGCCATGAGCTCCTTCATCGCTGCCGGTACTTCGTACTCCAGCCACAACCAGCCGATGCTGCCGTTCTACATCTTCTACTCGATGTTCGGCTTCCAGCGCATTGGCGACCTGGCTTGGGCAGCCGGCGACAGCCGTACCCGTGGCTTCCTGATCGGCGGTACCGCCGGTCGGACCACGCTGAACGGCGAAGGCCTGCAACACGAAGACGGTCACAGCCATATCCTGGCTGCCACCATCCCGAACTGCCGCACCTTCGATCCAACCTACGGCTATGAGCTGGCGGTGATCATCCAGGACGGCATGAAGAAAATGACCGAAGAGCAGCAGGACGTTTTCTACTACATCACCGTGATGAACGAGTCCTACCAGCAGCCAGCCATGCCGGCCGGCGTGGAAGAAGGCATCATCAAGGGCATGTACCTGCTCGAAGAAGACACCAAGGAAGCAGCGCACCACGTACAACTGATGGGCTCCGGCACCATCCTGCGTGAAGTGCGTGAAGCGGCGAAGATCCTGCGTGAAGAGTTCAACGTCGGTGCCGACGTGTGGAGCGTCACCAGCTTCAACGAACTGCGTCGCGACGGCCTGGCCGTAGAGCGTCACAACCGCCTGCACCCTGGCCAGAAGCCACAGCGCACCTTCGTTGAAGAGTGCCTGACCGGCCGTAAAGGCCCGGTAATCGCTTCGACCGACTACATGAAACTGTTTGCTGAACAAATTCGCCAGTGGGTCCCGTCCAAGGAATTCAAAGTCCTGGGCACCGACGGTTTCGGCCGCAGTGACAGCCGCAAGAAGCTGCGTCACTTCTTCGAAGTCGACCGTCACTTCGTGGTGTTGGCAGCCCTGGAAGCCTTGGCTGACCGTGGTGAGATCGAACCCAAGGTGGTAGCGGACGCTATCGTCAAGTTCGGGATCAACCCGGAAAAACGCAACCCACTGGACTGCTGAGGAGATTTTTTGTGAGCGAACTCATTCGCGTACCTGACATCGGCAGCGGTGAAGGTGAAGTAATCGAGCTGTTTGTGAAGGTCGGCGACAAAGTTGAAGCCGACCAGAGCATCCTGACCCTGGAATCGGACAAGGCGAGCATGGAAATCCCTGCTCCCAAGGCCGGCGTGGTCAAGAGCCTGAAAGTGAAGCTGGGCGACCGCCTGAAAGAAGGCGACGAACTGCTGGAGCTGGAAATCGAAGGTGCCGCTGATGCGGCCCCTGCGGCAGCTCCTGCTGCCGCCGCTGCACCCGCACCTGCCGCTGAAAAGCCTGCCGCTGCCGAGGCTGCTCCAGCCCCGGCCGCTGCACCTGCCGCCGCTACTGTCCAGGACATTCACGTCCCGGACATCGGTTCGTCGGGCAAGGCCAAGATCATCGAGCTGCTGGTCAAGGTAGGCGACACCGTCGAAGCCGACCAGTCGCTGATCACCCTGGAGTCCGACAAGGCCTCCATGGAAATCCCATCGCCGGCTGCCGGCGTGGTGGAAAGCATCGCGGTCAAGCTGGAAGACGAAGTCGGCACCGGTGACTTCATCCTCAAGCTGAAAGTACAAGGCGCTGCGCCTGCCGCCGCGTCGGCACCGGCTGCCGCTCCGGCGGCCAAGGCTGAAGCCGCTCCGGCTGCTCCTGCTGCTGCACCGGCCGCAAAAGCCGAGGCCGCACCGGCCCCTGCTGCTGCCGCCCCCGCGCCAAGCGGTGCCAAGGTTCACGCAGGTCCTGCGGTGCGTCAACTGGCCCGCGAGTTCGGCGTCGAGCTGAGCGCAGTGGCTGCCAGCGGTCCTCACGGTCGCGTGCTGAAGGAAGACGTGCAGGCTTACGTCAAAGCCATGATGCAGAAAGCCAAGGAAGCGCCGGCTGCAGGCAACGCTACCGGTGGCTCGGGCATTCCGCCGATCCGCACCGTGGACTTCAGCCGCTTCGGCGAAGTCGAAGAAGTGCCGATGACCCGCCTGATGCAAATCGGCGCGGCAGGTCTGCACGCCAGCTGGCTGAACATCCCACACGTGACTCAGTTCGACCAGGCCGACATCACCGACCTGGAAGCTTTCCGCGTTGCGCAGAAAGCCGTGGCCGAAAAAGCCGGCGTGAAACTGACCGTGCTGCCGCTGCTGCTCAAGGCCTGTGCGCACCTGCTCAAGGAACTGCCGGACTTCAACAGTTCGCTGGCCCCGAGCGGCAAAGCGATCATCCGCAAGAAATACGTGCACATCGGCTTTGCCGTCGACACCCCGGATGGCCTGCTGGTACCGGTCATCAAGAACGTCGACCAGAAGAGCCTGCTGCAGCTTGCTGCCGAAGCCGCCGCGCTGGCCGCCAAGGCCCGCGACAAGAAGCTCACTCCAGACGACATGCAAGGTGCGTGCTTCACCATCTCCAGCCTCGGTCACATTGGCGGCACCGGCTTCACGCCAATCGTCAACGCGCCAGAAGTGGCGATCCTGGGTGTGTCCAAGGCCACTATCCAGCCTGTATGGGACGGTAAAGCGTTCCAACCGAAGCTGATGCTGCCACTGTCGTTGTCCTACGATCACCGTGTGATAAACGGCGCCGCGGCTGCACGCTTCACTCAGCGCCTGAGCCAGTTGCTGAACGACATCCGCACTATCCTGCTGTAAGCCTCAACGGGCCTCCCTTTCACCGGGGAGGCCTGGCTGCACCGATTTCCGAGCGCCACGCTCGTACCTCAACCCCGCCAATTGGCGGGGCTTTTTTTGGCGCTCGCCGCGCAGTCAGAATCGGCGTGCACGCCTTCTATCAGCCCGATTGCAGAAATCCCCCGTGCGGCCGATAACAGCCATATAGCACTTAGCCTTCATCCTCTCTTGTCAGTCCGTGCTGCATGATGCAACCTTGCCGCAGGCGACAGTAAAGAGGGCGTGAGCCCCGGCGCAGTGCGCATTTTCCCGAGCGAGTTTCCCCCATGAAAAGCCAACCCGATGTCGCCCGTATGGCGGCCGAGGTAGTGACGCAATTACCGGTGCCTTCGCGCCTCGGTATGCTGCGTTTCGAGCGGCTTAATGAGGCAAGCTGGGCCTTGCTTTACCTCGACCCCAATTGCGAACGCCAATTCGGCCTGTCGGCGGTTGAGTTATGCGCCCTGGTCGGCACACCCTACGCCAGCCTGATGGAACCTCAGGCGCGTTACCAGTTGCACGATGCGATCCAGCAGCAACTGAGCCAGAGCCCGCATTATCTGGTGCGCTATACCTTGCACACCCAGGACGGGCCGCTGAGCCTGTTGGAAATGGGCGAGGCCTACAGACAACACAATCGCCACTTGTTGCGCGGCTACCTCATGGTAGTCGACGGCCTGTTCAGTGAAATCCCCGCCCCTGCCCCGACTGCCGACCTGGAAAACCAGAACAGCCGCCTGCAGATCGCCCTGGAGCTCAACCAGCGTGCGCAACAGGAACAGTTGCAGCACCTGGAACGGGTACGCGCCCAGCAGGAGTTGATCCTGTTGCTGGCGCGCCAGCGCTATAGCACGCCTAACTCGCTGCAAGAAGCCGCCGAGCTGATCACGCGCAGCGCGTGCGATATCTACCAGATCGATTGCGCCAGTATCTGGCACCTCGAAGGCATGCGCCTGGTGCCAATTTCGGCGTACCACCGCGCCGACCAACAATACCACCTGCCCGAAGCGATCGACGCCAGCAGCTTCCCGGACTACCTGGAAGCCCTGCACAGCAGCCGTGCCATCGACGCGACCCATGCGATGCGCGATCCACGCACCCGGGAAATGGCCGAAAACCTGCGCGCCAAGAATATCCACGCAATGCTCGATGCAAGCATTCGGGTTGATGGCCAGGTTGTCGGCGTACTGTGCCTGGAACAAAGGGGCAGCTCGCGCGCCTGGCAATCCGATGAGATCGCCTTCGCTGGAGAGCTGGCGGACCAGTTCGCCCAGGTGATCAACAACCACAACCGTCGTGCCGCCACCAGCGCGCTGCATTTATTCCAGCGGGCGGTGGAGCAAAGTGCCAACGCCTTTCTGCTGGTCAATTGCGATGGTGTTGTGGAGTACGTCAACCCCAGCTTTACCGCGATTACCCAGTACAGCGCCGAAGAAGTCCACGGCCATCGCCTGGCGCAACTGCCGGCCCTGGAGAACCTCAGTGAGTTGCTGTTCGACGCACCGTCGAGCCTGGCCAAGAGCAACAGTTGGCAAGGTGAATTCAAGAGCCGCCGCAAGAACCTCGAGCCCTATTGGGGCCAGCTGTCGATTTCCAAGGTGTATGGCGACAACCGCGAACTGACCCACTACATCGGCATCTACGAAGACATCACCCAGACCAAGCTGGCCCAACAACGTATCGAGCGCCTGGCCTACACCGATAACCTGACGAACCTGGGCAACCGACCCGCGTTTATCCGTAACCTGGATGAGCGCTTCGCCCGGGACAGTGATAGCCCTATCAGCCTGCTGCTGGTGGACATCGACAACTTCAAGCGGATCAACGACAGCCTCGGCCACCAGACCGGTGACAAGCTGCTGATCAGCCTGGCCCGTCGCCTGCGCAACAGCCTGAGCACGAGCGGCATTCTGGCGCGCTTTGCCAGTAATGAGTTTGCGGTGCTGCTGGACGATGCCGACCTCGAGACGGGTCAACAGGTCGCCAGCCAGTTGCTGACGACCCTCGACAAGCCGATGTTCGTCGACAACCAGTTGATCAGCATCACCGGTTCTGTGGGGCTGGCCTGTGCGCCGCTGCATGGCCGCGACCCACAGACCCTGATGCGCAACGCCGGCCTGGCCCTGCACAAAGCCAAGGCCAACGGCAAACACCAGGTACAGGTGTTTACCGAAGCGCTAAACGCCGAAGCCAGCTACAAGCTGTTCGTGGAAAACAACCTGCGCCGCGCCCTGACTCAGAACGAGTTGGACGTGTTCTACCAGCCCAAACTGTGCCTGCGCAGCGGCCGCCTGCTGGGTATGGAAGCGCTGTTGCGGTGGAACCACCCGGAAAAGGGCATGATCCGCCCCGACCAATTCATCAGCGTGGCCGAAGAGACCGGGCTGATCATCCCCATCGGCAAATGGATCGCCCGCCAGGCCTGCCGGATGAGCAAGCAGTTGAGCGCCGCCGGCATGGGCAACCTGCAGGTGGCGATCAACCTGTCGCCCAAACAGTTTTCCGACCCGGACCTGGTGGCGTCCATTGCCACGATCCTCAAGGAAGAACAGCTGCCGCCGAACCTGCTGGAGCTGGAACTGACCGAGGGCCTCCTGCTGGAGGCCACCGAAGATACGCGCCTGCAACTGGACCAACTGAAGAGCTTCGGCCTGACCCTGGCCATGGACGACTTCGGCACCGGTTACTCGTCGCTGAGCTACTTGAAAAAATTCCCCATCGACATCATTAAGATTGATCGCAGCTTTATCCATGAAATCCCGGACAACCAGGACGACATGGAAATCACCTCGGCGGTAATCGCCATGGCCCACAACCTCAAGCTCAAGGTGGTGGCCGAAGGCATCGAGACTGCCGAACAACTGGCGTTCCTGCGCCGGCATCGCTGCGATGTGGGCCAGGGCTACCTGTTCGACCGGCCAATCCCCGGATCAGAGCTGATGAAGATGCTTAAACGCTACCCGCGCGGGCCAATCGCCTGACAGCGATGTAACACTCGGGCACACTGGCTGTCTGAATTCTTACCTAACTCAATCTGACTGAGAGGACTGATCATGGTCTTGCGCTCGGAAATTCTGGTGAACAAAAACGTGTTGCCCACTCAAGAACAAGCTTTGCCTGGCCGTGAAACCCCAATGGCGCTGCCGGAGACCCACTTCGTCAACGGCAACCCGCTGCTGGGCCCATTCCTCGACGACGTCGGGTTCGCGATTTTCGGCCTGGGTTGTTTCTGGGGCGCCGAGCGCAAGTTCTGGCAGCGCGATGGCGTGGTCAGCACCGTGGTCGGCTACGCCGGCGGCTACACGCCGAACCCGACCTATGAAGAAGTCTGCTCCGGCCTGACCGGCCACAGCGAAGTGGTATTGGTGGTGTATGACCAGGCCAAGGTGAAATATGAAGACTTGCTGAAGATGTTCTGGGAATTGCACAACCCAACCCAGGGTATGCGCCAGGGCAACGACATCGGCAGCCAGTACCGCTCGGTTATCTATGCGACCACGCCGGAGCAACTGGCGGCGGCAAAGGCCAGTGCCGAGGCTTATCAAGGTGAACTGACTAAGGCTGGCCTGGGTACGATTACCACCGAAATCGAGGAAGCACCGACGGTGTATTTCGCCGAGGCCTATCACCAGCAGTACCTGGCGAAGAATCCGCAGGGCTATTGCGGGATCGGCGGCACGGGCGTGGTGTGTCCGATCTGAGGATCGAAGCTGCAAGTTTTAAGCTACAAGCTGCAAGTGCCGAGTTCCGTCTTTACTTGTAGCTTGTAGCTTAAAACTGAAACCTACTCAGCAACTGAAGATCGAAGGCGCAACTTCAAAGCTGCAAGCTGCAAGTGCCACGTTCCGCTTTTACTTGCAGCTTGCAGCTTAAAACTGAAAGCTACTCACCAATCAACCAATCCATCTGCCACCCTCCCTGTGTCTGCCCGAGCTTCTTGGACAACCACGGCAGCAATTCACGCAATTCCTCTTCCAGGCCCCATGGCGGGTTCGCGATCGCCAGGCCCGAGCCGGTTAGGGTGTTGGGCGTGTCCAGCGGATGCACCAGCAACTCCACGCGCAGTAACTTCGGCGCGCCGGTGCCGGCCAGGTCTTGGTAGAAGCGGCGCAGCATGCGCTGGTCTTTCACCGGGTACCAGATAGCGGCGACGGTCTGGCGCATACGGCCCACCGCCTCCTTGAGGGATGCGGCACAACGTTGCATCTCATCGAGCTTTTCAAACGGCGGATCGATCAGCATCAAAGCGCGCTTTTCCGGTACCGGCAGCAAGGCTCGCGGCACATGCCAGCCTTCGCCCAGGTGCACTTTGACCCGGCGATCACCCTTCATGTTGTCCTTGAGCAACACGCCGTCTTCCGGGTGTTTCTCATTGAGCAGCACGCGGTCCTGGGGCCGCGTCAGGCGGCGTGCCAACTCCGGCGAACCCGGGTAGTAACGCAACTGGCCATCCGGGTTCATCTCGTGCAGCACGCGCATGTAATCGGCGGTCAGTGCCGGCAGGTCGCTTTCGCCCCACAGGCGGGCGATGCCTTCGAGGTATTCACCGGTGCGGTTGGCCTGGTCGCCCTGCAGGTCATACAGCCCGATACCGGCGTGGGTATCGAGGTAGGCGAACGGCTGCTCCTTGCGCGACATCAGGGCGATGAGGCGGGTCAAGGTCAGGTGTTTGAAGACATCGGCATGATTGCCGGCGTGAAAGGCGTGACGATAATTCATGGTTGCTCCTGCGCAGGGGGCGAAGTTTACCTTCTACGCGAATAAAGGTGCAGGGCTGCGTGTCGGGCGGTGCTTATGCCGGAAATACAGGCGGCGGGCGGAAAAAATCTAAATGCCATTGCCGGGGCGGATTTATTGTGGCGATCCATTCTCCAGGGAGGTCAATAACAATCATGAAAGACGCCACCATCGCGCTGCACCACGGCTTCAAGTCAGACCCGACCACCAAGGCTGTCGCCGTGCCGATCTATCAGAATGTCGCTTTCGAATTCGACAACGCCCAGCACGGTGCCGACCTCTTCAACCTCGACGTGCCCGGCAATATCTACACGCGCATCATGAACCCCACCAACGATGTACTGGAGCAACGGATCGCCGCCCTCGAAGGCGGTATCGCGGCGTTGGCGGTGTCCGCCGGCAGCGCAGCGATCCACTATGCAATCCAGACCCTGACCCGCGCCGGTGACAATATCGTCACCACTCCGCAGCTCTATGGCGGCACCTACACCCTGTTCGCCCACTTGCTGCCGAGCTTTGGTGTCGAGGTACGCTTTGCCCACGACGACAGCGCCGAAGCCATCGCCGAGTTGATCGACGCCAACACCAAGCTGGTCTACTGCGAAAGCATCGGCAACCCGGCGGGCAACATCGTCGACCTCGAAGCCCTTGCAGAGGTCGCCCACGCCCGTGGCGTTCCACTGATGGTGGATAACACTGTAGCCACACCGATCCTGTGCAAGCCGATCCGGTTCGGTGCCGACATCGTGGTGCATTCGGTGACCAAATATATCGGCGGCCATGGCAACTCCCTGGGCGGCGTGATCGTCGACAGCGGTACCTTCCCCTGGACCCAATACCCCGAAAAATTCCCCGGGCTCAACAACCCTGAGCCGGCCTATCACGGCGTGGTCTACACCGAAAAATTCGGGCCGGCCGCCTTCATCGCCCGTGCTCGCACCGTACCTCTGCGCAACACCGGCGCAGCGCTGGCGCCGATGAACGCGTTCCTGCTGCTGCAAGGCCTGGAAACCCTGGCCCTGCGCATGGAGCGCCACACTGAGAACGCTTTGAAGATCGCGCAGTTCCTGCAGAGCCATGCCGCTGTGGAATGGGTCAGCTATGCCGGGCTGCCGGACCACCCACATTACGCGCTGGCGCAGAAGTACCTGCAGGGCAAACCCTCGGCGATCCTCTCATTCGGCTTGAAGGGCGGCTTTGATGCCGGTGTGCGCTTCTACGACGCGCTGCAGATCTTCAAGCGCCTGGTGAATATCGGCGATGCCAAGTCCCTGGCCTGTCATCCGGCATCCACTACCCATCGGCAGATGAACGAACACGAGCAAGCCAAGGCGGGGGTAAAGCCCGAGATGATCCGTCTGTCAGTGGGTATCGAGGCGATTGAAGACCTGATCGACGATCTGCAGCAGGCATTGGGCTCAACTCAACTCTGAGGCAAGGTAGTCGGCCAGTGCTCCATGACTGATAGCCGGCCGGCGCGCAAAGCAGGCGACCTTGTGCCGCAAGGTCGCCGGCGTAAACGCGGTGTACAGGTCAGGACGCTGTTCTTCGAGCCATTGCAGCAGGTTGTCGATCAGGGTTTGCGGGGATTGCTCTGCCAAATGTTCCAATAGAGATGCAGGCACTCGCCACCAGGGGCCAACCTTGGCGACAGTGACCGGGCCAGTCGCAACCGTCAGCGGCTGGCCATTGATCAGATACCGCTGGAACACCGGCAACACCTTCGCCATGTCATCCCCCAGGCCCTGCACAATCGACAGAAATTGAGCGCCATCCCAAAAACGCAAAAAAGACACTTGACCGTCGGGCAGGTAGACCCTGGTCAGGCTTTGCAGATGTGCAATCACAACCTCCAGCGAGCGGGAGGACACCGCCAGCCACCCCCAATCCGTGGCGTCAGTGGTTGCGACCCAATCGAAAAAGGCACTGCTCGGTTCAACGATACTTGCATAGGGCATGACCTCCTCCCACTCGGCATAGGGCGTGCCTGCCCAGATCGACTGGGGCAGCATCCCGGCGGCCCTGGCTTGCCATGCGCCAAGGGGCCTGGCATCGCTGGCACCGCTCAAGACGGCGAAGACCTGTTCATCAGGCTGTAGCGGGTATTGGGTGATCCAGGCATTGGGAGCCAGCTGTTGCTTCATCAAGGTCAATTCCTAGCAGGTTGGACTCAGCCACTGTGTGGAGGAAGATCACACTGGCCGTGCTTGCAGCGCTCGCACTCTTCGCAAAACGGCGCGCTGCGTTTCAGGCTGGTCACCTGAGCGCGACTCAACGGAGCGGGAATTACCGCCAGCAACTTTTCCTTGATGCCTGGTACCAGCGGAGCAACGGCGGGAACCGGCGCACCGCCAAGCTGGATCGGCACACTGCTGAATATGCCGCCTGCTGAAACCGTGATCGACTGGCCACCGGCCTGGATCGTCACGCTTGCACCCGCATCGATCACGACACTCTGCCCAGCGCCGATCTGAATGGTCCGCCCGGCCCGCATATGCTGCGAACCACCGACCACCAGATGGTCATCCTGCTTGAGTTCAGTCAGGCGGTTGCCATGGGTAATGCGCTGTTCCTCGCCCTGCAACTCATGGTGCGACCCGCCGCCCACCCGAACCCGCCGGCTGTTGTCCACTTGCAGTTGCTGATCGTGCAATACGTGTTGGGTCCAGTCGCGTTGGGCACGCAGGTAGATCTCCTCGGCACCCTTTCGGTCTTCGATACGCAGTTCGTTGTAGCCACCCCCACCCGGACTGCTTTGGCTGCGCAAGATACTGCGGGTCTTGTCCGCGGGCAGTTCGAGGGGTACCGGTGTCGCCGCGTTGGGCAGGCACCCCATGACCACCGGCATATCCAGGTCGCCATTGACGAAGCCCACCAGCACTTCCATGCCCACACGCGGGATCAGCACCGAGCCATACCGATCATGCGCCCAGGCACTGACCACCCTCAGCCAGCAACTGGAATGATCGTTGTGTTCTCCCGTGCGATCCCAGGCCATTTGCACTTTTACCCGGCCGTATTCGTCGCAATGGACTTCACTGTCCTCGGGCCCGGTGACCACGGCATGTTGATAACCGGAAATACGCGGGCGCGGCGGCTCCGGCAGCGACGGCCGGAAAATCACCTCCCACGGTGCCGCCATGAATTCGTTGCGATAACCCTGGCGAAAATCCCCACCTGCAACCTCAACCACAGCTTCTTCAAGCACCTGGGGTTGCTTGCCTTCGTGAGTGATGCGCGTCACCAGCCAAAGGTCGTTCCAGTCATCACGCAAGTGCCCGCTCAGTTTGAGAAAACGGCCGCTGACCAACGCCGGCTCGTCACCTTCGCCATGGGCAACCTGATAATCGCTGCGATGGCGCTCCAACCTATGCTGTGCCAGATACTTGCCATGGGCACGGTCGGAAAAATGGCCGGGATAATCGTGTTCTTCCAGGCGCGGAAGCTGTTCGCCAGCAACCTCACTTTCCAACGTCAGACGCGGCTTACGGAAGTCGTAATCGCGCAGATTCACCGCCGTGGCGCGGGCTTCCAATCGTACGGTGAAGCGCCGGATCACCGGCGTATCCGCCACCATCCCGGAACCTGGCGTGTAAGGCGTGGAACGCTCGGCCTGGGCAAACACCGTCTGGTCATCACCGAACACAAGCAGGTGCCCTTCGGCCGAATGCTGGAAGTGATAATGAATGCCCTGCTCGGCACACAGCCGCTGAATGAACGCCAGGTCGGTCTCACCAAACTGCACGCAGTACTCGCGTTCAAGGTAGGTACTGTTGAGCTGGAACTTGAATCGATCGCTCTGGATTCCTTGCACGGCCAGCACTTGCGCAACGATCTGCGGCACCGTCATGTGCTGGAAAATGCGCTGGTGGCTGCTGTGTTTCAAATAAGCCAGGTGAGGAACGACACTGATCTGATAACGCGTAAGGCGCCTCCCGGAGTCGCCCTGTGCCACCCGGTAAACCAGACCGTGGATACCATGCCCCTGATCATCAAAACCGAGATAGGCCTGGCGATGCAGTAGGCTTTCCAGGTCGAGATCGGGCTGCTCGCTGACCAGTTCAAGGTTGAAACGGTAGGGCTGGCTGATGGTTTCAGTTCCCTTGAACTCCAACACCTTGAGCCCACTGGGCTCCCCGTCGATGGCGAGGGTAAAAGCACTTTGATTGGCAGGAGCGAACATCCGGTGTTTCTCTGCGAGGAATAGGCGGCCGATTCTGCACCACTGTTCCCTTCCGCTGAGCACGCCCCGGATAATTCAGTAAAGCCCTACATGCGTGAGCAAGAATCTTCTTCGGCCCGGCGAAAATCACACACAAAAAAAGGCCCGCAATCCGTAGGAAGCGGGCCTGTTTTTTCAACTCAGCGGACGTTCAACACCCGAAGAATTACTTGTTGAGGTTGTAATCTTTTTCCGCCGCATCAAAACGCTCGACCATACCCGCCGTCGGTGCGCCCAGCTTGCTCACGAAGTAGATCGCAAGGCTGGCGAAGATGAAGCCCGGAATGATTTCGTACAGGCCCAGCAGGCTGAAGTGTTTCCACACGATGACGGTGATCGCACCCACCAGGATACCGGCCAGCGCGCCGTTACGGGTCATGCCTTTCCAGATCACCGAGATCAGTACCACAGGGCCGAATGCCGCGCCGAAACCGGCCCAGGCGTAGCTCACCAGGCCCAGCACACGGTTGTCCGGGTTGGCCGCCATGGCGATGGCGATCAGGGCCACCAGCAGCACCATGGCACGGCCGACCCATACCAACTCCAGCTGGGAAGCATTTTTACGCAGGAAGGTTTTGTAGAAGTCTTCGGTCAGGGCGCTGGAGCACACCAGCAATTGGCAGCTCAGGGTGCTCATCACCGCCGCCAGGATAGCCGACAGCAATACACCGGCAATCCATGGGTTGAACAGCAGCTTGGCCAGTTCGATAAACACACGCTCGTGGTTTTCGGTAACGGGACCTGCAACCTCCGGATGCGCCGAGAAGTACGCGATACCGAAGAAGCCCACTGCTACGGTGCCACCCAGGCACAGGATCATCCAGGTCATGGAGATGCGGCGCGCCTTGGCGATCGACTTCACCGAATCAGCCGCCATGAAACGCGCGAGGATATGCGGTTGGCCGAAGTAGCCCAGCCCCCAACCCATCAGCGAAATGATGCCAATGAAGGTGGTGTTTTTCAGCATATTGAAGTTGTCGGGATTCTTGGCCTCGATGGCCAGGAAAGTGGTGTCGACGCCGCCGGTGGCCAGCAGCACGATGATCGGCGTCAGGATCAGCGCGAAAATCATCAGTGTGGCTTGTACGGTGTCGGTCCAGCTGACTGCCAGAAACCCACCGACAAAAGTGTAGGCAATGGTCGCCGCGGCACCGGCCCACAGCGCGGTCTCGTAGGACATGCCAAAGGTGCTTTCGAACAGGCGGGCACCGGCCACAATGCCGGACGCACAGTAGATGGTGAAGAACACCAGGATCACCACGGCGGAGATGATCCGCAGCAAGCCGCTTTTATCTTCGAAACGGCTGGAAAAATAATCCGGCAGAGTCAGGGCGTCGCCGTTGTGCTCGGTTTGTACGCGCAGGCGACCGGCCACGAACAGCCAGTTGAGGTAAGCGCCGACGATCAGGCCGATGGCGATCCAGCTTTCCGACAGGCCCGACATGTAGATCGCGCCCGGCAAGCCCATCAACAACCAGCCGCTCATATCGGAAGCACCGGCCGACAGAGCCGTCACCACGCTGCCGAGGCTGCGACCGCCAAGGATGTAATCGGAAAGGTTGTTGGTGGAGCGATAGGCCATGAAGCCGATCAGCACCATTGCTGCGATGTAGATCACGAATGTGATCAGGGTTGGATTGCTAACGCTCATAAGAGTGACGCCCTGGCTTTGTTTTTATGTAGCGACGGCCTGTCAGACGGCCACCCATTGCTGAACGGGTAGACGAAACGGTGTGCCGCGCATTTATGACTGGCGTTTCCCCAGGAAAGCCGCCAGCCGATGAACCGACCCCGATGAGGTGGTTGCACCTTGGCCGCGAATGCTATTCAACAAAGCAAATAAGGTGCAACCAGTTTCCTGAGAATAAGTTGCACCCGGAAGTGTTTTACAGAAAACACCGCGTTTTTGCTCCTTTTCGGAGCAAGAACAGCCGAAGCCAGAAGTAAATGCACCAAGAAAAAGCAGATTCCGCTGAGGGCCGATTTTTTTCGCGAACACCGTCGAAAAATTCCTGAACAAAAGGGTTGCACCCGGTTGCACCTCTTCATGGGCAAAGCTAATCTTGCCGCCTGCAGATGCCACTCGGTAGTGGCACCCATGAGGATAAAAAGATGGCAACGACCACCCTTGGGGTCAAACTCGACGACCCGACACGCGAACGCCTGAAGGCTGCCGCAACCTCCATTGATCGCACGCCGCACTGGCTGATCAAGCAGGCGATTTTCAATTACCTGGAGAAACTGGAGGGTGGTGCAACCCTGACCGAGCTTAATGGCTTGGCCGGCAAGGACGCTGAAGACGCGGGCGAGGTCCAGGCTGACCATGCCCACCAGTGCTTCCTGGAGTTCGCCGAAAGCATCTTGCCGCAGTCGGTATTGCGCGCCTCCATCACCGCCGCTTACCGTCGCCCGGAGCCGGAAGTGGTGCCGATGCTGATCGAGCAGGCCCGCCTGCCGGCCCCGATGGCCGAAGCCACCAACAAGCTGGCCGCCTCGATTGCCGAGAAGCTGCGCAATCAGAAGAGCGCCGGCGGCCGTGCCGGCATTGTTCAAGGCCTGCTGCAAGAATTCTCCCTTTCGTCCCAGGAAGGCGTGGCGCTGATGTGCCTGGCCGAAGCCCTGTTGCGCATTCCGGACAAGGGCACTCGCGATGCCCTGATCCGCGACAAGATCAGCACCGGCAACTGGCAGCCGCACCTGGGCAACAGCCCATCGCTGTTCGTCAACGCCGCCACCTGGGGCCTGCTGCTGACCGGTAAACTGGTCGCCACCCACAACGAAGCCGGCCTGACTTCGTCCCTGAGCCGCATCATCGGCAAAAGCGGCGAACCGATGATCCGCAAGGGCGTCGACATGGCCATGCGCCTGATGGGCGAGCAGTTCGTCACCGGCGAGACCATCGCTGAAGCGCTGGCCAATGCGAGCAAGTTCGAAGCCAAGGGCTTCCGCTATTCCTACGACATGCTTGGTGAAGCCGCACTTACCGAACACGACGCCCAGAAGTACCTGGCCTCGTACGAACAAGCCATTCACTCCATCGGCAAGGCGTCTCACGGCCGTGGGATTTATGAAGGTCCAGGCATCTCCATCAAGCTTTCGGCCTTGCACCCACGTTACAGCCGTGCCCAGTACGAACGCGTGATGGACGAGCTGTACCCGCGCCTGCTGTCCCTGACCCTGCTGGCCAAGCAATACGACATCGGCCTGAATATCGACGCCGAAGAAGCCGACCGCCTGGAGCTGTCGCTGGACCTGCTGGAACGCCTGTGCTTCGAGCCACAATTGACCGGCTGGAACGGCATCGGGTTCGTGATCCAGGCCTACCAGAAGCGTTGCCCGTATGTGATCGACTACGTCATCGACCTGGCGCGCCGCAGCCGCCATCGCCTGATGATCCGCCTGGTGAAAGGCGCGTACTGGGACAGCGAGATCAAGCGCGCCCAAGTCGAAGGCCTGGAAGGCTACCCGGTGTACACCCGCAAGGTTTACACCGACGTGTCCTACATTGCCTGTGCACGCAAACTGCTGTCGGTGCCGGAAGCCATCTACCCGCAGTTCGCCACGCACAATGCTCATACGCTGTCGGCCATTTACCATATAGCCGGTCAGAACTATTACCCCGGTCAGTACGAGTTCCAATGCCTGCACGGCATGGGTGAGCCGCTGTACGAGCAGGTTGTAGGCAAGGTTGCCGATGGCAAACTGAACCGTCCGTGCCGCGTGTACGCACCGGTCGGCACCCACGAAACACTGCTGGCTTACCTGGTACGTCGCCTGCTGGAAAACGGCGCCAACACCTCCTTCGTCAACCGCATTGCCGACCAGTCCATCTCGATTCAGGAACTGGTGGCTGATCCGGTGGCCAGTATCGAACAAATGGCCACGCTGGAAGGTGGTTTCGGCCTGCCGCACCCGCGCATTCCATTGCCACGTGACCTGTATGGCCGCGACCGCGCCAACTCCGCCGGTATTGACTTGGCCAACGAACATCGCCTGGCGTCGCTGTCCTGCGCCCTGCTGGCCACGGCCCACAACGACTGGAAAGCGGCGCCGATGCTCGGCTGCGCGCCCAGCGAGCAAGCGACGACGCCAGTGCTGAACCCGTCCGACCTGCGCGACGTGGTCGGCCAGGTACAGGACGCCACCGTCGCAGACGTGGACAACGCCATCCAGTGCGCCATCAGCGCCGGTCCGATCTGGCAGGCCACCCCGCCCGCCGAACGTGCCGCTATCCTGGAGCGTGCCGCCGACCTGATGGAAGGCGAGATCCAGCCACTGATGGGCCTGCTGGCCCGCGAAGCCGGCAAAACGTTCGCCAACGCCATCGCCGAAGTACGTGAAGCCGTGGATTTCCTGCGCTACTACGCAGTGCAGGCACGCAACGATTTCACCAACGACGCCCACCGCCCTCTGGGCCCGGTGGTGTGTATCAGCCCGTGGAACTTCCCATTGGCCATCTTCAGTGGCCAGGTTGCTGCTGCGCTGGCGGCCGGTAACCCGGTACTGGCCAAGCCTGCCGAGCAAACCCCGCTGGTGGCGGCACAAGCCGTACGCATTCTGCTGGAAGCCGGCATTCCGGAAGGTGTGCTGCAACTGCTGCCGGGCCAGGGCGAAACCGTGGGTGCCCGCCTGGTGGGTGATGATCGCGTCAAAGGCGTGATGTTCACCGGCTCCACCGAAGTGGCGCGCCTGCTGCAGCGCAATGTCGCCGGCCGCCTGGACGCCCAGGGCCGCCCGATTCCGCTGATCGCCGAAACCGGTGGCCAGAACGCGATGATCGTCGACTCCTCGGCACTGACCGAACAAGTGGTCATCGACGTGGTGTCCTCGGCCTTCGACAGCGCCGGTCAACGCTGCTCGGCCCTGCGCGTACTGTGCCTGCAGGAAGATTCGGCAGACCGCGTCATCGAAATGCTCAAAGGTGCCATGGCGGAATGTCGCCTGGGCAACCCGGAGCGCCTGTCGGTGGACATTGGCCCGGTGATCGACGCCGAAGCCAAGGCCGGCATCGAGAAACACATCCAGTCCATGCGTGACAAAGGCCGCAACGTATACCAAGTGGCCATCGCCGACGGCGAAGAGATCAAGCGCGGCACCTTCGTGATGCCGACCCTGATCGAGCTGGAAAGCTTCGACGAACTGCAACGCGAGATCTTCGGCCCGGTGCTGCATGTGGTGCGCTACAAGCGCAAGGAAATCGACCAGCTCATCGGCCAGATCAACGCTTCGGGCTACGGCCTGACCCTGGGCGTGCACACCCGTATCGACGAGACCATCGCCAAGGTGATCGACAACGTCAATGCCGGTAACGTCTACGTAAACCGCAACATCGTCGGCGCCGTGGTCGGCGTGCAACCGTTCGGCGGCGAAGGCCTGTCAGGCACCGGCCCGAAAGCCGGTGGCCCGCTGTACCTGTACCGCCTGCTGTCGACTCGCCCTACCGATGCCATCGAGCAATCCTTCGTGCGTGGCGATGCATTGGCTGCGCCGGACGTGCGCCTGCGCGATGCCTTGAGCCAACCGCTGACCGCCCTGAAAACCTGGGCCGACAGCAATAAGTTCAGCGAACTGAGCGCCCTGTGCACGCAATTCGCCGCGCAGTCCCAAAGCGGTATCACCCGCCAACTGGCCGGTCCGACCGGCGAGCGCAACAGCTACGCCATCCTGCCTCGCGAGCATGTGTTGTCGCTGGCGGAAGTAGAAGGCGACCTGCTCACTCAACTGGCGGCTGTACTGGCGGTAGGCGGTTCGGCGGTATGGCCGGAAACTGACCTGACCAAGGCCTTGTTCCCACGCCTGCCAAGGGAGATCCAGGCCAAGATCAAGCGCGTAGCGGACTGGACCAAGGACGAGGTGGTATTCGACGCGGTTCTGCACCACGGCGATTCCGATCAACTGCGCGCGGTGTGCCAGCAAGTGGCCCAGCGTGGCGGGGCGATTGTCGGGGTTCAGGGCTTGTCCCAGGGCGAAACCGCGATAGCCCTGGAGCGTCTGGTGATCGAACGCGCGTTGAGCGTTAACACCGCTGCGGCGGGCGGTAACGCCAGCCTGATGACTATCGGGTAACAGCAGGCGCAAGCTGCGAGCCTCAAGCTGCAAGTAAGAGCGGTGTGCTTTCACTTGCAGCTTGCAGCTTGCAACTTGTGTCGCCCCATCACCCCTATCTATCTTCCTTCCCCATTTTTATTAGCGACCCTAGACTGCGGCATACTTTTCAAAGGTAAGCCGCCATGTCCGAGTCGCTGCTCAGTTCCCGCAACCTGGCTTTCGAGCTGTATGAAGTCCTCGATGCCGAGGGCCTGACCCAGCGCGAGCGATTTGCCGAACATAACCGCGAGACGTTCGACGCTGCGATCAGCACCGCGCGGAACATCGCTGAAAAGTACTTTGCCCCCCACAACCGCAAGAACGACGAAAACGAGCCGCGTTATGAAGACGGCGCGGCGATTCTGATTCCGGAAGTGAAGCCCGCCGTGGATGCCTTCCTCGAAGCCGGCTTTCTCAACGCCGCCCGCAGTTTCGACGCCGGAGGCATGCAATTGCCCACCCTGCTGTCCCAGGCGTGTTTCGCGCACTTCCAGGCGGCCAACGCGGCATCGACGTCCTACCCGTTCCTGACCATGGGCGCCGCCAACCTGATCGAAAGCTTCGGCACCGAGGAACAGAAACAGCGCTTTCTGCAACCGATGATCGACGGCCGGTTCTTCGGCACTATGGCCCTCACCGAGCCCCACGCAGGCTCGTCACTGTCGGATATTCGTACACGTGCAGAACCGGCAGCCGACGGTACTTATCGACTCAAGGGCAATAAGATCTTCATCTCCGGCGGCGACCACCCGCTGTCGGAAAACATCGTGCACATGGTGCTGGCCAAGCTGCCGGATGCGCCGCCGGGGGTGAAGGGCATTTCGCTGTTCATCGTGCCCAAGTTCCTGGTCAACGACGATGGCAGCCTGGGCGCGCGCAACGATGTGCTGCTGGCCGGGTTGTTTCACAAGATGGGCTGGCGCGGCACCACCTCCACTGCGCTTAACTTCGGCGATAACGGCAATTGTGTTGGCTATCTGGTGGGCAAACCGCACCAGGGCCTGAGCTGCATGTTTCAGATGATGAATGAGGCACGCATCGGCGTCGGCATGGGCGCCGTGATGCTCGGGTATGCCGGTTACCTTTATTCACTGGACTATGCGCGCGAGCGTCCGCAAGGTCGCTTGCCCGACAGCAAAGACCCCACGACTGCCCCCGTATCGATCATCCAGCACGCCGACATCAAGCGCATGCTGCTGACCCAGAAGTCCTACGTGGAAGGCGCCTTCGACCTCGGCCTCTACGCCGCACGCGTGTTCGACGACACCACCACACTGGAGACCGAAACCGAGCGCAAACAAGCCCACGAACTGCTGGACTTGCTCACGCCCATCGTCAAATCCTGGCCGTCGGAGTTTTGCCTGAAGGCCAATGAACTGGCGATCCAGATTCTGGGTGGCCACGGCTACACCCGTGAATACCCGGTTGAGCAGTATTACCGCGACAACCGTCTGAACCCGATCCACGAAGGGACTCACGGCATTCAGTCCCTGGACTTGCTCGGGCGCAAATTGGCGCAGAACGGCGGTGCAGGTCTCAAGCAGTTGATCCGGCTGATCGCCGAGACGGGCGCACGGGCGCAGGAATACCCCTCCCTGACCGCATTGCGTGAGCCACTGGAACAACTGGTCAACCGCTTGCAAAGCGTGACGATCGGCCTGCTGACGGATCTGGCCCAAGGCAAGGTCAACAGCAGCCTGGCGAACTCGGCGCTGTACTTGAAAGTGTTCGGGCATACGGTGATCGGCTGGCGCTGGCTGGAGCAGGCAATACGTGCGCAGGAAGGACTGGCCAAGGGGAATGCGGCCGATGTCGCCTTCTATAAAGGCAAGCTCCAGGCCGCCCGGTACTTCCTGACCTGGGAAGTGCCGAGCTGCCATCATGAACTGGCGATTCTGGAGGCACGCGACGATACGTGCCTGGGGATGCAGGATGATTGGTTCTAAGGCTGGATTGCCTTGGAAATCACTTCGACCGTGGCGCTGACTTGCTCTTGGTAACGGTCGAGCTCCTGCTGGTGACGCTGTTGCATTTCGATCTGATCGGCGCACAGGTTCAGCGCAGCCAGCACCAGTAATTTGTCACCGATCAGGGTCGGGTACTTTTTCTTGGTGGTGGCCAAGGATGCCTTGAGCAGGGTCAAGGCGTGCATCAGGGTTTGATCTTCCCCGGCCGGAGCCTTGATCGAGTAATCCTCTCCGAGAATCGAAACGACCTTTATCCCTTCACTCATGCGCCGACAGGCCCTGCGCTCACACGCTCAACCAACGCCTGGATGCGAGCCGCGGTGGCACCGTGCTTTTCTTCCTGCTCCATCAGGCTCAGTTGCAGGCTGTCGTTTTCGTCCTTGGCGCGGGCCAGTTCCGCCTTGAGGGATTCGTTGCTGCCCAGCAGATCCTGGTTCTGCTGTACCAGGTCGCTGACCAGTTGTTCCAATTGGCTGAGAGATGCTTCTAACATTTTGATTTCTCGGGCTTTTTCAAAGGGCGGTGACGATAAAGAAAATTCACCTCGGATGCCAGGCTTATCCCTGGCGCACAGCCCGTTTTTTAGGGGGCGGGCCGCACTTTCGAGCCTTAGTGACTGCAATTCCCCCATCTGGTTCCTGAATCCGTTCAACCCCTCGTCCGATGCGACAAAAGCGCGCACGCCCTTAAGACTTTAGTCGCATGGCCGATAGCGAATACATACCCCGTCTCACGGCCGCATGGATCGCGCTTCCCCCAGGATTCCCGCATGTCTCTTCGTAATATGAATATCGCTCCGAGGGCTTTTCTCGGCTTCGCGTTTATTGGCGCGCTGATGTTGCTTCTCGGTGTGTTCGCCTTGAATCAGATGAGCAAGATCCGTGCAGCCACCGAAGCCATTACCCTGAGCAGCGTGCCCAGCATCCGCGCACTGGACGAGTTCACCCAGCTGACCCTGCGCCTGCGAGTGCTGTCGTACCGCCTGCTGACCAACCGCGAGCCGGACGTGCAACAAAAGACCCTGGATGCCTTCGAAGTGCGCAACCAGCAGATCCGCGCAGCCCAGGCCATCTACGAAAAACTGATCAGCAGCACTGAAGAACGTAATGCCTACGACGAGTACGTTCGCCTGCTGGGCCAGTACCACCAGATTGAAGAGCGCATGAAGAGCCTGTCTCGCGCCAATCAAATCGAAGCGTTGCGCGACCTGCTGAACACGGAATTGCTGAACAACTCCGAGCAGGTCAATGCCGTGTTGACCCGCCTGCTGGACATCAATAACAACGACGCCAATGCCGCCAACCAGCAAGCCAAGGACCAATACGACATGGCCTTTGACCTGGTAGTGGGCCTGCTGGTCATCGCCACCGGGCTGACATTGCTCTTCGCCTGGTTGCTGACCCGCAGCATCACCGTGCCGATTTCCCAGGCTCTGGAAGCGGCTGAAGAAGTGGCTGAAGGTAACCTGACGCGCCCTATCAAGGTCGACGGCCACGACGAAGCCGGCCGCCTGCTGGCCGCCATGGCCAAGATGCAGGACAAGTTGCGCGACACCCTGCAACGCATTGCCGGTTCCGCCACCCAACTGGCGTCCGCTGCCGAAGAGCTGAACGCCGTCACCGACGAGAGCGCTCGCGGCCTGACCCAGCAGAACAACGAAATCGAACAAGCCGCCACCGCCGTCAACGAGATGACCAGCGCCGTCGAAGAAGTCGCACGCAACGCGGTCAGCACCTCCGAAGCCTCGCGCGCCGCCACCACGTCGGCCGGCGACGGCCGTGATCTGGTGCAGGAAACCGTCAGTGCCATCGAACGCATGAGCGGCGACGTGCAAGCCACCGCCACACTGATTGGTGAGTTGGCCAACGAATCGCGTGACATCGGCAAGGTGCTGGACGTGATCCGCGGCCTGGCCGACCAGACCAACCTGCTGGCCTTGAACGCGGCGATTGAAGCGGCGCGTGCCGGTGAAGCCGGTCGTGGCTTCGCCGTAGTCGCCGACGAAGTGCGGGCGCTGGCCCATCGCACCCAGCAATCGACCAGTGAGATCGAACGCATGATCGGCAGCATTCAGACCGGTACCGAACATGCCGTGGACTCGATGCGCAACAGTACCGAACGCGCCGAATCCACATTGAATATCGCCAAGGGTGCAGGAATGTCCCTGGACACCATCAACACGGCGATCATCGAGATCAACGAGCGCAACCTGGTGATCGCCAGCGCAGCGGAAGAACAGGCCCAGGTGGCACGTGAAGTGGACCGTAACCTGGTGAATATTCGTGATCTGTCGGTGCAGTCG
>NZ_SGWI01000008.1 GCF_004519405.1 Pseudomonas sp. BCA17 | reverse complement strand
AAACCGAGGCACGCATTCTACAGCAGCCTCATTTGCTGTCAAGTGATTATTTTCAGAAGCTTTCGAAGATTTCTTCAACAACTTCAACCACTTGCGCCTTCGATCTCTCGTTAGCGGGAGGCGAATTCTACAGCGTTACACGCTGCTGTCAACACCTCTTTTTCTACGCTTTCGACCGGGAAGATCGAACCGTTAATAGAGCCAAACAGCCTTGCCCTACCAACTCCTTCTGGGCTTCGATGAACTGAAGCCATTCGCTGCCTGATTCTGCGTAACTTCTTGTTTAGCAAGGAGTTTTCAGTTTCGACTGCGCCGGAAGTGGGGCGAATTATAGGCCCCCAGATTCTGCCGTCAAGCGCTAATTACGTTTTTGTTGCAGAAGGTGCTTTTTTCGCAATAAGGCGGGGAATTCGGCGCATCACTGGGGGCAATCGCAATACTAAAAGGAGCGCACCTGTAGACGCATAGACGGCCCACTCCTTCAGATCAGCCCGCACAATCCACAACATATGCAGTAAACCGAGCCCAAGAACGGCATACACCAGGCGATGCAACTTCTTCCAACGGCTACCCAACCGGCGCTGGCTATAGCGATTAGAAGTCACCGCAAGCACCAACAAGAAAAGGAACCCCAGCGCACCTACAATAATGTAAGGCCGTTTACGCAGTTCCACCCCGAATTGCGACCAATCAAGCCCCAGGATAAACACGCAATAAGCTGCCAGGTGCAAAACCACATATGCGAAACACCAGAGCCCCAACTGTCGACGGACAGCAATCCACCCAGCCCACCCACTAAGCTTCTGCAGCGGTGTCATGCTCAAGGTGATCAACAGCAAGACCAACGTCCCAAGCCCCAACCGATCCATGAGCACTTTCCCAGGATCAGGCCCGAGCACAGAACGCCATGCTTCATAGAGCCAGTAAAACGGCCATATCGCCGCCACGATAAACACGCCAATGCGCCAGATCGGATAACGCATCAGTAGTTCTTCCGCAAATCGAGGCCCGCATAAAGAGAAGCGACCTCATCCGAATAGCCATTGAACATCTGCGTCTCGCGCACATTCGGACTGAACAAACCGCTCGGCAGACGTCGCTCGCGTGCCTGAGTCCAACGAGGATGATCGACCGTAGGGTTCACGTTTGCGTAGAACCCATATTCGTCGGCCGCAATGCTCTGCCAAGTAGTCTTAGGCTGTTCACTAACCAGACTGATCCGCACAATAGACTTCACGCTCTTGAAGCCATACTTCCACGGCACCACCAAACGCAACGGCGCACCATTCTGGTTAGGCAGCTCCCGTCCATACATGCCCACAGCAAGGATTGCCAAGGGATTCATCGCCTCATCCAGGCGCAGCCCTTCTACATAAGGCCAATTGATCAAGCCGAAACTCGACCGCTGACCCGGCATGCTCTTAGGGTCCTGAAGCGTTTCAAAACGGATGTACTTGGCGTTTGAGGTCGGCTCAACCTGCTTGAGCAAGGCAGAGATCGGAAAGCCGATCCACGGAATAACCATTGACCATGCTTCGACACAGCGCAAACGGTAGATCCGCTCCTCCAATTGATAAGGCTTCATGAAGTCTTCCAAGGCATAACGCCCCGGCTTCGCCACCTCGCCATCAATCACCACACTCCAGGGTTCGGTCTTGAGTGAGCCCGCGTTCGCCGCCGGGTCTCCCTTGTCGGTACCGAACTCATAAAAGTTGTTGTAGTGAGTTGCATCCTTGAACGGCGTAATAGCCTCGTCCTTTACCGTAACCGCCTGCCATTTGGCGCTCGACAGTTTCTCGGTGAACCAGGCCGGCGCCTTGCCCGGCTCAACATCAGCATAACGCGAAGCATCATCAGCACTGGCCCAACGCGGCAAACTACTGGCGGCGATACCGGCGAGCGCACCACCGAGCAAGCTACGACGAGAGAGGTAGAAGGATTCAGGCGTGACATCCGATTCATGACAATCGGAGGCTTTGGGAAGTTTGATTAACATGGCTACTCCGCAGTATTGGAAGGCTGATGCACCAATAGACTGCGGAGTATGGGGGAAATTACATTAAGGCAATGTTTTGTCCCGGCGCAGATGCAGCAAATACTGAATCGGCCCCGACGCGGCATAGGCTAGGAAGGCCAGCAACAGAATGCGCGGTGGATCGCTGAAAACTACAGCGAACACCAACACCACCACCAGGATCGCGACGAAAGGCACACGCCCCTTGAGGTCGAACTCCTTGAAGCTGTTGTACTTGATATTGCTGACCATCAGCATGCCGGCCGCCGCTACCATCAAGGCCACCAGGAACGACATTTTCGAACCCTGGATGCCGTAGTCGCTGAAAGCCCACACGATACCCGCCACCACTCCCGCAGCAGCCGGGCTGGCCAAGCCAATGAAGTAACGCTTGTCAGCCGTACCCACCTGGGTGTTGAAACGCGCCAGGCGCAGGGCAGCACCAGCGACATAGATGAAGGCGACCATCCAGCCGACCTTGCCCATATCACCCAGGGCCCACGCAAACGCCAGAAGCGCGGGAGCCACGCCAAAGGCAACCATGTCCGACAGCGAGTCGTACTCTGCCCCGAAGGCGCTTTGAGTATTGGTCATGCGCGCCACGCGACCATCAAGTCCGTCGAGCACCATGGCCACGAAAATCGCGATGGCGGCAAAGCCGAAATACTTGCTGGCACTCGCTGCATCACCTGCCGCCAGGGCGCTTTGGGCACTCATGGAGTTGATGATGGAATAGAACCCGGCAAACAGGTTCGCCGTGGTGAACAGGTTGGGCAGAAGATAGATGCCACGATGCCGGACCTTGCGGCCTTCCGCGTCATGCCCTTCTTCGACATGCTCATCGATTGGCAGCAGGCTTTCGGCGTCAGAAGCCTTGTTTGGCTCTTCGGGACGTTCGCTCATGGACTTTACCTTGCAACTGTTTGAAAAAATTCGACAAGTACTTGCGGCGAGTGTTCGCCCGCAAACGATGCAGCTTTATACCAGAACCCGCTCTCCCAAACGAAAAAACGCGGCCTAGGCCGCGTTTTCCCTTGATGCATCCGACTTAGTTTTTGGCTTTGTCGACGATCTTGTTGGCACCGATCCACGGCATCATGGAGCGCAGTTGCTCACCGATGATTTCGATACCGTGAGCGGCGTTGTTACGACGCTTGGCGGTCATCGAAGGGTAGCCGGTTGCGCCTTCGCTGATGAACATTTTGGCGTATTCGCCGTCCTGAATACGTTTCAGAGCGTTGCGCATAGCCTGACGCGACTCAGCGTTGATCACTTCCGGACCGGTCACGTACTCGCCGTATTCGGCGTTGTTGGAGATCGAGTAGTTCATGTTGGCGATACCGCCTTCGTACATGAGGTCAACGATCAGCTTCAGTTCGTGCAGGCATTCGAAATAGGCCATCTCCGGCGCGTAGCCAGCTTCAACCAAGGTTTCGAAACCAGCCTTGACCAGCTCTACGGTACCGCCACACAGAACGGCTTGCTCGCCGAACAGGTCAGTTTCGGTCTCGTCCTTGAAGGTGGTTTCGATGATACCAGTGCGACCGCCACCGACGCCGGAGGCATAGGACAGCGCAACGTTCTTGGCATTGCCCGAAGCGTCCTGGTAGATCGCGATCAGGTCAGGAATACCACCGCCTTTGACGAACTCGGAACGTACGGTGTGACCCGGCGCCTTAGGCGCGATCATGATCACGTCGAGGTCGGCGCGTGGCACCACCTGGTTGTAGTGAATCGCGAAACCGTGGGAGAACGCCAGGGTGGCGCCCTTCTTGATGTTCGGCTCGATTTCATTCTTGTACAGCGCGGACTGGAACTCGTCCGGGGTCAGGATCATGACCAGGTCGGCAGCAGCAACAGCGGAAGCAACATCAGTTACTTTCAGGCCATGGGCTTCTGCCTTGGCAACGGTAGCCGAGCCTTTGCGCAGGCCGACAGTCACGTCAACGCCGGAATCTTTCAGGTTGCAGGCTTGTGCGTGCCCCTGGGAGCCGTAGCCGATGATGGCGACTTTCTTGCCCTGGATGATCGACAGGTCACAATCTTTATCGTAATAAACTTTCATGAGGTTCCTCTATATATCCAGGCCGTAAGGCCATTCGCTAATTTGGGTTAGATGCTGAGTACTTTGTCGCCACGGGCAATCCCGGTGACACCACTGCGTACCGTTTCCAGAATCGAGGCCGTCCCGATCGACTGGATGAAGCTGTCCAGCTTGTCGCTTGTACCGGTCAGTTGAACGGTATAAACGCTGGCGCTTACATCGACGATCTGCCCGCGATAAATGTCGGTCGTGCGCTTGATCTCGGCACGTTGAGCACCCGTGGCCTTGACTTTAACCAGCATCAGCTCGCGCTCGATGTGGGCACTCTCCGACAGGTCGACCAGCTTGACCACTTCGATCAGCTTGTTGAGGTTCTTGGTGATCTGCTCGATCACTTCATCGTGGCCCACGGTGGTCAACGTCAGGCGCGACAGGGTCGGGTCTTCGGTTGGAGCCACAGTCAGGCTTTCGATGTTGTAGTTACGTTGCGAAAACAGGCCGACAACACGAGACAGAGCGCCGGGTTCGTTCTCCAGAAGCAGGGAGATAATATGCCGCATGATTAAGTACGCTCCGTCTTGTTCAACCACATGTCGCGCATAGAGCCGTCTTTGATCTGCATTGGGTAGACGTGCTCGCTGGTATCCACCTGAATATCGATGAACACCAGGCGGTCCTTCATGGCGAACGCCTCTTCCATCTTCGGCTTCAGATCTTTCAATTCAGTGATGCGAATGCCGACGTGGCCATAGGCTTCAACCAACTTGACGAAATCTGGCAGCGACTCCATGTAGGAATGGGAGTGACGACTGTTGTAGCTCATGTCCTGCCATTGACGAACCATGCCCAGCACGCCGTTGTTCAAGCACACGATCTTCACCGGAAGGCCGTACTGCAGGCAGGTCGACAGCTCCTGGATGTTCATCTGGATGCTGCCCTCACCGGTGACGCATGCAACGTCGGCGTCAGGGAAGCTCAGTTTCACACCCATGGCGGCCGGGAAACCAAAGCCCATCGTGCCCAGGCCACCGGAGTTGATCCAGCGGTTAGGCTTATCGAACTTATAGTATTGCGCGGCGAACATCTGGTGCTGGCCCACGTCGGAGGTCACAAAGGCGTCGCCCTTGGTCACTTCGCACAGGGTCTCGATCACGGTTTGTGGCTTGATGATGCTGCCGTCACCCTTGTCGTAAGGGAACAGGCCGCGGTCACCGCGCCATTCATCGATCTGCTTCCACCAGCTGGCAACGGACTCTTTGTTCGGCGCTTCGCCGATGTCCTTGAGCGCGGCGACCATTTCGGTCAAGACGCTTTCCACCGGCCCCACGATGGGCACATCGGCCTTGATGGTCTTGGAGATGGACGCCGGGTCGATGTCGATGTGGATGATCTTGGCATTCGGGCAGAATTTGCTCGCGCCATTGATCACACGGTCATCGAACCGCGCGCCGACCGCCAGAATCACATCGGCGTGGTGCATGGCCAGGTTGGCGGTGTAGCTGCCGTGCATACCGAGCATGCCGACGAACTGACGGTCCGTACCCGGAAACGCGCCAAGGCCCATCAAGGTGTTGGTTACCGGCAGGTTAAGCAGTTTGGCCAGTTCGGTGAGCGGCGCTGAACCGCCCCCCAGAATCACGCCACCGCCCGAGTACAACACAGGGCGCTTGGCCGCCAGGAGCATTTCCGCCGCCTTGCGAATTTGACCCGAGTGCCCACGAACGGCCGGGCTGTAGGAACGCAGCTTGGCTTTCTTCGGGAAGATGTATTCGAATTTTTCTGCCGGGTTGGTCATGTCTTTCGGGACATCGACCACCACAGGACCCGGGCGACCGGACTGTGCGAGGTAGAAGGCCTTTTTCATGACTTCCGGGATTTCCGACGGATGCTTGATCATGAAGCTGTGTTTCACGATCGGCCGGGAGATACCGATCATGTCGGTTTCCTGGAATGCATCGGTACCTACCATGGTGCTTGGCACCTGGCCGGAAATGATCACCATCGGGATGGAGTCCATATACGCAGTCGCGATGCCGGTAATGGCATTGGTTGCGCCTGGGCCGGACGTTACGAGTACCACGCCGGCTTTACCGGTGGCACGGGCGTAACCGTCAGCCATATGGGTCGCGGCCTGTTCGTGGCGAACCAGGATGTGGGTAACAGCCGGTTCCTTGAACAGTGCGTCGTAAACATGCAACAGAGCACCACCTGGGTACCCGTAGATATAGTCGACGCCTTCGTCACGCAAAAAGCGGACGAGCATCTCACCACCAGATAAAAGCTCCACGTTGTTCACCTCTAAAACGCCAGAATACCGTCCGTTGAAACCGACGGGTCTTAATAGGTTTACTTCTCAACAGAGCATGAGCGACGGTGGTCGCCGACTACGTCAGCACTGACTGAGCAAGTATTGGGATCGTCCCAAGTGTTGCGGGCTTTTCCCACCCAGCGCGAGGTAACGCGTTGCGGGTGTTACAGGTCGGCGCGGATGTGCGCCTCATGATCTGCTGAGCGGGCCTGCTTCTGGCAGTCCCGATACAGCGGACTTTGGATTCTTCTGTTTCAGCCCCTTCAAGTCAAGCAATAATTGCGCTTTTTTCCAACAAAGCGCACGAGAACGTAGAAGAAAGGGGTTTGAGGAGGGATAAAACTCGCCTGAATGTCGTCAAGCGGTAGAAATATGCGCAAGACTGCCGAAAAAACCGGCAGTCAGGCAATTAACGAGCGTCGACGATCAGTTGGTCGAACTTTTTCAGCGCATTACGCAAACCAAGGCTTTCCACCGGCCGATCAGCGTAGACCATCTCAGCCATTTCCAGGATTCCCGACGCATTGGGCAGTGGCAGATCCTGCTCGAGAATCTGCTTCATGCGCACCAGGAAGATCCATTGCAGCCATTGATGGAAGTCCAAAGTATCGACCGCAAAGGGCTCGACGCTGCCGAGTGCATCGGCGCTGGGAGGGACTTCGTCCCACCAGCCCTGCACACGCAACTCGCGCTCGATCAACAACAACTGTTCGGCAATCGCGGGCAAACGTGCATCCATCAGAGGCTGACCTTGGCTTTCTGCCGCGCTTGGGCAGCACCGGCGGCATCACCTTGGGCCGCACGCGCATCACCAATCAAAGCCCACAGGTTGGCCTGCAGGTCGGGGCGACCATTGGCCAGGCTCAGGCCACGACGGGCGAACTGTTCGGCTTGCGGTGCATCACCCTGAGCCATACGCACCTGGGCAAGTCGATACAACACTTGCGGCTCGCGCGGTGCCACACGCTGGGCACGCTCAAGGCTCGACGATGCGCCGTTCAAGTCACCACCGGCTTGCTGTTGCTGGGCGGTCGTGAGCAAAGCCAGTACAGGTCCGTCCAATTGCTCGTCAGCCGACAGACCGCCAGCACTCGACGAAGGAATGCCGCTCGGTGTGGATGGCGGCATGTTGTAGGTACCCTGATTGATCGGTGCGGCCTGGACCGGCGCCGAATCAATCGGACCCGAAGTGCTCGGCCCGGGCGTCCACGGCTCGGCACTGATCGGCGCCGACGTAGCAGCACCGGCACCCGGCACCATGACGACCACACCCGAATCCTGCGGCACGGCTTGAGGCGCCTGGGCAGGACGCTTGACGACGGTCTGACGGAAACCGCCATTGGCCGAGATCCGGTCGTTGTTGGAAACGGTCGTGCTCGAATCCACCACGGGAATGGAGCCGCGTTGCACACTGGAGCAACCGTTGAGCAAAGCCAGAGCTGTAATAGCTGGAATCCACCACTTGTTCACTTGAAACCCTCTTTGCTTAATTCATCCAGCCCTTGACCCAATCCATCACCGACTCCGCATCAGCGGGGGCACTGCCACCGCACGCGGCGCCTGGTGGTGGCTCGCTGCCGCGAATATACGGCATCTGTACCGCGCCCGGACAGTTGGCATCAGAACCCTGGCCGGTGTGCGGATCAATCCACGCCTGCACGATGTTGTCCGGCTGCGGCATGTTCAGCGGCAGCGGATCAGCCTTGCGCATGAAGCTGGTCCAGACCTGCAATGCACCGGTGGCACCGGTGAATGGTGTCTTGCCGTTGTCATCTCGGCCCAGCCACACCACCGCCAGCACGTCCTGGCCGAAGCCGGCGAACCAGCTGTCGCGAGAATCGTTACTGGTACCGGTCTTGCCCGCCAGCGTCAGGTTGGACGGCAACACGCTGTAGACCGAACGCCCGGTACCTTCACGCATCACGCGTTGCATAGCGTTCTGAATCAGGTAGATGGAGCCCGCGTCGAAGCGCTGCTGAATCTGGAACGGATAACGTTTGAGCGGCTCACCCTCGGCGGTCAGTACGCTGCGAATGCCGCGCATCGGTGTATTGAAACCACCGTTGGCGAGAGTCTGGTACATCGTGGCCACTTCCATCGGGGTCATGGCCCCGGCGCCCAGCAGCATCGACGGGAACGCCGGAAACTCACGATTGATGCCCAGGCGCCCCAAGGTTTTCAGCACATTCGGCACACCCACTTCAAGCCCAAGGCGCGAGGTGGAGATGTTGTAGGAATGCGCCAGGCCCTGATACAGGAACACGGTGCCGTGGGAGCGACGATCAAAGTTCTGCGGCGTCCACACTTGGCCATCGGCACCTTTGACCGACAGCGGATCATCCGACAGCCAACTGGTCAGGGTGTATTTGCTCGGTTTCTCCAAGGCCGTCAGGTAGACAGCGGGCTTGACCAACGAGCCGATCGGGCGCACGGCATCCAGTGCACGGTTGAACCCGGCAAAACTGGCTTGGCGACTGCCGATCATGGCCTGGACTTCACCGGTTTCCGGGTTGGTCACAACCATGGCCGCTTCCACTTCATCCGAGCCCTTGCGACCTGTCAGACGCTTGAAGGTGTCATTGACGGACGCTTCGGCCTTCATCTGCAGAATCGGGTCGAAGCTGGTGAAGATCCGCAAGCCTTCTTCGGTCAAGTCTTCGTCGCGGTAGTCTTCACGCAGTTGGCGTTTGACCAGGTCGATAAAGCCTGGGAAGGAACTGTCGGCGAGCTTGCCGCGAGTTGTCACACCCAGTGGCATTTTCTTCGCCGCAGCTACTTGTTCGGCGGTGGCGACGCCCTGCTGTTCCAATACATCAAGCACCAGATTGCGGCGCTCGAGGGCACGCTCCGGGTTGCGACGCGGGTTGTAGTAGGAAGGCCCCTTGACCATCCCCACCAGCAACGCGACTTGATGCAGTTTCAATTCGGACAACGGCTGGCCAAAGAAGAACTGGCTGGCCAGGCCGAAGCCGTGCACCGCACGCTGGCCATCCTGACCGACGAATACCTCGTTGAGGTACGCCTCGAGGATCTCCTGCTTGCTGTAATGCAGTTCCAGCAACATCGCCATCATGGCTTCGGTGAGCTTGCGGGTGAGGCTGCGCTCATTGGTCAGGTAGAAGTTCTTGACCAGTTGTTGCGTAAGCGTACTGCCACCCTGAGTCATCCTGCCGCCGGACGTGTTGACCCAGATAGCCCGGGCAATCGACTTCGGCGACACGCCCCAGTGGCTGTAGAAATCGCGGTCTTCTACCGCGACCAGGGTTTCCAGCAGGTACGGAGGTACCTGGTCGAGCTTGATCAGGATGCGATCTTCAAGGTTCTTCGGGTAAATGCCGCCGATCAGCAGCGGCTCCAGCCGGACCACGGGTAATTTCGTGCCATTGAGCGAAGACAGCTCAGCTACATAATCGCCGGAGAAGCGCACGCGCACCGGCTGGGCTTTTTCCAGGCCCTCATAGAACTGGAAGCCACGGGTGTTCAGGTCGACGGTATTGCCACTGACGGCAGCCGCGCCCGGGCCGTTGCTCACGGGTTCGCGACGATAGCCCAGCGCGTCGAGCTCAGTGAGGAAGTCATCCTTGCTCAGTTTCTGGCCGGTGAACAATTCCAGCGGGCGAGCGTATACCTTGGCCGGGATGGTCCAGCGCTTGCCGGAGAATTTCTCCTGAACCACAGCGTCGAGGTACACCGCGAAGCCGGCAAGCACTACGAGGCCCACCAGGCTGAGCTTGAGCGCCCAGCCCAACCAGGGACGCATGCCGCGGGAAGGAGGTTTTTTACGGGAACGGGGAGATCGGGTTCGAGTCATGGCGGCGGATTATACGCACTTTATTGATGATCAACATGAGCCGGACAGCGGTTTGCATGACCGGCTGTAGCGGCCATAATGCCCGCCATGATTTCTCCCAGACTTTGAAGGATCGCCCGTGAGCCAGTCCCTGATCGCTGCCCTGCAAAACCCGGCTTTATACCCTCACCCGGTTGAAGCGTTTCAAGTCATCGAGACCCATATTTCCTGGGTGATACTGACTGGCTCTTATGCTTATAAACTGAAGAAACCGATGAACTTCGGCTTCCTGGACTTCACCAGCCTGGATGATCGCGGCCACTTCTGTCGTGAAGAATTGCGCCTGAACCAGCGCCTGACTGAAGATTTGTATCTTGAGGTGTTACCTATCACGGGTACCGCCGAAGCCCCGCAAATCGGCGGCGAAGGCCCAGTGATCGAGTACGCGTTGAAAATGCGCCAGTTCCCGCAAAGCCAGATGCTCAGCACCTTGCAGGCGAACGGCGAGCTGACCAGCACGCACATCGATGAAATGGCCAAGCAAATCGCGCACTTCCACCTCAATGCGCCGAAGGTTCCACAAGACCACCCTGCCGGCACCCCGGACGAAGTGATGGCACCGGTACGCCAAAACTTCGAACAAATCCGCCCGTTCCTCAGTGACAAGGCCGACCTGGTTCAATTGGAAGCGCTGCAAGCCTGGGCCGAAAGCAGCTTCGAACGCCTCAAACCACTGCTGGCACAACGCAAGCGCGATGGGTTCACCCGCGAATGCCACGGTGATATCCATTTGGGTAACGCCACCTTGATCAATGGCAAAGTCGTGATCTTCGACTGCATCGAATTCAACGAGCCGTTCCGCTTCACCGATGTGTACGCCGACACTGCCTTCCTGGCCATGGACCTGGAAGACCGCGGCCTCAAATCCCTGGCGCGACGCTTTATCAGCCAGTATCTGGAATTGACCGGCGATTATCAGGGCCTTGAGGTACTGAATTTCTATAAAGCCTACCGGGCATTGGTACGCGCCAAGGTTGCACTGTTCAGCATGCCGAGCGAAGCCGACCCCGTGCAACGCGCCACCACCCTGCGCCAGTATCGTAACTATGCCAACCTGGCGGAAAGCTACAGCACCATTCCTTCGCGCTTCCTGGCAATTACCCACGGAGTATCGGCCGTGGGCAAAAGCCACGTCGCCATGCGCCTTGTTGAAGCGTTGGGTGCCATACGCCTGCGCTCGGATGTTGAGCGCAAGCGCCTGTTTGGTGAGCAGCAGATCGAGAATACCCCGCAGGCCGGAATCTATAGCCAAGATGCCAGCGCTGTGACTTACGCGCGCCTGAACGAAATTGCCGACACGGTGCTGCGTGCTGGCTTCCCGGTGGTGCTGGACGCCACCTTCCTGAAGCGCGAGCAGCGTGACGCAGCAGCCAAGATAGCCGAGGCCACGGGGGCGCCTTTCCTGATTCTGGACTGCAATGCACCACAAGCCGTTATCACCAGCTGGTTGGCGCAACGTCAGGCAGACAAAAACGATCCTTCTGACGCGACGCTCACCGTTATTGAAGAGCAGCAAGCCCACCGCGACGCCCTGACGGCCGAGGAGCTGCTCCTGAGCAAACGCGTAGAGACCAATGAAAGCGGGACTCTCGACGCACTCGTGGCGCACATTCGTCAGCGCCTGCCCGGCCTGTAAGAAATATTTCTTGGCCGTGTCACTGAACTGCAGCGCACGGCCAAGAAATAGTGGCACTATAATGGCGTCATAATTCCACCAGGAGTCGCCATCATGGGTCAGCCCAAACTGCTTGATACTCCGCTCTACGCGCTCCTGCACAAAGACGACATTCGTGGCTTTAACCATGAGCGCCCTAAAGATGGTGTCATCAACCTGCGCGGCGGTGACTTTCGAGGGCTGGACCTGCGCGAACTGGATGCCACGGGCGTGGACTTCACCGATGCCTATTTCCGCTCAGCCGACCTGCGCGGCCTGGATTTACGCGACTGCTCGCTGGAAGGCGCCAGCCTGGCCCATGCGCAGATCTCCGGAACCTACTTTCCACCCGAATTGACCGCCGATGAGATCCTGATGTCCGTCAATTTCGGCACCCGGCTTCGTTACCGCACCAAGTAAACCCGCCTTCTGCGCCCCCGGCACGCCCTCAAGCGTGTCGGCCATTGCTCGCCTGCCTGTCGCTGAAAATGCGGTGTCACTCTTATAGCTTTTCAGCCGTTTCCGCCCAAAGAACTACGCTTTTCCTACTGAGCGCTACACTCCTTTTCAGGTTTGCCTGGTCACGATACCCACCGCACCATTCGGCCGTCGCAAGGAGGCTTGATGAACGATGAGCTGCAACACCTGAAAAACCTTGGCAAGACGTCAGCGCAATGGCTGCATGCGGTGGGTATCC
Source organism: Pseudomonas sp. BCA17 (assembly GCF_004519405.1). GTDB lineage: Bacteria > Pseudomonadota > Gammaproteobacteria > Pseudomonadales > Pseudomonadaceae > Aquipseudomonas. The sequence continues at coordinate 341,440 of NZ_SGWI01000008.1, read as the reverse complement.
ATAGCGCTTCGGACTTGCGCCGCCTGGGCGCGGTTGATGCCTACCGAGCCGTGCGGACCCGCGGTTTCCGGGCATCGAAAGTGCTGCTGTATGCCATTGAAGGCGCACTGATGGATGTGCACTGGAACGACATTCCCGCAGAGCGCAAAGAGGCGTTGAACCGTCAGCTGGATGCAATTTCAGCGCGTCAGAAGAATTAGAACTGCCACGAAGCCCAGTATTTACAGGCATTCCAGACATTTTTTGAGAAAACTCGGAAAGCTGCAAAAACAACTATTGACTCACAAATGAGAATCGTTATGATTATCACAACTGGTCGCGAGATCAGCCGATAAACTGAAAGACCCTTGGTTCGGACTCTCAGATTATCTCCTCATCAGGCTAATCACGGTTATTTGACCCGGCTCTTGCCGGGTCTTTTTTTGCCTATAAAAAGCTGCCCGTAAAGCTGCGCTCAGCGCGCAATAATCAACGGATGCCCGAGTTCCGGATGCGGTTGAACCAGCACATCCAAACCAAACACGGCCTTGAGCAAGTCCGGCTGAAACACCTTCGACGGCGTGTCCAGGGCATGTGGGCGGCCGTTTTCCAGCAATAGAATACGATCGCAGTAGCGAGCCGCCAGGTTCAGGTCATGCAGAATCACCAATACCGCGGCCCCTTGGTCGGCAAAACGACGAATAGCCTGCAACGTCGTGTGTTGATGCAGAGGATCCAGCATTGATGTCGGCTCATCCAGCAGCAAGGTTTGACCCGCTTCGCCCGGCCATAGCTGCGCCAGCCCCCGTGCCAGGTGCACACGTTGGCGTTCGCCGCCGGACAAAGCCAAATAGCTGCGACCACTCAAATGCCCGACATCCGCCGCATGCAAGGCAGCGGCGATGATTTCCTCATCACGCGCCTTCCCTGTCTGATGGGGCAAGCGGCCCATGCCGACGACCTCTTCGACACGAAAAGCAAAATCCAGGGTCGACGTCTGCGGTAATACCGCCAGGCACCGGGCACGTTGCGGGCCGCTCCAATGCGCCAACGCCTGTTGAGCCAGCCATACATTGCCCTGGTCCGGATGCAACTCCCCGCACAACGCACCGAGCAAGGTACTTTTGCCGGCACCGTTAGGCCCGAGCACACCGAGCACTTCGCCTGGCAACAGATCCAGCGTGATATCCGTCAACACAACCTTGTGACCGCGCCGAATCTGCAGCCCTTCCACACGTAGCATCAGGCGCGCCCCCGCAATAACAGATAGAGAAAGAACGGCGCGCCAATGAACGCGGTCACGATACCGATCGGCAGCTCAGCAGGTGCAAGGGCCAGGCGCGCCACCAAGTCCGCAAACAACAACAGGCTTGCGCCGGCCAGCACAGACGCCGGCAACAGCACCCGATGGTCCGGACCTGCCAGCAACCGCACCAAATGCGGCACCACCAGGCCGACAAATCCGATCATCCCCGCCGCCGCTACCGCAGCGCCCACCCCCAGCGCTGTGCAGAACACCAGCTCGCGCTTGAGCCCTTCGACATCAATGCCCAAGTGATTGGCCTCGGACTCACCCAATAACAGTGCATTCAACGCATTGGCCCGGCGTGGCAACCAAAGTGCCACACCCGCGCTCACTAGCAGCAATGGCCATAACCGCGAATAGCTGGCGCCATTGAGACTGCCCAGGTTCCAGAAAGTCAGGGTGCGCAAAGTAGCGTCGTCCGCCAGATAGGTGAACAGGCCCACCGCCGAACTGCCGAGGGCCGTGAGCGCAATGCCGGCCAGCAACATCGTCGCGACATTTGTCTGGCCATTGCGGCGCCCCAACCGGTAGACCAGCGCGGTAACACCCAAACCACCAAGAAATGCACACAGTGACAACAAATAGGGGCCGAAGGCATCCGGCAATCCGCCAAAAAACGAACCACCGACAATCGCAATCGCCGCTCCCAGCGCAGCGCCGCTGGACACCCCGACCAGCCCGGGATCAGCCAACGGGTTGCGAAACAGGCCCTGCATCGCCACACCCGACAGCGCCAACACACCGCCCACCGCCAAGCCCAGCAACGTGCGCGGAAGACGGATTTGCCCCAGAATCAATTCGGCCTGCTCCAGGCCTCGCGCTTCAATCGGCAAGCCCATCAAGCGCAACGCAGCTTTGAGCGTATCCAGCAAGGGCAGGCTGACAGGCCCCAGTGCCAACGAAAGCCAGATTGCCAAGACACATAACAGCGACAACCCGATAAACAGCGTCTTCGGTTTTACCAATGTGGTCATGGGGCTGGTGTGGCCTGGAGTGGATAGAACCCGGCAGACAACTCAACCAGGCTTTTCGGCAAACGCGGCCCGAGGCCACCAACCAGCAGGGTCGGGTCCAACTCAAACACTCGCCCCTGCTTGGCCGCCGGGGTTGAAGCCAGGATCGGGTTCTCTTTGAACAGGGCCGCACGCGCCGCATCGCCGGTCAAAGCGCGGTCGGCAAATACCAACACGTCAGGGCTCAACCCCGCCAGCGACTCGACCGAAAACGGTTTGTAACCGGTGTGGGTCGCCAGGTTATGGCCACCCGCCTGCTGCACTATCCAATCGGCGGCCGTGTCTTTACCCGCAATCAGCGGCTTGCCACCCGCGTGGCCCAGCAACAGCAGCACACCCGGCACCTTTTGCGTAGCCTGCGCTTTGGCGACCCACTGCTTCTGCTGCTCAAGGGCGTGCTCATACCCGGTAAACAGTTCGTTCGCCTTGGCTTCACTTCCCAGCAATTTGCCCAAGTGCTGCAGGTTGCCTTTCAAGGCCGGCAAATCCGGCTGGGCCGAGAACATTTCCACCTGCACACCGGCACCACGAATCTGCGCCAGCACAGGCGGCGGCCCCATTTCTTCGGTACCGACGAGGATTTGCGGGCGCAGGCTGAGAATGCCTTCAGCCGACAATTGCCGCTGGTAACCAATACTCGGTAACGCCTTGAGCGACGCCGGGTGCTGGCTGGTGGTGTCGACCCCCACCAACTTAGACTCCGCGCCCAAGGCCGTCACCCATTCCGACAACGCCCCACCGGCACTGACCCAGCGTTGTGGCTGTTCAGAGGCTTGTGCCCCGTGGTTGACCAGCAGTGAAGCAACAAGCGCAATAGCGCTGGTACTCAGGCGCATAACAGGGTTTCCTTCCAAGGGCAGGGCCACTCAAGCGCTCATTGATGTGACAGATAACGCCCGCCTTACATCGTATGAAGCACCCGGTCAGCCGACGGGCGAAGCGGGCATTTGATAATTGTTTGCATTTGAACGTCAAGGCACTTAAGGATTGAAATGAAGTTTCTCTGCCCCTCCGACATGCTCGCGCCCGACAGCAGCCGTGGCTTTGAAATCGACGGTTGCAAACTATTGGCCGTGCGCCGGGACGGCGTTGCCTACTTCTATATCAACCGTTGCCCCCATCGCGGCATTCCACTGGAGTGGCAGCCCGACCAGTTCCTGGACCCCAGCGCCAGCCTGATCCAGTGCGCCACCCACGGCGCGCTGTTTCTGATCGAGAGCGGCGAATGCATCGCCGGCCCCTGTGCCGGCCAAAGCCTCACGCCACTGCACGGCCGCGAAGACGAACAAGGCTTGTGGGTTGAACTCTAGTCGCCCAGCACCACATCCAACCGACGGTCGACGTAAATTTCCTCAGGCGTCACTCGCACACCATAGGCCAGGACCTCCACACCGGCGGCCTTGGCCTCACGCAGCGCAGCGGCATAACCGGCATCAATCTCCACCGCCGGCCGCACCGCCTCGATCCCGGAGAGATTGACGCAATACAACTGCACCGCCCGCACACCGGCACGCGCCAAGTGCGCCAGCTCACGCAAATGCTTGGCGCCGCGCTGGGTCACTGCGTCGGGAAAAGCCGCTACCGCCGAGCCGTCAAACCCCAGGGTGACGCTTTTCACCTCCACATAGGCTGCGCCATGGGGATATTCCAGGCGAAAGTCGATGCGGCTTTTTTCCTGGCCGTAGGGCACTTCGCGCTTCAACGCATTAAAGCCGTTGAGCTCGATGATCACCCCGGCGTGCAGGGCTTCTTCTACCAACTGATTGGCGCGCGCCGTGTTGACGCATGCCAGTCGGCCTTGGGGCGTTTCGGCGATCTCCCAGGTGCCCGGCAGCTTGCGCTTGGGGTCGTCGGAGCGGCTGAACCAGACTTGCCCACCCTCCAGCATGCAATTGAGCATCGACCCGGTGTTCGGGCAGTGAATGGTCAGCAACTCGCCGGTAACCGTTTCAATATCGGTGAGAAAGCGCTTGTAGCGGCGAATCAGCCGCCCTTGTTCCAGAGGAGGATGAAAGCGCATCAGCCTTGCCAACTCCGCAGCCCACGGGCAATCCGTTCTACCGCCTCTTGCAGCCGATCAAGGTTTTGCGTGTAGGCAAAACGCACATGGTGACTGGCTTGATAGCGTCCAAAATCCAGCCCGGGCGTAAAGGCGACATGCTCCGTTTCGAGGAAATGACGGCAGAATGCGAAGGCATCACCGCCGAACGCGCGGATATCGGCATACAAGTAGAAAGCGCCCTCAGGCTCTACTGCAATGCCGAAGCCCAAGTCGCGCAAAGCAGGCAGCAGAAAGTCCCGACGACGACCAAACTCCGCGCGGCGCTCCTCCAGAATTCCCAGGGTTTGCGGGGTAAAGCAGGCCAGTGCCGCATGTTGAGCCATACTTGGCGCGCTGATGTAGAGGTTTTGCGCCAGTTTCTCCAGTTCCCCGACAGCAGCGGGCGGTGCTACCAGCCAACCCAGGCGCCAGCCGGTCATGCCGAAATACTTCGAAAAACTGTTCAGCACAAAGGCATCGTCGTCGACTTCCAGGACGCTGGCGGCGTCGGTGCCGTAAGTAAGGCCGTGATAGATCTCGTCCACTACCAGGTGGCCCTTACGCGCCCTGATCGCACTCGACAACCCGGCCAATTCATCGCGTGTGAGAATCGTACCGGTAGGGTTGGCAGGCGACGCCACCAATGCACCAACGCTGTCGTGATCCCAATACTTTTCAACCAGATCGGCATTCAATTGGTAACGCACCTCCGGGCCCACCGGCACCAGTTGCGCCGCGCCTTCCACCAGGCGCAGGAAATGCCGGTTACAGGGGTAGCCGGGGTCCGCCAGCAGCCAGTGCTTGCCGGGGTCCACCAGCAAGCTGCTCGCCAGTAACAAGGCACCGGAGCCACCGGGCGTAATCAGGATGCGCTCAGGATCGACACTCAACCCGTAGCGCTGCTGATAGAAACCGCTGATGGCCTCGCGCAACTCAGGCAACCCACGCGCCGCGGTGTAGCGGGTCTTGCCGTTGGCCAACGCTGCCTGGCCCGCCTGGATGATGGGCTCGGCCGTGGTGAAGTCCGGCTCGCCGATCTCCAGATGAATCACATCATGACCCGCCGCTTGCAGTTCATTGGCTCGCGCCAGCAACGCCATGACATGAAAGGGTTCGATGGCGCGACTGCGCGCACTATAGGGCTGAGCCATGAGCCTTCCTTAAACGTGAGGACAAAATTTGGATTCTACCGAACCCACGCGGTAAAACATGTTCTATTGCCTGCTCGGCCACTTGAACGGTGCGGGCACACGCGCACAAAAGGACTAAAATCAATATTCGAGACGATTCACACCCAGTCACGGCGGGCTGCTGCTATTTGCCCCCGTGCGATGGGCCTCGACAACCGGGAGTGGCGCACCCTGAATCTATCTGGTAAGTTCGCCCGCTTGCAGCCGCAGGGCCGGCAGGTGTCGGTGACGTTGCAATCCTGCGCAATGGATTAGAAGAGTGAGAGGCGGTCTATTCATGTCCACCCAAGCAAAGCAACAACAATCCTCAGCCCTCAGCGGCTTCACACCTTATGTTGAGACAAAAGGTGAGGAGTACATGAGCGAGCCCATGCGCAAGCACTTCTCCAATATCCTGAAGAAGTGGAAGCAGGACTTGATGCAGGAAGTCGACCGTACGGTTGACCACATGAAGGACGAAGCAGCCAACTTCCCGGACCCGGCCGACCGTGCCAGCCAGGAAGAGGAATTCGCCCTCGAGCTGCGCGCCCGTGATCGCGAACGCAAGCTCATCAAGAAAATCGACAAGACCCTGCAACTGATCGAAGACGAGGAATATGGCTGGTGCGAATCCTGCGGCGTCGAGATCGGTATTCGCCGCCTGGAAGCTCGCCCTACTGCGGACCTCTGCGTAGACTGCAAGACCTTGGCTGAAATCAAGGAAAAACAGGTCGGCAAGTAATTCCTGCCGGGCTGAACGAATGGAGCGTGCGAACGCTCCATTTTTGTTTCTGGGCTTTACCGACTTTCCAGTAATATCAGGCCCATGACAGCCTCTACCTATATCGGGCGCTTCGCCCCCACGCCCAGCGGCCATTTGCATTTTGGCTCCCTGGTTGCAGCCCTCGCCTCCTACCTCGATGCTCGCGCCAACCATGGCCGCTGGCTGATGCGCATGGAAGATCTCGACCCCCCGCGTGAAGAGCCCGGCGCCCAGGCGGCGATTCTGCATGCCCTGGAAAGCTACGGTTTTGAATGGGATGGCGAACTGGTCCGACAAAGCGAGCGGCATGATGCTTACGCCAAAGTGCTGAATGATATGTTCAACCATGGCTTGGCGTACGCCTGCACCTGCTCACGTAAACAGCTGGAAACCTACAACGGGATTTACCCAGGCTTGTGCCGCAATGCGGGTCACGATCAGCAGGACGCCGCTATCCGTTTGCGTGTTCCAGAACTGGAATACCACTTTACCGACCGTGTACAAGGCGAATTCCGACAACACCTGGGTCGCGACGTAGGCGACTTCATCATCCGTCGCCGCGACGGCCTGTATGCCTACCAATTGGCCGTGGTGCTCGACGACGCCTGGCAAGGTGTAACCGATATCGTGCGCGGCGCCGACCTGCTCGACTCCACACCGCGCCAGCTGTATCTGCAAGAGTTGCTGGGCCTGCGTCAACCGCGCTACCTGCATGTGCCGCTGATCATCCAGCCGGACGGTAACAAGCTGGGCAAATCCTACCGTTCCCCGCCGTTGGCACCCGATCAGGCCACGCCTTTGCTATTGAGAGCCTTGCGTGCCCTTGGCCAGCAACCGGGCGACGAACTGCTTCACGCCAGCCCCCGGGAGCTGCTGGATTGGGGCATTGCACACTGGGACGCTGCAAGGATCCCGCGCACACTCACGCTGGCCGAAGCGCAATTGAGCTGAAGGCGCTTGCAGCTTGCCAGCCATCCGTTACCATCGCCGCACGTTTTCACTCAGAGGCCAACATGTACATCTATCGATTGGTCCTGCTGCTGGTCGTCGGGATCTACCTGTTTTCCCCCGCCATCATGGATTGGTGGATCGACGCCACGGGCGCCTGGTACCGCCCTTATCTGCTGTGGCTGATCCTGATCGTCGTGACTTTCATCCTGCAGAGCCAAAAAGATGCCGATGAGCTTTAGCCTCACCCAGATGCTGTTGATCAGCGCCGCCTACCTGGCGGCGTTGTTCGGCGTCGCCTGGATCAGTGAGCGCGGAATGATTCCGCGGGCGATCATTCGCCATCCGCTGACTTACACCCTGTCCCTGGGCGTCTATGCCAGCGCCTGGGCATTCTACGGCACCGTGGGCCTGGCCTATCAGTACGGTTATGGCTTCCTCTCCAGCTACCTCGGGGTTTCCGGCGCTTTCCTGCTGGCGCCCGTGTTGCTGTACCCGATCCTGAAAATCACCCGTACCTATCAGTTGTCATCCCTGGCAGACCTGTTTGCCTTCCGCTTTCGCAGCACCTGGGCCGGCGCGCTGACCACCATTTTCATGCTGATAGGCGTCCTGCCCTTACTGGCCTTGCAAATCCAGGCGGTGGCCGACTCCATCAGCATCCTGACCCGCGAGCCGGTGCAGCATCGAGTTGCCCTGGCCTTCTGCGCGCTGATCACCCTGTTCACGATTTTCTTCGGCTCGCGCCATATCGCCGCCCGTGAAAAACATGAAGGCCTGGTATTCGCGATTGCCTTTGAGTCAGTCATCAAGCTGATCGCCATCGGCGGCGTCGGCCTCTATGCGCTGTATGGCGTGTTCGACGGGCCGCAACAGCTGGAACTGTGGCTGCTGCAAAACCAGACCGCCCTCGCCGCCCTGCACACACCCTTGCAGGAAGGACCGTGGCGCACCCTGCTGCTGGTGTTCTTCGCTTCGGCGATCGTGATGCCGCACATGTACCACATGACCTTCACCGAGAACCTCAACCCGCGCTCTCTGGTCAGTGCCAGTTGGGGCTTGCCGCTGTTCCTGTTGCTGATGAGCCTGGCGGTACCGCTGATCCTGTGGGCCGGCCTGAAACTGGGGGCCACCACCAATCCGGAATACTTCACCCTCGGCGTCGGTATCGCCGCGAATAACCCGGCCCTGGCGCTACTCGCCTACGTTGGCGGTTTATCGGCGGCCAGCGGTCTGATCATCGTCACCACCCTGGCCCTCTCGGGGATGGCGCTCAACCATCTGGTACTGCCGCTCTACCAGCCGCCCGCCGAAGGCAATATCTACCGCTGGCTGAAATGGACGCGCCGCGCACTGATCGTGGCCATCATCATGGCCGGCTATGGTTTCTACCTGCTGTTGGGCGCCGGCCAAGACCTGGCCAACCTCGGGATCGTCGCGTTCGTCGCTACCTTGCAGTTCCTGCCGGGCGTGTTGTCGGTGCTGTACTGGCCGACGGCCAATCGCCGTGGCTTTATCGCCGGGTTGCTGGCAGGCATTCTGGTGTGGATCGTCACCATGTTGTTGCCATTGGTCGGCAACCTCCAGGGGTTCTACATTCCGCTGCTGAACATGATTTACGTGCTGGACGACACCAGTTGGCACATGGCGGCGATCGCATCCCTGGCCGCCAACGTGCTGATGTTCACCCTGATCTCACTGTTCACCAACGCCAGCCCCGAAGAAACCAGTGCCGCCGAGGCCTGCGCAGTCGACAACGTGCGCCGCCCGCAACGCCGCGAGCTGCACGCCGCCTCACCCCAGGAGTTCGCCACGCAACTGGCCAAGCCCCTGGGTGCCAAGGCGGCACAGAAAGAAGTCGAACAGGCGTTGCGCGATCTCTACCTGCCGTTTGACGAGCGCCGTCCCTATGCGCTGCGCCGCCTGCGTGACCGTATCGAAGCCAACCTCTCCGGCCTCATGGGGCCGAGCGTGTCACAAGACATGGTAGAAACGTTCCTGCCCTACAAGGCAGGCGGTGAAAACTACGTCACCGAAGACATTCACTTCATCGAGAGCCGACTGGAGGATTACCACTCACGCCTCACCGGCCTCGCTGCTGAACTCGATGCGCTGCGTCGCTACCACCGCCAGACCCTGCAGGAGCTGCCGATGGGCGTGTGCTCTCTGGCCAAGGATCAGGAAATCCTGATGTGGAACAAAGCCATGGAAGAACTCACCGGCATCGCCGCCCAACGGGTGGTGGGTTCGCGCTTGAATACCCTGGGCGAGCCGTGGAAAGAACTGCTGCAAGGTTTCATCGACCTGCCCGACGAGCACTTGCACAAGCAGCACCTGGCGCTCGACGGCCAGACCCGCTGGCTCAACCTGCACAAAGCGGCGATTGACGAACCCCTCGCCCCCGGCAACAGCGGCCTGGTGCTGCTGGTGGAAGACCTGACCGAAACACAGATGCTCGAAGACAAGCTGGTGCACTCCGAGCGCCTGGCCAGCATCGGCCGACTGGCGGCGGGTGTGGCCCACGAAATCGGCAACCCGATCACCGGTATCGCCTGCCTGGCGCAGAACCTGCGGGAGGAGCGCGAGGAAGACGGTGAAATCACCGAGATCAGCGGGCAAATCCTCGAACAGACCAAACGTGTTTCGCGCATCGTGCAGTCGCTGATGAGCTTCGCTCACTCAGGGGCTCATCAGAACCAGGATGAAGCCGTGTGCCTGGCCGAAGTGGCGCAGGATGCCATTGGGCTGCTGGCCTTGAACCGGCGCAATTTCGAGGTACAGTTCTTCAATCTATGCGACCCCGATCACTGGGTCGACGGCGACTCCCAACGCTTGGCGCAGGTGCTGATCAACCTGCTGTCCAATGCCCGTGACGCATCACCGGCCGGCAGCGCGGTACGTGTCAAGAGCGAGGCTTTCGAGCATACGATCGATCTGATCGTGGAAGACGAAGGCAGCGGCATTCCACAGAACATCATGGACCGATTGTTCGAACCTTTCTTCACCACCAAGGACCCAGGTGAAGGTACCGGTCTGGGCCTTGCACTGGTCTATTCCATCGTTGAAGAGCATTATGGACAAATCACCATCGACAGCCCGGCTGACACCGAAAGCCAACGCGGCACCCGTATCCGGGTGACCTTGCCGCGTCATGTCGAAGCGACGTCCGCTGTGAACTGAGACCGTCGAGAGAATTGAATCAATGCCGCACATTTTGATCGTCGAAGACGAAACCATTATCCGCTCTGCCTTGCGTCGCCTGCTTGAACGTAATCAGTATCAGGTCAGCGAAGCCGGCTCGGTGCAGGAAGCGCAAGAGCGGTTCACTATTCCCACGTTCGACCTGATTGTCAGCGACCTGCGCCTGCCGGGCGCACCGGGTACCGAGCTGATCAAGCTGGGCCAGGGCACTCCGGTGCTGATTATGACCAGCTATGCCAGCCTGCGTTCGGCGGTCGACTCCATGAAGATGGGCGCGGTGGACTACATCGCCAAGCCCTTCGATCACGACGAGATGCTCCAGGCCGTGGCCCGCATCCTGCGTGACCATCAGTCGGCTGGCAGCGCACCGACCGAACAGCGTCCCGCCGGCAAAGCCGCCAACGGCGCGGAAAAACCTGGGGTCGACAACAGTAATGGCGAGATCGGCATCATTGGCTCGTGCCCACCGATGCAGGATCTTTACAGCAAGATCCGCAAAGTCGCGCCTACCGACTCCAATGTGTTGATCCAGGGCGAATCGGGCACCGGTAAAGAACTGGTGGCCCGTGCGCTGCACAACCTGTCCAAGCGCGCCAAGGCACCGATGATTTCGGTGAACTGTGCGGCGATCCCCGAATCCCTGATCGAGTCCGAATTGTTCGGCCACGAAAAAGGCGCGTTCACCGGTGCCAGCGCCGGGCGTGCTGGCCTGGTGGAAGCAGCGGACGGCGGCACCCTGTTCCTCGACGAAATCGGCGAACTGCCCCTGGAAGCCCAAGCGCGATTGCTGCGGGTACTGCAGGAAGGCGAGATTCGTCGTGTAGGCTCGGTGCAATCACAGAAGGTCGACGTGAGGCTGATTGCAGCCACTCACCGTGACCTCAAGAGCCTGGCCAAGATCGGCCAGTTCCGCGAAGACTTGTACTACCGCCTGCACGTTATCGCCCTCAAGCTGCCGGCGCTACGCGAGCGTGGTGCCGACGTCAACGAGATCGCCAACGCGTTCCTGCTGCGCCAAAGTGCGCGCATCAACCGTACTGACCTGAAGTTTGCCGCGGACGCCGAACAGGCGATTCGGCATTACTCGTGGCCAGGTAACGTGCGCGAGCTGGAAAACGCGGTGGAGCGTGCGGTGATTCTGTCGGAAAGCCCGGAAATTTCCGCTGAGCTGCTGGGCATCGATATCGAGCTCAGTGATCTGGAAGATGACGACTTCCTCGAGCTGGCGCCACAACAGGGCGGCGGTAGCAATACCAGCCATGAGCCGACGGAAGATTTGTCACTGGAAGACTACTTCCAGCATTTCGTCCTTGAGCATCAGGACCACATGACTGAGACCGAGCTGGCTCGCAAGCTGGGCGTCAGCCGTAAGTGCCTGTGGGAACGGCGCCAACGACTGGGCATTCCACGGCGCAAGACCGGGGTAGCCAGCGAAAGTTGAGGTGCGTGCCTGCGGGTAACACCCTCAGATGTGAAAAAACTGTTACCTCAGAATTTTTACGTAACAAAAGCCGGGGCTTACGGTAACGAAGCCCCGGCTTTTTTTCGCCCGGAAAAACCTCCGAAACCCGCCATCCCCCCGGTTTTGCTGGGCGGTGCAAAAGTTGGCACGCACCCTGCTATATGCTTAGTACAAAAACAATAACAAGCTTTGTACAAGACAATAAAAATAAGACGAATCGACTCACGCATAACAAAAACAACACGGCGGAGGCGCAGCTAACTGATTCTTTTGGAGAGGCGTTGCATTTGGGGCTTGCCCCGCAACCAGGCCGAGAACAACAAAAACTGCCCTAAGGCAGAGCCTGAACTGGTTGGATCATAGATCAGCAACACAGCGACCAAAGCAATCCGTTTGCTCTTGGCTCCCGATTGGGAGTGTCAGGAAGGTGAAGCTTCCTGGCGAGGGCGATCAACAAAAACAAGAAGCCCGAAACCAATAATAAAAATAGAGCACGCAACTACTTCTGGGGGAGCTTCGGCTCCCCTTGTAGTTTCTGGCATTTCGATTGAGCGATTTGACGATTTAAAGCTAATGGCGCAAGGCCGCAGCTTGTTCCTACACCATCCCCCGACTAAATGCTAGAATCCCCGCCCATCATGCGGTCATTCTTCGTTATGGCCGAACATTCCTTCAAACAGTGCATCCCATGCTGAAGAAGTTGTTCCAGTCATTCCGTTCTCCCTTGCGTCGTACGCAACACAAACGCAGCACGCCTGAAGTGCTCAATAGCAGCCAGCATTCGCTGCAGCGCGCTCAATTCAGCCGTTATGCAGTGAACATCGTCGAACGTTTACAGAACGCCGGCTACCAGGCGTATCTGGTGGGCGGGTGCGTGCGCGACATGCTGCTCAATATCACGCCCAAGGACTTCGACGTCGCCACCAGCGCCACGCCTGAGCAAGTGCGCGCCGAGTTTCGCAATGCGCGAATCATTGGCCGCCGCTTTAAACTGGTGCACATCCACTTTGGTCGCGAGATCATCGAGGTCGCGACGTTCCGCGCCAATCACCCGCAAAACGATGAGGAAGAAGACACCAACCAGTCTTCCCGCAACGAGAGCGGGCGCATTCTGCGGGATAACGTCTATGGCACCCTAGAAGAAGACGCGCAACGCCGCGACTTCACCATCAACGCCCTGTATTACGATCCGGTCAGCGAGCGCATTCTCGATTACGCCAATGGCGTACACGACATTCGCAACAACCTGATTCGCCTGATCGGCGATCCGGTTCAGCGCTACCAGGAAGACCCGGTACGTATGCTGCGAGCGGTGCGGTTTGCCGCCAAGCTGAACTTCGGTATCGAGAAGCACACCGCCGCGCCAATTCGCGAGCTGGCGCCGATGTTGCGCGAGATTCCTTCCGCGCGCCTGTTCGAAGAAGTACTCAAGCTGTTCCTCTCGGGCTACGCCGCCGATACGTTTGAAATGCTCGTCGACCTCCAGTTGTTCGATCCACTGTTCCCGGCCAGCGCCGAGGCCTTGGAATACAACCCGACATACACCCACACACTGATCAGCGAAGCGCTGATCAACACCGACCTGCGCATCAAGCAGAACAAACCGGTGACTCCGGCGTTCCTGTTTGCCGCCCTGCTGTGGCCTGCCCTGCCCAAACGCGTATTACGCCTGCAGGACCGAGGCATGCCGCCGATTCCTGCCATGCAGGAAGCCGCTCATGAACTGATCGCCGAGCAGTGCCAGCGCATCGCCATCCCGAAACGCTTCACCATGCCGATCCGCGAGATCTGGGACATGCAGGAGCGCCTGCCGCGCCGCAGCGGCAAACGCGCCGACCTGCTGCTGGACAACCCACGTTTCCGTGCGGGCTACGACTTCCTGTTGCTGCGCGAAAGCGCTGGCGAACAGACCGACGGCTTGGGCGAATGGTGGACTGACTATCAGGACGCCAATGACAGCCAGCGCCGCGACATGATTCGCGACCTCGGCAGCAAAGGCGAGGGAGAAGGCCCGAAAAAACGTCGCCGCAGCGGTACTAAACGCAAGCGCAGCGGCGCCGACGCTTCAGGCGAATAAACGTGGAGCGGATCTACATTGGCATGGGCAGTAACCTCGCTGCCCCGCAACAGCAACTGCGCAACGCCGTCCAGGCGTTGGCGCTGTTACCCGGCACGACCCTCGCAGGCGTATCGGCGTTCTATCAAAGTGACTCCCTGCTCCCGGGCCAGCCGCGCTACACCAATGCGGTTGCGGCCCTGGACAGCAGCCTGGCGCCACTGGAGCTGCTCGATGCGCTGCAAGCCATCGAGAACGACCAGGGCCGCGAGCGCCTGGAACGTTGGGGCCCGCGCACCCTGGACCTGGACATTCTGTTGTTTGGCGATCGCCTGATCGACGAACCTCGCCTGAAGGTGCCGCACTATCAGATGCAGTTGCGGCCGTTCGTGCTCTACCCCTTGGCCGAGTTGGCACCCGCGGACCTGCAACTGCCTGACGGTCGGCGACTCGGCACCTTGCTTGAAGCCTGCCCGTTTGTCGGCCTGGAACGCCTGGCTGCGGCTGAATCGCATCAGTAACACGGGTAACACCCCACTCGTAACAATGCGGTAACACATCCAATTGACTTCCCGTGTCCTCCTCACGACTATAGGCGTCCAGCTGCCGCCAACCCGGCACTGAAGGGCGCAATCCAGGCCATATAAGCACTGCTCTCAAGACAGTGCGCCTGTATAAACGAAGACTCACGCGCGTTACTCGCTGTTTCCAAGCGCCTGAACGAGGACCCTTTTCATGCCAAGCATTACCCTGACCACCTTGCAGAGCCTCAAGCTCAAGGGTGAAAAAATCACCATGCTCACCTGCTACGACGCCACCTTCGCCCACGCCAGTTGCCAGGCCGGGGTCGAGGTGCTGTTGGTAGGCGACTCCCTGGGCATGGTTCTTCAAGGGAATGACAGCACACTGCCTGTTACCACCGATGAACTCGCCTACCATACCGCCAGCGTCAAGCGCGGTAATGACGGTGCGTTCATCATCGCCGACTTGCCGTTCATGGGTTACGCCACCACCGAGCAGACCTTCCAGAACGCCGGCAAACTGATGCAAGCCGGTGCGCATATGGTCAAGATCGAGGGCGCCGTATGGCTCGCCGACTCGATCCGCCTGCTGGCTGAGCGTGGCGTTCCGGTGTGTGCACACATGGGCCTGACGCCGCAGTCGGTGAATATCCTCGGCGGCTACAAGGTACAAGGCCGCAATGAAGCCCAGGCGCGCCAGATGCGCGCCGATGCCATTGCCCTGGAACAGGCCGGCGCGGCGATGATCCTGCTGGAATGCGTGCCAAGCGAACTCGCCGCAGAAATCACCCAAGCCGTCAAAGTGCCGGTGATCGGCATTGGTGCCGGGTCCGCGACCGACGGCCAGGTGCTGGTGGTGCACGACATGCTTGGCCTGTCCATAAGTGGCCATGTGCCAAAGTTCGTCAAAAATTTCATGGCCGGCCAGGACAGTATCCATGCAGCATTGAGCGCTTACGTCAGCGAAGTCAAAGCTGTCACTTTCCCAGGCGCCGAACACGGATTCTCTGCATGAACACTGTAAAGACCGTACGTGAACTGCGGGCCGCCGTGACTCATGCCCGCAGCGCCGGCAAGCGCATCGGCTTTGTGCCGACCATGGGGAACTTGCACAGCGGCCATGCCACCCTGGTAACCAAGGCCGCCCAGCAGTCGGACTTCGTGGTCGCGAGTATTTTCGTCAACCCGCTGCAATTCGGCGCCGGCGAAGATTTGGACAAATACCCGCGCACCCTCGCCGCCGATCAGGAAAAGCTGCTGCAAGCCGGCTGCAACCTGCTGTTTGCGCCTACCGTCGAGGAAATGTACCCAGGCGGCATGACGGGTCAGACCCGCGTCAGCGTCCCCCAGTTGTCCGAAGGCCTGTGCGGCGCCAGCCGGCCCGGGCATTTCGAAGGTGTGGCGACGGTTGTCAGCAAGCTGTTCAACATGGTCCAGCCGGACATGGCCGTATTTGGTCAGAAGGACTACCAGCAGTTGGCCGTGATCCGTGCCATGGTCCATGACCTGAACATGCCGATCCAGATCATCGGCGAGCCCACCGTGCGTGCCGAAGATGGCCTCGCGCTGTCTTCGCGCAACGGTTATCTCACCGACGAGCAGCGCGCTATTGCCCCGGTGCTTTATCGCAGCCTCAGCCAGATTGCCGCGTCGATCAAAGCCGGTGACCACGACTTCGCCAAGCTGCGTGCCGAACAGGTGCGGCAGATCGAAGCCGCAGGTCTGCGCATGGACTACCTTGAAGTACGCCACGGCGTGAATCTGCGTCCAGCCACGGCCGAGGATCGCGATGTGGTGATTCTGGTAGCTGCCTACCTGGGCGCCACCCGCCTGATCGACAACCTGCATTTGACCCTCAACTGAATACCTTCAGTTGCCCTCCCCGCTGTGCCGGTATAAAAAAGTACCGGCTACAGCGCAGACAAAGCCAAGACATATCGACACGCTAGGTTTAATGTAATCGCCCTGCGCTATTGGTTAGCGCTGTCCGGCATCGGCCACTTGATCAAAGACAGGACGTTCCGGACTTTGAAGTGTCCTAAAGGCAGTCCCCGTAATAAAAAGGAAACCCGCAGCGATGGCGTACTACCGCACTCCCCATGACGTTACCGCTCTGCCCGCCTGGCAAGCGCTCAATCAACATCGCCAAGCCATGCAGGATTTCAGCATGCGCGAGGCATTCAATGCCGATCCCCAGCGCTTTTCCCAATTCACGTTGAGCAGCTGCGGGCTTTTCCTCGATTACTCGAAAAACCTGATCACCCGCGAAACCCGTGATCTGCTGGTGGGCCTGGCCAACGAAGTCGGCCTCAAGGATGCGATCAACGCGCTGTACGCCGGTGAGCCGGTCAACTCGTCCGAAGGCCGTCCTGCCCTGCACACCGCGCTGCGCCGCCCGGTGGGCGACAAATTGTCGGTCAATGGCGTGAATATCATGCCGGACGTGCACAAGGTGCTGAACCAGATCACTGACCTGGTCGGCCGTATTCACGACGGCCTGTGGCGTGGCTACACCGAGAAGCCCATCACCGACGTGGTGAACATCGGCATCGGCGGCTCGTTCCTCGGCCCGGAGCTGGTCTCCGAAGCGCTGTTGTCCTACGCCCATAAAGGCGTGCGCTGCCATTACCTGGCGAACATCGACGGCAGCGAGTTCCACGAGCTGACCATGAAGCTGCGTGCCGAGACCACGTTGTTCATCGTTTCGTCGAAATCCTTCAACACCCTTGAAACCCTGAAAAACGCCCAGGCCGCCCGCGCCTGGTACCTGGCCCAGGGCGGTTCGGAAGCCGAGCTGTACCGTCACTTCATCGCCGTGTCGAGCAACAACGCCGCAGCCGTGGCTTTCGGTATCCGCGAAGAAAACATCTTCCCGATGTGGGACTGGGTCGGCGGCCGTTACTCGCTGTGGTCGGCCATCGGCTTGCCAATCGCCCTGGCCATCGGCATGTCCAACTTCAAGGAACTGCTGTCCGGCGCCTACACCATGGACCAGCATTTCCAGAACGCGCCGTTCGAAGCCAACATGCCGGTGCTGCTGGGCTTGCTGGGCGTGTGGTACGGCAACTTCTGGGGTGCGCAGAGCCATGCGATCCTGCCGTACGACCACTACCTGCGTAACATCACCAAACACTTGCAACAGTTGGACATGGAATCCAACGGCAAGAGCGTGCGCCAGGACGGCACACCGGTGTCGACCGATACCGGCCCGGTGATCTGGGGTGGCGTAGGCTGCAACGGTCAACACGCCTACCACCAGTTGCTGCACCAAGGGACCCAACTGATCCCGGCCGACTTCATCGTGCCGATCGTCAGCTTCAACCCGGTGTCCGACCACCATCAGTGGCTGTATGCCAACTGCCTGTCCCAGAGCCAGGCATTGATGCTTGGCAAAACCCGCAGCGAAGCCGAGGCCGAATTGCGCGAGAAAGGCATTCCGGAAGCCGAAGTGCAGAAGCTGGCTCCGCACAAGGTGATCCCGGGCAACCGCCCAAGCAACACGATCGTGGTTGAACGCATCAGCCCGCGCCGCCTGGGCGCACTGGTGGCGATGTATGAACACAAAGTGTTTGTGCAGAGCGTGATCTGGGGCATCAACGCCTTCGACCAATGGGGCGTGGAACTGGGCAAAGAGTTGGGCAAAGGCGTGTACAACCGCCTGACCGGCACCGAAGAGACCTCGGCCGAGGACGCTTCGACCCAGGGCCTGATCAACTATTTCCGTGGTCGTCACCGCGGCTGATACAGGGCTTACAGGGCCAACGTCCACTTGGACGTTGGCCTTGAACCCTCCGTCCACAGGGCGCATCTTTATGACTTGTCGCAAAACAAGAATAAGGAATGCTCATGTTCGATATCAGCCAGTATCCCAACGCCGATGCCGTCCGCCGGGCTGCACAACTCAGTCAGGAGGACTACCAGCGCCTCTATCGTCAATCCATCGAGCAACCCGATGCCTTCTGGGCTGAACAAGCCAAGAGCTTTCTCGACTGGATCTCACCCTGGCATACCGTGCACAGCGCCGACATCAGCACGGGCGCCGCTCAATGGTTCGCCGGCGGCCAACTGAATGTCAGTTACAACTGTATCGACCGCCACCTGGCCGAACGTGCCGACCAACCGGCCTTCATCTGGGAAGGCGATGATCCTTCACACTCTTCCAAAATTACCTACCGCCAACTCCACCAGAACGTCTGCCGCCTGGCCAACGTACTGAAAAGCCGTGGCGTGAAGAAAGGCGACCGGGTATGCATCTATATGCCGATGATTCCGGAAGCGGCCTACGCCATGCTGGCCTGCACGCGAATCGGTGCCGTGCACTCGGTCGTGTTTGGGGGGTTCTCGCCAGATGCCTTGCGCGACCGCATTCTCGACGCCGACTGCCGCACCGTCATTACCGCCGATGAAGGCGTGCGTGGCGGTAAGCCGATTGCATTGAAAAAGAACGTCGACAAAGCCCTGGCCAGTTGCCCGAACGTCGGCACGGTATTGGTGGTACAGCGCACGGGCGCGGCCGTGAGTTGGAGCGCAGGCCGTGACCTTGCGTACCAGCAAGCCCTGGATGCGGCCAGAGATGACTGCCCGCCCGAGCCGATGGATGCCGAAGACCCGCTGTTCATTCTCTACACTTCCGGCAGCACCGGTAAACCCAAGGGCGTGCTGCACACTACCGGCGGTTACCTGTTGCAAGCGGCGATGACCTTCAAATACGTACTGGATTACCGCGATGGCGAAGTGTTCTGGTGCACAGCCGACGTGGGCTGGGTCACCGGGCACAGTTACATCGTGTATGGCCCGCTGGCCAATGGCGCTACCTCGTTGATATTCGAAGGAGTGCCGAGTTACCCCAACAGTTCGCGCTTCTGGCAGGTGATCGACAAACATCAGGTCAATATCTTCTACACCGCACCCACCGCACTGCGCGCACTGATGCGTGAGGGCCACGGCCCGTTGGAGAACACGTCACGCGCCAGCCTGCGCCTGCTGGGCAGCGTCGGCGAACCGATAAACCCGGAAGCCTGGGATTGGTATTTCAATGTGGTGGGAGAGCAGCGCTGCCCGATTGTGGATACCTGGTGGCAGACCGAAACCGGCGGCATCATGCTCAGCCCGTTGGTCAGCGCCCAGCGTGTCAAACCCGGCTGTGCGACCCAGCCCTTGTTCGGCGTACAGCCCGTACTGCTGGACGAGCACGGCAAGGAATTCAGCGGCGCCGGCAGTGGCATACTCGCGATCAAAGCCAGTTGGCCAGGGCAGATCCGCAGCGTCTACGGCGACCCGCAGCGCATGATCGATACCTATTTCAAACCTTACCCCGGCTATTACTTCACCGGCGACGGTGCACGACGCGATGAAGATGGCGACTATTGGATTACCGGGCGCATCGATGACGTGATCAATGTGTCCGGCCATCGGATCGGCACCGCCGAAGTGGAAAGCGCCCTGGTGCTGCACGACCAAGTGGCCGAGGCCGCCGTGGTGGGCTACCCCCATGACCTCAAAGGCCAAGGTATCTACGCATTTGTCACGCCAATGAATGGCGTCGAGCCCAGTGATGCGTTGAAGAAACACTTGCTGGATCTGGTCAGCCAGGAAATCGGCAGCTTTGCCAAGCCGGAACTGATCCAATGGGCGCCAGCCTTGCCGAAAACCCGCTCGGGCAAGATCATGCGACGTATTTTGCGCAAGATCGCCTGCAACGAACTGGACAGCCTCGGTGATACCTCTACCCTGGCCGACCCCAGCGTTGTAGACGGCCTGATCGACAAACGCCTGAACCGATAGGAAACCCCGAGTCGCCATGGAATTTATCCGCAGCCGTATCGAAACCCAACTGATGAGCCTGACCGGCCTGTCGCTGGGCCAACTGGACCTGGAAAACCCCAAGGGCGATCCCGGCCTGTTCGGGCCGGACTCGGTGAGCTGGCAAGTACATGGCGACTTCTGCAGCATGCTCATCGGCGGCATCACTGCGTTGATGCTGCAAGCCTTGCACCCACTGGCGTTGGCTGGTGTGTGGGACCACTCGAATTTCCGCCAGGACATGCTCGGGCGCCTGCGTCGGACCTCGCAGTTTATTTCCGGCACTACTTTCGGCTCGCGTAAGGATGCCGAATGGCTGATCGAAAAAGTGCGCACCATCCACCTGCAAGTGGTCGGGCATGCCCCGGACGGGCGACCCTATGCGGCCAGCGACCCAGAACTGTTGACCTGGGTGCATGTGGCTGAGGTCAGCAACTTCCTGGCCGCGCACCTGCGTTATCGCAACCCGCACCTATCGGGACGGGATCAGGATCGTTATTACAGCGAAATCGCCCTGGTAGCCGAACGGCTGGGGGCGAGGCATGTGCCACGTTCACGGCAGGAAGTCTCGGATTACCTCGCACGCATCCGCCCACAGTTGCTCTGCGACGAACGCAGCCGCGAAGTGCTGCGTCTGCTGGTCAATGCGCCCGCACCAAGCACCCTGGCCAAACCCTTTGGCAGCCTGATGATGCAAGCCGGGATCGACCTGCTGCCGGACTGGGCCAGTGCCTTGCTTGAGCAACACCAGACCCCATTGCAACGTCAGTTGATTCGCGCCGGAGTCAAGCGTAGCGCGCCGTTGCTACGTTGGGCGATGCGCAATGGTTCGGTGCAACGTGCCCATCGGCGGATGGGGCTGATGTAGGCTGGCGCCTATAGCTGTTAAACTCCGCGCCCACCTTTACCCTCTCTTATCCAGCACGCAAGGCGCGTTCCATGTCCTCCCTGAATCAGGCGCTGCGCGCCGCCCTCGATCAACGCCAAGACCTGATCAATGAGCTGCACGCCCAAGGCACTGACTGCTACCGGTTGTTCCACGGCAGCCAGGAAGGCGCTGGCGGCCTGACCATCGACCGCTACGGCCCGCAATTGTTGGTGCAGAGCTTTCACCAGCCTCTGGAAACAGCTGACCTGCTGGACGTGCATCAGCTGATCAACCAGTTCATGGGCCTGGAGTTGCTGCTGGTGTACAACGACCGCTCCAGGGGCAACTCGCGGATCGACCGCGAAGACACGGTGTACCGCGCTGAGTCTGCAGCGCTGGAAGATCTGGTCGGCCATGAGTGGGGGCTCAATTACCGCGTACGCGGGCGCCACGCCGGGCAGGACCCACTGCTGTTTCTCGACTTGCGCAATACCCGCGGCTGGGTCAAGACGCACAGCGCCGGCAAGAGCGTGCTGAACCTGTTCGCCTACACCTGCGGCGTGGGCTTGAGCGCAGCCGCCGGGGGCGCGCGCGAGGTGTGCAACCTGGACTTCGCCGAGGGCAACCTGGCGGTCGGTCGTGAAAACGGCCTGCTGAACCCCGAGCTGCCCACAATGCAGTTCGTGCAGTCCGATTACTTCCCGGCGATTCGCCAACTGGCGGGTTTGCCGATCACCCAGCGCCGTGGCCAAAAACTGCCGAGCTATCCACGCCTTGAGCAGCGCCAATATGACCTGGTATTACTCGACCCACCGGCCTGGGCCAAGAGTGCTTTCGGTACCGTCGACCTGTTGCGTGACTATCAAAGCCTGCTCAAACCTGCGCTGCTCGCCACTGCCGACAACGGCGTACTGATCTGCTGCAATAACCTGGCAAAAGTCAGCATGGATGACTGGCGCGAGCAGGTGCTGCGTTGCGCCGAAAAAGCCGGGCGCCCGGTACGCGACTGGCAGATCATGACGCCGGGAGCGGACTTCCCCTCCCAGGACCAACAGCCGCCGCTGAAGACTTTGATCCTGCAATTGTAAGAGTTATCCCAACCCCCCCGGTTCTTCGGAACCGAAATCCCGTGCCATACTCCAAGGCACTCTCGTTCGATATAGATGCCGCCGCCCATGCCCAAAGGATTGATTCGCGCCATCGGCGCCGTGTTGACTGCTCTTGCTCTGTACAGCCTGCTCGGCTTCCTGATTTTGCCCGGTATCGCCCTTCGGGTTGCCAATCAACAGTTGGCCAACTACGCCACGGTGCCGGCACGTATCGAGCGCATCGAACTCAACCCGTTCAGCCTGGAAGTCACGGCATGGGGCCTGCAGATCGGTGAACCCGGCAAGGAACAGGTGGGTTTCGAACGTCTTTACGCCAACCTGCAGATCGACAGTCTCTGGACCCGCGCTCTGCACCTGGCGGATGTACAGCTGGACAAGCCCAAGACCGAGTTGCTGTTCGACAAGTCCGGCCAACTGAACCTGGCGCAGTTGTTCAAACTGCCGCCGAGCGAACCAACCCCGGCCGACCCAAACGCCAAACCCTTCCCTTTGCGTATCGACAGCATCAAGTTGGCGCGCGGTTATGTGCACTTTCAAGACCTGCGCCCCAGCGAGCCCATCGAGTTCCTCTACGACAAACTCGACTTCGAGCTGAAAAACCTCAGCACTTTGCCCGAAGACAACGCCAACATGACCTTGGTGGCCGCCGGTCCTCAAGGCGGGCAGATTGACTGGAAAGGTAATTTCAGCCTGATACCGATCACGTCCCAGGGCACACTGAAAGTCACTGATGGCAAGATGAAAGCCTGGTGGCCCTATGTACGTGATGCCTTGCCGCTGGTGCTTGAAGACGGCGTGCTCAACTTCAGCACCGATTACACGTTCAGCCTGGCCAAGGAAACCGAACTGAACCTGACAAATACCAGCGCCAGCATCGCCCCCTTTGCGATCAAGGCGCCGGACGGCCGCCCGTTGGCACGCCTGGAGCGCCTGGACGTCAGCGAAACCACGGTAGATCTGGCCAAGCAGCAAGTAGTGGTCGGCAAGATCCGTAGTAACAAGCTGGAAACCTGGGCCGCCCGCGAGGCCGATGGGCAACTGGACTGGCAGAAACTGTTCGCCGGCCAACCGGCCAAACCAGCCAAGGCACCGGAGCCGAAGACCGCGCCGGCCACTGCCGACTCGCCAAAAGCTGAAGCCGCGGCCCCGAGCAAACCCTGGCAAGTACTGCTCAAGGACGTGCAGTTGCGTAATTACCAGGTGCACTTGGCTGACCGCGCGGCCAAGCCTGCGGTAGCGCTGGAGCTGGGCCCGTTGAATGTCGATATGCAGAACTTCGACAGCCTCAACCAGAGCCCCTTCACCCTGAAGGTCGACTCCGGCCTGGGCAAGCAAGGCAAGATCCAGGCAACCGGCGAGGTCAACCTCAACCCCGTCAGCGCCAGGCTGAAAGTGGACACCCAGGACATAGACCTGCGGGTTGCCCAGTCCTATATCAGCCCATTCATTCGCCTGGAACTGCGCAGCGGCATGCTGGGCAGCAACCTTGATGTGAACCTCAAAAGCACCGAACCGCTGGCGTTGCAAGTCACCGGTCGCGCACAAGTCGACCAGTTGCATACGCTGGACACCCTCAAGACCCGAGACTTCCTCAAGTGGCAGCGCCTGGTACTGGAAGGCGTGAACTATCAGCACGGCCAGAGCCTGTCGATCGACAAGGTCAACCTGCTGCAGCCGTATGCACGCTTTATGATCAACGATGACCGCACCACCAACATCGACGATTTGCTGATTCCACAACCGGCCGGCAGCGGCGCCAAGCCCACCACCAAATCGGCGGCGAGCAACGAGAAGCCACTGGGCATTCATATCGGACAAATTGCGATCAACGATGGCTCGGCCAACTTTGCCGACTTCAGTCTCACACCCAATTTCGCTACCGCCATTCAACAGCTGAACGGGCAGATCGGCACCATCGACAGTCGCCAGGCCAAACCGGCCAGTGTCGATATCAACGGCAAGGTTGACCGCTACGCGCCAGTGACCATCAAAGGCAGCGTCAACCCGTTTGACCCGATGGCGGCGCTGGATATCGCCACCAGCTTCAAACGGGTCGAGCTGACGACGCTGACGCCCTACTCGGGCAAGTTCGCCGGCTTCCGCATTCGCAAGGGCCGTCTGAACCTGGACCTGCACTACGTGATCACCAAAGGCCAATTGAAAGCCGAAAACAAAGTGGTGGTCGAACAACTGCAATTGGGTGAGAAAGTCGACAGCGCCGATGCCGTGGACCTGCCGATTCGACTGGCGATTGCGTTGCTCAAAGACAGCGACGGCAAAATCTCTATCGAACTGCCGGTGAGCGGTGATTTGAACAACCCGCAATTCAGCGTAATGCCGATTGTGTGGCAGACCCTGCGCAACCTGGTGGTACGTGCGGCGACAGCGCCATTCAAATTCATTGGTGGGCTGATTACCGGGGGTGGCTCGGAAGACCTCAGCAGTGTGTCTTTCGCGGCGGGTTCCAGTGAGTTGAGTAAAAACGCAGAAGACGCCCTGAACACGTTGGCCAAGGCACTTAAAGAGCGTCCTGCGCTGCGCCTGGAAATCGAAGGCACGGCGGCAGCTAGCAGCGATGGTCCGCTCCTTGCGGCCCAACGCCTGGAGCGTGAATACCAATACAACTACTACAAGATGCTGCAACGCCGTGGCGACAAAGTCCCGGCCCAGGCCTCGTTGCTGGTCGTACCGGAGAAGGAAAAGGCGCCATTGCTGGAAGGCATCTACCGCACACGCTTGAAACAACAACCGCCGGCTGAATGGAAAGACCTGAGCAGTGATGACCGTACGGCGAAGCTCAAAGACGGTGTAATCAAGTTCTGGAGCACCAGTGACGTGCTGCTGCGCCAACTGGGTCAGGATCGGGCCGGCGCCATCAAGGACTACCTGGTGGACAAGGCGAAACTGGAAGATGACCGCGTTTACTTCATTGATGCGCAATTGGGGCAGGCTGAGAAAGATGGGCGTGTCATCACCCCCATGCATCTGGATGCTGAGTAAACCGCGACGGACAACCGATGGGGGAGCGGGCAAGCCGCCTCCCCTTTCTTCTCCGTGTGCTTTCTAGATATTTCTGCCCGCAAATAAAACAGGCCCCGGCACAAGTGCCGGGGCCTGTAATGACCACATCCGTGTGGTCGATCGCATGAACGCCAGAGGTGCATTGGGTGGATAGCTGACTCACCCTAAGCCGCCGCCGTCCAGTTCAGACGAAAAAGGGTGCGTTACTCTGCGTGCAGGCCAGCAGCCGAAACAGATTTCACGCCTTTGATTTTCTTGGCAATGTTCACCGCGGTGGTTTTCTGAGCTTCGGTGATCGCTACAGTCGACGACAGGGAAACTACGCCGTTGTTGGTTTCGACTTTGATGTCGGTGCCAGGAATGCCTTTCTCGGTAACCAGATCAGCTTTTACTTTGGTAGTGATCCAGGTATCCGAAGTCCCTTCCTTGGCTTTGTCGATGTTGTCGGCTTTGACAGCACCGCCAGCCAGCAGGCCATCAGCGGAAACCGCTTTTACGCCTTTGATTTTCTTGGTGATTGCTACGGCAGTTTCTTTCTGCGCGTCAGAGATAGCGACTGTCGAGGACAGGGAAACCACGCCTTTGTTGGTTTCAACCTTGATGTCCGAACCAGGAATGCCTTTCTCGGTCAGCAGGTCAGCTTTTACTTTGGTGGTGATCCAAGTATCCGAGGTGGACTCTTTAGCCTTGGTCACTTCACCAGCTGCCAAAGTCATAGGGGCCTGGGAAGTCTGAGCAAAGGCTACGTTAGCACCCATGGCCAGGGTCAGAGCGGTAGCAGTAGCGAGAGCGAACTTCTTCATACGAGTAACTCCTGTTTTATTAAAAGTCTGCAGCGTGTAGACCTTGATGCTGCAGCGTTAACAGGGATATTGCAGGCAGTGTGCCAACTCAGAATCAGAACTAAACCTTTTAAAATCAATAACTTATAAAAATGGCACATTTTCGGAATCGTGCAACTTGCATGAACCTCATCGTGCCTGCATGCAAGTTGCGGTTTTTTTCTTTGGCTAAATGGCTGATTTTGCTTACTTTTCCATCGCCCATAAAAAAGGACTCCGAAGAGTCCTTTTTTCAGCCTGAGCTAAGGGTGATTAAACGCCCGACGCCTTGGCTGCTGCTACGTCCTTGATGGACAGCTTGATACGGCCGCGGTTGTCCACGTCCAGTACCAGCACTTCCACTTCCTGGCCTTCTTTCAGAATGTCGGTCACTTTCTCAACGCGAGCATCGCTCAGCATGGAGATGTGTACCAGACCGTCTTTGCCCGGGAGGATGTTGACGAATGCGCCGAAATCGACGATGCGCTCAACTTTACCGACATAGATCTTGCCGATCTCGGCCTCAGCGGTGATGCCCAGAACGCGCTGGCGTGCAGCTTCAGCCGCTTCCTTGGTTTCGCCGAAGATCTTGATCGAGCCGTCGTCTTCGATGTCGATCGAAGCCTTGGTTTCTTCGCAGATCGCACGAATAGTCGCGCCGCCTTTACCGATGACATCACGGATTTTGTCGGTGTCGATTTTCATCGCGATCATGGTCGGAGCGTTTTCCGACAGTTCGGTACGGGACTGACCAATGATCTGGTTCATCTGGCCGAGGATATTCAGGCGCGCTTCCAGGGCTTGGCCCAGGGCGATTTCCATGATCTCTTCGGTGATGCCTTTGATCTTGATGTCCATCTGCAGCGCGGTCACACCTTTGGCGGTACCGGCTACTTTGAAGTCCATGTCGCCCAGGTGGTCTTCGTCACCCAGGATGTCGGTCAGGACGGCGAACTTCTCGCCTTCTTTAACCAGGCCCATGGCGATACCGGCAACCGGCGCCTTCATCGGCACACCGGCGTCCATCAATGCCAGGGACGCACCGCAAACGGAAGCCATGGAGCTGGAACCGTTGGACTCAGTGATTTCCGACACAACACGGATGGTGTACGGGAACACGTCGGCGGCAGGCAGCATGGCCTGAACCGAACGGCGAGCCAGACGGCCGTGACCGATTTCGCGACGACCAGCACCACCCATGCGGCCACACTCGCCCACCGAGAACGGAGGGAAGTTGTAGTGCAGCATGAACGGGTCTTTTTTCTCGCCTTCCAGGGTGTCCAGCAGCTGTGCGTCACGGGCAGTACCCAGAGTCGCGACTACCAGAGCCTGAGTTTCACCACGGGTGAACAGGGCCGAGCCGTGGGTCTTAGGCAGAACGCCGACTTCGATGTTCAGCGGACGTACGGTGCGGGTGTCGCGACCGTCGATACGTGGCTTGCCGTTAACGATGTTTTCGCGAACGGTACGGTATTCGATTTCACCGAATGCAGCTTTGACGTCGCTGGCGGAAGGCTGGCCTTCTTCACCGGACAGCTTGGCTACAACCTGATCCTTCAGTTCGCCCAGGCGAGCGTAACGGTCGGCCTTAACGGTGATGGTGTAGGCATCGGAAATGGCAGCGCCGAATTCGGAACGGATAGCGCCCAGCAGCTCGGTGGCTTCCGGAGCGGCAGCCCAGGTCCAGGTTGGCTTGGCAGCTTCGGCAGCCAGCTCTTTAACAGCCTGGATAACAGCCTGGAACTCGTCGTGAGCAAACAGTACTGCGCCCAGCATCTGATCTTCGGTCAGCTCTTTAGCTTCCGATTCAACCATCAGGACGGCTTCCGAAGTACCGGCAACGACCATGTCCAGGCTCGAAGCTTTCAGTTGCTCGTAAGTCGGGTTCAGCAGGTAGCCGGTGCTTTCGTGGAATGCAACGCGGGCAGCGCCGATCGGGCCATCGAAAGGAATGCCGGAAATAGCCAGGGCCGCCGAGGTACCGATCATCGCAGCGATGTCCGGATCGGTCTTCTTGCTGGTGGAAACGACGGTGCAGACTACCTGCACTTCGTTCATGAAGCCTTCTGGGAACAGCGGACGGATCGGACGGTCGATCAGTCGGGAAGTCAGGGTTTCTTTCTCGGAAGGACGGCCTTCACGCTTGAAGAAACCGCCAGGAATCTTACCGGCAGCGTAAGTTTTTTCCTGGTAATGAACGGACAAAGGGAAGAAGCCTTTGCTCGGATCAGCGGTCTTGGCACCTACAACGGTCACCAATACGGTGACGTCGTCGTCAACGGTAACCAGCACTGCGCCGGAGGCTTGACGGGCAATACGGCCTGTCTCGAGGGTAACGGTCGACTGACCGAACTGGAATTTTTTGATAACCGGGTTCACGGTGTCCTACCTTCTTTGTGGCTCTTGGGGGAACTTGTCTTCTTGCGAAATTCTTGGGCAATGCCGGGAATCGGCCCGACTCTAGTCCAGGGTAAAACGTGTATCCAGATAAAACTTGAGGCTGGGAGCCTGCCATGGGTCAGCGGGAATCCCACTGACACACGACAGACAACCAACCTCTAGCGCAATCGCTTATTAGCGACGCAGACCCAGGCGACCGATCAGAGTCTGATAACGACCCAGATCCTTGCCTTTCAGGTAGTCCAGCAGCTTACGGCGCTGGTTTACCATGCGGATCAGACCACGACGGGAGTGGTGATCTTTACCGTTGGCCTTGAAGTGACCTTGCAGCTTGTTGATGTTGTGGGTCAGCAGTGCAACTTGCACTTCTGGCGAACCAGTGTCACCAACAGCTTGCTGATAGTCAGCTACGATTTGTGCTTTTTCTTGAACGTCGAGAGCCATGAGGCAATCCTTTTTTCAGGAAACCACCCAAGGGTGATCTCAACAGGCCAGGGACAAATCCCTGTATCAAAAAATGAGTGTTGACCGTGCCTGTTAACAGCCACACTCGTCCGGTCATTCTGACCGAATCAGTCGACGTGGCGCGATGCGCCCGTCTTCGCTCACTTCACCGATACCGATAAAGCGACCGTTATGATCCTGTACCCGCACCATACCGAACTTCGGAGCGTCCGGGGCACGTACCGGCTGGCCGTTGAGCCAGTAGAACGCGCTGTGCTCCGAAAAGTGCAGCAATGGCCAATCCAGCAAACCGCTGTCCGATGGCATGAGGAAGCGATCAACCGCTTCATTGCCGCCTTCGGCGTGTACGGCTTCCAACTCTTCCAGCGTAACGGTCTGCGCCAGGCTGAAAGGTCCGGCCTGCGTGCGTCGCAGTTCTGCAACGTAGGCGCCGCAACCAAGCTTTTCACCAATATCTTCCACCAGGGTACGGATATAGGTGCCTTTGCTGCAGTCCACCGCCAAACGAGCGGTGTCGCCTTCGCAGGCGAGCAATTCCAAGCGCGCAATAGTAACAGAACGCGGTTCACGCTCCACTACTTCGCCCGCACGTGCCAGCTTGTAAAGAGGTTGCCCATCACGCTTGAGTGCCGAGTACATCGGCGGTATCTGACTGATTTCCCCACGAAAAGCGGGTAAAGCAGCCTCGATATCAGCACGACCAACGGTCACATCGCGAACCTGCAAGACGTCACCTTCGGCATCGGCCGTGGTGGTGGTTTTGCCCAACTGCATCAGGGTTTCGTAACCCTTGTCGGAATCGAGCAAGTATTGCGAGAACTTGGTGGCCTCGCCGAAGCACAACGGCAGCACGCCGGTGGCCAGGGGATCGAGGCTGCCGGTGTGCCCGGCCTTCTCGGCATTGAGCAGCCAGCGGACTTTCTGCAACGCGGCATTGGAGGTAAAGCCAATGGGTTTGTCGAGCAGAATGATGCCGCTGACATTACGACGGATACGTTTGACCTGAGCCACCGATTACTCCTTGGCGTCTTCAGGTGTGGACGTGTGTTGGCTGTCTTCAGCCACGGCGCGCTCGATCAAGGCCGACAGGTGCGCACCACGCACGACGCTTTCGTCGTAGTGGAAGTGCAACTGGGGAACGCTGCGCAGCTTCATTTCGCGGGCCAACTGCATGCGCAGGAAACCTGCGGCCGAGTTGAGCACCTTGATGCTTTGCGCGATTTCTTCGCTACTGTCCTGGCCCATCACGGTGATGAAGATCTTGGCGTGCCCCACGTCACGGCTCACTTCAACGGCGGTGATGGTCACCAGGCCAACGCGAGGGTCTTTGACTTCGCGACGGATCAGTTGGGCCAGCTCGCGCTGCATCTGATCGCCGATACGCTGGGTACGGCTGTATTCTTTTGCCATGTCTTGTTACCTGTTACTGCCACACGGTGAAACCCGTGGGGTCTGAAAGCGGCAAACGCCCGGCCTGACAAAAGCCAGACCGGGCGTTGCGTTTAGAGTCCGTACGCGGCTAGGGGCATCTGCATGCTCACACGCCGCGTGGCTCCTGAAGTGCGCGAGTTAGAGGCTGCGAGCAACCTGAACTTTCTCGAAGACTTCGATCTTGTCGCCAACCTTGACGTCGTTGTAGCTCTTGACGCCGATACCGCACTCCATGCCGGCACGTACTTCGGAAGCGTCATCCTTGAAGCGGCGCAGGGATTCCAGCTCGCCTTCGAAGATAACGATGTCTTCACGCAGTACACGGATTGGACGGTTACGGTACACGGTGCCTTCGATAACCATGCAGCCAGCGACCGCACCGAATTTAGGCGAGCGGAACACGTCACGCACTTCGGCGATACCCAGGATGTTCTCCCGGACGTCACTGCCAAGCATGCCGGTGAGGGCTTTCTTGACGTCTTCGATGATGTCGTAGATGACGTTGTAGTAACGCATGTCCAGGCCTTCCTGCTCGACGATCTTGCGAGCGCCGGCATCGGCACGCACGTTGAAGCCGAACAATACAGCGTTGGAAGCCAGTGCCAGGTTGGCGTCGGATTCAGTGATACCACCGACACCGCCACCGACAACACGCACTTGCACTTCGTCGTTACCCAGACCGTTCAAGGCGCCGTTCAACGCTTCGAGGGAACCACGTACGTCAGACTTGAGGACGATGTTAAGCGTCTTCTTCTCTTCCTGGCCCATGTTCTCGAAGATGTTTTCCAGCTTGCCAGCGTGAGCACGGGCCAGTTTGACTTCGCGGAACTTGCCTTGACGGAACAGAGCCACTTCACGGGCTTTCTTCTCGTCGGCAACCACGCTCATCTCGTCACCAGCGTCCGGAGTACCGTCCAAACCAAGGATCTCGACCGGGATAGCCGGGCCAGCTTCCTTGATTGGCTTGCCGTTCTCGTCGAGCATGGCACGTACACGGCCGTAGTTCGAACCGACCAGTACCATGTCGCCTTGGCGCAGGGTACCGTCTTGAACCAGAACGGTCGCAACCGGGCCACGGCCCTTGTCGAGACGCGATTCAACTACAACACCACGGCCTGGGGCCGATGGCGTAGCGGTCAGTTCCAGAACCTCGGCTTGCAACAGAACAGCTTCGAGCAGTTCGTCAACGCCGGTACCCATCTTCGCGGAGACCGGTACGAATGGAGTGTCACCACCCCACTCTTCCGAAGTCACGCCATGCACCGACAGTTCGCTACGGATGCGATCGAGATCAGCGCCCGGCTTGTCGATTTTGTTCACGGCAACCACCAGTGGTACGCCAGCCGCCTGAGCGTGCTGAACAGCCTCGATGGTTTGTGGCATCACGCCGTCGTCCGCAGCAACCACCAGGATCACGATGTCGGTCGCCTTGGCACCACGGGCACGCATTGCGGTAAACGCAGCGTGACCAGGGGTGTCGAGGAACGTCACCATGCCACGGTCGGTTTCAACGTGGTACGCGCCGATGTGCTGGGTAATACCGCCGGCTTCGCCAGCAGCCACCTTGGCACGACGGATGTAGTCGAGCAGGGAGGTTTTACCGTGGTCAACGTGGCCCATTACGGTCACAACCGGTGCACGGGAAACCGCCTCACCTTCAAACTTCAGGGACTCGGCCAGGGAATCTTCCAGGGCGGTGTCGCTGACCAGGGTCACTTTATGGCCCAGCTCTTCAGCAACCAGCTGGGCAGTTTCCTGATCCAGTACCTGGTTGATGGTGGCCGGAGTACCCAGCTTGAACATGAACTTGATGATTTCAGCTGCCTTGACCGACATCTGCTGGGCGAGATCGCCCACAGTGATGGTCTCGCCGATCTTCACTTCACGCACGACAGGGCCGGTTGGGCTCTGGAAACCGTGGGCGTTGCGTTTTTTCAGCTTGGCCTTGCCGCGGCCACCACGACGGAAGCCATCGCTTTCTTCGTCAGTAGTACGCGGGGCAACGCGTGGAGCAGGCGCTTTCTCTTTGACCGAGGCACGATGTGGAGCGTTTTTACGCTCACCATCGCCACCACCACCGCGACGATTGTTATCGTCAGCACGTGGTTTGTCCGGACGACGAGGTTCTTCACGCTTGCGCTCTGCTGCAGGCGCTGGAGCTGCGGCAACCGGAGCGGTCTCACGCACAGCTTCAACAGGCGCGCTAGGTGCGGCAACTGCATCAGCGGCAGCAGGTTGCGCAGCGGCAGGCTGGCGACGCGCTTCTTCTTCGGCGCGGCGCTTGGCTTCTTCTTCAGCCTTCTGACGAGCAGCATTTTCTACTGCACGACGTTCTTCCAGCTCGCGTTTACGCTCGGCTTCGATTTCTTCCGGGCTGCGCTGTACGAAGACTTTCTTCTTGCGTACCTCAACGCTGATGCTCTTGCTACCAGCAACACGCAGGGTGCTGGTGGTTTTGCGCTGCAATGTAATCTTGCGCGGTTCTTCCACTTTCGCCTTGTGGCTGCTCTTCAAGTGAGTCAGCAAAGACTGCTTCTCACTATCGCTCACACCTTCATCGGCGGCGGTGTGCGGCAGACCTGCCTCACGCATCTGCTGCAACAGGCGCTCTACCGGTGTTTTGACCTCATCGGCCAGTTGTTTCACCGTGACTTGCGTCATGCACTTCTCTCCTCAGGCCGCGCCTAATTACTCGAACCAATGGGCTCGGGCGGCCATGATCAACTTGCCGGCACGATCATCGTCAATGCCGTCGATGTCGAGCAGATCGTCAATAGACTGCTCGGCCAGGTCTTCGCGGGTAATTACGCCGCGCACCGCCAGTTCCATCGCCAAATCCTTGTCCATACCCTCAAGCGAGAGCAGGTCTTCGGCCGGATGGGCGTCTGCCAGCTTTTCCTCAGTAGCGATGGCTTTAGTCAACAAACGATCCTTGGCCCGAGCGCGAAGCTCGTTGACGATGTCTTCGTCAAAGCCGTCGATGTTGAGCATTTCTTCCAACGGTACGTAGGCAATCTCTTCCAGGCTGGTGAAGCCTTCATCTACCAGCACCTGAGCCAGTTCTTCGTCGACTTCCAGCTCGTCGATGAAGTTGCGCAGGATGTCACCGGTTTCAGCTTGCTGCTTAGCCTGGATGTCCGATTCGGTCATCACGTTCAGGGTCCAGCCGGTCAGTTGGCTGGCCAGACGCACGTTCTGACCACCACGACCAATGGCCTGAGCCAGATTGTCTGCGCCAACGGCGATGTCCATTGCATGGGCATCTTCGTCAACGATAATTGCCGCCACTTCAGCCGGCGACATGGCGTTGATCACGAACTGCGCCGGGTTGTCGTCCCACAGGACGATATCCACACGCTCACCGCCCAATTCGCCCGACACTGCCTGGACGCGCGAACCGCGCATACCAATGCAAGCGCCCTGCGGGTCGATGCGTTTGTCCTTGGAGCGGACCGCGATCTTGGCGCGCGAACCCGGGTCGCGGGACGCAGCCATGACTTCGATCAGGCCTTCGGCGATTTCCGGCACTTCGATACGGAACAGCTCGATCAGCATTTCCGGCGCAGTACGCGACAGGATCAACTGAGGGCCGCGGTTCTCGGTGCGGATTTCCTTGAGCAACGCACGCAGACGCACGCCGACACGGAAGGTTTCGCGAGAGATGATGTCTTCGCGGGCCAACAACGCTTCGGCGTTGTTACCCAGGTCAACGATCACATTGTCGCGAGTCACTTTTTTCACGGTACCCGAGATGATTTCACCCAGGCGCTCGCGATAGGCGTCAACGACTTGAGCGCGCTCAGCTTCGCGAACCTTCTGCACGATGACCTGCTTGGCGGTCTGTGCAGCAATACGGCCGAATTCGATCGACTCGATCTTTTCTTCGACGACATCACCGACCTTGGCGCCAGGATGCGTTTCGGCAACCTTGCTCGGCCAGGTTTCGATGGCCGGATCATCAAGATCGGCTTCTTCGACAACCGTCCAGCGACGGAAAGTCTCATAGGCACCGGTGTGGCGGTTGATTTCCACACGCAGATCAACTTCGTCTTCAAAACGCTTTTTGGTAGCAGTGGCCAGGGCCAGCTCCAGCGCCTCAAAAATCACGCTTGCCGGTACACCCTTTTCATTGGATACCGACTCAACAACCAGCAGTACTTCTTTGCTCATCGTACGCCTCGCCTTTCGCAAGCCATTGGATCCGCGGGATCCGCGTCTCAGTCAAAACTGGGAATAATGTTGGCCTTGTCGATCATATCGATCGGCAACAGGAACTCATGGTCTTCTACCTGCACCACGACATCCTGTTCTTCTACACCGCGCAGAAGGCCCTGAAAGTTGCGTCGCCCTTCAAAGGGAGATCGCAGCCTGATCTTCACTTGTTCACCGGCAAATTTTGCAAACTGATCAATAGTGAACAGTGGGCGTTCCATGCCTGGCGAGGAAACTTCGAGGGTGTATTCAACGGAGATCGGATCTTCAACATCCAGCACACCGCTGATCTGACGGCTGACAATGGCACAATCGTCCACCAGCACGCCGCCCTCTTTATCGATATAAACGCGCAACATTGAGTGGCGACCTTGAGCCGAAAACTCAATACCCCAGCATTCATAGCCTAGGGCCACGACCACCGGGGCCAACAAGGCCTGCAACTCTTCTAGCTTGCTCGACACCTGAACCCCCTCGTGCATGTATGTGCATGCTGTGCAAAATAAAAAAATGGGCGAAACGCCCATCCTTGAAACGCCGTCGAACAGCGGCGTTGAAAGTGTCCAGCTAACAAAAAGCCCCTTAAAAGGGGCTCCGCTAAAACTGGTTGCGGGGGCCGGATTTGAACCGACGACCTTCGGGTTATGAGCCCGACGAGCTACCAGACTGCTCCACCCCGCGACAAAGCTGGGGCGGAAGTATACGACCGATCCCTTACAGGGTCAATGTAACCTTCCACCTACAAGAAAGCCCGCAACAGCGGGCTCTCCTGATAATTGGTACCGAGAAGGGGACTCGAACCCCTACACCCTATGGGCACAACCACCTCAAGGTTGCGTGTCTACCAATTCCACCACCTCGGCAATACAGCGTTTACAACCCTTCTTACTTCTGCTCTTGAGCTGGAGGTACGTCAGTCGCTGGAGTAGCCGACTTTTGCTCTTGAAGCACCGGTACATCATCAGAAGCCGGTTTTGCTTTTGGTACTTCCAACACCGCTGGGTTTGGCAAACCTACTTGAGTCAGCACATGAGCTTTCTCTTTAGCAAAGTAACCTAACCCTAAGCTGGTTATGAAGAAACCTGCGGCAAGTATAGCAGTAAACTTACTAAGAAAGGTAGAGGAACCTTGGCTTCCGAATACAGTATTTGAAGCACCTGCACCGAAAGACGCACCAGCATCCGCACCTTTACCCTGTTGCAACAAAACCAGGGCAACTACGCCCAGGGCAGCCAACAGATGAAAAACGACTACGACTGTTTCCAGCATTTTTTCAGTTTCCCGCGGCGCGACAGATCGCACCGAACTCATCTGCATTCAGGGAAGCTCCACCAATGAGCCCCCCATCGATATCCGGCATGCCGAACAGTTCGACCGCATTGGCCGCCTTCACGCTGCCGCCGTATAGAAGACGCACACCTTGTGCGACTTCAGAATTCTCTGCCGCCAACTGCGCGCGAATGGCTGCATGCACATCCTGCGCTTGTTGCGGTGTAGCAGTCAGCCCGGTGCCAATGGCCCAGACCGGCTCATAAGCAATTACCGCTCTTGCAAATGCACCAACACCCAACTCTTCTATGATGCTGCCCAGCTGACGCGAGACAACTTCAAGAGTCTTGCCCGACTCACGCTGCTCAAGGGTCTCCCCTATGCACAACACCGGAATCAAGCCACAAGCCTGTGCTGCTGCGAACTTGCGATTGAGTGTTCCATCACGCTCGCCCATCATCTGACGGCGCTCGGAGTGCCCGACAAGCACATAGGAACAACCTGCATCAACCAGCTGACTCGGCGAGATCTCTCCGGTCAAAGCACCTTGCATGGGCTCCACCGCAGAGTTCTGCGCGCCGACCTGAATCGACTTGCCCTTCAAGCCGTCAATCACTTGATTGATATGCAAGCAGGGCGGGAAAACCGCAACATCAACACCGCTAGGCAAGGCCAAATGACGAAGGCCATTGATCAGCTCAGCGACACTGGCGCGGGTACCGTGCATCTTCCAGTTACCAGCTACCATAGTGCGACGCATGCTGTACCCCGTCGGTCAAAGTGGGCGCAGATGTTACCCAACCACACCCTCACTGGCAAGCCGAATTCAGCCGCAAACTTCAGTTACCAGTTTTGCCAGATCCTCGGCATGACCGCGAACCTGAATTTCATCATCACCTTCGACCATAACGCGCACCAGGGGCTCTGTGCCGGACTTACGCAGCAGCACACGCCCACGCCCCGACATTGCCAGGGTTACGCGCTCGCAAGCCTCCTTGACGGCTGGATGTTCGATTGGATTTTCACCACCGGCAAAACGCACATTGAGCAGAACCTGCGGACACTTGCGCAGCGCCTGGCGCGCTTGAGCCAGGCTCTCATCACGACGGCGCAGCGACAACAAAACCTGCAAGGCAGCAATAATCGCGTCACCCGTGGTGGTGTGCTGGAAGCAGACAACATGCCCGGAATTCTCGCCACCCACCTGCCAGTTGCGCTCCAGCAACTCAGCGATGACATAACGATCACCCACATTGGCACGCACGAAGGGAATACCCAGATCAGCCAAGGCCAGTTCCAGGCCAAGGTTACTCATCAACGTGCCGACGACACCACCTTGCAGCTTGTTACGCTCGTGCAGGTCACGGGCAATGATGAACAACAGGTCATCACCGTCGACCACGGCACCCGTGTGATCCACCATCAGAACCCGGTCGCCATCACCGTCAAAAGCGATACCCAGATCGGCATGCTCCGCCAGGACTGCGGCCTGCAGTTGACCCATATGGGTGGATCCACAGTTTTCATTGATGTTCAAGCCGTTGGGCTGGGCCGACAGCACCGTCACATTAGCCCCCAACTCCTTGAACACGCTTGGCGCCACTTTGTAGGTGGCCCCATGGGCACAGTCCACAACGATCTTCAGCCCAGCAAAATTGGTACTGCTAGGTACGCTGCTCTTGCAAAACTCGATGTAACGACCAGAAGCGTCGTTGATACGCGATACCTTACCCAGCTTACCGGACTCGACCACAGTCATTGGTGCATCCAAAAGCTCCTCAATCATCAACTCGATCTCGTCTGGCAGCTTGGTACCCTGCCCCGAGAAAAACTTGATGCCATTGTCATCATGAGGATTGTGCGAGGCGCTAATCACGATACCGGCTTCAGCGTGAAACGTACGCGTCAGGTAAGCGATCGCCGGCGTCGGCATAGGCCCCAGCAACATCACATCAGCACCCGCGGCGGATAAACCGGCTTCCAGTGCAGACTCAAACATATAACCCGAAATGCGGGTGTCCTTACCGACCAGGATGCGGCACGCGCCCATGCTGCGGAACGCCATACCTGCCGCCCAACCCAGTTTCAGCATAAAGTCAGGAGTAATAGGGAATTCGCCGACACGGCCACGAATGCCGTCGGTACCAAAATATTTTTTAGTCATAAGTGCTCCATCATTCTTATTCGGCGGATTCTACAGCTTCGATCATTCGCACCACGTCGACTGTCTCTGCGACATCATGCACGCGCAAAATACGCGCACCCTTGGCCACTGCGAGCGCCGCGAGCGCAAGACCGCCATAAAGCCGCTCACCCACCGGGCGATTCAAGGCCAGCCCTATCATGCTTTTACGCGAAACACCGACCAACAGAGGCCGGTCAAGCGCGTGCAAGGACTCCATGTGCTTAAACAGGCTCAAGTTGTGTTGCAATGTTTTGGCAAAGCCAAAACCAGGGTCGAGGATGATCTTCTCAGGTTCAATGCCCACAGCGACGCATTGAGCAATACGCTCAGCAAGAAACCCACTGACCTCACCCACCAGGTCATTGTATTGAGGACGGTCTTGCATATTGCCGGGCTCGCCCAGCATATGCATCAAGCAGACCGGCAGACCGGTAGCCGCTGCCGCATCCAATGCGCCATCACGCCTGAGAGATCGTACGTCATTGATAAGTCCCGCCCCCAGACGTGCCGTTTCGCGCATGACGGCCGGGGTCGATGTATCAACCGAGATGATCACATCCAGTTCGCGCGCAATAAGCTCGACGACCGGGGCCACCCGCTCCAGCTCCTCCAACGGAGAAACCACACGAGCACCAGGCCGAGTCGACTCGCCGCCGACATCGATCAGGGTCGCACCAGCGGCCACCATTGCTTCGGCATGACGCAAAGCAGCGTCCAACTGGCTGAAGCGGCCGCCATCGGAAAAGGAGTCGGGAGTTACATTAAGAATACCCATCACATGGGTGTGGGCCAAATCAAGAACCCGGTTGCCGCAAGGCAACCGGGTGGAGGAGGACAACGCAGAAGTCATTTCAAACCTTAATGGTCAGCTGCAGGGCCGCCGATCGGGGTTTCAGGGCGTTCATTCTGTACCACGGGCGGAGTGCCCGAGGTGCCCGAACCACCTTCCCAATCGCGAGGCTCACGAGGTGGACGCCCCGCCATGATGTCGTCGATCTGGTCGGCATCAATGGTTTCATACTTCATCAGCGCATCAGCCATCGCATCAAGCTTGTCGCGATTGTCGGTCAGGATCTGCTTGGCAGTGCCGTAGCACTGGTCAATGATGCTGCGTACTTCAGAGTCGATCAGCTTGGCTGTCTCGCCGGAGAAGCTGGCATTCTGACCACCACCGCCACGCCCCAGGAACACTTCGCCCTCTTCCTCTGCATACATCAAAGGACCGAGTTTTTCCGACAAGCCCCACTTGGTGACCATGTTCCGCGCAATCTGGCTGGCACGCATGATGTCGTTAGAGGCGCCGGTGGTTACGCCATCGAAACCAAGGGTCATTTCTTCAGCAATCCGACCACCGTACAGCGAGCAGATCTGGCTGATCAACGCACGCTTGGAAAGACTGTAACGATCCTCTTCCGGCAGGAACATGGTGACACCCAGCGCACGGCCACGAGGGATGATCGATACTTTGTAGACCGGGTCGTGCTCAGGCACAACGCGACCGACAATGGCGTGACCCGCTTCGTGATAAGCCGTGTTCTGCTTCTCTTTTTCGGACATGACCATTGATTTGCGCTCTGCGCCCATCATGATCTTGTCTTTCGCCAACTCGAACTCTTTCATTTCGACGATGCGCTTGCCGGTACGAGCAGCGAACAAAGAGGCTTCGTTCACCAGGTTGGCCAAGTCAGCACCGGAGAAGCCTGGAGTACCACGGGCAATCACCGCCGGAGCCACGTCATCGCCCATCGGTACCTTGCGCATGTGCACTTTAAGGATCTGTTCGCGACCACGGATATCCGGCAGGCCGACGACAACCTGACGGTCGAAACGCCCCGGACGCAACAGCGCAGGGTCGAGTACGTCCGGACGGTTAGTGGCAGCGATGACAATGATGCCGTCATTCATTTCAAAGCCGTCCATCTCAACCAGCAACTGGTTGAGCGTCTGCTCACGCTCATCATGACCGCCGCCCATGCCAGCGCCACGATGGCGACCGACAGCATCGATTTCGTCGATAAAGATGATGCATGGCGCGTGCTTCTTGGCCTGTTCGAACATATCGCGAACACGGCTGGCACCGACACCGACGAACATTTCGACGAAGTCAGAACCGGAAATGGTAAAGAACGGCACCTTCGCTTCGCCGGCAATAGCCTTGGCGAGCAAGGTTTTACCAGTACCAGGAGGACCCACCATCAATACGCCGCGAGGAATGCGGCCACCCAGGCGCTGGAACTTGCCCGGATCACGCAGGAACTCGACCAGCTCACCCACTTCTTCCTTGGCTTCATCGCAACCTGCAACGTCAGCCAATGTGGTTTTCACTTGATCCTCGGAGAGCAGGCGTGCCTTGCTCTTGCCGAAGCTCATCGGCCCGCCCTTGCCTCCCGCGCCACCTTGCATCTGGCGCATGAAGAACATGAATACGGCGATGATCACCAGGATCGGGAAGCTCGCTACGAGGAGCTGAGTCCAGATGCTCTGCTGTTCAGGCTGCTTGCCTTCAACCACTACGTGATTATCCACCAGGTCGCCAATC
The DNA here is from genome assembly GCF_004519405.1 of Pseudomonas sp. BCA17. Classification (GTDB taxonomy): domain Bacteria; phylum Pseudomonadota; class Gammaproteobacteria; order Pseudomonadales; family Pseudomonadaceae; genus Aquipseudomonas. Next base: position 300,859 of record NZ_SGWI01000008.1, on the reverse strand, counting down.
AGACCGTTGTCCTGAATGGCCGGACGAATGGTCTTGAAGCTGTCACCATCGTTGCGTTTGCCGGTAATCACGTAGCCATCAACCGCTACGCGCTCGACCTTGCCATCCTTAACTTGCTGGATGAAGTCGGAATAGTTGAGGGTCTGCGGCTCGTTAGGGCTGGAGAAGTTGTTCATCACCGTCACTAGGACAGCCGCGATGATCAACCACAGGATCAGATTCTTTGCCATATCGTTCAATTAACTACCCTCTGAAGCAAGCTCCGCTACTGGCGCGCGCTTCGCATGATATTCACCGGCCTAACTTACTACATTACCTACAACTCTGGCAGGCGCCGTCTGTAACCCTTTGTGAAACTTTGACTACACAATATTCGTAAAGCTTCGTGACGAAAGCGATATAAAAAAACCTATCGACTCCCTTGAAACCTTCAAAGACGCTCATCGCTGGCGGCGCCTTCGATACCGCGGAACCCCCGCGCCAACAGATATTGCTCGCGAGACCGGTCCCGGGAAGAGTCTGGCTTGCGCATTTGCACCTTGTCGAACAGCTTGCGGATGTTCTTGTGATACTCGTCGAAGCCTTCACCCTGGAAAACCTTGACCAGGAAATCACCACCCGGACGCAATACCCGTCCCGCCAGATCCAATGCCAACTCGCAAAGGAACATGGCTCGTGGCATATCGACAGCCGGTAATCCACTCATATTGGGGGCCATGTCGGAAATCACAAGGTCTACCTGCGAATTTCCCACCGCCTCCAGGATCTCGGCCAGTACGGCATCCTGAGTAAAGTCGCCATGTACGAAGGTCACGTCCGGGATACTGTCCATCTCAAGAATATCCGACGCAATCAACCGACCTTGCCCACCAATCAGCCGACTGGCCACCTGGGACCAGCCGCCGGGAGCGGCGCCCAGGTCGATGACGCTCATGCCGGGACGAAACAATTTGTCCTTGTCCTGAAGCTCCAGCAACTTGTAGCTGGCACGGGAACGATAGCCATCCTTTTGCGCCTTCTTGACGTAAGGATCGTTGAAATGCTCTTGCAGCCACTTAAGGCTAGTTTTGGAACGGGCCACGGGCCACCTCGAAAATAAAACGGGTCGTGATTAACTGGGCGGTCCCGGACTCGCTCGGGTAAACTGGCCGCCGCTTTTTACAAGATCAGACGCAGGGGTCAGATTATGCCGCTCACTCAAGAGCAGAAGAAACAGTACAAATCCATTGGCCACCATCTGAAACCAGTTCTGATTGTGGCAGACAACGGTTTGACTGAAGGTGTATTAGCCGAATTTGAACGCGCACTGAACGATCATGAGCTGATCAAAATCAAGGTCAACATCCTTGATCGCGAAGCACGCCTGGCCGCCATTGCTGAGTTGTGCAAGGTTGGCAAAGCGGACCTGGTTCAGGTCATCGGCAAGATGGCGCTGCTGTATCGCAAGAATTTCAGCGTCAACAAGCAACTGTCGAACGTTCATCGCTTCAAGTAACAAGGGTTACGGGCGTGCTTCGCACGCCCTACCACTCCATCCTGGCGCGGGCTGCAAAACCAGCACCAAGCCGGAGAACCCTAGCACAAGATAACTGAATAGCTGCCAGCGCAACGCTTCCGGCAGCCACACATGCACCACGCAAAACATTGCGCATGCATACAGCGCCATCAACAGCAGTTGGCCGCGAATATCCTGCCACAAACTTCCCAAGCCTTCGGCCTTGATCAGCACCAGCACCTGGAGCGTCACGCACGCCGCCGCAAAACCCACCAGCAACGCACTAAGCAATCCATCGATTTCATCGATCAGCAACGGCGCCAGACCGATCAGGCCCAGCACCGGCAACACGCCAATGTGAAACAACCACAGGCCACCCACCCAAAGCATCTGGGCAAGCTGCCAAAGCATGGCGCCCGCACGAAGCGGGCGCCGCCTTTCAGATGTGACGAACTTCAACAATCTCGTACTCGGTTACGCCGCCTGGCGTTTTAACGCTCACCACATCGCCCTCTTCCTTGGCAATCAAGGCGCGGGCCAGCGGGGAACCTACAGATATCTTGCCGAGCTTGAAGTCAGCTTCATCTTCACCAACGATGTGGTAAACCACGCTTTCGTCAGTTTCAACGTTGGCGATTTCAACCGTCGTACCGAAAATCACCTTGCCGGTCTTCGGAATGGTTGTCACATCAATGACCACCGAATTCTGCAGGCGGCCTTCGATGTCGCGAATACGCGCCTCGACCATGCCCTGCTGCTCGCGAGCAGCGTGGTATTCGGCGTTCTCCTTCAAGTCACCCAGCTCACGGGCCGTACCGATGTCCTGGCTGAGCTTCGGACGGACGACCTTGGTCAGGTGGGCGTGCTCCTCTTCCAGGGCCTTGAAGCCCTGGACAGTCATGGGGTATTTGGTCATGCCTTCAATCCTGCGTGTAGATCCTGCAAGCGACGCACGGTCTTTTCCGGACCGAACTTGAGCGCTTCGCAGATAGCTTCGCCAGCAGCAATAGTGGTGGTGCAGTAGATCTTGTGCTGCAAGGCGTTACGACGAATGGAGTAAGAATCCGCGATCGACTGGCGACCCTCGGTGGTGTTGATGATCAGAGTGACTTCGTCATTCTTGATCATGTCGACCACGTGCGGACGACCTTCCGTCACCTTGTTCACGCGACGCACTTTCAGGCCGGCAGCCTCGATCAGCTTGGCGGTCCCGGCAGTGGCCACGACTTCGAAACCCAAGTTGATCAGATCACGGGCCACGCCTGCAACCAGTGGCTTGTCATCATCACGCACGCTGATAAACGCAGTACCACCGGTCGGCAGCACTTCGCTGGCGCCCATCTGGGCCTTGGCGAACGCTTCACCGAAGGTATCGCCCACGCCCATCACTTCACCGGTGGACTTCATCTCTGGGCCCAGGATCGGGTCCACACCAGGGAACTTGGCGAATGGGAACACCGCCTCTTTCACGCTGTAGAAGTTCGGAATGATTTCCTTGGTGAAGCCGATTTCCTTCAGGGTCTTACCGGCCATCACGCGGGCAGCGATCATTGCCAGAGACACACCGATGCACTTGGATACAAACGGTACGGTACGCGAAGCACGCGGGTTGACTTCAATAACGTAGATGTCCTCGCCTTGCAGCGCCAACTGTACGTTCATCAGGCCGACCACACCCAACTCCAGGGCCATTTTCTTGACCTGTTCGCGCATCTCGTCCTGGATGTGAGCCGGCAGCGAGTACGGCGGCAGCGAACACGCGGAGTCACCGGAGTGAACGCCCGCCTGCTCGATGTGCTGCATGATCGCGCCAATCACTACGTCAGTACCGTCACACACAGCGTCCACGTCCATTTCGATGGCGCAGTTGAGGAAGTGGTCCAGCAGCACCGGGCTGTCGTTGGACACTTTCACCGCATCACGCAGGTAACGCTTGAGTTCTTCTTCTTCGTAGACGATTTCCATCGCACGACCGCCCAATACGTAGGACGGGCGCACCACCAGCGGGTAACCGATCTTGCTGGCCGCACGGATAGCTTCGTCTTCACTGCGCACGGTCGCGTTTGGTGGCTGACGCAGGTTCAGGCGCTCAACCATTTGCTGGAAGCGCTCACGGTCTTCGGCACGGTCGATGGCGTCTGGGCTGGTACCGATGATCGGCACGCCGGCAGCTTCCAGGGCACGCGCCAGCTTCAGCGGGGTTTGGCCGCCGTACTGGACGATCACGCCTTTTGGCTTCTCGACGCGGACAATTTCCAGCACGTCTTCCAGGGTCACTGGCTCGAAGTACAGGCGATCGGAGGTGTCGTAGTCGGTGGAAACGGTTTCCGGGTTGCAGTTGACCATGATGGTCTCGTACCCGTCTTCGCGCAGCGCGAGGGCGGCGTGCACGCAGCAGTAGTCGAACTCGATACCCTGGCCGATACGGTTCGGGCCACCACCCAGAATCATGATCTTGTCACGACCCGACGGCGCGGCTTCGCACTCTTCCTCGTAGGTGGAGTACAGGTAGGCGGTGTCGGTGGAGAATTCGGCAGCGCACGTATCAACGCGCTTGTAGACCGGGAAGATCTCCAGTTTGTGGCGATGGGTACGCAGGTTTTTCTCGGTCACGCCCAGCAGTTTGGCCAGACGCTGGTCGGAGAAGCCTTTACGCTTGAGACGGAACATCATGTCGCGGTCGATGCTGGCCAGACCCAACGTCTTGACCCGCTCTTCTTCCTTGATCAGATCTTCAATCTGGACCAGGAACCAAGGGTCAATCATGTTCATGCCGAAGATGTCTTCAACGGTCATGCCGGCGCGGAAAGCATCTGCCACGTACCAGATACGCTCGGCGCCCGGCACGGTCAGTTCGCGCTTGAGCACGCTCATGCTTTCGGGGTTGCTCAGGTCGAGCTTCTCGTCCAGGCCACAAACGCCCACTTCCAGACCGCGCAACGCTTTCTGCAGGGATTCCTGGAAAGTACGGCCGATGGCCATGACTTCACCCACCGACTTCATCTGGGTGGTCAGGCGTGCATCGGCCTTGGCAAATTTCTCGAAGGCGAAACGCGGCAGCTTGGTCACGACGTAGTCGATGGACGGCTCGAAGGACGCCGGGGTCTTGCCACCGGTGATGTCATTCGACAGTTCGTCCAGGGTGTAACCCACAGCCAGCTTGGCCGCGACCTTGGCGATCGGGAAGCCGGTAGCTTTCGAAGCCAGGGCCGACGAGCGGGATACGCGCGGGTTCATTTCGATCACGACCATGCGGCCGGTGTTCGGGCAGATGCCGAACTGAACGTTGGAACCGCCGGTTTCAACACCAATCTCGCGCAGTACTGCCAGGGAGGCATTACGCAGGATCTGGTATTCCTTGTCAGTCAGGGTCTGTGCCGGAGCCACGGTGATCGAGTCACCAGTGTGCACGCCCATCGGGTCGAAGTTTTCGATGGAGCAGACGATGATGCAGTTGTCCTTCTTATCGCGGACAACCTCCATCTCATACTCTTTCCAGCCGATCAGGGATTCGTCGATCAGCAGCTCTTTGGTCGGCGACAGGTCCAGGCCACGGGCGCAGATTTCTTCGAATTCTTCACGGTTGTAGGCGATACCGCCACCAGTTCCGCCCATGGTGAAGGACGGACGGATGATGCACGGGAAGCCCAGGGTCTCGAGGACCGCGTTGGCTTCTTCCATGCTGTGGGCGATACCGGAACGCGGACAGGCCAGGCCGATGGACTTCATGGCCTTGTCGAAACGCGAACGGTCTTCAGCCTTGTCGATGGTGTCGGCGTTAGCACCGATCATCTCTACGCCAAATTTTTCCAGGACGCCTTCGCGCTCCAGGTCCAGGGCGCAGTTCAGAGCAGTCTGGCCGCCCATGGTCGGCAGCAGCGCGTCCGGACGCTCTTTCTCGATGATCTTGGCAACGGTCTGCCACTTGATCGGTTCGATGTAGGTAGCGTCGGCCATGGCCGGGTCGGTCATGATGGTGGCCGGGTTGGAGTTCACCAGGATGACGCGGTAGCCCTCTTCGCGCAGTGCCTTACAGGCCTGGGCGCCGGAGTAGTCGAACTCGCAGGCCTGGCCGATCACGATCGGGCCAGCGCCGAGAATCAGGATGCTTTTTATGTCTGTACGTTTTGGCATGGGTTTGTCACTCAAATCCGCAGGTCAGTCGGCAAGCCGTCTTGAACAATCTTTGGAGAGCCTGCGGGGGGCCACCAGGGTTTGGGGCCGCCCGCGGGTCGCTCAGTCAGCGTCGCTTGGCCATCTCATTGATGAAACGGTCGAACAGCGGCGCTACGTCGTTCGGGCCCGGGCTCGCTTCAGGGTGGCCCTGGAAGCTGAACGCACTCTTGTCGGTGCGCTCGATACCCTGCAGGGAACCGTCGAACAGCGACTTGTGAATAGCGCGGACGTTGCTCGGCAGGGTTGCTTCATCCACCGCAAAACCGTGGTTCTGGCTGGTAATCATGACAACGCCAGTATCCAGGTCTTGCACAGGGTGGTTGGCGCCGTGATGGCCGTGACCCATTTTCAGAGTCTTGGCGCCGGAGGCCAGGGCCAGCAACTGGTGACCGAGGCAGATACCGAATACCGGAATTTCGGTCTCCAGCACTTCCTTGATCGCCTGGATGGCGTAGTCGCAAGGCTCAGGATCGCCTGGACCGTTGGACAGGAACACGCCGTCCGGTTGCAGAGCCAGCACATCGCTGGCCGGGGTTTGTGCCGGGACCACGGTCACACGGCAGCCGCGCTCAACCAGCATGCGCAGGATGTTGTACTTGACGCCGTAGTCGTAGGCCACAACGTGATACGGCAGATCAGCAGCTTCGATCGTTTCGTGGCTGTCGGTCTTCAAGTCCCAGACAGTGGAGCGCCATTCGTACTTCTCTTTGACGCTGACGACTTTCGCCAGGTCCATGCCTTTCAGGCCAGGGAAGCCTTGGGCTGCGGCAATCGCCGCCTCTTCGGAGATATTGTCACCGACCATGATGCAGCCGTTCTGCGAGCCTTTTTCACGCAGGATGCGTGTCAGGCGGCGCGTATCGATCCCGGCGATCGCCACAACGTTGTTGGCTTTCAGGTAATCGGACAGCGACATCGTGTTACGCCAGTTGCTCGCAACCAGCGGCAGGTCACGAATCACCAGGCCGGCCGACCAGACACGATCCGACTCGACGTCTTGCGGCGTAGTACCCGTGTTGCCGATGTGAGGATAGGTCAGGGTAACGATCTGCTGGGCGTAGGAAGGATCGGTAAGGATTTCCTGATAGCCGGTCATGGCGGTGTTGAACACCACCTCTCCAACGGTCTGACCGTCGGCTCCAATGGCTTCGCCGCGAAAAATGCTGCCATCAGCAAGGGCGAGTATGGCTGGCTTAGTCAAGAAGACCTCCCGTAAATAAAGCCTGAAAGGGCGATCGCAGGTTGTAAAAAAGCGGAGTGACGTATGGACACGTCACCCCGCTTCTTCACTGAATTATTCTGCGCGCTTTTAGTGGACACACTAAAGCTGTAGCTTACAGAAAAAGGCTTTTTTGGTCCACCGCTAATGAGCCTTAAAGGCAGGGGAATGCGACAGGACGTCGCCTAGCGGGTAAAAACGGAGCCAAAGCATAAGCGTGAGGCCCCGTTTTAGCTACTGATTAGTGCAGATCCAGCACGTCACGCATGTCGTAAAGGCCAGGCTCGCGACCTTCCAGCCAAAGCGCAGCACGCACTGCACCCTTGGCAAAAGTCATGCGACTGGATGCCTTGTGAGTGATTTCCAGGCGCTCGCCTTCAGCAGCGAACAACACGGTGTGATCCCCCACCACATCACCACCCCGAACGGTGGCAAAGCCAATGGTGTCATGCGCGCGCGCACCGGTATGGCCTTCGCGGCCGTACACAGCGACTTTCGACAGGTCACGCCCCAGGGCATCGGCAATCGCCTCCCCCATACGCAACGCAGTACCGGACGGCGCATCGATCTTGTGGCGGTGATGAGTCTCGATAATCTCGATATCCGCCTCATCCCCCAGAACGCGAGCCGCCAGATCCAGCAACTTGAGCGACAGGTTCACCCCTACACTGAAGTTGGCAGCGAAAACGATAGGAATGTCCTTGCCCGCCTCAACCAACAACTGCTTCTGCTCGGCACTCAAGCCGGTGGTACCGATCACCATAGCCTTGCCGGCCTTGCGGCAGAACGACAGGTTCTTCAGCATCACATCCGGCAGCGTGAAATCGATCAATACGTCGAATTCATCAGCCACCTGCTCCAGATTACCGGACAGCGAAACACCGATTCGCCCCAACGAGGCCAGCTCACCCGCATCCGCACCGATCAGCGTGCTGCCGGGACGGACGATTGCTGCGGTCAACCCGGAAGCCGGCGAGCGTTGCTGCACCGCCTCGACCAGCGTCTTGCCCATGCGCCCTGCAGCGCCCATTACGGCTATACGTCGCATACTCACTTCCTTACAGGTCGCCGAAGAAGCGCTTCACGCCATCGAAAAAGCCAGTGGTCTTCGGAGAATGGGAGTCGTCCCCCTCCAGCGAGCTGCGGAACTCTTCCAGCAATTCACGCTGACGACGATTGAGATTGACCGGCGTTTCCACCGCCACACGGCACATCAGGTCACCAGCACCGCCGCCGCGCACCGGTGCAACGCCTTTGCCACGGATACGGAACTGCTTGCCGGTCTGCGTACCTTCAGGAATCTTGAGTTTCACACGCCCATCAAGCGTAGGAATCTCGAGCTCGCCACCCAAGGCCGCATCGACAAAACTGATCGGCACTTCGCAGAACAAGTGCTTGCCATCGCGCTGGAAGATCGAGTGCTCGCGCACATTGATCACCACGTACAAGTCACCCGTAGGGCCGCCCTGAGTACCCGCTTCGCCTTCGCCCGACAGACGAATACGATCACCGGTATCCACACCCGCCGGCACTTTCACCGACAGGGTTTTGTACTCTTCGACACGACCTTCGCCGTGGCAGGAGTCGCATGGGTCGGAAATGATCTTGCCCTGGCCATGGCAGCGCGGGCAGGTCTGCTGCACCGAGAAGAAACCTTGCTGCATGCGGACCTGGCCAATACCACCACAGGTCGGGCAGGTGATCGGCGAGGAGCCCTTCTTGGCACCGGAGCCATCGCACGGTTTGCAATTGACCAGCGTCGGCACACGGATATTGACGCTGGTGCCGCGCACGGCTTCTTCCAGGTTCAGCTCCAAGGTGTAGCGCAGGTCGCTGCCACGCTGGGCGCCACCACGCTGACCACCACGGCCGCCGCCAAAGAAGTCACTGAAGACATCGCCGAAGATATCGGAGAAGTTCTGACCACCAAAACCGCCACCACCACCGCCCATGCTAGGGTCGACACCGGCATGGCCATACTGGTCGTAGGCCGCACGCTTGTTAGGGTCAGACAGACATTCGTAGGCTTCGTTAGCCTCTTTGAACAGTTCTTCGGATTCTTTGCTATCCGGATTACGGTCAGGGTGATGCTTCATCGCCAGGCGACGGTAAGCCTTCTTCAGGTCCGCCTCGCTGGAGCCGCGCTCCACACCCAATACTTCGTAATAGTCACGCTTTGCCATAAGTCTTTGCACTCTTAAGGACGTTCAGCCAGACCCTCCTGAGCCTTGCCAAACTCGTTGAGCCCCAATACAGGCCCGGACCCAACTCACGTCAATTCAACGATCCTGGTCATTACTGCTTTTTAGCCGGAGTCCCAGCCAAAAGCGCGGTATTTACTGCTCGGAAAGCAGGAGCATTCCCGATCACACCGCCAGCATCCGAACGCTGTCGCATACTGTAAAAATTCGCATACCCCAGACACACCAACGCGGGAGCAAGCTCCCGCGCGGCGACATCCTACCAGTCACCGCTTGATAGCGGTCAACCGGGCGACCAACTTACTTCTGGTCTTTGACTTCTTCGAACTCGGCATCGACAACATCATCGTGCTTGGCTTCAGGCTCTGCATGTTGCGCAGCGCCGTCTGCCGGCTGACCTTGCTCAGCGTACATTTTCTGAGCAACCGGCGCGGAGACTTTCGACAGCTCCTCAACCTTGGCTTCGATGGCAGCCTTGTCGTCGCCTTTGACAGCGGCTTCCAGAGCAACCACGGCAGCCTCGATCGCGGCCTTCTCTTCGGCAGTCACCTTATCGCCAGCATCAGCGACCATTTTGCGCGTCGAGTGAACCAAGGCATCACCCTGGTTACGGGCACCGGCCAATTCGGCAAACTTGGCATCCGCGTCAGCGTTGGCTTCGGCATCACGAATCATCTGTTGAATTTCTTCATCAGACAGGCCGGAGTTGGCCTTGATGGTGATCTTCTGCTCTTTGCCGGTCGCCTTGTCTTTCGCGCCTACGTGCAGAATGCCGTTGGCGTCGATATCGAAGGTCACTTCGATTTGCGGCACGCCACGTGGTGCTGGTGGAATCTCGGACAGGTCGAACTTGCCCAGGGATTTGTTCTGCGCAGCCTGCTTACGCTCACCTTGCAGCACGTGAATAGTCACGGCGCCCTGGTTGTCGTCGGCAGTCGAGAACACTTGCGATTTCTTGGTAGGAATCGTGGTGTTTTTCTCGATCAGCGCAGTCATCACGCCGCCCATGGTTTCAATACCCAGGGTCAGCGGGCTGACGTCCAGCAACAACACGTCTTTCACGTCACCGGCCAGGACCGCGCCCTGGATGGCAGCACCCATGGCAACCGCTTCGTCCGGGTTCACGTCTTTACGTGCTTCCTTGCCGAAGAACTCGGTTACTTTCTGCTGAACCAGTGGCATACGGGTCTGACCGCCAACCAGGATCACGTCGTTGATGGAACCAACGTCGATACCTGCGTCTTTCAGTGCAATGCGGCAAGGCTCGATGGTGCGTTGAACCAGGTCTTCAACCAGCGCTTCCAATTTGGCGCGGGAGATCTTCACATTCAAGTGCTTAGGACCGGTGGCATCTGCAGTGATGTACGGCAGGTTCACGTCAGTCGACATGCTCGAGGACAGCTCGATCTTGGCCTTTTCAGCAGCTTCTTTCAGGCGCTGCATCGCCAGCGGGTCACCCTTGAGGTTCATGCCGCTTTCTTTCTTGAATTCGTCAACGAGGTAGTCGATCAGACGAATGTCGAAGTCTTCACCACCCAGGAAGGTGTCACCGTTGGTGGCCAACACTTCGAACTGGTGCTCGCCGTCAACTTCAGCGATCTCGATCACGGAAACGTCGAAAGTACCGCCACCCAGGTCATAAACGATCACAGTGTGGTCGCCCTTGGCCTTGTCCATACCGTAAGCCAGAGCGGCTGCAGTTGGTTCGTTGATGATACGTTTTACGTCCAGGCCCGCGATGCGGCCGGCGTCTTTGGTCGCCTGGCGCTGGCTGTCGTTGAAGTAGGCCGGAACGGTGATCACCGCTTCGGTGACGGTTTCGCCGAGGTAGTCTTCGGCGGTTTTCTTCATCTTTTTCAAGACTTCAGCCGAAATCTGCGGTGCAGACATCTTGTTGCCATTTACTTCAACCCAGGCGTCACCGTTGTCGGCCTTGGCGATTTTGTAAGGCACCATCTTGATGTCTTTCTGTACGACTTCTTCGTCGAACTTACGACCGATCAGACGCTTTACCGCATACAGCGTGTTATGCGGGTTAGTTACAGCCTGACGCTTGGCCGACTGACCAACAAGGATTTCACCGTCGTTGGCGTAAGCAATGATCGACGGCGTGGTACGCGCGCCTTCGGCGTTTTCAATAACTTTTGCAACGCCGTTTTCCAGCACGGAGACGCAGGAGTTGGTGGTCCCCAGGTCGATACCGATAATTTTGCCCATGATTTACTCTCCAGAAACTTGAATTTGGATGCCGCAGCAGTGGTGGCTAACTGCGGTAGCACTTAAACGCTTGACTTATAGATGGGGCCGTTACGACTGATTTCAAGCCTGCTCATCAATAGAAGGTGAAACCGGTGCGGGAGCCTTGCTCACCACCACCATTGCCGGGCGCAGCAAGCGACCGTTGAGCAGGTAACCCTTCTGGAATACTTTCAACACACTGTTAGGCTCAAGGTCATGGCTCTCCTGCATGGCCATGGCTTGGTGATGCTCAGCGTTGAACGGTTCGCCGCCCTGCGGATCCACAGCTTCCAACTGATAACGCTTCAGGGTGTCCTGGAACATTTTCAGGGTCAGCTCGATCCCTTCGCGCATCGGACGGATGTTTTCGTCGTCTGGGTTGGACAACTCGAGACCACGCTCCAGGCTGTCGATAATCGGCAGCAAGTCACTCGCGAATTTTTCCAGTGCGAATTTGTGGGCCTTTTCTACATCCTGCTCGGCACGGCGGCGGACGTTCTGCAGATCAGCGGCAACACGCAAAGACTGATCCTGCGCAGCGGCCAATTGCTCTTCAAGCACTTGTACACGAGTTGCCAGCTCATCGCCGACAGCCGAATTGGCGTCTGGAGTTTGCGTATCCTGCGTCTGTTCGTCAGCCATAGATTTCTCCTTTCAAAATCATGCGCGAACTCAACTCGCGCTTCTGTTCCGGTATATGGGGCCACAATTTTCAGGTTCAAGGGCGCAGGCGTTACCAAAAGTCTTTCAAAAGACTCGGATCATTTCCGTCACCCTCATTCCGCATTGCGCTAAAAAACAAAAACTCCCAAGCAAATCGAGCTAAGCGACAGGATTGTCAGCCCCGAACAAAACACTGTATAAATAACCAGACTTAAAGCTTGGGAGCGGCCGTCATGCTGGTGCACCTGTCCGTACATAACTACGCCATTGTTGAACACCTTGATCTTGAACTCGATCGCGGGATGAGCGTAATCACAGGCGAAACCGGCGCCGGCAAGTCCATCATGCTCGACGCCCTAGGCTTGACCCTGGGCGACCGGGCCGACAGTGGCGTAGTTCGTCCCGGCGCGGAAAAGGCCGATATCCTGGCCACCTTTGATCTGGCGGACATCCCCGAAGCCGAAGCCTGGCTGACTGAGCGCGACCTCAATAATGAAGGCCCGTGCATCCTGCGCCGAGTCATCACTGCCGAAGGGCGCTCACGCGGCTATATCAATGGCACACCCTGTCCCCTTGGCGACTTGAAAGCCCTGGGCGAACTGCTGATCGATATCCACAGTCAGCACGAACACCAATCCCTGCTGAAAACCGACACCCACCGTCGCTTGCTGGATGAATACGCCGGCGCTACCGACCTGGCCCGCCAAGTGCAACTGGCCGCCCAACGTTGGCGCCAGACCCGCCAGGAGCTGGAGAGCCTGTCCAACTCAGGCGACGAACAGCGCGCTCGCCACCAGTTGCTCAGCTATCAACTTGAAGAACTGGAAAGCCTGGGCCTGGGCGAGACAGAGCTGGAACAACTGGAACAGGAACACAAGAACCTCACCAATGCAGAAACCCTGCTGGGTATCTGCCGCCAGGTAGTGGAGCAATGCAGCGAGAGTGATTCCGGCAATGTGCTCAATGCACTCACGGCCAGCCTCAATCGCCTGTCCAGCGTAAACAGCGCATCCGGCTCATTAAGCGAAGCCACCACGCTACTGACCAGCGCACAAATCCAGGTCGAGGAAGCTGTGGGTGAACTGAACCGCTTCCTGGATCACTTTGATGCCGACCCTGCTCGTCTCCAGGAAATAGAAGAACGCCTGGACACCATTTATACGCTGGCACGCAAACATCGGATCCAACCCACTGAAGTGGCGGCGATGCAGCAGAAATTGCTGGATGAGATCGAAACCCTGAACGCAAACGACGAGTCCATCGAACGCCTCGGTGAAGAACTCGCTTCATTTGCCCGTCATTACCATGAGAAAGCGCGAGAACTGAGTGACCTGCGCCATCAAGCTGCCACTGGGCTGGCCAGCGCGGTAGAGCAGGAAATCCAGCGCCTGGGCATGCCTGGCGGCCGCTTTACCATCGAATTGCACACGAACACCAGCCATGAACTGCAACCCCATGGCCTGGAGCAGGTGGAGCTGCTGGTCAGCGCCAACCCGGGACAACCGCTCAAGGCCCTGGCCAAGGTCGCTTCCGGCGGCGAGCTCTCGCGTATCAGCCTTGCCATACAGGTGATAACGGCCCAGACCTCACGCGTACCCACCTTGGTGTTCGACGAAGTGGATGTGGGGATCGGCGGGCCGACTGCAGAGATTGTTGGCCAATTATTGCGACGTTTGGGAGATCGCGGCCAGGTGCTTACGGTGACGCACTTGCCGCAAGTGGCCGCTCAAGGGCACCAGCACCTATTCGTGCACAAAGTGCGCGGCAGTGATGCAACGCATACGGCGGTGTCCAAGCTGAACAAATCAGAACGTGTGGAGGAAGTGGCACGCATGCTGGGGGGCATAGATTTGACCAAAGAGTCTTTGGCCCACGCAAAGAAAATGGTGGTAGCCGCAAAGGCTTAACCAAGTCTTTCTCTTTATATAGAAAACGCGAAGGCGACCCTGAGGTCGCCTTCGGTCGTTACGCAGAGTGAATCTGCGTCGCTTTTTACTTTTTCTTACGGATGTACAAAACCAGATTGTGGTCAACCAAATCGAATCCATGCTCTTCAGCGACCTTATGCTGCAAAGCTTCGATCTCGGGACTGGTGAACTCGATAACCTCATTGGTATCCAGGTCAACCATATGGTCATGATGACCACCGTCGGCCAACTCAAACACCGCATGACCGCCGTCGAAATTATGACGAACCACCAGCCCCGCGGCTTCAAACTGGGTCAGCACACGATAAACCGTGGCCAGGCCAACGTCCTCGTTGGACTCCATCAGCGCCTTGTAGACATCTTCGGCACTCATGTGACGCTGCTCAGCAGAATCGAGCATTTGTAGAATTTTGACTCGTGGCAGAGTCACTTTGAGACCGACTTTGCGTAGTTCGCTATTTTCAACCATGGTTAGCTTTCTCGCGGATGCTGCTTCGCAGCTTCTCTTAATACGGGTATGATCGGCGTTTAACGTTGTCCCAGCCAAGATAGTGGAAGTCGCCCACCGATGCAAAACACCAAGCTCTTGCTAACCAGTTTCACCTTTGTGGGACTGCTCGCACTCGCCGGTTGTTCATTCCCCGGGGTTTACAAAATCGACATCCAACAGGGCAATGTCGTCACGCAGGACATGATAGACCAGTTACGCCCGGGAATGACCCGACGGCAAGTACGGTTTATCATGGGTAATCCCCTGCTGACTGACACTTTCCATGCCGATCGCTGGGATTATCTCTACAGCATCCAGCCCGGTGGCGGTGAACGCCAGCAGGAGCGCGTCAGCGTCATTTTTAATGGCAACGATCAGCTTGTCAGCCTGTCGGGTGACTTCAAGCCCGGCGTAAGCCGTGATGATGCCCTGCTCGGCAAGGACAACGGTACAAATGTAACCGCACCTGCACAAGAAGCCGAGAAGCCGAAATCCGAGGTACCGGCCAAGCCAGGCTCCTTGCTGGACCAGATCCAGAAGGACGTCGACGGCGTGAAGACCGTCCCGGTCCCGACCCCGGAACCACTGGACGCCAGCCCGCAGTAACTTTACGCCACACAACAAAAAGCCCGGCATGCCGGGCTTTTTGTTGTGTGTGAACTCATGAGCTTTGTTGTCTGGCCATCGCAGCCTTGGCCGCGCGCAGTCTACGCACCTCTTTAGGGTCTGCCAGCAAAGGCCGGTAGATCTCGATGCGATCCCCCGCACTCACGGTGCGTTCATCCGGCTTTTCGACCACCTTACCGAAAATTCCCAGAGGGCACTCAGCCAACTCCACCCCCGGAAATTGCGCCGTGATTCCCGATGCCTGCACCGCAGCCCTTAAGCTCGTGCCCTCCGGCACTGTAACCGCCAATAAAACCTGGCGATCCATGGCGGCATACACCACTTCAATCTCAACCATGCAGTTGTTTGGCTCGCTGGCAAAATGCATCCACTAATGTATTGGCGGCCTGATTGAATAGAGGGCCCAAGGTCGCCCGTACAACCGGGCCTGCGTAATCAAAGGACAGGTCCAGGCTGATTTTGCAGGCTTTGTCGGTCAGCGCTTTGAATACCCACACCCCGTGCAATTGAGTGAATGGGCCTTCCTGCAGGTTCATTTCGATGGACTTCCCGGGTACCAGCACATTGCGCGTTACAAAGTGCTGGCTGAGCCCACCCTTGGCCACGCCGACACTGGCAACCATGTGCTCGTCAGTGCTCTCCAGCACCTCAGCAGTAGAACACCACGGCAGGAATTCCGGGTAACGCGCCACGTCGTTGACCAGGTCATAGAGCGCCTGCGCCGGATAGGGTAGCAGGGCCGAACGTTGAATATGCGTCGTCATGTGAGCGTTATTTCCACTGCTGAGGCAAACATCGCGAAAAGAACAGCCCGATCCGCGAGAGAAAAAAATCAAAGAACTGCCCGTATTGTCCGGGATTCGTCGAACACGCTCAAGCACGCAGGTTGACCGTAGCCGACAGCCTCGCAACTCCCTATAATGCCGCCCCTATGGCTAAACAAAAGAAACACCCCACAGGGACCATCGCGCAAAATAAAAAGGCGCGACACGATTACTTCATCGAACATCGGTTCGAGGCTGGTCTGGTCCTGGCCGGCTGGGAAGTAAAAAGTCTGCGAGCCAGCAAGCTGCAACTGGTCGACAGCTACGTATTGCTCAAGGATGGCGAGGCATGGCTGCTCGGCAGTCATATCACCCCGCTGACCACCGCGAGCACCCACGTGATTGCCGACCCGGTACGCACGCGCAAGCTGCTGCTCAATGCCCGCGAGATCGATAAACTTGCAGCCGCCGTACAGCAGAAAGGCTACGCCTGTGTCTGCTTGTCCTGGTACTGGAGCAAGCACCTGGTCAAGTGCGAGATCGCGCTGGGCAAGGGCAAGAAGGAATACGACAAGCGTGATACCGAGCGCGAACGCGACTCCAACCGTGAGTTGCATCGCGCCGTACGCAACAAGGGCAAGGAAGAGTAACTCTTGCGACGATGTAGCCTGGGTGACTCACCCCAGGCTACATGCCTTTACGCCGCTCCGCCCGCGCTACACGCTGAACCTCCTGACGCACTTCCTCCAACACTTCCTGCACATACAGCAGGTGACGTGTTGAGACTTCGCGCGCCTGCTCGGCCCGCCCTTCGATAATTGCCAGATACAAGTCACGATGCTGGCTGATCAGCATGTCGCGCGTTTCCGTGCGTTGCTGGTACATGCCACCAATGTTGGTCACCACGTTGCGCTTGAGCAGGTCGAACAGCCCGCGAATGGTGTGCAACAACACAGCATTATGGCTGGCCTCGGCAATCGCCAAATGAAACCGCGCATCGGCCGCCCCCTCCTCCAACCGGCTCACCTCGTCCGCCCGGGTATAGCAATCCTGCAAAGCGTCAAATGCCGCCGTCAGCCGCTCACGGTCGACCTCGGTGGCGCGCAGCGCCGCGTAATAGGCGCAGGACGCTTCGAGCGTCTGGCGAAACTCCAGCAGATCACGCTGCGCCTCGGGGTTGTTCTCCAGCAGATGCAGTAAAGGATCACTGAAGGTCGACCCCAGAGACTCCGCCACATAGTTACCCCCCCCCTGGCGACTGACCAATAACCCCTTGGCCGCCAGCTTCTGGATCGCCTCACGCAACGATGGGCGCGACACACCGAACTGTTCCGCCAGAGCGCGCTCGGCCGGCAAGCGCTCGCCTGACTTCAGCGTGCCCTCAAGGATCATGCCCTCGAGCTGCTCGACAATATCGTCGGACAAACGGCGCTGACGCACCTGATCAAACCCCATAACTCACTCCCCACAATCCCGACCACTCGCCGGGGCCTCTATTCTGGCCTATCGCCGCGCTTGCAGCACCTATCAGAAGCCCCTTGATTGACCCAACCAGAACCCCTCGCCTAGCGCGCTACGACCAAAGTTTCGTGAGCGGCAAATTGACACACCCACACCCTGGCTTTTACTCTAGCCGACAGCGCTTGTAAATTGGTCTTACCAATTATCCAAACCGCCTGAATAGTGCCTGACCAACAACAATTAGGGGCCACCCCATATGCAAACCTGGCAACAGCTCTACAGCCCTCTCGGCAGCCTCGGCCTTTCCGCATTGGCGGCCGTTATCCCCATCGTATTCTTCTTCCTGGCCCTGGCCGTGTTTCGCCTCAAAGGTCACGTCGCCGGGAGCATTACTCTGGCACTGTCGATACTGGTCGCAATCTTCGCGTTTCAGATGCCGGTAGACATGGCGTTCGCCGCCGCCGGTTACGGTTTCGCCTATGGCCTGTGGCCTATCGCGTGGATCATCGTGGCCGCCGTATTCCTCTACAAGCTGACGGTCAAAAGCGGCCAATTCGAGATTATCCGCAGCTCGGTCCTGTCGATTACCGACGACCAACGCCTGCAGGTATTGCTGATCGGCTTCTGCTTCGGCGCCTTCCTGGAGGGGGCTGCCGGTTTCGGTGCGCCTGTAGCGATCACCGCCGCGCTGCTGGTGGGCCTGGGCTTCAACCCGCTGTACGCTGCCGGCCTGTGCCTGATCGCCAACACCGCGCCTGTTGCCTTCGGTGCACTGGGCATTCCTATCATCGTCGCCGGCCAGGTGACTGGTATCGATGCGTTCAAGATCGGCGCCATGACCGGTCGCCAACTGCCACTGCTATCGCTGTTCGTGCCGTTCTGGCTGGTGTTCATGATGGACGGCCTGCGCGGCGTTCGCGAAACCTGGCCGGCGGCGCTGGTGGCGGGCGCAAGCTTTGCCGTCACCCAGTACTTCACCTCCAACTTCATTGGCCCGGAGCTACCGGACATCACCTCGGCCCTGGCCAGCCTGATCGCCCTGACCCTGTTCCTGAAGGTCTGGCAGCCCAAACGCACCGCCGGCGCACAGATTGCCGGTGTCACGTCCAACACAGCGATCACCGCCAGCGCCGGTGGTTTCGGCCAGCCACGCAGCACAGTCGCCTCGCCTTATAGCCTGGGGCAGATTTTCAAAGCGTGGTCGCCGTTTCTGATCCTGACCGTATTGGTCACCATCTGGACCCTCAAGCCCTTTAAAGCAATGTTCGCCGCAGGCGGCTCGATGTACAGCTGGGTCTTCAACTTCGCGATTCCCCATCTGGATCAAATGGTGATCAAAGTCGCTCCGATCGTCACCAACCCGACCGCGATTCCGGCCGTATTCAAACTGGACCCTATCTCAGCCACCGGCACCGCGATTTTCTTCTCTGCCCTGATCTCGATGCTGGTGCTGAAAATCGATATAAAAACTGGTCTGACCACTTTAAAAGAGACTTTCTACGAACTGCGCTGGCCTATCCTGTCCATCGGCATGGTGCTGGCATTCGCCTTCGTCACCAACTACTCCGGTATGTCGTCGACCATGGCGCTGGTATTGGCGGCCACGGGCGCTGCTTTCCCGTTTTTCTCGCCTTTCCTCGGCTGGCTGGGGGTTTTCCTGACAGGCTCCGACACCTCGTCCAATGCTCTGTTCAGCTCGCTGCAAGCCACCACCGCCCACCAGATCGGCGTCAACGACACCCTCTTGGTGGCAGCCAACACCAGTGGCGGCGTGACCGGCAAGATGATTTCGCCGCAATCGATCGCCGTGGCCTGCGCGGCTACGGGCCTAGTGGGCAAGGAATCCGACCTGTTCCGCTTCACCCTCAAGCACAGCCTGTTTTTCGCCACGATCGTCGGGTTGATCACCCTGGCGCAGGCTTACTGGTTCACCGGTATGCTGGTGCACTAAAGACCTGCACGTAATAGGGTAAGCATCGACGCCGGACCACGGTTGCGGCGTCAACTATTTCTGGAGGACCGATGAGCCTGCCTGCTGCTTTTCTGCGCGACGTCGCACAGCTGATTCCGAAAGATCGACGCTTCGACGACCCGCTTTCCACCCTGGCCTTCGGCACCGACGCCAGCTTTTACCGACTGATCCCACAACTGGTGATCCGTGTAGAGTCGGAAGACGAAGTGGTGGCACTGCTGCAACTGGCCCAACGCGACCAGGTATCCGTGACTTTCCGTGCGGCAGGCACCAGTTTGTCCGGCCAAGCCATCACTGACTCTGTGCTGATTGTGCTGGGCGACAATTGGAACGGCCGCGAGATTCGCGGGCAAGGCACGCAGATCCGCCTGCAACCTGGGGTGATCGGCGCCCAGGCCAACGCTTGGCTCGCGCCGTTCGGGCGCAAGATCGGTCCCGACCCGGCGTCGATCAACACCTGCAAAATCGGCGGCATCGTTGCCAACAACGCCAGCGGTATGTGCTGCGGCACGGCACAAAACACTTATCACACCTTGGCGGGCATCCGCCTGGTGCTGGCTGACGGCAGTCGCCTGGACACCGAGGACGCCGCCAGCGTCACCGCCTTTCGGCAACAGCATGGCGCGCTGCTTGAGCGCTTGGCGACATTGGGCCGCGAGACACGCGCAAACACCCAACTGGCAGCCAAGATCCGCCACAAATACCGTCTGAAAAATACCACCGGCTTGTCACTCAATGCCTTGGTCGATTTTGACGAGCCCCTGGATATTCTCAGTCACCTGCTGGTGGGCTCCGAGGGCACTTTGGGCTTTATCAGCGCGGTGACGTACGACACGGTGATTGATCACCCGAACAAGGCGTCGGCGCTGATTGTCTTCCCGGACGTCGAAACCTGCTGCAACGCAGTGACGGTACTGAAAACCCAACCGGTCTCGGCGGTCGAGTTACTCGACCGGCGCAGCCTGCGCTCGGTACAGAACAAACCGGGCATGCCGGCCTTCGTACAGCACCTGTCGGAAAACGCCTGCGCGCTGCTGATTGAATCCCGCGCGGCGTCGCCGTCGCTGCTGCACGAACAGATCACGCTGATCATGGCCTCCCTGGCGCCTTACCCTGTGGAAAAACAGGTCGACTTCACCGAAGACCCAGTGGAGAACGCCCGTTTATGGGCCATCCGCAAAGACACCTTCCCTGCCGTTGGCGCCGTGCGTAAAACCGGCACCACGGTGATCATTGAAGACGTGACCTTCCCGGTCGAACAACTGGCCATCGGCGTCAACCGCCTGATCGAACTGTTCGACAAACATCACTACGACGAAGCGATCCTTTTCGGACACGCCCTGGAAGGCAATCTGCACTTTGTGTTCACCCAAGGCTTCAACAGCAGCGAAGAAGTCACACGCTACCAAGCGTTCATGGACGACGTAGCGCAGCTGGTGGCGGTGGAATTCGGTGGCTCGCTGAAAGCCGAACACGGCACCGGCCGCAATATGGCGCCCTTCGTCGAGCTGGAATGGGGCAGCGACGCCTATCAACTGATGTGGCAGCTTAAACGCCTGCTCGACCCTAACGGCATTCTCAACCCGGACGTGGTCCTCAGCGAAGACCCGCAAATCCACCTCAAACACCTCAAGCCCTTGCCCGCAGCCGATGAGCTTGTGGATAAGTGCATCGAGTGCGGTTTTTGCGAGCCGGTCTGCCCGTCGAAGGGACTGACCCTGAGCCCGCGCCAACGTATCGTGATCTGGCGCGACATCCAGGCCAAACGGCGCGCGGGCATCGATACCACTGAACTGGAAGCCGCGTACCACTATCAAGGCATCGATACCTGCGCCGCTACCGGGTTATGCGCCCAACGCTGCCCTGTAGGCATCAATACCGGTGACTTGGTAAAAAAGCTGCGTGCTCGCGACGCCGACCGTACGAAAACGGCCGAGTGGTTGGCCAGCCATTTCGCTACAGCCCTGCAAGGTGCGCGCTTCACACTGCACGTCGCCAATGGCGCGCGTATGCTGCTGGGCGCACCGCGCCTTGCAAAACTCTCGGCAAACATCACCCGGCTGTCCAAAGGACAGATCCCGCAATGGACCACCGCCATGCCGCAGCCGGAAAAAGCCATACGCTTCAGCCCGCCCGTCAATGACCAGCGACCGCGCGTGGTTTACCTGGCCGCTTGCGTCTCACGCGCCATGGGCCCCGCAGCCGGTGATAAAGAGCAGATGTCGCTGTATGACAAGACCCGCGGCCTGCTGGAAAAAGCCGGCTACCAAGTCGTATTCCCCGACAACCAGGACAACCTGTGCTGCGGCCAGCCTTTCGCTTCCAAGGGCTACGCCGAACAGGCCGAACACAAACGCCAGGAGATGATCGGCGCCCTGCTCCACGCCAGTCGTGGCGGCCTCGACCCGATCTACTGCGACACCAGTCCGTGCACACTACGGCTGATGCAGGACCTCGGGGAAACGCGCCTGGATCTCTACGACCCGGTGCGCTTCATCCGCACCCATCTGATGACCCGCCTCGACTTCACCCCACAGGAAGCACCCATCGCCGTGCACGTCACGTGCAGTACCCAACACCTGGGCGAAAGCCAGGCGTTGATCGACCTGGCACGACGCTGCTCCAAAACCGTGGTAATCCCGGAAGGCATCCACTGCTGCGGCTTCGCCGGCGACAAAGGCTTCACCACGCCGGAGCTCAACGCCCACTCACTGCGAACGCTCAAGGATGCGGTGCAACATTGCAGCGAAGGGATTTCCACCAGCCGCACCTGCGAAATCGGCCTGAGCCAGCATGGCGGTATCGATTACCACGGGCTGGTGTACCTCGTGGACCGCGTCACCCAGGCCCGCGCAGATTAAATCTGTAAAAAAACAGAACCCCGGCGCGCCGGCGCAGTCATCTGCATAGGTCTTCGCGATGGAGGCCATCAACGACTTCGCTGGCTGCCCCAACTTCGGAGCAGCATCGAGCCTTATGTGTACAAGGAGATTACCGATGAAGCGCACTGCTCTTGCTGGCCTGTTCATCACTGCGGCGATGCTGGCCTCCCCTGTTTTCGCGGCCGGTGAACCTGACCTGTGCAAAATCAACCTCGACAAAATCAACAACGGTAAAGCCCTGCTGGCTACTGACACCTCCGGTAAAAGCGGCGAAATCGACACCGCCGTCTCCCAGGCCAAGGCAGCCCATGCAGCCGGTGATGACAAGAAGTGCATCGAGATCACCTCCAAAGCCCTGCAAGACCTGCAGAACAGCGACAAAGGTGGCAACCAATAGGCACGCTGCCGCTCAAGGTCAACCTTCGGGTTGGCCTTCTGTGACCGTTTGGCGTACACTGCACGAGCTTGTCACTCACTATGAAACAACGAGTTACAAGCACGGGGCCGTTTAGGATTCGACGCCGGTTGCGAAACTTTAGGTGCATGCCGAGTTGGTAACAGAACTCGTAAATCCACTGTTGCAACTTCTTATAGTTGCCAATGACGACCAATACGGTGCTGCTCTCGCTGCTTAATTGCAGCTGACATGCACTCCTGATGCCTTCGGGCTCAGCAATCATCAGGGGATGTCTGTAAACCCAAAATGATTGTCATATAGAACAGAATCGCCGTGCAGTACGTTGTGGACGAAGCGGCTAAAACTTACACAACTCGCCCAAAGCACCCTGCCCGTCGGGTCGCTGAGGGTTAACTTAATAGACACGGCTACGCATGTAGTACCGACAGCGGAGTACTGGCGGACGGGGGTTCAAATCCCCCCGGCTCCACCACTTCATCATCTAAAGACGTCCACGGACGTCTTTTTTTGTGCCTGAAATCCAGTAAATACGAGGCCTCCAGGGCTTCCGTGGACTTTTGAGGCCTTCTGAGTTCCAGGCGCTTTGGTATCCCAGGTGGTATCCCGGGCTGCCAAATGCTACTTTCAGGATACCAAAACGGTGCTGGAGGTAGCCCCATGCCTACTAACGCAACCCGCCTCTCCGATCGCCAGCTCAAGGCAGTCAAGGCAACTGGTAAAGACTTCGTCCTCAGCGACGGGGATGGCTTGCAGCTTCGAGTACGCGCCAGCGGCTCGATGATGTGGAATTTCAATTACCGGGAGCCGTTGACCAGAAGCCGTCTCAACATGGCGCTTGGTCCATACCCCGACCTCTCACTAGCCAACGCCCGAAAGAAAGCCGCAGAGGCGCGTGAGTTGCTAGCTTTGGGCATTGATCCCAAAACCCAGCGTGATGAGGTAAGGCAAGCCAAACTTGCTGAGAGTGAACACACTTTCGAGAAGGTGGCCACGGCCTGGTTCGAGCTGAAGAAAGACTCCGTAACCAAAGCCTACGCCGAAGACATTTGGAGATCGCTGACACTCCATGTTTTCCCAAGCATGAAAACAACGCCGCTCTCTCAAATCACTGCTCCGATGGCTATCAAGATCCTTCGCCCAATCGAGGCAAAAGGGAGCCTCGAAACCGTGAAACGATTGAGCCAACGGCTTAACGAGATCATGAACTACGGGGTCAACTCCGGGCTGATATTTGCGAACCCCCTCAATGGAATTCGGGCGGTGTTCAAGAAACCCAAGAAAGAGAACATGGCTGCGCTACCACCTGAGGAGCTTCCCGAGCTCATGATGGAAATCGCGAACGCCAGTATCAAGCGCACGACCCGCTGCCTGATAGAATGGCAGTTGCATACAATGACGCGCCCTGCCGAAGCAGCCACCACACGATGGGCAGATATCGACTTCGACAAGCGCATTTGGACCATTCCGCCAGAGCGCATGAAAAAGCGTCGGCCGCACACAATCCCCCTTACCGATCAGGCACTTTCATTACTGGAGACGCTCAAGCAACTCAGCGGTAACAGAGAGTACGTGTTCCCCTCAGATAGAAACCCCCGCACCCATGCCAATAGCCAGACTGCCAACATGGCGTTGAAGCGCATGGGCTTTCAGGACCGTCTAGTCAGCCACGGCTTGCGCTCGATGGCGAGCACCATCCTGAATGAGCATGGCTGGGATCCGGAGCTGATCGAGGTGGCACTGGCGCATGTCGACAAGGACGAAGTTCGTAGCGCCTACAACCGGACGGATTACATCGAACGCCGGCGTCCGATGATGGCTTGGTGGAGTGAACATATCCAGAAGGCGGCCACTGGCAGCCTGTCGGCGTCGGCCATCAATCAAAGCAGAGATCGCAACGTCGTACCGATTCGCTGAACATCCAAAAGGTACGCGCCACCGGCTACGATCCGTGTCGTGTAGTAGGGCGAAAGGAGTGACGACAGTTGCCAGATCTTTAGTATGCCTGCGCTTCTTCAGCCAAGCCCCTGAGTATGGGAAGGCTCCGCATTCCCATACTCAGGGGCTCACGCTTAAAGGTCTATCAGGCAACCACGACTTTTGTCTTTCTACGGCGGATCAACCCTGCTGTTAATTCATAGTAATAGACAGTCGCTGGTGCTGAGCAACGCAGATAGTGCTCTAAAAACCATCTAGTGTGCTTTTCCTTCCACGACCAGGGCGTCGCGCATCCCCAGCGCTCACGAATCGCCTCGTGCATCCTTCCTGCCTGTCTGATGTGCCGCTGCCGCGTGGCATGCGCACCTTTGAGCACGGGTCTCAGAAACAAGGCCATATCGAACTCGGACGTCATCGCCGACCTCCGACGTAGGCACTCACTACATCGATGCGGTTATGTCCCAACTCATGACTGATCTGCTGTCGTGCACGCTGATCGAGTGCTCGATCTTCTCGATGACCACGACAGCCATTGATGGGTGCAGGGAAGCCGGTCAGTTGCTCATAGCGCTCACAGGCGTAAGCCGCCCGCAGCTCATGAAAACCTTTCAATCCATACTCATGCAGGATGTCCCGTGCCGGTCGCACAACTGCCTGCATAAAGTCTTTGTAGCTTTCGTCGGGCGCCAACAAATTCCGGCTGCCATTGGGTGAGGTCGCGCTGGCCCAATCCAAGGCATCGCGGACTTGATCCGTTACCGTAATCCAGCGCGGTGCCGAGGCCCCTGATCGACCACCTTTGGTGCCATCCTGGATGTTGATCTTGCCCAGTTGCCGAACCTCACGTTGCAGTCGGGGCAGATCGGCCAGGATCGCTTCGCGCAGGCGCATACCAATCTCACGGGCGAGGAGCACAATGGCACTCACCCTCGATTGCTGACGATCTGTCAGCGCCCGCGCGATCAACTCGACCTGCGCACGGTCTTGGCCTTGCGGAGCCTCACTACGCACGTTTGAGCGCTGCAAGCCCAGCGCCTTACTCGGACTCGGGATTTTGACGTACTGATCACCGCGCAGCGCGGCCATCGTTCGGTTCACGCTGGACAGTCGGTTCTGCGCGGTGGCAATGCCGACGTTGCCCTGATCGACCTGCTCCCGCATGTGGACGGCGTACCGCATGAGGATCTCGCGGTCGATCTGGCGCGCGTCGTTGACCCTCGGTCCTTCATCGGATCGACACCAATGCACGAACGCCTGCCAGCGATCGCTATGGGCTTTGACGGTAGCAAAATGGCCGTCGCCAAACAGGTCTTTCAGTGCTTGCGGTCCAGCATAGCTAAGCTGGCGACCGAAACCGAAATTGCGCCCCGCTCGCTTACCGACCCGAGCCATTTTTCTGCTCCTGATCGACTGCCGCGAGATCATGCAAAAGGGCTCGCCAGTGCGCACTTACAATCGCGAACTGAGCCCAATCAGTCGGGCGAAAACACAGCGTGTTGTCGGTGACGTAAAGATGCGCACCCTCCTCTTTCAACCATTGGATAATGGCTGCCGTAGAGGCGATAGCTTTATGGGTGGTGGCGACACTGGCGACAGCGGCGACAACCCTCGTGCTGCCTGGTTTTGAGCGTGGCGACAAAGTGGCGACAGTAGCGGCGACAAATCGCGCTTTAGGCTCCTTTTGACGCTGAGCCAGATGGTTGCGCAGCGCTTCATCAAGATTAAACATGGCGCACCTCGAAGGTGTGGCCATCGGTGATCAACCACTGATGATCAATCAACTCAACCAGCAGCTTGGCGGCATGACGACTGCTCTTGCGGGCAAAGCGGGGACCGTTGCGGTTCAATTCACGAATACTGAAACGCTTCCAATCTTTGACCTGTAGCCATCGCAGCAGCCGGTCTGCCTCCTCTTTTACTCGACACACTGGCTCCTGCTCAGTCAGGCGCTGGATCTCGGTGAGGTAGTAGCCAACTAAGGCAGAGGCCCGTTGGATATGGTCGACCTCCACGACGCTGCTCTCCTCCACAACTGCAAGAATGCCGGCGATGCGCAGCAGGTTATCGGCAGCCTTTGATCCGCTGGGCCGCACGCTGGCCAGCTCGCCAAACTCCCCCAGCTGAGCTTCGATAGCATCATGCAAATCAATCCAGCGACGACGCGCCAGCGGACTGAGGCTCAGTTTTGACAGCTGCAAGGCTCCGTCATCGGAAAGTGACCAAGGCTGATAAAACAGAGCCGAAAGGCGGTGATGATAGCGCTTGAGGGCGGCGTCTTTGGACAAGTCGACAGCCTGGTAGCTACGTTGCCCGGCTAGACTGGTGGGCCAGGTCATCAAGCAGCGCCCTAGAATGCCTTGGCCCTGCAGCAACGGGTCACTGAGTAACTGCATGGCCAAATACGGTTGCAGCATCAGGTGCAGGCTCAGGCGCCGGTCATAGGCTCTTAGGCTTTCGCCTGCCATAGAGCGAGCACGATCAATCGGGCTACCGTCCCAGAGTGACGACAAGGTCGTGACCGCTTTCAAACGGTTGTCCCGACTCATGGTGCTGCTGCCAAGGAATTGTCCGCCCTCGTCACAGAACAGCCCCATGCTCGGCAAGTCATGGCAGAGCCCCTTGATCAGAGCCTCGATCGTCGGGTCTGTGGTGATCAGCCGAGGGGCCGAAGGCTCCGCTTCGAGCGGTACGCTGTTTGTGGGGGCGGGATCGGCAGGATTGATACGCTGCGCTTGTCGCTGTGCGGCACGGTACCGAGAGAGCTGCTCACGATAGTGTTGCCACTGCTGACGCTCCCATTGGCGCGCTGGCAGCAGTGCGGATCGGTCTGACGCGGTCTTGCGATCACCGGACGCAGCCACCGTGATCAGGTACAACGACAGGGGATAATGTCTCCCGTCGAGTTGTAAGCCCGCATGACCTTGAGTGGCCAGGGCCGAGGCGGCCAACACCGATTGCGCGGCCAGTGCTTGGGGCACGCCGATGACCTCGGCCATGCGCTCAACCGCAGGCCCAAGAATCCCACCCAGTGCCTGCACCGGATAAGGCTGGGGTACGGGGTTCGACTCAATCAACGGTCGAGGTGGTCGTGGTAGTTCAAGCTTCGGATCTAACTGCTGCATGGGCCCTCTCCTCGATCATTACTGGTTGTCCTCACGTAGTCCCGCCACGGCTGTTGAGTGTTATCAGGGATCAAGGCCCCTGCGGCCTGTGAGGTGTTCACTGACGCGGAACGAACGGCTCCTTACGACCGGGAGCAAGGGCATAAACCCATGAATCTGGCCTCCTTAGACGCATCCGAAGATGCGGGCGGGTGGAGGCTGTGCCGGCTGACGAGTTCGGCGCCTGGAGATCATGGGTGGGAGAAGGCAAAGATCTAGACACCTGGGGCATGCCTGACTGTCAGTCAGGTGCAGCCTTTCCATGAGCTGCAGGACCGGCGCCTGTGTCGTTGCGGATGGCGACGAATCGGATTGGTCAGGCCGATTGTCACGAGGAAAGTTGCGGCAATGCCATGTACGACGCGGCTTGCAGCATTGGTACGAGCGCCCGTCTCTTTCCGAGAGAAAGAGACGGGCGCGAGCTGGCGCAGCAAAGTGTGCCAAGAGGTGAGGTTGCTGCAGCGCAGCGAGGTAGGTCCATTGTCTGCCGCAGTGGACAGATTGGTAGAGTAGGCATCCATCACTCTTGGGGAGTGATCGTGCGAGCCGCCGGACGCTAATCGCACTTGGGGAAGAACCACCACGCAAGTGGCGTAGCCTTGAAGGTTCAGGCTACCTGGGCTGGTGCTGTCAACGGCAGCGATCCGTGCGCCAATTTTTATACCCACTCGAAAAGACGGTCAAGCATCACGGTCAAAACGCGCAACAAGTGGCGACTGTCGCCACTTCTGTCGCCATGCGCTAGGCCACGTTCTACGCGCGTTGTCGCCGCTGTCGCCGCTGTCGCTAGACCTACACACATGCCCAACGAAAAGATCCGCTTTGACACTGAAACGGCTCTGCGCTCGATACAGATCACGAGCAATTATTGACGGGTAAAAGAAGGCTGACGCTAATCAAATTTGAAATGAAAGGAGGGGACCGCGGTGGCTGCGAGAAAAAGCGAGTAAACCCTCCGATCGACGCGATCAAAGATCGCTTGATCGGAGGGTTTGGCGGGAAAGCAAAGTCTCAAACGTCAATTAAAAACTCAGACATCGAAGCTGGTTGATTGGGAAGTGACTGCCTCACGTCGTATGATCAGCGTCTGCTGCAACCGCAGCAGAAAGCCTGCTTCAAATGCTTCCTGATAGTCCCCTGGACGATGACGCTTTCTGTTCTGAGACAGCGCCCACCATAACGGTAATGATGAGCCTTCTAGCCAAGCCTCAGCGGAACGAACACCGTCCTTAATTACCGGAGCATACTTATCGCCCCACGGGGTTCGAATCGCAGGAGCGCCTTCAGCGGAGGGGACAGAGACATACTCATAGATCTGTTGATGAACGCTTTGAGCTGGGATGCCAGTCAAATTCCGGAATGCCCTGTCGTACAACACGGCAGCGTCATCCAACAGCTCCACTGCCAGCTCAACGTCTTGCGGAAAATGTAGCAGAATACTCTGGGCTCCATTAAGCCGAAGGGTGGCAGCTTGCCGTAGTTTAATCGCGGCATCTTCAGGGGGAAGCGACGCAGTGTCGATGGAGTTGGGTTTGGGGAGACCGATTAGAAGCGAGAGATCAAACATCACGGAATCCTCCGGGATAGTTTGCGGTACGAAAAAAACGGCCAGGGCGGCGCACGAGCTTAAAAGGCGGACAGGTCATTTTCCTTATCTCCTCGGACAATTAAGGAGCCGTCCACCCAGCCGTTCTGACACGAAATGGGTGGCGGACCGTACGGGGGTCAGAAACCGGCGTCCGAGGGAACCGGCCAGGCCGAAGCCTGCCCCGCACGGACCGCCATAGAAAAGCAGCAGCTAAGCCTCTGTAAGCACTTAATCGCTGGCTATGACGCCATGCGCCTCGAACAATTCAGGTTCTGACACCCGGCCACGGGATTGACCGCGACGGAGCAAAGCGTAAATGTGAAGACGCGACAACACAAGCGTGCAGCACCAATATGCTCAGCATCCGAATGAAAACTGCCGGTCAGACACTAACGTTGCCGGTCTCTGATAGCTCCACCGCTTCACGCCTGATCAAATGACTACAGATTCCGGCCGCGCTGATAAAATCTGTAACGCCATATATGACACCCTTTCGAGAAAACTTATGAATACAGAGTTGACGGAAGAAGAAATGCGCCGTGCGCTCTTCGGTGAGTCTGAGCCCCCAGCACCAGCAATTCACTCACACGTGCAAGACACCGTTCCGGATGCCGTGATAGTGCAACCGGCAAAGGCAGCGAAGAAAAAGAAAGTCTCGAAAACCTTTACCCCTAGGCTGAGAGTCACACTGAGCGTGGGCAATGAATTCGAAGGCAAGATGCACGAGATCGTACATGAAGCAGATACACTGAGTTCGCTAGTTGCGGAGCAAGAGGCCACAAGGGCCGCAAGGAAAAAATTTAAGTTTGTTGAAGTGATTTCGGTCAAGTCGATGTAAGCGTGCTCGCTAATTCGGCATTAAACCGCGCTATATTCCAGCAAGTGATCCGACTGACACGCTCGTGTTAATTGAGGCCTTAACCTCAATTACGTTAGTCGTATAGCAGGATTTAACAATAACGCTTCGCCTACTCGTTAAAGGTCCAGACCAGCACCACGTCCCCGCAGCCACTCCTTCCGGTCGCGATAGTCGGGCAGCACCTTGTCGACCTCGTTCCAGAACGCATCAGAGTGATCGCGATGATGTAAATGACACAACTCATGAACGACTATGTAGTCAATGATGGTCAGCGGAGCCATCAGGCACTTCCAGTGAAAATGCAAATCTCCGTTTTTTAGACAGGATGCCCAGCGGTAACCGATATCTTTGACGTGAACATTGCCCGGCGTCACCCCCACCTTGCTGGCGAAGAAAGCGACCCGCTTGCTCAGCCGGGCAAGGCCTTTTTCCTTATAGAAGGATTCAAAGGTCTGCTGCGCAAGTTCGTGTCCCCCCGTTTCTACAACCGACCGCAACAGGCAGAACCGTCCATCCTTGAGTTTAAGGAGCTCATCCTGCTCTTGCACCAGCTGCAAGCGATAGCTGCTACCCAGGTACAGAAAAGACTCGCCACCGACCCACTCACGTATCACGCGAGTGGCGTTGAGGTCACGCCAATCGGCAAGGTTGCGATAGATCCACATACGTTTGCTGAGTACGGTTTCATCCACTTGCTCAGGGGTCATACGCCTGGGCGGGCGCACTGTGATCAAACCATCTCGCTCAATTACGATATCTGTAGTCTGACGGTCTGAGCCTGGCAGTAACTGATACTCGATGTCTCGAACCTGACGAAGTTGCATTTATGCGTCTCCACGGCGCAGGGCTCGAATTAGCTCATCATGACGGTTCTTGGCCAATTTCATGACTTCAATTGCCACGCGTTCACGATTCTGCTTGAGTTCCTCGATGCCCGCTTTAGTGATTTCAGCCTTGAGCAGTCCTCGAACACGCTTTTGTTTGTCCGGATTTTGCCAGAAATCAATGCTGGCAATGGTCTCCTGCAAAATCTCCACCGTAACACCCATCAATGCTTTGAACTTGGGTTTATCCCCGCTTTCAACCGTGCCGTTTGGAAAGCCAACCTGGACGATGTGCTCGTAGAAGGTCGTCACCTCCTTACTCATCCCCTCTTCGCCCTCCTGACGGCCAGCGATAGCTTGGTTTCTAAGTTCGGCCAATTTTTCCGCTAAAAAGTCCCACTCGTCGTGGTGCTTCTCAATGAGGGCATCAACCTTTTCCGACAGGCTCTTGAAGAAGGATGGATCCTCATCATGATGGACAGTGCAGTGCTTACGGATGGCATGCTCCATCTCACTGGCCTTGGCCTCACTGTTTTTACCAGCATGGGAGTTGAGTTTCTCCAGGAAGTCCTCGGCTAATAACTCCACCGGTTCAATCTTGGGGTTAATGCCCAGACTAATTAAGTGCTCGTTGATTAACGCCTTCACTTTTTCACCTGCGCTGCCCAAATCGAGGCTGGAATCTTTGTAACGCTCCTTAGTGACTTGCAGGATATAACCAAAACGCTTGGCGGGGACGCGGTAGAGCTGTGCAGACGAATGAGGCAAAATGATGTCCAGGCTCATCAAAAATTTCTTGAGGTAAACCTCAAAATCCGCCCGTTGCTTTTCATCCTTAAGGGCCTTGACGGCCTCATGCACCACCGCTGCATCGGCATCCAATGTGGGTAAAGCCCCCGTGACAAAGGCCTTGATGTTACTCACACCCAAGATTGTGAAATGTTGCAGTAAACGCTGATAACGCTCCTCCAACACCGGCAACTCGGAGGTAATGTTTTGCATACCGTCCTGCAGCTCTTGTTGCTCATCACTGGCCGCGTACAGTGTCAACGCATTGGTCAGATGGTTGGCCAAGCCGATGTAATCGACGATATAGCCCCGCTGCTTACCCCTCTTGACCCGGTTAGTACGGGCAATAGCTTGAAGCAAGGTGTGCTCACGCAGTTTCTTGTCGATGTACATCACCTGCTCGATGGGCGCATCGAAGCCCGTCAGCAGCATGTCGCATACGATCAGAAACGCGATGCCGGTGTGCTCTTTGTCCGAATCGTCAAAATCGAAACTACGGCAAAAATTAACAACCGCATTCATCCGCACGGCCTGTTTGCGCGCATCGGTGATGAACGCCGCCTCGTTAGTGCCGTCTGACGACACCACGACGGCTGTTTTCAAAAAACTCAGCCGCCGGATCAACTCTGTGTCAGGTAGTGCCCGGGCCTGTTCTTGTTTGATGCGATCGGACAACGCCGCTTTGATACCTGCTTGGTAGCGCACACAGGCCAGCTTGGAATGACACACCACCTGTGCCTTAAAACCATTGGGCAAGATGTTGTCGACGTAATGCTTAACTAGGTCGCGGGCAATCGCGTTGATGCGATTCTCGGCCTCCAGGATGTCGCCGGTAGCGCCATACTTCTTTTTGATCGCTAGCAGCTCTTCTTCGCTGCGGTCACGGAACAGGTCTTCAAAGGCCTGATCAAATGCGTGCTTTTCATTCAGAGCACTATCGGCCGTTTTACCTTCGTACAAAATCTGTAGGGTGGCGCCATCCTTGACCGCATCCATCAGCCGGTAAGTGTCTATGTACTCACCAAAGCGTTTGCGGGTTTTGCGCTCACCGTGGCGCTCGGTCAGCAACGGCGTGCCGGTGAAGGCCAAGCGAGTAGCATTGGGAAAAGCCTCAAACAGGTTTTCACCCAAATCCGAACTTTGAGTTCGGTGCGCCTCGTCGATCATCAGGATGATCCGCTCTGAAGGATTGACCACACCAAAAGTCTTGCCTGCCGGTATGGCCAGGTAGGTGCCCAGCGCCTCAGCCACGGTATTACTCAAGGTCTGTCTGTGTTCCTGAAACTTGTGCACCATGACCATATTGATGTCGGAGCTGCCGGTCGCCAGATGTTGGCGTAACGCTTGACGGTTCTCGATCACATTAACCCGGCCTCCAATCAACGTAGCGGTTTTTCCAAGCTGCTCTTCTAGATCTTGCCGATCATTGACCAGCACGATCTTATAGTCCGCGAGATCGCGGCTGGCTCGCAGCATCCGCGCCAGAAACACCATCGTCAGTGATTTCCCCGAGCCTTGGGTGTGCCATATCACACCACTGCGCGCCATGGCCGTAGTGCCGTTCCGCAAGCGCTCCATTACTTTGTTCGCCGCGCGAAATTGTTGGTAGCGGCATACCACCTTCACCCGAGGCCCGCCATCTGTATCCATCACAACTGAACTAGTCCGCAGAATCTGCAGCAGGTTGGCTCGACTCAACATCCCGGCGATTAGTTGCTGCTGCGGGTTTAATCCTTCGAGGGCGGCGTCGTCCTGCGGATAGAGCGTCTTCCAGGTATAGAAATGCTCCGCCTCTGAGGTAATTGTGCCGTAGTCCGCTTGCAGACCACTGCTACGGATCACTAGAAGGTTGCTATGGAACAGGCCCGGTTCACCCTCCTTTAGCCCAGCACTTTGGGACTCAGGACGTTTGCGCATATAACGCTGTAGCTGCACAAAGGCTTCCTGCATCGGATTGGCGCAGGTTTGAGAGGCTTTCTTGCACTCCACCACTCCGAGGGGGATGCCATTCACGAACAGAACAATGTCCGGAACGATGAAGTCCTTTACGCACCCTGGTGTATCAATACGGAACTGATTGATAGCATGGAACTGGTTATTCTCAGGTGTTTTGAAATCGATCAGTCGCACCACGGGATCGGCTTCGCCGGTCAGCTCATTGACATCTACCTGCGCTTTAAACAGCAAAGCCTGGATCGTTTCATTCGCCTCCAGCAGAGTGCGGTTGGGCTGGCGCAGCAATTGGCTGCGTAAATCCTCTAGCTGGCGATCGGTCAGCCAGAGCAGGCCTTCATCCGTGCGGTTGTTCTCCCGGACAGCGTTATTGAATACTTCGGGCAGCAACCATTGGCGAAAGTTAGTACGCAAGCTTCCGTGTGCGCTCTGCGGAATACCTGTTCCTTGGTCTATCACCGTCCAACCCTGTTCGGCCAACTGCTGCAAAAAGGGTTGTTCGACTTCGCTGTATTCACTCATCGTTTGCTTCTTTGGCTATTGGCCTGCAAGCAGTGCTGGCCTGTGGCGGTCAAACTGTAGCGATGCAACCGACTGTTGGGTTGCTCGCGCAATGTCACTTCTAGATATCCGGCCGCAGTGGCAGGCAAAACGTAGGCTTTGCGAAAGTGCTCGGCGTTCCTCAAGCCCATGGCGGCTTGCAGTTCTTGCATGCTCATTTCGCCAGCAACGACATTGAGCAGGGATGCGACTTCCATGGTGACTTCCTCGGCAGCCAAACCTGATCTTTGGGCAAGTGAATGTACCGGCAACCTGACCACATACGAAAGCCGCTCATCGTCGGTTTCAAACAATGGCGCTGGGGAGCCATTGGCTGCCATTACCTTGAGTATTTTGGGGATGCCCGTAGAGCGACCTTCAGTCAGGTCCAACTCATTAAGAAATGCCCCAATGCGCCGGTTACGGTAGCGGCGACTCACCGCCCGTCCCGCGCGCAAGTACTCCAAGCGGATGGAGCGGTCTGGCCCTGGGAAGCTTAGAATCACTAACTCTTCGCGACTAATGCGCACCTCAATCGGCTCGCGCTCTTCATAGGAGCGGTGATACACCGCATTGACCAAGGCTTCTTCAACGGCCGCAAAAGGGAAATTCCAGAAGCGCGATGCATCGGTCCGGTCCGGATACTTGATCACTGTCTCGTGCAAATAATTGCAATGAATATAGCCCAGCGCTTCGCGGGTCATGCTGTCCAGCGAGGCCTTGAAGATTTTTTCGTCAAAGCGGTCACCCCCCGTCCCCTCAGGAAACCACAGCACATCAATCTGAATGCCGGTGAAGAACCGCTCTGGCGACTCGCTGAAAAACAACAACCCGATATTTTTCGGCCAGGGGGATTCCAGCGGGCCTCCTACCACATTCATCTGCCGTCCCAGCGCCTCAGTAGACAAGCCCGGGGCATCCTCCGCCAGCGTGCTGCCTAGCCTGCATCAACGGTTTGGACAGCTCGGTCACAGGGGCGCCCTGATGAAAACGATCATCAAACGGCACCTTGGCCGTGAGAATCAAAAGCTCATGTACGGTCTCGCCCTAGGCTCCACCGTGCGGCTATAGCGACGCATATAGTAGTGCCAGCTTTTCTGCTTGGCCGTTACCGACGCCGACACCTTATAGGGCCGGTTTTGCCCGCCCGGCGCCCATAGCACGATCGGCTTGCGGCCTCGACTAATTCTACACTTAGCACTGGGAAGTAGGTCGGCTGAATCAACTGACAGGCCGCCAGTAACTGCTGCTGAATTTTATCCAACTGATTGTCGGCCAGGCCCACTGGCGGAAACAGTGGCTGGCCCTTGGCATCGCAATCCTGCCCGATCAACACATAACCGCCGCCCAGGTTTTCAAAGTCTTTGGCAAAGGCACAAAGCGTGTGAAGAATGGCGTCCGGATTTCAGCCCGCTTTTTATTCGATACGCTCCCCTTCCACCGTGCATTGGCGCAGCAGGTCATTGAGGTTGATGAGCAGCTTGTCAGGCATCGGCTGTCTCCGGAGCATCGACCTTGACTGGGACTTTGCCGGTGAGGAGGTCTTGCATTAAGCCGAGCTTTCGGGCTTTTAGACTTTCAACACTTGCCTGCAGTCTATGAATATACGCTTGAGCGGCTTCAAACCTCTTAATAATAGTGACCTGCTCATTGATTCTTGGCACGCCAATAACCAATCGTTTCAAGTTTCCCGTATTGATTCGTGGCCGCGTGACACCTTGCTCATACCGTCTAATCTGTCGCCGCGCCAACTCGCTGTTCAAGAACAGCATAAAAAATCTGTTTTGCATCACTCCAGTTATGCACCGAGCGCGAAAACAGTCTGCTTTGTTGACTGCAGGAGGCAAATACGCTGGATATGTACAAGCTCTACCAACCGGATAACGATCCTCACCCAACCCTGCTATCAGGACGTCACCACCAACAACTTTATTTCTGACCAAAAAAACCGCATGCCTATCTGATATGTAGGCCTTATCGCCGTCGTTGTACTCATGCTTTACTATATTTTGCAGTCGAACCACCCGGACACCAGGATCGACAACGTAGTGCTCTGTTTTCAGATTCGAACCAAATGGACCATCAGCAACCGATTCAAGAACCATTGAAGCATCTTTAAGCTCCCACTCCTTCGGGATCCAACCAATTGCCGTTTCCTGATAAAGCTCAGGTGCTTGCTCGCGCGGGGGGCGCAGTTGGCCATTGGGCAACACACCACGATTGAACAAGTCATGCAGCAGACCGGCCTTAACTTGCTGGTACTTGGCGATCAGGGCTTCGGTTTTCTCGATGGCGGCATCCATACTCCGAAGAATTTCCGCGATTTTTCTTTGTATATATTTGGATACGGGAAACCGGACAATATGCTTTTCAAGATCAGAGCGAATAATTCCATTAATACTCGTGCCTTGGTTCAGCTTCTTCAATTCGTCAAGTTCGCGGAACAACAGGTAATAGACAAAACTCGTCTCAGCTCGGTCAGTATTGATGTAGACACCAGAGATATCTTGGCTGATTGCGATATCGCAAGGCGCGATCGCTAACTTGCCAACCCCGGTACGCGTCACAACCAAGAGATTCCCTTGTTTGACCACTGATGTAGCACTGCCTCGAATGCCCGCTTCAGACACAAAACGCCGAAACTCCCCTACTCCGTTGGCTGTGAAGTCAGCTCCGGTTATCCAAGGCGTCTCGCCGTTCCAATAAGCCGGATTGCCAGTCTCAGGCGTCCCACCGTTCACTATGCGAAAGCAGAGAGCGCCAAAGTTTGAGGAGTGCCACCCGCTTACGACATCCTCACTCATACCCCAACTCCACCAAAAACGCCTGCAACGCCTGTACCGCCTCATCGCACTCGGTCTCAATCTGCTTGGCCGTCACCGCATACTTGCCCCACAGGTTCTCAATCGCGGCAACACAAGCCCGCTGATCCGCTCGCAGATACTGGCGGTAGCTGTCGAACAGCATTTTACCCAGCCGCTCGACAATCACCACGCGGGCGTCGTCGCTGCTGATCTTCTCACGAGCTTTTTCCACCAACTCATCACGACTTTGCTCAGTCGTCTTGATCAGCGCTTTGAGATTTTTCGCTTCGTCTTCCAGCGCTTTATGGCGAGCCAGTTGCGCCTCAATGCGCTCGCCCTCACGCTGGTGACTTTGCCAGTCGCCAAAACTAGCATCGCGCTTGGCCAGTTTCATCAACCCACGAGCTTCTTTCAGGCTGGACCTGAGGGTTTTCACTTCATCGGCTGGCAGCACGCCAGTGTCGTCCGCATCTTCAAAATCTTCTTCGCCCGCAGCGGCAAATAGCGCTTGCAGTTCTGCCAAGCGGCTGTGCTGTTGCTCCAGTTCAGCCAACACTTCGGGGAACTGGCTTTGCAGAATATCCTCGTTAGGAATCAGCTCCGGCCCCCAACCGCTGGCAGCGATGGATTTAAAATCGGCTGCCAGCAGCTTGTAATAGTTGGCAAAGGCGCCGCGCACTTGATAGCGATTCAGCAAGTGCTGACCCGCAAAAGTGCGCTCGATGCTGTCCAGCAAGGTGGCGCGCATCTGGTAGACATTGTTGGCGCGAGCTTGCTGGTTCTTAGTATCCGGCGCCAGTGCTTCGATGACGGGCAAGTGCTGTCGCCACCAACTTTGCAGCTCGGCCATAAATTGGGCTTGGCGCTGAGTGACGCCAGGGTGTGCGTTAACAAACTCGGCAATGGCGCGTTTATTTTGCAGCTCAGTCGAGAAGTCGGCATAGGCTACGCCGCTGGCCGGCAAGGCGCGGGGTATAAAACAACTGTCACGCAAACCGGCATAGTTTTGCCAGAAGTGCTCGAGCGAATTGATCTCGCTGACCGGCACACCGCCGTGCAAATGGGCCCGCACATCGTGGGGCTCGGGTGGCGGAGCATTATCCACATAGCGTCGAATATTGCAGTTGAAGTCTTCCGCACGAATGTCAGCCACAGGAATTCGTTGCGCATACCCAGGAACGTTCTCACCTGCCCGGTAGGTGTGCACGATCTTATCAATGTCTTCCGGCCGCAGGTGGTTCTGCGCCTTGCCTTCGCGGTACTCACGGTCGGCGTTGATAAACAGCACATGGTCACGGTCAGCCGCCCCGGCCTTATTCAGCACCAGAATGCAGGCAGGAATTCCAGTGCCATAGAACAGGTTACTCGGCAGGCCAACTATTGCTTCGAGATAACCCTTTTCAATAAAGTATTTGCGCGCCTCACGCTCTTCACCGCCGCGGAACAGCACGCCATGGGGCATTACCGTCGCCATCCGACCATCGCTTTTGAGCACGGCTAGCATGTGCTGCACAAACATCAGATCGGCTTTTTTGCCCTTTTCGGGCATCCACACCGGAAAGCGCCCCGGGAATTTGATGTCTTTCTTGATGTAGTTCTGGCTGAACGGAGGGTTGGCCAGCACTCGATCGAAACGCTTGAGATGGTCATGTTCACGCTCATCTCGGTGTTGAGGCTCGCGCAAGGTGTCTTGCTGGCGAATCACCGCGTGAGAGATGCCGTGCAACAGCATGTTCATTTTGCAGATAGACCAGGTGGTGCCCATCTTTTCCTGACCAAACAGCGCCAGCTCGGAGGCATCGGCACCACACTCGCGCAGGTAATCACGCGCCTGGATTAGCATGCCGCCCGACCCCACAGTGGGGTCGTACACGCTCATGTCCTCCCTAGGGTCACAGATCTCAACACAGATACGCACCACTTCAGCCGGAGTGTAGAACTCGCCAGCCTTCTTCCCTGCAGAGTCGGCAAAGTGTTTGATCAGCCATTCATAGGCAGTGCCCAGTAGGTCTGGGAATTCGAAGTCTTCGTCGCGCAGCGGAATTTTTTCAAAGTTCTGAATAAAGTTGACCAGTGTGTCGTCATCCAGCGTGTTCTGGCCGATTTTTTTGTTGAAGTTGATATGTTTAAGCACATCCTGCAACGCCTCGGGATTGGCCTCTTCCAATGCTTCAAGCGCTTTGTTGAGGGCCGTGCCAACGTTTTCTTTGACGTGTTTGAGAGCCGGGTGCAGATTCCAGGTGCTATCGACCCAGCCCTGATTCCATCGAGCCCGCTCCGGTACGAAGAAATATTTGCCGGAATACTGATCAGGGTCCTCAAGGTGGGCCTTGATGTCATTCTCGCTCAGACCATTGGCCTTGCCTTCTGCGGTAATCTCTTCGCGCCGCTGATCGAATAAATCGCTGGCACGCTTGAGGAACAGCATGCCGAAAATGTATTCCTTGTACTCGCTGGCATCCATGTTGCCACGTAGGTCATCACAGGCTGTCAGCAAGAGATTTTCAAGCCGTGCGAGTGTTAATTTGGCGCTTGCCATAGGTATTTTGGTTCCTGTCACAACGTCGAACGGAGTGCTAATTGGGTGCAGCGAAGCACCTGAAAGATGCCCGTGCAAAAAATGCCATAGGATACCCCACTACGTTCGTTGAGACTGCTCAGTTGGTCTGCCGAGATTTCACCCTCTCCTGGAAGCTGCCCGGGTGACTCACCCCGAGAAATACCTACACCAATGGGAGACAAGATGCCTACTCCCTCTTACGACCAGTTCATCGAGCAGTGCTGCGTTTTTAGCGGCCAAGCCAGAAGGAGCGTCTACGCGGGATACTCAGGAAGCGACGGCAAAAACGCTGCACCTGACCGAAGAGCAACGGCAGGAACTGATCGCCCGTGGTCAGGCGACCTAAAAAACGCGCAGGTTAGGCTTGTAACCGACTTAACCGTGCAGGTCTGTCTAGCAGCGCGAAGCGCGGTTATGGGCAGTTCACTGCCAATCATGGTTACGAAGCGTGCTGATCAGATCGAATGCAAGCGGATGGTCAAGTGGAGTGCAGTATTCCAATTGGTATTCCAACTAAAAACAAAAACAGGCATTAACAATATAAATCAATTGCTTACCTATCGAATTCAAATTACCCCGGCCCACCAAATGATCAAAAAAGACGTCCATGGACGTCTTTTTTTTGCCTGAAATCCAGCGAGATCAATAACCCCCCCAAGGTCGATCGTGAGAATACCCAATAGAGTCATGAAGTACTCCTAGCGTTTGTTTTAGCCCTAGAGCGCCCCCCAAACAACCTCCCCTTCTCAACCAGCCCCCTCACTCTCCAACTCAGCAATCAAAAAATCCCTAAACGCAGAAACCGCAGCCGGTAAATTGCGTCCAGCCATGCTTTGCAGTTCGATTCGCCGTGCCTGCATGCCTTCATCGAGAATCGGCAAGCATTGAAGTACCTTGTCTGCCACTTGCTTGTGCAAGGTCATTTCGCTGGCCAGGCTGATTACGCCCTCTTCGCGGACGAAGCTATAAAGCGCGGCAACGTAGTTAGTCGTCAACACCGGGTCGAACAACAACCCCTGTACGCCGCAGCAGATGTCGAACAGCTGGCGTATCGTCGTATCGGCTTTCGGTAATGCGATGGGCCAGGGTTGCAACTCGGCGAGGCTGACCGCTTCACGCCCGGCCAAGGGATGAGAGTTGGCGACCACGGCAAAAATCGCCCCGCTGAGGACATGTTCGACCTTGATTTCCTTTTGCGGCATCAGGCTGAAGGTCATCGCCAGATCGGCTTCGCCGGAACGAACCTTCTCAGTCGCTTGCGCGGGCGCACAGACCTCCAGTGTGAAATGAATGCCCTGATACTCACGCCTGAACGCGCTGATGCACCTGGGCATGTATTCCAGTGCAAATCCTTCCGAGCAGGCAACGTGCACATGACCCCGTTGCAAGCCATGCAGCTCGGTGATTTCCAGCACCACTTGCTCGGCTTCAAGCTGCGACTTGCGCGCGTAAGCCGCCAGTCGTGCCCCCGCCTCGCTCAGCACCATGCCCCGGGCGCGGCGCTCAAACAGGCTGGCCCCCAGGGCCAACTCAAGCTTGGAAATTTGTCGGCTCACGGCTGACGCAGCGACATTCAAGCGCACCGAGGCTTCGCTGACCGATCCGCATCGCGCTACTTCCAGAAAATAGCGCAGTGCCGTGGACTGCACACCATACAACTGCATCGGCGCCCCCATGAATTGCCTTTTAGGCAACGTAAGCATCGAAATATTATTCTTGTGGCATTGA
Organism: Pseudomonas sp. BCA17; assembly: GCF_004519405.1. Classification (GTDB taxonomy): domain Bacteria; phylum Pseudomonadota; class Gammaproteobacteria; order Pseudomonadales; family Pseudomonadaceae; genus Aquipseudomonas. The sequence goes on along the minus strand of NZ_SGWI01000008.1, from coordinate 259,584 downwards.
TAGCCTTTCCTTACATTCGTGTCCAGATCAAAAAAACACCTGCCTGACCTTCTTATCCTCCTTTACGCATTTGCGATTCGCTGCCCTTTGATTCAACCACTCTCGCCAACGGAGACGACGGCATGGGCATCAAAGGTTTCGCCTGCTGTATTGCGCTGATGGGCTTCATCAGCAGTTTTCCGGCTTACGCCGGTAAAGCCAACGACACCCTGGTTTACGCTTCCGACAGCGAGCCTGAAAACATCAGCCCCTATCACAACGATTTGCGCGAAGGCGTGATTCTCGGCCGGCTGATCTGGGACAACCTGATCTACCGCGATCCCAACAGCGGCGAATACAAACCCATGCTGGCCACCAGTTGGAAACAGGTCGACGACACCACAATCGATTTTGAGCTGCGCAAGGGCGTCAAATTTCACAACGGCGACGCCTTCACGGCCGACGACGTAGTGTTCACCCTCAACTACGTGGTATCGCCCGAGGCGAAAGTCGTTACCGTGCAAAACGTAGACTGGATCAAGAGCGCTGAAAAAACCGGTGACTACAGTGTCCGCCTGTATTTGAAGAAGCCTTTTCCTCCGGCATTGGAATACCTGTCCAACGCCGTTCCTATGTTCCCCAAGCAGTACTTCGAGAAGGTCGGCCTGGCCGAATTCAGTCGCAAACCAATGGGTACCGGGCCGTATAAAGCCGTGTCGGTGGTGGCTGGCGAAGGCGTGACCATGGAGATCAACAAGGACTACTTTCCGGACAGCCCACAAGGCAAGCCACATATCGGCCACCTCACGTTCCGGGTGATCCCGGATGCAGAAACCCGCCTGGCCGAATTGATGACCGATGGTGTCGATTGGACCTGGCGTGTGACCTCGGATCAGGCCGTAGACCTCAAAGGCATGCCGAACCTGACCGTGACCAGCAGCGAAACCATGCGCATCGGCTTCCTGATTCTTGATGCTCGGGGCACCTCAACGGAAAACTCGCCGATGAAGAACCTCAAGGTGCGTCAGGCCATCAACCATGCGATCAACCGCAATGCGCTGGCCACGCAATTGGTAGGTGGCGAAGCCAAACCCTTGCAGGTTGCCTGTTATCCAGGCCAGTTCGGTTGCGATACCACCGCGGCCACGGTCTACAACTATGACCCCGCCAAGGCCAAGGCGCTGCTCGCCGAAGCCGGTTACCCAAATGGCTTCGAAACAGAAATCTTCGCTTATCGCGACCGTGATTACGTCGAAGCCATCATCGGCAACCTGCGCGCGGTGGGCATCAACGCCAAGCTGCGCTACTTGAAGTACGCCGCCCTGCGCGATCAGCAACGTGGCGGCAAGGTGCCAATGTCGTTTCAGGCCTGGGGCTCGTTCTCGATCCTCGACACCTCCGCGTCAGCCGGCACCTGGTTCAAGGGCAATCCGGACGACAACATCAAAGACCCACAAGTCCAGGGCTGGTTGCAGACCGCCGACAATGCCCTCGACCCGCAAGTGCGCAAGGACAACTACCGCAAGGCCTTGCAGCGCATCAGCGAACAGGCCTACTGGGCGCCGCTGTTCAACTACTCGATGAACTACGCCTACTCCTCCGAACTCGCGTTCACGCCGTACCCGGATGAGCTGCCGCGTTTCGTTCAGTCCAGTTGGAAGTAATCCGCAACCGCACGGATTGATCGAGAGGTACCGTGGCTTGCGGACTCCCCACGCCCACGTCCTCACACCTGCCATCTATTGGATACGAGGAAACTTGCCATGCTTGGATTCCTTCTGCGCCGTCTAGGCATCGCTATGTGCGTTGCCATTACCGTGTCGGTGATCAGCTTTTCTCTTTTGCATCTGTCCGGCGACCTGGCCACGGCCATTGGCGGACCGGAAGCCACCAGCGAACAGATCGAACAGATCCGCGTGCAATACGGTTTGAACAAACCGCTACCGACCCAGTACTTCAACTGGCTGGGCGATTTGCTGCGGCTGGACCTGGGCAACTCTTTTTTCTTTCAGGAGTCGGTCTACAACCTCGTTGCCAGCCGCTTGCCGATTACTCTCGGGTTAGGTGCCATGGCGCTGGGTATCGCATTGCTGGTGGCGATTCCACTGGGCGTGCTGGCGGCGGTCAAACGCGACACCTGGGTTGACCGTCTGGCCTTGAGCATCGCGGTGCTGGGTCAGGCGATGCCGAGTTTCTGGTTTGCGCTGATGTTGGTCGTGGTGTTCGCGGTGACACTCAAGTGGCTGCCGGTGTCCGGCAACTCGACCTTGCTGCACTTCGTCATGCCGGCCATTGCCTTGGGCTACTACGCGACGCCGGCAATCATGCGTCTGACCCGCGCCGGTATGCTTGATGTACTCAGCTCCGATTACATCCGCACCGCCCGTGCCAAGGGCCTGCGCCCTGCCCGCGTGCTGTTCAAGCACGCACTGCGCAACGCCTTGATTCCGGTAGTCGCGCTGGCGGCGGTGGAGTTCGGCTTCATGCTCGGCGGTTCGGTGGTGATTGAAACCGTGTTCTCCCTGCAAGGCATCGGACAACTCGCCTGGGACGCCATCGCCCGTGATGACTTTCCGGTGGTACAGGCCGTGGTCCTTCTGATTGCGGTGATCTACATCATCCTCACCTTGCTGGCCGATGTGCTGAACGCACTGCTCGACCCGCGCATTCGCGTGCGCTAGGAGGCTTACATGAGCACCCCCACGACCCTTGCAATCAATGACTACCTGCCACCACCGAGCAGCCTGAGCCGGGTACTTGGCAAGAGCTTCCGTCACCGTGGTTTCGCCATCGGCGCAGTGTTGTTGCTGATCATCTTGGCCGGTGCGCTGTTCGCGCCGTGGCTGGCACCTTACGACCCTTATGCGCAAGACGTGATGCTGCGCATGAAACCGCCGGTATGGATGGCCAACGGCACCTGGGAGTTCGTTCTCGGCACCGACAAGCTGGGCCGTGACTACCTGTCGCGGCTGCTCTACGGCGCACGTATCTCGCTGTTCATCGGCATTGCGGCGGCGCTGATTTCCGGCTTTATCGGCACGGTCATGGGGCTGTTGGCGGGCTACTACGGCGGCAAGGTCGATACGTTTATCAGCTACCTGATCACCACCCGGCTGGCGATGCCGGTCGTGATGGTCGCGCTGGCCTCGGCCTCGCTGATGGGCGGTTCACTGAAAGTGGTCATCGTGCTGCTCGGCTGCCTGTTATGGGATCGCTTCGCGGTGGTGGTCAGGGCCTCGGTGCAACAGATTCGCGATGCTGAATATGTGGCGTCGGCCCAGGCTCTTGGCTGCTCGACCCTGCGCATTCTGGTCAGTGAGATCCTGCCCAATCTGGTCGGTGCGCTGATCGTTGTCGCGACTCTGGAAATGGCCCACGCGATCCTGCTGGAGTCGGCCCTGTCGTTCCTCGGGGTTGGCGTGCAGCCGCCGACGCCGTCCTGGGGTTTGATGATCGCTGAAGGCAAACCCTACATGTTCTTTTCCCCATGGGTCATCGCCATCCCCGGCGTCGCCCTGATGATTCTGGTGCTGGGCATCAACTTGGTCGGCGATGGCCTGCGCGATCTGATCCTGCCCGACGGCCGCAACTGATAGACGGCCATAACTGACAGAGGTACCGAACATGGCATTACTCCATGTGGAAAACCTGCGCGTGGACATCCCCATGGGCAACAGCCCGACGCCGGATGACATGCTGCATGCCGTGCGCGGTCTGGATTTTGAAGTCGAGCGCGGTGAAATGCTGTGCATCGTCGGCGAATCCGGATGCGGTAAATCCCTGACCTCACTGGCGCTGATGGACCTGTTGCCACGCAAGGCCAAACGCACTGCGTCCCGGCTGACGCTGGACGGTATCGACATGCTCGGCCAGAGCGAACGGCGCATGTGCGACCTGCGCGGCAACCGTCTGGCGATGATCTTCCAGGAACCGATGACCTCGCTGAACCCGGCCTACAGCATTGGCGATCAGCTCAGCGAAGTGCTGACTCAGCATCGCAAGGTGTCACGCAAGGAGGCCCTGACTCGCGCCGCGCAGATGCTGGAGAAAGTCGGTATCAGCAATGCCACCGAACGCTTGCGTCAGTACCCGCATCAACTTTCCGGCGGTTTGCGCCAGCGGGTGATCATCGCCATGGCGTTGATGTGTGAGCCGGACCTGATCATCGCTGACGAGCCAACCACTGCACTGGACGTGACCATCCAGGCGCAGATCCTGCGCTTGATCCGCGACATTCAGAAAGAACTCGGCCTGGCGGTGATCTTCATCACCCACGACCTTGGGCTGGTGGCACGAATCGCCGACCGGGTCGCCGTGATGTATGCCGGGGAAATTGTCGAAACCGCCCCTGCCCTGCAACTGTTCGAAAATCCGCAGCATCCGTACACCCGTGGTCTGTTGGCCAGTATTCCAATCCCCGGACGGACCAAACCGGGTGAGCCGCTGGGTTCGATTCCAGGCTTGGTGCCCAGTCTGGTGGGCGAACAGCAAGGTTGTGCGTTCCGCAATCGTTGCGCTCAGGCGATACCGGCTTGCGCACAGAACATCCCCGAAGTCGAACAGGACGGACACATGGCGCGCTGCCTGTTCGCCGCTCCGGCCCCGGCACCGATTCGCCTTCAGGAGAGGGCACGGTCATGAAAAAAGACATCACGCTGGAGCTGTGCGACATCCGCCGCGAGTTTCGGATCAACCAGGGGTTCTTCAAACCCGCCGCTACTCTGAAGGCCGTCGATGGCGTTTCCCTGCGTCTGATGCGTGGCGAGACCCTCGGCCTGGTAGGCGAGTCCGGTTGCGGCAAAAGTACCCTGGCCAAGATGCTGCTCGGCCTGTTGCCCCCTACCAGCGGCGACGTGCTGGTCAATGGCAAACATCTGGCGGCGACTGATCGCAAGCAAATGTCCCGGCATATTCAGCCGATATTCCAGGACCCGTATTCCTCGCTGAACCCACGCAAGACGTTGCGCGAAATCGTGACCCTGCCGCTGATCGTGCATGACATCGGCAGCACCGCCGAGCGGCGCAAAAAAACCGAAGAAATGCTCGATGTGGTCGGCCTGCCCAAACGGGTCATCGACAGCTATCCGAGCCAACTGTCGGGCGGCCAGCGGCAACGGGTGGCTATCGCCCGAGCGTTGATCATGCGCCCTGACGTGTTGATCTGCGACGAACCCACCTCGGCGCTGGACGTTTCGGTGCAGGCGCAGATTCTCAACCTGCTGCAAGACCTCAAGCGCGAATTCGGCCTGACCTATCTATTGATCAGCCATAACCTGGCGGTTATCGAACACCTCGCCGACCGGGTCGCGGTGATGTATCTGGGGCGCATCGTCGAAGAACGCACGCGCGAATCGTTGTTCGCCAAACCCGGCCACCCTTATACCCGCGCCCTGCTGGATTCGGTGCTCACGCCCGATCCACGCCTGGGCATTCCCGAAATCGGCCTGCACGGTACCTTCCCCAACCCCATGTCGCCGCCGTCCGGTTGCGCCTTCCATCCGCGCTGCCCGAGCTGCTTCGCCCCCTGCAAAACGGCCTATCCGGCCAATGGTCCGCTTATCGGCGGCAACGTGCGTTGCCACCTTCACGATAACTCTGCCCAAACACTGGAGCTTGTCCACTCATGAGTCGTTCACTGGCTATCAGCAACACCACAGAGCAGTTCGATAACGGCGCATTTTTCAATCTGCTCCAACGTAGCGTCGCCTTGCACACCGAAAGCCAGGCAGCGGACAGCCGACCCGAACTGTATCGCTACCTCAATGACTTCATTACCCCGCATGTCGAGGCGATGGGCTTCAGCGTCAAGATCTATGACAACCCGGTGGCAGAGCGCGGCCCCTTCATGATCGCCACGCGCATTGAACATCCAGAACTGCCGACCGTGCTCAGCTACGGCCACGGTGATGTGGTGCGCGGCTATGAAGCGCAATGGCGTGAAGGCCTGTCGCCGTGGCAGGTCACTGTCGAAGGCGATCGCTGGTACGGCCGTGGCACGGCGGATAACAAAGGCCAGCACTTGATCAACCTGACCGCACTGGAGCAAACGCTCAAGGCTCGCGACGGCAAGCTGGGCTTCAACGTCAAGCTGCTGCTGGAAATGGGCGAAGAAGAAGGCTCGCCGGGCCTGAATGCGTTCTGCGCAGCGCACACTGAAGAGCTGGCGGCGGATATTTTCATCGCCTCGGACGGCCCGCGCCTGGCGGCGTCACGACCGACGATTTTTCTCGGTTCACGCGGGGTGTTCAACTTCGAGCTGGTGGTCGATTTGCGCGAAGGCGCTCATCACTCCGGCAACTGGGGCGGGTTGTTGGCCAACCCCGGCATCATTCTGGCCAATGCCATCGCGAGCATGGTCGATGAACGCGGTCGGGTGAAGGTAGCGGGGCTGATGCCCGAGACACTGCCGGAGCCGGTTCGGCAGGCACTGGCCGATATTGACGTCGGTGGCGGGCCGGGCGATCCGGAAATCGACGCCAACTGGGGTAATCCGGCGCTCTCGCTGAGCGAAAAGGTATTCGGCTGGAACACCCTCGACGTCATCGCCTTCAAGACCGGCAACCCGGACGCCCCCGTGCATGCGATCCCCGGCAAGGCCAACGCCCACTGCCATATCCGCTTCGTGGTGAACAGCGACTACAGGACCTTTATCCCGGCGGTGCGCACCCACCTGGATGCGCATGGTTTCAGCAATGTCGAGGTCAGGCAAAGCCGCATTGATGTGATGCATGCCACGCGCCTGGACCCGCAAAGCCCATGGGTCAATTGGGCGCTCAGTTCCTTGGCACAGACCACCGGCAAAAAACCCGCGCTGCTGCCAAACCTCGGTGGCTCGCTGCCCAACGACGTGTTCGCGGACGTGCTCGGCCTGCCAACGCTGTGGGTGCCGCACTCCTACCCGGCATGCTCACAGCATGCGCCGAACGAGCACTTGCTGGCACCGGTGGTCAAGGAAAGCCTGCAAATCATGGCCGGGCTCTTCTGGGACCTGGGCAACGACGCGACACGCCTGACTCAGGAGCATCAATTACGGGAGCAGGTGCAATGAACGCCACGCCGCAACAGGCGCTGGACTGGCTGGCTGACCAACGCCACGCCATGGAGATGCTGCTGCAGCGTATCGTCGACACCGACTCCAACAGCTATGACAAGGCGGGCGTCGACGCGGTGGGTGCGCTGCTCGCGGCTGAACTGGAAGCCGACGGTATCCCGCTCAAGCGCATACCGGTCGATGGTTTTGGCGACGTGATGCTCGCCGAAGTGCCAGGCGAATCTGGAAAGCCAGTACTGCTGCTGGGCCATCGCGACACGGTGTTTCCCAAAGGCACTACCACGACTCGCGGCTACAGCCGCGACGCCAACATTGCCTACGGCCCCGGCGTCGCCGACATGAAAGGCGGCTTGGTGCTCAATTGCTTCGCCCTCATGGCCCTCAAGCGCGCCGGTCAGTTGCCCTACCCGGTTCAGGTTCTGTACACCGGTGACGAAGAAATCGGCTCCGGCAGCGCCAGAGCCCATATCGAAAATGCAGCCCGTGCCGCACGCGCCGTGCTCAATACCGAACCCGGACGGGCCAGCGGTAACGTGGTCAGCGCACGCAAAGGCGGTGCCACGCTGATCATCGAAGTCCGCGGCCGCGCGGCGCATGCCGGGGTCAACCATGCCGACGGAGCCAGCGCCATCGAGGCCCTCGCCCGCAAGATCGTCAAGCTCCACGCCTTGACCGACTACCCGGCAGGCATCACCACCAACGTTGGCCTGATATCCGGAGGCACCTCCAGCAACACCGTTGCGCCCAGCGCCTCTGCCCGGCTGGACGTGCGCTTTATCGAGCTCAAGCACTGGGACCGGATCTTTAGCGCAATCCAGGCCATCGTCGCAGAAGAAGAACTGATCGGCACCAGCGCCATCCTCAAGGAAGCGACGACCTTTCTACCGATGGAAGCCCGCCACAGCGAACGGCTGCTGCACATCTACCAACAAAAAGCGCTGGCGCTGGGTTTCAGCGTCGAAGGCGAATTCACCGGCGGTTGTGCCGACTCCGGCTTCACCGCCAGCCTGGGCATTCCAACCCTGTGTGGCCTCGGGCCGGTTGGTGGCAAGGTCCACACCGATCATGAATATCTGGAACTGGACACGTTGGTGCCTCGCGCTCAGGCCTTGGTGGCGACCATTCTGGCTATCGGCGAAAACAGTTGAGGTAACGGGTCTCTACCTATCGCCGGGGACAGGCTGTTCACGCCGCCGCGCCCCGGCATTGAAGGCGTGCGCTGGCCACGGCCACCCGCATGTCGAGGATCTGTTTTGCCCTGCCCGAGCCGCCATGGGCGAAGTCGGACAGCAACGGCTCCTGTGCATCTGTCGGGCCCGGCAATTAGTGCTGGATATCAGGCGGGCTTATGAGCAACTGCTGCAGGTGTCGGGTAACACTTCAAGGTGGTGCGAACGGTTCACTCGGGCGAGGCTTTTCACCTGTTCTACCGCCGCAATGACCGAGCGTTCGGCCGCCCCGTCTGAAGCAATCGGGTAGATACAGGTCCGGCCGATGGAAAGGTCGTGCAATAAACGCTCGTCCAGTTCACCGAGCACTACAAAACAGTAGTCACTCTTGGCCACTCGCACTTCAGCGAGCTGGCCAGCCATCGTGTTCACAGCATCGACGTGGATCAGTGCAACATTGTCAAAACAGCTGAAACCCTGATGAATCAAGTCAATATGATCGCTATCAAGCCCGCACGCGATGACCACGATACGTGTGCACTTTGAAGGCTCGCGCATCCATTTCAGGGCATTGGTACGACAGTCGGCAGCTTGGCTCATAGACGTCGCCCTGGTTGTTGGGGGAATTGGCGCCCCACTGGCTAAATCACGCCGCGCGCCTGCAGCACGCTTTTCGCCAGACTGCGGGTCGCCGAAAGCACTTGTTCTACCTGTTGATCCATCGCTGCGGTGGATAACGCGATGGTTCCCAGTTCGACCACGCGCAACGGGTGACCGTGTACGGACCCCAGCCAGGCCAAGCCGGGAACCGTACCGATTTCGACATCCAGTAAAAAACTACCGTGGGGGACAGAGCGCAACAGTTGGCTGGCATAACACGCGTAGCCCCCAGCGGATTGCTCCGGGCTGGACCCGCCCCGCAACCAGTCGGCCATCAACGCCTCGGAGTGCTTGATGGCCAGATAAGCCACCTGGTCCCAGTCATCGATCGCCACGTGCAGCGCGTCGATCATGTATTTGGGCAACTCGGCGCTGGTGACGATGACCACTCCGACATCCGCCGAAGGTTCCTTGATCCAGACCGCGGATTGCGATATCGCATGCATGGCGGTACTCCCGGCAGTTGGGTAGGAGCCGCTTGCTCTGTGCGGCGATCCAACGATGTAGCCTGACATTCAACATTGATGCCGACTTGACCCACCGCTTCGAGCAAGCTCACTCCTGCAGGTTATTGGCGTTAATCAACCGTTGCGGAACAGGAAGCTGTAGGCGTTCAGCGCAGGTGCCCCGCCCAGGTGTGCGTAAAGCACTTTCGAGCCTTCGGGGAACTCGCCACGGCGGACCATTTCGATCATCCCGTGCATGGATTTGCCTTCATACACGGGGTCGGTCAACACACCTTCAAGGCTGCCGCACAGACGAATGGCTTCCAACGTACCTTCATTGGGCAAGCCATATTCCGGGTAGGCGTAGCGTGTATCGAGCACCACGTCGTCTTCGGTGATCTCACGCCCCAGTTCCACCAGCTCAGCGGTGTGCCGGGCAATACGCAGGATCTGTGCCTTGGTTTGCTCCGGCTTGGCCGAGGCATCAATGCCGATCACGTTCTTCGAACGGCCGTCGGCGGCAAAACCGACAACCATGCCGGCCTGGGTACTGCCGGTCACGGAGCACACCACGATGTAATCGAACTTGAACCCCAGTTGTTTTTCCTGCTCCCGCACTTCCTCGGCAAAGCCGACGAACCCGAGCCCGCCGTAGGGATGTTCGGAACAACCCGCCGGTATCGGGAACGGCTTGCCACCCCGCTCCACCACGTCGTTCATGGCCTTCTCCCAGCTTGGCCGGATGCCGATGTCGAACCCCGCTGCGTCCAGTCGCACATCCGCCCCCATGATGCGGGACATCTCGATGTTGCCGACCCGGTCATACACGGCGTCGGAGTAGTTCACCCAATTTTCCTGGACCAGCACGCACTTCATGCCGAGGTGGGCAGCGACGGCGGCGACCTGCCGGGTCTGGTTCGACTGGATCCCGCCAATAGACACGAGGGTGTCGCAGCCCTGTTCGAGTGCCTCGGGAATCAGGTATTCGAGTTTGCGTGTCTTGTTGCCGCCGAAGGCCAGGCCACTGTTGCAGTCTTCACGTTTGGCATACAACTCGACCTTGCCACCCAGGTGTTCGCTGAGGCGTTTCAAGGGCGTGATGGGCGAAGGACCGAAGGTCAGCGGATAACGTTTAAAACGATTCAGGTTCATGACTCTGCTCCTTGTTCAGTGGATATCCAAGCGCCAGACCGAAAGGCAAAAAAGGCTGCGTTCCAGGTGCTTTCAGAGGGGCTTCGATGAGTTCAATATTAAGAACAAAGCTGAAAATTTGTGTTGCAAGTTTCAATCCATTAAAGAAATATAAGTTACCAAGTAGCAGATAAAATCTATTTTTATTGTGTGCAAACAACTATGAGCGCAACAAACAACCACGACAAACCCGGCAGCCCAGGTGCTGAGCCGCACCCGCTGGACCGGACCGACCGCGCCATTCTCAAGACCCTGCAGCGAGACGCCTCCATCTCCAATGTGGCGCTCGCCGAGAAGGTAAAACTGAGCGCACCGGCCTGCCTGCGACGCGTCGAACGCCTCAAGCAGGCGGGCCTGATCAAAGGCATTGTCGCGCTACTGGACAATCAAGCGCTTGATGCAGGGATGGTGGTGTTGATCGGCGTGGTGCTGGACCGCTCCACGCCGGAATCCTTCGCCGCCTTCGAGGCCGCGGCGCAAAAGGTGTCCGGCTGCATGGAATGCCATGTGGTGACGGGGGAATTCGACTACTTCATGTTGATCCGAACCAAGGACAGCAACAGTTTCAACCGGCTCCACGCGGAGCAATTGCTTTACCTGCCCGGGGTTCGCCAGATTCGTTCGTTCATGGGGTTGCGCCAGGTTTTGTCGACAACCCACATCCCTCTTTGACTCAAATCAGCCGGATGTCAGGTTGTATCGACCCGCTGCCGGGGCGATTCAAGGACCGGATGAATCCCCTCGGGGAAGCGTCGGAGAAGTCGCCCGCAACGTAACGCAAGCCGGCATCCGCCGGCTTTTCCTCCTGCGCCCTCCGACGGTACGCTCATGTAATCCTCCGGCTGACGGGTTATCGAGCGAATCAATCACGCCTTCAATAGAGGTGATTGGACACACAAGCCTTACAATGAGAGGGTCCGCTCTCTCATTCGCTGCGACTTGCGGGCTTCAGACACAGGCACTCATAACGACCTCTTATTTACTCCCGGGCAGGTGCCTTAATGGACATCAAGCAACTTAAATTCCTGATTGCACTGGAGCAGACTCGCCACTTCGGCCAGGCGGCCGCGCGTTGTCATATCACCCAGCCGACACTATCGATGCGTTTGCGCAATCTGGAGGATGAGCTGGGCCTGGAACTGGTCATCCGTGGTCAACGCTTTGAAGGTTTCACCCAGGCCGGCGAGCGCGTATTGGCCTGGGCCAGAACCTTGCTCGCCGCCCATGACGGGTTGTTCGCTGAAGCGGCGGCGTGTCGCGGTCAGTTGGTCGGTAACTTGCGCCTGGGCCTGGTGCCGCTCAGTGGTTTCAACCCGATCAGCTATATCCAGGGCCTGTCCCATTCGTTTCCCGAACTCAAGTTCAGCCTGTCGTCCATGAGCTCGGACAAGATCATCGAAGCATTGGGCACCAACCAACTGGACCTGGGCGTGTGTTACCTGGAGCACGTCAATGCCAGCTACCTGGACTTCTTCGAGTTGGGTGAGACCCGTGTCGGCCTGTTGTACGACACCCGGCACTTCCATTTCGAAGGCACCGAAATGAGTTGGGAGGATGCCGCCAAGTTGCCCCTGGGGATGATCAGCAATGGTATGCACTATCGAAAATCCATCGATCTGAGCTTCCGCAGTCGCGGCCTCGACCCCCAGCCCATTCTCGAAAGCGATTCGACCTATCAGCTGCTCCAGGCGATCCACCAAGGTTTCTGCTGCGCGATCATGCCGTTGGACAGCGGCATGGAGAGCCCCATCGAGCACCTGGCCTTTATCAACCTGCCGGATGCCAGTGTGCTCGCGCCCCTGGGCATGGTCATGCGCAAGACCGAGCCCCGCTCGGCCATCGCCGAAAAATGTTTTACTGAAGCCAGGAAACTGTTCACCGCCAAGAGTGCGAGCTAGCGTACCGGAGGTTTACCCATGATTTGCCGAGTCGAACACCCCGTTGAAGCGGCCGCTGCCAATGCCCCCGCACCGCAGCCGCGCAGCGTCGTCTATCGAGAATATGACGAAGGCGCCCAGGTCGCCGAAGCGGCGCTGGCGGCGGAAATCGCCCTGGCCATCAGCTATAACGGCTTGAGCCAGGCGGTGATGATGGTTTCACCTGGCGACATCGAAGACTTCATCCGCGGCTTCAGCGTGAGCAATGGGATCATCGACAACCTGAGTGAAATCTACGACATCCAACTCACGCATTTTGATCAGGCCTGCCAGGCAGACGTACACGTCTCGAATCGAGCGTTCTGGGCGCTGAAAGACCACCGGCGACAGATGGCGGGCACCAGCGGCTGCGGATTGTGCGGGGTGGAGGCGCTGGAGCAGGCACTGCCCCAACTGGACATCCTGCAACCGGCGCCCCTGCCGCCCGCACACCACCTCAAGGGTTTGCGTGAGCGCATCGAAGCCGCTCAAGTCATGGGGAAAAGCACCGGCGCCTTGCATGCAGCGCTGCACTTCGATGCTGACGGCTCAGCATTGCTGTGCCGTGAAGACATTGGCCGGCATAACGCGCTGGATAAACTGATCGGGGCCATGCAGCAGGCACAGGTCGATGCACGCAGCGGCTTCACGGTCGTCACCAGTCGTTGCAGCCTTGAGCTTATTCACAAAGCAGTCAGGGCCAGGCTGGGTACCTTGGTCAGTTTGTCGGCTCCCACCGTCCTGACGGTGCAATGGGCACGCAAACACCACCTCAACCTGATTCACGTGCCTCATCGAAGCGCACCGCGGATCTACAGCCCGGTCTGAATCGCCTACTGGAATCGCGTCACACGACCTATTACCCTGACGGCCTTTATCAGACAACCGGAAGTCAGATACCCGTGCTCAAGCCCCTTGCTGTCATTGCCCTCGCCTGCACACCTTTGTTTGCCGGCGCTGCCGACCTCGCCGGCGTGTGGAAAGGCACCCTGGGCAAATCCGCCATCGTGGCCTGTTTCAACGGTGCCGATGGCGAGCATGGCAGTTATTACTATCAGCGCATCCTCGCCCCCATCCAACTGACCCAAGCCAACGACAACGCGCCGTGGGTCGAAACGGGCAACACCGGTTTCTGGACACTGCAACCACCGCACGGCGATACGCTTTCAGGTGCCTGGAGCAAGACCCAGGGCGGCACAACGCTACCACTCAACTTGCAACGCATCGGCACGCAAGGCTGTGGCAGCAATGCCTACAACGCGCCCATGGAAGCGGCTCCTCTACCGATCAAGACCGAGAAGAAAACCTTTGGCGAGCACCGCTATCAGCTCAAGACCCAAGGCGCCCGTGCCACGCTCAAGCTCGAGGGCGATGGCCCGGCGATTCAGAAGATCAACCAGCAACTCGCGGCCCTGGCCGTCAGCGATGATGACCAGATGGAATACTTGCACGAACGGCGCGAATACCTGGGCCGCAACGGCTCGGCCAACACCAGCGAAATTGAAGTGGAACCCACGTACTGGTCGTCGCAGTTCATCACCGTCAGGTTCTACCGTTGGGCCGCCGGCACCGGAGCCGGTGGGATCAGTTGGGGCCTGCACTCCTGGAACCTGCAGACCGGTGAAAGCGTCGATCCCTGGGCCTGGTTCGGTGGTCGCCAGGAGTGGTATGACGCCTACTCCGGCCACGTGAAGCTGCCGGCGAAATTCAGTACCTGGCTGGCCCGGCAGACCACCACTGACGAAGGCTGCCCAGCGATCACCAGCTACTCCACCTTCGACCTGAGCTTCAACACCCAGGGCCTGCAGCTCTCGACGCGCGCCACGGGCGACGGCTGCGATAACGAGCTGAGTTTCACCTGGGAGCAATTGGCGCCGGTCCTGACCGAGCAAGGCAAGGCAGCGTTACCCAGCTTGAAACGGCCTTGAATGGGGGGGCCGGCCAGCCTTACAAAAACCCCACATTGATTCACCAAATGTTAAGAATCACCTTCGTATACTGCTTGATCGTCCACGACCGATCCCCCGATCGGTCCATTTTCCGGTAGCCAGAATCCATGACGCGCCCCGCCTCTCTGCTGCTTCTTCTCGCTGGTCTGTTATTTTTCTTCGCCCTTGGCGGCCATGAGCTGCAAGGCTCAACCGAAGCCCGCGTGGCCGGGATCGCCATGGCCATGCACCTGGACAACGACTGGGTGATCCCGCGCCTGTTTCGCGAACCTTTCCTGGAGAAACCGCCCCTGAGCCTCTGGTTGGACGCCGGCGCCATTCGCCTGTTTGGCGCTTCGACCTGGGCTGTGCGCCTGGCGTCGGCGTTCGCCGGGTTGTTCAGCGTGATGCTGTTCTACGGGATGCTGCGCAAGTTTGGCCGTCCGAAGCCTCTGGCGTTCTGCGCCGCATTGATCCTCGCGACCATGGCCAGCTACTGGGGCAACGTGCGCGGTGTGGGTGAAGACTCATTGCTCAGCCTTGGCGTGACCACCGCCTTGCTGGCGTTCTACCAGGCGATGCGCCCCGAAGCCGAGCGCCAGGGCTCCAATGCCTGGGCCTGGGCACTGTTTACCCTGGGGATGGTCATCGCCACCCTGAGCAAGGGTGTGTTGGGCTTGGCCATGCCAGGCATTGTGATCTTCGTGTACCTGGCCGTGACCAGCCTGATGGATAAGCGCCTGCGCATTGGCGACTGGCTCAAGCCGGGGTTGTTCACGCTGCTGGCGCTGGTGCCGCTGCTGATCTGGCTGGGGTTTCTGTATCAGCGTGGCGGGATGCAGGCCGTCGGCGAGGTGCTATGGACCAATAGTGTCGGCCGCTTCAGCGGCTCATTTGTAGAAGCCGGGCATTACGAGCCGTTCTACTACTACATCGCGAAGTTGCCTGAAGCGTTCTTGCCTTGGAACATCCTGGTGTACCTGGGCCTGTGGCACTTTCGCAAAAGCCTGGTGCGCAATCGCTACCGTCTGTTTTTCAGCGTGTGGCTGGTGGCGCAGTTCACCCTGCTGACCCTGGCCTCCAGCAAGCGCACCGTGTACCTGATGTCGCTCACACCCGCCGCCGCCGTACTCGCAGCCGAATATGGGCAGGTGCTGCTGCAATGGCTGAAAGAGCGCAAACCGCACGCATATCGCTACCACCGCCAAGTGATCGGCGGCGTGTTCGGCGTGCTCATTGCCTGCTATATGAGCGCTGCCTTCTGGTTCGCCCCCAAGGCGGACGCCGTCGAGTCATTCGTACCGGTAATCAGCCAGCTGCAGGCACTGCAGGCGCAAGGCCGGGAAGTGGCGATGTTCCAGCCTAATGAACGGATCGCCGGCGCCGGGGTGTTCTACATGCAAGCGTACGTGCCCATCCTGCAAACCGAAGCCGAGTTGCGCGCGTTCCTCACGGCAAAACCGGGCAACGTTGCGCTGATGGATCACACCGACCGACTGAATGAAAAGGTGACGGTGATCAAACAGATGGCAATCGGCCGCCAGCCTTACTACTTCGCGGAGCAGTAAGGCCGGCGCAGGTCATCAGTGCTTGGTGACCTTGTCCAGGTAACCCATGGCGAACGCCGAGATCACGAAGGTCATGTGGATGATCACGTACCACATCAGGTGTTGTGGATCGACGTTCTTGGCGTCCATGAAGATGCGCAACAAGTGGATCGACGAAATCGCCACGATGGACGCCGCCACTTTCATCTTCAGCGAGGAGGAGTCCATGGTGCCCAGCCAGTTGAGCTTTTCCTTGTTCTCATCGATATCCAGCTGCGAGACGAAGTTCTCGTAGCCGGAAATCATCACCATCACCAGCAAGCCGCCGACCAGGGCCATGTCGATCAACGACAGCAGCACCAGGATGAGCTCGGACTCGGCCATCGAGAACACGCTCGGCAGCAGGTGAATCACTTCCTGGAAGAATTTCAGCGCCAGCGCCAGCAACCCCAGGGACAAGCCGAAATAAATGGGCGCCAGCAGCCAGCGCGAGGCGTACATAGCATTTTCGATAAAACGTTCCATTGGTTCTCACACAGCATGACTGAAAATGGCGGCGAGTATACCAGCCGCTACCCGCTACCTGTCACCGTGAGAAAACTGACCCAGGTGGCATCTGTAAGAGCGTTTTTCTGCTAGTGTCGAGACCATTCACTCGGCTCGATGATGTCGGACAGGAAGACTCAGATGATGGATGTGCGATCCCCTTTGGCCAGCATCGGCCTGTGTGCGGCGTTGCTGATAGCCAGCGGCTGCTCCCCCAAAGAAGAGCAGAAGCAGGCGACCCTCGAAGAGAAAACCGCAAAATTCGAACAGTCACTGGACAGCATCCAAGACCCCAAACTGCGGGATGCGATCGCCGACCTGGGCGGTTCGCTGCTACTGCTGGAACGGGCGCGCACCAAGCTCGCCAATAAGCCGATCGAAGCCGAATACGGCGAAGACACTTTGGCCTTGCTCAAGCATTACCCCACGCCCCAAGCCTTGGTGGACACCTACATCAACGGCCTGTTCGTGCTGCGCAAAACCTCCCACTCCGACTACCTCACGGATCTACAGCCGGTTTTCCCGTTCAACTTCAACAGCCCTGACCAGTTCCCCTTCCCCCACGGCCTGGAATGGCAGTCGGTGACGTTGAGCAACAACAAGGTCATCCCTTTCCAACCGGAGTGGTCGGAAACCGATCCTGGCATTCAACTGAGCCCCAGCAGCTCCAACCTGACCAACCCCGACGACCTGACGGTGACCTATCCCTTCATAGAAGGTGTCGAGACGGACAATAAGAGCCAACCTCAACCTGTCAGCCTCAAAGGCACGGTTGAAGTAGTGGCACCGGGCAAGGTGCTGACCTTCGATCTGTCAAAAAAGGATGTGGGCCACAAACGCACCGAGGGCAATATCACCCTCAACCTGGTGTTGCTTGAGAAAAACTACGCCGAGATCGAGCTGACCAATAGCGAGCCCTTGGCCGCGGAAGTCGGCGACGAGTCGCCTAACCCTTTGCTCGTACAGGCAAGGGACAGCACCGGGCAGTTTCTGACGCGTTCGGGCTCGATCAACGAAAGTGCGGCGCAAGTGACGTTTTATGAGAAGCAACTGGCCGAAATGCAGAAACAGAAGGCATGGTCCGATGCGTTCGAGAAGCAGCTTACCGACGAGCAAAAAGCCTTCGAACACAAGCAAAGCAGCCATTACGCCAAGGTATATTTCAATGGCTTGATCGACAATCTGCAGGTCAACGTCCTGGACTTTTCCAAAGCGACACTGACCCACAAGGACCTTGACCTGCCGGTGATGCGCTTCGACAGGAACAGCCTGCAAAAGACGGTGCAAGCTCTGCCGATGCCCGTCACGGTGTATGACGACAGCGCCGCCAACTGGCTCAAAGACGCGAGCATGACCGAAGACCAGCTGAAAAAAAGCATCACCATCAGCCAGTCGACCGACGATGCCAGCGCCGCCAAGATCGTGTTCGACCACCCCTTCACCTTCAATGACGACCTGGTGGGCAGCGAACGTAACAGCAGCGACGAACCCATTACCTTCTTCACGGCGGATGACAAGGGCGAACGCGGCGAGCCCATCGAGCTGCCCAGCGAAGCCTTTGAGCTGGACGCGGCGCGTGGCACGCTCACCTACGACCTCAACCTGTTCCCGGAAACCCCGGAATATGTGGTCGGCTCGATTCCCTTGTTCCTGGCGAATATCGAGAAAGCCACGATTGACGTCGCCAAACTGCCCAAGGGGCTGACGCTCAAGGACAACGCCCTGATCGTCGATCAGAAGGCGTTCCCTTCCGACAGCTGGCGCTTCTACGCCAAGGACGCCAGCGGCAACTACCTCAAGGAAATCCTCGCGGTCAGCCACCGTGCGGAGGAATACGGCACGGCAATGTTCGACGTGCACTATTTCTATGGCCAGCCGACTGCTCTGGAAAGCTACCAGCGCACCGACCTGAGCACCGTGCAATACGGCTTCGAGGTCAAGTTGGACAAGCCTGAGACCAAGTAGCCGGATTACAGGGCCAGGCGTTCCTGCCCACCATTGAGCTGTCGCAGATGTGCCTGCATATGCAGGCACCAGATTTGCGGTTCGTCAGCCTGCTCGTAACCGTGCAGGGTCAGGCTGTCGACTATCGACTGAAGAATGGTTTCTGCCACGAAAGGCCCATGAAACGGGCCTTGGGACTTGATGGTGGAGGGCTGTTCACCGGTCATTCCGGCGGCAAACAACAAGGTCCACATCCCGTTATCCCCAGCAAGAGGACGAATGGAGCATTCAATACGGGTGACCAGGCCCAGGCATTGGCGGGTAAGGCTAAGGTTGCGCGACATGGCGGCGCCCCTCGGTAGATCGGTGTTCAACCTCAAGCACATGGCGAGGCTGTTTCTATCCTGCGTCTCCTGTGGATATCCCTTGAGATGAGAATAGAAGAAAACCACGACAAACCAAGATTGTAGAGACCAACGGGCATCAGCCCCCGGCAGTCGTCAATTATTTGGCGAAGTTACCACCGGTAGTGAGCCGGACACACTGCAGCGGCCAAATGGCCGCCGCGGTGTGTCCGGCGAGTGTGAAACGCCTGGTTTGGGCTTCGCCACCCACCCCGGATCAGGTGGGTTTGGCTTCGGCCAGCGCCTGCAGCGCCGCTTCCTTCTCAGCTTCCTTCAGGTCTTCCTCGCTGATCATCTCGGCAATCACCCGCAGACGCTCAACCACCCGCGCATTCACGCTGCCTTCCGGAAATTGCCCTTCTGCATCCGGCTCGCCGGCAGGTTCGCCCACCAGCAGGCTCAACGCCTCATCCGCCTGACGCACGGCATAGATATGGAATTGGCCGTTGCGCACCGCCTGCAACACCTTCTCGTCGAGCATCAGCGTAGCGACGTTGGCCTGGGGAATGATCGCCCCTTGCTCGCCGGTCAAACCGCGGGCTTCGCAGAGACGGAAGAAGCCTTCGATCTTCTCGTTGACCCCGCCCACCGCCTGCACCTCACCAAATTGGTTGATCGAACCGGTGATGGCAAAACACTGCTTGAGCGGGGTTTTCGACAGCGCCGAGATCAATGTGCAGGCCTCGCCCAGGGAGGCGCTGTCGCCGTCCACGTAACCGTAGGACTGCTCAAGCGCGATACTCGCCGAGATCGCCAGCGGGAATTCCTGGGCATACCGACTGCCCAGGTAGCCGGTGAGGATCATCACGCCCTTGGAGTGAATCGGCTGACCGAGGTTGACCTCACGCTCGATGTCGACAATCCCGCTGCCGCCGGGGTACACCGTGGCGGAAATCCGCGCCGGCACGCCGAACGCCGAATCGCCCACTTCCAGCACCGTCAACCCGTTGCACTTGCCGACGGCTGCACCGGCGGTATCGATCAGGATCACCCCGGCGAGCATGTCGTCGAGAATCCGCGCCGACACACGCCCGGTGCGCGTGGCCTTGGCCTTGAGCGCGCGCTCGATATGGCCGGCGTCGGTCATCTCGTCACCTGCCAAATGGCGAATGAAGTCGGCCTCGCTGACCAGTTGGAACAAGTCGCCAATCCGCGCCGACAAGCGCCCCTGATGCTCCGCCAGCCGCGCACTGTAGGTGGCCAGGCGTGCCACCGCGTCGGACGTCAGCGGTGCCATGCCTTCTTCTGAAGTCCGGGTCTTGAGCAGTTGGGCGAACTGCTCCAGGCTTTCGTCGACCATCGGGATGTCTTCGTCGAAGTCCACCAGTACGCGGAACATCTCCTGGAAGTCCGGATCGGCGTCCTGCAACGCGTAGTAGAGCTGACGCGAACCAATGATGATCACCTTGACCTGCAACGGAATCATCTGTGGGTTGAGGGTCACGGTGGCCAGGCGGCCCAGCTCGCCCAGAGGCGACTCCATCTTCAACTTGCGCGATTGCAGGGAACGCTTGAGCGCGTCCCATACAAACGGCTCGCCAAGCATTTTTTCGGCTTCAAGGATCAGGAAACCGCCATTGGCACGGTGCAAGGCACCTGGACGCAGCTGGCGGTAGGTGGTGTAGAGCGCACCTTGGTCGGTGCTGTATTCGATACGACCGAACAGGTTGTCGTAGGTCGGGTGCGGCTCGAATACGACCGGCGCACCGCCGTTGATCGCGTGGCCCACCACCAGGCTCGGGCAGTATTGCTCTTCGAGCAGCTTGCGGGCCTGGGCGTCGGTCTTGGCGTCGTCCACCAGCTGCTCGACCACGGTCTTGAGCAGGTACACCTGCATGGCTTGCAGGTAACCGCAGACGGCGGCGTTTTCCGCGTATTTTTCCGACAGCGGGGCAAGCAATGGCTGTAGGGCCAGGGTGATGGTTTCTTCGTTGAATTGGCGCAGTTGGTTGTTGGACTCACGTTTCCACTGCGGCAGGCTGGCCAGCTCTTCGTTGAGGCGCTCTTCCAGCTCGGAAATATCGTTGTGGAAGCGCTCGCGTTCGGCCTCCGGCAATTGCGAGAACTCGGCTTCGTCCAGCGCCTTGCCGTCGAGCATCGGCGTGAAGGCGATGTTGGAGCTATCGCGGTACAACGCCACATCTTTTTCCAGGGCCAGGCGTTCGATAACGTCCAAAGCCTTGTCGTAACGCTGGTTGAAGGCGCGGTCGATGGCGCTCTTGCGCTGTTGATAAGTCGGGTGTTCGAAGACCGCCGGGAAAGTGGCCACCAGGTTGTCGACCAGGCCGTTGATATCGGCAATGAACGCTGCGGCAGTACCGCCTGGCAGCTCCAGTGCCCGCGGTTCGCGCGGCTCATCGAAATTATTCACATAGACCCAGTCCGCCGGGGTCTGCAGGCGCTTGCCTTCGGCCTTCAGGTAGCGTTTGACGAACGAAAAGCGGCCAGTACCGGGCTCGCCCATGACAAACACGTTATAACCGGGACGTGGCATGGCCACGCCAAATTGCAAGGCTTCGACCGCACGTTCCTGGCCAAGCACACCGCGAAAAGGCTCCAAATCATTGGTGGTCGAGAAGCTGAACTGTTCAGCGGAGAAAGGGCGAGTCAGCGCTTCGGGCGCTAGACGCAGGCTGGCAGCAACAGGATCAGGCATCGGGCTTCCTTACATCAGGCGGGGCAGATGACGGCATTCTGGCTCTCGCTTACGCGCTATGGCAAGGCGCGCTGTTGGGAAAGCTGCGCTGCGGTAGGCGCCCTACAAAAAAATTGCGATAAGGCCGATTGTTTTATAAAAAGTAACGGAACCCTAGGTTCATGCCTAAACTCCAAACTGCGCGGGTTGGACTAATAACTGGCCCCTAGGGCGCCGCAACGCGCCTGAACCCCTTGTCCATTGGTTTGCACACAAAGAGAACAAAGCTATGAAACGGATCCTTCTTGGTACTCTCTTCACCGTTGTCTCCCTCAATGCTATGGCAGAAGCACCAGGCGGCCCGAACTGCGGTTGGGGCAACATGCTGTTCGAAGGCCAGCGCGGTACGCCGGCGCACTTCCTCGCGTCTACCACCAACGGCACCTCCGGTAACGCCACCTTCGGCATGACCTCGGGCACCAACGGCTGTAACACCAACAGCAAGCTGACCTACGGCGGCAAGTCCTGGATTGCCATGAATGGCATGATGAACGAGCTGTCCGAAGACATGGCCAAAGGCAATGGCGAAGCACTGACCACCTACGCGGTGGTACTGGGCGTAGCCCCTGAGGACCGCGAGCACTTTGCGGCAGTGACCCACGAGCACTTCCAGCAGATCTTCAGCAAAGCTGACGTGACCGCCGACGACGTGCACACCAACACCCTCGCTGTACTGAAAGGCGATGCCCGCTTGGCGAAGTACGCTACCCAAGCTTAAGCTCGACCCGCCCGCGTCTTGTTGCGAGACGCGGGCCTTATTTTTTGGATCCGCCCCCCCTTTTGGGTCTCACTTATTCCGACTTAAGTTGCCCCTATGCTCAAACGCTTTGCCTGGTTGGCACTCTTCGCTTGCGCCCCGCTGTATGCGGCCGCGCCTATTGATGATCAACGTTTGCAGCAATTGGCCAACGATCCGTTCTGGCTGTCCCTGGGCCACTACGAAGCCGGCAAAATCAGCGGCTGGCGCAGTTATGTCAGCGACAAGAAATTCTTCATTGCAGCCGATGGCGCCCACCATCCGGATGCCGAACTCAAGGCCACCGTTGAAGCGTTGTACGCTCCGGCAAGCCTGGGTGAAAAACACGCCCAATGCGTGTACCCCGCACGAACCCGCTGGCTTAAGGATCAACTGCACCTGACCGACCTGCCCGCCGTGGACTGCGCGGAATTCAAACAGTGGTTCAAGGACGTCGCGCCCCACAGCGCGGTGATGATTTTCCCGGCGGCCTACCTCAACAGCCCGTCATCGATGTTCGGGCACACGTTGCTGCGCATCGACCAGGCTGACGTGCAGAGCAACAACACCGCCCTGCTCAGCTATGCGATCAACTTCGGTGCCTATATCGAAGGCTCCGACAACAGCATTCTTTACGCCTGGAAGGGCCTGATGGGGGGTTATCCCGGCCTGTTCGCGCTGGTGCCCTATCAAGAAAAACTCTCGGAATACCGCAGCCTGGAAAACCGCGACCTGTGGGAATACCGCCTGAACCTGACCCAGGTCGAAACTGAACGCATGGTCGAACATGTATGGGAGCTCAAGCAGATCCAGTTCGACTACTTCTTCTTCGACGAAAACTGCTCTTACCGCCTGCTGGAACTGCTGCAAGTGGCCCGTCCCGGCTTGCGCCTGACGGAACAATTCCCGTTGACCGCCATTCCCACCGACACCGTCAAGGCGGTGAAGGATGCCGGGCTGGTAGAGAAGATCGACTACCGCCCCTCCCGCGAACGCGAATTGCTGGAGCGCGCCAAGCCACTGGATAGCGATGAACAGCAATGGGTATTGAAAGTCAGCGATGACCAGCAGCAATTGCAGGCGCCGGCCTTCAAAGCCTTACCCCGTGAGCGACAGGCGCTGATCATCGACGCGGCCTATCGCCTCGGTCGCTACCGCGCCAATGGCCTGGAGCGCGACACGGAACGCTCCCAGCGCAGCTTCGAACTGCTGCGCGCCATCAACCAGAACCCCGCGCCCGACCTCAAGATCGAACGCCCCGGCCTCCCCGAGAACGGCCATGAGTCACGCACCTGGCAGGCCGGTATCGGCACACGCGGCAGCAAGACCTTCGGCGAATACGGCCTGCGCATGGCCTACCACGACCTCAACGACAACGCCGAAGGCTTCCCGCTCGGTGCGCAGATCGAGATCCTGCAAGCGAAACTGCGCCAGTACGAAGGCAATCACTGGCAACTGCAGCAACTGGACCTGGCCACCATCCGCTCCCTGACCCCGCGCAATGCTCTTTTGCAACCTTGGTCGTGGCAAGTTACCGGCGGCCTGGAGCGTGTGCCGGGCAAGCACGACGACCAGACCCTGGTCGCCCACGTCAACGGTGGTGCCGGCAGCACCTGGCAACTGAGCGACGACATGCTCGGTTTCGCCCTCGGCACCGTACGTGTGGAGCACAACAACGACTTCAGCGAAGCCATCTCCCCCGCTGCCGGTTTCAATACCGGCGTGCTGTGGAAAAATCCGCTGGGGAATTTGAGCCTGGAAGCCAAGGGGGACTTCTTCACCAATGGCGAGGTACGGCGCAGTATCAGCCTGAACCAGCAGTGGGAACTGTCGCGCAACCTCGGCCTGCGCCTGAGTGCACAGCGCGAGTACAGCCATTTGTCGACGCCGATGAATGAAGTGATGCTTGAAGTGAAGTGGTACCACTACTGACTCAAGACTGCTCAGCAGTCCCATTCTTTGTAAACAAAGAGCGGGGCCGCTTCGCGCCCCAGCGGGAGCAAGCTCCCTCGCCACACAGGCGGTGCAGGTCTTTAACGCGGCGTTTATTGAGCAGGAATTGGCTGAGCATGCCGCACTGACAATTAACCCTGCACAATAAATTTCTGTGGCGAGGGAGCTTGCTCCCGCCGGACTGCTCAGCAGTCCCCATCTTTTGGGGCCGCTTCGCGCCCCAGCGGGAGCAAGCTCCCTCGTCACACAGGCAGTGAAGGTCTTAACGCGGCGTTTATTGAGCAGGAATTGGCGGAGCATGCCGCACTGACAATCAACCCTGCACAATAAATTTCTGTGGCGAGGGAGCTTGCTCCCGCTGGACTGCTCAGCAGTCCCCATCTTTTGGGGCCGCTTTGCGCCCCAGCGGGAGCAAGCTCCCTCGCCACACAGGCAGTGCAGGTCTTTAAGGCTGGGGGATCATCGCTTGGGTCAGGTCGTCCACGACGGCCTTGCCCATCTCACACAGATAATGCGCAGCCCAGGCATATTGTTCGCCACGTACATCCATCGCAGCTTCCATGGCGAGTTTCTTGGAGTAGAAGAGCAAAGTGGAGGCGTGTTCCAGCGCTTCATCAATCGGCATGCCGGAATTGACGCGAAACAGTGGCTTTTCGTTTTCACCGTAGTCGCCGAAGGTGACTACGCCGAGCGTGGTGATTGAAGATAGGGGCGGATCTGGAACGACTTTAGACATGGTGTACCTACTAAGTGAGATAAAGGACCACCACGACACGTCGCTAAACATATAGGGGTGGCAGCTGTACGCAGGTTAGCGAACCGGTCACCTAGACACCCGGCAGATCCGAAGATCTCCCGCGCACAGCCGCCATAACACGATATCGACAGGCGTAAAAAATTCCTGCCAAGTGTGTAAAGAGGATGAGTCTTAGTGATTCGGGTCGCTAAACCCGGTCGTTGTTTTCACAGCGAAGCCAGGAGACTAGAGACCCAAACCCTAAGGCACAATAGGTCAGGGATTGTCTAGGAATCGTCCTGCAATTTAAAGGGAATCATCGTTGATGGCCCTTTAACCCAACACTGTTCTCACAGCCCTTTCACAACGCCCCGACAAATCCCCTTCTAGACTTCCCCTATCAGCCGTGAAACGGCCAGGGAGCAAGTCATGTGGCGGTATGCGGTCATGCTGTGTGCGGTAGTGGGGTTGTCGGGTTGCCAGTCGACCCATCAAGAGTTGCTGGCCAAGGGTTATCCACCGGCCTTTGCCGATGGCTTCGATGATGGCTGCAGCAGCGGTCGCCAAGCCGCTGGGGTGATCAGTGGGGAGTTTCGCAAGAACGTACCGCGCTATCTGAAAGACCGCGAATACGCCGAAGGTTGGGAAGACGGCTTTCGCCAGTGCAAGGCGATCCGTGAGAACGAAGAACTGCGTGACTACAAGGACAACCACTGGGACGAGCGTGAGCGTGCCTGGCAGCAGGAAAAGGACCGCGACGCTGCCAGGGCCTATCGCTCGCAATAGGTCGCTTTCAGACATCCGTCGAAACTAAAGCGCGGCGAACATGGCCCAAACTCCATAGAAGGAGAACGTCATGAGCCGAGCTTTTGTAAATGAGGACAACGCCGCCGCCCAGGCCGATCAGCCGGTGGAGCGTCAAGTCAGTGGGCAACCCAACCGCCTGACCGCCCAAGGGCTGGCGCAGTTGCAGGCCAGAGTTGCGCAATTGCAGCAAGAGCACAGTGCTGAATCCGCCAAGGGCGAGCAAGCCGATAAGCAGCGCCAGGCTGACCTTGAGCGGGATTTGCGCTACTTCAACCAGCGCGTGCAGAGCGCCCAGGTCGTGGCACCCGCCTTGTCTACCGATAAGGTGCAGATCGGCAGTTGGGTGACCTTTGCCAATGAGCAAGACGAGCAGCAGCGCATTCAACTGGTCGGGGAAGACCAGGCCGATGCCCACGCGCACTTGATCAACTGGGGTTCGCCTCTGGGTCGCGCATTGCTGGGCGCCCAGGTGGGTGACGAGGTGCTGTGGAAACGCCCCGTCGGCGATCAGTTGATCGAAGTCATGCGTATCGAGCCCGAGGCTTAGACGATGCCTTGGGCCAGCATCGCGTCGGCGACCTTCACAAAGCCTGCGATGTTCGCCCCCTTCACATAGTTGACCCGGCCGTTTTCTGCGCCGTAGTACACGCAGGCATGATGAATCGATTGCATGATGTTGTGCAGCTTGCTGTCCACCTCACCCGCGGTCCACAGCAGGCGCATGGCGTTCTGCGACATTTCCAGGCCACTCACGGCCACGCCGCCGGCATTGGAGGCCTTGCCCGGCGCGAACAGGATGCCCGCTTCGATGAAGATATCCACGGCTTCCAGCGTGGTCGGCATGTTGGCACCTTCGGCCACGCAGATGCAGCCGTTGCGCAGCAGGATGCGGGCGGCTTCGGCGTCCAGTTCGTTCTGAGTGGCGCATGGCAGGGCGATATCGCAGGCCAGTTCCCATGGGGTTTTGCCTTTGCGGAATTCCAGGCCGAAACGTTCGGCCAGCTCGCTGATACGGCCGCGCTGCACGTTTTTCAACTCCAGCAGGGCCGACCATTGCTCCTCGGTCAAACCGCTTTCGGCGTATAGGGTGCCTTCGGAGTCGGACAGAGAAACCACCTTGCCGCCCAGGTCCATCACCTTACGCGCCGCGTATTGCGCGACGTTGCCGGAACCCGATACGGCCACACGCTTGCCTTCAACGTGCTGGCCCTCGCGCTTGAGCATTTCTTCGGCGAAGTACACACAACCGAAACCTGTGGCCTCAGGGCGGATCAGGCTGCCGCCGTAAGTCATGCCCTTACCGGTCAACACCGAGGTGAACTGATTGCTCAAGCGCTTGTACTGGCCGAACAGGAAGCCGATTTCACGGGCACCCACGCCGATATCGCCGGCGGGTACATCCACGTCGGCGCCGATATGGCGGTACAACTCGCTCATAAAGGCCTGGCAGAAGCGCATGACTTCGGCATCGCTCTTACCTTTCGGGTCGAAGTCCGAGCCGCCTTTGCCGCCGCCCATGGGCAACGAGGTCAGGGAGTTCTTGAAGGTCTGTTCGAAGGCGAGGAATTTCAGTACGCCGAGGTTCACCGAGGGGTGAAAACGCAGCCCGCCTTTGTACGGGCCGATGGCACTGTTCATCTGGATGCGGAACCCGCGGTTGACCTGAACCTTGCCGTGATCATCCACCCAAGACACCCGGAAGGTAATTGCGCGTTCCGGCTCGCAGATGCGCTCCAGGATGCCCGACGCCAGATAGTGGGGATTGGCTTCGAGAAAAGGCCAGAGGCTACGCAGGACTTCTTCTACGGCCTGGTGGAATTCTGGCTGATCGGGGTCGCGTTTCTTGAGGCGGGCGAGGAAGGACTCGACGGATTCGGTCATGAAAAGTCTCGGCAAATTTATTGTCATTAGGGTCGATTTGACCCGGACCTTAACAATTCATGCCGCACCTGAAAAGCGCAAAATGTCGCCTTTGTGAATTTAAATGGTGCATTAGATATAAATAAATTCAGCAATCAGGCTTTTTTTGCACCTAAAAAGGGATTGATAAGAAAGCGATGCACCAATTGGAATACCACTGACCGAAGCAACTCCCTGCCACCTTGGATCGGTGTATTCAGCAAAAAAAACGGAGCCCCGAGGGGCTAATGCCGATCAGTCAAGAAGGGAAAAGGCTAAAAAGTAACCTGTGGCGAGGGAGCTTGCTCCCGTTGGGCCGCGAAGCGGCCCCGCTCTTTGTTTACAAAGAATGGGACTGCTGCGCAGTCCAACGGGAGCAAGCTCCCTCGCCACACATACAGCGTTCACCCTTAACTGACTGGCATTAGCCCCGAGGGGCTCCGCTTTTTCAGACCAGCAACCGAATCAGGCCAGCTTCTTGTGCCGTACACGGTGCGGTTGGGCAGCAGCTTCGCCCAGGCGCTTCTTACGGTCCGCTTCGTACTCGGTGTAGTTACCTTCGAAGAACACCGCTTGGGAGTCATCTTCGTACGCCAGGATGTGAGTCGCGACGCGGTCAAGGAACCACCGGTCGTGAGAGATCACAATGGCGGCGCCCGGGAAGTCCAGCAGGGCTTCTTCCAGGGAACGCAGGGTTTCAACGTCGAGGTCGTTGGACGGTTCGTCGAGCAGCAGCACGTTGCCGCCCTCTTTCAAGGTCAGGGCCAGGTGCAAGCGACCGCGCTCACCACCGGACAGGTCCTTGACGAACTTCTGCTGGTCACCGCCCTTGAAGTTGAAACGGCCGACGTAGGTACGCGACGGGATTTCATAGTTGCCGATGCGGATCTGGTCGGAACCGTCGGAAATCTGCTGGAACACGGTTTTGCTGCCGTCGAGGTCGTCGCGGCTTTGATCCACGCACGCAAGCTGCACGGTCTCGCCGATCTCGATGCTGCCGGAATCCGGCGTTTCCTTGCCCATCAGCATGCGGAACAGCGTGGATTTACCCGCACCGTTACCACCGATAACGCCGACGATCGCGCCTTTTGGCATAGAGAACGACAGGTTGTCGATCAATACGCGGTCGCCATAGCCTTTGGTTACGTTCTTGAACTCGATGACCTTGTCACCCAGGCGCGGGCCGGCCGGGATGTAGATCTCGTTGGTTTCGCTGCGCTTCTGGAATTCCTGCGATTGCATTTCTTCAAAGCGTTGCAGACGAGCCTTGGATTTAGACTGGCGGGCCTTGGCGCCTTTGCGCACCCATTCCAGTTCTTCCTTCATGGCTTTTTCATGGGCCGATTGCTGCTTGGATTCGGCGGCCAGACGGTCGGACTTGGCTTCCAGCCAACCGGAGTAGTTGCCCTCGTAAGGAATACCGGCGCCGCGGTCGAGCTCGAGAATCCAGCCGGCCACGTTGTCCAGGAAGTAACGGTCGTGCGTGATCGCAACCACGGTGCCCGGGAAATCGTGAAGGAAGTGTTCCAGCCAGGCGACGGAATCGGCGTCCAAGTGGTTGGTCGGTTCGTCGAGCAGCAGCATGTCGGGAGCCGACAGCAGCAGGCGGCACAAGGCCACGCGACGCTTCTCACCACCGGACAGGTGTTCGACCTTGGCGTCCCATGCCGGCAGACGCAGCGCATCGGCGGCGACCTCCAGCTGGCGCTCCAGGTTGTGACCGTCGCCCGCCTGCAGGATGGCTTCGAGCTTGGCCTGTTCAGCGGCAAGCTTGTCGAAGTCGGCATCCGGCTCGGCATAGGCGGCGTAGACCTCATCCAGGCGCGCCTGGGCGTCCTTGATCACGCTGACGGCCTCTTCGACCACTTCACGCACGGTCTTGGCCGGGTCCAGTTGTGGTTCCTGCGGCAGGTAGCCGATGTTCAGTTCCGGCATCGGGCGGGCTTCGCCTTCGAACTCGGTGTCGACGCCGGCCATGATTTTCAGCAGCGTGGATTTACCCGAACCGTTGAGGCCGAGCACGCCGATCTTGGCGCCAGGGAAGAAGGACAGCGAAATGTTTTTCAGGATTTCCCGCTTCGGCGGAACAACTTTTCCCAGCCGATGCATGGTGAAGACGTATTGAGCCATGGTAAACCTAGCGTCAGTGACTGATGAATTAAGCGGGCGAAGCCCGTGCAGGCCATGCGCCACGCGGGCCGTTGACCGTAATCAATGCCTGCGTGCGGAAAAAGCCTGAATGTCTGGGGCTGGAACGCCCTCGCGTAACCGGCAAAGCTACCTCAATGCGCTTGGGCAGTCCAGCCAGGCGGCACTGGCACTTTGCCACAAGTCAAGGCATGCTAGCCGCCCTCCGGGCGTCCGGCTTATAGTGCACGTCGCGCGCCAGTCCAGCCAAACCGCAGGATCACAGCTTGTCCAAAGTCACGCCGCCAACTC
Source organism: Pseudomonas sp. BCA17 (assembly GCF_004519405.1). Lineage (GTDB taxonomy): Bacteria > Pseudomonadota > Gammaproteobacteria > Pseudomonadales > Pseudomonadaceae > Aquipseudomonas. The sequence goes on along the minus strand of NZ_SGWI01000008.1, from coordinate 229,538 downwards.
CCTTGCGCGCCGCTCATATAGCGCCGGGAGCGCCCCTGCACGGCACCCTCAAAGGCGCGTTGGCGACGCTCGTCCTCATGCTGCTCGCCTTATTGTTCTGGCAACTGCTGGACCAACTGCAGCAAAACCAGAAAAACCAGCAGCAATACACCATCGATTACAGTGCCGACCTGGCCGAACAGATCAGCCTGAACATGGGCCTGAGCGCGCAGATCGCCCTCAACCTGCTGCCCATCGTCGAACCGCCAGGCACTCCCGAGCAGCAACAGACCCTGATGCGTACCTTGCAGCGCTCATTGCCCGAGCTGCGCAGCTTCGCCCTGCTCGCGCCCAGCGGCGCGCTGATCAGTGATACCGCCAGTGACAGCCAGGACAGTGCCTGGCTGGAAGAACTGGTCAAGCGCAGCCACGCCCAGTCCTATTACCTGAGCAACAACAATGATGGCACCGTCATCTATCTGTTGCTGCATCAGCCCAGCGGCGGTTCTAGGATGTACTGGGCCTTGCGCCTGGGCCCCAACTACCTGACTACCCTCACGCGTCAGGACGGCCAGGGCCAACGCCCTATGTGGGTGATCGAGAACCGCCTGAACCAGCGCGTGGTCAGCCGCGACGGCGGTATGCCGATCCAATCGCCCTCTGCGCTGACCCCGGACGAACTGGATAAAAGCGTACTGGTCACGCCCTTGAGCAAAAGCGACTGGCAATTGCGCGGGTTGTTCGACCGCAGTGCCGTGCTGGAGCAACTGCTGCCTGCGTTTATCGGCAAATGCCTGCTGGGCCTGGCCTTCTCGCTGATCCCGGTGATCGTGCTGCTGAACATGCGCCGCCGCCAGCGCCAGGTGCATGAAGGCCGGCGCCGCTATCAGGACATTTTCGAAGGCACCGGCGTGGCCCTGTGCGTGCTGGACCTGTCGGGCCTGAACAGCTTTTTTGACAGGCCGTACATCCAGACCCGTGAGCAACTGCGTCTTTGGTTGCAGGACAATCCCGACGGGCACAAGCAGTTGCTCAAGGAATTGCGCATCACCGAGGTCAACCAGGTGGCGGTGCGCCTGCTGAACGTGGCGTCTTGCGAGGAAGCCTGGGAACGGTTGATCAATGACTGCCCGAACAGCGCCACGTCCATCGGCCACCAGATAATCGAAGCATTGCGCACTCACCAGAACCAGCTGGAGCTGGAAATCCAGTGCAAGGACATGGTCGGCAACGAGCAATACCTGTGGCTGGTCATGCGCCTGCCGGAGCGGCAGGACGACTTTAATGCGGTGATCCTGAGCATCAGCGATATCACCAGCCGCAAGCTGATCGAGCTGTCGCTGGTCGAGCGCGAGAGCTTCTGGTCGGACGTGGTGCGCACCGTGCCCGACCACCTGTATGTGCAGGACGTCATCAGCCAGCGCATGATTTTCAGCAACCACCATTTGGGCCACACCCTGGGCTACAACAAGGCCGAACTGCAGCAAATGGGTGAATACTTCTGGGAAATCCTGCTGCACCCCGAAGACGCCGAGTACTACCACGACCTGCGCCAGCAACAACGCCAGGCAGGCTATTCGACCCAACTGCAATGCCAGCTGCGCTTTCGCCATCGCAATAACCAATGGCGGCGCTTCGATATCCGCGAGCAAGCCCTGGCCCGCGACAAGAGCGCAGTGGTCACGCGGATCATCGGCGTAGCCAAGGACATTACCGACCAGATCGAAGCCAGCGAATCCCTGCGCGACAGCGAGCAGCGCTACCGCATGCTGGCCGAGAGCATCAGTGACGTGATCTGCTCCACCGACAGCCAGTTGGCCCTCAACTACGTCAGCCCGTCGGTCAATACCGTGCTCGGGTATGACGTGGATTGGGTGCTCAAGAACGGCTGGCAGTCGATTATCGCCAACCCGCAGCAACTGACCGGTATTTATACCCTTGTGGAGCAGGTCAGCCGCGCACTGGGTGATGTAAACGCGCTGAACATTCTGCGCGATGAAGTCCAGACCCAGCTGTTCCTGTTCGACTGCCTGCGCGCCGATGGCCGCAAGGTGCCGATCGAGTTGCGCCTGGTGCTGGTGTGGGATGAGCACGGCGCGTTCGAGGGCATCCTCGGTGTAGGCCGCGATATCAGCCAGCAACGCCGCGCAGAGAAGGACCTGCGCATGGCCGCCACGGTGTTCGAACACTCAACGTCGGCGATCCTGATCACCGACCCGGCCGGTTATATCGTGCAGGCCAACGAGGCCTTCAGCCGGGTCAGCGGGTATGCCGTAGCGGATGTGCTCGACCAGTTGCCCAACATGCTCACCGTCGACGAACAACAGGAAGCCCATCTGCGCTACGTGCTCAAGCAGTTGCACCAGCACAGCACCTGGGAAGGCGAAGTGTGGCTCAAGCGCCGCAACGGCGAACACTACCCGGCCTGGGTCGGTATTACTGCCGTGTTCGACGACGAAGGCGACCTGGCCAGCTACGTGTGTTTCTTCAGTGATATCAGCGAGCGCAAGGCCAGCGAACAACGCATCCACCGCCTGGCGTATTACGACGCCCTCACCCACCTGCCCAACCGCACGCTGTTCCAGGACCGTCTGCACACGGCGTTGCAGTCGGCCGAGCGGCAGAAGTCGTGGGTGGTGCTGATGTTCCTCGACCTCGACCGTTTCAAGCCGATCAACGACTCCCTGGGCCACGCCGCCGGCGACCGCATGCTCAAGGAAATGGCGACGCGCCTGTTGGGGTGCGTGGCCGAAGACGACACCGTGGCACGCATGGGGGGCGACGAGTTCACCTTGCTCCTGCAACCGCGCGTCAGCCGCGACATGGCGCTGAACCGGGCTATCACGGTGGCCGAGCAGATTCTCGCCAGCCTGGTACGGCCGTTTGTACTGGAAGGCCGCGAATTCTTTGTGACCGCCAGTATCGGCATCGCCTTGAGCCCACAGGACGGCAACGAGCTGAGCCAGCTGATGAAAAACGCCGACACTGCGATGTATCACGCCAAGGAGCGCGGCAAGAATAACTTCCAGTTCTACCAGGCCGACATGAACGCCAGCGCCCTGGAACGCCTGGAGCTGGAAAGCGACCTGCGCCACGCCCTGGACCAGAACGAATTCGTGCTTTATTACCAACCGCAATTCAGCGGCGACGGCAAACGCCTGACGGGCGCCGAAGCCCTGCTGCGCTGGCGCCATCCACGTCGCGGCCTGGTGCCGCCGGGGGATTTCATACCCGTACTGGAAGAGTTGGGCCTGGTGGTGGACGTGGGCGACTGGGTGCTCAGTGAAGCCTGCCGCCAACTCAAGACCTGGCACCACAACAAGGTGAGGGTGCCCAAAGTCTCGGTGAATATCTCGGCACGACAGTTCTCGGATGGTCAATTGGGTGAGCGCATCGCCACTATCCTCAAGGACACGGACCTGCCCCCGGCATGCCTGGAACTGGAACTGACCGAAAGTATCCTGATGCGCGAGGTCAACGAAGCCATGCAGATCCTCGCCAGCCTGAAAAACCTGGGCCTGAGCATTGCGGTGGATGACTTCGGCACCGGTTATTCATCGCTCAACTACCTCAAGCAGTTCCCCATCGACGTGCTGAAGATCGACCGCACTTTTGTCGACGGCCTGCCGTCGGGTGAGCAGGATGCCCAGATCGCCCGCGCTATTATCGCCATGGCCCACAGCCTGAACCTGGCCGTGATCGCCGAAGGCGTGGAAACCCATGAGCAACTGGACTTCCTGCGCGAGCACGGCTGCGATGAGGTGCAGGGCTATCTGTTTGGCCGGCCGATGCCAGCCAACCGGTTCGAGGCGCAGTTCAGTAATGATGCGCTGTTCATGTTCGACTGATTGAGGCCATTAGCTCCAATCATCCCTCGAACATGAACAGCGCAGCGGCAAGCGGCAAGCTACAAGCGGCAAGCTGGAACCGCTCAGCTTTTACTTGTGGCTTGCGGCTTGCGGCTTGCGGCTTGCAACTTGCAACTTGAAGCCGGCAATTCATCGCCATGACTACCTTTCATACCCCTTCTAAAAGCGCCTGGGTTAGAATGCCCTCCTTTTCTGCCCCCCGATCCTTGAGGACCGCCATGTTCAGCCGTGATTTGACTATTGCCAAGTACGACGCCGATCTCTTCGCCGCCATGGAGCAAGAAGCTCAGCGCCAGGAAGAGCACATTGAGCTGATCGCTTCGGAAAACTACACCAGCCCTGCGGTGATGGAGGCTCAAGGTTCGGTTCTGACCAACAAGTACGCCGAAGGCTACCCAGGCAAGCGCTACTACGGTGGTTGCGAGTACGTCGACGTGGTTGAGCAACTGGCTATTGATCGCGCCAAGGAACTGTTCGGCGCCGATTACGCCAACGTCCAGCCGCACGCGGGCTCCCAAGCCAACAGCGCTGTGTACCTGGCCCTGCTGCAAGGCGGCGACACCATCCTGGGCATGAGCCTGGCCCACGGCGGTCACCTGACCCACGGCGCCAGCGTCTCCTCCTCCGGCAAGCTGTACAACGCCGTTCAATACGGTATCGATGCCAACGGCCTGATCGACTACGACGAAGTCGAGCGCCTGGCGGTTGAACACAAGCCGAAAATGATCGTGGCCGGTTTCTCTGCCTACTCGCAGATCCTGGATTTCCCACGCTTCCGCGCCATTGCCGACAAAGTCGGTGCTTACCTGTTCGTCGACATGGCCCACGTGGCGGGTCTGGTCGCCGCAGGCGTATATCCGAACCCGGTGCCTTACGCTGACGTGGTGACCACCACCACCCACAAGACCCTGCGCGGTCCACGTGGCGGCCTGATCCTGGCTCGCGCCAACGCCGACATCGAGAAGAAACTGAACTCCGCCGTATTCCCTGGCGCCCAGGGTGGCCCGCTGGAGCACGTGATCGCCGCTAAAGCGATCTGCTTCAAGGAAGCCCTGCAGCCTGAGTTCAAGGCTTACCAGCAGCAAGTGGTGAAAAACGCCCAGGCCATGGCCAAGGTGTTTATCGACCGCGGCTTCGACGTGGTCTCGGGCGGTACTGAAAACCACCTGTTCCTGCTGTCGCTGATCAAGCAGGACATCTCCGGTAAAGATGCTGACGCTGCCCTGGGCAAAGCCTTCATCACCGTGAACAAGAACTCCGTGCCGAACGACCCACGTTCGCCGTTCGTCACTTCCGGCCTGCGCTTCGGCACTCCGGCTGTGACCACTCGTGGCTTCAAGGAAGCAGAGTGCAAGGAACTGGCCGGCTGGATCTGCGACATCCTGGCTGACCTGAACAACGAAGCCGTGATCGATGCGGTCCGTGAGAAGGTCAAGGCCATCTGCAAAAAGCTGCCGGTATACGGCGCTTGATAGCAGTGGTTTGAATAAAAAGCCCGGCTCAAGAGCCTAATGCCAGTCAGTTAAGAAGTAGAAAGGCGACAAAGTAACCTGTGGCGAGGGAGCTTGCTCCCGTTGGGCCGCGAAGCGGCCCCGCTCTTTGTTTACAAAGCATGGGACTGCTGCGCAGTCCAACGGGAGCAAGCTCCCTCGCCACAGCGTTCACCCTTAACTGACTGGCATTAGGCTCAAGAGCCGGGCTTTTTTGTGGGAGCAAGTCCCACCTTTCAAGTCAGGGTTGGTAGACCTTGGCAAAGCCTTCGCGGATCTTGTCCTGCGGCAACTCATCGGCAATAAACACGATCACACTCTCCCGCGCCTCTCCCTCCGCCCATTCGATGTCCCAATCGAATCCGTACAGCTTGAGCACGCCCTGGAACACCATGCGTCGATCCTCCCCGGCAATGTTCAGCACACCTTTGTAGCGCAACAGCTGCTTGCCGTGATCCTCCAGCAACGCGTTCATGAACTCGCTGAGGCGATCGATATCCAGCGGCTCTTCGGTGCGCAGCACCAGGCTTGAAATTCGATCGATGGAAGGCGCAGCACTCACCGGGCGCAGTGTCATGCCGGCGTTGAGGTTGAAACCGCGCACATCGAGCAATTCAGCCAAGTCGATATTGCCATGGTCGACCACCCGAATCGGCGCACGGCGATTGATGCGCGTCAGGCGCTGGCTGAGGGCGTCAAACGTCGCGTCATCCACCAAGTCACGCTTGCTCACCAGCAGGCGGTCGGCGAAACCGATCTGGGCCTGGGCGATGGTCTGGGTCAGGTGATGCTCGGCGTGGGCTGCATCCACCAGGGTAATGATGCCGTCGAGGATATAGCGCTCGCGCAGTTCTTCGTCGATGAAAAACGTCTGGGCCACAGGCGCGGGGTCGGCCAGGCCGGTGCATTCGATCACCAGTCGGTCGAAGGTGATCTCACCGCTGTCCAGGCGCTCCAGCAGCAGGTACAGGGCTTTGGTCAGGTCGGTGTGAATGGTGCAGCACACGCAGCCGTTCGACAGGGTCATGACTTGTACCGGTTCATCACCCAACAGTTGAGTGTCGATACCGGCGTCGCTGAATTCGTTTTCGATCACGGCGATTTTCAGGCCGTGCTCGGCTTTCAGCAGGTGGCGCAGCAAGGTGGTCTTGCCGGCACCGAGGAAACCGCTGAGGACGGTGACGGGTATGGGAGAGGACAAAAATAGTCTCCTTGCTCAACACAGAAACAAATATGGGAGAGGGCTTGCTCCCGATAGCGCAGTGTCAGTGGCCTATTCAGTGCCTGACACACGGCTATCGGGAACAAGCCCCCTCCCACAGTCGATCACCGCCAACCCGCACTAACGGGTCAGCAGCACTTGGGTCCACCCTTGCCACCGTAACGGGCTTCCTGGCGCTCCCGGAAGAACGCCTTGTAGTCCATCACCGGTTTGTCCGGGTGCTTGGTTTGCATATGCTCGACGTAAGTGTCGTAGTCGGGCATGCCGACCATCAGGCGCGCGGCCTGACCGAGGTATTTACCGAGGCGACTGATGTCATTGAACATGGTTGCAATCCTCGATTACGCGTCCGGAACAGCCTGGAATGGGGCTTCCTTATCCGTACGCTCTTTGTTGCCCCAGGCGGCGACGCCAACCTTGAGCGCATAGAACAGGATACTGAACACCACAAACAGGAACAGCGCCGTCAGCGTTGCGTTGGTATAGGCGTTGTAGATCACGTGCTGCATCTGGCCGATGCTCTTGGCCGGGGCCAGGATCTGGCCGTTGGCCAGGGCATCGCTGTATTTCTTGGCCAGCGACAGGAAGCCGATCGCCGGGTTCGCATCGAACAGCTTGATGAAGCCCGCGGTAGTGGTGCAGATCAGCAGCCATACCGCCGGCAGCAAGGTGACCCAGATGTAGCGCTGGCGTTTCATTTTGATCAGCACCACGGTACCCAGCATCAACGCGATACCCGCGAGCATCTGGTTGGAGATACCGAACAGCGGCCACAAGGTATTGATGCCGCCCAGTGGGTCGATCACACCTTGATACAGCAAGTAACCCCACATCGCTACGCAACCTGCGGTAGCGATCAGGTTGGCGGTCCAGGATTCGGTGCGCTTGAGCGCCGGCACGAAGGAGCCCAACAGGTCCTGCAGCATGAAGCGACCGGCACGGGTACCCGCGTCGACGGCGGTGAGGATGAACAGCGCTTCGAACAGGATCGCGAAGTGGTACCAGAACGCCATGGTGTTTTCACCCGGCAGTACGCTGTGCAGGATCTGCGCGATACCGACCGCCAGGGTCGGCGCACCCCCGGCCCGGGCCAGAATGGTGGTTTCACCGATGTCGTGAGCCACCGCTTGCAGTGCTTCAGGCGTAATTGCAAAGCCCCAACTGCTGACGGTTTGCGCCACAGCCATCACATCCCCACCCACCACCGCGGCCGGGCTGTTCATGGCGAAGTACACGCCTGGCTCGATCACCGAAGCGGCAACCATTGCCATGATGGCGACGAACGATTCCATCAACATGCCGCCGTAGCCGATGTAGCGGGCATTGGCTTCGTTATCCAGCAGCTTGGGCGTGGTGCCCGAGGAAATCAGTGCGTGGAAACCCGACACCGCGCCACAGGCGATGGTTATGAACAGGAACGGGAACAGGCCACCCTTCCAGACCGGGCCGGTGCCGTCGATGAATTGGGTCAGGGCCGGCATCTTCAGCACTGGCATAGTGACCAGGATGCCGATGGCCAGGGCAATGATGGTGCCGATTTTCAGGAAGGTAGACAGGTAATCACGTGGCGCGAGGATCAACCACACCGGCAGTACCGCAGCGACGAAGCCGTAGCCGATCAGCATCCAGGTAATCTGAATACCGGTGAAGGTGAAGGCTTTGGCCCAGACCGGGTCGGCGGCGATCTGCCCGCCCAGCCAGATCGAGCCCAGCAGCAGGAACACGCCGATAATCGAAATCTCACCGATACGACCCGGGCGGATGTAGCGCATGTACACGCCCATGAACATCGCGATCGGGATGGTCGCCATCACCGTGAAGATGCCCCATGGGCTCTCAGCCAGCGCTTTTACGACGATCAGCGCCAACACCGCGAGGATGATGATCATGATCAGGAAGCAGCCGAACAGCGCGATAGTCCCCGGGATACGGCCCATCTCTTCGCGGACCATGTCGCCCAGCGAACGGCCATTGCGACGGGTAGACAGGAACAGCACCATGAAGTCCTGTACCGCACCGGCCAGCACCACACCGGCGATCAGCCACAGCGTGCCGGGCAGATAACCCATTTGCGCCGCCAACACCGGGCCGACCAGCGGGCCTGCACCGGCAATCGCTGCAAAGTGGTGACCAAACAGAATGTGTTTGTTGGTCGGCACATAGTCCAGACCGTCGTTATTGACCACTGCGGGGGTGGCCCGCCGTGGGTCGAGTTGCATCACGTTGTTAGCGATGAACAAGCTGTAGTAGCGATAAGCAACCAGATAAATGGCCACCGCCGCGACCACAATCCACAAGGCGTTGATCGCCTCGCCTCGGCGCAAAGCCACTACGCCCAGGGCGCACGCTCCTAAGATTGCCAGCACCAGCCAGGGTAGGTGGCGTAGCAGGCTATTATTATTTTTCATTTTTATATTCCAGCCAGGGTGGACAGAAGAACAGCCAACCCGAGTTTAGCGCTGTTGGCCTCAAAGGCCACCCCCCTACGTTGGTCTAGAGCCTTGCAACGGCAAAAAAAGCAGAAAAAGACGCCCGACGATAGCGCAGGGCTACACTGCTTCTATCCACAGAGGGATTCACCATGACCGACCACTCGCCAGACCGTCGCTGTTTCCGCCGGATCGCGATTGACGCTGTGACCGAACTTCGGCAAAACGGCCATGAATGGCCAGTGAAATTGGTAGATTTGTCGCTAAAAGGTTTAGCGATAAAACGGCCCGAGCCCTGGAAAGGCAATAAGGCGCTGCCGTTCGACGTCGATATCCGCCTCGATCCGAAGGCACATATAAAGATGCAGGTGAAACTGACCCACGAGGAGGACGGCCAATTGGGTTTTGTGTGCAAAGAAATCGACCTGGACTCGATCAGCCATCTGCGCCGGCTGATCGAGCTGAACCTGGGTGACCCGGAAGAACTCGAGCGGGAACTCGGCGCTTTACTGGAAGTGTGATCACTCAGGGAAATGCGGTTCGTGCCGGAAAGTCGCTTTCCATGTCCCAGTAACCCTTCCTCTGGCTTGAAGTGCTCTGCCATTGCCCGTCGACAAAGCGATAAGTCTGATAACGGGTGGTGAAATCATCCTCTTCGCCTTCACCTTCGCCCTCCATGAAGGATGAAACCTGCAACAACTCATCCGGCCCGCCGCTGGCCGGATGAGCCACTTTCCAGGCCGCCTTGCCCGTGTGGGCCAGGGTCAACGGCTGGACTTTGCCTTCGGCATTCTTGTAGCTCATCGGCTTGAGTTGCTGTGTGGCCGGCTGCAACAGTTGGGTGGCCGGGCCGCTGTAGGTGCCCATCGACGCGGTTTGATCAACGATCAAAAAATACACAGGTTCGGGCAGCCCGTTGAGCGCAGCTTTCTTGACCTTGGCCAACGGGTAGCCCAGGTCCTCTTGCGCGATCTCCTCACCGGCAGCCGACACCAACCGCACGCGGGCTTCAAGCAGCGGGTTGTCGACCAGGTCGCCGGGCTCGTCAAACGAGTCTTCAAGCTGCCCGTTGCCCCAACTGTCCTTATGCAGCTGCGCGCTGATGCGCTGGTCTTCCAGCACTTGCAACTGACGGCCCTCTTCGATCGTCAGCGTCTGCGCCAGGCGGTAACCGGCCGGTAGCTGCGCAGCCCAGGCCATGGCGGGTGCGCCGACCAGCAGGACAAACAGGGCCGCGAGGCCCGGGTAACTCAATCGTTGCATAGCGTCCCTTCCCGATTTATTCGAACAGTGCGTCCAACGCCTGCTCCAGGCGCGTGACAGCAATAATTTGCAAACCTGCCGGCGACTCTTTCGGCGCGTTGCCCTTGGGCACGATGGCGCGCTTGAAGCCATGCTTGGCGGCCTCCTTCAAGCGCTCCTGGCCACTGGGCACCGGGCGCACTTCGCCAGACAGGCCGACTTCACCAAACACCAGCAGGTCATGGGGCAATGGCCGATTGCGCAGGCTGGACATCACCGCCGCCATCAACGCCAGGTCGGAGGCGGTTTCCAGCACCTTGACCCCGCCGACCACATTGAGGAACACGTCCTGGTCGTGAGTCGGGATACCACCATGGCGGTGCAATACCGCCAGCAACATCGCGAGGCGGTTCTGGTCCAGACCGAGCGTTACGCGGCGCGGGTTGGCCAAATGGCTGTCATCCACCAGCGCCTGCACTTCCACCAGCATCGGGCGGGTACCTTCCCACGTTGCCATCACCACACTGCCCGGGACTTCTTCCTGAGCACGCGTCAGAAAAATTGCCGACGGGTTGGAGACTTCTTTCAGCCCACGGTCCGTCATGGCAAACACGCCCAACTCGTTCACCGCACCGAAACGGTTCTTCACCGCGCGCAGCAGGCGCAAGCGCCCATCGGACTCGCCCTCGAAATACAGCACAGTGTCGACCATATGTTCAAGCACGCGTGGCCCGGCCAGCGCACCTTCTTTGGTCACGTGGCCGACCAGGAAGATCGCCGTGCCGCTCTGCTTGGCATACCGCACCAGCAGCGCCGCGCTTTCACGCACCTGGGACACACCGCCCGGCGCCGACTGCAATTGCTCGGTGAAAATGGTCTGGATCGAGTCGATCACCATGACCTTGGGCTTTTCGATACGGGCCGTGGCGATGATGCTCTCGATGCAGGTTTCGGTCATCACCCGCAGTTGGTCCTGGGGCAAGCCGAGACGCCGGGCGCGCATGGCCACTTGCTGCTGGGACTCTTCGCCAGTGACGTAGAGCGCCGGCATACGGCTGGCGATGCTGCACAAGGTTTGCAGCAGGATGGTGGACTTGCCGATGCCCGGGTCGCCGCCGATCAACACCACCGAGCCATCCACCAAGCCACCGCCGAGGACACGGTCCAGCTCACCGGACGCCGTGGAGAAACGCGGGATTTCTTCAACACTGACTTCGGCCAGGGTCTTGATCTGGGCCTGTTGCCCGGTCCAGCCGGCGCGGCCGGCAGGCGCCGCCGCACCGCCGCTTTCGATCATGGTTTCAGTCAGGGTATTCCACGCGCCGCACTCGCCGCACTGGCCGGCCCACTTGGGAAAGGTCGCGCCGCACTCCGTGCAGCCGTACATGCGCTTGGCCTTTGCCATTTGAGAACCTCCAACCGAAAAACCGCGATGATAGCTCAGCGCGGCGCCGGGGTCCGGATTTCACCGCTGGCCAATCGTGAAGCACTGTTGCCGAGCCGGTCCTCGGCGTTGAGATCGGCACCTTTGGCTTGCAACTCATCAAGCAACTCGATGCGCTTGAACAAGCCTGCGTACATAGCCGCTGTCTGCCCGGCGCCGTTGCGCTGGTCGGGGTTGCAATCGGTGGCCAGCAGGCGTTGGGCGATTTTCAGCTCGCCCTTGAAGATCGCGCCCATCAGCGCCGTGTTGCCGCGCTTGTCCTGCACACAGGCGTCGGCGCCGGCGTTGAGCAGACGGTCCACGAAAGGGCCCTGGCCGTGGTAGGCGGCAAGGATCAGTGCGGTGTAACCCTTGTCGTCCTGGGTGTTGAGGCTGTAGCCGGATTCGATAAAGGTATTGAGCATGTCGAGGTCGCCACGGCGGGCGGCGTCAAAGTAATAATCCTGAAGCTGCGCCTTGAGTGCAGCCGGTTCGGGGGGCTCGGCATGGGCGACAAACGCCAGCATGGCCATCAGCAAACCGATGGAAATTCGCATAGGGTTCTCCTGTCAGAGATCGACGCCCCCTCGGGCGTCGATCGGAACCACCGGATCAGTCGGTGAGTTTTTCCGCCAGCGCTTTCACACGCGCCAAATCACCCTTGGCGACCTTGGCCACGCCGGTGCCGTATTCCGGATCGGCTTTGTAGAGGAACGACAGGATGATGTGCTTGCTCTCGTCATCGGTGGTGGCCAGAGAGCCGCCAAAGTTGTCGATCAAGTCCTGACGTTCTTTCTTGCTGTAGGAGCGGTACAGATCACCGGCCTGCTTGAAGTTCTGCTCACGCTGGATCTTCGCCTGCTGAGTGCTGCCCGACAGCGCCGACTGGCTGTAGCGCGCGGTTTGCGGCTCTTCCCGTGGCATCAGTCGGCTCGGCTGGTAATTCACGCCGGTGGTGGTCTTGCCGAAATTCATCGCGCCGTCCTGGTTACCGTTATTGACGGTCACCCGTGGAGCATTGATCGGCAGTTGCAGGGCGTTCGGCCCCAGGCGGTACATCTGGGTGTCGGCATAGGAGAACACCCGGCCCTGCAGCAAACGGTCTTCCGACGGTTCGATGCCCGGTACCAGGTTGGCCGGGGCCATGGCGACTTGCTCGGTTTCCTGGAAGACGTTGGCCGGGTTGCGGTTCAGCACCATTTGCCCGACTTTGCGCTCCGGCACGTTCGGCCAGATCTTGGTGGCGTCCAGCGGGTCGAAATCAAACTTGGCCAAGTCCTCGGGCTTGAGTACTTGCACATACAAATCCCACTTGGGGAAATCGCCCTTATTGATATGGGTGACCAAGTCGTTGGTCATATGGCTGTAATCACGCCCCTGGACTTCGGTGACTTGCTTGGGATCAAGGTTCTTGATGCCTTGCAGGCTCTTCCAGTGGAACTTGACGTAGTGCACTTCGCCCTTGGCGTTGATCAACTTGTAGGCATGTACACCATTGCCGTCCATTTCCCGGTAACTGGCCGGGGTACCGGAGTCGGAGTACAACTCGGTCAGCGTACGGGTGGACTCTGGAACATGGGAGAAGAAGTCAAAACGGCGCGAGTCGTCGTCCAGGTTAGTGCGTGGGTCCGGTTTGAAGGCGTGAACCATGTCCGGAAACTTGATGGCGTCGCGGATAAAGAACGTCGGGAAGTTATTGCCCACCAGGTCCCAGTTACCCTCGGCGGTATAGAACTTGGTGGCGAAACCCCGTGGGTCACGCAGGGTTTCCGGCGAATGGTTGCCGTGAACGACCGCAGAGAAGCGCACAAACACGGGCGTAGTTTCGCCGGCTGCGAACACTTTGGCCTTGGTCAGATCACTGAGGTTATCGGTGACCGTGAAGGTGCCATGGGCGCCGGTGCCACGGGCGTGCACAACACGCTCCGGAATGCGCTCGCGATCGAAACGCTGCAGCTTCTGAATCAACTGCACATCTTGCAGCAGTACCGGGCCATTGGCACCGGCGGTTTGTGAATTCTGGTTGTCACCGACGGCTGCACCGTTGTCCCGGGTCAGGTTCGCGGCTTGCACGGAGAGGGAAAGCAGGCTGGCGGTCACCAGCGCCAGCGCATGACGCGCCGATACTGGCCTGCGGTTCATGGGAGTGTTCATCAAGGTTTCCTCTGGTTTTTTTAATGCACATTCAGTTGTGCTTGCCAGAGGCTAGTGACCTGGGAGTCAGAAGATAAATAGAAAAACGCCACAGGGCCGATTAAGAAAATAATATTGTAAGCGCCTGAAATCAGCGGTAAAACGCGCGCGATTGATGGCACTTTGCAAACTATTTGCGTTTTAATGTGTCGATAAGAACCGACAGTGTTAACGGTTGTTTCAAGCAAGGCTGCTACGACTGACTTACACTGACCTCCACCCTTCTCATCTGTAACAAGGAATAACTTATGGGCGTGATCAGTGAGTTCAAGGCCTTCGCCGTCAAAGGCAATGTGGTCGACATGGCCGTCGGTATCATCATCGGTGCCGCCTTCGGTAAAATTGTTTCCTCGTTTGTAGGGGACGTGGTGATGCCTCCCATCGGCCTGCTGATCGGCGGCGTGGACTTCGCAGACCTTGCCGTGCAACTCAAAGCGGCGCAAGGCAATGCTCCGGCAGTGGTGCTGGCCTATGGCAAGTTCATCCAAAGCATCATCGACTTCGTGATCATCGCGTTCGCGATCTTCATGGGCGTGAAGGCAATCAATCGCCTGAAGCGCGAAGAAGCGGTGGCTCCAACCCTGCCGCCGACGCCGACCAAAGAAGAGGAGTTGCTCACCGAGATCCGCGACCTGCTCAAGGCTCAGAACAACAAACCGCTTTAACCCATGAAAACCAGAAGGCGCCTTTCGAGGCGCCTTTTTTCTACCAGTAGTTTTCCACTGCCACCTGGCCCGGACGACGGCTCAGGCTCAGTTGCATATCCCGCTGCTTGAGCAATTGACGCGTGTCATCGACCATTTGCGGGTTACCGCAAATCAGTACGCGAGCGTGTTCCGCGGTAAGCTCGACGCCGGCCGCACGCTCCAGCTCTCCGTTTTCGATCAAGGTGGTGATGCGCCCATTCAGCGCACCCGGGTGCTGCTCACGGGTCACGATGGGGATATAGGTGAGCTTGTGGGCGTGTTCGGCCAGGTATTCACGCTCGCCCAGCTCGCGGATCAACGATTGGTAGGCCAGCTCTTTGGCTTCCCGGGCGCTGTACACCAGCACGATACGTTCGAATTTCTCCCAGACCTCGAAGTCCTGCAGGATCGACAGGAAGGGTGCCACGCCGGTGCCGGTCCCCAGCAGCCACAGGTCACGCCCATCCACAAAGCGGTTCAGGGTCAGGAAGCCCGTAGCCTGGCGCTCCACCATCAGGGTATCGCCCACCTGCAAACGGCTCAGCTCACTGGTGAATTCGCCCCCCGGCACGACGATGGAAAAGAAATCCAAGTGCTCGTCAAAGGGAGAGGACACGATGGAATAGGCGCGCCATACCGTACTGCCATCCGCCTTGGTCACCCCCAGGCGCACGAACTGGCCAGCGGTGAACCGAAAGCCGGGGTCACGGGTGGTGCGCAAGGTAAACAGGCTGGGGGTCAACGATTGCACGTCGAGCAAGGTCTGGCGGGTAAATTTCTCAGCACTGGCCGTCATGGGGAACTCCGTTTTGCACAGGGCTCTAGTGTCCCTCAAAGCAGCCTGCGCAAACACCGCTGATTTGTACTGGCATTGCCGTGGCCAAAGCGACGCTAACCGGCACCAGTACAGAGTTCGAAAAGATCAAACCACCAGCGCCAAATGGAAAACTAGTTGGACAAACTATTTCGCTATTAACCCGTTAACCATTCATTGAGATATGAACAGACACGCAAAGAGCCATCATTCCGATATTATCTACAACCCCTTCAATTCAATAAAAAATTTAACTCCAGCCAAGTTTTTTATACAAGAAGATGCCCGACGTACAAATTATTAGTGCTAAAGCTCCAATTACCTGTCCTTTTTTTCATGTTCACACGTAAGCCATGTCCTACACTCATTTCCGTGGTGCACTGGGACGAAAAGAGCCCCCACGCCACGTAAAATCCATGGAGAGTTACAAATGGTGAAATGGCGCAATACCCGGCTCCCCAAACTGGAGGGTGAAAACGAGATCACCAGTGTGTTTGAAATGGTCCTTAACCATACTTATGAACTCGGCTTCCAATACTGCTCCTTTACAATGAGCTCCCAACTAGCGGACAACCAAACTAAACCGATTCAATTCAATAATTACCCAAAGGAATGGAATGAACTGTATCAACAGGCGCACCTCTCCCACGTAGACCCGATTATTGGCCACTGCAAACGCTGCGTACTGCCCATCGTCTGGGAAAAAAAAGCATTCGAGGCAGCCCCCAACTTATGGTCGTTGGCCCAATCGTTTGGGGTGAACTGTGCGTGGACGCAGCCCGTGCATGATTTCAAGGGGGTCTACAGCATGCTGACCCTCGCGCGCAGCAGTGGTGAAGTGAGCCCGCAGGAGCTGTATGAGAAAGCCGGCCAAGTGTTATGGCTCTGCCATGCAATGCACGCGGTGGTCGCGCAAAAGTACACCGAGGGGCCCAATGCGTCGCAGTGCTGCAAACTGCCCCCCCGTGAAACGGAAATACTCAAATGGTCGGCCATGGGCAAGACCGCCGGAGACATCGCTACGATTCTCTGCCTGTCCGAGCGCACCGTAGGCTTTCACATCAAAAGCACGTTCAACAAACTGGGGGTCAACAACAAGATCGCCGCCGTACTCAGAGCCTCCAAAGCAGGGCTGCTTTAGCCGACACGGAAACACTGCATGTCATCAGACTCAAAAAAAAGTAACATTTACGCGCCCTTCTGAGTGATGAGCAGCGCCTTCAGGTGCCATCTCGTAGTTCGCTCAGGCGGTTCCGCCGATGATTACCCAGAGCCCCCCTCGCCATGCCCCTGCTCCACAGCCCTTTCGCCCAGCTCGATCTGATCCGCCAACCCGAGCAACATAACGATCCGCTGCAAGCCTTCGATGCCGCCGACGAGTACCTGCTCGACTACCTGGCGCAACAGCAGCCGGCTGCAACCACCCGCGTGCTGGTGCTCAATGACAGCTTTGGTGCCCTGGCGGCCAGCATTGAGGGGCAGGTGCAAGTCACCTCCAGCGGTGATTCGTTTCTCGCCGCCCTCGGGTTGGAAAAAAACCTGGTGCGCAACGGTAAGGCGTTTGACGCAGTGACGTTCATCCCGGCTAGCCAGGTGCCCACGGGGCCGTTCGATCGGGTGCTGATCCGCGTGCCGAAAACCCTGGCGCTACTGGAAGAACAGTTGATCCGCCTGCAGGGCCAATTGGCACCGGGCGCCGAAGTGATCGCCGGGGCGATGATCAAGCACCTGCCACGGGCCGCGGGAGAGTTGCTGGAACGCTACATCGGGACGATGCACGCCTCACTGGCGGTCAAAAAGGCGCGTTTGTTGATTGCTACCGTCGAGCAGCGCCCGACAGCGGTCTCGCCCTACCCCACCCGTTACGCCCTCGACGCACCAGCTATCGAACTGCTCAATCACGCCAACGTGTTCTGCCGCGAGGGCCTGGATATGGGCACCCGCGCCTTCCTGCCCCACCTGCCGAAAAACCTGGGCAGCGCCCGCGTGGCGGACCTGGGCTGCGGCAACGGCGTATTGGCGATCGCCAGCGCCCTGCAAAACCCCGACGCGCAGTACACCCTGGTGGATGAGTCCTATATGGCGGTGCAATCGGCCGCCGAGAACTGGCAAGCGGCGCTGGGTGAGCGCCACGTGTCGATACGCGCCGGCGACGGCCTTGCCGGTCAGGAGGCGCAGTCGCTGGACGTGGTGCTCTGCAACCCGCCTTTTCACCAGCAACAGGTGGTCGGCGATTTCCTCGCCTGGCGCATGTTCCAGCAGGCACGGGAAACGTTGGTCGTGGGTGGTGCCCTTTATATCGTCGGCAACCGTCACTTGGGCTATCACACCAAGCTCGCCCGCTTGTTCCGGGGGGTCGAGCAAATCGCCACCACTCCAAAATTCGTGATTATCAAAGCGCGCAAATAAAAAAACCCTGCCACTCTTGCAAATGGCAGGGCTGAAAACCGGGCCGCAAGGCCCGGATTGGGATGTCAGTGAGTGGTCAAGCCGGCCGCATTCATGAACAAGCGCATCAGGCTGGCCACGACGAACAGGGCCAGCACACTGCCGGTCCAGATCATCGCCAACCAACCCAGGCGCCGCCACAATGGCTGCTTCTCGGCCTGTTCAATCTCGTGCAGCGTAGGTTTGCCGGACATGGTACGCGCCTCCTAGTGGTAGCCGTCTTCATGGGTGACCTTGCCGCGGAACACGTAGTAGCTCCAGAAGGTGTAGCCCAGGATGAACGGGATGATGAACAGCGTACCCACCAGCATGAAGCCCTGGCTCTGCGGCGGCGCCGCGGCGTCCCAGATCGACACTGACGGCGGAATAATGTTCGGCCACAGGCTGATACCCAAACCGCTGTAGCCGAGGAATATCAGCACCAGCGTCAGCAGGAACGGTGTGTAGTGGGCATGACGCGCCACCGCGCGAATCAGCCCGTACATGGTCACCAACACCAGGATCGGCACCGGCAGGAACCAGAACAGGTTTGGCAGGGTGAACCAGCGCGAGGCGATTTCCGGATGCGACAGCGGCGTCCACAGGCTGACGATACCGATCACCGCCAACACCACGAAGGCCAACGGCCGCGCCAGGTTATGCATCTGCTCCTGTAACTTGCCTTCGGTCTTCATGATCAGCCAGGTGCAACCCAGCAGGGCATACGCGATCACCAGGGCCACGCCGCAGAACATCGTGAACGGCGTCAGCCAATCCAGCGAGCCGCCGGCGAACTGACGGTCGACCACCGGGATACCGTCAATGAACGCCCCCAGCGCCACGCCCTGGAAGAAGGTGGCGGCGATCGAGCCGCCGATAAACGCCTTGTCCCACAGGTGACGCTTGTGGTCCTTGGCCTTGAAGCGGAACTCGAAGGCCACGCCGCGGAAGATCAACCCGATCAGCATCAGGATCAGCGGCAGGTACAACGCCGACAGCACGACCGAGTAGGCCAGCGGAAAGGCGCCGAACAATGCCGCACCGCCCAGTACCAGCCAGGTTTCGTTGCCGTCCCATACCGGAGCGACGGTGTTCATCATGACGTCGCGGTCAACTTTGCCCGGGATAAACGGGAAGAGGATGCCGATACCCAGGTCGAAGCCGTCCATCACCACGTACATCATGATGCCGAAGATGATGATCACGGCCCAGATCAGCGGAAGATCAATACCCATCTCAATTCCCCTTGTGCTGGATGTGGTCGTGGTCGTCATCACTGCCGTCATCGGCCGCCGACAACGGACGCGCGGGTGTACGTTTCTGGCCAGGGCCACCGTGGGTCGGCTCGGTACTTTCATGGGTGACCGGACCTTTGCGAACCAGGCGCATCATGTAACCCAGACCTGCGCCGAACAGGGCGAAGTACACCACCACGAACAACACCAGGGTGATCGTCATCTGCACCAGGCTGTGCCCGGAGGACGCGTCCGCCGTGCGCATCAGGCCGTAGACCACCCATGGCTGGCGGCCGATTTCGGTGGTGAACCAACCGGCAAGAATCGCGATCAGGCCGGATGGCCCCATCCACAACGCCAGGTACAGGAACGGTTTGGACGTATACATCTTGTCGCCACGGCGCAGCCAGAGACTGAACAGGCCGGTGAAGATCATCAGAAAGCCCAGGCCAACCATGACGCGGAACGACCAGAACACGATGGTCGAGTTGGGACGGTCTTCAGGCGGGAACTCCTTGAGCGCCGGCACCTGTTTGTCCAACGAGTGAGTCAGAATCAGGCTGCCCAGGTACGGAATCTCCACCGCGTACTTGGTTTTTTCGGCCTTCATGTCCGGCAAGCCGAACAGTATCAATGGGGTCGGTTCGTTGCCGATGTTTTCCCAGTGGCCTTCAATCGCGGCAATTTTTGCCGGTTGGTGCTTGAGGGTGTTGAGGCCATGGAAGTCGCCGATGACCGCCTGGATAGGCGCGACGATCAAGGCCATCCACATGGCCATCGACAACATGGTGCGGATCGCCGGGTTGTCCTTGCCGCGCAACAAGTGCCAGGCCGCCGAGGAGCCGACAAAGAACGCAGTGGCCACGAAGGCCGCCGTGGCCATGTGCGCCAGGCGATAAGGGAACGACGGGTTGAAGACCACAGCGAACCAATCGGTCGGGATCACCCGGCCATCGACGATCTCAAAGCCCTGGGGCGTCTGCATCCAGCTATTGGACGACAGGATCCAGAACGTGGAGATCAGCGTGCCGACGGCGACCATCACGGTGGCGAAGAAGTGCAGCTTGCGCCCCACTTTATTCCAACCGAACAGCATCACCCCGAGGAAACCGGCTTCGAGGAAAAACGCCGTGAGCACCTCGTATGTCAGCAGCGGCCCGGTAACGGCGCCGGCAAAGTCCGAGAAACGGCTCCAGTTGGTGCCGAACTGATAAGCCATGACCAAGCCGGAGACCACGCCCATACCGAAGTTGACGGCGAAGATTTTCGACCAGAAGTGGTAGAGGTCACGGTAGGTGTCGTTGTGGGTCTTGAGCCACAAGCCTTCCAGCACCGCAAGGTAACTGGCCAGGCCGATGGTGATCGCCGGGAACAGGATGTGAAACGAGATGGTGAACGCGAATTGAATTCGGGCGAGATCTAGCGCCTCCAAACCGAACATAAGTCTTCCTCTGTCAGGTAATACCGGCTGCTGGCGGACGCCTGCACCCACTGCCCCCACGGATATTGAGTCTGGCGAATTCCAGTTCGTTTCTTTTTTTATCCACCACGCAGGGAATCTGGCCCTGAGGCCACCAGAACAATTCCGGAACCGGTTTTGATCTGGATCAAGCACTGCTGAAAGAGTAGTCCCATTTTCAGCATCGAACTGTGTGGTCTTTTGCCGCGTGACAGACTGCCTCAGCTCAGTTGTTGCAACCATCTGTTACAACTTAATGATAATCTCGGCCTCTCTCCGGCCCTGACTTGAACCCCCGATGCCAAGTGAACCCGCGTTGCTGTTGCGCCACCACCGCCCCTTCATCGCGTTCTGGCTGGCGCGGATCTTTACCGCCAGCGGCTTCCAGATGCTCACCGTGGCCATCGGCTGGAACCTCTACCAACTGACCGGCAATGTGCTGGACCTGGGCTTGGTCGGCCTGGTGGAATTCGTGCCACGCGTACTGTTCATGCTGCACACCGGGCATGTGGCCGACCGCTATGAGCGGCGCAAGGTGGCCGCCATCTGCCAGACCGTACAAGCGCTGATTGCCCTGAGCCTGGCCATCGGTGGGCTGACCGGCAACGTAACCCGCGAGATGATCTTCATCCTCGCCTTCCTGCTGGGCGCCGCGCGCTCCTTTGAAATGCCCACGACTCAAGCGCTGCTGCCGAGTATCGTGCCCACGGCACTGTTCCCACGGGCGGTAGCGTCCTCGCAGTCGGCCCAGCAACTGGCGACCATCGTCGCACCGGCACTTGGCGGTTTGCTGTATGCGTTCGGCAGTGTGTGGGTGTATGGCCCCACTGTAGCGTTGTACCTGATCGCCTGCATACTGACCCTGAACCTGCCCGCCCGCCAGACGCCGCTCAACAAAGGCAAGGCCACCCTGGACTCGCTGCTGGCCGGCATCCGCTTCATCCGCAGCCGCCCGGACATCCTCGGCGCGATTTCCCTGGACCTGTTCGCTGTACTGCTCGGCGGCGCCACCGCGTTGCTGCCGGTGTTCGCCAAGGACATCCTGCTGACCGGTGCCTGGGGCCTGGGCCTGCTGCGCTCGGCACCGGCGGTGGGCGCGCTGCTGATGTCATTGTGGCTGGCTCGGTTTGCCGTGGACCGGCAGGTGGGCCGTGTGATGTTCACCGCCGTGGGGGTGTTCGGCGTGGCAACTATCGCCTTCGGTCTGTCGACCTCGTTCTGGTTTTCCCTGGCGGTGCTGGTGGTGCTGGGTGCGGCGGACATGATCAGCATGGTGATCCGCGCCTCTTTCGTGCAATTGGAGACCCCGGATGAAATGCGCGGCCGCGTCAGTGCGGTCAACGGCCTGTTCATCGGCGCATCCAATCAACTGGGAGAGTTCGAATCCGGGATCACTGCCCACTGGTTCGGCACCGTACCCGCCGTGGTCATGGGCGGGGTCGGTACCTTGCTGGTGACAGGCGTGTGGATCAAGCTGTTCCCGAGCCTGGCCAACCGCGACCGGATGCATGTTCCGGTCGAAGAGGCCAAGGTTTAAAGCACCTTATCCAGGGTGATCGGAAAGTCCCGGACCCGCTTGCCGGTGGCGTGGTAGACCGCATTCGCTACGGCTGCCGCCACCCCGACGATGCCGATTTCACCGACGCCCTTGGAACCGAGCGCGTTGACGATCTCGTCGTGTTCTTCGACGAACAGCACATCAATATCCCCGATATCGGCGTTAACCGGAATGTGGTACTCGGCCAGGCTGTGATTCATATAGCGGCCCAGTTGATGGTCGACCTGGGTTTCTTCATGCAGCGCCATGCCGATGCCCCACACCACCCCGCCGAGAATCTGGCTGCGGGCCATCTTTGGATTGACCACTCGCCCGGCCGCAACGGCGCTGACCACCCGGCTGACATGGATAGTGCCAAGGTCTTCATCCACCCGGACTTCAACGAACACCGCTGAATGGGTGGCGGTGGCATAACCTTCGCGCTTTTTATCGGGCTCGCTGTCGACCTGCACGGCTAATGCCTCTTCGCCGCTGTCTTTGACCAATTGGGCCAGCGAGACACTGACATCACCCGTGTGCAGTTGGCCGTCCTCGAAGCGCACGGTGTCGGCCCCTTCAAAGACCGGGTAAGTCTGCCGGGCGATTTTCAGCAGCTTGGCATTCAACGCCTCGCACGCTTGCTGAACGGCGGTGCCCACTGAGGATACGGTAAACGAGCCCCCCTGCAGCGGCGCCGTGGGCAACGATGAATCGCCCAGGAGAAATGTCACGTCCTTGACCGCCACGCCACTCGCCTGTGCCGCGATCTGGGTCATCACGGTGTAAGTACCTGTGCCGATATCCGTGGTGGCGCTGCTCACCGTCAGCTTGCCCTGCGCGTCGATCCGCGCCTTGGCGCTGGCCTTCATCTGCATGGCTTCCCACACGCCGCCCGCCATGCCCCAGCCGATCAACTGCTGCCCCTCACGCATGCTGCGCGGCTCCGGGTTGCGCAGGTGCCAGCCGAAGCGTTCGGCGCCTTCGCGGTAGCACTCACGCAGGGCTTTACTCGACCAGGGTTTGTCTTCGTTCTGGTTGCGCTCCGCGTAATTGATCAGGCGCAGTTGCACCGGGTCCATGCCCAACGCACACGCCAGTTCGTCCATGGCGCATTCCAGGCCGATCACTCCCAGGGCGGCGCCGGGTGCCCGCATGTCCAGCGGAGTGAACACATCGAGCGGCACCAGCTTGTAGGTCAACTGCACGTTGTCGCAGTGGTAGAGCATGCCGCTCCATTCCACCACATGCTCACTGAAGTCTTCGAAGCGCGAGGTCTGGCCAATGGCGGTATGCCCAAGTGCGAGCAGCCGCCCGTCGGCGGCGGCACCCATTTGCAGGCGCTGCAAGGTGCGCGGGCGGTAGCCGAAAGTGAACATCTGCTGACGCGTCAGGGTGACCCGCACCGAACGCTTGAGCGCCAGCGACGCCATCACCGCCAGCGGCAATTGATATTGCGGACGCAAGCCGGAACCGAAAGCCCCGCCGACGAAAGCCGCAAAGATACGCACCTGGCTTTTATCCAGGCCGAACACTTTTTGCACATAGGCCTGGCAGTTCTGCGGCCCTTGGGTTTTGTCATGGATATGCAGGGTGCCGTCCGGCTGGTACAGCACGGTGCTGGCGTGCGGTTCCATAGGGTTGTGATGCTCGATGGGCGTGCTGTAATGCACGTCGAGGCTGACGGCGGCGGCGCTCCACTGCGCCTGAAAGTTGCCACGTGGCTTGGGCGGCGTTTGCGGCGAGGCGTGGGCATGCTCCTGCCTCACCAGCAAGTCGGTTTCAAAGGCTTCGCTTTCGTACTCGATGTGCACCAGCGAACCGGCATGCCGTGCCAGCTCCAGATTATCGGCGATCACCAGGGCCAGTGGTTGGCCGCTGTAGAGCACGCGGTCGTTGTACAACGGGCGGAACGGCGAACCGTCCGCTGCATCGGCATCGGCAAACGCATCGTCGTAACTGGCGAGTTTCGGCCGGTTGAGGTGATCGAGCACCATCACCACGCCGGGCAATGCCAGCGCTTTGGAGGCGTCGATCTTGACCACTCGCCCCCTGGCGATGGTGCTGGACACGACGCTGCCGTGGAGCAGGTCCGGGTCGGCAAACTCACCGGCATAGCGTGCCTGGCCCGTGACCTTGAGCAGACCATCGACACGGTCGAGGGGTTTTCCGATAGCGGTCATGGGCGTTCTCCTGCGACAGCGGCATCGCTCAAGGCGCGGATAATCGCGCGACGCGCCAGCTTGATCTTGAAGCCGTTGTGTTCCAGCGGCTCGGCATCTTGCAACAGCGCATCAGCGGCGGCGCTGAAGGTTTCGCGGCTGACCTTGCGGCCGATCAACGCGGCTTCCACCGCGCGATCACGCCAGGGTTTGTGCGCCACGCCGCCGAGCGCCAGGCGGGCGTCGACGAGGGTGTCGCCCTCCAGCTCCAACGCGGCGGCAACCGACACCAGGGCAAAGGCGTACGACGCACGGTCACGGATTTTCAAATAGTGGCTGTGGCTGGCAAGGCGGTCAGCCGGTAACTCAATGGCCGTGATCAGCTCATCATCCGCCAACAGGTTGTCGCGCTGCGGGGTATCGCCCGGCAAGCGATGGAAATCGGCAAACTCAATCACGCGGGAGCCGCCACGGCCCTCCACATGTACACGGGCCTCGAGTGCCGCCAAGGCGACACACATGTCAGAGGGGTGGGTCGCCACACACTGATCACTGGCACCGAGAATGGCATGGATGCGGTTCAAGCCGGTTCGCGCCGGGCAACCGCTGCCGGGTTCGCGTTTGTTGCAGGGCACGCCGGTGTCATAGAAGTAGTAGCAACGGGTACGCTGCAACAGATTACCGCCGGTACTGGCCATGTTGCGCAACTGCGGTGACGCCCCGGCGAGGATCGCCTGGGACAGCAAAGGGTAGCGGGCTTCGATCAATGGGTGCCAGGCCAGGTCAGCGTTGCTGACCAAGGCGCCGATCATCACCCCACCACTGGCCGTGGGTTCAACGCCATGCAGCGGCAGCCCGGTGATATCGATCAGGTGTTCAGGGCGGCTGATGTTCTCTTTCATCAGGTCCAACAAATTGGTGCCACCGGCAATAAAGCGCGAGGCGGCGCTGCTCAGATGAACCGCTTCATGTACATCGCTCGGCTTGCTGTACTGGAAAGGGTTCATTGAGGGTCTCCCAGCACGACCGCTTCGATCGCGTCGCGGATGTTGCTGTAGGCACCACAGCGGCACAGGTTGCCGCTCATCAATTCCTGGATTTGCGCGGTGTCGCGGGCGCGCCCTTCGTTGGCCAGGCCCACGGCAGAGCAAATCTGTCCGGGCGTGCAATAGCCACATTGAAACGCGTCATGCTTGATGAATGCCTGCTGCATCGGATGGAGCACATCACCGTCAGCCAAGCCCTCGATGGTGGTCAACTCGGCACCGTCACACATCACCGCCAGGGTCAGGCAGGCATTCACGCGTTTGCCGTCGCGCAGTACGGTGCAGGCACCACACTGGCCGTGGTCGCAGCCCTTTTTGCTGCCGACCAGATCGAGCTGCTCACGCAGCAGGTCAAGCAAGGTGGTCCAGGGCAACACGTTCAATTCGCGCTGCCGGCCGTTCAGGGTCAGGCGTATCGGGTGACTGACGAACGGTTGAACCGCCGTGTCATTGGGGGTTGCGCTCATAAACACCTCACGGGTTGAAGTCCAGCCGCGGCGTTCGGGAAAGTCGCCGTCTCTGGGGTACGACTACCGGTGGTTATGAGCGTTCAAGGGGATTGATCAGCGGATATTGAGCATCGTCTTCAAGGTATTTTGCGGGCCGTTGATCGACGTATTGCTGAACTCGAACCAACCCTGGGCTTCGACATTCAAGTCAAACACATAGATGTAGCCCATCAGCGTGCCCACGCCGTTGCAAGCCTCGCTGATATTGCCGACCTGGCACACCGGCGTGCGCTGCCCGTCCAATTCGGCGCCATTGAAACGGCCCATGGGGCTGTTACCCAGGCCGACTTCCATCACCGAGACCCTGGTAGGGCCACGGTGCTCGCAAAGCTGGGTACTCTGTGCGCCTTCCGGGATTTTCTCGCTGCAACGCGCCGACTCGACCTTGAACACCCGCACCTCGCTCAAGGGCGGTGCAGCTGCGCCCCACGCTGGTGCCGCGCCCCACCACAGGCCGATACTGGCGATCAGAGCTAGACTCCACGCGTTGGCTTTTTTCATGCTGTTAACGACCCTGCCTTGAACGTCGGCGCAGTATGCCTCAAGGCCATGATCCACAGCCATGCATCGCAAAGCCAACCCCGTGCGCCACACGGCCTCGGCTGCTGGTATGATGCGCCGCTTTTTCCGATCCTCTCTGAAACCACAGGCGCTTGGCGCAGTTTGTGCTTTGACTTAGAGGTCAACAAATAACGACGCAAGATAGCGTCACAGGGAGCCGGCATGCTGGAAAAGCTGTTTCAACTCAAAGCACACAACACCAACGTGCGCACCGAGATTCTCGCAGGTATCACAACGTTCCTGGCCATGGCCTACATCCTGTTCGTGAACCCGAGCATCCTCGGCGAAACCGGCATGGACAAGGGCGCGGTGTTTGTCGCGACCTGCCTGGCGGCCGCCATCGGTTCGACCGTGATGAGCCTGATCGCCAACTACCCGATCGCCCTGGCACCGGGCATGGGCCTCAATGCCTTCTTTACCTACACCGTGGTCCTGCACATGGGCCACACCTGGCAGGTTGCGCTGGGCGCGGTATTCATTTCGGCGGTGCTGTTCTTCCTGCTGTCGATCTTCCGTATCCGTGAGTGGATCATCAACAGCATCCCGCTGCCGCTGCGCTCGGCGATTGCCGCCGGTATCGGCCTGTTCCTGGCCCTGATCGCCCTGCACAACGCCGGTATCGTGGTCAGCAACCCGGCCACCATGGTCGGCCTGGGCGACCTGAAACAACCCGCACCGATCCTCGCCACCCTCGGCTTCGCGCTGATCGTGGCGCTGGAAGCCCTCGCCGTGCGCGGCGCGGTGCTGATCGGCATCCTTGCGGTGACCATCGTCTCCATCGTCATGGGCTTCACCCCGTTCGGCGGCGTGACCTCGATGCCACCGTCCCTGGCCCCGACCTTCCTGCAGTTGGATATCAAAGGTGCGTTGGATATCGGCCTGGTCAGCGTGATCTTCGCGTTCCTGTTCGTCGACCTGTTCGATAACTCCGGCACCCTGATCGGCGTCGCCAAGCGCGCCGGCCTGATGGGCAAGGATGGCCACATGCCGAAAATGGGCCGTGCGCTGATCGCCGACAGCACCGCCGCCATGGCCGGCTCCCTGCTGGGCACCTCGACCACTACCAGCTACATCGAGTCCGCCGCGGGTGTGAGCGCCGGTGGCCGTACCGGTTTGACCGCTATCGTGGTCGCGATTCTGTTCCTGCTGGCGCTGTTCTTCTCGCCACTGGCCGCCAGCGTACCGGCCTTCGCTACCGCCCCGGCGCTGCTGTTCGTGGCGGTGTTGATGACGTCGGGCCTGGCGGAAATCGATTGGGATGACATTACCGTGGCAGCACCGGTGGTGATCACCGCCCTGGCGATGCCTTTCACTTACTCCATCGCCAACGGCATCGCCTTCGGTTTCATCGCCTGGACCGCCATCAAGCTGCTTTCGGGCCGCTACCGTGAGCTGAACCCGGCACTGGTGATCCTGTCGATCCTGTTCGTGATCAAGCTGGGCTGGTTCAACGCATGACTTTTGACGCCACACGCTACACCGCTCAACTGCAAGACAAGGTCACGCGCTTGCGTGACCTGCTGGCACCGTTCGACGCCCCCGAGCCGCAAGTCTTCGATTCGCCGTTGCAGAACTTCCGCCTGCGCGCGGAGTTCCGCCTGTGGCGCGAAGGCGGTGAGCGCCATTACGCGATGTTCTCGCAGGATGACAAGCGCACACCGATCCTGATCGAAGCGTTCCCCATCGCCAGCACCCGCATCAACCAGTTGATGCCGCAGCTCAAGGCCGCCTGGCAAGCCAGTGCCGCCCTGAGCCACAAGCTGTTCCAAGTGGAGTTCCTCACCACATTGGCCGGCGATGCGATGATCACTCTGTGCTATCACCGCCCACTGGACGAGCATTGGCACACCGCCGCCAACCAGCTCGCAGCCGACTTGAACGTCAGCATCATCGGTCGTTCCAAGGGCAAGCGCGATGTGATCGGCCATGACTACGTGGTGGAAAAGCTCGAAGTCGGCGGCCGGACCTTCAGCTATCGCCAACCCGAAGGCGCGTTCACCCAGCCCAACGGTACGGTGAACCAGAAGATGCTCAACTGGGCCTATGAAGCCCTGGGTGATCGCCCGGATGATTTGCTGGAACTCTACTGCGGCAACGGCAACTTCACCCTGCCCCTGGCGACCCGCGTGCGTAAAGTGCTGGCCACCGAGATCAGCAAAACGTCCGTGAATGCCGCCCTGAGCAACCTCGATGAAAACGCTGTGGATAACGTCACCCTGGTGCGCTTGTCCGCCGAAGAGCTCACCGAGGCGCTGAATGAAGTGCGTCCGTTCCGCCGCCTGCATGGCATCGACCTGAAAAGCTACGAATTCGGCAGCGTTTTCGTCGACCCGCCTCGTGCCGGTATGGACCCTGACACCTGCGAACTGACCCGACGCTTCGACAACATCCTGTATATCTCCTGCAACCCGGAGACCTTGGCCGCGAACATCGCGCAACTGCATGACACGCACCGCATTACCCGCTGTGCGATGTTTGACCAGTTCCCGTGGACGCACCATATGGAATCCGGTGTGTTGTTGACCCGACGCTGATCACCCGCCGCCCGCCTTCGGGCGGCGCGGTTGCGCCAGCAATTGCCCTGGATTAACGGTTCGATAATCGAACACATGCCGATCAGGGCACCCTACCGTCGATTGACCAAATTAACCATTCCGTACATTTTACCTCCACAACGAACAATAATTGTGGAGACACCCCCATGCAGCCCCTCGTCCTGGTGCTCAACGGCCCCAACCTCAACCTGCTCGGTACCCGTGAGCCTGCCACCTACGGCCATGAAACCCTGGCCGATGTCGCCGCCTTGTGTGGTCGCAGCGCTGAACAACTGGGGTTGAAACTGGAGTTTCGCCAAACCAATCACGAAGGCGAATTGCTCGACTGGATCCACGGCGCCCGCGCCCGTTGTGCCGGAATCGTGATCAACCCCGCCGCCTGGACCCACACCTCGGTAGCGATTCGCGATGCGTTGGTGGCCAGTGAAGTACCGGTGATCGAAGTGCACTTGTCCAATGTGCATGCGCGTGAGGCGTTTCGGCATCACTCCTTTGTATCGCCCATCGCCACAGCCGTGCTGGCCGGCTTCGGCAGCCACGGCTATCACTTGGCCCTGAGTCATTTCAGCCAATTGCTCAAAGGGGCGAACCGATGAAACCGCGCATCCTCGCCGGCCTGATCGGCTCGGGCATCCAGGCCTCCCGCACCCCCGCGCTGCATGAGCAGGAAGGTGACGCCCAAGGCCTGCGCTATCTCTATCGCCTGATCGATCTGGCGCCGCCGCACCTGGACATCAACGCCCTGCCCGACCTGCTGCACGCCGCCGAATTGATGCACTTCACCGGGCTGAACATCACCTACCCGTGCAAGCAGGCGATCCTGCCTCTGCTCGATGAATTATCCGACGAGGCCCGAGGCATTGGTGCGGTCAACACCGTGCTCTTCAAGGAAGGCAAACGCATCGGCCACAACACTGATTGCCTGGGGTTTGCCGAAGGGTTTCGGCGCAATTTGAATGATGTCGCCCGCCAACGCGCCGTCCAGATGGGCGCTGGCGGTGCGGGTGCGGCCGTGGCCCACGCGCTGTTGGCGGAAGGCGTGCAGCACTTGAGCATTTTTGACGTGGATATCAACCGCGCCCGCGACCTTGTGGATAACCTCGCGCAGCGTTTCGGCGGCGGTCGCGCTCAGGTCGGCAGCCACCTGGAAAGCGCCATGGCCGAGGCCGATGGGCTGGTGAACACCACGCCGATGGGCATGGCAAAACTGCCGGGCACGCCGGTGCCGCCCGCTCTGTTGCGGGCTGAATTATGGGTCGCGGAAATTGTGTACTTCCCACTGGAAACCGAACTGCTGCGCGACGCCCGCGCCTTGGGTTGCCGCACACTCGATGGCGGCAACATGGCGGTGTTTCAGGCGGTGAAGGCGTTTGAGTTATTCAGTGGCAAGGTGCCGGATGCAGACCGCATGTTGGCGCACTTCCAGAGCATGAATAGCTAGAATCCAAATGTGGACTGCATTTCAGCGTGAGCGTCTTGGGCACTCACGCCTGCAGATAACGCATCACCGAATCACAAATCATCTCGCGGTGTCGCTGCTTGATCGCCTCGTCCGACAGCTCGATCTGAAAAATCTCACTGAACGTGTGGCGGTTGGACACGCGGTAAAAGCTGAATGAGTTGATCAGCAGGTGCACGTCCAACGGGTCCAGGCCCTCACGGAACAGCCCCATCTCGGCACCACGTCGCAAGGTGACGCCCAGCGCTTCGAGGATGTTGCTGTTCATTGCCTTGATCGACTCCGAACGCTTCACGTATTCAGCGTTGTGGATATTCTCGATGCTGACGATACGTACGAAATCCACGTTCTGGTCGTGGTGATCAAACGTGAACTCTACCAGCCGCCGGATCGCCTCACGGGGCTCCAGCGCGGTGAGGTTCATGCGGGTTTCGGTGTTACGGATGTCGCCGTAGAGCTTCTCCAACACCTCGACGTACAACTGTTCCTTACTGCCGAAGTAGTAATAGATCATCCGTTTGGAGGTGTGGATACGCTCGGCGATCGCATCCACGCGAGCGCCTGACAGGCCCTGTTGAACAAACTCGACGATGGCTTCCTGAAGGATGTTTTCGCGGGTCTTTTCCGGATTGTTCTTACGACTCTTGCGCGGTGCTTCGGAGGTCATGGTGCGCTCACGGCCAGTGTTATGCAGGCGGTGATTATGGGCCGCGCCGCCCGCCGAAGGAAGCACCCCACACCTCGTTATAAACGCGCCTGGCGCGCCGCGCCGCTACGGGATTTAGCCATCGCCGCCAGACGTACCGCCACGTTGGCCGCGCCATAACCGGCGTAACCGTTTTTGCGCTGGATAATCTCGAAGAAAAACCGCCCTTCGAACGCCTCGGTGTACACGTGAAACAACTCACCGCCCTGGGCGTCGCGGTCGTACAGCACGTTGTAGTACGCCAACTCGCTGAGAAATTCATCGTCGAAATCAAACCGCGCCGCCAGGTCGTCATAGTAGTTGAGCGGAATATCCAACAATGGCACACCGGCGGCCTTGGCCCGGCTCACCTCGGCGAAGATATCCGCACAGTCGAAAGCAATGTGGTGCACACCCGAGCCTCGATAGCTCGATAGTGCGTGGGAAATGGCGGTGTTGCGGTTCTCGGAAATATTCAGCGGCAGGCGGATCGAGCTGCAACGGCTACGCAGCGCACGGCTTTTCACCAGGCCGTAAGGGTCGGGCAATACCACTTCATCATCGGCTTCAAAATCCAGCAGGCTCTTGTAGAACAGTACCCAACTGTCGAGGCTGTCGGCCGGTAAGGCCATGGCCATATGGTCGATGCGCAGCAGGCCGCCACCGGAGAGGGTTGCCGGCTGCAAGTTGAAATCGGTGTCGTACAAATCGCCTTCGCTCGGGTCTACCAGGTAAATCAGGCTGCCGTCCGGTGCACGTACCGCCCCCAGTTCCAGCTCGTTCGGCCCCACCAGTCCGCGATACGGCTGGCCCTTGTAGGCCACTGCCCGCGCCAGCGCCTTGGCACTGTCCTTGACCCGAATCGCGGTGGCACACAACGAGGGCCCGTGGGCTTCGAAAAAATTATGGGCGAAGGAATAAGGTTCGCAGTTGAGGATCAAGTTGATATCCCCCTGACGCAGCAGGCTCACACTCTTGGAGCGGTGCTGCCCGGCCTTGACAAAACCCAGGCGCTCCAGCCACTGGGTGAGCCTGGCACCGAGGTTTTCATCCACGGCAAACTCCAGGAACTCGACGCCACCGTATTCGCTGGCGGCCGGGGTATCGAACAGGATGTCAACGGGCTGGGCAGGCGCTTGCTGCTGGAGGCGCTCGCGGGTTTTCTCTTCCAGGTACAGCAGCGAGCGCAAGCCATCTGCCGCGTTCGCCCGGGTTGGCGCCGCACGGAAGCCATCGTTGAATATCTCGAGGGATAAAGGCCCGGTGTAACCACTCTGGATGATAGGTGCCAGAAACCCCGGCAGGTCGAATTCGCCCTGCCCGGGGAAGCAACGGAAATGCCGGCTCCACTCCAGCACATCCATGGCCAGGATCGGCGCGTCGGCCATTTGCACAAAGAAGATCTTGTCGCCGGGGATCTGGGCGATCGCGCTCGGGTCGCCCTTGAGCGACAAGGTGTGGAAGCTGTCGAGCAACACGCCGAGGCTGGGGTGATCGACCTGGCGCACCAGGTTCCACACCTGCTGCCAGGTGTTCACATGCTTGCCCCACGCCAGCGCTTCATAACCAATGCGCAGGCCACGGCGCCCGGCGTGTTCGGCCAGCAGGCTCAAGTCGTCGAGTAAAATGCGCTCGTCGCCCACGCAATCGGCCGAAGCATTGCTGCACACCAGCACCAGGTCGGTGCCCAACTCCTGCATCAAATCGAACTTGCGCTCGGCCCGTTCAAGGTTGCGCGCCAAGCGGGCGCGGCGGCAACCTTCGAAGTCGCGGAAGGGCTGGAACAAGGTGATGGCAATGCCCAGGTCGGCGCACATTTGCCTGACTTCCCGCGGGCTGCCGTCGTAATACAATAAGTCATTCTCAAAGATCTCGACCCCGTCGAACCCGGCGGCGGCAATGGCTTCGAGCTTTTCCGGCAGGGTGCCGCTCAAGGAAACGGTGGCAATGGAACGTTGCATGGGCGACTCCCGGCAATTGTTGTTTGTGGCAAATTATTCGCCCCCAGCCTACACGCAGCAATTAAAATGTACGAACCGGTTAGTTTTTGGTGCGATTATCGAACACTAAGCCCCTTGGCGAATTGACGATTTTTTAGGCACTGCGCACCATCGTTCACGCAAGAAGACCCAGCACACACCATAAGAATTTCAAAAACGGGTACTAACTCATGCCTTCGCAAAACTCCGTCCTGGCCACACGCCCGGGCAACCCGCACGCCGGCATCGGCGACAAGATCCGCGGCGCCCTGGCCGTGGGTAAAACCCGCTGGGGCATGCTGGCCCTGGTATTCTTCGCCACCACGCTGAACTACATCGACCGCGCCGCCCTGGGCGTGATGCAACCGATCCTGGCCAAGGAAATGAGCTGGACGGCGATGGACTACGCCAACATCAACTTCTGGTTCCAGGTGGGCTATGCCATCGGGTTCGTGCTGCAAGGTCGGCTGATCGACCGCATCGGCGTGAAGCGCGTGTTCTTCTGCGCAGTCTTGCTGTGGAGCCTGGCCACCGGCGCCCACGGCCTGGCCACCTCGGCAGTCGGTTTTATGGTCTGCCGCTTTATCCTCGGGCTGACCGAAGCCGCCAACTACCCGGCCTGCGTCAAGACCACACGCTTGTGGTTCCCGGCGGGTGAACGTGCAGTGGCCACCGGCATCTTCAACGCCGGCACCAACGTCGGTGCGATGATGACGCCAATGCTGTTGCCGCTGATCCTGCACGTATGGGGCTGGCAGGCGGCATTTCTGTGCATGTCGGCACTCGGCGGGATCTGGCTGGTGTGCTGGGGCCTGAAGTACTACAACCCCGAAGAACATCCAACCGTTAAACAATCCGAATTGGATTACGTGCAACAGGAAGTCGAACCCGAACAACCTGGCGTCCCGTTCAGCCGCATCCTGCGCATGCGTGGCACTTGGGCATTCGCCCTCGCCTACGCGATGACCGCGCCAGTGTTCTGGTTCTACCTGTATTGGCTACCGCCGTTCCTGAACCAGCAATACAACCTGGGCATCAACGTGACCCAGATGGGCATTCCGCTGATCATCATTTACCTGACCGCCGACTTCGGCAGTGTGGGCGGGGGCATTCTGTCGTCGTTCCTGATCGGACGAGGGATGAATTCGATCAAGGCGCGGCTGTTGTCGATGTTGCTGTTTGCCTGCTGCATCGTCGGTGTGATCATGGCGGCCGGTTCCAGCCAGCTGTGGGTCGCGGTGTTTGCCATTTCCCTGGCCATCGGTGCCCACCAGGCCTGGACCGCCAATATCTGGAGCCTGGTGATGGACTACACACCCAAGCACATGATGAGCACGGTGTTCGGTTTCGGCGGGATGTGCGCGGCGATCGGCGGCATGTTCATGACCCAGATCGTCGGGCATATCCTCACGGTCACGAATAACAACTACACGGTGTTGTTCACCCTGATCCCAGCGATGTACTTCATTGCCCTGACCTGGATGTACTTCATGGCGCCGCGCAAGATTCCTACCGTAGACCTCTGATCTACCTACGCCGCTGCTGCCAGGCAGCGGCCAACCCGCTCATGCAGATCACCCCGATACCTACCACCGTGGTCAGGTCCGGGGTGTGGTTGAACACTAACCAACCCAACAACCCTGCGAATACGATCTGGCAATAGCCGAACGGCGCCAGCAAGGCCGGCGCCGCGAAGCGGAACGCCTGGGTCAACAGCAGGTGCGCCGTCATCCCGCAAGTGCCCAGCGCCAGCATCAAAATGGCATGCCACAGCGTGGGGATCTGCCAGAAGAACGGCACCATTGCACTCATCACCAAGGTATTGCACAGGCCGGCGAAGAAGTTGCTGGTGGTCGGCGTGTCGTATTGGCTGAGGATGCGCGTGAGCAACTGATAGAAGCAGAAAAACAGCGCCGAACACAGCGGCAGCAACACCGCCGGGGTAAACAACTCGCCCCCCGGATGGATGATCACCAGCACACCCACAAACCCGCAGATCACCGCCAGCCATTGGCCACGTGTGACATGCTCGCCGAGCAGAGGCACGGACAATGCCGTCACCAATATCGGCGCGAGGAAGTTCACCGCCGTGGCTTCCGCCAACGGGATGTAGTGCAACGCCGTGGTAAAAAACAGGCTCGTGCCCAACAGACACAACGCGCGCACCACCTGCATCCCCGGCCGCTTGCTGCGCAGCACCCGCAGGCCCGATTGCGGCAGGAAGATCCCGGCCATCAACAGGGTGTGCACCAAATAACGCGCCCACACCACCATCACGATCGGATAGAACCCGGCCAGGTATTTGGACAAAGCGTCGTGGCTGGAAAACAGAAACGTCGCCACCACAATCAGCAAAATGCCTTTGAAGGGATGGTTGACGCCGGAAAGGGGGGTGCTGACGGTCATTGAATTCTCTTGCATGGCGGACTGAACGCTGAGCACTGAACACGGCAGCACTCAACCCGGTAATCTAGCAGTCGGGCCGGAGTCTGCCCCAAGAGCATAACCAAACACGGTGCGAACAGCGCACTAAATCACTGTATTCGAGTCCAACGCTGCACGTTCGCCGACGTGCTGCGCACTTTTTGATCAAGGCCATGCCGCTATGAAAAAAATACTCTTTGTCCTGTCTGCCCTTGCCCTGCTCACCGCGTGCAATAAAGAGGAAAAACCGGCCCCCAAGCCCGCGCCGGCATCGGTACAGGCCACGCTGGTGCCGGCAACGCCGCCTACCGATAAATGGGTCGGCAAATGGATCGGCGTCGAAGGCTTGAGCCTGACCATCGCCAAGGACGACAGCATCGGCCGCGGCCACTACCTGCTGACCATGAAGTACGGCCTCGATAGCGACGACACCGGCACCTTCAAAGGTGAAGCCAACGAAGACGGCATTACCTTTACCCGCCCCGACGGCCCACAGCAATTGAGCGCGGGCGACGGTGAAGCCACCGGCCTGAAATGGTTGGCGGATAAAAAGGACTGCCTGATTGTCGATACCGGCGAAGGTTATTGCCGCGATTAACGGCCATACTATTTCCCAATTAATGTAAGACCGTTTACCGAGAGGATTGCCCCCATGCTATGGAAAAAAGGCCGACGCAGTGACAACGTGGTGGATGCCCGCGATGACAGTGGCGGCGGCGGTGGAGGCATGCGCTTTGGTGGCGGCAAGGGCCTGAGCCTCACGGCGATTGTGTTGATCGTCGGCATTGGCTGGCTGACCGGCCAGGACCCGCTGCAGATCCTCGGCCAACTGACCGGCCAGATGGAACAGGCACCCTCGGTGAGCACGCAAACCCGCCAGGCGCCGCCGGCCAACGACCAACAGGCTGATTTCGTGCGCGCCGTCCTGGGGGACACGGAAGACACCTGGGGTCAGGTGTTCAAGGAAAACGGCCTGGTCTACAAGAACCCCAAGCTGATTCTGTTCCGTGGCCGGGTCAACTCCGCATGCGGCAGCGCCACCTCGGCCAGCGGCCCGTTCTACTGCCCGGCCGACCAGCAAGTGTATCTGGACCTGGATTTCTTCCGGGAAATGTCCCAACGCTTCCAGGCCGCCGGCGAGTTCGCCCAGGCCTATGTGATCGCCCACGAAGTCGGGCACCACGTACAAACACTGCTGGGTATCTCGTCCAAGATCCAGGCCGCACGCCAGCAAGGCCGGCAGATGCAAGGCGACGGCGGTTTGCTGGTACGCCAGGAGCTGCAAGCCGACTGCTTCGCCGGGGTGTGGGCCAACCGTGCGCAAAAACGCCTGAACTGGCTGGAGCCCGGCGACATTGAAGCAGCACTGAACGCCGCCAACGCCATTGGCGATGACCGTTTGCAGCAACAGGGTCAAGGGCGCGTCGTGCCGGACTCGTTTACCCATGGCACCTCGGCACAGCGTGTTCGCTGGTTCAAGACCGGCTTCACCGAGGGTCAAATCACTCAATGCGATACCTTTGCCGCCAAGAGCCTCTAAATGAATCAACGACTGGGTCTACTGCTGAGCTTGATGATCACCTGTTCCACCGGCGCCTGGGCTGCCGAGAAAGCGCATGGCGTCAAAGTGGTCAGCCCCGATCGTTTTCACCTGGAGGCCGGCGACCTCAGCCTGGGCCTGAGCCAGGATTGGCGCCAGCCATTGCCCAACGTCACCCGTGCGTTGATCATCGTGCATGGTCGGCTGCGCAATGCGCAGACCTACCTGAAAAGCGGCGAAGATGCCGCCGCACACGCAGGGGTCGCCCCTGACACCTTGGTCATCGCGCCGCAGTTTCTGAATGAGTTGGACGTGCAACGCAACCACTTGGATAAGCAGGTGCTGCGCTGGAACGGCAATGACTGGATGGCCGGCGAACCGTCCACCGCACCCGGCCAACTCAGCTCTTACGGCGCACTGGACCAGATCATCAAGCATCTTGGCGACCGCAAACTGTTCCCGGCGCTGAAAGAAATCGTTGTGGCCGGCCATTCAGGCGGCGGGCAGGTGGTCCAGCGTTTTGCCCTTACCGGGCATGATCATCCGCTGCTGCAAACCGAAGGCATCAGCCTGCGCTACGTGGTGGCCAACCCATCGTCCTACGCTTACTTCAGCCCGCAACGGCCGGTGAAGTTCGATGTGTCCAGTTGCCCAAGCTTCAACGACTGGAAGTACGGCATGCAGGACCTGCCCGCCTACGCAAAGGGCCAGGGCGCCGAGCAACTTGAACACAGCTACGTGGCACGCAACGTCACCTACCTGCTCGGCCAGCAGGACACCGACCCGAACCACCCGGCGCTGGACAAGAGCTGCGAAGCCGAGACCCAAGGCGCATACCGGCTGGTGCGTGGGCACAACTATTTTGATTACCTCAAGGCGCGCCATCCACAACTGAGCCATAAGCTGGTGGAAGTGCCGGGCGTGGGCCACGACGGAGATAAGATGTTCACGTCGCCTGAGGGCGAGAAGGTGCTATTTACCCAGTAGTCACTGAATAAACCGACTCAACATGTGGGAGCGAGCGTGCTCCCACACTTCGCTGTTCAGTGACTGGCCTGGATCATCCGACGCAGGTCCGCACAGTCTGCGGCATGCCAATCCGCCAACTGCGGCCACGGGTTTTCCGGCAGGTTCACCAACACCGTCCTGGCACCCGCCGCCCGGCCGCAATCCAGGTCAAAGCGGTAATCGCCCACCATGACCATCTCGCTCGGCGCCACCTCCCAGGCCGTCGCCAGTTTCAGCAGCCCACCAGGATCGGGTTTGGGCGGCGCATCGTCACGCCCGAGTACATCCTCGGCGGCGAAGCAGTCGGCCAGGCCAATCGCCTCCAGAGTGATATGCGCCAGCTCCCGCGCATTGCGGGTCAGGATACCCAGGCGATAACCGCGCCCGGCCAACTCCCGCACCAACTCCACCGCACCTTTTGCGGCAACCGATCCCACCGCCAACTCGCGCTCATGCTCCAGCAACCAGGCATGCTTGGCCGCCGCAATATCCACCGGCAACGCCGCCAGGTGCGTGAGGATGTCGTCCTCCGGGGGAATGTCCAAGGCCACGCGAATGGCCGCAAAATCGTGGACGGCCACCGTAAGGGTGCCGTCCATGTCAAAGACCCAATGTTTGATGTGCGCCAGGCTCATGCCCAATCCTTGCGATGACGAATCAAGCCTTCCTGGGTCACCGAGGCCACCAACTGGCCGGCGCGGTTGTACACGCTGCCACGGGAAAAGCCACGGGAGTTGCCCGCCCATGGGCTGTCCATGGCGTAAAGCAGCCAGTCATCGGCACGCAGGTCAGCGTGGAACCACAGCGCATGGTCGAGGCTGGCGACCTGCATGTCTTTCTGCCACACGGTCTTGCCATGAGGCAGCAACGAGGTGGTCAGCAAACCGAAGTCCGAGGCATAGGCCAGCAGGTATTTATGCAGCGCGGGCAAGTCGGCCAGGGCACCGTCGGCGCGAAACCACACGTACTTGACCGGGTCGGACGGCTGCGGGTTGAACGGATCTTTCTCGGTCACCGGGCGCACTTCGATCGGCTTGGGGCACAGCAGCTTGTCGCGCATGTGCTCAGGGACCAGGTGCGCGCGTTGCTGGGTCAGTTCCAGTTCGGAGGGCAGGTTTTCCGGGCCGACCACCACGGGCATGGTGCTCTGGTGCGCAAAACCTTCTTCGTCGTATTGGAACGAGGCGCTGCAGGTGAAGATCGGGTTGCCCTTCTGAATCGCGGTGACGCGGCGGGTGCTGAAACTGCCGCCGTCACGTACGCGGTCCACCGAGTACACCACCGGCAACGACGCGTCGCCCGGGCGCAGAAAATAGCCATGCAGGGAATGCACATGCCGCGCTTCTTCTACGGTCTGGCTGGCTGCCGACAGCGACTGGCCGAGCACCTGGCCGCCGAACAGCTGGCGAAAGCCCAGGTCCTGGCTGCGGCCGCGAAAGAGGTTTTCCTCGATCGGCTCCAGGGTCAGCAGGTCCACCAGATCTTCCAACACTTGGCTCATAGAGCAACTCCTACACAATCTATGGGGCATTCCGGTCTGCTTATCCGTGCAGCGTGTCCAACCATTGGGCGCGGGTGATGCGATACAAAACATGATGGCGCAGCGGGTTTTCGGCTGCGACCTTGGGGTGTTCAAAATCTGCCTGGGGATCGTAATGCATACCGATGGCCTGCATGACTTTTTGTGATGGCAGATTGGTCTCGGTGGTGAAGGCGAGGATCTCATCCAGCTGCAATCGATCGAAGCCGCAACGCAAAGCGGTCCAGGCCGCCTCACTGGCATAACCCAGGCCCCAATGCTCGCGGGACAGGCGCCAGCCGATTTCCACGGCCGGGACGAAGTCGGCCTCGAAACTGACATTCTGCAGCCCGGTCAGGCCGATAAACTCGCGAGTGTCCTTGCGCTGCAAGGCCCAAAAACCAAAGCCGTACTCGGCAAAATGCCCACGAATCCGCCCGATCAGCGCAGCCGTTTCCAGGTGGCTCAATTTAGCGGGGAAATAGCGCATCACCTGCGGGTCGGCGCACATGCGCGCAAATTCCGGCAGGTCGCTGTCGCGCCATTGGCGCAGCACCAACCGTGCGCTTTCCAATTCCAGTATCGGCTCCATGGGTCCCCTCCCTTGCCATGTGCGTGAGTGTACAACGCGGGTAAGATGCGTCGCAGGTTCCCGTCAGAAAATCCCATGCCACTGCCATTGATCTATCACGATGACTACAGCCCCGAGTTCCCGGCGGACCACCGGTTCCCCATGGACAAATTCCGCCTGTTACGCGACCACCTGGTCGACAGCGGCCTGACCGAAGACAGCCAATTGCTGCGCCCGCAACTGTGCCCGCCACAGATTCTGGCCCTGGCTCATGACCGTGGGTATATCGAGCGCTATATGAGCGGCGAGTTGTCCCGTGAAGACCAGCGGCGCCTTGGCCTGCCCTGGAGCGAAGCCCTGGCCCGGCGCACCGTGCGCGCGGTCGGCGGCTCGATACTGGCGGCGGAACAGGCGCTGGAACACGGCCTGGCCTGCCACCTGGCGGGCGGTACCCATCACGCCCATTACGATTACCCGGCGGGCTTTTGCATCTTCAACGACCTCGCGGTGATCAGCCATTACCTGCTGGCCGGCGGCCGGGTCAACCGCGTGCTGATCTTCGACTGCGACGTGCACCAGGGCGACGGCACCGCGCGCATCCTCCACGACACGCCGGATGCGATCACGGTATCGCTGCACTGCGAAAAGAACTTCCCGGCACGCAAGGCCCAAAGTGACTGGGACATCCCGCTGCCCATGGGCATGGGGGATGCCGAGTATCTCAAGGTGGTGGACGACGCACTCAACTACCTGTTGCCGCTCTACCAACCAGACCTGGTGTTGTACGACGCCGGCGTAGACGTGCATAAGGACGACGCCCTGGGTTACCTCAAGCTGACCGACGAAGGCGTCGCCGCCCGTGACGAAAGCGTGATGCGTCACTGCCTGGGCCGTGACATTCCGGTGATGGGCGTGATCGGTGGCGGTTACAGCAAGGACCGCCCTGCCCTCGCGCGGCGCCACGGCATCTTGTATCACAGCGCCCAGCGGGTGTGGTCGTCGTCAGGTTGTCATTGAACCGTGGGCGTTACCCACAATGCCTGTGGAACCACCTGTGGATAACTTGAGCGTAAGCGGCTAAGAGCTGCCAAGCGCAAGGCTTGCAGAAAGGTGTACGTTTTTTGATCAGGCGTTTGCGCTGTCGTCGGGTAGAATGCTCGGCTCATTTACGCGACCGTAGCCTTGCCCATGTCCGATACCCCTTCCCAACACGTCATCATTGTCGGCGGTGGCCCTGCCGGGCTGATGGCCGCCGAAGTCTTGAGCCAGGCAGGCGTAAGGGTCGACCTGTATGACGGTATGCCGTCGGTGGGGCGCAAGTTCCTGCTGGCGGGTGTGGGCGGTATGAACATCACCCATTCGGAAGCGTACCCGGCGTTCCTGTCGCGTTATGCCGAACGCGCGCCGCAGATGGCGCCGTTGTTACGGATGTTTGGTGCCCAGGCGTTGTGTGAATGGATTCATGGCCTGGGCATAGAGACCTTCGTCGGCACCTCGGGGCGCGTGTTTCCTACGGACATGAAGGCCGCCCCCCTGCTGCGCGCCTGGCTCAAGCGTCTGCGCGACCAAGGCGTCGTTATCCACACCCGGCATCGCTGGGTAGGTTGGGCCGCGGACGGTGGGCTAGTTATCCACAGTCCGGAGGGAGAGAAAACTGTCCACAGCCCTGCCATGTTGCTGGCGCTCGGTGGCGGCAGTTGGTCGCGACTGGGTTCAGACGGTGCCTGGCTCAAACTGCTCGAAGACAAAGGCGTGCCCTACGCCCCACTGCAACCGAGCAACTGTGGTTTCGAGGTGTCGGCCTGGAGCGAATTGATGATCAGCAAATTCGCCGGCGCACCGCTGAAAAACATCGCCATCGGCCTGGCCGATGACAAGCCCCGGCTGGGGGAATGTGTGGTCACCGCCACCGGCATCGAGGGCAGCTTGATCTATGCGCTGTCGGCACCGATTCGCGAAGCGATCAACCGCGAAGGGTCGGCCACCGTGCATATCGACCTGCTACCCGGCAAGCCGTTGAGCAAGGTGCAAATCGCCCTGGCCAAACCTCGGGGCTCGCGCTCGATGAGCAAACACTTGCACAGCCAGTTGGGTCTGGATGGGGTGAAGTCTGCATTGTTGCGTGAGCTGACACCGGCTGAGCACTTCAATGATCCGGCGCAGTTGGCGGTGGATATCAAGGCCCTGCCATTGAACCTGGTTAAAACCCGTCCGCTGGATGAAGCGATCAGCACCGCAGGCGGCGTGCCGTTCGAGGCGCTGGATGAGCGTTTGATGCTCAAGCAATTACCAGGCGTGTTCTGTGCCGGAGAAATGCTGGACTGGGAAGCGCCGACCGGCGGGTATCTGCTGACAGGGTGTTTTGCCAGTGGCAGAGCGGCTGGGCACGGGGTTCTGGAGTGGCTTAAACGCTGAGGCTTGTGTGGACTGTAAGCTCCCACCCACAGTCGACCGAGTTCCAACATGAGAATACGGTCAACGTGTGGGAAGGGGCTTGCTCCCGATGCGGCCTTCAGCCGCGCAGGCAGTTACTTCTTCTTACGCGGCCCGGTGTTAAAAACCGGCACCTTGCGCACCGGCTTGATCGAGGGTTCCGCCGGCGCTACGTCGCCACTGTCCACCCATTTGCCGAGGTTACGCTTGCCGCCACCGCCACCCGTGGCCTTGGGCTTCTTCGGTTTTTTCGGTTTCTTCACTACTTGCCCACTGGCATCGGTGTCCGGCACGCGGTGCTCAGGCTCGAAATCCGGCTCGACTTTGCGGGTCAAGGTCTGACGCGTCAGCATCTCGATGGCCGACAGCATGTTCACTTCATCGGCACACACCAGGGAAATCGCCTCACCCGTGTTGCCCGCACGCCCGGTGCGGCCAATACGGTGGATGTAATCTTCGGCCACAATCG
Source organism: Pseudomonas sp. BCA17 (assembly GCF_004519405.1). Classification (GTDB taxonomy): domain Bacteria; phylum Pseudomonadota; class Gammaproteobacteria; order Pseudomonadales; family Pseudomonadaceae; genus Aquipseudomonas. The sequence goes on along the minus strand of NZ_SGWI01000008.1, from coordinate 186,616 downwards.
GCAGGTCGAAGTTGACCACCAACGGCAAGTCTTCGATATCCAGGCCACGGGCCGCCACGTCGGTGGCCACCAGGATCTGCACGTCGGCGGTTTTGAAGCGGTCCAGCGCACGCTGGCGCGTGGCCTGCGGCTTGTCACCGTGGATACCATCGGCATTGACGCCCAGGCCCTGCAACTTATCCACCAGCGCATCCACGCCGTTACGGGTCTTGGCGAACACCAGCACCTGCTTCCAGCGGCCTTTGCGCATCAGATGCACAAACAGCTCGGGCTTGCGCTTCTTGTCGACCGGCACCACCCATTGCTTGACGGTGTTGGCGGCCACGTTGCGCGGGCTGACTTCGATGCTCAGCGGGTCGTTGAGCATCTGCCCGGCCAGCGTGCGGATCTCATCGGAGAAGGTCGCGGAGAACAACAGGGTCTGGCGCTTCTTCGGCAGCATGCGGTAAATGTTCGCAAGCTCTTCAGAAAAGCCCAGGTCGAGCATACGGTCGGCTTCGTCCAGTACCAGGGTTTGCAGCTGATTGAACTTCAGCGCGTTCTGGCGAAACAGGTCGATCAGGCGGCCAGGCGTGGCGACTAGGATGTCGACGCCTTTGCGCAGCTTCATCATCTGCGGGTTGATGCTCACGCCGCCGTATACCGCGTAAGTGGTCAGCGGCAGGTTTTGTGCGTACTCGGCGACGCTGGCGTGAACCTGCTCGGCCAACTCGCGGGTCGGGCACAGGATCAGCGCGCGTGCCGAGTTGGCGGCGACTTTCGGCCCTTCCATCGTCAACAGTTGCAACAACGGTACGGCGAAACCGGCGGTCTTGCCGGTACCTGTCTGGGCGGCGGCCATCAGGTCGCGACCGGCCAGCACCGCTGGAATGGCTTGCGCCTGCACCGGCGTCGGGGTCTGGTAGCCAAGCGTCTCAAGGGCGCGCAGCAAGGGTTCGATCAGGCCAAGGGTGGCGAAAGTCATGTAGTTACCGTAGGAAAAATTCAGCGCAAGGGCGTAATGCGCGGCAGTTTACCTTATTTCCGGCTTGGGCTTGCGCCACTGGGGCAGGCTGATCAATAGCACGGCACTGATGATCACCAGCATTGCCAAGGCTTCCTCCACGCCGATGGTCTCGCCGACGAACACGATCCCCAACAACACGGCCACTGCCGGGTTCACATAGGCATAGCTGGTCGCCGCCGCTGGGCGTACGTGCTTGAGCAGGTACATGTAGGCGTTGAAGGCAATGATCGAACCGAACACCGTCAGGTACGCCAGGGCCAGCCAGCCCTCCAGTGGCGGCACGGCTTGCAGGCGTTCACCGGAAAGCGCGCTGACAATCAGCAGCACCACACCGGCTACCAGCATCTCCGCAGCACTGGCCATGGCGCCCTGGGGCAGCGGCAGTTGCCGGCTCCACACCGAACCGAACGCCCACGATGCGGCCGCCATCAACAGCAAAACAGCGCCCATGGGGCTCGACTGCAAGGTACTGCCCATGTTGAGCATGGCAATGCCGATGATTCCCAGAATCACCCCAGCCCATTCCAGACGAGTATTACGTGCACCCCAGAAATATCCGCACAACAAGGTGAACAACGGCACGGTCGCCACGGCCAACGCAGCAACGCCGGACGACACGCCCATATGTTCCGCCACGCTCACGCCACCGTTGCCGACGGTGAGCAACAAAATGCCGATCATCCCGGCCGCCTTCCACTGCGGCCACGTCGGTGCCGGCACCCCGCGCCATCTGAGGAAGGCATACATCAACACGCCCGCGGTGCAAAACCGAATCCCCGCCAGCAATAACGGCGGCCAATACTCCACGCCTACGCGAATCACCAGGTAGGTAGAACCCCAGATCACATACAACGCAAAAAAGGCGGCGATCAACGGTAAGGGAAAGCGACGTGGGCCAGGCATTGGGCGGCTCTATGGCAGAAGGACAGGAGGCTTATTCTAAAAAGACAGATTGATAAACATAAGTTACAAAACCTGTTTAAACCGCCAGTACACTTTTCAAAACATGGTTATGAGGGCTATAAACCATGCTTTCGAAAGCCAAGCGTTCCAGGAGCCTTATCATGGACAAATACGACCGCATGCTCCTCAGCGCCTTGCTCGAAGACGGCCGCGCTTCCTACGCGCAACTCGCCCGCACGGTCAACCTCTCCGCGCCCGCCGTGGCCGAGCGCGTGGCCAAGCTGGAAGCCAGCGGCGTGATCACCGGGTATCAGGCCAAAGTGGATCTGTCCAAGGTGGGGTTGCCGATTCAGTGTGTGATTGAACTGCGCCTGACCAATCACGGTAGCCAGAAGGTATATGACGCCTTATCCGAAATCCCCGAACTCACCGAATGCCACCGCGTAACCGGTGATCCGTGCGTGATCATGCAGGCCGCAGTGGGCTCGATGCCGGAGTTGGAGAATTTGATCAACCGCATCGCGAAATTCGGGTTCAGCAAGACTTCGATCATTTTGTCGAGCGCGATAGAGCGGCGGGTGCCGTTGGGGCAGTTGGAGGGCAAGAATGGTGGATAAACACATCAAGCTCGCCAGCCTCAGTCAGCCCGTCAGTCCACGTATTGCGTGGTGGCCCACACTAGCCTGTAGGAGCCAGCTTCAAGCCGCAAGTCAGGGCCAATCCGCTTTTACTTGAAGCTTGAAGCTTGAAGCTTATGACTGCATGTCGCAAAAAAAAGCAGCCGCGAGCGGCTAATGCCCGTCAACTAAGCGTAAGTGCCGTCTGTAGGAGCGAGCTTGCTCGCTCCTACATAAGTGCGCTGGGCTCAGAACCCGCGGTACTTCTTCAGGTGCTCGTTGATCTTCGCCGCCGGCACTTTCTGCAAGGTGCACAGCAGGTCATGGGAGAGTTCGCGCAAGCCGTGAGTACCCCGCAGTTCCTGGGCCAGATGCGCCGTGAGGTTGGCCGCCATCTCCGCATCCGCCATCGCTCGGTGAGCCTTGCCGGTGTGGGGCAACTGGGCGTAGCTGTTGAGGGTGCCGAGTTTGTGGTTCGGTGCGGCGGGCATCAGGCGGCGAGCCAGCAGCAGCGAGCAGGCGAATTTCTGCAGGCGGGTGCGGCGGATCAGGCCCAGCTCATAATCCCAGAACTTCTGGTCGAACGCGGCGTTGTGCGCCAGCAGTGGCGTGGTGCCGACGAACTCGTTGACCTCGTTCATCACGCGTTCGGCCGGCGGCGCGCTGCGTAGCATGGCGTTGCTGATGCCGGTGAGTTGCTCGATAAACCCCGGCACACGCACGCCTGCATTCATCAAGCTCTGGTAGCGTTCCACGATCTGGCCCCGTTCGAGGATCACCACCGCGATTTCCGTGGCCCGGCAGTGACTGCTCGGGGTGATGCCGGTGGTTTCAAAGTCGATGACCGCTATACGTTCCAAACCTGTTCCAACTCCGTCTGACAATTTATTGGGCCGCTGCCCTTATTTGAGCAGCAGCGCGCCTTCGATCGGCACATAGCGGCTGGCGGCGCGTATCAATGAGTTGGCCGTCAGCCCCGGCACGCCGTAGGCCACGGCTTCGATGCCATGCTTGTGGATAACGCGGTCGAGCAGCATGTCGAAGTCACCGTCGCCGGAGGCCAGTACGATTTCGTCGACATGGTCGGCGGCATCCATGATGTCGAGGGTGATGCCCACGTCCCAGTCGCCTTTGGCCGAACCGTCGCTGCGCTGGATGTAGGGCTTGAGTTTTACCGTGAAGCCCAGGTTGCGCAGGATCTGCTGGAATTGCTGCTGCTTGCTGTCACCACGGTCGATGGCATAGGCATACGCCTCTACGATCTGCCCGCGTGAGCTGATATCAGCCCACAGAGCGGCATAATTGAAGTGGCAACCGTACGCTTGGCGCACGGTGTAATAGAGGTTTTGTACATCGGCGAACACTGCAATTTTTTTCACCGCACTTCCCCAGGGTTACCGCTTGAACGCCGGACACGAAGGTCCGTAAAGGCGCCAGTATGCCAGCCATGGGAAAGTTTCCGAGAAAAATCAGCCCGGGGCGACGAAGCGCCCCGGTTGAGTTCGGCTCAGACGAAGGAGTCGTCGTCGCCAAATGAGGAGGAGTCGTCGGAATAATCGCTGTCTGCGAAGCTGTCGGCGTTGTTGCCGCCCCAGCTGTCATTCCCGGCGAAACGCTGGTCATCGTTGCCCCAGTTACCGTTGTCACTGGCCGGCGCAGGCTCTTCGCGGATGATTTCTTCCACGACCTGCGGCTGTTGCGAATTGTGGTTGAACAGGCTGCTGATACCTTCGGCCAGCATCACACCACCCGCCACGCCGGCGGCAGTTTTCAGGGCGCCACCGAGGAAACCGCTGCCGATCGGCGCGGCTGGCGCTTGTTGCGGCTGTTGATAATTCTGCGGCGGCGCGCCGTAGTTTTGTTGCGGCGCAGGCTGACCGAAAGACGGCCGCGCCGGTTCACGCCAGCCACCACCGGTTGACGCCGGGGCGCTCTGGGCCGGTTGCGGATCGCGCGAACCGCCACCAAAGATGCTCGACAGGAAACCGCCGCTGCTCGGCGCAGGTTGAGCCGCCTGGGAACGGGCCTGTTGCAGCTCATCCTGCAATTGCTGGATCTGCTGCGCCTGCTGCTTGTTCTGCGCGTCGAGGCTCTTGATCGCGTGTTCTTGCACCAGAATCGACTGGGTCATGTAGTACCCGGCGGCCGGTTGGCGAGTCATGTGCTCCTTGATCCGCGCTTCGGCCTGGGCGTCGCGGGGGGCTGAGTCCGTTTCGGCTTGCTGCAACCGTGAAAACAGTCCATCGATCAGGGTTTGCTCTTCGCTGTTCATGGCGACCTCGTTAGATTGCCGGTAGAAATCAGGGGCCTGCCTGGAGTCAGGCAAGCTACGTAAGTAGTTATGGGGCTGTTACCAGACGTTTCAATAGTCTTTACGTAAGGTTTACGTTTGCTCAGGGCCAGTCATGATCGGTTAAAGTGTGGGCCTTGCTTTTTGGCCTGCGATGAACCTGATGAATCCGTTAGACGTACTGCGCGACTCCTTACGTTTCACCCAACGCAACCTGGGCGCCATTGTGCAGCTGTGCTTGCCGTTGGTGATTTTCGAAGCCTTCCTGCAACAGGTACTGGACCATACCGTGGGGCCGGATGCATTCCCCGGTTACAGCGTGGTCGTCGGGCTGCTGGTGTATCCGCTGTACACCGGTGCCTTGATCCTGTTTCTGGATGCGCGCACCCGTGGCGAGTCGCCGCGCACTAAAGATGTCTGGGCCATGGCCCTGACCCTGTGGCCACGCTTCGCCCTGCTGACGGCCATGAGCACGCTGTTGATCCTGCTGGGCCTGTCGTTGTACTTCCTGCCGGGCCTATGGCTGATGGTGGTACTGGCTTTTGCCGAGTACCTGCTGGTGCTGCGCGGCATGCCGGCACTGGAGGCGATGAAGGAAAGCTTTCGCCTGAGCCGTGGGCATTTCTGGCGCATCCTGGTATGCCTGCTGTGCGTGATGACACCGCTGTGGTTGCTCAAGGGTGCCAGCGTCGCGGCCTATCCAAACCCGGGGCCGCTGCTGGGGCTGTTGATGGACAGCGCCCACAGTTTCCTGCAGTTGTTTACCAGTGTGGTGCTGTTCCGTTTGTTTATGCTGATCGGTGGCGATGCCGACGCGCGGTGATATGCTCCATGCCACTCCTGAACCGCTATAAGCCGAACCGATGACCCGTTTATTGCGCATCATCCTGCTGGGCCTGCTGATCATAGCGGGTCTGCTCACCGCCCTGATCTACAGCCTGACCTGGCGCCCTGCCGATAAGCAAACCCTGCCCGTCAGCTGTGGTGCACCGCGCGCGCCAACCCTGCTGCCGGGGCAGGCGCTCAAGGTCATGACCTGGAACGTGCAATACCTGGCCGGCAAGAACTATGTGTTCTGGTACGACACCCCCGACGGCAGCGGCCCGGACGACCGCCCTACCGAGCAAGACATGGCTTATAGCCTTGATGAAGTGGCACGGGTGATCCGTGACGAACAACCCGACATCCTGCTGTTGCAGGAACTCGACGAAAACGCCAAACCGTCCCACTATCAGGACCAGCTTGCACTGTTACAGGAACGCCTGGTCGACCTTTACCCCTGCAGCACCCAGGCTTTCGACTGGAAAGCCGATTTCATCCCCGATTTTCATATCTTCGGCAGTGTCGGTCGCAAACTGGCGACCCTGAGCCGCTACCAGATCGAACACGCCGAGCGCCTGCAACTGCCGGTCTCCCCAGGCAACTTCATCAGCCGCCAGTTCCAACCCAAGCCGGCATTGCTGCTGACTTACCTGCCACTGAGCGACGGCGGCCAACTGGCGGTACTGAATACCCGTCTGGATGGCGACATGCCTGGGCGCTCGGCGGTGGATGAGCAAGTAAAGGCAACGGTGAAACTGCTGGATAAGTTCGAAGGCCGGGGCACACCCTGGCTGATCGGCGGGGACTTCAACCTGCTGCCGCTGGGCCAGTTCCTGCGCCTGGAAGCGGGCAAACGCGGGCAGTATTCCCCGGACAGCGAGCTGCATTTGCTATGGGACAAATACCCGATGATCCCAAGCAACAGCGAATCCAGTGGCATCGACCGCGAAAAATGGCTGACGCACTACCCCAATGACCCGAGTCTCGACGGCCCGGATCGTACCTTGGACTATCTGTTCTACAGCCCACGCCTCAAGCGGGTGGCGGCCAAGGTACGGCAGGAGGATACGTTGCGTATTTCCAACCATTTGCCGGTGATTGCACGGTTCCTGCTGCCCGCCGCGCAATAATCCTGCTCCCGCCTTTGAGACTCAGTGTGGCTATTTACGGGGTTTGATCCGCGCCGTCGCCTCGGCTACCAACGGGTCATCCGGCCAATAATGCTTCGGATACCGCCCCTTCAAATCCTTCTTCACCTCGGCATAGGTACTGCGCCAGAAGTTCGCCAGGTCCTGCGTCACCTGCACCGGCCTGCGCGCAGGCGACAACAGGTGCAACTTCACCACCTGCCGCCCACCGGCAATGCGCGGGGTATCCGCCAGCCCGAACAATTCCTGCAGGCGCACCGCCAGAATCGGCGGCTGCTCACTGTAGTCCAGTCGCACCGATGAGCCCGACGGCACTTTCACATGCTGCGGCGCCAGTTCGTCCAGGCGCTGGGGCAACGGCCAGGGCAGCAGGTTGTGGAGGAAACTGGAGATATCCAGGTTGGAAAAATGACTGAGGCGCGAGACCTTGCCCAAGTACGGCATCAGCCAGTGCTCCAGACTGGCGAGCAAGGCACTGTCGCTCAGGTCGGGCCATTCGCTGGTTTTTCCGGCATCCAGTTGGCGCAACAGCATGACGCGGGCCTGCCATTGGCGCAGTTCCGGGGTCCATGGCAACAGCGCCAGCCCCTTGCGGCGTACGAGGTTGACCAACGCCTGGCTGCGGGCGGACTCATCCAGGCCAGTCAGTGGTTCGCGGCTGAGCACCAGTTCGCCGACTTTGCGTTGGCGTTCGGCGCGCAGCACGCCTTCGCGCTCGTCCCAATCCAACTGGTCGACGTTGCGCACTTGTTCGGCCAGTACCGTATCGAATAGCGCCGGGTCAAAATCCGCCGCGAGGTAGATGCGTTCTTCCCGCTGGCCCTGGCGGCTGCCGAGGTCGGCGATCACCAGCCAGGGTTGTTTCATCAGGCTGTCAGCCTCGGCGAACAGCGCGGCGCGACCATTGGCCAGGCGATATTCGGCACCACCGGGACGACGTTGCTGCGCGACACGATCCGGGTAAGCCAGGGCCAGCAAAGCACCGAGCCATCGCGGGTGGTCGGGATCAGCCACCGCCTGAGTGGCATTGCCTCTCAAATAACCACGGTACTGCCGGGCCAGTTGCTTGGCTCGCTGCACACCGCCTTGTGTGCCGCGTGCGCGCTCTTCACCGGACAGCAAGGCCAAGCGACTGTGCAAATCGGCACCGCCACCGCGCAAGATATCGCGCTCTCCCAACAGAGCGGCTACATCACAGGCCGTGGCCGCCAGGCCCAGGTCCTGACCCCGCAACAATAAATGAGCGATACGTGGATGTGCCGGCAACTCGGCCATTTTCTGGCCATGTGGGGTCAGCTTGTCCTCCTCCAACGCCCCCAGGCGTACCAGCAAATCCTGGGCCTGGGCATACGCTGCGGTCGGCGGCACATCCAGCCAGACCAGTTGTGCAGGAGTGACGCCCCAGCGCGCCAGTTGCAAGGCCAGGCCTGAGAGGTCCGCCGCGAGGATTTCCGCGCTGCCATACGCCGCCAGGCCCTCATGCTGGTCCTCGGACCACAGCCGATAACACACCCCCGGCTCCAGGCGCCCGGCCCGGCCGGCGCGCTGGGTGGCACTGGCGCGGGAGATGCGCTGGGTATCGAGGCGGGTCATGCCGCTGCCTGGGTCGAACCGCGGTACCCGCGCCAACCCGGCGTCGATCACTACGCGCACGCCGTCGATCGTCAGGCTGGTCTCAGCGATGTTGGTGGCCAGCACCACTTTGCGTTTACCGACAGGCGCCGGGTCGATGGCGGCGCGTTGTGCGTTGAGATCCAGTTCGCCATGCAGTGGGCAGAGCAGCACATCATTGCGATCGCCCAAGGCGTCCGCCAGTTGCTGGTGGACCCGACGAATTTCCGCCTGACCCGGCAGGAACACCAGCACACTGCCGGCTTCGTCGTGCAAGGCTTCAAGGACCGTCTGCAGCACACGCGGCTCGATAAATTCACCGGCCTGATAAGGCCGTCCCCAACGCACCTGCACCGGGAACATGCGCCCTTCGCTGCGCAGGATCGGCGCATCATCCAACAGGCCAGCCAGGCGCTCGCCTTCAAGGGTGGCGGACATCAGCAGGATTTTCAGCGGTTGCTCATCGCGAAACAGCTCGCGGCCGTTGAGGCTCAGGGCCAGCGCCAGGTCGGCGTCGAGGCTGCGCTCGTGGAATTCGTCGAAGATCAGCAAGCCCACGCCATCCAATGCCGGGTCGTCCTGCAGGCGCCGGGTGAGAATGCCTTCGGTCACCACCTCGATACGCGTATTGGGGCCGACCTTGCTGTCCAGGCGGATGCGATAACCGACGGTTTCACCGACCTTTTCCCCCAGCTCGCTGGCCAGGCGTTCGGCAGCAGCACGGGCCGCCAGGCGCCGGGGCTCGAGCATCAGGATGGTTTGCCCGGCCAGCCACGGCTCGTTCAATAACGCCAAGGGCACGCGGGTGGTTTTACCGGCGCCGGGGGGTGCTTCCAGCACGGCTTCATGGCGAATAGCCAAGGCGTCACGCAGGGCGGGTAAAACTTCATCAATCGGCAACGAATTCATACTGGCTCCAAAGCAGAGCGGCGAGTATAACGGCGAACTGCCGGATGCCGATGATGGTCTCAAGGCGGGTGTTATATAGTGAATTCCGTATCAACCGTGTTCAGGAGAGCTTCCATGCGTATCGCTTCCCGTGTCATCGGCGGTGTTCTCGCCGTCACCCTGCTGAGTCAACTGACGGCCTGCGGTTCGATCTTCTACCCCGACCGCCGTGGCCAGATCGACGGCAAGATCGACCCGGCGATTGCTGTACTCGACGCCGTGGGCCTTTTGTTCTATGTGATCCCGGGCTTGATCGCGTTCGGCGTAGACTTCGCCACCGGCGCCATCTATTTCGAGCCGGGCCATACTGCCCAGGTTGACCCGGTGAAACTCCACGAAGCCATCGGCGCCGACGGCAAGGTCGACAACGCCAAGCTGCAAACCATTATCCAGAAAGAAACCGGACGCAGCCTGCCTCTGGATGACCCGCGCATGATCCAGTTCAAGGGCAGCGTGCAACAGCTGGCTTCCCTGGGCCTACAACCCGCTGCCTAAGGATCGTCCATGACCAGCAGTCCTGAACACGCCAGGCTCCTGCGCCTGGCTACCCGTGCTTCGGTGGGCGTAGCCTCTGCGTTGATTATTACCAAGGCCATCGCCTGGTGGTTCAGCGGCTCGGTGAGCATGCTCGCCGGGTTGACCGACTCGCTGCTGGACGGCGTGACCTCGCTGCTGAATTTGCTCGCTGTGCATTACGCGCTGCGCCCCGCCGATGACGATCACCGTTATGGGCATGGCAAGGCGGAATCGCTGTCGGGCATGGCCCAGGCACTGTTTATCGCCGGCAGTGCGGTGTTGATCGCGCTCCAGGCCTATCAGCGCCTGCAGCATCCGGAACCCGTTGGCGCGCCGTGGCTGAGCATCGGGGTTATCGTCTTTTCGTTGTTGATGACGGTGGCGCTGCTGATGCTGCAACACCGTGTGGTCCGCGAAACAGGCTCCAACGCCGTGCGTGCCGACTCTCTGCATTACCGCTCGGACTTGATGCTCAACGGCAGCATCCTGGTGGCGCTGGTGTTGGCGGGCTTTGGTTACCATCAGGTCGACGCCTGGTTCGGCCTGGGGATTGCCGCCTACATCTTGTGGAGCGCTATCCAGATCGCCCGGGAGAGCTTTGCGGTATTGATGGACGAGGAGTTGCCGCCGGACGTGAGCCAACACATGCTGGAACTGGCACGTGGTGTCCCCGGCGTATTGGGTGCACATGATTTGCGCACGCGAATCTCCGGCAGCCACTGGTTCGTGCAACTGCATCTGGAATTGCCAGGGGAATTGACGCTGTCAGTCGCCCATGGCATCAGCGATCAAGCTGCCGACGCCATTCATAAAGCCTACCCGCGCGCCGAAGTGCTGGTGCACGCCGACCCGCGGGAAGTGGTCACGGGCAATAAAACCTAATACTGCACCTGATAACCGCGACTGGTCAGGCAATTGCCCTGAGCCTGACGGTAGGTTTGCACCACCGCAGGCGCCGGGGCATAGGTCACCGCCTGCGGATCAAAGCCGCTTTGCTGCACCGCCCAGCGATAGCAGTCATAGCCATCCTGCTGCACTTGGGCCGGTGACTGGCCGTTGGCCGGGTAGGCAACGACGTCATAACCGTTGCCCTGAGGCGGCGGCGGCGGCACTTCTGTCGGCGGTTGCACCACCACGTACTGCTGGGTACTGCTTTCATAGGTGTAGTAGGCACCGGCCGCGAGGAAGAACAGCGCACTGCCCACCCACACTTCCCGCGCGTAATCCGGCAGGTATTGCACACGGATGCCGTACGGCGGCCTCACCACCACATAACGCGGGCCTTGCGGGCGATACCAGTAACCACCCGAGAAGAAGTAGTCCTGACCACGGTAGGGCACACGGTAATTACGCTCGGGGAAACGGTCGACGATATAGCCCGGTCGATATTGCGGGCCGGGGCCCCAGCCGTTGCCATGCCCGTCGGGGCGGCCCGGCCAGCGGTGATCATCGGGACGGCCATTATTGAAACCACCGCCAGGACGTGGACCGGGGCCATTTCCGGGTTGCCAATGCGGGTTGCCGTCATTACGGCGCGGAATGTCCTGATAGTAGCCTTGGCGTGGCTCCTGGGTTTGCCGAACGGTGTCCGGACGCCCCTGGATCGGCAGGTTGTTCGCCGGCTGCGGCGCTGGACGAGGCTGCTCGGCGCCTTGCGGCCGGCCTTGCCATTGCCCGTGCCCCTGCTGCTCGCCCCGCTCGAAATGCTCGTTTTGCGGGCGAGGCGCATTGCTCTCGACATGTTGATTCTGTGGGCGGGGCTGATTGTTTTCCGGACGTGGTTGATTGTTTTGCGGGCGGGGCTGGTTATTCTGCGGTCGAGGCTGTTCATTGCCTGGCCGCCCGCCCTCCGGCCCTCTTTCATGCTGGCCACCGCCTTCGGAACGGGGGTCATCAGCCATCACTTGCGCGCTGACGGTAACCATCAGCAAACCTACACCTGCCAAACGCCAGATGCGTTTCATGCTCTTCCTCACTGCGGATTAGGGCCTGGAGTACCCGGCCTCATAACATGAGACTGGAAAAGCCTCACCCGGTTCTGGGACAGGTTATCAGTCACGAGAACAATTTTCTCAAGGCAAAGAAAAAGGGGCGACCCGTCGGCCACCCCTTGAGAATTTCGTCCTGGCTCAACGCTTTTGGCGTTGGCTCACCTCACGCCGTCTGGTAGACAGTGTGCAGCCTGGAGGCCGGCTCAACCCTGTTGGGGCGGCGGCCGCAGCGGGCCTGATTGGGCGAGCTGCTGTGGACTGTTGTCCAGGCGGTGATTCTGTTGATAACGATACCCGTGAGTGCCCGGCAGATGATTGCGAAGATTGCGTCAATAAACAGTGCTTGCGCAATTTTTAACCCTTCATAGATAATTCGCCGCAATAGTTACGACAAAGGCCAACCCAATGAGCAAGCTTGACCGATACGACCTGAGTATTTTGGCGGAATTGCAGCGTGACGCGAGGATCTCCAACCAGGAGTTGGCCGAGCGCATCGGCCTGTCACCGTCGCCCTGCTCGCGCCGGGTCAAGCAATTGGAAGACGACGGCTACATCGCGCGTCAGGTCGCCCTGCTTGATCGCAAGATGCTGGGCCTGAGCCTCACCGCCTATGTCTTGATCGGCATGGACCGTCACACGCCCGAGCGCTTCGAGAATTTCGAGGCGGCCATCCGCACCCTGCCCCAGGTGCTGGAATGCAGCCTGGTGACCGGAATGGATGCGGACTATCAGTTGAAAGTGGTGGTGCCGGATATGGACCATTATCAAAAATTGCTGCTGGGCCATCTGACCCGCATCGAAGGGGTGACCAGCGTGCGCTCCAGCTTTGTGCTGAACCAGGTATTGAACAGCACCGAACTGCCGCTAACCCACCTGCGCACCTGATCGTGTGAACAATCAAGATCAGATGTAGGAGGCGCCTGTGTTTCAGCAGTCAATCTTGCGTGCGACGCACCGACGCAGGTCAACGTTGCGTCTTTGACACTGCCTTATACTTGCCTCCTGCCGCCCCTCGGAAGAGCCCATGAACAACATCGACCCTGCCCTGTTTGAAGAATGGATGATGACTGGCCTGGTCACCATTCTGATTATTTTCATGGGCTTTATCGTCTGGGACCTGGCGAAGAAGTCCAAGGCCGGGCGCTTTGGTTCATTTATCCTGTTTTTCGTGCTGGGCCTGGGCGTGGCCGCGTTCATCATCAAGAGCGTGGTGATCGGCCTGATCGAATCCGGTGCTTTATAAGCGCGCCGGTACTTCCTTCCACTGGCCTTGATCCAGGCCGTCGATAGACCACTCACCAATGCGCACGCGCACCAGGCGCAGCGTCGGTAGCCCCACCGCCGCGGTCATACGCCGTACCTGGCGGTTGCGCCCTTCACGAATCACCAGTTCCAGCCAATGAGTCGGCACGCTTTTGCGAAAGCGTACGGGCGGGTTGCGTGGCCACAACGCGGGCTCATCCAGTTGGCGCGCTTGGGCAGGCAGGGTCATGCCGTCGTTGAGTTCCACACCGTCACGCAGGCGTTGCAGCTGTTCTTCGGTGGGTTCGCCTTCGACCTGCACCCAGTAGGTCTTCGCCAGTTTGTGCTTGGGGTCGGCAATCCGCGCCTGCAGCTGGCCGTCGTTGGTCAGCAGCAGCAAACCCTCGCTGTCACGGTCCAGGCGGCCCGCCGGGTAGATACCGGGGATGTCGATAAAATCCTTGAGGGTCGCACGCCCGCCTTCGTCGCTGAATTGGGTCAGCACATCAAACGGCTTATTGAACAGGACCAACTTCGGCTCGGCCGGCGGCGCCTTGGCGACACGCCGCGCAGCGGAATAAGGTGGTTTCACGCCAGGACGGCGCGAATCGGGGCGAACGGGACGGGACATGGCAAAGGAACATCTAACGGTCAGGGCCGACAATGCTAGTGGCCTGACCGCTAAATGACCATCCCAACCGCTTAGCGGAACGGCGGTTCGTCGAAGCTGCGCAGTTTGCGTGAATGCAACGAGTTGAGTTCGGTGCGCAACAGGTCTACCGCCTCGATGCCGATCTTCAAGTGCTGGCTGACCGCACGCTCGTAGAATGCGTTGGCCGATCCTGGCAGCTTGATCTCACTGTGCAACGGTTTGTCCGACACACACAGCAAGGTGCCGTAAGGCACGCGCAAGCGATAGCCTTGGGCGGCGATGGTACCGCTTTCCATGTCCACCGCCACGGCACGGGACAGGTTGATAAGCGGCCGCTCCTGGGCCCAACGCAGCTCCCAGTTGCGGTCGTCGTAGGTGAGTACGGTGCCGGTACGCAGGCGTTTTTTCAGCTCTTCGCCCTTCTCGCCGGTGACATTCGCGGCCGCCTGCTGAAGCGCCAACTGCACTTCGGCCAGGGCCGGGATCGGAATGTTAGGCGGCACCACGCGGTCGAGAATCCCGTCGCGGCGCATATAGGCGTGGGCCAGTACGTAGTCACCGATGGTCTGGGATTGGCGCAGGCCGCCGCAGTGGCCGATCATCAGCCAGCAATGGGGGCGCAGCACGGCCAGGTGGTCGGTGATGTTCTTGGCGTTGGACGGGCCGACGCCGATGTTCACCAGGGTCACACCGTGGCCGTCGGTGGCCTGCAGGTGGTAGGCCGGCATCTGGTAGCGGTGCCAGACCACACCGGCGGCAATCGCCGAGGCTTCGCCGTGGTCCATGCTCTTGTCGATCACCACGTTGCCCGGCAGCACCATGCGGATAAACCGTGGGTCGCTGCGCAGTTGCTCCAGGCCATGCAGGATGAACTGGTCAACATAGCGGTGGTAGTTGGTCAGCAGAATCCATGGCTGCACATGGCGCCAGTCGCTGCCGGTGTAGTGCACCAGGCGACGCAGGGAGAAGTCCACGCGGGCTGCATCGAACAGCGCCAGAGGCAGCGGGTCGGTGTTTTCCCAGTCGTAGAGGCCATCGGCGATGCCGTCGGTGGCGGCAGACAGGTCGGTGCTGGGGAACACGCGGGCCAGGGTCGCAGCGGTGACGCCGGAGCCGGCCAGTTCGTCGCCCTGCTCCACCACATACGGGTAGGGAATATTCTGCTGGCTGACGCCCACTTCCACCGTCACGGTGAAGTCGTGCATCAACGGCACCAGTTGCTCCAGCAGATACTTACGGAACGCGGCAGGATGGGTGACGGTAACGCTGTAGGTTCCCGGCAGTTGGACCTTGGCGTATGCCCGGGTGGTCTGTGGGACTTCACCGTGGCAGTGATAGGTCAGGCGCAGTTCCGGGTAGCGAAACAGCGCGCGTTGTTCGGCGTCGGGCTCGACGCGGTTCTTGAGGTATTGCTTGAGGGCCTGATTGAGCGCGCCGGTAGCACGCTCATGAAGGGCCGCCAGCCGATCCACGGCTTCTTCAGCGGTTTGAACGACAACAAAAGCTTCGGTCACGGTAAGCATCCTGTGTTCTGACTTGCAGGCCTTTATCTTGCCTGTATCCCAGCCTCACTGAAACAGCGGAGTTGGAATGCAGTCAATGTGCGAGCAAGCCTCACCCACCTTTGGCCTGCGTTTACTCAGAAAGACCGGGTGTGGATCTGGCGACAATCGCTTCAACATCCACCCCTCGCGGCAAGGTGCCATACGCCCGGCCGGACGACGCCCCCAACCGGCTGGCGATAAACCCATCACTCACCGCCGCATTCCCCGCTTCCAGCAGCAACTTGGCCTGCAGCGCCACGGCAATATCCTCGGTCAACTGCCGCGCGCGGTACTGGATATCCTGGGTGTCCATAAACGCCGACTTCAACTGTTCGATATGCCGCGCCAGCTGGGGTTCGCCGTGACCGTTACCCAGTTCGACAAACAGCGCCTCCAGCACACCAGGCTCTTTCGACAGCGCCCGCAGCACGTCCAGGCACTGCACATTGCCGGAACCTTCCCACGTCGAATTCACCGGTGCCTCACGGTACAGGCGCGGCAGGATGCTGTCCTCCACATACCCGGCGCCGCCCATGCACTCCGCCGCTTCGTTGATCATCGCCGGCGCACGCTTGCAGATCCAATATTTGCCCACCGCCGTTACCAACCGGGCGAACTTGGCTTCGCGCTCGTCATCAAGGTGGTCCAACGCCCGCCCCATGCGCAGGCTCAACGCCAGGGAGGCTTCGCTCTCCAGGGCCAGGTCGGCCAGTACGTTTTGCATCAGCGGTTGCTCACTGAGCACGCGGCCGCCGACCGAACGATGGGCGCAATGATGGCTGGCCTGGGTCAGCGCCTGGCGCATCAAGGCGCTGGAGCCGACCATGCAATCAAAGCGGGTCATGGCAACCATCTCAATGATGGTCGGCACACCACGGCCCTCTTCGCCGATCATCCAGGCCAGGGCCCCCCGAAACTCCACTTCGCTGGACGCATTGGAGCAGTTGCCGAGTTTGTTTTTCAGGCGCTGGATGTAGAACTCGTTGCGCGTGTCATCCGGGCGATGCCTTGGCAGCAGGAAGCAGGTGAGGCCCTTGTCGGTCTGGGCCAGGGTCAGGAACGCATCGCACATCGGTGCCGAACAGAACCACTTGTGCCCCACCAGCTCATAGGCTTGCCCGGGCCCGCCCGCGCCCACCGGATAAGCACGGGTGGTGTTGGCACGCACATCGGTGCCACCCTGTTTCTCGGTCATGGCCATGCCGATGGTGGCGCCGGCCTTGTGGGCGATGCCGACGTTGCGCGGATCGTACTGGGTCGCGAGGATTTTCGGCAGCCAGGTCTGCGCCAGGTCCGGTTGCAGGCGCAGCGCGGGCACACAGGCGAAGGTCATGGTCAGCGGGCACCCCGTGCCGGCTTCGGCCTGGCTGTGCAGGTAGGTCATCGCGGCGCGGGCCACATGGGCGCCGGGCTGCGGATGGGCCCAGGGCAGCGACGGCAGGCCATGTTCCACGGCGGTGCGCATCAGTTCGTGATAAGCCGGGTGAAATTCCACCAGGTCGATGCGGTGGCCGTAGCGGTCATGGCTGCTGAACACCGGCTTGTTCTGGTTCGCCAGGAACCCGGCTTCCATCAACGGGCCACCGGCCAGCGCACCATAAGCATCGATACGTGCCTGTGCCCAGCCGGCGCCGAAGCGGCGCGACCAGTCTTGCAGGGGCAAGTCGATGCGATAGAGGTTGGTGCCGTCCAACGAGGGCGGCTGATTGGTGACTTCGTGGGTTTCGGCGAACGAGTGCAGGTTCATGACGGGCCTCCTGAAATAAAGGCCACGCCGATCAAGGCTGTTGGCGGGAGCCGGCTTGCTCGGGAAAAAGTCGCGATAACGCAGCGGCGTCTGGTTTAACGCGGCGCTCTCGGTTCCTTTACGGACAAACTCGCTCCTACACGTTGCCTATCGGTAGGGCCGGAGTTTCAGTTAAGCACCGTCATCCGCCTTAAAAAAGTGGCATACGCGCCTAATGTCCGGCGCTTTCGCCCTCTACCGAACACAGCAGGCGGCGCTCCAGTACCGCCTGTAACGCGTCAAAACGCACGGGTTTGCTGAGGCGGTCGCTGACACCGACGCCGTGGCAGCGCTCACGCTCCGGCGCCTGCAACGAGGCGCTCAGGGCGATCACCGGCAGCTCACCGCAACCGGGCAATGCACGAATCTGACAGCACAATGAAAAGCCCCCTTCGGGCACATCCAGCAACACGGCATCGAAGGTTTCATCTTGCAGGATGGCCAGGGCTGACGGGCCGGAGTCCACGGTTTTCACGCGGTAACCGAGCTTGAGCAACATACCGCGCACCGCCAGTTGGCCCACGCTGTTGTCGTCCACCAACAGCACCGCGCAATCCTGAGGTGCACGCTGCCTGTCGGGCGCCACTTTCGGTTCAGGCGGCACTGTGCCGACCTCTACCTCCAACTGGAACCGACTACCTTTGCGCGGCTCGGAATGGTGGGTAAGGCGCCCGCCCAGCAGTTCGATCAGTTGCCGGCAAATCGCCAAGCCAATACCCAGGCCGCCGTATTGGCGGGTCGTCGAGCCATCGAGTTGGAAGAAGCGCTGGTACAGCGTGGCCTCGTCAAGGAAGGCGAAGCCGACACCGGTGTCGGTCACGATAAAGCTCAAGCGCAAGCTGCCATCCGCGTGAGGCACGCCTACCACGCGCAGGCGCACGCTGCCTTCGTGGGTGAACTTGAATGCATTGTCCAGCAGGCAATCGAGGCACTGAGTGAGTTTGCCCGCGTCACCGATCACACGGTCCGGCAGTTCATCCGCGACATCAATGGAGAACTCCAGCCCCTTGCTCTGGGCAATAGCGCTGAACTGCTGGCGCAAGGTATCAAGGGTCCCGCGCAGGCTGAATAGCCGGGGCTGGGCGCTGAGGCGCCCGGCTTGCAGTTCGGTCAGGGTGAGAATGCCGTTGACCATGCGCATCATGTCCCGCGCCGAGCCGGCAGCCGTTTGCTGGTATTGCGCCAAGTCATCCTCCAGCGGCACGGTCTGCATGAGCTCCAGGGAGCCGATCACACCATTCATCGGCGTGCGCAATTCATGGGTCAGGGTGGCGAGGAACTCATCCTTGAGGCGGTTGCTACGAGCCAATTGCTGGTTGAGCACTTCGAGCTTCTGGCTGGCGTCGAAGAGGATTTGCGCTTGTTGCTCACGCATGCCGTTGATGCGATCCGCCAGGGCCAGGGACAGCAGGGCCACTTCAATGGCCGAGCCGAGTTGGCTGGCGTACATGGTCAGGAACACATTGGGCAGGTAGCCCAGCACCATCATCGTGTTGACCACACCGCCCAGCAGGAACGCCGACCAGGCAATGATGAAATAACGCGCCATGCGCTGGCCACAGAACCAGGCCTTGATGGCCGCGACAAAGATGCTCACGGTAAACACCAGCGCCAGGCCGGTCGCCAGGCGCAAGGCCAGCGCGTAGCTGGTCAGCAGCGCCAGCACCATCACCACCGCGCCACAGGCCGCCAACCCCAGCAACAGACGGTTGAGCCAACGACTGTGCTGCGCCGTGTGCAGGAAGCTGCGCGCAAACAGGCTGCCGAATAACGCTGCCGAGCCAATCAGGAACGGCACCGCCGCATTCGCCCACCACGGGTTATTCGGCCAGAAATACTGCACCGCCACGCCGTTGACCGACAGTTGATACAACCCGAACGAGGCAATGTAGAGGATGTAATAGAGGTAGCTGGTGTCGCGTACGCTCAAGTAGATGAACAGGTTGTAAACCAGCATCCCCAGCAATACGCCATAGATTGCCCCGAGTACATACAGGCGCAGCGGCTGCTGCTCCAGATAAGCGGTGCCGGCCCAGAGCGTCAACGGGGCCTGGATCGATCCTTCACTTTGCAGGCGCAGATACACGGTTTCCTGCTGGCCGGGCACGAAGTTGAGCTTGAACAGGTAATTACTGTGGCCTACCTCACGGCTTGAAAACGGCAGCGCGCTGCCCGTGCGGCTCGTCAGGCGGTAGGTACCGGTGCCGTCGTTCTGGTACAGGTCCAAGTGGTTCAGTGGTGGATACGCCAGTTCCAGAAACCAGCTGCGCGGGGCTCGGGGGTCTTGGGCGACGTAATGCAAGTCGACCTTGAGCCAGAACACCGAGCGCGAATAGCCGGCATTGAGGGTGGCTTTGTCATGGGTCTTGAACTGGGCGGCGTAGGCAGGGGAACTGACTTGGGCGATGGTGAGGGCATCCGTTGGGTCTTCGAGCACTTGCATGACCCGGCCCAGAGGGAGGCTTCGAGTCGCCTGATCGAAGTCGACGGCGTTGGCGAGCATCGGCAGCCCGCACAACAATAAGATCAGCAAATAGCGCATAGAGCCCCAGCGTGGCCTGTCCGGTTATGTCAAAAGCCCCCCATTTCCTTTTGAGTAGACGTACACCGGCGATACCGTAAGTTGTTTCGAACCACTCTAGCATAGCCAGTAAAGGCCATTGGACACTATTGAAATAATTTTTTGAAAGGCTCTATCGCGAGGCTTTCAGCGCTTTTGACAGCATTCAACCGGATAACTGGCGGGCCGTACTCAGGTTGTTTCCAAGCATCAAATTCCCCCCAAGCCCGACAGCCACGCAAAAAGCGTTTGGTGGTAAGCTCGCGCACCATGAATATCTACAGCTCCCGTCCCGTTGTCCTCTGTCTCTCCGGCCACGACCCCAGTGGTGGCGCCGGCTTGCAGGCAGATATCGAAGCCCTGCTCGCCCAAGGCTGCCATGCGGCCCCGGCCGTCACCGCCCTGACCGTGCAGAACACCGTCAACGTCACTGATTTCCGCGTGCTCGACCGCGAATGGGTGCTGGCCCAGGCCAATGCCGTGCTCGGCGACTCCGAAGTGGCGGCCGTCAAACTGGGCATGCTGGGTTCTACCGCGATGGTCGACACGGTGGTCGAACTGCTGCAGGCGCATCCGCACCTGCCGGTGGTGTGCGACCCGGTGCTGCGCGCCGGCGGCGGTGGCAGCCTGGGCAAGGACGAGGTGGGCTACGCGATGCGTGAGCGGTTATTGCCGCTGTCGCTGATTGCCACACCGAACCTGCCTGAAGCACGCATCCTCGCCGAGCTGCCTGACGGTACGGCGGACGAATGCGCCGAGAAACTGTTGCCCCATATCAAGCATCTGCTGATCACCGGCGGCCATGGCGACGAACACGAAGTGCACAACCGCCTGTACAGCCGCGACGGCACGCGCCAGACCTTTACCTGCCAGCGCCTGCCCGGCAGTTACCACGGTTCGGGTTGCACGCTGGCCAGTGCGCTCGCCGGCCGGATCGCCCAGGGCGAAGGCTTGGCCAGTGCCGTGCAGTCGGCACTCAACTACACTTGGCGCACCCTGCGTGACGCCGAACAACTCGGCCAGGGCCAGTTCGTGCCGCGCCGGCTGCCGCTGGATTTCTGCTCGTAACTTTCGTTCTTAAAAGCAAGAGGCCTGCCCGATGAAACTACGTGGCCTGTATGCCATAACCGACAGCCAACTGTTGGCCGGCAAATTCCTCGCCTACGTCGAAGCAGCGCTGGACGGCGGCGTGACCCTGTTGCAGTACCGCGATAAAAGCAGCGATGACGCGCGGCGCCTGCGTGAAGCCGAAAAGCTGCGAGAGCTATGTTCGCGCTACAAGACCCAGCTGATTATCAATGACGACGCCGAATTGGCTGCGCGCCTGGGCGTCGGTGTGCACCTGGGCCAGACCGACGGCCCACTGACTCCGGCCCGTGCGCTGTTGGGCTCCAAGGCAATCATCGGCGCCACCTGCCACAGCCAGATAGAACTGGCGGAACAGGCCGCCAGGGAGGGCGCCAGTTATGTCGCTTTCGGCCGTTTCTTCAATTCCAACACCAAGCCTGGCGCCCCCGCGGCCACCGTCGAAATGCTGGCCCAGGCCCGCACACAGTTGCAGTTGCCGATCTGCGTGATCGGTGGCATCACCCTTGAAAACGCCGAACCGCTGGTGGCCCACGGTGCCGACCTGCTGGCAGTGGTGCACGGCCTGTTTGGGGCCGACAGCACCCAGGAGGTCACGCGCCGCGCCCGCGCGTTCAACGACCTTCTAAATAGAAAACACGCCTGAATTCAGAGAGCCTAATCATGTCCCGTTCCGAAACGCTGTTTGCCAATGCCCAGAAACACATCCCCGGTGGTGTGAACTCCCCCGTGCGTGCGTTCAAAAGCGTGGGCGGCACGCCGCTGTTCTTCAAGCATGCCGAAGGCGCTTACGTTACCGACGAAGATGACAAGCGCTATGTGGATTACGTGGGCTCCTGGGGCCCGATGATCCTCGGCCACAGCCATCCGGACGTGCTTGACGCGGTGCGCAAGCAACTGGAACACGGCCTGTCGTACGGCGCGCCGACCGCCATGGAAACCGAGATGGCTGACCTGGTGTGCGCCATCGTGCCATCGATGGAAATGGTGCGCATGGTCAGCTCGGGCACCGAAGCCACCATGAGCGCGATCCGCCTGGCCCGCGGTTTTACCGGCCGCGACAGCATCATCAAGTTCGAAGGCTGCTACCACGGCCACTCCGACAGCCTGCTGGTGAAAGCCGGTTCCGGCCTGCTGACCCAGGGTGTGCCAAGCTCGGCCGGCGTACCCGCGGCGTTCGCCAAACACACGCTGACGTTGCCGTTCAACGACATCGCCGCCGTCGAGCAGATGCTTAATGAAGTCGGCCAAGAGGTGGCGTGCATCATCGTCGAACCGGTGGCCGGCAACATGAACTGCGTACCACCGGCGCCAGGCTTCCTTGAAGGCCTGCGCGAACAGTGCGACAAACACGGTGTGGTGCTGATCTTTGATGAAGTGATGACCGGTTTCCGCGTGGCCCTTGGCGGTGCTCAGGCTCACTACGGCGTCACGCCGGACTTGAGCACCTTCGGCAAGATCATCGGTGGTGGCATGCCGGTAGGCTGCTTCGGCGGCAAACGCGAAATCATGCAACACATCGCACCGTTGGGCCCGGTGTACCAGGCCGGCACCTTGTCGGGTAACCCGCTGGCGATGGCTGCCGGCCTGACCACCCTGCGCCTGATCAGCCGCCCGGGCTTCCACGCTGAGCTGACCGACTACACCACCCGGCTGCTGGATGGTCTGCAACTGCGCGCCGATGCAGCGGGTATCCCGTTCGTCACCACCCAGGCGGGCGGCATGTTCGGCCTGTATTTCAGCGGTGCCGACGACATCGTCACCTTTGATGACGTAATGGGCAGCGATGCCGACCTGTTCAAGCGCTTCTTCCACCTGATGCTGGAAGGTGGTGTGTACCTGGCACCGAGTGCCTTTGAAGCCGGCTTCACTTCGATCGCCCATGGCGAAACCGAATTGAAACTGACCCTGGATGCTGCCGAGCGTGCTTTTGCCGCATTGAAATAACAGCCGCAACAAGTCAGGCGTTGCCTTGGGCGACGCCTGATTTACTACTTTGCCTACAGACTTTTCCTTGTTTTTTCGAGAATCTACCTGCAATCCGGCAGATAACTTGCCCATGCAGCAGAAAATCGAGTAAAGACTTTGTAAGCAAGGGCCTGCTTATTTCATAATGCGCGCTCATTGGACTCCCCGAGGGTCCGCGCGCCCCGTCAGAGGTAAGTCGATTCCCATGAAACGCACCGGCCGCACCCTGGTACTGGGCTGCCTGTTGCTCCTTCAGCCGCTGCTGGCACATGCACAAGCAGGCGGCAACTCGTTGTTAATCCCAGCGATGGGTCGTTGCACCCTCAATACACAGCCCGACAGCCAGGCCGAAGCGCTGAGCGCGTGCCAGAAACAGGCCGATGGCGGTGATGCACAGGCGCAATACGAGCTGGGCGAGTACTACCACGACAGCAAGAACCCCTCTCGCGACCTCAACCTGGCCTTGAGCTACTTTGAGAAAGCCTCGTTGCAGGGGCATGCCCAGGCGCAATTCCAGTTGGGCAATATGTTCTTCAAAGGCGAAGGCGTACCGGCCAATAACGTGCAGGCGTATATCGTGCTGAAAATGGCCGCGGTCAACGGTGCCGAAGACGCGCTGGACACCGCCGACGAAGTCGCCGAACACATGCAGCGCGATGAACTGGAAGTAGCCACCCAGGTGCTGGGCCAGATCTTCCGCAATTACCTGCAGGAATTGCAGAGTGCCGATGGGCGCTCGCCCTTCTCACCCCTGCCTTGATCAGAAACGGCTTTCCGTCGTGAGACGGGCTTGCCCCGCACACGACAGAATCCAGGCGTTTACTTCTCTGGCATCGGCATCGGAAACGGCATGACGTTGCTCACGCCCCGGGCCTCGCTAATCTTCGGTGTGCCCAGGCGCTCCACCTCATCGATGCGCACAATCGAATGCATGGGCACAAAGCTGCGCACCACACCTTCGAACTGCGCCTTGAGTTTTTCCTCGCCTGGATCGACCACCAACTGGGTGCGCTCGCCAAAGACGAACTCTTCCACCTCCAGGAAGCCCCACAGATCACTTTGATAGATCTGCTTGGCGTACATTTCGAACACCTGGCCCTGGTTAAGGAAAATCACCTTGTAGATTGGAGCTTCACGTTTGGTCATGGTGGGCAAACAACACATCGGGGATATAAAAGGGGGCGCGAACTATAGCATGCCACCCGATGCACAACGCTAGGAACCAATGGGCATGCCCCCTATAATGCGCGGTTCTTTACCACCAGTTGACGATCCCCATGGCCAAGAAGCTTTACATCGAAACCCACGGCTGCCAAATGAACGAGTACGACAGCTCGCGCATGGTCGATCTGCTGGGCGAACACCAGGCCCTGGAAGTCACCGCCCGCGCCGAAGATGCCGACGTGATCCTGCTCAACACCTGCTCGATCCGCGAACGGGCCCAGGACCGTGTGTATTCCCAACTGGGCCGCTGGCGCGAATTGAAACTGGCCAACCCGGACATGGTGATTGCCGTCGGCGGCTGCGTGGCCAGCCAGGAAGGTGCCGCGATCCGCGACCGCGCCCCCTATGTCGACGTGGTCTTCGGCCCACAGACCCTGCACCGTCTGCCGGAAATGATCGACGCCGCCCGCGTGACCAAGCTGCCGCAGGTTGACGTCTCGTTCCCGGAAATCGAAAAATTCGACCACTTGCCCGAGCCACGCATCGACGGGCCAAGCGCCTATGTGTCGGTGATGGAAGGCTGCAGCAAGTACTGCACCTTCTGCGTAGTGCCTTACACACGCGGCGAGGAAGTCAGCCGGCCGTTTGACGATGTACTGTCGGAAATCATCCACCTGGCCGAAAACGGCGTGCGCGAAGTGACACTGCTGGGCCAGAACGTCAACGGCTATCGCGGCCAGACCCACGACGGGCGCCTGGCCGACCTGGCGGAGCTGATCCGCGTGGTGGCTGCAGTAGACGGCATCGAGCGCATTCGCTACACCACTTCGCATCCGCTGGAGTTCTCCGACAGCCTGATCCAGGCCCACGCCGAAGTGCCGGAGCTGGTCAAGCACCTGCACTTGCCGGTGCAGTCGGGCTCGGACCGCATTCTGTCGGCCATGAAGCGCAACCACACCGCCCTGGAATACAAATCCAAGCTGCGCAAACTGCGTGCGGCGGTGCCGGGCATCTGCATCAGCTCGGACTTCATTGTCGGCTTCCCAGGCGAGACCGAAAAAGACTTCGAGCAGACCATGAAGCTGATCGAAGACGTCGGGTTCGACTTCTCCTATTCGTTCGTCTATAGCCCGCGCCCGGGTACCCCGGCCGCCGATCTGGCGGACGACACCCCGGAAGCGCTGAAGAAAGAGCGCCTGAATGCACTGCAGCATCGCCTGAACCAGCAAGGCTTCGAGATCAGCCGACAAATGGTCGGTTCGATCCAGCGCATCCTGGTGACCGACTACTCGAAAAAAGACCCGGGAGAGCTGCAAGGCCGTACCGAGAATAACCGAATCGTCAACTTCCGCTGCGACACTCCCACCCTGATCGGCCAATTCGCCGACGTGCACATCGATGCGGCGCAGCCCCATTCGTTGCGCGGATCGCTGATTCAATAACCCGTCGGTATCACTGACTGGCGCAGATCAAAATGTGGGAGCGGGCGTGCCCGCGAAGGTGGTTGATCGGTTGATACCTCTATCGGCTGACCCACCGCCTTCGCGAGCAAGCCCGTTCCCCTGTAAGAACCGCGCCACACTCGGGATATATAAGTGCTTTCGTACCCGCGCCTCTGGCGTTATCCTCTCTTTCACCTCAACAGCCAAAGGGCGGCTAAAAGCGACCTTGAACGCACCCATAGTAGAACCCCATCGTTTTCTCCTCGAGCCCTTTGAGGCTCGCCGTTTCGCCAACCTGTGCGGACAGTTCGACGAGCACCTGCGCCTGATCGAACAACGCCTGAGCGTCGAGATCCGCAATCGCGGCAATCAGTTCGAACTGATTGGTGAACCCCAACACACCACGTCCGCAGAAAACCTGCTGCGCCGTCTCTACCGCGAAACCAAGGGCAGTGAGCTGTCGCCGGAAACGGTGCACCTGTACTTGCAGGAATCGGCGGTGCAAGACTTGGCCAACAACCCGGTGGCCGAAGCCAGCGTGGCCCTGCGCACCAAAAAGGGCATGATTCGCCCGCGCGGCTTGAATCAGCAGAAGTACGTCAAGGAAATCCTCGGCAACGATATCAACTTCGGCATCGGCCCCGCCGGTACCGGCAAGACCTACCTGGCCGTGGCCTGTGCGGTGGACGCCCTGGAACGCGAGCAAGTACGCCGCATCCTGCTGGTGCGACCGGCGGTCGAGGCTGGCGAGAAACTCGGCTTCCTGCCCGGCGACCTGGCCCAGAAGATCGACCCGTACCTGCGCCCGCTCTACGACGCACTTTACGAGATGCTCGGCTTCGAATACGTGGCCAAGCTGATCGAGCGCCAGGTGATCGAGATCGCTCCGCTGGCCTACATGCGCGGCCGTACCTTGAACAACAGCTTCATCATCCTCGACGAGAGCCAGAACACTACTGTCGAACAGATGAAAATGTTCCTGACCCGTATCGGTTTCGGCTCAACGGCCGTGATCACCGGTGACATCACCCAGGTCGACCTGCCCAAGGGCACAAAATCGGGGCTGGGCCAGGTGATCGAGGTACTCAAGGATGTGCCTGGGATCAGCTTCACTCACTTCATGCCCAAGGACGTAGTGCGCCACCCGTTGGTGCAGCGCATCGTCGAAGCGTACGAGCGCTTCGAACATCAGGGCGACGCACCGGCCAAGGACGCTCGCCACGATGCTTGAGCTAGACCTGCAGCTGGCCACCGAAGCCCCTGCCCCCAGTGAAGAACAGTTCCGCCAATGGTGCGCCCTGGCCCTGCGCCAGCGCACCGCCGACTCGGAGCTGACCATCCGCCTGGTGGACGAGCCCGAAGGCCGTGAGCTGAATCACACCTGGCGTCAAAAAGACTACGCCACCAACGTGCTGTCCTTCCCCGCCGACGTACCGGATGAACTACTGGATATCCCCTTGCTGGGTGACCTGGTCATCTGCGTGCCGGTGGTGGAGCGCGAAGCACGGGAGCAGGGAAAGGAACTTGAAGCCCACTGGGCCCATCTAGTCATCCACGGCTGCTTGCATCTCTTGGGTTACGACCATATAGACGATGACGAAGCCGAGGAAATGGAAACACTGGAACAAACGTTGCTTGCAGAATTGGGTCACCCTGACCCTTATGCAGATGACGAAAGCTGATCAACACTTAACCAATACGACAAAGGATTCAGAGTAATCGCTATGAGCGAAGACCGATCGAGCAACGGGCAGAAGTCATGGCTGGGTAAATTGACCCAGGCTTTTGCCCACGAGCCGAAAAACCGCCAGGAGCTGCTTGAGCTGCTGCGCGAGGCCCATCAGAACAAGTTGCTGGACAGCGAAGCGCTGGCCATCGTCGAAGGCGCCATCCAGGTCGCAGACCTGCAAGTACGGGACATTATGGTCCCGCGCTCGCAGATGATCAGCATCAAGGCGACCCAGACTCCACGGGAGTTCCTCCCGGCCGTGATCGACTCGGCGCACTCGCGCTACCCGGTGATCGGTGAAAGCCATGACGACGTCATGGGCGTCCTGCTGGCCAAGGACCTATTGCCGCTGATCCTCAAGGAGAACGGCGACAACTTCAACATCAAGGACCTGCTGCGTCCGGCCACCTTCGTGCCCGAATCCAAGCGCCTGAATGTGTTGCTGCGCGAGTTCCGCGCCAATCACAATCACATGGCCATTGTGATCGACGAATACGGTGGCGTAGCGGGCCTGGTGACGATCGAAGACGTGCTGGAACAGATCGTCGGCGACATCGAAGACGAACACGACGTCGAAGAAGACAGCTACATCAAACCCCTGCCCAGCGGTGACTTCCTGATCAAGGCGCTGACGCCGATCGAGAACTTCAACGAGTTCTTCGACAGCGAATTCTCCGACGATGAGTTCGACACGGTGGGCGGCCTGGTGATGAATGCGTTCGGGCACCTGCCAAAGCGTAACGAAACCACCGAAATCGGTGCGTATCGCTTCCGCATCCTGAATGCGGACAGCCGTCGCATCCACTTGATCCGCCTGACTCCTATTGCCCGCTAAGGACTGATATGCGCCGCTTGTTCGCCCCCGGCTGGCCCGGTAATTTGCTGGCTGTGGTGGCCGGCGCCCTCACTACCCTGGCACTGGCACCGTTCGACCTGTGGCCATTTGCACTGGTGGCGGTGGGGTTGTTCTATGTCGGGTTACGGGAACTGACACCACGTCAGGCCCTGGGCCGTGGCTGGTGTTTCGGTTTCGGCCTGTTTGGTGCCGGCACCAGTTGGATCTACTACAGCATCCACCATTTCGGCGGCGCTTCGGTGCTGCTGGCCGGCTTCCTGATGCTGCTGTTTACCGCCGCCATCGCCTGGTTCTTCGCCCTGCCCGCCTGGCTGTGGGCACGCTGGTTGCGCCGCAACGAGGCGCCCCTGGCGGATGCCCTGACCTTTGCTGCGTTGTGGGTCGGCCAGGAAGCTTTCCGCGGCTGGTTTCTCACCGGCTTCCCGTGGCTGTACTCCGGCTACAGCCAGCTCGACGGCCCGCTCACCGGTCTCGCCCCACTGGGCGGCATGTGGCTGATTTCCTTTGCCCTGGCGCTGACGGCGGCCCTGCTGTGCAACCTGCCCCGTCTGCTGGCAAGCAAGCGCAATGCCTTTATCGGCGCAGGCCTGGTGCTGTTGGTTGCACCGTGGGCCATCGGCCTGGCACTCAAACACCATGCGTGGACTTCCCCTTCCGGCGCCCCCCTGAGCGTGGCCGCCATCCAGGGCAACGTCGAACAAAGCATGAAGTGGGACCCTGAGCAGCTCAATGCGCAGTTGGCGCTGTACCGCGACATGAGCTTCAGCGCCAAGCGGACTGACCTGCTGATCTGGCCGGAAACCGCGGTGCCGGTGCTCAAGGAGTCCGTCGAGGGTTACCTTGCCATGATGGGCAAGTTCGCCGCCGAGCGGAATTCCGCGCTGATTACCGGCGTACCGATTCGCCAGGAAGTCCATCACCAGAAGCGCTACTTCAACGGCATCACTGTCGTGGGCGAAGGCGACGGCACCTACCTCAAGCAAAAACTGGTGCCGTTCGGTGAGTACGTGCCGCTGCAAGACGTATTGCGCGGGCTGATCGCCTTCTTCGACCTGCCCATGTCGGACTTCGCCCGTGGCCCCTCTGACCAGGCCATGCTCCAGGCCAAGGGCTATCACCTTGCGCCGTTCATTTGCTATGAAGTGGTGTACCCGGAGTTCGCTGCTGGCCTGTCGGCCCAGAGCGACCTGCTGCTGACCATCAGCAACGACACTTGGTTTGGCCGCTCCATCGGCCCGTTGCAGCACCTGCAAATGGCGCAGATGCGGGCCTTGGAAGCCGGTCGCTGGATGATCCGCGCCACCAATAACGGCGTGACCGGCCTGATCAATCCATTCGGGCAGATCACCGCGCAGATCCCACAATTCGAGCGCGGGATTCTCTACGGAGAGGTCGTGCCGATGCACAACCTGACGCCTTACCTGCAGTGGCGTTCGTGGCCGTTGATCATTGTGTGCGTGCTGCTGTTTGGCTGGGCGCTGCTGGCCGGCCGGATGTCCAAGACCGTCTGACAGCCAACGCAACACCATGTGGGAAGGGGTAAGCCCCTTCCCACATTCCAATTTGCATTTTAATCAGAAGGCTCAGCGGTAAAACAACCGATAGCCCACCTGCCCCACAGCTTCGTTGATCAACTGCCCGCTCTGCCAAACCGACTTGAACTCGGGCATCCAGCCGCCGAGCGGTCGCGCATTGTCGACCCCGAGAAACCCCACAGGCCCCGGCACCACCGTGAAACCGGCCTTCTCGAAGCTCCAGACCGAACGCGGCATATGCCAGGCCTGGGTCACCACCACCACACGCTTGATGCCCGCGGGCAACAGGATCTCAGCACTCATCTGTGCATTTTCCCACGTGGTACGGCTACGCTCTTCCTTCCAGCGCACAGTGACGCCAAAATCATCCTGCATCGACACAGCCATCAGCTCGGCCTCACTGGGCGGCGCTCCATAGTGCAAACCACCGCTGGTCAGCACCGGCAAGCCTGACGCCTTGGCCAGTCGTGCGGCATAACGCTGGCGTTCAAGGCCTATGCCTGTGGGTTGGTCGGTGCCCCACGCAGGGTCGCCACGCTCACGTCCAGAGCCCAATACCACAATTGCATCGGCCCGCTGGGCCAGGGTTGCCCAGTCTTCCCGGGCCAAGGGCGGCTCGGTTTCCAATGCGTGCGCTCCCCATTGCACCATCACCGGCAGACTCATCAGCCACATGCCCCCCAACCCCAGGGCAAAGCAGAACCCTGCCAGGCGCGGGCGACTGCGACGAATCCACCAGGCGAACGCCAGCAACAGCAAAAAAATACCGGGCGGCAGCAATAGTTGTTTGATGAAATAACGAAAAGGCATCGGGCATCTCCAAAGATGCCCGAAGCCTAGATGCAACGCAGTTCAGCGACAATCTTTACCAGCACATTTCGAGAAGACCAACGGATAGCACTGCGTTTATTTCACTTGCACCTTACGGCCCGAAGCTTGTCGACTCTGCGACCGGCGGATACGTCCCTCAGCCAGATCACCTTGGCTGAACGCGGCGACTCTTGAGAAGGCGGGGAAGCCTGTTCAGAAGAAGCGCGCTGGTGATTCATTTCCAGGTAGCACTTGATCAGTTCAAGCTCCGCCTGGCTCAAGCCCCGCAACTCCAGCTCCAGAGGCCGCTCATCACGCAATCGGCCTGCGGTTTTTGCAGCATCCAGTGCCCGACCCAATCGGTCGATCAGCCCCTCATACAACTGCGGTTTCGTTAAGGTTCGCTGCGATTCAACCATCCCCTCACCTCATTGAAGAAAGACTTGCTCCCCAATAAACAGCGTAGTCTCCATGGCTACGCCTGCCCGGTGCCGCGACAGACGGCCTCGACCGCGCAATCAGGGTTTCCCTCGATAGAGTGGGGTCATGTATGCTACGGCGCTTCCTGTAACTCCACTTCCCGCAGGGTTTGGGCACGGACGCGCCGCTGTTTGGTGTCGATCAACCTGAATGTTGTACCGAAGAGGATTAGGCCACCCCTATTCAGTTCAAAAGTAGCCATGCACGAACAATATCAGCCCCGTGAAATAGAAAATGCCGCCCAAACCTTCTGGGACGAGCAGAAGTCCTTTGAAGTCAGTGAACAGCCAGGCAAGGAGACTTACTACTGCCTATCGATGTTCCCTTACCCCAGCGGCAAGCTACACATGGGACACGTGCGTAACTACACCATCGGCGACGTCATTTCCCGCTACCAGCGCATGCTCGGCAAGAATGTCCTGCAACCCATGGGTTGGGATGCCTTCGGCATGCCGGCGGAAAACGCCGCGATGAAAAACAACGTGGCGCCCGCGAAGTGGACCTACGAAAACATCGCCTACATGAAGACCCAGCTGCGCAGCCTGGGCCTGGCAGTGGACTGGTCCCGCGAAGTGACCACCTGCAAGCCGGACTACTACCGCTGGGAACAATGGTTGTTTACGCGCCTGTTCGAAAAAGGCGTGATCTACCGCAAGAACGGCACCGTGAACTGGGACCCGATCGACCAGACCGTATTGGCCAACGAGCAGGTCATCGACGGTCGCGGCTGGCGTTCCGGCGCGCTGATCGAAAAGCGCGAAATCCCGATGTACTACTTCAAGATCACCGCCTACGCGGATGAACTGTTGTCGAGCCTCGACGACCTGCCGGGCTGGCCGGAGCAGGTCAAGACCATGCAGCGCAACTGGATCGGCAAATCCAAGGGCATGGAAGTGCAGTTCCCCTACAACGTCGATTCGATCGGCGAAGCGGGCGCACTGAAAGTCTTCACCACCCGTCCGGACACCCTGATGGGCGCAACCTATGTTGCCGTGGCCGCCGAACACCCGCTGGCCACCCAAGCCGCGCAGAACAACCCTGAGCTGCAAGCGTTCATCGCCGAATGCAAAGGCGGCAGCGTGGCCGAAGCCGACGTCGCCACCCAGGAGAAAAAAGGCCTGCCAACCGGCCTGTTCGTCGAACACCCGCTGACCGGCGAGAAGCTGCCGGTATGGGTCGCCAACTACGTGTTGATGCACTACGGTGATGGCGCAGTAATGGCTGTGCCGGCCCACGACGAGCGCGATTTCGAGTTCGCCAACAAGTACAACTTGCCGATCAAATCCGTGGTGCGCACCAGCTCGGGCGACACCAACCCGGCCCCGTGGCAAGACGCCTACGGCGAGCACGGCACGCTGATCAACTCCGGTGAGTTCGATGGCCTGGACTTCCAAGGCGCTTTCGACGCCATCGAAGTTGCACTGATCAAGAAAAACCTCGGCGCCTCGCGTACCCAGTTCCGCCTGCGCGACTGGGGCATCAGCCGCCAGCGCTACTGGGGCTGCCCGATCCCGATCATCCACTGCGAAAGCTGCGGTGACGTGCCGGTGCCGGAAGACCAGTTGCCGGTGGTACTGCCGGAAGACGTGGTGCCGGATGGCGCCGGCTCGCCGCTGGCACGCATGCCCGAGTTCTACGAATGTGCCTGCCCGAAATGCGGCCAGCCTGCCAAGCGTGAAACCGACACCATGGACACCTTCGTCGAGTCCTCGTGGTACTACGCCCGCTACGCCTCGCCACACTATGAAGGCGGCCTGGTGGAAAAAGCTGCGGCCGACCATTGGTTGCCGGTGGACCAGTACATCGGCGGCATCGAACACGCCATTCTTCACCTGCTGTACGCGCGTTTCTTCCACAAGCTGATGCGCGACGAAGGCCTGGTGAGTTCCGATGAGCCATTCAAGAACCTGCTGACCCAAGGCATGGTGATCGCCGAGACTTACTATCGCCGCGAAGCCAATGGCGCCTACACCTGGTTCAACCCGGCGGATGTCGAGCTTGAGCGCGACAGCAAAGCCAAGGTCATCAGCGCCAAGTTGAAAGCCGACGGCCTGCCGGTGGAAATCGGTGGCACCGAGAAGATGGCCAAGTCGAAAAACAACGGCGTCGACCCACAGTCGATGATCGACCAGTTCGGTGCGGACACCTGCCGCCTGTTCATGATGTTCGCCTCGCCGCCCGACATGAGCGCCGAATGGTCCGACTCCGGCGTCGAAGGCTCGCACCGCTTCCTCAAGCGCGTCTGGCGCCTGGCGCACACCCATGTCAGCCAAGGGCTGCCGGGCAAGCTGGACGTTGCCGCCTTGAGCGATGAGCAGAAAGCCATCCGCCGCAGCACCCACCTGGCCATCCGCCAAGCCAGCCAGGACGTGGGCCAGAACCACAAATTCAACACCGCCATCGCCCAGGTGATGACGCTGATGAACGTGCTGGAAAAAGCACCGCAAGCCACCGAACAGGACCGTGCACTGATCCAGGAAGGCCTGGAAACCGTCACCCTGTTGCTGGCGCCGATCACCCCGCACATCAGCCACGAACTGTGGAGCCGCCTGGGCCACAGCGACGCGGTCATCGATGCACGCTGGCCAGTCCAGGACGACAGCGCCCTGGTACAGGACACGCTGCAACTGGTGATTCAGGTCAACGGTAAACTGCGTGGCCAGATCGACATGCCGGCCAGCGCTTCTCGCGAGGAAGTCGAAGCGGCAGCGCGCTGCAACGAAAACGTGCTGCGCTTTACCGAAGGGCTGACGATCCGCAAAGTGATCGTGGTGCCTGGCAAACTGGTCAATATCGTCGCTAGCTAATCGGATCGGGCGCGGGGCTTGAGCTCCGCGTCGAACAAAGCCTTCAGGGCCTCGATAAGGCCCATATGGTTTCAAGGGGAGCAACAAAATGATCAAACGCAACCTGCTGGTAATGGGCCTTGCCGTGCTGCTGAGCGCTTGCGGCTTCCAGCTGCGCGGTACCGGCACCAACGAGCTGACGCTCAAGGAACTCGACCTCAGCGCCCGCAACGCCTACGGCGAAACCGTCAAGCAACTGCGCCAGACCCTGGAAAACAGCGGCGTGCACGTCTACAACGGTGCGACCTACAAGCTGAACCTGATCGATGAACAAGAAACCCAGCGCAACCTCAGCTACGCCAGTGCCGGTCGTGCGTCGGACATCGAGCTGAACACCAAAGTCGTGTATGAACTGCGTGGCCGCGATCAGTTGCCATTAATGGGCGACAAGGTGGAAGTGCAGAAGGTCGTCAGCCACGATGGCAACAACCTGGTGGGCTCGGACTCGGAAATCATCCAGGTGCGCAAGGAAATGCGTCGCGAGCTGATCCAGCGCCTGATGGTCCGCCTGCAACAGCTGACGCCGGAAAAACTCGCAGCCCTGCAACAGACGGCTGACAACAAGGCCAAGGCTGACGCCGACGCCCTGAAAGCCGCGCAAGAGTATGAAAACAACACGCCTAAACAGTCGCCTGTTGAAGTACCAGCCGAGTAAGCCATACGGGGCGCCCCAGGCGCCCCGTTCGCCCCGCCTATGAAACTCGCTCCCGCACAACTCGCCAAACATCTGCAGGGTGGGCTCGCGCCTGTCTACATCGTCAGCGGGGATGACCCGCTGCTGTGCCAGGAAGCCGCCGATGCCATTCGCGCGGCTGCGCGCCAACAGGGCTTCGATGAACGCCAGGTATTCAGTGCCGACGCCAGTTTCGACTGGGGTACGCTGCTGCAAGCCGGCGCGAGCATGTCGCTGTTCGCCGAAAAACGCCTGCTGGAACTGCGCCTGCCTTCGGGCAAACCCGGCGACAAGGGCGCGGCCGCCTTGATGGAATACTGCTCGCGCCCCGCCGAGGACACGGTCTTGCTGATCAGCTTGCCCAAGCTCGATGGCAGCGCGCAAAAGACCAAGTGGGGCAAGGCGTTGGTGGAAGGGGCACAGACCCAGTTCATCCAGATCTGGCCAGTAGACAGCAGCCAATTACCGCAGTGGATTCGTCAACGACTGACCCAATCGGGGCTGTCGGCCACACAAGACGCCGTCGAGCTGATCGCGGCCCGGGTCGAAGGCAACCTGCTTGCCGCCGCCCAGGAAATCGAAAAGCTCAAGCTGATGGCCGAAGATGGGCAGATCACGGTTGAAACCGTGCAAGGCGCGGTCGCTGACAGCGCTCGCTTCGACGTGTTCGGGCTGGTGGATGCGATCCTCAATGGTGAACCCGCCCACGCCCTGCGCATGCTCGAAGGGCTGCGCGGCGAGGGCGTAGAACCACCGGTGATCCTCTGGGCCCTGGCCCGGGAGTTGCGGGTGTTGGCCAATATTTCCCTGCAATACAGCCAGGGTACGCCCTTGGACAGAGCTTTCAGCCAGGCCCGGCCACCGGTCTGGGACAAACGCAAACCCCTGATGAGCAAAGCCCTTCAGCGGCACTCGGCGCAGCGCTGGGCGCAGCTTCTGCTGGAGGCGCAACGCATCGATGCGCAGATCAAGGGCCAAGCGGCCGGTTCGCCCTGGATGAGCCTGAGCCGATTGTCATTGCTGATGGCTGGCCAGCGCCTGGCGTTGCCGGCTGAATAACCCGCCTTTCAAAAGCCCCCCCAAACTCCTGATGCCAGTCGGTTAAGAAGGAGAAAGGCCAAAAAGTAACCTGTGGCGAGGGAGCTTGCTCCCGCTGGACTGCGTAGCAGGCCCAGTCTTTTCAAGCCCAAAGCTGGGGCCGCTTCGCGACCCAACGGGAGCAAGCTCCCTCGCCACAGGTTACTCGTTGTCCGCTCTATCGCTTACCTGACTGGCATTACCCCAAACGCCACATTTTGATCGTGCTTACAATTACGGGCTTTACAGCCGCCTGGCTTCGGCAGATGATTTGGCCCGCTCCAGCCCACCTATCGAGAACCATCATCATGAGCAAAAAGCCATCTAAGCATGGCCCCAACAAGGCCAAATCCATCATCGCCCAGCCACTGTTCCGCAGCCGTCAGGAACGCGCCGGCAAGGGCAAAGGCAGTTACCGCCGCGAAGCCTTCCAGTCTAATAGCTGGGAGGCTTCTTACTTTCTGGCAGCCTGAAGGCAAGCGCCCCTCCGGCATGATAAGGTCTGCACCTGATCTGTAATTCCTGGACCTGTGCATGCCCTCTAGTCTTTCCCGTCGTTGGCACCTTCGCCAATTGATCGCTGCCTCCAGCCTCATCCTGCTTGTCGCCTGCGCGGAGAAACCTACCGCTGCAGATGCCCAGCCTCTGCCTAAACTGCAAACCGCGCCGGCCGTAGCGCCCGCTGTGGTTGCCCCATTGGCGGTGGACAATCTCGATATCCAGCCGACACAAACCTTTGCCGAGTGGATGGCCGGGTTTCGCGCTGAAGCGCTGAAGGCCGGTATCACGCCAGCTGTGTTCGATAACGCCTTTGCCGGGGTCACTCCCGATATGGCGGTAATCCGCGCTGACCGTAGCCAGCCGGAATTTTCCCGCCCAGTGTGGGAATACCTCGACGGCGCACTGTCGCCGCTGCGTGTGCGCAACGGCCAGGCCTTGCTGATCAAATACGCCGACATCCTGCAACGCATCGAGGAGCGTTATGGCGTTGATCGCCAAGCGCTGGTCTCCGTATGGGGTATGGAAAGCAACTTCGGCCAGTTCCAAGGCAACAATTCGGTGATTCGCTCCCTGGCGACCCTGGCCTACGAAGGCCGCCGCCCGGCGTTCGCCCAGGCCCAACTGCTGGCGGCGCTGCAAATCATCCAGCACGGCGATATCGCCGCCGACCAGATGAAAGGCTCCTGGGCCGGCGCCATGGGCCAGACCCAGTTCATCCCGACCACCTACAACACCCACGCGGTCGACTTCGACGGCGACGGTCGCCGCGACATCTGGAACAGCCCGGCCGACGCCCTCGCCTCCACCGCGCATTACCTGCAAAGCTCCGGCTGGCAGCGCGGCCAGCCGTGGGGCTTTGAAGTACAGCAATTGCCAGCCAACTTCGACTACGCCCTGGCCGATGGCGGTATCCGCAAGACCGTCGCCGAATGGATGAGGCTGGGAATCCAGCTACCGGCCGGCAGCAGCATGCCGCCCAATGTCGACCAACTCTCCGCCGCCCTGCTACTGCCGGCCGGTTACCGAGGCCCGGCATTCCTGGTGCTGGATAACTTCCGGGCGATCCTCAAGTACAACAACTCTTCATCCTACGCGTTGGCGGTGGGCCTGTTGTCGCAGCGGTTTACCGGCGCGGGTGTGATCCGCGGAAACTGGCCGAAGGATGAGCTGCCGCTGAGCCGCTCCCAGCGTATTGATCTGCAGACCGTGCTCAGCGCCAAGGGTTATGACGCGGGTAATGCCGACGGGATTATCGGCGCGAATACGCGCAAGGCGATTCGGGCGGCGCAGCAATCATTGGGCTGGCCGGCGGATGGCTATCCGACAGTTAAGTTGCTGGAGTCATTGCAGAGCCGGTGAATCGGCTTTGAAGGCTATCGTAGCGCAGAGCAAGCCCTCTCCAACGTGGGAGGGGGCTTGCTCCCGATAGTGGTTCGGCAGACGCCATCAAACTCAGGGCTTAAACACCACATCTTGCTCCAGCACCAGCCGCTGCTCCCCCGCATCCAATCGCACCCATGCGCCCATCGGCAGGGTCAGGTTCGGATCGCAATGCCCACTGCGCCAGCCGGACAACACCGGAATGCACAACGGCTCGAAGGTCTGCTTTAGCAGCCGCTCCAACGCCGCTTGATCCACCCCCGCGACATCCCCCACCAGCACACCGGCGATTTGCGCCAACTTGCCCGCCAGGCGCAAATGGGTCAGCAGTCGGTCGATTCGATAGATGGGTTCGTTGACGTCTTCGATCAGCAGGATGATGCCTTTCGCATCAATTTCGAAAGCAGTGCCCATCACGGCCGCAATCATCGACAGGTTACCGCCCAACAAGCGCCCACAGGCAATGCCAGGCGAGACCGTGGTCAACGGGTAGGCCACCGGGTGTGCCAGCACGCTGCCGGCGCTCAGCTGGCCCCGCAGCATTTTGAACAATGACGACTCGGTAGGCTGCTGCTTCTCACCCAGCAAGTCGGCATTGAACAGCGGACCATGGAACGTCACAAAACCCGCGTAGCGATTGATCGCCAAGTGCACGGCAGTGATGTCACTGTAGCCGACGAAAGGCTTCGGATTGGCGCGCAGCAGGTCGAAGTCCAGGCGATCTAACAGCCGTGGCGTGCCATAGCCGCCGCGCAGGCAGAGGATGGCATCGATTTCAGGGTCGGCGAAGGCTGCGTGCAGGTCATTGAGGCGCACCTCATCACTGCCGGCCAGGTAGCCCTCGCGCTCATAAACACCGGGGAAAATCCGCAGGCTGTAGCCGCGGGCACGCACCCATTGCTCGGCTTTTGCCACGTCCAGCGCGGCAGGCCCGGCAGGAGCGATCAGGCCAATAACGCCTTCGGCACGTAATGCAGGTACGGCGGCTGCGTGTTGAGTGGCCATCCATTGATCCCCTATAGAACGCTGAACGAAATGTGGGAGGACGCCTGTTCTCGATAGCGTTGATCAGCCAGCACTTGTATCGACTGACAACCCGCAACCGAGGGCAAGCCCCCTCCCACATCGAATCCGCTATGTAACGCAGATCTGTATTACGAAACCAGGCTCGCCTTGACCAGTTTGGCCTGCTCATCGGCATGGTACGAGGAACGTACCAGCGGGCCGGAAGCCACGTTCTTGAAGCCCATCTTGTACCCTTCCTCGGCGAACCAGGCGAAGGTGTCCGGGTGCACGAAACGCTGTACCGGCAAATGGCTGCGCGACGGTTGCAGGTACTGGCCCAGGGTCAGCATGTCGATGTCGTGCTCGCGCATGCGCTTCATGACTTCGATCACTTCTTCGTCAGTCTCGCCCAAGCCCAGCATCAAGCCGGATTTGGTCGGAATGTGCGGCATCATCTGCTTGAATTTCTGCAGCAGCGT
The DNA here is from genome assembly GCF_004519405.1 of Pseudomonas sp. BCA17. Taxonomy (GTDB): domain Bacteria; phylum Pseudomonadota; class Gammaproteobacteria; order Pseudomonadales; family Pseudomonadaceae; genus Aquipseudomonas. The sequence goes on along the minus strand of NZ_SGWI01000008.1, from coordinate 147,949 downwards.
CAGCGACCACTGGTAATCCGAACCTGGACGTGCGGCCTTGTACAGGCGTGGCACGGTTTCCAGGTTGTGGTTGAACACATCCGGCGGCTCGGCAGCAGTGATTTCCAGCGCTACGTCCATACGGCCACGGTAGTCGGGCACCAGGGTTTCAAGCATCACATTCGGCGACAGCTTGCGGATTTCACGAATGCAGTCGGCAAAGTGCTGGGCACCGCCGTCGCGCAAGTCGTCACGGTCTACCGAGGTGATTACCACGTACTTGAGGCGCAGGTCGGCGATGGCGATGGCCAGGCTTTCCGGCTCGTTGACGTCCAATGGCTTCGGCCGGCCGTGACCGACGTCGCAGAACGGGCAACGACGGGTGCAGATGTCACCCATGATCATGAAGGTCGCGGTGCCGCCGGAGAAGCACTCGCCCAGGTTCGGGCAGGAGGCCTCTTCGCACACGCTGTGCAGCTTGTGCTTGCGCAGCAGGGACTTGATACGGTCGACTTCCGGCGAAACCGGGATGCGTACGCGAATCCAGTCAGGCTTCTTCGGCAGTTCGGTGGTCGGAATGATCTTCACCGGGATGCGTGCAACCTTCTCGGCGCCGCGCAGCTTGACGCCGGCTTCCACCTTGGCACGCGGGGCCGGGGCCGGACGTTCGGTAACGTCCACCGTCGGGATCATGGTTTGCACTGCATCAGTAGTCATAATCAGTCGATTCCGCCCGTAAGGGTCGTCTGCTCAGCATAGTCGAGGTGTTTGACGAGCTGCGCACGCAGCCGGGCACTTACCTCGGCAAATTTAATCGGTGTGGCATGCTCGCTCAATTGGGTCATGGCCAGCCCGGCGTAACCGCACGGGTTGATCCGGCGAAACGGCGCCAGGTCCATGTCCACGTTCAGGGCCAAGCCATGAAAGGAACACCCATGACGGATACGCAACCCCAGGGAGGCGATTTTCGCGCCCGCCACGTACACACCGGGTGCATCGGGCTTGGCCGCGGCAGTCACGCCGTAGCTGGCGAGCAGCTCGATCAGGCAAGCCTCCATGCGGCTGACCAGATCGCGCACGCCGAAACCCAGCTTGCGTACATCGAGCAACAGGTAAGCCACCAGTTGACCGGGCCCATGGTAAGTCACTTGGCCACCTCGGTCGACCTGCACCACCGGAATATCACCCGGCAGCAGCAGATGTTCGGCCTTGCCGGCCTGGCCCTGGGTGAACACCGGCGGGTGTTCCACCAGCCAGACTTCATCGGGGGCCGAGGTGCCGCGTTCGTTGGTGAAGCGCTGCATAGCATGCCATACGGGCTCGTAGTCCATCCGGCCGAGCTCGCGAAAGCCCAGGACCTGCGGCATCACAGCACCATGTGTACGAAGCCGGTGGCCCGCAGTTCGCTGTTGATGTTGTAGAGCTGGTCCTGATCCGTCGCAACGATGTGCAATTGGATCGTGGTGTACTTACCGTTGGTGCTCGAACGCTCGTCCACCCGGTTGTCGTTGATCGTCGCGTGTTTGCGCACGATCTCGAGAATCTTGTCTTTGTTGCCTACACCGGTATCGCTGATCACTTTGACTGGATAATCAGTCACTGGGAATTCGATCTTTGGCGCCTTTACTTCTTTATCGGTCATGGCGTAACGGCCTCGTAAGCGTAAGCCGTGGCGACGGGCAAAGCCCCGTGTCGGATCAACACGGGGCCTTGCAGGTGCACACTATCAGTTGAACAAGCTGTAGAAGAATAGACGGATGCTATCCCACACGCGGCGGAAGATACCACCTTCGTCGACGCCATCCAGCGCGATCAAGTCGGCGCTGTGCACCACTTTATCGTCCAGCTTCACTTCGACCTTGCCGATCACGTCGCCCTTGGCGATTGGCGCAACCAGATGCGGGTTCATGGTCATGCTGGCGGCGAGCTTTTTCAGCTGGCCTTTAGGCATGGTCAGGGTCAGGTCTTCAGCCAGGCCGGCCTTGACCTGGGAGGTTGCGCCTTTCCACACCGGCGCAGTCGCCAGCTCGGCACCCTTCTTGTAGAAGGTCTGGGTCTCGAAGAAACGGAAGCCGTAAGTCAGCAGTTTTTGCGTCTCGGCCGCACGGGCCTGCTCGCTGTTGGTGCCGAAGACCACGGCGATCAGGCGCTGGCCATCACGCACCGCCGACGACACCATGCAGTAGCCGGCTTCTTCGGTGTGGCCGGTTTTCAGACCGTCAACGGTCTTGTCACGCCACAGCAACAGGTTGCGGTTAGGCTGCTTGATGTTGTTCCAGAAGAATTCTTTCTGGGAGTAGATCGCGTAGTGAACCGGGTCGACACGGATGATGGCGCGAGCCAGCACTGCCATGTCATGAGCCGACGAATAGTGCTCCGGGTTCGGCAGACCGGTCGGGTTCATGAAGTGGCTGTTGGTCATGCCCAGATCGCCGGCGGTCTTGTTCATCAGGTCGGCGAATGCGTCTTCGCTGCCGGCGATGTGCTCGGACAGGGCGACGCTGGCGTCGTTGCCGGACTGGATGATGATGCCGTGCAACAGGTCGCTCACGGTCACTTGCGAGCCAACCTTGATGAACATCCGCGAACCGCCGGTACGCCAGGCGTTTTCGCTGACGGTAACCGGGTCGTTCTCGCCGATCTGGCCGCGACGGATTTCCAGGGTCGCGATGTAAGCCGTCATCAGCTTGGTCAGGCTGGCCGGCGGCAGGCGCTGGTCACCGTTGTTCTCGACCAGCACGTTGCCGCTGGCGGCATCCATGAGGACCCAGGCCTTGGCGGCCAGTTGCGGGGAAGCCGGCACCATCTCAACCGCCCAGGCGGCCGGGGTGATGATCAGCGAAAGAAGCAGGCACGTGCGTTTGGCTAAGGTGGTGATGTTCATCCGTCTCTCGAAATTGCTTATAAAAACTTGCCCTCGCGGGCAAAACTATTCAGACAGCCCGCTTCCAGGCTGTCGCGTGTTCGGTTGCCCGCCCCCCCCTTGCCCCCGGGGTTTTTATTGTTCAACGAGCCAAACAACCAGGGCTCAAACCCGCGCGCGGGCCCAAGCCATCAATCCCTTACTTTTATTCTGCGGTGACCACGCTGGGTTGCCCCAGGTTGGCCAGGCGCACGCTGTTCTGTACTTGCGCAACCTCGCTCGGCGAGCCGATCGGGCCCATGCGCACACGGTGCAGTGTCTGCTGGTTACGCACGATGGAGCTGATGAAAACCGGCGCCCTGACCATACCGCTGAGTTTCGACCTTAGCAGTTCCGCCGCATCCGGGTTGGCGAAAGCGCCCACTTGCAGGTACTGCCCACCCGCCATCGAAGCGCCGGGCGCCGCATGCGGTACGACCACGGTATCCGGTGCGTGCTGCGCCGGCGGCGGCGTCCACTGTTCGATCTTGCCGGCCGAGGCAGTCACCTGCGGCTGTGGCGTCTGCGGTTCGTTGAGCATCAACGGTGCCGGCTTGCCACGCTGGGCCCAGTATTGCGCCGGGTCGATACCTTCGACTTTCACCCGTGCCGTGCCGATTTCGGCATAACCGAGTTTTTTCGCGGCAGCGTAGGACAGGTCAATGATCCGGTCGGAATAGAATGGCCCACGGTCATTGACCCGCAGGATCACCGTACGGTTGTTGTCCAGGTTGGTCACCCGCACATAGCTGGGCAGCGGCAAGGTCTTATGGGCCGCACTCATGCCGTACAGGTCATAGACTTCGCCATTGGCCGTGTTCTGACCGTGGAACTTGGTGCCGTACCAGGACGCCGTGCCGGTTTGCGAGTAGGTCTTGGAGTCCTGCAGCGGGAAGTAGTTTTTACCCAGCACAGTGTAGGGGTTGGCCTTGTACGGACCGGTGTGCAGGGTTGGCGTGGCGTCCGGGATCTTCGAAACGTCGACGTCCCACCACGGCGCGCCATCTTTATGCGCGCGGTTGATGTCCAGGCCCGGCTGGGCGCGGACGATAGCACCACCCTTCTGCGCCGGAGCGCGACTGGTCGTGGATGAGCAACTGACAACCAGCAATGACAACGCGGCGAACGCCACCAGCTTGAGCGGTTTATTGAACGGCGGTACCCGCATTACTTGTTGCCCCGTGCTTGGACCAGCATGTCTGACAGCTGATGCACGGCCATGGCGTACATCACACTGCGGTTATAACGCGTGATTGCGTAGAAATTCTTCAGGCCCATCCAGTATTCCGGGCCATTTTCGCCTTCCAGGCGGAAAGCCGTCACCGGCATATCATCGCGTGGCGCATTCTGACCCGACCAGCCCAGCGCCCGCAACTCCCCGACCGTCTTGGCGGGCTCGATGCCCTGGGTCAGGCCTTCGTCGGCGCGATCGCCGGTCACATCGGCGCGCACCACCACCGGTTCACCGGCCACCCAGCCATGGCGCTTGAAGTAGCTGGCCACGCTGCCGATCGCGTCGTCGGGGTTGCTCCAGATATTGATGTGGCCGTCGCCGTCGAAATCCACCGCATACGCACGGAAGCTGCTCGGCATGAACTGCGGCAACCCCATTGCACCGGCGTAGGAGCCCTTGAGGGTCAACGGGTCGACCTGTTCTTCGCGAGCCAGCAACAGGAATTCGCGCAATTCCTTACGGAAGAACTCGGCGCGTGGCGGGTAATCGAAGCCCAGGGTCGACAAGGCATCGATCACCCGGTAACTGCCGGTATTGCGCCCGTAAAAGGTTTCAATGCCGATGATCGCAACGATGACTTGAGCCGGCACACCGTATTCCTGCTCGGCACGGGCCAGCACGGCCTCATGCTGACGCCAGAAGTCCACACCACGAGCCACGCGGGCATCGGTGAGGAACATGGGACGATATTCCTTCCACTGCTTCACGCGTTCGGCGGGGCGCGAGATCGCGTCGAGGATCGCCTGCTTGCGCTGGGCCTCGCGAAACACGCCCATCAGCTGTTCGCCGGCGAAACCGTAGTCGCGGGTCATTTCACCGACAAATTCGGCGACCTGGGGTGAACCATCGTAGTCACCGGCCAGCGCCTCCTGCGTCGCGCCCAGCAGCCCAATCAGGCCCATCCAGGACGCGTGCCGAGTCGCCCAGCCGCGCATTACTTGCATTGACATCTTCACCTTATTCAAACCTGTGCGATCCACTTGCGATGCGTGTGAATCGACATCAAAACCCCAAACGCTGACAGCAATGTCACCAGCGAAGTTCCGCCGTAGCTAATGAATGGCAACGGCACCCCAACCACCGGCAGCAGGCCACTGACCATACCGATGTTGACAAAAACGTAAACAAAAAAAGTCATGGTCAGGCTGCCGGCCAGCAACTTGCCGAACAGCGTCTGCGCCTGGGCGGTAATCACCAGCCCGCGACCGATCAACAGCAAATAGATCAGCAACAGCGCGCAAATGCCCACCAGGCCGAACTCTTCGCCCATCACCGCAATAATGAAGTCGGTATGGCTTTCCGGCAAAAAGTCCAGGTGCGACTGGGTGCCCAGTAACCAACCCTTGCCAAATACTCCACCTGAGCCAATGGCCGCCTTGGACTGGATGATGTTCCAGCCAGTGCCCAACGGGTCGCTCTCCGGATCGAGGAACGTCAGGATCCGCTGCTTCTGGTAGTCGTGCATAAAGAAGAACCACATGGCCACGGCCACTGGGATGGCGGCGGCCAGTACGCTGAGAATCCAGCGCCAGCGCAGCCCACCCATGAACAGCACGAACGCACCGCCCGCGAGAATCAGCAGCGAGGTGCCAAGGTCAGGCTGGCGCACGATCAGGATAAACGGTACGCCGATCAGGATCAGACTGATGCCCACATGCTTGAGCTGTGGCGGCAAGGTGCGCTTGGACAGATACCAGGCGATGGTCGCCGGCATCAGGATCTTCATGAATTCCGACGGCTGGAAGCGAATCACCCCCGGAACGTTGATCCAGCGGGTCGCCCCCATGGCGTTGTGCCCCATCACATCCACCACCACCAGCAGCAACACACCGGCCACGTAGCCCAGCGGCACCCAACGCGCCATGAAGCGAGGCTCCAATTGGGCAATCACCACCATCGACAACAGGCCCAGGCCGAATGAGGACGCTTGTTTGATCAGCAAATCCCAGTTCTTGCCGCTGGCCGAATACAGCACAAACAGGCTGCCGGCGGCCAGGGTCAGCAGCAGGATCAGCAAAGGCCCATCGATGTGCATGCGCTGCAGCAACGTCGCACGGCGACGCATCACATCTTCACTGGAGAGGATGCGGTCAAAATTACTCTTCACGGGCCGTAACCTCGGGACTTGAAGGGGGGCCACCATATTCGGGCTTGAGCCTGCCATCGTCGGCCAACAGCCAGGCGTCCATCACTTGGCGCACCACGGGCGCGGCAACGCCGGAGCCGGACTCACCGTTTTCGACCATCACGGCCACCACGATTTTCGGGTCGTCCGCCGGGGCGAAACCGACAAACAACGCGTGGTCACGGTGGCGTTCCTGGACCTTGGTGCGGTCGTATTTCTCGCCCTGCTTGATTGCCACCACCTGGGCCGTACCGCTTTTGCCGGCGATGCGGTATTGCGAGCCTACTGCCGCCTTGCGCGCGGTACCGCGGGCGCCGTGCATCACCTGCTGCATGCCGTGGTTGACCTTGGTCCAGTCGGACGGGTCGCGCAGCACGATATCGGGGATCGGGTTTTCATCCACTGGCTTTTCGCCTTCGATGGTCCTGGCCAGGTGCGGGCGGTTCCAGATGCCTTTGTTGGCCACCAGCGCCGTAGCCTGGGCCAGTTGCAATGGCGTAGCCTGCATATAACCCTGGCCGATGCCGAGGATCAGGGTTTCGCCCGGGAACCAGGCCTGGCGACGGGTCGCCCGCTTCCATTCCCGCGACGGCATCAGGCCGGGAGACTCTTCGAACATGTCCAGGGAGACTTTCTGGCCAAGGCCGAACTTGCTCATGTAGGCGGACAAGCGATCGATCCCCAGCTTGTGGGCTAGGTCGTAAAAATAAGTGTCGTTGGAACGCATGATCGCAGTGTCCAAATCGACATAGCCGTCCCCGGTGCGGTTCCAGTTACGGTATTTGTGATCGTAGTTGGGCAGCATGTAGTAGCCGGGGTCGTACACACGGCTAGACGCCGTCACCACACCGGCGTCCAGGCCGGCAATCGCCACTGCCGGTTTGATCGTCGAACCCGGCGGATACAGGCCGCGGAGCACGCGGTTGAACAGCGGCCGATCGATGGAGTCCCGCAGCTCGGCGTAGGCTTTGAAGCTGATCCCGGTGACAAACAGGTTGGGGTCGAAGCTTGGCTGACTGACCATCGCCAGCACTTCGCCAGTCTTCGGGTCCAGCGCGACCACGGCGCCACGACGGCCACCCAGCGCCATCTCTGCCGCTTCCTGCAGCTTGATATCCAGGCTCAACACAATGTCTTTGCCCGGCACCGGATCGGTACGCTTGAGCACGCGCAGCACGCGGCCTCGGGCGTTGGTCTCGACTTCCTCGTAACCCACCTGGCCGTGCAACTCAGGCTCGTAGAAACGCTCGATGCCGGTTTTGCCGATATGGTGAGTGCCGCTGTAATTGACCGGGTCGAGGGTTTTCAGCTCTTTCTCGTTGATCCGTCCCATATAGCCGACGGAGTGGGCAAAGTGCGGCCCTTGCGGGTAATGCCGCACCAACTGCGCCACCACTTCCACACCGGGCAGGCGGAACTGGTTCACCGCGATCCGTGCGATCTGCTCTTCGGTCAGCTCAAACAGGATCGGCACCGGCTCGAATGGTCGGCGCCCCTGCTTCATGCGTTTCTCGAAAATCACCCGGTCTTCCGGCGTCAGTTGCAGCACCTCGACGATCACATCGAGGATCTGCTGCCAGTCGCCGGAACGTTCGCGGGTCATGCTCAGGCTGAAGCTGGGCCGGTTATCTGCCACCACCACGCCATTACGGTCGAAAATCAGGCCGCGGGTCGGTGGGATCGGCTGCACATGCACCCGATTGTTCTCCGACAACGTGGAGTGATAGTCGTACTGGATCACCTGCAGGAAATACAGACGCGCGATCAGCACACCCAGCAGGGTCACCACCAGAATCGCACCAAACACCACTCGCGCGCGTACCAGACGTGCGTCTTTCTCGTGGTCCTTGATGCGGATCGGCTGAGTCATCGGGAGGGGCGCAGATTATTTGTGGTAAGGGTGCCCGGACAGAACTGTCCAGGCGCGATACAGCTGTTCACCGATCAGAATCCTTACCAACGGGTGCGGCAACGTCAACGCCGACAGCGACCAGCGCTGATCGGCCCGCGCACAGACTTCCGGAGCCAGCCCTTCGGGGCCGCCGACCATGAAGTTGACGGTGCGCGAGTCCAGGCGCCAGCGATCCAGCTCCACCGCCAACTGCTCGGTGCTCCAGGGTTTGCCGTGCACTTCGAGGGTGACGATGCGCTCGTTGGGGCCGACCTTGGCCAACATGGCTTCGCCTTCCTGACGGATAAAGCGAGCCACGTCGGCATTTTTGCCCCGTGTGTTGAGCGGTATTTCCACCAGTTCCAGCGACAGCTCAGCAGGCAGACGCTTGGCATACTCGTGCCAGCCTTCTTCCACCCACTTGGGCATGCGTGAACCGACAGCGATCAGACGCAGGCGCACAGCCGTTCCTTATTCCTGGTCTTTGTTGAGCTTGTCGAAGTGTGCGTGGCCCACTTCCGGGCTGTGGTGCTTGCCATCGACGGCGCGGCTTTGCTCGGCACCTTTCCACAGCCGCTCCAGGTCGTAGAACTGGCGGGCGTTGCTGGTCATCATGTGCACGATCACGGTGTCCAGGTCAGCCAGCACCCAGTCACTGTCGCCCTTGCCTTCTTCACCCAGCGGCTTCACGCCCTGGGCTTTGACGGCCTCGCGTACCTTGTCCAGCATCGCGCCGATCTGGCGGTTGGAAGTACCGGTGGCGATGATCATGAAGTCGGTGATGCTTTGTTTGTCGCGTACGTCGAGCACCTGGATATCCTGGGCTTTCACGTCTTCCAGGGCGGCCACGGCCAGCGCTACCAGCGCTTCGCCTTCAGGAACCGGGCCTACCTGAGCCTCTTCCGGCAGCGGGGCGCTCTTGAAGGTGCCTTTGCGCTTAACTTTGCTTACGTCTTTGTTCGTCATATAAAACTCGTTTTGCTCGTATGTTCGGGCGCTTGCTGCACGACTGTTCGTACGTTCAAGCGCGCCTTTTCAGTTCGACGCACGGTAAAGCCCGTGCGCATCGATGTAGGCCAGGACCGCGTCAGGCACCAGGAAACGTACCGACTTCCCGCTGGCCAGCAGTTGACGGATCTGGGTGGCGGACACCGCAAGCGGGGTCTGCCAGACGAATGCAATATTCCCGTTCGGCCCGGTCAGGGCCGAGGGGTCACTTACCGACCGCGCGGCCAGCAGGTTGCGCAAGGCATCCGGCGGTTCGCTGTCGGCATCCGGGCGTTGCAAAACCAGGATGTGGCAATGCTGGAGGAGTTCCTCCCAGCGATGCCAAGAGGGCAGGCCGCAAAATGCGTCCCAGCCCAAAAGCAGAAACAACTGGTCATCTGCGGCCAACTCGGCGCGCATCAACTCCAGGGTGTCCACAGTGTAGGACGGTTTATCGCGCTTGAGCTCGCGGTCGTCCATCACCAGCGGCGCAATGCCATCCACCGCCAGGCGCACCATTTCCAGGCGCTGCTGCGGTGACACCTGCGGCGTATCGCGATGAGGCGGCCGTGCGTTGGGCATCATGCGCAGCTCATCCAGCGCGAGGGCATCCGCCACTTCCAGGGCACTGCGCAAATGGCCGATGTGCACGGGGTCGAAGGTGCCGCCGAGCAGCCCGATGCGTTTAGCCATCAAGTGCGCACATGACCGTCGCCAAACACCACGTACTTCTCACTGGTCAAGCCTTCCAGCCCGACCGGGCCGCGTGCATGGAGCTTGTCGGTGGAAATACCGATCTCCGCCCCCAGGCCATACTCGAAACCGTCGGCAAAACGCGTCGAGGCGTTGATCATCACCGAGGCGGAATCCACTTCGTTGAGGAAACGCCGGGCATCGCTGAAATGCTCGGAAACAATGGCGTCGGTGTGCTTGGAGCCGTAGGTGTTGATGTGTTCGATGGCCTCGTCCAGGTCGTCGACCAGCTTGATCGACAGGATCGGCGCAGTGTATTCGGTGTACCAGTCCAGCTCGGTGGCTTCGATCACGTCCGCGCCCAGCAGGGCACGGGTGCGTTCACAACCGCGCAGCTCCACGCCCTTGTCGCGGTAGATGGCCGCCAGCGGTGGCAATACACGCTCGGCAATGCCTGCGTGTACGAGCAGGGTTTCCATGGTGTTGCACGGCGCGTAGCGGTGAGTCTTGGCGTTGTCGGCGATGCGGATGGCCTTGTCGATATCGGCAGCGATGTCGATATAAACGTGGCACACGCCGTCCAGGTGCTTGATCACTGGCACCTTGGCATCACGGCTGACACGCTCGATCAGGCTCTTGCCACCGCGCGGCACGATCACGTCGACGAATTCCGGCATGGTGATGAGCGCGCCAACGGCAGCGCGGTCGGTGGTTTCCACCACTTGCACCACTTCGGCCGGCAACTCGGCCACTGCCAGGCCCTGCTGAATGCAGGCGGCGATGGCGCGGTTGGAATTGATTGCCTCGGAACCGCCACGCAGGATGGTGGCATTGCCGGACTTGAGGCACAGGCTCGCGGCGTCGATGGTCACGTTCGGGCGCGACTCATAAATGATGCCGATCACGCCCAATGGCACGCGCATCTTGCCCACCTGGATGCCGGACGGCAGGTAACGCATATCGCGGATTTCACCGATGGGGTCAGGCAGCTTGGCCACCTGACGCAGGCCTTCGATCATGTCGTCGATACGCGCCGGCGTCAGCGCCAGGCGGTCCAGCAGGGCTGGCTCCAGGCCATTGGCGCGGCCGTTGGCCAGGTCCAGCTCGTTGGCGGCGGCAAGCTCGGAGCGCGAGGCATCCAGAGCATCGGCGGCGGCCAACAGGGCGCGATTCTTCTGCGCGGTGCTCGCACGGGCGATCAATCGCGAGGCCTGACGGGCAGCGCGACCCAGGCGGGTCATGTAGTCAAGAACGGACTCAGTCATGGTCAGGGAGTCTTGGCAGGGAGGAAAGCGGCAGATTATAGCTGTGACGCCGCCCGACTGACAGCGGTGAGGGGCGGATGGTCGAAATGAACTGTAAAAATCTGGGGTTCAGCGGTAATTAAGGCAGGAGTTGTTATGATTCCGTCACATTTAGCCGTATCAACCTCTTACTGCCATGTCTATTTTTTTACCTGAACGCCCCTCAAGCGCCCTGCCCGATGGCTTCTTCGACCGCGACGCGCAACTGCTTGCACGAGATTTACTCGGAAAAGTCATACGTCATCGCGTCGGCGATCTCTGGCTTTCAGCGCGAATTATTGAAACCGAAGCCTATTACGTGGCCGAAAAGGGCAGCCACGCGTCACTCGGCTACACAGAAAAGCGTAAGGCTTTGTTTCTGGATGGTGGCCATATCTATATGTACTACGCCCGTGGTGGCGACTCGCTCAACTTCAGCGCCAAGGGCCCGGGCAATGCCGTACTGATCAAGTCCGCCTATCCGTGGGTAGACGACGTGTCCGGCCCGGCGAGTCTGGCGCAGATGCTCATGAACAATCCGGACGCCAACGGCAACCCGCGCCCATCGCAGAAGCTGTGCGCCGGCCAGACCCTGCTGTGCAAAGCATTGGGCCTGAAAGTGCCGATGTGGGATGCCAAACGTTTCGACCACGCGTCGCTCTATGTGGAAGACGTAGGCCAGACGCCGACGCGCATCATCCAGACCACCCGCCTGGGCATCCCCAGCGGACGCGATGAACACCTGATGTACCGCTTTGTCGATGCCGACTACGCGCCTTATTGCACGCGGAACCCCTTGCGCCGAGGCCAGGTCGAAGGCCGCGATTATTTTTTGTTGTGAGCACGGTCGCCGCAACACAGGGAAACCCACAGTTTGAATTTTAGTGGTGCTGATTACGCATTCGCATGAGAGAGGGTGAGGATTTATGAGCCAATGGCTCGATAGCATTACCGGCTGGCTGACCCTGAACCCCGAATGGCTGGCAGTGGCGGTATTTATCGTCGCCTGCGTGGAATGCCTGGCCATCGCCGGGCTGATCGTACCGGGCACCGTGTTGCTGTTTGCGATTGCCGCGCTGGCCGGCAGCGGCGCACTCTCCTTGAGTGAAACCCTCCTGCTGGGCTTCCTCGGCGGCTTATTGGGTGACGGGGTTTCCTACTATCTGGGGCGACACTTCCATCAGAATATTCGGCGCCTGCCCGGCCTGCGTCACCATCCGGAATGGATGAACGGTGCAGAAACCTACTTTCATAAGTACGGCATTGCCAGCCTGCTGGTAGGACGTTTCATTGGTCCGTTGCGCCCCATGCTGCCCATGGTGGCCGGCATGTGCGACATGCCCTTCCCACGGTTCGCCGCCGTGAGCATTGTGGCGGCGGCGGGCTGGTCGGTGGCTTACCTGTTGCCTGGCTGGGCGACCGGCGCAGCGTTCCGCCTGCCGCTGCCTGAAGGTTTCTGGCCGCAGGCCGGGGTTGTCGCAGCCTGCCTCGCGGTATTGCTGGGGGTGAGCTTGAATTGCAGCCTGCGCGGCCATCGCCGTGCCACCCTCTGGATAGGCTGCGCCAGCCTGACGCTGTTGGTCGCACTGTTTATCGGCTACCCGCACCTCGCCGCATTCGATCAGGGCTTGAGTGCACTGGTGCAGGAGCACCGCAGCCCGTGGCTGGACGAGGCCATGGTGATGGTCACCCAACTGGGTGAGTTCAAGAAGATGTTCTTTGCCAGCGCGGTGTTCACCGCCTTGCTGCTACTGGCGCGGCAATGGCGCCATGCCATATTTGTCGGCGTTACATTGGCGGGGGCAGCGGTGATCAACACCGGCACCAAGTTGTTTTTCGCCCGTGGCCGCCCGGAAATCCTGACCGACCCGCTGACCAGTTTCAGCATGCCCAGCGGGCACGCCTCAGGTTCATTTGCGTTCTTCCTGGCCCTCGCCGTGCTGGCCGGTCGCGGTCAGCCCACACGCCTGCGCATGACCTGGCTGCTGCTGGGCTGCATTCCCGCCGCGTTCATTGCCCTGTCACGGGTTTACCTGGGCGCTCATTGGCCAACGGACATTCTGGCCGGCACGCTGCTGGCGATGAGCGTTTGTGCCTTCAGCCTGACCGCCAGCCAATACCGCAGCCCACTGCCACCCATGCCGCAAAAAACCTGGTGGTTGCTGTTGCCGGCCATCGTGGCGGTACTGAGTTTCATCGCGTTCACCGGCACCTCTAACGCCCTGCTGCGTTACGCCTACTGAGCGAAAAGTTCGCCCTGCAACTCGTCGAGCAACATCTGGATGGCATCCAGGCGTTGTTGCGGATCGTCGAGTTGCAGCAGGTCGACCTTATCCGCCTCGGTGAACGGCAGCAGGTAGGCCAGTTGATTGCCCAGGGCCTGCTGGCCGTCGGCGTGGGTGCCCATGTCCAGCGAAGCGACCATCGGGTGTTCGGCCAAGGCATACAACAGCGCCAGCAGGTCTGCGTCCTCTTCTTCCAGCGCCTGGTCCGGCAGTTCTTCCAACCATTGCACGTCGGCCACCAGCAACTGGTCCTTCTGCACACCGGCATCCCGCACGCGAAAACGCCGCCCGCCTTCGACACGAATGCCCAGCAGGCCGTTGTCCTGCTGCTTGAAGTCACGGATCAACGCTTCACAGCCGATCAACGCGTAACCGTCGGGAGCCAGGCCCACCTCCTTACCGTCGAGGATGCACACCACACCGAAGCTTTCGCCCTTTTTCATGCAGCGGCTGATCATGTCCAGGTAGCGCGCCTCGAACAGCTGCAGATCGAGGGTACAGCCAGGGAACAGCACGGTATTGAGCGGGAACAGCGCCAGACTCATAAAGGTTTCCTTAACCCTGGTTTAAACAATTACCGACACGGCCAACGGCAGGAACACTGCCGTGGCCACGCCCATCAGACTCATGGCCAGCGCTGCAAAGGCGCCGCACTCTTCGCTTTCCTGCAAGGCCACCGAAGTGCCCACCGCGTGGGCGGTCATGCCCAGCGCCATGCCGCGCGCTTCAGGGCTGTGTACGCCCAGGGCCGAAAGATACGTCGGGCCGATCATCGCGCCGACCACCCCGGTGATCAGCACAAACACCGCCGCCAATGCGGCCACGCCGCCGATCTGCTCGGCCACCAGCATGGCGATCGGCGAAGTCACCGACTTGGGAGCCATGGTCATCAGCATCATGTGCTCGGCACCAAACCACCAGCCCAGCCATACACACAAGCCGGTGGCCAATACCCCACCTATCACCAGCGTAGTAAAAATCGGCCAGAACAATTGGCGAATCCGTCGCAAGTTCAGATAAAGCGGCACGGCCAGAGCAACGGTCGCGGGGCCGAGCAGGATGCCCATGATCTCGGTGCTCTTGCGGTACTCGGTGTAGCTCAGGCCGCAGGTGAGCAGCACAGCGACCACCAGCAGCATGGAGACGAGCACAGGTTGCAGGAAGATCCAGCGGGTTTTCTCGAAACCCGCCAACACCAGTTGATAGGCGCCCAGGGTGATACCGATACCGAACAGCGGATGATGAATCACCGCCGTCCACGCGCCCAGCCAGTCGAGGGTCATTGGTCCTTCTCCTTGCGCTTGACCAACTGCTGCATCAGCACGCCGACAAACCCCATGGCAATCACCAACGACACCACCAGCGCACCGACGATGGCCCAGAAGTCGGCGGCAATGTCCTTGGCATATACCATCACGCCCACCGCGGGCGGCACCAGCAGCAGCGGCAAGTAACGCAGCAGGCTGCCGGCCGCCAGGCTCAGGGGCTCGCCGACTTCACCGCGCCAGATCAGGAACCCCAGCATCAGCAACAAGCCAATGATCGGTCCCGGCAGCACCGGCAATAGCAAATGGTTGATCGCCGTACCGATCAATTGAAACAGCACCAGCCAGGTCAGGCCACGTAACAGCATCCGCTCTCTCCCCCCTCAAAGCCCGTACGCATTATAAGCATGCCCGCCGTATGCTCCGGCATTCGCCAAAGGCATGGTGGGTTGACCGGGCTGATTGCCCATGATGATCTACCATGGATCTCGCAGACCTATAAAACCGATGAACCAAGGAGAGTCGCAATGCCCTATGTACCTGTAGCGCAGCTCAAAGATTATGTCGGCAAGGAACTGGGACGCTCCGAATGGCTCACCATCGACCAGGCGCGTATCAACCTGTTCGCCGAAGCCACCGGCGATCATCAGTTCATCCACGTCGATCCGGTCAAGGCCGCCCAGACGCCGTTCGGCAGCACCATCGCCCACGGGTTCCTGTCGTTGTCGCTGATGCCCAAGCTGATGGAAGACATCCTGATCATGCCCGAGGGCCTGAAGATGGCGGTCAACTATGGCCTGGACAGCGTGCGCTTCATCCAGCCGGTGAAAGTGAACTCCAACGTGCGTCTGAACGTTACCCTCACCGACGTCCACGAGAAAAAACCTGGCCAATGGCTATTTAAAGCCACCGCCACCCTGGAAATCGAAGGCCAGGAAAAGCCCGCTTACATTGCCGAGTCGTTGTCACTCTGCTTCGTGTAAGGCCGAGCCTGTGGTGAGGCGATAAACCTTGCCACAGTGTATGTAAATTTATGTATGAATCTCGCAGCTGCGGCATACTCGGCGCTCAATTATCCGGATCCCGCTATGCGCCCACTCGCTCCCCTTGCCCTTGCCCTGTTGCTCACCGCTTGCGGAGACGGCGAATCGCTGTTGCCGCCCGATGCGCGCCTGCCTGATGGCGGCCGCTATCGTGGCGATGTGGTCAACGGCCTGTTGCAAGGCCAGGGCCGTGTGGACTACCCCAACGGCAGCTGGTACGCCGGGCATTTCGACAAGGGCCAGTGGCACGGCCAGGGCGAATGGCACGGCAGCAACGGCGAGGTCTATAAAGGCGAGTTCAAGCAGGGCTTGTTCGACGGCCAGGGCAGCCTGACCACCCCGGGCAGCAGCTACGTCGGCGGTTTCAAAAACGGTCGGCGCAACGGCGAGGGCACCCTCAAAGAGGGGCAGATGACCTATCGCGGCGAGTTCCTGAACGACCAGTATTCCGGCCTCGGTCGCCTGGAACTCGCCGACGGCAGCCAGTACCAGGGCCAGTTCGCCCACGGCAAACCCAATGGCGAAGGCCAGCGCAACGACGACAGCGGCAACCAGTTCAGCGGCCACTTCGTCGATGGTCAGCTCGAGGGTAATGGCACCTTCAACAGCGCCGACGGCGATATCTACATCGGTCAGTTCAAGCAGAACCAGCTCAACGGCAAAGGCCGCTATGAAAACGCCGACGGCGACGTGTGGATCGGCCAGTTCAAGGAAGGCGCCCTCAGCGGCAAGGGCGAGCTGATCGGCGTCGACGGCAGTCACTACGTGGGCCAGTTCAGCGAATGGCGCTTTACCGGCGAGGGTCGCCTGAACCTCACCGATGGCAGCTTCTATATCGGCGGTTTCGATAGCGACAACTATCAAGGCAAAGGCACCCTCGTGCTCACCGACGGCACCGTAGAGGCCGGCACCTGGGTCAACGGCATGCGTGTACGCGATGCTGACGGCAAGCTGCTGCCCGACCCGTTGGAAATCGGCGTGCTGGCCCAAGGCCGCTTGCTCGATGCGGCGCTCGCGGCGGTGCCGCCCTCCACGCCCGCCGTCGAGCTCTATACATTGGCCATAGCCGGCGACGGCAAGCAAAGCGTGTTCCTGCGTGAAGCCGACTACGTCAGCAACATGCTCGCCAGCCGCTTCGGTGCACGGGGCCAGATTCGCCTGGTCAACCACCGCGACCATATCACCGACCGCCCGCTGGCCACTCGCGAGAGCCTGCGCCGCGCCGTGCAAACCCTGGCCGAGCGCACCGGACCGGAAGACCTGGTGTTTATTTACATGACCAGCCACGGCACCCACGAACACGAGTTCGTGCTGGACCAGCCGCGCATGGAACTGGCCGACCTGCCCGCCGACGAGTTGGCCGCCGTGCTCGAACCGCTGAAAAACCGTGACAAGATCGTCGTGATCTCCGCCTGCTACTCCGGTGGCTTCATCCCGGCACTCAAGGATGAACGCACCTTGATCATGACCGCTTCCCGCGCCGATCGCGTGTCCTTCGGCTGCTCCGAGGAAGCAGATTTCACCTACTTTGGCGATGCCCTTTTCGCACAGGCTTTCAACCAGACCGACGATTTACAGCAAGCGTTCAAGCTGGCACAACTGCACGTGTCCGAGCGCGAACAAGCCGACAACTTCGAAGCATCGGAACCACAGATATGGGCCCCCAAAGGCGTGGTCGCCCATTGGCAACTCTTACGTAAACAGCAGGCACGAAAGGCGCTCGAAAGCGTCTCAATGAATAGCAAGGAAGCCAAAGGCAACTAAGCTGTAACGTGTAACAAGGGGGAAACACCATGTACCTGACACCTCAACATATCCTGTTGGCCGGGGCTTCCGGACTGACCGGCGAGCACCTGCTCGACCGCTTGCTCAACGAACCCACGGTGACCCGCGTACTGGCGCCGAGCCGCAAACCCCTGGCTGAACACCCGCGCCTGGAGAACCCGGTGGGTGACCCCGCCGTGTTCCTGCCGCAACTGAGCGGCCAGGTGGATATCGCCTTCTGCTGCCTGGGCACCACCATCAAGCAAGCGGGCTCGGAAGCTGCCTTTCGCGCCGTTGACCTGGATATGGTGGTGGCCTTTGCCAAACGCGCACGGGAAATGGGTGCGCGCCATTTGATCGTGATCAGCGCCATTGGCGCCGACCCGAAATCCTCGATTTTCTATAACCGGGTCAAAGGAGAAATGGAGCAGGCATTGAAGGCGCAAGACTGGCCGCAATTGACCATCGTGCGGCCCTCGCTCTTGCTGGGGGAGCGCCTTGAACCGCGACTGGCCGAACAGTTGGCCGGGCCGTTGTCGCGATTGATCCCAGGCAAATATCACGGCATCGAGGTCTGTGAACTGGCCCGCGCCATGTGGCGCCTGGCGCTGGAAGAGCAGGATGGGGTGCGGGTGGTGGAGTCGGATGAGCTGCGCAAGCTCGGCAAGTAACTCAATCAAAAGCCCTGGCTAAGGTTCAAATGACGAAGGGCTTGCTCCTGTTGCCCTGAAGACCCAGCCTAGAGGCCACCTGTTGCGTTGAACCCGACGCCCAGCACCGTCAACACCGACAGCGGCAACAACAACGTATCCAGGACCGCGCTCGCCGGCAGATCCACGCCAGGATAAGTCGGCGCTTCGGCACCAAACCTGTCCTTGGCGCAGCAGCCGCCGTTCATTGCATACAGGTCCAACCGCGTGCCGGCATACACCACCGGCGCCCCCGGTTGCGCCGCATCCAGTGTACGTGCGGTAGCGCAGCCCGTCAGTTGCAGCGCCAGCAGCACCAGCAGCGCCTTATTCATCACTGCTCAAATGGTGTTCACCCCAACGAGGCAGCATGTCCTGGGGAATATTCAGCAGGTTGAGAATGCGCGCCACCACGAAATCCACCAGGTCATCGATGGTCTGCGGCTGATGATAGAAGCCCGGCGATGCTGGCAAGATGGTCACGCCCATGTTCGACAACTTCAGCATGTGCTCCAAGTGAATGCTCGAATACGGCGCTTCGCGCGGCACCAGGATCAACTGGCGACGCTCCTTCAGCGTCACATCAGCCGCCCGCTCGATCAGGTTGTTACACGCCCCCGTCGCAATCGCCGACAGCGTACCGGTGGAACATGGCACCACCACCATGGCTGCCGGCGCACCGGATCCAGAGGCTACCGGAGACATCCAGTCCTCTTTACCGTACACCTTGATCTGCCCGGCGGCCGCACCGGTATATTCGGTGAGGAACGCCTGCATTGTCTGCACCTTGGCCGGCAGCGCGACATCGGTCTCGGTCGCCATCACCAACTGCGCGGCCTTGGAGATCAGGAAATGCACCTCGCGGTCTTCACGCACCAGGCAATCGAGCAGGCGCAGCCCATAGGGCGCGCCGGAAGCGCCGGTCATCGCCAGGGTGACGCGCTCGGGGCCGCTCATTTCAGCGCCTCGGCCAATTTGCCGTGCAGGCCGCCAAAACCGCCGTTGCTCATCACCACGACATGGGTGCCAGGGGCGACCAACTGCTTGACGTGTTCGATGATGCCCTCGATCGAGTCGCACACCTTCGACGGCACGGTGCACAGCGCGGCGATGGCCGGCAGATCCCACCCAAGGTTGGCCGGCGCATACCAGACCACCTGATCGGCGTCGTTGACGCTTTCCGGCAAGCCATCACGGTGTGCACCGAGCTTCATGGAGTTGGAGCGCGGCTCGACAATGGCGATGATCGGCGCGTCGCCAACGCGTTTGCGCAGGCCATCCAAAGTGGTGGCAATCGCCGTCGGGTGGTGGGCAAAGTCGTCGTAGATAGTGACCCCGTTCACCTCGGCGACCTTTTCCATACGGCGCTTGACGCTCTTGAAAGCACTCAACGCGGCGATCCCCATGGAGGGCACCACACCCACGTGCCGTGCCGCCGCCAGGGTGACCAAGGCATTGGCAACGTTGTGCTGGCCGGTCATGCCCCAATCGACGATGCCTTGGGACTCACCTTCAAACAGTACTTCAAATCGGGAGCCATCTTCGCTCAGCAGTTTGACCTGCCACTGCCCGCCGGCGCCGGTGGTCTGCACCGGAGTCCAGCAGCCCATCTCGATCACGCGCTGCAAGGCGGGCTCCGTCGTGGGATGGATGACCAGGCCCTCACTCGGGATGGTGCGCACCAAGTGATGGAATTGCCGCTCGATTGCCGCCAGGTCGGGGAAGATATCCGCGTGATCGAACTCAAGGTTGTTCAATATGGCCGTGCGCGGGCGGTAATGGACGAACTTGGAACGCTTATCGAAAAACGCACTGTCGTATTCATCCGCCTCAATGACGAAAAATGGCGTGTCGCCAAGGCGTGCCGATACCGAAAAATTCTGCGGTACCCCACCGATCAGGAAGCCCGGGCTCATGCCCGCATGCTCCAGCACCCAGGCCAGCATGCTGCTGGTAGTGGTCTTGCCGTGAGTGCCGGCAACCGCCAGCACCCAGCGGCCCTGCAACACATGGTCCGCCAGCCACTGCGGGCCGGAGACATAAGGCAAGCCTTTATTGAGCACATACTCGACCGC
Source organism: Pseudomonas sp. BCA17 (assembly GCF_004519405.1). Lineage (GTDB taxonomy): Bacteria > Pseudomonadota > Gammaproteobacteria > Pseudomonadales > Pseudomonadaceae > Aquipseudomonas. Next base: position 127,734 of record NZ_SGWI01000008.1, on the reverse strand, counting down.
CGGGTTGCCACGGGTCATGGCATTGCCGATCACCACCAGGTCGGGCACCGGGTCGAATTGCGACGGGTCATAGCCTTGGGTCAGCTCGATGCCCTGGGCCTCGAGTTGCGTGCTCATGGGTGGGTAGACGTTGGCATCGGAGCCGGTGACATGATGGCCCAGCTCTTTGGCCAGAACTGCCATCGAACCCATGAATGTGCCGCAGATACCAAGAATATGAATGTGCATAGTCGACCTCGTAAAACATCGCGGCAGGTTAGCGCAGGGAGGGGCAAATGGCTAATGCCAGTCAGTTAAGGGTGAACGCTGTATGTGTGGCGAGGGAGCTTGCTCCCGCTGGACCGCGAAGCGGCCCCGCTCTCTGTTTACAAAGCATGGGACTGCTGCGCAGTCCAACGGGAGCAAGCGCCCTCGCCACAGGTTACGTTTTAGCCTTTCTCCTTCTTAACTGACTGGCATTAGGCAAATGGCACGCTTTTAACGGCATACGGCGCTCGCCCCGGCGAGCCGCCGCCCCCTCCCCCTTTAAGTCCAATGCCTGCACAGTCCGCCGGCACTCCAAACTTGCGATTTATCGTCCTTTAATGCGTGCCGGAACGACGACCCAGCAAACCCCAGTTATTACACGACCTGCCCAGGCGCCTGAGGCGCCTCTGCCTGCAATACACTAATTATGCGAACAATCATTTTCTGGATCGCCTCGTTTCTTTTATCCAGTACATCAAGACGCGAGGTTATGGATGTTTCAGACGCAGGCAGTTGACGCTTATAAGGTTTGAAGATGAATTCGTTATTCTCAGCCAGCGCCACCAAGGATTTTTCGGCAGCGTCATATAACTTCTCCATATGTTCAAGACGCGCACCCGGCTCAGTTGGCCAGTTTTCCGACTTATCCAGTGCAAGCCCCTTACTTCCCTCGGCAAATGATTGGATCGTGTTAACCGTCAATAGCAGTTTCAATTCGGCGTTTTCCAGGCGCAACTCGAGACCGTCCACCACAGGCTTCGGCGCCCCACTTACCTGGCCGGCCAGCTCTTTTGACTGTTGACTGGGCGCTGGCTGGTGCGCAGGCGGCAAAAAGGGCGTGTTCGCAGAGAACGCGCCCTTGATTTGTTCACCGCTCCAAACCGAACCTGCGTAGGTGCCAATGCTCAGGGGCGTACTCACCAAGCCATTGACCGCTGCATTGACAAAAGCGTCTCGCGTTACTGTCTTCAAGTCTGGCCCGGTCTTGAAAACACCGGCCTTGACCAAGCGATCAGCCGTGATCATGTTTTGTACAACATCGCCCATCGTCTTTGGAGCGGGGTGTGAATGTGACGGAAGCTTTACGCCAGCGATGCCAGGATTCTTCATATCCAACACGATTTTCTTGAAGTTCTGATTGGCCAGTGTTCGATTCGGATCAGGCGCAACGCCGGGCAAGTTCACCCGGGGCGCAGGTATGTACTTACCTGCAATACCAGAAACAGGCATCTCAACTTTTGGCGGGCTGATTTTATGGATTGCAATTTTAATCGGGTTAAAAATAGCGGGAATTCTCATATCAATCACCTCATTGGGCCAATCATTCAGTGGCACTCAATAAGTGGATAGAAAACTTCTCCAGTTCCACACATCAACACACAGAAGCAACTGGATAATTACCCCTTCTCACGTTTCATACGCAACTCGACTCCATACTTACGCAACTTCCGATAGAGGGTATTACGACTGATCCCAAGCTGCTCCGCAGCAAGGGTCATCTGCCAGCGCTGCTGTTCCAGGACACTGACCAACGCCAGGCGCTCGGCATCCTCCAGCCTCGAACGGGACGGTACATCAGTAACGCTGGGGCGCTGTGACGCCACACGAATCATTGCGGGCAAATCATCCACGCCGATCATTTCGTTGTCACATAGCGCGACCAACGTGCGCAACACCGTACGCAGCTGCCGCACGTTACCCGGCCAGGTGTAAGCCAACAGCGCCTGGCGCGCGGCGTTGTCCAGTGACACCGGTTGTCCGCCTGCTTCCTGTGCCAGCAAAAACGCCAGCAACTGCTCTTTATCGCTGCGTTCACGCACAGGCGGCAAAGAAATTTCCAGGCCGTTCAGTCGATAGTACAAGTCCTCCCGAAAGCTGCCTTCCTGCACCCGCTCAATCAGGTTGCGGTGAGTGGCGCTGATAATCCTGACATTCACCGCCTGAGGCTCGCCGCCGAGGGGCACTACCATGCGATCTTCCAGCACCCTCAAGAGCCGCGACTGCAACGCGAGCGGCATGTCACCGATTTCATCGAGGAACAGCGTGCCACCGTCAGCCTGTTGCAACTTACCCTGCATGCCTTCCTTACGGGCGCCCGTAAAGCTGCCGGCGCGATAACCAAACAGCTCACTCTCAATCAGACTTTCCGGAATGGCGGCGCAGTTGAGGGCAATAAAAGCCTTATCGGCACGCTGACTGGCCTGGTGAACGCTCTTGGCGAACGCTTCCTTGCCGGACCCGGTCTCACCGCCGACCAGCAACGGCACGTCGCGCTCGAACACCCGCAGCGCTTTGCGAAAATCGCTTTGCAGCCCTGGATCACCCAGGCAGATACCGGGCTGGCGAGACGGCTCGACTTTGACCACAGGGGCGGGCATAGCAGCAGGTACGCTGCGCGACTGCCCGCGCAACACGGCGAACAGATGCCGGCCATCACGGGTACGCAACGGCCAGCTGGCCGTGGCGTTGGCGCTGGCCCGACCGAGCAGCAAATCAAGGGAGCAGTCGAAATAAGCCTCTACCGGTTGCCCCAGCAAGCCGCCGCGCCCCTGCCCCAGCAGGTTCAGGGCACTCTGGTTGACTGCACAAATACGCCCTTCCCCATCGAACGCCAGCAGCCCTTCGCTGAACAGCCCCACCGACTCGGCTTGCAGGTGAAAGCGCAACAGCCAGTGATGTTCAAAATGCCGCAGGAAATAGCAACTCTCGATCATCTTCGCCGACAGGTTCACCAGCGCCATGGTGTGGAACTGGCTCTGGCGCGACACCGCCTGCCGTGCAGATGACACATCCAGCACCGCAAGCAATTCGCCATGCGGGTCGAACACCGGGCTCGCAGAGCAGGTCAGCCCGGTGTGACGGCCGCGAAAATGTTCGTCGCGGTGAATGGTCAGGGACTGGCGCTCCACCAGGCAGGTACCGATGCCATTGGTGCCTTCACAGGCTTCACTCCAATCGGCGCCAAGCCACAGCCCGGCACGCTCGAAAATCTTGCGCTCGGACGGCGCGGTCACACAGTTGAGGATCACCCCGCGCGCGTCGGTGAGCAGCACGGCATGGCCGGCGCCCGACAGTTGCTGGTGCAGGCTGTTCATCTCGCTGCCCGCAATGTGCAGCACTTGCTGCAGGCGTTCGCGGCTTTCCAGCAGACGGCCGTGTTCAAGCACGGTGGGGGCGATGGTCTGAGCGGGGTCGAGGTGATAGTCCTCCAGGCAACGCAACCAGGAGCGGGCGATGGACGGGTCGCTGCCCGGGCCCTGGGAAAGGTCTCGCCCGCGGGTGACGGTCAAGACTTGCTGGGCATGGCGGCTGAAATGATCGTTGTGCATGTTCTTATTATTCTCCCTGCGTGAGAACAGCCAGCATCCCCCAGCCATACGACCATTGCAATCCCGGGCAGACTCACCGGTCACAAGCTGTATCGTTTATGGCACACGCTGTCACCCGGGCTGTGCCACAAGCGCCACAGTCACGCCCTGCGATAAATCCCAAGCCCTTGATTTACTTGGCAAGCGCAGCAGTGGCCCAACCTTTGCTCTACGCTTTATCAAGCGCTTTGCGCTGCACTCCAATAAACATAAAAGCCAGGAGATACCCACCATGCGTTATGCACACCCCGGTACTGAAGGCGCGATCGTTTCGTTCAAGGCCAAGTACGGCAACTACATTGGTGGCGAATTCGTTGCGCCAGTCGACGGCAACTATTTCACCAACACCTCGCCGGTCAACGGCAAGCCTATCGCCGAATTCCCCCGTTCCACTGCCAAAGATATCGACAAGGCGCTGGACGCCGCCCATGCCGCCGCTGACGCCTGGGGCAAGACCTCGGCCCAGGACCGCTCGCTGGTATTGCTGAAAATCGCCGACCGCATCGAGCAGAATCTCGAACTGCTGGCCATCACCGAAACCTGGGACAACGGCAAGGCCGTGCGTGAAACCCTCAACGCCGACATCCCGCTCGCCGCCGACCACTTCCGCTACTTCGCCGGCTGCATCCGCGCCCAGGAAGGCACCAGCGCCGAAATCAACGAACTCACCGCCGCCTATCACTTCCACGAACCGCTGGGCGTGGTCGGCCAGATCATCCCGTGGAACTTCCCACTGCTGATGGCCGCGTGGAAACTCGCACCGGCCCTGGCGGCCGGGAACTGCGTGGTCCTCAAGCCCGCCGAGCAAACCCCGCTGGGCATCAACGTGCTGATGGAACTGATTGGCGACCTGCTGCCACCGGGCGTGCTCAACGTGGTACACGGCTTCGGCAAAGAAGCCGGCGAAGCCCTGGCCACCAGCAAGCGCATCGCCAAGATCGCATTCACCGGTTCCACGCCGGTGGGCTCGCACATCATGCATGCAGCGGCGGAGAACATCATTCCGTCGACCGTTGAGCTGGGCGGCAAGTCGCCGAACATCTTCTTTGCCGACATCATGAAAGCCGAGCCTTCATTTATCGAAAAAGCCGCCGAGGGCCTGGTGCTGGCGTTCTTCAACCAGGGCGAAGTGTGCACCTGCCCGTCCCGCGCCTTGGTCGAAGAGTCGATCTACGACGACTTCATGAAGGTAGTCATGAAGAAAGTCGAGCAGATCAAACGTGGCGACCCCCTGGACACCGACACCATGGTGGGCGCCCAGGCCTCGGAGCAACAGTTCGACAAGATCCTGTCCTACCTGGATATCGCCAAGGGCGAAGGTGCGCAACTGCTGACCGGCGGTAAAGTCGAGCAACTTAGCGGTGACATGGCCGGCGGCTATTACATCCAGCCGACCCTGCTTAAAGGCACCAACCAAATGCGCGTGTTCCAGGAAGAAATCTTCGGCCCGGTGGTGAGCATCACCACCTTCAAGGACGAAGCCGAAGCCCTGGCGATTGCCAACGACACCGAATTCGGCCTGGGCGCCGGTGTGTGGACCCGCGATATCAACCGCGCCTACCGCATGGGCCGGGCGATCAAGGCAGGTCGCGTATGGACCAACTGCTACCACCTGTACCCGGCGCATGCCGCATTTGGTGGCTACAAGAAATCCGGCGTGGGCCGTGAGACCCACAAGATGATGTTGGATCACTACCAGCAAACTAAAAACCTGCTGGTTAGTTACGACATCAATCCGCTCGGCTTCTTCTAACTGACAACCCGCTCCCTCATTTGAAATGCACTTGAAAATGTGGGAGCGGGCTTGCTCGCGAAAGCGGCCTGACAGTCGCTTATTTGTTGACTGACCCACCGCTTTCGCGAACAACTCCGCCCTCACATGTTGATCTTCATAAGTACTTGCCAATTGCATCCGGCCCAAAGAGGCCGAATTAAAACAATAACAACGAAAGGTACTTCCCTATGCCTAGCGAACCCACAAGTTCTTCTGTCGACTTCGAAAAAGTCGACTCCCAATATTTCCAACAACGCGAACTGAAAAAAGGCGCCGCCGGTTGGGTGCTGCTGGTCGGCCTCGGCGTTGCCTATGTCATCTCCGGCGACTACGCCGGGTGGAACTTCGGCTTGGCCCAAGGTGGCTGGGGCGGCATGTTCCTCGCGACATTGCTGATGGCCACCATGTACCTGTGCATGTGTTTTTCCCTGGCCGAACTGTCATCGATGATCCCCACCGCCGGCGGCGGCTATGGTTTTGCCCGCAGCGCCTTCGGCCCCTGGGGCGGCTTCCTCACGGGTACTGCCATCCTCATTGAATACGCCATCGCTCCCGCCGCTATCGCGGTTTTTATCGGCGCTTATTGCGAGTCGCTGTTTGGTATTGGCGGCTGGATGATTTACCTGGCGTTCTACATCATCTTTATCGGCATCCACATCTTCGGCGTGGGCGAAGCCCTGAAGCTGATGTTTGTGATCACCGCCATCGCGGCCATTGCCCTGGGAGTCTTCCTGGTATCGATGGTGCCGCACTTCAACGTGGCCAACCTGCTCGATATCCCGGTGACACAGGCCAAGGGTGCGAGCACTTTCCTGCCGTTCGGCTACGTCGGTGTGTGGGCGGCGATTCCTTATGCGATCTGGTTTTTCCTCGCCGTAGAAGGCGTGCCCCTGGCCGCCGAAGAAACCAAGAACCCCAAACGCGACCTGCCCCGGGGCCTGATCGGCGCTATCGTAGTGCTCACCAGCTTTGCCTTGTTGATTCTGGTTATTGCGCCAGGCGGCGCCGGCACGTACGCGCTGATCAAATCGGGGAACCCGCTGGTTGAGGCGCTGGCGTTGTCCTACGGCGGTTCGACCTGGATGGGCGGCTTCGTCAATCTGGTTGGCCTGGCCGGGCTGATCGCCAGCTTTTTCTCGATTATCTATGCCTATTCGCGGCAAATTTTCGCCCTGTCCCGTGCGGGCTACCTGCCACGCAAACTGTCCCAGACCAACAAAAGCAAAGCGCCGGTGCTGGCTCTGGTGATCCCCGGCATCATTGGTTTCGGCCTGTCGCTGACCGGCCAGGGTGACTTGTTGATTCTGGTGGCGGTGTTCGGCGCGACCATTTCCTACGTGCTGATGATGGCCGCGCACATCACCTTGCGCATCCGTCGCCCCAAAATGGACCGTCCATACCGCACACCGGGTGGGATTTTCACCTCGGGTATCGCCCTGGTGCTGGCCTGCGTGGCCGTGGTGGCGGGCTTTCTGGTCGATCCCCGCGTGGTGATTGGCGCCGCGATCATCTATGGAGTATTAATTGCTTACTTTGCTTTCTACAGCCGGCATCACTTGGTAGCGGGCACGCCGGAAGAAGAATTCGCGGCGATCCAGGCCGCAGAAGCCGCCCTGCACTGAATGCCGTAAACCTCGGCGCGAGCGCCTTGCCCGCGCCGCCAAGGAGACACTGTATGGCAAGTTTTTCCCACGCGGTGGGTGCACAAACCTACCGCTTCGACAGCCTCAAAGACGTGATGGCCAAGGCCAGCCCTGCACGCTCCGGGGACTTTCTCGCCGGCGTGGCCGCGCAGAACGACGGTGAACGGGTGGCCGCGCAGATGGCGTTGGCGAATATCCCGCTGAAGCACTTTCTGGAAGAAGCGCTGATCCCGTATGAAAGCGATGAGGTCACCCGACTGATCATCGACACCCATGATAAATCGGCGTTTGCCGCGGTCAGCCACCTGACTGTCGGCGGCCTGCGCGATTGGCTGCTCAGCGACGCCGCCGATGAACATTCCCTGCGCGCGCTGGCGCCAGGGCTGACACCGGAAATGGCTGCCGCCGTATCGAAGATCATGCGTGTGCAGGACCTGGTGCTGGTCGCGCAGAAAATCCGTGTGGTCACTCAGTTTCGCGGCACCATGGGCCTGCGCGGGCGTTTATCCACCCGCCTGCAACCCAACCATCCCACGGATGAACCGGCGGGCATTGCCGCGAGCATCCTCGATGGCCTGCTCTATGGCAATGGCGACGCCATGATCGGCATCAACCCGGCTACCGACAGCATCGCCTCGATCTGCGCCATGCTGGAAATGCTCGACGCGATCATCCAACGCTACGAAATCCCCACCCAAGCCTGCGTGCTCACCCACGTCACCACCTCCATTGAGGCGATCAACCGTGGCGTGCCGCTGGACCTGGTGTTTCAGTCGATTGCCGGTACCGAGGCGGCCAATGCCAGCTTCGGCATCAGCCTGAGCGTGCTGCAGGAAGGTTACGAAGCCGGCCTGAGCCTGAACCGCGGCACGCTGGGCCAGAACCTGATGTATTTCGAAACCGGCCAGGGCAGTGCCTTGTCGGCCAACGCGCACTTTGGCGTAGACCAGCAAACCTGCGAAACCCGAGCCTACGCGGTGGCGCGGCACTTCAAGCCGTTTCTGGTCAATACGGTCGTAGGATTTATCGGCCCGGAGTACCTGTACAACGGCAAGCAAATCATCCGCGCCGGCCTTGAAGACCACTTCTGCGGCAAACTGCTGGGCGTGCCGATGGGTTGCGACATCTGCTACACCAACCACGCCGAAGCCGACCAGGATGACATGGACACCCTGCTGACCCTGCTGGGCGTAGCCGGGATCAACTTCATCATGGGCATCCCGGGCTCCGACGACATCATGCTCAACTACCAGACCACCTCGTTTCACGATGCCTTGTACGCCCGTCAAACCCTGGGTTTGAAACCGGCACCGGAATTTGAACAGTGGCTGGCGAAAATGGGCATCTTCACGCAAGCCGACGGCAAGGTGCACTTTGGCAGCAGCTTGCCGCCAGCTTTTCGCCACGCCTTGGCGCAATTGGGATGAAGGAGCCACCGATGCAACCCGTAGAATTGCCCGACAACCCGTGGCTCGAACTGCGCCGTCTCACGCCGGCGCGTATTGCGCTGGGCCGCACCGGCACCAGCATTCCCACCAGTGCGCAGCTGGATTTTCAATTCGCCCACGCCCAGGCGCGCGACGCGGTGCACTTGCCCTTCGATCATGCGGGCCTGAGCAGCCAGTTGGCCGAACGTGGCCGTGACAGCCTGTTGCTGCACAGTGCCGCCGTCGACCGTCATATGTACCTGCAACGCCCGGACCTGGGGCGACGCCTGAGTGATGAATCCGCTCAGCAGTTACGCGACTACGCGAGCGCCCACCCCGGCGGCGTCGACCTGGCCGTGGTCGTCGCGGATGGCTTGTCGGCCCTGGCGGTGCATAAACACACGCTGCCGTTTCTTGCACGCATGGAGGAACAGACCCACGCCGAAGGCTGGTCCTTGTCGCCCGTGATTCTGGTAGAACAGGGCCGCGTGGCGGTGGCCGACGAAATCGGCCAATTACTCGGCGCCAGGATGGTGGTGATCCTGATCGGCGAACGACCAGGGCTGAGTTCGCCGGACAGCCTGGGGCTGTACTTCACTTACAACCCCAAGGTCGGCCTCACCGACGCTTACCGTAACTGCATTTCCAATGTACGCCTTGAGGGCCTCAGCTACGGCATGGCGGCTCATCGCCTGCTTTACTTGATGAAAGAGGCGTGTCGCCGGCAACTGTCGGGGGTCAATCTCAAGGACGAGGCGCAGGTTCAGACCATCGAGTCGGATGATCCGGACCTGATGAAAGGGAATTTCCTGCTCAGCCCACCGGATGACCGATAGCAGCACGATTGCGCTTTTTAGCGCCGTTAGGCAGCATCGAGTCACGGCCCCTTGCGTGGTCATCCCCCATTTAGACGTCGAGGCCTGACATGCGGATTACTCAAGCGACCCTGGAACACCTGGACCTGCTGACACCCTTGTTCGTCAAATACCGTGAATTCTACGGCGCGTTGCCGTTCCCGGACTCGTCGCGGGCCTTCCTGGAAAAGCGCCTGCGGCGCAAGGAGTCGGTGATTTACCTGGCCCTGGCGGATGACGATGACAAGAAGCTGCTGGGGTTCTGTCAGCTGTACCCAAGCTTTTCGTCGTTGTCGCTCAAGCGCGTGTGGATTCTCAACGACATTTATGTGGCCGAAGACGCCCGCCGCCAGCTGGTGGCAGACAACTTGATGCGCACGGCGAAGAAGATGGCCAAGGAAACCCATGCGGTACGGCTGCGGGTGTCCACCAGCAGTGACAATGAGGTGGCGCAGAAGACCTATGAGTCGATCGGGTTTCGTGAAGACACCGAGTTCAAGAGCTATGTGCTGCCGATCAGTGAAGACTGACTTCGTCACAATCACCTGTAGCAGGGGGCTTGGCCCGATTGCGGCAGGTCAGTCAATGGACGTGTCGACGACTGGCACTGCGCAATCGGAGCAACCCCGTCCCACCTTCAGATCGATGTATATCCTGGATAACCGCGACATCCCCCGCTACAAAACCAACACGCTTTTCACTTGCCGATCCGTATAATGCGGGCCTCTTTCGGTTGTAAGAATCACGACACAAGCTTGTAGCCTAACTTAACCGTAGCCCCCGCACTGGCCTGCTGAGCCGGGCCATTCACACAGGTGCCATTCATGGATTTCAACCCGCTCGACCTTATCCTGCATCTCGACGTGTACCTCGACATGCTGGTGAAAAACTACGGTGTGTGGATCTACGCCATTTTGTTTCTGGTTATTTTTTGTGAAACCGGCCTGGTGGTCATGCCATTCCTGCCGGGTGATTCGTTGCTGTTCATCGCCGGTGCCGTCGCCGCAGGTGGCGGTATGGACCCGGTATTGCTGGCAGGCCTGTTGATGTTGGCGGCGATCCTCGGGGACAGCACCAACTATGTGATCGGACGAACGGCCGGAGAACGCTTGTTCAGTAACCCGAACTCAAAAATCTTCCGTCGCGACTACCTGCAAAAGACCCACGACTTCTACGACAAGCACGGCGGCAAAACCGTGACCCTGGCGCGTTTCCTGCCAATCCTGCGGACCTTTGCGCCGTTCGTCGCCGGTATCGCCAAAATGCCCTACCCGCGCTTCTTCGGGTTCAGCGTATTCGGCACTGTGATCTGGGTCGGTGGCCTGGTGACCCTGGGTTACTTCTTCGGCAACGTGCCATTTATCAAGAAAAACCTGTCGTTGCTGGTGGTGTTCATCATTCTGCTGTCCCTCGTGCCGATGATCATCGGTGTGATCCGCAGCCGCTTCGGCAACACTTCTTCCGAAGCCAAGCCGTAATCACCGATGTGGTCCCTCAGCGCCTGGCGTCGCCGGCGCCTGCTGGCCAAGCACCCGATTGCCGATGACACCTGGCAACGGGTGCGGCACCACCTGACCTTCCTCGACGGCATCAGCGCCGAGCAGGACCAGTGGCTGCGCGAAGCCTGCGTGGTGTTTCTCGCCGAAAAACACCTCACCGCCCTGCCCGGCGTCGAACTGCATCAGGAACAACGCCTGCTGCTCGCCGCCCAGGCGCAACTGCCCTTGATGAACCTGGGAGACCTGGACTGGTACCAGGGCTTTCACGAAATCGTGCTGTACCCCGACGACTTCCTGAGCCCGCAGCGCCATCGCGATGCCAGCGGCGTCGAGCACGAATGGGACGGCGAACACAGCGGCGAAGCCTGGCAACAAGGCCCGGTGATCCTCGCCTGGCCCGGGGTATTGGCCAGTGGCAAATGGGAAGGCTACAATCTGGTCATCCACGAACTGGCCCACAAACTCGACATGCTCAACGGCGACGCCAACGGCCTGCCGCCGCTGCACCATGACATGCGTGTGCAGGAATGGGCCAGTGTGATGCAAAGCGCCTTTGATGACCTCAATCGCCAGTTGGACGCCAACCCGGACGCCGAAACCGAGATCGACCCCTACGCCGCCGAAAACCCGGCGGAATTCTTCGCCGTTACCAGCGAATATTTCTTCAGTGCCCCGGATTTACTGGTCAGCCACTATCCGCAGGTGTACGCGCAACTCAGCCGTTTTTACCGCCAGGATCCGCTGGAACGCCTGGCCCGGCTGCAAGCCCATGACCCGCACTACCCGCCGCACGGCGTATGAGCTTGCGACGTCTGGCGCATGGCATCGGCGTCAGAATGTGCCTATAATCGCCGCCACTTTTAGGCCAATCCGGCCAAGTTTCTTGGCCAATTAACGGGGGCAACGCCCAATGAGCTACAGCAAGATTCCGGCTGGCAAAGACCTGCCGAACGACATCTACGTCGCCATCGAAATTCCGGCCAACCACGCGCCGATCAAATACGAAATCGACAAAGACAGCGACTGCCTGTTCGTTGACCGTTTCATGGCCACCCCGATGTTCTACCCGGCCAACTACGGTTTCATTCCAAACACCCTGGCTGACGACGGTGACCCCCTCGACGTGCTGGTTGTAACCCCTTACCCGGTTACCCCAGGCTCGGTTATCCGTGCACGTCCAGTCGGCATCCTGAACATGACCGACGACGGCGGCGGCGATGCCAAAGTTATCGCAGTGCCACACGACAAGCTGTCCCAGCTGTATGTGGACGTGAAGGAATACACCGACCTGCCGCCGCTGTTGCTGGAGCAGATCAAGCACTTCTTCGAGAACTATAAAGACCTCGAAAAAGGCAAATGGGTGAAGATCGACGGTTGGGGCAACGCAGACGCCGCCCGCGCCGAGATCATGAAGTCGGTTGCCGCCTACAAAGGCTGATACCCACTTCTCATTGCTTCGGCAATTTAAAAAGCCCCGATCATTCGGGGCTTTTTTATGGAAAAAGTTAAACGCCAAGTTCAACTAACAACCACCAACGTTTAACACCGTATAGATATAGAAAAATTCGGCTACAACCCAGCAAAAACCTACACGCGCAATTCAACGCATGGTTTATTTGAATAGCTTTCCCGGCCAGTAAACTCTGCGTTTATGAATACATCAGGTGATCGTCTAAAAGCGCTATTACGGGAAGTTCATCTTTCCGCCTCCGACTTCGCCAAGAACCGCGGCGTCACGCCTCAACACGTGAACAACTGGTTCAAACGCGGTGTCCCCATGGGCCGACTCAACGAGATCGCAGAGTTGTTGTGCGTCTCCAGCCGGTGGCTGAACACCGGCCTTGGCCCCAAACACCCGCCGGCCAACTTCCTGTTGGAAGGCCCCACTGCAAGGACTGCACTCGCCCGCGAAGAAAGCGGAAAGTACCTCACAGGCCCCGCCTGCCCTCCGGAAAAACTCGATGTGGAGATTCCCCTCCACCCCACGTTCACCTCCACCGAGCGCATCCGCGTCTCACTGCACACCCTCGAAACACTCAACGTGAACCCCGACCGTGCCTGCGGCGCCTACATGGTCGACAACAGCATGATCGAGATCATCCAACAAGGCGCCACCCTCGCCATCGACCGCGGCCGCACCCAAATCATCGACGGCGAAATCTACGCCGTCGAGCACGACGGCATGCTGCGCATCAAATACCTCTACAACCGTCCAGGCGGCGGCCTGCGCATGCGCAGCCACAACGCCGCCGAACACCCGGACGAATACCTGACCTACGAACAACGCTTCGAACAGAGTTTCCAGATCGTGGGTTGGGTGTTCTGGTGGTCCACCCTCAACAACCGCCGCCCGCCCGTACCGCTGGACGAGCACTTATTGGGCTGGGAAGGCTCTAAATCGGAACCTGAGGTGGGCAATTGAGATGAATGTGGGTATCATACGCGGCACATTTGGCAGGGGTGGCTTTTAGCTATGCGCCCTGCCAGGCGAAGCGGAGGAGTTCCCGCGGATGCCCCTACTATTCAGCCCGACGCAACGTGGGCTGAGCGATTTGAAGGCTGGTGAAGTTTGTCAAAAACAAGCTGACGCAGTCCCCGAGAAGCCGGCCACAAGCCGGCTTTTTAATGTCTTTTTGAAAGCCACTCTCATCTACTGAAAACCGCGACAGCCTTGCTGGATCAAGGGTTTCAGCCTATTTTTGTTCCTGTGACTTCCGTTTTCATCCATCGGCTTCCACGACTGAGTGGGGGATCAAGTGGGGGGACCAGAGGGCCGAAAGTATGGGCAAGCTAACCGCAAAACAAGTCGAACATGTGACCGAGGCAGGCACCTACGAAGACGGTGATGGGCTGCGCCTTGTCGTCAAATCCACAGGCCGAAAAAACTGGGTTCTACGGTTCCAGCTCAATGGCAAACGTAGAGAAATGGGGCTTGGCGGTTACCCTCAACTCGACCTGAAAAAAGCCCGAGCAGCCGCGTATGAACACAAAGGCCAGATCCTCAACGGCACAGACCCTCTAGCAAAACGACAGATTGAACAAGCCGCTCAGCGTGAAGCTGAACGCCGAGAACAGGCACAGCTGATTACCTTCGAGAAATTGGCCAGCGACTATCGAGATGCCCACGGCTCGAGCTGGTCGGAGAAATGGCGCAAGGGCTGGATGAGGAAACTCGAGCTCTATGCATTCCCCTCGATAGGGAAGCTTTCAGCTGACCAGATCGAGACCAAGCATCTGATCAAAGCCTTGCAGCCACTCTGGTCGACCAAGACTCGGACGGCTGACGAAGTACGTGGGCAAATCGAACAAATCCTGGATGCCGCCAGAGCCCAAGGGCTCAGGACTGGAGAGAATCCGGCACGCTGGCGCGGCCATCTGGAAAACCTGCTCAGCCGGCATGAGAAAAAGAAAGCTCGCAAACGCCAGCATCATCCTGCGCTGAAATGGCAGGACCTGCCGAAGCTCATGGAAGCCTTACGCAAGGACCCCAGCCACGTTGCTGCCGCGGCTCAGTTACTGATCCTTACTGGCGCTCGCTCGCATATGGTCCGATTCGCACGCTGGGATGAATTTGACTTGGAGTCGGGTCGGTGGTCTCTGCCTGATGAGCGCATGAAAACACGGCAAGCGTTCGCGATTCCTTTGGCCCCAGAAGTGGTTTCACTTCTGAAGGGACTTCCGAAAATCAACATCAGAAGTCCCTACGTTTTCCCCGGCCACGGCCAAAGCGGCGTGATGCACGCTAATGGCATTCGCAATCTGCTACATACACTGGGTTATGAGCACATCACTCGTCACGGTTTCCGCTCAACCTTTCGGGATTGGGCAGGTGAAAAGACTCCTTTCCCGAGAGAGATCTGCGAGCTCGCGCTGGCCCATGACGAGCGCGGGGAAACGGAAAGCGCGTACTCTCGATCAGACTTTTTTGATAAGCGACGGGAGCTGATGAACGCATGGGCGATCTACGCTACATCCACACCTGAAATCGCGAATCCTCGGGGGAATGATGAGGCGGCGACCTCTAAATGCTTCGAACCTTGAGGCCCACGTATCAAGGCGACATTTCCGCAACTTCGGCGCAACCAACATCGGTGTAGGGCCACGAGTTCTCTGGTTACCGACTTTAAAGCCCGGGTCCATTCAAGCAGGGATGCGTAGCTTCCCTGCTTGAATGGACCTCACTTAAAAAATCTAAAGCCCACACAATCGTCTGTGGAAAACCACAAATTTCCACCGGTGGATAATTTAATCCACAGCCGCAGAAATCCCGAGAATTCGATCCTTGACCCAAATTATCCACAGGCGTAGAAAAGATCGGGCAAGGAGCTGTCGTTGACAGCAACCCAGGTAGCCCGAACCTTCAAGGCTACGCCACACCGTGGTGGTTCTCCCCAAGTGCGATTAGCGTCCGGCGGCTTGCACGGTCACAGCGATGTGATGGATGCCTACTTTTACCAGAGTGCCCACTGCGGCAACTCACACCCCTTCGTAGCTGCCCTGCAGCAACCTATCCGCTTGGCCATTTCCTTGCGCCAACCTGCGCCCGTCTCTTTCTTCTGGAAAGAGACGGGCGCTCCTACCGCTGCTGCAGCCCTTCTCGTACAAGGCATTGCGGCATTCCCCCTCGTGACAATCGGCGTGACAAACACCGAAAAGTCACCAGCAACAGCGATGCAGATGGTGGTGCCGCAGCCTACGGAATGGACTGCACCTGACTGACAGTCAGGCACGCCCCGGTCATTGCTTCACTGCCTTCACCCGTCTCAGGATCTCGCGGTGCCGGTCTCGTCAACCGGCGCAGCCTCCACCCGCCCACTTCTTTGGAAGTGTCCAGGAGGCCAGATCATGAGGTGCCCAAGCTCCCGATCGTAAAGAGCCGTCAGTCCCGCGTTAGTGGACAACCCTCACAGGCCGCAGGGGCTTGATCCCTGATAACACTCAACATTCTTGGCGGGATGACGTGGGGAAAGGCTTCAACTGCTTGGCTTCGAGAGGAGTTTGATCATGGCATTGGTAGGTAGACGGGATAGACGGAATTTTGGCTATGGTCGGCAATTGAGTTACGCCGGACCGCAGGCATTGAAAGACATGTTCGGCGGCGGGCATTACGGCACAGTCAAGGCGCACAGTGATCGTTGGCAAGCGTTTGTGCGGTGGTGTCGGTCGGACGATGGGCCGGGTTTTAACGATGCGCGGCAGATTGACCGTTAATTTATACTCGCCCGCCGATCCGCACAAAATGTAGCCATCACAGGGAAGCGTCCATGTCCGTTCCAACTTACGATCAGTTCATCGAACCCATCCTGCGTTTTCTCGCCACCAAACCCGACGGTGCACCCGCCCGGGATGCCCATGAAGCGGCAGCAAAAATGTTGCATTTGTCCGCGGAGCAACGTGAAGAACTGATCGCCAGTGGGCAGGCCACTTATAAAAACAGAGCGGGCTGGGCACACGATCGGCTCAAGCGTGCCGGCTTTTCCAGCAGCGCCAAACGTGGGTATTGGAAATTGACTGACGCGGGTGTGGCCTACGCCAAGGACCATCCAGCCCCTATACCGACCGATGAAGTGGAGCATTTAGCCATTGGCTACATGAATGTGAAGCTGAAAGTTGCCCCCGACGCCGCCCCGCTTGATGACGAAAGGCCTGTTGAACCTGACATCACCTCTGCCACCGCTAGCCCGGATGACCGGCTCGAGCAGGCACTCCAGGAATTGCGCGATGCTACAGCTGTCGACCTTTTGGATAACTTGTTACAGGTCAGCCCCAACCGCTTCGAAGTGATAGTGCTGGATGTGCTTCATCGCCTGGGATACGGCGCCAGTCGCAATGACCTGCAGCGTGTCGGCGGCTCTGGGGATGCCGGCATCGATGGCATCATCTCGCACGACAAGCTGGGGTTGGAGAAGGTTTACGTTCAAGCCAAGCGCTGGCAGAACACGGTGGGCCGCCCTGAGCTGCAGGCTTTCTACGGTGCACTAGCCGGACAAAAAGCCAAACGCGGGGTGTTCATCACGACCTCTGGCTTCACTGCTCATGCGATTGACTTCGCTAAGTCGGTGGAGGGCATTGTGCTAGTAAATGGCACCCGGTTGGTGCATCTGATGATGGATCATGAGGTGGGCGTTACTTCACGACTGCTGCGGTTGCCGGCGCTGGATCGTGATTACTTTGATGAGGAGTGAGTTGTAGGTTTTTCAGGCAAACAGGCCAATGTCCATATATCGCTTGAGGGCTCTGATGATGGCACACTAGAATTATGACGCATGCCCTACTAAACCCACGGAATGAGGATTGGGGAACAGCTAGGACTGAAGGCCATTTAGATAGATGCGTAGGTCAAGGAGACCACAATGTCGGACGTCAGAAGCATCAAGGATCAATTTTTTGTATACCACCTAACCTCCGTTGAAAATCTGGATGGAATTTTCAAGGACGGCCTGAAGCCTCGAGCTAGCCTTATTAATTTCACCGACGTCGCAGATAGTGAAATACTCAAAAAGCGCCAAGCCCTTAATCTTGATCGCTATGTACCTTTTCACTGGTTTGCTGCAAATCCATTTGATGGGAGAGTGCAACTCAGTAGACCCAAATCTAAATTCGTACTGATTTCGGTTTACAGATCATTTGCCAGGCAAAACCATTGGAAGATCATCCCTCGTCATCCTCTCGCCAATGATGCGATCGAGTTACTCGACTATAACGAAGGTTTTGAAACCATAGATTGGGATCTGATGAATACCCGGGACTATCAGGACTCAGAGTGCAAAAGCGTTTGCATGGCTGAATGCCTCTCCCCCTCTGTGGTGCTTCCCAAAGATTTTTCCAGAATTTATGTCCCAACCAATGGGGTAGAGGAGCTTTGTGTGGATAAAATGCGCGTGGCCAAACTCAAGGTCCCCATCAGTGTGAATTCCGGAATGTTCTTATAAATGAACTACAGCAGTCTGAATCCAGAGAAGGCTCTGATTTGGCGGATCGTCCATCGCGATAACCTGCCGTGGATTCTGGACAATGGGCTCCACTGCGCAAATTCAAAGGTGCTGGCACCCCAGTACGTGAATATCGGTAACCTCGATTTGATCGACAAGCGCCGATCCCGCCGTGTGCCCATCGCGCCAGAGGGTTTTTTGGCCGACTACGTACCCTTTTATTTCACGCCCTTCTCTGTGATGATGAAAAATATTCACTCCGGGTGGAGCGTTCAGCAGCGCAGCAATGACGAGATAGTGATTCTGGTCTCCAGCCTGCACCGTGTCGAACAGCTTGGCCTACCGTTCGTCTTCACAAACGCACATGCCTACCCGGATTGGACAGACTACTACAGCGATCTGGCGAATCTCCGCGAGATCGACTGGTCTATCCTTCAGCGGCGCGACTTCAAACGTGATCCTGATGACCCTCGAAAGATGGAGCGTTATCAGGCCGAAGCGCTGATTCACCATCACCTACCGATTACAGGACTCCTTGGCATCATGTGCTACACCGATGCAATGAAAGAATGCATAGAGCAGGACGTGGCTGCTAGAGGTCTGACGTTGCCTGTTCATGCGCGTCCAGGATGGTATTTCCAATGATAAAATTTACTCAAGGTAACCTTCTGGAAGCCAAGACCGAAGCCCTCGTCAATACGGTGAATACCGTTGGCGTGATGGGTAAAGGTATCGCGCTGATGTTCAAAGAGCGCTTCGCGGAAAATTACCGTCTGTACTCAGCTGCCTGCAAGGCTGGCGAAGTGGAGACAGGCAGAGTTCACGTAACTGCAGTCAACGAACTGGAAGGCCCTCGCTGGATCGTAAACTTCCCTACCAAACGTCACTGGCGATCACCTTCGCAGATGGCCTGGGTGACGGAAGGCCTGCATGATCTGCGCCGTTTTCTGATTGAAAATCAGGTCAAGTCTGTGGCCGTCCCACCGCTGGGCGCCGGTAACGGTGGCTTGAAATGGCCTGAAGTCCGCGAACAGATTATTGCTGTGTTGAGTGATCTAGATGTAGATGTCTTAGTGTTCGAACCTTCCAGCCAGTATCTGAATGTCGCCAAACGTAGCGGAGTGGAAAAGCTCACGCCTGCTCGCGCGCTCATTGCCGAATTGGTTCGACGCTATTGGGTTTTAGGCATGGAATGCAGCCTGCTTGAGATACAGAAGCTGGCCTGGTTCCTGGAACGCGCAATTGAAAAGCTGCCGGGCACCGAGAATCCTCTGAACCTTAAGTTTGTCGCTCATAAATACGGTCCGTATGCCAATCGATTGGAGCATCTGCTCAATAATCTTGATGGTAGCTATCTGCATTGCGACAAACGCATCAGTGATGCAGGGATCAGTGATGTGATCTGGTTTGACGAAGAACGTAAAGCCTTTCTGCAAACCTATCTCAAAACAGAAGCCAAGGAGTATTCCCTAGCGCTGGAGCGCACCGTCGAGCTGATCGATGGCTTTGAGTCCCCCTTTGGAATGGAGTTATTGGCAACGGTTGATTGGTTGCTGAGCCAGGGAGGGGTTTCTCCGACCGTTCCTGCCGTGCGCGAAGCATTGAGCCAGTGGGATGGTGGAGCCGGTGCGGCCTCTCGCAAAAGCAAGCTGTTCGACGATCAAGCGCTTGATATTGCGCTCAAACGCCTTACCACCAGTAGTTTCAAGCCTGAGATGGCTACCTGCTAGGGGAGGTCAGCTTTTTGTGCAGGCTGAAACAGCCTGCCCTAAGGGCCTTGTTTAAGCTGCTCGATTTTTTCCGATGACAGCTCGATGCAAAAGCGGGAAAAAATACGGACCAATACCTACTAAAAAAGCCGGTCTTTTGCCGAAAAAAATCAGGCTAAAATCACAAAAAGTGGGGGAACAAGTGGGGGAACTGAGGACCCTATAAAAATGCTAACTTATTAATTTTCAAATACCTATATCAATAAAAAGCTAACCACAAGCCGGCTTTTTAATGCCTGAAATAATCCGTCTCCATCCAGGAGTCTTCCTGATAGCTCAGCTATTCCGGGACCTCCAGACATTCCGCTATCCGATGGCCTCAATTTGATCTGATCCGGCCCTGGAGTGGGGCAAAAAGGGCGCCAGGGAAATTCCACCTACCGGCTCAGTAATTTTCGGCGGCCATTTTGGTCGACCATCAGACATCCGGGACTGTCCAGCCACTGTGTGCACGGTGTGGCATTTAACGCGCTGACTACGGACTTCCTGACAAGTCTTGAGCTGGCGAGCCAGTGCCTCCAATGTCGATATCAAGCACTTGCGCGCCGTTATGAGGCTATTTTTGCGGCCGGCATGCCACGTATGGTGACTCATCATTAAAAAATGATGATCGCCTGACTTAATGGTCAGTACGTCCCAACGTCGATCACAGAGAATAAAAACAACGATGAATTGCCTGAATTCAAAAGATTCCAACGGCCAGTTGGCGCAGGGTTTCAAGCCGCGTCATGTCACCATGCTCTCCATCGCAGGCATTATCGGCGCGGGGTTGTTTGTGGGCTCCGGGCACGCCATTGCGGCGGCGGGTCCGGCGGTGATGCTGGCGTATCTGTTTTCCGGCCTGTTGGTGGTGCTGGTCATGCGTATGCTGGGCGAGATGGCGGTGGCCAATCCGGACACCGGTTCATTCTCGACGTACGCCGACCAGGCCATCGGCCGCTGGGCCGGGTTCACGATCGGCTGGCTGTACTGGTGGTTCTGGGTGCTGGTGATTCCCATCGAGGCCCTGGCCGCCGGGCATATCCTGAACCAGTGGTTCCCGCAGATCGACGCTTGGCTGTTCGCCTTGTTGTCGATTTTTTTGTTGGTGGTCACCAATTTGTTCAGCGTCTCCAAGTACGGCGAATTCGAGTTCTGGTTTGCCATGGCCAAGGTCGTGGCGATCATCGGTTTTATCGGCCTGGGAGGCGCGGTGCTGATGGGCTGGATTCCCGAGCGCGAGGCCAGCGGTTTGAGTCGGCTGATGGAAGAACATGGCGGTTTCGCACCTAACGGCTTGCCTGCGGTGGTCGGAGCCTTCATTACCATCATGTTCAGTTTCATCGGGACGGAAGCGGTCACCATCGCGGCCGCCGAGTCCAGCAACCCGGCGCAGAATATCGCCCGCGCCACGCGTTCGGTGATGTGGCGCATTGGCGTGTTTTACGTGCTGTCGATCTTCGTGGTGATTTCCGTGGTGCCCTGGAATGATCCCCTGTTGGCCTCGGTGGGCTCTTATCAGCGCGCCCTTGAGCTGATGAACATTCCGCACGCCAAGCTACTGGTGGACATGGTGGTGTTGATTGCCGTGGCCAGTTGCATGAACTCGTCCATCTACATTGCCTCGCGCATGCTGTATTCCCTCGGCAAGCGAGGGGATGCGCCCGCATTGATGAAAAAAACATCCGCCGCGAGTGTGCCCAGGGCTGCCGTGATCGCCAGTACGGTACTGGGGGCCGGCGTGACGCTGCTCAGTTACTTCATGCCGGCCGGTCTGTTCCAGTTTCTGCTGGCCAGTTCGGGGGCCATTGCCTTGCTGGTGTACCTGGTGATTGCCGTGTCGCAACTGCGCATGCGCAAGGTCCTGCAGCGCCGCAATGTCACGCTGACGTTCAAGATGTGGCTGTTTCCCTGGCTGACCTGGGTGGTCATCGGCTTCATCTGTTGCGCATTGGCGGTGATGCTGCTGACGCCCGAACATCGCTTCGAGGTGTCTTCGACAATCGTCCTGGCATTGCTGATTTCACTGGTAGGCGTGATCACGGCGCGGCAACCCGAGCGTCTGGGCAAGCCGGTGACGGTGGCCTCGGGTCCATGAAAGCACAGCCGGTGACCTGCCTGGCGTTTGTGCTGCTGGATCAGTTCACCTTGATCTCATTGGCGTCTGCCGTTGAGCCGCTACGCATGGCCAACCAGCTGTCGGGCCAGGAGCTCTATCGTTGGCACACCGTCAGTTGCGACGGTAATCCCGTATGGGCCAGCGATGGCATGCCCATCACGCCCGACTGCTCGATAGGCAGCGCGCCGCCCGCCGATATCGTACTGGTGTGCGGCGGTACGAGCATTCAAAACACGGTGACCGGCGAGCTGGTGAAGTGGCTACGCGCCCAGGCGCGACATTCCAAGCGTCTGGGCGGTATTTGTACAGGTAGCTGGGTATTGGCCCGGGCGGGGTTGCTCGACGGGTTCGAATGCAGCGTGCATTGGGAATGGCTGGCGGCCATGCAGGAAGCCTTTCCACGGGTGACCCTCAGCGCCAGCGTGTTCACCCTCGACCGGAACCGCCTGACCAGTTCAGGCGGCACCGCGCCGATGGATATGATGCTGTACTTGATTGGTCGTGATCATGGGCACGAGCTGTCGGCGGCGATCTCTGACATGTTTGTGTACGAACGCATGCGCAATGAACGAGACCATCAGCGTGTGCCGCTCAAACATATGCTGGGCACTCAGCAGCCGAAGTTGCAGGAAGTCGTCACGCTGATGGAGGCGAACCTGGAAGATCCGATCGACCTGGATCAACTGGCGGCGTATGTGTCCCTGTCTCGCCGGCAGCTTGAGCGGATGTTCCAGAAGTACCTGCACTGTTCACCCTCACGTTATTACCTGCGGTTGCGGTTGATCCGCGCACGGCAATTACTCAAGCAACCCCCAATCTCACTGGTGGAGTTGGCTTTGCTCTGTGGGTTTGTGTCCACGCCGCACTTCTCCAAATGTTACCGGGAGTACTTTGGCGTGCCTCCCAGTGACGAGCGCCTGGTGAAGGCCGATGAGCGACCCATCGTTTTGAAACCGATGATTCAGGCAGCGCCGACGCCGATGCCGATGCCGATGCCGACGAGTGCCCTGGAGCAAGCCAGGGGAGAATCGACATTTGCCAGTATCCGCCTCAGGGCAAGGAACTGACTGCCCGCACGACTGCATCGGCGATGGTCTCGGTAATGCGCGCATCACCGATCAACCCGTGATCGCCGCGCTGCACAAATCCTCTCCATCAATTGTCACGCCCCAGTTGACAGTAAGACACGCGCCGCCCGATTTATCCCCCGCCACTGACCCATTAACCTGTGCCCATGTTGAACGCAACGCCCAACCAACCTAAACAAAAAAAGGATTCAACCATGAGCACTCCAACCTACAACCGCCTCAACAAAGACGACGCCGTGGTTCTGCTGGTCGACCACCAGACCGGCCTGATCTCCCTGGTGCAGGACTTCTCCCCCAACGAATTCAAAAACAACGTGCTCGCCCTGGCGAACCTGGCCAAGTTCTTCAACCTGCCGACCATTCTCACCACCAGCTTCGAGCAAGGCCCCAACGGCCCACTGGTGCCGGAGCTGAAGGAAATGTTCCCGGACGCGCCGTACATCGCTCGCCCTGGTCAGATTAACGCGTGGGACAACGAAGACTTCGTCAAGGCGATCAAGGCGACCGGCCGCAAGCAGATCATCATTGCCGGTGTAGTGACGGATGTATGCGTGGCGTTCCCGACGTTGTCGGCGCTGGCGGAAGGGTTTGATGTGTTTGTGGTCACCGATGCGTCGGGAACATTCAACACCACGGTGCAACAGGCGGCATGGAACCGGATGACCCAAGCCGGGGCACAGATGATGAACTGGTTCTCGGTGGCGTGTGAGCTGCACCGCGACTGGCGCAACGATATCGAAGGGCTGGGGAACCTGTTGTCCCAACGTATTCCTAACTATCGCAACTTGATGAATGGGTACGCGGCGCTGACGGCCCATCAGAAGTAAGCCGACCGAGTGTGACGACAAGCCTGCCCTGAAAAGCAGGCTTTCTTTACTTGCCCGGTTCGACCGGGCCAACTCTCGCTCAATCTGTTCAATGCTGGGCAAATTGAGCCGCTGCGCTCCCGCAGGCGGTTTTCAATATGTAGCACCAGCGTATTGCCGAGACCATTCGCCATTGGGTCGACAACAAACATGGCGTTAGCCGTGGTCCTTGACTCTCCCCTATACGGCACCCCCTACCCTGAAACCCCCTTTCAGGATTCACCCCACCGTGTCCCAACGCATCCTCGTCATCCTCGGCCACCCATCCTCCACCAGTTTCTGTTCGGCCCTGGCTGACACCTACATCCACGGCGCAAAAGCCGCCGGTCATCAAATACGCGTCCTGCGCTTGGGCGACCTGGCTTTCGACCCGGTCCTGCATCACGGCTACAGCCAGAGCCAACCGCTGGAACCCGACCTGCTCAGCGCGCAATCCGACATCCTCTGGGCCAACCATCTGACGTTTGTCTTCCCGATCTGGTGGGGCGGCATCCCCGCCTTGATGAAGGGCTTCATTGACCGCGTTTTCCTGTCCGGTTTTGCCTTCAAGTACCGGGCAGGCAAGGCTTTCCCCGACAAGCTGCTGCGAGGCCGGACCGCACACCTGTTGGTGACCCTGGATACACCACCGTGGTACTACCGCTGGTTCTATCACATGCCGGGCATCCATCAGATGCGCAAGACCACGCTGGGGTTGTGTGGCATCAAGCCGGTCAAGACGTTACTGTTCGGGCCAGTGCTGGGCTCTACACTGACGCAGCGGGCCAAGTGGTTGAAACAGGTCCTCGCACTATTTGAAAAAGGGAATTTTCATGTACATCGGCAAAGCCGCGCAAAGGTCGGGCACCACCATCAAGGCGATTCGTCACTATGAGGCAATTGGGCTGCTGCCGGCACCGCAGCGGCAGGGCCAGTATCGGGTTTATTCGGAGCAGAGCGTCGAGCTGCTGATGTTTATCAAGTGCGCGCAACAGCTGGGGTTCAAGCTCAAGGAATTGCAGGAAATCCTGCACGGGCATCAAGGTGACACATTGCCTTGGGAACGGGCGGACCAGGCCATCGCCAACAAGAAGCACGAGCTGGCGGTGCAGATCATTACGCTGCAAAAGATGCAGGCAGGCTTGCTTGAATTCGAAAGCCAATTGAAGAACGCACAAGAGCGATGCACTCAGTCGTAGGCAATGCCCGCCTGAGGCGTGAGCCGATTAGGATGCACAATCGGCTCACTAAATGAGCCGAATAAGCACCCTATTCGGCTCACGCCTCAGGTATTTCCTCGATGGACCATCCACACTGGATCTGGCAGCCGTAGCGAAGGTATCCAAGGCCACGGCAACGCGACACCTGGCGGACTTGCTGGATAAAAACTGCCTGGTGCGATTAGCCGGTGGGGGCCGTAGCACGCGCTATCAAATCAACGGTCGGGGCAACTGAAACACCCCCTCCTCATTTGCCCCAGTCCCCCATGTCTGCTAGTGTCGCGCCGGTTTACCGTCTACCGGAATAGCCGCCATGGCCCGCAAAAAAGTTGCACTCGATTTCGAACAATCCCTCGCCGACCTGCAAACCCTGGTCGAGCGTCTGGAGAACGGCGAGTTGTCGCTGGAAGACTCGTTGACGGCGTTTGAGCAAGGCATCGGCCTGACTCGCGACTGCCAGAGCGCGTTGGCGCAGGCGGAGCAGAAGGTGCAGGTGCTGCTGGAACGTGACGGGGAGTTGGCCGAGGAACCTTTCGATGCGGAAGAGCCGCAATGATCGACGCGTATCAGGCCAGTAGCCAAGCCCGGGTCAATGCGGCGCTGGAACCGTTGTTCGTTGCGCCAAGCCCAGAAATGGACCGCCTTTATGCAGCCATGCGCTACAGCGTGATGAATGGCGGCAAGCGTGTGCGCCCCTTGCTGGCCTATGCGGCCTGTGAAGCGCTGGGTGCGCCGGCCGAGCAGGCCAATGGCGCGGCGTGTTCGGTAGAACTGATTCACGCCTACTCCCTGGTGCATGACGATTTGCCGGCCATGGACGACGACGACCTGCGTCGCGGCCAGCCGACGACCCATAAAGCCTTTGACGAGGCTTATGCGATTCTGGCCGGTGACGGCCTGCAGAGCCTGGCGTTCAGCGCCTTGCTGGACCCGCGCTTGAGCAGCGTGAGTGCCGAGATCCGCCTGCGCATGGTGACCGCACTGGCCCATGCCGCGGGCCCGGCCGGCATGGTGGGCGGGCAAGCCATCGACATGGGCTCCGTCAGCCTCAAACTGGGCCAGCAAGCCCTGGAACATATGCATCGCCACAAGACCGGCGCACTGATCGAAGCCGCCGTGCACCTGGGTGCCCTGGCCAGTGGCCGCGCGCAAGCTGCGCAATTGGCGGCTCTGCAGACCTACTCCCAAGCCATCGGCCTGGCATTCCAGGTGCAGGACGACATTCTCGACGTGGAGAGTGACACCGCCACCCTGGGCAAACGCCAAGGTGCCGATATCGCACGGGACAAACCGACCTATCCGTCGCTGCTCGGCCTTGACGCCGCCAAGGTCTACGCCCTGGAACTGCGCGACCAGGCCCTGGATGCCCTGCGACCTTTCGACGCGGCAGCCGAGCCACTGCGCAACCTGGCGCGGTATATCGTCGAACGTCGCCACTGATAAGTGCGGCCATTCACGCCGCATATCAGCCAAGTTCGGCGCTCCGCGTGGGCAGTTTGCGATGCTTGAGGTAAACTGCCGCCTCTTTTATACCTATAACGATTCGCCTGATGCCCACGACGTTTCAAGAGATTCCCCGCAAGCGCCCGTCCACGCCCCTGCTCGACCGTGCTGCCACGCCGGACGGCCTGCGTCGACTGGGTGAAGCCGAGCTGGAAACCCTGGCCGATGAGTTGCGCCTGGAATTGCTCTACACGGTCGGCCAGACCGGTGGGCATTTCGGTGCCGGGCTGGGCGTGATCGAGCTGACCATCGCCCTGCATTACGTGTTCGACACGCCGGATGACCGGCTGGTGTGGGACGTGGGCCACCAGGCGTATCCACATAAAATCCTGACCGGTCGTCGCGAGCGCATGGGCACCCTGCGCCAGAAAGACGGCCTGGCCGCCTTCCCGCGTCGCGCCGAGAGCGAGTACGACACCTTTGGCGTCGGCCACTCCAGCACCTCTATCAGTGCGGCGCTGGGCATGGCGATTGCCGCCCGTCTGCAAAACAGCGATCGCAAGGCGATTGCGGTGATTGGTGACGGCGCGCTGACCGCCGGCATGGCCTTCGAGGCGCTGAACCACGCGCCGGAAGTGGACGCCAACATGCTGGTGATCCTCAACGACAACGACATGTCGATCTCGCGCAATGTCGGTGGCCTGTCCAATTACCTGGCCAAAATCCTTTCCAGCCGTACTTACGCCAGCATGCGTGAAGGCAGCAAGAAGGTGCTCTCGCGTCTGCCCGGCGCGTGGGAAATTGCCCGCCGCACTGAAGAGTATGCCAAGGGCATGCTGGTGCCCGGCACCCTGTTCGAAGAGCTGGGCTGGAACTACATCGGCCCCATCGACGGCCACGACCTGCCGACCCTGATCGCCACGTTGCGCAATATGCGTGACCTCAAGGGCCCGCAGTTCCTGCATATCGTCACCAAGAAGGGCAAAGGCTTCGCCCCGGCGGAAGTCGACCCGATCGGCTACCACGCGATCACCAAGCTGGAACCGCTGGACGCCCCCGCCGCCGCGCCGAAAAAAGCCAGCGGGCCGAAGTATTCCGGGGTGTTTGGCGAATGGCTGTGCGACATGGCCGCCGCCGACCCGCGCCTGGTAGGCATAACCCCGGCGATGAAGGAAGGCTCCGACCTGGTGGCGTTCAGCGAGCGTTTCCCGTTGCGCTACTTCGACGTGGCGATTGCCGAACAGCACGCGGTCACGTTCGCCGCCGGCATGGCCTGTGAAGGCGCCAAGCCGGTGGTGGCGATTTACTCGACGTTCCTGCAGCGCGCTTATGACCAGCTTGTTCACGATGTGGCCGTGCAGAATCTCGACGTCTTGTTCGCCATTGATCGCGCCGGCCTGGTGGGCGAAGACGGCCCTACCCACGCCGGCAGTTTCGATCTGTCGTACCTGCGTTGCATCCCCGGCATGCTGGTGATGACACCGAGCGACGAGAACGAACTGCGCAAAATGCTCAGCACAGGCCACCTGTACAACGGCCCGGCCGCCGTGCGTTATCCACGTGGGACCGGCCCGAATGCAGTGATCGAGAAGGACCTGGAGCCTATCGAAATCGGCAAAGGCATCGTTCGCCGCCAAGGTAGCAAAACTGCATTCCTGGTGTTTGGCGTGCAACTGGCCGAAGCCTTGAAAGTGGCCGAGAAGATCGACGCCACCGTGGTCGACATGCGTTTCGTCAAGCCGCTCGACGAAGCGCTCGTGCGCGAAGTTGCCGGTAGCCATGAGCTGTTGGTGACCATCGAAGAGAACGCCATCATGGGTGGCGCGGGCGCGGCGGTCAGTGAGTTCCTGGCGCGGGAGAACGTGCTCAAGTCGGTGCTGCACCTGGGCTTGCCGGATGTTTACGTCGAACATGCCAAACCGGCGCAGATGCTGGCTGAATGCGGGCTGGATGAGGCCGGCATTGAGGCAGCGGTGCGCGAGCGCATGGCGCTACTGAACCTGTAAGTCGAAGCCAAATGTGGAAGGGGGCTTGCTCCCGATAGCGGTGGATCAGCCATGGATGGTGAGGCTGATCCACTGCAATCGGGAGCGGGCCCTCTTCCATTTGATTTATGCCAAATTCCAATGCTACGGAAAGCCCATGAACCGCCTGCGCTTTGCCCTGCCGCTGTTACTGCTCCCCGCTACCGACCTGCTCGCCGACACCTTCGAGCGCGACAACGCCCTGAAACTCCCCGATGTCGTCATCAGCGCCAACCGCCAGGTCCAGGCGCGCAGCGACAGCAGCGCCACCAACACCGTCTTCACTCGCGACGATATCGACCGCCTGCAGCCCACCAGCGTGAGCGACTTGCTGAGCCGTGTGCCAGGCGTGCAAGTGGCACAAAGTGGTGGTCGTGGCAGCGCGACCAACGTTTATATTCGTGGAACCTCCACCGCCCAGAGCCTGGTGCTGGTGGACGGCCAGCGCATCAGCAGCTCCACCACCGGCACCAGCAACCTGCAATACCTCAACATCGAGCAGATCGAACGTATAGAGGTGCTACGGGGTTCACGCTCGGCGATCTACGGCAGCGATGCCATCGGCGGGGTGATTCAGATCTTCACACGGCGCAATACGGCGTCCGGTGTGCAACCGCGCATGCATGTGGGCTTCGGCAGCCACCAGACATGGGAGCGCAGCCTGGGATTGTCCGGGGGCGACCAGCAAACCCGCTTCAACCTCGGTGCCAGCCTGGATGACACCGCCGGGATCAATCGCACCTACACGTCGTACCCCAGCGATGGCGACCATGATGCCTATCGCAACCAAGCCATCAGTTTCAGCCTGAGCCACGCGTTCACCGATGATGTCGATGCCGGCATAAACGTGCTGGATAACCGTGGCAAAAGCGAATTCGACAACCCCTTTGGCCGCTACGACTCGGCCACCTACCAGAGCTTCCAACAGAAACCCTACACCGACTTCACCGTCAGTAACGTCAGCAGCTTTATCGACGCTCATATCAACGACATCTGGAAATCGCGCGTAGAACTGGGCCACAGCGAAAACCGCGAAAAATCCCTGGATAAACTCAGCGATGAACGCAGTATGTTCAACACCTACCGCAACTCGCTGAACTGGCAGAACGATCTGACCCTCAATGATCAGAACAGTCTTATCCTGGGCGCCGACTGGTACGAAGACCAGGTCAACAGCAGCACCGCGTTCGCCGAAGACAGCCGCTGGAACCGCGCGGCGTTTATCCAGCACCGCTTTCAAGCCCGATACTTTTCCACAGAGCTGGGCCTGCGACGCGACCAGAACCAACAGTTCGGCGCTCACAACAGCTGGAGCGGCGCCTTGACCCTGCCCATCAACCCGGACAACGATCTGCTGCTGAGCTACAGCGAAGGTTTTCGTGCCCCGACGTTCAATGACCTGTACTACCCGGACGAATACGGTTTTAAAAACAGCAACCCGGATCTGAAACCCGAAACCTCGAAAAGCTACGAAGTGCAATGGCGCAGCCAGCTCAGCGACACCCTCCGCCTGGAGGCTTCGCTGTACCGCACCGATATTCGGGACGCCATCGTATTCGGCAGCGCAGGCCCGCAAAACGTCAGCTCGGCGCGCATCAACGGCTTCGAAGCCACGCTCCGGCAAGAGCTGTTCGGCTGGCAAGGCAGCCTGGGGCTGGCGATGATTGACCCACGCGACCGCGACTCCGGGCGCACCTTGGTGCGTCGCGCCCGACGCACCGTGAGCCTGGACCTGGATCGGCAATTCGACCGACTCGGCGTCGGCGCCAGTTGGCAAGCCGTCAGCAGCAGCTACGACGACCCGCAGAACCAACACCCGTTGGCCGGTTATGGATTGCTCGGGTTACGCGCCAGCTGGGCCGTGAACCATGAAGTCGCGCTGAACGTGAAGGTCGATAACCTGCTGGATAAACGCTACAGCCGCGCGTTGTATCAGTATCAAGGCCAGCAATATGGCTATCGGGAAGAAGGTCGGGCACTGATGTTTGGCGTGACCTGGACACCGGAACTCTAACGGGCAATCACCTCACACAATCGCGCCACCGCCTCCAGCATCTGCCCGCTGGGCCGTTCAAGGCCCTTGTCCGGCACCAGCAATAAACGCCCCTGCGCCACCGCGGCGACTTGGGGCCATGCCTTCCACGCGTCCAACTGAGGCTGATCCCCCGCCAGGATCACCTCGGGATTACGCTGCAATACCGACTCGATACTGACTTGCGGCGCGGGCAGCTTGAGGTCGTCGAAGACATTGCGTGCACCGCACACACTCAGCGCATCGCTGATGATCTGCCCACCGCCGACGGTATACAGCGGCTGGTTCCACACCTGGTAGAACACCCGCAGCGGTTCGGTACGCTGATAGCGCCGGCGCAGTTCGGCGAGACGTTGGCGCAATTGCGCGGCCAACTGTCGACCCGTATCAGGGCGGCCCAATTGCTCGGCGATCGCCTGAACCTGCGTGGTGAGTTGTTCAAGGCTGTGGGGCTCGGCGACGTACACCGGAATGTTCAGGCGCTGCAACTGCTCGCGCTGGGCTGGGCCGACGCTGCCGGGCCACAGCAGGATCAGGTCGGGTTTGAGACTGAGCAGGCGCTCCATGTCCAATTGGCCGTAACGCCCGACCGAGGGCACCTTGGCCAATGCAGCGGGCCTTTCGCCGCCGTCGAGCACGCCCACCAGCAGGTCGGCGGCACCCAGTTCCACCACCATTTCAGAGAGGGACGGCGCCAGGCTGACCACACGTTCAACGGCCATCCCCTGAACACTGAATGCCAGCAGCAGCACCGCCAGCCAGTAGCGCCTCATCCCAGCTGACGCGGGATGCGGTAAAGGTAGAACAACACCAGGGTCGACAGTGCCAGTAAGCACAAGGGCACCGCTTCCAGGCCAACGAATACCGCCAGCGCACCGATCCAGGCCGGCAAGGCAGCCACCAGCAACGCCGTGCGTCGACGGGCCGCGAGGGTGATCCAGGCAGCCGGTTCATTTTGGGTGTCGAGGGCTTTAGAGGTGGCGATCAGGGCATGTTTATAGCCGTTGAAGTAACGCAGGCTCAGAAACATCGAGGCCACTCCGGCGATAAAAAACGGCATGGCCAATATCGACAGCATCGGTTCGGCCTGACCGAACAGCAGGCTGATCATGAACAAGGGCAGCAACGCCAGGGCCAGGTACTGCCACCAGTTGAAGGACAGTCGCCGTTTCACCTGGCCACGGGTCACGCGCGGTCGACCTCGCCCTGGTGCTCGTTGCCCATCATGTGGTCGAGTTTGCTCGCCTTGGTCGCCAGGTAGAGCTTGTTGTGCGGGTTGTGCCCAGTGTGCAGCGGCACGCGCTCGGCCACGGTGATGCCCATCTCGGTCAAGGCCTTGACCTTGCGCGGGTTGTTGGTCATCAGGCGCAGGGATTTCACACCCAGATGTTCCAGCATCGGCAGGCAGATGCCGTAGTCACGCTGATCGGCGGCAAAACCCAGGCGCTCGTTGGCTTCGACGGTGTCGGCCCCGCCGTCCTGCAGCTCATAGGCGCGGATCTTGTTCATCAGGCCAATACCACGGCCTTCCTGGCGCAGGTACAGCAACACACCACGGCCTTCACGGGCGATGGCTCGCAATGCGGCTTCCAACTGCGAACCACAGTCGCAACGCTGGCTGAACAGCGCGTCACCGGTCAGGCACTCAGAATGCACACGGCCCAGCACCGGCGCGCCATCGGCGATGTCACCCAGGCTGAGCACAACGTGCTCGCGGCCGGTGGCCTCTTCGAGAAAGCCGTTCATGGTGAAGGTGGCAAAAGGGGTAGGCAGCTTGGAAGCGGCGACGAAAACGACGGGCACCGTGTGCTCCTGATTTCAGATTTCACAGAGGCTGTCATTGTAACAGCAGGTTCCTACAGACGCTTAAGCTGAATTATCGCTGATAAAGATCAATAGGTTCGATTGGCCTTCGTCCTGGTTCTATGCAGGTCAGAACGGATACGGCTGTTTCCACTGCTCGAAAATCGGCTTCAGTTCGCCACTTTTGACCAGAGCAGCCATGCGCCGGTCATACACCGCCATCAACGCACGGCCACGCTCGTTATCGGCAAAGCCTATGTACAACGGCAGCTCGGCGATGTGCGTGAGTTTGAACTGCGCGGGGTCATCGGCCTGAGCGAGGACGTATTTGGCTTCGGACAGCGCATCGATGTAAAAATCGGCGCGCCCGTGTTGCAGCATCGGCAGGATGCCGCTGCGCCGCTCGACCGGGTTGAAGCGACGCACATTGGGCAAGTACTCCTCGTACTTGTAGCCGCGCACCCAGGCCAGACGGTAGTTGCCCAGCGTTGCGATGCTCGGTGTCGGCGCAGTGGCCAGCCCCAGTGCGTAGATGTGGTCGGAGTCGAAGTTCCAGTGGGGGTACAGCACGCCCTCGGCTTCGTTGCGGTAAGAACCGACCCAGCCATCCACTTCGCCGCGCTGGGCCAGGCCGACCGAGCGGGTATAAGGCACGCTGCGGCTTTCTAAGGTGATGCCTGCCGGCTCGAAGATCTTTCGCAACACGTCCCAGGCCAGCCCTGTGCCATCCGGGTTGGTGTAGTCGTTCCACTCCTCGCTGGCCAGCATGACTTTGCCTGGAGGCGACGCCTCATCCGCCTGCACCAGCGGCGCGACGGTACACAGCGCTATCAGCAGCCAATGACGCATAGGCATGGTGAAAGGTCTCCGACACAGTGTGAACCGTATAGAGGGTAGTGCAGGTAGCCAGTTCACGGCGTCTCGCGAAAATGCTGATAACCACGAACGGCCGGAGTGATGTCCTGCCCGTTCGCATCGAGCAGCGTCACGCCCTGCCCCGCCTCGACCCGGCCGATCACATGAATCGGCCAGCCGTCGGCCAGCAGCGGTGCCAACTCGGCTGGCGGCAAGGTGAACACCAGTACGTAGTCGTCACCGCCGCTCAGGGCGGCCACACGCGCCTCGTCATCGCCGACAAATGCCAGCAGGGCCGCGGACAGTGGCAGCTGCTGACGCTCGACCAACAGGCCGACAGACGACGCCTTGGCAATATGCCCGCAATCAGCCAACAGCCCATCGGAGATATCCATCGCAGACGTGGCCCTGCCCCGCAGCGCCAACCCCAAGGCCAGTTGCGGTTGTGGCGACCAGTAATGCGCAAGCAACGGATCGGCAATGGCGGCCTGCGCACTGCGCTGGCCGAGCACCAGCGGCAAGGCCCCGGCCGCATTACCCAACGCCCCTCCGACACACAGCAGGTCACCCGGCCGCGCCCCGCTGCGCGTCAACGCCTGCCCAGCCGGCACACGCCCCAATACCGTCAGGGTCAGGCTCAGCGGGCCACGGGTGGTGTCGCCACCGACCAGCCTCACACCGCAATGTTGCGCCATGGCGTTCAAACCCTGGGCATAGCGTTGCAGCCAATCGGCATCGACCGTCGGAGTCGTCAGGGCAAGCGTAAACGCAAGAGGGTTGGCGCCCATGGCGGCCAGGTCGCTTACCGCCACGGCCAGTGAACGCTGGCCGAGCAGGAAGGGATCGCAGGGGTCGGCAAAGTGCACGCCGGCCACCAATGTATCCGTAGAGATTGCCAACTGCTCCCCGGGCGGGAGCGCCAGCAAGGCGCAGTCGTCGCCGATCCCCAGGGCAACGCCTTCGCCACCTTGCGCACAAGGCGCGGCGGCGAAGTAATTGCGGATCAGCTCGAACTCACCCATCAGGGACTCAAGCGCAAATCAGCGCTTATGTTCCTTCACTTCGGCTTCACGCAGGCGCGGGGCCAGTTTGTCGAGCACGCCGTTGACGAACTTGTGGCCGTCGGTCGAACCGTAGACTTTCGCCAGTTCGATACCTTCGTTGATCACCACGCGGTACGGTACGTCGACACGATAGATCAGTTCCCAGGCCGACAGCCGCATCACGCACAGCTCAACCGGGTCCAGCTCTTCGAGGGTCAGGTCCAGGCAAGGCGCCAGGGCCGTATCGATCTCGGTCAGGTGGGCATGCACACCGTGCAGAATGTCGTGGAAGTACGGCAGATCGGCAAAGGTGAAATCGTTGTCGACGCGAAACTGCGCTTCGATTTCGTTCAACGAAGCGCCCGCCAGTTGACGCTGATACAGCGCCTGGGTCGCCAATTGACGAGCAGCGCGGCGCTTCTCGTTCTTCGATGGCTTGCCGGCGTCCGCTGGGCGTGGGTCGCGTGGGTTGAAACGATCGCTCTCGTCGGAAATCACTTGGCCTCCAACTGCGACAGCAGGCTGACCATTTCCAGGGCGGACAGGGCAGCCTCGGCGCCTTTGTTACCGGCCTTGGTGCCGGAACGCTCGATGGCTTGTTCAATGGAATCAACGGTCAGTACGCCGAAGGCAACCGGTACGCCGAACTCCATGGACACCTGGGCCAGGCCCTTGGTGCATTCGCCAGCCACGTATTCGAAATGCGGGGTACCGCCACGAATGACCGCGCCCAGGGCGATGATCGCCGCGTATTCGGCCTGTTGCGCGACTTTTTGCGCAACCAGTGGAATCTCGAAGGCGCCAGGGGCACGGATGATGGTGATGTCGCTTTCGCTCACACCGTGGCGAACCAGGGCGTCCACAGCGCCACTTACCAGGCTTTCAACCACGAAGCTGTTGAAGCGGCCAACCACCAGGGCATAGCGGCCTTTGGGGGCGATGAAGGTACCTTCGATGGTCTTCAGGGTCATTCGACAAATCTCTTAAAGAGCCGGGACGCGAAAAAGGCGCCCCTTAGTGATGATTTAACCGCGAACAAGGGGCAGGAATCGCCGGCCTTTATTCGGAGGGCACGTATTCTACAACTTCCAGGTCGAAACCGGATATCGCATTAAATTTCATC
This sequence comes from Pseudomonas sp. BCA17, assembly GCF_004519405.1. Lineage (GTDB taxonomy): Bacteria > Pseudomonadota > Gammaproteobacteria > Pseudomonadales > Pseudomonadaceae > Aquipseudomonas. The sequence goes on along the minus strand of NZ_SGWI01000008.1, from coordinate 92,648 downwards.
GGTGCGCTCATCAGGCGCATTTTGCGCACACCGAGGTCACGCAGGATCTGCGAACCGGCACCGACAATGCTGTAGGTGGTCGGTTTTTTCACCGGCGCGTGGTCGGCGGTTTCGCGGATATGCGCCAGCAGCACGTCGCCATCCAGCGGGTGACCGAGCAACAGCACCACACCACTGCCTGCCTCGGAAACCGCAGCCATGGCGGCCCGCAGGCTCCAGCGACCCGGTTGCTTGACCATCAGCAGGTCACGCAGCGGGTCCATGTTGTGCACCCGCACCAGGGTCGGTTCTTCCGCGCAGATGTTGCCCAGGGTCAGGGCCATGTGCACGTCGCCTTCCACTGAATCACGGTAGGTCACCAAATTGAATTGGCCCAGTTCGCTGTCCAACGGCTGCTCGGCAATCCGCTGAACGGTACGTTCGTGGATCATGCGGTAGTGGATCAGGTCGGCAATAGTGCCGATCTTGATGTTGTGTTCAGCGGCAAAGGTTTCCAGTTCAGCACGACGGGCCATGGTGCCGTCGTCGTTCATCACCTCGCAGATCACCCCGCTCGGCTCAAAACCGGCCATGCGCGCCAGGTCGCAGGCGGCTTCGGTGTGGCCGGCACGCGCCAGAGTACCGCCCGGCTGGGCCATCAACGGGAAAATGTGGCCCGGGCTGACGATGTCCTCAGCCTTGGCGTCCTTGGCGGCAGCGGCTTGTACGGTGCGCGCGCGGTCAGCGGCGGAGATGCCGGTGGTGACGCCAGTGGTGGCCTCAATGGAAACCGTGAACTTGGTGCCGAAACCCGACCCATTGCGCGGCGCCATCAACGGCAGCTTGAGCAACTCGCAGCGCTCGCGGCTCATGGGCATGCAGATCAGCCCGCGGGCGTGCTTGGCCATGAAGTTGATGTGCTCGGCCTGGCAGGCCTCGGCGGCCATGATGATGTCGCCTTCGTTTTCGCGGTCTTCGTCATCCATCAGGATGACCATCTTGCCTTGGCGGATGTCTTCAACCAGTTCTTCGATGCTATTGAGCGCCACGCGGCACCCCCTTGGTCAGGATTTCAGGTAGCCGTTAGCGGCCAGAAAACTTTCAGTGATGTTCCCGGACGCAGGCTCTGCGGCCTTATCGCCCAACAGCAGGCGCTCCAGGTAACGGGCAAGCAAGTCCACTTCCAGGTTCACCCGGCGACCCGGCTGGTAGGAGGCCATGATGGTTTCGCTGAGGGTGTGGGGAATGATGGTCAGTTCAAACTCGGCGCCATTCACCGCATTCACGGTCAGGCTGGTGCCGTCGACGGTGATCGAGCCTTTGTGGGCGATGTACTTGGCCAGCTCTTTGGGGGCACGGATGCGGAATTCCACGGCACGTGCGTTTTCGCTGCGCGCCACCACTTCGCCAACGCCGTCGACATGGCCGCTGACCAAGTGACCGCCCAGGCGGGTGGTGGGGGTCAGGGCTTTTTCCAGGTTGACCGGGCTGCCCGCCTTGAGGTCATTCATCGCGGTGCAGTCCAGGGTTTCCCGGCTGACATCAGCGGCAAAGCCGTTGCCCGGCAACTCGATGACGGTCAGGCACACGCCGTTGACGGCGATGCTGTCGCCCAGCTTGACGTCGCCGAGATCGAGCTTGCCGGTTTCAACCAGCAGGCGCACATCGCCGCCTTTTGGGGTCATGGCGCGGATGCTGCCGATGGATTCGATGATGCCGGTGAACATGGCCTTCTCCTGGAAAACGGGGCTGCGCCTGGCGCAGGCCGAAAATTATACGCTCGCTACTGGCAAAGGAATGGCAGTGACTCGCCAGTCGTCGCCCACAGCGCGCATTTCAGTGATCTTGAGTTGGGGGGCATCCGCCAGTTTCTCAAGCGGCCAGTCCAACAAAGGCCGGGCAGCGGAACCGAGAAACTTGCCGGCGACGAAAATCACGTACTCGTCGACCAGGCCCTGCTGGGCAAAAGCGCCTGCCAGGCTTGGGCCGGCTTCTACCAACACCTCGTTGACGCCACGGGCGGCCAGGGCAACCAGCGCCGAGCGCAGGTCGACCTGGCCAGCAACTCCCGGTACCACCAGGCACTCAGGGCCACGAGGGAACTGATTCTCCGGCGTGACACAGGTGATGACCAACGCTGGCCCGGCCTTGAAGAACGGCGCATCGAGCGGCACGCGCAGGCGGCCGTCGATCAGCACGCGCAATGGCGGGCGCGACATGGCCAAGGCGGTGGTGGCCTCATCCAGGCCCAGCTCGGCGGCACGCACGGTCAGGCGCGCACCATCGGCCAATACAGTGTCGGCGCCGGTCAGCACTACACTGGCTTCGGCACGCAGGCGTTGCACGGCGGCGCGGGCAGCCGGGCCGGTGATCCATTGGCTTTCGCCGCTGGCCATGGCGGTACGGCCATCCAGGCTCATCGCCAGCTTGACCCGCACAAATGGCAGGCCGTGTTCCATGCGTTTGAGGAACCCCGGGTTCAATGCTCGCGCCTGCGCCTCGAGGACACCGCCATGGACCTCGATGCCGGCCTGAGCCAAGCGCTGCATGCCACGCCCGGCCACTTCCGGGTTGGGGTCCTGCATCGCTGCAACGACACGGGCTACACCTGCGCTCACCAAGGCATCCGCGCACGGCGGTGTACGCCCATGATGGCTGCAGGGTTCGAGGGTCACATACACCGTGGCGCCACGCGCCTTGTCACCGGCGGCGCGCAGGGCGTTGGGCTCGGCGTGGGGCTCGCCGGCGCGCTCATGCCAGCCTTCGCCGACAACCTGCCCATCACGCACGATCACGCAACCCACACGCGGGTTAGGGTGCGTGGTGTAGAGGCCCTTGCGCGCCAGTTCGAGCGCACGCGCCATGTAATGGGCGTCGAGCACGGCCTGCTCAGCGGAAGGTGTCGTCATTGTTTAACCGGCTCACGGGCCAGGCGGTCGATCTCTTCGCGGAACTCATTGAGGTCCTGGAAGCGTCGATACACCGAGGCGAAACGGATATAGGCGACTTCATCGAGCTTTTGCAGCTCGCCCATCACCAGTTCTCCAACCACCAGGCTCTTGACCTCGCGCTCGCCGGTCGCGCGCAGCTTGTGCTTGATATGCACCAGCGCCGCCTCCAGCCGCTCGACACTCACCGGGCGTTTTTCCAGGGCGCGCTGCATACCGGCGCGAAGTTTGTCTTCGTCGAAAGGCTGGCGGCTGCCGTCGGACTTGATCAGACGGGGCAATACCAGTTCGGCGGTTTCGAAGGTGGTGAAACGTTCACCGCAGGCCAGGCATTCGCGCCGGCGACGCACTTGATCGCCCTCGGCGACCAGACGCGAGTCAATGACCTTGGTGTCGTTGGCACCGCAGAAGGGACAGTGCATGGTGGCAGGCAACAAAAAAAGGGAGGGCCATGGTAGCGCATCCCCGTGGCAAGACAAGCCATAGCCTTTACGGTATATAGGCGGGCTATTATGTTTGTTGATTTTCAAACCACGGATTTTGTCCTTTCTGGAGCCGTACATGCAGCTACGACCACTGGTTTTACTCGCCCTGTTCAGTTTTCTGGTCGCCTGCAGCAGCGAAGCCCCCAAGCCGGCCGCGCCTCAACCCACACCGGCACAAGAGAAAAAAGTGCCCGGTATTGAAGACCTCGGCCCCTTGCCGGCTTATCAACGGGAAATCAGCGGCGTCCTCAACGGCGTGCCGGCCAACGCCGAGGTCGAACTGGCATTGCTGGTGATCGATGAGCGCAACCGCCCGCAGCAACTGCTCGCCAGCAGCGTGTTGAACGCCAACGGCAAGCCGCTGGCCTTCCGTCTGCGCTTCAACCCCGAGGCCTTCCCGGTCGGTGCGCGGGTTGAATTACGCGGCCGCGCCAGCCAGTCCGGCCAGTTGATCCTGCACCTGCCCGCGGTGCGTATCACCCAGGCGATCACCCAGACCACCGGCCCCCTGCAACTCGTCAAGGCACCATGACGCCACCGCTGCACCTGCAGCGCGCCCTGAGCGAATTGATCGGCGACGCGCAACTGGTGCCCTGCCCGCTGCCGGGCACCGAGCTGTCGCTGTGGTTGCTGGACGCGGACAACATGGACCGCGAATTCAGCCAGGAGGAAACCCGGCGCATCCTGCATGAGCCGCCCTACTGGAGTTTCTGCTGGGCCAGCGGTCTGGCGTTGGCGCGTTACCTGGCGGCCTACCCCGAATGGGTCGCCGGCAAGCGCGTACTGGATTTTGGCGCCGGCTCCGGCGTGGCCGGGATTGCCGCCGTCAAAGCGGGCGCGCTGGAGGTGGTGGCCTGCGACCTTGACCCACTGGCGTTGGCCGCCTGCCGGGCCAACGCCGAACTCAACGGTGTGGCACTGGGTTATTCGGCAGACTTTTTCGCCGAAGCCGACCGCTTCGACCTGATCCTGGTGGCCGACGTGCTCTACGACCGTGCCAACCTGCCGCTGCTGGACCAGTTTCTGACCCGCGGCCGCGAAGCGCTGGTGGCGGATTCGCGGGTGAAGGACTTTCAACACCCGGATTATCGGCGGTTGGAGATCCTTGATGCGCTGACGTTGCCAGACCTGGCCGAACCTTGGGAGTTTCGCAAGGTGAGCCTGTACCATTCGCGGCGCCAGCCCTTATAGTTGCCCCATTCCCGCTTTATTCGAGACGCCCCATGAGTGAGCCCACGCCGTACATCTTCGATGCCACCACCGCCACCTTCGACCAGGCGGTGATCGAGAACTCGTTCCACAAGCCCGTGCTGGTGGATTTCTGGGCCGAGTGGTGTGCGCCGTGCAAAGCGCTGATGCCGCTGTTGGCGCAGATTGCCGAGAGTTATCAGGGCGAGTTGCTGCTGGCCAAGGTCGACTGCGAGGCCGAGCAGGATATCGTCGCGCGTTTTGGCATTCGCAGCCTGCCAACCGTGGTGTTGTTCAAGGATGGCCAACCGGTGGACGGATTTGCCGGTGCACAGCCGGAGTCGGCGGTGCGGGCGATGCTGGAGCCACATGTACAGATGCCACCACCGGCCGCGGCCGATCCTCTGGAACAGGCTCAGGCGCTGTTTGCCGAAGGGCGTATCAGCGAGGCCGAAGCGGTGCTGGTCGCACTGTTGGGCGAAGACAACACCAACGCCGCCGCGCTGATCCTGTACGCGCGCTGCCTGGCCGAACGTGGCGAATTGGGCGAAGCCCAGGCCGTGCTGGATGCCGTGAAGGGCGATGAGCACAAGGCCGCACTCGCCGGGGCGAAGGCACAGATCACGTTCCTGCGCCAGGCTGCCGACCTGCCGGACGCGGCCGAACTGAAAAGCCGCCTGGCGCAAAACCCGCAGGACGATGAAGCGGCCTATCAACTGGCGATTCAACAACTGGCGCGCCAGCAATACGACGCGGCGCTGGAAGGCTTGCTGAAGCTGTTTATCCGCAATCGCAGCTACAGCGAGGGTTTGCCGCACAAGACCCTGCTGCAGGTGTTCGAATTGCTCGGCAATGAGCATCCGCTGGTAACCGTATACCGTCGCAAGTTGTTCGCCGCGCTGTATTAAGCCTCGACCCAACGGTACAGCGGCGTGTCCCCGCCGCTGGCGACTTTCACATTGGCACTGTGTCGCAAGCGCACCAACAGGCGCTTGCCGGACGCAGCATCGCCGGCCAGACCTTCCAGTTGATCCAGTAACTCCAACCCGCTGAGTTGCCCGGCCTTGCGTAACAGGTCCTGGGCTTTCTGCCACAGGTCATCGGTCTGTTTGACCGGCGCAACGGTTGGCGCAGTCGGCACCGGAGCCGCCTGCAACTGCGCGCCCAGCCGGGCCCAGTCGCCGTCGTCCAGCTCCAGGGTCAAATCCACCGGCAGGTCGCCGACAGTTCCACGAATTCGCAACATCGTCCTTACTCCTGCACTTTTCTGACGGGCATGCTCCCACGCGGCTTGCGCAACGCCAAGCAGGCGGTCAAACTCTCGCAACATTGTTATAAGATCACATAACAAAACTTTCATGTTCTGGAGCCCTCTCATGCGCCGTCTGCTGCTCGCTTTGCCGTTTGCCCTGCTGCCATTGGCTGTCGCCCACGCTCATGACGATCACGAACATGAACACGGCAGCCTGGGCGCCCATGAACACGGGGTCGGTCGCCTAAACGCCGTGCTCGACGGCCAGGCGCTGGAAGTGGAGTTCGACAGCCCGGCGATGAACCTCGTGGGCTTCGAACACCAGGCCAGCACCGCCGCCGACAAGGCCAAGGTCGCCGCCGCGCGCAAACAGCTGGAAAATCCGCTGGCCCTGTTCAACCTGCCCAAAGCCGCCGGCTGCGTGATCAGCACCCAGGAGCTCAACAGCCCGCTGTTCGGCGACAAGCCTGAAGCCGACCATGACGACGACGATGACGACCACGCCACCGACGGCAAAGGCGCCGCCGCCCACGAGCATCATCACGACCACAGCGAGATCCATGCGCACTACCAATTCACGTGCGCCACGCCGACGGCCCTGAGCAATTTCGACCTGACGCAAGTGTTCAAGACCTTCCCCGCCACCCAGAAAATCCAGGTACAACTGATCGGTCCGAGCGGCCAGCAAGGTGTTGAAGCGACGGCCACCGCAGCCACCCTGAAGTTGTAGGAACCAGCTTGCTCACGAAAAACTCAAGCGCGCCGCGTTCACCGGAATGCCGCGTTATCGTTAACGTCTTTCGCGAGCAAGCTCGCTTCTACAGAAAGCCCAATGCGTGAACTGCAACCATGACTCAAGCGTTAATCGAACTGTCTGACCTGGGCTTCAACTGGCCCGGCCACCCACAGTTGCTGGACATCCCTGCGTTCCGCCTGGAAGCAGGAGAAACCCTGTTCCTCAAAGGCCCGAGCGGCAGCGGCAAAACCACCCTGCTCGGGCTGCTGGGCGGCGTGCAGAAACCCAGCCGCGGCAGCATTCGCCTGCTCGGCCAGGAACTCACCGAACTGTCGGCCGGTGCCCGCGACCGTTTCCGCGTCGATCACACCGGTTATATCTTCCAGCAGTTCAACCTGCTGCCGTTTCTGTCGGTGCGCGAGAACGTCGAACTGCCCTGCCACTTTTCCAAGCTGCGCGCGCAACGGGCGATCCAGCGTCACGGCAGCGTCGATCAGGCCGCCGCCACTTTGCTGGCGCATTTGGGGCTCAACGCCCCAGACCTGCTGGAGCGCCGCGCCGACTCGCTGTCCATCGGCCAGCAGCAACGGGTGGCCGCCGCCCGTGCGCTGATTGGCCAGCCGGAACTGGTAATCGCCGACGAACCCACCTCGGCCCTGGACTACGACGCTCGCGAAGCGTTCATCCAGTTGTTGTTCGCCGAATGCCGCGAAGCCGGCGCCAGCCTGTTGTTCGTCAGCCATGACCAGAGCCTGGCACCGCTGTTCGACCGCAACCTGTCGCTGGCCGAACTCAATCGCGCCGCCACGCCCGCAGAGGTTTGAGATGTATTTGTTCCGTCTAGCCATGGCCAGCCTGGCTAACCGCCGCTTTACCGCGATCCTCACCGCTTTCGCCATCGCCCTGTCGGTGTGCCTGCTGCTGGCCGTGGAGCGGGTGCGCACTGAAGCGCGCAACAGTTTCGCCAGCACCATCAGCGGTACCGACTTGATCGTCGGCGCCCGCTCCGGCTCGGTCAACCTGCTGCTGTACTCGGTGTTCCGCATCGGCAATGCCACCAACAACATCCGCTGGGACAGCTACGAGCACTTCGCCGCCAGCCCGCAAGTGAAGTGGGCGATCCCGATTTCCCTCGGCGACTCCCACCGCGGCTACCGCGTGATGGGCACCAACGCGTCCTACTTCGAGCATTACCAGTACGGCCGCAAACAGAACCTCGAACTGGCCAGCGGCCGCGCCTTCGCCACCGACCCGTTCGAAGTGGTACTGGGCGCCGAAGTGGCCGACGCCCTGCATTACAAACTCGGCGACAAGCTGGTGCTGGCCCATGGCGTGGCGGTCGTCAGCCTGGTGAAACACGATGACAAGCCGTTCACTGTGGTCGGCATTCTCAAGCGCACCGGCACGCCGGTGGACCGCACGCTGCACATCAGCCTCGGCGGTATGGAAGCGATCCATATCGACTGGCACAACGGCGTACCGGCCCAGGGCAAAGGCCGCATCAGTGCCGAGCAGGCGCGCAATATGGACCTCACTCCACAGGCCATCACGGCCTTCATGCTCGGCCTGAACAACAAGATTTCCACCTTCGCCCTGCAACGGGAAATCAACGATTTCCGTGGTGAGCCGATGCTGGCGATCCTGCCGGGCGTGGCCCTGCAAGAGTTGTGGAGCATGATGGGCACCGCCGAAAAGGCGCTGTTCGTGATTTCGTTATTTGTAGTGCTGACCGGTCTGATCGGCATGCTCACAGCGATCCTCACCAGCCTCAACGAACGTCGCCGCGAAATGGCGATATTGCGGTCGGTGGGCGCACGGCCTTGGCATATCGCGACGCTGCTGATCTTCGAAGCCTTCGCCCTGGCGTTGTCCGGCGTGGTGGTGGGCGTGGGTTTGCTGTACGTATGCATCGCCGCATCGCGCGGGTATTTGCAGGCCAACTATGGTCTGGACTTGCCGATGTCGTGGCCGAGCGAATATGAATGGACACTGCTCGCCGGTATCTTGTGCGCAGCGTTGTTGATGGGCAGCGTGCCCGCGTGGCGTGCCTATCGACAATCACTGGCCGATGGCCTGTCGATTAGGGTTTAAGAGCAGCTGCAAGCTTTAAGCTTTAAGCTTCAAGCGGGAAGCGCTTCGGCTTTTACTTGAAGCTTGCAGCTGATAGCTACCTACTGAGGAATCACATGCGTCGTGCCCTGTTTGCGCTGTTGCTGCTGGTGAGCGTGCCGGTCTGGTCCGCCGACCAGCCCAAGGATCTGTCGTGGCAAGAGATGATCCCAGCGGATGCGCCACCGGAAATCCCTAACATGAAACCGTTGCACGACCTGTCGAACATGGCCGATGCCTTGTCGGTCGAGGCGGCGCCTGCGGCCAAGCAGGAGCTGCCCAACGCGCCGGTGGTGCAAAGCCTGGACGGCCAGCACATCCGCTTGCCGGGTTATATCGTGCCGCTGGAAGTCAGCGAAGAAGGCCGCACCACCGAGTTTCTGCTGGTGCCGTATTTCGGCGCGTGTATTCACGTGCCGCCGCCGCCGTCGAACCAGATCGTGCATGTAAAAAGCGAAGTCGGCGTGAAGCTCGATGAGCTGTACCAGCCGTATTGGATCGAGGGCTCAATGCAGGTCAAACCCTCTACCAGCGAGTTGGCGGATGCCGGTTACCAGATGGATGCCGAGAAGATTTACGTCTACGAACTGCCGGACTAGCGCTGATTGCCCATTCATTGAGCTGAGTCAAAAGATCGAACGGAACGATCTTTACCATTGGACGTACAACTTTTAAACGTCCTTTTGGAGCTCCCATGAACAAGTCTCTGCTCGGCGCGTCCCTCTTCGCGCTCGCCCTCGCCGCCCCTGCCGTCCACGCTCACGAAGCTGGCGACATTCTGGTTCGTGCCGGTGCTATCACCGTGAACCCGAAAGCTGACAGCGGCCACGTGAAGGTCGACCAGGGCCCATTGGCGGGCACCAACCTGGGCGGCAAGGCGACCATGAGCAGCGACACCCAGTTGGGCTTGAACTTCGCCTACATGCTGACCAATCACGTCGGTATCGAACTGCTGGCCGCCACGCCATTCGAGCATGACGTGAAGATCAAGAACACCGCCCTGGGCGCCGCCAACGGCAAGCTCGGCACCTTGAAACACCTGCCGCCAACCCTGAGCGTCGTGTACTACCCGCTGGACAGCAAGTCGGCGTTCCAACCCTACGTGGGCGCCGGTATCAACTACACCTGGATCTATGACGAGCACGTCGGCAGCCGTGCGCAACAAGCCGGTTTCAGCAACTTCAAGGCAGACAACTCCTGGGGCTGGGCCGCGCAAATCGGTGCCGACTACATGATCAACGACAAGTGGATGATCAACGCCCAGGCGCGCTACATCGACATCAGCACCAAGGCGACCGTGGACAACAACGCGTTGGGCCAGGGCACCCGCGCCAAAGTGAATGTGGACGTGGACCCGATGGTTTACATGGTGGGTATCGGCTACAAATTCTGATCCCGGTGTAAGCAACAGCGCATAACCCAAGTGAGAGGGGGCTTGCTCCCGATTACGGTGAATCAGTCAGTGAATCAGTGACTGGTACTCCGCAATCGGGAGCAAGCCCCCTCTCACATCTGCTTTTGCGTTATGTCAGCTGTGGCGGTAATACCGGTCCAGCAAAGCCGGCAGCCCCGCACGCCACGCCCGTGGCTTGATGCCGAAGGTGTGCAGGATTTTCTTGCAGGCCAGCACCGCATGCTGCGGTTCATCGCTTGCATCCGGCCGTGCGGCGTGGGCCTGGGCGGTGGGTGATTCGATAGCCAGCGGATGATAGTTGCGCGCTTCGGTGAGGATCGCCTGGCCCAGGGCCAATGGTGTGGTCGCCTCTTGGCCGGCGTAGTGATAGGTCCCCCACAGCGGCGCCGCGCAATCGAGCTGCTTGAGCACGGAAATGATCACCCGGGCGGCATCATCCACCGGCGTCGGGTTACCGCGACGGTCGTCCGCCATCAACAACTCATCCGGTTTTTCCGCACGGGCCAGAAAGCGTCCCAAGGTGCCATCCATGCTGTCATCCAGCAGCCAGCCAAAACGCAGCAGCACATGTTGCGGGCAGGTGGCGCGCACACTCTGTTCAATACGCCACAACGCCTGGCCGCGCAGGCCCAAGGGCACCGGTTCGTCTTTTTCGCTGTAGGCGGTGGCGCGGGAGCCATCGAATACGCGGTAGCTGGACGGTTGCAGCAACGTAATGCCGTGGTGCTGACACAGTTCAGCCAGGCGTTCGATAGCGAACTCCTGCGCGGCCAAACGGCTTTCGCTGACCGCCTCGGCCTGGAACCAGTCGAAATAGTAGGCGAGGTTGATCAACGCATCGGGACGGGTGTCGTCGAGCAATTGGGTAAGGCTCGCGGCATCCCAGCCGTCTTGGGGCGGTTTGGGTGCGAGGAAACCGATGTCTTCCTCTGCACCGAGGCGAATCAGCGCCTGCCCGAGGGCATTCCCGCCGCCCAGTAACATAAGGCGCATTCGCATAGATTGAGCAGGCCCGGTCTGTATGGAACGAAGGTTTTTGGATATTTGTAAGGATCGTTGCATTTTGCGGGTTTGTCGCGCAACCGTCACGGATAAAAGTGTGGGGTTGCAAGTTGTCGGGGCCGACGCCATAACTGAATGCATGAACCTTCCTGAATCCACGGACAAGGTCCTGGACGGTTTCCACCCTGCCGTCAGCGCCTGGTTCCGCAGCACCTTCCCGTCGGTGACCAGCGCCCAGGCCCAGGCATGGCCGCTGATCCAACAGCGCCGCTCGACCCTGATTGCCGCGCCCACGGGCTCCGGCAAGACGCTGACCGCGTTCCTGGCGGTGTTGGATGACCTCGTCCATCAGGGCCTGGCTAACGACGGGCAACTGCCGGATGAGACGCTGGTGGTGTATGTGTCGCCGCTCAAGGCGCTGTCCAACGATATCCAGATCAACCTGCAAAACCCGTTGGCGGGCATCACCGAACAGTTGCAGCGCCTGGGCTTGCCGCCGTTGGTGATCCGCACCGCCGTGCGCACTGGCGATACCCCGCAAAAAGACCGTGCGCTGATGCGCAAGCGTGCGCCGCATATCCTGGTGACCACGCCGGAATCGCTCTATGTGCTGCTCGGCTCGGACTCCGGCCGGCATATGCTGGGCAATACCCGCACGGTGATCGTCGACGAAATCCACGCCATCGCCGCCAGCAAGCGCGGCAGTCATCTGGCGTTAAGCCTGGAACGCCTGCAAGGGCTGTGCACCCAGGCGTTGACGCGTATCGGCCTGTCGGCCACGCAAAAACCTATCGAGGCGGTCTCGCGCTTTCTGGTGGGCACGGCGCGCGAATGCGCCATCGTCGATATCGGCCATGCCCGGCCTCGTGACTTGGATATTGAAGTGCCGCCCGTGCCGCTCTCAGCGGTGATGGCCAACGACGTTTGGGAATTGGTCTACGACCGCCTCGCCACACTGGCGCGCGAACACCGCACCACACTGATATTCGTCAACACTCGACGCCTGGCCGAACGCCTCGCGCGGCATCTGAGCGAGCGCCTGGGCAAAACGGCCGTGGCCGCCCACCATGGCAGCCTGGCCAAGGAGATGCGCCTGGACGCCGAGCAACGGCTCAAGGCCGGCGAGCTGCAAGTGCTGATTGCCACTGCATCGCTGGAACTGGGGATTGATATCGGCGACGTGGACCTGGTGTGCCAGATCGGCTCACCCGGTTCGATCAACGGTTTTCTGCAACGGGTGGGACGCTCCGGGCATCAGGTCGGCGGCACGCCCAAGGGCCGCCTGTTTGCCACTACCCGCGACGACCTGATCGAATGCGCCGCGCTGCTCGACTGTGTGCGTCGGGGCGAGTTGGATACGCTGCAGATCCCCGTCGCGCCACTGGACGTGCTGGCCCAGCAGCTGATTGCCGAAGTCAGCGCCCAGGAATGGCCCGAACTGGCGTTGCTCGAGCTGGTGCGTCGCGCCGCTCCTTACGCCGAGCTGGATGAGCGCCACTACCAGGCGCTGCTGCATATGCTCAGCGACGGCTACAACGGCCGCCAAGGCATCCGCAGCGCCTACCTGCACCGCGACGCAGTGACCCGCACCCTGCGCGGCCGCCGGGGCGCCAGGCTGACGGCCGTCACCAGCGGCGGCACCATCCCCGACAACGCCGACTACAGCGTATTGCTCGAACCCCAGAGCCTGAATATCGGCAGCGTCAACGAAGACTTCGCGGTGGAAAGCATCGCCGGGGATATCTTCCAGCTCGGCAATACGTCGTACCGGATTTTGCGCGTAGAAAGCGGCAAGGTGCGGGTCGAGGACGCCCACGGGCAGCCACCGACCATTCCGTTCTGGCTCGGCGAGGCGCCAGGGCGCAGCAACGAGCTGTCGGCGGCGGTGGCGCGTCTCCAGGGGCAGTTGGACGCTGTGCTCGGTGCCAGCCCGGGTGACTTGCAACCCGCGCTGGAGTGGCTCACCCACACGCTCGGCCTGAACCACGCCAGCGCCGAGCAGATCCTCGACTACCTGGCCCGTGCGCGCCTGGCCCTGAGCGCCCTGCCGTCTCAGGACACGCTGATCATGGAGCGGTTTTTCGATGAGTCCGGCGGCACCCAGCTGATCATCCATACGCCCTTCGGCAGCCGCCTCAACCGCGCCTGGGGCCTGGCCTTGCGCAAGCGGTTTTGCCGCACGTTCAATTTCGAATTGCAGGCGGCTGCCAGTGAAAATGCCATCGTGCTGTCGCTGTCCACCAGTCACAGCTTTGAGCTGGATGAAGTGTGGCGCTATCTGAACAGTCACAGCGCCGAGCACATCCTGATCCAGGCCGTGCTGGACGCGCCATTGTTCGGCGTGCGCTGGCGCTGGAACGCAGGCGTGGCCCTGGCATTGCCGCGGTTTGCCGGTGGGCGCAAGGTGGCGCCGCAGATCCAGCGCATGAAAAGCGAAGACCTGATCGCCAGCGTGTTCCCCGACCAGATCGCCTGCCTGGAAAACCTGGCCGGGGAGCGCGAAGTACCCGACCACCCGCTGGTGGAACAAACCCTCGACGACTGCCTGCACGAGGTCATGGACAGCGACGCCTGGCTGGCCCTGCTGCGGCGTATGGAGCGCGGCGAAGTGCGCCTGGTCAGCCGCGACCTGCCTGCCCCCTCGCCCATGGCCGCCGAAATCCTCAGTGCCCGCCCCTACACCTTTCTCGACGACGCCCCGCTGGAAGAACGCCGCACCCAGGCCGTGCTCAACCGGCGCTGGAGCGACCCGCAGAGCACCGACGACCTCGGCGCGCTGGACGCTGACGCCATTGCCGGCGTGCGTGAAGAGGCCTGGCCGGCGCCCAACGGCCTGGACGAAATGCATGAAGCGTTGATGAGCCTGGCGTGTATCGCCGCCGGCGAAGTCACGCCGCAATGGGCCGAGTGGCTGCACGCCTTGGCCAAGGGCGGGCGCGCCTGTCAATTGCCCAACGGCTTGTGGGTGGCCGTGGAGCGCTTGAGTTGTTTGCAGACGATCTATCCCGGCAACTTGCCGCTTATGCCGGGCTTCGATGAACCATGGAGCTATGACGATGCGGTGGTTGAAGTGCTGCGCGCACGCCTCGCAGGGTTCGGCCCGCTGAGCCTGATCGAAATCGCCGCGCCCCTGATACTGCCGATGGCTGATGTCACCCAGCCACTCGCGCGTCTGGAGCAGGAAGGTTATGTGCTGCGCGGTCGCTTCAGCCCCGGCGCCGACGCAGAGCAATGGTGCGAACGGCATTTGCTCGCGCGCATTCATCGCTACACCGTCAAGCGCCTGCGCCGTGAAATCGAACCGGTGGCGCTGCAGGATTTCATGCGCTTCCTGTTCGATTGGCAGCACTTGTCCAACGCCACGCGCGGCCAGGGCAGCGCCATGCTGCCGCAGATCATGGCCCAGTTCGAAGGTTATAGCGCAGCCGCATCCGCCTGGGACAGTGACTTGCTCAGTGCGCGGCTCAAGGACTACGCCTCCACCTGGCTCGACGAACTGTGCCGCAGCGGCAAGCTGGTGTGGATGCGTTTGAGTAACAAGGCCAGCGCCAGTGCATTGCGCAGCACACCGGTGGTGCTGTTGCCACGCAGCCAGGTGCCATTGTGGAGTGGGCTGACCGACCTCACCGACAGCACCACGCTGTCGCTCAAGGCGCAGAAAGTCCTTCAGGCCCTGCGTGATCATGGCGCGTTGTTTTTCGATGAGCTGGTGCACGAAGCCCATCTGCTGCGCAGTGAATTGGAAACCGCGTTGCAGGAACTGGTGGGCGCCGGGTTGGTGAATGCCGACAGCTTTGCCGGGCTGCGTGCGCTGACCACGCCCGCCAGCAAACACCAGGCACGCAGCAGCCGGCGTGGGCGGGGTGCATTTGTCGGCGGAATGGACGACGCCGGGCGATGGGCCTTGGTGCGCCGACCGCCAACGGCCCCTGGTGCGCATTCGGCCGAGACGCTGGAACACGTGGCGATGACCCTGCTGCGCCGTTATGGCGTGGTGTTCTGGCGCTTGCTGGAGCGCGAGGCGGAGTGGCTGCCGAGCTGGCGAGAGTTGCTGCGCACCTTTCATCGGCTCGAAGCGCGCGGGGAAATTCGTGGCGGGCGGTTTGTCAGTGGCCTGGCGGGAGAACAATTTGCGTTGCCGGAGGCGATCCCGTTACTGCGCGAAGTACGGCGCAGGCCTCACGACGGCAGCTTGGTGGTGGTGTGTGGCGCCGACCCGTTGAACCTGGTGGGCACGCTGTTGCCGGGCAGCAAGGTGCCGGCAGTGAGCGGCAATCGGATCGTGTACCGGGACGGGTTGCCGGCCGCCGTAATGGTGAGCGGCAAGCCGCAACTGCTGGTGGACAGCGATCAGCAAGCGGTGCAGGAGAAGTTGATCAGGCACTGACGTCGGGGGCGTCGAAGACCTCATCGGGAGCCAGCGCCCTCCCACACCTGGAAATGCGTTTCAAGCGCCCTCATTGAGGGCGCGGCTGCTCGGTCAGCACCAACGACGCCGGTACCTCTTCATCCGGCTCGTCCACCTGGGCGCTGCGCTTGGGCAAGAAAACCTGCTGTGGGTAAGTTTGCGCGAAGTGCACCTGCGCACAGTTATCCACAAGCTTTTTCAGGCGCTGATTGAACGCGCGGCTGACAGCATATTGCCCGCCCGACACCGTGCGGAACTGCGCGGTGAGCACCACGCCATTGAGGTCCATCTTGTCGACGCCGAATACCTCCAGCGGCCCTTGCAGGTTGTATTGGAGGAACGCGTCATCACGGATCGATTGCCCGGCCTCGCGGATCAGCTCCACGGCTTTATCCACATCGGTATCGTAGGTGAACTGCACCGAGAAGAACGCATAGGCGAATTGCCGCGACTGGTTGGTGACCGCCTTGATCTGCCCGAATGGCACCGAGTGCACAAAACCTTTGCCGTCGCGCAGACGCAGGGTACGAATGGTCAGGCCCTCGACCGTGCCGGCGTGGCCGGAGTCAAGCACGACCCAATCGCCAATAGACAGAGTGTCTTCGATGATGATGAACAGGCCCGTGATCACATCCTGCACCAACTGCTGGGAGCCAAAGCCGATGGCCAGGCCGACCACACCGGCACCCGCCAACAACGGCGCGACGTTGATACCCAGATTGGCCATGGTGGTGATCGCACAGATCACCACCAGGATGATTTTCACCGCATTACGCAGCAGCGGCAGGATGGTTTTGACCCGCGTGCTTGGCTGGCGGCTGGAGCGCTTATTCACCGGCGGCTTCAGAGCTTCCTGAATGGCCGTGTCGAGCACCACCCAGAAGAGCCAGGTCATCAGCAGGATCAGGCCGATGCTGCTCAGGGAGTCACTGATCGCCCGGCCTACCGAGTTGCGCTGGGCAAATTCAAACAACGATACGCCCCAGATGCGCCCGAGAATTTCGATAAAAGCGATCGCCATGACAATACGCAGGATCGCGTGTAACAGGCTGAGGAAGCGTTCCTTGTAGGCGCTGCTGCGCTGGATCGCCACTTGGCTGCGGGACTTGAACAGGTGTTGCAGCACTGTACTGAGGAACACGGTGCCAATCAGCAAAATCGTCGTGAACAACGCACAACGCAGGGCTTTCTGATTATCGTCGCCAGCGCCGATCAGGTTGATCGCCGAGACCAGCACCATCAACAGGATCGGCCAGTACCACAGCCCGGAAAACACCCGCAGCGATTGCTGCAATGCCGGGTGTTTCAGGCGCTGGGCCAATGGCCGGTTGCGAATCAAATGGGCCACCGGACGGCGCAGACGCACCACCAGTACGCCAAAAATCACCGCCGCAAACAGCCCGGTGAACACGGCAATGCTGCTGGTGATATTGCCACCCAGTTGTCGCGCGATTTGCGGGCTGGTCAGTGCGTCGCTGAGGGCGGCAAGGAAGCCGATCAGAAACAACGGCCTCGGGCAGTAACTACGAATAATCTGCACGGCCGTACGCTTGTGACCGACGTTGAACATGACGATGACGCACAACAACATCGACGTGGAAAAAATGCCGCTGCTGGTGGCGTAGGCGAAACACAGTGCCAGCGCTCGCCCCACCGACGAGGGTAAAAAGTGGCTGACATAAAGCGTCAGTGGCAGGCAAATCAATGCAGGCAGGGTGTAGGGCATCACGTACCCCAACACCGCTTGCAGGCGCCCACGTGTCCCAATGAAGCGCTGTCGACTCAGACGCTTTACGGCCAATCGTCCCAGCAGCATCAAGACCGCAAAGGCACCACCCCATACCCCCGACAGCAGCAGGAAATCCCCGGCCACGCGCCACGGCGAGCGCTCGGCGGTCTGGTCCACCAGCCGCCCGACCTCGTCCGCCGCACGGTCGGCGCGAAGGCGCCAGGCGTCGATGAGGTTTTCATTGAGGTCGAGTTTGTCCTGCACATCGTCAATGCTGGAACTGATGGCGCCGAGCAAGCCACCCTCGACCAATAACTCGGGCTTGGCCGGTGCAGCAGACGCTGGAGCCGGCACCGTCGTAGCAGCTTGCAGTACGCCGTTGCCAAACAGCAGCAGCGCACCGAGCAGTAATGCAGTCTTGAGATTCAGCAAAACAGCGGCTCCTTCAGCAAGGTCTGTAAGGAACTGACGGGTTTACGCCCCGATCGTTCCCCCTCGTCTTACTTTTGCGTCCAAGACAAATATCAAATGCCAATACCTGGCTTTTTCCGCACAAGCCAAACTCAGACACTGCGCTCCTGAATCAACCCACCGGAGTTGCAGCCATGCCCATTGCCTTGCTCGCGCTGACCCTCAGCGCTTTCGCCATCGGGACGACCGAGTTCGTCATCGTTGGCCTGTTACCCACCATCGGCGACGACCTCGGTGTCGACTTGCCGTCCGCCGGCCTCTTGGTCAGCCTCTACGCCCTGGGCGTGGCCATCGGCGCGCCAGTGCTCACGGCGCTCACCGGCAAAGTGCCGCGCAAATGGCTGCTGCTGTCGTTGATGGTGCTGTTTACCCTCGGCAACCTGCTGGCCTGGCAGGCGCCGAGTTATGAGTCCCTGGTACTCGCGCGGATTGTCACCGGCCTGGCCCATGGCGTGTTTTTCTCGATTGGCTCGACCATCGCCACCAGCCTTGTGCCCAAGGAAAAAGCTGCCAGCGCAATTGCCATCATGTTTACCGGCTTGACCGTCGCCCTGGTCACCGGCGTGCCGCTGGGCACGTTCATCGGCCAGCACTTCGGCTGGCGTGAAACCTTCCTGGCCGTCTCGGCCCTGGGCGTGATCGCATTTATCGGCAGCTTGCTCTACGTGCCGAAAAACATCAGCCACAGCAAACCCGCGTCGTTGCTGCAACAGTTGCAAGTGCTCAAGCAGCCGCGCTTGCTGCTGGTGTATGCCATGACCGCCGTCGGCTACGGCGGCTCATTTATCGCGTTTACCTTCCTGGCGCCGATCCTTCAGGATATCTCCGGCTTCAGCGCCAGCACCGTTAGCCTGGTGCTGCTGGTGTACGGGGTTTCGGTAGCCGCCGGGAATATCTGGGGCGGCAAGCTCGCCGACAAGCGTGGCCCCATCAGCGCACTGAAAATCATCTTCGCCCTGCTCGCAGCGGTATTGTTCATGCTGACGTTCACCGCAGCGAGCCCATGGCTGGCCCTGGCCACCGTACTGGTGTGGGGCGCGGTCGCCTTCGGTAACGTGCCTGGCCTGCAAGTGTATGTGGTGCGCCAGGCTGAGCATCACACCCCGCAAGCCGTGGATGTGGCTTCGGGACTGAATATCGCCGCGTTTAACCTGGGTATCGCCGGCGGCGCCTGGGGCGGTGGTTTGATCGTGGCGCATATGGGGCTGATCCACACGGCCTGGATCGGTGGGCTGGTGGTCCTGGTGGCTTTGGCACTGACGGCATGGAGTGGCCGACTTGATCGGTTGGGGCCGGTGTATGCCGAGTCATCGAACCCTGTGGCAGTCGGACACTGAGTCAGTCGCCACATACCCTCTGGGAACGGGCTTGCTCGCAAGCGTTGGGCATCAGCCAATAGATTCACGGCTGAACCGGCCCATTCGCGAGCGAGCCCACAGGTTTGGCACATGTCGTTTCATGTGCCGTCCTACATGCCGTCTGTAGAAACGCAGAAACTTTCCGTCGACTATTCCAGTCATCCCAGAACAGAGGTCAACCGACCGATCATTCACGGGAGCAACCATGACGGCGATACATATCGGCATTTCCGGCTGGCGCTACAAGCCCTGGCGCGGGGATTTCTACCCCGAGGGGCTGACCCAGAAACGTGAGTTGCAGTTTGCGTCACGCGCCGTCAACAGCATCGAAATCAATGGCTCGTTCTACGCGCTGCAAACGCCCAAGCGCTATGCCGAGTGGTACGCCCAGACGCCTGAAGATTTCCAGTTCAGCGTCAAGGCACCCCGCTATATCACCCATATCCTGCGCCTGCGCGAGGTGCATAAGCCGATGGCTAATTTCTTCGCCTCAGGCGTGCTGGAACTGAAAGAAAAGCTCGGGCCGATCCTTTGGCAATTCCCGCCCAGCTTTAAATTCGACCCGCCCCTGTTCGAAGCTTTTCTCGCCGAATTACCCACCGACACTCAACAAGCCGCCGCCCTCGCCCACCAGCATGAGTCGCGGCTGAACGGCAAGGCGAGCATGCAGGCCCATGGCAAACGCGCGTTACGCCATGCGGTGGAGATTCGCCATAAAAGTTTTGCGGTACCGGAGTTCGTGCAAATGCTGGCCAAACACGGCGTGGCGCTGGTGGTTGCAGACACCGCCGGCAAGTGGCCGTATATCGAAGACGTCACCGCCAACTTTCTTTACCTGCGCCTGCACGGCGATAAGCAGCTGTATGCCAGCGGCTACAGCGCCGAAGCACTCAAGCGTTGGGGTGATCGCATCGAGTGCTGGGCGCATGGCAAGCAACCGGCGGATGCGCATCTGGTCGCCCCGCAACACAAGCCCCGCGCCTGCAAGCAGCGCGATGTATTCTGCTTTTTCGACAATGACATCAAGGTGCGCGCGCCCTTCGATGCGCGCCAATTGCTGCAACGTTTCGGCCTGGACAAGCACCTGGCCACAACGCCCGGCGTATTGCCGGAGCCGGGGGTGTTGCCATGACGCATCCGGAATTGATCCCCGCCCCTCCCACCGCTGCCATCACGCACTTCACAGTGCTGACGGTGAATATCCACAAGGGCTTCACCGCGCTGAATCGACGCTTCATCCTGCCCGAACTGCGTGAGGCGGTGCGCAGTGTGGGCGCTGACATTGTGTTCCTGCAGGAAATCCACGGCACTCACGAACGCCACCCGCAGCGATACAGCGACTGGCCGAACATGCCGCAGTACGAGTTTCTCGCCGACAGCATCTGGCCGCAGTTCGCCTATGGGCGCAATGCGGTCTACCCCCACGGCGATCACGGCAATGCGCTGCTGTCGAAATTCCAGATCGTGCGCTACGACAACCTCGATATCTCCCAGAGTGGGCATGAAAACCGTGGCCTGCTGCATTGCGTGTTGCGGCTGCCGGGCACCGGCCAGGAGGTGCACGCCATCTGCATTCATTTAGGGTTGCGTGAAGTACATCGCCAGCAGCAATTGCGCTTGCTGGAACAGCGCATCAGCGAGATCCCGGCCACCGCGCCGCTGGTGGTTGCCGGCGATTTCAACGACTGGCGCCAAAAGGCCGACCTGAGCCTGAGCGGCCTGCAGGAAGTATTCAACCAAAACCTGGGCAAACCCGCGCGCACGTTCCCTGCACGCCTTCCGTTGCTGCCACTGGACCGGATTTACGTGCGTAATGTGAAGGTGCATAACCCTCGGGTCCTGGCCACACGGCCATGGTCCCATCTGTCGGACCATGTGCCGCTGTCGGTGGAGATCGAACTATGACCGTTGCCGTAGAGCATATTTCCACTGATCAGCCGCCGGACGAAGCCAAGGCCCGTGACCTCGATTACGGCTGGCAGGGCGGCAACCGGGTCGAGTTGCTGGAGAACGGCGAGACGTACTTTCCACAGGTCTTCGATGCATTGCGTAAGGCGCGGCGGGAGATCCTGCTGGAGACCTTCATCCTCTTCGAAGACAAAGTGGGCCTTGAGCTCAAGGCGGTGCTGATCGAGGCCGCGCAACGTGGAGTGAAGGTGGTGGTCAGCCTGGATGGGTTTGGTTGCGGCGAGTTGAGCCCGGCTTTTCTGAGGGAACTGGCCGAAGCGGGCGTGGCGGTGCAGATGTTCGACCCGGCCGCCAAGACGCTGGGCATTCGCACCAATTGGTTTCGCCGCTTGCACCGCAAGATTGTGGTGGTGGACGCCGAAGTCGCGTTCATCGGCGGGATCAATTTCTCCGCCGATCACCTGGGTGATTATGGCCCCGAGGCCAAGCAGGATTATGCGTTGCAAGTGACCGGTCCGGTGGTAGCGGACCTGCATCATTTTGCGCTCGCGCAGAGTGGCCGCCAGGTACGCACGCGACGCGGCTGGCGGCGGCGCCAGCAGAGGCCTTCCCCATGGCACACCGAAAAAGGTGACGGCCAGGTGCGCCTGATTTACCGCGATAACGTGCATCACCGTGATGACATCGAAGAAGCCTACATCCACGCCTTGAGCCAGGCACAAAAACGCGTGGTGATCGCCAACGCGTACTTTTTCCCCGGCTATCGCTTGCTGCGGGAAATCCGCAACGCCGCGCGCCGGGGCGTGCGAGTGGAATTGATCATGCAGGGCCAGCCCGATGTGCTGTTGGCCAAGCTGGCGGCGCGCACGCTCTATGGTTACCTGCTCAAGGACGGCGTGGTCATTCATGAGTACTGCGAGCGCCCGCTGCACGGCAAGGTGGCGCTGGTGGATGACGATTGGAGCACCGTGGGTTCGAGCAACCTGGACCCCTTGAGCCTGTCGTTGAACCTGGAGGCCAACGTGTTGATTCGCGACCGAGCCTTCAATCAGCACCTGTATGAACGCCTGGAAACCCTGGCCAAGAACCATTGCCGGACCATGCCGGAGAACCGCAAGCAGCGCCTGTGGCTTTGGCGATTGACCGTCGGTTTCCTGGTCTTCCATGTAATGCGCCATTTTCCCGTGCTAACGGGATGGTTGCCGGCGCACAAACCCCGACTCAAGCCTTTTGAGGTCCAGCACCATGACACCTGATACCCAAGGCTCACGGTTCAAGCGCTGGAAAAAACCGCTGACCATCGCCTTCTTCCTGTTGCTGATCGTTCTGTTCACCCTGCTCGCGCGGCGTATCGATTGGAACGAAGTGATACAGACCCTGAGCGACTTCAAGGTGCGCACATTGGTCATCGCGAGCGCGCTGACGCTGTGCAGTTTCCTGGTCTACGCCAGCTTCGACCTGATCGGCCGCACCTATATCCGCCAACCCCTGGGGTGGAAGCAGATCCTGCCGGTGGGGATCATCAGCTACGCCTTCAACCTCAACCTGAGTGCGTGGGTCGGCGGCATCGCCATGCGCTATCGGCTGTATTCGCGCCTGGGGGTGAGCACCCACAATATCGCCAAGATCCTCGGGCTGAGCCTGGCGACCAATTGGTTCGGCTACATGGCGATCGCCGG
Source organism: Pseudomonas sp. BCA17 (assembly GCF_004519405.1). Taxonomy (GTDB): domain Bacteria; phylum Pseudomonadota; class Gammaproteobacteria; order Pseudomonadales; family Pseudomonadaceae; genus Aquipseudomonas. The sequence continues at coordinate 69,982 of NZ_SGWI01000008.1, read as the reverse complement.
GGTGATCTTCAGCAGCGGTCTGGTGACGATGCCGCCCGGCTGGAAAGTCAGCAGCAGTGCATTGCAGGGCATTGGTGCGGTGTTGGTGCTGGTCAGCATCGGTTATCTGGCGGCCTGCCAGTATTCAAAAAAGCGTGCCTGGACGATCCGCGGCATGGAAATCAACCTGCCGTCCTTGCGCATGGCGTGCTTGCAACTGATGCTGGGGGCGTTGAACTGGTCGCTGATGGCCGCAGTGATCTTCACCTTGCTGCCGGCCAAACTTGACTATCCACTGGTACTGGGCGTGCTGCTGATCAGTGCAATTGCCGGGGTGCTCACTCATATACCGGCCGGCCTGGGTGTACTGGAGGCAGTGTTTATCGCGCTGTTGCAGCACGAGGCGTCACGGGGCAGCTTGCTGGCCGGGTTGATTGCCTATCGGGCCATCTATTTCATTGTGCCGCTGCTGATCGCACTGATGATGTACCTCGGCGTGGAAGCCAAGGCCAAAGCGCTCAGGGTCAAGAAAACACCCGCGTGAACGCTTCAGCGGGACTGGATGATGCTCAACCGTTCGCCCACCACCATCTCGGTCACCCAGTCCACCAGAATGGAGGTGTAGGCCTGCTGGGACACCGGATCGCTGAGGGAATGGTCGGCACCGTCGATGATGCGATGCGTCAGGGAATGGGTGTGCTGACACGCCGCGCGGTAGCTCATGATCGTGGCATGGGGGACATGGTCATCGGTTTCCGATTCGACAATCAGCACATCTCCGGTAAACACCGAACAGGCGTGCAGGGCGCGATTGGTTTCGGCGTGAACCAGGGTACTGCGGTAGTCCATCAAGTCGGCCTTATCCAGTTCGCGTTTGGGCTTGAGCCATTCCTGGTCGCGGTACAGCGCAGGCACGCGCAGCGCCAGCCAACGCACGGGCCGCAAAGAGGTGAGTATCGCCGCGAGGTACCCGCCGTAGCTGGTGCCCACCACGGCCACCGCCGAGGTATCGATGGCCGGGTGCGACAGTAGCCGGTCGTAGGCCGCCAGCAGGTCGCGCAGGTTGTCCTCGCGGGTAACGCGGGCCAGGGGGATGCCAGTACCGGCGTGGCCGCGCAGATCGAACGTCAGGCACACGCACCCCAGGCCGGCAATGCCTTTGGCCCGTTCAAGGTCCCGCTCCTGGCTGCCGCCCCAGCCGTGCACAAACAGCACCCCCGGCACTTTGGACTTGGGGCTCAGGAACGTGCCGCTCATCTGTTCGTCGTCAATCTCGATCACAATGCTTTCGCTTCTAGCCGTCATAAGCTTCAACCGTTACGTACTTGAGAAGAAATTCGCTGGTTTGCGCCGGGCCGCGATACACCTCGATGGCACCGGCGGGCAGCATTAAGTCCTCGTAGGTTTCCACCGAGGACACACGGACAGCACGCAGGCCAGGGCTGTTGATAAACGTCTGCAGGGCTGCCACTTCTGCGCTGCTGGCCCCGCCCATGCGCCAGGATTGTTCGAGCACACCGCTGCGACGCTGGCCGTCGTTGTCCAGGCCCTGGGCGATATCGTAGTTGCGCCGTGATGCATAAAAACTTGGGTATGCTTCATCGGCAGCCGCGTCGAATACCCTGGCTTGCTCGATGGCTTCGCGCACATCGGCGGACAGTTCCAACTGCAGCAAGTCGTCGTAGTCTCCGGGCACCACCAGCAGGTTGGAGCCGCCGTACACGTCTTCCCCCTGCCCGTCTTTTGTCAGGTATTGCTCGCCGCAGTAGCTCAACACGTGACCGCCGATAAAGCTCTGGCCGACGCTATGGGTGACCACGTCGCGCAGGTCCTGCTCCAGCACCACACCGTCGTTGAAGCGTTGCGCGGCGTCAGGTCGTGCCAGCACCGCGTCGAACTCATCCACGCTGTGGATAACTTCCTGGCCACGGCCCGCGCAGGCGTGCACCGGTTTCATGCGAATAGGCCCGCTGTACAGCAAGCGCGTGGCCGCGGTTCGGGCATCTTCCAGGGCGAAGACGCTCAAGCCATCCAGCACGACCGTTCGCACACGTTCGCAGAACTGTGCCGACCAACCTTCGGGAACCTTGGCTTGCGGGCCGAGCACACCGTGAGTGATGGCTTTGGTGCAGATGAAATCGTGGTCGACGTAGCCGCCCCACAAATCCTGCGGGCCTTGGACGTTGAGCGCGCGGGCCTGCGCCTGTCCGACCAGGGTCTGCGTAGGCAAAAGATACAGCGCTTGGCCGGCATGCAACCCGGCGTCGTAGCTGCCGCCGAATGGCAGCTCCAGAACCTGCGCCAGCCAGCGTGCCAAAACGCGGTTGGTTTGCACCTCATGCAACGGCGCCCCTTCGCGTACGGAATGAGCGACTACCAGATTCTTGCGTTGAGTCAGGGTCATGCGTCCCCCTGGGCCATTGCGCCATGTGTGTGCAAGGGAGGTTGCAGGGATCAGGCCAAGGCTCTTTCGGGAAGGACAGTTTTTAAATCAAGCAGTTGCCGAAAAAACGATAGCAGTTGGCCTGCTTCATTCTGCACGACGTTGCGTGGGTGCCGGGGCGTTCTGCACGATTCAAACGCCAAAGCGGCTGCGGTATTCACTGGGTGCCAGACCGGTGATTTTCTTGAAGGGCGCGCGGAACGCACTGGGGTCCTGATAACCCACGGTCCAGGCGATATGGTCGACGGTCGCGTTGGTGAACTCCAGCATCTGCCGCGCCTTGCCCACACGCAGGTGCTGGCAGTATTCGGTGGGTTTCAAGCCCGTGGCGCTGCGAAAACGCCGCAGGAACGTACGCTCTTCCAGCCCCGCCTCCTGAGCCATCGCCGCCACGGAAACGTCCACCGCCCCGCTGACCTGCAGCCAGTGCTGAGCCTTGAGAATGGCAGCGTCACCGTGGCCGAGAATGGGCGCGAAGTTGCTGCCGCACTGGCTGGCACTGTCACTGTGCTCGATCACCAGAAAACGTGCCGTGTCGGCTGCGATGCTCGGGCCCATCAGGCGATCGACCAGGCGCAGGCCGAGTTCGGACCAGGCCATCAAGCCAGCGGTCGTGATCAGGTCGCCATCATCGACGATGGGTTTATCCGCCTCCAGGCGTACGGCGGGGTAACGGGCCGCGAAGGATTTGGCGGACGACCAGTGGGTGGTAGCACTGCGCCCATCCAGCAACCCACTGCATGCCAGCATGATCGAGCCGATACACACGCCGCCCAGCACCGCACCTGCCGCGTGTTGCTGACGAATCCATTCCAGCAATGCCGGGGGCGCCTGGTCTTCGGTGAACTCGCCTATCGACGGGGGTACCAGTACGGCCATCATCGGTTGATCGGGACCGGGATGGCTGCTGAACACGCGTATCGGTGTGCCTGTCGCATCCACCTGCCAGTGGCTGACCCGCAGCCGTGGCAATTGCGCGGATTGATAGTCGGCGGCGATGCGGTTGGCCACACCGAACAGGTCAGTCAGACCATGCACAGCCGCCAGTTGCGCACCTGGGTAGATCAACACGCCGAGCTCAACCACCACCATTGTCAGTTTTCCCCCTGTTATTGTCGGTGCAGCCAATCCCGGGGGCGGGCGCCAGTTAAGATAATGGGCCCATCAACCCCATCTCGCGAGGCGACACACATGGTCAAGCAAGCGCTCATCCTAATCGATATCCAGAACGACTACTTCCCTCAAGGCAAATGGCCGCTTGATGGCGTGGATGCCGCCGCAGACAAGGCCGCACACGTGCTGCAGGCGTTTCGCCAGAAAGGCGATGCGGTGATTCATGTGCGCCATGAGTTCACCTCCGATGACGCACCGTTCTTCACTCCGGGCTCTGAAGGTGCCCACCTGCATACCAAAGTGTTGAACGAGGGCAGCGAGCCCGTGGTACTCAAACATTTTGTGAATGCATTTCGCGGGACCCACCTGCGCACCCTGCTGGAGCAGCGCAGTATCACCGATCTGGTGGTGGTCGGCAGCATGAGCCATATGTGCATCGACGGCGTGGTGCGGGCGGCGGCGGACCTGGGGTACAAGGTCACGGTGATTCATGATGCGTGTGCGACGCGGGACCTGGAGTTCAATGGCCAGGTGATTCCAGCGGCGCAGGTGCATGGGGCCTATATGGCTTCACTGGCATTTGGTTATGCAAGCGTGCTGTCGGCGGATGAGTACTTGGAGGCGCAAGCGGCGGCGGCCTGACCGCCACTTGGCGTTGCCACGTCAGCGGGTCGCGATAATGAACAGGCGCGGGAATGGCAGCAGTACGGTGCCATCGCCCAGGGCTGGGTAAGCCTGAGTGATCCGCGTCTTGTATTGCTGTAGGAAGTCAGCCCTTTCACCCTCAGTCAAAGGTGCGAGGAAGGGCCTCAGGGCTGAAGCCTTGAACCATTCCACCACTGCGGCGTGATCCGCCAACGGATGCTGGTAGGTGGTGCGCCACACATCGACGGTGCTGCAGTGTTTGCTCAGCAGCTCGTAGTAGTAGCTCGCGGTATGGCGCTCATTGTGTTTGACCGTGCCGATCCGCGACGCCCACGGGCCATCGGCAGCGACCTCGCGAGCAAGCCGGTGAGCGGGTTCGTCGAGGTTATCCGGTGTCTGCACCGCCAACGTGCCGCCGGGCGCCAGTTGATGAATCAAATGCGGGTAAAGCGTGGCGTGGTCCGGCAGCCACTGCAGGGATGCGTTAGCCAAAATCACATCAAAGGTTTGCGCAGGTTTCCAATCGCCGATATCCGACCGCTCGAAGTTCAGCGTTGGTAGCCGATTACGCGCATCGGCCAGCATGTCATCGGAGCTGTCCATGCCGGTCACGTGGGCATGCGGAAAGCGCTCGGCCAGGACCTCAGTAGAGTTGCCGGGGCCGCAGCCCAGGTCGATGGCATTGCGCACTTCAGTATTGGGAATAGCCGCAACTAGGTCACGCACCGGACGTGTACGCTGCTGTTCGAACATCGTGTACTGCTTGGCTGACCAGGTCATCGCGGCTTTCCTTCTTCTTGAGGTTGGCTACAGCCTAATTCTTGTGAGCCATGAGAACAAATGCCAGGATTGACGCCCTCCCATACCTGAAAAGTATCCCAATGTTGGAACTGCGCCAGCTTAAAGCCTTTGTCGCCATCGCCGAAGAAGGCTATATCACCCGAGCCGCCGAACGCCTGGGCATGCAGCAACCACCCTTGACGCGGATGTTGCAAAGCCTTGAGGCCGAACTGGGTGTGAGCCTGATGGAACGCCTGCCACGTGGTGTGCGCCCCACCACTGCTGGCCTGGCCTTGTTGGACGAGGCACGGGAAATACTGGCCCAGGCTGAGGGGTTGGCCGATGTGGTGCAGCGTGCCGCGCGCGGTGAACGTGGCCGCCTGGCCATTGGTTTCACCAGCTCTGCTGCCCTGCATCCATTTGTACCCAGCGTATTGCGGCTGTTTCGCGAAACCTTTGTCGGCGTTTCAGTCGTGCTGGAGGAAGCCGGCACCGGCGAACTACTGGATGCATTGGTGCACGAGAAACTCGATGCGGCGTTTATCCGTTCGCCGCTCAGCGGGGCGCCGTCGCTGCAGGACGAACCGATTCTGGTGGAGCCCATGCTGCTGGCGCTGCCGACGGACCACCCCTTGGCAATCGACTCCGCATCGCCCCTGCCATTGGCGGCCTTGGCGACCGAGTCCTTTGTGCTTTATCGCCGTCGCGTGGGGTTGGGGCTATATGACGCGATCCTGGTGGCTTGTCGTGAGGCTGGCTTCAGCCCACAGGTGGTCCAGGAAGCGCCGCGCATGACCGCAACATTGAGCCTGGTGGCGGCGGGGCTTGGGGTGTCGATTGTGCCGGCGTCGATGCAGCGGTTGCGGGGCGACGGCATCGTCTACCGAGAGCTGACAGAGTGCCGGAGCCTAGTCGCGCCGTTGCATCTGGCGACGCGAATCGGTGACGGTTCGGCGGTATTGCGCCGGTTCAAAGAGATGGTGGTGACGGCGGCGTCGATGGATGCGTGATCAGCGGCAATAAAAAACCCCCGAGGGTTTAGCCATCGGGGGTTTTGCTTGTTCCGGGTCTTTAGACCTTAGAACGGTTCTGTATACATGGAGAGCGTAAACAGGTCGCATACCCTTTGAAAATCAAGGAGTTGGACGCACATAACGATCTCCGAACAGAAAAGATGTAAATAAGCCCCCTGCAACGGGGCGGGTTGTTTACATTTTGCTCGTTTCAGCGTCGCCCGTCGCCCGTCGCCCGTAGGCGATACTCCCTATGAGCATTGACACTGACTTGGGATGAACGCGATCCATCACCTGCCGTAGACTCACTGAGCGCCGGCCAAAGGCCATCTACAGCCTTTGTACTGCCGAACACCGCGCTCAACCTACGAGACCAATTGTTCAATGACCGCTCCTCACGCAGCCAGCTACAACATTCCTGCCGACTGGCAGCAATTCGAACGCCTCTGTGAGGCATTGATGTCCACGCTATACGGTAAGCGTTTCGATTCGTACGGCCGCGGTGGCCAAAGACAAGACGGCGTTGATGCTTACTGCCGGCTGGATGATGGTCGCCTGATCGCTATCCAATGCAAAGGACGCAGCGGTAGTTATGGAAAACCCCTAACGCCTAAAGGCTTAGATGATGCTGTGGCGGAAACGGCAACGTTTCCCCACGAAATCGATCTGTTCTTGGTGCTGACCACGGGGCCGCATGACCGGAAATTGATCGACCATGCACTGATAATCACCGAGCAGCGCCAAGCGACGAATCACTGCGCTGTCGAGATATGGGGCTGGCACTCAATCGAAAATCTTATCCGTCAACACAAAGACATCCAAGACGCTTTCTATCCTCACTTCAAGCCAAACGTATCCAGCCGGCACTGGGCGTTTCGTGCTGGACTCGCCGCTGCGCTGATGCTGACAAGCGTCATCGGCGTCCATCAGTACTTTTCCTATGAGAACAAAGTAACTCAGCAACGCGACGCCACGAATAAGGGGCTCGACGAATTCATCACACTCAATGAAGAGCTGATTGATATTTATGACCGATGCCTAGGCGCGTTGAATAACAACGTGTTTACCTTTTCGTATGAATTCCAGCAGTTCTGCACGGTACCTGTGGAGAAAAAGCTGAAGGCTATTGAGCTGCACGTGAAACAAGCAGGCGTCAAGATCAACGCCCAGGCGTTCGACCAGCTGAACGAGCTGCTGGGCCTACTGCAAGAAGATTACCGTCAAGGATTAGTCACTGTGATGATGACGCAGACCTTTGAAGACGGAATGATCCGCAGCCACAGAGCCTTATGCCCACCCGCGAATCAGGATGTCTCGACGGAAATACTAAAGGGGTTGCGATCTCCGGCAGAGGAAGCAGAAATTCAGCAGCTCCAATTCTATTTCACGCTTCGAGACTTCATTCTTCCGGGGCTAAGGTCGATGCAGGCAAATGTGTTGGTAGCGGCTCGACAAAACAATAATCAGTCAGTGTCCGAACTTATGCTCATGCAAGCCCGAGAGCTATCCAAGTTACTGAGTCAGAGGCATAACTATGAACTGGTGAAGCCGGAAAGCCCGTTTTCACTCTCAGCAGTCAAATCCATGAGCGCTCGATCAATAACCATCTCTGGAGATGTAGGGGATTATGTCGAAGACGCCCGTTACTCAGATATCCTTCTCAAGAGTATTTCAGCCTCATATTACGGCAGACCCAAAGAAGCGCAGGAAATGATTGCCTGCGGCGTCTTCAATACAAGTGCCAAAGAGCAGTTGGAGCAACATGAGAACGACATCAGGAACGCCGCCAATACGAGCCATTAAGATGACGTTTCATACCAGAGCACCTATTAAAACCTTGAAACAGCATGGTAGCAGCTGCAACACGACACCGTATCCGCACCACTAGCCCATCTCACCATAAAGCCCTCTCCCCCTATATGGCTCCATTACGCCCTTCAGGGGGCGGGATACAGAGTCCCCGAGCAATGGCAAGCAGCCCGCTGAGAGGCCGACTTCGTCGGCTCCGTCAACGATTGGTGATCACCATGAAGCGCTTATCTTTGGAGCACTCACTCTCTGCTCGCAACCCACGAAGTGAGGTTATCGCCATTGATACGTCGGGCGGGGCTCTCCCGCAGCACCAATCTGCCCGCGGCGGTATCTACCATCCACCGAATGGCTGAGCTCGTCGAGCGCTCACATCCATTCGAAAGCTTTAGGCCGTAGCTGCGCGAGATTTGACCTGACGCCGTCCTCGCCGTCATGAAGACCAAGCTTCTCTTCCTGATCTAAAACCAAAGCGGGGATTGGCACGCACGCCCATAATGATATCATCGCAACATCAGGCAGCCACCGAAGGGATTCCACGTTGAGCGAATTAACTGAGCCAAATAGCGCAATTTCCTCATGGAGTGGGTTTGTATATCAGGGAAAGGTCGCACTTTATCATTCTTTAAAATTGATAATTGAGGGCGAGGGAGACTTCGAGCTGCAATTAGACAGCACTGATGACTTTGCAATATATAAAGACGGAAAACTTCTTAGCGCCCATCAAGTTAAAGCCAAGGTTGGGTCAACCAGAGGTAGCTACACCAAGGCACTAAAAAAATCCGCAGAGATTGATGAACATAGAAAAGCCGGAACCAATCGGTACTTCCACTTATCCGTAAGAATAGACGATACGTCGGACTACAAACCAGGAAACGGTGAAATAGTAAGATTTTATGAGTATAACGGCCAAAGGCACTGCGGACTCAGTGAAATAGAAGAATTTACAAAACAGCTAATAAAAACCATATTTAATGACACCAAGGGCTTTCCACCGAGCGAACGTCTCACCGACCAGAATTACAGCCTAGTTTCGGAAAGTATCAGTAGTAAGGCTATAGAAATCCATAAAATAAATCAGATCGATGGGATTTCTGAGAACAAGGCGGCTTTCGAGAACCGCATACACGCTTCCAAACTTCTAGCTGCCCTTTTATCCGAAGGGCTTCAAAATGATGTCGAATATTTTGCAACAGAGTTAAGAAAGAACCTCTTCGACTACCTCGAAAAAACACTTGATGACCTGCTACCAGAAATAAATGATAAGCAGTATCTTCGAGCTCAAGATCTATTCTCACACCTGCACAACTTAAACTCAGAAGACCTCCAACGCCTCTGCCAGGTCATGAAGCCTTCCGAAAACTTTTCAAAGATACAACACGAAGACATCGGAAGATATTCTGAGTTAATTCAGGGCTTTTGTATCGCCCCCATTCTCCAGCGTCTGCCGCACTATATGGACTCTGACTCAAATTTCTATCTACCGACAGCGCTAACATTGTTAAGCGATCGCGAATGCCGCGCATGCGTAGATAGGATCAGGGAGGAGATGAAAAACAACAGAAGGCTTCAACCCCTCCTTTTTGAATACCGCAACTTGATTGCCTTTTCCGCTCTCAATTCATTCTGCGTCGAGACAAAGATTACAGAGAATGATGGCTCAGATCCAAAATACGAATCGAAAGACCAAGACAACAAGATCACTCGCGAACTAAGCATCAATGTGATAACAAAACTGGAGGCAGAAGGAAAGCTAAATGCTTAAAGGAATAATCAGCAGTGCATTAATGGAACAAGAGTTCTCTTTAGTTCATAAGTCGGAGCACTCTTCTTATTTTCTTCGCCTGCATGGGGAAGCAGCCCGCTTCGCGATTGTACATGAAATGACAGAACTGCAGCCTCCAGAATCACTAAACGAAGCAGCCTCTCTTGGCGCCCCTAAAGAGTTCATCGAGCACCCCGCTTTCAAGAAAAACTGCGACTTAATTTGCCTACTACGACTAGAGAAACTCTCAGAATTTAAAGAACTAGAAAATAGAATTTTTGCAATTGAAGAAGACGCGTACCACTACAAAAAGTACGTCCTTTACTATACCAAAGAGGAGGAGGATTGCTTAACTGGATTTGAGTTCGCCGACCTCCTACGCACCATATCAGACAAGAGCCAATTTGACTCTTACAAGAATTCTCCTCTTTCCTCATCCACTTACAGTATTGCCGCAAAAATATTCATAAAGATCCCATTCCTCATACTGAGCCATGAAAAGCGCGAACTCGTTCCATTAAAGCTTCAGGCAGAAGCTGCAGTAGCAGAATCAGACCTAACAGAGCTTTATAAAAAAGTGCAAGATCTACACGATACTGATGACATTGCCACAGACGACCTAATCAAGGAATTGATTAAAAATGAACTGGAAAATATCCCGGATTGAGATTGCCAGCTTTAAGGCATTCAAAAATATATCTCTGAATTTAGAGTCCGCTTCACTCTTAACTTTAGACGGCCCAAACGGCTTCGGGAAGACCAGTATTTTTGATGCTATCGAACTGCTCCTGACAGGAAAAATAGCGAGAATTGAGCGCCTTTTCGATAAAGTAATGATTGGAACGAAGAAGAAGTATGAGGACAACTTATTCTGGAATGTTCGATCCCAAGGCAACGATCTCCACATAAAAATTGAGTTCAAGTCAAACGATGAAAAAATAATTCTCGCTAGACATGCACCAAGCGAAAGCCTCTGGCCAAAAGACAAAAATAAGGCGAACGATTTCTCGCTATTCAAACTCTATAAGTTAGACAGCTTTGAATCATCCGACTTTACTGATGGAAACCTGAAAAACGATGATTTAATAGCCGAGCTTTTTGGACAAAACTTCCAAGAAAATTACTCCTTTCTGAACTACCTAGAGCAAGGCCAGAATGAGTATCTTTTTTCGACCAGCCTAAATAACCGAAAGAAGGCGCTTGAAAGCCTAATCCAATCAGGCGCTATAGTTGCAGAAATTAGCAAGTGCAAGCGCCTGGAAAAGAAATTAACTCAGAGGCTCAGCAAAGAGCGCCAGGAAGAAGAGTCTCGACTTGATAGAGAAGGCCAAGCACTCCGCGCAATGCTAGAGAACGGGCTGGAAGGTGCCGCATACGAGAAGCTTAGCACTGCCGACATTCAACCGAGCTGGGACAAGGAAGTATTATTTTCTGGATACTCAAAAGAAATTCACGACAATTATGTCACAGAGATACGCAACATAATCGATTTACTGCCTTTAAAGCAAGCTATCAAAATTAGAATATCCAATGAAAAAATCGAGAACTACATCTCCAAAAACAACAATCTATTACGAGCTCTAATCCAGGTTGGCAAAACCACAGGAGAGCTCACCGCGCTATCCGTAACAAAATCCAATATCGACTCTTTATCATTATCTCTGTCGACTCTGGAAAAGGGTGCAGCGAGCATTGGGTTTGATGAAATTCGTACAACTCCTGGCTGGCAACCTGACGAGGTTCCCGACCTTGAAGAGCAGATTAAAAGTCGCGACCTATTAAACTCTTCCTCAGCAGCGAACGCAGCAGCTATTGCCGAAATTAGCAGGCTAAAACACGAACTCCTCGAAAAGCATTTCAAAATTTATCCTAATGACAATACCTGCCCACTGTGTTCGCAGGATTGGAAGACGCACGAAGAGCTACTCTCTGCAATAGAGAAAAGAGCCCAAAAGCTATCTGAGAGCCTAAGCGAGGACGGTAAAAAACTTGTACAGGTAATCGAATCGATAGCAAAGGCTTTATTAGTTTTGACTGCGCGTGTAACTAGCGATCTAAAATTCGAAAGATCGAACTATGATCCAGATCTTCACCAGGTGCTTCGTCGGCATAAAGAGATAATTCAACGAATACAAGATCTCGGCGACCAGCTTACCAAAAGAGGGATCCTCTACCCAGACACGTACACGATAGATCCTGAGGAAGAGGAGAAGCGGTTAGCGGATTTGATTGCTTTATTTCGCGCTCAAAAGCAAGAAGAAATTGCAGACGTTCCAGATCAGTGGAGTTCTGTAATATCCACCGCTTTCAAGGACGAGGCAGACTTCTATGTATTAGAGCGCGACGCGCTAGAGACAAAACTAAAGTACATTTCACTTAAAGCAAACGAAGCAAAGAGTGCAACACTGATAGGCATCACTCAAAGACTGGATACTATCCGAAAGGAAAATACAGCGACAAGCAGAATCAAGGAGCGAGTTGCATCCTTGCGCGGAACCTTGGAACGAGTAGAAAAGGCTTACTCCGACCACACAATATCTGAAATAGAACTGGTATTCCACGTATACAGCGGAAGACTAATTCAGAACTATCAGCGCGGACTTGGGCTATTCATTGAAAGCAAAGACGGCAATCAACTTAGGTTTGCGACTGCTGAATCTTCAGATCACGATGCGATGTTATCTATGAGCTCTGGCCAGATATCGGCATTGAGTCTCGCCTTCTTCCTCTCGTTGAATAGAGTCTACTCAGGCGTCCCCATAATTATGATCGACGACCCGTCCCAATCCCTGGACGAGGTAAACATTGCATCTTTGACAGATCTTCTACGTTGCGAACTCAAGGATAGACAATTAATTGTCTCCTCTCACGAGGATGACATCTCCTCGTATATGAGATATCGATTCACAAGGGCAGGCTTACTTCCTCTTACATTTAACATGCAAGCTCTCGCTAGAGATGCAGGGTAAGACAATATTTGCCTGGGGAGTGATGGTGTCCCAGGCAGTTCCTATTCACGACCTGCCCAGATGGATTTAATATTTACCATCCCGACCATAGCGCTCGCCTCTAAGCGCATGGTCAGCCTCAGAAGGTATGATGTCAGAGGTTTTCAATGACCTGGAGACAGGAGTGGTGAATTGCCCCTGATTTCCTAGACGCTTTTGACTGGCTGCTTTGGCCGATAGCATTCGTTAGTGAGCAGCAGCTTACGGCCAGTAGGAGACATTCGTTGCTTTTAAAAGCGAGAGGTCCGGAAAGTTGTCGTTCTGCAACCGACACCTTTATTCTTCGGAACCTAGCCAAGAAGTGAAGCAAAGCGTTCACCTGACAAGGCTACGCCCCCCTAACTCCCATTGGCTGCAACACTTGTGGAACCGTCACTCCAGCATGAACACAGCAGATAAAACGCACGCGAAGGCTCTGCAGGACGCCCTTCTAGCTCTCGATCCTTCAGGCCCAGAAGGATTTGAAGGGTTACTCGGAGTCGTACTGGGTGAAATCACCGGACAATCCTTCCGTCTTGCAAAGTCAGGTACTCAGCGAGGACGAGACGGCGATTCAGCGTTCGATGGAGGGGCCACATATTTCGAGGGTAAACGTTACAAAGAAGGCCTTTCGAAGAACGATATTTCGACAAAGCTTTTCGACGTTGCGAACGACGACACTGGCGTAGTGGATCTCTGGATACTCGGAGCAACATGCGAGGTGGCATCCCAAACAGTCGAAGACGGGCGAAAGTTTTCGGCCAAGAACGGCTTCGGCTTCACAGTATTGGACTGGTCAAATAACGATCTCGGGGCGCTGCTCGTCGCCACTGTTGCGGCAGGTTCAAAATCCAAAGCAATTATCAAACAAGGACTCACCGGAAAGCCTGGATCGGGCCTTATCGCACCCGCTATCAAAGCAATCGACCACTTTGAAAAACACGGAGATTATCCCTCAAGGCTGAGCGCGCTCAGAAAATCACTCGCCACAGACGTTGGGTTGGGCCACGCCAAGACGCTCAACCAAGAATGGCTGTGCCGGTTGTTCACAGACAAATTGCAGGCGCGCGCCGAGCTCGGCCAACCACTCTCCCCATTTGATCCGTCCGGCCCATCGGCACTCGACCGACCTGAGCGTGCGCTTCTTACAACGGCATTCTCTGGAGCTCCAGAAAGCGAAATCTACGCAATTGTCGGTGAAGAAGGAGTCGGAAAATCCTGGCTGGCTGTCCAGAGCTGGAATCTGTCCAATCCCAAATCACTTCTCGTCCTGTGTCCTGCCGACGATTTGACCGGAGATGATGCAGAAGACTTCGATGACTTCCTAATTCGCAAACTCATCTATCAGACAGGTCAAAATGTTACGCCGCAAGTGATCGAGCGCTGGCGGCGCCGCTTCGAAGCTTGGCGCGCGAACATTCCGGCAAGCTCCGTCCGTGTAGCCCTCATAGCGGACGGGCTCAACCAACCGCTCAAGTCAAACTGGGGGCGTTGGCTCGATCGCGCCGCGCTACGCTTGAAGGAACTGGGCGGCTGCCTGGTGATTACCACCCGTACGCAGCACTGGGTGCATCTCAAAAAAACGCTATTTTGTGCATTGAGGACGGTCCCGCTGGCCGAGTGGTCCATCAATGACGTGAAACAGATATTGGGCAGTCGCGGCATCGACTTCTCCAACACCAGGATTGAGGTTCTCGAATCCGTTCGGAACCCTCGACTTCTTGGTATCGCTATTGATCTGATAGAAGCCAAGGCTATCGAGCTTTTGGATGAGCTAAGCGTCGGGCGGCTGCTCTTTGAGCACATGCGCAGAATGGAACAGCACGGGGCGGCTACAGTTTCGGCGCCCGCATTCGCCGACCTTTTGAAAGACCTCGCAGCTAAGGTATTGGCTCGAGCGAATGCACAAAATACAGATGATCTTAGGCTGTTCGATGCCGTCCAAGAAGCCCAACTCGAAGCTGTTGCATCGAGCCGGTTCTTCTCCTCGGTGAAAGGACGCGCGTCACAGTATGAGATAAAAATCGATGGTCTTAACCTGGCACTAGCGCTCTACCTCGTCGACCAACTCGAACGCGAGTTGCGCAACGAACGCGACCCTCGAGAAAAGCTAGCGACAATACTGGAACCGATAAGCGCACTTGATGAAACGGCCAAGGTTATCTTGCTCGCAACGCAAATTGCTTGCCTTGAAGATGAAACGAGCCCCGAGATACGTTCCGCGCTGATCGAAAAATTCGTATCACTGCAGAATCTTCCGAACAGCCAGGCCGACGCCTTCGCCGTGCTAGCAAAATCGGCCCCGCTTGCTTTTCTGCAAGCCGCTGAAAATGTATACCTGTCTCAAGAGCACATCGCCAGTAAAGAGTGGCTGCTTTACGCTCTACTCAACCGGCGCGACGAGCCAGGAATTTGGCAGCACATTTTGGAATCTACGAAGCGTTGGCTGTCCTTCTATTCGTTTGCACCAGAACGAGGGATGCACCGGACGTCGGGCCATGGGTCTGTCACTCAGGCTGACGAAGAGCGCAACAGAGTCTTGGCTAACATCCAAGAATGTCAGGCTGCCCTCACTGAAGTCGAGCAATCCTTCATGACTAGGAACCTCATAATCGCTCCGCACCCAAAGTTCGATGGCATAAGTCGCTTCGCTCTCTATCTTCTGGCTGGTATGCCGCTAGAAGAGATCGCAAACTATCTTGTCCGTTGGCGGTTTTCTGCTGCACTCAATTCATCAACGTCTGTGCCCTATGCAGAGTTTGAGCAGGTTCTTCACTACAACCGCGTCGATTGGCAGGAGACTCGATCAGCAATCTTGAAGGGATTGGAAGCGCTGCCGGCGGAACATTCGTCCAGCGTGGGGGCGTGGACACGCGTTGGCATGCTGTACGGCACCGGGGATGTCGACGACGCCAAAGAGGGGGCCCGAATCCGCGGTGAACTCACACGCGACAAAGAACGCTTTGAAGGCTGGTCTATAAAAGAAAATTACAGCACTGTTGATCCCTGCGATCCCGATACCGTTGAACCAGGGAACGTTATCGGGACAGCCCGAAACTATCGGCAGATTGACCCAGAAAAAATTGCCATGAGCAGGGGAATGACTCAAGAGGACCATTTTTTCTGCGGCGCTCGGGCCGGTGTCGCACGCTTCGTACCTGATGACGCTATACACGCGCACCGTGCACTCGCGAGCGGGGTGCTCGGCCGTAGCGGGCATGCGCGACTTCAGGGCGTATTGATGCTTTTACGGCATAGTGCGGCTCTCACAAAAGACCTTGCCCAACGCTTCCTTTCGGCAAGTGTATCTAGCACCGCGTCGTATAAAGACGGGCAAGACGCTCGGGACGAATTCCTTACGGCACAGTTTTCCGCGATCATCGCATTGCCGCATTTCACCGCTGACGAGCAGCTCGACGCGATCGCAAAAATGCAGGGCGAGACCCTCCTACTGGAGCTGCTCTCATGCGTACGCAGTGCCACAGCGGAAAAAGTGGAACAGGTGCTCGAGGGTGTTCTGCGGAGTGAAAATGAGCATGCGCAGACAGCAGTTCTTGCCTCAATACACTATTCTAAAGCGCCGCTCACACCGCGTGCCGTCGTTATTGTCAAAGCCTTCATCCGATCTCCACTCAAAAATCTCCAACGTGAAGCGTTCGCCCTCGCCGCATCGAGCGGCGACACTTCATTACTACAGGAAGTCATAGATAGTGGATGGAGCGCGGAAAAGCCGAACAAGCGCGACAGCAGTTTTGAGGAGTGGCACGGGTCCACAGCGATATTGAAGGCGTTGGAAGCGGGCCTAATAGAGACGGGGTCCGCGCTTGATCGAATGAACGTGTCCCACTACGGGTTCGCCGCCGAAACTCTACCTGCCGGACAGAATGATGCCATCGCCGCTCGCATCGAAGCCGCGCTTGTGAAAGCATTGGACTATGAGGGTGATGTGGAGTTGCCGGAAATTGAGACTGGGGCGCCGACAGTGTCCGACCTCGCGCCTCCCCTGTTTTCGTTAACGGAACGGGCTCCGTCGGAAAACGACTTCACATCCCGGATGAATCGGCTTTCGGAAACGGAAGAGCAGTTCGACGAGCGCCAACGCCGCATGAATGACGCCTATGAACGCTTTGCCGGTGAGCTTACGGCTGTTGAAGCAGACCTAATACTCTCCGACCTCACGTACGGCGGCATCAAATCGATCATCGGACAGGATGCTGATCGTGATCAGCGCTGGCTCCGGATGTTGGTCGCCACCTCCGATCGAAAGCTCCGTCATCTTCACCACGTCGCCCTACAGGTAGCGGTCGCACTCGGCACCAGCGGCAATCCGTTAGCGCCTGACTTCATTACCCGCATTTTGGCATTGGACCCGACCATACGTCGTGTCAGCGGCGCGGCAAAAAGCCCTGTAGAGACCGTTGTCCTTTGGAGCAACACTGCTAGCCCGGCGATGCTGGACATATGCAAAAGGCGCCTACGGACACCGCAAAGCGACAGCGACATCGCGCGCGAGGTCATCGCAGCCCATCTCTGCGGAAAGGTGGCAATTCTACAGACCTACATTGATGAACTTCTTGCCACGGACCGGCCATACGAGACAGCACTTGCGCTCATGATTGCAGGCTTTTGCGACGATAGCGTCCACGCTGAGGCGGTTCTGTCCCGCTTCCACGGCACCGAGGGCTTCATTGGCAAGGCCCACTCAACTGCGAGCGATTCGTATGCAAGGAATCTTTGGGCAAAGACTTGGTATGCAAAAATGCTAAATGCCCAACGGCAGGAGGATTTCTGGAGCGCATCCATTCTGTTTATGAAAACCGTCGATGGCCGTTTTGACATATGGTCCGAAGCCTCGATAGCACCAACAGCCATCTTCACGACGTTTATGCCGACGATAAGCCGAGAGATCACCAACAGAGCAATTAAGGTCCAGAAAAAGCGCCAAGAGAAGCTGTTCGGTGAAAAAGCGCCCCCGTCTGTAATGTTGAGCTTCGAATAATGAAGTGCGAAGACAGAGGCGAAAGCGTGGCCGCTTTCGTCGATAGGTATCGACTTTTCGAGCGGCCGAGATAAGAGCGCAAAGCTGTCGCGGCAAATCTCATCTCTATGTCTACTTCTGGCCGACTTTGTTGAAAAAGTCGGCCATGGTTTCCACGGTAAAAAAGTGCGCTCTTGAGATCAAAATCTTTGCATTGAGCAGAGGATTCGGGGCTCTGATTTCGCGTATCTGCGCACAAAAAAGGCGGTTTCAGCGGTCAGTATCGGCCAGCCTAGAAGAACCGACTATTTTCAACAGAATCGGTCCCTGTTATTGCCTGCAAGAAGCTGTACCCCATTAGGCGTATTCATCTAGACAATCATAATGGCACTGGGCTACCGTTCCAGTCTAAGGGACTTCACGCTTCACCCATTTTCGTAGGGATGCGGACATGATAGACGAGCTTCAAGCAAGTAAATCCTGCTACTTCTACCGCCAAAAGATTCCGATCACAACAGTCGCGATCACGGCCCTGTTCCGGGCAATCAGAGGGACGCAAACGTCTCCCTCGAACAACCTTTTCTCTTTCATTCGGCAGCCCCACGGAACGTCAATCTGGTCTGCTCTGTGCTTTCAATTCGACAAGACACCGGCTTTCCTGCCTGGCACTAAAAATGTGAGCGACCGGTTAACCGGATATTTGCTGATCGTCGAACACCGCGATTATGTCGCCATTTTTAAATCCCAGATCGACGTTCCTTCTGATTTCGCCAAGCGCCATCTGCAGCGCATCGGCGCCCAGGATGTCGACCGTGGACTGACCAGCAAGGACTCAGTATTTGCCCGGGTTCGGCTTAGGCATATGACGTTGTCCCGCTTTGCGTTGCGCAGCAAGACGCTTGAAGGTGAGAACCTCCAGAACAACGTGGGTATGGCATCCTCGGCTCGATTTGCCCCGCTGGGCTACAGCTTCACTGAGGCGGACGAACACTTTTCAACGACGCCGCGAACCGGACGGATCTCCCTTCGCGCGGATCGTGCTGGCTATCTGGAGCTAGTTGATTATGCTTGTGGTATCATCGACCGCCTGCGCCCTAGCCCCGGAAGATCATCCTCCTCCCCTTTCCTGGCAGCTTTCGCGCGACCGCTGGAGCTATCAGATCTAACGGCTAGCCCTACCCAATTTGCGGTTGATACCGCCATTCTCGGACAGGCCATCTTTGATGACAAAATCATCCGCTTGGTCAAGCGTGACGGAGGGGGCTATCGAGAGCTGCCGAAGTCAGAGGTCGATCCGATACTCGCAGAACTGACAGATATCTTGGGGGTCGCCAAAAACGCTGCTGGCAAGCTGGTGGTGTCCCAGGCTGCAACAAGCGTAGAGGTAGGTGAGATCGCGATCAACAAAACGCGAATCGCCTTGAAACGCCTTACGCTGCCTCTGCTCGCCGATGTATACGTCGAGGATACCCAGTTCGCACTCGGGATGGACGATGATCGCGCCCTGCTCAAGCATTTCATCGACAAACAGGACACGTTCATCGTCCTGTTCGACCAGCCGCGTTTTGCCTATCTGGATGGCAGCCTTTACCAGGACGACACCTTGGTCAACGGTGGCACTCAGTTCCTAGGCTACCTTTTCGAAAATGCAGAGCTGGCGACTGTCACGGGTGAGAAAGGTAATTTCACCGCCGCCCATCGTACGTTCGATCCCGACTCTACGTTCGGCGCGGTGCTGTCGACAATCGCCCCCGAAGACGATGTCATGGTCTGCGATGACCTCGGTGATGAATGGGCCGACTTCATTGGTTTTCGAACGGATCCGGCTTCTCCAAGAGTAACCTTCTACCATGCCAAGCATGGCGACTTAACTCTCGGTGCAGGCGCGTTTCACGTTTCTGTCAGCCAGGCTATCAAAAATCTGGGCAATCTCGCGTTGCCCGCTTCGGCCATGGCCAGTAAGTTCGCCCTGTGGAATCGGCTTTATAACAACAATGGGGTTAGGACAGGCATTCGTCGCACATGCCGAGGTACACCCGCTGAGTCCAGACATGCGGTGAGCTTCTGCAGGGGCGCTCCTCACACTTTCAAACGGGTGGCCATCGTGACCTCATCACTGAGCAAGGCTGCAGTTGAGCAAACATTTAAGGACATTGAAGCGGGCCACACCGCCAGTCCCTACTTCGTCCAGCTTTATTGGTTGCTGTCGTCCTTCTTCGCTGCCTGTACCGAGGTCGGAGCTTTTGGGTGCGTGATATGCCAGGAATGAAGGAGTGGGGCCAGAGGCACCGACTCATTGCGTCATCCAGTACCAATCGCTGGCCATGTCCCAGCACACCACTTCGAATTACCTGATTGCACTCCAGCATGCACAGTTGATCAGGCGGCGCCTCAACCTACGGCTTTGGGAGGATCACACTCCAAAGCAATGGTGTCTACATGGAAACCGTGTCTGAACAAGCAAGCGGGCTCCCCATAGGAGCCCCACCGTATCTGACTAGGCACCGAACAGGCTTCAATCAGTGGGCAACGCTCGTCCACAGTGCTTAGCTCCGTATCTGATGTATTTCTGAGCAAGTTGAAATTTGAAAATAAAAACCACTCTCATAAAAATTAATGACACTACTAGAACCCCGGGCGTTATTGAACCCCTTAGCCAAGGCATTTAGAATAAGCCACCACTGCAAAAGGAAATAGGCATGGCATTTGATACTCAAACAAGGACTACTGCAATTCTAAGATGCGGAGGCATATGTCCAAACCCTACTTGCAACATTTACTTGCTAGGCCCGACCCAAGGAGATACTTCGCATGCAAGCATTGTTGAAGGCGCACACATCATATCAGCTAAAGTTAACGGTCCTCGCCACGCTATAATCGAAAACTATGATTCACTAGACAACTGCATACCTCTTTGCAATACCTGTCATTACGAAGTTGACCATAGTCAGAATGCCCTCTACTACACTGCCGTGATGCTTAGGAAGTGGCGTGACGATGCCGAGCGCATTGCCCATCAAAGAAAAGGTACGCCAGTACGGAGTCAGTATTACGACCCCGAAAAAGCGCGGACAATTAAGAGAGAATTCAGCGCTAAGCTTAGCGAGATAATAAATGCTATGTGGAACGATAATTTTCCGAAAACAGACGTGATCACAAGCAAAGGAATTCAAGAGATATCATACGGGAGTAGGGGCTTTAATTCCGGCGGCTGGAGTCACGATTCACCCACACGCTCTCCTGAGGATCGAATTGCTTTCTTACAAGACGATCTTGTCAACGCCATGCGGCTTGTCATGGAAGTTTATCGAAAACGGCAGTGGGGATCATACACTTGGATTGGTATGTATAACGTCGAGAGCTTTAAGGAAAACCCTTACGTAAGCGCTTTCGGAGAGCAAGCAGATACATTATATCGTGCTGAGTTCACAAGCGCTCTAGAAAACTTCAAGAAATTAGCCTATCAATTCATAAAAACCCAATAACTCTCGCACAACTGACAACACTTTCACTACCAGTCCACAAGCACGAACTAATCCGCGATAAAATAAAAAAGGCTACCTTCTTTCGGGATGGTAGCTATATCACTGTACGGCACAACAGCAAGTGTTACACTAGGCTCATCATCAGAGCATCCAGGATCAAGCAATGGCTGCCAATATCTACCAAACAAGTACGAAAGAAATTTATTGAATGGCTCTTGCTTTCCCAGCAGGTTCTGCCGCAAATTCACGCCGCGTACAGCCCCCAGAAATATATATTATTCGTGTTATCACTCTGAAGCTGCTCAACGGTTACGCCATGTACCGTAGAATATCGCACGAGTGCCGCAATACCAGCCGGCAACGCGTACTTCAATCCAAGGGTCGCACCTAAATCGATTACGCCCCCAATGAAGTAGTGGGGATCATATGACTTGCACTGATTTTTGAAGGCTGACTTATCTTCAACCTCAATATCAATATAACCCACCATTTTAGGATGAGCAGGAACACCGATTTTGAGTGGTAGCCGATCCGGGTGCGAAATTGATCCAGCAATGACCTCAGGCATAAGCCGCCTCATTACTACGGCTGTCTCAGGCCAACAACCACCGAGGAGCCAAGGTGCCCGCAATACGTCATCAGTAAGAAGAAGGCGAGCGGCGATTTCCGCTCTTCGTATTTTCGGCGATAAATAGGCAAGATACTCTCGAAAGGCGGACCGTGTCTTTCGGGCCTCGGTATCTAGAGTTTCAACAGATTCAATTTCGGCAATCATTGAAATTGCATGCCGCTCGTCGACGTGATCAACAGCAAGTAAAGCGTCGGGATTATTCTTAAGCTCCCAGCTCACCTCAGAGCAAAATAAGGCGAGCTCCTCGTCAGTGAGCAAAATGTTCAAATCGCGGTCAATCGGCATGCGGAGAGCAGGAAGTGGCGCCGCAGGAGCCCTTTCAGCTGTACTGTAAAACTCAGGGAAATGCTTGCGAGCAACCCATTGATAATCTTCAAGAATACGCAGCAGGTCGTCCCAACCATGATAGGAAACTGAGAACAAATTCGACTGCTTATGTTGCCGTGTAAGCGTTTCAGCGCAACTCACGAGCTTTGCATCGTGAGGTGCGGTAGTCACGACCACTAGATCGCTAATATCAGGCGTGAAGCTCTTTGCTCGTTCCACTTCCGCTTCAATGGTTTTCTGATCTAACGTTCCTACGGCCTTGCATTGCAGACAAATCAGCCGGTCGCCAGTTCTCACTACGACATCTACACCATTTTGCCCCTGTCCATTTCTGCCATACAACGTTGATTTTGAGTCCGGATGCTGAGCCCTCCAGAGGTCCAGGGCAAACTTTTCGAACATCGTGGAGTCCGTGATTGCTGGTAGTCGTTTACCTTTGAAGCTACTCATCCTGGATCATCGCTCGTTCAGCCAAATTAGTTTTTGCTCAGAGGGAGCAGTCCAACATTAGTGGATCAGGAAAGTCGATTAACCTCACGTCGCGCTCATATCCATAATAGCAAAATAACACCAATACTCCGCCCCCCACTTCTATTCGATGGAGTCGGCGCTCGCGTTGACGATCGGCGCGACCTAGAGCTTGCAAGGAGTTTAGAAAGTCCGGGGCTATTCACATAGCCGGGACCATGACCACACATAGGATCAGAACGTCGTAAGCGGCAATGGAAAAGATTGGGTGAGGAAATTATGGCTCAGAATATCCAGTCACCCTCCCCAGAGATGCCGCGTAATGCCGAGTCTGATACTTCAGCACCAATTTCATCTGCGGTGTTATGTCCTCTTCTAGGCCCCATTCAAAAGCCTTCTTATCCAGCAGGTGCCGGGAAGCTAGCTCGGAAGCATAAGGAGTTGGTTGAGCAAGCCTCAGTTCAGCCCATTCCTTCAACAACTCCCTAAGTTGAGCGGCCTTCGAACGCAGCATGCAGGGGTAGCAGGTCAGTCGATCGACAACATAGAGCAGGCGCCGCCTTGACTCATCTACGACGCCAACCTGCACCAAGTGCTCCCTAAGTAGAGGAACCAGATCCAGCTCTCCATACCAGACTTGCTTTGCAAAGTCGGCTAGAGCCTTTTCAGAAATCTGCCGCGGGCGCCGCGAGCAAACGGTATCAATCAACTGAAGGAACGACGCCTCATTTTTTTGGTTTAAATCCATAGCCATCTCGCAAAGTCACTTCCGAGAATAAATTACTCGAAGAGTCGTAGGATGCTGATTCTGTGCATATCCATCCTAATAGGTGCCTCCGCCCTCCAACGTGTATACATAGGCCACGTGCTGGCACAAGGGGCCAATCGCCTCACATAGTTCTATGAGCCCCTCCATCAGCCAATCAGAGCTCCGATTTAGATGCCTTGGGCTAACGAGCAGCACACGCTCCACGCGCAGCCATCGGTCTGCTGGGCCAACAACCCTTCGAACAACGAGATGTCTGCGATCAGCAGCATGCTATGAAGGGTTTCCTCCCCATACGCCTCTGCACAGCACACATAAAGCCAAGGACATTGGATAGCTTGCTCCACATAGCGCCAGACCTGCAGGCCATCACCGAACGCAAGGGCTCCCTTCACCTCAGCCTGTAAATGTGTTCTGAACATACCTTAGCTCCGGCCAATGAACACTATAGATTGTAGCTCTAAAGAGCTCATCAAGGCCTTATCGTTCCTTTTGCGAGATTGGCGAAATGGAACTGAAAAAGGCCTTCGGCCAAGCTCTAAAACAGATGAGAACCCACAAAGGATTGACTCAGGAGGATTTTTCAAACGTAAGCAGTCGAACCTATCTCAGCACGCTAGAAAGGGGCCTCAAGAGCCCAACGATCGACAAACTCGACGAGATTGCATCTGTCATGGAGGTGCACCCCGTGTCGATCCTTGTCCACAGTTACTTACTCCGCGACAGATCAATGACCATCGAGCAACTGTTCGAGCGCGTCCAGAAAGAACTTGGAAGCCTCTGACTTAACCCTCATCGCCTGCGAAACTCTTTGTGCGGGCAAGTTTAGTCAGTTCTCTATCCACTCGAGGAAGGGGCGTGCTCAGATACTCTTTCGTCATCCCTTTCAAATATGCGTTGTAGGCCCACGTGACGAATTGCTCGAGCAAACTTTCGTTCTCCACTTTCAGGCGAGCGTTCTCGGCCTCCAAGCGCTTAAGACGCTCTGTAAGCGCTCCAACCTCTACAGTAGATAATTTTTGATGGAGCTCCGAACCAGGCGCCTTGCTAAGACGCGTCTTAGTAGACTGGTATGCCGATTTAATCCGGGCGTGCTTGTCGAGTGCCTGACGCGTGTAACGCACACCTAGGCGCTTCTCAATCGCCTCAATGAGCAGATCCCAAGAAAGCTTGCCTGACCACCCATCCAACACACCGACAATGCGTTCGATGGCATGATCATCAAGATTTCTTGCTCGCCTTTTAGCCATGCTTGCCCCGCTTTATTCGGCTAGCGTCAGCCGGCGCCAACTGCTTTAGTGTCGAATAACCATCCAATGCGGCTCGGTCCTCTAGCGCTTGCTCCACTCCCGTCGAAGAAATGATCGGAACATCCGCTAACTGAATAACAGAGCCAATCGCGACTGCGGGATTATCGAAAATTTCTGTAAGTTGGGTTAGTCGCAGCACCGTCTTCTTGTGGTGTTCCATCCAGCGGTCAGCGCCGTAATAACCCTGTGCCGTTGCCTCTTCAGCACGTGTAAGCAGTTCCTTCGCATCTTCTAACCGATGCCTCACCCTCATTGTCTTACCTTCATCGCCTTTCACGCATACATGCTCGCTACAGTTGATGCAGTCGGCATGCCGGTCACAGGGCGTCATCGTGTAGTCATGGATACAAAAACCAATGTCAGTCGTATGAGCTGTAGGAATTTTAAGCCGTGCAAACTCATCTCGTGAAATAGGGATATTCTTCGGCAAATTTGCCAGCGGACCGAACATATGGGATTCGTCACCAATGGACGCGCGGATCTTCGCCACCATTTGATCGGCGCTTACATGGTCATAAACCTCGTTCTGACGGACATCCACGCGCCCCGACCACTTCGCGATGTCCAACTGACTCATTCCCCCTGCCTGGGCCAAGGTATTCAGGTAATGACGGAACTGATGAGTAGTTACTCGAATCGGGCTACCATCCGGCTCAGTAAAACCAAAGCGCTCAAAGATCGAACCACCACCATGCTGAACTTTCGCCCCGAGCGCGCCATTAACCTGGTTGGTGTTGACCGGTTCAATGACGCATCCAAAGGTTCCTCTTTTTGAGTGCAGTTCATTACGCCGAACGACAATGAGCGCCTCCGAAAACCTAAGACCCATCTCCGAATTTAACAGCGGGAACCCACGTGGAAGTTGCGCTATTGCTGCCTTTTCCACATCAACAAATCGCGCGCATACTGTGCGTCCATTTTTGACCAAGAGCACGTTATTGGCAGTGCACCATAGCCTCGCAAACGACGTCGCTCCTTCCTCCAACAAAATGACTTGTTTAACTTCATCCATTGTCAGGAGCTCTTGGCTCCTCAGATGCTCCAGATCCTGAGGTAAATAAAGCCTTTCGGGGTTTAACTCGTACCATTGAGCGATGCGGCGAGCGCCTTTCGTCATAATCCTGATTTTCGCGATTGCCTCAGCGACAACCTTGGCCATCGAGGGAATGATCCATTTAACCATTGGATCAGCCCCCTTAGCCGGTTGCCACCGCAGTCCGTAGGCATCTCTGCCGCCAGCCGTTTTGTCATGGACCTCACAGTTCTCGGCAAGCAGTAACACCTCATTGATACGATCAGGCGCAGAGCACAGAATCGCGGCGATCGAAGAAAACAGAACGTCATTAGCCTCAGTCGCAAGGTAAAAGGCCTTGGGAAGCGCTTCCAAAGCGGCTTGCGATGGCATTTTTTCGCTACGACGCTTGTGAAACTCTGGGCCGACGCGAATTGAGTCTAATGGGCGTTTAATAGGGCTACGCCACGAGAGAGGAACTACTGTCAGACGGTGCTCGGACATGAACTTCGCAATCAATTCAAGCTGAGAACCCGCTCGATAGGCGGTAGATCCTGAGAACCGCTCGGCGATAAGTCGCGCCGCTCTATTGAAGGTGTCGCCATCCATCATCACTGGGTCGACGCGACCACTCATCCGATGCGCTGCATCGAGGGCTCGAAGCGCAGTGAGGCGAATGGAGGGGTTTTTCGTCGGCCGCACTCCCTGCATGTAGCGGATGTAAGCCTTTGCAAAAGAGACAAACGGCTCAGCCATCTGAGTTGGCTGAATATTGTCTACTGTTTCTTGAGTAGAGAAATAGATGCGGACCCGCTTACTCCCATGCCCTTTCAACTGCGCAGTATCGGTGACGTCCCAGACCATTTCGTCAAAGCAAAGCTCAGCACCGAAAATCGCCAGTTGAGACCGACTCATTTCGATAAACTCTCCCAGGTTTTCCGTAGCATCCCGCTCTGCCCTAGGAGTGAACACCACTACGCTGTCAGGCATTCTCTGTTACCCCACGCCTCTCTCGAGCGAGCTGGACCACCTCGGCAACGGCAAGAATTGTTCGGTCATTCACTGTCGCGATGCGCACATCCACCTGTGCGATCAGACGGCCACGCTCGACCAGCAGGTAGTCCAACACCGCTTCATGAGGACCATCCACCCAGGCCTGGAAGTATTTACAGGTGTAGCACGCGATAGGAGCCATAAAAGCACACGGTCCGTCGCGACCACAGTTTCCCATCGGCTTCATCGTTTCGTCGAAGCGGGGGTCCACAATGCGACTCTTTGGGTCATCGCCACGGATCGCCACTGACTCGCTGCCAATGACGACACCGGCAAAAGCATGCGCAAGCGGGGCCATTCGAAGCGCCAGGGCACGATCGATCCGCTCGATAATTTCCGGCGTGGCTTTTACATAGATGCCGACATTCTGAGTATCGCTATGGTCGAGCAATTCAGCGATGATGAGTTCGCCATGCCCCTCTCTCGCCGCGGACGTAGCCATCGTTTGCCGGAGCCGTTTACTAGTAACCTTGAGGGGTTCACCAGTGCGCTCCGAATATACCTGTAGAGCTTCGAATACCGATTTGACTCTCTTGCCGATACCCTCTGGTGACATGTGATGATGAAAGCCCGGACGAGCCTTCTTAGTCGTCCTTTTTTGAGGAAACAGAGGCGCTTGCGATGGGCCAATAGAGAACGTATCGTCGCCCCCGAATCGTGCGCGAACACTACTCGCGTAGTCCATGAGCATTTTCCCAATATTGGGGGTGATCAGCCGCTCCTTGAACTGTTCCCGTCGCCCCGCAGCACTCCCCTGTTTAACCCGAGGCACGCGGAGCACGTACTCAGTAGCTCCATCATCCTTCGCAATTTCCCTGACATCGCATACCTTCAACAATGCGAACTGGATGTTTCGCTGCCCCAAGAGCAAACAAAGCCAGGCCAGAAGATAGTCATCCAGTGCAACCGTCCCGGCAGCAAAGGCATGGTTAAGCGCTGCTTGCGTGGCTGAGCGCTCGATGTCAGTAAGCGGCCCCATAAGCGGGTCCATCGTCAGGACTGCAACCCCCTTACGGTTTCCTTTGAGGCGAACGCTTTTCAGCAAGCGCACTGCAGCCTTCGTTACGCCCGGGACGCCTAGACTCTCCCACTTCTTGAAAAAAGCGCTTAAGCCCCCCAGCTTCCACTCGGTTTCCCATGTCAGAGAAGCTCGATAGGTGGCGAGCTGTGACGCATCAATGATGCCGACGGGCTGACCCTGTGCAGCCGATACCGATAAAAGTAATCGCCTCAAATTGTCAAACAGGTTGACAGTAGTTACTGCCTGGGCGTTTTCGGCATACCAAATCAAGGGAAATTTCGCTGCCGCGATCAACTCATCTGTCGCACAACCGCTCAGCCTTTCGAAATTCACATTGATTGGCTGGAGGCCATCATGGAACGTCCAACGTTTGGCATCTGGATCGAAAACTGCTCCGCTGAGCGTTCTCACTTTGGTCGGGAGGCTTAAACGAATCGACGATTGACACGTAATCGCTCGGTGTTCAGTCATCACTTGACACACCTTCTACTTGCTTAGCTTGCATCGCCAAGGACACCTGCTGAGCTTTCAGTCGGACATGTCGACGGGTGTAATTCACAGAGGTCTTTGAGGTCGGTGCCCACCCCATCAAGAATGAACGCATGCGCTCTTCCTCAGCTTCGGAGACCTTCGCCTTGTCCATTACCTCCGAGAAACGGTCATTCCAAGTGTGGCGAAGAACATGCGGAGTTACAGCATCGAACTCGCCATTAAAGGCATTGCGAAGTTCCGCGAAGATCGCATTCACGGCACTGAGCGACAGAGGCGCCCCTGTGCCCATGGCGATGAACAGGAATGGGTGACGTCTTGCGCCCTCAGTGACTCGGCGTGTGGTCGTTATGTATTCTCGCGTCAGCTTGCAGAGGCCTGGGGATAACGGAATCTTTCGATCGCGAGTTTTGACCAGTGGCTGGTCTTTTCGAGGATCCTCTGGATCGTCTGCTCGCCTGACGACCGTCAGCTCCTCCGACTGAAAGTTAATGTCGGGAATCTTTATGTTCAAAACTTCGCCACGGCGCAGGCCAAGCTCATAGAACCAGCGGACCAGGAGAGCGTTTCGAGCGCATGTGCTTTGCCCTTTCCAGGGGTTCTCCGGCGATGTTGGCGACGTAACATTGAGAAGTCGCTCTGCAACCTCTGGCCGAAGCCCTTCACGCTGCCCGATGGTATTCCGGCCTTTATGACGCGGCAGCCGCGCGTTCAGCGCTTCTTTGCATGACGCCCATTCACTCCAAAGCCGCTCTCCCTCAGTTGCCCCCAAGTGATAGCGAGCCATGTGGTATCTCACCAGCCAGTCAAGATAGTCGCGAATGACCCGAATACGGTTAGCTGCGGTATGGCCCGCCACCTCAACTGGTGCAGGTTGTCGTTGAATAAGGCGCACACTTTCCACAGAGGTTCTACGAACGGATTTCTGGAAAGGAGGAAGTGAATTGCGCTTCAGTTGATCAGCGACAGGCCGCCTGCAGTGCCGGGCAAGTTCGTCGAGCTCGCTCAGACGAAAAACTCCGCCCT
Source organism: Pseudomonas sp. BCA17 (assembly GCF_004519405.1). Classification (GTDB taxonomy): domain Bacteria; phylum Pseudomonadota; class Gammaproteobacteria; order Pseudomonadales; family Pseudomonadaceae; genus Aquipseudomonas. The sequence goes on along the minus strand of NZ_SGWI01000008.1, from coordinate 40,882 downwards.
GCCGGATCCGATGTTCAATATCAATCCCACTCGAGTCGAGGAATAGCTGCAGTACCATGATCGACCGCAAGACCTGGTCAATCGTATTGCTTGCTCTGTTGGTAGCTCGAATCTCGCTGAGCACGTAAACCGATGGCTCGAATAGGGGAGCACCCGTGGCCAGCGCAATGAGCACCGGCAAGCGCTCACCGGACGTCAACAAGAGCGTCTTTACCGCGTAGGAATTGAGAGCCATTTGTTTACACCTTCGAGAGGTAACGCTTAACAAATGTAGCTCTTACTCCACAAAAGTCTGTAAACAATAAAAAAGCGAAGCCAAATCAATGGCTTCGCTTCTATTATTTACAGTTCTGAAAAAGCTGGGTTTCAGAACGGGATATCGTCATCAAAGCTGTCGAAATCCGGAGCCGGTTGCGGAGCGGCCTGTTGTGGCGCCGGGCGCGACTCACGCTGTGGCTGCTGGCTTGGCTGCGGACGGGACTGTTGTGGGCGCGGAGCCGAGTTGGACATACCGCCCTGGCCCTGCTGGTCACCCTGTGGACGGCCGCCCAGCAGTTGCATGGTGCCTTGCATATCGACCACGATTTCAGTGGTGTAACGCTTGATGCCGTCTTTTTCCCACTCGCGGGTTTGCAGTTTGCCTTCGATGTAGACCTGCGAGCCTTTGCGCAGGTACTCACCAGCGATCTCGGCGACTTTGCCAAACATCGACACACGGTGCCATTCGGTTTTCTCGACCTTCTGGCCGGTCTGCTTGTCGGTCCACTGTTCGCTGGTCGCCAGACTCAGGTTGGTCACAGCGTTACCGTTGGGCAGGTAGCGAACTTCGGGATCCTGGCCGCATGTACCGACCAATATGACTTTGTTAACCCCACGGGCCATAACGTTCTCCTAGGCTGGGCGCGCTGTCGGCACTGGGTTGACCAACTGCTCGAGCGTCGCGCGATCCAATAATTCGGTGTCCAATTTGATGTAGATGGCGGCTTCTTCAGCAACAACCACGGCATCGGTAACCCCTGTGACGGCCTTGAGGCGCTCAACCAGACCGGCTTCGCGGATCGCTTCTGGCGATAACGGCAAACGCAGGCTCGTCACATAGGGAGGTTCGCGCATGGTAACAGCAAAGGCCAGCCAGAGGGCAGCCAGACCTGCGCATCCAAGGAACACAACCGACAAACCGCCATGCTGGAACATCCAGCCACCCATGATGCCGCCCAGCGCAGAACCGAGGAACTGACTGGTGGAATACACCCCCATCGCCGTGCCCTTGCCACCCGCCGGTGAAACTTTACTGATCAACGAAGGCAACGAGGCCTCCAGCAGATTGAACGCGGTGAAGAACACGACCGTGCCGATCACCAGCGCCCGCAGGCTGTCGCCGAACTGCCAGAAGAATAGCTCAGTGAGCATCAGCGTCGCGACGGCGCCGAGTAGAACTCGTTTCATTTTGCGTTTCTTCTCGCCATAAATGATGAACGGGATCATGGCGAAGAACGAAATCAGCAACGCTGTGAGGTAGACCCACCAGTGCTGCTCCTTGGGCAGGCCAGCTTTTTCGACCAAGGCGAGGGGCAACGCGACGAAGCTGCACATCAGCATGGCGTGTAATACGAAGATACCTAAATCGAGGCGCAACAGGTCCGGGTGCTTGAGCGTCGGTAGCAGCGCCTTGCGCGCGACGCCGGACTCACGGTGCTGCAATGTACCGGTGGAACGCGGCACCATGAACGCCACGATCACGATCCCGAACAACGCCATGCCGCCGGTGGCGAGGAACAGCCCATGCAGGCCAAACGCGCGCGTCAGCAGCGGGCCGACCACCATGGCCACCGCGAATGACAGCCCGATCGTCATGCCGATCATGGCCATCGCCTTGGTGCGATGCTGTTCGCGGGTCAGGTCCGAAAGCAACGCCATAACAGCAGCGGAAATGGCCCCGGCGCCTTGCAGGATCCGTCCGGCGATGACGCCCCAGATGGAATCGGACTGGGCCGCGAGCACACTGCCGAGGGCGAACACGATCAGCCCGAGGTAAATCACCGGGCGACGGCCAATGCGGTCGGAAATAATCCCGAATGGAATCTGAAAAATCGCCTGGGTCAGGCCATAGGCGCCGATTGCCAGGCCGATCAAGGCGGGGGTCGCTCCTGCGAGATCCATTCCATAGGTCGCCAGCACCGGCAACACCATAAACATGCCAAGCATACGGAAGGCGAACACCAGGGCCAGACCGCTTGCCGCTCGGGTCTCGCCGCTACTCATGCGTTCGCTGTGGGGATCGTGCATGGAAAAACCTCGTGTGAACCGGCGGCGATTCTACCAGTCCCATCGATTGAGAGGGTATATGCGGCGCTTTGCCGCGCAGCTTTCATCTAAAGCTGCAAGCGGCTTTTTGACAGTGTATATTCATCCAGTCTTTAGCCGTATACTCCGGCATTATTTACGCCCGCCGTGCGAGGCCATCTTGGACAAGATCCTGATTCGTGGGGCTAGAACCCACAACCTGAAGAACATCGACCTGACCCTGCCGCGGGACAAACTGATCGTCATCACCGGCTTGTCCGGGTCCGGCAAATCGTCCCTGGCGTTCGACACGCTGTATGCCGAAGGCCAGCGGCGTTATGTGGAATCGCTGTCGGCCTATGCCCGGCAGTTCCTGTCCATGATGGAAAAGCCCGACGTCGACACCATTGAAGGCCTGTCGCCGGCGATCTCCATCGAGCAGAAGTCGACCTCCCACAACCCGCGTTCCACCGTGGGCACCATCACCGAAATCTACGACTACCTGCGCCTGCTTTACGCGCGGGTGGGTATTCCGCGTTGCCCGGACCACGATATCCCCCTGGAAGCCCAGACCGTCAGCCAGATGGTCGACCTGGTATTGGCCCAGCCGGAAGGCGCGAAGCTGATGCTGCTGGCGCCAGTGATTCGCGAGCGCAAGGGTGAACACCTTTCCGTCTTCGAGGAGCTGCGGGCCCAAGGTTTCGTGCGCGCACGCATCAACGGCAAGCTGTATGAGCTGGACGAAGCGCCGAAGCTCGACAAACAGAAGAAGCACTCCATTGATCTAGTGGTCGACCGCTTCAAGGTACGGGCGGATCTGCAGCAGCGCTTGGCGGAATCGTTCGAGACGGCATTGAAGCTGGCGGATGGCATTGCCCTGGTGGCGCCGATGGATGACGAGCCGGGCGAAGAGATCATCTTTTCTGCGCGCTTCGCCTGCCCGATCTGCGGTCATGCCATCAGCGAGCTGGAACCCAAGCTGTTTTCCTTCAACAACCCAGCTGGCGCCTGCCCAACCTGTGATGGCCTGGGGGTGAAGCAGTTCTTCGATATCAAGCGCCTGGTCAACGGCGAGCTGACCCTGGCGGAAGGCGCGATACGCGGCTGGGACAGGCGCAACGTCTATTACTTCCAGATGCTGGGGTCGTTGGCGTCGCACTATAAATTCAGCCTGGAAGTACCGTTCAACCAACTGCCGGCCGAGCAGCAGAAAGTCATCCTTCACGGCAGCGGCTCGCAGAACGTCGACTTCAAGTACCTGAACGACAGGGGCGATATCGTCAAACGCTCTCACCCGTTCGAAGGCATCGTGCCGAACCTGGAGCGTCGTTATCGCGAGACCGAGTCGGCCAGCGTGCGCGAAGAGTTGGCGAAATACCTCAGTACTCAGCCTTGCCCGGATTGCCGCGGCACTCGCCTGCGTCGTGAGGCGCGGCATGTGTGGGTCGGTGAGAAAACCCTGCCGGCGGTGACCAACCTGCCGATCGGTGACGCTTGCGAGTACTTTGCCGTGCTTAAGCTGACGGGGCGTCGCGGGGAAATTGCCGACAAGATCCTCAAGGAAATTCGCGAGCGCTTGCAGTTCCTGGTCAACGTTGGTCTGGATTACCTGTCGCTGGATCGCAGTGCCGATACCTTGTCTGGCGGTGAAGCCCAGCGGATTCGCCTGGCCAGCCAGATTGGTGCCGGACTGGTGGGCGTGCTGTACATCCTCGATGAACCGTCGATTGGTTTGCACCAGCGCGACAACGATCGCCTGCTGGGCACGCTGAAACACCTGCGGGATATCGGCAACACGGTGATTGTGGTCGAGCACGATGAAGACGCGATCCGCCTGGCGGATTACGTCGTCGACATTGGCCCGGGCGCAGGTGTGCATGGTGGACATATTGTCGCCGAGGGCACGCCTGCCGAAGTCATGGCTCATCCAGATTCGTTGACCGGCAAGTACCTGTCGGGCCGCGTGAAGATCGAAGTGCCGGCCAAACGCACGCCGCGCAACAAGAAGCTGGCGCTGCACCTCAAGGGCGCGCGTGGCAACAACTTGCGCAACGTCGACCTGGAAATTCCGCTGGGCCTGCTGACCTGCGTGACCGGTGTGTCCGGCTCGGGTAAATCGACCCTGATCAACAATACGCTGTTCCCATTGAGCGCCACCGCCCTGAATGGTGCGACCACACTGGAGGCGGCTGCCCACGACAGCATCAAAGGCCTCGAGCACCTCGACAAGGTGGTCGATATCGACCAAAGCCCGATTGGCCGCACGCCGCGTTCCAACCCGGCGACCTATACTGGCTTGTTCACCCCCATTCGCGAGCTGTTTGCGGGCGTTCCGGAATCCCGCTCACGCGGCTACGGGCCTGGACGGTTCTCGTTCAACGTCAAGGGCGGGCGCTGTGAGGCGTGCCAGGGCGATGGCTTGATCAAGGTAGAGATGCACTTCCTGCCGGACATCTACGTGCCGTGCGACGTGTGCAAGAGCAAGCGCTATAACCGTGAAACCCTGGAGATCAAGTACAAGGGCAAGAGCATTCATGAAACCCTGGAGATGACCATCGAGGAGGCGCGGGAGTTCTTTGACGCGGTTCCTGCATTGGCACGCAAGCTTCAGACGCTGATGGATGTGGGCCTGTCGTACATCAAGCTGGGGCAATCGGCGACCACGTTGTCCGGTGGTGAAGCACAGCGGGTGAAGCTGTCTCGCGAGCTGTCCAAGCGCGATACGGGCAAAACCCTGTATATCCTCGATGAGCCGACCACGGGTCTGCACTTTGCGGATATCCAACAACTGCTCGACGTGTTGCACCGCCTGCGGGACCACGGCAACACTGTGGTGGTGATCGAGCACAACCTTGACGTGATCAAGACCGCGGATTGGCTGGTGGACCTGGGGCCGGAAGGCGGCTCCAAGGGCGGCCAGATCATCGCCGTGGGCACGCCGGAGCAGGTCTCAGAAATGCCGCAGTCACACACTGGTTACTACTTGAAACCTTTGTTGGAACGCGACCGGGCCTGACTTTTTCAAGCCTGATAAAAAGCCCCTGTCACCTCGCGGTGACAGGGGCTTTTTTATAGCCGGGAATCAGAACTGCGATTGCAGGTAGTTTTCCAGACCGACCAGCTTGATCAACCCAAGCTGCTTTTCGAGCCAGTAGGTGTGATCTTCTTCGGTGTCGTTCAATTGCACTCGCAGGATTTCCCGAGTGACATAGTCGTTGTGCTGCTCGCAGAGTTCGATGCCTTTGCAGAGCGCAGCACGGACCTTGTATTCGAGACGAAGGTCGGCGGCGAGCATGTCAGGTACCGTGGTCCCCACATCCAGATCGTCGGGACGCATACGCGGCGTGCCTTCGAGCATCAGGATACGGCGCATCAGTGCGTCGGCGTGCTGTGCCTCTTCTTCCATTTCGTGGTTGATACGCTCATAGAGCTCGGTAAAGCCCCAGTCTTCGTACATGCGCGAATGGATGAAATATTGGTCACGAGCTGCCAGTTCGCCCGTCAGCAACGTGTTGAGGTAATCGATTACGTCGGGGTGACCTTGCATCGCCCTACATCTCCCTGCTTGAAAGTCTGTAGTTTGAACCATGATGACTCGAAGGTCACGAGACTAACGGCAGAAAAGTGAAGATTATCTGAGAAAAGTGGCTGAAATAACGCAAAAACCGCCCAAATGAGGGCGGTTCTGCTTATCGTTTAGAGTCAGTTAAGCGATACACCCAACGCCTTTGCGATTGCTTCTCCATAAGCAGGATCTGCCTTATAGAAGTGCTGCAGTTGACGCTGGACCACATCGCTGGAAACGCCACCCATCGCACCGGCGATGTTGCTGGTGAGCAATGCTTTCTGCTCATCGTTCATCAGGCGGAACAGCGCACCCGCGTGGCTGTAGTAGTCGGTGTCTTCACGGTGATCGTAACGGTCAGCGGCACCGCTCAAGGCCAACGCCGGCTCAGCGTACTGAGGTGCTTGTTTCGGTGCATCCGCGTAGCTGTTCGGCTCGTAGTTGGGCGCCGCGCCACCGTTGCTGCCAAATGCCATCGAGCCATCGCGCTGGTAGCTGTTGACTGGGCTGCGCGGGGCATTCACTGGCAGTTGCTGGTGGTTGGTGCCGACGCGATAGCGGTGGGCATCGGCGTACGCGAACACACGACCTTGCAGCATGCGGTCTGGCGACAGACCTACGCCAGGAACCATGTTGCTTGGGCCGAATGCAGCCTGTTCGACTTCAGCGAAGTAGTTCTGCGGGTTGCGGTTCAATTCCAGCTCGCCGACTTCGATCAACGGGAACTCTTTCTGCGACCAGGTCTTGGTCACATCGAAAGGGTTCTCGTAATGAGCGTTGGCCTGAGCCTCAGTCATGATCTGGATGCAGACGCGCCATTTCGGGAAATCACCGCGCTCGATCGCACTAAACAAATCGCGCTGGGCGTAATCAGGGTCGGTACCGGCCAAGCGTGCAGCTTCGGCCGGCGCCAGGTTCTTGATGCCTTGCTTGGTCTTGTAGTGCCACTTGACCCAGTGACGCTCGCCCTTGGCGTTGATCAGGCTGTAGGTGTGACTGCCGAAGCCGTGCATATGACGGTAGCCGTCGGGGATGCCACGGTCCGAAAACAGAATGGTGACCTGGTGCAGCGCCTCAGGGGAGTGCGACCAGAAGTCCCACATCATTTGCGCGCTTTTCAGGTTGCTTTGCGGCAGACGCTTCTGGGTATGGATGAAGTCCGGGAACTTCAATGGATCGCGAATGAAGAACACAGGGGTGTTGTTACCCACGATGTCCCAGTTGCCTTCTTCGGTGTAGAACTTCAAGGCGAACCCACGTGGGTCACGCTCGGTGTCAGCCGAACCGCGCTCACCGCCTACAGTGGAAAACCGCAGGAAGGTCGGGGTTTGCTTGCCGATGGACTCAAACAGTTTGGCGCTGGTGTATTGCGTGATGTCTTGGGTGACGGTGAAGGTGCCATAAGCGCCCGAGCCCTTGGCATGCACACGACGCTCAGGAATGTTTTCACGGTTGAAGTGAGCGAGCTTCTCAATCAGATGAAAATCGTCGAGCAGCAACGGACCGCGCGGACCGGCGGAGCGGGAATTCTGGTTATCCGCAACGGGTGCGCCGCTGGCGGTAGTAAGGATTTTGTTCTGGCTCATGCTCAATTTTCCTCAGGTCGGACTTGGAACTGCCGGCTAATCGGCTTGGAGGAAGTATTGATCATCAATATGACGTCTACAAATTCATTAAATTGTAGGCGTCGATAGAGAATATCTACCAACCTGCCTAGACCTCATAGTGCCAAGCACAACGCGTGGAGGCTTGTACGCATGCGCTTTTATTACGCGCACAAAAAACCGGGCACTAAGCCCGGTTCTTCGTTACAGCTTGTCGTCTTACTCGGCGCTTACAGCTTCGCCGGCAGTAGCACGATCAACCAACTCGACGTACGCCATAGGCGCGTTGTCGCCAGCGCGGAAACCGCACTTGAGGATGCGCAGGTAGCCACCCTCACGGGTAGCGTAACGCTTGCCCAGGTCGTTGAAGAGCTTACCAACGATAGCTTTCGAACGAGTACGGTCGAAAGCCAGACGGCGGTTAGCCAGGCTGTCTGTCTTGGCCAAAGTGATCAGCGGCTCAGCAACGCGACGCAGTTCTTTAGCTTTCGGCAGTGTAGTTTTGATCAGCTCGTGCTCGAACAGCGACACCGCCATGTTTTGGAACATGGCCTTGCGGTGCGAGCTGGTACGGCTCAGGTGACGACCACTTTTACGATGACGCATGGTTCATTCCTTACCAAACTCACGTTCGGTGATTACGACGATCAGGCAGTCGCCTTGTCGTCCTTCTTAAGACTTGCAGGCGGCCAGTTGTCGAGGCGCATGCCGAGGGACAGACCGCGGGAGGCCAGAACGTCCTTGATTTCAGTCAAGGATTTCTTGCCCAGGTTCGGAGTCTTCAACAGTTCTACTTCGGTACGCTGAATCAGGTCGCCGATGTAGTAAATGTTTTCCGCCTTAAGGCAGTTAGCCGAACGTACAGTCAGTTCCAGATCGTCAACCGGGCGAAGCAGGATCGGATCGATCTCGTCTTCCTGCTCGATTACCACTGGTTCGCTGTCACCTTTGAGGTCGACGAACGCAGCCAACTGCTGTTGCAGAATGGTTGCAGCGCGGCGGATAGCCTCTTCAGGATCCAGAGTACCGTTGGTTTCCAGATCAATAACCAGCTTGTCCAGGTTGGTACGCTGCTCGACACGGGCGTTTTCCACCACGTATGCGATACGGCGAACCGGGCTGAACGAAGAGTCAAGCTGCAAGCGACCAATGCTGCGGCTTTCATCTTCATCGCTCTGACGCGAGTCGGCCGGTTCATAACCACGACCACGAGCTACGGTGAGCTTCATGTTCAGGGCGCCGTTAGACGCCAGGTTAGCGATTACGTGATCGGGGTTAACGATCTCGACATCATGATCCAGCTGAATATCGGCAGCGGTAACCACCCCCGAACCCTTCTTCGACAAGGTCAGCGTAACTTCGTCACGGCCGTGCAGCTTGATAGCCAGACCTTTAAGGTTCAACAGGATTTCAATTACGTCTTCCTGTACACCTTCGATGGCGCTGTACTCGTGGAGCACACCGTCAATCTCGGCCTCGACTACTGCACAGCCGGGCATTGAGGACAACAGGATGCGGCGCAGCGCGTTGCCCAGGGTGTGGCCAAAACCACGCTCGAGAGGCTCGAGAGTGATCTTGGCGCGGGTTGGACTGACAACCTGCACATCAATGTGGCGGGGTGTCAGGAACTCATTTACCGAAATCTGCATGGATGCACCTATTTTCTAGCCCTTACTTGGAGTAGAGCTCGACAATCAGGCTTTCGTTGATGTCGGCGGACAGATCACTGCGAGCAGGAACGTTCTTGAAAACGCCCGACTTCTTCTCAGTGTCTACTTCTACCCATTCTACGCGGCCACGTTGGGCACACAGATCGAGAGCTTGGACAATGCGAAGTTGGTTTTTTGCTTTCTCGCGAACTGCGACCACGTCACCAGCACGAACCTGGTAGGACGGAACGTTTACGGTCTGACCGTTAACGCTGATCGACTTGTGCGATACCAGCTGACGGGATTCGGCACGAGTCGAACCAAAGCCCATACGATATACAACGTTGTCCAGACGGCATTCGAGCAGTTGCAGCAGGTTTTCACCGGTTGCACCTTTCTTGCCAGCAGCTTCTTTGTAGTAGCCGCTGAACTGACGCTCGAGAACGCCGTAGATACGACGGACCTTCTGCTTTTCACGCAGTTGGGTGCCGTAATCGGACTGGCGACCGCGGCGCTGGCCGTGGATACCAGGTGCTGCTTCAATGTTGCACTTCGATTCGATCGCGCGCACGCCGCTCTTCAGGAAGAGATCGGTGCCCTCGCGACGAGCGAGTTTGCATTTTGGACCAATGTAACGAGCCATTCTTTACAATCTCCTGGATTACACGCGGCGCTTCTTCGGCGGACGGCACCCGTTGTGCGGGATTGGCGTCACGTCGGTGATGCTGGCGATCTTATAGCCACAGCCGTTCAAAGCACGGACAGCAGACTCACGACCTGGACCTGGACCCTTGACGTTAACGTCGAGGTTTTTCAGGCCATATTCCAGCGCAGCTTGACCAGCACGTTCAGCGGCTACTTGAGCAGCGAACGGAGTGGACTTGCGGGAACCGCGGAAACCCGAACCACCAGAGGTAGCCCAAGAAAGCGCGTTACCTTGACGGTCGGTGATGGTCACGATGGTGTTGTTAAAAGAAGCATGGATGTGGGCGATGCCATCAACCACTGTCTTTTTAACTTTTTTACGAGGACGAGCAGCAGGTTTTGCCATGATAATTTTCCTGTCGATTCGCTGGGGCGATTACTTGCGGATCGGCTTACGCGGACCTTTACGGGTACGCGCGTTAGTCTTGGTACGCTGACCGCGTACTGGAAGACCACGACGATGACGCAGACCGCGATAGCAACCGAGGTCCATCAAACGCTTGATTTTCATGTTGATTTCGCGACGCAGGTCACCTTCAGTGGTGAACTTCGCCACTTCGCCACGCAGCTGTTCAATCTGCTCGTCGCTCAGATCCTTGATCTTAGCGGCTGGGTTTACCCCAGCAACTGCGCAAATTTTCTGCGCAGTAGTGCGACCAACACCATAGATGTAGGTCAGCGAGATAACAGTGTGCTTGTTATCTGGAATGTTAACGCCTGCAATACGGGCCATTCAGTGGGACTCCAATTGACAGCTACCTACGCCCCGGAAGCCAAGAAATAGGGCGCGAGATAATATCGCTGTAATAACAAATAATCAACCCGGCAGCGCACTAGCTGCCGGGCTTCAAGCGGATCACACTCAGCCTTGGCGCTGTTTGTGACGCGGTTCCGCGCTGCAAATTACTCGAACAACACCTTCGCGGCGAATAATCTTGCAGTTACGGCACAGCTTTTTCACCGATGCACGAACTTTCATCACCAACTCCTCGAACCTTATGGGTACTCAGCGCAACATGCCGCTGCCGTAACCCTTCAGGTTGGCTTTCTTCATCAGGGATTCGTACTGGTGCGAAACGAGGTGCGATTGTACTTGGGACATGAAGTCCATCACAACCACGACCACGATCAGCAACGAGGTCCCGCCAAGGTAGAACGGAACGTTTGCTGCAACCACCAGGAACTGGGGCAACAGGCACACGGCCGTCATATATAGAGCACCGAACAGAGTCAAACGAGTCAAAACGCCATCAATATAGCGTGCCGACTGCTCACCTGGACGGATACCCGGAATAAAGGCACCGGACTTCTTCAGGTTTTCCGCTACGTCTTTCGGATTGAACATCAACGCCGTATAGAAGAAGCAGAAGAAAATAATCCCTGCACTAAACAGCAGAATATTCAACGGCTGACCAGGAGCGATCGACTGAGAGAGGTCCTGCAGCCAGCCCATATTTTCAGACTGACCAAACCAGGTACCCAACGAAGCCGGAAACAGCAAAATGCTGCTCGCGAAAATTGCCGGGATAACACCGGCCATATTCACTTTCAGCGGCAAGTGGCTGGTCTGCGCAGCAAAGACCTTACGGCCCTGCTGACGCTTGGCGTAGTGAACAGCGATACGACGCTGGCCACGCTCAATGAACACCACAAAACCGATAATCGCTACTGCCAGCAAACCGATGGCAACCAAGGCGAAGATATTGATATCACCCTGACGAGCAGACTCGAAAGACTGCCCTATTGCCCTCGGAAGACCGGCGACGATACCTGCGAAAATCAACATCGAGATACCGTTACCAACACCACGCTCAGTAATCTGCTCACCCAGCCACATCATGAACATCGCACCAGCCACAAAAGTGGATACCGCGACGAAATAGAAGCCAAAGTCACCAGTGAACGCAACGCCCTGCCCTGCCAAGCCAACGGACATGCCGATAGCTTGAACCAGGGCGAGGACGACAGTGCCGTAGCGGGTGTACTGGCTGATCTTGCGACGGCCAGCTTCACCTTCCTTCTTCAACTGCTCCAGCTGCGGGCTGACGGCGGTCATCAGTTGCATGATGATCGATGCCGAAATGTACGGCATGATCCCCAATGCAAAGATGCTCATCCGCTCCAGCGCGCCGCCGGAAAACATGTTGAACAAGCTAAGAATGGTCCCCTCATTCTGTCGAAACAGGTCTGCGAGTCGGTCCGGGTTGATACCTGGAACCGGGATGTGTGCGCCTATTCGGTAGACGATAATCGCCAGGAACAGAAAACGCAGACGTGCCCAAAGTTCAGACATACCGCCTTTGCCGAGCGCAGAGAGAGCACCTTGCTTAGCCATTTATTCCTCGAACTTGCCGCCAGCTGCTTCGATAGCCGAACGCGCACCTTTGGTGGCGCCGATTCCCTTGCCGATAGTGACAGCGCGAGTCACTTCACCGGACAGCATGATTTTCACACGCTGTACGTTGACGTTGATCACGTTGGCATCTTTCAGGGTCTGCACAGTAACGATGTCGCCTTCCACTTTAGCCAGCTCAGACAGACGCACTTCTGCGCGGTCCATGGCTTTCAGGGATACGAAACCGAACTTAGGCAGGCGACGATGCAGCGGCTGTTGACCGCCTTCAAAGCCTGGAGCGATGGTGCCACCGGAGCGGGAGGTTTGACCTTTGTGGCCACGGCCACCAGTCTTACCCAAACCGCTACCGATACCACGGCCCGGACGATGCTTTTCGCGACGGGAACCCGGCGCTGGACTCAGATCATTGAGTTTCATCGATTAACCCTCTACACGCAGCATGTAGTAAGCCTTGTTGATCATCCCGCGATTCTCGGGAGTATCCTGGACTTCTACAGTGTGACCGATGCGACGCAGACCCAGACCTTTAACGCACAGTTTGTGGTTAGGGATGCGGCCGGTCATGCTTTTGATCAGCGTTACTTTAACGGTAGCCATGATCAGAAGATCTCCTTGACAGTCAGGCCACGCTTGGCAGCGATGGACTCAGGAGATTGCATAGCTTTCAAACCTTTGAAAGTGGCGTGAACCACGTTTACTGGGTTAGTCGAGCCGTAGCACTTGGCCAGAACGTTCTGAACGCCAGCAACTTCGAGGACAGCACGCATAGCGCCGCCAGCGATGATACCGGTACCTTCAGAAGCAGGTTGCATGTACACCTTCGAAGCGCCATGGGCGGACTTCATTGCGTACTGCAGAGTGGTGCCGTTCAGATCAACTTGGATCATGTTGCGACGAGCAGCTTCCATTGCCTTCTGGATCGCAGCAGGCACTTCACGCGACTTGCCACGGCCGAAGCCAACACGCCCTTTACCATCACCTACCACGGTCAACGCGGTGAAAGTGAAGATACGGCCGCCTTTAACGGTTTTGGCTACGCGGTTAACTTGAACCAGCTTCTCAATGTAGCCTTCGTCGCGCTTTTGGTCGTTATTTGACATAACTTAGAACTCCAGCCCAGCTTCACGAGCAGCATCAGCCAGCGCTTTAACGCGGCCGTGGTACTTGAAGCCAGAGCGGTCGAAAGCCACTTGCGAGACGCCAGCGGCCTTAGCACGCGTAGCGACCAGCTGGCCAACCTTTGTGGCCGCGTCGATGTTGCCGGTGGCACCATCACGCAGTTCTTTATCCAAAGTCGAGGCGCTTGCCAGGACTTTGTTGCCGTCGGCCGAGATGACCTGGGCGTAGATGTGCTGCGACGAGCGGAACACGCAGAGACGCACGACTTCGAGTTCGTGCATTTTCAGGCGTGCTTTGCGAGCGCGACGCAGTCGAGTAACTTTTTTGTCGGTCATTTGCTATGCCCTACTTCTTCTTGGCTTCTTTACGACGGACGACTTCATCCGCGTAGCGCACACCTTTGCCTTTGTACGGCTCTGGTGGACGGAAGTCGCGGATCTCAGCGGCCACTTGACCTACCAGCTGCTTGTCGATGCCCTTGATCAGGATATCGGTCTGGCTAGGAGTCTCAGCAGTGATGCCCGCTGGCAGTTCGTAATCCACAGGGTGCGAGAAGCCAAGGGCCAGGTTCAAAACCGTGCCTTTTGCTTGCGCCTTGTAACCAACACCGACCAGCTGGAGCTTACGCTCGAAGCCTTGGCTTACGCCTTGGACCATGTTGTTTACCAACGCACGCGTGGTACCGGCCATTGCGCGAGTTTGTTGATCGCCATTGCGAGCAGCGAAACGCAGCTCACCAGCTTCTTCAACGATCTCAACGGACGAATGGATGTTCAGTTCAAGAGTACCCTTGGCACCCTTCACCGAAAGCTGTTGGCCTGCGAATTTGACTTCGACACCGGCTGGCAGCTTAACGGGGTTCTTAGCGACGCGAGACATGCTTATCCCCCCTTAGAACACAGTGCAAAGAACTTCGCCGCCGACACCGGCAGCGCGCGCAGCACGATCCGTCATCACACCTTTGTTGGTGGAGACGATAGACACGCCCAGACCGCCACGAACTTTCGGCAGATCTTCAGCGGACTTGTACTGACGCAGGCCTGGACGGCTAACGCGCTTCACTTCCTCGATGACCGAACGGCCTTCGAAGTACTTCAGCTCGATGGACAGCAGTGGTTTGGTTTCGCTGCTGATCTGATAACCCGCAATGTAGCCTTCGTCTTTCAGGACTTTGGCAACAGCTACCTTCAACTTGGAAGATGGCATGCTTACGACGGACTTTTCAGCCATCTGGGCATTACGGATACGAGTTAGCATGTCCGCTAACGGGTCCTGCATACTCATGGGCTAGACGCTCCTAATACAAAAAAATTAGCCTTGCGGCTACATATGTCGCCGAGAATCTCCGGGCATAGAAAACACGGGCTCAGGCGAGCCGGGTATTCTAGACACACTCCGGAAATGAAACAAGCCCCAAAAGGGGCTTGTTCCAGATTCAAGGTCACCGGTGGTCGTTATCTTGCGACGCCAACCACCTGGACTTCGAAAGTACTTACCAGCTGGCTTTAACCAGACCAGGTACGTCACCACGCATTGCCGCTTCACGCAGTTTGTTACGGCCGAGGCCGAACTTGCGGTAAACGCCGTGTGGACGACCGGTCAGGCGGCAGCGGTTACGCATGCGCGAAGCGCTTGCGTCACGTGGCTGCTTCTGCAGGGCAACTGTCGCTTCCCAACGTGCTTCTGGACTTGCGTTCAGATCAACGATGATCGCTTTCAGTGCTGCACGCTTCTTGGCGTACTTGGCAACCGTGAGCTGACGCTTCAGCTCGCGGTTTTTCATGCTCATCTTGGCCATGGTCCTACTCCAATCAGTTGCGGAACGGGAATTTGAAAGCACGCAGCAGGGCGCGACCTTCATCATCGTTCTTGGCAGTGGTGGTCAGGGTGATGTCCAGACCGCGGAGAGCATCGATCTTGTCGTAGTCGATTTCCGGGAAGATGATCTGCTCTTTTACGCCCATGCTGTAGTTACCACGACCATCGAAGGACTTGGCATTCAGGCCGCGGAAGTCGCGGACCCGAGGCAGGGAGATCGACAGCAGACGATCCAGGAATTCGTACATACGCTCACGGCGCAGGGTCACTTTGACGCCGATCGGCCAACCTTCACGGACTTTAAAGCCAGCGATGGATTTGCGAGCGTAGGTCACAACGACTTTCTGGCCGGTGATCTTTTCCAGGTCAGCAACAGCGTGCTCGATGACTTTTTTGTCACCGATCGCTTCGCCCAGACCCATGTTCAGGGTGATTTTGGTAACGCGCGGAACTTCCATCACGTTCCCGAGCTTAAGTTCTTCCTTAAGCTTAGGGGCGATTTCCTTCCGGTAAATCTCTTGTAGTCGTGCCATGGTCTTATCTACCTAGCAGTGTTCAAGCATCAACCGCTTTTTGGGTCGACTTGAAGACACGAATTTTCTTACCGTCTTCTACTTTGAAACCAACGCGATCAGCCTTGTTGGTTTCGCCGTTGAAGATGGCGACGTTGGAAGCGTGCAGTGGCGCTTCTTTCTCGACGATACCGCCCTGTACGCCCGACATCGGGTTAGGCTTGGTATGACGCTTGACCAGGTTCAGACCACCAACGACCAGACGGTCATCAGCCAGAACCTTCAGCACCTTACCGCGCTTACCTTTGTCTTTGCCGGCGATCACGATGATCTCGTCGTCACGACGAATCTTTTGCATGTCGGATCTCCTTACAGCACTTCTGGGGCGAGCGAGACGATCTTCATGAACTTCTCAGTACGAAGTTCACGGGTCACTGGCCCAAAGATACGGGTGCCGATAGGCTCTTGCTTGTTGTTCAGAAGAACAGCAGCGTTGCCATCAAAGCGGATAATGGAGCCATCAGCACGACGTACGCCGTGACGAGTGCGGACTACAACAGCAGTCATCACTTGGCCTTTTTTCACTTTACCGCGAGGAATTGCTTCCTTGACGGTAACCTTGATGATGTCACCGATACCAGCGTAACGACGATGGGAGCCACCCAGCACCTTGATGCACATAACACGGCGAGCGCCGCTGTTATCGGCCACATCGAGCATGGATTGAGTCTGAATCATATAATTTCTCCGACCCCTAGTCCTTAGACTTCCACAGCGCGTTCGAGAACATCAACCAGTGCCCAAGACTTGGTCTTGGCCAGCGGACGAGTTTCACGAATAGTGACCTTGTCGCCGATGTGGCACTGATTGGTTTCGTCGTGCGCGTGCAGCTTAGTCGAACGCTTAACATATTTACCGTAGATCGGGTGCTTAACGCGACGCTCGATCAAAACGGTGATGGTTTTGTCCATCTTGTCGCTGACAACACGGCCAGTCAGCGTACGGACAGTCTTTTCGGCTTCAGCCATGATCACTTACCTGCCTGCTGGTTGAGCACAGTCTTCACGCGAGCGATGTCACGCTTAACTTGCGAGAGCAGATGAGACTGCCCCAACTGGCCAGTTGCTTTCTGCATACGCAGATTGAACTGGTCGCGCAGCAGGCCGAGCAATTGCTCGTTCAGCTGCTGTGCGGATTTTTCACGAAGTTCATTCGCTTTCATCACATCACCGTCCGTTTAACAAAGGAGGTGGCGAGCGGCAGCTTTGCAGCAGCCAGGGCGAAAGCCTCACGCGCCAGCTCTTCAGAAACACCCTCGATTTCATACAGGACTTTGCCTGGCTGAATCTGGGCTACCCAGTATTCCACGTTACCCTTACCTTTACCCATCCGAACCTCGAGAGGTTTTTTGGAGATCGGCTTGTCCGGGAATACACGGATCCAGATCTTGCCGCCACGTTTTACGTGACGGGTCAGAGCACGACGCGCTGACTCGATCTGACGAGCGGTGAGACGACCACGAGCTACAGACTTCAGCGCGAACTCGCCGAAGCTGACTTTGCTACCGCGCTGAGCCAGACCACGGTTGTGGCCTGTCATCTGCTTGCGGAACTTCGTACGCTTAGGTTGCAACATTTGGCGTACCCCTTACTTAGCAGCTTTTTTACGAGGCGCTGGTGCTTGTGGTTTCAGTTCTTCTTGGCGACCACCAATTACTTCGCCTTTGAAGATCCAAACCTTTACACCGATCACACCATAAGTGGTGTGAGCTTCGTAGTTGGCATAGTCGATGTCGGCACGCAGGGTGTGCAGTGGCACACGACCTTCGCGATACCATTCAGTACGTGCGATTTCAGCACCGCCGAGACGACCGCTCACTTGGATTTTGATGCCTTTGGCACCAATGCGCATGGCGTTCTGTACGGCGCGCTTCATAGCGCGACGGAACATGACGCGACGCTCCAGCTGCTGAGCTACGCTCTGCGCAACCAGCATACCGTCGAGTTCCGGCTTGCGGATCTCTTCGATATTGATGTGCACAGGCACACCCATTTGCTTGGTCAGGTCCTGACGCAGTTTCTCAACATCTTCACCTTTCTTCCCGATAACGATACCTGGACGAGCGGTGTGGATGGTGATACGTGCAGTTTGGGCCGGACGATGGATATCGATACGGCTTACGGACGCGCTTTTTAGTTTGTCTTGGAGATACTCACGCACCTTCAGATCAGCGAACAAGTAGTCCGCATAAGTCCGACCGTCTGCGTACCAGACGGAGGTGTGCTCCTTGACGATTCCCAGGCGAATGCCAATGGGATGTACTTTCTGACCCATCTCTTCGACTCCGTTACTTGTCAGCAACCTTGACAGTGATATGGCAAGACCGCTTGACGATGCGATCAGCACGGCCTTTGGCACGTGGCATGATGCGCTTCAGCGAACGCCCTTCGTTGACGAAAACGGTGCTGACCTTCAGGTCATCAACGTCTGCGCCTTCGTTATGCTCGGCGTTGGCTACGGCCGACTCCAGCACTTTCTTCATGATCTCGGCGGCTTTCTTACTGCTGAAAGCCAACAGGTTGAGCGCTTCGCCCACCTTCTTCCCGCGGATCTGGTCGGCGACCAAGCGGGCTTTCTGGGCGGAGATTCGAGCGCCCGACAACTTAGCGGCTACTTCCATTTCCTAACCCCTTAACGCTTGGCTTTCTTGTCTGCCACGTGCCCACGATAAGTGCGGGTACCGGCAAACTCGCCCAGTTTGTGGCCGACCATGTCTTCGTTAACGAGAACTGGGACGTGTTGACGACCGTTGTGTACTGCGATGGTCAGACCGACCATTTGTGGCAGGATCATCGAACGACGCGACCAGGTCTTAACTGGTTTGCGATCGTTCTTTTCCGCCGCCACTTCGATCTTCTTCAGTAGGTGAAGATCAATAAAAGGACCTTTTTTCAGAGAACGTGGCACTGTCGTATCCCTCTATTTACTTGCGACGACGGACGATCATTTTGTCGGTACGCTTATTACCACGAGTCTTCGCGCCCTTAGTCGGGAAGCCCCATGGCGATACCGGATGACGACCACCAGAGGTACGACCTTCACCACCACCGTGTGGGTGGTCAACCGGGTTCATGGCAACACCACGAACGGTTGGGCGAACGCCACGCCAGCGTTTGGCACCAGCTTTACCCAACGAACGCAGGCTGTGCTCGGAGTTCGAGACTTCGCCCAGGGTCGCACGGCATTCAGCCAGCACTTTACGCATCTCACCAGAACGCAGACGCAGGGTCACGTAGACACCTTCACGAGCGATCAGCTGAGCCGAAGCACCAGCGGAACGAGCGATTTGCGCGCCTTTACCTGGCTTCAATTCGATGCCGTGTACGGTGCTACCAACTGGAATGTTGCGCAGTTGCAGAGCGTTGCCCGGCTTGATCGGTGCCAGAGCACCTGCGATCAGCTGGTCGCCAGCACTCACGCCTTTAGGGGCGATGATGTAGCGACGCTCGCCATCTGCGTACAGCAGCAGAGCGATGTGAGCAGTACGGTTTGGATCGTATTCGATACGCTCGACAGTGGCAGCGATGCCATCTTTGTCGTTGCGACGGAAATCGACCAGACGATAATGCTGCTTATGGCCACCACCGATGTGACGAGTGGTAATACGACCATTGTTGTTACGACCACCAGACTTCGATTTCTTCTCGAGCAGCGGTGCGTGAGGAGCGCCTTTATGCAGCTCCTGGTTGACCACCTTGACCACAAAACGGCGGCCAGGGGAAGTCGGTTTGCATTTAACGATTGCCATGATGCACCCCTTCCTTACTCAGCACTGCTGCTGAAATCGAGATCTTGGCCTGGCTGAAGGGAGATAACTGCCTTCTTCCAGTCATTACGCTTGCCCAGACCGCGAGCAGTGCGCTTGCTCTTACCCAGAACATTCAGGGTAGTAACACGCTCTACTTTCACGCTGAACAGGCTTTCGACGGCCTTCTTGATTTCCAGCTTGGTTGCGTCAGTTGCAACCTTGAAAACGAACTGGCCTTTCTTGTCAGCCAGAACCGTAGCCTTTTCGGAAACGTGCGGGCCAAGCAGAACTTTAAATACGCGTTCCTGGTTCATCCCAGCAGCTCCTCGAATTTCTTCACGGCCGACACGGTGATCAACACCTTGTCGTATGCGATCAGACTAACTGGATCGGAACCTTGCACGTCACGTACATCAACGTGTGGCAGGTTGCGAGCAGCCAGGTACAGGTTCTGATCAACAGCTTCAGACACGATCAAAACGTCGGTCAGGCTCATGTTGTTCAGTTTGCCCAGCAGATCTTTGGTTTTTGGACTTTCAACAGCGAAGTCCTGAACCACGACCAGACGATCAGTACGCACGAGTTCAGCAAGGATGGAGCGCAGAGCTGCGCGGTACATCTTCTTGTTGAGCTTCTGAGAGTGATCCTGTGGACGAGCTGCGAAAGTGGTACCACCGCCACGCCAGATTGGGCTACGGATAGTACCGGCACGAGCACGGCCAGTGCCTTTCTGACGCCAAGGGCGCTTACCGCCACCACGTACGTCGGAACGGGTCTTTTGCTGCTTGCTACCTTGACGGCCGCCGGCCATGTAGGCCACGACTGCTTGGTGAACCAGCGTCTCGTTGAATTCGCCGCCAAATGTCAGTTCGGAAACTTCGATCGCTTGAGCGTCATTTACATTTAATTGCATGTCAGCTTCCCCTTAACCGCGAGCCTTGGCCGCTGGACGTACAACCAGGTTGCCGCCAGTAGCGCCAGGAACAGCACCCTTGACCAACAACAGATTGCGTTCAGCGTCGACGCGCACTACTTCGAGGGACTGCACGGTCACGCGCTCAGCGCCCATATGACCGGACATTTTTTTGCCCTTGAATACACGACCAGGAGTCTGGCACTGGCCAATAGAGCCCGGGACGCGGTGGGAAACGGAGTTACCGTGAGTGTTGTCTTGGCCACGGAAATTCCAACGCTTGATCGTACCCTGGAAGCCTTTACCTTTGGACTGACCGGTTACATCAACCAGTTGACCAGCGGCGAAGATTTCAGCGTTGATCAGATCGCCAGCCTGGTAGTCGCCGTCTTCAAGACGGAACTCCATAACAGTGCGACCAGCTGCAACGTTTGCTTTAGCGAAGTGACCTGCTTGAGCAGCAGTCACGCGCGAAGCACGACGCTCGCCGACAGTGACTTGCACTGCACGATAGCCATCGGTTTCTTCAGTTTTGAACTGGGTGACGCGATTCGGCTCGATCTCAATGACCGTGACCGGAATGGAGACACCTTCTTCGGTGAAAATACGGGTCATACCGCATTTACGACCGACTACACCAATAGTCATGTTGTAAACCTCATGAGTGTACGGGGCTTTCACCCGCTATGGCCGCCCATTTCAGAGCGTTACACGACTAAGACCCAAGTCTTAGCCGAGGCTGATCTGTACTTCCACACCGGCCGCCAGATCGAGCTTCATAAGTGCATCAACGGTTTTATCCGTTGGCTGGACGATGTCCAGTACGCGCTTATGAGTACGGATCTCATACTGGTCACGCGCGTCTTTGTTGACGTGCGGGGAGACCAGAACGGTGAACCGCTCTTTACGGGTAGGCAGTGGAATTGGACCACGCACTTGAGCACCAGTACGTTTCGCGGTTTCCACGATTTCCTGGGTGGATTGGTCGATCAGGCGATGGTCAAAAGCCTTCAACCTGATACGGATTTGCTGATTTTGCATTGGATTTCAGACTCCGGCTGCTATTCCCACCGGGCGCAATGCGCCCGTTAAAAGGAGGCGCAATTCTATAGACGCCCCAGATAGGTGTCAACCCAATAAAAAAGCCCCCGCTGAGCGGGGGCTTTCTCAAAACATCGAAGCTATCTCAGAAGAGATAATTACTCGATGATTTTAGCTACAACGCCAGCACCAACGGTACGGCCGCCTTCACGGATAGCGAAACGCAGACCGTCTTCCATAGCGATGGTTTTGATCAGGGTAACAGTCATTTGAATGTTATCGCCTGGCATTACCATTTCTACGCCTTCTGGCAATTCGCAGTTACCGGTCACGTCAGTAGTACGGAAGTAGAACTGTGGACGGTAGCCTTTGAAGAACGGAGTGTGACGACCGCCTTCTTCCTTGCTCAGAACGTAAACTTCTGCGGTGAACTTGGTGTGCGGCTTAACCGAACCTGGCTTAACCAGAACCTGGCCACGCTCAACGTCGTCACGCTTGGTACCACGCAGCAGAACGCCGCAGTTCTCGCCAGCACGACCTTCGTCGAGCAGCTTGCGGAACATTTCAACACCGGTGCAGGTGGTGACGGTAGTGTCACGCAGACCAACGATTTCCAGTGGATCCTGAACGCGAACGATACCGCGCTCGATACGACCAGTCACAACAGTACCGCGACCAGAGATCGAGAATACGTCTTCGATTGGCATCAGGAACGGCTTGTCGGTCAGACGAACTGGTTCTGGGATGTAGCTGTCCAGAGTTTCAACCAATTTACGAACGGACGTGGTGCCCATTTCGTTGTCGTCTTTGCCTTCCAGAGCCATACGAGCAGAACCGATGATGATCGGAGTGTCGTCACCTGGGAAGTCGTAAGTGCTCAGCAGATCGCGCACTTCCATCTCAACCAGTTCCAGCAGCTCAGCGTCGTCTACCAGGTCAGCCTTGTTCAGGTAAACCACGATGTACGGAACGCCTACCTGACGGGACAGCAGGATGTGTTCACGGGTTTGTGGCATCGGACCATCAGCGGCCGAGCAAACCAGGATCGCGCCGTCCATCTGGGCAGCACCAGTGATCATGTTCTTCACATAGTCAGCGTGACCTGGGCAGTCAACGTGAGCGTAGTGACGAATAGTCGAGTTGTACTCAACGTGCGCGGTGTTGATGGTGATACCACGAGCTTTTTCTTCTGGTGCGCTGTCGATCTTGTCGAAGTCAACACGAGCCGAACCGAAAACTTCGGAGCAGACGCGAGTCAGAGCAGCGGTCAGAGTGGTTTTACCGTGGTCAACGTGACCGATAGTGCCAACGTTTACGTGCGGTAGGGAACGATCAAATTTTTCTTTAGCCACGACAATTAACTCCTTGCCTAAAGGACTGAATCAGCCTTGTTTTTTGGATACAGTTTCAGCGATGTGCGCCGGAGCTGTGTTGTATTTTTTGAATTCCATAGAGTAGCTTGCGCGACCCTGGGACATGGAGCGAACGTCGGTCGCATAACCGAACATCTCACCCAACGGAACCTCGGCGCGAATCACTTTGCCGGAAACCGTGTCTTCCATACCCAAGATCATGCCGCGACGACGGTTAAGGTCGCCCATGACATCACCCATATAGTCTTCAGGTGTAACAACTTCTACCGCCATGATTGGCTCAAGCAACTCACCACCGCCCTTCTGGGCCAGTTGCTTGGTTGCCATGGAAGCAGCCACCTTAAACGCCATCTCGTTGGAGTCGACGTCGTGGTAAGAACCGTCAAAAACGGTTGCTTTCAGGCCGATCAGCGGATAGCCGGCAACAACACCGTTCTTCATCTGCTCTTCGATACCCTTCTGGATAGCCGGGATGTATTCCTTAGGAACCACACCACCAACTACTTCGTTCACGAATTGCAGACCTTCCTGACCTTCGTCAGCAGGCGCAAAACGGATCCAGCAGTGACCGAACTGACCACGACCGCCGGATTGACGAACGAACTTGCCTTCGATTTCACAGTTCTTCGTGATGCGCTCACGATAGGAAACCTGAGGCTTACCGATGTTGGCTTCGACGTTGAACTCACGGCGCATCCGGTCAACCAGGATGTCCAGGTGCAACTCGCCCATGCCGGAGATGATCGTCTGACCAGTCTCTTCATCAGTCTTGACGCGGAAAGATGGATCTTCCTGAGCAAGTTTGCCCAGAGCGATACCCATTTTTTCCTGGTCATCCTTGGTTTTAGGCTCTACGGCAACCGAAATAACCGGCTCCGGGAAGTCCATGCGAACCAGGATGATTGGCTTAGCAGCGTCGCACAAAGTTTCACCGGTGGTGACGTCCTTCATGCCGATCAGGGCCGCGATGTCACCAGCGCGTACTTCCTTGATCTCTTCACGGGCATTTGCGTGCATTTGCACCATACGACCCACGCGCTCTTTCTTACCTTTAACCGAGTTGATCACGCCGTCGCCGGATGCCAACACGCCCGAGTAAACGCGGACGAAGGTCAAGGTACCCACGAATGGGTCGGTAGCGATCTTGAACGCCAGGGCCGAGAACGGCTCGCTGTCGTCTGCATGACGCTCCATTTCTTCTTCCTCGTTATCAGGGTTGGTACCCTTGATAGCAGGAATATCGGTTGGAGCAGGCAGGTAGTCGATCACAGCATCGAGAACCAGGGGAACGCCCTTGTTCTTGAACGAGGAGCCGCAAACAGCCAAGACGATCTCACCAGCGATAGTACGCTGACGCAGAGCGGCCTTGATTTCCGCGTTGGTGAGTTCTTCACCTTCGAGGTACTTGTTCATCAGCTCTTCGCTGGCTTCGGCAGCAGCCTCAACCATGTTGTTGCGCCACTCGTCAGCCAGCTCCTGAAGCTCTTCAGGGATAGGCTTACGAACAGGAACCATACCTTTATCGGAATCGTTCCAGTAGACCGCTTCCATGTTGATCAGATCGATCTGACCCTGGAAGTTGTCTTCGGAACCGATAGCCAATTGGATAGGCACCGGAGTGTGACCCAGACGCTGCTTGATCTGACCGATCACGCGCAGGAAGTTGGCGCCAGCACGGTCCATCTTGTTTACATAAACAAGACGTGGAACGCCGTACTTGTTGGCTTGACGCCATACGGTTTCCGACTGAGGCTCAACACCCGAGGTGCCGCAGAACACAACGACAGCGCCGTCGAGTACACGCAGGGAACGCTCAACTTCAATGGTGAAGTCCACGTGACCCGGGGTATCGATTACGTTGAAACGGTGCTCGTCTTTGTACTGCTTCTCGGAACCTTTCCAGAAGGCGGTAATAGCAGCAGAAGTAATGGTAATACCACGCTCCTGCTCCTGAACCATCCAGTCTGTGGTCGCGGCGCCGTCATGCACCTCGCCCATTTTGTGACTTTTGCCGGTGTAAAACAGTACGCGCTCGGTGGTAGTGGTTTTACCAGCATCCACGTGAGCGACGATACCGATGTTACGGTAGCGGCTAATCGGAGTAGTACGAGCCATAAAGCCCTCGCAAAATTAGTGAAGCTAAAATTAGAAGCGGTAGTGCGAGAAAGCTTTGTTGGCTTCAGCCATACGGTGCACGTCTTCACGCTTCTTAACAGCAGCACCTTTACCTTCAGCAGCGTCCAACAGTTCGCCGGCCAAACGCAGGGCCATAGACTTCTCGCCGCGCTTACGGGCGAAGTCTACCAACCAGCGCATTGCCAGAGCGTTACGACGGGACGGGCGAACTTCAACCGGAACCTGATAAGTAGCACCGCCTACACGGCGCGACTTCACTTCGACCAGCGGAGCGATGGCGTCGAGAGCTTTCTCGAAGATTTCCAGGGGGTCGCTGTTCTTGCGTTCTTTAACCTTTTCCAGCGCGCCATAAACGATACGCTCGGCAACGGCTTTCTTGCCGCTTTCCATCACGTGGTTCATGAACTTGGCCAGAATTTGGCTTCCGTATTTTGGATCGTCAAGCACTTCGCGCTTGGCTGCTACGCGTCTTCTTGGCATGGATAAGCCCTCAAACGGTCTTCAGGTTCGCTCGGAATCGGTGCCCTTTCGGGACGCCTCCGACCTTACTCTTATCGACTCAGAAAATAAGATGATTCAGGTTTACAAAAAGCCGCTACTACTTAGGCTTCTTGGTACCGTACTTCGAACGACCCTGGTTACGGCCTTTAACGCCGGAAGTATCCAAGGAGCCACGTACGGTGTGGTAACGAACACCTGGCAAGTCTTTTACACGACCGCCGCGGATCAATACCACGCTGTGCTCTTGCAGGTTGTGGCCTTCACCGCCGATGTACGAGGAAACCTCGAAACCGTTGGTCAGGCGCACACGGCATACTTTACGCAGTGCCGAGTTAGGTTTTTTCGGCGTGGTGGTATACACACGGGTGCATACGCCACGACGTTGCGGGCAGTTCTGCAGCGCAGGCACGTCGGATTTCTCGACGATACGCTTACGCGGCTGACGTACCAGCTGGTTGATAGTTGCCATCTACTAGCTCCACTGTTGTCTTGCGACGCTATTGTCTTGCAAGAAAAGCAAAATGGCAGGAACGAATTCCCGCCAAATTTAGGGGTACAAGAGTCTAAAGAGGATCTTGCCCCCAGTCAAGGCAAGGCCCCGACCTCCCCTCCCGTCGAACCGGAGCAATAATGCTTCGATCCGACGAATGGGGGTGCCAGGGCCCGGACTTATTTATCGCAGAACTCAGTTACCGCTTGAGTTCAGCGCTTCGGTCAGTGCAGCTTCCACTTCACTGGCGCTTACGCGCAACGGCTTGTCAGCATCACGGCGGCGTTTACGCTCGCTGTGGTAAGCCAAACCGGTACCAGCCGGGATCAGACGACCCACGACCACGTTCTCTTTCAGGCCGCGCAGGTAATCGCGCTTGCCGGTTACCGCTGCTTCGGTCAGTACGCGAGTGGTCTCCTGGAAGGAGGCCGCCGAGATGAACGACTCAGTGGACAACGACGCCTTGGTGATACCCAGCAGCACGCGAGTGAACTTGGCGACGAACTTGTCTTCCGTTGCCAGCTTCTCGTTCTCTACCAGTACGTGAGTCAGTTCCATCTGGTCGCCCTTGATGAAGCTGGAATCGCCAGACTCGGAGATCTCAACTTTACGCAGCATCTGACGCAGGATGGTCTCGATGTGCTTGTCGTTGATCTTCACGCCTTGCAGGCGATAAACGTCCTGGATCTCGTTCACGATGTACTTGGCCAGCGCACTTACACCCAGCAGACGCAGGATGTCGTGTGGATCGCTCGGACCGTCGGAGATAACTTCGCCGCGGTTTACCTGTTCGCCTTCGAACACGTTCAGGTGACGCCACTTCGGAATCAGCTCTTCGTACGGATCGGAACCGTCGTTCGGGGTAATGACCAGACGGCGCTTGCCTTTGGTCTCTTTACCGAAGGCGATGGTGCCGCTGACTTCAGCCAGAATCGACGCTTCTTTCGGACGACGAGCTTCGAACAAGTCGGCAACACGCGGCAGACCACCGGTGATGTCACGGGTTTTCGAAGTTTCTTGTGGGATACGCGCGATAACATCACCGATCGCGATCTTCGCACCATCCGCTACACCGACCAGGGCGTTGGCTGGCAGGAAGTACTGAGCGATTACGTCAGTGCCTGGCAGCAACAGATCCTTACCGTTGTCATCAACCATCTTAACGGCTGGACGGATGTCTTTACCGGCAGCTGGACGATCTTTGGCGTCGAGTACTTCAATGTTGGTCATACCGGTCAATTCGTCAGTCTGACGTTTGATCGTGATGCCTTCTTCCATGCCCACGTAGGTCACGGTACCTTTCATTTCGGTAACGATTGGGTGAGTGTGCGGATCCCACTTGGCTACGATTGCGCCAGCGTCGACCTTGTCACCTTCTTTAACAGAAATCACAGCACCGTAAGGCAGCTTGTAACGCTCACGCTCACGACCGTAGTCATCAGCGATCGCCAGCTCACCGGAACGGGACACAGCAACCAGGTGGCCATCCACTCGCTCAACGTGCTTCAGGTTGTGCAGACGGACGGTACCGCCATTTTTCACCTGAACGCTATCGGCTGCGGAGGTCCGGCTTGCCGCACCACCAATGTGGAACGTACGCATGGTCAGCTGGGTACCCGGCTCACCGATAGACTGGGCAGCGATTACGCCGACCGCCTCACCGATGTTCACCTGGTGACCACGAGCCAAGTCACGGCCGTAGCACTTGGCGCAAATGCCATAGCGGGTTTCGCAGCTGATCGGCGAACGAACGATCACTTCGTCGATGCTGTTGAGTTCGATGAACTCGACCCACTTCTCATCAACCAGAGTGCCGGCAGGAACGATAACGTCCTCGGTACCCGGCTTGAATACGTCACGGGCAATAACACGACCCAATACGCGCTCACCCAACGGCTCTACAACGTCACCGCCTTCAATGTGCGGAGTCATCAGCAGACCGTGCTCGGTGCCGCAGTCGATCTCGGTTACAACCAGATCTTGCGCAACGTCTACCAGACGACGAGTCAGGTAACCGGAGTTAGCCGTTTTCAACGCGGTATCCGCCAGACCTTTACGAGCACCGTGAGTGGAGATGAAGTACTGAAGTACGCTCAAACCTTCACGGAAGTTCGCAGTAATCGGCGTTTCAATGATGGAACCGTCCGGCTTGGCCATCAGGCCACGCATACCGGCGAGCTGACGGATCTGCGCAGCAGAACCCCGTGCGCCCGAGTCGGCCATCATGTACATCGAGTTGAAAGACTCTTGCTCAACTTCGTTGCCATGACGGTCGATGACTTTCTCTTTCGAGAGGTTGGCCATCATCGCCTTGGAAACTTCGTCGTTCGCCTTCGACCAAAGGTCGATTACCTTGTTGTACTTCTCGCCCTGGGTTACCAGGCCGGAAGCGTACTGGCTCTCGATCTCTTTCACTTCGTCGGTGGCAGCACCGATGATGCGGGCTTTTTCATCCGGGATAACGAAGTCGTTAACACCGATGGAAACGCCGGAGATGGTCGAATAAGCAAAACCGGTGTACATCAACTGGTCAGCGAAGATAACGGTCTCTTTCAAACCAACCACGCGGTAGCACTGGTTGATCAGCTTGGAGATCGCCTTTTTCTTCATCGGCAGGTTGACGACGTCGTACGACAGACCTTTTGGCACAACTTGATACAACAGCGCACGGCCGACAGTGGTGTCGACGATACGGGTGCTGGTCACGCTGCCGCCGTCACGGTCGTTGACGGTTTCGTTGATCCGCACTTTAACCTTGGCGTGCAGTGCGGCTTCGCCGGCACGGAACACACGGTCAACTTCTTGCAGGTCAGCGAACACACGACCTTCGCCTTTGGCGTTGATCGCTTCACGCGTCATGTAGTACAGACCCAATACAACGTCCTGCGACGGAACGATGATTGGCTCACCGTTGGCTGGCGACAGAATGTTGTTGGTCGACATCATCAACGCACGTGCTTCCAACTGGGCTTCCAGTGTCAGCGGTACGTGCACGGCCATTTGGTCGCCGTCGAAGTCGGCGTTGTACGCAGCACAGACCAGAGGGTGCAGCTGGATAGCCTTGCCTTCGATCAGTACCGGTTCAAACGCCTGGATACCCAGACGGTGAAGGGTCGGTGCACGGTTGAGGAGAACCGGGTGTTCGCGAATCACTTCAGCGAGAACGTCCCAAACCTCAGGCAGTTCGCGCTCGACCATTTTCTTGGCCGCTTTGATGGTGGTCGCGAGACCGCGCATTTCCAGCTTGCCGAAGATGAACGGCTTGAAGAGCTCAAGCGCCATCTTCTTAGGCAGACCGCACTGGTGCAGGCGCAGGGTCGGGCCTACGGTAATTACCGAACGACCGGAGTAGTCAACACGCTTACCGAGCAAGTTCTGACGGAAACGACCTTGCTTACCCTTGATCATGTCAGCCAAGGATTTCAGAGGACGCTTGTTGGAACCCGTGATAGCGCGGCCACGACGACCGTTGTCGAGCAGAGCATCGACAGCTTCCTGCAACATACGCTTTTCGTTGCGCACGATGATGTCCGGGGCGGACAGATCAAGCAGGCGCTTCAAGCGGTTGTTACGGTTGATCACGCGACGGTACAGGTCGTTGAGGTCGGACGTTGCGAAACGGCCACCATCCAACGGTACCAGCGGACGCAGGTCTGGCGGCAGAACCGGCAGAACGGTCAGCACCATCCACTCTGGCAAGTTACCGGAGCCCTGGAAGGCCTCCATCAACTTCAGACGCTTGGACAGTTTCTTGATCTTGGTTTCGGAGTTGGTTTGCGGAATTTCTTCACGCAGACGGCCAATCTCGTGCTCCAGGTCGATAGCGTGCAGCAGCTCGCGGACAGCTTCGGCGCCCATGCGGGCATCGAAATCGTCACCGAACTCTTCCAGCGCTTCGAAGTACTGCTCGTCGTTCAGCAGCTGGCCTTTTTCAAGGGTGGTCATGCCTGGATCGATAACGACATAGCTCTCGAAGTAGAGAACGCGTTCGATATCACGCAGGGTCATGTCCATCAGCAAGCCGATACGGGACGGCAGCGATTTCAGGAACCAGATGTGGGCAACCGGCGAAGCCAATTCGATGTGCGCCATGCGCTCACGACGAACCTTGGCCAGTGCAACTTCAACGCCGCACTTCTCGCAGATCACACCACGGTGCTTCAAGCGCTTGTACTTACCGCACAGGCACTCGTAATCCTTTACCGGGCCAAAGATCTTGGCGCAGAACAGGCCGTCACGCTCAGGCTTGAACGTACGGTAGTTGATGGTTTCCGGTTTTTTAACTTCACCGAACGACCACGAACGGATCATCTCAGGCGATGCCAACCCAATACGGATGGCGTCGAACTCTTCGACTTGACCCTGGTTTTTCAGCAAATTCAGTAGGTCTTTCAAGGCCTTTCCTCCTGGCGGAGCAGAGAGCGGGCTAAACAGCCCCGCTCTCGATTCGCGTCACGTGTTATTCGGTTTCCAGATCGATATCGATGCCGAGGGAACGAATTTCTTTGATCAACACGTTGAAAGACTCGGGCATGCCCGGCTCCATACGGTGATCGCCGTCCACGATGTTTTTGTACATCTTGGTCCGGCCGTTCACATCGTCCGACTTCACTGTGAGCATTTCTTGCAGAGTGTAAGCAGCACCGTATGCTTCCAGTGCCCAGACCTCCATCTCCCCGAAACGCTGACCACCGAACTGAGCCTTACCACCCAGCGGCTGCTGGGTAACCAGGCTGTACGAACCGGTAGAACGAGCGTGCATCTTGTCGTCTACCAAGTGGTTCAGCTTCAGCATGTACATGTAGCCAACAGTAACCGGGCGCTCGAACTTGTTGCCGGTACGGCCGTCGAACAGCTGCATCTGGCCGCTTTCTGGCAGGTCTGCCAGTTTCAGCATGGCCTTGATTTCGCTTTCCTTGGCACCGTCGAACACCGGGGTAGCCATTGGAACGCCGCCGCGCAGGTTCTTTGCCAGATCCAGGATTTCCTGGTCGGAGAAGGTGTCCAGCTCTTCGTTGCGACCGCCGATCTCGTTGTAGATCTCGTGCAGGAACTTACGCAGGTCAGCGACCTTGCGCTGCTCTTCGATCATACGGTTGATCTTCTCGCCCAGACCTTTGGCCGCGAGGCCCAGGTGGGTTTCAAGGATCTGACCAACGTTCATACGCGAAGGTACGCCCAACGGGTTGAGGACGACGTCGACCGGGGTGCCATTGGCATCGTGCGGCATGTCTTCAACCGGCATGATCACGGAGACCACACCCTTGTTACCGTGACGACCGGCCATCTTGTCGCCCGGCTGGATGCGGCGACGGATTGCCAGGTAAACCTTGACGATTTTCAGCACGCCTGGAGCCAGGTCATCGCCCTGCTGCAGTTTGCGCTTCTTGTCTTCGAACTTGTCGTCCAGCAGACGGCGGCGATCAACGATGTAGGCCTGGGCCTTCTCGAGCTGCTCGTTCAGAGCATCTTCAGCCATGCGCAGTTTGAACCACTGGCCGTGCTCAAGACCGTCGAGAACTTCGTCGGTGATGTCCTGACCTTTCTTCAGACCTGCGCCGCCTTCAGCCTTGTGGCCTACCAGAGCGGAACGCAGACGTTCGAAGGTCGCGCCTTCAACGATACGGAACTCTTCGTTCAGATCCTTGCGGATCTCGTCGAGCTGAGTCTTCTCAATGGACAGTGCACGAGCATCACGCTCAACGCCGTCACGGGTGAAGACCTGTACGTCGATGACAGTACCTTTGGTACCGGTAGGTACACGCAGGGAAGTGTCTTTAACGTCGCTGGCTTTTTCACCGAAAATGGCACGCAGCAGTTTTTCTTCCGGAGTCAGCTGAGTCTCGCCTTTCGGCGTGACCTTACCAACCAGGATGTCGCCTGCGCCAACTTCAGCACCTACGTAAACGATACCGGCTTCGTCCAGCTTGTTCAGTGCAGCTTCACCCACGTTAGGGATGTCTGCAGTGATTTCCTCTGGCCCAAGCTTGGTGTCACGTGCCACACAGGTCAGTTCCTGGATGTGGATCGTGGTAAAGCGGTCTTCTTGAACGACACGCTCGGACAGGCAGATGGAGTCTTCGAAGTTGAAGCCGTTCCATGCCATGAACGCGATACGCATGTTCTGACCCAGAGCCAGCTCACCCATGTCGGTGGACGGGCCGTCAGCCATGATGTCGCTACGCTGAACGCGATCACCCTTGCTCACCAGCGGACGCTGGTTGATGCAGGTGTTCTGGTTCGAACGGGTGTATTTGGTCAGGTTGTAGATGTCGACGCCGGCTTCGCCAGTTTCCACTTCGTCATCAGCAACACGAACCACGATACGGCTGGCATCAACGGAGTCGATCACGCCGCCACGACGAGCCACGACGCAAACGCCGGAGTCACGGGCTACGTTACGCTCCATGCCGGTACCTACCAGCGGCTTGTCAGCGCGCAGGGTCGGTACAGCTTGACGCTGCATGTTGGAACCCATCAACGCACGGTTGGCGTCATCGTGCTCCAGGAACGGGATCAGCGACGCTGCAACCGACACTACCTGCTTCGGCGAAACGTCCATCAAGGTGACGTCTTCCGGCGCCTTGACGGTGAACTCGTTCAGGTGACGAACAGCTACCAGCTCGTCGACCAGGACTTTCTTGTCGTTCATCGTGGCCGAAGCCTGAGCGATCACGTGATCAGCTTCTTCGATGGCGGACAGGAATACGATCTCGTCGGTGACCAGTGCGTCTTTCACCACGCGGTACGGGCTCTCGAGGAAGCCGTACTGGTTGGTGCGCGCATAAGCGGCCAGGGAGTTGATCAGACCGATGTTCGGACCTTCCGGCGTTTCGATCGGGCAAACACGACCGTAGTGCGTCGGGTGTACGTCACGAACTTCAAAGCCAGCACGCTCACGGGTCAGACCACCTGGGCCCAGTGCGGACACACGGCGCTTGTGGGTGATCTCGGAGAGCGGGTTGTTCTGGTCCATGAACTGGGAAAGCTGGCTGGAACCGAAGAACTCTTTCACCGCTGCAGCCACTGGCTTGGCGTTGATCAGGTCTTGCGGCATCAGGCCTTCGCTTTCAGCCATCGACAAACGCTCTTTGACCGCACGCTCAACACGCACCAGGCCAACGCGGAACTGGTTCTCAGCCATTTCGCCTACGCAGCGAACGCGACGGTTACCCAGGTGGTCGATGTCGTCGACGATGCCTTTACCGTTACGGATGTCGACCAGGGTCTTCAGGACCGCAACAATATCTTCCTTGCACAGCACGCCCGAACCTTCGATCTCGGTGCGACCGATACGACGGTTGAACTTCATCCGGCCGACCGCAGACAGGTCATAGCGCTCAGGGCTGAAGAACAGGTTGTTGAACAGGGTTTCGGCAGCGTCTTTGGTCGGTGGCTCACCAGGACGCATCATGCGATAGATCTCTACCAGCGCTTCCAATTGGTTGCTGGTGGAGTCGATCTTCAGAGT
This sequence comes from Pseudomonas sp. BCA17, assembly GCF_004519405.1. Classification (GTDB taxonomy): domain Bacteria; phylum Pseudomonadota; class Gammaproteobacteria; order Pseudomonadales; family Pseudomonadaceae; genus Aquipseudomonas. The sequence continues at coordinate 7,538 of NZ_SGWI01000008.1, read as the reverse complement.
GTCGGAGATGAACGGACCGCAGTCGATATCGTTGGTGTACAGAGTCTCGATGCGAACAACCTGGGCCTTGGCGATTTTGGCCAGGATTTCAGTGGTCAGCTCGGTGTTGCACTCAGCCAGGATTTCGCCTGTAGCCGGGTGAACGATGACTTTGGCGGTAGTGCGACCCAGGACGTAGTCCAGAGGCACTTCCAGCTCTTTGATACCGGCTTTTTCGATCTGGTTGATGTGGCGCGCGGTGATACGGCGGCCAGCCTCAACGATGACTTTGCCTTTCTCATCCTGAATGTCCAGGACGGCAATTTCACCACGCAGACGCGAAGCAATCAGCTCCAGCTTGAGGGTTTCATCCTTCAGGCTGAATATGTTGGTGGTGTAGAAGGCATCCAGCACTTGCTCAGTGCTATAACCCAGCGCGCGCAGCAGCACCGAAGCCGGCAGTTTGCGACGACGGTCGATACGCACGAACACGCAGTCCTTCGGGTCAAACTCGAAGTCCAACCACGAACCGCGGTACGGAATAATGCGCGCGGAGTACAGGAGCTTACCGGAGCTGTGCGTCTTACCGCGGTCGTGGTCGAAGAACACGCCCGGGGAACGGTGCAGCTGGGAAACGATTACACGCTCGGTACCATTGATTACGAAGGTACCGTTTTCAGTCATCAATGGGATTTCACCCATGTAGACTTCTTGCTCTTTGATGTCCTTGATCGCTTTGTTCGACGATTCTTTATCGAAAATGATCAGGCGGACTTTTACCCGCAACGGTACGGCGTACGTAACACCGCGCAACACGCATTCTTTGACATCAAATGCCGGTTCGCCCAGGCGATAACCCACGTACTCCAGCGCAGCATTGCCGGAGTAGCTGATGATCGGGAAAACGGATTTGAAGGCCGCATGCAGGCCCACGTCGCGGAACTGATCTTTGGTCGCTCCCGCCTGCAAGAATTCACGATACGAATCCAGCTGGATAGCCAGAAGGTACGGGACATCCATGACGTCCGGCAACTTGCTAAAGTCCTTGCGGATACGTTTTTTCTCAGTATATGAGTAAGCCATCAGCGTTCCCCAGCTTGGTCACCTGCTTGTTTGGCCCCTCCGACGGGAGCAGCCAGAAAATCTCGCAAACCCCATGGTTTGCACCACCGCATTGGGTGGCTACAGCACGTTAATGGCGGCGACCGAGTCGACAGCCAAGAACGGAAAAAGGCCGGTGGCAAGAGCCACCAGCCATCAGCCTTCAGCTTAACGCTTGGGCTGGAGACGCAAGGTCGATGCTTACTTCAGCTCGACTTTAGCGCCTGCTTCTTCCAGTACTGCTTTGGCTTTGTCAGCTGCGTCTTTGGCAACAGCTTCCAGAACCATGGCAGGAGCGCCGTCAACTACAGCCTTGGCTTCTTTCAGGCCCAGACCGGTCAGTTCACGTACTGCCTTGATCACGTTTACTTTCTTCTCGCCAGCTTCGGTCAGCATGACGTTGAATTCGGTTTGCTCTTCAGCAGCGGCAACAGCAACAGCTGGACCAGCGGAAGCAGCAGCAGCGGAAACGCCGAATTTTTCTTCGAAAGCTTTGATCAGCTCAACAACCTGCAGAACCGACATTTCAGCTACGGCGTTGAGGATATCTTCTTGGGAGATAGACATTACTGTATTTCCTGAATTGGGGGACGGCCTAGGCGGCCATCGAAATAAACAAAAATACGCGAAAGAAGTGGCTCAGCCTTAGGCTGCGGCAGCTTCTTTTTGCTCGCGAACTGCAGCCAGAGTACGAGCCAGCTTGCTGGTAGCGCCTTGAATCACGCTCATCAGCTGCGAAATGGCTTCGTCGCGGGTCGGCAGTGTTGCCAGTACGTCGATTTGGTTAGCTGCGAGGAACTTGCCCTCGAACGCAGCTGCCTTGATCTCGAACTTATCCTGACTCTTGGCGAACTCTTTGAACAAACGGGCAGCAGCGCCTGGATGCTCTGTGGAGAACGCAATCAGAGTCGGGCCGGTGAACGCGTCATTGAGAACACTGTATTCAGTGTCAGCAACAGCGCGCTTGAGCAAAGTGTTACGTACAACACGTACGTATACGCCAGCTTCACGAGCCTCTTTACGGAGTCCGGTCATAGCGCCTACTGTCACACCACGGGCATCAGCCACGACAGCGGACAGAGCAGCTTTGGCAGCCTCGTTGACTTCAGCGACGATGGCCTTCTTGTCTTCGAGATTAATTGCCACGGGTTTAACTCCTGCTTGTTACCGTTTCATCTGGCCGAAGCCGGATGTCGTTTTGGTGTCTGATTCGGTAAGGAACCGGGAGCACCATCTGCGTAGGCTTGTGGTTTAAGACTTGCGCCGCCTACGGTCTTGGATAGCCCCCGCCAGGCAGGGACCCCAATTTTTTCGATTGACGCATATCGTGCGTCAATCTGTGTTTTATACGTCCAGCGAGCCTTGGTCGATGACCAGACCTGGGCCCATAGTGGTGCTCAGGGTAACGCGCTTAACGTAGATACCTTTCGAGGAGGCTGGCTTGATACGCTTCAGATCAGCGATCAGGGCCTCAACGTTTTCCTTCAGCTTGACGGCATCAAAGCCGACTTTGCCAACGGAGGTGTGAATGATGCCGTTTTTGTCGGTGCGATAACGAACCTGACCAGCTTTGGCGTTCTTAACCGCGGTAGCTACGTCTGGAGTTACGGTGCCGACTTTAGGGTTAGGCATCAGGCCGCGTGGACCCAGGACCTGACCCAACTGACCAACGACGCGCATTGCATCCGGGGAGGCAATAACTACGTCATAGTTCAGGTCGCCGCCTTTCATTTCGGCAGCCAGGTCGTCCATACCAACGCGATCAGCGCCAGCAGCCAGAGCAGCTTCAGCTGCCGGGCCTTGGGTGAACACAGCAACACGTACAGTCTTGCCAGTACCGTGTGGCAGCACAGTTGCGCTACGAACGACCTGGTCGGATTTACGTGGGTCAACACCCAGGTTTACAGCAACGTCAACGGACTCGCTGAACTTGACAGTCGACAGCTCGGTCAGCAGGGCGGCGGCGTCTACAAAGTTGTAGGCCTTGCCCGCTTCGATTTTGCCGGCGATAGCCTTTTGGCGCTTGGTCAGCTTAGCCATTACACACCCTCCACGTTAAGGCCCATGCTACGAGCAGAACCGGCGATGGTACGCACGGCTGCATCCATATCAGCTGCAGTCAGATCCGCGTTTTTGGTTTTCGCGATTTCTTCCAGCTGAGCACGAGTTACAGTGCCGACTTTAACGGTGTTAGGACGAGCGGAACCGCTAGTCAGACCTGCAGCCTTCTTCAACAGAACCGAAGCCGGGGTCGACTTGGTTTCGAAAGTGAAGCTACGGTCGCTGTATACAGTGATGATCACTGGAGTCGGCAGACCTGGCTCAAGACCCTGAGTACGGGCGTTGAAGGCCTTGCAGAATTCCATAATGTTCACGCCGTGCTGACCCAGAGCTGGACCGACGGGTGGACTAGGGTTGGCCTGAGCGGCCTTCACTTGCAGCTTGATGTAAGCGGTAATCTTCTTGGCCATGAGGCACTCCAATTACGGGTTCAGACGCCTCGAAAGGCTCCCCGGTTACTTGCGCGTTTATCCCAGTGACGACAAAACCCCACAGCCTAAGGCTGCGGGGTTGGGATGCTTGCTCAGCTAGACCTTCTCGACCTGGCTGAACTCCAACTCTACCGGAGTAGAGCGACCGAAAATGAGCACCGCCACTTGGATCCGGCTCTTTTCGTAGTTAACTTCTTCGACGGTGCCGTTGAAATCAGCAAACGGACCATCTGTGACACGAACAACCTCACCCGGCTCGAACAGCGTCTTCGGCTTAGGCTTGTCGCTACCATCCGCAATACGACGCAGAATTGCTTCTGCCTCTTTATCGGTGATAGGAGCAGGTTTATCGGCGGTACCGCCAATGAAACCCATGACGCGAGGAGTGTCCTTGACCAAGTGCCAAGTACCCTCATTCATGTCCATCTGAACCAGCACGTAGCCAGGGAAGAACTTGCGTTCGCTTTTGCGCTTCTGGCCATTCCGCATTTCAACCACTTCTTCAGTGGGAACCAGAATCTCGCCGAAGCCTTCTTCCATGCCTGCGAGCTTTACGCGCTCTATCAAAGAGCGCATAACGTGCTTCTCGTAACCCGAGTAAGCATGCACAACGTACCAACGCTTAGCCACGGGACACCCTTAGCCAACAATCAAGGAAACAAGCCAGCCGAGCAGGGAATCGAGCCCCCACAACAGCAACGCCATAACCAGAACAACAGCCACGACAATCAATGTGGTCTGAGTGGTTTCTTGGCGAGTCGGCCAAACGACTTTACGAATTTCGGTGCGAGCTTCCTTTACCAGGACCGCGAAAGACTTGCCTTTGGCAGTCTGCAGGCCTACAAAGGCAGCTACAGCAGCAAGAGCAAGCAAAGCGAGCACGCGATACAGGATCGGCGAAGCAGAGTAGTACTGATTGCCAACAACGCCTACGACCACCAATGCGACTACAGCAAGCCACTTGACCAGATCGAAACGAGAGCTTTGAGCTTCAGCCTTAGGAGTCATCTATGAAGATCCTGTGAAAAGAAAGCCAGACACACCACGTGAATCTGGCAGGTCAGGAGGGAATCGAACCCCCAACCTACGGTTTTGGAGACCGTCGCTCTGCCAATTGAGCTACTGACCTAAAACAAAATCAGGCCGACCATTATGCAGGCCTGAAAAAGACTTTACAACAACCAACCCCAAGAGACTTGAAACCACCTGACAACGAAGCCAAGCACAACAGGATCAAGCCGAGATAAGCTGTTAAAACAAAGGCAGATATTTTCATATCTGCCTTGTCATATGGAGCTCTTGAGCGGATTTGAACCGCTGACCTCACCCTTACCAAGGGTGTGCTCTACCAACTGAGCTACAAGAGCTAAACACCTTGCACAACCTGCAAACTTGGAGCGGGTAGCGGGAATCGAACCCGCATCATCAGCTTGGAAGGCTGAGGTTCTACCACTAAACTATACCCGCGGAGCTTGCAGCTCACGCTAAAAATGGTGGAGGGGGAAGGATTCGAACCTTCGAAGTCGTAGACGTCAGATTTACAGTCTGATCCCTTTGGCCGCTCGGGAACCCCTCCTAAGCGAGCCGGCATTTTACATTACGCCGACCTTCTGTCAAGCATTTTCTCATTTAAAAATATGAGGTTAGCTGCATTGACCTTCGCCTCACACTGTAGACCGTAAAGGCCTTCACTGCGAAGCGGGCGCCATTCTATGCAAACTATTCGAGACTTGCAACGCCTTCGCACAACATTATTTTATGTTTTAACTCATTGAATTCCTTAGCAAGGTTTTCAAATGGTAGATCGTCAGCCAGACGCCTGCTTTCAGGAGACACGCGAAGCCAGTAACCGACAGCATCCGGAACGGTCAGCATTTGGACCTTGGCCTTTATATCCAAGCTTATGAGGCGCTGCTCAAGCGACTGGGCCTGCCGCAGATCAGAGAACCCACCTATGTATAAGCAGGTACTTTGAGCATCCGGAGCCTTGGCTCGATCGCGCCGGGAAACCGCATCGGAAGACTCGCTCAGCAGTCGGATATCTTGCTGAGCCCCCTTATAAAGACTCAACGGAGTGACATCCTTCGCACGCAAAGGAGCCTCTTGCTGATGCCAGATGTAGTAGAAGACATTGAGCACAAGCAAAAGTAAAAACAGCCAACGCATAAACACCTCAGGACAAAGGGCACGCCATCGCCAGGCCAACGAACACCAGATCCGGAACGAGCCGCCCATGCGGAACGACCTCAGAGACCAGGTCAGCATCCCCACCCGTCAGGAACACCGAGAATTCATCCCCCCAATAGCTTCGAGCCAGCTCAAGCTGAGTCAGCACAAACCCCCTCAGCATTAGCGTACAACCTCGCTCAACAGCTTCTACAGTGGTACGCCCCGGAGAGAACTGCTCCAGCGCCTGCTCAGCAGCAGCATCGTTGTAGCGGATCTTTCGCGTATGCGTGCGCAGCTGGCTGCGCATCAGGGGCATCCCTGGACAAATAAAGCCGCCCAGATGCTCACCATCGGCCGCAATAAAATCCGCCGTCGCCGCCGTGCCGAAATCAAGGACCAAACAAGCACCTGAGCTCAACTTGAATGCCCCAAGCATTGCCAACCAACGATCAAGCCCCAGTCGCTCGAACTCGTCATAGCCGTTACGCACCCCTGCCATTTCGCGCGCTGAAGCTGCGCACGAGACGGTGACGCCAAACGCCTGCTGCAGCACCTCAACCAGCTTATCGGTCTCCTCGAGCGCTCGAACACTCACCAGCCGGCAACGCGTCAGCAATAGACCTGGAACTGAGAGCAGGCTCTCAATCAATGAAGCATCCGAACCAACGACACCTTCGGCCAAGACTCCGGCTTTATCCGGCCCCAGCACACGCCACTTGATGAAGCTATTCCCACAGTCGAGCTCAAGAATCATCACGCAACCTCAGGCTTAACTCACCACCGCTGTATGTTTTCTCGACACCATCAACATTCAAGCGCAATGCCCCCTGATGATCGATACCCAGCACTACCCCATCAATTTGGTTGACGCCCGCTATGAGAGACACAGCCCTACCCTGCCACAAATGATTTTGCTCCCACTCTTCCTGGAGAGCAGCGAAGCCATGGCTTTTATGTCGGTCCAGATAGCCCCCCAATTGCAAACCCAGCCTGGCAACCAATTGGTTTCGATCAATAGAAGAGCCGGTCTCCAATTGAACCGAAGTCCACTGCCGATCAACCTCGACCGCTTTCTGCATATTCACATTAATACCGATGCCGAGCACAACGTGACAGATGTCAGCAGGATCCCCCACCAACTCCAGCAAAATACCGGCAATTTTTTTATCCTCAACCAAAACATCGTTTGGCCACTTCAAAGCAGCCCTATGCACACCTGACTCACGCAGAGCCTGCATGACCGCCAAGCCCACGACAAGGCTAAGGCCCTCCAACTGACGCAGCCCTCCATCAACACGCAATACGAGGCTGTAATACAGATTCTGCGCGAACGGACTGACCCATTTGCGACCGCGCCTTCCACGCCCTGCCGTTTGCTGCTCAGCAAGTACCAGGAACGGCGCAACGCAGCCGCCATCGACAAGACGTAAAGCCTCGGCGTTAGTGGAATCAATAGAATCGGAAATGTAGACAGGCCACTCCATAGAACCTGTATTGACTGCAATTTCTTCGGCATTCAGGAACGCCAATGGGGACGCAAGTTGATATCCCCTGCCTCGGACTTTATGGATGGGCAGATTCAACTCAGCCTCAAGATGCTGGAGCTGCTTCCAAACAGCACTACGGCTTATACCCAGAGCGGCACCCAGCGCCTCACCAGAATGGAATCGGCCATCTTTTAGAAGTTCTAGCAACGTCAACATGCAAATATCGCCTCACGATGAGGCACGCATGATAGCCATGCACAAAGCCATTGCATAGAAAGGCCGAGCGCGAGCAGTCATCGGCCCTTTGTAT
>NZ_SGWI01000007.1 GCF_004519405.1 Pseudomonas sp. BCA17 | reverse complement strand
GCGGCCCAACGGGAGCAAGCTCCCTCGCCACAAATACAGCGTTCACCCTTAACTGACTGGCATTAGGGCTTGCACATTTGGATCCGCGAGAATCAGAAAAAGCTTTTTGACAGCGCAGCAATTCAACAGGTTAGAATCGCTGGCACGCAGACTGCATGGTCAGTTTGCGCCCGTCTTCCCAGCTCTGGAGTACTGCCTTTGAATGCGACGACCATCAACAGCCTGTTCTTGATCGGCGCGTTGCTGGTGGGTGCGAGCATTCTGGTGAGTTCCCTTTCGTCCCGCCTCGGAATTCCGATCCTGGTGATCATCCTGGCCGTGGGCATGGTCGCCGGCGTGGATGGCGGCGGCATCATCTTCGACAACTACCCGACCGCCTACCTGGTGGGCAACCTCGCCCTGGCCGTGATCCTGCTCGACGGCGGCTTGCGCACACGGGTGGCGAGTTTCCGTGTGGCGCTCTGGCCCGCGCTGTCGCTGGCCACGGTGGGGGTGTTGATAACCACCGGCCTTACCGGCATGGCAGCGGCATGGCTGTTTGACCTGAATATCATCCAAGGTTTGCTGATCGGCGCAATCGTCGGTTCCACGGACGCCGCTGCGGTGTTTTCGCTGCTGGGCGGCAAAGGCTTGAACGAACGGGTTACCGCCAGCCTGGAAATCGAGTCCGGCAGCAACGACCCGATGGCGGTGTTCCTCACCGTAACCCTGATCGACATGCTCGCCAGCGGCCAGACCGGCCTGCACTGGAGCCTGCTGACGCACCTGATCCGCGAGTTCGGCATCGGGGGCATTATCGGCCTGGGCGGCGGCTGGCTGATGCTGCAGATGGTCAACCGCATCAACCTGGCCACCGGCCTGTACCCGATCCTGGTGATCGCCGGGGGCCTGGTGGTGTTCGCCCTGACCAACGCCCTGCATGGCAGCGGCTTCCTCGCTGTGTACCTGTGCGGCCTGGTCATCGGCAACCGCCCCGTACGCAGCCGTCATGGCATCTTGCATATGCTCGACGGCATGGCGTGGCTGGCACAGATCGGTATGTTCCTGGTGCTGGGCCTGCTGGTCACGCCCCATGACTTGCTGCCGATTGCCCTGCCGGCCCTGGGCCTGGCGCTGTGGATGATTCTGTTTGCGCGGCCGCTGTCCGTCATCATCGGCCTGCTGCCGTTCAAGGCGTTCCACGGCCGCGAAAAAGCCTTTATCGCCTGGGTCGGCCTGCGCGGCGCGGTGCCCATCATCCTCGCGGTGTTCCCGCTGATGGCGGGGCTGCCCCATGCGCAGCTGTACTTCAACCTGGCGTTCTTCATCGTGCTGGTCTCGTTGCTGGTGCAAGGCACCAGCCTGCCGTGGGTCGCCAAGCTGCTCAAAGTCACCGTACCGCCGGAGCCCGCACCGATCTCCCGCGCAGCGCTGGAAGTGCACGTCACCAGCGAGTGGGAGTTGTTCGTCTATCGCCTGGGCGCAGAAAAGTGGTGCATCGGCGCCGCCCTGCGCGAACTGAAAATGCCCGAAGGTACGCGGATCGCGGCGCTGTTCCGAGGCCAGCAATTGCTCCATCCGTCGGGTAGTACGGTGCTGGAAGTCGACGATCTGCTCTGCGTGATCGGCCACGAACACAACCTGCCGGCCTTGGGCAAGCTGTTCAGCCAAGCGCCGCAACGCGGTTTGGATCTGCGTTTCTTCGGCGACTTCGTCCTGGAAGGCGACGCCCAGCTGGGTGCGGTGTCGGCACTGTACGGCCTCAAGCTTGAAGGCCTTGACCCGGATATGCCGCTGAGCAGCTTCATCACCCAGAAAGTCGGCGGCGCGCCTATCGTCGGCGACCAGGTGGAATGGAACAGCACCATCTGGACCGTCGCGGTCATGGACGGGAACAAGATTGGTAAAGTCGGCGTCAGATTCCCCGAAGGAAGTCGCCCGGGCCCCGGACTCTTCCTCTAAACTGCGGGGCAACAACGCCCCCGATTCTTCACCTTGCTCGACCGGTCTCTATGCCAACCTTGCGCACTTATCTCGCCACTGCCCTGCTGAGCCTGACCCTGTGTGTCGGCATCGTCCACGCCGCCGAGCCGCCCAGCGCCGACGCGATCCAGCAAAGCCTGGACAAACTGCCCGACCGCAAGTTGCCCGACGCCGACATGAAGGCGCTGCAGGCGATCCTGCAACAGACCTTGACCTACCTGGGCAACAAGCAGGACTACGAGCAGCGCCTCACCGACCTCAAGCGTCAGTTGGAAGACGCTCCGCGCCAGACCACCGAAAACCAGCGCGAACTGGTGCGGCTCAAGGCGACCAAAATTATCCCGGTGGCGCAACGCTACGCCAGCCTGCCGGTGCCGCAGCTTGAGCAACTGCTGGTGCAGCGTTCCACCCAGCAAGGCGACCTGCAAAAAGAACTGGCCGACGCCAACAGCCTGACCATCGCTGCCCAGACCCGCCCCGAGCGCGCCCAGACCGAAATCAGCAACAGCCAGACGCGCATCCAGCAGATCAATGCGACTCTCAAGCTCGGCAAAGACAACGGCAAGACCCTCAGCAGCGACCAACGTAACCAGTTGAACGCCGAGCTTGCCTCCCTGAACGCGCTGATCCCGCTGCGCCGCCAGGAACTGGCCGGCAACAGCCAACTGCAAGACCTGGGCAACAGCCAGCATGATCTGGTGGTCGAAAAGACCGCGCGCCTGGAACAAGAGATCCAGGACCTGCAAACCCTGATCAACCAGAAACGCCTGGCTCAGTCCCAGCAGACGGTGACCCAGCAGTCCATCGAAGCACAGAAAGCCGGCAGCAGCAGCCTGCTGGCCTCCGAGAGTGCCGCCAACCTCAAGCTCTCCGACTACCTGCTCAAAAGCACTGACCGCCTCAACGACCTGACCCAGAAGAACCTGCAGACCAAACAGCAACTGGACACCGTGACCCAGAGCGACTCGGCCCTGGACGAGCAAATCAACGTGCTCAAGGGCAGCCTGCTCTTGTCCAAGATCCTCTACAAACAAAAGCAAGCACTGCCGCGCCTCACCGTCGACCGCAACCTGGCAGACGACATCGCCAACATTCGCCTGTACCAGTTCGAGGTCAACCAGCAACGCGAGCTGATCAGCACTCCCAGCAGCTATGTGGATAACCTGCTGGCCAACCAGCCGCCGGATGAAGTCACACCACAATTGCGCCGCACCTTGCTGGAACTGGCGATCACTCGCAGCGACCTGCTGGAGCGCCTGAGCCGTGAGCTGAGCGCACTGCTCAATGAGTCCATTACCCTGCAACTGAACCAGAAACAACTGCTCAGCACTGCGAGCAACCTGCGCGCGACCCTCGATGAGCAAATGTTCTGGATTCCCAGCAACAAGCCGCTGGACACCGAATGGCTGGAAACCGTACCGGATCACCTGAGCAAGCAGATCACCACGTTGCCCTGGGCCTCCAGCGTCAGCGAACTGTATGACGGCCTGACCCAACGCCCGCTGCTGTTCCTGCCCTTGCTGCTGTTGATCGGTGCATTGTTGTGGCGGCGCAAGGCCCTGTACCAGCGCCTGAACAAGGTCCACCTGGACATCGGCCACTTCAAGCGCGACAGCCAGTGGCACACACCGCAGGCGATCCTGATCAATATCCTGCTGGCAATGCCGGTTTCCCTGGGCCTGGCGCTGTGCGGCTATGCGCTGCAGATCGACGCTCGCGGGCAAAATGCCAACCTGGGCGCCGCATTGCTGCTGATCGCCCAAGCGTGGCTGGTGTTCTACACCGCTTACAGAATTCTCGCGCCGGGCGGCGTGGCCGAACTGCATTTCCGCTGGGAACGCCCTCAGGTGGCCTTTCTCCAGGGGTGGATACGCAAACTCGGGCTGGTGGTACTGGCGCTGGTCGCCGTGGTGGCCATCGCCGAACACCAACCGGCGGCGCTGGCCGACGACGTGTTGGGCATCGGCGTGGTATTGACCTGTTACGCACTGATGGCCTGGCTGCTCGGCCGCCTGCTGCTGAACAGCCCGACCCATGAAAAGGCCTCGCTGTTCCGAAAATTCGTGGGGTTGGTGTTCACCGCGCTCCCCATCGCGCTGTTTATCGCGGTGTGCTTCGGCTACTACTACACCGCGCTCAAACTCAGCGACCGATTGATCAACACCCTGTACCTGCTGATGTTCTGGCTGGTCATCGAAGCCACCTTCGCACGTGGCCTGGGCGTTGCCGCACGGCGCCTGGCCTACGCCCGCGCGCTGGCCAAGCGCCAGGCCGCCAAGGAAGCCGGCGACGGCGAAGCCGTGATCGAAGAGCCGACCCTGGATATCGAACAGGTCAATGAACAATCCATGCGCCTGATCCGCCTGGCCTTGCTCGGCTGTTTCATTGCGGCGCTGTACTGGGTGTGGAAAGACCTGATCACGGTGTTCTCGTATCTGGACAACGTCACCCTCTACGAATACACCAGCGGCACCGGCGCCAATATCAGCATGGTGCCGATCAGCATCGGCGATTTGCTCGGGGCTTCGATCATCGTCGGTATCACGTTCGCCCTGGCGCGCAACCTGCCCGGTTTGCTGGAAGTACTGGTGCTGTCCAAGCTGGATCTGGCCCAGGGCAGCGCCTATGCCACCACCACCTTGCTGTCTTATGTGATTGCCGGCGTCGGCTTCGTCTCGACCCTGTCCACCCTCGGTGTGAGCTGGGACAAGTTGCAATGGCTGGTGGCGGCGCTGTCGGTGGGCTTGGGTTTCGGGATGCAGGAGATTTTCGCCAACTTCATCTCCGGCATCATGATCCTGTTCGAACGCCCGGTGCGTATCGGCGACACCATTACCATCGGCAACCTGTCGGGCACGGTGAGCAAGATCCGCATCCGCGCCACCACCATTACCGACTTTGACCGCAAAGACATCATTGTTCCGAACAAGACCTTCATTACCGGGCAACTGATCAACTGGTCGCTGACCGACACCATCACCCGCGTCACCTTGAAACTGGGCGTGGACTATGGCTCCGACCTGGACCGCGTCAAAGAGCTGCTGCTCAAGGCCGCCCGCGAAAACCCACGGGTGCTCAAGGAGCCGGAACCCCACGTGTACTTCCTCAACTTCGGCGAGAGCACACTCGACCACGAACTGCGTATGCATGTGCGTGACCTGGGTGACCGTAACCCGGTGATCGACGAAGTGAACCGCTTTATCAACCGCGAGTTCAAGAAAGAGCACATCAATATTTCGTTCCGCCAGATGGAGGTTTACCTGAAAAACCTTCACGGCCAGGAATACAAACTGGTGGAAGTCGACTCACCGACCAAACCCGCCAACGACGGCGGTGCGCAAGAGCCGCCGCCAGGCAAACTCGACTAACGACGTTATCCCCAGCAGAATGCTCGGACATTCTGCTGGAGATGGCCGGTGAAAGCCCTCGACGAACTGACCTTCGACAACCGCTTCGCACGCCTGGGCGACGCGTTCTCAACCCATGTTCTGCCCGAACCGCTCGACGAGCCGCGTCTTGTGGTGGTGAGCAAGGCCGCCATGGCACTGCTCGACCTCGACCCAAGCGTGGCGGAAACGCCGGTGTTCGCCGAGCTGTTTGGCGGGCACGCGCTATGGGCCGAAGCGGAGCCACGCGCAATGGTCTACTCCGGGCATCAGTTCGGCGGCTACACGCCGCAATTGGGCGATGGCCGTGGGTTGTTGCTGGGCGAGGTGTATAACCAGGCCGGCGAGCATTGGGACCTGCACCTCAAGGGCGCCGGGATGACGCCGTACTCGCGCATGGGCGATGGCCGCGCGGTGTTGCGTTCTTCGATTCGTGAGTTTCTCGCCTCTGAAGCGCTGCATGCGCTGGGTATCCCCAGCAGTCGCGCCTTATGCGTGATCGGCTCCAGCACGCCGGTCTGGCGCGAAAAACAGGAACGCGGCGCCATGGTGCTGCGCCTGGCGCCCAGCCATATCCGCTTCGGCCATTTCGAGTATTTCTACTACACCCAAAAGCCCGAGCAGCAGGCGCAATTGGCCGAACATGTCCTGAACCTGCATTACCCGGAGTGCCGGGAACAACCGGAACCGTACTTGGCAATGTTCCGCGAAATCGTCGAGCGCAATGCCGAAATGATCGCCAAATGGCAGGCCTACGGCTTCTGCCACGGGGTGATGAACACCGACAACATGTCGATCCTCGGCATCACCTTCGACTTCGGGCCGTTCGCCTTCCTCGACGATTTCGACGCGCATTTCATCTGCAACCACTCCGACCATGAAGGCCGTTACTCCTTCAGCAATCAAGTGCCCATCGGTCAGTGGAACCTCAGCGCGCTGGCTCAGGCGCTCACGCCATTTATCAGCGTCGACGCCTTGAAAGAGGCCCTGGGTCTCTACCTGCCGCTGTATCAGGCGCACTACCTGGATTTGATGCGCCGCCGCCTGGGGCTGACCACCGCCGAAGACGACGATCAAAACCTGGTGGAGCGCTTGCTGCAATTGATGCAGAACAGCGGCGTCGACTACACGCTGTTCTTCCGCCGCTTGGGCGATGAATCAGCGGCACTGGCCGTGTCACGGCTGCGTGATGACTTTGTCGACCTGGCTGGCTTCGACGCCTGGGCCGAACGGTACAAGGCTCGCGTTGAACGGGATGGCGACGGCAGCGAAGAACAGCGCCGTGCGCGGATGCACGCGGTAAACCCGCTGTATATTTTGCGCAACTACTTGGCGCAGAACGCTATCGCTGCCGCCGAGTCCGGCGATTACAGCGAAGTGCGGCGGCTGCATGAGGTGCTGTCCAAGCCGTTCGAGGAGCAGGCAGGGATGGAGCAGTACGCGCAACGGCCGCCGGATTGGGGTAAGCATTTGGAGATTAGTTGTTCGTCTTGAAGCGTTAGATAAAGGTTTCGACTGAAACCCCAAATCGCTCTGCCAGCCAACGAATTTGCCGCACGTTGAGCTGGCGCTTTCCACTCAAGATCTCAGAGACGACCGACTGTGCACCAACCCCAGGCAGATCGCTCTGGGTGAGATTATGTTCGCGCATCATGTAGCGCAGCACATCGACACCGCTAGCGACGGGCATGGGGCGATGCTCATGATCGTAGGTTTCGATCCAGTCGCTGAGGATATCCACCAAGCTCATCAGCGGACTGTCCTCGTTTTCGCCGATCAGGCTCAACAGTTCGTCCAAACCAGCTACCAGCGCATCATAGTCCGCTTCGTTTTTGGCCTGCGCATGACTGGCGAAACGAATTCCCAGTGCTCGGCCGCCACTCGCATAAGCGCGCTCATCTGTTTTTTTCCTTCCATTTATCTTTCTCATAATCGCGCTATCGCATATTGCTATAGAAACAAGCAGACCGATGGTGCAGAACAGAATACGTGCTGACAGCCTAGGCAGACGTTCTCACAGCAACACGGCCAAACTGTGAGCGAATGAGTCCCGTCCTCCCAGCCTTGATAAACCGCAGGATTGACTCCAGATACACTCCATTGGCCACCCAAGGAGCACACCATGTCTGAACCTCTTGTCATCCCCTGCCCACATTGCAACGGCCTCAACCGCATCCCTGGCGAACGCCTGGGTGATGCACCGAAATGTGGGCGATGCAAGCAGCCCGTGTTGTTGAACAAGCCTTTTGAGTTGAAGCAAGGCGACTACGCCAGCCAGATCAAGGGCGACCTGCCGTTGCTGGTAGATGTGTGGGCCGATTGGTGCGGGCCGTGCAAGTCGTTTGCGCCCGTGTTTGAACAAGCGGCTGGGCAATTGGAAGGTCAGTGCCGGTTGGCCAAGCTGGACAGTGAAGCCAATCAGCAGCTGTCGGCACAGTTGGGGATTCGCTCGATCCCGAGCTTGATTCTGTTCAAGAACGGCCGCGAAGTGGCGCGCCAGAGTGGGGCGTTTCCGATGCCGCAGTTGATGAGTTGGTTGCGCAGCCAGGGCGTCTGAACCAGCCTCAAGGACAACACAGGTCAAATGTGAAAGAGGGGCTTGCTCCCGATGCCAGTGTGGCAGTCAGCACATCTGCTACTGATACTCCGCCATCGGGAGCAAGCGGCCTCCCGCTTCTGACCGCGTTTACCTGGAGGCTGCTTTACCCAGAGGCTAACGGAGCTTCGTGGTCCATCAGTTGGCCGACCAGCAGGACGCCCAGTTCGCTCA
The DNA here is from genome assembly GCF_004519405.1 of Pseudomonas sp. BCA17. GTDB lineage: Bacteria > Pseudomonadota > Gammaproteobacteria > Pseudomonadales > Pseudomonadaceae > Aquipseudomonas. Next base: position 376,075 of record NZ_SGWI01000007.1, on the reverse strand, counting down.
ATTGGTGAATCGCCAGGGCCACATCGCGGTGTTCGCCGGTGAGGTCGTTGGAAAGGTTGAGCAATAAAGTGCGGACGCAGGAGAAGGTTTCGTAGCTGTTGAGCAAGAGGGTTTCGGTGGGAAGGCTGGGGATAACGGTATAGAGGTCAACCATGGATCGTCTCCGGGTGGGCGAGCCGCAACCAACCCGCTACTAAACGGAGGGTGGCAGCTGTACGCAGGTTAGTAGACCGGGGAGACGCAACCGGCGCGCTCGAAAGCGCCCTCCGTACAGCCACCATCACATTCAGGAAAATCCTGATCGACGATTTGCCGTACATCTCACCACGGGCTACTAAACCCGATCACTGAACATTCAGCGACCGGCAAACCTTAGAGACGCCCATCCAGACGCACAAGCCAGCGGATTCTGGCGTAGCTGTAGGCATCGAGACAAGACACAACCCCACTTGCCAGCCCCTTCCTACAGCCTCTGTGGGACAAATCCAAACTCACCAATGTGGGAGAGGGCTTGCTCCCGATGACAGCCTATCACTAGCAAATGTGCCAACTGACGTCGGGCGCAAGCCCCCACACAGTGCTGTGCTGCACTTCAGGTCACGCGTTTTCCAGCAGGTTATGCAACTCCACGAACTGCAGCGTCAGCTTATGCCGTGGGTCCAGATGGATCAGCGGCTTGCTCTCCTGGTGCGACTCGCGCATGCGCACGGAACTGGCCAGGTACACCGGCAACACCGGCAAGCCTTCGGCGATCAACTCATCGAGCATTTGCTGCGGCAGGCTCGCCCGGGCCTGGAACTGGTTGACCACGATGCCTTCCACTTCCAGTCCTTCGTTGTGGTCATCTTTCAACTCTTCGATCTCACGCAACAGCCCGTACAGCGCCTGACGGGAAAAGCTGTCGCAGTCGAAGGGGATCAATACGCGATCAGCGGCAATCAGCGCCGAAACCGCATAAAAATTCAAGGCCGGTGGTGTATCCAGGTAGATCCGGTCGTAATCTTCACTCAGCTCATCCAGCAGCTTTCGCAGCTTGTTGATCTTGTGCTTGGCCTCGAGCTTGGGCTGCAGGTCGGCCAGCTCGGCGGTCGCGGTGATGACGTGCAGGTTGTCGAACGGGGTTTCGTAGATATCCACCTGGTTCTTCTTGGAAAAAGGCCCCGAAGACAGGGTTTGCTTGAAAAAATCCGCGATCCCCATGGGGATATCCTCGCCGGTCAAACCGGTGAGGTACTGGGTTGAGTTGGCTTGTGCATCGAGGTCAACCAACAGGGTTCGATAGCCTTCGCTGGCGCTGACCGCCGCCAGGTTGCAGGCAATGCTGGACTTGCCTACACCGCCTTTCTGATTGAACACCACGCGCCGCATGGAAAAACCTCCGTGTATCAATGAATGTCCCGAGTGTAGAGGGCAAAAGCGCCTGTTAGCTACCTCGTTCATCCGTGCACGGGTGCATTACAAGCCGATTCCAGGACCACGCATACACATCAAAGGGACGCGTCCGACGATCAAACTTGCCTCCAAGTAAAGGACAATCTGTAAATCTTCCCGACTGATTTGCAAACGACCGTGCACAATTCTTTACCAAAATTTGCTAGAACCCCACGGCACCGGGATAATGCGCGCCATTCGGCCATTGCTCCTGTCCCGGTATTCGGGGCCAACAGCCGCACATGGAAGCCCGCAGGGGCGGGATAACTTCTCAGTGATCAATTTCAACATCGCCCAATGGCGTGCCTGGGCTCCTGGCCTGGAGAGTGCGGATGCCTGGCGCACATGGTGCCAGGCCCCGGTGTTGCTGCCCGTCAGTGAAGCCTCCCCCGACGTGTCATTCCTCCCGGCCATGCAGCGTCGGCGCCTGAGCCGCCTGGCGCGCATGGCGTTCAGCGTCGGCTGGCCGCTGGCCGAGGGCCTGCGGGACCTGCCGTTGGTCTTTATCTCGCGCCACGGAGAAACCCCACGCACTCTCGACATCCTCAGCGACCTGGCCAACGACCAGCCGTTGTCGCCCACCCAGTTCAGCCTGTCGGTGCATAACGCGGTGATTGGCCTGTGGTCGATCCTGCGCAATGAAACCAGCGAAATGACCGCCCTCGCCGCCGCTGGCGATGGCCTGGAGCACGGCCTGCTGGAAGCCGCCGCACTGCTCAACGAAGGTTCACCGGCCGTGCTGCTGGTGATCACCGAAGAACAGCCGCCCGAAGCCTATGCCAGCTGGATTCACGACGTACCATTCCCTTACGCCCTCGGCCTTTTGCTGATACCGGGCGACGAGTGGCAGCTGGAATTAACCACCGCCACTGTCCAACCCAGCACCACCCAACAGTGGCCTCACGCCCTGAACCTGCTGCGCACCCTGCTGACCGAACAGGTCGCCTGCCAACATGCCTGGAAGAACCGTGTATGGAACTGGCAACGCAAGCCCTGACCCGCAAACCGCGGGACGCCTACTACTGGCGCCTGTTCGCAACCGCCGCCAGCTTCGCGCTGTTCGGCGTCGGCGGGTTGTGCCTGCGGTTGCTGGTGTTTCCGTTGCTCGGTTGCCTGCCGGGCAGCGCCGACACACATCAGCGCCGCGCCCGCCATACCATCAGCAGGCTGTTCTGGCTGTTTATCCGCCTGATGCAACGCGCCGGCGTGCTGACCTACAGCGTCGAAGGCGCCGAAAACCTTGGTCGCCCGGGCCAGATGATCATCGCCAACCACCCGTCGCTGATCGACGTGGTGTTCCTGATCGGCCTGGTGCGCCAGGCCAACTGCGTGGTCAAGCAGAGCCTGTGGCAGAACCCCTTTACCCGTGGGCCTGTGCGTGAAGCCGGCTATATCAGCAATGATGGCAGCGCCGACATGCTCGATGCCGCAGCCGATGCCCTGCGCGAAGGTCAAACCCTGATCATCTTTCCCGAAGGCACCCGTACCCCGCCCGGCGCGGCGCCCGCCTTTCATCGCGGCGGCGCCGCCATTGCACTGCGCGGTGCGACAATCATCACCCCCGTGGTGATCAAGGTCAGCCCGACCACCCTGACCAAGGCCGAACCCTGGTATCGCATCCCAAAATGCCGCGTGCACTTCAGTTTGCGGGTGGGTGCCGATATAGAACCACAAGCGTTTGCAGCGCTCGGGCCCGCGCCCCAGGCTTCACGCAAGCTCAACGATTACCTGCACCACTATTTCATTAAGGAGCTCGCCGAAGATGAGCGACCAACAACGCCTTGAGCACGATATAAAAATAATGATCATCGAGGCCCTGGGCCTGGAAGACATCAGCGCCGACGACATCGGCAGCGAACAAATCCTGTTCGGCGAAGGCCTGGGCCTGGACTCGGTCGACGCCCTGGAACTGGGCCTGGCGATCCAGAAAAAGTACGGCATCAAGATCGATGCCGACGCCAAGGACACCCGCAATCACTTCACCAACGTGGCCAGCCTTGCGGCGTTCGTCACGGCCAGACAGGCAGCTTGAGACCGTACCATGCAAACTCGTGACGATATTTTCAACACCCTGCGCGATGCCTTGGTGGAGCTGTTTGAACTGCCTGCGGAACGCATCACCCTCGACGCCAACCTATATCAGGACCTGGAGATCGACAGCATCGATGCCGTAGACCTCATCGACCATATCAAACGCCAGACCGGCAAGAAGATCGCCGCCGAAGAGTTCAAGGCGGTGCGTACCGTAAACGACGTGGTAGAGGCGGTGTACCGTCTGGTCACGCCTGCCGCATGAGCCGGTTGATCGGCCTTGGCCTGTTGCTGGCAGGGTTGGTGTACCCCTTTGCGGTGTATTACGGCACCGAGCACTTTGCGCCCTGGCAGTTCGGCTTGTTGCTCGGTAGCCTGTGGCTGTTGCGTGCACTCACCGCGGCACGGCGCCCCGGCAGTCGCTGGATGGCCGTGGCGGTGATTGTGTTTTGCCTGTTGCTGGCCTGGTTCGACAACCCGCAGTGGTTGCGCTGGTACCCTAGCCTGGTCAGCGCATTCATGCTGACGCTGTTCGGCCTGAGCCTGAAGTATGGGCCGCCGGTGGTCGAGCGCCTGGCGCGCATGACAGACCCTCAATTGCCGCCCAAAGCGGTGGTCTATACGCGCAAGGTCACCGTGGTATGGAGTGTGTTTTTTCTGTGTAATGGCCTGCTGGCCGCCGCCCTCACGCTGTGGGCGCCGCTGAGCTGGTGGACGTTGTACAACGGCTTGATCGCCTACGGGCTGATGGGGCTGCTGTTTGCCGTGGAATGGCTGATACGACAAAGGGTTCGAGGCCGCGTATGAAAGGTTTGAAACTTGAGCACTTGCTGCTTGAGCCGCTGGAACAGCGCTTGGTCACCACCGAGCCGCTGATGAATCATGCCCAGTTGTGGGCGCAATCTTTGAGCCTGGCGGCGGGCCTGCAAGCGCGTGGCATCCAGCGCCTGGCCGTACACCTGGAAGACGCCGGCTTACTGGCGGTTGCCCTGTTGGGCGCCTGGCGCGCCGGGGTCAGCGTGCTGCTGCCTGCCGACCTGCAACCCCAGACCCGCCAACGCTGGGACGACTCAGTGGACGCCTGGCTGGTTGCGGCAACCGATCTCGACGCGCTGTACCAGACGCCATTGAGCCCTGCCGAACTGGACCTGGACACCTGCCAACTGAGCCTGTGCACCTCCGGCTCCAGCGGTGAGCCCAAGCGTATCGACAAAACCCTGCGCCAGTTGGCCAACGAAGTCGAGGCTCTGGAAACCCTGTGGGGCAAGGACCTCAAAGACGCCTGCATCATCGGCAGTGTCGCCACCCAACACATCTACGGTTTGTTGTTCCGTGTGCTGTGGCCGTTGTACGCCGGGCGCAGCTTCGTGCGCCGGCAACTGCCCTTTCCCGAAGACTTGCAGCGCGCCAGCCGCGAACACCCGCAATTTGCCTGGGTGGCAAGCCCGGCGCTGCTCAAGCGCATGGGCGACAACCTCGATTGGCCGGCGTTACGCCAGGTAACCCGGGTATTTTCGTCCGGCGGCGCCTTGCCCATCGAAGCGGCCGGTGAGCTTTACGATCGTTTGCAGCAATGGCCGACGGAAATCCTCGGCAGTTCGGAAACCGGCGGCATCGCCTGGCGCCAAGGCGCACAGCCGTGGCAACCCTTTGCCGACGTGCAACTGAGCCAGGATGCGGAGGGCGCCCTGCGCATTGCCTCGCCCTATTTGCCGGCTGGCCATATCGAACAGACCGCCGACGCTGCGCGTATCCATGCCGATGGTCGCTTCGAACTGCTCGGCCGGCTTGACCGCATCGTCAAGCTGGAAGAAAAACGCATCTCCCTGCCCATGCTGGAACAGGCGCTGATGGCCCACCCGTGGGTTGCTGAAACCCGCCTGGGCGTGGTGCAGGAAAACCGTGCGTCCCTCGGCGCCCTGGTGGTCCTCAGTGCTGACGGCCTGCATGCCCTGCGCAATCAGGGCCGTCGCACGCTGACCCAAAGCCTGCGCCAGCACTTGAGCCAACATTGCGAAGCCCTGGCCCTGCCCCGCCGTTGGCGCTTGCTGCGCCAGTTGCCGCTGAACGCCCAAGGCAAGCTGCCCCAAGCCGATGTCACGGCCCTGCTGCTCGCCCCACGGCCAAAAGCGCCGCACGTGTTGGAACAAGTCGAAGCCAATGGTGAATGGACCCTGCAACTGAGCGTGCCCCCGGACCTTGCCTACTTCAGCGGCCACTTCCCCACCACGCCCGTACTGCCGGGCGTGGTGCAGGTGGAGTGGGCGTTCAACCTGGGCCAGCAGTTGATGGACGTGCCAAGGACCTTCGCCGGGATGGAAGTGCTCAAGTTCCAGCAACTGGTACGCCCTGGCGACCAGATCGAACTGCACCTGCGCTTCGACCAGGAGCGCGGCAAGCTGTATTTCGCCTACCGCAACGGCGTCGCGGCCTGCTCCAGCGGCCGCATCCAATTGATCGCCGCCCATGCATAAGCCTTGCGCCCTGATCCCGGTCTACAACCACGAAGCCGCCGTGCCGGCCGTGGTCCGCAACCTTCTGGACAGCGGCTTGCCGTGCCTGTTGGTGGATGACGGCAGTAGCCCGGCCTGCGCGGCAGTGTTGGCGCAATTGGCGATGCTTGAGCATGTCACCCTGCTGACCTTGCCGAGCAACCAGGGCAAAGGCGGTGCGGTGATGGCCGGTTTCCGCGAGGCTGCACGCCTGGGCTTCAGCCACGCCCTGCAGGTGGACGCCGACGGCCAGCACGACCTGCGTGACGTCCAGGCCTTCCTCGACACTTCGCGGGCCCATCCGACGGCCGTCATCTGCGGCTACCCCGAATACGATGAGAGCGTGCCCAAGGGCCGCCTGTACGCGCGTTACCTGACTCACGTATGGGTGTGGATCAACACCCTGTCGCTGCAGATCCGCGACTCGATGTGCGGCTTTCGTGTTTACCCGCTGGCGCCCACGCTGGCCCTGATGGACTCGGCCTACATCGGCACGCGCATGGATTTCGACTCGGACATCCTGGTGCGCCTGGCCTGGCGCAACCAACCGATGCGCTGGCTGCCGACAAAAGTGCATTACCCCACCGACGGCCTGTCGCACTTCCGCCTGTTTCGCGACAACGTGCGCATCTCAGCCATGCACACCCGGCTGTTCTTCGGCATGTTGGTACGTATGCCGATAATCCTGTGGCGGCGGTGGCAGGCATGAGCGACAGCAATAAACATTGGGCCGACCGCGAGGAGCGCGGCAGTTTCTGGCTGATGAAACTCACCGCCGTCGCCGCCAAGGTACTGGGACGTCGCTTGCTGAGCCCGCTGCTGTACGGCATCGTGTTGTACTTCTTCCTGTTCGGCCGCACGGCACGCCGGAGTGCCTGGGAATACCAGCAGCGCCTGGCGCACTGGAGCGGCCGTGATGCATTGCGGCCCACCCATAAAAGTGTATTCGGCCAGTTCATGGCCTTCGCCGACTCCTTGCTCGACAAGCTCGACGTATGGAACGGCAAGCTGCACATCGAACAGATCGAAATAAACGACCCGGCGCAATTGCGTGGGCAACTGCGCGGCGAGCGCGGGCAGATGCTGGTGGGCGCGCACCTGGGCAACCTGGAAGTCTGTCGCGCCCTGGCGGAGATCGGCGAACAGGTGACCATGAACGTGCTGGTGCACACCAAGCACGCCGAGCGTTTCAACCGCCTGCTGGGCGAAGCCGGGGCGACCCATCTGCGCCTGATCCAGGTCAGCGAACTGGACCCGGCCACCATGCTGCTGCTCAGCCAGCGCTTGGACGAGGGCGAGTGGCTGGCTATTGCCGGCGACCGCGTGCCGTTGCACGGCGGGCGCAAGGTGCGTGTGGATTTCCTTGGGCATGCTGCGGCCTTCCCGCAAGGCCCATGGCTGCTGGCCGGCCTGCTCAAATGCCCGGTCAACCTGCTGATGTGCCTCAAGCATGACGGCCGCTATCGCCTGACGATCGAGCCTTTCACGCAATTGATCGAATGGAAGCGCAGCACCCGCGAGCAGGTCATTACCCAATGGACCGCGCGCTACGCCGAACGCCTGGGCCAGTTCTGCCTGCAAGCCCCCCGACAATGGTTCAACTTTTACCCTTTCTGGAAGACCGATGACGACGCATCTTGAGCCGGTAACCTTTGGCGAACGCGCCTTGCGCATTGAAGACGTGCTGGCCCTGGCCAACCGCCAGGCGCCTACGCAGTTGCAGAACGACGCCGCATATCGCCAGCGTATCGCCAAGGGCGCACAGTTCCTCGACTCACTGCTGGACAAGGAAGGCGTGATCTACGGCGTGACCACCGGCTACGGCGACTCGTGCGTGGTGGCGGTACCGCTGCAACACGTCGAAGCCCTGCCCCGTCACCTGTACACCTTCCACGGCTGCGGGCTGGGCAAGTTGCTCGACGCACAGGCTACCCGTGCCGTGCTGGCCGCACGTTTGCAGTCACTCTGCCACGGGGTTTCCGGCGTGCGTGTCGAACTGCTGGAGCGCCTGCACGCATTTCTCGAACACGACGTGCTGCCGCTGATCCCGGAGGAAGGCTCGGTGGGCGCCAGCGGCGATCTGACGCCGTTGTCTTACGTGGCGGCGACCTTGTCCGGCGAACGCGAGGTGATGTTCCGTGGCGAACGCCGCCAGGCCGCCGACGTGCACCGCGAACTGGGTTGGCAGCCGCTGGTATTGCGCCCCAAGGAAGCCCTGGCGCTGATGAACGGCACCGCCGTGATGACCGGCCTGGCCTGCCTGGCCTTCGCCCGCGCCGACTACCTGCTGCAATTGGCCACGCGCATCACCGCGCTGAACGTGGTGGCGCTGCAGGGCAACCCGGAGCACTTCGACGAGCGCCTGTTCGCCGCCAAACCGCATCCAGGGCAAATGCAAGTCGCCGCCTGGCTGCGCAAGGACCTGGCAATCGATGCGCCGACCGCGCCGCTGCATCGCCTGCAAGACCGCTATTCGCTGCGCTGCGCCCCCCACGTACTCGGCGTGCTGGCCGACAGCCTGAACTGGCTGCGCTCGTTTATCGAGACCGAGTTGAACAGCGCCAACGACAACCCGATCATCGACGCTGAAGAAGAGCGTGTCCTGCACGGCGGGCACTTCTACGGCGGGCATATCGCCTTCGCCATGGACAGCCTCAAGACCCTGGTGGCCAACGTCGCCGACCTGCTCGACCGCCAGCTCGCGCTGCTGGTGGACGTGCGTTACAACCATGGCCTGCCGAGCAACCTGTCCGGCGCGCCGGCGGACCGCGCCATGATCAACCACGGGTTCAAGGCCGTGCAGATCGGCACGAGCGCCTGGACCGCCGAAGCGCTGAAAAACACCATGCCGGCCAGCGTGTTCTCGCGCTCCACCGAGTGCCACAACCAGGACAAAGTGAGCATGGGCACCATCGCCGCCCGCGATGCGATCCGCGTGCTGGAACTGACCGAACAAGTGGCTGCCGCCACCTTGCTCGCCGCCAACCAGGGGGTGTGGCTGCGCGCCCAGGCCGAGGATGCACGACCGCTGCCACCGGCCCTGGCCGCCATGCACGAGGAACTGGCCAAAGACTTCCCGCCGGTCATCGAGGACCGTGCCCTGGAAGGCGAACTGCGCCTGTGCCTCAAGCGTATCGCCGAGCAACACTGGAGGTTGCATGCGTAGCCCGGGCGTATTGCATTGCGACACTGAAATCCTCGTGCCGTTTTTCGACATCGACACCATGCACGTGGTGTGGCACGGGCATTACGTGAAGTACCTGGAAGTGGCGCGCTGTGCGTTGCTGGACAAGCTTGGCCACAACTACACGCAGATGCAGGCCTCGGGCTACGCCTGGCCGGTGATCGACATGGAACTGCGCTACGTACGCGGCGCCACCTTTGGCCAGACCATCAATGTGCGCGCCAGCCTCGTGGAATGGGAGAACCGCTTGAAGGTCAACTACCTGATTACCGACCTGGCCAGCGGCGAGCGCCTGACTCGCGCCAGCACCGTGCAGGTGGCGGTGGAAATCGCCAGCCGCGAGATGCAATTGGCCTCGCCCAAAGTCTTCACCGACGCCGTCGAAAGGGCACTGCAATGAGATCCCCTGTAGGAGCCGGCTTGCCGGCGAAAATCGTCAACGTGAATGCGGGCTGCCTGACACTGCGCCGCGCCCTCAGGTTTTTCGCGAGCAAGCTCGCGCCTACAGGGGTTGGGTTGCTGCTAAGTCTGAGCGCTCATGCTTTTGACCTGCAGCAGCTAAGCGAGCAGTTGGCAAAACCGTCGGTGATCCACGGCAACTTCATCCAGGAAAAACACCTGCGCGCCCTGCCCCAGCCCTTGGTCAGCAAAGGCACTTTCGTGCTGGCCAAAGACCACGGCCTGCTGTGGCTGCTCAAAACCCCGTTGCAACAGGACTACCGCATCAGCGCCCAGGGCATCGCCCGGCGCGACGCCGACGGCTGGCAACTGCTGCCGAACAAGAGCACCGGTGCCGAACAGAACCGCTTGTTTCTCGCGGTGCTCCAGGGCGACAGCAGTGGTTTGCAGCGCGACTTTGAGCTGCAACTGCAAGGCGAAGCCAACCAGTGGAAGCTGACGCTGGTTCCACGCTCGTTACTGCTCAAGCAGGTGTTCACCCAGATCAATATCGACGGCGGCGAATTGGTGCAAACCATCCAATTGCTCGAAACCCAGGGCGACAGCACCGTGCTGCGCATGCAGGACAGCACGGCAAGCCGGCCCCTGACTGACGCGGAGCAACACGACTTTGCCCAGTGAGCGCCTGCTGCCGCGCCTGTTCCTGATCCTGCTGGTGGCCGTACTGGCCGTGGCCGGCTGGCAGTGGCGCCAAGGTGCGCCACTGTCGGCCAACCTGATGGAGCTGGTGCCGGGCAATACGCCGGATGCCCTGGAACTGCAAGCCGAGCAGCGCATGCAGGAACCGTTGAACCGCGAGATGCTGGTGCTGGTGGGGCACACCGACCGCCAGCAAGCGGTAAGCGTGGCGCAGCAACTGGGCGAGCGCTGGCAGGCCAGCGGCCTGTTTGAAAAGGTGCAGTGGAACCTGCAAGCCGACTTGCCGGCACTGCGCGAACAGTTACTGCGCGGGCGGCTGGCAATGCTCTCGGCCAAGGACCGCGAACAACTGATCGAACATCCCGACGCGTTTATCCAACAGCGCGTGCAAGCGTTGTTCGACCCTTTCACCGGGTTCAGCCTGGTGCCGAGCCAGGATGACTGGCTCGGCCTGACCGGGCGCATCCAGAGCAGCCAGCCGCAACACGGTTCGGTGCAGCTGGATATCGGCAGCGGTGCGCTGATCGCCGATGCCGACGGTAAAAGCTGGGTGTTGCTGCGGGCGCGTACCACCGGCAATGCCTTCGATATGAAACTACCGCTGCAAGTGGCCGACCTGCTCAAGGCCAGCCGCACCCAGGCCGGCGAACACGGCGCGCAACTGCTCGCCGCCAGCGGCCTGCTGTACGCGGCCAATGGGCAGCAGCAAGCCACGCGGGAAATCACCTGGGTCGGCGGCGGCGCCACCCTCGGCATCCTGTTGTTGCTGTTGCTGGCGTTCCGCCGTTGGCGCGTGCTGCTGGCGTTTGTCCCGGTGCTGGCAGGCATGCTGTTCGGCGCGGTGGCCTGTGTGGCGCTGTTCGGCCACATGCATGTGATGACGTTGGTACTGGGCTCCAGCCTGATTGGTGTGGCAGTGGATTACCCCCTGCACTACCTGTCGAAAAGCTGGAGCATGAGCCCGTGGCGCAGTTGGCCGGCGTTACGCATCACCCTGCCCGGGCTGAGCCTGAGCCTGGCCACCAGCTGCATCGGCTACCTGGCGCTGGCCTGGACGCCGTTCCCTGCCCTGACGCAAATCGCGGTGTTCTCCGCCGCCGGGCTGGTGGGCGCGTATCTGTCGGCCGTGTGCCTGCTGCCGGCGCTGCTCAAGGGTGTGGAACTGCACCCCGCGCAGTGGCCGCTGCGTATTGCCGAGGGGTTGTGGCAAGTGCGTGCGGCGCTGCTCAAGCGCGTGCCGAGCCCGGTGCTGCTGGCATTGCTGTTGCTGTTTTGCGCAGGCGGCCTATGGCACCTGAACACCAAGAACGATATCCGCCAGTGGATCGGCGCACCGCCGCAATTGCTGCAGGAAGCCCAGGCCGTGGCGCGCATCACCGGTTTTCAGCCGACCAGCCAGTTCTTCCTGGTGCGGGCGGAGAACCAGCAGCAGTTGCTCGAGCGCCAGGCCGCACTGGGCCAGCGTCTGGATCAACTGGTGAACATGAACAAGCTGCAGGGTTACCTGGCGCTCAATCAACTGGTCAACCTGCCCGCCGAACAGCAACAGCTGCGTGACGGGTTGAACAACCTGGCGCAGCACTGGCAACCACTGCTGGACCTCGCAATACCGGCGAGCGCCCTGCAGGCTGAAGTGGCGCAGTTGCAGGCGTTACCAACCGAAGACATCGACGCCGCGCTGAAAGGCCCGCTGGCCGAACCCTGGCGCACACTGTGGCTGGGCCAGGTGGACGGCGGCGTGGCCGCGATGGTCAGCCTGCAAGGCTTGAACAACCCGGCGTTGCTGCGCGTACAGGCACTGGATTTACCCGGTGTGCAGTTGGTGGACCGCCTGGGTGACTTGAACCGGGTGTTCGCCGACACGCAGGTCAGCGCCGCGGAATTGAAGCTGATGTCGTGCGTGCTGATCGTGTTGCTGCTGATCTTGCCGTTCGGTTTCGGCGGCGCCTTGCGCATCGTCGCCCTGCCGTTGCTGGCGGCCCTGTGCAGCCTTGCCAGCCTCGGCTGGCTGGGCCAGCCGTTGACCTTGTTCAGCCTGTTCGGCCTGCTGCTGGTCACAGCCATCAGCGTCGACTACGCCATCCTGATGCGCGAGCAGATCGGCGGCTCGGCCGTGAGCCTTCTGGGGACGCTGCTGGCAGCACTGACGACCTGGTTGTCGTTCGGCCTGCTGGCGGTGTCGAGTACACCGGCTGTGAGCAATTTCGGCCTGTCGGTCAGCCTGGGCCTGGCGTTCAGCTTTATGCTGGCGCCCTGGGCCGGGCAACAGAGACATGCCTCATGAATACCGTGATCGCCAAAGTGGCAAGGAGCTCTCGTGCCAATAGTTGAAATGGAACGTCGCCAGGTGGTGGTGATCGGTGCAGGGCCATCCGGGGCTATCGCTGCCGCGCTGTTAAAACGCAACGGGCATGATGTATTGATCATCGAGCGCCAGCATTTCCCGCGGTTCTCCATTGGCGAAAGCCTGTTGTCCCACTGCATCGACTTTATCGAAGAAGCCGGCATGCTCGACGCCGTGCAAGCGGCGGGTTTCCAGGTGAAAACCGGTGCGGCGTTCGCCTGGGGCGAGCGCTATAGCGCGTTTGACTTCGGCGACACGTTCAGCAACGGCAAGCCGACCACCTTCCAGGTGCAGCGCGGCGAGTTCGACAAGTTGCTGGCCGATCAGGCCGCACTGCAAGGCGTGGACATCCGCTACGGCGAAACCGTCGCGGGTGTGGACTTGAGCGGCGAGTGCCGCTACCTGCATATCCGCCGGGAGAACGGCAGCGAGTACCACATCAAGGCCAAGTTCGTGCTGGATGCCAGCGGTTATGGCCGGGTGTTGCCGCGCTTGCTGGCGCTGGAGGCACCCTCGAATTTCCCGTTGCGCCAGGCGGTATTCACTCACGTCGAAGACCGTATCACGCACCCGGGTTTCGACCGCAGCAAAATCCTCGTGACCTCCCACCCGACGAAGCGCGACATCTGGTTCTGGACCATCCCATTCAGCGACGGACGTTGTTCGGTGGGTGTAGTAGCGGCCAAAGAACATTTTGACGGCCGCGACAGCGACCTCGACGCTTGCCTGCGCAGCTTCATCGACGACACCCCGAGCCTGAGCGCGGTACTGCAAAACGCCGTCTGGGACACGCCGGCGCGCACCATCGGCGGTTATGCGGCCAACGTCAAAACCCTGCACGGACCGGGCTTTGCGCTGTTGGGCAACGCGGCGGAGTTCCTCGACCCGGTGTTCTCCTCGGGCGTGACCATTGCCATGCGTTCGGCGAGCATGGCGGCCGGCGTGCTGCATCGCCAACTGCAGGGCGAAAGCGTGGACTGGCAGACCGAGTTTGCCGAGCCGCTGAAGCGCGGTGTCGATACCTTCCGCTGCTACGTCGAAGGCTGGTATGCGGGGACGTTCCAGGACGTGATCTTCCATCCGGGCAGTTCACCCGAGATCCGCCGGATGATCAGCGCGATCCTCGCCGGTTATGCCTGGGATGAACGTAACCCGTTTGTCAGCGAACCCAAGCGGCGATTGCGGATGTTGTCGGAAATTTGTGCGAGTGAAACGGTATGACCACCCAGTACCTGAGTAAGAACTACGTCGAAGAAACCCGTTTCGGTTTCTGGTTCCTGCGCAGCCACACCTGGCAGCACCATGTGTTGCGCGTGGCGATCAACGACCTGCGCAGCTTGTTCAGCGAACCATTGCCGGTGGCGCCGGTGTTGCTGGACGCGGGTTGCGGCCAGGGTAAGTCGTTTCGCTATTTGCAGCAGGTGTTTGCGCCTGAGCGCTTGATCGGCCTGGACGCCGACCCCCACAGCCTGACGCTGAGCCAGGCCGAAGCCGCACGCCAGGGCATGGCAGTGGAACTGATCGGCAGCGACTGCGCGACCCTGCAGGTGCCGGACGAAAGCGTCGACATCCTGTTCTGCCACCAGACCTTCCATCATCTGGTCGAACAGCATCGCGCACTCAAAGAGTTCTATCGGGTACTCAAGCCCGGAGGCTATTTGCTGTTTGCCGAGTCCACCGAAGCCTATATCGATACCTGGGTGATCCGCTGGCTTTTCCGCCACCCGATGCACGTGCAGAAGAGCGCCGAAGAATACCTGGAGATGCTTCGCGAGCAGGGCTTTGAATTTGGCCCGCAGAACGTCTCGTACCCGTATTTGTGGTGGAGTCGCGCCAGCGATTTCGGCCTGCTCGAACGCTGGGGCCTGCGCAATCCGCCGCCGGTGGGCCAGCGCGAAGAAACCCTGGTCAACTGCGTAGCGCGTAAACCCTTAGCGAGTGCCGCCCCATGATCCGCCTGTTGCTGATCGGTTGCCTGTTGCTGCTGGGCGCCTGCGCCAGCCAGCCGCCGCTGCCCACGAAAACCCCGGCGCTGAGCCTGCCGATGCAACTGCATGTACAACGCCGTGCGGACGGCCAGACCCAGGATTGGCTGCTGGTGATCCAGCGTGAAGGCGGCGCGATTCGCTGGTCGTTGATGGACCCGCTGGGCATTCCCCAGGCCCGGCAAAAACTGCTCAATGGCCAATGGCAAGCCGATGGTTTGCTGCCGCCCAACCCTCAGGCGCGGGAACTGTTCGCTGCGCTGCTGTTTGCCCTGACTTCGGCCGACGACGTGCCTGCGTTATACCCAGGCGCCCAAGCGATGGACCTGACACGCACGCTGCCGGGGCATTGGCAGATCGTGTATCAGTCTTCCGAGGTGTTCAGTGTGAATATGAGCGGGCAGCCGTTGAGTTATCGCATCACGCCGCTTGGGGTGGGTCGATGACGGCCTATCTGAATGCACTCGGCGTCATCTGTGCGCTGGGGCGTGGCCAGGCCGAAGTCAGCCGCAGCCTGTTTGCCGGCGACTGCTCGGGCATGCGCGCCGAAAGCGGCTGGGTGCCGGATCGCGTGCTGCCGGTGGCCGGTGTACAGGGTGAGTTGGCGCGCATGCCTGCAGCGCTGAGCGCGCAGAGCAGCCGCAATAACCAACTGCTGCTGGAAGCGGCGCTGCAAATTGAAAAAGAGATTCGCCAGGCGATCCACACCTACGGCGCGTCACGCGTGGGTATTGTGTTGGGCACCAGCACTTCAGGCATCGACGAGGCCAGCCGCGGCATCGCCCATTACCTGAGCAATCGGCAATTCCCCGGCGATTATGACTACCAGCAGCAGGAACTCAGCGCGCCAGCGAACTTCCTCGCCGACTGGTTGCAGCTCAGCGGCCCGGCCTATGTGATTTCCACCGCCTGCACCTCCAGTGCCCGTGCGCTGGCGAGTGCCCAGCGGCTGCTCGACCTGGGCGTGTGTGATGCGGTGATCTGCGGCGGCGTAGACAGCTTGTGCAAGCTGACGCTCAACGGTTTTACCGCACTGGAAGCAGTGTCGAGCGAACGTTGCAATCCGTTTTCGCGCAACCGTAATGGCATCAATATCGGCGAAGCGGCGGTGCTGTTTCTGATGAGTCGCACGCCGGCGCCCATCGCGTTGATTGGCAGCGGCGCCAGCTGTGACGCCCACCATATTTCTGCGCCCGAGCCCTCCGGCAAAGGTGCGCTGCAAGCCATGCGCAAAGCCCTGGCCAGTGCGAAACTGGCGCCTGAACAGATCGGCTACCTGAACCTGCACGGTACTGCCACCCAACACAATGACGCCATGGAAAGCCTGGCCGTGGCCAGCCTGTTTCCCCAAGGCGTGGCCTGTTCGTCGACCAAACCCATGAGCGGCCACACCCTCGGTGCAGCCGGTGCATTGGAAGCCGCGTTCTGTTGGCTGAGCCTGACCCACGATGCCGTGCCACCGCATGTGTGGGACGGCCAGGCCGATCCTGCATTGCCGGCCTTGCAATGGGCCAAAGCGGGCGACACTTTGAAAAAGCGCTGCCTGATGAGCAACTCGTTTGCCTTCGGCGGCAATAACATCAGCTTGATAATCGCAGAGGCCCCATGATCGATTGGCCACTCGCCGAACTGCTGCCCCATGCGGGCGACATGATCCTGATCGACCAGGTGCTGTCGTTCGATGAAGAGCAGATTCACACCCGCGTCAGCGTCAAGCCCGATGGCTTGTTCAGTCGCCCGGACGGCAGCCTGCCGGCCTGGGTCGGTATTGAGCTGATGGCACAGAGCGTCGCCGCCTATGCCGGTTGCCGCGCGCGCCAGAAGGGCGAAGCCGTGGAGCTGGGCTTCCTGTTGGGCACACGTAAGTTCGAGTGCAACGTGGAGCACTTTCCGGCAGGCGCCGAGCTGCGCATCCATGGCCTGCGTTCACTGGAAGACGATAACGGCATGGGGGTATTCGAATGCCACCTGACCGGCGACGGTATCCAGGCCAGTGCCCGCTTGAATGTATTTCGACCGCCCCAGGCGGCCAACTATTTAGATGAATCTAAGGACGAAACGCCATGACTGAATCCGTACTGGTCACCGGCTCCAGCCGTGGCATCGGCCGCGCCATTGCCTTGCGCCTGGCCCAGGCCGGGCATGACATTGTGCTGCATTGCCGCAGCGGGCGTGCCGAAGCCGATGCGGTGCAGGTCGAAATCGAAGCTCTGGGCCGCAAGGCGCGGGTGCTGCAGTTCGATGTGGCGGACCGCGCGCTTTGCAAGCAGATCCTGGAAGCCGACGTGGAGCGGCATGGCGCCTATTACGGCGTGGTACTCAACGCCGGCCTGACACGCGACGGGGCGTTCCCGGCCTTGTCCGAGGACGATTGGGACGTAGTGATGCGTACCAACCTCGACGGGTTCTACAACGTACTGCATCCGGTGATGATGCCGATGATCCGGCGTCGCGCGGCCGGGCGTATCGTGTGCATCACCTCGGTATCGGGGCTCATCGGTAACCGTGGCCAGGTCAACTACAGCGCCTCCAAAGCCGGCCTGATCGGCGCAGCCAAGGCGCTGGCCATCGAGCTGGGCAAGCGCAAGATCACCGTCAACTGTGTGGCTCCCGGCCTGATCGACACCGCGATGCTCGATGAAAACGTGCCGGTTGAAGAGCTGATGAAGATGATCCCTGCGCAGCGCATGGGTACCCCGGAAGAAGTCGCCGGTGCGGTGAATTTCCTGATGTCGGCCGAAGCCGGCTACATCACTCGCCAGGTGCTGGCGGTAAATGGAGGCCTGTGCTGATGAAGCGCGTCGTCGTTACCGGCATGGCCGGCATGACCTCCCTGGGTAGCGATTGGGACACTATTTCGGCCAACTTCCTCGCCAACCGCAGCGGCATCCGGCGCATGGATGAGTGGGACCGCTTCAGCGAATTGAATACGCGCCTGGCCGGGCCGATTGACGATTTCGTCGTGCCCGCCCACTGGACGCGCAAGCAACTGCGCAGCATGGGCCGCGTCTCGCGCCTGGCAGTGTGGGCAGCCGAACAGGCATTGAAGAACGCCGGTTTGCTCGGCGACGAGTCGATCAAGGACGGACGCATGGGCGTGGCCTGCGGCTCGTCCACCGGCAGCACCGACGAGATCAAGGCATTCGGCAATATGCTGCTCAACTCTGTGGCCGAAGGGCTGAACGCCAACTCCTACGTGCGCATGATGCCCCACACCACAGCGGCGAATATCAGCATCTTCTTTGGCCTGACCGGGCGGTTGATCCCCACGTCGAGCGCCTGCACCAGCGGCAGCCAGGGTATTGGTTACGCCTATGAAGCGATCAAGTTCGGGCGCCTGCCGCTGATGCTCGCCGGCGGCGCCGAAGAACTGTGCCCCACCGAGGCGATGGTGTTCGACGCGCTCTACGCCACCAGCCTGAAGAACGATGCACCGCAGACCAGCCCGCGCCCTTATGACAGTGGCCGCGACGGCCTGGTGATCGGCGAAGGCGGCGGCATGCTGGTGCTGGAAGAATTGCAGCACGCCTTGGCGCGAGGGGCGCACATCCACGCCGAGATCGTCGGCTTCGGCAGCAATGCCGACGGCCAGCACACCACCCGCCCGGAACAGAAAACCATGCGCCGCGCCATGGAACTGGCCCTGGAAGATGCCGGGCTCACCCCGGATGCCATCGGCTACGTCAACGGCCACGGCACTGCCACCGACCAGGGTGACATCGCCGAGACCCTGGCCACCAGCAGCCTTTTCGGCAGCCGCATGCCCATCAGTTCGCAGAAAAGCTTCCTGGGCCACACCCTGGGCGCCTGCGGTGCGCTGGAATCCTGGTTCAGCATCGAGATGATGAACCGCGACCAGTACGTACACACCTTCAACCTGGACGCCGTCGACCCGCAATGCGGCGAGCTGGATTACCTGCAAGGTGGCTTTCGCGAGATGCACCACGACTACGTGATGAACAACAACTTTGCCTTTGGCGGCGTCAACACGTCGCTGATCTTTCGCCGCTGGTCCTGACTTTTTAATCGATTGGAGAAAACGGAATGCCCTCCCTGCTACGCGCCACCCTGATCACCCTGGCCCTGCTGACCACCGCCGGTTGTACCAGCAAACCGGTCCTCAACACCCAGCACGACTTGCCAGCCAGCACCCAGGTCAGCGAAGAACAAGTCAAACAGGTCATCATCAACGCCCTGCAAAAGCGCGAATGGATGGTGCAGCGCCTGAGCCCACAGTTGGTGCAGGCCGAGATCACCGTGCGTAACCAGTTCCACGCGGAAATCGACGTCCGCTACACGCGCAACAGCTACGCCATCACCTACCGCGACAGCCGCGACCTGGGCTACAAGGACGGCAAGATCCATCGCAATTACAACCGTTGGGTGAGCATGCTGGATCGCGACATCCTGGCGGGGTTGCGTGGTGCGGAACTGCAATAAACCCCATAACGACAAAGGGCGCCTTTCGGCGCCCTTTTCACAAACAGGTTGGCTTGTCATCGCCGCTTCCTGCCTGGCTCTGCGATGGCTGGTTGCCCAGGATCCACAGAGTCTCACAAGCCCCTTTCGGGAACTTGTGCAGTATGCCTGAAAGCCGCTTTACGGCAACTCGTGGCAGAGTGCCGTTCATCCCTCAGAGCAGAAGTGCCATCCATACCACTCGCTAGAGAAAAAGCGATTCTGCGTAACTTCCCGGCGAATAACTAAGCCCCTTGCGTTACTTGATATGTGAACGCGCCTACACCGCCCCCTTACGCGTCAACAACTCCACAAACGCTTTCGCCATCGGCGTCTGCACGCCCTTGCGTTGCACCAGCCACACGGCCGTCACCGCTTCCTGGTCCAGCAGCGTGCGATACACCACGCCATCGATGCGTATCCGCTGATATGACGCTGGCAGCACCGACACGCCGAGTCCCGCCGCGACCAGGCCGATGATGGTCATCGCCTCCCCTGCCTCCTGGGCAAAGTGCGGGCTGAAACCGGCATCGCGGGCCAGGTTGAGCAACTGGGCATAGAGACCGCTGCCGTAGCTACGTGGGAAAAACACAAACGGCTCCTGTGCCAATTGCGCCAGGTGCAAACCACGCTCACTGCCTTCGACCAACGGGTGGCCGGCATTCAGCACGGCCACCAGCGGCTCGCGCATCAGCTCAATGACACCCAGCGAATCCGGCAACGGCAGCGGACGCATCAGGCCAACCTGGATCGACTCATCCACCAGCGACTCAGCGACTTCGGTGCTGCTCATTTCCTGCAGACTCAGGTGCACTGCCGGGAATGCCTGGCGAAACGCAAAGATCGCCTGGGGAATGCTGGCGTTGAACGGCGCCGATGAAGTAAAGCCGATCTTCAGTTCACCCAGCTCTCCTGATTGCGCGCGCCGGGCCACGTCGGCCGCTTTGTCGACCTGGGCCAGCACCAGCCGTGCCTCTTGCAGAAACAACCGCCCGGCCTCGCTCAGCTCAACCCGACGATTGGTCCGTTCAAACAGGCGCGCCCCCAGCTCCTGTTCCAGCGCCTGGATCTGCTGACTCAGCGGCGGCTGCGAGATGCCCAGCGCCTGTGCGGCGCGGCCGAAATGCAGTTCTTCAGCGACGGCAATGAAGTACCGCAAATGACGCAATTCCATGCACACCTCATTAGGTCGTTAAAGCTATCAAACAGGTCGAACAATATATTGGAAAGAATCATTAGGCAGCTATATTCTTTTTTGCATTGCCTGTCCTGGCAGGCTTTCCCTCCTCGAGGTCCCCGTGAAATCTGCTGTCGCGCCATTCGCTCAAGAACGCCCACCCACCGCCCTGGATGAGGTGGTCGCCCAGCTCAACGACGAGTACATCGAAAAAGGCACACCGATGTTTATGCGCACGGTGCTGGCGCTGTTCTCCGGTGGTTTCGCCACCTTTGCCCTGCTGTATTGCGTGCAGCCGATGATGCCGGCGCTGTCCCATGAGTTTTCCATCAATGCGGCGCAAAGCAGCCTGATCCTGTCGATAGCCACGGCAATGCTCGCATTCGGTTTGCTGATCACCGGGCCGATCTCCGATAGGCTGGGACGCAAACCGGTGATGGTATCCGCACTGTTCTGCGCGGCGCTGGCAACCATCGCCAGCGGCTTGATGCCGACGTGGGAAGGCATCCTTTTGATGCGTGCGCTGGTGGGTCTGTCATTGAGCGGCCTGGCAGCGGTGGCGATGACCTACCTGAGCGAAGAAATCCACCCGCAGCACATCGGCCTGGCCATGGGCCTGTACATCGGCGGCAACGCAATCGGCGGCATGAGCGGGCGCTTGATCATCGGCGTGCTGATCGACTTCGTCAGTTGGCATACCGCGATGCTGATCATTGGCGCCCTGGCGCTGATTGCGGCTGCGGTGTTCTGGAGAATCCTTCCCGAGTCGCGCAACTTCCGCGCCACCAGCCTCAAGCCTCGTAGCCTGCTGGACGGTTTTGTCATGCACTTCAAGGACGCGGGCTTGCCGTGGTTGTTCCTCGAAGCCTTCCTGCTGATGGGCGCCTTCGTGACGATGTTCAACTACATCGGCTACCGCTTGCTCGACGATCCGTATGACCTGAGCCAAGCGGTGGTCGGCCTGCTGTCGCTGGTGTACCTCTCGGGCATCTACAGCTCGGCCAAGATCGGCTCCCTGGCCGACCGCCTCGGCCGCCGCCGCGTGTTATGGGGCACCATCGTATTGATGCTTGCAGGCATCGCCCTCACCCTCTTCACCCCACTGTGGATCGTGGTGCCCGGCATGCTGATCTTTACCTTCGGCTTCTTCGGCGCCCACTCGGTGGCCAGCAGCTGGATCGGCCGGCGCGCGGTCAAGGCGAAGGGGCAGGCATCGTCGCTGTATCTGTTCTGCTACTACGCGGGGTCGAGTATCGCCGGTACTGCGGGGGGATTCTTCTGGCACTTTGCCGGGTGGAACGGGATCGGGGCGTTTATCGTGGCACTGTTGATCGGGGCTTTGCTGGTGGCGTTGAAGCTGGCGAAGTTGCCGCCGCTGGGGAATGTGAAGGTCTGACCCGATACGGCGAAATGTGGGAGGGGCTTGCTGTGGCGAGGGAGCTTGCTCCCGCTCGACTGCGCAGCAGTCGCCGACTACTTGGGGGCGCTTCGCACCCCAGCGCAAGCAAGCTTGCTCGCCACAGCAAGCCCGCCCCCACATTTGTTTGGCGTGTTACTCGTGGTACTGCGCCGACAACTCGTGCACCGCGCGCAGGAAGGCGCCGGCATGTTCCGGGTTCACTTCCGGCGTGATGCCGTGGCCCAGGTTGAACACGTGGCCGGTGCCCTTGCCGTAGCTGGCGAGGATGCGCCCGACTTCGGCGCGGATCGCTTCCGGCTTGGCATAAAGCACGGTCGGGTCCATGTTGCCTTGCAGCGCGACGCGGTTGCCCACACGCTGACGGGCTTCGCCCAGGTCGCAGGTCCAGTCCAGGCCCAATGCATCGGCACCGGCGTCGGCAATGCTCTCCAGCCACAGGCCGCCATTCTTGGTGAACAGGATGACCGGCACTTTACGGCCTTCGTGTTCGCGGATCAGGCCGCTGACGATCTTGCGCATGTAGGCCAGGGAGAACTCCTGGTACGCCGCCGCCGACAGGTTGCCGCCCCAGGTGTCGAAGATCTGCACCGCTTGCGCACCGGCCATGATCTGGCCGTTGAGGTAGGAGGTAACCGACTGCGCCAGCTTGTCCAGCAGCAGGTGCATGGCTTGCGGGTTGTCGTAGAGCATCGCCTTGGTCTTGCGGAAGTCTTTCGACGAGCCGCCCTCAACCATGTAGGTAGCCAGGGTCCATGGGCTGCCGGAGAAGCCGATCAGCGGCACGCGGCCATTGAGCTCGCGGCGGATGGTGCTGACGGCATCCATCACATAACCGAGGTCTTTGTGTGGATCAGGAATCGGCAGGGCCTCGATATCGGCCAGGGTGCTGACGACTTTCTTGAAGCGCGGGCCTTCGCCGGTTTCAAAATACAGGCCCTGGCCCATGGCATCGGGGATCGTGAGGATATCGGAGAAGAGGATGGCCGCATCCAGTTGTGGATAACGGTCCAACGGCTGCATCGTGACTTCGCAGGCGAACGCAGGATTCATGCACAGGCTCATGAAGTCGCCGGCGTTGGCGCGACTGGCGCGGTATTCCGGCAGGTAGCGACCGGCTTGACGCATCATCCACACGGGCGTGACGTCTACAGGCTGCTTGAGCAGGGCACGAAGGAAACGGTCGTTCTTGAGGGCAGTCATGTCGGCATCCGCAAAAAAAGTGCGGGCATTTTCTCAGAGCGCGACGCAAAAGGCACGGAATGCGCCGTGCCTTTTTTTCTATCGGGTCAATTGGTGGCATGAAAGCAGCGGCAAGCGGCAAGCAATTAGCTGCAAGCGAGAAGCCAAGATGCTTGCGGCTTGCGGCTTGCGGCTTGAAGCTTGCCGCTGGCGTCGCTAGACGCCCAGATAATCCAGGATGCCTTCGGCGGCGTTGCGGCCTTCGAAGATCGCTGTCACTACCAGGTCAGAGCCACGCACCATGTCGCCACCGGCGAAGATTTTCGGATTGCTGGTCTGGTGCTTGTACTGGCCTTGTTCCGGGGCCACGACGCGGCCCTGGCTGTCGGTCTGGATCTGGAACTGGTCGAACCACGGTGCCGGGCTTGGACGAAAACCGAAGGCGATGACCACGGCGTCGGCCGGGATGATCTCTTCGGAGCCCGGGATCGGCTCAGGGCTGCGACGGCCACGGGCGTCCGGTTCGCCGAGACGGGTCTCGACCACTTTTACGCCTTCGACGCGGTCTTCACCGACGATGGCGATCGGCTGGCGGTTGTAGAGAAACTTCACGCCTTCTTCCTTGGCGTTCTTCACCTCTTTGCGCGAGCCGGGCATGTTGGCTTCGTCACGACGATAGGCACAGGTCACCGACTTGGCGCCCTGGCGGATCGAGGTACGGTTGCAGTCCATCGCGGTGTCACCGCCGCCCAGCACCACGACCTTCTTGCCCTTCATGTCGACGAAATCTTCCGGCGACTTTTCAAAGCCCAGGTTGCGGTTGACGTTGGCGATCAGGAAATCCAGAGCGTCGTAGACGCCTGGCAGGTCCTCACCGGCAAAGCCGCCCTTCATGTAGGTGTAGGTACCCATGCCCATGAACACGGCATCGTATTCTTCGAGCAGTTGCTCCATGGTCACGTCTTTACCGATCTCGGTGTTCAGCCGGAACTCGATGCCCATGCCGGTGAACACTTCACGGCGGTTGCTCAGTACGGTTTTTTCCAGCTTGAACTCGGGGATGCCGAAGGTCAGCAGGCCGCCGATCTCAGGGTTCTTGTCGAATACCACCGGAGTCACGCCGCCGCGCACCAGCACGTCGGCGCAGCCCAGGCCTGCCGGGCCGGCACCGATAATGGCGACACGCTTGCCGGTCGGCTTGACCTTGGACATGTCCGGGCGCCAGCCCATGGCGAACGCGGTGTCGGTGATGTATTTCTCCACCGAGCCGATGGTCACTGCGCCGAAGCCATCGTTAAGGGTGCAGGCACCCTCGCACAGACGGTCCTGCGGGCACACCCGGCCACACACTTCCGGCAGGGTGTTGGTCTGGTGCGACAGCTCGGCGGCGGCGAGGATGTTGCCCTCGGCCACCAACTTGAGCCAGTTGGGAATGAAGTTGTGCACCGGGCACTTCCATTCGCAATACGGGTTACCGCAACCCAGGCAACGGTGGGCCTGGTCGGCCGAGTGCTGGGGTTTGAAGGGCTCGTAGATTTCCACGAACTCTTTCTTGCGTTGACGCAACAGTTTCTTCTTCGGATCTTTACGCCCGACATCGAGGAATTGGAAGTCGTTGCTGAGACGTTCGGCCATCTTTAAAACCTCGTACACGACAGCTGTAAGCTACAAGCTTCAAGCTGCAAGAAATCAATTGAACCGGCACACCGCGCACTGCCCTTAGCTTGCGGCTTGAAGCTTGCTACTTGCCGCTGCGTCGTCATTGCGGACTCGCAAGTGTGGTGGATAGCAGAGATTTCAAACTCGCAGCCTTCGGCTTGACCAGCCAGAAGCGACGCAGGTAGTCGTCGAGGTTCTCGGCGAGGTTACGACCCCATTCGCTGCCGGTTTCCTCAACGTACTCGTCCAGCACGTGCTGCAAGTGGTTCTGGTAGGACTCCATAGCTTCACCGCTGATCCGCTGGATCTCGACCAACTCGTGGTTGACCTTGTCGACGAAGGTGTTGTCCTGGTCGAGCACGTAGGCGAAACCGCCGGTCATGCCCGAACCGAAGTTGTAACCGGTCTTGCCCAGTACCGCGACAAAGCCCCCGGTCATGTACTCGCAGCAGTGATCGCCGGTGCCTTCCACCACGGTGTGGGCACCGGAGTTACGCACGGCGAAACGCTCACCGGCAGTGCCGGCGGCGAACAGCTTGCCACCGGTGGCGCCGTACAAGCAGGTGTTGCCGATGATGGCACTGTCCTGGGTCTTGTAGACGCTGCCTTGAGGCGGAACGATGACCAACTTGCCACCGGTCATGCCCTTGCCCACGTAGTCGTTGGCGTCACCTTCCAGGTACATGTGCAGGCCGCCGGCGTTCCACACGCCGAAGCTCTGGCCGGCAGTGCCCTTGAAGCGGTAGGTGATCGGCGCTTTCGCCATACCCTGGTTGCCGTGCTTACGTGCGATCTCGCCGGAGACGCGTGCGCCGATGGAACGGTCGCAGTTGCAGATATCCAGAGCGAACTCGCCACCGCTGGCATCATTGATCGACGAAGCGGCCATCTCGACCATTTTTTCGGCCAGCAGGCCCTTGTCGAACGGCGGGTTGCGGTCGACGCCGCAGAACTGCGGTTTGTCAGCCGGGATGTGATCGCTGCCCAACAGCGGCGTCAGGTCCAGGTGGTGCTGCTTGGCGGTCTGGCCTTCGAGGATTTCCAGCAGGTCGGTACGCCCGATCAGTTCCTCCAGCGAACGCACGCCCAGCTTGGCCAGCCACTCACGGGTCTCTTCGGCAACGTAGGTGAAGAAATTCACCACCATGTCGACGGTGCCGATGTAGTGATCCTTGCGCAGCTTCTCGTTCTGCGTCGCCACGCCGGTGGCGCAGTTGTTCAGGTGGCAGATGCGCAGGTATTTGCAGCCCAGGGCAATCATTGGCGCGGTACCGAAGCCGAAGCTTTCGGCGCCGAGGATTGCGGCCTTGATCACGTCGAGGCCGGTTTTCAGGCCGCCATCGGTTTGTACGCGCACCTTGCCACGCAGATCGTTGCCGCGCAGGGTCTGGTGAGTTTCCGCCAGGCCCAGCTCCCAGGGTGCGCCGGCGTACTTGATGGAGGTCAACGGCGAAGCGCCGGTGCCACCGTCATAGCCGGAGATGGTGATCAGGTCGGCATAGGCCTTGGCCACACCGGCGGCGATGGTGCCTACGCCAGCTTCCGCCACCAGTTTCACCGAGACCAGGGCCTGCGGGTTGACCTGCTTGAGGTCGAAAATCAGCTGCGACAAGTCTTCGATCGAGTAGATGTCATGGTGCGGTGGCGGCGAGATCAGGGTCACGCCCGGCACCGCGTAGCGCAGCTTGGCGATCAGACCGTTGACCTTGCCACCCGGCAGTTGGCCGCCCTCACCAGGCTTCGCGCCCTGGGCAACCTTGATCTGCAGTACTTCGGCGTTGACCAGGTATTCCGGGGTCACACCGAAACGGCCGGTCGCCACCTGCTTGATTTTCGAGCTCTTGATAGTGCCATAGCGCGCCGGGTCTTCGCCGCCTTCGCCGGAGTTGGAACGCGCACCCAGGCGGTTCATGGCTTCGGCAAGGGCTTCGTGGGCCTCGGGCGACAACGCACCCAGGGAGATACCGGCGGAGTCGAAGCGCTTGAGGATCGACTCCAGCGGCTCGACTTCGCTGATGTCCATCGCGGTGTCCAGGGTCTTCACCTTGAACAGGTCACGGATCATCGATACCGGACGGTTGTCCACCAGCGAGGTGTATTCCTTGAACTTGGCGTAGTCGCCCTGCTGCACGGCGGCTTGCAGGGTGTTGACCACGTCCGGGTTGTAGGCGTGGTATTCGCCACCGTGTACGAACTTGAGCAGGCCACCTTGCTGGATCGGCTTGCGCGCACTCCAGGCTTCAGCGGCCAGGGCTTTCTGTTCGGCTTCGATGTCGACGAAACGCGCGCCCTTGATGCGGCTTGGCACGCCACGGAAGCTCAGTTCGCAGACTTCTTCGGACAGGCCGATGGCTTCGAACAATTGAGCGCCGCGGTACGAGGTGACGGTGGAGATGCCCATCTTCGACAGGATCTTCAGCAGGCCCTTGGTGATGCCCTTCCGGTAGTTCTTGAACACCTCATAGAGGTCGCCCAGCACTTCACCGGTGCGAATCAGGTCGCCCAGCACTTCATAGGCCAGGAACGGATAAACCGCGGAGGCGCCGAAACCGATCAGCACTGCGAAGTGATGCGGGTCGCGGGCGGTGGCGGTTTCCACGAGGATGTTGGAGTCGCAGCGCAGGCCTTTTTCGGTCAGGCGGTGGTGCACCGCACCGGTGGCCAGCGAAGCGTGGATCGGCAGCTTGCCCGGAGCAATGTGGCGGTCGGTCAGTACGATCTGGGTACGACCGGCGCGCACAGCCTCTTCAGCCTGGTCGGCGACGTTGCGCACAGCCGCTTCAAGGCCGAGGGTTTCGTCGTAGTTCAGGTCAATGATCTGGCGGTCGAAGCCTGGACGGTCCAGGGTCATCAAGGAGCGCCACTTGGCCGGGGACACGACTGGCGAACTGAGGATGACGCGGGATGCGTGCTCCGGCGACTCCTGGAAGATATTGCGCTCGGCACCGAGGCACACTTCCAGCGACATCACGATGGCTTCGCGCAGCGGGTCGATCGGTGGGTTGGTCACTTGGGCGAACTGCTGGCGGAAATAGTCATACGGCGTGCGTACACGCTGGGACAGCACGGCCATCGGCGTGTCATCGCCCATGGAGCCCACGGCCTCGTAGCCTTGCTCACCCAACGGGCGCAGCACTTGGTCGCGCTCTTCGAACGTGACCTGGTACATCTTCATGTACTGCTTGAGCTGGTCGACGTCATAGAAAGCCGAACCGTGGTCGTTGTCTTCCATGGTCGCCTGGATACGCAGGGCGTTCTTGCGCAGCCATTGCTTGTAGGGATGACGGGACTTCAAGCGGTTGTCGATGGCGTCGGTGTCGAGGACCTGTCCGGTTTCGGTGTCCACGGCCAGGATCTGGCCAGGGCCTACGCGACCTTTGGCGATAACGTCTTCAGGCTTGTAGTCCCACACGCCGATTTCCGACGCCAGGGTGATGAAACCGTTGGTGGTGGTGACCCAACGCGCCGGGCGCAGGCCGTTGCGGTCGAGCAGGCACACCGCATAGCGACCGTCGGTCATTACCACACCGGCCGGGCCGTCCCACGGCTCCATGTGCATCGAGTTGTACTCGTAGAATGCACGCAGATCCGGGTCCATGGTCTCGACGTTCTGCCACGCTGGCGGAATGATCATGCGCACGCCACGGAACAGGTCGATGCCGCCGGTGACCATCAGCTCGAGCATGTTGTCCATGCTGGAAGAGTCGGAACCCACGCGGTTGACCAGCGGGCCGAGCTCTTCCAGGTCCATCAAATCGTTGGCGAACTTGGTGCGGCGCGCCACAGCCCAGTTGCGGTTGCCGGTGATGGTGTTGATCTCGCCGTTGTGGGCGAGGAAGCGGAATGGCTGAGCCAGCGGCCATTTCGGCAGGGTGTTGGTAGAGAAGCGCTGGTGGAACACGCAGATTGCGGTTTGCAGGCGCTCATCGCTCAGGTCCGGATAGAAGGCGGTCAAGTCCGCCGGCATCATCAGGCCTTTATAAATGATGGTCTTGTGGGAAAAGCTGCAGATGTAGTGATCGGTGTCGGCGGCGTTGGCTACCGACGAGCGACGACGCGAA
Organism: Pseudomonas sp. BCA17; assembly: GCF_004519405.1. GTDB lineage: Bacteria > Pseudomonadota > Gammaproteobacteria > Pseudomonadales > Pseudomonadaceae > Aquipseudomonas. The sequence goes on along the minus strand of NZ_SGWI01000007.1, from coordinate 347,556 downwards.
GTAAACAGCTTGATCGCCATGTCCTGATCGCTCAGGCCATCGCCTGCGATGAACACTTGCTCGATCTGCGGCAGGCGCTCCAGGGCCAGGCGGCCGAGTACGCTGGTGTCGATCGGCACTTTGCGCCAGCCGACGAGTTGCAGGCCCGCAGCGAGTATCTCGCGGTTCATGTTCTCGCGAGCGGCTTCGGCTTTGACCGGGTCCTGGTTGAAGAACACCATGCCCACGGCGTATTGCTTGGGCAGGTCGACTGCAAATTGCTCTTTGGCGACAGCACGCAGGAACTGGTCGGGCTTTTGAATAAGCAGGCCGCAACCGTCACCGGTTTTACCGTCGGCGTTGATCCCACCGCGGTGGGTCATGCAGGTCAGGGCCTCGATGGCCGTTTGCAGAAGGGTATGACTGGGCTCGCCCTGCATATGGGCTATCAAACCGAAACCGCAGTTATCCTTGAATTCATCGGGTTGGTACAGACCTGCTTTCATAGACACTTTCTCACCAGGCTGCCTCTTATATCGAGGCAAATTTCTTTTCAATTCAACCGGTTACCTACCACGCCGAACGTACGCCGGCTTAACGGGGGCAAAAGGGAGGTCATTGTACACACCGACACGAACGCTCACAAATTTAACGACGAAATGTCGCAAATTCATGTCGCATTTATGAAAGGTTTAAAGCGATATGCTGTGCTAGTCAAAACTTTTTTAATTCTGACCGCATCGACTCAAAAGCTACTGTGACGCAGACACCACAAAGCGCGCGGTTCCTGGAGGAACTGCACGCACTTGCGGTTATTTTTTGAGGTGCCGGGAGGGCGGCCTGGGTAAGGCCGCCGGATCTTCAGCGAGTTGCTGCCAGTTCCTGTTGGACGCTGGCAACAGTGCGAGGCCAAGGTTTACCAGCCTGAACCTTCGCTGGCAAGGCTTTGATAGCAGAATCGGCTGCGGCACGGCTTGGGAAGCTGCCGTAGGTAATCACGTAGAGAGGCTTGCCGTTGAGCACTTTCTTGAAATAACGGTACTCGCCGCCCTGCTCTTTCACGAACGCCTGGGCGTTGGCTTCGGAGCTGGTGCCCAGGATCTGTACCACGAAGTGGCCAGCAGGCTGGCTGGTGTACCAGCTGCTGCCAGCGGCTGGGGCTGCCTTGGCAACGGTGGCGGCAGGTTTTTCAACCGGTTTGGCCGCTGGCGCAGGCTTAGCCACGGGTGCAGGTGCTACAGGCTTGGCTACAGGTGCTGGCTTGGCGGTAGCAACGGTCGGAGCCGGGGTAGGCTTGGCGGTCGGGGTCGGTGCAGGGCCAGCAGGAACGCCCGCAGGTGGCGCGGTAGTGGTCACGGTCGGAGGCGTGGAACTGGAGCCTTCCACCGGCACCCCGTCGTCACCTTCGGAGATACCACCGGCAGCCTCGGCCAACGGGCCGCGCATCACCGGTTGGCCGACCATCGGCAGGTTGGTCGGTTGACCGGAGTTGGCGAATTCGACGTTGGGTGTGGGCTTGCCCAGGGGCAGTTGCGCCTGTTCGGCTGGCGCGCCGGCAGTGGCGGGTGCCTTGCTACGGCCTGGAATCAACCAGGCGGCGGCTACAGCGACCACCACAACGGCGGAAATAGCCAATACGTGCTTCTTAGGCATAGTGAACCCCATCTTTGGACGCTTAACCGCAGAGCGGCTGGCAATCATGGCTTCGATCATGGCATCCCGGGCGACCTGGTTGATGGTGCCAGGCCAGCCGTCGGAGCTTTCGTGAATATCAGAGATCTGAGAAGCGGAGAAAAGTTCGATACCAGCCCCGGCGCCTTCGAGGCGTTGAGCCAGGTATTCGCGGGTTTCCTCTTCTTCGTATGGCTGCAATTCGATGACGTGGAACAGCTCCTGATCGCCACTGATCTGCTCCAGATCAGCGATCAACGACGACTCACCGAACAGGAACACATGGGGACGACCTTCGGGAGTCCCCGCGGCCAGCGCCAGCAGCGCTTCCAGGGCGGATTCGTCGAGCTGCTCGGCGTCATCGACCAACAGGTAGACTTCCTGGCCGGTCAGGCCCAGTTGCACCACTTGCTTGAGGATCGCGTTCGGTTCGGCGGTAGACACGTCCAGCGCCTGGGCTACCTGGCGCAACACGCCAGCCGCATCGCCGGCACCACGGGCCGACACCACCACGCTCTGCACCGTCTGCTTGTTGGTACTGGCCACCAGCGCCTGGCGCAGCAAGGTCTTGCCGCTGCCCAGCGGGCCAGTCACCACCAGCAACAGCTGGCTGTAGCGCGCCAGGTGATGCAACTGACCGAGCACCGGCTTGCGCTGCGCCGGGAAGAATTTGAAACCAGGCACCCGTGGAGCAAAAGGGTCGTGGCTTAGATGGTAATGGCCGAGAAACGCCTCGTCGGCATGCAAACTAGTCATCGGGATCTTATTAACCTTTCAGCTGGGCCAGGGCGCGGTAATCCGCTCCCAGCGTGGCCTGTAAAATCTCTTTCGGATAATCGTCGGTCACTACCGCTTCGCCCATGTGGCGCAGCAACACCAGTCGCAGTCGACCGTCGATCACTTTCTTGTCTATTGCCATATGTTCGAGGAAATCCGACTCGGTCATCTCCTCAGGCGGGATGACCGGCAAACCCGCACGTTGGAACAGGCGGATGCCACGATCACGCTCCTGGGCACTGATCCAGCCCAGGCGTTGTGACATTTCCAATGCCATCACTGTGCCAGCCGCTACGGCTTCCCCATGCAACCACACACCATAGCCCATGTGTGTCTCGATCGCATGGCCGAAGGTGTGACCCAGGTTCAAGGTGGCCCGTACGCCGGACTCCCGTTCGTCGGCATTTACCACCAGCGCCTTGGCGGCGCAGGAGCGGGATATCGCTTCGGTCAATGCCACCGGGTCAAGACTGCGCAAGGCATCGACATGTTCTTCCAGCCAGGTCAGGAACGGCTCGTCGCAGATCAGCCCGTATTTGATGACTTCCGCCAGCCCGGCCGACAATTCCCGCGGCGGCAGGGTGTTCAGTGTCGCGGTGTCGATCAGCACGACATTTGGTTGGTAGAACGCGCCGACCATGTTCTTGCCCAGCGGATGATTGATGCCGGTCTTGCCGCCCACCGACGAATCAACCTGGGACAACAGGGTGGTCGGCACCTGGATAAAGTCCACGCCCCGCTGGTAGCAGGCGGCGGCAAAGCCGGCCATGTCACCGATGACACCGCCGCCCAGGGCGATAACAGTGGTGCGGCGATCATGGCGTGCAGTGAGCAGGCCATCAAAGATCAGTTGCAGGGTTTCCCAGTTCTTGTGGGCTTCACCGTCGGGCAAAATCACGGAGATCACCGAGTAAGCCGCCAGGCTGCGGCTCAGACGCTCAAGATACAGCGGCGCGACTGTTTCATTGGAGATGATCGCCACTTGTCGCCCGGCAATATGCGGTGCGAGCAACTCGGGCTGGTCCAACAGACCTTCGCCAATATGGATCGGGTAGCTGCGCTCGCCTAGATCGACCTTAAGTGTCTGCATGTGTCCCCGCGTTGAAGATGTATTGACGACCGCTAACGTCGAAATCTGACGTCGTCTAATGGCTCTACGCCACACCCTGGAAGGTAATGACGCGCCGCCGAGAATAGCGCATTTCGGGCCTGGCTTTAACGGGGTGGCAGCCGTTGCAGGCGTTCAAGAATGTCGAGTACCACCATTCGAGGCGGCCGCTCATCGGTTTCCACCACCAGATCGGCGATTTCCCGATATAGCGGATCGCGCAGCGCCAGCAAATCCCGCAAAGTCTTTGCCGGGTCGGCTGTGCGCAGTAACGGGCGATTCCGGTCGCGGGCAGTCCGGCCTACTTGCTGTTCCACTGAGGCATGCAGGTAGACCACCCGACCGCCGGCATGCAGCGCCCGACGGTTTTCATCACGCATCACTGCGCCGCCGCCGGTGGCCAATACCACGCCGTCGCAGCCGCACAGCTCGGCAATCATCGCCTGCTCGCGGTCGCGAAAGCCCAGCTCGCCTTCCTTATCGAAGATCCATGGGATATTGGCGCCCGTGCGCAATTCAATTTCCTTGTCGGAATCTTTGAACGGCAGGCGCAGCTCTTTGGCCAGCAAACGGCCGATGGTGCTTTTTCCAGCCCCCATCGGTCCTACAAGAATCAAATTTCGCACAGAATCAACGACTCACAGCAATCGCCTGGTTATTCATAATACGCGGAGTCAGGAATACCAGCAGCTCGGATTTTTTCTCCGCCAGCACATCGCGCCGGAAAAGGCGGCCAAGATACGGTACATCGCCCAAAAATGGCACTTTATCTACCACTTTGCTTTGGGTATTGGAGAAAACCCCTCCAATAACAATGGTCTCGCCATCCTTGACCAACACCTTGGCATTGACCTCGTTCTTCTTGATCGGCGGCACATCGTTGAGTTTGTTCAGGTAGTCGGGCTCATCCTTGGTGACTTTGACCTCCATGATGACCCGGTCGTCGGGGGTGATTTGCGGGGTCACTTCCAAGGACAACGAAGCCTCCTTGAACGACACCGAGGTGGCACCACTGGAGCTGGACTCCTGATAGGGGATCTCGGTGCCTTTGAGGATGCGCGCGGTTTCCTTGTCTGCCGTCACCACTTTGGGCTGAGAGACGATTTCACCGTTGCCGGTTTTCTCCATGGCCGTCAGTTCAAGGTCCAGCAACAGGTTGTCGGTGATATAGGCGATCCCCAGGCCTGATGTCCCCGTCAGCGAGCCAAGGTCGACAAAGGGCGAAGAGGGAGGGTCTTGCGGTGGTTCCGCGCCGTCGGGCAGCGGTTTGCGAATACCGCCGGCGCCCCACTTTCCGCGGCTGAACCCACCACCCCAGCGCGCGCCCAGGCTCTTGTCGTAATCAACATTGGCCTCGACGATGCGCGCTTCGATCATCACCTGCCGCACCGGTACATCCAGTTGCGCCACAATGCGTCGCAACTCTTCCAGTCGCTCCCCGGTCTGGTAGGCAATGATGTTGTTGGTGCGGTCATCCACCGCAACCGAACCACGCTCATCGGTGGTGCCTTCAAGCCCGCTGACTGATTGGAACAGCTTGGCCAGGTCTGCCGCCTTGGCGTAATTGACCTGCAACAACTCTCGACGCAACGGCGCCAGCTCAGCCATTTGCCTGCGCGACTCCAGCGTCAGCAGTTCGCGAGCAGCCAGCTCGTCGGCAGGGGCGACCAGCAATACACCCGCCTTCAATCGTTTATCCAGGCCCTTGGTGTGCAGCACCAGGTCCAGCGCCTGGTCCCAGGGCACGCCCTTGAGCCGCAAGGTGATCGAGCCCTGCACTTCATCGCTGGCCACAAGGTTGAGGCCCGCAATGTCGGCAATTTGTTGCAGCACCGCACGCAGTTCGATGTTCTGGAAATTGAGGTTCAGTTTTTCGCCGGAATACTCCCCCGGCGACACGCTGCCGAGAGGCGGCAACTGGGTCAGGTCCAGGCGATTGGGCACAGCGGTAGCCATCGGTGCCGTGAACGCTATCCATAGCGCCACACCGAAGGACAAGAAAGTCCTTTTCATTGATTGATTCCGTTATGAGTTGACGTTCAGCTTCAAGGTTCGTGAGCGTTCCAGCCAGGCGCCCTGTTCATCGGGGAACAGCTCGACGAGTTCGATGTGCCCCTCATGAATAGTCTTGACCCGGCCATGATTCGGCCCCAGGTAGTCGCCCACCGTCAGCCGGTAGACCTCTGACGCAGCACGTAGCAAGGCAAACATCTGCCCGCCACGGGACAGTGTGCCGACCATTTCGAACTGGTCGGTCGCCAGACCTTCCAGCTTTCCCCTCGCACGAATGAGGTCAGGCGCAAGCGCCGACCGACCGGATACCCGCTCATCCTGAAAAGCGAGAGGTTGGAACGGATCGCGCCGGGAGGATGAATCGTAGGCAAAGCGCGCCGCCGACTCGAGAGGCAGCCCGGGCGGCGCATCGCTGCGATAGGTCTTGGCCAGCAGATCGAGATGCAGCAAGGTGCCGTCCGGGCGAAGCGCAACATCATGCACCGTCACGATCCTCGACAGCCGTCCCAAGGCAGCCACGAACATCGCCAGGTCGTGGTAAGCCCCGCTGGTGCCGATCTGCATGGGTTGCTCAATGAGAAACGACCGAGGTTGCTCATCCAGTACCGTGATGCCCTCCACCACCAGGCCATTGGCTGCCGCCAGGCGAGCAATGTCCTCAAGCAATTCAGGCACCTCGGGCTGGCCGTGAATGCCTCCAAGTACCCCCGCGGCTTTCTGCTCCATTACCCTGAATTGATGGGTACGTACCTCCAGACCAGCGGCCACGTCCACTCGTTGGGCGAGCTGTTGTTGCAGCGCCGCTGTCCGTGCCTCAAGTACGCGCAATCGCTCTCGCGGCGGGCTCAGGTACCAGACTTCTCCCACCACTAACAGCAGGCCAGCCAATGCGCAGGCGCACAGAACCTTGCCAGGCCAGGGCCATGTTGCAGCGTTGTGAGTGAGTGCGAGAAAGTCGAGCCTGGGCAGGCTCACGGTTGCGCCTCGGTGGATTCGCCCTGGCGCACCATCAATTGGAATGCACTGTCGCCACTCCCGGCGTCCGCACGTACATGCTGGAGCCGTGTTGCATGGGTGCCTTGAGAGGCTTCCAGACGGCGCATCAACTGGGCGATGTCCTCGCTGGTTTCAGCGCTGCCGCTGACGTTGACGGTGTCGCCGTTCGCCAGTACTTCATGCAGCCGGACGCCATCAGGCACTGCGCGGGCCAACTGCTCAAACAGCTGGGCACTGGAAGATCGGGCGTCGTGCAGGTCCTGCACAACCTTCATGCGCTCCGCCAATTGCTGGCTTCGCTCCTGCAACTCGTCGATGGTCTTGATACGCGCGTCCTGGACGGCGATTTCCTTGCCCAAGAGGTGATTGCGCGTGACTTGCCGATCTATCGCCCGAACGATCACCTGATCAGCCAGCCACACCGCAGCGAGTGCCACACAGGCGAACGCCAACAACAGCATCAGGAAATATTTGCGCCGCCGCTGCGCCAGCGCCTGGCGCCAAGGCAAAAGATTGATTCGTGTCATTCAGCGAAACTCCTCAGAGCCAACCCGCAAGCCACTCCCAGCGCCTGGGCATCGATGGTCCATTGTGCACCATCGACACGACGACCCGGCGTAAAGCTGGCGAAATCCTGACGGCTCGCACGCTCCAATGCAAACCCCTCGATATCCACCACCCGCGGGACAAGCCCGGCGAGGGCCAGAACCGCTTCGCGAGCCTTGACCTGTTCCTTGAGGCACGCCGCCAGCAACACTTCGACCCTGCGCGAGTCTTGCGCCGAAGGGCCGCGGACTTGAAAGTCGATAGCCACATCGTCCAATGGGTAGGGAATGTACTGATCGGCCTCCATCTGGATCATCCAGACCATCTCCTCATCACTGAGCCCCGCGTCCATTTCGATCACCCGCGTGATGACCGAAGGCCCAACCACGGCGACCGCTGCCTGGCGAACCGATGTATGCAAGCGCGCCAAAGCCTGGCGCAGCGCCTGCCCTATCCCCTCGAGGTCCAGCAACGTGCCATCGACCACCGCATGCGCCGGCAGCTCCTGCGTGGCGTAGCCCTCGACGGTATAGCCGGCGACCGAACGTCCCAGCTCGACCAGCTTGATGCCGCTGCCATGAATATCGACGCCCAGGACGGTGTCGACTTTTCGCCTGAAAAATCCCTTTCTCATAAAACTCCCAAAAAATTTGCCGGTCATACCGGCAGTCATACCCTCTGATTGCCACGGGGCTGAATGCATTCGGTCGACTTGTTTGAGTGGCGCGAATGACGCCCCAAGCCGAAAATGCTTTAATGCCCAGCGTTTTTTCCTGCTTTTTATCTGCAGCTCGGGTCGATCCATCGTTTGCCATGCATGCCCCGACGCGTAACCCATTCTTTTCTCTGGAAATCCAAAAGCCTTGATTCGTCTGCTGAAGTTTTTCGGGTACTCCATTGTCGCGATCGTCTGCGGGCTGCTGCTCGTACTCAGCGGTGCCTACCTCTACCTTAGTCCGGGTTTGCCTTCCGTAGAGGCGCTCAGAAGTATCCAGTTGCAGATTCCTTTGCGGGTCTATAGCAGCGATGAAAAGCTGATCGCGGAGTTCGGCGAAATGCGCCGCACACCCATCCGTTTCGCCGACATTCCGCCCAATTTCATCAGCGCGTTGCTTTCGGCCGAAGACGACAATTTCGCCAACCACTACGGTGTCGACCCCAGCAGCCTGGTGCGTGCGGCGACGCAGTTGGTAAAAAGCGGACACATTCAGTCCGGTGGCAGCACCATCACCATGCAGGTGGCGAAGAACTTCTTCCTCACCAGCGAGCGCAGCTTTTCGCGCAAGGCCACCGAGATCCTGCTGGCCCTGCAAATCGAACGTCAGTTGACCAAGGACGAGATCCTTGAGCTGTACGTCAACAAGATCTACCTGGGCAACCGCGCCTACGGGATCGAGGCGGCTTCGCAGGTCTACTACGGCAAGTCGATTCGCGATGCCAGCCTGGCGCAGATGGCCATGATTGCCGGCCTGCCGAAAGCCCCGTCGCGCTTCAACCCCCTGGCCAACCCGGCACGCAGCAAAGAGCGTCGCGACTGGATCCTGGGCCGCATGTACAAGCTGGGCAAGATCGACCAGGCCGCTTACGAAAGTGCCGTGGCCGAACCGCTGAACGCCAGTTACCACGTGCCGACGCCGGAAGTGAACGCGCCGTATATCGCCGAGATGGCCCGCGCCGAAATGGTCGGCCGTTATGGCAGCGACGCTTACACCGAGGGTTTCCGCGTCACCACGACCGTTCCGAGCAACCTGCAGGAAATCGCCAACAGCTCGGTACACGAGGGCCTGATCACCTACGATCAGCGTCACGGTTACCGTGGCCCCGAGTCGCGCCTGCCCGGCAAGACCCTGAGCGCCTGGACCGCGGAGCTGGGCAAGCAACGCTCGATCAGCGGCCTGGAGCCGGCCATCGTCACCCAGGTGAAGAAAGATGGCGTGCAGGTCCTGACTCGCACTGGCGAAGCGCATGTGGCGTGGGACAGCATGAAATGGGCGCGCCCTTTCCTGAACACCAACAGCATGGGCCCGATGCCCAAGCAGCCGTCGGACGTGGCCCAGGTGGGCGACTTGATCCGCGTGCAACGTCAGAAGGATGACAGCCTGAAATTCAGCCAAGTGCCGGTGGCACAAGGCGCCCTGGTGTCCCTGGACCCACAGAACGGTGCAATCCGTGCCCTGGTCGGCGGCTTCGCCTTCGAGCAGAGCAATTACAACCGCGCCACCCAGGCCAAGCGCCAGCCGGGTTCGAGCTTCAAGCCATTTATCTATAGCGCCGCGCTGGACAACGGCTATACCGCCGCCAGCCTGGTCAACGATGCACCGATCGTGTTTGTCGACGAGTACCTGGACAAGGTCTGGCGCCCAAAGAACGACACCAATACCTTCCTCGGCCCGATCCGCGTGCGCGAGGCGTTGTACAAGTCGCGCAACCTGGTGTCGATCCGACTGCTGCAAGCAATGGGCGTCGGCAAGACGATCGACTACATCACGCGCTTTGGCTTCAACAAGTCGGACCTGCCGCCGAATCTGTCCCTCGCCCTGGGCACCGCCACTCTCACGCCTATGGAAATCGCCACTGGCTGGAGCACCTTTGCCAACGGTGGCTACAAGATTACGCCGTACCTGATCGACAAGGTCGAAAGCCGCAATGGCGATACCCTGTTCACCGCCAACCCACCACGCGTGCCGGGTGACGTCGTCAATGGCGTGGCCGCTCCCGACGGCATCGCGGCACCGGGCAATGGCGGCATCACCATCGAGCCGACCCCGGGCGCCGCGCCCGTCGCCAGCACCACGGCGCCGACCGAACCTCAAGCCCCCGCCGTTGCGCCACGCGTGGTGGATGGCCGCACCACTTACATCCTCAACAGCATCCTTGAGGACGTGATCAAGAAGGGCACCGGTCGTCGCGCACTGGCCTTGGGCCGCGCGGATCTGGCGGGCAAGACCGGTACCACCAACGAATCCAAGGACGCCTGGTTCTCGGGCTATAACGCGGATTACGTGACCACCGTGTGGACCGGCTACGACCAGCCGGAAAGCCTGGGCCGCCGCGAATTCGGTGGCACCGTGGCCCTGCCGATCTGGATGAGCTACATGGGCGCCGCCTTGAAGGACAAGCCACTGCACACTCAAGCCGAACCCGAAGGCATCCTCAGCCTGCGGATCGATCCGGTCAGTGGCCGTGCGGCCTCGCCAAGCACCCCGAATGCGTACTTCGAACTGTTCAAGAGCGAGGACACGCCGCCGTCGGTCAACGAACTGGGCAATGGCGTCGCTCCGGGCAGCCCACTGCCGGCGGATGAAGGCGCGCCGATCGACTTGTTCTAACGCGATCGGTGGCTCGATACAGAGCCACTGTAGGAGGGGCTGGCCATAACGCCAGCCAGTTAAGACTTGTGTAGGAGCGAGCTTGCTCGCGAAAAACTCACAGACGCCGCGTTTTATTCAGGCAACACGCGTTACCGTTGAGGTTTTTCGCGAGCAAGCTCGCTCCTACAGACCAAAAAAAGCCCCGACTCGCGAGAGCCGGGGCTTTTTGTTGGCGCGCTACAACGGCTTAGCCGTTGAACACATCATCCACGCTTTTGAGCGGGTAGTGCTTCGGATACGGCAGGGTCGCCACGCCGGTCTCGATGGCGGCCTTGGCCACGGCATCGGAGATCAGGGTGATCAGGCGCTTATCCATTGGCTTCGGAATGATGTACTCACGACCGAATTCCAGCTTGATACCGCCGTAGGCGTCACACACTTCCTGAGGTACCGGCAGCTTGGCCAGTTCACGCAGGGCGTTGGCGGCAGCCACTTTCATCTCTTCGTTGATGCGCTTGGCGCGAACGTCCAGGGCCCCACGGAAGATGAACGGGAAGCCCAGAACGTTGTTGACCTGGTTCGGGTAGTCCGAACGGCCGGTAGCCATGATCACGTCGTTACGGGTGGCATGAGCCAGTTCCGGGGAGATCTCCGGGTCCGGGTTGGAGCATGCGAACACGATAGGGTTGGCCGCCATGGACTTCAGGCCTTCGGCGCTCAGCAGGTTCGGGCCGGACAGGCCGACAAACACGTCTGCACCGTCCAGGGCGTCAGCCAGGGTACGCTTGTCGGTAGCGTGGGCAAACATCGCCTTGTACTGGTTCAGGTCGGTACGCTCGGACTGAACTACGCCCTTGCTGTCGACCATGAAGATGTTTTCCAGCTTGGCGCCCATGCTCACCAGCAACTTCATGCAGGAGATGGCCGCGGCGCCGGCGCCCAGGCAGACGATCTTGGCGTCAGCCAGGGTTTTGCCGGCGATTTCCAAGGCGTTGATCATGCCGGCCGCGGTAACGATCGCGGTGCCGTGCTGGTCATCGTGGAATACCGGGATGTCACATTGTTCGATCAGGGCCTTTTCAATCTCGAAGCACTCAGGTGCCTTGATGTCTTCCAGATTGATGCCACCAAACGTGATGGAAATGCGCTTTACGGTGTCGATGAAAGCCTGCGGGCTTTCGGAATCGACTTCGATGTCGAAAACGTCGATGCCGGCAAAGCGCTTGAACAGCACGCCTTTGCCTTCCATGACTGGCTTGGAAGCCAATGGGCCGAGGTTACCCAGGCCAAGAATCGCGGTGCCATCGGAAATCACTGCAACCAGGTTGCCTTTGCCGGTGTACTTGTACGCCAGCTCAGGGTCGCGGGCGATTTCACGTACGGGCTCGGCAACACCTGGGCTGTAGGCCAGCGACAGGTCGCGGGCGGTGGCAGTGGCCTTGGTGAGCTCTACACTCAGCTTTCCTGGACGAGGATGGGCATGATATTCGAGAGCGGCAGTTTTCAAATCAGACATATCGGCATTCCGCTTTTACTGTTGGTCGACGGACCGCCGAGGATACGCGTGTCGCAAAGTCCCTACAAGACTGGGCAGTCACAGGTGTCAAGGGCCCTGCGCTACGACTTTCGGCCAAGAGCCGCAGGATACAAGGGCTCAACTGTTCACAATTGACTTAAAAAATGTCTACAATTTTTTCTCAAGACGTCAATTTGAGCATGCTGGGATCAGTCAATGGTAGAAGCCAACGTACTTGGCTGCTTTTCACCCCGCCACGCCTCGAGCGATCCTGCACCCACCCCCGCGCCTCGATGACCCGGCCTTGCAGACCATTGAGCAGGGCACTGTCGAATTGACTGGCGTGCTCAGGCGCAATACGTAATACCAGCGCACCCTGCAATTCAATCCAGATGCCACCGCGATTGCGCTCAACCTTTCTCACCTGGCCGCTGACCAGGGCAAAACCGGACCGCGAGAGTTGCGCTACGGATTGCACAGGTGATTGTCGCCATAGGCCCAGCCGAGCGCGGCGAGCGACGTCTTCGGCGGTTTGCTGACAAGCGACCAGAGCGTTATTGGGTGCCACACCGACTTGAAATCCGAGCCCCTCGGCCAGCAACTGCGCTTCCAGGTTCTCGCCATCAGTACCGTAGAGGTGAGCCAGGGTCCGTCCATAATGGTCTTTGCCCTCGCGCCCCACCACCAGGCCGACTCGCCCGCCACTGGCCGTCACCAATGCCTGCAGGCGCTGGCGGGCCGCAATGGCAAAAGGTTCGTCCGTGCGACCTTTTTTACCGGTCTCCGGCGTGTTGATGCCGATCATGCGCACACTGCGACCATCCTTGAGGCGTACCGTGTCGCCATCCACCACACGCCGTACTTCGACCTGCGTCACGGACGCCGGCGCCGGACAATAAGCCTCGGCCTGTGCGGCGCAGAGCCAAATCCCGGGCACAAAAAAGGCGCCCACAAGGGACGCCTTTTTCATCAGCATGGAGAAACCGTAACGGCCTCCCAAGTTGATCGGCCTTAGGCCTTTTTGGCACCGAAAGCACCAAAGCGATCTGCGAAGCGCTGTACACGGCCGCCGGTGTCCAGAGTCTTCTGCTTACCGGTGTAGAACGGGTGGCACTCGTTGCATACGTCAGTACCCAGTGGCTTGCACAGGTTCGAACGGGTTTCGAACTTGTTGCCGCAGCTGCAGGTGACTTCGATGGTTTCGTACGCTGGATGGATATCGGCTTTCATGGCACTTCCTCGGGCTAGCGTGCCGCCACTCGACACTATTGTCGAATACCGCACGTAATTAGGCCGCGGATTGTACCAGAGCTTTTAAATCGTGCAAGCGACGCTTAGGGCACAAACCTCCCTTTCATCAGAAAAGCATCAGCTACCCCAAGCCCTTCCCCGTCTGCTAGGCTCGCGCCCCTGCGCCACCGCCTGCCTTCAGATGAGACCCTCCGCGTGCCCGACGCCATTTTGCGCCTAGCCCTGCCCTCGCCCCTGCGCCGCCTGTTCGACTACCGGGCCCCGGCCGGTGTGCTGCGTGCGCAGTTGCAGCCCGGCATGCGCGTGCGTGTGCCGTTTGGGCGTCGGGAGATGATCGGGATCCTGGTGGAGGTCACCGACCACAGCGAAGTGCCCGCCGAAAAGCTCAAGCCGGCCCTGGCCATCCTCGATGCCACACCACCACTGCCGCCCGCACTGTTCAAGCTGTGCCTGTGGACCGCCCAGTACTACCAGCACAGCCTCGGCGATACCTTGAGTTGGGCGCTGCCAGTGTTGCTGCGCCAAGGCGAACTGGCGGAGGCGCGCCAGGAGCGCTTCTGGTCGATAGCCCCCGGCGCAGGCCTCGACGACCCGCGCATCGCCCGCGCGCCGCGCCAGCGTGAAGCCTTGGCCACGCTGGCCCAGCATCCTCATGGCGTCGCCCATCAGCTATTAAGCAAACTGATGCTGAGCAAGGACAGCCTGGATTTGCTGCTGGCCAAGGGGCTGGTACAAGTGGAAATCCGCAAGCACGCCCCCGACCCACGCCATGAACACTGGCTGGCCCAGCCCGAACTGCCGCTGAACGCCGAGCAACGGGCGGCTTATGAAGCCATTCGTGCAGGCTTCGACAGCTTCCACGCGTTCCTGCTGGCCGGTGTCACGGGGAGCGGCAAGACCGAAGTCTATTTGCAGTTGATCCGCGAAACCCTGCAAGCCGGCAAGCAAGCTTTGGTATTGATCCCCGAGATCAACCTCGGCCCGCAAACCCTGGCGCGTTTCGAACAGCGCTTCAACGCCCGCATCGCCCTCGTGCATTCGGCGGTCAATGATCGTGAGCGCCTGGAGGCGTGGCTGGCTGCGCGTGACGGCGAGGCCGACATCATTATCGGCACCCGCTCGGCGCTGTTCACCCCAATGAAGAACCCTGGGCTGATCATCATCGACGAGGAGCATGACGGCTCCTATAAACAGCAGGAAGGCTTGCGCTATCACGCGCGCGACTTGGCGCTGGTGCGGGCGCGCCAGGAAGACATTCCCATTGTGCTGGGCTCAGCCACGCCCTCTCTGGAGAGCCTGCACAACGCCTACACCGGCCGTTACGGCCTCCTGCGCCTCAACGAGCGTGCCGGTGGCGCCAAACAACCACGTTTCCTGCGCCTGGACGTAAAAAGCCGGCCGCTGGACAGCGGTATTTCCGGGCCGATGCAACAAGCCATCGGCCAGACACTTGCCGCCGGCCAGCAGGTGTTGGTATTTCTCAACCGCCGCGGTTTTGCGCCGACGCTGCTGTGCCACGATTGCGGCTGGATGTCCGAGTGCGAGCGCTGCGACGCGCGCATGACCGTGCACCAGCGCTACGGCGAGCTGCGCTGCCACCACTGCGGCCACGTAGAGCGGGTGCCGCGCCACTGCCCACAGTGCGGCAAGGTGGACCTGCGGCCGGTAGGCGCCGGCACCGAGCGCGCCGAAGAGCGTCTGGGGATTCTGTTCCCGGACTACCCGGTGCTGCGGGTCGACCGCGACAGCACGTCGCGCAAAGACGCCATGAACCAGCTGTTCGCTACCATCCAGAAGGGCCAGCCGTGCATCCTGATCGGCACCCAGATGCTCGCCAAGGGGCATCACTTTCCAAGGGTGACCCTGGTGTCGATCCTGGACGCCGATGGCGGCTTGTTTTCCGGCGACTTCCGCGCCAGTGAGCGTATGGCGCAGCTGATCGTACAAGTCGCAGGCCGGGCCGGGCGCGCCGAAGAGCCCGGCAAGGTGATTATCCAGACACACTTGGCCGACCATCCGCTGCTGATTCAACTGACGGAACAAGGTTACTTTGCCTTTGCCGAACAAGCGCTCAGCGAACGCCGCGCCGCGGGCCTGCCGCCGTTCGCCCATCTGGCGCTGCTGCGAGCTGAAGCACACAAGCCGGGCCAGGCCGAAGGTTTTCTGGATGAAGCGTGCAGCGTTGCCGAACGTTTATTGGGCGAACTGGGTCTGACTGGCATCGAATTGCTCGGCCCGGTGCCTGCGCCCATGGAACGCCGTGCCGGACGCTATCGCGCTCAGCTACTCTTGCAGGCAACGTCACGCGCACCATTGCATCGGCTGTTAAGCAACTGGTTGCTTGCCCTGGAGCAAATGCCCAGTGGCCGGCAGGTGCGATGGTCGCTGGATGTGGATCCGGTCGATTTGTACTGAATCCCCCCACAGGTTAATCGTCCGTGAAGGACCTTCGAAGGTTGGCAAGCCCGCCCTCGCCACGGATAATGCCCAGTTTTTCCACCTGCGCTTCGCGCGCCGCCGCTTGCGGTCGAAAGAGAACACCATGAAAGACACCATTCGCCAGCTGATCCAACAAGCCCTCACCCAACTCGTCGACGAAGGTGTGTTGCCTGAAGGCCTGACGCCGGCGATCCAGGTGGAGAACACCCGCGACAAGACCCACGGCGACTTCGCCAGCAACATCGCGATGATGCTGTCCAAGCCTGCGGGCATGAAGCCGCGCGACCTGGCGGAAAAAATCATCGCCGCGCTGCCTGCCGACGAGAGTGTCACCAAGGCTGAAATCGCGGGCCCTGGCTTCATCAACTTCTTCCAGAACACGCAGGCCCTGGCCAATCGTCTCGACGCGGCACTGGCCGATGCTCACGTGGGCGCGCGCAAGGCCGGCCCGGCACAGCGCACCGTGGTCGACCTGTCGGCCCCCAACCTGGCCAAAGAGATGCACGTCGGCCACTTGCGCTCGACCATCATTGGCGACGGCGTAGCCCGCGTCCTGGAGTTTCTCGGCGATGAGGTGATTCGTCAGAACCACGTCGGTGACTGGGGTACCCAGTTCGGCATGCTGATGGCCTACCTGCAGGAAAACCCGATCACCAGCGACGAGCTGTCGGACCTGGAGAACTTCTACCGGGCTGCCAAGAAGCGTTTCGACGAGTCCGAAGCGTTCGCCGACCGCGCCCGCGGCCTGGTGGTCAAACTGCAAGCCGGTGACGCCGAATGCCTGGCACTGTGGACCAGGTTCAAGGACATCTCGCTGTCGCACTGCCAGAAGATCTACGAACTGCTCAACGTCAAGCTGACCATGGCCGACGTGATGGGCGAAAGTGCCTACAACGATGACTTGATCAACGTCGTCAACGATTTGAAGGCCGCAGGCATGCTGGTCGAGAGCAACGGCGCCCAATGCGTGTTCCTCGACGAGTTCAAAAACGCCGAGGGCGAGCCGCTGCCGGTGATCATCGTCAAGGCCGATGGCGGCTACCTCTACGCCACCACCGACCTGGCCGCCGTGCGCTACCGCAGCGGCAAGCTCAAGGCTGACCGCGCGCTGTACTTCGTCGACCAGCGTCAGGCCCTGCACTTCCAGCAAGTCTTCGCCGTGGCACGCAAGGCCGGGTTCGTGACTCACCCGATGGAAATGGAGCACATGGGCTTCGGCACCATGAACGGCGCCGATGGCCGTCCATTCAAGACCCGTGACGGCGGCACCGTGAAGCTGATCGACCTGCTGACCGAAGCCCAGGAACGTGCCTACAATCTGGTGAAAGAAAAGAACCCGGAACTGGCCGAAGCCGACCTGCGCAACATCGCCCGCGTGGTCGGCATTGGCGCGGTGAAGTACGCCGACCTGTCCAAGCACCGCACCAGCGACTACAGCTTCAACTTCGACCTGATGCTCAACTTCGAAGGCAACACCGCGCCCTACCTGCTGTATGCCTACACTCGCGTGGCCGGCGTGTTTCGCAAGCTGGGCAAGGACTTCAGCGAAGTCGAAGGCCAGATCGTGCTCGTCGCGCCGCAGGAACAGGAACTGGCGGCCAAGCTCGCGCAATTCGGTGAAGTGCTGAACAGCGTTGGCGAAAAAGGCACACCACACATCCTTTGCACTTACCTGTACGAAGTCGCCGGTCTGTTCTCCAGCTTCTACGAGAATTGCCCGATCCTCACCGCCGACGACGAAGCTCAAAAGCACAGTCGCCTGCGCCTCGCCGCACTGGCTGGACGGACCCTCAAGCAAGGCCTGGAACTCTTGGGCCTGGAAACTCTGGAGCGTATGTAAGTTGGCTGCCAAGAAAAAACCTGCACCCAAGCGCGGCGCCAGCCGCTACCAGGCTCCGGCGAAGAAACCGATTCCGGGCTGGCTGTGGATGGCCATCGGCCTGGCGGTCGGCGCGTTTGTGGTGATCCTGATGAAGCTGGAGCCGGGCAAAGGCGATGACGTAAAACGCGTCAAGCAAGAGCAGCAGAAGGCCACGAAAATAGCCGAAGCCAACAAGACTGCGCCGAGCCCGACCGTACCGGTGAAGCCTAAGTACGACTTCTACACGCTGCTGCCGGAATCGGAAGTGATCGTGCCGCCCGACGCCGTGCCGGAGAAAACCCTGCCGACGCCACAAGTGCCGACCACACCGGTCACGCCTGCGGAAGCGGCGAAGATCGACACGGCGCGCGCCCAGGCCGCGTTGGCGGGTATCACCCCGCCCCCGCCGCCACCGGTAGCAACCACCAAGGCAGCGCCGGTGACCAAGTTCTTCCTGCAAGCGGGCTCGTTCCCGAAACAGGCAGATGCGGACCGCGTACGCGCACAGATCATTCTGTTGGGCCAGGCGGTGACGGTGGAATCCGGCACGGTGAAGGATGCGACTTGGTATCGCGTGCTGGTAGGCCCATTCAGCAACCGTGAGCAGCTGACCGTTGCGCAAAAGCAATTGGCCGGCGCCGGGTTTAGCAACCTGTTGTTACAACAACGCCAGAGCCGCTGATCAGGCTCAACGCCGATCAACCTGTGGGAGGGGCTTGCCCCCGATAGCAGTGGGTCAGCCAAGATTGCATTGACTGACATACCGCTATCGGGGGCACGCCCTCTCCCACATTTGGTTTCGTGGTGTTCTCGCAAATGCGTAAGACCGATAAACGCCACTCGTCCGCCACGTCCCCCTACGGTTGAAATCCCCCTCGTCACCCCCATATGAGTTTCCATCAGGGCATTTTCGCCCCGCTGCGTGGAGACTCTCCCCTTGACCACCATCGTTTCAGTACGTCGCCACGGCAAAGTCGTCATGGGCGGCGACGGCCAGGTTTCCCTTGGCAACACCGTGATGAAAGGCAACGCCAAAAAGGTCCGTCGCCTGTACCACGGCCAGGTTCTCGCAGGCTTTGCCGGCGCTACCGCCGACGCCTTCACCCTCTTCGAACGTTTCGAGGGGCAGTTGGAAAAACACCAGGGCCACCTCGTACGCGCCGCTGTCGAACTCGCCAAAGAATGGCGCACCGACCGCTCCCTCAGCCGTCTGGAAGCCATGCTGGCCGTTGCCAACAAAGATGCTTCCCTGATCATCACCGGTAACGGCGATGTAGTCGAACCTGAACATGGCCTGATCGCCATGGGTTCCGGCGGTGGCTATGCCCAGGCGGCAGCCAGCGCACTCTTGAAGAAAACCGACCTGTCGGCCCGGGAAATCGTCGAAACCGCCCTGGGTATCGCCGGCGATATCTGCGTGTTCACCAACCACAACCAGACCATTGAGGAGCAGGACCTCGCCGAGTAAGCCGCAGGCTTATTTGCGCTTGAGGCCGCCAAACACTATGTCCATGACTCCCCGCGAAATCGTCCATGAACTCAACCGCCATATCATCGGCCAGGACGATGCCAAGCGCGCCGTTGCCATTGCGCTGCGTAACCGCTGGCGCCGGATGCAACTGCCCGAAGAACTGCGCGTTGAAGTAACGCCCAAGAACATCCTGATGATCGGCCCGACCGGCGTCGGTAAAACCGAGATTGCCCGTCGCCTGGCCAAATTAGCCAATGCCCCCTTCATCAAGGTCGAAGCCACCAAATTCACCGAAGTGGGCTATGTGGGCCGCGACGTCGAGTCGATCATCCGTGATTTGGCCGACGCTGCCTTGAAGCTGCTGCGCGAGCAGGAGATGACCAAGGTCAGCCACCGTGCCGAAGATGCCGCCGAAGAGCGCATCCTCGACGCCCTGCTGCCACCGGCACGCATGGGCTTCAACGAAGACGCCGCACCGGCCTCCGACTCCAACACCCGCCAGCTGTTCCGCAAGCGCCTGCGTGAAGGCCAACTGGACGACAAGGAAATCGAGATCGAAGTCGCCGAGATTTCCGGCGTCGACATTTCCGCCCCGCCCGGCATGGAAGAAATGACCAGCCAGTTGCAGAACCTGTTCGCCAACATGGGCAAGGGCAAGAAGAAAAGCCGCAAGCTCAAGGTGAAGGAAGCCCTGAAACTGGTGCGCGATGAAGAAGCCGGGCGCCTGGTGAATGAGGAAGAACTCAAGGCCAAGGCCCTGGAAGCCGTCGAGCAGCACGGTATCGTGTTTATCGACGAGATCGATAAGGTGGCCAAGCGCGGCAACGCCGGCGGCGTCGATGTATCCCGCGAAGGTGTACAACGCGACCTGCTGCCGCTGATCGAAGGCTGCACCGTGAACACCAAGCTGGGTATGGTCAAGACCGACCACATCCTGTTTATCGCCTCCGGTGCTTTCCACCTGAGCAAGCCCAGCGACCTGGTGCCGGAGCTGCAAGGCCGCCTGCCGATTCGCGTGGAACTCAAGGCACTGACGCCGGGTGACTTCGAGCGCATTCTCAGCGAACCGCATGCCTCGCTCACCGAGCAGTACCGTGAGCTGCTGAAAACCGAGGGCCTGGGTATCGAGTTCCAGCCGGACGGCATCAAGCGCCTGGCCGAAATCGCCTGGCAGGTCAACGAGAAAACCGAGAACATCGGTGCGCGTCGCCTGCATACCTTACTGGAGCGCTTGCTGGAAGAAGTGTCCTTCAGTGCTGGCGACCTGGCCGGTGCGCAGAATGGCGAAGTGATCAAGATCGACGCCGACTACGTCAACAGCCACTTGGGCGAACTGGCGCAGAACGAAGACTTGTCGCGCTACATTCTGTAGGGCTAAGTTGTAAGCAGTAAGCTACAAGCGGCAAGTTGATCGCATTTAACTTGCCGCTTGAAGCTTGAAGCTTGCAGCCTACCGCCCAGGTCTCCCCCAATGTCGAAATTTCCCACCGCTGTAAATCTCCACAAAACCTCCAACACCCTCGGCCTCACCTATGGGCTCGACGAGGTGTACCAACTTCCCGCCGAACTGCTGCGTACCCACTCACCTTCCGCGGAGGTCCAGGGTCACGGCAAACCCATCCTGCAATTCGGCAAACTCAACGTGCGCTTGATCAAGGTGGAACCGGCCGGGCAATACGCACTGAAATTGACCTTCGACGACGGTCATGACAGCGGATTGTTCACCTGGGACTACCTCTACCAGTTGGCCGTGCGTCAGGACGCGCTGTGGGCCGACTATCTCGCCGAGCTCAAGGCAGCCGGAAAAACCCGCGACCCCAGTGAGTCTGTCGTGCGGCTGATGCTCTAGCTCAGGCCTCCGGTGCTTTAGAGAGCATTTTCTAATTTCATCTGCTTGAATGCCCTGTCTCGTGGTCAACGATTGGCCCGCTTGCGAAAAAAATTAAACTCGGGTAACCAATGGAACTGGCAAGTTCCCTGCATTTGACGATGCGGTATCAACGGTCACCCGAGTCGCGTACCTGGCTTGTGTTGTGTATCGAAACCTGGTGCACAGCGGTACCCGGTACTCGTCTTTCGGACAATGGAGCGTCGTAGATGAGTAACAAGAACAACGATGACTTGAAACGCCAAGCCTCGGAAAACACCTTGGGGCTGAACCCGATCATCGCGTTACGCAAAAAGGATTTATTGGCCTCGGCGAAGATGGTACTGACCCAAGCCATCAAGCAACCGTTGCACAGCGTCAAACACGTCGCCCACTTCGGCGTTGAATTGAAAAACGTGATGTTCGGCAAATCCCAGTTGGTGCCCGAGAGCGATGACCGTCGCTTCAACGACCCGGCCTGGAGCCAGAACCCGCTCTATAAACGCTACCTGCAAACCTACCTGGCATGGCGCAAGGAACTGCACGACTGGATCGGCGACAGCAACCTCTCCGAACAGGACATCAGCCGCGGCCACTTCGTGATCAACCTGATGACCGAAGCCATGGCCCCCACCAACAGCGCGGCCAACCCGGCGGCGGTCAAACGCTTTTTTGAAACCGGTGGCAAAAGCCTGCTCGATGGCCTTTCCCATCTTGCCAAAGACCTGGTGCACAACGGCGGCATGCCGAGCCAGGTCAACATGGGCGCTTTCGAAGTAGGCAAGACCCTGGGCACCAGCGAAGGCGCGGTGGTGTTTCGCAACGACGTGCTGGAGCTGATCCAGTACAAACCGATCACCGAGCAGGTGCACGAGCGCCCTCTATTGGTGGTGCCGCCGCAGATCAACAAATTCTATGTCTTTGACTTGAGCCCGGATAAGAGCCTGGCGCGCTTTTGCCTGCGCAATGGCCAGCAAACGTTCATTGTCAGTTGGCGCAACCCGACCAAGGCCCAGCGCGAATGGGGCCTGTCCACTTACATTGAGGCGCTCAAGGAGGCGGTGGATGTGGTCACGGCGATCACCGGCAGCAAGGACGTCAACATGCTTGGCGCCTGCTCCGGCGGCATCACCTGCACGGCCTTGCTCGGCCATTACGCGGCGCTGGGGGAAAAGAAGGTCAACGCCCTGACCCTGTTGGTGAGCGTGCTGGACACCGCCCTGGACACCCAGGTGGCACTGTTCGTAGATGAACAGACGCTGGAGGCGGCCAAGCGCCACTCCTATCAGGCCGGCGTACTGGAAGGCCGCGACATGGCCAAGGTGTTCGCCTGGATGCGCCCCAACGACCTGATCTGGAATTATTGGGTCAACAACTACCTGCTCGGCAATGAACCACCGGTGTTCGATATTCTGTTCTGGAACAACGACACCACGCGCTTACCGGCCGCTTTCCACGGCGACCTGATCGAACTGTTCAAGAACAACCCGCTGGTGCGTGCCAACGCCCTGGAAGTGTGCGGCACGCCGATTGACCTCAAGCAGGTCACCGCGGATATCTACTCATTGGCCGGCACCAACGACCACATCACGCCGTGGCAGTCATGCTACAGGTCGGCGCAGCTGTTTGGTGGCAAGGTGGAGTTTGTGCTGTCCAGCAGCGGGCATATCCAGAGCATTCTCAACCCGCCGGGCAACCCCAAGGCCCGCTACCAGACCAGCGACAGTCTGACCGGCAAGGCCCTGGACTGGCAGGAGAATGCCACCAAGCACACCGACTCCTGGTGGTTGCATTGGCAGGGTTGGTTGGCGGAGCGAGCGGGCAAGCTGAAGAAAGCGCCTGCGAGCTTGGGTAACAAGACTTACGCGGCGGCGGAAGCTGCGCCGGGCACTTATGTACATGAACGCTAGATTGAAATGAGATCGAATGTGGAGGGGGCTAGCTCCCGATTACAGGGGATCAGCCGATGGATCGGGTGACTGATACACCGCCTTCGGGAGCCAGCCCCCTCCCTCGTTTGGCCTGCATTCCAACCGTCATACCTCACAGGGCTTGAGCATGCCGCAACCGTTCATCTTCCGTACCATCGACCTGGATGGCCAGACTATCCGCACGGCGGTACGCCCGGGCAAGCCTCACTTGACGCCGCTGCTGATCTTCAATGGCATCGGCGCCAACCTTGAGCTGGTATTTCCGTTCGCCCAGGCGCTGGACCCGGACCTGGAAGTGATCGCCTTCGACGTGCCGGGCGTGGGTGGGTCGTCGACGCCCAGCGTACCCTATCGTTTTCCCGGCCTGGCCAAGCTCACCGCGCGCATGCTCGATTATCTCGACTACGGCCAGGTCAATGTGGTGGGTGTGTCCTGGGGCGGTGCACTGGCGCAACAATTTGCCTATGACTACCCGGAGCGCTGCAAGAAACTGATCCTGGCGGCGACGGCGGCGGGCGCGGTAATGGTACCGGGCAAGCCAAAAGTGCTGTGGCTGATGGCCAGCCCCCGCCGTTATATCCAGCCATCCCATGTGGTACGCATTGCGCCAATGATTTATGGCGGCTCGTTCCGCCGCGATTCCAAACTGGCCGCCGAACACGCCAGCAAAGTGCGCTCGGCCGGCAAGCTGGGTTACTACTGGCAACTGTTTGCCGGGCTGGGCTGGACCAGCATCCACTGGCTGCACAAGATCCGCCAGCCGACCCTGGTGCTGGCGGGGGACGACGACCCGCTGATCCCGCTGATCAATATGCGCCTGCTGGCCTGGCGCATCCCCAACGCACAGTTGCACATCATCGATGACGGCCACCTGTTTCTGATCACTCGGGCGGAAGCGGTGGCGCCGATCATCATGAAGTTTCTCGAGGAGGAGCGCCTGCGGGCTGTGATTCACCCGCGCCCCGCGGTGTAAGGACCACACCGCCGCGCAACTTCCCAGGAACCGACTATGGTTCTGAATTGGCGTGCCAGCTTGATGACTTGACCAAGGAGTGTTGGCTCATGCGAGAAAGACCCGTGACGAACCCGGCGCCCACCCCCGCTGCGTTCATTAATGCGCAAAACGCGATCACCGGTCTCAGGGGACGAGACCTGCTGTCGACCCTACGCAGCGTGGCCACCCACAGCTTGCGCAACCCGATACATACCGCCCGTCATGCCCTGGCATTGAGCGGTCAGTTGGGGCGCGTGCTGCTGGGCGAAACCGTGCACGAGCCCAACCCCAACGACAGCCGCTTCATCGACCCCACATGGAAGCTCAACCCCCTCTACCGGCGCGGCTTGCAAGCCTATCTGAGCTGGCAGCAGCAGACCCGCCACTGGATCGATGACAGCCACTTGAGTGCCGATGACCGCGCCCGTGCGCACTTCGCCTTCTCCTTGCTCAATGACGCCATTTCACCCTCCAATACCCTGCTCAACCCACTGGCCATCAAGGAGCTGCTGAACTCCGGTGGCAACAGCGTGGTGCGCGGTGTGAGCAACCTGTTCGAAGACCTGCTGCACAACAACGGCCTGCCGCGCCAGGTGAGCAAGCACGCCTTCGAGGTGGGCAAGACGGTAGCCACCACGCCGGGCTCGGTGGTGTTTCGCAATGAGCTGCTGGAGCTGATCCAGTACAAGCCCATGAGCGAAAAACAGTACGCCAAGCCGCTGCTGATCGTGCCGCCGCAAATCAACAAGTACTACATTTTCGATTTGAGCCCCACCAACAGCTTTGTGCAATACGCCCTGAAGAACAGCCTGCAGACGTTCATGATCAGCTGGCGCAACCCGGATGTGCGCCATCGCGAATGGGGCCTGTCCACTTACGTTGCGGCACTGGAGGAAGCGCTCAATGTATGCCGGGCGATCACCGGGGCCCGGGAGGTCAACCTGATGGGTGCCTGCGCCGGTGGCCTGACCATTGCGGCCCTGCAAGGCCACTTGCAAGCCAAGCGCCAGCTACGGCGCATCTCCAGCGCCACTTATCTGGTCAGCCTGCTCGACAGCCAGATCGACAGCCCCGCCACCCTGTTTGTCGATGAGCAAACCCTGGAGGCCGCCAAACGCCACTCCTACCAGCAGGGCGTGCTGGACGGTCGCGACATGGCCAAGGTGTTCGCCTGGATGCGCCCCAATGACCTGATCTGGAATTACTGGATCAACAACTACCTGCTGGGCAAAGAGCCACCGGCCTTCGACATCCTGTACTGGAACAACGACAACACGCGCCTGCCTGCCGCGCTGCATGGCGACCTGCTGGATTTCTTCAAGCACAACCCGTTGAGCCACCCCGGCGGCCTGGAAGTGTGCGGCACGCCGATCGACCTGCAAAAGGTCACGGTGGACAGCTTCAGCGTCGCCGGGATCAACGACCACATCACGCCGTGGGACGCGGTGTACCGCTCCACCCAATTACTTGGCGGCGAGCGACGCTTCGTGCTGTCCAACAGCGGGCATATCCAGAGCATCCTCAACCCGCCGGGCAACCCCAAGGCCAACTACGTCGAGAACGCCAAGCTGAGCAGCGATCCACGCGCCTGGTACTACGACGCCAAACACGTCGAAGGCAGTTGGTGGCCGCAATGGCTGGAGTGGATTGCGCAGCGTTCGGGCGTGCTACGCGAAACCCTAACTGCCCTGGGCAACCAGAATTACCCACCGATGGAAGCGGCGCCAGGCACTTATGTGCGGGTGCGCTGAGCTCAACGAACTCATTTAAGAAGACTGGATGAAGACCCGCGACCGTATCCTTGAATGTGCCCTGCAATTGTTCAACCGCAAGGGCGAGCCCAACGTGTCGACCATGGAGGTGGCCAATGAGATGGGGATCAGTCCCGGCAACCTCTACTACCACTTCCATGGCAAGGAGCCGCTGGTACTCGGGCTGTTTGAGCGCTTTCAGTGTGAGCTGGCACCCTTGCTCGATCCACCCGCGAACGCGCAACTGGAGGCCGAAGATTATTGGTTGTTCCTGCACCTGATCGTCGAGCGTATGGCCCACTACCGCTTTCTGTTCCAGGACCTGTCGAACCTCGCCGGGCGCCTGCCGAAACTGGCCAAGGGCATTCGCACCCTGCTGACGGCACTCAAGCGCACCTTGGCTTCACTGCTGGCACGGTTGAAAGCCGCGGGGCAGTTGGTCAGCAGTACCCAGGCCCTGGGCCAGTTGGTGGAACAGATCACCCTGACCCTGTTGTTTTCCCTGGATTACCAGAGGGTTCTCGATCGTGAAGGTGAAGTTCAGGTGGTGGTCTACCAAATCATGATGCTGGTGGCGCCACACCTGTTGGCACCGGCCCGCCTGGCGACAGAACAGTTCGCCCTGCGTTACCTGGATAACCCGGGCTGAGGCCCTGCAGTCTGCCGCCTGCCTATTCCGGCTTGCCAAACTGTTGAGTGAACTTGAAAAGCTCGCTATCGGTCTTGATGCCCAGCTTTCGATAGGCCGATTGTTTTTGCGTACTGATAGTACTGGCGCTGCGCGAGAACTTTGCCGCAATTGAACTCACCGACATGCCATCGAGAAAGCACCGCAGTACCTCCTGTTCTTTGGGTGTAAGGCTGGTGTTGGTGGGTAACGAACCGCCCCCACCCAACGTTGACTGTATGTCTGCGCCATTAAAGACATGTTGGGTGCCCTGCTGTTCCGGCAACATACAGGGCTGCAGGTAAATGCGCCCCTGTGCGACTGTTCGAATAGCCGCAATCAACTCCGTCAACTTCTGGGTTTTGCCCAATACCCCCCAACTTCCTGCCTTCAACGCCATTAACACCGTTGCCGGTGTGTAGTGGGACGACAGGACGATAGGTTTGCACTGTTTGAAACGTCGACTCAGCGTCTGTATCAGACTGAGGCCATCAATGTCTGAAGGCCCCAGGATAAAATCCATCACGACCACATCGGCAGATCGCAGGGCAAGCGCCTCCAATAATGCCTTGCCTGTCCCGAAGGAACCGATGACCTCAAGGTCGGCCTCCTTGCCCAGACCCAGCTCGATCCCTTGTCTAACCATCTCATGATCATCAAGCAACATGATGGTGTGCGTACTGGAAGTTGAAGTAGGCATCGAAAAACCCGATCTTGTGAGTACCGCTAATTACAAAAACTTGCCGATCATTAGTAGCACGGTATATCCCAGCCGCTCGGGAGGATCAATCAATAACAACAATAAGGATTCCTCTTACATCTCGAACTTACAGCGCAATCTTACACGCCATAGTCAATACAACTATTTGGATTCTAAATACAAAATTTCGAACAATCACGAGACCAATATCGTTACTTCTCTATAGGCAGCATCAACGGTCCCAGCCGATTATCTGTGTGCCTCGTCAACTTGCAGCGCTTTAAACAATTGACAAGCCTGCGAGGCATATCCCAGACAAATCACGCTTGGAAATACTATGAAATTCAATGCTCTCTCCACCGTTGCAACAGCCCTTGCATTGGCTGCCGCCGTATCGCAAACCGCACATGCAGCCAATGACGGCACCATCAACTTCACCGGGCTGGTGAACGATACGACCTGCACCATCGAAGGCGCGGCGCCGGGTACCGGTGCAGTGGTCAAGGACGTGAACCTGGGTGGTGTTTCTGCGGCGCGCCTGGCACGACCCGGTGATCGTGCCAACCTGACCGGCTTCACCATCCGGATTGGCGCGCCAGGCGAAGGCAGCTGCACCAATGGCCGCACCGCCATGGTCGCGTTCGACCCCACCAGCCCGGCCATTGACGTGGCGACCGGGCGCCTGAACATCGATGGCTATGACAACCCTGATGACACCGCCAACGCCAAGAACGTCCAGGTTGAAGTGACTAACCGTAACGGCACTCCGATCAACGTCTACACCGAAAAATCGGAGGGCGTAGTCATCGCCGACAACCAGGCCGTCATCCCACTGGCCGCGCAAATGTACGCCACGGCACCTGCCACCGAAGGTACGGTCAAGACGCGCGTCGGCTTTATGGTCGTGTACGCCGATTAAGGAGCACCACGCCTTGTAGGTAACGGACCTGCAGCGGCCCTGCAGGTCCCACCCTTGATTCGAAGAGACCTTGGACATGAAAACAATGGCTCGCCTCGCGCTGGCCACCTGTGCTGTTGGGTTGTTATCGCTGCAAGCGATTCCCGCCCATGCAGGGGTGATTATTTATGGCACTCGCGTGATCTTCCCTGCCGAACAGCAGGAAGTCGTCGTGCGTCTGGAAAACAAAGGCGACCGCCCGGCGCTGGTGCAGACCTGGCTGGACACGGGTGATCTGCGCTCGACACCGGCGACGGCACAAACACCGTTCACCTTGTCACCACCGATCTTTCGCATCGAGCCTCATCAACAGCAGGCATTGCGCCTGCGCTACTCCGGCGAAACACCGCCCACCGACCGCGAAAGCCTGTACTGGCTGAACGTACTGGAAGTGCCCCCGGTGGCTACCGGTGCCGAGCAAAACAACCAGATCGAACTGGCGTTCCGTACGCGCTTGCGCGTGTTCCTGCGCCCCCAGTCATTACCCTATCCGGTGGGGAGCGCCCCGGCAAAACTGCAATGGAAACTGGTGCCCCGGGATCAGGGCTACGCGCTGCAGGCGACCAACCCGACTCCGTACCATATTTCCCTGACCACCGTTGACTTGCTCAGTGAAGGTAAACGCTTCAGCAAAGCGCCGAACCAGGAGGCCAACGATGGCCTGCTGATGCCGGCCGGCGACGTGAAACTGTTCGCCCTGCCAGAACTGCGCGATCCCCCCCGTGGCGCCTCCAAGGTCGAGTTCACGACCGTCAGCGACTTCGGTGCCCGAGTGCGCCATTCGGCAAACCTTGCCTCTTCAACCACCCGATGACCTCCCATGAACGCAACCTCTATTTCATATCGGCTTTTCAATCTGATGGCCTTGGCATTCGCGCTGTTCGGCGGCGCCATCGCGCATGCCAGCGTTGTCATCAACAACACCCGGATCATTTACCCGCAGAACGACAAAGAGGTGACGGTCAGGCTTGAAAGCAAAAACCAGTCACCGGTATTGATACAGGCATGGTTGGACAACGGCGACGAACACTCCACACCGGATCTTGCCGGAGTTCCGTTTATCGCCACGCCGCCGATCTTCCGCATGGAACCCGGAAAGCAGCAGGTTGTTCGCCTGGCATACACCGGCGAAAGCTTGCCGTCGAAACAGGAAAGCCTGTTCTGGTTCAACCTGCTGGAAGTGCCCGCACAGGCGCAAGACGCTCAGCAGGCCAATCAGCTACAGCTCGCCTTCCGCTCGCGGATCAAGCTGTTTTTTCGCCCGCCGAACCTGCCTTATGGGGTTGAGGCTGCGCCGGGGAAACTGCAATGGCGGCGTGAATCCACCGAGCAGGGGCAAGTCCTGGAAGTCTACAACCCCACCCCCTATCACGTGACGTTCGAGGACATCGACGTGCTGGAGTCAAAGCTGCGTCATGCACGCAAGACCGCGGCATCCAGCACCGAGAACATGGTGGCCCCGGGTGGTCGTAACCGCTTTGAAGTACCCAGCCTCAAGTCACCGCCGGGCAGCGCAACCACTGTGGAATTCCAGACGCTCGACGACTTTGGAGTGAAGACATCTCACCGCGCCAGGATTTCGATGTGAGCGACGTGGTCTGCCGAGCACCGTAGCTTCCCGCCCCCGTTACTCACCTCACTGAACACACCCGTTTGATGCCCATTTTTCAGGGCAGGGCTTCGCTTTGCCCGAATTCGGACAGCACCTTTTTTTTGGAAATGGTAAACATGAGTTTGAATACGCCTGTCAGCGTAAGACACTGGCCCCTGACACGTCATCGGTTGACGCATACGGCGCGTTGCCTGTTACTGCTGAGCGGTGCTCATGCCATCGAGGCCCACGCGGTCGAGAATGTCGAGTTCAACCCGGCCTTCTTTCCGGACGGTACGGGCGGCCAACAGGTCGATATTTCAAAATTCAGCCGGGGCAATGTCGTACTCCCCGGCAGCTACCGCACCGATGTCTACCTCAACGGCCAGTGGATAGGGCGCGAAACCGTGGCCTTCGTCGCCGTCAAGGGCCAGGACTCTGCACAGATGTGCCTGGAGCGAGACGCGCTGCTCAGGTTTGGTGTCGACCTGGATGCGCCTCAGAAACAACCCGCCGAGGCCGGTCGAACGCCCATCCCCGCGTTTGCCGCGTGCGCCGAGATGTCCACCTACCTGCCAGGCAGCACCAGCCAATTCGACTCGGGCGAAAACCGCCTGACGCTGCAGGTTCCGCAGATCTACCTGGCGCGCAAAGCGCGTGGCTATGTTGACCCCAAGCACTGGGATGGCGGGGTCGATGCAGCCTTCGCACGCTACAACGTCAACACCTTTGCCACCCGCACCCAAGGCCGCTCGCTCAACTCTCATTATCTGGGCCTGAACACCGGGCTCAATCTGGGTGACTGGCATTGGCGCCACAATGGCAGCTTCAGCCAGACCGACGCCGCATCAGGCTATCAAAGCAGCAGCACCTACGTGCAACGCGAACTGCCCCTACTGCGCTCACAACTGATGCTGGGCGAGATCTACACCCCAGGGGAGCTGTTCGACAGCGTACGCCTGCGCGGCGCCAGCCTGTTCAGCGATGACCGAATGCTGCCGGACTCCCTGGCCGGCTTTGCGCCCGTCGTACGGGGCATCGCCCAGACCAATGCCCGAGTCACCGTGCGCCAACGTGGCGTGCTGCTGGATGAAGTGTCTGTGGCGCCCGGTCCATTTGTCCTCAACGACCTGTTTCCTACAGGTTATGGCGGCGACTTGACCGTTACGGTGACTGAAGCCGACGGCCGTCAGCGCGAATTCATCGTGCCATTCGCCGCCAACGCCAACCTGCTGAGGACGGGCCATACCCGCTACTCGCTGAGTGTCGGCCAGTTGGACGAAATCGGGCTGCACCATCCACCTGTTCTGGCGCAGGCGACCTACCAGAACGGGCTCAACAACCTGCTCACTGCCTACATGGGCGCGGTAGTGAGCGAGGACTATCTGTCGCAACTGCTGGGTGCGGCGTTCAATACCCCGGTCGGAGCCCTGTCTCTTGACCTGACCACCTCGAGAGCGGCCCTGCCGGGTCACGAACCGCGTGGCGGACAAAGCCTGCAGTTACGCTACAGCAAGAACTTCACCGACACCGGTACGCACTTTGCCCTCGGTGCCTACCGTTATTCCACGGAAGGTTTCCTGAGCATCGCGGACGCGGCACGGGTCCGCGACCTGGCCATCGACGGGCGCAGCCTGGACAACCTGTCGCGCCTGCGTGACAGGATGGACATCAGCCTTAACCAGAGCCTGGGCAACGGCTCGGTGTACTTGACCGGTTCTTCACAAAACTACTGGAATCGCGCAAGCGGCAACCTGACCTTCACCGCCGGCTACACCAGTAGCTGGAAGGGCATGCACTACACCGTCAGTGCCCAGCGCACCAAGGATCTGCTGAGTGACCGGGTCGATAAACAACTGGAGCTGACCGTGAGCATGCCGTTGGGCAGCGACGCGCGGTCACCGACCCTGACCAGCACGGCCTTTCGCGGCAATCAAAGCAGCGGCGAGCGCGTGAACCTTGGCGGCACACTGGGCGAACGCAGTGAATTCACCTATGGGGTGGGAGGCAGTCGTACGCAAGGCAGCGGTAACTCCGTGACCGCCGACGTCAAGTACCAGGCCAGTCATGGCGTGCTGTCCGCAGGGTATGGCCAGAGCAACACCTACCGCGCCATGTCATTTGGCATGACCGGTGGCGTTGTCGCCCACGCTGACGACGTGACCTTTGCCCCGGAGCTGGGCGACACCATCGGCATCGTCCAGGCGCCGGATGCCCAAGGTGCAAGGGTCAATGGCAACCACGGTGCACAGGTCGGCAAGCGTGGTTTTGCCGTAGTGCCCCACCTCACGCCGTATCGCCAGAACGTGGTCGAGCTGGACCCCAAGGACCTGTCGGTCGACGTGGAACTCAAGACCGCCGCGCAAAATGTGGCGCCCCGTGCAGGCTCGGTGGTGAAGCTGCAGTTCGACACAGTCAGCGGCCAAGCCGTGCTGATCACGGCACTGCGCGAGGATGGCAGCCTGCTGCCGTTCGGGTCGGATGTGTTCGATGAAGACGGAGCAAGCGTGGGGATCGTCGGCCAGGGCGGCAAGGCGTTCGTACGCGTGCCGCGTGACCAGGGGCTTTTGACCGTCAAGTGGGGTAGCCATGACGACGCGTCTTGCCGGCTGCACTACGGCCTGGGCAAAGCGCCGGGAACGAAAGGTGCCCAGCGCTTGCGCCATCTGGACGCCGGCACTTGCACAGCCAGGACAAGCGATTGATACCGCGAGCGCGCGCATCGCGCCCAACCCCCTATTTCTGACTAAGGGACTGACGATGAAACACCCTATCCTGCTCGTTTCGGCACTGCTGGCCCTTGGCATACCGGTCGCCGCCCAGGCGAACTGCGACAGATTCCAGAATGATACGTTTACCTTGAATCTGCCGGCGACGATCACTGTACCGGACAGCCTCCCGGTAGGAAGCGTCATCACTAGCGTGGCGTTCAACGGCACGGCTCCCGACTACTTTGCGCAGTGCAGTGTTGCTACCCATAGCGGGGTCTGGGGTCGATATACCCGACTGCAACACCCAGGGACCGAGGCCTACCACACGGAGGTTCCAGGTGTAGGCCTGCGGATCACGATGACGTGGGCCGGCGGTGGCGGCCCGACAGCCTTTGCACTGTATGACCAAGGTTACCAACAGGTTTACGGCAAGATACCCAGCTTCACCTCAGCGCAAGCCACCTTCTACAAAATCGGACCGGTGACGACAGGGACAATACCCAGTGGAAGATTCTGGGAAAAGCACTGGGTTATCACTCCAGAGCGCTTTCAACTGCAGCTCGGCAGCCCGGTCCGCTTTGTCAGGCCTGCCGCCACCTGCGACCTGGCTGCCGGTGACGTCAACCGCACCATCACGCTCCCGCCCATCCAAGTCAGTGCCTTGAAAGACGAGGTCTACGCGGGCGCAAAAGACTTCGATCTGACAGCCAACTGCACCGATGCAGCCAGCGTCACCTTCAGCATCACCGGCACTCCCGCCTCAGGGAACGACGCGCTGTTCGCCAACACCGGCACCGCCGCCGGTGTAGCGCTGTGGCTGTACTCACGCATCAACGGCGTACCCCAGACCATCAGCAACAACGGCACGCGCACGCTGGTGGTTTCCGGCAATCGCGCCATCCTGCCGCTCAGCGCGGCTTATCACAAAAACGGCACGGTCAGCTCAGGCACGCTCGCCAGTACTGCCACCGTCAACATTACCTATAACTGAAACAACAAGGACTACCTGATGAGCTTTCGAATCCTGCCTTTAGCGCTGGTAATGACCGCGGGCCTGGCCGCCAGCACGGTACACGCCGCGACCACTGGCATCCTTAACTTCAAGGGCCAGGTCGACGCGGGTACCTGCAACCTGGCCGCTGGCGATGTGAACCGCACCATTACCCTGCCAACAGTCAAAGTATCTGACTTTGATTCGGTCAATTTCACAGGGGAGCATGACTTTGAGATTTCCGCCGACTGCGAATCGGACATCCGCAATGTGATTTTCCTGTTTGCCGGCACCGTCTCCACGGGCAACGGGCTGTTATTTGCCAACGCCGGCACCTCCGCGGGGACAGCCCTCTGGCTGGCGCATCGCACCTCCACTCTTGCAACGATCCCCGCCAATGGCACGCCCGCCCAACGTAGCCGAACGGTGCCGACCAGCGACAACAAGGCGGTTCTGCCGCTTCGGGCCGCCTACCATAAAACCGGCGCAGCGATCAGCCAAGGCAGCCTGGTCAGCGCCGTTACCGTGTCCATCACTTACAACTGACGAGTGCCTGAGCGCGCAAAAAAAATGCCCGGCCTTCGCAGGCCGGGCATTTTTGTCCCGGTTAAATCAGGACTGACTGGATGGCGTCGGGGTGGCCGGCGTTGCAGTCGCAGTATTGGCAGCAGACGCCGGTGCGGAAACCGAGTTGGCTGTGGAGGCGGTTGAAGCAGACGCGGTGGCAGGCTTGGCCGCAACAGCTGGCTTCGGTGCCACAGGCTTCTTAGCAGTTGCTGGCTTTTTAGCGGCGGCTGGTTTTGCCGCTGGCTTGGCAGCTGGTTTAGTGGCGGCCGGCTTAGCGGCTGGTTTGGCAGCCGCGGTTTTAGCAACAGGCTTGGCGGCCGGTTTGGCAGCAGGTTTAGCGGCGGCGGTTTTGGCGGCGGGCTTGGCAGCGGCTTTGGCGGCCACTGGTTTAGCAGCAGGCTTGGCCGCAGGTTTAGCGGCGGCGGTTTTGGCGGCTGGTTTGGCAGCGGCTTTTACCGGAGCCTTGGCTGCAGGCTTGGCGGCGGCTTTTGCCAGCGGCTTGGCAGCCGTTTTCGCGGCAGGCTTGGCAGCTGCGGTTTTAGCAACAGGCTTGGCTGCCGGTTTGGCGGCTGCGGTTTTCGCCGGAGCCACTTTCGCGCCGGTGAGCTTTTCGATTTGCTTGGTCAACGTGTCGACCTTGCTGTGCAGCGTCTTCAGCTCAGCCTTGCTGGGTACGCCCAATCGAGAAATTGCACTGTTCAGACGCTTGTCGAACGACTCTTCCAACTTGCCCCAGGTATCAGAAATACTGGACTTGGCGGAGCCGGCGCTGGCCTTGGCCGCCTCGACTTTCTTGCCCACGGTGGTCTTGGTCAACTTCTCGGCTTTCTCGCCATCTTTAACCAAGGTCTCGAAGTATTTACCGCCGTCACTGCTCACCTTCGAGTACACGCCTAAACCAGCAAGCCAGATCTTACGGGAGTATTTTTCAACTTCCCCGATCCACGAGCTGCCATCTTTTTGAGTTTTCTTTTGAACAGCCATCCCGTTGTCTCCTTAATGTTTACGCGCGACACGTTCGAGCAATGCCGTCAGCTCTTCGAGCTTAGCAGAGAGTGTCTCAACGTCATGTTTAGACGCAATGCCGATCCGATTCAAGGCACTTGCAACACGCGTGTCAAAGACTTTTTCAACTTTATCCAGTTGAACTTCTACCAGGCCTTTGACACCTGAGACATTACTCTTGACTTGATCAATCTGACTGTTGGCAGCATCAAGTTGTTCAACCACAACTTTTTTGCCTTTACTTTCAACATGTTGACCAGTCTTAACCAGCTCTTTGAAGTACTCGCCGCCCTCGCTGCCGACCTTGGCATACGCACCAAGACCCGCCAGCCAGATCTTGCGGGCATAGCTTTTAACGTCACTCAGGGCGGTGGACTGTACGTCGTTTTTTTTCTTCAAAATAACTTTGGCCATGGTGCACCTCACGCAAAATAGGGTGGAGGAACAGCCCGCAGGAGTTGAGGGCCTGGGCACAAAGTAGGATGAAAAATTAGAATCGGCACCCTAAGCGCAGAGGATCAAGCCAGCGCCTTATCC
Organism: Pseudomonas sp. BCA17; assembly: GCF_004519405.1. Classification (GTDB taxonomy): domain Bacteria; phylum Pseudomonadota; class Gammaproteobacteria; order Pseudomonadales; family Pseudomonadaceae; genus Aquipseudomonas. The sequence goes on along the minus strand of NZ_SGWI01000007.1, from coordinate 312,347 downwards.
AACGCTTTCTCGATTTCGGACTTGATAGTGCCGCTCATGGCCGACATCAACAGGCCCAATTCCACATCAATACGCAGCGAATCATCGGCCACTAATACAGTGCCTTTAACCCCCGAACGCTTGAGGTTCAAGGTATCGCCAGACCATGATGGCTCCAGACCATATTGCTCCTTGAGCTTGTGCGCCAACTTCTCGGCCTTCGCCCGCGCGCCTTCCTTACCCAAGGTGTGTGCACGTTCAACGGTAATACGGGCCATTGCTATGACTCCTCTTTAATAGCGAGTGGAACACCTGCCATGCGGCAAAAGGTCCCGGTGACCGCCTATCTTACCTTCAGCCTTGCCAAGACAAAGCAGGCCATGGGGATTATCATGTCCCGCATTCTCTCTTGGTGACAGCGATATGACTGATCAGCGCAAAGGCAGCGATGCCGAACCCACCACTCACTTCGGCTTCAAGAACGTCCCGGAAAGCCAGAAAGCGGAAAAAGTCGCTGAGGTGTTCCACTCCGTGGCCGCCAAGTACGACCTGATGAACGACGTACTGTCGGGCGGCATGCACCGCCTGTGGAAACGCTTCACCATCGAATTGTCGGGCGTGCGCACCGGCAACCGCGTGCTGGACATCGCCGGCGGCACGGGCGACCTGGCGGCCAAGTTCTCCAAGCTCGTCGGCCCTACCGGCCAGGTAGTGCTGGCGGACATCAACGGTTCGATGCTCAAGGTCGGTCGCGATCGCCTGCTGGATAAAGGCGTGGCCGGCAATATCGAGTTCGTCCAGGCCGACGCGGAAAAGCTGCCGTTCCCGGACAACCATTTCGACTGCGTGACCATCGCCTTCGGCCTGCGCAATGTCACCCACAAAGAAGACGCGATCCGCTCCATGCTGCGCGTACTCAAGCCCGGTGGCCGCCTGTTGGTATTGGAGTTCTCCAAACCGACCAATGCGCTGATGTCCAAGGTCTACGACACCTACTCCTTCGCCTTCATGCCGTTGATGGGCAAGCTGATCACCAATGACGCCGACAGCTATCGCTACCTGGCCGAATCGATCCGCATGCACCCTGACCAGGAAACCCTGAAGTCGATGATGGTAGAAGCCGGTTTCGACCGCGTGACCTATCACAACATGACCTCGGGCATCGTCGCCCTGCATCGCGGCATCAAGCCCTGATGCTGCTCAAAGGTCTCCTCGCCAGCGTGGAACACGGCATCAACCGTGTGCTGCGCCTGGACGGCACTGCCCTGGCGCGGCTCGCTCACCTCAACGGCAAGATCATCGCCGTCGACTGCCGCAGCCCCGCCTTGCAGCTGTTTATCCTGCCCAGCGATGAAGGCCTGATGCTCGCCGGCAACTGGGCCGCCGAAGCTGACTGCACCCTGCGTGCGCCGGCATCGAGCCTGTTGCACCTGGCCCTGAGCCGCAACAAGACCGCCATCCTGCACAGCGCCGAAGTGGAGCTGGAAGGCGACAGCGCGGTGCTGATGGACTTGGCCGCCGTGCTGCAAGACCTGGAGCTGGACTGGGAATACGAGCTGTCGCGCTGGATCGGCCCCGTCGCCACCCAGTTGATCAGCGGGCACCTGCGCAGCCGCTCGCGCTGGTACCAGCAAGGGTTCGCCAGCCTCAACCAGAACCTTGCCGAATACCTGAGCGAAGAATCGCGCACTCTGGTCGGACAACGGGAAGCGCAAGCGCGCTTTCGTGAGCTCGACAAGGCCAAAATCGACCTGGAACGCCTTGAGGCCCGCTTCGAGCGCCTGAGCCGTTCCCTTGATCCAAGCGATAACGCATGAAGCTGCTCGCCGTCCGCCGTTTGTTTCGTATCCAGCGCGTCGTAATCCGCTACCGCCTCGATGACCTGCTGTTCGCCCTGCCCCTGCCGTGGTTTCTTCTGGCGGTACGCTATGTGCTGCCATGGCGCTGGTTCCCGCGCAAGCAGCTGGAACTGAGCCGTGGCGCGCGCCTGCGCCTGGCACTGCAGGACCTGGGGCCGATCTTCATCAAGTTCGGACAGATCCTCTCCACCCGCCGCGACCTGCTGCCGGAAGACATCGCCGACGAACTGATGCTCCTGCAGGACCGCGTGCCACCGTTCGACTCCCAGCAATCGGTCAAGCTGATCGAAGAACAGCTCGGCAAAAAGATCAGCGAGGTGTTCAGACGCTTCGACATCGAGCCGCTGGCTTCGGCCTCGGTGGCGCAAGTGCACGCCGCACAACTCAAGACCGGCGAAGAAGTGGTGGTGAAGGTGATTCGCCCCGGTCTCAAGCCGATCATCGGCCAGGACCTGGCGTGGCTGTTCATCCTCGCCCGCGCCGCCGAACGCTTCTCCGCCGACGCACGCCTGCTGCACCCGGTGGACGTGGTCGCCGATTACGAAAAAACCATCTACGACGAACTCGACCTGTTGCGCGAAGCGGCGAATGCCAGCCAGCTCAAGCGCAACTTCGAAGGCTCGCCGCTGCTGTACGTGCCGCAAGTGTATTGGGACTGGTGCCGCCCCAAAGTGCTGGTGATGGAGCGCATCTATGGCGTGCAGGTCACCGACCTCGCGACCCTGGCTGACCAGCGTACCGATATGAAGATGCTCGCCGAACGTGGCGTGGAGATCTTCTTCACCCAGGTGTTCCGCGACAGCTTCTTTCACGCCGACATGCACCCGGGCAACATCTTCGTCAGCACCGTGAACCCGTGGAGCCCGCAGTACATTGCGATCGACTGCGGCATCGTCGGTAGCCTGACTCCGGAAGACCAGGATTATCTGGCACGCAACCTGTTTGCCTTCTTCAAGCGCGACTACCGCCGCGTGGCACAGTTGCACATCGATTCGGGCTGGGTGCCGGCGGAAACCAAGCTCAACGAATTCGAAGCGGCGATCCGCACCGTCTGCGAGCCGATCTTTGAAAAACCGTTAAAAGATATTTCCTTCGGCCAGGTGCTGATGCGCCTGTTCCAGACCGCGCGGCGCTTCAATATGGAAGTGCAGCCGCAGTTGGTGCTGCTGCAGAAAACCTTGCTGAACATCGAAGGCCTGGGTCGCCAGCTGTACCCGGACCTCGACCTGTGGAACACCGCACAACCGTTCCTCGAACGCTGGATGCGCGAGCGGGTCAGCCCGAAGACCCTGATCGGCAATCTGCACAGCCAGTTCGAGCAACTGCCCCACCTGGCCAACATGACTCGCGACCTGCTCGAGCGCATGTCCCAGCCCCACGCCAAGGACCCGGCGCCGCCCTGGCAGAAGCGCAAGGACGACTGGTTCCTGCGCCTGCTGGGCGCCGCGCACCTGGTCGGCGGGGTGATGTTGGCCATTGGTGGCCCGCTGAACCAGCTGGGCCACTGGCCGGCCGGTATCATGGTCGCCGTGGGCGTTTATCTGATCGTGCGTCGATAGCCAATCCGGTTATACACTGTCGCAAATTGCCGGAGCCGAACATGAAAGACTGGCTGGACGAGATCAAGTGGGACAGTGACGGCCTGGTGCCGGCCATTGCCCAGGACTACAAGACCGGGCGCGTACTGATGATGGCCTGGATGAACCGCGAGGCCCTGAGCCTCACTGCCACTGAGCAGCGCGCCATCTACTGGTCACGCTCGCGTGGCAAACTGTGGCGCAAGGGCGAAGAGTCCGGGCACGTGCAGACCCTGCACGAGATGCGCATCGACTGCGACGCCGACGTGGTGATCCTCAAGGTCGAGCAGATCGGCGACATCGCCTGCCACACCGGCCGTCACAGCTGCTTCTATCGCGTGTTCGAGAACGGCGAATGGAAAGTTGTGGAGCCGGTGCTCAAAGACCCGCACGCCATCTACTCGGCAGGACACTGAACATGAGCGATACCCTGAACCGTGTGGCCCAGGTGCTGGAAGACCGCAAAGGCGCGGATGCCGACAGCTCCTACGTCGCCAGCCTGTACCACAAGGGCCTGAACAAGATCCTGGAGAAACTCGGCGAAGAATCCATCGAGACCATCATCGCCGCCAAGGACGCGCAAATCAGCGGCGACTGCAGCGATGTCATCTACGAAACCGCCGACCTATGGTTCCATAGCCTGGTCATGCTCGCCCAATTGGGGCAGCATCCACAGGCCGTACTGGACGAACTGGACCGTCGCTTCGGCTTGTCCGGGCACGTCGAAAAGGCCTCGCGCCCGTCCGCCTGAATAACTTCTACAGAGGAATTGCAGCATGGGCATTTTTGACTGGAAACACTGGATCGTCATTCTGGTGGTGGTGGTACTGGTATTCGGCACCAAGAAACTCAAGAACCTGGGGACCGACGTGGGCGAGTCGATCAAGGGCTTTCGCAAAGCCATGAACGACGACGAAAAACCAGCCGACCCGGTCGTCAATCCGGTGCCGCCGGCCCAACCGGTACACCCGCAGGCCACCCAGCCGATCACCGAGCGTCGGACCTTCGACGTGCAGGCTGAAAAAGTCGAAGAGCCGACCCGCAAAGACTCGTGAGCACTGACTAATGTTTGGTATCAGCTTCTCTGAACTGTTACTCGTCGGCCTCGTGGCCTTGCTGGTGTTGGGGCCGGAACGCCTGCCCGGTGCCGCGCGCACGGCCGGCCTGTGGATCGGGCGCCTGAAACGCAGTTTCAATGCCATCAAACAGGAAGTTGAACGGGAAATCGGTGCCGATGAGATCCGCCGCCAACTGCACAACGAACACATAATGTCGTTGGAACAGGAAGCCCGGAAGATTCTGTCGCCGGTACAGGAGCCGGCCAAGCCGGTCGAGCCTGTGGCCGAACACAGCATTGCACCGGCCCCCGTTGCAGAAACCACGCCCGCTGCGCCCACCGAGCCTGCGCCGACGCCCGTTGCGTCGCCCGCGCCCCATGACCCTACATTGCCGCCGCGAGCCCCATGAGCGCTGATAAACCGGAAAACGACCAGCACATGCCGCTGGTCTCGCACCTCACCGAGTTGCGTACCCGCCTGCTGCGTTGCGTAGCGGCCATCTTCATCATCTTTGCCGGGTTGTTCGCCTTTACCCAGCAAATCTACACGTTTGTCTCGACGCCTCTGCGCCAGTACCTGCCGGCCGGTGCAACGATGATCGCCACCGATGTGTCGTCGCCGTTCCTCACGCCGCTGAAGCTGACCATGATGGTGTCGCTGTTCCTGGCGATCCCGGTGATCCTGCATCAGATCTGGGGCTTTATCGCACCGGGCCTGTACAAGCATGAGAAGCGCATCGCGGTGCCGCTGCTGGTGTCGAGCATCCTGCTGTTCTACACCGGCATGGCGTTCGCCTATTTCCTGGTGTTCCCGCTGATCTTCAAATTCTTCGCCGCAGCCACTCCGGCCGGCGTGGAGATGATGACCGACATCACCAGCTACCTCGATTTCGTGATGACGTTGTTCTTCGCCTTCGGCGTGGCCTTCGAAATTCCGGTGGCCGTGGTGCTGCTGGTGTGGATCGGCGTGGTCGACGTCAAATACCTGAAAAAGATCCGCCCGTACGTGATCATCGGCTGCTTCGTGGTCGGCATGATTCTCACGCCGCCGGACATCTTCTCCCAGACGTTGCTGGCCGTGCCCATGTGGATGCTGTTCGAGATCGGTATCCTGTTCGGCAGCCTGATCACCAAGCGCAGCGACCAGCCGGATGACCCGCCCGTTGACAACGACCAGCCGCCAGCGACCCAGCCGTGAACCTGCTGCTGCTGGAGGAGGCCGACTTTATCGCGGCCGACCGGGTCATTCTGCGTGATCGACGCCTGGTGCACATGCAGGAAGTCCACCGCGCTGCAGTGGGCGACAGCCTTCGAGTGGGCAGCCTTGGCGGCCTGATGGGCAACGCCCAACTAGTGCGCCTGGAAACGTGCGAGGCCGAGCTGCAAGTCAGCTTCGATCAACCACCGCCGGCCAAACTGCCCCTGACCCTGTTGCTGGCACTGCCACGCCCGAAAATGTTGCGTAGGGTGCTGCAAACCGTAGCGTCCATGGGCGTGCCCAAGGTGGTGCTGGTCAACAGCTACCGGGTGGAGAAGAGCTTCTGGCAAACACCGTTCCTGGAGCCTGAAGCGATCCGTGAGCAGCTGATCCTGGGCCTGGAACAGGCGCGGGATACGGTGCTGCCGGAGATCATTATCGAAAAGCGCTTCAAGCCGTTCGTTGAAGACCGTTTACCGGCCATGACCGCAGGCACCCTGGGCCTGATCGGCCACCCCGGTGATTACCCGGCCTGCCCACGCGGGCTGGATGAGCCGGTGACGCTAGCCATTGGCCCCGAGGGCGGCTGGATTCCCTACGAAGTGGACCTGCTGACCAAGGCCGGCTTGCAACCGGTGCAACTCGGCGCACGCATCCTGCGCGTGGAAACTGCCGTCACCGCCCTGCTCGCCCGTCTCTTCTAGCGACGAACCGGCATGTTGCAGTGAGCGCCAGCCCTGCGCGGGGCAGGTCCTGGCCAGCCCGTCAGGGCCAGCTCGCTCACGACAACTTCAGCCTTTCCTACAGATATCTCCCTGCCAGCCGATAGCCTTTGAATAAGTCCAAGCCTTGTTCCAAAGGAGAACGCAGCATGTATCGTTGGTTAGCCGAAAAACTGGGGAATGTGAGCGTCAATCGCAAGCTGAGCGTAGGCTTTGGCTTGGTGTTGATTCTGACGCTGTTGATCACCTTCACCGGCTGGACCGGCTTGAGCGACGTGACCAGCCGTGGCGACAAACTGGGGTTTATTTCCAGCCTGAACAGCCTGACCAAAGACCTGCGGTTGGCACGCCTGGACTTCGAAATGCGTCGCGGCGAACAAGGCACGGATGCGGTCAATGGCCTGCTCACGCAGTTGGACAGTGGCCTGAAAACCGCCCAGGGCCTGATCGAACAGCCCAGCGACAAGGCGCTGGTCGAGCAACAACTGGAGGCCCTGAACCAATACAAAAACGCCTTCGCCACCATGGTCCAGGCCGGCCTCAAGCGTGAAGGCGCCCGCAGCCAATTGGGTGACACCGCCGACAATGCGGTGGTCAAGATCAATGAAATCGAAAAAGCCCTGCTGCAAGGTGACAGCGTCACCCAGTTCAATAGCGTGGTGGAGTTGAGCAAACTGATCCAGCAATCGCGCTTCCAGGTTCGCGGCTACACCTACAGCGGCAAGACGGAGGCCGAACAACCTGCCCTGGATGCCATCGACAACGCCCTGAAAAAAATCAGCGACCTGCAAGGCCAGCTACCAGCGCCTTACCAGGCCAACCTGCAAGAAGCCGGCGTGTCGCTGCAAGCCTATCGCGCTGCCGTCAGCCAGTATCGCGACGCTCAAGTCGCCAGCGCGGCCGCCATGGCAACCATGAAGGCCCAAGGCGATATCCTGTTGGGCCATAGCGAAAAACTCACCACCTCGCAAACGGCGGTGCGTGATGCCGACGTGGTGCGCGCCAAACAGCTGTTGCTGCTGGCCACCGTGCTGGCGCTGATTTTCGGCATATTCGCTGCCCTGGCCATTACCCGCCAAATCGTCATCCCATTGAACCAGACACTCAAAGTCGCAGAGCGCGTGGCCTCTGGCGACCTGAGCCACAACCTGGACTCGATGCGCCAGGACGAACTGGGCCAGTTGCAACGCGCCATGCAAAGCATGACCGTGGGCCTGCGCGAACTGATCGGCGGCATCAGCGACGGCGTCACCCAGATCGCCAGCGCCGCCGAACAACTGTCGGCCGTGACCGAACAAACCAGCGCCGGGGTCAATAGCCAGAAGGTCGAAACCGACCAGGTGGCCACCGCCATGAACGAAATGGCTGCCACCGTGCAGGAAGTGGCGCGCAACGCCGAGGAAGCGTCCGAAGCCGCCGTGGCCGCTGACCAACAGGCCCGCGAAGGCGACAAAGTAGTCAATGAAGCCATCAACCAGATCGAGCGCCTGGCCACCGAAGTCGGCAATTCCACAGTCGCCATGGGCGATCTGAAACGCGAAAGCGACAAGATCGGCAGCGTACTCGATGTGATCAAGTCGGTGGCCCAGCAAACCAACCTGTTGGCGCTGAACGCGGCGATTGAAGCGGCACGCGCCGGTGAAGCCGGACGCGGTTTCGCAGTGGTGGCCGATGAAGTACGCAGCCTGGCCCAACGTACCCAGAAGTCCACCGAAGAGATCGAGGAGTTGATCGTCGGCTTGCAAAGTGGCACCCAGCATGTGGCCACCATCCTGGACAACAGCCGTGGCCTGACCGACAGCAGCGTCGACCTGACCCGTCGCGCCGGCAGTGCGTTGGCCAGCATCACCCGCACAGTCTCGGCCATCCAGGCGATGAACTCGCAGATCGCCACCGCCGCCGAGCAGCAGAGCGCCGTTGCCGAAGAGATCAACCGCAGCGTGTTGAATGTGCGCGACGTGTCCGAGCAGACTTCGTCGGCCAGCGAAGAAACCGCCGCATCCAGCGCAGAACTGGCGCGGCTGGGGATCTATTTGCAGACCTTGGTCGGGCGCTTCCGCGTCTGACCGTTTCATCGCGGCGGTCCATCAAGGCCGCCGCAATTTATGAAACTTCCTACGCAGTTATCAGCCCGCCATCACCTCGAATCGTTTTAGCGTCTTAACGGAACGCTTTTTCTGATTGGAGGTTCACCATGTTTTCTCGGCTGACCCACTTGCTGGTCAATGCCAGCGTCCGCATCAAGCTCATCCTGGGATTCGGCCAAGTGCTGGTCCTCAGCTTCCTGATCGCCGTTACCGGCTGGCAAGCCTTGAATACCGCCCTGTACCGATCCAGCAGCCTGACGGTCCTGGGGCAATTGGCCGTCGAGACAGAATCCATGCGCGCTGACCGCATCGTGTACCGCACCCTTACGGACGCCGACAGCCTGGGCAAGATGGCCATGAAGATTGAACGGATCGATGGGCATCTGGGCAACCTTTCAAACCGTTTGAAAGACCCTGTCGACCTGCAGCGCTTGCAGGACGCGACGCGATTGGTCGCTGGTTTCAAGGCGGCACTGGCGCAACTGCCACCCTTGATCGAGCAACGCGAGAGTATTCGCCCTTCGCTCAAAAGGACGGCGCTGCAAGCCAGCGAGACGCTCGCGCAACTCGCCAGCGAATTACCCGATCAACAAGACGGGAACGCGCTCGAGACCATCGAACAACTGCGCCAAGCCCTGGAGCAGGCCGAGGATCGCGTCCAGAGCCCCGCATGGGCCGCACAATCGCTGCAAGCTTACGCCGAGGCCATCGCCAGGACTCTCGACGCGCTGGAAGTCGCACAGGCCGCAGTCGCCACACTGCCTGTCGACTCGGCGCCGCTCAAAACCGAGCTGGCCAACTATCGCGAGCAACTCACCAAGCTCAAGGACGCCCAGCTCAACACTGAGGCCGTGCAAAACCGCTTTGAACAACAACTCAATGAGCTGCGCGAGCAAAACCTCCTGCTGATTGAAAGCCAGAACACCCAGGGTGATCACGAAACGAGCCACACGCGTCTACTGCTGATCAGCGTCACCGTGTCCGCCTTGCTATTGGGCACGCTGGCCGCGTGGTGGATTGCCCGGCAGATTGCCGTACCGCTGCGTGAAATCCTCAACGCTGCCCATCGTGTCGCCGACGGCGACCTGAGCCACGACATCCAGGTGGCGCGACGCGATGAACTGGGCCAATTGCAACGGAGCATCGGGCAGATGACGCGCAACCTGCGCAGCCTGATCAGCAGCATCGGTGACAGCGCGCGGCAGATCGCCAGCGCCGCCGCACAATTATCCACCGTCACCTTGCAGACCCGTACGGGAGTCAACCACCAGAAAGACGAAACCGACCAGGTAGCCACGGCCATGAACGAAATGCTCGCCACCGCCCAGGAGGTCGCGCGACATGCCGAACGGGCGTCGGCCGCCGCCCATGAAGCAGACCAACAGGCCAACGCCGGTGAACAGGTGGTCACGCAGGCGGTGCAGCAGATTGGTCACCTGGCCAATGAAATGGCACTGTCCAGCCGCGCCATGCTCGCACTGCAACAGGAGAGCCAGAAGATCGGCAGTGTGCTGGACGTGATCAAGTCCGTGTCCCAGCAAACCAACCTGCTGGCGCTGAACGCCGCCATCGAAGCGGCGCGCGCCGGGAGTGCCGGTGAAGGGTTTGCCGTGGTCGCCGATGAGGTACGCACCCTGGCGCAACGCACACAGGAATCGGCGGAAGAAATCGAAGGGCTGATCCTTGACGTGAACAAAGGCACCGAGCAGGTGGCGGATATCCTGGACAGCAGCCGAAACCTGACCGACGCCAGCGTCGGCCTGACCCGCGATGCCGGTGATGCGCTGGCGGCCATTGCGCGCACGGTATCGATCATTCAGGAAATGAATCCGCAGATTGCCGCCGCCGCCGAGCAGCAAAGCGCGGTGGCCGAGGAGATCAATCGCAGCGTGTTGAAGGTGCGGGACGTATCGGAACAGACGGCAGCCGCCAGCGAAGAAACGGCGGCCGCCAGTGTTCAGTTGACGCGGCTCAGCCTGGATCTGCAGACACTGATCGGCAAATTCAGGCTATGACGCTTACAGGACCTGGCGCAGAAACGCTTGGGCCCGCGGGTCTTTCGGGGCATCGAAGAACTCGGCCGGGGACGCGTCTTCCAGCAACTTGCCGTGATCGAAGAACAGCACCCGGTCGGCGACTTCGCGGGCAAAACCCATTTCGTGGGTGACGCAGACCATGGTCATGCCTTCCAGGGCCAAGGTCTTCATCACGTCCAGTACTTCGCCGACCATTTCCGGGTCGAGGGCCGAAGTGGGCTCATCGAACAGCATCACCTTGGGCTCCATCGCCAAGGCGCGAGCGATCGCGACGCGCTGCTGCTGGCCGCCGGAAAGACGTGATGGAAACTCGTTGGCCTTTTGCGCAATGCCCACCTTTTCCAGCAGCGCCAGGGCCTTGGCCTCGCGTTCTTTCTTGCCGCGCTTGCGCACGACTTTTTGCGCCAGGCACAGATTTTCCAGCACGGTCATGTGAGGGAACAGGTTGAAGTGCTGGAACACCATGCCGACTTCACGGCGATAGGCGTTCACGTCGGTTTTCGGATCGGCCAGTTGCAGGCCGTCGATGCTCACCGAGCCCGAATCGAACGCTTCCAGGCCATTCAGACAGCGCAGGAAAGTTGACTTGCCGGAGCCCGACGGGCCGATTACCACCAGCACTTCGCCCTTGGCCACTTGTGTGGTCACATGGTCCACCGCGCGCACGACGTGACCACGGGTGTCGAAGACTTTTACCAGATCGCGGACTTCAATCACTTTGCGCGAGCCTCCGCTCAAGCCGGCTGGCCATTTTCGACAGCGGCAGGTTGATCAACAGGTACAGGCCTGCCACACAGAACAGGATTTCAAACGGCGAAAACGAGGTGGTGATCACCTCACGGCCGCTTTTGAGCAACTCGGTGATGGCGATCACCGACACCAGCGAGGTGTCTTTCACCAGGCTGATAAATTGCCCGGCCAGTGGCGGTAACACGCGCTTGAAAGCTTGCGGCAACACCACATGACGCATCGACTGGCTGGCGCTCAAACCCAGGGAGCGCGCCGCCTCGTTCTGGCCTCGGGCGATGGACTGCACGCCCGCACGGACGATTTCAGCCACATACGCGCCGGTGAACAGTGACAACGCCGCAATCCCGGCAAATTCCCGGGACAGGTTGAGCACCGTGCCGATGAAAAAATAGAAAATGAAAATCTGCACCAACAACGGCGTGCCGCGTACCAGTTCGACGTAGATGGTCGACAGATCGCGCAAAGTCGGGTTATTGGAGAGGCGACACAAGCCGGTCGCCAAGCCGATCGCCAACCCCAGAACGCCGGACACCACCGACAACCACAAGGTCGTCCACAAGCCCCACATCAGCGGCCCCAACGCCCAATGGCGGGTCACGCCCACCACATCGCCTTCGGCCACGTCATCGCCGCGCGCCACTTGCAGGCTGTTGTCGGCCACGGTCAGCTTCTGCTCCGCGCCGGCGTCGTTGCGCAGGGTGACTTCAGCCACATCGCCTTTGCGCACCAGTTCAACCACGGTGGAAATATCGGCGGCACGTTGGGATGTTTCAGCCTGGTAGGCGAAGTACTGCGGTACGCGGTTCCAGCGCCACTCGTAGGACATCAGCGAAGTGGCGTAGTACAAGGCGCCGGCCAGGCCGACCAACACGGCCACCGTCAGCAGGTGCCAGGGCCATTGGGCTTTTTTCTGTTTCATTACTCAACATCCAAAAGGTGGGGCAAGCCCCTCTGTGGCGCGGGAGCTTGCTCCCGCTGGGCTGCAAAGCAACCCCACTACTGGCGACCGGCAATTGGCCTATAAACCGCATTGCCTGGTCGGAGCGCTTCGCACTCCAGCGGGAGCAAGCTCCCTCGCCGCAACAGCCGACCTTATTCCATGTCCTTGAGCCACTCGGAGCTCTTGAACCACTTGTCATGGATGCGATCGTAGGTGCCGTCGTTGCGGATCTGGTGCAGGAAGTTATTGATGTAGTTGATGCTGTCGTAATCGCCTTTCTTCAAACCGAATGCCAATGGCTCGAAAGTGAACGGTTCTTCCAGGAACACCAGCTTGCCGTTACCGACCTTTTTCTCGGCAACCACGTTGTAGGGGGCGTCATACACGAAGGCATCGGCCTTGCCATTGACCACGTCCAGCACGCCTTCCTGCTCGTTGTCATAGCCATGGTACTTGGCCTTGGAAATCAGCTTTTTGGCGACCATCTCACCGGTGGTGCCGAGCTTGGAGGTCAGGCGGAATTTCTCGTCGTTCAGGTCTTTATAGGACTTGATGGTGCCTTCCAGGTCCTTACGAATCAGCAGGGTCTGGCCGACCACGATGAACGGTTCGCTGAAGTTCAGGCGCAGGTTACGCTCCTGGGTCAGGGTCATGCCGCTGCCGATCATGTCGAACTTGCCGGTCAGGAAAGCCGGGATGATCCCGTCATAACCGGTGGAGACCAGCTCCAGCTTGACGCCCATGGACTTGGCCATCGCCTTGAGGATGTCGACTTCGAAGCCGATGATTTCACCGCGCTTATCTGTCATTTCGAACGGCATGTAAGTCGGGTCCATGCCGACTTTCAGCGTGCCGCGCTTGACCGCATCATCGATGGCACCGGCGTGGGCCGCCGTGGCGGCGACCAACGCCGTGACGCCGAGCATCAGCATCGAAAGATACTTTTTCATCATCAAGTCCCCTGAACGGTTCTTATAAGATCGGCGCGCAAAAGGGCTGCACCATTTCGGGGTGCGATCCTAACCCACTCGTTGCCTGTCACAAAGGTTTCACGGGTAATTGTTATCGGCGTATGTCGGAAATGCCCCACAACCGTGCAGCGAAGCGCAGCCGTAGACACATCACTCAGGTCGCTCGACCATGGTTTTATGTGTAACCGGTAATGACTTCAGTCGATTTCCGCCATCCAGGCAGTGTCCTTGAACCACTTGTCGTGCAGGCGATCGTAGGTCCCATCCTGGGCCACCTGGTTGAGGAAATGGTTGATCCAATTGAGGCTGTCGTAGTCGCCTTTCTTCAGGCCGAAGGCCAGTGGCTCAAAGGTGAAAGGCTGCTCCAGCGCCAGCAAAGCACTGTTCTCGGCGCGGGTCATTGCAATCAGGTTGTAGGGTGCGTCATGCACAAAGGCATCGGCCTTGCCTTCTACAACCTGGCGCACACCTTGTTCGGGGGTCGCGAAACTGCTTATCCGCGCCGCGCCCAGAAAGCGCTGCGCAGCCGCCAGCCCGGTGGTGCCTTGCGTGGCAGCGACTCGGTACTCGGCGTTGTCCAGGTCTTCGATGCTGGAAACCGTACCGGCCAGGCTCGGATGCAACAGGATCGTCTGGCCGACCACGATAAAGGAGTCGCTGAAATTCAGTTTCAGGTTGCGCTCCTGGGTCACCGTCATGCCACTGCCGATCAGATCAAACTGCTTTGCCATCAGGCCCGGCAGCAACTCGGTATAAGGCACCGCGACCAACTCGAGTTCCACCCCCAGCGCGCGGCTCATGGCCTGCAGCAGGTCAATCTCGAAGCCGACGATGCGCCCCTGCTTATCCGTCATTTCAAAGGGAATGTAAGTGGGTGTAGTGCCAACCCTCAGCACGCCCCGCCGAACCGCATCATCAAGGGCACCGGCATTCAACCAGCCTGCGTACAGCATGACGACCGCGCCGATCAGCCATGCTGAACCGTACCTTTTGAACATGAATACCCCCATGGCGAGTCAGATTTGGAGGGCGATGCTACCCCAGCCACAGGCACGGCAATACGCCTCGAATCGAGGTATTTTGTTTCGAAATAACAAGGAGTTAGCGCCAAAAGGAAGAGGCGCGAAACGCTGTAGGATCAGCGTTTCAAGCGCCCCCGAAGTGAGCCTTCGGGGGCGTTTGAATCAGGCCGGTTGGGCCTGGGACGACAGCGGTTGCAGCGGCAGCAACGGCGCGTGCGGATCAGCCTTGATCGAGGCGCGCCAGGCACCCAGCCATTCGGCATGACCTTCAGTCCAGACCTGCTGGTGCAGACGGCCGAGGGCGACCGGATCGCTGAGCAGGGCCAGGCGTTCAGCGTTGTTGAGGGCGGCCGGGCCGACTTTCAACGCATGACGCACACGCTCGGCACGCAGGTGCTCGATCGGCTCCGCCTCACGGTGGCGCGACGTCGCCAGGGCGCAGGCCAGGGCGTTCTGCTGCGGGTCGACCACCGAGCGCACAAACCCGTCCTGCAGGGCGTGCCAACGGTTTTCGTGGGTGTACTGCTCGGTCGACAACAACGCTTGCGGCGGGTTGTATTCCTCAGGGATCAGAAACAGGCTCTCGTCACGGGACTTGAGGCCCAACTTGACCCGACTGGAAATCACCGAGACCGGGATCGACAGCATCAGCGAGCCGACGATCGGGATCAGCCACCACAGGAAGCTTGGGTTCAACCACACCACCAGCAGCGCCCACAGGAAGCCAAGCACGGTTTGCGGGCCGTGGCGCTTGACCGCCTCGCTCCATGGCGTGGAGTCATCGTCACGTTGCGGCGAATTCCAGGTCGCCGCCCAGCCGAGGAACGCGGCCAGTACGAAACGGGTGTGGAAGATCATCCGCACCGGTGCCAGCAACATGGAGAACAGCATCTCCAGCAGCATCGACAATGTCACCTTGAACTTGCCACCGAACTCTTTCGCGCCCTTGGCCCAGATCAGGATGATGCTCAGCAGTTTAGGCAGGAACAGCAGCACGATGGTGGTGGAGAACAGCGCCACGGCCTTGTCCGGATGCCATTGCGGCCACAGCGGGTACAACTGGCGTGGCGCCATGAAGTACTGCGGCTCCATCAGCGTATTCACCGCCAGCAGCGCGGTCGACAACACCAGGAAGAAGAACCACAACGGTGCCGACAGGTAGGACATCACGCCGGTGAGGAACACCGCGCGGTGTACCGGGTGCATGCCCTTGACCAGGAACAGGCGGAAGTTCATCAGGTTGCCGTGGCACCAGCGACGGTCACGCTTGAGTTCATCCAGCAGGTTCGGTGGCAGTTCTTCGTAGCTGCCCGGCAAGTCGTAGGCGATCCACACACCCCAGCCGGCACGGCGCATCAGCGCAGCTTCAACGAAGTCGTGGGACAGAATCGCACCGGCGAACGCGCCTTTGCCCGGCAACGGCGCCAGGGCGCAGTGCTCGATGAACGGCTTCATGCGGATGATTGCGTTATGGCCCCAGTAATGGGATTCACCCAGCTGCCAGAAGTGCAGGCCGGCCGTGAACAACGGGCCGTACACACGCGTGGCGAACTGCTGCATGCGTGCATACAGGGTGTCCATGCCCGACGCACGTGGCGCGGTCTGGATAATCCCCGCGTCCGGCGTGGCTTCCATCAGGCGCACCAGGCTGGTCAGGCATTCGCCGCTCATCACGCTGTCGGCGTCGAGCACCACCATGTACTTGTAGTCACCGCCCCAACGACGGCAGAAGTCGTCGAGGTTGCCGCTTTTACGTTTGACGCGGCGGCGGCGGCGGCGATAGAAGATCTTGCCGAAACCACCGGCTTCGCGGCACACATCCAGCCAGGCCTGCTGTTCGGCGATACAGATATCGGCATCGTTGCTGTCGCTGAGCACGAAGAAATCGAAGCGGTCCAGGTCACCCGTGGCCGCCACCGATTCGAAGGTGGCGCGCAGGCCGGCAAATACCCGGGGCACGTCTTCGTTGCAGATCGGCATCACCAACGCGGTGCGGGCATCCTTCGGAATCGGCTCGTCACCGGCACTTTTACCGGAGATCCGGTATTTATCGTGACCGGTAAGCAGTTCCAGGAAGCCCATCAGCGCGGTCCAGAAACCCGCTGAAACCCAACAGAACAAGATCCCGAACATAATCAGGATGCTGGTTTGCAGCGCGTAAGGCAGTACCTGGGTGGCGGTTTGCAGCAGGGTCTGGTTGCGGATCTCGTCGAAGTCGACCAGCGACCAGCCCTGGTACGGCATGATGCCTTTCATGTACCAGCCGGCCACGATGGTCTGGCCGAGCATCAATATCAGCAGGATATAGCGACGGATCGAACCGACGGTACGCCAGCGCGCGGCCGGCAATACACGCTCGTCTTTCGGCGGCTTGGGCGGGTTGGTGCGACCGGTCAACCGGCGCCAGCCACGTACCAGGATATTGGTACGCCATGGCTCGGGCACTACCTTGGTACGACGGATCGGCGGCGTGGCCTTCAGGGTGACCCGGCCGCTGGCGTCGAGCGCCAGCATTTCGGCGTCTTGCAGCTCCTCGGCGGTACTGAGGGTCAAGCGAGTACCAACCGACGCCTGGGCGGCGTCGGTCGGTGCATCGAACGCCTTGGACGACAGGCGTTCGTGCAATTCGCTGAAGGACGTGCAGCCCGCCAGTTCGGCGCGCTGCTCAGCGGTCATCGGCAGATGTGCCAGGTACTCGGACAGAGTCTCCGGCTTGGCTTGTGAATTACTCATCGGCTGGCAACTGGTAGCTCCAGGTCTCGGTCAGGACTTGTTCTGTCTTGGCCGGCTCCGGGGTGGCTGGGGCAGCATCTGGCTGCTTGGCTTCCTTGTCCTTCGCTTCTTTGGCGTCTTTCTTGGCCTGTTTTTCATGCTGTTTCGCCAGCACTTTGTCAGCCTTCAGCACCTGGGTCGAAACCTTCTCAGGCTCCGGCTTCACGATGTCCTGAACCAGCGCCGCACGCATCTCGGTCGGCTTGCCGGCGTCCTTGATCTTCATACGCAGGGTCAAGCGCCAGCCTTTGGTGTGCTCGTTGTAACGCACGCTGTTTTCAACGATCTCGGCGTTCTCGCCAACACTCACCTGGCTGCGCACTGGGGCATCCGGCGGCAGAGCCTTGAGGGATGGACCCTCGAAGTCCACCAGGTAAGCCACGCTGCCGTCAGGTTGACGGATCAGGTTGGACTGCTTCACATCGCCGGTGGAGCGCAGGGTCTGCTTGACCCAGGCGCTGTCGGCCGGGTGCAGGTCCTTTTCGTCCATGGTCCAGTGCAGGCGGTAGCTGACGTCCAGCGGCTCACCGACTTTCGGCAACTCGGCCGGGCTCCAGAAGGCAACGATGTTGTCGTTGGTTTCGTCCGCGGTCGGAATCTCTACCAGGTCGACGGAGCCCTTGCCCCAGTCGCCTTCAGGCTCGATCCAGGCGCTTGGGCGCTTGTCGTAGTTGTCGTCCAGGTCTTCGTAGTGGCTGAAATCGCGACCGCGTTGCAGCAAGCCGAAACCACGCGGGTTTTCCACGGCAAAGTTGCTGACCGACAGGTGTTTAGGGTTGTTCAGCGGGCGCCAGATCCACTCGCCGTTACCGGCGTGGATCGACAGGCCGCTGGAGTCGTGCAGCTCACGACGATAGTTGAGCACCTTGGACGGCTGGTTGGCGCCGAACAGGTACATGCTGGTCAGAGGGGCAACGCCCAGCTTGCTGACCTTGTCACGCAGGTACATCTGGGATTTGACGTCGACAATGGTGTCGGTGCCCGGACGCAGGGTCAGGCGATAGGCGCCGGTGGCCCGTGGAGAGTCCAGCAAGGCGAAGATCACCAGCTGTTTTTCACCCGGTTTCGGACGTTCGATCCAGAACTCGGTGAAGCGCGGGAATTCTTCGCCGGACGGCAAGGCGGTGTCGATCGCCATGCCGCGGGCGGACAAACCATAAGACTGGCCCTTGCCGACGACACGGAAATAGCTCGCGCCCAGCATGGTCATGATTTCGTCTTGCTTGTCGGTCTGGTTGATCGGGTACAGCACACGGAAACCGGCATAACCCAGCTGTTCGGTGGCTTTAGGATCAAACTTCACGTCTCCGAAATCGAAACGAGTCGGGTCGTACTTGATTTCCTGGACGCTATCGGCGGTCACTTCGTTGATTTTCACCGGTGTATCGAAATGCATACCCTGGTGATAGAACGAAAGCTTGAACGGGGTGTTCTGATCGGCCCATTCAGCCTTTTCGTTGCGGAAACGAATCTTTTGGTAGTCAGCGAATTTCATTTCGCGGAATTCGTTTGGCAAATTGCTGCGCGGAGCTTCGTATTTCTGCCCAGCCAGCTCTTTTGCCTTGGCCGACACATCATCCAGACTGAATGCCCACAGTTGACCCGCGCCGAACAGGCAAAACAGGGCGGAGCCCGTCACCAGTGCGTTTCGTAACCGTTTGGCAGACAATTTTGGTGCATTACAGGGACTAACAATCACGAGCAACCCTCGCCGAAAACAGATCAAAAAACCAACGGCCAGCTATCTATATGCCAGGTTGGCGAGCATTGTTCCGACTCCCCTGGGTCAAAATGATTCCCCAAAGGCTATCGGACAAGTCTCTACCTAAGTCAAAAATGGACCAAACAACGCTGATCCCCGTAGCGCGCGATTATCTAGTAGGCCGCGACACAACGCATCAGGGACAACGAAGTATTTGTAGCGAAACCCTGCGTTTTTAGGCATTAAAGTCGTTTTTAATACATTCATGTCTGTAAGAGGAAGGTCACAGGGCCATCATTGACCAGATGCACCTGCATATCAGCGCCAAAACGCCCTGACGCCACCTTGCCATGCAATTGTTGCGCTTGTAACAGCAAGTGTTCAAAAAGCGCCGCTCCCAGGGCCGGAGGGGCCGCCGTGGAGAAGCTCGGCCGTAGCCCGCTCCTGGTATCCGCCGCCAGCGTGAACTGGGATACCAGCAACAAACCACCGTCGATATCCTTCAAAGACAAGTTCATCTTGCCCTCATCGTCGCTGAACACCCGATACTTGAGCAGCTTTTGCAAAAGTTTGTCGGCGCTCTCGGGCGTATCTTCGGGTTCGACGGCTACCAGCACCAGCAAACCCTGGTCGATCGCCCCCACGATCTCGCCCGCCACCTCGACCCTGGCGCCACGCACTCGTTGCAACAAGCCTTTCATGCTTCTTCAGGCGGCAAATCAAGCAGGCTGCGAGCCATTTCGCCGGTTGCACGCACCAGCGCATCAGTGATGCCTGGTTCGGACGCGGCATGCCCCGCTTCGCGAATCACTTGCAGCTCACTGTTGGGCCACGCCTGATGCAGCTCCCAGGCGTTATCCAACGGGCAAATCATATCGTAGCGGCCATGGATGATTACGCCAGGCAGATGAGCGATCTTGTGCATATCGCGAATCAGCTGGTTGGGCTCAAGGAAGGAATTGTTAGTGAAGTAATGGCATTCGATGCGGGCGATGGACAGCGCACGCTGCGGTTCGGCAAAACGCTCCACCTGCGCCGGATTCGGGCACAGGCCCAGCATGCGTCCTTCCCAGGTCGACCATGCCTTGGCCGCGTGCATCTGGGCGATCTGGTCATTGCCGGTCAGGCGCTTGTGGTAGGCGCCGAGCAGATCATGGCGCTCATCCTGAGGGATAGGCGCAAGGTAATCCTGCCAGTAATCCGGGAACATGCGGCTGGCGCCCTCCTGGTAGAACCAGTGGATGTCCTTGGGGCGAGCCAGGAAGATGCCGCGCACGATCAGGCCATGCACGCGCTCCGGGTGGGTTTGCGCGTAGGCCAGCGCCAGGGTCGAACCCCAGGAGCCACCGAACAGTACCCATTTATCGATGCCCAGGTGTTCGCGGATGCGCTCCATGTCGGCGACCAGGTCCCAGGTGGTGTTGTTTTCCAGGTTGGCGCGAGGGGTGGAGCGCCCGCAACCGCGCTGGTCGAAGGTGACGATGCGGTACAGGTTCGGGTCAAAGTAGCAGCGGCTGTTGGCGTCGCAGCCGGCGCCGGGTCCACCATGGATGAAGATCACGGGCAAGCCTTCGGGGGAGCCACTCTCATCGACGTACAGGGTGTGGATGTCATCGACGGCCAGATCGTGCCGGGCGTAGGGTTTGATCTGCGGGTACCAAGTCTGCATTGCGCGCTCCGTAGGGTGTCGGGTCCATCCCTGGGGGGACGTCTATTATTCTGCCGTCTGGCATCATAAACCCGAATTGTGCAATGAGCATGTCCTTGAGCACTTAGACCTGTGTCAGCACTTCGCTCCTCAGGAATTGCAGCAGATAGTCATACAGTCGATCCACCTCCGGCACATGGCCGCGTGCGCGCAAACAGCCATGGATCAAACCTTTGCCTGGGTACAGCACGGCGTTGACACCCGCCGCCTGCAAGCGCTCGGCATACAGCATGCCGTCGTCGCGCAGTGGGTCGAATTGGGCAACGGCGACCAGGGCGCTGGGCAAACCACGCAAATCCCCGGCCAACAGCGGCATGGCATAGGCCGATGGCTTGCCTGCACCTTGCAGGTACAGCGCCGAGTAATACTCGGTGTCATCGGTGCTGAGCAGCGGCGCGTCCATGCAATCACGGCGTGACGGCAAATCGGCCGGGCCACCCAAACCGGGGTAAATCAGCACCTGAGCCTTGGGCAGCGCATGGCCATCATCCCGCAGACCCAGGCATAACGCCGCCGCCAGGTTACCGCCGGCACTGTCGCCGATCACCACCCTGCGTTGCAGGTTGATGGAGTGCGGCCCCTGCCCTGCCTGGATGGCCTGCCACACGTCGCGGCAATCGTCATAAGCGGCCGGGAACGGATGCTCCGGCGCCAGGCGGTAGTCGACGGCGATGACCAGCACCTGCAGCGCACTGGCCAGTTCGAAGCAGATAAAATCATGGGAATCTAACCCACCGACCACCCAGCCGCCGCCGTGTATATAAAGAAGGCATGGCCAACCCTCAGCGGGAGTGGGCGCGGCCGGCAAATAGCTGCGCACACGAACCCCGGCCAGGGTGAAGTCGTCGATGTGCAAACCTTCTGGTTTCGGCGGGGTGAATGCCTGGCACATGCGCTCGTAGTGCTGGCGCAGGCCCGCCAGGGAAGCGTCGTTGCTGGTGAAGGACTCGGTCTTGGCGACAAACGCTGCAAGCTGGGGAGAAATCGGGTACATGGGCGAACATCCCTGATGATGGATCAAGTGTGAAAGGAGGCACCTTCCACATTTGGATCTTCATGTCGCTTAAGGTTTGAGGCTGGCCTGCACTGCCGCTGCGCCATCGGAGCCATCGAACGCCGTAACGCCGACCAGCCAGCGCTGCAGATCCTCGGGGTGATCGCGCAACCACTGCCTGGCAACATCCTGGGGCGCCTGGCGCTCCATGATCGGCACCATCAATTGGCTTTCCTGGGCGGCGGTGAAGGTCAGGTTTTCCAGCAACCGGTTGGCGTTGGGACAGCGCTCGGCGAAGTCCGGCGCCGTGACGGTGGAGACGGTGGCACGGCCTTCGTCAGGGCCAAACACATCTTCGCTGCCGGTGAGGTAGGTCATTTTCATATTGATGTTCATCGGGTGCGGGGTCCAACCGACAAACACCACGAACTCCTTGCGATTCACCGCGCGCTGCACCGCCGCCAGCATGCCGGCCTCACCCGACGCGACCAGCTTGAAACCGCCGAGGCCGAAGTGGTCGGTGTCGATCATTTTCTGGATATCGGTGTTGGCCCCGCTGCCGGGCTCGATGCCGTAGATCTTGCCGCCCAGCTTGTCCTTGAAACGGGCGATATCGGCGAAGGTCTTCAGGCCCGCATCCGCAACGTATTGCGGCACCGCCAGGGTGGCCTGGGCATCGGCCAGGCTGGGCTTGTCGAAGACCTTGAGCTGCTTGGCCGCCAGGAACGGCGCGATGTTATTGTCCATCGCCGGCTTCCAGTACCCCAGGAAGATATCCAGGCGCTTGTCGCGAATCCCCGCAAAGATGATCTGCTGCACGGCGGTGGTCTGCTTGCTGTCATAGCCCAGGCCGTTGAGCAGTACGTCGGCCATACCGGAAGTGGCGATCACGTCGGTCCAGCTGACCACTCCCATGCGCACGGTTTTGCAGGACGCCGGTTCTGCAGCCACCGCCTGTGCGCTGAGCAGGGCGGCACCGGTGAGGGTCAATAAAAAGCGGTTGAACAGTCTTTTCATGGAAGAAGTCTCACTCGGCAGCTTTTATTGTGGGAAGTGGCGTCTGACGCGCCGTATCCACAACCTTACCGAGCAAGAATGCTGTTAACACGAACTGCAGCGACCGGCAGTTGCACTGGAGCGACTGCAAGGCCGTCGTCGGGAGCAAGCGCCTCTCCCACATGACGGCCATGCTCACAGATCCAGATATGGGAAAGGCGCTGGTTCAGCCCCGAATCATCGGTAGTGCG
The DNA here is from genome assembly GCF_004519405.1 of Pseudomonas sp. BCA17. Classification (GTDB taxonomy): domain Bacteria; phylum Pseudomonadota; class Gammaproteobacteria; order Pseudomonadales; family Pseudomonadaceae; genus Aquipseudomonas. The sequence continues at coordinate 289,726 of NZ_SGWI01000007.1, read as the reverse complement.
CTTGGCCCCAGGACAAGAAACCTTCCAGCAACTGCTTCAACACCACGCGTGTCGGCTCAGCCAAATCCGCGCGATAACGGAATGGCTCGAACTCTTCCATATAAGTGCTCTGGCACAACTCCAGCTGTACGGCATGGATGTCCTGAGCCGGGTTGCCGTAGTGCCGGGTGATGTGTCCGCCCTTGAAGCGACCGTTCAGTACGTGGGTGTATTGCGGATGCCTGGCGCAGATAGCCTCAAGTTGAGCGGCCAGCTCAGGGTCGCAAGCGGCCCCGTTAAAGGTGCCGAGGTTGAAGTCCGGCAGCTTTCCGTCAAACAGGTGCGGGATGACCGAACGGATCGAGTGCGCATCGAACAGCAAGGCATAGCCGAACTCAGCCTTGAGCCGTGCCAGCTCTTCCTGGAGCGTGCGGTGATACGGCCCCCAGACCTTTTGCAGGTAACTGGCCCGTTCGGCCTCGCCAGGTTCGAACCCTTCTCGGAACAACGGCACGCCGTCGAACAATGTCGCCGGGTAGAGGCCGGTCGTTGCACCGGCATAGAGCGGCTTGTCATCGGACGGGCGGTTAAGGTCGATCACAAACCGCGAGTACTCAGCCGACAGGGTGCTGGCACCCAGCTCTTCGGCAAAGTCATACAACGTGGGGATATGCCAATCGGTGTCCGGCAGGCTTTGCGCTTCGGCAATCAAGCCGGCCTCGACGGCCGGCGTCAGGCGCACACCGGCGTGGGGCATGCTGATCAACAGCGGCACACGGCCTTGTTTGAATGTCAGAACCTTATCCACAACAACACTCCTCAAACGGTGACGTCGACGCCGTGGCGCACAACGCGTTTATCCAGCTCCCCGCCCAGCCAGTAGGCCAGGTCGGCGGGGCGATCGATTTGCCAGGCGACGAAGTCCGCAACCTTGCCCACTTCCAGCGAACCATGGGTGTCGCCCATGCCCAGGGCGGTGGCGGCATGTTGCGTGGCGCCGGCCAGGGCTTCTTCCGGGGTCATGCGGAACAGCGTGCAAGCCATGTTCAGCATCAGGCGCACCGACAGCGCCGGCGAGGTGCCGGGGTTGAGGTCACTGGCGATAGCGATCTTCACGCCGTGCTTGCGCAGAGCATCCATCGGCGGCAGTTGGGTTTCGCGCAGGAAGTAGAAGGCGCCCGGCAACAGTACTGCGACGGTGCCGGAAGCAGCCATGGCGATGGCGTCTTCTTCGGTCATGAATTCCAGGTGATCCGCCGACAGCGCTTGGTAACGCGCCGCCAGGGTGGAGCCGTGCAGCGACGAGAGCTGCTCGGCGTGCAGTTTCACCGGCAGGCCGAGTTGCCGGGCGACCTTGAACACGCGCTCCACCTGCTCGGTAGAGAACGCCAGGTATTCGCAAAACGCATCCACCGCGTCCACCAGCCCTTCCGCTGCCAGGGCCGGCAGCATCTCGGCGCAGATGTGCTCGATGTAGTCGTCGGCGCGGTCCTTGTACTCAGGCGGCAATGCATGGGCGGCCAAGCAGGTCGCCCGTACGCTGACCGGCAGCGCTTCACCGAGGCGACGGGCCACGCGCAGCATTTTGCGTTCGTTGACCAGGTCCAGGCCGTAGCCGGACTTGATCTCTACCGTGGTCACCCCGTCGCGCAGCAAACTGCGCAGGCGCTTATGGGCACTGGCAAACAGCTCGTCCTCGCTGGCGGCGCGGGTGGCACGCACGGTGCTGGCAATACCGCCACCCTTGGCCGCGATCTCGGCGTAGCTCACGCCTTCCAGGCGCTGCTCGAATTCACCGCTACGGTTACCGCCGAACACCGTATGGGTGTGGCAGTCGATCAGCCCGGGGGTAACCCACGCGCCTTGCAGGTCATGCACCTGAGCGTAATCCGCGGTCGGCACCTGGCTGCGGGGGCCGATCCACTCGATGAGCGAACCGGCAGTCACCATGGCGGCATCCTCGATGATCGAGTATTTGCCGTGAGCCATGGTTGCGACGTGGCAGTGTTGCCAAAGCGTTTTCATCAACGCCTCCCTAAGTTAACGATGAGACAAAACCGGGTCGTAATGGACCTTGGCCGCTTGCCCGGCAGCAGGCTTGACCCACAGCAGGTAAGCAACCACCAGCAACACGATCCATACGGCACCGACCAGCAAAGCGGCCTGGGTGTCCGGGAAGTAACCCAACACACCAAACACGAACAGCATGAACACAATGGCCGCAGCCGGCGCATAGGGCCAGAACGGCACGGGGAATTTCAGTTCGGCCACTTGCTCCCGGGTCATGGAACGGCGCATGGCGACCTGGGTGAACAGGATCATCAGCCACACCCACACGGTGGCGAAGGTGGCAATCGAAGCGATCAGCAGGAAGACGTTTTCCGGGATCAGGTAGTTGAGCACAACGCCGCCCAGCAGCGCCGCGCCCATTACCACCACGGTCATCCACGGCACGCCATGTCTGGACAACCGGGCAAAGCCCTTGGGGGCCTGCCCTTGTTGGGCCAGCCCATACATCATGCGGCCGGCGCCGAAGATGTCACTGTTGATGGCCGACACCGCCGCCGAAATCACCACAATATTGAGGATGGTCGCGGCCGAGCCGATGCCGAGGTTGCTGAATATCTGTACGAACGGACTGCCCTGGCTGCCGATCTGCGGCCATGGGTAGATAGCCATCAGCACAAACAGGGTCAGCACGTAGAACAGCAGGATACGTAACGGCACCGCATTGATCGCCTTGGGGATCACGCGTTGCGGGTCCTTGGCCTCACCGGCGGTGATGCCGATGATCTCTATGCCACCGAAGGCGAACATCACTACCGCAAACGAGGCGATCAAGCCACCGACGCCATTAGGCATAAAGCCGCCATGGGCCCAGAGGTTGCTCAGGCCACTGGCCTGGGTTTCACCGGCCGAGTGAATGCCGAACAGCATGATGCCCAAACCGCCGAGGATCATGGCGACAATGGCGCCGACCTTGAGCAGCGACAGCCAGAACTCCATCTCGCCAAACACTTTGACGTTGCACAGGTTCAGGCCGCCGATCAGAAACACGATGCCGAGCACCCAGACCCAGCGTGCTACTTCGGGAAACCAGAAGCCCATGTAGATGCCGAACGCGGTGACGTCTGCGAGGCAGACGATGATCATTTCAAACGCGTAGGTCCAACCGAGAATGAAGCCGGCCATGGGGCCCAGATAGGTACTGGCGTAATGGCCGAAAGACCCGGCCACCGGGTTGTGCACGGCCATCTCTCCGAGGGCGCGCATCACCATGAACACGGCTGCGCCGCCGATCAGGTAGGCCAGCAGTACAGCGGGCCCGGCCATCTGGATGGCTGAGGCGGAGCCGTAGAACAGCCCGGTGCCGATCGCGGAACCGAGTGCCATGAAGCGAATATGTCGAGCTGAAAGCCCGCGTTTCAAACCCTTTTCTTGCTGGTGCATTTCTCTTCCCTAATTATTTTTATCCCGAGAAAAACGCGACCTCTACTGCAGGAGCGAGCTTGCTCGCGAAAAACCTGTGAGCGCCGAGGGGAGACAGGTTTCCCGTGTCATCGTTGGCGACTTTCGCGAGCAAGCTCGCTCCTACAGTAAAGTCGGCGCTGCGTTAGAGGCTTGGCAGCAGTTTGGCCGGCACCAGCTCATTCAGGCAGCGGCTGGCGAGCAGTTCGCTGGCGGCGTTGATGTCCGGAGCGAAGAAGCGGTCCTTGTCGTAGAACGCCACTTTGTCGCGCAGGAGGCCGCGGGCCTTTTCCAGTTTCGGCGAGGTTTTCAGGCCATCGCGCAAATCCAAGCCCTGGCACGCGGCCAGCCATTCCACCGCCAGAATGCCACGGGTGTTTTCAGCCATTTCCCACAGACGTTTGCCGGCAGCCGGGGCCATCGACACATGGTCTTCCTGGTTGGCGGACGTCGGCAGGCTGTCGACACTATGGGGATGGGCCAATGCCTTGTTCTCACTGGCAAGTGCCGCCGCAGTCACCTGGGCGATCATGAAGCCGGAGTTCACTCCGCCATTGCCCACCAGGAACGGCGGCAGTTGCGACATGTGCTTGTCCATCATCAACGAGATACGACGCTCGCTCAGGGAGCCGATTTCGGCGATGGCCAGTGCCATATTGTCGGCCGCCATGGCCACCGGTTCGGCGTGGAAATTACCGCCGGAGATCACATCACCTTCCGCAGCAAATACCAGTGGGTTATCCGACACGGCATTGGCTTCCACCACCAGCACTTCGGCAGCCTGGCGGAACTGGGTCAGGCAGGCGCCCATGACTTGCGGCTGGCAGCGCAGGGAGTACGGGTCTTGTACCTTGTCGCAGTTCTGGTGCGACTTGGACACTTCACTGCTGTCGCCCAGCAGGTCGCGATAGGCCGCAGCCGAATCGATCTGCCCGCGCTGGCCGCGAGCGGCGTGGATGCGCGCATCGAACGGCGAGCGCGAGCCGAGTACGGCTTCCACGGTAAGGCCACCGCACGCCAGGGCGCCGGCGAACAGGTCTTCGCCTTCGAACAGGCCACGCAGGGCATAAGCCGTGGACACCTGGGTGCCGTTGAGCAGCGCCAGGCCTTCTTTGGCGGCCAGGGTCAGCGGCGTCAGGCCGGCGACTTTCAGCGCCTCAGTGGCTTCCAGCCACTCGCCCTTGTAACGCGCCTTGCCTTCGCCGAGCAACACCAGCGACATGTGGGCCAATGGCGCCAAGTCACCGGACGCCCCCACCGAGCCCTTGAGTGGAATGTGCGGGTACACCTCGGCGTTGATCAGCGCGATGAGCGCGTCGATCACCTGGCGGCGAATCCCGGAGAACCCACGGCTCAGGCTGTTGACCTTGAGCACCATGATCAGGCGCACCAGTGCGTCGCTGATCGGCTCACCGACGCCGGCGGCGTGGGACAGCACCAGGGAACGCTGGAGGTTTTCCAGGTCTTCGCTGGCGATGCGGGTGGAGGCCAGCAAGCCGAAACCAGTGTTGATACCGTAAGCGGTGCGGTTCTCGGCGAGAATCTGCTCCACGCAGGCGACGCTGGCTTCGATCTGCGCCGTGGCGCTGTCATCCAGGCTGAGGCTTACCGGCTGTTGGTAGATGGCCCGCAGCTGGGCAAGACTCAGTTGGCCTGGAATCAGATTTAGCGCAGTCACATTCATACTCCTTGTGAATTGTTCTTTTGAATAAGTGTTCAGTGCAAATTCGGTAACGCAGTGTCCTTGAGCAACTTGGCGGCGGCGGCGATATCCGGCGCCAGCCAGCGGTCCTGCTCGTACGCGGGGACCACTTCACGCAGCAAGCGCCAGGCACTGTCGGTGCCAGCGCCAAAGCGCTGGTCTTTCAGGAACTCAAATGCCTGGGCCGCCAGCAGGTACTCAATGGCCAGGATCTGGGTGACATTGGCCAACAGCTGATGCAGCTTGAGCGCAGCGTTGGTGCCCATGCTCAGGTGATCTTCCTGCAGGCCCGAGGTGACGAAGTTATCGAGCACCGCCGGTTGCGCCAGTTGACGGTTCTGCGCACACAGCGAGGCGGCAACGTACTGCACGATCATCATCCCGGAGTTGACGCCGGGGTTGCTGACCAGGAATGCTGGCAACCCGCTGACATGAGGGTTGATCAGGCGGTCCAGGCGACGTTCGGCCACCGAGCCGATTTCGGCCATGGCAATCGCCAGCATGTCGGCCGCTAACGCGACGGACTGGCCATGAGGGTTGGCCTGGGACACCACGCGGTAGTTGTCCGGTGTGCCGAGCACCAACGGGTTGTCAGTGGCGCTGTTGAGTTCGGTCTCGATCTGGCGGGCGGCATGATCCACTTGATCACGCGCCGCACCGTGGATCTGCGGGATCGAACGGATACTCAACGCGTCCTGGGTGCGGATGCCTTTGCTGCTGGCGATCACCTCGCTGCCATCGAGCAAGGCGCGCAGGTTGATGCCGACCTGCTGCATGCCGGGGTGCGGCTTGAGGGCGATGATTTCTTCGTCGAAGGCATCGATCTGGCCGCGCTGGGCCTCGAAACTCATGGCACCAATCAAATCGGCCCATTGCAGCAAATGATGCGCGTCGGCCAGGGCCAGGCAGCTCAGGCCGGTCATGCAAGGTGTGCCGTTGACCAGACACAAGCCGTCCTTGGCGCCCAGTACCACAGGCTGTAAACCTTCCGCGCTCAGGGCCTGTTGCGCCGCAACGATCTGCCCGCGATAGCTCACATTGCCAACCCCCAGCAAGGCCACACCGACATGGGCCATATGGGTCAGGTAACCCACCGAACCCTGGGACGGTACTTGCGGCGTGATGCCGTGGTTGAGCAGCGCCAGCAGCGAATGCACCACCTGCGGGTGCAGGCCGGACTTACCATGGCTGTAATTGATGACGGCGGCGCAAATGATCGCGCGGGTCTGCTCGTCACTCAGCATCGGGCCGACACCGCAGGCATGACTCAGCAGGGTATTGCGTGACAGCTGGCTGAGCTGCTCGCCCTTGAGCGACACATTGCACAGCGCGCCCAGCCCGGTGTTCACGCCGTAGGCGCGTTCACCGCTGGTGACGATGCGCTGCACGATGGCCTGGGCATTGTCGATCCGCGCCCAGGCCTGCCCCGACAGTTCGAGTACCGCACCGTGGCGGGCGACAGCGACGACGTCCTGCCAGCGCAATGGCGTATCGGCGATGGTGATTTTTGTTGCCTGGGACATCTTCATACCTTCTTGAATGCTTGTGCAGCCTTGCCGGCCTCGTCGCCGGCAAGCCAGCTCCTACAGATGATCGAGGCTCAGACCACCGCCGCCCGCCGCTGGACAAACCGGTCCACGTACTCATCCGCCGGCGAATGCAGGATCTCCCGGGGCGTGCCGACCTGGATCAGCTTGCCGTCCTTGAGGATCGCAATGCGGTTGCCGATGCGCACGGCCTCGTCGAGGTCATGGGTGATGAACACGATGGTTTTGTGCAGCGTCTTCTGCAGTTCCAGCAGTTGGTCCTGCATCTCGGCACGGATCAATGGGTCGAGGGCGCTGAAGGCCTCGTCCATCAGGATGATATCGGTGTCGGCCGCCAACGCCCGGGCCAGGCCGACGCGCTGGCGCATGCCGCCGGAGAGCTGGTGCGGGTACTTTTTTTCGTAGCCTTTGAGGCCCACGGTTTCGACCCAGTGCTGGGCACGTTCGGCACAGACCTGCTTGGTTTCGCCGCGCACTTTCAGGCCATAGGCGACGTTGTCGAGCACACTTTTGTGGGGCAGCAGGCCGAAGCTCTGGAAGACCATGCTGATCTTGTGTCGACGGAATTGGCGCAGGGCCTCCATGTCCAGTTGCAGGATATCTTCGCCGTCCACCAGGATCGCGCCACTGGTGGGGTCGATCAGGCGGTTGAAGTGGCGCACCAGCGTGGACTTGCCGGAGCCGGACAGGCCCATGATCACGAAGATCTCGCCGGTGCCGATGCTCAGGGACAAATCGTTCACGCCGACCACACAACCGGTTTCGGCCAGCACCTGGTCCTTGGTCTTGCCCTGGCCCACCAGCGCCAGGGCTTCCTGGGAGCGGTTGCCGAAAATCTTGAAGACGTTTTTAACTTCTATTTTGCTGACGGTAGTCATTTGCTCGCCTCATGCCGTGGACGACCATAGGCCTGGGTAATGCGGTCAATGACCACTGCAAGAATCACGATTGCCAGCCCCGCTTCAAGGCCACGGCCGACGTTGAGGGTCTGGATGCCGACCAGCACATCCTCACCCAAGCCACGGGCGCCGATCATCGAAGCGATCACCACCATGGACAACGCCATCATGGTGGTCTGGTTGATCCCGGCCATGATGCTCGGCAGGGCCAGCGGCAACTGCACGCCGAACAGTTGTTGCCAGCGATTGGCACCAAACGCGTTGATGGCCTCCATGACTTCGCCGTCGACTTGGCGAATGCCCAGGTCGGTGAGGCGAATCAGCGGCGGCGCGGCGTAGATCACCGTGGCGAAAATCGCCGGCACCTTGCCCAGGCCGAACAACATCAGCACCGGAATCAGGTACACGAAGCTGGGCATGGTCTGCATGATGTCGAGCAACGGCATCAACACCGAACGCAAGCGGTTGCTGCGCGCCGACAGGATGCCCAATGGAATGCCGATCAGCACCGAAATCACCGTGGCGACCATCATCAGCGCCAGGGTTTGCATCAGTTTGTCCCACAGGCCAACGGCGCCCACCAGGAACAGCAGACCGACGATCACCACCGTGGTTACCACTTTGCGGGTGGCGTGCCAGGCGACACCGCCGACGATGACCAGCATCAGCCACCAGGGCGCTGCGCGCAGCAAGCCTTCCAGGTTGACGATGGCCCATAGCAGGGTGTCAGAAATGTGCCGGAACACATCGCCATAGTTGGTGACCAGTGAGTCCACCCAACCGTTGACCCAGTCGGCAATGGAAAACGTAAAACTCTCAGGAAACATATCGTGCTCTCGATCCAGTGGGTTGTGGCCAGGCGCCCGGCTCGCCCCTCAGGGTAGCCGGGCACGCTTGACCTACAAGGCCGCGTCGATTTTCTTGGCTGCGTCGTCGCTCACCCATGCGTGCCAGACTTCAGGATGTTCCTTGAGGAAAACTTTCGCCAGTTTTGGCGATTCAATTCGCTCTTTAGCCATGCGCCCCAGGTTCTGGTTCAGCAAGTCGATCGGCAGGTTGACCTTCTCCAGCACAGCCACCAGTTCCGGCGCCTGCTCGTGGAAGGTCTTGGACAAGCCGACCTTGATGCTCACACTTTTATCCACACCGGGTTTCTCTTCCAGCTTGACCAGGTCGACCTGGCCCATCAGCGGCGTCGGAGACCAGTAGTAGAACAGGATCGGTTCGCCACGCTTGTAGCTCGACAGCACCGCCGCATCCAGCGCCGGGCCGGTGCCTGGGCGGAAGTTGGTGTAGGTGCTTTCAAGGCCGTAGCTTTTGAGCATTTCGGTGTTGTCCAGCTCACAGGTCCAACCGGCGGGGCAGTTATAGAAACGGCCCTTGGACGGCTCTTCCTGGTCCTTGAATACCGAGGCGTATTTAGCCAGGTCGGCGATATTTTTCAGGCCCGGCGCCTTGGGCTCGAGCTTGCGCTTGGCGTCGCCTTCGATCACGTAGCGCGGCACGTACCAGCCTTCGATAGCACCGACAATAGGCGCACCGACGCCGACGACCTTGCCGGCCTTCTCGGCTTTGTTCCAGACTTCGCTGCGGCCGACCCACTCTTCGGCAAACACTTGGATGTCATTGCTGCTCAGGGCGTTTTCCATGGTGATGGAGTTACCTGGCAGGCTGTCGGTTTTGCAGCCGTAACCTTTTTCCAGCACGGTTTGCAGAATGTCGGTGAGCAACATGCCGCTTTCCCAGTTCAGGCCGGCGAACTTCACCGGTTTTCCGGATTCGCACCAACCGGCTGCCTGGGCACCCGCGCTTGCGAGCAGGCCGGCGGAGAACAACGAGGCCAGCAAAGTCTTATTCATTTTCATTGTTGTGACGCTCCCAATCTTGAAATGGATTACGGCAGTCAGTAGGCATCCTGCCCCGTCCACGTCCCATCAGGCCTGTGCAGCCAGCCCGTTTGTCGTTGTTGGTATAGCGCCCTGCTCTACCGGCAGGATCAGGTGGTCGGGTACCGTGCCGTGCCATTTTTTTGCACACACGTAATACAGGGCTGCCGGCAGCACCAGACCGATAATCCAGGAAATGTCCACATCGCCCAGCGCGGCCACCAGGGGGCCGGTGTAGAACTTGGTGGAGATGAACGGCAACTGCACCAGCACGCCGAAGACATAGACGCTGATACCGAGCAGGTTCCAGCGGCCGTAGCGACCGTTCGGGTCGGCCAATGCCGGCACGTCATAGCGCTCGCGGGTGATGCAGTAGTAGTCCACCAGGTTGATCGCACTCCAGGGCGTAAAGAACGCCAGCAGGAACAGGATGAAAGACTTGAACGCACCGAGGAACGAGTGCTGGCCGAGCAACGCGATCAGGGTTGCCGTGCCGACGATCACCAGTACGAACACCAGGCGCTGCAGGCGCGTGACCTCCAGGCGACCACGGAAGCCGCTGATGATGGTCGCAATGCACATGAAGCTGCCGTAGGAGTTCAACGTCGAGATGGTGACCTTGCCGAACGCGATGCTGAAGTACAGCAGCGCAGCAGTGGCCCCCGTACCGCTCAAGCCAACGATGTAGGCCACTTCGTGACCGGCGAACTGCCCGTTGGACATGGCTGCGGCAAACACGCCGAGGATCATCGCCACCTGCGCGCCAACGACCGAACCCGCGCCGGCGGCGAAAAAGGTTTTCACCGACGACGTCTTGCTCGGCAGGTAACGCGAGTAGTCCGCCACGTAAGGGCCGAAAGCGATCTGCCAGGAGGCCGCGAGCGACACCGCCAGCAGGAAACTGCTCCAGCTGAAGTGGCGGATTTGCAGGAGGGCGCCGATGTCGGTCTGGCTCATCAGGCGACTGAACAGGTAGACAAAGGCGATCACCCCAATGACGCTGGCGACACGACCGATGAAGTGGATCACCCGGTAACCCAGTACCGTGACCAGCACGATGACACTGGCGAACATCAGGATGCCGACACTGTCGCTGACCCCAAACAACTGGCCCAGCGCCTGACCGGACAGCACAGTCCCGGTGGCCGTGAAACCGAGGTACATCAAACAGACCAGTACGATCGGGATAGCCGCGCCATACACGCCGAACTGCACCCGACTGGAAATCATCTGCGGCAGACCCAGCTTGGGCCCTTGCGCCGCATGCAACGCCATGACGCCGCCGCCGATCAGTTGACCGATCAACAGACCGATCAACGACCAGAACACATCACCGCCCAGCACCACGGCCAAGGCCCCGGTGACAATCGCGGTGATTTGCAGGTTGGCACCCATCCATAGGGTGAACTGGCTAAATAGACGACCATGTCTTTCCGCTTCCGGGATGTAGTCGATCGAACGCCTTTCGATCAACGGGGTGGTGTCGTTTACAGCCATGTGTGTTCAACCTCTGATGGATTGTCTTGGGTTCACCGCCGATCAAGATGTGGGAGAGGGTTTGCCCCTCCCACATTGGGTTACTTGATCATCGGCAGATTGAGGCCCTGTTCCTTGGCGCAATCGATCGCGATCTGGTAACCGGCGTCTGCGTGGCGCATCACGCCGGTGGCCGGGTCGTTGTGCAGCACGCGGGCAATTCGCTCGGCCGCTTCATCGGTACCGTCGCAGACGATCACCATGCCGGAGTGCTGGGAGAAGCCCATGCCCACACCGCCGCCGTGGTGCAGCGAAACCCAGGTTGCACCGCTGGCGGTGTTGAGCAGGGCGTTGAGCAGCGGCCAGTCGGAGACGGCGTCGGAACCGTCCTGCATCGATTCGGTTTCGCGGTTCGGGCTGGATACCGAGCCGGAATCCAGGTGGTCACGGCCGATCACCACGGGTGCCGACAGCTCGCCGCGGCGGACCATTTCGTTGAACGCCAGGCCCAGCTTGGCGCGCTGGCCCAGGCCAACCCAGCAGATACGCGCCGGCAGGCCCTGGAAGCTGATGCGCTCGCGCGCCATGTCCAGCCAGTTGTGCAGGTGGGCGTCGTCCGGGATCAGTTCTTTGACTTTGGCGTCGGTCTTGTAGATGTCTTGCGGGTCGCCGGACAGCGCCGCCCAACGGAACGGGCCGATGCCACGGCAGAACAGTGGGCGGATGTAGGCCGGTACGAAGCCTGGGAAGGCAAAGGCGTCTTCCACGCCTTCTTCCTGGGCCATCTGGCGGATATTGTTGCCGTAGTCGAAGGTCGGGATGCCCTGCTTCTGGAATTCCAGCATGGCTCTGACGTGCGCGGCCATCGACTGCTTGGCGGCCTTGATCACGGCAGCCGGCTCGGTCTTGGCGCGGGCGCGGTATTCGTCCCAGGTCCAGCCGGCCGGCAGGTAGCCGTTGAGTGGGTCGTGGGCGCTGGTCTGGTCGGTGACCATATCCGGGCGCACGCCACGCTTGATCAGTTCCGGCAGGATTTCCGCGGCGTTACCCAGCAAGGCGATGGAGATGGCCTTGCCTTCCTTGGTGTATTTGGCGATGCGTGCCAGGGCGTCGTCGAGGTCGGTGGCTTGCTCGTCGACATAACGGCTGTTCAAGCGGAAGTCGATGCTGACCTGCTGGCATTCAATGTTCAGCGAGCAGGCACCGGCCAAGGTGGCAGCCAATGGCTGAGCGCCGCCCATGCCGCCGAGGCCGGCGGTGAGGACCCAGCGGCCGGTGAGGTCACTGTTGTAGTGCTGGCGACCGGCCTCCACGAAGGTTTCGTAGGTGCCCTGGACGATGCCTTGGCTGCCGATGTAGATCCAGCTGCCGGCGGTCATCTGGCCATACATGGCCAGGCCCTTGGCATCCAGTTCGTTGAAGTGTTCCCAACTGGCCCAGTGCGGTACCAGGTTGGAGTTGGCAATCAGCACGCGTGGGGCGTTGCTGTGGGTCTTGAATACGCCGACCGGCTTGCCGGATTGCACCAGCAGGGTTTCGTCGTCATTCAGGTTAGTGAGGCTCTCGACGATCTGGTCGTAGCACTCCCAGTTACGTGCCGCACGGCCAATACCACCGTACACCACCAATTCTTTCGGATTTTCGGCCACTTGCGGGTCGAGGTTGTTCATCAGCATGCGCAGTGGCGCTTCAGTCAGCCAGCTTTTGGCGGTGAGCTTGTTACCGCGGGCCGCGCGGATTTCAACGTCACGGTATTTTGTAGGCTTGGCTTTAGAAAAATCGGTCACGACTGGACTCCTCGGCATTATGCGCGAACATGGATGGTGCGAAGGAGAGTCTTACGCACACATCTTTACTTGTACATACAAGCATATGCAATCAAGCGGCCAACTTTATGAAGGGGCACTGCAGATTTTTTTGAAGGCATGCGCAAGCCTTGAAAATCAAGACTTCGAGGCATGGCAAAATTTCTTACGAGGACGTTTTACGGGGAAGGTGTTTTGTCACGATGGCGGGGCTTTGCGCCACGCTGGGGCGTTCGGTAACAAACTGGTGCGCGGGTTGGAAACAGATTAAGACTTTTTTGTAGGAGCGAGCTTGCTCGCTCCTACAGATGGCGACTGACGCTTAACCGAGTGGAGTCAGTTCAATCAGGCAGCAGCGGCCTGTTACAGCGATATCCAACAGGCCGGTGTTACCGTCGATTTGCAGGCAATCGTGATGGCCCAGCGTCTGGTCCAGCACCTTTACCTCATCGGCCACGCTGAACACCAACACCGTCTGCGCCGTGCTGAAAAAACGCTGCACACCATCTACCCACTGCAACCGCGCGTGGTAACGCTGGGGCGAGTAGATCAGGTTGAAATCGCGGATCGGCCCGGTAATCAGACGGCATGACACTTCGCTTTCACCCTTGAACGCGAACGGCTGCAACGGCAACAACCCGCGCTGCTCTTCACCATCGACAGTCAGCACCATGCCTGCACCTTTGATCACCGTGATCACGCGCTGGTAGCCGGCGAAGGTGGAAAAGCCACCGGACTCGCCAATATCGGCAATCGACAAGCGCCAACCAAAACCATCCAGGCCAATGCCCGAGTCGCGGGTGATTTCTTCGGTGCTGCCGCCACCGTTTTTCCACGGCATGCGCACGTAATCGGTGGCGCGCCAGACTTTCACTGCACTCATTTACTGAAACGTCCTTCAAGGCTATGACGGGAACCGGGGTGGATCAAACGCGCCGCAGTCACCGGTTGGCGGCCGGACCAGGTGCGCCTGCGGATCAACAGGCACGGCTCGCTTGGCTCGATCTGCAGCAGCTTGCATTCTTCGGCATCGGCGAGGATCGCTTCGACCACATGCTCGCCTTCGGTGAGCGGCGCGACCTGGTTCAAATAAGCGTAAGGCGTCTGCTGGGTGAAATCCTGTTGCAGGTATTCCGGTGCGACCAGGGCATTGACGAATCGGTCTTCGATTTGCACGGGGATGTCGTTTTCGAAATGCACGATCAGCGAGTGGAATACCCGTCCGCCTTCGCGCATTTCCAGGGCGACGGCGCGCTCGGAGCCGGCAGCTTCTTCGCCCAGGTGGATAACCTTGCACGTGTGTCGATGACCGCGGGAGGCGATCTCATCGGCAATGTTGTGCACTTCAAACAGCGCCGACTGGCTCTTGGGCTCGGCGACGAAGGTACCGACGCCTTGCATACGCACCAGCAAACCTTCGGCGGTGAGCTCGCGCAGGGCGCGGTTGATGGTCATGCGGCTGAACCCCAGCTCGCTGACCAACTCGCTCTCCGACGGCACGCGGTAATGAGGCGGCCAGTTGCCGTTGAGGATTTGCTGGCTGATCATCTGTTTGACGCGGGCATACAAGGGCGCCGGACTTTCGTCCATGTGGGCAGCCAGCGAAGAGTTGGCGGGCGGAGTCGGCACGGGGAATCCTTGCAGGGGAAAAGATGCATAGATTGCCGGAGTTTACCGAGCAGGCAAACGTCTGTATATGTATATACAAATAAACACACGACCGGGGTGCCTTGATCATGTCCGCTTTCTTTGCCGAACGCGCGCTGCTGCCTAATGGATGGGCCAACGATGTACGTCTTGAAGTCAGCGCCGATGGGCTACTGACAAAGGTTGAGGCCAATGCCAGTGCAGACGCTGCCGAACGGCTGAGAGGCCCGGTTTTGGCGGGCATGCCGAATCTGCATTCCCATGCGTTTCAGCGTGCGATGGCAGGCCTGGCGGAGGTGGCGGGCAATCCGAATGACAGTTTCTGGACCTGGCGTGACTTGATGTACCGCATGGTCGGCAAGATCAACCCTGACCAACTGCACATCATCGCGCGCCAGCTGTACATCGAAATGCTCAAGGCCGGCTATACCTCGGTGGCTGAGTTTCATTATGTGCACCACGACGTCAGCGGCCAGCCGTACGCCGACCGTACGGAATTGTCGCGGCAGATCAGCCAGGCGGCGGCAAGCAGCGGCATCGGCCTGACATTGCTGCCGGTGCTGTACACCCACGCAGGCTTTGGCGGCCAGGCGCCGAATGACGGCCAACGCCGCTTTATCAACAGCACCGAAAATTATCTCGACCTGCAAGCGCGACTCAAGCCGCTCCTCGCCGCGCAACCGGCGCAGGAGATTGGCCTGTGCTTTCACTCCCTGCGTGCCGTCACGCCACAGCAGATCAGTGACGTCCTGGCCGCCAGCGACAAAGCATGCCCGGTGCATATCCACATCGCCGAGCAGCAAAAAGAAGTCGATGACTGCCTGGCCTGGAGCGGAAAACGCCCTCTGCAATGGCTGTACGACAATGTCGCGGTGGATGAACGCTGGTGCCTGGTGCACGCCACCCATGCCGACCGCGAAGAAGTCGCGCGCATGGCCAGGAGCCGCGCTATTGCAGGGTTGTGCCTGACGACGGAAGCCAACCTGGGTGACGGGATCTTCCCGGCGGTGGATTTCCTGGCCCAGGGCGGACGCATGGGCATCGGCTCCGACAGCCATGTGTCATTGAGCGTGGTGGAAGAACTGCGCTGGCTGGAATATGGCCAACGGCTGCGTGATCAGCGGCGTAACCGCCTGTATCGCAGCGATCAGCCGATGGTGGGGCGCACCCTGTTCGATGCCGCGCTGGACGGTGGCGCCCAGGCACTGGGCCAGCCCATTGGTCGATTGGAAGTGGGCAAGCGTGCGGATTGGCTGGTACTCGATGGTAACGACCCCTACCTGGCGACGGCGTCCGAGGACGGCATTCTCAACCGTTGGCTGTTTGCTGGCGGTGACCGGCAGGTGCGCGATGTGCTCGTTAACGGCCAGTGGGTGGTGCGTGACGGGCGCCATGCAGGTGAGGAAGAAAGCAACCGGGCGTTCACGCAAGTACTGAGAGACCTGCTCGGTTAGAAATGCGAGAGGGGGCTTGTTCCCGATAGCAGGGTGTCAGTCAACAGATGTTTGACTGATCCACCGCTATCGGGAGCAAGCCCCCTCCATCGTTTATCGAGCGTGCGCTCAGGTTACTGCGAAGTCTTCGCCATCTGCTTGTCCGACGTACGCCAGATCAACCGAGTGGTGTCATACCCCTGCTGCCGCGCCCTGCTCAGCAAGTCTTCGCGGGTATCGGCACTCACCGTCGGCGTACGCGACAAGAGCCACATATAGCGCCGGCTCGGGCTGCCGACGATGGCAGTCTTGTAGTCATCGCTGACGTACAGCACCCAGTAATCGCCCTTGGCCACGCCCGGTAGCAGCGACGTGAACCAGTTATTGAATTCCACCCAGAGCTTGTCGGTCTTGCCCGGCACCTGCGGCGTGGCGGTGCCCTTGGCTTCTTCCCATTTCCACTCGGTCGTCAGGCAGCGGTTGAACACCGACATGTCGCCATCCGGGAGCAACGTGTAGCGGGCTTCGGACTGTGCGCAGTTGCGCTGGAAGTACATCGGCAATCGGGCCAACTCATACCAGGTGCCCTGGTAACGCTTGAGGTTGACGTTGCTCGCGGTCTTGGGTTGCAGATCATCGCCAGAATGACTGGCGCAGCCCGCCAAAAACAGGCTGGCACAAAGGTATAAAACAAAACGCATCATTCTTCTTCTCCCGCAGGCTCGCGCCCCGGTTTACTTCAGGCCTTGCCCGGAAAACATCAGAACTTTGTCACCGGCGTATTGCACGCTGATAAAGCTGTTTTTATCGCCCCACGTACAACTGGACATACCCAGTGCACCGGAACAATCGGTCGGCTTGCCCAGCAACGACTCAACCTCGGCCTTGGCCATGCCGGCCGACAGCTTCGCGTAGTTTTCTTGAGTGACCTTGCTGCAAGCGGCTAACAGCACGCAAAAAGCCAACAAGGCGAGACGGCGTAGAGACATGGAAAAGCTCCTGGAGAGACAAAGCAGCTGGGGTATCTGCCAGAAGCTTAGAAGGGAAAAGAGGTGTCTGGTTCCCAACAGGCAAAAACAAAAAAGCCCCGAAAACGCTGAAACGTTTCGGGGCTTTTTACCGTCAGGTGTTACGCCTTGTGATAAGCCGTCACACGCTCGACTTCTTCCTTCGAACCCAGGAACACCGCCACGCGCTGATGCAGGCCTTCAGGCTGGATGTCGAGGATACGCTGGTGGCCGTCGGTGGATGCACCGCCCGCCTGTTCAACCAGGAAGGACATCGGGTTGGCCTCGTACATCAGGCGCAGTTTGCCCGGCTTGGACGGCTCGCGGCTGTCACGTGGGTACATGAACAGACCACCACGGGTCAGGATGCGGTGCACATCGGCCACCATCGCAGCGACCCAGCGCATGTTGAAGTTCTTCTTCAACGGGCCTTCTTCGCCTTCCATCAACTCGTTCACGTAACGCTGCACCGGAGCTTCCCAGTGGCGCTGGTTGGACATGTTGATGGCAAATTCCTGGGTGGAAGCCGGGATGGAGATGTCTTCGTGGGTCAGCACGAAGCTGCCCATTTCGCGATCCAGGGTGAAACCCTTGACGCCGTCGCCCAGGGTCAGTACCAGCATGGTCTGCGGGCCGTAGATTGCATAGCCGGCGGCGACCTGCTCGGTGCCTGGCTGCAGGAAAGCCTTTTCGTTCAGGGCTTCGTTCTGACTCAGGTATTCATTCGGGCAGCGCAATACCGAGAAGATGGTGCCGACCGGAGCGTTGATGTCGATGTTGGACGAACCGTCCAGTGGGTCGAACACCAACAGGTAGGCGCCTTTCGGGTATTTGCCCGGGATCTGGTAGGCATTGTCCATTTCTTCGGACGCCATGCCGGCCAGGTGACCGCCCCATTCGTTGGCTTCGAGCAGGATCTCGTTGGACAGCACGTCGAGTTTCTTCTGCACTTCGCCTTGGACGTTTTCAGTGCCCATGCTGCCCAGGACACCACCCAGCGCGCCTTTGGACACGGCGTGGCTGATTTCCTTGCAAGCACGCGCCACCACTTCGATAAGGAAGCGCAGATCGGCAGGCGTGTTGTTGCTGCGGGTCTGCTCGATCAAATAGCGACTCAAGGTAACGCGGGACATGGAAGGCTCCGAAGAATGGGGGGCTTAAAAACCCGCGCAGTTTAACGCGAGTCGAGGCTTATTTCCTCTAATCAGAGGATTTAAACCCAACAGAGTTCAGGGGTTACCCTGAGGCTTGCGCAACAAACTGTAGGCCATGGCCCCCAGTGCCGCCACGCCCAACAGGAGCACAGCCCACAGACCGAACTTCTTCCAGTCGCTGCCCACCTCAGGTGAAACGGCTACGGCGGGGGTTTTGACCACAACCTCTCCCGTGACCATAGCCTGGCCCAATGCCTTGAGACGCTCGGCGCTGTAGTCGGGAATCAGTGTGGATAACGGCAAATTCGCCGCCTTCACCGAAGTATTGCCGAGCGCCAGGGTAAACGGCGGCTCGCCCCGCGCCAGGAATACCAATTGCGTGGCACGCACGGCAAAGCGCAGGGCCGGCGCTTCGACACCCAGCCCACCGCCCCGCTCGTCCACCTGCAACTTGAGCTCGGCAACGGCCACACCCGGCAACTGCAGCTCATCCTGCACCACATCCTGGCCATTGCGGGTCAGGCGATACAACAACCCATTGCTCAACGGCTGCCAGGCTTGACTGACCTCACGACGCCCCGACAAGGTCACCGGGGCCAACGTGTTGGGCTGCTTCAACTCCAGACGCAAGCGCTCGACATGCAGCCCCGTCGGCAGCTGCCAGCTGTATTCGCCGGCCTTGAGGCGCGAGCCCGACAACGGCTGCGACCACACCAACGGCATCGGCAGGCTGCTGCTGGTCGCGCTGACCAGCTTGGCCGAGGTCAACTGCGGCGCCGTCTGGCCCAGCCACACCAAACGCAGATAGCGCGCCGACTGCCCCGGCAAACTCACGTCATGCTGCTCGACCCGCTCGTCGGCAAACGACAAGCGTGCCACTTGGCCGTCACCCCAGGACTGCCAGTGCTGCAGGTCATCACTGGCTTCAATGCTGAAACGCTGGAAGCCATCCTGCTCGCGGCTCCAGTCAAGGCTCAGTTGCTGCAACGGCGCCTTGATCGCACTGGCGTCCAGCACCCAACCGCGCAGCACCTGTTTTTCAGTCTTGATGGCCGGACGAACCTCAAGCAAGGTGCCCTCGGTCGTGGATTTCATCACTACGCCGGGCAACGCCTGCTGCGCATCGGCGGCGTACAGCGGAAACCACTTCACGTCGGCAACCTCGCGGTTTTCAGTACGCTGCGCAGATTGGCGCGACAACGCATAAGCCTGTGGCTCCCCGGCGGCGTTGAATACCCGCACATCACTGAGATCCGCCTGCCGCGCGCTCAGTTGCACCGCCAGCGGCAGCTCCAGGCGATACCAGGGGCCATTGCCGCTCACGGCCAGCGGCACGTGCGTGGTGAAGTCAGCCGGCCCTTCCTGCGCGTAAACCACCGAACACAGCATCCCTGCCAACAATCCACCCAGACTCAGCTTGCCCATTAAGAAGACGCTCCCTCGGTTTGAATCACAGGTTCCGCGCGCCTGGGCGGCAGCGGTGCAAAATAGCCCACCACCAGCAACAGCCCGCCTACGCCGATAAACGATACGATCCGCGCCAGACCGCCACGGTTACTCAGTTCAACAAAGAACAGCTTGGCCACTACCACGGCAATCAGCGCCGCGCCGATCAGCCACACTTCGCGACGATGGCGCAGGTGACCGCCGATCATCAGACCGAGGGCGATCAAGGTCCAGACGATCGACAGTCCGGCCTGCACCAGCATCGACTCCAGCAGCGCATCCAGGTGAAACGGCACGCCGCCCCAATGGTGGGCAGTGCGCATCACCAAGGCCGTAAAGAACGCAAACAGCGAGCCCCCCGCGACACCCTGGGCGATCAGTTCGGCCCGCGGCCCGCGTTGCGGCGCCACACTGCGCGACCACAAGTACACCCCCAACAGCGCGAACAACAACCCCAGATCCAGCGGGTTGAGCAGCGGCACATAGGGCAGCGGCCTGGCCGAGCCGTCGCTGAAGATATTCGCCAGCCAGAACCAGCCGAGCATCAACACCGCCAATGGCAATGCCGCCAGCACGCGGTACTCACGCGGATAAGCCGCTACCGGCCATGGCCAACGGCGTGGCGCGGCCGCCAACACCAGATACAGGCTTGGCAGCACGGCCCAACCCAGCCAGCGCCAGGCGTTGTACTCGCTCGACAGCAACAACAGGCCGTAACGTAACTCCAGGGCCAGCACACCGATCAACATCCAGCAGCCAAGCACGTGAGCGATGCTCAACACCTTGCCAGGAACCACCGCAGCCAAACGACGCAGCGCAATGAAGTGCACCCCGAACACCGCCAGCCAGGCCAGCCAGCCGTAGTGGGCTGCGGGGTGGTAATAGGCATGGGCGGACACCAGCAATACCACGCCCGCCGCCGGCATCAGCAAGGTGCACAGCACACCCAACGAGGCCCAGCGCAAGCGTTCGGCCAACAGCGCCCAGATCGCCACGCTCACCGCCGCAATCGCCAGCAGGAACGAGCCTTGTATTTCATCAGGAACAAACCGCAGCACTTCGCCGATCAACGCCAGGGCCCACCAGGCTGCACCCCACACCAGCAACAGGTCGGAGAGACGTTGCAGTTTCAACACGCTAAACACCGGCGCATGGGGTTCACGCTGCAAGCGCCACGCGCCGACCAGGGCGGCAAGGCCCAAGACCATGGGGGTCCAGAAGCCGCTGTGGGCCAGAGGGCGCAAGCCGTCGCGGGTCAATGGCCCGAGCAGTTCCGGCACCGCCAGCAGGAATGAAGCGCCACCGACCAGTTGCAACAGCAAGCCAAACACGAAGCTGACGCGCTGTTGCAGGTACAGGCTCAACCAGATGATCAACAAGCCACTGGCCGCCCACACACCGCTGGCGCTTTCCCATGGCAGTACGAACAGCACCGCCAGGTTGATCAGCACCAGGCCGGCCAGCAATACCACCGACAGCCCGCGCAACAGCCGCACGTCGCTGCGCACCATGTCATCGCGCGCAGCCAGCAACATGCCGCCCACCAAGGCCAGGCCGATCAGCGAAGCCGTCAACAGGCCAGTCCAACCCGCATTGAACACCGCCGCCCCGTCACCGCCCTGCAAGCGCAACAGGAACAACGCGCCGCCCAGCAACTGCACGGCAAAGGCGGTAAACAGAAAGGTCCGCGAGCCGATGCGCAGGCCAATCAACAGCGTGACCAGACCGGCGATTGCCCAACTGATGGCCGTGCCCTGGGTCAGCAAAAACAACGGTGCGAGCAAATACAAGAAACTCAAGCCCAGGCTCGCCAATATCGGCAAGCCTTGGCGCTCCCAACCCGCCGCCTGTTCGGCCGACGCCTTGCGCAATTGGTCGAAGCTGAACAACAGAGCGGCGCCCAACAGCAATGCCCCCAGCGGTGCACCGTCAAGCAAGGTCAGCTCGCCCACCCGTAGCTCGCTGAGGAACGCCAGCGCCGCCCCCAACTGCAGCAACAGGCCGAATGCCCGCGCCAGCGGCCGCTGCTGACGCAGGCCCAGCCAGAAGATCCCTGCGCCTTCCACCGCCCAGGCTGCGGCTGTCCAGCGCGCATCCAGGCCCAAGGGAATCGCCAGGCTGGCGAAGATCACCCCCAGCGCCAGGCAGGTTTCCGTCAGCAGCAAGGCGCGGCCGCCACTGAGCCATCGGGCCAGGCCCATGTAGATGATGCCCAGGCCCAATGCGCTGAAGGCAGCGGCAAATTCCAGATGCTGCACCAGCGCGAACTGCAGGCCGAAACCCACCAGCGGCGGGCCAAACAGCATACTGCCATCAACGTAATCGCCCTTGGCCGCCGACCAGCGCAACAACGCGCCACGGCTGTCGTCTTCGGGGGCGTCGCTCATCTCCAGCAATTTGCGGCGGGCGAACAACAGGCCGATCACCAGGTACATCAGGAAAAACAGGATCAGGAACGGCTCGGTGCTCCACAGCAGTTCCGGCGTATACGAGCGCATGCCCCAGGCAAAACCGATACCGAAGGTGCCGACAAACCCGATCAGATTAAGCAAGCGCCAAGCCTTGAACCAGGCGATGGCGAGGATGCCGGCGTTGAGCAATGCGAAATAGCTGAACAGCGCCACATGGTTACCGGCGCCGGTAGACGTAAGGATCGGCGCGGCAAAACCACCCAGCGCCGCCGCGCAAGCCAAACCAAGAGCGTCCTGGGTAATCGCCAGAATCGCCGAGAACACCGTAACCGCCACGAGCAGGCCCAAGGCCGCGCCCGGATCAATCAGCGGGTGCAGGCGCATCGCGGCGAACACGGTCAGGTACAGCACCGCAATGCCGGTGCCTTGCAGCATCAAACCGTAGTTGCCATTGCGCAGTCGCAGCCACCAGCCCAGGCCCAGCAGGCCGATAGCGGCAGCGGCAACACCGGCATAACGCAACTCGATCGGCACCACCATGCCTTCGGTGGCATAACGAAGCAGGAACGCCAGGCCGAGAAACAGCAGCACCACGCCGACGCGCAATACGGTATTACCGCCGAACAGCCAGGTGCGCGCGCCGCTGATGGCGCGTTCGATCAGGTTAGGGCCGCGGGGAATGGCAGGCTCTTCAGGGCGAGGCGCTGGCGCAGGGGCCCAGACGTCGTCCGGCAGCGGCTGGCTCGCTTCGACGGCCAGGGTGATGGGGGTGATTTCGGCAGGCAGTTCCCAGACAAGCTCGGGCGCCTTGGTAGCCGGTGCAGGCTCAGGGGCAGGCGCTTCTACGATGACAGTGTTCGTCGGCACCGGGACTTCCAGTTGCCGCAGGCGCTCACCCAATGCGATCAGCGCCTTTTGCGTGGTTTCCAACTGACTCGCCTGCTGTTGCGCCTGGGCCGCAAGCTGCGACAGGCGAATCGCCTGGCCAATGCCCAAGCCCAGCAGCGCACCGATACCCGCATCACTGAACGACTCATCGAGTGTCCAGCCGAGCACCAGGCCAATCAGCATGAAAATCCATTGCATGGTCGATATCCCTAAGCAGCCCGAGGCGGGCAAACCGGGCCTAGTATATCGACGCGCGGCCAATGTGGGAGAGGGCTTGCTGCCGATAACCGTGCACCGGTCGACATATCAGTCAACGGGCAAGCCGCTATCGGGAGCAAGCCCCCTCACATTGTTAACAGCAGTATTTAATCCAGTGCTTTCCAGATCTCGGTGGCGTACTCCCTGATGGTGCGATCCGAGGAGAACCAGCCCATCCGCGCCGTATTCAGCACCGCCGAACGCCACCATTCCTTGGAGTCATGCCAATGCGCCTCGACCCGCGCCTGGGCATCCCAGTAGGAATCGAAGTCGGCACACACCAGGAAGCGGTCGTAATTGATCAGCCCGTCGATCAACCCCACATAGCGCCCCGGGTCATCCGGCGAAAACACCCCGCCACGAATCGCCTGCAGCACATCATTGAGGCGGTGCGACCCGGCAATATCGGCGCCTGCATGGAACTCACCGGCATGCTTGCGCGCCTCCACCTGCTGCGCGCTGAGGCCGAAGATGAACATGTGCTCGGCGCCGACGCGCTCGTGCATCTCCACGTTGGCGCCGTCCATGGTGCCGATGGTCAACGCGCCGTTGAGACCGAACTTCATGTTGCTGGTGCCCGAGGCTTCGAAGCCGGCGGTGGAAATCTGCTCGGACAAGTCCGCCGCCGGAATGATGCTTTCCGCCAGGCTGACGTTGTAGTTGGGCAGGAACACCACTTTGAGCAAACCACGCACGGTCGGGTCGTTGTTGACGGTACGGGCGATGTCGTTCGTCAGCTTGATGATCAGCTTGGCCTGGTGGTAACTGGCCGCCGCTTTGCCCGAGAAGATTTTTACCCGTGGCACCCAGTCAGTTTCCGGCTCGGCGCGGATCGCCTGGTACAACGCCACGGTGTGCAACAGGTTGAGCAGTTGGCGCTTGTATTCGTGGATGCGCTTGACCTGCACGTCGAACATCGCCGCCGGGTTGACCGCAATACCCAGCCGCTCGTGAATGATCTCGGCCAGTGCGCGCTTGCTGTGCAGGCGTTGCTCGGCGAAGGCTTTGCGGAAGGTTTGCTTCTCGGCAAACGGCTCCAGTTCGACCAGGCGCTCTTCGGGCTTGTCGAGGATATCGGGGCCCAGTGCTTCCACCAGCATCGCGGTGAGCTTGGGGTTGGCCTGGTACAACCAGCGGCGGAAAGTGATGCCGTTGGTTTTGTTGTTGATGCGCTCCGGGTACAGCTTGTGCAGTTCGGAAAACACCGTGCTGCGCATCAATTGGGTGTGCAGGCCGGACACGCCGTTGACGCTATGGGAGCCAAGGAATGCCAGGTTGCCCATGCGCACGCGGCGGCCGTTGTCTTCTTCGATCAGCGACACCGCACGCAGCACATCGAAGTCGTGGATGCCTTTGGCGCGCAGCGAGTCGATATGCTGGGCGTTGATCAGGTAGATGATCTGCATGTGCCGGGGCAGCATGCGCTCCATCAGGCCGACCGGCCAGGTTTCCAGGGCCTCGGGCAGCAAGGTGTGGTTGGTGTACGACAGCGTTTCCACGGTGACGTCCCACGCCGCTTCCCACGGGATGTCGTGCAGATCGACCAGTTGGCGCATCAATTCAGCCACGGCGATGGACGGGTGGGTGTCGTTGAGTTGGATGGCGGCGTGTTCGCCCAGGCTCAACACCGAGCCGTGCATGTTTTTATGCCGGCGCAGCAGGTCCTGCAACGAGGCCGCGACAAAGAAATATTCCTGGCGCAGGCGCAACTCCTGCCCCGCTTCGGTGCTGTCGGCCGGGTAAAGCACGCGCGAGATACTTTCCGCACGGGCGACCTCGGCCACGGCGCCCAGGTGGTCACCGGCGTTGAAGCGCTCCAGATGCAGGTCTTCCACCGCTCGCGCGCGCCAGAGGCGCAAGGTGTTGACGCTCGCGCCACGCCAGCCGACCACCGGCGTGTCGTAGGCAACCGCGCGCACGGTTTCGTTGGGCGTCCACACCTGGATCATCTTTCCAGAAGGGTCAGCCAGGGTTTCGACGCTGCCGCCAAAGCCGATCGGGTAAATCACTTCGGCCCGCTCGAACTCCCACGGGTTACCGAAATCCAGCCAGCGCTCGGTCTGCTCCTGCTGCCAGCCATCGACTATCGCCTGGCGGAACAAGCCGTGCTCGTAACGAATGCCATAACCATGGCCGGCAACGCCCAGGGTCGACATGCTTTCCATGAAACACGCCGCCAGACGGCCCAGGCCACCGTTACCGAGCGCCGCGTCGGGCTCGAGCAGGCGGATGCGTTCAAGGTCCACACCGAGCTCGGACAGCGCCTCACGGGCGATTTCCAGGATGCCTAGGTTGCTCAGGCTGTCGTAGAGCAAGCGGCCGATGAGAAATT
Organism: Pseudomonas sp. BCA17; assembly: GCF_004519405.1. GTDB lineage: Bacteria > Pseudomonadota > Gammaproteobacteria > Pseudomonadales > Pseudomonadaceae > Aquipseudomonas. The sequence continues at coordinate 264,388 of NZ_SGWI01000007.1, read as the reverse complement.
CCAGTGAGAGGTAGTACACCCGCTTCTGGCCTTTGCGATAAATGCGCCGGGTGTGGTCCATCCAGTGGTCGACCATCTGGTCGCGGGCGGCCAGGGCAATGGCTTCGAACCAGTCATGGTCGAAGGCATGGTCGGGATCTTTACCCACCGCGTAGGTGAGTTTGGTCAAGACAGCCTCGCGAAATGCGGCTACCTCTGCTTCTCGTGCAAGCGGTTCCTGAGACATCGGTGCGACCTCGGGCGAGATAGAAGGAGTTGCTAGAGCCTAGTCGGTCTGACAGACGGTAGACGTGCAGGTTCGGCAGTTTTTTTACTCATTCACCTTTGTGCGAATTTGATGCAGGGGTCGTGCCCGATCAGCCTTTGAGCTGAAACCCGCAAAATATTGTTCAAAAAACCACCAATCCCGGTATGATCGCGCGCCCGGACACAGCCCCACCTTTTGGAAACCCGATGAAGCCTCAACTGATCGCCGCCGCGGAACTCGACCGTCTCGAGACCTGGCAGAAATATTCCGCCCACATGTGCGGCGGCTGCGTGTCCAGCTGCTGCACGCTGCCGGTCGAAGTGAAGATCAAGGACCTGATCCGTATTGGCATCGTCGATGAGTTCGAGCGCGGCGACCCGCCGAAGAACATCGCCAAGCGCTTGCAGAAGGAAGGCATCGTCGAGCGCTTCAATTCCAAGTCCGAGATTTTTACCCTGCAGCGCATGAGCAACAACGATTGCCTGTACCTGGATCGTAAGACGCGCTTCTGCACTATTTATGACAAGCGCCCGGATACCTGCCGCAACCACCCGAAGATCGGGCCGCGGCCGGGGTATTGCGCGTATAAGCCCAAGGAAGTCGTCCGCGAAACCAAGTTCAAGACCCTCGACAAGTTCTGATCCAAGCCTTGCATTGTTTGAACGACTGTTTTTGCGAGCAAGCCCGCTCCTGGCCGTATTCATCCTGAAGAACGCGGTCGAATGCAGGAGCGGGCCTGGCTCGCGATAAGGCCGGTACATTCACCCCATATTGCAGGCATAAAAAACGCCCCCGGCCTTTCGACCGGGGGCGTTTTTCATTCAGCCTGAGCTAACTCAGTTCTTGGCTTTCTTGGCAGCGCGGGTACGCTCGCCTTCGTCCAGGATCTTCTTACGCAGGCGAATCGACTTAGGCGTGACTTCGCACAGCTCGTCGTCCTGGATGAATTCCAGAGCCTGTTCCAGGGTGAAGCGAACAGGTGGAACCAGAGCGATGGTTTCGTCTTTACCCGAAGCACGCATGTTGTCGAGCTTCTTGCCTTTGGTTGGGTTGACGCCCATGTCGTTGTCACGGCTGTTCAGACCAACGATCTGGCCGTTGTAGATCTCTTGACCGTGTTCAACGAACAGCTTGCCACGCGCCTGGAGGGTTTCCAGGGAGTAGGTCAGCGCCTTACCGGTTTCTACCGATACCAGAACACCGTTCTGACGGCCGGACATGTCGCCGGACTTCATTGTGTCGTAGCGATCGAAGATCGAGGTCAGGATGCCAGCACCGTTGGTCAGGGTCAGGAACTGGTTACGGAAACCGATCAGACCACGAGCAGGGATGTTGTATTCCAGACGCACACGGCCTTTGCCATCCGGCACCATGTTGGTCAGGTCGCCCTTACGCAGGCCCATCTCTTCCATGACCTTGCCCTGGGATTCTTCAGGGGTGTCGATGGTGACGTTTTCGAACGGTTCCTGCTTCACGCCGTCAACCTGACGGATGATCACTTCCGGACGACCAACACCCATTTCGAAGCCTTCGCGACGCATGGTTTCGATCAGTACCGAGAGGTGCAGCTCACCACGGCCGGAAACCTTGAACTTGTCAGCCGAGTCGCCTTCTTCAACGCGCAGTGCAACGTTGTACAGCAGCTCTTTGTCCAGACGCTCCTTGATGTTACGGGAGGTCACGAACTTGCCTTCTTTACCGCAGAAAGGCGAGTCGTTCACCTGGAAGGTCATGGAAACGGTTGGCTCGTCAACGGTCAGAGGCTTCATCGCTTCTACCGCGTCCGGGTGGCACAGGGTGTCGGAGATGAACAGCGAGTCCATACCGCTGATGCACACGATGTCGCCGGCCGCTGCTTCTTCAACGTCTACACGGTGCAGACCGTGGTGACCCATCAGCTTCAGGATACGACCGTTGCGCTTCTTGCCGTCAGCACCGATAGCCACGACTGGAGTGTTCGGCTTGACGCGACCACGAGCGATACGGCCAACACCGATAACACCCAGGAAGCTGTTGTAGTCCAGTGCGGAGATCTGCATCTGGAACGGACCGTCACGGTCAACCGCCGGCGCTGGTACGTTGTCGACGATCGACTGGTACAGCGGGGTCATGTCTTCAGCCATGTCGGTGTGGTCCAGACCGGCAATACCGTTCAGGGCCGAGGCGTAGACGACTTTGAAGTCCAGCTGTTCTTCGGTGGCACCCAGGTTGTCGAACAGGTCGAAGATCTGGTCCAGAACCCAGTCCGGACGTGCGCCTGGACGGTCAACCTTGTTGATGCACACGATCGGACGCAGGCCGGCTTCGAAAGCCTTCTTGGTCACGAAACGGGTTTGCGGCATAGGGCCGTCTTGAGCGTCAACCAGCAGCAGAACGGAGTCAACCATCGACATTACGCGTTCTACTTCGCCGCCGAAGTCGGCGTGGCCCGGGGTATCCACGATGTTGATGTGGTAGCCGTTCCAGTTGATGGCGGTGTTTTTTGCCAGGATGGTAATACCGCGCTCTTTTTCCTGGTCGTTGGAGTCCATCACGCGCTCGTCGTTGAGCTCGTTGCGCTCCAGGGTGCCGGATTGACGCAGGAGTTTGTCTACCAGGGTGGTTTTACCATGGTCAACGTGAGCAATGATGGCGATGTTACGTAGATTTTCGATCACTTGTGTATCTCGATCAGAGGATTCGGTGTGCTGACAGGTCGTGGCAGCGATTAACAATAGAGTCAGGCCTTGCCGTTACAGCTTGACGGCAGAGTCGGGGGGCCGGTGACGCAGGCCACAGGCAAACAGCCCCGGGCTCTTAGCTCGGTCGATAAACGCGCACATTGGCATACCCCTCACTGAGCAAATGGTGGGCATGCAGGCGACTCATCACGCCTTTGTCGCAATACAGCAGGTACTGACGGCTGTTATCCAGTTCCTTGAAACGCGCGTTCAGTGCGTAGAACGGCAGCGTTTGCACGTCGATGCCGGCAATTTCCAGCGGCTCGTCCTCAGCGGAATCCGGATGACGGATATCGATGACGATCTGACCGGCCAGAGCCTCGCTGACTTCTTCGATCTGTACATCCTGGCCCAATTCATCGATCACGCGATCGATCGGCACCAGCTTGGCATTCTCGAGCGCACGCTCCAGAACCGCCATGTCGAATTCTTTCTCTTCATGCTCCACGCGGTGACGCTTGGCGTGGGTCTTGGGGTTCACCGAAATGACCCCGCAGTACTCGGGCATGTGCTTGGCGAAGTCGGCGGTGCCGATTTCTTCCGCCAGGTCGATGATGTCCTGCTTGTGGCTGGCGATCAGCGGGCGCAACACCAGCTTGTCGGTCACGCAATCGATCAGCGACAGGTTCGGCAGCGTCTGGCTCGACACCTGGGAGATCGCCTCGCCGGTCACCAGCGCGTCGATATGCAGGCGGTCGGCAATGCTCGACGCGGCCCGCAACATCATACGCTTCAATACCACGCCCATATGACTGTTATCGACTTTGCCGAGAATTTCGCCCAACACTTCCTCGAAGGGTACGCTCACAAATAGCACGCGTTGGGAGCTGCCGTACTTCTTCCAGATAAAGTGCGCAACTTCCATCACGCCCAATTCGTGGGCGCGCCCGCCCAGATTAAAGAAGCAGAAGTGGCTCATCAGGCCGCGACGCATGATCTGGTAGGCCGCCACCGTGGAATCGAAACCGCCGGACATCAATACCAGGGTCTGTTCCAGGGCGCCCAGCGGGTAGCCGCCGATGCTGTTGTGCTGGCTATGGATCACGAACAACCGTTGGTCGCGAATTTCGATACGCACTTCGATTTCCGGCGATTTCAGCGAAATTCCGGCCGCGCCGCACTCACGACGCAGTTTGCTGCCGACGTATTTCTCAACGTCCATGGAGCTGAACGGATGTTTGCCGGCACGCTTGCAGCGCACGGAAAATATCTTGCCTTCAAGCGAGTGGCCGAAGTGCTGCTTGCACTTTTCGGTGATGTCGTCGAAGTCGCCCAGCGGGTACTCATCCACCTGCAGGAAATGCGCGATGCCTGGCATGCAGCTCAGGCGCTCGGTCATGTCCTTCAAGGCCTTGGCATCGGTCACACGGGTTTCCAGCTCGAGATTGTCCCACACGCCGTTCACCACCACAGCCGGGTCCAGGTCACGGAGCACGGCACGGATGTTCTTGGCCAATTGACGGATGAAACGCGTCCGTACCGGTCGGCTTTTAATGGTGATCTCGGGGAAGACTTTAACGATTAATTTCATGGAAACAGCGCGCGCCGGGCCTGCTGAAAAAGGGGGGCGCGAATTATAGCGGAAATCGCTCAAGGTTTAACCAGTTAATATGCACTGCACTTTCGACGCACCAAAACAGGTCATTTTCTTGAGATAGCGCCACATTGCAGTGCGAGATTTATTGCATTTGAGCGAATTGCACCGTTATAGGGGCCATTTTGAGGCAAAAAGGCCATGTTGGCGCACTGGCATGCAATTTGCTCTCTTGTGAGGCAGGTTGCCATGGCGGACTATCCGCGCCGGCATCACCCACATTCTAAGGGCTAACTCCACTACCCAGCCCGAAGCCACCCGGAGGACACTATGTCGAAGTCGGTTCAACTCATCAAAGATCATGACGTTAAATGGATTGATCTGCGCTTCACGGACACCAAAGGTACTCAGCACCACGTGACCATGCCGGCGCGCGATGCGCTGGATGATGCTTTCTTCGAAGAAGGCAAAATGTTCGACGGTTCCTCCATCGCCGGCTGGAAAGGCATCGAAGCCTCCGACATGATCCTGATGCCGGACGACAGCACTGCCGTTCTCGACCCGTTCACCGAAGACCCAACCCTGATCATCGTCTGCGACGTGATCGAGCCTTCGACCATGCAGGGCTACGACCGCGACCCACGTGCGATCGCCAAGCGTGCCGAGGAATACCTGAAGTCCACAGGTATTGGTGACACCGTATTCGTAGGCCCGGAGCCAGAATTCTTCATCTTTGATTCGGTCAAGTTCAAGTCCGACATCTCCGGCTCCATGTTCAAAATCTTCTCCGAACAAGGTTCGTGGATGTCCGATCAGGACGTGGAAGGCGGCAACAAAGGCCACCGTCCAGGTATCAAAGGTGGCTACTTCCCAGTTCCGCCGTTCGACCACGACCACGAAATCCGTACCTCCATGTGCAACGCCATGGAAGAAATGGGCCTGGTCATCGAAGTTCACCACCACGAAGTGGCGACTGCCGGCCAGAACGAAATCGGCGTGAAGTTCAACACCCTGGTTGCCAAGGCTGACGAAGTTCAGACCCTGAAATACTGCGTACACAACGTGGCTGACGCCTACGGCCGTACCGCAACCTTCATGCCTAAGCCGCTGTACGGCGATAACGGTTCGGGTATGCACGTTCACCTGTCCATCGCCAAAGAAGGCAAGAACACCTTCGCCGGCGAAGGCTATGCCGGCCTGTCCGACACCGCCCTGTACTTCATCGGCGGTATCATCAAGCACGGTAAGGCCCTGAACGGCTTCACCAACCCGTCGACCAACTCCTACAAGCGTCTGGTCCCAGGCTTCGAAGCTCCGGTCATGTTGGCCTACTCGGCACGTAACCGTTCCGCTTCGATCCGTATTCCTTACGTATCCAGCCCGCGCGCGCGTCGTATCGAAGCCCGCTTCCCGGACCCGGCAGCCAACCCGTACCTGGCCTTCGCCGCCCTGGTAATGGCCGGCCTGGACGGTATCCAGAACAAGATCCACCCTGGCGACGCCGCCGACAAAAACTTGTACGACCTGCCGCCTGAAGAGGCCAAAGAGATCCCGCAAGTGTGTGGCAGCCTGAAGGAAGCCCTGGAAGAGCTGGACAAAGGCCGTGCGTTCCTGACCAAAGGCGGTGTATTCAGCGACGACTTCATCGACGCTTACATCGAGCTGAAAAGCGAAGAAGAAATCAAAGTACGCACCTTCGTACACCCACTGGAATACGAGCTGTACTACAGCTGCTGATCCGGTAGCGCTGCTTGATGTAGCGTGACGAAAAAGACCTCCTTCGGGAGGTCTTTTTTTTGCGTAGGATTCAGCTGAGCGGACACCTGATGCCCTACACGTTCACTGTAGGCGCGAGCTTGCTCGCGAAAAACGCCAGGCCCCCGCATTTCTTCAACATTTACGCGTTATCGTTAGCGACCTTCGCGAGCCAGCTCGCTCCTACAGGGGATCTCCTTTGAAATTTCGATTCGTGTTTGCCTTGATGTTTGTCAGTGCCGCCGCATCGGCCGCGCCGCCCACGCTTGAACCACTGCTCAATAGCATCGCCGAGCGCCTGGCCATCGCCGACCAGGTCGCCCTGAGCAAATGGGACAGCCACAAGCCGGTAGAAGACAAGAAGCGCGAACAAGAGGTGATCGCCAGCGTGGTCGCCCAAGCCCCCGGCTACAAACTGGACAGCGCCGCCGCCGAGCAATTTTTCTCGGCGCAGATCGAAGCCAACAAGCTGGTGCAATACACCCTGCTGTCCGACTGGCAGTTCCAGGGCAAGGCACCCGACGACCCGCGCCCGGATCTGGTGAAGCAGATCCGCCCGCAACTGGACGAACTGCAAAAACGCCTGCTCCGGCAACTGGCGGACTTCGCCCCACAACGCACCGACCCGCAGTGCCCGCAATGGCTGGCACAGGCCGTCCATGAACCGCAGAACGACCCGATGCGGCAACTGGCGATGATTCGCGCTACGGCCGAGCTGTGCATCTACAAAGGCTAAGGCTGTAAACCCGCTCCAGGAATGTGGGAGGGCTTGCTCCTTTCCACATTTGATTTGGATGAATTCGCCACTTGCTGAACAAGACGCGCAAAACCGCACTATATTGGTGCGCATGGCTGCACTCTTCCCCTCTGTCCAGCCCATTTTGGTTCGAAACTTCACGATCGAGCTGGCAGAACGCCACAGTTTCGCGCCTTAACCCCCCATTCCAGAGGTTTCGCGCTTCTTTTCGGAGCCTTGGTTTGGTTTTTGCATTTTCTCGGTATCAGCGTGAGCCTCAAGCCCGCGCCTTGCTCCAAAAGAGGTCCTGATGACCATCAGCGATGCACTGCACCGTTTGCTACTCGATAACCTGACCACCGCGACCATCCTGCTCAACGACGACCTGCGCCTTGAGTACATGAACCCGGCGGCGGAGATGCTCCTGGCGATCAGCGGCCAGCGCAGCCATGGGCAGTTCATCAGCGAATTGTTCACCGAGTCGGCCGAGGCCCTGAGCTCGTTGCGCCAGGCAGTGGAGCAGGCACACCCGTTCACCAAGCGCGAAGCGATGCTCACCGCCCTCACCGGCCAGACGCTGACCGTCGACTATGCCGTGACCCCGATCCTGAGCAACGGCGCCACCTTGCTGCTGCTGGAAGTGCACCCCCGCGACCGACTGCTGCGCATCACCAAGGAAGAAGCCCAGTTGTCCAAGCAGGAAACCAGCAAAATGCTGGTGCGCGGCCTGGCCCACGAGATCAAGAACCCCCTGGGCGGTATTCGCGGCGCGGCGCAATTGCTGGCCCGCGAGCTGCCGGACGAGCACCTCAAGGACTACACCAACGTCATCATCGAAGAAGCCGACCGCCTGCGTAACCTCGTAGACCGCATGCTCGGCTCCAACAAGCTGCCGTCCCTGGCGATGACCAACGTGCATGAGGTACTGGAACGTGTCTGCCAGCTTGTAGAAGCCGAAAGCCAAGGCTGTATCACCCTGGTACGCGACTACGACCCGAGCATTCCCGACGTATTGATCGACCGCGAGCAGATGATCCAGGCGGTGCTCAATATCGTGCGCAACGCCATGCAAGCCATCAGCAGCCAGAACGAGCTGCGCCTGGGCCGCATCAGCCTGCGCACACGCGCCCTGCGCCAGTTCACCATCGGCCACGTGCGCCATCGCCTGGTGACCAAGGTCGAGATCATCGACAACGGCCCGGGCATTCCCGCGGAACTTCAGGAAACCATCTTCTTTCCCATGGTCAGCGGCCGCCCGGACGGTACCGGGCTGGGCCTGGCCATTACCCAGAACATCATCAGCCAGCACCAGGGCCTGATCGAATGTGAGAGCCATCCCGGCCACACCACCTTCTCGATCTTTCTACCCCTGGAACAAGGAGCCCCATCGACATGAGCCGTAGTGAAACTGTGTGGATCGTCGATGACGACCGTTCTATCCGCTGGGTCCTCGAGAAAGCCTTGCAACAGGAAGGCATGGCCACCCAGAGCTTCGACAGCGCCGACGGGGTGATGAGCCGCCTGGCCCGCCAGCAGCCGGACGTGATCATCTCCGATATCCGCATGCCCGGTGCCAGTGGCCTGGACTTGCTGGCGCGCATCCGTGAGCAGCACCCGCGCCTGCCGGTGATTATCATGACTGCGCACTCCGACCTGGACAGCGCTGTCGCGTCCTATCAGGGCGGCGCCTTCGAATACCTGCCCAAACCGTTCGACGTGGACGAAGCGGTGGCACTGGTCAAGCGTGCGAACCAGCACGCCCAGGAACAGCAAAACCAGGAAGCCCCGCCCACCCTGACCCGCACCCCGGAAATCATCGGCGAAGCGCCGGCGATGCAGGAAGTTTTTCGTGCCATCGGGCGTTTGAGCCACTCCAACATCACCGTGTTGATCAACGGCGAATCGGGCACCGGCAAAGAACTGGTGGCCCATGCCCTGCACCGTCACAGCCCACGGGCGGCCTCGCCGTTCATCGCACTGAACATGGCGGCGATTCCAAAGGACTTGATGGAGTCCGAGCTGTTCGGCCATGAGAAAGGCGCATTTACCGGTGCCGCCAACCTGCGTCGCGGCCGCTTTGAACAGGCCGATGGCGGCACGCTGTTCCTCGACGAAATCGGCGACATGCCGGCCGACACCCAAACCCGCTTGCTGCGCGTTTTGGCGGACGGTGAGTTCTACCGTGTCGGCGGGCATACACCGGTCAAAGTGGACGTGCGCATCATCGCCGCGACCCATCAGAACCTGGAAACCCTGGTGCATGCGGGCAAATTCCGTGAAGACTTGTTCCACCGTCTGAACGTAATCCGCATCCACATCCCGCGTATGTCGGATCGCCGTGAAGACATCCCGACGCTCGCCCGCCACTTCCTCAGCCGCGCAGCCCAGGAGCTGGCCGTCGAACCGAAGCTGCTTAAAAGCGAGACCGAGGAATACCTGAAGAACCTGCCGTGGCCCGGCAACGTGCGCCAGTTGGAGAACACTTGCCGCTGGATCACGGTGATGGCGTCCGGCCGTGAAGTGCATATCAGCGACCTGCCGCCGGAACTGTTGAGCCTGCCGCAGGATTCGGCCCCCGTGACCAACTGGGAACAGGCGCTGCGCCAATGGGCCGATCAGGCCTTGGCACGTGGCCAGTCGAACTTGCTGGACAGCGCCGTGCCGGCCTTCGAACGGATCATGATCGAAACCGCCCTGAAGCACACCGCCGGCCGCCGCCGCGACGCCGCTGTGCTGCTGGGCTGGGGCCGCAATACCCTGACTCGGAAGATCAAAGAGCTGGGGATGAAAGTCGACGGTGGTGACGATGACGAGGGCGATGACGCCTGAATCTCAGCCCCACATTGCGTGCACCGCTTCAATGCACCATGAACCGGCATCGCGCACGATTCGAAAGCCCGTAAGCCTGGCTCTACTTGTGTTTTGAGACACTCGAAAAAACCAAAGCCCCGTATTCCGGGGCTTTGCGCTTTCTGGAAGATTTTTTCGGTACAGATTTCCAGTTCTGGCACGCGCCCTGCAATACCCCTGGTACTACCCAGTTTCGGGGACCTTGGTACAGGCAGGCCGAGAATCCCCTCTTTAACACCGAAGCCTTCGTGGCTTCACTCAGTTTTGGGAGCCCTGGTACAGGCAGGCCGGGAACTCCCTTCTTTACACCCGAGGCTTATGCGGCACAGCGCCCGCAGCAGCCGCCCGTTTTGGGGACCTTGGTACAGGCAGGCCGGGGATTCCCTCTTTTATTGCTCCTGGAGATGGATCTCCAATCGCCAGCGGCCATCGGCCTCATCCCCTTTCCACTCCCCGCGTAAGGGCCGAGCGGCCACCAGGTTCAGCAGCAAGCCGCCATCGGTCTTGCGCACGCGCCAGTTCACATCCTTGTCGTTGACCTTGAGTTGCCCCGCGGCGGCCTTGCCCTGGGCGTCGAACAGCAACGCCACGGTGCCGTCGATATGCTCGCCGTGCAACTTGGGTTCGCTGTTGAACCACACCACCAAGCCGTCCGCCTGTGCCTCTACCTGCTGCAACTCGACGGGATCGGACGTGGTCAGGCGGCCGATCATCAAGCCAATCATCAGTCCGACAATCGCCAAAGAGCCCATGACCCGCGGCAATAGCTTCGGCCTTGGGTCGTCTTCAGGGGTAGAATGCAGCGCATCTTTGCCTTCGGAGCCGTGCATGTTTCACGTCATCCTTTTTCAACCAGAAATTCCGCCGAATACCGGCAACGTTATCAGGCTGTGCGCCAACAGTGGCTGCCACCTGCATTTGATCGAACCACTGGGCTTCGACATGGACGACAAGCGTCTGCGCCGCGCCGGGTTGGACTACCACGAGTACGCCACCCTCAAGCGTCATGCTGACCTCGCCAGCTGCCTGGAAAGCCTGGGCCACCCGCGCCTGTTCGCGTTCACCACCAAAGGCTCGCGGCCATTTCATGATGCCAGCTTTGCCGAAGGCGACGCCTTCCTGTTCGGCCCGGAAAGCCGTGGCCTGCCGGCCGATGTACTCGACGCCCTGCCCGACGGCCATCGTCTGCGCTTGCCGATGCGTGAGGGCTGCCGCAGCCTGAACCTGTCGAATACCGTAGCCGTGGCTGTCTATGAAGGCTGGCGGCAACTCGGTTTCAAGTAATACACAAAACAAATGTGGGAGGGGGCTTGCCCCCGATGACGGAGTGCCAGTCGACACCTATGTGACTGGTCCACCGCTATCGGGAGCAAGCCCCCTCCCACTTTGGGTTCGAAATTACTGAACCGTCGACGAACCTTCCTGTTGCATGCGCTGCAGCTCTTGAGCGTACAGGGCATCGAAGTTCACCGGAGCCAGCATCAGCGCCGGGAACGAGCCACGGGTAACCAGGCTGTCCAGGGTCTCACGGGCATACGGGAACAGAATGTTCGGGCAGAAAGCACCCAGGGTGTGGCTCATTGACGCTTCGTCCAGGCCCTGGATCAGGAAGATACCGGCCTGTTGCACTTCAGCGATGAAGGCCACTTCGTCGCCGTTCTTGACGGTTACCGACAGGGTCAGCACGACTTCGTGGAAGTCGGCTTCCAGGGCTTTCTGGCGGGTGTTCAGGTCCAGCGCAACGCTTGGGGTCCATTCCTGACGGAAGATGGCCGGGCTTTTCGGCGCTTCGAACGACAGGTCACGCACGTAAATGCGCTGCAGCGAGAATTGTGGGCCTTGGGCTTCTGCCGCTTCGGTGTTCTGTTGGTCAGTCATCGCAGATCCTTCTTAATCTTGGGGTCTTTTAGGGTTTGGGAGTCAGCCGAGCAGCGCATCGAGCTTACCGGCGCGCTCCAGAGCGAACAGGTCATCGCAACCACCGATGTGCCTGGCGCCGATCCAGATCTGCGGCACGGACGTGCGCCCCGCTTTCTGGGCCATTTCGGCACGCACCTGAGGTTTGCCGTCGACCTTGATCTCTTCGAAGGCAACGCCCTTCTTCTCAAGCAGGGCCTTGGCCCGCATGCAGTAAGGGCACCAATCGCTGGAATACACGACAACCTGGCTCATATCACTTCACCAGCGGCAGGTTATCGGCCTTCCAGCTGCCGATACCGCCGGACAGTTTGGCGGCGGTGAAACCGGCCTTGAGCATTTCGCGGGCGTGGGTGCCGGCGTGCTGGCCTTGGGCGTCGACCAGAATGATGGTCTTGGCTTTGTATTTTTCCAACTCGGCCAGGCGTGCGATCAGCTTGTCCTGCGGAATGTTCAGGGCGCCAACGATGTGGCCGCCGGCAAAATCCTTGGCCGGGCGAATATCCACGACAACGGCTTCATCCTTGTTGACCAGCGCGGTCAGCTCCGACGTGCTCAGGCTGCGGCCACCGCGGCTCATTTCATGAGCGATCAGCAGCGCCAGCAGGATGACAAAGGCACCCGCGAGCAGGTAGTGGGCAGTGGCAAATGCAATCAGGTGATCAACCATCAAGGAGGTTCCAGGGCGTTAAAATGGCGGTAAGTATACACAGCCGCCAGGGGGGGCCAACCCCCGTAAAGCGGTGACGTGGTGGGAACTTCGCTTTAAACTGCCACTCCCTTTTCAATTGTCTTCCTTTATTAGCGCCACGAGAGGATCTATGACTACTACGCCTAAACCTTTGGTCCTGATAATTCTCGATGGCTTCGGACACAGCGAAAGCCACCACGACAACGCCGTGTATTCGGCCAACAAGCCCGTGCTGGACCGCCTGACCGCTACTGTGCCCAATGGCCTGATCTCCGGCTCCGGCATGGACGTGGGCCTGCCGGACGGTCAGATGGGCAACTCGGAAGTCGGCCACATGAACCTCGGCGCCGGACGAGTGGTATACCAAGACTTCACACGTGTGACCAAAGCGATCCGCGATGGCGAGTTCTTCGAGAACCCGACCATCTGCGCGGCGGTGGATAAAGCAGTCGCGGCCGGCAAGGCCGTGCACTTCATGGGCCTGCTCTCCGACGGTGGCGTTCACAGCCACCAGGATCACCTGGTCGCCATGGCCGAACTGGCCTTCAAGCGCGGCGCCGACAAGATTTACCTGCATGCCTTCCTCGACGGCCGCGACACCCCGCCGAAAAGCGCGCAATCGTCCATCGAACTGCTGGACGCCACCTTCGCCGCCCTTGGCAAGGGCCGCATCGCCAGCCTGGTGGGCCGTTACTTCGCCATGGACCGCGACAACCGTTGGGACCGCGTGTCCCAGGCTTACAACCTGATCGTCAATGGCCAGGCCGAATTCAACGCAGCCACCGCACAGGAAGGTCTGCAAGCTGCATACGAGCGTGGCGAGAGCGATGAGTTCGTCAAAGCCACCACCATCGGTGAGCCGGTGAAAGTGGAAGACGGCGATGCCGTGGTGTTCATGAACTTCCGGGCCGACCGTGCCCGCGAGCTGAGCCACGTGTTCGTCGACAAAGGTTTCAAGGACTTCGAGCGCTCGCGCCAGCCCAACGTCGAGTTCGTGATGCTGACCCAATACGCCGCCAATATCCCGGCCCCCTCGGCATTTGCGCCGGGCAGCCTGGAAAACGTGCTGGGCGACTATCTCGCGAAAAACGGCAAGACCCAGCTGCGCATCGCCGAAACCGAGAAATATGCCCACGTGACCTTCTTCTTCTCCGGTGGCCGCGAAGAGCCGTTCCCAGGCGAAGAACGCATCCTGATCCCGTCACCGAAAGTCGCCACCTACGACCTGCAGCCGCAAATGAGCGCGCCGGAAGTGACCGACAAGATCGTTGATGCCATCGACCACCAGCGTTATGACGTGATCGTGGTCAACTACGCCAACGGCGACATGGTTGGCCACAGCGGCAACCTGGAAGCAGCGATCAAAGCCGTTGAATGCCTGGACACCTGTGTCGGCCGTATCGTCGACGCCCTGGAAAAAGTCGGTGGTGAAGCGCTGATTACTGCCGACCATGGCAACTGCGAGCAGATGTCCGACGAATCGACCGGCCAGGCCCACACGGCACACACCACCGAACCGGTACCGTTCATCTATGTCGGCAAGCGCGACCTGAAAGTACGCGAAGGCGGCGTGCTGGCGGACGTGGCACCGACCATGCTCAAGCTGATGGGGCTGGAGAAGCCTAAAGAGATGACCGGGACGTCAATTCTGGTCTGATCTAGGCGTCATCACAAAACCAGTGTGGGAGCGGGCTTACTCGCTCCCACACTGGTTTGCGGCGTTTTTATAGATGTCTTTTTGCCATATGCCCGCCACTCGGCACCTATCTTGCCTTCCAGCCCGAATTGGGCGTTTTTTTTGCAGCGCTTGGCGGGCATACTAGGCCGTCCATTTCCCTGGTGTCGCCCGCCTCTATGCTTCGCGCCTTGATTACCCTTGCTCTTGTCTGCCTGCTCCAACCGGCGTTTGCCGATGAGCGCGCACAAACCCAACAACAGTTGGACGCTACGCGTCAGGACATTGCCGAGCTGAAAAAACTGCTCGGCAAGCTCCAGGAAGAAAAATCCGGCGTGCAGAAAGACCTGCGCGGTACGGAAACCGAGATGGGCAAGCTGGAGAAGCAGGTCCAGGAGCTGCAAAAAGAACTAAAGAAGAGCGAGTCGGAACTGGAGCGACTCGACGCTGAGAAAAAAAAACTCCAGAGCGCCCGGGTTGAGCAACAGCGCCTGATCGCGATCCAGGCCCGCGCCGCCTACCAGAGCGGCCGCCAGGAGTATCTCAAGCTGCTGCTCAACCAGCAGAACCCCGAGAAATTCGCGCGCACCCTCACCTATTACGACTACCTGAGCAAGGCACGCCTGGAACAATTGAAGGGTTTTAACGAAACCCTGCGCCAATTGGCCAATGTGGAACAGGAAATCGCCGACCAACAGTCACAGTTGCTCGACCAGAAAAGCGCCCTCGACACCCAGCGCGACCAGTTGGACAAGGTCCGCAAGGAGCGCCAACTGGCCCTGGCCAAGCTCAATGACGATGTCAAAGCCCGCGACGCCAAGCTCCAGGCACGCGAGCAAGACCAGGCCGACCTGGCCAAAGTGCTCAAAACCATCGAAGAAACCCTGGCACGCCAGGCACGCGAGGCAGAAGAGGCGCGGCAAAAAGCGCTGATCGCCCAGCAGGAAGCGGAAAAAAAGCGCCAGCGTGAGGCCGAACTGGCTGCCACGACGGACGCACCGGCGCCCCGCAAACCCGCGCATTCAGCACCTGGCCCACTGGTGTCCAGCGCGGGCGAATCGTTCGGCGGCCCTTTTGCTTCAGCCCGCGGCAAACTTCCATGGCCTGTTGATGGTCGATTGTTGGCACGCTTTGGGGAAACCCGTGGCGATGACACCCGCGCCAAGTGGGATGGCGTGATGATCAGCGCCTCTGCCGGCAGCCAGGTGCACGCCGTCCACGGTGGCCGCGTGGTGTTCGCCGATTGGCTGCGCGGTGCCGGTTTGCTGGTGATTCTTGACCACGGTAATGGCTATTTGAGCCTTTATGGCCACAATCAGACTTTACTCAAGTCGGCAGGTGATGTTGTAAAAGCCGGTGAATCCATCTCCACTGTCGGTAACAGTGGTGGCCAGGACACCCCGGCGCTGTACTTCGCTATTCGTCAGCAGGGCCGCCCAAGCGATCCTGCACAATGGTGCCGTTCCCAAGGATAGGGCCGCATCTACATTAGGAGTTCGTTCGACATGCTGCATTTGTCCCGCCTCACTTCGCTGGCCCTGACGATCGCCCTGGTGATCGGCGCGCCTCTGGCTTTTGCCGACCAGGCCGCACCGGCTGCACCTGCCGCCACGGCTGCGACCACCAAGGCGCCGCTGCCGCTGGACGAGCTGCGTACGTTTGCAGAGGTCATGGACCGGATCAAGGCAGCCTATGTCGAGCCCGTAGACGACAAGACCCTGCTGGAGAATGCCATCAAGGGCATGCTCAGCAACCTCGACCCGCACTCCGCCTACCTCGGCCCCGAAGATTTCGCTGAGCTGCAGGAAAGCACCAGCGGCGAATTCGGCGGCCTGGGCATCGAAGTGGGTGCCGAAGACGGCCAGATCAAAGTGGTGTCGCCGATCGACGATACTCCGGCGTCCAAGGCCGGGATCCAGGCCGGCGACCTGATCGTGAAGATCAATGGCCAGCCGACCCGTGGCCAGACCATGACCGAAGCCGTCGATAAGATGCGCGGCAAGCTCGGCCAGAAAATCACCCTGACCCTGGTACGCGACGGCGGTGCTCCGTTCGATGTGACCCTGGCCCGCGCGACGATCACGGTCAAGAGCGTGAAGAGCCAGTTGCTGGAGTCGGGCTACGGTTACATCCGTATCACCCAGTTCCAGGTCAAGACCGGCGACGAAGTAGCCAAGGCCCTGGCCAAGCTGCGCAAAGACAACGGCAAGAAGCTCAACGGCATCGTGCTCGACCTGCGCAACAACCCGGGCGGCGTGCTGCAGGCGGCAGTGGAAGTGGTCGACCACTTCATCACCAAGGGTCTGATCGTTTACACCAAAGGCCGTATCGCCAACTCCGAGCTGCGCTTCTCGGCCACCGGCAATGACCTGAGCGAGGGCGTGCCGCTGGCGGTGTTGATCAACGGCGGCAGCGCCTCGGCCTCGGAAATCGTCGCCGGCGCCCTGCAGGACCAGAAGCGCGGCGTGCTGATGGGCACCACCAGTTTCGGCAAAGGCTCGGTGCAAACCGTATTGCCGCTGAACAACGAGCGTGCACTGAAGATCACCACGGCGCTGTACTACACGCCCAATGGTCGCTCGATCCAGGCCCAGGGCATCGTCCCGGACATCGAGGTGCGTCGGGCCAAGATCACGAACGAGACCGACAGCGAGTTCTACAAGGAAGCCGACCTGCAAGGTCACCTGGGCAATGGCAACGGCGGCGCAGACCAGCCTACCGGCAGTGGCGCGAAGGCCAAGCCGATGCCGCAGGACGACGACTATCAACTCGCCCAGGCGCTGAGCCTGCTCAAGGGCTTGAGCATCACCCGCAGCCGTTGATATGCGTTTTGCTCTGATCATCGCTGTACTGTGCAGCCTGGCAGGCGTCGCCCACGCGACACCTGCGGGCGAGCCACACAAAGCCTACCTGACCTTGATCATTGACGACCTGGGGCAAAACCTGCCCCGGGATCGTCGCGTGCTGGCCCTGCCGGGACCTGTGACCACGGCGATCATGCCCGACACGCCCCACGCCGCCGAATTCGCCCGCGAAGCCCACAAGGCCGGCAAGATCGTGATCCTGCATATGCCCATGGACCCGGCCACCGGCCCGTTTGCCTGGCACCCCGACCTGCCCATCGAAGAACTGGGCAAACGCCTGGACGCAGCCTTCCAGGCAGTGCCTTACACCGCCGGTATCAACAACCACATGGGTAGCCGCATGACCGCGCAGCCGGCCGCAATGGCCTGGTTGATGGCCGAACTGCAACGGCGCAACAAGTTCTTTGTCGACAGCCGCACCAGTGCGCAAACCGTCGCCGCCGCCGAGGCACAGAAGATCGGCCTGGCCAGTGTCTCGCGAGACGTGTTTCTCGATGACGAGCGCACCGAAGCCGCAATCACCACGCAACTGCAAACCGCGATCAAGCTGGCCCACAAGCAGGGTTCAGTGGTGATGATCGGCCACCCCTACCCGCAAACCCTGGCAGTACTGGAGCGGGAACTGCCCAAGCTCAAGGCCCAGGGTGTGGAGTGGATCGATATCAAGTTGATGATCAGCGTGCGCAGCAATCAAGCGATGGCCGGCCACGGAAAAAACGGCGCTTATTTACCCGCGCGTAGATAAGTACTGCCCGGCCAACCCGGCATTTTTCGATAGTGACGCCTCCCACTCATAGGAGAGCTTTCGAATGCCACATTTACAATTCAAGGACCTGCTCATCAGCTTCACCAGCGAATTCCTGCCGCTATGGAATGACCTGGGGTCCGGCGCTCACAAAGCGGTCAGCATGTGGCGCCCCAGCACCTCTGCCGACACCCTGGGCCAGTTTTTCCCCGTGGGTGACATCGCCACCGACAGCTATCGCAATATCAACCAGCGCAAGATCGTGGCCGTAGTCAGTGACGCCAACAAAGTTGACGGCACTGCATTGCGCTCGCCGGAAAATTATCAATTGGTCTGGAAAGACACGAACTCAGGCGCACGCACCGACTTTTCTCTATGGCGGCCGCTGGCACCTGAAGGTTACGTCGCCATGGGCCTGGTCTGCGGCGTCGGCTATGAGAAACCTTCACGCAATGCCGTGCGCTGCGTGCGCGCCGATTTAGTCATCCATGCAAAACCCGGCGATTTGATCTGGAATGACTACGGCAGTGGCGCATCCAAGGATTTCAGCGCCTGGTCGATCACGCCTCCGGACGCAGAGCCCGGAGAAATCTACCTGGCGCCCGGCACCTTTGTCGGCAATGCACGCTATGCCAAGCCTGATCTGCCGACCTATGCCTTGCGCCTGAATTTAACGGCGCAACTGGGCGAGCCATTAACCCCGCCCGCACTTACCGGTTACGAGCCGCCCACCGCAGAAGAGACACCGCCGGCCCCCCAGGAATGTGAACTGCCCTGGTTCTGCGTGAAAGACCCGGAGCTGAGTGCAAGCGAGCAACTGCTATCGTCGCCGACCTACCGACTGGAACGCACTGACCACCACCAATTGGCGGGTTTCGGGCACAACACCAGCGCCACCAGCCAGCCGTTCATGTGGACAGCGAGCAAAGGTGAGATCGGCGATTATTCACTCGCGCTGTCGGCAATCTCCCGCGTTTCGATGTGGCGGCATTGGTCGGCGAGCCTTCGCCCTTTCGAGTTGAGCTTCTCGGCAAACCTGGAGCCGGCGTTCACTCATACCCAGCGTTCGGCCAAAGGCTGGAATTATTCATCGCCACTGGAAATCATCACCTACATTCCAGCCCAAAAAGCCGTCGCGGCTTACCTGGTCCGAAGTGAATACCGCCTGCTGCGCCAGGACGGAAGCCAGGTGGCCGCCACCGTCAACTACATCAACGGCGATCACATTTACATGAGTGAATTTCCCGAAGATCAGGCGATATCCGCCGGCCTCCCGGAAAATGCGTCAGCCGAGGACAAGCCCGTGACCGCGGTGGAGCTTGAGAATGCCGCCGCACAAGTAGAACCGGTGCTAGAGGTAGCGGGCCATGACCTCGTCAATGAAACCCTCGCCCCGTAACTGATCCAATGCTGCCTGGAGCCTGGTCACCACCTCATCCGGCACATCCTTGTTCAGCGCCAGGTACAGTTGCGCGCTGTTGAAGCGCAGCACGGTCTTGAGTCCGGTCACACCGACCTGGCGCGCCAGGTAGCGCCCGGCGGGATCGCCGGTGGCCCACAGGTCGATCTGGCCCTCCAGCAGCTTTTGCGCGTTGTCCTGGTCGCGCAGTACGACTGACGGCTTGAGCCCCTGTTTTTCCAGGGTCTCGGCAATCGCATCGCCCTTATAAGCGCCAATCTTGTAATGGCGAGCATGCTCCAGGTCAGGCAGTTGGATCTTGCTGTCAGCCTTGGCCAACATCACCCAGTCGTCCGGGCCGATGGGGCCGACCCATTTGAACAGGCCTTCACGGTCCGGTAGACGCGCCATCACGAATACGCCGTAGCCGGGTTTCTCCAGGGCGAGTTTGTAGATCCGCTCCCATGGGAAACGCAGGGTGAGATTGTAGGAAATGCCGGCACGCTTGAAAGTCTCGCGCACAATGTCCACGGCGATGCCTTCGATGTTCTCGTCCCTGGCGAAGTTCTTGCCGTTTTTCGCCATGTTGTAGGGCGGGAAGTTTTCCGTCAGCAGCACCAGGGAGGCGTCGGCCGGCGCCTCGGCATTCGCCGAGCCGGCCAGCAGGACGGACAAGCCGGCGAGGGCGAGCAGCAGATGTTTGAACATGAAGGTTACCGGAATCCGTGGCAAGCGCAGAGAGTGCCCCGCGCCTGCCAGGGTGTCCAGCGGCGTTTAGCGAACGACGATACCGCGCGCCGCCATGTACGCCTTGGCTTCGGGAACAGTGTATTCACCAAAGTGGAAAATACTCGCCGCCAGTACCGCGCTGGCGTGGCCTTCGAGCACGCCGTCGGCCAGGTGCTGCAGGTTGCCGACACCGCCGGAGGCGATCACCGGAATGCCCAGCGCATCACTGATCGCACGGGTAACACCCAGGTCGAAGCCATTTTTCATGCCGTCCTGGTCCATGCTGGTCAGCAGGATTTCACCGGCACCCAGGCCTTCCATCTTCATCGCCCACTCCACCGCGTCCAGGCCGGTGGGCTTGCGGCCGCCGTGGGTGAAGATCTCCCAACGCGGGGTTTCGCCCGGGCCGGAAACCTTCTTGGCGTCAATGGCGACGACAATGCACTGCGAACCGAAGTGTTGCGCCGCTTCGCCGACGAACTCCGGGTTGAACACGGCAGCGGTGTTGATAGACACCTTGTCCGCACCCGCGTTGAGCAGGTTGCGGATGTCTTGCACGGTGCGTACGCCACCGCCCACGGTCAGCGGGATGAATACCTGGCTGGCCATGCGCTCCACGGTATGCAACGTGGTGTCGCGGCCGTCGACGCTGGCGGTGATGTCGAGAAAGGTAATCTCGTCGGCGCCTTGCTCATCGTAGCGACGGGCGATTTCCACCGGGTCGCCGGCATCACGGATGTTCTCGAACTTGACGCCCTTGACCACACGGCCGTTGTCGACGTCCAGGCAAGGGATGATGCGTCTGGCTAAAGCCATAGGCTTATCTCCGATAAGAGTTGCAAGCTTTGAGCTACAAGCTGCAAGTAGAAGCCAATCTGCTTTTACTTGCAGCTTGCAGCTTACGACTTGGAGCTGGCCGCGTAGCCATCACAAAAAGCTTGAGCTTCAGCCACGTCCAGCGTGCCCTCATAGATCGCGCGGCCGGTAATGGCGCCGATGATGCCAGGCGCCTTGGCGTCCAGCAGCGACTTGATGTCGCCCAGGTTGTGAATGCCGCCGGATGCGATGACCGGAATCTTCGTGGCCGCGGCCAACGCAGCGGTGAACGGCACGTTGCAGCCCTGCATCATGCCGTCTTTGGCGATGTCGGTGTACACAATGGCGGACACGCCGTCGGCTTCGAACTGCTTGGCCAGGTCGATCACCTGCACGGTGCTGATCTCAGCCCAGCCGTCGGTGGCGACGAAACCGTCCTTGGCGTCCAGGCCCACGATCACTTTGCCTGGAAACGCGCGGCAGGCTTCGGCCACGAAAGCCGGGTCTTTCACAGCCTTGGTGCCGATGATCACATAGCTCACGCCAGCCTTGACGTAGTGCTCGATGGTTTCCAGGGAGCGGATGCCACCGCCGATCTGGATCGGCAGGTTCGGGTAGCGCTTGGCAATTGCAGTCACCACCTCGCCGTTGACCGGCTGGCCTTCGAAGGCGCCGTTCAGGTCCACCAGATGCAGGCGACGGCAACCTCCTTCCACCCATTTGGCGGCCATGCTCACCGGGTCATCGGAGAACACGGTGGAATCTTCCATGCGGCCTTGGCGCAGACGTACGCAGGCGCCGTCCTTGAGATCGATAGCGGGGATAATTAGCATGCTTTTCCTTCGTCAAAGAGCTGCAAGCTGCAAGCTGTAAGCTGCAAGCAAGCACGCGTATCAATTCTTGCAGCTTGGGGCTTGACGCTTTCAGCTGCTCTTTTCAAGCGACCACAGGTCGCTTTCGATGCTTTCGAACCTTTCTTTAAGGAGCGTCTGCGTGTCGAAAATCGCCCGGTTGTAATAGTGCGGCGCTACTTCAGTGGTGAACAGCTCAAGAATCTCGGCCACCTCAAACGAGCCCAGCTTGAGCTCGAAGCGGTCTTCCATGAAGACCTTGATCTTGTGGTTTGCCTCACGCTCCTGTTCGGGCGTGAGGTTCAAGATCGGCGGTTTCGGCTTCCTGGCCATTTACCAGCGGCCATCCCAAACGGCGAAGTTCTGCAGCAATTGCAGGCCATGGGTATGGCTCTTCTCCGGGTGGAACTGCACGGCAAAGCGCGAACCCTCGGCCAGCGCGGCGGCGAAGTCGACGCCGTAATGCCCGCCACCCACCACCTGGCCGGGTTTACCGGCGGCAATGTAGTAGCTGTGCACGAAGTAGAAACGCGCCAGGTCCGGGATGTCATGCCACAGCGGGTGATCCACGGTCTGGCTGACTTCATTCCAACCCATGTGCGGGACTTTCAGGTGTTCGCCGTCTTCGTGCAGGTCCTTGCCGAAGAACTTCACCTGACCCGGGAACAGGCCGATGCAGTCGACGCCGTCGTTCTCTTCACTGCGGTCGAGCAAGGCTTGCATGCCCACGCAGATGCCGAGGAACGGGCGGTCCTGGCTGACTTCGCGCACCAGGCTGTCAAAGCCCAGGCGGCGGATCTCGGCCATGCAATCGCGAATCGCGCCTACACCAGGAAACACCACCCGGTCGGCTTCGCGAATCACGTCGGCATCGCTGGTGATCAGCACCTTGCCGGCACCCACGTGTTCGAGGGCCTTGGCCACCGAATGCAGGTTACCCATGCCGTAATCGATAACCGCGACCGTCTGCATTACAGGACGCCCTTGGTCGAGGGCATTTGCCCGGCCATGCGCTCATCCAGCTCCACGGCCATGCGCAGCGCGCGGCCAAAAGCCTTGAACACGGTTTCGATCTGGTGGTGGGTGTTGGTGCCGCGCAGGTTGTCGATGTGCAGGCTGACGAGTGCGTGGTTGACGAAGCCCTGGAAGAATTCCTGGAACAGGTCGACGTCAAAGCCGCCCACGGTGGCGCGGGTGTAGGGCACGTGCATCTGCAGGCCTGGGCGGCCGGAGAAGTCGATGACTACGCGCGACAGCGCTTCATCCAGCGGGACATAGGCGTGGCCGTAGCGACGGATGCCTTTTTTGTCGCCGATGGCCTTGGCAAACGCCTGGCCCAGGGTGATGCCCACATCTTCCACTGTGTGGTGGTCGTCGATATGCAGGTCGCCCTTGCTGACGATATCCAGGTCGATCAGCCCGTGACGGGCGATCTGGTCCAGCATGTGCTCAAGAAAAGGTACACCGATATCAAATCGGGCCTTTCCGGTGCCATCCAGGTTGATCGAGGCTTTGATCTGGGTTTCCAGAGTGTCGCGCTCGACGGACGCCTTACGTTCGGCCATCACCAGCTCCGCAAAATCATTGGGCGAAAAAGGCAGCCATTATAGGGGCGCGGGCGCCAAACAGAAACATCGGAGGGGATAAGACTGACGAGTTGAAGCGAGGTATGGCGAGGATAGACATGTGCATACAAGCAGGCGCTCCAAGATGGTGCGCCTGCCTGCATTCAACTCAACGGAACAGTACCGCCGTCTTCTGCAGGGTCACCCACACACCCCACGCCAACGGAATGCCCACCACCAGCCATGCGGCGATGGCTAACGGCACGCTGCCGGACGCGGCTTTCCACTCCAGGGAAGTGGAGGCATCTGCACCTTTGTCATGGCCCAGCGCCTGTTCGGCGGCCAGTTCGGCATCGGTCATGAAGTACTTGTCGGCCACCGGGCGTACCAGCATGTTGCAGATGAAGCCCAGAACCAACAGGCCGGCAAGGATGTACAGGGTGATGTCGTAGGCAGCGGCTCGCTCGACACCGATGCTCAACTGGTACTCACGCAGGTAGTTCACCAGCACCGGACCCAACACGCCCGCCGCAGCCCACGCGGTCAGCAGGCGACCGTGGATCGCACCGACCATCTGAGTGCCGAACAGGTCGGCCAGGTAAGCCGGAACCGTCGCAAAACCACCGCCGTACATTGAAAGGATGATGCAGAACGCCGCCACGAACAGTGCCACGTTACCCAGATGCCCCAGGTTCGGAATCAACGCATACAGGGCAAAGCCCAGGGCGAAGAACACGAAGTAGGTATTTTTACGGCCCAGGTAGTCGGAGAACGACGCCCAGAAGAACCGGCCACCAATGTTGAACAGGCTCAACAAACCCGTGAATCCGGCGGCGATCGCTGCAATGGAAGCCAACTGACCCGCATCCAGCTGACCGAACGGCACGTCAACGCCCAGCAACTTGCCGCCAAACACTTCCTGCAACAGCGGAGAAGCCATGCCGAGGATGCCGATACCGGCGGAAACGTTCAGGCACAGCACCAGCCATACCAGACGGAACTGCGGGGTTTTCCAGGCCACGTTCACATGGACGTGGCGGTGGGTGATCATCGCGTTGCTGGCTTTTTTCGCCGGAGCGGTCCAGCCCTCGGGCTTCCAGCCGGTCGGCGGGACGCGGTACGACAAGGCGCCACCGATCATGAACACGAAGTAAATCGCAGCCATCACCAGGAAGCTCTGCCATACGCCTACGCTGGTCGGCGAAGCGAAGTGGCCCATCAGCGCCGCAGCCAGAGGTGCACCGACCATCGCACCGCCGCCGAAGCCCATGATTGCCATGCCGGTCGCCATGCCGCGTTTGTCCGGGAACCACTTGATCAGGGTCGATACGGGCGAGATATAGCCCAGGCCCAGGCCGATACCGCCAATGACCCCGGAGCCGATCCACATCAGCCAGATCTGGTGGGTGTAGATACCCAACGCCGAGATCAACAGCCCGCCGCACCAGCACAACGCCGATACAACGCCCGCTTTACGTGGCCCGGCGTGTTCCAGCCAACCACCCCAGATCGCTGCCGAGCAGCCCAGGAAGATGAAGAACAGGGTGTAGATCCAGCCCAGCATGGAGATGGGCCAGTCGCATTGAGACGAGAAGACCTGGGCGATAAAGCTCATGTCCGGCGCGCAAGCGACGGGCGCAGTGATCCCCAGCGCCTTGGACAGTGGCAGCCAGAACACGGAGAAACCGTAGGCCATGCCGATGCACAAGTGGATGGCCAGAGCGGCCGGCGGAACCAGCCAGCGGTTGAACCCGGGCTTGGCGATGATGCGTTCCTTGGACAGGAACGCAGGCTGCGCGGCAGTACTACCCGCCGCAGTGCTAGTGCTCATTGATGTTTCCCCCAGTTATTGATTTTTGATCGTCGGGCGCTCTCTCACTCAGCCTTACACGCAAAGCGATGGCCGTTTTTTGTTGAGTAGAAGCTCCTATGGGCGCGACGCTGTGTCGCAGAAGGCAGACGAACCCGCGCAGATTAGCACCTGCGAATGACAGAAAAACCAAAATGACATCACCTTTTTTGCGATAACTGTATTTTTTGGCGCCAAAATCCCGTTTCACACGGGCTCGATACAATGTAACCATCCGTGAACTGACGGGGGCCTGCGGGCGTTATACTCTCCGGCTAAATTTTTGAATTCGACATACAAGGACTCGCCCATGAAAGCGTTCGGCAAAATCCTGGGTCTGGTACTTCTCGGGCTGTTGCTGATCATTGTGGCCCTCGGCTTCGCCTTGACCCACCTCTTCGATCCCAACGACTACAAAGACGAGATTCGCCAGATTGCCCGCGACAAGGCCCACATCGAGCTGACGCTCAATGGCGACATCGGCTGGAGCCTGTTCCCCTGGCTGGGCCTGGAACTGCACGAAGCCAGCGTCGCCACCCTGACCAATCCGACCAAACCGTTCGCCGACCTGCAGATGCTCGGCCTGTCGGTACGCGTGTTGCCGCTGCTGCGCCGCGAAGTGCAGATGAGCGACGTGCGCGTGGAGGGCCTCAACCTTCGCCTGAACCGCGACAAGCAAGGCCATGGTGACTGGGAAGACATCGGCAAGAACGTACCGGTGGCAGGCACCGAAGCTCCAGCCGCCGTGCCTGTGGAAAAGCCTGCCCAACCGGAACCTGAGAAACCGTCAAAGCCGATCCGCCTGGATATCGACAGCCTGACCATCAACAACGCCCGCGTTGAATACAACGACGAGCAGACCGGCAAGCAGTTCAGCGCCGAGAGCATCCAACTGAGTGCCGGTGCCGTGCACGAAGGCGCCAGCATCCCGCTGAAACTCACCGCCTTCCTGGGCACCAACCAACCCCTGATGCGCGTCAAGACCGAGCTCAACGGCAACCTGCGCATCCAGAACGCCCTCAAACGCTATCAGTTCGAAGACATGCGCTTGAGCGGCGAAGCCACCGGCGAGCCGCTGCAAGGCAAGACCGTGACCTTCTCCACCCAGGGCCAGGTACTGGTGGACCTCGCCGCCAATATCGCCGAATGGACCAACCTGAAGCTGTCCGCCAACCAGTTGCGGGCGTTGGGTGAACTGAAGGTCAACGACCTGAACAAAACCCCGCAACTCAATGGCGCCCTGTCCGTCGCCCAATTTGACCTGGCCAAGTTCCTCGAAAGCATCGGCCACCCGTTGCCAGCCATGGCCGAGGGCAGCCTGAGCAAGGTCGAACTGGTCAGCCGCCTCAAAGGCACGCCCACCAGCGTGGCCCTGGAAGACCTGAACCTGAAGCTTGATGGCAGCACCTTCACCGGTCGCGTCGCCGTGGATGACTTCGCCAAACAATCCCTGCGCGTTCAGCTCAAGGGCGACACCTTCAACGCCGACAACTACTTACCGGCCAAATCCGAATCCGCCAAAGGTGCAGCCGCCGCACGCCAGGCCGAAGTCCAGAACAGCGAAATGGGCGCCATGGCTGCCGGCGGCACCACTCCGCTGCCGGACGCCCCGACCAAAGGCGCCTGGAGCACCGACAAGCTGCTGCCGCTGATCCGCCTGCGCACCCTGGACGTGGACGCCGACCTGGCCTTCGGCCAACTGACCCTGAGCAAGCTGCCGATCCAGAATGCTGCGCTGAAAGCGTCCGGCCTCGACGGCCAGCTCAAGCTCGACAGCCTGAGCGGCGGTCTCTACAACGGTACATTCCAAGCCAACGGTACGCTTGATGTGCGCCAGGACATCCCGGTCGTGGCGGTGCAAACCCATATCAGGCAAGTGCCGGTTGAACGCATCCTGCAGGCCCAGGGGCAAAACCCTCCGGTCAAAGGCCAGGTCACCCTGGACAGCAACCTCACAGGCCGCGGTAACAGCCAAAAAGCGCTGATCGACAGCCTCAACGGCACTGCCAGCTTCGTGATCAATAACGGCGTGCTGCTCAATGCCAACCTTGAACAGCAACTGTGCACCGGCATTGCCCTGCTCAACCGCAAGACCTTGAGCAGCACGCCACAGGGCAAGGACACGCCATTCCAGGAACTGCGCGGCAACCTGACCTTCCATAACGGCGTGGCCAGCAACCCGGACCTGAAAGTGCGCATCCCGGGGCTGACGGTCAATGGTAATGGCGACGTCGACCTGCGCGTACTGGGCATGGACTACCGCGTCGGCATCATCGTCGAAGGCGACAAGCGCGACGTTCCGGACCCGGCCTGCCAGGTCGGCAGCAACTTCCAGGGCATCGAAGTACCGCTACGCTGCCGTGGTCCGCTGGAGCTGGGCGCCAAGGCGTGCCGACTGGACAAGGATGGCTTGACCCAGGTGGCGATCAAGGCGGCCGGCAACAAGCTCAGCGACAAGCTTGAAGAGAAGCTCGACAAGGTCAACCCACAACTGAAAGACGCCCTGAAAGGCCTGTTCAAGCGATGAGAGACGAGCAATTTTCACAGGCGGTGCTCGATTGGTACGACCGCCACGGTCGCCATGACCTGCCCTGGCAACAGGGCATCACGCCGTACCGGGTATGGGTCTCGGAGATCATGCTGCAGCAGACCCAGGTCAGTACGGTGCTGAACTACTTCGATCGCTTCATGGCCTCGCTGCCAACGGTCGAGGCCCTGGCCGCCGCGCCGGAAGACGAAGTGCTGCACCTGTGGACAGGCCTGGGTTACTACACCCGCGCCCGCAACCTGCAGAAAACCGCCAGGATTGTCGTCGCCGAATACGGCGGCGAATTTCCCCGTGACGTCGAAAAACTCACCGAGCTGCCCGGTATCGGCCTGTCCACCGCCGGCGCGATCGCCAGCCTGAGCATGGGCCTGCGTGCGCCGATCCTCGACGGCAACGTCAAACGCGTGCTCGCGCGTTTTACCGCGCAGGAGGGCTACCCAGGCGAACCCAAGGTCGCCAGGCAACTGTGGGCGACCGCAGAGCGCTTTACACCCCATGACCGGGTCAACGCCTACACCCAGGCAATGATGGACATGGGCGCCACGCTCTGCACCCGCAGCAAACCCAGCTGCCTGCTGTGCCCGCTGAAAAAAGGCTGCGAAGCCCACCTGCTCGGCCTGGAGACGCGTTACCCGGTGCCCAAGCCGCGCAAGACCATCCCGCAAAAGCGCACGCTGATGCCGCTGCTGGCCAACGCTGAAGGCGCGATCCTGCTTTATCGTCGCCCTTCCACGGGCCTGTGGGGCGGTTTGTGGAGCCTGCCCGAGCTGGATGACCTGGAAGACCTGGACCACCTCGCCAACCAGCACGCACTCGCACTGGGCAAGCAACAGGCACTGCCGGAACTGATCCACACTTTCAGCCACTTCCAGCTGGCCATCCAACCCTGGCTGGTGCAGGTTGAGGAAACCGCCCATCACGTGGCCGAGGCCGACTGGCTCTGGTATAACCTCGCCACCCCGCCGCGCCTGGGCCTTGCCGCCCCGGTAAAAAAACTGCTGAAGCGCGCGGCCGATGCATTGAACGCAGGAGAGTTGTCATGACCCGCACCGTAATGTGCCGCAAGTACAAAGAAGAACTGCCGGGCCTGGAGCGCCCTCCCTATCCGGGCGCCAAGGGCCAGGATGTGTTCGATCACGTCTCCGCCCAGGCATGGGCCGACTGGCAGAAACACCAGACCCTGCTGATCAACGAAAAACGTCTGAACATGATGAACGCCGAAGACCGCAAATACTTGCAGGGCGAAATGGACAAGTTCTTTTCCGGCGAAGATTACGCCAAGGCCGACGGCTACGTGCCACCTGCTCAATAACTGATCAAAAATCGGGGTCGGAACGTAAGCGACGGTAATAATTAAATATTTTTTGAAAACTTGCTTGACGACCCCCTGAAAAACCCGTTTAATGCGCCCCGTTGCCCAGATAGCTCAGTCGGTAGAGCAGGGGATTGAAAATCCCCGTGTCGGCGGTTCGATTCCGTCTCTGGGCACCACTAATACCGAAAAACCCCAAGCGAAGATAATTCCTTGGGGTTTTTTATTGCCCGCGATTTAACGGCGCCCGGGCAAGCTCAAGGCCTGGCTCTACTCAAGAAAGAACGGAACAGCCTGATTCAAATGATCACGCCGAACCGTCTCCCCGCCTGCAGCTTGTTTATCGCGCGGCTCAACCGTTTAGCTTTTATATTTCTTGCTGCAAGGTAGTGATTTGATGACCCGGTATGTGTTCTGCGCGCTGTTACTGCTGACTGCATTGCTCAGTGGGTGCGCCACGCAAATGGATGTCTCGATCAACGCGACACCTGATCCGGACTATCACTTTGATCGACAGGCAACCGTGCTGGTAACCACGTCCGTCGGGGGCAATGCGCAGAACACGCTCAATGCCCGCTACTACCTTCGAGACATGGTCAGAGCTCTGAAGGACCAGGGCTTTCGAGAGGTGTTCACTGACACCACCCTGCCTCAGAACCATGCACCGATCAGAATGACCGTCACGCTCGATGTCGACAGTCGGCAGGTCACTTACCGCTATACCGCCACCGAGTACGGCCAGGTACCGACCAGCACCACCACCGAGTGCAAGAAGAACAAGAAAAAAGACGACCAACTGACCTGCACCAGCAAACCCAACACCACCTATGGCCCAGTGGGTACCTCGGAGCGAACCGGCTACACCACGCTTACCACGTTCACGGCTACTGCCCGGGATGAAGCGAGCAGGCGCGCGGTGTATGTACTTCGGGCGACGTCCTACAACGAAGATTGCCAGGCCGCCAAAGTCGAGGCGTTCCTGGTTGAACAGGGTCTGCAGAACCTGAACTTCCAGGACCGCATGCAACGCAACTACACCGTCAAGATGCCCGAGGGTTACCAGTGCAATTAGCCTGCACTGGATCAGCCATCTACTTGAGCAAAAACACCATCAACGGATTGTCATTCAAACGCCCTTCATAGCTGGGTGCCAGTTGCTCCACCGGGGTACCTTTCAACAGGGCAGTCTCTTTGCGCGAGACAATCACCCAGGATGGGCGGGGCAACGCGTTCAACTTCTCAAGCTCATTACGCCCCACAAACAGCGGCTGCTCATCGTGGTCCAGGTTCATCATGTAGCGCACCGCCCAGGTGTCGCGCGCCAGATTGACAAACACCAGCGGGCCGGGCTGCGATACCCGAAGCGTTTCCACCTGGCTGACAAACCGCCGCGTGTCGAATTGCAGGTCCTTGGCGGGCTCGATCACCACCACCAGCAGCAGCCATTGCGCCGCCAATGCGATGACGCTGAGCCACACCAACCTCAGCTCCCGCCGCCAGGCCACCAACGCCACCGCTTGGAGAATGACCAGCACACCGATCAGCAGCGGTAACGAAACATCAGGCCAGTAACCGTGCTTTTGCCACGCATGCCGACAAACAAAGAGTACAACCACGCCCAAAGCCGGTAGCGCTGCGACAAGCCCTTCATAGCTGCGACGCACGCCCGCAAACCAACCTTGCGCGTGAAGCAGCCCATAGGCGGCCACAGCAGCAAACATCGGCACCATCGGCAGAATGTAGTAGGCACGCTTGAAGTGTGGCACCGACAGGCCGAGCAGAATCATCAAGCCACAAGCGCCGAGACGCGCCAATAGTTGCACGTCTTCATTCGCCCACCGCTCAGCCCAACGATGGCGCAGCGCAATCATGGTCGCCAGCGCCAATGGCACCACAGGGAAGTAGCGATACAGGCTCAGCTGGAAGTAGAAATAAAACGGCTCGCCCGATTCATCGAGACGGCCGCCAACCTGCATCTTGAACACTTCATCGGCAAAGGCATCGCCACCACTGACCCGCGCAAGCTTCATCAGCGCCCACCAGCACGCCGCAAGCAGCCCTAACCCGACAACGCCGTGGACCAGCACCCGCTTGACCCTTTCACCTGGCCGACCCAGCGCCCAGTACACGCACACCACCCCACACACCTCGATCAACCCCAACGGCCCGCGGATCGCGAAGCCCAGGACGAACAGCGGAAAAACCGCCAACTGCCGCACCCGCGACCCCAGGCGCTCGCCGCTGTGCAGCAGATAGAAACTGCCGACACACAACAACGCCACCATCTGGTCCAGGCACACCGAGCGGGATTTTTCCAATAACTGGGTTGTGAGCAGCGTCAGCAACACCGTGAGCAGCGCCCAAGGACGACTGGCAGGCGCCAGCAGGCGATAGATCAGGGCAACCACCCCTGCCGAGGCGAGCGCCGTCGGCAGCACATTGGCCAAGTGATTCGGCGCACCAAACAACCGGGCAAAGACAAAACTGAAGAAAGTCGCAGTGCCGGGGTAATCCGCATACGGCTGGCCGTAGGTAGTGGGGAAAAGGCTCGCACCATGGCGAAACATTTCCTGCATGAACAGCGCCCAACGCCCGTCAAAACCTTGCGGTTGCTGATCCCAGATGCCCAAGGTGAATAGCAGCAGGGCGATCAGGAAAATGCCCAGGGACTCCAGGCGAAAACGACTGCGGTGATCCATTGGTTGTCCTTTCAGATAGGGTGCGCCGGCTATATGGTGCCGCAGCGCATCCTGAATAACGCCTGAACAAACCCCAACATTCACGCTTTACCGATTGGCGGGCCATACCCACAGTGGTACCAGGCGAACGTAGATCAGCTCACCCACCAACTCGACCAGTGTTTGCAGAATGACCGCCGTTGCGGCAATGCCACGCACATCTTCGGGCAGAGCCAGTGCCAGGGGCAGCACCACCAGCGAATTGCGCGTCGATGCGCTGAAGGTCACCGCACGCGCCGTCATGGCAGGCAACGCGAACAGCTTGGATGCCAACGCCCCCATCAGCGGCGCCAACAGCAGGAACCCCAAGTAGACCGGAATCACCGGCATCAACAGGCCGATATCGCGCACCACCGCGGTGATCTGCGAGCCGATCACCACAAACAGCACCAGCGCCATCGCCGGCACCGGCAGCCAGGCCCAGGCATTGCTCCACAGGCGTGCAACGCTGGAGCGGCGCGCCAGGGGCATGGTCAAGACCGCGAGGAGCATCGGTGCCACGATCAACCACAGGAACGCCTCGACAAACGGCCCCACAGCCACCACCCCTTCGAACTGCGCGCCCAACATGAAACTCAGGTATACCGGCAGAAACACCAACTGCAGCAACAACAGCAGCGGCGTCGCCGCCAGCATCGACTGCGAATCGCCCTTGCCGATATGGGTAAACACCACCACGTAGTCGATGCATGGCGTGAGCAGCACCAATAGCGCCCCCACCAGCAAAGCCGGGTGCCCCACCAGGCCACGGGTCAACGCCCACACCAGCAACGGCACCAGAACAAAATTGGCCAGCAGCAACGCCGCGAGGAAGCGCTTGTTGATCAAGCCTTGGCGCAGGTCCAGAAACGGGATTTGCAGGAACATCGCATACATCAGTACCGCAATGGCGGGCATGACCAACGTGCCAAATCCTTGGGCCGCCATGGGCGCAAGCAGGCCGAAAGAGGTCGCCAGGATGACAGCAGCGAAGTAGATCGGGATCTGGTGGTGTTCAAGGGTGTCGCGGGTCATGGGCCAACTCTGGTCAATCAAAAAAGATCGCAAGCCTGGGCAGCCAATGCGATACGTCGAGCATACCGGCACTTTCTGCACGCATGGCCGGTTAAATTTGATAATTTCGGCTTCTTATAAAAAGCGCGTGTGTCTCCGAGCCCACCCAACAAGCGCATGGATTGAACCAACCGATGAACCTGCCGACCCGACCTGCCCCAGAAGCATTTCGACAGCCTGCCGCCGACGGCTACCTTATCGGCGGCTTCACCTGGCGCCATATCCGCACCGACACCACGCGCCCGGTGGTGATCATCAACGCCGCCACCTCTGTGCGTTGCCGCCATTACTCACGCTTCGCCGACTATCTGTTTGCCAATGGCTTCGACGTCATCACTTATGACTATCGCGGCATCGGCGAATCCAGAAAAGGCTCTTTGCGAGGCTTCAATGCCTCCTGGTCAGATTGGGGCGTGCTGGATTTCGAGGCGATGCTGCAGCGCGCTCAGCGAGAATTTCCCGGACAACCGATTGATGTGGTTGCCCACAGTTTTGGCGGTTGCGCAGCCGGACTGGGGGCATCGGGCGCGGTGATTCGGCGGATCGTCACGGTGGGCGCACAGTTCGCCTACTGGCGCGATTATCACGCGAGCGAACGCTGGCGGATGCTTGCCAAATGGCATGTGGCGATGCCATTGATAACGGCCCTGTGTGGGTACTTCCCAGGCAAACGGCTGGGCTGGCTGGAGGACACGCCCAAAGGCGTGGTGAGAGACTGGGCCACGCCGGCATCGAAGTACGAACAGCGCCCCAGCGGACGCACCCTGGGTGAGTTGCCATTCCGTCGCGTGAAAGCTCAGCTACTGGCCATCAGCATTACTGACGACCCGTTTGGCACAGTGGCGGCCATCGAGCGGTTGCTGGGTTATTTCGACAGCAGCGAGCGCACTCATTTGCGTATCGCACCCGAAGATATCGGCGAGAAAACCGTCGGGCATTTCGCGTTCTTTCGCAGTGAATATCAGCACCGACTGTGGCCCATCGCGCTGGCGTGGCTACGGCAAGGCGTGCTGGCAAACGACACGCCCGGGTACCGAGTGACGGAACGCACGTAGATTCCCTTGGGATTTCCCCCAACCTGCGCTTCAATACCCGGCCCAGATCCTGAACCAAGGACGCAAGCCCATGGCTTCGCCAAACAAACAGCAAAAACGTGCCCACCGGGCAAAGGCCAAGGCCAAGCAAAACCGCACCCAGCGCGCCGTCGCGGCGAAGCCGGATGCATTCGCCGGCGATGACAGCCGTATCGACCTTGAATCGGTGGATTTGACCGAGCTGTTTGTAGAGATGCGCACGGCAGGTGATATCAGCCAGCAGGCGTTGTGCGCGGCATTCCTGGCGCATCCACTGCTGGCACTGGTGCTGGAGCAGGAGGGCGAAGAGGAAGCCACCGACTTTATCCTGGCGGCGCTGATTGAATATCGACAGTGGGTCACGGACAGCGATGACGAAGCGGCTGCGCTGGCGTGGATCGAGTCACCGCAGTTCCAGGCGGATTACGTGGCGGCGTCCCAGGCACTGACCCAGTCAGCGGACTGACCCAAAACCAAATGTGAGAGGGACTCGCTCCCTCCCACACTTGAACTGCAGCACATCAAGCACTGCATTCAATCACATCAATTGAGTACCGCAGCACCCAGCTTCTGTGCCTTGCGACGGCTCGCCACAAGCAACCCCGCCAGCACCACCAACAAGCTCAAGATACCGGTCGCGATAATCTCGACCCGGTGTGCTTCCTGGAACAGCATGATGGTCAACGTACCGACGATGAACACCATCACTGCGTAGGTCAGACCAGGGAACAGCCACATCTTGAACGCGATCTTCTCGCCCGCCGCCGTGCGCTTCTGGCGCATGCGCAATTGCGACACCGCAATCACCAGATACACCAGCAACGCAATGGCACCAGAGCTGGCCAGCAGGAACTCGAACACGGCCGCCGGAGCCACGTAGTTGGCAAACACCGCCAGGAACGCCGCGCCAGTGGACAGCAAAACCGCCCAGTAAGGCGTGCCGCTTTTGTTGGTGCGCTTGGACACGGCCGGTGCATCACCGCGACGGCCCAGGGAGAACAGCATGCGCGAGGCGGTATACAGCGCCGAGTTCAGGCAACTGGTCACGGCAACC
This sequence comes from Pseudomonas sp. BCA17, assembly GCF_004519405.1. GTDB lineage: Bacteria > Pseudomonadota > Gammaproteobacteria > Pseudomonadales > Pseudomonadaceae > Aquipseudomonas. The sequence continues at coordinate 229,667 of NZ_SGWI01000007.1, read as the reverse complement.
AATACCACCAGATCGACGATCATCTTGGCATTCGGGATGCCCATGCGCTCCAGCACGGTCTGGTAGGAACCTACCGCCGCCAGGGAAGGATCGTTCCATGGCACCAGGGACACGACGATGAAGATCGACAACAGGTAGAACAAACCAATCCGCCAGATCACCGAGTTGGTGGCCTTGGTGATTTGTTGGCCGGGGTTCTTCGATTCAGCTGCAGCGATGGTGACGATCTCGGTGCCCATGAACGAGAACATCGTCGTCAGGATGGCCGCCAATACCGCGCCCATGCCGTTAGGCATGAAACCCTGGGTGTCGAACAGGTGCGAAACGCCGCTGACCTGGCTGGTTGGCAGGAAACCGAAAACGGCCGCCAGCCCGAGGATCACAAAGCCGACGATTGCCACCACCTTGATCAGCGCAAACCAGAACTCGAACTCGCCATAGTTCTTCACGCTGAACAGGTTAGTCGCCGTCAGCAGCAACGTGATGATCAGGGTAAACGCCCAGATCGCCACACCGGGGAACCAGGCATGGAGAATGGTCGCAGCGGCGTTGGCCTCCAAAGGAATCACCAGCACCCAGAACCACCAGTACAACCAGCCAATCGTGAAACCGGCCCAGTGGCCGATCGCACGGTCGGCATAAGTGGAAAACGAACCGGTGTCCGGCGACGCAACGGCCATCTCGGCCAACATCCGCATCACCAATACCACCAGCGTACCGGCAGCCGCATAGGCCAACAGAACGGCCGGGCCGGCTGCAGCGATCGCATGGCCGGAACCGACAAACAAACCGGCACCAATTACGCCGGCAATCGACAGCATCGTGACGTGACGCGGTTTGAGCCCCTGTTCGAGGTCATTGGAGCTTTGCGTACTACTCATTGACACACCTTTGCGAGGAATTGCGAAAACGGTCCGTCCCGCCTGCTATCTTTCTCGTGAAAAGAATGCAACGGGGCGTTCTTTATTTTTTACGCAAGAACTGCGCCAAAATGTTACAAAGTCCCGATTGACGCGGCCTGTAGGACGATTCCACAACCGTCGCAAGTCATTGAGAACAATGGCATTCCGCTATAGCGTTACCGTGCGACTCACATTCACCCCCAACAAACGCACCAAAAACACACACAAAAAGTACGTGACGCCTCATAAAAGGGCTGATATGCGCCGTTTGCCCGGTTAACCCTTCCAACACCCGGCCAAAGCTGGCACCATCGCGCCCTTTTTTACGCGAAGCCTGTGGATTTTCCGGGGTCAAACGTCTGTAGGTTGTAGATGGCGCGACACGCCGCTGTGCCGATGCGACACCCTGCCGCAGACCACCGGTCAACCGTCCGCAGCGCTGTTGGCGGCCATCCGAACGCATGCTAGCTTGGCGCCTCGCCAGGAAGGCGGCCCAACAGCGAAGAACGCAACGAACACAATGAGGACCGCACATGGCCGAGGCCACGCCCGCGCTTGAAATCCGCAACTTGCATAAACGCTATGGTGAGCTGGAGGTACTTAAAGGTATCTCGCTGACCGCCCGCGACGGCGACGTGATCTCGATCCTGGGTTCCTCCGGTTCCGGCAAGTCCACCTTTCTGCGCTGCATCAACCTGCTGGAAAACCCCCATCAGGGCCAGATCCTGGTAGCCGGCGAAGAGCTCAAGCTCAAGGCCGCGAAAAACGGCGAGCTGATGGCCGCCGATGGCAAGCAGATCAACCGCCTGCGCAGCGAAATCGGTTTTGTGTTTCAAAACTTTAACCTGTGGCCACACATGAGCATCCTCGACAACATCATCGAGGCGCCCCGCCGTGTGCTCGGCCAAAGCAAGGCCGAAGCCATTGAAGTAGCCGAAGCCCTGCTGGCCAAGGTCGGCATCGCCGACAAGCGCCACGCCTACCCTGCGCAACTGTCCGGCGGCCAGCAACAACGGGCAGCCATTGCACGCACCCTGGCGATGCAGCCCAAGGTCATCCTGTTCGACGAGCCGACCTCGGCCCTTGACCCGGAAATGGTTCAGGAAGTACTTAATGTGATCCGCGCGCTGGCCGAAGAAGGTCGCACCATGCTGCTGGTCACCCATGAAATGGGCTTCGCCCGCCAAGTGTCCAGTGAAGTGGTGTTCTTGCACCAAGGCCTGGTCGAAGAGCAAGGATCGCCACAGCAGGTGTTTGAAAACCCGCTTTCGGCGCGCTGCAAACAATTCATGTCCAGCAACCGCTAACGGAGCAACATGCATGCAGACCTATAAAAAATTCCTTCTGGCCGCGGCCGTCTCGATGGCGTTCAGCGCCACGGCCATGGCAGAAACCTTGAAGATGGGGATTGAGGCGGCCTACCCGCCCTTCAACAATAAAGATGCCAGCGGCAATGTCGTGGGCTTCGACAAAGACATCGGCGACGCCCTGTGCGCCAAGATGAAAGTCGAGAAGTGTGAAGTGTATGTGTCCGACTGGGACGGCATCATCCCGGCCTTGAACGCCAAGAAGTTCGACTTCCTGGTGTCTTCGCTGTCCATCACCGATGAACGCAAGCAGGCCGTCGACTTCACCGACCCGTACTACTCCAACAAGCTGCAATTCATTGCGCCGAAAGCTACTGCGGACTTCAAGACCGATGCGGCGTACCTGAAGGGCAAAACCATCGGCGCACAACGAGCGACCCTGGCCGGCACTTACCTGGAAGACAAGCTGCCGGACACCACCGCCAAGCTCTATGACACCCAGGAAAACGCCTATCTCGACCTGACGTCCGGGCGCCTCGACGGCATCCTTGCCGACAAGTACGTGCAGTACGAATGGCTCAAGAGCAAAGACGGCTCGGCCTACGAGTTCAAAGGCGACCCCGTGGTGGAGAGCGACAAGATCGGTATCGCCGTACGCAAGGGCGACCCTCTGCGCGAGCGCCTGAACAAAGCCCTGGCGGAGATCAAGGCAGACGGCACCTACAAGAAGATCAACGACAAGTACTTCCCGTTCAGCATCGAATGATCTGAACGACTTGCCCGGCGTGCTCACTTGGGCACGCCGGCTTTTAGCAATGCCTTGCGATATGAAAACACCATGAATTTCGATCTCTACGGATTCGGCCCGGCGCTTGCCGCCGGCGCGCTGATGACCGTCAAACTGGCGCTCACGGCCCTGTGCCTGGGGCTGGTGCTGGGCCTTGCCGGCGCCTTGGCCAAGACCTCCCCGTACAAGCCGCTGCAATGGCTTGGCGGCGCTTATTCGACCATCGTTCGCGGCATTCCGGAATTGTTGTGGGTGCTGCTGATTTATTTCGGCACGGTCAACCTGATGCGCGCCCTCGGCGAGTTCTTCGGCAACCCCGATCTTTCTCTCAGCGCCTTTGCCGCCGGGGTGATCGCTCTGGGGCTGTGCTTTGGGGCCTATGCCACGGAAGTGTTCCGTGGCGCGATCCTCGCGATTCCCAAGGGCCACCGCGAAGCGGGCGTGGCGTTGGGGCTGTCGAAACTCAGGATTTTCACCCGCCTGATCATGCCGCAGATGTGGCGCATCGCCCTGCCGGGCCTGGGCAACCTGTTCATGATCCTGATGAAGGACACCGCGCTGGTCTCGGTGATCGGCCTCGAAGAGATCATGCGCCACGCACAGATTGGCGTGACCGTTACCAAGCAGCCGTTCACCTTCTTCATGGTCGCGGCGTTCATGTACCTGGGCCTCACCGTGCTGGCCATGACCAGCATGCACTTCCTGGAAAAACGCGCCGCCCGCGGCTTTGCAAGGAGCACCCAATGAGCGGCGACTACAGCTGGCTGGCGCATTTCGACCTGGGCCTGAACTGGGCCGTGATCATCAAGTGGCTACCCAAACTGGCCCAGGGCGCCACCCTCACTCTGGAACTGGTGGCCATCGCCGTTATTGCCGGCCTGCTGCTGGCGATCCCGCTGGGCATTGCCCGTTCTTCACGCCGCTGGTGCGTGAGCGCCCTGCCCTACGCCTACATTTTCTTCTTCCGCGGCACGCCGTTGCTGGTGCAGTTGTTCCTGGTCTACTACGGCCTGGCGCAGTTCGATACGGTGCGCGAGAGCTTCATGTGGCCGTACCTGCGCGATCCGTTCTGGTGCGCCACGGCGATTATGACCCTGCACACCGCCGCCTATATCGCCGAGATTCTGCGCGGCGCGATCCAGGCCATCCCGCCGGGTGAAATCGAAGCGGCACGCGCCTTGGGCATGTCCAGGCCCAAGACGTTGTTCTACATCATCCTGCCCCGCGCCTCGCGCATCGGCCTGCCGGCGTACAGCAACGAAGTGATCCTGATGCTCAAGGCCAGCGCCCTGGCCAGTACCGTAACGTTGCTCGAACTGACTGGCATGGCGCGCACGATCATCGCCCGCACCTACCTGCCGGTGGAGATCTTCTTCGCCGCCGGGCTGTTCTATCTGCTGATGGCTTACATCCTGGTACGCGGCTTCAAACTGCTCGAACGCTGGTTGCGCGTCGATGCCTGCCAGGGGCGCTGAAGCGCGTTTCGAGGCGCTGGATGCGTTTCTGATCGAGCACCAGGGGCTGTGGCGACCACGGCCCTTTACGCACCTGCAATTACCCTGGGAAGCCGAGCATCCCGAGTTGGCCCATTGGCTCCGCCAACGTCCGTTGGCGGACGCCGAAGCCAGTCACAACCACGCCCATGAGCTGCCGGCACCCGCACCTTTCCCGCAGTTGGCGGAGCGGGCATTGCGCCTCAGCGCGGTAGACGAGCTGCCAAAACGGCCACTTGCTCCCGCTCGCCACCGCCTGAACGTCGATGTGCCAGGCCGCAAATGGCAGCAGATCGAAGCCTTCGGCGCCGCATTGCAGTTCGCCGAAACACCTGGCCACTGGCTGGACTGGTGTGCCGGCAAAGGTCATCTCGGTCGCCGCCTGCTGCAACCCAACCAACAACTGACTTGCCTGGAATACGATCCGGCCCTTGTCGCCTCGGGCCAGGCGCTGAGCGAGCACCATGGATTGGCCGTCACGCATCGCCTGCAAGACGTAATGGCGCAGGTGACACTCAGCCCCGAACACACGCCCGTGGCCTTGCACGCCTGCGGCGACTTGCATGTGCGCCTGCTGCAACTGGCCAGTGCGGCTGGCTGCAAACAACTGGCGCTGGCACCCTGCTGCTACAACCGCATCAGCGCCACACACTACCAACCGCTGTCCAGTGCCGGCCGCAGGTCAGCCCTGCGCTTGTCAATTGATGACCTGGGCCTGCCACTGAGCGAAACCGTCACAGCCGGCAACCGCGTACGCCAGCAACGCGACATGTCCATGGCTCGACGCCTGGGCTTTGATCAGTTGCAACGGCAGCTGAGCGGCCGCGACGAATATTTACCCACACCGTCGCTGCCCGCCAGTTGGCTGGACAAAACCTTCGCCGACTACTGCCGGGATCTGGCCGACCTCAAGGGTATTTCCACAGGTGAACAGGATTGGGTGGCGCTGGAGGCCCATGGATGGCGCCGGCTGGCGCAGGTGCGAAACCTGGAGTTGGTGCGTGGCTTGTTTCGGCGCCCGCTGGAGATGTGGCTCGTGCTGGACCGCGCGCTTTATCTGTCGGAACAGGGCTACAAGGTTGAAATAGGCAGCTTCTGTGAACCCGCACTGACCCCACGCAACTTGATGGTGCTTGCCGAGCGCGATTAAGGGGCAAAAATTCCTACATGCCCCTGTGGATAACTCTGTTGATGAATTCTTTACAGAGGCTGTCACCATCTGCGCTACAGCCCAAAAGGCAAGCTGATCATTTTTTGTTCACAAAATAAAACGCACACAAAACAGGCAGTTGCAGCGTGTTGAGAACCGCGCCACAAAATGGCTGTTTCATGACAGCCTCAACCAACCGATTGTGCATAAGCATCTGGCGTTAAGCCTATAAACAGCGTTTTTACGCGCTTTTTTTCGGCGCCTTCAACACCCGACAAATCTCGTTGATATCGTCACTGGCCAGATGTTTGGCCACGTTATCCAATGGATCGGCCGCAAACGCCAGCGCCTCGTTGATCGCCACATCGCGATGAACTTCCAGCGGAGGTTTCTCCAGGCGCTGCTTGAAGGCCTCGACCATGTCCAGGCTGAAGGCATCGCTCTCATCCACCTGGTTGACCACTACATACACACAGGGTGGGCGCTCACCTTCAAGGTAGGGCGCCAGCAATGGGTCCAAATGGTCCAGGGTGCCCAGACACGCCGCATCTGGATGAACCACCAGCAGCACCACATCGGCGACACTCAGCGCTTGATGAAAGTAGACATTATTACCGGCAGGCGTATCGATGATCAGCGTTTGCCGCTCGCTCAGGCCCAGGGACGAAAGACGCCGTGCCAGCCAGCCAGGTTCGTGCTTGAGCCAGCGTTCCAGATTTTCCTGCTGTTGGGTATCGATATCGCCAAAGGTAATCACCTGGCAACCGGCAAACCCGAGCTGTTGCAAATCCCGCCATTGGCCATGTTCCAAGCTGGTGCGGCCAATACCGGGCAACGTCGCACTGACGCCGAAGTGGTGGTGCAGGGCATTTTGCGGATCCAGGTCCAGCGCCACCACCGACTCACCATGACGCTGCAACCCGCTGCTCAAAGCCGTAGCCAGCGTGCTGCGGCCAACGCCGCCGTTGATAGACACCAACGCGACAACTTTCGCGCGCACGACGGCGGTATCGGCGGGTTGGGAATGTAATGGGGGGTTCTCGTCGGCGGGCACACTGCCAAAAAAGTGCATTCGCGCATTGATGCCTTGGGCATCGTGGCTGACATCTTTACCAAACAGCGCCAGAAGTTCTTCGCTAAGGCTCATAGCCCTCTCCTCACGACGCAACTAAAGACGTGATGCTCGGCAAGCAGGCACTAGCCGCAGGTCTTATTATAGGCGTCTCAGTCGTCGCATTTTGTGACAGGCATGGCAGAGTGTCATTATTTTGTTGTTTTCATCGATCACTTTTTAGACAAGCGGTAGTTAGTCAATTTTATGACTAGGCGCTCCGTTCAGCACATTTCCAGCGCCTTCGTATTAGCAAGTACATAAGTCTCTCGCCAATACACAACGAGACAAAAACCCAACACCGACGACACAGCCCAGATACCTCTTCGGCGCTCAATGGCCTCACCCACCATTGACTCCCATGAGGACACCACCATGAACCCCAACAACTGGAAAGCCTTCCTCGCCGCCAGCCTATTCGCCGTCACCTTCACCGCCCACGCCGACGTCGCCCACAAACCCGACATCCAACGCGTGTTGTCGACCAGCGAAACCACCCTCCCGGGATGCGGCGTGGTCAATGCACGGATGACCTACCTGGATTCCAAAGGCGAGACGCGGGTATTGGATTACATGAAATTCACCGACCATTGTGGCGACGGCAATTGAGGCTGATTTAAAGCCTCTGGCTGGCTGAAAAATCACCAATCGCAAAAAAACCTCCGTCTCTGCAAAAATAGTCAGAATTCAGGGGTTTACAGAAGCTTACCAATCGCTATAATCGTCGCCCTAACACGCCGGTATAGCTCAGTTGGTAGAGCAACTGACTTGTAATCAGTAGGTCCCGGGTTCGACTCCTGGTGCCGGCACCATACAAGGTTCCAGAGAAGGCTTTCAAAATCTCTGAAACCCCCGAAAAACCCGCCCTCTGGCGGGTTTTTTCGTTTTGGCGTTCCGTCGGATTCCGCCAAAATCTTATGGATACCAGCCGTTTTAAGGATAAAGATAGGGGTAAGGTCATTCGATAAAGGGAGGAGTACCCTTATGTCGCGCACCACTGCCCCGCTCTCTGATTCGGCTTGCCGTTCAGCCAAGCCCACCGACCGCGCCTACAAGCTTTTCGACGGCGACGGCCTCTACCTTTTAGTCCAACCCAATGGCCGCAAAGGCTGGCGTTTCAGGTATGTAAAACCTGATGGTCGTGAAGGACTGACCTCGTTTGGCAACTACCCCGTGGTCGGCCTCGCCGATGCGCGCAAGAAGCGGCTGGAGGTCAAGCGGATGCTGGCGGAAGGCATCGACCCCATCGAGTCCAAACACCAAGCCAAGACGCAAGCCACAATCCGAGGCCGAACCTTTGAGAGCGCAGCCTTGGACTGGCACAAAGCGATGTCTGCCAAATGGGCACCGGGCCACGCCAAGACAGTTCTGAGCCGCCTAAAAACCCACGTCTTCCCGCTGATCGGCGCTCGCTCCATTGTCGATCTGGACACCCATGACCTGATGCAACCTCTGGAAGCGATCCAGAAGCGCGGCACGATTGACGTCGCTTTAAGGGTACAAAACTACCTGCAAAGCATCATGCGCGAGGCAAAGCGTTCTCGGCAGATCACCGCAAACCCTGCCTACGACCTTGAAGGTTTGATCAAAGCCCCGAGAGTGGTTCATCGCCCCGCTCTACCCTTATCGCGCCTGCCTGAATTGCAGGAGCGTATCGACACCTACAAAGGCCGCGCACTTACCCGTCTGACGGTCATGCTCTCGCTGCATGTGTTCGTACGCTCCAGCGAACTGCGCTTCGCCCGCTGGAGCGAGTTCGACCTCAAGCGCGGCACCTGGGAGATACCGGACACTCGACCCGCGTTGGACGGAGTACCCTTTTCAACAAGAGGCACGAAGATGGCCGGGGACATCCACCTTGTACCCTTATCGCCGCAAGCCGTGACCCTGCTTGAACAGATCCGCACCCTCACCGGCGAATTCGACCTGGTATTTGCAGGCGATGCCAACCCGTCGAAACCGATGTCTGAAAACACGGTGAACAGCGCGCTTCGAAATATGGGTTACGACACCAAAACCGATATCTGCGGGCATGGGTTTCGTTCAATGGCCTGCAGCGCACTGATCGAGTCAGGACTGTGGTCCGAGACCGCCATTGAAAGGCAGATGAGCCACAAGGAACGCAACAACGTCCGTGCCGCTTACATCCACAAGGCTGAGTTCATCGAGGAGCGCAGGCTGATCATGAACTGGTGGAGCCGGTATCTGGAGGCCAACCGGCAGGAGCATGTCACTCCACACGAATTCGCAAACCAGACCGGAGCGAACGTCGCTCGCCTAAAAGCAAAACGTGGCGCAACCGAGTAAGCGCTCGGTCTTCATATCTCAGTGATCCGCTTGTCCACGCGGGTCCATCCAAACAGGGCTGCAAAGCCGCCCAGTTTGGATGGACCTCACTTAAAAAATCTAAAGCCCACGCAACTGTCTGTGGAAAACCACAGATTTCCACCGGTGGATAATTTCATCCACAGCCGCAGAACTCCCAAAAATTCGAGCCTTGACCCGAATTATCCACAGGCGTAGAAAAGATCTGGCAAATCGCTGTCGCTGACAGCAACCCAGGTAGCCAGAACCTTTAAGGCTACGCCACACCGTGGTGGCTCTCCCAAAGTGCGATTAGCGTCCGGCGGCTCGCACGGTCACAGCGATGTGATGGATGCCTACTTTTACCAGTGTGCCCACTGCGGCAACTCATCCCCCTTTCATAGCTGCCCTGCAGCAACCTATCCGCTTGGCCATTCCCGTGCGCCAACCTGCGCCCGTCTCTTTCTCCCGGAAAGAGACGGGCGCTCCTACCACTGCTGCAGCCCAACTCGTACAAGGCTTTGCGGCATTCCCCCTCGTGACAATCGGCGTGACAAACACCGAAATCACCAGCAACAGCGATGCAGATGATGGTGCCGCAGTCCAAGGAATGGACTGCACCTGACTGACTGTCAGGCATGCCCCGGTCATCGCATCACTGCCTTCACCCGACTCAGGATCTCGCGGCGCTGGTCTCGTCAGCCAGTGCAGCCTCCACCTGCCCACTTCTTCGGAAGTGCTCAGGAGGTCAGATCATGAGATGCCCAAGCTCCCGGTCGTAAGGAGTCGCTAGTCCCGCGTTAGTGGACATCCCCACAGGCCGCAGGGGCCTTGATCCCTGATAACACTCAGCATTCTTGGCGGGATGAAGTGGGGCGAAGACCGGCGAAAAGGATATGAGGTAACCGACATGGCGTTAGTGGGTAGACGTGATGGCCGAAATTTCGGCTACGGCAGGCAATTAAGCTACGCAGGGCCGCAGGCTCTAAAAGACATGTTCGGCGGTGGCCATTACGGCACGGTCAAAGCGCACTCTGATCGATGGCAGTCGTTCGTGAAGTGGTGTCGTTCCGAAGAAGGTCCCGGAATCAATGATGCGCGGCAGATTGATCGGGAAATAATGTCGGATTATGCGGTATACCTTCATGACCTGGTTGGGCTGGGCCACCTTGCTATCAGCACTGCCCAAAACCGGCTATCCAGCGTTAACAGGACCATGGCAGCGCTTCGCGGTGATCAGTGTGTGAAATTGCCAAGTCCGAGCGAGGCGTTGGGTATGCGCCGTAGCGGGATTCGTCACGCGGTACCGCAAGGCCAAGACCGCGAACAGGTTCAGCTGATCGTCGACGCGCTTTGCAGCCATCACCAGCTACGGGCCGCAGCGATCGTTAAGTTGGCACGAGCCACCGGCATGCGTTTGCGTGAGGCCATCTTGGCTGACTTACCACGGCTAAGCCGTGAGGCTAAAGACTTCGGCAAAATCAACATCCAGGACGGCACCAAAGGCGGCCGCTCCGGTGCCTCGGCCCCTCGTTGGATTGTGGTGGATGACCATGTTAGCGATGCGCTTAAATTTGCGGAGCAGGTATCGCCCGCGGGTAGCCGCAACCTGATTGCTCCAAGTGAGAGCTACCTGAGCGTTCTGCGGGAAGCCGTCCGTCCTGCGCGGGGCATTCTCCATGTACTCAAATTAAAAGGCTTTCATGAATTACGGGCGGCGTACGCTTGTGAGCGCTATGAGCAGATCATCCAGCACCGCGCGCCTATAAACGGTGGTAGATGCTGCCAGATAGACCGACGCCTTGATCGTGAGGCCCGAAGGCAAATCAGCTGTGAGCTAGGGCACGGTCGAGTTGATATAGTTGCCGCCTATATTGGGGGGCGAGCATGAGTAAGCCATTCGATATGGAGTTGTTCTTGGCTGGCGTGCTGACCGGGTCGCACGCGACGCAGCAACGCCATTTGCGGCAAGCGAAAATTATCCAGGCTAAAATTGCGGACCGCTGGCAGCGAGAGACACCCTGGGCTTGGCAGAGAAAGCATGTGGTTTGGTTTCTCGATCATCACATAGCCAAGCGCAGTGCGGAGACGCGGTATTACTATTTGCTGACTTTACGGCTGCTCGCTCGTCGGTTGGAAAAATGTTGGATGCTCGATCTCTGAACGAGCATCGAATTTCGATAGCCACGGTCGACAATGTATCTGTTCGCGGCCGGCCACAAGCAGGCGCTCGGCGCTACGGCCATTTTTGCCAAGTTGCGCCTCTTGGAGTGAGGCTAAAAAATTGTGGCCTAGTCATGCCTGCGGTCAACCTGGCGATATCAGCTATACATTCTTCCCTGCCAGGTTGAGAGGAGGAAGCAGTGACTACCCAGTGAGCCAAGGCTTTCTTGGCCGGACAGACTGAATCGCCCCTACGTCCATTGACTCTAGGATGCAATGCCATCACCGTCACCCTTGCATTCATTCTGAGTTTTCGGCGGTAAGATCTATAAGTCATCTACGTATTCGAACAAACGCAGCGCGCCACCTGAAAAATTAATGTTAGGAAGTAATCATGTCTCTCGCAACCCTCATCAAATCCATTCAGGACATCATGCGAAAAGACGTCGGTATCGATGGCGACGCCCAACGCATCAGCCAGATCTGCTGGCTGCTGTTTCTGAAAATTTTCGATGACAAAGAGCAGGAATGGCTAACCAGCATTGCTGGTTACAAGTCGCCGCTGCAGAGCCGTTTTCGTTGGAAGAATTGGGCAAAAAGCTCGGACGGTATGACCGGAGACGAACTAATTGACTTCGTCAATAATGATCTTTTCCCCTCGCTGAAGAAGCTGGCAATCTCTGCGGGTGTGTCGGCTCATGGACGCGTCATAGGCTCGGTTTTTGAAGATGCCTACAACTATATGAAGTCTGGTACTCTGCTACGTCAGGTAATCAATACCATCGAAGAAGATGTGGATTTCAATTCTCCCAATGATCGCCATCTATTCAACGATATCTACGAAAAAATCTTGGCTGACTTACAATCCGCTGGCAATGCGGGCGAGTACTATACTCCGCGTGCAGTCACCCAGTTTATGGTCGATGTCCTCGATCCCCAAATCGGCGAAAGTATCCTTGACCCAGCTTGCGGCACAGGAGGTTTTCTCACCTGCGCCATCGAAAGTCTCAAGAAGTTAGTTAAAACACCGGTAGACCGGCAGCGCCTGCAAGAAAGCATCCATGGTGTGGAGAAAAAGCCTCTGCCTCATATGTTGGCTATGACCAATGTGATGTTGCACGGAATTGATATTCCTACAAATATTCGCCATGAAAACACACTGGCCCGTCCCTTCAAAGACTATAGCGCACTCGACAGCGTAGATATCATCATAACCAATCCGCCTTTTGGAGGCATGGAAGAGGATGACATCGAAAAGAATTTTCTCGCAAAGTATCAAACCCGCGAAACAGCTGACCTTTTCATGGCACTAATCATGCGATTGCTCAAACATGACACTGGTCGCGCTGCTGTAGTGTTACCGGATGGCTTTTTGTTCGGCGAAGGTGTCAAAACAACACTCAAACGTGAGCTTCTAGAGGAGTTTAATCTCCACACCATCGTGCGTCTGCCCAAGGGCGTTTTTGCGCCCTACACCAGTATTTCCACCAATATCCTGTTCTTCGAAAAAGGTGGCCCTACCAAAGATGTTTGGTTCTTTGAGCATCCCTACCCAGCTGGTTACAAAAGCTATTCACGTGGTAAGCCTCTAACCATCGAAGAGTTCGATCTTGAAAAAGCCTGGTGGGGTGGAGCGGCACGGAAAGGTCGTAAAACGACCCCAAACGCTTGGAAGGTCTCAGCTACGCAGATTGTAGAAGAAAATTACAACCTCGATAAAGTAGGCAAGAACCCCTATAAATTTGAAATCGAACATAGCGATCCTGAAGAACTGATGGCTGAGTATCAACAGATTTCCCGCCAGTTGCAGGAGGTTCAAGAGACCCTGAAAGCTGAACTGTTGACAGCGCTCAAAACTGCGACAGGACCTCTCTAATGGTAATTAGAGCATCGCATTTTGACGCTGCCTTTGAAGCACCTAATGGCGTAGAGAAACTGCGTGAATTTATTTTGACGCTGGCCATGCAAGGCAAACTCGTTTCGCAAGATCCGAATGACCAGCCAGGTAGTGAATTGTTCGCAGAGATCGAAGCCAATAAAAGCAGGTTACAAGCGGAAGGTCAGATCAAAGTTCCAAAACCACTGCGGCCAGTAACTACTGAGGAAAAACCATACGCACTGCCACAGGGATGGATTTGGGTGCGACTCGGCTCTATCTGCTCATATATTCAGCGGGGTAAAAGTCCAAGCTATGTGGAAATCTCACCAAATAAAGTGATTTCTCAAAAGTGTGTCCGCTGGAATGGGTTAGATATAGAGCCGGCCCGGTATATTGATCCTTCTTCATTAGAAAATTATGAATCAATCCGATTTCTACGCCGTGGCGATCTTCTGTGGAATTCGACAGGGACAGGTACTATTGGCCGAGCCTGCTTAGTTCCTGACTCTTTTGATGGGGCAAAGCTAGTAGCTGACACGCACGTGACAGTTGTTCGTTCGTTATTGATTGATAAGAGCTTCCTTTGGCGCTGGATTCAAAGTCCTATGGTTCAATCGAAAATCGAGAGTTTCGCGTCCGGCACAACAAATCAGATCGAGCTAAACACATCGACAGTTCTCTCTCATCTTATTCCGTTGCCGCCTTTGGCGGAGCAACACCGCATTGTTACCAAACTTGACGAGTTGATGGCACGCTGCGATACGCTGGAAAAACTACGTGCGGAGCGAAAGAAAAAAAGGATCACCATTAATGCAGCAGCTATTAAGCAACTGTTGACCTCCTCAGCAGCACATGACCAACTGCACGCACAAGACTTTATTGGCCGGCACTTTTCCGAACTTTACACGGTCACGCAAAACGTTACCGAACTGCGCAAGGCTATTATACAACTGGCGGTTCTAGGAAAACTTGTGCCGTCGATCCAAAATGCGTCACCTTCCAATTTTTTGATACAAAAAATTCACAGCGAAAAAAATTTGCTGCTCAAGGAGGGAAAAATCAAGGCGCCTAAGCCACAGCGGCCCTTGACGTCGGAGAATATGTCTTACCCTTTGCCCGACGAATGGCAATGGGTCCATCTTCAAGATTTAATCATTTTCGGTCCCTCAAATGGTTTTTCTCCTAAAGCTGTCGAATATGAAACAAAAGTGCGTTCTCTTACTCTGAGTGCCACAACTAGCGGAAAGTTCAAGGAGGAGTTTTACAAGTACCTTGATATTGACGTGCCCGAGGACTCGAAGTTATGGCTTCAGGACGGAGATATATTGGTTCAAAGGGGAAATTCGATGGAATACGTTGGTGTGTCCGCAGTCTATCGAGGGGAATCAAAAAAATATATCTACCCTGATCTTATGATGAAGATTAGACTAACTAAAGAAGTTGATACTGACTACGTATATTACGTTATGAGCTCTGAGCAAAGTCGTGACTATTTTCGGAGCAATGCGTCAGGTACTTCTGGGACGATGCCAAAAATCAACCAACAAGCGCTAGTCAGCCTTCCAATACCACTACCACCTTTTGAAACACAAAAGAAAATTGTTGATAGCGTTGAACGCCTCATGAAGTTATGCGATGCGTTGGAGCATCAGATTCAAGCCTCTACTACGAAGCAGGCTGAACTACTTAAATCCGTCCTGGCACAGGCGTGAGTACCTATATATGCGCCTAAAATCTCTTTACATCGCCCAGTACAAAAACTTACGTGACTTTTCTCTTATCTTTGAAGACAGCAATTTTATCGACGTTTTTGTCGGTACTAACGGCAGTGGAAAATCCAATCTATTTGAAGCTCTTATTGAGATTTTTCGCCATCTCGATCAGCTGGAACGAGCCGATAATGAGATAGCGTTCGACTACAAAATAAACTACGAGATCGACGGTATCGAGACCGAGATTGAGTGGAATGGCGGTAAGCTGCGTATCAACAAGGACCAAAATCGTACAAGTCTAGGCCAAACACCGTTTCCTGATAATGTGCTGATTTATTACTCTGGCCACAACACTACCGTATCAAATCTTATAGATAGCTACACGGAGAGTTTTCGGCGCCGCATCAAGGGAGCCAGCCTTGAAGATTCACGGCGTTTCATTGGTATCGGACCTGAGTACAAAGCTCTGTTGCTTGCGGTGCTACTAGTGCAGCCTGAAGGAACTACAGCTCGTACGTTCATTTCTAAAAAGCTGGGAATCGAAAAACTAGGCATCACCAAGCCTGGGACCGTTGAAGTCACCGAACCTGTACTCCGTATCGAGTTGCGGCGCCCCGAGTATGCCGAAGGAAAAGATGAGTTCAATTTCGAAAATAATGATGATGATCGATATTGGAAAGCTCAGGGTATTACTAAGGACTTTTTGGATATTCTGAGGAGCTGTACTTGGGGAAATTCAGAAGGGCTAACAGTTACTGAGGGCTATCTTTCCGGTAGCGATCGTTATGTACTGTATATTTCAATCAATAAGCTTCAGCAGGCATTCGCAGATAAATTGCAGGATCTATTCCTTTATTTTGACAATCTAAAAACATTGGGAATGTTGGCGGATGTCTCGGTTCCCCTGCGGCTTATCTCCGGAGGTGAAGGTAACCTTAATCACTTCAGCGACGGTCAGTTTCAATCGGTATATATTTATTCCATAGTCGAGCTCTTCAAGGGCCGGAACTGCTTGACATTACTTGATGAACCAGATGCGTTTTTACATCCAGAATGGCAGTTTCTTTTCCTCAAGCAGGTGTTCGAAATCACGAGTAATGCTGTAAGGAATAACCATATACTAATGAGTAGTCACAGTGCGTCTACTATTACTAGCGCTGACCAGAATCAGATAAATCTGATTTCATTTGATGGGACCAAAGTCTCGTCCCGTAGGGCGAATAAAGATGAAATTATCCGTTCGCTGTCTGCTGGACTGATTTCGTTCTCAGAGAGCGAAGCTAGATTAAATATAAATCATATCCTTCGAGGCACATCAGGTGCAGTTCTGTTTGCAGAAGGAATCACAGATGAAATGATTCTTGAATTGGCCTGGTCAAAACTTTATCCAGATGCAGAGTGTCCCTGCGGAATACAAAATGCATTTGATCGTATATTTTTAAGAAATCTATTTTCTCGCGAAGATTTGAAGAATAACTTTCCTGAGCGGAAAATGTTTGCCTTGTTTGATTTTGATGAGGCTTTCGATGACTGGAATGGTCTAAAGAAGGCACGTGACGAAGTCACCGACCCTCATCTAGGTTTAACAAAGCAACTCGTTTATCCTCACCATTACGCCACGCTCCTTCCTGTGCCTAATGTTGATGCGCTCAAGTGCCAAGTTCTGGACAAAACAGGTAAGCCATGGGGGCGTGGCCAGGACTCCCATTTGTCTATTGAGTTGCTTTTCTATAGCGAAGAACAAATGGGAAAATGGTTTAGGCTGAGGCCGACTCCTGGTGGTGGCGAAATTATTGAATTTTTTGGGGATAAAGTTGAGTTCGCTAAAACTTTCGTTCCAACATTATCGGCCGAATACTTTGCCCCGTTCAGACCACTGTTCGACTTTATCATTGCAAAGTGTCGCACCGAGTAAATATTAGTTTCTTCCGTAACATATTACACTTGGTGTGCGACGACGTTTTCAGTATAGAGTTCGCAAAAGAAATTAAAACTACTTCAGCAGGGAGAGAGTAGCGCCGAATTTAGGGCTTACAAGTCGTGCGAATGATTCAGAGTGTAGTCAGTAGTCTCATCGCCCCCCTTAATTTGCCGGGGGCCTGATGAGGTTTGGTTAGGATGAGCGGAGTGATTTCCTTACTACAGGTATATGCAGCCGCGGCGTGCTTGCCCTGCGCCACTTCCTACAGTTCGCCGAATCGGCCATATGCTGTATAACCGCGAAACAGGCAGACGTCAGATTATGACTGGGAATTCGCCGCTATTGAGGAGCTAGAGCGCCAAAGCTATCAGTGCGAGCCTCAGCTCGGTGCCGCAGGCTTCTTCATCGA
This sequence comes from Pseudomonas sp. BCA17, assembly GCF_004519405.1. Classification (GTDB taxonomy): domain Bacteria; phylum Pseudomonadota; class Gammaproteobacteria; order Pseudomonadales; family Pseudomonadaceae; genus Aquipseudomonas. The sequence goes on along the minus strand of NZ_SGWI01000007.1, from coordinate 212,529 downwards.
TCTGGCTGTTCGCGATCCTTGCCAGCTTGGCCGCTATTTAATGGGTATTGAGTGTGATGGCGCGGCCTACCACTGAGACGTAGCTGCGTTTGTAGGTTCGCCATGACTGTATATGCCCGTTAGCTGCCCCCGCGAAAAAGGCAGATGAGTCGTTTGCTGCAGTTAACCGTTAGTAGACCGCCGCGGCCCCAAATAGGGGGTCATGTGAATCACGACAGCAGTTCAGGCGCAAAATGGTCCCCTACGCATCCTGCTTTGGATATTTTTGACAGCTGAAAGCGATCAGACAAGTATCTGGGGATAGATTTAGAGATAGAGTTCCCCACCAATAAAAATAATCATCTTAAAAATTATACACTTGTGTTATTTTTCGACTCCTGGTGCCGGCACCATATAAGACGAAGCCCTCACAGCAATGTGAGGGCTTTGTTGTTTCTGGAGTTTGGGATGCACCGTGTCCACAAAACGTCCACGCCCTTCCCTTCGTATTAAGCCCCATCCGCTTTCCTTGCTCGTATTGTCTAGCCCTCCCAAACACCAAACGCCCACACCACCTGCATATAACTCCTATTCAGTAGACGACTCTACCTCAGCGCCCAGTACGAACTCGCCGGCCCACCGGATCAAGCAAACCGACCACCTTTTCTGCGCAGGTACATCATCTGCGCGGTGACGCCGATGATCAGCGCCACTGCGATGCTGGCTTGTGCGCCGATCAGTACAGGCGATTTCAAGTCGGTGACGAAGGGATGCCCGTCGGGTACTCGGCGCAGTGTTTCGGAGACGGTGGGCACCATCAGGAAAAATGCCGTAAGGCTCAGGAAAATGGTTTCCAGGTACGCCCGTGCGCGTCCCAGCCAAGCCACGTGCCCTACGCCGTAACCCGCCACCAGCAAGGCAATCGTGATGACGCCAATGAGGTTGCTGACCGGCTGCTTGGCGACCAGGAACACGCTGAAAGCGCCGATCAGCATCGACACCAGGTAGAACCTGCCCGGTGCTGAACGGGGAACAATGCGGCCGGAGCGGATGAACATGTAAGCCGCCAGTGGAATGGCGGGCAGGCTGCCGAGGGTGTGGATCCAGCCAAGGGCGGAGATTCCGAACATTTTGCTTTTCCCGTGTGATTGGAAGATAGGCATAAACGACCGGCGCTGGAAACGTTCATCCAGATCGCCTCAGAGCGTTATGATCCGGGAATCAGCTTATTGAAGGCATGGCCGGACAGACATGACCAATCCCCTCGAAAATTTGATCATTCATCCGGAAATGCAGCTGGAAGGCTTGGCCAAGGGCGACCTTTTGTCTCAGGTACTGCGCAGATTCGCCTGACGGGCGACCGCGTCTATGCATCTGAGCTGGTTATCGGGCAGCCGCTCATGCTCGATGAAAAGAGCGCGCATATCTGCGTAGTCCAGCAAGGTCAGTTGCATCTGGAGGGCGGCGGCCAACCATCGGTGACGCTGGAACAGGGCGACGTGCTCCTGTTGCCTCACGATCCCACAGGCATCACGATTACGGCGCGCAACGAGCCAGCCGCAGTGGTGGTCTGCCGATTCTGGTTCGATGCGAGCAGTTTCCAGGCGATGCTGTTTGCCCTGCCCCAGTTGATCCACATTCGACAAACCGAGGCGGCGGCCTGGGCCGAAGGCATTCTGCATTTCATGCTGCTCGAAGCGCATGACACGCAGCCGGGCGGTGCGTTGATGATTTCTCGCCTGATTGATCTGGTGGTGATTCGCATCCTGCGCACCTGGGTTCAGCAGGGTGGCGCTTCGGGATGGCTTGGTGGGTTATCGGATGCGCGTATCGCGCGGGCGCTGAGGGCTCTGCACGAAACGCCTGGCCGGCAATGGCGCATTGACGCGCTGGCGGAAGTTGCCGGCATGTCGCGCTCCAATTTCTGCGAGCGGTTCAGCGCGCTGGTCGGGCGCTCGCCGTTGCGTTATCAGAATGAATGGCGGCTGACCTTGGCGAAAACCATGCTTTCCAGGCAGGGAGGTCGCATCGGCGAGGTTGGTTTTGCGGTTGGCTATGAGTCCGAGGCCGCATTCAGTCGAGCCTATAAAACCTTTTTCGGGCGTTCGCCTCGGGACGACAACGCCCGACGCTCTTCAGACAAATGATTGCCTGGGCATAAAAAAACCCCGAACCAGTCGGGGTTTTTATCGCCTGTCGTCAGGCGCGACTTGCGATCAATCAGAAAACGTTGATCGGGTAGTCGGCGAACAGACGGATTTCGTTACCGCCTACGTTGTAGTTGCTGGCGTTGTTGGAGACGCGCAACCAGGACGCACGAGCGCGCAGGCTCAGGTCTTTGGCTGGGCCGCTCTGTACGACGTACTTGAACTGGTTCCAGATTTCACGCTCGGTGCCGTCGCCACGGTTGCTACCGTCGTCGATGTTGGTACCGCGTACGTAGGCAACGTTGTAGGTCAGGCCCGGTACGCCGAAGGTGGCGAAGTCGATGCCGTAGCCAACCTGCCAGGAACGCTCGTCCTTGCCGTTGAAGTCAGACCAGTAGGAGTTGGCCAGCAGGATGGTGTTGCCACCGTCGCCGATGCCGCTGTCCTTGGTGTTGTCGCGGTAGCCGCCGTACAGGTACCCGGTGTCACCGGTGCTGCGCTGGTGGGCCACTGTGAAGCTGTGCGGGCCGACCGCCCAGGTAGCGCCCAGGCTCCAGATCTTGTTGTCGCGGGCGTCTGCGTCACCTTGGGTCTGCTGGGCGAAGCTCTTGTCCAGCTTGGTTTTGTAACCGTTAAAGTCAAACGTCAGGGACTGTTTCTCTGGCAGGGCCAGCACGTAGTTGACATTGACATATTGCTTCTTCAGCACGTCCTGCATGTTGGAGGCATACAGTGCAGCCGACAGGCTTTCGGTGAATTTGTAGCTACCACCGATGTAGTCGATGCTTTTCAGGTGGCCGCTGTCGCTGCCTTCGGCGCTCTTGCGCGCTTCTTTGGTGAAGTGACCAGCGTCCAGTTGCAGGCCGGCGATCTCTTTGGAAACGATCGAGGTACCTTCATAGGTTTCCGACAACAGGCGGGAGTTGTCGTACTGCAGGACCGGTACGGCTGGCATCTGCTGACCGTATTTGATTACGGTGTTGGAAATGCGTGCCTTGACGGCTGCGCCACCTTTGGCCAGGTCGTTGGCAGCTTCGCCGCTGTCGCCTTGTTTGAAGAAGTCGATACCGCCAGCGCCGCTACGGCCTTTACCACCGTCCAGACGGATAGCGTATTGGCCGATCACGTCCACACCCACACCGACGGTGCCTTGGGTGAAGCCGGACTCGAACTTGCCGATGAAGCCTTGGCCCCATTCGGCTTTGTCTTTCTTGCCGTTTTTGTAGTCGCGGCTGATGTAGGCGTTACGGGCAGCGATGTTCAGGTGGCTATCATCGACAAAACCCTTGGACTGCTCCTGGTCGTTTGCCATGGCTGTCGATGCGCTCAAAATCCCCAGAGCGATCAAACTCATCCGTTGCTTCAACATGTTCTTATATTCCTTATTACTGGTTGAGTACGCACTGTGACACCAGGCTCCGTGTCGCTTTCTGGTGTCGACTTTCTCCGGAAAAAAGAAGGCCCGCGGACGACTGAACTGCCGCAGGCCTTTTTTATTGGATTAAGTCATGGCGGTTAGCCACAGGCGTTGGGCGCAATCCTATGCGCGCGCTGAACTATGTGTCAATTTCGTGAATCGTCTGTATTTAGGCGAAATAATTCTAAGCCCCCATCTGCCCGCCCTTCAGTTTTTCAACAACTCACACAACGCTTGCACTTCATCTTCACTGAAGAACCCCGCCGGGTAGCGCTCAATCATCACGCTGCGCAGGTCTTCCCGCCTGGCATGTCGCGAGCCGTTTGCCTTCAACCACAGCCCCAATGCATGGATCGCATCACCGTTGACCCGCGTCGGGTGGAACGGGCGCGTGTAGATCCGGTTGATATCGGCATTCATTTAAGCGCTCTCTCCTACTGCGTGAGCGGCTAACTTACTCAAGGTTTATGACAGAACTGCGCAGTCATCAAACCTGAATTACGGAGGCAATACCGATACAAAAGCTATGCCAATGTCCCGTGTTTATAGGCTTCCGGACACAAAAAAGCCCGCGACCGTGGTGGGCCGCGGGCTTGCTGTGCACGCTAAAAAAGGGTAGCGCGCAGGTAGGGTTCAAACACTGTTACAACTGCACTCAGTTTTTGTGCGGCGCCGGCTGTTGTTGGGTCAGGCAATGGATGTTACCGCCGCCCAGTAACAGTTCACGACCTGGCACCATCACCACTTCGTGCTGCGGGAACAGGTTCTGCAGGATTTCCCTGGCCTGGGCGTCCATTGGGTCGTCAAAGCTCGGTGCAATGATGCCGCCGTTAACGATCAGGAAGTTGACATAGGAACCGGCCAACCGCACGGTCGGGTTGCGCTCCTGGCTGCCATCCACCGGGTCCACGCCCGCGCACTCTTCCTCGGTGGCGAACAGCGGCCCCGGGATCGGCATTTTGTGCACGATGAACGAGCGGCCCTGAGCGTCGGTGCTGCTTTTCAGCACATCCATGGCAGCGTGACAGCGCGCGTAGTTCGGATCTTGCGGGTCGTCGGTCCAGGCCAGCAGCACTTCACCCGGGCGCACGTAGCAGCAGAAGTTATCCACATGGCCGTCGGTTTCGTCGTTGAACAGACCGTCCGGCAGCCAGATGATTTTATCCACAGCCAGATTGTCGCTGAGCACGGCCTCAATGGCCGCGCGATCCAGGTGCGGGTTGCGATTACGGTTCAACAGGCATTCTTCGGTGGTGATCAGCGTGCCTTCGCCGTCGACATGGATAGAACCGCCTTCCAGCACAAACCCTTCGGTGCGGTAACGCGGCGCGCGCTCGATCTCCAGGATCTTGCCGCCCACCTGCGAGTCACGGTTCCACGGTGCATACAAACCGCCGTCAAAACCGCCCCAGGCGTTGAAATCCCAGTTCACCCCACGCACTTCGCCACTGTTGTTGATGACAAAGGTCGGGCCGGTGTCCCGCACCCAGGCGTCATCGCTGGACATTTCCACTACACGGATATTGGGCACGTCCAAACGCGTACGGGCGTTTTCGTACTGACCGGCTGAAACAGCCACCGTCACCGGCTCAAAACGTGCAATAGCCTTGGCCACCGCTACGTGAGCCGCCTGCGCCGGCTTGCCGCCCAGGCGCCAGTTGTCCGGACGCTCGGGCCAGATCATCCAGGTTTGGGTCTGTGGCGCCCATTCGGCGGGCATATGGAAGCCATCGGCGCGAGGTGTGCTGTGCAGGGTAGTCATGGCGTTCAGGGCTCCGAATGAGTGGATGGCCGACTTTATAGCGGATAAAAATCGGCTTTAAAAGAGAGAAGAGATCATGATAAGCAAACATTACAAAAAATAGCCGATAAAAATCGGCTGATCATAATTGCTCATCCAACACCTTCGACAGCATGTCGACAAAGAAATCCACGCTGCGTCTGGACGTGACCATGGGAGGCTTGATCTTCAAGATGTTGAGATAGTCACCGGTCGGTTGCATGAAAATCCCCAACTCCCGCAGCCGATCACACAACAGTGCGGTTTCGAAGGTGGCGGGCTCCAGGGTTTGCCGATCACGAACCAACTCCAATCCCAAATAGAAGCCAGAGCCATGAACGGCCCCCACCAACGGGTGACGGTCGATCAGTTCCTCCAGGCGCGCTTTAAAATGCCCACCGACTATCTGGGCGTTTTCCCACAATTTTTCTTCCTCCATCACATCCAGCACCGCCATGCCGATGCGGCAACTGACCGGGCTGCCCCCTGCCGACGAAAAGAAATACCCTTCGGCTTCCAACGCCTCGGCAATTTCTCTTCGGGTGATCACCGCACCCAGTGGCTGGCCGTTCCCCATGCCTTTGGCCATGGTGATGATGTCCGGCACCACGCCTTGCTCTTCAAACCCCCAGAAAAAATTGCCCATGCGGCCGTAGCCCACCTGCACCTCATCGGCGATGCACACACCGCCCTGGGCACGCACCAGGCTATATACCTGCTGCAAATAGCCCGGGGGCAGGGAGATGCCACCGGCATTGCCGTACACCGGCTCGCAGATGAAGCCCGCCAGCTGACGTTTACTCGCAGCGATTTTCGCCAGGTTGTGTTCCACACTTCGTACGTAATCCGCAGCACTGTCCGGCCCGCGGAACTCACCACGATAGGTGTTCGGCGCGGTCACCGGGTGCACCCAATCCGGTCGGCTGCTCAATGCCTGAGGGTTGTCGGCAATCGAGGTGGATACCGCATCCGCCGCCACCGACCAACCGTGATACGCCTCGAGCACACTGAGCATGTCACGCCCGCCGCTATAGGCCCAAGCCAGGCGGATCGCCAAGTCGTTGGCCTCGGTGCCGCTATTGACCAAAAAGACCCGGTCCATGCCGTCTGGCGCCAGCGCCAGCAAACGCTCGGAAAACTCGGCAATCGCCTCGTAGTGAAAGCGCGAGTTGGTATTGAGCAGCGCCCATTGCCGCGCCGCCACCGCCGCCATGCGCGGATGACCATGGCCCAGCACGGCCACGTTGTTAAGCATGTCCAGGTAGGAACGGCCCTGCATGTCGATCAGGTGGTTGCGCCAACCCCGCTCGATACGCGGCGGGTCGACGTAATAGTGTTTCTGCGAACGCGCAAAACTGGCGTCACGCCGCGCCAGCAGGGCTTCGGGGTCCAATTCCGGTTCGGCGTCACAGGCCAGGCCCAACAGTGCCGCGGGTGAGGGACAGAGCGCTTGCCATGCCGGAGCCCTGGACGGCGTGCAGAATAACGGCGGCTCAAGGTCTGCATGGCACAACTGGACCGTGAGCGGCGCATGAACTTCACCCAGGATTTGCCCTTTGACCACTACCGAGCCAGGCGCCAACTGCGTTTTCACCCCCCATAAGCGCAGGCTCAACGGCGTGTCCTGCAAGCACAGCAAACCGTCGTCACCCTCGCGCAGGGTCCCGGCAAAAGGGGCTTGTACGACGGTGCCGTGGGGAAGGTGCAGCTCCACATGAAGGGGAAAAGTATCCGGTTCGACGGCGCTGTCGGGACGCGTGCGCGACAACCGATACTGCCCATATCGACTGGCGGCCAGCCCATGCACCGCCGCCGCCTCATCCAGCAGCCGTCGGTCGATACCCGGCACTTCCCAGTTGCCGGCCTCGAAATGCGGGCTGAGTACCCCCAGGTCGATCAGCGCGAATTCACGCCCCACCAGGCCCGGCAGCAATGGGGCGAAATCGTGTTCGGCACTCGTCGGCGACGCTTCACCGGCGCACTTGAGGATCGCGGCCTCCATCAACTCGAACGGCACCGATGTCGCCACACGGAAGATTTCCCACTCGTGCTCAGCGTTTTTCAACAGGTAAGCATTGTCCGGGTCAAGGCGTTGTTGTTGCTCGCTGCTCAGCACCAGCACTGCCGCACGGGCGACGATCAACGGCCATAGCACTTGCAGCTCTTCACGTTGCAACGGCGTGACCGCGTGGCAAGCCTGGATCGCCGGCAAGATGACGACCGGGTCCCCTTCGGCATGGTGCAACAGCGCCGCACAGGTGACTGACAGGTCGGCAATGCGCCAGGTGCGCACCAGGTCGCCGAAATCAATCACGCCCTGGCATTGCCAGTGCCGTTGGGCGTCGCGCTGCCACACGACATTGTCGTCGGTGATGTCCATATGCACCGCCTGCCATGGCAACCGGTGTGCCAAAGGCCTGATGCACTCGTCGACCTGTCGAGCCACCTGTGTCAGGGCGGCACGGTGAGGCAGGTCGTCGAGTGTATTCAACAGATGGGTGATCAGTTCCTGTGCATGGCGCGGGTCCCACTGCAGGGTACGCTCCAGGCCAGGGTGCTCGAAACCGGCCAGGGCCTGGCTCATCCGGCCGCACAACGCACCGAAACCTGCGACCACTTCGCGGCTCAAGTGCGGCAAATCGGTCAAGGGCCGACCATCGATATACTCCAACAGCCGCACATGCAGGGTTTGGCCGTCGAGGCTTACAGTCAGCAGTTCACCACCCTCGAGGGTCTGAATGACCTTCGGCACACGTATGTGCTCTCGCCCCTGCAAGTCTTTGAGGGCTGCATGCTGGGCCTGTAATTCAATGGAGGCATAGTCGCCCCGGCTTATTTTCAGAACAAACCGGCCACGCTCGCTGTCGATCTTGTAATTGAGGTCTTGTTGGCTACCCAATGACTGCAATGAGCCATCAAGGCCATAATGCTGCTTGAGTAATTGCGCCGCCTGGTCAGGGCTCACTTGTGGGCAAGGTAAACTGGCACGATGGATCAATGTGGCAAGCAACATTGTGACGACCTCTGTTTTTTCAGGCGTCTATATCGCCATTGTTATGGGCAGTTAATCAACCCCTCATGCTCGCCGTGCTTGCACGAGCCCGGCTCACAACTCAAGCTATGCTTCTTTCGCCCAGTGTCCGTCTAAGGAAAAGGCCCTCGACATGCGCATTCTCATCACCGGCGGTGCCGGATTCATTGGCTCCGCCCTGATCCGCCACCTGATTGAAAATACCGAGCACGAAGTGCTCAACCTGGACAAGCTCACCTACGCCGGCAACCTTGAGTCGCTGGTCAGCATCGCGTCCAACAGCCGCTATGAGTTCGTCCAGGCCGACATCATCGACCAGGCCACCGTCAGTGCCGTACTGGCACGCTTTGAGCCTCAGGCGATCATGCACCTGGCGGCCGAGTCCCATGTCGACCGTTCCATCGACGGTCCGTCGGATTTTATCCAGACCAATATCGTCGGCACCTACAGCCTGCTGGAAGCCACACGTGCTTATTGGCAGAAACTGGCAGAACCGGCGAAAAGCGCGTTCCGCTTCCACCACATCTCCACGGATGAGGTATACGGTGACCTGCACGGTGTAGATGACCTCTTCACTGAAACTACGCCTTACGCACCCAGCTCGCCGTATTCCGCAAGTAAGGCAGCCTCCGATCATCTGGTACGCGCCTGGCAACGCACTTACGGGCTGCCGGTGCTGCTGACCAACTGCTCGAACAACTACGGGCCGTTCCACTTCCCCGAGAAGCTGATTCCGCTGGTCATCCTCAACGCCCTCGCAGGCAAGCCACTGCCGGTCTATGGTGACGGCCTGCAAGTGCGCGACTGGCTGTTCGTCGAAGACCACGCCCGTGCACTGCTGAAAGTGGTGACCACCGGCGTAGTGGGCGAGACCTACAACATTGGTGGGCACAACGAACAGAAGAACATCGATGTGGTGCGCGGCATCTGCGCCCTGTTGGAAGAACTGGCGCCCCAGCGTCCGGCCGGCGTGGAAAAATTCACCGACCTGATCACCTTCGTCAAGGATCGCCCAGGCCACGATCAGCGCTACGCGATCGATGCCAGCAAGATCGAACGCGAACTGGGCTGGGTTCCGGAAGAAACCTTTGAAACAGGCCTGCGCAAAACCGTGCAGTGGTACCTCGATAACCTCGAATGGTGCCGCAGGGTCCAGGATGGCAGTTATCAAGGTGAACGACTCGGCAACTCTGAAGCAAAGGATCTGATCGCATGATGAAAGGTATTGTATTGGCCGGCGGTTCCGGCACCCGTTTGCACCCCATCACCCTGGGCGTGTCCAAACAACTGTTGCCGGTTTACGACAAGCCGATGATCTACTACCCGATCTCCGTGCTGATGCTGGCGGGGATCAAGGACATCCTGGTGATCTCCACACCAACGGACTTGCCGCAATACCGCAACCTGTTGGGCGATGGCAGCCAGTTTGGCGTACGTTTCAGCTATGCCGAGCAGCCCTCTCCGGACGGGCTGGCTCAAGCCTTCATCATTGGTGAAGAGTTCATCGGCAATGACCCCGTGTGCCTGATCCTGGGCGACAACATCTTTCACGGCCAGCACTTCGGCGACCAACTGCGCGCCGCAGCCGAGCGCCCGTCCGGCGCCACGGTGTTCGGCTACTGGGTCAAAGACCCTGAGCGTTTCGGCGTGATCGACTTCGACAAAGAGGGCCGTGCCCTGTCCATCGAAGAAAAACCAGTCAAGCCCAAGTCGCACTACGCCGTGACAGGCTTGTATTTCTACGACAACGACGTGATCAGGATTGCCAAGGCAGTCAAGCCTTCACCTCGCGGCGAGCTGGAAATTACCGACGTCAACAACGCCTACCTGCAACGCGGTGACCTGCACGTTGAGCGCTTCGGCCGTGGTTTCGCCTGGCTCGATACAGGTACCCATGACAGCCTGCTGGAAGCTTCAACCTATGTGCAGACCATCGAGCACCGCCAGGGCCTGAAAGTCGCCTGCCTGGAAGAAATCGCCTACGAAAACGGCTGGATTGATCGTGATTACCTGCTGGAGCGCGCCAAATACTTCGGCAAAACCGGCTATGGTCAATATTTGTACACTCTAGCCGGGGATACTAAATGAATGTAATCGCCACTGAGCTGCCCGGTGTACTGATCATCGAGCCGAAGATTTTTGGCGATGAACGCGGCTTTTTCTACGAGAGTTTTAATGCCCGGGAATTTGCCCGGGCCAGCGGATTGCAGCTGCAATTTGTGCAGGACAACCACTCCCGCTCGCAGAAAGGCGTGCTACGGGGCCTGCACTATCAGTTGGAGCACGCTCAAGGGAAGCTGGTACGCGTGACCGCCGGTGAAGTGTTGGACGTGGCGGTGGATATCCGCCGCAGCTCCCCACATTTCGGCAAGTGGACCAGTGTGCGTCTGTCTGCCGAAAATAACCGTCAGCTGTGGATTCCACCGGGTTTTGCCCACGGGTTTGTCGTGCTCAGTGACCACGCCGAGTTCCTCTACAAGACGACTGACTACTACACGCCGTCTGCAGAGCGTTGCATTCGCTGGGATGACGCCGAGCTCAACATCGACTGGCAATTGAGTGGCTCGCCGACCTTGTCCGCCAAGGATCAAAACGGCAAAAGCCTGAAAGAAGCAGATCTGTTCCCATGAAAATCCTCATTACCGGCCAACACGGGCAAGTCTCTCAGGAGCTGCAACAGCGGCTCCTGGGCCTGGGCGAGCTCATCGTATTGGGCCGCGACCAGCTCGATCTGGCCAACGTCGATCAGATCCGCCGGCAGGTGCACGCCCATGGCCCGGGCCTGATCATCAACGCTGCGGCTCACACCGCTGTCGATCTTGCCGAAAGCGAACCGGACGCAGCGTTTGCCATCAATGCAACCGCGCCCGGTATCCTCGCCGAGGAAGCCAAGGCCCTGGGCATCCCGCTGATTCACTACTCGACCGACTACGTGTTCGACGGCAGCAAGCCCGCGCCGTATACCGAGAGCGATGCGCCAAACCCGCTGGGCGTCTACGGCCAGAGCAAATTGGCGGGCGAGCAGGCGATTGCAGCCATGGGTGGCGAGCACCTGATCTTACGCACCAGTTGGGTGTATTCGAGCCACGGCAAGAATTTCCTGCTGACCATGCAACGCCTGCTGCAAGAAAAACCGCACATGCGTATCGTCGCTGACCAGATCGGCGCGCCGACCTGGGCCGGCAGCATCGCCAACAGTACCCGAGCCCTGATTGAACGCTGGTTGGCGGGTGAGGCAGGTGAGTGGGGTGTCTATCACCTGGCCGCTCAAGGCGAAACCTCATGGTTTGGCTTTGCCCAGGCGATTGGCGAACACCTGCGTGCGCAGGGCAAACCTTGCGCCGAACTGGAAGCGATCCCGTCAAGCGCTTACCCGACGCCCGCCAAGCGCCCGCTGAACTCGCGCCTGGATTGCAGCCGCCTGCAGCAACAATGGCAGGTCGGCCAGCCGCACTGGCAAGACGCATTGCACGAGTGTCTTGCAGAGCAGCACTAGGCATAATGCGCCTGTACCCACAGGCGCATGACTCCCATGACTCCACCCCTTCCACGAAGACCTCGCTGGCGCAGCCTTGCCCTGTTGGCGTTATGCCTGGCCCCGCTGCTGTGGCCGCTGGAACACTTGGCCGAGCGTTACTACCGCAGCGAATTGGCCGGCCAGAACCGCCAGACCCTCGACCTGTACGTCGCCAACCTGTTGGGCACCCTGCACCGCTACGAAATCCTGCCACAAATCCTGGGTGACCTGCCGGCCCTGCGTACAGCCCTGGATGCGCCTCAGGTGAGCACCAACCTGGCCAACGCCAACCTGCTGCTCAAGGACGTCGCCGCGCAAGCCGGGGTTGAGGTGATGTACCTGATGGACACCACCGGCAAGACCCTCGCGGCTTCCAACTGGGACAAGCAGGACAGTTTCGTGGGCCGTAACTTCTCGTTTCGCCCCTATTTCAGCGAGGCCATGGAGGGGCGGCTGGGTCGGTTTTTCGGCCTGGGCACCACTTCAGCCAAGCGCGGCTACTTTTTTGCCGCCGCCGTACGCGATGGCGAAAAAATCGTCGGTGTGCTGGTGGTCAAGGTCGACCTGGACCATACCGAAAGCCTGTGGGGTAACACGCCGGAACAGTTGTTGGTGACCGACCATAATGGCGTGGTGATCCTGACCTCGCGCCCGCAATGGCGGTTTCGTGCCACCCGGCCGCTGACCGCAGAAGAGCGTGAGGCGATTATCGCGATCCAACCTTATCCGACCCGCGACCCGAAACCGCTGGCGCTGAGCGCCACGGCATGGCTGCGCCAATCTACCGCCATCGCCGAAACCGGCTGGAATGTGGAAATCCTTGCGCCACGCTCGCTGATCAATCGCCCGGTACGCACAGTGGTTGCCGTCGGTGGAGCGACGCTGTTGGTGTTGATGCTGCTGCTGGGTTTGATGATGCAACGTCGGCGCCACTACCTGGAGCGCATTGCCTTCGAAGCCAAGGCGCGCCGCGAGCTGGAGGCACGCGTAGCCGAACGCACCAGCGATCTGGAGGGCCTTAACCGGCGACTGAAACAGGAAGTGCTGGAGCGCGAGCACGCCCAACAGGAATTGGTGCGCGCCCAGGATGACCTGGTGCAAGCCGGCAAGCTGTCAGCCCTGGGTACCATGTCGGCGAGCATCAGCCACGAGTTGAACCAGCCCCTGGCGGCCATTCGCAGTTACGCGGAAAACGCCGAAATCCTGCTCGACCATGAACGCACCAACGACGCCCGCGGCAACCTCAAGCTGATCAGCGAACTGACCGGGCGCATGGCGTCGATCATCGCTCACCTGCGCGCATTCGCCCGCCGCGACCGCCATGCGCCGGAAAGCGTGGCCCTGCAGCCGGCGCTGGATGATGCGCTGGCGTTGCTGGCCAAACGGCGGCGCTCGATGGAAGTCGAGCTGATCCGCGATCTGCCGGAGGCGACCTTATGGGTGCAAGCCGGGGAGACCCGCTTGCGCCAAGTGCTCGGCAACCTGATGGCCAACTCCCTGGACGCCCTCACCGAAAAAGGCCCACCGCGAAAACTCTGGCTGAGTGCCCAAACCACCGAACAGGGCGTCAACCTGTACATTCGCGACAATGGCCCGGGCTTTTGCATGGAAGCCCTCGGCCGAGCCAGCGAGCCGTTCTACACCACCAAGACCCGCACCCAGGGCTTGGGGCTGGGCCTGGCGATCTGTGACACCCTGATGCGTGCCTTTGGCGGCGAACTACTATTCGCCAACCACAAGGAAGGCGGCGCGTTGTTAACCTTGAAATTGCGTGCCGGCTCGCCGGGCGTCAGTCTGCAACCGTCCGAGGACCGCAGTGTATGAGTATCGATAACCAGATTCAGGTGGTGTTGATCGACGACGATCCACACCTGCGTCAGGCCCTGTGCCAGACCCTGGACCTGGCCGGGCTGGCGGTCCTGCCTCTGGGCGAAGCCACCGGCCTCACCGCGCGCCTGTCGCGGGACTGGCCAGGCGTGGTGGTCAGCGACATCCGCATGCCCGGCATGGACGGCCTGGAGCTGCTCGCCGAATTGCACGGCCAGGACCCGGACCTGCCGGTGCTGCTGATCACCGGCCACGGCGACGTGCCGCTGGCGGTGCAGGCCATGCGTGCAGGCGCCTACGACTTCCTGGAAAAACCATTCGCCAGCGACGCCCTGCTCGACAGCGTGCGCCGTGCCCTCGCCCTGCGTCGCCTGGTGCTGGACAACCGCAGCCTGCGTCTGGCCCTCAGCGACCGCCAGCAACTGAGCACACGCCTGGTGGGGCATTCGCCGCAAATGCTGCGCCTGCGCGAGCAGATCGGGGCCCTGGCGGCGACCAGGGCCGACGTACTGATCCTCGGCGAAACCGGCGCCGGCAAGGAAGTCGTGGCCCGTGCACTGCATGACCTGTCGAGCCGGCGCAGCGGGCCGTTCGTGGCGATCAATGCCGGAGCCCTGGCCGAGTCGGTGGTAGAAAGCGAATTGTTCGGCCATGAGCCCGGTGCCTTTACCGGCGCGCAGAAGCGTCGTATCGGCAAGTTCGAATTCGCCAACGGCGGCACATTGTTCCTCGATGAAATCGAAAGCATGAGCCTGGATGTCCAGGTCAAGCTGCTGCGTTTGTTGCAGGAGCGCGTGGTCGAGCGCCTGGGCGGAAACCAACTGATCCCGCTCGATATCCGCATCATTGCCGCCACCAAGGAAGACCTGCGCCAGGCCGCCGACCAAGGCCGCTTCCGTGCCGACTTGTATTACCGGCTCAATGTCGCGCCGTTGCGCATTCCACCGCTGCGGGAGCGGGGTGAAGATGCATTGATGCTGTTCCAGCACTTCGCGGACGAAGCCGGCAGCCGCCACGGCCTGCCCTTGCAGGAACTGCAACCGGGCCAGCGCGCGTTGCTGTTGCGCCACAACTGGCCGGGCAATGTGCGCGAACTGCAGAACGCTGCAGAGCGCTTTGCGTTGGGTCTGGAGTTGGCACTGGATAACACCCGGGACAGCCCATCTACCAGCGTGCTCACCTCCACATCGGGCGGCTTGAGCGAGCAAGTCGAACAATTCGAAAAGAGCCTGATCGCCGCCGAACTGACCCGCCCTCACAGCTCCGTGCGCAGCCTCGCCGAAGCCCTCGGCATACCGCGCAAAACCCTGCACGACAAACTGCGCAAGCACGGCCTGACCTTCGCCAACCAAAGCACCGACGACGAATGACCCCCACCACACGCCAAGAGGCCCAAATGAACCGCGACAGCCGTCACCTGGAATCCGTGCTTCACCACGACATTCCCCTCACCCGGGAAATGGGTCTCAAGGTAGTTGGCTGGGAGCATGGGCAATTAGAGCTGCATCTGCCGTTGCAGGCCAACATCAACCACAAGAGCACCATGTTCGGCGGCAGTCTCTACTGCGGCGCGGTATTGGCAGGTTGGGGTTGGCTGCACTTGAAGCTGCGCGAAGAAGGGATTGAAAACGGGCACATTGTGATCCAGGAAGGGCAAATCAGTTA
The DNA here is from genome assembly GCF_004519405.1 of Pseudomonas sp. BCA17. Taxonomy (GTDB): domain Bacteria; phylum Pseudomonadota; class Gammaproteobacteria; order Pseudomonadales; family Pseudomonadaceae; genus Aquipseudomonas. The sequence goes on along the minus strand of NZ_SGWI01000007.1, from coordinate 197,166 downwards.
CCCGCTGCCGGTCACACGGGATGCGACAGTGGTGTGCCCAGCCACCGAAGATAAGGCGTGGAAGCGCTTTCTGGCGACATACAAGCGCTACGGCCGTGCACGGCTGATGCTGCAGACATGGATTGTGAATGAGGGCAGTGCAGACCACGCGGTGACCTTTACCGGCCAGTACGTGCTGCATCGATAAATGCAGGAAGGGCTACTCCGATGAGGGAGTGCCCATCGCGGATACGATGACCGATGCGTCGCTATCGAGAATAAACCGAACCGTCGCACCGCCCTTTCCACATAGGGATTGCCGTGGCGCTAGGATCGGGCCAGGGCCAGCAACCGTTCGCGCCAGGCAGCCTTGGCCGGCAGAGCCAGGAAGAACGGATTCAACAACGATTCCCGGGCCGGGTAAGTGAATGGCTCGCCACTCAACTCCAACACTTCACCGCCAGCGCCTTCCAATACACCTTGAGCCGCTGCGGTGTCCCACTGCGAAGTCGGTGCCAGCCGCGGGTAGCAATCGGCGCTGCCCTCGGCCAACAGGCAGAACTTCAACGAACTGCCGATATTGGCCAGTTTCAGTTCTCCCAATCCTTCACTCAAACCGTCCAACAGGCGTTCCTGCTCAGGGCTGGTATGGCGACGGCTGGCAACCACCGTAAAGGGCTCGCCCGCTGTCGGTGCCTCGCGCACCTGAATCTGCCTCGGTGCTTCATTCACATCGGAACGCCAGGCGCCCAGGCCCGCTCCACCGAAATAGCAGCGGCCGCTGGTAGGCATGGATACCACGCCAAACACCACGCGGCCCTGCTCAACCAGCGCAATGTTGACGGTGAACTCTTCACTGCCGCTGATAAATTCCTTGGTGCCATCCAACGGGTCCACCAGCCACCATCGCTGCCAGCCGGCACGCACGCTCCGGTCTATATCCGCATCTTCTTCGGACAGTACCGGAATGCTCGGATCCAGCGCGGTCAGGCCCGCCAGAATCAGGTGATGAGCGGCCAGGTCCGCCGCCGTCACGGGGGAATCGTCCGCCTTGGAGGTGACCTCAACATCGGCCCGCCAGTACGGCAGGATGACTTCACCGGCCTGGCGCGCCAGCTCGATCACTGGAGCGATAAACGGATGACCCAAAAACAGTTCGCTCATGCGGTAAACGCTCCACGCTGGGTCAACAGGTCTCGGACCAGGTACAACGCCGCCAGTGCACGGCCTTCACTGAACTGCTCGTTTTGCGCCAATTGCGACAGCTCGCGCAGGTTTACCCGTTCAACCCGCATCGGCTCGGGCTCATCACCTTCCAAGCGTTCTTCGTAGAGATCGGTGGCCAATACCACCTGGATTTTCTGGCTCATATAGCCAGGCGACAGCGAGAGTTCAGTGAGGTGTTCCAACTGGTGCGCGCCATAGCCGGCCTCTTCCTTGAGTTCGCGGTTTGCCGCCGCCAGCACGTCTTCGCCGGGTTCGATCAACCCTTTGGGCAAGGACAACTCATATTCATCGGTGCCGCCGCAGTATTCTTCCACCAGCAACGCGTGATCGGCATCGATCATTGCCACAATCATCACCGCCCCGTAGCCGGCGCCGCGGCCCACCAGCCGCTCGTAGGTCCGCTCAACGCCGTTGGAAAAGCGCAATTGCACTTCCTCCACGCGGAACAAACGGCTACTGGCGACTATTTCTCGGGCGAGAACGGTGGGTTTCTGGCGCATAAGCGGCTCCTTGGCGTGATCGGGTTACTATACCGTGGCTTTTCCGATTGTCTGTGTCGGATATTTTTACTTACATGAGACCGCACCATGCCTTCTTTGCCCTGGCACGCCATCGACACCGTCCTGTTGGACATGGACGGCACCTTGCTCGACCTGCATTACGACAATCACTTCTGGCTGGAGCACCTGCCCCAGCGCTATGCCGAACTGCATGGGGTAAGCCGGGCCATGGCCGAGATGGAGTTGCAGCCTCTCTTCGAGCGTAACGCCGGACAGTTGCAATGGTATTGCCTGGATTTCTGGACCTCGGAGCTGAAGATCCCGGTGCGTGAGCTCAAGCTGGAAACCGCTCACCTGATCGCCCTGCGCCCGGATGCAGATACCTTCCTGGAGGCGGTCAAACAGGCCGGCAAGCGTGTGATCCTGATCACCAACGCTCATCGTGACTCGCTGTCATTGAAGTTGGAACGCATTGAACTGGCGCCATATTTCGAGCGGTTGATCAGTTCCCACGACTACGGCTTCGCCAAGGAAAACCCGCAGTTCTGGCACGCCCTGCACGCCGACGCCGGCTTTGACCCGGCACGCAGCCTGTTCATTGACGACACCTTGCCGATCCTGCGCAGCGCCCGGGATTTTGGGGTGAAGCACTTATTGGCGGTGAAGGAGCCGGACAGCCAGAAAGGGCCCAAGGATACCGCGGAGTTTGCCGCCGTCGGGGGCTACCGCGATCTGATTATCGGACTCTGACCCAATGTAAGAGGGGCTTGTCCCGATAACGCAAGTACCAGTCAGAGATGCTGTGACTGAACTTGCGTTATCAGGGACAAGCCCCCTCTCACATTCGTATTACTCAGGGATACGCAGCGTCTGTCCTGGGTAAATCTTGTCCGGGTGCGACAACAGAGGCTTGTTGGCCTCGAAGATCTTGTTGTACTGGTTGGCGTTACCGTACACCGCCAGGGAAATCGCACTCAGGGTGTCGCCTTTTTTCACCACGACAAAACGAGCTGCGGTAACAGCAGGCCCGGAAACCGTAATCTGGTCATCTACACTGGCCACACCGGCAATATTGCCTGCTGCCAGAATGATTTTTTCTTTCTCTTCCTGACTGGCCACTTCACCGGTAATCGTGACCTTGTCGCCGTCAACGGTGGCGTGCACGTTCGGATTACCCAGCCCGACATCCTCGATGTGCTTTTTCAAATCGTCACTGGCGCTGGCGTTACCCGGCGTCAACAGATCAATCAGCTTCTCGCCGGCTTCCTTGACAAAACTAAAAAGACTCATAGTGCGCTCTCCTTGGGATTTGGTTTCCAGATGCCCAAGACTAGACCAGTCCTACAGACTTGGGTTCCCCGTTGGCCAAAGACACAAACGCGCTAACTACGGCCGTGATTGGAATAAGCCAACGCCTGCTGCATGAAGCCGGGCCAGAGCTTTGATCGACGCCATCTATCAATACATCAATACTGGCAATTAGACGCGACTCTTTGTCGCGCCTAGGCTAAACAGTGATTAATCCATCGGTGGTATCGCGCCGCGAACGCCAGGCGGCCAGTTTGCGCGGCGCCGCTCTTGAAACGCCTGCCCGCTGCGAGCCTGAGCGACCCCTATTGCAATCTTGACCATACAACTGTCGCTAACACGGCGTTGGAGAACCAGCCATGAGCAATCATCACCAAGCCGACCAGACCCCAACCCCACGCTACAAGCCTTATAAAGGCCCGGCCGGCGGCTGGGGCGCGCTGATCAGCGTGGCACAAGCCTGGCTGACCAGCGACAACGCGCTGAAGAACCTGCGCATGATGCTCAAGACCAACCAGAACGGTGGCTTCGACTGCCCGGGCTGCGCCTGGGGCGACTCGCCGGAAAGCGGCATGGTCAAGTTTTGCGAAAACGGCGCCAAGGCCGTTAACTGGGAAGCTACCAAGCGTCGTGTCGATGCGGCTTTTTTTGCCAAGCACAGCGTCACCGCGTTGCTGGAACAGAGTGACTACTGGCTGGAGTATCAAGGCCGCCTGACCGAACCAATGCGATATGACGCCGAGACGGACCGCTACAAGCCCATCAGTTGGGAAGCCGCATTCGACCTGATCGGCAAACACCTCAACGCGCTGCCAAGCCCGGACATGGCCGAGTTCTACACCTCGGGTCGGGCCAGTAACGAAGCAGCCTACCTGTATCAGCTGTTCGTGCGCGCCTACGGCACCAATAATTTCCCGGACTGTTCGAACATGTGTCACGAGGCCAGCGGCGTGGCCCTGGCGCAGAGCGTAGGCGTGGGCAAAGGCACCGTGACCTTCGACGACTTCGAACATGCCGACGCGATTTTCGTATGGGGCCAAAACCCTGGCACCAACCACCCACGCATGCTGGAACCACTGCGCGAAGCCGTTAAGCGTGGTGCTCAGGTGGTGTGCATCAACCCGCTCAAAGAGCGCGGCCTGGAGCGCTTCCAGCATCCGCAACACCCACTGGAAATGCTGACCAACGGCGACAAGCCGACCAACACCGCCTACTTCCGCCCAGCACTGGGCGGCGACATGGCCATCCTTCGCGGCATGGCCAAGTTCTTGCTGCTGTGGGAACGCCAAGCCCTGGCTGAAGGCAAGGAAGCAGTGTTCGATCACGACTTCCTCAACGCGCACACTGCCAACGTGCTCGATTACCTGGGCCAGATCGACGACACCTCCTGGGATGACATCGTCAAGCAGTCCGGCCTGACCCTGTTGGAAATCGAGCAAGCGGCGCGCATGTACGCCACCGGCAAGAACGTGATCATGTGCTGGGCGATGGGCATCACCCAGCACCGCCACTCGGTGCCTACCATCCAGGAAATTGCCAACCTGATGCTGCTGCGCGGCAACATCGGTCGTCCTGGCGCCGGCCTGTGCCCGGTGCGCGGCCACAGTAACGTGCAGGGTGACCGCACCATGGGCATTAACGAACGCCCGCCGGTGGCCTTCCTTGACGCTCTGGAACGCCGTTTCCAGTTCCAGGTGCCGCGCACTAATGGCCATAACGTGGTCGAAGCGATTCACGCCATGCTCGAGGGCCGTTCCAAAGTGTTTATCGGCCTGGGCGGCAACTTCGCACAAGCCACCCCGGACAGCCTGCGAACCTTCGAAGCCCTGCGCAACTGCGACCTGACGGTGCAGATAAGCACCAAGCTCAACCGCAGCCACCTGATGCACGGCAAAGATGCGCTGATCTTGCCATGCCTGGGCCGTACCGATATCGACATTCAAGCCAACGGCCCACAAGCGGTGACAGTGGAGGACTCCTTCAGCATGGTTCACGGCTCCAACGGTCAATTGCAACCGTTGTCGAAGCTGATGAAATCCGAGCCTGCGATCCTGGCCGGCATCGCCGCCGCTACCCTGGGCAGGAAACCGGTGGATTGGAACTGGCTGGTGGCTGACTACGGGCGCATTCGCGACCTGATCGCCGACACTATCCCGGGCTTCAAGGACTTCAACGAGAACATTAAGCATCCGGGCGGCTTCTACCTGGGCAACGCTGCCGGCGCGCGTCGCTGGAATACCCCGTCAGGCCGCGCCAATTTCCGTCCGAATATCCTGCCTGAAGACCTGATTCACGAACGCACCCATGCCACCGGCCGTGTGCCGGACCTGATCATGCAGTCGATGCGCTCCCACGATCAGTACAACACCACCATTTATGGCCTGGATGACCGCTACCGTGGCGTGAAAGGCCAACGTGACGTGCTGTTTGTCAACGAAGCCGACATCATCCGCCTGGGCTTCAAGCCTGGGCAGAAAGCCGACATCGTGTCGTTGTGGGAAGACGGCCGTGAGCGCCGCGTGAAGGGCTTCACCTTGCTGGCATTTGATATTCCGGCGGGGCAGGCAGCCGCTTACTATCCGGAAGTGAACCCACTGGTGCCGCTGGAAAGCATCGGGGATGGCAGCCACACACCCACGTCGAAGTTCGTGGCTATTTGCCTGGAGGCGGCGAGTGACGACGGCCTGATCATGGCACGCTCGGCGTAAGTTTCAGGCACAAAAAAGGCCGCTTTTGCATAAAAGCGGCCTTTCCCAAGTAGCTAAAGACTCGTAAAAAAGATTTAAGTTCCTTAGTTAAAACAGTAATTTAGAGAATTGTGTACAACTCGTGCTACTGGTCGGATTTCCATTGTCACAATCTCGATACAGCCCCAAGATCGCGCCGTCATCCTCTTGAGGTCTCCCTAATGAAGTTCTCCTCGATTCTCTTGTTGTCCCTTGGCCTGGTCAGTGGCGCAGCCATGGCTGGCGGCACCACCGAAGCAGGCGTGGGCGGCGCATTGGGCGGGGTTCTAGGTTCGGTCGTTGGCCAGCAGCTAGGCGGCAACACCGGTTCGACCATTGGTGCTGCCTTGGGCGGTGCGGGTGGTAGCGCCGTCGGTGCCGACAAGCGCAGCCGCGGCGAAGCTGCCATTGGCGGCGCACTGGGCGCAGCGGGCGGCAACGTGGTTGGCCGGAGTGTCGGCGGCAGCACAGGCAGCCTGATCGGCGCAGCAGCCGGTGGCGGCGCAGGCGGCGCACTGGGCAACTACATGGGCAACAAGAGCGATAACGATGACCGCCACTATCGTGGGCGTGACAACCGTCGCTATGACCGTGATGACCATCGTGGGCGTGGTCATGCTTATGGGCATCGCAAGAACAAGCATCACTACCGTTATGATTGATAAGGCCTGACGCCTTCGTCCTGGGTGTAGGCGTTCGCGCCTACACCACCAAACGCTGCAACGCCTCGCGCAACATGCCCGGAATAGTCACCGGCTGGTTCGACCCTCGATCCACGAACACATGTACAAAACGCCCCGCCGCGCAGGCCTCCTCCTCGCCCGTCTTGAACACCGCCAGCTCATACTGCACTGAGCTGTTGCCTAACTTGCCCACTCGCAAGCCAACGTCAATGCGTTCGGGAAAGGCAATCGACGCGAAGTAGTCGCACGCAGAACTCACCACAAACCCCACTACTTCACCGTCATGAATATCCAGCCCACCTTGTTCGATCAGGTAGGTATTCACCGCCGTATCGAAGAAGCTGTAGTAGGTGACGTTGTTCACATGGCCATACACATCATTGTCGTGCCAACGCGTGATGATCGGCTGGAAGTGTGGGTAATCGGCACGTTGCGGCACTGAGTCGGGCATGGGCAAGTCTCGTGAAAAGTAGGTTTACAGGTCGTTCAGATGGGCCTGAGCCCACTCGCGTACCTCGGCGTACGGGTAATCTTCCAGAGCAGCAAAGCCCGGAATGCCGCGGGCCTTCAACTTGGTGAACAACGGTACGCTGACGCCTGCGAGGAAACGTGTGAGGCGTTCCGCCTCAGGCAGTTGGCCGGTGTGTTCATGATGCCTGTGGATAAAATCACCGCACAGTCCCGTGAAGTTCTTATCCACAAGCGGCGGCAGGCCTGGCGGGGGTGGAAGGTACGCAACATGGCCGTGGCACACCGAGCAATGCCCGCAGCGTCGGGGGGCGTTTTCATCACCGAAATACTGCGCCAGGCGCTGCCCCAGGCAGCGGTCCGTGGCGAACAGATCAAGCATGGCGTGAATCCGCGCGACTTCGCCTACTTCATGCGCCTTGAAGCCTGTGTATAACTCGGCGCTCAAGGCCTGTGGATCAAAGTCGGTATCCAGCAGGCTGTAGACCTCGGTCATCTGCTTGCTCTCAAGCTCAATCAGGCCTTGTTCCTGGAAGTAATCCAGTGCTTTCACCACGCGATTGCGTTCGGCATTGTGCTGCTGATACAGCGCGTCGAAATCCACCGTCGCCCAGGTTCGCGCGCGCTTGCACACCTCGATGATCGCCGCGACGAACTGTTGCCGCTCACCGGAAAACCGTGCAAGCAACGCCTCAGGCTCGATCAGGTATTTGAAACGGTATTCAGCATAAAATGCGTAGCGGGGCGCAATCACACCTCTGAGTTCCAGCTGCACCAGCAGCGTCTTGAGCGGCAATTCACGGATATTGCTGTGCTCCGACAATGACCTCAGCAGAAACTCCCATTGCCCCTCTTGCCGTGCCGCCTGCAACTCCTCCAGCACACGCAGGATGCCCTCTTGCTCCGGTGTATCACCGTAGACGAAATTCTCGAGCACATTGAGGCTGTCGCGGTTGGCCAACACCAGGCAATCGGAGGGCTCTCCATCACGCCCGGCGCGGCCGATTTCCTGGCTGTAGTTCTCGATGGATTTGGGCAGGTCGAAGTGCACCACATTGCGGATATCACTTTTGTCGATGCCCATGCCAAACGCGATGGTGGCAACGATGCAATTGGAGCGTCCGCCCATGAAGCGCTGCTGAATGCCCTCACGTTTATCGTGGGGCAAACCGGCGTGGTAGGCCTCAGCCTGGATGCCATTGCGATTCAGGTGTTCGGCAATCTGCTCGGCGGTCTTCTGCAAGGTGACATAGACGATGCTCGGCTGATCGGCTCGTTCGCTCATCCATTCGACCAAGCGCCGACGTTTGTCGTGGCCGCTCACCGGCTCCACCAATAGATTGAGGTTGGGCCGGTAGAAGCCCGTGGTGACCACGTCCTGCGGCGCAATGCTGAACTTGGCCTGCATGTCGGCAATCACCTTAGGCGTGGCCGTAGCCGTCAGCAGCAGCGCCTGTGGGATATTGAACTGACGCTGGTAGGCCGGCAGCTTCAAATAGTCCGGACGGAAGTTGTGGCCCCACTCGGAAATACAGTGTGCCTCGTCCACCACCAGCAGCGAGATCTGCACGCTTTGCAGGAAGTTGCGAAAGCGCTCGTTCTTCAGGCGCTCCACGGAAATCATCAGAATCTTCAGCTCGCCGGAACGCGCACGGGCCATCACCTCATTGGCCTCATCGCGGCTCTGGGCCGAATCGATACTGCCCGCCGAAATGCCATGGCGCTGCAAGAACCCAAGCTGGTCCTGCATCAACGCCAACAGTGGCGACACCACCAACGTCAGGTGCGGCAGCAACACCGCCGAAAGCTGATAGCACAGGGACTTGCCCGATCCTGTTGGAAAAATGGCGGCCGCAGAACGCCCGGCAAGCACGGCGCTGACCGTTTGTTCCTGCCCTGGACGGAATTGTGGATAACCAAAGACCTGTTGGAGGGTGTCGTGCATAGGCTGTCACTCCATTGACCGCTGAGTAGGCTCAAAACATAGCCCGTGAATCTCAGCGAATCGAGAACGGTCGCAAGTGAAAAAGAGACAGGATGATACACAGGCTCAAGGATGGCCTAGGGCCGAAGAGGGAATAATCCGAGGTGGTAGCAGGAAAGACGCGCATCCAAATGTGGTAAAGGGCTTGCTCCCGATTGCAGTGCGTCAGTTAATGAATCCGTGACTGACGTGTCGCAATCGGGAGCAAGCCCCTCCCACATTTTTAGTTATCTACCCGGCTGAATCAGCGGTTCTGCACCCGCTCGATCGCCGTGTCATATACAGGGTTGGCCTTCTGCTCTTTGGCTAACTGGTAGTGACGCAAGGCATCCGGGAACTGCCCAGCGGCCTCGTAGATTCGCGCAATGTTGTAGTAGGACCCTGCGCGCACAGTTGCGGCATTAGCGCCGGTGGCCAGAGCAATAGCCTTGCGGTTGGCCCAGATCGACTCGGCGGTGTTACCGGCTTTCTGATAAGCCAGGCCCAGGTTACCGTAGGCTTTACCGAAGCCATTGTCCAAGTCGATGGCCTGACGGAACAGGTCGATTGCCTGATCCAGATTGCCCGCCTGGTAAGCAGCTTCACCCTGTAGGTTCAGACGCTTCGCATCGGTTTGCGCGGAAGAGCTGACGGCTACGGCGGTCACAGCAACACTGTCGTCCAGCAACGCCTTCACTTCATTAAGCACGTTCGGAGCATCAACTGTTACACCACTGAAATTGTTGATGTCCTGGAAATCGCCGCTGCCGGTCATGCGGAACACCGTCCACAGGTTACCGCTACGGTTTTTCGGTACGTAGTAGGTGCGCACCAGAGATTGGCCCATGTATACGAATACCTTGGCCTTACTGTTGGACAGCTGGCGAGAGCCTGGATTGCTGCTGTTGGTGAAGTCATGCACGGCGTAGACATAACTTTCGCCGTAGTGCTTTTTCTGCAGGGTGATGGTTTCCGGGCCGTAGCTGTCGACGTCGTCCACATCCAGTTCGGCGTCGGTGCCGTTCTTGTTCTCGAAGTAGATGTTATTGCCAGGGAAAATCATGTGGGAATCGAGGTCTTCCGGGGTTTTGCCCCAGGTCAGGACTACACGCAGGCCGTCGAGATTTTCCATCACCGGGCTGATGGCATAGGTCATGCCTTTGCATGGGCACTTCACCACCAGGTTGGAGTAGCCGGGCTTCTTGACGATCAGCAGGCTGGACGCATCGTCGGCGGCTTCGCTGGTCAGCGTCACCTGGCCCTGGGCGTTGGTGCGGCCCACGACATTCTGTGCACCGTTGCGCTGCAGCAACACTTCGGCGTCGGCGATTTTCTGGTCCTTGACCACCGCGCTCAGCACTTCAATCGGCAGTTGCTCGGCCTGAACCGAAAACGCCACCGCACACAATGACATCGCCGAGGCGACACGAAGCAAACCCATGCTTAACTCCCTTTAAGTGATGGGCGGAATCGCCCTACAAGATTTTGCGGTGAAACATACGCTGAATTCAGTCTGTTTGCGGATTTTTTATACAAAATGTGACGTGGGTTTTATACCGCCTGCCCGCTGAAGCATTGCGCTACAACCAAGCCTTGCGACCCAGGAGCACATTGCGATGAGCGAACTGACGTTTGCGCAAAAACAGGATCATTACCACAAGATCCGCCGCTCCAGTTACCTGGCCAGCTTGCGCCTGGAAGGATTCAACGCCCAACCGGCCGACGTCGACAAACCTCTGCCGACCCGCGAAACCGTCCTCGCCAAGTACCGCAACACCCTGCGCTGATGCTCGACAAATATGGGGGTGGGCCAGGATCCGTACTGCTACTAATTTCACCGATACCCATCCGCTTATCATCGATACGCAAGCCAGAGCCGAAGGCATCCAGTCCGCCGCCCATCAACGCATTCGCGCAGCCACCGATCTGCTTGAAACCTTTTCCTGCCTGACCTTCGAACACGCCGACCTCAAAGACATCTCCCACATCACCAATGCCTTGTACCTGCTCGTGCAGGACGGCTGTGATCTGCTGGAAGCTGCGCAACCCTCAAAACCGCAAATTTAAGAGACACCCTCTGTAGGAGCGAGCTTGCTCGCGAAAATCCTCAACGATGACGCGGCAAACCACAAGGCACGCGGCCTCCTCTGCTTCTATTCTTGCTAGGCTTGGAACGCCTTCCTACTCGAAAAATTCGCCGACGATACAACCCTCCCCTCACCCACTCCCGCGTGCCACTACCAATGAACCTCGCCCCCAACTTCCCTGAAGACGTCGTTATGCAGCAACTCCTGCAACTGCTGCACGAAGAAATCGGCCTGCCGGAACACAAGACCCTTCGCCTGCAAACCTCGATCAACTTTGACCTGGGTTGCGACGGCGGCGAGGCCAAACTACTGATGGAAGCACTGGAGCAGGAATTTGCGCTCGACCTGGGCGATTTCGACACTTATCGTTACTTCAACCCGCCGGTATTTGATGTATTTCTCAAACGTCGAGCCAAGGGGCGAGGCGACAAAGTGCCGCTGACCATCGGCATGCTCTACCTGGCCATCAAGACCCACAGCTGGGACACGCAGACGCTGGAAAACCTGAGCTGAAACACAAGGACCTTACATGGACGTAATGATGGGCCTGCTGGCCGCCCTGCTCTGGGGCGGCACGGATTTTCTGGTGGGCCTCAACGCCCGAGCCGTGGGCGTTAAACGCGCGGTGTATTTCGGCCAAGCCCTGGGCTTCCTGATCATGACCCTGCTGCTGGTCATTCTCCCAAGCTTCCTGTTCAAATCCCTCGGAGCCCCGCTGAACGTCTGGCTCCTGGGCATCGCTGCCGCCCTGCTCACCGTCTCCGGCGCCCTCGCGCTGTCCAAGGCCTTCGCCCTCGGCAAAGCGGCGATTGTCGCGCCGCTCGTGACGTCCTACGGCGTGGTGACCACCTTGCTGTCCTGGGCCAACGGTGAGCACATCAGCCTGACGCAGCTGGGTTGCATCGCTTTGTGCGTGATCGGCGTGATCCTCTCCAGCGTTCACAAGGACAACGGTGTCCCTCACAACAACCCACGCCTGTCCATCGCCTACGCCATGCTCGCGGCTTTGCTGTATGGCACCAGTTTCTGGCTGCAAGGCCGCTACACACTGCCGGCGCTTGGGCCGATCACCATGCTCTGGCTCGGCTACCTGGTGGGGCTGTGCGTGTTGGTGGTGATGGTGCTGAAGATCAAGGATGGCCTGAAAATCCCACCGCTGAAAAACTGCGCGACGCTGACCGGGGCAAGCTTGATGAACCTGGGTGGATTCTCGGCGTTTTCGTGGGGGGCAATGGCGGGTTCGGTGTCGGTGGTGACGGTGATTAGTACATTATCGGGCGGGATCGCGGCGATTCTGGGGTTTGTGTTTTTCAAGGAGCGGTTGTCGGCGGTGCAGGTATTGGGCGTTGTGCTGGTGTTGACGGGAGCCTTGGTTTTGCATGTTGCTGTATGAACAGCAGCTGTGACTTTGAAAAAATAGATTTTTTCACAATGAGCCCTTCACATAGGCCAAAGAGCCACACTAAAGATATTCTTGGTTACTAACAAAAAGCCGCCTACTAGAGGCGGCTTTTTCACAACAAGCGAATCTTACAACTTCGGACCCGCAGCCTTGATCGCATCGCTCACTTCAAACTTCTTGAAGTTCTCGATGAACAGGCCGGCCAGCGCTTTCGCCGCTTCGTCGTACGCAGCTTTGTCGGCCCAGGTGTTACGCGGGTTCAACAGGCCGGTTTCAACGCCCGGTACGGCCAACGGCACGTCGAGGTTGATGGTGTCGAGGTGCTCGGTTTGCGCACCAATCAACGCGCCGCTCTGGATCGCTGCGATCACACCGCGAGTAGTCGGGATGTTGAAACGCTTGCCGACGCCGTAGCCACCGCCGGTCCAGCCGGTGTTGACCAGGTAGACCTTGGAGCCGAAGCCACGGATGCGTTTGATCAGCAGCTCTGCGTATTCACCGGCCGGGCGAGGGAAGAACGGCGCGCCGAAGCAGGTGGAGAAGGTCGACTTGATGCCGCTGCCGGAACCCATTTCGGTCGAACCCACCAGAGCGGTGTAGCCGGACAGGAAGTGGTAGGCCGCTTGCTCTTCGCTGAGGATGGACACTGGCGGCAGGACGCCGGTCAGGTCGCAAGTCAGGAAGATCACAGCGTTTGGCTCGCCGCCCAGGTTCTTCTCGGAACGCTTGGCAACGTGCTCCAGCGGATAGGCGGCGCGGCTGTTCTGGGTCAGGCTGACATCAGCGTAGTCGGCGTGCTTGGCGTCGTCGATCACGACGTTTTCGAGCACCGCGCCGTGCTTGATGGCTTTCCAGATAACCGGCTCGTTCTTCTCGGACAAGTCGATGCACTTGGCATAGCAACCGCCTTCGATGTTGAACACCACGCCTTCGCCCCAGCCGTGCTCGTCGTCACCGATCAGGTAACGGCTTTCGTCGGCGGACAGGGTGGTTTTACCAGTGCCCGACAGGCCGAAGAACAGGGTCACGTCGCCTGCTTCACCGATGTTGGCGGCGCAGTGCATCGGCAGTACGTCGGAGGCCGGCAGCAGGAAGTTCTGCACCGAGAACATGGCTTTCTTCATTTCACCGGCGTAACGCATGCCGGCGATCAGCACTTTTTTCTGTGCGAAGTTGAGGATCACGCAACCGTCGGAGTTGGTGCCGTCACGCTCTGGCACGCACTCGAAGTTGGCCACGTTAAGCACCTGCCACTCTTCACGACCGGCCGGGTTGTACTGGGCCGGGTTGATGAACAGGCAACGACCAAACAGGTTCTGCCAGGCAGTCTGGGTGGTCATTTTCACAGCCAGGTAGTGCTCTTGCGCAGCACCTACGTGAACGTGGGAAACGAAATGCTCTTGCGCACTGTTGAAGGCTTCGACACGAGCCCACAGAGCATCGAACTTGTCGGCCGGGAACTTGCGGTTGATCGGGCCCCAGGCGATGGCGTCCTGGGTGGAAGGCTCTTCAACGATGAAACGATCGACTGGCGAACGGCCGGTGCGGTGACCGGTTTCTACGACCAGCGCGCCAGTATCGGCAAGCACGCCTTCACCGCGCTGCAGGGCTTCTTTGACCAGATCATCAACACTCAGATCGGTGTATACAGCGTTATTGGCTTGCGTCATGAGGTTCCCCGTCGGCCTGTAGCCGAGTGCTCCAAACGTTTTGTAGTAGAAAGTTGCGCACTACTACCGCGAAAAAAGTGGGCCGGATTATGCCAGAAAAGCCCAAAAAGAGTAGGGCCCTCCCGTCAGAACTGCGCTAATCCGGCGTTTGTCAGGTGATTTACCTGTGCTTAAACGTTTTAGTGGCGGGTGTCGGAAGGGGTGTCGATGCCCGCGCCAGCGAACAGTTGGGCTACATCAGCCGCATCGAACAGGTAGCGCTGGTTGCAGAACTGGCAGTCGATCTCAATATTGCCGCCATGTTCCACCACCAGATTCTGTGCATCTTCAAGGCCCAGGCTGACCAGGGCATTGGCCGAGCGCTCGCGGGAGCAACTGCAATGGAAGCGCAGGCTTTGTGCATCGAACAACCGCACGGTCTCTTCGTGGTAGAGACGGTGCAGGATGGTTTCGTTGTCCAGCGCCAGCAACTCCTCGGTGGTCAGCGTGCCGGCCAGGGCGGTGAGGTTGCGCCAGCTTTCGGCGCGGTCGTCGTCGTCCTTGATACGGTCAGCCGGCAGTTGTTGCAGCAACAGGCCACGGGCACGCTTGCCATCGGCTTTAAGCCAGAAACGCGTACCGATTTGCTGGGACATCACGAAATAGTTGGTGAAGCAGTCCGACAGGGTTTCACCATCAAGGTCGACAATCCCCTGATAGCGCTGGCCCTCGGTCGGGTCGACGGTGAGCGCCAATACACCATTGGGCATCAGGTCGGCCAGGGCCGCGTCCGGGGCGATCAGGTCAGCGTCGTAACGGGCCAGGCCACGGATGTCGCGCTCACTGGAGCACTCGATCATCAGCAGTGGAATCGGGCCTTCGGAACGCGCCTGCAGGATCAGCAAACCGTCGAATTTCATGGTGCCCACCAGCAGCGCCGCCGCCGCCATCAGCTCTCCGAGCAGTTGCGCGACCGGCTCCGGATAGGGATGCTTGGCGAGGACTTCGGCATAGCTGCGCTCCAATGAGACCAGTTCGCCGCGGGCATCGGTCTCGTCGAAGATGAAGCGTTGGGTGAAGTCGGTATCCGGTAGATCAGTCATAGGTCTGGGTATCTGAGTTGAAGAATAGTGACGCGAAGATGACGCAGTTTATGAACAATCCTGGTTTGTTCCAAGCCAAGTGAAGCCCCAGGCGATTACCGGCGACTTTATTCATCGCCGCCACCGCCACGGAACTTGAACAGATCGCGGCGTTGCTTCTTGCTCGGCTTCCCATCGGTAGTCACCCCCATGGCCCCCGCCTTGCGCATTGCCGCCGCGTTCTCACGCTTGGCGATACTCGCATCAGTCTCGACATACAACGCCTGAGCTTCGGGCGCGCCACGACGGACAATGGAAAGTGCTTGAACCACAATGGTCTTTTCATCAAAACCGGTACGAATCTGGAACTCATCACCCACGCGCGGCTCCTTGCCCGGTTTGCAGCGCTCACCACGGTGATGCACCTTGCCACTCTCGATGGCAGCCTTGGCCAGGGCACGGGTCTTGTAAAAGCGTGCAGCCCATAACCATTTGTCCAAACGGACTTTTTCTTCCTCTTCCTGCTTTTGAGCCACTTGAATTCCTCGCGCTGAAAAATGTCGCAACTTTAACGTTGAATCCCTTCGACGCATAAACCCCAAGGCTCACCTAAGATACGCCAGGTAGCACCCTGTTTTCGCGAGGACACGCCGTGACCGACTTCCCCACTTCACTCACCTCGCCTGACCAACGTTGCGTGGGCTGCCAGCAAAGCGAGCCGCTGGGTTTCGACTTCGATTTCGCCTACCAGCCTATCGTAGACCTTCGCGATCACTCCATTTTTGCCAACGAAGCCCTGGTGCGCGGAGTCAATGGCGAAGGAGCGCTGTCCGTACTGGAGCAAGTCAACGGGAGCAACCGCTACCGCTTCGACCAGCGTTGTCGTACCCAAGCGATTGCCGGCGCAGCCGCACTGGGGATGCAGACTCACCTGTCCATCAACTTCATGCCTAATGCCGTCTATCGGCCAGAACTGTGTATACGCAGTACTCTGGAAGCGGCTCGGTTACACAACTTTCCCATCAACCAGCTGATTTTCGAGACACTTGAAAGCGAGCATGTAGATAACTATCGCCATTTGACGAATATTCTGCGTGAATATCGCGAATTCGGCTTTAAGACCGCCATCGACGATTTCGGCGCGGGCTATTCGGGGCTAAATCTGCTGGCCGATTTCCAACCTGACTTGATAAAACTCGACATGGCGCTGATCCGCGATGTCGACCAGGATCGTGTCCGTCAGGTGATCGTCCACGGGATTGTCACAATTTGTGAGCAGTTGGGGGTTACCGTCATCGCCGAAGGCATTGAAAGTGCCGGCGAGCGCGACTTCCTGTCCGACTGTGGAATATTTCTGATGCAAGGCTTCTGGTTCGCCCAGCCCGCATTCAAAGCCCTGGCCGAGGTTCCCCCTCACGCCTGGGCGAACTGACCGGTTACCTATATTGAAGACATTTGACCATTTGACCGTTGTGGGTCTGCGTGAGTGGGTGGCCCTTCCCGACTTGGGGGTGGCGGGCCTGCGCGCGAAGATCGACACCGGCGCCAGCACCTCCAGCCTGCATGCCACCGATATCGAGCCGTTTGAGCGTGACGGTGAAAAATGGGTTCGTTTTACCGCGCACCTGGGCAGCGTTGTGCAACTGCGTCACCGCCGTTGCGAAGCGCCCCTGGTGACGATGAAGACCATCAAGAGCTCCAACGGGCATGCGCAGGTACGTTACGTGATCAGCACTACGTTGGCGCTGGGTGACCGGGTGTGGCGGGTGGAGTTCACCCTGGCCTGCCGCAAGGCCATGCGTTATCGCCTGTTGCTCGGCTCCAAGGCGCTGATTGACGGCCAGTTGGTGGTCAATCCCGGCATCAAGTACGTTCAAGACAAGCCGGTGTTCCCGGTCTCAACTATTTCTGTCCCAGGTGCTGCATGAAGATTGCTGTGCTGTCGCGAAACCCGCGTCTGTATTCCACCCGCCGCCTGGTTGAGGCCGGCACCGAACGTGGCCATGAAATGGTGGTGATCGACACGTTGCGAGCCTACATGAACATTGCCAGCCACAAGCCACAGATCCATTACCGGGGCAAGCCGCTGGAAGGGTTTGATGCGGTGATCCCGCGTATCGGTGCCTCGGTCACTTTCTACGGCTGCGCGGTGTTGCGCCAGTTCGAAATGATGGGGGTATTTCCCCTTAATGAATCGGTAGCCATCGCACGCTCTCGGGACAAGCTGCGTTCGCTGCAATTGCTCTCGCGTCGAGGCATCGGCCTGCCGGTCACCGGTTTTGCTCACTCACCGGACGACATCCCCGACCTGATCGACATGGTCAACGGCGCGCCGCTGGTAATCAAGGTACTGGAAGGTACCCAGGGCATCGGCGTAGTGCTGTGTGAAACGGCGACGGCGGCGGAATCGGTGATCGAGGCATTCATGGGCCTCAAGCAGAACATCATGGTGCAGGAATACATCAAGGAAGCCGGTGGCGCGGATATCCGCTGCTTCGTGGTGGGCGACAAAGTGATTGCGGCGATGAAGCGCCAGGCCAAGCCAGGGGAGTTCCGTTCCAACCTGCACCGTGGCGGCAGCGCCAGCCTGATCAAGATCACCCCGGAAGAACGCATGACCGCGCTGCGCGCAGCCAAGGTGATGGGGTTGAGCGTGGCGGGTGTAGATATCCTGCGCTCCAACCATGGGCCGCTGGTGATGGAAGTGAACTCGTCCCCGGGCCTGGAAGGCATCGAGACCACCACGGGCAAGGATGTGGCGGGGATCATCATTCAGCATCTGGAGAAGAATGGCGGGCCGAATATGACCAGGACCAAAGGGAAGGGGTAATGAAGCAGCTACAAGCTGCAAGCTGCAAGCTGCAAGAGAAAGGCAGGCTGCTTTTTTCTTGTGGCTTGTGGCTTGTGGCTTGTAGCTTGTAGCTTGTAGCTTGTAGCTTGTAGCTTGTAGCTTGTAGCTTGTAGCTGCTCCTACACCTACACCGCGTCCCTAGGCAGCATCAAGCCAAGCGGCAGGCGCACTCGTGCCTCCAGGCCACCTTCCTCACGATTACGCAGTTCGACATTGCCACCGTGCATCGAGGCAATCCGCCGCACGATCGCCAGCCCCAGGCCAGTACCTTTGCCCCCACGGGCACGATCGCCACGGGTGAAGGGGTTGAAGATACCTTCCAGTTCCGCCGGGTCGATACCCGTCCCCCGATCCATCACGCTCAGCACCACATAGGGCGCGGCGCTGTCACCGGACACATAGGCCGCCACTTCCACATCTGAACCGGCGTGATGCAAAGCGTTGCCGATAAGGTTATTCAGCAGACGCTTCATCGACACCCTGCGCAGCGCAAACGGTTGGATCGGTTCCAGACGCATGCGCACCTGCTCGCCGTTCTGGTTGTAAGGGGCCACGACTTCACGAACCAGGTCCGTGAGGTCGACCTCTTCAACCACTTCATCTCGCCCGTCCCGAATAAACGCCAGGAACTGATCAAGAATCGCGTCCATATCCTCGATGTCGCGGACCATGTCATCCGTCAGGTCGTTATGGCTGCCCATCAACTCCAGGGACAGCCGCAAGCGCGTCAATGGCGTGCGCAGGTCATGGGATACGCCCGCCAGCATCAGTTCGCGTTCGCGTCCTGCCTGTTCGACGTCCTCCGCCATCTGGTTGAACGCGCTGTACACCTCAGTCATTTCACTGGGCGTATCGCTGACCGGCAGGCGCACGCTACGCCCCTGCCCCAGTTGACGGGCAGCGAACACCAGACGTTTCAGGGGCTGGTTGAGCTGACGGACGAAAATCCAGGCGGATGCGGTAGAAAGCAAACCAATGGCCAGGAACCAACCCAGCACGTTCCAGATCTTCTGCCCCCGCAGCGGGTGCGGATAAAGCGGTACTTTCAGCCAGTCCTGACCCAGGCTGGGCGCCCTCACCCATAGCGCGGGTGACACATGCATGCGCAGCCGCACCTCGGTGTCATCACCCAGCTCGGCCTGCATCTGTCGCTGGTAGATCTCACTGTAGGGCCAGTGCTGCTCGCCCTCCGGCACACCCGCGCCCGCCACGCGAACCAATGTCGCAGCCTTGGCGATCTTCTCGCGGTTCTCCGGATCGGCAGCCCAATAGGCACGCAGGGTCAGCGCGACGCCGTGACTGTATTGCCGATCCACCAGCACGTCTTCGTTCATCAACAGATAAACCAGCGTGAGTGCCTTGGAAAACAGAACGACGATCAGCACCAGCCAGAGCGTGCGGGAAAAGAAACTTTGCGGGAACCACAGCGGGGTTTTCATAGAAGACAGCTAGATACCTTGCAGGAACGAAGGGCGCTCGCAGAATTGCAGACGCCGGGCATCCCGTTGACTCTCATGGAGCCAAACGCCGAAATACCCGTCCCTGCAAATCATCGGTCAACTGGTTTTATTGCCATCCGGCACGAACACATAACCCACGCCCCATACCGTCTGGATATACCGCGGCTTGGACGGATCAGGCTCGATCATCCGGCGCAGACGGGAGATCTGCACGTCGATGGAACGCTCCAGCGCATCCCACTCCCGGCCACGGGCCAGGTTCATCAGCTTGTCGCGGGTCAACGGTTGGCGCGCGTTCATCACCAACGCCTTGAGTACTGCGAATTCGCCGGTGGTCAGCATGTGCACTTCATCGCCACGCTTGAGCTCACGGGTGGCCAGCGACAATTCGTAGTCACCAAAGGTGACGCTTTCGTCTTCGCTGCCTGGGGCGCCCGGTACCGGCGGAGCCTGACGACGCAATACGGCCTTGACCCGGGCCATCAACTCGTCCGGGTTGAACGGCTTGGCCAGGTAATCATCAGCGCCCAGCTCAAGGCCCTTGATGCGGCTCAGCTCATCGCCCTTGGCGGTCAGCATGATGATTGGAATCTGGTTGTTCGCACCCCGCAGGCGCTTGCAGGCGGTAAGACCGTCTTCGCCGGGCAACATCAGGTCGAGGACGACCAGGTTGAACACCTCGCGCCCCAGCAGACGATCCATCTGCTCGGTGTTCGGCACCGCGCGGGCGCGATAGCCTTTGGAGTTGAAGAAGCGCTCCAGCAGGCTGCTCAGCCCCGGATCGTCATCAACGATGAGAATTTTTTCGCCTTCAGCAGTTTGTACAGTGCTGCTCATTGGATGCTCCTCTTATCTCGGCGCGCATTATGGCTTAGGTGCCGTTATACGCACCGTGTGCATTGTTAGCAGATTTTTCCTCTGCCGCCAGCGAACCCGCGTGCGGCGACCACCGGCGCGTTACCACCCAAGGTCGGAACGCTGGTTATAATGCGGCGCCTTCGTGCGGGGCAACGTCAGATCGTTACCGTTTACTGCCGGGCTTTTTTTCATTCGTTTGTCGTGATTTTTTCAATTTCGAGGGTCAATAGGCTGCCTGTTGACCCAGGCAGCGGCGCCAGTCGGGCCGCTCAACCAGCCTTGCAAGCCTTGTTTTCCGGGCCGGCAAGCTGCTTTCAAGAATTTCAGGTGGTTTTATGGACAGCATCAACAGCCGCATCGCCGAGGAACTCGGCGTACGCCCACAACAGGTCGAAGCGGCCGTCGCTCTACTGGACGAAGGCTCCACGGTGCCCTTCATCGCCCGTTACCGGAAAGAAGTGACCGGCAGCCTCGACGACACCCAACTACGCCACCTGGAAGAGCGCTTGCGCTACTTGCGAGAACTCGACGAACGGCGCATCAGCATCCTCGCCAGCATCGAGGAACAGGGCAAGCTGACCCCACAATTGGAACGCGACATCAAGCTCGCCGACACCAAGACCCGCCTCGAAGACCTCTACCTGCCGTACAAGCAGAAGCGTCGCACCAAGGGCCAGATCGCCCTGGAAGCCGGCCTGGGGGACTTGGCCGACGGTCTGTTCAACGACCCGTCGCTGACGCCGGACACTGAAGCGGCCCGCTTCGTCAACGCCGACAAAGGCGTCGCCGACGTCAAGGCCGCCCTTGAAGGCGCCAAGTACATCCTGATGGAGCGCTTCGCCGAAGACGCCAGCCTGCTGGAAAAACTGCGCACTTACCTCAAGCAGGAAGCCACGCTCAGCGCCCGCGTCATCGCCGGCAAAGAGGAAGAAGGCGCCAAGTTCCGCGATTACTTCGAGCACGACGAACCGCTCAAAAGCATGCCGTCCCACCGTGCACTCGCCATTTTCCGTGGGCGCAACGAAGGCATTCTCAGCACCGCGCTGAAAGTCGGCGACGAACTGCCGGGCACCATGCACCCGTGCGAAGGCATGATCGGTCAACAATTCGGCATCCAGAACCAGAATCGTCCTGCGGACAAATGGCTCGGTGAAGTCGTGCGCTGGACCTGGAAGGTCAAGCTCTACACCCACCTGGAAACCGACCTGCTGGGTGAACTGCGCGACGGCGCTGAAACCGAGGCGATCAACGTGTTCGCCCACAACCTGCACGACCTGTTGCTGGCCGCCCCGGCAGGCCCGCGCGCGACGCTGGGCCTGGACCCGGGCCTGCGCACCGGTTGCAAGGTCGCCGTGGTCGACGCCACCGGCAAGCTGCTGGACCACGCCACCGTGTACCCCCACGTACCCCACAACAAGTGGGACCAGACCCTGGCGATCCTGGCCGCGTTGTGTGCCAAGCACGCGGTGGATCTGATTGCCATCGGCAACGGCACCGCCAGCCGCGAAACCGATAAACTGGCCGCCGAGCTGATCAAAAAATACCCAGCGATGAAGATGACCAAGGTCATGGTCTCCGAGGCCGGCGCTTCGGTCTATTCGGCGTCGGAACTGGCGTCCAAGGAATTCCCGGACCTCGACGTGTCGATCCGTGGCGCGGTGTCCATCGCCCGCCGCCTGCAGGATCCGCTGGCCGAATTGGTGAAAATCGACCCTAAATCCATCGGCGTCGGCCAGTACCAGCACGACGTGTCGCAACTGAAACTGGCGCGCGGTCTGGACGCGGTAGTAGAAGACTGCGTGAACGCCGTGGGCGTAGACGTAAACACCGCCTCCGTAGCGTTGCTGGCGCGTATCTCCGGCCTCAACGCCACCCTGGCGCAGAACATCGTCACCCACCGCGATGAAAACGGTGCATTCAAAACCCGTGCGGCGCTGAAAAAGGTCGCACGCCTGGGTGAAAAAACCTTCGAACAAGCCGCCGGCTTCCTGCGCGTGATGAACGGTGACAACCCGCTTGATGCCTCCGCGGTCCACCCGGAAGCCTACCCGCTGGTGCAGCGCATCGCCGCCGAGACCAACCGTGACATCCGCTCGCTGATCGGCGACGCGGCATTCCTCAAGCGCCTGGACCCAAAGAAGTACACCGATGAAACCTTCGGTGTGCCGACCATCACCGACATCCTGCAGGAACTGGAAAAACCTGGCCGCGACCCACGTCCCGAGTTCAAGACCGCCGAGTTCCAGGACGGTGTCGAGGACCTCAAGGATCTGCAGCCGGGCATGATCCTCGAAGGCGTAGTCACCAACGTGACCAACTTTGGCGCTTTTGTGGATATCGGCGTGCATCAGGACGGCTTGGTGCATATTTCCGCGCTTTCGGAGAAATTCATCAAAGATCCACGCGAAGCGGTGAAAGCCGGTGACGTGGTCAAGGTCAAGGTCATGGAAGTCGACATCCCGCGTAAACGCGTCGGCCTGTCGATGCGCATGAGCGACACCCCAGGTGAGAAAATCGACGGCGCCCGTGGTGCCCGCCCCGGCTCGGCGCCGCGCCAGTCGCAGAACAACGCGCCGCGCAAGGAAACTGCCACTGCCGCACCAAGCAACAATGCCATGGCGTCACTGTTCGCCAATGCCAAGCAGTTGAAGAAACGCTGATGGAAATCCCGGCAGGCTTGACCCAGAGCGCGTTCAGCGAACTGATCGGCTGCCGCCTGCAACGCCTCGACGAGGGCGTTGCCGAGGTGGCCTTGACCCTGGAGCCGCAACTGCGCAACCGCGCAGGCAAGCTCCACGGCGGGGCGATCTTCAGCCTGGTAGACATTACGATGGGGCTGGCCTGTTCCAGCGCCCATGGCTTTGACCAGCAGAGTGCGACCATCGAGTGCAAAATCAATTACATCCGCGCCGTGTCTGACGGTGACGTGCTGTGTACCGCCCGGGTGATCCACGCGGGTCGACGCACACTGGTGGTCGAAGCGGATGTGTATCAGGAAGAAAGATTAGTCGCAAAAGCACAAGGCACGTTCGCTGCCCTATAGCTCCCCACCCTCAATTTGAGTTAATTTCGGCGCTGCGATAACAGCGTCGGAATTTTCTTGCCGCGCTATAGCCCAACTCATGGAGTGAAGTCGGCTTTTACTGATCGGGTCAGATCGACTCTAAACCAGGCGATCACGCCAGTTTTAACTTCACCCTTGTAGACCGTCCTGCCCACCCCCATATTGGGGCGACTGACGCGTGAAGGAATCCAACTTGAGCGAACTTCTCAACCGCCGCCTGGCTTTGCTCGGCAAGCGCGAACACCTCTCCCTGCTAGAGCAGTGCCTGCATGGCATCGAGCGCGAATGCCTACGTGTCACAGGTGAAGGTCGCCTGGCGCAAACGCCCCACCCTGAAGCCCTGGGCGCTGCGCTGACCCACGAACAGATCACCACCGACTACTCGGAATCGCTGCTGGAGTTCATCACTCCCGCCCTGCCCAACCCGGCCGATACCCTGAGCAGCCTGGACAAGATCCATCGGTTTGCCTACACCAAGCTCGGCAGCGAATACCTGTGGAGCCCCTCGATGCCGTGCCCGTTGCCGGCCGAGGAAGACATTCCGATTGCCTACTACGGCACCTCCAATATCGGACAGCTCAAGTACGTGTACCGCAAGGGCCTGGCGTTGCGTTATGGCAAGACCATGCAGTGCATTGCCGGCATTCACTACAATTTTTCCCTGCCGGAACAGTTGTGGCCTTTGCTCAAGGAGACCGAAGGATTCGTCGGCACCGACCGCGATTACCAGTCCAATGCCTACATCGCGCTGATCCGCAACTTCCGCCGCTACAGCTGGCTGCTGATGTACCTGTTCGGTGCCTCGCCGGCTCTGGATGCCGGTTTCCTGCGTGGTCGCTCGCACCAGTTGGAAGTACTGGACGCCGACACCCTTTACCTGCCGTATGCCACCAGCCTGCGCATGAGCGACCTGGGCTACCAGAGCAACGCCCAGGCCGGACTCACGCCGTGCTACAACGACCTGGCCAGCTACACCGACAGCCTGCGCACAGCGGTGGCAACGCCCTACGCGCCGTACGTCGAAGTCGGCACCCACAAGGACGGTGAGTGGGTTCAGCTCAACACCAACATCCTGCAGATCGAAAACGAGTACTACTCCAACATTCGCCCCAAGCGTGTGACCTACACCGGTGAGAGGCCGATCCAGGCGCTGATGGCCCGTGGCATCCAGTACATCGAAGTGCGCTGCCTGGACATCAACCCGTTCCTGCCGATGGGTATCGACCTGCCGGAGTCGCGTTTCCTCGACGCCTTCCTGCTGTACTGCGCCCTGAACGACAGCCCGCTGTTCGCCAACAACGAGTGCGGCAACGCCACGTCCAACTTCCTCAGCGTGGTCAAGGAAGGCCGTCGACCGGGCCTGCAGTTGCAGCGTGACGGGGCACCGGTGGACATGAGGGAATGGGCCACCGAGTTGCTGGAGAAGATTGCGCCGTTGGCCGCGCTGCTGGATGAAAGCCACGGCATCACCGAGCACAGCCAGGCGCTGGACGCCCAACTGGCGAAGGTCAAGGATCCGTCCCTGACGCCATCGGCCCAGGTGTTGGCGGCAATGGCCGAACGTAAAGAGAGTTTTGCGCAATTCTCCCTGCACCAGAGCCAGCTGCATGCCGAATACTTCCGCAAGGAGCCGTTGCCGGCCGAGGAGCAGGCGCGCTTCGAGGAGCTGGCGCGTACGTCGCTGGCACAGCAGGCGGAGCTGGAGCAGAACGAAGTAGGCGACTTCGATGTGTTTGTGGGTTCCTACCAGGCCAGCATCCTCGCCATCAGTAACTAAGAACCTGCGCAGCCCTCTGTAGGAGCGAGCTTGCTCGCGAAAAACGTTAACGATGACGCGTTCAACCTGAATGAACGCGGCGTTCTTAAGTTTTTTCGCGAGCAAGCTCGCTCCTACAGTTTTAAGCTAATTCGAAAAGGTTATTTATTTTCGGATTCTTAGATCATTTAGTCTCCTCACACGCCGATCCTCGGCCGCCTGATTGAGGAGCTTCCCCTTGAAACGTTCAACCCCACTGCGCCTTCTGGCGGCGTTGTCCCTGGCCGGTGCCAGCCTGTTTGCCCAGGCGGCGGATGTAACCGTCGCTTACCAGACCACCGTAGACCCGGCCAAAGTCGCCCAGGCCGACGGTGTTTACGAGAAAGCCACCCAAGCCAAGATCAACTGGCGCAAATTCGACAATGGGGCAGACATCATCGCCGCCATTGCCTCCGGCGACGTGCAGATCGGCTACCTCGGCTCCAGCCCGCTGACCGCGGCCGTTACCCGCAAAGTGCCGGTGGAAACCTTCCTCGTAGCCACCCAGATCGGCGGCGCCGAAGCCTTGGTGGCGCGCGACGGTTCAGGCATCAATAACCCGCAGGACCTGATCGGCAAAAAGATCGCCGTGCCGTTTGTCTCCACCGGGCATTACAGCCTGCTCGCTGCGCTGAAGCATTGGAATATCGACCCCTCCAAGGTGACCATCCTCAACCTCGCGCCACCGGCAATCATCGCCGCCTGGAAGCGCGGCGACATCGACGCCACCTACGTATGGGACCCGGCCCTGGGCGTGGCCAAGGAAAACGGCAAAGTGCTGATCACCTCGGGCGAACTGGCCAAGCTCGGCGCACCGACCTTCGATGCCTGGATCGTGCGTAAAGACTTCGCCGAAAAGCACCCGGAAATCGTCAGTGCGTTCGCCAAAGTGACCCTGGATGCCTACGCCGCCTACCGCAAAGACCCACAAGCCTGGCTGGCCGATAAAGGCAACGTCGACAAGCTGGTGAAACTCTCTGGCGCCAAGGCCAGTGACATCCCGCTACTGCTGCAAGGCAACGTCTACCCGCTGGCCGCCGACCAGGTGACCCTGCTGGGCGCACCGACCACCAAGGCCGTGACCGACACCGCGACGTTCCTCAAGGAACAAGGCAAAGTCGACGCCGTACTGCCGGACTACGCCCCTTACATCAGCGCCAAATTCATCACCAACTGATCGGGAGTTTATTGCGATGGCCTTGCTACAACTGGAGCGCATCAGCGCACAGTACCCAGGCGCCACAGAACCGGTACTGGCTGACATTTCACTCGACCTTGGGCCCCGGCAATTGCTGGTGGCCCTCGGCCCTTCCGGCAGTGGCAAGACCTCGCTGTTGAACCTGATTGCCGGTTTCGTCGAACCCTCTGCCGGGCGCATCACCCTGGACGGCGTGCCGGTCAAAGGGCCCAGCGCCGAACGTGGCGTGGTGTTCCAGGACGACGCCCTGCTGCCCTGGCAGGACGTACTGGCCAATGTCGGTTTCGGTCTCGAACTGGCCGGTGTGCCCAAGGCACAACGTGAAGTGCGTGCCCGTGAAATGCTTGCCATGGTGGATCTCGCGGGTTTCGACAGCCGTCGTATCTGGCAACTGTCCGGTGGCCAGAAACAACGTGTGGGCCTGGCCCGCGCCCTCGCGGCCGACCCGCGCGTGTTGCTGATGGACGAACCCTTCGGCGCCCTCGATGCCTTCACCCGCGAACAGATGCAGGAGCTGTTGCTGCAAGTCTGGCGGCGCACGGCCAAGCCGGTGTTCCTGATCACCCATGACATCGAAGAGGCGGTATTTCTCGCCACCGAACTGATTTTGCTGGCGCCCAACCCAGGTCAGATCGTCGAGCGCCTGAGCCTGGACTTTGGGCAACGCTACGCCGCCGGTGAGTCGGCGCGGGCAATCAAGTCCGACCCGCGCTTTATCGAAACCCGCGAGCACGTGCTGGGCAAGGTGTTCTCCCAACGGCAGGTGTCCGCATGAGCAGCTACGAACTTCCCGCCACCGCCACCAAACCGGTGACGCACGCGGTTATCCCGGTACGTCGCAGCCTGAGCACGCGCTGGATCAGCCTGCTGACCCTGGCCGCCTTGTTGGCCATCTGGTGGGCCGTGACCGCCACCGGCTTGATCGAACCGCTGTTCCTGCCACCGCCATCCGCCGTACTGCAAAAAGGCTGGCTGCTGGCGACCACCGGCTATATGGATTCCACCTTGTGGCAGCACCTGGGCGCGAGCCTCAGCCGCATCGGCCTGGGCCTGGGCTTTGCCGTGCTGACCGCCGTGCCGGTGGGCATCGCCATCGGCGCCAATCGTATTGCCCGCGGTATTCTCGACCCGCTGATCGAGTTCTACCGACCGATCCCGCCGCTGGCCTACCTGCCGTTGATCGTGATCTGGTGCGGCATCGGCGAGTTGTCCAAGGTGCTGCTGATTTATCTGGCGATCTTTGCGCCGATTGCCATCGCTACGGCGACCGGCGTGCGCACTGTCGACCCCGCCAAATTACGGGCCGCGCAATCGCTGGGGGCCACCCGTGCCCAGTTGATTCGCCATGTGATCCTGCCGAGCGCGCTGCCCGACATCCTCACCGGTGTGCGCATCGGCCTGGGTGTGGGCTGGTCGACCCTGGTCGCAGCCGAGCTGATCGCCGCCACCAGCGGCCTGGGCTTCATGGTGCAATCGGCGGCGCAGTTCCTGGTCACCGACGTGGTGGTACTGGGCATTCTGGTGATCGCCCTGATCGCCTTCGCCATGGAAATGGGCTTGCGTGCCCTGCAGCGTAGATTAGTGCCTTGGCATGGCCAGGCACATTGAGTGAGAACAGCATGAGCAGCCTGACCGTTACCCCATTAAGCACCGCCCTGGGCGCCCAGATCAGTGGCGTCGATATCACCCGGCCGCTGAACCTCGAACAGCGCGACGCCATCGAGCAGGCGTTGCTCATTCACTCGGTGCTGTTCTTCCGCGGCCAGGAAATCAACCCGCAACAACAGGCGCGGTTCGCGGCGAATTTCGGTGACCTGCATATCCACCCGATCTACCCCAACGTGCCGGACCAGCCCGAAGTGCTGATCCTCGACACCGCCGTCACCGACGTGCGCGACAACGCCGTGTGGCACACCGACGTGACGTTCCTGCCCACCCCGGCACTCGGCGCGGTACTCAGCGCCAAGCTGCTGCCGGCGTTTGGCGGCGATACGTTGTGGGCCAGCGGCATTGCCGCGTATGAGGCACTGTCCGAGCCTTTGAAGCGCTTGCTCGACGGGCTGACAGCGACCCATGACTTCACCAAGTCCTTCCCGCTGGAGCGCTTTGGCAACACCGCCGAAGACCTGGCGCGCTGGGAAGAAACCCGCAAGAAAAACCCTCCGCTGTCGCATCCGGTAGTGCGCACGCATCCGGTGAGTGGGCGCAAGTCGCTATTCGTGAGTGATGGGTTTACCACCAAGATCAATGAGCTTGAGCCGGCGGAAAGTGAAGCGATCCTGAAGCTCTTGTTCGCCCACGCGACACGTCCGGAATTCACCATCCGCTGGCGCTGGCAGGAAAATGATGTGGCGTTCTGGGATAACCGCGTGACGCAGCATTACGCGGTGGACGACTACCGGCCACAGCGACGGGTGATGCATCGCGCGACCATCCTGGGCGACGTCCCCTTCTAATCCCACCCGCTACTGTAGGAGCCGGATTGTCGGCTCCTACAGGGTTTATCGGTGAGGTTATTCAGCAGTAGATGGCTTTTCCCACAAGTTGATCCCGCCTTCCTGCGCAAACCGATCAATCTCCGCCAGTTCTTCAGCACTGAAGCTCAAATTCTTCAACGCACCGACGTTCTCGATAATCTGCTCGGGCCGACTTGCGCCGATCAACGCACTGGTCACCCGCGGATCACGCAGGGTCCAGGCCAGGGCCAGTTGCGCCAGGCTTTGGCCGCGACGCTGAGCGATTTCGTTCAATGCACGTACATGAGCAAGGTTGGCTTCGGACAAGTGCTTGGCCTGCAACGAACCGCCACCCGGGCGATTCACCCGCGCGTCGGCCGGTACCCCATTGAGGTACTTGTCGGTCAGCAGCCCCTGGGCCAGCGGCGTGAACGCAATGACACCGGTGCCGAGCTCTTCGGTGGTGTCCAGCAGGTCTTTTTCCACCCAGCGGTTAAGCAGGTTGTAGGCCGGCTGGTGGATCAGCAGCGGCACTTTCCACTCTTTGAGCAGCGCGGCCATTTCGCGGGTTTTGACCCCGGAGTAGGACGAAATGCCGATGTACAGCGCCTTGCCCTGTTGCACTGCGGTGGCCAGGGCGCTGGCGGTTTCTTCCAGTGGAGTGTCGGCGTCGAAGCGGTGGGAGTAGAAGATATCCACATAATCCACGCCCAGGCGTTGCAGGCTCTGGTCCAGGCTGGCCAGCACGTATTTGCGCGAACCGCCGCCCTGACCGTAAGGACCGGGCCACATGTCCCAACCGGCCTTGCTGGAGATGATCAGTTCGTCGCGGTATTGCTTGAAATCTTCGCGCAGCAAACGCCCGAAATTGATCTCGGCGCTACCGTAGGGTGGGCCGTAGTTGTTGGCCAGATCGAAGTGGTTGATGCCCAGGTCGAATGCGGTGCGCAACAGGGCACGCTGGGTATCGATCGGGGTGCTGTCGCCAAAGTTGTGCCACAGCCCCAGGGACAGCGCCGGCAGCACCAATCCACTGCGGCCTACGCGGCGGTACGGGATAGATTCATAGCGGTTTTCGGCAGCAATATAAGTCATCGAATCCTCTCTTGAACTTGGGACAAATAAGGCCCGGGAATAAGGTTATTCCCAGGCCTTTTAAGCGGCTGAATCGCTTAAGTCTGCCCTTCCGTTTTACAGCAATTGGCTACCAGAGTGGAACGACATAGCTGACGTAAAAGCGGTTTTCATCTTGCACGGTGGCACCGGTAATGTCCGGGCTGGCGTGGGCGTTTTTCCAGGTAACACCCAGGCCTTTGAGGGTGCCGGTCGGTACTTGATAGGCCACGGCGATATTACGTTCCCATTCGCTGGTCGTGCCTTGCGCGGTGCGGATGTCATCACCGTGGGCGTAGGCGGCGGAGAACGTCAGCCCGGTAAGACCGAGCTTGCCGAAATCATATTTGTATTGCGCCAGCCAGGTGCGTTCGCCCGCGTGCTGGAATTTGTTCAACTGCATATTGGTCAGCGCCGGTGTGTCAGCGCCCGAGCCCGGGCCTTGGCGCGCATCACCGCTGTTCAGGCCGGAATCGAGGTACGGGAAGTCACTGTTGCCGCTGTTTTTCTGGATGCCCAGGCCAACGGTATGGCCGTCCAGCGTGTAGCTTTCAAGCAGGCTGGCGGTGGTTTGGTTGATGCGCCCCTTGCCGGTGCCGTCACCGTAGAGGCCGGCACCGGCAAAGTCTTTGTCGCCATCGGCGTTGGCGCCGACGCCCAGGCTGCGGAAGACGCGCACGTCGGTATCGATCGCACCGACCGACAATGCATCATGACGCTTGGCGCCCAGGAAGAACTGCTGGTAGTAATCCTCGAGGTTGGAATACCACAGGCTGACAGTGGTGTTCTGTATGCCGCTGTAGTCCGCACCGCCGAACAGAAAGCGATCGCTTTCTTTGGTACCGCCAGCGGTGATCATGCCCTGATCACCGGTTTCATTACGGATCTTGGTCTTGAAGATATCGCCGCCGGTGAAGGTGAAGTCGGTGAGGTCCTTGGATACCAATTGCACACCGGTGTTGGTCTGCTGGTACAGGCGACCGTCGGTGTTGGCCAACACCGGGTTGTTGCCAAACAGCGTACCGACGCGCAGTTCATCCTTGGCGAAACGCATCTTGAAGGTCGGGCTCAAGACGCCGAACTGGTCGGCTGATTTTCCGTTATCCAGCGGGAACATGCTGCCGGGATAGCGCCCCTGGTGATCCTTGTCGTTGAGGTCGCCTCCGGAATCCAGCTTCAGACCATAAAAGGCCTGCAGATCCAGACCAAAACCCACCGGGCCTTCGGTGTAGCCCGACTTGAAGTTGAACTCGAACCCCTGGCCCCAATCGCGAATGCTATGAGCCTTGGCGTTGCTGTTCACCACATCACGCCCCTGCTGGTTGAGGTAGCGGTTGAGCAGGGTTACATCGGCGTGGCTGTCATCGATGAAATCGGCATGGGCGGACAGCATAAAGCTCGCCATGGCGGCACCCACCATGGGGCTTATCAACGTCTTCATTGTTACTGGTCTCCGTCACTGTTCTGAAATGAAAGCGTCAAACGCTTCACACAATTACGCAGTGGCCAGATGACAGTTACGCGTCAAGGCGGCGCCCTGACGGATGAAATTAAATTTAAGAAAGCCCCGTAGAACGGGGCTTTGCGGGGAACCGAGGGTTAACGCACCAGGTGCAGGAACTGCAGGTGCCGCTCGTATTGGTCGAGGATGTCGTTGATGATCTGCTCCTTGGTGTAGCCGACCAGATCGTAGTCCTGGCTGCCCTCACTCAAGTGCACTTCCGCCCGATAATAGCGACGGTTGTTGATCTCTTTCTTGCCCATGCCACCCCGGGCAAACGACGGCGTGAAGTAGCCGCGCATCTGCACCTGGTAAACAAACGGGCGCTCCTCACCATGACCGATTTCCAGGCTGACATTGTCATTGGCCGGGTCCGGCTGCGTGACCACGTTCAAACCCTTCTCGGCAAATACCGCGCTCACTTCTTCGATGGCCGGACGCACGGTGGAGTCGAGGAAGCGGTACACCTCATCTCGCGACGGGAAGTGCACCGCCTGGCTCAAGCGCTGGCGCCAACCGCCACGGCCTTTGCGCGCAGCGGATACCGGCGCCAGCGAATGCAGCTGGGCGATCTGCTTCTGCGACTCCAGGTAAAAGGCCTTGTGCAGCCCCCACATCATCAGCAGCAGGATCAGCGAGAACGGCAACGAGGTCAGCACCACCGCCGACTTGAGCGAGTCGATACTGCCGGCAAACAGCAACGCACTGGTGACCAGCGCAGTCATCGCGCCCCAAAACACCCGCAGCCATTTCGGCCCGTCTTCATCGGCGCTGCCGCCCTTTGAAGACAAGGTCGACAAGACCACGGTGCCGGAGTCGGCCGAGGTCACGAAGAACACAAAGCTGATAAACACCGTGACCGCGATGACGGTTTTGCTCCACGGGTAGGTTTCCAGCAGCAGATACAGGCTCATCGACGGCTCATCAATGGCCGACTGACCGAGCGCCGCCATACCGTGGTTGAGCACTTGGTCGATAGCGCTGTTGCCGAAGATCGACATCCACGCCAGGGTGAAACCCAACGGGATCAGCAGCACACCGAACACAAACTCACGGATGGTGCGGCCACGGGAAATCCGCGCGATAAACAGACCCACGAACGGCGACCATGCAATCCACCAGGCCCAGTAGAACACCGTCCAACCACCCAGCCAGTCGCTGGGCTTGTCGTAGGCGTACACATCGAAACTCTTGGTCGGCAACGCGCCGAGATAGTCACCGACGTTCTGGATCAGGGTGTTGAGCAAGTGCTGGGTAGGCCCGGCGAACAACACGAACAGCAACAAGGCACAGGCCAGCAGCATGTTGATGTCGGACATCACCCGCACGCCCTTGTCCACACCTGCCACGGCGACGATGATCGCGGCGCCCATCATCAGGGTGATCAGGCCGACCTGAATCCATTGGGTGTGGGCAATGCCGAACAGGTAGTCCAGGCCGGAGTTGAGGTGCAGCACCCCGAAGCCCATGTCGGCGCCCAGGCCGAACACCGTGGCAATGATGCCGAAGCCATCCACCGCGTAGCCGATGGGGCCGTTGATGCGCTTGCCGATCAGCGGGTACAGCGCCGAGCGCAGCGCCAGCGGCAGGTTATGCCGATAGGCGAAATACGCCAGGGCCATGCCGACAAAGGCGAACACACCCCAGCCGTGCAGGCCCCAGTGCAGAAACAGAATCTGCATGGCCTGGCGCGCGGCATCCGCGTTCATCGGCGCGCCTTGGGGCGGTTGCACGAGGTGCGTCAGCGGTTCCGACACGCAGAAGAAAAACAGCGTGATGCTGATCCCGGCGGCGAACAGCATGCCGGCCCAGGACAGGTAGCTGAACTCGGGCTCGTCGTGGTCGGCACCGAGTTTTATCTTGCCGTAGCCCGATAGCGCGGTGACCACCACGAAGACCAGATACAGCGTCATCGCCAGCATGTAGTACCAGCCGACCGTGTTGGCCGCCCAGTTTTGCGCCGCCAGCAGCCAGGCTCCAGCCTGTTGCGGGATAGCGATGACAGTGATGCCAAATAGCAGGATTGCGGTTGCGGCAAAATAGAAAACGGGCGCATTCATGCGCACCAGGCCGCTGGATGGGGTGGACGATGCACTCATGAACGATGCACCCCGAGAGTATCGGCTGTGATTGGAAATAACGGACTCAGCAAAGGTAAGCCTCCTGTTGTGAGCGGGCAGCGAACCACCGGGTTTAACTTGAACGAACGTTCAAGTTAAACATGGATAGGCGGTTCTGGACTAATCCCGGGGCTGAATGGTAGGTAATTCCTACGCTAGCTCAAGGAGTTGTATGACGGGTGGGGAGGGGAAATCGTTCGGTGCAGTGCGTTCAAAAATGTGGGAGGGGCTTGCCCCCACCCACATTGGATGTGCGCAATTTTTTATTTTTGCGCTCCATCATCATGCTGCAAGTTCGCCTGCGTGATATTCGCCCCAGCCGGCACGCTGCGGGTCAGCCACACATTGCCGCCAATGGTAGACCCCTTGCCGATGGTGATGCGTCCAAGGATCGTCGCTCCGGCATAGATCACCACATCGTCCTCGACAATCGGATGACGCGGATGGCCCTTCTGCAATTGCCCATCCTCATCCGCCGGGAAGCGCTTGGCACCCAGCGTCACGGCCTGGTAGATGCGCACACGCTCGCCGATGATTGCGGTTTCGCCGATCACCACACCGGTGCCATGGTCGATAAAGAAACTCGGACCGATCTGCGCGCCGGGGTGGATATCGATGCCAGTGGCCGAGTGGGCGATCTCTGCACTGATCCGCGCCAACAGCGGCAGGCCGGCGCGGTACAAATGGTGCGCCAGACGGTGGTGAATCACCGCCAGGATGCCGGGGTAGCACAGCAGCACTTCGTCCACACTGCGTGCGGCCGGATCGCCGTGGTAAGCGGCCAGCACATCGGTGTCCAACAGGCTGCGCAGGGATGGCAAGGCCAGGGCGAAATCCTGGATCAGCCGGATAGCCAGGGCGTCGACTTCGCTGTCATTCCTGCCGCCCTGGCGCGCGGCATAGCGCAGCTCCAGGCGGGCCTGGGCGAGCAGCGCGTTGAGCGCAACGTCCAAGGTATGGCCGACGTAAAAGTCTTCACTTTCCTCACGCAGATCCACCGGCCCCAGGCGCA
Organism: Pseudomonas sp. BCA17; assembly: GCF_004519405.1. GTDB lineage: Bacteria > Pseudomonadota > Gammaproteobacteria > Pseudomonadales > Pseudomonadaceae > Aquipseudomonas. The sequence continues at coordinate 162,664 of NZ_SGWI01000007.1, read as the reverse complement.
TGGGAAACAGCGCCCCACACAGTGATTCGAGGATCTGCGCCACCGCTTCACGGGAGGGTAATTCGCGGCCGCCATGCTCGCCGCTCAAGCGACCATTGCGCGTACGCCACTGGTCCCGGGCGCTGCGCAGTTGGCTGACGATGGTCTGCAATTGCCAATGACTGGAACGCTCACTCACGGTATTCACTCCTGACGTAATGGCGCTCACTTTACGGTATGCACCCTGGCCGCTCTTAAGAACCAATGGTGTGATACTAAGAACCATACGGCATAAGCGATTGGCGGTTGCCCGATGAAATGTGCCTGCCTATAGTCGCCCCATCACTTAGCAACCGTGCGTAGCCATGATCAAACAACAGCTCGACCGCTTTAACCGTCTGGAACTGCTGGGCGGCGCCACCGCCCTGGAAAAACTCGAGCGGCTGTCGGCCTGGCTGGGCAGGGATATCTACGTCAAACGCGACGACACCACGCCTCTGGCCATGGGCGGCAACAAGCTGCGCAAACTCGAGTACCTGGCAGCCGATGCCATCGCCCAGGGCGCCGACACCCTGGTGACCGCCGGCGCCATCCAGTCCAACCACGTACGCCAGACTGCTGCGCTGGCCGCCAAGCTCGGCCTGGGCTGCGTCGCGCTGCTGGAGAACCCCACTGGCACCGAAGACCCCAATTACCTGGGCAACGGCAACCGCCTGTTGCTGGACCTGTTCGACGCCAAGGTCGAACTGGTGGAAAACCTCGACCACGTCGACGAACAGCTCAACGCCCTCGCCGACCGCTTGCGCAGCAACGGCAAGAAACCGTACCTGGTGCCCATCGGCGGCTCCAATGCCCTCGGTGCCCTGGGCTATGTGCGCGCCGGGCTGGAGTTGGCCGCGCAGATCGAAGACAGCGGGATCGAATTTGCCGCCGTGGTGCTGGCGTCCGGCAGTGCGGGAACCCACAGTGGTCTCGCCCTGGCCTTGAGCGAAGTGCTGCCGAACCTGCCGGTGATTGGCGTCACGGTGTCCCGCACCGACGAAGCCCAGCGTCCGAAAGTGCAGGGCCTGGCCGAGCGCACCGCTGAGTTGCTGGGTGTGGATGTTCCCGAAGCCTTCAAAGTGATCCTATGGGACGAATACTTCAGCCCGCGCTACGGCGAACCGAACGCCGGCACGTTGTCTGCGGTCAAGTTACTGGCGAGCCAGGAAGGCCTGCTGCTGGACCCGGTCTACACTGGCAAGGCCATGGCCGGCCTGCTGGACGGCATCGGGCGTCAGCGCTTTGAAGACGGCCCGATCATTTTTCTGCATACCGGTGGGGCGCCGGCGTTGTTTGCCTACGACTCTGTCTTCTGATTCACGCCTACCCCTGCAGGAGCGAGCTTGCTCGCGAAGAACCAACAGACGCCGCCGCTCACCCCAATTCACCCAGTGATCGTTGACGTTTTTCGCGAGCAAGCTCGCTCCTACAGACTCTCTTTTATTCAATAAAGAAATAAGCAGGATAATTTATATTATTTTCAAGTCTTAAAAACCGGCTTTATAGTCGCGCCGTAGGCGAAGACGCGCTACGCGCTTTAAGGCAGGATACGACTACTGCGTCACCTGCTTCGCTCAACATAAAAACACAGGGGCTCTTCATGACTATTTCTGTATTCCGTCGCACGTTGTTGGTTGGCACTTTGGGCCTGGCACTCGGAGCTGGCCTGATGGGCCAAGCTATCGCAGGTGAACAGCTGGACAGCATCAAGAAGGCTGGCGAGATCAAGATCGGCCTGGAAGGCACCTACCCACCGTTCAGCTTTGTCGATGAAAACGGCAAGCTCAGTGGCTTCGAAGTCGAGCTGTCCGAAGCGCTGGCCAAGGAGCTGGGTGTGAAGGTCAAGCTGCAGGCCACGCCGTGGGACGGCATCCTCGCCGCCCTGGAGTCCAAGCGCCTCGATGCCGTGGTCAACCAAGTGACCATCTCCGAAGAGCGCAAGAAGAAGTACGACTTCTCCAAGCCGTATACCGTCTCCGGTATCCAGGCGCTGACCCTGAAGAAAAACGTCGACACCATCAAGACCGCCGACGACCTGGCCGGCAAGAAAGTCGGTGTGGGCCTGGGTACCAACTACGAACAATGGCTCAAGGACAACCAACCCAAAGCCATTATCAAGACCTACAACGATGACCCCACCAAGTTCCAGGACCTGCGCATCGGCCGTACCGACGTCATCCTGATCGACCGCCTGGCCGCCCTCGAATACGCCAAGAAAGCCACGGACACCGCCGCTGCCGGCGCTGCCTTCTCGCGTCAGGAAGCCGGTATTGCCCTGCGCAAAGGCGAGCCTGAATTGCTCGACGCGGTGAACAAGGCCCTCGACAAGCTGCGCGCCGACGGCACCTTGAAAAAGCTGTCCGAGAAGTACTTCAACGCTGACGTCACTGAATAATGGAAGCAGGCTTCCAACTCGCGCTGGACTCCGCGCCCTTTCTGCTCAAGGGCGCGTACTACACGGTGATTCTCAGCCTCGGCGGGATGTTTTTCGGCTTGCTGCTGGGCTTCGGCCTGGCCTTGATGCGCCTGTCGCGCTTCAAGCTGTTGAGCTGGATTGCACGGATCTATGTGTCGTTCTTTCGCGGCACGCCCTTGCTGGTGCAATTGTTCCTGATCTACTACGGCTTGCCGCAAGTGGGCATCGAGCTGGACCCGATCCCCGCGGCGCTGATCGGCTTTTCGCTGAACATGGCCGCGTATGCCTGTGAAATCCTGCGTGCCGCCATTGCCTCCATCGAGCGCGGCCAATGGGAAGCAGCCGCCAGCATCGGCATGACCCGCGCGCAGACCCTGCGCCGGGCCATCCTGCCGCAGGCCATGCGCACAGCGTTGCCGCCGTTGGGCAACAGCTTTATTTCGCTGGTCAAGGACACCGCGCTGGCCGCCACCATCCAGGTGCCAGAGCTGTTTCGCCAGGCACAACTGGTGTCGGCGCGCACCTTCGAAATTTTCACCATGTACCTGTCCGCAGCCCTGATCTACTGGATACTGGCAAGCATCCTGGCGCATTTTCAAAATCGCCTGGAAGACCGGGTCAACCGGCACGACCTGGAGTCTTGAAGCATGATCATGGTTGAAAAACTGACCAAACAATTCAACGGTCAGGTGGTGCTCAACGGTATCGACCTTGAGGTCAAGGAAGGCGAAGTCGTCGCCATCATCGGCCCCAGCGGTTCCGGCAAGACCACCTTCCTGCGCTGCCTGAATTTCCTCGAAGAACCCACCAGCGGCCGCATCAAGGTGGGTGATATCGAGATCGACGGCAGCAAACCGCTCAACCAGCAACAGGGCCTGGTGCGACGTTTGCGCCAGCACGTGGGTTTTGTGTTCCAGAACTTCAACCTGTTCCCCCACCGCACCGCACTGGAAAACGTCATCGAAGGGCCGATAGTGGTCAAGAAGATGCCACGCGAAGCCGCGACCGAGTTGGGTCGCAAGCTGTTGGCCAGGGTTGGCTTGGCGGGCAAGGAAGCGTCGTACCCCAGGCGTTTGTCCGGTGGTCAGCAACAGCGTGTGGCGATTGCCCGGGCGCTGGCCATGGAGCCGGAGGTGATCCTGTTCGATGAGCCCACCTCGGCCCTCGACCCGGAACTGGTAGGCGAAGTACTGGCGACCATCCGCAGCCTCGCCGAAGAAAACCGCACCATGGTGATCGTCACCCACGAGATGAGTTTTGCCCGGGACGTGGCCAACCGAGTGATCTTCTTCGACAAGGGTGTGATCGTGGAGCAGGGTGAAGCCAAGGCGCTGTTTGCCAACCCCAGGGAAGAACGGACCAAACAGTTCTTGAGCAAATTCCTCGCACACTGACAGCCTTGCAGTGTGGCGAGGGCGCTTGCTCCCGCTGGGCTGCGTAGCGGCCCCGAAATCCAGGGAGCGCTTCGCACTCCAGCGGTAGCAGGCTCCCTCGCCACAGTCCTACAAAAAATCCTCATTCCAATCGGTAAAGCGCCCCGCGCCGGCGTGCTTAAAACCCCCTGCCCAGTCAGCCCTTTCTGAATCTGCTCCAACCCGCCGTTTAGCCTTGTGCCGCCATTGACGCCTCCTGGCCAACCCTCTTATCTAGCCCCCAGAGGATTGGATCCTATCCCGGCTATTCACTGAATCGTTTCTTTCGGCACCCTGCGCGCAACCGCGCAACCGCTGCTGGAACGATTGCTGCTGGCTGCATCAAGGAGATTACTTATGACGCGCACTGCAACCCCGGCCATGCTCACCGCTCCGACCCTGCCCCAGGCGCAACGGCATGGCATCAATGCCCTCGCCGCCGCCCAATTGCAGGTGGACATCGCGCCCTACCCCGGGATGGAGGAAGGCGACCTGATCGAGTTGTTCTGGAACAACTGCTTTACCGCCTCACGGCGGATAACTGCCTGCAAGGTCGGTACGCCGACACACCTGCGTGTCCCGGAAAGCTTTGTGCTGGATGGCCAGGCCCAGGTTCATTACCAAGTCATGCAAGTCGGCTACGGCCCGGCCCGCTCCGCAGTAACGCACGTACGGGTGAAGACCAACTACCCGGGCGGCCTGCCTTCGGTGCTGTTCAGCGACGAAAACCAGAACCTTGCCCCCGTCGGACTGCCCGATACCATCCGCCGCCATGGGGTCAACCCGAGCCAGGTTCGGCGCGGCATCCCGCTGACCATCGAGCCCTACCTGAACATGGCCAGCGGCGACGCCATTACCCTGCGCTGGGGCGATGTGCGGATGGACCTGCCGAAAATCCAGGCCAAGGGCATCGGGGTGGCGGTGCAGGTGTGGGTGCCCTCGACAATGATCCTCGAAGCCGGCGACGACATCCGCCTGGACGTGACCTACTGCATTCTCGATTGCGTCGGCAATAATTCACGCTGGGCACCGAGCCGCACCTTGAACATCGCCGCCTGTGCGCCACAGGCGCCGGCCCGCCCGGCCAGGGCTGCGTCGATCTATCAACCGCGTCACCCCGGCTCACCCTGCGAGCCGGGGTGACAGCCCTTCTATGCATATTCCTAAAAGTTAGTTTATTAAAAAAATAAACACGCTTAGGGTATATGCACCGGACCACCGGACATCTCTGATTTTTCTGGTTTTATTTCATTGAATGCGAGGTCGGTATGGTCAGAATTACCCCGGTGCATAACGCCAGGGCATTACGTGCAGCCAAGGAGCGGCGCTGATGTCTAATTTGGCTCTAACACCCCCCCAGAGTGATCTGGACGTAGCCCCACTGTTGTTGCCGGCCACCGTGCTGCGCAGCGACGCCCAGGCGCTGGAGGCGGCACACGAGCTGGCCCAGGCCGCGCGCCTGCAGGCGGCCAAGCGCGACCGCCAACGCCAGTTGCCGTGGGCACAGATCGAACAGTTCACCCGCAGTGGGCTGGGCAGCATTTCCATTCCCCGTGAATACGGCGGCCCGCAGGTGTCATTCGTGACCCTGGCCGAAGTGTTCGCGATCATCAGCGCGGCGGACCCGGCCCTCGGGCAGATCCCGCAAAATCACTTCGGCATCCTGTACCTGTTGCAGGGCAGCGCCACCGAGCGCCAGAAGAAACACCTGTTCCAGAGCGTGCTCGACGGCTGGCGCATCGGTAATGGCGGCCCGGAACGCGGCACCAAAAATACCCTGGAGCTCAAGTCCCGCCTCACCGCCGAGGGCGATGGCTACGTCGTCAGCGGGCAGAAGTTCTATTCCACCGGTGCGTTATTCGCCCATTGGGTGGCAATCAAGGCGTTGAACGATGACGGCAAGCAAGTCATGGCGTTTGTGCGCCGTGGCACCGAAGGGCTGCGCATCGTTGATGACTGGTCGGGCTTCGGCCAACGCACCACCGCCAGCGGCACTGTGCTGCTGGACCGCGTGCCGGTGGACGCAGAACTGGTGGTCGATAACTGGCGCATCGGTGAAACCCCGAATATCCAGGGCGCGGTTTCACAGTTGATCCAGGCCGCCATCGACGCCGGCATAGCCCGGGGTGCGCTCGATGACACCATCGCCTTCGTGCGTGAACGTTCACGCCCGTGGATCGACGCCAAGGTCGAACGCGCCAGCGATGACCTGTATGTGATCGCCGATATCGGCAAGCTGAAAATCGAACTGCACGCCGCCGAAGCCCTGCTACGCAAGGCCGGCAAGGTGCTGGACGAAGTCAGTGCCGCGCCGATCACCGCACAGTCCGCCGCCAGGGCCTCGATTGCCGTGGCCGAGGCGAAAGTGCTGACCACCGAAGTGTCGCTGCAGGTCAGCGAAAAGCTCTTCGAGCTCGCCGGCAGCCGCGCCACCCTCGCCGAATTCAACCTCGACCGCCATTGGCGCAATGCCCGGGTGCACACCCTGCATGACCCGGTGCGCTGGAAGTATCACGCCATCGGTGCCTATCGCTTGAACGGTACGTTGCCTGCTCGTCACTCCTGGATTTAACCGACCAGAACACTTTTTCCACGAGCTTCTGGAGAACACACATGACTCTCTCTACAAACGTCGCGGTTATTACCAGCGATGAACAAGCGCTCATTGTCGCCAGCGACCTGGCCGAAGACTTTCGCCGCGACAGCGCCCAGCGTGACCGTGAACGCCGCCTACCCTTGCCCGAGCTGGAGGTGTTTTCCCGCTCCGGCCTGTGGGGCATCAGCGTACCCAAGGCATACGGCGGCGCGGGCGTGTCCAACGTCACCCTGGCCAAGGTCATCGCGCTGATAGCCCAAGCGGATGCCTCCCTGGGCCAGATTCCGCAGAACCATTTCTATGCGTTGGAAGTACTGCGCGTCAACGGCAGCCCGGCGCAGCAAAAACGCTTGTATGCCGAGGTGCTGGCCGGCCAGCGCTTTGGCAATGCCCTGGCGGAACTGGGCACCAAAACTGCCCACGATCGCGTGACGGCCCTCACCCGCGACGGCGATGGTTGGCGCATCACTGGTCGCAAGTTCTACTCGACCGGTGCGATCTACGCCCAGCGCATTCCCACCTCGGTGGTGGATGAACACGGCGTGCAGCAACTGGCCTTTGTTCCTCGCGACAGCGAAGGCCTGAGCGTGATCGACGACTGGAGTGGCTTCGGCCAACGCACCACCGGCAGCGGCTCGGTGGTGTTCGATAACGTGTGGGTCGCGGCGCACGATGTGGTCCCGTTCCAGAGCGCCTTCGAACGCCCGACTACCGTCGGCCCGCTCGCGCAGATTCTGCATGCAGCCATCGACACCGGCATCGCCCGCGCCGCCTTCGAAGATGCGTTGCACTTTGTGCGCACCAAGACCCGGCCATGGATCGATGCCGGCAACGACAAGGCCAGCGAAGACCCACTGACCCTGAAAAGCTTCGGCCACCTGAGCGCTCGTTTGCATGCCGCCGAGGCGCTGCTGGAGCGCTCGGGAGAGTTTCTCGACCGCGCCCAGGCCCAGAGCAATGCCGAGACCGTTGCCGCCGCCTCCATCGCCGTCGCCGAAGTGCGTGCCTTGAGCACCGAGATTTCCCTGGCCGCCGGCAGCACCCTGTTCGAACTGGCCGGCAGCCAGGCCACACTGGCCGAGCACGGCCTCGACCGTCACTGGCGCAACGCCCGCGTGCACACCCTGCACGACCCGGTGCGCTGGAAGTACCACGCAGTGGGCAATTACTACCTCAATGATGAAAACCCGCCACTGCGGGGGACGATCTGATGCCCGCTCTTGAGAAAGTGAAAAAGAAAATCCTGCTCAATGCCTTCAACATGAACTGCATCGGGCACATCAACCATGGCCTGTGGACTCATCCACGAGACACCTCGACCCAGTACAAAACCATCGAGTACTGGACCGAACTGGCCAAGACCCTGGAGCGCGGCCTGTTCGACGGTCTGTTCATCGCCGACATCGTCGGCGTGTACGACGTCTACCAGAACTCCATCGATGTGCCGCTCAAAGAGTCGATTCAGCTGCCGGTCAACGACCCATTGTTACTGGTGTCGGCCATGGCCGCCGTGACCCGCAATCTCGGCTTCGGCCTCACCGCCAACCTGACCTACGAGCCGCCCTATCTGTTCGCCCGACGCATGTCCACCCTCGATCACCTGAGCCGTGGCCGAGTGGGCTGGAACATCGTCACCGGCTACCTCGACAGCGCCGCCAGGGCCATGGGCCTCACCGAGCAACCCGAGCATGACCGGCGCTACGACCAGGCCGACGAGTACCTGGAGGTGCTCTACAAGCTCTGGGAAGGCAGTTGGGAAGATGATGCGGTGCTCAACGACCCGCAGACGCGGGTGTATGCCCAGCCGAACAAAGTGCACAAGGTCGAGCACCACGGCGAGTTCTATCAGGTAGAGGGTTATCACCTGTGCGAACCCTCGCCGCAGCGCACGCCGGTGCTGTTCCAGGCAGGCAGTTCCGAGCGCGGTTTGCTGTTCGCCGGGCGTCATGCCGAATGTGTGTTCATCAGCGGGCAGAACAAGCCGGCGACCAAAGCCCAGGTGGACAAGGTGCGCGCCAGCGCGGTCGAGGCCGGCCGTAACCCGGATGACATCAAGGTCTTCATGGGCCTCAACGTGATCGTTGGCGCCACCGAAGAGCTGGCCTGGGCCAAGCATGCCGAATACCTGAGCTACGCCAGTGCGGAAGCCGGCGTGGCGCACTTCTCGGCCTCCACGGCGATTGATTTTGCCCAATATGAACTGGACGAACCGATCCAGTACGTGAAGAGCAACGCGATCCAGTCGGCGACCAAGAACCTGCAGAACAACGATTGGACCCGGCGCAAATTGCTGGAGCAGCACGCCCTCGGCGGGCGCTACATCACCTTGGTCGGCTCGCCGGAACAGGTCGCTGATGAGCTGGAATCCTGGATCAGCGAAACCGGGCTGGATGGTTTCAACCTGACGCGGATCGTGACGCCGGAAAGCTATGTGGATTTCATTGATCTGGTGGTGCCGGAGCTGCAAAAGCGCGGGTCGTACAAGACTGAATATGAGAACGGCACGCTGCGTGAAAAAGTCTTCCACGCCGGAGCTCACCTACCCGAACAACACACCGGTTCCACCTACCGCCACTGAACGAAAAATGCGCGAGGGGCAAGCCGCCTCTCACCTTGGATCTCGACTGTTTGCATCAATCACTTATGACTGGAAAGACCATGAAAAAAACACTGCTCACCCACCCAGTCAAAGTACTGGCCCTGGCCCTCGGTTTGTTCAGCTCAGCGGTGTTCGCCGCCGACGCGCCACTCAAGATCGGCACTACCGCCGCGTTCGCGATTCCCCTGGAAGCTGCCGTGGCCGAGGCCGGCAAGCAAGGCCTGAATGTCGAACTGGTGGAGTTCACCGACTGGATCGCGCCCAACGTCAGCCTGGCGGCCGGTGATATCGACGTGAATTACTTCCAGCACATCCCGTTCCTGGAAAACGCCAAGGCCGCCGCTGGCTTTGACCTGGTGCCGTATGCGCCGGGCATCATCAACAACATCGGCCTGTACTCGAAGAAGTACAAAAGCCTGAATGACCTGCCCCAGGGCGCCAGCGTGGCCATCGCCAACGACCCGATCAACAGCGGGCGGGGCCTGCAGTTGCTGGCCAAGGCCGGGTTGATCACCCTCAAGCCGGGCGTGGGCTACAAGGCCACCGAAGAAGACATCATCGCCAACCCGAAAAAGATCAAGATCCTGCAAGTGGAAGCCGTGCAACTGGTGCGCGCCTATGACGACGCCGACCTGGTGCAGGGCTACCCGGCGTATATCCGCCTGTCCAAGACCTTCGATGCCGAATCGGCATTGCTGTTCGACGGCCTCGACCACCCCGAATACGTGATCCAGTTCGTGATCCAGCCGAAAAGCAAAACCGACCCGCGGGTGATCAAATTCGTCGATATCTACCAACACTCGCCGGTAGTCCGCGCCGCCTTGGATAAATCCCTCGGCAAGCTCTATCAAGTCGGCTGGGAAGGCTGAAGATGACCGCCGCCAACAGCCAACTGCGCGACCTGGGCGCCGCGCCCAGGGAGGCCGGGCAGACCGAATTGCACCCCGACCTGAACCGCGCCCATGTGCGTTTTATCAACCTGGGCAAAACCTATGACGGCACGGTGCATGCACTGCAAGGCATCGACCTGGCCATCCAGCGCGGCGAAGTATTCGGCATTATTGGCCGCAGCGGTGCCGGTAAATCCTCGCTGATACGCACCATCAACCGCCTGGAGCAACCCAGCAGCGGGCGAGTGCTGATCGACCAGGTGGACATCGGTGAGTACGACGAAGACCGCCTGGTGGCGCTGCGTCGGCGCATCGGTATGATCTTCCAGCACTTCAATTTGATGTCGGCCAAGACCGTGTGGCAAAACGTCGAGTTGCCGCTCAAGGTTGCCGGCGTGCCCAGGCCGCAGCGTGAGCAAAAGGTCCGTGAGCTGCTGGAACTGGTGGGCCTCAGGGACAAACACAATGCCTACCCGGCGCAATTGTCCGGAGGGCAAAAGCAGCGCGTGGGCATCGCCCGTTCATTGGTGCACGATCCCCAGATCCTGCTGTGCGACGAGGCCACCTCGGCCCTCGACCCGGAGACCACCCAATCGATCCTTGGCCTGCTGCGCGAGATCAACCAGCGACTGGGCCTGACCATCGTGCTGATCACCCATGAGATGGCGGTGATCCGCGAGATCTGCGACCGCGTGGTAGTGCTGGAACACGGACGCATCGTCGAACAAGGCCCGGTGTGGCAAGTGTTCGGCAACCCGCAGCACGAGGTCAGCAAAACCCTGCTGGCGCCGCTGCAACATGGGCTGCCGCAAGAGCTGCAAAACCGTCTGCAAGCCACCCGGACCTCGGCTGAGGCTGCGCTGGTTTTGCGCTTGCAGTTCACCGGCAGCGCCCACGACGAGCCCGACCTGGCCGCGCTTTTCGGCGCCCTCGGCGGGCGAGTGCGCTTACTGCAAGGCGGTGTCGAACGTATTCAGGGTCACGCCCTGGGGCAATTGCTGTTGGCAGTGAATGGCTCGCCCCACGACGCCACGGAGCTGCGCAAGCGTGCCGCAAATTGGGCGCAACAGGTGGAGGTGCTGGGTTATGTGGTTTGATCGTTTGCTGCAAGGCGCCATCGACACGCTGTTGATGGTGGGTGTTTCGTCACTGATCGCCTTGCTGGTGGGGATCCCACTGGCGGTATTCCTGGTCACCAGCGACAAGGGCGGAATCTACCAGGCACCGGCGTTGAATCGCGTGCTGGGCGCGTTCGTCAATCTGTTCCGTTCTATTCCATTTTTGATTCTGATGGTGGCGCTGATCCCGTTCACCCGGCTCATTGTCGGTACCACCTATGGCGTGTGGGCGGCCGTGGTGCCACTGACCATCGCCGCCACGCCGTTCTTTGCACGTATCGCCGAGGTGAGCCTGCGCGAGGTCGACCACGGTTTGATCGAAGCCGCACAGGCCATGGGCTGCCGGCGCTGGCACATCATTTGGCACGTGCTGTTGCCCGAGGCGCTGCCGGGGATTGTCGGCGGGTTCACCATCACTTTGGTGACCATGATCAACTCGTCGGCCATGGCCGGGGCGATTGGTGCGGGCGGCTTGGGCGACATCGCGTATCGGTATGGCTATCAGCGGTTTGATACCCAGATCATGCTGACGGTGATCGTGCTGCTGGTGGTGCTGGTGGCGGTGATTCAGTTGGGCGGTGATCGCCTGGCGCGGGTACTCAACAAACGGTGAGGTATAGTCGGGACATCCCAGTAATCGGTATGGCCCGCCATGACTCTCAAGCCCGACGATCTCAACCGGATCACTTCCACCACCCTCGACCACTACAACAAGGTGGCCGAAGACTTCCGTGAAGGCACTCGCGATCACGATGTGAGCCAGAACATCGACGCCTTGCTGCGGCACATCCACGGCACGGCACCGTTTACCGTGCTGGATTTCGGTTGCGGGCCGGGTCGGGACTTGCAGACATTTACGCGCAAGGGCCATATCGCCGTGGGGCTAGACGGCTCCGAGCGGTTTGCGCAGATGGCGCGGGAAGACAGTGGCTGCGAAGTGTTGCAGCAAGACTTCCTGAAGCTGGATCTGCCTGGCGAACGTTTCGATGGGATTTTTGCCAATGCCGTGCTGTTCCATATTCCCAAGCAGGAATTGCCCCGTGTACTCAAGCAACTCCATGGCGCGCTGAAGCCGGGCGGCGTGCTGTTCAGCTCCAACCCTCGGGGTGAAAACCAGGAGGGCTGGAATGGGCCACGCTATGGGTCCTATCACGACCTGGAGGCGTGGCAGGTGTTGCTGACGGCGGCGGGTTTTGTGGAGCTGGAGCATTACTACCGGCCGACGGGTTTGCCGCGGGAGCAGCAGCCTTGGTTGGCGAGTGTGTGGCGCAAATCATAGGTTTTCGTTGCCCGGCCTGACGCCATCGGGAGCAATCCCCCTCCCACTTTTTAAATGCATTTCAAAAGTGCGAGGGGCTTGCTCCCGAAGTGCGCACCCCTAATCCACTTGATACACCACGGGGTTTTCACCCACCACCAGCGCCGTCACGCTGCGCGCTGCGTACCCGCCTTGTTCCTGCGCAGCAAAATTGGCCACCAGCCGCGTGCCATCGGCAAAGGTGGTCTGCTGCACCAGTTTGTCTGCCGTCAGCCAGCGAAAATCCGTCATGGCCTGAGTGGCCAGGCGCTGATGCAACGGCCGGAAAAAACGCTCCTGGCGCGCAATCACCGGCAGCCGTCGTTTAACCGTCGAGGCACTCAGGTGGTACAGCGGCGGCACGTTGTAGAGCAGTTGGGTCAGCTCGTTCTCAGCCTGCACATTGCTCAGTTTCAGGCTATCGAACAGCCAATGATGGGTGGTGATCACCGAGCCATGGAACACCGCCTGATACAACGGCAACCGCATGGCCGGCGCGAAATGCACGGTACGGAACGGCTCGTTGAGCGGCACCGGCTTGAAAAATACGGTCGGCTCCTCCGGTGGATACCAGTTGCCCACGTAATAGGGCGACTGTTTGTCCTGGGTCATCTGGCGGTCCCCCCAGCCGATCACCGGCGTCTGCATGCCATGGGCGAACAGAATGCCTTGGGCGGTGATGGCGTTGCCGTCTTCGGAACCGGCAGGCAGCTTGAGTACTGTGTTGAGCCAGCGCGACGCGTCGATATTGCCTTCGGCGTTTTGTGCCTGGGTCATCGTGGCGCCGTCGCGGTAGCTGTCGAAAACCATACTGGTGGCATAGGCATCGAGAAACCAGGCATTGAACCCGGCCTTAGCCTGGATCGCCTTCACTCGGGCTTCCAGCAGAGGTCGCACGCAGCGCGGGTCGGTGTAATGGCCGGATTGCTGGAAGCCGGTTTTCAATGTGCCGCTTTTCAACACAATCGCGCAGTCGCGGTAGGCCGTGCTACCCAGATGGGCGGTGGTCCAGTCCGGGTTTTCCGTCGCTGATAACGCCGTTTCATAAGAGTCGTACGGCGCCATCAGGTAACCGGCCTCAACTCCGACACGTATCGCTTCGGGATGCCAGAGGCCGCCTTCCCAGCCTTCGCCGAGGGTCAGCAACACGCGTTGCAGCCCGGCGTCGCGCAGCGAGCGGATAGCCTGGCTGCCCCAGGTTTGCGGATGATCACGCAAGGCGCCGGCAAAGGTCACGGCCAGCTCGTTGCGCAGCTCGCTGTAGCGGGCGGCGAGTCGGCTCATGTCGGGTGCGTCCACCTGCCAGCTCTGCCGGGCTTTCTTGTTGATCGCCGCATTGAGGCCGCGCAACAGCACCGTCTGCTCATAGCGATTCAACGCCGTGGTCTGCGCCAGCACCTGTGCGGACTCCTTGTCCAACAAACCCTTGAGTTCATGACCACGCAGGCGCTTGAGCAACAACGACCAGTCACGCACATCCTGCGCAGCCAACAGGTCATTGCCCCACAGGTAGACATGGCTGGCGCCCAGCAGCTTGTGTGCTTCAGGCGTTTGCCGCAGTTTGTCCGCCAACGGCTCATAGCGCCCCTGCTCAACCAGCCATTGGCGATAGCGCTTGGCGCCGGCCAACGGGTCGGCGTCGCCCAGGTGCAATAACAGGGTCATCGGCGCTGAAGGATCGAGCGCGGTAAATTCATGGGCCAGGGACAATGCCAAGCCTTTCTGCCAGTGCAGGCGGTTGTTGTAGGGGTTGGTCAGCAACCAGTTCAAGGTGAAACCGCCATGGTCCATACCCCATAGCGGTAGGCTGAGGTCCTGCGTGGTATTGAGCTCGCCCTGCTCCAGCAAGAATGCCTTCCACACCGGGTTGTCGGCCGGTACGTAATGCCCCTCGGCCAATGGCCAGATCAAGCCCTTGCCGACTGCCTGAGCGGGTTGGCGCAGCAGCGGCAACTCGCCCGACTCGCGAGCGGTGATGGTCAGGGAAAGGTCGCGTTGCTCGAGGCGGGCGGTCAGGCGATAGGCGCCGTCATCCCATTGCCAGGTGGCTTGCTCGGCGTCCGCCTGCAGTTCGCTGACGGCATGCGCGGCAACACCGCTGGAGGCCTGCACGGGCGCTTCATCGGCAGGTGTGACACGCAGCGCCAGCGTCGCGGGGTCAAGCTCAATACGCCAAAGGGGGTTTTCCAGCACGGTCGCGGCGAAGGCCAGGGGCGAGATCAGTAAGCCGCAGACCAGTAAGACAGGACGCAGGCAGTTCATGGGATCGACCTGTTGGGAAAGGGGGGAACGGAGGGTAAAACACTCGAGGGCGTGCAGGGGAAGGGCAAGGTATTTCGGGAAGTTTCCTACAACCGCTGAAGCCTGTGAAAATTCAACTGTGGGAGCACGCTTGCTCCCACATTTTTTTGATTTCACTCGGCCTGATGTTCCTGCTTGGGTTCACGAATCTTGTACCAGGCCACGTACAGCGCCGGCAGGAACAGCAGTGTGAGCAACGTGGCAATGATGATGCCGCCAATCATCGCGTAGGCCATCGGCCCCCAGAACACTTCACGCGCAATCGGGATCATGCCCAGGCTCGCCGCCGCAGCGGTGAGCAAGATGGGCCGGCGCCGATGCTCGGTGGCTTCCACCACCGCATCCCACGGTGTGTAACCCGCCAGTTCATATTCGTGGATCTGCGTTACCAGAATCACCGAGTTGCGGATGATGATGCCGATCAGGGCGAGGATACCCAGGATCGCCACGAACCCCATGGGTGTGCCTGTGGGTATCAACGCCAGCACCACGCCAATCAACCCCAGCGGCGCGACACTGGCGACCAGGAACATCTTCTGCACGCTGTGCAGCTGGATCATCAGGAAGGTCGCCATCAGGAACAGCATCAGCGGCACCACTTTCGCAATCGGGCCTTGGGCCTTGCCGCTTTCCTCCACGGTGCCGCCCGTGGCGACCTTGTAGCCCACCGGCAACCCGGCGCTGAATTTCTCGATGGTCGGCGCCAGTTGTTTGACCAGGTCGGTGGGCTGTATCTCATCGCGCACCGAAGCCTTGATGGTGATGGTCGGTTTGCGGTCGCGACGCCATACCAATGGCTGCTCCAGCTCATAGCGCACGGTGGCGAATGCCAGCAGCGGAATCGAGGTGCCGTTGGGCGTGACGATCTGCAGGTTCTGCAAGGTTTCCGGGGAGCCCCGTTCAGCGTCTTCGGCACGGCCGACCACATTGATCAGGTAGATATCGTCGTGCACCTGGGTCACCGAGGCACCGCTGACCACGCTGTTCATCAACTGTGCCACGTCTTCCGACGACAGCCCGAGTTGCCGCGCCTTGTCCTGGGCGATGTCCACGCGCAGCACTTTGCCCGGCTCGTTCCAGTCGTAGATGATCTCCCCCAGGTGGGTATTCTGATCAAGCAAAGTCGCCAGTTCGATGGCGTGCTTGCGCACCTGGTCGGTGTCTTTGCCGGACACGCGATACTGGATCGGACGCCCCACCGGCGGGCCCATCTCCAGCGGCTGCACAAAGCTGCCGATGCCGACGAAGTCATCGCGCAGGCGCTTTTGCAGGCGCGCAATCAAGGCACCGCGTTCTTTCAGGCCCTTGCTCACGATGACCAGCTGTGCGTAGTAGGGGTTTTCCAGTTGCTGGTCGAGGGGCAGGTAGAAACGGATCGCGCCTTGGCCGATGTAGGTGCTCCAGCGCGTGATATCCGGGTCATCCTTGATGATCGCTTCAAGGCGGTCGACGGCCTTGCGGGTTTCATTGATCGAGGCGTTCTGCGGCAGGTTGAGGTCGACGAGGATTTCCGGGCGGTCCGACGACGGAAAGAACTGGTTCTGCACAAACTGCATCGAGAACACCGACGCCACGAACAGCCCCACCGTGATGCCGATGGCCCACCAGCGGTTGCGCATGGCCCACAGCATGCCGCCATTGAAGGCTCGGCCAATCCGCCCAGGCTCTGCGTCGTGCGGTTTCACATTGGCGCTGAGGATATGCACGCCGATGACCGGCGCAAACAGCACGGCCACCACCCACGACACCAGCATCGCCACGGCAATCACCGCAAACAGGGTAAAGGTGTACTCGCCCGCCGAGCTGGCGTTGAGACCAATCGGCACGAAGCCTGCGACGGTCACCAGCGTCCCCGTGAGCATCGGGAACGCGGTAGAGGTGTAGGCGTAGGTGGCCGCCTGTTCCTTGCTTTCACCTTTTTCCAGGCGCGTGATCATCATCTCCACAGTGATCATCGCATCGTCCACCAATAGGCCGAGGGCGATGATCAAGGCGCCCAGCGACACCCGTTGCATGGTGATCCCGCTGTATTCCATGAACACGAACACCAGCGCCAGCACCAAGGGAATCGAGCACGCCACCACCAGCCCGGCGCGCATGCCGAGGCTGATAAAGCTCACCACCAGGACGATGATCACCGCCTCGAACAGCGCGCTGGTGAAGCCGCCCACGGCCTCCTCCACCACTTCGGCCTGATCGGAGACCTTGTGCACGCCGACGCCCACCGGCAGGTCGGCGGTCAGTTCATCCATGCGCTGATGCAGGGCCTTGCCGAAGGACTGGATATTGCCGCCCTTCTGCATGGCAATCGCCAAGCCGATGGCCGGCTTGCCGTTGAAACGGAACATCGGTCGCGCCGGGTCCACGTAGCCACGGCTGATGTCGGCGATATCCGCCAGGCGATAGAAGCGGTCATTAAGCCGCAGGTTGACGTTGGCCAGATCCTTTTCCGAGGCGAACTGCCCCGAGGTGCGCACGGAAATCCGCTCCGGCCCGGCCTCGATCACCCCGGCAGGCGTCACGGCGTTCTGTGATTGCAGGCTTTGCACCACTTGGCGCTGATCGATGCCCAGCGCCGCGAGTTTGCGCGTGGAGAAGTTCAGGTAAATCACTTCGTCCTGCTGGCCGATCATCTCGACCTTGCCCAGGCCCGGTACCGAGCGGATTTCGGCGCGCACCTGTTCGACGTAGTCACGCAGCTGACGCATCGACAGGCCATCGCCGGTAAATGCGTACACCGAGCCGAATACATCACCAAACTCATCGTTGAACGATGGCCCCTGCAACCCCTGGGGAAAGGTGCCGCGAATGTCGTCGATCTTCTTGCGCACCTGGTACCAGATCTCAGGGATGGCCTTGGCGCTGGTAGTGTCCTTGAGGAACACGAACACCGTGGACTCACCCGGGCGCGTGTAGCTTTTCACGTAGTCGAGGGAGTCGAGTTCTTCGAGCTTCTTCTCGATGCGGTCGGTGACCTGCTTGAGGGTTTCTTCCTGGGTCGCACCCGGCCAACGGGTCTGGATCACCATGGTCTTGATGGTGAACGAGGGGTCTTCCTCGCGGCCCAGGTTCATGTACGAGAACACGCCCATCAGCAGCGCGACGAACATCAGGTACCAGACGAAGGACTGATGCTTGAGGGCCCAGTCGGATAGGTTGAAGCTCCCTTTCATCGCGGGCTGTCCTCATCGATTTTGACTTTTTGCCCTGGTTTAAGGCTGTTCACGCCAGCGGTGACAATGCGTTCGCCGGGTTTGACGCCGCCGTTGAGCAAGGCGCTGTCGGCGTCACGGCTGAGCACCGTGACGTCACGCGGCTGCACAGTCCGGCTCTGGGTATCGAGCAGCCAGATGCGGGTCTTGCCGTCGACCTCCTGCAAGGCGCTCGACGGCACTTCGATACGCGGCGCAATGGCGGTGCTCAAGGTCACGCTGATCGCGGTGCCGAGGCGAAATGCGGGCGGCGTCTCGGCCAATGTCAGGCGAGCACGACGAGTGCGCGTGGCGCTTTGGGCCTGGGGTTCGATCTCACGCACGATGGCGGTGGTATGGACGCTGGGGTCAAGCTGCCCGGCGACCAGGAACACCACATCGGCGGGCAGTCTCTCGGCGAGGCCGGCAGGCAGATCGATCACCGCTTCCTTGATGTCCGGGCGGGCCAGGGTCACCACCTGCTGGCCGGCGCTGACCACCTGGCCGGCCTCGGCATTCCAGGCGGTAACAATGCCGGCGTGATCGGTGCGCAGCTCGGCATAGTTGAGCTGATCCTTGGCCTGGTTGACCGATGCCCGTGCCTGGTCGAGGGAAGCCTGAGTGGTTTTCAGGTCGGTCTGCGCCGCGTCGAGCTGGGCCTGGGCGCCAACGCCCCGGTTGAACAATTCCTGCTGGCGGCGCGCACTGGCCTGGGCGTTGATGAACTGTGCCTGCACCCGGGCCAGGTCGCCCTGGGCAGCACGCAGTTGGTTTTGTTGGTCGGTGGGGTCGAGCACGGCGAGCAATGCGCCCTGCTCCACCTCGGCGCCCACATCCACGGCGCGCCGTGCGATACGCCCGGCCACGCGAAACCCCAGGTTGCTTTCATAGCGCGCCTGGATGGTGCCGGCAAAGCGGCCGAGGTTTTCCTGGTCTTCAGCCTTCACTTCCATGGACAACACTGGGCGCACGGGCTCGGGCGGTGCTTCTTCCTTGGAGCAGGCCGCCAGCAACAGGCTGGCGGCGAGTAATGCCGTCAGGCGCTTCATGGCTGGGCTCCTTGCTGGGCAATCTCGACCAGCATGCCGGGGTGCAGCAGTTGCCCGCCGGCCACCACGACTTTTTCGCCGCCCTTGAGGCCGTCGCCGATGATCACTTTGCCGGTGAGGTAACGCGCCACACTGACTTTGTGCAGTTGCGCCTTGCCGTCAGCGTCGATCAGCCAGACGGCGGGTTCGTTGAGGTCTTTGGTCAACGCCGCCCACGGCAGTTCGATACTGGCCTTGGCCGGGCCATTGGCGGTGGCGCTCACCACCGACCCCAACTCCATGCCTTTGGGCAGGCTTTGCAGGGCGATTTTCACTTGGACGGTGCCGGTATTCGCGGCCACGGCCGGGGTCACTTCACGCACCTTGCCCACGGCCTTGATGCTGGGGTTATCCAGCAGGCTGACCGTGATCGGTGCATCCGGCGGCGGTTCCACCAGCAGGGATTCGTAAACGTTGAATACCGCATCGCGCTCGCCGTCCCGGGCCAGGCTGAAGATCGGCACAGTGGCCTGCACCACCTGGCCGACTTCGGCCTGGCGTGCGGTGATCACACCCGGTGCTTCGGCCACCAACGCGGTATAGCCGAGCTGCTCGCGGGCATTGGCCAGTTGGGCCTGGGCCGCGGTAAGCGCGCTTTGGCTGCTGCGCAGTGCGGCCTGGGCGGCATCGTATTCGCTGCGGCTGGTATAACCCTTGGGCAGCAGCTTTTCCTGGCGCACAAAGGCGGCGGCCGTCTGCTTGACCCGGGCCTGTTCCGCCACGACCTGGGCTTGGGCGGAGGCGACATTGGTCTGCAAGTCCTTGGGGTCGAGCTTGGCCAGCACTTGCTTGGCACTCACGCGGTCGCCTACATCCACCATGCGCTGGATGATCTTGCCGCCCACGCGAAAGGACAGGTCGGTTTGCACCCGCGCCTGGATATCACCGGTGAGCGTGACCGCCGCGGCAAAATCCGCCGGCTGCACGGTCTGCACGAATACCCTGGAATGTTGCTTGGGTTCAGCCTTCTCCTGGCCACAGCCGCTTAATAGCGTCAGTAGACCAAGGCCGAGAATACAGGTGGAAATACGACCGCCCATGCAGGCTCCTTTCGCGTGATGCCGACTCGCCAGTCTATGCGACTGTGAGCTTAGTTGAGGGTTCCTTATCTGCATGGAGACTCCCATACTCCAATGGTTCCCACAGCGACCGACCCCTTATGCTCAAGACCCTGGCGGTAGCCAATTACCGCTCGATCAATAAATTGGTGGTGCCCCTTGACCGGTTGAACCTGATCACCGGCCCCAATGGCAGCGGTAAGTCCAACCTGTATCGCGCGCTGCGCCTGCTGGCGGAAACCGCCCAGGGTGGAGTGATCAATGCCCTGGCCCGCGAGGGCGGGCTGGACTCGACCTACTGGGCCGGGCCGGAAAACATCAGCCGGCGCATGCGCAACGGTGAGGTGCCCGTGGAGGCCACCGCACGCCAAGGTGTGAAACGCCTGCGCCTGGGATTTGCCGGGGAGGACTTCAGTTACGCCATCTCCCTGGGGCTGCCTGAGCCGTCAATGTCGTTTTTCTCCCTCGACCCCGAGGTCAAGAAGGAATGCATTTGGGCCGGCCACCTCTATCGCCCGGCCAGCCTGCTGGTGCAGCGCTCCGGCCCCATGGTGCGAGCGCGTGACGGGCGCTCCTGGGACGTACTGGCCCAACATACGCCCAACTACCACAGCCTGTTCGATCAGGTCGGCAGCCTACGCAGCTCGCCAGAGGTGCTGTTGCTGCGCGAAAGCATTCGCGGGTGGCGCTTTTATGATCACTTTCGCAGTGACGTGGAGGCCCCTGTCCGCCAACCACAACTAGGCACGCGCACGCCGGTGCTGCACCACGATGGTCGGGATCTGGCCGCGGCGTTGCAGACCATCCGCGAAATCGGTGACCCCGAGGCGTTGCAGCGCGCAATCAGCGATGCGTTTCCCGGTGCGCGCCTGAATATCGAACCGTTGCAGGGCGGGCGCTTTGCCATTGAGTTCTATCAGGAAGGTTTACTGCGGCCACTGTCGGCGGCGGAGCTATCGGACGGCACCCTGCGCTATCTGCTGCTGATCGCGGCACTGCTGACGCCACGCCCGCCGACCATGATGGTGCTGAACGAACCGGAAACCAGCCTGCACCCGGATTTGTTGCCGGCGTTGGCGCGCTTGATTATCCAGGCGTCTCAGCAATGCCAGGTATGGGTGGTGTCCCATGCCAGCCGCTTGATTGCGGCGTTGCAGCAGGATGAGGGGTGTAACTCGATAGTGTTGGAAAAGGTAATGGGAGAGACCCAAATCGTCGGGCAACGGGTTTTGGATGCGCCGGCCTGGCATTGGCCGGAGTAGGCGCAACCCCCTGTAGGAGCGAGCTTGCTCGCTCCTACAGGGGTAAGGCTATCAGCCCTGCCACTTTCCGCCTTCGACAATCACGCTCTCAGGCTTGGTGTCATCGCTCAGCTCCTTACGCACATACTGGTCATACAGCTTGAGCAAGAACTTCTCTTCACCCAACTTCGCCAATTCGGCATTCACCCAATCACGCAGCTCGGTATTGCCCTTCTTCACCGCCGGCGCAATCGGCGCTTCGTCACCGAGCTTCTCCTCCAGCACACGATAGCCCGGGTTCTGCTTGGCCCAGCTGAACAACACCAGGTTGTCCTGGGCGTAAGCATCACCACGGCCGGCCGACAGCGCTTGCAGCGACTCGGAGTTTTTCTCGAACTTGAGCAGTTTCCAGTCCGGGTGGTTCTTGGTCAGCCAGATATCGGCGGTGGTGCCGGTGGTCACGATAGTGGTACGGCTGGCCAGGTCATCCAGGCGCTTCACCGCACTGTCGTTGGGCACCAGGGCCTGTACCGCGACTTTCAGGTTGGGATTGGTGAAATCCACCGCTTCCTTACGCTCCGGCGTCACGGTCATGTTGGCGAGGATCAGGTCGACCTTGTCGCTTTGCAGAAACGGAATACGGCTGGCCGGCTCCACGGCAACGAATTCAACCTTGTTTTCATCCCCCAGCAGGTCCTTGGCGAATTGGCGGCCGATGTCGGTATCGAAGCCGACATAACGCCCAGCTTCGTTCACAAAGCCAAACGGCGGTTTGTCGGTGAACACGCCGACGATCAGTTTGTCCCGTGCCTTGATTTTGTCGATATAACTCGCAGCAGCGGCGACAGGTTTTGCGGGCTCTTCGGCCTTTTTATCGCAACCGGCCAGCAGTGCGACGGCAAACAGCGGCAGCAGTAATTTTTTCATATCAGCTCCAGTTCCTTGGTTTTCTTGGGCAGTGTTGACATAAAGGAGAACTTCTCGAGGAACTGCTGCGCGCGTGCGGTTTGCGGGTTCGTAAAGAATTCTTCGGGGGTGTTGTGTTCGAGGATGCGCCCCGCCTCCATGAAGATCACGCGGTCGGCGACGGCGCGGGCGAAGGCCATTTCGTGGGTGACGATCAACAGGGTCATGCCATCGCGGGCCAGGCCTTGGATCACCTCCAGCACCTCCTTGACCATTTCCGGGTCGAGGGCGGCGGTGACCTCATCAAAAAGCATGACCTGAGGGTTCATGCACAACGAGCGCACGATGGCGATGCGTTGCTGCTGGCCGCCGGAGAGCTGGCGCGGGAAGGCGTCCCGCTTGTCGGCAAGGCCCACGCGCTCCAGCAGTTTTTCGGCCTGGGCGCGGGCTTCGCGGGGGTCGCGCTTTTGCACTTTCAAGGGGCCGAGCAGGATGTTGTCGAGCACGCTCATGTGCGGGAACAAGTGGTAGCTCTGGAACACCATGCCGATGTCCTGGCGTACCTGGCGCCAGTCAGTGGATGTATCCAGCAATTCCCTACCTGCAAAACGCAGGCTGCCGCTATGCGCGACCTCAAGCCCGTTGAGGCAGCGCAGCAAGGTACTTTTGCCGCAGCCGCTGGGGCCGAGGATCACCACCACTTCGCCGCGTTGCACGCTCAGGTCGATGCCCTTGAGCACCTGCGCCTCGCCAAAGAATTTGTTGAAACCCTGGAACTCGATCAATGCACTCATGCTTGGGCCCAGCGCCGTTCCAGCACCTTGGAGGCAGCCGACAACGGGTAGCAGATAAAGAAAAAAAACAGAAACAGCACGCCGTAGATCAATACCGACTCATAGGTGCGTTCGATGATTTGCTGGCCGACCTTGATCACATCCACCACGCCGATCAGTACGGCCAGCGAACTGGTCTTGATGAGGCGTGTGTAGACGTTGATGGTGGGTGGCGTCATGCGCTTGAGGGCCTGGGGCAGCAGCACGTAGCCGTACAGTTGCGGCGCGGACAGGCCAATCGACAAGCCCGCTTCGCGCTGGCCACGGGGCAATGAATGCAACGCGCCGCGCACCACTTCGCCGACTTCACTGGCGCCCCATAGCGACAACACCAACACCGCACACCAGAAACTGGGGAGGCTCAGGCCAAAGAAAATCGGCAGGCCGAAAAACAGCAGGTACAACCACACCAGCACCGGAATCGCCCGGAACAGTTCCAGGTACACCCGCAGCACCAGGTTGATCGCCCGCTTGTTCAGCGTGCGCAACACGCCATATACCACGCCGCCGACGGTGCTGAAGGCGATGCTCAACAAAGAAATCGACAGGGTTTGCGCAGCGCCCTTGCCCAGTTGCGGCAACGACACCCACAACAATTCAAGACCCGAACTGGCCATGCTGGAGCCTCCTTTCCAGACGGCTGAGCAGCAACGACAGCGGCAAGAACAGCAACACGCAGATCAGCGTCAACACCGCGAGCATTTCGTAAGTCTTGTAGTAGAGCGCGATGTAGCTCTTGGTGGTGTAGAGAATCTCCGGCACCGCCACGGCAGACACTACGGTGGTTTCCTTGAGCAGGAAGATGAAATTGGCGAACAGCGCCGGCAGGCTGAGGATGCCGGCCTGGGGCAGAATTACATGGCGCAGCAACTGCCAGTCGGACAGGCCGATGGACTTGCCCGACTCGATCTGCGCCAGAGGCACCGCTTCCACACCGGCACGCAGCACCTCAGTGAGGTAGGCGCCGCCGAGGAACGTCATGGTGATAATCGCTGCCCAGAACCCGGAGATATTCAAACCCAGGGCCGGCAAGGCGAAGTAAACGAAGAACAGCTGGATCAACAGCGGGGTGTTGCGCGCCAACTCTACATAGAGCGCCACCAGGCGCGACACATACGGCGTGCGAAACACCAGCAGCGCTGCGTTGATCAACGCCACCAGCAGCGAGGTGGCGATAGCGATCAGGCCCACTTGCAGCGTCACACCCACGGCCTTGAGAAATGCCGGCAAGGTGCTGAGGATAAACGCGAAATCGAAGGTCATTGTGAGTCCATGACGCCGCAGGGGTAATGCAGCGAGAGCGGTCCATATCAACGTGGGTAACGTCGGGTAGCGCGAACTTTAAAGGTATAAAAAGTAAAATTTAAATACCCAAATAGCATATTGATATCACCCAAAAAGATAACCGCCGGGTTCGCGGGTTTCACCGCTGGCAGCTAAGGTCTTGGGGTCGAAAGATTCGAGGGATCGAACCATGAACGAAGCGAAACCGATGGATCCGCAGGAGTTGGTGAAGTGGCTGGTGGCGTTGCGCAGGGCGATCAACAGCCGCTCGCTCTAACCACTGTAGATCCAATGTGGGAGTGGGCTTGCTCCCGGTAGTGACCTGCCGGCTTATCGATGTGCTGACGGAACCACCGCTATCGGGAGCAAGCTCCCCCCACAGTTTTTGCCTGCCAAGGCCCAATAAAAAAACGCCGACGCTGTAGGAGCCGTCGGCGTTCAAACCTTGAAGGGGGTTTGGCTTACATCAGAACGCAGGCACGACCGCGCCGTTGTACTTCTTCTCGATGAAGGCTTTGACTTCCGGGCTGGTCAGGGCCTTGGACAGTTTCTGGATAGCGTCGCTGTCCTTGTTGTCCGGGCGAGCCACCAGGAAGTTCACGTACGGCGATTTGGCGTCTTCGATGATCAATGCGTCCTTGGCCGGGTTCAGGCCAGCTTCCAGGGCGTAGTTGGTGTTGATCAGGTCCAGGTCCACCTGGTCCAGTACGCGCGGCAGCAAGGCCGATTCCAGCTCTTTGAATTTCAGGTGTTTCGGGTTGCTGGCAATGTCTTTCGGCGTGGCCAGGGCGTTACTTGGGTCTTTCAGGGTGATCACACCGGCCTTCTGCAGCAGCAACAGGGCACGGCCGCTGTTGGAGCCCTCGTTTGGAATGGCAACGGTCGCGCCATCCTTGAGCTCAGAAATGTTCTTGATCTTTTTCGAGTAGCCGCCGAAAGGTTCAACGTGCACACCGACCACGGTCACCAGGTTGGTGCCCTTGCCCTTGTTGAAGTTTTCCAGGTACGGCAGGGTCTGGAAGTAGTTGGCGTCCAGACGCTTCTCGGCCACCTGCACGTTTGGCTGCACGTAGTCGGTGAAAACCTTGATGTCTAGGTCCACGCCTTCTTTGGCCAGGGTCGGCTTGATCAGCTCGAGGATCTCGGCGTGCGGGATCGGGGTCGCAGCGACCACCAGTTTCTCGTTGGCCTGGGCCAAGCTTGCAGTCAGGGCAGCCGCCAGTGCGGTAAACAACAGAACCTTTTTCATGCAGTGTCCTTATCGAAATTCCGGGGCGTCTCTGACGACCGTTCTTATGTGGTGTGCCAGCGAAGTGCTATCGCGGCGTGAATGGGACAATACCTAGATTTTTTATTCCCGAACAATATCTTTTATTCACGTTGATATTCCATTTTGTTCATGTAGCCATTTGCGCAAGGTTTCCTGCTCGGCCGCCGTGGCGCTATGGAATATCCGCTGCACCTGTTCCAGCGGCGAGCCCGCCACCGGCAGGTTCAAATGCTCGGGCAGGATTTCATCGCCACTGCTCACCAGCAACGCAAAGTGGATGACGTTTTCCAGCTCGCGGGTATTACCCGGCCAACTGTGGCGTTCCAGCACATGCTGGGCGGCTTCACTGATCAACGGCACCGGCAGGTCCAGGCGCTGGCTGTAGATGCCGAGGAAGTATTCGGCCAAAGACAGGATGTCACCGACGCGTTCGCGCAAGGCAGGCAGTTCGAGTTGGCCTTCGCTCAGGTAATGGAACAGGCGCTCATGGAACTTGCCGGCGGCCACGGCCTGGGCCAGGTCGATACTCGTCGCGGCCACCAGGCGCACATCCACCGGACTGGGCTGATGGGCACCGACGCGGGTGACCTCATGGTTTTCCAGGGCGGCGAGCAGTTTCACCTGGATCGGCAGTGGCAGGTCGCCGATCTCGTCCAGGTACAACGTGCCGCCATTGGCCGAACCAAACCACCCGGCGCGGCTGCTGGCCGCGCCACTGTGGCTGCCGGCGGCGTACCCGAACAACTCGGCATCGGCATAGGTGGGGCTGATCGCGCCGCAATTGACTGAGACGAACAGCCCGGTGCGATCACTGCCGCGGTGGATCTGTCGCGCCAGCAACTCTTTGCCCGTCCCCGTCTCGCCGCGAATCAACACGGGCAGGGCAAGCGGTGCGAGGCTTTCCAAGTCTTCGCGCAATTGCCGCGAACGCGGGTCGACAAACACCAACGCCTTGGCGCGGATGCTCAGCGGGCTTTTTTCCGAATCGGGGAAGGTCAGCAGCGGCTGGCCGTAGGTTTCATGACTCATGGCAGGCTCCCGCCCCAAATCCACTCAAGGGACGGGGCGTTGAAAAAATATCAGGCAGTGCGCCGGGCGTGATGTTCGAGGCGGCTTTGCAGGCGATAAAGGTAGGCGAAACCCTGCTCCCATCGCTGGTGGCCGGACTTCACATTGATATGGCCGGCCCCGGACAAAATACCGGCTTCGGCGCCCCAATGGCGCGCAAGCTCCAAGGCTCTTGGCGCGCTGACGGCGCTGTCGTTGTCGGAACTGACCACGTGACTGGGAAACGGCAACAAGTCGGTCGGTATCGGCGCGAAATTGCGCAGAGCGGGAGCACAGGCCGGGCGTTCGACATCGGCCGGGGCCACCAGCAAGGCGCCACGCACCTGACGCAAAAACGCCAGCGGTGCCGTGGCAGCCCAGTGGGCGACCGTGATGCAACCCAGGCTGTGGGCGATGAGAATCACCGGCGTACTGTCGGCGGCGATGGCCTCGGCCAGCGCGGCCACCCAGTCTTCGCGACGTGGCGTCAGCCAATCGGCCTGCTCCACGCGCGCACTGTTGGGTAGGCTGTTCTGCCAATGACTCTGCCAATGATCTTCTGGCGATCCTTGCCAGCCCGGCACGATCAGGTAACGAATCGACTCGCTGTGCATGGGTGTGCCCTCCTGCAGCGTTTAACGTTGCCGATCAGTATAGGGACGGGGTTTATGTTCGTTAAGGAATAAGAAGCTATTTATTAATAACTGAAAGTTAGTTTTTAGCTACAAGCTGCATGCTGCAAGTTGAAAGCAAAAAAAAGGCCGCACCCTGCCAAGGAGACGGCCTAAAAAAGCAGCTTCGAGCGGTTAGCTGCAAGCTACAAGTCAAGAGCCAATCCGCTTTTACTTGTAGCTTGTAGCTCGTAGCTCGTAGCTCGTAGCTCGTAGCTTGTAGCTTGTAGCTTGCAGCTGTCCGCTAACGCGCCGTTATCACCGATAACTTGGTAATTCCCGCACGTTCGATAGACGCCATGGCTCGCGCCACTTCGCCGTAGTTCACACCGTCGTCGGCCTGCAGTTGCACCCGCACATCGGGATCTTTGGCCTTGGCCGCCTGCAGGTTGAATTCGAGCAGGTCCGGCTGGATTTCGTCCTTGTTGATAAAGAGTTTGCCGGTGCCGTCGATGCTCACCACCAGCGGGTCTTTCTGTTCCACGGGAGCCACGGCCTGGGTCTTGGGCAGGTTGATCGGAATCGCGTTGGTCAACAGCGGCGCGGTGACGATAAACACCACCAGCAGCACCAGCATCACGTCCACCAATGGCGTCACGTTGATCTCGCTCAGCACCTCATCGCTGTCTTGCGTGGAGAAGGCCATCTCAGGATGCCTCCTTCACTTTTTGCGGGTTGCCGGCCGCGTTCTTGGTCAGCGTCGGATGCAGCAGGACGCGGAAGGCGTTCTTCTGCGCCAGGCTGTAAAAGTCGTGGGCAAAGTCATCCAGGTCGGCAGCCGTCAGCTTCAGGCGACGCAGGAAGTAGTTGTAAACCAACACTGCAGGCACGGCCACGGCGATCCCCACCCCGGTGGCGACCAGCGCTGCACCAATCGGGCCGGCTACGGTTTCGAGGCTGGCGGAGCCAGCAGCGCTGATGCCCTTGAGCGCTTCCATGATCCCCCACACGGTGCCGAACAGGCCGATGAACGGCGAAGTGCTGCCGATACTGGCGACCACGGCCAGGCCGGTTTCCAGGGAGCGACGCTCGCGCACGATCTGTTGGCGCAGGGCACGTTCGAGGCGGTCCTGATGATTGATCGCCTGGCTCAGGTCTGTTGCATGGGGCGCCTCGCCGACCTGGATCGCCGCATAACCGGCCTGGGCCACACGGGCCGCCGCGCCCGGTTGGGTCTCGGCCAGTTCAGCAGCGGAATCGAGGCTCGACGCCGCCCAGAACTGCTTGTGGAACTTGCGATCCTGGGCCTTGAGGCGCCCGAATTGCACACCCTTCAGCAATGCCAAGCCCCAGGTGGCGACCGAAAAGACCACCAGCAGCCAGATCACCGCGCTTTCGATGGATTCAAGTGGAGATGCTAATGCCATGATGTTTTCCCTCTGTACAGATTGCGGCGTGTACGGCACACCGCAGCGCGATAGTTAGTGAATCTTGAAATCGATCGGCACGCTGACCCAACCGTCCTGGGCTACATCGCCCTGCTTGGCCGGTACAAAGCTCCAACGCTTTACAGCGGCCAATGCGGCATCATCGAGTTGCTGGCGACCGCTGCTTTTCTGGACCTGGATCTCACCCGGCTTGCCGCTGGCCAAGACATGTACCCGTAGCAACACCGTGCCCTCCCAACCGCGGCGCTGGGCCAGTGAGGGGTATTCGGGCGCCGGGTTCTTCAGGTAAGCGGCGTTGGCCGAAGCCGGCGTGACCGGTGCTGGCGCGGCGACAGGGGCGGGTGCTGCCGGGGCGGGCGGCGCAGGCGTCGGTGGCGCAGGCGGTTGCTCGACCGCTTTCGGTGCCGGCTCAGGTTTTGGCTTGGGCTTGGGCACGGGCTTTGGCTTGGGGATCGGTTTTGGCGGCGCAGGTTTAGCCGCCAGTTCATCCACTACCGGTGGCGGTGGCTCGACCACGGGAGGTGGTGGCGGCGGCACAGGCGGTGGCGGTTCAACCAGCGGCGGCGCCGGCTGGGAAAATTCGATAGTCATCGGTGGGATTTCCGGCGGCACGACCGGCAGCACCGGTGTGGGTTTCTGGCTGAGCCAATAAATCACCGCACCGTGCAAAGCCAACACCAGCAGCCCCAGCAGAATCCCTTCGCGGCGACTCGAGATACGCTTCGGCGTCCTCTGCAATCGCAGTTGCCCCAACGGCGCGCGGTGCGGCCGGCCAAGGTCGACCAACTCACCACCCGGTGCCTGGCGCCATGGCGCCTCGTGTGCACTGGCGGCGGTCTGGACATTGCCCATTGGTTCACTCCCTACGGTTTTCACACAAAAAAACCGACAGGCCTGCCAAAGCGGCCGTCGAGGGCTGAATCATCGGGGCCAGACGCTTATCTCTTAAAGTAATCTTTAAAGTTATAGATATGCCTGATTTGAATAAGGGAAACGTGCTGAAACGCCAAACCCGCGCCCGCCGTGGCCTCGGGCGAAGGCGTTATTTTTCAATGCTTTGCAGGCATACAAAATATTCTGCAAAGGCATGGTTCAACCCGGGCTGTTTGCACACAAATCGAGCAATTGGCGTTGCAACGTCTGCCCCGCCGCCCCCAAACCGCTGCGGCCATACACCGCCAGCCGTACGCCCTGCACCGTCGGCAAACCGCTGTCTTCGCCGAGTACCACATGCCCAGGCTGCAACACCCGTCGCGGCAGCAGGCTGATCCCCAACCCCGCCGACACCGCCGAACACACGCTGGCCAGACTGGCGCTGGAATAGCCGATGCGCCAGCGCCAACCGCCCACCTCCAGATGGTGGAGCATTTCATTGCGATACAACCCACCCACCGGAAACGCCACCAGCGGCAACGGGTCGCGCCCTAGGGATGGCGTGTTACGGCTGTCGACCCAGCACAACGGTTCCGGCCAGGACGCCAGGCAGTCATCGCTGTCGCCCATCTGCTTGACCAGCAACACGTCAAACTCACCGCCCCGGTACTGGCGCTGCAATTCAGGGCCCAGACCGCTGGTGACCTCCAGCCGCACCCTGGGGTGAGCCACCACAAAAGCCGAGAGCAACGGCATCAGGCGTTCGGCGGCAAAATCCTCCGGCACTCCCAGGCGCAACACACCGTCGCTTTGCTGGTTGACCAACACATCGGCGGCCTCTTCATGCAGCGCCAGGATGCGCCGTGCATAAGCCAGCAACCGCTCACCCTCGACGGTGGCGACCACCCGGCGCTGGTCACGGTCGAGCAATTGGCACGCAACCGCCTCTTCCAGGCGGCGAATCTGCTGGCTCACGGTGGATTGGGTCAGATGCAGGCGTTCGGCGGCGCGGGTGAAATTGCCGCAGTCCACCACGGCGACAAAACTGCGCAATAACACAGGATCGAACATGGACGTCACCATCGTATTTGCCACTGATTGGCATGCTTATATTTAATTTCAGAATACCAAGACCACTGACCATACTTCACCCTCCATCCTGCCCAAAGGAACGTTCATGAGCGCCGATCAACAGCACCTGCTCCGCGCTGTCGCCCTGGCCCGGGCCAATGTGGCCCAAGGCGGTCGCCCATTTGGCGCCGTGCTGACGCACAAAGGTGAAGCACTGGTGGAAGCCGTGAATGAAATCCACCTCAGCCAGGACCCCACCGCTCATGCCGAGCTGCTGGCGATCCGCGCTGCCAGCCGGCAGCTCGGCACACGCCTGGAAGGCTGCGTAATCTACGCCAGCGGCCAACCTTGCCCGATGTGCCTGAGCGCCATGTACCTGTGCGGCGTCGAGCGTGTGGTGTTCGCCGCCAGTAACGCCATGGCCGAGCCGTACGGTTTGTCGACGGCGACCATTGGGCAACAGGTCGGCTTGCCTTTGAGCGAACAACGCCTGCCCATCCAACACCGGCCCGATGCGGCCATGACCGCGCTGTACCAACACTGGAAAAACCTGCATGCAGCTGAATAAATCCCTCGCCGGCTGGGGCCTGCTGGTAGTGCTGGGGCTGAACCTGCGGCCGATCCTCAGTTCCATCAGCCCGTTGCTCGGGGAAATTCGCCAGGCCACCGGTTTGAGCTTCCAGAGCAGTGCCCTGCTGACTAGCCTGCCGGTGATCTGCATGGGCCTGGTGGCGCTGGTGGGCGTGCGCGTGGAGGCGCGCCTGGGAGAGCGGCGCGGCATTGCCCTGGGCTTGATGATGATTCTGCTGGCCTGCCTGGCGCGCTGGCTGATGGGCCAGGCATCGGCCCTGCTGGTTACGGCGCTGCTGGGAGGCGCCGGTGTGGCGCTGATCCAGGCGTTGGTGCCGGCAATGATCAAGCGCGAATTCCATCACCGCGTGCCGGTGGCGATGGGCGTGTACTCCGCGTCATTGATGGCCGGTGGTGGGCTGGCGGCCCTGCTGAGCCCGGTGGTGGCCACACACTTTCAGCACTGGCAGGCGGGCCTGGGGATCTGGCTGCTGCCTGCGATAGCCGCCCTGTTGCTGTGGGGGTTCGTACCGTTGGGTGCGGCCAGGAGCGCCAAGGTAATCCCCGCCTTCAAGGGCCTGCGCAATCGTCGGGCATGGCTGCTGGCGTTGTACTTCGGCTTGGTCAATTGCGGCTACATGAGCATGGTGGCGTGGCTGCCTGCGTACTATCAGCAACTGGGCTGGGGCGTGTTGCCCAGCGGTTCGTTGCTGGCGTTCATGACCATCTTCCAAGTGATTGCCGCACTACTGATGCCGGTGTTGGCACAGCGCGGCATCGACCGTCGTCCCCTGCTCGGTATCAGTTTGCTGGCACAGACCGTGGGCTACCTCGGCCTGCTGATAGCGCCGCAACAATTCCCCCATGTGTGGGTGGCGCTGATCGGCTTCGGCTTGGGTGCCTGCTTCGCCTTGAGTTTGCTGCTGACCCTTGACCACCACCGCGACCCGCGCCAGGCCGGGCAACTGGCGGCTTTCGTGCAAGGCGTAGGCTTTTTGATCAACGCGATTTCACCCTGGCTGACCGGCTGGCTGCGTGAACTCACCGGCACTTTTGTCAGCGCCTGGGTCGTGCTGATCGTCACGGTGGTGGCGATGCTGATGGTGACGCGGGTGTTCAGCCCGGCCACCTATCGCACCGGGTCAGAAGTCGTAGCGCCCGGTCACGCCTAGGGTGCGCGGTGTGCCCAGCAAGCCTTCATAGCCGCCGTTGCCGCCCGTCCACAGCGTGGTGTAGTAGGTTTTGTCGAAGGCGTTCTTCAGCCACAACGACACGTCCCACTGCCCTTGCTGGTAGTTGCCGCGCAGGCCGGTGGACAGGTTGACCACGGCGTAGGCCGGAATCTGTCCGTAATCGGAATCCTCCACGGTACCCACCGCTTTGGAGCGGAACGCATAGCTGGCGGTCACGTAGGGCTCGAAGCCGTTATCCAGGTTCCATTTGTACTCACCATTGGCGTTGGCGATCCATTTCGACGCGCCGACCACTTGATGCCCCGTAAGGTCGCAGGATGCCGGGGCGCCGGGGCGCAAGCTGACTTCCGGCGGGCAGGGTGCATCCTTGTATGACAGGTAGCTCACATCGTTGAACGAGCCGTTGAGGTTCAGCGTCAGGCCCTTGATCGGCACCAGGGTGCTTTCCACTTCAACGCCACGCGAACGCACGGAACCGGCGTTGGTCAGGTACTGCACGCGGTTGTCCTGATCGTAAGCGTTGGTCTGGTAGCCGTTGACCTGGGTCCAGAACAGGTTGGCGTTGAGCTGCAGGCGACGATCCCACAGCGTGCTCTTGAAGCCCAACTCGGCGTTGTTGGCGCGCTCGGTGCCGATCAGCAAGGAGTCGGCACCCGCAGTCGGCGCCGAACCCACTGCCAGGTTGACCCCGCCGGACTTTTCGCCATGGGACAGCGTCGCGTAGCCCAGCAGGTTTTCATTGAAGTGGTAACTGAGGTTGAGCAGCCCCGACGGCGTGGCGCTGTACTGATTAAGGTCGCCCGAATCATACGCTCCCGTGCGCCCGCGTCGTGCCGTGGCAGCGGCGCCGGCCACCGCGGCACCACCAAGTGGGGCATTACGCGTGACCCACGCGCTTTTCTCTTCATAGGTGCCGCGCAAGCCGGCGGTGAAATCCAGGCGCTCCGTAAGGTGCCAGGTGCCTTGGGCGAACAATGCGAAGCTGTCGGTACGGATATGCCCGTTACCGACACTGCTGACATTGTTCAAGGCGCCAGTCGGCGTGCCGTTCCAGATATCGGCCTTAGGCCCGTAATAGGCGAAGGAGCTGTTATCCAGGTCGGAGCCGAAGTAATACGCGCCCAGCACGTAGTCGAAGAACCCACCCGTGGGCGAGGCCAGCCGAAACTCCTGGGACCACTGTTTATCTTCCACCGACACGCCAGCGTTATAGGACGCCGGCACGTTGAGCCCATCATCGTTGCGCGGGGTGAAATTCCACCAGCGATAGGCACTGACCGACGTCAGCGTGAAGTCACTCGGCAGCGTCCAGTTGGCCTCCAGCGATGTACCGCCCTGGAACACCGTGACGTGCTGGTCGCTGTCCAGGTTGACCTTGCGATGAGTGCCATCCACCAGCGTCGCCCCCGCTGCAGCGGCCCGAGACGCATAGAGGTTGGTGCCATTGATGGTCGGCCCCGTGCTGTACAACACGCGGGTGCCGGCGCTGGAGTCTTCCTCGTTGTAATCGCCGATCCAGCGCAGGTTGAACGTCTCGCTGGGCTTGTACAGCAGTTGCCCGCGAAAGCCCTGACGCGAGCCGCCATTGAGGTCGTGGCCGTCGTATTCGTTCTTGATATCGCCGTCGCTGCGCGTGCGATAGGCCGAGAAACGTCCCGCCAGATCATCGCTGAGCGGGCCGGAGATCGTGCCCTTGGTCTGGAAGTAACCGTCCTCGCCCAACGAGGTTTCGATACTGCGCTCGGGGGTGAAACTCGGCGCGCGGGTGCTGATGTTGATCACACCCGCCGTGGTGTTCTTGCCGAACAGGGTACCTTGCGGGCCGCGCAACACTTCAAGCTGCTCGATGTCCATCAAGTCGAACACCGCCATGCCCGGTCGTCCAAGGTACACGTTGTCGATATACAGGCCCACGCTGCCTTCCAGGCCGTCGCTGGCCGGGTTGTTGCCCAGCCCGCGAATCGACACGCTGGACTGGCGCGCATGCATATAGGCGACGTTGACGCTGGGCACCAGTTGCTGCAGGTCCTGAATCCGATACACCCGCTGACTTTCCAGGGCCTGGCCGCCGATCACGCTCATGGGCGTGGGCACCTCCTGGGCGCTTTCGGTACGCCGCCGGGCGGTGACCGTGACGGTTTCCAGTTGGCCGCCGGCGCTTTCGCCCTTGCTTGCCGACGCGGGTGCTTCGGCGGCCTGGGTCGGCGACCAATGGGTGCTGCCGGCCACTAACAGGGCCATGGGCAAGGACTTCAACAGACTCATAAGCGGCTCCCAAACCTGGAAATATCCAACAGCGCATATTCCACAAAGTTATTTATTTATTTTTTATCGAACATTTACTGCATAAGAGATAGCCTTTATAAGGAGTCGACCTGATGCATAGCCAATGCATTTCCCGGATATTTTTGATGTGAAAAATGCATATCGACCTGCGCCAACTCCGCCACTTCATCGCCCTCGCCGAACACCGCAGTTTTGTTGCAGCGGCGCTGGCTGTGAACCTGTCGCAGTCGGCGCTCAGTCGCAGCATCCAGGCGCTGGAACATAGCGCCGGGTGCCAACTGGTCGACCGTGGCCGCAAGGACCTGGCGCCGACCAAACAAGGCCAGGTGCTGCTTGAACATGCGCGGCGTCTGGTCAGTGGCGCGCAGCAACTGGCCAACGAGATCAGCCAGTTCAATGGCCTGGAGGCCGGCGAACTGCGCTTCGGCTGCGGGCCGGCACCGGCTGGCGGCTTGATCCCCCGCGCCATCGGCAGTTTCATCGGGCGCTACCCCAAGGCCCGCGTGCAATTCCAGGTGGATGACTGGCAAAGCCTGAGCAAGCGCCTGCTCAGCGAAGAGTTCGAATTCTTCGTCGCCGACACCCGCCACTTCGAAGCCAACCCCGACTACCACACCCATCGCCTGCGCGCGCGCCGCTGGTATTTCTGCTGCCGCGCCGGCCACCCGCTGGCCGGGCAAGCCAGCGTCACCGCCGCCGAGCTGATGAGTTATCCCCTGGCCGTGACCATCCGCCCGCCGAACCTGCGCAAGGTCATCGTCGACCTCAGCGGGCGGCCGGACTACCTGCCCAATGTGGAATGCGAGAACGGCTACAGCCTGATGGGCGTGGTGTTGCGCTCGGACGCCATCGGCATCGTCAGTGCCAATAGCGATGTGCTGCACATGGCCCGGGGGGAATTGGTGTGTTTGACGATTGATGGGCTGGCTGAGGACTTGGAGGAGCGTTACACCCGCTATGGAATTGTCAGCCGTGCGGGGTACCGATTGTCGCCGTTGGCGGAGGCGATGATTGAGCAGATCAAAGAAGTGGATGAACAGGATGAGGATGTCTGTTCATTGGAAAATTTTGCTGTTTGATAGGCCGTAATGCGTTGATGCTTCAGACTACCCCCTCGCAACGCAGCAATACCAGATCGCTTGCTGTGGGGTCTCCTCCCCCGCCGCCAGCCTGTTCCAGTGGTTTTGTACTGCTGGTGGCTCTGATTTCTATTGCGCTACCTCGATATCGAGCACTTGCCTCGTAAGGAATCAGGGTCATCCGCTGCTGTTGCCAATTCGCAGTCGGCATCAGATGAAGGGACGGAGTTCTCTCCAGCGGCTGAATATGCCGCCGCGTTGATCACTGTCATTGTCAGTTGAAATACACACTGCCAATACTCAGCCGCATCATTCATCAGCCCCGCTTGCATCTACACTCGACGGCCATGCCCACCTGGAAAACCCTGCTGGGCAGGTTGCTGCTGATCATCATGGAAACTTGAGAAGGACACTCAAATGGTACGTGCCGTTACTATTCTCACCGAAAATTTTTCTGACTGGGAGCCCGCGCTGATCAACTCCACGGGCCGAGCCTACTATGGCTTCGAGACTTGTTTTGCCGCTCCCGGTGGCAAGCAAGTGACATCATCCGGAGGCATGACCATCATCCCCAACCTGGCCATCGAGGTCATTCGGCTGGACGATGTCGACTTGCTGATTGTGACGGGAGGCCCAATCTGGAAAACAGACAAGGCACCCGCCATCGAGGCGCTGGTCCGTGAGGCCCACGACAGGAATATCGTCGTGGCGGGAATCTGTGACGGTACCCGCGTACTGGCCAAGGCTGGAGTGCTGGATCACTTGCAGCACACCTCTAATTGCGTTGACAACCTGAAGCAGGTGCATTATCGCGGAGCAGATTATTACCAGGACGTACCGTACGCTGTTGCCGACCAGGGTGTGGTCACGGCTCCCGGCAGCGCGCCGGTCAGTTTCATGGCGCAAATTCTCGACACCTTGGGTTTGAACGACAAGAAGCTGGATGCCTACCTGGCCATGCATGCGGCTGAACATATTCACGGCTGAACCCTTTCCCTCTATTTCTCCCCTCACCTCGGCGCTGCGGCCTGTTACCGGGCCGTAGCGCACTTCACCGTTGAACCACTCCTCCAATACTGCGCTGACAAAAGCCCCTTTTTGTTATTCACTGCCGAACCGCAGTCTCAGATCGTCCGACAATTTTTTAATAATCGGAAAAATCTTACTTGCGATTACGACATTTCCGACTTAAGTTATCCACATGACGC
The DNA here is from genome assembly GCF_004519405.1 of Pseudomonas sp. BCA17. Taxonomy (GTDB): domain Bacteria; phylum Pseudomonadota; class Gammaproteobacteria; order Pseudomonadales; family Pseudomonadaceae; genus Aquipseudomonas. The sequence continues at coordinate 125,757 of NZ_SGWI01000007.1, read as the reverse complement.
GTAGGGGGTTTCCTTGGCTCCATCAGGACGAGTTTGGAGCCGCGTCAAAGGATGCATTGTTGAGTTCGCCAAGAGGCGACACTTTTCGACCAAAGCTAAGGAATGGCTAAATGTTTTTCTCTGCCGACATGACTGTGGCTCGATGCCTGCCGCACTCGCCTGTGTCTCCAGCTTTCAGCACCTCACCCCATGAGCGAAATGCTGTAAGCAATATTTCCCATACCCCCAGAGCCCTGCCCGAGATGACGTCAGGCTCTCTCCTTAGCGTGCGCCTTAGAAATTGATTGGCCCGCTCATAGCCAGCAAATAACTGACACATTTTTACGACATGACTGACTGAGTCTGTCGTACAAAAACCTGTGCGCGTTCTATGTCTTTCCCGCTGAACGGGAGAGATGCGACTGCCCGGGAATGTACTCCTCAATGGATCGAGATCGCCGCCGGCTGCTGCCTATGCGCCGAGGACCTGACGTGTCAAAAATAACAGTTGAACGCTCGAACAAAGAATCGACCGAGCAGATGAGCATGACGCAAGCACTTGCCGATGCCAGTCTGAGTGTCGAGGCCAAGGCCCTGGTCGCCCAAGGCATCTATGCCGGGGTCGCTCAGGAAGTTTCCATCGTCATACCTTTCAAAACCGCGACCCATCCGGATTTTAGACTTTTGCGTCAGTTGGTGATCGCTGGATGGGGCGAAGCGCTCGGCCAGTATCTTGCAGTGCTTGATCTGGAGGAAGACGGCGTTCCAGAAGCCTTGCGCAAGGTTCAGTTGGCTGTCAGATCCGGCACTGCGCTATTTGCCGTCGGCAGCCTGACCACCCGCGCTGGAGTGCACTGCCTGGTCTCGATCCATCATGGGTTGGCCGACGAACATAGCCTTGAGGTGCTGGCACGACAGCTACAAACAGAAGATATCGACTCGGCCCTGATGTGCATGCGTCGAGGGCGCGAACGCCATGGCGAATACATCCGGGCGCAAACACAGCTCGCGGAAGTTGATGGCGCGCATCTGACCGCTGCGGCGCACGCCATGACCCCCGTGCGTTTGCTGCAAACCGGGCGCTTGGCCTTCGACATCCAACGGCAGCGCATCAGCCTGCAACGCACCCTGGACATCGCATCAATCAATGCCGACAAGCCGCCCGTAGCGAAACTCCTGGACTGCCTGCAGCGGGCCGCTGTTATCGCCGAAGGCGACACCCTGTGTTCGTCGCACAACTGGCGCGAGGCTCACCAGCAGGATGCCATCGGCATGATGACGGGTCTTGTTCCACGCTCTGTGGCGACCCCTGGAGCGCTTGTGCTGCCCGGGCAAATCAGCCTTGAAGCATGCGCCCGTCGCTCGCCGGCGGCGCGCCAGGCGCTGGCCTGCTGCCGCGCGTCCGAGCTGTTCATCAATGGTGCCGGTCGACGCGGCATACCGGCTTCACATGTGATGAGTGCAACTTTTCCGGTCGGCATCGACATACGGCGTACCGGCGCTTCGCAACTGCTCCTGGAACTCGAGGGACCGTTTTGCGACGCCAGCGCAGCCACCAATCTGCTCAATGAACTCGCTGATGTATTTATGGATAGGAGTGAATGGAATGACTGAAAACATCCAGCTTGATGAACACGCTCTGGCTGATGAAGTGGCTCGCGTCTGCGCCACTTTTGCCGAGGTGCTCGGCCTGCCGAGTGTTGGCCACGAGGACAACTTCTTCAACCTCGGCGGCGACTCCTTTGAAGCGATTCGCGTGATGTCGCGGCTGTCTTGCAATTTGCCCATAGTGACTCTTTTCGAGCACCCGACGGCAGCGGGACTTGCTCAACGCATTGTCCGCGCCGCCGCCCGACAAGCCGCACGTCTGGTCTGTTTTGGCGACGTTCAAGCAGCCGCGGGTTCGACTGCGGTGATTGCGGTGCCTTTCGGCGGCGGAGACGCCACGGCCTACCGCAATCTGTTTCAAGGTAATCCGGATGTGCAGGTGTTCGGCGTGGACTTCGGTGATACCGAGGTGGAGAACGCCGCGGATTTTCAAAGTCTGCTCGACAGCCTTGCCAGCGAAATCGAAGAAATCGGCGCTGCCCATCTGGTGATCTATGGCCACTGCGCAGGCGCGGCGACCGCTGCGTGCATTGCATCAAGCATGGCCGCCCACCACAACCATCTCGCTCTGGTGGTGGCCGCCTCACGCCCGGTACTGGATGCAGACGCCGCGATTCGTGCTGCTGAAACCACCTCGGACCAGATCTGGACCGACTACTTGCGATCGCTGGGGGCCTTCACCGGGCTGTTTGACACTCAGGTCGAGAGCATGCTGGCTCGCGGTCGAAGAGACCACCTGATCGCCTGCGAAGCCTATCGCTACCTGACACAGTACCCGGCCAACGGCGTATCTGCACTGGTGCTGCTGGGCGACGAGGACCCGGCCACCGCCGAGCCTGAAGTCGTATTGGCGCAATGGGGCAAGTTCATCAACGTCACCCAAGCCGCCACCCTCGCCGGTGGCGGGCACTACTTTGTGCGTACCCATGCGCACGAGGTCGAGGAAACCGTACTGGCTTTTACAGCACAAACCACCAAAGGAAGGGATAGCAAGTCATGACAGTCAATCATCAACCACTTCTGACCCAGGCTGATCTGCTCAAGCGGGGCCTGGCCGATCTGCAGGAACATGATGCCGCACTGGCGCGGATTCTCGACGCCGAGGTCGCTCGCCAGCAACGCACGCTCTCGCTGGTGGCCTCTTGCTGCGCGGTCAAGCCGCGCACCCTGGCCGCGTCCTCCTCCGTACTGGTCAACGTGACTGCCGAAGGTGTGCCCGGACGCCGTTATCACGCCGGTTGCGAGAACGTCGACCTGGTCGAGTCTCTGGCAATCCAACGCGCCCGCGAGCTGTTCTCTGCGCAGTACGCCGGTGTGCAGTCGCACTCGGCTTCCAGCGCCAACTACTCAGTACTCGCGGCTTTGCTCGAACCTGGCGACACGCTGCTGGGCATGGCTCTGGATAACGGCGGCCACCTGACCCATGGCAGTCCCGTGACGTTCTCGGGCACTTACTACAACGCCATTGGCTATGGCACCACCAAGGAAGGCCTGATCGACTACGACGAAGTCCGCAGGCTGGCTTTGGAACATCGCCCGCGACTGATCATCTGCGGTGCCACGGCCTACTCCAGAGTCGTGGATTTCGAGCGCTTCCGCCGGATCGCCGACGAAGCCGGTGCCATCCTGATGGCCGACATCTCGCACATTGCCGGTCTGGTGGCAACCGGGCGGCATCCAAGCCCGATTAACGCTGCGCACGTCACCACCACCTGTACCCACAAGCAGCTCGCCGGCCCGCGTGGTGGCCTGATTCTCTCCGGCCGTGACGCCCACGAAAAAGTCCCTGGCCGTGAAGCGACGTTCAGCCGCGTGCTCGAACTGGCGGTGTTCCCGCGGATGCAAGGCGCACCGGCCGTCAACATGATGGCTGCCAAGGCCGCGGCACTGGGGTACGCCATGACCCCTGAGTTCGATGCCGAGATGCAGCGCATCCGCACTGCAGCGGACGTAATGGCCAGCGAATTCCAGGCCCGGGACTATGAAGTGGTGGGTGGTCGCAGCGAGAACCACACCATTCTGATCCGCCTGCGTGCAGCGATGACCGGCGCTATCGCCGAGACCGCGCTGGAGCACTGTGGAATCGTCGTCAACAAGAACCGTGTGCCCGGCGAAACCCGCTCGTCTTTCGTCACCAGCGGCCTGCGCATAGGTACCGGCGCCCTCGCCCAGCGTCATGTCGACCCGCAAGGTTGCCGGGAGATCGTCGACCTGCTCTGCCGGATCCTGGACGAGGTAACGCCGCTCGGTGACAGCGAGTTCACCCTCGATCCGCTCCTACGCCAGCAATTCTGCGCAGAGGCCGAGGCGCTTTGCGCGAAGTATCCGATCGCCGATTACCTCGCACGCTAAAACAGTCTCCGGCAACGCTGGAGGCATGGCACGACGGTCCGCCGATCATCGTGCCTGGGAACAGGCAAAACTCTAAGGAGAGAGAAGCACCATGACGGACAAGATCAAGTATGTCGCCATCAATGGCTCGGAACGGGTGGATGGCAACAATGCCAGGGCGCTGGAGTGGGCGGCTGAGTACCTGGAAAAACAGGATGTCATTCTCGAAGTGTTCTCATTGGCCAACGCCAAAATCGACCCTTGCGGGGCCTGCGGTGATTGCAATTTTCGCAACGAACCCTGCGCCCAGAAAGATGACGCCGCGCGCGCCGTGCGCCTCATGGAAGCCAGCGATGGCGTGATCTTCGCCTGTGCCGTGCATGGCTTTGGCGCAACCCCTCTGATGTCGGCGTTCCTGGAACGGGTCGGCACCGGGTTCCTGCGCCACGACCGCACCCTCACCAACAAAGTGGCCGGGGTCATGGTCACTGGTCGGCGCATGGGCCATGTCGAGGTCTACAACCAGATGCTCCAGTGCGCCTTGCTCAACCGAATGATCATGGTCGGCTACGGCTTCCCGGCGATGCTCGTAGGCGACAAGAAAGGCGAAGTGCTGGGTGACAAGGAAGGCATGGAGATGCTGCGTCGGATGCTTGATCGCATGGTGTCCATGACGCGTCTGATCCGCGACTACGAACAACTCACCGGGCAGCCGGCGCTGCCGGTCTCGGTGCCTGGGGAACGCCATCGCGAGGGTAACGACGGCAAGTTCTTCGTACCGACCAAGTCCGACATGTATCAGGTCGAGGCCACTCGCAGTTGCAACTTCGATGTCGTCGGCGACTGAACAGCGCAGCCCCAGAGCCAATCGAGAATCATATGAGCATTAGAACTGCCTGCAATGGCCTCACTGACATTCTCCTGCGGGAATGGATGGTGTCGGAACATTTCGAGCGCCTTGCACAAGCAACGGTGGCACAGATAGCACAGGCCTATATCGGCGTTTATTCGGCGCGACCCACCAGTTGGCTGGCGGTCATGGCACGCAATCAAAACCTTGATCGCAAGAGCGTACTGGCGAAAGAAAACGACAGCGAGTTGTTGCGTATCCCGGGTATGCGACGCTCCAAGTTCCTGCTGCCCGGCGAGCTGGCAGGCAACGTCTTTGCGGCCACTCGCCTGCCGTTGGCAGGCCACGAGTGGCGGCTACGGGACGTCGGGCTTGGCCTGGACGATTACCGACGCCTGCTGCCTGCGCTGATCACTTTGAGCACAGGCGCCGCCGTGCGTTTGCAAGACATCGCCAGAGCACTCGAACTGCCGGCGCCCCAGGCGCGGGCGTTGACGTCAGTGGCGACCTATGACGGCGCGTTGGTTCGCATACCAGCGGCCAATCATTGGTCGAACCGCTGGCTGTATTCAGCTGCACCTGAAGGCCTGTTGCCGGGTGACGGTGCGCCACTGGACCGCGACTCGTTGCTGCGTGACATCGCCGGGCGCTACGTCGAGCACTATGGACCGGTCACGGTCGATGACCTTGCCTGGTGGCTCGGTGTTTCAAAGGAGACCGCGCGCGCGCTGCTTCAAGGCTGTGCAGCCTGCCGGGTCGCCGATCAGATGTGGCATAGCGAGGCCGGGAAAGCGCGTCTTGAGCAGTTCATGCAACGCGAGCAGAAACCCGCGAGCAAGCAGATCCGCTTTCTGCCGGCCTGGGACCCGTTGGTCATGGGCTATGCGCCCGGTTCCAGGCAGCGCGACTGCCTTGAACTGGAACGCATCGGCGGCTACGACCCGGCCGGTAACGGCCGGCCGGTGGTGCTCATCGGTGGCCGGGCTGCCGCGACCTGGCACACGGCGGCCAAGGGCAGCAAACGCGTCATCGCAGTCGATGCCTCGACACTGACTGACCAGGAACGTGCAGCCGTGCTTGAAGCTGCCACGGTTCTGGCGGAGCAGATCGGGGCTATTCACCAGATCGAAAACGAACTCACAGCGTGAAAACAGGGAAGCATGAACAAGATGAGGGACGACATGACATCAGTACCCCAAGCGCCACAATCGCTGTCAGGGAGTGAGCGCAGCCTGTGGGACGCCTTTGCGCAACCACAGGCCGGGCAATCAGCAGACAACACCCGAGAACAGCAAGAGATCGTCTTGCCCGCTGGCCTGACGGCCACCATTAATGACCTGGTCACGGTCGCTGCGGTTCTGGGCTCCCTGCTCAGTCCGGAAGGCCGGCTGACGTTGGCAATACATGATGACGCCAAGCCGTCACTGCTCAGCGTCGATTGCATGACATTGAACCTTGCAGAAGACGCTCGCGACTACATCTCACAATTGCGCAACAGTGCCGAAGCGTCCCATGGCGAGCCGCAATTGCGGGCCGATATCGAGATCAGCGATGGCAAGCACCTGCCAGCGGCGCAAACACCGGTCTGGCTGTTGGTGCACGAGGGCCGCTGCCAACTGTCGGTACGCAGCGATTACATGACCCCGGCGGTAAGCCTGGAATTACTGGAGTTGGTGGCCTTCGCCTGCGCCCGTGTGCTTGATTCCAAGGCCCTGCCGGCGCCCGCGCTCCAACCGGGCCGCCCGGCCCCGGCCGAGGCCGTCGAACGCCAGTTTCTCGTGGAGCGCATTTACCGGCATGTGCAGAGCAAACCCTCGGCTGCGGCAATCGTCGATGACAACAGCGATCGCACCCTGACTTACGCCGAGCTCTGGAACGCCTCCGAGGCATTGGTCCAGCACATACGCGAACGCGTCACTTCTCGCCGTTCGAGCCCGCGCCTGGCGTTGTTCCTGGAACGCGGCTGGCAGCATCTGGTCGCGATCGTCGCCGTGCAACGCATGGGCGGTACCTGCGTACTGATCGACCCGGCGCATCCCGATGAACGCATCCGTGCCTTCATCGAAGAGTGCAGCCCGCATGCGGTGTTGACCGCTGGCAGCACCACCGAACGCGCGTGCGATCTGCTGACCTTTCCGCTGCTGGATATCGATAAGATGCAGGTCCGTCCTACCCTCGTCGATTGGGAGCACGGCAAGTGGGTCGACAGCACCAATGAAGCCTGTTTTATCGCCGGGACTTCCGGCAGTACCGGACGGCCCAAAGCCGTTTGCCTGTCCTATCGAGGGATGGCCGCGACCCTCGACGCTGTCATCGAGCAGGCCGGACTTGGCGAGCATAGCCGCGGCTCATGGCTGTCGTCGCCCGGCTACGGGATGGTCGAAGTCGACCCCCTGCCGGTTCTGTGTGCCGGCGGCACGGTATGCATTCCCGCGCCCCAGGTGCTACAGGACGTCAACCTGCTGGCACGCTGGCTACTTGAAGGCGACATGAACCACACACTGGCCATGACTTCCATTGCCGAAGCATTGTGGGCAACGAACACCCGAACCGGTCTGCGCACCATGCTGATCGCCGGTGAACGCTGCAAGCAATGGCCGCCGAGCGACCTCGGCTACCGGGTGATCAATGTCTACGGCTCCGCAGAAGCCGCCGTAGTTTCCATCGAAGACCTGAGCGCCCCGCGCCGCACCTTGCTACCCTCGGTAGGCCGCGCGATTCCTGGCGCCCGGATGTACGTGGTCGACCGCAACGGCCAACAACTGCCGGCCCGTTGTGTCGGTGAGTTGATCATCACCGGCGAAACGCTGTCGGTGGGCTATGTCAATCCCGAGGACACCAGGAAAGCCTTTCGTGGCAACACTCTGGACGCCACGTCGGCCTTGCAATACAGCACCGGCGACCGGGCGCGCATGGCGGCCGATGGCACCGTGGAAATCTTTGGCCGTACCGACTCGGTGGTCAAGATCCGCGGCCACCGGGTCGACCTGACTGAACTGGAGATCACCGCGCTGCAAGTTCCGGGCGTGGTGAAGGCCGCGGCCAATTGCTTGAGCAATGACCTCGGCGCGACGCTGGCATTGTTCCTGGAGCTGGCTCCCGGTGCCAACGAAGTGGTCGCCCGGGTTCGCCAGCACTTGGCCGCGCGCTTGCATCCGGCAGCCCAACCCAGCCAGATCTTGACCGGCGCCCTGCCCCTCGGGCGCAATGGCAAGGTGGACTACAGCGCGTTGCAGGTCAGCCCGATCGAGCGCGATGCGAACCAGACCGTTTTTGTCCCGCAGAGCCCGGCAGACCACGCGGTACGTGACTGCTGGCTGGCCTGGACGCTCTGTGACGAAGCCATGTTGGAGGCGAGCTTCTTCGACGCCGGTGGCGACTCCCTGCGCGCCTTGCGCATGGTCGGCGAGCTGGCCTGCAAGCATGGCATTCATGTGCAAATGGGGGCATTCCTCGAGGAGCCGGTCCTGGCGAATCTGGTGCGCCTGGCCAATGCCTCGCACAACACTCAGTTGCCGACGTTCGAGCACTTGCCGGCAGAGCAGCAACGGCTGCCGTTCGAGCTCAACGAAAGCCAGCAGGCGCTGTGGATCGGTCGTGGTTCGTTCTACGACTACGGCGGCGTCGGCTGCCAGGGGTATTTCGAGTGGGAAGTGCAAGCCCTCGATAGCGAGCGTTTCACCCGTGCCGTGGGGTTGCTGGTGCAGCGACATCCAATGCTGCGCATGACCATCGATGCCAGCGGCCGTCAGAGCATCGGCGACGTCGACGGCACGCAAGCGGTGAAATATGTCGATCTCAGTGCTCTGGACGGCGCGCAGATCGAGCGCGAGATCGATGCGGTTCGCGACCGCATGGCCAACGAAGAAATCGGCACCACGCAATGGCCGCTGTTCCAGTTCCGCATCAGCCGCCTCAGTGCCAGCGCCAGCCGAGTGCATCTGTGCATCGACATGTTGATCGCCGACGCCTGGTCGATTTTCCAGGTGATCATTCCCGACCTGATTGATCTGTATCTGGAAGATGATCCACAACTTCCGGCGCTGCAGACCAGCTTCCATGACTACGTCGCCTATCGGCAAAAAGTGCTCAAGAGCGCCCAGTACCAGGCCGACCGCGAATACTGGCTGGAGAAGATCAATCACTTGCCGGCAGCCCCGCGCCTGCCTCAACTGGAGCCTGGAGAGTTCAGCGGTACGTCGCACTTCGAGCGACACGAAGGCACCCTCGCCGTCGATGCCTGGGAGCGACTGCAGGCCCGGGCGCAGGCGCGCAACATATCGCCGTCCGGCGTGGTCGCGCTGGCCTTGTGCGAAGTGTTGCGCTGCTGGAGCGAAGAAGACCGTTTCACCCTGAACTTCCCGGTCTCCGACCGGATGCCCGTCACTACCGATATCGACCAGGTTGTCGGTGACTTCACCAACACCTTGCTGGTGCCCTATGAAACCGCGGCCGCCGACACCCTCGAGATTCGTGGCCAGCAACTGCAGGGCGCCATCTGGCAGGCGCTGGATCATCGCCTTTTCAACGGTGTAGAGGTGCTGCGCGAGCTGGCCCGGGTCCGACGCAGTGGCGGCGCACCACTGATGCCGATCGTACTCACCAGCCTGCTCGGGCACCCAGGACGCCATGATGTGGCGGTGCTTGGGCCAGAGGTTTACGGCGTCTCGCAGACACCGCAAGTCACCCTCGATGTGCAACTGCGCGAATCCGAAGGCACGTTGTACTTCAAATGGGATTACCTCACCGGGGTCATTCGCCCCGAAGTCGTGGAGTCGATGTTCGGCGCATTCAGCACATTGCTGCAGCAACTGGCCGACGACAGTGAGATCTGGCAACGCACCTGGCTTGACCTGCGCCCCGCCGCGCAGATTGACATACGTCGTGCCGTAAACGCGACTCAGGCCCCCGTGCCGCAGGTTCACTTGCGTGACCTGCTACTGGCACGGATTGCCGAGCGCGCCGGGGAAACCGCAGTGATCGATACCCGGAGGAGCTACAGCTGGGGTGAAATCGGCCGGGCCGCGGCACGGATCAGCAAGATGATCCGACACACACGTAACCCTGATGAACGTTTTGTCGGCATCGTCCTGCCCAAGGGTAGCGGCCACTACGCGGCTGTCTATGGCTGCCTGCTGGCCGGGGTCGGTTATGTGCCGGTGGATATCGATCTGCCGTCCGAGCGTATTCGTTCTGTGCTGTCGCAGGCCGGAGTGCACACGGTTATCGCCGGTATTGATACCCCGTTGCCGGAGCAGGTCCAGCGGCTGGTACTGACCGATGAGGACCTGCATTACTGGACTGCCGAGAACACGGAGCTGACTCTCCCACCTTTGGCTGCGGACTACTCGCCGTATGTGATCTTCACCTCCGGCTCTACCGGTAACCCCAAGGGTGTCGAGATCCCGGAAGCCGCAGTAGTCAACCACGTTTATGACGTCGTCGAGCGCTTTGGCCTGAATGCCTCCACTCGCCATCTGGCCACTGCAGCCCTGCATTTCGACATGTCGGTCTTCGATATCTTCGGCCCCCTGCTGCACGGCGGCTCGGTGGTGGTGCCAGCTCAGGCAGCGGGCCCGGACCCCGATGCTTGGCTACGACTCCAGCGGCGTAACGGTGTGACCTTCTGGGCCTGTGTTCCGGCGATCATGGACCTGCTGTGCAGTGTTGCGGAAACTGCACGGAGTTTCTGCGCGGTGGATTCGCTGGCCAACATCGTAATGGCAGGCGACTGGATTCCACTGCCACTGTTGCCACGCGCCAGGGCGCTGTATCCGAACGCGCGATTGTATTCCTGCGGAGGTCCCACCGAGACCACCAACTGGTCGGTGTTGCACGAGATCGACGAACAAGAAGGCCAGCGAGTGCGTTCGGTGATCTACGGCGCGCCCATGCGTAACTCTGCCTACCACATCGTGGCCGACGACTGGACCGATTGCCCGGATTGGGTGCCCGGGGAAATGCTGGTAGAGAGCGATGTTTCCCTGGCCTGTGGCTACATCGGCCAGCCGGAACTGACCAGCAAGGCCTTTGTCCAGCACCCGCGCAGCGGGCGGCGCATGTACCGCACCGGCGACCTTGGGCGTTACCTGCCTAACGGCGAAATCGAGATCCTCGGACGTATTGACAACCAGATCAAGCTCAATGGTCTGCGCATCGAGCTGGGAGAAATCGAGAGCGTCGCAGAGTCCTGCGCCGGCGTCTCGCGGGCCTGTGCGATAGCACTGCCGGGGCCCGACGGGCATCCCAAACAAATTGCCCTGGTGTATGTCGGCGAGCCCGGACTGGCGCCTGCAATCACGTTGACTTTGAGCCAACGGCTGCCCGCGTACATGGTGCCGAAAACTGTCCAGTCGTTGCCCCGCTTGCCCCTGTCGAAGAACGGCAAGGTGGATGTGCTGGCCCTGAGAGAAACCATGAGAAATGACATGAAAGAACCCAATGGCAAGGCTTCGCAATCCACCCTGCGCATCGTGATTGGTGTGATCAGCCAGCATCTCGGACAGCCAGTACTGCCCGACGACAACTTCTTCGACATGGGCGGCGACTCGCTGTCGGCAATGAAGATCAAGGTCGAACTTGGCTCCAGGCTGTCACAGCCCATTGAGCTGGAGGACCTCATGCTCACCGAGACCATCGGTGAGTTTGCCAAGTGCCTGAACGCGGAGACCGAGTCATGATCAGAGACAACCTGCACCAGCAATGGCTGGATGATGTGGACGCTTACCTGGATGGACGCACGACGCCGCAGGCGCTGCAGGCCAACGGGCAGCAACGGGCCGGGGAAGTCTTGCACTATGTCGCGCAACGCTCGGCGTTCTATGCCGATCACCTGCGCTCGCAAGCGGGCAGTCCAAGCGCCTTGCCGGCGCTGGACGGCGTACCGTTCACCACCAAGGACGACCTGCGCGCCGTGGGCCGCGCAGTCTGCAGCCTGCCGTTCGATCAGATCGCGGTGTATTACGAGACCACCGGGACCACCGGGCTGCCAACCCCCTGCCCGCGCGCGGCGATCGATGTCGAAACCAGCGGCGCCTATGTGCAGAAAGCTGTTGCCGACCTGTATCAGTCGACCTTCGGCACCACTGATGCCCTCACCGCGATCATGGGGCCGTCGGAGCTCTACGCGTTCGGTGATACCTATGGCGAGGTCTGCCGCAATCTGGGCATTCCTTACGTACGGCTATGGCCGGAAAGCCCTCGGGTCGGCCTGGTCAAAGCCGCCCAGTTGATCAACGACCTCGGTGTCCGCTCGCTGATCTGCTCACCCGCCGTCGCGCTGGCCCTGGCCCGCCTCTATGTGAGTCAGGGGATTGATCCGCGCGCGACAGCAGTCGGGCAGATCATGGTGTTGGGCGAACTGTGCACGCCGCAGATGCTGAGCAATATTGCCCGGGTCTGGGATGCGCATTGCACCCACGGCCTGTATGGCTCTCAGGAAGCCCACGCAGTGGCCACCGGTTGCCCGAACGGCAACCTGCACTTTTCCGAGACCAACTATCTGGCGGAGATTCTTCCGGTGCCCGGGATGGGCGGCGATATCGGCGAGCTGTGCCTGACGATGCTCGTACCCGGCGCCAAACCGCTGATCCGCTACCGCACCGGCGACCTGGCGCGCCTGCATTCCGCCGAAGAATGCGGGTGCGGCAATCGTTCGCGTTGCCTGCGGGTCTTTGGCCGGGTGAGTGATGTGATGACCCTGGCCGGTCGCCAGGTACTCCCGGCTCTGATCGAGTCGGCGGTGCTGACGGCGGCCGAGTGGGTCTCCGGCTACGAGGTCAGGATCTGTTCCGCCAGCGACGGCAGCGACTATGTCGAGGTGTCGATGGTGGCAGGGATCGGTGAACGTTCGCTGGCCGAGGTACAGGAGCAGATGGCCGGCCATTTCGGCACCTCGGTCCAATTGCAACTGGCGCAGAGCCTCGACCCGAGGACCGAGACCGGTGCCTACATTTCCTGGAAGCATGCACGTATCCGCGATCAACGGGAGCCCGTCCTGTGAGCTCATTACAACCCATCCCGCTGTGGAGCGTGGAGCACCACGAAATCAGCGATGCCGCGCCGCTTGCCCAGGTGCGGCGAGGCCTGCTGGGGCTGTATCCGTGCCCGGCATTGTTCGAGACCGGTGCGGGATTTCTGCCGGTCGACGGTAACCAGACCACCTTCATGATCGACCTGTTGTTGGAGTTGAAACTGGTCAACGACACCTGGCACATCTCGACCGGTGCCCCGTTCCAGTGGGCCCAGGCCGCGTGCGAGCAGTTGCTGAACAATTCGCAAGCGAGCCTGTGCGAACGCCTGCGACGCGTCACCCAGACGCTGGCCCTGCCGGAGGGCTTTCCGCTGGTGCTGGCGCTGGGCTACAGCGCCGCGCGGTTTGTCGAAAACCTGCCGGAGATTGCCATCGAGCCAGATGTCCCTGAGGTAGTGGTGCGGGTCTATCGGCATGTCGTCCGCTACGAAGCTCCCGAAGGTCCGGCGCGGATCGACGTACTCAATACCGGCGACAACGCGGCAGCGCAACTGGATGCCCTGTTCACCGTGCTGCGCAATCCGCCGGTGGCACCTGTTGCAAGGTTCGGCACTGAAGTCGCGGTGATCGAAGACGTCACTGATCGCGAGAACTTCTGTGCCGCCGTTTTACGGGCCAAGGAGTACATCCGCGCCGGTGACATCTATCAGGTGCAGTTGTGCCGGCGTGCCGTGTGCAGCGCGACGATTGCTCCGGTCGATCTTTACGAACGTCTGGCAACGGTCAATCCGGCGCCCTACATGTACTACCTCGACCTTGCCGACCTGCATGTCGTGTCATCCAGTCCTGAACTGATGATCCGCCTGCAGGACGGCGTGGCCCAGGTCCGGCCTATCGCCGGCACCATGAGCCGGGAGGATCAGCGCGGCAGTCCGCTGGACAAGATTCCCAAGGAAGCAGCCGAGCACCTGATGCTCGTCGATCTGGCGCGCAACGACCTGGCCCGGTGCGCGGTCCCCGGGGGCGTCCAGGTGAGTTCGTTCATGCAGCAGGACACTTACGGGTCCTTGCTGCACCTTGTGTCCACTGTGGAAACCAAAGTACGCGAGCAATGCGATGTCTGGGATCTGATCGTGGCCAATTTCCCGGCGGGAACCATGACCGGCGCACCCAAGGTCCGCGCAATGGAAATAATCGCCGAGCTGGAAGGCACCGCACGCGGGCTGTACACCGGTTGTGTCGGCTATATCACCGGAGCCAACAGCGCGGTGCTGGCACTGACGATACGCACCATTGTCGGCAACGCCGGACGCTATGTGTTGCAGTCGGCGGCGGGAGTCGTCGCTGACTCCGAGGCCGAGGATGAATGGAATGAAGCGGGAGCGAAGATCAAGTCGTTTTCCCGAGCGATGGGAGCCTGCGCATGAAAGTGATGTTGATCGACGCCTTCGACAGCTTTGTGTATGTCATCGAGCAGTATTACTCGGCCGTGGGTGCAGAAACACGGGTAGTTCGGGTCAACGATGATCCGATCGCCCAATACCGACAGTGGCAACCCCAGTTGTTGGTTCTGGGTCCGGGGCCGGGCACTCCCGAAGATCATGGCTACCCGCAGATCATTCGCGCGATGGATGAGCAGCAGGCCATTTTCGGTGTCTGCCTGGGCCATCAGGCACTGGGCGAACATTTCGGCTGGAAGCTCAGCCGTGCACCGACCACCCAGCATGGCAAATACGCCCAGGTGCATCATGACGGTCGCGGCGTGTTCCAGGATGTACCGTCGGCCGTCACTGTGGTGCGTTACCACTCGCTGGCCATCACCGAGCCGCAAACATCAAGCCCATTGGTGGCCACAGCGTACTCGGATGATGGCGTCAACATGGCGGCACGGCACCGTACCCGGCCGATCGAAAGCGTGCAGTTTCACCCCGAGAGCGTCGGCACCGCCCACGGGATCAAAATGATCCGTAACTCATTGGCATTGGCCAACGTCCACGCCATGGGCTGATAGCTCAAGAAGAAAGCCCTGGGTGCCGACCGGAAGCCGGCCGACACCTCTTTAAATCTAAGGATTGGATAAACATGATGCACACACCAACCAACACAACGCTGCACGAAAAACGATGGCAAGCACTGGCTGTCATCTCGATCATCCAGTTGATTCTGCTGCTGGATGCCACCGTGGTGAACGTCGCCCTGCCACGGATCAAACACGACCTGGGACTCACGGACGGATCCCTGACCTGGATTGTGAATGCCTACCTCATTACCGCAGGTTCGCTGTTGCTGCTGGGCGGACGGATCGGCGATGCCTTCGGGGTGCGCCGCACCTTTCAGGTCGGCGTAGTGATTTTTGGCGGATTTTCCTTACTGGCAACCTTCGCCCAAGATGCCACCGTGCTGATCATCAGCCGTGCCGGTCAGGGGCTCGGTGAGGCCCTGGCGTCAGCCACCGGACTGGCAATGGTGTCACTGCTGTTTCCTTCCGGCCCCGAACGCGGCAAGGCGTTTGGCATCTGGGCAGCACTGGGCGGCCTGGGCTCGATCATCGGCGTTTTGCTCTCCGGTGTATTGACGCACTATCTGTCGTGGCGCTGGGTCTTCGGGATCAACGTACCGATTGTCATGCTCCTGATCGTAGCTGCCGCCGTCATGATTCCCAAGTTCAGCCACCGCAGCTCCACCTCTCTGGATCTGGGCAACGCGCTGATCCTGATCGTGGCCGTGGCCGCGACCGTCATGGCCGTCATGGGTTCTGGCATTGAGCATCTTCCTGGCCAGCGCATGGCGCTTCTGCTGCTGGGCGTGTTGGGCATCGCGGTGGTACTGCGTCGTTGCAAGCGCTCGGAAAACGGCATTATTCCGGCACGCCTGATGACGCGCTCTCCGCGCATGGCTGGTTACGCCATCGTCGCTATTCTCGCTGCGACCTCCGGCGCCCTGTTCTATCTGGGCGTGCTGTTGCTGCAAGACTATCTCGGCCTGACGCCGATGCAGACGGGCCTGGCGTGGCTGCCCTTCTGCCTGGGTTTCTTCCCTGGGATCTTCCTTTCGCAGTTCGTCATGCAGCGCTGGAATTCGCAGGCCGCCGCCGTGGTCGGCCTGGCAGTTTCGGCTCTGGGATTCGCCTTGTTTGCCTTCGGCGTGCCCCTGCACAGCTACTGGCTGGGAATGCTTCCGGCGATGCTGGTGACCTCCATCGGCTTCGGCTGTGTCGCCCCGGTCGCCCAGTCGTTGGCCACCAGCGACCTTAGCGAGGCCGACGCCGGTGCAGGGTCGGGCATCACCACCACCCTTCAGCAACTGTTCCAGGTGTTCGGGGTCACCCTGCTGGCAGCCGTGGCACTGGCGGTCTCCGACAACAGTGGCGTGCCGACCATCGCCGCGAACGGTTTCGTAGCCGCCTTCGCCGTGTCGGCGCTGGTCATGTTCGGGGGTGCCTTGCTGATCTGGGCCGGACGCAATGCCCTGGCGCTCGAGCCAACCCCGTCGAGCCCCCAGCCTTAGGAAACCGTCATGCATCAGAACTACCTGATCCCGACCTTCAAGGGCCCCCTCACGACGCTGTCCAGCGTCGCGGGACTGCGGGAAAAATGGACCGGGGCGATGCTTGACCAGACAGGGCGCGCCTATTGCGGCGCCCTGCGTCTGGACTTCAGCGCAGGGTGTGACCAGGCACAAGTATTCGATGCCGTGGCCCAGACCCTGGCGCGACATCCAATCCTCGCGGCGCGGTTCGAGCTGGAACAGGAACACCTGATCGGCCGAGCCCCCACTGAGCAGGCATTGCGTCAGGCGTTGCGTGAGCAGTTGGGCCAAGTGCAGGCCACGCTCAGCGATCAGGACTTTCTCGCCTATCGCGCTCGGCACGCCGGCGAACCCGGGCTGCGCATCGCCTCGGCGGTCGACGCGGCTGGCCTGCATGTCTGGATCGGCTTCTGGATCTATACCTGCGATGGTGCGTCGATTGATCTGTTGATCGACGACATCACCCGGTATTACCGGGGCCTGCCCCCGGTTTCCTCCACGCAATGGAACGACTATTGCCAGGCGCTGCACCTGCCGGAACAGCCCGTGAGCACAGCGCAGCAGCTGGAGGTCTACCCGGGAACAGGCCCCTACGGACTTGATGCAGTACGCAGCAAAAACACAATCGGCAAGGGGCGCATGCAGAGTCTGAAGTTCACCGCCCCCGTTGCCCGCAGCCTGGTATCGGACTATGCCAAAACCTTGCGCGTGACGCCGTTTGCGCTGCTGCTGGCCATCTATCAACGGGCAATCAGTGCCGTCAGTGGAGTCTCGACTGTGGTGACGGGAGTGCCCTTCGCCAATCGCCCGGATGCTACCGCTCAGACTGTGGTGGGGCCGTTGTCCAATACCGTCCCGGTCAGTACCCGGCATGAACCCGACGAACCGCTGGCAACAGTGGTCAAGCGGGTGCAGCGGGCGGTGATCAATGCCGCGATGCGGCAGCACATCGAACCGGCAGCGTTGTATCCCGAAGGTATGTCTACACGTACCGCCGGCTTCGAACTGCCGTTTCCCCAGTTGTTCAACGCCTGGAACTCACGCAGCGAAGGCAGTCGCATCGATCTGGGTGACAACCAGTGGATGAGCCTGCAGCTATTGCCGAACGATACCTGCCGGGTCGCTTTCGAGATCACTCTGGATGAGCATAACGAGCTTATTTCAGGGCGGATCGACATGGACGCCGATAGCTATGGCGAACACGCAGAACAGGTCATCGAGCAGATGATCCGCGACCTGCAAAGCATCCCCGACGCTTGATCGGTAACGCGTGTAAAGCAATCAGGGCGGTGTCACACCGCCCTGATTCAATTACCGATGTAACTTGCTTGCTCAGAAATCCACGTTGCCGACAGCAAATAAGTCCGAGCTGTTGACAGCATCAATCCCGATTCGCTGTCATCCGAAGCGTCGGCGGAACTCCAGTAACCACGATGCGTGCGCTGCATAAAAACCATTCGCCGAATGCACTTGCCGATCACCCAGCCGAACGGCGAAAACGTAAGCCTTTCCTCCGTTCGGTACCCTTCCCATGCCTCAGCCAAAACCCCTGCGCAACGTGCTGTACATCATGTGCGACCAACTGCGTCGCGATTACCTGTCGTGCTACGGCCATGCCCACCTGCACACACCGAATATCGACCGTCTCGCCGCAGCCGGCGTGCGTTTCAGCCGGGCCTACACCCAGGGCACCATCTGTGGGCCGTCGCGGATGTCGGCGTACACCGGGCGCTATGTCAGCAGCCACCAAGTAGCGTGGAACGCCGTACCGCTGCCCCTGGAAGAACTGACCATCGGTGATTACCTGCGCCCTCACGGCATCCGCACCGCGCTGGTGGGCAAGACCCACGCCACGCCGAACCTGGAGGCGTTGCAACGCCTGCATATCGACCCCGACAGCGAGCAAGCCGAACCGCTGAATGAAGTCGGTTTCGACGCCTACTTCCGACACGACGGCATCTACCCCGACAGCCCGTTATTTGAAGACAAGCGCGAGTCCGCGCCTTACACCCACTACCTGCGCGAAAAAGGTTACGACGGCACCAACCCTTGGCATGAATGGGCCAATGCCGCCGCCGGTGAAAACGGTGAGGTGCTCAGCGGCTGGAAGATGCGCAACGCCGGGCTGCCTGCGCGCGTCGCCGAAGCGCATTCGGAAACGGTCTACACCACCGACCGCGCCATCGACTTCATTCGCGAGCAAGCCGAGCAGCCGTGGTGCCTGCACCTGTCCTACATCAAGCCGCACTGGCCCTATATTGCCCCGGCGCCCTATCACGCGTTGTACGGCGCCGAGCATATCCAGGCGCCGATCCAGCCGGAGCACACCAGCGATCACCCGGTATACCAGGCTTTCCGTCAGCACCAGGAGAGCGTGAATTTTTCTCGTGACGAAGTACGGCTGACGGTCATTCCAACGTACATGGGCCTGATCAAACAGATCGACGATCAACTGGGTCGGCTGTTCGATTATTTGCAAAGCAACGGCCGCTGGGACGACACCTTGATCGTGTTCACCAGCGACCATGGCGATTTTCTCGGCGATCACTTCCTCGGTGAAAAAGAGTTCTTGCTGGAGCCGGCGGTAGGCGTCCCCTTGATTGTGCGCGACCCTCGCGCCAGCGCCGATATCACCCGGGGGTCAGTAGACGAACGCCTGGTGGAAACCATCGACGCGCTACCGACCTTCCTCGATGCCCTGGGGCTGCCTGCGGCCGACCATCGCCTCGAAGGCCGCTCGCTGATCCCGCTGTTGCACGGCGCCCCCCTGACCTGGCGCAACTACGCCATCGCCGAATACGACTACGCGTTCCAAGCGCCTGCCCGCGAACGCCTGGCGCAACCCATCGACCGCTGCCGCATGACCATGGTGCGCAGCGAACGTTGGAAGTACCTGGCGTACGACGGCTTTCGCCCACAGCTCTTCGACCTGGAAAACGACCCGCAGGAAGTGCACGACCTGGGTGCCGATCCGGCCTATGCGGCGGTGCGCGAGACGCACTTGGGTTATCTGTTTGAATGGCTGCGTGGCTTGAAGCGGCGCACCACCATCAGCCACACGGAGATCGATGTGCGTGGCCGGCAGTTCAGATACGGTGAGCCGGAGGCGGAAAAAGTGGTTCAAATCGGCGTTTGGTAGGCCCTGCGAGAGCTACAAGCTTTCAGTTTTCAGCGACAAGCTTGTAGCTTGTCGCTGAAACCTTGCCGCTCAACGTCCCTTTGTCGTCTGACTGCGCTGCCCC
Organism: Pseudomonas sp. BCA17; assembly: GCF_004519405.1. Classification (GTDB taxonomy): domain Bacteria; phylum Pseudomonadota; class Gammaproteobacteria; order Pseudomonadales; family Pseudomonadaceae; genus Aquipseudomonas. The sequence continues at coordinate 106,247 of NZ_SGWI01000007.1, read as the reverse complement.
TGCACACTCACCGGCACGTCGCCCTTGAGGGTCACCCGGCGCACGATACGTTCCTGGGTCCCATAGTCATCTACCGCGTAATGCTGGGTGGCGCGGTTGTCCCAGATTGCTACGTCGCCAGTGTTCCAACGCCAGCGCACGGTGTTTTCCAGGCGGGTGACATGGCTTTGCAGCAGGTTGAACAGCTGCGTCGAATCCGCCTGGGAATAACCTTTCAGGCGTTTGACGAAGTGCCCCAATAACAAGGTTTTCTCACCGTTGACCGGGTGCACACGCACCACCGGGTGTTCGGTTTCGTACACCGTGGAGGTGAACACCTTGCGGTATTCCTCAAGCTTTTCCGCCGACACGTCTGGCTTGCGTCCGGCGTAGTCGTATTCGTTGCTGTGCACTGCCCACAGGTTGTCGGCCAATGCACGCAGTTCGACGCTGAGGTCGTTGTAAGCGCTGGCCGTATTGGCCCACACCGTGTCGCCACCCGCCTTGGGCGCCAGCACCGAACGCAGGATCGAGGCTTTCGGGTAGGCATCGACGAAGGTCACGTCGGTGTGCCAGGAATTGGCGCGCTGGCCGCGCGTGCCGTCCAGCTCCAACAGAAAGCGCGTACCGTCACGCACCGGCACCGTCGGGTGGGCGATCGGCTCGCCGAGCAGGTGAGCGAAGGCTTCCTGGCTCTGGTCATCGAGGTGGGTCTGGTCGCGGAAGAAGATCACTTTGTACTGCACCAAGGCCTGCTGGATGGCCTCAACAGTTGCAACATCCAGATCGCCGGACAGTTTGATGCCACGAATCTCGGCCCCGATACGACCGGCGACCGGGTGAATGTCCAGTGCTTGGACGACGGGTTGAACAGCAAATGCGGCATTGCTCATGGTGACGCCCCTCTTGTGCGCTCTATCCATATGCTATTTAGGTCTAGCAAATTAATAGATGCTTCGTTGACGGAATAAGAGCTTGCATTTAAAACCTCAGCTCCCACGGTCGCAAATGCCTTCGACCTATTTTTCAGATGCCGGGAAAGCATATGGATCTTCGCCAACTTCGGTACTTCATCGCCCTCAACGAACACCGCAGTTTCGTGCGCGCGGCAGACGCCATGGGCATCACCCAACCGGCGTTCAGTCGCAGCATCCAGGGGCTGGAGCAAGAGTTCGGCTGCGTGCTGGTGGACCGTGGTCACAAAGACTTGCGCCCCACGCCGGAAGGCCAGGTAGTGCTGCAACATGCCTTGAGCCTGGTGCATGGCGCTGCCCTGTTGAGCAGTGAAGTGACACGCATGACCAAGCTCGACGCCGGCGACCTGCGCTTCGGTTGCGGCCCGGCACCGGCGGTGAAACTGGTGCCCGATGCAGTGGCGCGCTTTATCACCGCCCACCCGAAAATCCGCACCAGTTTCCAGGTAGATAACTGGGAAAAACTCAGCCGCGCCCTGAGCCGTGAAGAGATCGAATTCTTTATCGCCGACATCCGCCAGTTCGAAGCCGACCCGAATTTCCAAACCCGCGCACTGACCCCCAAGCGCGGCGTCTTTTTCTGCCGCCCGGGCCACCCGTTGCTGGCCAAGGACAGCCTGTCGACCAACGACATGTTCGACTACCCGCTCGCCTCCCCGCTGATCTCCCAGGGCATCCGCAAACTGCTGGCGAACCTCAGTGGGCGCATGGATTTTTCACCGAGTATCCAGACCGAGCATTTCCCTGCGCTGGTGAAGATCGTGCTGCAATCCAATGCCATTGGCGTGGGCACCGAGGAAGCGTTTGCCGAAGACATCGCCAGGGGCGCGCTGGTGCTGCTGCACTGGCGCAATCTGCCGCAGAATATGGAAACCATGAGTGCGCGATGCGGCGTGGTCAGCCGCACCGGCTCGCGGTTATCACCGGCAGCTAAGGCGATGATCGAGACGCTGGTGGAGGTGGACCGCCAAGAGGTAAGTGTGGCGGTCTAAGAGCTTCATCGGAAGCAAGTCGAACCGTCGCACCGCGACGCCCGCTTGGGGAGGGGGCTTGCTCCCGTTGGCAATAGCCCAGGACCTCAGAGCCCTGCCGCCACCACATTCGGCGCAACCCAATCACTTACCTGGAACGACTTGCGAATCAGCCGCTCCTTTGATGCCAAGTCCACCGCATCCTGCAATTTCCCAAGGAACACCGGGTCCAGGGTCGAGGGGAAAATCTCGCTGAGCTTCTGGTCCTTCAAATCGTTGGTGAGGATCACCGACGGGTAACTCGCGCGCCCCGACACCAGCTCGATGTAAGCCTGCTTGTGGTTGTCATCGGTCAACCATTGCACAGCCTGTTGTTGGGCCTTGAGCAACGTCGCCACGACCTGCGGGTGCTCGTCGACAAATTTGCCGCTGCCCACCAGCACCGCCTGGACACTGCCCGCGCCGCCCAGGTCCTTGGTGGACAAAGGTATCTCGGCCAAGCCCTTGGCCTGCAGCGCGCTGAGGCCCGAGCTGCCCCAGGTGGCATCGATCTGCCTGGCCGCCAGCGCAGCCACGGCGGCGTTGAAGTCCAGGTTGATGACCTTCAGGTCTTTTTCGCTCAAGCCTTGGCTGGCCAATGCTGCGTCAAACGACAACTGGCTGGCCGTGCCTCGAAACACCGCGACGCGCTTGCCCTTGAGGTCTTGCAGGGTCTTGATGCCCGACCCCGGCACCACGCCGAGGTAGTGCTTCACGCCACGCGCCGAGGCGCTGAGCAGACGGGTATCCAAACCATTGGAACGTCCGATGATCGCCGCCAGGTCGCCCAGGTAAGCCAGATCCACCTGACCATTGGCGAACGCTTCATTGATCACCGGGCCGGCACCCTTGAAGTAATTCCACTGGATCGTGATGCCTTGGTCAGCAAAGGCTTTTTCAAAAATCTGCTGACTGTGCAGTACGTCGGTGATGCCACCCCCGCTGTGCTGGCTGCCGGCACTCAGGTCGGGCACGGCGATACGGATTTCCTTGAGGTCGGCGGCATGCACCAGGCCGGCCAACGCGGTGCCCGCGAACAGCGTGATCAGTCGTTTGAATGGCAATTTCATAAGCGCAGCTCCTGGTGGGCGGGGGTCGCCTGGGGAGCAGAAAGTACGCACAGGCCGATCAAAACTTTAAATACTATAAATTCACAATTTAATAGCTTTTTGGACTATGCGAGCTAAAACGCAGGCTCCAGGAGGATATGCATCAACAGCATCGAAAATATTCTTCAAATGCATTGGATGCGTGTTGGAGGGAAGCTTTAAATGATTTTTCTTATCCCCCAATCATATTGATTGCGCGTTTATAAGATCGAAATCACATAACGTCCTTGGCGACAACGGAGGTCCTCCATGGTCCGAACTTCACTGTTGAGCCTGCCCCTCGCAGCCCCCGCCAAAGGCGCCGCACCGCGTTGGCCGAACCTTGACGAGCGCCTGTTGCCGTGGCTGCTGCCGCTGACCCTGTTTGCACTGTGGTGGCTGGCCAGCCGCAATCATTGGATGAGCGAACAGATCCTGCCACCGCCTTCGCTGGTGTGGAGCAGTGCGGTGGAACTGGCTGGTGGCGAGTTGTGGAGCCACCTGGCGATCAGTTTGCAACGTCTGTTCTGGGGGTTGCTGGCCGGTATCGGCATCGGGGCTCTACTGGGCGCGCTGCTGGGTTTCAGCGCGCACGCCGAGCGCCTGGTGTTTCCCACGTTCAGTGCGCTTTCGCAGGTGCCGACCCTGGCCTGGATTCCGTTGTTCATGGTGTTTTTCGGTATCGGTGAAACCTTGAAACTGGTGGTGCTGGTGAAAGCGATCGTGGTCCCCGTCACCCTGCATACCCTGGTCGGCGTGCGCGATGCCCAACCCGCGTTGCGTGAGGCGGCCCGTGTGTTGCGCCTGCCCACCCACCTATTGATCCGTCGACTGATCCTGCCCGCCGCGCTGCCGGCCTTCATGGCCGGGGTGCGCCTGGCATTGGCCGCCGGCTGGACGTCGTTGCTGGCGGTAGAGCTACTGGCCTCCAGCGAAGGTATCGGCTACCTGATGGTGTGGGCACGCCAGTTGTTCATGCTCGATATCGTCTTCGTATGCATCGTGGTCATCGGCGTGCTGGGCGTGGCGATGGACCGCGGCGTCGGCTGGCTGGACCGCCTCTGGGTGCACTGGCCCCACCCGGCCACCGCACAGATCCGCCGCGGGCCACGTTATACCGGCTGGCAACGCTTGCAACCGTGGCTGTTGCCGCTCCTGTTACTGGCGTTGTGGCAAGTGGCGACGCAACAGGCGTGGGTAGACCCGAACATTCTGGTCAGCCCCTGGACCGTGCTGCACAGCGCAATCGCCGGGGTGCTGGATGGCAGCTTGAGCGCAGCCTTGGGCAAAAGCCTGGGGCGCACGCTGGGCGGGCTGCTGCTGGGCGGCGGACTGGGCTTTGCAATGGGCCTTTGGCTGGGCTTGTCGCACCGCAGTGAACGGGTGCTCGGCCCGTCCTTGGCCGCGCTGCGCCAGATCGCGATTTTCGCCTGGGTGCCGCTCATTACCGCCTGGTTCGGGCTGGGGGAATGGGCCAAATCGGTATTTATCGCCCTGGCGGCATTTTTTCCACTGTTTATTGCCACTCAACGCAGCGTCCTGAACCTGTCACCGCACCTGCGCGAAGCCGCACAGGTGCTGCGCCTGAACCTGTTCCAACGCCTGCACCGCCTGGTATTGCCGGGTGCGGCGACGGGCATCTTCGCCGGCCTGCGCCTGAGCCTGATTTACGCCTGGCTGGGCACCATCGGCGCGGAGTATTTCATGCCCTCCAACGGCGGCATCGGCAGCCTGATGATCGGAGCCCAACAACTGCTGCGCATGGACCTGATCATGAGCGGCATGCTGCTGGTCGGCCTCACCGGCGCCACTCTCAACCTGATCGGCCAACGCATCGAAACCCGCGCCACCCGCTGGAGACACGTATGAACGCACCTATCGTCAGCTTCAACCATGTGGGCAAGAGTTTTGACGTCGACGGCTTCGAGTTGGAAGCCATTCGCGAATTCAACCTGGACATTGCCGAAGGCGAGTTTGTGGCGATTGTGGGTTCCAGCGGTTGCGGCAAGTCCACCCTGCTGCGCCTGCTGGTAGGGCTCGACACACAGTTTCGCGGCGAGATCCAGGTCGACGGCAAAGCCGTGACCGGCATCGGAGGTGAACGCGGCATCGTGTTCCAGGAACACCGCCTGTTCCCCTGGCTGACCGTGGCGCAAAACATCGGCCTGGGCCTGGTCAATGAGGCACTCAGCGAGGCTGAGCGCAACCGGCGCATCAGCGACTTTATCGCGCTGGTCGGCCTGGCTGACTTCAGCCGGGCCTATCCCCACCAGTTGTCCGGCGGCATGGCGCAACGGGTCGCCATCGCCCGCGGGCTGGTGGCCAGCCCGCGCATCCTGTTGCTGGACGAACCGTTCGGCGCCCTGGATGCACTGACCCGCCAACAGATGCAGGACGAGTTACTGGCGATCCGCAGCCGCGCCAGAATCACCACGGTGCTGGTGACCCACGATGTGGAAGAAGCGATTTTCCTCGCCGACCGCGTGGTGGTAATGGAGCCACGACCTGGGCGGATCAAGCGGGTGGTGGACATCGCCCTGCCCCATCCACGCCAGCGCAGCAGCTTCGAATTCCACCAACTGCGCGAAGAGCTGTTGCATGAACTGACCAGCGACGGTCACTACCAGCCGCCCGTGCGCGAACAGATTCGCGACCTGCCCCTGGCCTTTATTGCTTGCTGAAAGACAGCGCGGCGTCGGGTTGCTCGTGGCGCTCAAAACGATTGGCCCGGGCAAACGTGCCGAAGTCATTGAAGCGCACGCCCATCTCGGCCATGACTGTGTGCGCCACTTTGGCCGTCATCTGGCGGATGTAAAACGGCTCCTTCACCACGAAATGGTGGATGCCATGGGTGCTGCCGAAGTTAAAGCAGAACGCCTGCAAGGGCCATAACCACCACGGGTTCAACACCTGGGTCTGCTGGATCACATTGCCCAGTTCCACATCACCGTAGTAGTGCATGTTAGAGCTGACGAAGTGCAGGCAGAAGGTGCGCAGCACATTGGGACCGATGATCACCACAGCGGCGATGTCGATCACCTGCATCATCTGCAAAGTACCGCCGGACCACTCAATCGGCGTGCCCAGCAGGCCGGCAATGCCGTTGGCGGCATGGAAACCCAGGAACACATACCACGCGCCCCAATGCAGCAGCGCCAGCGGTGCGTAAACCAGCAGCGAGCGCTTCAGGATCTTGAGTTTATGGCTCCAGGTCTTGGCCCGCAGCATGCGGATAAACGCTGACATCACGTTATCGCCCACCATCAGCAACCGCGCCAGTCCCCAGGGCTCGCCGTTGGTGATCGCGCGTTCTTCCATATCGGTTTCGGTGCCGGAAACCTTATGGTGGTTGAGGTGCAGGTGCCGGCGTATCCACGGGTTGATCGTGCTCGGCCGGGCCAGCCACACCAGGCCCATCATCAGGTTGTGGGGCAAGCGCTGCTTGCGAAAGTACATGCTGTGGATCAGGTCGTGTTCCAGCTCATGGGTCAATGAGGCGAGAAAGGCATTGAGCAACAGGCATACCCACCAGGCCATGTGCCCGGTGATATAGAGCGCCGCCGAACCCAGCATGCCGACCAGCGCAAACGCCAGGATGCCTGCACCCAGTGCATCCTGATGCAGCAACCAGGGGTGCTGCTGACGCAGTCGCGCACCTTCGGCCAGCACGACTTCACGGATGTGCGCCGACCGTTGCTGTGCATTCATCTGTTGGGGACTTGCAGAAGTACCGTCCATGCTTCCATCCTCTTGTGTACGGATAGATGCATCCTGGCCCAAGCGGTGCGCCAGGGCATCAGCCCCACACGCCAATTTGTTGACCGCAAGCGCCAATCGCCATGACCGAACCCACCTCACTCGCCAGCTGGATCCGCGCCCTGCGCAAGCAGCTCGACGCATTGGGCCTCGACAGCGTCGCGTTGTGCGTGGAAGCCGGGCTCGACCCGCAGCAAATGGACGACCCCAATGCGCGCTACCCACTGTCGGCCACCACCCGCTTGTGGGAACTGGCGGTGCAGGCCAGCGGCGACCCAGCGATTGGCTTGCGGGTGTCGCGGTTTGTCAGCCCCACCACATTTCATGCGCTGGGTTATGCACTGGTGGCCAGTGGCAGCTTGCGCGAGGTATTCGAGCGCATCGTGCGCTATCACCAAGTGGTCAGCGACGCCTTGACGCTTGAGTTAAGCGGCGATGGCGAGCGCTACCGCTTCCGTCTGTTGCAACCGCCAGGCAGCCCGGCGCCGGCGTTCGAAGCCATTGATGCATTCGCGGCGATCTACGTGCGCACCTGCCGCAATCGCCTGGGCCGTGAATACGCACCACTGGCGGTGCACCTGCGACGACCCGAGCCGGCCGACGCCAAGCCATGGCATACGGTGTTTCGCGCACCGGTGTTTTTCGGTGCAGCAGAAGATCGCCTGGAATTCGCCGCCCAGGACTTCGACAGCCACCTGGACGATGCCAACCCCGAGCTGGCCGAGCATAACGAAACCGTGCTCAAGCGAACCCTCGCCCAACTGCAACCGCTGACCTGGGAGCGCAAGGTACGTGCGTCCATCGAGGCGCAACTGCCCGACGGTGAACCCAGCGCCGAACGTGTCGCCCAAGCGCTGCACCTGAGCCTGCGCAGCTTGCAGCGCCATCTGGCGGATGAGGGCTGTCGGTTCGATACCTTGCTCAACGAGTGCCGCGAGAACCTGGCGTTATTGCACCTGCGCGACCCGCAGTGTTCATTGGCGGAGATCAGCCATTTGCTGGGGTTTGCCGACACCAGCAGTTTCAATCGGGCGTTCAAGCGCTGGACGGGAATGACGCCGGGGCAGTTCCGCGACAGCTTGCGCTAGGTGTGCGCTGCCTCACGCAGCCGCTGTAGATCGAGGACCTCGATTTCACCGTAACCCAAACGCACCACACCTTGAGCTTGCAAGTCCTTGAGCAGCGCATTGGCCGTCTGGCGCGACAGGCTCAACATCGCCGCGAGGTCTTCCTGGGGCAGTTGCAGCACGCGCCGTGAATGCTCGTTGTCACCGTACCCTTCAACGATCATCAATAAACGGTGGGCCAGGCGCACCGAGGCCGGCATGAGGCTCAGTTGTTCGAGGCCGATAAAACTCAGGCGCAGCTTCTGGCTCATCAACAAGGCCAGGTCGCGCCAGTACCGGGGTGTTTCATCGAGGATATTCAACAGCGCCTGCTGCGGCACCTGCAACAGTGTGCAAGGCCCGACGGCGCAGGCATCGTGGGTGCGCGGCAGGCCGTCGAACAGGCAAATTTCGCCGAACCAGTAGGGCGGCTCCACCAGGCTCAAGAGGGCCTCCTTGCCCTGTTCATTGACCGCGCTGATGCGCAGGCTGCCATCGAGCACCGCATACAGGCCGCAAGGCGGGTCGCCGCGCTTGAACAGGTATTGCCCGGCCTCCAGCTGTCGCTGCCGGGCATGGGCCAGCAGGCTATGCTGAAAAGACCCAGGCAGATGGCTGAACCAATGCCCTCCGGCCAGCCGTGAGTGCCATTGCGCTGTGTCCATGCAAACTCCGAAGATTGTCGGCCAACTGACAGTCAGTCGCTGGCTGACAGGGCATGATCAAACATCCTACAGGAGGAACAATAATGAAAAGCCTCGTCGACCACCTCAGTCAATACGCCGCCTACCATCGCGACCCGCGCAATATCGCCAGCCACTTTATTGGCATCCCGCTGATTGTGGTGGCAGTTGCCGTGCTGCTGTCACGCCCCGAATGGGCCGTGGGCGGGCTGTGGCTATCGCCAGCCGTGTTGCTGGCGCTGTTCTCGGCATGGTTTTACCTGCGCCTGGAACTGGCGCTGGGGCTGTTGATGACGGTGCTGATGGGCTTGTCGGTGTGGGCCGGGCATGCACTCGCCGCGCAAAGCACGGCGGTATGGCTGGGCAGTGGCGTCGGAATGTTTGTGGTGGGTTGGGTGATTCAGTTTGTCGGGCACTACTACGAAGGCCGCAAGCCCGCGTTTGTGGATGACGTTTCAGGGCTGATCGTCGGGCCATTGTTTGTGGTGGCGGAGCTGGCGTTTCTGCTGGGGCTGCGCCATGGCCTCAAGCAACAGATCGAAGAGCGTTCAGGCCCCGTAGCGCGCCGTGATCTGAAGCCCGGCGAGGCCTGAATGTGGGAGGCGAGCATGCCCCCTCCCACATTGTTTCCACTTCACATCGGGTTTCGCGTTGCGCTTAAGCCTTTTGCCAGACCTTGGGTTTGAAGAACAAGGTCTCGCCCCGTGCCAGGCCGGTCAGGCTGTCGTGGTCCTTCACCACCTCGGCCTCGATCAGCTCACTCTGGCCTTCCACTTTCAGCGTCACCCGCGTAGTCGCGCCGAGCGGGCGGATATCCCGCACTTCTGCCGCATGGTGATCTTCCAGTTCATGGCGCGACAATGACACTTCATGCGGGCGGAACAACACGTGCTTGTCCTCACCCAGGTGCAGGCGGTTGGAATCCCCCAGGAAGTGGTACACAAAGTCGCTGGCCGGGTTTTCGTAGACGTCACCCGGTGAGCCGATCTGCTCGATCACGCCTTTGTTCATCACTACGATACGGTCGGCGACTTCCATGGCCTCTTCCTGGTCGTGGGTCACGAACACCGACGTCAGGTTGATGTCTTCGTGCAGACGCGCCAGCCAGCGGCGCAGCTCCTTGCGCACCTTGGCGTCGAGGGCGCCGAAAGGTTCATCCAGCAGCAGCACCTTGGGCTCCACCGCCAGGGCGCGGGCCAGGGCGATACGCTGGCGCTGGCCACCGGACAGTTGTTCCGGGTAGCGATCGGACAGCCAATCCAGCTGCACCATGTTCAGCAGTTCGTGCACCTTGCTCGCGATCTGGCTTTCAGTCGGGCGCTGGTTTTTCGGTTTCATGCGCAGGCCGAAGGCGACGTTGTCGAACACGGTCATGTGGCGGAACAACGCGTAGTGCTGGAATACGAAGCCGACGTTGCGATCACGCACGTCGTGGCCGGATACGTCTTCACCGTGAAACACGATATTGCCGGCGTCCGGGGTTTCGAGACCGGCGATGATGCGCAACAAGGTGGTCTTGCCGCAGCCGGACGGGCCCAGCAACGCCACCAGCTCGCCACTCTGGATGTCCAGATTGATGCTGTTCAGGGCCTTGAAGGCGTTGAAGTTCTTGCTGACATTACGGACTTCGATCGACATGACTTATTCCTCACCGGCGCTGTTGCGCAGGCGGTTGATACGGTTCTCGCTCCACTGCTTGAGCAGCAGGATAAAGAGCGCCAGGATCAGCAACAGGCTGGCCACCGCAAACGCGGCAACATGGTTGTATTCGTTGTAGAGAATCTCGACATGCAGCGGCAAGGTGTTGGTCACGCCGCGAATGTGGCCGGAAACCACCGACACTGCGCCGAACTCACCCATGGCCCGTGCGGTACACAGCACCACGCCGTAGATCAGGCCCCACTTGATGTTCGGCACGGTGACATGCCAGAACATCTGCCAGCCATTGGCGCCCAGCAGGCGCGCAGCTTCTTCTTCCTGGGTGCCCTGCTCCTGCATCAGCGGGATCAGCTCACGGGCCACGAAGGGCACGGTGACGAAGATGGTCGCCAATACGATGCCGGGCAAGGCGAACACAATCTGGATGTCGTGGTCCTGCAACCACGGGCCAAAAAAGCCCTGGGCGCCGAACATCAGCACATACACCAGGCCCGCGATTACCGGCGACACCGAGAACGGCAAATCGATGAGCGTCACCAGGATGCTCTTGCCACGGAACGAGTATTTGCTCACGCACCACGCGGCGCTGACGCCGAACACCAGGTTGAGCGGCACCGAAATCACCACGGCGATCACCGTGAGTTTCAAGGCTGACAGCGCGTCGGGTTCGAGGATGGCGGTGAAGAACGCGCCGAGGCCGTTTTTCAGGCCCTGGGTCACCACGATAAACAGCGGCAACAGCAAGAACAGCGCGAACACCAGCCAGCCAAGGCCGATCAGGATACGGCGCGAGGCAGCACTGCCACGACGGGCAGCGTTGGCCGAGGACGCGGCGGAAATAGACGATTGGGACATGTTCCGCGCCTCCTTATGGACGTTCGATGCGCCGCTGCAACAAGTTGATCAGCAGCAGCAGGACAAAGGAAACCACCAGCATCAGCACACCGATGGAGGTGGCGCCGCGGTAGTCGTACTGGTCGAGCTTGACCATGATCAGCAAGGGCAGGATCTCGGTTTTCATCGGCATGTTGCCGGCAATGAAGATCACCGAACCGTACTCGCCGACGCCACGGGCAAACGCCAGCGCGAAACCGGTCAGCCAGGCCGGCAACAACGCGGGCACCAGGATGTGACGGAACACCTGCAATGGCTTGGCCCCCAGGCAGGCAGCGGCTTCTTCGACTTCCCGAGGGATATCGGCCAGTACCGGCTGCACCGTACGCACCACGAACGGCAACGTGACGAAGGTCAGCGCCAGGGTGATACCCAACGGGGTGTAGGCGATCTTGAAGCCAAGGTCCGCGGCGAACTGGCCGACCAGGCCATTAGGCGTGTACAGCGCAGTCAGCGCGATACCGGCCACGGCGGTGGGCAGGGCGAATGGCAGGTCGATCATCGCATCGATGATCTTGCGCCCGGGGAAGGTGTAACGCACCAGCACCCAGGCCAGCAGCGTGCCGATCACGCCGTTGATCAATGCGGCGTACAGCGCGGTGCTGAAGCTGAGTTGCAACGCCGCCAGCACGCGCGGTGCGGAAATGATGTTCCAGAACTGATCCCAGGTGAGTTGAGCGGCGTGTACAAACATCGCCGCGAGGGGGATGAGTACGATCAGGCTGAGGTACACCACGGTGTAGCCCAGCGTCAGCCCGAAGCCGGGTATGACGGGGGAGATACGACGCGACATAAGAGTCCTTGGTTAAAGGGTAAAAACCACTGTAGAAGCTAGCCGGGCCTGCAAAAGTAGCCAACTGTGGCGAGGGAGCTTGCTCCCGTTGGAGTGCGAAGCGCTCCCAAATCGGTTTGCGCGTTGCATCAGATGCAACTCGGTCGCCTGGTTTGGGGCTGCTGCGCAACCCAACGGGAGCAAGCTCCCTCGCCACAGTAAAAACCTTGCCGGAAAGGCGAGCTCCTACGGGGAGTTCGGCTTACTGCGCCGTGTAGATCTGGTCGAACACGCCACCGTCGTTGAAGAATTTCGGTTGGGCAGTTTTCCAGCCGCCGAAGTCTTTGTCGATAGTCACCAGGTCCAGTTTCGGGAACTGCTGGGCGTATTTGGCGGCGACTTTTTCATCGCGTGGGCGGTAGAAGTTCTTCGCCGCAATCTCCTGGCCGGCCGGGCTGTACAGGTGTTTGAGGTACTCGGTGGCAATCTCGGTGTTGCCCTTTTTCTCGGCGTTCTTATCGACCACGGCCACCGGCGGCTCCGCGAGGATCGACAGGGACGGCACGACGATATCGAACTTGTCGGCGCCGCCGTCTTCTTTCAACGCCAGGAACGCCTCGTTTTCCCAGGCCAACAACACATCGCCCTGACCGTTGTTGACGAAGGTAATGGTCGAACCGCGCGCGCCGGTATCCAACACAGGCACGTGCTTGAACAGCTCCTTCACATATTCCTGGGCCTTGGCTTCACTGCCGCCTGATTTGAGGCCGTAGGCCCAGGCGGCGAGGAAGTTCCAGCGTGCACCGCCGGAGGTTTTCGGGTTGGGGGTGATCACCGAGACATCTTTCTTGATCAGGTCGCCCCAGTCCTTGATGCCTTTAGGGTTGCCCTTGCGCACCAGGAACACGATGGTCGAGGTGTACGGGGTGCTGGCGTTCGGCAGGCGGGTTTGCCAGTTCTCCGGCAGGGTCTTGCCCAGCTTGGCAATTTCGTCGATATCGCCGGCCAGGGCCAGGGTCACCACGTCGGCGCGCAGGCCGTCGATCACCGCCCGGCCTTGCTTGCCCGAACCACCGTGGGATTGCTGGATCTTGACGTTGTCACCTGGGTGGGACTGTTTCCAGAATTGGGTGAACTCAGCGTTGTAGTCCTGGTACAGCTCACGAGTCGGATCGTACGAGACGTTGAGCAACTCGTAGTCCTTGGCAACAGCGGAACCGGCAAATACGGCACTGGCCAAGGCGGCCAGGGCATAACGGCGAATCGACGACATAGAAGGCTCCTGAAATTCGGGTGTTGGCTTTTTCTTATAGTTGCGGGGTCTATCGCCGTTCTGGCTTAGCTCGGTTTGTTACCCGGGTTCTGCAGACGGAATTTTTCCTTGCGTTCGATCTGCACCACCTGGGCGTTATGCACGGTGATTTCTACCGCGCCAAACCGCAGATCGCGCAGGGCGCTCTGGATCTCACGCAAAATGGCTGCTTCGTCCTGGCCGTCGACGCTACGTAGAGATGCGCTCATGATTTCGCTCCTGAAATAAATAGTGCCTGGCAGTGGCGGCACTGCTTGCGGCGTGAGAGCGATAGTAGATAAGCGCGGATATTCTTAAAAATACTATTTAAGAATGTTTATATAACTAGAAAGAATTTTCTGACGATACGCGCAGTTGCGCGTTTTTCTTGTGCCTGTGCGCCGAAACAAGGCCCTGCAAAGTTCCAAGCATGGGAGGGGCTTACCCCCTCTCACCTTTGATTGCAGTTCAGATGTGAATGGTCGGCGCCCTCGCCCAATCAATCTCCTGCGCCGGCATCGGCCGGCCAAACCAATACCCCTGCCCCATATCGCAGGCCTGCTCCAACAAGAACCTTGCCTGCTCCACCTGCTCAATCCCTTCGGCATGCACTTGCATGCCCATGCTTTTCGCCAGGGCGATCACCACGCGCACAATTGCCGCGTCGTCTTCATCCCACGGCAACCCGGCGACAAAGCCTTGGTCAATCTTGAGCTTCTGCACCGGCAGGCGCTTGAGGCGCAGCAACGAGGAGTAGCCGGTGCCAAAATCATCGATGGCCAGGCGCAAGCCCAGCTCGCGCAGGCGGTGCAGTTGCTCCAGGGCGACTTCAGGGTCATCCATCACCGCACTTTCCGTGACTTCCAGCTCCAGGAACGCCGGGGCCAGGCCGGTGGTATGCAGGACCTGGGCGACTTGTTCATACAGTTCGCGTCGGGCGAACAAGCGGCTGGACACGTTGACCGCAATAAAACTCAGCGGCACCCCCTCGGCCAGCCATTGGCACATCTGGCGACAGGCATGGTGCATCACCCAGGCGTCGATCTCGGCAATCAGCCCGGTACGTTCAGCGATGGGAATAAACTCCCCCGGCGGCACAAGGCCGCGCTCCGGATGCTGCCAGCGGACCAGGGCCTCGACACCGACCAGGCGGCCGTTATGCAGGTCATGCACCGGTTGGTAGTAGACACGCAACTCTTGCTGATCAAGGGCGCGGCGCAATTCGCTGGCGATTTCCACCCGATACTGAGCGTGGGCGGTGAGTTCTTCGGTGTACAGCGCGTAGCCTTCGCGCCCAATGCTTTTGGCCTTGAACAGTGCCGAATCGGCATTGCGCAGCAGTTGTTCGGCGCTGAGGGCGTCGCTGGGAAACAGGCTGATACCGATGCTGGCACTGATAAACAGCTGGTTGCCATCAAACACGAACGGCTCTTTCATCGCCTCGAGCATTCTCTGGGCCAATGCAGCCGCCTGGACCACCTGTGGACAACTCTCCGCCAACACGGCGAACTCATCCCCGCCGAGGCGCGCCAAGGTCACGCCGGGGCCGAACAGGCCTGTCAGGCGCTCACCCACCGCCTTGAGCAACTGATCGCCGGTCGTGTGGCCGAGGCTGTCGTTGATGATTTTGAAGTGGTCCAGGTCCATCAACAGCAACGCGCAGCCGCGTTTGTGTATTTGCGCCGAAGCCAATGCCTGTTCAGCGCGGTCGGTGAAGAGCAGGCGGTTGGGCAGGCCGGTCAGCGGATCGTGATGGGCCAGATGGGCCAGTTCGTGCTCAGAATCCTTGATCGCGCTGATATCGGAAAATACCGCCACGTAATGACTGGCTTTGCCGTGGTCGTCACGGATCACGCGGATGGTTTGCCACTGTGGATAAATCTCACCACTTTTACGCCGGTTCCAGATTTCGCCGCTCCATTCGTCGGTGCGCTCCAGGGTCTTGAACATCTGCTGGTAGAAATTCGATGAATGGCGCCCCGACTTGAACAGGCTAGGCTGCTTGCCCATGACGTCTTCGCGGCTATAGCCGGTGATCGCCATAAAGGCCCGGTTGACGTGCACGATCAACCCCTGGGCATCAGTGACCAGAACCCCTTCGCGGGTGCAATCGAACACCGCGGCAGCCTGTTGCAGGCGCTCGCGGTTCTCTTTCAAGGGCTGCTGCACCTGGTGCGTACGAGCAAAACGCAGGCAAATCAGGTAAATCGCCAGCGCACTCAAGGCCACCCACACATAGCCGCGCGCCTGCAGCCAACGTCCCAACTCCCAAGGGTCATCGAGAAAGTTGATCAATAAATGGTTGCTGAGCTGGAGCCACACAATGGAAACCAGCAGGTATACCAGCCCCGCACGTAGGGCACCTCGGTATGAAAACAGCATATGATCAGTAATCCTTACCAAAAAAACAGAATCGCCCTACAAAGGCTGCGGATTATAGAATAAGAAACATCCAGTCACTCCTATCTGAAACGGTGGCTGGTTTTCTCTGTTGGCTTAGTGATAATGCATGAGCTGTTTTTTACTTTATCTGAGGGCCATACAGCCTATGTGGTACAACGGTTTTCTTGATCTGTCGGCCTGGCAACTGGTGGCAGTCACGCTGTTGATGACCCATGTGACCATTGTTGGGGTCACCGTCTATCTGCACCGTTATTCGGCCCATCGCTCCCTGGAGCTCAATGCCGGCCTGAAACACTTCTTCCGCTTCTGGCTGTGGCTGACCACGGCGCAGAACACCCGCGAGTGGACCGCCATCCACCGCAAACACCACGCCAAATGCGAAACCGTCGACGACCCGCACAGCCCAGTTATCAAAGGTTTGTCCACGGTGCTGCGCAAAGGTGCCGAGCTGTACCGCGCCGAGGCGGAAAACCCCGAGACCTTGCGCATCTACGGCAAGAACTGCCCGGACGACTGGATCGAACGCAAGCTCTACACGCCTTACCCGCTGCTGGGTGTGGCGATCATGGGCGTGATCGACCTGCTGCTGTTCGGCACGATCGGTATCACCATCTGGGCGATCCAGATGATGTGGATCCCGTTCTGGGCCGCCGGCGTGATCAACGGTCTGGGGCACGCCGTGGGCTACCGCAACTTCGAATGCCGTGACGCGGCTACCAACCTTTTGCCGTGGGGCATCATCGTTGGCGGCGAAGAGCTGCACAACAACCATCACACCTACCCCAACTCGGCCAAGCTGTCGGTGAAGAAGTGGGAGTTCGACCTGGGCTGGGCGTGGATCAAGGTGTTCAGCTTCCTGCGCCTGGCCAAGGTGCAGCGTGTCGCGCCTATCGCGCACCGCGTCGAGGGCAAGGGCCACCTGGACATGGACACCGCCATGGCGATCCTCAATAACCGCTTCCAGATCATGGCCCAGTACCGCAAGCTGGTAATCGGCCCGCTGGTCAAGCAGGAGCTGGAAAAGGTCGATCACTCGGTGCGTCACCAGTTCCGCCGTGCCAAACGTCTGCTGTCGCGGGAAACCAGCTTGCTGGACGACCGTCACCACCTGCGTATCCAGAGCATGCTGGAACACAGCCACGCACTGACCGTGATCTACGAAAAGCGCCTGGCGTTGCAGCAGATCTGGCTGAAGACCAGCTCCAATGGCCACGACATGCTGGCGGCGATCAAGGAATGGGTCCACGAGGCCGAGGCTAGCGGCATCCAGTCCCTGCGTGATTTTGCTCACCAATTGAAGACCTATTCGTTGCGCCCGACGACGGCCTGACCAGAGCTCAAAGCCCTCCTGTGGCGAGGGCGCTTGCTCCCGCTGGGCCGCGAAGCGGCCCCAGCCTTTGGTTTGAATGGGACTGCTGCGCAGTCCAACGCGAGCAAGCTCGCTCGCCACGGGTAGAGCGTTCCCTTTAACTTAACAGCACCCCGGATTTAGCTCGCCACCGGTTTCTGACGTCATTTCTTAGTCAGCCGGATCATGGAACTTCACCGCAATTCCCCTCTCTCAATGAACACTTCGCCATCATTGTGGCCCTTGTAGCGACCGCCGCCCCACCCTTGCGGCGAGCCCAGAGAGAGTTGTGCCGATGGTTCACGAAAAGCCCTTTCAACCTGACCTTCCGACGACCGAACACACTCGCCCGGCTGCGGCGGCAACCCTGTTGGCACTGATGCATGCCCAGGGTGAAGTCGAGCGGCTGAGTGAGCGCGAGCAGCTGCTCAGTTCGCTGCTGGTCAGCGTGAATGCCGTGCTGTGGGCCATCGACTGGGAAACCCGCCGCGTGCTGTACGTGAGCCCGGCCTACGAACGGATATTCGGTCGTTCCGCCGTCCTGCTGCTGGCCGATCAACGTGAATGGCGCAACAGCATCCATCCCGAAGACCTCGACTACGCCGAGCACAGCCTGGCGCGTGTGCTGGAACAAGGCGCAGTGGAGGACCGCGAGTACCGCATCATCACCGCCGACGGGCAAATTCGCTGGCTGAGCGACAAGTGCTACATCAACCAGCAGGCCGAGCCCGGCAAGCCGGTGATCGTGGTCGGCATGGCCGAGGACATCACCGAAAAAAAGCAGTTGGAGCTGGAGCTGCACCGCCTGGCCACCACCGACGTACTGACCCAAAGCAGCAACCGCCGGCACTTCTTCGAGTGTGCCAACCAGGCGTTCGACAGCGCCTGTGCCCAGGGCACCCCGCTGGCGTTCCTGTTGCTGGATATTGATGACTTCAAAGACATCAACGACTCCTACGGCCATCTGGAGGGCGATCAGGTATTAAGGCGTATTGCCGAGAGCGGCCGAAGCGTACTGCGCCGTGGTGATCTGTTCGGGCGCATTGGCGGCGAAGAATTCGCTGCGGTGCTGCCCGGATGCGCACCGGAGATGGCGTTGCAGGTCGCCGAGCGGCTGGGCAAGGAAATCCAGGCGTTGAGTTTCAGCTATGAGGGCCGGGAGTTTACCGTGACTATCAGCCAGGGCCTGGCCGGCTTGCGCGAAGACGACTCAACGTTGGACAGCCTGTTCGCCCGGGCCGATGCCGCAATGTACGAGGCCAAACGCCAGGGCAAGAACCGTGTGGTTACGGGGTAGCTACCGAGCTGGTCCACTCCCCACAGATCCCTTCAGCATCGACAAAATCATTTTGTTGCCTTGACGAAAGGCTTAACGAATTGCGGTGAAACCAGTTCGGCCGTGTGCCCCGAGGCCAACTGGCGCGCGACAAAGCCGCGCTCCCGCACAGGCTTCCATTACCACAGTGCAGCTCGGTAAGTGGCCGAATAACTGCATCGTCTGCGCTCGCGAGAGCTTCTTGCGAAACACCTCACAGCCCGAGTTATCCTCACCGTGAAGGTGGAAATCATGTGTGCCGTGATCGATACCGATCAGTGCTGACGCGCTCATGATAATGGCCTCCAAAAACAAAACACCCTGCGAAAGCGTAGCCCTCGCAGGGTGTTGGGGATGACCATCTCATCAACCCGCCGAAGCGGGCTTTTCAGTTGAGCCTGCGCTTACAGCTCGGAGAAGCACTCTTCGATGATTGCCAGACCTTTGTCCAGTTGCTCGTCCGGTGAGGTCAGCGGGACCAGTACGCGCAGCACGTTGCCGTAGGTACCGCAGGACAGCAGGATCAGGCCCTTGTCACGCGCCTTGGCCACGATGGAAGCCACGGCGGCGGCGTTCGGCTTGTGGCTGTCGCCATCTTCGAACAGCTCGACCGCGATCATCGCGCCCAGGGCACGCACTTCGCCGATCACCGGGTACTTGGCCTGGATCGCCTTGAGGCCAGTCACCAGGCGCTCGCCTACTGCCTTGCAGCGGTCCAGCAGGTGCTCTTCTTCGAACACTTCCATCACGGCCAGGGCCGCGGCGCATGCGATCGGGCTACCGGCATAGGTGCCGCCCAGGCCGCCTGGAGCGATGGCGTCCATGTATTCGGCCTTGCCGCACACACCGGCCAGCGGGAAGCCGCCGGCGATGGATTTGGCAAAGGTGGTCAGGTCGGCGGCAACGCCCATCTGCTCCATGGCGAAGAAGGTGCCGGTACGGCCGGCACCGGTTTGCACTTCGTCGGCGATCAGCAGGATGCCGTGCTTGTCGCACAGTTCGCGCAGGCGCTGCATGAAGGCTTTAGGCGCGACGTAGAAACCGCCTTCGCCCTGGACCGGTTCGATGATGATGGCAGCGATATCACGCGGCTCGGCATCGTTCTTGAAGATGCGTTCGATGCTGGCGATCGAGTCCTCGATGCTCACACCGTGCAGTTCATTCGGGTACAGCGCACGGAAGATACCGCCTGGCATCAGGCCCATGCCGGCCGAGTACGGCACGACTTTGCCGGTCAGGCCCAGGGTCATCATGGTGCGGCCGTGGTAAGCGCCGGTGAACGCGATCACGCCGGCACGGCCAGTGGCGGCACGGGCGATTTTCACGGCGTTCTCAACGGCTTCGGAACCGGTGGTGACCAGCAGGGTTTTCTTGGCGAAATCCCCTGGTACCTTGGCGTTCACTTTTTCACACAGTTCTACGTAAGGCTCGTAGGCCAGAACCTGGAAGCAGGTGTGGGTCAGCTTGTTCAGTTGTTCGGTCACCGCCGCGATGATTTTCGGGTGCACGTGACCGGTGTTCAACACGGCGATACCGCCGGCGAAGTCGATGAACTCGCGACCTTCAACGTCGGTCACGCTGGCGTTCTTCGCGAATTCGGCGAAGATCGGGTGAATCTGGCCGACGCCACGGGGTACAGCGGCTTCGCGGCGTTTCATCAGGGATGCGTTGGTCTTGCTCATAAAGTCCTCATTCGCCACTCATCGGGTGGCGTGGTCCAAGGCATACGTGGCGGGAGGCAACTACGGCAGCATGCGATGATCGACTGCCACAGCTTTCCCGGCCACTACGAATAACGGGGTAAAACACGCAAAGGGTCAGCGCTCTCGTGCCCTTTGCGTTTACAGCAATGCCTTGCCGCGCAGCTTAGATGCCCAGGCAGAGGTATTTGATTTCCAGGTAATCCTCGATCCCGTACTTGGAGCCTTCGCGGCCCAGGCCCGAAGCCTTGATGCCGCCGAATGGCGCCACTTCGTTGGAGATCAACCCGGTATTCACGCCGACCATGCCGTATTCCAGGGCCTCGGCCACACGGAACACACGGCCCAGGTCGCGAGCGTAGAAGTAGGAAGCCAGGCCGAACTCGGTGTCGTTGGACATCGCAATCACTTCGGCTTCGTCTTTGAAGCGGAACAACGGCGCCAGCGGGCCGAAGGTTTCTTCCTTGGCCACGGCAGCGTCTTTCGGCACGTTGGTGAGAATGGTCGGTTCGAAGAAGTTGCCTTCCATCACCTTGCCACCGGCCAGCAGCTTGGCGCCTTTGCTCAGGGCATCCGCAATGTGTTCCTGGACCTTGGCCACGGCTTTTTCGTCGATCAACGGGCCGGTGGTGGTGCCTTCTTCGAGACCGTTGCCGATCTTGAGCTTGGCCACGGCCACCTTGAGTTTTTCCGCGAACGCGTCGTACACCGAGTCCTGGATATACAAGCGGTTGGCGCAGACGCAGGTCTGGCCGTTGTTGCGGTACTTGGAGATGATCGCGCCTTCGACGGCCTTATCCAGGTCGGCGTCGTCGAACACGATGAACGGCGCGTTGCCGCCCAGTTCCAGGGAAACTTTCTTGATGTCCTTGGCGCATTCGGCCATCAGTTGGCGACCGATTTCGGTCGAGCCGGTGAAAGACAATTTACGCACGATCGGGTTACTGGTCAGCTCGCCGCCGATATCGCCGGCGCTGCCGGTGACCACGCTCAGTACGCCTTTCGGGATGCCGGCGCGGTGCGCCAGCTCGACCAGGGCCAGGGCCGAGAACGGGGTTTGCGAAGCCGGCTTGATCACCATGGTGCAGCCGGCGGCCAGGGCCGGGCCGGCTTTACGGGTGATCATGGCGGCCGGGAAGTTCCACGGGGTGATGGCAGCCGTCACGCCGATGGGCTGCTTGATCACGATCAGGCGCTTGTCGGGTTGGTGGCCAGGAATCACATCGCCGTAGATGCGTTTGGCTTCTTCGGCGAACCACTCGATAAAGGACGCGGCGTAGACGATTTCGCCCTTGGCTTCGGCCAGCGGCTTGCCTTGTTCGAGGGTCATCAGGCGGCCAAGGTCGTCCTGGTTTTCAATCAGCAGTTCGAACCAACGGCGCAGCTTGTTGGCGCGCTCCTTGGCAGTCAGTGCACGCCAGGCCGGCAGGGCCTTGTCGGCGGCTTCGATAGCGCGGCGGGTTTCAGCGGCGCCCATCTTCGGCACGGTACCGAGAATCTCGCCCGTGGCAGGGTTGTTGACCTTGATGGTCTGGCCATTGTCCGCATCGACCCAAGCGCCATCGATAAAGGCTTGCTGGCGGAACAACTGGGTATCTTTGAGCTGCATGTCGGCTTTCCTTAACAGCACCGCGCGCACGCGGAGCGAATTAGAGTTGTTGAAAGGCGCCTTGTGGGCAATGTCGTTCAGTCATGTTTTATGTAGGAGCGAGCTTGCTCGCGAAAAATTCAAAGGCGCCGCGTAAAACCAGAAACGCTGCGTCATCGTTAACAGTTTCGCAAGCAAGCTCGCTCCTACACTGAACGGCATCAGCCAGGGGCTGCCGTCAGGGAAATCAGTCCAGCACGCCAGGATAGGCGAAAGCGCACGGGAGACAGAGCGTTTGAAATCTCAAACGAATCCTAGGATCAATGGGGGGTCAGGGCAATAGTCTGTTCGAAAAAAAGAACGAAAACCGGCGTATTTGGCTCACCTTTCGGATCAAGCGTCCAAACGACAACACCCCCGGCGCCTTTTGGGCGACGGGGGTGTCGGGGCGACTGCGATTTAGGATTGGAACGATTTGAGGATGGTCAACAGGCTGGTCAGGTTGTCGGCCACACCGCCCTGGGCGACTTTCTCGGTAGCCGACGCGCCGGCGGTGGTGTCGACGCTGTAGATCTGCATCACGCCCTGGTTGGTGGCGGCCTGGGCCAGGGTGTTTTGCTGCTGCTGCGCCGAAACCGAGTTCTGGAACAGGATCGCCGTGGCCTGGCCCATCGATTGATAGATCGTGCTCATCGCCATTGCTGGCGCCTCGGCAACGACCTTGACGTTGGTCTGGGTAACGGCATCGGTGATTTGCGGGCTGACAGTACTCATGGGTGAAACTCCTTTGTTGAGAAAGAACAACATCCGTTATCGCTCAGTGCTTAAGACTGGAAAGACTTGAGCACGGTCAACAGGCTGGTGAGGTTATCCGAGACGCCGCCCTGAGCGACTTTCTCGGTAGCCGCCGCGCCGGCAGTGGTGTCGACGCTGTAGATCTGCATCACGCCCTGGTTGGTGGCGGCCTGGGCCAGGGTGTTTTGCTGCTGCTGGGCGGACACGGCGTTCTGGAACAGAATCGCCGTGGCCTGCGCCATCGATTGATAGATGGTGCTCATCGCCATCGCTGGCGATTCGGCAACGACCTTGACGTTGGTCTGGGTGACCGCGTCGGTAATTTGTTCGTTAACAAGTGGCATGATCAATTTCCTTATTTAGTACACGGCGCATTCCGTGTTCATGAATGAACGTTGCGAAACAAGCGCTGTGAAGTGAGCGCTTTCAGAATCCGGCAGACTTGGCCAGGGCGGCCTCGATCTGCGCAATCAACTTCTGGATCTCCCTGTCTACTTCACGCTTGAGCTGCGCCCGATCGGCGCTTTCGTCAGGCGTGCCGCTCAACGCCTTGCGTACCGCTTCTTCACTCTGCTCGGCGGCCTTGCGGATGGCCTGCTCGTTGGCCTTCGATTGCTCAAGTACCTGGGCGGCGCGCTTGAGGGTTTCGTCGACGATGGCTTGGGGTGTTCCGGCGAACATCTGCGGATTGCGCAGCATCGCTTCCAGCCGTTGACGGTCACCGTTGGATAGCACTGAGGGTGTGGAGGGGGGAGCCATGTCGATCTCCTTGGGCACTGCGTAGCCGGCTGAAGGGCCGCTAAAGCCGCACCTCATTGTTGTCCTGCCAGAAACCGGCAAAATAGAAGTCCGTGGCGTTATCGCAACTGGACGCCAGCTCCCAGGGGGTCATCGCGGTGGGTCGAGTGTCGAAGATCGGTGCTGGCGGAGGCAGCAAGTTGGCGTTGCTATATAGGTTGCCGACTTCATAAGCGTTCGCGACAAACTGCGAACAGAATGCGGCATTGCTGATAGACACCGACTCATTGATACGACTCATGATGCCGGGCTCATAAGCCGACACTTTGAAGATCGACAACATCGCGTTCCATTTACTGTAGCGTCCGCTGATGTCCTTGGTGGCCACGTCCCCCAGGAACTGACCGGCGGCATAGGCTGCCGCATTAGCCAAGTCTTCCTGGGTGCAACTGAACACCATGGCTCCGCGCGCAGGTACTTCGGTGGTCAGGTCCGTCAGTTGAATACCCTCCCCCACACTTTCGATGACATGCGTGGCATCCACCGCAATGGCCGCGTGTACCACTGGCACATTGGGATCGCCCGTTCCAAAAATCTTGGCCTTAAGCCATTGCCCCGCACGGATAAACGCACGGGGAATACTGGTGGACACTTTGTCATCCACTTGTGCCACTGAAAAAACAATATCTCCAGGCTGCATGATGTCGCTCCTCACTTAAGAAAAGTTGCTTTCAAGTTGCTGTTGCACCGTTCCAGCAGAACGCTGGAACGCCGTGCTCGGTTCAGGCCGCTGGCGCAGCCCGGTTGGCCAACGTGTCGGCGTACTTGGCGATGCTCTGGTCGATCTTGTCGATGGCCACGCTGGCGGCCTCGGCTTCCATCGCACCGGCGGCGGCGGCCACCGCGGCTGCCGCGCCCACCAACAGGTCGGTGGCCAAGGCGCCCAAGGCATCCTCGGCGGCGGCCGGCAGGTTGTCCTTGACGATGTTCTCGGTCATTTGCTGGAGCAGCACAGCCTGGGCGGCCAATGCGATCTTGCTGACCCCATCGAAATACCCCGCCGCCGATTGCGCGACCAACCCTGCCGCTTGGCTGATCATCATGTCGGCCGGCACCGCGATCTGGGCCGGCGCATAGGCGAAATTCTGCGCATTGGTGAACTGCACAGCCTGGACAATCTGGCTGTTGAGCGCCGCTGTGCTGTCAGACGAGGGCGTGCTCGCCTGGTTGAGCAAATGCTCGTTCATGCGCGCCATGATCGAGCGCGCGGGGGGTGCTGCCGGGGCGGACGCCGGGGGCTGCGCAGCGGGTGTTTCAGGAGCGGGGCTGGGCTTTTTTCTGCTGAACCATGACATGGCAAGTCTCCCCAGGGTTTAACCCTTCTCGCCAATCTGCATGATCAACGCAACGGCCTTGGAGATCACCGCGTTGGAAATCTGGTTCATGGCCTGCTGGCTGTTGACCGCGTTCTGCAACGACAAGCCTGCCGCACTGCTAGCCACCTGATACAACGACGCGATGGCCTGGGCCGGTGCCTCCGCTACCACCTTGACGTTGGTTTGGGTCACCGCGTCGGTGATCTGGCTGTTGACCTCTGTCATACATCTCTCCTTGATGGAATTCACCCGATCAGGGTGGTGGTGGCGTGACGCGCTCCTAAACTAGAACGCCTCGCGCCGACGTTTGTGAAAGGAATTCAGCGCAAAGCGCTGCGTAGCAATTGCACCCGCTTACGCACCAGTGGCAGCTTGACCTGCAGCTCAGCCGCGATCTGGGGGTAAGGCAGGTCGTCGACAAAACGCATCTCAAACAAACGCTGTTGCGCGACAGGCAACCGCGCCACATGCGCCTCCAGCTGTTCCAGGCGCTCATAACACTCCACCCACTCCAGCACTGATGCGCAGGGGGCGGCGAGCACGGCCAGGTGATCGTGCTCAAGGTCGATGGAGTCATCGAACAACTGCCCCTCACGTTTACCGCGGCGCAGGCTGTCGAGAAACACATGGTCGAGCACAAGAAACAGAAACCCCTGGGGGTCCCGGATACGCTCGGGCGAGCGCCGAAAAAACAGCAGGGCCTTGATCGCCGTGGCCGATAACCACTCCTGGCCCTGATCCTGATTGCCTTTGGCACGCCGCAGCGCGCGCCGCTTCAGCTCGCCCTGAACCGCACGCCAACTGGCTTCAAACAAGCGGTCGTCCGCCACCCATTGGTCCTTGAACTGAACAGTCATCCCCATCGCAAGCACTCCTGTGCATCCTTGATGAAGGGCCAGTTTGCGAGCCACAAACAGGCGCCCGCTGTTACCTGGGGAACACCGTGAAAGTTAATTCAAGGCAGACGCCTTGCGCCGCAAATGCTCCAGATCGTTGATCACCATCCGCTCCAGACTGCCGCTGATCAGGCCACTGCGGCGCCACAACTGCAGTTGAACATTGAGCTTGGGGCGGCTGGTGTTGAGCATGGCCGCCAACACCCCCTGATTGGCGGGCAGTGAGACGCTGGGCATGGCAAGGGCCAGGTCGATCTCGCCCATATTGGCCAGCAGGAACCGCGCCAGCCGCGACTCCAGCCGATGCAGGCACACCAATTCGAGCAATTCGATGGCATGGAGCAGGCGCACCATCATCAACATCAACAAACGCCGCAGAAACACCGGCTCTTCAAACAGCAGCGCAAAATGTCGACGCCCCAGTTGCAGCAAGCGGGTCGGGCCGCCGGCAAAGGTCGAAGACTCACGGCCATGGTCCTCGATCAACGCCGTCTCTCCCACGACCTGCCCCGCGCCCATGCTGCCGATGATCTGCTCGCGGCCATCCGGCCCGTGAACCACCGAATAGATCCGCCCCTCCACCACCAATGCGATAAATTCGAGGGAGTCGTCCTTGAAATAGAGCAGTTCACGATCATCCAGCGTGCGCTCCACCATATGCGTGGCGACGTAGCGCAAGAGCGGCTCCGGCAGTCCTCGGAATAAATCGGAGCGGGCGAGCAAGGTTTGTCTCAGCGGGAGATCGAGCATCACGGTTCCTTTGGAATGCATGCGTTCACCTGGCCAGGGGAAGGGAATTGCGGCGTCACAGCGGTGCTGGCGCCACCAGAGCAAAGCAAACAAAGGGACGTACGGTATGAGGAGTTGTGAAGATAATGGCAAATAGCCGCTTTTGCGGTAACCCAGCCTACTATCGCCAGCGAAAACACCGGCATGGACGCATCTGGCCGACATGGGTATGATGTCGCCCGCACAAGCATCCGTAGCTCAGCTGGATAGAGTACTGCCCTCCGAAGGCAGGGGTCGTGGGTTCGAATCCCGCCGGGTGCACCAGACACACACAAAAAAGCCCCAGGTCGAAAGACCTGGGGCTTTTTTGCATCCGTTCAGCACGCCCAACGAAAATCCTGAAAGTGCACGCTCCTTGCAGGTACCGCCACCACCGGTCGCTTGCTGGCCTGCAACGAGGCGGCATAGCTGATGCCTGGTCCCAGGCCATCGACTATCTGGAACATGCCCTCCAGGCTGCAATCCAGCAGCAGGGCCATGCCCGAATAGTCGCTGGCCGGTTTGGCCAGGGGTTCACGCACGGCCAGCTCATCCGGCGACAGGTCGATCAACAGCCAGCTGCGGTGTTTGAAGCGCACACCCACCTCCCTGAGTACTTCGTTCCATTCCATGGCAAAGCCTCATCGACTGGCAATCAGTACAGGGATGGCGTTATTCAGTGAAAACGCGACGAGGAATACCGCGAGCCCAACGTCGATCTGCCGCGTGTACTTGAGGAACAGTGCCTTGATCGGGCCTTGGCCAAACAACAGCGCCACCAGTGAGTACCAGATGACTTCCAGGCTTGAACACAGCATGACGACCAGGACTTTATCCAGGTCCGAACGCGGCGAAGAGAGAAAACCCGCATAGATGCTGATCATGAAGGCGATGGTTTTCATATTGCTGATGTTGGTGATGACCCCCACCCGATAAGCCTTGGCAAAGCTGGTCACACCTGGCGCCGAGCTTTCGGCGGTGCCGGTGTTTTTCGCCAGCACGCTTTTGATAATGCTGTAGGCGATGTACAGCAGGTAGGCCGAACCGCACAGCGTGGCCACCTTGGAAAACGCCGGATACTGATGCAGCAACGCCGCCAGGCCCAGCAGGGAAATGGTCGAGAAGAACACGCCGACGGTACAGATGCCCAAGGTGGCGCCGATGCCGGTGGAGACTGACCCCAGCGACGCAAACCGGCTGACGATGATGAAGTTGGGCCCGGGGCTGATCACCGCCAGGATGTAGATCAATGCGGCTGTAAACATGAGAACTCCTTGTATGAAGCAGCAGCCGGCAACGGCTGCTGCCGGGTCGGATCAGGCCAGTGCCTGCTCCGGCGCCTCGGTCAACGCCAGCGTTTCCTCCAGGGCCGACAGGATATGCTCGACCCGCAGGGAGATCAGGCTGAACGAACCGGCGTCCCCCAGACCGTGGGAGCTTTCGCATAACCCGTTGAGGTACACAGCGGGCAAGTCGTCCAACGCGGTCAGGCTGTAATCGCGGTTGACCACCAGCGCCCCCTGGGCATCGGTGCGAAACCGCCGGTGATAAGGCGCCAGCAGCGGCGGGTAAAGCTCGCCGTTTTCCTTGGCGGCGATGTCCTTGAAGCCGGTGGCCAGCACCAATGCATCCAGTGCCAGGGTCGAGTGCGTGAGCTGGTTGACCTCCGTGAGCGCCAGTTCCACCTGCCCGGAAGCAGCTATGGACACCTGCTCGATAGCAACATTGTTGAGAATGTGGATGCGTTGTTTGCCCTGCAGTTTTTCTTCATGAATGCGCACGTACAGCGCGTTGATCACATCCTCATCGGCCGAGCTGTAGTTGGTCCCACGCAATTGCTTGTCCACCCGTGCCTTGGCTTCGGGCGGCAGGTTGAAGTAATAGTCGATGAACTCCGGAAAATACACCTTATCGCTGAATGGGCTGGTGTCCTTGAGGCGGAAGCTGAAGCTGCGGTGCAACGAATAGATTTCCTTGTCCGGAAACCTGGCGGTCAGGTCGAGGACAATTTCCACCGCGCTCTGGCTGGAACCCACCACGCCGATACGTTGCGCTGTCGGCGGCAGCGCATGAATACGCTCCAGGTAGTGATTGAGGTGGAACACCTGCGGGCCAGGCAGGCCCTCGAACACTGCCGGAATATTCGCCGTGCGCCCTGTGCCCAGCACCAGGCTACGCCCGTAGATAACCCGCTGATCGTTATAGGTGACCTTCCACACCGGCTCGCCCTTGACGTTCAGCGGTTCGACGCGCCTGGCGAACGCCGATGACTCGACACTGCCCAGAAAATGCCCGGCCACCCATTTGATGTATTCGGCATATTCGCGCCGCAGCGGATAGGTCAGCGGCAAGTTGAGGTAGTCGAACAGGCGGCCGGTTTCTTTCAGGTAATTGACGAAGCCATAGCGGCTGCGTGGGTTGCGCGGTGTCACCAGGTCCCTCAAGGGGTTGTTCTGGATGTCCGAGCCGCTGAGCAACATCTCATCCTGCCAATCCGGTTTCTGCTTGGCATCCAGGAAGCGGTAGGTCAACGGTGACGCGGCTTCTTCCAGCGCGATGGCCAGCGCCAGGTTGGAGGGGCCGAAGCCGATCCCGACGATATCGTAAATAGTCTCTGACATGGAAAGCTCCTATCCTTGGGCATGGGCCAGTGGAAGATGGTAATAGTGGTAGTCCGTGTTCTCGATAAAGCCAAAGCGCGTGTATAAGTTTCTGGCCCGCGGATTATCCTCAGCACCTTCGATAAACAGTTGTTTGGCGTTAGTTGTCAGCGCGAACTTGCGCGCCGCCGTCAACAATGCCAACCCTACTCCCGCACTGCGCTTGGAGGCTTCTACATATAAGTCATTCAATATCCAGAGACGCTCCAGCGTCACACTGGAAAAACTCGGGAAGAGTTGTGTAAAACCAATCACTTCGTTATTTATCTCGGCAACAATAATGATCGACTCGCCCAAAAAGAACCGTTGCTGAATAAAGGCCAGTGACCGCGACACATCGGGCGCCTCCCCATAAAACTCACGGTATTTATCCAGCAGCGGCGCAATAGCCGGCGCGTCATCCAGGGACGCATGTCGGGTAACAATCGCTTGGCTCATGCAGTCACCTCGGCGAACGCTTGCTCCAGTATCTGCAGCCCTTGGGTGATCTGCGCGGGGGTGATGGTCAGCGCCGGGAGGAACTTGAGCACCTGATCGTCGATGCCCGAGGTTTCAATGATCAAGCCCCGCAGGTAGGCCTGGGCCGCGATTCTTTGCGCCAGGGTCTTGTCTTCGAATTCGATGCCCCTGAAAAAACCACGCCCCTTGAGACGGTTGGGCGCCTTGGCGGCGAAATCCTGCGAAAGCGCCGTCAGCGACGCCTGCAGGAAGTCAGCCTTGGCCTTCAACGCCTGGGTAAAACCCGTGTCGCGCCAATAGTGCTCGATCACCGCCTTGCCCGTGACGAAGGCCAGGTTGTTGCCCCGGAACGTACCGTTGTGCTCGCCGGGCTCCCACACGTCCAGATGCGGTGCCAGCAACACCAGGGACATGGGCAAGCCGTAGCCACTGATGGATTTTGACAACGTCACGATATCCGGCGTGACTCCCAGGGTTTCGAAACTGAAAAAGTCGCCGGTACGGCCACAACCGGCCTGGATGTCATCGATGATCAGCAAGATGTCGTGGGCCCGTGCGATATGCTGTACAGCCTGCACCCAAGCGGCCGACGCGCTGTTCACACCGCCCTCGCCCTGCACGGTTTCCAGCACGATCGCCGCCGGCTTGTCGATGCCACTGCCGCTGCGAAGCATGTTGGCCAAGTACTGCGAAGTGTCCACGCTGTCGCCGAAATACTGGTCGTACGGCATGAACGTCACGTTGCTCAGGGTAACCCCGGCCCCGGCTCGCTTGCGTGGGTTGCTGGTCAAGGCGAGGCTGCCCAGGGACATGCCATGGAACGCATTGGTGAACGCCACGACGTTCTGGCGCCCGGTGTACTTGCGTGCCAGCTTGATGGCCGCCTCCACCGAGTTGGTGCCGGTCGGCCCGGGGAACTGCACTTTATAGCGCAGGTTACGCGGCGCCAGGATGTGCTCCTCGAACGCGGTCAAGAACGCCTTTTTGGCCGTGGTCTTGAAGTCCAGGCCGTGGGTGATGCCATTCTCGGCGATGTACTCCAGCAGCGCGGCCTTCAGCACCGGGTTGTTATGCCCGTAGTTCAGGGCCCCGGCACCGCTGAAGAAATCGATGAATACCTGACCTTGTTCACTGGTCAGGGTCGAGCCTTCAGCCGTATGGAAAGTGTCGGTAAAGTCCCGGCAATAAGAGCGCACGTTCGACTCTTTGCGCTCGAAGATATCCAGGGGTTGTTGAATCTCGGGGACAACTGTATTTGCCAGCGGGTAATTCAGCGTAGCCGTCATGTGAGGCACCGTTTATCAATCCAATTGATGGACTTCTAACAGGCAGAGCGATTTCCCAGTGGCCATGTAGCGAATGCTGAGAAGACTTTAATCCCTTGAAGTCCGCATGCAACTTTTCATCCGATGAAACATGACCCGCTCTGTTGGCCAGCAGGAACAATGACGTCTTTCGCTGATTAAACTAGCAGCAATTGTAAGCGCAGCGACTAATTATAAATTCATATGCTTATGACCTGTTGCCGGGAGGCCGGCGATGGCATGCAAAGATGCCATCGCCATAAGCTCAGCGAGGCGGCAGGGCCTTTAGCTGCTCCTCGATGTTTTGCGAGGGAAAGCGTTGCTTCAACTCCGCCAGTTTCGCCGCCGCCGCCGCTTCGTCCCCTGCCGCACGCAAGCGCACCACCTCCAGCAGCCCCTGCTCCAACGACTGCGGCGCAGCCCGCTTGGCGAACTTGCCCTGGGGCAACGCATCACTGCGCAGCGGAGCACTGTAGGACTCCGCCTGCGGTGGTGCGCTCATGGGCGCAGGCGCGGAAAACGTTGCCGGAGCAGCCAGACGCCCTTGTGGTCCGGGGTCGAGCTCGTTGGTACGCATCACCACGCCCAGCATCAATGCCACGCCGGCAACCGTGGCGAATGCCATTTGCCAGCGCGGCTGACGGCATGCACGCCCCCAGCGCTGCCATAGGCTGAGCCTGGGCGCAGGCGCCTCGCGTCGGGCGGTGGCCAGGATGAAGGCATCCAGCGATGCGGGCGGCTCGCCAGTGCTGTGCTGACGAAAGTGCCGGGTCAGCGCGTCGTCGGAATCTGGGGTATGTCGGGAGTCGGTCATACAGGTATCTCCTCGGCCAGCAGCCGACGCAATTTCTGCTGGGCGTAACGCAGGCGGCTTTTTACGGTTTCCAGCGGGGCGCCGGTGAGGATCGCAATTTGCGGCACCTCGAGGTCGCCGTGCAGGCGCAGCAGGAAAACTTCGCGCTGGTCTTCGGGCAGGTCTTGCAACGCGGCGTCGAGGCGCGCCTGGTCGCGGCTCAGGCTCAGTTGCTGCTCAGGGCCGGCGCTGTCGTCGGCCTGGGCGTGCAGCTGTTCATCGTAGCTGTCGTGCAACGGGTTGTGGATGCCGTGCTTGCGCCAGTAATCGATCAAGCGGTTGCGGGCGATCTGGAACAACCACGTACGAAAACTTGCCCGGCCCTGGGGCTGGGTCGTGCTGCGGATCAAGCTGAGCCATGTGTCCTGGTAGATTTCTTCGGCCAATTCGGCCTTGTTGCTCAAGGACACGAGGAACCGGTGCAGCCCTTGACGGTGCCGCGCATATAGCACTTCGAATGCGGCGGCATCACCGGCGCGGTAGCGGGCCAGCAGTGATTCGTCGCTGGGGGGATCGTCTGGAACGGCCATGTAGGTGGCGAACTCCTTCTGTCAGCCGAAGCAGGTAACTGTGGCAGGGGTTCGGCCCCCTACCACATTGAATTGTCGGGGTGGTCCAGATCAGTGTTTCAGGCTTTGGGCCAGCTCTACGAGTTGCACGAATTCATTGCGCAGTCCGAACGGATCGTCGCCCCGGGCCGAGCGTGCCAGTGCCGCCGTGTCTTGCAAACTCATGCTGCCAGTGTAGCGGCCATCGCCCTTGAGTTGTTGCGCGAACGCGGCCACGGCGGCGCTGAAGCGCAGGTCATCACTGGGCATGGCGGAGGTTCTATCGACGGCCCGCTCAATCAACCGGCTTTCACCGCCCTCCGCAGGCTTATAGCGCACACGCACCATCGCCAGTTCAGCGGATTTGCTTTCAGCCGCAGGCGCAGCGGCGTAACGCAACGGCTCCAGCCAACCCTGCTCGCCCTTGGGCACAACTTCGTACAGCGCGGTCACGGTATGCCCCGCACCGATTTCGCCAGCATCCACCTTGTCGTTGTTGAAATCCTCACGCTTGAGCGTGCGGTTTTCATAGCCAAGCAAACGGTATTCGCTGACCCGGGCCGGGTTGAATTCCACTTGCAACTTCACATCACGCGCCACCACCGCCAGGGTCGAGCTGAGCTGCTCCACCAGCACCTTGCGTGCTTCGCGCAGGTTGTCGATATAGGCGTAGTTACCGTCGCCCGCGTCGGCCAGTTGTTCCATCAGGTGTTCGTTGTAGTTATCCACACCAAAGCCGAGCGTCGTCAGTGATACACCGCCTTTACGCTGGTCGGCCGCCATCTGCTTGAGGCTGTCGAAGTCGCTGACGCCTACGTTGAAGTCACCGTCGGTGGCCAGCAGGATGCGATTGATGCCCTTGTCGATAAAGCCTTCGCGGGCCATCTGGTAGGCCATTTCAATACCCGAGGCACCTGCGGTAGAGCCGCCGGCGGTGAGCTGGTCGATGGCGTTGCGGATCTTCACCTTGTCGCGGCCCGAAGTCGGTTTGAGTACCACACGGGACTCACCGGCATAGACCACCAGGGACACGCGGTCCTGCTCGCGCAGTTGATCCACTAATAATTTCAGCGTGCTTTTCACCAGCGGCAACCCTTCGCGGCGGTCCATGGAGCCGGACACATCGACCAGGAACACCAGGTTGGCGGGCGCCAGTTCCGCCATGGCTTTATCGGACGCTTTGATGCCAATGCGCAGCAGTTGGGTATGCGGGTTCCATGGCGTGGCGGCGACTTCGGTGGTCACACCAAAGGGCGAGTCGTCGGTGGGCAGTGCATAGTTGTAAGGGAAGTAATTGAGCATTTCCTCCAATCGCACGGCGCCTTCGGGCGGCAGACGGCCTTGGTTGAGGAAACGTCGTACGTTGGCGTAGCTACCGGTATCGACGTCCACACTGAAGGTGGAAACCGGCGCTTCGGCGACGCGATGCACCGGGTTCTGCGGCAGGTTTTCGTATTGCTCGCGGGGTTCGCTGCGATAGTCCGTCACCGCCGACTCCAGCACCTTCAAGCGGGCGGTCATCGGCGCCCGCGCCATCGCGTGTTTCACCAGAGCCCCTTGGGGCGCCACGCTTTGCAACTCGGAAAGGGGCGCCGAAGCATCCGGTTTGGCAACTTCCGGGGCCGACGATGCCCCACACCCGGCCAGCGTCACCAGCACGGTAATGGCAAAGCCCTGGGCGGTAGGGCGCAGGAAGAGCAGAGGGTGGGACATGGGCTGAACCTCGTGAATGAATGATCCGTTCACAAGGTCAGACGCGAGTTAATAGTGGTTCGGGTTAATTCGCGCGCGCCGGCCATAAATGTGCAATTTGGACCGGCGTGGGCTTAAAGACCAGCGAATACACGCCAGGTAAAATGATATCATCAAGCCACCATCGTGCCGGCAATCGCCGCAGATGCATGAAGGTGACGTACGAGAAACAGTACTGCACCTGACGCCTCAATTTATCCAAGCACCTCAAGTTCGCGGCCAATCGGTCGAGACACTGCCTGGTTCATTCATTAATAGGGATATTGCGTGTTGAAAATCCTCTTGCGGGCTGCGGCCCTGATCGCCGCTCTGTCGATGACAGGCTGTGTGTCCTACACCGTCACCGGCCCTATCGGCGCCCCGCTCCACCCAGCTTCTGTCAGCAGCCCACGCAGCGCGCAAATCGCTGATGTGACGGTAAACGCCGCCGATGTCAACGATGCCAACAAAACCGCGATCAGCCGTTCGCTGACACTCCAGCTCAACGAGTACGTACGCACGGCGGGTTACTTCAAGCAGGTGACCGAGTACCCGGTACGCCTGGGTGAGCAGGATGTTTCGCTCAAATTCAACATGACGTCCCTCAAGGGCCACCGCGGCGTGCATCCGGGTTATGTGCCCGGCGCCTTGCTGACATTGACGATCTGGATCTGGGTCAACGGCCCGATCTACGTCGACACCTTCGACCTGGCCGGCGACCTGGTGATCGTCGACCGTGACGGCAAGGAGCTGGCCAGCAGCAAACAAGAGGTCAAGTTCGAGCGCAACGTCGGCCTATACGGTCGCGAATACTGGGCCCCGACCATGGGCGCCAAGCAACTGAACGAACTGGTCGCGCAACTGCTCGACACCGCCACCGCAAAACTGGCCAAACCATAGTTTCAGGGAGCAACACATGAAAGGATTGATCAAACACAGCCTGGTACTAGCGGCGGTCTTGTTGACCGGCTGCGTGTCCTACTCACAACACGAACTGCCACCGGTTCAAACCTGGCCACCGACCGCCAACGCGCCTGCGCAAAAGCCTACCGCTTACGTGCGAACCACCGGGCTGAACCAAACCAACGGCGGCCCCGGCAATGCCGCTGCCGGCGCTGCCGCCGCGCTGTGGGAAAAGGCCGTGGCCGATGGGTTCCGCCAGTCCAATCGCTTTACGCGAGTGAGCACCGACAAGGTCGACTCGGACATCTACGCCGACGCCACCTTGTACAACAACGAACAGTTCAGCATGGCCTCGGCGATCATTACCGGTGCGACCTTCTTCATCATTCCGTCCACGGCGAAAAACACCTTCACCCTGGAAACGGTGTTCAAGGACAAAGACGGCAAGGAATTGGGTCGGGTCAAGAAGAGCGAGTCGGTACGCACCTGGATGCATTTGGTGCTGATCGTGGGCATTCCGTTCCAGGCGAACACCCGGGATGTGGTGGAAGCGCTGACGCGCAGCACGCTGGATGAGGCCGTGCAGCGCAAGTTGTTCTGATCCAAACGTTCCGGCTTCACACAAACCAAATGTGGGAGGGGGCTTGCCCCCTCCCACACTTTTTTGTCGTATGCCTCAGAAGGCGTAGCGCGCCTTGAGCATCACGCCGTCCGCATCGAAACCACTACGCGCCTGGCGGGTGTAGCTGGCACCGACGGTGAAGTCCGATACCTGGTAATTCACTCCCACACTCGCTTCATAACTGTCACGCGCCACCGAAGCACCGGTGACGGTGAACGCCGAACCGCCCAGCACATAGCTGGAGGTTTGCGCCACGCGATCGCCCATCAGGTCGTGGTAGGCCATCAAGGTTGCCTCCGGCTGCAGGTTGCCGGTGCCCATCGGCAAGTTGCCGGCCAGGCGTACGCCCGCACCCAGCTCGCCCACTTCATAACGCTGCGACGAAGCGCTAAGGGCCGCCGAAGAACCTTTCTCGGTATAGCCATCCATGCGCACGTTGGAATAACGCGCGGCCACCCGCGGTTCGATCACCACGGCCTGGGACGGCTTGAAGCTGTAGCCGCCAATTACACTGGCCGACAACACATTGCTGTCGTAGCTGCCCTTGGCCGTGGTGCCGGCGATATGGCGTTTGCTGTCGTTGTCGTTATGGCCGTAGCTGAGGCTGCCGTCGACGAACCAGTTCTGCAGCGCCCAGTTGCCATAAAGCGACAGCGCATGGCCCTCGACGTCGGTCTTGTTGCCAAGGTCCGAATGGATGTTGGAATTGAGGTAGCTGTAGGCCACGCCCAAGGTGGTCGTTTCATTCACGCGACCATCCACACCCACCGCCATGCCGCTGCTGTTGGCCGAATAGCCGTTGTTGCCGCCGCGCCCATCCTGATCCATGTTGCTGCTCAGGCCCTGCACCCACACGCCGCCGGTTTGATGGCTGTCGCGCTGGCCAGTGAGGCGGTTGAAGATCGCGCTGTTGACGACACTCTGGCCAGACAACGCCACATCCAGGGCACCACGGTTTACGTCTGGCTTGAGCTGGTCGCTGACCTGGGCAAGCTGCTGCGCCGTGCCGGTGTTAGCCAGGGCCTGGAACACCGCGTCGTTCTGATTGAGACCGCTCAGTACGTCGTTCTTGAAAGTGTTCACTGCCGTCGCTGAAGCGGCGCCTGCGCCCACTGCCGCGAGTTCCTGCTGCACTTGCTGGTTGTCTTTAACCGCCACCACGGCCTTGACCGTTTGCGCGTCGGCCGAGTAGCTCAGCACGTTCAGCAGAGAGGACGAACTGGCCACAGACAGGCCGTTGTTTTGCACGCTGGTGGCTTGCAACAGGGTGTACTGCGTGCCGCTGTTGGTGCTGGCGAAGTCGCCCGGTTTGGCGCTCACGGTCAGCTTCGAGGCCTGGGCGAAATTCGCTGCACCGTTCACGGTCAGGTACGGCGTGGTCGGCACCACGCTGTCGGCCAGGTGCATATCAATGCCTGCGCCACTGGCGACGTTGAGGTTGCCAGTGATGGCAGTGCCCGGCGCGGAAAGGTTCAGCGAGCCGGAGTTGATCGAGACCGGTGCGATGATGCGATTGCCGGTGAAATCAGCTTGGCCTGCCACATTCACCGCGCTCAGGTTGAGCAGGTCGCCGGTGATTTTGCCGCCGGTCCAGTTCAGCGTGGCGAGGTTGGCGGCGTCGATGGCGGTGCCGCTGTTGCTGCGGATTTCGCCGGCTTGCTGGTTGATTTCGAAAGGCGAGGTTTGGTACTTCGCGTCCACCAGGATCGCCGTACTGTCGGCCTTGATCAGGCCACGGTTGACGATGCCGCGCGCGCCCGTCTGTGGGTTCAGGGTGAAGGTCGCGCCCCGCAGGCTGACAGCGACCGCGTTGGTGCCATTGGCTTCGAGGGTGCCGGTGTTGAGCAGATAGTCGTAAGTACCGGAGTCGAACCGAACCGCTCTGGCAAGGCCGCCATTGACCGTCACCAACCCGCTGTTTTCAATGCGCAGGTCACTGGTGTCGGTTTCAACCTCAATGCCCAGCGCCTCTTCACCGGTGACGCGAATGGTACCGGAGTTGAGAATCTTGCCGCCGATGGTCACCGGCAAATTGTTGTGGGTATCCAGGATCAGGCCGAAGCCGTAGTAGGACGTGACGTCCACCAGGCCGGAGTTGACGACATCGCCGCCTACGGTGGTGCCGTTGAGGTAGATCCCCTCGCCGTCGCTCTCGGGGCCGGAACCCGGCACGTCGACGGTGATGATGGTGCCAGTGTTGATCACGCTGCCACCCACGGTGGCAGCGCCTACCTCAAACCCTTCGGCCCAGGTCTGGTTGGTCAGCCTGATCACACCGGACTGAACCACATCGCCGCTGATAATGCCGCCACGGGCTCTGAGATCTGAGTCAATCGCACCATCCACCACGAACCCGCGGATGTTGAGGCCACTGCCATCGATGGTGTAGTCGGCGCGGTTGATCAGCGAGCCCTGAATATCGGTCTCGGCAACACTCGCCCCATCGACATAACGCTGGGTGGCCACCACATTGCGCGAACCGACCAAGGTCACAGGCTCATTGAACACCTGGCCTTTCCACTTGTTCTGGCCGCTGCTGACGTCAAATTCCACCGCAGCAACGTGCGCGGCGCCTGCGCTGACCATCAGGGCCAACAGGGTTTTCTGGAACGGCTTACGCTTCATTTCCAACTCCATGAACTACAGTCAAAGCCGCCAATAAGCCCGGCGGCCGTAGGTGTGCTGAGCGAGAGGATCACTTGATCCGTATGCATGCCCCCAAGGTGCTTTCCTGAAACGCAGGCACGAGCAAACGCACCGCAGCCGGTGGTGGCAGAAAAGAGAATAGGGAGGCGAGGTTCACATTAGTCCTTAATGTATTTTGAAAACGCTGCAGTCCATGCAGCCCTACCGGTTGCGGGTGGGCGGGGTAAAGACCCGATTTTAGAGGAAATGGTTCCTTATGCGGTAGGAAGATTCCCGAACCACTAGGGATTTGCGTTATACCCGCGTGCAGACGGCAGGAGCGTTGGGGTTGGGGACATGAAGCCGGGGTTTGAGTCAGGCGCTGTGCCTTGCGTGGGTTTGGGCGGGGGGCTTATAGTCCGTCCCGTCGCCCAAATGGCGATCAGGTTTGGCGACCTGACAATAGAGTGCAAGAGCAACCCGCTTCTATGCAGGTGTTTTTGCACCCGCAAAGCTGTGCATGTTATGGCGGCTGTGCGCGGGAGACCTTCTGGTCTGCCGGTTACTCTGTTCCGGTTCGCCAACCTGCGTACAGCTGTCACCCATTCGTTTGGCGACGAGTGAGTGGCGGCTTAATCCACCAACAGAGTACTGAAAATGAACCAATACATGCCTCTCACGGGCCATGATTCCACCGTCCCCGCTCTACTCATCGACACCAATGCGCCCCTCGACGTCCTCCACGACGCCGCCGTGTACCGGATTCGAGCCGTCACCCAACTGCTGGAAAACCTGACCTTCCGCGAACAGCTCAGCAGCGATGCTGTGGTGCTTCAAGACTTCGCTCAATTGCTAGCTATTCCGCTGCGTGATGGGTGTGATTTGCTGGATGTCATCATTCGCAGGCTTAACAGCGTCAACTGACCGCGACAGGGCGGCTGACGAGTTGCCCTGTTAACGGTGAGGCAGTGAGTAGGTACGGGCCACGCTTGGGCTGTAAAGTGGCCTGTCGCCTATGCAACCTTGGCGCTGCGTTGCAGCTGCCGGCCCAAACCGCCAATTACCTTTATTTTCTCCCACAACTATTCGACGGAACGTGTGCGATAGCACCAGGCGTCTCTAGATCAGAGAGCTGTCGAATCACGCCACCGCACTGTTAGCTGACTGCCTGCCACGCGGGCTGAGCTTCAAACATAGCCTTCAGCTGTGCCTTGCGTGGAGGCAGTTCGGGGCTCAAGAGCAAGAGGACAAGATGCTGAATCTGCTTGAGCTGATTGCCCAGAAGCGTGTCGGTAAGCGTCCAGGCAGGATTGAGCCGCGCGCCATAAAACGAAGACCCAAGCCTTACCCCATGCTGATGAAAACACGTCGATCAGCAAGGGCCGAGGTCAGGAAGAATGGACACCCGAAGAATGTTAAGTAAGTGCCATTCTGGTCTGACCCCTATTTTCCTATTTTCCCCGAAACCGGATAACTATTTTATACATATAGAAAATACCCACCTCGCGAGAGGTGCATGATGTGTATTGAGATTTTGCTCCTGTTAAGGAGCGAAAAATCATGCCGAAAAAGGGCGTATTGAGCAGGTAGACCGCAGGTCGTCAGGGTGGGTGCAGATAGGATGCAACCTAGGAGCAAAAAGGAAGCAAATAGATAGCAAAAAGGAAGCAAAACGGGTGCAGATAGGTTGCAAAAACACCGGCGCAAGGCCGGTGTTAATAATATTCCTATAAAGGCTATTCACCATCTATCCATGCATGTTTTATCCAACTAGCGAGACTGGGCCAAGTTTCATTGGAGCGTCCATCATGCGCCCAGTAACTGACAGAGCCATCCTCAAGAAGACAATAGTAGTTCCCATTATCCTCGCAAATAGGGAGCCACGATTTTGGAACACCCTGCTCTCGAGCCTCTGCAACAACGTTCAGAAGCTCTCTCGGGCTATTTCTGTCCACGGTTAATCGAAGCGCATCCTTGCCATTAAAGATACTATCACTTGCCTCCTTGGCAAAAATCTTATACTCATCTGAAAATGAAATACCGAGTTCACGCTCATATGCAACAATTAAGGCATCATCAGGAAGTCGCTGTGCATTTGGAAGAGACATACGAACGCTTTTCAGCTCTGCGACAGCATCTTTTATGTCGATATCCATAACAATCTCCAAAACTAAAATTCATAATTCAAAAATCATTTGCCCGGCTTCTCCAATAGTCTTTTTTCCACTTCTCAAACTGTGACCTATTGATTCCAGAAGGAATATCAGAACCCGAATTTATATGAATAGCGCCACTGTTTTTTTGGTGAAAGCTTTGCGTAACCTCAGCAATTGGACCGTCTTGGGTTTGCAACATATGATGCAGATTGACCTTCTTGCCATCAGGTCCATATGGAGCCAATCCATTTTTCATGAGATCCAAATTTGTAAGACCAGTTTGGCTATCCACCCTACTTGGATCAACCAAATCGTTCCTCTGATAAACTTTATTACCATTGAACTGTATTGGCTCTTGAGACCAATACTTTCTTTGCTGACCAAAGAAGCCCGTCGCCTCGCTCTCTAACGCAGCTCCAGTTGCTTTTGCACCGCCCCCTTTCGCAAGTCTACCCAACGCCATAGCTGCAGCAAATCGTAGAACATCTTCC
The DNA here is from genome assembly GCF_004519405.1 of Pseudomonas sp. BCA17. Classification (GTDB taxonomy): domain Bacteria; phylum Pseudomonadota; class Gammaproteobacteria; order Pseudomonadales; family Pseudomonadaceae; genus Aquipseudomonas. The sequence goes on along the minus strand of NZ_SGWI01000007.1, from coordinate 65,756 downwards.
TTCGAGGCGCCATTGTCCACGAGATTCAAAACGCCAGCTACATCCACCGGCGCTAAAACCGAGTCGACCACACCACTCTTAAGGGCAAGCTCATTGATTTTTTCGTCGCTTAACCCCTGTCTTCTCCACTCCGCAATTTGCCCACTGTTTTTTATTGCGTCAACATAGGGATTGCTGATCATACCCAGCGGAGTCCAATCGATTCCGGACAGGGAATAAATATCGCCATAGCCTGAAGAGTCGGAACTCAGTTGTCCTTTCTTAACGCCCTCCATCATGGCGATGGAATAGTCTGTAACCAGAACACCAAATTCTTCCTGACTCAATTTGCCGGTTTTATAGAGCTCTACCAGCGTTTCGCCTGCCTGTTTCTCCTGCTGTCGATATTCATTGCGAATACCGCGCTCGCACTCACCGTTGCCAGCACACCCTGTAAACCGCTTCTGCAGCTCATCAATGCTTCCGATTCCGGCGGCTTTAAGCTTTTCATAAAGCACCAGACTCTTTTCATCCAATCGATCAACACCGTAGGTGTTCGACAGCAGGTTGTTCTGAACAGCATTAGTCCCCGCCTGCGCCCCCGTCACTACCCCGCTCAGGCCACCGCCAGCAATCCCACCCGCCAGCCCTGCGGCTAAACCAGACAACGCTGAGACCGTCTCTTTCTGCTCCTGCGTCAGATCCGCCGTTGCCTTACCTGGGTAGAGCTGGCGGGCGATCAGTTCGCCCGTCGCAGCCCCAGCACCGCCTGCCAGCGCCGAGTTCCCCTGCACTTGCGCCACCACCGCACCCAACACGGCATGCGCCATGGTGTTGAGTGCAGCGTCATTTCCGGTGGTTTTCTTGATGACTTGTGCCAGGTACGGCGCCGACGCGCCCGCAATAGCGGAACCGATATCGCCCCCCACCAACCCTTGCAGTGCTGCTGTCACCGCCTGTGCTACACGCGGGTAATTGCCGCCGACCCCGTAGTCAGCCATGATCCGTTGATAAGCGTCAGTGGCAATCAGTTTGTCCTTGTAAGCTTCGACATCCTTGGTTGTGGCATCTTTTCCAGGTTCCTTGATGCCACGCTTATCAAGTTCAGCACGTGCCTCTCTATCGGCATCGATCTGGCCTTGGGTTCGGACGATGTCTACTGCCTGAGTACCAATATCCGCAATCAACTGCACCTGCCGCAGGCGCTTCTGCTCTTTCTCCTTATCGAAGATGGGGCTGATGCTGCCGTTGGCGTGTTCAACATCGTGGCTCAGCGTCGCGACGTCCTGCTGCTGTTTGGCGGGGTCGCGGATGTCGAGGGTGCCGTTGGAAATCGCCGATGAGGTGGTGCCGCTGTCACTGTCGCCATGATTGAATGCGATCAAGCTGCCGCTGGGCATGTTGCTGATGAAAGCACTGGCGGCATTGCTGCCACTACCACTGCTCACGCTCGCGCTCTGCAACTGGCTTGTGTACTCAGCCTTGTTCTTTAAAACGCTCCAGCCAAGCGTGCCGGTGCTCAGGCGGTTTTTGTCCGGCGTGGCCGTGCTGGCGATCACGCTGCCATCGAGTTGCGTGTGGTTGCCCACTTCAATCTGGTAGCCGCCCTTACCGCCGAACAGCCCGGTTTGCTCCTGCACACTCTTATAGGTGGAGTCGATCTTGCTTTTGCTGATGCTCAGGTTTGCACTGCCACCGCTGCCGATGATGGCGAAGCTGATGCCGCCGCTGACGTCCGTCTGCTTGGATTTGTAGTCATCGGTGTCTTGCAGACTTTGCAGCGTAAGGTCACGCCCCACATTGGCGGTAATTTTGTCTGCGCTGACCTGCGCGCCCTTCAGGGCGGTGTCTCGCCCGCTGACCAGGCTGACCTGCTTGCCTGCGTCTAGGGTCGTTTCCGTCCAAGTGGTGCCGGTGCCCTTCTCCTTGCCAGTGCCCTTGTTCGCATTGGCGAAAATGCTCAGGCCACTTTCTTGGGAACCCACGCCTATGCTGATGCCTATCGCACCACCACTGCTGTTGTTTTTGCCATCGAGTTTTTGATTATTCGCCGCAGCTTCCAAACGAATATCGCGCTCCGCCGCCAGCTGTATTTCGTTGCCGGCCTGCAGCTTGCTGCCTTGAACATGGATATCACCTGCGGCTCCGGGCGTACCGTTGCCGTCTGCCACGATGGTGAGGTTGTTACCGGCCGTCAGGCTGCTACCCTGGCTGAGTGTCTGCTCCTGAGTCTGTTTGGAGTCGGATTTCTGCGAACCCAGGGAGAGGCTGATACCCACAAACTGCGAAATATTCCCGCTGTTCATACCGCCATCTTTTTGCGCCGCCTGCCACGCCTGGACACCCGTCAAACCCGCCTTAACACCTTGCAACGCCGAGAGACGACTGTCGTCCTCGTTCTTGGCTTGCTTGGCAGTCCGGTAAGCGGCGTCCACCGCACTACCCACGGTGCCAGATAGCGCCAGGGTCAAACCACTGGTTTTGCTCTTGGAGGTCTGCTCGCTACGGTTGTTGTTCTCGGAAGCCAGGATGCTGACATTTTGCCCTACCAGGCTGATGTCCTTACCGGCAACCACGTCAGAACCGCGAATGGTCAGGTCCTTGCCAGCCTGAATATCCACACTGCCCAGCACACTGCCGATGTTGCTGGCCCGGGTGGTTTCGGTGCTGCTGGTAAAGGTGTTCTGGTTGCTGCTTGAGCCCAACGTCACGCCGATGCCGCCGCTGCTCATCAAGCCCGACTTTTTGACGGAGGACGAATGACTTTGCTCGAAGGTCTCCGTCGCCCCATCAATCACCACATTGCGCCCGGCAATTAGGCTGGTGGCGTTGGTGGAAACAACGTCACTGGCGGTAGTGCCGATGTCCCGACCAGCACGCACAACCACGGTGTCAGCGCTAATGGAAGAACCCTGCTGGCTGATCTGGTTACTGCTGTCGATGCGCGTTTTCTGGCTGCTGGACAGCAGCCCGCTGCTGGTCTTTGTTTTGCGGTAGTAGCTGTAGTCGCTATTCTGCGCGGCGTTCAGCGCCAAGTCGTTGCCGGCGTAAAGGTAGGCTTCCTTGCCGGCACTCGCGCGGCTGGCACTGACAACGAGATCGTTGCCCGCACTCAAGGATAGGTTGTCACCGGCCACCAACGAGGTGCCCACTTGTTGTACATGATCCTCCTGGCTGGTGACCTTCTTCGAATTAAACGCCGAATGCTGTTCATTCGCCGCCGACGCCAGGTTCACATTGCCCTTGGCCGCCAGCGCCAGATCACGCGTGGCATTCAGTTGGCTACCGATGGCGCTGATATCCCGCGCAGCCACCAATTGGAAGTCGCGGCCAGCCTCGATCACGGTGCCGTACTGGTTTGCGCTGCTGCTGCGCATGTAGGTGCTGACGGTGTTGGCATTGCGCTGTTCGGCGGTGGCCAGGTTTACATCGCGCCCGGCTTGAACGCCCATGTCGGCGCCGCTTTTGAAGGCGCCGCCGGTGCTGTTGACGTCGCGCCCGGCTTGCAGGGTCAGGGTGTTGGCGGCTTCGATGCGGGCGGCGTTGTCGACGAAGTCGGTGCGTTCGGTGCGATAGCCGCTGCTGCTTTGGTGGCTGGTGACGGTGCGTTCATTGAGCACATCGCCATTTACCGCGCTGATGCTCACGTCGCGCCCGGCGATGATGCCGCCGGCGCGGTTGGTGAGGTTGTTACCGGCGAGCAGGTCGAGGCGGTTGCCGGCTTGAACGAGGCCGCTGTTGACCATGTTGCGCCCGGCGCTGGCAGCCAGGTTATTGGTGGCGCGCAGGGTGCCGACGTTATTGAGGTCGGCGCCGCTGACCAGGTTCAGGTCGCTGCCGGTGATGAGTGCGCCGTTGGGCGCCAGGCGGTTGTTGGCCTGGGCCAGGTAGAGCACGGGCACCAGCACTTGCTGGCCGGCGACGGTGGCGTTTTCCATCCACACGATGTCGTGGGTCAGGGCCGCGACTTGCTCAGCGGTGAGGCTCACGCCTACCGAGAGGTTGAGCGCTTGCTTGGTGCCGATGGCGTTGTCCATCAAGTACTTGAACATGGCCGTATCGCTGGTCTGGCCATCGATGAAGCGCTGGCCGGTGCGCGCGATCACGGCCTGCTGGATCAGGCGTTGTTCATACAGGCCATCACCCAGGCGCTTCTGGGCCTGGTCCGGGTCGAAGCCCAGTTTGGACAGCATATAATCAGAGCTTAAAAACTGGCTGAGGTTGGTCAGCAGTGGGTTGGTTTCAATCAGGTATTTCTGTGGATTGGAGACGAACTGGCTGTCTGGCAGGCCTTGCACGCGGTTGACCACCACGCCATCTGCCGAGGTACCACTGCCGGGTACGGCCGGGCCGGAAACCGGCGCGCGGTCTACGGTGCCGCCACCCAGGGTCCAGCCTTGCGGGCCGGTGTTGGCTGGTGCGCTGGCGCTTTCGCCACTGAGGCGGAACAGCCCGCCCTGCCCGCTGGGCAAGGTGAAGCCGGGCAGGCTCAACGGGTTGATCTGCTGTTGGGCCAGGTCAGGCGGCAGTTGCTGGTTGAGGGTGACGCGGGTCGAGTAACCGGCGGCGCCACTGGCGCCCGTGGCATCTGTCGTGGTTTTGGCGCCCGCACCGATGTAGTTGTAGCCCAGGCGCACCACGCTGTTGTCGATACCGGCTTGCGCCTTGACGTCCACCGCGCCGGCAGCCTGAATCACCGCGGCGTAGCGTTGGTCATCACTGGCGATTTTGGTGACTTTGCCGAACTGAGTGCGCTCGATCTCCATGATCCCGATGAAGTTGGCTACGGCAGCCTCCAGGCCACCGAGGTCATTGGGGTTGTAGCCAGGGCTTTGATACCAGTATTTATTGGTCAGTGCGCGCGCCGCATTGAACCAGCCGCTTGGGTGCTCGGTGCGCGCAGATGTAAAGAGCCGGTAGGTCTCGGTCTCGCCGGTTTCGATGCCGGTGTTGACCAGGTTGTTCAGGCGCGCGGTGAAGTTGCCACCGGCCGCAATCGAGCTGCTGCTGTTGAGCAGGTCGCCGCCGGCCAAGGTCATGTTGCCGCCCGAGGTGATGCTCGAGCCGGCACTGGCGGCGGTCACTTCCAGTTTGTCGCGGGTTACCAGCTCCCACACGTAGTTGCGCCCCGTGCCACCGGCGTGGCAGTCACCGGCATTGACGTACTTGATGCATGTGCCTTCGGTGGCGGACGCGGTATAGACACCTGCGTCGTTGACGGTCAGTACCGCCCGTTCGTTTTTGATCGAGTTGGCGGACAGGCTGAGGTTGCCGTCACTCTGGATCGTCGATGAACTGTTGAGGATGCTGCTGGCCAGGCCACCCTTGCCGTCGCGATCGACGCTCAGGTTGCCCATGCTGTAGAGGTCGGCGTAGCTGTTGTTCAACGCGTCGACACGCAAGCTCATGTCGCCGCCGCTGAAGATCAGGCCATGGTCGTTGAGTAACGTGCCGGTGGTAGCGGTCAGGCGCTGGCCACTGCCCAGGGTCGCGTAGTTGTTGATCGCGCCCGCGTTAAGCACCAGGTCGGTGGCGGCGGTAATGCGCCCACGGTTGTTGAGCGTGCCGGCGATGTTGGCGGTGGTGATGCCGCCGCCGGCGATGCTTGCCGTGTCGCTCAGGGTGGCCTGTGCCGCGCTGAGGTTGAGGTTGCCCAGGCTGCTGATGCGCCCGCTGCTGTTGAGGGCACCGCTCAATGTCAGGTCGAGCGTGCCGTCGCTGGCGATCAGGCCTTGGGTGTTCCAGTTGGCGCCGCTGCCGATGAAGCGTCGGGCGCCGAGCAGTTGGCCGGTGCTTGTCTGGCCGAGCGTGTTGACGTTGACCGTCAGTTGCCCGGCCTGGATCACGCTGCTGTTGGTCCAGTTGTCCTGGGTGATGGTCAGGTCACCCCGCGTCACCAGGCTGCCGCCGACGTCGTTGAGGTTGGCGGGCGCAATACCGAAGGTACCGGTGCCCACGTGCAATACATTACCGCCGAGGTTTTGCAGGCTGCCAGCGTCGAGAGTCAGGTTGGTGTTGGCGGTTTCCAGCACGCCGTTGCGGTTGTCGAACACGCCACCGATGGCGAACTCCGTGCTGCCGTCGGCGCCCAGTGCACGCAGGCGTCCGGTCTGATTGTCGAGGCTGGCCGCGCGCACCTTGAGCGTGGATTCGCTTTCGATGATGCCGAGGCGGTTGTTCAGTGCGCCGCTCAGGCCGAGGTCAATCTGATGGGCGGCGATTTGGCCATCATTGTCGCCGCTGTTATCGAAGTCGTGCCCAACCACGCGCATCAGGCCTTTGGCGTACAGCCCGCCATTGCGGTTGTCGAAATTACCGGTGGTGACCAGGCCGTTGCCGCCCTGCGCGGAAATGCGTCCACCATAGTTGTCCACGGCGCCGGCTTGCAGATCCAAGGTTTGCCCCTGCATCACGCCGCCCTGGCGATTGTTGTTGAGGTCATAGCCGTTGCGCAGCACGCCGACGATGCGGGTCTGGAGCAAGGCCTTGAGGCTGGCGAGGGTGCCGCCCCGGCTGTCGAGGCTAGCGGCGTTGACATTCAGGTCGCCATTCTGGGCGATCAGTTTGCCGCTCTGATTGTCGATGGCGTCGGCCACGTCGAGGGTCAGGCCGGTCTGGCTTTGCACGACGCCTTGGCCGTTGTCCAGCCGGTTGGCGCTGAGCTTGAGGTCAGCGTTCTGGCTGTAGATCAAACCGTCGTTGCCGTTCTGCACCAGGCCGCTGGCGGTGACGCTCAAGTGGTCGTTGGCGGCCAGCGTGCCACGGTTGCGGTTGTCCAGGCCGCCGGTCAGCAGGGTCAACAGGCCTTGGCTGGCAATCTGGCCGCCCTGGTTGTTGACCTGCGCGGCACGGCGGATCAACAGCGGGCCGCCGCTGGCCAATTTACCGTTGGTGTTGGTCAAGGCCGCCAGCAAGTCGAGGGTGGTGGCGGTGCCGCCACTGATGCTGCCGGTGCTGTTATCCAGGTTTTGCGCATTCAGATTCAGGGCTGCGCCGCTGTCGATCACGCCGCCTTGGGTGTTGTTCAACAACCCACCTACGGTGAGGTTCTGGCCGGCTGCGCTGGAGAGTACGCCCTTATTGCTGTTGTCCAGTTCGCCGGCGCTGACGGTCAGCGCTTTCTGGCTGACCAGCGCACCGCCCCCAATGTTGAGCAGGCTGGCGCTTAATGTGGCATTCAGGTCGCCGTAACGGCTCGACAAGGTGCCGCCGTTGCGGTTGTCGAGGTTCGCACCGCTGACGGTCAGGCCCTGCCAGCCGGACATCAGGCCATTCTGGTTGACCAGGTTGTCGGCATTGAGCACCAGCAGGTTATTGCTGATCAGCTTGCCGTTGCTGTTATTCAGCGTGCGGCCGCTGAGGTTCACGGTTTGCGCGCTGGAGAGTTCGCCACCCTGGTTGTTCAGGTCGCGCAGATGATTGATGCTCAGGTTGCCGGCGGTGGTGATCAGGCCACCGGTGTTGTTCAGGTCGCCGGTGGCGCTGCCGAAGTCCAAGGCAATCGCACTGCCCAGCAGTGAGCCGTTCTGATTGTCCAGTTCGGCACTGTTGAGCGTCAGGGTAGTGCCCGCATTGAGCAGGCCTTGGTCGCGATTGGTCAGGCGGCCATCAACGTTGAGCAGGGTGTCGCCACGACTGGTGAGCGTGCCGCCACTGTTGTCGAGGCTGGCGGCGTGAGCGTCGACCGACGCTGCGGCAATCATACCTTTGACGTTCGCCAGGGCCTGGCCGATGCGCAAGGTCAGCGCGGTGTTGCTCAGCAGCTTGCCGCCGCTGTTGTCCAGGTTGTCGGCGGTAAGTGTGAACGCTTGGCTGCTGGAGATCTCGCCGCCTTGGTTATTCACATCCTTGAGATTGTTGAGCATCAACAGCGGCGCGTTAATCAGCCCGCCCTGGTTGTTGAACTGGCCACGGTTGAGGTCCAGGGTCAGCGCTTCGGCGCTGGTGATCTGGCCGCCTTGCTGATTGTTCAGGTCGGAGGTGCCGATCTGCGCGGCCTGGCGTGCGCTCAGAGTGCCTTTCTGACTGTTGTCGAGACTCGCGCTGTTGAGGATCAGGCTGCCGTCAGTCACCACGCGACCGCCCTGGTTGTTTACCGCGCCAAGCGCGTTGAGGGTCAGCGGGCCGGCGCTGGAAAGCGTGCCGCCGTTGTTGGCCAGGGTGCGCGCCATGACGCTCAGAGGCCCTTCGCTGCTGATCAGCCCTTGGTTGCCGTTGAGCAACTGATCGACATTCAGACCTGCACTGCTGCCAGCAATGACCAGGCCGCCATCGCTGTTATCCAGTTGCGTACCAGTGACCTGCACACCCGCACGGCTGGACAGTTCGCCGTTGCGGTTGTCGATGTTGACGACATTCAGCTGTACACCACCGATACCCGCGACCAGACCTTTCTGGCGGTTATCCAGGCTGTTCCCGGTGAGGGTGACGTTGCCTTGGCTGGTGATCAGCCCATTCTGATTGTTGAGCGCGCCAATATTCAGGCTCAGCGTCTTGCCGGCCGTGACCAGCCCCGCGACGTTGTCGAGGGTGGCGACCGTCAACGTGGCGGTGTCCAGGCTGGAGACTTCACCCCCTTGGTTCTGCAAATCACCTACGGAAGCGGTCAGCGCGCCATTACCGGTGACTAGCCCACCCTGGGTGTTCTGCAGGCGATCAGCCGTGAGGGTCAAGCCGGCATTGCTGAGGATGCGGCCTTTGTTCTGGTTGTCGATCGTGGCGGCGGTAATCTGGGTGCGTTGTTTGGCACTCAGGGTGCCGCCCTGGTTGTTCAGGGCTTGGGCATCAACGCTCAAGGTGCGGCTGGCGATGACACTGGTGCCGGTGTTGTTGACGGCCTTGCCGCGCAGGCTGACATCACCCGTCGCGTTACGGGTGTTATCGGTGTTGACGCCAGCTTCGATGATGTCGCCATTGGTCAAGGTACCGCCGCTGGACAGCGCGATGCGGTCACGGGCGGCCAGGCTTTGACGGTTGGTGAGATCACCTTGGGTTTGTACGTCCAGGGTGGTACCGGCATACACCGGCCCCTTAGCGTCGAGGCTTGCGGCTTTGACGTTGACGGCGCCGCTGGCAGCGGTCTGCGCCATGCTCAAATGCCCATTGGCATCCAGCTGAATATCCCCACCACTGGCCGCCAACGTGCCGTCCAGCTTCACGCCCACACCGGCTTCGGTGCCCACCAGTTTGATCGCGCCGGCGTACATGCCGCCCAGGGCCGAGGAGTCAATCGCCAGCTCGGGTTTGGCGCTGCCGTCGTCGGCACGCGCGGTGGTTTTCAGGCTTTGGGCGTCGACGTCGTTGCGACCGGCGATCACGGTCAGTTCGCGGGCGTTGATCTGCGCGTTGATCTTGGCCGAGCGGGTGATGATTTCGAAGCGGTCGACGTTACTGGCATTCAGGCCCTGGCCGTCGATGGTCACGGCGCCGCCGTCGACCTGGTAGCGCTGCAGCTGACCGCTCGCGTCGAGCACGGGTTTGCCGGTAGTCAGCGTAACGTTGGGCGTGTTGATAAAGCCGCAACCGCTGCACGTAATACCGTACGGGTTGGCCACGATGACCTTGGCCGACTGCCCCGCCACTTCGGTATAACCGCGCAACTGGCTCGGGCTGCCGCCGTTGACTTCGTTGAGGATGACGTTCGCCGCGCCGCCCTTGAGGTTGGGGTTGCCGACGATGTAGCCGCCCAGTTGGGTGTTTTGCACCGCGCCGGTGGCGTTGTTGAGGATCACGCCGTTGGGGCCGACGTTGTAGTCCTTGAATTGGTTATGCGACAAGCCTGCGCCATTGGGCGTGGCGATGTTCACCACAGGCACGCCATTGCCGGCCTGGCCGACGGTGGTGGCCGGGTTGCTGACCACAATGCCTTCGGCCTGGGCCAGCAGCGGCTGCCAGAACAGTGCGTTGGCCAGGATCAGTACCAGGCCGCGCTTAGGCAGGCCGAAGAACGAGTCCCGTGGCTTCAGCGCAGCGGAAGGTTGACGGGCCAGAAAGGCAAATTGGCGAACATCCATTGTCAAATTCTCGATGTAACGGGCGTTGAATTACAGGAAGAAATCCATGCGGAAGTAGATCGGCGCTTCGCGCTCGGTCACCACCCCCGGTCTTTCCAACGAATGGGCAAAGGTCACGCTGGTGCTGACGTATTTGCCGCGGGCGAACAGTTCTACGGAGTTGCTTGAGACTCGGCCGTGGTTGTCGCCGTTGTAACGGTCGTTGCGAATCACACCCTGGTCGTAACCAAGGCTGGTGCCGTATTCGGCGAAGGCTGGGCGCAACCATTCCAGGGTGACCGGGCGCGCCCAGCGCACTTCGTTGCGCCAGTAGCCGCCGCTGTCGCCGGACAGTTGCTGGTCCTTGAAACCGCGCACCGACGATGAGCCGCCGAGGCTGATGCGTTGCGGCGAGAACAGCACGTCTTCACTGCGCTGCCCGGTGGCCAGGCTGGTGAAGCTGAACGACTCGCCCCACAGGGTGAATGGCTGCAGATAGCTGACGGTGGCGGTGTATTTACGGTAATCCGGGGTGGGCGTCAGGTTGCCGAACTGATCGCGATGCTGGTCGTCGCGCTGAGCATCAAAGGCGCCGATACCGTTCTGCACGCCCAAGTCGACGTTGACGAAAGCACTGCCGATACGGCGACCGTGGTTGATGCCAAACTGCAACTCACTGAGGCGGTTGCTGCTGACGTCGACACGGCTGTCGAGGACGTAGTTGTTGGTGCGCAGGTGGGCCAGGCCGACGTTGAGCGAGGTCTTGCTGACGTCATCGCGGTGGATCACACGCTCGGCCCGCAACTGATGGTTCTGGTTGTCGCCCGACTGCTTGAACTTGAAGGTGTCGGTGTAGCCCAGCGTGCGGTAATCACTCTCGCTATAGGTGTAACTGAAGTTCCACCATCCCCACGGCACGTTGTAATAAAGCATGCTGTTTTTCGAGGTTTTCTGGTGGTCGCTGATGGCGTCGTGGCCACCGCGCAGCACCAGTTGGTCAGCCAGGCCCAGCGGGCTGTCCCACTCCAGACCCGCGCCCCATTGCTGTTCACCGGTGCTGCGTTGCCCGTCGTTATTGCGCGACAGGCTGGCGCGCCAGGGCTTTTGCGGGGTGTTCTTGACCACCACGTCGCTGCCGCCGATCTGCTGGCCGGGGGTCAGCTCCATTTGCGCCTGTTTCGACGGCAGGCGGTTGAGCTGGTCCACCAGTTGCTCGACTTCACGCAGGTTCAGCGCTTCGCCGACCTTGCCGGGAAATGCCATGGCCAGTTCGCGATCGGTGACGTTGCCGCCTTCTGCGCTTCTCACCGCTTCGAGTTTGCCTTCTACCACCAATACTTGGAGATGGCCGCTGGAAAGGTCCTGCTGCGGCAAGTAGGCACGGCTGGTGACGCGGCCTTTGGCGATGTAGTAATCGGTGATGACCTTGAGCAGTTCATTGAGCTGCGAGACGCCCAGGCATTGGCCTACATACGGCTTGAGCAGGCGTTCGCGGTCGGAGGCCGGCAGGCTGTCGGCACCCTTGAGTTCGATGTCTTTGATCGGGAAGCAACGGGTGTCCGCCGGCGTGGCCGGGGCCTGGGGCTTGGCCTCTTTGCCGGGCAGGTCCTTGAGCTCTTCAAGGCGTCGCTGCTGCTCTTCGAGCAGGCGGTTCTGCCGGTCGCGGATCAAGTCCTGATCCCCTGGCGTAGGCGCAGCGATGGCGCTGTTCAGGCCCAGGTATGCGAGCAGGACAGTGCACAGTAAATACCGAGTCCGTGATAACAAAGACATGTTCGATCCATCGAAAAATCAAGGGCGGCAAACTAACATCGAACTTCCAGCGTTCAAAGAAACTGGCTTAGTTGCGCGTTCGGACTAGTTAAACCAATAACCCATTGATTAATAACAATTAAAAACCATCAAAAATAAAGTACGCCGATGTCATGCATGATTATTCCGACAGGTGGCGACATTTTTGACGGCAATAAGGCTAAGTACGGCTCAAGGGCCATTATTAGGCCATCAAGCTCTTGCCGAGTTAGGTTAGTACCGGGGATCGGGGAAAAGTTCGCAGGTATTGTGTGAATTGGATCCCATTTATCGGATCCATCCACCGACTGGCCCCGGTACCCGTCGGTTAATTCTCTGTAGAAGCGAGCTGGCTCGCGAAAAACTCACAGGCGCCGCGCCCGTTCAGGTAGCACGCGTTATCGTTGACGCTTTCACGAGCGAGCCCGCGCCTACAGGCTGCCGGCGTCGTTGCCTTTTGGCTGGCCGGGCACCAGGGTCAGCGGCGGGCGCTCCACGTCCCGGGACACATGGGACTTCACTTCCCCCACCCCGCCCTCTTCGTCGTTGTGGATCACCAGCACACCCGGCCGGCGCAATTGCTCCAGGTCGCCTTCGCCCAAGTTGAAACTCTCACTCAGGCGCTTATCGCTGAGGGCATTGGCCTCGGCGCGGCGCTGGGCGAACTTGCGGCCTTTGCGTTGTTGGTAACGCGCCCAACCGATCAGGATCACCGCGTTGAACACGGCGATCCAGAGGTATGTCTGCAGGGTGTTGAGTGCGGCAAAGATCGGCGCCTCCAGGCGTGGACCGCCATGGGTTTCGAGCATCGCGCTCATGCCGCGCGCCAGCAGCCAGATCAGCCCGAACCAGGCCAACAGGGTCAGCAGCACATCGATGATCCACATCACGGCGTTTTGACGAGTTCTGACCAGTTTCATGATCACGCCTCCTCTTCGCTTGGTTTGATACCGCGATCCGGGCTGACCCAGCGTGCGCGCTTCTGATGTTGCTTGAACAGCACCCTGGGGAAGCTGACCAAGGTGGTAAACAAGCTGACCAGCCAAAACACCATCGGGTACCACACGGTCCAGAACAGGGTTTTCCACAGGTCTTTTTCATAACGCCGGTCGATCAGGATGCTCACCGCAAACTGCAACAGGCACACCATCGCCAGCACCAGGCCGGTAAACGCCGGTGGCACCAGGGAGTCCACGGCAATCGCCGGTGGCAGCACGATGAACTTGCCCACGGCCCAGAAGATCACCGACAACAGGAAAGTAAAGGCCCAACCGGTGGACAGGCAGTATTCGAACAGCAGTGGCCACAGGTAACGATGGCGCCATTGCCAGATGCCACGGATGTTCTTGAACAGCACTTCGGCACCGCCCTGGGCCCAGCGCAAACGCTGTTTCCACAGGCCGCCGACGGTTTCAGGCATCAAGATCCAGCACAGGGCACGGGGTTCGTAGAAGATGGCCCAGTGATCGAGTTGCAGCTTCCAACTGACATCGATGTCTTCGGTGATCATGTCGGTGCTCCAATAGTCGATGCGGTCCAGCGCCTTTTTACGGAACGCCACCACCACCCCCGACACAGTGAAGATCCGGCCGAACACACGCTGGGTGCGCTTGATCAAGCCGATGATCGAAGAAAACTCGCCCACCTGCACCCGGCCAATCAAGGTGGAGCGTGTGCGGATGCGTGGGTTGCCGGTCACGGCGCCCAGACGCGGGTTGTCGAGCATCGGCGCAACCATGTAGGCGGCGGCGTTTTTGTCGAGCAACGCATCGCCGTCGATGCACACCAGGTATTCACTGCGGGCGGCCACGGCGCCCATGCGCAGGGCCACGGCCTTGCCCTGGTTCTGCGCCAGGTGCAGCACGCGCAGGCGCGGGTTTTCCAGGGCGAGGGCGTCAAGCACAGCGGCGGTGTTGTCTGAGGAGCCGTCGTTGACCGCGATCACTTCGATATTCGGGTACAACTGGTTCAGCGCCGCGTGAATGGTCTCGGCAGCGTTATCGCCTTCGTTGTAGCAAGGGATGATGATCGAGATCATCGGGTTGCCCGCCAGGGTCGGCGCCGGGGTGTCTTCTTCCCACGGCCAGTGGCGTTCCCAATGCAGCCAGAAGTACAGGCCGCCGGCAATCCACAGGCCCGACATAAACAAGGGGTAGAAAAACACAAAGTCCATCAGGAACTGCCCGGTGACCAGGAAGATCAGGCCCAGGGGCACGCCCAATACCAGTGCCAGGACGAATAGAGCCAGGATTCTGTCGAACATGATCAAGGGTTCCACTGGTTGGAAAGGGCCGGACGCACGGTGTTCAGGTCCGGTGAGTTTTCCAGGAAGTTGTCCGGGTAGTAGCCGAAGCTCTTGACCCCCTGGCGTTTGAGTACCCCCATCCATTCAGCCATCTGCGCACCGTTGATATCGGTCGCTTCTTTAGTGCGCCAGTCTTTGGCTTGCAGCTCGAACACCGTGTGTTCAAGCGCGCCGGGGCGGGCTTTGACCTTGGCGACCAGTTTCTCCAACCAGGCATTGGAGTTTTTCAGCGTTTCGCCTTCCATCAACGGCATGGCCATTGGCGCGGTCCAGTCATAGCTCTGGAGGAAGTCGTCGAGGTTCTGCGCAAACCAGGCTTCGCTGCCCGGGTTGAGCATCGGCTCGGCAAAGATATTGCGCGCCGTCAGCACCTGCGGGCCGCCGATGGCGCGGACCTTGGCAGTCAACTCATGGGTGAAGTCGATCAGGTAGCGGCTCTTGAAACGGGTCCAGCGTTGCATCACCGCAGGATCGGCGCGCAGGGCCGCGATGCTGCCGGGCAAGCCATTGGCGGCGTAGGCCTTGAGCGCAACGGGACCGGCGTCTTCGAAATCCGACAGCACAGCATCATCGTGGTACAGCACGCCGTCGATGGCACTGTTGCGCGCCAGGTCTTCGTAGATCTCACCGATGATCTTGCGCACCTGGGGGTCAAACGGCGACAGGCGTTGGTATTGATCCGGGTCGAGCGCGACCTTGCCGGTCTGTGGGTCCCACCGCGTTACGCGAGGCAGCTTGGGGTCAAGGGCGAAGCTGAGTACCGGCATCCACGCGTAGACGCTCGCGTGGGCACGGGTGTGCAGTTGCCAGGAAACGCGGTTGAACAAGTCGGCGCGCACCGGCAGGTGACGGTTGGGGAAGTACAGCGAATGCACCAGGCCGTCTCCCTTGGGGTCGGCAAAGGCTTGCAGGAAGACGGTGCCCGCGCCCATGTCCACCACGCGCTGCACCAACTGGTCGAGGTTGCGCGCTTGCTGCGCCGGGTCCGGGTCATAAACGTTATCCAGGTCCACATGCAGCACGCGCAGCGGCGCCGGGGTTTGCACCGCGACGATGCTGTTGGCGAAATGTTCGCCATCGGGGTCGGAGGCCACCAGGAAGCGCGGGCTGTTCATCAGCTTGCCGAGGTCATCAATGCCGTCGTCCAGGGTCAGCGCCATCTGGTAACCCTGCTCGCCGACGATCGCCAAACTGGTGCCTTTGGCCGCACCGTACGGCCACACCCATACCCGTGGCGCCTTGCCGGTGACGGCCTGGATTTTCTTCGAGATCGACGCGACATCGGCACGCATCCGCGCATCGAACTGCGCCTGGCTCTCATAGCGGCCGGTGGCCGGATCAAAACGCAGGCTGGTCGCGGCCGGCTCCAGGTTGCCTTGAGGGTTGGCCAGCACGCCTTTGTGGCTGGCATCGGTGTGCGCGGCAATCTCCACCAAGCCGGATTGGGACACTTCGCGAATCTGCTGCCAGGTGAGGAATTCCCCACGCGGCCGCGGCATCCCGGCGAAGTCCACCGGTTGGTTGAGCGGGGTATCGATCCAACTGCCCACCGGTGCCAGCAACGCCGGCCAATGGTAGGCGCGCAGTATCGGCATCACCCGCGTGTAAAAGCTGGAATAACCATCATCGAAGCTGAGCATGATGGCCTTGGGCGGCAACTCGGGGCCGCCCCGACGCGCCGCCAGGATCTGGTCGACGGAAACCGGCTGGTAGCCGTTCTCACGCAACCACGCCAACTGTTCGATCAAACGCTCGGTACGCACCGCCACCACGGCCTGGTCGGGGTCACGGTCCTCCACGTCGTGGTAGGCAATGCCCAGGAAGTGGTTTTTCGGCCACGGCGCTTCGTTGAGCGGCGTCGGCCGCTCGGCGGGTGGGGTATAGGGCGCGGGTTGCTGGGCGCAGGCGCCGGCCAGCACTACACCCAGGACCAACAAGCAATGGCGGAGGACAGTCATGGTCAGGCTCTTTTTAGAATCGGTAAGTGAGGTCGACGAGCAGACGCAGATCGCGCTCTCGGTCGCCGTCGTAAGGGCGGCTGATCAGGCTCAGGTTGGCACCCACCTCCAGCACATCGTTCCAGAGCAGGCGCTGGCCGTAGCCGATCAAACCGATACCGCCCGTGGAATAATCCCGCTGGCTGTAGGTACCGGCACCGAGCTGGAACTGCTGACTCCACTGGGTCTCGTAGCGGTGGTAGAGCACGTGATTGACCGTGACGGTGGGCAACACGGTGAAGTCCGACTTGGGGTTGAAGTACACCGTGTCGTTCTTGGTGTTGCGGCTGGCGCCGACTTCCAGGCCCAGGTCGACTTGCACATGGGGCGAGCTGTAGATGCCCTCGCGGCCGGTGAGCAACGCTTCGAGACGATCATTGCCGTCGCTGAAATGGGACGGGCTCAATGCCAGCTTCCACTCACGGCTTTCATTGGCGCGCCAGCGAATGAAACCGCTGCCGCCATTGGCCGTAATGTCGGCATTCAGCGCCCGCAGCGGCGTAGTGGCCAGGAGGTAGCCGAGGCTGCCGCCGTATTGCCAGTTGTCGTTGATGTCGCGAGCGATCGACACGCTCGCCCCTTGCTTGGAGCCAAAACCGTAGGAGTGGTTGGAGACTTCGGCCTGCAGGGTCATGTCGCGCGTGCGCCGCTCCACGCCGACACGTTGCCAACGGTGCTGGCCGGTGCCTTCGCTGAAGTCGGCAGTGGCGTAGCCAAGGCCGGCGAACACGCGCCAATCTTCGTCGATGGGCGGGCTGTAGAGCACGCTTTCGATGCCCCAGTCGCGGCTGCCGGCCACGGCGCCGACGTCGCCATTGTTGCCGCCGCCATAGCTTTTACCGGTGTAGGCTTCGACCCGCAGTTCGGCCATGTCATGCACATTACGCAGGCGGTTAAGGCGTTGTACCTGGCGGTTGTCCGGGTTGCGGGCCAACACGTCGTCGGTGAGCGTGTCCATCTGCCGCCACTCTTGCAGGTCCATGGCGGTATAGGCCTGGGACACTTCCAGGCTGATATCCCGCGGCGCCTGGGCTTCGGTTTCCTTGAGCGCGCCCTCGGAGCGGCGCGGCCAATCGCGGGCGCGGTACATATTGGCTTGGGCCAGTTGCAGGCCGACATTGCCCGGGGCTTTGCGCACCAGCGCTTCAAGGCCGGCTTCGCTGCCTGGCAGGTCGCCGGCGAAGGTGTCGGCCTGGGCGGCCAGCAGTTGCGCGTCCATCCAGTTGTCGTTGGGGTTGCCGATGGGCAAGCCCTTGAGTTCTTCGCGGGGGTTCTGGCTCTTGGCCAGATTGCTGGCGACCTCGCGGGCATCCAGGGCTTTGTCACTTTCCACCAGGGCATAGAACAGCGCGGTGCTGTCTTCCACACGGTCGGCTGGGTCGGCATCCGGCGCGGCCAGCGCTTGTCGGTAGAGCGGCTCGGCTTTTTCCGGCAGGCGCTGGTCAAGGTAAGCGGCGGCGACCCACCGGATGGCGTACGTCGGCAACTGCACGCCTTCACCTTGCAGGGTCTGGTACTCGCGGATCACCTCGGCGGTGCGTGCCCGCGCCTTGAGGGCGCCCAGGCGGTCGATGCGCCAGCGCACCACGTCATCATGGGCGCTTGCGTCCGGCGTCCAGCGGGCAAGCAGTTGGTCGTAGTCGTTGAGCGCGCGGTCGGCGATCACATAGCGCTCTTTCTCGCTGCGCGTGGCGAACTCGGCCATACGCACGCGCTCGGCCGCAAGATCGCCTTCCAGGCGGCGCTGGGTCACGGCGTCCAGCGCACCCGGATGTTTGGCCGACAGGCGCAACGCAGGCTCCGGCAGACGGGCCTTTTGCAGGGCGACAATGTACTCGCGCACTACCTCAGGCTTGTCGCCTGCCAGCACAAATGCCTTGTCGAATTCATTCAGGGCATCGTAGTTCAAGCCGGCGCGGGTCAACGCGTAGCCCAAGGCCATGCGCCGGTTGGCGTCATCCGGCTTGGCGGCCACCAGCGCGCGGGTGCGCGACACCGCTTCGTTGATTTGGCCACCGTCAGCCTGGGTCAGGGCCTCGCCCAGTTGCAGGTCGACGTTATTCGGCTCCCGCAGCAGCGCCTGCCGGTAGACCGCCAAGGCCTGCGGCCACTGCTTCTGGTTGCGATAAGTACGGGCCACCGTGGCCAGCGCCTGGGTCGTCAGGTTGCGATGTTTGCCTTGGGCTTCGTACACCTTCAGCACTTCGGCGTCTTGCCCGGCCCAACCGGCTATTACCAAGTGATCGCTGATCTGCCCAGGCGTCTGGCGCTCGGCGGGCAGTTGGCGCAGTTGGGTCAGGGCGGGCGCGAAGTTGCCGTTACGCGCCTGGATGATCAGGGCGTCGTAGGCTGGATCGGCCAAAGCGAAGGCCGGGATCAGCAACTGGCTGCACAGAGCGGCACCGATGAGCAGGCGCAGCCGGCCTGGCGCACTGAGAGGGAGGGTTCGCAGCATGTCGTGAGCTTCCTTACACACGGAAAGCTACAACGATAGGTGGTCCTGAGCAGTTTGCATCAGGGGTGTCGGCGTCTAGTGACCCGACCTAGCTTTCCTGTAGGAACTATCCATTAGGAATGTAGGAGAAAGGGCAATCAGGAACAATTGTTCAGAATTGCCCTGACCGCCAAAAACCAACGGGGGAAAGGGGTTACCGCGATAACGAGCGCTCTACGGCGGCTACGCCGAGAGTTTGACGCTTATCCCGCGCAGCCTCGCTCCCCCTATTTATGTGTTGCTGATGTCAGCAGTCTTACTGCGCGTGGCTGACGGTCCCGACCTTAGCCATGACAAAACCAATGAACTGCTCGACGGTCATCTTCTGGCCGTTGAAGGTCACTTCATTGTTGGCGTAATGCAGCTTGGAGACTACATCGGTACCGACCAGGGTCGCCAACTGAGTGCCAACGCCCATGCCGCTGACCATTTCGGCCTCCATCTGAGATTGCTGCTCGATGGCTTTCGGATCAGTGACCCCGCTCACCTGGGCCTGCAACGCCGCGACATCGCTGATCATCGGCTTGGACAGGGTCAGATTGGCATCCAGCAAGGCAACCATTTGCTTGCCCAGCTCAACCGGCGGCAACTCCATGGAGGTCGGTTTGGTCAGGTCCAGGACCAGATTGAATTTGCTTTCGCCGTGGGTGGTTTTCAGCGACAGGTTTTCCACCGCCAACTGTGGCTTGGCAGCCAATACCTGGTTGACGTTGGTTTCAGCCAAGGTCTGCTCGGCTTCGGTCAACTGCAGCTCAGGCACTGGCTGGCCGGTGGCGGCTGCGGCTTGTACCGGTTGCATCTTGTCCTGGTAAAGCTTGGTCAGTACCAGCATCGCCGGGATATCGACGTTCTTCATACTCAGCGCCATGGCCGCCGAACCCACCGGTTTACCCTGGTAACCGATCTCGTCGATCTTGTAGTCGACACGGCCTGCCAGGTTGTTGTCCTTGGCCTCGCTGGTGTCTTTCTGCTCGAAACCCTTGAGGGTCAGCACGGCTTTCTGCGGGCCGAAGGTGACTTTGGCATCGGTCAGCTCAACGGTGTTTTGCCCGGTGTAGAAACCGAAGGTGGACTTTGCCAGGTTACTGGCCACAGTCAGGCCAGCCAGCTCGGCTTCGAACGCCTCGCCATTACCATCGATGGCGCTGACCTTGAGGCTGTTCATGTAGCCGTTGGCCTTGACCTTCTGCCCTTCGGCAGTGCTGTCGAAGTCCAGGTTGGCGCCGGAGAAGCTCACCGAGGATTTGTCGTCCTTGAGCTCCAGCGGCAGCAACTCAACGTTGCCGTTGACCGAGCGGCTGTAGCCGATATTGGCCACACCTTTGAGCGGCGACACGTCTTTGCTGGCAGCGAACCATTTTTCAGTGGTGGCGTTCTTTTCCAGCATGTAGTGACTGGTCGCCATGACCGGCAGCCACTTCAGCGTGACCAGCCGCGAGAACGGCAACGGGCCGTGTTCGATATGGTCGACGAACAGCAGCTCGGGGTTCGGGTTGTCCTGGCCGAATACCGTGCCCTGCCCCTTGAGGCGGTAATGCGCGGTGCTGCTGAACACGCCGCGCTCCAGGGACACCAGCTCCAGGCTCACGCTACCGTCGACGCCGGCCATGGAGGTCTGCAGTTCCTTGTTGGCGTTCTGGATTGCGGTTTGCAGCACCGGTTCCAATTGCTTACCGGTGTACCAGGCACCGCCTGCACTGACAGCACCAATAGCGACAACAAATCCCAAGAAAACAACAGCTGGCTTATTCATGAAGTGACCTGATCAAATCCTGTGAGAAGTGGGCTGTCTTCCTTGAACCCCGCAGGGTTGGCTCAAGCCCGCCGAAAACGGGGGAAGATTAGCACTGGCGGCCGCGTACGGCCCAGTTTTCTCAGAACGATCAAGTCAGCACTTGGTTCAGGAATACTCCGTGTCGATCTCGTCGAGCTGGTGGTCGAAACTCTTCAGGCGCGCCGTCCAGGTGTATACCAACACCTCGAATTCTCGGTGGATCACGGCATTGCCCGGGGTGTCGGCCTTGGGATCACAGAAGTCCAACTGGTAGCGTTCGCGGGCCATCTGGTTGGCCACATCCGACAACTCACGCGCGTTATTCAGCCAGTGCCTGCCGTCGGCGACCTGCCGGTCAAGTACCACGCATTGTTTTTTCAGGGCTTCGAGGCTTTTTTCCAGGGGCGTGCCGGTGAGTTCGCCCATGACTTCCTGGAAGGTGCGTCCAGGTTGCCAGTAGCTGCCCCAGAAATAGCGGTCGAACACGGTTTCGACGCGACGCAGGGCCACTTTGGTGTCCCAGATCGCCACGCGGGTCTTGCCTTGTTCGAGAAGTTTTCGCTTCACCCGTTGGTTCTGGTAAGACGCCCAGGCCACCACGCCGATGGACAAGGTGCCGATCACCAGGCAGGCGCTGTCGAGGAACACCATCGCCTTGTCGAGTTGATGAGCGAGCATGACACCGTAGAAATAGGCAGCCGATAACAGCACCAGCGCGAAGACCACGCACCAGAAAGCGGGAGCATAAGGGTTTTTCATTATTGGAATCCCCATGAGCAAACGCGAGCAGTGACTCGCGGGCACCTGTGGCTGGAAAACCACCGGAGCCCGCCTGTCAAAGCATAGCTATTTGCTCAGGGTTTGCTGGCTGGCGCCGCTTGCGTTCGTCCGCTTTCCCAACCCCCGCCCAAGGCCAGGAACAGGTCGATCTGGCTCATGGCAACCTGAGTGTTCGCCGCCGCCAGTTGCGCACGCACATCGGTGTAGGTACGGGTGGCTTGCAGATCGGCCAGGAACGACGCGCGGCCGGCCTGGAAGAAACGGTGTGTCTGCTCCGAAGCCTGCTTGGCCGACGCGCCGGCATCGGCCAACGCATCGCGGCGTTGCAACTGTGCGGTGTATTGCGCGAGGCCCGTCTGGGTTTCGCGAATCGCGTTAAGCACCACACCGTCGAAGTGCGCCAGGGCGCCCTGGGTCGCGGCTTCAGCTTCGTGGATACGCGCACGCGCACCGTTGGTCGGCACCGTCCAACTGATCAGCGGGCCAAACCCCCAGCGGTTGGTGGGCGCCGTACCCAGGTCGTCCAGAATACCCACGGTACCTACGGTGGCACCGATGCTGATGTCCGGGTACAGCGCGCCGGTAGCCACGCCGATCCGGGCGGTGGCGGCGGCCAACTGGCGTTCGGCCTGGCGCACGTCGGGGCGACGCTTGAGCAGCGCGGCGCCGTCGCCTACCGGCAGTAACTGGGCGATATGCGGCAGCTCGGCGCACGTGGCGGTGCCGGCCGGGAGTTGGTCCACCGGCTTGGCCAGCAACATCGACAAACGGAACAAGCCCGCCTGGCGTGCGGCGGTGTAGCGTGGCATGTCAGCGCGCAACGATTTGTATTGGGTTTGCGAACGGGTCACCTGGGTTTCATCGCCACGCCCGGCATCGCGCAGGCGCTGGGTCAGCCGGGTGCTCTGGCCTTGCAGGTCGAGAGACTCGTTGGCAATCGCCAGCTCTTCGTTGGCGGCGCACACCTGGGTGTAGGAGCGCACCACATCGGCCACCAGGGTGATGCGTGCGATATCGGCGGCAGCTTGCGCGGCGTCGGCGCTGGCTTGGGCGCTTTCTATGCCGCGCTGCAAGGTGCCGAACAGATCGAACTGATACGAGGTGGTGATACCGACGCTGCCGATGTTCGCCACCGGGACTTTTTCCGTGAGCAGAAATGCCTCGCCGGACTCCTGCAAGCGCTGCGCTTCGGCCTTGACCCCGGCGTTCCAGCCACCGGCGGACTCAGCCTCCTGGGTCTGGTAGCGCGCCCGTTGCAGGTTGGCGGCGGCCACCCGCAGGTCGGTGTTGGAGGCCATGGCCTGGCGCACCAGCTCATCCAGACGCGGGTCTTTGTAGAGCTTCCACCAGTCGGCCGGCACCGGCGCCGACACCACGTTGCTCCCCTCTCCTGCGAGGGTCCCTTGCAGGTCGCTACGGTTGATCGCCGATTGTTCCGGCAGCTTGTAATCCGGGCCTACCGCTTGGCAGGCCGACAACAGCACCCCCAGCGCAGCGGTTGCCAGAAGCTGCTTCATGGCTTGGCTCCATCTTGATCTTGAGGCTTGTCACCGATGATCGACACCGTCGCCGTGCGCCCGGCGATCATACGAAAGTCCGCCGGCACGTCATCAAAGGCGATCCGCACCGGAATCCGCTGCGCCAGGCGCACCCAGCTGAACGCCGGGTTGACGTTGGGCAGCAGGTTGGAGCCGCTGCTACGGTCACGGTCCTCGATGCCGGCGACAATGCTCTGAACATGCCCGTGCAGGCGGGCATTGTCGCCGATCACGCGGATATCCACGCCCATGCCGACGTGAATGCCATCGAGCTTGGTCTCTTCGAAATAGCCATCGATATGGAAGGAATTGCTGTCCACCACCGACAGCACCGGGCGCCCGGCGGTCACGAACTCTTGGGTGCGTGGCGCACGGTCGTTGACATAGCCGTCCACCGGGCTGCGGATCACCGAGCGGTCAAGGTTGAGCTGGGCAGCGTCCACAGTCACCTGTGCTTCGGCCAAGGCCGATTGGGCACGGGCGACGCGGGACTGGCTTTCTTCCAACTGCTCGCTCGGCACCAGGTTACCCAGGCCCCGGTTACGCTTGTACTCACGCTGGGCCTGGGCCAGGGTCTCCTGGCGATCAGCCACGGCTGCCTGGGCCTGGCGCAGAGCCAGCTTGAAGCGGTCCTGGTCGACAGCGAACAGCACCTGGCCCTTGGTCACCAATTGGTTGTCGCGCACGTCGACTTGCTGGATCAGCCCGGACACGTCCGGCGCGATCTGCACGATGTCGGCACGGATATGCCCGTCACGGGTCCAGGGCGCAAACATGTAGTACATGACCATACGCCACACAACGACGACCGCGAACGATACGATCAACAACGTCAGGACTACACGGCCGATGGTCAAAAAAGGTTTTTTCATGTCATCAGGTATCGACTGAGTGAGTCCACCGCGCCCAGCAACAGCGCGTAGAGCCCCACATTGAACAATGCCCGGTGCCAGACCAGGCGATAGAAGTGGATGCGGGTCAACAGCCCGTGCACCACCAGGAACAACACATACGTAATGCCCATCAGCACCAGCAGCGTGGGCAGGAACACCCCGCTGATATCCAGATCACCGATCATAAAGGCGCTCCATCAGGCAGCGGCGCTTCCATTTCGGTGCCGCCAATAAATTCCACGCCGGGCAGCAACGACAGGCGCAAGCCGGCCAGTGCGTGCAGCAGATGCAGGCGAGTGTCGTCTTCGTCTTGCAGGCCCTGGCCGTTGAGGGCGCGGCGCGTGCGGTCCAGGGTCATCAGCAGACCGCTGGGCGCGGGCAAGCGTTCACCGGCCTTGAGGCACGCCTTGAAGTAACCACCCACGCCTTCCACCACCTGGTTGAGCAACACCCGGGGCACACCATAGATGCGCGGCGCGTAGGCCAGCAGGTCGAGCAGGTTGAGGGCCACGCGCAAATCGCGCAGGGCGGTGCCGGTGTCCTGGTTGATCAGGGCCAGGCGTGGCAGGTGCTGCATCAGGCGATCAAGCATTTGCACGGCCATGTGGCGGTGTTCGGCCAGGGTCGCAGGCTCGGTCAGGCTGACAATATCGCGCCAGCTGAAACGGGTCAGGCGTTTGGCCGCCAGTTCGGCGCCGAAAGGCCGTGCGATCAGCGTCCACACAAAGGCGAACAGCAGGCCCACAGGCCCGGCCAGGTTGACGTTGGCGAAGTTGAGGAAGTCTGCGTCATAGGCACCCTGGATACTGATGAACGACGAGGTGTTCACCAGCGTCAGCAACATGCCCAAGTAAAAACGCGGCTGCACCGTCAGTGTGCCGATGCAGATGAACGGCACGGCAAACGCCAGCACCAGCATCGGGAAATCGTGCAGGTTGGGCAGTACCAGAAACAGATAGAGGCTGGCGAACAACACCGACATCGCCGTCCAGAAAAAGAACCGGTAGATCTGCGGCGCGGGGTCGTCCATCGAGGCGAAAAAGCTGCACGCCACGGCGGCCAGAATCACCGCGCTGCCGCCGTCGGTCCAACCCAGCAGAATCCACAGCACCGAAGCGACGATGATCGCGGTGACGGTGGAGAATGCCGAGTAGAACATCAGGCCACGGTCGAGAAACGGCGTAAGTCGGCCCAGGCGCCAATGGCGGTACACGGCACGCCAGGCGTCCTGGCTTTCGCACTGGATGGCGGCTTGCAGGCTGCGGCAGTCCTGCCACAGGTCGATCCACTCGGCCAGGCGATACAGGGCGTTGGAGAACAACAACGTGTGACGGTCGTCCAGGGCTTCGCCTTGAGGTTGCTGGGCGTCGACCTGATCACGCAGGGCACGCCAGCTTTCCATGGGCGCGCTTTCCTGGGTGTTTTCCAGCCATTGGCGGGCAGCCTCAAGCACGGGCGTGATGCGGTCGAGAAACTCCGGTGCGCGATGTTCGATGGCATACAGCGCGTCGTCCAGGGCATCCACCACCGGCAACAGGTGAATCATGCGCCCGCGCAGCTCCTTGGTGTTGCGCACCGTCTGCGGCCGCGCGCCTTCGTGGGGCAACTGGCCGATCATCAACTCAAGGGTGTTGAAGGTAGCGACCATACCGCTGCGCAATGTGCTGATCTGCTCAGGGTCGACGTTGCGCGCAAGAAAGCGCTGGCTGTAGACCTGGGCGTCGGCAAACCACTTGGCCACCGAGCCGTCGAACACCGGCATCAGGCGGCGCGGCCAGAACATCGCGCCCACCACCGCCGCCACGGCGATACCGAGGAAGATTTCTTCGGTACGCGCCTCGGCCACGTCCCACACCGCCAGCGGGTTATCCACCACCGGCAAGGCGATCAGCGGCAAGGTGTAGCCGGCGAGCATCAACGCGTAGTTATTCGCGGTACGCAGGTGCATGGACAGGAACAGCAAAATGCCCGTCCACAACGCAATCACCACTACCAGCACATAGGGCGACTGCACGAACATCGGCACAAAAAACACGGCCGCCGCCGCCCCCATAAAGGTGCCGATGGCGCGGTACAACGCTTTGGAGCTGGTAGGGCCGACAAACGGGCTGGAGACGATATACACGGTAGCCATCGCCCAATACGGACGCGGCATTTGCATGAGCATGGCGATATACAGCGCGATCATCGATGCCGCGAACGTACGGACCCCATAGAACCAATCGCGGGCCGGCGGCATGCCGGAAAAAAATCCGTTCAAAGCGACGCCGCCTCGAAGGCGCGCAGCACACGCAGCGCGGCTTCCAAGTCACTGTGGGGAATGTCTGCCAGCACTTCCCGGCGCAGGCGCACCAGTTGCACTTCCACCGCTTCTACCAGCTCACGGCCACGCTCGGTGAGGCTCAACGCCTTGGCGCGGCGGTCGTGGATGTCTTCGGTGCGGCACACATAGCCGCCGCTGCACAACTGGTCGAGCAGACGCACCAGCGACGGGCTTTCCATCCCGGAAGCCTGGGCCACTTTGACCTGATGCACACCGTCACCCAGGCGGCCGATCATCAACAGTGGCACGGCGCAGGCTTCGGAGATGCCATAGCTCACCAGCGTGGTCTGGCAGATTTTGCGCCAATTACGGGCGCCCACCACCATGCTGCTGCTGAGGTTCATCTGGAGTTGTTCGAGGGCTTGGGACACGGGATAGTTCGCATACTGTTAGTTTGCTAACTATCAATATGGTGGATCATTCGAATGCCGTCAAGTTTTGATACAAATTTGCGGATGGGTGGCGGGCTCGATCATCGCGGCAAGCCGTGCAGCAGCAGATTGAGCTCATCCACCACCTCGGCCCAATCCGCATCTTCGAGGATTTCACTGCGCAAGAATTTCTTCTGGCTGTCTGTCCAGAAAAACGCCTCTTCCAGCTTCTGGTCGCGCTTGAGCGGCGAATGCACCGCTACGAACTTCTCGATACTCACCGGGTCATCCGGCAGCCCAAGCTGTTTGAACAACGAAGGCAAACTATGCACAGGCGGTTCCATGGGCGACTCCTGAAAAGATCACTCCCCAGAGTCTAGTTCAGGCGAAAGCCATACCAATAACCGCTCGACGCACTGATGCGCCGACAGGACGCCGGTATCCAGCACCAAGGATGCGTGCAGCGGTTGTTCGTACGGTGAGCCAACCCCGGTAAACCCCGGCAACTCCCCACGTCGTGCACGGGCGTAATGCCCCTTGGGGTCGCGCCCTTCGCACACCGCCAGCGAGGCGCTGCACCAGACTTCCCGATAGTCGGCAGCCAGGCGTTCGGCAAACACCGCGCGCAGTTCGACCAGCGGCGCGATCATCGCGAGGATCACGATTTGCCCGTTTTCCACCAGCAATGCCGCGAGTTCGCTGGCCCGGCGGATGTTTTCCAGCCGGTCGCTGTCAGCAAAGCCCAGGTCTTTGTTGAGGCCACCACGCAAGGCATCGCCGTCGAGCACCAGGCTTTGCTTGCCTTGTTCGAACAGCGCCGCTTGCAGGCCCTGGGCCAGGGTGGATTTACCCGATGCAGGCAAGCCAGTGAGCAGGATCGCTACGCCTCGGTGCCCATTACGCGCCTCGCGCTGACGACGAGTGATGCTCGCCGTCGGCGCCACCAGGTTATTGAGCGACGGCACGCGGCACCGGCGCCGTGATATTGCCCGCAGCCCACGCCGATTCACGACTGGCCAGCGCCGTAGCGATGGCTTGCACGCGGTCGGAATCCAGTTGTTCAGGCAACGGGTCAAGCCCGGCGCTGGCGAAGATCTGGCCGTAGGCGTTGCGCAGGTCAGCGTAGGCCAGGTCGCGGCGCAGGTCCGCTTGCAAGGTGTTGAGTTCACCCTGGATCAGGTCCAGTTCACCCAACCCTGCGGCCTGGTGCCGATTACGCAGTTGGGTGAGGATTTGCCCGTCGATATTGGCCAGCTGTTCGTTGGTCTTGAACTGGCGTACCGCGTCCTGATAGTTGGCATTGGCCACGTAGATCTGCGCCAGCACCGCGATGGACATCGCCTGGCGCCGTGCAGTGGCGACTTCTTCACCGGCCTTGGCCACATCGATGGCGGCGGGTGCGGAGATCACATTGAACAGGTTCCAGGTGACCTTGGCGCCGTAGTCAGCCCAGCGGTTGTCGGTCAGGAACGAGTTGCTGTCGTAATGCCCACCGGCCGAAAACTCCAGGCCGGGCAGCAAGCGCAGCATGGCTTTGCGGGTTTCGGCGGCGCTGATGCGGGTCTGATAGTCCTGCTCGCGCAGTTCCGGACGGTTCGCCAGGGCTTCCTGTTCCAGACTGGCCAGGTTGACCTTCAACTGCGGCACACTGTAGTCATCCGGCGTGGCCAGCTTGAGTTCGCTGCCCATGGGCAGGTTGATCAGCGTGGCCAGTTCGGTCTTGGCCAGGGACAACGCGCGGCGCTGCTCTTGCAACTGGCGCGTGGCTTCGATCAGCGAGCGTTGGTAACCCAGCGCCTGCACCGGGTCGCCGATGCGTTGTTCGCTCATGCTCTGGCTATTCGTCTGGGCCTGGTCGACCCGGGCCATCAGGCTATCGATCTGGGTCAGCAAGCGTTCGGCCGCCACCGCGCGCCAATAGGCCGAGCGTACGTCCTGCACGATGGTGTTGATTACCTTGCGCCGACGCTCCTGGATGATCAGGCGCTGGTCGCCTTGCTGCTTGGCGCTGATGTAGCTGACGCCAAAGTCGAGCACGTTCCACACCATGGTCAGGTCGGCTACGCGGCGGTCGCGGTCCTGGGAGGTCGACGGCTCCAGGGACTGGGTGCCGGTGCGCACACTCTGGCTGCTGGAAGCGTTGGTGTTATTGCGCCCGGCATAGCCTGCGGACAAGGCCATGCGCGGCAGCATGTCGAAGCTGGAGAGGTCCGATTGGCGTTTGGCCAGCGCCTCTTCCATCACCTTCAAGCGGCCTTCGAGGTTGTATTTGACAGCGCGGGCCATGGCCTGGTGCAGTGTCAACGGGCCGTTCAACGGCTCCTGATCCTTGTACATCCCTTGCAGATCGCTACGGGCTCGCTGCTCACTGACGCTGCGCTCAATCGGCTCACTGGTGACCGCACAACCGCTGATCGCCAGCGCCAGCAAGCTGGCGCCGAACAACTTATGACCTGTTTTCATCCTTGGACTGCCCCTGTTACTGCGCCTGGAGTTAAGTGTATTCAAGCCTGCATTTCGCTGATGCCGACTTGTTGCAGTGCGTGCGCCAGGTCCATCACCTGGCGCTGTTCTGTGTCTTTGAGTTGCTGCAGTTGCTGCCCGAGGCTCGGCGCGCCAAACACGCCGCGCAGCCCCTGGGCCGGGTCGCCCTGGCCGTTGATCGGCTTGCCGTCGAACGCTTTGAGGGCACTGTCATCGCCGTGGGTTTCACGGTTGAACAGGCTCGACAGGGTGCTTGAGCCGAAGATCCCGCCATCGCCGCCGCCGAAACCGAGGAAGCCTTCGCCGGAGCCGTCCCCGACGTTATCGCTGCTGGTAAACACCTGAGCGATAAAACTTGGGCTGGTAGCACCGTTGTTAATGAAAATGTCCCCCAGCGGGCGGATACCGTCGCCGAGGACACGTTGTTCAAACAGCGGCGCGAACGTCAGTGGTGAACCGAGGTTGCCGGTTGGCGGGGCAAAGACACCCGGTTGCAATGGCAGGTGCGGCGGGTCGATCACTGGCCTTGCAATACCGCCGGTAAGGGTCAATGGATCGGCCGTGACACTGATGCTGTTGATGGCGTAGCTGTTGGACTCGCTGACGCCTGCGCCGGCGTTGCCGGCCAGGTCGCGAATCGTGCTGTTATCGACGGAGATGACGTTGCTGCCGGCATTCACGTTGTTGTTCGGCGTCAAGGTCGCGGTCCAGTAATAGCCGCCCTCGCCACTTTGCAGGTTGGACAAGGTGCCGTTCTGTACTCTCAGGCTGGACAGGTCGAAGCCGCGCACGGGCTCACTGAACCAGATAAACACCTCGGTACCCTGCCCGGCCTTGAGCTGGGTATCCGACACCTCGATGTAGACCTGTGGGCCTTGGGTATCGACATGAAAATAATTGGAGTACGTATACGACTGGCCTGTATTGCCGGCAGCATCCTTCACCCCTTGACCATCCAACACCACCAGGTCCATCCAACTCTGCAGATGAGCCTCTGGAGTCAAGGTGGCTGTCCAGGTCACACCACCATCGACGCTTTTCAAGTTGCTCAGAACACCGCTGGAGACCCGCAGGTTATCCAGCTTCAGGCCGGAAACCGCCTCACTGAAGGTGATGGTGACGTTGGCCGTGTCGCCGCCGGCGAGCGTGTCTTTATCGACCACAATCGTCGCGGTGGGTGGTCGGGTGTCGATGGTGTAGTTGTTTGACGTGCTGGTACCCAGCCCCGCGTTGCCGTTGAGATCATGAACGCGGGTATTGTCCAGGGTCACGATATTGCTGGTGTCTTCGATGTAGCCCTGAGGCGTGAGGGTCGCGGTCCAGGTGATGCCGCCGTCAACGGTTTTCAGGCCACTCAGCCAAGCGTTCTGGGCTTGCGGGTTGTTATAGAACTCAACCGCCTCACTGAAGGTGATGGTCACCGTCGCCTGGTCTCCAAGGGCCAGGCTTGTTTTGTCGATGACAATGGTTGAGGTAGGGCGCTGGGTGTCGACCGTGTAGTTGCCCGAAGTGGTAATGCCCAAGCCGATGCTGCCGCCGTTATAGGTCACGCCCACGTTGTTGAGCCGAACTACGTTCTGATCACTGGTGATGTTCGCGAACGGGGTCAACGTTGCCTGCCAACTGACACCACCATCGCTGCTGCGAAGGTTGGAGAGCACACCGTTATCCGCGCTGAGATCGCTCAGGTCAAAGTTAGTCACGGGCTTGTTGAAGTAGATGTGAACAGTGGTCGGTCCGTTGCTCGTCAAACGTTGGGAGTCCACGTAGACGCTGGACGTCAGCGGCGCATGGTCGACCTGGTAGGAGACCATCGGCATAGGGAGGCCGTAGTTGGAGTTGCCGGCCAAGTCCTGGACATATGCCATAGACAAGCCGATCAGGTAGCTTCCCGAAGAACCAGCCCCCGGAGTAGGTGTAAGCGTTGCTCGCCACGTCATGCCGCCATCCGGGCTATAAAACGTACTCAGCGTGGCTGACCGCAAATTGATGATCGCATTGTTGTCGAACCCGGTGACCTGCTCCGAGAACGTCACGGTCACAATGGCGGTTTCACCAGGTTCCAGCAAGGTATCGGAAAGCGTCAGGGTGGCGGTGGGCAGTACTGTGTCCACTGCGAAAGCTGGCGACACCGCTGTGCCGACGCCTGCA
This sequence comes from Pseudomonas sp. BCA17, assembly GCF_004519405.1. Lineage (GTDB taxonomy): Bacteria > Pseudomonadota > Gammaproteobacteria > Pseudomonadales > Pseudomonadaceae > Aquipseudomonas. The sequence goes on along the minus strand of NZ_SGWI01000007.1, from coordinate 34,884 downwards.
TTACCGTGGGCATCACGAACAGTGCTGGTGTCCAGGGTGATTACATTGTTAGCGACGGTTGTATCAGCGTTGGGCGTGAACAACACCGAATACAGCGTGGAGCCATATTGGGTCAGTTCGCTGAACGTGCCATTGGCGGCTTGCAAGCTGGCGAGGTTGAACCCGAACACCGGCGTAGAGAACCTAATCGTGACAAACTGCCGCTCGAATTTGCCCAGCACCGGGTCACTGATCTCGATCGTTGCAATGGGCCTTGAGGTGTGGACGTCGTACGTATTTGAAAGGGTCGAACCAACCCCTGTATTCCCCGCAAGGTCTTGAATACCTCCGTTATTGAGAGAAATGACATTGTCGGTTGTATCGAAGCCAGCATAGGGCGTAAGCACACCGGTCCAGGTGCGTCCACCATCGGCGGAGGCCAAGGCAGTGAGCGTCCCATTGCTGATTAGCAAGTCGCGATTGTCGAACCCCGTCACCGGCTCCGAAAAAGTAACCGTCACCAGGCTGGTTCTACCAACGTTCAAATCAGGGTTGGCAATCACAATGGTCGCCGTCGGGCGTTGCGTGTCGATGGCGTAGCTGTTGGAATCAGTCGTACCTATACCGCTGTTGCCGGCGGCATCCTGAACACCGCTATTGTTCAGACGCACGGTATTGCTGGTATCAGTGATACCGGCCTCCGGTGTAAACGTCGCTGTCCAGGTAATGCCACCATCACTGCTGCCCAGCCCGCTCAAGGTGCCGTTGGCGACAATCAGGTCGGCGTTGCTGAAGCCGCTCACCGCTTCGGAAAACGTCACCGTCACCAGCGAGGTCTGGCCGATACCCAGGGCGGTATCCGCCACAACAATGGTCGCTGTAGGCCGCTGGGTGTCGATGGCGTAATTGTTGGACGTGGTGGTACCACTGCCGGTGTTGCCCGAGGCATTCTGTACGCCGCCGTTATCCAGCGTGATCAGGTTGCTGGAGTCGGTGATGTTGTTGGTCGGCGTGAAAGTCGCCGTCCAGGTGACGCCACCATCGCTGCTGCTCACCGCGCTCAATGTGCCGTTGGCAATCGTCAAGTCGGCATTGGTAAAACCTGTCACCGCTTCGCTGAACGTTATGGTCACCAACGAAGTTTCGCCAGCTTTCAATGCGTTGTCGCCGACCACAATGGTCGCCGTCGGTTGCACGGTATCTATCGTGTAATTGGCTGAATTGGTGGTGCCCGAACCTGCATTGCCGGCCAGGTCGGCGACGCCAGTGTTCGCCAGGGTAATGACGTTGGTGGCATCGTTGATGCCGGCTGTCGGGGTGAAGGTAGCGGTCCAGGTGATGCCGCCATCGCTGCTGCTCACCGCTGTCAAAGTGCCGTTGGCGACAGTCAGGTCGGCGTTAGTGAAGCCGGTCACGGCTTCACTGAAGGTAATAGTCACCAGTGACGTTTCACCGGCTGTCAGCGCCGAATCAGCCACCACGATGGTCGCGGTCGGGCGTTGGCTGTCGACGGCGTAGTTATTGGAGTCGGTGGTGCCGCTGCCGGCGTTACCAGCCAAATCGGTGGTGCCGGTGTTATCCAGGGTGATGACATTGCTGGTATCGGTGATACCGGCCGCTGGTGTAAACGTCGCTGTCCAGGTAATGCCACCATCGCTGCTGCTCACCGCGCTCAATGTGCCGTTGGCAATCGTCAGGTCGGCATTGGTAAAACCGGTGACCGCCTCGGAGAAGGTAATGGTGACCAGTGAAGTCTGCCCGATGCCCAGCGCGGTATCCGCCACCACAATGTTCGCTGTTGGCCGCTGGGTGTCGATGGCGTAGTTGTTGGACGTGGTGGTGCCACTGCCGGTGTTGCCCGAGGCATTCTGTACGCCGCCGTTATCCAGCGTGATCAGGTTGCTGGCGTCGGTGATGTTGTTGGTCGGCGTGAAAGTCGCCGTCCAAGTGACGCCACCATCGCTGCTGCTCACCGCGCTCAATGTGCCGTTGGCAATCGTCAGGTCGGCATTGGTAAAACCTGACACCGCTTCGCTGAACGTTATGGTCACCAACGAAGTTTCGCCAACTTTCAACGCGTTGTCGCCGACCACGATGGTCGCCGTCGGTTGCACGGTATCTATCGTGTAATTGGCTGAACTGGTGGTGCCCGAACCTGCGTTGCCGGCCAGGTCGGCGACGCCAGTGTTGGCCAGGGTAATGACGTTGGTGGCATCGTTGATGCCGGCTGTCGGGGTGAAGGTAGCGGTCCAGGTGACGCCACCATCGCTGCTGCTCACCGTGCTCAGGATGCCATTGGGCACACTCAGGTCGCTGTTGGTGAAACCGGTGACCGCCTCACTGAAGGTGATAGTCACCAGGGTGGTTTCACCGGCAGACAGCACGGGGTCGGCGACTACGATGGTCGCGGTGGGCCGTTGGGTGTCGATCGCATAGGTATTGGACGTGGTCGTGCCGGTACCCGTGTTGGTCGCGGTATCGGTATAGAGGGTGTTATCCAGGGTGATGACGTTGCCAGTGCTGCTATTAGAGGCCGTCGGCGTCAGGGTCGCGGTCCAGTGGATATTGTCGCTGGTAGCCAGGTTACTGAGCGTGCCATTGGACGCCGTCATGTCGGACAGGGTGAAACCGCTCACCGCTTCGCTGAAAGTGATGTTCACCGTCGAGTTGACCGTGGTGCTCAGCGTAGGCGCGACCACCGAGACGGTGGCGGTGGGGCGCACGGTATCAATGCTGTAGTTATTCGATGCGGTGGTGCCGCTGCCCACCGTGCCTGTCGACACACTGGCCACCCCGGTGTTGTCGAGGACGATATGGTTGGTCGCGCTGGTAGTGCTTGAGCTCGGGGTGAAGGTGGCGGTCCAGGTGGTGCCACCGTCACTGGAACTGACAGCAGACAGGGTACCGTTGGCGACCGTCAGGTCGGCGTTGGTGAAACCCGTCACCGCCTGGTTAAAGGTAATGGTTACCAGCGAGGTGCTGCCGAGGTGCTGTGCAGCGTTGCTCACCACGATGGTCGCGGTCGGCGCAGGCGCGTAGGCGGTGTTCAATGTGCCGCCGTCGTTGAAGATATTGTTCGTGGCCGCCACGGAAGCACCTGTGGCACCTCCGCCCGCCGCCTGGCCGCCGGAGCCGCTGCCGCCAATGTTGCCGCTCATGGCCGCAAAGTTGGCGGCGGTCATCAACAGCGTGCCTTTGTTCCAGATTGCGCCGACGCCTTTGCCGGCCGCACCGCCTGGGTCGGCACTCCCACCACCACTTCCCCCGCCGCCGCCGCCACCACCACCGGCCGCGATGTTATTGGAGATCACCGAGGTGCCGACAACGGTCAGGGTGCCGGTGGTAGCGTTGTAGATCCCGCCGCTGGCGGAGGCACCGGCACGGCCGGGCCTGTCCCATCCGGAACCACCACCTCCGCCACCAATGGCAATAATGCCGTTGTTCGCCGTACCGCCGCTCCCCCCGTTACTGTAACCAGCAACCCCCATACCGCCTGCGCCGCCCACGTTACTGCCACCCTTGCCGCCCATATAACTGGGGTTATAGGAGCCGCCCGTGCCGCCGTGGTTGGAGCTGCCGGCAGTACCGGCATACACCCCTGTGCCCATGCCGGAGCTACCGCCACGACCACCATTTTGTCCGCCGAGAGCGCCACCGCCGCCGCCACCACCGCCGACGGCACCACCGGCGTATGGCGCAGTCACCCCGCCGCCACCACCGCCACCCGAGGCGGCGTTGCTGGTCACCGTGACGTTATTCAAGGTCAGGTTACCGAAGTTGGCGATACCGCCGCCCATCGCCGCGGTGCCGTCGACACCGGCCTGGGCGCCATTACCGGCCACCAGTCCCTGGGTGATGACCAGGCCATCCAGTGTCGCGGTAACCCCGCTGTTCACTCTCAGTACCTGGGTTTTGTACTGCCCGCTGAGGGTCACGTCCGCCGCGCCGTCGCGGTTCAGATCACCTTCGACCGTGACGTTCTTCGTGATGATCAGTTGTGAGTTCAGGTTCACCGTCATGCTTGAGCTGAAAGTGACGGTGTCACCCGCTACCGAATCGCTCAGGGCCTGGCGCAATGAGCCGGCGCCGATGTCGCTGTTATTGGTCACCGTAATCGTGGCCAGCCCGTACTGGTAAGCCGACATGGCCTGGTACGACAACGCGGTATGGCTCTCGATGGAGCCCGTGGCTATTTCCAGCGTCCAGTCGCCGCCCCCGCCGGTGCGGTTGCTCGACGCGGCGATATCACGGCCCGTCAGTTGCGCCAGGGAATCGACAAAGGCCAATCCGCGGGTGCCCTCTGCCGTGTTACAGGCATAGATCAGAATGTCGCCGCCCACATTCATGTCCTGGCCGATCTGCGCCAACACTTCGCTGCGGGCAGAGACGTTGTCCGCCGACAAATAGGTACTGCCCAGCCACAAGTCACCGGTGTTGCCGTGAGCGATGAGCTGCACCGAGCTCACGCCTTGATGGCTGCCCAGGTAATCGGCAATCTGCTGCAGACCGTCCTTGCTGGCATCCAGTTGCACCACCTGCGTGCCGGGAGCTGCACCCTTGAGCAGCTCGGCGGAGTCTTTGACCCGGGCGTCGACGAACACCACGGTCTGCCCCGGTACGGCCACGGGTGCCGATGTCGCCGGCGCGTCGGTTTGCCCATGGGTGTCTTTACTGGCGGAGGGATGTTCGGCCGCGGGCGCCTTGGCTGCCGCATCGGCGGTGGCGTGGCTGTCAACCTGCGCGGCATCAACCACGGTGGCGGCGACCGCGCCGTCAAACAACATGCGTGGTTCCAGGAACATGATCATCGGCGTCGCCAGAGTGTTGGCGCCTGTCGCTGCCTGCCGTGCCTTGCCTTTACTCCACCACATGCTGCTCACCCGCTTGTCGAATGCAAATATCCGCTATGAAAAAACCGCGATCAATTGATCACGGCGTCGGCTTTGGTGCGAATCACGTTGGCGGCGCTCAGGGTTCCATCCCGCCAGAATTCCATCTGTGCAAATTGCTCGAAGAGGTCCGGCGGCAGGATCGTACGCCGAGGTTGCAGCGCGACTTTTGGCTTGACCCGATGCAAACCGCTGACGCCCAGCGCCTCGTCGAAGTCCGGTGCGTCATAGCTGAGGTTGTCGAAGTCATGCTCGAACCACGGTTCGCCGATAAATTCGTAGATCAGCCGCATCACGCGCTCGGGCGCCTGGGACAGCAGGTCATAGTCGACGATCAGCATGGAGCCGGCGTTTTCGCCGTAGTAAGCCTCTTTGAGGGCCGACCAGGCATAACCCACGAGGCGATTGCGCTGCCCGAGGGTTTCGACGCGGCTGTACACGGTGTTGCGCTCGATATCGTCGTTGAACAGCTTGGTGTTCTCAAACGGGTTGGCGCGGTAAAGGCGCTCCAGGCTGTCCATGATCCACGCGACGTTACGCACACAGGCAATGACTTTGGCCTGTGGGAACAGGTCGTGCAGTGCAGGCATGCGCGCGCACCACTGGCGATTGGTGTCGAACACCACAGGGGTGGAGGGCTTGTCGCCGTAGTAAGCATCAAACAGGCCGCGCAAAAGACGGCGGCGGGTGTCCGGATCAATGACCGAGCCAAACTCGCTGCCGGCGCTGCACTGCGCCAGCACGCCATTGAACAACGTCCCTACGGGGCTGCTCATGCCCGCGCGAAAACGTGGGTTCTGCAACAGGATCGCAGAGAGCAAGGTCGAGCCGGAACGCGGCAGACCGGAAATAAAGTGATACCGCAATCCCTTCACCACTTTGCAGGACAAATCCATTTATGCACAAAGCGTAGCTGAGGAATGCAGGAGCGACTAGTGGTTATTTGCCACTATTTCAACGTTTTCTTGATGTCTATTCACACTCAGCGGCAACTCTCAGGCTGCAAAGGCTCTGGCCCGCGACACACTACAAACAGACGCGCTCTTGCCCCGCCGCCATCCTGACGTAAAAGCTCGCGCCAATCGGCAGGTATCGGTGCGAACTCATCCGGCGGTTCAGCGCCACTGATCAACCAGACGCGGCGGGTATCAGCGGGCAATGCCGACAGGCGGTCGAGATAAATGCGCCCACCGTCCTGGTCCACCAAGGTGCCAAAGCCGTAGGCGGTCGGCCGGGTCGGCGTACCGTCGGGTTTGGGTGGTGTGTAGAGCTGTAGCTGGGCGTCGGTCTGGTCGTAATAGACGTAGCTGAGGTACCACAGCATGTCACTGAGGACGATGCGGTCATCTTCCTGATAGTTACGGTTGACGAACTCCACCGGCACGTTGAACTGGTCGTGCTCGTCTACGGTGGCGTTGTTCTTCACGCCCAGCAGTTCCACGCTGATGAACAGCACCAGGAATGCGGTACCCCAACGCGACAAGCGTTTGGGCAGGCGGTCAATGGCCAGGGCCACCAGGATCGGCAGGCCAAGGGCATACACCGTGAGGTAGCGCTCGATGAATACCGGCGAAATAAACGACACCGCATACACCAGCAACAGCGGCAACAGGAAAAACAGCGCCAGCATGCCGGCCGGCCGATGGGCCTCACGGTCATACCAGGCGGTCACACCCACGACGCCAATCAGCAACAGCGGGAACAGCCAGAACAACGGCATCCAGAAGCCGATGCCCTCATCCTGGAGCATGAACTGCCAGACCATCGACGGTACGGAGATCAGCGTGACCGGGTCTTCCCAGCCAATATCGCCGCCCACTTTGAGCTGTTCGACATGTTGGGTCAGGTCCAGCAGGTTCGGCAGCCAGGGCAGGTACAACGCCACGATCAGAGCATTGGCGCACCACCACGAGGGGCGCAGGATCAAACGCCGGCCCGGCGCCTGGGACGTGCACAACAGCCCCAGGTAGGCCCAATGCACCAACACACACAAGGCTGTGAAGTAATGGGTATAGAAACCGGCCGCCATCAACAGCACGTAGGCCGCCAGGTAGCGCATGCGCTCGGGCCGGCGCACCCAGTACACCAGCGCCAGCGTGGCGGCGAGCAGCCATACGGCCAGCAGCGAGTACATGCGCACTTCCTGGCTGTAACGCACGGCAGTGGGGTACAGCGCCAGCAGCACACCCGCCAGCACGGCAGCGCGACGGGTGGACAGTTGCCGCGTCAGCCAGATACCCAGGCCCACCGCGACCACGCCGGGAATCGCACTCATGCCACGAATCGACCAGATGCCGTCGCCGAACAGCCCGATCCAGCCGCGCAACATGAAAAAGTACAGGGGCGGGTGCACATCATGGGCCGCGTGAAACCACAGGTCGTCGATGGCGTATTCACTGAGCAGCAGGCTCGAACCTTCGTCGCCCCAGATCGCCGAGGCTGTGAGGCCATAAAAGCGCACGGCCATGGCCAGCGCCAGAATCGGCACCCACCATAAACGGCTGAGCCAACCGGCACCTTCCCAGGCCGCCGAGAGGCGATTGACTGCGGGAAAAACCCCAACTTTATCGTCTTGCTCTACCACAGACCGTCGCACCTCAATTCCCCTGAAACTGCCGGCTTCCCGGGCAAACCCCGCACCGGCGTCAACATGCGTCACTCTAGGCCAAAAGCCATGGTTTCGCCCGCGGTTTCGCAACTGCCAGACACAGCACAAAAGCAGCGTCTACGCTCTGCGATGACGCCAGATCAATTTGCGTCACACCCCATAGAGCCATCAGCAAGGATGAACGATCCATGGAAGTATTCATCGGCACTATTCAACCGTTCGCGTTTAATTTCGCCCCCAGAGACTGGGCCTTGTGCGCCGGTCAGACCTTGTCCGTCAACCAGTACCAGGCGCTGTTCGCCCTGATTACAACCACGTACGGCGGCGACGGGGTGCAGTCCTTCAAGCTGCCGGATTTGCAGGGACGACTGCCCATCGGTCAAGGCAACGGCGCCAACTTGTCGCAGCGGGTCATCGGCGCGTTCGCCGGCGCCGAGAGCGTCACGCCCACCCTCGCCAACCTGCCTATCCACACCCATGGCACCACAACATTCACCGCCACCACCACGGTGCAACTGGCCAGCGTCATCAGCAATCCAGTCACTGCACCCACCGCCGCCAACTCGTTTATCGGCGCTTCCGGCTCTGGCCCGGGCAGCGCGACAATCTACTCCGACCAACAGGGTACCAACCCGGTGTCGCTCAAGGGTGTGAGTACCACCCTGGCCGGCACCACCGACCCCGCGGGCCAAGGCCAGGCCATGGCCACAATGAACCCGTTCCTGGTGATCAACTTCAGCATAGCGCTGAACGGCATCTTTCCATCTCGCAGCTAAGCCCCTGGCCGAGGCCCACGGGCCTCGGCTTTGCTTAAACGGAGCCTCTTCTTATGTTGAACCTGATAACCCCCGAACATTTCCAGCCCTTGTTGAACCAGACCAGCGTGCTTCACCTGCCCGATGGTTGCGCATTGCCAATCCAGATCCAACAACTCACCTACGCCCCCAAGGCCAGCCTGCCCGGTAGCCCACGCGCAGCGTTCAGCGTGCTGCTCGAAAGCCTTGTACCGACCGATTTCGTCGATGGTTTGTGCCGCCTGCCTCTGGCGGACACGTGCCTTGAAAACGTCTTCGTGTCCCGCGAGCCGGCCATGGGCCGCGACACTCAGCGCGGTTACTTCTGCATCGTGTTCAACTGAGACGGGTACCACACCAACCGCTGCGCGGCAGGCGTCTCTTCTTCCACCTGAAACCCCAGCGCCAGGTAATGCTGGCGCGCATGGGGGTTGCTCGCCCACACCACAGTCGCCACCGGGCAACACACCTGGGCGGCGGCCTGCTGCACCCCTTGCAACACCGCGCGCCCAAAACCCTGACCCCGGGCAGCGGGGACAAATGCCAGGTACAACACTCGGATTTCGTTAGGCCCGAAGTCAGCACTCAATGCACCGATGGGCGTGGCCAATTTTTCGATCACGTAATGCAGGGCGCCGGGAAAATGCTCGTCCATGCCTTGTTCCTGGATCTGGAACTGCTGGGCAATCACGGCCTCTACCAGCGCCTGCTCGCCATCGATCCACTGCAGATCCGCGCGCGCCGAACGGTAAAGGCTCTGCAAAAACGGCCCATCAGTGCCACGTGACGGGCGCACCACCAAGCCCTGCGCCAAGGCGCCATCCTTGTTCAACATATCCAACTCCTGTCAGAACCCGCTTTCCCGTACCCCCAACGCTGCCGCCCGACGCCAGGCAACACCCAGTACCGACTCGCTGCGCCCTTGCAACACCACCACGCCGCGCAGGGGCTGACGAGGTGTCTCGATCGGTTGCGCAGTTTTCAACCGCGCGCCGTACTGGGCCTGAACCGGCTCCGGGCGCTGGTTTTCATCACGGCGCACGGCGATTGGCCCATGGTGGTCGGAGGTCAGCGCCTCCTGGTCCAGGTAGGCCACGCCGTTGGCATCGATATCGGTTAATTCAACGGGGACAGCCGCATGCATCGGGTCGTCGGCAATAAAGCGTCCGGTAGAGCCCGGTGCCACCCGCCACAACTCTGCCTCGGCCAGGTAACCACGCAGACGTGCCCCCTCTTCCACTACTTGTGCCAGCGCGTCCTTGGGCGACAGCCAACGACCTGCACTCAATTGCGGTAACACGTCGCGCACCGTGCCGGCATGAGGTGCACGCAACAGCAGCCGCTCACGTTGGGCGGCCAGGCCCCGGTATTCGGCCAGGGCCTGGGCCAGACGCTGATCGTTGATCCCCGCATCCGCCGCCGTTTCACTGCGCCCGGCCTGACGGCGCATCTGCAACTGCAAAATCTCCACTTCGCGGCGCACGATGCTTTGTCGCGCGTCCAAATCCGGCGACTCCAATTCGAACACTACCTGGCCCTGAGTGACGGCCTGCCCATCGACCACCCGCACCTGCTTGATCCGCGCCGCCACCGGCGCATGCAGCGCACTGGCACGTCCGGCTTCGAGCATGGCCGGCAACTCCACGGCACTGCGCCACGGCACCACCAGCGCCAGCAGTATCAACAGCAGGCCCAGACCGCTGAGCAACACCCGCGAGCCATGGGCCTGGGCGCGGCGGCTCCACCATTCGCGCCACTCCTTGAAAATCGGCAAGAAGATGAACCACACCAACTCCACCAGCATCAGGAAGATCCCGAGCAGCTTGAAGAACAGGTGATACACCGCCAACGCAATCCCCAGGAACAGTGCCGCCCGCCATAACCACGCCAGGTAACCCCACCCTAACAAGCGTCGTTGCATTGTCGGCGACCACGGCTCCGGCGCCGGCTCGCCATAGCCGAACAACAGTTCGCGCAGGCGCCAGCGGCACAGGGCAAAAGCGCGCCCTTGCAAGTTATCCACACCCCACCAATCGCTGATCAAAAAGTAGCCATCAAAACGCATGAACGGGTTGAGGTTGATCGCCAACGTGGTCAACCAAGTGGCGCTGGCCAACATGAACGCCGCCGTGCGCGCCGGGCCATCCGGCAACAATGACCACGCAAGCAAGGCGATGCATGCCAGCAGCAACTCTGCCATCACTCCACCTGCGCCGATCATCAACCGCGCACGGCGGTCATTGACCCGCCAGGCATCGCTCACGTCGGTGTAGAACATCGGCAGCAGCACCATGAATGCCACGCCCATGCTCTGCACCCGGCAGCCGGCGCGCTTGGCCATGAAGGCATGGCCGAACTCATGGCACAGTTTGGCGAAAAACAGCGCCACACCAAACGCCAAGGCGCCGCCGAGGCTGAACAGGTGCGGAAACGTCGCCAAAAAGCGCTGCCAGTCGCGCGCGACCAGAAACACGCCCAAGCCCAGGATGATCGGCAAGCCGTAACGCAGCAACCCCGGGCCAAAGCGCGCCAGCCATGGCCACACGCGGTTGAGAAACGCATCCGGGCGCCACAGCGGAATGCGGAAAAACAGGTACTGATGCAGCAGCACCTGCCACAGGCTCTGCTTTTGCGCGGCCGCTTTATAGAGATAGCTCGCGCGCTGCTGCGGGTCGAGGGCGGCGATCAGGTCATGGGCGCGCAAGAAGCTCAGCAGCTCCTCAACTTCACTGCCGCCCAAGGGCAAACCCGGTTCTCGGTTGGCGGCTTGCAGGACTTTTTCCGGATCGCCCAGTGACCAGTGGCGCAGCAAACGAATCGCGGTGGCGCCGAGCTTGAAATAGCGCCCACGCACGGGGTCGGCCAGGGTCCAGCGTGGCGAGCCGTCCAACGCCGCGCCAGCATTCGACAGTTGCAGGTCTTCGCGCAGCTTGGGCAGGCTCATCAGAGGCCAACGCTCTGGCGCAGGCCCGCCAGCGGCCGGCGCAGCAGGTACAGGGCCAGCGGTGCACGGTCGCCATAGAGCTTCGCCGTGCCGCGCAAACCGATACGGGGCGGCGCATCATCGAATTGCGCATCCAGGCGATAGGCCAACTGACCACCCGGCGTAGGTTGCGCTTCATAGGCAGCCCGCTGCAGGGTGGCGAGGTGGCGTTGCAGCGGGTCGCTGTCGAGAAACATTGCGACTTGGGCGTTGGGCTCCAGGGCAATCGCATCGCCCACCGCCAGCTCAATGCGCAACTCGGCCTGGGCGGGGTCGGCGATCTGCAACAAACGTTCGCCGGTTTGCACCGGTTTGCCGGTCCAGCGGTCGGCGTCAGCGAAAACGGCAATACCGTCGCGTTCGGCGCGCACTTCGCTGCGTTTGAGCAGCTCACGCGCATAGTCACGTTCAGCGCGTTTTTGCTCGACGCGCGCGGCCAGCAGGTCAATCTTCGAATTGGACTCGGCATCGGCAAAGGCACGCTGGGAATTGGCCTTCAATTCGGCCTCGGCCACGCCCAAAGCCCGCGCCGCCACGTCCGCCTGGGCCGTCAGCGTGGTGCTCTCAAAGCGCAACAACAGATCGCCGGTTTTCACCGTCTGGTTGGGTTTGACCAGGAATTCGGCGATGACCCCGTCCAACGGCGCCGCAACGACCTGCCCCGCCAGCGGCACCACTTCGGCCGGCGCCAGCACCGATTGGCGCACCGGGATCAGCAACATCAGCAGCAACGCCACCAACGCCGCTATCTGGCGCTTGCGGGTCAGCCGCAAGCGCCACGGCTGACGCGGTTGCAATGCATGCCAGGCATGGCTGCAGGTGTCGCCCAATTGCGCCAGCAGCACTTGCTCGGCCGGATTCCACGGCGTATCTCGTGCCAGCCACAGGCCGCCGAACACTCGGCCTTGGGGATCGATCAGCGGCAACCAGAACACGTGCCCGGCGGACAGGCTCTGCCAATCAGCCTGCACCGCGCCACTCAATTGTTCAGCGGGCACCGCGCGTGCGGTTTGGCTCAACGCCAGCTTGTGCAACTGCGCCACCGCTTGCTCGACAAAGGCCACGAACGGCGCGTTGGGGTCGACGCTGCTCACCGCCGTCACCGCCCGTACCTTGCCGGCGATCAACAGTGCGGCATGACGATAGCCGAACAGCGGTTGACCATCGTTGACCAGGCTGTAGGCCAGTTGTTCGGTAGTACGCGCAGCACGGATCTGACGCTCAAGGTCGAGAAACTGCGCAAACACACGTTCGGCGTGGCCCGGCATCGGTGCGTTCATTGCAATTGCGCAAAGTGAGCGGTACCGCTCATGCCTGCCAGCAGCCCGGAGGCGTTCGGCAAGGTGGCGACCAGCAGCAGCGTCTGGCTGCCTTCATCGATACGGGCCCCGAGGCGTTTGACCGTGGCCGTGAACGCCTGGCCGGTCTCGTCGGGAGTGAAGTTGAACGTCTGACCGGGCTTGAGCTTGCCCATCCAGCGTGACGGCACCAGCAAGTGGATTTCCAGGCTATGGTTGTCGACGATCTCCAGCAACGGCGCGCCGGCCGAGACGCTTTCATAGCGCTGGACCTTGCGCTGCACCACCTGGCCGTCATACGGCGCCAGCACACTGCAGCGTTTGACCTGTACTTGATAGACCTGGGACTGGGCCTGGGTTTCAGTGAGCTTGGCTTCAGCGCGGGCCACTTCAAAACGCCCGACGGAGTTGAGTGCCGCCAGCTGTTTGTTGTGCGCAAGCTCCTCACCGGCGCCACGACTGGCGGCCTGGGCGGCATTCAACTGGGCCTGGTAGGCCGAACAATCGAAGCGCGCCAGCGTGTCACCCTTCTTGAACGATTCACCCTCGCTGAAAGGCAACTCGACGATTCGCCCTGACAACTCGCTGGCCAGCATCGCCTGGTCGCGGGCGCGCAACACGCCGCGCGCCTCGTTGGCACTCGCGGCCGCCGCAGGAGGATGATCCAGCAACGGGTCATCGGCCATCGCCAGTTGCGCCATGCCCATCAGGCACGAAACTCCAAACACCCAACTACGCAACTGCTCCATATAACGACTACTCCCTGATGGTGTCGGCAGTCTAGGGCAGAGAATTCAAAATGCCACTACCCAAAACGGACAAATCTGAATTTATTGTAGGGCGCTGCCGACGTCTTCGCAGACGTACGTTATGATTGCGACCTTCCAAGGATCCAGGATCAAAGGACACGTCATGCGTATCGGCTTTCTGCAACCTCTGGGACTGGCGCTGCTCGCCGGCCTTTCCTTTCAAGCCCAGGCCAGCAGTGATGACTTTTGCTACCCCGACTGGCGGGTATCACGCGACAGCCTTGAAAGTTGTAGCAACCTGCCCTTCCTGAGCCCGGGCAATGACAGCCGGGTGAACCTGCGCTTGTTGCTGGCAGACAAACAGGTAGCGCCCCTGACACCGAACGCACTGAATGAAACCGACCTGGAACAAGGCTTCGGCCCAGTGCCGTTCCCGGTGTATCGCCTGACCTCAAATGACACCCCGCCCGCAGAAGTAGACGACTCATCGGCGCCCGGCCTTGACGAACTGCTCGCCCCCTTGGGCATCCCGCGCGGCGATACCAAGACCGCCGGCCAAGCCTTCCTCAGCGGTGAAGGCAGCCGCTGCCGCAGCAATGATGACGACAGCGCCGCTGCGTTTATCGCCCAGGTCGTCAAGGCCGACATACCGGCGGCTGAGCGCGAATTGCTGGTAAAAGCCCGCTTGCAGTTGCTCACAACGTGCGACTGGAATGGCCAAGTCGTGGACGCGCAACAGATTCAGTCGCCCGAAGGCCAACTGCTGCGCACCTATCTGCAAGCCGCCGCCGACTTCTACAGCGGGCGCTTCAGTGACGCCGAACGCGGCTTTGCCGCTGCAAGCAGCAGCGCCCAGCCCTGGCTCAAAGAAACCGCGCTGTACATGACTGCACGTACTTCGCTGAACCAGGCGCAGGCCGAGGCGTTTGACGAGTACGGCATGCCGAAACTCGAGCGTGTGGATAAGTCAGCCCTGAGCAGCGCCGAAGAAGGCTTCCTCGGTTACCTGAAAACTTATCCACAGGGCGCGTACGCAGCATCTGCCCATGGCCTGCTGCGTCGGGTTTACTGGCTGGCGGACGACGTCGATAAACTGGCCCAGGCCTACGCCTGGCAACTGACCCAGGCGACGGATGCACAGCGCAATGCGTCGGTAGAAGAGCTGGTGGAAGAAGCTGACCTCAAACTGTTGATGATCAATCGCAGCACCGTGCAAAACCCGATGATCCAGTTGGTCACCGACCTGATGTCGATGCGTGCCCATACCCCGCCGGAACTCACTCGCGAAGACCTCGACGAGCAAAAAAGCGTATTTGCCAATGAACCGGCACTGTTCGACTACGCAAAGGCCGCTTATGCGCTGTACGTCGAACATCAGCCAGACAGCGCCTTGAAGCTGTTGCCCGAGCAGGTGCCCTCGAACCTGGATTATTTCGCCTTCAGCCAACAAACCCTGCGCGCATTGGCCCTGGAAGAGAAAAAGGACTGGCAAGCCGCCGAAGCGTTGTGGCTGAAACTGCTGCCGCTGGCCAAGCTGCCACTGCAACGCGACCAGTTGGAACTGGCCCTGGCCATGAACTACGAACGCAGCGGCCAACTGGCCAAGGTGTTTACCGCCGACTCGCCGATCAGCGCCCAGCAAGTGCGTTATATCCTGCTGCGCAACGTAGCCGGACCGGACTTGCTGCGCCAGCAACTTGCCAAGGCCAACGACCCCGTGGAGCGCAACACCGCACAATTCGTGCTGCTCTACAAAGACCTGCTGCACAGCGAGTTCGCCAACTTCGCCGACGACCTCAAACAACTGCCGGCCCCGGCGCCCGAAGACAAGTTGGGCACCAGCCTGGGCTATGTCTATAGCTCCGGTCAGAGCCTGAAACTGTTCCAGTGGAATGGTGAAAAAGCCGAATCCGGCTATGCGTGCCCAAGCATCGCGCAAACCGCCGCGACCTTGCAAAACGACGCGAAAAACCCACAGGGCCTGAACTGCTTCGGTGAGTTCATCCTGCGTAACGGCCTGGACGGCATGCCGCTGGAACAAGCGCGTGCCGCCGGTAGCCTGGGCAGCACGGCGTCGGACTTCAAAGGTGAAACCTTCTCGCGGCTCGAGGGCTACAAACGCGTTATCGCCAACGCCAAGGCACCGAAGAACGACAAGGCCTATGCCCTGTTCCGTGCCATCAACTGCTATGCACCCTCGGGCTATAACAGTTGCGGCGGCGATGACGTTGAACCGGCCGTGCGCAAGGCGTGGTTCCGCCAGCTGAAAACCGCTTTCGCCGACACCCAATGGGGCACGTCGTTGCAGTACTACTGGTGAAGCACCTGTGGCTCGGTTTGCTGTTGTTGGCAAGCCCAGCCTTCGGCGCGGTCGATGCCCGGGACTATGACGCCTTCTGGCTGTGGAGCGGCGTCTCGCCGCAGCCGGTGCTCAAGCAGGCTAAAACCCTGTATATCCTCCAGGGACAGATCAACTCGACCCGCCGCGCACCCCAGCGCGGCGTGCAACTGATCGCCCAGGGCATCAGCGTACCGCGCCTGACCCAGGGCGAGGTCTGGGTGGTCTACCGCGCCCACACCCTGCACTGGCCGGAGCGAATCTACGCCCAAGTGTTCGGCCAGGTGCAACGCTGGCGCGACGCGGGCAACCCGGTGGTGGGCATCCAGATCGACTTCGATGCGCGCACCCAATACCTGCACGAATACACCGCCTTCCTGCGTGACCTGCGCCAACGCCTGCCCGCCGACCTGCGCCTGAGTATTACCGGCCTGATGGACTGGAGCAGCAACGCCGACCCGGCCGCCATCGCCCAGCTCAAGGGCGTGGTGGACGAGGTAGTGGTGCAGACCTATCAAGGACGCCACAGCATCCCGGATTACGCCGCGTATCTGCCACGGATGAACCGGCTGGGGCTGCCGTTCAAGGTAGGGCTGATCCAGGGAGGGGCTTGGGAAGCGCCGGGGTATCTGCAGGGGAGTGAGTGGTTTCGGGGGTATGTGGTTTTTTTGCAGAACCCCTGAGAGGCCGGGCCGATCTTTAGTGAGCGGCTCAAACCCGCTCACCACAACAGCCCGCTTTGCGCTTACCAGTCATACGTCAGGCTCGATACCGCCGTGCGCCCTGCCCCGTAGTAGCAGTCCAGGTTACTGGTGCACTGCGATACGTAGGTTTTGTTGGTGAGGTTCTGCACGTTCATCGCCAGCTTCACACCCTTGAGTTTCAGCGGCGACTTGCCCAGGTCATAGCTCAGGCTGGCGTCGTAGACGCTGTACGAAGGTACGCTGAAGGCGCCCTCGTAGTAGTCGCCCAGGCTCTGGCGCGCATAGCGTACACCCAGGCCGGCGCCCAGGCCGACCAGCGGCGTATCGCCCAGCACGGTGTAGTTGACCCACATCGACGCCGTCAGCGGCGAGATGCCAGCGGGGTGGCGGCCTTGGCGACCGTCGTTGTCCTTGGTGTATTTGATGTCGTTACGTGCAGCCGAGGCGACAACGTCCCAAGCATCGCTGAGCGCGGCCTTGGCTTCCAGCTCTACTCCTCGCGAACGCATGGCGCCGCTTTGTGTGCTGAACGTGGTGTCCACCGGGTTGGTGGTCAGCACGTTTTCCTGATCCAACTGGTACACCGAGACCTGCACAAAACTCTTCTGCCCCGGCGGCTGGTACTTCACGCCGACTTCGTACTGCTTGCCGGTCGACGGCTCAAAAGGTTTGCTGTTGGCGTCGGTGCCAGCCAGCGGCAGGAAGGATTCGGAATAACTGACAAACGGCGCCACACCGCTATCGAACAGGTACACCAACCCCGCACGGCCGGTGAACGCCTGGTCCTTGCTGGCAAAGCGGGTATCGGCCAGCGGCTCCTTGTTCACCACAGTGGCCCAGTCGTAACGCCCACCCAGTACCAATGCCCATTTATCCAGTTTGATCTGGTCCTGCAGGTATAAACCGGTCTGGGTGATGGAGCGGTCCCAACGGTAAGGTTGACCAAAATTCAGGCGCTGGCCGTAGACCGGTTTGAACAGGTCGATGATCGGCGGGTTACGGTCGTACAGGCCGTGGAACTGTGAGTTGGAATGGTAGTAATCCAGGCCGACGATCAAGGTGTGGGCCAACGCGCCGGTGTCGAATTCGGCCTGAGCGATGCTGTCCACGCCGAACACTTTGTTGTCTTGCGCCCAGTCCACGCCAAAGCGTTGCAGGTAGCGTTGGTCCTTCACGCCGGTCACCGGGTTGGCGACGAAAGCGTAGCCGTGCAGAGGCGCGGTGTAGCGGTCATCCACTTCGGCGTAGCGTGCGTTTTGCTTGAGCGTCCAGGTGTCGTTCAGGCGATGAGAGACCTCGTAGCCCAGCACATATTGCTCGCGGTTGTACTGGTTCACGCCGGGCTCGCCGAGGAACAGGTCGCGCTTGATCTTGCCGTTGGGGTTGGCCCACAACGTGCCGGACGCCGGCAAGCCTTGGGCTTCGGGTACGCCTTTGTCTTTCTGGTATTGGGCAAACATGGTCACGTGGGTGTCGTCGTCGGGGCGCCAGGTGAGGCTGGGGGCGATGAACTGACGTTTGTTCTGGACGTAGTTGATTTCGTCCTGCCCGTCATTGGCCAGGCCGGTCAGGCGGTAGAGAAATTGCCCTTGCTCATCCAGCGGTCCACCCAGGTCGATGGCCGCGCTTTTATGTTCGTAAGTACCGGCCTCCAGCACCACCTGATGAATCGGCGTTTCGCTGGGGCGCTTGCTGACCATGTTGACGATACCGCCGGGCTGATTCTGCCCATACAGCACCGAGGCCGGGCCCTTGAGCACTTCGATGCGCTCCAGCCCATAAGGCTCGATCTGCAACGCACCGCCGGTGCTGCCGCCACCGTAGGGCAGGTGCAAACCATCGAGGTACAGCGGCGTGGGCGAGAACCCGCGAGAGGTCGGTTCATCGAACAACTTGACCCGGTCAGAGAAACCGCCCGCCGTCATGCCCGGCGTGTAGAGCAACGCCTGGGTAACGCTCTGGGCTCCGCGCGCCTTGATTTCGGCGGCGCTGATCACGTTGATGGTCTGGGGGATCTCCACCAGTGCCGAATCGGTCTTGCTGCCGGACGCACTGCGCGTGGCGACAATACCCTCCACAGGCCCCCAGGCACTTTCCCGGGCCTGCTCGGCGCTGATTTGCGTCGCGCCCAATTGCAACGGGCCGCCCTCGGGCATTGCCTGCAACGACCAACCACCCTGGGCTTGCACTGCCGTCAAACCGCTGCCCGCCAGCAGCCGTTCCAGGCCGGTCGCCACGCCGTAACGGCCCTGCAGGCCCGCGCTGCGCTTACCCTGAGTGAGCGAGGCATCGACCGACAGCAAAATCCCGGAAGCGCTGGCAAAGCGGTTCAATGCCTGATCGAGACTGCCTGCAGGAATGCTGTAGGCGCGCAGGGCCTCGCTGCTCTCTTGGGCCTGAACCAGCGCCGGCACCATCGGTACCGTGGCCAACAGGCTGACGAACAGGCCCCGGCGCAGAGCGCGGGCCAAGGGTTGGATTGGGTGGTGCGACATCGCTGGGCTCCCCGTGAGAACGCTTCTTGATTGGCTTTCAAGAGCTAACCCGAGCGAAGTGCGCAAACCGACAAGCACCGGCAAAAATATTTTCAGACCCTGGCCTTGATCGTCACCCAGAAGCGCGTCACCGTCTGGACCTGCACCGGCAGCGTACGCTCCAGTGCCGCGAGGATCGCGTTGGTGTTGCGCAGTGGAAACACACCAGTCAGCAGCAAGTCGGCCACTGCCGGGTCGCACCGCAGCACGCCTGGTCGATAGCGGCTCAACTGCGCGACAAACTCACCCAGCGGCTGGCGCTCGGCGACCAGGCGGTGCTCGGTCCAACTGCTGGCATTGGCGTTTACCGCAGGCAATGCCGAGCTTTCGCGTGCGTTGAACCATAAACTCTCGCCGGCACTCATCTGCACCGCCGCCCCCTGCAGCGGGCTGACGCGCACGCGGCCTTCGAAGAGGTCGACGCGGCTGCCATCGGGCAGTTCGCGCACCGCAAAGCGGGTACCCAGCGCCTGCACGTCACCGGCCGGGGTCTCGACGATCAACGGGCGCAAGGGGTCATGGCCGCTGGTCAGCAGGATCTCGCCACGGATCAGGCGAATGCGCCGCTCACTGCCGTTGAAATGCAGGTCAAACGCACTGTCACTGTTGAGGTCCACCCGCGTGCCGTCGCTGAGGATCACGCGGCGAATCTCGCCCGTGGTGGTGCGGTGCGCGGCGAAGGCCACTTGCCAAGGTTCGCTACGCTGCACCAGATAACCGCTGCCACCGGCGACCAATAGCAAGCCGAGCAACTTGAGGGCCGCACGGCGTTGGGTATCCGGCGTGTCGCGCAGCACCGCGCGAGCGCTCTCGGCAGGCACGCCGCCGAGGGTCTGTTGCAGTTGCTGCAAGCGTTGCCAGGCGCGGCGGTGTTCCGGGTCGGCGGCCTGCCATCGGGCAAATGCCTGGTGTTGCTCACCGTGCAGGTCGCCGCCCCACTGCAGCATCAGCCACTCGCTGGCCTGCTCGACAACTTCCTCGGCAATCGGGGCGTCCTGCTTCATTCGGCGTAGGCCACCTGGTAACAAGCGACGATGGCGCGGGTCATGTACTTCTGCACCGAACTGACCGTGACCTCCAGGCGCTCAGCGATCTGCGCGTAGCTCAAGCCTTCGAATTGCGACAACAGAAACGCCCGGCGCACGTTGTCGGGCATGCGGTCGAGCATGGCGTCGATGTGCAACAGGGTTTCCAGGATCAGCGCGCGGGTTTCCGGTGACGGCGATTCAGGTTCAGGCAGATGCGCGATGCTCTCCAGATAGGCGCGCTCGATACGCAGACGGCGCCATTGGTCGATCACCAGGTTGCGTGCGATCTGCGCTAAATAACTTCGACTTTCCTTGTCTCCAGGAAAGCGCCCGGACACCAACAGACGCAAAAAGGTGTCCTGGGCCACGTCAGCAGCCTGCTCGCGGTCGCCCAGGCGCTTGCGCAGCCAGCCTTGCAGCCAGCCGTGATGGTCGCGGTACAGGAGGTGAAGCTGTTGCTGGCCGTCAGTCGCGGTGTCCATGAAAAGCTCAGATACACTATTGAGAGCAATTATCATTACACCTTATTTCGCGACTGACAAAACTCTTTGTGGTTCAGCGCCCGGCGGTTTGCAACGGGTACACCGATTCCCAGCCACCGCCCAAGGCTTTGTACAAGCCCACCATGGCCAACGACACGCCCGTGGAACTTTCAACCCACTGTTCCTGCGTCGCCAGCAACGCGCTTTGCACGGTGAGCACATTGACGAAATCCACCACCCCTTCCACGTACTGATGTTGCGCGGTGGCCAGGGCGATCTGGTTCTGGCGCACCGCTTCGGCGAGGCTGTCGCGACGCAATTGGCTGGCGTTGTAGCGGGTCAACTGATCGTCGATTTCATGCCAGGCGCGCAGCACGGTTTGCTGGTAAGCCAGCGCCGCTTCCTGCTGCTGGGCCTCGCGCAAATTCAACATGCCTTGCAGGCGCCCACCATTGAACAGCGGCAGGCTCAATTGCGGGCCGATGGAAAACGCGCGGGAGCCCCAGGAACCGAAATCCGACAGTTGCATGGCCTGGGAACCGACGCTGCCGGACAGGGTGATACGCGGGTAGAAGTCGCCCTTGGCCACGCCAATGCTGGCGGTAGCCGCGTGCAGACGTGCCTCGGCCCGACGGATATCGGGGCGGCGCTCGGCCAGTTGCGACGGCAGGCCAATCGCAACCTGGCGCTGGGTTTGCGGCACGGCGGCGTCCTTGGACAATTGCGCGTGCAACGCTTGGGGCGGCTCACCCACCAGCAGGCTCAGGGCGTTGATCAATTGGTCCTGGCGTTGCTGCAAGTCCGGCAGGCGCGCCTCGATGGTCGCCACCTGGGCCGCGGCTTCGGCCACGTCAAGGTCCGTGGCCACGCCATCGGCCAGGCGCAGTTGCGAGAGCTTGAGGCTGTGACGGGCGACTTCGAGATTTTGCTCGGTAACGGCGCGGGTGTTCTGCACGCCGCGCAGTTGGATGTAGTCCTGAGCCGTCTCGGCGAGCACCGACAACAACACGGCACGGCGGTCGTCTTCGGCGACTTGCAACGTGGCGTCGGCGGCTTCGGTTTCACGCCTGACCCGGCCCCAGAAGTCCAGCTCCCACGCGGCAGAGAAGCCCACGTCCCATTGGCTGTAAGCCGAGCGGCCATTCTCGCCGGAGGGGTCGTTCAACCCTTTGCCGCTGTTGCGTTTGCGCTGGTAGCCACCCGTTGCATCAAGGTTCGGATAACGCTCGGCAGTACTCACCTGGCGCACGGCGCGGCTTTGTTGCAAGCGGCTGCTGGCGAGTTTCAGGTCGAGGTTATCGGTCAGAGCGCGGCGCGTAAGCGCCGACAGTTGCGCGTCGTGGAACACGTCCCACCAGCGCTCCTGCAAGGGCTCGCTTACAGCGCGGCTGGCAGCCTGGCGCCCTTGGGGTTCGTTCCATTGAGCGACTTGCGAGCCCTGAGGCCGCTGAAAGTCCGGGCCTACGGTACAGGCGCTCAGGCTGATAAGGCTCAAGGTGAGCCAGGCAATTTTTCTCATTGCTGGGCCACCTCACGCGGCGGCGCAATAGCCCGGGTGTCTACGCTGGCCTCTACCGACATGCCGACGCGCAGGCGCTCGGTCAGCGGCTGGTTGGGTTCGAGGATGATCTTCACCGGGATCCGCTGCACCACCTTGGTGAAGTTGCCGGTGGCGTTATCCGGCTTGACCGAAGCAAACGTCACTCCGGTGGCTGGCGCCAGGCTTTCCAGATGACCATTGAGCGATTCGCCATCGAAGCTGTCCACACGCACTTGCACGGCTTGGCCGGCATGCATGTGGGACAGCTGGGTTTCCTGGAAATTGGCCACCACATAGGCGTCGGCCAGCGGCACCACCGCGAGGATCTTACTGCCCGGCGTCACGTAAGCGCCGACGCGCACCGCACGCTCGCCGACCATGCCATCTACCGGCGCGACGATGCGCGTGTAGGACAGCTGATAACTGGCCATTTCCAGCGCGGCCTGGGCGCGCTTGAGCCCACCTTCGGCGGCGTCGCGTTGGGCGGTGAGGATCTCCACCTGCTTGCGTTCGGCCGCCAGCACGGCGGTGGCATTGGCCAGGCGCGCAGTGGCCTGGTCAATGCGGGTCTTGGCTTGCTGGGCGTTCTGCACCGTGCCTGCGCCAACACCGGCAAGGTGGTTGTAGCGGTTCAGTTCGTGCTCGGCGAAGGCCATTTCGGCGCGATCCGCCGCTACGGTAGCCTGGGCCTGGGCGATCACCGAGCTTTGGCGCTCCAGCGTTGCATTGGCATTTTTCAATTGAGCCCGGGCCACCAGGGTGTCAGCGTCGGCAGCCTGGGCGGCGGCGCGAAAATCACGGTCGTCGATCAATGCCAATAATTGGCCGGCCTTGACGCGCTGGTTGTCCTCCACCAGCACTTCCTTGATAAAACCGGCAACACGCGGCGCGACCAACGTGAAGTCGGCCGCGATGAAGGCGTCGTTGGTGGTCTGGCGCTTGCTGCCCAACATACCCGGCGCGACCAGGTATACCAGTACGCCAACGGCGAACACGGCAATAACGGAGACGGCAATTTTGTCTTTGCGTTTCATGAAAAGTCCTTGGGCTATGTCGGTGCGCGAGGCGGAAAGATCCGCGTGGGCATCCAGAAAATCAGCAGGATCAACGCCACCGCGATACCTGCCATGACGCAGTAGAGATCCGCAGAAGTGAGTACCACCGCCTGCTCGTGCAGGCGGCGGGCCAAGCCAGGCGCGTCAGCGTCGGCCAGGGGAGAATTGCCCAGGCGGTCCACCAGCATGGTCGAGTGAAAGTGCAGGCGCTGGGTGGTCAGGGTATCCAGCACGGCGGTGGCAACCACCGCGGCGAGGCCCTTGACGGTGTTGAACCAGGCCGAGGCGAACGGCCCGTCCGTCGGCTGGATACTGCCGGTGGAGAGCATCAGCAGCGGCAATACGGCCATCGGCTGAGCAAAGATTTGCAGCAGGTACCAACCAAAGAAATCGTCGCGAATCCACGCTGAAGTCAGGTGCGAGCTGCCGATGCAACACAGCACCAACATGCTCAAACCAACGCCCAACACCCAACGGCAGTCGATCCAGCGCAAGTTGCACAGCGCCGCCACCAACGGCAGAGCGATCAGTTGCGGCAGCGCCATCAGCAGCATCACCGGTGCGGTCTGCAGAGGGCGATAACCCTGGACCTGAGCCAGGAAACTCGAGGGGATGATGATCACCGAGGTCAGCACCATCAGCACGCCGGCCAGCACGATGAGGGCAAACGCCAGGTTGCGCAGGCCAAGCATCTGCAACTTGAAGAATGGCAGCGGGTGCGACCATTCGTTGAGCATGAACAGCACCAGTAACAGGCTGCCGCCACTCAGCAGGAACGTAATCAGGCCGGACTCGAACCAGTCCAGGCGATTGCCCTGCAACAGGCCGATCACCAGCATGCAGATCGCCGGGAACCCAAGCAGCAAACCGCACCAGTTGAACTGCTTGAAACGCTCCAGGCGCAGCGGGTCTTGCGGCAAGCCGTAGGCCACCGCCGCCATCGCCAACAGGCACGGTGCAACAATTTGCCAGAACGCCCACTGCCAGCCGACATATTCGGTCCACAACGCCGCCAGCGGCGTGCCCAGGCTCGGACCGAAAGTGGCGGTCAGCGCGTAGCCGGCCAGGCCGTACAGCTTGACGTTGGCCGGCAGGAAACGCAGCGCCACGGTCATCAACATCGGCGGCAACGCCCCACCGGCCAGGCCTTGCACAGTGCGCAGCAGCAGCAGGCTTTCGTAGTTCGGCGCGAACGGGCACAGGATGCCCAACACGGTGAACAACGCAATGGCACACAGCGTGAAACGGCGCAGGGAAAAGGTCACCGAACACCAAGGTGCAAAGGCCATCGCCGCCACGGAGGTAGCGGTGTAGGCCGCCACCAACCAGGTGCCTTCGTCAAAACCGATGTACAGCGCACCGCGGATATCAGCGAGTGCGACTTTGGTGACCATTTCGTTGAGTCCCGACACCAGCACCGCCAGCAACACGCCGACCAGGCCAATGACGATGCGCGGGCCGAACACCGGCGGGTTGAGCGCAGTAGGTTTGGCTGCAGCCTGGAGAGCCGGGGCAGCGAGGGAAGTCATGGACACTTAACTCGAAAATGAAAGTACCCGAGCAGTTTAATCAGGCATATCCATGACAAAAAGTTACTTATCGGCAAGTTATAAGTGCGCCAAACGCAATCCACTGTGGAAGCTTCCCCGACTGTGTCAGCGATGAATTTGCACCTGACCTACCGCCATCGGGAGCAAGCTCTGTCCTACATTGTGGCGCGCGTTGAAACTAGGTCGGCTGGGCTTCCAGCCAGGTGGCGTGGCAACTCTCGCGCATGATCTCGCGCAGCCACTTGTGGGCGGGGTCTTTGTCGAAGCGCGGGTGCCAGGACTGGGCCAGCACCAGTGTCGGGAGCGAAATCGGCAGCGGGAATGCACGCAACGGCAGGTTCAAGCGATTGGCACTGTAGAGCGCTTCCTTGGGTACCGGCAGGATCAGGTCGGAGTCGGGCAACATGAACATTGCACCGTGAAAGCCTGGGGCGATCATCGCCACGCGTCGCTCCAGGCCCTGGGCATTCAGCGCTGTATCGATCGGGCCACGGGAGATACCGCGCCGCGAAATACTAATGTGGGAATAACTGGCAAAGCGCGCGGCGGTGATGTCTTCGTCAAACAACGGATGGCCTTTGCGCGCCAGACCGATGAAGGTGGTCGAAAACAGGTTCTGCACTTTCACTTCAGGGCTTGCGGGCTGGGTGTTGCTTACGCGCAGATCCAACCGCCCCTCACGCAGCGCTTCGTCGTCGGTGTCGCCTTCGGGCACGAAACACAGCTCGCACAGCGGGGCCATGCGCTCCATGGTGTCGAACAGGCGACCGCCATACACACCGATAAAGAAGTCGTTGGCCCGCACACTGAAACGACGGCGCAAGGTACTCAAATCCACTTGATCCGCCGAACGAAACAGCAACGCCGCCTGCTCGACCACATTGCGCACTTGGCCTTGCAGTTGAAGGGCCTTGGGTGTGGGCACCAGGCCGCGGCCGGCGCGCACCAGAATCGGATCGCCCACCGCTTCGCGAATGCGCGTGAGGGTGCGGCTCATGGCCGCCGGGCTTAAATTCATGCGTCGCGCAGCGCCGACCACACTGCCCTCGTCGAGCAAGGCGTCGAGGGCGACCAGCAGGTTCATGTCCGGTAGTTGCATGCCAAGCACTCATGATCAGTGGGGAGTGAATGGGGTGCAATCGTAGCAGGGTTACGAACGCTGCATGCCCCAGCGCTTCACCGTAAGCCGTTCGAAGGTGTTGAACACCAGGTTCTCCACTAACAAACCAATCAGGATCACCACGGCCAGCCCGGCAAACACCTTGTCGGTGTACAGCTCATTGCGGTTCTGGAAGATGTACCACCCCAACCCGCCCTTGCCGCTGGTGGCGCCGAACACCAGTTCGGCGGCGATCAGGGTACGCCAGGCAAATGCCCAGCCGATCTTCAGGCCGGCCAGGATCGAGGGGAGCGCCGCCGGGATCAGGATAAACAGCACGAAGCGCATGCCCTTGAGGCCATAGTTGCGGCCGGCCATGCGCAGGGTTTCGGACACCCCGAGAAAACCGGAGTAAGTGTTCAGCGCCAAGGCCCACAACACCGAATGCACCAGTACGAAAATCAGGCTGTTCTGCCCCAGGCCGAACCACAGCAACGCCAGCGGCAGCAGCGCAATCGCCGGCAGCGGGTTGAACATCGAGGTCAGGGTGCTCAGCAGGTCGCGGCCCAGCTGGGTCGACACCGCCAGCGTGGTCAGGGCAAACGCCAGCACGATGCCGATCAGGTACCCCTTGATCAGCACCGCCAGCGAGATGCTGACCTTACTGAGCAGTTCGCCGCTGAGCAGGCCGTCGAACAGCGCCTGAGCGGTTTGCAGAACGCTCGGCAGCAGCAAGTCATTGTTCTGATAGCGCGCAACGGCTTCCCAGAGAATGGCGAGCACGATCAGGATCAAGCCCTTGCGCAGCCAACCTTGTTGCCAAAGGCGGTGGCGCAAGGGCAGCTCGCGTTCCACGGGGACGCTGAGCAGCGGTTCGAGGTTGACTTCAAATTCCTGGCGCATGAACGGCCCCTTTCAATAAGCGATGCGGATATCGGCGAAACCCAACTCACGTTCGGCCTCAGGCGCTTCGTCGAACAGCAGGCGATGAATGCGCCGCGCCGAGGCCTGGAACTCTGTACCGCCAAGGCTGTGCAGGTCGTATTGATGGCTGTGGATTTCAGCGCGCACCCGTCCGGGATGAGGCGACAGCAACAGGATGCGATTACCCAGCACCAACGCTTCTTCGATGGAATGGGTGACGAACAGCAGGGTGAAGCGCACCTCTTCCCAGAGCCGCAACAGCTCCTCCTGCATCTTGCGTCGGGTCAGGGCGTCGAGGGCGGCGAAGGGTTCGTCCATCAGCAGGATCTTCGGCTGCATGGCCAAGGCGCGAGCGATGGCCACACGGGCTTTCATGCCACCGGACAAGGTGTGCGGATAAACATCGGCGAAGGCACTGAGACCGACTTTGTCGAGGTAATGCAGGGCCCGTGCTTCGGCTTCGCGGCGCTTCAGGGTTTTCGACGCCAGCAGCGGGAACATCACGTTTTGCTTGACGGTTTTCCAGGGCGGCAACTGGTCGAACTCCTGGAACACCACGATACGGTCCGGGCCTGGTTGTTCGACTCTCTGCCCCAACAGGCGGATCTCGCCTTCGCAGGGTTTGATAAACCCGGCGATGGACTTGAGCAACGTCGATTTACCGCAACCCGATGGGCCGAGCAGCACGTAGCGGTCGGCCGGGTCAATTTCGAAACTGACTTGGTGAGTGGCCCGCACCACACGTTCAGGCGTGCGGTATTCGAGGCTGACGTTGTCCACCGCCAACAACGGTTGGGCCGTACTCTGGGTGCTGGCCGCGTGGCCTTGCAGGGGCGCGTTCATTTCGTCTCTCTTGCCGGGTATGGGTTTCAGAACGGCGCATCGCCCTGGATGGTGGTGCGAAACAGCTTGCGTCGCAGGTGGCTTGGGCACCCGGCGGCCAGGTGGATCAGCGAGCGGTTGTCCCAGAACACCAGGTCGTGAGGCTGCCACTGGTGGCGGTAGATGTTCTGCGGCAGCACGCTGTGGGCGTACAACTGGGCCAGCAGATCGCGGCTTTCGTCTTCCGGCAAGCCGACAATGCGCGTGGTGAAGCCTTCGCTGACAAACAGCGCCTTGCGCCCGTTTTCCGGGTGGGTGCGCACAATGGGGTGCACCACTTCGGCGACCTGAGCGAGCTGCTCGGGGGTCAGGGTCGGGCGCCAGTTGCCTTCGAATTTGGTTTCGCTGTAACGCGCCGTGTATGAGTGAGCGGCGCTGCGGCCTTCCACGGCTTTGCGCAGGTGTTCAGGCAGTTGGTCCCAGGCTTTGTGCATGTCGGCAAAGAGCGTGTCGCCACCTTCGGAGGGCAACTCCTGGGCGTGCAGCATAGAGCCCAGGCTGGGCAGTTCTTTGTACGACAGGTCCGAGTGCCAGAACTTACCCGCATCGCCCAGGCCGATGGATTGGCCGTTTTCGATGATGTTGGAGACGATCAGGATTTCCGGGTGGTTGGCCAACAGGAACTGCTTGAGCACATGGATCTGCAACACACCGAAGCGGCGGCTGAAGGCGATCTGCTGCTCGGGGGTGATGCGTTGGTCACGGAACACCACAACGTGATGGTCCAGGTGCGCACGGTGGATGCGGGCGAAGTCGTGGTCGTTGACCGGACGCGACAAGTCCAGGCCGATGATCTCGGCGCCGACGCTGCCGGGGAGTGGGCGAACGTCGAAGACCTGGGTGGATGAGGTCGCTGTTGGAACAGTAGAGGTGACGGACATTTGGGCACTCCCGGTCGGACAGGAGAGTGACTTTATAGCTATAAGAACCGGCCATTAAATACCGTTAATGAATATACATATGCTTTGAAAGTGGAATCCGTGGGGAGGCTGATGACCCCATCGGGAGCAAGCCCTCTCCTACATTTTGATCTGCGAATACATTCAAAATGCGGGAGGAGACTTGCCCCGATGAGGCCGGGACAGGCACTGAAGATTACCGCTCGTGCAACGCCTCGGCGCGTGCCTTGATGATCGGCTTGAGCAAGTAGCTCAGGATGCTCTTCTTGCCGGTGATGATATCCACCGAGGCGACCATGCCGGGGATGATCAGCAACGGCTTCTCGTCTGTGCCCAAGTGGCTGCGATCGGTGCGCAGGGTGATCATGTAGTAGGTGGTTTTTTTGTCTTCGTCGGTGATGGTGTCGGCACCGATGCGTTCGAGCTTGGCTTTCAGGCCGCCGTAGATGGTGTAGTCATAGGCGGTGAATTTGACGATCGCTTCCTGACCTGGGTGCAGGAAGGCAATGTCTTGCGGGCGGATCTTGGCTTCCACCAGCAGGGTGTCGTTCAGCGGCACTATTTCTACCATGTCGCTGCCCGGCTGGATCACACCGCCGACGGTGTTGACCAGCAATTGCTTGACGATCCCGCGCACTGGCGAGGTAACCAGTGTACGGCTGACCCGGTCTTCCAGGGCACGGCCAGTGGACTCGGCCTTATTCAGTTCAGTGCGGGCTTCGTTGAGCTGGGTCAGCGCTTCGCTGCGGAACTTGCCACGGGTTTCGTCGATCTTGCGTTGCACTTCCTTGATCGCCGATTCGGCACGGGGAATCGCCAGGGTGGTGGCGTCCAATTGGCCACGGGTTTCCATCTCGGCCCGCTTGAGGCGCAACACTTCCACAGGCGACACCGCACCCTGGGCCACCAGTGGTTCGGACATGTTGATTTCCTGGCGTTGCAGGGACAACTGGCTGCGGTACTGGCTTTGTTTAGAGGTGAACTCACGCAGTTCCTGCTGACGCTGCACCAGTTGCTCCTGCAGGCCACCGACTTCGTCTTTCAACTGCTGGCGGCGGCTGTCATACAACGAGCGCTCACTGGCGGCTTGGCTCGGCGCGGCCTTTAGCACGTCGTCGGGGATGTTCAGCGGGCGGTCATCCACCTGGGCACTGAGGCGCTCGACACGCAATTGCATGGCCAGGCGCAGGGCCTCGGTTTCGCCGGCATTGGAAACGAAACGTGTGTCGTCGAGGCGAATCAACGGCGCGCCGGCTTCCACCACCTGGCCTTCCTTGACGTACAACTCGGAGACGATACCGCCTTCCAGGTTCTGGATTTTCTGCAGCTTGGACGAAGGGATCGCCTTGCCGTCGCCACGGGTGACTTCGTCGATGCTGGAGAAGCCCGCCCACGTCACCAGGAATATGAAGAACGCAATGATCGCCCAGATGGTCAGGCGGATAACCCGCGGTGCATCTTCGATCAGTGCTTTGTTGACCTCGGGCAGGGGCTGGCCCTGCAGCGAATCGGAACCTTTGAAATAGCGGCCAACCGCGCTTTTGATGGAGTTAAGCAACACTGATCTGCCCCTTTTTCAACGCTTCCATGACCACGGCTTTCGGGCCGTCTGCTAGGATCTGCCCACGGTCGACCACCAGCAGGCGGTCCACCAGCGAGAGCAGTGAGGCACGGTGGGTGACCAGCACGATGGTTTTGTTTTGCACCACGGCCTGCAGGCGTTGTTTCAAGCGCTCTTCACCCGTGTTGTCCATGGCGCTGGTGGGTTCGTCCAACAGCAGGATAGGCGGGTTGAGCAGCAGCGCGCGGGCCAGGGCGACGTTCTGGCGCTGGCCGCCGGAGAGGTTCTGCCCACGTTCACCGACTTGCAGCTCATAGCCTTGCGGGTGCAGGCGGGCGAATTCGTGCACGCCGGCCAGTTCAGCGGCCTGCAGGACCATTTCGTCTTCGACATAACGCGCACCGGACACCAGGTTGTCGCGTAGCGTACCCGCGAGCAGTTGAATGTCCTGGGCAACGTAGCCGATGTTGTGGCGCAGTTCACTGACATCGATCTGGCGCACATCCACGCCATCCACCAGCAAGGCGCCGGAGTCTGGCTGATAAAGGCCGACGATCAGTTTGGCAAGGGAGCTTTTGCCCGAGCCGCTGCGGCCGATGATGCCGATTTTCTCGCCGGGCTTGATCATCAGGTTGATGTTTTTCAGCGCGGCGTTCTGTTGATTGGGGTAAGTAAAGCTAAGGCCCCGGCACTCGATGGCGCCTTGCAGGGTGCGGCGGCTCATGGGGCGTTCTTCGAAATTACGCTCCTGGGGCAGCTCCATCATCTGGTCCGTCGACATCATGGTGACCTTGGCTTGCTGGTAACGGGTCAGCAGGCCCGACAGCGAAGCCAGTGGGCTCAAGGCGCGGCCACTGAGCATGTAGCAGGCGATCAGGCCACCCATGCTGAGGTTGCCGTCGATGATCTGGTACACACCGAACACGATCATGATCACGCCGGCCAGTTGCTGGATAAGCAGGGTCATGTTCATCGACAGGCCCGACAGCAACTTCACCCGCAGCTCAAGGCGGCTCAAGGTGCCGATGGTCTGTTCCCAACCGTACTGGCGCTCGCTCTCGGCGTTATTGACCTTGACCGCATCCAGGCCGGCGAGGGTTTCGATCAGGCTCGACTGGCGCTCGGCGGCCAGCGCCATGGTGCGCTCCATGGTCGCAACGAGCGGTTTCTGCAGGGCATAGCCGATGCCCAGGGCAATCGGGAACGCCAGCACCGGAATCCACACCAGGTGCCCGCCGAGGATGGCGATGACCAGGAATATCAGCAGGGTAAATGGCAGGTCGATCAGACTGGTGAGAGTCAACGACGCAAGGAAGTCACGCAGGCTCTGAAACTCGTGGATGTTCTGCGCGAAGCTGCCGACCCGTGCCGGGCGGTACTTCATGGACATGCCAACAATGCGCTCGAACAGCGTGGCCGAGATGATCAGGTCGGTCTTTTTACCGGCCAGGTCCAGGCACAGGCTGCGCAGGCTTTTGAGGATCAGGTCGAACAGATAGGCACCGCAGATGCCCACTGCCAGCACCCAAAGGGTGGCGGTGGCCTGGTTCGGCACCACACGGTCGTACACATTCATCACGAACAACGGCGCGGCCATCGCGATGATATTGATCAGGAAGCTGGCGGCGATGGCGTCGGTATAGAGCCAGCGCGAACGCTTGAGCGTGTCCCGGAACCACGAACGCGCCCGGGGAATCAGGGTGCCGTGGTTGACGTCGAATTTGTGCTGCGGTTGGGCGAAGAAAACTTTGCCGACATAGTCGTCAGCCAGCAACTCGCGCTTGACGATGACTTCACCGCCGTCGCTTTCGCTGAGCAGGATGCGGGCTTCATCATCGCCCTGCCAGCCGACCAGCACGGCACTGCGCCCCTCTTTGAGCAGCAGCAACGCCGGCAGGGCTATCGTGGGGATCTGTTCCAGTTTGCGTTGCAGCACCCGCCCTTGCAGCCCGGCCCGCGCAGCTGCACGGGGCAGCAGCTCGGCACTCAACCGCTGCGAAGGCAGCGGCAGGCCAGTGGTGAGCATGGCCGCGCTGGCCGGCTTCTGATGCAGGGCGCAGAGCGCAAGCAGCCCGTCAAGTAACGGGTCGTCGTGCAGCGTGCGGGGATCATGGCTGAGATGAACTCGACTGACTTCGGATTCCACGCGGTGCACTCTCGACTAACAGATGGGGCTATAGGGGTGGCTCAATTCATCCCGGGCAGTTGGACTTTAGGCTTCACGTCGGTTTGCACGACGGAGGCCATCGGTGCGACCACTCCCTGGCTTTTGAGCAATTCGCCCATGGTCGCCTTGATTCGATACTGAGTAAATAACTGAATGTTCTTGATCTCTTCCAGACGACGGGAAGCGGTGAACAATTCGTTCTCACTGTCGAGCAAGTCGAGCAGGGTCCGTTGGCCAAGGCTGAACTGCTGCTGGTAGGAAGTGCGCACGCGGGTGCTGTGATCCACGTACTGCTGGGCCACCGGCAACTGCGCGCTGGCGTTGTTCAGGGCGTTCCAGGCCAGGCCCAGTTCTTCGTTGAGTTGGCGCAGGGCGTTGTTGCGGATGTCCAGGGCCTGGTTGGCCTGGTACGACTTGGACTGCAGGTCGGCTTTATTGCTGCCACCGGCAAACAGGTTGAAGCGCATACGCACCATGGCTTCCCAACCATTATTGTGGCTGGCGTCACCCGAGACATTGTTGTCCGCGTTGGTGCCAAGCTCGGCATCAAAGCGTGGGTAGAAGGTGGACTTGGCGGCTTCGTACTGCTTCTCGGCGGCGGAGATGTCCGATTCGGCCGAGCGCAGGACCGGGCTGTTGTCGAGCATCTGGCGGCGCGCTTCATTCAGGTCTGCCGGCAGCATGGCCATGAACGGCGCCGGGCGCTCCAGTTGGTCGGGCATCTGGCCGACGGCGCTGAGGTAGTTGACCTGAGCGTCGGCCAGGTTGGTCTGCTCGGTGATCAGGTTGTTGCGAGCCTGGGCCAGACGCGCTTCGGCCTGATCCTGGTCGGCACCGTTGCCGACGCCGCGCTGGGTGCGCAATTTGATCTGATCGTAGATGCGTTCGTGGTTGCGCAGGTTTTCTTCGGCCAGGCGCACGAATTCACGACGGGTCAGTACATCCAGGTACACCTGAGCGACGGTCAAGGCAGTGCGCTCGGAGGTGCCGAGCAGGGAGTAGGCGCGGGAGTTGACGTTGGCTTGCTGGCGGCCGACTTCGCTGGAAGTGGCAAAGCCGTCAAAAATCATCTGTTGCAGGCGCAGGCTGGACTCACCGCGGTTGAGAGTGTCCCAGTGGTTGCCATTCGGACCGTTGGCGGCGCGGGTAGTGGAGTTGTCGGTACCTTCGCGGCCATAGCCGGCATTCAGGTCAACGCGTGGCAGGTAACCCCCCTGGGCGGCGCGCAGTTGGTAATCGGCGGCGATACGGCTGTTCACACCGGCCTGAATTTCAGGGTGCACATCCAATGCCTGCTGCATGGCTTGGGGTAATGTCTGGGCTTGAACGAAACCGGCGGCGAGAACGAACGGTATTGCCTTGAACAGGTGCAGACGCATTTAAAAATTCCCCAGGACTTCTTGTCTCAAATCACAGCGATTCACGTCGCTGCGTCGGATAATGGCTACCGTAATGACCGTACGTCGGAAAGTTCAAAAAGCGGAACTGCTTCACACATGTAGGACGGTTCGCCGCGTAAATATCAATGTGACATTATGGGGGCGATTGTTTAGGATGGCGCCCATAAGGTCAATAGTTTGGCATAAACTAGATAGCGAATAAATCTAGCCAATTATTTGACGAAGTCACCCTTACAGACTACGCCCCTCCTGTTTGGCCCTCTTCCGAGCGGCCACATGGAATTCATCAGAAACGGATCGCCGGAGAAAATTTAATGAGCAGTGTTGTTGCCATTGTCAAAAGCATTGTTGGTCAAGTTTTCGTTATTTCTCCGGAAGGAACGCGCCGTGTTCTGGTAGAAGGTGATCGCCTGTTTGCGGGCGACCAAGTCGACACCGGCATGTCGGGTGCAGTCAGCCTTGAACTGGCCGATGGCCGCACGCTGGACCTGGGCCGGGATACCCAATGGAGCGCCGACCTGCCGGACTCCACCCTCGACCTGGCAGCTGCCGCCCAGAACGCGGCGCCGTCGGTTGCCGAGTTGCAACAAGCCATCGCCGCAGGCGCGGACCCGACCACCGACCTGGAAGCCACTGCCGCAGGCCCAACCGCTGCCGGTAATGGCGCGGCAGGCGGTGGTCACAGTTTTGTTGTGCTGGACGCGACCGCCGGCCGCGTTGACCCGACCATTGGCTTCCCAACCGCTGGCCTGGGCCAGGCCAATTCGACGCTGACCCAGAACGTCGGTGCTCAGCCTGGCGGCAATAGCGGTGGCCTGGCTCTGCAAACCGCCACGCTGACATTGGGCGCCACGCCGACCATCACCGAAGCCGGTGGCGTGCTGACCTACACCGCCACCGTGACCCAGGCGCCAATCGGCAACCTCACCATTACCTTGTCCAATGGCGCGGTAATCACCATCCCGTCGGGCCAACTCACCGGTACCGTCAGCGTGCCCCTGGCCGCGAATGACAGTCCGTACATCGATCCTAGCCAGATCAGCGTCAACGTCACCGGCACCACCGGTGGCAATAACCTGGTGCTGAACATCGATACCACGCCGGCGGTGACCCAAGTCACCGACACCATCGACACCACCACCGTTACATTGACGGCGGGCAACACGGTCACGGAAGGCGGCGCCATCACTTACACCGCCACACTGACCAACCCGGCGCAGACGCCAGTGACCGTCACCTTGAGCAACGGCTCGGTGATCACCATCAAGGCCGGCGAATCCACCGGCACCGTGGTCGTGGATACTCCGGCCAACGACGTCTACAACAACGGTTCCACCGTCAGCACTACGATTACCGGCGCGACTGGCGGCAACTTTGAAAACCTGGTGCCGAGCACGACGCCTGCGGTCACCACGATCACG
>NZ_SGWI01000006.1 GCF_004519405.1 Pseudomonas sp. BCA17 | reverse complement strand
GCAATCGGCCAATAGCTGCCATTTGTAACCGGCAGCAGTCCACCATTAGCTGCCGGCAACGCTGCCTAGGATACGCGATCGATTCACTGAAATTGACTGCAAAATCGTGGGCCTCGATCTGCTGGCTAATTGCTCTTGCGATCCCGGAGAAGGTGAAGTAGGCTCAATCGGCCTCCATTCGGGTATTAAATAGGGTTGTTCAAATGCGACCCGGCTCAAAAATGCTACAAGCAACATCCCTTTGCGACTCTGGGGAATTATCTTTAAACGATAGGGTGAAATATGAATGGAGGTTTTTTCCTAAACTTCACGACCCTCAATCCGTACACCGCACCTGAAGATCTGGCAACGCTTCTTGGGACGGACTACGGAAAAATCAAGCATTTTTACTACCGCGGAGACATGAAGCGGCATTATCTTGCCTTTGAAATTTCGAAAAAAAGTGGCGGAAAACGCAAAATATTGGCACCGACTGACAAGCTTAAAACTATCCAAGGGCGGATAGCTGGCTTGCTTTCTAAACTCTACAAACCAAGGGCGCCAGTCAAAGCATTTCTAGTTGGACAATCAATTGTTGCTAACGCCCGGCCTCACTGTAGAAAAAAATACGTCTTCAATATCGACTTGGAAAACTTTTTCGGAACGATCACTTTTAGGCGTGTTCGAGGGATGTTAATGGCGAAGCCCTATTCGCTGTCCCCAGAGACCGCTTCAGTAATTGCTCATCTAACGACTGTAGATGGTCTGTTGCCCCAAGGCGCTCCAAGCTCTCCAGTTATATCGAACATGATATGTGCAAGTTTAGATAGAGAGCTTTACTCGTTGGCGAAGCGTCATCGCGCAGTTTATACACGTTATGCTGATGATATGACGTTTTCATTCTATACCCCAATACAGTATGTGCCTAGAGAGCTGGTAGAGTGGCGTGAGTTAGACGGCAGGCCAAATCATTACAGCAGTAAGGTTGGGCATGAACTCGCCGCTGTAATTGCAACTCAAGGATTTAAAATAAACGAAGACAAGGTCAGGTTGCAGGGGGGGCGTGAGCGGCAAATCGTAACTGGGCTCGTGACCAATCAAAAACCGAATGTGCCGCGGCCATACATTAGAAAAACTGCGGCCTTGATACACTCAGTAGAAAAGTTCGGCTTAGAAGTTTCCACTTCGATTTTTAAAGAAAAAAATCCCAATTCGACTGCAGATGTTGAAACGCACCTACAAGGGCGACTGCTTTATATAAAACAAGTAGTTGGTGAGGAGTCGAAGGTCTACAGAAGGCTTGCGCAAAGATACAACATGTTACCGATCAAATCCAAGGTTCCTAATACCCCAATAGCTACTCCTGAAGACTCCGATAATTTTAAAATCGGAAAATTCATAAAGGATAAATGCTGGGTAATTGAAATTAACGAGGAGATAAACGGCAAGCTTGTCAGTAGCCAAGGTAGCGCGTTCCTGATTGGTGGTCGTTTGTTGGTAACTTGCGAGCACGTGCTTGCTGAAAATTTTATTGATGGCGAAAGAGTTGAAGTTAATGAGTGCTTGATCAGGAGGATGGGAGACGTAAATATTTACGAGGCAAAGGTCATCATTCGTAGTAAAGACCTTGATATTGCGGTACTAAAAATCGTAGACCCTCCCGCTGGTCTAGAAGTGTTCTCTCTGGAGGATATCAAAGAGCCAAATATTGGTGATCGAGTGGCGGTTCTAGGCTTCCCGAATTTCAAGGAGGGTAGTAATGACGTTGGAGTTTTGAAGTGCAGGCTTACTAACAAGTATCCATTAAGTGGTGTGATGCATAGTGAGGTTGATAAGACCTTATATTCTGGCAATAGTGGTGGCCCTGTTATTAACACGAGTTATCACGTAGTTGGGATTGCAGCTCAAGGTGCCGCTGGCAATTCTGAAGGCAAGAACTCGTTTATTAGAGTTTCAGAGTTAAAAAGGTATCTAGATAAGAGCGGAGTAATATAGTCTCGTTCTGCTTTCGGCTGCTTTCGCGCTGATTCCAGCCTAATTCGACTGATACGCGTCTGCCAAAAACAGGGCGTGAGTAGGGCTAGCTCAGCAACGCTCATTTACGAGATTTTTTGTTGTACTCAAGTGCCTCGGTGCGCTTGAACCGCTATGACTGGCCTGCGTTAAAGCCTGGACGGCATCGTTGAGGCATCAATTTTTCGATGTATCATCGACGCTAGTGTCAGCAAATCTTCTGCGTCTTTCTTACCGATCGGCCAATGAATTCTTGCAGCATGAGCGGTGGGGTTACGGAACATACCAAACGTCCCCTTCACCAAATTGGCGAACCCCCTTTGCTCACCCTTTTCACTCTCCGTCGAAAGCGCATTGATGGCGAGCATAGGAGGTGTCCCACCCAATGCACGATCAACCAGAACAGCGCCATCGTCTATTAGTCCAGTGCGAGCCTGCAGCTTCGAAGCGATGCTTTTCATTGCTTCGAGAACAACGTGAAAATAGTCATCTGCAAGGAGCTCCGCGCGGCAAAACTTAAGGATATCTTCATGTACCTCACGGCTGAGCATATCTTCACGTAGTTCATTAGCCCGCCGAAAAGCGTCACCTAAAGTTTCAGCAGCCCTAATAGGTTCAATTTCTCCAGAGGCTGTAACGAATAGCCCAGAAAACAGTAACGCACGGTTCAGATTGGTCCTAAGGGGCTCGAAACGTTCGGAATGCCTAAGATACCGCTCAGGCTTCATTGCCACCCGGATAAATTTTAAAACCGCACGCCGATCGCGCCGTGAATTCTGGCTTTCGACAAATGCATCGTAGATACGGGTGCGTTTAGTGATAGCACCCGGGTCGATCATTCTAGCCAGGGGAAGAAGCATACCGATCTCGGGACCTGTCAGACCCTCTTCGGTATGGCCAAGCGCCGATGCTATGGCCTCCAGCTGCGACTGCGTAAACATTGGCTCCATTTTGTCCATCCCTGTGTGTTCTCGATCTTCTATCTTACATATCCGTCCTGCCAGTGAAATCAAAAGTGGATTCACCTGCACCTGCTTAGAAGCTGATGGTCAAGAAAGCACCGTCCATCCTACATAGCCCTCAAGCTCAGGCCGGGTGGAAAGCGGCAGAGCATTTTACACCGATAGTCACTTATACTACCTCGTTACGAGCCCTTTAACCGACTACCAGCTTGACTTAGTCAGAAGGGGAACTCACCGTTCGATAGGACCCGAAAGCCTGATGGATTAAGTAGCTTCGAGCTTCGAGCTGAAACATGAAGATCTCCAGTGCATTGAATCGCTGCTTTCTGCTTATGCGCATTTACGGCGTCCATGTATTCATCAGGCCCAAGCTGAATAGATACATGCTTTTCAAGTTCACCAATCATCGTCGCAATTGTGATGGTACCCGCCTCATCATTCAACGGCCTATCTAATCGTTTGATGGAACCTATAATAGTCCGCCTTGGCAGGACATAATTGTCTTTGTAATAGGCTGAAGCGTCCGCAATTTTGACGACACTCTCAACATCAAATCTAAATGATTTAATTTGTGAAACGACTTCAGGGCGATGCGACGGGGTGATTGAAATCTCAAAACCTCGCTTCTTTTCTGCACCACTGAGTCCTACAAGTGCATCGCACATATTGGAGCTTGCCCCTCTGGTAACTGCAGCATCAAATACAGTGAGGTCTCCAGCTGATGAGAATTCATCGATCGCAAAGGTAAGAGCCTCAAGACTAGATGCCAAATTTGCAGTGACTATATTGGACAATGGAATATCTTCAAAAGATCCCTGATCGCTTTGACTAGGCCCAACTGGAGCGATTATATTTACGATATAACTACCAACCTCGGTCTGCCCCAATCGGAGCGAATTGATGTATTCCTTCACCTCTGGCGAACGCTTCCCCATAAAGTGCCGTCGCTTCGAAGCTGTAGACATTACCGCAGAAGCCATCAGATCACGCGCGCGTATGTTAAGAAGTACACCGTCATTTATCGGAATAGTCCCCGCATCAACGTCGTTGTGAAATACACGTATACGGACTAGGTCCGCAAAGTTCCCCATGACTTCTTTCAATATGGTTAGAAATGATCGATCT
The DNA here is from genome assembly GCF_004519405.1 of Pseudomonas sp. BCA17. GTDB lineage: Bacteria > Pseudomonadota > Gammaproteobacteria > Pseudomonadales > Pseudomonadaceae > Aquipseudomonas. The sequence goes on along the minus strand of NZ_SGWI01000006.1, from coordinate 465,569 downwards.
TCAAGTTGCGATATAGCAATTACTGCATCCACCATGCGGTCTGCGAAGTCTTTAGCAGAAGCTGAACTCGGCAGCAGAATTTCTGCATCGGACTGATCAGTGCTGGATCTATGCCATATTGACGCGAGCCCCTTGAAGTCGCCATCGCGAAACCAACCATGGGACAGCATGTATGTCTCTAATTGTGCTGGAGTTATGTCGTTAATATGCTTCGCAAGTTCATCCCGTCTCATACGCTTTCCCCATTACTGGCCAGCGTTAACAGGTGTCGCAAGCTGGTGGTGGTTAGCCGCTGTGTAAGCGGAATCTCAACGGTTACCGACGAGTTATTACTAGTACTGGGATAATCCCTGAGTGACAGCCAGTAGCAGGTGTTGTGCAGAGTCATGTGCGAGGCATGGTGCTCGACCCACAACCCATCATCTTCTGGGACCAATAGCACAACGAGGTAACGCGGACAAATCACGTTACTGCCGCGAAGATCGTCGAAATTTTTGCGAGACAGAGGGAATTTGATGACGTTTCCCGACACCAAATCCTGAGAGGTGCATTTCAGCTGCAACTGAACCATGGGGTTCCGGAGCAGGCCGGTAAATCCCTTACCCGAAAGCTGGATATCGATGCTGTCGTCGTCAACCATTGGCTGACTTGGGTTAAGCCCTGCTTGGGCTGCCATTGCGTGCACATAAGCAATATTGAACTGCTCTTTCCTCTTGCCTGCATCCATACGAGATCAACTCTATCATTCGTGCCCCTGGGGAGAGCTTTCCTTATCTGGCAGACTTTAGCGGATACAGATTAGATCGGCTTTGTTTTTTTCAGACGCTTCCGGATGTCCGCTTCTGGCCGATAACTGCCCTTGGCGATAGTCAGTTATCGGCCCAAAAACGCTCAACCATAAGCAGCTACCCCCAACCAGAACCGACCAACCTAATCCACATCCCCCATGCCACACATCTTTATACCCCCAACTAACCCACCGCATCACGCTCGGCAAAAATACACGCCATCTCCGCCGCATTCTCGGTCCCCCACGTGCAAAGCGGCACAATCGCAGTAGCCAGGCTGCCACCCAACGGGGTGAGCGCGTAGTCCACACGTGGCGGCACTTCCTTGTAGTCGGTTCGTGCCAGTACGCGATCTGCTTCCAAGTCCTTCAACTGCTGGATCAGCACTTTGTCGCTGACGCCGGGGATCAGGCGCTTCAGCTCGCCGTAGCGCTTCGGGCCGTCGCGCAGGAAAAACAAGACCAGCGGTTTCCACTTGCCCGAGATGATGCGCAGCGTGGCGTTGAGCCCGCAACCGGTGTCACAGATTTCAGAGGTCTTCGTCATTTTTTTGATACTTACCAAAAGGTGCATACTTGTCCTTAGGTTATCAGGCCCGCATCCTTGGTCTCAAGCAGGCAGTTGCCTGTATGGGTACATCGCCAACGAAGGATGCACGACATGACCAGACTGAATGGAAAGACCGCCGTGATCACCGGCGGCGCTACCGGGATCGGCCGCGCGGCGGCAAAGCGCTTCATCGAGGAGGGCGCCTTTGTCTACATTTTCGGCCGCCGACAGGAAGCGCTCGACGCCGCTGTGGCCGACCTCGGCCCGAATGCCCGCGCGGTGAAGGGCTCGGTCTCCGACCTGGCCGACCTCGACCGGCTCTACGCAGCGGTGAAGGCCGAGCGCGGGACGCTCGATATCGTCTTCGCCAACGCCGGAGCGGGCAGCCCGCTTGCACTCGGCAAGCTCACCCCTGAGCACATTGACGACACCTTCGACACCAACGTGAAGGGCTTGATCTTTACGGTCCAGAAGGCGTTGCCGCTGATGGGGCAGGGGGGCTCGATCATCCTGACCGGGTCGAGCGCCGGCACTACGGGGGCGCCGGCATTCAGCGTCTACAGCGCGAGCAAAGCGGCTGTGCGCAACCTCGCGCGGACCTGGGCGGAGGACCTGAAAGGCACGGGCATCCGGGTAAATGTGCTGTCGCCCGGACCGACTGCGACCGAACTCGCCAAGGAAGCGCTGGGCGAAGAAGGCATGAAGGTCTTCGCCGCGATGAATCCGCTCCAGCGCATGGCCGATCCGGCTGAAATCGGCGCCGCCGCGGCGTTTCTTGCGTCGCAGGACAGCAGCTTCATGACCGCCAGTGAGGTCGCCGTCGACGGCGGCTTGGCGCAAATCTGACTCGCTGCGCCCGGCTGCTTGCTCCACCGAAATGGGGAGCCCGTTGGGCGTGGTAATCGAGGACACTGTATGAGCTATGCAATTATCGGCTTCGGCAATCTGGGCAAGGCCCTGGCTAAAGCGTTCGCCCGCAGCGGCATTCAAGTCTGCGTTGCAACCACCCGCGATCCTGAGAGCTTTGCCTCCGATGCGGCCGCTATCGGCCCCGGGATCATGCCTGCCACATTGGCGCACGCCCTCAAGGCGGACGTGGTTTTTCTGGCCGTGCGTTTCGAGTCCCACGGGGATGTCGCGAAGGCGCTGCCGAGCTGGAACGGCAAGACCCTCATCGATGTGACCAATGCCTATGGCGTGCCGCCAGAGGAACTGCAAGGGCTGCCTTCTTCCAGCGTCATCGCTCAAGCCTTCACGGGAGCAAGACTGGTCAAGGGCTTCAACCATTTGGCTGCCGGCGTTCTTGGTCAGGACCCGGCCATACAGGGGGGCAGGCGAGTCGTTTTCCTGGCGGGCGACGATGACCAGGCCTTGGTGGAAGTCGCTGCGCTTGCGGAAAACCTCGGTTTCTCGCCGATCAAGCTTGGCGGCCTATCGGAGGGTGGGTTGCTCGTGCAGGCACGTGGAAATAGCTGGGGGCAGCTGATTTTCAAGGACCTGGTCAAGTTCGACTGAGGTGATCCGGCTTGGTGGGCCAGGGGCCGTGCCAGCCTGAGCGAGGTCGGCTTCGGACCACCTCGCTCGCTAAGCCAGCTGATTCGCAAACCGGCCCACTGCGTCGACCACTTGCTTGGCGCCGTCCTGAATCTCAACAATGACCTGGCCTGCCTGTGTGGCAAGTTCAAGACCTTGTTCAGCTTGGTTCTTGCTGTTTGCCATCTCAGCGACGGTCTCATCCACCAGCTTCTGGTTTTGCAACACAACCGAAGCGATCTCTTCAGTCGCCGTGCTGGTGCGTCCGGCCAGTTGTCGAACTTCATCAGCCACCACCGCAAAGCCTCGCCCTTGCTCGCCTGCGCGAGCCGCTTCAATCGCAGCATTTAAAGCCAGAAGATTGGTTTGCTGGGCAATACTGCTGATCGTCTGAATAATTGAGCTGATCAACAGTGACTGTTTGCCAAGCGCTTCGACTCCTCCAGAGGCAGCCTGCATATCAACGGCGATTTTACGCATGGTATGCATGGTGTCGTTGACGACGACGGCGCCTCGTTGAGCGCTGACATCCGTCTGCTGAGATATTTCAAATGCAGTTTGGGCCGCTCCACTGACTTCGTTTTCACGGGCGACCTGATCGGTCACCACCGTCGCAAATTTCACCACTTTGCAGAGGTTTCCTTCGGTGTCGTAAACCGGGTTGTAGGTTGCTTCCAGCCAAACGGTTTGGCCGTGACTGTCGATACGTTCAAAGCGGCCGGCAACAAATTCACCCCTGTTCAACGTTGCCCAGAAATCCTTGTACCCCTGGGACGACGTTTCCTCTGGTTTACAGAAAATACGGTGATGGCTGCCTTTGGCTTGTGCCAGGGTGTAGCCCATCGCTTGTAAAAACCGATCATTTGCCTTCAGCACATGCCCTGATAGATCGAACTCGATCACCGCGGTAGAGCGAAGTAATGCCTCAATGAAGGACGCGTTTTCCGATGCTTTCTCCAAGCGGGAGGTGATGTTCGTAGCGTAGCAAGTGATGTGACTCAACTGGCCGCTCGTATCCGTGATGGGTTGCCAATGTGCATGAATCCACACTAACGAACCGTCTGCATGAAGGTATCGGTACTCGTCGGTGATGGACTTACCTGCGGCCACTGCAGCTCGAAAATTCTGAAAGCACGGCAGTTTGGAAACGTACTGCGGCACAATCTCGGCCATGGGGCGACCTACAAGCCGGTCCGGGGTATAGCCCAACGCATTGGCAAAGTTGTCGTTGCATGCCGTAATTTTAAAGGTGGAATCGATACTTAGCGTCAGCATTTCACGGTTCAGGCCATCGCGCAGTTGGCGCAGTTCCGACAGCTCGCTTTCCTGGGATTCAAGCTGCTTCTTGAATTTGTTGTTGAACATGGGAAACCGCCTCTTGAGTTATACCAATCCTATCGGCCTATCAAGGTGCATATTGAGGCCATCCATGGGGCAAAACGGATTCAGCTGAACACAGCGTAGTTGAGCAAAATTTTTGTGACAGGCGAAATTGCATTATCGGTTTTCAACGGTTTGCCTATGGACAACTTTTGCGAGTGGCGCGAGCTGAAGGTCGGCATCGGCCCATAGCAAACGCTCCTACACCGACATATTTCAACCATTCGCTAAGTGATACAGCGCCTTGACATGAGATGCCGTCAGCCCAGTGCGGCGCAAATGCAACGACCTGTCCCTCGGCTTTAAGGACATAGATTTATAGATGATCATTTGTCATCAGCCCTGCAAAAGACGCCACACCAAAAAACGGGGCTAGGCCAAATGCCAGTCAGTTAAGGAGGAGCATAGTCACTGTGGCGAGGGAGCTTGCTCCCGCTGGGTCGCGAAGCGGCCCCAGCTTTGGGCTTGAAAAGACTGGGCCTGCTACGCAGTCCAACGGGAGCAAGCTCCCTCGCCACAGGTTACTCGTTGTCCGCTCTCCGTGCGGGTTTGAGTCTGCGCGAGTCAGATTTTCTGCCGCTGCTATGGAATGGCTGAAGCCCTGTTCCAGTACTAAAGGAGGTGCGTATGTCAGCTAAAGGAGCATTTCGGTCTGTCGCCACAGGTTTAGGCTCAGCTTCGTGATCGTCAACGATGACAACCACAGGCGCCGCAACACCTGCGAGATGAGTACCTCACTAGCTCCGGTGTCTCCATAATAAAAAGAGGAATTATCATGAGTAGCACCTTCTTCATACCATCCGTGAACATGATGGGCATTGGCAGTCTCGACGAAGCGATGCTCGCAATCCGCAAGTACGGGTTCCGCAAAGCACTGATCGTCACCGATGCCGGCCTGGCCAAGGCCGGCGTGGCTGCAACGGTCGCCAGCCTTTTGGCTCAGCAAGACATCGACTCCACCCTGTTTGATGGCGCCAAACCGAATCCGACCGTCAGCAACGTGGAGAAGGGCCTTGAACTGCTCGGCCGCAGCAACTGTGATTTCATTATCTCCTTGGGCGGTGGTTCACCCCATGACTGTGCCAAGGGCATTGCCCTTTGCGCCGCCAACGGAGGGCACATCAGTGATTACGAAGGCGTGGATCAATCCGCTAAGCCACAAATGCCGCTGATCGCGATCAACACCACTGCCGGCACGGCGAGTGAAATGACCCGTTTCTGCATCATCACTGACGAAGTCCGGCATGTGAAAATGGCCATCGTCGACCGCAACGTCACCCCTCTGTTGTCCGTCAACGACCCTTCGCTGATGGCCGCCATGCCCAAAGGCCTGACCGCCGCGACCGGCATGGACGCACTGACCCACGCGGTCGAAGCCTACGTCTCGACGGCGGCCACGCCGATCACCGATGCCTGCGCACTCAAAGCCATCGAATTGATCTCGGCCAACTTGCGCACTGCTGTTGCCCAGGGTGACAACATGACCGCCCGTGAAAACATGGCCTACGCGCAATTCCTTGCCGGCATGGCCTTCAACAATGCTTCACTCGGTTATGTACACGCCATGGCGCACCAGCTGGGAGGGTTCTACGACCTGCCTCACGGTGTGTGCAATGCTATTCTGCTGCCTCACGTGTCGAGCTTCAACGCCAGCGTATCCCCGGCCCGGTTCAAAGATATTGCCCATGCAATGGGGGTTGATACTCAGCATCTGGATGCGGAGAGAGGCGCTGGTGCGGCTATCGCGGCCATCCGCAAGCTGTCTGCGGACGTGGGGATTCCGAGCGGACTCATCGAACTGGGTGTGAAGGCTAACGATATTCCGACCCTGGCAGCCAATGCCATGAAAGATGCCTGCGGCTTCACCAATCCGCGTCCTGCCAATCAGGATGAGATCGAGCAGATTTTTCATACGGCGATGTGATTGATGTGAAGTGATATTGGAGAGAACGCCCCGCCTTTGGTTAAAGTACGGGGTGTTTTGGTTTTGCTCACAGAGGGTTGAATTGGCTCACTTGCTTGGCCGGAAGCAATCTGTCATGAGCGGCGACTGTCGGCCGAACGCTGCCTGATCAGGCCTTGACCAGCTCCATGATGTGGGTGGCATGGGCATCTTCTGTTCTCATGAAGCCGCAGCGCAGGTAAAACGCGTCACCTCCAGACGTATCGGTGGAAAGACGCACCTTCTGAAAGTGAAGAGCAGCATGTGCAACCAACGCTTTTACCAGCGCTTGGCCGACGTGTTGATTTCTTGCCGCAGGTGCCACGTACACTCGTCGTAGCCTTGCGGTATCGCGCTTATTATAGGGATCAACTGACAGCCCTCCGATTCCTATCACTTGCTGGTTCGAATACGCTGCCATGAGGCATTCACCGGGCGCGCTGAAGCGATTCGTTCCAGAGTGCCACTCAGTAACCAGGCGCGTAAGAAACCTGAAACCTTCTGCCACTGCCTCTTTCTCCAAAGCAAGAACTTCCTCCGGCAGGTGCGTAATCTGCCGAATTTCGATTAATTTCATTCATCGTCCCTTATTCGGTGAGAGTCCTTTAGTTGATCGCAGATGCATCGGGCGCACGCTATGAGCGATAGCAGTCCAGACAATCCGAGATCATTTAGGCCGCTGGATTGAAAGCGCCTCCTGTTGGAGGCGCCTTAAAGATCACAGGCTCTGAGTGATTCCTGAGGCCAGCACCAACCGTTCAAGTCCGATGCCGAACCCAGCGCCCTCTCGATAGGCACCGCCACCTACGACTTGTTGTTGTGCACCCAATCCGGGACAACGCACCTCGAACCCATTGCCCTCGAGGTAATAACTCAGTCCACGTTTCACTGCGAGATTGAGTTCATACTCCAGACCCAGCGTATCAAGAAAACCAGTGCAAATTGTCTGGCTGCGCTCCAAAGCCTGCGCGGGTTTGGGGCTGAGAATTTCAAGTCCCAGTTGAGTGAATTCGCGATAACGACCGGCTTGGGGTCGTTCATACCGGTAACATCGCGCTATATAGAAAAACATCGCTTCTTGTCGTGATCCGAGAAGCACATCGTTGCGCTCCTGAAAGAGCGCGGTTGCTTCCGGGATGAGGCAACAAGAGCGTCCGGCCTTGTCATTGAAGGCCCACATTTGTCCGATAATTTCACTTGCGCCGGCTTTCTCAATGAAAGTGTCCTGGCCCCACAGCGCAGGAACTATGGCCTCTTCAGCTCCGGCATCAATGAAGATAGCTCCGAAAACGGCCTTCTATCTCACGCATGATTGCAGCTTCTTTTCCAGTCACTATTCGAGTTCCACGAAGCATGGTCCTGTTCACAATCTCCAATTTACGGGCAATAAAAAAGGCGCCATTGGCGCCTTGGTTTGGTTCATTGAGTGGTCAGAATCGATGTTTCGAACTCTGATCAATCCATGAGCGTACGCAACCGCGGCACCCTGAACGAGGTCCGTGATGATGATGGCGATTGCTTGGAATAAATTGAGTCATAGGGAATCCTTGCACAAACGCGGGTGCGCCTACAAGCCGTCGGATTTTTTGACAAGCCGGCGACTCGTTCCACCGAAGCCGTTTTCACACAGCCTGGACCCATAGCGGTCATTAAATTGAGGTAACGAAGCGGGTTTCGAGGCTTACACTTACTGGCGGTAGCGCATTAATCAATACAACGGCGGCGTCGCCCTGATTAAGGTAGATCAATGAGTCGCCGGTCTCGAACGTAACTCTGAATCCGGCTAGCCAAGGCTCTTGTCCGTTGAAAGAGTCAAGAACTCCCTCAACTGCGCAAATTTTTGTGTTTTGGAGGTGGGTTGCTGATAGATCTGCAAGTAGGTTTTCCCTCTTCCAAGAGCAGGTCACGTTCGGCTCTATCTCGAAGGAAGCCGGCGTATCAGAAGGCAACAAGTCCGCGCCTACTCTCTCGCCATCACTCAAGAGATACATGGATAGAACTTCTCGTTCGCCAAAACGCCACTCTAGAGAACCTATGTCTCCCAGATCTTTCTCGTCGTTGAAATAGTACTGATCGTGCAGCAGTACGCTCAGCCGCTTTCCCAAAAGCGAACGTGCGTTTTGCAGGTCTAGGGCAGCTCTTGTAGTGGATGGAGAGTGTCGGCTAGACATCGGGCACCTCATACAGGTGGGAACAGGGGCAGATACTACACAAATGCGGTTATGTCCGCTTTCGGTCGATACCCGTCCTGCGCAGAGAGCGACCACGGATCGTTAGTCAACTATGACCCATGTTCAACCCCACCCAGGTTTTATTCCTTACAGGAATGCAATCCATAAAATTAATGAATTTTTATTATCGCCACACATGACCTAAGTTGGTTCAAGGACATGGAGAACCACCTTGAACTCATCACCGCTCAACTCAGTTGAAAAGTTTGATAACACCCGTGCCAATGAGTACGCACGCCAGAGCCGTATCGCGCTGGCCGGTTATGACGCCTGTCAGGATCTGGCGGCGTGCATGCTTGCGGCAAGCCTGGGCAATGGGGGCTCGGCAAAAGTCCTGGCAGTCGGCGCGGGCGGTACGGCGCAGGAGATCGTCGCCATGGCCAGGCTTGAGCCGGGTTGGCGTTTCACCGCCGTTGACCCTTCCGAATCGATGCTTGAAACCGCGAAGCAGCAGTTAGCCGCCAATGACCTGCTCGACAGAACCGAGCTGGTGCTTGGGCACGTTGAAGCGCTGGCGCCGGATGAGTCTTACGACGCAGCCACGTTGATCGGTGTACTCCATCATCTTGATGGGGATGAGGCCAAGGCACACATCCTGCGATCCATTCGGGCTCGTCTGAAACCGGGGGCTCCGCTGATCGTGGCGGGCAATCAATATGCCTATGCCAGTCAGCCGTTACTCCTGGCAGCCTGGGGGCAACGCTGGCGGCAGCACGGCGCCAGCCCGGATGAAGTGAAAGCCAAGCTTGGGAAAATTCTTCAAGGCGCTGACCCGCCACATTCTGAAGCGGCGGTTCAAAAGCTGTTGCATGCGGCGGGTTTCGGGGACGCTACGCGTTTTTTCAGCAGCCTGTTCTGGAGTGCCTGGTTGACGTGTAAATCAGACTGAGCAGAGAGGCGGGCGGCAGGTCTGTTGCTGCCCGTCGGCACCTCAGCTACGCGTACCGCTTGCGCAGCCCGGTCATCACATCAGCACTAAAACGCCGCTTTAGTGTGGCTACCCCTTGGATCGTCTACGCACATACCGCACCAGCGCAGTAAGGGTCACGAGTGCCACCACCGCGAGAAAGATCGGCAGGCGATAGGGCTTCAGGTCACCGAGGAAATGCTGTAATGCTTCGCCGGCCCAATATCCGGCGCTGACGAACAGGGTTGCCCAGACCGCCGCACTCAGCACATTGATAAGCGCGAAACGCCAGGGGGCCAGACCGCTGGCACCTATCACCATGGGACCCACGAGGCGCATTCCGTAGAGAAAGCGCACGGCGAATACAGACGTCTTGGGGTGGCCATGGATAAGGCCCTCGACCCGTTTGATCGCAGCCTGGTGTCGCTTGAGTTTTGGCAGCAAGCGCTCCCCGAAATAACGTCCGGTCCAGAACAGCAACTGGTCGCCCAGTATGCCGCCCAGGGTGGCCCAACCGATCACATGCAGGATTTGCAGGGTGCCCTGGTGTGCAGCCATACCGCCGAGGATCAAAACTGTTTCGCCCTCCAGCAGGCACCCGATGAAAATGACCCAGTAGCCGTAGACGGCAATCAGCGCGTTGAGGTCGATATGTTCAAACATTGGCATTCCTGAGTCCGGCCCAGGCAGGTGTGCCTGGACGACTTTCTCTAATTGAAAAAAATTGACTGATCCGAGTGCCCGTGAGCCATCTCTACGAATCGAGATAGTGGCGAGTCCTGTTGTGCATGTCGACACACGGATGAAGTCAAAGATCAACTCAAGACGTTCGCAGTGGCCAATATCGAGCGAGTGGCTTGCACAGCTGCTGGCCCTTGCGGATGGCGGCGTGGCTTTTTCGCGAGCTTGCAACAGAGGGGGCGGGGGCGTGTCGACCATCACGCGGTCGGTGATGATGGGTGGCGCAGGGGACAGTTGCAACGCCAGGTGCTCAAACGTCTGGGTCAGACCCCATTCAAAGCAATGGTGGCCTGACCCTTATTTCTCGTACCTAGTGGTTCGGCGTCGGCCCCTTGGCTTTGCGCGGCACCAGCGCCGTCGCAATCACACTGCCCATGGGTGTCGGCTTCGGTGCCTGGCGGTGCTCTACGGCGTTGAGCGCCCATTCTTCCAGGCGCACGCGGTCACGTTGGAACACCATCACGTGGGTCGAGCCGCCGAATTCGAAATGACCGATTTCGGTACCGCGCTTGATGGTGACCGGCTTGCTGCCTTCATCGACGATAAACGTCGGTTCAATGATGCAGGTCGACACTTCCACCATGCCGATGCAGATCAACGCCACGTACCCGCAGGCGGGGTGTTCGAAAATAAAGATCGCCCGCGCCGCCACATGACCCAGGTAGGGTTGTGATTCGGTGCCTTCCCAAGTGCCCGGGCCTTCCTTCTGCGCCGGGCGTTGCGCGAAATAGGTACCGGGCTGTACCCATGAGCGCACCAGGGTGCCATCCAGCGGCGCGTTCCAGCGATGGTAGTGGGTGGCCGACAGGAACCCTTGGTAAAGCTGACCGCCCTCGAACAGCTTGGCCCACTGGGGTTGGCCGGCGAACAGGTCCAGCAGCGAGTAATTGACGTCCTTGATCCAGAAGTCGCTCTCGAAGGCGATATTGTCCTGGTATTCCCAAGGCGTGGTCTCGCAACCGATATTGACCTGGGTCTTGGCATCACCCTGGAACGGCCGCGCACCGGGCACGAACTTGCGGATGAAAAACGCGTTCCACGAATCGAAGCCATAACCGGGTTTTTTCGGGTCGCACTCCATCTGGTCCCACACCCCGGCTTGCCAGGCGGCCTTGGAGATCCAGGAGCCAGGTTTCTCGGGATTGTTAATGTCGAGTTTGTCCAGCGATTGCGGGCTCTTGAGGTAGGCGTTCCAGGTGTCGAGTACCTGCTTGAATTGTTGGTTGAAGGTCGCGTCATGAAACAGCGCAACCCCGGCTTCGGTGGCCATGGAAATCGCCAGGAAGCCATTCATCGGCGTGCCCACCTGGGCGGTGTCGTTGAAGGACGACGAGGTGCTGACGATCTCGTTGAGAATCTCGAAGAAACTGTCATAGCCCTCGATCCATATGGCGTCGCCATCCTGGGTCTTGATCTGGTCGCGAGTGTTGGGCGGCAGGGTCATCACGAAGGCGTTGGACTGCTCGATCAGCGACATCACCCACATGCGGTACACGCTGTGGCTGGTCACCCATTGCTTGAATGCCGCCAGTTGCGGCTGCAGGGGCGCGAGGGTGCCGGCTTTTTTCATCGCGGCGACGTAATCGCGCAGCGGCACCAGGTAATTGGCGGTTGCCCAGACGCGGTTGGGCACCCAGAAGCCCATCTGCACGGGGCCGCTGTTGTCCAGGGTGAGCAGGTTGGAACCACTGCTTTCAACGGGCGGTGGCGTTTTACGCGGTTGAGTGGCGGGTGAAGAACGATCGGATTGCGCCATGGTATTAGTCCTTTAAACATCGCTGCGTGGGAAAGCTCCTCTTGAGCAACGTTCAGCGTAGCCAGCGCGGGACCGGGGTTTGTAATGGTTGGCTATAACCAACTGCGCCCACCGACGAAAATCATCTTCGACACCAGCTCCACAATGTTCTTCACCTCGAGCTTTTTCATCAGGCGTGCCCGGTGCACCTCCACCGTACGGTGGGAAATCCCCAGGCGCAGGGCGATTTCCTTGGACTTGAGACCGTTGACGATCAGCATGGCGATTTCCCGCTCGCGAGGCGTGAGGTCGCCGGTACCGGTGTGAGGGCGGTCCAGGCGCTCGAAGTGCCAGATCATCAGCTTGAACGGGTCTTCGGGGGTGAGGGTGTAGCCGTGGGACCTGGCCCAGAACACTTCGCCGTTTTTGTGCTGCATGAAGCGTTCATCGGCGTAGAAGCCGTTTTCACTGTCCAGCAACCAGTCATGGCTGCGCTTGCCGATGGCGTGGTAATCGGCCTGTGACGGGTAGATCAGCAGGGTCAACTGGTTGACCAGGGCTTCGCGGGTGTAGCCGAACAGCTTCAGGAACGCTTCGTTGCAGTCGACCATCACGCGGTGGCGGGTGACGATCTGCGGCGCAGGGGACAACTGGAACGCCAGGCGCCCGAGCTCTTCGATAGGGGGTTCAAACACAGTCATTGGGCGTCCTGCCTCGTTGTACATCGCTTCGGCTACTACTTATCCATGTAAGTAGTTACACGAATTGGCGAGCGACAAAGGGTGGTTCATTGTAGGGAATGTTTACACCCACACCAGAAGAAATTGAATATGCCTGCAGATTGCGTCTCCATAGTTGCCGCTGGTCATTCGCGTTTTGGTCGCCTGGAAGGCACCACCCTCGAAGACCTGATCGTCGAGGTCACCCGCGAAGCCCTGACGGACGCGGCCATCGATGCCTCAGAGATTGACGCGCTGTTTCTCGGCCACTTCAATTCCGGGCTGGTGCCCGACGGCTTTGCCGCTTCGTTACTGTTGCAGGCCGACCCAAGGCTGCGTTTCAAGCCGGCCACCCGCTGTGAGAATGCCTGTGCATCCGGTTCGGCGGCGATCCAGGCCGGGGTCCAGGCGATCCTGTCCGGCAGCGCCGAGCTGGTATTGGTGGTGGGCGCCGAGAAGATGACCCACACCTCGACTGCCGCCGTCACCCAGGCCCTGGCCGGTGCCGGTTATCAGAAGGACCCGGCCGAAGCCGGCCTGAGCTTCCCGCAATTGTTCGGCCGCGCCGCGCGGCAATATGCCGAGCGCTACCATTGCCCGCTGGGCTCGATGGCGGCCATCGCCACCAAGAACCACTCCAATGCCATGGCCAACCCTTTGGCGCAGATGCACCGGGTGATGGATTTCGAGCACTGCAACAACGTGTCCCAGAGCAACCCGTTCGTGGCCGAATCGCTGCGCCTGACCGATTGCTCGCTGATCAGCGACGGTGCTGCTGCGATCATCCTGGCGTCGCCCAAGCGTGCGCAGGCGTTTCGCCGCGACGTGCAGATTCGCGCGATGACCCAGGTCAACGACACACTGCCCATCGCCCGGCGCGACATCCTCGCCTTCGAAGGTCCGCAACGGGCCATCCACTCGGCGTTGCGCGGCGCAAATATCACCCTGGCCGACCTGGGTTTTGCCGAGGTTCACGACTGCTTCACCATCGCCGAACTGTTGATCTACGAGGCCATGGGGCTGGCCCCCAAAGGTGAGGGCCACCGTGTGCTCGACAGCGGCGTGGTGCGCCCGGGCGGGCGGCTGCCGGTGAATCTCTCCGGTGGGCTCAAGGCCAAAGGGCATCCGGTGGGAGCTACCGGCGTATCAATGCACGCCTTGGCGTTTCGCCAGTTGACCGGTGAGCCGATCGGCCTGGCGGCGTCCAACCCTGAGTTCGGGCTGGTGTTCAACATGGGCGGCATGGCAGTGGCCAACTACGCCTCGGTCCTGCACGCGCGGCGCAGTTGAACCATGAACATCGCCAATTGGCTACACGACACCCAACGCCGCCATCCACAGCGGCCGGCCCTGTTCGATGGCACCCGCCAAGTGGCCGACTACGCCACCTTTGCCGCCCATGTGCGCCAGCGTGCCGCCTGCCTGGTGGACCAGCATGGCCTGGCGCCGGGCGATACCGTCGCGGTGCTGATGAAGAACAGCTGCGATTACCTGGAATTGCTCTATGCGATCTGGTGGATGGGCGCGGTGGCCGTGCCGATCAATGCCAAGCTGCATCCGGCGGAGGCCGCGTGGATCGCCGCTGACGCCGAGGCTCGCGTGATTTTTACCGACGGCGGCCGGGTGTTTTCGTCGCGGGATTTGCCCTTGGGCTGCAAAGAGCTCGACGGTCATGTGCTGCCGCCGACCCGTGGTTGGCCGACCTTGGCGCAACCAGTGTTGCGCCAGGACCAAGACACCGCCTGGCTGTTCTACACCTCGGGCACCACCGGGCGCTCCAAGGGCGTGATGTTGTCCCATGGCAACCTGGTCGCCATGTCGCTGTGTTACGCCACGGATGTCGACCCGGTCAGTGCCGATGATGCGGCGCTGTATGCGGCGCCCATGTCCCATGGCGCCGGGCTCTACAACTTCATTCATGTGCGCTGCGGTGCGCGGCACGTGGTGCCGGTTTCCCACGGCTTCGATGCGGCCGAGCTGTTTGGCCTGGCGGTCGAGTTGGGCAATGTCTCGCTGTTCGCTGCGCCGACCATGGTCAAGCGCATGGTCGGGCAGGCGCGGCTTCAGGGTTACCACGGCGAAGGCATCAAGACGATCGTCTACGGTGGCGGGCCGATGTACCTGGCCGACCTGCGTGAAGCCGTCGACAGCTTTGGCCCGCGCCTGGTGCAGATCTACGGCCAGGGCGAGAGCCCGATGACCATCAGCGTGTTGCCCCGGGCAGTGATCGCCGACCGCCAACACCCCGACTGGGCAACCCTGGCGGCGTCCGTCGGCCACGCACAGTCCTGTGTTGAAATCCGTATTCTCAATGAGCAGCACCAGCCGGCGTCGACCGGTGAGCGCGGCGAAATTGCCGTGCGTGGCGCCACGGTGATGCAAGGCTATTGGCGCAACCCTGAGGCCACCCGGCAGACCCTGGTCGATGGCTGGCTGCTGACCGGCGATATCGGCTTTCTCGATGCGGCGGGTTACCTCACGCTCACGGATCGCTCCAAGGATGTGATCATCAGTGGCGGCAGTAACGTATACCCGCGTGAAGTCGAGGAGGTGCTGGCCCAGCACCCCGAGGTGTTCGAAGTGTGCGTGGTGGGGGAGGCGGATGCGCAATGGGGTGAGTCGGTGGTCGCGTTTGTGGTGACCCGCAGCGGCCAGCCGCTCGACGAGGCTGAACTGACTGAGTGGTTTGTCGCGCGCATGGCGTCTTTCAAGAAACCCAAAAAGTACCTGTTCCGTGACGAGTTGCCCAAGAACAGCTACGGCAAAATCCTCAAGACCGACTTGCGGCAGTGGTTGAAAGACGCGAGTATCGCCGCCACTCGCTAGCCGCGTTTTTTCATGGACAGAACAACAGACAAGGAGTCCCTTCGATGGGCATTCACCCGCAAGACACGGTGCGCAAACGGCGCCGGGCGTTTCTCGGCGCCACCTCCGGCCACTTGATCGAGTGGTACGACTATGGCGTCTACGGTTTTCTCGCCGTGTACATCGGCCAGGCGTTTTTCGTCTCCGATGATCCCACCACCAGCCTGCTGGCCAGCTTTGCCGCATTCGCCCTGAGCTTCTTTATCCGGCCTTTGGGTGGGCTGTTCTTCGGCCCCTTGGCGGACAAGATCGGTCGCCGCAAAACCCTGATCATGGCGCTGGTAATGATGACCGGCTCCACCGTGTTGCTGGGTTTGCTGCCCACCTATGCGAGCCTGGGCATCGCCGCGCCGATCCTGCTGATCCTGGTCCGTTGCGTACAGGGCTTCTCAGCGGGCGGCGAGATCGGCACCGTCACCAGTTTCATCTCCGAATACGCCGGCCCCGGCCGTCGCGGCTTCGCCACCTGCTGGCTGATGGTGACGGCGGTACTCGGCCTGTTGCTCGGCGGTGCGGTCGCCAACGGCATGACCTGGGTACTGGGCGCCGAGGTGATGCAGGAATGGGCCTGGCGCGTGCCGTTCCTGATCGCTGCGCCCCTGGGTTTCATCTCCATGTACATCCGCTTGAAGCTGGAAGACAGCCCGGAATTCCTGGCCTTGCAACGTGCAGGGCAAACCTCGCGCGCACCCTTGCGCGAAGTCTGGCAGTGGAAGCGGGCGATTGCCCTGGTGTTCTTTATCATCACCTTGCACAGCTCGATCTTTTACCTGGTGCTGACGTTCGCCTCGACCTACATGGCCAATATCCTCAAGTTCGACAGCGGTACCACCTTGCTCTACGTGTTTGTCGCAAGCTTCTCGGCGGCCTTCGTGATGCCGTTCGGCGGTGCGTTCACCGATAAGTACGGGCGCAAACCGTTCCTGATGGTGATCGGGACGCTGGCGACGTTGGCGATGTTCTGGCTGTTCAAGTCGGCGCCGACCGCCACGCCGGCGACGTTCTTTGCGCCGTTGATGGCGGTGGCGATTCTGTTCGGGCTGTATGCGTCGTCGACCTATGCACTGATGAGTGAACTGTTGCCGACGCGTATTCGCTCTACCGGGATCGCGGTAGCGTACAACGTGCCGGTGGCGGTATTCGGTGGCAGTGCGCCGTTGATCTCCACATGGTTGATCAAGGTGACGGGGGATATCACTTCGCCGTGGTATTTCTACGTGGCCACCGGTGTGGTGTCGTTGATAGCGCTGGTGGTATTGCGCAAGGAGGACTTTGTGGCCAGCGGGCGTCCGGCGGCGGTGCCTGCGAATGCGGCACTGGCCTGACTGATGTACGCGGTCCACATGTAGCAAGGCGGCTTGCCCCGCGCGCCGGTGCACGTTTCATCAAGTGGCCGGCGTTTTCAAGGCCGTTGCGGTTTGACCGACGTTCCAAACGTATTGCCCATGCGCACGCTGGTCGCTGCCGGCGTGGTCAGGCCCACCTGGTTTGGCGCTCGTTTATTCACCGGCACGTCCTGGGCCTCGCGGTTTTTTTGCGCGGCCTTGGAGGCGTCCGGGTCGTTGCCCATTTGTTGGCTCAAGCAGCCATAGTCGGGCGCCTTATACCCGTCCACAGTGACTTCGGTGCAGCCGGTGGCAGCGGTTTCAGCGTGGGCGACCAGTGGCAAGGTGGCGCACAGTAACCAGCTGGCGAGGGTGGGGAAACGCTTCATCGGGGCCTCCTGGCGGGCCTGTGAAAAGAGGCCGTCAACGGAGCAGAGTGTAGTTCAGCGAACTTTGCATCACAGTGATGTTTTTTTTGCTGTCACCGTAATATCAGGTTCATAAACGGGCCTCAGGATGACGGTTTTCAAGGACACGTCGGCCGTGCAGCGATGGCGAGCGGGGGATGAGCAGAAGGGCTGGAGGCGAGCTGTCGGCGCCCTGGTCTTGCTATTGCTGCTCAGCGGGCTGGAGCCCGCCCAGGCGCAACCGCAGCTGCTGACGCTGGACCTGTCGGCGCAAGATCTTGAACACGCACTGCACGCCTACAGCCGCGCCACCGGCATGGCCGTGCTGGTCGACCGTGAACTGACGCGGGGCCGGCGCTCCATCGGTGTGCGCGGGCGTTTCACTGCGCAAGAGGCGCTCGCGATGCTGCTGACGGGGAGTGGTCTGATGGCGCGCTACGCGCGTGAGGATGCGTTTACCTTGCAGGTGCCCCAAGCCGTTCAAGTGCCTTCGGCCCGCGCGGTGTCGGCGCGCAATGCGGCGTGGGTCAATCACAGCTACGCCACGGCGTTGCAGCAGGCGATTGAAGCCAGCCTGTGCCGCTCGCCGCTGACCCGCCCCGGCAGTTTTCGCGCGCTGGTGCAGGTGTGGATCAGTCCTGACGGCCTGATCGAGTACAGCCGGTTGGTCAGTTCCACCGGCGATGAACAACGCGATGAGGCGCTGGTGCGCAGCCTTGGCGCGGCACAGGTCGAACGCCCTGCGCCGAGTTCGTTGCGCCAGCCCGTGACCTTACTTTTGATGCCCGACACAACAGGAATGCGCATGGAATGCACAACAGGGAAAGGAGCCTCGGGCGCATGAAAAATCCCGGGCACAGTACCATGGTCAGTTTGTTCCTGGCGTCCTACGAGGACTTCAAGGTACGCCTGCGCAAGCGCCTGGGGTCCGAAGACCTGGCCAACGACGTGCTGCATGAGACCTTTCTGCGGGTCGACCGCATGGACGTGCCCGCGAACCTGCAACAGCCCAATGCCTACCTGTACCGCATGGCACTGAACATCGCCGCCGACCGGCGCCAGGCCGATGCACGCCTGCTCACCGGCAGCGAAGTCGAAGAGCTTTTGCAAACCGCCGACGAAGCCCAGGACCCGTCGCGGGTGGTGGGCGGTCAGCGAGAAATCCAGTCCCTGGTCAAGGCGCTCTACGAATTGCCGGCGCGCCGGCGCAAGATCCTCATCGCCGCCCGTCTGGAAGAGGCGCCGCACCTGGAAATATCCCAGCGCTTCGGCATTTCCACGCGCATGGTCGAGAAGGAAATCAAGGCTGCCCTGGGCCACTGTGCCAAGCGCCTCGAAAGAAAAGTGATTCAGCGGTTCGGTCCCGGGGCCGGCAAACCGTCTTAAGTAGCGAGTCCCTGATAAAACCGTGAGTATCTGCGCGCTTGAACATCTTTAACCTCTCCACCGCCCGGAACAAAGCTGCCGACCCCTTGCACGACGAAGCGCGCGATTGGCTGGTATTGCTGACCTCGGGGCGCGCCACCGTGGCCGATGCCAAGGCGCTGCGTGCCTGGTGCGCCCGGAGCCCCGAGCATGCCCAGGCGTTCGAGCAGGCCAAGGTGCTCTGGCAGCAATTGGGCGCGGCCGCCGAACCTGTGGAACGCCCACGGCATTTTGGCCGGCGTGCCTTCCTGGGCGGTGCGCTGGCGGCCTCGGCCGCAGTGGTGATGGTGCGCGTCGGCGTGCCGGGCGGCTTTGCCGGACTGACCGCCGACTACCGCACCGCCGTCGGCGAACAACGCCAAGTGCAACTGAACGAAGGCGTGAGCCTGGAACTCAACACCCAGACGCGTATCAGCCGAGTCGGGCAGGGCATTGAGCTGCTCGAAGGCGAAGTCGAAGTGCTCGCCCAGCTTGCACAACCGCTCAAGGTCCAGGCCGGGCAGGGCTGGATCAGCGCGGCCCAGGCGCGCTTCAATGTGCGCCACACCGGCGACAGCGTGTGCGTGACCTGCGTCGAAGGCGCGCTGTCGGTGGATGCCGCCGGCAACAGCGTCAGTCTGGGCCGTGGCAAGCAACTGACCTACGGCCCCGACGGCATCGGGGAACCGCTGGCAGTGGACACCCAGGCAGTGGTGGCCTGGCGCGAACAGGTGCTGGTGTTCAACAACGCCACCCTGGCCACGGTCGTGGACGAGATCAACCGCTACCGGCCAGGGATGTTGGTGTTACTCAACAAGGAACTGGGGCAACGGCGGGTGCAGGCACGGTTCAGCCTGCAGCAACTGGCGGGCGTGGCCTTGTTGATTCGCGATGCGTATGGGGCCAGGTGCACGGAATTGCCGGGTGGGGTGGTGTTGTTGAGTTGAACCGCCACCTTCTTGAGCACTGCCCTCACCACAACGGCCCCACCACCTGCCGATACCGCTCCACCCCCTGGGGCGTCTGCCTGACCAGGCTGAACTCCAGACCCAGCGGGTCTTCCCGCCGATTGCCACTCAACTGGCGCCAGCCCTTGTCCATCTCCCACACCCGTACCTGCAGATCACTGACACCCGTCAACACCACCACGCCATCCTTCGCCGTCGGCAGCGGAAAACGGTCGCGCGCGGGTGCGGCGGCGCGATAAAGGGCGTCGCCCTTGAGCCACCAACGCACCCGTAGCAGGCCCTCCCCGGCCGTTGGGGCGCTGCGGATGACGTCCAGGCGAAAGCCTTTGCTGTCGGAGCTGCGTACGGTCACGGCGGCCAGACCGGCGGGGTTGGCGGTGCCATCTTCGGTGTTGCCCGGTGCGCTCAGCTCAACGCTGGCGCGCAGGCTGAGGTCGCGTTGCAGTTGGTTCACGGCGCGCAGCAGGGCTTCGGTTTGTTCGGTGCTGGCTTGCAGATGCTGGTCGGCGCGAGTGACGCTGTCGAGGCCGCGCCAGGCGATAAGGCTGACCACGGCCATCAGTATGATCGCCACCATGACTTCGATCAGGGTGAAGCCTTGCTGGGATGTGTTCATGGCAGGCTCACCACGCGCAGCAGCCCGGCGGCGTCACGTTGCAGGCTGAGGCTGTGTTGGCCGTCGGACAGCACCACGCGCAGCGGCGGGTTGATCCATTCGGCATTGAGTACCAGCACTTGCCTGGGCTCGATCGAAACTTGCATCGGCGTACTTTCCCATCGGCGTGGGCGCAGTTGCGCGTCACCTTTGAATGCCTCGACGGCCAGGCCGTCCTCGCTGCGGCGGTTGAAGCGAAAGCCCTTGGCATCGGTGCGCAGGGTAATCGGGCGGCCGTCGGCGTGAGCTTCTGCCTGGGCCACTTGCAGCAATTGGCTGAGGCGTTCGGCGTCTTTGCGCAGCAGGTGCAGCGGGTCGGGTTTGATCGTCAGGCTGATGGCCGCGCTGGCGATACCGATGATCACCAGCACCACCATCAACTCGATCAGGGTGAAGCCTTGCTGTTTCATCGGTGGGTACCTGGAAAGCTGGCGAGTTTGAGAAATAAAACCGTATGAATTGCCCTGTAGTCTGCACATTCGGACAAACAGGAGGTCCAGCCCATGGCATTCGCCCATCGTTTTTCGCCGGCCCACGGTGTACAAGCCCTGGCCTTGTTGGCGGGCCTGGCCGGCATCGCATACTGGACACCGTTATTGCTCACCTCCGCCGAGTCCCATACACCCCAGGCGGCGCCCCAGGTGTTGGCGGCACGCAGCGATAACCCGGCGTTGCAATGGTTTGCCAATACGCCGGCCGCCCTGCAGATCAAGGTTTCGGGTGTGCTGGCGGGGGCACGGGGGGCGGTGGCGATCCTCAGCCTCAACGACGGCCCGCCGCGCAGCTTTCTGCTGGGCGAACGCTTGAGCCCGGGCGTGCGGTTGACGGCCATCGAGGGCGATGGGGTGGAGATCGAGCGCGGTGGCGAGAAGCTACGCGTCAACCTCGACAAATTGCCGCAAGGGCCTGCGTTGCCGCTGTTCACTCGGCCATGACCTGGGTGTCGAGGCGCGCCAGCGGCGGTGCGTCGCGGCTGGCGTCCAGTACCAGCAGGTTGACCTGAAACAGGCGTCCCGCCGCGCTGATGGTTTGTTCACAACGCAGTTTCAGGCGACCCTGGTCGCAATCGAAGGTTTTTTTGCCGCTGCTCAAATGCCCACCCAGGCGTAACTCGGCCAGGCGGCTCTGCGCTGCCAGCAACGCGATGGATTTATCCCGCAGCAGACCATTGCTCTGGGTCATCAACCCGGCCACGCGCACCGCGGCAGCCATGGCCACGGCAATGATCGCCAGCGCTACCAGCACTTCGATCAGGGTAAAACCTTGCTCATTGCGACGGCCGTTCATGGCGCTCCCGAAGCCTTGGACCAGGCCCGCAGACTAGCCTCGGCAGTTGACCGATTGGCGACTAAACCTCCCGAGGATTTTCAATACGACTGACATGTGTTCTTGCAACACTGCGCCACGAATCGAACCCAAGCCAAGGAATGTCGAGATGGATATCGCGCCCCTGAACGCCCCATTGCCAGGCCCTCGCCGCCAACGCGGCTTTACCCTGATCGAGATTATGGTGGTGGTGGTCATCCTCGGGATCCTGGCGGCGATGGTAGTGCCCAAAGTGCTCGACCGACCGGACCAGGCACGGGCTACGGCGGCGAAACAGGACATCGCGGGGTTGATGCAGGCGCTCAAACTCTATCGCCTCGACCATGGCAGCTACCCCACTATGAACCAGGGGTTGAAGGTATTGGTGGAACGCCCGGCCGATGCGAAAAACAGCAACTGGCGCGCCTACCTCGAACGCCTGCCGAATGACCCGTGGGGCAACCCCTATCACTACCTCAACCCGGGCGCCAATGGCGAGGTGGATGTGTTCTCCCTGGGCGCCGACGGCCAACCGGATGGCGATGGCGTGAATGCCGACATCGGTTCCTGGCAGTTGTAAGGCGCGCCATGAAACGATATCCCCACGCAGCGGCGAAGCAGCGCGGCATGGCGATTATCAGCGCGTTGCTGATCGCGGCGGTGGTCGCGGTGATTGCCGGCGCCATGCTCACGCGTCAGACCGTGTTCACCCGCAGCCTTGAGGCGGAGCAAGCGCGTATCCAGGGCCAGTGGCTGTTGCAGGGCGGCCTGGAGCGCAGCCGGCAGTTGCTGTGGGAGGCTCGGCAAAACGATGTGCTGACGCGCCTCGATCAGCCTTGGGCGCGTGCACAAGGCGGAGTGTTTGAAGCGCGGATCGAAGACGAGCAAGGCAAATTCAACTTGCGCAACCTGGTCAATCGCCAGCAGCCGGATGCTCAGCAGCTACGGAGTTTCGAGCGCCTGTGCCGCCTGATCGGGGTCGATCCGGCGGTGAGCCGGCGCATCAGCCAGCGGGTGATCGCGTCCTATGACCAACCCGACAGGCCGGCCAGATACCCGATGCTGCGAAGCCTGGAGGACTTGAGCGCTATCGAAGGTCTTGAGCCGCAGGTGTTACAGCGCATGCAGGCCTACATCAGCGTGTTGCCCGGCAACACCTGGGTCAACGGCAACACGGCCCGCCCTGAAGTGCTCAGTGCGGTGGTGCCGCAACTCGACCTGGCCCAGGCGCAGGCGCTGGTGACCGAGCGTGATGGCGGGCACTGGTTCATCAACCGTGGAGATTTCGTCAACCGCCTGCGCATGCCACAGGTGGAGGTGGAGTCGGTGCAGGTGGGCATTACCAGCGAGTGGTTCCGCTTGCAGGGCCAGGCCCGGCGCGAGCAACGCCGAGTGACGATCGAAGCGCTCTTGCATCGCCCCGAAGACCGCATGCCCCGGGTGATCTGGTCGCGGGTGGGCGTATGAAGCGCTTGCGCATCGGCTTGCCGCCCCTCGACCAGCTCACGCTGGACAGTCGCGTGACCTTTGCCTGGCTGGAGCACGGTGCCGTGGTTGCCGAGGGGCAGGAATGTCTCAAGCAACTGGGTAAACACCGTCAGGCGGTCGACTGCTTTTTGCACCCTCGTGACAGCCTGCTGACCAGCCTCGAGCTGCCGCCGCTGCCGGCTGCAAAAACCGCCGCCGCCGTGGCCTGTGCGGCTCAGGCGCTGATCCTTGGTCCGGTGGAGCAGATGGTGGTCGCCCACGGCCCACGCGGCAGCGATGGCACCGTACAGGTGGCCTGGGTGCCCAGGGCGGGGCTGGAGCACCTTGGCCAGGTGCTGGCCCAAGTGCCGCTCGCATTGCGTGGCGTGTACCCGGCGCCCTTTGCGTTGCCGGTGGCGACGGCAACGCTGGATGAAGGTTATGGGCTGACCCGCGACAGCCTGCAACAAGGCTCGGTGCATCCGTTGGGCCAACAGACGCTTGAGCTGCCATGGGTAGACGCGGCCCTGCGTTGGAGTGGCGCCCCGCCTGCCTGGGGGTTGCACGGCCGTCTCAGCCAGGCGGCAACCGGGGGTTGGGGCAGGGCGCTGGCGGGGGTGGCGTTGGCCATCGCCATCTGGACCCTGGGCCTGAACCTTTACGCCGCGCGCCAAGTGGCGGAAGGCCAGCGGCTCAAGGCGCAGATGGGCCAGCAAGTGCGCCAGGCGTTCCCCGAATTGCCGGTGGTGCTCAATCCATTGCAGCAGGCCCGTCAACAGTTGGCGGCGCGGCAAGCCGGCGCGGCCACCGACCCTGGCCAGCGGTTCAGCAGCCTGTTGCAACTGGCCGGCAGCAACCTGCCGTTCATGGTTGCCAGTGTCGACACGCTGAGTTTCGAGCAAGGCCGCCTGCACCTGGGTTTGCTCACCGACAGCCGCAGCCCGCAAGTGGAGAGCGACAAGCAGGCCGCGTTGGCCCAGGCCGGTTTTACCGCAACCCGCGACGAGCACGGCTGGACCGTCGCGCCCACCGAGGCGGCAACCGCTGCGGGAGCCGAAGAAGATGAATAAGTGGCAGCGAGCACGCAGCCAATCCCAAGCGTTCTGGAGCGGCCTGGCGCTGCGCGAAAAACGCATGCTCAGCGGTGCCGCGTTGGTGCTGGTGGGCCTGCTGACCTGGCTGATCCTCGTGCAGCCCGCATTGAAAAAGATCGATTACTGGCAGGTCGAAACGCCCAAGCTACGGTCCCAGGCCGAGGCCCTGCAGGTGTTGCTGCAGGGTGTTGCGGCACCTCGCAGCGCCGACGAGGCCGCCTTGCGTCAGGCACTGGATGGCGCCGGCCTGCAGGGCCGTTACCAATTGCAGGCGCTGGACGCCGGCAGTTGGCGCCTGACCTTCGACAGCGCCCCGGCGGACGCCGTGGTGGATTGGCTGCTGGGTAACCCCCGTTCATTTTCCCTGGAGGTGTCCGAAGCGCACTTGCAACGCGCCGGCGACGCCGTCGACAACTCGGCCGGCACTGTGTCCGGGACCGTTCGCATGGATCAGGCGCTTGGCGCTAAGGAAGCTTCATGAAGTGGTCAGTCTCTCATCCCGCGCCGTTTCGCAAGGTCGCGCCGCTGCTGTTGCTGGCCCTGAGCGCGTGCAGCAACACCCCATCGACCAAGCCGCTGGTGGTGGACAGTGAACTCGGCCAGCCGTTGGCCGAAACCCGACGTAATGGCGATAGCGTGCTGGACCGTCAGCGCGAACCGCCCCTGGCGCCGCGAGTGCAGCACCCGGTGACCAGCAGCGCCCGTGGCCATGCCCCCACCGTGGTCAAGGCACGCAACCCGCTGGGCGACCAGCCGGTGCAACTGAATTTTGTCGATGCGGATATTCAAGCGGTGGTGCGCGCACTGTCCCGCGCCACCGGCCAACAGTTTCTGGTGGACCCGCGAGTGAAGGGCAACCTGACCTTGGTCAGCGAAGGCCAGGTGCCCGCGCACCAGGCCTATGACATGCTGCTGGCGGCGCTGCGCATGCAGGGCTTCAGCGTGGTCGACGTGGGCGGCGTAGCCCAAGTGGTGCCGGAAGCCGACGCCAAACTGCTCGGTGGCCCGATCAACAGTGCCGGCAGCAGTGGCATGCAAACCCGCACCTTCCGCCTGCAATATGAAAACGCGGTGAATCTGATCCCGGTGTTGCGTCCCATCGTGTCGCCCAACAACCCGATCAACGCTTACCCCGGCAACAACAGCATCGTCATCACCGACTATGCGGAAAACCTCACGCGGGTGGCGCAGATCATCAGCGGCATCGACACCCCCAGTGCCATCGACACCGACGTGGTGAAAGTGCAGAACGGCATCGCGGTGGACATTGCCGCCATGGTCGCCGAACTGCTGGAAACCCAGGGGGCCGACCAGACCCAGAAGATCAATGTGGTGGGCGACCCCCGTTCCAACTCGATCATCATTCGCTCCGGCAGCCCCGAGCGCACGGAGTTGGCGCGCAACCTGATCTACAAGCTCGACAATGCCCAGAGCAACCCGAGCAATATGCACGTGGTGTACCTGCGCAACGCCCAGGCGGGGAAACTGGCGCAGTCGTTGCGCGGGTTGCTCACCGGTGAAAGCGAGTCCGGCGTCAGCGATGAAGCCCGTGGCAAGCTCAGTTCCATGGGCGGCAACCCCCAGGGGAGTTCGGGCAACCCGACGCAAAACAGCAGCGGTACGCCCACCGGCAGTGGCGTGCAACCGAGCTATAGTGCCGACAAACCACCCAGTGCCGGCACTTCCAGCGACCAGAACACTGCGTTCAGTGCCGGTGGCGTGACGATCCAGGCCGATGCCACCACCAACACCTTGCTGATCTCCGCGCCCGACCCGCTGTACCGCAACCTGCGTGAAGTCATCGATATGCTCGACCAGCGCCGCGCCCAAGTGGTCATCGAAAGCTTGATCGTGGAAGTCAGCGAAGACGATGCCAGTGAATTCGGTGTGCAATGGCAGGCCGGCAACCTCGGCGGCAAGGGCGGTTTCGGCGGCGTCAACCTGGGCGGCAGTGGTTTGAACGGCACGCCCGGTGCCAAGACCAGCATCGATGTGTTGCCCAAGGGCTTGAATATCGGGTTGGTCAACGGCTCGGTGGATATTCCGGGGATCGGCAAGGTGCTGGACCTCAAGGTGCTGGCCCGGGCGTTGAAGAGCAAAGGCGGCACCAACGTACTGTCCACTCCGAACCTGCTGACCCTGGACAACGAAGCGGCGAGCATTTTCGTCGGGCAGACCATCCCGTTTGTCACCGGCAGTTACGTGACGGGCGGTGGCGGCACCAGCAACAACCCGTTCCAGACCGTGCAGCGTGAAGAAGTGGGGCTCAAGCTGAACGTACGGCCGCAGATTTCCGAGGGCGGCACGGTGAAGCTGGACATTTACCAGGAGGTCAGCAGCGTTGACTCGCGGGCCTCGGTGGACGCCGGGACGGTGACGAGCAAGCGAGCGATCGATACCAGCATTCTGTTGGATGACGGGCAGATCATGGTGCTGGGCGGGTTGCTGCAGGATGGCTACAGCCAGAGCAACGATGGGGTGCCTTGGTTGGCGGATATCCCGGGGTTGGGCGCGCTGTTTCGCAGCGAGAAGCGCAGTGTGACCAAGACCAATTTGATGGTGTTCCTGCGGCCCTACATCATTCGAGACAGTGGGGCGGGGCGCAGCATTACGTTGAATCGCTATGAGTTCATGCGCCGGGCCCAGGGTGGGTTGCAGCCGGAGCGTAGCTGGGCGATGCCGGATGTGCAGGCGCCGCAGTTGCCTTCGGTGGAGAAGGCGATTCCGGGGGCGCAGCAGCAGGGGCCTCGGGCGGTTATTCGGGCGGTGCCGGTGTCTGGGGCGCGACCATGAGATCTTTGGTTGTGTACATATCCGTTTTTTCGGTAACGGCCGCTGATGGTTCCGCTCTTACAGCGGGTCACTTTTGGAGGGACCCAAAAGTAACCAAAAGGTCCTTGCCCCACCACTCGGTGCCTCGCCTGGGCTCGGCATGCCCTCACTCCGGCTTGAATCCGTGGGCCGCCGTCATGGGCCATCCCTGGCCCAGGACGGCTAACCCGGCGTCCTGCCGGGTTACCCACGGATTCAAGCCTGCGTTCGGCCAGCGTGGTTTTATGGGGCGCTTAAGATCAAAAGCCAGATCAAAAGACAGATCAAGGGCAGGTGGCTATTTTCCTGACATATCGAGGTTTACATGTGGGAGGGGGCTTGGCTGCGATGGGGCGGTCATAAGTGGCCGTGAGCGCAGCGACGGATATGTATTCGGTCTATCTAAAGCCAGCGCAAGCGAGTCAATCCAATGAGCCTGCTTCCCTACGCCTGGGCCAAATCCCAACGCATCCTCCTGCGCCCCAGCGAGCAGGGCATGCTCTTGACCGTATGTCCCTCGACCCCCGGCTGGTCCATCAGTGAAGTCCACCGCCAATTCGGCCAGGCCCAGCTCGAACAGGTTCGCGACGACGAACTCGACGGCCTGCTCGCCAGTGCCTACGCCGACACCGGCAGCGCCGCCGCGGTCGTCGGCGCCGCTGAAAATGAGGTGGACCTCGACCGCCTGATGCAAGACATGCCCGAGATTACCGACCTGCTCGACACCCAGGACGGCGCGCCGGTGATTCGCATGATTAACGCCTTGCTCACCCAGGCCGCCCGTGACGAAGCCAGTGATATCCATATCGAGCCCTACGAAACCCATTCCGTGGTGCGCTACCGCGTCGACGGCACCCTGCGGGATGTAGTGTCGCCGCGCAAGGCGCTGCATGGCGCGCTGGTGTCACGGATCAAGATCATGGCGCAGCTCGATATCGCCGAAAAACGCTTGCCCCAGGACGGCCGCATTGCCTTGCGTGTGGCCGGGCGGCCGATTGATATCCGGGTGTCGACGGTGCCCACCGGGCATGGCGAGCGAGTGGTGATGCGTTTACTCGACAAGCAGGCCGGGCGCCTGCAACTGGAAACCCTGGGCATGGACCCGCAACTGCTGGCGCGCCTCGATACATTGATCCGCCAGCCCCACGGCATCGTGCTGGTCACCGGGCCTACCGGCAGCGGCAAGACCACCAGCCTGTACGCCGCCCTGGCGCGGCTGGATGCAAGTACCAGTAATATCCTCACCGTGGAGGACCCGGTGGAGTATGACCTGCCGGGCATCAGCCAGATTCAGGTGAACGCCAAGATCGACATGACTTTCGGCCTGGCCTTGCGCGCGATTCTGCGGCAGGACCCGGACATCATCATGATCGGTGAAATCCGTGACCTGGAGACCGCGCAAATCGCCGTGCAAGCCTCGCTCACCGGCCATTTGGTGCTCGCCACGCTGCACACCAATGACGCAGTGTCGGCGGTCAACCGTTTGATCGACATGGGCGTGCAACCGTTCCTGTTGGCGTCGTCCCTGCTCGGCGTATTGGCGCAACGCCTGGTGCGTCGCCTGTGCCCCCATTGCAAGCAGGAGGATCCGGCCGCGCCCGGCACCTGGCGCCCGGTGGGGTGTGCGCAGTGCAACCAGATCGGCTACAGCGGGCGTACCGGTATCCATGAATTGTTCTGTGTCGATGACGACGTGCGCAGCCTGATCCACCAGGGTGCCGGCGAGCAGGACCTGCGCCTGGCCGCCCGGCGTGCCGGGATGTTCAGCATGCGTGAAGATGGCGAGCGCTGGGTGCGCAGCGGTGCCACCGCGCCCGAAGAAATCCTGCGCGTGACACGGGACGCCTGATGAATCGCTATCGCTATGAGGCCGCCGACGCCAGCGGCAAGGTCGAAGCCGGGCACGTCGAGGCCGACAGCCAGAGTGCTGCATTCGCCAGCTTGCGGGGGCGAGGCTTGACAGCATTGTTGGTGCAGATTGAGGGCAATCAACAAGCGGCGGCCGGCGGCAGCCTGTTCAGCGCCAAGCTGTCGGACAACGACCTGGCCTGGGCCACGCGCCAGCTGGCAAGCCTGTTGGGCGCCAGCCTGCCGTTGGAAGCGGCCTTGAGCGCAACGGTGGAGCAGGCCGAGAAAAAGCACATCGCCCATACCCTCAGCGCCGTACGTACCGATGTTCGCGCTGGTATGCGCCTGGCCGATGCGCTGGCGGCGCGACCGCGGGATTTTCCGTCGATCTACCGTGCGTTGATTGCAGCAGGGGAGGAGTCTGGCGACCTGGCCCAGGTGATGGAGCGGTTGGCCGACTACATCGAAGAGCGTAACAACCTGCGTGGCAAGATCATGACCGCATTCATCTACCCCGGCGTGGTCGGCCTGGTGTCCATTGGCATCGTGATTTTCCTGTTGAGCTACGTGGTGCCCCAGGTGGTCAGCGCGTTTTCCCAGGCGCGCCAGGACTTGCCGGGCCTGACCCTGGCCATGCTCAACGCCAGCGACTTTATACGGGCCTGGGGCTGGTTGTGTTTTGCCGGGATCGTCGGTGGCTTCTGGGGCTGGCGCCTGTATTTGCGCAACCCTGTGGCGCGCCTGAACTGGCACAGCCGGGTGCTGCGCCTGCCGCTGATCGGGCGCTTCGTACTGGGCCTGAATACCGCGCGGTTCGCCTCGACCCTGGCGATCCTCGGCGGTGCCGGAGTGCCGTTGCTACGCGCGCTGGAGGCCGCGCGCCAGACGTTATCGAATGATCGCTTGAGCCAGTGCGTCAACGAAGCCACGGCCAAGGTGCGCGAAGGGGCCAACCTGGCGCCGGCGCTGGCGCTGGAAAAAGTTTTCCCGCCGGTACTGATCCACCTGATCGCCAGCGGCGAAAAAACCGGCTCACTGCCGCCGATGCTCGAGCGCGCGGCACAAACCTTGTCCCGGGATATCGAACGCCGCGCCATGGGCATGACAGCGTTACTGGAGCCCTTGATGATCGTCGTGATGGGCGCGGTGGTGCTGGTGATTGTGATGGCGGTGCTGTTGCCGATCATTGAAATCAACCAACTGGTGACCTAGGCCACCCGAGCGACCTCGGGTTCCTCGTTCTGTCATTTTCCAGCCCTTGCCGCACGGCCTGTGCCGCCTGCAGCCCTGGGCTGAAATAACGCGTTGAAACCCCGCTGTCACCTGCGTCAAAACCGTTCGGAATGATGACCGAAACACCCGAGAATCTTTTTCAAAATCAAGCGCTTCCTCCCGAGGTTTTTTCCCTCAGCTGTCATCGGATGCTGCGAAATTTCCTACCCATGGCCTCAGCCCTCGCCACCCCCGGTACACGGCTTGGGATCGAAGCCATGGCGTCATGCAAGAGCCATCTACCCCAAAACGTACGAACACGACGAAAGGAGATTCTTCATGTTTAAGCGCACTATGATCGCGGCCTCTTTGGTGGTTGCAGCACTGGCTTCGGCCCAATCCATGGCTGCCGTGGTCGGCGGCGGCGCCACCCTGCCGGAAAAACTCTACGGCAGCACTGCGACATCCACGACGGCTACCGGCATTCTGTCTGCCACTGTTCCAGGTTTCAGCCCTTACATCGGCGTAGGCAGCGGCGATGGCAAGAAGGCGTTCTTCGGTAATGATTCGACCAAGCTGAAATTGGCCGCCGGCATCAACGTTGATTATGCAGGCAGCGATTCGGTAGTCAGTGCCGCGGAACTGGCTGCCTACAATGCCGACGCCGTTAACGGCCGCACTGCCTACGGCCCGCTGATTCAAATCCCGGCCGAAGCCACTTCGGTGACTGTGCCTTATCACATCGACGGTCAAACCTCGCTGAAGCTCACCAGCGCCCAACTGGCTGATATCTTTGCCGGCAAAATCACCAACTGGAACCAAGTGCAGTTCAACGGCGCTGCCGGTCCAAACCTGCAGATCAAAGTGGTTTATCGCCAGGAAACCAGCGGCACCACCGAGATCTTCACCAACCACCTCAAGGCGGTGAAACCTGCTTCGGTACCGACTGTGAGCAACAGCTTCGCGACCGCCGTCGGCTTTGACCCAGTCTCCAACGCACCGGCCGGCTCCAGCTACATCGCGGTCACCGGCAGCGGCGGTGTTGCCAGTGCAGTCGCCGGCAACAACGGTGCCATCGGTTACGTCAGCCCCGACTACGCTCAGTTCAACGACGCTACCAAAGTGGCTTCGGTGAACGGTTACCTGCCGACCGAAGTCAACGTTCAAGCCAGCCTCGATACCGTGGCTCCGCCGGCGCTTGGCAGCAATGACGCCAAGGACCCGTTGAAGTGGGTTCCTACGTTCGCCAACCCAAGCGTGGGTTACCCGATTGTGGGCTACACCAACCTGGTCTTCAGCCAGTGCTACAAAGACACCACTGATACCGCGCGTATTCGCGTATTCCTGAACCGTCACTACACCGGTCTGAACAATTCGGCCATCAGCAGCCACTCCTTCATCCCGCTGTCCACTACCTGGCAGAAAGCTGTCTACGACAACTTCTATGCCACCACCAGCGCCTTGCGCCTGGGCGACACCAACACCTGCAACGGTATTGGTCGTCCGCAGTAAGACCCCGTCTCGACAGGGTTGGCCCACAGCCGGCAATGACTTCGTGTCATTGCCGGTTTTGTCGTTTTCCAGCCCAGCGAACCAGTTGAACCGCAACGCATGAACATTGTGTGACAACAGTTCGGTCGCGCCCTCCGGCAACCGCCTTAAGCAATAACCACTGCACGTGCCCGCGCTGTGTTTGCGCGCCGTCGTTCGCCTGCCCCGTCAAAAGGACCTGTAAGTGATGCGTTCCCGACTCAAGCCATCCGCTACCCGTGCCGCCAAGGCGCCTGCCACCGCAGGTCAAGTGTTGCTCCTCAAGCCCCTGGCGCAGGTGATCGCGTTGATGGTGTTTGCCGGTGGTGCCCATGCGGCGCAGCCTCAGGCGTTCAGTTCGGGTTGGTTTGCCGCCAAGGGCACGGCGCAGGCGGCGGGCAGTGTGCGCCCGGGCGTGGTGACGCCGGGCACGCCGCCACCGTTGTCCCAGCAGCAGCGCGGCAACGAACAGTTGCAGCGCTCATTGCAGAACCTCAACACCAGTGTCGCCGCGATTGCCGCGCAACAGGCCGCGCAGGCTGCGGCGAGGGGCAACGCCAGTGCAGGGCCGCAGACCATCCATAACGGCCTGGGCGGCAATGGCTTGAACGTGGTGATCGGCGCGGACGGCAAGCCGCTGTTCGTCAACGCCGAAGGACCGGTGCAGACCGACGCCAACGGCAAGACCCTGGTGTCAATCAAGCAGACATCCGACAAGGCCATCCTCAACTGGCAAACCTTCAACGTCGGCCGCGACACCACCGTGCAGTTCCAGCAGAACAGCGATTGGGCCGTGCTCAACAAGATCAACAACAGCACCGCGCCGAGCCAGATCCAGGGGGCGATCAAGGCCGACGGCACGGTGATGATCGTCAACGGCAACGGCGTGGTGTTCAGCGGCACAAGCCAGGTCAACGTGCGCAACCTGGTGGCTGCGGCCACTGGGTTCACGGATGAACAATTCACCGCCAGGGGCTTGTACAGCTCCGGCAATAGCGCACCGAGTTTCACTCAAGCCGCCGGCAACGTGACGGTCGAGCGCGGCGCGCAGATCCAGACCCAGGTGCCCGCCACGTCCACCGCCGGCGGCGGTTACGTGCTGTTGCTCGGCAAAGAGGTGGAGAACGCCGGGAGCATTTCCACCGCGCGGGGCCAG
This sequence comes from Pseudomonas sp. BCA17, assembly GCF_004519405.1. Classification (GTDB taxonomy): domain Bacteria; phylum Pseudomonadota; class Gammaproteobacteria; order Pseudomonadales; family Pseudomonadaceae; genus Aquipseudomonas. The sequence goes on along the minus strand of NZ_SGWI01000006.1, from coordinate 432,997 downwards.
ACGGTCCTGGCGGCTGGTGACAGCTTTGTGATCAGAAAGGGTTACAGCACCGATGGCAATGTCACCTCCACTACACGTGGCAATGAAGTCAGCGTCACCGGCAGTGGCAAGGCCAGTAACAGCGGATTGATCCAGGCTTCCACCGGCGACATCACCCTGACTGCCCAGCAAGTGCTGCAAAACGGTGTGCTGCTCTCCAGCTCCTCGGTGGACGCCCGGGGCACCTTGCACTTGAAGGGCACGGGCAACGACGCCAGCGTGACCATGGGAGAGGGCAGTCTCAGCGCCATTGTGCTCGACACCAGCAATGCCCTCGACAGCCAGCGTGCCGGGTTGCTCACGCCGTCGGTTGACCAGACCGGCAACGTCGTGCCCGCTGACGCCTACCGCCGCGACCAGTCCCTGGTGGAGATCACCAGCGACGGCAGCGTGGATTTTCGCAAGGGCTCCCTGACTCTCGCCACCGGTGGCCAGGTCGGCGTCAAGGCCGCGCAGCGCAGCTTGGTGCGTGACGGTGCGGTGATCGATGTCTCCGGCGCCATCGGGGTCAAGTTGGCGATGGAGTCCAACAGCGTCAAGGTCAACATCCAGGGCAACGAGCAGCGCGATGCGGCGGTCAACCGCGATGGCAAGGCCCTCAACAACAACGACGTCTGGGTGGATGTACGCGACCTGATTTTCGTCCCGGCCGGCACTAACGGCTATGCCACGGACCGTTGGTACACCGCCGGCGGCTTGCTGGAGGTGGGCGGTTACCTGGGCACCCGCAACCATGGGATTGGCGAGTGGATGGCCCAGGGCGGCACGGTGATGTTCAGCGGCAAGGACGTGGTCACCCAGGACGGCTCGCAGATCAACCTGTCGGGCGGCACCCTCGACGTGCAGGCGGGCAAGGTCAAGCAAACCTGGCTCAAAGGCCCGGACGGGCGTCTGTATGAGCTGTCCAGCGCACCCGGGGACCTGCTCTACAGCGGTATCTACAAGGGTTACGAAGACCATAGCCAGCGCTGGGGCGTGACCGACTATTACTACAACCCGTTGATCGCACCCCGCGAACGCAGCGAGGCCGGCTACACCGTGGGCCGTGATGCCGGGCGCCTGGTCATCAGTACCGCCGGCGCGGTGCTCGAGGGGCAGGCTGTCGGTGACACTTACCAGGGCGATCGCCAGACCCAGGCTGCGCAAAAGGGCCTGGACGGTTACCTGCAATCGCAAAAAGCCGTGGCCCGGGGCGCCGCATTGATGGTCGGCAGCTACGTGCCGTATTACGTCAAGGACAGCGCCCAGTTGCAGTACGCCCTGGGCGCGGATGCCACCACGGTGAAAAACGTCGTGCTGGGACCGCGAGCGCCGGCCATCGCGGCAGGGTTGGACTTGAACAGCGTGTTGCCGGCCGAGCGGGCGTCCACGCTGTATCTGGACAGCGACGCCCTGAACGCGACGAAGCTGGGCGCGATCAACATCGCCAGCACCGGCTCGATTCTGGTCAATGGCGCGCTGGAGGTGGCACCGGCCGGCGACATCACCCTGTTCGGACCCAAGGTCGAAGTGAATGCCAACCTGACCGCGCATTCCGGCAGCCTGCAACTGGGCAATGTATTGGCACAGATCACCTCGGCCGGCAGGAACGACGTGACCCTTGGCACTCGCGGCAGCTTGACGGTGAACAGCGGCGTGGCCCTGGACACCAGCGGCTTGTGGAGCAACCAGTTGTTGAGCGCCAACGATAGCAGCCGGTTGCCCTACCTCAACGGTGGTAGCGTGCTGGTGCGCAGCAGCGGCGATGTGACGCTGGCGACGGGTAGCCGGGTGGACGTGTCCTCCGGTGCGGCCCTGGATGCCAGGAACCAGCTGGTCGGCGGCAAGGGCGGTGACGTGACGCTCGCGGCGAACGCCAACAGCGCCGACAGCCGCGGCAACCTGGCCCTCAACGGTGAATTGATCGGCTATGGGGTCAATGGCGGTGGACGCCTGAGTGTGCAGGCTGGCAAGGTGCTGATCAGTGATCAGCCTGTCGCCCCCCAGGCCGATACGCTGCAACTGGGCAGCGGGTTCTTCAACAAGGGCTTCGGCGCCTATGACATCACCGGCAATGAAGGTTTGCTGGTTGCCGACGGAACCCAGGTCAGCGTGACCGCACCGGTGTACCGCCTCAATGACACCGCGCAAAACCTGGCGAGTGGTGCCGACCCGCGCAACGCGCTTGAGGTCTGGACCCCGCCGCAATACCGGGAAACCCCCACCAAGGGCCAGTTGACCGCACGCAAAGGTGCGAGCCTGAGCCTGCAGGCCGGCACCCTGCTGTCGACAGCGGCGCAGATGGCCTCGGCGCAAGTGCGCATTGGCCAGGGCACGCAGATCAATGTTGACCCAGGCCAAGCGATCAGCCTACGCAGTGTTGGCCAACTGACAGTGGACGGCACCTTGAACGCCTGGGGCGGCAACATCACCCTGGGCGGCGTCAGCGTGCAGCCCACCGTGGCGAGCAGCGTTGAAAACCAGGGCCATGGCCGTTCGATCTGGATTGGCGAGCACGCTGTGCTGGATGTGGCCGCGCGGGCGGTCAGCGCCGTCGACAGCCTGGGTCGGCGCTATGGCGTGGTGGGGCAGGGCGGCAATATCGTCATTGGCGGAGTCATCGACCCGGCCACCGGGATCGCCACGGCAGCCAACGTGTTCGTGGTGGTGCGTGAGGGCGCTCGTCTTGACGCCTCGGGCACCCAGGCGCTGCTGGACCTGACCGGTGCCGGTCCGAGGATGGTTGCCAGTCGGGGGGGCAGTATCTCGCTGGCATCCAACAACGGCGTGTACCTGGACGGCACACTCGTGGCCAACAGCGGAGGCGCGGGGGCTGCGGGCGGCAGCCTGAACGTGGCCCTGGAAGCACCGCTTTATGGCGATGCGGCCAACGCCCGCGTGCGGCAAGCACGCGAATTGGTCGTCAGCGCCTCCGGCTCAGGCACATCGTTGCCCGATGGCGGCACGCCCGAGTCGGTCGCCGGCAGCCTGACTTACGGCCATGGCCGGCTGACGGTCGACCGGGTCAACGCGGGTGGCTTTGATAACCTGTCGCTGCTCAGTAATGGCCTGGTCAGCTTCGAGGGTGACGTGTCGCTGCGCCTGGGGCAGAGCCTGAGCCTGTACGCCGGGGCCATGGCCTTGGCGGATGGGGCGTCCCGACAGGCCAGCGTGTTATTGGCGGCGCCCTATGTGCGCCTGGCCGGGGTTGGCAACAACAGCGAAGGCACTGACGGCTCGGTTCGCCCGACGGTCCAGGGCGGCGTTTCCACTCAGGGCTCAGCGGGCCGCTTGAGGGTTGAAGCTGCAAACGTGCTGGATGTGCGTGACGGGGTTAACTTCGGTGCCCATGCCGAACGCTCGAAAGCGCTGGCCGACGGGATTGATCGACGTGCGTTCGATCAGGCCGATCTGGTCAGTCAAGGCGACATGCGTTTTTTGGCGGGCACTACGTTCAAGACCAAAACCACCTTGACCACCCAGGCTGACCTGAACCTCACGGCCGCACAGATTTACCCGGCGACCGGAGCTGTTGCCGAAGTCATGGCCGGCAATACCGGGCTCAACAGCGACTTTGATCCGACACGGACCCTGCGCATCGGCAGAGTCGGCACTTTGGCTCCGGCCCAGCCTTATTCGGTGTTCGGCAGCTTGTTACTGGGCGCTTCGACCATCGAACAAGGTGGTGTGTTGCGGGCCCCCATGGGCGCGCTGACGCTGGGTGTGAGTGCTGACATCGTTCGTTCGACCAAAGTGCTCAACCTGCTGCCTGGCAGCCTGACCTCCGTCAGCGCCGGTGGCCTGGTGCTGCCTTATGGCGGGACAGTCGACGGCGTGACTTGGCAGTACAACGGCAAGCAGGTGGAACTGTTGGGCGCCGGCGGCACCCGTGCAACGGGCAACCTGGCGGTGGGCGTGCAACTGGCGGGGCGCTCGCTGAATGTGCAGCAGGACGCGGTGCTGGACCTCAGCGGTGGCGGCGAACTGCTCGGCGCGGCGTTTGTTTCCGGGCGCGGGGGCTCCACCGATGCACGCTACAACCCGTTGGTACAGATGGGCGCGGACGGGCGCTTTACCTTGCCGGGGCTGGCGACCAACCCGGTCTACGCCATTGTTCCGGGCGTGCAGCCGGGCGTAGCACCCAGCGGTGGCGAGGCGGGGGCTACCCAGCCGCTGGCAGGTCAACAAATCAATATCGGGGCAGGTGTGCCGGGCCTTCCAGCAGGCACCTACACCTTGCTGCCGTCCACTTATGCCCTGTTGCCGGGTGCGTTTCGGGTAGAGCTCAACGGCTTGGCAGCGCCATTCGCCAGCGGTTCGATGCGCAGCGCCTCAGTCATGAATAACGGTTCCTGGTCAACCGAAGGATTCCTGTCGATTGCCGGATCCGGCATTCGCGACAGTTTATCGAGCCAGGTGATCGTCACCCCGGCGGCGGTATTGCGCCGGTATTCGCAATACAACGAAACCTCCTATGCCGATTTCGTTCGTGCTGATGCGGCACGCCTGGGGGTGCCGCGTGGCGCGCTTGAGGCCGACGCCAAGACCTTGAAGCTGCAATTGATCCCTGGTCAGCAAGGCCAGGGGTTCAGCTTTGACGGCGAGGGGCGATTCAAACCCGCCGAAGGTGGGTTTGGTGCCACGGTTGCGGTGCTGAGTGGCGGTAATGCTATCGAGGTGGTTGCTGATACCGCCCAGGCCAGTCACACGGCGTCGATGGTGTCGGTGCGCGCCAGCGATTTGAATGCCTTGGGCGCGGCCCGCCTGGTGGTGGGCGGCGAAACGACGGTGGTGTATGGCCAGGGCGGCAACTTCGTCGGGTTCGACACAGGAACCACTGCGCAGTCGGTTGTCGTACGTCAGGGCGCCACACTGGCGGCACCGGAAGTGTTCTTGATGACAGGAAGAACTTCGGGTGCCATTGAGATCGAACAAGGCGCGTCGATCAATACCCTCGGTCGCGGCAAGGCTGCCTATGATTCGGATAATGGCTTTATTTATCGGCCTGGCGATCGCAGTGTATTGGCCGTCTCCAATGGGCGTCTGCAGATGCTGGCGCCGACCAGCGGCGCCAATGGCCTAGGGCCGGGCAGCATCCTCATTGGCCAATGCAATCCAGGGGCTTGCGGCGGTGATACGTCGCTGTATTCCGAGGGCTCGATTGCGTTTGCTACCACCAACCGGTTTGCGTTGGGCGACAGCGTGCGCTACGGCACCCGCCATCTGGCACTGGCGGTGGGCGGGATCAACGTCGGCAGTGCCGAGGCGCTGGCCGAAGCGGCTGCGCGTGGCGTGTTGCCGTCGGGCTTGAGCCTCAACCAGCAAGTGCTGGATCGCCTGTTGCGGGGTGACACCGCCAATGGCGCGCCGGCCCTGCAAAGCCTGGCGCTGACCGCCGGGCAATCGTTGAATTTCTATGGCAGCGCCAGCTTGAGTACCCTCGACAGTTCGGGCAAATCGCTGCTTGATGAACTTCTGCTGACCACGCCGGCGATCTACGGGTACGGCAGCGCAAGTGACGTGGCTTTGATCCAGACCGGCACCTTGGTATGGGGCGGCGACAAAACTGCGCCGCCCGCCGTGATCAGCAACGGCGCAGGCACCGGCAGTGGCACGCTGACGTTGCAGGCGCGGCGCATCGAGTTCGGTTATGGCCGAAATACCCAGCCCGACAGCCTGGCCAACGATGGCCGGATGACCCTGGGTTTCGCCAACGTCAATCTCAATGCCAGTGAGCGCATCAGCGCCAACCACAAAGGCAGCCTGGCGGTGCACCAGGCCCAGGGCGCCTATGAAGCCGGTAAGGGCTTCGCCTACAGCGGCGGCAATCTGGCCATCACCACGCCTTTGCTGACCGGCGAAGCGGGTTCGGTCAATCGCATCAGCGCCGGTGGCACAGTGACCGTGACGGCCCCGGCCAGCGGTGCGGCATCGGTGGATGCGGCAGCCATCGACGCCCTGGGGGCGGAGTTGATGCTGTCCGGGCGCAATGTAGGCGTCGATACCTCGGTCGTGCTGCCCAGCGGCAAGCTGACCCTCAGCGCCGATGAGGAACTGACCCTGGGCGCGGCTTCGCGTCTGGACCTCAGTGGGCGCAAAGTACAGATCAACGATGTGAGCCAATACAGCTGGGGCGGTGATGTGAGCCTGGAAAGCCGCCACGGCAATATTCGCCAGGCGGCAGGCGCGCTGATCGATATGTCCGCGCAGTTCAACCAGGGTGGTTTGCTCAAGGCGGTGGCGGTGGACGATGGCGCGGGTCAGGTTGACCTGCAAGGGCAGATTCGCGCCGGCAGCAGCGGCTATTACGATGCCGGTGGCACTCTGGTGCCGTACAAGGCGGGTGGTGTGGACATCCGAGCGCAGCAGATGGGTGATTTCGCCGCCCTGAACCAGCGCTTGAACCAAGGCCAGGTGTTCGGCTCGCGCAGCTTCCAGCTCAAGCAAGGCAACTTGGTGATTGGCGATGAGCTCAAAGCCAACCTAGTCAACGTCTCGGTGGATAACGGTAGCCTGACGGTGGTGGGCACCGTCGATGCCAGTGGCGAGCGGGTCGGCAGCATTCGCCTGGCCGGCAAGCAGGGCCTGAGCCTCGCCGGCAGTGCAGTACTGGATGCCCACGGCACGGCTCTGCGGGTCGACAGCTACGGCAAGATTATCGATGCGCCGAACCGGGCAGTGGTGGAACTCAACAGCGGCGACGGTCAGCTGACCCTGGCCGATGGCGTGCGTATTGACCTGCGCCACGGCACGGCGGCGGCCCAGGGTAGTGGCCGTGGGCAATACGACGGAGTAGCCCGCGGCACCCTGGAGCTCAATGCACCACGGCTCAATGCCAATGACGTGGCCATTGATGCGAGTGGGCGGATCAACGTTCAGGGTGCCCGCTCCATTGCGGTAAACGCAGTGGCTCGTTATACCGATGCACCGCTTGGCACCGTGCCTTCGGCCAGTGGCCAGCCGTACCAGGTGATCGACCAGAATTACCTGAAGCAAAAGCATGACCTTGCCGAAGCCTTTATCAACAACGCCTTGAACAACACTGGGTTGATGCAGGGCAAACTCGCGGGCTTGAACAACAGCCGCTACACCGAGGCCTTCCATCTGCGTCCAGGTGTTGAAATCGTCACTCAGGGCGACCTGGTAGTCAGTGGCGACCTCGACCTTTCCGGTTACCGTTACGCCAGCGTCAACCCCAACACACCGAAGACCTCGGTATACGGTTCGGGTGAAGTGGGCAGCCTGGTGGTACGTGCCGGTGGCAACATCAACGTCTACGGCAGCATCAACGACGGTTTTGCGCCGCCGCCGGTAACGCCGGACGACAATGGTTGGGTATTGACCCCGGGCCTGCAAGGGTTTGGCTCCGATGTGATCGTGCCCGGCCCTGGTGTGGTCCTGGCGAATGGCAGTGCGTTCCCTACCGGCAAGACCCTCAACTACCCATTGCCGATGCAGGCCACCAGCTTGGCCCAAGGGACTGTGCTGCCGACCCTGGGTACGCTCGATGCGCCTCTGACCCTGCCGGCCAACACCGTGTTGAGCGCGGCGGTACGCGACGGCGCCGGCAACCTGCTGTACGCCGCCGGTACGTTGCTGCAACAACCTGTAGTGCTGGCCGCCGGTACGCAACTGGAGGCGGGCACGGTATTGGCTGGCGCCGCTTCCCTGCGTGCCATGACCTGGCCTGCGGGCGTGCCATTGCCCAGCCGTGGGGCCGTGTCGGGCGGTGCGGCCGATGGTGTGTTGCTGGCCGGTGACCTGGCGCTCAAGGTGGGGGCGCTGATTCCTTACGGCACAGACGTCAAGCTGCCCACCGGCACGGTGTCGGTGCCGTTGCGTACCGTGACCGGCGCCACCGCGCGGCAGAACTGGGCCGTGGCACCGATGCTGGCCGAGGGCTCGCAGTCGTGGTCGTTGCGCCTTGTTTCCGGCGCCGATACCCAGGCTGCCGACACGCGCTCGATCCGGCCGGCCTTTGCCGGTGACCTGACGCTGGCCGACACGCACTACGGCATCTACGAAACCCACGACAAGATCATCATCCCGGCCCAGCCGGCGCGGCCAGGCGGGGCCTGGTACTGGAGCGATTTTGCCGCCGAGTTGTTTGGTTTCGAGGCTGGAACGCCGGTGCAGGAGGCTGATTGGGGCTTTTGTGATGAAGCGCAAATGTGTGTTCGCGTCAATTACGTGTGGAGTGATCTTGCAGAGCTCTTCGGCTTTGTTCCCGGCAAGCCGGTCTCCTCGGCGGACGAGAGTTTCTGCGACCCGGATATGTGCGTTTCCCTGGGCGAGCCGATTCCGGCAAAACCCGAGCAGGTGACCATCGGTGACGTGAAACTAGTTTCGCCAGTGAGTCAGCACTTCAGCGTATTGCGCACCGGCACCGGGGACCTGGACCTGATCGCCTCAGGCAATGTGGCGATGAAATCGCCTTATGGCATCTACACCGCAGGAACCTCCAGCGCTTCTCGCGCAGGCAGTGCCGCTGCGGACTTTGACCGGGCTCGTACGATCTCGGCGGATGGAACGGTACTGGGTAGTGCGGCCAAGGCGTATGAAGCCTTGGTCAATGAGAGCAGCGCCAGCCCTTATGCCGCTTGGTATCCCGACGGAGGCGGCAATGTATTGCTGCGCACGGGCGGTAGCCTGACGGGCGATGTCTGGACGCCGAACACGGATGTGGCAGCCCCCAACGACGGTCGCATTCAACTCAACAGTACGAACCTGGGTAACTGGTTGTGGCGCCAAGGCACGGGCAACACTGCGGGTGTATCCCCCATACCCACCAGTTGGTGGGTCAACTTTGGCACTTACGTAAAGAGCGAAGCCGGCGCCAACATGTATTTCGAAGACGCTGCGCAGATAAACCAGCTACCACGCCTGGTGGGGTTCACCGGTGTCGGCACCCTGGGTGGCGGCAACCTGACCCTGGACCTGGGCAGCGATGGCGGCATGCAGACTCGACGCGGCGCACTGGGTGGGAGGACAGCACCACGTAGTGAAGGGTTGGTGTTGGCGGTTGGGAGTACCGGGCGGGTCGTTGACGGCCAGTTGCTGCTGACCGGTGGTGGTGACCTGGATGTGCGTATGGGCGGGGATTTGAACCCGGGGCTGGAGGCTCGTGCGACGCGACCTAATGCTGACAGTTTATTGTCAGGCGACGTCAAAGCAGAAACCCTCAGCCTCAATGGTGTCTTCACCAACCTGCGGGGTGCCTTGAACCTGCAGGTCGGCAGCCTGGGAGGAATCGCCTTGAACTATGGCGGTATGCGTGGCGATCAAGATGCCAAGGACACACGGGCCTACTCGCCGTACACCGCGAGCCTGGGTACGGCCACCGGCGGGATCACGCTGATGCTTGGTGATGCCACGGCGAGCCTGTCGACCCGGGGTGACTTAGTGTTGGCGGGGACCGGCGACCCTGGCCGTGTCTCTACCGAAAATAACCAGGCGTTCAATTACAACGGTCAAAACTATGGTAATGGGGCCACTTGGTTCTCGTTATGGACCGAGCGCACGGCTATCGACTTATTCTCCGCAGGTGGCAGCTTGACGCCTAGCGTGCAGAGCGTATCGCTTAGCCCAGGTGGCGATGCTTCCCCGTTGAAAGGGCAGAATTACTCCAGTACCGACGGACGCTTCATTTTCCCTTCGAAACTCGGCGTGGTGGCCGCCAACGGCAGCATCTATCTCGGCGCGTCTGCATTGGGCATTGGCCCGCAGCCTAACAACCCGGCGTATTCACTGTTGCTTGCACCGTCGAGCAACGGGCGGCTGGCGATGCTGGCCGGGGATTCGATCTACGCCAGCGGTTACGCGGTCAACCAGTCGGGTGACAGCCTGGCTTCGATACCGACGCCTTTCGCGCCAGCCTTTGTCGGCCGAAACGGGTTCAGCCAGGTCGTCGACAACCTGGGCAGTAACGCCATGTTGGATGACCTGTCGTTGTTTGCCTTGCGCAGCCTGACCGACCTTGCGCGCCCGGCCGCCCAGTCAGAACCGGCCAGGTTTTATACCCGGCAAGGCGATATCGTAGGCTTGCGCAGTGGTGAAATCATCACATTCAACGGGGACCGGCAAGGGCAGGTCCGTTATGAAGCCGCAGGCCCGGTATGGATGCGGGCAGGGCGTGACATCGTCAGTTCCGGCACGTATCTGGGCCAGCCGACGATGTTCCCTGCGCTGCGGGGCAATAACGGCGATTACAGCGGGGCAAGCAGCGGCAACGTGTTCGTTCACAACCGCCCCGAGGATGTGTCGGTGGTCTCGGCCGGGCGCGACATCGTCTACAGCAACTTCAGCGTCGCCGGGCCCGGAACGTTGGAGGTCAGCGCCGGGCGCAACCTGTTGATGGAAGACAAAGCCTCGATCACCAGCCTGGGACCCGTGGCGGTGGGGGACTCGCGCCCGGGTGCCTCAATCGTGCTGGAAGCCGGGGTTGGGTCCAATGGCCTGGATTACCTGAAATTCGTGACGCCCTACCTGGACCGCGCCAACCAGGCGGTCGAAGGCGTGCCCCTGGCCGGGCAGGCGGGCAAAGTGGCGAAAACCTACGAGGCCGAACTGCTGCAATGGCTCAAGGAACGCTATGCCTTCAGCGGCGACGCCGACCAGGCACGGGCGTACTTCGCGGGCCTGGGCCCCGAGCAACAACGCATCTTCGCCCGCTCGGTGTACTTCGCCGAAGTGCGCGAGGGCGGTCGTGAGTTCAACCTGGCCACCGGCCCGCGTTCCGGTAGCTTTGTGCGCAGCCGCGCCGCCATCGACCGGCTGTTGCCGAGCAAGGACGTGGCGGGCAACCCGATCGTGTATGACGGCGACATCACCCTGTACGGCGGTGCCGGGGTGCATACCCGGTTTGGTGGCGATATCCAGATGCTCACGCCGGGCGGTCAGCAGGTGTTCGGCATTGAAGGGTCTGCACCGCCGGCCAGTGCCGGGGTGATCACCCAAGGTGCCGGGGACATTCAGCTGTATGCCCAGGGCAGTATCCTGCTGGGTCAGAGCCGCATCATGACGACCTTTGGCGGGTCGATTCTAGCCTGGTCCGACTCAGGCGATATCAACGCCGGGCGCGGCTCGAAAACCACTGTGCTCTACACCCCGCCCAAGCGGGTGTATGACACCTGGGGCAATGTGACTTTGTCGCCCAACGTGCCGAGTTCCGGCGCGGGTATTGCCACCCTGGCGCCGATTGCCGAAGTGCCGGCCGGTGACATCGACCTGTTGGCTCCAGCGGGCACCATCGATGCGGGCGAAGCGGGCATTCGGGTGTCGGGTAACGTCAACATTGCCGCCTTGCGTGTGGTCAACGCGGCGAACATCCAGACCCAAGGTAAATCGTCCGGGGTGCCGGTGACGGCGGCGGTGAACACCGGCGCGATGACTTCGGCCAGTGCGGCGGGCGCGGCGGCGTCCCAGGCGGCGGAGGATGCGGCGCGCAGCCAGCAGGCGGCGGCGAAGCAGGGCCGGGCGTCAATCGTGACGGTGGAGGTGTTGGGGTTTGGCACTGAGCCAGTGCCGCGTGAGCCGGAGCCTCAACAGAAGACATCTGCGTACAACCCGAACAGTCCGGTGCAGGTGTTGGGCGCGGGGCCGTTGAGTGAGCAGGCGCAGGCGCGGTTGACGGATGAGGAGCGGCGGCAGATCAATTTGTAAGGGTTTTGGAAGGACCTCTCGATGGACCGTTTGGGGCGATCAGTGATTGCCCCGTTTTTTTTGGGTGGCGGTGTACATATCCGTTGCTGCGGTAACGGCGGCTTATGGTTCCGCTCTTACAGCGGCTCACTTTGGAAAAGCCGGAATGCCGGCCCAGCCCAAAGTAAGCAATGGGCTCTGCCCCGCCTTTCGGCACCTCGCTTAGGCTCGGTGTGCCCTCACTCCGGCATTGCTCCGCGGGCCGCCGCGCTGCTTCTCTGTAGGAGCGCGTGTGTTTTTGCTGTTGCTTCACCCCACTCAAGCCGGCCGGTAGGCCGCTGTGCTCTTGCTTTTGATCTTGATCTTAGGCGCCCCGTTAAACCACGCTGGCCGAACGCAGGCTTTGGAGCGTGGGTAACCCGGCAGGACGCCGGGTTAGCCGTCCTGGGCCAAGGATGGCCCATGACGGCGGCCCACGGTCCAAAGCCGGAGTGAGGGCACACCGAGCCTGGGCGAGGTGCCGAGTGGTGGGGCAAGAGCGTTTTGCTTACTTTTGCGCTCTTCAAAAGTGAGCCGCTGTAAGAGCGGAACCATAAGCCGCCGTTACCCAAATAACGGATATGCACCCAAAAAGCCCAGCTGAAAAAATGCCCCCCTCTCAATCCAAAATGAAGCTTTCATGACAAAAGTTCGGTAGCCCGCATCCACTCCCGTCTTGCCTATGTAACGCGCTGGAGGCGATCAAAAGTCCCCTCCAAAGCCGTCAGCAGGACGCCAGGAGTGGGGCACATGGGAACTATGGAACGTTACTCGAAAGTCGGCATGCAGGAGCTCGATCAGCGCCTGTCGAAGATCGTCGAAGCCGCGCGCAAGAAGCCGGTTTCGGTGTACCGCTACGGCGCGCCGTGGGTGTGGATCGTCTCTCAGGACGATTGGCAGGGCGCCTTGAAGGAGGTCTCCAGCTACATCCCCGACGGCCATTCGCTGGTGTTGCTGCGCCCGCAGATCGACGAAGTGCTCGACCAGCACCGTGACCTGCTCCAGGCCGAGCCGGGCATGTTGATTGCCCCGCACACCGTGGTGCACATCCTGCTGCTGCAACTGCTGTATTCGGTACCCAGCGAACAGCAGCTGCACGAACAGCTCAATTACAACCTGCTGTTCCGCTGGTTCGTCGGCCTCGACCTGAACCAGAAAGTGTGGGGCATTCACGCCCTGCAGCGCGACATCGCCACGTTGCTGAACAACCCGCGTGCGGTGCAACTCATCCAGAAAATCATCGGTGAAGTGTTTTGTGGCGCCTTGCTGCACATGCCGGAGTTCTCCTTGAACTTCGCCCTGCTGCACACCTGGCTGGCCCGGCACAGCCATCTTTCGACCACCAGCAATTGAGCAGGCCGAACGCCGTGCAATCGGCGAAGGCGCATAACTTTTCTAGACAACTCTTTTTTAGACAACCGGGGGGCGGTGTGGAGCATCTGTTCAAGTCAACGCTGGCGCTGTGCCTGACGCTGGGGGCCTTGGCCCAACCCGCGTGGGCCGAAGAGGAGGGCGCGGCACGCCGGGTGGACGTCAACGAATACTTCGTGCGCGGCAATACCGTACTCGATGCGGCGGCGATCGAGGAAGCGGTGTACCCGTTCCTGGGTCCGCAAAAGACCCTCGGCGATATTGAAGGCGCACGCGATGCGTTGCAGAAGATCTACCAGGCGCGCGGCTACCAATCGGTGTTTGTGGAGTTGCCCGAGCAGAAAGTCGATGACGGCATCGTCTATCTGCAAGTCAGCGAAACCAAGGTTGGCCGGGTGCGGGTGGTCGGCGCCAAGCACTATTCGCCGGTGGAAATCCGCGAAGACGTGCCGGCGCTCAAGGAAGGCGCGGTGCCGGATTTCACCAGCGTGCAAACCCAGCTGGCGGGGCTCAACCGTGGCGTCGGTCGGCAAGTGACGCCGCTGGTACGCGAAGGGCAGCGCCCGGGCACCATGGACGTCGACCTGCAGGTCGAAGACCAGAACCCCTGGCACGCCAGCGTCGGCCTGAACAACGACTACAGCGCCGACACCAAAGAGCTGCGCTCGGTAGCGACCGTGGGTTACGACAACCTCTGGCAACTGGGTCACAGCATTTCCCTGACCTATTTCACCGCACCCGAGGACACTAGCAATGCCAAGGTCTGGTCGGGCTCCTACAGCGCCCCGTTGAATGAGCGCTGGACCTTGCAGTTCTCCGGTTACCAGTCCGACAGCAATATCGCAACCATCGGCGGCAGCAACGTGTTGGGCAAGGGCCATTCCTACGGTGTGTCGGCCATCTACAACCTGCCGGCCAGTGATAACTGGGCCCATTCGTTCTCCTTCGGCGTGGACTTCAAGGACTTCGACGAACAACTGAAGTTGGGCAGCAACAGTGACCAGGTGCCGCTCAAATACGCGCCATTCACGTTCGGCTACAACGGCTATCGCTACAGCGAGCAGTCTTCCCTGGGCCTGGGCTTGAACCTGGTGGTGGGCACCCGCGCGTTCTTTGGCTATGGCAGCGACTCACAGGACTTCGAGTACAAGCGCTACAAGGCCAGCCCCAGTTTCGCGGTGCTCAAGGGTGACGTGAATTACACCTACACCTTCAGCAACGACTGGCAGTCGGCGACCAAGAGCGGCTTCCAACTGGCCTCGGGCCCGCTGGTCTCCAACGAACAGTATTCCGCCGGGGGGGCCACTTCGGTGCGCGGCTACCTCGCTGCGGAGCGCACGGGCGATGAGGGCATCCTGTTCTCCCAGGAAATGCGCACACCGTCCCTCGCCAGGTTCCTCGGCAGTTATGTGCAGGAATGGCGTTTCTACGCGTTCGCCGAGGGGGCGCGCCTGCGCCTGCAAAAACCGCTTGCCGAGCAAGAAGACGAATACAGCCTGGCCAGCGTTGGCCTGGGCACCCGCGCCAGTTTGAGCAAATGGTTATCCGGCAGCCTGGATTGGGGCTACCCGCTGCTCGATGGACCGAACACCCAGAAACAGGACTCGCGGTTGCACTTCAGTGTGCAGGCGACTTTCTGACCTTATCTTCCGGAGACTTCACCCATGCAACGCCTATTCCTGAGCCTGTTGATCTGCCTGGGCTTTACACTCCCGGCCACCGCCCATGCCTGGTGGCAGGACGATTGGCACTACCGCAAACAGATCACCGTGGACACCACCGCCCAAGGCGCGGCGATCAACCAGGCCCTGGGCCGTACCGCGCTGCTGGTGCGCCTGCACACCGGCAATTTCAGCTTCGATGGGGTCAAGGACGATGGCGCCGACCTGCGCTTTGTCAGTGCCGATGACAAGACCGTGTTCAACCACCAGATCGAAAGCTTTGACCCACTGATGGGCATGGCGCTGATCTGGGTCGATGTGCCCAAGGTCGAAGGCGGCCAGCGCCAGGACATCTGGATGTACTACGGCAACCAGAAAGCACCGTCCACCGCCAACGGCCAACTGACGTTCGACCCAAATTACACCGCCCTCTACCACTTCGATGGCGCCAACGGCACGCCGCCACGGGACACCACCGCTTATGGCAATACGGCGGTGAATGCCAGCGGCGCCAGCATCGACGGCGTGATCGGCCGCGCCTTGCAGTTCGGCGGTCAACCGTTGCTGCTGCCGGCCAGCCCGTCGTTGCAACACGCGGCAGGTGGGGCATTCACCTTCAGTGCCTGGCTGCGTCTGGACCAGGCCAGTGGCGAGCAGGTGGTATTGGCCCGTCGCGATGGCCCGCACAGCCTGGTGCTCGGTGTGAACCAAGGGACTCCGTTTGTGGAGGTTGACGGCCAGCGCGCCGCCTCCACCCAGCCGCTGAACCCCGGCCAATGGCAACACCTGGCGTTCACCGCCGAAGGTGAAAAGCTCGCGCTGTACGTCAACGGTCGCGAAACCGCGAGCCTGGCCGTGGCGTTGCCGGCGTTCAATTCGCAACTGGCGCTCGGTGCCGACCTGCCTGAAGCCGCCAACGGTCACCTGCCGTTCGCCGGGGCGATCGATGAGTTGCGCCTGTCCAAGGTAGCCCGTCCGGCCACACTGCTGCTGGCCGATGCCAGTGCCCAGGGCGCCGAGTCGAAACTGGTGGTTTACGGCGTGGATGAAGAACAGTCGGGCTTTGGCTTCGGCAGCCTGGGTTTCCTGCTCAAGGCCGTGCCGGTGGATGCCTGGGTGATCATCCTGGTGCTGGTGGCGATGATGTTCCAGTCGTGGTTCATCATGTTGCGCAAGAACCGCATGGTCAGCCGCGTGAGCGCGGCCAACGAAATCTTCCGCGGCGAGTTCGCCCAGATCGGTACGCGCCTGGAGATGTACTACGACGATGCCGTGCTGGCCGAGCGCCTGGAGCATTCGTCGCTGTGGCGCCTGTACCGCGTGGCGATCAAGGAGATCCGCACACGCCGTGCCCAGGGGGCCGACACATCGTCGGTGTCGGCAGCCACCATCGAAGCCATCCGCTGCTCCATGGACGGCGTGCGTACCCGGGAAAACCAGGCACTCAGTTCCAAATTGTCGACCCTGTCCAACGCCATCGCCGGCGGCCCGTATATCGGCCTGCTGGGTACGGTGCTGGGGATCATGGTGGTGTTCCTCGGCACGGCCATGGCCGGTGACGTGAACATCAACGCCATTGCCCCGGGCATGGCGGCGGCTTTGCTGGCCACGGCCATGGGCCTGTTTGTCGCGATCCCGGCGTTGTTCGGCTACAACCGCCTGATTACGCGCAACAAGGAAGTCAGCGCCGATATGCGGGTGTTCGTCGACGAGTTCATCACCCGCCTGGCGGAGATGCACGGCGAGAGCCAGTCCAGCGAAGCGGCGCACCGTCGTGGGCATCACGCCCCAGTGTCGGCCTGAGGAGAATCGCCATGGCTAGCGTAAATGCCTCCCACGACGATGACGATGATGCCGCCGTCGACACGATCAACATCACACCTCTGGTGGACGTGCTGATGGTGGTGTTGGTGATGTTCATCCTCACCGCTACCGCCCAGGTCTCGGGCATCCAGATTCATCTGCCCAAGGCCAGTGCCTCGGTGTCGCTGTCCGCAGCCAAGACCAAGGCCATCTCGGTGAACGATGGCGGCCAGGTGTTCCTCGATGCCTACCCGGTAACCCTGGCTGAGCTGGAAGACCGTTTGCGTATCGAGAAGGCGCAGAGCCCGGATTTCCCGGTGATTGTGCGCGGTGATGCGTTGGTGCAGTACCAGAAGGTGATCGAGGTGCTCGATCTGTTGCGTCGGCTGGAGCTGTCCCAGGTCGGGCTGGTCACCGGCAAACCGAGCCAGGGCTGAGCCATGACCGCACAGATCCCGATGCCGCCCGTGCCCGCGAAGAACAAGCCGGCGCTGCGCCCATTGAAGTGGGGCCTCGGCTTACTGCTGGGGGCCGTAGCGGCGTGGTTTTTATGGCAGTGGGCCAATGACATGAGCGGCGTGCGCCGTGAGGCGCCCAAGGTGCCGACCATTATCCCGCTGCCGCCACCACCGCCTCCGCCGCCGGAAAAACCCAAGGAACCCGAACCCCAGGTTGAAGAAAAAATCCCGGAGCCGGTGCCCACCCCCGAACCGGAAGAGGTCAAGCCGGCGGAGGAAGCACCGCCGTCACCGGCCGATGACCTGGCCAATCCGATGCAGATCGACGGCGATGCGCAGTCCGGCAACGACGGTTTCAACATCGGTGCGGGCAAGGGCGGCGGCATGGCCGGTTCCGGCGGTGGTGGCTTGGGCACCGGCACTTACAAACAGTACTTGGCAGGGGTGTTTCAGCGCCTGTTGAGGGAAGACCCGGAGCTACGCAAGAAGGCTTATGCGGTGCAGGCCGATTTGTGGCTCAGCGCCGAGGGCCAGGTGACGCGGGCTGAGCTGGTGAAGTCCAGCGGCGACGCCGAGACCGATGCACAAGTGCTTGCCGCCTTGCGTATGCCCCATGCAACACAACGCGTCCCGGCGGCCGTGACCATGCCGGTGCGGCTGTCGCTCAAGGGCCGACGCCCGGATTGATCAAACCCCATTTTTGACAGGAGTTGCGTACACATGATTTCCCCCGTGAATCGACTGACCCTGGCGGTCGGCATGGTCATCGCCACCCTGGTCAGCCAGGCGTCGGCAGCACCGGTTGCACCCTCGGAAAACGTCACGATCAATTTGATCCGCCTGCTGGTGCAGCAAGGTGTGCTGACCCAGGACGCAGCAAATGGCTTGATCGCCCAGGCCGAGCAGCAGGCCCAACAGGCGCGCCAGGCCAACGCTGCCCCGGTGGTCGCCAGCGGCCCTGCGGCGGCCCCTGGGGATGTCCGGGTGCAGTATGTGCCACAGGCGGTGCGTGACCAGATTCGTGACCAGGTCAAAGCTGAAGTCATGGCCACTGCCAAACAGGAAAACTGGGCACAGCCCAATACCTTCCCGGACTGGGTGTCGCGCATCACGTTCGACGGCGATATCCGTCTGCGAGACGAGTCGCGCTACTTCTCGGGCAACAACAGCAACGAAATCGTCGACTACGCCAAGCTCAACGAAAGCGGCCCGTACGATGTCAACAAAGACACCAACACCAAGCTGCCGCCGTTGCTCAATACCACCAAAGACCGGCAGAACCTGTTCCGCCTGCGCGCCCGCCTGGGCATGAAGGCGGTGATCTCGCCGGAATGGACCGCCGGCATTCGTATCGGCACCGGCTCCGACAACAACCCGGTGTCGACTACCCAGACCTTGGGCGGCGGCTTCGGCAAGAAGGACATCTGGCTCGACCAGGGCTACATGAGCTGGAAGGCCAGCCCGGACCTGACGCTGACCGCCGGACGCTTCGCCAACCCGTTTTATTCCACCGACATTCTGTATTCCCCGGACCTGAACTTCGACGGCATCGCCGCCAACTTCAACCATGCGCTGAATAACGAATGGGGCGTGTTCGGCACCCTGGGTGCGTTTCCGGTGGAATACACCTCAGACGCCGCCAGCAGCAACGGTTTCGACAAGGAAGACAGCGACACCAAATGGCTGTTCGGCGGCCAGGTGGGTGCCAACTGGAAGATCAACCGTAGCAACAACCTGAAGGGTGCGGTGGCCTACTACCACTTCGATGATATCGAGGGTAAACGCTCCAGCCCATGCTCGCCCTGGGCCGGACAACCGGCGTGTGACAGCGACGGCTCGCGCCTGGCCTTCATGCAAAAGGGCAACAGCGTCTTCCTGCTGCGTGACATCGTGCCCAACCCGGCCACCCCTGGCCTGACCCCACAACCGCAGTTCGTGGGCCTGGCGTCCAAGTTCGATGTGCTGGACCTGAACCTGGCCTGGGACACCGAGCTGCCCAGCGACTTCAAGCTGCGCACGCAAGGCAACTACATCCACAACCTGGCGTACGACAAGGGCGAGATGCTCAAGCGCAGCGAAGGCCAGATCGTCAACAACATCAACAGCAACGGCCAGTTTGAAAGCGGCGGCAACGCGGCAATGGTGCAGTTCACCCTGGGTAATGCCCTGGAGATGCGCAAGCGTGGCGACTGGAACGTGTTGGCCGGCTACAAGTACATCCAGCCGGATGCCTTGCCCGACGGCTTCAACGACTCCTCGTTCCATCTCGGCGGGACCAACGCCAAGGGCTACTTCATTGGCGGCAACTACGGCATCGACAAGAACATCTACGCCAGTGCCCGTTGGCTGAGTGGCTCCGAAGTGTATGGCGCACCGTTCGATATCGATGTGATGCAACTGGAACTCAACACGCGCTTCTGATGCGCAGGGGGATGCCACATGAACATGCGAATAGGCGGGCTGTTGCTGCTGTTGGTTGCCACGGGCGCTTCGGCCGAGGGCATGGAGGAGCGCCTGCGGACGCAATTGCGCAGCACCACCCAGCAGTTGCAGGCACTGCAAAGCGAGCAGGCCCAGGCCAGTGCCGCACGGCTGGCCGCCGAGGCGCAGGCCAAGCAAGCGCAGGCGCAGATCAAGCAATTGACTGCCGAACTGGAAAAGGCCCGCGGTGTGGCCGAGCAACTGGCCGGCCAGCAGCAGAGTCTGCATAGCCAGGCCCAAGCCCAGGTGGCTGCGAGCAATGAACAGATCGGCAAGTTCAAGAAAGCGTATGACGACCTGCTGGTCCTGGCCAAGGGCAAAGAGACCGAACGTGCCCGCTTGCAGGCGCAATTGACGGAACGTGACACACAAGTGCAGCAATGTTCAGCCAAGAATCAACAGATGTACGGCGTGGCCCGGCAGATCCTGGCCGCCTACGAAAAAATCGATGTGGCCGAGGTGATGAGCATTCGCCAACCCTTTGCCAGTGGCGCACGGGTGAAGTTCGAGGAACTCGCCCAGGGTTTTGGCGATGACCTGTACCTCAATCGGTTTGATGCTCCGCACACCGCGCTTAATCCATGATCAACAAGGAAGAGACACTATGAGCGATGTTCGACTGATCTCCAGCGTCACCCCGCAAAGCCTGACCGAGCTGCTGCAGGAAGCCGGCTACCGCGTTAACCAGAGCGAGCAGAACGGCATCGTGCAACTGCTCAGCGCCAGCCAGGGCATCGGCTTCGCCGTGCGTTTCGGCAACCCGGCGGCAGAGCAGGGCAACTACATGGACTTCACTTACAGCTGCGCGCTGCGTGTGCAGGGTGAGTTGCCGCAAGGCTTGGCCCAGGTGTGGAACGCCTCGCGGCGCTTTGCGCGGCTGTCGTTGCAGGGTGAGTTTCTGCTGATGGAAATGGATGTGGTGGTGGCCGGTGTCGGTGTCACGCATCTGCGCAGCCAGTTGGAATTGTGGGACCGCCTGCTGCAGGAGTTTATCGTGTACCTGCGCGACTACAGCCAGCAATCGGCGCAATTGCAAGCTCAGGCTGCTGCGGTGCCGATGGACGAGGAGGCGCCTGTCCTGTGAAGAAGCCAACCCTGCTCGTCGGCGCGGGTGCGCTGACCTTGCTGGTCGTGGCGGTAGGCTTGAGCCTGCGACCGGGCACTGACCCGGTCGCCGCTCAGCAACCGCTGAAGTCAGAGCACACGGGACCTGCGGTAGCGCGCCTGGGCAATCAGCAGATCGACCTGCCTGAACTGCAACGCGTATTGGCCAGCCTGCCCGCCGAAACTCGCGAGCAACTGCGCGGCAACCGTGGCGCGCTGGAAGCCTGGATTCGTTCGCGCCTGACGCAAAAAGCGGTGCTCGAACAGGCCGACGCCCAAGGCTGGCGCCAGCGCCCGGAAGTGGAGCAGCAGACCCGCGCCGCCACCGAGCAGATCGTGTTTCGTGACTACATGCTCTCGGTCAGCCAGGTGCCGGCCGATTACCCCAGCGCGGCTGAATTGCAACAGGCCTATGACAATGGCAAGGCCCAGTGGTTGACGCCGCCGTTGTATCGGGTCAGCCAGATTTTCCTTGCCGTGAATGACCCGCAGAGCGTTGACGGCGTGCGTCGCCAGGCTCAGGAGCTGAGTCGCAAGGCCCAGGCCGCTCCGGGTGAATTTGCCGCCTTGGCCACGCAGTTTTCCCAAGACCCGGGCACGGCGCAGCAGGGCGGTGATTCTGGGTTGCAACCCTTGCAGCAACTGGTGCCCGAGGTGCGTGGTGCGGTCTCGCGCCTCAAGGTTGGCGCGGTATCGGATGCGGTGCAGAGTGCGGCGGGCTTCCATGTGCTCAAGCTTACCGCCCAGGAACCGGCGCGCACTGCGACCCTGGATGAACTGCGCGAGCGCCTTACCCAAGCCTTGCGCGCCCAGCGTCAGGAGCAGATCGCCAAGGCCTACCTGGAAGGCATGCTCAATACCGCCACCTTGAGCATCGACGGCGCCGAGTTGAATAAGGTGCTGGAGTAACCCGCGAAAGCACGCATTGGATGCATAGACCTACGAGACAGGGAGTCACCCATGGCATATCTGGAACCTTCCGGCCCCCAGGGGGCCGCCGCTTATCACGCGTCGAACGAGCCGCGCAGTGCCTGGCTGGCACTGGCCGATGAGATTGAACCGGAGGTGGCGCGTTACTTCCTGGTGAGCGCGCGTTGCGGTTGTTTCATGCAGGCGGCACGCAGTTTGAACATCAAGGTGACACTGTTGCGCAAGCGCCTGATGCAGCTGGAAGAACACGTGCGGCATGCCTTGTTCAGCTATCAGGGCAACGGCTTGGTGCTCAGCCGTGACGGCCTGCTCCTGCAGGCGCGGTTGATAAACCTGGCCCACGCGCGGCGCGTGCCGGTGGCCGAACAACCACTGATCCGCCTGGCCGTGGCCGAGCCGATCCTGCATGACATCCTCGGTCGCGACCTGATCGCCTTGCTGCGCCGTAACGCCAGCGTGCGTCTGCAGATTATTTCCATCGACAGCCCATTGGCCCTGCAGTCGGTGAATGCAGATGTGGTGGTGTGGCTGTCGGACGCCGACGGCCCCGCGCCCGGTCCAAGCTTTGCGACCGAAGCCCCTCGGCGCCTGGCGGTTTTGCAGTACTTGCCGCATATCGCCAAGCGCTATTCACGGCTGACGACGCGCCCGGACAGTGTGGAAGATCTGGATGACTACATGCTGGTGCAGTGGCAACCGGATACGCAGGTCGACGCCTTGCAGCCCTGGAACAGGGTGATTGAAGAACGCCAGGCGTCCGTGGTGCAGGTGCAGGCCTATTCGTTGATGCTGGAGATGATCCGTTGTGGCGCGTGCATTGGGCTGTTGCCGCACTACATGGGAAGTTTTGACCGAGGCCTGGTGGGGCTGCCGGGATTGGTGACCGAGAGCATGCAGCGCCAGGTGTGGTTGGCGGTGAATGCGCAAGCCCAGGATGCTGAAGCCGTGCAGATGATCATAGCGCTGATTGAAGGAACGTTTGAGGGGCGGCGAGAGTGGTTTGATTGACCGATTCCATCAGGGAGATACCGATCTGCTCCTGATCTGCTCCTGATCTGCTCCTGATCTGCTCTTGATCTGGCTTTTGATCTTGATCTTAAGCGCCCCATAAAACCACGCTGGCCGAACGCAGGCTTGAATCCGTGGGTAACCCGGCAGGACGCCGGGTTAGCCGTCCTGGGCCAGGGATGGCCCATGACGGCGGCCCACGGATTCAAGCCGGAGTGAGGGCATGCCGAGCCCAGGCGAGGCACCGAGTGGTGGGGCAAGGACCTTTTGGTTACTTTTGGGTCCCACCAAAAGTGACCCGCTGTAAGAGCGGAACCATCAGCGGCCGTGGCCCAAATAACGGATATACACCCACACCACACCACACCCATATCCAGCGCTGCCCCCCCCCAAAGCCGCCCAGCGTTGCGCAATAGACATAACTGCGCCAGTCTTGACCGCCTGATCCTCCGAGTTGAAGCCCTTTACGATGCAGGCCACCCGTCTGACACTGATCTGCCATGCCCTGACGCCCTTTCAAAAGCAGGGCAGGTTCCCCGATGACGAATCTGTCGCAATGGATTGGCAAGCTGCAGCGCAATCCCTGAGCGGCCGCTACCCGAAGAAAATGCGCTTGTTATGCGGGCCGGAGGCTAGAACCCGGCAGACTGCCGGCTTGTTCGGCGCTGACCCGCACATCGAACACGCCTTGCGCGATGGTGACGTAGGTTGTTGGAAAGGACAGGACATCGGCCAGCTCGATAGCGAGCTGCTGCTGGAATGGACGACCGACAGCCACAGCGCGCCTCACGGCGGCGAGTCAGTGGAGCAGATTTGTACGCGAGTGGGGCGGTGGATGAAATCCCTCGAACCCCAACCCGGCCATGTGGTGGCTGTCACCCATCCGTTTGTGATCCGCGCTGCCCTGTTGTACGTCATGCAGCTGCCGCTTTCGATGTTCTACCGGATCGACGTGGAGCCGCTGTCCACCACTGAGCTGCGCTTCAACACCGTATGGCGCCTGCGCCTGGAAACTCACGCCTGACCCCGCGAACATGGCAAAATCCACGCCCCGCACTGAGAGCACCCCATGAAAACCATCCTGATCATCGGCATTGGCGCCGGCAACCCCGACTACATCACGATGCAGGCCGTGAAGGCGCTCAACCGTACCGATGTGTTTTTCCTGATGGACAAGGGCCAAAGCAAAGACAAGTTGATCGACCTGCGGCGTGAAATCTGCCAGACCTACATCACCGACCCGGGCTACCGTTTTGTCGAGGCCGACTGCCCCGAGCGCGTGCGCGGTGACGTCGACTACACCTCCGCCGTGCAGGACCTGAACCGCGACAAGCAGGCGACCTTTGAACGCATGATCAATGAGGAAATGGCCGACGGCGAGGTGGGCGCGTTCCTGGCGTGGGGCGACCCTGCGCTGTACGACAGCACCATTCGTATCTTGCAGGCGATCCTTGCCAGTGGCCGCTGTACGTTTGAATTCGAAGTGATCCCCGGCATTACCAGTGTGCAAGCCCTGGCGGCCCGGCACAAAGTGCCCCTGAACCGTATCGGCCGTTCCATCGAGATCACCACCGGGCGGCGTTTGGCGGCAGGGCAGGCGAGTGATGCCGACACCCTGGTGGTAATGCTCGACGCCGAAGACTCCTACCGCACTGTGGTCGATCAGGACCTGGATATTTACTGGGGCGCCTATCTGGGCACGCCGGATGAAATCCTCATCAGTGGCAAAGTGGCGCAGGTGGCTGAAGACATCGAGCGGGTGCGCAAGGCCGGGCGCCTGGCCAATGGCTGGATCATGGACACCTATCTGCTGCGCAAACCTTGAGGTTACCCATGTTCAAATTCTTCGCCTTGACCTTGGTTTTGCTGGCCGGCGCTGCTCAGGCCGATTCCACCTTGCACACCGACTTGCCGCTGTCCTACCTGGAACAGACCCAGGGGGATGCGCGCAACCAACCGTTGGTGATTTTCCTGCATGGTTTCGGCAGTAACGAGGAAGACCTGTTCGGCATCAAGGATGCGCTGCCATCCACCTGGACGTACCTGTCGGTGCGTGCGCCGATGCCGGTGGATCCCAGTGGTTATCGCTGGTTTGCCAGGAAACCCGGTGACGGCGAGTACGATGGCGAGACGGCTGACCTGCAACGCAGCGCCAAGCTGATCGAAGACTTCGTGACCCAGGCGACTGCCAAATATCACACTCAAAGTGATCGGGTGTTCCTGGTTGGGTTCAGCCAGGGCGCGATCATGTCCTACGAGGTGGGTTTGCGAAAGCCTGCGTTGGTGCGTGGGATCGCGGCGTTGAGCGGCAGCGTGTTGCCGGTGCTCAAGGCCGAGCTGAAACCGGATGCGGCATTGGATAAGTTGGCCATCTTTATTGGCCATGGCACGTTGGATCAGGCGCTGGCGTACACCTCGGCCACGCGGGCGAACGAGGTGTTGCTGGGCTTGGGTTTGAAGCCGGAGTTTCACGGGTATATGGGCATGCCGCATACCGTGAGCGAGGCGGAAGTGCAGGACCTCAAGGCCTGGCTGGAGAAAAGCCTGAGATAAACGCACGCCCAGAATGTACGAGGGGGCTTGCTCCCGATTGCGGTGTATCAGCCCCGGAATAGGCGATTGATACAGCGCAATCGGGCGCAGGCCCCCTCGCACATTGGCTCTTCATTGATGAGCGATCGGGTTATTTGCCGCCGGTGATCTGCTTGACCAGTTCGGCGTGCCCCTTTGCATCATCCGCCCGGGAAATCGCCTGGATCACCAGCAAATGGCTGCCTGAGCCGCCCAAAAAGGTGGAGTTCAGAGTCTTGCCGCCGCCTTGGGTCGCGGTGCTGTCCACTTGACGCAGGCCCAGGCCCTTGAACGTCAGTTTTCTCTCGTTCTGCTTCTTGAAGTCGGGCAGGGCCGCGCTCTGGCTCTTGACGAAGTCGGCCACGGCGCCATCGAGGAATTGCGGGTCGTTATCCTTGATCGTTGCTCCATCATTGCGCACGGTTTCGGCGACGATCACTACACTTTTCGTGGTTGCGTTGGCGTACAACGTGCCCTGGGTATCGGCGGTGCCATCCTCTGCCTTGCCGGAAGGCAGCGCATCGGCGGTGTAGGCCTTGGGCAGGCTGAAGGTGAATTTGCCGCCCAAGGTCGAGATGGTTTGCGTGTTCGGTTTGCCGGCAGCCCATACGCTGCCGGCGGTAAGCGCGAGGGCCAGCAGGGCGGCGGTCTTGATGAAAGTGGCCATGAAGCGCTCCAGTGATGAACGAAATTGCGGCGTATTCTGTCAGAAAATTCGCAATATCGTTCATCAACAGCCCTACACCTTATCGGACTCCTCCTCAAGCCGATCCATCTCAAACAGTCGCGCCAGTTCTGCGCGCGCTTCCTGGGCGGTTTGCATCACCTTGGCCGCGTCGTCGTAGACCGCATGTTGGGCGGCGAGTAATTGCAGGTCGTGGTTTTTGAAGCGGGTGATGCGGGCGTCGGCCTGGGCCTGGCTCAAACCTAGGCCCACCAAGGTCCGGCGACTCATTTCCAGGCTGGAATAAAAGGTCTCGCGCACCGGCGAGGCGTCCAGGTCGACCAAGCGGTGCACGTGCTGGCGGTTACGCGCACGGGCGATGATCTTCATGTGCGGGTAGAGATTGCGCACGAGTTCAGCGGTCTTGATGTTGATCTCCGGGTCGTCCATGGCGATCACGAAGTACTCGGCCTGATCGACCTTGGCCGCGTGGAGGATTTCCGGGCGCTGCGGGTCGCCGTAGAACACCGGCATGCCGCCGAAGCTGCGGGTCAGTTCGATGGTTTCCACCGAAGTGTCCAGGGCAATGAACGAAATGTTCTGCGCCCGCAAGATACGCGCGACGATCTGGCCCATGCGGCCCATGCCGGCAATCACCACTCGCGGCGCGTCGCTTTCGATGGCGCGGTATTCCTCCGGCACTTCCACCGGTTTGACCTTGGGCTTGAAAAGCTTGGGGCATACCAACAGCAGCAGCGGTGTCACGGCCATCGACAGGGTGATGGTCAGCACCAGCACATCGTACAGGTGCGGTTCGAACAGGCCCTGATCGCGGCCGATCTTGAACACCACGAAGGCAAACTCACCGCCCGCCGCCAACACCACGCCCAGGCGCAGGGCGCTTTCGCGATTGAGATCGCCCACCAACCGCCCGACGGCGTACAGCAGCGGCAATTTCAAGCCGATCAACAGGAGGGTCAGCCCGATGACCACCAGCGGTGAACTGAGCAACAGGCTGAGGTTGGCGCCCATGCCCACGCTGATGAAAAACAGTCCCAGCAGCAGCCCCTTGAACGGCTCGATCTGGGATTCCAGTTCGTGACGGTATTCCGAATCCGCCAGCAGCAACCCGGCGAGGAATGCGCCGAGAGCCATGGACACGCCGACCAGTTCCATCAGCCAGGCGGTGCCGATCACCACCAGCAAAGCGGTGGCGGTGGACACTTCGCGCAGGCCGGTCTTGGCCACGATGCGAAACACCGGCCGCAACAGGTAACGCCCGCCGATGATCACCACGGCGATGCTGCCGAGGACTTGCAGCATATGTTGCACGCCCTGGGCTTCGGTGGTCGGGTGGTCGCTACCGGCCAGCAACGGCACCAGGGCGATCAGCGGGATGGCGGCAATATCCTGGAACAGCAGAATCGCAAAGGCCAGGCGCCCGTGGGGTTGGTTGAGTTCCTTGCGTTCGGCCAGGCTTTGGAGGCCAAAGGCGGTGGAGGACAGTGCCAGGCCCAGGCCCAATACGATCGCGCTGTTCAATGTCTGGCCAAATAGCCACAGTGCCACCACGCCCATCACCAGACCGGTGAGCAGCACTTGGGCCAGGCCGACGCCGAACACCGCTTTGCGCATCACCCACAAGCGCTTGGGCGACAGTTCCAGGCCGATGATGAACAGCAGCAACACCACGCCCAGTTCCGAGAACTGCGCCACGCTTTGCGGGTTGCCTACCAGGCCCAACACCGACGGGCCGATGATCACGCCGGCGAACAGATAGCCCAGCACCGCGCCCAGTTGCAGACGCTTGGCCAAAGGCACGGTCAGCACGGCGGCGAGCAGGAACACCACGGCTGCTTGTAACAGGTTGCCTTCATGGGGCATGGAGAACTCCAGGATCAATAAAACAAATCTACAGGGCTAATGCCGGTCAGCTAAGCGATAGAGCGGACAACGAGTAACCTGTGGCGAGGGCCGCTTGCCTGTGGCGAGGGAGCTTGCTCCCGTTGGACTGCGTAGCAGGCCCAGTCTTTTCAAGCCCAAAGCTGGGGCCGCTTCGCGGCCCAACGGGAGCAAGCTCCCTCGCCACAGTGGCTATGCCCCTCCTTAACTGACTGGCATTAATCTACAGGGCGCTATTAGAGCGCTTTTTTACATTCGGAAACTTGTACTTTTGCGGCGAAATTATAGGCAGCCACCTGGCGGAATTGAACGTCGCTGCGCTTGAGAGAGATATCCGTGGCAAGGCCGCGACGGCTCACGCCGGTCAGGATTCACCTTCATCAGCGCCATGCTTTGTTACTATCGCCGCCCATCGTCACCAGGAGTCACCGGCCCATGCAACACCAGTGGGATGAAATGCACCGCACCCGCAAGCCCACGTTCGTGCTGTGCGGCGAGCCACAGGGGGATGTGCTCAATCTCTATGTCCACGGTTATTCGGCGTTCTTCAACCGCCAGCAATTGGGGAGCTTCAAGGAACAGCTGGCGAGCATCGAAGGCTCGACCAACCTGATGCTGTTCTGGCCGGCGGGGCATTTTCTGGAAAACCTGTTCGCGCCGTTCAAGGACGTGCTCACCTCGGTGCTTGGCGGTGGCGGTGTGGGAGCTGCAACGGTGGGGGTGGGCAAGGCGATCGCCTATTTTCTCGATCATTACAAAAGTGTTGAAGCGCGTGTCGATGAAGTGGCCAGGACGTTGTTGCCGGAGTTGGCCAGTTACCTGCGCGCTGAATCGCTGCCGGTGCGGCGTATCAATCTGATCGGCCACTCGCTCGGCGCACGCATCCTGGTCAAGAGTGTATTGGCCAGCCCGCAGGTGGCCCGTGAGTTGCCGTTGAATAACCTGCTGCTGATGGGCGGGGCGATCTGTACGTCCAGCCCGTGGGAAGACGTGTCGGTGCCGTTCAAGGGACGGGTGATCAACTGTTACTCCAGCAAGGACTGGGCACTGGCTATAAAACCGGATGCCGAGCGCTGCATTGGTCGCTATGCCATTGAGGTCACACCGGCGTTGAAGGCCAAGGTCGCCAATGTGCATCTGCCGATGTTCGATCATGCCGCCTATTGGCCGCAATTGAAGACGGTGGTGCAGTACACCGACCTGTTGCAAGAGCGGCGCGGCCTGATCCGCGCCGACCTGCGTAATGCTGAAGTGCGTTTTGCCGAGGAGGACGTGGCGCTGTTCCCTGCATTGGTGCAGGCGCGACCGGACGAGCTGAAATTTCTTGCTGAGTTGATGGCGCAAAAGCGCAGCGCCTCAATCGATGCCGATGTGCGCGAACCGCTGAAACTGGCCATCGAGTTGCAACGCATGGGCGGTGACAGCTTTATGAACCTGGCCCGTGGTCATGGGGTGAGTTACCGACAGATTGCCGAGGATGTGGCGCAGCGTCTGGGGATCAAGTTCGATGAGCGGGTTGAATCCGTCGCGCTGGCAGACATCGAGGCAAAGGTCGCGCAAGCACTGATTGAGCAATACAAAGACAAACTGAACAGCGCCGACCGACAGGCTTTCGACGCCGAACTCAAGGCCGCAGCCAAAAAGGAGCAGGGTGTATTCACCCGCTTCGACCTGGGTCGTTCGGCGACCACCGCTTTGAGCGGGACCGCGCTGGCGGGGCTCACCGGGTTTATCCTGCGACGTGGCGCAACCTCCGCCATTCCGGTGGTGGGCCAGGCGCTGGCGGCGGCGATGTTGCTGGTGGGCGGGGTGCGCGCGTTTTCCGGCCCGGCTTACTCGATCACCACCTTGGCGGTGCTGGTGATCGGCGGGATTCGCCAGCGCATGGAGCGTGAGGCGCTGAACCAGGAAATGGACCTGGTGGTGCAGGTGGTCGAAGCGTTTGACTTGCCCCGGGAAACGGTGATGCGCACGGTTGCATCCGACTGATAAGCTGCACGCCTGTCTTGTGTTGTTTGCCTGGGATACCGCGTGAAATTCAGCCTGCCGAAAATCGCTACTGCCCCGTTCTGCCCTCCGGAAGTGGCCGGCTCCGTTGCCGTCGATCCCAAGGCGTCGTTCTTCAAGCGGATGTTGATGTTCGCCGGTCCCGGCCTGCTGATCTCCATCGGTTATATGGACCCGGGCAACTGGGCGACGGCCATCGAGGCCGGTTCGCGCTACGGCTACAGCCTGTTGTTTGTCGTCCTGTTGGCGAGCCTGGCGGGCATGGCGGTGCAGTGCCTGTGTTCGCGGTTGGGCATCGCCACCGGCAAGGATCTGGCGCAGTTGTGCCGCGAACGCTACAGCCGTCGCTCTGCACGCACCCAGTGGGTGCTGGCGGAGATTTCGATCATCGCTACCGACCTTGCCGAAGTGCTTGGCTGCGCCCTGGCGTTTCACCTGTTGCTTGGTGTGTCGCTGACCACGGGTATCGTCATCACCGCCTTCGACACGTTATTGGTCCTGGCTCTGCAAAACCGGGGGTTCCGCCGCCTGGAGGCGATCATGCTGGCGTTGGTGGCGACCATCGGTGTGTGCTTCTTTATCGAGCTGATGCTGATCAAACCCTACTGGCCGGATGTGCTCGGTGGCTTCACCCCGTCGTTGTCGGCCATCAGCGAAGCGGCGCCGCTGTACCTGGCCATCGGCATCCTGGGCGCTACGGTGATGCCCCATAACCTCTACTTGCACACGTCCGTCGTGCAAACCCGGCTGATCGGCAAGGACCTCGCCAGCAAACAGGATGCGGTCAAGCTGGCGCGTATCGACACCATCGGCTCCCTGGCCCTGGCGTTACTGGTGAATGCCGCGATCCTGGTGCTGGCGGCGGCTGCGTTCTACAAGACCGGCCATACCGAGGTGGTCGAAATCCAGGACGCCTACCACTTGCTTGATCCACTGGTCGGTGGCGCTTTCGCCAGTATCCTGTTCGGCATCGCCTTGCTGGCCTCCGGGCAAAGCTCCACCTTCACCGGCACCATTGCCGGGCAGGTGATCATGGAGGGTTACCTGAACCTGCGCATTCCGTGCTGGCAGCGGCGGCTGATCACGCGGGGGCTGGCGCTGATCCCGGCGTTCCTCGGGGTGTGGCTGATGGGCGACGACGCCATCGGCAAGCTGTTGATCCTCAGCCAGGTTGTACTCAGCTTGCAGTTGCCATTTGCGTTGTACCCGCTGATCCGCATGACCGATGACAAGCAATTGATGGGGCCATTCGTCAATCGCCTGCCCACGCGGGTGTTGGCGTGGTTCCTGTTTGCGCTGATCAGTGGGGCGAATGCGTGGTTGATCGGGCAGTGGTTGTTCTGAAGTCGATGTGTACGGCTCACCGCAGGAGGGCCTATATCGAGCCTTCCTGGCCTGCGTTTATCGGCATTTCCCTGTCCCAATACGGCACCCTTCCAAAACACTCCACAAAGTAATCCACCACCGTCCGCACCTTCAGCGACAGCCGGCGGCTGCCGGGCCATAGCGCGGCAATCTGCTGCGGCTCCAGGGTCGTCGCCACGTCGTATTCGCTGAGCACGGCCTGCAACGTGCCGGCCCGCAAGCTCTCGCCAATCAACCAGGACGGAAACACCACCAGGCCCAGGCCTTGTTCGGCGGCATGGGTGAGGGTGTCGGCATGGTTGCCGGTGATGGGGCCTTTGACGCTGTAGGGCGTCCAATCGCCCTGATCACGACGAAAGAACCAGCGTTGCTGGCCAGTGACGCCCTTATAGGCCAGGCATTGGTGGTTGACCAGTTCATCGGGGTGGCTCGGCGTACCATGGCGGGCCAGGTAAGCGGGGCTGGCGGCAATGCGAAAGCGTTGGGGCGCGAAGATGCGCGCCTGCATGCTGGAGTCGTTGAGTACGCCGATGCGAAACAGCAGGTCGGTACCGTCTTGCAGCGGGTCGACGTAAGTGTCGGTTTGCTGGATATCCAGTTGCAACTTCGGGTAGCGCCGGCACAGCTCGCCGAGCCACGGAGCAAGGTGGCGTTGGCCGAATACCATCGGTGCGTTGATGCGCACCAGGCCACTGGGCTCACGGTCCTGTTCCTGCAGGGCTTGGCCGGCGGCTTCCAGTTGCTTGAGCATCACCCGTGCGTGCCGCCCGAGCAGGCGCCCGGCCTCCGTAGGGCTGACCGCACGGGTATGGCGGTAGAGCAGTTGTTGGCCGAGGGCCTGTTCCATCAACTGGATCTGCCGGGAAATAGAGGAGGGCGCCAGGCTTTCGCGGCGGGCCACTTCGGAAAAACTGCCGTGGTCGAGCACCGCGACAAACAGGCGCAACGCCTTGAAACTCAGTTCATTCAAACCCTGCATTGTGTTCCCTATCTATGCGTATTGCGCAAAGGTGTTGTCAGCATGCTCCCATTTATCGCACAGGACGGCCACCGGATAATGCACGCCATGTTTCCTTTTCCGAAGTGCGGGTGATGTATGCAAGCCAGTTCTACTGCGGCGATGGCGCAGGCCAGGCCGAAAAAAAATCCAGGGCGGTTGCTGTTGTTGCCGTTGGTCATTCTGGCGGGCATGGGCTTGTCGGTGGAGGCCGGTCTATTGGGGCCGTTGGGGACTCAAGTGGGCCATTTATGGGCGACCTTGAGCATTTTCGGTGTGGGCTCGGCGATCCTGTTTTTGCTGCTGTTGTTCAGTGGCCCGCAAAAGGGCCCGGCACTCACCGAGCTGCCGCGCTGGCAACTGATCGGCGGGTTTCTGGGGCCGATGTATGTGGTGGTGCTGACGCTTGCCACGCCCCACATCGGTGTTGCCATGACCATGATCGCGATTTTGTCGGGCCAGGTCGGCAAGAGCGTGTTGATCGATCATTTCGGCTGGTTCGGCACGGCGCGCAAACGGGTCAATGTTGAACGCTGGATTGCGCTGGGGTTGATTGTGGCGGCATTGGTTTTGATTGCACGAGGGTAGGGCGATGCATCTGATTTTATTGTTGGTACTGGTGGTCGCCGCAGGTGCGGTGCTGAGTGTGCAGGCGGCTATCAACGGGCGCCTGGGGCAGTCGGTGGGCGTATTGCGCAGCAGCCTGCTGACCTTTGCGGTCGGCGCAATCACCACGGCATTGTTGATTTTCTTCTTCGAACCGGCCCAGGCCGTCAGCTTGCTGGACGTGCCGAAATGGCAACTGACCGGCGCATTGTTCGGCGTGGTGTACATGATGGTGATGGTCGGCGCGGTGCCGGTGGTCGGCACGGCGGTGGCGACAGTGGCGGTGATCGTCGGGCAGTTGGGCATGGGCATGCTGATCGACAATTTCGGTTGGCTGGGCAATTCGGCCATCGAGCTGTCGGGCAGCCGGATCCTGGCGATGGTGCTGCTGGCCCTGGCCCTGGTGTTTATGTATCGCAGCAACAGCCGCCGGGTCGACTAACGGCGCTGAACCCCGCTCGCATGCCCGTAGTCATTGTTTAAGGTGCGGCATCCGCTGCATCTGGACGACCATGTAAAAGGAGTCTGACGATGGCTGACCAAACCTGTGCTTGCCCACATTGCAAATGCGTACTGGGCAAAAATGCGGTGATGAAGGACGGCAAGGGCTATTGCTGCGAAGGCTGCGCCGAACACCATGCCCATGGCGAGCCGTGCGCCTCGTCGACGGGCTGCGAATGTGCCAAGTCGGCGCACGCTTGAAAACCTCCGGTTGAAAATCCGCTCGGATTATCGGGTGGCGGTCATTACCATGGCCGTCCACCCTTGATTGATGTGTGCCTCATGGCCCTGGCCGCTCCCCCCGACCTCACTGATCATGCCGTCCCCGTGCAACCCCTGGCGCGTACTTACCCGCGTGGGTTGTATGTGGAGCCCCACAGCCACGACTGGGGCCAGTTGCTCTACGCCATGAGTGGCGTGATGTGGGTCGAGACGCCCCGTGAAGCCTTGGTTGTGCCGCCGCAGCGTGCGGTGTGGCTGCCGCCGGGTGTGGAGCATGGGATCCGCGTCGTCTCGGACCTGCAGATGCGCAATATCTACCTGCGCCCGGCGCTGGCGGCGACGCTGGACAGTCAGGTGCAGGTGATTGACGTGGGTGGGTTGCTGCGCGAGTTGATCTTGAGCTTGGTCGATCAAGCCGATAACGCTGATTCGGCGTATTACGATGCCGTGGTCGGCCTGGCGTTGCTTGAGCTGCAACGGGCACGCCGTTCGCAGATCCGCATCGCCATGCCGCCGGAAGCTGATCGGCGGCTGATCAACGCCTGCCAGGCGGTGATGGCGGCGCCGTCGCTGGAGATCTCCTTTGAGCAACACGCCGAGGCGGCGGGTGCCAGCGTGCGCACCCTGGCGCGGTTGTTCCAGACCCATCTGGGCATGGGCTTTGCCGAGTGGCGCCGACAAGTGCAACTGGCCACGGCGGTGGCCGAGCTGATCCAGGGCCAGTCGGTCAGCGGCATCGCGCGCTCCCTGGGGTATTCACCCAGCAGCTTCAGCGACATGTTCCGTCGCGAACTCGGCGTGGCGCCCTCGCACTATGCCGGTTGAGGGTTGGCCGAAATCCTGAAGTACTTGGCCGATGCGGTCGGGATGGGCTCACTACACTGTGCCCATCAACCAGCCAGGCGTGACCTCCATGAACTACCTTGCCTCCCTCGCCATCGGCCTGCTAGTCGGCCTGATCTATGGCGCCTTGGACTTTCGCTCGCCCGCGCCGCCCGCCATTGCCCTGGTGGGCCTGATGGGCATGTTGCTCGGTGAGAAGCTCTGGCCCATAGGGCGTGAGTGGATGAGCGGCTGGTTGTCCTGATTTGTTCTTTCCCTTTGATGGATATTGGTCATGAAAGCACTGCAATTTTCCGCCGTGGGCGACCTTGCCGCCCTGGGTTTCGTCGAGGTTGCCAAGCCGGTGCCGGCTGCGGGTGAGGTATTGGTCCAGGTCAAAGCGGCCGGCCTGAACCCCAGTGACGTTAAAAACGTGCTCGGGCGTTTTCCCTACACCACGTTGCCGCGTATTCCCGGGCGTGACTTTGCCGGTGTGGTGGTGGAGGGCCCGCAAGCGCTGGTCGGCCAAGCGGTGTGGGGCACTGGCCGGGACCTCGGTTTTTTTGCCGACGGCTCTCATGCGCAGTACCTCACCGTGTCGGCCAAAGGCGTGGCCCACAAGCCCACGCACTTGAGTTTTGCCCAGGCCGCCAGTCTGGGTGTGCCATACACCACCGCTTGGGATGCCCTGGAGCGTAGCGGTGTCGACAAAGGCACCCGTTTGCTGGTGATCGGGGCCAATGGTGCGGTCGGCAGTGCGGCGTTGGCGCTGGCGAAAATTCGTGGTGCCCAGGTGTTGGCGGCGGTGCGCAAGGTCGATCAGGTCGAGGCATTGCAGGCGCAAGGTTTTGCAGCGATTGCCCTGGAGCAACCGGAAGCGTTGGGCGGGCAGGTCAATGCGGTGTTCAAGGGCGGCGCTGATGTGATCTTCGATACCACCGGCTTTTGGCTGCCGGCTGCGGTCGCCGCTCTGGCCCCGTTCGGACGCATCGCAATCATCGCCGCGCCGGTCGACGGTCATGTGCAGCTGCCGGCCCTGGCGTTGTACCGCAAGGGTGGCTCGGTGGTGGGCATCAATTCGTTGCTCTACAACTGCGAGCAGTGCGCCGTGATGCTGGAGCAGTTCGGGCGTTTCTTTGATGAAGGCTTGCTGCCGCTGCCCACGGGCTTGCGTGAAGTGGCGTTGGCCGATGGCGTTCAGTGCTATGAAGCAGTGAACGGCGGCAGTGCGGACAAGATCATTTTCCTGCCGTGATGCCGTTACTGCCAGTCAGTTAACGCTTTTTGTAGATGTAGGAGCGAGCTTGCTCGCGAAAAACTCAAAGGCGCCGCGTTGATTCAGGCAACACGCGTGATCGTTGACGTTTTTCGCGGGCAAGCCCGCTCCTACAGAGGGCGGCTTACGCTTGACTGACTGGCGTTAGGGCTGCCCCCACATTGGGTCTTTATCAGGCTTCCGGGACGCCTTTTTCCCAGGCCGACCAGTTCTTCAGGATCGCCTGTACCAGCGGGTTACCCGTGCGATACAGGTTCTCCAGTGCCGGCACGAACCCTCCTTGGTCCGCATATTTCAACAGGTTGTCCACTTCGCTGTAGCCAGGATACGGCCGGTCGAAATCGGAGCCTGCCCGCACCACGGCCAGCCGCTGGATGTCCACCAGGCCTTCGCGGCTGGCGCGCAGCAGGGCTTCATAGGTTGAGTTGTCTTCCTGCTGGGTGGTGCAGTATTCGCCTTTATTGTCGGTGAGCAGCCGTGTCCAGACTTCGGCGCGCTCGCTCAGGCGTGTGCCGGAGAACCAGGTGTTACCTGCCAGGGTATCGCAGCGCGTGACTTGCGGCGGCTGGTTGGCCGGGGCGGCAGGGTAGTGTTTACGCCAGGCGCTGGACTCCTTGCTTTCGGTCAGCTCGACTTTCTGTGACAAGGCAAACGCCTTGGCCTGCAGCTTGGGGTTGAGCTCGAACACTTCGGTCTTGTAGTCCAGCGGCGGTTTCTCGTTCGGCCCTTTGGTATTGATACCGATGTAACCCGTCGGCCAATCCTTGGGCGCATCCCGGGAATCCAACTCCCACTGGGTGCCGAACTCCACCAGGTAATGGGCCCAGGCGGCGGTGCCGAGGGTGCCGTGCTTGGGGCTGATACCGGCAATCCCGGCGATCAGGAAGTAGCTCTGGCGCAGGTCGAACTTGGGCGACAAGGCCAGAGCCAGAGTGGAGGCGGCGGCGTTGGTCTGGCCCATGCCGGTGACCAGCAGGCACACCTCCTGGGTGTTGCAGCGTATCACCGGGTATTCGGCGGAAAGGCCCGGTACGCGGACTTCCTGCTTGAGTTCCAGGCGATCTATCCAGGTTTGCGCCTCGGGGGCGAACATGGTGATCAGCATCACTTTCGGCTTGATCGGCGCAGGCGCATCCGCCAGCACCACGTGGGGCAAAAATGCCAGGCCGATGGCCATCGAGAGACGGGTAAACACGTTCATCTAAAGCTCCTTGATCAGAATTGGTAGCCAACACCGGCGTAGTAGCCCCAGCCTTCGGAGCTGGCGCGGAAGTTACCCTCGCCGAAGTTCAGCTCGCTGCCATCCTCCCAGTTGCCGCCGTTGTGGAAGTAACGACCGACCAGGGTGAAGCGCAGGTGGGTAAACGAGTACAGCAGGACGTTGGTTGCCACCAATGAGTTGGCGGTGCGCGCCGGGTTGTCCTTGTGCAGGTCCGAGCCGAAATCGTAGTTGGTAAAGCCGATATAGGTCAGCGACGCACCGTTATCGAAACTGCTGATGGGGACGATGTACTTCATTTGCGCGCGGTAGCCGTCCCACGAGTATTCATTGCTGGCGCCATAGTTTTCCCACTGGTAGCGCCCATAGAAGTTGGCCGACAGGTTGACCCGCGAATGGGTGTCGATGTCGGTGCCCAGGCCGCTGTACAAGGTGTTGGCGCGGTTGGACTTGTTGCTGCCGTGGTCGTAGATCCAGTCGAACGCTACGTACCATTCCTTGAACGGCCCGATGGCCAGGCTACGACCTGCCAGGTAGTCGATGGAGATGCGGGGTTCATGCTCCATGAATACCGGTGAGCCATGGTCCCACGCGCCTTTGTCATTACTGTTACCGATGCCGAGAATCTTGGGCACGTCGATATAGCCGTACAACTCGAACGGGCCCTTGCGGCCGAAGTACTCGTATTCCAGGTAGACGTCATCCTGCGGCTTGGGGCCGAAGCTGATGTCTTTGCTGCCGATCAGCGTCAGGTCCTGATTGAACCATTGCGACAGGTACACATCTTTTTTTGTCGAGGCGGCCTCGGGGCTCTTGGTTTCAGGGCTGAGGGTTTCGCCCTGTGCTGAGTCATCGACCGGTTGTTGCTGCGCCAAAATGGGTGCGCTGAGTACTCCCGTAACGGCGGCCAGTAGCAAGGAAACACCAAAGCAAGCATGACGCCTTGAGGTGGGTTGCATTGAAAATCCCTATTCGTACGCGGTTTAAACCCGATTCCTCGGGTCATGGTGAACGTGGCTGCCCAGTTCGTTTCGCAAACGTTTGCATGCGGCGTACCAACTTTGCTCAAAGGTTTGAGTGATATGAAAAAAAGCGGAATTAGCTGGCCTGTTGATCAAAAATGGCAGGGTGTCATTTTCACGGGCCAACAAGGCGACGGTGACTGTCGTGGGAGGCGGTAACCGGTACTACAAGCCGGTGCGGTTGAACAGTTGCATCGCGGTTTCGCGCCGGTATTCAGTCGGCGTCAGGTTCATCTCGATCCGAAAGTGCCGATTGAAGTTGGACAGGTTGGCGTAGCCCACTTCAAAGCAGATATCCGCCACCGACATCTCGCTTTGCAGCAGCAACCGGCAGGCACGCTGCACGCGGAACTTGCGCATCAGCTCGATAAAACCGTGGCCGGTGTTGCGCTTGAAGAACCGCGAGAAGCCCGGTTCGCTCATCTCCAGTTGCCGGGCGATCACCGACAGGCGCACGTCGCCGGTGAGTTCGCGCATCAGGTAATCGAAGGCCTTGTTGATGCGTTCGGCACTGCGCGCGTCCAGCGTCGGCGCGTAGCAGGGGCTGGCCAGGGCCTGTACTTGCTGCTGTGGCGCGTTTTTCAGGGTGTCGAGCAGTTGCAGGAACAGGATCAGCCGTTGCAGGCCATGGGCATCGCCGATGGCTTCCATCAACTGTGCCGCCTGCACGGCCGTGGCACCGCTGAATGCCAGGCCACGCCGCGCCTGTTCGAACAAGGAGGACACATCGCCAAGCTCCGGCAGGGTTTTGCGCAGGGCGAGGAGGGCGGCGCCGTCGAATTGCAGCACCACGTCGCGCCCCTTCAGGTATTCGCCGGGTGCGAGCTCGCCGATCCAGTCGTGAGGCAGGTCAGGGCCGATCAGCGCAACATGCCCGGCGCTGAACGCACCGATGTAATCACCCGCGACCAGTTTGCCGCTGCCTTGGCGGATGAGGTGGATTTCGAACTCGGGATGGTGGTTCCAGCGCGCCAGGTCGTAAGGGTAGTCATGTTCGAACCAGCGAAAACAGTGGTCCGGCTCGGGCAGGATCACTTCGAGCTCGGCGGGGCGATGCTCGAACAGTTCGGCACGGCTCACGGGCATGGTAATGCCTCTTTTATAGGTGGAATCGCCTCAAAATACGCGCTTCGGCAACCCCTGCGCTACCCCGGCCTTGGCCCGGTACCGATACTTTTTTGATCCGGGTGCCAGGGTTAAAAAAGTATCGGTCGGGCATTCGCCATGCGTTTGTGAGGGCTTGGCCAAGCTGCTGTAATCGGCTCTCAACAACAAAAATAACAGGTGGAAACCGCTATGTCCAAGCTCCCGCACGCGTTGTTCATGCTGGCCGGCCTGGTGCTGGCCATGCCCAGCCACGCCGCCGACACCGTGACCATCGCCACGGTCAATAACAGCGACATGATCCGCATGCAGCGTCTGTCCAAGGTCTTCGAGCAGCAGCACCCGGACATCAAGCTCAACTGGGTGGTGCTGGAGGAAAACGTGCTGCGCCAGCGCCTCACCACGGATATCGCCACCCAGGGCGGGCAGTTCGATGTGCTGACCATCGGCACTTACGAAACGCCTCTCTGGGGCGCCAAACACTGGCTGGAACCGCTGACCCAACTGCCGGCGGATTACGACGCCGACGATATCTTCCCTGCCGTACGCCAGGGCCTGTCGGTCAACAACACCTTGTATGCCTTGCCGTTCTACGGCGAAAGCACCGTCACCTACTACCGCACCGATCTGTTCAAGCAGGCCGGGCTGACGATGCCCGCACACCCGACCTGGACCCAACTCGGTGAATTTGCCGCCAGGCTCACGGCAAAAGATCGCGACCAATATGGCATGTGCCTGCGTGGCAAGGCCGGTTGGGGCGAGAACATCGCGCTGCTGAGCACCATGGCCAATGCCTTTGGCGCGCGCTGGTTCGATGAGAGGTGGACGCCCGAATTGACCGGCCCCGAATGGACGGCGGCCGCCAATTATTATGTCAACACCCTGAAGAACTACGGACCTCCTGGTGTCTCCAGCAATGGTTTCAATGAAACCCTGGCGCTGTTCAACAGCGGCAAATGCGCGATCTGGGTCGACGCCAGCGTCGCCGGCTCCTTCACCACCGACGCGAGCCAGAGCAAAGTGGCCGACAGCGTAGGCTTTGCGGCGGCACCCACCGAAGTCACCGACAAAGGTTCATCCTGGCTGTACGCCTGGTCCCTGGCGATCCCGGCTACGTCCAAGCACAAGGACGCCGCCAAGGCGTTTATCACGTGGGCCACGTCCAAGGACTACATCCAACTGGTCGCCGATAAGGAAGGCATCACCAATGTGCCGCCGGGCACTCGCCAGTCCACCTACAACGAGGCCTACCTGAAGGCCGCGCCGTTTGCCCAGGTCACCCTGGAGATGATGAGGCACGCCGACCCGGCGCACCCCTCGGCCAAACCGGTGCCGTACGTGGGTATCCAGTACGTGACTATTCCTGAGTTCCAGGCCATCGGCACCTCGGTCGGCAAACTGTTCGCGGCGGCGCTCACCGGCGGCATGTCGGTTGATCAGGCGTTGCGTGAAGCCCAGGCCACCACCGAGCGCGAGATGAAACGCGCCGGCTACCCCAAATGATTTCCAAGGAACCACGCTCATGAAACGACTGGAAGGTAAAAGTGCGCTGATCACCGGATCGGCACGCGGCATCGGCCGCGCCTTTGCCCAGGCTTATATTGCCGAAGGCGCTACCGTCGCGATCGCCGACATCAACCTGCAACGCGCTCAGGCCACGGCGCTCGAACTGGGCCCACAGGCTTACGCGGTGGCGATGGACGTCACCGACCAGGCCTCCATCGATGCCGCGATTGCCGCCGTGGTGGCCCATGCCGGCAAGCTCGATATCCTGATCAACAACGCCGCGCTCTTCGACCTGGCGCCCATTATCGACATTACCCGCGACAGCTATGAGCGGCTGTTCTCGATCAATGTCGCCGGCACGCTGTTCACCTTGCAGGCCGTTGCGCGACAGATGATCAGCCAGGGCCATGGCGGCAAGATCATCAACATGGCCAGCCAGGCAGGGCGGCGGGGCGAGCCGTTGGTGGCGGTCTATTGCGCGACCAAAGCGGCGGTGATCAGCCTCACGCAGTCGGCGGGGCTGAACCTGATCAAGCAAGGCATCAACGTCAACGCCATCGCGCCGGGGGTGGTGGACGGTGAGCACTGGGACGGGGTGGATGCGCTGTTCGCCAGGCACGAACGGCTGGCACCCGGCGAGAAGAAGCGGCGGGTAGGGGCCGAGGTGCCGTTCGGACGCATGGGCACAGCGCAGGACTTGACCGGCATGGCGATCTTCCTGGCATCGCAAGACGCCGACTATGTGGTTGCGCAAACCTACAATGTCGACGGCGGCAACTGGATGAGCTGACGACGCTTATTCGGCAAAGCTGCGATCAAAAAAATACACCGCGCCAGGCTTCAGGTTCTGCACTGTCGCCTGGGGCCTGCCGCCTTCGCCATTTTTCTTGCGCCCTGTCTCACGTAGATATCCCGCCTCGGTCAGCTTGAGCAGACGCTGACGAATACTGGTCTTCAATACCGGCCGCGCCAGCACCAGTGAAAAGATCGTGGTCGCTTCCGGCGCGCTGAACTCATCACCGAGGAACAGCAACGGCAAGCTGCTGTACAGCGACTTGGAAAACAGCCGCTCCTGTACCGCCGCCACGATCAGGTTGTGGTCGAACGGCAGCTTGATGCTGCCGTTTGCCAGCGCATTCAGCGAAAACCAGCCCTGGTGGTCGGCCAACGTCACTTCATCCGCGACGATGGCAAGGTAGAAGGTGGACGACGACCAGCAACGCGGGTCGCGAAACGCATCGCCCACCGTGCCGACCTGTTCGCACCAGGCCAGGTCCAGGCCGACCTTGTCGCTTACCCGCAAACGCTCCACCGCATCCTTGAGGCTCAGGTCTTGCACGTCGCCGTTGACCACCACACCGGGCAGCGCCCAATGCCCGGCGTAGGGGTCGGCTTCGCGCTTGTTGAGCAGCAGTTTCAATTC
Organism: Pseudomonas sp. BCA17; assembly: GCF_004519405.1. GTDB lineage: Bacteria > Pseudomonadota > Gammaproteobacteria > Pseudomonadales > Pseudomonadaceae > Aquipseudomonas. The sequence continues at coordinate 391,277 of NZ_SGWI01000006.1, read as the reverse complement.
CCCGCTGGCACGGCAGTAGAACAGCGCGCAGAGGTCGACGGTGTGGAGGTAGGGGCTAAGTGGCATGTGAAATCCTTCGCAACAACGGTGATGCACAGTCTAACGAATCGAACAGATATGTCATGTACTGGCTTTAGCATAGGTAAATAAATATTTCTTGCAGCGAAAGTACATGACGTGTACTTTTGTTTCCAGGCCACAGGAGAACCACCATGACCCTCGCGAAAACCGCCCTTGCTTCATTTGATGTCGACGCCCAGAAGAGTTTCACGCCACTGTGCCCCAACGAGTTGCCTGTGGCGGGTGGCGACCGGATCGGCGCCGAGCTCAACTACATGGCCAGCCTCGTCGGCCATCGCGTCGGCAGCAAGGATGCTCACACTCCGCACGCGCCGTGGGTGGTCAGCCAGCACAGCGAGATGTTGCAACCCACCGGCCTGGCCCACGCCGACCTCACGTGGGTCAGCCACTGCGTGCCGGGGACCGAGGGTTTTAACCTGCTCGACGAGTTGCCCAGGCCCTATGACTACGACTACTTCGTCTGGAAAGGCGTCGAGCCCGATCTGCACCCTTACGGTGCCTGCTATCACGATCTGCACGACAAACTATCCACGGGGGTGATCGAGTATCTGAGAGCCCAAGGTGTTGTGCGGGTGATCGTCGGCGGCCTGGCCCTGGACTACTGCGTCAAGACCACCGCGCTGCAACTGCTCAAGGCCGGTTTTGAAGTCGTCCTGCACCTGCCGGCATGCCGGGGTATCAGCGAGGAGGGCGGCGTGCAGGCCGTCAATGAGTTGCTCAAGGCCGGTGCTGTCATCAGCAGCACCCGCGAAGAACTGGCAGTCCAGGCCACGCGCTAAGGAGAGTCACCATGGAAAGTGCCTATAACTACGAAACCCCGGTGATCCAGGGGTTGCTCGACACCGACTACTACACCTTCACCATGATGCAGGCCGTGTTGCATCAGTACCCCAACGTCGATGTGGAATATAACTTCATCGTGCGCTCCAAGGAAAAGCTCAGTCACTTGATTCCGCAGTTGCGTGCCGAGCTTGAGCATATGGCTGGCTTGCAGGCCCGCGAAGGCGAACTGCGCTTTCTGTTCAACCCGCATTTTCGCGAATACCTCACGCCGGACTACGAACGCTTCCTCGGCCTGTTCCGCTTCAATCTGCGCTATATCCACGTCAGTGAAGTCGACGGCCAACTGAACATCCGCGTCGTCGGCCCGATGCTGCACTGCATCATGTTCGAGCAGCCGGTATTGGCCCTGGTCAGTGAACTGCGCAACCGTGACAAATACCCCGACGTTACCTTGGAAGACGTCACCCGCAAGCTCTACCAGAAGTTTGACTGGCTGGAAAAAAACCTCAGCCGCGAAGAGCTGGCCGACCTGCGTGTCTCCGACTTCTCCACCCGCCGGCGCCTGTCATTCAAGGCCCAGCGTGAAGTGGTGGACATCATGCGCCGCGACTTTCCCGGCCAGTTCGTCGGCACCAGCAACGCGCACCTGGCCTACGAATTCGACCTGCCACTGATCGGCACCATGGCGCACCAATGGCTGATGGTGCACCAGCAACTGGGGCGCCTGCGCGAGAGCCAGAACGCTGCGCTGGAGCACTGGGTGGGTGAGTACCGTGGCCGCCTGGGTATCGCCCTGACCGATACGATCAGCACAGACTTCTTCCTCAAGGATTTCGACCTGTATTTCGCCAAGCTCTATGACGGCCTGCGCCAGGACTCCGGCGACCCCATCGCCTGGGCCGACAAGGTGCTGGCTCGCTACAAGCAGTTGGGCATCGATCCGATGACCAAGGACCTGATGTTCTCCGACGGTTTGAACTTCGAGAAGTGCCTGCCGATCCTGCGCCACGTGCGCGGCAAGGCCAGGTTCGGCTTCGGCATGGGCACCAGCCTGGCCTGCGATGTGGACGGTGTGCAGCCACTGAGCATCGTGATGAAACTGGTGCGGGTGCACGGCGAGCCGGTGGTGAAGTTTTCCGATGACCCGATCAAGAACGTCTGCGAAGACGCCTCGTTTTTGCAATATGCGGCTCAGGTATTCAATGTCGGCAGCGTGGAGGTGTGACATGCAAACCCAGGAACGTATCGCCCGGGAACTCAATATCGACCGTTCGCTGGTCCAGGGCGGTGAGCCCCGGGAGATCCAGCGGCGCATCGACTTTATCAAGACCACGCTGCGCCAGTCCGGCTGCAAGGCCCTGGTACTGGGCATCAGCGGCGGCGTCGACTCGCTCACTGCCGGTCGCCTGTGCCAACTGGCCGTCGAGCAACTGCGCACGCAAGGGTATGAGGCGCGTTTTATCGCCATGCGCTTGCCCTACAAGACTCAGGCTGACGAAGGCGACGCCCAGGCCTCCCTGGACTTCATCACCCCGGACCAGATCGAAACGCTCAACATTGCCGCCAGTGTCGATGGCTTGATGGCCAGCCTGGGCGCTGCGCAGGCCAGCGCCAGCCATGTCGACTTCATCAAGGGCAACGTCAAGGCCCGTGCACGGATGGTCGCCCAATATGCCGTGGCCAACCTGCATAACGGTTTGGTGGTGGGCACCGACCATGGCGCCGAAGCGTTGATGGGCTTTTTCACCAAGTTTGGTGATGGCGCCTGCGATCTTGCACCGCTGTCGGGCCTGACCAAGACCCAGGTGCGGCTGTTGGCAACTGCCCTCGGCGCACCGGATGGGCTGGTGCACAAACACCCCACCGCCGACCTCGAAGAGCTGGTGCCGGGCAAGCTGGATGAGCACGCCTATGGATGTTCTTACGCAGAGATTGATGCCTATTTGATGGGCGAGCCGGTGACTGAGCGGGTGCGGGCAATCGTCGAGGGGGCCTACAGCAAGACAGCGCACAAGCGTGCGCTGCCGATAACCCCTCTTTGATCAACGCTCGATCGACCGGCTCCACCGCGCATTCCATTCCGGCCGCGCCCGGTTGACCTGGTCCCAATCAATCGAAATCGCCGTCTGCAAGTAGCCTTGCATGGCCTCCACCCGGCCACGGGTCTTGTCGGTGGTCGGGGTGGTCGGGTTCGACGGAATCTGGTCGCCTTCTTCCAATGCCGGCGCCTGGGCTTCGGCGGTCAGCAAAAACGCCGCGAGTTTCTGCGCCAGTTCCGGCTGGTCATTACGCGCAATCACGCATTCGGCCACGTTCAGCACCACCGCACCTTCCTTGGGCTGGGCATATTCCATCGGGATGCCCAGCAGTTTCTGGGTAGTGACCTGGGTCGGTGTGAGCGGGAAGATCGCGGCTTCGTCGGTCTGCACCATCTCGGATATTTTTGCCGAACTGGCGATGTATTCCAGCACTTTGGGGCCGATGGTTGTTGGCCAGGCCTTGAAGCCCGGTTCCACATTGGTCTCGTCGCCACCCTGGATGCGGTTGAACATCAAAAAGCCGTGCAGGCCGAAGGTGGAGGAGGCCAACGACTGGAACACCACCTTGTCCTTGAACCGTGGGTCGGCCAGGTCCATCCACGAGGTGGGGGCCGCCCAGCCTTTTTCCTTGAACATCTTGGCGTTGTAGCCAAGGCCCGTTACGCCGAGCGTGACGGCCACGGCCTGATCCTTGATTTTCGCCTTGGCGGGAATCTGCTCCAGGGTCGGGTTTGGCGTGAGTTTGTCGCACAGGCCCATGGAGATGGCGCGGTACATGATGCCGTCATCGAGGAACATCACATGCATCTGCGGGTTGTCTTTGTTGGCCTGGACCTTGGCGAGGATGTCCGACGAGGTGCCGGGCACGATCACCACCTTGACGTTATTGGCCTTTTCGAAGGCGGGCAGCACCTTGTCGGCGTATACCCGCTCCATGGTGCCGCCGTTCATCCCCAGGTACAGCGTGGGGGCTGCCTGGGCGGTGGAAGCGAGCAAGGCGAGGGACAAGCAGGACAGCGCGGTACGTGGGTTCATGGATGTTTTTCCTCTCAGGCTTGGAAACGACGGATGGAAAACGCTGCGATGGGTTGGCGGCTGGCGCCTGTACAGACGATGTCCGCCAGGGCCTCACCGACCGCGGGGCCGAGCTGGAACCCGGCGCCGGCAAAGCCGAAACCGTGGAGCAGGCCAGGTTGGGTGCTGCTGGGACCGATCACCGGTTCATGATCGGGGAGGTAACCTTCGGTGCCGCTCCAGGTGCGAATGGCCTGCGCCCCCTCGAGAAACGGGTACAGCTCAGCGGCGTTGCGCAAAATGTCCAGCACCGCCGCCTGCCCGGGGCGTGCCGTCAGCGGGCCAAGGGCAAAGCCGCGTCCGCCGCCAAGGATGCAATTGCCGCGGGCAACCTGGCGCGCATAAATCCCGCCACCTTCAACACCGGTACTCACATTCATCACCACCGGCAGCGGTTCGGTCACCAGCATCGCCGGGTGCGCTGAAATGATCGGCACCGGCTCACCAAACTGCGTGGCGACGGTGCCGGCCCACGCGCCGGCGCAGTTCAGCAGCCAGGGCGCTTGCACGTGCAGGCCGTTGGCACAGCGCACCTGGAAACACTGCCCGTCATGCTCGACTTGAATCACTTCGGCCTGCTCGTAGACCGTTGCGCCCAGGCGTTGCGCGGCACGGGCGAACGCCGGCGACACCAGGCGGGGATTGGCGTGGCCGTCCTCAGGGCACAGCGACGCACCGACCGCGATGTCGCCCACCCACGGGAACCTGGCGCGCAGCTCAGCGTAATCGAGCAGTTGCAAGCCCAGGCCAAATCCCCGTGTGTGTTCTGCATAAGCCTGCAACGCGGCAAAATCCGCCTGACTGCGGGCCAGTTTCAGGTGCCCGGAGCGCACGTACTCGCCATCGATGCCGATCAACCCCGGCAAGTCGGCCCATAGCTGATGGGCGCGTTGCGACAGCGGCAACTGGTGCAAAGGCCGCCCCTGGCGCCGGACGCCGCCATAGTTGACGCCGCTGGAATGGGAGCCGCAAAAATCCCGTTCCACCAACGCCACACGCTGACCTCGCTGCGCGAGCATAAGCGCCGCCGAGGCGCCGACAATGCCTCCCCCCAGCACGATGACGTCGATCATGGTTGCACCTGCACGCCGAACGGCAGGGGTTTGATCGGTGCCTGGCCGCGCAGCCGCCCGACATCCTCGATGCCTCGGCCGCTGCGTTCGGCAATGATTTCCGCCGCGGCCAACCCGCACATGCGGCCCTGGCAGCGGCCCATGCCGACGCGACAATGGGCCTTGACCCGGTTGATCTCCCAGTGGCCTTCGTCGACCACCGCACGCACGTCGCCGACGCTGACTTCCTCGCAACGGCACAGGATCAACGCATCTGGCGCTTGCGCCGCCCACTGTTGCGGGAAGGGGAAAGCGGTTTCCAGGCCCTGACGAAAGCGCTGGATGCCCGCCAACTGCTGCTCCAGCCATGCGGGGCGACGATGATCGATGGCGATCCCCGAATCTTCCAGTACCGCCAGCGCGGCCCGCTCGCCGGCCAGGTGTGCAGCCTCCGCGCCCATGATTCCGGCGCCGTCGCCGGCCAGGTACACCCCATTGGCACTGCTGCGCCCGGCGCTGTCCCGTTGCGGCAACCAAGCACGGTTCAAGGCATTCCAGGCAAACTCGCAGCCGAGCAGGTCCGCCAGTTGTGTTTCGCTGCGCAACGCATGGGCGAAGGCCACGGCATCACAGGCCAGGGTCCGGTCGGCCCAACGGATGGCGCTGACCCGTTGTTCACCGTCAATCTGCTTGAGCGTCACACCCTGATGCACGGCAACCCCATGGGCCGTGAGCCAGGCGCGGTAGTACAAGCCTTTGGCCAATGTCAGCGGTTGCCCGAGCAGCGCCGGCAACGCCCGGCATTGGGCGCTGAAAGGCGCGCTGTCGAGCACCGCCACCACGTTGGCCCCGGCTTTGGCGTATTGATACGCCACCAGATACAGCAACGGCCCACTGCCGCAAAACGCCACGCGCTCACCGATGGCACAGCCTTGATACTTCAGGGCAACCTGCGCTGCGCCGAGGCTATAGACCCCAGGCAGGGTCCAGCCCGGCACCGGCAGGATACGGTCGGTGGCGCCGGTGGCGACGATGATCCGCGAATACCCAAGGCTTTCGGCGCGGCCGTGGTTGAGCAGGTCCAGGCGACCGTCCTCGGCATTCCACACCAGGGTTTCGGGCCGGTAGTCGAGCAGCGGCGCCAACTCATCCATCGTGCGGTGAACCGCCTGCGCCTTGCCCGCTTCAAAACCGTAGAGCTGCTTGGCCGTGCGCTGAAAATTCGCCGGTTGCCGGCGATAAATCTGCCCGCCGCCACGCAGGCTTTCATCGATCAGGCAAGGTTTGATGCCATGGTCAAGCAGGGTGCGCGCCGCGCTGATCCCCGCCGGGCCTGCGCCCACAATCACCACCGGCTTCATGGCCGACGCCCCGGGTCGCGGCTGATGGCCTGGCCTTCTTCCAGCAGGGTCGAGCAAGCCCGCACGCGACGCCCGTCCTCCAGCCGCACCCAGCAATCCTGGCACGCGCCCATCAGGCAGAACCCGGCGCGGCGCTCGGCGCTAAAGTCGCTGCCACGCAGGTGGTCGGCGCAGGTCAGTATGGCGGTGAGCAGGGTGTCGCCAAGCAAGCCCGTGGCCGGTTGCCCGTCAAGGGTAAAGGCCAGGGCAGGGCGCTTGGTTTCGGCCAATCGTTTGAACAGCGGCATCAGTGTTTCCCCACCAGCACGCGGTCCAGGCCGTAGACCCGGTCCAGCACAATCATGGTGGCCGCGGTCAACGCAATCACCAGCGCCGACACCGCCGCCATCATCGGGTCGATGGATTCGGTGGCATACACGTACATGCGCACCGGCAGCGTTTGCGTGGCCGGTGAGCTGACGAAGATCGACAGCGTCACTTCATCGAAACTGTTGATGAACGCCAGCAGCCAGCCGCCGGCCACGCCGGGCAGGATCATTGGCAGGGTGATCTGGCGAAACAGCGTAAAGCGTCCGGCGCCGAGGGACTCGGCCGCCTGCTCGGCACTGCGATCAATGCCGATGGCCGCCGCCAATACCAGGCGCAGCACATACGGTGTGATGATCACCACGTGCGCCAGCATCAGCCAGGTGAAGCTGCCGTTGACGCCCATCAGCGCAAACAGGCGCAGCATCGCCACCCCCAGTACCAGGTGCGGAATGATGATTGGCGACAGGAACAGCGCACTGAAGAGGTTGCGCCCCGGGAACTGATAACGGCCGATCGCCAAGGCGGCGGGCACCGCCACCAGCGTGGCCAGGGTGGCCGCGGTAAATGCCAGGACCAGGCTGTTATAGAACGCCTGGATGAAGTCCGCACGTTCGAACACCGCACGAAACCAACGCAGGGAAAACCCCGACGTGGGCAGGCTCAAGGTGTTTTCCGGGGTGAAGGCCACCAGGCACACCACCACCAGCGGCGCCATCATGAACAGCACCACCAGGCTGTGAAAGCCCAGGGCCAAAGGACCGTTTCTGGACATGCGCTTAAACCCCCAGGGACTTTTTGTAGCGGCTTTCGACCATGCGGTTCCAGCTCAGCATGATCAGCAGGTTGACCAACAGCAGCACCACCGCGATGGTCGCGCCCATGGGCCAGTTGAGTTCCGAGAGGTACTGGTCGTACACCACGGTGGCGACCATTTTCAGGCGGCGTCCGCCCAGCAGGCCGGGAATGGCGAACGAGCTGGCGGCCAGGCCGAATACGATCAAGGTGCCGGACAACACGCCGGGCATCACCTGCGGTAAGACGATCTTGCGCATCACCGTGGCCTGGCTTGCTCCCAGCGATAAAGCGGCCTGTTCCGCCGACGGGTCGAGTTTTTGCAGGGAGGTCCACACCGGAATGATCATGAACGGCAACATCACGTGCACCAGCGCGATGATCACGGCAAACGGCGTGTACAGCAGCTTCATCGGGCGTCCGCCCAGGGCCTGGATCACTTGATTGACCAGGCCATCGGCGCCCAGCAGCAAACTCCAGCCGAAGGCCCGCACCACCACCGAGATCAACAACGGGGTGAGGATCAGGATCAGGAACACCGAGCGCCACGGTGTGCCCATGCGGCTGAGGATGTACGCCTCGGGCACGCCAATGACCACGCACAGCAACGTCACCAGGGCGCTGATCCAGAAGGTGCGCCAGAAGATTTCGTAGAAATACGCATCGCGCAGCAGCGACAGGTAATGGGTAAAGGTCCACTCATCGGCCTTTACGCCTGCCTGATAGTCGAACACGTTGAACGACAACACCAACGTCAAGCCCAGCGGCAGCACCAACAGCCCGAAAAACAGGAGCAAGGCCGGCAACGACAATAGGTAGCCCCGGCTCATGGGTGTACCTCATCCGCCGCCAATACGCGCAACAACTCGGCTTGCCATTGCAGGCCCACTGCCGCGCCACGGTCCAGTGGCGCGCTGCCGTCGTTGCTGCAGACCACGGTGATTTCGCCGAGGGAGGTATGGACGCGGTACAGCCATTGGCTGCCGAAAAAGTAGCGGTCGAGCACTGCGCCTTGCAGGCGACCGAGGCCGGCGTTTACCAGCTGGATTTTCTCCGGGCGCAGGCTCAGGGTCAGTTCGCCGCTGCCGCCTTCCTGGCGCACTTGTGGGTTGCCGAGCGGGTCGTAGTCGCCGGCCAACAGGTTGGCCTTGCCGACGAAGTCCGAGATGAACCGGGTGCGTGGGTGTTCATAGAGTGTGTAAGGCGCATCGATCTGGGTCACGCGCCCGGCCTGCATGACGACCACGCGATCGCTGATCGACAGCGCCTCGGCCTGATCGTGGGTGACCATCAAGGTAGTGATGCCCACGGCGCACTGGATGCGGCGAATCTCAAATTGCATTTCTTCGCGCAGGTTGGCGTCGAGGTTGGACAGCGGCTCGTCCAACAGCAACACCGGCGGCTCGATCACCAACGCCCGCGCCAGGGCCACACGTTGACGCTGGCCGCCGGACAACTCGCGCGGATAGCGCTCGGCATGCTGAGCCAGGCGCACCAACTCCAGCACGCCGTTGACTTTGCTGGCGATTTCGCTGGCCGGCACTTTGCGCATCTTCAGGCCGAAGGCGACGTTGTCGCGCACGCTCATGTGCGGGAACAGCGCATAACTCTGGAACACCACACCCAGGCCGCGACTGGCGGGCTTGGCGTGGGTAATGTCGCGACCGTCGAGCAGGATCTGCCCGCCGCTTACGTCCACGAAGCCGGCGATCATTTGCAAGGTAGTGGTCTTGCCGCAACCCGAGGGGCCGAGCAGGGAAACGAATTCGCCTTTTTCCACCGCAAGGTCGGTCGCGACCACTGCGTCGACAGCGCCATAACGTTTGCTCAAGGCGTTGAGTTGGAGAAATGCCATAGTGCGTTCCACCTTTTTGAGTCGCGTCCAGACGCGCTTTTTTTGTTTTGGGCAGATGCGAAAGAAGTGTCGCGGGTGCGTTGGCGCTCGATCTCAAGTCGGCTGCCGGTTGTTGTTCATTTCGCCCCTGTGGACGCAGATTAGGACGAAGACGAGGAAGGGTGGAAGACAGAATTTCACTGAGTGGACTATTATTTTCAATTTTATTCGTTGATCGGAATTTTGAAGGTTTGGTTATGGTTGATAGTTCCACTGAGCGGAATATGGATAGCAAGGCAGTTGGCGCAGGCGGTGTGTCCCGCCTGTTCGCGCTACTGCGCGCCCTGGGTACGGTGCCGGAGGGCGGCGAACGCGTGACCCAACTGGCGCAGCAGGTGGGCCTGTCCCAACCCACCACCCACCGATTGCTGCGCAGCCTGATGGACGAGGGCATGGTCGAGCAGGACGCGCGCAGCAAACGCTACCGCCTGAGCCTGGAGTTCTTCGCCCTGGCGGCGAATGCGGGCAAGACCGGCAACCTGCGTGACTTGGTGCGGCCGAGTCTGCTGCGTCTGAGCGCATCCTTGGGCGACTCGCTGTTTTTGCTGGCACGCAGCGGGTTTGATGCGATCTGCCTTGACCGCAGCGAAGGTCCCTACCCGATCCGCACCTTCACCGGCGATATCGGCGGGCGTGTAGCGTTAGGCGTGGGGCAGGGCAGCCTGGCGATCCTGGCGTTCCTGCCGGAGGAGGAGCGCGAAACGGTGATCCGCTACAACTTGCCGCGACTCAAGGACTTTCATCTGTACGACGAAGTGTTGTTGCGTTCGGAGGTGGAGAACGTGCGCAACCTCGGTTATGCGGCACGCAATACCGGGGTACTGGAAGGGATGGCCGGTTTGGCCGTGCCTATCCTCAACCGCGATGGGCACGCGGTGGCCGCGTTGAGCGTGGCAACCATCAGTGACCGGCTGGGGCCGAGCCGATTGCCGATGGTGGTGGAATTGTTGAAACGCGAAGCGGCGGCGATCGGGCCGCGGATCAACCCGTTTGATCCGACATTGCGCAGGCCCTCACAGGCTTTCGGTGGCTAGGACCGGCAAGGCATCCAGATATTTCCCGATAAAGCCTTGCGTACGCAAAAGATTTGACTAATATGACCCGGGTAAAACAAATAAAGCCCGGGTAATAATCCATGTCGATGCAAAACGCACCCCTGTGCACCGTCTTCGTTCGGCATCAGCGCATAGCCTCCGGTTCTTATGCCGAAGTGGCCGACGCCTTATCGAGCCTTGATCTGCCGGCCGGCAGCTTCCTGGCCTTTGATGATGCCACCGGTACTCAGGTCGACTACCCCTGGCCGGCGGGTTACACACCGGTGCAGCCGGCGCCGACAGACGCCGATGAGGCGCCGCCCGCGACCCCTTCGGTGGGGCGCCCGAAGCTGGGCGTGGTCGCGCGGGAGGTCACCTTGTTGCCGCGTCATTGGGAATGGCTCGGCCAGCAACGGGGTGGTGCGTCGGCAGCGTTGCGGCGGTTGGTGGATGAAGCGCGCAATGTTCATGCATCCCGTGATCAAATGCGCCAGGCCAAGGAAGCCAGTTATCGTTTCATGAGTGCCATCGGCGGTGACCTGCCAGGTTTCGAAGACGCCTCGCGGGCGCTGTTTGCCCAGGACGCCTCTGACTTTTCCAACAAAATCGCGCATTGGCCGGCGGACGTGCGGACATACCTGGCCTGGCTATCTCGCAATGCCTTCGCTGCCTAACCCTCATTCAGGGATTCGAACCTCCATGGAAGTCACTCCAAAACGGCCGTTGTGGCAGATCTACCTGTTGTTTCTGGCCCCGATGGTACTGTCCAACTTTTTGCAGAGCTTTTCCGGCACCCTCAACGGTATCTATGTCGGGCAACTGCTCGGCACCCAGGCGTTGGCAGCCGTGTCGGGGATGTTTCCCATCGTGTTTTTCTTTATCGCCCTGGTGATCGGCCTGGGGGCGGGGGCTTCGGTGCTGATCGGCCAGGCATGGGGCGCCGGGGAAACCGGGCTGGTCAAGGTGATTACCGGCGCCACCCTGACCCTGGGCGCGCTGGTGGGGTTGGTCGCGGCCGTGCTGGGTGGCCTGTTCGCGCGCCCGGCCTTGCAGGCGTTGGGCACGCCGGTCGATGTACTGGATGATGCCGTGGCGTATGCCCAGGTGATGATGCTGATCATGCCGCTGTTGCTGGTCTTCATCCTCTACACCCAGTTGTTGCGTGGCGTCAGTGACACCCTCTCGCCGTTGCTCGCGCTGATGGTGTCGACTCTGGTTGGCCTGCTGCTGACTCCGGCGCTGATCCGCGGTTGGGTCGGCCTGCCGCCCATGGGTACCCAGAGCGGGGCGTATGCGGGCCTGGTGGGTAATGCCTTGGCGATGGCGTTTCTGATTCTGCGCCTGCGGCATAAAAACCACGTGATGGCGCCGGATCGTGAGTTGCTGGGGGCTTTGCGCCTCGATCGTGTCATCCTCGGTAAGGTCCTGCGCATCGGCCTGCCCACCGGCTTGCAGATGGTGGTGCTGTCGTTGTCGGAGCTGGTCATTCTGGCCCTGGTCAACGGGCACGGCTCCCAGGCCACGGCGGCCTATGGCGCGGTGACGCAGATCGTCAACTATGTGCAGTTCCCGGCATTGTCGATTGCCATCACGGCCTCGATTCTTGGCGCGCAGGCCATCGGCGCCGGGCGCCTGGAACGCATCGGGCCGATTCTGCGCACCGGGCTGTTGATCAACACCTGCCTGACCGGTGGCTTGATCGTGCTCGGCTACCTGCTGTCCCATTGGCTGTTGGGGCTGTTCATCACCGACGAAGTCGCCCGGGTCAGGGCCGAACACCTGCTGCACATCATGTTGTGGAGTGTGTTGGTCTTCGGTTTCCAGGCGGTGATCGGCGGGATCATGCGCGCCAGCGGCGTGGTGCTGATGCCGGTGGCCATCTCGATCTTCTGTGTGCTGTGCGTTGAGTTGCCGATGGCGTACCTGTTCAATGCGCATTTCGGCCTGGAAGGGGTGTGGATGGCGTTTCCGGTGACGTACCTGGCGATGCTGGCGTTGCAGACCGCCTATTACCGGCTGGTGTGGCGGCACAAGCAGATCAAGCGCCTGGTGTGATAAAAGCGTGCGCACATTCGGGCAATCAAGACGTTGAGCAATGGCAAATCCCTACGCTGAGTTATTCCAGGCACCCGGTTCGCGCGCTTTTGTATTAGCGGGGATGCTGGCGCGCATGCCGGTCTCCATGACCGGTATCGGCCTGATCACGCTGCTCTCGCAGGTGCACGGCGGCTATGGCCTGGCGGGTTCGGTAGCGGCGGTGTTTGCCTTGGCCACGGCAGTGTGCGCGCCGCAGGTGTCACGGCTGGTTGACCGTTACGGCCAGGGCAGGGTGCTGCCGATTGCGGCGTGGGTCGGTGGTGGGGCCTTGCTGATGTTGCTGCTGTGCACTTACGTGCAAGCGCCGAACTGGACGCTGTTCGTGTTCGCCGCCTTCGCCGGCTGCATGCCCAACATGTCGGCCATGGTGCGGGCGCGCTGGACCGCGTTGTATCGCGGCCAACCCAGGCTGCAAACCGCATTTGCGCTGGAGTCGGTGCTGGATGAGGTGTGCTTTATCATCGGCCCGCCGATATCGGTGGGCTTGTGCGTGGTGTTGTTCCCGCAGGCCGGACCGTTGGTGGCTGCGCTGTTGCTGGCGGTGGGTGTCACCACCTTTGTGTTGCAACGCGAAACCGAGCCACCCGTGCACGAACACCACGGCCATCACGGCCGCTGGCTGATTGCCTCGCCCTCGGTGCTGATCCTGATGGTCCTGTTGCTGGCCATGGGAGTGATCGTGGGCGTGGTGGATGTGGTCAGCGTGGCCTTTGCCCAGCACCAGGGCCAGCCGGCTGCGGCGAGTATCGTGCTGTCGGTATACGCCATCGGTTCATGCCTGGCGGGGTTGGCTTTCGGCACCCTCAAGCGCAAGGCGCCGCTGCCCCGGCAGTTCCTGATCTGCGGCGTGGCCACGGCGTTGACGACCTTACCGTTGCTGCTGGTGACCAACATTCCAGGGCTGGCCGTGGCGGTCTTTGTCTCCGGGTTGTTCTTCGCCCCGACCCTGATCGTGTCCATGGCACTGGTGGAGCAGATCGTCCCGCCGAGCCGTTTGACCGAGGGCATGACCTGGCTGATCACCGGCCTGAGCATCGGTGTGGCCATCGGTGCCGCCAGCTCCGGCTGGATGATCGACCACTTTGGCGCCGCCAGCGGGTTCTGGGTGGCGTTGGGGGCGGGCGCCGTGGTGCTGGGGGCGGCGGTGTTGGGGTATCGGCGGCTGGGCTGATGGTTCCCCGTGCGCGGACCTGCTGTGCTCCTTGTATTTCCTGCAATCTGACCGCGACCATTCAGTGACCTGGCGACCCTCATCCCACGCCGGGCTTTTTACTCGCCACATCAACGGCGTACTGGTTTTTTGGCCGACCGTTCCCGGTCGCTGCATTCCGGCGGATACCCGCCCCATCCCCCGCTAATTTTTCCCTTTCCGGTTCGTTTTATAGGGACGACGTGCCTTTGTGCTTCCCGCCTATTGCTCCGGACTCCAAGAAATGAATGCTGAAGACTCCTTGAAACTTGCTCGCCGGTTTATCGGGCTGCCCCTGGAAAAACGCCAATTGTTCCTGCAAGCCTTGCAGAAAGAAGGCGTGGACTTTTCCCGGTTTCCGATTCCGGCGGGGGTGGAAGTGGAGGATCGCCAGGCGCTGTCCTACGCCCAGCAGCGCATGTGGTTTCTCTGGCAGTTGGACCCTGCAAGTGCTGCCTACAACCTGCCTGGCGCCGTCCGGCTGAAGGGCGACCTGAATGTGCACGCCATGGAGCAAGCCTTCGCCAGCCTTGTTGCACGCCATGAAACCTTGCGCACAGTGTTCCAGCGCCAGGCAGATGATCGCCTGGAGCAAGTCGCTAAGCTGCCGTCGCTGGCCATAGAGCGTCTGGATCTCAGTGCATTGCCGCTTGACGCGCGCGAGCAAGCCGTCCAAGACGCGGCCACCCGCCAATCGCTGCTGGCGTTCGACCTGGAAAACGGCCCGCTACTGCGCGTGCAGCTGCTCAAGCTCGACGAGCAGGAGCATGTGTTGCTGCTGACCTTGCACCATATCGTCTCCGATGGCTGGTCGATGAACGTATTGATCGACGAGTTCATCCGTTGCTACGACGCCCATGAGCGCAACGAAACCCCGCAATTGCCGGCGTTGCCCATCCAGTACAGCGACTACGCCTTGTGGCAGCGCCGCTGGCTGGAAGCGGGGGAGCAGGCGCGCCAGTTGAACTACTGGCAGGCGCGCCTGGGTGACGAGCATCCGGTACTCGAACTGCCCACCGATCGCCCGCGTCCGGCCATGCCCAGTTATCGGGGCACCCGCCATAATTTCGCGATTGACCCGGCACTGGCCGCGCAACTGCGCAGTTGCGCGCAAACCCATAACGTCACCCTGTTTATGCTGCTGCTCGGCGCGTTCAACGTGTTGTTGCATCGCTACACAGGGCAGGGCGATATTCGCGTCGGCGTGCCCATCGCCAATCGCAACCGCACCGAAGTCGAAGGGCTGATCGGCTTCTTCGTCAACACCCAGGTGCTGCGCACTGAACTGACCGGGCAAACCCGCATTGCCGAGTTGCTGCAAGGCATCAAGGAGCACGCCCTCGGTGCCCAGGCCCATCAGGAATTGCCGTTCGAGCGTCTGGTGGAGGCCTTGAAAGTCGAGCGCAGCCTCAGCCACACGCCGCTGTTCCAGGTGATGTACAACCACCAGCCGCAGGTGGCGGATATCGCCGCCGTCAGCACCGCCTCCGGTCTGGAACTGGCCCTGGTGGAGTGGCAAGGGCGCACCACCCAGTTTGACCTGACCCTCGACACCTTTGAAAAGTCCGGCACCCTGCATGCCGCGCTGACGTACGCCAACGACCTGTTCGATGCGCCCACCATCGAGCGCATGGCGCGTCACTGGATCAGCCTGCTGCACGCCATGGTCGCCGATGGCGAGCAACGCGTCGGTGAACTGCCGATGCTGGCTGCCGACGAGCATCAGGTGCTGGTGAGCGAGTGGAATCAGACCGCCCAGGCGTACCCGACCGAGCGCGGCATTCACCAGTTGATCGAGGACCAGGCACAGCGCACGCCGCACGCCCCGGCGCTGCAATTCGGCGCAAGCACCCTCAGCTACGCCCAGCTCGACGCTCGCGCCAACCAACTGGCCCATGCCTTGCGCGAGCGGGGCGTCGGCCCGGATGTGCTGGTCGGGATCTGCGTCGAGCGTTCCATCGAGATGGTGGTGGGGCTGCTGGCCATCCTCAAGGCGGGCGGTGCCTATGTGCCGCTGGACCCTGAGTACCCGCAGGATCGCCTGGCCTACATGATCGAAGACAGCGGCATCACCTTGCTGCTCAGCCAGCACAGCCTGCTGCCGATGCTACCCGCCGCAGGTACCCAGGTGATTGCCCTGGATCAGGCCGCCGGCTGGCTCGACGGCTACAGCACCGAACCGCTGGCCGTGACTGTCCAGGCGTTGAACCTGGCCTATGTGATCTACACCTCCGGCTCCACCGGCAAGCCCAAGGGTGCCGGCAACAGCCATCGTGCCCTGGTCAACCGCTTGTGCTGGATGCAACAGGCCTACGGTTTGGATGCCGGCGACGCGGTCTTGCAGAAAACCCCGTTCAGCTTCGACGTCTCGGTATGGGAATTCTTCTGGCCGCTGATGACCGGCGCGCGCCTGGTGGTCGCCGCTCCGGGGGAGCACCGCGAGCCGGCGCGCTTGATCGAAACCATCGGCCGCTACGCCATCACCACCTTGCATTTCGTGCCCTCGATGCTCCAGGCCTTCATCCATGAGCCGGGTGTGCGCGCCTGCACGGGCCTCAAGCGCATTGTGTGCAGCGGTGAGGCCTTGCCGCTGGATGCGCAACTACAGGTTTTCGCCAAGTTGCCGGGTGTGGGGTTGTACAACCTCTACGGCCCGACCGAAGCCGCCATCGACGTGACGCACTGGACCTGCGTCGACGAAGGCGCCGACAGCGTGCCCATCGGCCGTCCGATCGCCAACCTGGCCACGTACGTGCTCGATGCCCAGCTCAACCCGGTGCCTGCCGGCGTCTCGGGTGAGCTTTACCTGGGGGGCACGGGCCTGGCGCGCAGTTACCATCGTCGCCCGGCGCTGACGGCCGAGCGGTTTGTACCGAGCCCGTTCCTGTGCGGCGAGCGCTTGTACCGCACTGGCGACCGGGTGCGCCAGCGTGGCGACGGTGTGATCGAATACCTCGGTCGCCTCGATCACCAGGTGAAACTGCGCGGCCTGCGCATTGAGCTGGGCGAAATCGAGACGCGCCTGATGCTGCACCCTTCGGTGCGTGAGGCCGTGGTGCTGGTGCAGGGCGGCAAACAGTTGGTCGCCTACCTGGTGCACGCAAACGATGAACCCGCCGACCTCAAGGCCTGGCTGCTCGGCAGCCTGCCGGAATACATGGTGCCGACGCACCTGATTGCGCTGGCCAAACTGCCGGTGACCGCCAACGGCAAGCTGGATCGCAAGGCCTTGCCGCTGCCGGATGCCACGCCGCAACAGGCGTTCATTGCCCCGCAAAGCGAGCTGCAAAAAGCCTTGGCGGCGATTTGGGGCGATGTGCTGGGGCTGGACCGGGTCGGCCTGGACGACAACTTCTTCGAGCTGGGCGGCGATTCGATCATCTCCATCCAGGTGGTCAGCCGTGCACGCCAGGCGGGGATTCGCCTCAGCCCGCGTGACGTGTTCCAGTACCAGAGTGTGCGCAGCCTGGCGTTGATCGCGACCTTCGAGCAGGCCAGCGCGATTGACCAAGGCCCGGTCAGCGGCGAAGTGATCTTGACCCCGGTGCAGCAGAGCTTTTTCGCCCAGGCGATTGCGGCGCGTCACCACTGGAACCAATCGTTGCTGCTGACCCCGCGTGAGGCGCTGGAGCCTGCACGCCTGGAAGCCGCGCTGACACAAGTGATCAACCATCACGATGCGCTGCGCCTGCGTTTTGTGCAGCACGCCGACGGCTGGCAGCAGACCTATGCGGCGCCTGTCGGCGCAACTGCTGTGTGGCAGTGCCAGGCCAATGACCACACTGAACTGGCCGCATTGTGTGAAGAAGCCCAGCGCAGTCTCGACCTTGCCCAGGGGCCGTTGCTGCGTGCCGCCCTGGTCACCGTCGGCGATGGCAGCCAGCGCCTGTTGCTGGTGGTGCACCATCTGGTGGTGGACGGCGTGTCCTGGCGCATCCTGCTGGAAGACTTGCAACAGGCTTACCGCGACGCGCCACTGCCGGCCAAGACCAGTGCTTTCCAGCAGTGGGCGCAGCAGTTGCAAGCGCATGCACAGCGCCTGGATGCGCAGCTGCCGTACTGGCAGGCGCAGGCCATGGATACCGAGCTGCCGTGCGACAACCCCCACGGCGGCCTGCAGAATCGCCTGGGCAGCAAAATTGAAATCCGCCTGAATGTCGAATACACCCGCCAGTTGCTGCAAGAAGCGCCGGCGGCTTACCGCACCCAGGTCAATGACCTGTTGCTGACGGCCCTGGCCCGCGTGGTCGGCCGCTGGAGCGACCAGCCCGCTGCGCTGATCCAGCTGGAAGGGCATGGTCGTGAAGACCTGTTCGACGGTGTCGACCTGACGCGCACCGTCGGCTGGTTCACCAGCCTGTTCCCGGTGCGTTTGCAGGCGGAGGGTGAGCTGGCGAGCGCGATCAAGTCGGTCAAGGAACAACTGCGTGCGGTGCCCGACAAGGGGCTGGGCTACGGCCTGCTGCGCTACCTCGGTGCGCCTGAGGCGCGCGAATCCCTGGCGGGGCTGGGCGCGCCGCGTATCACCTTCAACTATCTGGGGCAGTTCGACCGCCAGTTCAATGCGTCCGCGCTGTTTGTACCGGCCACCGAGGGCAGCGGCCAGGCCCAGGACCCCGAGGCCCCGCTGGCCAACTGGCTGACGGTGGAAGGGCAGGTGTACGGCGGTGAGCTGGCGTTGCAGTGGGGCTTCAGTCGCGACATGTTCCACGCCGCGACCATCCAGCGCCTGGCGGATGACTACGCTACGGAACTCAAAGCTTTGATCGAGCACTGCTGCGCCACGCCGGCAGGGCAGGTCACGCCGTCGGACTTCCCGCTGGCAGGCGTGACCCAGCAGCAACTGGACGCGTTGCCGGTCGCCGGGCCGACCATCGCCGACCTCTATCCGTTGTCGCCCATGCAGCAGGGCATGCTGTTCCATACCTTGTACGAGCCTCAAGGGCAGGCTTACATCAATCAACTGTGCCTGGACATCGAAGGCCTGGACCTGCTGACGTTCGGCCGCGCCTGGCAGGCGGTGCTGGACCGTCATGACATCCTGCGCAGCAGCTTCCATTGGCAGGGCCTGGACAGCGCCCACCAAGTGATCCAGCGCCAGGTCGACTTGCAGTTGCAGGTGATTGAAGACGCCGATGCCGACTTCAACGCGCTGGCCGCCGCCGAGCGCGAACGCGGCTTCGAGCTGAGCAGCGCGCCGCTGTTTCGTCTGATGCTGGTACGCGGCGTGGGCACGGCCTGGCACCTGATCTTCACCAGCCATCACATCCTTATGGATGGCTGGAGTAACGCTCAGTTGCTCAGCGAAGTCATCGCCCTCTACGCCGGCCAGGCGTTGCCCGCGCCATTGGGGCAGTTCCGTGATTACCTGGGCTGGCTGCAGCAGCAGGCGTCGGGCGAGGCGTTCTGGAAGGCCGCCCTGGCACCCTTGCAAAGCCCAACCCTGCTGGCCGATGCGCTGCGTGCGCCGGTCGACGGCGTGGGCATGGCTGACCATCACGTGGCACTCGGCAGCGCATTCACCCAGCAACTCGGCGCCTGTGCCCGCCAGCACAAAGTTACCCTCAACACGCTGTTGCAAGGGGCCTGGAGTCTCCTGCTGCAACGCTACACCGGTCAGGTGTGCGTGGCGTTCGGTGCCACCGTGGCCGGGCGCTCGGCGCCGTTGCCGGGGATCGAACAGCAACTGGGCCTGTTCATCAACACCTTGCCGATCATCAGTGCGGCATCACCGGCGCAGCCGGTTGCCGACTGGCTCGGCGAGCTGCAAGCGCTGAACCTCAGACTGCGTGATCATGAGCATGTGCCGCTCTACGACATCCAGGGCTGGGTCGGTCAACAAGGCGCCGCGCTGTTTGACACCTTGCTGGTGTTTGAAAACTTCCCGGTGGCCGAAGCCTTGAAACAAGGCGCGCCTGCCGGCCTGAGCTTCGGCACGTTGCACAACCATGAACGCACTCATTACCCGCTGACCCTGGGCATCGAACTGGGTGCCAGCCTGCGCCTGGAATTCAGCTATGACCGTGCGCGTTTCAGCGAGGCGCAAGTCGCACGCTTGAGCGCCAACCTGCAGCACGTACTGACGCAAATGGTTGCCGATGCCCAGGCGCCGCTCGGCAACCTGCAACTGCTGGACGCCGCCGCACAGCGCGACGTGCTTGCATCCAGTCAATCCGCCGTCGCGGCCCGCCAGTCCACGCTGGTGCATGCGCGCATCGCCGCTCAAGCCCAGGCCACACCGCATGCCTTGGCGGTGCAGGCGGGGGACGCGCGCTTGAGCTATGCCCAACTCAACGAGCGCGCCAACCGCCTGGCCCATCGTCTGCTGGAACTGGGCGCAGGTCCGGGCCGGCGTGTTGGGCTGGCTGCGCGGCGTGGCCCGCAGTTGATCGTCAGCCTGCTGGCGGTGCTCAAGAGCGGTGCGGCCTACGTACCGCTGGACCCGAACTACCCGAACGAGCGTCTGGCCTACATGCTGGCCGACAGTCGCCTCGACCTGTTGCTCAGCGAAACCGGGCTGCTCAATGATCTGCCGTTGCCCCAAGGTCTGGCTCGCCTGGCGTTCACTGCAAGCGGCGACGAGTGCGCCGGCTACCCTGCGAGCGATCCGCTCAACCGGGCAACGGCGGCTGACTTGGCCTACGTGATCTACACCTCCGGCTCGACCGGCCAGCCCAAGGGCGTGGCCATCGACCACGCGGCCCTCGGTCAGTTCTGCGACAGCGCCGAAGGCTACAGCCGCCTGACTGCCGAGGATCGCGTGCTGCAATTTGCCACCTTCAGCTTCGACGGCTTTGTCGAGCAGTGCTACCCGCCGCTGTGTGTCGGCGCGGCGCTGATCATGCGCGGCGATGAACTGTGGGATGCCGGCCAACTGGCGCGGGAAATCGTCGGGCAGGGCGTGACCCTGGCTGACTTACCGGCGGCCTACTGGTACTTGCTGGCCAAGGAGTGCGCCGTCGACCGTCGCCCACTGGGTAAGCTGCGCCAGGTGCATGTGGGCGGGGAAGCCATGTCGGTGGAAGGGCTGCGTGCCTGGCATGCGGCGGGGCTGGGCGACGTGCGCCTGGTCAACACCTACGGGCCGACCGAAGCCACCGTGGTTTCCAGTGTGCATGACTGCCAACCGGCCGATGCCAGCGATGTGTTCGGTGTGCCGATTGGACGGGCAATTGAGGGGCGTTCGCTGTATGTGCTCGACAGCGGTTTCCAATTGCTGGCCACCGATGGCGTGGGCGAGCTGTGCATCGGCGCCGAAGCCGGGCTGGCCCAAGGTTACTTCGACCGCCCGGCGCTGACCGCCGAACGCTTCCTGCCGGATCCGTTTTCCACCGTGCCCGGTGCGCGGCTTTATCGCAGTGGCGACCTGGCCCGTTACAACGCGGCCGGGGCCCTGGAGTACGTCGGGCGAATCGACCATCAAGTGAAAATTCGCGGTTTTCGTATCGAAATCGGCGAAATCGAAGCCAGCCTGCAAGCCTTGCCCCAGGTGCGTGAAGCGGCGGTGATCGCTCAGCCGAGTGCAACCGGCGCGCAATTGGTGGCGTACGTGGTCGCCGCCCGGGAGCAGACGCTGGACACGCAGGCCCTGGCAAGCACCCTGCGCCAGTCCCTGCCGGACTACATGGTGCCGGCCCATTGGCAGGTGCTGGATGCCTTGCCCCTGAACAACAACGGCAAACTCGACCGACGCGCACTGCCGGCGCCGGACCTGAACCTGGCGCGAAACGCCTATGTGGCCCCCCAAAGTGCCCTGCACATTCAACTGGCGGCGATCTGGCAGGCCGTGCTGCAGGTTGAGCAGGTAGGGCTCAATGACCACTTCTTCGAGCGTGGCGGTCATTCGCTGCTGGCGACCCAAGTGGTTTCCCGGGTACGCCACGCGCTGAAGTTGGAAGTGCCTTTGCGCACGCTGTTCGAACAGCCGACCCTGGCAGCGTTCGCAGCGGCGTGCGCAGCGTTGCAAGCCGACGCCACGCCAGCGCTGGTGGCCGTGCCGCGGGACCGGCCGCTGGCCTTGTCCTTTGCCCAGGAGCGCCAATGGTTCCTCTGGCAACTGGACCCGGCCAGCGCCGCGTATCACGTGCCCAGCGCCTTGCATCTGCGCGGCCCGCTGGACATCGCGGCGCTGGAGTTGGCCTTTGACGCCCTGGTGCAACGCCATGAACCTTTGCGCACCACCTTTGCAGAGGAGGGTGAACAAACCTGGCAGGTGATTCACCCTGACCTGACGATTTCTATCGATCACCAACAGGTCGACGCTGCGAAAGTCGAACGCGCGGTATCCGCGGAAATCCAGCGTCCATTCGACTTGCGCAACGGCCCGCTGATGCGCGTCAAGCTGCTGGCCATCGCGGCCGATCACCATGTGCTGGTGATCACCCAGCATCACATCATCTCCGACGGCTGGTCGATGCAAGTCATGGTCGACGAGCTGGTGGCGCTCTACCAGGGCCAGGCTGCGCTGCCGGCGTTGCCGTTCCAGTACGCCGACTATGCGGTGTGGCAGCGCGACTGGATGGCGGCGGGTGAAACCCAGCGCCAGCTGCATTACTGGCGTGAACGCCTGGGCACTGAGCAAGATGTGCTGGAACTGCCCCTGGACCACCCGCGCCCTGCACAGCAAAGCCATCGCGGCGCCCGGCACACCCTGCACCTGGACAGTGCGCTGGTGAAAGAGCTCAAGGCCCTGGCCCGACGCCAGGACGTGACCTTGTTCGTGTTGCTGCTGGCGTCGTTCCAGACCCTGTTGCATCGCTACAGCGGCCAGTCGCAGATCCGCGTCGGGGTGCCGATTGCCAACCGTAATCGCCTGGAAACCGAGCGACTGATCGGCTTTTTCGTCAACACCCAAGTGCTGCAAGCCGACCTCAGCGGGGACATGCCCTTTGACCAGTTGCTGGCCCAGGTCAAGCATCGCGCCCTGGAGGCCCAGGCCCATCAGGACTTGCCGTTCGAACAGTTGGTGGAAGCGCTGCAACCGGAGCGCAGCCTGAGCCACAACCCGCTGTTCCAAGTGATGTTCAACCACCAGGACAGCCTGCGCCCAGGCCAGCTGCATTTGCCCGGCCTGGCGCTGCAGCCGGTGGATTGGGCGGCTCACACCACCCAGTTCGACCTGAACCTGGAAACCGAAGAATCGGCCGACGGTGTGTGGGCGTCGTTGACCTACGCCACCGATCTGTTCGAACCGGCGACCGTGGAGCGCCTGGCCGGGCATTGGCAAAACCTGCTGCGCGCCGTGGTGCGTGATGCGTGCGTGGCCGTGGATGAGCTGCCGATGCTCGGCGCGCCGCAATGGCAGCAACTGGTGAGTGACTGGAACCACAGCGACACCCCTTACCCATGCGGGCGCGGTGTACATCAGCTGTTCGAAGCCCAGGCGCAGGCCCGGCCGGACGCGGTGGCCGTGCAGTTCAACGAGCACGCCCTGAGCTATGGCGAACTCAATCGGCGCGCCAATCGTCTGGCTCACCGCCTGATCGCCGCGGGCGTCGGCCCGGATGTGCTGGTGGCCGTGCATGTCGAGCGCTCGGCGGACATGATCGTCAGCCTGCTGGCCACGCTCAAGGCCGGTGGCGCCTACGTGCCGCTCGACCCGCAATTCCCGGCGGAGCGACTGGCCTTCATGCTTGAAGACAGCCGCGCCCGCGTGCTGTTGACCCAGGCGCACCTGCTCGGGCAACTGGCGCAACCGCAGGGGCTGCAGGTGCTGCGGGTGGATGACGTCGATGGCGCCGAACACAACCCCCAGGTCAATGTTTTGCCGGAGCACCTGGCTTACGTGATCTACACCTCCGGTTCCACGGGCAAGCCCAAGGGCGTGATGGTGCGTCACCAGGCGCTGTGCAGCTTTACCAGCGGCATGGCCGACACCCTGCACATCGACGCGGATGCGCGGGTGCTGTCGCTCACCACGTTCTCGTTCGACATCTTTGCCCTGGAGCTCTACGTACCGCTGACGGTCGGCGCCACGCTGTTGTTGAGCGGCCAGGAAATGGCCCTCGACCCGGAGGCTATTCTCGACCTGGCCCAGCAACAATCCGCCAGTGTCCTGCAAGCCACCCCATCGACCTGGCGCATGCTGCTCGACAGCCCGCGGGCCGAGCTGTTGCGTGGCATCCAATGCCTGTGTGGCGGCGAGGCTCTGCCCACGGACCTGGCCCAGCGCCTGCTCGACCTGCAAGGGCCGGTGTGGAACCTCTATGGCCCGACGGAAACCACCATCTGGTCGGCTGCCCACCGCCTGTTGGAGGCGCAGCCTTTTGTCGGGCGACCGATCGCCAATACCGCGCTGTTTATTCTGAATGCCGGCATGACCCCGTGCCCGGTGGGCGCCCCGGGTGAATTGCTGATCGCCGGCGTGGGTTTGGCGCGCGGTTACCACGAGCGCCCGGCACTGACGGCGGAACGCTTCGTACCCAACCCCTTCGGCGCCCCGGGCGAACGCCTGTATCGCACCGGCGACCTGGCGCGTTACCGCGTCGACGGTGTGGTGGAGTACATCGGCCGGGTCGACCACCAGGTCAAGGTGCGCGGTTTCCGCATCGAGCTGGGCGAGATCGAGGCCTGCCTGCGTGAACACCACGGCGTGCGTGAGGCCGTGGTGCTTGCCGATAACGACCGCTTGATTGCCTACCTGGTGAGTTCGGCGCCCGACACGCAGGAGGCGTACAAAGCCGCTTTGCGCGAGCGCCTGCCGGATTACATGGTGCCCGCGCACCTGCTGATGCTCGACAGCTTGCCTTTGACCCCCAATGGCAAACTCGACCGCAAGGCACTGCCCAAACCGGACGCGAGCCTGTCGCTCAAACGCCATGTGGCGCCGGTCAGCCCACGGGAGCAGTTGGTCGCGGCGATCTGGGCCGAGGTGTTGGACGTGCCGCAAGTCGGCCTCGACGATCACTTCTTCGAACTGGGCGGGCATTCACTGCTGGCCACGCGGGTGGTGTCGCGGGTGCGTCAGGCGCTGGCCCTGGAAGTTGCGCTCAAGACCCTGTTCGAACACCCCTTGCTGGGTGACTTCGTGCGTGCCCTGGGCGAAGAGGGCGTAGCCGCGCCGGCGCTGCTCAAGGCCGACCGCACGCAACCCTTGCCGCTGTCGTATGCCCAGGAGCGCCAATGGTTCCTCTGGCAACTGGACCCCCACAGCCAGGCGTACCACATCCCCAGCGCGTTGCGTTTGCACGGCCCACTGGACCTGGATGCGCTGCAACGCAGTTTCGACGCCTTGCTGGCCCGTCACGAAAGCCTGCGTACCCATTTGCGCCAGGACACCGGCGGCACGGTGCAGGTCATTGAAGCGTCCGGCGTGATCGACATTGCCCTGGCCGACACGGCCTATGCCGACCTCAAGGCCCGGGTCGCCGAGGAGGTCGCACGCCCGTTCGACCTGCTGCGCGGGCCATTGCTGCGGGTCAGCTTGTTGCGTCTGGCCGAGGACGATCACGTGTTGGTGCTGGTGCAGCACCACATCGTCTCCGATGGCTGGTCGATGCAACTGATGGTCGAGGAGCTGGTGCAGTCGTACGCCGCCTTCAGCCACGGTGAGCTGCCGAACCTGCCGGCGTTGCCGATCCAGTACGCCGACTATGCCGTGTGGCAGCGCAACTGGATGGAGGCCGGGGAAAAGGCGCGTCAACTGGCTTACTGGCGTGAGCAATTGGGCGGTGAACAACCGGTACTGGAATTGCCGTTCGACCACCAGCGCCCGGCGGTGCCGAGCCATCGCGGTGCACGTTTGGGCATCGAGCTGGCGCCTGACTTATTGGCCGGGTTGCGTACGTTGGCGCAAAACGCCGGGGTGACGTTGCCGATGGTCTTGCTGGCGTCCTACCAG
This sequence comes from Pseudomonas sp. BCA17, assembly GCF_004519405.1. Taxonomy (GTDB): domain Bacteria; phylum Pseudomonadota; class Gammaproteobacteria; order Pseudomonadales; family Pseudomonadaceae; genus Aquipseudomonas. The sequence continues at coordinate 365,733 of NZ_SGWI01000006.1, read as the reverse complement.
GCGCTGCTGCACCGCTACAGCGGCCAGGAAGATGTGCGCGTCGGTGTGCCGATCGCCAACCGCAACCGCCTGGAAACCGAGGGCTTGATCGGCTTCTTCGTCAATACCCAAGTGCTCAAGGCCGATATCCACGGGCCAATGAGCGTGGAGCAATTGCTCGCCCAGGTGCGCCAACGCTCGCTGCAGGCCCAGGCCCATCAGGACCTGCCGTTCGAGCAATTGGTGGAAGCGCTGCAACCGGAGCGCAGCCTGAGTCTGAGCCCGTTGTTCCAGGTACTGTTCAACCACCGCGTCACATCGGCTGACAGCCATTTGCAACGACTGGCCGACTTGCATGTCGAGGTATTGAGTTGGGATGAAGGCGTCGCGCAGTTCGACCTGGCGCTGGACGTAGAGGAAAGCCGCGAGGCGTTGCGCGCATCCCTGAGTTACGCCACCGACCTGTTTGCGCCTGCCACCATCGAGCGCATGGCCGGGCACTGGCAAAACCTGTTGCAGGCGATGGTTGCCGATCCACAGCAGCCCATCGCCCAGTTGAATCTGCTGGGTCAAGCGGAGCGACAGCACATTCTGCAACTGTGGAATTGCACCGACTCCGGCTTCTCGTCCGAGCGCCTGGTGCATGAAATGTTCGCCGACCGTGCCCGGGAAAACCCCGAGGCGGTGGCGGTGAAGTTCGATGCGCACACCCTGAGCTACGGCGAGCTCGACCGCCAGGCCAACCGCTTGGCCCATGCGCTGATCGCCCGTGGCGTCGGCCCGGAAGTGCGCGTGGCCATCGCCATGCCGCGCAGTGCCGAGATCATGGTGGCTTTCCTGGCGGTGCTCAAGGCCGGTGGCGTGTATGTGCCCCTGGACATTGAGTACCCGCGCGACCGCCTGCTGTACATGATGCAGGACAGCCGTGCGCAACTGCTGCTGAGCCATACCGTGGCGTTGCAGCAACTGCCGGTTCCCGAGGGCCTGGATACCCTGGCGATTGATCGCCCCGAGGACTGGGCCGACCACAGCGACAGCGCGCCGCAGGTGACGCTGGACGGCGACAATCTGGCCTACGTGATCTACACCTCCGGTTCCACCGGCTTGCCCAAGGGGGTGGCGGTGTCCCACGGCCCGCTGGTGGCGCACATCATTGCCACCGGCGAGCGCTATGAAACCGGCCCGGCTGATTGCGAATTGCACTTCATGTCCTTCGCCTTCGACGGATCCCACGAAGGCTGGATGCACCCGCTGATCAATGGCGCCAGCGTGTTGATCCGCGACGACAGCCTGTGGCTGCCGGAATACACCTACGAGCAGATGCACCGGCACCAGGTGACCATGGCGGTGTTCCCGCCGGTGTACCTGCAACAACTGGCCGAGCATGCCGAACGTGACGGCAACCCACCGGCGGTGCGCGTGTATTGCTTCGGCGGTGATGCGGTGGCGCAGGCCAGTTATGACCTGGCCTGGCGCGCACTGCGCCCGACCTACCTGTTCAATGGCTATGGGCCGACGGAAACCGTGGTCACGCCGCTGCTGTGGAAAGCCCGCCAGGGCGACCCGTGCGGTGCGGTCTATGCACCGATCGGCACGCTGTTGGGCAACCGCAGCGGCTACGTGCTCGACGCGCAATTGAACCTGCAGCCCGTCGGTGTGGCCGGCGAGTTGTACCTGGGCGGCGAGGGCGTGGCGCGGGGTTACCTGGAGCGCCCGGCGTTGACCGCCGAGCGCTTCGTGCCGGACCCGTTCGGCAAGCCCGGCAGCCGCGTGTACCGCAGCGGCGACCTCACGCGTGGGCGCCCGGATGGCGTAGTGGATTACCTGGGGCGTGTCGACCACCAGGTGAAAATCCGTGGTTTCCGTATCGAACTGGGCGAAATCGAAGCGCGCCTGCGTGAACAGGCCAGCGTGGGTGAAACCGTGGTGGTGGCCCAGGAAGGTCCGACCGGCAAGCAGCTGGTGGCATATGTGGTGCCGGCCGATGCCGGCCTGGCCGATCAGGCGGAATTCCGCGACACCCTGCGTCGCGCCCTGAAAGCCCGCCTGCCGGATTACATGGTGCCCGCGCACTTCATGTTCCTGGCGCAGATGCCCCTGACCCCCAACGGCAAACTCGACCGCAAGGGCTTGCCCGAGCCGGATGCGAGCTTATTGCAACAGCGGTACGTGGCCCCTGAAAGCGAACTGGAACAGCAGATCGCCGCGATCTGGGCCGAGGTGCTGCGCCTGCCGCAAGTGGGCTTGAACGACAACTTCTTTGAAGTCGGCGGTCACTCCTTGCTGGCGATCCAGATCACCTCGAGGGTGCAGGCTGAACTGGGCCTGGAGGTGCCGCTGGTGGAGCTGTTCCAGACCGAATCGCTGCGCACCTACGTACAGGCCGCAGCCACCTTCCGCGCCGGCAGCGCGGAAGATTTTGATGATCTTCGTGACTTTTTGAGCGAACTAGAGGCGATTTGAACCATGCTTTCCAACCCTAACATCGACCTGGTGTCGCGCTTTCTTCGCTTGCCTCTGGAGCAGCGCCAGCAGTTCTACCAGCGCCTGCAAAGCCGTGGCATGAGTTTCGCTCAACTCCCGATTGCCCCCACGCGGCACGATGCCGAGGTTCTGCCGCTGTCTTACGCCCAGGAGCGCCAATGGTTCCTCTGGCAACTGGACCCGCAGAGCGCCACCTACCATATCCCCGGTGCCCTGCGTTTGCAGGGGCGTCTGGACCTGACGGCACTGCAGCGCAGTTTCGACAGCCTGCTGGCCCGCCACGAGAGCCTGCGCACTCAGTTGGTCGAGGAGGGCGAGCGTGTGCTGCAAACGGTGTCGGCTCAAGCACGGGTCGAGATCCATCAGGCGTGCATTGAAGAAGCGCAACTGATGGCAGTGGTGGAGGCAGAGGTCGCGCGGCCGTTCGATCTGCACCAGGCGCCCCTGTTGCGGGTGACCTTGTTGCAACTGGCTGAAGACGACCATGTGCTGGTGATGGTGCAGCACCACATCGTCTCCGATGGCTGGTCGATGCAAGTGATGGTCGAAGAACTGGTGCAACTCTACGCTGCCTTCAGCCAGGGCGATGAATTGCAATTGCCGCAGTTGCCGATTCAGTACGCCGACTACGCCCTGTGGCAACGCGGCTGGATGGAAGCGGGGGAACGGGACCGCCAATTGGATTACTGGCAGGCTCTCTTGGGCGGTGAGCAACCGGTGCTGGAGCTGCCGCTGGACCGCCCGCGCCCGGCCCAGCAAAGCCATCGCGGTGCGAGCCTGCAAGTGCACCTGCCCTCGGCGCTGGTCGCGGGCCTCAGGCGCCTGGCGCAGCAAGAGGGCGTGACGCCGTTCATGTTGCTGCTGGCCGCGTTCCAGACCTTGCTTTATCGCTACAGTGGGCAATCGGATATCCGCATCGGCGTGCCGATTGCCAACCGTAACCGCGTCGAGACCGAACGCCTGATCGGTTTTTTCGTCAACACCCAGGTGCTCAAGGCCGACCTTGACGGGCAGATGACCTTCGCCGAGCTGTTGCAACAGACCAAGCGCCGTTCCCTGGAAGCCCAGGCCCACCAGGATCTGCCGTTCGAACAACTGGTGGTGGCGTTGCAGCCGGAACGCAGCCTGAGCCATAACCCGTTGTTCCAGGTCATGTTCAATCACCAGACCGATGCCCAGAACCGTCGCGACGGCCAGCAACTGCCGGGCCTGCGCGTGGTGGAGCTGGACTGGGACAGCCACACCACCCACTTCGACCTGAGCCTGGATACCCATGAGTCGGCCGAAGGTTTCTGGGCGGCGCTGACCTATGCCACCGACCTTTTCGATGCTGCGACGATAGAGCGTCTGGCCGAGCATTGGCAGAACCTGTTGTCAGCCATTGTCAGCACGCCTCACGGCCGCCTGGCCGAACTGGCCATGCTGAGCCCGGCGCACACCCACACGCTGCTGCACGAATGGAATGTCCCGGCGACGGCCGCCGAGCCCGAGGCGGTGCATCGCCGGTTCGAGGCCCAGGCCCAGGCCCAACCCGAGCATCCGGCGCTGGTGCTGGATAATCAGGTGATCAGCTACGGCGAATTGAATCGGCAGGCCAACCGCCTTGCGCATTACCTGATCGCCCAGGGTGTAGGCCCGGACGTGCTGGTGGGCGTTGCCGTTGAGCGCTCCTTTGCCATGGTGGTCAGCCTGCTGGCGGTACTCAAGGCGGGCGGGGCCTATGTGCCGCTTGACCCGGAATACCCCCGCGAGCGCCTGGTGCACATGCTCGACGACAGTGCCGCACAAAGGGTGCTGACCCAATCCCACCTGCGTACGCGCCTGCCGTTGCCGGCGGAACTGACGACGTTGGATATCGACCTTGCCGACACGCAACTGGCGCACTACAGCGACGAGAACCCGCAACGGGCGTTTGAGCCGAGCAGCCTGGCCTATGTGATCTATACCTCCGGCTCCACCGGCAAACCCAAGGGCGTCGCCATCGACCATGCCGCCCTGAGTGAGTTCGCCGGCATCGCAGCGGATTATTCACGCCTGGTGCCGGGTGATCGGGTGTTGCAATTTGCGACCCTGAACTTCGACGGTTTCGTCGAGCAGCTGTACCCGGCACTGACCCTGGGCGCCACCGTGGTGTTGCGTGGGCCGCAGTTGTGGGACGGGGCCGAGTTGTACCGGCAGATCATCGCCCAGGGCATTACCCTGGCCGACTTGCCCACCGCCTACTGGAAACTGTTCCTGCAGGATTGTCTGGCAGCCGGGCCACGCCCTTACGGGGCCTTGCGGCAGATCCATATCGGCGGCGAAGCCATGCCGCTGGATGGGCCGATGCTGTGGCAGCGCGCGGGGCTGGGCCATGTGCGGCTGCTCAACACCTACGGGCCGACCGAGGCCACGGTGGTGTCCAGTGTGCTTGATTGCACCGACGCCGGCGCCGTGGTCGGTGTGGCGGCCAGCCCGATTGGCCGTGCACTGCCGGGGCGTGGCTTATATGTGCTGGATGGCGATCTGAACCTGCTCCCGACCGGGGCCGTGGGTGAGCTGTATATCGCCAGCGCCAGTGGCTTGGCCCGCGCCTATTTGCAGCGACCGGGGCTGACCGCCGAGCGTTTTGTCGCCGACCCGTTCAGTGCAACCGGCGAGCGTCTGTATCGCAGCGGCGACCTGGCGCGTTATCGCGCCGACGGCGTGGTCGAGTATGTCGGGCGTGTCGACCACCAGGTGAAAATCCGCGGCTTCCGTATTGAACTGGGTGAGATCGAAGCGTTGCTGCTGGCCCAGGACAGCGTGCGCGAGGCATTGTTGCTGGCGGCCGACAACCAACTGCTGGCCTATCTGGTGCCGGCGCGGCCGCTGTCCGACACCGAGCGGGGCATGGCGGGCGAGCAACTGATGGCCACCCTGCGCGAGCATCTGCCGGATTACATGGTGCCCGCGCACCTGGTTTTCCTCGACCGCATGCCCCTGAACCCCAACGGCAAGCTGGACCGCCAGGCGCTGCCCAAGCCGGACGCCGGCCAGGTGCAGCAGGAGTGGCTGGCGCCGGTCACCGTGCAGCAACAGCAAGTTGCGGCGATCTGGGCGGATATCCTTGGGGTCGAGCGGGTCGGCCTGAACCAGCACTTCTTTGAACTGGGCGGGCATTCGCTGCTGGCGATGCAGGTGGTGTCGCGCATTCGCCAGGCGCTGGGCCTGGAGGTGCCTCTCAAGGCAATCTTCGAACACCCGCGGCTGGAGGCGTTCGTGGCCGCGATGCAGGCCCAGGACACCACCGTGCCCACGGCTCCGGCGTTGTTACCGGCAGGGCGCGAACAGCCCTTGCCGCTCTCGTACGCTCAAGAGCGCCAGTGGTTTCTCTGGCAGTTGGAGCCCCACAGCGCGGCCTATCACATCCCCAGCGCACTGCGTTTGAACGGGCAGTTGGACCACGCCGCGTTGCAACGCAGCTTCGACACGCTGCTGGCCCGCCATGAAAGCCTGCGCACCCATATCCGCCAGGAGCACGCGGGTGCGGTGCAGGTGATTGAGCCGGTTGCGACGTTGCACATCGCCCAGGCTGATATTGATGAAGCCCAGCTCAAGGCGCGGGTGGAGGCAGAGATTGCCCAGCCGTTCGATTTGCAGCAAGGCCCGTTATTGCGCGTGACCTTGTTGCGCCTGGCGGCGGACGAACACGTGTTGGTGCTGGTGCAGCATCACATCGTCTCCGATGGCTGGTCGATGCAATTGATGGTCGAAGAACTGGTGCAGCTGTATGCCGCTTACAGCCAGGGGCGGGACCTGCCGTTGCCGGCGTTGCCGATCCAATACGCCGACTATGCCGTGTGGCAGCGCCACTGGATGGACGCCGGCGAGAAGCAGCGTCAGTTGGCGTACTGGCGCGACGTGCTCGGTGGTGAGCAAAGCGTGCTGGAGCTGCCGTTCGACCACCCGCGCCCGGCCGTGCAAAGCCATCGCGGCGCGCGCCTGGCCATCGAGCTGGCGCCGACCTTGAGCGTTGAACTCAAGGCCCTGGCCCAACAGCAGGGCGTCACCCTGTTCATGCTGTTGCTCGCGTCGTTCCAGACGCTGTTGCACCGCTACAGCGGCCAGGAAGAGATTCGCGTTGGCGTGCCTATCGCCAACCGCAACCGCAGCGAGACCGAACGCCTGATCGGTTTCTTCGTCAACACCCAGGTACTCAAGGCGGATCTGCACGGCCGGATGAGCGTCGAGCAGTTGCTGCAACATACCCGTCAGCGGGCGCTGGAGGCCCAGTCGCATCAGGACTTGCCGTTCGAACAACTGGTGGAAGCCCTGCAGCCGGAGCGCAGCCTCAGCCACAACCCGCTGTTCCAAGTCATGTTCAACCACCAGACCGATGTCGGCCAGGCGCAGGTGCAGCATCAATTGCCAGGACTGCGGGTCGAAGGCTTGGAGTGGGACAGCAAGACCGCACACTTTGATCTGGACCTGGATATCCAGGAGTCCACCGAAGGCATCTGGGCCACCTTGGGTTATGCCCAGGACCTGTTTGAAGCTGCCACCGTGCAACGTATGGCCCGCCATTGGCAGAACCTGTTGCAAGGGATGGTCGCCAACCCTCGGCAACACCTCAGCCAACTGCCGTTGCTGGATGACGCGGAGCGGCAACAGATCCTGCAACTGTGGAATTGCACCGACTCCGGTTTCTCGTCCGAGCGCCTGGTGCATGAAATGTTCGCTGATCGCGCCCGGGAAAACCCCGATGCAGTGGCGGTGAAGTTCGATGCGCACACCCTGAGCTACGGCGAGCTCGACCGTCAGGCCAACCGCTTGGCCCATGCGCTGATTGCCCGTGGCGTCGGCCCGGAAGTGCGCGTGGCCATCGCCATGCCGCGCAGTGCCGAGATCATGGTGGCGTTTCTCGCGGTACTTAAAGCCGGTGGTGTGTATGTGCCGCTGGATGTGGAATACCCACGCGACCGCCTGTTGTACATGATGCAGGACAGCCGCGCCCAACTGTTGCTGACCCACTCGGCGGTGCAGCAGCGGCTGCCGATTCCCGAGGGTCTGCAAGCCTTGGCGGTCGACGATGTGCAGGCATGGTCGGGTTACAGCGACAGTGCGCCGCAGGTGACGCTGCACGGCGACAATCTGGCCTACGTGATCTACACCTCCGGTTCCACCGGCCTGCCCAAGGGGGTGGCGGTGTCCCACGGCCCGTTGGTGGCGCACATCATTGCCACCGGCGAGCGCTATGAAACCGGCCCGGCTGATTGCGAATTGCACTTCATGTCCTTCGCCTTCGACGGCTCCCACGAAGGCTGGATGCACCCGCTGATCAACGGTGCCAGCGTGTTGATCCGCGACGACAGCCTGTGGCTGCCGGAATACACCTACGAACAGATGCACCGGCACCAGGTGACCGTGGCAGTGTTCCCGCCGGTGTACCTGCAACAACTGGCCGAGCATGCCGAACGTGACGGCAACCCACCGGCGGTGCGCGTGTATTGCTTCGGCGGGGATGCGGTGGCGCAGGCCAGTTATGACCTGGCCTGGCGCGCACTGCGCCCGACCTACCTGTTCAATGGCTATGGCCCGACGGAAACCGTGGTCACGCCGCTGTTGTGGAAGGCCCGCCAGGGCGACCCGTGCGGTGCGGTCTACGCGCCGATCGGTACGCTGTTGGGCAACCGCAGCGGCTACGTGCTCGACGCGCAATTGAACCTGCAGCCCATCGGTGTGGCCGGCGAGTTGTACCTGGGCGGCGAGGGCGTGGCGCGCGGTTATCTGGAGCGTCCGGCGTTGACCGCCGAGCGCTTCGTGCCGGACCCGTTCGGCAAGCCCGGCAGCCGCGTGTACCGCAGCGGCGACCTGACGCGTGGGCGTCCGGATGGTGTGGTGGATTACCTGGGGCGTGTCGACCATCAGGTGAAAATCCGTGGTTTCCGTATCGAACTGGGCGAAATCGAAGCGCGCCTGCGTGAACAGGACAGTGTGGGTGAAACCGTGGTGGTGGCCCAGGAAGGTCCGACCGGCAAACAGCTGGTGGCGTATGTGGTGCCTTTGGACCCGGCACTGCTGGAGGACGCAGTGGCACAGTCCAACGGCCGCGAAGCGCTGCGCCGCGCCCTGAAAAGCCGTTTGCCCGACTATATGGTGCCCACGCACCTGATGTTCCTCGAACGCATGCCGTTGACGCCTAACGGCAAACTCGACCGCAAGGGCTTGCCCAAGCCGGATGTGAGCCAACTGCAGCAGGTGTATGTGGCGCCGCAGAGCGAGCTGGAGCAGAAGATCGCCACGATCTGGGCCGATGTACTGCGCCTGCCGCAAGTGGGGCTGCATGACAACTTTTTCGAACTGGGCGGAGACTCGATCATTTCGATCCAGGTCGTCAGCCGTGCGCGTCAGGCCGGTGTGCGGTTCACGCCCAAGGACCTGTTCCAGCACCAGACCGTCCAGAGCCTGGCCGGCGTAGCCCGTGAAGGCGAGGGTGCAGTGCTGCTGGACCAGTCGGCGCAGACCGGCGCGGTGTTGCTGTTGCCGGTGCAGCAGGCGTTTTTTGCCGATGAGATTCCCCAGCGTCACCACTGGAACCAGTCCGTGGTGCTGCAACCCCGCCAGCCGCTGCAGGCGTCGGTGTTGGTCGCGGCGCTGCAGGCGTTGATCGTGCATCACGACGCCTTGCGCACCACGTTCGTCGAGGATGCGACAGGGTGGCGCGCGGCGTATCGCGGGCCGCAGCAGCATCAAGCCGATCAGGTGCTGTGGCAAACCTCGCTGGGCAGGGTCGAAGAGCTGGACGCCCTGGGCGAAGAAGCCCAGCGCAGCCTCGACCTGGCTGCCGGCCCCCTCTTGCGCGCGGTGCTGGCGCAATTGCCCGACGGCTCCCAGCGCTTGCTGCTGGTGATCCACCATTTGGTGGTGGACGGTGTGTCGTGGCGCATCGTGCTGGAGGATCTGCAAAGCGCTTATCAGCAACTCGCCCAAGGTGCGCCTGTGGTATTGCCGGCCAAGACCAGCGCCACCCGTGCCTGGGCCGAGCGCCTGCAAACCTATGCGCGCAGCGCGGCGCTGGAGCACGAGCTGGACTGGTGGCATACCCAATTGCAAGGCAGCCCGAGCGATTTGCCGGTGGCCGACCCGCATGCGAGTTTGAGCAACCGCCTGGCACTGAGCGTGAGCACCCAGCTGGACCCGACCTATACCCGTCGTTTGCTGCAAGAGGCGCCGAGTGCTTACCGCACCCAAATCAACGACCTGCTGCTGACGGCCCTGGCCCGAGTCATCGTGCGCTGGGCCGGCGAGGCGTCGATGTTGATCCGGTTGGAAGGCCATGGCCGCGAAGACCTGTTCGACGAGATCGACCTGACCCGCACCGTCGGTTGGTTCACCAGCCTCTATCCACTGAAGCTGGTGCCCGCGGACTCCCTGGCCGGGTCCCTCAAACAGATCAAGGAGCAACTGCGCGCAGTCCCCGACAAAGGCCTGGGGTTCGGCGCGCTGCGTTACCTGGGCAGTGCCGAGGCGCAACAGGCGTTGGCCGCCTTGCCGCGCCCACGTATTACCTTCAACTACCTGGGCCAGTTCGACGCCAGCTTCGACAACGGCGAGCAAGAGGGGCTGTTCGTGCCCGCCGATGACGCCAGCGGTGCCGAGCAAAGCCCCGACGCACCCTTGGGTAACTGGCTGGAGATCAATGGCCAGATCTATGGCGGCGAGCTGAAATTGAATTGGAGTTTCAGCCAGGCGATGTTTGACGAAGCGACTGTCCAGCAGTTGGCTGACGATTACGCCGCTGAATTGAAGGCGCTGATTGATCACTGCTGTGAGTCGACCAGCCAGGGCGTGACGCCGTCTGACTTCCCCCTGGCGCGGTTGTCCCAACCCCAGCTGGATGCCTTGCCGCTGAACGTCGGTGAGGTCGAAGACCTGTATCCGTTGTCACCCATGCAGCAAGGCATGTTGTTCCAGTCGTTGTATGGCGCAGGTTCGGGGGATTACATCAACCAGATGCGCATCGATGTGCAGGGCCTGGACGTCCCGCGTTTCTGCCGGGCCTGGCAGGCGGCGGTGGACCGTCACGAGATTCTGCGCAGTGGTTTCCTCTGGCAGACCGAGCTTGAGCAGCCGTTGCAGGTGGTCTACAAACAGGCCCGCCTGCCGTTTACCGAGTTCGATTGGCGCCAGCGTGCAGACTGCGTGCAGGCGCTCGACAGCCTGGCGCAGGCGGCCAGGACCCAAGGCTTCGTGATGGAGCAGGCGCCGTTGTTGAGCCTGCAGGTGGTACGCACCGCAGCGTCCAGTTATCACCTGATTTACACCAACCACCACATCCTGATGGATGGCTGGAGCGGGTCGCAGCTGTTCGGCGAAGTGTTGCAGCAATACGCCGGTGAACCGTTGCCGGCGCCGACCGGACGTTACCGCGACTACATTGCCTGGTTGCAGGCACAGGACAAGGCAGTCAGCGAAGCCTTCTGGAAGGCGCAACTGGCGAACCTGCAGGAACCGACCCGCCTGGCACGAGAGGTGAAGGGCGCCGAGCCTGGGGCCAACGGCGAGTACCGTTTGAGCCTGGATGCCGCGCAAACCGAACGCCTGAAAGCCTTCGCCCAACGCAACAAGGTGACGCTCAATACCTTGGTGCAAGGTGCCTGGCTGTTGCTGTTGCAGTATCACACCGGTCAGTCCACGGTCGCCTTCGGTGCCACCGTGGCCGGACGCCCGGCGGAACTGCGTGGCATTGAGCAGCAAGTGGGCCTGTTCATCAACACGCTGCCGGTGGTGGCTACGCCGGATGCACACATGTCGGTCAGCCAGTGGCTGCAACAGGTCCAGGCACAGAACGTGCGGTTGCGCGAGCAGGAGCATACGCCGCTGTTCGAGATCCAGCGCTGGGCCGGGTTGGGCGGCGAGGCGTTGTTCGACAGCATCCTGGTGTTCGAGAACTACCCGGTGTCCGAGGCATTGGAACAGAGCGCGCCGTCGGGGCTGAGCTTTGGTGCGGTACACAGCTTGGAGCAGACCCACTATCCACTGACCGTGCTGTTGGCGATTGGCGAGACCCTGGGCCTGGAGTTCAATTACAACCGCCAGAGCTTTACGGCGGCGCATATCCAGCGCCTGGCCGAGCACTTCCAGCAATTGCTGCAAGCACTGGCCAGCGATGCCTCCCAGCGTCTGGCCACACTGCCTTCGCTGGCCCGTGACGAGCGCGAACGGGTGCTGCAGGCGTGGAACGCCACGGCCGAAACCTACCCGCTGCAGCAGACCGTGCACCAATTGATCGAGGCGCAGGTGGTGCGTACACCGAATGCACCGGCCCTGGTGTTCGGCGAGCAGCACCTGAGCTACACCGAGTTGAACGCTCGGGCCAACCGCCTGGCCCATCGTTTGATCGCAGCCGGTGTCGGGCCGGACGTATTGGTCGGGCTTGCGCTGGAGCGTTCGATCGAAATGGTGGTGGGCCTGTTGGCGGTGCTCAAGGCCGGCGGCGCTTACGTGCCTCTGGACCCGGAATACCCCCGTGACCGGCTGGCCTACATGCTTGAGGACAGCGGTGTGGCGTTGTTGTTGACCCAGGCGCATCTGCTGGCGCACCTGCCGATCCCCCAAGGCGTACAACACCTTGTGCTGGAACCGGGGGATGCGTGGCTGGCGGACTGCGCCGAGCACAATCCCGGTATTGCGCTCGACGGCGAGAACCTCGCCTATGTGATTTACACCTCCGGCTCCACTGGCCAGCCCAAGGGCGCGGGCAATCGCCATATTGCCCTGACCAACCGGTTGTGCTGGATGCAGCAGGCCTATGGCCTGGACGCCAGTGACAGCGTGCTGCAGAAAACCCCGTTCAGCTTCGATGTGTCGGTATGGGAGTTCTTCTGGCCGTTGATGACCGGCGCGCGCCTGGTGGTGGCGGCGCCGGGGGATCATCGTGATCCGGCCAGGCTGGTCAAGCTGATCAACGCCGAGGGGATCACCACGCTGCACTTTGTGCCGTCCATGTTGCAGGCGTTCCTGCAGGATGAGGCCGTTGCCTCGTGCCATAGCCTGCAACGCGTCGTGTGCAGCGGTGAAGCCTTGCCTGCGGATGCGCAGCAGCACGTGTTCGCCAAGCTGCCTGGCGCTGCCTTGTACAACCTGTACGGCCCCACCGAGGCGGCCATCGACGTGACTCACTGGACCTGTGTCGAGGAAGGCCGCGATGCCGTCCCGATTGGTCGACCTATCGCCAACCTCGGTTGCTACGTGCTGGACGGCAACCTGGAACCGGCGCCGGTGGGCGTGTTGGGCGAGTTGTACCTGGGCGGGGTTGGCCTGGCGCGTGGTTATCACCGTCGCCCGGCATTGACTGCCGAGCGCTTTGTGACCGACCCGTTCGGCACTGGCGAGCGGCTGTATCGCACCGGCGACCTGGCGCGTTATCGCGATGATGGCGTGATTGAGTACGCCGGGCGCATCGACCATCAGGTGAAGCTGCGCGGCTTGCGTATCGAACTGGGCGAAATCGAGGCACGCCTGCTGGAGCACGCGTGCATCCGTGAAGCCGCCGTGCTGGCGGTGGACGCTGCGTACCTGGTGGGGTATGTCGTGTTGCAACAGCCGCGGGACGATTGGAAGGCCGAGGTCATCGCCCATTTGAGCGCGTTGTTGCCCGACTACATGGTGCCGGCGCAGTGGGTGGTGCTGGACCAGATGCCGTTGAGCCCCAATGGCAAGCTAGATCGCAAGGCACTGCCCAAGCCCGAGGTCCAAGGCACCGAGCGGTATCAGGCGCCCCAGACCGAGCTGGAGCAGCACGTCGCGGCGATCTGGAGCGAAGTGCTCGGTGTGGAGCGCGTGGGCCTGAACGACAACTTCTTCGAGTTGGGTGGCCATTCGTTGCTGGTATTGATGCTCAAGGAGCGGATCAGGAAGATCGGCGGCGTCGATTTGTCCATCAGTCAATTGATGCTCAACCCGACCGTTCGCGGCCAAGTCAACTGCTTGCAGGGCGATACGCGCAGCTCGTTGATCGTCAAGCTCAACAGCCAGACCCAAGGCACACCGCTGTATATGTTCCACCCAAGCTTCGGCTCAGTGCATTGTTACACCGCCATTGCCCTGGCAATGAGAGAGCAGCGCCCGGTGTTCGGAGTGATCTGTCGCGCACTGGCGGAAGCCGGCACGGCGGTGCCGCAGTGGCAGGCAATGGTTGAGGATTACACGGCGCAACTGTTGGCCGCGCAACCCTCGGGCGCCTTCCGCCTGGCGGGCTGGTCGTTGGGCGGCAACCTGGCGATGGAAGTCGCTTATGGGCTGGAGCAAGCCGGGCGCGAGGTCGAGTTTGTCGGCTGGATCGACTCGGCGCCACCGCAGTGGCTCACGCCCTATTGGGACGCCGTGGTGACGCAGGATGATCGCGAGGTCTCGGCCAACGAGCGGCGTGCGGCTTTGCTGGGGGTAATGTTCCCGGCATTTGCCGAACAGATCCACGACGCCTGGCAGGCGTGCCAACGCCACGCCGAGGACGAGCAGTGGTCGGTGTTCGTCAGTTGGGCCGAACAGACCTTGGGGCAAGCGTTTATGGCGATCAGGCAGACGTTGCTGCAGGGCAATGAAGCGCAGATCTCCTGGGACGTTGACCGGGCACTGAGCGAGCGCATGACCGCGTCTGACTTCAAACCGATCAAGGCCCCCGTGAGCTGCTGGTGGGCGTCCATGAGCCGGGCAGGGCGCTTCAAGGACCTGATCGAGCAGAACATGGCGGCAGTCATAGGCCAGGGGCGCATCGAGCGTTCGGTGGTGATCGATACGGACCATGACGGCATTATCGACAGTGCTGCGTTCATCAGCAGTCTGGTGGCGGCCATGGAATAACCGATTGGCTCCTAATGCCAGTCAACAAGGAGAAAGGCTAAAAAGTAACCTGTGGCGAGGGAGCTTGCTCCCGTTGGGCCGCGAAGCGGCCCCGCTCTTTGTTTACAAAGCATCGGACTGCTGCGCAGTCCAACGGGAGCAAGCTCCCTCGCCACAGATACGGCGTTCACTCTTAACTGACTGGCGGTCACTGATCCGGTTTTTTTACGCCGTGTATGTGTGCTCATAAAAAAACGCCCGATGAACGCATGGCGCTCATCGGGCGTTTGTTCGATCACTCAGGGCGATCAAGGCTTCACATCAGAAGTCCCAGCGGGTGCTGACCATCACGTTGCGCGGCTCACCGTAGGCGGCCGAGTTATAAAAGCCCATGTTGGTGTAATAGGACTTGTCGAAGATGTTGTTGAAGTTGACGGTTGCCGAAAGGAAACCGGATCACTGATCCTGATGCCAGTCAGTTAAAAAGGAGAAAGGCTAAAAAGTAACCTGTGGCGAGGGAGCTTGCTCCCGTTGGACTGCGCAGCAGTCCCATGCTTTTTAAACAAAGAGCGGGGCCGCTTCGCGGCCCAACGGGAGCAAGCTCCCTCGCCACAGATACGGCGTTCACCCTTAACTGACTGGTATTAGTCACTGATCCGGTTTTTTTGCGCCGTGTTTGTGCGCTCATAAAAAAACGCCCGATGAACGCATGGCGCTCATCGGGCGTTTGTTCGATCACTCAGGGCGATCAAGATTTCACATCAGAAGTCCCAGCGGGTGCTGACCATCACGTTGCGCGGCTCACCGTAGATGGCCGAGTTGTAGAAGCCCACGTTGGTATAGTAGGACTTGTCGAAGATGTTGTTGAAGTTGACGGTTGCCGACAGGTTTTTGGTGACCTGGTAGCGGGTCATCAGGTCAACCAGCCAGTAGGATTTCTGGGTGATGTCCTGGTTCCTGTCAAGCGGCTGGTTATAGATTTCGTTCCAGGCCTTGCTCTGCCAGCGTACGCCGCCCCCGATGGTGAATTTGTCCAGATCGCCCTTGAGCTTGTAGGTCGTGTTCAGGTTGACCTGGTTCTCGGGCTCGAAGGTCGAGATTTTCTTGTCGTCGTCGTCGCGCACCACCTTGTGGGTGTACCCGCCCTGGACTTGCCAGCCCGGGCTCAGCTCGCCGGAAATCTCTGCCTCGTAGCCCTTGGTGATGGCCTTGGAACCCTTGTACGCGTAGTTCGGTGGTGCAGAGGCCTGATTGTTCCAGGCGTCATCCGAAATGGCGCGATTGCTCTCGTGAACCTCGAAGTAGGCAATGCTGGTGTTCAGACGTCCGTCGAAGAATTCGCCCTTGAGACCCAACTCGTAGTTCTGGCCTTCATCCGGATCCAGCAGTTTCTGATCGCGATCCTTGATGTAGCTTTCCTGCGGTTTGAAAATGTCGGTGTAGCTGGCGTAGGCCGAGAAGTTGTCGTTAAGGTCGTAGATCACACCCGCGTAAGGGATGAAACGACCGGTTTCCTTGTAGGAAGGGTTGAGGCCGGTGACGTGATAATTGGCCACGCGGCCACCCAGAATCACGTTCAGGTCATCGATCACGTTCAGGCGCGTGGTCACGTAGTAGCCGGTCTGGCGAATGGTGTCGTCCGTGTACTGCTGGGGCGGGCCGTAGATAGGTTTGCCGATATTGCCGTTCCAGTTGTAGAAGTCGACTTTGTTGCCGCCTGGCCATTCCGGCGACCAGTAGCCTTTGCCCTGCCAGCGCGAGGTGCCGATCGAGCCGCCCACCACCAGTTCATGGTCACGGCCGAACAGGCTGAAAGGTCCAGTGGCGTACAGGTCGGCTGTGGTGCTCTTGGTTTCGCCGGTGTACTTCTGTGCATTGATATCTGCGGTGCCATCGGCCGCTGGTTGCACGAACTGGATGGACGCGAGGTCGGCATGGTAGCTGTTGATCTTGTGGTCGAGCTGGAACTTGGTGACCCAGCCGTCACCCATGTCATGTTCGAGCATGGCAAAGGCGGTACGAGTGTTTTGCTGCCAGGAACTCCAGTCGGTACCGTTGTTGTAGGAACGCGACATCTTGTTGATGCTGCCGTTGGAGTTGACCAGTGGGAAGGAGCCGGACCAGCTCGAACCTTTCGGGGTGTTGTCCTGGTAATCGAAGCCCAGGGTCAGCATCGTGTCGGGGGAGAGGTCGAATTCGGTGATGCCGTAATAGGTCTCGGTCTTGCGCGAGTAATGATCCATGAAGGACTTTTTGTCCTGGTACGCCGCTACGGCGCGCCCGCGGACATTGCCGCTGTCGGTCAGCGGGCCGCTGACATCGACTTCGCTGCGGTAGTTGTCCCAGGAACCGGCGCCCAGATCCACATGGCCCTTGAACTGCGAGGTCGGCTTCTTGCGGATCAGGTTGATGGTCGCACCCAACGAGCCCGCACCATTGAGCAGGCCCGTAGCGCCCTTGAGTATTTCGACGCGGTCATAAATGGCCATGTCGCTCAGGGTGTTGCCCGCCGAGTAGCCCACGTTGCGCACCGCAGACGGAATGCCATCGTACTGGAAGCTGTCGACCGAGAAACCCCGGGAATAGTAGTTGGTACGCTCGGTGTCATAGGCCGATACGGTGATGCCCGGGGTGTGGCGCATCACGTCATCGACGTTGTTCAGGCCGAAGTCTTCCATGTGCTGACGGGTAATGACCGTAATCGACTGCGGGGTCTGGCGTGGGGTCAGGGTCAAGCGGGTCGCGGTAGCAATGGTTCCCGGCGTGTAGGAGCCTGAGTCTTCGGTGACGTTGCCCAGCATGTTGCCGGTGACCTGGGTGGGGCTCAGTTCCAGCCCGGTCGTCGCGCCGACAGCGCTCACCGTCAGGGTGTTGCCGTTGAGGCTATGGGTGGTCTGGGTTCCGTCCAGCAGGGTTTCGATGGCCCGTTGTGGCTCCATCTTGCCGTTGATTGCGCGGCTGTTCTTGCCCTCGACATCGCCGGGGCTGTACAGCACCTGCACGTTGGTCTGGCGCCCGAATTCCTGCAGCGCGCTCCCCAGCGACTGTGCGGGAATATTCAACTCGATCTCCTGAGCCTGTACATAGCCTGCGATCGGCAACGATACCGCCAGGGCCAAAGCGCTCGGAAGAAGGTTGATGTTCAGGGCCCGGCGCATGGATAGCGCTTTGCTCAGTGGGCTGAGACCGAGTCGTGCTGGCATGGATGCTTTCTCTTCTAGGTTTTAAGTGGGCAGTTCTGGGTATTAATTGAGGCTGGTTCTCATTACCACTAGTGAGACGTTCCTACCTCAGAAAACCGGAAAACAAAATTCACGCCGGCTCCAGCGCATGCACCACCTGCCCGGCGCGCAGGCGCACCAGTTGGTCGGCGATATCGAAATAACGGTCGTCGTGGCTGATCACGATGATGGTCTTGCCCAGGCGCTTGAGGTCCGGCAGCAGCTCGGTATAGAAGATCCGGCGGAACGCCGGGTCCTGGTCGGCCGCCCACTCATCGAACACCAGCACCGGGCGTTCCTCCAGCCAGGCGTTGACCAGGGCCAGGCGCTTGCGCTGGCCGGTGGACAGGTCGGTGGTGCTGAACACGCCATCCTTTACGCTGACCTTGTGCGCGATTTCCAGGCGCTCCAGGTACTTGGCGGCACTGTCCAGCGATTGCGTGGCGCTGCCCTGCACCAGGTCATCGAACAGGTAATAGTCAGAGAAGATCGTGGTGAACAGTTGGCGATAATCGTCGCGCTCGGGGGCGCTAACGGCCTCGCCATTGAGGCGGATTTCGCCCGAATGAGGGGGGTACAAACCCAGCAGCAGTTTGATCAGCGTGGTCTTGCCGCTGCCGTTTTCACCCACGATGAACACGATATCGCCTTGCTTGATGCTCAGGTTGATCGGCCCCAGGTGGAAGGGCGCGCTGCCCTCGACCGCGGGCGGGCTGTAGCTCACATCGCGCAGTTCCAGGCTGTCGACCACCGGTGTGGGCGCTTCGCTGTCATCCATCAGCAGGTGCGGCTCTGGCGAGGAGAAGCGCTCGGACAATTCGCTGATACGGCCAAAAGCGATCTTGGCCTTGCCCACCACCGGCAGGTAACCCAGCAAATGTTCCAGTGGGCCTTTCATGTACAGCAATACCAGCACGAAACCGGTGATCACCGTCGGGTCCGGGTTGGGGTTGTACGCCTGCATCGCCAGGGCCAGGCCGATGACCACGAAGAACAGCATCGAGCCGAAGGACTTGGCCAGGATGTAGATATTGACCGAACGCACCTGGATGTCGCTGATGCGGTCGGCGGTTTCCTGGATGCGGTGGGTGTTCATGCGAAAGCGCCTTGGGCGGTGCATGCGCAGTTCCTTGGCGCCGGAGGCAATCGCGTTGTAGTAGCGCTGCAACTCATCCTCATGGCTGCGTGCCAGGTCGAAGCCCTGGATACCCTTGCCGCCGGCAATGAACTGCACGGCGCTGCCGATGATGATCGCCACCACCATCATCAGGAACATCGGCACCGACAAGTAGGCCAGGTAGCCCAGGCAGCCCAGGGTGACCGTCGCGGCGATGGCCAGCGGGGTGAACGCAAAGGAAAAGTCGCTGATGGTGTCGACGTCATGGGTCAGCACCGGGATCAGCCGGTGGGAGCGGTAACGTTCGATCTGGCCGATGGGCGCCGACAGCACCTTCTCGCCGAGGTCTTTGCGCAGGGCCGCAATAATGCGCTGCCCGACGTAGTTGGTGCCGATGTCCGAGATGATCGAACTGACCAGCGCCACCACACACAGCGCTGCAAAGGTCAGCACCACACCCTGGGTCATGCCGTTGGCCGAGTGCAGGGCATTGTTGATGGTGGCCAGCAACAGGGTGATAGCCAGGCCGCCCGCCATGCCGAGGGCGACGGAGACCGTCACGATCACACGAAAGGGCCTGAGCAGGGCGAGCAGGCCATTGAAGGCGCCGCGTTTGGGGTCGGTCATAAATACATCCCGGAGAGTGAAAAGAGGGGCTGGGCACACAGACCCTTACCCATGACAAACGAAGCGCCGGCGCGAGGATTTAGCGCGGCGCGCCGGATGGCCGTCATGCCGGATAAATTGCCGCGGGGCTGGTTCGTTCTTGTGCTGTAGGCGCACGTGTATCGACGCGCTGCGCAGTCCCCTCAGCGAGAGCGAAACAATGACGAAAAAGAACCTGGTGTATGTGTGGTCCCTGAGAAACGCCGCCGCCGACAAGGCCGGGCAGCCGGTGGCCTACAAGGACCACGAGCGCTACATGAAGTCGGTGCTGGAATTTCTGGTGGGCTCGCTCAATGACACGCCGCTGGGCCAGGTCTACAACCTGGTGGGTGTTGTGTACGACGATGACGAGCAGAACCCACGGGACCGGCAACTGGTCAGCGACTATGGTTTTGCCTACCAGCCAGGCCGCCAGTGGTTGTACCCGGCGGACTTGCGCGTGCAGGGCAAGCTGGTCAATGACCTGCTGCTGAGCGTGCCGTCCACCTACCGTCGCTTGCCGCGTGGCAGCGCGGAACATATCGCCGGCAAGCAGGATTTCGAGCGGCGCCTGCACGACACCCTGGTGGAGTTGAAGGCCGATATCGTCGTGCTGGACGGATTGCTGGTGATCCTCGATGAGCTGGTACGCCCGGGCGCGCCGTTTGCGCGGCGCATCATGAATATCCACCCCGGCATTACCCGCATCGAGTCGCCTTATGAGCGCCGGGGCGCCTATGCCACGTGGAATGCGTTGTACGGTGCGCGTGGGCAGGCGGTGGTGGACTGGGCGACCAAAGAAACCACGCCTTGCGAACCGCTGTACCTCACCGGCGCGTCGTTCCATTACGTGGACAACGGCATCGACTCCGGTGAAGTGTTCCACGATGTGCTCAAGACCGAGATCTCACCGGAGGACACCATCCTCGAATTGCGCTGGAACAACTTCAACAACAGCCTGTTCCCGGCGTTGCATGAAGGGCTGGAGCGGTTGGCGCAGCAGGGCTGATGCGCGCACGGTAAATGTGTAGGAGCGAGCTTGCTCGCGAAAAACTCATCGGCGCCGCGTTCATCCAGGAAGCACGCGTTATCGTTGACGTTTCTCGCGAGCAAGCTCGCTCCTACAGACGGCGTGCGGGGTCAGAGATCGCGCACTACGCGAAACCCGATCCAGTCCCCCCGCGTCTGCGGGTAGATATTGTTGCGGTTGCCTGAGCGCGAGAACACCGGCGCTTCGCCCCAGTCATTGCCGCGGATCTGGTAGGACTCGCAGTTCGGTTCCACCCAGGCGCTGCCGTCGGTTGGGGCGCCGATGTAGTTGGGATGTTCACAGTCGGCGACCCGTTCGTAGACGTTGCCGTGCATGTCATACATGCCGAACGCATTCGGCGGGTAGCTGCCCACCGGTGACGAATAGCTGTAGCCGTCTGCCGGGCCATAGGTGTTGGCGTGCTGGGCGATGCTGTAGCCCTTGCCCTCATCGAACGGAAACGGGAATGGCCCGGTGGAGCCGGCGCGGGCAGCATATTCACGTTGGGCTTCGCTGACCATGTGGTACTGCTGCCCGGTCTTTTTTGACAGCCAGGCCACGTAGGCCTTGATGTCGTCCATGTCCATGCACACCGCCGGCTGGCGCGGCCCTTGGGGGTAGCGCGGTTTGCTGGCGATGCATTCGCGGCCCGGGCGGTCGTCGCCATTGGCGATCTTGACCCCGGTCTGGCGGATGTAGCTGTCCCATTCCCCGGCGGTGATCTGGAAGCGGCTCATGGCGAACGGCTTGGCGAAGGTGACTTCATGCATGGGGCCTTCGTCGGGCTCGCGGCCGACTTCGTCTTCCGGCGTGCCCATGGTGAAAGTGCCGGCGGGCAGTACCACCATTTCCGGGCAGTCCTTGCAGTCCTTGAACACTTTGCCGGGTTGCGGTGCGGCCGCCTGGGCCAGGCTCGGCAGCAGGGCGCCGCACAGGGCGGTCAGCGCCAGCGCGGTCAAGGGTTTGAGTCGGAATGCAATCATCGGGGGCGCCTCGTTCAAGGGAAGAATAGGGGTCACAACCGCTGGCTCAGCACGGTCATGAAACGTTGGATCTCATCCACGCTGTTCAGCAGGCCGGGGGAGGTGCGGATCACCGGGCCGACGTCGCGGTCTACCGCGTCGATCACGACGCGGTTCTTCATCATGTGCGCGGCTACCGCGTTGCTGTCCTGACCCTTGACCCGGAAGAACGTAAAACCCGCCGACAGCTCGGGGCTGCGTGGCGTGACCAACTCGATCTGCGGGTGCGCCAGCAACTGGTTTTTCAGTTCGGTATTGAGGGCGTGGATGCGTGCCTGCACCGCTGCCTTGCCCAGTTGCAGGTGCAGCTTGAACGCTTCGTCGGCCGCCCAGCGATGCTCGAAGGCGTGATAGCCGCCGGGCGTCATGGTGGTGGCGAAGTTAGTGTCTTCGGAGAAGGTCGGCACCATCGGCGTGACGTATTTGTTCTCGGCATCGCGGGCGCAGACAAGGCCGGTGCCCCGCGGGCCAAACATCCATTTGTGGGTGCCGGCGATGAAGAAGTCGCAGTGCATGTCAGGGAAGTCGAGGTCTTCTACGCCAAAGCCATGCACGCCATCCACCACATACAGAATTCGGTCGTTTTCGTCGCGGTTGCGGTTGAGTTCTTCCACCAGCGTGCCGATCTGCCCGATGGGCAGCTTCACGCCGCTGCCCGATTGCACCCAGGTCATGCCGAGTACACGGGTAGAGGGGCGGATGGCGCGCTTGATAGTGGTGAGCACCTCGTCGACGGACACACGGTTGGCGTCATCGAATAGCCGAATCCGGCGTACCTGCGTGCCCTGGCGGGCGACGCGAAAATCCAGCACGTTCTGTGTGGCGTAATGCTCATGTTCGGTCGTGAGGATTTCCTGGTCGGGGCGCAGCTTGATCCCGCCGTAGATCATCGCCAGCCCTTCGGAAGTGCTGCCGGTGAGCGCGATCTGCGACGGCTGGGCCTTCAAATAGCGGCCGGCCCATTCGCGCACCTGGCCTTCACGTCTCCAGGTTTCCTCAAGCCCCCAGTCCATTGCCAGGCCCGGGTTACGGTCGATTTGCTGGCGATAGCGGTCAATCGCTTCGCGCACGGGCCTGGGGTGCGAAGTCACCAGGAAGTTGGAAAAATGCAGGTAATCCGGGTCCTGGGTGAACAGTTGTTTGAGTCCCGTCCATGGGTCGTTCGCAGGGGGTGTCGGGTTGGCTGCCAAGGCGTGCGGCAGAATGGCGGCGCCCAACGGCAGGCCGGCGGCGAGTACCCCGGCCTGTTTGAGAAAAGTACGGCGGTCGGTCATGGACTTACTTCATGGCTGATTAGCGGTTGGCCAAGGGCTTGGCGGCTTTTTGTACCTGGTCCCACACCCGCAGGAAGTTGCCTCCCCACAGCTTGGCGATATCGGCTTCGGAGTAGCCGCGCTGGATCAGTTCGGCGGTGACATTGCGCACTTCGCCGACGTTCTCCCAGCCCTGAATGCCGCCGCCGTCGTTGAAGTCCGAAGCGATGCCGACGTGATCGATACCGATCTTGCGCACGGTGTAGTCGATGGCATCGCCCAGGTCCTTGAGGGTGGCCTTGGGCTCTTCGTCGAGGATGGCGTACAGCGCGCTGGCGTATTGGCCGAAGCGCTGCTCCGGCCAGGCGGCAATGATCGCGTCGCCGGGCATCAAGGCCATGGCCAGGTTGGGCAGGGGGGGCAGGTCGAAGCGTGCGCGCAGGGCGTTGAGCTTGTCCTGGGTCGGCTGGCTCAGCGGGCGCAGATAGGCGGAAAACCCTACGATCTGCACCACGCCGCCGCTGTTCTTGATCAGTTGCAGCTCTTTGTCGCTGAGGTTGCGCGGGATATCCACGAACGCGCGCGGTGCCGAGTGGGAGGCCACCATCGGCGTACGGCTCAACTGCGCTACTTGCTCCAGGGCCTTGGTCGACATCTGCGACACATCAATGATCACGCCGAGGTCATTCAGGCGATGCACGGCTTGCTGGCCGATTGCCGACAGCCCATCGAGTGCGTCCACCGAGTCATTGAAGAACGGCAATGGGCGCGATGAGTCGGACCAGTCGTTGTTGCCCACGTAGCTGAAGCCAAACATGCGCATGCCGCGTGCGACCCACAGGTCCAGCTGGTTCAGATCGTTACCCAGCGGATAGGCGTTGAGCATGCTGATGAAAATCGCGAACTTGCCTTCGCCATGCAGGCGACGGAAATCGTCCGGGGTATAGGCGATGCCGACCTGGTTGGGGAAATCGCGCACCATGCCGGAGATGATCTTGTAACGCACCTCCTGCTCGTGGCGGGCTTCCTCGACAAAGCCTTCAGTCGGTTTATGCGGCGCGTTCGGGCCGTTCCAGATCTCCGGCCAGCCGAAGACCGTCAGTGCCGCCCCGGACAAACGCCCGCGTGCCGCCTTGGCCAGGTCGAACTGGCCTGCGCCGTCCTTGTCGGCCTCGTTGCCGGCGGTGCCGAAATCCAGGGGCAGGGTGATGTGGCTGTCGAATGACAACAGGCGGTCCTGCATCTCATTGGCCTGCTTGATCACCTCCAGCGGGTAACCGGCATTGCCCTTGAACCAGTGATCCCAGGCCAGGAAACCGGCCCCGGCGCCGATGGCCAGTGCCAACGGCAGGCCGATGTACAGCGCCTTTTTCGAACGTGGTTTTGTCATTGCCATCTCAGTCAGTTGAGGCCTTTGCTATCAGGGAGGAACGAGCGATGACGAGAGAAATTTAGGTGGCGGCGACACGGCGGTAAATTTACCCGGGCTGCAAACGTTCTAGCTCTGATTAAGCCGTTTCCTAAGGTAGACAATGACGATCTCTCGACGTGGGTTCATCGCAGGCCTGGCGCTGACCGGCGCGGCCGTGCCGGCGGCCTTTTATGCCCATCGTGAGTTGACGCGGGAAGAAGAATTCCCCATCACCCCCGGCGAAGCCACGGTCGACCTGGCCGACACCCAGGGCCAGCACCTGGCGAACACGTTGCGCGGCGTATGGAACCTGCACCTGGAAGGGCAGGACGCCGGCCTCAAGGGCCTGCCTGTGCAAGGTTTGGCATTGCTGCTGGACATCGCTCCCCGTGGCCGTGGCCTGCGCGGTTACCTCGATACCCTTGATAACCTGCGCGCCGAGGGCGAGCCGCGCTACCGCGTGCTGGGTGATTTAGTGACGGGCGAGGGCGCCTTGCTCTACTGGCGCCTGATCGACCGTGACTCACCCTCGGGCGTGCCCGCCTATGAATTCAAGATGACCCTCGATGAAGTCTGGGCCGACTTCGGCAACGCCGGCAGCGGCACCTTGTCCGGGCAGATCCTCGACCTCAATCGCCCGTTGGCGTTGACCGAACGCGACAACCGTTTTGTCGCCCACAAACAGCTGTTCCCCGAAGCCCGCCAGCGCATCGGCCTCAACCCCACTCTGCTGGCCTGGCTGATCTCGCCCGAGCACCGCCTGTTTCACCAGCTGTGGCACGCCACCCGTGACCAGTGGCACAAACTTTCCGAAGAGAAGCGTGACGCCCTGCGTGGCATCGGCTGGCAGCCCGGCCCGCGTGGTCAGGAGCGTGATGCGCGAGGCAAGCGCAAGGACCGCAACGGCTCGGGCATCGACTTCTTCTTCATGCACCGCCATATGCTCGGCACTGCACGCTCCATGCAGGACCTGCCATCCTGGCCGCAATTCCCCGAACCGCAACCGGCGCTGGAGCGTGATCGCCTAGGCTTTGTGCGTTACTTCGACAACCACGACGGCTTCGCGCTGCCACCGGCCTGGTCGGCCCCGGACGATGCCGACTACACCCAGTGGGTCGGCGATATCAAGGCGGCCGAGACTTACCACAGCAACTTCCAGGTGTGGGAATCCCAATACCGCGACCCACGCTACCTGGCTAAGTTGACCCTGGGCCAGTTGGGCTCGGAAATGGAACTGGGCCTGCATGACTGGCTGCACATGCGCTGGGCCTCGGTGCCGCGTGACCCGTCCAACGGCGCCCCGGTGCCATTCGCCCGCGATCCCTCGGACTTTGCCGCCCGCTGGTATGCGCCCGAAAACGACTTCCTCGGCGACCCGTTCTCCTCCCACGTCAACCCGGTGTTCTGGCATTTTCACGGCTGGATCGACGACCGCATCGAAGACTGGTTCCGCGCCCACGAGCGCTTCCACCCAGGCGAGGTCAGCCGCCTGGAAGTCAACGGTGTGGCCTGGTTTGCAGCGGGTCGTTGGGTCGAAGTCGACGACCCATGGCTGGGCCCCGATACCCATGGGTGCAGCACCACGCCGGGCCTGCAGATGGGCCGCTCAATGGAGATGGACCCGGAAACCATGAAACTGGCCCTGCGCATCACCTTCGGCGCCGATGAAGAGCTGCTCAAGGGCTTGTTCAAGCGCGTGCCGCAGCGGCCATGGTATGCGCGGCATTTGAAGGTCAAAAAGGGGGCGTGACTCGGTGGGCCGATAACTCAAACCTGCTCTTCCCCCCGCAACTGCACACTCATGGCGTCACAACTGGCTGCCCAGTCGCTCAGCCACTGCGGCATCGGTGGTGAGGTCTCGTCCAGGCCCAGTTCGCGCAGGAAATCCGCCGGGGGCAGGGTGCCCTTGGCGCTGCGGAACAGCCCGCGCATCACCACCACGCCGATTACCCGGCCCTTGCTGACGAAGCGGTGCTCCATCAGGCTCCACTTGTGGTCCCAGCCGAGCATGCGGGTGTGCACCTCGAACACTTCGAACAGCTTCAACTCGCGGCGGAACTTGCCCCAGGTATCGCCTACGATCGGCAAGGCTTTTTTGCGCAGGGCCACGCGAAAGGCGCCGGTGCGCAGTACAAAATCCATGCGCGCCACGTCGGCCAGGGAAAAATACCGGCCATTGGTGACATGGCGGTTGATGTCCAGGTCCAGCGGCCACACCCGCATGCGCACCACCGTGGTGTCCAGGCCGTGGGCGGGGTTGCGCCATGGGCGGCGGCACAACATGCGGAACAAGCGAAACCAGAGATTCATAAAAACGCCAGACAGTTGATCGGAGCGCGCACTGTAAAGGCGTCGAATCGGCTAAGGTAGGTGCGCAAATGACTTTTTACATGCGAAAAGCGCAAGAAGACTCCTAAATGCACATCACCTTGCTCCTGGCCGAGCAGTGCTCCGCCGCCAGCGCCACCCTGGTCCTGGAAATGCTCAATGCCGCCAACCTGTTTGCCGAGGCGCCACCCTTTGAGATCGTGGTCGCGTCGCTCGACGGCCAGCCTGTGGATGCCTGGGGCGGGCAGCGTTTGCAGGTGGACCGTTCGCTGGCGCAAGTGGCCCAAACCGACCTGGTATTGATCCCGGGGTTTCTCTTTACCTTGAAAGACGCTTTGCCGGCGTTTCCCAGCTACAGCCCCTGGCTACGTGAACAGCATGCCCGTGGTGCGGTGCTCGCTTCGATGTGCACGGCCGCCTTTCTGCTGGCCGAAACCGGCCTGTTGCACGACGTGCGCGCCACCACCCACTGGGCGTTCGCCGAGCTGTTCCGGCGCCGCTACGCCACGGTGCGCCTGGATGATGCGCAGATCCTGTGCGAAGAAAACCGCATCATCACCTGTGGCGGCGCCAGTGCGGCCATGGACCTGGTGCTGCACCTGATCCGCCGTTTCGGTTCGCCGGAGCTGGCCCATACGTGCAGCCGATACCTGCTGATCGACACGGTGCGCACCGAACAATCGGTGTATGCCATGTGGTCGCTGCCCAAGAACCATGGCGACGGTGAGATTCTGCGGGTACAGCACTGGTTGGAACAGCACTTTGCCCAACCGCTGGTGATCGACGAGGTGGCGCGACGCTTTGGTTTTGGCGTGCGTAATTTCAAGCGGCGCTTCAAGGAGGCTACCGCTCATACACCGATTGCCTATGTGCAGGCCCTGCGCCTGGAGCGGGCCAAGCAGATGCTCGAATCGACGCGCATGACCCTGGAAAGCATCACCTACGCGGTGGGGTATGAAGACAGCAATTCATTTCGCCGCCTGTTCCAGCAACGGGTCGGAATGTTGCCGGCGGCGTATCGCAAGAAATTCCTCGGCGTTACGAGCTGATTCAACGGCGCAATTGCGGCTCGTCTTCGATGCACGCTACCAGAAACTCCATCACCACTTTCACCGACGGTGAGCGGCGCATATCCGGGTACACCGTGAGCCAGATATCGCGCACCGGGCCTTCGCTGGCAGTGGGCAGCCTGACCAGTAACGGGTCGTGGTCGCCCACCAGGGTCGGCAATACCACGGCGCCGACCTGGGCGCGGGCTGCCATTTGCTGGGTAATCAGCTCACTGGCGGCAAACACCACTGGGCGCTGGCCGCGCATTTGATGCATCCACGCCTGTTGGGGCAGGTGGTCGCGGCTACTGTCATAGGCGACGAAACCCCACTGCGAGGCCGGCAATTGTTGGAGTTCGGGCGAGCCATACAGCCCGAAGCGCACCACGCCGACCTTGCGCCGCACCAGCGCGTTCTCGTCGGGACGCACGGTGCGCAGGGCGATATCGGCCTCGCCCTTGTGCAGTGCCGCCACCTGGGTAGACGGCATCAGCACCAGATTCAACTGGGGGTACTGGGCACGCAAACGGGCTATGTGGGGGGCGATGCAGTGGTTGGCGATGGACGGCGGGCAACTGACCCGTACCGTGCCGGCCATTTCGATGGAGGCGACCCGCGACAGGCGCATGACGTCAGTGGCCATTTCGCCCATGCCGGCCGCCAGGTTCGCCAAGGCCAAGCCCTGCGCAGTCAGCGGCCGGCTGCGCGGCAAGCGGTCTACCAGCTTGACGCCCAGGGCTTTTTCAAGCGCATCGACGCGACGCCCGACGGTGGCATGTTCCACCTGCAACTCCCGCGCGGCGGCCGACAGCGACTGGGTGCGTGCCAATACGGTGAAGTAATACAGATCCTGCCAGTCAAACATCGGGTTATTTCCGCGCGGAGGTTGTGAATGGATGGGGAATTTTCAGGCTGATAGCGTCCTTTTACCATGGGCACTTCCTACTGCAAATGGAGTTGTTCCCCATGAAAGCCATCACCCTGCACACCTACGGCGGCCCTGAAGTGGCCCAACTGCGCGATGACGTACCCAAACCTCAGGTCAAGGCGGGGCATGTGTTGGTGCAGGTCGCCTGCGCGGGCATCAACTTCATGGATATCCATACCCGACAGGGCAAATACGCCCGGTCAGTGACCTACCCGGTGCGCCTGCCATGCACACTGGGCATGGAAGGGGCGGGTGTGGTGGTGGAAGTGGGGGCCGACGTCAGCCATTTGCACGTGGGCGACCGCGTGGCGTGGTGTATTGCCTGGGGGGCCTATGCCGAGTACGCCTGTGTGCCTGCCGAAAAAGTCGCGCAGATTCCCACCGCGATCCCTTTCGATCAGGCGGCTGCAGCGATGTTTCAGGGCTGCACCGCCCATTACCTGATTGAGGATGTGGCGCGGCTGAAAGCCGGTGATACCTGCCTGATCCACGCGGCATCAGGCAGCATCGGTCAGTTGCTGGTGCAGATGGCGCGTCGACTCGGCGCGACCGTGTTCACGACCGGTAGCACCGCTGAAAAATCTGCGATTGCCCTGGAGCGGGGGGCCCACCACGCCTTTACCTATGACGGGTTTGCCGAACGTGTCCTGGAGGCCACCGATGGGCGAGGGGTGGACGTGGTGTTTGATTCGCTGGGTAAAACCACCTTGCGCGACAGTTTCAGGGCATGCCGAACGCGCGGGTTGATCGTCAACTACGGCAATGTCTCGGGCTCGCTGACGGATCTTGATCCGATTGAGCTAGGGGAAGCCGGTTCATTGTTTTTGACACGACCGCGGCTGGCCGACCATATGGCCGATGGTCCCACCGTGCAACGACGGGCGAACGCGGTGTTTGCGGCGATGCTGGAGGGCTCGCTGACGGTAGGGATCGAAGGGCATTACACGTTGGAAACGGTCAAGCACGTGCATGAACGCATCGAAGCACGGCAGCAGATCGGAAAGGCAGTGCTGTGGCTGGAGCGCAACCTGCATTAATCGGGGGCGAAAAAAAAACCGGCTGATCAGGCCGGTTTGGGGTTCCCGCCAACAGTGCGGGGCTATGCATTGTTGCTATGCAGACGGTCGGCACCACCTTCTGCCAGGCCACGTTCCTGCAGACGATCCGCGCCACCTTCAGCCAGGCCACGTTCCTGCAGACGATCCGCACCGCCTTCAGCCAGGCCACGTTGTTGCAGACGATCCGCACCACCTTCGGCCAGGCCACGTTGTTGCAGACGATCTGCACCACCTTCGGCCAGGCCACGTTGTTGCAGGCGATCCGCGCCGCCTTCGGCTACACGGCGTTCCAGCAGGCGATCAGAACCGCTTTCAGCTACGCGGCTGTCCATCAGGCGATCTGCACCGCCTTCAGCGACAACAGGGTGAGCGAAAGCATTGGCAGCGAGTACCGAGAAAGCGAGGCTAAGCAAGGTTTGGCGTTTCATGAGTGTGTGCTCCGATAGTGTGTTTGGGTGTTGCCTGGTATGGGTTTGATGTTACGCGTTGGGTTTTTTAAGAGAACTTCATTGAGCTGATGGTGACTATCGATGCCAACGATGGCCCGTTCCAACGGGCCATCGCAGGGCCGGTCATGGCATCTGCGGCAGTTCCTGAGGGCGCAGGTCAAACACCAGCACCTCGGCTTCATTGCCCTGGCTCAGGCGAATCTGGCGCTCATCGCGAATGCGTGCGCCGTCACCTTCCTGCAAGCGCTGCCCGTTGATCTCGACGCTGCCACGTGCCACATGGATGTACACATAGCGGTCCGGTGCCAGATCCAGAGTCGCGCTTTCATCGCCGTTGAACAGGCCGGCATAGACCCGTGCATCCTGGCGCACGTTGAGCGAGCCATTGGCGCCATCCGGCGAGATGATCAACTGCAGGCGCCCACGTTTCTGCGCCTCGCTGAAGTGCTCTTGCTGATAGCGCGGCTTGGCACCGACCACATCCGGCACGATCCAGATTTGCAGGAAGTGCACACCACGGGTCTGGCTATGGTTGAACTCGCTGTGGGCCACGCCGCTGCCGGCGCTCATCAGTTGCACGTCGCCAGGGCGGATCACCGAACCGGTGCCCAGGGTGTCCTTGTGTTCCAGGGCGCCTTCGAGCACGTAGGAGAAAATCTCCATGTCGCGGTGCGGGTGCTGGCCGAAGCCTTTACCGGCGGCGACGCGGTCATCGTTGATCACCAGCAGGTCGGAAAAACCTTGCTCCTGGGGGTTCCAGTAATTGGCGAATGAGAAGGTGTGGAACGACTTCAACCAACCGTGATTGGCGGCGCCGCGTTCCGAGGCTTTGCGAAGGGTCAGCATGGGGGGTTCTCCTCAAAAGAAGCTGGCTGCACGATGCAGGGCTTCGGTGTGAGAAGAAGGTTACTGGTTAGCTTCAGGTTGATTAAGAAGCTGAATTTTGAATGACTGTCCCATTAGAGTTGACGATTGCCCGTTGAACAGCTCGCAGATGATCGCGGTAGCGCAGTTGCAACCTGCGCCAGGTCATTGGGTTTATTCCTTCGCTGCGGCTGAACAGGTGGCAGAAGTGCGCCTGGTCGCAGAACCCGCATTCCTGGCTGATCTGCGTCAGGCTCAGGGCCGTAATGCTGATCAACACCTTGGCCTGCTTGATGCGTTGCTGGCGAATCCATTCCTGGGGCGCTACACCTATAGTGCGCTTGAAGGCCCGGGAGAAATGGCTGCGCGACAGGTCACAGGCGCGAGCCAGTTCCGTCACCTCCAGAGGCCCGGAAAGGTTGGCGAGGATCAATTGCCTGACCCTTTTTTCCCGCTGTGGGCACAGCGTTCCGGGGGCAGCAGCGGGTTGAGCCATGATCGATATCCGTGGTCGATGAGCGCAGGTTGTCACCTACCTTACCGGTGAATGCCCGCCCCGTGTAGAGCGCTGCACGCATCTCTGGCGCAGAGCACATACATCCAATTTTTGCGGGTCGGCGCATTGCACACTGTTGCCATGTTCAAGCACCCGGAGGAAAAGCACGATGGACTCAACAGCGCAAGGCGGGCCGGATGAGGTCGTGACCCTGGTGGTCAAACACCGCGTGAAAAAGGGCCTTGAAGCCGATTACGAAGCCTGGCTGCGACGCATCGTGCGCATTGCCGGTGGGCGGCCGGGCCACCTCGGCGTGGATGTGGTGCGCAGCAAGCAGGACGGATTGGCGCTGTTCACCTGCGTGCTGCGCTATCGCTCGGCCGATGACCTCAAGCATTGGCTGGACTCCCCCGAACGTCAGGACCTCATCAACCAGGCTGCACCGATGCTCGCCGATGGCGACCGGACCGAAGTCGGCGCGGTCAACGAGTTCTGGTTTTCGCCCCTGGCCGATACCGCGGCCAAGCCACCGCGCTGGAAACAGGCGGTCGTCACGTTGTGCGTGATCCTGCCGCTGACCCTGCTGGTGCCGATCATCTGGGGGCCGGTGCTGCGCCTGCATCCGTTGCTCTCCAACTACGTCGTCGCCACGTTTCTAATCACCTTGACCATCGTTTTGCTGGTGGTCTACCTGCTGATGCCGGCGGCCACCCGCCTGTTCGCTCCCTGGCTTGAAGCCTCTGTAAAGGAAACCCTATGAACGCCGATCTGATTTTGTTCAATGGCCAGTTCCACACCGTGGATCGTGAAAACCCGCGGGCTACCGCCGTTGCCATCAGCCAGGGGCGCTTCGTCGCCGTGGGCTCCGATGGAGAAGCCATGGCCCTGCGCGGCAGCGGCACCCAGGTCATCGACCTCAAGGGCCGCACGGTGATCCCGGGTCTCAACGACTCGCACCTGCACCTGATCCGTGGCGGGCTCAATTACAACCTCGAGCTGCGCTGGGAAGGCGTGCCGTCCCTGGCCGATGCCTTGCGCATGCTCAAGGACCAGGCCGACCGCACCCCCACGCCGCAATGGGTACGTGTGGTCGGTGGCTGGAACGAATTCCAGTTCGCCGAAAAACGCATGCCCACCCTGGACGAACTCAACCAGGCCGCGCCGGATACGCCGGTGTTCGTGCTGCACCTGTACGACCGCGCCTTGCTCAACCGCGCTGCATTGCGCGTGGCCGGCTACACCAAAGACACGCCCAACCCACCGGGTGGCGAGATTGTGCGCGACAGCAACGGCAACCCCACCGGGATGCTGGTGGCCCGGCCCAACGCGATGATTCTGTATTCGACCCTGGCCAAGGGCCCGAAACTGCCGTTGGAGTACCAGGTCAACTCCACTCGCCAGTTCATGCGTGAACTCAATCGCCTGGGCCTCACCAGTGCCATTGACGCGGGTGGCGGTTTCCAGAACTACCCCGATGACTACGCAGTGATCGAGCAGTTGGCCAAGGACGAACAGTTGACGGTGCGCATTGCCTACAACCTGTTCACCCAGAAGCCCAAGGAAGAACTCAGCGACTTCAAGAACTGGACCGGCAGCGTCAAGCTGCATCAGGGCGACGATTACCTGCGCCACAACGGCGCCGGCGAGATGCTGGTGTTCTCGGCCGCCGATTTCGAAGACTTCCTCGAGCCGCGCCCGGACCTGCCGCAGACCATGGAGCAGGAACTGGAACCGGTGGTGCGCCACTTGGTTGAACAGCGCTGGCCGTTCCGCCTGCACGCGACCTATAACGAGTCCATCTCGCGCATGCTCGACGTATTCGAGAAGGTCAACCGCGACATTCCGTTCAATGGCCTGCCGTGGTTCTTCGACCATGCCGAAACCATTACGCCGCAGAACATCGAGCGTGTGCGTGCTTTGGGTGGCGGTATTGCGATCCAGGACCGCATGGCGTTCCAGGGCGAATATTTTGTCGAGCGCTACGGCGCCAAGGCTGCCGAAGCCACGCCGCCGATCCAGCGCATGCTCGCCGAAGGCGTACCGGTAGGCGCGGGCACCGATGCCACGCGGGTGTCGAGCTATAACCCGTGGACCTCGCTGTATTGGATGGTCAGCGGCCGCACCGTCGGTGGTCTGGCGCTGCACGCCGAGGGCTTGCCGCGTCTTACCGCGTTGGAACTGTTCACCCATGGCAGTGCCTGGTTCTCGTCCGAGCAAGGCAAGAAGGGGCAGATCAAGGTTGGCCAATTGGCGGACGTGGCTGCGTTGTCTGCGGATTTTTTCAGTGTCGATGAAGAAGCCATCAAGTGGATTGAATCGGTGCTCACCGTAGTCGGCGGCAAGGTGGTGTACGGCGCCGGCGATTTTGAAGATTACGCACCGCCGCGCGTGCCGGTGCTGCCGGACTGGTCACCGGTGGTCAAGGTACCGGGCCACTGGCGCCCGAGCTCACCGTTGCAGGCCCAGGTACACCAATGCAGCGGCCCCTGCGGCGTGCATTCCCACAGCCACGAAAAGGCACGGCTTTCCAGCGTACCGGTCAGCGACTTCCAGGGTTTCTGGGGTGCGTTCGGCTGCTCGTGCTTTGCATTCTGATTACCCAAACCCCCCGTAAGGAGTTGAACCATGGCTAGCCCTCGTTTGAACAAAGATGACGCGGTTGTACTGTTGGTCGATCACCAGACTGGCCTGATCTCCCTGGTGCAGGATTTCTCCCCCAACGAATTCAAGAACAACGTACTGGCCCTGGCCGATGTGGCGAAGTTCTTCAAGCTGCCGACCATCCTCACCACCAGCTTCGAAAGCGGCCCCAACGGCCCGCTGGTTCCAGAACTGAAAGAGCTGTTCCCGGAGGCGCCGTACATCGCCCGTCCTGGCCAGATCAACGCGTGGGATAACGAAGATTTCGTCAAGGCAGTGAAGGCGACCGGCCGCAAGCAGATCATCATCGCCGGCGTGGTGACGGACGTGTGCGTAGCGTTCCCGACCCTGTGCGCGCTGGAAGAAGGCTTTGAGGTGTTCGTGGTCACCGACGCCTCCGGCACCTTCAACGAAACCGTGCAGCAAGCCGCCTGGGCACGCATGACCGCCGCCGGCGCCCAACTGGTGAACTGGTTCGCCGTGGCCTGCGAGCTGCAGCGTGACTGGCGCAACGACATGGAGGGCCTGGCCAACCTGCTGTCGCCGCGCATCCCTAACTACCGCAACCTGATGAACAGCTACTCGGCCTTCACTGCCAAGTAACCTGCTCTGAACGTTACAGGTAAACCCTGTGGAAGGGGGCTTGCTCCCTAATGCCAGTCAGTCAAGAAGGAGAAAGGCTAAAAAGTAACCTGTGGCGAGGGAGCTTGCTCCCGTTGGACTGCGCAGCAGTCCCATTCTTTGTAAACAAAGAGCGGGGCCGCTTTGCGGCCCAACGGGAGCAAGCTCCCTCGCCACAGATACGGCGTTCACCCTTAACTGACTGGTATTAGTCACTGATCCGGTTTTTTTGCGCCGTGTTTGTGCGCGCATAAAAAAACGCCCGATGAACGCATGGCGCTCATCGGGCGTTTGTTCGATCACTCAGGGCGAGCAAGACTTTACATCAGAAGCCCCAGCGGGTGCTGACCATCACGTTGCGCGGCTCACCGTAGGCCGCCGAGTTGTAGAAGCCCACGTTGGTTTAGTAAGACTTGTCGAAAATGTTGTTGACGTTGACGGTTGCCGAAAGCAAACCGGATCACTGATCCTAATGCCAGTCAGTCAAGAAGTAGAAAGGCTAAAAAAGTAACCTGTGGCGAGGGAGCTTGCACCCGTTGGACTGCGCAGCAGTCCCATGCTGTGTAAACAAAGAGCGGGGCCGCTGCGCGGCCCAACGGGAGCAAGCTCCCTCGTCACACATACAGCGTTCACCCTTAACTGACTGGCATTAGCCTTGCTCCCACATTTTATTTGTGGTGTTGCGACAGACTCGTTATAAAACCGTTTAAACGTCCACCGAGAAGCGACAATGAACCCCTTCGAAGACATGCGTCTGTTCTGTCAGGTCATGGAGTCCGGCAGTTTCACCGCTGCCGCCGAGCAATTGGGCCTGTCCAAGCAATTTGTCAGTCGCCGCCTGATACAGCTCGAAGACCGCCTGGGCGTGCGTCTGCTCAACCGCTCTACCCGCCGCCTCGACGTTACGCCACTGGGCCAGAGTTACTATGAATCGGCCTTGCGCCTGCTGGGTGAAGTCGAGCAGGTGGAGCAGGGCATTGCCGGCCAGAACAGCGAACCGCGCGGCACCATTCGTCTCAGTGCGCCATTGTCATTTGCGATGGCGCATCTGGGGTGCCTGCTGCCGTTGTTCCTGAAACGGTACCCTCACGTCTCGGTGGAAGTCGACCTGAGCGACCGTCCCGTGGACCTGATCGGCGAGGGCTATGACCTCGTATTGCGCATCGGCACGCTGGAAGACTCCACCTTGATCGCTCGGCGCATCGCCAGCATCC
This sequence comes from Pseudomonas sp. BCA17, assembly GCF_004519405.1. Lineage (GTDB taxonomy): Bacteria > Pseudomonadota > Gammaproteobacteria > Pseudomonadales > Pseudomonadaceae > Aquipseudomonas. Next base: position 330,122 of record NZ_SGWI01000006.1, on the reverse strand, counting down.
AGCGCGTGTACTGCGCCAGTCCCGATTATCTGGCCCTGCGCGGTACGCCGCTCAAGCCCGAAGACCTGGCCACCCACGACTGCCTGCCCTACGGCCATGGGCGTCAGGTGCAATGGCGCTTCCAGACCAAGGGCAAGTTGCAGTCGCTGAATGTCAGCGGACGCATGCGCGTCAATAACGGCGAGCTGCTGCGCGACACGGCGATCGCCGGCATGGGCGTCACCTACCTGCCGACCTTTATCGTCGCCGATGCCTTGAAAGACGGGCGCCTGGTGACGTTGTTGGACGAGTACGCCCCCGATGCCCTGACCCTGTCGGCGGTATACCCGCAGCACCGGCAAAGTTCGCGGCCGGTGCAGGCGCTGGTGGAGTTTCTACGGGAGCGCCTCGCCGGCGGTTGTTAGTTGGCGCGGTTGTGCAGCGTTTGCTTGCCCAGGTAACGCTCCAGATTGGCCAGGAATGCATCGGCAATCTCATGTTGGCTGCGGGTGGAAATCGCCGAAGTATGCGGCGACAAACGTACGCGCGGATGGCTGTACAGCGGATGTCCATCCGGCAGCGGTTCGGGCTCCGTTACGTCGAGGGAGGCCAGGCTGAGCCGGCCGTTATCCAGGGCCTGCAGTAATGCCTCCTGATCGACCAAACCACCGCGTGCGATGTTGATCAGGTGCAACCCCGGCTTGGCGCTGTCCAGCACCTCGGCGTTGACGATATGCCGCGTCGCCTCGGTAAGTGGCGCCGCCAGCACCAGGTGGTCGGCCCGCGCAAACAGGTCATGGATATCCTTCGCCGCTGTCACGCCTTCAATTTCAAACGGCGCCGCGCTTTGGCGCAGTGCTACCACGTTGATACCCAGTGCCCGGGCCTTGTGCGCCAGGCTTTTGCCAATGGCACCAAAGCCGAGAATGCCCAGGGTGGTGCCCTTGAGTGGGCGCAGTGCGGTGAACTGCCATTGAGCGTCCTTCACCCAGATGTCCGGCAACTGTTTGGCCGCAGCAAAGATCGCCGCCAGAGCGAACTCGGCGAGGTTATCGGCGGCGCTTCCCCGTGAGGTGGTCACCGGCGGGCCGTTGAACAGCCACTGTGGGTAGAAGTCGATACCCGACGACACCAGATGCACCCACTGGGCGCCGTAAGGCCAGCCGGGCGGTGGAGTGTCCGGCGCAGTGTAGCCGCGTACGTTGATCGGACGCAGGAGCAGGACAGTGGCCTGGGGCGGCAGGTCGCTGGGCACGCCGACCGGGACGCCGATGACCTCGGCTTCGAGGTGCAAAGACGCCAGGCGTTCGCGGATCACGGCGTTGAAGTCTTCATCCAGCTGGCTGGCGATAGTCACTTGACTCATGTGCGTTCCTTCTGGCGTTGGGCGAAGACGGCTTTGCCGACACCTTGCAATACGGCGTCGTTCTGCGGGGTATGGACGCGGCTGCACAGTACGTCCCGATAGTGCCGTTGCAGCGGGCTGTGACGCGACAGGCCGGGATTGCCCGACGCTTCGATGGCCAGTTCCACCGCACGGATCGCGTTGTGGGTCACCAGGTATTTCAGTTGCGCAGCGTTGGCGGCCGGGGTGTGGCCTTCGGCGGCGGCGTCCAGCAGGCTGCGGTTGGCGAAGAGCAGGGTGTCGATATGCCCGACGGTTTCCTGGAAGCGAGGCAGGGTGGCCAACGCGGCGCCGAGGTTGGACGGCTGGCGTTCTTCCAGCCAGCTCACCAGCCAGTCCCGTGCGGCTTGGGCTACGGCGTCATACACCGAGGAGAGCAGCACGGCCATCCACAGGAAGCCTTCGGCATCCAGCTCCGGCTGTGGCGCGCTCCAGGGACTGACGCTGACCGCGTGGTCCAGCGGCACCAGCACGTTGTCGAACACCACTTCGTGGCTGCAGGTGGCGCGCATGCCCAGATGGTCCCACGTGTCGATGATGCTCACACCCGGGCTGTTTCTCGACACCAGCCAGGTGCCTACCAACGGGTCGGCGTCGTCACTGCGCGCCCATACGCTGAACCAGCTCAAGCCATGGCTGCCGGTGGAATAGATCTTGCGCCCGCTGATGCGCCAGCCTTCAGCGGTGCGCACCGCGGTAGTGGCCGGCAGGCCGCCACGGGCCGGCGTGCCCAGGTCGGGCTCGACACGCAGGGCGTTGATCAGCGCGCCGTTCTGCACAGCGTCTTCAGCCACTTGCACGCGCAGGTGCTGGGGCCAGGTTTTGCTGTCTTGCAGGCGGGTGTGTTGCAGGTATTGCATCACCAGAATCAGCGCGGTGGAGGGCTCGCCCTTGGCAATCGCGCTGATCGCCTTGCGCGCCTGAGGCAGGCTGGCGCCGCCGCCCCCGAGTATTTTGGGCACGGTGAGGGCGATCAGGCCGTGCTCATGCAACCGCTTGAAATTGGCGTGGGGGAAGTCGCCGCTTTCATCAAACACATGCGCGGTGGCGGCCAGCTCGGCGCTGAGGCGTTCGAGCAGGGCGTCGAACTGCGCGACTTCCACGGAGCGCAAGGACGGCTGGGGAGATGACGTCATGATCAGTGTACTCGGTCAATGTGGGAGGGGGTTTACTCCCACAGGGGAGAATGTTCAAGCCAGCGCCTTCAACGGGGCTTCAACCTCGCTGTAACGGTTGGCCGGCACTTCCAGTCCCAGGTTGTCGCGCAACGTATGGCCGCTGTACTCGGTACGGAACAACCCGCGCTGTTGCAGCACCGGCACGACCCATTCGGTGAAGTACTGCAAGCCGTCCGGCAGTACCGAATTGATGATGAAACCATCGCTGGCGCCGGCCTCGAACCAGGTCTGGAGCGCATCGGCGACCTGTTCCGGGGTGCCGACAAAGTCGCGCTTGGGCCGCGAGAAGCGCAGCGCCACTTCGCGCAGGGTCAGGCCCTCGTCCCTGGCCAATTGCTTGATCCGATCGGAGCCGCCTTTCTGGCTGTTGGACCCCAGGTCGCCGAGTTCCGGAAAGGGGGCGTCCAGCGGGTATCGGCTGAAGTCGTGGTCGTTGAAAGGGCGGCCGAGGGCAACGATGGCGTCTTCCACGGTGACCAGATCGACGGCCTGCTGATAGCGACTCTCCACTTCAGCGGCATCACGGCCGACGATCGGGCGGATGCCCGGCAAAATCGACAGGCTGTCCGGGTCACGGCCAAAGCCTTTGGCACGACGCTTCAGGTCCTGGGTGTAGGCCAGACCCTCTTCGATGCTCTCCACATGTACAAAAATCGCGTCGGCATTCTGTGCGGCGAAGTTGCGTCCGTCTTCCGACGTGCCCGCCTGGAAAATCACCGGTTGGCCCTGATCCGAGCGGGCGATGTTCAGCGGGCCTTTGACCGAGAAAAACTCGCCCTTGTGGTTCAGCGCGTGCAACTTGCCTGGGGTGAAAAACTCGCCGCTCTGTTTGTCATAGGCAAAGGCGTCATCTTCCCAGGAGTCCCACAGGCCCTTGACCACATTGAGGTGTTCCTTGGCAATGCGGTAGCGCACGGCATGGGGTGGATGCTCGGCTTTGCCGAAGTTATCGGCGGTGCCGCTGAGCCACGAAGTGACCACGTTCCAGCCGGCGCGGCCGCCGCTGATATGGTCCAGGGAGGCAAACTGGCGCGCCACCTGGTACGGCTCGGTGTAGCTGACGGTCACCGTCGCCACCAAACCGATATGGGTGGTCACTGCCGCGAGCGCCGAGAGGATGGTCAGCGGCTCGAAACGGTTGAGGTAATGCGGGCTGGACTTGGCATGAATGTGCAGGCTGTCGGCGATGAACACAAAGTCGAACTTGGCGCCTTCAGCTAACGCGGTCTGCTGCTTGTAGAAGCCGAAGTTGGTGCTGGCATCGGGTTGCGCCTGCGGGTGGCGCCATTCGCCCCAGCCGTGGCCGACACCATGGACCATGGCGCCCAGCTTCAAATGGCGTGGCTTCAATTGACCTGGCTTGCTCATGTGCTGCTCCTGGCTTATCGCGATGCTTGGGATGAGGGGAAACGCGTGGCGTTGAAACTTCTGTCGAAACCCTGGGACACGTCGATGCGTTTGGGTAGCAGGCCTTCTTTTTGATAGGTGTCGGCTGTGGCTTGCAGGCCGCTGACCACCGAGTCGTCGATGGCGACCGGGCTCAGGTGCGTGTCTTTGGCCACTTCCATATGCACGGCCAACGGCAGGCCGGTGATCCTGGCCTGGGCGGCGGCATATTCATTAGGGTGCGCGTTGGCCCAGGCATAGGCACGGTCGACGCGAGCGACAAAGTCATCCAATTGCACGCGTTTGTCGGCGATAGCCTGGCTGGTGGCCGCGAAGTAGAGGTGATTGCTCAGCAGCTGATTGCCACTGACCAGCACACGTGCCTGGCTTTGGGAGGTGACCACCGTGGTGTAAGGGTCCCAGGTGGCCCAGGCATCGACCGTACCGTTATCCAGCACCAGGCGCGACTCACTGGGCAGCAGGAAAATGAACTGCACGTCCTGCGTGGTCAGGCCGGCACCGGCCAGGGCCTTGATTGCCAGGTAATGGCCGATGGAACCGCGCCCGGTGACGATCTTCTTGCCCTTGAGGTCGGCCACCGTCTTGATCGGCGAGTCCTTGGGCACCAGCAGGGCGGTGGTGTTACGCCCTTCGGCGTGGATGATGCTGACCACCTTGAGCGACGCGCCGGCACCCAGGGCGAACACATACGGCGCATCGCCGAGGGCACCGACATCGACCGCACCGGCATTCAGCGCTTCGCCCAAAGGCGAGGCGGAGGGGAACTCCGACCATTGGATGGCGTAGGGCACATTGCGCGTTTCGCCGGAGGCTTCCAGCAGTGCCTTGATCGTGGATTTCTGGTTGGCGACGCGCAGCGGTTGCAGGTCGGCGGCGTGAGCGGTGCCAGCCAGGCCAAGCGTCAAGGCGGCACCCAGCAGCAGGCGTTTGAAGGCGATGGTCAGGACCATGGGATGCAGGCTCCAGGCAAATCAGAATAGGGGTTGGCTACCTCCGCCTGGAGAAGGGGTCGGTGATGACTTAACGTTATTCCCATAAAAACCTGCTGTGAAGTTCTTTTTGGTTATAAGTTAATTATTAAAAAAAATGATTATTGTGTTTTTAAATATTCAATAAATGCATTTATTGAGGATGGGCAGGTTGAGGGCAAACCTTGCACGCGAAGGTGTCTCAAAGGAGAATCCGAGTCCCGCAGGGACTTCAACGACAAGGACATCGACAAGCTTGAACAGGATATTCATCGCTTCGCTGGGCGTTTTGGCGCTGGTGCACACATCACTCTCCTTTGCGGAGAATGCCAACGGCAAGCAGCTCTATTTCCAGAGATGCGCCATGTGCCATGGAGCCGATATCAAGGGCACGGGGCCATTGGCCCACAAAAGCAGCCCGCCCACGCCCGATCTCACCACCGCCGCGTTCAAAAAACGCCTCAGTGATTACCCAGGCGTGATCGTGTCATCGGTCATCCTTCGCCCCAATGGCGACCTGATTCCCAGGACATTGCGAGAGAACGGCGTAAAGATTGCGCCGTTCGCCTGGGGCGTGAAGGATTTTCGCGATTTGAACCAATACATGACGCAGGTGATTGCAAAAGCCCGGTGATATCGGGTTCAGATCACATAGAACCCATGGGTACCGTCGCGAGCCAATTGCGCCACCAGGCCGAACTCCCAATCCAGGTACGCCTGCATGGCTTCCCTGGGGTTGTCGGTGCCTTCATACGGTCGGCGATAGCGGTCGATGCGCGGTGAGGCTAGGCGGGTTTCACCGTCTTCCAGCGGCAGTTGTGCATTGATCCAGCCCGCCGTGCCGCCCTGCAGCAGGAACACCTGCTTGCCGGTGATGGCTTCGACTTCGGCGACGGCCAGGCGCGCCAGTTGGCTGCTGCCGCAGGTCAATACGTAGCGTTGGGCACTTGGTACCTTGGCCAGGGCCTGGGGCAATTGCGCGCGCAGGGCCCACCATGCACCGGGTATATGGCGTTTGACGTAGTTGGCGCTGGCGGTGAAATCCAGCACCACCGTGTCGCCATGGTCCAGCCAGTCGGCGAGGGTGTGGGGGCTGATCAACTCGGCCTGCGGCGGTGCCGGGACCGGCGCGACCCAAGCGCCTTTTTCGCTGAAATCCGCAGGTTGCGCATCATCCAGTACATGCACTTCCCAGCCCAGTTGAGCGAGCCAGGATGCAGACATGTTGGCGCGCACCCCATCGTCATCCACCAGCACCAGCCGAGCCCCGCGTACGCTGGCGACATGGTCGGTTTCCTGCACCAATTGGCCGCCTGGCGTAGAGCGCGCGCCCGGCAAATGACCGGCTTCAAATTCCTCCGGGGTGCGCACATCGAACAGGTAGGTGGTGCGCGTGGGCTCCTGCTGCCAATGCTGCAGGTCAGCCTTGCCGGCACGGCCGACGCGGGCCTTGTCGGCGACGCGCCGCGCATCCTGGGCCGCTGCCTGGCGATGTGCTTCCGAGGTCGGTGCAAAGCGGCGCGACTGGCCATGGGCAAGCTTCTGCCCGGCCAAGGTCCAGCCGATGGTGCCATTGCGCAGGGCTGACACGGGGTTGGCCACGCCGGCATTGATCAGTGACTGGGTGCCGATGATGCTGCGAGTGCGCCCGGCACAGTTGACGATGATGCGGGTGGCGGGATCGGGGGCCAATTCACGGACACGCAACACCAGCTCGGCGCCGGGCACGCTGATACCGGTGGGGATGCTCATGGTCTGGTATTCATCGAAGCGGCGGGCGTCGAGCACCACCACATCGGCCTGGCTGTCGAGCAGGGCCTGCACGTCTTCGGCGGCCAGGGACGGCGTGTGGCGCTGGCTTTCCACCAGCTCGCCAAAGGCTTTGCTCGGCACGTTCACATCGATAAACAGCTCGCCACCGGCACGGCGCCAACCGTCGAGGCCGCCGTCGAGCAGGCTGACCCGGGTGTAGCCCAGCGCGACCAGGCGCTCGGCGGCGCGGGCAGCCAGGCCTTCGCCGTTGTCGTAGACGGTGACCGGGGTGTCGCGCCGTGGAATACGCGCGTACACCTCCAGCTCCAGTTTGGACAACGGGATATTCGCGGCGAACAACGGGTGGGCTTCGGCAAACGGCGCTTCTTCGCGCACGTCGATCAGGGCGACTTCTTCATGGTCCAGCAGGGCCTGGCGGATCTGGGCGAAGCTTGCGGTCGATACGGTGCTCATAGGGCAGGACTCTTTTCTTTGGACAAATCCCAGATGTTCGGGAGGAAGGCATTGGAGTAACCGGAGATAAACAGCTTCTCGCTGCCGTCAGGCTGGTATACCGCGCGGCGCACGGCACCGATGTTGGCGCCGTACACATGAATGCTGATCGACACCTGGTCGCTGTGGGCGTTACTGACTTGATGAATATCGCCGACCTTGGGCGACACCGCTTCGACCTGGCCCGGCAACAGTTGCACCGGCTTGCCTTCGGCCACCAGGCTGCCGTCGGGCGCGCGCTCAAACCCCTGGGAAAATTCAGAACCGCGCAACATACCGATCAGCCCCCACACCCGGTGGTCATGAATCGGTGTACGTTGCCCCGGCCCCCATACAAAGCTGACGATGCTGAAGCGCTGGCGTGAGTCGGCATGCAACAAAAACTGCTGATAATGCTCGGGGTCGGGCTGGGCGAATTCGTCGGGGAGCCAATCGTCATGGCTGACCAATTGCGCCAGCAGCTTGCCGCCACGGTGCAGCAAGTCGCCTTCGCGAGGATGACCGTCGATCAGTTCCGCCAGGGCGCCTATGAAGGCTCTGAGTCTTTCGGGGTGCTTGGCCTGGGTCATGACAATTCCATCGGGTATTTTTGATAGGAGCCGCAAGGCAGGTTTATCTAAGCATAATGTTTATTCTTAATATGCTATTTTTTAATGATTAGCTTATACCTGAACGTAATTTAGAACCGGTCTGCATAGCGTTAGACGTTATTGATCACAGCCTGGACTATCCAGGCAGCGCGCCTGCAACTATGCTTCCCACACATCTTAATGACGCTTCTCTATGTGCGGCCCAAATGAAAATTGACGATATCGATGCCTTTGTCGAAGTGATTCGTTGCCAGTCCATCAGCCATGCCGCCGAGTCGTTGCAACTGACCCAGCCGGCCATCACCCGCCGTGTGCAGAACTTTGAGCAGGCGCTGGGCGTGGAGTTGTTCGACCGCAACACCAAGCCCCTCAAGCCTACGCTGATTGGCACCCGGGTTTATGAACAATGCCGGCTGATCCTGCGCGAGATGGATGCCTTGCGCGAGCTGGTCGCCACCGACGCGCCGCCCACCGGTGTATTGCGCCTGGGCGTGCCGCAGACCATTGGCGACGTGGTGCTGCTGGACGCGCTCAAGCAACTGCGCAGCGAATACCCCGACCTGCGTGCCCAGGTCGCCACCGGCTGGGGCAGTCAACTGGTCGGCAAGATCGAACGTGGCGAACTGGATGCGGCGGCGGCGCTGTTTCCGGCGGGCAAGATCTTCCCCGATAACATCATCGGCGAGTCCATCGGCAAGATGGAATTGGTGGTGGTGTGTGCCAAGGCCCAACTGCCGAAAAAACCGAGCAAGCTGTCGGACGTGTACCAGAGCGGCTGGATTCTCAATCCCGATGGCTGCGGTTTCCGCGCCGGTCTGCAGCGCACCTTGTCCGACCAGGGCCTGGCGTTGCGGGTCAACCTGGAAACCTTCGGCACCGAGCTGCAATTGGGCCTGGTAGCGGATGGTCTGGGCCTTGGCCTGGTACCGCGACCGCTGTTGGAGCGCAGCGCCCACCGCGAGCAACTGGCGGTGATGCCACTCAAGGACTTCAAGCCGGTGATGGACTTGTGGCTGATCTATCCGCACTTCCTCGGCAACCTGCAGGGGCCGGTGGATGCGTTCGGCAAGTGGGTGGCGGCCTCGTTGCAGAAGATTCGAGAGGCTGCTTGATATGAAAAAAAATAATAATTAGCTTAGATTAAAATGTGCTTTTTATTATTTTTCGGCATCCCCTAGGCTGCCTGGAAGTCCTTAAGGCCATCCAGGAAGTTTTGCCATGAGCAGTGTTACCTCTATCGCCAGCGTGTCCAACACGGTTCGCCAACGCGTGACTCCAGAAGAGTGGGAGGTACGCGTCAAGTTGGCCGCGGCCTATCGACTGGCGGCGCTGTACAAGTGGACCGACCACATCTACACCCATTTCTCCGCCCGCGTGCCGGGGCCAGACGAACATTTCCTGATCAACGCCTTCGGTTTGCTGTTCGACGAAATCAGTGCGTCCAACCTGGTGAAGGTCGACCTCGACGGCACCATCGTCGATGACCCGACCGGCCTGGGAATCAACTACGCAGGTTATGTGATCCACAGCGCCATTCACGGTGCGCGCCACGACCTGCAAGCGGTACTGCACACCCACACCCGCGACGGCATTGCGGTGTCGGCGCAGAAGGACGGCTTACTGCCGATCTCCCAGCATTCCATTGGTTTCTCCGGGCGCGTGGCGTACCACGGGTATGAAGGCGTGGCGCTGGACCTGGATGAGCGGGAGCGGCTGGTGGCGGACCTGGGCGACAAAAGTGTGATGATCTTGCGTAATCATGGGCTGTTGACGGCAGGCGTGAGTGTTGAGCATGCGTTCCAGCAACTGCATGGGTTGGAACGCGCCTGCAATATCCAGATCGCGGCGCAGGCGGCGGGGAATGTGGAGCTGATCTTCCCGCCGGCAGAGGTGGTGGCCAAGGTTGAGAAGCAGGCCGAAGTGTTCAAGGCCGGTGACGGCCCGGGCGTGGCACGGCATTGGAATGCGCTGATCCGGCAGTTGGAACGTACCGACAGCGACTACAAGAACTGATTCTGAACGCACTGAATATCAGCGGGCGGGAAGGGCGAGGCCCTCCCGCCCGGGTTGGGTGTCTTACGCGACTTGCTGAGTTCGTTGCGCGATCAACTGGCGGGTAAGGGGGATCAAGCGCTTGCCGTAGTCAATGGCATCATTGAGTGGGTCAAACCCACGGATCAGGAACGTGGTGATGCCTAAATCGTAGTAGTCCAGCAAGGCCTCGGCGACCTGTTCAGGTGTGCCCACCAATGACGTCGAATTGCCCTGCGCGCCCAGTAACCCGGCGATCCCGGTCCACAGGCGCTTGTCCAGTCGCGCCCCTTGTGCCGCCGCTGCCAGTAACCGGCGGGAGCCTTCGTTCGGCGGTTCGCGGCGCACAAAGCCATTCTGTTCGGCCAGCGCCGTGGCCTGTTGCAGGATGGTTTCGGCACGAGCCCAGGCGGCCTCTTCGGTCTCGGCGAGGATCGGCCGCAGCGACAGACTGAAGCGAATCGTACGCCCGTGCCTGGCCGCTTCCGCACGCACCCGGGTCACGGTTTCGCGTACCTGCTCGTAGGTTTCACCCCACAGCGCATACACGTCGGCATGTTTGCCCGCCACCGCGATCGCCGCCGCCGAGGAACCGCCAAAATACAACGGAATATGCGGCTGCTGCGGCGACTTCACTGAGGAGTGCGCGCCTTCTACCTGATAGTAGGTGCCGGCGAAATCAAAGGGTTTTTCGCTGGTCCATTCCTGGCGCACCACACTCAGGTATTCGTCGGTACGCGCGTAGCGTTCGTCCTTGCCTATATAGCTGCCGTCGGCACGCAGTTCACGGTCGTCGCCGCCGGTGATGATATGCACGGCGGTGCGTCCGCCGTTGAATACATCCAGGGTGGCGAATTGGCGAGCAGCCAGTGTGGGTTGGGCAAAGCCTGGGCGATGGGCAATCAGGAACTGCAACTTCTGTGTGACGCTGGCGGCATGGGAGGCAATCAGCGTGCTGTCCGGGCTGTTGGAATGGAAGGCCACCAGGGCGCGGTCGAAACCGGCCTCCTCGTGGGCGCGGGCCACGGTTTCCACATACTCCGGTTGCAGCACCGGGCCGCTGCGTGGGTGGATCTCGGAGGCGTGATGGCCGCCGATGTAGCCGATGAATTCGATACTCATGGTCATTCCTTTTGGGGTTGGGGTTAAGCACCTCCTCCAGGCAAGGGGTCGGTTATCCGGGTCAAAAGTAGGGCCGGCGGCGAGCCTTGTAAAATGCCGATTGGTTCTAACCTAATCATTAAAAAATAGAATTACTGTTTGGTGGATATATCAGTAATTTGCATTTTTATGGGAGGCAGGCCGGCGCGTCAGTCATCGCAATGCTCGCCTGGTCGGCATTGTCGGCGGCGCCCGTGCGGTCGGCCAGGTAGCGTGCCGGTGGCTGGCCCACCGCCTTGCGGAACATTGTGATAAAGCCGCTGGCGTTTTCGTAACCCAGGTCCAGCGCCACCCTTTGCACACTGTCGCCCTTGGCCAGGCGTTGCAGAGACAGAATGACATGCAGTTGCCGGCGCCAGCGGCCGAAACTCAAGCCCAGTTCCTCCAGCAGCAATCGCGTCATGCTGCGTTCGCTCATGCCGATGCGCACGGCCCATTGGCCGAGGCTGGCTTTGTCGGCGGGGTCAGCCAGCAGGCTGTCGGCCAGGCGGCGCAGCCTCGGGTCCTGTGGCATGGGCAGGTGCAGGGCTTCGATGGGGGCTTCGGTCAGCTCATCGAGCAACGTATTGATCAGGCGTCCCTCTGCACCGTCGACGTCGTACAGCGGCGGGAAACTCACCGCCTTGCTGATCAGCTCGTGCAACAGCCGCGACACCGCCAGGGTGCAGCACTGCGCAGGCAAGGCCCGGGCCGCGTCGGGGTCGATCAGCAAGCAATAGACCTGCGCCTCCCCGGACCCGCGTGCCGCATGGGAGATGCCGCCGGGAATCCACAGTGCGCACTGCGGCGGCACGATCCAGATACCGGCCTGGGTCTCGCAGTGGATGACCCCGCGCAAGGTGTACATCAACTGGCCTTTGCGGTGCGAGTGCTGCTGATGTTCCCAGTTGGTCGACGTGCTGCTGGCGCCCACGCCCACCACGGCGCGGGGGAGCAGGTCGGCGTCCCTGGCCATTGCGGGGTCGTGCATGTCAAGGCGGTGGTGATTCATGGCAGGCATCGCACGTTGGCTGGATTGCGAAATAGTTTGGCTATTCTGTGCAATGCCGTCCAGTGCCTGGCCCCTTATAGTGAGAGTCACTCTCATTAAGAAGAGTCATAAAGGAGCCATGCCATGCGACTCGACAGTTCAACGTTCCCCATCGTCAAAATCGTCTTCGATGCCCCCAACGACAGCGGGCCGGAGGATGCCTTCCTGATCTTCGAGGGCCTGCTGGCCCGCCGCCGACCCTTCTTGCTGCTGCACGACAAAGCGGTGGACGAGAACAACTACGAGCACTCCCACGAAGAGCGCAAGCACGCGTCCATCTGGATGAAGAAAAACAAACCGGCGCTGCAGGCGTTCGTCAAAGGCATGATCCAGGTGGAACCCTGCGCGGCCAAGCGCCTGGCGCTCAAACCGTTTACCGCGACATTCGGCAAGGCGTGGGGTTATCCGTTGCTGGTGGTGGAGTCCACGGACCGGGCCTGGGCGCTGGCGCGGGATGTGCTGGATGAAGAGGTGTCGGATGTGGCGCATTTCTGACGACGTGCCCGCTTGCCTGTGGTGTGGGGGGAAGCTCCCTCGCCACAGGCATTTCAGGTATCCTCCGCGCCCCGCTATCACCGATTCAAAGAAAGATGACAGGACAAGACATGCAGGCGCTGCTGGAGTCGATCCTCGACGAAGTTCGTCCACTGATCGGGCTCGGCAAAGTCGCCGACTACATCCCAGCGTTGGCCGATGTGCCCGCCAACCAACTCGGCATCGCGGTATACGGCAACGACGGCTCGGCGTACTGCGCCGGTGATGCCGACACCCTGTTCTCGGTGCAGAGTATTTCCAAGGTCTTCAGCCTGGTCCAAGCCATCGACCACGGCGGCGAAACCATCTGGGAGCGCCTGGGCCATGAGCCTTCCGGGCAACCGTTCAACTCCCTGGTGCAGCTGGAATTCGAACGCGGCCGCCCGCGCAACCCGTTCATTAATGCCGGCGCGCTGGTGATCTGCGACATCAACCAATCGCGCTTTGCCGTGCCGATTCTATCGATGCGCGACTTCGTACGGCGCCTGTCGGGCAACCCGCAGATCCTGGTCAACAGCGTCGTCGCCGAATCCGAAGCCCAGCATGGCGCACGCAATGCGGCCATGGCCTATCTGATGAAATCCTTCGGCAACTTCCACAACGACGTGGACGCAGTGCTGCACAGCTACTTCAACTATTGCGCGTTGCAGATGAGCTGCCTCGACCTGGCCAAGGCGTTCAGCTTCCTCGCCAACGAAGGCACCAGTGCTCACAGCGGTGAACAGGTGCTGACCGCACGCCAGACCAAGCAGGTCAACTCGATCATGGCCACCAGTGGGCTGTATGACGAAGCGGGCAACTTCGCCTATCGCGTGGGGCTGCCAGGCAAGAGCGGGGTAGGCGGCGGGATTGTCGCGGTGGTGCCCGGGCAGTTTACGGTGTGCGTATGGTCGCCGGAGTTGAACGCGGCGGGGAATTCGCTGGCGGGGATGAAGGCGTTGGAGTTGTTGAGTGAGCGGATTGGGTGGTCGGTGTTTTGAGGCCGTTCCCAGGCGTGGAAACGGCCTTGAATCTCAGGCCCTGCGTGTGACGAGCAAGTCCATCATCAAATATAAGGCCCCAGCGGTAATCGCGATATCCGCAATATTGAACACCCCGGTATGCGTCGGCCCAACGTTCAACACCATGTAGTCAACGACATGGCCGTCTCGAAATACACGGTCGATCAAGTTGGCGATACCGCCCAGGGCGATGGCGTAAAGCGGCAAGACTTTACGCAAGGGCTGGTTCCAGTTGGACAGCGACCACCACATCGCCCAGGCCACTACGATGGCCACGCCGGCGATAAAGATCAGTTGCTTGAGCTGTGGTGGCAGCGCAGCGCCCAAGCTGAGGAATGCGCCTGGGTTCAGGCTCAGTTCCAAGGCAAGGTTGAACGGGGTGGAGCCGATTTTGAAACTCTGGGTTTGCAGCGAAACCAGGGCCAGTAGTTTTACCAACTGGTCCACGGCAACAAAGGCAATGCCGACGAGGAGGGCGAAGGTGCGGCCTCGCAGTAGGGGCGATGTGCTCAAGCGGTACTTCCTGTTCCGAGTCTGTCGAGAGGGCGCCCGAAGATAGCTCAGGCGCCTCGCGCCGTCTATGTCAGGCTGGCGGGTGAGTTTCGTCCAGCGCCTTGTCCACCAGCAGTTGTACGCCTTCGAGCATCCGACAGATGCCCAGCGCCACATTGCGTTGCGCCCCTTCGATGTCAAAGGCCAGGTGAGTGGCGATGTCGGTGATGCAGGACAAATCCTGGGAGGCGTTGACCAGCAGGGTTTCAGTGTCTAGATCGGCGCGCACACTAAAAAGGCCTGCGCTGGCTTCGGGTGTTGGTTTTCTGGGATTGAGGTAGTGATTGATCGCGCTGTAGGCCACTTCGTGGAGGGTGCTGGTATCGAAGTCTTGATGGCCTGGTGGATTGGGGCTGTCTTTAATCATGGTCAAATCTCTTTGGGAATTGAGCTGCCAAGATTCGCGGTCAAGCGAGAGAGGGTGGCAGCTATACGCGGGTTGACCGACCGGTCCCAAAGTAGCCCGGCATACCCGAAGGTATCCCGCGTACAGCTGCCGCGACACGATACAGCAGGTGCAAAAAAAACGCCTGGATCGATGTTGATGCAGATGCACTTTGGGTTCGGACGGTCAAATCCGGTCGCCGAATTGGCAGCGACGGCGCAGAGGTTAGCCAGCGAAGTTCCGAGCGACAACCTGAAACCCTTGTGGGAAAAGTCCCGGAAGTCATTGCTAAATGCGACCCCTGTGGCGAGCGGATCAAGCTCGCCACAGGGGGCGCATGTCAGCTGATGTTGAGTCGGTCCAGCAGGCTGTACCACGCAACACCCGCCCCAATGTAAAACCGCTGCAACCCATGCATCGGCAAGCGCTGCAACGGTGTCACCGGGTAGGCGAACTCCGCCTGGCTGTCACACAACTTGCCCGCCAGTTGCTGCCCCAGGCTGGTACACAGCGCGATCCCACGGCCATTGCAGCCCAGCGCCAAGGTCAGCCCCGGTGCGGGCTGGTGCACATGGGGCAGAAAGTCGCGCGTGATCGCGATACGCCCGGCCCAGCGATACTCGAATTCCAGTGGCCCCAACTGCGGAAACAGCAACGCCAGCGAGCGCTCCAGGTGGGCGAAATCGGTAGGCGAAGTGGGGTCGTTGAACAGCCCGCGGCCGCCCATCAGCAAGCGCCCATGACTGTCTTTGCGAAAGTACAGCAGCAGCCTTTGCGCCGTGGAGGCGGTTTCCTGGCCCGGCAAGATGCTGTCCGCCGCACGTCCACTCAAGGGCTTGGTGGCGACGATAAAACTGTTTGCCGCGAGGATGCTCTGCGCCATGCCCGGCCACAGGTTGCCGCTGTAGCCGTTGGTGGCCAGCACGACTTGATCGGCCATTACCCGTGCACCCGAAGCCGTCTGCAATTGCCAGCCCGCTCCCTGGCGCTGCAAGCCGGTCACCGCGCTCTGCCCATGAATCCGCGCACCCGCCGCCAACGCCGCGCCCACCAATCCACGGGCGTACGCCAGCGGTTGAATGGCCCCGGCACGCCCATCCAGCCAGCCGCCGGCAAATGCGTCACTGCCCATGCGTGAAGCCACCGCCGATGCATCCAGGCGCTGTACCGGAACGCCACGCCTGGCCCACTGATCCGCCCGCGCGTGTAGCCCGGCCACGCCTTTTTCCGTGTAGGAGACCTGCATCCACCCCTTGCGCACGGGCGCGCAATCGATGCGATGCCGTTCGATCAACCTGAACACCAGGTCCGCTGAATTCGACACGGTCGAAATCAGTGGTTCGGCGCGCTCCGGTCCGAACATCTGCACCAGTTGCTCCGGGTCGTACTTGAGCGTCGGATTGACCTGCCCACCATTGCGCCCAGAGGCACCCCAGCCGGGCTCATTGGCTTCCAGCACGCACACACTGACACCACGCTCGGCCAAATGCAGCGCGGTCGACAAGCCTGTATAGCCGGCACCGACAATCGCCACATCCACCTTCAGCGACTCGCTCAACGCAGGTGTCGGCACTATCGACGGCGCGGTCGCTGACCACAATGACTTCATGACAGGCTCCGCGTAGCGCCGGTGGGGTGCAGCACCCGCCGCAGGAAATCCTGAGTGCGTGGATGTTGTGGATTGCCCAGCACCTGTTCGGCCGCGCCGCTTTCGACGATGTAGCCGCCATGCAGGAAGCACACGCGGTCGGCCACTTCGCGTGCAAAGCCCATCTCGTGGGTGACCACGATCATGGTCATGCCTTCGTCGGCGAGCGTGCGCATCACCGCCAATACGTCACCGACCAGTTCCGGGTCGAGGGCCGAGGTGGGTTCGTCGAACAGCATGGCTTCGGGTTTCATCGCCAGTGCGCGGGCGATGGCCACACGTTGTTGCTGGCCGCCTGAGAGTTGTTCCGGGTAAGCGTCGGCCTTGGCGCTCAGGCCGACTTTTTCCAGCAGCACCAGGGCTTCTTCGCGAGCCTGCCTGGGTGGCTCGCCTTTGACGTACACCGGGCCTTCCATTACGTTTTCCAGCACGGTGCGATGGGGGAACAGGTTGAAACGCTGGAACACCATGCCCATGCGGCTGCGCAGGGTGTGCACGGTCTTGCTGCCGCGCTGCACGGTTTCGCCGAATACAGTGATGTGCCCGCCGTCGTAGGCTTCCAGCGCATTGATGCAGCGCAACAGGGTGGACTTGCCCGAGCCCGAGGGGCCAATCAGGCACACCACCTCGCCTTTCATCACGTCGAGGTCGACGCCGTGCAGCACGCGGTGGCTGCCGTAGTGTTTTTGCAGTTGGCGAATCTCGATCATGCTTTTTTCCTCCGGCCCAGGTGCTGTTCCATACGGCGCAGGCCATACACCAGCGGCAGGCTCATCAGCAGGTAGAGCAGGGCGACCAGGGTGTAGACGGTCATGTTCTGGAAGGTCGACGAAGCAATCAGCTGGCCCTGGCGGGTCATTTCGGCGACGGTGATGGTGGAGACCAGGGACGAGTCCTTGAGCATCATTACCAGGGTGTTGCCATAGGGCGGCAGGGCGATGCGAAACGCTTGCGGCAGGATCACCCGGCGCATCATCAGCGCCGAACGCATGCCGAGGGCTTCGGCGGCTTCACGCTGGCCTTGTTCGACGGCAATGATGCCGGTGCGGAAATTCTCGGCCTGGTACGCCGAGTAGGCGATGCCCATGCCGATCACGCCGGCATAAAACGCGGTGAGGTGCACGCCCATGTCCGGCAGTACAAAGTAGATGTAGAACAGTTGCACGATGATCGGCAGGCCACGGATCACATTGATGATCGTACTCGCCGTCCACGACAGCGCGCGGATCGGCGACAGCTTGAGCAACGCCAGCACCAGGCCGATGGCGCTGCTGAGCAGGAACGACAACACGGTGATCTGGATCGTCACCCAGGCGCCTTGCAGCAGGATCGGCAGGAAGTCCTGGGCGTTTTGCAGGAACTCGGCCGGGTTCATGGGCGCACCTGGGTATCGAGTCCCCACTTCTTGAGAATGCTGTCGAGGGTGCCATCCGCCTTGATGCTGGCGATGGCGGTGTTCAGGCGCTCAAGGGTTTGCGCATCGCCCTTGCGCACCACCAGGCACACTTCGCCGACGTTGGTGGGCGTGTAGTCAGGGGCAAGTTTCACGCCTTTGAACAACTTCTGGCGGATCTGGTAGGCCACCACCGGCTGGTCACCTACGGCGGCCTTGATGCGCCCCAGCGACAGGTCGCGGACCATCTCGCCGATGGAGTCGTAGGTGCGGATCTCCTTGAAGATCCCCAGCTTGTTCAACTGGTCGTAGAAGATCGTACCGGCCTGCACGCCGACGACCTGGCCCTTGAGGGGCGTGAGGTCGGGGTAGGCGGCATTGTCATCGGCATTGATGATCAGGCCCTCACCGTAGGCATACACCGGGGCGCTGAAATCGACGACCTTGGTGCGCTCTTCGGTCTTGAGCATGCCGGCGGAAATGAAGTCGAGCTTTCCGGAAGTGAGGGAGGGAATCAGCGCAGCGAAGTTGGTCTGCTCGATCTGGCTGGTAAAGCCGCCGGCCTTGCCCACCGCCTCGGCCACATCGACCATCACGCCCTGGATGCTGTTGCTCTTGATGTCGAGGAAGGTAAACGGCGAACCACTGGCCGTTGCACCGACTTTGTATGAGGACGCACTTTCTGCGTGCACGCTGCTGACGCAGAGCGTGGCGCAGAGGCCGAAGGCAAGGCGGCGAAACAAGGGCGAAAGACTGTTCATCGGGTTACTCCAGAAGGAAAACGGAAAGTCAGTACCGCGAGCGGCTGCCGATGAAATCGCAAGCTCTGTGCCATTTCGATTGTTAAAAATCGTATATCGCTACATAAAATCGACAAAATGAACATTTCGTATCGATATGCGATATTAAATGGTCTTTTTTTGTGATTTAAGGTAGAAGCAGTGCCATGCCTGATCGACCTGACCGCGAGCCCGCCATGTCCGAAGAACGCAACAGTCTGCACAACCAATCCCTGGAAAAAGGCCTGTCGGTGCTCAAGGCATTCAGCGCCCAGCGCCGCAGCATGAGCCTTGCAGAGGTGGCCGAGGCTGCCGGCATGACCAAAAGCTCGGCCCAGCGCATGGTGTTTACCCTCGAAAGCCTGGGTTACCTTCGGAAACACTCCCGCACCCGGCATTACCAACTCACACCGCGGGTGCTGGAGTTGGGCTTCAGTTACCTGGATGCGCATTCGTTGATCGAAGTGGCCAACCCGTTTCTGTCGGAGTTGACGCGGCTGACCGGCGAGACGTCGTGCCTCACCGAGCCTGCCGGGTACGACATGACCTATATCGCGCGTTTCGTCAGCGCGGGCTTCGTGCCCGTGCATATGCCGATCGGCTCGCGGGTGCCGATGTATTGCACGGCGTCGGGGCGCGCGTATTTAAGCGCGTTGCCGCAGGAGGAAGCGTTGGTGTTGATCGAGAACAGCCAGCGCATCGCGCACACCAGCCAGACATTGACGGAGGTCGACAGGATTTTGGAGTCGTTGCAGCAAGTGCGCGAGCAGGGCTATGCGGTGAATGGCCAGGAGTTGTTCCTGGGCGACATGACTATCGGTGCGCCGGTGCTGGGCGCCAATGGCCGGCCGGTGGCGGCGGTGCACGTGGTGGCGCCGACCAGTCGGTGGAGCAGGGCGGATGCGGAGAAGCAACTGGCGCCGGCGCTGTTGCAATGTTCGAGGGCGCTGAGCAATTCGGCGCGGAACCTGGAATAACCAACCACCCTCTGTAGGAGCGAGCTTGCTCGCGAAAAACCAACAGGCGCCGCATGCATCCAGAATGCCCGCGTCATCGTTGACGTTCTTCGCGAGCAAGCTCGCTCCTGCAGTTGAGGGCTTCGGCACAAACAAAAATGCGCCCCTGGGGTAATGCCCGTCAGTTAAGAAGTAGAAAGGCGACAAAGTAACCCGTGGCGAGGGAGCTTGCTCCCGTTGGACTGCGCAGCAGTCCCATGCTTTGTAAACAAAGAACGGGGCCGCTTCGCGGCCCAGCGGGAGCAAGCTCCCTCGCCACAGGTACGGCGTTCATCCTTAACTGACTGGCATTAGCCCCTGGTGGCGCATTTTTTTGTTCGGTCAGCTATCGCCTATTCAGGCAGTCGCATCCCAAGCCCGATCACCGTTCTCGTCCTTGATCCGAGTCGGCAGGCCCATCACGTCCAGCGCTTTCAGGAACGGCTCAGCCGGCAGTTCCTCGACGTTGGCCATGTGTTTCACATCCCATTCGCCACGGGCCACCAGCAGGGCCGCAGCCACTGGAGGAACGCCGGCGGTGTAGGAGATGCCCTGGCTGTCGGTCTCGGCGAAGGCTTCTTCATGGCACGCCACGTTGTAGATGAACATCTCGTGGGGCTGGCCATTTTTGGTGCCTTTGACCAGGTCGCCGATGCAGGTCTTGCCGGTGTAGCCCGGCGCGAGCGACGACGGGTCGGGCAGCACGGCCTTGACCACTTTCAACGGCACCACTTCCACGCCTTCGGCGGTGGTGACCGGCTTTTCGGAAAGCAGGCCAAGGTTTTTCAGTACGGTGAACACGTTGATGTAGTGTTCGCCGAAGCTCATCCAGAAGCGCACGTTGGGTACGTCGAGGTTTTTCGACAGCGAGTGCACTTCATCGTGGCCGGTCAGGTACAGGTTCTGCGGGCCAACGACGGGCAGGTCGTCCGTGCGTTTGACTTCGAACATGGTGTTGCTGGTCCACTGGCTGTTCTGCCAGCTCCACACCTGTCCGGTGAACTCACGGAAGTTGATTTCCGGGTCGAAATTGGTGGCGAAGTATTTGCCATGGGAGCCGGCATTGACATCGAGAATGTCGATCGAATCAATGCGGTCAAAATGCTGTTGCTGCGCCAGCGCGGCATACGCGTTGACGACACCTGGGTCGAAGCCCACGCCAAGGATGGCCGTGATGTTCTTCTGTTTGCACTCTTCCAGGTGGTTCCATTCGTAGTTGCCGTACCACGGCGGGGTCTCGCAGACCTTGCCCGGCTCTTCGTGGATGGCGGTGTCGAGGTAGGCAACGCCCGTGTCGATGCAGGCACGCAGTACCGACATGTTGAGGAACGCGGAACCTACGTTGATGACGATCTGCGATTGTGTCTCGCGGATCAGGGCCTTGGTCGCTTCCACGTCCAGGGCGTTCAGTGCGAAGGCTTGGATGTCGGCGGGAACCTTGAGGCTACCCTTGGCCTTGACGCTGTCGATGATGGCCTGGCATTTGGAGATGTTGCGCGACGCGATAGCAATACGACCGAGTTCGTCGTTGTGCTGCGCGCACTTGTGGGCCACCACCTTGGCGACACCTCCTGCACCAATGATAAGAACGTTCTTTTTCAATTGCTTTATCTCTCCTTTATCCGCCAGCTTACGAAAGGCTGGACAGGTAGTCGTCGTAACCAAATTCACGAACCACTTCGACGGTACCGTCGAGTTGTTTCACTACGATGGACGGCATTTTCAGGCCGTTGAACCAGTTTTTCTTGACCATGGTGTAGCCTGCGGTGTCGATGAACGACAGCCGATCGCCGATGGCTAGCGGACGATCAAATTGATACTCGCCGAAGATGTCGCCGGCCAGGCAGGATTTGCCGCACACCATGTAGGTGTGTTCACCCTCGCTCGGCGCCAGCTTGGCGTTGAGGCGATAGATCAGCAGGTCCAGCAGGTGGGCTTCGATGGAGCTGTCTACCACGGCCAGGTTTTTGCCGTTGTAGAGGGTGTCGAGCACGGTGACTTCCAGGGAGGCGCTGTTGGTGATCGCCGCTTCCCCCGGTTCCAGGTAGACCTGCACGCCGTACTTTTCGGAGAACGCCTTCAAGCGTGCGCAGAATGCGTCCAGCGCGTAGCCTTCACCGGTGAAATGGATGCCGCCGCCGAGGCTGACCCACTTGACCTTGTGCAGCAGCTCGCCGAAGCGTTCTTCGATCACGCCCAGCATTTTGTCGAACAGGCTGAAGTCGCCGTTCTCGCAATTGTTGTGGAACATGAAGCCGCTGATCTGCTCGATCACGCCTTCGATCTTCACCGGGTCCCACTCGCCCAGGCGGCTGAACGGGCGTGCCGGGTCGGCCAGCAGGTAGTCGGAGCTGCTGACCTGAGGGTTGACGCGCAGGCCGCGGGTCTTGCCTTCGCTGCGTTCAGCAAAGCGCTGCAGTTGGCTGATGGAGTTGAAGATGATCTTGTCGCAGTTATCCAGCATCTCTTCGATTTCATCGTCAGCCCAAGCCACGCTGTAGGCGTGCGCCTCGCCTTCGAACTTCTGGCGACCGAGCTTCAGCTCATACAGCGACGACGATGTGGTGCCATCCATGTATTGCTGCATCAGGTCGAACACCGACCAGGTGGCGAAGCACTTGAGGGCCAGCAACGCCTTGGCGCCGGACTGCTCGCGCACGTAAGCAATCTTCTGCATGTTGACCAGAAGCTTCTGTTTATCGATGAGGTAGTACGGCGTTTTGATCATTTTTGAGAGCCTGCGGCGGTGCCTGCCAAAAAAGGACACGCATTGTGCCCGCACTTGGATCAGATCGAAAGGTTAGTCAGCGCAATTTGCCGCGCACTTTTGCACGTTACGCTGGTTGTATGACCGTCTATCGCTATCATGGTCCGCCTGGACAAGTGGTCCTGGCGTTATCGACGGGAGGTCATGATGGATGCATGGACGTTGCACTGGCTGGAGGCATCTGGCTCTCTGGCAGCATTTCACCAGGTATTGAATGAAGAGTTCGAGGTGGCCTACCGCGCGATTGCCCGCTGGATGCCGCCGCCACGACTGGATGTGCTTATTCAGCGATTGCCCGGTGAAACCCTCGCCGAACTCGGCTTGGTCGGGCGGGCGTATCGCAGCACGATGTTCTCCCTGACCCTGGACCCCGACAATCCGAATTTTGCCGCGAGCCTCAAAGACGGGGCCGTGCATCGGCATATCGTTCACGAGGTGCATCATTGCCTGCGCATGGCGGGGCCAGGGTACGGGTGGACGCTGGGTGAAGCGCTGATCAGCGAAGGGCTGGCCGGGCAGTTTGTACGGCACGTGCTGGGCAGCGAGCCGGAGCCATGGGAGCGGGCGCATGACCTTGAAACCCTGCAAGCCGCGCCGATAAGCCTGGGTGAGCTTGAAGCGACTTACTACGATCACAGTGCATGGTTTTTTGGCACGGGAGACAAGCCCAGGTGGCTGGGGTATGCGCTGGGTTATCAGATGGTCGGGCGATGGCTGGCGATAACGGGAGTGCCTGACGCAACAGATTGGGTCAACGTGCCTGCAAAAGACATTATCAAGCTGGCGCTTGATGAGGGATTGCTGCGCAACGCCCTGCAATCGTTGCCATAAAACCGTCATCTGCCCACCACCTTCCTGCCATATTCCCCCGTTACTGTCCTCGCCAATGAGATCGATCTCAAGCGAGTGACAATGACTGACCTGAAAGACGTAGCAAGGCTGGCTGGCGTATCACGTGCGACTGCCGCGCGCACTTTTGCTTCTCCCGACCAAGTGCGGCCGGCCACCCGTGAACAGGTGTTCGCCGCCGCCCGCGAGCTGGGGTTTCGCCCCAATCGGCTGGGCCGCCAACTGCGCCTGCAAACCACCCAACTGATCGGCGTGGTGGTGCCCAACCTGCTCAACCCGGTGTTCGCCGAACAGTTCCAGGCCATGGAGCGTGCGGCGCGGCTGCGCGGTTACAGCCTGTTGTTGGCGACCACCGATTACAGCAGCGAACGTGAAAGCATTGTGGTGGAAGAGCTGTTGCGCCAGCGCGTCGACGGCCTGGTACTGACCGTCACCGATGCCGAAAGCAACGTGGTGCTCAGCAGCCTGAATACCGAGAAAACCCCGTTCGTGCTGGCCTACCACCAGCCGGGCAATCCCAATTACAGCGCGGTGTCGGTGGACAACCGCGCGGGCATGGCCATGGCCACCCGCTATTTGCTCGATGCCGGCCACCGACGCATCAGCATGGTCGCCGGCCCCGCGTTGCAGTCGGACCGCGCTCGCTTGCGTTATGCCGGTTATTGCGACGCGATGAAGGAGTACGGCCTGGACAGCCGCCCGGTGATCGAAATGCCGGCCCATACCCAGGCTGAATTCGCGGCCATCGCGCCGTTTCTGCAAGGCGCAGATGCGCCCAGCGCACTGGTGTGTTCCAACGACTTCCTGGCCATCAGCCTGATCGCCGAGCTACGCCGCAATGCCTGGAATGTGCCCGGGCAGTTGTCGGTCATGGGCTTTGACGGCATTGCCCTCGGCACCCAGATGCACCCGACCCTGTGCAGCGTGGTGCAGCCCATCGCGCTGCTGGCCAGCACCGTGATCGACCAATTGTTGGCGCAGATTGCAGGCCTTGCCCCGACGTCCCATTGCCTGCCTTGCCATATCCGGCCGGGCGAAAGCACTCAACCCCATGAGGAGATCCTTGATGCGCACACTGCGTAAAACCCTGGCCGCCGTGCTGCTGTTCGGCACCGCCAGCCTGGCCCAGGCCGCCGACACCGCGATTTGCTACAACTGCCCGCCGGACTGGGCCGATTGGGGCACCCAGCTCCAAGCCATCGCCGCCAGCACCGGTGTACAGGTGCCGCTGGACAACAAGAACTCCGGGCAGTCCCTGGCGCAACTGGTGGCCGAAAAAGCCGCGCCGGTGGCTGACGTTGTGTACTACGGCGTGACATTCGGCCTGCAGGCGCTAAAAGCCAACGTGGTCGACACCTACAAACCCAAGGCCTGGGACCAGATCCCAGCGGGTCTCAAGGACCCGGCCGGTCACTGGTTCGCGATCCACTCCGGCACCTTGGGCATCATGGTCAACGTCGATGCACTCGGTGGCCTGCCGGTCCCGCAAAGCTGGGCCGACCTGCTCAAGCCGCAATACAAAGGCATGGTCGGTTACCTCGACCCTTCCAGCGCTTTTGTCGGCTACGTATCGGCTGTCGCGATCAACCGCGCCATGGGCGGCGACCTGGACAACTTCGCCCCGGCCATCGACTACTTCCAGAAACTGGCGAAAAACGCCCCCATCGTGCCCAAGCAGACCGCCTATGCGCGGGTGTTGTCCGGCGAGCTGCCGATCCTGGTGGACTACGACTTCAACGCCTACCGCGCCCGCTACAAGGACAAGGCCAATGTCGCTTTCGTGATTCCCCAGGAAGGCAGCATCAGCGTGCCCTATGTCATGAGCCTGGTCGCCAACGCACCGCACCGTGCCAATGCCGAAAAGGTCCTCGATTTTGTGCTGTCGGACGAAGGCCAGGCACTCTGGGCCAAGGCTTACCTGCGCCCGGTGCGTGCGATGAAAATGCCCGCCGATGTCGCCGCGCAGTTCCTGCCCGACAGCGACTATGCCCGTGCCGGGGTGGTGGACTATGAAAAAATGGCCGCTGTGCAGGAAGCCTTCGCCGCCCGTTATTTGAACGAGGTCAAGTAAGTGACGGCGAAACATACGACCTGGGCCCTCGCGCCTGCCTTCGCGGTACTGCTCGCGTTCTGGCTGCTGCCGCTGGCGCACTTGATAGTGCTCGGCGCCGAGAGCCGTGACAGCAACGGCAGCGGTTACTGGCAGGTGCTCAGCAGTGCGCAGTATCTGGGAAGCCTTGGCCAAACCCTGGTCCTGGCGGTGGTGGTGACAGGGGCCGCGCTGGTGATCGGTGGCATCAGCGGCGTATTCCTGGCCCGCCAGCAATTCTTCGGGCGTTCGGCGCTGGTCGCGTTGCTCACCTTTCCGTTGGCGTTTCCCGGCGTGGTCGTGGGTTTCCTGGTAATCCTGTTGGCCGGGCGCCAGGGGCTGTTCGCGGCCCTGGGCCTGCAACTGGCCGGTGAGCGTTGGATTTTTGCCTACTCGTTGGCGGGGCTGTTCGTGGGCTACCTGTACTTCTCGATCCCACGCGTGATCCTTACCGTGATGGCTGCGTGCGAAAGCCTCGACCGCAGCCTGGAAGAAGCGGCGCACTCGCTGGGCGCCGGGCATTGGCGCGTGGTGTGCGATGTGATCGTACCTGGCCTGGCGCCCGCGTTGGCGTCCTGTGGGGCGATCTGTTTCGCCACGTCCATGGGCGCTTTCGGTACGGCTTTCACCTTGGGCACACGACTCAATGTCACCCCGGTGGCGATCTACAACGTATTTACCAACTACGCCAACTTCGCCGTCGCCGCTGCGCTGTCGGTGGTGCTCGGCGCGGTGACCTGGGCGGTGTTGCTGCTCACGCGACGCCTGGTGAAAAACTCGGGGACTGTGCTGTGAAGCGTTCATCGCTGTTTGTGCTGCAACTGCTGTTCACCCTGCTGGTGTGCGCCTTCATGCTGGTGCCGGTGCTGATGTCGTTGCTGGCAGGTCTGACTCGCAATTTCTTCGTGGGCCTGTCCAGTGGCCTGACTTTCGATTGGTTGGTCCAGGTGTGGCAGGCCTATTCGCCCACGGTGTGGCTGTCGCTGCAACTGGCCCTGGCCTGCGCGGTAGCTGTCTGCGTAATTGGCGTACCCGCGGCCTACGCACTGGTGCGCATGAACAACCGCTTCAGCCGCGCCTTTGAAGAGCTGATGGTGCTGCCGGTGGCCATGCCGGGGTTGGCCAGTGCATTGGCCTTGCTGCTGACCTACGGCGAGTTTGGCCGCTTTCGCAGCAGCTGGTTGTTCATTTTGGTCGGCCACGTGCTGTTCACCTTGCCGTTCCTGGTACGCCCGGTGATGGCGGTGATGCAGCGCCAGCAACTGCCGGTGCTGGAGGAGGCCGCCGCCAGCCTTGGCGCGGGGCCGTTCAAGCGTTTTTTCAGCGTGCTGGTACCCAATTGCCGGGCGGGGATTCTGGCGGGTGTGTTGATGGTGGTCACCCTGTCCCTGGGTGAGTTCAACCTGACCTGGATGCTCCACACCCCGATGACCAAGACCTTGCCCGTGGGCCTGGCCGACAGCTACGCCTCGGCGCGCCTGGAAATTGCCAGCGCCTACACCCTTATCTTTTTGCTGATGATCGTGCCGCTGTTGATTGCGTTGCAGGCCATCAGCGCTCGTTTGTCCCGTGGAGAGCGTCGATGACCGCTATCACTATTGGCCTGCAAGGCTGTCGCAAGGCGTTTGCCGACGGCACCGTGGCCGTGCATGACTTGAACCTGACCGTCGAGGGCGGCGAAACCCTGGCGATCCTCGGGCCTTCGGGCTGTGGCAAGACCACCACGCTGCGCCTGATCGCCGGGCTGGAGCGCCCGGATGTGGGCCAGGTGTTTTTTGGTGACCGGGATGTCACGCGCCTGCCCATCGAGCGTCGCGATGTGGGCATGGTGTTCCAGAACTATGCGCTGTTTCCCAACCTGGATGTGGCCGGCAATATCGTCTACGGCTTGAAGATTCGTGGCATGTCGGCGCCCGAACGCAACAAGCGCTGCGAGGAGCTGCTGGAGTTGGTGGGTTTGCAGCACCACGGTAAACGCAGCATCCACGAACTCTCGGGCGGTCAGCGCCAGCGCGTGGCACTGGCCCGCGCCCTGGCACCCCGCCCGAAGGTGCTGCTGCTGGATGAACCATTGGCTGCACTCGACGCGCAATTGCGTGAGCGCCTGCGCAGTGAACTGAATGAGCTGCTGCGTGGCCTCGGTATCACCAGCGTATTCGTCACCCATGATCAGGGTGAAGCGATGGCCCTGGGCGACCGCATTCTGGTGATGGAGCACGGCCGCGTCGCTCAATTGGCCAGCCCTCGCGACATCTACCAGAAACCGGCCAACGCCTTCGTCGCCGGGTTTGTCGGCAATCTCAACGCCTTCTCGGTGCTTGAGCAATCGCCTCACGGCCTCAAGGTGTGCGGCGGTGAACTGCCATGGCAAGCGGCCGACCAGCCCGCCACGGTGTACTGCCGCCCCGAACACCTGCGGGTGATGGAGGGGGAAGGGCACTTGCACGGCCACGTGGTGGCGCAGTTTTTCCAAGGCGCGCAAAGCCGCCTGCTGGTGGAAGTAGGCGGCCCGCAACCGCTGCTGGTCGACAGCAGCGATAACCAGCTGTATGCCGTTGGCGCGCCGATTGCCCTGGCGATCGCGCCGCACATGTTGTTCACCCTGAATGCTTGAGAACTTATTTTGAATCGTCCGTTTCTAGTCGCGCAGATCAGCGACCTGCACCTCAAAGCCGGCCAGCGCCTCACCTACGGCGTGGTCGATACCCTGTGCGCGCTTCGCCGCGCCGTCGACCACTTGAATGCCAGTCACCCACGGCCCGATATCGTGGTGGTCAGCGGCGACCTGGTGGACTTCGGTCGCGCCGATGAGTACGCCGTGCTGCGCCCCGAACTCGCG
Source organism: Pseudomonas sp. BCA17 (assembly GCF_004519405.1). Lineage (GTDB taxonomy): Bacteria > Pseudomonadota > Gammaproteobacteria > Pseudomonadales > Pseudomonadaceae > Aquipseudomonas. The sequence continues at coordinate 302,277 of NZ_SGWI01000006.1, read as the reverse complement.
CGCCTGCACATGCCGTGCTACCTGGTGCCCGGCAATCATGATTGCCGTGGGCCGCTGCTGGACGCGTTCCGCGACCACGCCTACCTGCCGGAGACGGCGGACGGCCCGTTGGACTGGGTGGTGGATGAGCACCCGCTGCGTTTGATCGGGCTTGACTCCACGATTCCCGGTGGCCATGGCGGCCAGTTGCTGGACAGTCAGTTGCAATGGCTCGACGCACAGTTGTCGTTACGCCCCGACGCGCCGACGTTGCTGATCCTGCATCATCCGCCGTTTATCAGCGGCATCGGCCATATGGACCGTGAACCCTTCATCAACGCCGCCGCCCTGGAGCAACTTGTCGCGCGCCACCGGCAAGTGGAACGCCTGTTGTGCGGGCATTTGCATCGTCCGATGCAGCGGCGTTTCGGCGGCAGCCTCAGTTGTGTATGCCCCGGCACATCCCACCAGATCGTGCTGGACTTGCAAGACGCCGCGCCTGCGCATTTCAACCTGGAGCCGGCGGGTTACCTGTTGCATCGCTGGGATGCGCAACAGGGTTTGATCAGCCATAACGGCGTGTTCGGTGAATACCCGGGACCGTATCCGTTCTATGACGCCCATGGATTGATTGACTGAGGTTTTACGGAGGTTAACTCGCTCAACTAAGCACTAAACGTTCGTTAGCGCACCGGCCAACTTCCCGTGTGGTCGTGTGCATCCTGCTGCCTGTTTTTTGTGCCCGGAACTTGGATTCCGCGCCGGAGTTCGTCCTGATGAAAGCCACTTTGAATGTATTAAGCGTATTGACCGGCGGCCTCGGTCTGGCCCTGAGCCCCTTGGCCTCGGCTGACTTCTTGAGTGACAGCAAGGCCAACCTGGGCTTGCGCAACTTCTACTTCAACAACGACAACCGTAGCGGAACTGCCGCGCCGTCGAAGACCGAAGAATGGGGCCAGGCGTTTATCCTCAACTACCAGTCGGGCTTTACCGACGGCACGGTCGGCTTTGGCCTGGATGCGGTCGGCATGCTCGGTGTGACCCTCGACAGTGGCGCCGGCCGTCACGTCGGCAGCTCAATGATCCCCAACGATGACGGCAAGGCCGCCGACAACTGGGCGCGTGGTGGTGCGACGGCCAAGGCGCGTTTTGCCAAGACCGAAGCGCGCTACGGTTACCTGCGCCCAAACCTGCCGATCCTGGTCAGTAACGATGGTCGCCTGTTGCCGCAGTCCTTCGAAGGCGGGCAAATCACCAGCAAGGACATCGACAACCTGACCCTCGTCGGCGGTCAACTGCAACACACCACCGGCCGGGGCTCCAGCGACCGCAGCGGCCTGGCAGCGGCGGGCGGCACCCGGGAAAGTAACAAATTCAACTATGCCGGTGCCGACTACCAAGTGACCAAGGACCTGATGGTCCAGTACTACTACGCCAACCTCGAAGACTATTACCAGCAGCACTTCGCCGGGCTTATCCATGTGTTGCCGCTGGGCGACTATGGCTCGTTGAAGACGGACCTGCGCTACTTCAAGACCACGTCCGACGGCAAGAACAGCAGCGCCGCCGGCCGTGCCGAGGGCTACAAGTTCGGCGGCTATACCAAAAACGGCAGCGGTGAAATCGACAACAACACCTGGAGTGCGGCGTTCATCTATTCCCTGGGCCCGCACGCGATCACCGCCGGTTACCAGCAGGTGTCAGACGATAGCAACTTTGCCCAACTCAACCAGGGTGGCCTGGTGAATAAAGGGGAGGGCGGTTCCAGTTTGTACCTCTACACCGACCGCACCGTGCAGACATTCATCCAGGCGGGCGAGCGTACGGCGTTTGCGCAATATGCCTATGACTTTGCCGCGCTGGGTGTGCCGGGCTTGAAGGCCTCGGTCATGTACTTGAAGGGTGACCATATCCTCACTGCCAGCGGCAACGATGCCAGCGAGTGGGAGCGGGATATTTCCCTGGATTACGTGGTGCAGAGCGGCACATTCAAGAACGTCGGGTTCGGCTGGCGTAACGGTGTATCACGCAGTGACGTGGCCAGGGACCAGGATCAGAACCGGTTGTTTGTGAGCTATTCGATTCCATTGATGTAAGGCTTCACACCGCACCAAGCTGTGCGGGTTCGTGGCAGTGAGCGGGGCAAACCCGCTCACTGCCAGTGGTGCATGCCGACCACAAACGTACAAGAGCCATTCCCACCTGCCGCCGTAGACTCGCTGCATGCTCTCTACTGCAGGTTCCCCATGGACATCTTCCTCTACGCCTTCAGCGTCATGTACAGCCCCGGCCCGGTCAATTTCATGGGCCTCAACGCCGGGCTCACCGGCCAGTTCCGGCGCTCTACCGGGTTCTTCGCGGGTGTGGGCTGCGCGATGCTGGTGTTGTTCGTGCTGTTTGGCTACACCGGCGAAGCGATCATTTCCCACGCGGCGTTGCCGTACATTTCCCTGGTGGGCGGTGTGTACACCCTGTACCTCGCTTATCAGGTGTTCACGGCGCGCACGGTGGTGGATGAAGCCGTTTCATCGGCACCGGCCAGAACCCTGACCTTCTGGAATGGCCTGGTGATCCAGCTGCTCAACCCCAAGGGCATCATGGCGGTATTGCCTATCACCAGCGTGATGCTGCCGGCGGCGCATATCACCGGAATGTCGATTGCCGTCGTTTCAGCCGCGCTCGCCTTTGGCGCATTCGGCGCGCCTTGGATTTACGCGGCGCTCGGGGCTTTGTTGGGGCGGCGGATCAATGGCTCGTCGGCATTCACGCTGTTCAATCGCTGCATGGGCGTGGCGCTGGCGGTATGCGCCTATTTCATGTTCCAGGCGTTCTATAGCCATGCGGTCGCAACATGAGTAAATCTTGTGATCATCTGGAATAATATGAGTTTGTCTCACTATCGCTGTTTGCCGACAATGCCTGCCATAAATAACGGCATTGGAGTTGTAGGTCATGGCAGTCGCTCATTCCTTGGGTTTTCCGCGCATTGGACGCGATCGTGAACTGAAAAAAGCGCAGGAAGCGTTCTGGAAGGGCGAGCTTGACGAAGCCGGCCTGCGCGCTGTTGGCCAGGAGCTGCGCCAGGCCCACTGGGCATTGCAACAGCAGGCCGGTATCGAATTGCTGCCCGCCGGCGACTTCGCCTGGTACGACCAGGTGCTGACCCACTCGCTGATGTTCGGTGTGATCCCGGAGCGGTTCCGCCCAGCCGATGGCAAAGCCACTCTGCAAACCCTGTTCGGCATGGCCCGTGGCGTGAGTGACAGCTGCTGTGGCGGCGCCCATGCCCAGGAGATGACCAAGTGGTTCGACACCAACTACCACTATCTCGTCCCCGAATTCAGTGCTGACCAGCAATTCCACCTGGGTTGGGACCAACTGTTCGAAGAAGTGCAGGAAGCCCGCGACCTGGGCCACAACGTCAAGCCGGTGGTGATCGGCCCACTGACTTACCTCTGGCTGGGCAAGGCCAAGGGCGGCGACTTCGACAAACTCGAGCTGCTCGACCGCCTGCTGCCGCTGTATGGCCAGATCTTCCAGCGCCTGGCCGAGCAGGGGGTTGAGTGGGTACAGATCGACGAGCCGATCCTGGTGCTCGACCTGCCGCAGGCATGGAAAAACGCCTTTGAGCGCGCCTACAACCTGATCCAGCGCGACCCGCTGAAAAAACTCGTGGCGACCTACTTCGGTGGCCTGGAAGAGAACCTGGGCCTGGCCGCCAACCTGCCGGTCGACGGCCTGCATATCGACCTGGTGCGTGCGCCCGAACAGTACCCGACCATCCTCGACCGCTTGCCGGCTTATAAGGTGTTGTCCCTGGGTGTAGTCAATGGCCGTAACGTCTGGCGCTGTGACTTGGAAAGTGCGCTGGCGACCTTGAAGCACGCTCATGAGCGGTTGGGGGACCGCCTGTGGGTTGCGCCGTCCTGCTCGTTGTTGCACAGCCCGGTTGATGTGGGCCGTGAAGACAAATTGGATGCCGAGTTGAAAAGCTGGCTGGCCTTTGCCGCACAGAAGTGCGCTGAAGTGGCCGTACTGGCTCAAGCGGTTGACCAGCCTGAAGCACCTGGCGTACTGGCGGCATTGGCCGAAAGCCGCGCCGTGCAAGCGGCCCGTGCGGCATCGCCGCGCATTCACAAACCCGCTGTGCAGGCTCGTGTGGCGGCCATCACCGCCAATGACAGCCGGCGCCAGTCGTTGTTTGCCCAGCGTATCGAGAAACAACGCGCCGGCCTGAACCTGCCGCTGTTTCCGACCACCACCATCGGTTCGTTTCCGCAAACCGCTTCGATCCGCCTGGCGCGCCAGTCGTACAAGGCCGGCAAGTTGAGTGAAGCCGAATACGTCGAGGCCATGCACAGCGAAATCAAACACGCCGTGGAAGTCCAGGAAAACCTCGGGCTGGACGTGCTGGTACACGGTGAAGCCGAACGCAACGACATGGTCGAGTACTTCGCCGAACAGTTGGATGGCTACGTATTCACCCGCTTTGGCTGGGTGCAGAGCTACGGCTCGCGCTGCGTGAAACCGGCGGTGATCTTCGGTGACCTGAGTCGCCCGAAGGCCATGACCGTGGAGTGGATCCGCTACGCCCAGGGCCTCACCAGCAAGGTGATGAAGGGCATGTTGACGGGCCCGGTGACCATGCTGATGTGGTCATTCCCGCGCGAAGACGTGAGCCGCGAAGTTCAGGCCCGCCAACTGGCCCTGGCCATTCGCGACGAAGTGCTGGACCTGGAAGCGGCCGGCATCAAGATCGTACAAATCGACGAAGCCGCCTTCCGTGAAGGCTTGCCGTTGCGCCAGGCGCAGTGGCAGCACTACCTGGATTGGGCCACTGAAGTGTTCCGCCTGTGCGCCAGCGGTGTGCGTGACGAAACCCAGATCCACACCCACATGTGCTACAGCGAGTTCAACGATGTGATCGAGTCCATTGCCGCCATGGATGCCGACGTGATCACCATCGAAACCTCGCGCTCGGACATGGAGTTGCTGGACGCCTTCGAAGCCTTCGCTTACCCGAACGAAATCGGCCCGGGCGTCTACGATATCCACTCGCCACGGGTGCCGGATGCCTCGGAAATGGCTAACCTGCTGCGCAAGGCCGCCAGGCGGATTCCCGCCGAGCGCCTGTGGGTCAACCCTGATTGCGGCCTGAAAACCCGCGGCTGGCCGGAGACCGAAGCAGCGTTGATTCATATGGTCACTGCGGCGCGTCAACTGCGGGCTGAGCTGGCGTGACCTGAGCGCCTTGGCTTAAAGGCCGACCACGACGCTCGAGGCGTCGCGGTCGGCTTTTTTGCGTTGCACGACGTATCTTTGCTGTTAGGGTCAACCAATGAAATCTGTAGGTTTGCCAGGGAGAGAAGTGATGAGCACGCATATGCAGCCGGCTGAAGCGGTCGTTGAGTTCTGGAAAAACGCCGGGCCCAAGCGCTGGTTCGCCAAGGACGATGCGTTTGACGCAGCCTTTCGCGAGCGCTTCCACGAGACCCATATGCAGGCCGCCCGCCGCGAGTTGGAAGGCTGGCTGGAATCGGCGGAGGGCGCGCTCGCCTTGCTGATTCTGCTGGATCAATACCCGCGCAATGCTTTTCGCGGCACTGCGCATATGTTCGCCACCGACCCACTGGCGCGGTTGTACGCGAAGCGCATGCTGGACGCCGGCTTGGATCAGCACATCGAGCTGGCATTGCGTGCATTCTGCTACCTGCCATTGGAGCATTCCGAAGACCCGGCGGATCAGCAGCGTTCCTTGATCCTGAATCAGCAGTTGGATGCCAATACGTATTATTGGGCCAAAGAGCACGCCGAGATTATCGAACGGTTCGGGCGTTTTCCTCATCGTAATGCGCTGTTGGCCCGAGAGACCACGGATGAAGAACGCGCCTTTTTGGACAAAGGCGGCTTTGCCGGTTAACCGGTATTCCGTGGAGGAATGGCCCCATAAAAACAGCGCATTGTCTTTCTCGCCGCACATCTCGTAGCGTGGTGCTCCCTTCATGGAGAATCGTTATGAGCCAGCGTCCGTTGCGCCTGTATGTGGATCATTTGTATACCAGCCCCTACGCGATGTCGGTGTTCGTCACCCTGCGGGAAAAAGGCCTGGCGTTCGACACCGTCACCCTGGATTTGGACGCCGCGCAGAACCAGGCCGCCGACTTCACCCAACTGTCCCTGACCCAGCGTGTGCCGACCCTGGTGGAAGGCGATTTTGCGTTGTCGGAGTCTTCGGCAATCACTGAGTACCTGGAAGAGGCTTACCCCGAAACGCCGGTCTACCCCGTTGATCCCAAACAGCGGGCGAGGGCGCGCCAGGTGCAGGCGTGGTTGCGCAGTGACCTGCTGCCGATCCGCCAGGAGCGTTCGACGATGGTGGTGTTCTACGGGCACAAGATGTCGCCATTGTCCCCCGTCGCCGAAGCGGCGGCGCGCAAACTGATCAGCGCAGCCCAGGCGCTGTTGGCGGGCAACCCGGCCTATCTGTTCGGCGAGTGGTCGATCGCGGATGTGGACCTGGCGGTGATGCTCAATCGCCTGATTCTCAACGGTGACAGCGTGCCCGCCGAGCTGGTGGAATACGCGCAGCGCCAGTGGCAGCGGCCTTCCGTACAGGCGTGGGTGCAGCAGCAACGCTCGGCGCCGTAACGACCATTCATCCTCCACGTGCGGTGGCGCGCTTGACAGGCGTCACCCAGCGGACAAATACTCGCGCCATATTCATATATATGACTAAATAACAAAGTGAATGTGGCCTGATGAATACGTTGTCCAGCGATGCCCGTCTGCCGCTCTACCAACGTCTGCGCGACCACTTGGTCGAGCAGATCGCCAATAATCGCTGGCGCCCCGGCGAAGCGATTCCCACTGAAGCCGTGCTGTCCGCCGAGTACGAACTTTCCACTGGCACGGTGCGCAAGGCCGTGGACGCATTGGTGAGCGAAGGCATTCTTGAGCGCCAACAGGGCCGCGGCACCTTTGTGCGCCGCCCGCAATTCCAGTCTTCCCTGTTTCGTTTCTTCCGTTTCCAAGGCCCGTCGGGCGAGCGTCAGGTACCGGAAAGCCGCATCATCACCGTCGAGTCCCTGGCCGCACCGTCGGCGGTCAGCGAGGCGCTGGGCCTGGCTCCCGAAGCCCAGGTGATCCGCATCCTGCGTACCCGTTTGTTTGACGTGCAGCCGCTGCTGGCCGAAGAGATCTGGCTACCGCGCACGCGCTTCCAGGCGTTGCTGGATATCGATTTGTCGCAGCAAGGCCCGTTGCTTTATCCGGTGTATGAAAGCGTCTGTGGGCAGGTGGTGGCCTCGGCCGAGGAAACCCTGACCGCCGAATCGGTCAACGCGGTGTACGCGCGACTGCTGCAGGTGCCGGTCAACAGCCCGGTGGTGGTGATCGAGCGTCTCGCCCGCGATTACGCGGGCCAACCTCTGGAGTGGCGACGATCCCGCGGGCACGCCGAGCACTTCCGCTACCGCGTGGACATTCGCTGACCCGACACCCGCACCTTTAACTGTTTGCCCAACACTGGCCCGGCTGCGGCACGGTTCGCGCCCGGCTGCCTCGCGTTTGACCTATAAGGATAAAAATCATGTTCAGTTGGTATCGCCAAGTCACTCCTCGGGAGCGCAAAACGTTCTGGGCCTGCTTCGGTGGATGGTCCCTCGACGCGCTGGAAGTACAGATGTTCGGCCTGGCGATCCCGGCACTCATCGCCGCCTTCGCCTTGACCAAGGGCGATGCTGGTTTGATCAGCGGCGTCACGCTGGTGACCTCGGCCATCGGTGGCTGGGTCGGCGGTACGTTGTCCGACCGTTATGGGCGGGTGCGTACCTTGCAGTGGATGATCCTGTGGTTCTCGTTCTTCACCTTTTTGTCAGCGTTCGTCACGGGCTTTCACCAGTTGCTGGTCGTCAAGGCGCTGCAAGGCTTCGGTATTGGCGGTGAGTGGGCGGCGGGTGCGGTATTGATGGCCGAGACCATCAACCCGAAGTACCGCGGTAAGGTCATGGGCACCGTGCAGAGCGCCTGGGCCGTGGGCTGGGGCGCGGCGGTCGGGGTGTTTGCGCTGATCTATTCGTTCGTGCCGCAGGACATGGCCTGGCGCGTGATGTTTGTGGTGGGCCTGCTGCCGTCGTTCCTGATTATCTGGGTGCGGCGCAACGTTGAAGAACCCGACAGCTTCAAGCGCCTGCAAAAAGAGCAGGCGATTGCGCCGAGTTTCTTCAAGTCGCTGGCCGGCATCTTTCGCCCTGAGCTGATTCGCGTCACGTTGTTCGGCGGCCTGTTGGGTCTGGGTGCCCACGGCGGTTACCACGCGGTCATGACCTGGCTGCCGACCTTCCTCAAGACCGAGCGCAACCTGTCGGTACTCAACTCCGGCGGCTACCTGGCGGTGATCATCTTTGCCTTCTGGTGCGGCTGCATCGCGAGCGGGTGGCTGATCGACCGCATCGGCCGGCGCAAGAATATCGTGCTGTTCGCGCTGTGCTGCGTGATCACCGTGCAGGCCTATGTATTCCTGCCGTTGACCAATACGCAGATGCTGTTCCTCGGCTTCCCGCTGGGCTTTTTTGCCGCCGGTATCCCGGCCAGCCTCGGGGCATTGTTCAACGAGCTGTACCCGGCGGATGTACGCGGTGCCGGGGTGGGCTTTTGCTATAACTTCGGGCGCGTGTTGTCGGCGGTGTTTCCCTTCCTGGTGGGGCATATGAGCGATTCCATGTCCCTCGGCTCGGCCATCGGCATTGATGCCGGGATTGCCTACGGCGTCGCGGTGATCGCCGCGCTGTGCCTGCCCGAAACCCGTGGCCGCACGCTGGAAACAGTGTCCGCCGATAACGCCGTGACCGGCCAACGCGCCCAGGCGTGATCCTTTTACTCTTGAAAGACGAAACCCATGCTTGATAACTGCTCCATCACCGCAATCGATGCGCACGCGCATGTGTTCAGCCGCAGGCTGGCCATGGCCGGCGAGCGTCGCTACACCCCTGGCTACGACGCCACGCTGGCCGATTACCTCGGCCAGTTGCACGCCAACGGACTGAGCCACGGCGTGCTGGTGCAACCCAGCTTTCTGGGCACCGACAACAGCTACCTGCTGGCCGCCTTACAGCAGGCACCCGATCGGTTGCGCGGCGTGGTGGTGGTGGAGCGCGATATCCCGCGCGACGCTCTGCACGCCATGGCCCGCTCGGGTGTCGTAGGCGTGCGGCTGAACCTGGTGGGCCGGGCGCTGCCGGATTTTGCCGAGCCCGGCTGGAAGGGGTTCTTCGAGCACATCGTTGAACTTGGCTGGCACGTGGAATTGCACCGCGAGGTGGACGACCTGCCGCAACTGGTGGGGCAACTGCTGCCGTTCGGGGTGAAGCTAGTGATCGATCATTTCGGGCGCCCCGACGCGCGACTGGGCGTCGGGCAGCGCGGCTTCAGCGAGTTGCTGGAGCTCGGGCCAGGCGGCCGGCTGTGGCTGAAGGTCTCGGGTATCTATCGTCTGGCCGGCAACCCGGCACAGAACCTCGGGTTTGCCCGCCAGGCCATGCCGTTGCTGCAACAGAGCTTCGGCCTGCAGCGGCTGGTATGGGGCAGTGACTGGCCGCACACCCAGCACGAAGCGTCCATCGGGTATGCCGCAGTGATTGAGCAGCGCCAGGCCCTGGACTGGTCGGCGCAGGTCGAGCAGGCCCTGCTGATCGATACGCCCCGCCGGTTATTCGGCTTCCACCACGCGTAGCCAGTCCTCTTCCACACGGCGGTCCAGGTCTTCCCAGTCCGCCATGCCCAGGACCCGCATGGTATTCAACCCCCGCAGGTAACCCCGCAGTTGCTGGGCGCTGGCGCTGATTTGATCGGCGTCCGCCGCGTCGTCCTGCAGCACGTTTTCATAGTCGACCAGGTAATCGGCGACCCGCTCGCGAAACTCCGGCAATACGGCTTCGCGGATGCGGTCGAAGGTTTTCTGGTGGGGCTTCATGGCGTGGTCCTTATAAGTTTTATTGAAAGCGGGCTGCGCAACACTATCGGTTCAAATGATAGTCACCATCAAGGATCGCAAGTTCTGTTTTTGCTGGAAAGATGGAGAATTGCACCATCGAGACGCTGCTCAAGGAAACGCGCGATGAGGACGATAATCCAGCTGGGTTTGATGATGTTGATGCTTGGTTCGGTGGTCATGACCACCCCGGCCATTGCCGATGAACTGCGTACGGGCCATTTGCTGCCACTCGTGGGTAGCGTAGACTCCCTGGCGCGCGCGCAGTCGGTGGGGGTGTTGTACAGCGAAAACACCCGCGACAACCTCCGTTACCTTGAACGCTACCACGCCATGGCCATGAACGGCGCCAAGGATGCACTTGACGGGCGTATCCGCGAGGCATTCGTCAACAGCTCCGATCCGGAACTGGCCATCGATTGGTTGATGAGTTCGTTGCAGGGCACTTTTTTGTCCGTCACGGTCTATAGCAGCCTGGATGAGCTGGTGCAGGCGCATCCGGACGTGGTGGTGATGCTCGATACCCATAACCAACTGCTGACCCCGCGCAACGACCTGGTAGAAGCCAGGTTTACCGCACGGTTCTACGATGCGAACTTGCAATACATCGCCAAGGCCGAAGGCTCGGTGCACAAGCAGGTGTCATCCGTGTGGGTGCATGACAAGGCGGCGCCCGAGATTGCCGCGCAGATCGAGCAGCAGCGCGATGTACAGCAAGATGCCTTGAGACAGTTTGACGCGTCGCTCAAGGCGTTGGTCCGAGCGGGTTGATGTGAACTTTTTTCAGTTATTTTCAGGAATTTTTATGCGCTCTTTTTTCGTCCCGGCCCTGGCCTTTGCTTCTTTGGTACTGACCGGCTGTGTTTCCGCCCCCAATGCTCCGACCTTGACCCTGCAAACCAGCAAGACCCCCGAAGGTTATGTGCAGTGCGTATTGCCCAAGCTTGAAAAGCACGGGATCACTTCCACGGTGACGCAGAACTCGCGCCACGCCAAGGTGCTGTTGACCAGCAAGATCGCCGCTGATGATGTGCTGGAAGCCTACAAGTCCCAGGACGGCACCAAAGTGTTCCTGTATGAGCGCAAGCCGCTGGCGTCCGCTATCACGCCGTCGCGCATTGAGCAGGCGGCCAAAGACTGCCAGTAATCGCCACCTGCAGGAGCGGGCTGGCTAGCGAAGAACGGCAACGATGACGCGTGTTTCCTGATTGAACGCGGCACCTTGAGTTTTTCGCGAGCCAGCTCGCTGCTACATGAAGTCTTAATTGCCTGAAATTTTCGCTTCGCTGCTGAAACTGTCGACCGCCCTGACCAAGCCTTTGGCCGCCAACATCACCAACTCACCGCCTTTTTCCACCGTCGCCAGCGCCGGGTCCGAGCCCATGCGCCCATCGGGGAAGCGTGCGCGGAAGTCCAGTGCCTCGCGGATCGGCCCGGTGTTGGCAATTTTGGGTGAATAATCGGCTGACTTGATCGACTCCGGATACGCCCACTGCGTCACCGCGATTTCCGACGGCGTGGCATGGCTGCCATGGCCCACCGGAAATTGGCGCTGCGCCAGTTCGCTGACGCCTTCCAGATCCCACCAGTTCACCAGCTTCAGCGCGAACCCGGCCTCGCGACGGGCATAGCTGGCTTCAGCGTACAGCTCGGAAAACGCGGCTTCGATGGTGGCGATGTTGCCGCCGTGGCCGTTCAGAAACAGGATCTTCTCGAAGCCATGCCCGGCCAGCGAGCGCACCCAGTCGCCAATCGCGGCGATAAAGGTGGAAGGGCGCAGGGAAATGGTGCCGGGAAAGCCCAAGTGGTGCTGGGCCATGCCGATATTGAAGGTCGGGGCAATCAGGATGTCGGCGTTCCGCTGCGCCTCATGGGCGATGATCTCAGGGCACATCCAGTCCGTGCCCAAGAGGCCGGTGGGGCCATGCTGTTCATTGGAACCAATGGGGACCACCACCGTGCGGCTGCGCTCCAGAAACTGCCCGATCTCGATCCAGGTTGACTTATGTAGAAGCATGCGGCGCTCTCTTTTATCTGTGGGGACAGGCTATCCGCCACGGATTGTACGACTACTGGCCACCTGTTGGGGTTTGCAATTGAGGTAAGTCGAGGACTTCAGCCAACGCTGGTCCGGGTACCAGGAAAACATGAATTGCCCATCCTTGAGCTTGTCCACCACCTGGCGCGCCACTTGCGGGCGTACGGCCGGGCAACCCTGGCTGCGACCGATGCGGCCTTCGCGTTTGCTCCACGCCGGGTTGACGTAGTCGGCGGCATGAATCACCAGCGCACGGTCGCGGGCCTGGTCGTTGAAACCGGGCTCCAGGCCGTCCATGCGCAACGAGTAGCCGTGGGTGCCCAGGTAACTTTCCTGGGTGCGGAACAGCCCCAGGCTGGACTGGTGGCTGCCTTCGAGGTTGGAGAACTGAGTGGCGAAGTTCTCCCCGGAGTTCGCACCATGGGCCACCAGGTCGCGCAGCACGAGGGTTTTCTTGCGCAAATCGAAGATCCACAGTCGACGAGCGGTCGAGGGCTGGGAGTAGTCAATAACCGCCAGGCGATCGGAGCGTTCTTCACCATTATTGACCGCACACTGCACGGCGTTCAGGGCGCTTTTCAATACGGTGGGATTGAGTTCTGGAGCCGAGCGCGCCAGGCTGTTATACAAGGAGGGAGGATTGCCATTGGCGGCGAGCGCAGCCTGGCCCGATGCGGCCAGGCTTATGGCAGCCAGGCCGAGGCGGCAGATAAAAGTCAGCATCTACAGTACATCCCCCCACACTGTGGATTGGAGCAAAGTCATTGTTCAAAAAACACGCATGTTACTTGAGCATTTGCCTGCTCGTTGCACCACTGGTCGCAACAGCCGAGGCGTTGCCGGCAGACGCGGTGCCCGTGGTTTCACCCAGCCCGATCCAAATGGCCCTGGCGCAACTGCCCAGCGCCTGCCCTGACCTGGCTCCCCATATCGACCCCGCGGCGCTGGCGCGACTGCAAGCGTTCTACCAGCAGCAGGGTGACGCCGCGTTGTGGGCCACGGGCGAGCGCCGCCCAGCGTTGCAGGCCCAGTTGCAACTGCTGGCCGACGATGGCCTGGACCCTACCCACTATAGCCTGCCTGCGGTAGACGCCACGGCCAACGTGCTGTGCAGTGATATCGACACCAGCCGCCAGTACCTGCAAGCCCTGCAGGACCTGCATTACGGTCGCCTGCAGCAATCGCGTTACGAGCCGCTCTGGCATTCCCAGCCGCCCCTCCATGACCCTGACGCCCAGGTGCTGGCGTTTGCCGCGACAGGCCTGCAAGACATGGCGCAAGGGTTCGACCAGGCCCGCCCCGGCGCCGACTTGTATCGCAGCCTGCGCAATGCCTACGCGACCGCGCGCCTGCAGCCTTTGCCCCACTGGGACCCGGTTGGCAACGGCCCCTTGCTGCGCCCCGGCATGGACGATCCGCGCGTGCCGGAACTGGCGCGCCGCTTGTTCAGCGGCGGTTATCTGGCCAAGGCGCCGACTGGCACCGGCCGGCAATACCGTGACGAACTGGTCAAGGCAGTGAAGGCTTTCCAGCAAAGCCACTCGTTGCAAGCGGATGGCGTGATAGGGGCGGGCACCGTGGCCGAACTCAACATCAGCCCGGCCATGCGTCGCGACCAACTGCGCATCAACCTGGAGCGTTTCCGCTGGCTGGCCCAGGACCTGGAGCCGGAGGGGGTGGTGGTCAATGTCGCGGCGGCGCAATTGAGCGTTTACCAAAGTGGCATCCCCGTGTGGCAGACGCGTTTGCAAGTGGGCCGTGCCGAACGCCAGACGCCGCTGCTGAAATCACGCATCACCCGGTTGACCCTCAACCCCACCTGGACCATCCCGCCGACCATCATGCGCGAGGATAAACTCCCGGCCATCCGCCTCAACCCCGAATACCTGCGCCAGCAAAACCTGCAAGTGCTCGACGCCGAAGGTCATCCGCTGGCGCCGGAGCAAATCGACTGGGCCCGCCCCGGCAATATCCTGCTGCGCCAGGACGCCGGTCCGCGCAACCCGCTGGGCAAGATCGTGATGCGCTTCCCCAACCCGTACTCGGTGTACCTGCACGACACGCCCAGCCAGCCGTTGTTTACCAAAGGCCCGCGGGCGTTCAGTTCCGGGTGTGTGCGGGTGGAGCAACCGTTGTTATTGCGCGACCTGTTGGTGAGCCCGGCCGAACGTACGCGCACCGATGAGTTGCTGGCCACCGGCGTGACCCATGAGTTCAGGCTGGCCACGCCGGTGCCGGTGCTGCTGGGCTATTGGACGGTGGAAGTGGATCGCCAGGGTGGGTTGGTGTACGCGCCCGATATCTATGGGCGCGACCCAGTGTTGATCAAGGCGATGGGGGCTGTGCTCTAGGACGCGCCCGGCCCCTGGGTACCGTTACTCGGGCATCAATTGCTGGCGGCACTCCAGCACCAGCCGGGCGCCGCCCAGCTCACTGGTGCCGACCTCCAGCTTGAAGCCATGCAGGTTGATGATCGCTGCGACGATCGAGAGACCCAAGCCGAAGCCGCCTTGCTGATCGCTTTCATCCACCCGATAGAAGCGCTGGAACACCGACTTGCGCTCGTCCACCGGGATGCCGGGGCCCGAGTCGAGCACTTCGATGCGCGTGCTGCCCATGTCACTGGCTGCGCGCAGGATGACCTTACCCCCGGCAGGGGTGAACTTGATCGAGTTGCTCAACAGGTTGCTCAAGGCTTCGAACAGCAGTGCGCGGTCGCCGGTGATCCACGGCAGGGACTCGGGGGCCTGGAGCACCAACTCCATTTCGCCTTCTTCCGCCAGGGGCAGGTAGAAGTCATGCAGTTCGCGCAGCAGCGGCAATGGGTCCAGCACCAGAAAGCCTGAGCGCCGTTGGTGGTCTTCCAGCTCGGAGATCCGCAGCAGCCCGCGAAAACGCGCCATCAGTGTGTCGGTTTCGGCAATGGCGTCATCCAGCTTGACCGCATGCGCCGAGTCTTCTTCAGCTTGTTGCTTGATGCGGTAGAGCTGCGCGCGCAGGCGTGTCAGCGGGGTGCGCAGGTCATGGGCGATGTTGTCGCACACGCCCTTGACCTCGTTCATCAGTTTTTCGATGCGGTCGAGCATGGCGTTGACGATCGCCGCAAGCATATCCAGCTCGTCACGGCGGTTGGACAGCGGCAAGCGGTGCGTCAGGTCGCCGGCGACGATGGCCTCTGCGCTGGCCTGGATGCCACGGATGCGCCGTAGCGGCTGGCGACGCAATAAGTGCCAACCGGCAGCGCCCGGGATGATGGTCAGGGACAGTGCCCACAGAAGGGCGTGCCAGATGATCCGGGTGACGCCGAACAACGAACCGTTGGCGCGCACCAGCACCAGCCAGCGGCCGTCTTCGGTGTGGGTGGCGACGGCGTCGCAGCTGTCCTTGGGCAGTTTGGGGTCGTCGGAGTCGACGCAATTGGCAAGGGCGTGGATCTTGCCGTCCAGGGGCAGGTCAGGCGGTACCGCACGGATCGGCCCGCTCAAGGGGCGGAACTGCTCATCGAACAAACCGTAGGCGTCCACGCCCTTCATGTCGAAGGTCATGCTGGTGGTGAGTGCTTCTACCAGTTCCTCGCCGTCGAAACGCTGGAACAGGTGCTGGCGCTGCATCAGGGAGTGACGCGACAAGTCGCCCAGGTAACCCGAGACCTCGTAATAAAGCACCCCCATGAGGATGCAGCTCCACGCCACGAACAACGAACTGTACAGCGCGAGCAAGCGGCTGCTGGAAGAGCGCCAGCCCTTAGAGGGGTTCAGCAATGACATACCCGGAACCTCGTACCGTGCGGATCAACGGCGTGAGGCCCGGTGGATCGATTTTTTTGCGCAGGCGACCGATGTGCACGTCGATCAAGTTGGTGCCTGGGTCGAAGTGGTAGCCCCAGACTTCCTCGAAAATCATCATCCGCGACAGGATCTGCCCGGTGTTGCGCATCAGGAATTCCAGCAGTTTGTATTCGGTGGGCAACAGGCTCAGCGGCTGTTCGGCGCGGCTGGCTTCACGGGTGATCAGGTTCAGTTCGAGGTCGGCCACGCGCAGGGCGGTTTCGAGTTCCTTGACCGTGCTTTTGCGCCGCAACAGCACTTCGACCCGGGCGGCCATCTCGTCGGAGGCGAACGGCTTGGTCAGGTAGTCATCACCGCCGGCGCGCAGACCGCGTACACGCTCGTCGACGTCGGAGAGGGCGCTGATCATCAGGATCGGCGTGGACACCCCAATCGTGCGCAGTGTGGTGACGATGGCCAGGCCATCGAGTTCCGGCAGCATGCGATCGAGGGTGATCAGATCGTAATCACCACTTACGGCACGGACCAGGCCTTCGCGGCCGTTGTCCACCCAATCTACGTCCAGTCCATGGCTACTCAGCTCGGCGACGATCTCGCGGGCCGTTACGGCGTCATCCTCGATGGTCAAAATGCGTGTCATAGGATTACCTGGTGAGCGTTCACACTAGAAGTGGGGGCATTTTGCCAAGAAATGATAACGGGCTTACTAAAAAAATATTCATGTTGGTCAAACCGGCCATTCGGCGGCTGAAAGTGCATAACGCCCACTCGTCACGGGCCATTCTTGCAAGTTGCACGGTTTTGAGAAGTTCAACTTATTTAACTTGTTGAAATATATAAGGTTTATTTTTATCGACGACTGGCATGGTGCCTGCACTGTCCCTTTTGGGACTTGTAACACTATTTTTCATGCCTGGAGCGAAACAACAATGATCACATCCTCATCCACGCTGCAAGAGTCGAGCACGCACTCTGGGGTTTCCTGGGGGGCTATCTTCGCCGGAGCCGCAGCGGCGGCCGCGCTTTCCCTGATACTGGTGTTGCTGGGCTTTGGCCTGGGTTTCTCGGCGGTGTCGCCGTGGGCCGACAGCGGCATCAGCGCCAAGGGGCTTGGCATTTCTACCATTGTCTGGTTGGCCTTCACCCAGATCGTCGCGTCCGGCCTGGGCGGTTACATCGCCGGTCGGTTGCGTGTGAAGTGGGCCAATATGCATGGCGATGAAGTGTACTTCCGCGACACCGCCCATGGTTTCCTCGCGTGGGCCGTCGCCACGCTGGTCACCGCGATGCTGGTGGTCGGTTCGGTCAGCAGTGTGGTCAGCGGTGGCGTGAAAGCCGGTGCGTCCGTTGCCTCGGGTGCCGCCAGCGGCCTGACGCAAGCAGCCGGTGGTGCCGCCAAAGGTGCCAACAGCGGTGACTTCGATTATTACGTCGACAGCCTGTTCCGCGATGACCGCCCAGCCGCGGTCAGCGATGACGCTGCCCATGGTGTGGTTGCACGCATCTTCACCCGCACCCTGAGCAACGACGGTCAGCTTGCACCTGAGGACCGTACCTACCTGGCCCAGTTGATCAGCCAGCGCACCAATCTCAGCCAGGCCGATGCCGAAGCGCGTATCGACAAGGTCTACGGCGATGCCCGCAAAGCCATCGAAGACGCCAAACTCAAAGCCAAGCAGGCTGCCGACACCGCTGCGAAAGTCGCCGCCTACACCTCGCTGTGGACCTTCATCACGCTGTTGATCGGTGCGTTCTTCGCCAGCTTCGCCGCCACCTTCGGCGGTCGTCGTCGGGATGCCGTGGTGTATGTCGAAACCGAAACCTACGTTCGTTAATTCAAGGAGAACAGTCTCATGCGCTCATTACTGCTGTGGTTCCTCGGTGTGCCTATCCCGGTCATCATCTTGATCGCGATCTTCATGCACTGATCGCCGAAATAAAAAAACGCGCCGGGACATCCCGGCGCGTTTTTTTTTGCTATCAGAAACGGGTTTTTATACCGGTCAGAGCAGCACCCCCGTACGTCAGCCCTGAACATCAAACCCATCTACCCATGAGTCTTGCCCACCGTTGATTGTTGCTTCACTCAAGCCGCACCTGGCCGACAGGCGTAATGCCAGTCAGTTAAGAAAGAGAAAGGCTAAAAAGTACCTGTGGCGAGGGAGCTTGCTCCCGTTGGACTGCGTAGCAGGCCCAGTCTTTTCAAGCCCAAAGCTGGGGCCGCTTCGCGACCCAACGGGAGCAAGCTCCCTCGCCACAGGTTACTCGTTGTCCGCTCTATCGCTTAACTGACTGGCAGTAGCCGACAGGCGCGGCTTTTTACTGCAAGGCGAGCCAACTGCTGGCCAGCAACACACTGGCGGCTGACGTCATGATCACCAAGGCGGTTGACGTGCCATCCGACAGCAACCCCGTGAGCCAACTGCCCACGGCGGTGATGAACATCTGGATAAAGAAGAACAGCCCGGAGGCCGTCCCGGCTACCGCGCCATAGGGTTGCAACACCGACAGCTGGCAGGCGGGAATCGCCATGCCCACCGACACCATGATCACCACCATGGGCAGCACAATTGCCAGCCATTCCCCCGGCAACAGGGTGGTTGCCGTGGCCAGCGTCACGCTGCCCACGATGTTCAAGCCGATGGCGGCGCTGATCAAACGGTCGGGTTCGAAGCGTTGCACCAGCCGCCGAAACAGGTTCGCGCCCAGCATGTAGCCGCTGATCGTGGCGGCAAACACCAGCGCGTAAGCCGTGGCGGACAAGTGAAAACCGCGCTGCAGCAGGGCCGACGACTCACTGATGAACGGAAAGTACGTGCTGTAGACGCAGCCGATGGCGAGCGAATAGCGCAGGAAATAGCGGTCACGCAGCAGTTGGCGGTAGAGCTGCAACAGATTGCTCGGCGGCGCAGCAGCAACCTGTGCCGGACGGGTTTCCGGCAGGCGGTGATACACCACCAGGTACAGCACGGCTCCGATCAGCCCCAGCAGCACGAACAGCCCGCGCCAGTCGATCAAGGGCAGCATCAGGCTACCCAGCACGGGCGCGGCCATCGGCGACACGGCCATGGCCATGGAGATCAAGCCCAGCAGGCGCGCCTGCTCCTCGCGGTCGAAGTAGTCGCGCACGATCACCCGACCGATCACGGTGGTGCAGCATCCGCCCAGGGCCTGGAACAGGCGGGCGATAATCAGCACGCCGAGGTTGTCGGACAAGGCACAGGCGGCCGTGGCCGCTACATACAGGAACAGGCCGCTCAGCAGTACCGGTCGACGGCCGAAGCGGTCGGTCAACGGGCCGCTGACCAGCAGCGAAATCGCCGAGCCCAAGGCGTACAGCGTGAGGGTCAATTGCAGTTGGGCGTCGCGGGCGTGGAAATAGTCAGCCATGGCGGGGAGGGCCGGCAGGTGCATGTCCAGGGTGATACGCGGCAAGGCGATCAGTGCGGTCAGCAGCACCAGCCAGAAACCGGTGGAGAGGGCGCGTTGTGTCATGGAAAGCCTCGATGCAGTTCGTTGAGTCCTGAACTCTACTGGCTTTGTGGTTTAATCCTTTGAGCCACTTATACCTGGAGCGATTGGACCACTTATGAGTCGAGGAAAAGCCGCATCCGCCTTGGACCTGCCGCGTCCCGCGGCCTTGGATGCCGGCAAGCAGCAGGGCGCTTACGATGCGTTGCGTACAGCCATCCTGAACCGGCAACTGCCGGCGGGCAGTCGCTTGCCCTCCACCCGCAACCTGGCCGAACGTTGGTTGGTGTCGCGGGGCACCCTTGAGGCCGCTTACGAACGCTTGCAGGGCGAGGGCTACGTGCAGCGGGTAGCCGGTTCAGGCACTCGCGTGTGTGCGGTGATCCCCGAGCAATTCATTGCAGCCGCGGCGCCCGGCACAAGCTCGCGCCGTGTGGCACTGCCTGATCAGCCTGACGCGGCGGTGCAAAGTCATGTGCCCTTCGTGGCACGGCGTCCGGATGCCGGGCTGTTCGACTTGAAGACCTGGGCCCGCTGCATTTCCCGTGGTCTGCTCACCGTCGGCCCCGGCGTGCTGGAAGCCAGCCACCTGGCCGGGTTGCCGGCCCTGCGTGAACAGATCGCCGATTACCTGCGCAGCTATCGTGGCCTGCAATGCGAGGCGGATGAAGTGATCGTCACCACCGGCATTCGCCACGCCCTTGACTTGATCGCCCGCACGCTGCTCAAGCCCGGCGACACGGCCTGCGTTGAAGACCCCGGCTATAAGCCGGCGCGTCGCCTGTTCAGCCTGGCGCGGGCGCACGTTCAGGCCATCCCGGTAACGGCTGAGGGCCTTGATTGCGACCAGTTGCCGGACACCGCACGTCTGGCCTACGTGACCCCGGCGCACCAGGCACCGCTGGGCATGACCCTCTCGGTCTCGCGGCGCCTGGCGCTGTTGGATTGGGCCGCCCGCGCCGACGCCTGGGTGATCGAAGATGACTACGACAGCGAGTACAACTACAACAGCGCGCCCCTGGCGGCGCTCAAATCCCTGGATTGCGGCGACCGGGTGCTCTACTGCGGCAGTTTCAACAAGAACCTGTTTCCCGGTCTGCGCGTAGGTTTCATGGTGGTGCCCAAGGTGGTGCGCCCCGCGTTGTTGCGGACCCTGCAACTCACCGGGCATTCGGTGGGCGCCACGGATCAACTGGGGCTGGTGGAGTTCCTCGGCAGCGGTGCCTTTGTGCGTCACCTGCGCGCTTCCCGCCAGGCTTATCAGGCGCGGCGCGATGCATTGCTCGCGTGCCTGCCCGATGGCTGCTCAGTGACTGGCCAGCAGGCTGGGCTGCACTTTGTACTGTGGTTGCCGCCGGGCGTGGAAGAACAGGATTTTTGCGAGCGCGCCGCTGCCGTCGGGTTGGCGTTGCAGCCGCTGGGCAAGTTCTGCGTGGAGGCACGCCTGGCGCCGGCGGTGATCATCGGCTATACCGCGCTGACCCTGGCGCAGATCCGTTTCCACGGCCGAGTGCTGGCGAAATTGCTGATGGCGAGGTGACTCGGTGTCTGCCGCTCAGTCTTCGAACCCGACCTGCTCATGAATCTCGTCCACTTTCAATTCCAGGCGATACGCCACCGCAATGAACAGCGCCTGGCACAGGCACAGGGTGGCGCTCAACGAGCGGAAGGCGAACGAGGAACCTTCATTCACCAACAACACCGTATTGGCCCGCTTGGCCAGGGGCGACAGGTTGCTGTCGGTGATGATCAGGGTCTTGGCCTGTTGGTGCTGGGCGATGCGCAGGCAGTGCTGGGTCTCTTTGCCGTAGGGCGTAAAACTGATGGCGATCACCAGGTCATTGGCGCGCACGCTGCGCATCTGTTCGCGGTAGCTGCCGCCCAGACCCGAAATCAGATGAATGCGCTTGTTGGTGTGTTGCAGGTTGTAGACCAGGTAATCGGCCACGGCGAAGGAGCGGCGTACGCCGACCACATAGATATTGTCGGCATTGACCACCAGGTCGACGGCTTTGTCGAACGCCGCGTCGTCGAGTTCCAGCCCCAGGCGCTCGATGCCGGACAGTGTCGCGTTGACGCATTCACGTGCCAGGTCGCCGCCGCTGGCTTTCTGCGACTTGTTGGCGATCATGCTGCGGATGCGCTGCTGATAGTTCTGCACCGGCGTGGTCTTGTGGGTATACGCCTCGCGAAACAGCGCCTGCATCTCGCTGAACCCGCTGAAGCCGAACCGTTGGGAAAAGCGCACGATGGCCGAGGGGTGCACTTCGCATTCGCGGGCGATGTCGCTGATGCGGTCGACCATGATTCGGTCGCTCTGCTGGCTCATGTAGCTGGCGATGCGTTTGAGCTGGCGTGGCAGGCTTTCGTATTCGTCGGTGATCAGTTGCAACAGGCGTTCGGCATTGATCGGAGGGCTGGCTATGTTTCCTTCCAGGGTGGTCTCGGGATCGGTGCGGGACATGGGCAATCCTTCTGGCGTTTTCATCTGTTGCGCTGATGGTGGCGCAAGTCTACAGGGTAGGCGCAAAAAAATACCCCGGCATCACGGTCCGCGCGGCTTGCTGAAACGATGCACGGCGGCTGGCGGGCCATTATGTCAGCTTATTGGAAAAAATATTCCACAGAAAATAATTATGGAATAAATATTGATTGAGGCCGCCGGACGTTCTAGTCTGCTTGCACCAAGAGCGTTTGCCGCCGTCACGGAGCACAACGCAGGCTGATAAAAATAACAGGAGCCAGCATGGGCCAGACTCGTTTTGCCAGTGGGCGTCAATTGGATCTGATTTGCCTCGGGCGCTTGGGCGTCGACCTCTACGCACAGCAAGTGGGTGCGCGGCTTGAGGACGTGTCCAGTTTTGCCAAGTACCTCGGCGGGTCTTCCGCCAATATCGCTTTCGGCACGGCGCGGCTGGGGCTCAGGTCGGCGATGCTGAGTCGGGTAGGGGATGACCATATGGGCCGTTTCCTGGTGGAATCCCTGGCCCGTGAAGGCTGCGATGTCAGCGGCATCAAAGTCGATCCTGAACGCCTCACCGCCCTAGTGCTGCTCGGCCTCAAGGACCGAGAAACCTTCCCCCTGGTGTTCTACCGCGAAAACTGCGCGGACATGGCGCTGCGTGCCGAAGACATCAGCGAAGCCTTCATTGCGTCCAGCAAAGCGCTGCTGATCACCGGTACGCATTTCTCCACCGATGGCGTGTACAAGGCCAGTCTCCAGGCCCTGGACTATGCCGCCCGGCACGACGTCAAGCGTGTGCTGGACATCGACTACCGCCCGGTACTCTGGGGCCTGGCAGGCAAGGCGGACGGTGAAACCCGGTTTGTCGCCGACCAGAATGTCAGCCAGCACGTGCAGAAAATCCTGCCGCTTTTCGACCTTATCGTTGGCACTGAAGAAGAGTTCCTGATCGCCGGCGGCAGTGAAGACCTGTTGACCGCCCTGCGTACCGTGCGTGAACTGACCCCGGCCACCTTGGTGGTCAAGCTCGGCCCGCAGGGCTGCACGGTGATCCACGGCGCAATCCCGCCGCGCCTGGAAGACGGCGCGATCTATCCCGGCGTGCGGGTTGAAGTGCTCAATGTATTGGGCGCCGGCGATGCGTTTATGTCGGGCTTCCTCAGCGGTTGGCTGAACGATGCCAGCGATGAGCGTTGCAGCCAGTTGGCCAATGCCTGTGGCGGCCTGGTGGTGTCGCGCCATGCCTGCGCCCCGGCGATGCCGACGCCCGCCGAACTGGATTACCTGTTCAACAGCCCGGTGCCCATTACCCGGCCGGATCAGGATGTCACCCTGCAACGCCTGCATCGCGTCACAGTGCCGCGCAAGGCCTGGAAGCAGTTGTTCGTGTTTGCCTTCGATCACCGGTGGCAATTGGTGGACCTGGCGCAAAAGGGCGGGCAGGGCCCGGAGCGCATCAGCGCGATCAAGCAACTGTTCATCCAGGCCATCGAACGGGTAGAGAAAAAACTCAGTGAGCAGGGTATCGAAGCCGATGTGGGCCTGCTGGCCGACCAACGTTTTGGCCAGGATGCGCTCAACTCCGCCAGCGGTCGCGGCTGGTGGATTGCGCGTCCGGTGGAGGTGCAGAACTCGCGGCCCCTGGCGTTCGAGCACGGCCGTTCGGTCGGCAGTAACTTGATCGCCTGGCCCCAGGAGCAAATCATCAAGTGCCTGGTGCAATTCCACCCGGACGACGAGCCGCTGCTGCGCCTGGAACAGGAAGCGCAACTCAAGGCGGTGTATGAGGCTTCCCTGGTCAGCGGCCATGAACTGCTGCTGGAGGTCATCCCGCCCAAGGATCATCCATCCACTTACCCGGATGTGCTGTATCGCAGCCTCAAGCGCCTGTACAACCTGGGCATCTACCCGGCGTGGTGGAAGATCGAGGCGCAGTCGGCCGAGGACTGGAAAAAGCTCGACGAACTGATCCAGGAGCGCGACCCGTACTGCCGTGGCGTGGTGCTGCTGGGCCTGAATGCATCGGCTGAAAGTCTCGCCAATGGCTTCCTGCAAGCCAGCCACAGTACCACCTGCCGGGGGTTCGCCGTGGGCCGTACGATCTTCCAGGCGCCGAGCCGGGCGTGGATGGCGGGGGAGATTGATGATCAGACCCTGATTGAGCACGTGCAGGCAACGTTTGAACAACTGATCAACGCCTGGTGCAGTGCACGATCCTGAACACCGTTTTCAACTTGAAATGCAATCAAATGTGGGAGGGGGCAAGCCCCTTCTACATCAAGCAGATCCGAGCGATCTCTGGATAAAAACAAAAGGTGCAGCCATGCCCGCAATCCGAATTGGCATCAACCCGATCTCCTGGAGCAACGACGACCTGCCGGCCCTGGGCGGTGAAACGCCCTTGAGCACGGCCCTCAGCGAAGGCAAGGACATCGGCTACGAAGGTTTTGAACTCAACGGCAAATTCCCCAAGGACGCCAAGGGCGTCGCCGACGTGTTGCGCCCCTACGACCTGGCGCTGGTCTCCGGCTGGTACTCCAGCCGCCTGGCGCGGCGTTCGGTGGCCGAAGAAATCGAAGCCATCGCCGGCCACGTCGAACTGCTCAAACAGAATGGCGCCACGGTGCTGGTGTATGGCGAAGTCGCCGACTCCATCCAGGGCTCGCGTATCCGCCTGATCGAACGTCCGCGCCTGCACAGCGAGCAAGCCTGGCAGGCATACGCCGACAAACTCACCGAATTGGCGCGTTTCACCCTGTCTCAAGGTGTGCGCCTGGCCTACCACCACCATATGGGCGCCTACGTCGAGTCGCCTGAAGACATCGACCAGCTTATGCGCCGGACAGGCCCTGAAGTCGGCCTGTTGTTCGATTCCGGCCACTGCTACATGGGCGGCGGCGAACCTGTCGAGGTGCTGCGCAAACACATCGACCGCGTCTGCCACGTGCATTTCAAGGACGTGCGCAAACCCGTGGTGCAACTGGCGCGCAACCAGATGTGGAGCTTCCCCGATTGCATCGTCAACGGCACCTTCACCGTGCCGGGTGACGGCGATATCGATTTTGCCGAACTGCTTGATGTGCTGCAGGCCGCGAAGTACGAAGGCTGGCTGGTGGTGGAAGCCGAGCAGGACCCGGCTGTGGCACCCAGCTACATCTACGCAAAAAAGGGTTACGACACCTTGCGCGCGCTTCTCAACGAGAGGGTTTGAGTGATGAGCTTGCTGGTCAAAAGCAGTAAACGCGGACAAACCATGGTCGCCTTGGAAGCCGGGCGCCTGGAGTATGTGGGTTTTTCCGCTTACCGCCTGAGCCTGGGCGAAACCCTGCCGGTCAGCGC
Organism: Pseudomonas sp. BCA17; assembly: GCF_004519405.1. Taxonomy (GTDB): domain Bacteria; phylum Pseudomonadota; class Gammaproteobacteria; order Pseudomonadales; family Pseudomonadaceae; genus Aquipseudomonas. The sequence continues at coordinate 277,210 of NZ_SGWI01000006.1, read as the reverse complement.
CGGGGACAAAGAGTTGTGCCTGGTGCTGCTCAGTGGTCGGGTCAATATCCAGGGCGAGGGCTTCAACTGGCAGAACCTCGGCGATCGCCAGTCGGTGTTCGAGGATAAATCCCCGTTCGCCGCCTACCTGCCGCCCGGCACCGATGCCCAAGTGACGGCGTTGAGCGATGTGCAAATCGCCGTCTGCGCCGCGCCCGGCGCAGTGGGTTTCGAACCCCGCCTGATCCGCCCCGAACAGTGCAAGCGCAGCGTGCGTGGCAAGGGCGCGAACACCCGCTATGTCTGCGACATCCTGCCCGACAGCGAGCCGGCTCATTCACTGCTGGTGGTGGAAGTGCGCACGCCGTCCGGGCATTCGTCGAGCTACCCGCCGCACAAGCACGATACCGACGACCTGCCGCGCCAGAGTTTTCTCGAAGAAACCTACTACCACCAGATCAACCCGCCGCAGGGCTTCGTGTTCCAGCGCGTCTACACCGATGACCGCAGCATCGACCAGGCCATGGCCGTGGAAAACAGCGACTTGGTGGTGGTGCCCAAGGGCTATCACCCGGTCAGCGTGCCGTATGGCTATGAGTCCTATTACTTGAACGTGATGGCCGGCCCCAAGCGTGCCTGGCATTTCCATAACGACCCGCAGCACAGCTGGCTGCTGGACCTTTAAGGGGCGCTTCATGACCACAACTCGACTGACCATGGCCCAGGCCCTGGTGAAATTCCTGGATAACCAATACATCGAAGTCGATGGCGTGCAGAGCAAGTTTGTCGCCGGGGTGTTCACGATTTTCGGCCACGGCAATGTGCTGGGCCTGGGCCAGGCCCTGGAGCAGGACAGCGGTGACCTGGTGGTGCATCAGGGCCGCAACGAGCAAGGCATGGCGCATGCGGCCATCGGTTTTGCCAAGCAGCACCTGCGTCGCAAGATCTACGCGTGCACCGCGTCCGTGGGGCCGGGTGCGGCCAATATGCTGACCGCCGCCGCGACGGCTACCGCTAACCGCATCCCGTTGTTGCTGTTGCCCGGCGACGTCTACGCCAGCCGCCAGCCCGACCCTGTATTGCAACAGATCGAGCAGTTCCATGATTTGAGTATCAGCACCAACGACGCCTTTCGTTCCGTGAGCAAGTACTGGGACCGGATCAACCGTCCCGAGCAGTTGATGACGGCGGCGATTCACGCCATGCGCGTGCTCACCGATCCGGCCGAAACCGGCGCGGTCACCCTGGCATTGCCCCAGGACGTGCAGGCCGAAGCCTGGGACTATCCGGATTATTTCCTGCAAAAGCGCGTGCACCGCATCGAGCGTCGTCCGCCCAGCGCGGCAATGATCGCTGATGCCTTGGCGGCGTTCGCGGGCAAGCGCAAACCGTTGATCATCTGCGGAGGCGGGGTACGCTACTCCGGCGCGAATGCCGCACTGCAAGCGTTTGCCGAACGCTTTGATATTCCGTTCGCCGAAACCCAGGCGGGCAAGAGCGCCGTGGTCTCCAGCCATCCGCTGAATGTCGGAGGGCTGGGGGAGACCGGTTGCCTGGCGGCCAACCTGCTGGCGCCGGACGCGGACCTGATCATCGGCATCGGCACCCGGTACACCGACTTCACCACGTCGTCGAAATCGCTGTTCAAGCATGCCGAGGTGACGTTCCTCAATCTCAATATCAGCCCCTGCGACGCCTTGAAGCTGGATGGCGTGCAAGTGCTGGCGGATGCGCAAGTCGCCCTAGAAGCGCTGGCCGACGCGCTGGGTGATTATCGCGCCGGTTGGGGCGGGCAGATCCACGCGGCCAAGGCTCGGCTCGACGCCGAAATCGCGCGCGTGCACCAAGTGGAATATCAGGGCGACGACTTCGTGCCTGAGGTCGACGACCGTCTGGACCGCGCGGTGCTGCGCGAGTTTATCGAGTTGACCGGCTCCTGCCTGACTCAAAGCCGCGTACTCGGCGTGCTGAACCAGGCCCTGGCCGACGACGCGATCATCGTTGCCGCCGCCGGCAGCCTGCCCGGTGACCTGCAGCGCGCCTGGCGCAGCAAGGGCGTCAACACTTACCACGTCGAGTACGGCTATTCGTGCATGGGCTACGAGATCAACGCCGCCCTGGGCGCCAAGCTGGCCGAGCCAACCCGCGAGGTCTATGCACTGGTTGGCGATGGCTCCTACATGATGCTGCATTCGGAGCTCGCCACCTCGATTCAGGAGCGGCGCAAAATCAACGTGGTGCTGTTCGACAACATGGCCTTCGGCTGCATCAATAACCTGCAGATCGGCAATGGCATGGACAGCTTCGGCACTGAATTCCGTTTTCGCAACCCCGAGAGCGGCAAGCTCGATGGTGGGTTGGTGCCGGTGGACTTCGCCATGAGTGCGGCCGCTTACGGCTGCAAGACCTACCGGGTCAGCACGGTGGAGCAACTGGAAGCGGCCTTGGCCGATGCACGCACGCAGACCGTCTCGACGCTGATTGACATCAAGGTGCTGCCCAAGACCATGGTCCATGGCTACCTGTCGTGGTGGCGGGTGGGCGTGGCGCAGGTCTCCACCAGCGAGCGCACGAATGCGGCGGCGAAAAAACTCAATGAGCAGTTGGCCAAGGCTCGGCAGTACTAATTAACAAGAGGAGTGAATATATGTCGTTGAAGCTTGGAGTGATCGGTACGGGCGCCATCGGCCGGGACCATATCCGTCGTTGCAGCCAGACCCTGCTCAACAGCCAGGTGGTGGCAGTGACCGATATCAACCTTGCGCAAGCGGCCCAGGTGGTGGCGGATTTGAAACTGGACGCCGAGGTGTACCCGGACGGCCATGCGCTGATCGCTTCGCCGCAGGTTGAGGCGGTGCTGGTGACGTCCTGGGGGCCGAGCCACGAGGAGTTCGTGCTGGCGGCCATCGCCGCCGGCAAGCCGGTGTTCTGCGAGAAACCCCTGGCAGTGACGGCTGCAGGCTGCCGCAGGATCGTCGACGCCGAAGTGGCTTATGGCAAGCGCCTGGTGCAAGTCGGTTTTATGCGCCCGTATGACGAAGGCTATCGCGCCCTCAAGGCGGTGATCGACAGCGGCCGGATCGGCGAGCCATTGATGCTGCACTGCGCCCACCGCAACCCGACGGTGGGGGAGAACTACACGACCGATATGGCGATCACCGACACCCTGATCCACGAGCTGGACGTGTTGCGCTGGTTGCTCGACGACGATTACGTCTCGGTGCAAGTGGTGTTCCCGCGCAAGTCGAGCAAGGCGTTGGCGCACCTGCGCGATCCGCAGATCGTGCTGCTGGAAACCGCCAGGGGCACGCGCATTGATGTGGAAGTGTTTGTGAACTGCCAATACGGCTATGACATCCAGTGCGAAGTGGTAGGGGAGACCGGCATCGCCAAACTGCCGGAGCCGTCGCAGGTGCAACTGCGCAGCGACGCGAAACTGTCGAATGCGATTTTGATGGATTGGAAAGATCGGTTTATCGGGGCCTACGACGTGGAGTTGCAAGCCTTCATTGATAGCGTGCGCGCAGGCCAGGTGGGTGGGCCTTCCGCGTGGGACGGGTTTGCGGCGGCGGTGGCGGCGGATGCCTGTATCGAGGCGCAGAGCAGTGAGCAGATCGTGAAGGTGAGCTTGCCCGAGCGCCCGCGCTTCTACGGCTGATCGCCAACGTATCGTTGCGCTGCAGTCGGTGTGGGAGCGAGCAAGCCCCACACATTTGCATTGGGTGTGCAGTTCAAGAAGGAGTTCAAGCATGCGAATTGGACTGGTCGGCTACGGCCACGGCGGACGCTTCTTTCATGCGCCGCTGATTGCCACACTGCCGGGCGCCACGTTTGTTGGGGTGGTGACACGCTCGCCGGAGCGCCGGCAACAATTGAACAGCGACCACCCCGGTGTGAAAGCTTTCGACAGCATTGGCCAGATCGTCGAGGCCGGTGTCGACGCGCTGGTCATTTCTACGACGCTCAAAGGCCGCCCGGCGCTGGTATTGGAGGCCATCGAACATGGCGTGGCCGTGGTCAGCGACAAACCCTTTGCCGCCAATGCTGAACAGGCCCAAGCCCTGATTACCGCCGCCGAACGCCAGGGCGTACTGTTGAGCGTCTATCAGAACCGGCGTTGGGATTCGGACTACCTGACCTTGCGCAAGCTCATCGACGCGGGTGTCCTGGGCGAAATCACCCGGTTTGAATCCCGGGTCGAACGCTACAGCCCGCAAGCAGTGGGCAACGCCAGTGGCGGTGGTTGGCTGCGCGACCTGGGCAGCCATCTGGTGGACCAGGCGCTGCAACTGTTCGGCCCCGTGGACCGGGTGTTTGCGCAACTGCAGTACAGCCGCGAGCACCCCAACCTCGACCACGGTTTTTTTGTCTGCCTGACGCACGCTAATGGCGTGATTTCGCATTTATGGGGCAGTGCGTTGCAAAACAGCCAGGCGCCGCGCTTTCGGGTGAGCGGCACCCTGGGGTGTTACACGGTGGACGGACTGGACGGCCAGGAAGCAGCCTTGATGGCCGGCAAGTCACCGAAAACTGAAGGTGAACATTGGGGCGCTGAAGAACATCGGCGCTGGGGTTGGTTCGAGCAGGGGCCGGAACGCGAGCGTGTGCCGTCGGAAAAAGGCTGCTGGACCCAGTTCTACCGTCAGTTGCTGTGCGCAGTGCAGGGCCACGGCCCACTGCCGGTGGATGCCTATGAGGCATTGGAAACCACCCGTATATTGGACGCCGCACGCCTGAGCGCCGAGCGCCAGCAAGTGGTTTCAACGAAAATGGAATAAAATTCTAAAATGTGTTGATGTAGAAATTATTTTCCAATAAAGTCTTTTCCAGGTTGCAAAAAGTACGTTCGAACCCGATTCGCACGACTCAACAAAAACAAGATCAAAAACAACCAGGTACCGTCAGATGAAAATCTTCAACGCTGTACTGCGAGTTTTACGCCCCCTTTTCGCGCCACGCGGTCTGCCCCGCCCCCGTCCGTTTTATTTTTCCTTCCTTAATGTGCTGTGTGTCGAAACCCAAGGCGCTCTGGTGTGCTGCATTCCAGGCGCACCGGTGGTTCGACTGCCCGCCGAGCTCTGATAAACGCAACGTCCAGAAAACCAACAAAAATGTGGAGACAGACCGTTCATGAAGACCCCGATCCGATTTACCGCGCTGGCGTTGTCCATCCTGCTGACCAGCGGCTTTGCTTCGGCCGCCGATCTCAAGATCGGCGTGAGCATGTCGCAATTCGATGACACCTACCTGACCAACGTGCGTGAGTTCATGGTTGAGCAAGCCAAGTCCTATCCCAAGGGCGACGGCGTACAGCTGCAATTCGAAGACGCCCGGGCTGATGTGGTCAAGCAACTGAGCCAGGTCGAGAATTTCATCAGTCAGAAAGTCGACGCGATCATCGTCAACCCGGTGGACACCGCCTCCACGGCAAGAATCAGCAAGGAGGCGACCGCGGCCGGCATCCCGTTGGTCTACGTCAACCGTCGACCCGACCAGAAGGACCTACCCAAAGGTGTCGCCGCCGTGACCTCCAATGATGAAGAGGCCGGCCGCCTGCAAATGCAGTACATCGCCGACAAATTGGGCGGCAAGGGCAAGATCGTGATCCTGCTCGGTGACCTGGCGAACAACTCCACCACCAACCGCACCAAGGGCATCAAGGAAGTCCTGGCCAAGTACCCGGATATCAAGACCGACCAGGAACAGACCGGCATCTGGCTGCGTGACAAGGGCATGACCCTGGTCAACGACTGGTTGACCCAGGGCCGCGAGTTCAATGCCGTGCTCGCCAACAACGATGAAATGGCCATTGGTGCCGCCATGGCCTTGAAGTCGGCCGGTACCAAGCCGGGCAGCGTGTTGATTGCCGGTGTGGATGGTACGCCGGATGGCTTGAACGCGATTTCCAAGGGTGAGATGACGGTGTCGGTGTTTCAGGACGCAAAAGGCCAGGCGGGCGGTTCGGTAGAGGCGGCACGCAAGATGGCCAAAGGTGAAACGGTCGAGCAGAACATTGTCATCCCGTTCAAGCTGATCACGCCGGACAACCTCAAAGACTTCAAGTAGCCCTGGCATAACAACAATAAGCCGGCAGGGCGGTCACGGCCGCCCTGCAGATGGAGTACTTTTCTATGTTCGCTCAAGCGACTGCTTCGCAGCCTCCCGGTACCCGGTCTGTCGAACCGCAAGAACCCTACCTGTTGGAAATCGTCAACGTCAGCAAGGCCTTTCCCGGTGTCGTGGCCCTGGCCGATGTGCAACTGCGGGTGCGCCCAGGTACGGTGCTGGCGCTGATGGGTGAAAACGGCGCAGGCAAGTCGACGCTGATGAAGATCATTGCCGGTATCTATCAACCGGACGCCGGCCAGATTCGCCTGCGGGGCCGGCCGATCAAGTTCGAAACACCCTTGGCGGCGCAGAAGGCCGGGATCGCGATGATCCATCAGGAACTCAACCTGATGCCCCACATGAGCATTGCCGAGAATATCTGGATCGGCCGTGAGCAGCTCAACAGCCTGCACATGGTCAACCACCGCGAAATGCACCGCTGCACCGCCGAGTTGCTGGCGCGCTTGCGGATCAACCTGGACCCCGAAGAGCAGGTGGGGAACCTGAGCATTGCCGAACGGCAGATGGTCGAGATCGCCAAGGCGGTGTCCTACGACTCCGATATCCTGATCATGGACGAACCGACCTCGGCGATTACCGAAAAGGAAGTCACCCACCTGTTTTCGATCATTGCCGACCTCAAGTCCCAGGGCAAAGGCATTGTCTACATCACGCACAAAATGAACGAAGTGTTCGCCATCGCCGATGAAGTGGCGGTGTTCCGTGACGGCCAGTACATCGGCTTGCAACGTGCCGACAGCATGGACAGCGACAGCCTGATCTCGATGATGGTCGGCCGCGAACTGAGCCAGTTGTTCCCGGTGCGCGAGACACCGGTCGGCGAGTTGCTGCTGTCGGTACGCGATCTGAGGCTGGACGGGGTGTTCAAGGGTGTCTCGTTCGACCTGCACGCCGGTGAAATTCTCGGTATTGCCGGGTTGATGGGCTCGGGCCGCACCAACGTCGCAGAAACCCTGTTCGGTATCACCCCGAGCGATGGCGGGCAAATGACCCTCGACGGCAAGGCGATACGCATCACTGATCCGCACATGGCGATTGAAAAAGGCTTCGCGCTGCTGACCGAAGATCGCAAGCTCAGCGGCCTGTTTCCGTGCCTTTCGGTGCTGGAAAACATGGAAATGGCGGTGCTGCCGCATTATTCGGGTAACGGGTTTATCCAGCAGAAGGCCCTGCGGGCGCTGTGCGAAGACATGTGCAAGAAGCTGCGTGTGAAAACCCCATCCCTCGAACAATGCATCGACACCTTGTCCGGCGGCAACCAGCAGAAGGCGCTGTTGGCGCGCTGGCTGATGACCCAGCCACGGCTGCTGATTCTCGATGAGCCCACTCGCGGCATCGACGTGGGCGCCAAGGCGGAGATCTATCGCTTGATTGCCTTCCTCGCCAGCGAAGGCATGGCGGTGATCATGATTTCCTCGGAACTGCCCGAAGTGCTGGGCATGAGCGACCGGGTGATGGTGATGCACGAAGGCGAACTGATGGGCACCCTGGACCGTGCGGATGCGACCCAGGAAAAAGTCATGCAGCTGGCTTCCGGTATGACGGCAGTCCACTGACGTACAGAGTGAGAAGGTGATTGGCTATGAACGCGATAACAGAAAACAAGCCTGCTGCGGCGCCGGTCAAGAACCGTCGACGCATGCCCACCGAGTTGAGCATTTTCCTGGTGCTGATCGGCATCGGGCTGGTGTTTGAACTGTTTGGCTGGATTGTGCGGGACCAGAGTTTTTTGATGAACTCCCAGCGGCTGGTGCTGATGATCCTGCAGGTGTCGATCATCGGACTGCTGGCGATTGGCGTGACCCAGGTGATCATCACCACGGGTATCGATCTGTCCTCGGGCTCCGTGTTGGCGCTGTCGGCGATGATTGCCGCCAGCCTGGCGCAGACGTCCGACTTTTCCCGGGCTGTGTTCCCAAGCCTGACTGATTTGCCGGTATGGATCCCGGTGGTGATGGGGCTGGGCGTGGGGCTGCTGGCGGGGGCGATCAACGGCAGTATCATTGCCGTCACCGGTATTCCGCCGTTCATTGCCACCCTGGGCATGATGGTCTCGGCCCGTGGCCTGGCGCGTTACTACACGGAAGGCCAGCCGGTGAGCATGCTTTCGGACGCATACACCGCGATTGGCCGTGGCGCCATGCCGGTGATCATTTTCCTGGTGGTCGCGGTGATCTTCCATATCGCCCTGCGCTACACCAAATACGGCAAGTACACCTACGCCATCGGCGGCAACATGCAGGCGGCGCGTACCTCGGGGATCAACGTCAAGCGCCATCTGATCATTGTCTACAGCATCGCCGGCTTGCTCGCCGGGCTGGCCGGCGTGGTGGCTTCGGCGCGTGCCGCCACCGGCCAGGCCGGCATGGGCATGTCCTATGAGCTGGATGCGATTGCCGCCGCGGTGATCGGCGGCACCAGCCTGGCGGGCGGGGTAGGGCGTATCACCGGCACCGTGATCGGCGCGCTGATCCTCGGCGTGATGGCCAGCGGGTTCACTTTCGTCGGGGTGGATGCGTATATCCAGGACATCATCAAGGGGCTGATCATCGTGGTGGCGGTGGTGATCGACCAATACCGCAACAAGCGCAAGCTCAAACGCTGACAGGGTACCGGCCAATCCGGTCAAAAAACAGGGGCGCGGCGCCTAATGCCAGTCAGTTAAGGGTGAACGCTGTATGTGTGGCGAGGGAGCTTGCTCCCGTCGGGCCGCGAAGCGGCCCCGCTCTTTGTTTACAAAGATGGGACTGCTGCGCAGTCAAACGGGAGCAAGCTCCCTCGCCACGGGTTACTTTTTAGCCTTTCTCCTTCTTGAGTGACTGGCATTTGGCGCAGCGCCCGCCAGCTCCCCTGTCCGGTTGCACTGAAAGCCGGCTCACAGCGCCAGGGGCAAGAACCAGCGTTCGGCCAGTGCGTGGCTGATCGCCCCCCGGTGTACATCCACCACGCTCTGCGGGCTTTGCGCCTTGGCCAGCAGCGAGTAGTAACTCTCCTTGCGTTGTTCCCTGGTTTTCAAATGCGCCACGGTGTACGCCTGCTTCGGCGTGCTGGCCTCGGGGTAATGAAAATGCGCAAACCAGAGCGGATAGCCGCGATTGTCGTTGACCACGAACTCCTGAATGAAGTCCTGACGCTCGCCCTTCATGGGCTGGCGCGGCCCCAGGCCACCGATCTGCACCTGATCCTGTTCGATGAGGTAGGCCAGGTGGCTGTCGGTCGGTGGCAGTGCCAGAGTGCGTTGCGTACGCAGCGCCTTGCCCTTGTCGACGAGCATCCGGGCCGCTGCGCGCAGTTCATCCACCAGCAGGTGGTCGGTGGCCACGCGTTCGGCGGTGGATTGGGCTTCAACCGCGCGGTCCAGTTCACCGGCCAGATCGTCGAAACGTGCGGCCTCAGCCTCCAGGCTTTCCTGAATCTCGATAGGAAACCGTGACACCTGCGCATACCCTTCCTCGCGCTTGATGATCGACGCCAGTGTCTGCAAACGCTTGCGTGCGGCGCCCTTGACGATGTTCAGTGCACGCGTGCCGGGTGGCAGGACCGGCGCAGATGTCCTGCGCTCGAAACGCACTTCATCCCAGTTGTCTTCATGCTGCGAATAGGTCGCCAGCAGCTTATTGTCCTGTTCGGAGCGCATTTCGACGACCTCGATGTCCAGGCGCGAGCCGGCGGGTTGCAGTTCACCGATCAAATAGCCCTGCTTGCGCGTGCGGATCAGTTTTTTCGCTGACCCGCCCGTGCCGGTCAGCGGGCGTTTCGAGGGGCGTTTTATTACGTCGACCTGGGGTTTTACTTCGCCGGCCAGTTGCTGCACCACGTCCTGATACAACGAATCGACCAAGGCCTTGGTGCGCTGGAAGTAGTCGGCGTCCAACTCTTCGGCCTGCACCATTTCCATGCCTTGCAAAGCGTCCAGGGCCTGGCCGTAATGCTGGAACAGGCTATCCAGCACTTCCAGGCGCTCTGCGGCGGACAGGTTCAGCACGTTCAGTTCGCTGTGGGTGCGAATATGCGGCCCTAAAGGGTCGAGGGCGGTGTCCAGTGAGTTCTTGAACAACCCCGTTTGCCAGTGCTTCTTGCTCAAGTATTTGTAGTTCTGCAATTGCAGATGTTTGAGCGCCAGCGCACTGAGCTCCTCGGTGCGCCCCACGGTCAGGCGGTTGTAACTGTCCAGGCCGGGCCGGCCGAGATTGAACAGCTCCAGCAAGTAACGATCCTTGAGGGTCAGGGCATTGATCTGGCGCTCATTGATCAGGCTCATGTCCTTGAGGAACTGAGCATAACGCGGCGTATCGGCCAGAATCGCCGGTACCGCCTGGGCATAGGGCACGGTCAGATCCTGGTGTTCGTTATAGAGCGCCTGGCGGTCCATATCGGCGACGACCACTGATTTGCGCAGATTATTCACCGCGTTTTCCAGGAAGATTGCGGCCACCGCGTCCGGGATCGGGATCCCCAGTTCATTGCGTTCCTGACGGCTGTCGAGCAGGCCTTGATACGCTGCGGTCTGCTCGTTCAAGGCGGTGTCGAAATTCTTGCGCGTGTTGGCCCGGGCCGCGTCCGAGTACTTGGCGTCGGTCGCCGCCAGCTTCATCAACGCTTCGGCTGTGTCGACTTTGATCTGCAACGCTTGCTGCACACTGGGGATGGGCACCAGCCTGCCGTCGCGCAGTTCCTGTCCTGCGTTGAGAAAACGGTCGCGCTCGGCGACCAGTTGCACTTTGCGTTGCCGTTTGCGTTCGCGCTCGGCAGCAATGCGCTTGAGCGGCATGCCGCCGCGCAGACGCAGGCGCAGGTCCAATGACCAATTGCCCTGACCATCGGTACGCAGGTACGGGCCCAACCGGGTGGTGTCGAAGGGGTCGACAATTACCACGTCGCCCTCGGGCGCCAGGCGTACCTGATACCAGCGTCCGTCCACCTGCGCATACCAGTCGCGCAGGAAGTAATACAGCCCTTTGCGTGGGCCGTTCAGCACCGGTTCCGGCACCGTCTCGGGTACGGGGGCCTGAAGGCGCGACAGCAATGCCCGCTGTGTCGGCGAAAGGCGATGGCGGGCGCTGGAAAAACTGAAATCCACCACCGTGTGCGAAAGTGCCGGCGCCTGGCTGTCGAGCAGTACCGGTCCCGGGTCCATCAGCGGCTCGGGCGGTCGTGGCCATTGTTCCGGCAGCCGCTGGGCGAAGGGCTGGCGCAGCGCCTGGCGCGTGCTGTCTGCCGCCAACTGCAGCGCGGGCCGGGGTGGGGGAGCCCACTGGAAGATCAATAGGCCGATATTGAGCAGCAAGTCGACCACCGCCAGCTCTCGTGCGACCGGGTCCTGGCTGTTGAGTGCCGGTATGTCGCGCGTGGCGGCCGCCATCAGGCTCAGCAGCCAGCCGGTAAGCATCAGCGGCCCGCGCGCCAGCGGCAGCAGCAGTGTTCCGAAGAGCAGCCCGGCACCCTCCATCAAGACCTTCCAGCGGCTTTCGGTGTTGGACACCGACGTGCGGTCGGCCTGGTCCACCAAGGCTCGTGCGTTGCTGCCATAGAGGTATTCCATCAAGTGGCCGTTGCCGAGAAATTGCAACAGCTCGTCACTGACCCCTTCGATCGCCAGGGTCGCCGGTTTGGGCACTTCAGGCAGTTCAAACTCATCGCCGCTGCCGAAACGCACGTAATGCGGCTGCCGGAAGCCACCATCGGCATAGATCGGCCGCGCGCCGTCGGACAGCCAGGTCAATACGCTGTCTTGCAATTGACCGGGTTCGGCAATGGCCTGCAGCAGCTGTTCACGGCTGGCAAATTGCAGCAGTGCGTCCGGATACAACGGCCGATACAGAATGTGCGGGCCGGCCTGGCGGCCTTCGGATTCGATGATGTACATGTTGGACACCTCATCCGGCGTTGCCTGCGGCTTGCGTACCAGAGCCAGATGGCGGATGACCACCGCCTGGCCGTCGACCTGGCGCTGTTCGGCACTCGGCGCCATCAGCGCTGCCACGTAGGCGGCGCCCTCGGCGGTGAAGCCGTGCGCCTGCGTAAGGCTCAGTTCCAAGGCCAGCAGCGGTAAATGGGCCATCGTTTGTTCGGCAAAAGACTGCTGGCGTTGTTGTGTGTCTTCGCTGTCACCCATCAGATGGGTCTTGAGCAACTCGGGATAGACCCGGCCGATGTCCAACTGCTGGATCAGCCCGTCACTGCCATTGATATAGTCGGCGGTCAGCCAGGCGGGCAGTGGCAGCCCTTGCCGGTGGGCAATCGTCAGCCGCCCTCGGGGTTGAGCCTGGAGGTTGTTGATCGCCAGGTCGGTCAGGCTCATGTGCACGGTTTCGACAAACCCGGCGCCCCCGGGGTAGCCGACGGCCACGCTGAAGGTCAGTTGCAGGTCATCGGGTTGCACGTGCGCGGCATCGCCCTGTTCGGGGCCAGGCGTGCCGAAGCGCTTTTCATCGCGCTTGAGCTGATCCAGCAGGGCTGTGCGGGTGAAGCTGCGAATGTCAGGCAGGTCACTGAGGAAGGTGCGGCCGCCGCTGCGTTTTTTTGCGCTGGCCAGTTTCAGGCTGTAGTGCCGGTAGCGGGCGCGGTCGGCACTGGAGGCGTTTTTCAGCCAGGGCGCCGCGCTGTCGCGCAGGGTCTCCAGCAGTGACGAGCCGGCTGCCGGGGCTTCGGCGAAGGTGCTGGCCGGGTCCGTCAGGTGATGGTAGACCACTTGGAGGGTGCCCAGGCCCTGGCGCGCCGGCAGGTCCAGGGCCTGAAGTTGTTGTAACTGCTGGTTGAGGAGGATGGCGGCCTGGATATCGAACAGGTTGCCGTCGGGTTCGAAGCGTTGCAGCGTGATGTGTTCAACCACGACGTCGCGGGTCATGCTCCCGGCCCATGCCTGCAACGCCGCATCGATTGCAGCGAAGCGCTCACAGGGGCCGGCGAGCGGGCATAGAAGTACATGGGGCTTGCCCTGGTCCTGGCCCAGCAAAAGCAGGTCGGGGCTCAGCAGGCGCTGGGTCTGTCGCGACGCCTTGAGGGTGGCGTGGGGGAAATAGGCATGCACCGCGCGCGCGCCGAAACGCTCGATACGCAGATCACGGTCGGGGTAATCAACCAGTTGGCCGAGCAGGCTGCGTTCGTGCGAGGTCAGGTCCGCCTGGTTGAGCGTGCTGAGGCTCAGGCCGTCCATCAATGTATCGCTCAGCCAGCGCCATCGGCTCACGCCGCCTTCACCTTCGGTACGCCAGTACTCGCTCAGGGTATTTTGCAGGGCGATGGGCAAGAGCCAGGGCAGCGCGTTGACCAGGCTGGAAATCTCGCCCATGTCTAACCCGGCCTTGCCTGCCGGCTTCAACGGAGTGGGGGGATGGTCGGTGAGGAAGCACCGGCGGCCTTCGCGCTCACTGACGTCCAGCGGGATGCCGTCGGCAATGGAGTCGAGCACCAGAGACATGAACGGTCGCAATGTCCAGCCGCCCCCCATTGCCGGCATCGCCAGTTGGGTGCGGCTCAGGTCGATGGATAAATCTGGAAACGCCTGGGCGATCAAGGTGGCCAGCAACTGCCGGGCGATGCTGGCCAGGGCGGGGCGGTTGGCGAAATGGCTTGAGACAGCCGATGAAACCGGGCTGGCAGCGTACGTGGTAACGCTCATGAACATTCCTTTTTCGGTGCAAAAGTGCAGGAGTCAACAGCTAAATCCCTTTCGGACCGTGCCAGGCGTTATGTATTGCTGGCGGACTTCTCAACCGTTTGTCTTCTATATGGCTCCACGAGACTGAATTTCTTGCTATAAACGCACTCCGATGACCATTCGCCGAGCCCGTCCTGGTGCCTTTGGGGGTTATCCGGGAAAAATTGCCTGTCTTTTCAGTTGCTGCGCCCTCAACTCGGCCTTAGACTGCCGCCCCTCGTAAATTGAGTGCCGGGTGGCGCTTGGAATGGATGGCGCCCTTCCGAGACCTGCAGAGGTCGACCGGAACGCTCCCTTATTCGCCTTAATGCACGTATTTTTTATAGAGAAATCAATGACAAAGGAAAAGTTGCTGGCCATGCCGGCGGATGACTACATGAATGCCGAACAGCACGCTTTTTTCGAGAAGTTGCTGCAAGACATGAAAGTGGAACACCACGAGCGCATTGAACAGAACCGCATCGCCATTGAAAGCCTGGACACTCCGGCCGACCCGGCTGACGCCGCTTCCGTTGAAGAAGAGCGCACCTGGCTGGTAAACGCTATCGACCGCGACCAGCGTATGCTGCCGCAACTTGAGCGCGCCCTGGAGCGCATCAAGGAAGATTCCTTCGGCTGGTGTGATGACAGCGGCGAGCCTATCGGCCTCAAGCGCCTGCTGATCAGCCCGACCACCAAGTACTGCATCGAAGCGCAAGAGCGCCACGAGCAGATCGACAAGCACCAGCGTCAAGCCTGATGCGGTGAGCGGAGGGCCGTGTTGTCGGCTCTCCGGAGAAACATCTGTTACGCCCGGCTTATTGATCTGCTGCAGGTTCTCCCACTAAAGGCCCATGGATAATGGCTCGATAGTGGCGTTTAATGCAGAGACAATAACGACAAGCAGCGGGGTAACGACGATGGCTGGAGACGGATCTCTGATGGGCGCCTCAGTGCCGCCGCACACGGTGACACGGGCGCTGCCCGGCTGGCTGACGCCGCTTTTGCAGAGCGCCGCCCTGGTGCTGGTACTGCTGGGCCTGGCGTTCGCCGGCTTGCCGATTTATCTGTGCCTGCCATTGGCCTTGCTGGTGATTTGGTTGCCTTCCCTCAAAGCTCGAACACCGCGAGCGGCACCGACCCAGGCCGTCGATGCGATAGGCGAACTGACCCGCGATCTTTCCCACACCACCAGTCATAACGCGCTTTCCGCTGCGGGCGTGGCCTATTCGGTCAAGCAACTGGCGGCGCGGCTGCAGTCGCAGTTGGGCGCCGCCAAGCAGATCGTCAGCAGTGCCGAAGTGATGATCGGCACCGAGCAGGTCACCGCGCAGCTCAGCCGTCAGGCCCTGGACGCTGCCAGCCAGGCCCACCACCGTAGCACCGAAGGCCGCGAAGTGTTGGCCGAGTCGATCACCCGCATGCACCAACTCAGCCAGCGCGCCAATGCCAGCCGCGAGCTGATTGAAGCATTGAGCCAGCGCAGTGAAGAGATCCAGCGTGTGACCCTGGTGATCCAATCCATCGCCAGCCAGACCAACCTGTTAGCGCTCAATGCCGCCATTGAAGCCGCGCGTGCCGGTGAACACGGGCGTGGATTTGCCGTGGTGGCCGATGAGGTGCGCGGCCTGGCCGGGCGCACAGCCACGGCCACCGATGAAGTCGGGGTGATGGTCGCCGATATCCAGCAGCGCACTGCCCAGGTGGTGGAGCAGATTCGCCAGTTGTCGGCGGACCTGCACATCGGCGTCGAGCGGGTGGAGCAGGCCGGTGAACAATTGGAAAGCATCGCCAACCTGGCTGCGGGCGTGGAAGGGCAGGTCAATGAAATCGCCCAGGGCACCGACACCAACCGTACCCAGCTCGACAGTCTGTTCCATGCCGTGGAACAGATGCGCAGCGATTTGTCGGTCAGCGATCAGCAAACCCGCCGACTGGCCGAGATGGCCGTGCAAATGGAAGGGCAGGCTGAAACGATCAGCGAGCGCCTGGCGCAAGTCGGTCTGGATGACTATCACCAACGTATCTACGACCTGGCCCGCGAAGGCGCCGGGCGCATTGCCGAGCAGTTCGAGGCCGATATCCAGCAAAACCGCATCAGCCTGGAGGACTTGTTCGACCGCAGCTATACCCCGATCCCGAATACCAGCCCGAGCAAGTACCACACGCGTTTTGACGGTTACACCGATCAGGTGTTGCCGGCGATCCAGGAGGCGCTGCTGCCGCGCCATGAAGGGCTGGTATTCGCTATTGCCTGCACCCCTCAAGGTTATGTGCCGACCCACAACAAGGCATTTTCCCAGCCCCTGACCGGCGATGCCCAGGTCGACGCGGTGCAGAACCGCACCAAGCGCAAGTTTGATGACCGCACGGGTATTCGTTGTGGCAGCCATCAACAAGCGGTGTTGTTGCAAACCTACACGCGCGACACCGGTGAACTGATGCACGACTTGTCGGTGCCGATCATGGTCAAGGGCCGGCATTGGGGCGGCTTGCGCCTGGGCTACAAACCAGAAGGTGCGAAGACCGCTCGCGCGTAATTGTTGCGGTTTATGCAACGCAGCTATTCCGGGGATAGCTTTTTCCTACTGGAAGAAAACCGTAGCATGCTCAACATTGTTAGCCAGCTAACTAATGCGGCGGAGAAGCTCCATGCAAAACAAAGTCGATGTGGCCGTGATGATCGGCAGCGGTGTGCCTCAAACCCTGCGTGCGCTGGGCCAGAAGGCGTGCTGGGTGGTGTTGCTCAATGGCGAACAACGCGGCACGGCGTTCGCCAGCCGCGATGAGGCGGAGGAGTGCAGGGCTGCCTGGCAAGCGTTGATGAGCCTGGAGCAGTCAGACAGCCTGCATTGAGGTGTGCGCTATTGCGATTGATGCAGGCGCTGGTTCAGCTCATCCACCGGTATTGCCCATTCGGCGTCTTCACGTAATTCTTCCTTGAGAAATTGCGCTTGTTGAGGCGTCCAGAAAGGAGCGTCGATCAACTTCACTTCTTCAGGGAGCGGATGGGCGACGATGAATGCGTCGATGGCTTCTGGCGTTGAGTCCAGGCCCAGTTGTTCGAACAGGGTTTCAAGGGAGGGGATTGGCGCGTCCATAGTACGTTCTCCATGCAGGCTGATGGTCGTTGTGCATGTGAGGCTTTGGCCTCGGCAGAGTTCTATCGGATTTCAGGAATTGAGTGCGCCTGCATCCACGGCCGTCTTGAGGGCCTTGGCGGCCTCTTTTGCGGCAATGGCGGCGGCGTCGGCGGTCTTGAACCAGCAGTCTTTTTCGACCTGATGGTGGGTGACAGTGTTCAGCGGTGGTTTGGCCCGCATGATGATGACCGCTTGAAATTCACCGTTTACTTCGCGGGCGTCGCCATGGATAAAAAACTCGCCAATATCAAATTCCGTCACGTATCGCCTTCCCTTCAAGGTAGCTGCGCAAGATAGCTGTGCAGATCACTGCACTGATGAAACCTGATCCGCGAGGGGCAGGCTTCAATGGACGCGGCAGTATGGCAGTTGTTGGGCTACGGCGGGGCGGTAAAGTCATCCGGGTGACGAAACGATGCCACCGTGAACGGCATGCAGCCTGGCTTCCAACTGCCTGGCCAATTCACAGGCCTGGATGTGGTCGCTGCGAAAGCCTTTGACTCTGCCGCTGGTCACTTCAAGAATATGGAAAAAGTTCTTTCCAGCCGGAACCACCTGATAAAGGACCGAATTCAAGTACCCATCGGGGTCAGTCAGGCAGTAGTATTGGCGCCCATCATGACCTGTTGAACGAATGCGCGAAGACGTAGCGTCGTGTTGAGGTCGTTTCATCGTCAGCTCCTGTCGCTCGATCATGTTGACCCATCAGCAGCGTTTCGGGTGGTTTTGTTCCGTGTTGCTGTTTTAGTATTGTCGTCAGCAGTTCGCGCCTGGTTCCATGCTCAAGCCTGTTCTTTTGTGTCAGGTGTCAGAAACTGCGTTTTTAATAAGGTTATTGTCTGAAGTGGCTCGACCCGTATTCTCGGGTTGTTGAACCTGTGATCTGCTGTGGCACCGGATGACCTTGCACAAGGTCTTTCGCGCCTGTCTGTATGAGTCTTGTGGCGCGCCAGCGGGGCCTCTTCAGTTTTTTGACGAACGTGTGATCGTGCCGTAACGGCCGTTTTTTTGTGCTGCCCGCTTCAGCGGACAGCATCTTCTTGATGTGGGGGCGTTTCCTTGGCAGTCAGTAATCTGGATATGCACGCTTTATTCGTGCTGGGTGATTTACGCGCAAAGTTGGTCAAGCAGTTTCAAACGCGTTTTGTTTATGTCACTGAACAGACGCCGGAAGGCATTTATATCGCCGAGATCGATACCGAAACGGCAATGGTCGTGGACGACAAGCAACACCTGGAACTCAAGGTCGGCGACCATTTTCGTGCAGCCGTGTTGCCCAGCCGTGAAGGCGGTAAGTTCGAACTCAAGTTTCGCGACATCAAGTTAACGGTATATGGCCTGGGCGATTATGCGTTTGTTTCCTCGGCCGAAGGCCAGGGCATTCTGTTCAAGGAAGGCCACAGTGTGATGCTGGTATTTGCCGCCAACGAACAACTGCAGGAAGGCTTGACCAAAACCCTCAAGGCCGTGACCGGCAAGGCGGCCAAGTGGCGCAAGGGTGAGTTGGTGACCTTCAAGGCCAGCGAGTAACCGTAAACACGCTTGCTCTTTCGGAACCTCTACTACAGTTGAGTTGACTTAACTATTCAGAGGCTTCGCGCATTGGCGGCAAAGCCGTTCGCTATGGCTGCGAAAATGCGAGGTGAAGGCATGAAAGGATTGAAATTGCTGTTGGCTGCGTCCCTGACGACCTTGAGTCTGTCACTGGCTTCATTGCCGGTATCCGCCGCCCAGGCGCCGGTGCATTTTGCCGATCTGAATTGGGAAAGTGGCAGCCTGATCACCGAGGTGCTGCGGTTTATCGTCGAGAAGGGCTACGACCTGCCCACCGACACCTTGCCTGGTACCACCATCACCCTGGAAACCGCCCTGGCGAAAAACGATATCCAGGTGATCGGCGAAGAGTGGGCCGGCCGCAGCCCGGTGTGGATCAAGGCCGAGGCTGAAGGCAAGGTGCTGGGCCTGGGCGATACGGTCAAGGGCGCGACGGAAGGTTGGTGGGTTCCGGAATACGTGGTCAAGGGCGATCCCGCCAAAGGTCTCAAGCCCCTGGCGCCGGATCTCAAGACCGTGCAGGACCTGGCGCGTTACAAAGATGTGTTCAAGGACCCTGAGTCGCCTGGCAAGGGGCGCTTTCTCAACAGCCCGATCGGCTGGACCTCCGAAGTGGTCAACGCACAAAAACTCAAGGCGTATGGCCTCAACGACAGCTATGTGAATTTCCGCAGCGGTTCGGGTGCGGCACTGGATGCCGAGATCGCTTCGTCGATCCGTCGGGGCAAGCCGGTGTTGTTCTACTACTGGTCGCCGACGCCCTTGATGGGGCGTTACAAGCTGATCCAGCTTGAGGAGCCGGCATTTGATGCCGATGCCTGGAAAACGCTGACCGACGCCGACAATCCCAACCCCCGCCCGACTCGCTCGTTGGCATCCAAGTTGAGCATTGGCGTGTCGACGCCGTTCCAGAAAGAACATCCGCAGATCGCCGAGTTCTTTACCAAGGTGCAGTTTCCCATCGCCCCGCTGAACAAAGCCTTGGCGAGCATGAGCGAGAACCACACGCCACCACGGGAAGTGGCCCAGGCGTTTCTCAAGGAGCATCCCGAGGTGTGGAAGGCGTGGTTGACGGATGATGTGGCGCAGAAGGTCGAGGCAAGCCTGAAGTAACGACAAGCGGGGGCGAGGGAGCGCTCCCGTTGCCTGATCAGCCCGCACTCCGGCGCAGGAAGGTTGCTCGCCACAACCCGCCTGCTCCGACCTCTTTGATTACATTCCAGACTCAGAACCGGGTTTGCACTGCCAGCTCGAACGTGCGCGGCGACCCCAGGTAATACGCCGGCGACACATGGGCAAACTCGGCATACACCTGATTGGTCAGGTTGCGTACCCTGCCGGTCACCGAGGTATGGGCGTCCACCTTGTAGCGCAGGAATGTCCCGAACAACGTGTAGGCCGGCACCGTGAGGGTATTGGCGTTGTCCGCATACACCTCAGCGACGTAGCGGGCGTCCACGCCGCCTTGCCAGGCCTCGGCAAAATCGTAGGTCAACCACAGGTTACCGACGCGCTTGGGCACGTTGGTCGGCGTGTTGCCCTTGCGCGATACCACGGCGCCGCTGGCGAGTTTCTCATTGAAGTCATCGTACTCGGCGTCCACCCAGGCAAAGTTGCCTTCCGCCAGCAGTCGCGGCGTGATACGCAACGAGCTGGCGAGTTCGATGCCTTTGGACGACTGCGCGCCCACCGCAATGCTGCTGTTCGGGTTCAGTGGGTCGGTGACGGCAAAGTCCTTGCGCTCGATCTTGTACGCGGCAACGGTGGCCGAGCCGCGACCGTCCAGGTAGTCGAACTTGCTGCCCACTTCCCACTGCCTGCCGGTGGACACATCGAATACTTGGGTAGTGGTCGATGGCTGCTCGGCCGCCGTGCTGTATTGCACATAGACATTGGCCGACGGCATGAACTGGTAAGTCAGGCCCACGCGACCGGTCAGCGGTTCCCAGCGGCGTTTGAAGTGCCGTGGGTTGGTGGCCGTGATCGCTCGGTGGTTGGTCACGTCGAGGTCGATGGCGTCGTAGCGCAGGCCCGTCAGCAACGAGAGTTTATCGGTAAGGCCCAGGCGGTTTTCCACGAACAGTGCCTGGGTCGTCACCGCATTGGTCTTGTCCGGGACGAACCCCGGCAGGGTGCCGGGGATGTCGTAAAAGTGTCCCGGGTCGTAGTGGTTCGGGTCTACCGTGCTTTTGCCCGGTACGTTCAGCGGATGGTTGGTGGTGCTGTTGACCTTGTATTCGAAGCCGCCTGACCAGATGGTGGCAAGGCCGAGGAGGGTGGCGTCGTGACGCAGTTCGAACTGGTTGCCGTTCTGCTCACCCTGGTGGCGCACCTGGTAGGCGGTTGAGCGATTCACGGCGCTGTTGTCGGCGTTGTATTGGTAGGTCTCCAGGTTGCGATAGTCGCGCTGGCTGTCCAGATGATAGAGGGTGTTTTTCAGTGTGGTGTTGTCGTTGATCCGGTAGTCGATGATCGAGCGTGCCCAGATTGTGCGCTGTTCGTATCGGCCATCGGCGACGTTGTAATTGTTGAAGCGGTTGTGTCGATCGATCTTCAATTCGCCGGCCTTGGGGTTGAGCACCGGCGTGCCCCAGTAGGGACTGTCTTCATGTTCATCCTGGTATTCCAGCGCCAGAGTGTGCGACAGGTTGGGCGTCAAGTCGCTGAGCAAGGAAAACGCCAGGCTCCAGGCATCGCGCTGGTCGCGGTCGATGTAGCTGTGGTTGGTATTACGGCTCACATCCAGGCGCGCGTAATGTTGCACCTCGGCGCCGGGTTCGGTCAGGGCGTGGTTGAGGCCCAGGGCCATTCCGGCGGTGTCGTAGCTGCCGTAGGTGAGTTGGCCTTCGGCTGCCTGTTCCTCGCGAGTCGCCAGTTTGGTCACGTAGTTCAACGATCCGCCCACGGACCCCGCACCGTTGATCAAGGAGGAGGGACCACCGACGAGTTCGACCCGGTCGTAGATCCATGCATCCACTGGCCGTGCCAGGCCGGTGGCGACGTTGATGCCGTTGAACATCTGGGTGATCTGGCTGCTGGTAAAGCCTCGATAGGACACAAACCCGCCGAACCCCGGCGGTGCACTGGCATTGACGCCGGGCAGGGTGTTGGCCGCATCGCGGAAGGTCTTGGCGCCATGGCGCTCGATATCATTGCGATTGGCGATGGCCACCGACGCCGGGGTTTCCCGCACGCTGAGGCCCAGGCGCGACGCCATGCCGCTGGACTGATCCAGGGCCAGGCCGGGTTCGGCGCTTTGTTCGCCATCAATGGTGGTCGGGGCCAGTTCAAGTGCCCAGCCACAGACAGGCAGGCAGCCGAACAGGCCCGCCAACAGGGGTAAATGTTTCATGGTTGAATCCTGAAAAACTCAGCTTGAACACAACGCACAGCCGCCGTAGTCCCCAATGGGTACGGTGAGCGGTGCGGATCGGAAAGCGAAGGGATCAGGCGGCGGCGGGAGGTGCACGCGGGTGGGCCGTAGGCCAGTTGAAACGGGCAGGGATGTCAGCAGCAAGGACGATGGCCGGAGGCGGCGCGTGGGGTTGTGGCAATACGGCCACATTCAAACTGGTATTGAACGCAGGGCCCATGCCACCGGTAGAGCACAGCGGGCAACCGAACGCCTTGGACAGCGTCGGCAGGTTCTCATCAGGGGACTGGGTTTGCGCGGGGGCTTGAGTGCGCGGGTCCACCGTACAGAACTGACCGCCGATGCCGTTGAGCTGCATCCCCATCATCTGCCCATGGCCAATACTGCAGGCGAACACATTGAACAGGACGCAGCAGTAGAGCATCCAGGCAATGAGCGAGCGGTCGGCACGGGCGAGTTTCATGGGGCGCAACTTTACCACCAGCCGCCGACGAAATGCCTACAAAAAATCCCGGGGCGACTATCCTCAATCGCACATTTTCGGGGAGAGCGACCATGAGCTTTGTCATCGCGCGATGGATCGTCGGTGTTTTTACCTGTATCAGCATGGTGCATCTGTACTGGGCTGCAGGTGGAAAACTCGGCAGTCTCGCCGCCATACCCCAATTGCCGGGCGAATTCGCCGGCGGGCCAAAGCCGGCATTCAAGCCTTCGGCACTGGTCACTTTCCTGGTCGCGATGGGGCTGGTAGCCATAGCGCTGCTCGTTTGCTTGCGGGTCGGATTGTACTTTTCGCCGGTATCCCATGGGGCGCTGCAGTGGGTGATCAGCGCGATCGCCGTGATCATGTTTGCCAGGGCGATCGGGGATTCTGAGCTGGTGGGTTTTTTCAAGAAGGTAGGCGGGTCGAGGTTTGCGCGGTTGGATACGTATGTTTATTCGCCGTTGTGTCTGGTGTTGGGGGTGGGGTTGTTGGTGGTGGCGTGGGGGTGAGGTTGGGCTTGAATGTTTGTTGGATATGGGTGGGTTTTGGTTGCTTTGACTTCTACAAACCCTGACTTCTGAGTGGATGATTCATCAAGCTCAATAAGGATTATCGAGCCTCCGAGCTTTAGTGTCGCTCATTCCTGATCTGCGTTTTGAGCGATTTGAGCTGTTATTTGGGTAATGCCGTTTTATAACGTTGATTTGTGGAGCTTTACGCGAGGAAGGAGTGAGGTTCTTCCCCCAGGAGAAAATCTCATCCAAATCGAGCTCAACATCCTGCTCCTCGCCGATAGTTGGTGAGATGCCCATCCATAAGGTGATGCCACTTCCCGCAGGCGAATGGAAGCGCACGCGTATCGTGCCCGCATCAAAAATGACTTCACTAACTCGTATCTTTATTTCACTTCTTCGCTAGCGAAATTCTTACAAGATTGTTACCCACATTCATAGTGTTGGACTTAAGTGTCCATTTCTCACATGCGGTTGTGGTGTGGAGAGAAGGTTTTGCTTCTCACGAAGCTTACTCAGTAGGAAGAGTTGCGAAGTCCAAGTGACCCTCGAAGGATATGCACGCAATCCAGTTAATTGCCTGCGACACAATATAGGTGTGTTGAGGTAGTTCGGAAAAAATTCTGAGTGTTTGGGTTAGGTGCTCATGGCCTATTGAATAGGCGCCATCACAGGCTGAGTCACCGATAAAAATCAGGTCGGCGCTGGTTACTTTGCTGATTTCTTCAGCGAGAAGAAAAATCGAGGACTCCGAGGGTTCGGAGCCGAGATTAATACTGCTCTTTAATCTTTCCCATGCAATTTTGCTTCCGCTAAAGGGGACATGCTTATGGATTTTATTGATCACCGAGTCTTGCTCTATTGGAGATAGGGTGTTGAAACTAATATTGTTTTTTTTTCAGGTCTTTGATCAGTACTTCATCTAGATAGCTCATTTTTTAAATCTCTTGGTTAGCTGCAGTACGATTTTTTGATTGCCGTCGAAAAGGTAATGCGGTCCTTTTTTCTTCCCCGACCAAACATTTATGTGGGCGCCGCTTCTTTCGTCATGTTCAATGCGATAGCCAGTTTTACGCCGCCTCGGCCCCCAGCTGTTCGGCAAATTTCAACGGGTCTTCAAGAATCGCCTGCACCAGCTTGATGCTGTCCCACACATCCCTGATCGCCGCCCAACTGCCTGCCAGCACACCGCTGCCAACCGCACTGGCTGTCGCCACCTCCCAATGCGGCCGGAAACCCTTCCATTGTGAGCGCAGCCATTGCTCCAGATCCGCCGTCAGCCCGGTGTAGGAGGCGAACAAAGCGTCTACCTGCTCTGCTGAAACGCCGCCTTGTACCCGTACCTCGTATCGCCCGCCTGCTGCACAAACGTGCGAGCCTTTGCCATGCTCGTCCAGCACGACCACGGCAGAGCTGTCGTCATCCGGCCCGATGACTTCAACGGGGATATTGCCGATCGGTACGTCGTACACCGACTCGAACTGGCTCTCGATCTGCAGCACACCGCCCGCCGGGCAACGGGCTACGGTAGAAAAGTCCGCATCGGAAAGGCTCACCGAGCGCTGTGAGTCTCCCACCCGTAACACCCGATCCATTCCCAACAGCGATGGCATATCCGCGACATGGCTGAGTGAGTCCAGTGCCTGCGCGTACCAGGCGCTCATCTGTCGGCGGTAGTGCGCCAGGCTCTGATGAAAGCCATCCAGCGCGTGTTCGATATGGGGGATGTGGGAGGCGTGGGTCATCCGTGACGTCTCGGCAGAAGGGCAAGGCGCCGGAGTCTGCCGTAACAAAAAGCGGTGAGATGAACGGTTTGCAAAAACAGAATGGGATGACTTGATGCGTGGAAGTCTCGTAGAAAACCAGTCGAGAGGACTACACAGAAAAGCGATAAAGCTCATTGCGTGAGGTTAGGCGCGGTCCAGCGCGAGCAAGCTCACTTGCCGCAGAGTTGGCGCCTACTGCGTACGTAAAATGTTTACGCAGTAAGGCAATTTAATGGCCCCTTTGTAACAAAATTCTCGCCAGAATCACTTTTATTTTCAGGTGGTTAGGTGGGGAAGCAAATGCGCACTGTTGGAATCATGCTGATTGCCTGCTCCCTGGCGGGCGGTGCGGCTGCCGTGCAGGCGAGGGAGCTGCGCGAGGGTGACAAGTACATGTGCAGTTGGGGCGCCGGCACGGCTGCCAGGGCCCAGGAACTCAAGTTGTCGGGGGTGTCGCTGTATGCGGCGCGCCAGAAGATCCAGACCATCAAGTTCAGCAAATCGTGGATGCGCATGATGGCCATGGGCATCACCGAGCAGACCTATGACAGCCGTTCGCGGCTCAAGCCCGAGTCGATACGCCAGAGCTTCTATCAGGACTGCCTGCGCTACAAGGTAGCGCGCAAATAGTCACTGGGTGCTTTGCACCGGCCAGTGCAAAATCTGCGTAAGCCTGTCCAACTTTGCCCTCCTGTCGCTTGCCATACTGGTGCCAGGTAAACCAGGAGGCACAGGCCATGACCGATTTCGTATTCCCCCCCGCGCAAACCCCGTCCCTGGCCATCCAGGGCAGCGATGCGCGTTTCCCCCTGCGTCGCGTGTTCTGCGTCGGCCGCAACTACAGCGAGCACGCCCGCGAAATGGGGCATGACCCGGATCGCGAGCCGCCGTTCTTCTTCATGAAACCTGCGGATGCGGTGGTGCCGGCCGAAGGTGTGATCGCCTACCCGCCGCTGACTGCCGACCTGCACCATGAAGTGGAACTGGTGGTGGCCATCGGCAAGGGCGGGGTGGACATCAGCCCTGAGGATGCCTTTTCTCTCATCTGGGGTTATGGCGTGGGGATCGACCTGACACGCCGCGACTTGCAAGCCCAGGCGAAAAAGCTCTCACGCCCGTGGGAATGGGCCAAAGCCTTTGATGAGTCGGCGCCCAGTACCGCGTTGCAGCCGGTGAGTGCGGCAGGGCACCCGTCCACCGGCAAAATCTGGCTGAAGGTCAATGGCGAACAACGTCAGGTCGGCGACTTGGCCGACCAGATCTGGTCGGTCAGCGAAGTGATCAGCCACGCTTCCCGGTCCGTGGCGCTCAAGGCCGGTGACCTGATCTTCACCGGCACCCCCGCCGGGGTCGGCGCGTTGCAACCGGGAGATACTGTGACTGCCGGTATCGACGGTGTCGGCGAGTTGAGTTTCACCTTGGGCCACGGTTGAGGCTAAAGTGGTGCCCTGGCTACCCGAGAGAGCGCTATGCCCGGCACCCGCGTCACCACTTATGGCATGGAGCAACGCAGCGACCGCCCCGACTTCTATATCCGCGACAAACGCGGGCGGGCGGCGCTGACCACGCCTCATCGGCATGAGTACTTCCAGATCCAGATCAACCTCGGCGGCGACACCGTGCAGCATATCGGCGGGGCGGTGCGACCGTTTCCGCGTAAAGCCCTGGCGTTCATCCTGCCCCATCGCCTGCATGTGATCCCCCATCCCGAAGACGGCGAGTTCATGCTGATCAACTTCAGCCAGGCGTTTTTCCTGCCGCAGCTGACCTGTGACCCGCTGGACCTGGAGGATATCCCCTTCGGACAGGCGCCGGAGCTGTCGCCGTTTCGCTTTCAGGAACAACTGGACTTTATCCTCGATGATGCGGCGTTCGAAGAAGTCAAAACCTGGCTGGCCCATATGCGAGCCCTCGACACCCATCGCGCTTTTGGTGCCCGCGAGAGGCTCAAGGGCTACCTGTTTCAACTGATAGGACTGGTCTGCGAGCAGTACGCCGGGCCGCTGCAAGCCTTTGCCGCCAACAACGCCATCCGGCGCGGGCGCAAGGACGCCTTGGCGCGGGTGCAGGGCTATATCCGCGAGCATGTGCACGAGCCCAGCCTGAACCTGATCGACACGGCCGCCGCCGCATTCCTGTCACCCAACTACCTGACGCATCTGCTGCGCAAGGAAACCGGTAAACCCTTCTCCCAGCTGGTGCTTGATCGCCGGATGCAATTGGCACGCACCCTGTTGCTCAACAGCACACAGATGATCGGCGTCATTGCGCAACGTTGTGGCTTTACCGATGAAGCCTACTTCTCCCGTTGTTTCCGCAAGGCCCATGGTGTGGCGCCGGGGCAGTTTCGGCGTCGGCAGCAGGCGGAAACGTTGTAGTTACACGGTTTTTACAAAACCACGACAATGAATAGGTTTCTATTTGCATACAATTGAGTACTTCTAGTCACTCCAGCAGGACGCTTGCGAGACATGAATCAGCCAGAACCGCCATCCTCGAGCAGCTTTCGCTTTTTTGCGATCGGGGTTTTGTGCGTGGCGGTGCTGCTGGGCGCTTATTTCATGCGGCTGAACGCTGAGGTCGACCGAGAGCGGGAGCAGGCCGCCGAACGCCTGGCATTCTGCCAACATCTTGAAAGTGTCGCCCGTGCGGCTGCCCCCACCAGCCTGGTCCCTCCTGAAGCCTGCAAGCAACTCAAGAAACAGTATGCCGAAACAATTGGCCCGCTCTAATCAATAACCTTATTTAAATAGCGGGAATAGGCCGACAAAGTGTGGGTGCTTATAAACGCTTATTGCACCAAAAAGTGGCACTATTGTTATTGGCTACCTTAAAAAATGTGTGGATATTGAATGACTTACGACGCTTTTAATCCGACGAAAGGATTAAAATAATCTTGTTGCGGGTTTGCTCAACCGTTACTATAGCCGGGCGTTCACCTCCCACGGTTTATGCATTTTTAAATCCCAAGTTTCCATCAGCTACTTGGGATTTTTTTTGCCCGGAATTTGATCCCGGCGTCAAACTTCACTATCGGAAAACTCCGCGCGCATCCTGCCATTGTGTTTGGCTTGGTAGAGCAACTTGTCGACGGATTCGACAAACCGCAACACGACGCTGTCGGGCGTAACGATGTGAGTGCCCACGCCCAGGCTCAACGTCAGCAGGTTCGATACGGGCGAGGAAGCGTGCTCGATCTGTTGTTGGCAAATCAGATGCAGGCACCGTCGGGCCACCTGCCGCGCCGACGCGGCATCGGTTTCCGGCAGCAGCCACACAAACTCTTCGCCGCCGATGCGTGCAATGAAGTCCCGTGGCCGGTTGGCGGCCTGGGACAGGGTGCGTGCCACCTGGCGCAGGCATTCATCGCCCTTGATATGGCCGTAGTGGTCGTTGTACTGCTTGAAGAAATCAATATCGAGGATGATCAACGACAGCGGTAACCGGCTGCGCAGCGCGCTGGCCCATTCGCGTTCCAGCACGGTGTCGAACATGCGGCGGTTGGCGATGCCTGTGAGGCCGTCCTGGAAGGAATACTCCTCCAGTTGTTTTTGCAGGCGGATCAGGTGTTCTTCAGTCTTTTTGCGTTCGCTGATATCGAACATGAAGCCGATCAGTGCCTCCACTTCGCCGTCTTTGCGCACCACATGCACCACATCGCGAATCCACACATAGTCGCCATTGACCGTCAGTGCGCGATAGTCAGCCTCGTGATCGACGCCGGCGCGTGATTGCGATACGCAGAAATTCACCACGTATTCGCGGTCGTCCGGGTGCATGCGTTCGACCCAGTCATCCACGCTGACCCAGCTTTGCGGGGTCCAGCCCAGCAATGTTTCGATCTGCGGGCCGATATAGCTGAAGGTCATGGTCTGCCAGTCAATACGCCAGGGGATGGCCTTGGTCGATTCCAGCAGGGTTTTGTAGACGTCGCTGTCGGGCAGGCGTGGGGGATCGATGTTCATGGGGGACGGCTCGGATGATGGCCAAAAGCCAAGAGCGTCTTGTGATCGACGCTTTGAGTCAAGCCTTCGCGCAAGCCGCAGACGAGAGGTCGCGTGCTGGGTTTCTGGCGCCAGCACACCAGCGTTTTCACAGCATAGTGAGGCACAGCTAACACTTTTGAGTTAATTGTTCAGTAGCAGGCAAATGCTTATCTATGCTGGCTGTATAGCACTTACCGGGTGAATCCACGGACGGGGCCTCATCATGATTTCAATCGTCGAACTCAACCGCATCATGGCCGCGGGGTTCCTGCCGCTGGCATGTGATTGCAGCCTCAACAGCGACGGTTCGCTGCGCATTTGCGTGTTCGAACCGGCGTCCGGCCGTGTCGACCTGCTGCTGACTCGGGTCTCGCCCCAAGGTCTGGACAGCATCCGTTCCATCTCAAACCTGATTGGCGAGTTGCGCACCGAGATCAAGGCTGGGCGCCGTGGTTTTGCGGCGATGGCTTAGCTGTTGACGGTGCTGGTTGCGGGGGTGGCGGCGCCGTAGTAGCGCCAGCAGCAATGCCGGTGTTCCGGCAGGATCACGCAGCCGCTGAGGCTGACGATCAGCAGGGCGGCTACCAGCATATATAGGCGACGGGACATGATATTTCCTCTTGGTGTGTGCTGCGTTACTCCTTGAACGCAACCACCGGCGCAAATCCGTCGCGATGCTTTCAGACATTTCATCAAGCGCTGTCATTCCCTGGGCAATACTTCCTCTTGGTTAACGTCTGGAAAAAATCTGTTTTTTCCGCGACGGGTTTTTCCGCATTCGCCGTTCAACCCATCAGCAGCGTGCACTTTCGCTCGCCGTATGAAGGAGTTGCCATGAAATCACTGGCCAAGTTGCGTTGTGCCTTGCTGGCCCCGCTGGCTTTCGCCGCGTTTGTCAGCACCCCTGTTTTCGCCCAGACCGAAGTGATTATCCGCGAGGCGCCACCGGCGGAACGCGTTGAAGTGATCCCCGCCGAACGCCCGGGTTACGCCTGGGATCGCGGTCACTGGCGTTGGGAGCACGGTGCCTACGCCTGGGTGCCCGGCCACTGGCAACTGGTGATGCGCAACGCCCGGTGGGAGCCTGGGCATTGGGAGTCCCGTGGCCCGAACTGGTACTGGCGCGAAGGGCACTGGATTCGCTGAAAACTGACCCCGGACCGAGTATTACCCGATTGAAAGACACTGATCCGGACGTTGAGCTACTGGCGCGTATCGGCAACAACGAGGCCGCAGCCGTCAATGAAATGGTGACGCGCAAGCTGCCGCGGTTGCTGGCACTCGCCGGTCGGCTGTTGGGGGATGCCGACGAGGCCAGGGACGTGGCCCAGGAAAGTTTCTTGCGGATCTGGCGGCAGGCGGCCAATTGGCGTGCAGGTGAGGCGCGTTTCGACACCTGGCTGCACCGGGTGGCGCTCAACCTGTGCCATGACCGCTTGCGTCGGCGCAGAGAACGCCCGTTGAATGAGGACGAGGCGCTGGAGCTGGCGGACAGCGCACCGTCCCCGGATGAGCAGTTGGAAACCAGCGAGCGCAGCGCCCGCATGGCCGCCGCATTAGCGGCGTTGCCCGAGCGTCAGCGCGAAGCCATCGTGTTGCAGTATTACCAGGAGCTGTCGAACATCGACGCCGCGGCCCTGATGAATATCAGCGTCGAGGCACTGGAGAGCCTGCTGTCGCGGGCCCGCCGCCAGTTGCGCCGTCAACTTGCCGACACACCCGGGCTCGCCCGCCCAGGAAGGGGAACACCATGACACCTGAACGATTTGCTTACCTGGCCGATGCCTATGGCGCCAGCCTGCACCGCTGGCCCGTCGCCGATCAAGCGGCGGCCCGCGCCTTGCTCGACAGCGGCGACCCTGGCGCCCGCGAAGCATTGAGCGCGGCGAGTTGGCTTGATCAGCAGATGGACAGTCATCAACTGGCGCTCCCCGACCCTGCGTTGGTGCGGCAAATTCGTCAATCGGCCGCGCAACGCAGATCGTTCTGGTCGCGCTACGCCAATTGGTTGTCGCCGGCCGGGCTGGTCGGCGTGGGCATTGCCGGCATCGCGGCGGGGGTTCTGGTGGCGTCGATGAGCATACCGCGGCCCATGTTGTCAGCCGAAGTGCTGCCCAGCGTCTTCGATCAGGGCGATGCTGAAGTCGTCTTCACCGTCAACGCCGAGGAAACCGAGCAATGACACCCAAAGCTCTTAAACCCTGGTTGGTCGTTTCGGTGTTGCTTAACGTATTTTTGATCGGTGGGGTGGCGGGCGGCCTCTATCACTGGATGGCCGCTGCCACGCCTGTCGAGGCGGTGGTCAATCAGCATGGCCTGCGCCAGGCGATGTTCAAGCTGCCTGTGGAACGGCGCAAGGAGTTGCGCCAGTTGCTGCGCCACAATCGTGCCGACAGCCAGCCGTTGATCATGGCGGGGCGTGAGGCTCGGCTGGGGGTGATCAAGCAATTGGAGGCGCCGACCCTGGATCGCGATGCGCTGGTGTCTGAACTGGCCAAGGCACGCGAAGCGGATGCTGCGCTTCGGGCGTTGGTGGACGATACCTTGGCACAGTTCGCAAGCAACTTGCCGCAGGATGAACGGCAGAAATTGGTCGAGGCGCTTTATCAGCGAGGGCAGGCAAAGGCCAGGGAGAAGATGACTCAAGGGGTAGGGGGCAAGCCGCGTTCCTGAGTGGGTAGGCGCTGCCGCGTTCGTCAATTCCTTTGTCGAACGGCAGAGCGTAGAGGGCAGGGCAGGGAGATCAGAGGCGACGCAGGAAGGTTTTGACGATATGCCGGGTGGCGTCGGTGGTATCCAGATCGTCCACGGCGGTATAAGCGTGCCACTGGCACTCGATGATTTCGTTGCAGGGCCGGGCGTCCGCGATATTGATCACAGAGGCTTCAAACACATGGTGTTCGGTGTCGCGAGCCTTGAGTTCCTGCAGGTACAGCAGGCCATCCACTTTCAACCCGGTTTCTTCATGCAGCTCCCGTTCGGCCGCGCCGACGGGGCGCTCTCCGGGTTCGACCTTGCCGCCCGGCAGTGCCCATTTTGATCGGGATTTGCGCACAAAAAGGATATGCCCCTCATGGGCGCAAATAACGGTTGCGCGTGTTTTCAATGTTAAGAGCTCCGTAGCGAGGTGGCTGTCATCAAAGTGTAATGCAATTGTCATGCTGGGCGGCGGTGGCACTTGCATCAGGGGATGTGGATACTGCTCGCTGGACAACACGGACGAGGAAGGCAGATGAGTACCGTACGCTGGGGCATGATCGGCTGTGGCAGTGTCACTGAGTTGAAGAGTGGACCCGCTTTCTATAAAGCGCCAGGTTCGGCGCTGGTCGCAGTGATGGGGCGGCGTGCCGAGGCGGTGCGCGATTATGCGGCACGCCATGGCATTGCACGCTATTACACCGACGCCCAGGCCTTGATCAACGACCCTGAGGTGGATGCGGTGTACATCGCCACACCGCCCGACAGTCACCTTGAATACAGCCTGATGGTGGCGGCGGCCGGCAAGCATTGCTGCGTCGAGAAACCCATGTCGTTGAATGCCGGGCAGAGCGCGTTGATGCAGCATGCTTTCGAGCGTGCCGGGCTGCATTTGTTCGTGTCCTACTATCGCCGCTCGTTGCCGCGCTTCCAGCAGGTACGAGACTGGCTGCAGGCCGGGTGCATCGGGGAATTGCGTCATCTGACCTGGACCTTGTGCAAGCCGGCCGCCGCAACGGACACCCACCCCGCAAACTGGCGCACCGACCCGGCGATTGCCGGGGGTGGCTACTTTGCCGACCTGGCCAGCCATGGTTTCGACCTGTTTCAGTACCTGGCCGGGGATATCGTCGATGTGGCCGGGTTCACCGCGCGCCAGGCAGGCCGTTATGCCGCGGAGGATGCCGTGACGGCCAGCTGGCGCTTCGCGTCGGGCGCGCTGGGCATGGGCGTCTGGAACTTTGTGGCAGACCGGCGCGAAGACCGGGTCGAGTTGATCGGTAGCCGCGGGCGTATCTGTTTTTCAGTGTTCGAAGACCAGCCGATACACCTTGAAGGCGAAGTGAGCGAAGTCCTCACCATCCCGTGCCACACGCATATCCAATGGCACCACGTGTTGGGCATGAATGCGCATATTCGTGGGGAGGCGCAGCATCCTTCGCTCGCCATCGAAGCGTTGAAGACCGATCGGATTCTCGACCGGGTGCTACAACGTAACCCCCATCATTGCGAGTCGCCGTACTAAGGTCAGCTTTTTTCAAGGAACAAACAGATGAAATACTGGATGGTATGTTGGCTGGTGCTGGCCACGGGGGCTGTGGCGGCGCCGCGCAGCCAAGGGCAAGCGGGGGAGTTTGATTTTTATCTGTTGTCATTGTCGTGGTCGCCGACCTTTTGCCTGACGCACCCGGACAACGAGCAGTGTTCGGGCAAGGGTTATGGCTTTGTGCTGCACGGCTTGTGGCCGCAATACGCGCGGGGCGGGTGGCCGGCATCATGTGAGCCGCAGTCGTCGTTGAGCCGCGACGCCATGGACAAGGGCGCCACACTGTTCCCCAGCCGTTCGCTGCTCAAGCATGAATGGGCCAAGCACGGCACGTGCTCCGGGCTTGAGCCATTGGCCTACCTGGAAAAAGCCGATACCGCGCTGGGTGTGGTGAACATTCCGCAACAGTTGCAACCGCTCAATTCGCCGCCGTCATTACCGGCCCAGCAGATCGAGGCGTTGTTTCGTGAAAGCAACCCTCGCATGGGCAGCCATGGGCTGGCGGTGATCTGCAAGGGCAAGGTGCTCTCGGAAGTGCGGGTGTGCCTGACCAAAGATCTGGCGTTCGCCGGCTGCCCACGCAGTGTCAAGACCCAGTGCCGCGACGGTGATATCCGCATTCCTTCACAGCGCTGAGGCAGCATCGCCACGCGTTGAAGCCTTCCACAGCCGCGCCTGGGTGGTATCGTCCCGGCGCACACTTTTCGCTGTTCAGCGGCCGAGGGGCATTTTCTTCAATACCGCGCGCGCCGCGCCCTTTACCGTGGGGTCATCTTGATCGTCACCACTTAAAGGGAATTGCAATGAGCTTGATCATTTCCATGGCCGCCTTCGCCCTGGCGACCTCCATTACACCGGGCCCGGTCAATGTGGTCGCCTTGAGTTCCGGTGCGCGCTTCGGTTTTGCCGCCAGTCAGAAACATGTGGTTGGCGCTGCCGTGGGCTTCACCTTGTTGCTGGTGTTGATCGGCCTCGGGCTGCATGAAGTGCTGCTGCGCTGGCCCATCCTCACCCAATTGATTCAATGGGGAGGAGTGGCCTTCCTGCTGTACATGGCCTGGAAACTGGCCGTGGACGATGGCCGGTTGGACGCCGAGGGTACGGCTACCGCGCCGTCGATGCTGTACGGGGCGATCATGCAGTGGCTCAACCCGAAAGCCTGGTTGGCCTGTGTCGCGGGCATGGGCTTGTTTGTGGCGGATGGCGAGGCTGCGCAGGTCTGGTTGTTCGCGGCGCTCTACCTGGTGATCTGCTACCTGTCGGTAGCGTGCTGGGCCTATGCCGGAACGTTTTTGCGGCGTTACCTCGGCAACCCCCAGGGCGTACGACTGTTCAACCGTTCAATGGCCGCGTTGCTGGTGGCCAGTGTGGGTTATTTGCTGATGGCTTGAGCAGGTCGCGGTATTGGCCCGGCGTCGCCGCAAAGTGCTGTTTGAAGGCGCGCTGGAAATGTGCCTGGTCAGCAAAGCCCGCCGCCAGGGCCACGTCGGCAATCAGCTCGCCCTGGCGCAGTTGGGCACGGGCAAACTGGATACGTTGGTTGATCAGGAACGCATGGGGCGTCAGCCCGTAATACTGCTTGAAGGCGCGGATCAAGTACGAGGGCGACAGCTCGGCGGCCAGGCAGATATCTTCCAGCTTCAACGCTTGTGTGCATTGCGCGCGAATGTATTCGGCGGCCCGTTCCAGTTTGTGGTTGACCTCGCGTACCGGGGTATCTGCAGGGTTCAGACGCTGCTGTACTTCGGTGAAATAACTGACCAGCGCGCTTTGTTTTTGCAGGTGTTCGGCCTGGGTATCCACCAGGACCCGGTACAACTCCAGCAAGCCGCGATACAGCACCGGATCGCGGACGTAGGGCGTGTTGAACGGCCGGTAACCCTGGTCAGTGCTGAAGCCCAGTTGGTGCTGCAGGTCCGTCAGCCAAGGCGTGTCGATGTACAGCATCTGATAGGACCACGGCTCATTGTCGATGGGGTTGCATGCATGCACATCGCCGGGGTTCATGAGGACCACCGTGCCCGCGTCGATCTCGAACGTTTGCGTACCGTAGTGGTAATAGCTGCGTCCGGTGGTGATCGCACCGATGGAAAAGTGCTCGTGCGCATGCCGGCTGTAGGTCACCTTGCGTCCGTCGGCAATGGTGCGCGCCTCGATGAACGCCAACGCCGGGTCACGCCAGAAAAACGGTGCTGTTGCGGCGGTCATGGCAGGCGCTCCTTGAGAGGGTTTGAATGAGCAGGCAACAGCCTCGTACATCAAGTCTCAAGCTTCAAGCTTCAAGCTTCAAGCTTCACGCAAAAGGCTGCCAGGCGCGGCTTTATTGAGTGGGTTGATCGGCGGGCGGTACGAGAAACGCAGCCTCCAGCAATTGCCGGGTATACGCATGCTGCGGATCGGCAAAAATCGTCTGGGCATCGCCTTGTTCCACCACCTGCCCATGCTTGACCACCATTAGTTGGTGACTCAACGCCTTCACCACCGCCAGGTCATGGCTGATAAACAGGTAAGTGAGGTTGTACTTGGCCTGAAGGCTGCGTAACAACTCGACCACTTGCCGCTGCACCGTGCGGTCCAGCGCCGAGGTGGGTTCGTCCAGCAGGATCAGGCGCGGCTTGAGCACCAGCGCACGAGCAATAGCGATGCGTTGGCGCTGGCCGCCGGAGAACTCGTGGGGGTAACGATGGCGTGATGCCGGGTCCAGGCCGACTTCCTTGAGCGCCGCGATAATCGCCGCTTCCTGCTCGGCCGGAGTGCCCATCTTGTGAATGCGCAAACCTTCGCCGACGATTTCGCTGACACACATGCGCGGGCTCAGGCTGCCGAACGGGTCCTGGAACACCACCTGCATTTCCCGCCGCAGCGGGCGCACCTGCTGCTGGCTGAGTTTATCCAGTTGCTGGCCTTCAAAACGAATGCCGCCCTTGCTGCCGATCAGCCGCAGAATCGCCAGGCCCAGGGTCGATTTGCCCGAGCCGCTTTCGCCGACAATCCCCAGGGTCTGCCCCTGGGGCAGGCTGAAATGGATACCGTCCACCGCCTTGACGTAATCGACGGTGCTGCGCAAAAAGCCTTTCTTGATCGGGAACCAGACCTTGAGGTCATCGACTTCCAGCAACGGCGGCCCGACTTCGTTGGCAACAGGTCCGCCGCTGGGCTCAGCGGCCAGCAGTTCCTGGGTGTAGGGGTGCCGAGGCGATTGGAACAGCGTCTCGCAGTCGGCCTGTTCAACGATGCAACCTTGCTGCATCACGCACACCCGGTGGGCAATGCGCCGTACCAGGTTCAAGTCATGGCTGATCAGCAGCAGCGCCATGCCCAGGCGGGCCTGCAAAGACTTGAGCAATTCGAGGATTTTCAATTGCACCGTGACGTCGAGGGCCGTGGTCGGTTCGTCGGCGATCAACAGTTCCGGCTCGTTGGCCAGCGCCATCGCGATCATCACCCGTTGGCGCTGGCCGCCGGACAATTCGTGGGGCAGGGCCTTGAGGCGCTTGTGCGGCTCGGGGATACCCACCAGTTCAAGCAGTTCCAGGGTACGCCGGGTGGCGACTTTGCCGGTGAGCCCCTTATGCAGGCCGAGCACTTCGTTGATCTGTTTCTCGATGGAGTGCAGCGGGTTCAACGAGGTCATCGGT
This sequence comes from Pseudomonas sp. BCA17, assembly GCF_004519405.1. GTDB lineage: Bacteria > Pseudomonadota > Gammaproteobacteria > Pseudomonadales > Pseudomonadaceae > Aquipseudomonas. The sequence continues at coordinate 240,764 of NZ_SGWI01000006.1, read as the reverse complement.
TCCTGGAAAATCATCGCAATACGGTTGCCGCGAATGTGCCGGATGGTCTTTTCCTTGAGGGTCAGCAAGTCCTGCCCGGAATAAGCGATGGTGCCTGACGGATGCCGCGCCAGCGGGTAGGGCAGCAGGCGCAGGATCGAGTGGGCGGTCACTGACTTGCCCGAGCCGCTTTCGCCGACCAGGGCCAGGGTTTCGCCACGCTTGATATCGAAACTGATGTTGTTCACCACGCGCTGGTGGTGATTGCCGGTGACGAACTCGACACTGAGGTCGCGGACTTCGATCAGATTGTCCTGATTCATCTCATTTCCTCGGGTCGAAAGCATCGCGAGCGGACTCGCCGATAAACACCAGCAAACTCAACATGATCGCCAGCACGGCAAAGGCACTCATACCCAGCCAGGGCGCTTGCAGGTTGGATTTGCCCTGGGCCACCAGCTCGCCCAGGGACGGTGAACCGGCCGGCAGCCCGAAGCCCAGGAAGTCGAGGGCCGTGAGGGTGCCGATGGCTCCGGTGAGGATGAATGGCATGAAGGTCATGGTCGAGACCATGGCGTTGGGCAGGATATGGCGGAACATGATCGCGCCATTCTGCATGCCCAGCGCCCGGGCTGCGCGTACGTATTCCAGGTTGCGCCCGCGCAGGAACTCGGCGCGCACCACGTCCACCAGGCTCATCCACGAGAACAACAGCATGATCCCCAGCAACCACCAGAAGTTGGGCTGCACGAAGCTGGCGAGGATGATCAGCAGGTACAACACTGGCAGGCCCGACCAGATTTCCAGGAATCGCTGTCCGGCCAGATCGACCCAGCCACCGTAGAAACCCTGCAAGGCCCCGGCGATAACGCCGATGATCGAGCTGAGGACGGTCAGGGTCAGGGCAAACAGCACCGAAACCCGGAACCCGTAGATGACCCGGGCCAGCACATCGCGGCCTTGGTCATCGGTGCCCAGCAGGTTGACGCTCGAAGGCGGAGCCGGCGCGGGGACTTTCAGGTCGTAATTGATGCTCTGGTAGCTGAATGGGATCGGTGCCCACAAGGTCCACGCATCCTTGGCCTTGAGCAGCTCCTGGATGTACGGGCTCTTGTAGTTGGCCTCCAGCGGGAACTCACCGCCGAAGGTCGTCTCGGGGTAGCGCTTGAGCGCCGGAAAATACCAGCCGCCGTCGTAATGCACGGCCAGCGGCTTGTCGTTGGCGATCAGTTCCGCACCCAGGCTCAGCACGAACAGGATCAGGAACAGCCACAGCGACCACCAGCCACGTTTGTTCGCCTTGAACCGCTCGAATCGGCGGCGATTGAGGGGGGATAGATTCATCTCAATGCTCCCGGCTGGCGAAGTCGATGCGCGGATCGACCAGCGTGTAGGTGAGGTCGCCGATCAGCTTCACAATCAGCCCCAGCAGGGTGAAGATAAACAGCGTACCGAACACCACCGGGTAGTCGCGGTTGATCGCCGCTTCAAAGCTCATCAGGCCCAGGCCGTCGAGGGAGAAAATCACTTCCACCAGCAATGAGCCGGTGAAGAAGATCCCGATGAAGGCTGACGGGAATCCGGCGATGACCAGCAGCATCGCGTTGCGGAATACATGACCGTAGAGCACGCGGTGGTTGGTCAGGCCTTTGGCTTTGGCCGTGATCACGTACTGCTTGTTGATCTCGTCGAGAAAGCTGTTTTTGGTCAGCAGCGTCATCGTCGCGAAGTTGCCGATCACCAGCGCGGTGATCGGCAGCGCCAGGTGCCAGAAGTAATCGAGGATCTTGCCGCCCCAACTCAACTCGTCGAAATTGTTGGAGGTGAGGCCGCGCAATGGGAACCAGTCGAAATAACTGCCGCCGGCAAACACCACGATCAGCAGGATGGCGAACAGGAACGCCGGGATCGCGTAGCCGACGATGATCGCCGAGCTGGTCCACACATCGAAGTGGCTGCCATGGCGCGTGGCTTTGGCGATGCCCAGCGGGATCGACACCAGGTACATGATCAGCGTGCTCCACAACCCGAGGGAGATGGACACCGGCATCTTTTCCTTGATCAGGTCGATGACCTTGGCATCGCGGAAGAAGCTGTCGCCGAAGTCCAGCCGGGCGTAGTTCTTGACCATGATCCACAAACGTTCCGGTGCCGACTTGTCGAAGCCGTACATCTTCTCAATTTCCTTGATCAGCGCCGGGTCCAGCCCCTGGGCGCCCCGATAACTGGAGCCGGCCACCGAGACTTCGGCGCCGCCGCCCGCAATGCGACTGGTGGCGCCGTCAAAGCCTTCGAGCTTGGCGATCATCTGTTCCACCGGGCCGCCGGGGGCGGCCTGGATGATGATGAAGTTGATCAGCAGTATCCCGAACAGCGTGGGGATGATCAGCAACAGGCGGCGAAGAATATAGGCCAGCATTCAATTGCCTCCGCTCGCCGGGTCGGCGCTTTGAGTCGTGTCCAGGGAAACCGCCGGTTTGACGTTGGGTTTGGCCCACCAGGTGACCGTGCCGACGTCATAGCGCGGCGGGACCTTGGGGTGGCCCAGATGGTCCCAGTAGGCGACGCGGAATGTCTTGATGTGCCAATTGGGGATGACGTAGTAACCGAACTGCAGCACGCGGTCCAGGGCCTTGGCATGGGCCACTAGGCTTTTGCGCGAGTCGGCGTCGATCAACTCTTCCACCAATTGGTCGACCGCCGGGTCCTTGAGCCCCATGTAGTTGCGGCTGCCGGGTTTGTCGGCGCTGGAGGATTTCCAGAATTCACGCTGCTCGTTACCTGGCGACGTGGATTGGGGGAAACTGCCCACCAGCATGTCGAAGTCCCGCGAGCGCAGGCGGTTGATGTATTGCGACACGTCGACCCGGCGAATCACCAGGTCGATACCCAGGTCGGCGAGGTTGCGCTTGAACGGCAGCAGGATGCGTTCGAATTCGGTCTGGGCCAGCAGGAACTCGATGGTTACCGGTTTGCCGGTGGTGTCGACCATTTTGTCGTTGACGATCTTCCAGCCGGCCTCCTGCAGCAACTGGTAAGCCTCACGCTGCTGGGCGCGGATCATGCCGCTGCCGTCGGTTTTGGCAGGCTCGAAGGCTTGGGTGAACACCTCGGCCGGGATCTTGTCGCGCAGCGGCTCAAGAATCGCCAACTCGTCCGGGCCGGGTAAGCCGGTGGCGGCCATTTCCGAGTTTTCAAAGTAACTGCGGCTGCGGGTATAGGCGCCGTTGAACAGTTGCTTGTTGCTCCATTCAAAGTCCAGCAACAGGCTGATCGCCTTGCGCACGCGAACATCCTGGAACATCGGCTTGCGCGTATTGAACACAAAGCCCTGCATGCCGGTGGGGTTGCCGTTGGGGATTTCTTCCTTGATCAATCGACCTTGAGCGACAGCTGGAATGTTGTACGCGTTGGCCCAGTTCTTGGCGCTGATTTCCAGCCAATAGTCGAACTGCCCAGCTTTCAACGCTTCCAGGGCGACGGTGTTGTCGCGGTAATAGTCGGTGACGCGGTTGTCGAAGTTGTAGAAACCCTGGGTGATAGGCAGGTCCTTGGCCCAGTAGTCCTTGACCCGTTCATAGCGAATCATGCGTCCGGCCTTGACCTCGGCGACTTTGTACGGCCCGCTGCCCAGCGGGATTTCCAGGTTGCCTTTGGAAAAGTCCCGGGTTGCCCACCAATGCTTGGGCAGCACCGGCAACTGACCGAGGATCAACGGTAATTCGCGGTTGTTGGTGCGCTTGAACTTGAACAGCACGCGCAACGGATCTTCAGCCACCACTTCATCGACGTCGGCGTAGTAAGTGCGGTAGATCGGCGAGCCGTCCTTGAGCAGGGTCTGGAAGGTGAACACCACATCGTCGGCGCGGATCGGCTGCCCATCATGAAAGCGCGCTTCGGGGCGCAGGTAAAAGCGTACCCAACTGTTGTCCGGGGCTTTTTCGATCTTGCCGGCGACCAGCCCGTATTCGGTGATGGGTTCGTCCAGGCTTTGCATGGCGAGGGTGTCGTAGATCAGGCCGATGTTATCGGCGGGAACGCCTTTACTGATGTAGGGGTTGAGGCTGTCGAAGCCGCCCATGGCCGATTCGCGGAAGGTACCGCCCTTGGGGGCATTGGGGTTGACGTAGTCGAAGTGCTTGAAGTCGGCCGGGTATTTCGGCGGCTCGTTGTAGAGCGTCAACGCATGCTGCGGAGCGGCCTGGGCCGCGGTACACAGCAAGAGGCTGCCAAGCAGTGCCGTACGCAAAGACATCATTGGGCTTTCTCCGAAGCTTTGAGCCACCACGCGCTCAGGCCCAGGCTGTAGGGCGGCGTGGTGACAAAGGCGAACCGGTTGCGGTACGCCAGTCGATGATAGTTGAGGTACCAGTTGGGAATGCTGTAGTGCTGCCACAGCAGCACGCGGTCCAGCGCCCGGCCGGCGGCCAGTTGCTCGTCGCGGGTCTGCGCGGCCAGCAGTTGTTCCAGCAGGTGATCGACCACGGGGTTGGCGATGCCTGCATAGTTCTTGCTGCCCTTGATCGCCGCCTGGCTCGAGTGGAAGTACTGCCACTGCTCAAGGCCCGGGCTCAAGGTCTGGTTCAGGGTCATCAGGATCATGTCGAAGTCGAACTGATCCAGGCGTTGCTTGTATTGCGCCCGGTCAACGGTGCGCAGGCGTGCGTCGACGCCGATACTGAGCAGGTTCTCGACATAGGGCTGCAGGATGCGCTCCAGGTTCGGGTTGACCAGCAGGATCTCCAGGCGCAGAGGTTGCCCCTTGCTGTCGAGCAAACGTTGCCCCGTCAGTTTCCATCCCGCCTCACCGAGCAACGCCAAGGCCCGACGCATGGTCTCGCGGGGAATGCCGCGGCCGTCGGTCTGCGGCAGGCTGAACGGCTGGGTAAACAGGGGCGCCGGTAACTGGTCGCGGTAGGGCGAGAGCATCAGCCATTCATGGCCCACCGGCACACCGGTCGCCGAAAACTCGCTGTTGGGGTAATAACTGACGCTGCGTTTATAGGCGCTGCTGAACAGGGAGCGGTTGGTCCATTCAAAGTCGAACATCAGCCCCAGGGCTTCGCGCACTTTGGCTTGGCTGAAGGCCGGCCGCCGAGTGTTCATGAACAGACCCTGGCTTTGGGTCGGGATCTGGTGGGCGATCTGCGCCTTGATCACGTCGCCTCGGTTGACCGCCGGAAAGTTGTAGCCGGTGGCCCAGTTCTTGGCCTGGTGCTCGATATAGATGTCGAACTCGCCGGCCTTGAAGGCTTCGAACGCTACATCACTGTCGCGGTAGAACTCCACTTCGACCTTGTCGTAGTTGTAGAACCCCTGATTGACCGGCAGGTCCTTGCCCCAGTAATCCTTGACCCGCTCGAATACCAGCTGACGCCCTGGCGTGACCTTGGTGATGCGGTACGGTCCGCTGCCCAACGGGGGCTCGAAGGTGGTGGCCTTGAAGTCGCGGTTTTTCCAGTAGTGCTGGGGCAGCACGGGCAACTCGCCCAGGCGCAGGATCAGCAGCGGGTTGCCGGCGCGCTTGAATACAAAGCGGATACGGTGACGATTGAGAATGTCGACCCGCGCCACTTCCTGCAGGTTGGTGCGGTACTGCGGGTGGCCTTCGGTCAGCAGCGTACGGTAGGAAAACGCTACGTCATACGCCGTAATCGGCTTGCCATCGTGAAAGCGTGCTTCGGGGCGCAGATTGAACACCACCCAACTGCGGTCCTCGCTATATTCCACCGACTGAGCGATCAGCCCGTAGCTGGAGGTGGGCTCATCACCGGACGGGGCGTACTGGCCGGTGCCGACCATCAGCGGCTCGTTCAACTCATTGACGCTGTATTGCAGGAAGTTGGGCGTGGAAACCGGGCTGGAGCCCTTGAAGGTGTAGGGGTTGAGAGTGTCGAACGTGCCAAATGCCATGACCCGCAATGTTCCGCCTTTGGGCGCTGCAGGGTTTACCCAATCGAAGTGGGTGAATTTGGTCGGGTACTTGAGCGTGCCGAACTGCGTGTAACCGTGGCTCTCGGTAATCGTCGCGTTCGCAGTGAAGCTCAAGGCCAGACTTATTAGTAGAAGGAGGGGACGCTTCAAGTCAGAGATCCGATCCAGGCGGCTTGGGCTTTATGATCGGTACAGTAACAGCTTGTTCCGGTTGGAAAAAGCCAGTTGGAATGATGGAGATGCAATGTGGGAGGGGAGCCCCGCCCACATTCGCTTTCAGGTGTTCCCGAGAGCCTCAGCGCGGGCCGGAAACCACGAGCATCTGCCCTGGCTTCAATGCCTGGCCTGTGCGCGGGTTCCAACGCTTGAGGTGTTGCATCTCGACGTTGAAGCGCTTGGCGACGATGTACAACGAGTCGCCTTTCTTGACCTTGTACTGCACAGGCTTCTTGCTGCTGGCCACGACCTTGCGCGTGTCCTGCATCACCAGGGTCTGGCCGACCTTGAGCGCCTGCCCGTTGAGCTTGTTCCAACGCTGCAGGTCATGTACATCGACCTTGTTGGCTTTGGCGATCAGGGTCAGGTTGTCGCCGGTTCGCACCTTGTAGCTGCGGGTGCGTCCGGCAACGGCTTTTGTCTCGACTTCGTCGAACACGGCCTTTTTCGGGCGCATAGCCAGCAATTCTTCCGGCCTCATCGTCGAAAGGGTGCTGGTCAGCAGTTGAGCTTTGGAGCTGGGCACCAGCAAATGCTGGGGGCCGTCCAGGGTGGTGCGTTGCTTCAGGGCCGGGTTGAGCTGGAACAGTTCGTCTTCGTCGATTTCAGCAAGCGCGGCAACCCGTGACAGGTCCATGCTCTGCTTGACTTCAACCACTTCGAAGTACGGCTGGTTGGCAATCGGGTTCAGGTTGACACCGTACGCCTCCGGCGCCAGTACCACCTGGGACAGCGCCAGGAACTTGGGCACGTAGTCCTTGGTTTCCTGAGGCAGGGGCAGGTTCCAGTAGTCGGTGGGCAGGCCGAGCTTTTCGTTACGCTCGATGGCCCGGCTGACCGTACCTTCGCCGGCGTTATACGCCGCCAGGGCCAGCAACCAGTCGCCGTTGAACATGTCATGCAGGCGCGTCAGGTAGTCCAGCGCGGCCGTAGTGGACGCGGTGATGTCGCGGCGGCCGTCGTAGGCACGGGTCTGGCGCAGGTTGAAGTAGCGCCCGGTGGAGGGGATGAACTGCCACAAACCGACCGCATCGCTACGCGAATAGGCCATTGGGTTGTAGGCACTCTCAATCACCGGCAGCAGCGCCAGCTCCAAGGGCATGTTACGTTCTTCGAGACGTTCGACGATGTAGTGAATGTAGAGGCTGCCGCGTTCTCCGGCGTTCTCCAGAAAGGACGGGTTGCTGGCGAACCACAGGCGCTGTTGCTCGATGCGCGGGTTGACGCCCAGGCCGTCCTGCAATTGAAAGCCCCGTCGCATGCGTTCCCAGACATCCTGGGGCACTTCGGGGCTGGGCTTCTCTGAGAGCCAGATAGGTTTCTGCTTGATCTTGGCGGCAAGATTGGGTTTGGGTTGCACGGTGGATTGTGCAGCGAAATTCGTCGATTGGCAGCCCGCCAGAGTCGCGGACACAGCCACCGCCACGGCTTGAGCCAGGCGGGTCAATGCGTCTGAAGAAATGGATTTACGAATAGATGACGACATTGGCTGGAAGTAAGTTCCGGGCAAAAATGTCGGGCGATTCTAGAAAGCGCTTCGGTTCCGGTCAACCATTCAGAAATTGCGTATCAGATTGCTTCCCGTTAGAACTTATCTTTCCATGCCCTCAAGCTAGCAAACACCTCGGCCCCAGAGCGGTTGTCGCGACCGTTCCGTTCGTCCGCTTTTTGTTTAACGGATGTTTCAGCAGTGCGTAGAAAGGGGTTGGTGCGTTTCTCCAGGGCCAGGTCGGACGGCAGCGTCATCTCGCCACGGGCTCGCAGTTGGTTGACGTTCTCTACCCGTTCGGCAATATCCGCGTTATCCGGCTCCACGGCCTGCGCAAATCTGAGGTTGCTTTGCGTGTACTCGTGGGTGCAGTACACCAACGTGTCGACGGGCAGGGCGGCGAGGCGTTGCAACGAGGTGTGCATTTGCTCCGGAGTGCCTTCGAACAGGCGCCCGCAGCCGGCGGCAAACAGGGTGTCGCCGCAGAACAGCACGCCCTGGTGGTAATAGGCAATATGGCCGAGGGTGTGGCCGGGCACGGTATAAACGTCGAAGTCCCAGCCCAGCACCGTGACTCGGTCATTATCCTGCAGGGCAATGTCCCGTGCCGGGATCTTCTCGTTGGCCGGGCCGTAGACCTTGGCGCCTGTAACACTTTTCAGTTGCTCGACACCGCCGACATGATCATGGTGGTGGTGGGTGATCAGGATATCGCTGAGCACCCAGCCGGGGTGGGCCTTGAGCCAGGCGAGTACCGGTCCGGCATCGCCAGGGTCGACGACGGCGCAGTGTTGGGTAAGCGGGTCTTGTAACAACCAGATGTAGTTGTCGGTGAAGGCGGGTAGCGCACTGATCTGTATCATTCTTCGATTCGCCAAGCTGAACACATTGGTGCATCTTAGAACGTCTAGGCGAGTTGGAGAATGCAATGACTGATAAAGCGTTCGCCCAGGCCGATCCTGAGTGGCTGGCCCTGATCAGCGCGGCCCGCGAGTGGCTGTCCGGGCCGATTGGGCAATTTCTGCTGGAGGAAGAACGACGCATGCTCGAAGACGAGCTGGGTCGCTTCTTCGGTGGCTACCTGGTGCATTACGGCCCCTCGGCGCAAACGCCGCCGTCGGCGCCGCAGGTGCAGCGCAATGTGCGCCTGGGGGCACCGTTGCCCGGTGTGGAAATCGTCTGCGAGGAACAAGCCTGGCCACTGAGCGAGCACGCCGCCGATGTGGTGGTGCTGCAACATGGCCTGGATTTCTGCCTGTCTCCCCACGGCCTGCTCCGTGAAGCCGCCAGCAGCGTACGCCCGGGTGGCCATCTGCTAATTATCGGCATCAACCCCTGGAGCAGTTGGGGCCTGCGCCATATGTTCGCCCACGACGGCCTGCGCCAGGCGCGCTGCATCGCGCCGTCGCGGGTGGGGGACTGGCTGAACCTGCTGGGCTTCGCGCTGGAGAAACGTCGTTTCGGGTGCTATCGTCCGCCGCTTGCTTCGACCAAGTGGCAGTCACGCCTGGCCGGCTGGGAACGCCGGGCCGGGGCCTGGCAAGTGTCGGGTGGTGGCTTCTATTTATTGGTGGCGCGCAAGATTGTGGTCGGGCTTCGGCCCGTGCGTCAGGTGTTGCGCCAGCCTGTAGGCAAACTGGTGCCGATGCCGCTGGCCAAGGTCAACCGCAAGCAAAGCGAACAGTAAAACCTCTTTTTGATTTCAGGCCGAGTAACCGATGACCGATAGCGTAGAACTCTTCACCGATGGCGCCTGCAAGGGCAACCCTGGCCCGGGTGGCTGGGGGGCCCTGCTGGTGTGCAAGGGCGTGGAGAAGGAACTGTGGGGCGGCGAAGCCAATACCACCAACAACCGCATGGAGCTGATGGGCGCCATTCGTGGCCTGGAAGAGCTCAAGCGCCGCTGTAACGTGCTGCTGGTGACTGACTCGCAGTACGTGATGAAGGGCATCAATGAGTGGATGGTCAATTGGAAGAAGCGTGGCTGGAAGACGGCGGCCAAGGAGCCGGTCAAGAATGCCGACCTGTGGCAATTGCTCGATGAGCAATGCAATCGCCACGACATTACCTGGAAATGGGTGCGCGGGCACATTGGCCATCCTGGTAACGAACGGGCCGACCAGTTGGCTAACCGTGGCGTAAACGAAGTGCGGGGCTACAAGCAGGGCTGATGCTCATCGTACGTGTCGGTAAAGGTCTGTCCTGGCAGGCGTTCGTGAATATGTACCAACCCCGCCTCCAGGCGCACACCCCGGATCTGGCCATCGGTGGCGACAAAGGATTCAGCGTCTTCCCGTGCAGCTTTGCCAGGAATTGTTAAAAGACTGTCGGGGATTGAGCGCCTTGGGTCAGCCCTTGGGCTGCTTGAGGCATGACGTGCTAATATCGCGCCCCTTGAAATACACCACACCGTTGAGAGCTGAACCCTGATGGCCATCCGATCCGTAGTACTCGATACCGAAACCACCGGCATGCCGGTGACCGATGGTCACCGAATCATCGAGATCGGCTGCGTCGAGTTGATGGGCCGCCGCCTCACCGGCCGTCATTTCCATGTCTATCTGCAACCGGATCGGGACAGCGACGAAGGCGCTATCGCCGTTCACGGCATCACCGATGAATTCCTCAAAGGCAAGCCGCGCTTTGCCGAAGTGGCAGATGAGTTCTTCGAGTTCATCAACGGCGCCCAGTTGATCATCCACAACGCGGCGTTTGACGTTGGCTTCATCAACAACGAATTCGCCCTGATGGGGCAGATGGATCGAGCGGATATTTCCCAGCACTGCTCGATTCTCGACACCCTGATGATGGCTCGTGAACGTCACCCGGGCCAGCGCAACAGCCTCGACGCCTTGTGCAAACGCTACGGCGTCGACAACTCCGGCCGTGAATTGCACGGCGCCTTGCTCGACTCCGAGATTCTCGCCGACGTCTACCTGACCATGACCGGTGGGCAGACCAGCCTGTCCCTGGCCGGTAATGCGTCCGACGGCACCGGTTCGGCGGAAGGCTCGGGTAATCGTCCTTCGGAAATCCGTCGTCTGCCGGCCGACCGTAAAGCGACCACGATTATCCGTGCCAGCGAGCAGGACCTGGCCGAGCATGCGGCGCGATTGGAAGCGATTGCCAAGGCGGCCGGTGCGCCCGCGTTATGGTCGCAACTGGCGGAACAATAATCTTCATTCGCCACATCCTCTTCCAGCTTCTACCCTGAGTGCATAGCCCTCAGGACTACAAGCCGTCATGTACAAAGACTTGAAGTTTCCCGTTCTGATCGTGCACCGCGACATCAAGGCCGACACCGTTGCCGGTGATCGGGTTCGAGGCATCGCCAGGGAGTTGGAACAAGAGGGCTTCAGTATTTTCTCCGCCGTGGACTATGCCGAAGGGCGGCTGGTGGCATCGACCCACCACGGCCTGGCTTGCATGCTGATTGCAGCCGAAGGCGCCGGGGAAAATACCCATTTGCTGCAAAACATGGTCGAACTGATCCGCCTGGCGCGGGTGAGGGCGCCCAACCTGCCGATCTTCGCTCTGGGCGAGCAGGTCACGCTGGAAAACGCTCCGGCTGACGCGATGAGTGAACTCAATCAACTGCGCGGCATTCTTTATCTATTCGAAGACACCGTGCCGTTTCTCGCCCGTCAAGTGGCACGTGCTGCGCGCACTTACCTTGATGGCTTGCTGCCGCCTTTCTTCAAGGCATTGGTCCAGCACACCGCCGATTCCAATTACTCCTGGCACACCCCTGGCCATGGAGGCGGCGTGGCCTATCGCAAAAGCCCGGTGGGGCAGGCGTTCCACCAGTTTTTCGGGGAGAACACACTGCGTTCGGATTTGTCCGTTTCCGTGCCGGAACTCGGTTCGCTGCTGGACCACACCGGGCCGTTGGCGGAAGCCGAAGCCCGCGCCGCGCGCAACTTTGGCGCGGATCACACCTTCTTCGTAATCAATGGCACCTCCACTGCCAACAAAATCGTCTGGCACTCCATGGTGGGTCGCAATGACCTGGTGCTGGTGGATCGCAACTGCCACAAATCGGTACTTCATTCGATCATCATGACCGGCGCGATCCCACTGTACCTGTGCCCGGAGCGCAACGAGCTGGGCATCATCGGGCCGATCCCCCTGAGCGAGTTCAGCCCCGAGTCCATCCGCGCCAAGATCGACGCCAGCCCCCTGACCCGTGGCCGACCGCCGAAGGTGAAGATGGCGGTGGTGACCAATTCGACTTACGACGGCCTGTGTTACAACGCCGAGCTGATCAAGCAGCAACTGGGCAGTAGTGTCGAGGTGCTGCACTTTGATGAGGCCTGGTACGCTTACGCGGCCTTTCACGAGTTTTTTGCCGGGCGTTACGGCATGGGCACTTCGCGCACGCCGGACAGCCCCCTGGTGTTCACCACCCACTCGACGCACAAGTTGCTGGCCGCGTTCAGCCAGGCGTCGATGATCCATGTACAGGACGGTGGCGCCCGCCAACTGGACCGTGATCGCTTCAATGAAGCCTTCATGATGCATATCTCGACATCACCGCAATACAGCATCATCGCCTCGCTGGACGTCGCCTCGGCGATGATGGAGGGGCCTGCCGGGCGTTCGCTGTTGCAGGAAATGTTCGACGAAGCCCTGAGCTTTCGCCGTGCATTGGCCAATCTGCGCCAGCATCTCGCCGCTGAAGATTGGTGGTTCTCGATCTGGCAGCCGCCGTCGGTGGCGGGTATCGACCGGGTTGCCACGACGGATTGGCTGTTGCATCCCGGAGATGACTGGCATGGTTTCGGCGACGTGGCCGAGGATTATGTGTTGCTGGACCCGATTAAAGTGACGCTGGTGATGCCGGGTCTCAACGCCGGAGGAGCCTTGAGCGATCGCGGTATCCCGGCGGCGGTGGTCAGCAAATTCCTCTGGGAGCGCGGGCTGGTGGTGGAGAAGACCGGCCTGTATTCATTTCTGGTGTTGTTTTCCATGGGCATTACCAAGGGTAAATGGAGTACCTTGCTCACCGAGTTGTTGGAATTCAAGCGTAACTACGACGCCAATGTCAGCCTGGCCAGCTGTTTGCCATCGGTGTATGCGCAGGGGCCATCGCGCTATCAGGGCCTGGGGCTGCGTGACCTGTGCGACCAATTGCACAGCTGTTACCGCAGCAATGCCACCGCCAAACACCTCAAGCGTATGTACACGGTGTTGCCCGAGATTGCGATGAAACCGGCCGATGCCTACGACCAGTTGGTGAGAGGCGAGGTGGAGGCCGTGTCCATAGATGCCTTGCCTGGGCGCATCGCAGCCGTGATGCTGGTGCCTTATCCGCCGGGTATTCCGTTGATCATGCCCGGCGAGCGCTTTACCGAGGCCACGCGGTCGATCATTGATTACCTGGCGTTCGCCCGCACGTTCGATAGCGGCTTCCCAGGGTTTGTGGCCGATGTTCATGGCTTGCAACACGAAGATGACGGTAACGGTCGTTGTTACACCGTCGATTGCATCAAAGGTTAAGGATGGTTATGCACGCAGTGATGAACTTGAAGTATCCAGGGCTCAGCGTCCGGGTGGCCGACGAGGGTTTCGATGCCTACGTGTGGGGCAATGACTTCAGCTTTGAGGTCAGCGGCTACGGCCTGCCGCAGATGGGCAAGCGGGTCGATGAATGGCCCGTGGAGCGCATCCTGCCGTACCGCAAGTGCTATGGCATAGACCCGGAAGAGTTCGCCAGTTTCCGTGATGCCGCCGACAGCGCAATCTTCATGGCTTACCTCGATGACCAGGCGGTGGGGCACATTGTGGTGAGCACCAATTGGAACGGTTTTGCGCACGTTGATGAATTGGCGGTGATCCTGACTGCGCGGCGCCATGGGGTGGCCAAGGCGTTGCTGGACGTGGCGCAGTTCTGGAGCCGCAAGAAAAACCTGCCGGGCATGATGCTGGAAACCCAGAACAACAACCTCGGTGCCTGCCGTTTGTATGAACGCTGTGGCTATGTGATGGGGGGTGTCGACCACCTGCGCTATCGCGGCATTGATCCGCACACCCGTGAAGTGGCGATCTTCTGGTACCGCTTGTTCAAGACCGAAACTGAAGCGCCTTAACCCGCCAACAGGCTTTGCGCCTTCTGCGTGACAATCTCCAGCAACGCATTCAGCGCAGGAGGCGTCACGCTGTCCTTCAGGGTCATCGCATACAGGCTGACCAGGATCGGCGGTGACACCGGGCACGCATCCATCCCGGCTTCCCGTGCCCCGAACGCAGTAAACGGGTCGACAATCGCCAGCCCCTCGCCGGCTTCCACCATGCTGCGCATCATCTGGTAGGTTTGCACCCGCGTCTGTACCACCGGCAGCGGGCGCAGGGCCTGCAACTTGGCGTCCAGCAGGCGGCTCAGCGGGTCCTGGCCTTCGAGGCCGATCATCGACTGCCCGGCCAGGTCCTGCAGCGCAATATACTTCTGCTTGGGTTTGAGCCAGCCATGGGGGGCAAGCAACTGCAATTTGCCCTGGGCCAATACGGTGCTTTGAATTTGCGGGTGTTCCGGGTCATGCAGGCTCAGGCCTACATCGGCCTCGTGCAGCAACAGGCTCCTGACAATTTCCCGGGTCGGCTGGTTCGACAGGTTGCACGGCGTGTCTTGAAAGCGTCGGCGCAGCATGGCGATGCTTTGCGGCAGCAACTGGTTGGCCAGGGGCGGTGTGCACAGGACGCGCAGGGTCGGGGCGTGATGGTGTTTCAAACGGCTGGCCAGACGTTGCACCGGCTCCAGGCTCTCATAGAGCTGGGCGATTCCGGCCTGCAGCTCCAGGGTCTCCCGGGTGGCTTGCAAGCGCCCGCGCACACTGGCGAACAGCATGAAGCCCAATTGCTGCTCGGCGTCTTTGAGCACAGCGTCTACATCGCCCACGGGGAGTTGCAACCATTCGGCGGCGGTGCCGAGGTGTCCGGTTTGCAAGATGGCCTGAATCACTTCGATATGACGTAAACGCATCGCCGGAGTCTAGGGCGCGCGAGGCGGGGTTTCAACGGCTCGGGGAAAAGAGCACCCCTGTCGATGCAGGCGTCCTGCGTTAATCGCGCGTGCAACTGCAACGAGCAGGCCCTATAAAGAACGTATGAATTTACCAGGGAGCCGTACTCATGGCCGGATCAACCGCAGTGGCTGGAACGTTGCACACCCAACGCGGTTATACGCGCTGGGCGGTATTAGGGGTGTTAGTCGTGATGGGTCTATTGGCCCTGGCTTTAGGGCCGCGGTTGTTTGGTGATGTGACCTTGGTCGAAATAGCCCGCGCCAAAGCCCAGGTCAGTCAGCTGGGGGAGGCCGTCGAGCGCTTTCATCAAGACACCGGCCGTTACCTCAGCGATGACGAAGGGCTTGAAGCGCTGATACGGCAACCTGCCGGTGAGGCCAAATGGAAGGGGCCTTATATCAACGAGGACTTGCTGACGGACCCTTGGGGCATTGCCTACCAATATCATTATCCGTCGAGCCAACCCAATGTTCCCTTCGATCTGTTCTCCTTCGGCAAGGACCGCACGCTGGGCGGGGTTGGGGAAAACAAGGATATTACCTACGGCGACCACTGATAGATCTGGCATTACCCCGCGACCTGATTAGAATGATGCGTCTGATCATCAACGACCAAAGCCGATTAATCGGCACTAAAACAACAACAGGTCTGGTCTCGAATGCCTCTACCCACGAACTTTTTCGGGGTGACGGCCAAGCAACTCCTGGTGCTGGTAAGCCTGGGGTGTGCGGCTGCTTATCTCTTGAACGATCACGAAGAACACTCACCTGAAACCCTCGCGCTCGAAGCGTTTATCCGTTCCCAGGAACAGGTGAGCGCGCGCGTGGGCGCCGTGCTGGAAATGGCATTGGTCAGGCAGGTGGTCGCTTACCCCACCAACACTGCAGAGGGATACAAGCGTTCGATGTTTGTCGTCGAGGGCGAGAAAGGGCAGTTGATGGTGACACTCAAGCAAATCGACGGCGAGCGGGGTATCGAGGTGACGGAGATACGTGACCGCTGATCCCAGCCCAGTCGATGGCATCGAGGGCCAGGACTGAGCAGGTCGACCAGGCGAGATCTTATGAGGCGAGGGTGGTTTGCGATTCGCGCACGATGATCGTGCCCGACTGAATCAGTTTGAATTCATCACCTTCCAATTTTTCTACACGGTCGCCAATGGCCAACTTGTAGGTAGTGGTAGGCATCGAGCCAGCCTGGCTGTCCTGCGCCGGGTTGGATTCCTGGAACTCATGCACCGAATACACGCGTCCTTCCGCGTCTCTGGCATGGAACTGTCCGACAAGTACTGCAGCCATCTGTTTAGAACCTCTGGAGATAAACACTCATTTTGCGGTTCTGTAGACCGTCATGTAGCGGGGTAGTTTACCTATAAGAAAAAAATACTATTCGTTGAAATTATCAGACGTTTCCTACGCATGGCGCGGAGCGGAGAACCTCTTGATGATTATCAAAACCTGCTGGTGCACACGCGGCGAAAACTCTATAACTAATCACTCCTTAGTCAGACGTCGGGAAAACCTCCATGAGCAAGGTCTACACGATTGCCGTCCTGGTTGGCAGCTTGAGAAAAGAGTCGATCAACCGCAAGGTCGCCCTGGCATTAGCCGAACTGGCCCCTGCCAACCTCAAATTGAACATTGTCGAAATTGGCGATTTGCCCCTCTACAACGAGGACATCGACGGTGCAGCACCGCCGGCAGCCTACAGTACTTTCCGTAAACAGGTGAGCTCATCCGACGCAGTGTTGTTCGTGACCCCGGAATACAACCGTTCCGTGCCGGCGCCGTTGAAGAATGCCATCGACGTCGGTTCCCGTCCTTATGGGCAAAGCGCCTGGAGCGGCAAGCCGGGGGCGATCATCAGCGTCTCGCCGGGGGCCATCGGTGGTTTTGGCGCCAACCACCATCTGCGCCAATCCCTGGTGTTCCTGGACGTGCCCTGCATGCAGCAGCCCGAGGCTTACCTGGGTGGCGCGGGCAGCGTGTTTGACGAGGCGGGCAAGCTCTCGGATAAGACCAGGCCCTTCCTGCAGGCGTTTATTGACGCCTTCGGCAAGTGGGTTGCCAAGCAGAACGGCTGATGCCCCGAACCCGGCCGACTAGGCCGGGTTTTCTGCAAAGGGTTCAGGCCAGTTGAAGGGGGGAGGGATCACTTGGGCGGTGATTCGCTACGACGCCGGTCATCGTTATTGATACTCAGCGCAACCAGTTGGTCCGTGCCAGTTCAATCACTTCATCGCCACGCCCGCTCATGACCGCCTTGAGCATATACAGGCTGAAGCCCTTGGCCTGTTCCAGCTTGATGCTCGGAGGCATCACCAGCTCCTGGGTGGCGGTGACCACGTCTACCAGCACAGGGCCGTCATGGGCCAGGGCGCGGCGTAGCGCCGGTTCCAGGTCTTCGGATTGTTCCACGCGGATTCCCAGGACGCCCATGGCGTTGGACATGGCCGCGAAGTCCGGGTTTTTCAGTTCTGTGCCGGTATCGAGGTAGCCTGCCGCTTTCATTTCCATGGCGACAAAACCCAGGGACGAGTTGTTGAACACAATGACTTTTACCGGCAGTTGCAGTTGGGCCAATGAGATGAAATCCCCCATCAACATGGTGAACCCGCCGTCGCCGGACATCGAAATCACTTGGCGCCCGGCAAACGCCGCCTGGGCACCGATGGCCTGGGGCATGGCGTTGGCCATGGAACCGTGATTGAACGAGCCGATCAGCCGGCGCTTGCCATTCATCTTCAGGTAACGAGCGGCCCAGACCGTCGGTGAGCCGACATCGGCGGTGAAGATGGCATCGTCGTCCGCCAGTTCACTCAGCAGACGTGCGACGTATTGCGGGTGAATCGGGCGGTTGGCTTTCGACGGTTGAGCCAGGTCATCCAGCCCCTGGCGGGCTTTCTCGTAGTGCTTCAACGAGGTGTCGAGGAAGCTGCGGTCGGTTTTGCGGGTCAGGCGGGGCAGTAGTGCATCGATGGTTTCGCGGACGTCGGCGGCGATGCCCAAATCCAGAGGCACGCGACGGCCCAAGGCCTGGGCATTGCGGTCGACCTGGATGATTTTCGCGTCCGTTGGGTAGAACTGACGGTACGGAAAGTCGGTGCCGAGCATGACCAGCGTGTCGCAGTTGAGCATGGCGTGGTAGCCCGAGCTGAAGCCGATCAGGCCGGTCATGCCGACGTCGAACGGGTTATCCCACTCCACATGCTCTTTGCCACGCAGTGCGTGCACCACCGGCGCGCCGAGGGCATCGGCCAGGGCCACCACTTGGGCGTGGGCGCCGGCACAGCCGCTGCCGCACAGCAGGGTGACTTTCTGGCTGCTCTGGAGCAGCTCGGTGAGGCGCAGCAGATCCTCTTCAGCGGGTAGCGTGCGCGGCGCGTGCAGAGCCGGCCAGGGCTTGAGCCGGTCTTCCACTTCCAGCAGCGACACGTCTCCCGGAATCACCACCACCGCCACGCCACGATTCAGAATCGCCGAACGCATGGCGCGGTGCAGCACCTCGGGCATCTGCGCGGGGTTACTCACCAGTTCGATGAAATGGCTGCACTCCTTGAACAGTTCCTGGGGATGGGTTTCCTGAAAGTAATTGAGGCCGATCTCCGAGGACGGGATCTGCGCGGCGATGGCCAGTACCGGCACGTGGTTGCGATGGCAGTCAAACAGGCCATTGATCAAGTGCAGGTTGCCCGGCCCGCAACTGCCGGCGCACACCGTCAACTCTCCGGTGACGGCGGCTTCGGCGCCGGCGGCGAACGCAGCAACCTCTTCGTGGCGCACGTGCATCCACTCGATGCTGTCCATGGTGCGCAGGGCGTCGGTCAGGCCGTTGAGGCTGTCGCCGGTCAGGCCCCAGATGCGCTTGATACCCGCTTGTTCAAGCGTGGTTGCCAATTGCTGGGCCAGGTTGATTTTCGCCATGAAGAACTCCAATCGTCAGTGAGATTAAAAGCGTCTGATCAGAAGAGGACAGTTCAATCAAGGCGTATGTTCACCACGTTATATGAAGTTTGTGTCATCGCCCTGCACACACTAAGGAACTCGCTGACATAAAACGCGTGGCCATGGAACTGCAGTTTTGTCAGTAGCCACTGAGAGGATGAAGTGGCAGGGAGCCCTCTCTTAAACATCCCAGAGGTCCATCCATGCAGTTATCCAATCAACCGGCTATTTCACCACGCGTTCCAATGGCTCATCCGCACACCTCAGGCGCCGCGGCGCCGTTGTTGCCTGAAGTGCCAGGTACTTTGAATGCTACGCGCCGTTCAACTCACAATCAGGGGCACGCCAACCGATACCCTGTGGCGAGCGACGCAGAGATCCGTGCCCACAACACGCGTGGTCTGAAGGGGGGCGGTTTGAGCCGGACCAGGCCGCCTGTGGCGACTCCACCTGCCAAACCACCGGTAGCATCCAAACCATCGGCAGTGAAACAACCTGTCAAGACGTCGGTAGCACACAAGCCGCCGGTGTTGAACAAACCTGTCAGGCCTAAAGGTACGAAGGGGGCTCTGAGTGACTCGAATAAACTTGCAGGGCTGCACAAAAACAATGCATTCCCGCCGCTCTCCACACAACTTGCCGCCAGCGCACGTAGCGCCTTCGTGAACTCGGCAGTGGGGAGCCTGATCAATATTCCCTTCACTGTCGCACAGCATTTGGCCTCTCAAGGCATTCTCAATCGGATCGAGGCGCAAGCCAGGATGCCAGGTGCCGAACAGGTCAATTCAAGCGGCGTCAAAACGACGGTGGACCCAGGCGCTACGGAGCAGCAGAAAACCGAGGCGCGCCTGGAAAACAATGAAATAAAACTGGAGTTGATGGTCAACTCAATCCTGTCCATCAACGAAGGCCCGGACGCCGCGGCAGTGAGCAAAGGTCCTGGCTCGCCGACTGACACGAACGGACGTTTGGCCAGTCTTGAAAAAACCATGGATGTGGTTGAAGCGCAGATGAAAGACATCGCGAAAAGATACGGGCTTGTGTATGACCCGTATGTCGCCCCTGATTCATCCGAAGCACCGACTGAGAAGTCCCGCCTGGATGTCATCGAGCAGCGCCTGATTCATATGAACAGAATGCTCAAGAGGCTGATCAGGAATGCGGAGGCGGATGCGGAAGACGCTGAATAGCGCTTCAGCTTCGGCACAAAAGGCCAGATAAAAAAATGGGCACGCCGACCGGGTCGGGTGCCCATTTTTTCATCCAGGTTTAACGTCGACGAAACAGCGGCAGCGGCTCATCCGTTGCCGCCTGGTACGTCACCGAGAAGTCATTGAGGCTTTCCAGTGCTTCGTACGGGTCTTTGTCGGCGCGCAAGGCGAAGGCATCGAACCCGCAGCGGTGCAGGTAGAACAGTTGGTCGCGCAGTACATCGCCAATCGCGCGCAGTTCGCCTTTGTAGCCGTAACGGTCACGCAGCAGACGGGCATTGGAGTAGTTGCGCCCGTCAGTGAAGGCCGGGAAGTTCAGGGCGATGACCTGGAAGTGCTGCACGTCTTCGCCGATCTCTTCGGCTTCCTCGTCCGCGTCCAGCCACACGCCCAGGCCACCGTCGCGCGCCTTGAGGGCGTGGCCGTGCTCGCGCCACAGGGCCAGCGGCACGATCAGGTCGTCGCAGTTGGAGATGCCGTCGAAGCTCGCATCCTTGGGCAGCAGGTGCCAGGTTTCGTCGACGACTTCGTTGTTCTTAATGATTCGCTGCATAGACGCGCTCCTTGAACAGGTCGATGCCGATGCGCTGGTAGGTGTCGATGAAACGCTCATCTTCGGTACGCTGTTCGATGTACACGTCGATCAGCTTGCCGATCACCTCGGGCATGGCTTCCTGGGCGAAGGATGGGCCGAGGATCTTGCCCAGGCTCGCATCACGGCTGGCGCTGCCACCCAGGGACACTTGGTAGAATTCTTCGCCTTTCTTGTCCACGCCCAGGATGCCGATGTGACCGACGTGGTGGTGACCACAGGCGTTCATGCAACCGGAGATGTTCAGGTCCAGCTCGCCGATGTCGAACAGGTAGTCTAGGTCGTCGAAACGGCGTTGGATCGATTCGGCGATCGGGATCGACTTGGCGTTGGCCAGGGAGCAGAAATCGCCACCCGGGCAGCAGATGATATCGGTCAGCAGGCCGATATTCGGTGTGGCGAAACCGCCTTCGCGCAGCTCGCCCCAGAGCGTGAACAATTGGCTCTGCTCAACGTCGGCGAGGATGATGTTCTGTTCGTGGGAGGTGCGCAGTTGGCCGAAGCTGTAGCGGTCGGCCAGGTCGGCGACGGCGTCCAGTTGCTTGTCGGTGATATCGCCCGGCGCGACGCCGGTCGGTTTCAGCGACAGGGTCACCGCCACATAGCCCGGCTTCTTGTGCGCCAGGGTGTTGCGGGTACGCCAGCGGGCGAAGCCGGGGTGCTGCTGGTCGAGGGCGGCGAGCTCGGCGTCCTGGTTGGCCAGGGCCTTGTATTCAGGGTCGATGAAGTGCTTGGCCACGCGGTGCACTTCGGCGTCGGTCAGGGTGGTCTGGCCGCCGCGCAGGTGTTCCATTTCAGCGTCGACTTTCTGGGCAAAGACCTCAGGGGTCAGCGCCTTGACCAGGATCTTGATCCGGGCCTTGTATTTGTTGTCACGACGGCCATAGCGGTTGTAGACCCGCAGGATGGCGTCGAGGTAGCTCAGCAGGTCCTGCCACGGCAGGAACTCGTTGATGAACGCCCCCACCACTGGCGTGCGGCCCAGGCCGCCACCCACCAGCACACGGAAACCCAGCTCGCCGGCCGCGTTGTGCACCGGCTCCAGGCCGATGTCGTGCACTTCGATCGCTGCGCGGTCCGAGGTCGAGCCGTTGATGGCGATCTTGAATTTGCGCGGCAGGTAGGCGAATTCGGGGTGGAAGGTGGTCCATTGGCGGACGATTTCACACCATGGGCGTGGGTCGATCAGTTCGTCGGCAGCCACACCGGCAAATTGGTCGGTGGTGACGTTGCGCAGGCAGTTACCGCTGGTCTGAATGGCGTGCATCTGCACGGTGGCCAGTTCAGCCAGGATGTCCGGCACATCTTCCAGCGCCGGCCAGTTGAATTGTACGTTCTGGCGCGTACTGATGTGGGCATAGCCTTTGTCGTAGTCGCGGGCAATCTTGGCCATCATGCGTGCCTGGCGCGAAGTCAGCTGGCCATAGGGCACGGCCACCCGCAGCATCGGCGCAAAGCGCTGAACATAAAGGCCATTTTGCAGGCGCAGAGGGCGGAACTCTTCTTCGCTCAGTTCACCTGCCAGATAGCGTCGGGTCTGATCACGGAACTGCTTGACGCGGTCCTCGATGATGCGCTGATCGTATTCGTCGTATACGTACATATAGGTCCTGTTCTCGGCAAATCTGCGCGCACGGCCGCGCACTCCCAACGGAGCCGGCGCACGATACCAGTTTGCGTTTATGCGCAAAAGTGATGTTTGAGTATATGTAAATAACCAAATTGACTAATGAGAACGGTTATCGCGATAACCACATTTGTCATGCGGGCAATCATGAACTTTACTGTGGTCGAGTCTTAGTGCAGTCACCTATAAAACCGACAAGAGGCGATGCGATGAGCAATTCTACAAAGGCCCGTAAACCCGACAGTACCGTTGATGCCTGGGCGATTCTGTTTTTGATTGTTCTGGTGGTGGGCACAGCGGTGTTCTGGGTGAGCCATCAGTAAGAAGATGTAGATTGAGCCTCGATTGACTGTCGTAATGCCACTATCATGGCGGTCAATGCTCTAGGCTCGGACAACCATGTTGAAGGTTCTGATTACGTGTGCGTGGTTGCTGGGATCGACGTACGGGGCGCTGGCCCATGCCACGTCGGTGGTATTTCTTAACCCTGGCATGTCGACGGAAACCTTCTGGGTCAGTTATACGCAATTCATGCAGGCTGCGGCCAAGGACCTCGGCCTGGACCTGCGTGTGCGTTATTCCGAGCGCGACATTCGCAACACCCTGGCCCAGGCCCGGGAAACGCTGCACGGCCATGAGCGGCCCGACTACCTGGTGCTGGTCAACGAACAGTACGTCGCCCCGCAGATTCTGCGCATGGCGCAGGGAACCGGGGTCAAGCTGCTGCTGGTGAACAACACGCTGACGGCGGATCAGGCGCAATTGCTTGGCAGTGACATCGATTGGCTCGGCAGTATGGTGTCCAACGACGAGCAGGCCGGTTACCTGATGCTTGGCGACCTGCTGCGCGAGCACGGCCCGGTGGCGCCAGGCGAGACCATTGACCTGTTGGCATTCTCCGGCGTCAAGACCACCCCGGCTGCGCTGCTGCGGGAGCAGGGCCTGCGCCGTGCTCTGGCCGAACACCCGGAGGTGCGCCTGCGCCAACTGGTCTACGGCGAATGGAGCCGCCACCGCGCCTATGAGCAGGCCACGCAGTTACTCAAGCGCTACCCACAGACGACACTGGTGTGGTCGGCCAATGATGAGATGGCGCTGGGTGCGATACAGGCCTTGCAAGACAGCGGTCGGGTACCCGGCAAGGACGTGCTGTTCAGTGCTCTCAACAGTTCGCCGGAGATATTGAAAGCGCGCCTGGACGGGAGACTGACAACCTTGGTCGCCGGGCATTTCACCTTGGGCGGCTGGGCGATGGTGTTGATCAATGATGATGCCAAGGGCGTCGACATCAAAGCCCTTGGCGGGCGTGACCGGCAGGAAGCGTTATTCCAGTTGATCGATGCCGCCCAGGCTCAGCGGTTGCTGGAGCCGATGGCGCCGGTTGATTTCCGTGCACTGTCTGCCGTCGGCAAGCCGGCGTCCTACCGGTACCCCTTCAGCCTGCAACTGCTGTTGCGCTAGACGCCGGCCAGGTGCAGCACGAGCTTGACGATACCGAACAAGGTCAGGGCAAAAAACGCGGTAAACAGGATGCCCAGGAGTACAAAGTGGCTGGGCTTGCCGTGGGTGAAATCCCGGGCGCGGTTCTTGCCGCTCTGTACGCCGAAGGCGGCCGCCATGACGCTGTGGAGCATCTGCCAGAAGGTCGGTGGCTTGTTGTCGACTGGATCGTCCATACATCCCTCTACACAAGGTGTGTGAGAGATAGCATAGCCGCTGGTTGACAGGCAGTGAGCGGAGCAAGCCCGCTCACTGCACAAGCCCGACAATCAGTTGTCGTAACCCAGGTTCGGCGCCAGCCAGCGTTCCGTCACGCTCAGGTCCTGGCCTTTGCGCGCGGTGTAGCTCGCCACTTGGTCTTTATCGACCTTGCCCACGGCAAAGTACTGCGCTTGCGGGTGAGCGAAGTACCAGCCACTGACTGCCGCCGCGGGGAACATCGCGTAGTGTTCGGTGAGGAACACACCGCTGCGGCCGGCGTGCAGTTCATGGGCCTCGGGGTCGAGCAACTGGAACAGGGTGCCTTTCTCGGTGTGATCCGGGCACGCCGGGTAGCCGGGGGCAGGGCGGATACCGCTGTACTGCTCCTTGATCAGCGCCTCGTTGTCGAGTTCCTCATCCTTGGCATAACCCCAGTAGTCTTTACGCACCTGCTGGTGCAGCCATTCGGCGCAGGCTTCGGCCAGGCGGTCGGCCAGGGCCTTGACCATGATCGAGTTGTAGTCGTCGCCCGCATCCTGGTAGGCCTTGGCCACTTCTTCGGCGCCGATGCCGGCGGTGGTGATGAACCCGCCCACATAGTCGGTCACGCCGCTGTCCTTGGGCGCGACGAAGTCGGCCAGGGAGAAGTTCGGCTTGCCGTCGGTCTTGATGATCTGTTGGCGCAGGTGGTGCAGGGTGGCCAGGGGCTTGCCGTCTTCGCCGTAGACTTCCAGGTCATCGTCCTGCACCTGGTTCGCCGGCCAGAAGCCGAACACCGCGCGGGCGCTGATGAGTTTGCCGTCGATCAGCTTCTTGAGCATTTCCTGGGCGTCGGCGTACAGCGCGGTGGCGGCTTCGCCAACGACCTCGTCGGTGAGGATGCGTGGAAACTTGCCGGCCAGGTCCCAGGAAATGAAGAACGGCGTCCAGTCGATGTACTCGGCCAGGACATTAAGGTCGATATTGTCCAGCACCTTGGCACCGGTAAACGTCGGTTTGACCGGGGTGTAGCCGGCCCAGTCGAACTGCGGCTTCTTGGCGATGGCGGCCGCATAGCTCAGGCGCTCGGTGCGGGCGCTGCGGTTGGAGGTGCGCTCGCGGACTTCCACGTACTCTTCGCGGGTACGCTCGACAAACCCGGCCTTGAGTTCCTTGGACAGCAATTGCGTGGCCACACCCACCGCACGCGAGGCGTCAGTGACATACACCACCGCATCGTTGCTGTACTTGGGTTCGATCTTTACCGCCGTGTGCGCCTTGGAAGTGGTGGCGCCACCGATCATCAGCGGCAGGTGGAAATCCTGGCGCTGCATCTCACGGGCCACGTGCACCATCTCATCGAGCGATGGGGTGATCAGGCCGGACAGCCCGATAATGTCGCACTTCTGCTCCCTGGCTACCTGCAGGATCTTCTCGGCCGGTACCATCACACCCAGGTCGACGATGTCATAGCCATTGCAGCCCAGGACCACGCCGACAATGTTCTTGCCGATGTCGTGCACATCACCTTTGACCGTGGCCATCAGGATCTTGCCCTTGGCTTGCGGCTTGTCACCTTTTTCCAGCTCGATGAACGGGATCAGGTGGGCTACGGCCTGCTTCATCACCCGGGCGGATTTCACCACCTGGGGCAGGAACATTTTGCCGGCGCCGAACAGGTCGCCGACGATGTTCATGCCGGACATCAACGGGCCTTCGATCACCTCGATCGGGCGCGCGAACGACAGCCGGGATTCCTCGGTGTCTTCGACGATATGCGTGGTGATGCCTTTGACCAGCGCGTGTTCCAGGCGCTTGTTGACCTCCCAGCCACGCCATTCTTCGGTCTCCGCTTCCTTGACGCTGCCGTCGCCCTTGTACTTGTCGGCAATGGCGAGCAGGGCATCGGTGCCGTCCGGAGTGCGGTTGAGCACCACGTCTTCCACGGCATCACGCAGCTCGGCCGGGATCTGGTCGTAGATTTCCAACTGGCCGGCGTTGACGATACCCATGGTCAGGCCATTGCGGATCGCATACAGCAGGAACACCGAGTGGATCGCCTCGCGCACCGGGTTGTTGCCACGGAACGAGAACGACACGTTGGACACGCCACCGGAACTCAGTGCATACGGCAGCTCGTCGCGGATGTAGGCGCAGGCGTTGATGAAGTCGACGGCGTAGTTGTTGTGCTCTTCGATACCGGTGGCGACCGCGAAGATGTTCGGGTCGAAGATGATGTCTTCCGGTGGGAAGCCGACCTCATTGACCAGGATGTCGTAGGAGCGTTTGCAGATCTCTTTCTTGCGCGCTTCGGTGTCGGCCTGGCCGGCTTCGTCGAACGCCATCACCACCACGGCGGCGCCATAGCGCTTGCACAGCTTGGCGTGATGGATGAACTGTTCGACGCCTTCCTTCATGCTGATGGAGTTGACGATGCCCTTGCCCTGGATGCACTTGAGGCCGGCTTCGATCACTTCCCATTTGGAGGAGTCGATCATGATCGGCACGCGGGAGATGTCCGGTTCACCGGCAATCAGGTTGAGGAAGGTCACCATGGCCTTCTTCGAATCGAGCATCCCTTCGTCCATGTTGATGTCGATCACCTGGGCGCCGGCTTCAACCTGCTGCAGGGCGACTTCGAGGGCTTCGGTGTAGTTGTCTTCGCGGATCAGCCGGGCGAAACGTGCGGAGCCGGTAATGTTGGTGCGTTCGCCGACGTTGACGAACAACGACTGACGATCAATGGTGAACGGCTCCAGGCCGGACAGGCGGCAAGCCTTGGGAATGTCCGGGATCTGACGTGGTGCATAGCCGGCCACGGCCCTGGCAATGGCCTCGATGTGGCCTGGGGTGGTGCCGCAGCAACCGCCGACAATGTTGAGGAAGCCGCTCTGGGCGAACTCTTCGATGACCTTGGCGGTTTCCGATGGCAGCTCGTCATACTCGCCGAATTCGTTGGGCAGGCCAGCGTTGGGGTGCGCGGATACGTGGGTGCCGGCCTTGTTCGACAGCTCTTCCAGGTACGGGCGCAACTCGCTGGCGCCGAGGGCGCAGTTCAAACCCACCGAAATCGGTTTGGCGTGGGCCACGGAGTTCCAGAACGCTTCGGTGGTCTGGCCCGACAGGGTGCGGCCGGAGGCGTCGGTGATGGTGCCGGAAATCATGATCGGCAGTTCCAGGCCCAGCTCCTCGAATACGCCTTGCACGGCGAAGATCGCGGCCTTGGCGTTGAGGGTATCGAAGATGGTTTCAATCAGGATCAGGTCGGCACCGCCTTCGATCAGCCCTTTGGTGGCTTCGGTGTAGTTTTCCACCAACTCATCAAAGGTGACGTTGCGGTAGCCGGGGTTGTTCACGTCGGGTGACAGCGAGCAGGTGCGGCTGGTCGGGCCGAGCACGCCGGCGACAAAACGCGGCTTGGCCGGGTTTTCCAGGGTCTTGGCGTCGGCCACCTTGCGCGCCAGGCGCGCACCTTCTACGTTTAACTCGTAGGCCAGCTCTTCCATGCCGTAATCGGCCATGGAAATGCGTGTGGCGTTGAATGTGTTGGTTTCGAGGATGTCGGCACCGGCATCCAGGTAAGCCTTCTCGATCCCGCCGATCACGTCGGGGCGGGTAATGACCAGCAGATCGTTGTTGCCTTTGACGTCGCTTGGCCAGTCGGCGAAGCGTTTGCCACGGTAGTCATGTTCCTCAAGCTTGTAGCTCTGGATCATCGTGCCCATGCCACCGTCGAGGATCAGGATGCGCTCCTTGAGGGCTTGGTGAAGGGTTTGCAGACGAGCGCTACGATCGGACATGGGACTACTCTGGTCAGGCATTACGGAGGGCATGGATCATAGCAAACCTGTGCAGATTTGGAGCATGTGCGGGCTTTGCATGAATATCGTTCATGTTGGCAGGGTTAATGGCCCGGTAGAATCACCGGCAATTTTTCCAGCGTACGCTTCGAACCGGGACCCGATACATGTCATTTCATCTTATCTCCAGTGCCGTCCTGGCACTGGTAGCCGGCTTTGCCCAGGCACAGGGTCCCGCCTCGGCGATCTCCTATACCCGCGATATCCAGCCGATCTTTACCGAAAAGTGCGTGGCCTGCCACGCATGCTATGACTCCGCCTGCCAGCTCAACTTGGGCAGTGCCGAAGGCGTGGCCCGAGGGGCGAGCAAAATGCCGGTCTACGATGGCGAACGCAGCCAGGCCGCGCCGACCACCCGTTTGTTCTATGACGCGTTCGGCAAGCAAGCGTGGCAGCAAAAGGGGTTTTATTCGGTGCTGGACGCCCAGGGCAGCCAGGCCGAGCTGATGGCGCGCATGTTGGAACTGGGCCACAACGCGCCCTTGAAACCCAATGCGAAACTGCCTGAAGACATTGTGCTGGGCCTGAACCGCGAAAACATGTGCGCGATGCCCGGCGAGTTCAACGCCTATGCCGGCGCCCATCCCAGGGAAGGCATGCCGTTGGCGGTGACCGGCCTGACCGATCAGCAATACCAGACCCTGCAACGCTGGCTCGCCGCCGGCGCGCCGATCGATGAGCAGGGCCTCGCGCCCAGTGCGAAGGAAGCCTTGCAGGTGCAGCAATGGGAAAACCTGTTCAACCAGCCCGGCGCCCGGGAAAGCCTGGTGGCACGTTGGTTGTTCGAGCATTTGTTCCTGGCGCATATCTATTTCGAGAACGGCGAGCCCGGGCACTACTTTCAGTGGGTCCGTTCGCGCACGCCGAGCGGCAAACCCATCGACCTGATCGCGACGCGCCGCCCCAACGACGACCCCGGCACCCAGGTGTACTACCGTCTGTGGCCGGTGCAGGGGGTGATCGTACATAAAACCCACATCACTTACCCCTTCAGCGCCGCCAAGATGGCTCGCATCAAAGACCTGTTTTATGCCGGCAACTGGCAGGTTGACGCCTTGCCGGGTTATGGGCCGGGCCGTCGCGCCAATCCGTTCGAGACCTTCGAGGCGATCCCGGCCAAGGCGCGCTACCAGTTCATGCTGGATAACGCCGAATATTTCGTGCGTACCTTCATTCGTGGGCCGGTGTGCCGTGGGCAGATCGCCACGGACGTGATCCGCGATAACTTCTGGACCTTGTTCCAGGACCCGGACCACGACCTGTACATCACCGATGCGCGTTATCGCGGCCAGGCCACGCCGTTGCTGGCGATGCCGGGGCAGAACGATGACGTAGGCAGCGTGCTCAGCCTGTGGCTGGCCTATCGCGACAAGCGCAACCAATACGAAGCCTTGCGCCGTGACAGCTATGCAGACGTGGCGCCGCCCAGTTGGTCAACCCTGTGGGCCGGCAATGACAATGCCTTGCTGAGTGTTTTCCGTCATTTCGACAGCGCCTCGGTCACCAAAGGCCTGATCGGCGAAGTCCCGCAAACGATGTGGTTATTCGACTATCCGTTGCTGGAGCGCACTTATTACCAATTGGCGGTGAACTTCGATGTGTTCGGCAACGTGTCGCATCAGGCCCAGACGCGCCTGTATTTCGACTTGATCCGCAACGGCGCCGAGCAGAACTTCCTGCGCCTGATGCCGGCCGACAGCCGCGATGCCTTTCTTGATGACTGGTACCAGAACAGCGGAAAACTCAAGCTGTGGATGGACTACGAAGCGATTGATGACGACAAGCCGAGCGGTTTGCACCTTAATGAAAAAGACCCGAAACGCGACTTCGCCAACCAGCTGCTGACCCGTTACGACCACCTTAACGCCAGCCCGGACCCGATCAACCGTTGCACCGGTGCCTTTTGCTCCCGTGACGGGATCGACCCGGCATTGCAGGACGCCGAACAGGCGCTCAGCCGCTTGACGTCACGCCCGGCCGCCGGGCTCAAGGTCATCGACCAATTGCCCGAAGCGAGCATGCTGCGCATTGAAACCCCGAGCGGCAAACGGGTGGTCTACAGCATGCTGCGCAACCGCGCCCACAGTAACGTGGCGTTCCTGCTGGGCGAAGCCTATCGCTACCAGCCCGGGCTGGATACGGTGACTATCTACCCAGGGGTACTGAGCAGCTATCCGAACTTCATCTTCAACATCCCGGCGCGGCAGGTGCCTGAGTTTGTTGCAGCGATGGAGGGCGTCAAGGATGCCAAGGGGTTTGAGCAGATCGTCGAGCGGTGGGGTATTCGCCGCAGTCACCCGCTGTTTTGGCAGTATTTCCATGATCTGTCGCAGTACATTCACGAAACCACGCCGGTGGAAGAGGGTGTACTGGACATGAATCGCTATGAAAACCTCTGAGCCCTAAACCCCTTTAGCGAGTCTGCTCGCCTGGTCAGGGGGATGGGCGTTGCCAATAGGCGGGGCCATAGTCCATCAAGAGCTCACTGCCGGCGCGAATGTCCTCCTTGGCGATCAGGAAAACCATGTATTTTCCGGCGTAGACGGCCGCCACATTGTCGTTGCCCACACGTGGCGCGCCAGGCTTCTGGCCTGTATTGATCAGACTGAGCATGTTGCTGTTGCCATGCCCACTGATCGTCGCGCCCTCGGTGGCGGTCTGGAACAAATAGTCGGACACCCGCTGCATGCCATGCTCAAGAATATCGGCACTGAGCGACGCATCATTCAAATGCAAGCGCCCGGTGTATGGCCCCAACACATCAAAATGCTGGATATCGCGCCGCGCCACCAGCGAGTAGCCGCGCTCCGGGCCTTCGTTGAGTTTTTTGACCTCGAACAGTTCGTTCAGCAGGTCATGGTGACGGCCTTCCTTGGTGATCCAATCCTGGATGTCTTCCGTCACGGCCTCGATCACCCGCTGGCGTTTGGGCCCGCTGAGTCCGTCGAACAGGCCGCAGTCGTTGGTGATCCTGATCTGCTCCACCTTGCCCTCCAGCTCTGCTGTCAGGCTGCGGTTGACGTTGTAGGGATCTTGCAGGATCGGCGCGGCGTTGTTGATCTGGTGCCCATCGGCGCGGTCGACGTCGTAGTGCGTACGGCTGCGCTTGGCGGCGAGGGTGGGCTGTTCAGTACCGGGTTCACGCAGCGACGTTTGGGTGGTGGAGTCCTTGGAGGGACTGGCAGTCTGCACCGGCACCATGCGCTTACGCGCCAGCGGCGTGTTGGGCAGTGGCTGGTCGAAAAACACCGCCAAGCGACCGGCCTGGGTCAACTGGCCATTGTCTTCGACATATTGCCTCCATTTCACCGGGTTCAGATTGCGCTGGTCGAGGAAGTGCTCCATGGAGCGATGCGGCTGGGCCTGGGTGTGTACGCTGTGCCAATCCTCCAGGTCTTGTCGGGTCAGCGGGCTGAATGACTGCTGCCGGCTGTGTTTTTCCAGGACTTTGCCAAGTGCCGTGAATGAACCGTCCATATTGACGTGGTCGATAAAGGCCTGCGGGTCCAGGTTGTGATCGTGGGCATAGCCTTCGCGGGTGCGCTTGACCCGCATCGCCTGGGGCATGCGCCGCCAGCGTTGCAGGTTTTTCAAGGCGACGGGTACCCGTGCGTGGGTAGCTTGATCGAGCATTTCCTGGCCGCGACGGCTCAGTTCGCTGCGGGTATGCACAAATTGGTGAAACGCCGCCGGGTCGAGCTTGTGCTTTTTGATGAAGGCCTCCGCCGCCAGCTTCAATGACATCTCGGAGAAGGCCGACCACTTCTGCAAGGTCGGCGGCGTAATCACATTCAGGCCGTCCGGCGCACCGCCCGCGAGTCTTGCCTGGCTTGAAAACCAATGGCCGGGCTGCACCGAAGACAGCCTGATGCCCAGATCCTGATTGGTTTTCGGGTTGATTAGTGCGACGGTAAAACTGTTTTCGGTGCCTTCGGCAATTTCCTTGAGGTAGCCGTAGGAATGCTCGCGGATCTGATAAACGGCGATCTCGCCACGCTGATCCAGGTTACAGACAAACGCTTGGCCATACTCCCGTCTATGGAAAATCCCCCGGGAATCCGGTTTGAGTCCGCTGATCCAGTGGGCTGATACCGCATAGCGGCTGATGTGCGGGTCGCTGTTGCTCATGACCGTGAGCGGTTCGCGAAAGCGTGGGCCGAAAACGCTGTCCGAGGCAGCATCAATCAAGCGCCAATCCGGTTGCGCGGTGTTGCCGACATTGCGCAGCGGCACATTGGGCGTGCCTGCCACCACAAACAGCCGGTCGCCGGCTTTTCGTGGCACCCAGCCTACGGGGTTTACCGGGATCAGGCGGCTGGCCGGAATCATCTCGTCCGCCCATTCGCCCAGCGTGTTCAGGGTCTTGTAAAACCAATTGAGCGAATAGTAACGGCCCATGCGCAACAAGTCCGGCAGGGCGCTAAGCGGGTTCAGCTCCTGCAACACCTGGATGATCAACTGCCGCGTCAGGGTCTTGAGCGCGGGCAGCGCCAGGCGAATCCCGGCCCGGCCGGATTGCACGATCACCCTTGCACTGCCGGCCACGTATTTGCCCAGGGGCAGGGCAAACCCAACGATATCCGCAAAAAAACTCAAGCCGCCGAGGGCAACGCGTTCCGGGTCGCCGGAGTTGAGGTCCTCGATGGGCCCCCAGAACGGCACCAGGACTTTGCCCCAGAACGCCATGCGTTCGCCGAGGTATTCGCCGAGGTCCAGCACCTTGGTGGCTTCGCGGGTGGTTTCCAGCAACGTCACTTCGTCGCAGTAAAAGTGTTGCTCGGCAATCATGTGCGCCAATGCTTCAGCGCGTGCGCCATAGAGGTGGTTGGTGGCGCGGGACACCTGACTGACGGGTAGATCGAGCGGTGCCAGCACCTCGCCAATGGGGTCGGCGATCAGCGTACTCTGCTGGCCGGGCCTGGGCGTCGCACCGCTGCGGTAGGCCGGCCAGTCGAAAGGCAGCAAGGTGCCGCAGCGAAAACGGCCCTTGCCGGGGCGGGTGGCGCCGCCAACGGATTGGGTCTTGACCACGCCACCGATCAGCAGGCTGCGGATGTCGTCGCGCACACGAATCACGCCAAGGGCGGGAAACACTTCGATGTAGCACGCAGCGTCCGCAAGACGCGGGTTGCCCAGGCGCAGGATGAAACCCGTGCGACCACGTACGGCGGCGGTCCGGCGCGGGGTCTCGAAGTTGGCTTCGATGTTGTGCAGCGGCTCCCGCAATGCATACAGGCTGACTTCATCGCGCTCGATATCGCCGACAGCCGGCGGGATTTGCGCGAGCAACGTCTTGATCAGTTTTTTATAGGCGGCTTTCGGGGTTTGCAGATAGGCATAGAACGCCGTGTCATGGGCTTGGTCGCTGCTGAACTGCGCGCGTCCCGGCGGCCTGAGCACAAGCTGCTTGATAGCCTCGATGACCTCGCGCTCGTGCCGCTCCAGTGCCGCAATGGCCTGGGTCACTTGCTCCGGGGTGTAGCGCTGCTTTTGCACGGGCAGCAAACCGTTGGTCTGCGCCCAGCACAGGGTCGGCGGCAATCTGGCCAGGCTCACCAGCGCCTGTCGCTCGGTATCGCCCTCGCACGCCCGGAAGTACTCGGCTGAGAGGTTGTGCAATTCATCGAAGGTGAAGCTACGTGCCGCGCCGGGTGCCAGGCATTCGGCGAGGAGAAAGCCGCTTTTGAAGTGCACCCAGGCACTGGTGATGCCGTAGGGCAGGTCATCGGGAATGTTGTCGACCCATAGTTCGCTGGCGATGTGCGCCTTGGCGACGCACAGCACCAGCGCAGCGCCATGGGCGTCGACACCCAGCGCGCGCTGATAGTCGCGCAGCAGGGACTCACGGATTTGCGCGTAGCGGGCACACGGCTCGATCAGCCGGTTGAGTTCGTTGTCGTACTGGGCGGCGTCCTGGGGCTTGATGCTCAGCCATAGGGCGCGCCAGACGAGTTTGACCAGCACTGCCCGAGGGCAGTCCTGAGTGGGGTCTGCGCCGAACCAGTCGAGTGCGCTGACGATCCGCCGGCCGACCTCGAGGCTGTGGGGCTGATGCAAGTATTCGCTCAGCAGTGCTGTCGGCTGGCTGCGGGCCAGCTTTTGCTGGGTGGCAAAAAAGGTCTCGGGCAGGATATGGCTGAACAGTGATTTGCCGTGCTCCTCTTCCAGCGAGCGCGTCACACCAACGATGATTGCATCGCCGGCGTCGCCCAACAGCGGCTCCAGGTCGTTGCTGTGATCGGTGTGGCCCAGCGTGAGTAGCGCACAATATTCGCGCAGCGTTTCAAGCAGCGTGGTCCATTGCGCGTGAGTGGCCGGGCTATGGGGGATCAGGCCGTAGTATTTGAGCGCAAGATCGAAGCGTACCGAGCCGTCACTCTTGAGCCCGTCGCCGACGCGATGGTGGATGGCCAGTAGCACCTCGACATCCATCGTCCAGTAGGTAGGGATATCGCGCAGCACCACGGGTTGATTGCACAGCGTGAAAATCTCCAGGATGGCGGGTTTTGGCTGCCTGGGCGTGTTGACGAGGGCGGCAAGGGCGTCCAGCAGCGTGTCGGTGTAGGGCGTCTGGGAGGGTTGTCTGTTGTGCAGGTACTCGACAAAATCCTCGTCGGCCTCCAGCTTTTGCAGCGTGGTAAACGCAGCCTGGCACTCTCGGCCGAGTTCGGAGTCGGGGAGCGGGCGATAATAGAGGCTGGAAGCTGCCGCGCTGGAGGCGGAGCTGGCCAGCGGGGTGACTGCGTCGATCAAGTGGTACAGGGTGTCGAGTCGTGTAGGGCGCTTTCTGCAAAAAGTCGAGGATGATAGTGGGTCCATGGCGGATCTCGGCCGAGTCGGTAAAACCCGATGGTAGGCAGGCGCTGCCGGGCCGGGACGTATATAGATACCTGGTGGTATGTCGGTGACTTTTCCGACAAAAATACTAGGACTTTGTACCGCCTCGATGATTGGCGTAAACTGGCGGCAAGCCTGTGAGGAGTTTCCATGACTGCCATAACCATTACCGACGCCGCCCACGATTACCTGGCTGACCTGCTGTCCAAGCAGAACACCCCAGGTATTGGCATCCGCGTCTTTATCACCCAACCTGGCACCCAATACGCCGAGACTTGCATCGCCTACTGCAAGCCGGGCGAAGAGAAGCCGGAAGACACTGCCCTGGGGCTGAAAAGCTTCACTGCGTACATTGACGCTTTCAGCGAAGCCTTCCTGGACGACGCCGTGGTTGACTACGCCACCGACCGCATGGGCGGCCAGTTGACCATCAAGGCGCCTAACGCCAAGGTGCCGAACGTCAACGCCGACAGCCCGGTCAACGAACGCATCAACTACTACCTTCAAACCGAGATCAACCCGGGGCTGGCCAGCCACGGCGGTCAGGTCAGCCTGATCGACGTAGTCGACGACGGTATCGCCGTGCTCAAGTTCGGCGGCGGCTGCCAGGGCTGCGGCCAGGCGGACGTGACTCTGCGTGAAGGTATCGAGCGCACGCTGCTCGAACGTATTCCCGAGCTCAAGGGCGTGCGCGATGTGACCGACCACACGCAGAAAGAAAACGCCTACTACTGAGTAAGGTGTTCACTGCGAACAAAAAAACGGCGCCCCGTGAGCGCCGTTTTTTATTGTTAAAATTCAATGGGTTGCGACTTATATCTGACAATTAAGATTAAAGTTGGAAGAGCGCTTGCTCCCACCGTTTGTCGGTATGTGTTCAGGGGCGATAGAGGTGGGCATGACCTGCGCGGTACAGCGATGACTCGCTGAAACTGTCGTTGGCCAAGACACGGCCTACCACGATCAGTGCCGTGCGTCGGAAGCCCTTGATTGCGACCTTTTCGGCAATGTCCGCCAAAGTCCCCACCGCCCAATCCTGATCCGGCCACGTGGCCCGGTGCACCACGGCAATCGGGCAATCGGCGCCATAGTGCGGCAGCAATTGAGCGACGATCTTCTCCAGATGATTGACCCCCAGGTGAATCGCCATGGTCGTGCCGTGACGGGCCAGGCTGTCGAAGTCTTCACCGGCCGGCATGCTGGTTTTATCGGCGTAGCGGGTCAGGATCACACTCTGGGCGATATCCGGCAGGGTCAGTTCGGTTTCCAGCAACGCGGCACAAGCTGCTACGGCAGTCACCCCGGGAATGATCTGGAAGGGAATGCCCAACTCCCGCAAGTGCCGGATCTGCTCGCCAATCGCCCCATACAGGCTCGGATCCCCCGAGTGTACCCGCGCCACATCCTGGCCCTTGGCGTGCGCGGTCTTGATCAGGTCAATGATCTGTTCCAGGTGCAACTCGGCACTGTTGACCAGCGTCTGCGCCTGATGACCTTCCAGCACCGCCGCTGGCACCAGCGAGCCCGCGTAGATAATCACCGGGCAACTGCGGATCAGCCGTTGGCCTTTGACGGTTATCAATTCCGGGTCGCCGGGGCCTGCGCCGATGAAGTAGACGGTCATGGGGAGTTCCTGTTGAAAAACGGGCGAGCATGAAAGTTGCTCATTATCAAAGACGGCAATTATCGGGATTTCAGCCGGCGCACGCCAATGCGAAGGTGGCCTGGGGGGATTTTCTGCGGCTGATCAACAGTCGGGAAGGGGCCTTGGCAAGGTCTTCGGCCAGGGCCAGGGCGGCGCTTTCGGCGATGCCGTAACAGCCGGTATGGGCAAAGGCCAGCTCGGATTTGTGGCTCAGGCGGTCTTCAAACATCGCCAGATGCTGTGCACTGAAGCACCGTAAGGGCAGGCCGAGCCGCTCGGCCAGCGCCAGTAAGCCCGGCTCATGCTGTTTGTGATCGATACTGGCCAGCGCCGTGACCTGTTGGCGCTCGATACCGCCCTCGGCGAGGGCGGCGTCAAACAGCGCCAGCAGGGCATCTACCTCACAGCCCCGCCGGCAGCCCAGGCCGACCACCAAGGTCATGCCGAATATTGACCGTCGCGATGACGCCGGAACAACCAGGCGCTGATCAGGCCCAGGGCCAGCCAGAACAGCACGTTAGTCAGTTGCGACGCGATTTTGAACTGCGCTTCCAGGGCCTCCGGGGCCAGCATCGAATGCACTTCGGGTTGCGGCGCGCCGATCACATGAGGCACGGCCAGGATCGCCACGCCCAGCACTTTGAGCAGCCAATTGCGCCCAAACACCAACAGCGCAATACCGGCTGCCGTGGAGGCGGCGGTGCCGATCCACCAGATCTGGCGCTGGGCCAAATCCGCCGCGGCAGTGCCCGGCAACTCCGGTGGCAAGCCCAGTGTCGGGGCCAATACGAACGTCGCGTAACCGGCCAGGCCCCACAGCAGGCCCTGCGCCGTGCGGGTGGGCGCCCGCAGGGTGTAGAGACCGGCCAGCATCAGCGCGAAACCAACGGCGACCACCAGGTTGCCACCGGTGGTAGACAGCACGCGCTGCCAACCGTCTTCAGGCTCCCAGGCCTCGGCATCGTGAGTGTGGGCGGCGGTGCCGTCGGCATGTGCATGGGTGACTTCGGCAGTCGCTGGGGCCTTTTCAAAAGTCTCCGCCTGCAAAATCAGCGGGGCGACCCAGAAGCTTTGCAGCAAGGTCAGCAGCAAGGCGGCCAGCAACCCGGTGAAACCTGCGGTTTGCGCAATACGCTTGATCATGTCGGCAGGTCTCAGTGGCACGGGAACGCGGCGCTGTGGCGGGTATCGTGCGCAGCGTTATGCACCGCTTCGATATGCGAGAAACCGGCGAAATAAACCAGGCACGCGCCAAGAATAGACGCACCGATGGCGGCGGTCAGGCGTTGGCTCAAGGTAGAAGTGCCGCTGGCGGCGGACGAAGTGCTGCTGATGATCGACATGGCGCGTCCCTTTGGGGTGTCAGGGTGAAACGAGCGCATGCAAACCCCGCGAGCCAGGCACGCAGGGTTCCGAACAGCGCCCGCCCACCGCGGGTTTGTTATCTGATTTTTTCGGGCCGGTCTCCGGGCTTGCGAGGGGCGCTCTCGAGAGAGTCCTGAAAGCGTCGCCTTCCCATGCATTCGCACAGTGGCTGTGACACTTCGCTCGCTTACCGTTGCGGGGGCAGCACCGGACTGGTCATATCGCTATGACGCACCGGTTTCCCGTTTCACCCTTTGCAGGGCACCCGAAACAAGGTGTGTAGGAGAGCATGAGGGGTTATGTGAGTCAATTAGGATGTGGGCATATCCATTGTTTGGGTGATGGCGGGTATTGGTTCCGCCCTTACGGCGGCTCACTTTTGAAAAGCGCAAAAGTAAGCAAAACGCTCTTGCCCCAACGCTCGGCACCTCGCTCACGCTCGGTGTGCCCGTAATCCGACATTGATTTGGGGGGCCGCCGCCACGCGCCATCCATGGCGCGGGGCGGCTAAACCGGCATCCCTGCCGGTTTACCCCCCAAATCAATATCGAATTCCGGCCAGCGTGTTTAACGGGGCGCCTAGATCAAACACCAAAGCACGGCGGCCTGACAGCCGGCCTGAGTGGTTGGATCAAAAGCAGATACGCGTAAAAGCTGGCTTGCTGGCGATGCAGAAGCCTCGGTACATCAGGCACACCCAGCCGATGTCATCGCAGGCAAGCCAGCTCCCACAGGCTGATCAAGGTCGACATAAAAACTCGGTCGGCTTTCAGGCCGCCGCGTTTGCGTTTGATCTTAGGCGCCCCGTTAAACACGCTGGCCGAACGCAGGCTTGAATCCGTGGGTAACCCGGCAGGACGCCGGGTTAGCCGCCTCGCGCCATGGATGGCGCGTGGCGGCGGCCCACGGATTCAAGCCGGAGTGAGGGCATGCCGAGCCTAGGCGAGGCACCGAGTGTTGGGGCAAGAGCGTTTTGCTTACTTTTGCGCTTTTCAAAAGTGAGCCGCTGTAAAAGCGGAACCAATAGCAGCCGTTACCAAAGAAACGGATATGTACACAAAACCAACCCCAACCCAACCCATCATTGACCATCCCCCAAGCACTGCGTAGCCTTGCACCCTCGAGGTTCTTCGGCCCAGGCCGAAGCTAAGAAGGGAACGCGGTTCAAGCCGCGGCTGCCCCCGCAACTGTAAAGGGTTCGAC
Source organism: Pseudomonas sp. BCA17 (assembly GCF_004519405.1). Taxonomy (GTDB): domain Bacteria; phylum Pseudomonadota; class Gammaproteobacteria; order Pseudomonadales; family Pseudomonadaceae; genus Aquipseudomonas. The sequence goes on along the minus strand of NZ_SGWI01000006.1, from coordinate 202,160 downwards.
TGACTGCCACGCCACTGCCGAAAAACGCGGGAAGGCGCAGCCAGCGCCGGTCGCAAGACCAGCAAGCCCCAAGCCAGGAGACCTGCCTCGTAACCGATTTTCCAATTCAACCGGGCGGGGTGATCCGGTGACGAAATCCGCTGCTGCGCACCGCCGCAGGGCCTGTCGTCCCGTCTGCCCGCCCCAAAGGGCATCCGATGAAAACACTGGCCAAACTCCCCGTCACCATCGTTACCGGCTTTCTCGGCTCGGGCAAAACCACCTTGCTGCGCCACATGCTCGATAACGCCCAGGGCCGCCGTATCGCCGTGATCGTCAACGAGTTCGGTGAACTGGGTATCGACGGCGAAATCCTCAAGCAGTGTTCCATCGGTTGCACCGAGGAAGAAGCCAGCGGCCGCGTGTACGAACTGGCCAACGGCTGTCTGTGCTGCACCGTGCAGGAAGAGTTCTTTCCGGTGATGCGCGAGTTGGTGGCCCGTCGCGGCGACCTTGACCATATCCTGATCGAAACCTCCGGCCTGGCCCTGCCAAAACCTTTGGTGCAAGCCTTCCAGTGGCCGGAAATCCGCAGCGCCTGCACCGTTGACGCCGTGATCACCGTGGTCGACAGCCCAGCCGTGGCCGCAGGCACCTTCGCCGCCTTCCCGGACCAAGTGGACGCGCAGCGCAAACTCGACCCGAACCTGGACCACGAATCGCCGCTGCACGAGCTGTTCGCCGATCAACTGGCCAGCGCGGACCTGGTGATCCTCAACAAGACCGACCTGATCAACCCTGAAGACCTGGCCCGTGTGCGCCTGGAAGTGGCGGAGGAACTGCCGCCGGCGGTGAAAATCATCGAAGCCAGCAGCGGTCGTCTGCCCCTGGACGTGCTGATTGGCCTGGGCGCCGGCTCCGAAGAGCATATCGACGCTCGCCACAGCCATCACGATCACCACCATGACGGCGAAGATGATCACGATCACGATGCCTTTGACTCCATCTCCATCGACCTGCCGCAAACCGACGAAGCCCTGCTGCTTGATGCCCTGACGCAGTTGGTGGTGCAACACGGCATCCTGCGCGTCAAGGGTTTCGCCGCGATTGCGAACAAACCGATGCGCCTGCTGATCCAGGGCGTGGGCACGCGCTTTGACAAACACTTCGACCGTGCCTGGGGCTTGGATGAGGCACGCACCACGCGTCTGGTGCTGATCGGTCAGGAACTGGATGCGGCGGGCCTTGAAGCGCAACTGCGCGCCGCGCTCAGCGTCTGACCCATGCACCTGCTCAGGACCCAGCCCGGTGGTTTCGTCTCGGACGACAATATCGCCGACCTTGGGCAAACCCCCGCTGAACTGGTGATCCTCTGCAGCGGCGACTCCAGCCTGGCGCTGCTGGCCGAAGCGGCGCAGCAGTTGCCCGAGGATTACCCCAGCCTGCGCCTGGCCAACCCGATGCAGGTGCAGAATCACGCTTCGGTCGACCTCTACGTCGATGAGGTGCTGCGCCACGCCAAGGTCATCCTGATTTCGTTGCACGGTGGCATCGCTTATTGGCGCTATGGCATCGAGCGGCTGGTGGAGTTGGCAGAGCGCGGCGTGCAGTTGATCCTGGTGCCGGGGGATGATCGCCCCGACCCGGAGCTCAGTAGCCTGAGCACCGTCGACGCGGGCGACCGCGACCGCCTTTGGCACTTCCTGCGCCAGGGCGGATTGGGCAATGCCCTGGATTTCTATCGCTGTCTGGCCAGTGCTTACCTGGGCCGCGATTACGCCTGGGCCGAACCGCAAACCCTGCCACGCACGGCGATTTATCATCCCCATAAAGCCAATGCCCGTCTCAATGACTGGCAGCGCGAGTGGAACCCTGAGTTCCCGGTGGCGGCGGTGCTGTTCTACCGTTCCCATCTGCAAGCGGCCAATACCGGGTTTATCGACGTGTTCTGCCAGCGCTTGCAGGCGGCGGGGCTTAATCCGTTGCCGATGGCGGTGGCCAGCCTGAAAGAGCCCGGCTGCCTGGCGGTGGTCGAGGACTGGCTGGATGAGGTGAATGCCGCGGTCATCCTGAACACCACCGGCTTTGCCCAGTCCAGCCCCGAAGCGCCGCACCTGCGCCCGTTTCGTCGCAATATCCCGGTGATCCAGGCGATCTGCGCCCAGGACAACCAACCCGGCTGGGAGGCCAGCGAGCAGGGGCTCGGCCCACGTGACCTGGCGATGCACATTGCCTTGCCGGAGCTGGACGGGCGCATCATCAGCCGGCCTGTCAGCTTCAAGGATTTGGCGTGGCGCAGCGAGCGCAGCCAGTCGGACGTGGTGTGCTATCGCGCAGCCCCGGAGCGCATGGACTTTGTCGCCGAACTGGCACGGCGCTGGGTTGAACTGGCGCGGGTGCCGAATGCGCAGAAACGGATTGCGCTGGTGCTCGCCAACTACCCGACCCGCGACGGGCGTATCGGCAACGGCGTGGGCCTGGACACGCCGGCGGCGGCGCTGAATATCCTGCGTGCGCTGCAAGCGCAAGGCTACCCACTGCCGCAGGCCTTGCCGGACAGCGGCACCGCGCTGATCCACGAACTGCTGGGCGGCGTCACGAATGACCTGGACAGCCTCGACCTGCGCCCTTGCCACCAAAGCCTGGGCCTGGATGAGTACGAGGCGATGTTCAACCGCTTGCCCGAAGCCAACCGCCAGGCCGTGCTGGAACGTTGGGGGGCGCCCACTAACGACCCGATGTGCCGCGACGGCCGCATGATGATCGCCGGCCTGCGCCTGGGCCTGACCTTCGTCGGTATCCAGCCGGCGCGGGGTTACCAGGTAGACCCCAGCGCGGTGTATCACGACCCCGACCTGGTGCCGCCCCACGGCTATCTCGCGTTTTACTTCTGGCTGCGCCACACCTATGGCGCCCACGGCGTGATCCATGTGGGCAAGCATGGCAACCTCGAATGGCTGCCGGGCAAGGGCGTGGGCCTGTCGGAAAACTGCTGGCCCGATGCATTGCTGGGGCCGCTGCCGAATATCTACCCGTTTATCGTCAATGACCCGGGCGAAGGCGCCCAAGCCAAGCGGCGCACCCAGGCGGTGATCATCGATCACTTGATGCCGCCGCTGACCCGCGCCGAAACCTATGGCCCGTTGCGTGACCTTGAATTGTTGGCGGATGAGTACTACGAGGCGCAGTTGCTTGACCCGCGCCGCGCACTTGAACTGCAGAAAGACATTCTCAAGTTGGTGCGCGAAACCCGTATCGACCAGGAACTGGAGTTGGGCAGCGATGTGGATGCGGCGGTCTGGCTGCCGCGGCTGGACACTTATCTGTGCGACTTGAAGGAGTCGCAGATCCGTGACGGCCTGCATATCTTTGGCGAGTCTCCCGAAGGCCGCTTGCGCATCGATACCTTGCTGGCGTTGTTGCGCATCCCACGCGGCGACGGCCGTGGCCCGCAATCGAGCCTGCTACGGGTACTGGCCAAGGCTTTCGAGTTGGGCTTTGACCCCCTTGATTGCGCCTTGGCCGAACCCTGGACCGGGCGCCGGCCCGAGGTGTTGCAGAAGATCGACGCACAGCTATGGCGTACCGCCGGCGATACGCGCGAACGTCTGGAAGTGTATGCGGCGCGGTTGATCGAGCAGGCGCTGGAAGGTCCGCTGGAGCAGTTGGAAGAGCCCGGCTGGGAAGCCGTGAAGTCCGTTATCGAGAGCCTGCGCATAGTCGTGGCGCCGCGCCTGGATAGCTGCGGCCCGGCCGAGATGCGTGGCTTGCTGGATGCCTTGAGCGGTCGCTTCGTACCGGCCGGTCCCAGCGGCGCGCCGAGTCGTGGACGCCTGGATGTGCTGCCCACCGGGCGCAATTTCTTCGCGGTGGATGTGCGCAACTTGCCGACAACCACAGCCTGGCGCATTGGCTTCCAGTCGGCCAACTTGATTCTGGAGCGACACCTGCAGGACCACGGCGACCATCTGCGTCAGCTCGGCCTGTCGGTATGGGGTACGGCGACCATGCGCACCGGCGGCGACGATATCGCCCAGGCCATGGCACTGATGGGCGTACGCCCGGTGTGGGCCACCGGCAGTCAACGGGTGGATGACTTTGAGATCCTGCCGATCAGCCTGTTGGATCGCCCACGGGTAGACGTGACGTTGCGGGTGTCCGGGTTCTTCCGTGACGCCTTCGCCAACCTGATCCGCCTGTTCGACGCGGCGGTGCAGGCGGTGGCCGCCTTGGATGAACCGGATGATATGAACCCGCTGGCGGCCAAGGTGCGCAGCGAGCGGGAGGCGTTGCTCCGGTCGGGGCTGGACGCAGAGTCGGCCGCCAGGCAGGCCGGTTGGCGCATTTTCGGCGCCAAGCCCGGGGCTTATGGTGCCGGTGTGCAGGGCGCCATTGATGGTCGCCTATGGCAAAGCCGGGAGGATCTGGCCGAGGTCTACCTTAACTGGGGGGCTTACGCCTATGGCGGCTCGGATGAAGGCAGCGCGGCCCGCGAGCAGTTCGCTCGACGCCTGAGCCAGGTGCAGGCGGTGTTGCAGAACCAGGACAATCGCGAGCATGACTTGCTCGATTCCAACGACTACTACCAATTCCAGGGCGGTATGCTCGCCGCCGTGGAAACCCTGAGTGGCGACAAGGCCGCCAGCTACCATGGCGACCACAGCCAGCCGGACCTGCCGAAGATCCGTACCTTGAAGGAAGAGTTGAACCGGGTGATCCGCTCCCGCGCCGCCAACCCGAAGTGGATCGACGGGGTGAAGCGCCACGGTTATAAAGGTGCCTTCGAAATGGCTGCGACGGTGGACAATCTGTTCGCCTTCGACGCCACGACGGCGCTGATCGACGACCATCAATATGCCTTGCTCGCCGACGCCTATTTGCTTGACCCCGATACTCGCGCCTTTGTGCAAGAGCACAACCCGGCGGCGCTGCGCGACATGACCGAGCGCATGCTTGAAGCCCAGCAGCGCGGCATGTGGCAGGCACCGGGCGCGTATCGCGAGGCGTTGCAAAACCTGTTGCTGGATATAGAAGAAGACAGCTGATGACTGATACGCCGCATTTCCCACTGGCCGCCGTGGTCGGCGCCGATGACTTGAAACTGGCCCTGTGCCTGGCCGCCATCGACCCGAAGATCGGCGGCGTGCTGATCGAAGGCCCCCGGGGCATGGCCAAGTCCACCCTGGCCCGCGGCTTGGCGGACCTGCTGGCCAGCGGTCAGTTCGTCACCTTGCCGCTGGGCGCCACCGAAGAGCGGTTGGTCGGCACCCTGGATTTGGACGCCGCGCTGGGCGAGGGCCGTGCGCAGTTCTCCCCGGGCGTGCTGGCCAAGGCCGATGGCGGGGTGTTGTACGTCGATGAAGTCAACTTGCTGCCGGATCACCTGGTGGACGTGCTGCTGGATGTGGCAGCCAGCGGTACCAACTTGATCGAGCGCGACGGCATTTCCCATCGGCACTCGGCGCGCTTTGTGCTCATCGGCACCATGAACCCGGAGGAGGGCGAGTTGCGTCCGCAACTGCTCGACCGATTTGGCTTCAACGTGGCGTTGAGCGGGCAGACCGTGCCCGCCGAACGTGGGCAGATCATCCGCCGTCGCCTGGATTTCGACACCGACCCGGCAGCGTTTTGTGCGCAGTGGGCAGACCAGCAGGCCGCTTTGCGTGAACGTTGCACCCAGGCGCGCGCACGGCTGGGCGGTATCGAGCTGGATGATCAGGCGCTGGCCCGGATCACCGAGCGCTGCTTTGCCGCCGGTGTCGATGGCCTGCGTGCGGATCTGGTCTGGCTGCGCGGTGCCCGGGCGCATGCGGCGTGGCGTGGCGCGGCGGCGATTGCCGAGCAAGACATCGACGCCGTCGCGGAGTTTGCCTTGCGTCATCGCCGTCAGGCGCCATCCCCACCGGCCAGCCCGCCGAGTGAAGGGCAGTCACCCGCATCCGCAGACACTTCACCGGGCCAGGGTCAGTGGGGCGATATGCCTGCGCCGGCCTTGCCGACGGGCGCGCGGCGGGATGTGCCGACCTGGCCAAAAAAGCCCTAGGCATTCGCCCCCGACCTGACACGGCGGCGGATGCCCGGCCCAAGGCGGGGCGACTGGACAGGGGCAGGCAAGGCAAGGCAAGGCGTGCGCAGCAGGGCACGATCAATTGGCCGGGCACCTTGCTGGGTGGCCGGCCGCACACCCGCGAAGACTTGTTGTTTCATCTTCGCAGTCGCGCGGCCCATGAATTGTGGCTGGTGATCGTCGATGCCTCGGCCTCTACGCGGCGCCATCACGCCTTGAGCGACGCCAAGGGCTTGTTGGCTCAGGTGTTTGATGACGCTTACCGCCAGCGCGCGCGCCTGGCGTTGCTGACGGCCAGCGGGCAGTCGCCCACATGGCAGGTGCAGGGCTTGAAAGCGGCGAAGGGCTTGGCCGACTGGTTGCGTCCGTTGGGGGCCGGGGGCGGCACGCCGTTGCTGGCCGCGCTGACCGAAGCCGGGCACTGGCTGGCGCTGCGACGCAAGCGTTACCCCGCCGAGCAGCAGCGGTTGCTGGTCATCACCGATGGTCGCCTGAAGGATATGGCCGGTTTACCCTGGCTGGAATGCCCAGGGTTACTGGTGGATATCGAGCGTGGACCGATCCGGCTGGGGCGGGCGCAGGCCTTGGCGGCCGGGTTGGGGATCGCCTATCGGCATATCGATGAGCTGTAGAGGCGCGGCACCGGCTTCTTGCAAGGCAAAAAAGCCGGGGGCCTGGCGTTAATCCACTCAGTCCAGGCTTTTCGTAGGAGCGAGCTTGCTCGCGAAAAACTCACAGGCGCCGCGTTGATTCAGACAACACGCGTCATCGTTGAGATGTTTCGCGAGCAAGCTCGCTCCTACAGACGGTACTTACGCTTTTACATGTCTATATAGACTTCTGTCTTATCGCGAGACTGGATGATCGAAGTGCCTTTATTGGCCACCGCTTCATCGACGGTTATCCCCGTTGAGCCCGTCAGTTCCGGGACGCCTCGAATGGGCGGGTGGCTGTCATACGTGACGACGTGGTCGCTGCCGACCCGGGCAATCCATTTCTCCCCGGGGTGGGCAGCCTGGTCGCGCTCGATGACGTTGGCCGCGTAGTAATTCATGTTTTTGATCCGCGTCGTTTTGGACTCGCTGGAGGGCACGTCAATCGCTTTGACTCGAATGCCATTCGAGCGCATGGTCACCAGCAGTTGTTCGTTGGTGTAGGGTTTATGCGCGGCATGGGCACGGTCGATTATTTTCAGGTTTTCCCGCAACTTGGGTGAGATCTCGCCGGTTTCATAGAACCTGTCCAAGTCAGGCTGCAACGAGTGGTCGAACCCTTCCGAATACAAGACGCGGACATTGTTGCGCTTGAACTCGCCGGCATTATCAATCAGCAGCCGCAGCGTGGCCGATTGTGAGTGATCTTCGCCAAACACCAGGCCGGTGGTTTTTTTGAACAGGCTATTGATGGTCTCCGCCAAAGATGCTTTTTTGGGGATCGGCGAATGGACCGGCCGCGCCTTGCTCTTGGCATTTTTATGGAAGTCGTCCGCGTCTTTTTTCAACTGTTTATCTATTTTCTTGCTGGCGCTCGATGATGACGGCTCGCCCGTCGCCGGGTAGTCGTAAGCGGCGGGATCGAACGGCTTTTCGGCTTGCCACGGCCACTTTATGCCGCCCGGGCCGTTGAGTGGCGTCCAGGTACCGTCGGCGGTGGCGTGGACGGTCATCACCGGTCTTCTGGTATGCGGGTCGATCACTTGGGCGTAACCGTTGCTGAATTTGCCTTTGATTTCAAACACGTGCTCGGCATTCTTATCATCGGCAAGCTTGATCAACCAGCGGTCTTCGCCCTGGCCGCCCTTGACCTGATAAATGCCCTTGGCGTCAGGTGTGCTGTTGGTTAGCAGCTTTTCGCCATCGGGGACGACGTAGGCGCTGATATCGCTCCATTGTGATGGGCGCAGGCGATTGGCGGTGGCGGCGGGCGCTTCATTCTTCAAGGGCAGGTTCGCGTCGTCCGTCTCGACGTGTACCCGGGGTTTTTCAGTGGGGTTGATCACCTTGGGTTCGCCACGTCCGGCACGTCCGATATGGGGGGCCACGGTGACGACGGCGTTGAAGACGCCAAATACCACGCGGTCGGTGCCTTTGGGTTTGCCCTGTACCTGGTCATCCACTCCGATGCCTGCCGTGGTGATACCGCTGACCACGTAAAACGCGTCCAACCCCAAGGCCACTTCAGGTACGACCATCGCCAGAGGCGTCATGAACAAGGCCATCTTGCCGATCTGCTCCAACGTGTCGAGCACGCCTTGTTTAGTCACGTCGGCGTCACTGGTGATCTTGACGGCCGCGTCGGCGTAGGAGCGCTCCTTTTGCCTGCGGGTCACTTCGGCAAATGGCAACGTGCTGGGTTCGGTCTTGATGTAGGTCTGCGGGTCCCATTTACCACTGAATGCCCGATGGTTGTATGAAAGCAGCCCGCCTGGTGTTTCACGTGCCTTCGGCCAGGCGCCGAGCCCGGCCAATGTTTCATCTACCCCAGCTCTGGCCCAGCCCATGGGTTTGTCTTTAAGTGCAAAGTGTGACGACAGGGCCGCGCGCTTGGCCGGGTCGGCCATTTGCGCCGCCAGCCAGGTTTTCATCTCGGCCGGGCTGTTGAATGTGTGCAGTGGCGAGGAGTTGCCCGGTATATAGAGAAGTGTCATCGGTGGCAGCTTTTTGCCATCGGCGTCGAATCGAACCTTGTTGTCCGTGATGTACATAAGGTCGGTGGATTGATACTCGCCGATTTTCAACAAGCCGACTTCAATGTCCGGGTCCTTGGGCGGGTTCTTCTGCAAGTCTTCATAGTTGATGTCGGGCCAGGATTGCTGATTACCGGATAACCCGGCGGCGCGCATGATCACCTCGCGGCCTCGCGCGCTGAGGCTGCCTTCCTGATGCTGAGCCATGGCCGCCTTGACCAGGGAAGCCTTGGCCAGCACTGGGTATTTCTCCTGGTGGGTGCTCCAGAACTCGTCCAGAAACTGCGTGTAGGGTTTTTGGAAGTCGGCCTTCCAGATCAGGCTTTTGAATTGTGCCGGGGTGACAGCGCTCTGGTTCGAGGCGTTGTAATGCTGGGTGGGCGAGTTGGCGGGCTCTCTATAAATGCCTTGGTAGCTATGGGTGACGCCCGCAGTTTTGCTGTTGGGGTTCAGGCGACTGGGAAAATCAAATACCCCCGGTTTGTGCGTCGGCAGATGGTTTTGAACATGCACGTCCGGGCCGCCGGTAAAGAACGGCACTTCATAACCTTTGCCCGTGGGCGTTTTTTGCGCATTTTGAATCATCGCCTGGGTCAGCGAGATGCGCTGGACGATCTTCGCCGGGTGAGGGGGTGAACCCTTGCTGTTGTAGTCGTAAGTGACCAGGTAGGTCGTGTCTGGGTCGATGTCCCACTTCGCCTTGTCGCCAGTCTCCTTGGCCTTCATTTCGGCAAATTTCTTTTTTAGAAAATCCGAGGCTTGCTGCTCGACAGTTTTGAAGGCGCCCGAGATGGCTTCCGCGTTCGGATCAATATTGATATTCGGCCCCAGGTTGATTGGCGCTGGGGCCTTGTCGGTGTTCGCGACGTTTTTACCCGGCGCGAGGTCGACATTGACTTCGACGTAGCCGTCGGAAGTGGGGTCAGGCTTCACCTCAACGCCCAACAGTTGTTGCTTGGGTGGGGCGCTGTCGATATGGCGCTTGATGCGTATACCGTGATTGGCAGGTTGGGCTTCTGGACCGGCTTCCGGGGTTGGGAATGTGGGCGGCAGGTAGGGTGGCTTGGCGACAATAGTCACAATAGAACTCTCGTTATGCAGTCACAGGAGGATGTCGTCCTTGCGTGGCCGCATGGATCGGAAGAGTTCCAGTTTTTCTGTAGGAAGGATGGCTGGTTGCAGGGGGACGCTGCGTTCGTCAGGCATTGCCTGGAACGTTGGGCCAAAGGTCCGCCACCAGGAACAATCGCTCGGCTTCCTCCCAGGCTTCACCGGCCTGCACCAGCCGCACCAACAGCTGTGCCGGCGCCATCGGGTCCAGGTCGGCCAGCCAGCGGTGCATCTGTTCCTCGCTCCACACCTCGCTCGCAGGGTAATGCGCCGGCGCCAGCCATGCGTGGCGTGGCAGGGGTTGCCAGCGCCCGGGCGGGCGTGCGCTGGAAAAGTCGTACCAGTCGCGCTGATGCAACCAGTGCCCGCGCAGATGTTGCGGATGGGCGCCGCGGGGAGGTTCGGCCTGGCCGGGCCACGGGTACAACAGATAACCGCCCAGCCACAAATGCGCATCCAAGGATTGGATATCCAGCGCCGCCAGGGCTTCACGGCTTTCGGGTTTGGCCGATATCGGCAACTGATGTTGAGCCAGGTGCGCCAGTTTGCGATCCAGCCGGTCGTGGCATCCAGGGCCCAACCATTGCGCGGCGTCCTGGCCATCGCCGTGCTGGGGGCCAAGGTAAAGTTTGATCGCCAGCTCCAGGTGGTGCACGCCGTCGCGGTCGCGCACCAGCATATCCAGCTCGCCCAGGGTGTGCCCGGCGCGGCGGATCGGCAGGTTGGCCGCCACCAGCTCCACGCCCGGCGCATGCTGCACGGCAAATTGCCACAGGCGTTCGTAGTAGAGGCCCAGACGTCGGGTGCGTGACAGGCTCAGCCAGTGCTGCAGGGCGCTGCTGTCCTGATCGAGGGCGCGCAACCAGTGTTCAAGCCGCTCGGGCGCCTGCACCCAGGCGCTGCCGGCCAGCGGATGGCGCTGCGGCCAGGGCGTTTGCGCAAGCATCGGCGGGGCAAGTATCACCCACGCCAGGTCGCGCACCTCGGGGTGGCGCAATTGGCGGGGTAAATGCTGCAAGTCAGGGAAGACGGTCATGGTCCGAGCATAGCCTTTTACGCACCGGGCAGGTGGCTGAGAACCGTTGTCATCATGGTCCGGCAGCGACAAAGGGTTTTGCCTGACGCGGCCTTTCGCCCATAATCGTTCTTTTTGGCCACACCCCACATCCCGCAGGAGCCCCATGGAGCAATTTCGCAATATCGGCATTATCGGTCGTCTGGGCAGCACCCAGGTACTGGACACCGTCCGCCGGCTGAAAAAATTCCTGCTGGAACGCCACCTGCATGTGATCCTCGAAGACACCATCGCCGAAATCCTGCCGGGCCACGGCCTGCAGACTTCGTCGCGCAAGATGCTTGGCGAAGTGTGCGACATGGTGATCGTGGTCGGCGGCGACGGCAGCCTGCTTGGCGCGGCCCGGGCCTTGGCACGGCATAACGTGCCGGTGCTGGGGATCAACCGAGGCAGCCTGGGGTTTCTCACCGACATTCGCCCGGATGAGCTGGAAGTCGAAGTGGCCAAGGTGCTCGATGGCCATTATCTGGTGGAAAACCGCTTCCTGCTGCAAGCCGAAGTGCGCCGCCACGGTGAAGCCATCGGCCAGGGCGATGCGCTGAATGACGTGGTGCTGCATCCCGGCAAATCCACGCGCATGATCGAGTTCGAGCTGTATATCGATGGCCAGTTCGTGTGCAGCCAGAAGGCCGACGGTCTGATCGTCGCCACGCCCACCGGTTCTACGGCGTATGCGCTGTCGGCCGGTGGCCCGATCATGCACCCCAAGCTCGATGCCATTGTGATCGTGCCGATGTACCCCCATATGTTGTCCAGCCGACCGATTGTGGTCGATGGCAACAGTGAGCTGAAAATCGTGGTATCCAAAGACATGCAGATCTACCCGCAAGTCTCCTGCGACGGGCAGAACCATTTCACCTGCGCGCCCGGTGACACCATCACGGTGAGCAAGAAGGCACAGAAGTTGCGCTTGATCCACCCGCTGGATCACAACTACTACGAAGTGTGCCGCACCAAGCTGGGCTGGGGCAGCCGCTTGGGGGGTGGAGGCGACTGATGCTCGATCCCGCGCGTAGCTACGACCTGATTGGTGACGTGCACGGTTGCGCCCATACCCTTGAGCACCTGCTCGACCGGCTGGGTTACCACAAGCAGGGCGGCACCTGGCGCCATCCAACCCGCATGGCGGTGTTCCTCGGCGATATCATCGACCGCGGCCCGCGCATCCGCGAGGCGTTGCATATCGTCCACGACATGGCCGAGGCCGGCCAGGCGCTGTGCGTCATGGGCAACCACGAGTTCAACGCACTGGGTTGGACCACACCGGCGCCGCCGGGCAGTGGCAAGCAGTTCGTGCGCGAGCACAACCCGCGTCATGCGCGCTTGATCCATGAGACCCTGACCCAGTTCGAGCACCACCCGGCCGACTGGCACGATTTCCTCGGCTGGTTCTATGACATGCCGCTGTTTGTCGATGCCGGGCGCTTCCGTGTGGTGCATGCGTGCTGGGATGACGGTTTCATCCAGCCGCTGCGTGCGACCTTCCCGGATGGCTGTATCGACCAGCACTTCCTGCAGGCCGCCGCCGTGCCCGGCAGTTTTGCCTGCAATGCGTTCGACCGCCTGCTGCGTGGCACCGATATGCGCCTGCCGGATGGGCTTACGCTCACCGGTGGCGATGGCCTGACACGCTCGTTCTTCCGCACAAAATTCTGGGAAGACGATCCGAAAACCTACGGCGACATCGTGTTTCAGCCCGACGCATTGCCGGAACCGGTAGCGCGCACGCCCTTGTCGTCCACTGAAAAAAACTCCCTGCTGCGCTATGGCGTCGACGAGCCGTTGTTGTTCGTCGGCCATTACTGGCGCAGCGGCAAACCGGCACCTATCCGCGACAACCTGGCCTGCCTGGACTACAGCGCGGTGCTGTACGGCAAGCTGGTGGCGTATCGACTGGATCAGGAAACCCGACTGGACCCGCGTAAATTCGTATGGGTCGACGTTGAGCGGCCTGAGGTTATTGCATGAGTACCGTAGCTGTATTGCGCTTGCCCTTGAGCGTCGACCTGGGCGGTTTCGTCAAGCTGCTGCAACGCATGCAGGTGCCCCATCGCGTCAGCGAGGAGGGCGGTGAGCAGGTGTTGTGGGTGCCCGAGAGCATCAGCGACGACGTGCGCGTGCTGTATCAGCGCTTTCCCGCCGGTGACCCGGACCAGCAACTGGACATTCCCGAACAGGCGCCTCTCAGGCGTCCCGGCTTTGTCCAACAACTGCGCATGAGCCCGGTGACCGCACTGGTGCTGCTGGCGAGCATGATTGTGGGCGCGGTGACCCTGCTCGGTGAAAACCTGCAAGCCGTGGCCTGGCTGACCTTCCTGCCGTTCCGCGTCCTGGGTGAGTACATCCAGTTCACTCCGCTGGCCGACAGCCTGGCCTCGGGGCAGTGGTGGCGGCTGGTCACGCCGATGCTGATCCACTTCGGCATCCTGCACCTGGCCATGAATGGCATGTGGTACTGGGAGCTGGGGCGCCGTATTGAAGTACGCCAGGGCAGCATCAACCTGCTGGGCCTGACCCTGTTGTTCAGCCTGGTCTCCAATTACGCGCAATATGCCTATGGTGGCCCAGGCTTGTTTGGCGGGCTGTCCGGTGTGTTGTATGGCTTGCTCGGGCACTGCTGGATTTTTCAATTGTTGTCGCCCAACCCGGCCTATCGTTTGCCCCGTGGGGTGCTGGCAATGATGCTGATATGGCTGGTGCTCTGCATGTCGGGGCTGGTCTCGATGATCGGCTTCGGCGAAATCGCCAACGCGGCCCACGTGGGCGGCTTGGCCATCGGTTGCCTGACGGGTTTGCTGGGCGGGCTGTACAGCCGCCGCAAAGCGTCTATTTGATAAGGAAGAGCCTTATGTCCTCTTTTGCTGAAATGATCGAAAACATCACCCCGGATATCTACGAGAGCCTCAAGCTCGCCGTGGAAATCGGCAAATGGTCCGATGGCCGCAAGCTCACCGCCGAACAGCGTGAGCTGTCCCTGCAAGCGGTGATCGCCTGGGAAATCCAGAACCTGCCGGAAGACCAGCGCACCGGCTACATGGGGCCGCAGGAATGCGCGTCCAAGTCGGCACCGGTGCCGAACATCCTGTTCAAGTCGGATGCGATCCATTGATTGAAATTGGTCGCGGTGCAGTCAGCAAAATGTCGGCGCAACTCGGTGAGCCGACCGTTCAGTATGCGTTTCGCCTGGGTGACACCGAGGTGCCGGTCAATCCGTTGATCGGTACTCGCGTGCGCCTGGAGTACCTGGGCGCCATCCATTGCAGCCATTGCGGCCGCAAGACCAAAACCAGTTTCAGCCAGGGTTACTGCTACCCGTGCATGACCAAACTGGCCCAGTGCGACCTGTGCATCATGAGCCCCGAGCGTTGTCATTACGACGCCGGCACCTGCCGTGATCCGGGCTGGGGCGAAAAATTCTGCATGACCGACCACGTGGTCTACCTGGCCAACTCGTCGGGAATCAAGGTCGGTATCACCCGCGCCACTCAACTGCCAACCCGTTGGCTGGACCAGGGCGCCAGCCAGGCATTGCCGATCATGCGCGTTGCCACCCGCCAGCAATCGGGTTTCGTCGAAGACCTGTTCCGCAGTCAGGTGGCCGACAAGACCAACTGGCGTGCGCTGCTCAAGGGCGACGCCCAGTCGGTGGACCTCAAGCAGGTACGCGATGAACTGTTCGCCTCCTGCGCCGAAGGCTTGCTGGGGTTGCAGGAACGCTTTGGCCTGCAGGCCATCCAAACCATTGCCGACGTCGAGCCGATCGAGATCCGCTATCCGGTGGAGCAGTATCCCGCCAAGATCGTCAGTTTCAACCTGGACAAGAACCCGATTGCCGAAGGCACGCTGCTGGGGATCAAGGGCCAATACCTGATCTTCGATACCGGCGTTATCAATATTCGCAAATACACGGCCTACCAGCTCGCCGTGCATCAGTAGAAGGATGCCACCCATGCGCACCGAACAACCGAAGATGATTTACCTGAAGGACTATCAGGCGCCGGACTACCTGATCGACGAGACGCACCTGACCTTCGAGTTGTTCGAGGACCACAGCCTGGTCCACGCGCAACTGATGATGCGCCGCAACCCTGAGCGCGGCGCCGGCTTGCCGCCATTGGTGCTGGATGGCCAGCAACTTGAGCTGTTGAGTGTGAGCCTGGCCGACCAGGCGTTGACGGACGCTGACTACCAGTTGACCGACAGCCACCTGACCGTGCACCCGAAGAGCGCTACCTTCACGCTGGATACCACGGTCAGGATCCACCCGGAAAGCAACACCGCCCTGGAAGGCTTGTACAAATCCGGCGGCATGTTCTGCACCCAGTGCGAGGCCGAGGGTTTTCGCAAGATCACCTATTACCTCGACCGCCCGGATGTGATGAGTACCTTCACCACTACGGTGATCGCCGAGCAGCACAGCTACCCGGTGCTGTTGAGCAACGGCAACCCGATTGCCAGCGGCCCCGGTGAAGACGGCCGCCACTGGGCGACCTGGGAAGACCCGTTCAAGAAACCGGCCTATCTGTTTGCCCTGGTCGCCGGTGATTTGTGGTGCGTTGAGGACAGTTTCACCACCATGACCCAGCGTGAAGTGGCGCTGCGCATCTACGTCGAACCGGAAAACATCGACAAGTGCCAGCACGCCATGACCAGCCTGAAAAAATCCATGCGCTGGGATGAAGAAACCTATGGCCGCGAGTACGACCTCGACATCTTCATGATCGTGGCCGTGAACGACTTCAACATGGGCGCCATGGAAAACAAGGGACTGAACATTTTCAACTCCAGCGCCGTGCTGGCCCGCGCCGAAACCGCCACCGACGCCGCGCACCAGCGGGTGGAGGCCATCGTCGCCCACGAGTACTTCCACAACTGGTCGGGCAACCGCGTGACCTGCCGCGACTGGTTCCAGCTGTCGCTCAAGGAAGGCTTCACGGTGTTCCGCGATTCCGGGTTCTCCGCCGACATGAACTCGGCCACGGTCAAGCGCATCCAGGATGTGGCGTACCTGCGTACTCACCAGTTCGCCGAAGACGCAGGCCCCATGGCTCACGCCGTGCGCCCGGAAAGCTTTATCGAAATCTCCAACTTCTACACCCTGACCGTGTATGAAAAGGGTTCGGAAGTGGTCGGCATGATCCACACCTTGCTCGGTGCTGAAGGCTTCCGCAAAGGCAGTGACCTGTATTTCGAACGTCACGACGGCCAGGCGGTGACTTGCGATGACTTCGTCAAGGCCATGGAGGACGCCAATGGCGCCGACCTGAGCCAGTTCAAACGCTGGTACAGCCAGGCCGGTACGCCGCGCCTCGCCGTCAGCGAGTCCTACGACGCCGTTGCCAAGACCTACAGCCTGACGTTCCGCCAAAGCTGCCCGGAGACGCCGGACAAGGTGCAGAAACTGCCGTTTGTGATTCCCGTGGAATTGGGGCTGTTGGACGGGCAGGGTGCGGGTATTGCCTTGCGCCTGGCTGGTGAGGCGACTGCCGCGGGTACCTCCCGCGTCATTTCAGTGACTGAAGCCGAGCAGACCTTTACCTTCGTCGATATCGCCGAACAGCCTTTGCCTTCGCTGCTGCGCGGGTTCTCGGCGCCGGTGAAGCTGAGCTTCCCGTATAACCGCGATCAACTGATGTTCCTGATGCAGCACGACAGCGACGGCTTCAACCGTTGGGACGCCGGCCAGCAACTGGCGGTGCAGGTCTTGCAGGAACTCATCGGCCAGCATCAGGCAGGTCAGCCGCTGAAACTCGATCAACGCCTGATCGACGCGTTGCGCACCGTGCTGAGTGACGAGGGCCTGGATCAGGCGATGGTCGCCGAGATGCTCTCGCTGCCGAGTGAAGCCTACCTGACGGAGATCAGCGAAGTGGCGGATGTCGATGCCATCCACGCTGCCCGTGAGTTTGCCCGCAAGCAGCTCGCCGAGAACCTGTTCGAAGCGCTCTGGCTGCGCTATCAGGCCAACCGTGCACTGTCCCGGCAGACACCGTATGTGGCGGCCGCCGAGCACTTTGCCCGTCGCGCCTTGCAGAACATCGCGCTGTCGTACCTGATGCTCAGCGGCAAGCCCGAAGTGCTGGCGGCCACCCTGGAACAGTTCGACGCCTGCGACAACATGACCGAACGCCTGACCGCGCTGGCGGTGTTGGTGAATTCACCGTTCGAAGCGGAGAAGACCCAGGCATTGGCGGTTTTCGCGGAAAACTTCAAAGACAACCCGCTGGTCATGGACCAATGGTTCAGCGTACAGGCCGGCAGCACCCTGCCGGGCGGTCTGGCACGGGTCAAGGCGTTGATGGAGCACCCTGCGTTCAATATCAAGAACCCGAATAAGGTGCGGGCGCTGGTTGGCGCGTTTGCCGGGCAGAACCTGGTCAACTTCCACGCCGCCGACGGTTCGGGTTATCAATTCCTGGCGGACTTGGTGATCCAGCTGAACAGTCTCAACCCGCAGATCGCTTCGCGCCAACTGGCGCCACTGACACGCTGGCGCAAATATGACGACGCCCGCCAGGCGCTGATGAAGGCGCAGCTGGAGCGCATTCGCGGGTCCGGTGAGTTGTCCAGTGATGTGTTTGAGGTCGTCAGCAAAAGCCTCGCGTAAATCAGCGGAAAAAACGGCCTGCACAGGCTAATGCCAGTCGGTTAAGGGTGAACGCTGTATGTGTGGCGAGGGAGCTTGCTCCCGCTGGGTCGCGAAGCGGCCCCGTTCTTTGTTTACAGAGCATGGGACTGCTGCGCAGTCCAGCGGGAGCAAGCTCCCTCGCCACAGGTACTTTTTAGCCTTTCTCCTTCTTAATTGACTGGCATTAGCTTGGACAGGCCGTTTTTTTTCGCCTCGGATAACGGGTGGGTGAGGGCGCGAACAGAGGTCGATGGAAAAGAAGGGCCCTCGACTGCTGACATTTTCTGACAGGGTTCCCTGCTAAGCTGCTTCACTTTTTCGTTTTTCAGGGGCCGCTATGTCGCGTACCACTCGTCTACTGACTTTGCTCCAGGCCCTGCGGGGCAGGAAACGCCCGGTGACCGCCGCGGTGCTGGCAGCGCAATTGGAGGTTTCGGAGCGCACGCTGTACCGCGATATCGCCGAATTGACGGCTTTGGGTGCGCCGATTTTTGGCGAGGCCGGGGTAGGGTATGTACTGCGCGCCGGGCTGTTTCTGCCGCCATTGATGCTCAATGCCGAAGAAACCGAAGCCATTGTGCTGGGCCTGCGTTATGTGGATCAACGCGGCGATGAGGTACTGAGCCGCGCCGCCGCCAACGCGCTGGCGAAAATCGCTGATGTACTCGACCCCGCCGCCCAGGAAGCGCTGCGCAACCCGACGCTGTTACCTGGCCCGCCTGGCTTCGGCTATCCGGAAAACCGCGTCCCGCTCAATGTGTTTCGCGAAGCCATTCGCAACCAGGCCAAGTTGCATATCGACTACGCCGATGCCAGCCAGGCCCGGAGCCAGCGTCTGATCTGGCCGTTGGCGCTGGGTTTTCTCAATGAGGTGCGGGTCATTGTGGCGTGGTGTGAGTTGCGCGAGGCCTATCGTACCTTTCGTACCGACCGTGTGGCTGCCGCGGCGAGCCAGGGCGAGCGCTATCCGGGGCGGCGCAGTGACCTGCTGCGTGGCTGGCGCAGGCTGATGGAACAGCAGGAATCCGCTCCCTTTACTCCTGACAAAAGTTGACACAAACCTGGCTTAGCATGGCGCCATAAATCACCAAAAAAGGAGCTGCGCCATGTCCCTTCCTGAGTTGGCCCCGGCCATCGCGGCCTATATCGAGGCGGCCAATACTTACGATGCTTCGGTTGTTGCCCAGTGCTTTGCCGAGGATGCCAACGTATTCGATGAGGGCGAGCATCAGGTCGGCACTGCCGCCATTGCACGATGGATGGAGGACACCGGACGGCGTTACCAGCCCCGGGTCGAGGTGCTGAACGTGCAACACCGCACCGGCAAGGTGCTGGTCAGCAATGTGGTCCACGGCAATTTTCCCGGCAGCCCGCTGGAACTGCGCTACACCTTTCGCCTGAACGAGCAGGGCAAGATTTCACGGTTGGACATCTCGCTGTAAGTCATACTGGAGCCCATGACTTTCGACTCGCCGCTCGCCGCTTACCAACACGCCATCAACCAGCAAGGCTTCGTACCCGACGACGCCCAGCGTCAGGCGGTGGACGCCTTGCAGGCCTGCCATGAAGCCTTGCACCACGGCCGCTTGCCGACCACCGGGGTTTACCTGTGGGGGCCGGTGGGCCGTGGCAAGACCTGGTTGATGGACCAGTTCTACCAAAGCTTGCAAGTGCCCGCACGGCGCCAGCATTTTCATCACTTCATGGGGTGGGTGCATCAACGCCTGTTCCAGCTCACCGGCATTCAAGATCCGCTGCAGGCATTGGCCCGCGAGTTAAGCCGTGAAGTGCGTGTGCTGTGTTTTGATGAGCTGTTCGTCAATGATATTGGCGATGCGATCATCCTCGGCCGCCTGTTCCAGGTGATGTTCGAGGAGGGTGTGGTGATGGTCTGCACGTCCAATCAGCCGCCTGACCAACTGTACGCCGATGGCTTCAATCGCGAGCGCTTCCTGCCGGGCATCGAGGCGATCAAGCGGCATATGCGGGTAGTGGCGGTGGACGGCGTTGAAGACCACCGTTTGCATCCAGGGGTTGGCCTGCAGCGTTATTGGGTCAATCAGCCGGAGGCGCTCGCCGCGCTGTTCAAGCAACTGAGCGAAGGGCAGGGCGTATCCGACGGGCCGATCAGCGTGGGTCACCGAACGCTCGCGGCGGTGCAGGTCAGTGACACCGTGTTGTGGTGCCGTTATGCCGATTTGTGCGAGCAACCGCTGTCGGCGATGGACTTCATGCTGCTGTGCGATCGCTTCAAAGCCATTCTGCTGGGTGAAGTTCCCAGCCTGAGTGCGCAGACACGTCCAGGCCGGATAGCCCGCGGCACTGAGGACGGGGTGCAGCGTGTCGAAGCCGGTGATCGCGAATTGCCGGCACTGTCGGTTCACGATGACAGCGTGCGGCGCTTCATTGCGTTGGTGGATGAATGCTACGACCGCAAGGTACCGCTGTTTATCGAGGCGCAGGTGCCGCTGGACCACCTTTACACCGAAGGCTACCTGGCGTTCGCGTTCCGGCGCACCTTGAGCCGCTTGCAGGAAATGCAGTTGCAGCGTTTTGGCGCCTGAGAAAAATCCCCGTAAAGGGCGAATGGCACGTTTTTGATGCGCTCAACCTTCGTGCTTTCTGCCGTGCATTTGTAGTTAATCTCCTTCATCTACGTCCGCCCCACGCTTACAATCTTCCCCCTCAAAGGGAATCGGTTCCCTTGTTGTCGTGATCGAGGAAGGAAATGGACACCCCAGACATCCTGGTGCTGCAAGCAAGCTACACGAACCCCGTGCATGCTGAAGCCATTGGCCGAGTGCTTAATCATTACGCGCAGGACCCGATGGGCGGAGGCCAGGCATTGCCGGCCGACCTGTTGGAACAACTGCCTGCCGAATTGGCCAAGCGTGCCCATGCGTTCAGTGTGCTGGCGTTTGTCGGAGGTGAGCCGGCGGGGTTGGTCAATTGCTTTGAAGGGTTCTCGACCTTCGCCTGCCGCCCGCTGGTCAACGTCCACGACGTTGTGGTGATGGGCCCGTTCCGTGGCTTGGGGTTGAGTCAGAAAATGCTGCAGAAGGTTGAGGAGATCGCGCGTCAGCGGGGTTGCTGCAAGATCACCCTTGAAGTGCTGGAGGGTAACGCCGTGGCGCAATCGGCGTACCGCAAGTTTGGTTTCGAGGATTCGATCTTTGATCCGGCCCATGGCCGCATGTTGTTCTGGAAGAAGTCGCTTTAATAAAAAACGCCTATAAAAAAGGCGCCATTGAATGGCGCCAAGTTAACCTTTGCCAAAGGAGCGAAATGGCACAGGGTCATGCGGATTAAGTCAGTGTTAAGTTAACCCTTCGGAAGTTGTTCCGAACTTTTCTGTTCGACGGTAGAACTTTTTTCAGTCTTGCCGTCGGCCAAGGCAGTCTGTTCGCTCGTGCCATGGATTTGTTGCTGGGTGAAGCTGAAGTCGTTGTAGAACGCTTTCGAGCGCTCTGCACCGCCTTCTGCAAAGGCGGCGGCAGAGGTCAGGGTCATCAGGCCGGCAAGCATCAAAGTCGAAAGTTTCATGGCGGTATTCCCATTAAGAGTGATAGGTGTCCAGTCGTTCCGTGATCAGATTCATGGCGCGACTATAGGGCTATCTTATTAAGTGGGAATTAACGCGTGGGTACCCCGAAGTTAACGTTTTTGTTAACTTCGGGAGGACTGAGAATAATCAGGTCAATGATTATTTAGTTGCTACGCCGGCAGCATCCGGGTTCTTTGGCTTGAGCAGGCTGAAATCAATCAGGCTCTTTTGCTGACGTGCATAAGGGTCGCCAATCAAGCGTGGTCGCGGCTTGAAGCTGTCGTTGACCAGGCTTTTGCTGCGGTCCCACTCATCGAAACTCAGCCCGGCCAGGTCGGCCCAGGTGTGAATCAACTGCGAGCTGCTGTACGGGCGCTGCAGGTCTGCGGCGAAACTCCAGTCGTGGGTTTCACGCCATTTGGGCGAGGCGTACGCCATGAACGGAATGGTGTACATCGGCGCTGTCGGCTTGCCTTCGTTGCGCCCCAACGTGCTGTGGCCGGCCGAGTCGTAGACGTCTTCGCCGTGGTCCGAGAGGTACAGCAGGAAGCCGTTGGGATCGGTCTTGGCGTAGTCCTTGATCAGGCTGGATACCACGAAGTCGTTGTACAGCACAGCGTTGTCGTAGCTGTTGTAGATCGGCAGTTGTTCGTCGCTGATGCCGTCGGGTACGCCCTGGCGATCGGTGAATTTCTCGAAGGTCTGCGGGTAGCGGTACTGGTAGCTCATGTGGGTACCCAACAGATGCACCACGATGAACTTGCGCTCGGCGGTATCCGCCAGGGCCTTGGAGAACGGTTCCAGCACGTCGCCGTCGTACTGCCGGGCGTTCTGGTTACGGTTGTTGTTCAGGTATACCTGTTCATCGGCCTGTTCGGAAAAGGTCGTGAGCATGGTGTTGCGCTTGGTCATGGTCTGCTGGTTGGTGATCCAGAAGGTCTTGTAGCCGGCCTGTTTCATCACGCTGACGATTGACGGCGTCTTGAGGTAAAGGTCCGGGTTTTCTTCGTCGGCGAAGGTCAGCACCTGTTGCAGCGCTTCGATGGTGTAGGGGCGCGGGGTGATGACGTTATCGAACACGGCCAGTTGATCACGCAGCTTGTCCAGCTCCGGCGTGGTGTTACGCGGGTAACCGTAGAGGCTCATGCGCTGGCGGTTGGTGGACTCGCCGATGACCAGTACCAACGTAGACGGCTGGCCGGCCATGGTGTCCTTGAGGTTTTTCAACGGCGGGATCTGGCTGGCACTGGTCAGCATGCCTTGCATGTTGTTCAGTTGCTCGGTGTAGCGGCGATAGGCAACGATCATCTGCCATGGCACGGCCGGCTCGATGCGGGTCTCGAAGCGCTCGATGGCTTGTTCCCGGGTGTCGCTGGTGGCGAACTGCTTGACCAGTGGGTAACCGACAACGGCTACGACGATGGCGACGGCCGCCAGTATCGACTGGCCACGAGGCAGGTAGACCGGACGCAGGCGCGTCCACAGGAACACCGCCATGGCGGTATGGGCGATGAACGCCAATATGATCCACCAGGCAAAGTACTGGGTGGCATATTCGCCGGCTTCAGAAATGTTCGACTCGAACATGATGAAGATGACGCTCTGGGAGAATTCCTGCTGGTAGATGAAGAAATAACCCAGGCTGGCCATGGAGCACGCCCACAGCACCACACCGATCAAGGCGGCGAGCAGACGCGTGCGGCGCGGGAACAGCAGCATGGGCGCCAACCACAGCGCGCTCATGAAGAACGCTTGCCGGAAACCACTGAAGCCGGAAGTGCCGGTCAGTTGGATCAGTAGTTGGGTGATACCCGAGAAATACCAGAAAAACAGAAACAGCCAACCAAGGCCGGCCCAATCAAAGCCTTTCGCAGTCGTCGTGCTGCGTTTGAACATCGCCATCCAGCGCCCCATCAGTCATCAATGATTGCCGCACATAGGCGCACGGCATCAGGCCGCTCGGTAAGTGAGCGGCATCACGGATCGGAAGTATCGGGACAGGTATGTGAAAACTTCGTGAGTTTTCCGTAAGGATTGCCTTACGACGCTTTGCGTACAGGGCTCAGCATATCGCCGGCTTGGTGGCCGATGGCTGATCCAGTTGGGCTTGCAGGTGCGAGCGCAGGCGCAGGACCTCTTGCTGCAACTGATCACGTTCGTCTTTGAGCTGGCGCAGTTCATCACGACGAATGGTGACGTAGAGGGTTTGCGGCGGTCTGGTCATCTGTACTGTGCTCATTGCTTACCTCGCAAATAGCCGGTAGATCGCGGTGCCGGAGTGCTCGGGTAGAGGTTCTCGGCAACAGTCGGTAGCAAGTTTGAATTCTTTTTTGGATCAAGGGAACTTTTTTATTTTTGACGGTCGTGTGACTTTTGGCGGGGTGATGTTGAAACGATGGCAACTTTTTTGTCATGAAACTACACGGATCTGCTCAGGACTAATCCTCATTAGCCTCATTGCGCTATAAACTATGTCACACATTTTTTAGTAGTTAGGAGCATCAGCACATGCAACTGGGGATTATCGGACTAGGCCGCATGGGCGGTAACATTGCGCGGCGCCTGATGCTCAATGGGCATACCACCGTTGTATACGACCGTAACGAAGCATTCGTCAAAGGCTTGAGCGAGGAGGGCGCCACCGGCGTTGCCGACCTCAAGGCCCTGGTTGCCGGGCTGCAGAAGCCGCGCACCGTCTGGGTCATGCTGCCGGCAGGCGCACCTACCGAAGACACCATCACCGAGTTGAGCACGCTGTTGGAAGACGGTGATGCAATCATCGACGGCGGCAACACCAACTATAAGGACGATGTGCGTCGCGCCAAGGCCTTGGCCGAAAAAGGCCTGCATTACGTCGACGTCGGCACTTCCGGCGGTGTCTGGGGCCTGGAGCGCGGTTATTGCATGATGATCGGTGGCGACGCCGAGACCGTGCAGCGCCTTGACCCTATCTTCAAGAGCCTGGCCCCGGGGCTGGGCAGCATCCCGCGCACAAAGGACCGCGCTGCCGGTGCCGATCCGCGCGCCGAACAGGGCTACATCCAC
Source organism: Pseudomonas sp. BCA17 (assembly GCF_004519405.1). Taxonomy (GTDB): domain Bacteria; phylum Pseudomonadota; class Gammaproteobacteria; order Pseudomonadales; family Pseudomonadaceae; genus Aquipseudomonas. Next base: position 178,026 of record NZ_SGWI01000006.1, on the reverse strand, counting down.
GCCGGCCCTGCGGGCTCCGGCCACTTCGTCAAGATGATTCATAACGGCATCGAGTACGGCATGATGCAGGCGTTCGCCGAAGGTTTTGACATCCTCAAGACCAAGAATTCGGAGAATCTGCCGGAAGACCAGCGTTTCGACCTCAACGTCGCCGACATCGCCGAAGTGTGGCGCCGTGGCAGCGTGGTGTCGTCGTGGTTGCTGGACCTGACCGCCGACGCGCTGGCCACCGACCCGAAACTCGACGGTTACTCCGGCTCCGTAGCCGACAGTGGCGAAGGTCGCTGGACCATCGAAGCCGCCATGGAACAGGCGGTACCGGTGCCGGTGCTGTCCACTTCGTTGTTCGCACGGTTCCGTTCGCGCCAGCAGAGCACTTACGGTGACAAAATGCTGTCTGCCATGCGCTTCGGCTTTGGCGGTCACGTGGAGACTTCCAAAAAATGACCGCCAACGGCAAGAAACCCAAGGCCGAACCCGCTCCGCCCACCACGCTGTTTCTGTTTGGTGCCCATGGTGATCTTGTAAAGCGCCTGCTGATGCCGGCGCTGTACAACCTCAGGCGCGACGGGCTGCTGGGTGATGGCCTGCGTATTGTCGGCGTTGATCACAACGCCATCAGTGACGTGGACTTCGCCAAGAAGCTTGAGGATTTTATTCGTACCGAGGCGTCTAGCAAGGTCCGGGGCAATGCTGGAAACGCATTGGACCCTGAGCTGTGGGCGCAGTTGGCCAAAGGTATCAGCTACGTCGAGGGCGACTTCCTCGACGACGCTACCTACGCCGATATCGGCAAGAAGATCGCCGACAGTGGCACCGGTAATGCGGTGTTTTACCTGGCCACCGCACCGCGTTTTTTCAGTGAGGTGGTGGAGCGCCTTGGCAACGCCGGGCTGCTCAACGAAACGGATGACGCCTTCCGGCGTGTGGTCATCGAAAAACCATTCGGCTCCGACCTGGCCACTGCCGAAGCGCTCAATGCGTGCCTGCTCAAGGTGATGAGCGAGAAGCAGATTTATCGCATCGACCATTACCTGGGCAAGGAAACGGTGCAGAACATCCTGATCAGCCGTTTCTCCAACGTGCTGTTCGAGGCTTTCTGGAACAACCACTACATCGACCACGTGCAAATCACTGCGGCCGAAACGGTCGGCGTGGAGACCCGGGGTAATTTCTTCGAGAAAACCGGCACCCTGCGCGACATGGTGCCCAACCACCTGTTCCAGTTGCTGGCAATGGTGGCCATGGAGCCGCCGGCGGCGTTTGGCGCCGACGCGGTACGCGGAGAGAAGGCCAAGGTAGTCGGTGCCATTCGGCCCTGGTCCCTGGAAGAGGCCCGGGCCAACTCCGTGCGCGGCCAGTACACCGCCGGAGAGATCGGCGGCAAGTCGTTGCCCGGCTACCGCGAAGAAGCCAATGTCGCACCCGACAGCAGCACCGAGACGTTCGTCGCCCTCAAGGTGATGATCGACAACTGGCGTTGGGTTGGCGTGCCGTTTTACCTGCGTACCGGCAAGCGCATGAGCATCCGCGACACCGAGATCGTGATCTGCTTCAAACACGCGCCCTATGCGCAGTTTCGCGACACGGAGGTGGACGAACTCAAGCCCACTTACCTGAAAATCCAGATCCAGCCCAACGAAGGCATGTGGTTCGACCTGTTGGCCAAAAAGCCTGGGCCGACTCTGGAAATGGCCAATATCGAACTGGGCTTCGACTACAAGGACTTCTTCGAAATGCAGCCGTCGACGGGTTATGAAACCCTGATCTACGACTGCATGACCGGCGACCAGACCCTGTTCCAGCGTGCCGATAACATCGAGAATGGCTGGCGCGCCGTGCAGCCGTTCCTGGATGCCTGGAAGGAGGATGACGGCATCCAGGCCTACAAGGCCGGTGAAGATGGTCCGGCAGCCGCCGATGCCTTGCTGGCCCGCGATGGCCGTACCTGGCACTTTCTCGGATGAGTGGGGCAGCGATTCACCCCATCCGATTCGTCTTGAGTGATATGGACGGGACGCTCTTGCACCCCGATCATCGGCCCAGCCAACGCACGCTTGATTCGGTACGCGCCCTGCGCGACGCCGGCGTGCTCTTCAGCCTGGCCAGCGGGCGGCCGCCCAAGGCCATGTTGCACATGATCGAAGCCTTCGGGATCGATGTGCCGGTAGCCGGCTTCAATGGCGGCACACTGATCAACCCGGACGGTAGCATCCTGGTTGCCCACCACCTGCCGGCCGAGGCGGCGTTGGTGGCGTTGGCGCTGTTTTCCGGCGAGCCGGACGTCGAGGTCTGGGTGTTTGCCGACGGTGACTGGCTGCGTCGCGACGCACCGGGGCCGATGGAACAGCGTGAGGCCGATGGTCTTGGCTATGGCCCGAAAGTGGTGGAGAGCTTCGAGCCGTATCTCGATCGGGTCGACAAGATTGTCGCTGCCAGCCAGAACACGCAGTTGCTGGTGGAACTGGAAGCGCGGTTGCAACCCAAAGTGCAGGGTCTGGCCCAGGTCTCGCGTTCGCAACCGGTCTATCTGGATGTGACGGCCATGTTGGCCAATAAAGGCGAAGCCTTGAAGACGCTGGCGGCGCACCTTGGGGTACCGCTGGAGCAGACAGCCGCCATCGGCGATGGCGGCAATGACCCGGCGATGTTTCATGTGGCGGGTTTTTCGATTGCCATGGGCCAGGCGGAAGAAACCGTCAAGCGCCAGGCCGATGTCGTCACCGGCAGCAATGTCGAGGATGGCGCGGCGCAAGCGTTTGAGCGCTTTATTCTAGCGCCGCGATAAACTCTCTAAGTTCCAATGCGCAACTTGCGGTCACTGCTTACAGTGACCGCAAGTTAGTGCATCGACTTACTTCGGCATTGCCCAGGACTGCAACTGATAGCCATCTTTGTCGAGTTCGGCGCGGGCCTGCAACAACAAGTCTTCCAATTGTGCCGGGTCGGTATAGGTGCTCGACGACAGCTGTTTGCTGCCGATACGGGTATTGGTGCGGTCAATGACGCTCAGGCTGAGGGCACCATTGCCATCATGCCAGGCTACGCACTGGAAGGGCTGGAAGGCACGGTCTGCGATCAAAAGAGCTTCGTTGATGCGGAGCGGGGCGTTCATGGGGATCTTCTCTCTAAATGCCCATTCAAGTGAAATGCCGTCGGTTGGGCTGACCGTGCGGCGGGTTACTTGTACTGATGCACGATGGCTGGGGATGGGTCACATCTTAAGACAAGAAATTTCAACTTTTCGTGATTGGCGTCATGTAAGCGGCTGTTTTGAAAGCTGAATGAAAGTGTGCAAGCGCCAGACTTTTTCCGCATGCGGTGAGGAAGTGGCTTTTTGCCGCCTACTTATAGCGAAACGGTACAAAGCAAGCGTCAAAATCTTGCTAGGGTTATCAGCAGCCAACACAAACTGTTGTTTCTGAATAACTTTAATAATTTTGGCGTCAGGGGATAGTCATGGTTGTTACACCTGTCCAGCGCCGCTTGCTCGTGGTTGACCCCTGTGACGATTGCCACGGGCTATTGCCCGGTTTGCGTAGCGCCGGGTGGGAGGTAGACAGTTGCGGCCTGGAAGCCGTAGGCGAGCGATCCTGCGATGTCGGCCTGTTGCGTTTGCAGCCCTGCCACCTGGAGCGTCCGGAGTCGGTCAAGGAGTTGATCAGTCGCAGCGGCACCGAATGGATCGCCGTGCTCAGCCAGGATGTGCTGCGCCTGCAAAACGTCGGTGACTTTGTGTGTGAATGGTTTTTCGACTTTCATACCTTGCCGTTCGATGTTTCCCGTGTGCAAGTGACCCTGGGCCGTGCCTTTGGTATGGCGCGCCTGCGCGGCAAATGCCATGCGCGGGTCGACGAGCCCGAGCATGAACTGCTGGGCGACAGCCGGCCGATCCGGGAACTGCGCAAGCTGCTGGCCAAACTGGCGCCCACCGAGTCACCGGTATTGATTCGCGGTGAAAGTGGCACGGGTAAAGAGTTGGTGGCCAAGACCCTGCATCGTCAGTCCCAGCGCCATGCCAAACCCTTTGTCGCGATCAATTGCGGTGCCATTCCCGAACACTTGATCCAGTCCGAGCTGTTTGGTCACGAAAAAGGCGCGTTTACCGGTGCCCATCAACGTAAGGTCGGGCGGATCGAAGCAGCCCACGGCGGTACGCTGTTCCTCGATGAGATCGGTGACCTGCCCATGGAGTTGCAGGCCAACCTGTTGCGTTTCCTGCAGGAGAAGCAGATCGAGCGTGTCGGCGGCAGCCAGCCCATCCCGGTGGATGTGCGGGTACTGGCGGCGACGCATGTCGACCTGGAAGCCGCCGTCGCAAAGGGTACGTTTCGTGAAGACTTGTATTACCGGCTCAATGTCCTGCAGGTGGTGACCGCGCCTTTGCGTGAGCGCCATGGCGATGTAGGGAAGCTGGCCAACCATTTCTCGCATTTCTACAGCCAGGAGACCGGGCGTCGTCCGCGCAGTTTCAGTGAGGATGCGTTGGTCGCCATGGGTGAACACCTGTGGCCGGGCAACGTGCGGGAGCTGGCCAACCGCGTACGACGCGGCCTGGTGCTGGCCGAGGGGCGACAGATCGAAGCTGTCGATCTGGGCTTGCAGAGCCGGCAGGCAATCGAGCCGGTGATGGCTACACTGGAAGATTATAAGCACCGTGCCGAACGCCAGGCTCTGTGCGATGTGCTCAACCGGCACAGCGACAACCTGAGTGTCGCAGCCCGCGTGCTGGGCGTGTCCAGGCCGACGTTCTACCGGTTGCTGCACAAACACCAGATCCGCTAGGGCGGGTAAACCGAAAAGCCCCGCAACGACCCTTATCGTTGCGGGGCTTTTCCTTGTGGGGCGAGCGGGCTTGTCACACCGTCGCGCCGCCTGCGCCGGGCTGCAAGGCAGCCCGTTGGGTCAGAAGTAATACGGGAACTTCAGACTGAAGCTGAACGACGGCGCATCCGGGGTGATCCCGATGGCCAGGTTCGGCACGATGGTCAGGTTGTCGGAGGCCGCGATGGTCATGCCCACGTTGAAGTAACCGGCGTTGGCATCACTGGAGACCACCGATTGCCAGTCGCCGCCATCCGGCTTGAGTTTGCTCTTGCGCTGCACCAGGTCGGAGACCGAGAACGACATACTCATCTTCTCGTTGAGCGCGAAGGCTACGCCGGCGCCGAGCTGGAAGCTGTCGCCCAGACGCACCTTGCCGCCCACCTTCTGGTTGATGTCACTGCTGATATCGTCAAACGAGTCTTCGAAGTTGTGGGTGTAGGACAGCGAGCCAAACAACACTGCCGGGTCGAAGGTCTTGACCAGGGAAATACCGGGGGTGATCGACCACACACCGTTACCCGTTGGCAGGCTTTCAGGCAGGTAGAGGTTGTCGTTGTTGGGTTGCTTGACCAGCTTGATGCCAAACGGATCTTTACCCGTAGGTGCCTTGACCCGCAAAGAAACCACCGCGTCCGGCAGGGAAGGGGTTTCGTCGAGGAATTTGTACGCCACACCGAAATTCACGTCGCCAAGCGTTGGATTACGGGTGACTGAAGCTTCCGATGTTGCGGTGGCATCGTTGCCGGCACCGCTCGACTGGTAGGTCGAGTCGCGGTACACCACCGGCGCGTTGACGTCGAACTGCCAGCGGTTATCCAGGTTGTAGCGCCCGGTCAGGTCAAGGGTCCAGCTATCGGACTTGATCCGGTCCAGGTTGATATTGCCAAGGAAGATCGAATCCAGCGCCAGGAAGCCGTTAAGGGTCAACTGACGCGCGTCGTAACGGGCATAGGTGATGCCGGTTTCAACGCTGAACTTGCCGTTGCCGAAAAAGCCGCTGGCTTCGTTATACAGGTTGCTCACACTTTGCGCGGGGGCAGAGTCGTCCTTGAGGGACTGCCCGTAGGAACTGCCGCCGCCTCCCGCACCGCCCGACGCCGCTGCAGCGCCTGTTCCCGCGATAGCCGTGCCGCCTTTCTTGAAGTCGGCGGGCGATTTGGCCAGGCGTCGAGGCGCGGGTGTGGCCGGCTGGTCTTCGACCTGGCGCACACGCTGCTCCAGCACCGCGAGGGCTTTTTGCTGCACGTCGTAGCGCTGCTTGAGCTCGAGGAGTTCCTGTTTGAGTGTTTCGATATCGGTATCTGGCGCAGCGTACAACATGGATGCGGGCAGTAATGTACTCAAACAGACCACCGCGCGTAGCGATAACGATCGTTGCATGAAATCAGCCGTCCTTTTCTAATGCGAAAGTGCCGAGGGTCAGCGTAGTTCAATAACCGAGATTGCGTAGGCCTTTGAGTTGATCCAGGTTGCAGTTCAACGCGCGGTTGTTCAATCCGTTGTTCATCACGACATTGAGCTGGGTCATGTTGTTGACGAAGTTGGTATTGCCGGTCAATACCGTACCTTGCAACACATTCCCGCCGCCGATCTGCTGCAGGCTGTTGCCCTGGTTATGATTGGCCTGGATCGCCATCTGCAATCCGCCGTTGTTGGCTGACACACTCACGCGGCCTGCCGCGCTGTCGCCGGTGACCGTACCGCCGGCGACCAGTACTTGCCCTGATTGCACCACATTGGAAGGGGCGAAACCGCTCTGGCTGATGTTGATGCCTACATCGTTGTAGGCGGTGTTGCCATCCCCGGCCGTGCGCACGCTCTGGGTCACGCCCTGGCCGCTGCCGAGTCCGGAGCCGCCCACCACATTACCGTTGCCGGTGTTCTGGTTGGTTCCGGTACCCGTGGAGCCGGTCGTCTGCACATAGAACTGCGGGGTGATGGTGGTTTTGTCGATCTGCATGCTGGCCTTGCCGGTAATGCTGTCGCCCACAGCGTTGGTCCAGGTGCTGCTCATGACAATGCCGAAGCTGATGATTCGCCCCGGCATCACGTAACGGCCGCGCAGGTCGGCCATTTCCGAGTCCTTGAGTTCGATCGGTTTGAACCCCGACGACGCATAAGCAGGCATTGAGGCTGCCAGACACAAAACGGTCAGCCAGCGGGAAGTGTTCATCTTCTGCTCCTGGAGCGTCCTGCTCCTTATTGCGCTTCTAGAAGAAGTCGCTCTGGATAAAACCGAAGTCCATCAGCTCGGCATCGCCCACAGGCTTGAACTCATTCATCAGGTTCTTGGCGGTCAGTGGTGCGGGTGGGCTGAGCAAGACATTGGTCTTGTCGTAACCCTCGCCCAGCACGGCGAATACGATGCCATTCCAGCCCTTGACGAAGTCGTCTTTCGAATAGCGCTTATGGCCCAGCACCGGGTCGCCGACATACACCCAGTCCTTGTCGGCGCGCTGCATCACCACAAAGTGCTTGTAGCCTCGGATTTCCAACAACACCACCACGGGGATTTTTACGGTCACCAGCGTCTCTGGCGCAATTTTGTAGCCTCGGGCACGCATGCCGATGCTTTCGAGATAGCGCTTCATGTCCAGCATGGAGAAGCCCTGGGTACGTACCAGTTCCTGGTCGGCGGTCACCAGCATGCCTTTGATGATGTGTTCTTCATCGACGTCCAGCCAATAGGCCTGGCGCAGGATGGTGGCGAGTGCCGCGGCACCGCAGCTGAAATCGGTTTTCTGTTCCACCAGGTTGGCGAAGCGCCGCTCACGGATACTCTCGACCTTCTTGAAGATGACTGTACCGCCAGGCATGGCGGAGATCGCCATGGTGCCTGCCCATGTGGGGCCGGCCAGCAGCATCAGGAGGGTGAGGGTCGCGAGGCGCATGATCGTATGACCTGTCGGACACTGGAATAAAAAAGGGCCTTGTTGCCAAGGCCCCGTTGGATCAGAAGCGCACGCCGCTGGCGCAGACGCTGCAACCCTGGCCGATCGACAGGCTGTTGCTGCCTTGGTTGCCGGCGCCGGATTGCAGGTTCACACCTACGTTACCGGAGTTGTGGTTAACCGAGTTGTCGAGGCTGGAGTTGTTGGACACGTATTGAGCCTTGCTGCCCCAGCCATAGCCGTGGCTGGTAGCGGCGGTGTTGAGGAAGGTGTTGTTGAGCGAGTTTTGCTCGGTGTTGGAAGCTGCCGCGATGTTTTTGCCATCGGAGGTGGTGATAGCCAGGTTGTTTTTACCCTGGTTGCCTTGACCGGCCTGACCGTTGTAACCCACGTTGCCGGAGTTATTGTTCACCGAGTTATCCAGCGACGCATTGTTTTGCGTGCCTTTGTTGGTGAAGGTGTTGTGCTGGCTGCCTTGGTCCACGTCGATCACTGCAAACACAGTTGCGAAGTCGCCTTTGGCACTGGAGATAGCACCGGCGTTGTCCGCCTGGTTGCCCGAGCCAGCCTGCGCGTTTACCCCAACGTTACCGCTGTTGTTAGTGACCGAGCCATCGGCAGAAGCATTGTTCTCGGTTTTGGTATCGTTGAATTTGTTGTGGTCACTTTTTTGTACATCTGTCACGACGGAGGCAACAGTACCGGTTGGTTGAGGCGCTGGATGCCAGCCACCCCCTGCTTGAGCTGCGGCAGCCATGAGTGCGGCGAGAGCGAAAACCATTGGTTTCAGAGCCATTTGAGGTTTCATGGTGTTTCTCCTTGCTTCTAATTAGTTGGTTAAGTGTTGGTACGGTCTGACGTGTGCTACCAAGCGTTTACTTGATAGTGATGCCCAGGGTGTTAGCCACTCGGTTCCCCACCCCGGCACTCTGGTTCACCTGAATCACTCCTCGGCTGCCGGTGAAGGCCTGGTCGCTTGTCACGACCTGGCGGCTGCCGGTGGTGGGGGTGAGCCCTGAGTCGGTTGCCAGCGTCGTTGTGTTCTGCTGCAACAAGACGCTGTCGTCGATGCTGAGCGGGCCAGGGTTTAGGCTGATCCGCACGGCATTGACTGATTGATTATTGGCCCCGGCCGACTGGTTGATGCCCAGTACACCGTTGCCGTTGCTGAAAGAGGTACCCTGGATCGCCGCCTTGGCGTTCAGGGAAGGGTCGACGCTGCCATCCATTCGCTGGATGTTGAGGGTGGTGGCCTGACCGCCCAGGGTAACGGCGCGGTTGTTGGCCATCTGTTGCTGGTTGCCTGCGGCCTGGTTGATCGACAGATTGCCGCCGTATGCCTGCCCGCTGTCGTTGACCACCGCGGTGTTGTCGGCCATGGCCGAAGCGCTGCCCAATAGGGCCAGGATCACCAGGGAACGGTTCATCATTTGCCCCCCATCATGCTGCCGATGTTGTTCAGGGGCGCCATGCCGCGTTGGATCGAGTCACTGATCTGCCCACCCATGCTGCTGCCTGCACCATGGCCGGCGGCTGAGCCGGCACTCAAGGTCGACATGCCGTTCTGGGTGGCCTGCAGGTGGTTCAAATTGCTGCTGGATTGAACGGCTTGCACGATGCTCGAGCCGCTGCTGATACCGCCAATCGCCGCATCACTGAGTTCGCCGGTGGCGCCTATGACGTCACGGCTTGGATTGGCGTTGGCAGTGGTGGGGTAGGGGTCGGGACCGAAGGAGGGGCGCCCGTACATATGACCCTGTACGTCACGGCCTGTCACGATAACGCCGTCGCCTGCATAGCTCGGAACGCTGAGGCCGACACTGAGTGCACAGCTGATCAGCAGCATGTTCATCGAAACTTGAGTGCGAGTAGCCACGGCGGCATTCCTTATTCTTGGCGCTGACCCTAAACAGCGCTGCAAGAGGTAGAGCAGAAGGTGTGCCGCTTTTTATTTATTGTTTTTATTCAATGAGATAGGTTTTTTTCAGGGCGAAGTGATGGCCAAGGTGTTTCATCGCTGAGACAGTTGCCATTCCATGGGATATGCCGGGCCCCAAAGTAAGGTTGTCTCAGCGATGAAACACTGCGCATGACAAAACGATGAATCCACCAGGGGCGGGCCATCCAGCGCAGGTGGGTGTTTCAAAAATGGACACTGCAGGCGCGAACAAGGCTGCTTCGGCAGCTGGAAGGCTCAGCCCTTGGGCGTTTTACGCGGGATGGAGTTGAGTACGGGATTGCCATCCAGGTTCTGGGTCAGGTAGACCGGCAGTACTTTCGGCAGGGAGGGGATGAGGTTGCTGACTTCATTGATGTTGTAGATGCCGCCGATACGAATGGTCCCGGTACTGGCGTCTGCCAGCATCACCGGTTTTTCCAGGTAACGGTTGATCAAGGGCAACGCATCGACGAGGGCCAGGTTGTCGAGGATCAGCTTGCCCTGGCGCCAGGCCAAGGCGTTATCGTCGGGGGCGATCGCCTTCACGCGCGGCGTCGCGTCGCCGGGTTGGTAGCTGGCCTGCATGCCGGGCGTCAGTGGCACGCTGCCGTGCACCTTGTCGCTGGAAATCTGTACCGAGCCTTCAAGCAGCATCACCCGCACCTGGTCTTCATATTTCCAGACGTTGAATTGAGTGCCGGTGACCCGCACCTGGCCTTCGCCGGCGCGCACGATAAACGGATGTTCGCGGTCATGGCTGACGTTGAAGAAGGCCTCGCCTTTTTTCAGCATGACCCGACGCTGGTCCTTATAGTTGCTGTAGGTCAACTCTGTTCCCAGGTTGAGTTCCACCTGGCTGCCATCGCCCAGCGTGACCTGCCGCAACCCGCGGGTGGCGTCATAGCGTTCATAAGCGTTCGGCAACCAGCCCGCTTCCCAGCCGGTAAAGGCGACCAGGGGCAACGCAAGCAGGCTGATGGCTGCCGCGACCGCGTAAGTGCGCAAACGGCTGCGAGACTTGGACGCCACCGGCACTACGACGGCGGTGGGTTCATTGCGCGGCAGGTGATCGGCAACGTCCCAGATCTCCAGCATCGCCGCGTATTCAAAAGCGTGCAGAGGATGGGCGTCGTGCCATTGGGCAAAAGCCTCACGTTCAGCCTTCGTGCAATCGCTGGCGTGCAAACGCATGCACCACTGCGCAGCCGCATCGGTTATGGCGTCATATTCGGCTTCTGAGAGGGACTTTTCGGTCATTAACTCATCCTGATTTCGTACATTCTAACCTCCGTAACAGGGCAACGAGAACTGCCATCATGGCGATTGCATGTCAACTGCGACTGGTTCTCGTTTGATACACAACTGCTGTGTCAGGTTGAAGCCCTGTGGCGAGGGAGCTTGCTCCCGTGGCGGCCTATGGGCCGACCAGTATGTTGGAATGGACTGTGTACACATCCATTGCTGAGGCAACGGCGGCTAAGATCAAAAGCAAGATCAAAAACACAGCAAACACGCATCAGGGCCGTCATTTGTGTAGACACCTATGCTTCTGAAGGTACCGAAAAACGCAGGTTGACAGTGGGCTTGCCCCGCGGTGTTTAATCGTCGGCCTGGATACCCAGTCTTGTCGCCCCTTCCAATCATAAAATCGGAGCTTCAGATGTCTCAGGTCCATGAGCGGGCGTTGGCCCGCATCGGTTTTGCCGAGCTGGTGGCGTTGCTGCATCGGGTTTTCGTACTGCACGGTACATCACCGCAGGTCGCGGCGACCCTGGCACGCAACTGCGCGAGCGCCGAGCGCGATGGTGCCCACAGTCACGGCATTTTCCGTATACCCGGCTATGTCAGTACCCTGGCCAGCGGCTGGGTGAATGGCAAGGCCGAACCGGTCGTCACGGACGTCGCCTCGGGCTTTGTGCGCGTGGACGCCGGCAATGGTTTTGCCCAGCCGGCCCTGGAGGCCGCCCGCCCGTTGCTGGTGGAAAAAGCCCGTAGCGCCGGGATTGCACTGTTGGCCATTCATAACTCCCATCACTTTGCCGCCTTGTGGCCGGACGTCGAACCGTTCGCCGAAGAGGGCCTGGTGGCGTTGAGCGTGGTCAACAGCATGACCTGCGTGGTGCCCCATGGTGCCGACCGTCCATTGTTCGGCACCAACCCCATCGCCTTCGCTGCGCCGCGTGCCGATGGCTTGCCTATTGTGTTTGACCTGGCGACCAGTGCCATCGCCCACGGCGACGTACAGATCGCCGCACGCAAGGGGGAGCGCCTGCCACCGGGGATGGGCGTCGACAGCCTGGGGCAGCCGACCCAAGACCCGAAGGCGGTGTTGGAGGGTGGCGCGTTGCTGCCCTTTGGCGGGCACAAGGGCTCGGCGTTGTCGATGATGGTGGAGTTGCTGGCGGCGGCCTTGACCGGTGGCAATTTTTCTTTCGAATTCAATTGGGCCGACCATCCAGGGGCACGTACGCCTTGGACTGGGCAGTTGCTGATAGTGATCGACCCGAGCAAGACCGCGGGCCAGAGCTTCGCCGAGCGCAGCCAGGAGTTGGTGCGACAGATGCATGCGGTAGGGCTGCGGCGGTTGCCTGGGGATCGACGTCATCGCACACGGCAGCGGTCAGACGAGCAGGGCATCGAGGTGGACGCTGAAGAGTTGGCACGCCTGCGAGAGCTGGTCGGCCAATAAACAGGCTGCGCCATGTCTGGCGCAGCCTGTTTCGATCAGTTGCGGCGACCCAGCAACAGGCCGACCACCAGGCCGAAGCCTGCGGAAATCGCTACGGTCTGCCATGGGTGGCCACCGATGTAGGTTTCGGTGGCATCGACCACTGGCTTGCTGCGTTCGCGCACGTTGGACACCGAGTCCAGGGCTTGTTTGAGCTTGATGGCAACCTGCTCACGCAGGGTTTCACCTTCTTCACCAACGAGGGATGCGCTGCTTTTGAGCAGCTTGTCCGACTCCTCGATCAGCGCGGTCAATTCGCTGAAGGCTTGATCCTTGATTTGGTCTTCGACGGCTTGGGCAGTGGTTTTGCGGGCCATTGGGTGACTCCTTGCAAGTGAATGTGACAGAAAACAGGCAGTGAACAATGGAGTATCGGGCCGTGGCAAAAGTTGCAGTTTTTTTGCGCCTGGGCCGTTAAGGGGCAAATCCGGATCGGGAAGTTTCGACCTACAGTGTAAGATGTCGTCTATTTGTGCAGCAGGTAATTCAACATGAGCTTCAATCTCGCCAACAAGACCCTCGCCGAACGCGCCGAGCTGGAAGATGAAAAGTCCCGACTTTACGAGCTGTGGCAAACCAACCTCGGCAAAGCCAAAGGTGAAGCCGCGCGGCTGTTCGGCGAGCGTGCCAAGCGCAAGGGCAAGTGGGCCGAATGGGTCCGGGCCGAACTCGACGGTATGTCGCCGCCGGAGTTTTCCAACATGGTGCGCAGTGAAGTCAACAAGCTGATGGCGGCGCCTAAATAAAACACGCCACAATCGCTTCACGCACCTTCAGCAACATCGGATCGAGTTGGGCCTGGGTGCGCCAGCCCAACTCCACCGGATAGCGCGGCAGCGCCAGCGGGCAAGGCAGTACGCGCAAGCCTGTCATGCGGGCGATGGCCTCGGCGGCATGACCGGGAATGGTTGCCACAGCCTGGCTGCCCTTGAGCAAGTAGGGCAGCGCGGCAAAGTGGCTGGTGGATGCGCACACCTGGCGGCTCAACCCCTGTGCCGCCAACCCTTCATCGGTAATCCCGATAAACCCGCCCGACGACACCAGCACATGCTCGCGTGTGACGAAATCATCCAGGCCGATGCTGGTCTGGTCCGAGTCCACCAGGCAGCGGTAATCGCCTTCTCCCACGACTTGACGGCTTAGCCTCCCTTGAGCAAAGCCACCGGCGGTGATCGCCAGGTCCAGGGTGCGATCGAGCAGGGCGGCAGCAACAATCTGGCTATGGGTCTGACGGAAAATCACCCGCAGTTTCGGTGCACGCTGTGCGATTGCCTCCATGAACTGGCGGCCATAGGCAATCTCGAAATCATCGGACAAGCCCACCACCACCGAGCGTCCCTGATACTGCTGGATATCCGGGTCGACCATTGCCAGGCTCTGGCGACAACGGTCCAGCGCTTCACTGATCACCGGTTTCAATTGATTGGCCCGTAGCGTCGGCGCCAGGCCACGCCCGGTGCGCACGAACAATGGGTCGTCATATACCTCGCGCAGACGTCGCAGACCCGCGCTGATGGCCGATTGCGTGACACCCAGGCGCAAGGCCGCGCGGCTGGCGCTGGACTCGTCATGCAGGGCTTCGAAGGTTTTCAGCAGGTTGAGGTCGACCTGGGTGATATTCATATGGCTCATATCATTTAGTGCTGGAGTGGGCTTTATTCATGATCGAGGCTGACGCGAGAATGGGCAACCGCTAATGCCAGTCAGTTAAGCGTCAGTGCCGTCTGTAGGAGCGAGCAAGCTCGCGCCTACAAAAAACTTTAACTGACCGGCATTAGGGCAACCCCTCTCATTCGGAGTAAACGGAATGCCTGTTTCTATCGTCGCAGCTTTGCAAATTGGCTCCTTGCCGGGCGGCAAGGCCGACACCCTGGCGCACATCCTCGGCTATGAGGACGATATCAAACGCAGTGGCGCGCAATTGGTGGTCATGCCTGAAGCGTTGCTCGGCGGCTACCCCAAAGGTGAAGGTTTCGGCACGCAACTGGGTTATCGCCTGCCGGAAGGGCGAGAAGCCTTTGCCCGTTACTTCGCCAACGCCATCGATGTGCCAGGCACCGAGACCGAGGCGTTGGCCGGGCTGTCGACGCGCACCGGGGCCAGCCTGGTGCTCGGCGTGATCGAGCGCAGTGGCAGCACGTTGTATTGCACCGTGCTGTATTTCGAACCGACGGGCGGCCTGGTCGCCAAGCACCGCAAACTGATGCCTACCGGCACCGAGCGGCTGATCTGGGGCAAGGGCGACGGTTCCACCTTGCCGGTGATCGACACGGCCGTCGGGCGCATCGGCGGCGCCGTGTGCTGGGAAAACATGATGCCGCTGCTGCGCACGGCGATGTACGCCAAGGGCGTCGAAGTGTGGTGTGCGCCGACCGTGGATGAGCGCGAGATGTGGCAAGTGAGCATGCGCCATGTGGCCCACGAGGGGCGCTGTTTCGTGGTGAGTGCCTGCCAGGTGCAGGCATCGCCCGAGGCGTTGGGGTTGGAGATTGCCAACTGGCCTTCAGACCGTCCGTTGATCGCGGGAGGCAGTGTGATCGTCGGGCCAATGGGCGACATCCTCGCCGGGCCGCTGCTGGGGGAAGCGGGGCTGTTGACGGCGCAGATCGATACTGATGATTTGGTCCGCGCCAGGTATGACTATGACGTGGTTGGGCATTACGCCAGGCCTGATGTGTTTGAGTTGCGTGTGGATGAGCGTGAAAAGCCTGGTGTGCGTTTCATTACAGATTGAAACGCAATGGGAAAAGTAGGTGCGGAGTCTTCAGCGTTGGGTCGATTGGGATTTCAGCCATTCTTCACGGGTCATCTCCCAGATGTCCCGTGGGAAAATGCCTTCGACAAACCGCCCTTCATCCGTGCGGATCAAGCGCATGCCCGTGCGTTCGGAAATCCGTCGTGACCCCAGATTGGACGAGGCCTTGGGCACCCGTATCACCGGGCGCTGGAGTACGCCGAACCAATAATCGGTGACCGCCGCACTGGCTTCGGTCATCAAGCCCCGGCCTTGCCAAGAAGGCCCCAGCCAAAATCCACGGTTGTTATCGTCTTCGTCCATCAAGCTGACATTACCAATCAGCTGGTCGGGCGCGGTTTTCAGACGAATCGACCAATGCCATTCCTCGCCACGCGCCATGGCGGGCAGGGCGATTTGTTCCAGATAAGTTCGGGCGCCGTCTGCCGGGTAGGGCCATGGCACCAGCGCGTTGAGGTAACGCACCACTTCCCAATGGGGAAATTGCTGCTGGATGGCGTCGGCATCGTCCAGGGTCAGCGGGAGAAGGATCAGGCGGTCGGTGAGCAGGATCGGCTGCATAACATTTACCAGGTCGCCGTATTCGGCAAATCCAACGTGCCGCGTTCCACAAACCGCATGGTGCCGAACACTCCACCCGCCAGCTTGCCGCGCAGCACGTAGGGCAGGTTGTTCAAGCTTTGGGTCT
Organism: Pseudomonas sp. BCA17; assembly: GCF_004519405.1. Classification (GTDB taxonomy): domain Bacteria; phylum Pseudomonadota; class Gammaproteobacteria; order Pseudomonadales; family Pseudomonadaceae; genus Aquipseudomonas. The sequence goes on along the minus strand of NZ_SGWI01000006.1, from coordinate 162,198 downwards.
GGCTCAGGCCCAGGGTCTGGCGCAACACGGAAAATGCCGAAACACTCACCGGCACCATCAGTACGGTCTCGGAAAAGCGTGGGACGGAGCCCGCCTGGTCGCTCACGCCCGACGCCAGCGGCCGGCCATTGACGTCCAGGTCCAGGGCGATGCCGCTGTAGTCGATTGCCGTTTCATTCGGGTTCTGCACCCGCAGCTTTACGGCGAAACGCACTTCCAGGTCCTGGCTTTGCAGGGGCTCGATGCCCACCACTGTGATGTTGACCGGGTCACGGTTGGGGAACAGCGCGCAGGCGCTCAAGGTCAGCAGCAGTAACGATAGAACCATGAGCTTGCGCATCTGAAAGTTGCTCCTATTGCGTAACGTCCGGATCTTGCATGACTTTGAGGGTAGAAGACTCCGGATCGAATTCGTCTTCTTCCAGCTCTATGAACTCTTCGGGCAGGAAAATGTTCAGCACAATCGCACAAAATGCCCCCACGGTGATCGGCGATTCAAAGATGTTGTGCAGCGCCTTGGGCAGGTCGCGCAACACTTCCGGCACCGCCGCGACGCCCAGGCCCATGCCCAGGGAGATTGCCACGATCAGCACATTGCGTCGGTGCAGCCCGGCTTCGGCGAGGATCTTGATCCCGGCCACGGCCACGGTGCCGAACATGATCAGGGTCGCGCCGCCGAGGACCGGCTTGGGCATCAGTTGCAATACCGCTCCGATCACTGGGAACAGCCCCAGCAACACCAACAGGCCGGCGATAAAGTACGCCACGTAGCGGCTGGCCACGCCGGTGAGTTGGATCACGCCGTTGTTCTGGGCGAAGGTCACCATCGGCAGGCTGTTGAAGGTGGCGGCCATGGCTGAGTTGAGGCCATCGGCCAGCAGGCCGGACTTGATGCGCTTGATGTACAGCGGGCCCTTGACCGGCTGTTGGGATATCATCGAGTTGGCCGTCAGGTCACCGGCGGCTTCAAGCGGCGAAATAAGGAAGATCACGGCCACTGGGATAAACGCCACCCAGTCGAACGAAAAACCGTATTTGAACGGCACCGGTACGCTGATCATCGGCACCTGGGGCAGGGCGGCCATGTCCACGCGGCCCATCCACCACGCCACGGCAAAGCCCAGGGTCAGGCCGATCACAATCGAACCCAGGCGCAGGAATGGGTTGCTGAAGCGGTTGAGTATCACGATGGTCAGCAGCACCAGCGCCGCCAGCCCCATGTTGCCTGCCGCGCCCAGGTCGCTGGAACCAAAGCCGCCGGCCATGTCGGTGACTGCCACCTTGATCAGTGACAACCCCATCAGGGTAATGATGGTACCGGTGACCACCGGGGTGATCAGTTTGCGCAGTTTGCCGATGAACTGGCTGAGTACCACTTCGATAAAAGCCGCAAAAAAACAGATGCCGAAGATTGTCGAGAGAATTTCATCGGTGCCGCCGCCACGCGCCTTGACCATGAAGCCGGCGCTGAGAATCACGCTGATAAACGAAAAGCTGGTGCCCTGCAGGCACAACAGGCCTGAGCCCACCGGGCCGAACTTGCGCGCCTGCACAAAGGTGCCCAGCCCCGATACGAACAGCGCCATGCTCACCAGGTAGGGCACTTCGCTTTCCAGGCCCAGCACGCCGCCGACAATCAGGGTAGGGGTGATGATGCCGACGAAACTGGCGAGCACGTGCTGCAACGCTGCAAACATCGCCGCAGTGAAGTGCGGGCGGTCTTCCAGGCCGTAGATCAGGTCGGATTTATAGCGAGGGCGAGGGGTTTTAGTGTCAGACAAAATTCGAGCCCGTCGGGGAAAAGGGGCGCGCAGGATGCCAGAAAGTACCGGCTGTCAAAAGTGTGTAAAAAATTTTCGAAACATCCTGCATTAAATCATCAAGCCTGCCGATAGCCTGAGAAGGCCCACCTTCCAATAACAACCGTGGTGCCCAAAGCTCGGTTGGCGCGTTGACGCCGACTGATCGTGTCGCGGCATGGATGCGCGCTAACACTAATTCTCGAGAGTTCCCCCTATGTCCCTTCGTAATCTGAATATTGCCCCCCGTGCTTTTCTCGGTTTTGCGTTTATTGCGTTGCTGGTCGTGATTCTTGGCGTGTTTGCGGTCAACCGCATGACCCAGATCCGTCAGGCCTCGCTGGACATGGGGACCAACCAACTGCCCAGTGTCAGGTATCTCGGCAACGTGACCGAGAACGTCCTGCGCTTGCGCATTCTCTCGTTCCGTATCCTGGTCAACCGTGAGCCGGCGGCTCTGGAAGAAGCCAAGACCCGCGTGGCCGCGTTGGTCGACAAGGCCAAGCAGGCCCAGACAGCCTACGCGGCCATGCCGGCCGGTCCGGAAGAGGCGGCCTTGTATAAGACCTTCGCCGCCACCTTCGACACGTATCTCGCCGCCCAGGCCGAGATGATGTCGCTGTCCCAGCAGAATAAAGTCGATGAGATGCGCACGTTGATCAATACGCGTATCAAGGACGGCACCGACCTGATGGGCGAGCAGTTGAACAAGCTGATCGCGATCAACAGCGCTGACGCGGAGCGCGCTGGGCGCGATGCCGAGAGCAGCTATCAGATGGCTGTGACCGGGATCATCATTGTCGCCGTGGTGGCGGCGCTGATGACGGTATTGCTGGCTTGGCTGCTGACCCGCAGCATCGTTGCGCCATTGCGCAAAGCCGTAGACATGGCTGAAACCATCGCCGGTGGCAATCTTACCAAGACCGTTTCCGATGACGGCACCGATGAGCCGGCGCGCTTGCTCGGTGCGTTATCGACCATGCAAGCCAACCTGCGCCAGACGATTCAACATATCGCCGGCTCCGCCACGCAGTTGGCGTCCGCTGCCGAAGAGCTGAGTGCGGTCACCGAGGAAGCGTCACGGGGTGTGCAACAACAGAACAATGAAATCGATCAGGCCGCCACGGCCGTCAACGAAATGACCGCCGCCGTGGAAGAGGTGGCGCGTAACGCCGTGTCGACTTCCGAAGCGTCCGGCCAGTCCAACCAGGCTGCCCGTGAAGGCCGCGACCGTGTGGTAGAAACGGTCGGCGCCATCCAGACCATGACCCAGGACGTACAAAACACCGCTGTGCTGATCGAGGGCCTGGCTTCCCAGGGCCGTGATATCGGCAAAGTACTCGACGTGATCCGCGCGATTGCCGAGCAGACCAACCTGCTGGCCCTCAACGCCGCCATTGAAGCCGCCCGCGCCGGTGAAGCCGGACGCGGTTTTGCGGTGGTGGCCGATGAAGTGCGGGCACTGGCCCATCGCACCGCGCAGTCGACTCAAGAAATCGAAAAAATGGTCGCCGGCATCCAGAGCGGCACCGGTGAAGCCGTGCAATCGATGCAACAAAGCAACCAGCGTACCCAGGCCACCCTGGAAATGGCCCGCGCCGCGGGTGTGGCGCTGGAGCAGATCACCCAATCCATCAGCCTGATCAACGAGCGCAACCTGGTGATTGCCAGTGCCTCGGAAGAGCAAGCCCAGGTGTCCCGCGAGGTGGACCGCAACCTGGTCAACATTCGCGACCTGGCGACCCGGTCGGCGGCGGGGGCCGACCAGACCAGTTCGGCCAGCCATGAGCTGTCGCGCCTGGCGGTGGATTTGAACGCGATGGTGGGCAGGTTCGTTATCTGACCATTGGCAACGCAGTCAACCCAGGGGGCTCCCGATAGTCTTGTGTCAGCCATGGATGAGCTGGCCCGCTATCGGGAGCAGGCCCCCTCCCACATTTATCGGTGCGACGTGAGGGGCTACGGTTTCCAGGCAGCTGGATTTACCAGGTTTTTTGGCTTTTGCCCGGCCAAAGCCTGCAACAGATTATCCACCGCACACTGGGCCATGGCTTCCCGCGTCTCGTGGGTAGCCGAGCCGATATGCGGCGTGGCGACCACGTTGTTCAAACGCAACAACGGCGATTCGTGACTGAGCGGCTCACGCTCGAACACATCCAGGCCCGCAGCTCGGATGGTGCGCTGTTGTAACGCTTCGACCAACGCAGCTTCGTCCACCACCTTGCCCCGCGAGATGTTGATGAAGATCGTCTCCGGCCCCATCCGCGCAAACGCTTCGGCGCCGATCAGCTTCTCGGTTTCGGCCGTCAGCGGTAATGTCAGGCAGACAAAATCAGCCTCTTGCAGCAAGTCGTTCAAGGGGCGGTATTGCGCACCAAAGCGCTGCTCCACCTGCGGCTTGGGCGAGTGACTGTGGTAGATCACCGGCATGCCGAAACCGAAGTGCCCACGCTGGGCCAGGGCTTCACCGATACGCCCCATGCCGATGATGCCGAGGGTTTTGCCATGCACGTCAGTACCGAAGTGTGCCGGGCCGATGTTCTTGTTCCACTGGCCGGCGCGCACCATGTCCGCCAGTTCGACCACTCGGCGGGCGGTGGCCAGGATCAGCGCAAAACCAGTATCGGCGGTGGTTTCGGTGAGCACGTCCGGGGTATTGCTGAGCAGGATGCCGCGTTGGGTCAGGTAGTCGATGTCGTAGTTGTCGACACCCACCGAGACGCTGGCCACCGCTTCCAGGTTGGGCGCCAGATCCAGCAGCGTGGCGTCCAGGCGCAGGCTGGCGCCCAGCAGGCCATGGGCGGCAGGCAGCGCGTCGCGCAGTTTGGCCAGGCCGATAGCGTCCAGCGCGTCGATCAGCGTGACGTCGGCCTGTTCATGCAGGCGCGCCATCAGCGGTGCGGAGAGCTTTTTGTACAACACGACAGACTTTTTCATAAGGTTTTTACCTTCAACTCCAGGGTTGGCGCCCGTGCGCGATCACTGGCGCCGGGCTTGAGGAAAATGGTCAGCACCACCGACAGCAGCAAGGCGCCGCTCATCAGCAGGTACGAGGCGCCGGGCGAGCCGGTGCTGCTGTTGAGGTAGCCCACTAGGTACGAGCCACCGAACGAACCGAGGGCACCCATGCTGTTGATCAGCGCCATAGCGCCGCCGGCGACGTTGGCCGGCAGGATCTCCGGGACGATGGCGAAGAACGGACCGTACGGCGCGTACATGCAGGCCCCGGCGATCACCAGCAAGGTGTAGGACCACCAGAAATGTTCGGCGCCGAGCGCGTAGGAACCGTAGAACGCGATGGAAGCAATCAGCAGGGGCGGCCACACAAAGCGCTTACGCTTTTGCAATTTGTCCGACCCCCAGGACACCACCAGCATGCCGATTACCGCCGCCAGATAGGGCAGGGCGGACAACCAGCCAGCCTCGACCATGTCCATCTTCAATCCCGCCTTGAGGATCGACGGCAGCCACAACACAAAGCCGTACACGCCGATGCTCCAACAGAAAAATTGCAGGGCCAGTACGATCACTTTGGGCGAACGGAAAGCCTCGCCGTAGTTCTTCACCGCCTTGATACCCACCTGTTCGGCGGCCAGGGCGGTTTCCAGGCTCTGTTTCTCGCTGCCGCTGAGCCATTTGGCATCCTTGGGACGCTCATCGGCCAGGCGCCACCAGATAAACGCCCAGACCACCGCCGGCAAGCCTTCGACGATGAACATCCAGCGCCAGCTGAAGTGTTGCACCAGATAGCCTGAGACCACCGACATCCACAGCATGGTCACCGGGTTGCCGAGGATCAGGAAGGTATTGGCGCGGGAGCGTTCGGCACGGGTGAACCAGTGGCACAGGTACACCAGCATGGCCGGCATTACGGCCGCTTCAACCACACCGAGCATGAAGCGAATGGCGATCAGCATATAGGCGTTGGACACCACGCCCGTCAGGGTCGCCAGGCCACCCCAGAAGATCAGGCTGACAAAGATCAGCTTTTTGACGCTGCGCTTCTGGGCATAGATCGCGCCCGGCACCTGGAAGAAAAAGTAGCCCAGGAAGAACAGCGCACCCAGCAGCGAGGACATGCCCGGGGTGATCATCAGGTCTTCGGCCATCCCGGAGGCGGCGGCGAAGCCATAGTTGGCGCGGTCCAGGTAGGCCAGGCTGTAGGTGATAAAAACGATGGGCATGATGTACCACCAGCGGCGGGTGGCGAGTTTCACGGTATCCATGGTGTTGCTCCTGAGCTTGTTGTAGTTGTGGCAACAGGTTGTAGTAAGCGGGTTTGTCCCGCGCCGGGCTGCGCAGCAGCCGTTTGGTCAACTCGCTTTCTGTACCGGGGGCAGGTCTGCCCTGAGCGGCAAGCCTTCCATATCGCCACGGCTCTGCACGGCACGGCTGCCGATCCAGTTACCGCGCCGCACGGCCTCGGGGAAGCTGAGGTTTTCCAGCAGGGCACTGACCATGCCGACGGCGAAGCCATCGCCGGCACCGACGGTATCCACCACTTTTTCCACTGGAACGGCGGCGACGAAACCTTCGTCCAGCCGGGTCCGATAGTAAGCACCGTCAGGCCCCAGCTTGATGGCCACGGCCTCGGCGCCCTGGTCGAGGTAGAACGCGGCAATATCGGCCGGGTCGTCGAAGCCGGTGAGCAACCGGCCTTCGCTCAGGCCCGGCAATACCCAGTCGGCCAAGGCGGCGAGGGCGTTGATCTCGCGGATCATCTGCTGCTGGCTGGGCCATAGCGATGGGCGCAGGTTGGGGTCGAACGACACGCTGCGCCCGGCCTTGCGCATTTGCGTCATCAACTCGCGGGACAGCTCCCGGGTGGCGTCGGACAAGGCCGCGGGAATGCCGGTGGCATGCAGGTGACGGGCTTGAAGCAGCGCGGGGCTGAGGGCCGCGATGGATAAATGGCTGGCCGCCGAGCCTTTGCGAAAGTACTCGACCTGAGGATCGGCGCCGTTTTCTTCACGGGACTTGAGCTGAAAACCGGTCGGATGCAGCGGGTCGACCGCTACATGGCGGCAGTCCAGACCTTCATTTTTCAGGGCGTCGAGCACAAAGCGGCCCAGGGAATCATTGCCCACCCGGCTCAGCCAGGCCACGTTGAACCCCAGGCGCGACAGGCCGATGGCGACATTACTGTCGGCCCCGGCAATACGCTTGTGAAACTGCGCCACCTGCGCCAGGTCGCCAGTCTGTTCGGCGACGAACATCGCCATGGTTTCACCAAACGAGAGGATATCGATCTCAGACATGAGCATTCTCCAGGCGGGGCTGGCCAAGGGTGGCGAGGGCGGCGACCTGCCCGGCGGTGACTTGGATCAGGTCATCGCCTTGCAGCGGGAATTCCACGGCCCGGGTAATACCTTGGGTCATGTGCTTGAGCAGTTGTTCCCACAAATGCAGATCGGTGGCGCTGGGCGGCAGTGCGACGAGCTTGCCATCCTGGCGGCGGGCCACGGCTTTGCAGTGCAGGTAGTCCACGTGCCGGCCGAGCAGGCGTGCGGCGGTCAGGGCGGATTGGTCCTGCCACTGCCAGTTGCCGATATCGAAGGTCATCTTGACCGGCAGGCCCAGGCGTTCCACTTCGCTGAAGAAGCGTTGCATCGGTTCGATACGCCCACCGTGCAAGGTCTGGTCGTTTTCCACCAACAGCTTGACCGGGTGACGGCTGAGCAGCGCATGCAGGCTCTGCAGGTCGTTGGTGTCGGTGAAGTAACCCAGGGAAACCTTCAACCAACCCGAACCAAAGGCTTGGGCACGGTCCAGGGTCGCCGCCAGTTCGGCGTTGGGTTGGGCGCGCCCGGCAACCCACAATTCCATGGGCGATGAAAACACCGATTCCAGATGATGTTGCGCCGCCGCTTGGGCCAGTTCGCCCGGTTGCTCGTGGGTCAAAAGCTCCTCACGCCATTCGATGCGCTGGGCACCCGCGGCGGCGAGCAACTCGACAAAACTCAATTGGCCGTTTTTGCGCACCAGGTCGGCGCCGTAGCTGGAGAGGCTGATGGATACGGGGTATTTATGCATTGTTGTGTACCTCTGAAACCGGTTTCATTTTTGTGCAAAAAATTTTAGGTCCGCTGCGTGGAACCACGCACGATCAGTTCAGGCAGGAAGTCGAGCGTGCGTGTCGGCTGCGTATCGCCACGTAATCGTTTGAGCAAACAGTCAAACGCACTGGCGCCGATCGCCTCGGTCGGTTGCGCCAGCGCGGTGATGCCGCTACCCACCAGCGGATACCAGTCCAGGTCATCCAGGGCGATCAGGCCGACGTCGTCGAACAGGTTGCAACCCAGTGTCTTGAGCGCGCGGGTGCAGGCCAACGCAGCGACGCCGTTGGCGCAGAACAGCGCCTTGGGGCCAGGTTTGGCAAGGAAGGCCTGGAGGGTTTTTTCCAGCGCGTCATCGAGTTCCAGCACCTTGCCGGTCAACCCCGGACGGCGGTCGATCTCGGCGTTGAAACTGGCCTGGCGTTCCAGGCGCGAGCTGGTGCCGTCGGCGGCTTCACTCACCAGCAACACATCGCGGTAGCCCTGCTGTTGCAGGTGCTCCAGTGCCATGTGCACTGCCGCCGGGTTGTCCAACCCCACCAGGTCGCTGTGCAGCGGCTCGACCTTGCGGTCCACCAGCACCAGGGGCATCTCCCGTTGCAGCTCCAGCAATTGGTCGAGGTGATGGCCGAGGGTGTTCACGATCAGCCCTTCGATGTTGTACGAACGCAGCGCCGCCAGGTGCTGGCGCTCCTGCTCGTCATCGCGGTCGGTGTTGCACACCACCAGGCTGTAACCATGCTGGCGGCAGGCGGTTTCGACGCCATGCATCACGGCAATCGAATAGGGGTTGCGAATATCCGCCACCAACATGCCGATCAGGCGTGTACGGCCACGTTTCAGGCCACGGGCCATCTGGTTGGGACGATAGCCGAGTGCTTCGATGGCTTGTTCGATGCGCAAGGCTATGGCGTCGGAGAGCAGGGCACGGTCATCGCCGATAAAGCGCGACACGCTGGCCTTGGACACACCGGCACGCTCGGCGACGTCGAGCATGGTCACGCGGCTGCGCTGGGCGGCAGAAAATGAAGTCACGGTAGAACCTTTCTTATTGGATTTGGTGTTTCACTGAAACCGGTTTCAGAAAACACGAGTCAACCGGCCTCGTCAAGAATTTCTTGGTGAAAGCATCCTGTCGTTAGACGCTGAAAAGCGGACGAATGGCGCCGCTACCTGTGAAATCTGACAGTATCCGCCGGCGTAAAGGAGGTGTTCAATTGCACCAACAGCGCCTGGGCAGTCTGATTTTTTAGAGAAAAAGGCGCGTCGAGAGTGATTGAGCTGCGGGAGGTTTCGATGACCAATTCCAATACAACCCAGCCGAATGCGAATGGTCCTTCGGGCCCTGGCGGTATCCTCGTGCTGGATGAGCCAAAAGTCGTCGACGCACTACCGGATGGGTTGATCCCCGCTAGATTTTATTTCGACGATTTGAAGGTTTCGCTTGAGATCCCTTGGGCGGTTTTACCCGGTACGGGAAGGTTCCAATATGTGATTTTTGAGTGGGCTGTCCAAGGGGCCAGACCCGTCGATACCCCCCCCTTCGAACTGCGTGGCCCACTGACGGATGCCGATTTTCCTATATCGCTGACGATTCCTCAGGCCTTTCTACTGAGCAGCGCCGTCGTTGACCTCAGGTATCGGATCCATAACACCCGGCCAGATAGTCCCAGCGTCGATACCTCTGAAACGGTGACTATCAGAATCGACCGCGATGCCCCTGGTGCTGGCGCGTTTCTTCCTCCTGCGATTTTCCCGATCGACCCGGTGACTCAAACCTACCTGGACAACAATCCCCTGGTGCCCATGGAAATCCCTCCTGGCTATCGAGGGCGTGAGGCCGGTGACAGAGTGCATATGTATTTTTCTGACCTGAATATGCTGCCAACGGGCTTGCCGACACTGACCTCGCCACCGCTGACCAGTGCCAATGGCCGCATTTTTGTAGAGGTGCCCAATGACGTGTTCCGCAGGTTCCCGGGTGCTCTCTTTCTGTTCTGTTTTTATCGCCTGGAGGATCGTGCCGGAAATGTGAACCCGGAATTTTCACAGGTGGCGCGGGTTGGGCTGCAAGTCGACCTGCCTCCCATCATGTACACACGCCCCCGTTTTCCCCAGTCCGAGTCTCACCCTAACCGGTATTTGACCTGCAGCACTCAACCGCCGATTTGGTTCGGGGTCGAGGTGCACATCCCCCCTGATTCGAACATCCGTGATGGGGATTTGATCACGCTGCGGTTTCAAGGGTACGGCCGATACCCTGATGTCAATCCAGACCCCAACATTGTGGAAACCCTTGAGCATTATTGGGACGCGACAGGGGATGCAGCCGGCTTCAACTTCTGGATCCGTGATGTGGAGCGTCTGATCCGCCCATTGAAAGAGAACGCAGGTGGAGAGGCCAGCTATTTAGTGTCCAGAGCGGGGGCCATCATTGGCCGCTCCGCCTCCAGGTTCGTGCAGTTCGACCGTGTGGTGCTGACGTCGCCACCGCCGCCCGACCCCATCTACTGCTGGATTAACGGTAATGGCCCCGAGCCTTGAGCCGAGTCATCCCACCGCATGAATGTTGGGCTACATCGCTCTGATGAATGTTTTTTCGAGTTAGCGTGGTTGGCTGAATGCCATCGACGGGAGCGAGTGTGTCTGTTTAAAACACCAAGGAGAGACTGAAATGAGTAGAAAACGTGGTTCGACTACTGCACCTGCGCCTTTGGTTCTCGCTGCGCCTACGATCGTCGAAGCGTTGGATGATGCAACCGGCCTTATTCCAGCACCGGTTGCACCGGTTGGCATTAACGTGCAATTAACGACGGGGCAGGCGACAAGGAACACCGATTGGATGAGCATCGAGATTCGCGATCTTAGTGCGCTTCCGCCCACGTGGGTCACCTTTGTAGCGCCCTATCAACTAACCGCCATTACCCCACCGGTTCCGTCCATTATCAACAGGTTCGTTCCCGCTCCGCTGCCCCAATTCAAACATGGTTTTTTCGAGCTCAGAAATACCCAGTACCGTAATCAAGCGGGTATACCGGGAGCCCCCTTCGACAGCTCCAACCCGGGTGCATTTCGGGTCGATACTATTGCGCCTTATGCCGTCGAGTCATCCCGTGAGCAACCGACTGTTCCGGTCTTTGTCAACGCGCCGCCGGGCACCGTGATCAACAATGCGTTCCTCATAAGCGAAGGTGGCCTGGAGATCGGCATTCCACCGAACACTTATCCCTCTCAGCCGGGGCAATTCGAAGCAGGGGACAGGTTTTTTGTCTACTTCAGCCCGGTAATGGACCCGCGTCCCGAGCATTTGGTCAGCGATCCGCTAGGGATACCGATGCTGCCTACGGGGGGCACTTTCTTCCTGCCGGCCGCCCAGATACTTGTGGGTGGTTTTTTCTATCTTTTCTACACCATCCGTGATCGGGCCGGTAACGTCAGCCGCCCTTCGTTCAATGATTCTCGCACCGTTGCATTGCTTGACGATCCCAAGCCATTGGCAGTCTTCATTCCATTGGCGCCCGCCCCGCGCGACGGCAGTACCGATGACCTGCTCGATATTGCGGATTATAAGCAAGGTATTGACGTTCATATTGAAGAGTACCTTGATCATGCAATAGGGCTGGACAAGTTCGAATTGCAATGGGGTACGGAGCCATATGGCCCGCAAACGCCTGAGCTTAGTGCTTTTGACGTTATCTTCAGTAGTATGAATAACGCGATCAAGGCCGCCTATACAGCAACACTGGGGCCGCAGACTGTGATCGTGCGCTATCGTATTGACCGAAATGGTATTTTCTTTAACTCTCCCGACAAAACCGTGCGACTTGACTTGTCGGTGGAAGGCCCGGTTCTTCCTGGCACCCTTGAGCCGGGGGATGTGAACCCTGAACTGCAACTGGCGCAGGTATATGGCGCTATTTCGAATCCCGAGTTGAACACCCTGCGCATCGTCGACGCGGATAAACCTGTCACGATTGTGATTCCGCTCTGGACCGTTGCAGCGGCGCCCCATGCGGGCAACAGATTTTTCCTGTTCTGGGGCGTCGCGAAAGAACGAGTCGGGCCTTTTAACCTCAGTACCTTGACACCCGGAGCGGATGCGACGTTCGACATCCCGTGGGACGTAGTGGCTAGACATGGTAATGGCACGCAGCCGGTCAGCTACGTTGTCACCGGGCCCGGCACCACTAATGAAAACCCGTCGGGTGTTACCGACGTCGACGTGATCGATGCAGTGACCGTGATATTGCAAGCTGCTCAATTCCGGCACCTTGATGTCAATGGTGAATGGAGCTGCGTGTCCTTGCAAAGTCGTGGCCCTGGGGCCCCGCCGCCGCTTTTTGCCGAACTTTTCATTCCTGCAGACCCACGGCTGGTGCTCAATAACGATGTGACGATAACCGTGACTATTTCGAGCGAGGCCTTTGGCTTTCCACCGGGTCCATTCACGCAAGACTTTACCCATCCATCGTTGAGCCAGTCTGATGTGGATAATGGTTTTATCTTTGAAATTCCTTACGGTGCATTCCTTAAGCAGTCTCCGTTTGGGCCTTGCGAAGTGACCTACAGCACAGTGGTGAGCAGCGGAGCGACCGGTAACAGTGAACTGGCTGGGGTTTTCTCGGTATTTTCCAATCCGGAGACCTTCTGCGATGGTACGACTATCGTGAGACCTTAAGCGGGCTGTTCGTTGGAACCGTCAAAGGGAAGCGTCGCTTCCCTTTGGCGTATCCGGTAGTTGGCAATTGAAAATATGCTTTCTATAAGCCTGGTTCGCAGGTACACCTTGATCGTCATATATTCGGAGCGATGTATTGCCTATCGCTACATCCTGTTCAGATTAATCCTACATCCTTGGGTAAGTTCACTCAGTAATCTCTGCACCGCACAGGTAAGGCTCCATTCCGAGGGAACGAGCCAAACCGTTTCAAAGGCTCCAGCCCAGAGAGTGAAAACCTATGTCCGTGTTAACCAACTTCGAGCTCAAGCCCTTGAGCAAGATGATGAAAGTTCCAACTATTACTTTTCTTGTGTTTGCCGCTTTTCAATCGAGCGCACACGCTGTTCAACTGATTGGTGAGTCAAAAACCATTGAGGTCGGTGAACTACCCAATGACTGGCAACTGGATATGAAGTCCGAGCTGACCGTTAATGGTGCCCGGGCACAGCATATCCTGGTCAACGATTCGGCGTTGATTGTCAATGCTGGCAGCCTTATTGACGACATCCGTGCCACCCAGGGATCGTCCGTCAGCCTGAACGGCGCTACCGTCGATTCGTCTCATGCCGTGTTCGGCGCAGTGCGCCTGGATGACAGCAATGCTCTCATTCAGGACAGCAACATCACTAGCCATACCACAGTAGGCTTGCAAGCGTTCCAGAGTTTCGACTCCGAAAAAGGGGGCATTGCCGAGGTATTCAACAGCACCATTCGTGGTCATATCGGCGGGGCGATGGCGGCGGGCAATAGTGAACTGCATTTCAGTCAAAATACATTGGTTGAAGGTACCGGCGCCGACAGTTTTGGTGTGTTTGTCGACGGGGCAACGGTCACTGCCAGCCAAAGCCGAATCATCGGCGGCAAGAACGGTGTGTTGTTCACCGATGACTATGACGAAGGCGGCGTGGGTAAACTGGTGCTGGATAATTCCAGCGTCGAGGGCCGCAGCGGTTCCGCCATCGTGGTTAATGGTGAGCATGGTTCGACCCCGCGAGCGGAAATTGATGTGCGTAATGGCTCTACTTTGATCGGTGGTAACGGCACGTTGCTGGAAGTTAACGGCGGCGCCACGGCGAGCATGAATGTCGACAACAGTCGATTGAACGGTAACGTCATTGTCGAGGACGGCAGCAGCGCAAATTTGAAGCTGCAGAACCACGCCAGCCTGACCGGGCTGTTGCAGAATGTCACCCGCCTGGATATCGGCGACCAGTCTTTTTGGGAACTCACGGGCGACAGTCAGGTAGGCGCATTGAGCCTGGCGGGCGGTACGGTGAAGTTTGGTGACACCGACGCGTTCTATCAGCTGGATCTGGACAGCCTCGACGGCAACGGCACCTTCGTCATGGGCACCGATTTCGCGCGTGGCGTCACGGACTTCCTGAACATCGAAGGTGAGGCCAAAGGCAATCACCACCTGTTGCTCGCGGCAAGTGGTGCGGAGCCGGTCAATCCGGAGGATATTCGCATTGTGCATACCGGCGGGGGCGATGCGCAGTTTTCCCTGGTCGGTGATGTGGTCGACGTAGGTGCTTACTCCTACGGCCTGAAAAAGGAAGGCACTGACTGGTTCCTTGACCCGAACAACCGCGTGATAAGCCCAGGTACTCGCTCGGTACTGGCTCTGTTCAATACCGCACCGACCGTATGGTACGGTGAGGCGACTTCACTGCGTACACGTATGGGTGAGTTGCGTTTCGAGCCGGGTCAAGCGGGGGTGTGGATCCGGGGTTATGGCAATAAGTACAAAGTGGCCGACAGCACGGGTGTCGGTTATAGCCAGAACCAACAGGGCTTTACCTTGGGGGCCGATACGCCGTTGGCCGACAGCCAGTGGCTGGTAGGGGTAATGGCGGGTCACAGCACCTCGGACCTGGACCTCAAGCGCGGCACCTCCGGTAACGTGAAGAGCTACTACCTGGGTGCCTACGCGACGTGGTTGGACGAGGAGAGCGGCCTGTATTTCGATGCGGTCGCCAAGGTCAACCGGTTCCATAACGAGTCCAAGGTTGGTCTCAGTGACGGTACTTCGTCCAAAGGCAAGTACAACAACACCGGTGGCGGTTTGTCGGCGGAGGTCGGTCGCAACATCAAGTTGGACGATGGATTCTTCGTCGAGCCGTATGCGCAGATGTCCACCGTGGTCATCCAGGGCGGCAGTTACAGCCTGGATAACGGTCTGCAAGCCAAGGGCGAGCGTACCCGCTCGATCCTGGCCAAGGCCGGTGCGACCGTGGGGCGTGACATCCAGCTCGACAGCGGCAGTGTGCTACAGCCTTATTTGCGGGCAGCGATGGTGCATGAGTTTGCCAATAACAATAAGGTTTCGGTCAATAACAATGTGTTCAACAATGATCTGTCCGGTTCCCGAGCAGAATTCGGTGCGGGTGTGGCGGTGAAGCTGTCGCAGAACCTTCAATTGCATGCCGATCTTGAGCACAGCAGCGGCGGTAAGGTTGAGCAGCCTTGGGGCGCCAATGTGGGTGTTCGTTACACCTGGTAATTGCGCGCTATGCAAAAACGCCCGTATCGAGAGATACGGGCGTTTTTGCATGTGGCATAACCCATCAACTGGTCAGGTCGAAATCGACTTCGACCCAATGTGAATTCCCGTTGGCATCGTCATCGGTAGTTGCATGCAATGTACCTCTGATTTTAATTTCACCTGGGGCCAGCCCCATGATGATCAAATCGCCTTTAATGCCACTGACCGTATAGTGCGCCGTGGGAGATTTTACCGAGTACCAGACTTCAAAGTCTGTAAATTCCTGTTCCTCCAATTTGATGACCTTGCCCACTTCAACGCTTTCGGGCACCTGGATAAATAGTTCTTTGATGGTGACCGAGTTATCGGCGTGCCGGGCATTGACTCTGAAGACAGCCTGTTCGTGATTGCGAGATAGGGTGGTGGTCTGAAAATTAACGGGAACGGAATCGATACGTGCATTGAAGGTACCTGACGCATTGATTCGTTTGGGGCCCAATGCCTTCTGCTGCTCGGGAGTTAAAATTTGCGCTTGTACGGTCATGATCGCTTCTCCATCGCGGGTGGTTGTGCGAGTCACAGAGGCATCAGCGGCTCTGTCTGAAGCATGTAATAGCAGAGCGTCCAACCTGTAAACTGTCAGAAATAACAGTATACGTAGACCGTAATGTATGAGCGTTCCTCGACAGTTCAAACAGTCTAAGTACACATTTTTAATTCGTTTAAGTACTAACTCACACAACTTCCGGCAAGTTCAGGTGGTGATACTCGGCCCAGTCCAGCTCAGCGTCTAAAAGGCGGGTGCGGTGTCAGCCGAACAGCCCGGCCGCGATATTGATCGAGAACCCCAGAATTGCCGTATTGAACAGAAACCCGATCAACGACTGCCCCAGTACCACTTTGCGCAGGCTGCGCGTGGCCACGCCCACATCGGACGTCTGCACCGCCACGCCGATGGTGAACGAGAAATACAGGAAGTCCCAATAGTTCGGCGTAAGCAGCCCTTCGGCAAAGCGCAGCGCCGGCTCCTTACCGTTCCAGGTGTAGTAGAGGCGGGCATAGTGCACGCTGAAAATCACGCCGATCAACAGCCACGAACCAACGACCGTCAATCCGGTGAAGCCGTAATGCAACAGACGTTCGGTGGGGGCCAGGCCTTTACTGCCGATCAGCTCGAAGGTAATGGCGGCGAGGCTGGCAATGGCCGCAATGCACACCATGAACAGCACCAGGCCGGCGTTTTCATCCTCAATCTCGGCAATGCGTTGGACATCCGGGGCCTTCGCGCGGATGGTCAGCCACAGCATCAGTACCAGATAGGCCCAAACGCCGGCGTTCCAGCCGATGAGGATTTTGCCCAGAAGGGTGTTGGACGGTGCCAGGACGCCTACGACAATGCCCAGCACAGCGGCGGCGGAGAGGCGAGGATGGGTGCGGGCGAGGAAGGGCATGGCGCTCACGAATGGGGGGAGAGGGGAGCACGATAGGTTGTAGGGCTGTAAGCTTCAAGCTTCAAAGCTTCAAGCTGCAAGCGACAAGTTAGAAACAAGTCTGTTTTTGCGTGCCGCTCGAAGCTTGAAGCTTGCCGCTTATAGCTTGCCGCTGCTCTTTCCCACCCCCTTCATGACCACCACAAAGAACACCGGCACAAACACCACCGCCAGTGTCGCCGTGATCATCCCGCCGATCACTCCGGTACCGATCGCCTGCTGGCTGGCCGAACTTGCCCCCGTGGCAATCGCCAACGGCACCACGCCGAGGATGAACGCCAGCGACGTCATGATGATCGGCCGCAAGCGCAATCGCGCTGCCTTCAAGGTTGCGTCGATCAGATCTTCGCCTTGCTCGTACAGCTCTTTGGCGAACTCGATGATCAGGATCGCGTTCTTCGCCGACAAGCCGATGATGGTGATCAGGCCCACTTTGAAGAACACATCGTTGGGCATGCCACGCAAGGACACGGCCAGTACCGCGCCGAGCACACCCAGCGGCACCACCAGCAACACCGAGGCCGGGATCGACCAGCTTTCATACAACGCCGCCAGGCATAGGAACACGATCAGCAACGACAGGCCGAGCAGCAGCGGTGCCTGGGAGCCGGACAGGCGCTCCTGTAACGACAGGCCTGTCCATTCCTGGCCCAGGCCCGCCGGCAATTGACTGACCAGGCGCTGGATCTCCTCCATGGCTTCGCCGGTACTGTGACCGGGCGCCGCCTCACCGCTGATGGCGATGGCCGGGTAGCCGTTGTAACGCGTCAACTGCGCCGGGCCCTGGGTCCACTTGGCTTCGACGAAGGCCGACAATGGCACCATCTTCCCGGCGTTGTTGCGTACGTTGATCTTCATCAAGTCCGCCACCTGGCTGCGTTGGTCGCCTTCGGCCTGCACCACCACCCGCTGCATGCGGCCTTGGTTGGGGAAGTCGTTGATGTAAGCCGAGCCGATGGCCGAGGACAGTACGTTGCCGATGTCGGCAAACGAAACGCCCAGGGCGTTGGCCTGCTTGCGGTCCACTTGAAGCTGCACCTGGGGCGCCTCGGCCAGGGCGCTTTCGCGCACGTTGGCCAGGATCGGGCTTTTTTCGGCCGCCGCCAGCAGTTCGGTGCGTGCCGCCATCAACCCGGCATGGCCGACGCCACCACGGTCCTGCAGGCGGAATTCGAAACCGCTGGAGGTGCCCAGGCCGTCTACCGGTGGCGGCAGGATCGCGTAGGCGATGGCGTCCTTGAGCTCGGTGAAGGCCATGTTGGCGCGCTCGGCAATCGATGCGGCAGAGTCATCGCTGCCACGTTCCGACCAGTCCTTGAGCGTCGTAAACGCCAGCGCAGCGTTTTGCCCGGAACCGGAGAAACTGAAGCCCATGATCATGGTGGTATCACCCACCCCCGGCTCCTCGGCGTTGTGTGCTTCGATCTGCTCGGCCACCTGCACCGTGCGGTTCTTGCTCGCACCCGGTGGCAACTGGATATCGGTGATGGTGTAGCCTTGGTCTTCCACCGGCAGGAACGAGGAGGGCAGGCGGCTGAACATCCACCCCAGGCCCACCAGCAACACCAGGTAGATCAGCATATAGCGGCCGCTGCGTTTGAGTGCGTAGGCCACCCAGCCTTCGTAGCGGTCCGTGAGGCGCTCGAAACGCGTGTTGAACCAGCCGAAGAAACCGCCCTTGGCATGGTGTTCGCCCTTGGCGACTGGCTTGAGCAGGGTCGCGCACAAGGCGGGCGTCAAGGTCAGGGCAAGAAACGCCGAGAACAGGATCGAGGTGGCCATCGACAGCGAGAACTGCTGATAGATCACCCCCACCGAACCCGGCATGAACGCCATCGGCAGGAACACCGCCACCAGCACCAGGGTGATACCGACAATGGCGCCCGTGATCTGGCCCATCGCCTTGCGCGTCGCCTCCTTGGGTGACAGGCCTTCGGTGGCCATGATGCGCTCGACGTTCTCCACCACCACAATCGCATCGTCCACCAGGATGCCGATCGCCAGCACCATGCCGAACATGGTCAGCACGTTGATCGAGAACCCCAGCAACAGCATCGTCGCGAAGGTGCCCATCAAGGCGACCGGCACCACCAGTGTCGGGATCAAGGTGTAGCGCACGTTCTGCAGGAACAGGAACATCACCGCAAACACCAGCGCCATGGCTTCGAGCAAGGTGTAGACCACTTTAGTGATCGAGACCTTGACGAACGGCGAGGTGTCGTACGGGATCTTGTATTCCACATTGGCCGGGAAGTAACGCGACAGTTCGTCCATCTTCGCCCGCACCAGGGTCGCGGTGTTCAGCGCGTTGGCCCCCGGCGACAACTGCACACTGACGGCCGTGGACGGCTTGCCGTTCAGGCGGGTGGAAAACTGGTATTCCTGGCTGCCGATTTCCACCCGCGCCACGTCACCGATGCGCACGGTGGAGCCGTCCGGGTTGGCTTTAAGCACGATGTCGGCAAACTCGGCCGGCGTCGACAGTTGGCCCTTGACCAGAATCGCCGCGGTGATTTCCTGGGTGTTGGTTCCCGGCAAGTCACCAATGCTGCCCGCCGAGACCTGGGCGTTCTGCGCGCTGATCGCGGCGTTGACGTCGGCCGGCGTGAGGTTGAAGCCGATCAGCTTCTGCGGGTCGATCCAGATTCGCATGGCACGTTCGGCACCGTACAGCTGGGCCTTGCCCACACCGTCCAGGCGCTTGAGTTCGTTCATCACGTTGCGCGCCAGGTAATCGCTGAGCGCCACGTCGTCGAGCTTGCCGTCGTTGGACGTCAGTGTCACCAGCAGCAGGAAGCCGGCGGAGACTTTCTCCACCTGCAAGCCTTGCTGAGTGACCGCCTGCGGCAGGCGCGGCTCCACCGCCTTGAGACGGTTCTGCACGTCCACCTGGGCCATTTCCGGGTTGGTGCCCGGCTGGAACGTCGCGGTGATGGTGGCCGAGCCCAGGCTGCTCTGGGATTCGAAGTACAACAAGTGATCGGCGCCGTTGAGCTCTTGCTCGATCAGGCTGACCACACTCTGATCCAGGGTCTGGGCCGAGGCGCCCGGGTACACCGCGTAGATTTCCACCTTCGGCGGTGCGACGTTCGGGTACTGCGCCACCGGCAACTGCGGAATGGCGAGTGCGCCGGCCAGCAGGATAAACAGGGCGACCACCCAGGCGAAGATCGGGCGGTCAATAAAGAACTGCGGCATGGCGGGTTATTCCTTTACGAGATGGCCCGAGGCAGGGCTGTCATCCACTTCGACTTTTTCACCGGGGCGCGCGTGTTGCAGCCCTTCGACGATGATGCGGTCGCCGGGCTTGAGGCCGCTGCTGACGATCCAGCGGTCCTCGATCACGGCACCCAACTCCACCGGTTGCTGGCTGACTTTCTGCTCGGCATCCAACAGCAGCACCATCGGTACGCCGGCACTGTCACGGGTAATGGCGCGTTGCGGCACGCTGATGCCTTGCTTGTCGACGGCCTGCTCCAGGCGCACCCGCACAAAGCTGCCCGGCAGCAGGTCGAGGTCCGGGTTGGGGAACTCACTGCGCAGGATGATCTGCCCGGTGCCCGGGTCGACGCTGATTTCGGCAAACAGTAATTTGCCCGGCAGCGGGTACAGGCTGCCGTCATCCTGGATCAGCGTGGCCTTGGCCTGGTCCTGGCCGACCTGCTTCAAACTGCCGGCACGGAAGGCGCGACGCAGGTCGTTCAGCTCACGGGTGGACTGGGTGAGGTCTGCGTGGATCGGGTCCAGTTGCTGGATGACTGCCAGCGGCGTGGCTTCGTTCTGGCCGACCAGCGCGCCTTCGGTCACCAGGGCGCGGCCAATGCGCCCGGAAATCGGCGCAGTCACGGTGGCGTAGCCCAGGTTCAGCTTGGCGCGCTCCACGGCCGCCTTGTTGGCGGCGACTTCGGCATTGGTCTGGCGCAAGTTGGCGCGGGCGTTGTCGTAGTCCTGGGCGCTGATGGCGTTGCTGTCGACCAACTGGCTATAGCGCTGTTCCTGCAAACGGGCCTGGAACGCATTGGCCTCGGCTTTGCCCAGGTTGGCCTGGGCACTGTCCAGGTCGGCCTTGAACGGCGCCGGGTCAATGCGAAACAGCACGTCACCTTGCTTGACGTCGTGACCTTCCTTGAACACCCGTTGCATCACCACGCCGGCCACACGCGCGCGCACCTCGGCAATCCGCGGCGCGGCGATGCGCCCGCTCAACTCGCTGGTAATGGAGAGGGGCTTGGCCTGCAGGGTTTCGGTGCGGACTTTGGCCAATGGCATTTCCGGCGCTTCGTCGGCCGACTTGCCGCAAGCGCCAAGGGCCAGCGTCAAGGCCAGCAGGCAAAACGGCGCAAACAGATTCTTCGACATGCTCATATCCCAATAATGACGGCTGCATCCTAAAGTCACCTGCGCCGGGGTGCTGTGAAGCTGTGTAGCGTGTGTGTGAATAAATGTAAGGTGCGGCGCGCTGGGCGCCGAGGGCGTATATCCTTGCACAACCTTGCCGACACTGGAGATCCAATGTGGGAGGGCGCTTGCCGCCGATAGCGGTGTATCGGTTGAAATGCTCTTCACTGACCCACCGCTATCGGCGGCAAGCCCCTTCCCACATTGGATTTGTGTACGACCCATCACTGTATTTTCTGGAAACACCTTTATGCCCAACATCCTCCTGGTGGAAGACGACGCCGCACTCTCGGAGCTGATTGCCAGCTATCTGGAACGCAATGGCTACCACGTCAGTGTGCTCAGTCGTGGCGACCACGTGCGCGAACGTGCGCGCCTCAACCCGCCGGACCTGGTGATCCTCGACCTGATGCTGCCCGGCCTCGACGGTCTGCAAGTGTGCCGTCTGCTGCGGGCCGACTCGGCGGGCCTGCCGATCCTGATGCTGACCGCCCGCGATGACAGCCACGATCAGGTGCTGGGCCTGGAAATGGGCGCCGACGATTACGTCACCAAACCCTGCGAGCCGCGTGTGCTGCTTGCCCGTGTCCGCACCTTGTTGCGCCGCAGCAGCCTGTCCGAACCTCAGATGGCCAACGACCAGATCGTCATGGGCAACCTGTGCATCGACCTGTCCGAACGCACGGTGACCTGGCGTGAGCAACCCGTGGAACTGTCCAGCGGTGAATACAACCTGCTGGTGGTGCTGGCCCGGCATGCTGGCGAAGTGCTAAGCCGCGACCAGATCCTGCAACGCCTGCGCGGTATCGAATTCAACGGCACCGACCGCTCGGTGGATGTGGCCATCTCCAAGCTGCGGCGCAAGTTCGACGACCATGCCGGCGAGGCGCGCAAGATCAAGACGGTGTGGGGCAAGGGTTATCTGTTCAGCCGTTCCGAGTGGGAATGCTGATTCATGTTCCGTGTGCTGATTCGCCTCTACCTGATCACCATCATTACTTACAGCGCGGCGATCTTCCTGATTCCCAAGCTGGTCATCCAGCTGTTCGAACATCGTTACATGGACTACAACGTCGAACAGACCCGTGGTCAGCAAACACTCATCGTCAAGCAATACCTGCGGACGCCGGTGGAGCGCTGGTCGCAGGTCACCGAGCAGCTTGGCCGAGACTTTGCCCCGCTCAAGGTGCAATTGCTGCTGCGCCAGGACGCCAGCTATACGCCCGAAGAAGAAAAGCTGCTCGAGCAGGGCAAGCCGGTGATCCGCCTGGGGGAGTGGGGGTGGGTAGCGGACGTCAGTTCACCGATCAACCAGCAATTCGTGGTCAAGCTGATCGTTCCGCCCGACCCGCTGGACATGAACCTGTTGTACTGGTCGATGAATGTGTTGATCGGCGCCGCGCTGCTGGCCTGCCTGCTGGTATGGTTGCGCCCGCACTGGCGTGACCTGGAGCGCCTGAAAACCACGGCTGCGCACTTGGGCCAGGGCAACCTCAGCGAGCGTACGCGCATTCCGCCCAGTTCCAACATCGGCAGCCTGGCGTCGGTGTTCGATACCATGGCCGATGACATCGAACACCTGCTTAACCAGCAGCGCGACCTGCTCAATGCGGTCTCCCACGAACTGCGCACGCCGCTTACGCGCCTGGATTTCGGCCTGGCGCTGGCGTTGTCCGAAGACTTGCCCCAGGCCAGCCGCGAGCGCTTGCAAAGCCTGGTGGCGCACATACGCGAGCTGGATGACCTGGTGCTGGAGTTGCTTTCCTACAGTCGCCTGCAAAACCCGGCACAACTGCCCGAACGGGTGGACGTGGTGCTCGACGAGTTCATCGACAGCGTATTGGGCAGTGTCGACGACGAAATGGAAAACCCCGAGATTGTCATCGACGTGGCGCTGGACTGCGCTGTCGAGCGTTTCGTCCTCGACCCGCGCCTGACCGCCCGGGCTTTGCAGAACCTGTTGCGCAACGCCACGCGTTACTGCGACAAGCGCATCCAGGTCGGCGTCAAGGTGTGCCCCAAGGGCTGTGAAATCTGTGTGGATGACGACGGTATCGGCATCCCGCTGGACCAGCGCGAGCGCATTTTCGAGCCGTTCTACCGCCTGGACCGCAGCCGCGATCGTGCTACCGGCGGCTTCGGTCTGGGGTTGGCCATCAGTCGGCGCGCGGCCGAGGCCCAGGGCGGTACGTTGACTGCGTTGGCGTCACCGTTGGGCGGTGCACGGTTCCGGTTGTGGTTGCCGGCGGCAGGCGCATAATCAGGCTCCCCGATCCGACTGAGGAGCGCTGGATAATGACCGATGTTCACGCGTCTGCCCTGCAGGGCTTTTCTACCCAGGCTGTCACTTACGCCCAGGGTCGCCCCGACTACCCGCCGCAACTCCTCGGCTGGCTCGCCGAGGCGTTAGGTGTTGAGGCACAGTCGACGGTGATCGACCTGGGCGCCGGCACTGGCAAGTTCACACGCTTGCTCAGCACCCTGACGCCGGCGCTGATCGCCGTCGAGCCGGTCCAGGCCATGGCGGCGCAGCTGGCCAAGGTGTTGCCCGATGTGCGCCTGCTGGAAGGCACCGCCGAATCCATCCCGCTGGGGGCCGCCACTGCCGACGTCGTGGTTTGTGCCCAGGCGTTTCATTGGTTCTCGACGCAAGTGGCGCTGGCGCAGATCCACCGTGTGCTCAAGCCCGGAGGGCGCCTGGGGCTGGTGTGGAATGTGCGCGATGAGTCGGTGGACTGGGTCGCCGCGATTACCGCAATCATCACGCCCTACGAGGGTGACACACCGCGCTTTCATACCGGGCGTTGGCGCGAAGCGTTCACCGGCGAGTATTTTTCCGCACCCGAAGTCACCTGTTTTCCCTATCAGCATGTGGGCAGCCCGCAGGAAGTGATCATGGACCGCTTTCTGTCGGTGAGCTTCATCGCTGCGCTGCCCGATGCAGAAAAGGCCAAGGTCACCGCCCAGTTGCAGGCGCTGATCGATACGCACCCGGCCTTGCAAGGGCGCGATACCGTCGCTTTCCCGTACCAGACCCAAGCCTATCGATGCCTCCGGCTAAGCTAAAAGGCATAAAGTCAGATCATATTGGTATAAGTCGTTATAAGAAAAATCGCTATCCTGCCGCCAGAAATTTATAAGGTCACAGGTAGCTGTAATGGATGTGGGTAATGTGGGGTTTGTCGTTGCTGGCCTGATTGTAGGTTTTATCGTTGGCATGACCGGTGTGGGCGGTGGTTCGCTGATGACGCCGATCCTGCTGTGGTTCGGCATCAACCCGGCGACGGCCGTGGGTACCGACCTGTTGTACGCCGCCATTACCAAATCCGGTGGTGTGCTGGTACACAGCAAGAACAGGAATATCGACTGGACCATCACCGGCTGGCTGACCCTGGGCAGCGTGCCGGCCGTGCTGCTGACCCTGTGGTTTCTCGCCAGCCTGCACACCGACCCCAGTGGGATGAACGCGGTGATCAAACAGGCCCTCGGCGTGGTGCTGTTGCTGACCGCCCTGGCGATTCTGTTCAAGAAAAGCCTGTTGGCCTTCGCCCAGCGCCATGCGGGCGACGACTACCACATGAGCCCGCGCAACCTGAACGTGCTGACGGTGGTGACCGGCGCCATCCTCGGCACCATGGTTGCCCTGACCTCCATCGGCGCCGGCGCCCTCGGCACCGTTGCGCTGTTCATCCTCTACCCATTCCTGGCCACGCGGCGTCTGGTCGGCACCGAGATCGCCCACGCCGTGCCGCTGACCCTGGTGGCGGGCCTGGGCCACGCCAGCATGGGCAACATGGACTGGCACCTGCTGGGCTTCCTGCTGATGGGCTCGCTGCCGGGCATTTACCTGGGCAGCCACATGACCGGCAAAGTCCCCGACGGCGTGCTGCGCCCCTGCCTGGCGATCATGTTGATGAGCATCGGCTACAAGCTGGCCTTTTAAAAAAACAGCCCACACCCATGTGGGAGGGAGCCCGTCGAATCGTCGCACGCTTCCCCCACAGTGTGTTTTGACTGCACTCAGCCGTTAGCCTTGGCCGGGCCATTGCCGATTTGCCACACGAACGGCGGCTCCGTGCCATTGATCACCCAATCGCCGACGATGCGCGCCTTGTAGATCACCGGGTTGTGGGACGACACGGTGCGCGCATTGCGCCAATGCCGGTCGAGGGCCTTGCCCTGGCGTACGTCCGACGCGCCCAGCGCGTTGAACAGCTCGGTGGTGGCACGCTGGATCAATGTCGACACCACCACCTGTGCCGTCGCCGATTCAATCTCCGCCGCCACGTTGGCTTCACGCTCGGCCACTTCGTCTCCCGCAAATCGCGCCAGGTACGCCCGTTGGGCCGGTACCGCGGCTTTCAAGGCGCTGGCCCTGGCGGCGTATACCAGCGCCGCGACTTCACCCACCACTTGCTGAACCTGCGCATCCTGGCTGACATGATCCGCATTGCCGTGGCTGTAGATTCGCTTGCGGCTGCGCACCTGATGGGCCACGTCATCCAGCGCCGCTTGGCCGATCCCGGCCAGGCTGGCTAACAGGACAAGCTGATAGAACGCCGTCTGGTATTTGAAGCGGGTGGAAAAGTCGATGACATTGTCGGCTTCCACCACCGCATCGCTGAACCGCGTGGTGCCGCTGCCGGTGGTGCGCTGGCCGAAGCCGTCCCAGTCATCGCTTTGCACCACGCCCGGCTGCTGCGTGCGGGTGGCGGCGATCACATCGGCGCCGGTGTCGCTGCGTTGGGCGTACACGTCGATCCAGTCCGAGAAAATGCTGCCGGTGCTGTAGAACTTTTCACCGTTGAGCCTCCACTTGTCACCGTCGGGGCTGACCTGAGTGACCACATCACCGATCGCCACATTGCCGATTTCCGTCCAGGCGCAACCGACGATGTCACCGTCGACAAAACGCTTGAACCACAGGTCGCGACCGGCACTCGGTGTGGCGTTCAAGCGATCTTCCGCAAAGGCAAAATGCCCGCGCAGGGCCTGGGGCACATTCGAATCGGCGGCGGCCAGTTCGATCAGCAACTCAAACAACTGCGGCAAGGAGGCGCCGCCACCGCCGTATTCCACCGGTACGCGCACGGCGCCGAAGCCAGCTTGCTTGAGCCAGCGGATCGGCTCATAGGGCAGGGTGCGAGTGTGTTCGCGCTCAACCGCGCCTTCGGCGATACGCTGGAAAATCGGCCGGAAACGCGCGGCCAAGGTGGGGTAGTCGACGCCGACGGACAGCGGGTTGATGATGTGTTGCTCAGTCATGGGGACAGCTCCTTGGCAGTGATCAGGTGCCAGGGGGATTGCACAGTCCGTGCCGGGCCTCCGGGCCAGTGTTTGCGGGGTAATGGCTGCGGTTCACTGTTGCTCCAGCAACAGCGGATCGACAAAACGACGGGTTCCATCCCATCCGCAACCTGGCGCTCCGTCCGCGGATTATGCGTCGCAACGCTTGTAGCACGGGCCTTTGCCTCGGCCTGGCATGTTTGCTGCTCAAGCACTCCTACATCCCCTTGTGTGAGGTACAGCCAGATGAGTCAGCAAGCCGTGAAATTTGCCTATTGGGTGCCCAACGTCAGCGGTGGGCTGGTGGTCAGCAAGATCGAACAACGCACCCACTGGGGAATCGACTACAACCGCAAACTGGCGCAGTTGGCGGAGGCGGCCGGCTTTGAGTACGGCCTTACGCAAATTCGTTTTACGGCCGGGTATGGTGCGGAAAACCAGCACGAATCCGTGGCGTTCAGCCATGCCCTGTTGGCGGCCACTACCCGGCTCAAGGTGATCGCCGCGATCCTGCCCGGTCCTTGGCAACCGGCGTTGGCGGCCAAGCAATTGGCGACCATCGATCAGCTCACCAACGGCCGTATTGCGGTGAATATCGTCAGCGGTTGGTTCAAGGGAGAGTTCCAGGCCATTGGCGAGCACTGGCTGGAGCACGATGAGCGCTACCGCCGTTCCGAGGAGTTTATCCGCGCCCTCAAAGGCATCTGGAGCCAGGACGACTTCACCTTCAAGGGCGACTTCTACCGTTTCAACAACTACACCCTCAAACCCAAGCCCCTCGGCCAGCCGGAAGTGTTTCAGGGTGGCAGTTCGCGCGCCGCTCGGGACATGGCGGCGCGAGTGTCGGACTGGTACTTCACCAACGGCAATACCCCGGAAGGCATCAAGGCCCAGGTCGATGACATTCGCGCCAAGGCCGCCGCGAATAATCATTCGGTGAAAATCGGCGTGAATGCTTTTGTGATCGCCCGCGATACCGAAGAAGAAGCCCACGCCGTGCTGGCGGAGATTATCGACAAAGCCGATTCGCAAGCGGTGCATGCTTTTGGCGACGCCGCCAGACAGGCAGGCAAAGCGTCACCGGAGGGCGAGGGCAACTGGGCCAAGTCCAGCTTTGAAGACCTGGTGCAGTACAACGACGGCTTCAAGACCAACCTGATCGGCACGCCACAGCAAATCGCCGAGCGCATTGTTGCGCTCAAGGCCGTGGGCGTGGACCTGGTGCTGGCCGGTTTCCTGCACTTCCAGGAGGAGGTCGAGTACTTCGGCAAGCGCGTCTTACCGCTGGTACGCGAGCTGGAGGCCAAGGCTGGCGTCAAACAGGTGGCCTGAGCAATGGCTTTTCCAGGCGCAGGGCGGCGGTGTGGTCCGCGTAGTAGTCATCAATGAGGGCGAAGCGCCGATAACCATTGCGCTCATACAAGGTGAGGGCAACGGGGTTGTCGGTGCGTACTTCCAGGCGAAGGGCGGTGCAGCCATGCTCCAGCGCGCAGTCCTCCATGCGTGCCAGCAATTGCAAGCCCAGGCCGCCGCCGCGCGCAGCCTGGGCGACGGCGATGGAATACAGGCGCGCCAGGGCGCTGCCATGCCGGAACAACAGCAGCGCATAACCGAGC
Organism: Pseudomonas sp. BCA17; assembly: GCF_004519405.1. Taxonomy (GTDB): domain Bacteria; phylum Pseudomonadota; class Gammaproteobacteria; order Pseudomonadales; family Pseudomonadaceae; genus Aquipseudomonas. Next base: position 134,348 of record NZ_SGWI01000006.1, on the reverse strand, counting down.
AATTGCCCGTCACGTTCCGCAACCCACAACCGCCCATGCGCGCGGTTGATCATCCATTGGAAACTGCGTGACGAAAGCCGGTCGGTGGTGAAGCAGTGTTGTTCCAGTGCCATCAATCCGGGTACGTCAGCAGGGGTTGCAACGCGAAAAGAAAGAGTCATATGACCGCCGTAAAAGTTGCGTAACGAAACGGGACTTCTCTAAAAGATCATGCTTAATAGAAAAGGTCGAGTTCTCTAAAGCGGATCAATTATTATGTCGGCGGTACAAAGTCATTGGCGTGAAGTATCCGAGCAAAGCGTCGCGGCGACAATAACTTCCAACGGTTATTTTTCGACCTCGCCCAGACGCCCAAGCCAAGTTGTAATCATTGTCGAGCGCAAGGAAGATTGGGCCTCCTACTTTCCCAGCGAAGATATCGTCACCGCTCAGGAATACCTGGAGCAAACCCGCGAAAGCGAGACGGGCAAGCGCGTGCAGGTCATCAATCTGTGCCGCGGCTACAAGTACCTGGGGCACGGTTACTACTGCTCGCTGCTGGCGGAGGCGCGTGGGCACAAGGTGATTCCATCGGTGCGCACCATCAGTGAACTGACCAGGAAGTCGTTGTATGGCTTGTCCCTGGACAACTTGGATAAAACCCTCGATAAAGCCTTGAGTCATCATCTTTACAGCAGTACCGAAGGCTTTACCCTGACGCTTTACTTTGGCCGAACCCATATAGAAGCCTTGCAGGAATTGGCCCGGCAGTTGTTTGAAGCGTTTCCCTGTCCGATCCTGTTAGTTGAATTTCGCAAGAATAACGGTTGGCATATCGAAGGGGTCAAGTCCGGCGTATTGCATAAATTGCGCGATGACCAGGAAGACCAGTTCGCCCACGCCCTCGACAACTACAGCCGCAAGATCTGGCGCCAACCGCGCTCACGTCGCGTTGCGCGCTATGACTTGGCCATCCTCCACGATCCCCAGGAGCAACTGCCACCGTCCAACGCCCGCGCTTTGGATAATTTCGTGCGGGTCGGCAAGGGCCTGGGGATTGATGTGGAACTCATCGAGCGTAAAGACTATTCGCGCCTGGCCGAATACGACGCCCTGTTGATTCGCGAGACCACCAGTGTCGACAACCACACTTATCGCTTCGCCAAAAAGGCCGAGAGCGAGGGGCTTGTGGTAATGGACGACCCGGCATCGATCCTGCGCTGCACCAATAAGGTCTACCTTACCGACCTGCTCAAGAGTCATCAATTGGGCATGCCCGCCACCGAAATTCTCTACAAGGAACGACCGCAGGATTTCGAGCGGGTCGGCGAACGCCTGGGCTTCCCGCTGGTGCTGAAAATTCCCGACGGCTGCTTCTCACGGGGCGTGATCAAGGTGGAAAGCCAGGAGGCATTGCTCAAGGCCACCGCCCAGTTATTCGAGCATTCGGTGCTATTACTGGCCCAGGAGTTCTTCTACACCGAGTACGACTGGCGCATCGGCGTACTCAACCGCAAGCCGATCTTTGCCTGCCAATACTTCATGTCCAAGGGCCATTGGCAGATCTACAACCACAAGGCCATCGGCCAGGACATCAACGGCGAGTGTCGCACCCTGGCGGTTCACGAAGCGCCCAAGGCGGTGGTGGACCTGGCTGTGAAAACCGCCAACCTGATCGGTGATGGCCTCTATGGCGTCGACCTCAAACAGTCCGGCGACAAGGTGGTGGTGATCGAGGTCAACGACAACCCCAATCTGGATGCAGGCATCGAGGATGCCTATTTGCAGGACGACCTCTATGGCCTGGTGCTGGAGGAATTCGTGCGGCGCCTGGAGTTGAAGCGTCAGGGGCAGGTCTGGTAACGGCAGTGTTTAGTATCGATCCCCCGTCAAACAGGTGGAAGGGGCGCAATCGAAGCGCCCAGCCCCTCAACCGTCAGGCTGCAACGTCAATACCTCAAACCCATCCGCCGTTACCGCCACGGTATGTTCCCACTGCGCCGACAGGCTGTTGTCCTTGGTCACCACCGTCCAGCCGTCTTTCAGGTTGCGCACCTTCGCGCTGCCCTGGTTGAGCATCGGTTCGATGGTAAACACCATGCCTTCACGCAGTTCCAGTCCGGTGCCGGGGCGGCCGAAGTGCAGGATCTGCGGTTCTTCATGCATCTGCCGGCCGATACCGTGGCCGCAATACTCGCGCACCACGCTGTAGCCGTTGGCTTGCGCGTGGCTCTGGATGGCATGGCCGATGTCGCCCAGGCGAGCGCCGGGCTTGACCTGACGGATGCCGGCCCACATGGCTTCGAATGTCATCTCGACCAGGCGTCGGGCTTTGGGGGCGACGGTGCCGATCATGTACATCTTGCTGGAGTCGGCGATGAAGCCGCCTTTTTCCAGGGTGATGTCGATGTTGATGATGTCACCGTCCTTGAGGATCTCCTTGGCGCTGGGCATGCCATGGCACACCACCTCATTGAGTGAGGTGTTGATGGAAAAGGGATAGTCGTATTGGCCCAGGCTGGCGGGACGGGCGTTGAGGTCGTTGCGAATGAAGGCTTCAACGGCAGCGTCCAGCTCCAGGGTAGAGCGGCCGGCGGCGACGAATCCATCGAGCATGGTGAAGACCTGGGCCAGCAGGCGCCCGGATTCACGCATGACGGCCAGTTGTGCGGGAGTCTTGATCATCAAGCGCGCCCTCGGACCAGATCGGGCTTGTCCAGCAGCAGTTTGTTGATCAGCTCGTTGTAAGGCAGGTTGGGATTGAGCTCGGCGAGCAGGCCGATCTTGATCCAGAATTCGGCCTGGGCGTTGATGGACCGATCCATCGCGGCGCTGGCCAGGCGCAGTTGTTCGTGCAGTTGGTCGGTGATCTTGACGATGCCCATGGTGTTCACTGTGCGGTAGGAATATACAAAGCGTATACGTTTCGTATATCCATCGTAAACCCCCGGGCACCAAATGGCGCTTGGCCATTGACTTGGTCGCGGGCTGGCGGTTAGTTTCGTCACATGACATTTCAAGCCTTTCGCAGCCAGCCAAGCATTATTACCGCCATTCCTCATTTGGCGGGATAGCGCACGGCTGTACCCAAACCCGCCCTGGAGGCGGGTTTTGTTTTTCCGACTCCTGGGCTCCGCACCCCCCACCAGGAGACACCCATGAGTACCCACCGCGCCGCCCGATCCGCCGACACGGGACTGCTTGAGCACTACGTGAAAAAGATCCTCGCCGCGCCGGTCTATGACCTGGCGGTGTGCACGCCGTTGCAACCGGCGCCAGCGCTGTCGGCGTTGCTGGGCAACCAGGTGCTGCTCAAGCGGGAAGACTTGCAACCGACGTTTTCCTTCAAGATCCGGGGTGCCTACAACAAGCTGGTGCAACTGACGGCCGAACAGAAAGCACGCGGGGTGGTGACGGCGTCGGCGGGGAACCATGCGCAGGGTGTGGCGCTGGCGGCGCGAGAGCTGGGGCTCCAGGCGCGCATTGTCATGCCGTGCACTACGCCGCAGTTGAAGGTGCTGGGGGTACGCTCCCGCGGCGCCGAGGCGGTGCTGCATGGGGAGAGTTTCCCGTTTGCCCTGGCCCACGCGCTGCAACTGGCCGAGGCATCGGGCTGCACATTCGTGTCGCCCTTTGATGACCCGGATGTGATTGCGGGCCAAGGCACGGTCGCCATGGAAATCTTGCGTCAGCAACAGGGGCCGTTGGACGCGATCTTCGTGCCGGTGGGCGGCGGTGGTTTGATCGCCGGCATCGCGGCGTACGTGAAATACCTGCGGCCCGACGTACGTATCATCGGCGTCGAGCCCGAAGGCTCCAGTTGCCTGTTGGCCGCACTGCGCGCGGGCGAGCGGGTGGTGCTGCCCACGGTCGATGGGTTTGCCGATGGCACGGCCGTGGCGCAGATCGGCGCGTATGGGTTTGAGATCTGCCGCCATTGGGTGGATGAAGTCATCACGGTGAGCAACGATGAACTGTGCAGCGCCATCAAGCTGATCTACGACGATACCCGCTCCATCACCGAACCTTCCGGCGCGTTGGCAGTGGCAGGCCTGCGGCGTTATGTCGAGCAACGTTCTGTGCGCGGTCAAAGCCTGGTGGCGGTTAATTCCGGGGCTAACATCAACTTTGATAGTTTGCGACATGTTGCTGAAAGAGTCGCGGCGCAAGACGTCGTTTTACACAAAGGCCTGAGTTAAACGTTTAATCACAGCATTTCGAAGACGATTAGCCCGACGCTCAGAACCGATACTTCAAGTTATATAAATCCGTAGCGCGCTTATGAGGAATGGTTACAACGCATGTTGAGTTTGCCGCGTAGGCTGGTACAGGTAAGCGTCTTCCAGGGTCGGCAAGACGTGGCAGGAGATACGCCTGCCAGACACACCACCAGCAGTTGGCAGTCTCATAAATAAAAGGAGAGGTTGGTCATGCTTTCGGAATTAGAACTTCGCAGCATTATTGAAGGAAGTTTCCTGCCTAAACGGTGCGAGTGCACCAAAGCCGAAGATGCTTCGTTGACGATCAGGGTCTTTGACGACCGTGATCGCGACCGGGTGGATTTGGAAGTCAAAGGTATCAACGCGGACAAACTCGACAGCAGTCGAGCCATTTGCAACCTGATCACCGGGTTGCGCGAAGACCTCAAGCACACCCATGCACCCGTCCTGCAACGAGCGGGAGGGCGCGGCTTCTACTAGTTGGACGCTTGAGAGTAAGGCACCGAAGACCTGTGGGCCTGGATGAACGCCAGGCCCAATACGGTTTCTGTTGCCACCGCCAGCAGGATGCCTGGCCCCGCATTGCCATTGATCCACTCACTGAACCCCAATACCGCCAGCACAAAGCACCCGGTGATGAACCCGGTGATCAGGGCGCTACGCGTGTCAGAAGGGGGCGCACGGCGGGCCCGGTAGAACATCACGCCGATGCCCAGAAACAGCGCGGCATTGCGGCGCGACACCAGCCCGGTGGCACTGGAGTATTCGACGCTCCATAACCCCAGCAGCAGGTCGGGGCGCAGGCCCCAGACGAGCGCCAGGGCAAAGCAGAGCAGGGCGGTGAAGGTGGCGAGGGTGCGGAAATTCAACAGCATGGCGAATCCTTTCGGCCTTATGACAAGCCCGCAAGATTACTCCTATTTGTGCGGGCCTGGCCTCGTAGTTTCAACGCCTCAGTTCTGGAAGTCGCAGGCTTCGGACATTTTGCGATAGCTCACGTCTTCGACCTTGCCCGCCTTGTCCAGAAACTTGATATCCGCCTTGATAACTTTGCATTCGTCGGTCCGTGGTTCATTCATGGCCAGGACCTTGTCGATGTTCATCGGCAGGCCGTAGTGGTAAGGCACGGGTTTGACGGCGGCGGCTTGATCATCGGCCTGAGCCAGGCCTGACACAGCCGCCAGCGCAAGGGTGGCGCCGAGCATCAAAGTGCGCAGTTTCATGGTGGTTCTCCGCAAAGAGTGGGTACAACTTCACTCTCGACCTGCGGGATTAACCATCGATTAATTTTTGCCAGGCTGACAAAACCTTCATCCAAGCTGGTGGCGGTACGGCAGGTCAGGCCCGGTCTTGCCGCAGGTCAGCGCGGCGGCGCGAATGGCAAAGCCGAGCATGGCATCGATCTGTGCACGCGTGAGCTGTTGCAGGCCCTCGACTGAATCCAGTTGCTGCTCGGTCAGCCAGGCAATCAGCGCGGCCTGGAAGGTATCGCCGGCACCCACCGTATCGGCCATTACCACCTTGACCGCCGGTTGCGACCAGTTGCCATGCCGGCGGCTGAAGACGCTGGCGCCATCGCCGCCACGGGTGAGGAACACCAACTGGCAACGGTGTTGCAGCCAGCCTTGCAGCACGCTTTCCGGCGACTGGTCGGGGTAGAGCAGATGCAGGTCCTCGTCGCTGACTTTGATCAGGTCGGCATGCTTGACCAGTTCCGCCACGCGGTCGCGCCACAGTTGGATATCCGGCTGCGGGTTGAGTCGCACGTTGGGGTCGAGGCTGATCAGGCGCTTGCCGCTTTCACGCTTGACCAGGTTCAGCAGGGTGTCGCCAATCGGCTGCACCACCAGGGAGAACGAGCCGATATGCAGGCCGCGAATGTCAGCGCCCAGCTCGGGGAGGTGGGCGATTTCCAGCAGGCGGTCGGCGCAGCCTTCACCGCGGAAGTTGTACTGGGGCGAACCATTGGCGCCCACGGCGACCATCGACAAGGTGGTCGGCGCGGCGAACTCCACCAGGAACTGCTCGCTGACCCCTTCATCCTTGAGCACCTGCAACAAACGGCGGCCGAGGAAATCGCTGGACAAACCACCGAACAAGCCGGCCTCGATGCCCAGGCGGCGCAACCCCACCGCGACGTTGAACGGCGAACCGCCGGCAATCGCCTTGTAGTTGACCTTGGAAGCCTGCCCGCCGGCATCTTCCTCGCTGAAAAAGTCGAACAGCGCTTCACCACACACCAGATACATAGTCGTTCGCTCTTAAAGGGTTGCCACGAGCTGCTGATAGCGCTCGTAAGCCTGTTGATAGGCGCTGACGCTCGCCGCCACCGGCAGGGTACGGCTGGCCGGGTCGACGCTCACGCATTTGTCGCACAGGCTGGCCAGGGATTCGCCGGACTGGCTCCACGCCGCCTGGATCGCCGCGCCCAGGGCCGCGGCTTCGCTTTGTTCGGTGCAGATCACTTCGGTGTTCATGATATCGGCGACCATCTGCCGCCACACCGGGCTTTTCGAGCCGCCGCCGATCAAACGGATACTTTGGCTTTGCAGGCCGGTCTGGCGCAGCAGGTCCAGCCCGTAGCGCAGGCCGAAGGTGGTGCCTTCGACCACGGCGCGGCACAGGTTGGCGCGGGTCAGGTTGGTCATGGTCAAGCCATGCAGGCTGCCGGTGGCGTGGGGTAGGGCGGGCACGCGTTCGCCGTTGAGGAACGGCAGCATGCTGATGCCGTCGGCGCCTATCGGCGCTTGCGCTACCAGGCTGTTGAACGCCGCCAGATCGAGGTCGAACAACTCGCGAACCACACCGGTGGCGTTGGTCAGGTTCATGGTGCAGATCAACGGCAGCCAGCCACCGCTGGATGAGCAGAACGTGGCGACAGCGGCCTGGGGGCTGACGTTGGGCTGATCGGCATACGCATAAATGGTGCCCGATGAACCCAGGCTCATGGTGATCACCCCGGCGGCGATATTGCCGGTGCCGATGGCGCCCATCATGTTGTCGCCGCCACCGCTGGAGACGATGGCATTGGGGTTGATGCCCAGGCGTTCGGCGATGGCGGGCAGGATGGTGCCGACGTTTTGATCGGCCTCGATCAGTTGCGGCAGGGCGTGTTCCAGGCGACCGCTCGGGTCGATGTGCTTGAGCAGTGCCACATCCCACTCGCGGCTGCGCACGTTGAAGTAGCCGGTGCCCGACGCATCGCCATACTCGGCGACGGCCCGCCCGGTGAGCCAGTAGTTGAGGTAGTCGTGGGGCAGCAGGATATGCGCGATGCGCGCGAAGACGTCCGGGTGCTGCTCGCGGGTCCAGAGCAGTTTTGACACGGTGTAGCCCGGTGCGATGGCGACGCCCAGGCGCTCCAGCGAACCGCTTTCACCGCCCAGGTGGTGCAGCAGACGGTCGTTCTCCGGCGCGGTTTCAGTGTCGCACCACAGCTTGGCGGGGCGCAGCACCTGGCCCTGGTCATCGAGCAATACCAGGCCGTGTTGTTGGCCGGACACACCGATGCCAAGGATGTCCTGACCATCCACACCGGCTTGTTGCAGGGCGCGGTGGGTCGCTTCGGTAAAGGCGTCCAGCCATTCCTGGGTGTGCTGTTCGCGGCGGCCATTGGCGCCGCTGATCAAAGTGTGCGCGGCGGCGCCCAGGCCCAGTACCTGGCCGCTGGACGCGTCAAGGACGATGGCCTTGGTACCCTGGGTGCCGCAGTCGATGCCGAGAAACAGGTGTTGCTGGGTCATGAGGATTTGCTCCTGTAGGCGCGAGCTTGCCCGCGAAAAACCAACCGGCGATGCGAGTCGCGCTGATAGCGCTGCATGACCGTCGGCGATTTTCGCGGGCAAGCTCCGCGCCTACCTGTTTAATCGGGTTTCTTCAAAAGTTGCTTCAGGGTCTCTGTGACGCCCTTGTCGCGCAAGCTCACAAAACACCGCTCGAACGCTGCCACAAACTCAGGCGAGTTGGGAATAGCCGTGCCGAAAATCTCCTCTACCGCCAACAGGCGCTTGCTGATCAGCCCGTCATCACTCACCAGGCCCTGGCAAAACGCTGCACGCGGGTCGGGGATCGTGTAGCTCACGCCATTCTCGTCCACGCCCTTGAGGTAAAGCGCCCAGGCCGCCACCACCAGCGCCGCGCGTTCAGTCTCGCGGCCATCGGCAATCAGGCGGTTGATGGTCGGCACGGTGAACTTGGGAAACTTCGACGAGCCGTCGGAACACACTCTCTCCAACTGGTCGGCAATCGCCTGGTTGGAAAAGCGGTCCACCAGGGTCTGCTTGTAGTCGGTCAGGTTGATGCCCGGCACCGGCGCCAGGTTCGGCGTGACGTCCAGGTCCATGTAGGCGCGCATATAGGCCACAAATACCGGGTCGTTCATGGTTTCGTGCACAAACCGGTAGCCCTTGAGAAAACCCAGGTAGGTCAGCGCCAGGTGGCTGCCGTTGAGCAGGCCGATCTTCATTTCTTCATAGGGCGTCACGTCGTCGGTGAACTGCACGCCGACCTTCTCCCACGCCGGGCGACCGTTGACGAATTTGTCTTCCAATACCCACTGCACAAAGGGTTCGCACACCACCGGCCAGGCATCGTCGATACCGTGCTCGTCATGCAGTTGCAGGCGGTGCGCGGTGCTGGTCATCGGCGTGATGCGGTCGACCATGGCGTTGGGAAAGCTTACGTGGGCCTTGATCCAGTCGTGCAACTCGGCGTTGTGCAGGGCGGCAAATGCCAGCAGCGCCTTGCGGGTGACCGCGCCGTTGTGCGGCAGGTTATCGCAGGACATTACAGTAAAAGCAGGAATGCCCGCCGCGCGGCGTTGGGTCAATGCCGCGCAGATGAAACCGAACACGGTTTTCGGTGCGCCAGGGTGCGCCAGGTCATGCTGGATCTGCGGCAGATGGGCCATGAACTCGCCGTTGCTGTCGTCAATGCAGTAGCCGCCCTCGGTGATGGTCAGCGAGACGATGCGAATCTCGGGGCTGGCCAGTTTGTCGATCAGCGCCTGGGCGCCATCTTCGGCCAGCAGCATGTCGCTGATCGAACCGATCACGCGCACTTCGGTGTCGTCGGTGTCGCCCAGTTCATACAGGGTGAACAGGTAGTCCTGGCCGGCCAGGTCGTCGCGGGCCCTGCGGTCCTCGCTGCGCAGGCCGACACCGCAGATGCTCCAATCCAGGCCTTCGCCGGTATTCATCAGTGCATCGGTGTAATACGCCTGATGCGCGCGATGGAAACCGCCGACGCCGATATGGGCGATGCCTTGGGTCGTGCTGGCAATGGCATAGGCCGGCAGTTTCACCTGCGGCGGCAGTTGAGTGAGGTTCTGTTTATTCAGTTTCATCACAAGTCTCGCGAAATCAGGCGGCAGCGCGCAGTGGGCGGGCCACGGCTACACCGTCGGTGTCGAACAGATGGCAGTGCGCCGGGTCCAGGTGCAGGTGCAGCGTTTCGCCGTACTGGCTGGCCATGTCGCCGCGAATCCGCAGGGTCAAGGGCTCGCCGCTGGCGGTCACGACATGGCAGAAGGTGTCGCTGCCCAGGCGTTCGCCGACGTCGGCCGTGACGGTCAACGTGGTTTGGCCGGGTGAGGCTATTTCCAGGTGCTCCGGGCGAATGCCCAGGGTCACGACACTGCCCACGCTCAAGCTGGCGCCGCTCTGTGGCAGATTGATCAAGGTGCCTGCGTCCAGTTGCACATCGCAGCCTTGGCTGTCGATGCGCGTGACCTGGCCCTTGAGGAAGCCCATTTTCGGTGTGCCGAGGAAGCCCGCCACAAACAGATTGGCCGGATAGTGATACAGCTCCAGGGGCGAACCCACCTGCTCGATGCGGCCACTGTTGAGCACCACCACCTTGTCGGCCAGGGTCATGGCTTCCACCTGGTCGTGGGTCACGTAGATCATGGTCGCTTGCAGTTCCTTGTGCAGGCGTGCCAGCTCCAGGCGCATCTGCACGCGCAGGGCGGCGTCAAGGTTGGACAGTGGCTCGTCGAACAGGAAGATCTTCGGGTTGCGCACGATCGCCCGGCCAATCGCCACGCGCTGGCGCTGGCCGCCGGACAGCTGCTTGGGCTTGCGCTCCAGCAGCGGCCCCAGTTCGAGGATACGTGCCGCCTCGCTGACCTTGCTTTCCACCAGCTTCTTGTCGACACCGGCCAAGTCCAGGGCAAACGACATGTTCTTGCGCACGCTCATGTGCGGGTACAGCGCATAGGTCTGGAACACCATCGCCAGGTCACGCTTGGCTGGGGTCACTTCGGTGATGTCGCGGCCGTCCAGTTCGATGGTGCCTTCGCTCACTTCTTCCAGGCCGGCGATCAGGCGCAGCAGGGTCGATTTACCGCAGCCCGATGGGCCGACGAACACCACGAATTCCTTGTCGTTCACCTCAAGGTCGACGCCCTTGATGATGGAGAAGCCTTCGAAGCCTTTTTGCAGGTTTTTGATTTTCAGGTTGGCCATGATGGGCCTCCGTATGCAAATTTTTATCAGGAAGCCGTTATTTCACGGCGCCGAAGGACAAACCGCGCACCAGCTGTTTCTGGCTGATCCAGCCAAAGATCAGGATCGGCGCACAGGCCAGTGTCGACACGGCCGACAACTTGGCCCAGAACAAACCTTCGGGGCTGGAGTAAGAGGCGATCAGTGCGGTCAGCGGTGCGGCGTTGGACGAGGTCAGGTTCAGCGACCAGAACGCCTCGTTCCAGCACAGGATCAGCGACAGCAACACGGTAGAGGCCAGGCCGCCCTTGGCGATCGGCAGCAGCACCCGGACCATTTCCTGCCACAGGGTGGCGCCATCCAGGCGGGCGGCTTCGAGGATGTCCCTGGGGATGTCCTTGAAGTAGGTGTAAACCATCCAGACCACGATCGGCAGGTTGATCAGGGTGTAGATGATGATCAGCGCAATGCGCGTATCCAACAGGCCAAAGCTCTTGGCCAACAGGTAGATCGGCATCAATACGCCCACGGGCGGCAGCATCTTGGTGGACAGCATCCACAGCAGCGTACCTTTGGTGCGCTGGGTTTCGTAGAACGCCATGGAGTAGGCGGCCGGCACCGAGATCAGCAGGCACAGGGCGGTGGCGCTGAATGAAATCACCACGGAGTTCCAGGCGTACGCAAAGTAATTGCTGCGCTCGTTGATGTGCAGGTAGTTCTCCAGCGTCGGCGTGAAAATGAACTGCGGCGGCGTGGCGAATGCATCGATTTCAGTCTTGAAGCTGGTCAGCACCATCCAGAAGATCGGGAAGAAAATCAGGATCGCGATGGCCCAGGCCAGCGTGCCGAGCAACAGACTTTGCAGGCGGCGGGATTGTTGAAGCGTCATGGCGCGGCCCTCAAGGCTTGTCAGTCAGGTTTTTGCCGATCATCCGCACCAGGATGATCGCCGCGATATTGGCGATGACCACGGCAATCAAGCCGCCGGCCGAGGCCATGCCCACGTCGAACTGCACCAGCGCCTGGTTGTAGATCAGGTAGGCGAGGTTGGTGGACGCATAGCCCGGGCCACCGTTGGTGGTGGTGAAGATTTCGGCGAACACCGAGAGCAGGAAGATGGTTTCGATCATCACCACCACGGCAATCGGGCGCGCCAGGTGGGGCAGGGTCAGGTGCCAGAAAATCGCAATGGCGCCGGCGCCGTCCAGGCGTGCCGCTTCCTTTTGTTCCTGGTCGAGGGACTGCATGGCGGTCATCAACAGCAAAATGGCGAAGGGCAGCCATTGCCACGACACGATGATGATGATCGACAGCAACGGGTAGTGCGCCAGCCAGTCCACCGGCTCGGCACCGAACAGTTTCCACACGGCCGCGAGAATCCCCGACACCGGGTGGAAAATCAGGTTCTTCCAGATCAGCGCGCCGACGGTGGGCATGATGAAGAAGGGCGAGATCAACATCACTCGCACGATGCCGCGACCGAAGAACTCACTGGCTTCCAGCAGGGCACTGATCAGCACGCCGAACACCACGCTGATCAGCAGCACGCTGCCCACCAGCAGCAGGGTATTGGTGGCGCCGGGCAGGAAGCCCGAGTCGGTGATGAAGTAGGTGAAGTTCTCCAGCCCCACGAACTGGTTTTCGCCGGGGTAGAGCAGGTTGTAGCGGATCAGCGAAAAGTACAGGGTCATGCCCAGCGGCACGATCATCCATACCAGCAGCATGGCGACCGAGGGCGTGACGAGGAACCAGCCGGGGTTGGCCAGGCGGTTTTTGCGCGGCGTGGCCGGGGCAGTTGTTTGCACTTGGGCGGGGGACGTATTCATGGTGATCAAGACCGATTAGAGGCAGGTGCGCAAACCCCTGTAGGAGCGAGCGTGCTCGCGAAGACATTCCAGGCGCATTACTGCGTCGGATGTACCTTTTTCGCGAGCAAGCTCGCTCCTACAGGCATTGGGGGGTTACTTGGGGTAACCCGCCCGCTTCATTTCACGCTCGGTGGTGGTCTGTGCGGCGGTCAATGCAGCATCCACCGTCTGTTGACCGGTCAGCGCGCCCGAGAAGAACTTGCCGACCTGGGTGCCAATCGCCTGGAACTCAGGAATGGTCACCAACTGGATCCCGATATAGGGCACCGGCTTGAGCGTCGGTTTGGTCGGGTCGGCGACTTTCAGCGATTCCAACGTCACCTTGGCGAACGGCGCGGCCTTCATGTACTCGTCGCTGTAGGTGGACTTGCGGGTGCCTGGCGGCACGTTGGCGATACCGTCGGTCTTGGCCACCAGTTGGCTGTATTCCTTGGAGGTTGCCCAACTGGTGAACACTTTGGCGGCGTCCTTGGCTTTGGAACTGGTCGGAATCGCCAGGCTCCACGAGTACAGCCACGAAGTGCCCTTGTCGGTCTTCTCGTGGGGGGCGAAGGTGAAGCCGACGTGGTCAGCCACCTTGCTCTGGGTTTTGTCGGTGACAAACGAGCCGGCCACGCTGGCATCGACCCAGATCGCACACTTGCCGCTGTTGAACAGCGCCAGGTTTTCGTTGAAGCCGTTGCTGGATGCGCCGGGCGGGCCGGATTTCTTCATGTTGTCGACGTAGAAGTTCAGTGCGTCCTTCCACTCAGGCCCGTTGAATTCCGGCTGCCACTTCTCATCGAACCAGCGTGCGCCATAGCCGTTGGCCAGGGTGGTGATCAGCGCCATGTTCTCGCCCCAGCCGGCTTTGCCGCGCAGGCACAGGCCGTATTGCTCTTTGGTCTTGTCGGTGAGTTTGGCGGCGTATTCGCCGATCTGGGTCCAGGTCGGATGCTCGGGCATGGTCAGCCCGGCGTCCTTGAACAGGTCGGTGCGGTAATAGGTGATCGAGCTTTCGGCATAGAAGGGCAGTGCGTACAGCGAACCCTTGACCGACAGGCCGTCGCGTACCGAAGGGAATACGTCGTCGAGGTCGTAGGACGCCGGCAGGTCCTTCATCGGTTCCAACCAACCTTTGGCACCCCACAGTGCGGCTTCGTACATGCCTATGGTCAGCACATCGAACTGCCCGCCCTGGGTGGCGATGTCGGTGGTCAGGCGTTGGCGCAACACATTTTCTTCGAGCACCACCCAGTTCAGCTTGATCTCCGGATGCTCGGTCTCGAAGGTTTTCGAGAGCTTTTGCATGCGGATCATGTCGCTGTTGTTGACGGTGGCGATGGTCAGGGTTTGCGCGCCAAGGCTGACGGCGCTGAGGGTCATGCATGTAGTCATGCAAGTAAAGGCAAGCAGGGATTTTGCTGTGAACTTCATCGCGCACTCCATTTCCGCGCCCAGAGGGCTGCAGAAGGACAGTTATTGTTGTTGTGTCTTCCCACGGGGAGTCAGGAAGAGTGTGCGTTGATTACAGCCTTGAAATGGGGAGGTGACAAATCCTTGGGAGCACGCTCACTGATACTTTTTTGCACTCGATGATCGTCCCCGCACAGTGGGGGACGATCAGCGGCGTGTTTTAACGCTCAATATCAGCCTGTATCCGTTCAGCCAACAACCGAGACACCTCGATCAACTGTGCAATACCCAGTGCGCCTTCTCGCCGCGAGCTATCGAGCTCAAAAGCGAAGTCGCAGGTGAGGGCGTGGGCGCAGGCCAGCGATTCGCTGAGGTTGACCAGCAAGTCTTGGGTGCTGATGCCGTCTTTCACGGCGAACAGCACGTTGGATACTGAGTCGAGCGGGGGATTTGGGGTAATGCCAGTCAGTTAAGAAGCAGAAAGGCTAAAAAGTAACCTGTGGCGAGGGAGCTTGCTCCCGTTGGACTGCGCAGCAGTCCCATGCTTTGTAAACAAAGAGCGGGGCCGCTTCGCGGCCCAACGGGAGCAAGCTCCCTCGCCACACATACAGCGACCGCAGAAAAGAGCTGGTTCGACGCTGCCTGACCTCAATTCAGCCGATATTTTGCTCAGTCAACCGCTGCACCGCCAAGCGCCGATAGTGGGACGGGGTCATGCCCTTGAGCTGCTGAAAGCGTCGGTTGAAGTTGGAGATGTTGTTGAAGCCGGATTCAAAACACACATCCGTCACCGCTTTATCACCGTCGGCCAGCAGTTCGCAGGATTTGCTGATGCGCAGCCGGTTGACGAACTCGATAAAGGTGCGCCCGGTGGCTTGCTTGAACACCCGCGAGAAGTAGGTGGGCTTCATGCCGAGGTATTCGGCGACTTCCTCCAGGGGCAACTCCCGCGCGTAATGCGCAAAAATATAGTCCACCGCGCGGTTGGTGCGGTCGATGCTGTGTTCATCCGCCAGTTGCGGGGTGGTGACGCCCGAGAGCAACTGGTAGTCCTCGCAGGCACTGAGCGCCTCCAGCAGGATAAAGAAGTGCCCCAGGCGCGCCATGCCCTGGGCGTCTTCGATGCGTTGCATCAAGGTCATGGCTTGGGCGATGGTCTTCTTGCAGCGGAATTCGATGCCGTACTGCGCCCGCTCCAACAGCGGCGCCAAGGTCTTGAGTTCAGTAAAAATCTGGCTGCCGTTCTCCAGCAACTCATCGGTGAAATTCACCAGCATGTCGCGCTTGGGCACCACTTCGTCTTCCTCCACCTGGCTGATCCAGTTGTGGGGCAGGTTAGGACCGGTGAGGAACAGGCTTTCCGGGTAGAAATTGCCGATGTAGTCGCCGATAAACACCTTGCCGGAGCTGGCGACGATCAGGTGCAGCTCGTATTCCTTGTGGAAATGCCAGCGTACCAGGGGGCAGGGGAAACCGTGCTGGCGATAGATGATGGACAGACCGTTGTGGTCGTCCATCAGCTCGTAGGAGGGGTCGGTGATTCGCGTTGCTCGGGTCATGCTGCCGTCGCTTTATTGTGGTTGCTGCGTAGGATAATGCCCCCTTGCGTGCAACCTCGCCAGCGCCGGCCTTCAAAGCACGCGGTTTTTTGCCTCGATCCACTGGGACATGTACTGGGTGCTTTTATGGGCATGGTGACGCAGCATGCCGCCGGTGAAGTTATCCCGGCGATGGGCCGAAAGCCGGCTACGGCACTGCTCCAGGCACGCCACCAGCGCCGGGCCGTGGACATTCTGGTCGTAACGCCGGGCCAGCAGCTGCCGGCCGTTTTCCTGGGCCAGGGTCCAGCGCGCGCGGTCCTGATACAGCGCCACCGCCGCGGCGGCCAGGGCGGGGGCGCTGTGCTCGATCATGCCGGGCCACGGGTACTCGTCGCCCATGGCTTCGGCACCGATGGGCGTGGTGATATTCGGCGTGCCGCAGAGCATGGCATCGGCCAACTTGCCCTTGATCCCCGCGCCGAACCGCAATGGCGCCAGGCAGATGCGCGCGGCGGTCATCACTTGCAGGGCATCTTCGGCCCAGTTCATCACATGGAACCCCTGGGGCGGGTTATGCAGGGCCGTGGCCTTGGGCGGGGTGTAAGCGCCGTAGATATGCAGTTGGGCGCCCGGCAATTGCTGGCGGATCAATGGCCAGAGGCTGTTTTTCATCCAGAGCACCGCATCCCAGTTCGGCGCATGGCGGAAGTTACCGATGCTGAGGAAGTGCGCACGGTCCTCAAAGGGCGCAAACGCTGTGGTTGGCGGAGCCATCATCAACGGGCACCAGTGGAGCAGGGCAGGCGGCACCTTGAAGTGTTCGGTGAGCAGGCGGATTTCCACATCGGAAATCATCAGGCTGATGTCGCACCGGTAAATCGCGGCGATTTCACGCTTGGCCAGGTCAGTCTCTGCCATCAGCTCGAACGCTTGCTTGAGGTCAGCGGTAAAGAGCGCGCTGAAGTCATCCCTGTCGGGAGCGGCCTTGAGGCAATCCTTGAGACGCTGCTGCCGTGCGTCGCGCAGGCTTTGCAGGTCGGAGGTTTCCAGGACGCGCAGCGCATTCGGGCAGCATTTTTCCACGCGCCAGCCGAACTGTTCTTCCATCATGAAACGGTCGAACAGGACGATATCCGGAGCCAGCTCGCGGATAAACTCATCGAAGCTGCTGTTGTTCAGCTCGATGGCGCATTCGGTGATGCCCAGGGCGGGCAGGTCCGCCTTGTGCTCGCCGATGGCCGCGGGGCTGCTGAAGGTAATGTCCCAACCTTGAGTAAGAAAGCTCTCAAGAATTTGCATCATATGCCCGCCAGCGGCCGAGGAACGGGGTTCCGGCCAGACGTAACCAATGACCAGGACTTTGGTGGCGGGCTGATTCATCAACGACGGCTTCCTTGAGGGACGGGCGAAAAGCGCGCAATTAAACCACAACGGCATGGCATGACAATTTATGCTCGGCGGTAGGTGACGACGGCACTTTGTGGTTAACTTCCGCCTCTCGAATTCGTTTCATCAAACCCAGCATAAGGATTCTGTCATGGCTCAAGTCACCCTTCGCGGTAACCCTGTCCAAGTTGAAGGCGAATTGCCACAAGTCGGCTCCCAGGCGCCGGATTTCACCCTGACTGCCGCTGATCTGTCGGACGCCACCCTGGCTACCTTCGCCGGCAAGCGCAAAGTGCTGAATATCTTCCCAAGCGTCGACACTCCGACCTGCGCAACTTCAGTACGTAAGTTCAATGCCCAGGCCAATGATGTGGCCAACACCGTGGTGCTGTGCATCTCTTCGGACCTGCCGTTTGCCCAGGCGCGTTTTTGCGGTTCGGAAGGCCTGGAAAACGTGAAAAACCTGTCGGACTTCCGCAGCGCGGCGTTCTCCGAAGATTACGGCGTGAACATCGTTGACGGCCCATTGCGCAGCCTGACCGCTCGCGCCGTGGTGGTGCTGGATGAAAACAACAACGTGCTGCACAGCGAACTGGTTTCCGAAATCGGCCACGAGCCGAACTACGAAGCCGCTCTGGCTGTTTTGAAATAACTGTTTCTGCGCATGACTGTCGTTTTGCAGTAACACGCGTGCTGCATGCTTGCGGCCTGGCCTAGTCCAGGCCGTTTTTATTTGCGTCTCAGGTGCTTAGCGAAATAGCGGACAGACTAAGGCCAGCAGTTAAAAGTTGTAAGCCCAAGGTAAATAGCCGGTAAAGGCGCTTTTCTAAATGCGCCCCAGTGCTTATCTTTCAGCCTCCCAAAGAAGAAGCTCTCGCGCCCAATGGTTGATCAATCCATGCAATCCTCCCCC
The DNA here is from genome assembly GCF_004519405.1 of Pseudomonas sp. BCA17. Classification (GTDB taxonomy): domain Bacteria; phylum Pseudomonadota; class Gammaproteobacteria; order Pseudomonadales; family Pseudomonadaceae; genus Aquipseudomonas. Next base: position 116,603 of record NZ_SGWI01000006.1, on the reverse strand, counting down.
CGTAAGTCCCGCCGCTGGCTGTTCGGCCTGCTTGTGCTGCTGGTCATTGCCGGCCTGTGCTGGAAATTCTGGCCTGGCAGCCACAAGGACGCCACGGCAAACAAGGCGGAAGGCCGTGCCGGCAAGTCGGGGATGATGCGCCCGGGCTTCGGAGGCTCAACCGGCCCGATTCCGGTGCGCGTGGCGCCGGCAGTACAGGGAGAGTTCCCGGTGTACTACAAGGCATTGGGCACGGTGACTGCGCTCAATACCATTAATGTACGTAGCCGGGTGGGCGGTGAGCTGGTGAAGATCGCCTTTGAAGAAGGGCAAATGGTCAAGGCCGGTGACCTGCTGGCGGAAATCGACCCGCGCAGTTACCAGAACGCCTTGCTCCAGGCCCAGGGCACGCTGTTGCAGAACCAGGCCCAGCTGAAAAATGCCCAGGTCGATGTGCAGCGTTATCGTGATTTGTATGCCCAGGACAGTATCGCCAAGCAGACCCTGGACACCGCCGAAGCGCTGGTCCTGCAATACCAGGGCACGGTCAAGACCAATCAGGGCGCGGTGGATGACGCCAGGCTCAACCTCGAATTCACCAAGATCCGCGCACCGATCAGTGGGCGAGTGGGCTTGCGTCAGGTCGACGTGGGCAACCTGGTCGCAGCCAATGACACCACGTCCCTTGCGGTGATCACCCAGACCCAGCCGATCAGCGTGGTCTTCACCCTGCCGGAAAACACCCTGGACACCGTCCTCAGCCGCTACCACGCCGGCAACAAACTGCCCGTGGAAGCCTGGGACCGTGGCGACGTGAAAAAACAGGCCGTCGGCGTATTGCAGAGCCTGGACAACCAGATCGACGTCACCACCGGCACCCTGAAATTCAAAGGGCGCTTCGATAACAAGGACCAGGCGCTGTTCCCCAACCAGTTCGTCAATGTGCACCTGCTGGCCGACACCTTGCACAACGTGGTGCTGGCACCGTCCGCAGCCATCCAGTTCGGCAACAACGGCACGTTTGTCTACAAGCTCGACGGCGACAAGAAGGTCAAGATGCAGCCCTTGGTGGTCGGCGATTCCGATGGCGACAACACGGTGATCAAGGAGGGCCTGGTGGCGGGTGACCGCGTCGTGCTGGAAGGTACCGACCGCTTGAAGGACGGCAGCGAAATCGAAGTGGTCAACGACAGCAGCGAAGTCCTGACCACACCGACCGAGCACCTGCAAGGCAAGCCCGCGGCAAAAGAGAAGACCGGCGCTGACGCCGGCAAGGCGCAAAAGGTCGGTTCATGAACCTGTCGCGGCTGTTTATTCTTCGCCCGGTCGCCACCACCCTGAGCATGCTGGCCATCGTTCTGGCCGGCATCATCGCTTATCGCTTGCTGCCGGTGTCGGCGTTGCCCCAGGTGGACTACCCGACCATCCGGGTGATGACCCTGTACCCGGGCGCCAGCCCGGACGTGATGACCAGCGCAGTCACCGCGCCTCTTGAGCGCCAGTTCGGCCAGATGCCCGGCCTGACCCAGATGGCGTCCACCAGCTCCGGCGGCGCGTCGGTGCTGACCCTGCGTTTCAACCTCGACATCAATATGGATGTCGCCGAGCAACAAGTGCAGGCTGCGATCAACGCCGCCACCAACCTGCTGCCCAAGGATTTACCGGCGCCGCCGGTCTACAACAAGGTCAACCCGGCTGACACCCCGGTGCTGACCCTCGCCATCACTTCCAAAACCATGCTGCTGCCCAAGCTCAACGACCTGGTCGACACGCGCATGGCGCAGAAAATCGCGCAGATCAGCGGCGTCGGCATGGTCAGCATTGCCGGTGGCCAGCGTCAGGCAGTGCGCATCAAGGTCAACCCGGAAGCGCTGGCGGCCAACGGTTTGAACCTGTCGGACGTACGCACTCTGATTGCCGCGTCCAACGTCAACCAGCCCAAGGGTAACTTCGACGGGCCTACCCGGGTGTCGATGCTCGACGCCAACGACCAGTTGGTCTCGCCCCAGCAATATGCCGAACTGATCCTGGCCTACAACAATGGCGCGCCGCTGCGCCTGAAAGATGTGGCGCAGATCGTCGATGGCGCCGAAAACGAGCGTCTTGCCGCCTGGGCCAACGAAAACCAGGCCGTGCTGTTGAATATCCAGCGCCAGCCGGGCGCCAACGTGATCGAAGTGGTGGACCGCATCAAGGCGTTGTTACCGAGCATCACCGACAACCTGCCTGCCGGCCTCGATGTGACGGTGCTTACCGACCGCACCCAGACCATCCGTGCATCCGTCACCGATGTGCAACATGAACTGCTCATCGCCATTGCCCTGGTCGTGATGGTGACTTTCCTGTTCCTGCGCCGCTTCAGCGCCACGATCATTCCGTCCATCGCCGTGCCGCTGTCGCTGATCGGCACCTTTGGCGTGATGTACCTGGCAGGCTTCTCCATCAACAACCTGACGCTGATGGCCCTGACCATCGCCACCGGGTTTGTGGTGGATGACGCCATCGTGATGCTGGAGAACATTTCGCGTTATATCGAGGAAGGCGAGACGCCACTGGCGGCGGCGCTCAAGGGCGCCAAGCAGATCGGCTTCACCCTGGTGTCCCTGACCCTGTCGTTGATCGCGGTACTGATTCCGCTGCTGTTCATGGCCGATGTGGTCGGGCGGCTGTTCCGTGAGTTCGCCATCACCCTGGCGGTGGCGATCCTGATTTCCCTGGTGGTGTCCCTGACCCTCACCCCGATGATGTGCGCGCGTTTGCTCAAGCGCGAACCCAAGGAAGAAGAACAGGGCCGTTTCTACAAGGCCAGCGGCGCGTGGATCGACTGGTTGATCGAAGCCTACGGGCGCAAGTTGCAGTGGGTGCTCAAGCACCAACCGCTGACCTTGCTCGTGGCCGTCGCCACACTGGGTTTGACGGTGTTTCTGTACCTCGTGGTCCCCAAAGGCTTCTTCCCGGTGCAGGACACCGGGGTGATCCAGGGGATTTCCGAGGCACCGCAGTCAATTTCCTTTGCGGCCATGAGCCAGCGCCAGCAAGAATTGGCCAAGGTCATCCTGGCTGACCCAGCGGTGCAGAGCCTGTCGTCCTACATCGGGGTGGATGGCGATAACGCCACCCTCAACAGCGGCCGCTTGCTGATCAACCTCAAGCCCCATGGGCAGCGCGACTTGAGTGCGGCCCAGGTGATTACCCGCCTGCAGCCGGAAATCGACAAACTGGTGGGGATCCGCCTGTTCATGCAGCCGGTACAGGATCTGACTATCGAAGACCGTGTCAGCCGCACGCAATACCAGTTCAGCATGTCTTCACCGGATGCTGACCTGCTGGCGCTGTGGAGTGACAAACTGGTGCACGCCCTCAGCCGGTTGCCGGAGCTTACCGACGTCGCCAGCGACCTGCAGGACAAGGGTTTGCAGGTGTTCCTGGTGATCGATCGCGACGCGGCCTCGCGCCTGGGCGTCAGTGTGTCGACCATCACCGATGCGCTGTACGATGCGTTCGGCCAGCGGCAGATTTCCACCATCTACACCCAGGCCAGCCAATACCGCGTGGTGTTGCAGGCGCAATCCGGTGAAACCCTGGGCCCTGCGGCGCTTGACCAGATCCACGTGAAAACCACTGGCGGCGGCCAGGTACGGCTGTCGAGCCTGGCCCATGTGGAGCAGCGCCAGGCCCAACTGGCGATTGCCCACATCGGCCAGTTCCCGGCGGTGATGATGTCGTTCAACCTGGCCCCCGGCGTCGCGTTGGGCAAGGGCGTGGAACTGATCAACCAGACCCAGAAGGACATCGGCATGCCGATAGGCGTGCAGACCCAGTTCCAGGGCGCGGCCCAAGCCTTCGAAGCGTCGCTGTCGAGCACTTTGCTGCTGATCCTGGCGGCGGTGGTCACCATGTACATCGTGCTGGGCGTGTTGTACGAGAGCTACATCCACCCGATCACCATCCTGTCGACCTTGCCGTCGGCTGCGGTGGGGGCCTTGCTGGCGTTACTGCTCAGCGGCAATGACCTGGGCATGATCGCGATCATCGGTATCATTCTGCTGATCGGCATCGTGAAAAAGAACGCGATCATGATGATCGACTTCGCCCTCGACGCCGAGCGCAACCAGGGCCTGGACCCGCAGACGGCGATCTATCAGGCGGCACTCTTGCGCTTCCGGCCGATCCTGATGACCACCCTGGCCGCGCTGTTCGGTGCGGTGCCGCTGATGCTGGCCACCGGCTCCGGTGCGGAGCTGCGCCAACCGCTCGGGCTGGTGATGGTCGGCGGTTTGCTGGTCAGCCAGGTATTGACCTTGTTCACCACACCGGTGATCTACCTGTACTTCGACCGCCTTGGCCGTCGCTGGCGCAAAGAGCCGCAAAGCCTGGAGCCGGTTGAGTCATGAACCTGTCCGGACCTTTCATTCGCCGGCCGGTAGCCACCATGCTGCTGAGCCTGGCGATCATGTTGCTTGGGGGCGTGAGCTTCAACCTGTTGCCGGTGTCGCCGCTGCCGCAGATCGACTTCCCGGTGATCGTGGTGTCGGCCAGCTTGCCGGGTGCCAGTCCGGAGGTGATGGCTTCGACCGTCGCGACGCCGCTGGAGCGTTCGTTCGGCGCGATTGCCGGTATCACCACCATGAGCAGTTCGTCGAGCCAGGGCTCTACCCGGGTGATCCTGGCGTTCGACTCCGGGCGTGATATCAACGGCGCAGCGCGGGAAGTGCAGGCGGCGATCAACGCCTCGCGCAACCTGTTGCCCAGCGGCATGCGCAGCATGCCTACCTATAAGAAGATCAACCCGTCCCAGGCACCGATCATGGTGCTGTCGCTGACCTCCGACGTGCTGCAAAAGGGCGAGCTGTACGACCTGGCCTCGACCATCCTGTCGCAAAGCCTGTCCCAGGTGCCGGGTGTGGGCGAGGTACAGATCGGTGGCAGCTCCCTGCCGGCGGTGCGCATCGAGCTGGAGCCCAAGGCCCTCGACCAGTACGGCGTGGCCCTGGATGACGTACGCAACACCATCGCCATTGCCAATCAGCGCCGGCCCAAGGGCTCCCTGGAAGACAGCGAGCGCAATTGGCAGATCCAGGCCAACGACCAGTTGGAAAAGGCCAAGGACTACGAGCCGTTGCTGATTCGCTACCAGAACGGCGCGGCCCTGCGCCTGGGCGATGTAGCCAAGATCAGCGATGGCGTGGAGGACCGCTACAACAGTGGCTTCTTCAACAATGATGCAGCGGTGCTGCTGGTGATCAACCGCCAGTCCGGCGCGAATATCATCGAGACGGTGCGGCAGATCAAGGCCCAGTTGCCGGCGTTGCAGGCGGTGCTGCCGTCCAGCGTCAAGCTCAACCTGGCGATGGACCGTTCACCGGTGATCACCGCCACGTTGCATGAAGCCGAAATGACCTTGCTGATCGCCGTGGCCCTGGTCGTGCTGGTGGTGTACCTGTTCCTCGGTAACTTCCGCGCCTCGCTGATCCCGACCCTGGCGGTGCCGGTGTCGTTGGTGGGCACCTTCGCGGTCATGTACCTGTTCGGTTTCTCATTGAACAACTTCTCGTTGATGGCATTGATCCTGGCCACCGGGCTGGTGGTGGACGATGCCATTGTGGTGCTGGAGAACATTTCCCGGCATATCGACGACGGCGTGCCGCCGATGAAAGCGGCTTACCTGGGCGCCCAGGAAGTCGGTTTTACGCTGTTGTCGATGAACGTGTCGCTGGTGGTGGTGTTCCTGTCCATTTTGTTTATGGGCGGTATTGTCGCCAACCTGTTCCGTGAGTTTTCCGTCACCTTGTCCTCGGCGATCATCGTCTCGCTGGTCGTGTCGCTGACCTTGACTCCGATGCTGTGCGCCCGGTGGCTCAAGCCCCATGTCAAAGGGCACATGAGCGCTTTGCAGCGCTGGAGCCAGAGCGTCAACGACCGCATGGTAGCGGCCTATGCCTCCAGCCTGGACTGGGTGTTGCGCCACCGCCGCCTGACGCTGCTCAGCCTGTTTATCACCGTCGCGGTGAACATCGCGTTGTACGTGGTAGTGCCCAAAACCTTCATGCCCCAGCAGGACACCGGCCAGTTGATTGGTTTTGTGCGCGGCGACGATGGGCTGTCGTTCGGCGTGATGCAGCCGAAGATGGAAACCTTCCGCAAGGCCATCCTCAAGGACCCGGCCGTGCTCAGCGTGGCCGGCTTTATCGGCGGCAACAACGGCACCAATAACGCGGTGATGCTGGTGCGCCTCAAGCCCATCGCCGAGCGCAAGGTCTCGGCGCAGGCGGTGATCGAGCGTTTGCGCAAGGACGTGCCGTTGGTGCCGGGCGGGCGCCTGTTCCTGATGGCTGACCAGGACCTGCAATTTGGTGGCAGTCGTGACCAGAGCAGTGCGCAGTATTCCTACATCCTGCAAAGTGGGGATCTGGCCGCGTTGCGCGAATGGTTTCCGAAAGTGGTGGCCGCGTTCCACTCACTGCCGGAACTGACGGCCATCGACGCCCGCGAAGGTCGTGGCGCCGCACAGGTGACGTTGATCGTCGACCGCGACCAGGCCAAGCGCCTGGGCATCGATATGAGCATGGTCACGGCGGTGCTGAACAACGCTTACAGCCAGCGGCAGATTTCCACCATCTACGACAGCCTCAACCAGTACCAGGTGGTGATGGAGGTTAATCCGAAATACGCCCAGGACCCGATTACCCTCAATCAAATGCAGGTGATCACCTCCACCGGCGCGCGAGTGCCGTTGTCCACCATCGCCCATTACGAAAACAGCCTGGCCGCCGATACCGTGCGGCACGAGGGCCAGTTCGCGTCGGAAAACATCGCCTTCGACATGGCGCCCGGCGTGACGGTGGAGCAGGGCACTGCCGCCATCGAACGAGCGATGGCCAAGGTCGGTTTACCGGAAGATGTGATCGCCAAGATGGCCGGCACGGCCGATGCCTTTGCGGCAACCCAGAAAGGCCAGCCGTTCATGATCCTCGGCGCGCTGGTGGCGGTGTATCTGGTGTTGGGCGTTCTGTATGAAAGCTACATCCACCCCTTGACCATCTTGTCGACCCTGCCGTCGGCGGGCGTCGGCGCACTGCTGTCCATCTACCTGCTGGGCGGCGAGTTCAGCCTGATCTCGTTGCTGGGGCTGTTCCTGCTGATCGGGGTGGTGAAGAAAAACGCGATCCTGATGATCGACCTGGCCCTGCAACTGGAACGCCATGAAGGCATGAGCCCGCTGGAATCGATTCGCAGCGCCTGCTTGTTGCGCCTGCGGCCGATCCTGATGACCACGCTTGCCGCCATCCTGGGTGCCTTGCCGTTGCTGCTTGGCGCCGGCGATGGCGCGGAAATGCGCCAGCCGCTGGGCCTGACCATTATCGGCGGCCTGGTGTTCAGCCAAATCCTGACCCTTTACACCACCCCGGTGGTCTACCTCTATCTCGACCGCGCGCGCCACCGTTTCAACGCCTGGCGCGGCGTGCGTACCGATGCTGCCTTGGACACTGTGCTATGACCGATTCAACGAACGCCCATGCAAGCGTGCTGTGGCGAGGGCGCTTGCTCCCTCGTTTCGGTATGAAGTTACTGGCCGTGATGATTGGCGGCGCCTTGCTCAGCGCCTGCGCGATCGGCCCCGACTACAAGCGCCCGGAAGTGGTCGAACCTGCGCAATTCAAGCAAGCCCAAGGCTGGCGCCAGGCGACCCCCAGCGACTCCCTGGCCCGTGGCGCCTGGTGGGAGTTGTACGGTGATCGCCAACTGAATGAACTGGTGGAACGCCTGAATAATTCCAACCAGACCGTGGCCCAGGCTGAAGCGCGCTTTCGCCAGGCCCAGGCCCAGGTACGCAGCGCCCGGGGTGCGTTTTTCCCCTCGGTGGACCTGAGCGTAGGGAAGACCCGCGCGAGCCAGGGCACCGGCAGCAGCAGTGCCAGTCTCAGCAGTTCCAGCAGTGGTATCCGCGACACGCTCAACGCCCAGTTGGGGGTGAGCTGGGAGGCGGATGTCTGGGGCAAGCTGCGCCGTGGCCTGGAAGCCAACGAAGCCACCGCCGAGGCCAGCTCGGCTGACCTGGCGGCGATGCGTTTGAGCCAGCAATCGGAACTGGTGCAGGACTACCTGCAACTGCGCGTCATGGACGAACAGACCCGCCTGTTGCAAGCCACGCTGGACACTTACCAGCGCTCGCTGAAAATGACCGAAAACCAATACCGCGCGGGTGTGTCGGACAAGGCGGCAATCGCCCAGGCGCAAACCCAGCTCAAGTCTACCCAGGCCAGCCTGATCGATCTGATCTGGCAGCGCGCGCAACTGGAAAATGCCATCGCGGTATTGATCGGCGAGGCACCGGCCAACTTCAGCCTGGCGGTGAGCAAGAGTATTCCGACCCTGCCGCAGGTTCCGGTCAGCGTGCCGTCGCAGTTGCTTGAACGTCGCCCGGATATTGCGTCCGCCGAACGTTCGGTGATTGCCGCCAACGCCAATATCGGCGTGGCCAAAGCCGCGTACTACCCGGATTTGACCTTGAGCCTGGCGGGCGGTTATTCCAGCAGTACCTATGCCGACTGGATCAGCCTGCCGAACCGCTTCTGGTCGGTGGGGCCGAAACTGGCCATGACCTTGTTCGACGGCGGCCAGCGCTCGGCGGAAGTCGACCGTACCGTGGCCGCTTATGATGAAACCGTGGCCAAGTACCGCCAGACCGTGCTCGATGGTTTCCGTGAAGTGGAAAACTACATGGTGCAACTGAAGGTGCTGGAAGACGAAGCGGTGGTCAGCAACGAAGCGCTGGAATCGGCCCGCGAATCCCTGCGCCTGACCGAGAACCAGTACAAGGCCGGGTTGATTGCTTATCTGGATGTCGTCACGGTGCAGGCTACAGCCTTGAGTAATGAGCGCACTGTGCTGACCCTGCTGCAGACTCGCCTGGTGGCGAGTGTGCAGTTGATTGCGGCGTTGGGCGGGGGATGGGACGGGCATACGTCGGCGGAAGGCAAGGACTGATGGTGGCCCGGTAATACCAGTCAGTTAAAGCGTGTTGCAGGAGCGCGCTTGCTCGCGAAAAACTCACAGGCGCCGCGTTCATTCAGGCAACACGCGTTACCGTTGAGGCTTTTCGCGGGCAAGCCAGCTCCTACAAATGGCGACTTATGCTTAACTGAATGGCATTACCCGTGGCGCTTGCTTTTTTGGAAACGCTGGAACGCCGATCCAGGCCGAGTGTAGGAGCGAGCTTGCTCGCGAAGAACTCACAGGCGCCGTGTGCATTCAGGCAGCACGTGTAATCATTGAGGCTTTTCGCGAGCAAGATGGCTCCTGCTGGGGAAGAAATGCCACTAGTGGCATTTTGACGATTAAGCGAGCCTCCGATAATTTTTCTCGCTACAATCGCCGCCTTTTCCATCTGGTACGGGTTTTTTTCAGCCCCGTAGGTTCTGAGAAATCCATGCTAATCGGTAGCTATTCTCCCTCTTTGGTCGTGATCTCCCTGTTTGTGGCGATACTGGCCTCCTATACCGCGCTGGACATGGCAGGCCGCATCGCAACGACCAAGGGCCGCGCGATTTATTTATGGATGACCGGCGGTGCATTGGCGATGGGCGTGGGCGTGTGGTCCATGCACTTTATCGGCATGCTGGCCCTGCGCTTGCCGTTCGCGTTGGGGTTCGATATGGGCATCACCGCGCTGTCGTTGCTGATCGCGGTGTTGTCCAGCGGCTTTGCCCTATGGCTGGTCAGCCAGCAACGACTGCCGCTTTGGCAATTGCTGTTCGGCGCCTTGGTGATGGGCGCGGGCATCAGCTGCATGCACTACACCGGCATGGCAGCCATGCGCATGACGCCGGGTATCGACTACGACCCCACCTTGTTTGGCGCATCCTTGCTGATCGCAGTGATAGCTTCGGGCGCTGCGTTGTGGATCGCTTTCAACTTGCGGCGCAATACGCCCTATGTACGCTTGGCGCGCGCAGGTGCGGCGGTGGTCATGGGGGTGGCCATCGTCGGCATGCACTACACCGGGATGGCGGCCGCTCAGTTTGCCGACGACAGTTTTTGCGGCGCGGCATTGTCGGGCTTGAGTGGCAAAGGCCTGGATAATCTGGTGCTGGTGACCAGCCTCTCGGTACTGATCATTGCCCTGTTGACCTCCTTGCTCGACGCTCGCCTGGAGGCGCGTACCGCCGTGCTTGCCGACTCCCTGACGCTGGCCAACCAGGAACTCACCCACCTGGCCTTGCACGACATGCTCACCGGTTTGCCCAATCGCCTGTTGCTTTCCGACCGCATCCAGCAAGCGATGCAGACAGTGCACGAGCAGAGTGGCTGCTTCGCTTTGATGTTTATTGACCTGGACGGCTTCAAACCGATCAACGATGCCTTCGGTCACCATATGGGTGACCAGTTGTTGCGCGAAGTGGGTTTACGCTTGCGCGAGGACTTGCGCAGCCAGGACACCCTGGCGCGGATTGGTGGCGATGAGTTCGTGCTCCTGGTGCAACTGATGCAGCCGGAAGACGCGATGGCTCTGGCCGCGCGCCAGGTCGAACTGATAAACCGGGTATTCACGGTGGCCGAACACGATCTGAAGATATCCGCCAGCATCGGCATTGCCCTGTTTCCGGGGAATGGCAGTAAGCCCGAAGAGCTGTTGATGAATGCCGACGCTGCCATGTATCACGCCAAGGGCATGGGCAAGAATGGCTACAGCTTCTTCGATGTGTCGATGAACACCAACGCGCGCAAACAGCTGCAGTTGTTGCAGGACTTGCGCAATGCCCTGGAGCATCGGCAGTTCCGTCTGCATTACCAGCCCAAATTCGATGCAGTCAGTGGTCGGGCGGTCGGCGCTGAAGCGTTGCTGCGTTGGGAGCACCCGCAACAGGGCCTGTTGCTGCCCGCCACCTTTATCGAATTGGCGGAAAAGAGCGGTCTGATCATCCCCATCGGTGAGTGGGTGCTTAATGAGGCCTGCCGTCAGATGGCTCTGTGGCGCCTCAAGGGCTATCACGACTGGCGAATCGCGGTGAATTTGTCGGCGTTGCAGTTCTGTCATTCCGGTCTGGTAAAGAGCGTCGCCGTTGCCCTGGACCGTCATCAATTGCCGGCCAACAGCCTGACCCTGGAAATCACCGAGACCACCGCCATGAGCGACGCCGATGCCAGTATGACGGTACTGCAGCAGCTCTCGGACATGGGCGTCGACCTGTCCATCGACGACTTCGGCACCGGCTATTCCAGCCTGATGTACCTCAAGCGCCTGCCGGCCAACGAGTTGAAGATCGACCGCGGGTTCGTGCGCGACCTGGAGCATGACAGCGACGATGCGGCTATCGTTTCGGCCATCGTCGCGCTAGGCCAGGCCCTCGGGTTGCGAATCGTTGCTGAAGGCGTGGAAACGGATGTCCAGCAAACTTTCCTGACACGCCTGGGGTGCGACGCTCTGCAAGGCTACTTTTTGGGCCACCCGTTACCGGCTGACAGTTTCATGGCCAATATTCAGCGTGCCGAAGGCGCGGCAGTGCCTGACAAAAACGGCGTGTGACGGGTATTCTGAATTCAACCCTAAACGCTTGGTTGAATCAGGAGGCAGCACCCATGGATAAAGTCCTCGTTATCACCGGAGGTAGCCGAGGGATCGGCGCCGAGACGGCCCTGCTGGCTGCTCGGCAGGGCTATCGCATCTGCATCAACTATCAGTCGGATGAAGAGGCTGCCCAGCGCGTGCTGGACCAGGTTCGCGCGTCAGGGGCGCAGGCCATCGCCGTACGGGCGGATGTCAGCATTGAAGACGAGGTGATCGCGCTGTTTCATCGGGTGGATGCCGAGCTGGGCCGTGTCACTGCGCTGGTCAACAACGCCGGCACGGTAGGGCACAAGTCGCGCGTCGATGAGATGTCCGAATTCCGTATCCTGAAAACCATGAAAACCAACGTGTTGGGCCCCATCCTGTGCGCCAAGCATGCGCTGTTGCGCATGTCGCCAAGGCACGGCGGGCAGGGCGGCAGCATTGTCAACGTGTCGTCGGTGGCGGCGCGGCTGGGGGCGCCGGGTGAATATGTCGACTATGCGGCATCCAAGGGCGCTCTGGATACCTTCACCCTTGGCCTGTCAAAAGAGGTGGCGGGCGAGGGCATCCGCGTCAACGCGGTGCGCCCCGGTTATATTTTCACGGACTTCCATGCCCTCAGCGGCGATCCGGACCGCGTCAGCAAGCTGGAGTCCGGTATCCCGATGGCCCGTGGCGGGCGCCCGGATGAAGTGGCGGAAGCGATTATCTGGCTGCTGTCGGACAAGGCTTCCTATACCACCGGCACGTTTCTCGATTTGGGCGGCGGCCGGTAACGCCGCCTGTTGTCAGGTGCGATAGCGCAGCGCCGGGTAACCCTTGCGGGCAAAATCTTCAAGCACACTGGCTTCGGAGTTGGGTGCGATGCGGTAGCCAGTGCCGGATAGGCCGTCGATTTTCCCGTTGCGGCTATGACTGTCGTTCAGGCAGCGGTCATCGAGGTTGTCAATGAACCGCAGCACCTGTTCCAGATTGTAGGCTGCATTGGCCCTGGCGTCGGGGTCCTTGTTGGCGGGAGTCCAGTCACCGACCTGCGCCATGAGCTCATCGAGCAGGTGGTAGTTGTCGCGGTTGCCCAGAAACTCATTGAGTATCGGGCTCTGTTCAATGATCACGTCCGCCGAACGATGGTCACCGTCGGGCCGCCCCATGGGGGCGGTCATCTCGCGGAGTTTTTTCTGTTCCTCTGCGCGCATGTAATTGGGCGGCGTAGGAAGTGGGCCAGGGTGGGCGGGTGAATAAATGGTCATGGGAAGTCTCAACATTCGATGTGCAAATAAGCACCGCTTGATGTGGGAGGAGGTGCTTCCCTTTGTGGTTTATTGTGCAATGTGGTTCCAGCTCAAAACGACCGCACAATCTTCCCCAGTGTCTCCATCGCTTTCTCCGACGCCTCGGTCCAGGGGCTGCCGTAATTCAGCCGGATACAATTCCTGAAGCGCCGGGTTGCCGAAAAAATCGGCCCCGGCGCGATGCTGATGCCTTGGGCCAAGGCCATCTGGAACAGCTTGAGCGAATCGGTCGGCTCCGGCAGTTCCAGCCACAGGAAGTAGCCGCCGGCCGGTTGGCTGACCCGCGTCTGCGCCGGGAAGTAACGGGCAATGGCGGCGAGCATGGCGCTCTGTTGTTCCTCCAGCGCATAGCGCAGTTTGCGCAGGTGCCGGTCATAGCCGCCGTGTTGCAGGTAGTCGGCAATGGCCGCCTGCGCCGGCATGGAAGGGCACAACGAGGTCATCAGCTTCAGGCGCTCGACCTTCTGCGCAAAGCGCCCGGCCGCCACCCAACCGACGCGGTAGCCCGGTGCCAGGCTCTTGGCAAACGAACCGCAATGCATCACCAGCCCCTCTGTGTCGAAGGCTTTCGCCGGTTTGGGTGCTTGTTGCCCGTAATACAGCTCGGCGTACACATCGTCTTCAATCAACGGCACCTGGTGGCTGCGCAGCAGTTCCACCAACGCCTGTTTCCTGGCTTCCGGCAGCGTGGCACCCATCGGGTTCTGGAAGCTGGTCATGGTCCAGCAGGCTTTGATCGGATAGCGCTCCAGGCTTTGCGACAAGGCATTGAGGTCGATGCCATCACGCGGATGCACGGGGATTTCCACGGCCTTGAGTTTCAAGCGTTCCAGCACTTGCAGGCAGGCATAGAACGCCGGCGCTTCGATGGCCACCAAGTCGCCGGGTTCAGTCACGGCTTGCAGGCAGAGGTTGAGGGCTTCGAGGGCACCGTTGGTGATCAGCAGTTCCTCCATGGGCAGCATCAGCCCGCCCACCATGTAGCGCAGGGCAATCTGTCGGCGCAGTTGCGGGTTGCCGGGCGACATGTCGGTGACCACCAGGCGTGGGTCCATCTCGCGACCGGCACGGGTCAGGGAGCGGGCCAGGCGTTGCAGCGGGAACAGCAGGGGGCTGGGGAACGCCGAGCCGAAGGGCACGGTATTCGGGTCCTTGATGGAGTCGAGCACCGAAAACACCAGTTCGCTCACATCCACTTCCGTGGACTCGTGCACCTGTTCGCTCACCACCGGCTCGGAAAACGGGCTGGGTGCATGGGTGTTGACGAAGTAGCCCGAACGCGGTCGTGCGCGGATCAGTCCACGCCGTTCCAACAGGTAGTAGGCCTGGAATACCGTGGAGGGGCTGACGCCGTAGGTCTGGCTGGCATAGCGCACTGACGGTACCCGCTGGCCGGGGCCGAGGACGCCGGAGCGGATCAGTTCTGCGATGTCGTCGGCGAATTTTTCGTAGCGTTTCATGGGGGCCTTAGGCAGTTCTTCAGGTTGAGCACGGCAAGAAAGTGGGAGGGGGTTGCTTCCGGTAGTCAGTGGTACCTATACACCTGGGGTCCCAAGTGGGGCCTGTGGTGAGGGAGCTTGCTCCCGTGGCGGCCTGTCAGTCTGCCGGGATGTTGGAACAGATTGCGTACATATCCATTGCTGCGGTAACGGCGACTTAGGGTTCCGCCCTTACGGCGGGTCACTTTTGGAAAAGAGCCCCAAAAGTAACCAAAAAGGCTCTTGCCCCACCACTCGGCACCTCGCTCAGGCTCGGTGTGCCCGAACGCAGGCTTGAATCCGTGGGCCGCCGTCATGGGCCATCCCTGGCCCAGGACGGCTAACCCGGCGTCCTGCCGGGTTACCCACGGATTCAAGCCTGAGTTCGGCCAGCGTGGTTTAACGGGGCGCCTAGGATCAAGATCAAGATCAAAAGCAAAGCAAAGCAAGTAGCCAGGTAGCGCCATCGTTTGTTAAGTGCTCTTTTGTTTCAACATCGGGTTGTCAGCGGTTCAGCGGTGCCACAAAGCGGCTGTCGGCAGCGCTATGGATCCAAGGCTCATCCACATCCGTTACCTTGAAGCGCAGGGGTTGTGAACTGCTTGCCGGCTTGTCCGCCAGCAGTACCACTGACACTGGTATATCGCTGATTTCCCCCGGTGCCAGGCTGATCTCGGTCTTGCCTTGCAGCTGGTAACCCTCGGCGTTTTCCAGTTCGAGGCGGTAGTCCTGGCGTTGCTGGGTCTTGTTGATGACCTTGAGGCTGTAGATATTCTCGATCATGCCCTGGCTGTTCTCGCGGAACATGCCACGGTCTTTGGTCACGTCCAGCGATACCATCGGCCGCTGCACCAGCGCCACCACCAACGCGGCGATCATTACCAGCAACACCGCACTGTAGCCGATCAGGCGCGGCCTGAGCAGGTGGGTTTTGCCGCCTTGCAGTTGGTGTTCCGAGGTGTAGCTGACGAGGCCGCGGGCATACCCCATTTTGTCCATGATCGAGTCGCAGGCGTCGATGCACGCCGCGCAGCCGATGCACTCCATTTGCAAGCCGTCGCGGATGTCGATGCCGGTAGGGCAGACCTGTACGCACAGTTGGCAGTCGATGCAGTCACCCAGGCCGACGTCGGCGGGTTTCACCTCGCGTTTGCGTGGGCCACGCTGTTCGCCACGGGCCACATCGTAGGAAATGGTCAGGGTGTCCTTATCGAACATTACACTCTGGAATCGCGCATAGGGGCACATGTGCATGCACACCGCTTCGCGCAGCCAGCCTGCATTGATGTAGGTCGCGCCGGTGAAGAACAACACCCAGAACAGACTGACGCCGCCTATCTGCCAGGTCAGCAGGTCGGCAGCCAGAGGGCGGATCGGTGTGAAATAGCCGACAAAGGTCAAGCCGGTCAGCACGCTGATGGCCAGCCACAAGGTGTGCTTGGCCGAGCGCCGTGCCAGTTTGCCGAGGCTCCAGGGGGCCGCCTGCAGCTTGATGCGCTGGTTGCGTTCGCCTTCGGTGACTTTCTCGCACCACATGAACAGCCAGGTAAACGAACTTTGCGGGCAGGTATAACCGCACCACACACGTCCGGCGAAAACGGTGATGGCAAACAGGCCAAAGGCGCAGATGATCAGCAGCGCCGAGAGGAGGATGAAGTCCTGGGGCCAGAAGGTCGCCCCGAAAATATGGAATTTACTTTCGGCCAGGTCCCACAGTACCGCCTGGCGTCCGCCCCAGTTCAGCCACACGGTGCCGAAAAATGCCAGGAACAGGAAGCCGGCGCCGGTCACGCGCAGAGTGCGGAACAGGCCGGTAAAGCTGCGGGTATGGATCAGGTTGTCGCTGGATTTGGCCTTTACCTTCTTTGGGTACAGGGGCTCAAAGGTTTCCACGGTTGGGATTCGTTCGCTCATGGTCGTTCGCTCATCAGCCTCCATCAGGCCAATGAACTATGCGCGTGGCTCTGTTTGCATAACAGACTCAGCTATGGTGATAAAAAGCGGATCAGATGGGCTGTGATGCGGTCACTGCGACAATGTGCTGCACCCCATTTCGTGTGGGGTGCAGGGCAGGTTTGAGGTGCAGCTGATACAGGTCGGTCAAATCACCGAACCATCGTCGGTCGCCTTCACATGCTCGCGCCCATCCGTGGCCCCTGCCACGGTCAATGCATCCGCCTGCGCTTCAGTGATGTAGATGCGCTGACCCTCGAGGGCCACAAACGACATGGACTTGGCGCTGTCTGTGCGCACCGTTACCTCGGCGGCATTCACGCGTTGCTCCTGACCATTTTCATCGACCTTGAAGTAACACGTCTGGTGCTCGATACGGACGGGCATGGTGATTTCCTCTCTTATGACAGTTGATGCAATTTAGGGCGTGTGGTTTGCCGGGTGTTCCAGGCAACTGACTGACGGTCGCCGCTGTCCATGCAGTAATGATCATAAAAAAGGATAGGTTCCATGGACGCGTGGTGGCATGAAGTGTGGCGGACCCTTGTGGCCGAGTTTGCCGATATCGGCGATGCCAGGCAGCTCACCCAAGTCACTGTGCGGCTGGTGATCGCCGCGATCCTGGGGGGCATTCTCGGGTTTGAACGTGAACAAAAAGGCAAGGCGGCCGGGGTGCGTACCCACATGTTGGTGGCAATGGGAGCCGCCTTGTTCGTGATGGTGCCCCAGATGTCTGGCAGCCAGGCGGACGCCATGAGCCGTGTATTGCAGGGCGTCATTGCGGGCATTGGTTTCCTGGGGGCCGGCACGATTCTCAAGGGCAAGGAAGATGAGGAAGGTCAGCACGTCAAAGGGCTGACCACTGCCGCAGGCCTGTGGATGACCGCCGCCATTGGCGTGGCGGCGGGGATGGGGCGTGAATCCACGGCGGTGCTCAGCACCTTGTTGGCCTTGGCGGTGTTCAGCATCATGCCGCGGATCGTCAAGCGGCTGGAAAAGGACTGACGATCACCGGTGGCATGGTTGTCGGCGGTTCTTGCACCGGTGGGGGCTGGTCTTCCGGTGGTTCCTTCTCCGGAATCGGCTCCGGCTCGGTCGGCGGCAGCGTGGGTTTGTCGATATTCGGGTCCGGGGTTTCAGCCGGGATCGGGATAGTCATCGGTGTGGCCTCCTTTGTGCTTTGCTCTATCGGTGGACAGCCACCTGAGCGAATTGATTCCCGCCCGATGGCGGCATATCCACCTGAACTTTTAACCCAGGCCCAGGCTCGGACCTATGACGGCCCTGCTCAGGAAGAGCACTGGCGTATCGGAATTCGGATCAAGCACACAAGCGCGTCCGCAAGGCGTTAGGGGGATAGGCTCGATGACAGCTGAAACACAGGCTCCAGAAGATTCCCGATTGCCGCTGTCCCAGGCGTTGTTATTGCCCAGGATCGCGATTGAAAGCACCACCCCTGTGATCGACGGCGGCGAGTTCGCCGTGAAAGCTGTGGTAGGGCAGCGCATCAACGTCACCAGTAAGGTATTTGCCGACGGCCATGACCAGCTTGCGGTGCTGATCCGCTGGCGGGCCTTGCATGAGCAAAGCTGGCACAGCGTGGTGATGACGGATGTCGGCAACAACGGCTGGGAAGGCGGGTTTAACGTCACGACCCAAGGCCCCCACGAATTTTGCATCGAAGCCTGGATCGATACCTTCGCCAGCTTCTGCTACGAGTTGCGCAAGAAACACGAGGCCGGAGTGCCGGTCAGCCTGGAGTTGCAGGAAGGTCGCAGCCTGGTGTTGCAGGCCGCCGAACGCAGTGACAATGAGCTGCGCGACCGCCTGATGCTGCTGCATCACGAACTCTCCGGCTTGCTGGAAACCGAGCAGGTCGCCCAGTTTCTGCACGAAGACAGTGCACACCTGATGACCCAGGCCGACCATCGTGCCTATCTGAGCATCAGTACGATCTACCCGGTCGACGTGGAGCGCGAGCGCGCGCAATTCGCCAGTTGGTACGAGCTGTTTCCCCGCTCGATCACCGACGATCCGGCGCGCCACGGCACATTCAACGATGTGCATTCACGCCTGGCGATGATCCAGGACATGGGGTTTGACGTGCTGTATTTCCCGCCGATCCACCCGATTGGCCGCAGCCACCGCAAGGGCAAGAACAATGCGTTGATGGCGGGGCCCGAGGATCCAGGCAGCCCCTACGCGATCGGCAGCGAGGAAGGTGGCCACGAAGCCATTCACCCGCAACTGGGCAGCCGCGACGACTTCCGCCGTCTGGTCCGGGCCGCGGCCGACCATGGCTTGGAGATCGCGCTGGACTTCGCCATCCAGTGCTCCCAGGACCATCCGTGGCTCAAGCAGCACCCGGGCTGGTTCAACTGGCGCCCGGACGGCACGATCAAATACGCTGAGAACCCACCGAAAAAATACCAGGACATCGTCAACGTCGACTTTTATGCGGCCGATGCGATTCCGAGCTTGTGGACCGAGTTGCGCGACATCGTGGTGGGCTGGGTGGAAGAGGGCGTGAAGACCTTTCGTGTCGATAACCCCCACACCAAACCGCTGCCGTTCTGGCAATGGCTGATCAGCGATGTGCGTGCCAAGTATCCCGAGGTGATTTTCCTCGCTGAAGCCTTTACCACGCCGGCAATGATGGCGCGCCTGGGCAAGGTCGGTTATTCCCAGAGCTACACCTACTTCACATGGCGTAATACCAAGGCCGAGTTGAGCGAATACTTGACGCAACTGGGTCAGTCGCCATGGCGTGAGTGCTACCGGCCGAACTTCTTCGTCAATACGCCGGACATCAACCCTGGCTTCCTGCATGAGTCCGGTCGCCCGGGCTTCTTGATCCGCGCCGCGCTGGCCACCATGGGTTCGGGGTTGTGGGGCATGTATTCGGGCTTCGAACTATGCGAATCCGCGCCCGTGCCGGGCAAGGAAGAGTACCTGGACTCCGAGAAGTATGAGATCCGCCCACGGGACTTTACCGCGCCCGGCAACATCATCGCCGAGATCGCCCAGCTCAACCGTATCCGTCGACAAAACCCGGCGTTGCACACGCACTTGGGGCTGAAGCTGTACAACGCCTGGAACGACAACATCCTGTATTTCGGCAAGCGCAGCGAGGAGGGCGACAACTTCATCCTGGTGGCGATCAACCTCGATCCCTATAACGCCCAGGAAGCTCACTTCGAACTGCCGTTGTGGGAACTGGGGCTGCCGGACGACGCCCAGACCCAGGGCGAAGACCTGATGAGCGGCCATCGCTGGACCTGGTATGGCAAGACCCAGTGGACACGGCTTGAACCGCAGATGCCGTTTGGGATCTGGCGCATCACCACTTCTTGAGTCTGTTGGAAATAAACGTGTGGGAGGGGGCTCGCCCCCGATAGCGACGTGTCGGCCAGTTCGCGTATGGCTGACTCAGCGTAACCGGGTGTGAGCCCCTTCCCACGTCAATGAGTCCTTCAGGCCGATGATCAAGTATTCCAGGAGTTTCCAATGGCGAAGAACCCCAAGCCTGCCACGTTCATAAAAGACCCGCTCTGGTACAAGGATGCGGTGATCTATCAGGTTCACGTCAAATCCTTTTTCGACGCCAATAACGACGGCATCGGCGACTTTCCCGGCCTGATCGCCAAGCTCGACTACATCGCCGATCTGGGCGTCAACACGATCTGGCTGTTGCCGTTCTACCCCTCGCCACGCCGCGATGATGGCTACGATATCGCCGAGTACCAGGGGGTGCACAGCGACTACGGCACCATGGCCGACGCCAAGCGCTTTATCGCCCAGGCGCATAAGCGCGGGCTGCGGGTCATCACCGAACTGGTGATCAACCACACTTCCGACCAGCATCCCTGGTTCCAGCGCGCACGCAAGGCCAAGCCGGGTTCGGCGGCGCGGGATTTCTACGTGTGGTCCGATGACGACCAGAAATACGACGGCACCCGCATCATCTTCCTCGACACCGAAAAGTCCAACTGGACCTGGGACCCGGTCGCCGGCCAGTACTTCTGGCACCGCTTTTATTCGCACCAGCCGGACCTGAACTTCGATAACCCGCAGGTCATGGAGGCGGTGTTGTCGGTGATGCGTTATTGGCTCGACATGGGCATCGATGGCTTGCGGTTGGATGCCATTCCCTACCTGATCGAGCGCGATGGCACCAACAACGAGAACCTTCCTGAAACCCACGACGTGCTCAAGCGGATCCGCGCCGAAATCGACGCCCATTACCCCGACCGCATGCTGCTGGCCGAGGCCAACCAATGGCCGGAAGATACGCAGCTCTACTTCGGCGAGCAAAACGGCGATGACGGCGATGAATGCCATATGGCTTTTCACTTCCCGCTGATGCCGCGCATGTATATGGCGCTGGCCCAGGAAGACCGTTTTCCCATCACCGATATTCTGCGCCAGACGCCGGAGATCCCCGCCAATTGCCAGTGGGCGATTTTCCTGCGCAACCATGATGAGCTGACCCTGGAGATGGTCACCGACAAGGAACGTGACTACCTGTGGAACTATTACGCCGCCGACCGTCGTGCGCGGATCAACCTGGGCATTCGTCGGCGCCTGGCGCCGCTGATGGAGCGAGACCGCCGCCGTATTGAGTTGCTCAACAGCCTCTTGCTGTCGATGCCCGGCACGCCGACGCTGTATTACGGCGATGAAATCGGCATGGGCGACAATATCTACCTGGGCGACCGCGACGGCGTACGCACACCCATGCAGTGGTCCATCGACCGCAACGGCGGGTTCTCTCGCGCCGACCCGGCCAGCCTGGTGCTGCCGCCGATCATGGACCCGCAATATGGCTACCTGTCGGTGAACGTCGAAACCCAGACCCAGGATCCGCATTCTTTGCTGAACTGGACCCGGCGCATGTTGGCGGTGCGCAAACAGTCCAAAGCGTTCGGGCGGGGCAGCCTGAAGATGCTCTCGCCGAGCAACCGCCGCATTCTTGCGTATACCCGTGAGTACACCGGGGAAGACGGGCGTACCGAAATCATCCTGTGCGTGGCCAACGTGTCACGCAGCGCCCAGGCCGCCGAGCTGGACCTGTCGGCGTTCGCCGGCATGGTGCCGGTGGAGATGCTCGGTGGTAACGCGTTCCCGCCTATCGGCCAACTGAATTTCCTGCTGACTCTGGCGCCGTATGGCTTCTACTGGTTCGTGCTCGCGGCGCAGAACCAGATGCCCAGTTGGCATGTGGAACCGGCGCAAAGCATGCCTGACTTCACCACCTTGGTCCTGAAAAAACGCATGGAAGAATTACTCGAAGAACCGTGTCGCACCACCCTGGAACAAACCTCGCTGCCGAGCTGGTTGCCCAAGCGCCGTTGGTTTGCCGGCAAGGACGCCACCATCGACCGTGTGCATATCGCCTATGGTGTGCGGTTCGGCGACGCCGGGCAGCCGGTACTGCTCAGCGAAATCGATGTGACCAGCGGCGGCCAGGTCAACCGTTACCAGTTGCCGTTCGGCTTTCTTGCCGAAGACCAGTTCACCAGCGCCTTGCCCCAGCAACTGGCCATGGCCCGGGTGCGCCGGGCACGTCAGGTCGGGTTGGTAACCGATGCGTTCAGCCTCGAGCACTTCGTCCGCGCCGTTATCCAGGGCCTGCAAGCCGGTTCGGTGCTGAACACCGTTGAAGGCGATCTGCATTTCGAAGCCACGTCCCATCTGGGCGGCCTGGCGCTGACGGACACCACGCAGGTGCGCTACCTCTCGGCCGAGCAGTCCAACAGCTCGGTGGTGGTGGGTGAGAGCCTGGTGCTCAAGCTCATCCGCAAGGTCAGCAGCGGCGTCCACCCGGAACTGGAAATGAGCGCTTACCTGACCGCCGCCGGCTATCCCAATATCTCGCCGCTGATGGGGTCGGTGATTCGTCGCGACACCCAGGGCCAGGACAACCTGTTGATGATTGCCCAGGGCTACTTGAGCAATCAGGGCGATGCCTGGGCCTGGACGCAAAACAACCTGGAGCGGGCGATTCGCGACGAGCTTGAGGAGGCTGTGTCCGAACAGGAGCAGCATTACAACGCCCTCGGCGAACTCAAGGATTTCGCCGGGTTGCTGGGGCAGCGGCTGGGTGAGATGCACCAGGCATTGGCTGCGCCGACCACCAACCCGGACTTCAAGCCCGAAGCCACCACGGTCAAGCACACCCAGGCCTGGGCCAAGGATGTCGGCGCGCAGATCGAGCGCGCCCTGCAATTGCTTAAAGTTCACCAAACCCAGTTGAACCCCGCCGATCAGGCGTTGGTCAGTGAATTGCTGGGCCAGAAAAAGGCCATCGGCGGTCATGTCCAGGCGCTGGCGAAAGCCTCGGCGGGCGGGCTGCGGATTCGGGTGCACGGTGACTTGCACCTGGGGCAGGTGCTGGTGGTCAAGGGGGATGCGTTCCTGATCGATTTTGAAGGGGAGCCGGCGCGGCCGCTGCATGAGCGGCGTGGCAAGCACAGCCCCTACAAAGATGTGAGCGGCGTGTTGCGCTCCTTTGACTACGCGGCGGCAATGGCCCTTAGCGCGCAAGGACAAGGCGTGGATCACTCGCCTGAGGCCGAGCGTGCGCGCAAACGCGTGACGGATCGCTACCTCACAGAGGCAAGGCACGCGTTCACCCAGGCTTATCAGGAGGCGACGTCTACACTGGCGCATGACTGGCAGGATGCCGGTGGCCAGGATGCGGCGCTGACGTTGTTCAGCCTGGAGAAGGCCGCGTACGAAGTGGCCTATGAAGCGGAAAACCGCCCGAGCTGGTTGCCGGTGCCCTTGCAGGGTCTGCACAGCTTGCTCAGTGGGCTTGAATCTATATCGAAAAATGCACGCGGTGGGGAAACGTCATGAGTTATACGCATAAAGAACCGCTGCAGCCCAAGTTGACTGCAATACCGGCGTCCAAGGACGTCGAAGCGTTGGTACGCGCCGAGCACCCGGACCCGTTCTCGATACTGGGGCCGCACGATGACGAGCAGGGCGGCCAATTTATCCGCGCCTTTTTGCCGCAGGCCCTGAGTGTCCAGGTCTTGAGCCGTGACAGCGGTGAGGTGATCGGCAGCCTGGAGTCGACCCAGGTGCCAGGCTTGTTTGTCGGGCAGTTCGGCACGCGCCAGGCGTACCTGCTGAAAATCCAGTGGGCCGGTGGTGAGCAAATCACCGAGGACCCCTACAGTTTCGGCCAACTGCTGCTCGGCGAAATGGACCTGTACCTGTTTGCCGAAGGCAATCATCGCGACCTGAGCAGCTGCCTGGGGGCCCAGGTCACCACGGTGGATGGCGTACAGGGCGTGCGTTTTGCCGTGTGGGCACCGAATGCCCGGCGCGTATCGGTGGTGGGCGACTTCAACATCTGGGACGGGCGCCGCCATCCGATGCGCCTGCGCCATCCTTCCGGGGTGTGGGAGATCTTCATTCCACGCCTGCAACCGGGTGCGGCGTACAAGTATGAAATACTCGGTGCCCACGGAATTCTGCCACTCAAGGCCGACCCCATGGCCCTGGCCACCCAGCTGCCGCCGGACACCGCGTCCAAAGTCGCCGCGCCGTTGCAGGTGGACTGGCAGGACCACGCGTGGATGCAGTCACGCAGCGAACGACAGAAGACCACGGCACCGTTGTCGATCTACGAGCTGCATGTGGGTTCCTGGCAATGCGAACTGGACGAGGCGGGCGAAGTGGCCCGCCAATATGGATGGCGTGAACTGGCCGAGCGCCTGATCCCCTATGTGCAGTCATTGGGCTTCACCCATGTCGAATTGATGCCGATCATGGAGCATCCGTTCGGTGGCTCGTGGGGTTATCAGGCGTTGTCACAATTCGCGCCAAGCGCCCGATTCGGTTCGCCGGAGGATTTCGGCTATTTCGTCAACGCGCTGCACCAGGCCGATATCGGGATAATTCTTGATTGGGTGCCGGCGCATTTTCCTACCGATACCCACGGTTTGGCGCAGTTCGATGGTACTGCGCTGTACGAATACGCCAACCCGCTGGAAGGCTTTCATCAGGATTGGGACACCCTGATCTACAACCTGGGGCGCACCGAAGTACATGGCTTCATGCTGGCTTCGGCGTTGCACTGGCTCAAGCATTTTCATGTCGATGGCCTGCGGGTGGATGCGGTGGCATCGATGCTGTACCGCGACTATTCACGCAAAGCCGGCGAGTGGGTGCCTAACCGCCATGGCGGCCGGGAGAACCTGGAAGCCATCGACTTCCTGCGCCACTTGAACGATGTGGTCGCACTGGAAGCGCCAGGTGCGCTGGTGATCGCCGAGGAATCCACCGCCTGGCCTGGCGTCAGCCAACCTACCCAACAAGGTGGCCTGGGTTTCAACTACAAATGGAACATGGGCTGGATGCACGACTCGTTGCATTACATCCAGCAAGACCCGGTGTACCGCGCCCACCATCACAATGAGCTGAGTTTCGGCCTAGTGTACGCCTGGTCCGAGCGCTTTATCCTGCCGATCTCCCACGATGAAGTGGTGCACGGCAAACACTCGCTGATTGACAAGATGCCTGGCGATCGCTGGCAGAAGTTCGCCAACCTGCGCGCCTACCTGAGCTTCATGTGGATGCATCCAGGCAAGAAGCTGCTGTTCATGGGGTGTGAGTTCGGCCAGTGGCGCGAGTGGAACCACGACCAGCAATTGGACTGGTACCTGTTGCAATACGCAGAACACAAGGGTGTGCAAAAGCTGGTAGGTGACCTCAACCGCCTGTACCGCGAAGAGCCTGCGCTGCACGATCAGGACGATTCGCCCCAGGGCTTCCAGTGGCTGATCGGCGACGACGCAATCAACAGCGTCTATGCCTGGCTGCGCTGGAGCAAGGAGGGCAGGCCTGTGTTGGTGGTGGCTAACTTCACCCCGGTGCCGCGCGAAGCCTACAGCGTCGGTGTACCGTTTGCCGGACGTTGGAGCGAGGTCATCAACAGCGATGCCGACACCTACGCCGGCTCCAATTACGGCAATGGAGGCGCCGTGTTCACCCAGGAAGAACCCCGCCACGGGCAACCGGTGTCGCTGTCGTTGAATCTGCCGCCATTGGGGGTGCTGATTCTGCGGCCGGAAGGGCTTTAAGGGCTCTGGGACCGGCGAGACGGTTGTCCCGGCTGCTGGCTGAGTGCCACAATGCTGGCTTTGTCATGGCAATCGAAGCAGGCGGATTTCATGAGCAACCTTGGGCATGGGCTGGACCCGGATTGCGTGATCGAAGAGCAGGTGCGAACCGACCGTTTGCACCAGCTGTTTCGCCAATCGTTCGCCGCGATCTTTGGCAGTTACCTGGGCGCCACAATGTTGTGCTGGCTGTGCTGGGACCGTTTCGACCACCAGGTCATGCTCGTTTGGCTGGTGGCGCTCGCGGTGTCTTCGTCGCTGCGCCTGAAGATGTTCATGGAGTGGTTTCGCTGCCCCGAGGTCGAGCGCACGCCCGCGCGCTGGGAACGGCGTTATTGGATGACGCTGATGTTGTCGGCCGGTATCTGGGGCATCGGCGCATTGGCGGTGATGCCTCAAGATGACCGCGTGTCCCAGTTGCTGGTGATGTTGTTTGTCGTGGGCATGTCTGTCAGTGCCGTGTCGAGTTATTCGGCCTACCGCTACATGACGCTGGGCTCCATGGCCCTGGTGCTGCTGCCGTGCACGCTGTGGTTGCTGTTTCAGCCGACACTGATGCAAGTGGGGGTGGGGATTGCAGTGCTGGTGTTTTCGACCTTCGTGATCAGCGCCACGCGTAAATTTTCCGACGCTCTGGAAAAAGCCTTCCGCCTGACCCGGCAAATGGAACGTGCCCATAACATCTCCACGCGCGCCGCCCAGACTGACGAGCTGACCGGGCTGATGAATCGTCGTGCGTTCTTCGAACACGCCCAGCGGCTGTATGCGCAATGTCGTCATAACCAGCAGCCGGTGTGCGCCTTGATGATGGACATGGACCACTTCAAGAGCGTCAACGACACCTATGGTCACCAGGCCGGCGATCAGGTGTTGCGGCAGATTGGTGGGGTGATCAGTGCATCGTTTCGCCAGACGGATGTGTATGGTCGCCTCGGCGGCGAAGAGTTTGCGGTGTTGCTGCCCAATACCTCGCTGGAAACCGCGCGCGATATCGCCGAGCAATTGGTCAACACCATTTCCAATCTGACTGTCGAACCGGTACAGGGCTTGACGGCCAGTCTTGGAGTGGCCGTCGTACGCAGCCTCGATCAGGACCTGCACAGCCTGATGAACACCGCCGATAAGGCGCTGTACCACGCCAAGGCCATGGGGCGTAACCAGGTGGCCGTGGCGAAGTAGGGCTCAGTCCCTGTGCATCGATCTGGCCAGCGCCCGTGCTACCTGGTCGGCGGAATAGGGTTTGGCGAGAAACTCGAAGCCTTCATAGCCGCTGTCGGCCAGCTCTTCGCTGTAGCCTGAAGTGAGTACCACAGGCAGAGCCGGGCGCCGCTCGCGCAACAACCTGACCATGGTCACGCCGGTCATGCCCGGCATCACCACGTCCGAGAAAATCCCGTCGAACACCATGGCGTCCTCGCCGGCCAGCATCAGTGCCTGTCTGGCATCGGTGGCCCAAGTGGTCTGGTAGCCCAGGTCCTGGAGGATCTGGTTGGCGAAACGGCCGACTTCGAGATTGTCTTCGACGATCAGGATATGACCCACGGCCTTGTCCCGCACCGGGTTGCAGTCCAGGGTCGACGGCGCGCTCAGTGCCACCGGGGCTTCCACTTCGGGCAGGTACAGGGTAAACACCGTGCCCTGGCCCGGGGTGCTGGCCACATCGACGTTACCGCCGGACTGCTTGGCAAACCCGAACACCTGGGACAAGCCCAGGCCGGTGCCTTTGCCCACCGGCTTGGTGGTAAAGAACGGCTCGAAAATACGCTCGAACGTCTCGAACGGGATACCCGTGCCCGTGTCGGCCAGAGATACGGTCACGAACGGCTGCTGGGCCGCGGCATCGCCACGGATGCGTGGCAGCGCCGAGACGTGGGCCACGCGCAGGGTCAGGGTGCCCTGGCCGTCCATGGCATCGCGTGCATTGAGGGCAATGTTGATCAGCGCAGTTTCAAACTGGCTGGCGTCGACACGTACATGGCAGGGGTGTCCGGGTAGTTCGACCTTTACATGAATGCGCGCGCCGGTGACGCTTTCGAGCATCTCGCCGATGTTTTGCACGCGCAGGCCCGCGTCGAAGACTTCCGGGTTCAGCGGTTGGCGGCGGGCGAACGCGAGCAACTGGCTGGTGAGCTTGCTGGCCCGCTCGACAGTGTCGGAGACGGCGCCTAGGTAGCGCTGGCGACGGTCTTCGGACAGCCCCGGCTGGCGCAGAAAATCCACGGAGGAGCGAATGATCGTCAGCAAGTTGTTGAAGTCATGGGCTACGCCGCCGGTCAATTGGCCGATCGCTTCCAGCTTTTGCGACTGGTGCAGTGCGGCTTCGGCCTGGGTCAGTGCGGTGGTGCGCTCTTCTACCCGTTGCTCCAGGGTGGCGTTCAGTTCGGTGATGGCCGCCAGGCCCTCGCGCACGGCGGCGTCGGCGCGCACCCGCTCGATGTGCGCCCAGGAGCGTTCGGTGACTTCACCGAGGAGCGCCAGTTCATAGGGCGACCAGGCGCGCGCCGCTTTGTCGTGCACGGCCATCAGTGCAGTCAGGCGACCGTCCTTGATCAGCGGGAAGCACACTGTCGCCGTGGCGCCCAGGGCCAGGTAGCGGGCGGACTCCTCGGGTGTGAACTCCACACGGTTGTCGCGAATCACCAGGGGCTCGCCCGCGCGCAGTTTTCGCACGGCCTGTTCGCCAAACGACGCCAGGCGGTAGCGTCCGACAATACTCGGCGAACCAGGCGCGGCCCAATTGCCGCGAATGGTGAAACCGTCTTCATCGGCATCCATATCGGCGTAGGCGCAATTGGACACCTGCAGGTGCTCGGCCAGCAGGCGCGTGGTGATGCTCATGATGGCTTGTGCGTCGGTGGCGCCGGCCACGGCACTGCCGATGGCATCCAGCGCGGCAAGACGGCGGGCGAGGAATACGGTGGTCGTGGTTTCGGTGACCGTGTCGAGCATGCCCACGACCACGCCTTGAGGGTCACGGATCGGGCTGTAGCAAAAGGTGAAGTACGCCTGCTCTGCGCCTGCGCCACGCTCGATCACCAAGGGGTAGTTTTCGATATAGGTGGCATGGCCTTGATAGGCTGCATTGGCGATCGGCCCGATGTCGTCCCAGGCCTCGTGCCACACCTCACTGAACGGGCGTCCCAATGCGGCCGGCTTGTCGCCCAGAATCGACACGAATGCGTCATTGTAGAGGGTGATCAGCGACGGTCCCCAGGCGATGGATTGGGGGAAGCTTGAAGCAAAGCACAATGCGACGGTGGTCTTGAGCACGTCGGGCCATTGGTCCAGTGGCCCCAATGGGGTGGCGGACCAATCATGCCGTCGTACCTGCTCGGCCATGTCGCTGCTGCTTTGCAGCCAATTCATCATTGTGGGTGCACCTTGTCTGCCGCGGGCTGTCGATGCCTGAAAAGTCAGGCCAACAGGCAGAAGACCGAAATCAACGTTGCCAGTTCAGCGCGATTATCCAGGGGATGGCTATTTGATGCTATCTCCATCTGAATAGGCACACGCTTGGCAGTCAGGGGTCGTTGCACATCGACTACTGCGCGCCGAAATCCGACGTCCAGTAGATCCCCGCATCACTCTTCGGGTCCATCGCGTAAGACGCGCCCAATTCACGAAATTGCGGGTTCATCAGGTTGGCGCAATGCCCTGGGCTGGCGAGCCAGCCGTCCACCACCTTACGTGGAGTATCGAGGCCGGCGGCGATGTTTTCGCCGATGTTCTTCGCAATGTACCCAGCCAACTCGGCCCGGTCGCCCGGGGTGCGGCCGTCGTGATCCAGATGGTCGAAGAAGTTGCCGTTGGCCATGTTGCGTGTGTGATTGTTGGCAGCGCCGGCCAGGTCGTCGTTCCACGACAATGGCGTGGTGGCGCTGAAGGCCTGGGTGCCGCATTGGCGCGCCTGGGCACGGGCGGCGTTGATCAGGTTCAGCAGTTGCTTGCCTTCGGTCTGCCAGTCGCCCAGGCCGCTGGTCAGCAGCGGGCGCGCCAGCACGATGCGCCAGTCCTGGCCGCTATTGCTCACGCCGATGTCGACGAATTGCGGGTCCAGGACCACCCGGCAAAAGCTTTCGCGTACGGCTTTCATCGCCGCCTGTGCATCCTTGGGCCCGGACAGGCTGATGGCCTGTACGTTGACCATCGGGTACGCAGCCCGCGCCAACGCTTGCTGCAAATCGCCGACATTGGTGGCCGGCAGCACCAGCCGTGTGTCGCTGGTCAGCGGCGGCAGTTCCTGGGAACCCTGGTCACCGCAGCGCTGCACCTGGCTGCGGTACTGGTTGATCTGTTGTACCAACTGACTTTCTTCATTCGCCATCGCGCTGGCGCAGAACACCGTAGTGGCGGCCAGCGTCGTAAGACCCATCATCAATGACAGAACGCGCATGGACGTTACCCTTGAGCTTGAAAGTGCCCATGATGCGCGATCCGAGTGCATCCATGCACCCATTGATCCGAACTTTTTGCCTCAGCGCCGGCGCCGAGGGCCGAAGTGCCGACAATCAACCCCGGATTTCGCGACAGGTTCAGCAGGCCCGAGCCAGTGCCTCGGCGTGCCGCCTCCGCGTTCTGGATGAAGCGCCGCCGGCATTGATGCCGCACTGAACGAAGCCAAAGCGCTGCCAACCTGTCAAAAAATTTATTCAGCGGAGAACAGGGCGAAAGGCGGTGAGCCCCAGGATGAGTCCAAGCCAACACACCTGTGTTGGCTCAACTCACTCCTGGAGAACACTCATGAAAAGCCTTAAAGCCCTTGTGATCGTGACCTTGATGACTGCCTCCGTCGCCGCAATGGCGGAAGGCGGTGGCGACACCGTGACAGCCAAGATGGAAGCGGCAAGGGTAACCGCCATGACCACGCTCAAAGAGTCAGGGTCTACCACGGCTACAGCCACTGCCAGCAATCAGAACACTTCCAGCAATGATGTCTCGCGTTCGAATTGACCGTGAGAACGTCTCTACAACGTTAAGAACGTCTTGCGCGATTTCGGTTAAATCATCGAGGTTCCATAGATTATGTCCGGTCCACTTACAACGACAGCCAACTACAGCATTGCGTTGGTTAACTACAAAACACTTGATCTGACCAAAACCTGTCTCACGCTTCTGCAGGAGGCTCTGCGCGGGGCAAGTGTTCCGGTGATTGTGGTGGATAACCAATCCGACGATGCAAGCAGTGAGTACTTGCGCACGCTCGACTGGATTCAATTAGTCGAACGCAAGCACAGCGACCCCGAGGCGGGAAACATTGCCCATGGCCGGGCTCTGGATCTTGCTCTGGCGCGGGTTGAAACCGACTATTTGTTTCTGTTGCACACCGACACCTTCATCTATGACCCGGCAGTCTTTGCCATGATGATCGAGCAATGCAAGGGGCCGCGAGAAGTGGCCGCCGTCGGGTGCCTGGAGCAACTGGATCGAGGTGTGGTTCGCTCGGCCTGGCGCCTGGCCTCACGTTTTTGCAAACACTACGCCCGACGGAGTCTATTGGCGCTCGGTGTGCAGGCGAGGGCGCCCAAGCCGTATCGAGAGGTTCACCTGAAGAGCTTTTGCACGCTTTGGAATGCGAGACTCATCAAACAACACGGGTTTCACTTTCAAATGGACAAGCGCAATCCGGGGTATGAACTGCAGGATCGAATGACTGCCCAGGGCTACCAGGTGCGTTTTATTTCACCGCGAACGATGTTCCGTTACCTCGATCACATCCAAAGCGGCACTGTATCTGCAATGGGCGGTTATGCGCGCAATCACCGTAGGGTTCGGATGTACGAGCACATTACCAAAGGCAACCCCCTGAGAGCCTGGTGAGTTTTGCCGTAGAGGTGGCGTATTACGTTGCTTTGAATGCAACTGGAAAACCCTGTTCTTACAGGGTTCCCCAGTCTTTTCAGTGCATCCGAGAGATTACGTTGAGGGCGGCGCCGGCGTCTGCCCCCCAAGCGCTGACCCAGGCGCTGTTCCGCGACCGGCTGTTTGCTTGAGGTGTGCCTGCAACAGGTACAATCGCCGCTGCCTTGACGCGAAACCCAGGAATTTGCATGTTCAGCCTTACCCGCTACACCACGCCGTGCCCCGAGCCTATCAATGGCCAGATCCTGCAGATGGTGGTGGACAACCTCACCGACATCAGCAGTGTCGCGCTGCCGCCGAGCAATTTGCTCTACAACATCTACCAGTACGCTATCGGTTTTGAGGTGCACCTGTACCTGGAAGCCCTGGACGGGTCGAAGGGCATTGCAGTCGAATTGGTGGTGGCGATGGAGGCGGAACAGGTGATCGGTTTTTGCCTGTACCTGCCCGTGAAGGATGACCCGCAAGCCTGCGGTATTGCCTTCATGGCGGTGCAGGCAAGCTTTCGCCGCCAGGGCGTGGCGCGGGCGATGCTGCAGGAGGTACTGGCACGTTATCCCCACGCCGAACTGGCGTGCGCGGTCGAAAAGGTCTCGGCCTTCGAAGCCATGGGCTTTCAAGTGCGCGGCGCACGCGGTACGCAGGTGCTGATGAACACCCGCGACTATGGCACCGATGGCCTGATGGGCGTGCTGGACGTGGCGTCCATCTACCGCTCGTTGGAGGTGCGGCAGATTCACACGTACCTGCTGCAAAAACATGGCAAGCGCGCCATGGTGGACGCCGAGAAACAGCGTGACCGTCATCTCGACCAACTGACACGCAAGGTGCAGTTGTTTCTACAGAACCGTGGTTGAACGCACGGCGCGCCCATTTGAACCGCGATTGACCATCGCCAGGATGGTCGCCAGCAGTTCCTGTTGCGCTTCTTCGCGGCTGATCTCGCCGCTGGCGGCCGCATGGGATAACGCTTCAGCGGCACCGAGCATGGCGCGCAAGCCGGCCTGGGTAACCTGGGCCCCCGGCGCATAGGGCGACAGCGCATCGCGGCATTTATCGAGGAAGATCGCCTCGTAGCGGCGTTTGAGGGTTTCCAGCTCTGGCGAACTGCTCAGCGCTGCGATCACGCCCGGGATTTCCCGGCCTTGCAGCAGGACACAATCGACATAACACGCGGCGATCACCCAGGCCCGATCTTCCAGGGTCGCCGCGCTGGCTTCGATGGCCTCGGCAAATTGCTGATTCTGCCGCCGGTCAAAATCTTCATACAGTGCAGCCAACAACCCCGCACGCGTGACGAAATGGTCATACACCACCGGCTTGGTGACGCCCGCCAGTTCCGCCAGGCGGCCCAGGGTCAGGGCGTCGGTGCCTTCCTCGCGCACCAGTTGCCAGGCCACATCGAGCAATTGGCGAAAGCGATCTTCGCGGGATAAACGCCGACGTGGCGCAGGTGATTCATGGCTTGACATGCTTATATACCAAACGTAACTTACTGGGAGTAACTTACTAAAAGTAGTTTAGGTTCAGCCTAAACTGAAAGGGAGATAATGTCATGCACGCTTTGATCGTTGTTGCTCATCACGACCCCAAATCCCTCACCCATAGCCTGGCTGCGCAGGTCGCCGCGGGGCTCACCGCGTCGGGCCACAGCCATGAGTTCGCCGACCTCGCCGGCGAAGGCTTCGATCCGCGCTACACCGCCGCTGACCACCTTGTGCATCGCACCCGTGCCACCCCACCGGCCGATGTGTTCGCCGAGCAAGCGCGCATTGATCGCGCCGATGCGCTGGTGCTGGTGTTTCCGATTTATTGGTGGTCGTTGCCGGGCTTGCTCAAAGGCTGGGTGGACCGCGTGTTCGTCAACGGTTGGGCGATCGATTACGGCCCGGACCTGCCGGTGGTGAAAAAACTGCGCCATTTGCAGGTGCACCTGCTGGCGGTCGGCGCGGCGGATGAAAGCGCGTTTGAGCGGCACGGCTATGCCCAGGCCATGCGCACGCAAATCGACTACGGAATCTTTGATTACTGCGGGGCGCAGGTGGTGACGTCCGAGTTGTTGCTGGAATCGGAAAGCGGCACGGCCCAAACGCATTTGCAGACCGCGAAGGCGATCGGGCAGCGGGTGTTCCAGCACGAGCCGGTCGCCAGCTGATTCAGCCTTCGCGAAACAGGTCGTGGGCGTCCAGCAAGCGGTAGGCGATTTCCGGGCGTTTCTCCATACCGCGACGAATCGCCGCCGGGATGGCCTGCCGGGTCTTGCGACACATGCCGGGCAGCTCATCGATGACGATCTGAATCCCACGCATGCTCTTGACCTCCGTATGCCCCGGTGCGATGTGCAGGCGGATACCCAATAGCTCATACATCCGCTGTTGCATGTGTTCCAGGTCTTGCAGGCTTTTGAGGTCTTCGAGGCGTTCGATCAGGCGTTTTTCTTCCTGGCGCGTCAAGTGCAGGATGCGCAAGTCGGCACCGGGCACGTCCAGCAATTGTTCGCGATCGCAGACGCAAGCGCCGGGTGGGCAGGGTTGGCGAATTGTCATGTGCATGGCCTCCCCATTCCGACGCTGCCGGCTTAGTAGCTCAGCGCCACCCCGAGGCTACCCAGGGCGTTCCAGTATTCAGGATAGGTCTTGGCCACGCAGTCCGGGTCTTGGATGCGAATCCCCGAGACTTTCAGCCCGGCCAGGGCAAAGCACATGGCGATGCGGTGGTCGGCATGGGTGTCGATCAATGCGGTGCAGGCTGTGCCGGCCAGTGCGGGGTCGCTCGCCACCAACAGATCGTCGCCTTCGATGGTCGCAAGGCCCGGGCGGATTTCGTTGAGACCGTCGTGCAGGGCCTGCACGCGGTCGCATTCCTTCACGCGCAGGTTGGCCAGTTCCGTGAAGCGCACCGGCGTGTTGTTGAACGCGGCGAGCACCGCCAGGGTGGGGATCGCGTCCTGCATCTGCGAACCGATCACCTCGGCCTGCATGTTGGGGAACTGCGCGATCACGGCCTGGGCCTTGGCGTCCGGCTGGGTGAAGTCCTGCGCCGCCACGCCGATGTCTATGCGGCCACCGGTCAACACTTCAGCGGCCCATAAGTAGGTGGCGGCAGAGGCGTCGGGTTCGATCAGGTAATCATGGGCGGTATAGCCGGTCGGGGCCACTCGCCAGGTGGTGTCGTCGACCACATCGACCTTCGCGCCGAAGGCCCGCATGCAGTCCAGGGTCAGGTCCACGTAGCCACGGGCGCCGATGTCCTTGCCGGTCAACGCCACTTCAATCGGCGCTTCGCCGCAGGCCGCGAGCATCAACAGGGCCGACACGTACTGGCTGGACAAACCGCCGTCGATTTCAAACCGCTGGGCTTGCACCTTGCCCACCCCGTGCACGGTCACCGGCGGGCAGCCGGTGGGGCTGTCGACGCGGATACCGTTCTGGCCAAGGGTGTCCAGCAGCGGTCCGATCGGGCGTTTTTGCATATAGTCGTCGCCGGTCAGCACGACGGTGCCTTGCACGGTGGCCACGGCGGCGGTGAGAAAGCGCATGGCGGTGCCGGCATTGCCGAGGAACAGCGGTTGGGCAGGCAGTTGCAGTTTGCCCGCACTGGTGACGACGAACGTGGTGTCGTCCGGCTCATCGATGGTCACGCCCATCTGGCGCAGCGCCACCGACATGTGGCGGGTGTCATCGCTTTTCAGGGCACCGCTCAAACGGCTGGTGCCCTTGGCCAGGGCCGCCAGCAGCAGGGCGCGGTTGGTAATGGACTTGGAGCCGGGGGGCGCGACCTTGCCGTTCAGGGGGAAGTTGGGCGGTGTCACGGTCACGGTTTTCTGCGAACTCAAGGTACAAGGCTCCTGGTCAAGGCAAGGTGGCTGGCGCGGCCAACGGGCGGACCCGAATAATCGGGTATAGGCGCAGTGCTTGTCGAGCGGGGATCGCCGCCGACCGGCATTTTCCGCAGCGCGGGCGGCTCTTGGGTTGCTCTGACAACTACCGGCTCCAGGACAAGGCCTGTAGGTGGATGACTCCTGGCAGGGTAGGCGTGCACCCAAATCCGGCGCAAGACAAACGCGTCTGCTCAATGGGACATGCATGACATGTAACTTTTCCTACGCTGCGGCTCGCTGGACAAGCGCGGGTGATGGGGTAAGTTCAGGTCACTCCCCATCCCGGGGAGTTTTCAATCAAGGAGTGACTGAAATGAACAAACCCCAGACTCAACTCAGGCATGGTCGCGTCGTGACCCCGACCAGCCGTGGCGCGGTCGCCGTGGAACGTGGGCTGCTGGGCAACTGGCAAGTCAACGAGATGGAAGGCGGCAAAAACTTTCCCGCACTCAACGCGGGGCCATTCCCAGCGCCTTATCAAACCGATGACCAGAGCGTCACGCCGCCTGCCGATGGGCATATCCTGAGCGGCGGCAAAACCGACGATCGCGACTGCGTCAACTTTACCGACGATGAGATGAGCAAGAAGCTCAATACGCCGTTCACCTGGCCGCTGTTGAATGTCGAGGCCGGCCAGGACTTCAAGGTGCAGTGGGAATACACCGCCCCCCACGTCACCCGCGGTTATCGCTGGCTCATCACTAAGGATGGCTGGGACCCGAAACTGCGCATCAGCCGCGCTCAGTTGGAACCCACGCCATTCTTCGAGGATTTCTACACCCAGGTGCCGTACTACCAGCACGCCGCCGAACTCAAAGCCAAGGTCGAGCACCAGGTGAAGCTGCCCAAGGGCAAGAAGGGCAGGCACGTGGTGGTGCTGATGTGGATCGTGGCCAACACCGGCAATGCGTTCTACCAGGCGTTTGACCTGGACTTTAAATAAGCCTGCTTAACGCTTGGCCAACCAGTAATCATGTAGCGCCCGCGCAGCCGGTTCGATTTCGCTGACCCGCTGTTGATGGGCGCCTACATCCAGGTCTGCCGGCAATTCGAAGTTGTCCTGTTCAGCGCACCAGGAGATCTTTTCCAGCTCCGCGGCCTGGGCGGCCGGCAACTCCGGCCAGTTGCCGATGGCTGCACCACGGATATAGCCAAAGCACCATTCTTCAGCGAGCGTGACGACTTGGCCCTGATGTTCGGTGTCATCGAAACGCGCCTTGAACGCTTGTGTATCGGTTACCAGTTGCGCCGCCAAGGTATTCATATGGCGTACGCACAGTTCCAGGAAGCGCTGGGCCTCATCCACGCTTTCCCAATCCGGGTTTTGCCCGCCCCAGATCGCCGGAAACCATTCGCCGACTTCCACCTGAGCGGGGCTGGAGACCAAGGCGGTGAAATAACCGTCGAGTTCGGCCAGGTTCAGCACCGAATGATCGTCACCGTACTTGAGCAGGATGTCTTCGATGAATTCGAAATCGGCAGGGGCGAGGGGTTGGGCGTGCATGGGGGCATATCCTTTATACGTCGAGCGCCGCTGAGGGGCGGCTTAAAGCGCGAAGGATGGCGCTTAGGCCGGCTTTTTTCCAGTGTTTTCCCAACGTTGGCACAGCTTGCTCACGCACACCGAGCCCACTACCGCCAGGATGATCGGCACCAGAAAGTCATGGTCGATACGGGTGAACTCCGCCACCAATACAATCGCGGTTATCGGCATGCTCATGCTGGCTGCCAGGAACGCCGCCGCACCGATGATCGCAAAGGCACCCAGAGGTGCGCCGGGGAACACCAGGCCCCAGGCACCACCGAGGATGATCGCCAGCAGTGCGCCATTGGCGAGGCCGGGCGTCAGCAGGCCACCCTCGGCACCGGCACGCAGGGTGGCGACGGTGACCAGTATCTTGGCCGCCAGCAGCACGGCGGCAAGGCCGATGCTCAGCTCATTGTCGAAGCCTAATTGCGCCGGGCCTTTGCCATTGCCGAGGATCTGCGGCAGCAGCATGGCCAACCCGCCAATCAGCGTAAAGTTGATCAACGCCAGTACCGGCAGGCGCCACCCTCGTGCTGCGTTGGCCCTCGCGGCTCCGGTCAGGCGGGTGAATCCGTAGGCGGCCACGCCGAACACCGGCCCGCATACCACGGCCCAGGCGATCAGTGCCGGGCTCAGCACGAAATGCGGTACCACGTACTGCGATTCCGCGCCCAGCCCGATCCACGCCACCGCTGCGCCAATCGCCGAAGTGGCCAACGCAATCAGTGCCGCCGGCCAACTGAATGCACCCACCAGCACTTCCAGTACAAACACCGCGCCGCCCAATGGCACGTTGTACACCGCCGCCAGCCCGGCGCCCGCACCGCAAGCGACGAGCAGCCGGTGCATGTGCGGCTCAAGTCGTGCGCGCCGGGACAGCCATGTGGCCACCAGTGCGCCCACCTCACGGGGCGCCACCTCACGACCCAGGGGCGAGCCGAGGGCCACGGTGATGATCTGCAAGAGGGCGTGGGCGAGGGTGGTCTTGGGCGGCATGGCCGGCATGCTTGCAGACACGGCCTGCTTGATGCTCACCAGCGGGCGGCCATAGCGATAGATCGTCCACCAGCCCAGCCCGGCGACCACACCGCACAGCATCAGCACCTGCAAACGGCGCTGGGGGGCGGCAGCGGTTACGCCCCACAAAAAGGTTTCATGGCTGGCCAGGCTGTCGAGGCTATAGCCGTACGCCAGGTGTTGAATGCCGTGCAGCAGCAGCGCCAGGAGCATTCCGCCCAGGCCCGCGCCGATACCGGTCAGCACGACCACCAGGGTCAAAATCAGCGACGAGCGAAACGTGATCGGCATAGGTGGCTCCAGGCAAAGGCCCTGATGGTATAGCCGATAAGTCGGGCCTGCTGGATGAAATGTATCGGCGCTGCATGCACGGCGCGCCAGCCACATTCCATCACGCTTGCCCGTCCCGTTTTTGGCCGATGCGCCGTTGCACACCCTTGTTATAGTGCGAGCCTTACCACTCGCCAGTCAGGGATCACTGCCATGTCCGAATACCAAGCTTTCGTCGTCGAACTCACCGGCAACGTTGCCCATGTGCAGATCAATCGCCCGGAAAAGATCAACGCGATGAACGCGGCGTTCTGGACCGAAATCATCGACATCTTCCAATGGGTCGACGACACCGACGCCGTACGCGCGGTGGTACTCAGCGGTGCCGGCAAGCATTTCTCGTCCGGCATCGATTTGATGATGCTCGCGTCGGTGGCCAACGAGTTCGGCAAGGATGTCGGCCGCAACGCACGCCTGCTGCGGCGCAAGATCCTCGAACTGCAAGCCTCGTTCAATGCCGTCGACAACTGCCGTAAACCGGTGCTGGCGGCGATCCAGGGTTACTGTATCGGCGGTGCCATCGACCTGATCAGCGCCTGCGACATGCGCTATGCCGCCGAAGGGGCGCAGTTCTCCATCAAGGAAATCGATATCGGCATGGCCGCCGACGTCGGCACCCTGCAGCGCCTGCCGCGCATTATCGGCGACGGCATGCTGCGCGAGCTGGCCTATACCGGACGCCAGTTCGGTGCCGAGGAAGCGCGCAGCATTGGCCTGGTCAATCGCGTGTATGCCGATCAGGAAAGCCTGCTGGCCGGGGTGATGGAAATCGCCCATGAAATCGCCGCCAAGTCGCCGATTGCCGTGACCGGCACCAAGGCCATGATCAGCTACATGCGTGACCACACGGTCAATGATGGTCTGGAATACGTTGCCACCTGGAACTCCGCTATGTTGCAATCCAACGACCTGCGCGTGGCCATCGCGGCCCACATGAGTAAGCAGAAACCCGAATTCGTGGATTGACTGACATGACCCCAGGCTGGATTACCACAACCCTGCTCGACAACGACACTCCCGGCGGATGGGCCGTCGCCCGCAGCCGCGACGGTTTTCTGCATGACAGCAACGGCCCGCTGTTTCCCAGGGAGTGGCTCAAGCGCCAGGACCTGCCGGTGTTCGCCGAGCATGGCATCGGCCACCTCGATGGTGAGCCGGTGTACTTGCTGGAGCTCAATTCGCCCGCCCAAGTGCCCGGTTGCAGCTGGCAGGGACTGCGCGGCTTCATGCTGCAAGGCGATCACACCCTGTACAAAGTGCTGGGCTACGCCGCGCAGATCGGTACCTGGGCGCGGGAGCATCGGTTTTGCGGCAGTTGCGGCCAGGCCATGGTCCAGGTGCCACGGGAACGCGCGATGTATTGCCAGGCCTGCGACCTGCGCAGCTACCCACGGATATCCCCGAGCATGATCGTGCTGGTGACACGCGGCGATGAGATCCTGCTGGCGCGTTCGCCACGCTTCGTCACGGGCGTCTACAGCACCCTGGCCGGGTTTGCCGAGCCGGGCGAGTCGGCCGAGGACTGCCTGATCCGCGAAGTGCGCGAGGAGGTGCAGGTGGAGGTCAAGAACATCCAGTACATGGGCAGCCAATGCTGGCCGTTCCCTCACTCGATGATGCTGGGTTTCCATGCCGAATACGCCGGGGGCGATATCGTCCCCCAGGCCGACGAAATCGAAGACGCGCAGTGGTTCAACATCCATGAGCTGCCGCCGTTGCCGGCATCACGCTCGATTGCGCGTTACCTGATCGACCTCTACCTGGCGCGGCGTCTAGGCCACGCTGAACCAGTGCTGCCAGGCTAGGCGTACCGTCAGGCCGAGCACCACGGTGATAAACACCGGCCGAATGAATTTGGCGCCGCCGCTGATCGCGCTGCGCGCGCCAAAGAACGCGCCGCACATCACCGAAAGGCCCATGGCCAGGCCGACGATCCAGTCCACCGAACCATTGATGATGAACACCGTCAGCGCCGCCGCGTTGCTGACGAAGTTCATGCTGCGCGCCACGCCGCTGGCCTTCACCAGGTCGATCGGGTGCAGCAGCATGGTGCTCACGGTCCAGAACGCGCCGGTGCCGGGGCCGGCCACGCCGTCGTAGAAGCCCAGGCCGAAGCCCTGGGTGGCTTGCCATTTCTTCTTGATCGGCGCATCGGCATCCAGTGGTGCCTTGGGCGTGCCGCCGAACAGCAGGTACACGCCACAGGCGAACACGATCACCGGGAGCATTTTGTTCAGGGTTTCGGCGGGCAGGTAGTGCGCGACTACCGCACCGGTCAACGCGCCGACCAGCGTACCGACGATGGCGTGCACCCACTGGCGCGGGTTAAACAGCTTGCGTCGGTAGAACGTAAAGCTCGCGGTGGCGGAGCCAAAGGTAGAACTGAGTTTGTTGGTGCCCAGCACCAGATGCGGCGGCATCCCGGCGGTGAGCAGGGCCGGCGTGGTGAGCAGCCCGCCGCCGCCGGCGATGGCGTCGATGAAACCGGCGATAAAGGCCACAACGGCGAGAATGGCGAGGGTAGTGAGGTCAACGCTGAGTT
This sequence comes from Pseudomonas sp. BCA17, assembly GCF_004519405.1. Classification (GTDB taxonomy): domain Bacteria; phylum Pseudomonadota; class Gammaproteobacteria; order Pseudomonadales; family Pseudomonadaceae; genus Aquipseudomonas. Next base: position 76,060 of record NZ_SGWI01000006.1, on the reverse strand, counting down.
CGAAGGGCATGGGCAGGGCTTATTATTGGCAGGGCGCTAAGCGAGAGGCGCCATCTTACCCGGCTGATGCACGCATATCCAAATGCAGGAGGGGCAGTGCACGTCGAATCGTCGCACCGCCCCTCACGTACTTCCAACCGCGCCCGCTGTTTACCGGCGGGTTTCGATCCATTCCAGCGCTGTGCGCCACACGCATATGCCCAGGAAATAAGCCGACATCAGTGACCACAACCCAAACGTCCACGGGTTGGTGTTCGGATAGTCCACCACCATTAGGAAACTGCACAGCAACCAGATCGTGGTCACGGCGATGTTGATCGGCATGAACCGCTTGACCCGGAACGGATGCAAGAACTTCATCGGCGTCACGGTCAGCAGCGCCAGGCCGATCACCGTCAACAAGGTGACCCAGGCGTCGGGCTGGATGATATACACGCACAACGCCACCACGTTCCACGCCGCGGGGAAGCCGACGAAGTAGTTGTCCTTGCTCTTCATGTTCACGTTGCAGAAGCAGAACAACGATGACACCAGGATGACCGACACCGTAAACAGATGGGTAAAGTCCGGCAGGTCGATATAGCGGTAGATAAACAGTGCCGGAATAAACACGTACGTCAGGTAATCGATCACCAGGTCCAGCACCGAGCCGTCAAAGCTGGGCAAGACCGTGCTCACATTGACCCGTCGCGCGAGCGAACCATCGAGGCCATCGACCACCAGCGCCAGGCCCAGCCACAGCAGGCACGCTTTGGGGGAGTTTTCCAGCAATGCCAGGGTGGCCAGGAAGGCCAGTACCACACCGGTGGCGGTAAAGCCGTGGGCGCCCCAGGCTTTGAGTCTGGCTACATGCAGGGTCGATATCACGGGCGGTTCTCCAAAAGGTCAAACGGGGCAGCCGACAACATGGCGTCGTCGAATCTGGCCAGGAATGCAGGTATCGACCGGGAAGGGGGGGATAAGGTTCACCACCCCGGTATATCCCTTAGCGTAGCAAGCGTAGGACGTTTCGGCATCAGCCCTGACGGAACACCAGCGTCTTCAAACCGCTTTGCGGGTCGATATCCGGGAATTCCGGTGGGTTTTCCAGCCGTTCCACAAAGCGCAGGCCCGGCGCTTCGCGGGTCACGCCATCAATCAGGAAGTCTTCCCCGAACGCCGGGTCGTTCATGCACGCCAGCACCGTGCCTTGGGGCGTGAGCAAATCCGGCAGGCGGCGCAACACGCGCTGGTAGTCCTTGGTCAACAAAAAGCTGCCTTTCTGGAAGGACGGTGGGTCGATGATCACCAGGTCGTAGGGACCGCCGTGGATGACCTTGGCCCAGGATTTGAACAGGTCGTGGCCCAGAAACGTGACCTTGCTCAGGTCATGCCCATTCAGGCGATGGTTATCGCGGCCACGGCTCAGGGCGCCACGGGCCATGTCCAGGTTCACCACGTGATCGGCGCCGCCTTCGATAGCGGCCACGGAAAACCCGCAGGTATAGGCAAACAGGTTGAGCACTCGCTGGCCCTTGGCCTGTTCGCGTACCCAGTTGCGACCGTAACGCATGTCGAGGAACAGCCCGCTGTTCTGTTTCTTACCCAGGTCGATCAGGTAGCGCAGGCCGCCTTCGGTAATCGTCAGTTCATCCACCGCGTCGCCCACCAGCCATTCGGTAGTGCTTTGCGGCAGATAACGGTGTTGCAGGGCCACGGTGTAAGCACTCAGGTGCGTCTGCAGCCACTGTTTCAAGGCTTCCAACGGGGCAGGCTCAGGCTCCTTGAACAGCGCCACCAGCACCACGCCTTGCAACCAGTCCACGGTCAATTGCTCCAGGCCCGGCCAGCAGCGGCCACGGCCGTGGAACAGGCGGCGGGTTTCAGCCGGCGGGTTGGCCAGGGCGGTGAGCAGGTGAGCGGACAGGGTGGCGAGTGCGTCAGGGGTCATCGTCGAGCGTCAGTCATTGAGCGGGCGGCATTTTAAACACAGTTGGGTGGTTTCGGGGGGCTGGAGCACAATGTGCTGGTAAAAAGCCGATTGGCAGTGATTCATGCTCAAACTGCTGCAGACAGCGCCTGATAACAGGCAAAAAATCCTCAGGCACCGACATAAACTGGAAAAAAAGCCCGGAGGTGCCCATGAACGGTTTCGTAAGTGCAGTCAATCACACGGCATTGGATCAGCAAGAGCTGGACGAATGGCGTGACGCCCTGGCTTCACTGGCGGCCCACGCCGGGCCAGCGAGGGCACGGCAGATCCTCGACCTGCTGGCCCGGGAGGGCAGTGCACCGCCTATCGACTGGAAGCCGCGCCACGGTACGCCGTATATCAACAGCATCAGCGTCGAGCAGCAGCCGGCCTTCCCCGGCGACCTGGCCACCGAAGAGCGTCTTGCTTCGTGGGTGCGCTGGAATGCCCTGGCCATGGTGGTGCGCGCCAACCAGGCCTACGGTGAACTGGGTGGGCACATCGCCAGTTACGCCAGCGCCGCGGACTTGTTCGAAGTGGGCTTCAACCACTTTTTCCGTGCCCGCAACGACCATTTTGGCGGTGATCTGGTGTTCTACCAGCCGCATTCCGCGCCAGGCATCTATGCCCGGGCCTTCCTTGAAGGGCGCTTGAGCGAAAACGACCTGGCTCACTATCGCCAGGAAATCAGCGGCCCGCAATCCGGCGCCCGTGGGCTTTCCAGCTATCCACACCCTTGGCTGATGCCCGACTTCTGGCAGTTCCCCACCGGCTCCATGGGCATTGGCCCCATCAGCTCGATTTTCCAGGCGCGCTTCATGCGCTACCTGCAACACCGCGGCCTGCAGGACACTACCGACCGCCACGTGTGGGGCGTGTTCGGTGACGGTGAAATGGACGAGCCGGAAAGCATGTCGGCCCTGACGTTGGCCGCTCGCGAGGGCCTCGACAACCTGACCTGGGTGGTCAACTGCAACCTGCAACGCCTGGACGGCCCGGTGCGCGGCAATGGGCGGATCATCGATGAGTTGGAGGCGTTGTTTGCCGGTGCCGGTTGGAACGTGATCAAGCTGGTATGGGGCTCGGACTGGGACGCCTTGTTCGCCAAAGACACCGACGGTTCGCTGGTCGACACCTTGTCGAACACTGTCGACGGCCAATTCCAGACCTTCGCCGCCAAAGATGGCGCCTACAACCGCGAACACTTTTTCGGCCAAAGCGCGGTCATGGCCAAACTGGTCGAAGGCATGAGCGATGAGCAGATCGACCGGCTCAAGCGCGGTGGCCACGACATGGTCAAGATCCACGCGGCCTACCACGCCGCGCGCCGGGTCAAAGGCAAGCCGACGGTGATCCTGGCCCAGACCAAAAAGGGCTTCGGCATGGGCGAGGCCGGGCAAGGCAAGATGACCACTCACCAACAGAAAAAGCTCGACCGAGAGGCGTTGATCGCCTTCCGTGACCGCTTTCGCCTGCCGTTGTCGGATGCGCAGACCGAGTCCTTGAGTTTCTACAAACCGGGCGATGACAGCCTGGAAATGCGCTACCTGCACCAGCGCCGCACGGCCCTGGGCGGTTATGTGCCAAGCCGCACGCAACAGGCTGCGCCGGTCAGCGTGCCGCCCGTCGTCGATTATGCCGGTTTCGCCACAGGCGCCGATGGCAAGGAAATGTCCACGACCATGGCCTTTGTGCGCATGCTCAGCAACCTGCTCAAGGATAAGACGCTCGGCCCGCGCATCGTGCCCATCGTGGCGGATGAGGCGCGTACTTTCGGCATGGCCAATCTGTTCAAGCAAATCGGTATTTATTCCAGCGTTGGCCAGCGCTATGAGCCGGAAGACATCGGTTCGATCCTCAGCTACCGCGAAGCCACCGACGGGCAGATACTCGAAGAAGGCATCAGCGAAGCCAGTGCCATCAGTTCCTGGGTCGCGGCGGCTACCAGCTATTCGGTGCATGGCCTGCGCATGCTGCCGTTCTACATTTATTACTCAATGTTCGGCTTCCAGCGGGTCGGCGACCTGATCTGGGCCGCTGCCGACCAGCGCGCACGTGGTTTCCTGCTGGGGGCCACCGCCGGGCGCACCACCCTGGGGGGCGAGGGCTTGCAGCATCAGGACGGCAGCAGTCACCTCACGGCCGCCACGGTGCCCAATTGTCGCGCCTATGATCCGGCATTTGCCGGCGAGTTTGCGGTGATCCTCGATCACGGCATGCGCCAGATGCTTGAGCACGATGTGGACGAGTTCTACTACGTGACCCTGATGAACGAAAGCTACCCCCAGCCAAGCCTGCCGGTTGGCGTGGAAGCAGCGATTATCAAAGGCATGTATCGCCTGGAAGGCGCCGCCGACGCCCAGGTGCGCCTGCTCGGTTCCGGCGCGCTGCTGCGCGAGGTCCAGGCTGCAGCGCACTTGTTGGCGAACGATTGGCAGGTGGCCAGCGAGGTATTCAGCGTGACCAGTTTCAGCGAGCTGGCACGGGACGCGCGGGAGGTGGAGCGCTGGAACCGCCTGCATCCGCAGGGCATCAAGCGGGTCAGCCACCTGGCTGAATGCTTGCCCAAGGGCGCGCCGGTGATCGCCGTGTCCGACTATGTGCGGGCGGTACCGCAGATGGTCGGGTCGTATCTGGATTGCAGCTACACCGTGCTCGGCACCGACGGTTTCGGGCGCAGTGATACGCGGGCGGCGTTGCGCGACTTCTTTGAGGTGGACCGCCATCACCTGGTGTTGGCGGCGCTGACGGCCTTGGTGGAGCAGGGGACTCTGGACGCGCAGGTGTGCCGGCAGGCTATCGAGCGGTACGGCTTGCAGGCGGAGCGGCATCCGTCCTGGACCGCCTGAACAACGGAGATCAAATGTGGGAAGGGAGCCAGTCTCCTCCCACATGTGGCTTTGTAAGGTTCGCTAGACAGTGGCGATCAGGGCCGGCCCAAAAGCTTCTTTCAGAAACCCCGGTGCGATGTAGCGCTCGTAATGCGCCTCGGAAAGCAGGAAAAACTCCCGGTCAATCGCATCCCGCAGGTCTGTGAGATTGCGCTCGCGAAACTCCGGCAACAACGCCAGGCCATACGCCTCCAACTTCGAAATCACCCGTGCGCCCCGGGCGATCAGCTGGTAGGCCCAGCAATACGGCGACTGGTTCGGTACGAAGCGGATCTTGCGGGTTTCCAGTTGCTGGCGCAGCAGGTGCGGGTCGAACACCTCAAGTTTGCTGGCCATCACCTGCACCAGCAATTGCTCCAGGCGCAGCCAGACGGCCTGCTTTTCGTCGGCGTTGTAGCCATTCCACTGGATCACTTCATGGTGATAACGCTTGCAGCCCCGGCAGACCAGATCCCCATAAACGGTGGAGCACAGGCCTACACAGGGTGTCTTGATGGTTTGATTGGGCATCCGTCTTGATCAATCCCAGCTCAACGCGCCGCCGGTCTGGTACTCGATCACACGGGTTTCGAAGAAATTCTTCTCTTTCTTCAAGTCCATGATCTCACTCATCCATGGGAACGGGTTGGTGGTGCCTGGGTACTCTTCCTTCAAGCCAATCTGCGACAGACGACGGTTGGCGATGAACTTGAGGTAATCCTCCATCATCGCCGCATTCATGCCCAACACGCCGCGCGGCATGGTGTCGCGGGCGTATTCGATCTCCAGCTGCGTGCCTTGCAGGATCATCTGGGTCGCTTCTTCCTTCATCTCGGCATCCCACAGGTGTGGGTTTTCGATCTTGATCTGGTTGATCACGTCGATACCGAAGTTCAGGTGCATCGACTCATCGCGCAGGATGTACTGGAACTGTTCGGCCACGCCGGTCATTTTGTTGCGGCGGCCCATGGACAGGATCTGGGTGAAGCCGCAGTAGAAGAAGATGCCTTCCAGCACGCAGTAGTACGCGACCAGGTTGCGCAGCAGTTCTTTGTCGGTGTCGACGGTGCCGGTTTCGAATTTCGGATCGGAGATCGAACGGGTGTACTTCAGGCCCCAGGCGGCTTTTTTAGCGACCGATGGGATCTCGTGGTACATGTTGAAGATCTCGCCTTCATCCATGGCCAGCGATTCGATGCAGTACTGGTAGGCGTGGGTGTGGATCGCTTCTTCGAAGGCCTGGCGCAGGATGTACTGGCGGCACTCCGGGTTGGTGATCAGGCGGTACACGGCCAGGACCAGGTTGTTGGCAACCAGGGAGTCGGCGGTGGAGAAGAAGCCCAGGTTACGCATGACGATACGGCGTTCGTCGTCGGTCAGGCCCTCGGGGTTTTTCCACAGGGCGATGTCGGCGGTCATGTTGACCTCTTGCGGCATCCAGTGGTTGGCGCAGCCGTCGAGGTACTTCTGCCAGGCCCAGTCGTACTTGAACGGCACGAGTTGGTTGAGGTCGGCGCGGCAGTTGATCATGCGCTTTTCATCCACGGCGACGCGGGCGGAGGCGCCTTCGAGCTCGGCGAGGCCTTCGGCGATGTCGAGTTTGTCCAGGGCGGCCTTGGCGCGAACGATGGCGGCGGAGTCGCTGGCGGTGACGGCGCGAGCTTCAACCGCGGCAGCAGCGCCGGCACCGTCGAGGCGGTCCATGTTGGCTTCGGTGGCGTGGCCGGCGTTGGCGCCCTTGATCACCGCTGCACCGGTGTCTTCGTTGTCGACTTCATCCCAACTCAGCATTGAAATTCTCCTTTCCTGGTACTCGAAAAATAGGGGGCTGCAGGCTTCAGGGCATTGAAATACTGCGCAGAGTGTGGTCGGAAAATACCGAAACTGCACACTATGTAGTGGTCTGTTCTGTTTGTGGGCACACTATATGGTGTGTGGTGAAACAGGTCAACGCACAACCTCTGCGGTCTGAGGTCGCTGCCGAAGGGCTATTGGGCTATAAAGCGTGGGTTCATTGAGCAGCGTTGGAATTTCAAGGGAATGAAAAAAATACTGATCCGAACCGCCATGCTCGAAGACGCCGAAAGTATCTTCGAGGTGCATAAAAACTCCGTCGAAAACCTTTGCCATGGCGACTACAGTCCCGAGCAGATTGCCATGTGGCTCGACGGTCGCTCGCCCGAGAGCTACCGCGAGTCCATTGCCGCCGGCAATCTGTGGCTGGCGTACGCCGATACCCTGTTGGGTTTCGTCGAGATCGACGGCCATGAAGTCAGCAAGCTGTTTGTGCGCGGTGACGCAGCCGGGCAGGGCGTTGGTGCACGCTTGTTGAATGACGCCTTGCAGCGCATTAAAACCGCAGGCCATCCCAACGCGTACCTCGAAGCCACCCTCACGGCTGAAAAGTTCTATGCCGCGTTCGGTTTTCGCAAGGTCGGCGAGGGTACGTTCAGCCATGGCAACAGCCCGGTTTCCATCGAGATCATCAAGATGGAACTGGAGCTGTAACGGGGGCCATGAGAAAAACTCACACCCCCATGACTTTTAATGGTTACGACTGCTTCGAAGCCCAGTGCTAAAAATTCGCCAACAAGCTCCCCATAACAACAACGAGCGTTTGCGAAAATGAAAGCACTTGATCTGTACATCGGCGAAGGCTTCGAAGGCCCAGGCGTCAATGCTGCCCATATCAACATTCTCATCGGCCCCCGCAATGGCCCGGCGGGCCAAGCGTTCGCCACCAGCCTGGCCTCCCCCAGCCAGGGTCATTGCCCGTTCATGGTGATCGCCCAGCCGAATATCCCGGTCAAACCCATGACCCTCTATGTCAACAAAGCGGCCATCGGCAGCGACCTGCACGGCAACGCGACCTGGGGCGCCTCACAGGCCGGGATCGCCAAGGCGGTGCTCGAAGCCTTGCTCGACGGCACGCTGCCGGCCGAGGCCGAAGACGAGTGGGCCATTGTCACCGCCAACTGGGTCAACCCGGCCTGCGATGACCTCGATGCCGTCTACTTGAACAACTACAACGCCTGCCGCACCGCGATCCGCGCCGCCCTGAACGGCACGCCCTACACCGCGCAACTGGCTGACGTGGTCAACCACATCAGCAACCCTTTCTACACGCCGAAAGCCTGAGGAGACTGCCATGCAATATATCCGTTTGGGCAACTCCGGCCTGCAAGTCTCGCGTCTGTGCCTGGGCACCATGAACATGGGTACTCCGGACTGGAAACCGTGGATTTTCGACGAAAAGCAAAGCGAGCCGATCGTCGCCCATGCCCTGGCCAATGGGGTCAACTTCATCGACCTGGCCGACTTCTACTCTGCCGGTGTCGGCGAAGAAGTGGTGGGGCGTATCCTCAAGCGCGTGGCGCGACGTGACGAAATCGTGGTCACCACCAAGGTCGGCTATGGCACCCGCAGCGGCATCAACGCCAGTGGCCACTCGCGCAAACACATCATGGACAGCATCGACGCATCCCTGAGCCGCCTGGGTATGGATTACGTCGACGTGTTCATGCTGCATTACTTCGACGTGAACACGCCGGTGGAAGAAACCCTGTGCGCGCTCAACGACATCGTGCGCTCCGGCAAGGCCCGCTACATCGGCGTGTCGACCATGCTCACGGGGCAGCTTGCAAAGATCTTGATGGCCTGCGAGCGCAACGGCTGGGTCAAGCCGATCAACATGCAACTGCAACTGAACTGCGCCTATCGCGAAGAAGAACGCGAAATGATCCCGTTCTGCCGCGACCAGGGCCTGGGTGTCTCGGTGTTCAGCCCTCTGGCCCGTGGTTTGCTCACGGGCGAAGTGCAGTCGACGCGCAACCAGACCGACTTCTTCACCCAACAGATGTACAGCGACCAGGCGTCGTTCGACATTGCCCACTCGGTACAGCGTGTGGCCCGTGCCCGTGGTGTGTCCAACGCACAGATCGCCCAGGCCTGGGTCGCCAACCACCCTGGAGTCGATGTAATGCTGGTGGGCGCCGATACCACCGCGCAATTCGACAGTGCATTGGCAGCCCTCACCACCGAGTTGGACGCCGAAGAACTGCATGAACTGGAACGCAACTACACCCCATGCGATGTGATCAACGACTACACCGCCGGCAAGCGCATCCTGCGTGAGGCCCGCCCGGGCCTGGACCGTTTCAACCTGACCGAGGCCGTGGCATGAACCCTTTGATCCGTACTGGCAACTACATCGGCGGCCAATGGTCCAGCGGTGGCCCGACCTACCCGGTGCTCAACCCGGCCACCGGCGCGCTGATCGCCGATGTGCAGCGTGCCGCCGCCGAAGAAACCCAACTGGCCATCGACGCCGCCAACCGGGCTTTGCCGGCCTGGCGCAAGCTCACCGCCAAGGAGCGCAGTCAGCGCCTCAAGCGCTGGAGCGAGCTGATGCTCGGCAACCAGAAAGACCTGGCCCACCTGCTCAGCCTGGAGCAGGGCAAACCCCTGGCCGAAGCCATGGGCGAAGTGGTCTACGCGGCGAGTTTCCTGGAATGGTTCGCGGAAGAAGCCAAGCGCGCCTATGGCGACGTGATCCCGACCCACAAGGCCGATGCACGTATTCTTGTGACTAAGGAAGCGATTGGTGTAGTGGCGGCGATCACGCCGTGGAACTTCCCCCTGGCCATGGTCACCCGTAAGGCCGGGCCGGCATTGGCTGCCGGTTGCACCTTGATCCTCAAACCGTCGGAAGAGACGCCGCTGTCGGCGTTCGCCCTGGCGGTACTGGCTGAGCAGGCAGGCATTCCGGCCGGTGTCTTCAATATTGTCTCCGGCGATGCCGTGGCCATCGGTGGCGCGCTGCAGGCTTCCAGCGTGGTGCGCAAGCTGTCGTTCACCGGTTCCACCCGTACCGGCAAACTGTTGATGCGCCAGGCCGCCGACACCCTGAAAAAAGTCTCGTTGGAGCTGGGTGGCAATGCGCCGTTTATTGTCTTCGACGATGCTGACCTGGACGCCGCCGTCAAAGGTGCCATGGCCTCCAAGTTCCGCAACACCGGGCAGACCTGCGTGTGCGTCAACCGCTTCTATATCCAGGACGGCGTGTACGAGGCGTTCACTCGCAAGCTGGCCGTCGCGGTCAGTGCGATGCGTGTGGGCAGTGCGCTGGACGGCGACACTGAACAAGGGCCGCTTATCAATGCCGCCGCCCTGGCCAAAGTCGAAGCCCATGTGGGGGATGCCTTGGAGAAGGGCGCCAAGCTGCTCTGCGGCGGCCGTCGCCATGCGCTGGGCGGCACGTTTTTTGAGCCGACCATCCTCACCGAAGCCCATGGCGACATGTTGATCGCCCAGGAAGAAACCTTCGGCCCGGTGGCCGCGTGCTTCCGTTTCACGGATGAGGCCGAAGTGCTGCAACGGGCCAATGACACGCCGTTTGGCTTGTCCGCCTACTTCTACAGCCGCGATATCGGCCGCGTTTGGCGCATGGCCGAGGGACTGGAAGCGGGCATGGTCGGTATCAACGAAGGGATCATCTCCACCGAAGTCGCGCCGTTTGGCGGCATCAAGGAATCGGGCCTGGGCCGTGAGGGTTCCAAGTACGGCCTGGAGGATTATCTGGAGATCAAATACCTGCTGATGGGAGGCCTGTAGCCTCTGATTTGAACCGGTGCCTGCATGGGCACCGGCTGTTACTCCGTCAAAAACAACAATATGGAGAACACCATGAGCGTACAAACCGTCAAAATCGACGACCTGCCGATCGGCCGTTTTCACCTTAAAATCGCCGGCCTGACCTTCGGCGCGCATTTCACCGACGGCTATATTCTCGGCCTGATCGGTATCGCTTTCACCCTGCTCAGTCCACAGATGCAACTCGACGCCTTCTGGCAAGGCTTGATCGGTGCGTCGGCGCTGATCGGTCTGTTCCTGGGCAGCCTGTTTTTCGGCTGGATCTCCGACACCCTCGGCCGGCAGAAAATCTTTCTGGTCAGCTTCGTCCTGATCACTGTAGCGTCGGTTATGCAGTTCTATGCCGAAACGGCCATGGGCCTGTTGCTGTGTCGCATCTTGATCGGCATCGGCCTGGGCGGCGATTTCAGTGTCGGCCACGCCATGCTTGCCGAGTTCTCACCGAAGAAACATCGCGGTGTGCTGCTCGGCTCGTTCAGTGTGATCTGGACGTTCGGTTATGTCGCCGCCACCTTTGTCGGCACGGCCATGCTCAGCCTGGGCGACGACGCCTGGCGTTGGATGCTGGCATCTTCGGCGATCCCAGCCGGGTTGATCCTGATCGCCCGTATCGGCACCCCGGAATCGCCGCGTTGGCTGGTCAACCGTGGGCGCATTGCCGAAGCCCGTGCGATTGTCAAAAAACACCTGGGCGAGCACGTGCTGCTGGACGAAGAGCCGTCGGCACAGACCCGTTCCGGTTATGGCGTGTTGTTCAGCCGTGAATACCGCAAGCGCACTGCGTTCAACTGCCTGTTCTTCGTGTGCATCGTGATGCCGTATTTTGCGATTTATACGTTTTTGCCGTCGATCCTGCAGAAGATGGGGCTGTCCCAAGGGTTCGGCACCGAGTTGCTGCTCAACCTGTTGCTGATTGTCGGCGCGCTGCTGGGTATCTGGTGCACGGTGAAGTTCTCGCGCCGTGGCTTCCTGATCAACTCGTTCATCATCCTCGCGGCGGCCTTGTTCCTGCTGGCGGTATTACCGGGCAGCCTGGCGTGGCTGATGGTGCTGACGTTTGGTGTGTTCACACTGGTGTTGTCGGCGGTGAGCAGTCTGGTGGGTGTGTTCCCGGCGGAAAGTTTCCCCACTGAAGTACGCGCCAGCGGCATTGGCCTGGCGACCGCGGTCAGTCGTTTGGGCTCGGCGATCAGTACGTTCCTGTTGCCGGTCAGCGTGGCCGGGATCGGCTTGAGCCCCACCATGGGCATTCTGGCGGCGATTCTGGTGTTCGGAGCAATTATCTCCTGGGCCTGGGCGCCGGAAACCAAGGCGCTGACCTTGAGCCAGGCATGCAAGGCGCAGAGTCCGGTCGATCAGCACGCAGTGCCGGGTGTGAAGAGGGCGGCGGTGGTCAGGGTGTAGGTGCAAGCCTGTTCCCACCTGCTTGCCGTGATCGGCTTGCTTTGCCGCTGCCGTCAGGGAGCAACGACCAGTAGCCGTTACCCGCATAACGGCTATGACTCAACATCAAGGATTGCTCACACCCTTCAACCACTGGGTAAACAACCGAACCTTGGATAACCCCTGCCTGTCCGCCGCCACATCCAGCCAATAGCCGTAAGGGCCGATCACTTCTACCGGGGTGATTGGCAGCAGGCTGCTGTTGGCCAGTTCGCGTTCGATCATCTGCCGGTCAATTACCGCCAGCCCTCCGCCCGCCAGGGCGGTGTGGATCACTTGGTCCAGGGTGCTGAATTCCAGGCCCTGGCCAGCATCGATATCGTCTCGGCCCATGGCCGCCAACCAGTTTTCCCAGACCGCCAGGCGCTTGCCGTCGTGCAGGATATGCAGCAGCGGGAAACGCCGCAGGTCGGGCGGTTGGCCGTTGGCAAACAGCTCCGGGCTGGCCACGGCGATATGGCGTTCCATGACTAATAACTCACTGCTGCAATGCGTGTCCGCTTCGAGTCCGAAGCGAATCCTGCAGTCGATTTCGGCGAGGTTATCGTGGTGGCTCTGGTGAGTGACGCTGAGGTTGATATCCGGGTAGCGCTCACAAAACCGCCGCAAATGCGCCGACAGCCAGCGTGTGGCCCAGGTCGGTGGCGCAACGATGCGTAGCCGCTGGCGCAGGTTGGGTACGCGCACGGCTTGCAGGGCGCGTTCGATATGGTCAAAGGCGTCGCTTAGGTGCGGCGACAGGGCGAAGCCGGCTTCAGTCAGGGACAGGCCCTGGGGCGTTCGGACGAACAGGGCGACACCGAGGTAGTCTTCCAGTTGTTTGATCTGGCGGCTGACCGCGCCCTGAGTGACATTGAGGCCCACGGCGGCCTGGCTGAAACTGCGGTGGCGGGCGACTTCTTCGAAGACGCGCAGCATAGTGAGCGCAGGGAGGTGGCGCATGAAAAGAATTCCACACTTGTTGTTTTTATAGTGTTTTTTGCCGGCCTCATCGGCAACAGGCCACCACCCGCATTGATCGGCTGTGCGATCAAAATATGGGCGGTGGCTTGCCCCGATGGCGTCATCGGCAACGCCGCCTATTAGAAGTAATAACCGATGTTCATGTACAGCTGATTCTCCCACTGGTTACTGCCCCCGGCGGCCAAACTCTGGGTATAGCTGCTGCCGCCGATGTACGGGTCGTTCTTGCCGATCAGCCATTCCGTGGCAATCCACAATTTACTGAACGAGAACGACGTACCGAGGATCACCCGTTGCGAGGTCTTGAAGTCATTGTCGGACTTGTCGAAGGCACTGTAGTTGGCATACAGCTTCACGCCGCTGATCTGATCGAACAGGTATTTGCCGCCCACGTCATAACTCAGGTCCGCCACATACAGGTTGCCGCGGCTGGCCACGTTGAAGGTGCCGTCGTAGCCGCCCAGTGTAACCACGCCATTGGTGCCTTCGTTGCGCGGTGACATTTGTTGGCGCGCCGCCTGCAACTGCAGGCCCCACGGACCGTGCTTGCCCAGGTAGTGGATGGCCACGGCGTTGCGTCGACCGTCATTGCCGGTGTTTTTGTTCTCCAGGGTCGAGGTCAGGCCGGACAGGCCGACTTCGGATTTCCAGCCGCCCAGGTCCATGGCTTTGGCGACTCGTACCACGACGGTGTTGCGTTCCTGGTTATTGCTGCCATCGGCCACGTAGCTGTCGGCTTCGGAGATCACGCTGGAATAGGTCACCCCCTTGCTGGTGCCCTTGCCTTGCCAGGCGGGGCGCAGGTAGTAACCGGCCTGGATATTCCAGTCACCGCTTTGCTGGATGTACTTGGTACCCACCTGTTGCACATCTTCCAGGCCCACCACGTTGCCCAGGGTTTCATAGAAGGTGCTGCCGAAATACGGCTGCAAGCCGAACGGCACGGTGTTCAGGCCCACTTGAACTTGCTGGTCCGGGTTGAACTTGTAGCCCACCCAGGCGAACTTGGCGAACTGGATGTCGCCGTAGTTCTTGGTGTACTGGTAAGGGTAGGAACGCCCGTAGAAGCGGTACTGGGCCTCACCGATCCACGTGGCGGAGTTGTATTTGGCGCTGAGGAAGACGGTGTCAAGGCCGAACTTCTGAATGTCGCGGTCCGGATCATAGTCCCAGCGCGCCCGCACGGCGCCGCCAAGGTCGAGGTTGTCGGTGACCTGATAGGCCATGGCCGGTGCAGCGAGGGCACCGAGCACGGGGATGAGGGTGAAGTAGCGCATTGTTGGTCGCATGGTTTTACTCTCTTTTTTAGTTTTTTTGGGCAACAGCAGCCCATTGCCGCAGCGAACGCTGCGACGCAGGGAAAGGCTTGGATTCAGCGCGCGGCGGGGTGGATCAGCCTCAATGGCGGCCCGCACGCAGGTAACTCAGAGGCCCCGGGTGCAGCAGCGAGAAGGGCCTGGGTGTAGCTGTTCTGTGGGCGCAGCAACACCTGTTCGGCGCTGCCGTACTCCACCACTTCGCCTTGGCGCATCACCGCAATGTGGTCGCTGATCTGCGCCGCCACGCGCAGGTCGTGGGTGATAAACAGGATGCTCAGGTTCAACTGCTGCTGCAGGTCGGCCAATAATTCCAGCACTTGCTTTTGCACCGACACATCCAGCGCCGATACGCTTTCATCGGCGATCAACACCTCCGGGCGCATCGCCAGGGCGCGGGCGATACCGATGCGTTGGCGTTGGCCGCCGGAAAACTGCCGGGGCTTGCGCTGCAAGGCGTCGCGCTTGAGGCCGACGCGCACCAGCAGATCACCGGCCTCGACCCAGGCGTCTTTGGCCGACAACCCGCGTAACTGCGCGGCGCGGGCGATGATGTCGCCGACGCGGTGCCGCGGGTTCAAAGAGCCATACGGGTCCTGAAAAATCATCTGGATACGCCGCCGATTGGCTGCCAATGCGGCACCGCCCAAGGCGAGGAAGTCGGTATCACCGACCCACACATGCCCACTGTCACTGTCCACCAGGCGGATGGCGGCCTTGACCAAGGTGCTTTTGCCTGAGCCGGACTCACCGACAATCGCCAGGGTCTTGCCCCGTGGCAGGTTCAGCGACACATTGCGCAGTGCCGCCACTGCGCGCCCGCCAACGTCGTAGGTTTTGGTCAGGTGCTCGATACGCAGCGCCATTTCGCCATCGGCGCACGGCGCACGCAGTTCGGGATGCAACGCCGGCACTGCGGCAATCAGCTTGCGCGTGTAGGCATGGGCCGGTGCATTCAGCACCTGGTCACGCTCGCCGATTTCTACCAGGCGGCCGCCTTCCATCACGCCAATGCGGTCGGCAATCTGCGCCACTACACCGAAATCGTGGGTAATAAACAGAATGCCGTGCTGGCCACGCCCACGCAGGTCGTGCACCAGCTTCAACACCTGGGCCTGGGTGGTGACGTCGAGGGCTGTGGTCGGCTCGTCAGCGATCAACAAGTCAGGGGTCATCGCCAAGGCCATGGCGATCACCACGCGCTGGCACTGACCGCCGGACAACTGGTGGGGGAAACTGTTGGCGATGCGCGGCGGATCCGGCAGTTGGGTGGACTCCAACAGCGCGAGCATGCGTTCGCGCCGCTCGGCGGCGGGCATCTGCGCGGCGTGAATCTCGAAGATTTCCTCGACTTGCCTGCCGATGCGAATCGCCGGATTCAACGCGGCCATGGGCTCCTGGAAGATCATCGCGATGCGGTTGCCGCGCAATTGGCGCAGCCGCGCCTCATCCAGGGCGCAGATATCCTCGCCGCAGAACTCGATCGCTCCACCGGCATGGCGCAGGCCCTTGGCGTAATCACCCATGATCGCCGCCGACAATACCGACTTGCCCGAGCCGGATTCACCTATCACGCAGAGGATTTCGCCCTTGCGCACGTCCAGGCTGATGCCATGCACGGCGTGGCTGCGGTCGGCGCCGGCGGGTAGTTCAATCGACAGATTGTGCACTCGTAGTACAGGTTCCGGGTTCATCTCAACTCCTTGCGCCTTGCTGGGCGTTTTCATCCAGGCCATCCGCCAGCAGGCTCAAGCCCAGCATCAGGGTGGATATGGCAATGCACGGGAAGATCACCAGGTGCGGGAAGGCGATGGCCATGGCGCGGCCGTCGTTGATCATGCCGCCCCAGTCGGGGGTCGGCGGCGGCAGGCCGAGGCCAAGGAAACCCAGGGCGCCGATCATGATCGCGGTGTAGCCGATGCGCAGGCAGAAATCCACGATCAACGGCCCTCCGCAGTTGGGCAGGATCTCCACCAGCATGATGCGCAACGCGCCTTCGCCTTGGGTGATGGCGCTGAGTACGTAGTCTCGGGAACGAATGTCGATGGTCAACGCACGCATGATCCGAAAGATCGCCGGCGCACTGGTGAAGGTCACCGCAATCAGGATGTTCAGCGCCGAAGCGCCGAGGGCGATGATGATCACGATGTACAGCACCAGCACTGGGAACGACAGCACGGTGTCAGCCACATACGACAGCACGGCGTCGACCCAACCATTGAAGTAACCGGCGCATAGACCCATGGCAATGCCCACCGCGAACGCGGTGAGGGTGGCCAGGATCGACCAGAGCAACACGGTGCGCGTGCCCCAGATCAGCCGCGAAAGGATGTCACGACCGATCATGTCGGTGCCCAGCAGGAAGCTCTGGTGGTTGTCGCCGACGCTCATCGGCGTCAGCAGTGGTGTGAAGCTTTCCAGCGGATCATGGGGCGCGAGCCACGGCGCCAGCAACGCGGTCACCACCCAAGTGCCTACCAGCAGCAGGCCGAGCAACGCCAAGGGGTGTTTGAAGGCTTGAAGGCGGTTCATTGGGTACCTCCGCCGAAACTGCGCAGGGTGATGCGCGGGTTGAGCCAGGTGTAGGCCAGGTCCGAGAAGATCTTGGTGATGCCCACCACCACCGCGCTGACCATGGCGCAGGCTTCGATCAGGTACACGTCATGGTTCAGCGATGCGGTGTAGAGCAGCGAGCCGAAGCCCTTGTAGGCGAAGAACACCTCGACCACGATGACGTTGGACAGCAGCCAAGGGATGTACAGCATGATGACGGTGATGGGGGCGATCAGCACATTGCGCAGGGCATGACGCACCACGATGCGCGCGGTGGAGGCGCCTTTGAGACGCGCCGTGCGGATGTACGGCGACTGCATCACTTCGACCATCGACGCTCGGGTAATGCGCGCCAGGTAGCCGATGCCGAACAGACTCAGCACCATCAGCGGTAACACCAATTGCATCGCGCTGAAACCGTCGCTCATGCTGCTTACGCCTGGCAGCCAGTTGAGCCAGAACACAAAGAGCGCCGAAACGAACACCGCGCTGGCGAAGTCGGGAATCGACGTGGTGACGATCGCCAGGAACGACACCAATCGGTCGAGCAGTGAGCCTTGTCGAATGCCGGCGAGAACGCCCAGCGTCAACGCCACGGGCACCATCACCAGCAAGGCCAGCCCGGCGAGGGTCAGGGTTTGCGCCAGGTTGGGCAGCAACAGCTTGATCACCGATTCGCGGAAGTACACCGAGGTGCCCCAATCGCCGCTGACAAAGTCCTTGAGCCAAGACAGGTAGCGCCACACAAAGGGTTGGTTGTAGCCGTGCTCCACCAGCCACGCCGCGCGCTGGTCGGCGGCGGAGTAGGGGCCGAGGACATTGATGGCGACGTCTTCGATGTTGAGTTCCAGGGCCAGGAACACAATCAGTGACACCGACAGCAGGGTCGCCAGCAATGCCAATAATTTACGCAATAGAAAATGAGCCATGGGTGCATGCTCCGACGGATGATGGGAGACCTGCCCGCACAGGCGGGCAGCGTTGACTCAAACGCTCAGCCAGACATTGCCCATGGGGTAGAAGTCAGAGGGGTGTACCTGGAAGCCCTGGACCTTTTTGCTCGCGGCCGTGAACTTGTCGCCCCAGAACGGCTGCACGATCACGCAGGCGTCTTGCAGGATCTGCTCGACGCTTTGCATGGCCGCTGCCCGTGCTTTGGGGTCGATGATGCCCATGGCCTTGTCCAGCGCGGCATCGAAGGCGGGGTCGCTGTAATGGCTTTCGTTCCAGGCACCACCGCCGCGATAAGCCAGCTCCAGGGACATCACCCCCAGCGGGCGATGGGCCCAGTAGGTGAGGCTGAATGCAGCCTTGTCCCAGATCGGCCAGTACTGTGCGGCAGGCACCACCTTGAGGTTGATGCGAATCCCGGCCTCCAGGCAGTTCTGTTGCAGGATCTGCGCGCAGTCCTGCTCATAGCGGCCCTGGGTGTTGCCGACGATCAGGTCGATATCCAGGCCGTTGGCAAAGCCGGCCTCGGCCAGTAACTGCTTGGCGGCTGCCACGTCGCGGTTGCGCTTGGGCAGTGGGAAATACTCGGGATGGGAGGGCGCCACATGGTGGTCTTCGCCCAAGGTGCCCATGCCGCGATAGGCGATCTTCAACATCTGTGCATTGTCGGCGCACAGCACCACGGCTTTGCGCACGCGCAGGTCGGTGAACGGCTTCTGGTCGCAGGCCATGCGCATCACCACGGTTTGCGCGGACTTGCAACTGAGCAACTGCGCGCCCGGCAAGCGCTTGGCCAGGTCCAGCTCTGCCACGGTCACCCGGTACAGCACGTCGACTTGGCCGGCCTGCAGGGCGGCGAGGTGAGTGGACACGTCGGTGCCCATGTCGATGTAGCGCACCTCGTCGAGGTTGGCGGGCTTGCCCCAGTAGTCGGCACGCTTGGCAAAGGTGGCTTGCTTGTTCACCGCGAATGACACCAGCGTGAAGGGCCCGGTGGCCAGCGGATTTTTCGACCAGTCGTCACCCGCCTTGAAGCTGCGGTGCACGATGGCGCAGGTGAAGGCGTTGAGCATCTCCGGGATCGCTAGCATCGGCCGCTTGAGTTGCAGGCGGAACTGGTAGTCGCTGACTTTTTCGAAGGCTTTGATGTCCTGGAACGCGGTGCGGTTGACCGACTTGGAGTCGGCGGCAATCCAGCGTTCGATGTTGTGTTGCACATCGTCGACGTTGAAGCGGTCGCCGTTGCTCCACTTTACGTCCTGGCGCAGGTTGAAGGTCCAGGTGGTGAGGTCCTCGGACGGGCTCCAGCTTTCGGCGAGGTAAGGGTGGGTGATGTTGTCGGCGTCGACCCAGGTCAGGTATTCCAGCGAGTTACGCAACAGGTTCGAGGCTTCGATCCAGGTGATCAGCATCGGGTCCTGGATTTCCTGGATCGCACAGGCAAAGCGCAGGCTGCCGCCCTGGCGCGCGGGCGTGACGTCGGCGGCCTGGGCCTCGTTGCCTAGCAGGGCCGAGCCCAGAAAGGTGCTGGCGCTGGCGACGGTGACGCCCAGCAGCGCAGCGGTACGCAGAAATTGGCGACGGTTTATCTCACCGCTTTTTACTTGCGCGCACAGTTTATCAACGGCTGGATGCGGCAGGGAGCCGTCCAGGGTAGTCAAGTCTTTCATAAGCCTCTCCGGAACTTGCGAATATGCGTTTTTGTTGAACCGCAAGGGTCAGTGGCAGGCGCAGCAACGGCGCAGCACGGACCTCTGTGAAACCGGCAGAAGAACAAAACACAACGAATTCAGGAGGCGGGCAACGGGATAGGACATAGGGCAGCTCTCATGTTGTTTTTATTAGAGATGCCCGCAGTTTTGTCATTTACACAACGATGGACAAACGACAAATTCTGCGCAGTAACCTTCTATAAATGCATGTTACAGATCCGTCCCACGGCCGCCTGTGTTGCTGGACCGGTTCAGCGCGGCAATAGGCGCGCATCGAACGGGTAATCGGAGAGCAGCTCGATGCCGTGCTCGTGAATGTAGATCTGTTCTTCGAGCTTCACGCCTTCGCCGCCGTCGTCGTGGCCAATGTAGCTTTCCACGCAGATGGTCATGCCGGCTTCGAATACGCCGTCGTAGCCCAGCGCATCAATGTCCTCACGGTGCACCACGTAAGGGTATTCACCGGTCATGCCAACCCCGTGCACCAGGGCGAAATAGCGGTTGTTTTTGTAATGCTCGGGGATCTTCCAGGCCATCTCGGCGTATTCCTTGAAGCTACGGCCGGCCTTGAGCATTTCCACGTTGGTCTGCACCTGTTCATAGGCGAGCTTGTACAGTTCCTGCTGCCGCGCGGTGGCGGGTTGATCGCCACACAGGAACGTGCGGGAAAAGTCGGCGTAGTAACCGAAGCGCCCGACCACGTCCGTGTCCAGTGCAACCAGATCACCGGCCTCGATAGGCCGCGTGCTGCATTCCTGGAACCACGGGTTGGTGCGCGGCCCGGAGGACAGCAGGCGGGTTTCGACGTAGTCGCCGTCAGTGGCGATCACATGCTGGTGCAGATGCGACCACAGTTCGTTCTCGCTGATGCCCGGCACCAGCTTGCTTTCCATCAGGCGCACCCCGGCCTCGGTGGCGCGCAGGCTGGCGCGGATCATCTTGAGCTCATTGGGTACCTTGATGCAGCGCGCCCGCTCCAGGGGTTCCTGGGCGTCGAATACCTGGTAGCCGAGGCGTTGCAGTTCGAATGCGGCGGCCGAGGTAGCGCTCTCGATGGCGATGCGTTTACCGCCGCCGCACTGACGTACCAGTTCGTCGATCTCGGCAGCCCAGTCGGCGGTGACGTTGCTCAGGAAACTGTCGCAAAAGTAATAAGAGATGGCTTTGGCCGGGCGCACTTCGTCCACGGTATTGAGGGTGTCGGCCAGGTGCAGGCAGCCGCCGAACTCGAAGATCACCACCGGGCCTTCTGCCGGGATAAAGGCATAACGCGCCGGGTTGCGTGCCGAGTACACCTGCATGTTGCGCGAGCCGGTGGCGTAGCGCATATGGGTGGGGTCGAACAGCACGCAGGCGGCGTAGTCGCGTTTTTTCAGTTCATTGCGTACCCGTTGCAGCCGGTCCAGCTGGATCTGCTGGATTTCGTCATAGGTAGGTTCGCAGTCGGCGGGGTTGCGGTTCGGGCCGGACAGACTCATGGGTGTTCCTCGCAGGGCAAATACGGTTCTGGGTTTTCAGGACGGTGAATCAGTCGAGCAACTGGTCGCTGCGCACCAGGTTGCGTTCGGCTTGCAGATGAGCCTCGGACAAGCGTCCGTAAAGCTGTTTGGTACGTTGGGCGCGGCCGATGATCCCGGGCTTTTCCGAGTAGGCGAAAATCGCCGTGTTGCGCTCTATGGCGCCTTCCACGCGGGTGACGCGGTGAACCGAGAAGCGGCCTTTGAAGATCTGCAGGTCGCCGGGGTTGAGCTCCAGTTCCTGCACGCGTGAGCGGTCTTCACCGCGCACCACTTTGCCGACCGCGCCGAGGTTTTCCTGGCTGCGCGAGCGGATCATCGGCGCGTACTCGAACAGGCCGCCGGCCTCGGGTTTCTGGGTCATCATGCTGACGATGAATTCGTTGGTGTCGAAGTGCCAAGGCTGTTCGGTGCCTTCTGGCATTACGTTGATGACCAACCCGGCGAAAGGGTCGGCGTATTCGAAAATCTCCGGTTCATCCAGGCAGGCGCCGATAAAGCGTTTCATCATGGGTGAGACGTACAGACGGTGGATGATCGCGTCAGGGGCAATCATGTCGCGGGTCACAAAGCCACTGGTGCGCTCCATGAATGTGCGGCGCGGGTCATCCTGGGGCAGGCTGGGGTCATCTTCGGTGAAATAGGCGTTGACCTTGCGCACCGAGTAAAACGTCTTGCCCGACAGTGCCTGGCCTTCCAGGCGCGCCTGTTCCAGTACTTCGGGGCGCAGGAAGTTCTTCAGCAGGCAGCAACCGTCTTCGGCCAGTTCGGCCCGTGCATGTTCAATGAGTGCCCGTAATTGAACATGGCCCGAATCATGTATGGGATAAAGTTCGGTATTAACGATGTCGCTGATATCACCGGTTTCGGCATCGGCAAGTTTAAGACTCATACACGTCTCCTGAAGTCGGTTGTTGTGTTGAGTTGATAGTTGCGTAAAGCGCTTTGAAGTGGAAATTACAAGTTGTGATCGAATCCATCGGCAGGGGCGATAGTTATGTCAGGCGAACTGGATGGCGGCTTACTTAAAGTATTTGTGGCAATTATCGAGTGCCAGGGGTTCTCGGCCGCTGCCGAGCGTCTGCATAAAACCCAGTCCACCGTCAGCCAGAGTTTGCAGCGACTGGAAGATATTGTCGGCACGCCGTTGATCCACCGCACCAGCCGCTCCATCGGCCTCACGCCGAGCGGGGAAACATTCCTGATCTATGCCCGGCAAATCCTCAAGCTGCACGTTGAGGCGGTCAATGCCGCGCAGTTGCCCAATGAGCAGGTGTGCATCCACCTCGGCATGCCGGAGGACTATGCCGAATACTGCCTGGGTGGGATGCTCAAGGACTTCCAGGCACAGTTCGCCCAGGTGCGCCCGGATATCTGCTGCGAGATGTCTACTGCGCTGGTCAGCCGCTTGTTCCGGGGCGAGCTGGATCTGGTGCTGGGGGTTGAGCATGCCGGCCTGCAGCCGGGGGAATACCTGTGCGATGAGCCGCTGGTGTGGGTGGCGGCACCGAGTTGGAGTGGCGTGGGGCGCCAGTCGGTGCCGCTGGCGGTGTACGCCGAGGGCTGCGCGTTCAGGGCCAATGCCGTGCAGGCGCTGGCCCATGCCGGGCGTTCGTGGCAGGTGGTCTACACCAGCCAGAGCCCGCGGGGGATTGCGATTGCCATCGAGCAAGGACTGTCCGTGGGCGTTATGGCGCAGCGTTTGGTGCCGCAGGGCTGGCAAATCCTCGACGAGCGCCAGGGCTTTCCGCCGATTGCCCCGGCACGCCTGATGTTCTGGCGCTCAGTCGGTTGCCAGGTGCCGGAAGTGGACGCACTGGTGCAGATTCTGCAGCGTCAGTTGGGCGATTCAGGGGATCGGCACCCCCGGCGCTTCCACAGCCTTTCCACGTGCCATGCGCTTGAGCAATAGCAGGCTGGCCAAGACCCAGCCGGCGATCCAGGCATGCACCACGGCAAACTCGCCGCTGACCTGCAACAACCAGCCGCACAGTGCATTGGCCGTGGCGCTGGCCAGGCCATAACTGACCATGCTCAGGCTGACTACCTGCAGGCTGTGCACCGGCTCCAGGCGAGCACTGAGGTAGGCCGCCATCAAGCCCCAGGACGGGAAATAAAACAGCGCAAACAATCCGGCGGCCCACCCACTGAGCAACAGGCTGGGATGCCCCAGCAGGCCGAGCATGGCCAGGCCGAAGGCGCCGATACTCCATGCCATGACCCGCAGCGCGCCCCAGCGATCGGCCAATGCTCCGAGAAGCAACCCGCCGACGGCGCCACCGATGCCGATCAGTGTCCACAGCGTCCCGGTCACGGTTGCGCCGGCCTGCAGTTGATCGCTGACAAACGCCGATAGAAAGTTGAGAAACGGCCCACTGATCGCGCCGATAAACCCGCTGAGCAACACAATCTGCAGGGCCACCGGCTGCTCGAGGCACAGGCGCAGCCATTGCTTGAACACCTGGCTGAATGTAGGCGGCGCCTTAGCGGAGCGGGGCGCTTGCTCCGTGTGGGGCGCCAAGGCCCATAGCGTCAGCAACGTGACCAGCAGCGTCAAGCCTGCGCAAATCAACCAGAACTGGCGCAAGGACAAGCCCTGCAGCAATGCAATCAATAGCCCGTTCAAGCAGATTGCAAAGGCCGCTCCCGATGAAGCCAACCCCAGGACACGGCTACGATGGCTGGCCGGGATGACCTCACGCGCCAGGGCCGCAATCGCGTTCCAGTTCGACACCGCGCACGCCGACACCAGCGCCAGGCACAGGGCAAACGGCAGCACCCACGGCGTGGCGACGGCCAGCGCCAGCAGTACCGGGCTCAACATGATCGTCAGGCGCACCATGGTGCGCGGGCTCACCCACGCGGCGGCAATGCCGCTGGCAATCGAAGCCCCCATGTAGAACAGCTGCAGCAACGCGGCAATCAGGGCGGCCTGGCTGTAGCTCAATTCAAATAACTCACGGATCTGCGGCAATAACGCTGAATACAGGAAAATACTGAAACCGTGGGTGGTCGCATTGCAAGCGGTAAAGACAAGTGCCAGCAGCCCCATACTTCGTCGCGATGAGACAGTTGTTTTCGACATCGTGCGACCCGGAGTTAATGAGTGAGCTAGTTATTGAGCAGACTAACTTTTGTAGCAGGTCAGCCACCAATGCTTAATTGTCTTAGTGTGCATGCGTAATACGCGTGCTATTTATTCGATAACGACCTCATCCGTCGAAAAACGACGCGCAGGGTTAAAGAACAGCGTTTTTCCAGCCGCGTGGGGTGCTACCGCTGACCTGATACAAAAAGGTATGTTGTGGGCAAATTTCCTGCGTTGCCGTGGGATTTCGTTTCCTTGCCAGCGACTGTCGAGTGCCCCCATGAAACGCAAGATGCCCGGTCTCAATGCCCTAAAAGCCTTCGAAGTCGCCGGCAGCACCGGCAGCTTTACCCGGGCGGCGGAGTTGTTGAACGTGACCCAGAGCGCGGTCAGCCGCCAGGTGCGCCAGCTTGAAGAGCAACTGGGAGAGAGCCTGCTGGAGCGACGCCACCACCACCTCGAACTCACCAGCGCCGGGCGCGTATTGCTGCGGGCGCTGCACCAGTCCTTCGACAAGATCGAGCTGACGGTGCGTAGCATCCAGCAGAAAACCCATTCCAACCGGTTGCATATCAACGCTCCGCCGACCTTCACCAGCCGCTGGTTGATGCCGCGCCTTGGACGTTTGCGCGAGGCGCATCCCGAGTTGGAACTGAGCATCACCACCTGCCTGCAGGACAGCCTGGCGCAAACCAGCACACTCGATTGCGCCATTCGTTTCGGTAACGGTGAGTGGGACGGGCTGGACAGTTCGCTGTTGATCCAGGAGCGGCACATTGCGGTGTGCGCGCCGTCGCTGTATGCCCGGGAATGCAGTGATGGGGTAGATCTGAATCGCATGACGTTGTTGCATGTGTTGGCCAGTGAGGACCAGCGTTACCTGACGTGGAAGCATTGGCTGGACGCGGCGCGGATTCATGGCGTCGATACCCAGGGCGGTTATGAATTCGACCTGCTGGACCTGGCGATCCGCGCGGCGACGAATGGGTTGGGAATTACCATTGCGGACTGGCATATGGTCGCGGCGGAACTGGCCAGCGGGCAGTTGACGCAAGTGTTGAATGTGCACGTGGAGGGCCATCAGTCGTACTGGCTGGTGACCCGGCCGGAGCAGACGGATATGCCGCAGTTGCAGGTGTTCGGGCGGTGGTTGCAGGAGGAGATCTGGTTGGCGCAGCGCCAGCTTGAGCCATCTACGGCGGCGGTCTGATTGGGTACCTATCCGCCATTGCCTGAAAACGGACAGGTAACCGCGTCACTGTCCATAACCTGCATTTTTCTCACGTTACCCCACCCAATAAGTCGTTTGCCCACCGCCCTGACTGCGACAAAACTGCATGTCACTCGCAAAACAACAACGTTGGGCAAACCACATGCAATTCGAGCGCAATTTCTACAACGGCCAGTTCGTCGAGCCGGCCAGCGACGCCCTGATCGCCGTCTACAACCCTGCCGATGAAACCCTCGCAGGTCACGTCAGTGCGGCCACCGCCGATGAAGCCATCGCCGCCGTCGACGCCGCCGCCATTGCCCAGAAAACCTGGGGCAAGCTCACCAGCATCGAGCGTGCCGAGCACCTTCGCGCGTTTGCCGATGCCCTCGACAGCCGTGCGGTAGCCATCGGCACGGCCCTGGCGAGCGAGTCCGGCAAGAGCGTCAGTGATGCCAGCAACGAAGCCCGTTATGCCGCGCAAATCACCCGTTACCACGCCGAATGGGCACGCCGTATCGAAGGCGAGATCATCCCCAGCGACACCCCGGACGAAAACCTGTTCCTGCACCGTGAGCCGATTGGTGTGGTGGCGTGCCTGATTCCGTTCAACTACCCGGCGTACACCTTGCTGCGCAAGATCGCCCCGGCGCTGATTGCCGGTAATACCGTGGTGATACGCCCGAGCAACAACACGCCGCTGTCGGCGTTTGAAATCGCCAGGGCGGTGGCTGCCGCCGGGATTCCCGCCGGTGTGATCAATATCCTGACCATGGACCATGCGACCGCGGCCAGCGTCTGCACCCACAAGGCCGTCGGCTTGATCACTCTCACCGGCAGCGTGAACGCCGGGCGTATCGTGCTGGATTACTGCAAGGCCAACATCGCCAAGCCGTCCCTGGAACTGGGCGGCAAGACGCCGGCGATCATCGAGGCCGACGCCGACCTGGAAAAAGCCGCCAGTGCCATCGTCGCCTCCAAGACCACGCATTGCGGCCAGCTGTGCACGGCGGTGGAGCGGGTGTATGTGCATGAAAGCATCTACGACAGGTTCCTCGCACTGCTGAAAGCCAAGATCAGCGCAGTGAAGTTCGGCGACCGCGCCAAGGATGAAAGCCTGATGGGCCCGCTGGTCAACGCCAGTTCCCGGAAGACTATCCACGCCATGGTCCAGCGTGCCGTCGCCGACGGTGCTGTACTGGAAACAGGCGGCGTGTTGCCTGAAGGGGCGGGGCATTTCTACCCGCCGACCTTGCTCGGCAACTGCCGGCAGGACATGGAAATCATCCAGGAAGAAATCTTCGGCCCGGTACTGCCGGTGCTCAAGTACCGCGACATCGATGAAGCGCTGGCCATGGCCAACGATCATCAGTTCGGCCTGTCTTCGGTGCTGTACACCGAGAACTACCGCACGGCGATGAAAGTGGCGAATGCCATCGAGGCCGGCGAGTTGTACGTCAATCGCACCCCGGCCGACCCTTATCAGGGCTTCCACGCCGGTTGGAAACGCTCGGGGCTGGGCGGCGATGACGGTAAGCACGGGATGCTTGAGTTCACCCAGACCCGTCTGGTGGTCATGAAGTACTGACACACGCACACCTGCCTGATGCCGGTCAGTTAAGAAGGAGAAAGCTAAAAAATGACCTGTGGCGAGGGAGCTTGCTCCCGTTGGACTGCGCAGCAGTCCCATGCTTTGTAAACAAAGAGCGGGGCCGCTTCGCGGCCCAACGGGAGCAAGCTCCCTCGCCACACATACAGCGTTCACCCTTAACTGACTGGCATTAGGGGTATGCCCCTCTCTCGTTTATTTATTGCGCAACCAACGCATCGACTTCAGCGGTGCCGGGAGACGTCGCCGGTCCCCAGCGCGTTACCGCTAATGCCGCCGCCGCATTCGCTCGCCGTGCAGCCTTGGTTGGGCTCAAGCCATTTGCCAAGCCTGCAATAAATACGCCCGCGTGCGCATCCCCCGCGCCATTACTGTCCACGGCCTGCACCTTGAAACCGGGCACGTGTTCTATCGCCCCCACGCGTCCTACCCAGCATCCATTCGGTCCATCACGAACGATCAACAATGACTCGGCGGGCAGATGTCGGCTCAGCTCCGGCAACGCATCTGCAATGGACGCCGCGCCGGTAAATGCCAAGGCTTCGGGACCATTGCTGGTCCAGATATCGATACGCGGCAATAACGCGCGCATCAGCGTCGAGTCCCGCGTCTTCACCAACGGGCCAGGGTCAAACACCACCATGATCGCCCGTGGCAGCGCCAGCAACCAGTCCACCAGCGGCTGCGCCTTGCCCTCCAGCAACAGGCTGTAGCCGCTGACATACACATAGTCGTCAAGCTGCGGTCTCACCTTGGCCAAGTCCTCGGCGCTCAGTTCGCCCTCGACCCCAATATGGGATATGAACGTGCGCTCGGTGGTGGCTTCGGTCAGGGACACGCACAAACCGGTGTCCTTGCCATCGCTGGCCGCAAGGGCCATCTCAATGCCCTCGGCCTGCATCGCCGTACGGGCCAAGTCACCAAAACGCCCGCTCCCATGACGGCCCAGATAGAGCGTCGACAGCCCATTGCGCCGCGCAGCCGCCATTACATTGAAGCCACCCCCGGCTTCAAAGCTGGCCGATTGCGCCAGCACGTCGCCGCCGGTGGCAGGCAGCGTATCGAGGGCCATGACCAGGTCGACGATGACCTGGCCTGTGTGCAGCAACCTAGACATTGTGGCTCTCTACCAGTGACGCGGGGCGACGGTCGGCCGCGCCGCCCAGCGCCGCATATATCCCACCGGCCACCAGGAAGGTGACGATCCAGCCCAGGCCGTTGTGGCCCAGCCAAGAGTCGGACAATGGCCCGGCGAACCAGATATTTTCGGCGGTGGTGCCGATGGTGGTGAAGCTGAAGCCCAGCACGATCGCCACTGCCCAGGCGCCGAACGCACGCCATTCCACGCCACCGCGATACCAGTAGGCACTGCTAGGACTCACGTCCAGCAAGTCTTTGGCGCTGTAGTAGTGACGGTGGATCAGGTCAACTACGAAGATCCCGACCCACGCGGTGATCGGCACCGCCAGCAGCGAGATGAACGTGATGAACGGGCCGTAGAAACTGTCGGCGATCAGCATGAAGTAAATGGAGCCGGCAAAGATCGCTACGATGTCGACAATCACCGCGTGCACGCGCTTGACCTTGAGACCCAGGGTCAAGGTGGTGAGCCCGGCCGAGTACACCGAGAGGTTATTGGACAGCAACAGCCCACCAAAGGCGGTGATCAGGTAAGGCACGGCCATCCAGGTCGGCAGCATGTCGCGGATCGCGATGATCGGGTCGGTGGCCGAGGCCAGGTCATTGTTGCCCACCGACAGCAGCCCGCCGAGGGTAATCAACAGTACCAGCGGAATGCCCGCACCAAACGCGGCGGACGCCACCAGGCGCGCCGCCTTGACGCTGCGGTGCTGGTAGCGCGACATGTCGGCACCGGCGTTGGCCCAACCGATCCCGGTACCGGCGGCCATGGTACCGACGCCAATGATCATCGCACTGAGCGGCGCCGGCGTGGCGTTGAACACCGCGCTCCAGTCGATCGTGGCACAGAGGAAGCCGCCCACCAGAATATTCAAGGCGCCAAACACGTAGGTGGCCCACTTCTGGATGACCAACAACGTGGCGTGGCCGAGGCCGGAAACCGACAAGGTCAGCAGCACGAAAATCGCGATGAAGATCAATGTCAGCATCGGTGCGCTTTTCGCTTCGACCGGCGAATCGAACAGGATCGAACACAGCGACAGCAATACGAAGGCCGCGGTGGTGGTGTTGACGGTTTCCCAACCCAGGCGCGACATCAGCGACACCAGAGTGGGACCGATATTGCCGCGCACGCCGAAGATGGCGCGCGACAGGGTCAGGCTGGGCGCCCGGCCACGACGGCCGGCGATGGAAATAATGCCCACCACCGCGAAAGAACCGGCGGCGCCGAGGATCGCGACAATGATCGCCTGCCAGATGGACAGGCCACGAAACGCCACCAGGGTCGCGCCGAGCGGCAAGCCGAGGATGCTGATATTGGCCGCGAACCAGACCCAGAACAGTTGCAGCGGATGGCCGTTGCACTCGCTGTCAGGGACCGGCTCGATGCCGCGTGTTTCCAATTGCCCGGCGCTTTGGCCGGAAGAAGTGCTGCTCATGAGGAGCTCCTGGTGCCTGTATTGTTGTGGTTGTGGCAAGGAATCAACGCGTTT
Organism: Pseudomonas sp. BCA17; assembly: GCF_004519405.1. Classification (GTDB taxonomy): domain Bacteria; phylum Pseudomonadota; class Gammaproteobacteria; order Pseudomonadales; family Pseudomonadaceae; genus Aquipseudomonas. The sequence continues at coordinate 46,592 of NZ_SGWI01000006.1, read as the reverse complement.
GTCAGTCGTCCTGACTCAAACACGATTGAAGTCGGCAGTGCGGCGTCTATCTCAACGCCAGCAAGCCCTGAACAAGCGGCTGCAAATCCAGGCCATTGACCCGCTTGACCTGCTCGATCAACGCCTGCGGCCAGCACTGCATGCCCAGGCACGCACCGAGCATGGCGCCGAGAATCGCGGCGATGGTGTCGGTGTCACCGCCGAGGCTCGCGGCCAGGCACAGCGCTTCGAACGCGTTCATGTCGCCCACCGCTACTTGCTGGGCCAGGGCAAACGACACCACCACCGACTCCTGGGACGCAACGGAGGTGCCGATCAACTCATAGAGCAGATCGGCGAACAGCGCCTTGTCGCCACTGCCCACGCTCAAGGTGCGTGCCCAACTGATGCGCGTGGAAATACGTCCGCCGGCAACCCAATAGCCATGCTCTTGCGCTTGCTGGACGACCTGGACGCCAATGTTCAAGGCTTCGCCCAGGTCCACACCGTTGACGCCAGCCGACACCACCGCCGCCACCGCTGCCGCACTGGAGATGCCCAGCGTAGTGTTATGGGTGACCTGGCACGCTTGGATAACTGCCTGGATAAACTGCGCCGGGTCGCGGATGTCGGCGGCGATCCCCACCGGCGTGATGCGCATGGCAGCACCATTGGTGGTGCCGTAGCGTCCGGACTCTTGTGGGGTGTGGCCGGCGAGGATCATGTCGATCGCGCGCTTGGTCGACGGGCCGAGCAAATCCTGTGAACCCTTGGCGCGCATGACCGCTTCCCAGTCGATCAGGCGTTGGGCGAGCACCTTGGGTTCGATCTTGCCCTGGCCCTCTACCAGTAATTCGCCGACCAGGATCGCCTGCTCGGTGTCATCGGTAATGGACCCGGCCGGCATGTTGGGTGCGATAGGTTGCTCGGCGCCGGCGTCTTCCAGAGCGGTGATCACACCGAAGCGTGCGCGAACCTGCTCGCGACTCAAGGACTGGGTGGGCATACCCAAGGCATCGCCCAAGGCCAGACCGTAAAAAGCACCCAGGGCGCGATTTTCCATGCTCATTTCGACGCTCCAAACTGCAGGTGCAGGCGAAAGTGCAAAGGGTCAAGCCAGCTTTCGACATACTCCATGAAGCGCTTGCGACGGTCGTAGGTGGTGCGCGAGGCTCTGAGAAACACAGTGCCGGCGGGCCGCCCGAGCAACTCGGCATCTTCGTCACTCAAGGCTTCGGCGCCGATCCATTGGTCGCCGTCAGCGCCCACGTAGCCAAAGGCCGCCAAGGTGATGGTCAAGGAGTTATCGATCAGGCCGACGCTGGGCAAGCTTTCCAACCCGCCGGAAGCAGGCATCAACGAACGCTCCAGGGACACCGCTATGCCATCGAGGGAGCGACGACGACGGTCGAGCGCAATGAACTGATCGCTGCCGAAGCGGCTGAGCAGGTCCGGACGCGTCACGGCTTCCAGGCGCAGGATATCGGTGTTGACCAGGGCGCCGGTATCCGCCAGGGCCTGGGCCCAACCGTTGCGTTGGTCGAGCACCATACCGTCAAAGGTGACGATAGAGCCGACACCGCTCTGGGTGGCGATGTAGTTGCGCCGCTTGAGTTCGGCCAGCGCTTCGCGCAGGGTGCCGCGGCTGACCGCGAACTCCTCGGCCAGTTGGTGCTCGCCGGGCAGCAGGAAACCGTCAGCCATCATGCCACCCTCGATACGGCGGATGAGCTCGTCGACGACGCGTTTTTTCTTATCAAATCGAACATGTTTAATCATGTACAAATTGATAGCCGAAAGTGCCTGTTTCCAGCAAGCAAATTATTTCAGGGAGATGAAAAAACTCGGCTCAGGGTTCCAGGCCAATGGGGAAAAACGCCCCACCGCTCCAGACACCCAGCCAGTTCTGACCGTTGATCGGGCGACTTACCGCCAGCTCGACCAACTGATAGAACGCGTTGCGATGCACAAGGGCTTCCAGATTGGTGCGCACTCGCACATAGGGGGCGGGTTCCTGAGTGACGGGATCGATCACCACCCGCAACGGGTGTTCGAGGCCGGCTTCGATCTGCTCGTCGACGTTGGTGGTGAAGCGCAGCAGCTGATTTTCGCCGTGCCCTTGCACCTCCAGGGTCACCGCGACAAACGGCGCATCATCGACGCTGATGCCAACCTTTTCCACAGGCGTGACCAGGAAATACTCGTCACCGTCGCGGCGGATAATGTTGGAGAACAATTTGACCATCGGCTTACGCCCAATCGGCGTGCCCTGATAAAACCAGGTGCCGTCGCGGGCGATGCGCATGTCGATGTGGCCGCAGAAATCCGGATTCCACAGGTGCACCGGCGCCGGTCCCTTGCCCTTGGGCAACTGGGCCAACAGATCATTGGCCTTAGTGGAATCGGTCATCGGTTTCTCCTGTTTTTACTGGTCGCTCATGCCCAGCAAGCCTCGGGCGTACTGCGCCAGCGGGCGGGCAATCAGATCTTCTGGCTTGTTGTCATGGAACGTCAGTAAACCGCCACGACTGCGAATGCGTGCAGTATCAATCAAATACTGGGTGCTGGTCTCGATCAACATGATCTGAATTACCCCGCTGTCCAGCCCAACCCGGTCCAGGGCTTGCTGATCGGTCCACTCATCGGCGTTGCCGATACGGTCATCGGCTGCCGCAAAGCGGCAATACAACAGGTAATGCGCCCCTGCGGCCCGCGCTTCAGCCAATGCTTGCTCAAGCCCTTCCGGCTTGCGCGCCCGGCGCACCATAGGGAAATACTCGACGAAACCATTGAAGGCTTCCTCGGCCACCACGTTGGGTCGCGGGTAGGCGCTGCCCGGCGGCACAAAGGCGCCCTGGGCAATAAAGACAAAGGAGTCCGGCTGTATGCGCACCGACGCCGTACGGCGTGTATCGCTGTGGTCCAGCAACCCGGCGTCGCTCATCTGATAACGGGTGCCTTCGGCCATATCGCTGACGGTCATGCAACCACTCAGCGTCAACGACGCCAGCAACAACACCAGACTACGCATCCTAATCCTCCAGAAGCCGGTGACGGAAAACCGGCGAATGGGCGTGAGATGCAGGTTCTGCGCCAGCTTGGCTCAGCCGCCGATGATCTTCATGATCGTCGCGCCGCCGGAAAAGGCCACTTCCTGTTTGTCTCCCAGGGCTTTCATCAACAAGCCTTGCAATGCCGGCAACGCCTGGTGGCGCGGCTTGTCCAGCAGGTCGCCGATGTAATGCCGGTTGCTCGACGACAGGCAACCATGTAACCAACCGGTAGAGGACAGCCGCAGTCGTGAACATGTGCGGCAGAACGGTACGCTTTCGTTGGCGATCACACCAAAGAAGCCTTTGCCCGGCACCTCGTAGCGCACCGCCGTGGCATCCACAGGGGCATCGGCCTGCAGGTATTCGTGATGTTCGCCGATCAGGCCGAGCAGTTGCTGCAGGCTGACAAATTGCTGCAGGAAGGCATTCGAGTCCTTGGCCAAGTGGCCCATGCGCATGAGCTCGATAAAGCGCAGCTCGTAGCCACGCTCCAGGCAGTAGTCGAGCAGCGGCATCACCTGATCCAGGTTCTGCCCGCGCAATGGCACCATGTTGACTTTGATCTTGATCCCGGCCGCATGCGCCTGGTCCATGCCAGCGAGCACGCTGGCCAGGTCGCCGCCACGGGCAATGCTGCGAAAGGCATCGGCATCCAGGGTGTCGAGGGAGACGTTGATGCGCCGGATACCGGCATCCAGCAACAGCGGCAGTTTGCGTGCGAGCAACTGGCCGTTGGTGGTCAGGCTGATGTCATGCAGGCCCATCTGCCCTACCGCGCCCATGAAGGCTTCCAGCTTGGGGCTGACCAGCGGCTCACCGCCGGTGATGCGCAGGCGATCGATGCCCGCCGCTTCGATAAGGTAGGCCACGCCACGGGCCATGGCTTCAGCCGAGAGTTCATCCTGGGCAGCCACCAACCGCTTGCCGTTGGGCACGCAGTAGGTACACGCATAATTGCAGGCTGAAGTCAGGCTGATTCGCAAATTGCGAAACCGCCTGCCTTGACGATCAACGATCATGGATCACTCCGGCAGAGGATAATGTGGGCGCGCTTGAAGCTGACTCAAAAATCAGCTTTTAGCAAGATCCCTGCCTGAGTATATTCCCGGGATAATACGCCTGGCAGTAAATCATTATGAGGCGGGTGGCAGGTCCGTCGAGTGTTTGCGCTTGTTGCCCATGCGCACGCCGATGTCCATCAGGAACTGGAAAAAGCCTTCCTGATCTTCCAGGACATTGCTCCAGAACGGCGAGTGGTACAGCGCCACGGCCCCATGCACCAAGGCCCAGGCGGCGCAGTAATGGAAATAGGGAGGCACATCTTCAAGCTTGCCTTCACTGATGCGCCCCTTGATCAGCAAGGTCAGGCGTTCGAAATTCGAGGCACGGATCTTGTGCAACTCCTCGACCATTTCCGGCACCTGATGCCCCTTGACCACCTTCTCTTCCAGTCGGTCGAACAAGCGATAACGCTGCGGGTCACGCATGCGGAATTCGAAGTAGGCCCGCGACAGGGCTTCCTTATCCTTGTCCACGTCAGCCGAGTGCAACAGCTCGTTCAAGTCGCGCTCGTAGTCGAGCATCAGGCGCAGGTAAATCTCGGCCTTGGACTTGAAGTGCTTATAGATGGTGCCTTTGCCGATACCCACGGCATCCGCAATCATCTCGACGGTGACGCTGTCTTCACCTTGTTCGAGGAACAGCTTGAGTGCGGTGTCGAGAATTTCCTGCTCACGGCGGCGAAACTCACGGACCTTACGGGGTTCTTTGTACATGAGGAAAAGGTCTGCAGAGGTGAATAGGGGAAGGGTTGCGCAAGGCCAAGGATACCTGGCGATACGATTTACCCGGTGCGAGGGATTATCCCGACTGAACGGTCGTTGGGCAACGCCTATGTGAACCCGTTCCGTACTTAACTTTCAGCACGCCAACGATTTCACCGGTATCAGTCAGAAATAATACGCAACATCTGCCCTTGCCCATCCACCCAATGAGAACTCAAGCAAAGCGCGTGTATTCCAAATCTGTTTAAAAAACGATCAGATCCGACTGGACTGAATGGGATAGTGATCAATACTTGAACTGTCGGCGTGGCATCTCCCCCAAGTGGCGCGTCGACCTGGGTACCGACGGACTGCGTGCCCTTGTTTTACTCCTAATGGTCTTAGCCCGGATTCACCCCCCAGAACCCGGGTTTTTTTTGCCTGGCGTTTGGCCCCGTTAAACCGCGACGTGAGCCAACGGAAACAGGCGCCTGAAGTTCTCGGTGGTCTGTTCGGCAAAACGCTCATAGGACTCGCCGCGCAACATCGCCAGATAATCCGCCACGTCGCGTACGTACTCCGGCAGGTTCGGTTTGCCACGATGGGGAATCGGCGCCAGGTAAGGCGAATCGGTCTCCACCAGCAAGCGGTCGGCCGGCACTTGGCGCGCCACGTCACGCAGAGCGTCAGCGTTGCGAAAGGTGACGATGCCTGACAGCGAGATGTAGAAGCCCAGGTCCAGGGCGGCCTTGGCCATGTCCCAGTCTTCGGTGAAGCAATGCAGCACGCCGGCCTGAGGCAATGCGGCTTCGCGCAGCAAGGCCAGGGTGTCGGCACGGGCGCCACGGGTGTGCACAATCACCGGCTTGGCGGTTTGCCGGGCAGCCTGCAGGTGCAGGCGGAACGATGCCTGCTGCAGTTCGGCGGCTTCAGGTTCGTAGTGGTAATCCAGGCCGGTCTCGCCGATGGCCACTACACGCGGGTGGTTGAGCTCACTCAGCAACCAGTCGAGGGCCGGCGCTTCGCCGGGCTTGAGGTCCAGTGGGTGGATACCGACCGAGCAATCCACATCGGCATAACGCTCGGCCAGGGCCTTGACGTCGGCGGCGTTGTCGGCGCTGACGCCAATACACAGGAAGTGCCCTACCCCGCGCAGGCGCGCCGCTTCAAGGGCGGCGTCAAGGGAGCCGCCGTGCTGGGCAAGGTCGAGGCGATCAAGATGACAATGGGAATCTACGAGCATAGGAAGTTACGACTTGAGTCACGATAAGTGTCTGGCCAACGATACACCCGTCAGCCACGGAATTTAACGACGGCCGAGCAGACCGGCCCATTGCACCAACAACGCTTCGAGCAGCAGCACGCGGTTGAGGTTGGCCTTGCCGAGGACCTTCTGGCGCTGAGCGAGAATCCAGTCCTGGATATTCAGCACTTTGTCCTGCGCACTTTTCTGCGCGAGGTACTGAACAACTTTGCGCATATCCGACAGCCCCAGGCCGCTTTCATCCTGGGTCAACTGGTAGCGCAGGATCAGGCTCGACCAGTCGCAGAACCAATCGAACAGCAACAAGAGGGGAATATCTTTCCAGGCGCTTTCCGCCAGTTGAGTGGCCGAGAGTTCCTGCTTGAGCAGTTTCTTCACGCCATCCACCACCAGCGCCCGTTGCTCACGCACGCCCTGGGCCTGCAGCTTGACGGCGGCCAACGGTGAACCGGCGGCCAAGGTCAACAGTTCAACCCGTTCCTGCGCAGAACAGTCCGGCAGCACCTGCGCCAGCCACTCAAGGCTCATCGCTTCACTCGGCAATGGGCACGCCTGCTGCACACAACGACTGCGAATGGTCGGCAACAAACGGCTGGACTGGTGGCTTACCAACAGCAGTACCGTATCGCCGGACGGCTCTTCCAGGCTCTTGAGCAAGGCGTTGGCGGCGTTGATGTTCATCGCCTCCACCGGCTCGATCAATACGACCTTGCGCCCGCCCGTCTGCGCGGTCTGCACCACGAAACTGACAAGGTCGCGCACCTGGTCGACCTTGATCGCCTTGTCGGCTTCCTCGGGTTCCAGCAGGTAGTTATCCGGGTGGCTGCCGGCCTTGAGCAACAGGCAGGATTTGCACACGCCACAGGCTTCCAGGTTGACCGGCTGCTGGCACAACAGGCTCGCCATCAGGCGCTCGGCCAAGTCACGCTTGCCGATACCTGCCGGCCCGTGCAACAGGTAGGCGTGAGCGTGCTGGGCACGACCGGCCAATTGCTGCCAAAGGCTATCCTGCCATGGGTAGGCTTCAGCCACGGGTGCGCTCCAGCAATTTGGGCAACAGCGCATCGATGGCGAGTTGTACCTGGCTCAGTGGCTGGGCGGCGTCCAGCAGGTAGTAGCGCGTTGGCTCGGCGGCAGCGCGCTTGAGGAACGCAGTGCGCACGGCGTCAAAAAAGGCCCGGCCTTCCAATTCGAAACGGTCCAGGCGACCACGGGCGCTGGCCCGTGCCAGGCCGACTTCAACGGGCAGGTCGAACACCAGGGTCAGGTCAGGGCGCAAATCGCCTTGCACGAAGGTTTCCAAGGTGGCGATACGCTCAAGCGACAATCCCCGGCCGCCCCCCTGATAGGCGTAAGTGGAGTCGGTAAAACGGTCGCAAATCACCACGGCACCGCGCGCCAGCGCCGGGCGGATCACTTCGGCCAGGTGCTGGGCACGCGCGGCAAACACCAGCAGCAGCTCGGTGTCCGGGTTCATCGGTTCTTCACCCGGCGCCAACAGCACTTCACGAATGCGCTCGGCCAGCGGCGTGCCGCCTGGCTCACGGGTCAGCACAACCTCGATACCCTCGTCGCGCAGTCGTTCGGCCAGGTAATCGCGGTTGGTACTTTTGCCGGCGCCTTCCGGGCCTTCCAGGGTAATAAACAAGCCAGTCACAGGCAGTCCTTAGTCAGAGTCATTGCGGCTTTGCGGCGCGGCGGTGTCCGGCGCAGGCTCAGGGGGTGCATCGGCCGGTGGCGCTGTGTCCTGCGTCGGTTTGACCACCGGCGCCGGGCTGGAACGATAGTCGGCACGGCGCTTGAGTTGGAACTCACGCACGGCAGCATTATGCGCATCCAGGTCATCGGAAAAAATATGACTGCCATCGCCACGTGCAACAAAGTACAGGCTGCTACCGGGCACCGGGTTCAGCGCAGCGTGGATGGCCTCGCGGCCGACCATGGCGATCGGCGTCGGCGGCAGGCCGACGACCATGTACGTGTTGTAGGGGTTGGCCTCCTTGAGATGCGCACGGGTCAGCTTGCCGGTGTAGCGCTCACCCAGGCCATAGATCACCGTCGGGTCGGTCTGCAGCAGCATGCCGATCTTCATGCGCCGCACGAACACCCCGGCAATCTGCCCACGTTCTTCGGGCACTCCCGTTTCTTTCTCCACCAGGGAGGCCATGATCAGCGCTTGATAAGGGTCGGTGTAGGGGGCATCGGCAGCACGCTTGCTCCACTCCTGAGCGAGTACATCGTCCAGGCGGTTGTAGGCTTTTTTGAGGAATTCGACGTCGGTCATACCGCGCACGAAGCGGTAGGTATCCGGGAAGAAGCGGCCTTCAGGAAACACGTCCGGGTGACCGAGTTTGTCCATCACCTCTTTGTCGCTCAGGCCGGACAGGGTCTGCACAATCTTTTCGTGCTTGGCCAACGCCGCGCGCACTTGGCGGAAGTTCCAGCCTTCCACCAGGGTCAGGCTGTATTGCACCACTTCGCCACGCTGCCACAGGCCGATCAAGCCCTCAGCAGTCAGGCCAGGGGTCATGCGGTATTCGCCGCTGTGCAGTGGCTGGCCGTCCAGGTTGAAACGCCAGTACAGGCGTAACCAGAAGGCACCGTCGAGCACCCCCTCCGCCTCGAGACGATTGAAGGTGCCCGTCGGCGTTGCCCCAGCCGGTACATCGAGCAACTGCTCCTGGCTCAGCTTCAGGGGCTGCTTCAAGGCAGAATCGAGCTTCCAGGCCGAAAAACCCAGCACCAAGCCTGCCGAGACCAAGCCAATCAGCAGCAGTAAAACCAGTTTTCGTATCAACTCAAATATCCAATAGCGCGCGAACAATGCCCTGCAGTTTACGGGTGAGCGGCCCAACCGACCAGCTCATCGCAGCGCATCCACGCACCGGCCAAATGCCATAAATGCTGTTGCACACAAAGACTTCATCAGCCTGCTGCAACTGCTCGAGACTGATGTCGGCCACGGCCATCGGGAGGCCCAGCACCTGTGCCTGGGCCAAAACCTCAGCGCGCATCACCCCGGCGACACCGCAACGATTCAGATCAGCGGTCAGCAACCTGCCGTCGCATACCAGAAACAGGTTGCTGAACACGCCTTCGATCACGCGGCCGGACATATCCAGCATTAAACCTTCGGCATGCTCGGCATCCTGCCATTCGGCACGGGCGATCACCTGCTCCAGGCGATTAAGGTGTTTGAGCCCCGCCAGCAACGGCTGTTCGGCCAAGCGAGTGGCGCACGGAAACAGGCGGATACCGTCGATTCCATGGGCCTGGGGATAGGTAGCGGGCGGATTGCCCTGCAAAATACGGCGCACGGGAGCGCCAGGGTTGATGCCATAACCGCGCAGGCTGTCGCCACGGGTGAGGATCAACTTGAGCACACCGTCGCCGAGGGCGGCGGCATAAGCCAGCACTTCGCTGCGGATCAGTGGGTGATCCGCAACCAGCGCCAACCGCCTGCACCCCTCATCAAGGCGTTGCAGGTGGCGGTCGAGCAGCACGGGCTGTCCAGCCTTGACGGCGATGGTCTCGAACAGCCCATCGCCATACGCCAGGCCGCGATCTTTCAGAGGCACGCTGTCCGCTGGCTGACCGTCGACCCAGCTGTGCATCACTCGGCGAACCGGCGGAACACCAGGGAACCGTTGGTGCCACCAAAACCGAACGAGTTGGAAATCGCCACGTCGATCGGCATCGGCTGCGCTTCGTGAGGCACGAAGTTCAGGTCGCACCCTTCGTCCGGCTCATCGAGGTTGATGGTCGGCGGAGCGACCTGATCCTTGATGGCCATGACACTGAAGATCGCCTCAACCGCGCCCGCCGCACCCAGCAGGTGGCCGGTCATGGACTTGGTGGAGCTTACCGCCAGCTTGTAGGCGTGTTCGCCGAACACCGACTTGATGGCCTCGGCTTCCGCCAGGTCACCCGTCGGAGTCGAAGTGCCATGGGCATTGATGTACTGCACCTGGCTGGCATTGATCTTCGCATCACGCAGGGCGTTGGCGATACAGCGTGCAGCACCGGCACCGTCGGACGGTGGCGAGGTCATGTGGTAGGCGTCACCGCTCATGCCGAAGCCGATCAGCTCGGCGTAGATGGTGGCACCACGCGCCTTGGCGTGTTCCAGCTCTTCCAGTACCAGGGCACCGGCACCATCGGACAGTACGAAACCGTCACGGCCTTTGTCCCACGGACGGCTGGCACGGGTCGGCTCGTCATTGCGGGTCGACAGTGCGCGGGATGCACCAAAGCCACCCATGCCCAGGCCGCAGGCAGCCATTTCGGCGCCGCCGGCGATCATCACGTCCGCTTCGTCATAGGCAATATTGCGCGCCGCCATGCCGATGCAGTGAGTGCCTGTGGTGCACGCCGTGGCGATGGCGTAGTTGGGTCCCTGTGCCCCCAGGTGGATGGACAGGAAACCGGAAATCATATTGATGATCGAGCCCGGCACGAAGAACGGTGAAATTCGACGGGGGCCGGAATCGTGCAACGTGCGGCTGGTTTCTTCGATATTGGTCAAACCGCCAATACCCGAACCCATGGCCACGCCGATGCGGTCACGGTTGGCGTCGGTGACTTCCAGGCCGGCGTTACGCACTGCCTGAAAACCGGCTGCCAGGCCGTATTGAATGAACAGGTCGAGTTTGCGGGACTCTTTTACCGAGAGGTATTCCTCGACATTGAAACCCTTTACCGAGCCGCCAAAACGGGTGGAATAGGCAGAAAGGTCCGTGTGTTCGATCAGACCGATACCACTGTGGCCAGCCAGAATGCCCTGCCAACTGCTTGGCACATCCGTGCCCAGTGGCGACAACATACCCATACCGGTGACTACGACGCGTCTACGCGACACAGCACTCTCCTTTTTCTAATGACGACACTTTGCTTCAGCACTCACTTTTCATCAGGGCTAAAGAAAAAACCGCACGCCGTTACAGCAGTGCGGTTTTTCCCTGACAGCAAGCGACGACTACAAACTATTACGCCTGGTGGCTAGTAACGTAGTCGATAGCAGCTTGAACAGTAGTGATTTTTTCAGCTTCTTCGTCCGGGATTTCGGTCTCGAATTCCTCTTCCAGAGCCATCACCAGCTCAACGGTGTCAAGGGAATCGGCACCCAGGTCTTCTACGAAGGAAGCAGTGTTGACCACTTCTTCTTCTTTAACGCCCAGTTGCTCGGCGACGATTTTCTTGACGCGCTCTTCGATGGTGCTCATACCTTGTTTAACTCCTAATGGACAAATTCAGGCAGCTGGCCAGTGGGTAAGTGTATAGAAAGCCATTTCAGCTTTTCAACTGAAAGCTTCACCCTGTACCCGGTCGGCCACCTGCCTATAAATTAAGTTGCAGCTTTATAACGGATTTTAGACAGCTCGTATGACATTTTTTTGAAGCGATCCGTCACAATTTAACTCATGTACATCCCGCCGTTAACCGGGATTGTAGCCCCAGTCACGTATGCCGCACCGTCGGATGCCAGGAAAGTGACCACATTCGCGATCTCTTGAGCCTGGCCCAGACGGCCCAGCGGAATCTGCGTCAGCAAGGCTTCACGCTGCGCTTCCGGCAGCTCACGGGTCATATCGGTGTCGATGAACCCTGGGGCCACCGAGTTGACCGTAATCGACCGCGAGCCGACCTCACGCGCCAGCGCACGGCTGAAACCTTCCAGGCCGGCCTTGGCGGAGGCGTAGTTTACTTGGCCTGCGTTGCCCATGGCACCCACTACGGAGCCAATATTGATAATTCGGCCCCAACGCGCCTTGGTCATGCCGCGCAAAACGCCCTTGGACAAGCGGAACAGACTGTTCAAGTTGGTATCGACCACGTCGTACCACTCGTCGTCTTTCATACGCATCATCAGGTTATCGCGGGTGATACCGGCGTTGTTTACCAGGATCGCCGGGGCGCCGAACTGTGCAGTGATCTCGGCCAATACGGCGGCCACGGACTCATCGCTGGTCACGTTCAGCTCAAGGCCAGTGCCCTGAACGCCGTTTTCCTTGAGGGTCGCGGCGATACGCTCGGCGCCCGAAGCGGAAGTGGCGGTGCCGATCACGACCGCGCCCTGACGGCCCAATTCCAGGGCGATCGCCTGGCCAATGCCACGGCTTGCGCCGGTGACCAGTGCAACTTTACCTTGCAGACTCATGCAGGCTTCTCCTAAGCAGGGGGATCAGGCCAGTGCCGCGCGAGCGGCAGCGAAGGCATCCGGGGTATTGAGGTTGGCAGTCGACACGCCGTCGGCACAGCGCTTGTTGAGGCCGGCCAGGACTTTGCCCGGGCCGCATTCGACCAGCTCGGTGGCACCATTGGCAGCCAGGGCCTGGACCGACTCAACCCAGCGTACAGGCTTGTAGAGCTGCTCCAGCAGGTCACGCTTGAGGGTGTCGAGGTCGGCGGCCACAGCCGCGCTGACGTTCTGTACCAATGGAATCTGCGGCGCTTGCCAGCTGATGGCATTGATGGACTCGGCAAAACGTTCGGCTGCCGGACGCATCAATTCGCAGTGGGATGGCACGCTCACCGGCAAAGGCAGCGCGCGCTTGGCGCCACGGGCCTTGCAAATTTCAATGGCACGCTCAACGGCAGCCTTGGCACCGGCGATCACCACCTGGCCCGGGGAGTTGAAGTTGACCGCGCTGACCACCTCGCCCTGGGCCGCTTCGGCGCACGCTTCGATCACCACGGCATCGTCCAGGCCCAGGATAGCGGCCATGCCGCCCTGCCCGGCCGGAACGGCTTCCTGCATCAATTGACCCCGACGCTCAACCAACTTGACCGCTTCACCCAGGGTCAAGCTGCCGGCGGCAACCAAGGCACTGTATTCACCCAGGCTGTGACCGGCAACGAATGCCGGGCGCGCGCCACCTTCTGCCAACCACAAGCGCCACAGAGCGATCGAAGCGGTCAGAATGGCCGGCTGGGTTTTGTCGGTTTGATTGAGTTGCTCTTCCGGCCCTTGCTGGGTCAGTGCCCACAGGTCATAACCCAGGGCATCGGAAGCTTCCTTGAAGGTTTCCAGAACCAGCGGATATTGCGCGCCCAGCTCGGCCAACATGCCGAGGGACTGCGAACCCTGCCCTGGAAACACGAATGCGAGGGATGTAGACATGTAACAAGCCCCTAATGATCTGGTCGTCAAAATGGTCGCTCCTACGGTGGGAGCGAACGAAACTGACAGATTGGATGGTCAATTGAACTGGCCGGTCACATTTAAGCACTCCCGGGCCGATTCGCCTAAGACAACAAATCCTCAAGACGGCCGTGCAAACGCTGCGGCAGGTTTTCCTGGATTTCGATCACGGCGCGCGCAATCGCACTTTGAAAGCCCTCCACCCCCGCCGAGCCATGGCTTTTCACCACAATGCCCTGCAAGCCGAGAAAGCTGGCGCCATTGTGCCGCGCCGGCGCCAGGTCGGCCTGCAAGCGACGCATCAACGGCAATGCCAGGGCACCGACCACACGCGACGCCAGGTTTCGCCTGAACAACGCTTCAATACGCGCGGCGATCATGGTCGCCAAGCCTTCACTGGATTTGAGCAGGATATTGCCGACAAACCCGTCGCACACCACCACATCCGCTTCGCCCCGGTACAAACCGTCACCTTCGACAAAGCCGATGTAATTCAACCCGCGCGCGCCCTGCAACAATGCAGCCGCCAGCTTGACCTGCTGGTTGCCCTTGATGTCTTCGGTACCGATGTTCAGCAGGGCCACCCGCGGCCTGACCACGCCCAACGCTTCGGCGGCCACCGCGCCCATCACGGCGAACTGGAACAGGTGCTCGGCACTGCAATCGACGTTCGCGCCCAGGTCCAGCAACTGGCAATAGCCCTTTTGCGTCGGGATTGCCGCCACCATCGCCGGCCGATCAATGCCCGGCAGGGTCTTGAGCACATAACGCGACAACGCCATCAAGGCCCCCGTGTTCCCGGCGCTGACACACGCTTGCACCTTGCCGTCGCGTAATAGCTCCAAGGCTACTCGCATCGAGGAATCAGGTTTGCCACGCAAGGCTGTCGCGGGCTTTTCATCCATGCCGATGGTTTCGCTGGCCGGCGTAATCGTCAGGCGCGCGCGATCCACTGCCGGATGGCCAGCAATCAGTTCTTCAAGTAAGGGGGGTTGACCGACGAGGGTCAGGTGCAGCGAGGGTGTTGCAGACAGGCTGGCAATGCAGGCCTGAACAATGCTGCGGGGACCGAAGTCCCCGCCCATTGCGTCAATCGCGATGACTTGAGCAGACAAGTGATTACTCGTCAGCGCCCTTGTCGATCACTTTACGGCCACGGTATACGCCTTCTGGCGATACGTGGTGACGCAGGTGAACTTCACCGGTGGTCTTTTCTACGGACAGGGTGCTTGCCTCGAGAGCGTCGTGCGAACGGCGCATGTCGCGGGCGGAGCGGGATTTTTTGTTCTGCTGAACAGCCATAATTGATTAACTCCTAAACGTTTGGGTCACGCTTTAACTGCGCCAATACACTGAACGGGTTGGACCGCGTTACCTCGTCCTCGCTCGGTTCGGGCTCGTCATCGAGGCCCGCCGGCTGCTGGCATTCTTCCGGATGATGAGCAGGCACAATGGGCAAGGCGAGCAAAAGCTCCTCCTCGATCAGTGCATGCAGATCCAAAGGATCTTCGCCCAGTTCCAGCACGTCATAACCTTTCGGCAACGACTGGGTATTCGCACCCTCCTTCACCACAGCATAACTGCACTCGCTGTGGATCGGCAGGGTGACCAGCTCAAGACAACGCTGGCAAACCATTTTGACTTCGGTGTCGATAAAACTGTGGATTACCACAGACTTACGCTCATCTCGTTCAAAAACGAATTTGGCCTGCACCGTACCGACAGTGTCGGAAAGCGGGTCGCAGAGTCTCTCCAAATCGGCCAGCGGCAATTCACCTTGAAGGGAAGTGCCACGATCTGCCAATTTGCGCGGGTCAACGTGAGGTGGAATCGGGTCATTCAACATAGGCGCAGCATTATAGGGATGCACCCGGCCATGTCAAAGGAAATTCAGCCCTGTGCGTCAGCCGGTCGCCCCGCTAGAATCCCAGGCCGCCCTGAGGAGACGCACATGCTGCCTTTATTACTCGCATCCAGCTCGGTTTATCGCCGGCAATTGCTGAGCCGACTGCACTTGCCGTTCATCTGCAGCTCGCCGGATATCGACGAAAGTCATCGCGACGACGAGCCAGCCATCGAACTGGTCAAGCGCCTGGCCGAAGAGAAGGCACGCGCCCTCGCCGGCAGCCATCCAGGGCATTTGATCATCGGCTCCGATCAGGTGGCTGCGCTGGAAGGCCGCATCATCGGCAAACCCCACACCCTCGAGAAGGCCCGCGAGCAATTGCTGGCCGCCAGCGGCAAACGGGTCAGCTTCCTGACCGGCCTGGCGCTGCTGAACAGCGAGACCGGGCACTGCCAGGTCGACTGCGTGCCGTTTACGGTGCACATGCGCGAACTGAGCGCTGAACGCATCGAGCGCTACCTTCGGATCGAGCAACCTTATGACTGCGCCGGCAGCTTCAAGGCCGAAGGGCTGGGCGTGAGCTTGTTTCAGAGCACCGAAGGACCGGATGCGACCAGCTTGATCGGCCTGCCGTTGATTCGGTTGGTGGATATGCTGCTGGCTGAAGGCGTGCAGATCCCCTAGACCCGCCGCCGAAACAAACGTGGGAGCGGGCCTGCTCGCGACAGCGGAGTGTCAGCCAACCTGTCGGTCACTGCCCCACCGTACTCGCGAACAAATCCGCCCCCACACTTGAAACAACGACAAAGCTGAAATATCAGCGCAGCGTCGGGCCCTGGAAGCCCATGTACATCGCCAGCTTCTCGGCCACGCTGGCGCCCAGCTTCTTGGAGAAGCGATCGAACGGCGACTCCTGAACAGTGAAGTCCACCAACTCCTTCTCGCCAACCACATCCCGCGCCACCGAACTGGCACTGCCCAACCCATCAATCAAGCCCAGCGGCAAGGCCTGCTCGCCAGACCACACCAACCCGGAAAACAGCTCTGGATGGTCCTTGTCCTTCAGACGATCACCACGCCCCTGCTTCACACTGGCAATGAACTGACGATGGGTGGTATCGAGCACGCCCTGCCAGAACTGGGTTTCGTCAGCCTTTTGTGGCTGAAACGGGTCCAGAAACGCTTTGTGCTCACCCGAGGTATAGGTGCGACGCTCCACACCCAGCTTCTCCATGGTACCGACAAAGCCATAGCCGGCAGCGGTCACACCAATGGAGCCGACCAGGCTGGCCTTATCGGCGTAGATCTGATCGGCAGCGCTGGCGATGTAATACGCACCCGAGGCGCCGAGGTCGGAAATCACTGCGTAGAGTTTGGTATCCGGGTGCAGCGCGCGCAGACGGCGGATTTCGTCATACACGTAGCCTGACTGCACGGGGCTGCCACCCGGGCTATTGATGCGCAGGATCACAGCCTTGACCTTGGGGTCTTCAAAAGCAGAACGCAGGCTGCTGACAATATTGTCGGCGCTGGCGGACTCCTTATCGGCAATCACCCCGCGCACTTCGATCAACGCCGTGTAGTGACTGCCACGGGTAGCGCTCTTTTCCACATCCATCAATGGACTAAACAGCGCCAGCATGGCGAGCAGGTAAACAAAGGTCAGCAATTTGAAGAAAATGCCCCAACGCCGGGAGCGACGCTGCTCCTGGACACTGGCCAGCAGCGTCTTCTCCAACAGCTTCCAACTTTTATCATCGCCGCTTTCGGACTTCTCGGGCGCTTTCCACTCGTCACTCATGCCATTAACCCCAGCAAAGACTTATCGGGCCTGACTGAGCCAGGCCTGCAATTCAGAAAAATGATCAATCGTCAGCCTGGGCTCGTATTGCTGCAAGGCCTCGGCCGCCTGGGCACCATAGCTGACGGCCACACTGTCCATACCGGCATTGCGCGCCATCATCAAGTCGAAGGAGGCATCACCCACCATCAACGCCTGGCGCGGCGCTACACCGCAGTGAGCCAGGATCTGCTCCAGCATCAGAGGATGAGGCTTGCTGGCAGTTTCATCCGCAGCACGGGTGATATCGAAATAATCCTCGAAACCATGGGCCTTGAGTACACGATCGAGCCCGCGCCGGGCCTTGCCGGTGGCCACGGCCAAGTGATAGCCCTCGGCGCGAAAGGCCTCAAGGGATTGCCTTACACCGTCAAATAACGGCGAAGGCTCTGCCTCAAGGGCAATATAGTGATCGGCATAGTGCTGACGAAACGCAATCAGCGCTTCATCGTCGATCTGCGGATATAACGTGCGTATCGCCTCAGGCAAGCCCAGGCCGATGATGCCCTTGACCGCCAGGTCGCTGCACGGCGCGAAGCCGGAACGGGTCGATGCCACATGCATCGACTCGACAATCCGACCAATGGAGTCAGCCAGCGTGCCATCCCAATCGAAGATCAGCAGCTTGTAGTCAAGGTGCGGCACTCAAACGCTCCACGGTCTTGGCCCACATCTCGTCGACCGGCGCCTGCAGCTTCAGTTCGCCGCCATCGGGCAGCGGCACGGTCAGCATGTAGGCATGCAGGAACAGGCGCTTGCCGCCGAGGTCGCGAATTTCCTTGGAGAAATCTTCGTCACCGTACTTGGTGTCACCCGCAATACAGTGGCCGGCGTGCAAGGTATGCACACGAATCTGGTGAGTACGCCCGGTCACCGGCTTGGCTTCGACCATGGTGGCGAAGTCACCGAAACGGCGCAGCACCTTGAATAGGGTCAGGGCTTCTTTGCCCTCCTCGTCCACTTCCACCATGCGCTCGCCGGAACGCAGGTTGCTCTTCTGCAACGGCGCACGAACGCTCTTGACCGAACTGGCCCAGTTACCGCGCACCAGCGCCATGTAGCGCTTGTCCACGCCATCGCCACGCAGGGCGGTGTGCAGGTGGCGCAGCATGCTGCGTTTCTTGGCGATCATCAGCAGGCCGGACGTGTCGCGGTCCAGGCGATGGACCAGTTCCAGCTCCTTGGCGTCCGGACGCAACTGACGGAAGGCTTCGATCACGCCGAAATTCAGGCCGCTGCCGCCGTGAACCGCAATACCGCAGGGCTTGTTGATCACGATCAGCTTGTTGTCTTCGAAGACAATCGAGGCTTCCAGGCGCTGCAACAACCCCTGCGCCAGCGGCACAGGCTCGTCACGCTCGGGCACGCGAACCGGCGGCACGCGGACGATATCGCCCGCCTGCAGTTTGTACTCGGGCTTGATCCGTCCCTTGTTCACGCGCACTTCACCTTTTCGCAAAATGCGGTAAATCAAGGTCTTGGGCACGCCTTTGAGCCTGGCCAGGAGAAAATTGTCGATGCGTTGGCCGGCATATTCCGGCGAGACCTCGAGCAGCTGGACGCTGGGGGTCTGGGGGGCAGTAGTCGTCATGGCGGCGATGATAACAATTTTTTATGGAATTGAAGCACTTAATCATTGCTGCTATAGTCGCGAACGCCGCCAAAAGCGGCCTGGGCAGAGGACTTGCGGCAAACTGCCGGCCCTGACCATCGCAATTCATCAGGACGCGAGGCCGTCCTACGGGGCTTTCGCCACCTTGGAAGACTCGGGATTGTAACAAGCGCAGGTGACATGAGGCCTGAAGCGAGTGCAGAAAGCAGAGTGAATACTCGCGTTTTGCGCCGATATTTACGGCCAGTTCACAAAGTGCAGTCAGTCTTGAGCCAGACCATGGCGAATGCTTCGGAAATAACGCCTGTTAAGAGCTGAGTGAGAGCGCAATCGCCCACACCTAGTCTTGTTTAGCCATGAGCGTGAACTCCCCATTGGAGAACACGGTAAATGCCAACCCGCTGCGGATTCTGCGCGCGGCAGCACCCGAATTATCAGGGATACGTGTAGGGTGGAGATGCACAACCGTCGGACCGTGTAGCACTAGGCTTATATTTAGACGCTTCATCTCGTCCACAGTCGCCGGTTGATTCCTCCTCCTGACCTTAGCTTTTGTTGAAGTGGTGCCTTTGTCACCACCGCTAACAAGCAGGACGCGTCCGTCGCGATACCGGCCCAATTGGCTGGTTTTTGCTGGACACTGGAGTGGCCAACCACTCTTGACGCACCTGACACCGACCGTGAGAAGTCGTGTGTGCCGAACGCCGTTTCCGGCAGCCCGGAAACCGACGGTACAACATGAAAAGAATGCTGATTAACGCAACTCAACCCGAAGAGTTGCGTGTTGCACTGGTAGATGGCCAACGCCTCTACGACCTGGACATCGAGTCCGGTGCACGCGAGCAAAAGAAGGCCAACATCTATAAAGGCCGTATTACTCGCATCGAACCAAGCCTTGAGGCTGCCTTTGTCGATTTCGGCTCCGAGCGCCACGGCTTCCTGCCCCTCAAAGAAATCTCCCGCGAATACTTCAAGAAAGCCCCCGAAGGCCGCGTGAACATCAAGGACGTCCTGAGCGAAGGCCAGGAAGTCATCGTCCAGGTCGAGAAAGAAGAACGTGGCAACAAGGGCGCCGCCCTGACCACCTTCATCAGCCTGGCCGGCCGTTACCTGGTCCTGATGCCGAACAACCCGCGTGCCGGCGGCATTTCCCGTCGCATCGAAGGCGAAGAGCGCAACGAACTGCGTGAAGCGCTGAACGGCCTGGTTGCTCCTGCCGACATGGGCCTGATCGTGCGCACTGCCGGCCTGGGCCGCAGCAGCGAAGAAATGCAGTGGGACCTCGACTACCTGCTGCAACTGTGGACCGCCATCAAAGAAGCGTCCCTGGATCGTTCCGCACCCTTCCTGATCTACCAGGAAAGCAACGTCATCATCCGCGCCATCCGCGATTACCTGCGCCAGGACATCGGCGAAGTGCTGATCGACAGCGTTGAAGCCCAGGACGAAGCCCTGACCTTCATCCGCCAGGTGATGCCGCAGTACGCCAGCAAGATCAAGCTGTACGAAGACAGCGTGCCGCTGTTCAACCGTTTCCAGATCGAGAGCCAGATCGAGACCGCCTTCCAGCGCGTAGTCGAACTGCCTTCCGGCGGCTCCATCGTGATCGACCCGACCGAAGCCCTGGTGTCTATCGACATCAACTCGGCACGCGCCACGAAAGGTAGCGACATCGAAGAAACCGCCCTGCAGACCAACCTGGAAGCGGCTGAGGAAATCGCCCGCCAGCTGCGCCTGCGTGATATCGGCGGCCTGATCGTGATCGACTTCATCGACATGACCCCAGCCAAGAACCAGCGCGCCGTGGAAGAGAAAGTCCGCGAATGCCTGGAAGCTGACCGCGCCCGCGTACAGGTCGGCCGCATCTCGCGCTTCGGCCTGCTGGAAATGTCCCGTCAGCGCCTGCGTCCGTCCCTGGGCGAAAGCAGCGGCATCGTTTGCCCGCGCTGCAACGGCACCGGCATCATCCGTGACGTTGAATCGCTATCCCTGGCGATCCTGCGCCTGATCGAAGAAGAAGCCCTGAAAGACCGCACCGCCGAAGTCCGCGCCCAAGTGCCGATCCCGGTCGCCGCGTTCCTGCTCAACGAAAAACGCAACTCGATCACCAAGATCGAACTGCGTACCCGTGCCCGTATCGTGATCCTGCCGAACGATCACCTGGAAACGCCGCACTTCGAAGTACAGCGTCTGCGTGACGACAGCCCGGAAGCCCACAACAACCAGTCCAGCTACGAGATCGCGGCCGCCGCCGCTGAAGTGGAAGAAGTCCAGCCGGCCGCCGCGACCCGCACCCTGGTGCGCCAGGAAGCTGCCGTGAAGACCGCACCGGCACGTGCCAACGCACCGGTGCCGACCGAAGCGGCGGCCCCGGCTGCCACTCCGGCCGCCCTGCCTGAGCCAAGCCTGTTCAAAGGCCTGGTGAAGTCGCTGGTCAGCCTGTTCGCCACCAAGGAAGAGCCTGCGGCTCCGGTTGTCGTTGAAAAACCGGCTACCGAACGTCCTGCGCGTAACGAAGAACGTCGCAACGGTCGCCAGCAGAGCCGTAACCGCAACGGTCGTCGTGACGAAGAACGCAAACCACGCGAAGAACGCGCACCCCGTGAAGAACGTGCGCCGCGTGAAGAGCGTGCACCTCGCGAAGCCCGCGAAGAAACCCCGACCGTAGCCCGCGAAGAACGCGCGCCGCGTGAAGAGCGTGCGCCACGCACACCACGTGCACCGCGCGAAGATCGCAAGCCACGTGGCGAGCGTGAAGAGCGTGTACGCGAACTGCGTGAACCACTGGACGCCGCGCCGGCAGCTGCTGCCGTTGCTGGTGCCGCGGTCGTCGCCGAAGAACGCCCGGCTCGCCAGCCACGCGAAGAGCGCGCCCCCCGCGAGGAGCGTCAACCGCGCCCACCGCGTGAAGAGCGTCAACCACGCGCCGAGCAAGCCGCTGCCGCCAGCGAAGAAGAAGTACTGAACGGCGAAGAGCAACTGCAGGAAGACGGCCAGGACAACGCCGAAGGTGATCGTCCACGCCGCCGCTCCCGTGGCCAGCGTCGTCGCAGCAACCGTCGTGAGCGTCAGCGCGATGCCAACGGCAATGTGATCGAAGGTTCGGAAGAAGCCGGCGAGCACTCGGAAGCCGCTACCAGCGAGCCGACTGGCGCCGAACTGGCTGCAGGCCTGGCCGTTACCGCCGCCGTTGCCGGCTCGGTCATCAGCGCACCGGCTGAAGCCCAGGCTTACGAGCAGGCTGAACGCGCTACCGCTGCTGTTGAAGAAACCGTCGCCGTAGAAGCGCCAGTGGTTGAAGCAACGACCCCAATCGAAACCCCTGTGGTTCCGGAAGTGGAAGTTGCACCGGTTCGCGAAACCCAACCAGAAGCCGAAGTGATCGCTGTCGAGCCTGCACCCGCTGCTGAACCTCAGCCAGTGGTTGAGGCTGCCGTGGAAGCCCCGGCGGAAGTCGTTGCTGAAGCATCGGTTGTCGAAGCATCGGTTGTCGAAGCTGCTCCAGTGGTGCGTGAAGTTCGCGAAGAACAGACCGCCTTCCAGTGGGCCGCCGAACCAGCTCCGGTTGAAGCGCCGACTCCGGTGGCCGAAGAAGCGCCAGCCCCAGTGGTAGAAGAAGCGCCGGCACCGGTTGCCGAAGTGGTGACTGCCGAGCCAGCTCCGGCGGTAGAGCCCCAGCCAGTGGTTGAAACCCCAGCCGTAGCCGAAGTGGCTGCACCGGTGGTTGAAGCCGCGCCCGCCAGCGCCCTGACTGAAAACGGCCGCGCACCGAACGACCCGCGTGAAGTGCGTCGCCGCCGCAAGGAAGCTGAAGCCGCTGCTGCTGCCGCTGCCGCTGCTGCACCGGCCGCAGTTGAAGCTGCCGAGGCGCCAGCCCCGGTCGCCGAAGCGGTGGTTGAGCACAAGGTCCAGGAAGAAGAGCACGAGCCTAAACCCCTCGTCTGATTCCGACAGCAACTAAAAAGCCCCGCCTGAGTGATCAGGCGGGGCTTTTTTATATCGGTTGAATTATGAGTAGCTCAATGACGCCGGCACATCCACATCCCACAAAACACCGGGATCATCCACCGCCACCTCCCTCAGAACAGCCTGGGCAAATAATGACCTGGCCCCCCGATCTCCCTTCAGCGCCATCAAGCCTTGCCCAAGCATCCGGCCAAACGCCACTGGATGCCCGTAGTGGCCGGCCTGGACCGGCACACGGATGCCATCCGCTTGCAGCCCTTCAATCACCCGCTCGATGCTGGAGGGCTGAATAAACGGCATATCCCCCAGCACTATCAACCAGCCATCAGCCGAACCGCTGGCCGCCACTGCCGCCGCAATACTTTCGCCCATGCCGGCTGAGTGCAACACCAGGACTTCACAGCCGTACGCCTCGGCCAAACGAATAACGTCAAACCGATCCGGCGAAGTGATCACCCAGCGTTTTACAACGCGTGCGGGCAAACTCCTCAATACCTGCTCGATTACCGGACGCGTCACGCCATCCAGACCTATGCAATCAGCCAGCAACTTATCCTGATCAGCTCCCACCGCAGCCCGAAAGCGACTGCCCTGCCCCGCCGCCAGCACGATCGCGGTGACTGTCACTCAACCACCACCGATAACGGTTTTTTCTGCATGGGTGCCACGCCGTTTTTGATCGCGACAATTTCCGCCAGCAGTGACAACGCGATTTCCGACGGCGTATGGCTGCCGATATGCAAACCGATCGGCCCGTGCAAACGCGCAATCGATTCTGCCGACAACCCCAGTGCCGCCAGGTTTTCCCGGCGTTTCTGGCTATTGACCCGCGAGCCGAGGGCGCCAACGTAAAACGCGGAGGAATTCAACGCGGTCAGCAGGGCCATATCGTCCAGACGCGGGTCGTGGGTCAGACACACGATGGCCGTGCGCTCATCGGTCTGGATATTCAGCACCGCTTCATCCGGCATACCCGGTACAAAGCGGCCATGCTGGTCTTCCCAGCCGTAGACGAACTCTTCGCGCGGGTCGCAGATCAGCACTTCGAAATCCAGCAACCGCGCCATTTGCGCCACGTAGCGCGACAGTTGCCCGGCGCCGATCAACAGCAGGCGCCAGCGTGGGCCGTAGATGGCGCGCAGGCGCTCCCCGTCAAAAGTCACCACATCCGTCTTGCTCGCGCTACTGAGGGTCACCGCGCCCGTGGCCAGGTTCAGCTCTCGGGCGACGACTTGGTGGTCCTCACAACGCGCCAGCAGTTGTGCGACCCATTGCCAGTCGTCTACCCGCTCTTCGGTCAAGCGCAACGTGCCACCGCACGGCAGGCCAAAGCGCGCCGCTTCATCACGGGTGACACCATAAGTCACCAATTGCACCGGTGGGCCGTCTTCCGGCAGGCGTCCATCCTGCAGGCGCGCAATCAGATCATCCTCGATACAACCGCCGGACACCGAGCCGATCACAACCCCGTCGCCACGCAATGCCAGCATCGCCCCAGGCGGGCGCGGTGCGCTGCCCCAGGTCTGGACCACGCTGTACAACACCACCCGCTGCCCGGCGCGACGCCATTCAAGCACACTGCGCAGGACATTCAGATCCACGCTATCCATCCAACCTCCTGCCAGCCTTACAACGAATTACACAGCCAATTACTGTAAAGCAAAAGCATCCGGAATGGCCGGCCACAAACGCAAACGCCCCGAAACAGTCGGGGCGTTTGTGGATGGCTCAGGCGTCAGTTCACGCCAACAGCGACTTACTTGATAACAGGAGCAGGGCCTTCGGCCACACCCAGGTCATCTTCCGGACGGGTATCAGAGATACCGGTGCCACCAGATGCCAGCTCGCTGTGCAGCTTGTCGGTGTCCAGTTCCTTGACCCACTTGGCCACGACGAGGGTGGCAACGGCGTTACCGACCAGGTTGGTCAGGGCGCGAGCTTCGGACATGAAGCGGTCGATACCCAGGATCAGCGCCAGGCCGGCAACCGGCAGGTGGCCTACGGCCGACAGGGTTGCAGCCAGCACGATGAAGCCCGAACCGGTCACACCCGCAGCGCCCTTGGAGGACAGCAGCAGCACCAGCAGCAAGGTGATCTGGTGGGTGATGTCCATGTGGGTGTCAGTCGCCTGGGCGATGAACACGGCAGCCATGGTCAAGTAGATCGAAGTGCCGTCGAGGTTGAAGGAGTAGCCGGTCGGAATCACCAGGCCTACTACGGATTTCTTCGCGCCCAGACGCTCCATCTTGATCAGCATGCGTGGCAGTGCGGATTCGGAGGAGGAAGTACCCAATACGATCAACAGTTCTTCACGGATGTAGCGCACCAGCTTCAACACACTGAAACCGTGGGCGCGGCAGATAGCACCCAGCACCACCACCACGAACAGGACGCAGGTGATGTAGAAGCAGATCATCAACTGACCCAGTTGCACCAGAGAACCTACGCCGTAGGCGCCGATGGTGAACGCCATCGCACCCAGGGCACCGATTGGCGCGAGCTTCATGATCATGTTGATGATGTTGAACATCACGTGGGCGAAGCGGTCGATGAAGTCGAGCACCGGCTTGCCGTAGGCGCCCAGGCGGTGCAGGGCAAAGCCGAAGATCACCGAGAACATCAGCACTTGCAGAATGTCACCGTTGGCGAAGGCGCCCACGATGGTGTTCGGAATCACATTGAGGATAAAGCCAACCACGCTCTGGTCTGCGCCGGCGGTCACGTAGGCAGCGACTTTCGAGGCGTCCAGGGTAGCCACGTCAATGTGCATGCCGGCGCCCGGTTGCACGACGTTGACCACGACCAGGCCGATCAGCAGGGCGATGGTGGAGACGACTTCGAAGTACAGCAGCGCGTAGCCGCCGGTTTTACCGACCGATTTCATGCTTTGCATGCCAGCGATACCGCTGACAACGGTGCAGAAGATGATCGGGGCAATGACCATTTTGATCAGCTTGATAAAGCCGTCACCCAGTGGCTTGAGAGCCACACCGGTCTGGGGGTAGAAATGACCGAGCAAGATACCGATAACGATTGCAACGATCACCTGGAAATACAGGGATTTGTACAGTGGCTGACGAGTCGTCATTACAAAGTTCCTCAATCGTCCCGTGTAGCAAATATCCGCCATTGCCCACGACACTTGAATTGCGAACCCTCCTGCACTGGAGGGATTTGTTGTTTGCGAGGCTGGTAAGACCAGGCCTGCGCTGCCATTTCTTATCGCAAACGCCGTGCCACTTTCTTCAAATCCGCTAGAGGCCTTTAGACATCAGGGCTTGGAGCGTTCAGGCGCCCTCCAAAGCCTCTGAACCAGTGGCGGATTTCCGCCAGGCCAGCAGATCCCGTCCTACAATTTGGCGGATATCCGCCTTGTTGCCCTGCCGGGGGATGGCTAACATCCGCCATTCCATGGACGAGGCTCTGACATGCGTGAACGCACCATCGCCAGTCACTACGCCCGAGCGGCCCTTGGCGGTGCCCGCCGAGCGGGTTACGACTATTCGGCCCTGTTGCAACAGGTGGGCATTACCCCAGAGTTGCTGACCGAACCCCGCGCCCGTATTGCGCCGGAACAATTTACCCGGCTGTTGCAGATGCTCTGGCTGGCGCTTGACGATGAATACCTGGGGTTCGCTGAAGGCTCGAGTAAACGCGGCACCTTCGCCATGATGTGCCACGCGCTGATTCACTGCCGCACCCTGGAGAAGGCTCTGGAACGCGGTTTATTATTTTATAGCCTATTCCCACAAGGTCCGCGCTGGCATCTGACAAGAGAAGGCGACATGGCTCGTCTGAGCCTGGACGACTCACAACTGTGGGACCCGGATCACTTCCTGAGTGAATGCCTGCTGGTGATCTGGCATCGCCTGGGCAGTTGGTTGATCGGCCAGCGAATTCGGTTGCACCAGGCGACATTCAACTACCCGATGCCGGACCATGCCGGCGAGTATGACTTGCTCTTCCCCTGCCCCCAGGTATTCAACGCACCGCGCAGCAGCCTGGTATTCCCCTGCCGCTATTTGAACTTGCCGCTGCTGCAGGATGAACGCACGCTCAAGCATTTTCTGGAGCGGTCACCCGCAGACTTGCTGTCACGACCGGATGAAGGCGATAGCTTGAGCAGCCAGCTACGCCGCTTGTTGAGCCGCGATCGCACGCCCTGGCCGGACCTGGAGGCCGTGGCGCAGCACCTGCACATCAGCCCGCAGACCCTGCGCCGACACCTGCGGGAAGAAGGCACCAGTTTCCAGGCACTCAAAGATGAATTGCGGCGAGACATCGCCATTTATCACTTGGGGCGGGCCAACCTGTCGTTGCAGGAAATCGCCGAGCAGTTGGGGTTTTCCGAACCGTCGGCGTTTCATCGGGCGTTCAAGAAGTGGACCGGGCTTACGCCGGGTGCCTATCGTGCGCAGGACAACTAGAGCGCCGGGAAGTGAATCTTGAACGCCGCCCCACCCAAGGGTGAATCAACCAAGGTCAGGCGCGCCCCGTAACTTTCGATGATGTCCTTGACCACCGCCAGACCGATCCCCTGCCCCGGATGCTGACGGTCCAGCCGTTCGCCGCGTTGCAGAATCCGTGCGCGCTGATCCGGTGGCACGCCGGGGCCATCGTCCTCAATGCACAGCTCAGTGCCTTCCAGGCTTTCTACCAGGCTGATGCGCACTTCGCTCAGGCAGAGGCGATAGGCGTTTTCCAGCAGGTTGCCGAGCATTTCGAGCAGCGCACCTTTCTCGATGGGCACATCACACTCGTCCGGCAAGTCAAAGGACACGGTGACGCGCTTGTCGCGGTAAACCTTGTCCAGCGTATCGCAAAGGCTTTGCAGCACCGGCGCCAGGCGTACCTGGTGGCGCACCAGACCACTTTTGCGCAGGCTGGCCCGCTGCAGCTGATAGCCGATCTGCTGGCTCATACGCTCGATCTGAGATTGCAGAACCCACGCCTGACCACGCTCTTGCGGGCGCTGCGCCATCTCTTCGCTCACACCTTGCAATACCGCCAACGGGGTTTTCAGGCTGTGGGCAAGGTCGTCAAGAGAATCGCGGTAACGCGCACGCTGTTCACGCTCACTGTGCAACAAACGGTTGAGGGAGCCGGTGAGGCGCAACAATTCGCGTGGGTGTTCTTCGGTAAGGCTTTCGCGAGTGCCACTTTCAATCTGGTCCAACTCTTGGCTAAGGCGCCGCAGGGCTTGCAGGCCCCACGTCAAACCAAGCCAGAGCAACGTCAACAGCACCAGCAAGGCCGCACCAAAACCCAGGTAAAGGTTTTCCCGCAGGCCTTCAAGAGTCAGCTGATATTCGCGTACAGGCTGCAAGGCGACGATGCTGAATGCTGCGCTTTTGCCCCCCAGCAGTTTGACCTCGACGTCATACACGAAAAACTCCTGGCCGCTGGCCTCGCGGATACGTGCGAATTCGTTGCCTCGCCCGTCGTAACGCGGCCGGTAGTTGATGTTTTCTTCCTGGGTAGCTCGCGAACGCCAGACCAGATGGCCTTCACGGTCGTAGATATAACCCAGCAGCCGGCTGTCGGTGAGGTTGAAGCGCTCATCGGGCAACTGGGCGGGCATCAGCAACCGGTTATTCTCGACCCGTGCCGCAGAAATCAAGGTGGTCACGTCCGAGGCCAGCCGCTGTTCGATGGAATCCTGCAACGCCAGGCTGAAAGCGCCTTGCATGGCGGGCAACAAGCCCAGCATAAACAGCACGGCCAGGGTTGCGGCCGCCAGCATCAAGCGCACGCGTAGCGAGCGAATCAACGGCAACGCTCATTGAACAGGTAACCCAAGCCGCGCACGGTATCGATCGGCTTGAACCCCGCAGGGCCTTCCAGCTTGCGGCGCAGGCGCCCCACCAGCACTTCGATGACGTTCGGATCGCGCTCGTCATCATCGGGATAGAGCTGCTCCATCAGGCGATCCTTGGCTACCACCTGCTGATGGTGGCGCATCAAGTACTCGAGAATACGGTACTCATAGGCGGTCAACGCCAGGGGCTGCTCATCCAGGGAGGCTTGTTTGCGGTTGAGGTCCAGCAATAAGGGGCCCGCCACGATCGTGGACTGGGTGAAACCACTGGAGCGACGCAGCAGGGCATTCATACGCGCCTCCAGCTCTTCGAACTGGAATGGCTTGACCACATAATCGTCGGCACCGGCGGCCAAGCCTTCGACCTTGTCCTGCCAGTTGCCACGTGCCGTAAGGATCAGGATCGGGAAGCTCTTGGCCTGAGTGCGCAGTTGGCGGATCAGGTCCAGGCCGCCCATGCCCGGCAGGCCCAGGTCGATGATGGCGAGGTCGTGGTTGAACTGACCGGTCTGGTACAAGGCTTCTTCGGCATTGGCCACGGCTTCAACCACATGCCCACTGTCGGTCAGGCGGGTCAACAGGTGATGGCGCAACAGCGCCTCATCTTCCACCACCAGCAATTTCATAAGGCTCTCCAAGGCGATTCAACTGTCCGACAGAGGGATATCATAGCGGCCCTGCAAATCTTGCGGGCGCAGTTTAATGCCATTGTATTGGCCCGTCAGGTGTTCGTAGCCGGTGCGGTAACCCGGTTGCGGGACGGTCTGCCCCAGCAACTGGCCCCACGGCGCGGCCTGGCTGCCTGCATCGTCGAAGCTGACACGGTGGATCAGGTTGCCGGACTTCTTGGTTTTCTCGCCGCCGAATGCCGCAAAGGTGCCGTCCGAAGCCTGCACTCCGGCAGTGGCACTGAGCATGGTCAATGCCAATATCAGCTGTTTGATCGCAGTCATCTGGTTACCTCTACGCGTTTGGCTGTTGGAGCCAGACTACGCAGGCGCCCCTGAACTCCCCCTGAACGGGCTCTGAACCTCACCTGAACCGTTGCAGGCTATCCACTGGCGTGCCAACTGAAGCAAAATACCGCGCATGACACCTCTACCCGCTTGCTGCACCCCACTCAACGCCCATTGGCCACTCCCCGAACCCTTGCCGGGCACGGTGTTTCTCAGTACCCGCTTCGACCCCGCCTTATTGAATGCCGGCGACTTCCAGCGCAGCGCCGTGCCGCCGCCCGCCAGCATCCAGCGCTCGGTGGCCAAGCGTCAGGCCGAGTTCCTTGCCGGCCGCCTGTGTGCCCGTACGGCGCTGCAACAACTCGATCGGCTCGATTGCGTCCCGGCCATCGGCGAAGACCGTGCACCGGTGTGGCCTGGGCATATCAGCGGCTCCATCACCCACAGCACCGGGCATGCCGCGGCGATAGTCGGGTACAAGGCACAATGGCGCGGACTGGGTATGGACCTGGAGAACCTGTTGAGCTTGGAGCGGGCCGAACGCCTGGCCGGGGAAATCCTCACTGCCGATGAGCTGCAACGCATGGCCGACCTGCCGCGTGAGCAGATCGCGCTGTTGGTGACGCTGACGTTCTCGCTCAAGGAAAGCCTGTTCAAGGCGCTTTACCCGATTGTGCAAAAGCGCTTCTACTTCGAGCACGCCGAGGTGCTTGAATGGTCCGACGCAGGCCATGTGCGATTGCGCTTGCTGACGGACCTGTCGGCCGAGTGGTGCCATGGCAAGACACTGGAGGGGCAGTATGCGGTGGATGGGGATCAGTTATTGAGCCTGGTCGCCATCAGCGCCTGACACGCCGCGCGCAGTTTCAGGGTTTGTCCTGATCCCGGGGCCAGCTCAGACTGAAGCATGCCCCGCCCAGGTTGTTGCTCTTACCGATCAAGGCGCGCCCGCCGTGCCAATAGATGATCCGTCGGACAATCGATAAACCCAAGCCGTGCCCGCCCGAGGCACGCGTGCGACTGTCGTCCAGGCGCAGAAATGGCGTGAAGATCCGCTCCCACGCACTTTCCGGCACACCCGGGCCATCATCTTCCACATCAATGCGACAGCGCACCTGGCCCACCTGGTAACTGATCAACACCTGGCCCTGTGCGTGGCGCATGGCATTGCTCACAAGATTTTGCAAAGCCCGGTGCAGGTAACGCGGTTCGGCATCGACCCAGGCGTCTTCCCAATGCGCCGAGGACAGGCAGGTACCGCGACTCACGCTTACCTGCGGGCGCAGTGGCGACAATTCGCCGATGACCTGATCGAGCAAAGCGCTGAGGTCGATCCGCTGGAAATTCAGCTCCGGCGCACCTTGCTCCAGGCGTGCATAGGTGAGCATTTCGTCCACCAGGCCATCGAGGTCCTGGATATCACTGTCCATCCCGTCCATGTATTTGCGCCGTGCCTCGGGGGTGGCGGCGTCACCGATCATCTCCAGGCCAAAACGCAGGCGCGCCACCGGCGTACGCAACTCATGGGACACCGCGCGCACCAGTTCCCGCTGGATCGCCAGCAACTGCTGCAGGTGCTCGGCCATGCCGTTGAAGGCTGCCGCCAGACGCCCTACCGAGTCCGCCCCGCGGGCCGGCACGCGCACCTCCAGGCTGCCTTTGGCAATACGCGTGGCCGCCGCCTCCAGCCCGCGGAGGCGCTGTTCAAGCTGGCGCACCAGGAAATACACGATCAAGCCGATCAGGGTCAGGCTGACCAACGCGATCAGGATCAGCCATTGCGCCGGGTAAGGGTTCATTTGATACAGCGGGCCAAGCTCCAGGACCCAAGGCGTACCGACCATACCGGCGAACACGCGGATTGAATCGCCGCCCTTACCCAGGGCCATCACGGTATCGCCCTCCGACACACGACGGCGCTGGTCATCATCCATGTCAGCCTGATCGAGCGTCATCAGGTGCATCTCGAAGCCAAAGCCCTTGGCTTTCTTTATGTCGGCAAGACGCTGCGGCTGCTCCGCGACCGGAAAACGCACCAGCTCATCGGCCAACAGGTAGATAGTTGCACGCGCCAGCTGCTCGCTGATCTGCTGCACTTCGCCGGTCAACACCAGCGATTCCTGCTCACTGACCAGGCGCAAGACGCGAGCGGCATGAGGGCCGGTCTGTTGCACCAGCACCTGGCCGCGTTGCAGGCGATTGCGCTGGGTAAGGTCCAACTGCGCGTCACTGAGGCTGCGCAGTTCCAGGGGGATTCCCAGCAAACGCTCCCACACCGCCAAGGCACGCTGACGCTCGATGGCGCTCATGGGTTGCAGGTTGTCCCCCATCAACGCAAAGGTGCCATGGGCCAGGCGCTCACGGTACTGCCCGCTGCGCACCTCGTTGAGCAGGTGCAGCGCCAGCACCCCCAGCAGCGCCACCAGAATCAGCGCCGCGCACATGCCGCCGTAGATGCGCAGGAAGATCGAGTTCACAGCGGCATATCGACAGCGGCTTCGGGGACGAACAGGTAGCCTTTGCTGCGGATGGTCTTGATCAGGCGTGGGTGGATCGGGTCGTCGCCTATTTTCGGGCGAATGCGGGAGATACGCACATCAATGGAGCGGTCCTGGCCGTCGTAGCCGATACCGCGCAGGGCAATGAAGATTTCTTCGCGGGACAGAATACGGCCGGCATTCGCCACCAGCAGCCACAACAGGTCGAACTCGGCACTCGTCAGTTCGATGCCCCCCTCATGCAGCCAGGCTTCACGCAGGGCGTTGTCCACTACGAGTGGGCCGAATTGCAGGCGGCGCTGGCTCTCCACGGCGCCATGTTCGGCCGGCTCACTGCGGCGCAACAGCGCCTGGATACGCGCCAGCAACAGGCGCGGACGCACGGGTTTGCACACGTAATCGTCGGCCCCCATGTCCAGGCCCTGCACCTGGTCCATGTCATCGGTACGCGCAGTGAGCATCAGGATCACGCCATCGTAGCCTGCGCGCACTTTGCGGCAGATGCTCAGGCCGTCTTCACCCGGCAGCATCAGGTCTAGGATAACCAGGTCCGGCTGTTCAGCGATGATGCGGGCCGCGGCCAGCGCACCATTGCTTTCCACCGCTACGCGCAGGCCATTGCTCTGCAGGTAATCACGGGTCAATTCGGCCAGTCGCTCATCGTCCTCGACAATCAGTATTTGCCAGGCTTCTTGCTCCACGGGGGATCCTCGTTTTTATAAAGGCATACCTTGGCTGTTTCATTCGCCAGCCACACCTTATTTGTAATGTTCAGAGGGCATAACAAGGACCGATTGTAGCCACGGGCCAGCCCTCTGGCACAAGCCTGGAAATCCACTCGGTGATCGTGTTTTTTTGTGATAGGGTTCGCGCCCTTCGAAAAACAGCCAGTTGTTTTGAACCCGAAACATTTAATGACAAACGGTGCAATCCAGCAGTAATGCGGCCTACACGGACATTGAACCCTTCTTACACATTTTACTCACAGCGTTATCCACAGGTTACTGCGTTGCTAACCCCTCAGAAACGCATTATCTTGTACCTCGGCGACAGACAAGACCCTACATGTGGGGTTTTTGACCCAACCGCCTAACCACACAAGTGGCTCGAAACTCAAGCGCTTTATTTGCTGGCGCAGCGTGGAACCAACAGATTTTCAGTAGACCAAACCGCTCACGCGGATGGCAGCTGTTCTCCATCCCCGACATGGAAAACGGTACGGGTGTTGCAGGAAAAAGCCTGGCACTCGCAATCAAATATAGAACGTGGAGACAACCCCCCATGCAAACCGACACAACTCGCGAGAACCCGCAAGGCTCCGTGCCGCAGGCCGCTGATTCAAACCTGGATCTGTCCGCCACCGCACCAGGCCAACTGCGCGTGATCAAGCGTAACGGCACTGTCGTTCCTTACACCGATGACAAAATCACCGTCGCGATCACCAAAGCGTTTCTTGCAGTTGAAGGCGGCACCGCTGCTGCCTCGTCGCGCATCCACGACACCGTTGCCCGCCTGACCGAACAGGTCACCGCAACGTTCAAACGTCGCATGCCCTCGGGCGGCACCATCCACATCGAAGAAATCCAGGACCAGGTCGAACTGGCCCTGATGCGCGCCGGCGAACAGAAAGTGGCTCGCGACTACGTGATCTATCGTGACTCGCGTGCCAAGGAACGTGCCGTTCGCTCCCCTGCTGAAGAAGCCGCGGTGCAAGCTCACCCGTCGATCCGCATCACCCTGGCCGACGGTACGTTTGCACCACTGGACCTGGGCCGCCTGAACACCATCATCACCGAAGCCTGCGAAGGCCTGGAAGAAGTCGACGGCGACCTGATCCAGCGCGAGACCCTGAAGAACCTGTACGACGGCGTGGCCCTGACCGACGTCAACACCGCCCTGGTGATGACCGCTCGTACCCTGGTTGAGCGTGAGCCGAACTACTCGTTCGTGACCGCACGCCTGCTGATGGACACCCTGCGTGCCGAAGGCCTGGGCTTCCTGAACGTTGCCCAGAGCGCCACCCACCACGAGATGGCCGACCTGTACGCCAAGGCCCTGCCTGCCTACATCGCCAAGGGTATCGAGTTCGAATTGCTGAACCCGGTCCTGGCAACCTTCGACCTGGAAAAACTCGGCAAGGCTATCAACCACGAGCGTGATCAGCAGTTCACCTACCTGGGCCTGCAAACCCTGTACGACCGTTACTTCATCCACAAGGACGGTGTACGTTTCGAACTGCCGCAAGTGTTCTTCATGCGCGTGGCCATGGGCCTGGCGATCGAAGAGAAGCAGAAAGAAGACCGCGCCATTGAGTTCTACAACCTGCTGTCGTCGTTCGACTACATGTCGTCGACTCCAACCCTGTTCAACGCCGGCACCCTGCGTCCACAGCTGTCCAGCTGCTACCTGACGACCGTGCCGGATGACCTGTCGGGCATCTACCACGCGATCCACGACAACGCCATGCTGTCCAAATTCGCGGGCGGCCTGGGCAACGACTGGACGCCGGTGCGTGCACTGGGTTCGTACATCAAGGGCACCAACGGCAAGTCCCAGGGCGTCGTACCGTTCCTCAAGGTAGTGAACGACACCGCCGTCGCCGTTAACCAGGGTGGCAAGCGCAAAGGCGCTGTGTGTGCCTACCTGGAAACCTGGCACATGGACATTGAAGAGTTCATCGAGCTGCGCAAGAACACCGGTGATGACCGTCGTCGTACCCACGACATGAACACTGCCAACTGGATCCCTGACCTGTTCATGAAGCGCGTCTTCGATGACGGCAAGTGGACCCTGTTCTCGCCATCCGAAGTACCGGACCTGCACGACCTGACCGGCAAAGCCTTCGAAGAGCGCTACGAGTACTACGAAGCCCTCACCGAGTACCCAGGCAAGGTCAAGCTGTTCAAGACCATCCAGGCCAAAGACCTGTGGCGCAAAATGCTGTCCATGCTGTTCGAAACCGGCCACCCATGGCTGACCTTCAAGGACCCATGCAACCTGCGCAGCCCGCAGCAGCACGTCGGCGTGGTGCACAGCTCGAACCTGTGCACCGAGATCACCTTGAACACCAACAAGGATGAGATCGCCGTTTGCAACCTGGGCTCGATCAACCTGCCGAACCACATCGTCAACGGCAAGCTGGACACCGCCAAGCTGGCGCGCACCGTCAACACCGCCGTTCGCATGCTCGATAACGTTATCGACATCAACTACTACTCGGTGCCACAGGCGCAGAACTCCAACTTCAAGCACCGTCCAGTGGGCCTGGGGATCATGGGCTTCCAGGACGCACTGTACCTGCAGCACATTCCTTACGGTTCGGACGCTGCGGTCGAGTTCGCCGACAAATCCATGGAAGCGGTCAGCTACTACGCGATCCAGGCTTCCTGCGACCTGGCCGACGAGCGCGGCGCCTACGAGACGTTCCAGGGCTCGCTGTGGTCCAAGGGCATCCTGCCGCTGGATTCGCAACAGATCCTGATCGAAGCCCGTGGCCAGAAGTACATCGACGTTGACCTGAACGAAACCCTGGACTGGGCACCGGTACGTGCCCGTGTGCAGAAAGGTATTCGTAACTCCAACATCATGGCCATCGCACCGACCGCCACCATCGCCAACATCACCGGCGTGTCGCAGTCGATCGAACCGACCTACCAGAACCTGTATGTGAAATCGAACCTGTCGGGCGAATTCACCGTGATCAACCCGTACCTGGTTCGCGACCTCAAGGCCCGCGGCCTGTGGGACTCGGTCATGATCAACGACCTGAAGTACTACGACGGCTCCGTGCAGCAGATCGAGCGCATCCCGCAAGAACTCAAAGAGCTCTATGCGACCGCCTTCGAAGTGGACACCAAGTGGATCGTTGACGCGGCCAGCCGTCGTCAGAAGTGGATCGACCAGGCCCAGTCCCTGAACCTGTACATCGCCGGCGCCTCGGGCAAGAAGCTGGACGTGACCTACCGCATGGCTTGGTACCGTGGCCTGAAAACCACTTACTACCTCCGCGCCCTGGCTGCGACCAGCACCGAGAAGTCGACCATCAACACCGGTAAGCTGAACGCTGTTTCCAGCGGTAACCACGGTGATGATTCGGTTCTCGCGGCTCCAGCCGGACCGGCGCCAGTGCCAAAGGCCTGTGCGATCGACGAACCGGATTGCGAAGCTTGCCAATAAGCTGAGCCGATCCCGGGCTTGAACAGCCGGGGTTGTCCTCTATCCCCGATAGACCCTGGCTGCAGTTGGGTTTATCGGGGATTTTGTTTTTCGGGCTGGCTGATCAGAACAAGACCGTGGCCGTCCCTGCCTTGGGCACCCCGCCTCGCGCGCCCCACAACTCGATCCGTCCGTCGATCACTGCCATTGAGTGGCCGTCATACTCCACCGTTCCCACTTTGCTGCTTCTCAATTCCGTGTCAGACGCGGGCCTGTAACGCCCCTTGAGCCCCAAACGATCCAAACCTTCCCGACTGTCTTCCCCATCGTTCAAGCTGTTCAATGCGGACTGGTAACTGCGCCCGCCAGTGCCATCATTGTTTTCCATTTGAGCCCGCTTAGCGCTCACGGCATACATGAAGTTTGCATCGGTCATCATTTGCGGGTCAGCCCCTCTGAAGCGTGCCTCCTTCGCCGCAAGTTGCAGTTCACCTTTGGACAGATGCAGCTTGAAGCCATCACGCATGGTCACGTCATAACCATCGCCACGTTCCTTGACCTCTTTATACACATCGGTAGGCTTCTGGCCGTACTGCATCATCGCTGCTTTTATCGCGGAAACCGTGATGCAATTGCCGTCCGGCCCCTGACTGAATCCACTCCAGATATTGTCTGGCTTTTTCCCTGGATTGCTGGAGTCCGGCTTGTAGTTGAAATGTTTAGCCCCTTCGGTAATCGACTTGTTGCTCATTGACTCACTGGGCCCGAAATCGCTTCGAGGCACATTTGGGCCACGGCCGCCGCCAGGCGATGCAGGTGACGGGCTTGGGGGGGCATCATCCGTATCCGGAAACCATTCCCTCAACAATCGTTTGAGAAACTCACGAAACTGTGTGGTCGCCTCTTCGCTCAGTTCGTCAATGAGTGCTTTGAATTTCTCATCACCCAGCTTCTCGCGCACGGCATTGAGCTTATCGCGCACATCCCGGGCCGTCTGGGACCTGGAACCTTGCTCAGCGTCAAACAGCTCATTGAGCAGTTTCTTGAGCGCCCCCGCCTCAACAACAGGCGCGACAGGTGCCGACGCCAATTGCTCCACACCGGGCGTTGAACCCGCACGCCCATATCCGACTCCCGACACACCTGAATTCCACATTCCCAAGCCTCTCCATTGAGTAACTGGCCTACTCAGTGGCGATTCAGGACCCAGGCGTTCCACAACACTCCCTTACAGCTGCGCGAGTGATTTCTCACGCAAAAAAAAAGCCCCTCAATCGAGGGGCCTTTTCATGGAGCGCGCCAACCCAGGTACATCACGTCATCTGGATAATGGTCTGCATGATAGTGCTCTGGGTGGAGATGGTCTTGGCGTTCGCCTGATAGTTGCTCTGGGCCTTGATCAGGTCCACCAGCTCGTTGGTCAGGTTGACGTTGGAGCTCTCCAGGGATTTGGACACGATCGAACCCAGGGTACCGGCTTGCGGCGTGTCATAACCTGGCTGGCCAGAGGCGAAGGTCTCTTTCCAGGTCGTGCTGCCAGCGGGCTGCAGGCCTTGCTCGTTGTTGAAGCTGGCCAAGGAGAGCTGGCCGATAGCCTTGCTCTGCTGGTTGCTGAACGTAGCGAACAGCACGCCGTTACCGTCAATGTTCAGGCCGGTGATCTGGCCGGTGGCGTAGCCATCGGTGACCGGGGGGTTACGGTAGGTGGCCGAGTTGTACTGAGTGATGTTAGCCATGTTGATGGCGATCCCAGTCGGGTTGGCCGTCGCGCCGTTTGCCGTCCACACACCATTAGTCACGGTGCCCGGGGTCCAGTTGGCAATGGTCAGCGTAGTGCTGGACGTGCCACCGGTGACAATCCCGGTGAGTTTACCGGAGCCGTCAAAGCTCAATTTCGACGCAACCGGCGGCGTGGAGCCCGTGCCCGTTGGCGCGGTACCGTCAGGGTTACGGCCATCGATCAGGGTGTAGGAGTTCCAGGTGTTGCCGGCCGTCTTCACCAGGTACTGCACCATCGGGTGAGCGTTACCCTGGTTGTCATACAAGGTCGTGGTGTACTGGGTGGTGAAGGTTTCGGACTTGGTCGGATCGAACGGGGTGGCCGTCTGGTCGATCACTGGCGACGACGAGTTCAGGTTGCTTTGGGAGTCCACTTTGGTGGAAGCCTTGGGCGGCAGGTTCGACAGGTTCAGTTGAAGGTCGGTCAGGGCGCCCTTGACGATATTGCCATTGGCATCCGCCGCGTAGCCCTGCAAGCGCGACGTGCCGGTGTTATTGGTGATGTAGCCGTCCTTGTCCGCGCGGAAGGAGCCGTTACGGGTGTATTCCAGCGAACCGTCACTGCCCTTCTGCACAAAGAAGCCGCCGCCCTGGACCGCCATATCCAACAGGCCTCCGCTGCCGACGACATCACCTTGGGTGAACTGCTGGGACACTGCCGCCAGGCTCACACCACTGCCGATGCTGTTCTGGCCAGTACCCAGCTTGGAGGCTGCGTAGATGTCCGCAAATTCCGCACGCGACGATTTGAAGCCGGTGGTCGCGACGTTGGCGATGTTGTTACCGGTCACGTCCAGCTGTTTGTTGGCCGCATAGAGGCCGCTAAGGCCGATGTTAAAAGACATGTTTCTCTCCCTCTGCCGTATTTAGCCGGCTCTATGTACCGATAGTCTGAATTTGCGACAGCTTGACGCTGCCCATGCCACCTGCAAGGTTCAGCAGCATCTCGCCGCCGGTCTTGCTCAATGTCACGCTGGTCACCGTGGCGGGCAACGAAGTCAACAGGGCAGCCGAGTCACCCTGGTCATTCTTGTAGGTGGCGTTAAAGGTGTAGGTGCCAGCAGGGGCAACCTCACCGTTGTCGTTCTTGCCGTCCCAGATAAAGCTGGCATTCCCGGCACTCTGGGCGCCCATATCAATGGTGCGCACCACGGCTCCGTCCTTGTCAGTGATTTTGACGGAAACGTTACCGGTGGCTGCCGTCACCGCTACCGAGCCGGTCATGCTCTTGCTGGTATCGACGGTGGCTTTGTCGGTCTGGGTGATGATCGAGCGCCCGACCAACGACGATGCCTGC
The DNA here is from genome assembly GCF_004519405.1 of Pseudomonas sp. BCA17. GTDB lineage: Bacteria > Pseudomonadota > Gammaproteobacteria > Pseudomonadales > Pseudomonadaceae > Aquipseudomonas. Next base: position 7,625 of record NZ_SGWI01000006.1, on the reverse strand, counting down.
AGCGCTTGCGACGAGCTGAAGTTGCTGGAGATCGCATTCACCGAGTCATTCAGGGTATTGATGCCTTCCAGGCTGCTGAACTGGGCCAATTGCGCCACGAACGCGCCGTTGTCCTGGGGCGACAGTGGGTCTTGGTTTTTCAGTTGGGTCACCAGCAGTTGCAGGAACGCGTCCTTGCCCAGCGACTGATTGCCCGTTGCAGCCTTGGCAGCGCTATCGAGGCTGCTGTTGTTCGTCGCGGTATTGACCTTGGAATTGAACAGGTCCTGAACCGGCGTATTGGCTGAATTAGTGGTATCAACAATGGCCATTATTTGGCGCCCCTTATCACTGACCCAGGGTCAGGACCTTCTGCATCATGGTTTTGGCGGTGTTCATCATTTCCGCATTGGTCTGGAACGAGCGGCTGGCGGAGATCATGTCAGCCATTTCCTCGACCACATTGACATTGGGGTAGTACACGTAGCCCTTTTCGTTCGCAGCCGGGTGGTTGGGCTCGTAGCGGGCCTCAAGGTTGCTCTGGTCTTCGACCACACCCAGCACCTGCACACCGGAGCCGGCAGCGTCCTGGTTTTGAAACAGCGAATCACTGCCGTTACCCTGGCCACCCTGGAACATAGTGGCGAACACCGGGTGACGGGCGCGGTAGGTCTGGTCAATGCTCGAAGACACGGTCTCGGCGTTGGCGATGTTACTGGCGACGGTGTTCAAACGCGTGGTCTGCGCGCTCATGCCACTGCCGGCAATATTGAAAACACTGGACAGGGACATGGCTTATTCTCCACGCAGGGCTGACATCAGCCCTTTGAATTTACTGTTGAGCAGGGTGAAGCTGGCCTGAAAGTTCACCGAGTTCTCGGCATAGGCCGATTGCTCCAACTGGGCGTCGACGGTGTTCTGATCGATCGACGGTTGCATCGGGGTGCGATACAGCAACGCCTCATCACCACTGCTCAGACCTTGTGCTTCGATATGCCGGCTATTGGTCATATTCAAGGCAAAGGTGCCATTCTTGGTTTTGTCTTGCTGTGCAGCGAGCACAGCAGAGAAATCCAGATCCCGGGCTTTGTAATTCGGGGTATCGGCGTTGGTAATGTTGTTGGCCAGGACTTCAGCACGCTGGGCGCGGAAGCCCAGGGCTTGTTCGTGAATACCGAGCGCTTTATCGAAGCTGATGCTCATGGCGGAAACCTTTAGGCTGACCTGCTTTTCGTATCTGGGTTATAGCAAGGCTCATGCCAATTCTCCGAATCCCCGTATTTCAAGGGTTTGCGGGATGTTGTCCAGCGGCAATGCCAGAAAAGCGGCAACGGGTTTCCGTGTAGAGCCAGTAAAGCGGCAATGGGGGTTGCCGCTTTGAGGCGAAAAAAATGGGAGGCCTTTGCGGGGCCTCCCATTTTTATTCAAAGGTGCATCACTTTGCCTGGTAGATGATCCCAGGACTGCATTGCACCATCTGGTAATGATCGGGCAAACCGTTCAACGCTTCCGAGGCCCCGAGGAACAGGTAGCCGCCACGCTTGAGCGTGCCATGGATGCGCAACAGGATGTCTTTCTTCACTTCGGCCGAGAAATAGATCAGCACATTGCGGCAGAACACCATGTCGAACTTGCCCAGGCTGGCATAACTGTCGAGCAGGTTGAACGAGCGAAACTCCACCCGGTTCTTGATCGGCGGCTTGATCGCCCAACGCCCTGCCCCTTTCGGTTCGAAGTAACGTTGCAGGCGCTCCTGAGAAAGCCCACGGCCCAGAGCCAGGCTGTCGTATTCGCCCGTCTTGCAGTTGGTGAGCATGGTACCGGACAAATCGGTGGCAACAATTTGTGCCCCCGCCTTCAACTGGCCGATGTTGGTTCGCTCAAATTCATCGATGGACATCGAGATCGAATACGGTTCCTGCCCCGACGAACAAGCCGCCGACCAGATGCGCAGGCGCTGGCCCGGACTGGCCTTGATGGCCTCGGGCAGCACTTTGCTCTTGAGCACCTCAAAGGGGTACGTGTCGCGAAACCACAAGGTCTCGTTGGTGGTCATCGCATCGACCACCATTTCCTTGAGCCCACTGCGCGGCTGTCCCTGGATGCGCTGAACCAATTCGCCCAGCGACTTGATACCCTGCTGCTCCATCAGCTTGTTGAGACGGCTGGATACCAGGTACTGCTTGTTTTCACCGAGCAATATGCCACAGGCCTTTTCCAGGAAGACCCGGAACTGTTCGAAATCCAAATTACCCGTAGACAATGATACCGCCTCTTAAATCGTGTGACCGCCAGGGGGGAATGTCCCCCTAGCCATGATCTGCTGCCTTGATCCGGTCGACTACCCGGGATGCCAGGTCATCAGGACGAAATTTGGCCAGGAAGTCATCAGCGCCGACTTTCTTGACCATTGCCTGATTGAATACACCCGACAATGAAGTATGCAGGATGATATGCAATTTTTGCATGCGTGGATCGCTGCGTATTTCAGCCGTGAGGGTATAGCCATCCATTTCCGGCATCTCGATGTCGGAAATCATCATCAGGAACTCCTCCTCCGGCTTCTTGCCCTCATCTACCAGGTTACGCAGGTAATCCAGAGCCTGGCGACCGTCATTGAGCGCCACAACATCTACGCCGACGGTTTGCAGGCAGCGAGTGACCTGCTTGCGCGCGACCGAGGAGTCATCCACGGTCAATACACGCAGGGACACAGCCTTGTGCGCGGTTTCAGCATCCACCACGCCTACCGAGATGGCTTCCGAGGTCGGCGCCACTTCGGCAAGAATTTTTTCCACATCGATGATTTCCACCAACTGGTTATCAACCCGCGTCACTGCCGTGAGGTAGTGATCGCGCCCGGTCCCCTTGGGCGGCGGATGGATCTCTTCCCAGTTCATGTTGACGATACGTTCCACCGAGCGCACCAGGAAACCCTGAGTCTTGGTGTTGTATTCCGTGATGATCACGAACGGGCTTCCACGGTCTTGCAAACCAGTGGAGCCCGTGGCCAAGGCCAGATCAAGAATCGGGATGGTCGCCCCGCGGATATTGGCCACGCCACATACCACCGGACTGGACTTGGGCATGATCGTCAATTTGGGACACTGCAACACTTCCCGCACTTTAAATACATTGATGCCATATAGCTGGGTGCCGTCGAGGCGAAAAAGCAACAACTCCAGGCGATTCTGCCCTACCAGCTGTGTACGCTGGTTTACTGAATCCATTACACCTGCCATGCCTGCACTCCTACGCTAAAACCTTGGGCCATACCTACAGGGCAGAGCGCCCCTAACACTAAACGGCACGAGCTTTGCTATTTATTGGCCATGGACATTAAAACGACAGTTTCCCGACACCTCCGCCTTCGCTACCGCAGATTGCTCTGCGTCACGATGGTATTGCTTGCCTTGACGGCAGGCGCCACGGCCCGGGGTGATAACGTCACATTGCCTGATCTACTTATCGGCGTCACGCAGGGCTTTCTTGAGTTCACTGTAGAAGATTATCTGGCAACCACACAAACGCCGGGACGCTACGAGATCCAAGTCAATCAGTTAGACCCTCGCCTACGCATGCCGATGTGCGACAAAGAATTGACTGCAACCTTGGAAAGCCCTGCCCAGCCTATCGGTCGTGTCACGGTCAAAGTGCGCTGTGAAGGCACTTCGCCCTGGACGGTATTCGTGCCGGCTCAAGTCAAATTGTTCCGTGATGTCGTAGTGGTTACGCGCCCGCTGAAGCGGACCGGCATCATCGGTTTCGAAGACGTTGCCCTGCGCGAACGTGATATCAGCCTGATCAACCAGGGGTATCTCACATCGGTAGATCAAGCCATCGGGCAGAAATTGACCCGACCAATGGTCACCGATCAAGTCATCACCTTGGTCCACCTGGAACAGGCCGAGGTGATCCGCAAGGGGGATCAGGTGGTGATTTCCGCCAGCAGCGGCGCGCTGACTGTAAAAATGCCGGGGGAAGCATTGTCCAACGGTGGCATGAGCGAGCAGATTCGCGTCAAGAATCTCAACTCCAACCGTGTGATCAAGGCGCAAGTGACGGCGCCGGGACAAGTCGAGGTGGCTTTATAGAGTTCACTGGCATAGGACGCATGCTTTTCCTACACTATGCGCTGAACCTCCGAGCATCGAGATTTATTGTCAATCGCGCCTAAAGTTTATTTGGGTATGGCCGAAAACATGGCAAGCGTCCAAATACCCAGAGGTTTTTTATCATGGTCATTGATTTCAGTCGTTTGAATAACACCCCGGCTTTACCCGGCTCTACGCGCACCGGCGGCGCAAAGGACAGCGTGGAAGCCAAGTCCCAGCCTGCTCCCACCAAGGCAGAGCAGACTGGTGCCAGCCAAAGCGGGGAATCGGTACACCTGAGCAATGAGGCTCAACAGTTGCAGAAGGTCACTGACTCGCTGCGCGATCAACCGGTTGTCAATAAAGCCCGTGTGGCCGAGTTGAAACAGGCTGTCGCAGATGGCAGCTATAAAGTCGACAGCAACCGTGTAGCCAGCAAACTGCTTAACTTCGAAGCCGAGCGCTAGGCAAAGGCCTGCGCTGGGCTTTTGGACGCTTAAAACCCAAGGCCAGCCATGCACCACGACGAACATTTGCTCCAACTGATCATTGATGATCTGGCGCCGACGCAACATTTGCTCGAGTTGCTCAAAGAAGAATCCCTGGCCCTGTATGGCCGGGATATGCCCTTGCTGGAAGAAATCCTGGCGCGCAAACAATCGCTGATTGTGCTGCTTGAACAACACGGCAAGAAGCGCAGCGAAATTCTTATCAGCCTGGGCCTCCCAGCTGATCACGACGGCCTCGCTCAGCTGGCCAGTCACTCTTCGGTCGGCGACCAACTACTGACGCAGAGCAGTGCGCTCAATCAATTGCTCGCACAGTGCCAGGAAGCCAACCTGCTCAACGGTCAGTCGATCCAGCTTCAGCAAGCCACGACCGCCAATCAGTTACGTATACTCCACGGCGGGGAGCCGCCGGCTCTCTACAATGCCCAAGGTTCCACCTCGCGGCTGGTCAAACCGAGCACCCGCAGCCAAGCCTGAGGCCGGTTCACCGCGCGACCTATCCAAGGCACGCCACATACTGGCAAAATGCCCTTTCTTGCGTGTAGTCGTATTTTGTCTGGAGATGGAAGAACCGTGTTCAACGCCCTTAATGCGGAAGATGCCCCGCAGCCACCGAAGGTCCTCACCACGCCTCTGGAAATCGCCGGCACTTTGCGAATGCTGCAGGAAAGCCATGATCCACTGATCATTACCTTCCACGAACGCAGCCAGCGCTTTCAAAGTTACCTGGTAGACGTTGACCGGGACAGCAAGACGCTGGCCCTGGACGAAATGATTCCCCGCGATGGTGAACGCTATCTCGAGAATGGCGAACCCTTCCGTATTGAAGGCTTCCATGACGGAGTGCGGGTTGCCTGGGAAAGCAGTGGTACGCTCGTCATCAGCGAGAAAAGTGGCCACCGCATTTACACCGGCAGCATGCCTGACGAAGTGGTCTACCATCAGCGACGCAATGCCTTCCGCGCAGCGTTGAAGCTGGCGCAGTTGGTGAGTATCGAGCTGGGCGGCGAGAAGCTCAAGGCACCGATCAGTGGCAAGCTGCTGGATATTTCTGCTACCGGCTGTAAGCTGCGCTTTGAAGGCGACATATCCGAGCGCCTGCAACTGGGGCAGGTCTATGACCGTTTCGTCGCCGCCCTGCCCTTTGGCAGCATGAGCACCTCCGTCGAACTGCGTTATCTGCACTTCGAAGACAAGATCAATACCACCTTCGCCGGCGTGCGCTTTCATAACATGAGCGGCCTGGTGCAGCGCCAGGTAGAACGTTTTGTGTACCAGCTACAGCGTGAAGCGCGGCGCTTCGACAAGGATGACGATTTTTAAGCCTTCGTAAGGCGCGTCAAAAAAACGGGCAGATCCTTAGGGGATCTGCCCGTTTTTACATTCAGGGGCGCGCCTTGCTCAGATGATGAGGGTGATCATCCGGGTCTCGATGCTCCGGCGGAGTATCAGCTGCTACCTCTTCAATCGGTGCTTGCGGACCGGCTTCAGAAACGGGCTCCGCTGCGGCGGTTTGCATCTGCTCCTGCACCACAGCCTCATCGACGCGCGGATCGAGTGCAGCCACCAATGGTGAACTGGACATGCTGTCAGGCATTGCCACGTGATGCAGCGGGGCATCATCAACCTGATGCAGGTTAGTCACTGCCTTCGGCCGGATACGCCAGACCAGAATCAGCGCGCACAGGCTGAAAAACGCGTACAGCATATGGCTGCCGAACACCTTCATCACTACCCCCGCCAATAGCGGCCCGACGCTGGCACCAATGCCGTAGGTGACCAGCAGCATAGCTGTCAGCGATACCCGGCGATCCCCTTCTACATGGTCATTGGAAAAGGCCACGGCCAGTGGGTACAGGCAGAACTGCACCAACGAACACAGGAATCCCGCTACAAAAAGCACTTCCAACGGTACTTGCGTCATGATCGCCAGCGGTAGAGCAGCTACCGCGAGGCACAAAGCGAAACAGCGAATCAATAATGCGCGGTCATAACGGTCCGATAACCAGCCCAACGGCCACTGCACCACCAGACCGGCAAAAATGCAGCAGCCCATGAACAAACCGACCTGCTCGGTCGTCAACCCCTGCTGGGATGCGTAGAGCGGCGCCAAGCCGTAAAAGGAGCCCACAATCAAGCCTGCTCCCAACACGGTACTCAGCGACTGGGGCACACGCTTGATAAAGAAGCGCGGCTCCATCGGCGCCGGATGTAACGGGGCGGGGTGAATACGTCGAGTCATGGCCACCGGCACCAGGCACAAGGCAAAACACAACGCCACCAACATCAACAGCTCCAGGCCAAGCTGGGGATGCATCACGAGAATCAACTGGCCCAATACCAAGCCCAGGTAGGAAGCGATCATATAACCGCTGAACACCACGCCGCGCTGCTTGGCGTCCGCCTGCTCGTTCAGCCAACTTTCGATGACCATGTACTGACACATCATCCCCAGGCCTACGATCATCCGCAGCACGATCCAGGCCGGCAACCAGTTGATCAGCCCGTGACCCAGCACAGCAGCACCGACAATTCCGGCGCAAGTGGCATACGCACGAATGTGCCCGACGCGGGCAATCAGGCGATGCCCGATCTTGCCACCCAACACCAGGCCAAAATAGTTGGCCGCCATCAATGCACCTACCCATAGGCTATCGACATGGTCAGCGGCCAGGCGCAACGCCAGGTAAGTACTGAGCAAGCCGGAGCCGATCAGCATCATCAAGGAGGCGAAATAAAGGGCTCGAAAAGATTTCCAGATTTGGCGCATCGGCGTTCCGAGCGGCTCCTTGCGGTAAGGGATAGGGTTATCGGCATGATAGTCCGGGGTGACTGTGCCCGGACAGGCGGTATGGGCTGTTTCCGTAGATTATTTTGCTTACAAGCTCAGACGCAGCGTCACAGTCTCAAAGGTACATAACGATACTGAAAAATATGCAGCGCACTATTAGAGTGGAGCTCAGCCGCAAAAATTCAGCGGCGAGGTAGTTGAAGTCCGAAGGCACAGTTGCATTGAAGGCAACCTCGATGAGGCCCCTCGCAT
>NZ_SGWI01000005.1 GCF_004519405.1 Pseudomonas sp. BCA17 | reverse complement strand
ACACCAGCAGAGGCGTCAAGCACTTAATTCGATAAAATGAATTTTTCTCCTACACGCCAAGCCTTCTATATAGAGAAGAGAAACAGCTTTCAGCAAACATGCTTCAACACGGCAAAGCATACAGCTGACTCATACCCCTGAAGGCAGCCGGAAACACTACAGTGCGAGCAAGACGAGAAAAGGAAAGCGAGGCTGTGCGTAACTCAGTGAAATATCTGAGACTGATACTTCAGCGTATAGGATGGTGTCCCAGGGCCGGTTCGAACGGCCAACCTTCCCCTTAGGAGGGGGATGCTCTATCCAATTGAGCTACTGGGACAAACGATCATCGTCAGGCTGAGCGCCTACCGACAGACGGCGTGCATGGTAACGGCCAGGACAAATTTTGTCATGTCGTCCTTAGGCTTTTTGAATGTAGGCCTTCCCTTGTACAACACAACATGACCTAACCCCGCGAATCAGGGCTGCAAATGAGATCATGCAAATTGCATTATCCAAAAAGCGCCTTCATTGCAGATTGCAACGAAATAGCCCTCATAAATAACTTAACTTATTGATTTTATTGAGGTAAATGACTGGCACGGCATCTGCAATATTTATCCTCAAAGGCCAGTCCTGCAAAACTACCAGCGGAGGAAATGACAATGAACAGCGCAGCCCTGTTAGTCCTGAACAGTATGGCATTGGCCGCACTGGTTTTTTTTCATGTCCAATCTACCAATGCCCAAGACACGGCGCAGATCAACCAATCGACCCCGCACCATCTTCAACAGCGCCCACAACTGGCCGTAATGACCGCCACCCCACCCGCTCTCACTCACACGGCTGAAGGCACTCAGGATACCGCCGCATCCCAACACTGGGTTTTCTAAGGTAGCAACACGCCCAAGCCAGCGTTATTTCTTTGCTTGATGCTTACTGCAGCCCTTCTCCGCCTACGACTCAGTCATAGGATGTACTGCCAGCGCCGCGTTTACCCGTCAGCCCACACCCGCCATTGAGCGTGAGCCATCGGATCAAATTCGACCCGAGACTGCACTGGCACACCCGCCTTACCTTACGTCGCCTGAAGCTAGCGAATAGACAAACTGCCACTAGTCTTAAGATTGAGGGCAAAATGCCATATTGCTATAGGATGTGCGCCCTCAACCCACGTGCGCACTGGGCTTGCGCGTTGATCAGAGACTCAGATCCCACGCGAAATTTTTTCCAACCAGTCCGCAGAAATGCAAATGAGTGCTGGCATAAAGCCTGTAGGCGGTTCAATATTTGTCACAGAATTGACGCCAAGTAAACGTCAAATCTGAGGCATGATGCGGCCTCTTTGCAATTCGGGTTGAACTTTGGTCGTGAGTCTTGTCTTAACACTCATCTTGCGGCCAATTCCAGAAACCGCTCCTCTGAACTAACCGGTTAAATATATGCGCCCATTGAAACAGGCAATTTATTCCAGCCGTACGGCTGACAAGTTCGTCGTACGTCTGCCAGACGGAATGCGGGAACGCATTGCCGAGGTGGCTCGCAATCATCACCGCAGCATGAACTCTGAAATCATCGCACGCCTGGAGCAGAGCCTTATTCAGGAAGGTGCACTGGGTGAAGAGTTGAGCATGCGCCTGGACAGCCCCGAGCTGTCACTGCACGAACGCGAACTGCTGCAGCGTTTTCGTCAGCTCTCCCACCGTCAGCAAAATGCTCTCGTCTCGCTCATCGCACATGACGTTGAGGCAGCCGCAGAAGCTAATTGATTCACCACTGAAAGCCGAAGCCAGCCAAGTGCTGGCTTTTTTTTGTGCGAAATTTGGGAAGGCAATACAGAACGATGGGAGCAGAATTGCTCCCACCTGGAAAAGAAGTCAGAGCAGGAAGATCGTTGCCAGGCCCAAGAAGATGAAGAAACCACCACTGTCGGTCATGGCAGTAATCATCACACTGGCTCCCATCGCCGGGTCGCGCCCCAAGCGCGCCAACGTCATAGGGATCAGCACGCCCATCAGCGCTGCCAGCAGCAAGTTGAGGGTCATGGCAGCCGTCATCACCACGCCGAGCGACCAACTGCCATAAAGCAGGTAGGCCACAATACCGATCACCCCGCCCCATACCACTCCGTTAATCAGCGCCACCGCCAGCTCCTTGCGCATAAGGCGCGAGGTATTACCGGTGTTCACCTGGTCAAGCGCCATAGCGCGCACAATCATGGTAATAGTCTGGTTGCCGGAGTTACCACCGATGCCCGCAACAATCGGCATCAACGCAGCCAGAGCCACCAGCTTCTCAATCGAACCCTCGAATAACCCAATCACTCGGGAAGCAATGAAAGCGGTAATCAGGTTGATGGCGAGCCATGCCCAACGGTTACGCAAGGAGCGCCAGACCGAAGCGAAAATATCTTCCTCCTCACGCAGACCCGCCATGTTGAGAACTTCGGTTTCACTTTCCTCACGAATCAGGTCAACCATTTCGTCGATAGTCAGACGGCCGATCAGCTTGCCGTTCTTGTCGACTACCGGAGCAGAGATCAAGTCGTAACGCTCAAATGCTTGAGCGGCATCATAGGCGTCTTCGTCGGGGTGAAAACTCACCGGATCGCTGGCCATTACATCGGCAACTTTCTTATCCGGGTCGTTGACCAGCAGGCGCTTGATCGGCAGCACGCCCTTGAGGATACCTTCGTAATCCACGACAAACAGCTTATCAGTATGGCCTGGCAGCTCTTTCAAACGACGCAGATAACGCAGTACCACTTCCAAGCTGACGTCTTCGCGGATGGTAACCATCTCGAAGTCCATCAAAGCGCCGACCTGGTCGTCGTCGTAAGACAACGCAGAACGAACGCGCTCACGCTGCTGACCGTCGAGCGCCTCCATCAGCTCATGGACAACATCACGTGGAAGCTCCGGGGCCAGGTCAGCCAGCTCGTCAGCATCCATCTCCCTGGCCGCAGCCAGGAGCTCGTGATCGTCCATATCGGCGATCAGGGTTTCACGGACCGAGTCGGACACTTCGAGGAGGATATCACCGTCGCGGTCGGCCTTGACCAACTGCCAGAGCGTCAGTCGATCATCCAGCGGCAAAGCTTCGAGGATATAAGCAACGTCGGCAGAGTGCAGGTCATCGAGCTTGCGTTGCAACTCGACGAGATTTTGCCTGTGGACCAGGTTTTCGACGCGGTCGTGATGCGGACCTTCCTGGCGATGCGTGAGGTCTTCGACCACGCGCTGGCGCTGCAGCAGCTCGATGACTTGAGCCAGGCGATCCTGCAGGCTTTCTTGTGTTTTCTTTACTTCTACTTCGGTCATAGGCGAACTCCACTCCCAGCAGCGGGGCACGCCGGAAGGATCAATCAGTCAATTCATGATTGGTAAAGCGGGGTACTGAGTAACTACTGGGTAAGTCCATGGAGGTATTCCACAAGCCCCGGCGGGGCTGACGGGCGCAATGATACACGCTGCGCGCGCTTTTAACGTTAAAAAACTGGAAAGAACAAGCGCTTGCAAGCCAAAGCTCAGATTGGCAGCACCTATGAACTGCGACGACGCAGCCCGAAAGGAAAACACATGAAGCAGGAGAAAAAGATAAAGAGCCCTGCACAAACGCCAGACGGCAAAAAGCCCGCACTAGGCGGGCTTTTTGTTTGTATGGTGCACTCGACAGGATTCGAACCTGTGACCGCTCGGTTCGTAGCCGAGTACTCTATCCAGCTGAGCTACGAGTGCAAATTGTGTTTTTATACCAGGTCACAACTGGTTGAAGCCGAGCCACCTGCATTGCTGCAACTGACTCTTAAATGGTGCACTCGACAGGATTCGAACCTGTGACCGCTCGGTTCGTAGCCGAGTACTCTATCCAGCTGAGCTACGAGTGCATTTGTTGCCGCGCATTATAGGCCGTTCAATCTCTATGTAAAGCTATTTTTTCGAGTATTTTCAACAACTTACCGAAAAAACCAGATTGCAACGTACTAAGCAAATAATGGCGGAGAACGGGGGATTCGAACCCCCGACACCCTTTTGAGGTGTACTCCCTTAGCAGGGGAGCGCCTTCGGCCACTCGGCCAGCTCTCCGCAACACGGGGCGTATATTAACCACGTTCATCCCCGTTTGCAAACATAAAAAACGATAAAAATTAAAGGCTTGGTTCTTCGTCCTTCTCTTTCTTGATCCGCAGGTAGATTTCCTCGCGGTGGACCGCCACCTCTTTCGGAGCATTAACCCCGATACGCACTTGATTGCCTTTGACGCCGAGCACGGTAACGGTGATTTCGCCATCACCGATAATCAGGCTTTCTGCGCAACGACGAGTCAGAATCAACATACCTTTCACCTCACGCATTTCAGTTCAGGAACAACAGTCTGCAAAAAAAAGGCCTTCGACCTACAACCCGATGGCCATAGCCCTACCGCCTAAGTATTGTCGAGCCCACGCAAAAGAACATGCGCCCTACAAAAAAATGAAAGGCGCGGTAAACCGCGCCTTCCTGGCATCACCTGTCACTCGCCCTGTCGGGCCGGAGCGTCCAGCTCAAAGGCGGTATGCAGCGCGCGTACAGCCAGTTCCAGGTACTTCTCTTCGATCACCACCGAGACCTTGATTTCCGAGGTGGAGATCATCTGGATGTTGATGCTTTCCTTGGCCAGGGCTTCGAACATCCGGCTGGCGACGCCGGCATGGGAACGCATGCCCACACCCACGATCGACACTTTGGCAATCTTGGTATCGCCGACCACTTCACGGGCGCCAATCTCGCTCGCGGTGTTCTGCAGGATACGCTCCGCCGCATCGTACTCGTTACGGTGCACGGTGAAGGTGAAGTCGGTGGTGTTATCGTGCGAAACGTTCTGCACGATCATGTCGACTTCAATGTTGGCGCTACTGATAGGGCCGAGGATCTTGAAGGCCACGCCCGGGGTATCCGGCACGCCACGGATCGTCAGCTTGGCTTCATCGCGATTAAAAGCGATGCCGGAAATGATCGGCTGTTCCATGGATTCCTCTTCATCAATAGTAATGAGGGTGCCCGGACCCTCTTTGAAGCTGTGCAATACGCGCAGCGGAACGTTGTACTTGCCGGCGAACTCTACCGCACGGATCTGCAACACCTTGGAACCGAGACTGGCCATTTCCAGCATCTCTTCAAAGGTGATCTTCTCCAGGCGCTGCGCCACCGACACCACACGCGGGTCAGTGGTATAGACACCATCCACATCGGTGTAGATCTGGCATTCATCAGCCTTGAGGGCCGCCGCCAGTGCCACGCCAGTGGTGTCCGAACCGCCACGCCCCAGGGTGGTGATATTGCCCTGCTCGTCCACACCCTGAAAGCCCGCTACAACTACCACGCGCCCAGCCTTCAGATCAGTACGGATTTTCTGATCATCAATTTGCAGAATGCGCGCCTTGGTATGTGCACTGTCCGTAAGGATGCGCACTTGGCTGCCAGTGTAGGACACCGCCGGCACGCCACGCTTGTTCAGCGCCATGGCCAGCAATGCAATAGTCACCTGCTCGCCGGTAGACACGATCACATCCAGCTCACGCGGCAGCGGCTGTTGATCACCGCTGATTGCCTTGGCCAGATCGATCAGGCGATTGGTCTCGCCGCTCATGGCCGACAGCACCACTACCAGGTCATCCCCGGCATCGCGGAATTTCTTAACCTTGTCGGCGACCTGCTCGATTCTTTCGACAGAGCCGACCGAGGTGCCTCCGAATTTCTGTACGATCAAAGCCATTTCTAAGCCGCCTCAGCCCGTAAAGGGGCGCCCAATAAACAAATTTTCCAGCACCTCAGCGAGCCCATGACCAGGCCACGGGCTCATTGACGGCGCCTTAAATACCGGCCTCGACAAACGGTACGGTCAGGGCCAGGGCCGCGTCCAGGCTGGCGGCATCGACACCACCGCCTTGCGCCATGTCCGGACGACCACCGCCCTTCCCGCCCACTGCCGCGGCGGCTTGTTTCATCAAATCACCGGCCTTGAGTTGGCCAGTCAGGTCTTTGGTTACACCAGCAACCAGAACGACCTTATCCTCATGGACACCGCCGAGCAGGATCACTGCGTGGCCGAGCTTGTTCTTCAACTGATCGACCAAGGCCAACAGCGCCTTGCCGTCCTGGCCGTCCAGACGCGCAGCCAGCACTTTCACACCCTTGACGTCCAACGCAGAAGCGGACAAATCGTCACCCGCCGCGCTGGCTGCCTTGGCTTGCAACTGCTCCAGCTGTTTCTCCAGCGCGCGGTTGCGCTCCAGGACGGCGGACAGTTTGTCGATCAGGTTGTCGCGGCTGCCCTTGACCAGGCTCGCCGCTTCCTTGAGTTGTTCTTCGGCCGCATTGAGGTAGGCCAGGGCCGCAGCACCGGTCACCGCCTCGATACGACGCACACCGGACGCCACACCGCCTTCACTGATGATTTTCAGCAGGCCGATATCGCCGGTACGGTTGGCGTGGATACCGCCGCACAGCTCCACCGAGAAGTCGCCGCCCATGCTCAGTACACGCACGCTGTCGCCGTACTTCTCGCCGAACAGAGCCATGGCGCCTTTGGCCTTGGCCGTGTCGATATCGGTTTCTTCAGTCTCGACCGGAGTGTTCTTGCGCACTTGCGCATTGACGATATCTTCCAGTGCCTTGATCTGCTCAGGCTTGATCGCTTCGAAGTGGCTGAAGTCGAAGCGCAGGCGCTGACTGTCGACCAACGAACCTTTCTGCTGAACGTGCTCGCCCAGCACCTGACGCAATGCCGCATGCAGCAAGTGAGTGGCCGAGTGGTTCAGTGCGGTAGCATGGCGCACGTCAGCATCGACCTGGGTATCGACCGGCGCACCGACCGTCAAGTTACCCAGCACCAGCACACCGTGATGCAGGAAGGCCCCGCCGGTCTTGGTGGTGTCGCGCACTTCAAAGCGACCCGATGTCGAACTCAGGAAACCACAGTCACCCACCTGCCCACCGGACTCGGCGTAGAACGGCGTCTGGTCCAGAACCACGACCGCTTCTTCGCCTTCATTCAACACGTCGACCGATTTGCCGTCTTTATAGATGGCGACGATCTTGGCCGAACCCACGGTAGCGCCGTAGCCGACGAACTCGGTCGGTACGTCCACCTTGACCAAGGTGTTGTAGTCCAGGCCAAAGGAGCTGGCGGAACGCGCGCGCACGCGCTGGGCTTCCATCTCGCGCTCGAAGCCGGCTTCATCGATGGTCAGCTCGCGCTCACGGGCGATGTCGGCGGTCAAGTCCATCGGGAAGCCATAGGTATCGTACAGTTTGAATACGACATCGCCCGGCACCACAGTACCTTTGAGCTCAGCCAGGTCCTGCTCCAGAATCTTCAGGCCATGCTCCAGGGTCTTGGAGAATTGTTCTTCCTCTGCCTTGAGCACGCGCTCGATGTTTTCCTGCTGCTGCTTCAGTTCCGGGAAGGCGTCGCCCATCTCGGCGACCAGCGCTGCCACAATCTTGTAGAAGAAGCTGCCGGTGGCGCCCAGCTTGTTACCGTGGCGGCAGGCACGCCGGATGATACGGCGCAGCACATAGCCACGGCCTTCGTTCGACGGCAGCACACCGTCGGCGATCAGGAAGCCGCAAGAGCGGATGTGGTCCGATACGACCTTGAGCGAAGATTGGTTTTCATTGGCGCAGCCAATCGCCGCAGCCGACGCGCTCAACAGATTGGTGAACAGGTCGATTTCATAGTTGGAGTGAACGTGCTGCATCACCGCACTGATCCGCTCCAGGCCCATGCCGGTATCCACCGACGGTGCCGGCAGCGGATGCAACACGCCATCGGCGGTGCGGTTGAACTGCATGAACACGTTGTTCCAGATCTCGATGTAACGGTCGCCATCCTCTTCCGGCGAGCCCGGCGGGCCGCCCCAGATGTCGGCGCCGTGATCATAGAAAATCTCGGTGCAAGGGCCGCACGGGCCAGTGTCGCCCATGGTCCAGAAGTTATCGGACGCATAAGGCGCGCCCTTGTTGTCGCCGATGCGGATCATGCGCTCGACGGGCACACCGACTTCTTTGGTCCAGATATCGTAGGCTTCGTCGTCTGTTGCGTAGACGGTAACCCAGAGCTTTTCCTTGGGCAGCTTCAACACACCGGTGAGGAAGGTCCAGGCGAAAGTGATCGCATCTTTCTTGAAATAGTCACCGAAGCTGAAGTTGCCCAACATTTCGAAGAATGTGTGGTGGCGAGCGGTGTAACCCACGTTTTCCAGGTCACTGTTCTTACCGCCGGCACGTACGCATTTCTGGCTGCTGGTGGCGCGGGTATAGGCGCGCTTCTCCTGGCCCAGGAAGCAGTCCTTGAACTGGTTCATCCCCGCGTTGGTGAACAGCAGGGTGGGGTCGTTGCCAGGGATCAAGGAGCTGGAGGCTACACGGGTGTGACCTTGCTCTTCGAAGAAGCGAAGGAAGGCTTCACGGATTTCTGCGCTTTTCATTAGGTTCTTCCACGGAGTCTGCGGCCAAAGGCCAGTGCGCAACATCATCAGACGGAGCGACGGCAAAGGGCCGCATTATATCGGCCCTTTGCCGGTGGTACAGCGTGTTTATGCGATAGAAACGCTCAATTAGACAGTCTGCACTGTCATTTTCGGGAAAACTCGACGAATGCCTGCACGACTTGCTCCAACTGCGCCCGGCTGACATCCAGATGAGTGACCATGCGCAGGCGCGGCGCGGCGACCAGCTTGATCCCACGTCCGGCGGCGAAGTCCTTCAGGGCCTGGGCCCGCCCGCTGATCTGCACGTAAACCATATTGGTCTGTACCGGCTCCACCTCATAGCCGGCTTTGCGCAGCTCATCGCCCAACCACAGGGCATTGGCGTGGTCGTCGGCCAGGCGCCGCACCTGATGATCCAGCGCATACAGCCCCGCCGCAGCCAGGGAACCCGCCTGACGCATACCGCCACCAACCATCTTGCGCAAACGCCGCGCCTTGGCGATCAACGCTGTTGAGCCGCACAACACCGAACCGATTGGCGCCCCCAGCCCCTTGGACAGGCATACCGAGACCGAATCGAAATGCTGGGCAATGTCCCGTGCATCCACACCCAGCTTGACCGCCGCGTTGTAGATCCGCGCCCCATCCAGATGCAAGGACAAACCATGCTCACGGGTGAACGCGCGCGCCTTCGCCAAGTATTCCAGCGGCAGAACCTTGCCCTGCATCGTGTTTTCCAGCGCCAGCAAGCGTGTGCGGGCGAAGTGGAAGTCGTCGGGTTTGATCGCCGCCAGTACGTGATCCAGATCCAGGGAGCCGTCCGCCTGCACCTCCAGCGGCTGCGGTTGGATCGAACCCAACACGGCCGCACCACCGCCTTCGTATTTGTAGGTGTGGGCCTGCTGACCAACGATGTATTCCTCACCGCGCTCACAATGAGCCATCAGTGCCAGCAAGTTGCTCATGGTGCCAGTAGGCACGAACAGTGCGTTGGCAAAGCCCAGGCGCCTGGCCAGCTCGGCTTCCAGGTGGTTGACGCTCGGGTCTTCGCCGTAGACGTCGTCACCACTGACCGCATTGGCCATCGCATCCAGCATGCCGGGGGTGGGTTGGGTCACGGTGTCGCTGCGCAGGTCGATCACGGACATGAAACTGGCCTCTGAGAGATTGGGTAAGTTCCCTTTGAAGACGATTACTGCGGGCAAAGCCGCGAGATATCAAGCCCTATGTGTATTCAAATGAATACCAACCAAACAAACCGATATAGCTTATCGATACAGCGGTCGTGCAGTTTTTGAAAAACCGTGTTAAAAACTCTCCGCCGCCAGGGTTCTGGCGGCAACGTTCTCAGGGCGGGGTGCAATTCCCCACCGGCGGTAATTGCGCGCAATGTGCATAGCCCGCGAGCGCTTGACGCCTCGAACTGCTAACGCAGGACGGCGACAAGGTCAGCAGACCCGGTGTGATCCCGGGGCCGACGGTCATAGTCCGGATGAAGAGAGAACGGGATTGGCACCTAAGGGCCGTCCGCTGATTTCATGCCTGCATGGACACAGCGTTGCGCACCCTTAAATCCCATTCGATTCATAAAGCCCTGTTTTTTTCTTAAACAGGAGTCAGAACATGCAACCCACCGCAATCGACAGCAAAAGCAAAAACCATCACGGCGAGCGTATCGCATTTATCCAAGCCTGCTGGCACAAGGATATTGTCGACCAGAGCCGTAAAGGTTTCCTTGCCGAAATCATCGCCCAGGGCTACCAGGAATCGGACATCGACTTCTTTGAAGTCGGCGGCGCCTTTGAAATGCCCCTGCACGCCAAGTTGCTGGCCAAGACCGGCCGTTATGCCGGTATCGTTGCCGCCGCGCTGGTGGTGGACGGCGGCATCTACCGTCACGAATTCGTCGCCCAATCCGTGGTCAGCGGCCTGATGCAAGTACAGCTGGAAACCGAAGTACCGGTGTTCTCGGTATCCCTGACCCCGCATCACTTCCATGCGGGCAGCGAACATCATGCATTCTTCCATGATCACTTTGTGCATAAAGGCCAGGAAGCTGCGCGCACGTGCGCCGACACCCTGCACAAGGTGCGTGCGATCCGTCGCAGCGAGCCGCGTGCGGTAGCAGTCTAAGCATCTGCGCAAAACCAACGTGGGAGGGGCGCTGCTCCTCCCGCATTGGGATCCTCGCAAGCCTTAAGCGCTATACCAGGCCCGCATCCGTGGTCGGCACAATCAATATCCCCGCTCGCAAGCCATTCTTCACCTTTGGATTGGGGAAGATGATGCGTGCACCCTCCTCCTCGATCACCCAACGGGTCTTGGCCACGTCTTCGGCCAACAGGTAGCCCTTTTCCAATTCCGAAAAGTTTTCCACGTCCGCCGGCAGGTGCAGCAGGAAGGCATCGCTGTGCTTGATCACTTCGCGCGCAACGGCGAACAGTTTGAGGCCGTCCAGGCTATCAGTCGTAGGCTCGGTGCCTTCAATGATGTGCTTGAGGCGTGTTTCCAGACGCGACACATCCACACCATCGTTCTGCCCGAACGGCCGCGCTTTGCCCAGCTCCAGGGTGAAGGCCTCGGCGTCCAATTGCTCATAGGTAAAAGCAGAGAAGGTAATCGAGGTCTTGTTCTGCATCAGCACCGCTTCCATGCCGGCCGCGCGCAGGCGCTCCAGCTCACGGCGCGAATGCTGGCGTCCTTCCTTCCAGGGGTACAAGGCAAATTGCTCGATCTTCGAACCCCGAATGGCCGTATGCAAATCGTAATGCAGGCGCGAACGGCCGGGCTGGCTGAAGAAGCTGCGGGCCAGTTGCTCAAGCTCGGCGGCACGCATGGCTTCAGGGCCGATATTTTTTTCATGACGGCCGTTGAACAGCCGGTTGATGTCCAGTTCGAGGTAACGCTCGCCGCGGCGCATGGCCTCGGGGTTGCCGAACAGGAACAGAATGCGGGTGCGGGGCTTGATCTCCCCACGGGCGATGCCATGCAACAGGCGGTCGAGCAGTTCGATCGGCGCGGTTTCGTTGCCATGGATGCCGGACGACAGCAGCAGGTCGCTGCCGTTGTCCTTCGCTTCAGGCGGGCGGACTTCAAGTGCGCCCTCGCTGAGCCAGCGCATCTGCACGCCGTCGACAGTCAGTTGAATTTTTTGCGCCGGTTCGCGACCGGCGAGGGTCAGTTCAAGCAATTTGCCGAGGGCGAGCATACGCAGCTTCCTTAGTGGTTGCAGCCTGGGCCGTGGACGTGATCGTCATCATCACCCTCAACGTCGGCCGGCTCCATTTCCAGTTGCAGGCTCATCAGGTTGGTGGCCAGTGGGCGCATCAGCAGGTTGGCGTACTCGGCGTCGCCTTCTTCCACATCTACACCGATCAGCAGTTGGCCACGGCCGTCGTGCTGGATCCAGATCTCCTTGCCCTGCCACACCACGGCAACGCGGGTGCAGGAGGTCTCCAGCTGAGTGCCGTCGGTGTCTTCAAGGATCAGTTTCAGGGTGTCGGTGGTCATAAATAACTCTCGGTCGTGCGGCGTTAATTGATCTGGAAAGGATAAACCGAGCCCAGTTTAAGGATTTGCGTCAGTTCATCCAGTGCCGTCCGGCACTCAAGCAGCAATTGCGGGTCAGCCAGGTCGGTTTCACGCAGGCTGTCGCGGTAGTGCCTGTCAACCCATTGGGTCAGCGTGTCGTACAGCGGCGCGGTCATGATAACGCCTGGATTCACCGCCGCCAGCTCCGTTTCATTCAAGGCGACGCGCAAGCGCAGGCACGCCGGGCCACCGCCGTTCTGCATGCTTTGCTTGAGGTCGAAGACTTTGACTTCGCGGATCAACCCACCGGACGTGATCAAGCCTTGCAGGTACTGCCAGACGCGTTCGTTGGCGCGGCATTCTTCCGGCACGATCAGCAGCATCGAGCCGTCGGCGCGGGTCAGCAATTGGCTGTTGAACAGGTAGGAGCGCACAGCATCCTCAACGCTGACCTGGGCACGCGGTACGCACACCGACTGGAAGTTGCCCCCCAGCTTGCCCAACTTGCCTTGCAACTCCGCCAGCATCTGTTCGGTATTGAGGAACGCGTCTTCGTGATAGAACAGCACCTCACCGTTGCCCACCGCGATCACATCGTTGTGGAACACACCGGCATCGATCACCGCCGGGTTCTGCTGGGCGTAGACCACACCCTCATCGCTCAGGCCGTGCAGGCGTGCAACGGCTTGGGACGCTTCGAGGGTCTGGCGCGCCGGGTACTTCTGCGGCGCCGGGTAACGGGTGTCGAACGCACTGCGGCCAAACACAAAAAACTCTACGCCAGCCTCGCCGTACGCACGGCAGAAACGCGTGTGGTTAGCCGCGCCCTCATCGCCGAACTGCGCCACCGCCGGCAATGCCGCGTGGTGGGCGAAGTGTTTCCCGTCTGCAAACATGGCCCCCAGCACGCGGCTGGTGGTCGGGTGCTCGATACTGCGGTGGTATTTGCAGTTGAGGTTGGCGGCGGTGAAATGCACGCGGCCATCCGCCGTGTCGGCGCTCGGGCTGACGGTAGCCGCGTTGGCCACCCACATGCTCGACGCAGAGCAGCTCGCCACCAACAGCGGCATGGCGTGCTTGGCCGCTTGCTGGATCACTTGCGCGTCGGTGCCGCTGAAGCCAAGGCTGCGCAGGGCCGCCACGTCGGGGCGTTCCTGTGGCGCGAGCACGCCTTGCACAAACCCCATGTCCATCAGGGCCTTCATTTTCTGCAGGCCCTGCAACGCCGCTTCCTTCGGGTTCGAAGACTGCTGGCTGTTACTCTGGGACGCGACGTTGCCGTAGGACAAACCGCCGTAGTTATGGGTCGGCCCCACTAGACCGTCAAAATTGACTTCATAGGATTTCATCGGCGAGGCTCCACGAACATCTGTTTTTATAGGCATCAGATTACTTGAATACACCACAAATCAACTGCGGGGCAGGCTTGTATGGCACGGGCTTGCTCGCGAAGACGGCGCGTTCGCCAATACATCCAGCGACTGAACCACCGCTTTCGTGAGCAAGCCCGCCTCCACAGGGGCCCGCTCCTGCATTTAGATCAGCGTAATGCCGGGGGTCAGCGTTGCGGGGACCACCAGGCTCGGGGTTTCCAGCGACGCCACCGGGTACGCGCAGTAATCCGCCGCGTAATACGCACTGGCGCGATGGTTGCCCGACGCCCCGACGCCACCAAACGGCGCGGTACTCGCAGCGCCGGTCAGCTGTTTGTTCCAGTTGACGATACCCGCGCGGCTTTCCAGCCAGAACTGCTGGTAACGCGCTTCGGAGTCCGACAGCAAGCCAGCGGCCAGGCCGTACTGGGTGTTGTTGGCCTCGGCAATCGCCTCGGCAAAATCGGCGTAGCGAATCACCTGCAACAGCGGGCCGAACAGTTCTTCATCCTCGCGTTCGGTCACGGCGGTCACGTCGATGATGCCCGGCGTCAGCAAGGCAGCCTGCTCCTGCGGCTGGGTCATTTCCAACAACGCCACGGCGCCATTGGCCAACATCAGTTCTTGGGCGTCCATCAACGCTTTGGCCGCGCCAAGGGAAATCACCGAGCCCATGAACGGTGCCGGTTGCTGGTCGAACGGGCCGACTTCAATGGTCGACGTGACCTCCACCAGGCGCGCCAGCAGCGCATCGCCCCAGGCACCTTCGGGCACCAGCAAGCGGCGGGCACACGTGCAGCGCTGACCGGCGGAGATAAACGCCGATTGGATAATGGTGTAGACCGCCGCATCCACATCGGCCACCTCGTCCACCACCAGCGGGTTATTGCCGCCCATCTCCAGCGCCAGGATCTTGTCCGGGTGCCCGGAAAATTGCTGGTGCAAGTGGTTGCCGGTACGGCTGGAACCGGTGAAGAACAAACCATCGATCCCCGGGTTGGCAGCCAAGGCGATACCCGTTTCCCGAGCGCCCTGCAGCAGGTTGAGCACGCCCGCCGGCAAACCGGCTTCAATCCAGCACTGCACGGTCAGCTCGGCGACTTTCGGGGTCAGCTCGCTGGGCTTGAACAGCACGGTATTACCCGCCAGCAAGGCCGGGACGATATGCCCGTTCGGCAAGTGGCCGGGGAAGTTGTAAGGGCCGAACACCGCCACCACGCCGTGTGGTTTGTGGCGCAACACAGCAGTGGCATCGCCCAGGGGGCCGCTCTTCTCGCCGGTACGTTCGCGGTAGCTTTGCACCGAAATCGCAATCTTGTTGGCCATGCTGGTGACTTCGGTAGCCGACTCCCACAGCGGTTTGCCGGTTTCTTCACCGATGCAGCGGGCAATTTCATCGGCACGCTTTTTCAGGGTCGCCGCGAAAGCTTCCAGCACGCTGATGCGCTCTTCCAGCGGGCGCTTGGCCCAGGCTGGAAATGCCTGGCGCGCAGCCTGCACCGCGGACTCTACCTGTTCGACGGTGGCGCCATTGCCGGCCCACAGTACGTGCTGGGTTACCGGGTTGCGCGACTCAAACAGTTCACCTCGGCCAGCGAGCCAGCTACCTGCGATATACAGCGAATTCATTATTTCGACTCCCGAGCAGCGGACAACGGTACGGCACGCACTTGATCACCCACCACCAATTGCAGGCGTTTGGCGGTCTGTGGATCGACCACCAGGGTGCCTGCCGCCAGCCTTGCCGGTGCGGCCGTAATGCGGCAATCCTCGCGTTTGCGGTTATGAATCAGGAAAGGCGTGGCGTCGTCCCCCGGCGTGCCGATGGCCAACACCAGTGACTGACTGTCACGCACAGCACGGATCTTGCTGGTTTCACACTCCACCGCCGGGCCGGCGTCGAAGATGTCGACGTAACCCTGGTAGCTGAAACCTTCGCTCTTGAGCATGCTCAGTGCCGGCTCGGTATCCGGGTGGACCTTGCCGATCACATTGCGCGCGTCTTCGGACAGGAAGCAGCTGTACAGCGGAAACTTCGGCATCAGCTCAGCAATAAACGCCTTGTTGCCCACGCCGGTAAGGTAGTCGGCCTGGCTGAACTCCATCTTGAAGAAATGACGGCCCAGACTCTCCCAGAACGGCGAACGCCCGGCTTCGTTGGACACGCCACGCATCTCGGCGATGATCTTGTTGCCAAACAGTTGCGGAAATTCCGCGATAAACAGCAGGCGGGCCTTGGCCAGCATGCGGCCGTTGAGGCCAGTGCGGTAATCGGCGTGCAGGAACAGCGAGCACAGCTCGGAATTACCGGTGAGGTCGTTGGCCAGGAACAGCGTTGGAATCTCGCGATAGATATTCAACTCCTGGGAGGCGCTGACGGTCAGGCCCACCCGAAAGTTGTACCAAGGCTCGCGCAGGCCGACGGCACCGGCGATGGCGGAAATGCCCACCACACGGCCTTCGTCGTTTTCCAGCACGAACAGGTAGTCGGCATCCCCGCGTCCGGCGTCGCCGCGAAAGGTTTTTTCCGCCCAGCCAACCCGATGGGTCAGGCGTTCTTCGTTGGCCGGCAAGGTGGTGAGCCCGGTGCCGGTGCTGCGTGCCAGATCAATCAGGGCCGGTAAATCGCTGCTGCGTACGGGACGAACGATCATGCTATCTCCTCGAACGGGCCGCCGTTGTCAGCCACCCGCGAAACTCTATTTAAACCGGCTCTCAAACCGCAACGAGGCGCACGCTCGCGCCTTCGCCAACGCCCAGGGCTTCGGCGGCCGCCAGGTCCAGGGTCACTGGCTTGCCGGGCGCATAGTCCAATTCCAGCATCACGGCGCGGTAATCCTGCAATTGCGCGTTGCTCACCAGGTACTGCCGGCCGGCGCCCTTGACCATCTCGCCGATCTTCACCGGCACCACACGGCTCTGGGCGATGGAGCGAATGCCCGAAACCCGTGCGTGCAGCGTCGGGCCACCGTCGAAGATGTCGATGTAATGATCGGTCTCGAAGCCTTCGCGCATCAGGATGTCGAAGGTGATCTGCGCGCGCGGGTGCACCTGCCCCATGGCTTCCTGGGCTGCGTCCGGCAGCAACGGCACGTAGATCGGATAATGCGGCATCAGCTCGGCAAGGAAGGTGCGGCTTTTCAGCCCGCACAGGCGCTCGGCGGCGGCGTAGTTGAGGTCGAAGAAATTGCGACCGATGGCGTCCCAGAACGGCGAGTCGCCGTGCTCGTCGCTGTAGCCGACAATCTCGGTCACCACCGAGTCGGCAAAGCGCTCGGGATGGCTGGCAACGAACAGCAGGCGACCACGGGAATTGAGTTCCGACCATGGCGAACCGACCAGCTCCGGCACCACGTAGAAACTGGTGAGCAGGCTGTTACCGGTGAGGTCGTGGCACTGCGAAAGCACGTGGATCTTGTTGTGGATCTTCAACTCGCGGGAGGCGTGCACGAAGGTTTCATTGCGAAAGCTGTAGAACGGCTCGGAATAGCCCGCCGAGGCGACGATGGCCGAGCAACCGGCGAGCTTGCCGGTCTCGGTGTCTTCCAGCACGAAGAAATAGCTTTCTTCGCCATTGAAACTCACCTCGGCCGCGAAGGACGCTTCGCTGGCGGCGATCTTGTCGCTCAGGCGTTCCACATCGTCCGGCAAGGAGGTGACACCAATCGGGCTGTCCGCAGCCAGACGCTGTACCTCGCCCAGATCAGCCATTTGCGCGGGGCGCATCACCAGCATGGTGTCACTCCTTAACTCGAAAAACTCACAGGGAAAAATGCCGGACAGGTCCTGATTCAACACAGGTCCAAATGTGGGAGCCGGCTTTTGTGGCGAGGGAGCTTGCTCCCGCTGGGCTGCGTAGCGGCCCCAAAGATATTGGGAGCGCTTCGCACTCCAGCGGGAGCAAGCTCCCTCGCCACAAAAAGCAGCTTCCACATTTGACTCGGTCCGGCCTATAGAATTTTGCTCGACGCCTGCTCGCCAGGCGCCGAATGGTCCATCAGGCTTGCGTCAACGTCTTCACTGCACGCTCGAAACGGTCCAGGCCTTCCTGAATATCCGCGTCTTCCACCACCAGGCTCGGTGCGAAACGCACCACGTCAGGGCCAGCTTGCAGGATCATCAGGTTTTCTTTCTCGGCCGCGTTGAACACGTCCTTGGCCTTGCCCTTGAAAGCATCACTCAGTACGCAACCAATCAGCAGGCCCATGCCACGCACTTCGGTGAAGATGCCGTACTGTTTGCCGATCTGCTCCAGACGCGTCTTGAACAGAGCGTGCTTGGCGCTGACGCCGGCGAGGACTTGCGGGGTGTTGATCACATCGATCACCGCTTCCGCCACCGCGCATGCCAGCGGGTTGCCGCCGTAGGTAGTGCCGTGAGTGCCAACCACCAGGTGCTTGGCCAGCGCTTCAGTGGTGAGCATCGCCGCAATCGGGAAACCACCGCCCAGGCTCTTGGCGCTGGTGAGGATGTCTGGCGTCACGCCGTAATGCTGGTAGGCGAACAGATGGCCGCTGCGGCCCATGCCGGTTTGCACTTCGTCGAACACCAGCAATGCGTTGTGTGCGTCGCACAATTCACGCGCGCCTTGCAGGTAGGCCAGCTCGGCCGGCAGCACGCCGCCTTCGCCCTGGATCGGCTCCAGCACCACGGCACACGTCTTGTCCGAGACCGCGGCTTTCAGCGCGGCCAGGTCGTTATAAGGGACGTGGGTAATGCCAGTGATCTTGGGACCGAAACCATCGGAGTACTTGGACTGGCCACCGACGTTGACGGTGAACAAGGTACGGCCGTGGAAGCTGTTCAGTGCGGCGATGATCTCGTACTTCTCGCTGCCGAAACGGTCGAACGCTACGCGACGAGCCAGCTTGAACGCCGCTTCATTGGCCTCGGCGCCGGAGTTGCAGAAGAACACACGCTCGGCAAAGGTGGCGTCGATCAGCTTATGCGCCAGGCGCAGGGCCGGCTCATTGGTGAATACGTTGGAGACATGCCACAGCTTGTTAGCCTGTTCGGTCAGCGCACCGACCAGCGCAGGGTGGGCGTGGCCCAATACGTTGACCGCGATGCCACCGGCAAAGTCGATCAGCTCGCGACCCGCCTGGTCCCACACGCGTGAACCTTCGCCACGCACAGGAATGAATGCGGCGGGTGCGTAGTTAGGCACCATGACCTGGTCGAAATCGGCACGTTGCACCGGGGCTTGCTCAACGGACATCGGAGTCTCCTGAAGAGGAACGCCTGCCTGGAACTGGCGGGCGATGCAGGGATTGTAAGGACAGTTTTCAGCGCGGCCTTGCCGCCAAGCGACAACTTCTTATAGCGCCAACCCCCGTTTTACGCGGGTTTACGCCAATGCGACAAATAGCGTCGCAATGGCGCAGTTTAAACTGCCGGGCACGTTTGCGTCAGGCTCAAACACTCTAACTATCTAGGCGCAAGCATCAAAAACCGGCTGATTTACTGATGCGCTTCCATGGCCCCTCAGAGATCAGCCCCATGACTACCCCTCCCGACAGCCATTACGCGTTGTTCAACAACGCCCTGCCCCACTGGCTGGGCCAGGCGTCCGCTGCCAGGCGCCAGGCGTTCAGCGCGGCCAAACCCGCGCTGGGCAAGGCCCTGCACTCGGCCAGCGCTGAACACAAGGCACTGTTCAAGCGCTGGAACGCCAACCACTGGATCGCGCAAAACGGCGTCGATGACGTACTCAAGAACCTGCAAGACCCCAAGGCCTACGCCAAGCCCCTGCTCAAAGGCCTGTTGAACCAACGCTTCGGCGTCGACCTGGATGTCGACGCAGTGTTCGTCCGCCTCTATATCCCGCAAACCGTGCCGTGGCTGCCGATACGCTCCGGCGGCGCACGGGCCTGGACAGTCTCGCTGCTCGACGCCGCGCTGCACAACTTCGACTACAAAGAGGCCGCGCCGGACTTCTACGAGCCCCATTCGACCTTTATCACCCGCCCGTCCCCGAGCGGCCAGTTCGAGACCTTGCCCGCCGTGCGTGCGGCGATGCCGATCAACGCCTTTATCCACCTGTGTCGCGAGTTGGATATCGGCGCGCGCTACGCCCTGCATTTGCGCAAAGTCCTGGGCCTAAACCACACGCCCACCGGCAACGCCCTGGCCCTCAAGGTCGACGCCAGCCAGCGCGCGGCATTGCGCACGGCCTTGCATCTGGCGCGCATCAAGGGCGACGTGCAGGAAGACTTCGCCCAGGTGATCGACGCGATGGTCAACGGCCACCTGCGCCTGTGCATCGGGCGCGAGCCCGTGCTGTGCCATGACTTCAGCATGATGGAGACCGCGCTCACCGGCATCCTGCTGTTCGCCCCCGACCTTGAGCGCACAACCTCCGCCCAGCGCATCGTTGCCTACATACCGGACGACCCCGAACACCCCCTCAAGGAATACCCATCGTCCTGGGACTTCAAACAGGCGCTCACCCGCCAACTGCGCAGCGACGAGTACCAGGTGTTTTTCAGCCGTTTCGTTCCCCATGAAAAGCTCGGGGTGTTTTTCTCCGGCCTGGGCCAGCGCCTGGCGACACTCACCTGGCACCCGCCCGAAGCCGGCGACAAACACGGCGCCTGGCGCAATGACCCCACCGACGACCCCAAGCTGCGCTTTGTTTCGACCCCCATCCAGGGCGACCCCTGGCGCCACCTTTATCAACGCAAGCTCGACAAGATCCTCAATGATGCGCGCACGCTCGCGGTGTCCAGCGTCAGTGCCGACAGCAAAGCGCGCTGGGCATTGTGGGATTCGTTCGTCAAAGTGGCCCAATCGATTCTCAACACGGCGCTGCTGGTGATCACACCATTCATTCCGGGGCTGGGCGAATTGATGATGGGCTACATGGCCTATCAACTGCTCAATGAAGTGTTCGAGGGGGTTGTCGACTGGGCCGAGGGCCTCACCGATCAAGCGTTCGCACACCTGATCGGGACATTGCAGTCGCTGGTGCAACTGGGCGCATTCGCCCTCGGCCCCCAGATCGCCTTGGCTGAGATGCGCAAACTGCTATCGGCCGAAACCCTGGCATTCATGGACCGCTTCAAGCCGGTGACCCTGGCCGATCGCAGCCGCCGCTACTGGCAACCGGACCTGGCACCCTACCAGCAAAACATCCAGGTTGCGCCCATGCAGGGCGTGAATGAGCAGGGCCTGCACAGCCTGCACGGCGAGTTGATCCTGCCCCTTGAAGGCAAGTACTACGCCGTGCAGGCCGCCGGCAACGGGCACTATGTGATCAAGCATCCGACACGTCCCGAGGCCTATCGCCCGCACCTGCGTCACAACCAGGCCGGTGCCTGGCACAGCGAGCTTGAACAACCTTTGCAATGGGACCGCGACACGTTGTTGCGCCGTGTGGGCCACCGCGCGCAGGACCTGAGCCCAGCCGACCGCGAACGGGCACTGAGCATCAGCGGGGTCGAGGAAGGCGCGCTGCGCAAAATGCACCTGCGCAGCGAACCGGTGCCGCCACTGCTGGATGACAGCCTGATCCGTCTGCGCATTGACCGTGAGATCCAACAGTTGATCCAGCGCCTGCGCAGCGACGACCCCGCGCAGTACAACGCCATCGACCCGCAGGAACAACTGCAATTGCTGACCAGTTTCGGCTACTGGCCCAAAACCAAGGCCTTGCGCTTTCTCAACGCCCAGGGCCACGTAGTGTGGGAATTCGGCGATCCCCACCAGCCGGTGGTGCAGATCCATGAAGCCCAATTGAACAATGGCGACCTGCTCAAGACCGTGCTGCAAACCCTGAGCCCGGAAGAAATCCGCACGCCGTTCGGCGAACGCAGCGGCGACCCGCAACTGAGCCTGGAGGCGCGCACCAGGAGCCTGCGCACAGCCCTCGCCGATATCGCCGAACGGGAGCGCGCGTCGCTGTTCGAGTCGCGCTATGGGCCGTCGCAGATCACCACCGATCCCCACGCCCGGCAGGTCATGGACCTTGCCCATGACCTGCCCGCCAGCGTCGCCGAACACATGGTTCGCCAGGCCAGCGGCGCCGAGCTGGAACAACTGGATGCCCGCCGCACGCCCAAGCGCCTGGCCGACCTGGGCCGTGCTGCGGTGGCCGAGGTGCGCATCAACCGCGCCTATGAAGGCCAGCACCTGGACGCCACGCCAAACATCGACAGCGAGCACTTGGCCCTCAACTCACTGAAGCTGCTGCCGGGCTGGTCGGATCAGATCCAACTGGTGGCCCGCCATGATTCGCCCGAGGGTTCGGTCTGGAACCGGGTCGGCCCCGACGACGCTCCGCTGCGCCGCACCCTGGTGCGCACCGAAGAGGGCCGCTATGTACCTTACGACGACACCGGCGCGCTGTCCGGCGAGACCGACCTGTACAACGCCGTGCTGAGCGCCCTGCCCGATGCACAGCGCGATGCCGTGGGGCTGCAGATCCACCAGGGCGCCGAACTCAGGCAGCGCCTGCGCGACAACCCGCTGACACGCAATGAATTGCGCACAGTGCTGACCACTGAACCGCCTGCCACGCCACCGGTCGAGACCCTGAAATTCCTGTGCAACACCGATGGCTATCGCCCCGCCGGCGAGCCCCCCGTGCACCCACGCGCCCGGGCGTTGTACCCCACGCTGGACGATCAACAGCTCAATGCCCTGGTCGCTCACCTGGAAACCCTGCCCGGCGGAGCATCTGCCCAACTGACGGCCCTGGAGGCTGAACGCCTGCAACTGGAGACCGACCTGCACACCTGGCAGCACGACATCCCCACCCGTCATCCCGACACCGGCGAGCGGCTCGCTCCAGGCCGGCGACGTTACGAACGGCAGAACCGTCGGCGTATCGCCGAACAGCTCATGCGCTGCTGGCATCGCGAGACGGCGGTCGATGACTATTACGAAGACCCCAGCCGCGACGGCCATGTGCTGCGCCTGGAGTTTCCGATCATCGGCGAGCTGCCGCAGTTGAGCGCAAACTTCGAGCACGTGTCGCTGCTGTCCATCAGCGGTGGCGCCCATACTCAGGGGGCCACAGGCTTTATCAGCCACTTCCCTCGGTTACGTCACCTGGAAGTCAAAGACCTGCCCTTGGGCAACCTGCCCCCACAGTTGGCCAGCCTGCCAGCGCTCAACACTCTGGGCCTGAGCAACTGCGGCATTCGCCTGACGCCTGCCAGCCATGCCAGCCTGTCGGGCATGAGCCGCCTGCAGACCCTGGTGTTGAACAACAATCCCCTGGGCCTGGTGCCGAGCGTCGAAGCCATGCCCGACCTGATGGCCCTGGATCTGTCCGAAACCGGCATCGACCGCCTGCCCGCGGGTTTGTTGTCGCGCACGGAACTGGAAGCGGCGTTACTGGCCGGAAACGAGATCAGCGACCTGCCTGCGGCGCTGTTTGAAACCCCACCCCAGACCAGCACCAAATATGATTTGTCCGATAACCCGCTGTCCCGGGAGAGCCTGGAACGCATCAAAGCCTACTACCAGCGCTACGGCACCTACTGGGAAGCCGATGCTCAGCCCGTGGACATACAGGACGCTCAGCGGCTTTTCCCCATCATGGACAAGGAAGAAATCAATCGTTTTATCTACGGTTTGCCAGGTGATATCGAGGCCGGTAAACGTGAATTGGCACGACTGGCCGGCGACCTGCAGACCCTGCAACAGGAACTGAGCGCGTGGTCAGGCACCCCCGATCTGTCCGTGCTCGAACACGCACGCCGCCTGCTGGTGCACGTGCTGCTGGAAAAAACCTGGCGCCGCGACCCCGCGCAGGAGACCCGGCATATCCGCGCCCTCGACATCAACCATACCCTGGCCGGTGAGCTGCCGCGCTTGAGCACGCGGTTCGAGCATGTCGGCTCGCTGGTCATCCAGGGCAATGGCGGCGCCATGGAGGTCGCTGGGTTTCTGGAAAGCTTTCCGGCGCTGGATATCCTCGATCTGGAAAACATTCAGCTGGGGGATATTCCACCGCGCGTGTTCGAACACTCCAAACTGACCTTCCTCGGCCTGCCCCGCTGCTCCCTGACCCTGTCGCCGAGCAGCCGCGCCGCCTTGCAGAACATGCCACACCTGGAATACCTGGACCTCAGCCACAACCCCCAACTGGGCGAACTGCCGGACTTCGAACAACTGCCCGCGCTGTCCAGCATCCTGCTGCACGACACTGGCCTGACGCAGGTACCGCCGGGCTTGCTGACGAACGTGCCACGCAACGCAGTGAACCTGAGCGGCAACGCCATCGAGCACTTGCCCGACGCAGCCTTTACAGTGCCGCCCGAGGTCGCACGGGCTTTCGATCTGTCCGGCAACCCGCTGTCGCGCGCGGCCCTGGAGCGCATCAAGACATACTGCCAGAGCACCCAGGAAAGCTTCCACGCCGAGGCGCCGCCGGACGCTCGCCTGCACGTGCAACGCCTGTACCCGACGCTGGTCGAGGGTGAAGCCGACCGCTTTGTGTTCCGCCTGCCCGGCGACATGGACGCCGTCGCCCCGACGCTGACGCGCCTGGAAAACGAGTACCGCCAGTTGGCGACCGACCTTGATCAGTGGGTGCTGGAAGTGCCCGAGCGACACCCGATCGACGACACCCCACTCGACGACGCGACCCGCCTGCGCGAGCAGACGCTGCGCGCAAACTTCAAGGTGCTGGTGGAGCAGGCCTGGCGCCGCGAAAGCCCGGAAGACGAAGAAAGCCTGCACGACGACTTCAGCCACGCCCTGTCGCTGGACACCCCGGTGATGGGCGAACTGCCGCGCCTGAGCGCGGACCTGGAGCACGTGTCGCGGTTCGAACTGACGGGCAATGGCACTACCACCACGGTCGACGGTACGTTGCGCTGTTTCCCCAGGCTGCAGGCTCTATCCTTGAACAGATGTGCCCTGGGTGGCCTGCCTCAGTCGATCTTCAGCATGCCCGAACTGACCAGCCTGGAACTGACCCGGTGCGGCATCAGCCTGACGCCCGCGACTGCACGCACTTTGAGCGACCTGCCCAAACTGGACCTCCTCGACCTGAGCAACAACCCGCTGGACCAGGCGCCCGACGTCAGCGGCCTGGCCGACCTGACGTCGCTGCACCTGCGCAGTACCGGCTTGCGAGCGTTGCCTGAGGGGGTTTTCCGCTTGAAGGAGTTGCACACCCTGGACTTGAGCGATAACCAGATCGAGGAAATCAGCCCGGAACTGCTCGACACCACGAATTTGCTGGAGGAAGACAGTGACCTGAGTGGCAACCCATGGTCGGCGCAGAGCCTGGAGTACCTGAGGGAGTATTACCGACGCACCGGCATCGACTTCCAGGTGCAGGCAGCGACCGTGGATGAACAGGGCATGCCCCTGTCACCGGATCAACCACGACCCAGGAGGAGTGAACTGGGGTCACCCGCGCTCGGAGGGCACCGAGGACAGTTCGAACGGGCTGCTGCTACGGCGCTGGTTGCGGTCTTCGCGCGGGGTGGCGCCGAAGAAATTGCGGTAGGCGCTGGAGAAGTGCGGCCCCGAGGAGAAGCCGCACGACAGGCCGATCTGGATGATCGACTTGCTGGTTTGCATGAGCATCTGGCGGGCCTTGTTCAGGCGCAGTTCCAGGTAGTACTGGCTGGGGACGCGATTGAGGTACTGCTTGAAGATGCGTTCGAGTTGTCGTCGCGACACGCACACGTGCTGGGCAATTTCGTCGGTGGTCAGCGGTTCTTCAATATTGGCTTCCATCAACAGAACAGCCTGGGTCAGCTTGGGGTGGCTGGAGCCCAGGCGGTTTTGCAGCGGAATGCGCTGGCGCTCGCCACCTTCGCGGATACGCTCCACCACCAGTTCTTCGGATACCGCACCGGCCAGTTCGGCACCGTGGTCACGGGCCAGCACTGCCAGCAACAGGTCGAGCACCGACATGCCGCCACAGGCGGTCAGGCGGTCACGGTCCCAGTCGAACAGATGGCTGGTGGCAATGACCTTGGGGAAGCGTTCGGCGAAGTCATCCTGCCAGCGCCAGTGCACGGCGGCGCGGTAGCCATCGAGCAGGCCAAGCTGAGCCAGCGGGTAAACGCCGGCCGACAAGCCGCCGATCACGCAGCCGGCCCGCACAAGTTGCTTGAGCGCGGTGCTCAGTTGCGAGGCGACCACGGTGGGCGGTTCATCCGCCAGCAGGAAGAGTTTCTGGAAACCTTCGAGCTTGCCGGCCCACGGCTCGCCCGGCAGTTGCCAGGCGCCGTCGGTTTGCGGCTCGGCGAGCAGAAACGATAGCTCGTAGACCACCTCCGGGTGCACCCGCTGGGCAACGCGCAAGGCCTCCTCAGCCAGCGCAAGCGTCAGGGCTTTTGTGCTGGGCCAAATCAGGAAACCAATTTTGTGGGCGGTCATGGAGGGCTATCCGAAGCGAAGAACGGTAATGAAGACAAGGGCCAATGCTAGCCCGGAAACCAACACAAATCTCTAAAGCCAATGAAGATCTCACTGTGGGAGCGGGCTTGCTCGCTCCCACGGTTAGATTGGGACCTGTCTCGAGACTGTGAAGCATGCACTACTGCGGTGCACAAAAGCAGTCCTGATTATTTCAAGCTACCCGAAAGGAACTGCTGCAAACGTTCCGACTGTGGGTTCACCAACACTTCACGCGGGTTGCCGCGCTCTTCGACGATGCCTTTGTGCAGGAAAACCAACTGGTTCGACACTTCACGGGCAAAGCCCATTTCGTGAGTCACCACCACCATGGTGCGGCCTTCCTGCGCCAGGTCCTGCATCACCTTGAGCACTTCGCCGACCAGCTCCGGGTCAAGCGCCGAAGTCGGCTCGTCAAACAACATCACCTCCGGCTCCATGGCCAGGGCACGGGCAATCGCCACGCGCTGCTGCTCGCCGCCGGACATGTGGCCAGGGAACGCATCCTTACGATGGCCCACACCGACCTTGGCCAAATAGTGCTCGGCCTTTTCACGGGCTTCTTTCTTCGACACACCCAGCACGTGCACGGGCGCTTCCATCACGTTTTCGATTGCGGTCATGTGCGACCACAGGTTGAAATGCTGGAACACCATCGACAGGCGCGAACGCATGCGTTGCAGTTGCTTGGGGTCGGCGGCCCTCATGGCGCCGTCCTTGCCCGTGACCAGCTTCAGCTCTTCATTGTTGAGCAGAATCTTGCCGGCGTGGGGTTGCTCCAGCAGGTTGATGCAGCGCAAAAAAGTACTTTTGCCCGAACCACTGGAACCGATGATGCTGATCACATCACCGGCCGCGGCGGCCAGGGACACACCTTTGAGCACTTCATGACTGCCATAGCGTTTATGCAGGTCTTGGACTTCAAGTTTGTACATGCGGTCGGTTCTCACAAAAACAGGTGGTCAGTCGTTGAGCAAGCGCCCGTGACGCAGCGCTTCGCGCCCCGCCACCTTGGCCAGCCAGAAACCCGCTTGGGCATAACGTAGCCGTTCAACGGCAAACAACACCCCGGACGTGCCCGCGCAAACAACGCTCACGCGGTCGGTCAGGGGATCAATCACTTCAAAAATCGGTTCGCCGGTTTCAACCCAGTCGCCGGCTTTACGCAGGTAACTGATCACGCCGGCATGGGGGGCGAACAGCAGCTCGGTGCCTTCGAAAGGCACGCCTTCGCAGGGCTCGTACTGTGGCGCAGGCCATTCACCGTTGATCAGGCCCTGTTCGGCGAGAAACGCGAGGATGCCCTCAGCGTGGAAAATCGCTTCGTCACGGCCGGTATCGGCCTGGCCGCCCAGCTCCAGCGTCGTCGCCAGGCACGCCAGCGGGATCTGCGCCTCAGGGAACGCCCGGGACAGGCGCAACCACGGCAGCGAGCAGGCTTCATCAAACGAACTGCCGCCGGAATCCTCGGCCAGCAGGCCGACTTTCACATTCAAGTGCGCCGACAACGAACGCCACTGCGGCCAGTGCTGCGGCAGTGCGTACATGTGCAGCGCCGCCTCCGCATCGCAATGCAGGTCCAGGACCACATCAGCCGTGCAGGCGTGGCTGAGCAATACGCGTTGCATGCCTTGCAGTTGGCTGCTCGGTGCGGGCAGAGCGCTCAGTGCATCGGTCATCGCCTGACGGATCATGCGCACGTTGGCGTGGGGATCATCCCCCAGTTTGCCGGCGAGCAACGCGGCGACCGGTTCGCTCAATTCGACGAAATCGCGGTTGAAATTCTTGCCGCTGCCCACTTCGAAACGGCCCTGGTGGCTGCCTTGCAACAGTTGGCCCAGGCCCATCGGATTGGCCACCGGCACCAGCTCGATCACACCGTTGAGGGCGCCCTGCTGCTCCAGCTCGACCAGGCGTTTTTTCAGCTCCCATGCGGCGCGCATTCCCGGCAACTCGTCGGCGTGCAGGCTGGCCTGGATATACGCCTTGCGTTCGCCGTGGCCGAAACGGAATACGCTCAGCTGACGCTCGCAACCCAGGTGGCCCCAGGGCAACAGGTGATCGATACGTTCCATATCAATGCTTCCGTGGAGCCAGGTAGCTCAGCCAGCGGCGCTCGGCCAACTTGAACAGGCGCACCAGGATAAAAGTCAGGCACAGGTAAAACGCGCCGGCCGTGATATAGGCTTCGAACGGCAGGTAGAACTGGGCGTTCACCGTGCGTGCGGCACCGGTGATGTCGATCAAGGTGACGATGGAGGCCAGGCTGGTGGTCTGCAGCATCATGATCACTTCGTTGCTGTACTGCGGCAGTGCGCGTCGCAGGGCCGACGGCAGCAGGATGCGGCGGTACAGTTTAGAGCGCGACATGCCCATGGCCTTGGCCGCTTCGATCTCGCCATTGGGCGTGGCCTTCAGGCTGCCGGCGATGATTTCGGCGGTGTAGGCGCTGGTGTTGATCGCAAATGCCAGGCACGCGCAGAACGTGGCGCTGGACAACAGTGGCCACAGGAAGCTTTCGCGCACGGCGTCGAATTGCGCCAGGCCGTAGTAGATCAAGAACAGCTGCACCAGCATTGGCGTGCCGCGAATGACGTAGGTATAGAGCCACGCCGCACCGTTGACGATCGGCTGCTTGGACACCCGCATCAAGCCCAGGGGCAAGGCGGCAAGCAGGCCGAAAAACAGCGAGATGGCGAGCAGTTTCAGGGTGGTGACCAAACCGCCGAGGTACAGCGGCATGGCGTCCCAGATGACGTTGTAGTCGAAGATCATAGATCAGCCGCCCTTACGCCTACCGAGTAGCGCTTCTCAAGATGACGCAAGGCCAGCAACGATACGCTGGTGATCACCAGGTACATCGCCGCCACTGCGAGGAAGAAGGTAAAAGGTTCGCGGGTGGCGTCTGCCGCCTGCTTGGCCTTGAACATCATGTCTTGCAGGCCCACCACCGAAATCAGCGCGGTGGCCTTGGTGAGTACCAGCCAGTTGTTGGTGAACCCGGGGATCGCCAGCCGGATCATCTGCGGCACCATCACCCGGAAAAACACCTGGAAGCTGCTCATGCCATACGCCAGACCGGCCTCGGCCTGGCCTTTGGGAATGGCCATGAAGGCGCCACGGAAAGTTTCCGAGAGGTAGGCGCCAAAGATGAAACCCAGGGTGCCGATACCGGCGGCCAAGGGGTTCAAGTCGATATAGTCGTCGTAGCCGAGCATCGGCGCGACGCGGTTGAGCAGGTCCTGACCGCCGTAGAAAATCAGCAGGATCAGCACCAGGTCGGGGATCCCGCGGATCACCGTGGAGTACAAGTCACCCAGCCAGGCCAACCAGCGCACCGGCGACAGGCGCAACGCGACCCCGATCAGACCCAGAACAATGGCCAAGGCCATGGACGACAAGGCGAGCTGAAGCGTCAACCATGCGCCATCGAGGATGACGGCCCCGTAGCCTTTCAACATGATTCAGGTCCTCGAAAAGGGGGATGAAAAAATGGCGCAAACCGCAGGAATTCTGTTGCTTGCGCCATTCTGGACAGACAGCTGCGACGAGTTACTTAGGGTCAGCACCGTAAATATCGAAGTCGAAGTATTTGTCCTGGATTTTCTTGTATTCGCCGTTGGCACGGATCGCTGCGATGGCCGCGTTGATCTTGTCCAGCTCGGCCTTGTCGCCTTTGCGTACAGCGATGCCGATGCCGTCGCCGAAGTACTTGGCGTCGGTGAACTGTGGGCCCACGAACGCGTAGCCTTTACCGGCCGGAGTTTTCAGGAAACCGTCCTGCAGCAGGGTGGCGTCAGCCACGGTGCCGTCGAGGCGACCTGCTTCCACGTCCAGGTAGATTTCGTTCTGCGAGCTGTAAGGCACAACCGTGGCGCCTTTAGGGGCCAGGACTTCCTTGGCGAAGCGATCGTGGATCGAACCGCGTTGCACGCCGATTTTCTTGCCTTTCAATTCATCCAGGCTGTCGCTGACCGTGGTGCCTTCCTTCATCACCAGCTGCGCTGGGCTCAGGTAGTAGCGATTGGTGAAATCCACGGACTTCTTGCGGTCGTCGGTGATGGACATGGACGACAGGATCGCGTCGATCTTGCGCACTTTCAGCGCAGGGATCAGGCCGTCGAATTCTTGCTCGACCCAGACGCACTTGACCTTCATCTCTGCGCACAGCGCGTTACCGATGTCGTAGTCAAAACCCACGATGCTGCCATCCGGCGCCTTCGAGGCAAACGGAGGGTAAGCCGCTTCGATACCAATCTTCAGGGGCTTCTCATCAGCGAAAGCCTGCATGGACAGCACGGACAGCGCCAGGGCGCCCAACAGCACAAGTTTCTTCATCTTGGGACTCCATCGGTATAGGGCAAAAAGCAGTATGAGCCGTGGCCCACGATGCGACTTAAATGAAACCGAATAGCGGCGCTGCGTCCTACAACGGTATAAACCTGCGACGACGAGCGAGTGATCGGCATTCTAACGACAGGCCGGAAGCCGATATTTCCTCAATGCGACAACAATTTACAGAAGCACCGAGAAAGCGGTTCCAGCACATTGACAGCCCCTGTTTTTTATGCAGAGACAAAAGATATTAAACCTGTTGATGCTGCAAATTGCGGGCCTATTATTCGCAAACCCTTCTAGCACGGCAAGTCTGGCGTTTAATCTTATTTCCTGGGGTGTCTAAAACGCGGTTTTTCGGGGCGTTGGCGTAGCACATTGCCTCATGTTTGGGCGCAAGGTTACACATTCAGGGCGCTCGGTAACATTCAGAAACGTTCTACGATAGAAACCGATATTTATTGGCTTGGTGGGTGTACGAGCCCTCAGCCTCCATACGATTCCCGCCCTGCAATGCTATTCAATGTGTGAAGGGGCTGGTTTCCGATAGCGATGGGTCAGTCATAGAGGTGCCCACTGGTCCGCCGCTATCGGGAGCAAGCCCCCTTCCACCCCGGCTCTCGGCGTTTTCCAAATATCATTAAAAAGCCCCGCCCGGCTTGCACCGGACGGGGCTTTGGACACTCTGTACGCCTTACGCGGCGTTCATGGCCTTGTGCGTTTCAATCAAATGCGCCACTACCCCAGGGTCTGCCAGTGTGGAGATGTCCCCCAACCCGTCATATTCCGCGGTAGCAATCTTGCGCAGAATCCGCCGCATGATTTTCCCCGAGCGCGTCTTCGGCAAGCCCGGTGCCCACTGGATCACGTCCGGCGACGCAATTGGCCCGATCTCCCTGCGCACCCAGTTTTTCAGCTCCAGGCGCAGCGCTTCATTGGGCTCTTCACCATTTTTGAGGGTGACATACACGTAGATGCCCTGCCCCTTGATGTCATGGGGTACACCCACTACCGCCGCTTCCGCGACTTTAGGGTGCGCGACCATGGCGCTTTCGATCTCGGCGGTCCCCATGCGGTGGCCGGACACGTTCAACACGTCATCCACACGCCCGGTGATCCACCAGTAGCCATCTTCATCGCGACGGGCGCCGTCGCCGGTGAAGTACATGCCCCGGAAGGTCTTGAAGTAGGTGTCGACGAAACGGTCGTGGTCGCCGTACAGGGTACGCGCCTGGCCTGGCCACGAATCGAGGATCACCAGGTTGCCTTCGGCAGCGCCCTCGATGATGTTGCCCAGGTTGTCCACCAGCGCCGGCACCACGCCAAAGAACGGACGCGCAGCCGAACCCGGCTTGAGTGCGTGGGCGCCCGGCAGCGGGCTCATCAGGGTGGCGCCGGTCTCGGTTTGCCACCAGGTATCGACGATCGGGCAACGGGATTGGCCGACGTTCTTGTAGTACCAGTCCCACGCTTCAGGGTTAATCGGCTCACCGACCGAACCGAGCAGACGCAAGCTGCTACCGTCAGCGCCTTCGCACGCGGCGGTACCGGAAGCCATCATTGCGCGGATCGCGGTCGGCGCGGTGTAGAGGATATTGACCTTGTGCTTGTCGACAATCTTCGCCACCCGGGTGATATCCGGGTAGTTCGGCACACCTTCGAACAGCAGCGTGGTCGCGCCGTTGGCCAACGGGCCATAGACAATATAAGTGTGGCCGGTGACCCAGCCGACGTCGGCGGTGCACCAGTAGATTTCGCCCGGACGGTAGTCGAACACACGCTCATGGGTCAGGGCGGCGTAGAGCAGGTAGCCACCGGTGGTGTGCTGCACACCCTTGGGCTTACCGGTGGAACCCGAGGTGTAGAGGATGAACAGCGCTTCTTCGGCGCCCATCTCTTTCGGCGCACACACGGTCCCCGCCACTTTCATCAGGTCTTCGTACCAGATGTCGCGATGCTGGTTCCACTTGATCGCGCCATTGGTGCGCTTGCACACGATGACCTTCTGGATGCTGCTGGTTTCCGGGTTGGTCAGGGCGTCGTCGACGTTAGCCTTCAGCGGAATCTTCTTACCCGCGCGGATGCCTTCGTCGGCAGTGATCACTACCTTCGACCGACAGTCGATAATGCGACCGGCCAGGGCTTCAGGGGAAAAACCGCCGAATACCACGGAATGAATCGCACCGATGCGGGTACACGCCAGCATGGCGACCACGGCTTCGGGGATCATTGGCATATAGATAGTCACCACGTCGCCGCGATGCACATCCTGGCCGCGAAGGGCGTTGGCGAACTTGCAGACTTCTTCATGCAGCTCGCGGTAGGTGATGGTGCGGCTTTCGGAAGGGTCATCGCCTTCCCAGATGATCGCGGCCTGGTCGCCACGCTCGGCGAGATGACGGTCCAGGCAGTTGTAGGAAACGTTCAGGGTGCCATCGGCAAACCATTTGATGTCGACATGGTGATCGTCGAAAGAGGTCTGCTTCACCGCGGTGAAAGGCTTGACCCAGTCAAGGCGCTTGGCTTGTTCGCGCCAGAAGCCATCGGGGTTGACCACCGACTGCTGGTACATGGCCTTGTAGGTCGCCTCGTCGGTCAGCGTGTTGGCTGCTACTTCGGGGCGAACGGGGTACAGGGAAGCCGCACTCATCTTTCTTACCTCGGTGACAATCGTTGTTTTTGTATGACCCTGTTTTAGCCGGGGCTGGTCTATAGAACCATTCGACGATGGTAGTAACAAGCCCCTACAAATTGCCCTGCTATGCCCGTGTGCTGCTCTGGCCCGCAGCCTGCGGCGCTTTGCCTGTTTGTGAAAAAACCTTTACCACGGGATTGTTACAAAAACCGCCAATAGTGTTTATCAAAAGCACGGGTATATGAATATAACCCGCACGCCTAAAATCAACTCCGCCAACCAAGGCGCTGTGTTCAACACAGCAGTGATTAACAACGCAACAGCCCCCACGAAGGCAACGTTAATCCGAACTTACCGACCTTAAGTTACACACGTGGCCTCACAAGGGCCCCGTGACCCACTTCGACCTCAATAAGGTAAATAGACAAATGAAAGCTTTAATAGTCATGGCCCTCAGCAGCTTGTGCGCCACCGCCGCCCTGGCCGATGAGGCCCCGACCGAACTGGCCGGCCAGAACGCCCCGGTTGTCGAGGATTACACTTACAGCACGCACTTGGACGTCGCCAAAGTACTCTCCATGAGTGAAATCCCGGAAGTTTGCCAAGTAGTACCGGTACAAATGGAATATGAAGACTCGCAAGGTCAGCGGCATATTCTGCAATACCAAGTCATGGGCAACGGCTGCTCTAACGGATAATAAGTTCTTTAAGATTTAATCCTGGATCTTGGTCGCCGCAAGAAATCATTCTTGCGGCCAAGAACCTGCATCTGGCACACCGCTATCAACCTGCGGGCGGGGGCTTGCTCCCGATGGCATCAGCCGCCACACCCTCCTTATAAAGCCCTACCCCGCACCCTTGCCCTCTGCTTACAAAAAACCTCTCACCGCCCGTCAAAAAAATCCAATCCCGGCAAAGCCTTGCAAACACACGCTTTGGCCGCAAACCACGTCATTTTGGCGCACCCAAGTGACCATCCGCCGCAACACAAAGCCGAATTTTTCCCTATAATGCGCGGGTAAATCGGGCCTGCAATATCCCTTTACATTGGGATGAAGAGCCAGACCTGAGGCATCCCGCAGGAGCAAGCAAACACGGCTCCGCACCTCAAGCCTCACGCAGGGCACCCGTAACCCTATTCCGTTTAATGCGTGCGCTAGCTGCAACAAACGATTCCTTAAGATCCACCGCGGCCTCTGGGCCGTGTGAATACCCAACCATCCGGTTTCACACGGGCACTTTGAGCCCTCACGCAGGAGACGACACGTCATGCTGAGCTGGGACGAATTCGACAAAGAAGAAGAAGGCGAAGTAGCCACCAAAGGCGCCAACGCCGGCCACGCCACCGAAGCCAACATGGACCGCCTCGACGGTGCCGGTGCTGCTGCCGCGGTTGAAGCCCGTGCCGTCACCGCCAGCGACTCCGCCGCCATCGTGCGCGCCAAGGCCGCCCTGGACAAACTCGACATCGCCGAAGGCCTCGCCGAGCTCGAAGGCGCCTCCGCCCGCGTCGCCGTTGATGAAAAGCGCATGATCAACTGCCGCGCCGACCTCAACCAACTCGTGCCGTTCAAGTACGACTGGGCCTGGCAGAAGTACCTCGACGGCTGCGCCAACCACTGGATGCCGCAAGAGGTCAACATGACCGCCGACATCGCCCTGTGGAAAAATCCCGAGGGCCTGACCGACGACGAACGCCGTATCGTCATGCGCAACCTGGGCTTCTTCTCCACCGCCGACTCCCTGGTTGCCAACAACCTGGTGCTGGCCGTGTACCGCCTGATCACCAACCCGGAGTGCCGCCAGTACATCCTGCGCCAGGCCTTCGAAGAAGCGATCCACACCCACGCCTACCAGTACTGCATCGAATCGCTGGCCATGGATGAAGGCGAGATCTTCAACATGTACCACGAGATCCCATCGGTCGCTAAAAAAGCCGCCTGGGGCCTGAAGTACACCCGTTCGATCTCCGATCCGAAGTTCGAAACCGGCACCGTCGACACCGACAAAGAACTGCTGCGCAACCTGGTCGCCTACTACTGCGTCCTGGAAGGCATCTTCTTCTACTGCGGCTTCACCCAGATCCTGTCCATGGGCCGCCGCAACAAAATGACCGGCGTGGCCGAACAGTTCCAGTACATCCTGCGCGACGAGTCGATGCACCTGAACTTCGGTATCGACGTGATCAACCAGATCAAAATCGAAAACCCACACCTGTGGGATGCCGAGATGAAGGAAGAAGCGACCCAGATGATCCTGCAAGGGACTCAACTGGAGATCGAATACGCACGCGATACCATGCCTCGCGGCGTGTTGGGCATGAATGCGGCGATGATGGAGGATTACCTCAAGTTCATCGCCAACCGTCGTCTGTCGCAGATTGGCTTGAAGGAAGAGTATCCAGGCACGACTAACCCGTTCCCTTGGATGAGCGAGATCATGGACTTGAAGAAAGAGAAGAACTTCTTTGAGACCCGTGTGATCGAGTACCAGACGGGTGGGGCGTTGAGCTGGGATTGATCAATTAGAGCTTGTCTTAAAAGCCCGGATAATTCGGGTTAATGAGAGGGTCACCCCCACACCCTGCGAGGGCTACGCTTTCGCAGGGTGTTTTTTTGCCTGAAAACTCTCACTACTTGTCTTAACACGCCAAGTCGAATGGCTGGACGGTGGGAAATACTCTGCCATCTACGGCGTTCATTCCTATGTCCGACCGGGTAAACTCCCTTGATCATTGCCAGTAAAAGCCCAACATCACGACTTCTGGCTGATCTGAATTGCATAACCGTTATCGGCCTGAACCCATGCAGTGGGCGCCAGTCACACAGTTATGAGAACCCGCTCCAAACGATCAAGGACCACCCGTGAACCCAGACATGCTCGAAGCCGGCCCCGCTGACGCCAAAGTACTTTCCGTCTTTGACTTCGACGGCA
Organism: Pseudomonas sp. BCA17; assembly: GCF_004519405.1. Lineage (GTDB taxonomy): Bacteria > Pseudomonadota > Gammaproteobacteria > Pseudomonadales > Pseudomonadaceae > Aquipseudomonas. The sequence goes on along the minus strand of NZ_SGWI01000005.1, from coordinate 438,324 downwards.
CCCTGACCCACCACGACAGTTTCGTGCCCTTCCTCAAGTTCGCCTTTGGCACCGGTGAGTTCTATGGCCGGATGGTCAAGCTGGCGGTGCCGGGGATGCGCTATTTGGTGCGGCAGATCAGCCGGGATGAGTTGAAGGCGCAGTTGATCCGCACCTTTATGACGGGGGTGGAGAAGGCGTGGGTGCAGCAGAAAGCCGAGGAGTATTGCCAGCGCAATTGGGCGCGGTTGATGCGACCGGCAGGCGTACTGTCGGTGGAACAGGAGTTGGGCTCGGGGGCAGTAGTGACGCTGTGTTCGGCATCGCCGGCGTTGGTGTTGCAGCCGTTTGCCGATCGGCTTGGAATCAAGTTGATTGGCACTGAGCTCGAGGTGGTTGACGGGGTATTGACCGGTCAACTCACCGGGAACAACTGCCGCTGTGAGAACAAGGTGCTGCGGCTTGAGGCGGTGTATGGGGACCTTGGGGAATATCGGCTGCGGGCCTGGGGTGATACGCGTGGGGATCGGGAGTTGTTGGCGGCGGCGCAGGATGCGCATTTCCGGCATTTTCATGCGAAGAAGAAGTTGGGCAAGTTGCAGCGGTGATGTGGGTGGATGGATCGGCAGGTGGACCGAGGCGATCCCATCGCTGCCTCGCGGGGGCTCGAGCGCTCCCACACTTTGATCGGTTTCAAGCTAGGAAGCGCACTAGCATGGGGTGCTAGGGGTCGATGCCGATGGATGGGATCGGCCGCTGAACCGAGGTGATACCGTCGCAGCCTCGCTGGGGCCCGACAGCTCCCACATTTGAGCTTCGTCAACTTGTTGATCGGTGTTCGGCAGGGATTATGTCGCGGCTTTGAGGTCTACCCCCAGCGCTGCGGCGAAGGCTTTTACCATCGGGCTGCGCGGCGCGTTGTGGCGCAGGATCAGGTTGAGCGCTGTGCTCAAGTGGACCTGATCCGGGCACAGTGCGCGTAGGCGCCCTTCCCTTACCCATGGCGTCGCGTAGTGCTCCGGCAGGAAGCCGAGGAAGCGGCCGGTCAGGATCAGGATGGCGACGGCTTCCACCTGTGAGGCCGAGGCGGACTGGCTGTCGTAGGTGACGAAGTTGACCTTGTCACGATGGATCGCATACCGGTGGTTGACCACTTCGTATTGGCGTAACACTTCTGGCGTTATGTCGCCCGTATTGAACAGTGGATGTCCTACAGCGCAGTAGGCGTAGGCCTTTTCTTCGTACAGCGCGAAGTAGTCGAATTCTTCACGGCGTTGGTACACCGGGACGATGCCGGCGACCAGGCGCCCTTCCACCACACCGCGTTCAACTTCATCCAGTTGCGAGGCGTGCAGGCGCAATCTTATTTTTGGCGATTCGCTATGTAATCTGCCCAGGGCTGCAATAAGCGGCGAATTAATGTCCGATACGGTGTTATCAATAATCCCCACACTAAGATCGCCGATAAGTTCGTTTTGCGCGGAACTAAGCTTGTCGCGAAAACTGTCCACCGAGGCAAATAACTCGATGGAGGCTTGATACACCAACTTGCCTTCTTCGGTCAGCCCAAACCCTTCCCTGCCCCGGGTGCACAGGCGCATGCCGATGCGAATCTCAAGGTCGGAGATCTGTTTGCTGATCGCCGCCAGCCCCACATTCAGCTCGTTCTGCGCGGCACTGAAGCCGCCGGCTTCGACCACAGCCATGAACACGCGCAGCAATTTGAAGTCCAGCCCGCTCAGTTGCAGCGGCGGTCTTGTGCCGGGTTTTGGCGGCAGGTTTCCAGAAGTGGAAAGTGGAGTTTCCATAATACGCGTTGACCTCAAGTGCCATATTCAACAGGCTTGAACCCAATCCTTGAATATAGCCAGGCGGCGATAATGAACATAAACATCCGCCCTTGGCAACCTTGAATACGGCGCGTCAGACGCCGGTTCTACGCCGTTAAAACTTTATTTTTACTGCCTCCGACTCTTCTAAAAACAAGCGTGAGGAACCTCCATGTCCCAGCCCACCGACCGCCTTTGGGGTGCTCGTTTCAAGACCGGCCCGTCTGCAGCTCTGGCTGCGTTGTCGCGTTGCCCTGAGCGCTATTTTCGCCTCACGCCCTATGACCTCGCCGGCTCCCGTGCACATGCCCGTGAGTTGCAGCGCGCCGGTTTGCTGGATGAATCGGAAACCTTGCGCACGCTGCAAGCCCTGGACGGTATTGGCGCAGATTTCGCCGCTGGCAACCTGCATCCGAGCCTGGATGACGAGGACGTGCACACCTTCATCGAACGCGTACTGACCGAGCGTCTCGGCGCCCTGGGCGGCAAGCTGCGCGCCGGGCGCTCGCGTAACGACCAGACGGCCAATGATCTGCGCCTTTTCCTACGCGACCATGTACGCACCATCACTACTGAAGTACTGGGTTTGCAGCAGGCCCTGGTGGAGCAGGCCGAGCAGCATGTGGAGAGCATCTGCCCGGGCTTCACGCACTTGCAGCAGGCGCAACCGATTGTGTTCGCCCATCACTTGTTGGCCCACGCCCAGTCAATGTTGCGCGATGTACAACGGCTGATGGATTGGGATGCGCGTACGGCGTTGTCGCCCCTCGGCGCGGCGGCTATGGCCGGTTCGGCGATTGCGCGCCAGCCGGAGCATTCGGCCAAGGAAATGGGCTACACCGGGCCGTGCGAAAACTCTATCGACGCCGTAGCAAGCCGCGACCATGTGGCGGAATTCCTGTTTGTGGCGGGCATGCTCGGGGTGAACATTTCGCGACTGTCGGAGGAGTTTTGCCTGTGGTCGTCGCGCCAGTTCCGCTGGGTGGTTTTGGATGATGCCTACGCCACTGGCAGCTCGATCATGCCGCAGAAAAAGAACCCGGACATTGCCGAATTGGCGCGGGGCAAGGCCGGGCGGCTGATTGGCAACCTGACGGGGTTGATGTCGACCCTCAAATCCTTGCCCCTGTCGTACAACCGCGATTTGAGCGAAGACAAGCACAGCGTGTTGGACAGTGTGGATACCTTGCTGCTGGTGCTGCCGGCGATGGCCGGGATGGTCGCGACCATGAAGGTGCAGGTGGAAGAACTGCGGCGCCAGGCACCGATGGGCTTCACCCTGGCGACGGAGGTGGCGGACTGGTTGGCGACCCGTGGTGTGCCGTTCAAGGAGGCGCATGAGATTACCGGCGCCCTGGTGCAGGCCTGTGAGAAACATGAGATTGAGTTGTGGGAAGCCTCGCCGGCGATGTTGGCGGAGGTGGATCCGCGGCTGCTGCCGGAGGTGCGCGACTGTTTGACCCTGGAGGCGGCGATTGCAGCGCGCAGTGGTTGGGGTGGGACGGCGCCGGAGCGGGTGCGAGAGCAGATCGGGCGGTTGAAGGTGGCGTTGGCGGCTCAGCGGAAATGGGCCGACGACTACACCGGTTTCAGAATTTGAACGGCTTCCCCCTGTAGGAGCGAGCGTGCTCGCGAAGACGGTGAACGATGACGCGGGAAGCCTGATACCCCGCGTTGCTCTCAGGTTCTTCGCGAGCAAGCTCGCTCCTACAGGGGGGTACGCACAGCAGTTAGAGCTTTAGTAGTTTTGGAGTAGCACCATGAATCAAAACCCGGCAGAGCGCTTGGAAGCCGAGCGCAAGTTGTCCGAGAACCAGTTCGATATCACGCAATACGAACACGTGCCGCGTCGCTATTACGGGCGGATGTTTTTTGCCACGTTGATCGTGATCGTGCTGGCCGCGTTGTTGCGCGCATTCGCCAACGGCCAGATCGAATGGTCCTACATCGGACAGTTCCTCACGTCTGAGGCCATCCTCTGGGGCCTGGTGAACACCATCGTCATGTCGGTCCTGGCGATGGCGCTGGGTGTGGTGATCGGGGTGATCACGGCGATCATGCGCATGTCGGCCAACCCGATCCTGCGGTATGTGGCCATCACTTACACCTGGCTGTTCCGGGGCACGCCGCTGATTCTGCAACTGCTGTTGTGGTTCAACCTGGCGCTGATCTTCCCGGTGATCGCGATTCCCGGTCTGTTCAGCATCGATACCGTCAACTTGATGACGCCGTTCGTGGCCGCCCTGCTCGGCCTCAGCATCAACCAGGGCGCCTACACCGCGGAGGTGGTACGTGCTGGTTTGCTCTCGGTAGACACCGGCCAGTACGAAGCGGCCAAGTCCATCGGTATGCCGAACCTGCAAGCGCTGCGTAGGGTAATTCTGCCGCAGGCCATGCGAGTGATCATTCCGCCTGTGGGCAACGAGTTCATCAGCATGGTGAAAATGACCAGCCTGGCCAGCGTCATCCAGTACTCGGAGCTGCTGCACAACGCGCAAAACATTTACTACGCCAACGCGCGGGTCATGGAGCTGCTGATGGTTGCCGGTATCTGGTACCTGGCGGTGGTGACTGTTCTTTCATTTGGCCAAAGCCGCCTCGAGCGTCGTTTTGCCCGCGGCGCCGGCAAGCGCTCGTAAGTCTGGGTTGAGGAGATTTGCCCCATGAGAAGCATCGTCAAGGCCGTCAACCTGAACAAGTATTACGACCAGTATCACGCGCTGCGAGACATCAATATCGAGGTCGAGCAAGGCGAGGTCATGTGCATCATCGGCCCTTCGGGCTCGGGTAAAAGTACCCTGCTGCGCTGCGTCAACCAGCTGGAAAAAATCGACAAGGGCGGCCTTTGGGTCGACGGCGAACTGGTGGGTTACCGGGTGGTCGGCAACAAGCTTCACGAGATGAATGAATCGCAGATCGCCCGTCAGCGCCTGGCTACGGGCATGGTGTTCCAGCGCTTCAATTTGTTCCCGCATATGACCGTGTTGCAGAACATCATCGAAGGCCCCTGCCAGGTACTCAAGCGCTCGCCCAAGGAAGCGACCGAAGACGCGTTGGAGTTACTGGCACGCGTGGGCTTGGCGGACAAGCGTAATGCCTACCCGGTGGAGTTGTCCGGCGGCCAGCAACAGCGTGTGGCCATTGCCCGCGCGCTGGCGATGCGGCCCAAACTGATGTTGTTTGACGAACCCACGTCAGCGCTCGACCCGGAGCTGGTAGGCGAAGTGCTGTCGGTGATGCGCGATCTTGCAACCACCGGCATGACCATGATCGTGGTCACCCATGAGTTGGGCTTCGCCCGCGAAGTGTCCAACCGCATGGTGTTTATGGACGCCGGCCAGATTGTGGAAGCCGGCAGCCCCGAAGACATTCTAATAAGCCCACAAAACCCGCGTACCCAAAGCTTTATTTCTGCCGTTCGCACTTAACTAGAAAACTAACGAGAACGCCCCCATGAAAAAATTGTTTATCCCCACCTTGCTCGCGGGCCTGATGGCCTCCACTGCAGTTTTCGCGGCATTGCCGGCGGCAATCAAGGACAAGGGCGAGATCAGCGCGGCCATCGTGCCGAACTATCCGCCGATGGATTTCAAGGACCCGGCCACCAACAAGATCACCGGTCTGGACTTTGACCTGGGCAATGCCCTGGCCGAGCGCCTGGGCGTGAAGATCAAATGGCAGGAAACCGGCTTCGAGCAAATGCTCAGCGGCCTGACCACCAAGCGCGTGGACATTGTGCTGTCAGGCATGACCGATACCGCCGAACGCCAGAAGTCAGTGACCTTCATCGACTACTTCACCAGCGGCCCGCAGTTGTACACCCTGGCCAAGCGTGAAGACCTCAAGGAATTGACTGACCTGTGCGGTAAAAAAGTCGGCACCAGCCGCCGTACCACCTGGCCGTCGGAAATTGCCGCGTGGAGCAAGCAAAACTGCGAAGCGGCGGGTAAGCCGGCGATCGTGGTGATCGGCACCGAAGGCTCGGCGGATGCGCGGGCGCAGCTGCAGCAGAACCGGTTGGATGCAGCGATGCAGGGGAGCGAGACGATTCCTTATCTGATGTCATTGGATAAAGGTAAGTACAAGCCGGTGGGGCTGGCGATTTCCAAGCAATTCACTGGGCTTGGCATCGAGAAGAGCAATACCGAGCTGGTGAGCGCGATCAGTGAAGCGTTGCAGGGCATGATTGACGATGGGACATACGGCAAAATCCTGAAGAAGTGGGATCTGGAGCAGGGTGCAGTCGAGAAAATCACCATCAATGCCGGCCAGTAAGTCGGTCTGAGCGTGGGAGCGGTCCTGCTCGCTCCCACATTGGTCTGCTTTCGCATTCGGCCTGTGCTGTCTCAAAGCAATAACAAGGACGCTCGCCCCACGTGCCCACCTACTCTTTGGTAATCCGCCGCCTGATGATTTGCTCGGTGACCATCGTGGTCAGCCGCGCCATGACCAGCCCGTTGCTGGCGCTACTGTTGAGCACCCGCCTGGGTCTCAACCAGCAGGACATCGGCCTGCTGATGGGCGTCGCCGTGTTTACCGCTACATTGCTGGGCCTCTATGGCGGCTACATCATCGACCGCCTGGAAAAGCGCAAACTGCTGATCCTGGCCATGCTGTCCAGCTCCATCGGTTTTCTGTTGCTGACCTTTGCCAGCAACCTCTACCTCACGACCTTGACCCTGGTGATTACCGAGGCGGCGTCGGCGCTGTTTCTGATCGGCTCCAAAGCCATCATCAGCGAAAACCTGCCGGTGGCTGACCGTGCCAAGGTATTTTCCCTACGCTATACCTTGACCAACGTGGGCTACGCCACTGGCCCCATGCTCGGCGTAGTGATTGCCGGTCACATGCAATTGGCGCCCTTTCTGATCGCCAGTGCCATTGCGTTTGGCAGCCTGTTCTTGATGATCGGTATCCCGCCGACCCAGCATGATGACAGCAACAGGCCCCTGAGTTTTCTGACGACCTTGCGCACTTTGCGCAGCGACCGCACGCTGATCCTGTTCACCAGCGGTAGCTTATTGAGCACCATTGTCCACGGGCGCTATACGTTGTATCTGTCGCAATTCCTGCTGGTAGCCTACAAGCCTGCCGACGCGCTGAAAATTCTGTCTGCGGTGCTGGCCTGCAACGCCGTCACCGTGATTCTGATGCAGTACCAGATCGGCCGTTTTCTCAAGCGCGAACAACTGCGCTACTGGATCTTGCTGGGCACCTTGCTGTTCATCGCCGGCCTGGTCGGTTTCAGCCAGGCAGACAGCCTGTTTACCTGGTGCCTGGCGATGTTCGTGTTCACCTTGGGCGAGATGATTATCTACCCGTCGGAATTTCTATTCATCGATACCATCGCCCCTGATGCGCTGCGCGGCAGTTACTACGGCGCGCAAAACCTGGCAGCGTTCGGCGGGGCGATGAGCCCGGTAATCTGTGGGTATTTGCTGATCAACGCAGCGCCAACCAGCATGTTCTACGCCCTCGGCGCACTGACGGCCGTCGGGGGAACCTTGTGCTTCTTGAGTGGGCGGAGGGTTGCAGGTTCTTGCTGATATTTGCACAAGATCCCGCTATTAATAGCGAAATATCTCACGGACCCGAGCCCCATGAAATTCGACACGGCCTACAGCCTGAGTCTCGATGACAAACTGTCGATCTACGATGTACGAGAGCTGAACTTCGACGAAACCGCCGACTTCGATTCGGACAAGGACAGCTTTCTGTGCCCCAACGATGAATGCCGTGGGGCATTCGACGCGGCGAATGCGCTGAGTACCTTCAACGCAAAAAACGTCAACTATCTGCGCACACCGCACTTCAAGAACAAGACCAGTACCCGGCATATCGATGGCTGCCGCTATGCCAGCACCCACAAGGCGGCGGCAGGTGAAAATGACGACGAGAGAGAGGAAAACTTCCCGTCGGAATTTGTACTGACACCGCGTCAGTACGAACGGAAAAAACCGCTGGTGGTTACTCAGGAAAACGTCCTACAAGACTCAACGAAGGCTCCTTCGACTCGGACCAGCACGCCCACCGGCACAAGCGACACCACCCCGGACAAAACCAGCGTATTTGCCCACCCGGTGGAATGTTATGTGTCGAATATCGACGACAAGGACAAGCTCAAGCGCATGCCGCTGAAGATCGGCGATCACACGGCGACCTACTGGACGTTTTTCAAGAAAATCGAATACCTGCAAGACAACAAGGGCTTGATCTATTGGGGCAAGATCAAGGTCATCAAGGACTACACCAGCAGCTTCCGCATCGATTTCGAAAAGAAAGTGTGGCTCGACAAGAAGCCCTACTCGGTGAACGTCTACCTGAGCAAGAAACTCATCGAGAACTACCGCAAGCGCACAGCCTTCCTGGAGCAGATCAAGGCGGCAGTGGACAGTGAGCGGGCGTTGTATTGCTTCTTCTATGGGGTGACGCCGCAGCTGAAACAGGTGCCCAGCAAGAAGAACCCCGAACAGACGTTCGGGGTCTTCAGCGCGAATATCGAGAACCTGGATCACCTGATCATTCGGGAGGCACCAGGGGTGGAATAATGGGTCGTCCAGCATCCAGTTGATGAGCGGTCAAAACAACTGTACAAAAACACAGTATAGTTTGCCTTCCCCGTCGAACCTGGAGAAAACCCATGTCCTCTCTGGCAATGAGCTCTTTCGTAGAACAGCAGATCGTCCTGCACCAATTCACCGCCAAGCACAGCGTGCAGGCCCGCGCCATGCTGGGCTGGAGCCAGGAAGCACTGGCCCGCCTGGCAGGGGTGACGGTGCAGGCGCTTCAACAGTTTGAAAGCGAGGGCGACGTGGCTGACGACACCCGCCTGGCACTGGCGTTTCGGCTGGAGGCAGAGGGGTTGGTGTTCTTCCCGGGGTTTGCGCCGGGTTGGGGGATGAGTGTGCGTCGGTTCGATTGCACCCCCTCAGAACCTGCAACTCCCCGCCTTCTCTCGCGATTAATGGGTTCAACAACGGCAGCCATTGACCCCTCAACCCCTCAACCGAATGGCGCCTAGCATTCAGTCGGACTGCCTGACAGTTGAGCACTTTCAACCTGCTCACCGTGGCCCCGTAAAACGCTACGGATTGGCAAGTGCATGAGGGGTTGAAAGCGTCGGCCGGATGGCGGCCTGGGCACCCTGTTCAAAGCCATACGCCACGCCCAGCAGTTGAGCTTCGGAGCCAGCAGTACCAAAGAAGTAGGCACTGGCGGGCAGGCCGTCCTCGGTCGCTCCCGAGGGAACCGTAATCCCTGGGTAACCGGCGGCTGCAACGCCAAAGTAACTGTTGCTGTCGAAATCCGACACGATGGCATCCAGATTGTGCTCCTTGATAGGGGCGTCAACCGTGTTGCGAAAATCCCGCAGAAGCTCATCCCATGGCGCCTGACTTTGCTCCGGCGTGAGGGTGGATGCGTCGATCTCTTTGAGGACGGGCTGGTGATCGGTCTGCGTCCCATCAAGCGCTTCATTGAATGTGATCAGTTCCTTCACTGATTTGACCGGCAATCCCTCACGCTTGGCCAAATAGCCGTTCAGCGCCTGCTTCACATCGCAGAGCAGCAGTTCGTCGTAGCGTGAAGCATCTGCCAGGCGCATGTTGATCGGAACCAGAATGGCACCTTGTTTGCGCAGTACCTCCAATGTCTCGTTGAACTGCTTGCTGTTAACGACCGGCAGGGTTACACCGTCATCGGAAAACGTCGTGGGATAACCGATACGCTTGCCTGCCAAGGCGCCTGGCACGAGCTGTCTGGTGTAATCGACAGCCTCCGCTCCGGTAGGGCTGCCCGCCATGGCGTTGAGCATCAGCGCGGCATCCCATACCGAACGGGCCATCGGGCCGGGAGTGTCCTGGCGCCGGCTGGCGGGAATGATCCCATCGCGATCCAATAAACCAACACTGGGCTTGAGGCCGACCACACCATTGAGCGCCGCCGGCACGATGATCGACCCATTGGTCTCGGTACCGACTGCCAAAGGCGCCAGCCCTGCCGCAACCGCCGCAGCCGAGCCGGAGCTGGAACCACCGACATCCGCGTTCGGATCATGAGGGTTGCGGGTTTGCCCACCTCGGCGGCTATAACCATCGGGACCGCCCCGAAAACCAGCCATCTCCGTCAAGTTGGTGGTCCCCAGAACTATCGCCCCCTGGTCGATCAGGCGCTGGATGACAGGCGCATTCTTGCTGACGGGAGCCCCGACAAGGCCCAATGCTCCTGCACTGGTTTGCATACCTTCGACTTCCACGATGTCCTTGACCAAGATGGGAATGCCATGCAGCGGGCCCCGCACTTTGCCGCTGGCGCGCTCGCGATCCAGCTCGCGCGCCGCTTCCAGGGCCTTGGGGTTCAGCTCAATCACCGAATTCAACGCGGGGTCCAACGTGCGGATACGCGCTTGCAGGTAATTGACCAGGTCTACGGACGTGAATGCTCCAGGCCGGTTCATTTGCTCACCCAGTTGGTGAACTGTGGCGTACTCCGTTCCGGGCGGAACGGGGTTAGAATCTGTATTCGACTTTTGCGCGGCTATAAACGGTGCGGCGTGATTAACAAACACATTCAGACCATGACCAATTCCAAACATGAATCACCTCCAGGGAAGGGTAAGAAATAACAACGAATCAACGTTGATCCGTACGCCAGTCTAAAAACATCTCTCCCTTCCAACTGCGAGACCCCGCCCGTTCAAACTGTGGGATTACTCGACGCCAGAGCCAGTTTCCCCCCTGCGCGCCGTAAGGCAAGCGACGTTATTTTTGTAGCCCCGTACCAATGCCTTCAACGAATCCCGCGACCAGCGCGAGCCGTAGAAGTACAGACGGCCGCCATCTTCGAGCGGCGCTGCCAGGCGCGGATAGCCACTCCAGCACGCGCCATGAAAGGCTGCGCTGCGGCCATCAGACACCAGGGCATCAAGGCGATACTCCAATACGTGGTCGTCGATTTCATTGCGGGTGTGCAAGGAACGTCGCGGCGTGTCATCCATGTGTTGTGCAGGCACCGGCACCAAATACACACCGGCCTTGCGCAGGACGTGCAGCGCACACAAGAAGGCGGCACTGTGTTCAACCGGTTCGTGATCGCCACCACGGACATAGTGCTGGGCGAAGCCGACACGCTGCCCTGCCAGTGGCTGGGCGGTGCTGAGTGAGCTGTTGTTCTGCACCAAGGGCACCGCCACCATCACTGGCCTCTCGGGCTCGACGCCACCCAGGGCGATCAGTGATAACGAAGGATCGCGCGCGGGCTTGATGGAAAAGCCCGGCACGTTGTACCCGGGGATAAGCAGACCGACTTGAGGGAGTGCATCAGGGTGGGGGCTGACATCGAAAGCAATATGGCGTGGGCTCATACTGTCGGCAAGAGGGCTGAACGATGCCGGGGGCGCTGCACAGGGCTCTGCGAGAGCTGGCGACAGCTGACCCGGCCGACAAGGCAGAGCCTGCTGCCAAATTTTCCTACACTTGTCTTCCATCAGAATTACCCCGAACCATTATGTTTCGGGGATCATCGCACCCTCTTCCTGCCGCTGTCGCAGCGCTGAAACACGCTGAAAACTCCTTTTTCCATTACCTCGGTATTCAGCTCGCAAGCGGCGCTTGCGCGCCTTGGGTTTCCACTTCCAACCACCACGCATGCCCCCGCTCTGGCTGGTTCAGGTTGAACACCTGCCCCATCGCCGGCGTGGTGATCGACACATTACGCTCCCAGGCAAGAGCCATGATGCGGTCGAACGGCTCGTGCCAGGCATGGAATGCCAGGTCAAAGGTGCCATTGTGGATGGGAAGCAACCAGCGGCCCTTGAGGTCGATATGCGCTTGCAGGGTTTGCTCCGGCTGCATGTGCACGTGGGGCCAATCGACGTTGTAGGCACCTGTTTCCATCAGCGTCAGGTCGAAAGGGCCGTACTGCTCGCCGATACGTTTGAAGCCATCGAAATAGCCGGTGTCGCCGCTGAAAAAGATCCGCCGCGCGCCATCGATCATCACCCACGAACACCACAGCGTCTGGTTGGCATCGAACAGGCCGCGCCCGGAAAAATGTTGCGCAGGCGTGGCGACAAAACGGATGCCGTCCACCTCAGTGCCCTGCCACCAGTCCAGCTGACGTACTTTGCTGGCGTCGACGCCCCACTTGATCAGGGTGTCACCCACGCCCAATGGCGCGAGGAAGTATCGCGTTTTGTCGGCCAGTTGAACGACTGCCTTGCGGTCAAGGTGGTCGTAATGATTGTGGGAAAGAATCACCGCCTCCAACGGTGGCAGCTCTTCGAGACGGATAGGAGGCTGGTGGAAACGCTTGGGGCCGGCCCAACTGAACGGTGAGGCGCGCTCGGCAAACACCGGGTCGGTCATCCAGAACTTACCGCGCATTTTCAGTAGCACGGTGGAGTGTCCCAGGCGGAACACACTGTGGTCTGGGGCTGCCAGCAATTGCTCGCGGGTCAACGGCTGCACCGGGATCGCGCCCACCGGGCGCGTGCTGCGCGGTTTGTTGAACAGCATGTTCCAGAAGATACGCAACGTTTTGCCAAAGCCACCGTGCTGAACCGGAGCATCGTTGCTGAAGTGTCCCTGGTCCTGCTCGGCAGGCTTGAGCGCGGTGGGCGCGGGGTCGAGGCGGGTTGAAATCGTGGCCATTGCAGAGTGACTCCTGGGGTCGGCTCAAAATTACACTGCGCTAACAAATGACAACGCACTCACAAGCTACACTGCACAGTGTAGTTTCTAGATTGCAACAAAACCGAGAGCAAGTAAACTACCGGGTGTAATTTTCCCTCAGAGCCGAATGCTATCCATGACTGCCCCCCAACGCCTTACCGACCGCAAACGCGAAGCCATCATTGCGGCTGCCATCGCCGAGTTCCGGGCAAATGGGTTCGAGGTCACCAGCATGGACAAGATCGCCGCCACCGCCGGCGTTTCCAAGCGCACGGTGTACAACCATTTCCCCAGTAAGGAAGAGTTGTTCGCAGAGATCCTCCACCAACTCTGGGCCAGCACCGCGGCCCAACTGGATGTGGTCTACACCGGCGATCGTCCCCTGCGCGACCAATTGCGCGGGCTGCTGGAAGCGAAGATGAAAATGATGTCGGACGCCAACTTCCTCGACCTGGCCCGTGTCGCCATTGCCGCCACCATCCATTCGCCGGAACGTGCGCAGGATATGGTCAACCGTCTGAGCCAGCGTGAAGAAGGCTTTACCCAGTGGGTGCGCGCAGCCCGGGACGATGGCCGCCTGTCCTGCAGCGACCCGGCTTTTGCGGCCCATCAGATCCAGAGTCTGCTCAAGGCCTTTGCGTTCTGGCCACAGATCACCCTCGGCCAACCGACCCTCGACGCCGCGGCCCAGGCCGATGTTATCGACTCTGCAATCGACTTGTTCCTGGCGGGTTACGAAATCCCTTCCCCCTGACCTGCACTGAACCTGTTGCGAGAACGACACTCTTGGTCGCTTTTGGCGTATTCACCCGCACACCGGCACAAATGGCTTGGAAGGACACTGATTATTCCCCCGCGAATAACTGACAATATTTACACTTCTTAACCGATTAACGGTTTTACCCGCTGACACTGGCTGCCGCCTCTGCAATAAAGAGCTGACCCAAAACATTATGGAAAACAGACGAGGCAAAGGGCTTTCATTTGCCAGGCGTATCTACAAGCCAAGGATCATCGGCCTGGGTATCGGCTGCATCAGCGTAATCGGTGCGTTGTACCCTTTATCGATGCCCGGCTGGGTCTGGGCTTTGCTGCTGTTCAACGGCTATGCCTGGCCGCATGTGGCGTACCTGCTTTCAACCCGCTCTCCCTTCCCCTATCAAGCCGAACAACGCAACCTGCTCTATGATTCGCTGCTCGGCGGCTTCTGGGCCGCTGCCAGCCAATTCACGCCGCTGTCAGCGGTGACCATCCTGTCGATGATGACCATGAACAACGTCGCAGCAGGCGGTAAGCGCCTGTTCCTGCGCGGTCTGGTGGCGCAGGCAGGTGGCGTTGGCGTGGCGTGGTGGTTGTTCGGGATCAAGTTCAACCCACACGTCGGCCCCCTCCAGGTCTATACCTGCCTGCCTATGCTGACCCTCTACCCGATGGCCATCGGTATGGTCTGTTACCAGTTGGCGATCAAACTGTCGGAGCATAAACGCACCCTCAGCGCCCTGAGCCGAATCGACAGCCTGACCGGCCTGCTCAATCATGGCTCGTGGAAAGACTTGCTGAACCTCAAGTTCCATAAGTGCCAGCAGCAAAAAGGCCAAGCCACCATCGCATTGATCGATATCGATCACTTCAAGCAAATCAACGACACCCACGGGCACATCGTCGGTGACACAGTGTTGCGCCAACTGAGTCAGCTGTTACGCCAACACCTGCGGGAAAACGACTTGGCGGGACGTTACGGCGGCGATGAATTCTGCGTGATCCTTCCCCAAATGCCCTTGCAGGAAGCAGCGCTCGTGATGGAGCGCATGCGCGAAATCTTCAGTAACTATCGCAACCCGCAGATTCCCGAATTACGCGTGAGCCTGAGCATCGGCTTGGCGGACTTCCAGCCCGTCTTCAGCGATGCCGCCATGTGGCTCAATGCCGCTGACCGCGCGCTGTACGCGGCCAAGGACACCGGGCGCAACCGGGTCAGGCTCAGCCATTACGCGGTCGCTCATTCCGCCTAAGTCGTCCTACAACATTTCGTCTGAATCTTCTGGCGCAGCCCCGACGCAATAGCATAATGCCTCCATTGGTCGGCTACCCCAATAATGGTCCCGCTTCCTGGCGAACTTCTCGGCAGGCCGACGACTCTGAATCCGTTGTTCCACCCCCTCTGTCAGCACAAGGAAGCTGGCAATGAGCACGTCAACCGTGAGGCTCCGCGCCCTACGGGGTCAGGCGCATATACATGGATACCTCATACGCATGCTTGCCCGAGCCCCCCAACATGCTATTCAACGCCCATAAAAAAACCATCACTGCCCTGCAACACACCAATGCCCAGCAAGCCAGCCTGCTTGACGCCATCGAGCGCTCCATGGCAGTGATCGAATTCGACCTGCAAGGCCGGGTGCTGCGGGCCAACGACAACTTCCTCAAAACCATGAACTACCGCGCGGAGCAGATCCTGGGCCAGCCCCACCGGATGTTTTGCACCGCGACGTTCGCCCGCAGTGCCGAGTACAACCAGCTATGGACGCAACTGCGCAACGGCCAGTTCCAATCCGGCACTTTTGAGCGGGTGGCGGGCGATGGGCAATCGGTGTGGCTGGAGGCCAGCTATAACCCGGTACGCGATGAAGCCGGCACCGTGATCAAAGTGGTGAAGTACGCCATGGACGTCACGCCGCGCCTGCAGGCCGAGAGCGAAGCCAATGCCAAGCTGGAAGCCATCGACCGCGCCATGGCGATGATCGAGTTCAACCTCGACGGCACCATCATCACCGCCAATGCAAACTTCCTGCAGCGCATGGGCTACACCCTGGCGCAGATCCAGGGCAAGCATCACCGGCTGTTCTGCAAACCGGAGTTGGTCAACAGCTCGGCGTACGCCGAATTCTGGAAACGTCTGAACCAGGGCGAACTCTTCAACGGCCAGTTCGAGCGCATCGATAAACACGGCCAGACCTTATGGCTTGAAGCCAACTACAACCCGGTGTACGACGCAAGCGGACGCCTGTGCAAAGTGGTCAAGTTCGCCTCGGACGTAACCGCCCGAGTGCTACAACATGCCGCCGATGCGCAAAGCGCTGCACAGGCCTATCACCTGTCCCTGAACACACAGGACATGGCGGAAAAAGGCGCTGAAGTGATTCAGAAAACCGCCACGGGCATGCGTGAAATTGCCGTGAACATTGACGCCTCTTCGCAACTGATCGCCAAGCTCGGTGAGCGTTCGCAGCAGATCACCGCCATCGTCAACACCATTCGCGGTATTGCCGACCAAACCAACCTGCTGGCCCTCAACGCCGCCATCGAAGCTGCACGCGCCGGTGAGCAAGGCCGTGGTTTTGCCGTGGTGGCCGATGAAGTGCGGCAACTGGCGGCACGCACCAGCGGCTCAACGACGGAGATCTCCAGCATGATTGCCATGATCCAGGAAGAAACCCGTCAAGCCATCGAGAGCATGGACACGACCCGTGACCGTGCCGCTCAGGGCGTGGAGCTGGCCAACCAGGCCGGCACGGTAATCCTGCAGATTCGCGAAGGCACCGGCGAGGCGGTGCAGGCGGTCAGCGCGTTTGCCAATGAACGGGGCCAGAACTGACTGGTTCTTCATGTGTCCGGCCGGGTGGGCGGTCTATAGTGCTGACTGTCCTCACGCTAAGGATTCGCCCCGCCATGACCCCAGACAAACCTGAAGCCGACCCCGTCGATCACCTGCGCTTTCACCGAGGCCACGCCCACCTCGCACCGACCTTCGGCAACGACACCTTTGCCCTCAAGGCCGAAGCCTTCGCGCGCTTCTTTGGCACACCGACCTTCCTCGGCGCACAAACCGCAATCGTCGTGTTGTGGGTGGTGCTGAACATAAGCGGTGTCACCCACTTCGACGTGTACCCATTCATCCTGCTCAACCTGGCTTTCAGCCTGCAATCGGCCTATGCCGCACCGCTGATCCTGCTGGCCCAGACACGCCAGGCTGCGCGGGACAAAGCCCAGTCCGACGCCGATGCGCAACACCGCGAAGCCCTGGCCATCGCCAATACCGAACGGCAGGCCCAGGCCGCGCAGACCACCCGACAACTGCTGGAACTACTGGAGCAAAACACCCGACTGACGGAAATGACCAAGCAGTTGACCGAGCGTATCGAAACCCTGACGTGCGAAATGCATGAGCAGTTTGTGCGAAAAACCTAACGACGCGGCCAACGCACATGTCGCCCCAACTCATCAAACAACGTCACCACCGAGCGCAGTGCCCGGCAATCCGGGCGCGTCAGCAGCCATAGCGCGGTGTCACGCCCGGCCAATGCAGGGCTCAGGGGTTGCAGGCCATCCTCCAATAGAAAATCCGGCAGCGCCGCAACGCCCAATCCGGTGCGCACCAGTTCGGTGACCGACAACATGCTGTTGCAGCGGTAACTGGGGCGCACGCCCGGCAAGTGCTCGCGGCGCCAGGTCACGGTGGGGTGATCTGGCAGAAAG
Source organism: Pseudomonas sp. BCA17 (assembly GCF_004519405.1). Taxonomy (GTDB): domain Bacteria; phylum Pseudomonadota; class Gammaproteobacteria; order Pseudomonadales; family Pseudomonadaceae; genus Aquipseudomonas. The sequence goes on along the minus strand of NZ_SGWI01000005.1, from coordinate 421,370 downwards.
TCATCTGGGGCGATCCAGGCCAGGTCGGCCAATTCACGACCTTCGTGCTGGCGTGCGTAATCGGCGCTGGCAAACACCTGATAGCTGACACTGCCCAGGCAGCGGCCGACAAGATGCTCCGGCGGCGTCCTGGTAAGGCGCAGGGCGATATCCGCGTCACGCCGACTGAGGTTGGCGAAGTCATTGGAGGTACTCAACTCCAGGGTCAGCGCCGGGTATTCAGGCATGAACTGCGCCAGGGCCGGCAGCAACAAGCCTTGCAATACCGAGTCGGTACAGGTCAGGCGCACCGTACCGCTGATCACTTCACCGCCCTGCTCCACGCTGATGCGCGCAGCCTCAAGGGCTTGCTCGGCGCGTTCGGCCTGTTGCGCCAGGTGGCTCGCCAGGCTGGTCGGCAGATAACCGCTGCGGCTTTTTTCAAACAGTGTCTGGCCCAGGGCCGCTTCCAACCGGCGGACTGCGCGGAACACCGTGGACACATCCACCCGCAGCAATGTCGCCGCCCGCGCCAGAGTGCCACCGCGTACCAGAGCGAGAATCAGTGACAGGTCGGGATAGTCGACTGAATAGTGCGTTGCTGCATTGAGCATGTGGGTAAACGCCAATATTGATTGCGCGAACGCCAATCTATAGTGGGTCTCAGGACACCACAAGCCATGGGCCGTACACGATGAAAACCACCGCGCTGCACCTCGCCCTGATCGGCGACTACAACCCCGAGGTGATCGCTCACCAGGCCATTCCCGTCGCCCTGCAACAAGCGGCCGACACCTTGAACCTGAACGTTCACGTGCAGTGGCTCGATACGGACTCACTCACACCGGACACGGACCTGCACAGCTTCGACGGCTTCTGGTGCGTGCCTGCCAGCCCCTACCGCGACACCGACGGCGCCTTGCGGGCAATTCGATTTGCCCGCGAGCAAAAACGCCCTTTCCTCGGCACCTGCGGCGGTTTTCAACACGCAGTACTCGAATATGCCCGCCATGTACTGGGCTGGGCGGATGCCGAACACGGCGAACTGGCGCCCTACGCCAAACGCGCCGTCATCGCCCCCCTGAGCTGTGCATTGGTAGAGGCGAGCGACACCGTGCGCCTGGCGCCGTACACCCGAATTGCCGAGGCCTACGGCACCCTGGATATCCATGAAGGCTATCGCTGCCGTTATGGCATCAACCCCGAGTTCGCCAACGCGCTGCTGGAAGGCGACCTGATTCCCAGTGGCCATGACTCGGCGGGCGATCTGCGCGCCGTGGAGCTGTTGGAGCATCCGTTTTTCGTCGCCACCCTGTTCCAGCCGGAACGGGCAGCACTCGCAGGCACTACGCCGCCACTGGCGATCGCGCTGCTGCAGGCTTGCCAAGGACTATCACGATGATCGCCAACACCCCTTCCCCGCCCTACTACGCGGTGATTTTCAGCTCGCTGCGCACCGAGGGCGATCAAGGCTACGGCCAGGCCGCCGCGCGCATGCTGGAACTGGCACGTGAACACCCCGGGTTTCTCGGAGTGGAGTCGGCGCGCGAAGACGGCCTGGGGATCACCGTGTCCTACTGGAGCAGCGAGTCAGCCATCCTGGCCTGGAAGCAGCAAGCGGAACATTGCCAGGTGCGCGAACAAGGCCGCGCCACCTGGTACTCGGCGTTTCATACGCGGGTGTGCAAGGTGGAGCGGGCCTACGGTTTTGATCGCAATTAGCTGACCAGACTGCGCAACGCACTGATCTGCGGGATCTCCACCCGGCGCATATACACACGCAGCGGTTCGGTGATGTTGAGGCGATCATCGATATGTTGATCCAGCAGCAACTGAATCCGCTCGCGGGACAACGTCATGGTGTGGTCGGCTGCAGGCAGCCAGACAAATTCGGCCGTGGGGATGATGCCGTCGTCGGCCACGTCCATGCCGAAGGCATCTTCGCTGAAACGCACGATGTACTGGCCGGTTTTGCGGTTCAGGCCGACAAAACCCTGGAGTTGGTCGGCGGCCTGGCAGATAAGCTCGGAGGTGATGCGCATGGTAAACCTCACTGAAAAGTCCCACAGGGACTGGAAAGATGGTTTACACGCGTGGCACAAATGACCGCCCTCTAACGGAGCATTGGGGCAAGAGTACTGCAAGACTGCACAAAAAAACCCAAAAATTGGCCCGTGCGCACGTTAATGTCGGTTTGGTGATAGCGCCATTCGCAATCAATTGTTAAAAAGGACGCCTTCTCAAAGTTACCTCCACGAAAGGACTTCGCATATGCCTGTCACGTTTTCCAACGGCTCGGTGCCCACCACTGTCGGGAGTGCCCTGCTGCTCACGCTGATGCTCGGCCTCGGCTCTGCACAGGCTGCCGAACCGATCAGCCCGGCTGAATTGGCGACAAACGAAGGCATTCCGTACCCCGCGGTCATCGCCCACCGTGGCGCTTCCTACGACGCCCCGGAGTCCACCGCCGCCGCTTACAAGGTCGCACGCGACCTGGGCGCCGACTACCTGGAAATGGATCTGCAGCGCAGCAAGGACGGCGTCCTGTTCGCCCTGCACGACAACAACCTGCAACGCACCACCGACGTGGCCACCAAATTCCCCGAGCGCAAGGACGCCCCGGCCAATGAATTCACTTGGGCCGAACTGCGTACCCTGGACGCCGGCAGCTGGTTCAACGCCGCCTACCCGGACCGCGCCCGCCCAGGTTTCGTGGGCCTGAAAATCCAGAGCCTGGACGACATCATCAAGATCGCCGAAGGCAACCCGCAGCACAAACCCGGCCTGTACATCGAGACCAAAGAGCCCAAGCAATTCCCGGGAATCGAAGCCGACCTGAAAAACAAGCTGCTGGATAAAGGCTGGCTGAGTTCCGCCGGCTCCAAGCTGGGCAAGAGCAACACCGGCGTCGGCCAGGGTAAAGGCCGCGTGGTACTGCAGACGTTTGAAAAAGACAGCTTGAAAGAGCTGCAGAAGGAAATGCCCAACACCCCGAAAATCCTGCTGTTGTGGGTCGGCGCCGGTAGCATTGAGCCCAAATCCACGCAGACCTTCGCTGAGTCCGGCGAACCGACCAAAGCCGCCTACTACGCCAAGCAAGAACCGAAAGACGCCGCCGAGTTCGAAAAATGGGTCGACGAAGCCAAGAGCCTCGGCGCTATCGGCACCGGTCCATCGGCCGAGCTGACCAACCATGGCGACCAGAGCTACACAGACCTGGTCAAGCCTGAAATGAACAAGCTGACACACGACAAGGGCCTGCTGGTGCATGTCTACACCGTGGATGAGCCGGTGGATTTCAAGAAAGTCATGGACGCCGGTGTCGATGGCATCTTCACCAACCGCGCCGCTGAACTGTTGAAGTTCTACAATCGCTTCCCGTCGTCGAACGTCAAGCAGTTGCTGGCAGACCACGGTTACTGAGTCAAAGCGCCATTAAGGATGAATTAAGTTGCGCCGGTTAATCTGGCGCCACTTAAGCAGCTAACCCTAGAAGGACATTGACCATGAAAACCCTGACCACCCTGTTCGCCGCCACCGCCCTGACCCTGGCTGCCGGCCTGGCCCAAGCCGATGTGCGCCCGGACCAGATTCCCAGCCTGCTCAAGTCTGGCGAAGTAATGGCATTCGAAAAACTCAACGCTGCCGCCCTGGCCAAACACCCTGGCGCGACCATCACCGATACCGAGCTGGATCACAAAAACGGTGTGCTGGTGTATGAGGTAGACGTTACCGATACCACCGGCAAGAAGTTTGACGTCAAGCTCGATGCCAAGACCGGCGCCGTGCTGGAAGACAAGCAAGACACGTGAGTCGGGCTTATGAAAAACCGCGTCACCTTCGGGTGACGCGGTTTTTTTATGGGCGTTTGAACGTCTGGAGCAGCGTCTATTTCCGACCCTCGGATGCACCTTAATCGTGCAAGGTCGGTAGACTCTCACTGTCTGGCCAGGGCACAACGCCCGGCGCCCAACGGTTCGAGAGTGCAGCATGGAGCAAAGGATCGCCGACATCGCCATGATTGGCCGAATCAGCGTCGTACCCGCGATGCTCAAAGTCATCTGCGACGCGACCGGCCTGCGTTTTGCTGCCGTCGCGCGGGTGACCGACGACAATTGGACCGCCTGCGCCGTGCTCGACCAACTCGATTACGGCGTCGGCGTGGGCTCGGAGTTGGACCTCACCACCACGATTTGCCACGAAATCCACCGTTCACATGAGGCCGTCGTGATCGACAAGGCCAGTGAAGACCCGATCTACCGCAACCACCACACGCCACGCATCTACGTGTTCGAAAGCTATATTTGCGTGCCGGTGTTCCGTACGGATGGGCGTTTCTTCGGCACGATCTGCGCGCTCGACCCTAACCCCAAAGCCCTGCGTGGCAGCCCTATCCAGTCGACCATGGAGTCGTTTGCCCGGGTGCTCTCGCTGCAAATCGAAGCCCAGGAAAGCCAGCAACGGACCGACGCCGATTGGCAGGAAGAACGGGGTACCGCCGAGCTGCGCGAGCAATTCATCGCCGCGCTGGGACATGACCTGCGCAACCCGCTGTTTGCCATCAACTTCAGTGCCGAGCGGTTACTGCGCAAACATCCCAGCCCTGCGAGCGACCCGCTGGTGCGCCATATCCTCGCTTGCGGGCGCCGCGCGTCACAACGGGTCGAGGACGTAATGGACCTCGCCCGTGGCCGGATGGGCAGTGGCATGGCCCTGCGCCTCACCCATTGCGCGGATTTGCAGGATGCTTTGCGCCAGGTGGTGGCCGAAGTGCAAGGCCTGCACCCGCTACGGCTGATCCACGCCGATATCGGCGACCTGCACAACGTGTACGGCGACCGCGAGCGCCTCGCGCAATTGCTCTCCATTCTGCTCGTCAACGCCCTCCATCACGGTAACCGGAACAGCCCGGTATACGTCACGGCTAAGATCGAGCACGCTCACTTGACGGTGGCAGTGAAAAACGCCGGGCAGATCGCTGAACAGACCTTGCCACGCCTGTTCCAGCCTTTCTCACGCCCGCTTCCCGGCACGCTCGAGACCGGCCTGGGCCTGGGTTTGTATATCGCCAGGCAGATTGCCGATGCCCATGGCGGTGAGTTGAGCGTGACCAGCCATGAACAATACGGCACCCAATTCAGCTTCCGCCTGCCCCTGCTCTGATCCGGGGCTACTGCCCGATCGCAGCGCGAATGGCCGCGTCAGTGTCTTGAAATGCCATCCGCGCCTTAAACGGTCACAAAATTGTCAAATATCCTTGCAATGATTCGCCCACGCGAACCTGTGAAACGTCCTACAGGCGCTTTCTCTGCGAGCCTCCATGAACCACAGCATCGACCACAGCCATCAGGATTCCGATCTGTTTGGCCTGCTTTACGGTTTTCGGTTTAGACCTGGCGAAAAAGGCGAGCAGATTGATTCGGCCACCGCGCTCAAGGCCCTGCAGGAACCATCCGATTCACAGGAGTTCCTGTGGCTGCACCTGAACCTTGCCCATGCGGCCTGCCAACGGTGGATGCAGGCGCATCTGTCATTACCCGAAGAGTTTTTCGAGGCCCTGCACGAAGGTTCACGCTCCACGCGTATCGAGCACGTCGACTCGGCTCTGCTGGCGGTGGTCAACGACGTGGTGTTCAACTTCAGCAGCATGGTCTCATCGGATATCTCCACATTGTGGGTGTGCGCCCGTAGCCGCTTGCTGGTGAGCGCACGCCTGCAACCGTTGCACTCGGTGGACAAACTGCGCTCGTCGGTAAAGGCCGGCGAACAGTTCCGCTCCCCTCTGGAGTTGCTGGTGCATCTGCTGCGCGATCAAGGCGAAGTGCTGACGCAGATCGTGCGCAAGACCAGCCTCAGCGTCGACCAGGTCGAGGATCAGTTGCTGTCCTCGCGCTTGTCCACCAACCGCGCCGAACTGGGCGCCGCGCGCCGCGTACTGGTGCGCCTGCAACGCCTGCTGGCGCTGGAGCCGGGCTCGCTGCTGCGCCTGCTCAATCGCCCGCCGCAATGGCTGCAAAAGGAAGACGTGAAGGAGCTGCGCAAGTCCACCGAGGAGTTTGCGCTGATCATCAACGACCTGACGGCCCTGGGTGAACGCATCAAGCTGTTGCAGGAAGAGATCGCGGCCAACCTCAACGAACAAAGCAACCGCACGCTGTTCACCCTCACCGTGGTGACGGTGCTGGCCCTGCCGATCAACATTATTGCCGGCTTTTTCGGCATGAACGTGGGCGGCGTGCCGCTTTCCACGGACCCGCAGGGGTTCTGGATCCTGGTGGCCTTGGTGGTGACGTTTACCTTGATTGCCGGGCGCTGGGCGTTCAGAAAGCGCAACGATTACTGACCAGCGGCTCACTCAATCTGCCAAACACTGACGTATGGCAGCATCTCTGTAACATTCTGCAATGATCATGAACGGCATCCTCCTCACACTGGATGCTCCGGCATGGCCACCCCTTCCCTGACTGCCTCCACCACCGCGTCACACACAGACCCCAAACCCAGGCTGGATAAGAAACCCGGCCTGGTGACCGTGATCATTTTCTTCGCCGTGCTCGCCATGGGCCTGCTGTTCACCGCCTACAGCCTGATGCACGACATGCACGAACTGGGCACGGTGGTCACCACCTGGACACCCTTCCTGTTGTTGGGTGTGGCGTTGTTGATCGCCCTGGGTTTTGAATTCGTCAACGGCTTCCACGACACCGCCAATGCCGTCGCCACGGTGATCTACACCAACTCCATGCCGCCGCATTTTGCGGTGGTCTGGTCGGGCTTTTTCAACTTCCTCGGCGTGCTGCTCTCCAGCGGTGCGGTAGCGTTCGGCATCATCGCGTTGTTGCCGGTTGAGTTGATTTTGCAGGTGGGTTCGTCGGCCGGTTTCGCGATGATCTTCGCCCTGCTGATCGCGGCGATCCTGTGGAACCTCGGCACCTGGTGGCTGGGGTTGCCGGCGTCGTCATCCCACACCTTGATCGGCTCGATCATCGGCGTCGGCGTGGCCAATGCGCTGATGCACGGGCGTGACGGCACCAGCGGCGTGGATTGGAGCCAGGCGATCAAGATCGGTTACGCATTGCTGCTGTCGCCGCTGATCGGCTTCGCTTTTGCCGCAATGCTGCTCCTGGCCCTGCGCGCCTTTGTGAAAAACCGCGCGCTGTACAAGGCCCCGAAGGGCAACACCCCGCCACCTTGGTGGATTCGTAGCATGCTGATCGCCACCTGCACCGGTGTGTCCTTCGCCCACGGTTCCAACGACGGCCAGAAGGGCATGGGCTTGATCATGCTGATCCTGGTGGGCACCTTGCCCATGGCTTATGCGCTGAACCGCACCATGCCCGCCGAGCAATCGTTGCAGTTCGCGGCGGTGGCCGAGGTGACCCAGGTGGCACTGGTGAAAGCTGCACCACAGGCATTGCCGGGTGACCCACGGCCGATCCTCTCGACCTATGTACGCACCAAGGAAGCCACCCCGGAACTGGTGCCCGCCCTCGCCGCCCTCGCCGGCCAGATCGGCGACGAAGTCAAAGGCTACGGCTCCCTGGCCAAAGTCCCTGCCGAAGCCGTAGGCAACGTGCGTAACGACATGTACCTGACCAGCGAGACCATTCGCTTGATGGACAAAGGCAAGGTCGGCAATTTCGATGCCGATACCCAGAACAAACTGAAGCTGTTCAAAGACCAGATCGACAACTCCACGCGCTTTATTCCGCTGTGGGTGAAGATCGCCGTGGCCATCGCCCTGGGGCTGGGCACCATGGTCGGCTGGAAGCGCATTGTGGTAACGGTGGGCGAGAAGATCGGCAAGACCCACCTCACCTATGCCCAAGGCGCCTCAGCCGAAATGGTTGCGATGCTGACCATCGGCGCGGCGGATATGTATGGGCTGCCGGTGTCGACCACCCATGTGTTGTCCTCGGGTGTGGCCGGGACCATGGTGGCCAATGGCGGTGGGTTGCAGATGCGCACTATCCGTAACCTGGCAATGGCATGGGTGCTGACATTGCCCGCGGCAATCCTGCTTTCAGGCAGCCTCTACTGGTTGTTCACCCAACTGTTCTGACCCACCACAAAACCCGATATGAACAGAGGACTGAATGTGTAAGGGGCTTGCCCCTCTCCCATTCAGTCCTCTGCATTTTTCAGGCAGTGAACAGCCCACGCATTATTTGCAGGCGTTTTTTATAGAGCCGCCGCGCTTCCAACGCCTCCTCCAACGTTACCGCCATAAATCCCGCGCGCTGGTTCGGTTGCATCTGCCCGATCAAATCCAGGTCGGCGCTGATCACCGTGCCGATCATCGCGTAGCCGCCCCCCGACACCGCATCCCGATGCAGCACAATCGGCTCCAACCCGGCCGGCACCTGAATCGAGCCAATCGGGTAGCAACTGTCGACGATATTGGACGGATCGGACCCGGCACCAAAGGGCTGCTCCCGCGGCTGAAAGCTCAACGCACTGCCGCCCTTGAAGCGATAGCCGATACGGTCCGCCTCGGACCCTACGGTCCAGGGCTCGGCAAAAAAGCTGCTTTTCGCCGCGTCGGCCAGCCGCTCGTAATACAACCCCGGTACCACCCGCAATGTCACATCACCGCCGACCGACCGCCGCAGGGCCATCGGCAAACTATTGCCCGCCCGCCCCCGTCCACTGGCCTGGCCAATCGGCAGTTCATCGCCTTCCTGCAAACGTCGCCCCTCAAACCCACCGAGCCCGCCAAGGGTGTAGGTCGAACGGCTGCCGAGCACCAGCGGCACATCAATGCCCCCGGCCACCGCCAGATAAGTCCGCGCGCCCGCCTTGGGAAACTCAAAGCGCAACACCTGCCCGGCACGCACCTGGAACGCGGTGTCCTGGTGCACCACTTCGCCATCCAGGCGTGGCGACATCAGCGCACCGCTGAGCGCCACCAGCGCGTCCTGTCGAAACTCAAGCTGCGGGCCGATCAATGTGCACTCCAGCCCCGCCGCACCGATCGGGTTGCCCACCAGATGGTTGGCCGCGCTCAACGCATATTGGTCCAACGCACCCGACGGCGGGATGCCCAAGTGGTAATAACCTTCGCGGCCAAGGTCCTGCACGGAGGTGGCCAGGCCGGGTTTGAGCACCTTGATCATGCCAATGCCTCCTGCAGGGTTTTCGGGTAACCGACGGGGTCGGCGAGAAACGCGTCGAGGGAAAATTCCACGGGGCGGATGCGCAGGTCGAAACGGCCGGCTTCCACCTCGGCGACGGCCAGGTCGTAGGCTTCGCGGTCCATGGGTTTGAACTGCACGATGTCACCGGGACGGAAGAACACCATGTGTTCCTTGAGGTAGGCCAACTGCTGCGCCGGGTCATAGATGGGCGCCGGAGTCACGCCAAACATCTGGTAACCGCCCGCGCCGCGCACCGAGTAGATGCAGCCAAAGCAACCGCCATGGCCCAGGGTAAGTTTCGGCGTGTCGGTGCGCGGGCGCAGGTATTTGGGCACCTGCAGCTGGCGCTCACGCTCGACCATCTGGAACATGAACGGCAAGCCCGCGACAAATCCCACCATCGACACAAACCATGGCGCGCCACTGTGGGCAGCAATAAACGCATCCACGTCAGCCAGGCCGTTGATACGTGCGGCGTACTCCAGATCGGTGCTACCCGGGTCTTGATGACGGTCGCGAAAACGCATCAGGGTTTCATGGGTCCAGGGATCGTTGTAAAGCACCGGGATTTCGATGATGCGCGTGTGCAAGGTGCGTTCGGCCACGGCCTGGGCTTCGGCGCTTTGCACGGCATCGAGCAGCACATGGGGCGCGATGCGGTCGGGGTCGAAGCGGATCTGGAAAGACGCATTGGCCAGGCATACATCCAGCACGCCCTTCAGGGCCAGGCGCTCCACGGCGCGGGTCACGGCCATGCCTTTGAAAAACGCCTGCAGGGACATGCTGTCGCTGACCTCGGCAAACAGGTGTTCATCACCGCCGAAGCTGTAGCGGATGGGGGACGTTTCAGCCATGTCTGTTCCTCTTGGAATCATTGTAGAAAGGCAGGCAAAAATGGAGGTTCGATCTTATTGGGGTGTTCTGACTTCGATGCCGGCCCGGTCCAAGGCTTCGCGAGTGGCTTCCACCAATTCCAGGGCGCCAGGCGTGTCGCTGTGCAGGCAGATGGAGTCGAACTCGATAAACAGATCCTCACCTTCTACGGTCCGCACCAGGTTGGTCTGACAGGCGCGCAGTACCCGTGCCGCAACCGTTGCAGGGTCGAGCGCACGCACATGGCGGGTAAACACGATGGAGCCGCTGAGATCGTATTCACGATCGGCGTAAAACTCCCGCACCACGGGTTGCCCCAGCTCCTTGGCCACTCGCCAGATCACCGAGTTGGGCATGCAGTACAACAGCAGGGTCGGCGCGATGATCTGCAGGTTCTGCACCAGCAGCCGCGCCGCTTCTTCATCACGGGCCAGGTGCATATAGAGCGCGCCGTGGGGCTTGATGTGTTGCAGCGTCATCCCCTGGACGCGGGCGATTTCGCGCAAGGCGCCGAGTTGATAGAGCATGTCGTCCACCAGCTCCTGGGCCGGTGCGTTGATATGCCGGCGACCGAACCCCACCAAGTCGCGGAACCCCGGATGGGCACCGATGGCAACGCCCAATTGCTTGGCGCGCTCAACGGTACGGCGCATGGTGCCGGGGTCGCCGGCGTGAAAGCCGGTGGCGATATTCGCCGAGCTGATGTAGGCCATCAGTTGCGCATCGACACCGTCGCCAATGGTCCAGGGGCCGAAGCCTTCGCCCATGTCCGAGTTGAAATCCACTGCCTGCATCAAGGTCGCTCCCTTCAAGGTGATGCTTGAAAGTAGGCCCGGGCTTGACCCCTTGGGAAGATCTATTATCAGATGGCCCATCTTCTGAAAAACAGATACCGCCATGTCCCTGACGTTGCGCCAAGTCCGCTACTTCGTCGCCACCGCCGAGATCGGCCAGATTTCCCAGGCGGCGATTCACTTGAACATCTCCCAGTCGGCGGTCACTACGGCGATCAAGGAACTGGAGGCCATGCTTGGCGTGCAGTTATTCGTGCGCTCGGCCCAGGGCATGAACCTGACCGACGCCGGCCGGCACTTTCTCAACCGTGCCTACGTGATCCTGCGCAGCGTCGACGACGCACTGAACAGCCCATTGCCCGACTACCGCGCCAGCGGGGTGTTGCGGGTAGCCGCCAGCTACACGGTACTGGGTTATTTCCTGCCGCATCACCTGCAACGCATGGAACACTGGCACCCGGACGTGACCATCGAGGTCTTCGAGCAGGAACGCCAGGCCATCGAACAGGGCCTGCTCGACGGCCAGTTCGACATGGCCGTGGTGCTCACTGCCAACCTCACCCATCCGGCCATCGTTTCCGAGATCCTGTTCAACTCCGAACGCCGACTGTGGCTACCCAGCCATCACCCGCTATGCGAACGCAGTGCCGTGAGCCTCGCGGATGTAGCGCAGGAACCCTACATTCTGCTCACCGTCGACGAGGCCGAACACAGCGCGATGCGCTACTGGGAGCAGGCCGGGCAAACACCCAGGGTGCGGCTGCGCACCAGTTCGGTGGAGGCGGTGCGCAGCATGGTCGCCAACGGCAGCGGTGTGGCGATTCTGTCGGACCTGGTGCACCGGCCCTGGTCCCTGGAAGGCAAGCGTATCGAAACCCTGACCGTCACCGACCCGGTCACACCCATGAGCGTCGGCCTGGCGTGGCACCGCGAACGTGCGTTTACCCCGGCAATGCAGGCGTTCCGCGATTACTTCCACGACGCCTTCCTGGCGCCGCAGCAATTATCGACACGCCGTTAATGACGGGCTTGCAGAATGGCCGCCATCCAGTCCATGAACACCCGCACGCGCAGAGGCAAATGGCGCTGGCCGGCGTACAACAAGGACACGTCCAGCGGCGGCGCCGGGTAGTCCGGCAGCACCGCCACCAGTTTTCCACTGGCCAATAAGTCGCCAATACCCAGCTGCGGCACCTGGATGATGCCAAACCCGCCCAGGCACGCGGCCTGGTACGCATCGGTGCTGTTGACGGTGACGCGCCCGGCCATTGCCACACGCTCCACTTTGCTGCCCTGCTGATATTCAAAACCTGCCGAGCGCGCGCCCAAGGGCCTCACGTAATGCACCAATTGATGATGAGCCAGGTCGGCCAGGGTCTCGGGCATGCCATGACGTTGCAGGTACGCAGGGCTGACGCAATTGACCATCGGCATGCTGCACACGCGGCGCGCCACCACGGTCTGGTCGGGCTGGGCGCCCACCCGCAGCACACAATCAAAACCTTCAGCGATCAGGTCTACCTGGCGGTCCGTACTGCTGATTTCCATCTCGATCAGCGGGTGACGCCCCATGAAAGACGGCAGGTGCGGCAGGAGCATGTCCCGCGCCATCACGTTGGGCAGGTCCACTCGGATACGCCCGGCCAGTTGGGCTTCGTCCTGGCGGAACAAGCCTTCCAGTTCCTCCATATGGGCCAGCAGATCCTTGCTGCGTTCATATAAAACGCGGCCGTCCTGAGTCGCCTGCACCTTGCGTGTGGTGCGCTGCAGCAAACGGGCGCCGAGCAACTCCTCCAACGCCTGCACATGCTCGGAGACGGTGGAGCGCGGCAGGCCCAGGCTCTCGCCCGCCTGGGTGAAACTCGACAGTTCGGTAACGCGCACGAAGGTGCGCAGCAACTCGAGCTTGTTCATGGGATTGTTCGCCTTATCCGGCCAGTGATTCCGATAAAGCCCTGTTTATCACGTTATGAGCGGACAAATACACTCAGTTCCACATCCAACCAATCACAAGGAACTCCCATCATGACGCGTAAAATCGCACTGATTACCGGCGCCAGCCGCGGCCTGGGCAAAAGCGCCGCGCTGCACCTGGCCGCACAAGGCATCGACATCATCGGCACCTACCATAGCGCTGCCGGTGAAGCCCAAGCCGTGGTCGAGCAGGTTCAAGCCTTGGGTGGCCGCGCCGCCATGCTGCAACTGGATGTCAGCCGCAGCGACACGTTTGATGGCTTCGTCAGCGAAATCACCACAGTGCTCAAAGATGTTTTCGCACAGGATCACTTCGATTTTCTGATCAACAACGCCGGCATTGGTGCCCACGCCAGCTTTGCCGACACCACCGAAGCACAGTTCGATCAATTGGTGGCGATCCAATTCAAGGGGCCGTTTTTCCTGACCCAGAAGCTGTTGCCGCTGATCCGCGACGGCGGCCGCATCATCAATATCTCCAGCGGCCTGGCGCGGTTCAGCCTGCCGGGATATGCGGCGTATGCCGCCATGAAAGGCGCGATGGAAGTCCTCACCCGCTATCAGGCCAAGGAATTGGGTGGGCGCGGCATCACCGTGAACATCCTGGCGCCCGGCGCCATCGAAACCGATTTCGGCGGTGGTGCCGTGCGCGACAATCGGGATCTGAACGCGATGGTCGCCAATAACACCGCTCTGGGCCGCGCCGGTTTGCCGGACGATATCGGCGGGGCCATTTCCATCTTGCTGGCCGATGGCAGTAACTGGATCACCGGCCAGCGTATCGAGGCCTCGGGCGGCATGTTTTTGTAAGGCTCAAGCGCCGCTGCGTTGCACCAACTCGCGAAGCACAGTGCCCAGTTCGACCGTGCCTTTGCGAGGGGTGCCTTCGAATTCGATCCACCCTTCGTTAAAGCCGTTGATCATCTGAATCCGCGGCAGCGGGTTACGCATGCCTTGGCCGCTGAACAGCCCATGCCAGGTCTCCTGGGGGATCTCGTCGACGGCGACCGGTTTGCCGAGCACGCGGGCAAATTCGGCGGCCAATTGGTTAGGGGTGATGCGTTGTGCCCCTTCCAGTTCCACGATACGCGGGCTGGGCTCCAGCAGCAGTTCGGCGGCCACACGTCCGACATCCGCCGTAGCAACCATCGGCACCGGTTTGTCCAAGGGTTGCAGGAAACTTGAGATTCGCCCTGCAACCGCCGACGTTACATCCCACAGGGCGTTTTCCATGAACCAGCCGGGCCGCAAAAACGTCACCGGCAATTCCAGGCTGCCCACAGCTTCCTCCAGCAGGTGCAGTTGGTTGAGCAGGTTCGGTTGCACGGCCTGAGCGCCGATGGTGGAGAGGCACACCACCTTGCCAGGGCGCGCGCATGCCAGGGCCTGACGGATGTTTTCCACCACCCGTCGGGCTTCGGGAAAGCCCGGCGACGGATCGAAGTTCGACGGCATCATGATGAACACGCCCTTCACACCCGCGAAGGCTTCAGCCATGGCTTGGGGGTGATCCACCTCCGCCACTACCACCTCACACCCCCGCGCGGCCCAACTCATGCCCTTGTCGACGCTGCGCACCACGGCGCGTACCGGCTGCCCAGCCGCGAGCAGAGCGCGGGCAACGGCGCCACCGACTTTTCCAGTGATACCTGTGACTGCATACATCAACGTTCTCCCTTGCAAAGGCGACTTGCGTCGCGATGGGGAAATTATCCTGCGCAGCCCAAGGATTCTTCGATAGCATCAGTGTCATTGCATACCTGACGGAAAATCATCAATGAGCTTTGACCCAAGCTTGGCCGGCGGCATGGGCGTATTGGCGGCGGTGGTCGACAGCGGCGGCTTTGCCCGTGCTGCCGACAGCTTGGACATGACGGCGTCCGGTGTCAGCCGGGCGATTTCGCGCCTGGAGAAACGCCTGGGTATCCGCCTGTTCGACCGCACCACCAGGTCGGTGCAATTAACTGACGAGGGGCGCCGGTTCTATCAACACATCGCGCCCCTGCTGGCGGGCCTTGAAGAGGCTGCCAGTTCGGCGGCCGACAGCGCCCTGACCGTGCGCGGGCGCCTGCGGGTGAATATCGACCCGTATTTTTCGCGGCTGGTGCTGGGTCCGGTGCTGGGTGACTTCATGCGCCGCTATCCGCAATTGCAGTTGGACCTGCACACCCGCGACCAACTCGGTGACCTGGTGGCCGATGGTTTCGACCTGGCGATTCGCTTCGGCATCCCGCAATCCTCCTCGCTGATCGCCCGTCAGTTGATGGACGTGCGGGTGCTCACCGTGGCCGCCCCCGCTTACCTTGAACAACACGGCCAACCCGCAGTGCCTCAGGATCTGGAACACGGGCATATGTGCCTGGATTTTCGCGATTCCCAAACCGGCCGTCCATTTGCCTGGGAATTCCATCGTCCCGGTGAACGACTGATCGTACGTACCGATGGCCGCCTGGTGGTCAACGACGCCAGTACGTTATACAGCGTGTGCGAGCACGGCCATGCGGTGGCCCAGATGCTCGACCTGGGCCTGGCCCCAGCGCTCAAGGCCGGCAGTTTGGTGGAGTTGTTTCCCGACTGGCCCGACGAGCGCTTTCCGCTGTACGCCTACTATCCGTCGCGGCATTTACCTGCCGCCAAGGTGCGGGCGTTCCTGGATTTTGTAGGCTCGCTCACCTGTCTGTAGGCGCTCGCTTGTTGTGGCGAGCAAGCTTGCTTGCGCTGGGGTGCGAAGCGCCCCTGAAGGCGTGCGCCAGCTGCGCTGTCGCACGGGAGCAAGCCCCCTCGCCACAGCATGCTAGCTCCTGCACTGGATAGCGTTTTTGCTGACGACTTTTTCCCGAATGACGTCATACCCCCAGTGATACACATAGGTGTACGGCAGGAAAAACAGCAGTACGCCGATGTCGAGCATGAAAGCCTGCATCAGGCTGATCTTCAGCCACGCCGCGATCAACGGCACGGCGACGAGAATCAGCCCGCCCTCAAACAGCAACGCGTGCACTACCCGCGTCCACACACCGCCGGTCAATTGCAGGCGGACCTTCAGGCGGTCGAACAGGCTGTTGAAAATGATGTTCCAGGTCAGCGCCAACAGGCTGAGGGCCAAGGTCACCGCGCCCATTTCCAGGACCGGTCGGCCAGTGATCCACACCAGCAGCGGTGTACAGATCAACAAAGCCAACCCCTCAAAACCCAGGGCTTGACCAACACGTTCAGTAATCGACTTGGTAGGGTGCATCACCTGCGCTCCATGAATGACGATGGTTGCCATAATTACCCTTTGAATCGATACTTCATAACCAATAACCATCGATAAAGGCGATAGTCATGGCGTCCAACGAAGTGCTGCAAGCGTTTGTGCAGGCAGCCACCCAAGGCTCGTTCTCGGCTGCGGCGCGTAAGCTAGGCAAGAGCCAATCCACCGTCAGCGCGGCCGTCGCGAGCCTGGAAATTGATCTGGATGTGGTGCTGTTCGATCGCAGCAGCCGCAAGCCGACGCTCACGCCCGCCGGCCATGTGCTGTTGCAACGGGCCGAGCAGGTGCTGGAGGCCAGCAGTCGCCTGGAGATGGCCGCCAACCAGCTGGCCCGGGGGTTGGAGCCGAAGCTGAGTATCGCCATGTCCGATACGTACCAGTCCGAGCGTTTCGAAATCGTCCTGAAAGCCTTCGAGCAACGCTACCCGGAGCTGGAACTGGAATGGCTGATCGCCGAATGCGAAGACCTGATCGACCTTGTGCAAAGTGGCCGGGCACAGATCGCGTTCATTGAAGCCCAGGAGGTTTATCCGCCTGACCTGAGCCGTGCTCCCGTCGCGGAGCGCGCAGAGATCGCCCTGTTCGTGGCGCCCACCCATCCACTGGCCAAGCTGGAGAACATTGACCAGCGGTCGTTGCAGCAACATCGGGAATTACGCCTGGCGAGCATTATCAACCCCAATGAAACCCGCGCCACGGGCCGCGTGTGGTCAGCGCCGAGCTTTCTGATGCTGATGGAGATGGCCCAACTCGGTTTCGGATGGGCGGCGCTGCCCCGCTGGATGGTGGAACGCTTTGGCAATGCCGGGCTGGTTGAACTTACCGTGCGCAGTTGGCCACGCTCGGTGACGGTGGATGCACTGTGGTCGCGCCAACACCCACCGGGCCCGGCAGGCAGTTGGATGCTGCAGAAAATTCTCGAATAGCCCTCAAGCCGCTTCCCGCCTCATTGCCTGGGTTGGTTGAGTTCGGTGAGGCGTCGTTCGATGAAGCGTTTTTCTGGCGTTTGCCGGGTCAGTGACAGGGCTTTTGCGTAAGCCGCACAAGCTTCTTCGGTGCGCCCCAACTGGCGGCAAAACTCCCCTCGCGCCGCATGCGCCAAGTGATAATCCAGCAACTCACCACGCAACAAAATGCCCTCGACCAGCGCCAACCCCGCCAGCGGTCCTTGCCACATCGCCACCGCCACGGCGCGGTTCAACTCGATCACCGGCGACGGCACTTCCCGAAGCAACACGTCGTAAAGCCCGACAATCTGCAACCAGTCGGTGTCCTCGGCGCTGGCTGCCTCGGCGTGCACCGCCGCAATCGCCGCTTGCAGGCAATACGGGCCGAAACGCCCCGTGCTCAATACCTGTTCCACGAGCGCGCAGCCTTCAGCGATCAAGGATGCGTCCCACAAACCACGGTCCTGCTCCTGCAACAGCACCAACTCACCCGCGGCCGAAGTACGCGCGGCGCGACGGGATTCGTGCAACAGCATCAACGCCAGCAAGCCCATAACCTCAGGCTCCGGCAACAGCTGCGCCAGCAAGCGAGCCAGGCGGATGGCTTCGCGGGTCAGGTCTTCCCGGGTGAGGTCGGCGCCCATGGACGCCGAATAGCCCTCGTTGAACACCAGATAAACCACGCGCAATACGCTGTCGAGACGTTCAGGCAACTCCGCCAGGGACGGCACCTGATAGGGGATTTTCGCTTCACGGATCTTGCCCTTGGCGCGCACGATGCGCTGGGCGATGGTGGTGGGCGAAGCCAGAAAAGCACGGGCGATTTCCTCGGTGGTGAGGTCGCAGATCTCACGCAACGTCAACGCCGCCTGGGCGTCGGCGGCCAGCGCCGGGTGGCAGCAGGTGAAGATCAGGCGCAGGCGGTCGTCTTCCACGTCTTCCTCATTCCAGTCGACCGCCTCCAGCGCATCGGCCTGCTCCTGCAGTAATGGGCTGAATCGGGCTTGGCGGCGCAGACGGTCGATGGCTTTGAAGCGGCCGGTGGAGACCAGCCAGGCCCGGGGATTGTCCGGCACGCCGTCCTGTGGCCAGCGCTGCACGGCAACGAAAAACGCTTCGTGCAGGGCTTCTTCGGCCAGGTCGAAATCACCGAGCAAGCGAATCAGCGTCGCGAGTATGCGCCGTGATTCGCTGCGGTAGATCGCCTCAATCGGCAGCGTCAATCGGCCATGCCTTGGGTCACCAGCGTCACCAGGCGGTCCAGGCTCTGCCCCCAGCCATCGTGAAACCCCATGGCCTCGTGGGCTTGTTTGTCCTCAGCATTCCAGTGCATGGCGCGCGCGGTGTAGCGGGTTTTACCGTCGACCTCTTCGAAAGTCACCTCAGCGGTCATGAAGGGCTTGCCTGAAGGGATCCAGCCAGGCGCAAAAGCATCGGTAAACACCAGCCGGTTGGGCGCATCGATTTCCAGGAACACGCCCTGGGTTGGATATTCGCTGCCGTCGGGGGCGCGCATGAGGGTGCGAAACAGGCCACCGACCCACAGGTTCATTTCGCACTCAGGGGTGGTCATGCCATGGGGCCCCCACCATTGTTGCAATAGCTCGGGCGTGGTCCAGGCGCGAAAGACACGGCTGCGCGGGGCGTCGATCAAGCGGCTGATGGACAGTTCGAAGGGAGCTTGGGTATTCATCGCCAATCCTCTTGAGTTCTTATGATTGTGATGCTCAGAGATTCAATTCACGCACGGGACGCACTTCCACACTGCCGACCCGCGCCGCTGGAATGCCGCCGGCCACCTGGATTGCGTCGTTCAGGTCCTTGGCCTCGATCAGGTAAAAACCGGCCAACTGTTCCTTGGTTTCAGCAAACGGCCCATCGGTGATCGACAACTTGCCATTGCGCATGCGCACAGTGGTGGCGGTGGTCACCGACTCCAGCGGCTCGGCGGCCAGCATGCGGCCGCTGGCCTGGATGGACTGCGCGTAGGCAAAACACTCCGGGTCTTGGGGGCTGTCCGGCGAGGTGTGCAGCACCTGCTCGTTGCTGTAGATCAGGCAGAGGTATTTCATGTGCGTCTCCGTTTTCGGACTAATGACTATAGTCGCCGCGCTCAAGGTTTCAGCTCGAACAAGGCGACCCCGGTTTGCATATCGAAGGGCGCCGACCAATGCTCGTGTACCACCTTCCATTGGCCATTGACGCGCGCATAACCGGCCGTCACCCGCATCCAGCACGACTTCACCACGCCATCCGGGCCGGCACCGCCGCAATGGGCCAGCCAATGGGCAAATGCGCTTTCCGGGGCCTCTACAACGCGCAATTCATGGAACTCGAAAATACCCGGGCCCGGACAGTGTTCCATGCACGCTTCCCAGTGGGCGCGGTAGGCCGCCTTGCCCTTGAATTGCAGCGCGGCAACGGCGTCGAACGAGACGATATCGTCGGCGTAAAAGCTGACAATCCTGTCAATATCCCGGGCAAGCACAGCGTGCTTCCATTGGTCGATCAGAGAGTTGATGGCAGTGCTCATAGCGATACTCCTTTGGGGTAAAAATCACGAAGGACACCCCTGGTCGAATAGCCGCCGGCTCAATCGACACAACGCTGAAAAATAATTCAGCCGCCTGCAAACCCGCTAGAATCCGCGTCCCCGTGCAGGATTGAGATTCACCGCCAATGGAAACCCGCCTCGTCCCCTATGAGACGCTGAGCCTTGTGCAAAAACAGCAGCTCGAGACCCTGCAAGTGCACCCCGAGCAACGGGCATTTTCCGGCGATATCGACTGCGCGCTGAACAGCCTGCTGGTCAATCCCAACCCCGCCGCCGTCAAAGGCTTCGCCCTGCTCGCCGAAGACCGGCCCGTGGCCTTCCTGCTGCTCAAGCGCCCGCCATGCCTGCCCCATTGGGCCGATGAACACAGCGCCTCGCTGCACGCTTTGCAAGTAGACCGCACGCAGCAAGGACGCGGGTTCGGCAAGGCATGCCTGCAGGCGCTGCCGGCAGCGGCGATGCAGGCCTGGCCGCAGATCAAGGGTTTGGAGCTGTCGGTGGACAGGGACAATGTAGCGGCGATGGGGTTGTATCTGGCGACCGGGTGGGTGGACAGCGGGGAGGCCTACCAGGGCAGGACTGACTATGAACGGAGGTTGCGGTGGAGGTTCAGCCCGTCGATGTAACGTAAACATGACTGTTTGACGGTTATGTCATGTTTACGTGACATCGGCCCGCAGCCGTTTCAGGCCTTGGCTTCGATTGGCAACCAGATTTCCACCGTGCCGGTGCCCTTGCGCCCATCAAAATCGGCGCTGTAGCGTTCGAAATCCGCTCCGGCCACTTTGTAGCCCGAGTGCGGCAACCACTCGAACATGATGCGCTCGTAAGTCTGTTCAAGCGCCTGCACCGGGCCATGGTGCGGGAACACGGCGTAGCGATGTGCATGAATTTCGATGGTTTCGAAGTTGCTCGGCGCGTCGCCCTTGGACGCGACTTCCACCCCGGCCATGTAATCGAACTCGCCGTGGCTGGGGTTATGACACACCCCATAGGTCACACCGCCAACGCGCTTCTTGATGTCCTTGACGCAGGTATCAAATAGCTCCCACAACTTGGGAATATCGCCCACCGTGGCCTTCGAATAGCGCCCTTGCACACCCGCAATCACCAGCGCCTTGCCGTCTTCCAGGCGTGGTTCCAACGGTTGTTTCGTCTGCTGATCCATACGAACAGTCTCCTTCTTATGAGGGAACAAGCCCGCATCGAGTATAGGGGTATATCTGCGCCGCACACCATGCAGAAAAATTTCCTACACATATGGACATCTGGCCATCATCGACCGTATTGTCTGCCCGCAGGCCACCGCAGTGGCCAACGTCGCTCGGACGGTTCCGGGCGCTTACGTACCTCGAGGCAACAATGGCAGACCAAGGTTCGCCGCGCCGCTTTGCGCGCATAGATCGACTCCCCCCTTACGTATTCAATATCACTGCCGAGCTGAAGATGGCTGCGCGTCGGCGCGGCGAAGACATCATCGACTTGAGCATGGGTAACCCAGACGGTCCCACTCCACCGCACATCGTGGAAAAACTGGTCACCGTCGCCCAGCGTGAAGACACCCACGGCTACTCCACCTCCAAAGGCATTCCGCGCCTGCGCCGCGCCATTTCGCGCTGGTACAAGGACCGCTATGAAGTGGACATCGACCCCGAGTCGGAAGCCATCGTCACCATCGGTTCCAAAGAGGGCCTGGCGCACTTGATGCTGGCCACCCTGGACCAGGGCGATACCGTGCTGGTGCCCAACCCCAGTTACCCGATCCATATCTACGGCGCCGTGATTGCCGGCGCCCAGGTGCGATCGGTGCCGCTGGTGCCCGGCGTGGATTTCTTCGCCGAACTGGAACGGGCGATTCGCGGCTCGATCCCCAAGCCGAAAATGATGATCCTGGGCTTTCCGTCCAACCCCACCGCACAGTGCGTGGAGCTGGACTTCTTCGAACGCGTGATCGCCCTGGCCAAGCAGTACGACGTGCTGGTGGTCCACGACCTGGCCTATGCCGACATCGTCTACGACGGCTGGAAGGCCCCGTCGATCATGCAGGTACCGGGCGCCAAGGACATTGCGGTGGAGTTTTTCACCCTGTCCAAGAGCTACAACATGGCCGGCTGGCGCATTGGTTTCATGGTGGGCAACCCGGAACTGGTCAGCGCCCTGGCGCGTATCAAGAGCTACCACGACTACGGCACGTTCACCCCGCTGCAAGTGGCGGCCATTGCCGCGCTCGAAGGTGACCAGCAGTGCGTCAAGGACATTGCCGAGCAGTATCGCCAACGCCGCAACGTGCTGGTCAAGGGCCTGCATGAATTGGGCTGGATGGTGGAAAACCCGAAGGCGTCGATGTATGTCTGGGCAAAGATTCCCGAAGCGTATGCCGCCATGGGCTCGCTGGAGTTTGCCAAGAAGCTGCTGCTGGAAGCGAAGGTATGCGTGTCGCCGGGCATCGGGTTTGGCGAGTATGGGGATGATCACGTGCGCTTTGCGCTGATCGAGAACCAGGACCGGATTCGTCAGGCGGTGCGGGGGATTCGCGGGATGTTCCGCGCGGATGGGCTTGTCACCAAAGCCTGATCCAACTCCTGGGAATGTGGTCAAGTGTGGGAGGGGGGCAAGCCTCCTCCCACCTTTTTGACCGGGTGTTGCTGGGTTGTGCCGTGTGCGGGTCAGACCACCAGCGACAACAGCATGATGAAGATCAACGCCACCACCGACAGGATGGTCTCCATGGCCGTCCAGGTCTTGAAGGTCTCGGCCACGGTCATATTGAAGTACTGCTTCACCAGCCAGAACCCGGCATCGTTGACGTGAGACAAAATCAACGACCCCGCCCCCGTCGCCAACACCAGCAGTTCACGGTTGACCCCGGGGATCATCCCCACCACCGGCACCACGATGCCCGCGCCGGTGATAGTCGCCACGGTCGCCGAACCGGTCGCCACACGAATCACCGCCGCCACCAGCCACGCCAGCAAAATCGGGTTGATCTGCGCGGTCACCGCCATATGGCCGATCACGTCACCCACGCCGCTGGTCACCAGCATCTGCTTGAAACCACCACCGGCACCGATGATCAGGATGATCGCGGCAGTCGGCGCAAGGCTCGCGTCGAGCAGCTTGAGGATCTGCTTGGACCCGATGCCCTGACGATGGCCGAAGGTGTACAGCGACAGCAGCAACGCCAGCAGCAGTGCAGTGATCGGGTGGCCGATCATGTCCATCCAGTTGCGAATGCCATGGCCGTCCGGCAGGGCAATGTCAGCGAAGGTTTTGAGCAGCATCAGGAACACCGGCAACAGCACGGTGATCAGCGTTACGCTGAAGCTGGGCAGCGACTTGTTTTCAGTCTCGCGGGCCAGTTGGTCCACCAACTCCTGGGACGGATTGCCGGGGATGTACTTGGCGATAAACGTACCGAAGATCGGGCCGGCAATGATGGCGGTCGGCAGTGCGACGATCAGGCCGTACAGGATAGTCTTGCCGATGTCCGCGCCAAACACGCCGATAGCCAGCAGCGGGCCCGGGTGCGGTGGCACCAGGCCGTGCACCGCCGACAGGCCGGCGAGCAGTGGGATGCCGATCTTGATCAGCGACACACCAGTGCGCCGCGCGACGATAAACACCAGCGGGATCAGCAACACAAAGCCGATCTCGAAGAACAGCGGGATGCCCACCAGGAATGCGGCGAACATCATCGCCCACTGCACCTTCTCCTTGCCGAAGGCTCGGATCAGGGTCTGGGCGATCTGATCGGCACCACCGGATTCGGCCATCATCTTGCCGAGCATCGTGCCCAGGGCGAGGATGATGCCGACAAAGCCGAGCACCCCGCCGAAGCCGTCCTGGAACGCCTTGATGATTTTGTCGACGGGCATGCCCGAGGTCAGGCCGAGAAAACCTGCGGCGATGATCAGCGCGATAAAGGGGTGAACTTTGAACCGGGTGATCAAGACGATCAGTCCGATAATGGTGACCACTGCATCTAGCAGCAGGTAGGACTCGTGGGACATGCCAAACATGGGGGGTCTCTCCTGTTTGTTGTTGTTATTAAAGCGGGTGTTGAATTTCCTGCCGGGGATAGCGCTATCTTTTCCGGCAAAAAATTAATGAGTAGGTTCAAAGCCGTGTTGCAGCCACCAGGCATGGGTCTGCCTGGCCAGGGCCTCGACGCTGTCTTCGCTGGCGTTGAGCGCCAGGGTCAGCGGCTCGCCCTTCGGCGATTCAAGGGTAGCGAACTGGCTGTCGATCAGGCTTGCCGGCATGAAATGGCCGGGGCGATGGGACACGCGGTCGGCGGCCACGGCCCGGGTCAGTTCCAGGAACACGAAACCCAGGCCCGGTGCGGCTTCACGCAGGTGGTCGCGGTATTTCTTCTTGAGCGCCGAACAGGTGAGCACGGGATGCTCGCCGGCCTTGAGTGCGCGACGCAGTTCATCGCAGAGGATGTCGAGCCAACCGGCGCGGTCGTCGTCGTTGAGAGGGTGGCCGGCACTCATCTTCTCGATGTTGGCGGCGGGGTGAAAGCTGTCGCCTTCAATGGCGGTGGCGCCGTTCAGGCGGCACAGGGCCTCGCTGACACTGGACTTGCCACAGCCGGAAACACCCATGATGACCAGGGCGGTAACAGGTTGACTCATGAAACACCTCAGGACGCAGATAGCGCTACCTTTGCACGCTGTAAGGCTAGTGCAAAAACAGGCTTTTCCCGCGCCGTCTTGTCTTTTTTTATGGAGTGACGCGTGCATCCTCTCCAGCGATTTGAACGGGATCAGGCAACCCTACGTTCAAGCATTTGCAGCCTTTTGGAGACAGCGCTACCTTAGTGCCTCGATTTTTGTTTGGCAAGCCGCCTGATGACCTCCAAGAACGATAAAAAATTGCGCACCACGGGTCGCCCGACCCTCAACGAAGTTGCCCGCCTGGCTGGCGTCAGCCCGATTACCGCCTCTCGCGCCCTGCGCGGCATCAGCACCGTGGCCACCGAGCTGGTGGAAAAAGTGCAACACGCCGCCAGTGAACTGAATTACGTCGTCAATCCCGCCGCCCGCGCCCTGGCCTCGGCGCAAAGCCACTCGGTGGTGGTGCTGGTGCCATCGCTGTCCAACCTGCTGTTTATCGAAACCCTCGAAGCCATCCACCAAGTGCTGCGCCCAAAGGGCTTTGAAGTGCTGATCGGCAATTCCCATTATTCGCGCGATGAAGAAGAAAACCTGCTGCGCAACTATATGGCGTATCAGCCACGTGGCTTGCTGCTGACCGGCTTTGATCGGACTGAAAGTGCGCGACGAATGGTCGAGGCCAGCAATGTGCCCTGCGTCTACATGATGGACCTGGACCCCAACGCCGGCGTGAACTGCGTGGGTTTTTCACAGTTGGCGGCAGGTGAAACGGCCGCCGCACATTTGCTGTCACGTGGGCGCAAGCGCCTGGCTTACATCGGCGCGCAATTGGACCAACGCACGTTACTGCGCGGTGAAGGCTTCCGCCGCGCACTGCAACAGGCAGGCATGTACGACCCGGCGCTGGAGTTGCTGACACCACGCCCCTCCTCCGTGGGCCTGGGCGGCGAGCTGTTCCTGCAGATACTGGCAAGCCATCCCGATGTGGACGCGATCTTCTTCGGCAACGACGACCTGGCCCAGGGCGCACTGCTGGAAGCCCTGCGCCACAACGTCAATGTGCCGGAACGCGTAGCGGTGCTGGGCTTCAACGACTTGCCGGCGTCGTCCTTCATGGTGCCGCGCCTGAGCAGCATCAGTACCCCGCGTGAGGCCATTGGGCGACGTGCGGCGGAACATTTGTTGAGCATCATGGCGGGCAACAAGATCGCCAAACCCGTGGTGGATATGGGGTTTGAATTGCAGGTGCGGGAAAGCACGTAGGACGGCTGTAGGACGTGGCTGACATTGCGATCAGCGCCTTGCCCGGCTGCCTACGCTTACGTCAGAATCCGCCGGCTTGTGCGCCTGGAAGGGGGTCTCTAAGGTTTGTCGGTCGCTGAATTTCTCGGTGACCGGGTTTAGTAGCCCATGTTCGGACTTCTCAGTGCACAAGCCCAAGCGAAATGTTTGATGGCGGCTGTGCGTAGGGCACCCTTGGGTGCGCCGGCTTTGGAGTCCACCGGTCTACTAACCTGCGTACAGCTGCCACCCTCGTTTAGTAGCGAAGAGGCGGTGGCCAATTCCTGGACTATCCAATGATCAAAGAAATCGATACGCCGCCAACCACCCTCTTCACCCTCATCCCCGATGTCCCGACCGAAACCCTGCTGATCAACAGCTACGAAACCCTGTGCTCCGTCAGCACCTTGCTGCTTGACCTGTCCGATGACCTTGAAGGCAAACACCGCGATGTCGCCCTGGCCATCCACCAGCTCAGCGAGCTGAGTGTGTTGCTGGTGGGCAAAGCCATGGATCAGCACACGCCCCGCTACTGACACGCCCTCCGCAGGAGTGAGCTTGCGTGGCGAGGGAGCTTGCTCCCGCTGGAGTGCGAAGCACTCCCAGACCGGTTGACGAAGTGTATCTGACCCATATCGATCGCACGGTTTGGGGCCGCTTCGCAGCCCAGCGGGAGCAAGCTCCCTCGCCACGACAAGCTCGCCCCTACAGGGCATTGCTTACAAATTGTTTCGTCGTGCTAGATTGGCCACTCTCCACTGCAAGGGAAGCACCATGGGACACTCACTGAAAATCCTCGGCCGCACGTCCTCCATCAACGTGCGCAAAGTACTGTGGACCTGCCAGGAACTGGGCATCGACTACGTACGTGAAGACTGGGGCATTGGCTTCAAGCCCACTCAAGCCGCCGAATTCCTTGCCCTGAACCCCAACGCCCAGGTGCCGGTGCTGATCGATGACCACGGCGTGCTGTGGGAATCCAACACCATCTGCCGCTACCTCGTCGGCCTGTACCAACGTCACGACTTGCTTCCCGCCGAACCCGCGCCCCGATCCAAGGTGGAGCAATGGATGGACTGGCAAGCCACCGAACTCAATCCATCCTGGGGTTATGCGTTCCATGCGCTGGTGCGCAAAAACCCGGATTACCAGGACCCGCAGCGCCTGCGCGCCGGCGTGCAGGCGTGGAATGACAAAATGGGCTTACTGGAACAACAGCTGGCCAAAACCGGCGCCTACGTGGCCGGTGATGAATTCACCCTGGCCGATATCCTCGTCGGCCTGTCGGTGCACCGCTGGCGGAACGCGCCGCTGGACCACCCGCCTTACCCGGCGGTCGAGGCCTATTACCAGCGGCTCAGCCAACGCCCAGGCTTCCAGGCCTTTGCGCTCGACGGTCACAACTAAATCAATAACGCCATTACGCCCGGAACTGCGCCCATGCCCTCACCCTCCACCCTTGACGGCATCGACCCGATCCGAGCCGCCCACATCAGCGCACGCATTGACCGCCTGCCTGCCGTAGCCAGCGTCTGGCGCCTGGTGGCGTTGCTGTCGATCGGTGGCTTTTTCGAGCTGTATGACCTATTTCAGACCGCCTATATCAGTCCCGGCCTGATCAAGGACGGTTTGTTTGCTACCGGTAGCGGCGGTGTGTTCGGTTTTTCCGACCAGGCCGCGTTCGCCTCGGCGACCTTCCTGGGCCTGTTTCTCGGCGCCAGCCTGCTCAGCCCTATCGCTGACCGCTTCGGGCGGCGGGCAATCTTCACCTTTGCGTTGATCTGGTACACCGTCGCCACCGTGTTGATGGGCATTCAGACGTCTGCGCTGGGCATCATCTGCATGCGCTTTCTGGTGGGCATCGGTCTTGGCATCGAGCTGGTGACCATCGACGCCTACCTGTCGGAACTGGTGCCCAAACGCATGCGCAGTTCGGCGTTTGCCTTTGCGTTTTTTATCCAGTTCCTGTCAGTGCCGGCGGTGGCCTTGATGTCGTGGTGGCTGGTGCCCCAGGCGCCATTCGGCGTATCCGGTTGGCGCTGGGTGGTGTTGTCGAGCGCGGTGTTTGCGCTGTTTATCTGGTGGCTGCGCAAGCGCTTACCGGAATCGCCGCGCTGGCTCGCACAAAAAGGCCGCTTCGATGAAGCCGATACCATCATGCAGAGCCTGGAGGCACGCTGCCAGAAAGACCATGGCAAACCGCTGGACCAGCCCGAGCCGGAGGCCGTCAGCGTGCAGGGCAGCGGGCGCTTTACCGATATATGGCAACCGCCTTATCGCCGCCGTGCGTTGATGCTGATTGTGTTTCATGTGTTCCAGGCCATCGGCTTTTTTGGTTTCGGCAACTGGCTGCCGGCGCTGCTCTCGGGCCAGGGTGTCAGCGTGACCCACAGCCTGATGTACGCCTTCATCATCACCCTCGCCTACCCGCTGGGGCCCTTGCTGTTCGTGAAGGTGGCCAATCGCTTTGAAAACAAATGGCAGATCGTCGGCTCGGCCCTGGGCGCGATGATCTTCGGCAGCCTGTTCGCCCTGCAGACCACGGCGACAGGGCTGGTGCTCTGCGGGGTGATGATCACCTTCTGCAATGCATGGCTGAGCTTCAGCTATCACTCCTACCAGAGCGAACTGTTCCCGACCAACATCCGCGCACGGGCAGTGGGCTTCTGTTATTCGTTCAGCCGCTTGTCGACGGTGTTCAGCAGCCTGTTGATCGGTTTTATCCTCGAACACCTGGGCACACCGGGGGTGCTCGCGTTTATCGCCAGCAGCATGCTGATCGTGATGATCACCATCGGTTGGTTCGGCCCACGTACACGTAACCTGGCGCTGGAGAATATTGCTCACTGACGGCAACGATTGGCCGCCGGCGGGACAATGTTTGCCGCGACGACCGCTCCCTCCTCAATAAAATCGGGGGATCAGCCCCCGGCACACTATTTGCTCCAGCTGTGGCACCGAACATTTCCACAGGTGAGCGATCATGCTGGTTAACAACAACACCCAAGCCGTGTCGACGATCCAACACATCAAGCGTCCCGACATGGACCCCGCCAACGCTGCCGCCAGCACGCTGTACAGCGGCGCCCTGCAAACGGCGCAGCAAAGCGTCACGGTGCCGGCCGCGCAGAAGGACCTGGACAAGGCCAACGATCGTATCGACGAAGCCTTCGCCAAGACCCGCGTGCAGTTGCAGGCCTCTACGACAGCGACGAGCGCGACGTCTGACGTGCCGGCTACCGGGTCGACCGGCAAGACCGCCCGTGAAGACTTCACCGACTACATGAGCAAATCGCCAGCCGAACGCATTCGCGACCAACTGCTCAAGGAGCAGGGTTTGACTGAAGAGGATGTGCAGAAGCTGCCGCAGGAAAAGCAGGACGCGATTTCCAAGGAAGTGGCTGAGCGCCTCAAGCAGCAACAGGACCAGCAGGTAGCGGCAAAAACCGTCGATCCGCAGGTGCAGGCGGTAAAAGAAACCCTGGCCGCGATCTAAGCCACAGCGTAGGGAAATGTGAGAGCAGCGAGGCAGGAGCTGGCACTGTGCAAGGCCATTAATCAGCCAGTATTTTTAACAATGCCTGGGCAGCGACGCCGGGCCCATGGTTCGGCGAACCCACCAGGCAGAACTCGCGGTGTACAGGGGTACTGAGCGGCATCACGCGCAGCCCTTGGCGTTGAACCGGCAGGGTCATTTCCGGCACCAGCGTGACACCAATGCCTTCGCGCACCAGGCTGAAGGCACTGTTCCATTCGCGCACTTCCACGCGGACATCCCGCAGCACCAACCCGGCGTCAGCGCTCAGGCTCCTGGCGTTGGCGGTGCAACCGCCGGTGGCGAGTACGAAGGGTTGTTCCAACAACTCCGCCAATGTCACTGCAGACCCGGCCGGGCGCTGGGCCAGTGCATGCTGCGCGGGCACCACCGCTACCCAATTGTCGCGTCCCAACACTGTGGCATTGCGCCCGGGCTTGGGGTTGAGCACCACGCCCAGGTCGATCAGATCGGCATCCAGCAGGGTCTCCACTTCGTTATCGGTGACTTGCAGCGTGGTGACCTCAATGCCGGGATACAGTTGCTTGAAACGCTGCAACAACGGGCGGAGAAAGGTATCCAGCACGAAGGGAAAGCTGGCGATGCGCAACGTCCCGCGCAACATGGGCCTGGCCTCATCAACAGTGCTGCGAATGGCCTGCAGCGCGCCCATCATGACTCGCGCCTGTTCGATCACATTCAGCCCCAGGGCAGTGGGCAGGGTCTTGCGCGGCTCACGGGTAAACAGTTGCGCACCCAATGTCGCTTCCATTCCAGCCATGGCCTGGCTGGCGGCGGACTGGGTCATGCCCACGCACTCGGCAGCGGCGGTGATGCTGCCATGGTCGGCGACGGCTACCAGCAAGCGCCAGTGCATCAGGTTCATCATGACAGTAGCTGTCCTTATGGCAGGGGTCTGAAGGTTTAATTTTACGCACGGTGCCATGCCCGAGAAACTGGCGCAAATTCCATGGAGCTGTCCCTGATGAAATTGTATTACGCGCCCAACGCCTGCTCACTTGCCCCCCATATCGTATTGCGTGAATTGGCGCTGCCGTTCGAGTTGGTTCGGGTCGACAACAAGGCCAAGACCACCGCCAAGGGCGAGGACTTCCTGCAGATCAATCCCAAGGGCTACGTCGCCGCGCTGCAACTGGACAACGGCCAGGTACTGACTGAAGCCAGTGCGATCCTGCAATACCTGGCCGACCTGAAACCCGCAGCCGGCCTGGCCCCGGCCAATGGCAGCTGGGAGCGCGTGCGTTTGCAGGAATGGTTGAACTTTGTCGCCAGCGAAATCCATGGCGGGCTGGGGGTGTTCTTCAACAGCGCGATCCCGGATGACGTGAAGGCGCTGTTCAAGGCCACGCTGTTCAAGCGCTTTGCGATCCTGGTGCAGACCCTGGAGCGTCAGGATTACCTGCTGGGTTCGCAATTCTCGGTCGCCGATGCCTACCTGTTCGTGGTGCTGCGTTGGGCCGCCTTCCACGCTATCGACCTGGCTGAGTGGCCGGCACTGGATGCGTTTATGCAGCGGGTGGGGCAGCGCCCAGAGGTCGCCGCCGCAATGGCGGTCGAGAATCCATAAGTTGAAGTGAAGGTACTCACGCCAGCACCTCCACCGAGCCTGTGCGATCCAGATCCAGATCGGCTACCTGGCTGCGCATCGCCTCGTGGAGTTGCCGAGTGCCCTGCCCGATGTAGATCGTTGCAGGGTCATGGCGCCTTGAAGACAGCTTGCTGTACGTCGACCTTTTTCGGGATCAGGCCATTGGCAAAGAACAGGTCGGCGGTGCGTTGCTGGTTGCCGATGTCCACGGCTTGCAGCGGACGAATCGGCGCAGGCGAGCGGTGTTCGAAATAGCTTTTGACCACCGCCGGTTGCAGGCCCAGGGTCTTGGCCATTAACGCGATGCTCTCCTCAGGTTGGTCGAGGGACAGGCGCTGCGCCTTGGCCAGTGTCTTGATGATCGCATCGACGGACTGCGGGTATTGCTTGGCAAACGGGCTGCTGACCACGAAGAAACTGCCCGCCGGGTTGAGACCCTGGCCGTCGCCCAGCACACGGGCGGCCCCGTCGATCACGGCGGCGGAGTAGTACGGATCCCAAACCACCCACGCGTCGACCTTGCCTTGTTCAAACGCAGCGCGCCCGTCGGATGGCGAAAGGTACACCACGTTCACATCCTTCCATTGCAAGCCCGCGCGCAGCAGGCTTTTGAGGAACAGGTTGTGGGCACTGGAGCCCTTGAGCAGCGCTACGCGCTTGCCCTTGAGCTCCGCCACGCTCTGCACACTGCTGGCCTTGGGTACCAGCACCGCTTCGGTCTTGCCCTCGTTGGGCTCCACCGCAAAGTACTGCAAGTCGATGCCGGCCGCCTGGGCGAAGATCGGCGGGATGTCGCCGATGTTGCCTATGTCCAGGCTGCCGCCGTTGAGCGCTTCGATCAGCGGTGGGCCGCCGAGGAATTCGGTCCACTGCACCTGCGTGCCGGGCAGCGCTTCTTCGAAGAGTTTGTGCTCACGGGCCAGCACCATGCTCACGGAGCTTTTCTGGTAACCGATGCGCAAGGTGGAAGGGTCGGCCGCCAGCACTTGGCCGGCCACCAGCGAAAGAACCACGGCAGCGAAGACTTTAAGCATCAGAGCGCCCCCTTGACCTTGGCCGCCACATCCGCCGGCACCCATTGCTGCCATACCTGTGGATGGTCCTTGAGGAACGCTTGAGCCACCTGACGTGGCGGTGTGCGCTTCTCGCTCATTTCACCGAGGATGCCGTTGAGCAAATCAATGGGTAGGTCGACCTTTTCAAACACGCTCACCAGTTGCGGATACTGCGCTTTGAAGGGTGCCGACACGCCAATCGCCAAGCGGGCCGGCATCGAGCGGGTACCGATGGGGTTCGGGTTTTTCGCGTCGGACAGGGTTTTCCAGGCTTCGGCGTTGAACGGCGGTTCCTCCAGCTTGACCAGCTTGAAACGGCCCAGCAGCGGTGTCGGCGACCAGTAGTAGAACAACACCGGCTTGCCACGACGGATCGACGACGCGACTTCCGCATCCAGCGCCGCGCCGGAGCCGCTGCGGAAGTTGACGAAACTGTCGGTCAGTTTGTAAGCCTTGAGTTTCTGGCTGTTGACGATCTCCGAGGTCCAGCCGGTAGGGCTGTTGAGGAAGCGCCCACGGGTCGGGTCTTCAGGGTCGCGGAACACGTCCTTGTAGCGCGGCAGGTCGGCCACCGACTTCAGGTCCGGCGCCAGGGGTTTGATACCGCGCTCGGCATCGCCCTTGATCACGAACTCCGGCACCCACCAGCCTTCGGTGGCACCTTTTACGGTGTCGCCAAGGCCGAACACTTTGCCTTCGTTTTCCGCCTTGACCCACGCCGGGCTGCGCCCGGCCCACTCTTCACCGATCACTTGGATATCATCCTTGGCCAGGGCGGCTTCCAGGCTGACGGTACTGCCGGGCAAGGTGTCGGTGGGCAGGCCATAGCCTTTCTCGACGATCAGGCGCAGCACCTCGGTGATCAGGCTGCCGCTTTCCCAGGTGATGTCACCGAAATGGATGGGTTTGACGGTTTCGGCGGCCGTTGTTGGCTGCGATAAAGCGGCCAGTGCCAGCAGCGAGCCACCCAGCAGGGTTTTAAGTCTTTTCATGCAGAACCTCGTGGCTAATCATTTCCTGGAACACAGAAGACCCAGTGTAGGAACGGGCTTGCCCGCTCCCACACTTGATCTCTGCTGTATTCAAGAGGGGTTAAAAGTCATAACTGAGCCGCGTGTGGTGGAACCGCAGGCAGCGATTGAAGGCACGGGTCATGTAGTCGCTGACCGAGCGCCGGGAAATCCCCAGCTCGGTGGCGATTTCCGGGTAGGTCAGGCCATTGAGCTGCGACAGTAGAAAGGTCGCCTTGACCTTGGCCGGCAAGCCGTCGAGCAATTGGTCGATGGCTTGCAGCGCCTCGAGCATCTGCGCCAGCTCTTGCGCAGACGGCGCGCTGCAGGTTTCTTCGCTGTCGAGCGCTTCAAGGTAGGCGCGCTCCAGGTCACGGCGGCGCCACAGCTGGTACATCAGGCGCTGGGCGATAGTGGTAAGCAACGCGCGAGGCTGGCGGATGGGGCCTGCACCCG
The DNA here is from genome assembly GCF_004519405.1 of Pseudomonas sp. BCA17. Taxonomy (GTDB): domain Bacteria; phylum Pseudomonadota; class Gammaproteobacteria; order Pseudomonadales; family Pseudomonadaceae; genus Aquipseudomonas. Next base: position 388,291 of record NZ_SGWI01000005.1, on the reverse strand, counting down.
GCGCACTCAGCAACTGGACAAAGGTATCGGCGGCAATGTCTTCGGCGTGGGCGCGCGAATCGAGGTGACGGTGCAGACGGTTGCACAGCCAGTCGTAATGACTGCGGAACAATCCGCCCACGTAATCGCGGTGAGTAGTGTCGGCGCCGGACATAGTGGCTCCATCTGGGTAGGTTGCACGTTATGTCCGGTGTTCCGGTGAAGCGATCCTAGCAAGGCTGCTTATTCTTTAATAATATTTAAAAGGTATTTTTATATAACCTTATCGAAGCTCAGCGTAGCCGACGCTGACGGCCTGTTGCTGGTAGTCCAAAAGTGTTTTGTAGTCGTCTTCGCTGGCGGCAAGCACCTCCTGCAGGCCCAGTGTTTCGGCCACCTGGGGTAAATCATGCAGCGCCTGGTTCATTGCCTGACGGATCTGAATAACCTGTTCATCGCTCAAGCCCAATGGACCGATATAGGGCAAAGTCGGGCTCGGCGCGCTGCGGGTCACGATGCGCAGCCCCGCCACTTCCTGCGGCGCAAAGCGGGCAAGGTAGTCGTAGGTGACGCTGTCGACGGCGGCGAGGTCGGCGCGATCTTCCCGCAGCCGGCGCAGGCTCTCGCGGTGGGCGCCGCTGATGTCCACGCTGGCGAAGAAACGCCCATTGCGCTGCAGCGGTGCCAGGCGTTGGCGCAGCAGGTTCATGCCGCTGTTGGAGTCGTGGCCGTTGATCACGCCACGGCTGTCGTAAAAGTCCGCCAACGTGTGGCGCGGGTTGTCGTCCCGGGTCAGCAGAAGGCTGCAGTGTTCGCCCTGACTGCTGTGGGGCAACTCATAGCGGGGGCGGCCGATCACACGGACATGGCCGCGCAATTGCGTCATCAGTGGATAGCCGCAGGTTTGAGTCACCAGCAACTCGGGCGCGAGCCACAGGCCGGGCAAGTCCAGGTGATCGGCATTGAGACGGCGCAGCCCCAGGCGTTCGAGGATGCGCGTCAGCCATTCGTGGCTGGCCTGCCGGATCGGCTCGGGCGCGACATACATCAACAGCTCGGCATAGTGGTCACTCATGGTCAGCTCTCACGCAAAAGGGTGCCGGGGACTGTCGATGGCCTTGAGACCGTGGCGGCTGATCAACTGGCCGTAGCCTTGCACCAGGAAACCACCGCTGCGCGCCACCCACTGCTTGCGCCGGGCGCGGTAGACCGTGGGCAGCAAGTACCAGGGCAATTTGGGCAGGTCGTGGTGCACCAGGTGCAGGTTGTTGTTGAGAAACAGCCAGGTCCACGGCCAGGATGCTTCGTTGAGCACAGTGCGTTGCTCCGGTTGCGGGTGCGGGCGATGTTCATAGTAGGAACGAATCGACGCCAGGGACAAGGCCGGTACGCTGACCAGCAGCAGGTAGTGCCACACCGACAGCGCGCTGCAGTGGGCGACGAAACTCAGCATCAGCACGGTAACCACGCCGTGGGCCAGCCACATCGACCAGACCTGGGGCAGGCGCCGACACTCGTGGCGGGCCAGACGGCCAATCGCCAAGGGCGCTGCCAGCAGGAAGCGGCCGAGCACGGTCTTGGTCAGCCAATGCACACCACGTTCGAACAGTGAGCTGTTGTCCCATTGCTGCTGGTTAAGGTAGCGGCTTTCCGGGTCGATACCTGGCAACGTCAGGTCTTCATCGTTGTGGTGCAGCAAGTGGCTGTCGCGATACAGCGTGTAGGGGTACCACACGGCGAATGGCGCATAGCCGAGGATTTTATTGAACAGCGCCGAACGGGTGGGATGGCCATGCAGCAGTTCATGTTGCACCGACAGCCACAACGTCACGATCGGGATCAGCAACAGCGTGCTCAACCACACGCCCAACCAGCGGCTGCCAAGTATCACGGCGAACCAGCCGGCGTACACGCCGATCAACAGCAGCCAGGTCGGCCATTCGGTTCTTGCAGTAAAGGTCGTGGCCAGGGCTTCGATTTCCCGGCGTTGGATCGGATCAAGGTAATTGGCCATCGGCAGCTCACAGCAGGTGTTTCCTGCTCTGTGCAACGAGGCGCGAAAATCTTGCAGATCGTTTGGTGCTTAGCTTAGAAGCACATGCATCAACCGCTACAATGGCCGCCCTCGCCCTCTCACTGGTTTGAACATGCTTATCCAATTGCTGGCAGAACCCCTGTGGCCCCTGCTGAACAAGTTTTATCGCAGCCACAATTCATCGATGAAGGCGCTCAAGGGCGGGCGCCTATGGGTGGCGCGGGAGAGCGAAATCATCGCCGGCTTGTGCCTGACACCAGTGGTCGGTGGGCAATGGCTGACCGGTGTGTTCGTGGACCCGGCGTATCGTGGCCAGGGGTTGGCGGCGAAGCTGATTCTTCAAGCGGTGGCGGCTTGCGAAGGCACTGTGTGGTTGCTGTGTCATCCGGACCTCGAAGGGTTTTATCAACGCATGGGGTTCACCCAGGACACGCTGCTGCCGCAGTCCCTCAGCGAACGGCTGGTGCGCTACAAGCGCAACAAACCGATGATCGCGATGGGCTTAGATCGTTTGGTGAGGTCGACCTCGAATAATGTGTGATCAGTGCATGCAGGGCCCGTGCTAGCCTCGGCGGCACAGTGGCCCTTCACAGGATGATCATGAAAACGACGCTTGCAATTCTTACCCTCACCGCCCTCCTCTTGCCGGTGGTGAGCCAGGCAGCCGATGCTCAGATCAGTGCCCGGCAATATTCCAGCGTACTCGCCGGCAGTTGGCGCGACCCGGCCAACAGCGCGCGCGACGGCTATCGCCATCCTCAGCAGACCCTGGAGTTCTTCGGCTTACGCGCCAACCAGAGGGTGATCGAAATCACCCCGGGGGGCGGCTGGTACAGCGAAGTGCTGGCGCCGCTGCTCAAGGATCACGGGCAGTACATCGCAGCCGTACAGGCGGCGAGCAGCAGTGCCTATGCGCGCATATCCGAAGAAAACCTGAAGAAGAAATTCACAGCCGACCCAGCACGCTACGGCAAGGCCGCGGTGGTCGAGTTCGACCCCAAGGCACCGGTCTTCGGCAAACCAGCCTCGGCCGATGCGGTGCTGACCTTTCGCAATGTGCATAACTGGGTAGCGGCCGACACGGCGGCAGCGACCTTCAGTGCGTTCTATAACGTGCTGAAACCGGGCGGTGTGCTGGGTGTGGAGGATCACCGGGCCAAGGATGGAGCGGACCTGGAGGCGATCAAGAACAGTGGTTACCTGACGACCGCACAGGTGGTGAAGCTGGCGACAGATGCCGGGTTCCAACTGGCGGGGCAAAGTGAAGTGAATGCCAACCCGAAGGACACCAAGGACTACCCCGATGGCGTGTGGACCTTGCCGCCGACGTTGAAATTGGGCGAGCAGGACAAAGCCAGGTATCTGGCGATCGGGGAGTCGGATCGGATGACGTTGCGGTTCGTCAAACCCACCAAATAATCCGACTTGAGAGGCCATGCATGTGGGAGGCGGCCCCTCCCACAAGTTGATCTCAACGAGGCTGCCGTCAGTCGTCGGCTGCGGGGTCCATCTCAGGAAACATCACCTCGATAAAACCGAATTTGCTGAAGTCGGTAATCCGAGACGGGTAAAGCCGACCGATCAGGTGATCGCATTCATGCTGCACCACCCGCGCGTGGAATCCGTCGGCAAACCGCACAATCGGCTCGCCCTTGGGGTCGAAACCTTCGTAGCGAATCTGTTGGTAACGGTTCACCGCACCACGCAGGCCAGGTACGGACAGGCAGCCTTCATAACCTTCTTCCAGAACCGGGCTGAGCGGTGTAATCAACGGATTGATCAGGATGGTCTGCGGCACCGGCGGCGCGTCCGGGTAGCGTTCACTGGCCTCGAAACCAAAGATCACCAGTTGCAGATCAACGCCAATCTGCGGCGCGGCCAGGCCGACACCGCCAACGTGTTCCATGGTCTGGAACATGTCATCGATCAGTTGCCACAGCTCGGGGCTGTCGAACATTTCCGGCGGAACCGGTTGCGCGATACGCAGCAGGCGCTCGTCGCCCATTTTCAGGATTTCACGGATCATCGATCAGACTTCGTCAGTAGTGGGTTTGGAGTGGTCCCGGCCCAGGCCTGAGACATGCTGTTTTTCATCCGTGTGAGTCTGTCCATCGAACTGCTTTTCTCCAGGATCCTTGCCTTCGGCCGACATGTGCTCGATCACCGCGTTCATCTCCGCGCCCAGCAATAGCACGGCGGCAGAAATGTAGAAGTACAGGAGCAGGACGATGATCGCACCGATACTGCCATACATGGCGTTGTAGTCGGCGAAGGTTTTCACGTAATAGCCGAAGCCCAGCGAAGCGACAATCCACACCACGACGGCCAGTACCGAGCCTGGGGTGATGAAACGAAATTTCTGCTGCACATCGGGCATCACGTAATACATGAGGGCCACGGCGAACATCAGCAGGATCACGATCACCGGCCAGCGCAGGATGGTCCACAGGGTGACCACGAACTCCTCCATGCCGATCTGCCCGGCGACCCACTCCATCACTTGCGGGCCCAGCACCATCAACGCGGCGGCAGCGAGGAGCATGCCGGCGATACCAACGGTGTAGAGAATCGACAGAGGGAAACGCTTCCAGATCGGCCGGCCTTCGACAACGTCGTAGGCGGCGTTCATCGCGCTCATCATCAGGCGCACGCCGGCCGAGGCGGTCCACAAGGCGATTACGATACCCACCGAGAGCAAGCCACCCTTGGACTGCTGCAACTGGTCGATCACCGGGTTGACCTGCTCCAGCGCCTGGGGCGGCAAGACCAGCTCCGACTGCAGGCGCAGCCAGCTGAAGAAGTCCGGCAGGTGCAGGAAACCGATCAGGGCTATCAGGAACAGCAGGAAGGGGAACAGTGAAAACAGCATCTGATAGGCCAGTGCCGAGGCGTACGTGGGCATTTCGTCATCGACGAATTCCGTCACGGTGCGCACCAGCACTTTGTGGAGCTTGAGACCATTTAGTACCGGAAAAATCATAGCGTCTCCTTTCGCCGCAAAAAGTTGAGTTCGTGGGCGACTCAGGGGCCGTTTTCTACATCAAGGTAGCCCATTTGGCGACCCTGAAACAATTTCGAAACTTTAAACGCATCACGTGACACAAAAACGGCCATCCGTGGATGGCCGTCGAGCTGCGATAACCCGCCAGCGATTCAAGACTACTTGGTCGCTTTCTTGACCGCGTCCTTGGTATCACCGACGGCTTTTTCGACCTGGCCTTTCTTTTCCTGCACGACGCCTTCAGCGCGCAGTTTGTCGTTGCCGGTGACCTTGCCGACGCCTTGCTTGACGTTGCCGACGACCTCGTCTTTCAAACCTTTTGCCTTATCCGATGTGCTGCTCATGGTATTTCTCCGAAGAACAATCAGGTGTTTTGGGCATTGCCTGAAGATTGACCCGAAGCGGTACGGCAGAGTTTCAATTATTTTTCGATGCGCATTTCATCGAAAGCGGCAGGTTTGACTTTATGTTTTGCGACCAACCCACGAGAATGCCCGGCACATTCAGGCTATAACGCTGAATAACAGATCCCGTAGGAAGGTTATGAAACTCAATAAAGCACAGGCCATCGCCCGCCGAAACACCGAACTGGGCGGTGCCGTACTCGGCGTCAACAACTGTCACTTCACCGACCTGGACCGCAAGCGCAACATCTGGTGGTTCGACCTGCCGGTAGGCCGCATTGCCGTGGGCCAGTACGAGTGGATTCACCTGCTGATGCACAACGCCGAGACCGACCAGTTGCTGCACCTGAAGGTACCGACGGCGTTCCTGCGCGAGAAGCTCGAAGGGCTGGTGGTGCGCAACGCGGGCAAGCGCAAGCCGGAGATCACCCTGGAACTGAGCGCGGACAAGGATTCGTTCCTGAAGGATGTACGCCCGGCGGGTGCGGGTGTGAGCTTCGCGCAGTTCGCCTGCTAATGGCTCGCCATTTAAGTAAGGGCGCGTAAAAAAGCCATATTGTGCATATTTCCTCCACGGTAGTGGCTATATGCAATCAACGTAAACACGCATTACATTAAATAGCAGCCAATAAAAAACCCGTACTTCATCGAAGTACGGGCTTGGTTGAAACCGCTGGCGTGCTTACTTTTTGAGGCCGAGTTTCTTCAGTTCTTCATCGCGCAACTCACGACGCAGGATCTTGCCCACGTTGGTGGTCGGCAACGCATCGCGGAACTCCACGGCCTTGGGCACCTTGTAGCCGGTGACGTTGGCACGCATGTGTTCCATCACCTGGTCCTTGGTCAGGGTGGCCCCCGGCTTGACCACGATGAAGATCTTGATGTGTTCCCCGGACTTCTCGTCAGGCACACCGATGGCCGCGCATTGCAGCACGCCCGGCAGGGCTGCCAGCACGTCTTCCAGCTCATTGGGGTAGACGTTGAAACCGGAGACCAGAATCATGTCCTTCTTGCGGTCCACGATGCGCATGTAGCCGTCTTGCTGGATGATCGCGATATCACCGGTCTTCAGCCAGCCTTCGCTGTCGAGGATCTCGGCAGTGGCGTCTTCGCGTTGCCAGTAGCCCTTCATGACCTGCGGGCCCTTGATGCACAGCTCGCCGGTTTCGCCCAACGGCAGCTCGGTGCCGTCGTCGGCGATGACCTTGCATACCGTCGACGGTACCGGAATACCGATAGTGCCGATCTGAATGCTCTGGCTCGGGTTGACCGTGGCCACCGGGCTGGTTTCGGTCATGCCGTAACCTTCGCAGATGTTGCAGCCGGTGACGGCTTTCCAGCGTTCGGCAGCGGCAAGTTGCAAGGCCATGCCGCCCGACAAGGTGACTTTCAGCGCAGAGAAGTCCAGCTTGCGGAAGCCTTCGTTGTTGCACAGCGCCACGAACAGGGTGTTCAGCCCGACAAAACCGCTGAACTTCCACTTCGACAGTTCCTTGACCATTGCCGGCAAGTCGCGCGGGTTGCTGATCAGGATGTTGTGGTTGCCGATCAACATCATCGCCATGCAATGAAAGGTGAACGCGTAGATGTGATACAGCGGCAGCGGCGTGATCAGGATCTCGCAGCCTTCGTTGAGGTTGGAGCCCATCAGCGCCTTGCACTGCAGCATGTTGGCGACCAGGTTACGGTGGGTCAGCATCGCGCCCTTGGCCACGCCGGTGGTGCCGCCGGTGTATTGCAATACCGCCACGTCGCCGCTGGCCGGGCTGACGTCATTGACCGGTTGCCCCTGCCCCTTGGCCAGCACGTCATTGAACTTGATCGCCTTGGGCAAGTGATAGGCAGGGACCATCTTCTTCACGTACTTGATGACGCTGTTGATCAGCAGGCGCTTGAATGGCGACAGCAGGTCAGCGACTTCAGTGACGATCACGTGCTTGACGGAGGTCTTGGGTACGACCTTTTCCGCCAGGTGGGCCATGTTGGCCAGGCAGACCAGGGCCTTGGCCCCGGAATCATTGAATTGGTGTTCCATTTCCCGCGCGGTGTACAGCGGGTTGGTGTTGACCACGATCAGGCCGGCACGGATGGCGCCGAATACCGCGACCGGGTATTGCAGGACGTTGGGCAGTTGCACGGCGATTCGATCGCCGGGCTTCAAGTCGGTGTGCTGTTGCAGGTAGGCGGCGAAGGCACCGGACAATTCGTACAATTCACCGTAGGTGATGGTCTTGCCCAGGTTGCTGAAAGCCGGTTTGTCGGCGAAGCGCTGGCAGGACTGTTTCAGTACCGCCTGAATATTCTGATACTCGTCTGGATTGATTTCTGCAGCAATCCCGGCGGGGTACTTATCCTTCCAAAAGTCTTCGTTCATGGAAGCCCACTCCTCAGCGACGCGAATTCATCATCGCATTTGATGCGATTATTATTGGTGTATGTTTTTTTAAGGTGAGTCTGGCGCTTTCAAGCAGGCCGAGAAGTCACAAAGCGCGCCGAGAGTAGCAGCTTTGCCAAGGGCCGCCTAGAGCCAAAAGAGAGTCCTACAGTCATAAACACGACTGTCCTACAATATTTAGTCACATTTGAAATAGTGACCGCATACTTCAGAGAAAGGCTCTGGAATAGGCCTCTCAGGGCAAATAAAACAATATGGAAGGGGGCTTGCTGTGGCGAGGGAGAGTGCTGTGGCGAGGGAGCTTGCTCCCGTTGACTGCGCAGCAGTCTCCGGCTGCATGGGGCGCTTCACACCCCAGCGCAATCAAGCTTGCTCGCCACAGCAAGCCCACGCCCACATAAAGCCATTTCAAGTCAGGCGATGTCGCGAAGCTCGCGCCGTAAAATCTTGCCCACCGGCGTCATCGGCAACGACTCCCGCAGCACAATATGCTTGGGCACCTTGTACCCCGTGAAGTTGGTCTTGCAGTACGCCTTCAACTCTTCAAGGCTCACGCCCTGGGCCCGTGCGACTACAAACAGTTTCACGGCCTCCCCCGTACGTTCATCCGGCACGCCGATCACTGCACAGTTGGCCACCGCGGGATGCGCCATCACCACGTCTTCGATCTCGTTGGGATAGACGTTGAAACCCGAGACGATAATCAGGTCTTTCTTGCGGTCGACGATGCTGACAAAGCCATCGATGTCGATTACCGCAATGTCGCCGGTCTTGAGCCAACCCTCGGCGTCCAGGGTCTCGGCAGTGGCCACCGGCTGTTGCCAGTAGCCTTTCATCACCTGCGGCCCCTTGATGCACAACTCGCCCCGTTCGCCCAATGGCAATTCACGGCCTTCATCGTCGATGACCTTCATTGCGGTACCCGGTACCGGGATTCCCACGGTGCCCAGTCGCGAATGGCTGCCATAGGGATTGGTGCTCGCTACGGGTGAGGTTTCAGTCAGGCCATAGCCTTCGCCGATGGAGCACCCGGTAAGCGCCTTCCAGCGTTCGGCCGTGGCCTTGACCAGAGCGGTACCGCCGGAATTGGTGATCTTGAGGTGCGAGAAGTCCAGGGTCTTGAAGTCCGGGTGGTCCATCAATGCCACAAACAGCGTGTTGAGCCCCAGCAGGCAGGAGAATCGCCACTTCTTCAGCTCCTTGATGAAGCCGCCGATGTCCCGCGGGTTGGTGATCAGCACATTGTGGTTACCGGTCACCATCATGCACATGCAGTTCGCCGTGAAGGCATAGATATGGTAGAGCGGCAGCGGCGCGATCATCACCTCCTGCCCTTCCTTCACCAGTGGCTGGCCGTCATCGGTGACCTGGGACATGCATGCCCGCACCTGTTGCATGTTCGCCACCAGGTTGCCATGGGTGAGCATCGCGCCCTTGGCCAGGCCGGTGGTGCCACCGGTATATTGCAGCACGGCGATGTCGTCCAGACTCACCGGATGGCGCGTCACGCCCAGGCCTGCGCCCATGCGCAGAGCCCGCTTGAAGGACACGGCCCGTGGCAGGCTGTAGGCCGGGACCATCTTCTTGACCTTGTCGACCACGGTATTGACCAGCCAGCCTTTGGCGGCGGGCATGAAGTCGCCCATCCTGGCTTCAATCAGGTAGTCGATCTCGGTGTCGCCGCACACTTCCTGCACCCGCGAGCCGAACAGGTTGAGGTAGACCAGCGCACGCACGCCGGCGTCCTTGAACTGGTGGCGCATCTCGCGCGGGGTGTAGAGGGGGTTGGTGTTGACCACGATCAGCCCGGCGCGCAGCGCGCCGAACACGGCGATGGGGTAATGCAACACGTTGGGCATCTGTACCGCAATGCGCTCGCCAGGCTTGAGGTCGGTATGCTGTTGCAGGTAACCGGCGAACGCCGCACTCTGGCGCTCCAACTCGGCGTAGGTCAGGGTAATGCCCATGTTGCTGAACGCAGGACGGTCGGCAAAGGCTTTGCAGGAACGTTCGAAGACTTCGATCACCGATTTGTAGGTGGTGAGGTCGATGTCATTGGGAACGCCCGCCGCACGTTTGTCATTCCAGAAATCAGGTTGCATTATTCTTGTCCTCTTACCTGAGTGTGTCTGGCCGCTGTAGCGATAACTGCAGTTATAAAAAGCAGGCTGCTATAAAAAGCGGAGCTTCGGGGACGTTAGCAGCTATGGCCAATCCGGCAAATATGCCAAACCGTTTCATTGATTGTATGAATCTTGTCTCTGAGGCGTAGGCAGATGTCCCACCCTCGGGGAATGAGCTATACATTGCATCGATCCCGAGCAAAGGAAGCGCCATGAACCACAGCACCTTCTGGCTGACCGCGAATGACCACAGCCGCCTGTACGTCAATCAATGGCTGCCGGACGGCCCCGCCAAGGCCATAATCATGCTGTCCCATGGCATGGCCGAGCACAGTGGTCGCTACGCACGCCTGGCCCAAGCCTTGTGCGCAGCCGGTTACGGTTTGTATGCGCCTGACCAGCGTGGCCATGGCCGTACGGCCGATGAAGGCACCTTGGGGTTGTACGCCGAGCACGACGGCTGGAACAAAGTCGTCGGTGATCTCGCCAGTCTCAATCAGCATATCGCCCATCAACAGCCGGGGCTGCCGATCATTTTGCTGGGCCACAGCATGGGCAGCTACATCGCCCAGGCGTACCTGCTGCACCACAGTGCCAGCCTGGATGGGGCCATCCTCAGCGGATCGAATTTCCAGCCGGTGGCCTTGTACCGTGCCGCAGCGGTGATTGCGCGCATCGAGCGGGCGCGCCAGGGTTTGCGCGGGCGCAGTGCACTGATCGAGTTCTTATCGTTCGGTTCATTCAACAAGGCATTCAAGCCCAACCGCACCGCATTTGACTGGCTCAGCCGGGACCCGGATGAAGTCGATAAGTACATCAACGACCCGCTGTGTGGTTTCCGTTGCACCAACCAACTGTGGGTCGACCTGCTGGGCGGCTTGCAGCAAATCAGCAAAGCGTCCAATCTCGCCCAGATCGACCCGGGCCTGCCGATTCTGGTAATGGGCGGCGAATGTGATCCGGTGAGTGAGGGCAAGCGTCTCAAAAGCCTGGCCCATGCTCTGCGCGAGGCCGGCTGCCAGCACCTGCAATTGAATATCTACCCGCAGGCGCGTCATGAAGTGTTCAATGAAACCAACCGTGATGAAGTCACCGCGGATGTGCTCACGTGGCTCGACCAGGCCCTGACGTTACGCCGACCGACTCGCTGCGAGTAACCTTTTGATAATAAGTTGTTTAAAATCAACTTGTTAAATTACCGATTAGCCACAGGATGCACCTTTAGATGACCCAGGTTACCAACACCCCGTACGAAGCCCTCGAAGTCGGCCAGACCGCCAGCTACAGCAAGACCGTCGAAGAGCGCGATATCCAGTTGTTTGCCGCGATGTCCGGCGACCACAACCCGGTACACCTGGATGCCGAGTACGCCAAAGCCACTATGTTCAAGGAGCGCATCGCCCACGGCATGTTCAGCGGCGCCCTGATCAGCGCGGCGGTAGCCTGCGAGCTGCCTGGACCGGGCACCATCTATATCGGCCAGCAGATGAGTTTCCAGAAACCGGTGAAAATCGGCGACACCCTGACCGTTCGCCTGGAAATCCTTGAGAAACTGCCGAAATTCCGTGTACGCATCGCTACGCGTGTCTTCAACCAGAACGATGAGTTGGTAGTGGATGGCGAGGCGGAAATCCTTGCCCCCCGCAAGCAGCAGGTGGTGACGCTGACCGAACTGCCGCCGATCAGCATCGGCTGACACACGTAAGTCGCCGTCTGTAGGAGCGAGCTTGCTCGCGAAAAACGTCAACGATAACGCGTGTTGCCTGAATGAACACGGCGCCTGTAAGTTTTTCGCGAGCAAGCTCACGCCTACAAGGTTTTGCCCCAATAGCAAAGGGTCAGTCACCCGCGAAAGTGACTGACCCTCTGTTATTGGGAGCAAGCCCCCTTCTACCGCTATTGCACGACAGAACTTACGACTGGGCGCGAGCCTGGTTACGCAGGGCTTTTACCTGGTCGTGGTTGCGTTGTGCGCCGTGGAACTGACGCTCAACCAGATCACGGATACCCAGCAGGTTGTGCTTGTTGATCTTCTCGATCGCTTCCCGGTAAGCCTTCAGTGCGTGATCTTCACCGCGCTCGGCTTCGTTCAGTACCGCCTCTTCATCCTTACCGGTGAGCATCGATTTGACGTCGACCCAACCGCGGTGCAGTGCACCGGCAACGCTGCCGGAATCTTCCGGATCACCGCCCAGAGCACGCACGGCAGTTTTCAGTTCGGCAGCGGCCGTGGCGCAATCAGCGGAGCGCTTGGCGAACAGCGCCTTGAGTTCTGGATGCTTGATATCTTCAGCGCACTCTTTAAAGCCTTTCTGACCGTCGATGCTGGTTTCGATCAGGTCATTGAGTACAGAGATCGATTCTTTATTGATGTCAGTCATTTTTCAATTCCTTGGGCAGGTTTAAAGAAGCTTGTTTAAGCTTGCTTAAGTAATTGCATCGCCCGTGCCAGGTTTTTGAAAAATGTTTTTCTTTTAAAATTCAATAAGTTACGAATTATTGAACCATCTGTATCTAGGTTGTTTGCATGATCTGTCATTTTGCCTTCGTGCAAAATACCTGTATTTTCAAGCTCTCGACTTGATTACCTGAAGCCCATGAATCCGGAAAAACTCGAACTGCTGATCACCCGTGAAATGCCCTTCGGCAAATACAAGGGACGGATCATCGCCGACCTGCCGGGCCCCTACTTGAACTGGTTCGCACGTGAGGGTTTTCCCCACGGCGAGCTGGGCGGCTTACTGGCATTGATGCAGGAAATCGACCACAACGGTCTGTCCGAATTGCTCGAGCCGCTGCGCGTGAAACACGGTAAACCCGCCCCTCGTCATTAAGAGCCTCCGCCATGCCACGTACTGCGCACGACGAACACCATTGGCAGACCATCGCCCAGCGCTATGAGCTGGAACCCGGCCCGATCAATCTGGAAAACGGCTACTTCGGGCGTATGAGCCGTGAGGTATGTGCGCACTATCTGGAGCACGTCGCCTTTATCAACCGCAGTAACTCGTTGCATGTGCGCCAGCAGTTCGAACAAGGCGAAAATGTCGAGATACGCCGCCAACTGGCCGGGCTGATCGATGCAGAGCCCGACTCGATCGCCTTCACTCGCAACGCCACCGAAGCCTTGCAGTCGCTGATCCGCAACTACAATCGCCTGCAACCGGGCGATCAGGTGCTGATCAGCGACCTGGAGTACGACACGGTCAAGGGGGCCATGCGCTGGTTGGCAGGTTATCGTGGCGTGGAAGTGATCGAAGTGTCCCATGCACACCCGGCCAGTTTCGACAGCCTGGTGCAGACGTATCAACAAGCATTTACTCAGTACCCTCGCCTCAAGCTGATGGCCCTGACCCATGTCACCCACCGTACCGGCCTGGTGATGCCTGTCCAGGCCATTGCCATGGCCGCACGCGAACAGGGCATCGATGTGATCCTCGATGGCGCTCACGCCCTGGGCCAGATCGAGTTCAACCTCGCGCAACTGGGCATCCAGTTTGCCGGCTTCAACCTGCACAAATGGATCGGCGCCCCGCTGACCCTGGGCTTTCTGTACATCGCCCCGGAACGCCTGGCCGATATCGACCCGGACATGGGCGAATTCCACTACCCCGCCACCGACGTGCGTGCGCGTACGTCCTACAGCACGCCGAACTTTCCGGCCTTGATGACCTTGCCGCTGGTGCTGCAAGAGCATCGTGCAGCAGGAGGTTCGGCGGCCAAAGGTGCACGGGTCAATTACCTGCGTAACCGTTGGGTAAGCCAGGTACGACCTTTGCCGGGAATAGAAGTGCTGACGCCGGACGATCCGCGCCTGTATTGCGGGATCACGGCATTCAAGTTCATCGGGCGGGATCAGCAGTTGATGGCGGACCGCTTGCTCAAGGACTACGGCCTGTTCACGACGACCCGTGCAGGGGCGGCATTTGGCAGCTGTATTCGCGTGACGCCGGGGTTGGCGACCTCAGCGGCGGACATCGATGTGCTGGTCAACGCCATTACCGAGCTGAGTGTCGACTAGACATTTTTCTACAGGCAAAAAAAAGCGGTACACCGACCAAGTGCACCGCAAAAATGCCGTTAAGCACAGCAACAACGATTCAGTAAAAGCAGATCAATCCAGCAGCGCCAGCGCTTGCGCGGTAACTTCCTGGATGCGGGCCCAGTCGCCGTTCTTGACCCACTCCGGGTCCAGCATCCAGCTACCGCCCACGCACATCACGTTTTTCAACGCCATGTAGTTTTTGATGTTGGCCGGGCCGACACCGCCGGTCGGGCAGAATTTCACTTCGCCGAACGGGCCGCCGAGGGCCTTGATGGCGGCAACGCCACCGCTGACTTCGGCTGGGAACAGCTTGAAGCGGCGATACCCCAGGCCATAACCTTCCATGATGCCGGAGGCGTTGCTGATGCCTGGCAGCAGCGGGATCGGGCTGTGCACCGAGGCTTCCAGCAGGTCGCGGGTAATGCCGGGGGTGACGATAAATTGCGAGCCGGCCACTTCAGCCGCTTCGAGCATATGGCGGTCGAGCACGGTGCCGGCGCCGGTGCACAGTTCAGGGCGTTGCTCGCGCAATACCTGAATGGCCTTGAGGCCGAACTCGGAACGCAGGGTCACTTCCAATGCGGTCAGACCACCGGCGGCCAGGGCATCGGCCAGCGGCAGGATGTCCTGTTCGCGGGCGATGGTGATCACCGGCAGAATCCGCGCCTTGGCGCAGAGGCTGTCGATCAGGGCAACTTTATCCGCCATGGATACGGTCGGTTGAGGGCTGTTCATAGCGGCTGATCCTTGGCTCATGGGCACCAGTAAATCTCTAGAGTAGGTTGCAAAAACGCGCGAATCGGCATGGCAGCAACGTCATCACTGGCCAGCGCGGCGCTCAAGGTGGTCAATTTCGAACTGCCGGCAATCGACAGTACGGTGTAGTTCGCCGTGCTCAGCAACGCGCGACTCATGGTCAGGCGTTGATGCGGCACAGTCGGCGCCAACATCGGCCAGCAACGGCGGGTACCGTTGGGTTGCAGGGCATCGCTGAGGTTCGGGCTGTTGGGAAACAGCGAGGCGGTGTGGCCGTCATCCCCCATGCCCAGCACCAGCACATCAATGGCTGGCAATTCGCCCAGCAGGCGATCGGCCTGCAAGGCTGCGTCTTCAAGATTGGCCGCGGCACTGTACAAACTCAGGAACCTGGCTTTGGCCGCCGGACCTTGCAGCAAGTGCTGCTTCAACAGGCCGGCGTTGCTGTCGGCATGCTCCACCGGCACCCAGCGCTCATCGGCCAGGGTGATAGTGACCTTTGACCAGTCCAGGTCCTGCTTGGCCAGGCTCTGGAAGAATGCCACCGGGCTGCGGCCGCCGGACACGACCAGGGTCGCGTCACCACGGGCGCTGATGGCCGCGCGCAGCTGTTCGGCCACGTCATTGGCCAGACCGTCCGCCAGCAAGGCGGCGGTACGGTACTCATGGGCTGTCACGCCCTGAGGCAGTTTCAGTTCAGATATCGCCATACCACGACCTCCCATCCCGCGTGATCAGTGCAATCGAGCTCATCGGCCCCCAGGACCCCGCCGCATACGGCTTGGGCGCGTCACCGGATTTCTTCCACCCGGCGATCAACTGGTCACACCACTTCCACGCGGCTTCGATTTCATCTTTACGGACAAACAGGTTCTGATTGCCGTGCATCACTTCCAGCAACAACCGCTCGTAGGCATCGGGAATCCGTGCACTGCGGTAGGTGTCGGAAAAATTCAATTGCAGCGGACCGCTGCGCAGCTGCATGCCCTTGTCCAGGCCCTGTTCCTTGGTCATCACGCGCAAGGAAATACCCTCGTCCGGCTGCAGGCGGATGATCAGTTTGTTGCTGATCTGCAAGCGCTGCTCGGGGGCGAAGATGTAGTGCGACGGTTCCTTGAAGTGGATGACGATCTGCGACAGCTTTTGCGGCATGCGCTTGCCGGTACGCAGGTAGAACGGCACCCCGGCCCAACGCCAGTTACGGATATCGGCACGCAGGGCGACGAACGTCTCAGTATCGCTCTGGGTGTTGGAATTCTCTTCTTCCAGGTAACCCGGCACAGGCTTGCCGGCGCTGTAGCCGGCGATGTACTGGCCACGTACCACCTGAGTAGTCAGGCCGTCCGGGCTGATCGGTGCCAGGGCCTTGAGCACCTTGACCTTCTCGTCTCGAATGCTGTCGGCGGACAGGTCGGCCGGTGGGTCCATGGCGATCAGGCAAAGCAGTTGCAGCAGGTGATTCTGGATCATGTCCCGCAGTTGGCCGGCCTTGTCGAAGTAACCCCAGCGGCCTTCGATACCGACCTGCTCGGCCACAGTGATTTCCACATGGGAAATGTAGTTCTGGTTCCACTGCGTTTCGAACAGGCTGTTGGCGAACCGCAGTGCGATCAGGTTCTGGACGGTTTCCTTGCCCAGGTAGTGGTCGATGCGATACGTGCGGTTTTCCGGGAAAAACTGCGCCACGGCGTCGTTGACCTTGCGCGACGACTCCAGGTCGGAGCCGATCGGCTTTTCCAATACCACGCGGGTGTTTTCAGCCAGGCCGACTTTGGCCAGGTTTTCGCAGATCGCGCCATACACCGCAGCCGGGGTGGCGAAGTAGGCGATCAGACGTTGCTCGCCACCGGCTTTTTCAGCCAGCGCGACGTAGTCGTCAGCCTTCATGAAATCGACATGCACATAGACCAGACGGGCCAGGAAGCGCTGGGCCACGGCCTCATCCATTTCCTTGCCGACGTAGTTGCGCAGTTCTTTTTCGATGTGGGCCAGGTGCTGTTGCTCGGTGCCGGCTTCACGGGCCAGTGCCATGATGCGGGTGTCGTCGTGCAAGAGCCCGGCGCCATCGAGATGATAGAGGGCAGGAAATAACTTGCGCAGCGCCAGATCACCCAAGGCGCCAAACAGGGCAAAGGTGCAGGGTTCCACGGTTATCGAAGGCATGATGTTTGTTCTTTTATCAAGTTAAGCTACAAATACCTTTTTTCAAGACATCACTCAAGGAAAAATGTAGTAATAACCACAACATTTTCCCAAAATACGCATTGCGAGTGGTGGTGTTCAGCTACCCTCAGTAGGATAGGCCACCTCGAAGGGCCGCTCGTCGATTGGTTGCCGCCCTTAATTTGCATCGTCGCCCGAAGGAAAGACTGAATGGACCGCGTGCGAAATCTTCTGGAACAGATCCAGAACCGCCTCGAAGAATTGAACAAGGCCGAGCGCAAAGTCGCTGAAGTCATCCTGCTCAACCCGCAGCAGGCCACACGCTTCTCGATCGCCGCCCTCGCCCAGGCCGCCTCGGTCAGTGAGCCGACGGTCAACCGTTTCTGCCGTTCGTTCGGTGTCAGCGGTTACCCTGAACTGAAATTGCAGTTGGCGCAAAGCCTGGCCAGCGGCGCGGCCTATGTCAGCCGCGCAGTGGAAGCCGATGATAACCCCGAAGCGTATACCCAGAAGATCTTCGGCAGCGCCATTGCCTCCCTGGACAGCGCCTGCCAGGCGCTGGACCCGGCCCTGATCAGCAAGGCCGTAGACTTGCTGATCCAGGCACGGCAGATCCACTTCTTCGGCCTGGGTGCCTCGGCCCCGGTGGCCATGGATGCGCTGCACAAGTTTTTCCGCTTCAACCTGGCGGTGACCGCCCACGCCGACGTACTGATGCAGCGCATGATCGCCTCGGTGGCCCATACCGGCGAGCTGTTCGTGATCATTTCCTACACTGGGCGTACCCGCGAGTTGGTGGAAGTGGCGCGTATCGCACGCAGCAATGGTGCCTCGGTGCTGGGCGTGACTGCCGAGAACTCACCGCTGGCCAAAGCCAGCACGGTGAGCCTGAACATTCCGCTGCCGGAAGACACCGACATCTACATGCCGATGACTTCGCGGATCATCCAGCTGACGGTACTGGACGTGCTGGCGACCGGCATGACCTTGCGCCGAGGCGTGGATTTCCAGCCACATTTGCGCAAGATCAAAGAGAGCTTGAATGACAGCCGGTATCCGGTCGGGGATGAGTTCAACTAGGCCAGAAGTTGTAATGGCCTGATCGAGAGCAAGCCCCCCTCCTGCACTTGACCGAGCTCCAATATGGGAAAGCAGTCGAATGCAGGAAGGGGCTTGCTCCCTATGGCACCACCAGCCACACCGTCAAACCCCGGCTCGCGCCTGCAGACTCAGATGCGCCCTCTCCCCCGGTGCCAGACTGGCCCCGGCCATCGCCGACTCCACGCATACAAACCCCGACGCCTCGTTGAAGCTCACGCCCAACAACGGCCGGCTGCCCGGGTGCCACACCACGGTATCCGCGCTGTCACCGGTGTCGATGCACAATTCGCGCTGCCAGGCATGATCCTTGAGGTGCAATTCGCCCTCATGCTGGAACACCCGCTGGCAGCCACCGTCCACTCGTAACTCGCCTTCCTGCTGGCAGGCCTGGCGATTGAGCTGGTCATAACCTTGCGCCCCGTCGAGCCCGGACAGCGCTATCTCATCAACATGACCAATACGCCAGTAAGCGTGCAAAGCATGGCTCAACTGGCAAGGAAGTTCGTCCTGATGCTCGGTGCTCAGGCGCAACTCCAGGGTTTCACCCAAGTGCGCATGCAGGTCGACCTGCCAGTCGCACAGCCGTAATTGCCAGTGCAGACGCACGCCATCGTCGTCGGTGTTGCTGTCGAGCAGCTTCCAGTCGATCAGCCGCGCCCAGCCATGGGACGGCCACGCGTTCTCACTCGGGTGACGACCATACCAAGGCCAGCACACCGGCACGCCACCACGGATGGCTCCGACCTGCGGCCACTTGGCCGCACACCACAACCAGGGCTTCTGGCCACGCGGCTGGAAATGCAGCAATTGCGCGCCCTGGCGACTGAACACCGCCTGGCACAGCGGATGGTCAATCACCAGCACGTCGCGCATCTGAAAGCGCTCCCAGGCGAACACCGGACGCTCGCGCAGGGATTTGAAAAAGCGTTGCAGCGGATGCTCATGCATGTGCCACGGTCCTGAATATCATCACAGTGCAGCCCAAAAAAAAGCGGATAGCCATGGCTACCCGCAAAATGCGCACAGAGAGAAGGAGCTTATCGCAACAGCGTTAGAACGTAGACTGAATTTTCAGGCCCGCTACCAACGCGTTGTCGACTTTGTCCACGCCGCCAGGTTGCACGACGTATTGCAGGTTAGGACGCACGGTCAGCCAGTTGGTGACGTGGAAGCCGTAGTTGATTTCGAAGTTGTACTCGGTTTCGCGGATCGGCGTGTACAGCGCATTGTCGTAATCGCTGACGCCGTTGGCGGCATTGAGCAGCTCCGCGTTCTTTTTCACGTCATTGTTGACGTGCAGGCGCGCAGCACCGATACCGACGTCATCTTTTGGACGCGCGTCGAATGGGCCCTTGTACACCAGCATGAGCGACTGATAGTTGTCGACCACGTTGGTTTCCTTGTCGTGGAACGTGGCGTTCGCCGCAATGTTCAAGCCACGGGAAGCGTCGCCGTTGTGAGTGGTGAGTTGCTGTTGGGCAACGAACCAGTAGCCTTTCTTGCTGCTGCGGGTACGGAAGTCTGCGCCAGTGAGGACCTTATCGTTGCCGTTGACGTCTTCACGCACGTCCGGAGCATCGGCTGCGCTCTTGTAGTAACCCACACGGTATTCGCCCGGCAGGTTATTGACCTTCGGCGACCAGACCAATTCCACCGGAATCACGGTGCCCTTGGTGCCGCTGCCGCTGAGTTTGAAGCCGTTGCCGTGCTCCAGCTGCGACGGGTTCTGGTTGTATGCACCGATTTGCGCATACAGCTCAGGCGTGATGTTGTACTTCACGCGGATGGCGGCCTGCGCCACCGGCCAGTTGTACCAGGTGTTGACGTAGTTACCCACTTGCGAGCCGCAAAACGACAGGTTCTGGAAGTCGCACGGGAAGGTGTTGAAGTCTTCGCCTTCGCCGAAGTAACCGAGCTTGACGTCCAGCTTGTTGTCGAACATCTGGTGCTGGATCCAGAACTGGGTCAGGCGCACCATGTGGCCACGGCCGTAGACTTCCATGGACGAACTCAGCGTTTCGGCACGCGGGTCGCCAATACGGTCGTTGGAGATGTTCTGGCCATTACGGTTGGTCAACTGGATCTTGGCCTGGGTATTGTCCCAACCCCACAGTTTTTGCAGGTCCAGTGCCACGCCAAGACCGAACTGGTCAGAGTAGCGACCGGTCTTGTCATCGTTATAACCGCCGTGGGCGTTGTAGCCCATCTCCCCGACGTAGTCAGCCTTGATATCGATACCTTGCTCGATCAGCTTGGTCCGCTCGCCGCCCCAATCGCCGGTCATCCACTTGGAATCGGCGCTGAACGCATCGGCCGCCATCGCATTGGCGGACAATACCAGAGCGGCTGCTGCTGACAGTTGGCAGATCAGCCGAGTATTGTTGTGTTGCTTTTTCATCCCTACATCCTCGTCTTTATTGTTATTAAACTGTTTTTATCTAACGCGGGTTACATTTTTTATCTAAAACAACAAGTTATAGACTCAACGACCTTTGAATTGGGCCACGTTGCCGGTATGCCCGTGTGCAGGCGATGCGGCGGCAGTGCCCAGACGCTCACCGGAGTTGGCGTCGAACAGCAGGACCTTGGCCGGATCGAATTGCAGGGTCAGGGTCTCACCAACCTGGGGCGCCACATCAGGCGCCAGGCGGCAGCAGACCTTGGTGTCGTTGAGTTGCACAAACACCAAGGTGTCCGGGCCGGTCGGTTCGGTGACCTGGACTTCGGCACGAATGCTCGACGCACTGTCGCCCTCGCCATTCGCCAACATGATCTGCTCCGGGCGCAAGCCCAGGATCACGTCGCGGTCTTCAAGGCCGGCGTCCGACACATTGAGCGCCAACTCGCAACGGGCCTGGCCGCTGTCGAGCAGCGCCACCAGGCGTCCGTCCTTGCGCTGCAACCGCAGCGGCACGAAGTTCATCGGCGGCGAACCGATGAAGCTCGCCACGAATTGGTTGGCCGGGTCGTTGTAGATCTCTTTCGGCGTACCGAACTGCTGAATGATGCCGTCCTTCATCACCGCCACTTTGTCGCCCAGGGTCATCGCTTCGATCTGGTCATGGGTCACGTAGACCGTGGTGGTTTTCAGACGCTGGTGCATCAGTTTCATTTCAGTGCGCATCTCGACCCGCAGCTTGGCGTCGAGGTTGGACAGCGGTTCGTCGAACAGGTAGATCTTTGGTCGACGCGCCAGTGCACGGCCCATGGCCACGCGCTGTTGCTGACCGCCGGAGAGTTGGCCCGGCTTGCGGTTGAGCAGATGTTCGATCTGCAGCAGCTTGGCCACGCGCGCCACTTCGGCGTCGATATCGGCCTGGGGCATCTTGCGGATCTTGAGGCCGAACTCGATGTTCTCGCGCACGCTCATGGTCGGGTACAGCGCGTAGGACTGGAACACCATGGCGATGTCACGGTCCTTGGGGCTCATGCCGCTGACGTCCTGATCGCCGATCATGATCGCGCCGCCGGTGATGGTCTCAAGCCCGGCGATGCAATTCATCAGCGTGGATTTACCGCAACCCGAGGGGCCGACCAGGATCAGGAATTCGCCTTCCTTGATCGACAGCTCGATGTTCTTCAAGGTGTCGGGCAAGCCGGCGCCATAGGTCTTGTTTACATTGCGAAGTTCAAGCGTAGCCATGATTACCCCTTGACCGCGCCAGCCGTGAGGCCGCGCACGAAATACTTGCCTGCGATCACATAGACCAGCAGGGTCGGCAGCCCGGCGATCATCGCCGCCGCCATATCCACGTTATATTCCTTGGCCCCGGTGCTGGTGTTGACCAGGTTGTTCAGCGCCACCGTGATGGGCTGGGAGTCGCCGCTGGAGAACACCACGCCGAACAGGAAGTCGTTCCAGATCTGCGTGAACTGCCAGATCAGGCAGACCATGATGATCGGCGTCGACATCGGCAGAATGATCTGACGGAAGATGGTGAAGAAACCTGCACCGTCCAGCCGTGCGGCCTTGATCAGCGCGTCAGGAATGCTCACGTAGTAGTTACGGAAAAACAGTGTAGTAAACGCCAGACCGTAGACCACGTGCACAAACACCAGGCCGGTGGTGGTGCTGGCCAGGCCCATCTTGCCGAGGGTAAACGACGCGGGCAGCAGCACGGTCTGGAACGGCAGGAAGCAGCCAAACAGCAGCAGGCCGAAGAACAACTGCGAGCCACGGAAGCGCCAGAACGACAGTACATAACCGTTCAATGCCCCAATGGCGGTGGAAATCAGCACGGCCGGAACGGTGATCTTGATCGAGTTCCAGAAGTAGCCCTCCACGGTGGCCCAGGCTTTCACCCAACCGATGCCGGAAACCACGGTCGGCCAGCTCAGCAAGTTGCCGGTGCTGATGTCTTCCGGGGTCTTGAAGCTGGTCAGCAGCATGACCACCAGCGGCACCAGGTAAAGCAGCACAGCGAGGATCAGCACCGCATAGATCGCGATGCGGCTAAGGCTGATGGCAGGTTTGGCAGCAAGACTAGTCATGACGCTTGGTCCTCAGCTCGGAATACAGGTAAGGCACGATGATCGCGAGAATCGCGCCGAGCATCAGGATCGCACTGGCCGAGCCCATGCCCATCTGGCCACGGCTGAAGGTGAACGAGTACATGAACATGGCGGGCAGGTCGGACGAGTAGCCCGGGCCACCGGCGGTCATGGCTGCGACCAGGTCGAAGCTCTTGATCGCAATGTGCGCCAGGATCATCACCGCACTGAAGAACACCGGGCGCAGGCTGGGCAGCACCACGCTCCAGTAGATGCGCGGCAGGCTGGCACCGTCGATCTGCGCGGCACGGATGATCGATTGATCAACCCCACGCAGGCCTGCCAGGAACATCGCCATGATGAAGCCGGAGGCTTGCCACACCGCGGCAATCACCAGGCAGTAAACCACGCGATCAGGGTCGATCAGCCAGTCGAGACGGAAGCCTTCCCAGCCCCAGTCACGCAGGAGTTTGTCCAGGCCCATGCCCGGGTTGAGCAGCCATTTCCAGGCCGTACCGGTGACGATCATCGACAGCGCCATCGGGTACAGGTAAATGGTGCGGATAAAGCCTTCACGACGGATCTTCTGGTCGAGGAAAATCGCCAGTGTCACGCCGATCACCAAGGTGATGCCGATAAACATCCCGCCGAAAACCGCCAGGTTCTTGCTCGCCACCCACCAGCGGTCGTTGTCGAACAACCGCGCGTATTGCGCAAGCCCCGCCCAGTTGTAGCTCGGCAGGAACGTGGACGTAGTGAACGACAGAACGAACGTCCACAGGATGTAGCCGTAGAAGCCCACCAGAACGATGAACATGCTGGGCGCCAGCACCAGTTTGGGAAGCCAGCGCTGCAATGCATCGAACGGCGAGGCCTTGCTGAACACAGCAACAGAACTCATGGGAAAATCCACTGAAAGAGTAAAGGCAGTTGCAAGCGCCAAGCGTCAAGACATACAACACACGACTTGCAGCTTGTAGCTTGCAACTTGCAGCTTATTTTTATTTAGCCGACTTGATCGCAGCGCCGAGTTTCTTGGCGGTGTCGGCCGGGTCGGCTTTCGGGTCGTTGATGTAGTTGGTCACGACATCAAAGAACGCACCTTGCACGGCCAGGGTAGTAGCCATGTTGTGCGCCATGCTTGGCTGCAGGCCGCCAGTCTGGGCGTCGGCAAGGAAGTCCTTGGCCGCGGTCTGGGCGCAGGAATCGAAGCCGAGCTTGTCCATTTCATGGAGCATGTCGTTACGAACCGGGATCGAACCTTTGTTGATGCTGAAGACTTTCTGGAAGTTTTCACCCAGCACGACTTTGGCGATGTCTTGCTGACCGGCCTGGGTACCCTTGTCTTTCACCTTGAACACTGCCAGGGAGTCAATGTTGTAGGTGAAGGCTTTATCGGTGCCCGGGAAGGCTACGCATTCGTAGTCTTTGCCGGCGACTTTCTTGGCGGCGGTCCACTCGGACTTGGCCCAGTCACCCATGATCTGCATGCCGGCCTTGCCGTTGATGACCTTGCCCGCTTCGAGGTTCCAGTCCTGGCCTTTGCCATCGACGTCCATGTAGGTCGCGACTTTCTTCAGTTCGGTCAGCGCCTTGACCATTTCCGGGCCGGTGAGCGCGGCATTGTCCAGGTCAACCAGGGCTTTCTTGTAGCCGTCAGCCCCCATTACCGACAGCACCACCGCTTCGAATACGGTGCTGTCCTGCCAAGGCTGGCCACCATGGGCCAGCGGAATGAAGCCCGCGGCCTTGAGCTTGTCGCCGGCTGCGTAGAATTCCTGGAGGGTGGTCGGATTCTTGGTGATACCGGCTTTCTTGAAGACTTCCGGGTTGATCCACAGCCAGTTCACGCGGTGGATGTTGACCGGAACGGCGACGTAGTTGCCATCGTACTTCACGGTATCGGAGACTTTCTTGTCGAGCAGGGAGTCCCACTTTTCGTCTTTGGCGACGTCTTTAAGCACGTCGGTGTCGAGCAGGCCGGTGGATGCCCATTCCTGGATGTCCGGACCCTTGATCTGAGCAACGCCTGGTGGGTTGCCGGCGACCGCACGGCTTTTCAGCACGGTCATGGCGGTGGCGCCACCGCCACCTGCGACGGCGCCGTCTTTCCAGGTGAAGCCGTCTTTCTCGACTTGGGCCTTCAGGACATCTACGGCCGCTTTTTCACCGCCGGAGGTCCACCAGTGCACAACTTCAACCGTCCCTTTCGAGTCGGCGGCAAATGCACTGAGGGGAAACAACGAGGCAATGGAAATAGCGACGGCGAGGCGATTAATCGCGTTCATCTGAGTACCTTTTCTTGTTGTTATGCATGCAAGTCTAGAGCTTGCGCTGCACGGAGTTTAAACATGGATGTTCAGGGCGCAGGTAACAAAGGGACGCACAAATGTCACCACCTTGTGACATATAAGCCCCGGCCTAAAGCACTGGTCATACTGGGTGACAAGGGCAGTACGGGTAGCACAACCGCCTGCCAGGCATGGTACAGGTCCGGTTTGCCGCCCCAGATGGTGCTGCTGGGCACGTTGTGGGCATCAAGTTCGTGGTGCCAGCTGCCGTTGGTCCTGTCGATAAAGTGGGTCTCGCAGAATTCCCAGAAGCGTCGATACCACACCTCGTAATGCGGATCCGCGGTGCGTTTGAGCAGTGCCTGGGCAGCGGCACTGGCTTCGGCGTGGGTCCAATGCAGACGTTCGCGCACCACCGGACGGTGGTTCCAATCCAGGGTATAGACGATGCCGGGAGCGCCATCCACGGCCCAGGCGCCCTCGCACGCGCTGGCGAACAGGCCTTGAGCATCGGTCACCAGCCAGTCCGGCGTGACCAACCCCGCCTGCAGACGTGCGGCCTCCAGGTGCAGCAGCAGCCGCGCCCACTCAAAACCGTGACCTGGGGTAATGCCGTAAGGGCGAAAACCGTCGGCCGGGTTGTCTTCGTTGTAACCGAGCAGCGGTTGCCAATGAACGTCGAAGTGCTCGATGACCATGAATCGGTTAGCCGCGGCATGGGTGTGTATAACCCGCTCGACGATACGCAGCGCACGGTCCAGCCAGCGTGGATCACCCGTCACATCGGCCAACGCCAGGAATGCCTCGGTGGCGTGCATGTTGCTGTTGGCGCCGCGATAGGCCTCGACACCCGTCCAGTCCCGGGCAAAGGATTCGAGCAGCACGCCTTCTTCTTCGCTCCAGAAGAACTGATCGATGATATGGATGGCGTCGTTCAGCAGGTTCTGTGCGCCAGGTGCGCCGGCCACCACCGCCGAGCTGGCGGCCAGGGCGACAAATGCATGCAGGTAAGCCGCTTTGCCATGGTTGCCATCGCGGGCATTGGGGGTGGCGAACCAGCCTGCGTGTTCACTGTCGCGCAGTGGTCCACTGAGCGACGCGACGCCGTGGGCGACCAGGTCGGCGTAACCCGGCAACCCCATGACATGGGCCATGGCAAAGCTGTGGGTCATTCGCGCGGTGTTCATGGTTTCGGCGTAGGCATTGGCCGGCAGTTGGCCCTTGTCATCAAGGTTGCCGAAGCCGTCAGGCAGCTGAGAGGCTTTGGCAAATGCCAGCAGTCGCTGGCCTTCGCTCGCAAGCCAGGCGTGATGGGCAGGTGCATTCAGCCAACTGCTGGCAGGCAGTGGTTGCGTGGTCATGGGTGGCCTTTGTTTTTTTTATGGGATGACCGAAGTCTAACCAAGGCCGCCAAAGGGGCATGTAACGAAGCCGATGGCAAATGTCACCAAGCGGTGACATTTACCCGCAACATTTACTGGCCGAGCGGCGTGGCGGCCGCCGGTGCATTGAGGCGTTGATTCAAGTTCTGCACCTGGCTCTGCAAGGTGGTGATGTTGCGCGTGGTCTGGATGCGGAACACGTCGAACTCTTTATTGGTCGGCGCGTCGCTGTTGGCGGGCTGATTTTCCTGCGCGCTCTTGAGTACCAGCAGGTCCTGTTCCAGACGGGCGATAGCGGCGCTCGGGTTGCCCTGCTTCTTCAAGGCGGCCACGTCGGTCGACAGTTCCTTGATCTCTCCCTGCGTCGCCTTGAGGCTGGCGACTGCGTCGGTCAAGGCCTGGACCTGGCCCTGCAACTTGGCATTGGCGCTGGCCAGCTCGGTGGTGTTGGTGGTCATCTGCGCAAGACGCTGGTCCAGTTCACTCGCCTGGCCGGCCACGCCGACTTGTTGCTTGCCCTGCTCCAGCAACTGGGTCTCCAGTTGCTTGATCTGCAACTTCAGCGCTTCGCTGCCGTTGTTCACATTGGCCTCGCTGGCCACGACCTTGCCGGAAATGTCCTGCAGGCGCCCCGCCGCTTCCTCGCTGATGCGCGCGAAACTCTCTTGGGTGGCGACCAACTGCTGACCCATCAGGGAAATCTGCTGGAAGCTCCACCAAGCAAGACCGGCAAAGGCGATCAGCAGTGCACCGACCAATGCCCACAATGGGCCGGTGCTGGCTCTTTTGACCGTCACCACCTTGGTATTGCGCGAGCGTACGGAGGTGGCGGGAGTCGGCGCGAAATCATCGTCATCCCCTTGATCAGCCCGCAGGCTGGGAACGTTGTCGAAATCATCGTCTTTAGCATCGTTACGCATGAATCTACCTTGAATCAATGAGATGGCTAGCTGGAAGGCCGAGCGCCGGGATTATAAACCGCGTTCCCCGCGCACTGGTCGACCCGGAACCACGAATTCGGTTCCCGATGTGTCACGGATCGTGGGGCTACTTCAGGCCGGGATCCTGGGCCTTCCACCAACCGCAGAACTCGTCGAGCGCGGTCCACAGGCTGACCTTGGGCTCGTAGTCGAGATAATGCCGCGCCTGACTGATGTCCAGGGTGAAATCTTTGTTCATTACCTGCATCCCCAGGCGTGACAACGCCGGCTCCGGGCGACCCGGCCACATGGCGCAAAAAGCCTCGTTCAATGCTGCCACGCTGTAGGACAAGCCGTAGGACCGATAACGGGTAACCTGAGGCAGGCCCATCTGGCGCATCACGTAGTTCACCACATCCCACACCGGTACCGGCGTGCCGTTGCTGATGTTGTAGGCCCGACCCAAGGCCGACCCCGGCGCCAGCAAACTGCTGAGGAGGGCTTCGTTAAGGTTGTGCACGCTGGTGAAGTCGACCTTGTTCAGGCCGTCGCCGACAATGGCCAAGCGATTCTTGCGCTGCATCTTCAGCAAGCGCGGAAAGATGCTCATATCACCGGCACCGGTCACGAATCTTGGGCGCAGGGCCAGCACTTCCAAGCCGAATTCCTGGGCACCGAAGACTTTTTGCTCCGCCAGGTATTTGGTGGCGGCGTAGGGGTGCTTGAAACGCTTGGGCACCTGCTCTTCGGTCAACCCCAGGTGATCGCGCCCGTCAAAGTAGATCGACGGTGACGACAAGTGGACCAGCCGCCCGACCCGTTGCTTCAGGCAGGCTTCAACGACATTTTCGGTCACCAGCACATTGCCCTGATGAAAGTCCTGGTATTTGCCCCACAGCCCGACAGCGCCGGCGCAATGCACCACGGCTTCAACGTCACGGCACAGCTCGCGTACCAGGTCGGCATCATTCAAATCACCCTGGATAAACTCGGCACCGCGCCGTACGAGGTGCTCCACACCCTCGGCGCGTCGCCCGTTGACCCGCACGTCCAGGCCTTGCTCCAGGGCGAAACGCGCAAAACGCCCGCCGATGAAGCCGCTTGCGCCGGTGACCAGAATCTTCATGAAGCCTCCTACGGATGCAGCTGTCAGCGTCAAGCCTCAAGCTACAAGTTAAAAACGATCCGCAAGCTTTTCTTGCAGCTTGCAGCTTGACGCTTGTTACTGCTGATAGGGCACCAACCATTGGCCACACGCCTGGGCGAGATGGTTGGTCAACAGCCCCAACAGCTGACCGCCACTGCGCCAATGATGCCAGTACAACGGCACGTCGATGGGCTTATCTGGCAATAACTCGAGCAATACGCCCTTCTCCAACTGGTCGCGCACCTGCAATTCGGGCACCAGGCCCCAGCCCAGGCCAGCCTCTGTCAGCCGGATAAAGCCTTCGGAGGAGGGGCATAGATGGTGCTCAAAACCCCCGTCCACCCCGAGGGACGCCAGGTAACGGTGCTGCAGGAAATCATCCGGACCGAATACCAAAGCCGGCGTGCGCGCCAGTTGCTCGGCGCGCACGCCCTCGGGAAAGTGCCTGGCAATAAAGGCCGGACTGGCCAGCGCCCGATAACGCATGGCGCCGAGCAACAGGCTGCGCGCGCCCGCCACAGGGCGCTCGCTGGCGCAGATACAAGCCGCCACTTCACCGGCGCGCATGCGCTTGAGGCCCACGGTCTGGTCCTCCACCACCAAGTCCAGCAACACATGCTGTTCGGCGCAGAAATCGCTGACCGCCTGCGCCCACCAAGTGGCAAGGCTGTCGGCATTCAGGGCGATACGCAGCCGCTCGGGCATACCCTCCTCGTCCAGCGCGGGCACCTGGCTTTGCAAGTCGCGCTCCAGCAACCGCACCTGTTGCACATGGTTGAGCAACCGCCGCCCGATGTCCGTGGGCGTCGGCGGTGTAACCCGCACCAGCACCGGTTGGCCGATGCGCGCTTCCAGCAGTTTGATGCGCTGGGACATCGCCGACTGCGACAATCCCAATACCTGTGCACCGCGTTCGAAGCCAGCCTGTTCCACCACCGCCGCCAGCGCGGAAAGCAATTTATAGTCGAACATCAGTTTTCCTAATGAGCGATCAGCAATATTGGTTTTTCTTATACAGCCTGCGCCGTGAAAATAACCAGCATTGCTTCCCAACTTTTCAAAGGAATCCCTCATATGGCTGGCGAAACCGCCCTGGCAACCCTGCTACGCAGCATGAGCCCACAGTTGAATGAGGGCGACTACGTGTTCTGCACCGTGCCCGACCAACGTATTCCCGAAGGCTGCGAAGTCATCGGCAGCTTTCGCGAGCAGGAAGGCCTGACGCTGATCGTCGAGCGCCAACAAGCGCAACAAGCCGGCCTGGCCTTCGAATACGTCGCGGCCTGGATCACCTTGAACGTGCATTCGGCCTTGGAAGCCGTGGGCCTGACTGCCGCTTTCGCCAGTGCACTGGGCAAGGCCGGCATCAGCTGCAACGTGATTGCCGGTTATTACCACGACCACTTGTTTGTCGGCCGCGCCGACGCCGAGCGTGCCATGCACGTGTTGCGGCAATTGGCAGCGGACGCGGAGTAGACCTTATGTGGCAGAGCTATGTGAACGGGCTGCTGGTGGCCCTTGGGCTGATCATGGCGATCGGCACGCAGAACGCCTTCGTATTGGCGCAAAGCTTGCGCCGCGAGCATCACTTGCCGGTGGCGGCACTGTGCATTGTGTGCGACGCCATTCTGGTCGCCGCCGGGGTGTTCGGCCTGGCCACGGTGCTGGCGCAGAACCCGCTGCTGCTGGCGATTGCCCGCTGGGGTGGCGCAGCCTTCCTGTTGTGGTATGGCACCTTGGCGCTACGTCGGGCGTGCTCAAAGCAGAGCCTGGAACAAGGCGACGCCTTCAAGGTGCGCTCGCTGCGCGCCGTTTTGCTCAGTGCCCTGGCGGTGACGTTGCTCAATCCCCACGTGTACCTGGACACAGTGCTGTTGATTGGCTCCCTGGGTGCTCAGCAGACCGAACCGGGTGCGTATGTGGCCGGTGCGGCCAGTGCGTCGTTCCTGTGGTTCGCCACTCTGGCACTGGGCGCGGCGTGGCTGGCCCCTTGGCTGGCGCGCCCGGCAACCTGGCGCCTGCTGGACCTTTTGGTCGCCGTGATGATGTTCAGCGTCGCCTATCAATTGATCAGCGCCTGAGGAATATTCCAAAACGCTCTGGAACCTCTATCCCACACAGTTGTTGCGTGGTTTTGCCACACCCCCGGTGCTATGATCCGGACCCTGCGCCGCAAAGAGTTCAAACTCCCCGGCGCTTGTTTGGCCGCCCGTGATCGGCCTTGCGCTCACCGCAACTGACCTGATTAGGAGAATTATCATGGCTTTCGAATTGCCGCCGCTGCCGTACGCACACGATGCCCTGCAGCCGCACATTTCCAAGGAAACCTTGGAGTACCACCACGACAAGCACCACAACACCTATGTCGTGAACCTGAACAACCTGGTGCCAGGCACCGAGTTCGAAGGCAAGACCCTGGAAGAGATCGTTAAATCCTCTTCGGGCGGCATCTTCAACAACGCCGCTCAGGTCTGGAACCACACCTTCTACTGGAACTGCCTGGCGCCAAACGCCGGCGGCCAACCTACCGGCGCGCTGGCTGAAGCCATCAACGCTGCGTTCGGTTCGTTCGACAAGTTCAAGGAAGAGTTCACCAAGACTTCCGTCGGTACCTTCGGTTCCGGTTGGGGCTGGTTGGTGAAAAAGGCTGACGGTTCCCTGGCCCTGGCCAGCACCATCGGCGCCGGCAACCCGCTGACCAGCGGCGACACCCCGCTGCTGACCTGCGACGTCTGGGAACACGCTTACTACATCGACTACCGCAACGTGCGTCCAAAGTATGTGGAAGCGTTCTGGAACCTGGTCAACTGGAAGTTCGTGGCTGAGCAGTTCGAAGGCAAGACCTTCACTGCCTAAGCAACACTTGCAGTAGAAAGAGCCCGGCGCATGCCGGGCTTTTTTGTGGGCAACGGAACTGAGCGATCAGGCAACGCCACCCAGGCATGGAGAGGAATTCGCCTTTCATACCTGTCGGAGAATTAACTATGTCTATTGGAGCACTCGCAGCGCTGCCCATCATCGGCGATGCCGCCAAAGCCGTTGGAGAGGTCACCAAAGCCGTCGCCCCGCTCGCCCAGCCGTTCGCCGATGTGCTGGCCAAAGCACTGGGCAACGCCTTGGACTCTCAAAACAAAAGCCTGGATTTTTCGAGCACCCAGGAAACAGCAAAGCGTACGCTGACCTTCTGATATTGACTGCGCGCCCAGCAGGCGGATGCAAATCCGCCCTGCACCACTTCGATGCACACTCCAAACCTGCTTTTGCCCCAATGTTCCTTTGACTGCCAACCCGAGATTGCCAATACTCATGGCATATTGAGGCCACCCGCACGGAACAAGGAATGACCCTTTGAAGCTGGAACTCAAAAACAGCTTGTCGGTGAAGTTGCTACGGGTTGTGCTGCTGTCGGCATTGATCGTGGGCGTGGCTTTAAGCGTGGCGCAGATTGTGTTCGACGCCTACAAGACACACCAGGCCGTGGCGGGCGATGCCCAACGCATTCTCGACATGTTTCGCGACCCCTCGACTCAGGCCGTCTATAGCCTGGACCGCGAGATGGGGATGCAGGTCATCGAGGGTCTGTTCCAGGACGACGCCGTGCGCATGGCCTCCATTGGCCATCCCAACGAAACCATGCTCGCGGAAAAAAGCCGCGCCTTGCAGCAATCGCCTACCCGTTGGCTGACCGACCTGATTCTTGGACGGGAACGCACCTTCACCACCTCATTGGTCGGCAAAGGCCCCTACAGCGAATATTACGGCGACCTGAGCATCACCCTGGACACGGCCACCTACGGCAAAGGCTTTATTGTCAGTTCGGTGATCATCTTTATTTCCGGCGTGCTGCGCGCCCTGGCCATGGGCCTGGTGTTGTACCTGGTTTATCACTGGCTGCTGACCAAACCGCTGTCGCGAATCATCGAGCATTTGACCTCAATCAACCCGGACCGGCCCAGCGAACACAAAATCCCCCAGCTCAAAGGCCATGAACGCAATGAGCTGGGGTTGTGGATCAACACGGCCAACCAGTTGCTCGAGTCCATCGAGCGCAATACTCACCTGCGTCACGAAGCCGAATCCAGCCTGCTGCGCATGGCCCAGTACGACTTCCTCACCGGCCTGCCGAATCGTCAGAAGTTGCAGGAGCAGTTGGACAAGATCCTGATCGACGCCGGCCGCCGCCAACGCCGTGTGGCGGTGCTGTGTGTCGGGCTGGACGACTTCAAGAGCGTCAACGAACAGTTTACCTACCAGGCCGGCGATAAATTGCTGCTGGCGCTGGCCGACCGTCTGCGTGCCCACAGCGGCCGCCTCGGCGCACTGGCCCGCCTGGGTGGCGATCAGTTCGCGCTGGTTCAAGCCGATATCGACCAGCCTTACGAGGCGGCCGAGCTGGCACAAAGCATCCTGGACGACCTGGAGGCGGAATTCGCCCTCGACCAGGATCAGATCCGCCTGCGCGCGACCATCGGCATCACGCTGTTCCCGGAAGACGGCGACAGCACCGAGAAGCTGCTGCAAAAAGCCGAACAGACGATGACCCTGGCCAAGAGCCGCTCGCGCAACCGCTATCAGTTCTATATCGCCAGCGTCGACAGCGAAATGCGCCGCCGCCGCGAACTGGAAAAAGACCTGCGCGAGGCCCTGAGCCGGGACCAATTCCACCTGGTGTATCAGCCACAGATCAGTTACCTCGACCATCGCGTGGTCGGCGTAGAGGCGCTGATACGTTGGCAGCACCCGGAACACGGCCTGGTGCCACCGGATCTGTTTATCCCCTTGGCGGAACAGAACGGTACGATTATTCCGATTGGTGAATGGGTACTCGACCAGGCATGCCGGCAGTTGCGCGAATGGCACGACCTGGGCTTCACCACGCTGCGCATGGCGGTCAACCTGTCCACCGTGCAGTTGCACCACACCGAGCTGCCGCGGGTGGTCAACAACCTGATGCAGATCTACCGCCTGCCACCCCGCAGCCTGGAGCTGGAAGTCACCGAGACCGGCCTGATGGAAGACATCAGCACCGCCGCCCAGCACTTACTGAGCCTGCGGCGCTCAGGCGCGCTGATCGCCATCGATGACTTCGGTACCGGCTATTCGTCGCTGAGCTACCTGAAAAGCTTGCCTTTGGACAAGATCAAGATCGACAAGAGCTTCGTCCAGGACCTGCTCGACGACGACGACGATGCCACCATCGTGCGCGCCATCATCCAGTTGGGTAAAAGCCTGGGCATGCAGGTGATTGCCGAGGGCGTTGAAACCATCGAGCAAGAGGCCTACATCATCTCCGAGGGTTGCCATGAGGGCCAGGGTTACCACTACAGCAAACCACTGCCGGCGCGTGAGTTGGTGGCCTATTTGAAACAGTCCGAACGCAACAATGCAGCGATTCACTGACCGGGCAAAGCGATACCAAATATTTCCCGCGTATAACCCTTTACACAAAATGCAAATCTTTCGCATTATGTCGCAGTTTTGCGCGCCTCGCGTGCCCCATCAATAACCGAAGCAGGATGTTCGCCATGATTCGTATGCCCCTGGCCACCGCCAGTCTGCTGGCCCTTGCCATTTCTCTCGCCGGTTGCGGCGAAGGTAAAGACAAGGCGGCCGCACCTCAAGCACCCGCAGCCGCCAGCACCACCGCACCTGCGGCGGCTCCGGCAGGCCAGGTCGACGAGGCTGCCGCCAAGGCTGTGGTCGCGCATTACGCCGACATGGTATTCGCGGTGTACAGCGACGCCGAATCCACCGCAAAAACCCTGCAAACCGCAATCGACACCTTCCTCGCCAACCCGAACGACGAAACCCTGAAAGCGGCCCGCACCGCGTGGATCGCCGCCCGTGTCCCATACCTGCAGAGCGAAGTGTTCCGTTTCGGCAACACCATCATCGACGACTGGGAAGGCCAAGTGAACGCCTGGCCTCTGGATGAAGGCCTGATCGACTACGTCGATAAATCCTACGAGCACGCCCTGGGCAACCCTGGCGCCAACGCCAATATCATCGCCAACACCCAGATCCAGGTCGGCGAAGACAAGGTTGACGTCAAGGACATCACTCCGGAAAAACTCGCCAGCCTCAATGAACTGGGCGGTTCCGAAGCCAACGTCGCCACCGGCTACCACGCCATCGAATTCCTGCTCTGGGGCCAGGACCTCAACGGTACCGGCCCAGGTGCAGGCAACCGCCCGGCGTCGGACTACATGACCGGCGACGGTGCCACCGGCGGCCACAACGAGCGCCGTCGCACCTACCTGCGCGCCGTTACCCAATTGCTGGTCAGCGACCTCGAAGAAATGGTCGGCAACTGGAAACCCAACGTCGAAGACAACTACCGCTCCACCCTGGAGTCGGAACCTGCGACCGACGGCCTGCGTAAAATGCTGTTCGGCATGGGCAGCCTGTCCCTGGGCGAGCTGGCCGGTGAGCGCATGAAGGTTTCCCTGGAAGCCAATTCGCCGGAAGACGAGCAGGATTGCTTCAGCGACAACACCCACAACTCGCACTTCTACGACGCCAAGGGCATCCGTAACGTCTACCTGGGTGAGTACACCCGCACCGACGGCACCAAGATGACCGGCGCCAGCCTGTCGTCCCTGGTGGCCAAGGTTGACCCGGCGGCCGACGCAGCGCTGAAGGCTGACCTTGCCGCCACTGAAGCGAAGATCCAGGTCATGGTCGATCACGCCAACAACGGCGAGCACTACGACCAGCTGATCGCCGCGGGCAATGACAAAGGCAACCAGATCGTGCGTGACGCGATTGCGGCGCTGGTCAAGCAGACCGGCTCGATCGAAGCCGCCGCGGGCAAGCTGGGCATCAGCGACCTGAACCCGGATAACGCCGATCACGAGTTCTGATCTGTGCCGAGTTGATCAAGGCGACCTTCGGGTCGCCTTTTTCATGTGCGGTTTACATGCCCTGCACCCTAGGTAGAATGGCGCCTCTGCCCTGTCACCCGAGCGAACTTCATGGCGTTGCCGACCCTACGCATCATCGGTTTCATCATCGGCATCTTCCTGATCACCCTTGCAATCGCCATGGTCGTCCCGATGGCGACACTGGTGATCTTCGAACGCACCGGCGACCTGCCCTCGTTCCTGTGGGCCAGCCTGATCACTTTTCTCGCGGGCCTGGCCCTGGTTATCCCCGGCCGCCCCGAACATGTCCATCTGCGCCCCCGGGACATGTATCTGCTGACGGTCAGCAGTTGGCTGGTGGTGTGTATCTTCGCCGCGTTACCGTTTTTGCTGACCCAGCACATCAGCTACACCGACTCGTTTTTTGAAAGCATGTCCGGCATCACCGCTACCGGTTCCACCGTATTGAGCGGCCTGGACAGCATGTCCCCGGGCATCTTGATGTGGCGCTCGCTGCTGCACTGGCTGGGCGGCATCGGCTTCATCGGTATGGCGGTGGCGATTCTGCCGCTGTTGCGCATTGGTGGCATGCGCCTGTTCCAGACCGAATCCTCGGACCGCTCGGAGAAGGTCATGCCGCGCTCGCACATGGTGGCGCGGCTCATCGTGGCGACTTATGTCGGTATCACCATCCTTGGCAGCCTGGCGTTCTGGTGGGCCGGAATGGGCTTGTTCGACGCGATCAACCACGCCATGTCGGCGATTTCGACCGGGGGGTTCTCCACCTCCGACGAATCCCTGGCCCACTGGAAACAACCCGCGGTGCATTGGGTGGCGGTGGTGGTGATGATCCTCGGCAGCTTGCCGTTCACCCTGTATGTGGCCACGTTGCGCGGCAACCGACGGGCACTGATCAAGGACCAGCAGGTGCAAGGCTTGCTCGCGTTACTGATCGTGACCTGGCTGGTGCTGGGTACCTGGTACTGGTGGACCACGGACTTGCATTGGCTGGATGCGCTGCGCCATGTGGCTGTAAACGTTACCTCGGTGGTCACCACCACCGGCTTTGCACTGGGGGACTACAGCATCTGGGGCAACTTCTCACTGATGCTGTTCTTCTACCTGGGCTTTATCGGCGGCTGTTCGGGCTCCACGGCCGGCGGGATCAAGATCTTCCGCTTCCAGGTCGCCTATATCCTGCTCAAGGCCAACTTGAACCAGCTGATTCACCCCCGGGCGGTGATCAAGCAAAAGTACAACGGCCATCGCCTCGACGAAGAAATCGTGCGTTCGATCCTGACGTTCTCGTTTTTCTTCGCCATCACCATCTGTGCCATCGCCCTGGCCCTGTCGCTGCTGGGCCTGGACTGGATGACCGCGTTGACCGGCGCGGCCAGCACGGTATCGGGCGTCGGCCCGGGCCTGGGCGAAACCATCGGCCCGGCCGGCAACTTCGCCAGCCTGCCGGATGCGGCCAAGTGGATCCTGTCGCTCGGCATGCTGCTGGGGCGGCTGGAGATTATTACAGTGTTTGTACTGTGTATCCCGGCGTTCTGGCGTCACTGACCTTCGACGCCTGCAGCAGCCGCGTACGGTATTCACCGGGCGTGGCGTCGAACCAGCGACGAAACGCGCGAAAGAAATTGCTGGGGTCGGCAAACCCCAGCAGGTAGGCAATTTCCAAAAGGGTCATGCTCGGCTGCGCCAGGTATTGCTCGGCGAGTTCGCGACGCGTGTCGTCGAGCAAGGTCTGGAAACTGGTGCCCTCCTCCTGCAGACGCCGCTGCAAGGTGCGCTGGGACAGATGCAGGGTCTGGGCCACCGCGTCACGCTTGGGCTCGCCTTGGGGCAACAGACGACACAGCACCTGACGGGCCTTGTGGGTCACGCGGCTCTCGGAAAACCGCGCCAGGTATTCACCGGCAAACCGATCGTGCAGCAGCGCCATGGCCTCGTTGGCCGTGGGCAACGGCGCATCCATGTCGGCCCGCTCGAAAATCAGCGCGTCGTAGGGCGCATTGAACTCCAAGGGTGCGTGAAACGCTTGCTTGTAGGGCGCCAGATCAATCGGCTGGTCGCCTTGCAATAACACTTTACGCGGTTGCAGGGTGCGACCGGTGAGCCAGCCGCACAGCGCCAAAGCACAGGCCAGCGAGGCTTCGGCGCTCTGCCGGGTGGGCGGTAGATGGTCACCGTGCACAGTCAGAATCAGCGCATAACCTTCGGGCAACAGTCGGAAGCTCAGGTCGGCGCTTTCGGCGATGATGCGCTGGTAACGCACCAGGCGCATAAAGCCTTCGGCCAGCGTGTTGCTGGACATCAGCGCATAACCGGCCACATGAAACGACGCGGGGCGCACCACCTTGCCCATATTCAGGCCGATCGCCGGGTTGCCCGAGACCTCCACGGCCCGCTGCCACAGTCGGGTCATGGAGTCTTGCGGAAAGCGCGCATCTGGGTCACTGAGGGCGCTGTAGTCCAGGCCCAACTGCTTGAACAGCGCACGGCAATCCAGGCCGTCCATTTCCAACGACTTGACTATACCCATCGCCCAGCTTGCAGAAGTTGTTCGTTCGCTCATGGCGTCGTCTTATAGAAAGCGGGCTCATCCGGAAACCAGCGAGCCAAGGATACTAAAGTGGCATCTATTGTCACTGGCTGTTACCACTGATCACTCTAGACTCAAATACGCTACCCGCCGAACATCTGCCGAGCGGCATTACTGTCAGAGACTCAACCACTATGGAAAACGTCAAACAATTCAATAGCTTCGCCGAGTTCTATCCGTATTACCTGAGCGAGCACGGCAACAGCACCTGCCGGCGCCTGCACTTTATCGGCACGACCCTGGTGATCGGCATCCTGGCCTACGCCATCGGCCGTGGTTCGCTGGGCCTGCTGTTGGCCTTACCCGTCGCCGGCTACAGCTTTGCCTGGATCGGCCACTTCTTCTTCGAAAAGAACCGCCCGGCCACCTTTCAACACCCGTTTTACAGCCTGTTGGGCGACTTTGTGATGTACCGCGACATGATTCTGGGCAAGGTGCCGTTCTAATCACGCGACAGTTCATACGATGAAAGTTCATGCATACGACGACATAAAAATCTTTTTGTCATTTTCAGTGCTGTATCCTGCCAAGGCTTTTTGAGAGCGCGGAATCACCTGCGATTGAAAAAACAGACCTTGCGAGGAGCGACCCACATGCACGAGATACCTAATCTCCCCTTCCCAAGCCTGCACCCAACCGAGCAGCCAACACCGCAGCAGGCCAGCAACAAACAGCCTGAGGCCAAAGAAGCAAAACCAGTCGACAGCAAACGCCAGGGCTGAAGCCGTACCAGACCGTATGGAAAGCGCAATTCCAAGCGCTTTCCACACGGCCTGAATCACCCGAGATCCCCTCTATGACCGATACCCTCCCCGCTTCGCCCGACGCCGCTGTACTCGACGCTGCCTTGCAGATGGTCGAAGTCTGGAACCGCCTCAGCGCCGAAAAACAAGCGATGCTGCTCAAGCGCTTTGGTACCCAGGAAAACGCCCTGGCTGCCCTGGTAACCACGCAATTGCTGGCGCCGACCAAATCCTGACGTGTTCTTGATTCAGCCTTTTTGATATTAGCCGCCCCACTCGGCCCAAGCGCCGGTATCATTAGCAGCCTATCTTTACCTGCTGCGACAGTGGACCCCTCTCATGCCAGATAACCAGCGCCCCATGGCGGTCACGCTGCAAGTCGTTTCCATCGTGCTGTTCACTTTTATCGGCTACCTGAATATCGGCATTCCCCTGGCCGTATTGCCAGGCTATGTCCATAGTCAGTTGGGCTATGGCGCGGTCATCGCAGGTTTGGTGATCAGCGTGCAGTACCTGGCCACCCTGTTGAGCCGCCCGTACGCCAGCAAGATCATCGATAACCTGGGCAGCAAGCGCGCAGTATTGATCGGCCTGGTCGGCTGCGGACTGAGCGGCGTGTTCATGTTGCTTGCCGCCTGGTTCTCCAGCCTGCCGGCTGTCAGCCTGGGCAGCCTGCTGATCGGCCGATTGGTGCTGGGCAGCGCGGAAAGCCTGGTGGGGTCGGGTGCGATCGGCTGGGGCATCGGCCGGGTGGGTGCGCAGAACACCGCCAAGGTGATTTCCTGGAACGGCATTGCCAGCTACGGAGCCCTGGCCGTCGGCGCGCCGCTGGGCGTGTTGCTGGTCAGAAATTTCGGGCTGTGGAGCATGGGCGTCAGCATCATTCTGCTGGCAATCGTGGGCTTGCTGCTGGCTTGGAACAAAGTCGCCGCACCGATTGTGGCCGGTGTGCGCCTGCCGTTCATGAATGTGCTGGGCCGCGTACTGCCACACGGTTGCGCACTCGCACTGGGCTCGATCGGCTTTGGCACCATCGCCACCTTTATCACCCTGTATTACACCACCCAGCACTGGGATAACGCGGTGTGGGCCTTGAGCCTGTTCGGCGCCAGCTTTATCGGCGCGCGCCTGCTGTTCGGCAATCTGATCAACCGTATCGGTGGTTTTCGCGTGGCGATTGCCTGCCTCTCGGTGGAAGTCCTCGGCCTGCTGTTGCTGTGGCTGGCACCGAATGCCCATCTGGCCTTGGCTGGTGCGGCGTTGAGCGGGTTCGGCTTTTCACTGGTGTTTCCGGCGCTGGGCGTGGAGGCCGTCAACCTGGTGCCCGCGTCCAGCCGCGGGGCGGCGGTGGGGGCTTACTCGCTGTTTATCGACTTGTCGCTGGGCATCACCGGTCCCTTGGCCGGGGCGGTGGCGTCAGGCTTCGGCTTTGCCTCGATCTTCCTGTTCGCCGCCCTGGCCGCCACAGGTGGTTTGCTGCTGAGTGTGTACCTGTACCGCCAAGCGCCCAAGGCTCGTGAGACGCGGGACGCCTAGAAGTCGACCTTGCCACGCCCGGCCTTGATGCTACCGCGCTTGGTCTTGGATTCCAGCCTGCGCTTCTTGGAACCCAGCGTAGGCTTGGTCGGACGGCGTTTCTTCTCGACCTTGGTGGCGCTGAGAATCAGCTCCACCAGACGCTCCAGCGCATCCGCGCGATTCTGTTCCTGAGTCCGATATTGCTGGGCCTTGAGCACCAGCACGCCTTCGCTGGTGATGCGGCTGTCACGCAGCGCCAGCAACCGCTCCTTGTAGAAGTCCGGCAGGGACGACGCCGGAATATCAAAACGCAGGTGCACCGCGCTCGACACCTTATTGACGTTCTGCCCCCCGGCGCCTTGGGCGCGAATGGCGGTCAGCTCGATCTCGGCGTCGGGCAGGTGGACGGTGTTGGAAATCACCAGCATGAGCAGCAGGCACCTCTGAAGGGGAAGCCCAAGGATACGCGAATGCACCCTCACATAGGCCCTTAAGCAACAAACCCGGCACTTGGCCGGGTTTGCTTGATCACGCTTTACGCTTACTTCACCGCTGACACTGTCGCGTCCAACGCCGGCTGCGTACTGCGTTTGTGCTTGATGGCATAACACACCGCCATAAACGCCACCCACAACGGAATCGCATACACCGACACCCGGATACCCGGGGTCATCAGCATGATCACCAGGATGAACGCCACGAACGCCAGGCAGACGTAGTTACCGTACGGGTACCACAGCGCCTTGAACAACGGCACCTGGCCGGTGCGGTCCATGTGCTGGCGGAACTTGAAGTGGGAGTAACTGATCATCGCCCAGTTGATTACCAAGGTGGCCACTACCAGCGACATCAGCAGTTCCAGCGCATGTTGCGGGATCAGATAGTTCATCAGTACCGCCACCAGGGTGACCGCCGCCGAGGCGAGGATCGAACGCACCGGCACGCCGCGCTTGTCGATCTGCGCCAGGGCCCGTGGCGCATCGCCCTGCTCGGCCATGCCCAACAACATGCGGCTGTTGCAGTAGGTGCCGCTGTTGTACACCGACAGCGCCGCGGTCAACACCACGAAGTTGAGGATGTGCGCGGCAGTGTTGCTACCCAGCATCGAGAACACTTGCACGAAGGGGCTGCCGCTGTAGGGGTCGCCGGAGGCGTTGAGGGTCGCCAGCAGGCTGTCCCACGGCGTCAGCGACAACAGCACCACCAAAGCACCGATGTAGAAAATCAGGATGCGGTAGATCACCTGATTGATCGCCTTGGGGATCACCGTGCGTGGCTTGTCGGCTTCGGCCGCGGTAAAGCCGAGCATTTCCAGGCCACCGAAAGAGAACATGATGATCGCCATGGCCATCACCAGGCCGCTGACACCATTGGGGAAGAACCCGCCGTGATCCCACAGGTTGCTGACCGAAGCTTGCGGGCCGCCGCTGCCGCTGACCAACAGGTAGCAGCCCAAAGCGATCATGCCGACAATGGCCACGACCTTGATGATGGCGAACCAGAATTCAGCCTCGCCGAAGACTTTGACGTTAGCCAGGTTGATCAGGTTGATCAGCACGAAAAACGCCGCCGCCGAGACCCAGGTCGGGATCTCCGGCCACCAGTAATGCACGTATTTGCCGACAGCGGTCAGTTCCGACATGCCCACCAGAATGTACAGGATCCAGCAGTTCCAGCCCGACAGGAAGCCGGCGAAACCGCCCCAGTACTTGTGGGCAAAGTGGCTGAAGGAGCCGGCTACGGGCTCTTCAACAATCATTTCGCCGAGCTGGCGCATGATCATGAAGGCGATGAAGCCGCAGATGGCATAACCCAGGATCATTGACGGGCCGGCGGACTTGAGCACCCCGGCCGAGCCCAGGAACAGGCCGGTGCCGATGGCGCCCCCGAGGGCGATCAACTGGATATGCCGATTTTTCAGGCCGCGTTTCAGCTCGCCTGAAGAGGAATGGGGTCCACTCATGAAAAGGGTCTCACGCAAGGTTTGATGATGTTGAATGCACGTTGCTGTCTTGAATCTCGACTCAAGCAGCGCCGCTCAAACCCCAGCGCAGGCACCAGGAGTACAGCGTCGTTCTAACGGTCATGCGTCACCTGTTTGTTTTTATCTGTGACGAAATCGAACCCGTCCGGCTCGTGGCCGGGCGGAGTTATCAGGGGTGGTAAACCCTGAGGTCTTGGCCTTTTGCGTGGGTACGCAAGGGGGTCACAGTAAAACGCGGCGCATTGTACACCGCTCGACAGCTTGAGGCCGCCCCCGGCAAGCGGCCGCGACAATCTGTCAGAGATTCCTTACGGTCCAGCCGCGGGCCGAATTACCCGGAGCAACGCGTAAATATGTCGTTACACCCCGTAAAATCGGCGTTACAGCCAGCTCAATCTGTCATCTAACGGAAAATTGTCGGTAGGAAAAATCTGATCAATCGGTTCAGCCAGCCTGCTGTTTTTTCAAATAAAAGTTCAAGACCAAAAAAACAGAACAAAAAATTCAAATGAGACCGTGTCAATAAATTTTTTGCATTCTGAAACGCTCTCGCCTAGGTTCTTGGACTTGCCCAGCGAAGCCCGCTGGCAAGCCCGTTCTCAAACAACGTCCTCTAGGAGATACACCATGCAAGCACTGGAAAACGACCTGGAAACCGAACTGCAA
Organism: Pseudomonas sp. BCA17; assembly: GCF_004519405.1. Classification (GTDB taxonomy): domain Bacteria; phylum Pseudomonadota; class Gammaproteobacteria; order Pseudomonadales; family Pseudomonadaceae; genus Aquipseudomonas. Next base: position 345,676 of record NZ_SGWI01000005.1, on the reverse strand, counting down.
CTCGACGATTGGTTTGAAGCGCCGACCCATGAGGCCGCCGTTGAAATGATGCAAGCCGATGCCGTCGTGCCGTTCGGCACCGCGATGTGGCCTTTCTAAGAAACGGCAGGCATCCGGCAGGTGCCGTGCACGGCACCTGCCCCCCTTACCCAAGGCATCAAAGGACGTACGTCATGGACAAGGCCCGCGCCGTCGAACACTTTCTCTACTACCTCGCTCATCACCCGGCCCTGAACGGGCTGAACCGTCCTACCGTGCTGCTGGGCCATACCGAACGTTACGACGCCATCGCCCAGGCAATCACCCAAGGCAGCGCCGCCCGGTTCAATTTTCAGGTGCAGCGCCTGGACCTGGCCCCCAGCGAAGCCTTGGCCCAAGCCATTGAGGCCTGTGACCTCTACCTGTTTCTCTACGATTCTTCGACCCTGCCCAGCCCACGCGCCGAAGGCCCGGACTTTATCCGTGCCCTGCAAGGCGTAATGGCCGAACACTGGAAGAAATCCCTGTTGTTCAAGGATTATGGCGACTACTTCTACGACACCTTCAGTGTCGAGCCCCAACGCATCGCCGACCTCAACGCCACGCTGATCCGGCGCATGTCCGAGGCGCGCGTGCTGAGCTTTACCGACAAACACGGCTCACGCCTGGAAGCGCCGCTGAGCAGCATCAAGAAGTGGACCAATATCAACGGCGTGGGCAACCACGACTTGGCCCCCGGCGAAATCGCCACTCACAGCGAGGCCATTAATGGCCAAGTGCGTTTTGTCGGCACCTTTCTGAGCACCATCCCGTTCGCGCGCAAATATGGCGTGCTGGAATCACCTCTGGAACTGTGGATCGAGAACTCGACGATCTGCAGCGTGGCCAGCGACGTACCGGGGCTGGCGGATGATTTCAACAAGTACCTGAACGCCAACCCGTCGAACCGGCGTGTCGAGGAGTTGGGGATTGGGACCAACGAAGGCGTGAAGGACCTGTATGCGCGCAATGCCGGGTTTGAAGAACGCCATTGCGGGTTGCACCTGGGCCTGGGTGGCGGACAAAAAGGCAGCCATCACCTGGATCTGATATTCGCCAGTGGGGTGCTGGCGCTGGATGACAAGCCGGTGTTCGATGGCGCTTTCGCCTTCTGATGCTTGATTCCCCCCCACATTATTGAGCCTGTTTTAAAGTAAAAAAAACGCCAACCCTAGGGTTGGCGTTTTTGTGCAGCGCTTACGCTATCACTGCGGCTTCTTGCGACCGAAACCCGGGCGCTGACCCGAACCGGCCGGGGCGCCACGGCGCTTGCCCGACGGCTCGTCCGCGACCAGTTTAGGGCCGGGGCGCTTGTTCGCCGCCGGCTTGGCCGGGCGCTTGGTGCTGGCGTTGTCGGCTGGGCGATCGGCCTCACCACGGTTGCTGCGACCACCGGCCGGAGCAGGACGCGGAGCACGTGGTGCACGCTCACCTTCCTGACGCGACGCTGCGGTTGGGCGACGTTCGCCTTCGATGTGCGGCTCACGGGAGATACGACCACCGGTTGCCGGAGCATTCAGTGCCGGGCGCAGGGTGCGGGCTACACGCTCGGTACGGGCCACAGGGCGCGACGATTTGCGCTGCATACGCTCAAGCTTGTCTTTGCTCTTGGCGTTCATCTGTGGCATCGCCACCGGTGTCAGGCCGACTTCGGCGCTGAGGATATCGACTTCGTACTGGCTCATTTCGCGCCAGCGTCCCATCGGCAGGTCGGAGTTCAAGAACACCGGGCCGAAACGCACACGCTTCAGGCGGCTGACCACCAGGCCCTGGGATTCCCACAGACGACGTACTTCACGGTTGCGACCTTCCATCACCACGCAGTGGTACCAGTGGTTGAAACCTTCACCACCTGGCGCCTGCTTGATGTCGGTGAACTTGGCCGGGCCGTCTTCCAGCACCACGCCCGCCTTGAGACGTTCGATCATCTCGTCATCGACTTCACCGCGTACGCGCACGGCGTATTCACGGTCCATCTCGTAGGACGGGTGCATCAGGCGGTTGGCCAGCTCACCGTCGGTGGTGAACATCAGCAAGCCGGTGGTGTTGATGTCCAGACGACCGATGTTGATCCAGCGGCCCTCTTTGGGCTTGGGCATCTTGTCGAACACGGTCGGACGGCCTTCCGGGTCGTCACGGGTGCAGATCTCGCCATCAGGCTTGTTGTACATGATCACGCGGCGCACCGATTCGGCGGCCTCTTCACGCTTGATGACCTTGCCATCAATGGTGATTGCATCGTGCAAGTCGACACGCTGGCCGAGGGTGGCCTCGACGCCGTTGACCTTGATGCGCTTCTGGGTGATCCAGGCTTCGACGTCGCGGCGCGAGCCCACGCCGATACGCGCCAGCACCTTTTGCAGTTTTTCGCCTGCTGGGCCGATTTCCTGGCTGTCGTTCTGGTCTTTGTCGTTCATCTTAAGCACCTCCCGGTGGGTCGATTCAGGCGTGGCCTGAAGAGTATTTAAAGCGGGGCTTTGGCCGAATAGGTCGGCAAAGGGTCGCGAATCATACGCGCATGGCGCGCGTTGCGCATCACAGAGTAGCCGATTAGCACCAAGTCATTGGCTTTTCCGCCGACCGGTGAGGCTAGCGCAGATCAATGTGGTGATCATCAGGCCGGATCAGTCTTCGAATTGGCGTCGCTCGGCTTCGATGGCTTCGGCCAGGGCCCGGGCTTCGTCTTCTTCGTCGCTCAGCGGCGGTTGTTCGAGGGCAGCGACGGCGGCCAGGAGTTTTTCACGGGCTTCGGCGACGCCCAGGATGTCTTCCTCGGGTTCGGGTTCAGACTCGGGCTCGGGCTCAGACTCGGGCTCAGTGCGCTCCTGAGGCTCAGCCTGCGCCTCACCGTCGCGCAGCAAGTCGTCGAAGTCAGTCTTGATGCCCTGCTCCATATCGTCCAGTTCCAGCAGCAAGGTGTGGAAACTGGTTTCATCCTTCGGTTCTTCCGGCTCCGCCGTGGCATCCGCCAATTCCTGCAGGCCGGCGGGAACCGGGGCATCGTCGAAGTCGAGCACCGGCTCGGCCTCCATCTCCCGCAACTCGGCCAAGGGCGGCAAGTCGTCGAGGTTTTTCAGGTTGAAGTGGTCGAGAAACGCCTTGGTGGTCGCGAACATCGCCGGTTTGCCGGGCACGTCGCGGTAACCGACGATGCGAATCCACTCGCGTTCAAGCAACGTCTTGACGATATGGCTGTTGACCGCCACGCCGCGCACATCCTCGATCTCGCCCCGGGTGATCGGCTGGCGATAGGCGATCAGCGCCATCGTCTCCAGCATCGCCCGCGAATAACGCTGCGGGCGCTCTTCCCACAAGCGGCCGACCCACGGGGAAAATTTCTCACGGATCTGCAGGCGATAACCCGACGCCACTTCAACCAGTTCAAACGCCCGGCCTTCGCAGGACTTGCGCAGAATGTCCAGTGCCTTCTTGAACACTGGCGGCTCAGGGCGCTCGGCTTCTTCAAACAGTTCGAACAGGCGCTCCAGGGATTGCGGCTTACCCGAGGCCAGGAGGAAGGCTTCCAGCAACGGCGCCAGTTCGCGGGGTTCAGTCAGATTCATCGATTCAGCTCTTTATTCGGCTCGCGCCCGCACGTGGATAGCCGCAAAAGGCTCATTCTGGACCAGCTCGACCAAAGACTCCTTGACCAGCTCGAGGATCGCCATGAAGGTCACCACCACCCCCAGGCGCCCTTCTTCAGCGGTGAACAGTTCGACAAAGGGCACGAAGCCGCCGCCTTTGAGACGCTCAAGCACATCGCTCATACGCTCGCGCGTCGACAGCGCTTCGCGACTGACCTGGTGGCTTTCGAACATGTCACCACGGCGCAGCACTTCGGCCATGGACATCAATAGTTCTTCCAGACTCACGTCCGGCAACAGTTTGCGCGCACGGGCCTGCGGGGCATCCAGCTTGGGCACCACCACATCGCGACCGACCCGGCTCAAGCCGTCGATGCCTTCGGCGGCAGCCTTGAAGCGCTCGTACTCCTGCAGGCGGCGGATCAGTTCGGCGCGTGGATCGTCCTCCTCGGCTTCGACCGTCTCCGAGCGTGGCAACAGCATGCGCGACTTGATCTCGGCGAGCATGGCCGCCATCACCAGGTACTCGGCGGCCAGTTCCAGGCGCACCGACTGCATCAGCTCGACATACCCCATGTATTGACGGGTGATTTCCGCCACGGGGATATCGAGGATGTTGATGTTCTGTTTGCGGATCAGGTACAGCAACAGGTCCAGCGGGCCTTCGAACGCTTCAAGGAAGACTTCCAGGGCATCCGGCGGGATGTACAGATCCAGGGGCATTTCCATGACCGCCTGGCCATAGACCATGGCAAACGGCAGTTCCTGCTGGGCGCCGGCCTGGGGATCGACGGTTTCCACGACCGACATTCAGGCCTCGACCATAAACGGCGTCGGGTCACCGCAGCCCACGCGCACCACTTCGGGTTCGCCATCGGCCAGGTTGATCACGGTGGAGGCCTTGTTGCCGCCATAGCCACCATCGATGATCAGGTCGACATGTTTTTCCAGCAGGCGGCGCATTTCGTAAGGGTCGTACAAAGGCTCTTCTTCACCCGGCAGGATCAGCGACACGCTCATCAACGGTTCGCCCAGCTCAGCCAACAGCGCGAGCGCAATCGGATGCTCCGGCACCCGCAGGCCGATAGTGCGCTTTTTCGGGTGCAGCAACAGGCGCGGCACTTCGCGGGTGGCATTGAGGATAAAGGTGTAAGGCCCGGGGGTGTGCGCCTTGAGCAGCCGGAAGGTGCCCGTGTCGACCTTGGCAAACAGCCCCAATTGGGACAGGTCGCTGCAGATCAGCGCAAAGTTGTGGTTCTTGTCCAGATCACGCAGGCGCCTGACCCGCTCGACCGCGCTCTTGTCGCCGATCTGACAACCTATGGCGTAGGAAGAATCCGTTGGGTAGATCACCACACCGCCGGCGCGAATGATCTCCACGGCCTGTTTGATCAGGCGCGCTTGCGGGTTTTCCGGATGAATCTGGAAGAATTGACTCACGTGTTCTACCTGTTCAGACGGTGGCAATAATGGGGTCATGCTTGAATCGCCCCCACAAGAGCGGCAGGTCTTCCGGGACTTGGCGATACTCGCCGATCTCGGACCAGCCGCCTGGGCCATGAAAATCACTGCCGGCACTGACCAGCAGACCAAATTCGCGGGCAAGGATCGCCAGGCTGCCGACTTGTTCGGCGGGTTGATGCCCGTTGACCACTTCGATTGCGTGGCCACCCGCTCCAATATAGTCGCCAATCAGCTTGCGACGCTTGCTGCGGGTGAAATCGTAATGCCAGGGGTGCGCCAGGCTGACCCAGGCGCCGGAGGCGCGCAATGTCTCGACAGTGTCTTCCAGGGTCGGCCAGTGCAGCTTCACGTCACCCAACTTGCCGGCACCCAGCCATTTACGGAAGGCTTCGGCACGGTCTTTGACAAAACCTTCGCGCACCATCCAGTCGGCAAAGTGCGGCCGGGCCGGTGCGTTGCCGCTGTCACCCAGCTCCTGCTGGATGGCGCGGGCGCCCTCGAGGGCATTGGGCATACCCTTGAGGCTGAGTTTTCGGCTTATTTCCTCGGACCGCAGCCAGCGGCCATCGTGCAATTGGGCGATGGCCTTGACCAGCGGCGGGGCCGCCTGATCGAATCCATAGCCCAGCACATGAATAGTGGCGCCGCCCCAGGTACAGGACAATTCCACGCCGTTGACCAGTTGCATGCCCAGGGCATGGGCGGCTTCACGGGCTTCATCCAGGCCTTCAAGGGTGTCATGGTCGGTCAACGACAGGACTCGCACGCCTTTTTCAAACGCTCGCGCAACCAGTACCGCGGGCGCCAGGGCGCCGTCGGAGGCCGTGCTGTGGCAGTGCAAATCAACATTCACGGGAGTGTGTAACCTCAAGTCAGCTGGCGCTTTCGCTACCAAGGATGTTTGTTATTATGCCGCCACATCCAGCTTCTGGCTCTTACTGTGAAACAATTCATCGACTTCATCCCGCTGTTGCTGTTTTTCATCGTGTACAAACTCGACCCCAGGGTCGTCGATCTTGCCGGCCATGAGCTGACCGTCGGAGGCATCTACAGCGCCACTGCGGTGCTGATCATCAGCTCCGTGGTGGTCTATGGGGCCATCTTCATCTCCCAGCGCAAACTGGAAAAAAGCCAATGGCTGACCCTCATCGCCTGCCTGGTCTTCGGCAGCCTGACCCTGGCCTTCCACAGCGAAACCTTCCTCAAATGGAAAGCACCGGTAGTGAACTGGCTGTTTGCCCTGGCATTCATCGGCAGCCACTTCATCGGTGACCGCCTGTTGATCAAGCGGATCATGGGCCACGCACTGACCCTGCCGGAGCCGGTCTGGACCCGCTTGAATGTGGCCTGGATCGTGTTTTTCCTGTTCTGCGGCGCCGCCAACCTGTTCGTCGCCTTCACCTTCCAGGACTACTGGGTTGACTTCAAGGTGTTCGGCAGCCTGGCCATGACGGTGCTGTTCCTGGTCGGCCAGGGTATCTACCTGTCCCGCCACCTGCATGACGCCGACCCCACCACGCCGAAAACCGAGGACTGACATGCTTTACGCAATCATTGCCACCGACGTCGCCAATTCCCTGGAAAAACGCCTGAGCGTGCGCCCGGCTCATCTGGAGCGTCTGCACGTATTGAAAGCCGAAGGCCGCCTTGTGCTGGCGGGTCCACACCCGGCCGTCGACAGCAATGACCCGGGCGCGGCCGGCTTCAGCGGCAGCCTGATCGTTGCCGAATTCGCCTCGCTGGCCGATGCGCAGGCGTGGGCGAAGGCCGATCCGTATGTCGCGGCCGGCGTCTACGCGGACGTCGTGATCAAGCCGTTCAAGCAAGTCCTGCCGTAATGCAGGGAGCGCCGAACCTAATCGGTTCGGCGTACTCCTAATGACTCATTATTCCCGGTAACCTGCCGACAACGTTCTGAATATTCGTGTGGAATCAGGAGTTCCGATGCGCTTACGTCAGTTGTGTCTGTTGGCAGTGTTAATGATCGGGGCTACGGCCCACGCTGAAGAAACCTCAAGCACCGGCAGTTCCACGCCCCTGTCCTTGAGTGCCGGCAGCCAGATCACCGAGTTGCAGCAACGCTTGAAAGAAAGCGAACGGCTGCGAGAAGAACTGGGCAAACAACTGCAAAGCGCGGATGCTGCCCGCGAAAGCGCCCAACTGAATCGCTTGCGCCAGGAGAACCAACGCCTGGCCCAGCAACTCAAAGAAGCACAGGGTGGCGCCTTGACGCGCTGGCTGACCGAACAACAACAGTGGTTCGTCACGGGTGGAGCCGTCGCGCTGATCGCCTTGCTGTGCGGGATCTTCGCCAGCGGTGGGCACCGTCGCCGTCGACAATGGCTAAATTGAGTAAGTCATGAGCGAGCTGTTACTGATAGATGATGACCAGGAGCTCTGCGAGCTGCTGACCAGTTGGCTGAGCCAGGAAGGCTTTCACGTGCGCGCCTGCCACGACGGATTGAGCGCCCGCAAAGCCTTGGCCGACGCCGCCCCGGCGGCGGTAGTACTCGACGTGATGCTGCCCGACGGCAGCGGCCTGGAATTGCTCAAGCAATTGCGCAATGACCACCCCGAGTTGCCGGTACTGATGCTGTCGGCCCGTGGTGAACCACTGGACCGCATCCTCGGCCTGGAACTGGGCGCCGACGATTACCTGGCCAAACCCTGCGACCCTCGCGAACTCACCGCCCGCCTGCGCGCCGTGCTGCGCCGCAGCCACCCTGCGGCCGTGTCAACGCAGATGGAACTGGGCGACCTGTGCTTCAGCCCGGTACGCGGCGTGGTCAGCATCGATGAACAGGAATTCGCCCTCACCGTCTCCGAAAGCCGTCTGCTGGAAGCCTTGCTACGCCAGCCCGGCGAACCGCTGGACAAACAGGAACTGGCGCAGATCGCGCTGGGGCGCAAGCTGACGCTCTACGACCGCAGCCTGGACATGCACGTCAGCAACCTGCGCAAGAAGATCGGCCCGCACCCCGATGGCCGGCCACGGATCGTGGCGTTGCGTAGCCGGGGCTATTATTACAGCCTGTAAGGCAGTTCTAAGTGGCAAGCTGCAAGCTTCAAGTCAGAGCTTTTCACTTGCCGCTTGCCGCTTGCCGCTTGCCGCTTGCCGCTTGCCGCTGACAACTTACACCTGCACCTCTCCCTTACCAAACCTTTACCCTCTCCTGACGGCGCCTGACCTTGTTCTCCGTAATCTAGCCACATCCGGACTCACCGGAATAGAGACAGGAGAAACACCATGCGCAAGACCCTTATCGCTCTGATGTTCGCCGCTGCTCTGCCGACCGTTGCCATGGCCGCCATGCCTGAAGGCCCAGGTCCAGGCCCGATGGGCGGCCCTGAAGGTCACATGACGGGTGGCCCGGGCCACGGCGGTGAACACGGTCCACGCGGCAAAGGCGGCCCATTCAGCCAACTGGACCTGAGCCACGAACAACGTCAGCAAATCGGTAAATTGATGGGTGAGCAATGGCACGCTCGCAAAGACCTGGTCAAAAAGTACCTGGACAAACTCCCGGCCGCCGACCAGAAAGCCATGCAGGATGAGATCGAAGCGGGCAAGCAGAAAACCCAGGCCGATATCCGCGCTGTGTTGAAACCCGACCAGCAGAAGAAATTCGACGAGATCGTCAAGAAGCAAGCCGAGCGCCGCGCCGAATGGAAGGAATTCCAGGCCTGGAAAGCCCAACAGCCGCAAAAAGCGCAATAATGATCTAGCTTTACCTCCAGCCCAGCGGTGCCCCCGCTGGGCTTTTCCTGTTTGAGGGTTTTCTGTGCGCTCATTGTTCTGGCGGATTCTGGCCAGTTTCTGGCTGGCCATCGCCCTGGTTGCCGGTTTATCGATCCTGCTTGGGCACATGCTCAATCAAGATGCCTGGATTCTCAGCCGCCACCCCGGCCTCAATAACCTGGCGCAGGAATGGACCCAGCTCTACGAGGCCCAGGGCGAGGACGCTGCGCAGGAATTGCTGCAACAGCGCAAACGCCAGTACCACATCGACGTGCAAGTGCTGAACGAAAGCGGCGATCCGGTGGTGCGCGGCACCTTCCCGCGCCGCGCCGCCGCTTTCGAGGCCAGGCAGAACGACAGCAAGGACGGTCATCTGCCGTGGCGGCGCCTGACCGCCGAGTACACCAGCGAAAAAACCGGTGACACTTACCTGCTGATCTACCGCATTCCCCACCCGGAACTGGACGCCTGGCATCGAGGCAGCCTGATGTGGCCGCTGAGCGCCTTGGCGATTGCCTTGGTGGTGCTGACCTTGTTCAGCCTGCTGGTAACGCTGTCCATCACCCGCCCGCTCAGCCGTCTGCGCGGAGCCGTGCACGATCTCGGCCAGACCACCTACCAACAAAACAGCCTGGCCCAACTGGCCAACCGTCGCGATGAGTTCGGCGTGCTGGCCAACGATTTCAACCGCATGGGCGCACGCTTGCAAAGCCTGATCGGCAGCCAACGCCAATTACTGCGCGATGTGTCCCACGAACTGCGCTCACCGTTGGCCCGCCTGCGCATCGCGCTGGCCCTGGCCGAACGCGCCAGCTCCGAAGAGCGCGAGCGCCTGTGGCCGCGCCTGACCCGCGAATGCGACCGCCTGGAAGCACTGATCAGCGAAATCCTGGTACTTGCCCGCGTAGATGCCGACAACGCCAGTGCCGAAGAAGTGGACCTGACCGCGCTGCTCAAAACCTTGCAAAAGGACGCCCAACTGGGCGCACCGGACCAAGTAGTAGCGCTGAGCGCCGACACCGACCTGCACCTCAAGGGCTGGCCGACCATGATCGAAAGGGCGGTGGATAACCTGCTGCGCAATGCCCAACGCTTCAACCCCCCGGGGCAGCCTATCGAGTTACAGGCCCTGCGCCAGGGTGAGCGCATTCTGATCAGCGTGCGTGACCACGGCCCCGGCGTCGATGCCGAGCACCTGAGCCAGTTGGGCGAGCCGTTTTACCGCGCCCCCGGGCAGACCGCCCAGGGCCACGGCCTCGGCCTGGCCATTGCGCGCCGCGCTGCGGAACGCCACGGCGGCAGCCTGCTCCTGGCCAACCACCCAGACGGCGGTTTTATCGCCAGTATCGACCTGCCGTTGGTACCTGGGGTTGTCACTCCAGTGTGATGATCTTCTATAGTGGCCCTTCTCTTACGGAGGGCCTTTGATGACTGACTTGCTGACCCCCATCCAAGCCGCACTCGATTTACCGTCCACCCCACTGACCAGAACCTCGGCCGGCGCCCTGCCCTCGACCTTCGCCGTCACCGAGCTGGCCGCGGCCAGCATCGGCGCCGCCGGCCAGGCCGTCGCGCAACTTATCCGGCAACAGACCGGTCGCTCGCCTGGCGTCACGGTGGACCTGCGTCTGGCGTCCTTCTGGTTCTCGTCCTCGATTCGCCCGGTAGGCTGGCAAACGCCGCCCCTGTGGGACCCGGTAGCCGGCGACTACGCCAGTGCCGATGGCTGGATCCGTTTACACACCAACGCGCCCCATCACCGCGCGGCCGCCGAAAGAATACTGGGCAAAGTCGCCGACCGAACCGACATGGCCGGCAAAGTGGCTGCCTGGACTGCCGCCGAACTGGAACAGGCGATCGTCGATGAAGGCGGTTGTGCAGCGCAGATGCGTACCTGGCAGGCCTGGCAAACCCATCCCCAAGGGCTGGCGGTGAATGCCGAGGAATTGGTGCAGCGGCAAACGTTCGACACCCTCAGCAACAAACCCTGGCTCGGCTCGGTCGCACGCCCGTTGGCCGGTATCAAAGTGCTGGACCTCACCCGTGTATTGGCCGGTCCCGCGGCCAGCCGCTTTTTGGCCGGCCTCGGTGCCGATGTGCTGCGCATCGACTCGCCCAACTGGAACGAACCCGGCGTGGTACCGGAGATGACCCTCGGCAAACGTTGCGCCCGCCTTGATCTGAAAAGTGCCGAAGGTCGGCAGATCTTCGAAAGCCTGCTCAAAGACGCCGACATCCTGCTCCACGGTTATCGCGCTGACGCCCTCGAACAACTGGGCTACAGCACCGAGGAACGGCAACGGATCGCCCCCGGTTTGATCGACGCCAGTCTCAACGCTTACGGCTGGAGCGGGCCGTGGCGCAACCGTCGTGGTTTCGACAGCCTGGTGCAGATGAGCAGCGGGATTGCCGATGCGGGCATGGCTTGGCAACACGCGGACAGACCCGTGCCGCTGCCGTTGCAGGCGCTGGATCACGCCACCGGGTATTTGATGGCGGCCAGTGCGATTCAAGCATTGAGTGAGCGCTTGAACACCGGGCGTGGCGGTTCGGCGCGGTTGTCATTGGCGCGCACGGCGAAGTTACTGGTGGACGCAGGGCAAGTGCCCGAACAACCGGCGCTACGCGCTGAAGCACCGGATGATCAAGGCGTGGTGGTGGAACAGACGGCCTGGGGCCAGGCCCATCGGTTACTGGCGCCGTTGACCATCAGCGGCACGCCGTTGCAGTGGGATTTACCGGCCGGGGAACTGGGTTCGCACCGGCCGCAGTGGTGACCTTCGGGCTACATCGGGCAAGGCTTCTTTGGTAGAAGCGAGCTTGCTCGCGAAAAACTCATAGGCGCCGCGTTCATTCAGGCAACACGCGTTATCGTTGACGTTTTTCGCGAGCAAGCTCGCTCCTACAGACGGCGACTTATGCCCCGGCGTCATTAGTCCCCCCGGCTCAGCGATGTCCACAAATGCTGCGCCGCATAGGCCCTCCAAGGTCGCCAAGCCTCTGCGCGCGCCAATAATTGTCGCGCCGAAACCGGCCCTCCCTGCAACGCTGCCAACGCGTTGATCAAGCCGATATCCCCCGAGGCAAACGCATCCGGCTCACGCATCTGGCGCATGGCGATGTACTGCGCGGTCCAGTCGCCAATTCCCGGCAAAGCCACCAGCCGCGCTACGCCCTCCTTGAGATTGGCCTTGGGCTCGAACAATCTAGGATCATCCAGCAACGCCTGGGCCACCCCCGATAAGGTACGCCCGCGCGCCTTGGGCATGCCCAAAGTGGCCAGATCGGCCGCGGCCAGCACCTGGGCGGTGGGGAACGCATGGGTAATGCCCAGGTGGGGTGTTTGCAGCGGCTGGCCATAGTGCGCCACCAACTTGCCCGCCAGGCGGATGGCCGCAGCCACCGTGATCTGCTGCCCCAGCACCGCACGAATCGCCAGTTCCAACCCATCCCAAGTGCCTGGAACACGAAGCCCAGGGCGAGCGGCAACCAATGCGGCCATCAGCGGATCGGTGGCCAATTGCGCGCCGATCAGTTTGGGTTGGGCATCCAGATCAAACATCTTCCTCAAGCGGCGCTCGATCTCGGGCAGGGCCTGTGCGTCGGGAAACGTCACGTCGACCTCCAGCCAGTTGCCCGTGCCGGGCGCCACACAGATCCAACCCCGTTGCCCGTCCAGACTGATGCTGCGCCGGTAGCTACCGTCGACTACCGTCTCCAGCCCGGCAATCGCCCGCATCGTCAGAAAGCCCAGCATCGCCGCCCAATCATAGGGCGGTTGATACACCAGTTTCACAACGACAACACCCCGCTGTACAACCCATACGCCGCCAACCCGGCGCCGGCGATCACACCACTGAAAATGCCTTTTTCGATCAGCGTGAACAAGGGTCGGCCCTGCTCGCGCTTGGCCTGGGCGAACAGGATCACACCCGGCGCGTAGAGCAATGCGGACAGCAGCAGGTACTTCAGGCCCCCGGCGTAGAGCAGCCAGAGGGCATAACCGAGGGCGATCAGCCCGATCAATAAATCCTGCAGGCGTCGGCGTTGGGCATATTCATAGGTTTCGCCACGTCCACTGAGCAACACGGCATAGGCTGCCGACCACAGGTACGGCACCAGAATCATCGAGGACGCGAGGTAGATCAGGGTGGTGTAGGTGCTTTGGGAAAACAGCGTGATCACCAGAAAGACCTGGATCATCACATTGGTCAGCCACAAGGCGTTGACCGGCACCTGGTTGGCGTTTTCCTTTTTCAGGAAGGCCGGCATGGTTTTGTCCTGGGCCGTGGCGTAGAGGATCTCGGCGCAGAGCAACGCCCACGACAGCAAGGCCCCCAGCAATGACACCGCCAGGCCGAGGCTGATCAGCATCGCGCCCCACGGCCCGACGATATGTTCCAGCACACCGGCCAACGACGGGTTCTGCAGTTGCGCCAGCTCCGGCTGGCTCATGATGCCCAGGGACAACACATTCACCAGCACCAGCAGCGCCAGCACGCCGAGAAAGCCGATCACCGTGGCGCGCCCCACATCCGCGCGTTTCTCGGCGCGAGCCGAATACACGCTGGCCCCTTCAATGCCGATAAATACGAACACCGTGACCAGCATCATGTGGCGCACCTGATCCACCACGCTGCCGAGCTTTGGATTGCCCAGGCCCCAGATATCCCGGGTGAAGATATCCGCCTTGAACGCCACGACGGCGATCACGATAAACATCAGCAACGGCACGATCTTCGCCACGGTGGTGATCTGATTGATGAACGCCGCCTCCCTGATGCCGCGCATTACCAGGAAATGCACCGCCCATAGCAACAGCGACGCACAGCCAATGGCGACCGGCGTATTACCCTGGCCGAACACCGGAAAAAAATAGCCGAGGGTGCTGAACAGCAACACGAAATAACCGACATTGCCCATCCAGGCACTGATCCAGTAGCCCCAGGCCGACGAAAACCCCATGTAGTCGCCGAACCCGGCCTTGGCGTAGGCGTACACCCCGGAATCCAGCTCGGGTTTGCGGTTGGCCAGGGTCTGGAACACAAAAGCCAGGGTCAGCATACCGACGGCGGTGATGGCCCAACCAATCAGCACGGCCCCCACCCCGGCGCGGGCGGCCATGTTCTGCGGCAAAGAAAAGATCCCGCCACCAATCATCGACCCCACCACCAAGGCAATCAGGGCACTGAGTCGCAGTTTCTGCGCCGGTTGGGACATGAATACTCCTGAATGAACAACAAGTTGAGCTGAAAACTGCGCACTCATCTAATTAACTCAGTGAATGCAACGTTTATTAGAGACCGCGATAAAATTCAAACGCTCATAACATAGCGGCATGTCAATTAATCAAGTTTAGGCTTATTTGGAATTTAAATACTGCAGTCCAGCACCTATCGTAAATAGCGCTAAAAGTTTGCACATTCGAGAATACAGTCTAGTTTCAAACGTCCATACCCCGGCCAATTTGACTGAACAGAATGAAGAGAGCGCTCTAGAAAGCGCTTTCCGAGGACTTTCATCGCCCGCGACCCGCCATTCTAAGTCATTAATTCACAATGGAATGTGCCAATAAAGTGATCTGAGTCAGCTGTTTGATTAGCCCACAGAATTATTCTGTGGACTCTCTTCCCCTGCATTGGAGTCATGCAATGTCTGACACTCCTGGAAAACTCAGGTTAGGTGCACTGGTTGCACTTGTCGTGGGTTCGATGATTGGCGGCGGGATCTTTTCTTTGCCGCAGAACATGGCTGCCAGCGCCGATGTAGGCGCCGTATTGATTGGCTGGTTTATCACCGCGATCGGCATGCTGACCCTGGCTTTTGTGTTCCAGACCCTGGCCAACCGCAAGCCCGACCTCGATGGCGGGGTGTATGCCTACGCCAAAGCCGGGTTCGGCGACTACATGGGCTTTTCATCGGCCTGGGGCTACTGGATCAGCGCCTGGCTGGGCAACGTCGGCTACTTCGTCCTGTTGTTCAGCACCCTCGGTTATTTCTTCCCGATCTTCGGCGAAGGCAATACGCCGGCTGCCGTGATCGGCGCCTCGGTGCTGCTGTGGGCGGTGCATTTCCTGGTGCTGCGTGGCATCAAGGAAGCGGCATTCATCAACCTGGTGACCACCGTCGCCAAGGTGGTGCCACTGCTCTTGTTCGTTCTGATTGCGCTGTTCGCGTTCAAGCTGGACATCTTCACCGCTGACATCTGGGGTGTGAAAAACCCCGACCTGGGCAGCGTGCTGAACCAGGTGCGCAACATGATGCTGGTCACCGTGTGGGTGTTCATCGGCATCGAAGGCGCGAGCATCTTCTCCTCCCGCGCGGAAAAACGCAGCGACGTGGGCAAGGCCACCGTGATCGGTTTTATCACCGTGCTGCTGTTTTTGATGCTGGTGAATGTGCTGTCCCTGGGGATCATGACCCAGCCGGAACTGGCCAAGTTGCAGAACCCGTCGATGGCCGCCGTGCTGGAACATGTGGTGGGCCACTGGGGCGCGGTGCTGATCAGCGTCGGCCTGATCATCTCGCTGCTGGGAGCGCTGCTGTCGTGGGTGCTGCTGTGTGCGGAGATCATGTTCGCCGCCGCCAAGGACCACACCATGCCGGAGTTTTTGCGCCGCGAAAACGCCAACCACGTGCCGGTCAACGCCCTGTGGTTGACCAACGCAATGGTTCAGCTGTTCCTGGTGATCACGCTGTTTTCCGCCAGCACTTACCTGTCGCTGATCTACCTCGCCACCTCGATGATCCTGGTGCCTTACCTGTGGTCGGCAGCCTATGCCCTGTTGCTGGCGGTACGCGGTGAGACCTACGAAAACGCCGCGGGCGAACGCAGGAAAGACCTGTTCATCGGTGCCATCGCCCTGGTCTATGCGATCTGGCTGCTCTACGCCGGCGGCACCAAATACCTGCTGCTCTCCGCCTTGCTCTACGCCCCCGGCGCGATCCTGTTCGCCAAGGCCAAGCATGAACTGGGCAAACCGATTTTCACCAACGTCGAGAAGCTGATTTTCGCCGCAGTGGTCATGGGCGCCCTGGTGGCGGCCTATGGGCTCTACGCCGGCTTCCTGACCTTGTAACTGTTGTTAATTGGAGGATCTGTAATGACCACCGAAAAAGTGAAGTACGGCGTACATTCCGAAGCCGGCAAACTGCGCAAAGTCATGGTGTGCTCCCCAGGTTTGGCCCACCAGCGGCTGACCCCCAACAACTGCGATGAACTGCTGTTCGATGACGTGCTGTGGGTGGCTCAGGCCAAGCGCGACCATTTCGACTTCGTCACCAAGATGCGCGAGCGCGACATCGATGTGCTGGAAATGCACAACCTGCTGACCGATATCGTCGCGATCCCCGAAGCCCTGGACTGGATCCTGGAGCGCAAGATCACTCCTGACACGGTAGGCCTGGGCCTGGTCGATGAAGTCAGCTCCTGGCTACGCAGCCTGGAGCCGCGCAAGGTCGCCGAGTTCCTGATCGGTGGCGTGTCGGCCGATGACCTGCCGAGCAGCTTCGGCGGCAAGACCATCGAGATGTTCCGCAGTTTCCTCGGCCAGGCCAGTTTCATCCTGCCGCCGCTGCCCAATACCCAGTTCACCCGTGACACCACCTGCTGGATCTACGGCGGCGTGACGCTCAACCCGATGTACTGGCCGGCGCGACGCCAGGAAACCCTGCTGACCAGCGCCATCTATAAATTCCATCCTGAGTTCACCAACGCGGACTTCCAGATCTGGTACGGCGACCCCGACCGGGAACACGGTGCCGCCACGCTGGAAGGCGGTGACGTGATGCCGATCGGCAACGGTGTCGTATTGATCGGTATGGGCGAGCGCTCGTCCCACCAGGCCATCGGCCAGTTGGCGCGCAACCTGTTCAAGAACAAAGCCGTGGAACGCGTGATCGTTGCCGGCCTGCCCAAATCCCGCGCGGCGATGCACCTGGATACCGTATTCAGCTTCTGCGACCGCGACTTGGTCACCGTCTTCCCCGAAGTGGTCAACCAAATCGTCCCTTTCACCCTGCGTCCTGACGAAAGCAAGCCGCACGGCATCGACATCCAGCGTGAGAAAACCAACTTCCTCGAGACTGTGGCTGCCGCGCTCAACCTCAAGGCCCTGCGCGTGGTGGAGACCGGCGGCAACAGCTTCGCTGCCGAACGCGAACAATGGGACGACGGCAACAACGTGGTGGCCGTGGAACCCGGTGTAGTGATCGGTTACGACCGCAACACCTATACCAACACCCTGCTGCGCAAAGCCGGTGTGGAAGTCATCACCATCAGCGCCGGTGAACTGGGACGTGGCCGTGGCGGCGGCCACTGCATGACCTGCCCGATCATCCGCGACCCTATCGATTACTAAACGACCATCTTCCCGGCGGCTTCCACCCGAAGCCGACCGGGCCGATTACCGAATCCAAGGAGAATCATCATGGCGTTCAACATCCACAACCGTAACCTGCTCAGCCTGGAACACCACACCCCACGCGAGCTGCGCTACCTGCTGGACCTGTCCCGCGACCTCAAGCGCGCCAAGTACACCGGCACCGAGCAGCAGCACCTCAAGGGCAACAACATTGCGCTGATCTTCGAAAAAACCTCGACACGCACCCGCTGCGCCTTCGAAGTGGCGGCTTATGACCAGGGCGCCAACGTCACCTACATCGACCCTAATTCCTCGCAGATCGGCCACAAAGAGAGCATGAAGGACACCGCCCGCGTACTGGGTCGCATGTACGACGCCATCGAATACCGTGGCTTCAAACAGGAGATCGTCGAGGAACTGGCCAAGTTCGCCGGCGTGCCGGTGTTCAATGGCCTGACCGATGAATATCACCCCACCCAGATGATCGCCGACGTGCTGACCATGCGTGAACACGCCGACAAGCCGATCCACGAGATCAGCTACGCCTACCTCGGCGATGCGCGCAACAACATGGGCAACTCCCTGCTGCTGGTGGGCGCCAAGCTGGGCATGGACGTACGCATCTGCGCGCCCAAAGCCTTGTGGCCTCACGACGACCTGGTGGACCGCTGCAAGCAATACGCGCAAGAAAGCGGCGCACGCATCACCCTCACCGATGACCCGAAAGCCGCGGTCAAAGGCGTGGACTTCATCCACACCGACGTGTGGGTGTCCATGGGCGAGCCAGTGGAAGCCTGGGCCGAGCGTATCAAGCAACTGCTGCCGTACCAGGTCAACAGCGAGTTGATGAAAGCCACCGGTAACCCGCGCACCAAGTTCATGCACTGCCTGCCGGCGTTCCATAACAGCGATACCAAGGTCGGCAAGCAGATCGCCGAACAGTACCCGCACTTGGCCAACGGTATCGAAGTGACCGATGACGTGTTCGAGTCGCCTGCCTGCATCGCCTTCGAGCAGGCGGAAAACCGCATGCACACCATCAAGGCGATCCTGGTTTCGACCCTGGCTGACTTGTAACTGAAGGAATGCGGTCAATTGTGGGAGCGGACGTGCTCCCACATTCTGCCCGTGTTCGCCACGTAGAATTACGGAAGGACTTTTGTATGCGTATCGTCGTTGCACTGGGCGGTAACGCCCTGCTCCGCCGTGGTGAACCCATGACGGCGGACAACCAACGCGCCAATATCCGGATCGCCACCGAACAGATCGCCAAGATCCACCCGGGCAACGAGTTGGTGATCGCCCACGGCAACGGCCCGCAGGTCGGCCTGCTATCGTTGCAGGCGGCGGCCTACACCCAGGTTTCGCCGTACCCGCTGGACGTGTTGGGGGCCGAAACCGAAGGCATGATCGGCTACATCATCGAACAGGAACTGGGCAACCTGCTGGACTTCGAAGTGCCGTTCGCCACGCTGCTCACCCAGGTGGAAGTCGACGCCAAGGACCCGGCGTTCAAGAACCCAACCAAGCCTATCGGTCCGGTGTACTCCAAGGCCGAGGCCGAAAAGCTGGCCGCCGAAAAAGGCTGGGCCATTGCTCCGGACGGCGACAAGTATCGTCGCGTGGTCGCCAGCCCACGCCCAAAACGTATCTTTGAAATCCGCCCGATCAAATGGCTGCTGGAAAAAAGCAGCATCGTGATCTGCGCCGGTGGTGGCGGCATCCCGACGATGTACGGCGAAGACGGCAAGCTGCGCGGCATCGAAGCGGTGATCGACAAAGACTTGTGCTCCTCGCTCCTGGCGTCGCAACTGGAGGCTGACTTGCTGGTGATCGCCACTGACGTCAACGCGGCCTTCATCGACTACGGCAAGCCGACCCAGAAAGCGATCGCCCAGGCCCATCCGGACGAAATCGAAAAACTCGGCTTTGCCGCCGGTTCCATGGGGCCAAAGGTACAGGCGGCCTGCGAGTTCGCCCGCCGGACTGGCAAAACGGCGGTCATCGGTTCACTCTCGGACATCGAAGCCATCGTCCAGGGCCACGCCGGCACACACATCAGCACGGCAAAACCTGGCATCACCTATCTGTGAAGTAGAGGAGATACGCCTATGGCCACCTTTGAACCGGGTCACCTGCATATCGAACGACATGCGCTGAACAAGGACGATGTCAGCTACGACCTGTGCCTGGACTACGAAGTCGTCACGGATCAAAGCGAAGGTAAAGGCATGCAGTTCACCTTGCATGGCACCGTCCAGGGCAAGGACCTGAAGGAAACGTTCTTCCTGCCCAAGGATAAGGCGTACAACTTCGCCAGCAACGTGACCAAGATTGTCGAAACGTACGGCATTCCCAAAACCCACAGCAGCATCGGTTCGCACCACAAGCACTACGATCTGATGTTTGAAGATGTGCGGCATCAGTTGGATATGAAATCCGGGGACCCGGTCAAGCCCGAACACTTGGCTTAATCCGGCCCTCCCTGATACAACCCTGGAAAATGTGGGTGGGGGCTTGCCCTCTCCCACATTTTTGATCTCCACCAGCTGTCAGGCATACTTGCCGCCTCTCGCTCTCCAGAATCGTCTCCATGCGTATCCACGTCAGCTTCATCGACCGCGTCGGCATCACCCAGGAAGTCCTGGCCCTGCTCGGTGGGCGCAACCTCAACCTGGATGCGGTGGAAATGGTGCCGCCCAACGTCTACATCGATGCGCCGACGCTCAGCGCCGAGGTGCTGGAAGAACTGCGCGATGCGCTCTTCAGCGTGCAGGGCGTGCAGGCGGTGACGGTGGTCGACATTCTCCCCGGCCAGCGCCGCCATCTGCAGCTCGACGCCCTGCTCGCCGCCATGACCGACCCGGTATTGGCCCTGGACAGCGCCGGCAAGATCCTGCTGGCCAACCCGGCACTGATCGCCCTGTATGGCCGCGAACCCGCCGGCGAGAGCATCAGCGAGCTGTTCAACGACCCGGCCCTGCTGGCCACGCTGCTGGAACACGGCTTCCGCCTGCCCCTGCGCGAGATCAGCGTCAACGGCCAGACCTTACTGCTGGACGCCACGCCGATCACCGACGCGGGTGCCCTGCTCACCCTGTACCCGCCCAACCGTATCGGCGAACAACTGTCGGCGTTGCACCATGACCATGCCGAAGGTTTTGATGCGCTGCTGGGCGAGTCCCCGGTGATTCGTACTCTCAAGGCGCGGGCACAACGGGTGGCGGCATTGGACGCGCCATTATTGATCCAGGGCGAAACCGGCACGGGTAAAGAGTTGGTGGCACGCGCTTGCCATGCGATCAGTGCACGGCACAGTGCGCCGTTTTTGGCGCTGAACTGCGCGGCACTGCCGGAAAACCTCGCCGAAAGTGAGTTGTTCGGTTACGCGCCGGGTGCCTTCACCGGTGCCCAACGCGGCGGCAAGCCGGGGCTGATGGAGCTGGCCAACCAGGGCACGGTGTTCCTCGATGAAATCGGCGAAATGTCGCCGTATCTGCAGGCCAAGCTGCTGCGTTTTCTCAACGACGGCAGCTTCCGTCGCGTGGGGGGCGACCGTGAAGTGAAGGTCAATGTGCGCATCCTCAGCGCCACCCACCGCGACCTGGAAAAAATGGTCAGCGAAGGTACCTTTCGCGAAGACCTGTTTTATCGACTCAATGTGCTCAACGTCGAAGTGCCGCCATTGCGCGAACGCGGCCAGGACATCCTGCTGCTCGCCCGCTATTTCATGCAGCAGGCTTGCGCGCAGATCCAGCGCCCGGTCTGCCGCCTGGCGCCCGGTACCTACCCGGCGCTGCTCGGCAACCGCTGGCCGGGCAATGTGCGCCAGTTGCAAAACGTGATCTTCCGCGCCGCGGCCATCTGCGAAAGCAGCCTGGTCGACATCGGTGACCTGGACATCGCCGGCACCTCGGTCGCCCGCCAAAGCGACGGCGAAGTCGACAGCCTGGAACAGGCAGTGGAAGACTTCGAGCGCAACCTCCTGGAAACGCTCTACACCAGCTACCCCTCGACCCGGCAACTGGCCAGCCGCCTGCAAACCTCGCACACCGCCATCGCCCATCGATTGCGCAAATACGGCATTCCCAACAAGCCCTGACGACGACGGGATTTAACTGTGCAATACAGGCCCTGTGTCAGGGCCGTGCCCTTTCCCACCTTGGGTATGCAGTGCCGGATTTTGGTCTGAGAACGACATCCGATGTACTGAAAGCGCTACAGTGGAACGATATCGCTACAACCCTGCTTTTTGCGCGCCATGCAAGGCTTTGATCCACATAGGCTTTTTTTCGACGGCTCAGCTGTAGCGAAATCGCTACAGCCAACGGGCATAACTTCATAACCAATTTTATTAACTTGTTGATTTAAAACAACTTAATGACATTGGCCGCGTTTTTGCTAAGCAACTCTTCATTATTCCTATCCCGTCCACCAGACGAATCTGGCCCTGAGGAGTTTCCATGAGCGAGTTGCGTTTCACTGAAGATCACGAATGGCTGCGCGCCGAAGCTGACGGCAGCGTCACCGTGGGTATCACCGCTTTTGCGCAGAACGCGCTGGGTGACGTGGTTTTCGTGCAACTGCCGGAGTTGCAGCGCTACGACAAGGGTGCCGAAGCGTCCACCGTGGAGTCGGTAAAAGCCGCCAGCGGTGTGTACATGCCATTGGACGGCGAAGTCCTTGAAGTCAACGACAAGCTCGATGGCAGCCCGGAACTGGTCAACGAAGACCCAATGGGCGAAGGCTGGTTCTTCCGCTTCAAACCTACTGATGCCGACGCAGTAGCTAAGCTGTTGGATCAGGATGCGTACGACCGCCTGATCAAAGCCAACGCTGAAGCTTGAGGAGCACGCCATGACGATCAATCTCAGCACCGCCAACGAATTCATCGCCCGCCACATCGGCCCGCGCCAGGCAGACGAGCAGCAGATGCTCGCCAGCCTCGGCTTCGATTCCCTGGAAGCCCTGAGCGCCAGCGTGATCCCGGAAAGCATCAAGGGCACCAGCGTGCTCGGCCTGGAAGACGGCCTGAGCGAAGCCGAGGCCCTGGCCAAGATCAAGGCCATCGCCGGCAAGAACCAGCTGTTCAAGACGTACATCGGCCAGGGTTACTACAACTGCCACACGCCATCGCCGATTCTGCGCAACCTGCTGGAAAACCCGGCCTGGTACACCGCCTACACCCCGTACCAGCCGGAAATCTCCCAAGGCCGCCTGGAAGCGCTGCTGAACTTCCAGACGCTGATCAGCGACCTCACCGGCCTGCCGATCGCCAACGCGTCCCTGCTCGACGAAGCCACCGCCGCCGCCGAAGCCATGACCTTCTGCAAGCGCCTGAGCAAGAACAAGGGCAGCAACGCCTTCTTTGCCTCGGTGCACAGCCATCCACAGACCCTCGACGTACTGCGCACCCGTGCCGAGCCCCTGGGAATCGATGTCGTGGTGGGCGATGAGCGCGAACTGACCGACGTCAGCCCGTTCTTCGGCGCCCTGCTGCAATACCCGGCCAGCAACGGTGATGTGTTCGACTACCGCGAACTGACCGAGCGTTTCCACGCCGCCAACGCCTTGGTGGCCGTGGCCGCTGACCTGCTGGCGCTGACGCTGCTGGCCCCGCCGGGTGAGTTCGGCGCCGACGTGGCCATCGGCAGTGCGCAGCGCTTCGGCGTACCGCTGGGCTTTGGTGGCCCGCACGCGGCGTATTTCTCCACCAAGGATGCGTTCAAGCGCGACATGCCGGGGCGTCTGGTCGGTGTGTCCGTGGACCGTTTCGGCAAGCCGGCCCTGCGTCTGGCCATGCAAACCCGCGAGCAACATATCCGTCGCGAGAAAGCCACCAGCAACATCTGCACCGCCCAGGTACTGCTGGCCAACATCGCCAGCATGTACGCGGTGTACCACGGTCCGAAAGGCCTGACCCAGATCGCGCAGCGCGTACACCAGCTGACTGCGATCCTGGCCAAGGGCCTGACCAGCCTGGGCCAGAAGGTCGAACAAGCGAATTTCTTCGACACCCTGACCCTCAACACCGGCGCCAATACCGCGGCCCTGCACGACAAGGCCCGCGCCCAGCGCATCAACCTGCGCGTGGTGGACGCCGAGCGCCTTGGTGTCTCGGTGGACGAAACCACCACCCAGGCCGATATCGAAACCCTGTGGGCGATCTTCGCCGATGGCAAAGCCCTGCCGGACTTCAACGCCGGCGTTGAAAGCACCCTGCCAGCCGCCCTGCTGCGCCAGTCGCCCATCCTCAGCCACCCGGTGTTCAACCGCTATCACTCGGAAACCGAGCTGATGCGCTACCTGCGCAAGCTGGCCGACAAGGACCTGGCGCTGGACCGCACCATGATCCCGCTGGGCTCGTGCACCATGAAGCTCAACGCCGCCAGCGAAATGATCCCGGTAACCTGGGCCGAATTCGGTGCCCTGCACCCGTTCGCCCCTGCCGAACAAAGCGCCGGCTACCTGCAACTGACGTCTGAGCTTGAAGCCATGCTCTGCGCGGCCACCGGCTACGACGCGATCTCGCTGCAACCGAACGCCGGCTCCCAAGGTGAATACGCGGGCCTGCTGGCCATCCGTGCTTATCACCAAAGCCGTGGCGAAGAGCGCCGCGACATCTGCCTGATCCCATCGTCGGCCCACGGTACCAACCCCGCGACCGCCAACATGGCCGGCATGCGCGTGGTCGTCACTGCCTGCGACGCCCGTGGCAACGTTGATATCGAAGACCTGCGCGCCAAGGCCATCGAACACCGCGACCACCTGGCCGCGCTGATGATCACCTACCCGTCCACCCACGGTGTGTTCGAGGAAGGTATCCGCGAAATCTGCGGCATCATCCACGACAACGGCGGCCAGGTGTACATCGACGGCGCCAACATGAATGCCATGGTCGGCCTCTGCGCACCGGGCAAGTTCGGCGGCGACGTGTCCCACCTGAACCTGCATAAGACCTTCTGCATTCCTCACGGTGGTGGCGGCCCGGGTGTCGGCCCGATTGGCGTCAAATCCCACCTGACGCCATTCCTGCCGGGCCACGCGGCCATGGCACGCAAGGAAGGCGCGGTGTGCGCGGCGCCGTTCGGCAGCGCGAGCATTTTGCCAATCACCTGGATGTACATCAGCATGATGGGCGGCGCGGGCCTCAAGCGCGCCTCGCAATTGGCGATCCTCAACGCCAACTACATTTCCCGTCGCCTGGAAGAGCACTACCCGGTGCTGTACACCGGCAGCAACGGCCTGGTGGCGCATGAATGCATCCTGGACCTGCGCCCGCTGAAAGACAGCAGCGGCATCAGCGTGGACGACGTAGCCAAGCGCCTGATCGACTTCGGCTTCCATGCGCCGACCATGTCGTTCCCGGTCGCAGGGACCTTGATGATCGAGCCGACCGAAAGTGAGTCCAAGGAAGAACTGGACCGCTTCTGCAACGCCATGATCGCCATCCGCGAAGAAATCCGCGCGGTGGAAAACGGCACCCTGGACAAGGACGACAACCCGCTCAAGAACGCGCCGCACACCGCGGCGGAACTGGTGGGTGAATGGAGCCACCCCTACAGCCGCGAACAGGCGGTGTATCCGGTTGCCTCGCTGATCGAAGGCAAGTACTGGCCGCCCGTGGGTCGGGTCGACAACGTGTTTGGCGACCGCAACCTGGTGTGTGCGTGCCCGTCGATCGAGAGCTACGCGTAAAGCAGCCATTAGCCGCAAGCTTCAAGTTGCACGTTAAAAGCCAAGCGGCTTTTTCTTGCAGCTTGTGGCTTGCTACTTGCCGCTGCCCCCATAACAAGAAACCGGAGAACAACCATGTCCCTTAGCGTGTTCGACCTGTTCAAGATTGGCATCGGCCCCTCCAGTTCCCACACCGTCGGCCCGATGCGCGCCGCCGCTCGCTTCGTCGAGGGGCTCAAGCGTGACAACCTGCTGAGCGCCACCACCTGCGTCAAGGTGGAACTCTATGGTTCACTCGGCGCCACCGGCAAAGGCCACGGCAGCGACAAGGCCGTACTGCTGGGCCTGGAAGGCGAACACCCGGACACCGTGAATACCGACACAGTGGCTGCCCGTTTGGCGCACATGCGTCAGGATGGCCGCCTGAATCTGCTGGGTGAACACAGCATTGTGTTCAACGAGAAAGAACACTTGGCGATGATTCGCAAACCCCTCGCCTACCACCCCAACGGCATGATTTTTCGCGCCTTCGACGCCGCCGGCATCCAGATCCGCAGCCGCGAGTACTACTCGGTCGGAGGCGGTTTTGTGGTGGATGAAGACGCCGCCGGCGCCGACCGGATCGTCGAAGATGCCACACCCCTGACCTTCCCGTTCAAGCACGCCAAGGACCTGATGGGCCATTGCACCACCTATGGGCTGTCCATCAGTCAGGTGATGCTGACCAATGAAAGTGCCTGGCGGCCTGAGGCGCAAACCCGCGCCGGCCTGCTGAAGATCTGGCAGGTGATGCAGGACTGCGTGGACGCCGGCTGTCGCAACGAAGGGGTTTTGCCCGGCGGTTTGAAGGTCAAGCGCCGTGCGGCGGCCCTGCACCGGCAGTTGTGCAAGAACCCCGAATCCTCACTGCGCGACCCTCTGTCGGTGCTCGACTGGGTCAATCTCTATGCCTTGGCGGTCAACGAAGAAAATGCCAACGGCGGACGCGTGGTCACGGCGCCCACCAATGGTGCGGCCGGTATCGTGCCGGCGGTGCTGCATTACTACATGCGCTTTATCCCGGGAGCGAATGAAGACGGCGTGGTGCGTTTTCTGCTCACCGCCGCTGCCATCGGCATTTTGTACAAGGAAAACGCGTCGATCTCCGGCGCCGAAGTCGGCTGCCAGGGTGAAGTAGGCGTGGCCTGTTCCATGGCGGCCGGCGCATTGTGCGAAGTATTGGGTGGCAGTGTGTCCCAGGTAGAAAACGCCGCCGAGATCGGTATGGAACACAACCTCGGCCTGACCTGCGACCCGATTGGCGGGCTGGTGCAGGTGCCGTGCATCGAGCGCAACGCCATGGGCTCGGTCAAGGCGATCAATGCGGTGCGCATGGCCTTGCGCGGCGATGGGCAACATTTTGTGTCCCTCGACAAGGTGATCCGCACAATGCGCCAGACCGGCGCCGACATGAAAAGCAAATACAAGGAAACCGCCCGTGGCGGTTTGGCAGTCAACATTATCGAGTGCTGATGTCCAAAAGCGCGCCAGCACGTTTTTCAGGAGCTGAATATGTCCACCGAAACCCTGTTGAAAACTCCATTGCATGCGCTGCACATCGAACTCGGCGCGCGCATGGTGCCCTTCGCCGGCTACGACATGCCGGTACAGTATCCGTTGGGCGTGATGAAGGAACACTTGCATACCCGTGAACAGGCCGGGTTGTTCGACGTGTCCCACATGGGCCAGATCCGCCTCACCGGCGCCAATGCCGCCAAAGCCCTGGAAACCCTGGTGCCGGTCGACATCATCGACCTGCCGGTGGGCATGCAACGTTACGCGATGTTCACCAATGAGCAGGGCGGCATCCTCGATGACCTGATGGTGGCCAACCTGGGTAACGACGAACTGTTCCTGGTGGTCAACGCCGCCTGCAAGGATCAGGACCTGGCGCACCTGCGCAAACATATCGGCGACCAGTGCACCATCGAGCCGCTGTTCGAAGAACGCGCCCTGCTGGCCCTGCAAGGCCCGGCGGCAGTCAAGGTATTGGCGCGCCTGGCGCCGGAGGTCAGCAAGATGACCTTTATGCAGTTCGCCAGCCTGCGCTTGCTGGGCGTGGACTGCTATGTCAGCCGCTCCGGCTACACCGGTGAAGACGGCTTCGAAATCTCGGTGCCCGCCGCCAATGCCGAAAGCCTGGCGCGCAGCCTGCTGGCCGAAACCGAAGTGCAGGCCATCGGCCTGGGAGCCCGCGACTCACTGCGCCTGGAAGCCGGCCTGTGCCTGTATGGCCACGACATGAACACCGGCACCACGCCGATCGAAGCCAGCTTGCTGTGGGCGATCTCCAAGGCACGCCGGGCCGACGGCGCACGTGCCGGTGGTTTCCCCGGCGCAGATCGCATCTTCACTCAGCAACAAACCGGCGTGAACCGCAAGCGCGTAGGCCTGTTGCCCCAAGAACGCACACCGGTCCGTGAAGGTGCGGAAATCGTCGACGAACACGGCACCGTGATCGGCACCGTCTGCAGCGGCGGTTTTGGTCCAAGCCTGGGCGGCCCGCTGGCCATGGGTTACCTGGACAGCGCGCACACGGCGCTGGACACCGAAGTCTCTGCATTGGTACGTGGGAAAAAGGTGCCACTTCGTGTAAGTAAAATGCCATTTGTGCCGCAACGTTACTATCGCGGCTGAGTGACTGTTCCTATAAGTAACGCGGTTGCGTTAACGTGCACTAAACTGTAACGCAACCGCCATAAAACAGTGCATCGACGATAGTCAATATATTAGGGGTAAACCTATAACAAGTGATCCCTTCTATCGAATATAACCAGCGGCGCATTGTTGACCAAAGTGTCATCAGGCCAAGCAAAACCAGGGCTTTTGGCAGGGCTTGTTTTTTCTGTATTAGTTGGCGTAGAGTTTAGTTACTGTGTTTGCATGGGTCGCTTGGAACCTGGACCTGGGCAGTAGCCAAAGTTTGCTACAACCCGTTCGACGTCTCTTACTTTCCTGCAACCCAGCCCAGTACTCTTTCATGTGAAAGAGGCTGTCATTAATTTTTAGCGTCAAAGGAAAGAAGAAAATGTCTGATCGTCAGAGCGGCACCGTCAAGTGGTTTAACGACGAGAAAGGGTTTGGTTTTATCACTCCAGAAAGCGGTCCGGATCTGTTCGTGCATTTCCGCGCTATCCAGGGCAACGGCTTCAAGAGCCTGAAAGAAGGCCAGAAAGTCACCTTTAAAGCCGTGCAAGGCCAGAAAGGCATGCAGGCTGATGAAGTACAAGCAGAAGCCTGATCTTCCTGCGACAAAAAGCCCCTGATGGTGACATCAGGGGCTTTTTTATGCGCGTTTGTTCGTAGAATGGCTTTTTTATTTTGAGAGCCCTGCCATGTCCAAACCCTTGCTGAATCCCCAAGGCGAGTTCCCCGCCGTTGGCCTGGGCCGTCGACTGGCAGCGATGTTCTATGACTTCCTGCTGTGCACCGCCCTGCTGATCGTCACGGCGTTTATCTACAAGCTGGTGTGGATCGCATTTATCGGCGAAGCCAGGATGCGCACCCTCACCGAGTCCGGCGCACTGGACGGTGACCCCTTGCTGTCGACTATTCTGTTGTTTGTACTGTTTGGGTTCTTCGCCAAGTTCTGGACCCATTCCGGGCAAACCCTGGGCATGCAGGTGTGGGGCGTGCGCGTACAGAACGCCGACGGGTCACGCATCAGCCTGTGGCAGGCGCTGCTGCGCTTTGTGGTGTCGATTGCGTCGTGGTTGTGCGTGGGGCTGGGGTTTATCTGGTCGCTGTTCGATAAGCGCAAACGCAGCTGGCATGACATCTATTCGGACACGCAGCTGGTGCGGATTCCCAAGCAGAAAAAGTAAGCCAATACGCCTAATTTTTTGTAGGAGCGAGCTTGCTCGTGAAAAATTCACAGACGCCGCGTTCATTCAGGCAACACGCGTTATCGTTGACGTTTTTCGCGAGCAAGCCCGCTCCTACAGATGGCACTTACGCTTAACTGACTGGCATTAGCCAATACGCCGCTATCCAAATGTGGGAGCGTTTACCCCGGGTCAGGCGTTTCCGGCAAGCTTGAGGCGTGCGGCCTGGGTGAAATCCAGCATGCGCTTGAGCGGGCGCACGGCCTGCGGGATAACCGAGGGTTCGACAAAGATCTCGTTGCTGCCCTCACGCAGGCATTGCAGCGTGCGCTCCAGCGTGTTCATCGCCATCCACGGGCAGTGTGCGCAACTACGGCACGCGGCGCCGTTACCGGCGGTAGGCGCCTCGACAAAGACCTTATCCGGACACAGCTGCTGCATCTTGTAGAAGATGCCGCGATCGGTGGCGACGATAAAGGTCTTGTTCGGCAAACGCTGGGCAGCGGCAATCAGTTGGCTGGTGGAACCGACAGCGTCGGCCAGTTCGATCACCGACGTCGGCGACTCCGGGTGCACCAGGATCGCGGCATCCGGGTACAGCGCCTTCATGTCCTCCAGTTGCTTGGACTTGAACTCCTCGTGAACGATGCAGGCCCCGTCCCACAGCAGCATATCGGCACCGGTCTGGCGCTGAATATAGGTGCCCAGGTGCTTGTCCGGCCCCCAGATAATGGTCTCGCCGTTGTCCATCAGGCTCTCGACGATCTCCAACGCGCAGCTTGATGTCACGACCCAATCCGCTCGGGCTTTGACCGCCGCCGAAGTGTTGGCATACACCACCACCGTGCGCTCGGGATGCTGATCGCAGAACGCTGAAAACTCGTCCACCGGGCAACCCAGGTCCAGGGAGCACGTGGCTTCCAGGGTCGGCATGAGGATGCGTTTTTCAGGGGTGAGGATTTTCGCGGTCTCGCCCATGAAACGCACACCGGCGACCAGTACGGTCTTGGCCGGGTGAGCGGCACCGAAGCGGGCCATTTCCAGGGAGTCGGAGACGCAGCCACCGGTTTCTTCGGCCAGGGCCTGAATCACCGGGTCACAATAGAAGTGGGCGACCAGCACCGCGTCTTGAGCTTTAAGCTCGGCGGCGATGGCGGTTCGCAGGCTCGCCTCTTCGTCGGCGCTAAGGGCCTTGGGCTGCTTGGCGTCGAGGTGGGCTTGAACCAGTAGGCGTTCGGAAATTTGCGTCATGTTCGCAAGACCTGCAGGCGCAGTTGCGCGAAAGTCGAGTGTACCACCGGCTCTGGAGCCTTTCGGGCGCCGCCGGACGAAGTGATTGTATTCATCAAGCACGGTGAAGCTGCGCAAGGCTACAGAATATCGAATGGATTCAAAAGCCTAATCTGGCGTTCTTAAAGACGCGCCTGTCGGGCAATAACGGCGGGGTCGTCCTGCAGCAGAATCGAGTCTTGCAAACGGGCGAGGATTTCCTGGGATTTTTTGCTGGCCTGGGCCGCATGCTCAGCACCAAGCCGTCCTCATTAACCTTCAATCCAACCCAGCACACCGCGATGCTGGGCGGTTTGGCTAAGCCCCTGCGCGCCACCCATTGCAGGCGGCGCTTTTTCACAAGGCAAAAAAAAACCCGGAAATCCTCACTTTCGTGGGCCTTCCGGATTTTCTAAACCGCCAAATATGGTGGGTCGTGTGGGATTCGAACCTACGACCAATTGGTTAAAAGCCAACTGCTCTACCAACTGAGCTAACGACCCGCTGTGTGGTGGCGCGTATAATACTGATTTTTAAGGACTATTCAACACCTTATTTAAAATAAATCAGAAATAATGTGTTGGGGCCGTAATACCGGCCGGTTTGAAGCCCTCTAAACGTGGTCGGCAGGCGTCACATTCCCCAGGCCCGGCCGGCTCGTCAAGGCCGTAACAGGATGGCCGCACACCGCTTGATACGCAGAACGTATCCCCTGTCAGCGCCCCGGCTCGTCGTTCCACAGATATTTATGCAGCTGCAGTTGCAGGCGCACCGGCAGATTATCAGCCACTACCCAGTCAGCCAGGTCACGGGCATTCAGATCATGGTGGCTTGGGGAAAACAGCACCTCGCCTGCCCGGCGCTCCAACCCGTATTGAATCAGCTTGGACGTCGCCCAGTCATAGTCCTCACGGGAGCAGATCACGAACTTGACCTGATCGTTGGGCGTCAGCAGGTCCAAGTTCGCGTACAGATTGCGGTGCGCTTCCTTGGAGCCTGGAGTCTTGAGATCAACCACACGGCTTACGCGCGAGTCGACGGCGGAAATATCCAGGGCTCCACTGGTTTCCAGCGAGACCTCGTAACCGGCATCGCACAACTGCTTGAGCAAAGGGATGGCATTGGGTTGGGCCAGAGGCTCGCCCCCCGTCACGCAGACGTAACGCGGCTTGTAACCCGCAACTTGGGCCAGGATGTCGTCGAGGGTACGCACCGTACCGCCACTGAAGGCGTAGGCGCTGTCGCAGTATTGGCAACGCAAAGGGCAACCGGTCAACCGTACAAAAACGGTGGGCAGGCCGGCAGTTCGCGTTTCACCCTGCAAAGAGTAAAAAACTTCGGTGATGCGTAATGTGTCTTGCATAGTCGCCACGGGCGTAACAGCTAAACAGGCTGTCCGCCTCCGTCAGGCACTTCAAGGGATCGCGTCAACGCGTCAACCCCAGGAAGCGGGTGTCATAAAAGGGCGTGGATTCTAACGAAAAAACCCGCGCCAGGCGCGGGTTTCTTCTAAACGGCTGCATTGCTTACAAGCGTTGCAGATCCCGCTGAGCCAGCTGTGCGGCGGAAGTGCCCGGATATTGGGCAACCACCTGCTGCAGAATGCCTTTGACCTTGTCGGCATGACCCAGGCGACGTTCTACGTCAGCCAGTTTGTACAGTGAATCCGGTACCTTGGCGTGCTTGGGGTACAGCTGGCTGACCTTGGCAAACGCCTGGCCTGCTGCCTGTAAATCACCCTTGGCCAGGTTGACCTCGCCCAGCCAATACTGAGCATTGCCCGCGTATTGGCTGTTCGGGTATTTACGCAGGAATGCGGTAAAGGCCTGGCTGGCCTTATCGAAATCCTTGGCTTTGATCAGGTCGAAAGCAGCATCGTAATACAGCTTTTCCTTCGCCGGATCACCCGGTTCGCTGCTGGCAGCAGGGGCTTGGCTGGCGGCCGCGGCCCCTGCTGCTGCACCACCGACGGCAGCGCTTGGCGCGCCACCGGCAGAAGAATTATCAGGAGTAGCGGCTGGTGTAACGCCGGCTCCAATACGTCGATCAAGATCCTGGTAACGCTCCAGGCCTTCTTGTTTCAGCTGGTTTACTTGATTTTGCAGTACTTCAATGGCGCCTTGTTGCTGCGCGATCTGATCCTGCATGCGTTGCAGCTGGTTGAACAGTTCGCCCTGTGCCGAGGGGGCGGACGTAGCCGCTCCCCCAGCATAGGCGCCGTTCGTGCCATAACCCGCTGGCGGATAACTGCTCCCGCTATTGTTATAGCCAGAGTTGCTATCTTCCACAGGAACCGCAGCCCACACCGCAAGCGGTGCGAGGCTGAGAGCCAATACAGTTAGAGCACGACGGCACGTTCGCATGACGAATTACTTACGCAGTTCGACGCGACGGTTTTGAGCCCAGGACTGCTCGTCGTGGCCAGTAGCAACTGGACGCTCTTTACCGTAGGAAACCAGTTCCAGTTGGCCTGGAGCAACACCTTGCAGTACCAGGTAGCGCTGAACGGCTTTCGCACGACGCTCGCCCAGTGCCATGTTGTACTCACGAGTACCACGTTCGTCAGTGTTACCTTCCAGAACAACGCGAGCGCCGTTAGCTTTCAGGTCCTTGGCGTGAACGTCCAGAGCGCGCATGGCTTCTGGCTTCAGGTCAGAACTGTCGTATTCGAAGTAGAAAGTGGTGATAGCGCGCAGAGCAGCTTCTTCGCTCAGGGAGCCGTCAACTGCACCAGTGTTAGCGCCGTAACCAGCGTTTGGATCAACAGCTGCGCCTTCACCGGCATTGTCGCCGCCTTTAGACGAGCAACCAACGGCTACGGACAGAGCCAGAGCCAGAGCAGCAAACTTACCAAACTTCAGCATTTCCATCGTGAAACTCCTAATGAACCCCAGTGTGTTAAGCAAATCTTTTTGTAGCGCCGCGTCAGTTCAGGTAAGGGGACCAGGATGGTTCTCTGACTTCGCCTTGTGCGGTAGGAAGCGGGAGCCTTACACGTCCATTAATGGACACGAGCATCAAGACTCCCCGGCCCTGCTGGCGGGTGGCGTAGATTACCATGGTGCCGTTGGGCGCAACAGTGGCTGACTCATCAAGGTTGGTATCTGTAAGGATTTTTACGGTTCCGCGCTGCAAATCCTGGGCCGCAACCCGGAAATTAGTGAAACCATCCTGACGGTGAATCATCACCAACGTCTTTTCATCAGCCGAAAGCTTAGGGTTGGCATTGTAGTTACCAATAAAAGTAACGCGCTCTGCCCCACCGCCATTCACGTTCGCCTTATAGACCTGCGGCTTGCCGCCACGGTCGGAGGTGAAGTAGATGGTCGAACCATCCTTGCCCCAGAACGGCTCGGTGTTGATGCCTGGGCCTGAAGTCACGCGACTGATTTGGCGCGAAGCCATGTTCATCACGTAGATATCCGGGTTGCCGTCCTTGGACAGCACGAACGCCAGGCGCGAACCATCCGGCGACCAGGCGGGCGCACCGTTGAGGCCTTCGAAGTTGGTGATCTGCTCACGACGGCCAGTATCAATGTGCTGGACGAAGATACGCGGACGCTTCTGCTCAAACGACACATAGGCAATACGCTTGCCGTCCGGCGCAAAACGTGGCGACAGAATTGGCTCACGGGATTGCAGCAGGGTCACGGCGCGGGCACCGTCGTAGTCCGAACGCTGCAAGGTGTAGCGCGTGTTGTCTACGGAGAAACGTTCAGCGGTTACATACAGCAGACGCGTCGAGAAAGCACCTTTGATACCGGTGAGCTTTTCAAACGACTGGTCGGAGATGTAGTGAGCCATGTCGCGCAGTTGTTCGGCAGTACCCGATACGCTGCCGGTCAGGACCTGCTGCTCGGTGGCCACGTTGAACAACGTGTACTGGATCTGCAGGCGACCGCCGGCGGGCACAATGCTGCCGACCATCAGGTACTGCGCACCCACTGCCTTCCAGTCACGGAAGATGACTTCGCTGGCCTGGGTCGGCTGGCTGATCATGTTGCCTTTCGGAATCGGCGCGTAGTAACCGGAGTTGCGCAGGTCGTCGCTGACGATCTGGGCCATGTCGTCCGGCAACACGCTGCCGCCCTGCCAGCCAAACGGTACAACGGCGATCGGAGTGGCCCGATCGCTACCGCTGGTGACCAGGATGTTCTTTTCATCCGCCGCCGCTATCCCTGCCATACAGCAAATAACGACAAGCATTCCTCGAAGAAGGTTTCTCACAAGGCTAGATCCTCAGGTGTGAATGTCATCTTGAATGAACGATAGGGAGCGAAGTCGCTTGGTTTCATTCCCTGCATCTCGGTCAACCGGCCAATATTCTTGACCGCGGCAACCGCTGAACTGTCGAACGAACCGTCACCACTGGACTTGGCCACGCTGACCGAAGTCACCGTACCGTCCGGCAACATGCCGATCTGCAGCACTACTGTCATACCTTTACGTGCCGAAGGTGGACGCGTCCAACCTTCTGCTGCCCGCGCCCGAATCAGGTCGTCGAAACTGCCCGCGACGTCGTCACCACGTTCATCGGCCAAGGCTTGCTGACGCTGAGGCGTGTCCGAGAGCAAATCTGCCAAGGCCTGGGCCTTTTTCTCTTCGGCGGATTTACGTGCTGCTTCCTGGGCCTTTTTCTTCTGGGCGTCGGCGGCAGCTTTCTTCTTCGCTTCGTCGGCGACTTTCTTCTTCGCCTCGTCTGCTTCAGCTTTTTTCTTGGCGTCTTCGGCGGCTTTCTTCTTCGCGTCTTCGACTATCTTTTTCTTGGCTTCTTCAGCGGCCTTTTTCTTGGCCTCTTCTTCGGCAGCCTTTTTGGCTTCTTCTTCAGATTTCTTCTTGGCTATATCAGCCAATTGTTTCTCTTCGGCCTTTTTCGCTTCGGCAGCTTTCTCGGCTTTCTTGGCTTCATCAGCCTTTTTCGCCTCGTCCGCTTTCTTGGCTTCGTCAGCCTTTTTCGATTCCTCGGCCTTTTGAGCCGCCTCTTCTTTCTTTTGTTCCGCAGCAGCCTTCACCGCTTCCTGCTCGACCTTCTTCTGTTCCATCTGCTCGACTTCAGTCTGGCGCGCAGCCGACTTCTGGGCTTCACCCGCAATCTTCTGATTGGTCTGGGTGGTGGCCTGACTTTTCGATTTCAGCTGATACAGGGTCGCCTGCACGATCGGCTTGGCTGGCGGCAGGTCCGGGGTCATGGCGAAGCTGACGAACAGCATGCCAAACACCAGGACGTGCAGGGCGATTGCCCAGACGCTAGGCCAGAAGTAGCTTTCCGAGGCGGACGGCTCTCGCTGTTGCTGCATCAGGGCGCCTCGGTAATCAAGCCAACGTTACCGACGCCGGCCTTCTGCAGCCCGCCCATGGCGCCCATGACGGAGCCATAGTCGACCGCCTTGTCGCCGCGGATGAAGACCTGGGTGTGCTTGCCGCCTTCGTTGCCGGAGCGAATGATCTTGGTCACCGCATCGGTCATCGCCGGCAAGGTCAGCGCCTTGTCCTGCTGCTTCTGGGTATCGACTTCGCTGCCAAGGTTCCAGTAGTAGGTCTTGTCGGACTTGATCGAAATGGTCAGCACCTGGGTGTTGTTGTCCTGAGGCAAGGCTTCGCTGGAAACCTTGGGCAGGTCAACCTTCACACCCTGGTTGAGCATCGGCGCGGTCACCATGAAGATCACCAGCAGCACCAGCATCACGTCGATGTAAGGCACTACGTTCATCTCGGCGACCGGCTTGCGCTTGGTTCGAGCTCGAGTGATTAAAGCCATCGGGAGGTACCTGCTTATTCTTCGCTGGTGTGCACTTTACGGTGCAGGATCGCCTGGAACTCATCGGCGAAGGTGTAGTAACGGCCAATCAGGTTTTCACCGCGAGCGGCAAAACGGTTGTAGGCAATTACTGCGGGGATGGCAGCGAACAGGCCGATCGCGGTGGCGACCAGGGCCTCGGCGATACCCGGGGCAACGGTGGCCAGGGTCGCTTGCTGCGCCTGGGCCAGGCCACGGAAGGAGTTCATGATCCCCCACACGGTACCGAACAGACCGATGTACGGACTGACCGAACCTACGGTGGCGAGGAACGGCAGGCTTTGCTCAAGTTTCTCTTCTTCGCGGGAGATAGCGACGCGCATGGCACGGGCTACGCCTTCCATCACGGCTTCAGGATCAACGCCGGGCTGCTGGCGCAGACGGGAGAACTCCTTGAAACCGGCGCGGAAGATCTGCTCCACACCCGAGTCCGGGTCCGGGTTGCTGCCGGCCTGGCGGTACAGCTTGGACAGGTCGATACCTGACCAGAAGCGCTCTTCAAAGCTCTCCAGGGCACGTCGACCAGCACGCAGCAAGTTGCTGCGCTGAAAAATCATGACCCAAGAGGTAACCGATGCGGCTACCAGGATCAGCATCACCAGTTGAACCACGACACTGGCATTGCT
This sequence comes from Pseudomonas sp. BCA17, assembly GCF_004519405.1. Lineage (GTDB taxonomy): Bacteria > Pseudomonadota > Gammaproteobacteria > Pseudomonadales > Pseudomonadaceae > Aquipseudomonas. Next base: position 309,276 of record NZ_SGWI01000005.1, on the reverse strand, counting down.
GACCAGGCTCCACATGGAGGAATGGTCGACGACGGTAGGTTCCACGCTAAATCTCCTGCTTTGATTGGTTACCCGCGCCGCTTACGCCGGCAAAGGCCGAACGTAGAGCTTCGGGAATGGCCCGGGGTTTCAAACTATTGGTGCGCACACAGGCCACCAGGAACTGCCCCTCACAGAGCAGCGTTGCATCCGTTGCCCGCCTGACCTGCTGCTTGAAACGCAGGCTGACACGGTTCAATTCGATTACTTCAGCGCTTACCAACAACTCGTCGTCCAACCGCGCCGGCGCGTGGTAGCGCGCCTCGCTGGAATGCACGACAAATAACAGGTCCTCTCCTGCCAGCTCGGATTGGGCAAAGCCCAGCTCCCGCAGCCGCTCGGTTCGGGCCCGCTCCATGAACTTGAGGTAATTGACGTAATACACGATACCGCCGGCATCGGTGTCCTCGTAATAAACGCGACAGCGATGTACGAACGACTGATCCCCGTTTTGCGCGCGCATACTCTAGTGCTTACTCCTCAGGTTGCCAATCCGGCCCGTCACTGTTTTTTTCATTCTCGATCTTCATTCCGAAGATATTTCCAACCACTGAATGACGACACCAGCCACTAGGACAGCACAAACTTCGGATAAATCGACTGGCGTAACCTTTTTAATCGTCCACTGCATCGAGGAATTCGTCTACCACGGGCATTTCACCCAATCGTGACGGAATGTTAAGCCCGAAGTGCAAATAGGCATGCCGCGTCACCACCCGCCCTCTTGGCGTACGCATGATGTAACCCTGTTGGATCAGGTACGGCTCGAGTACGTCCTCGATGGTATGGCGCTCTTCACTGATCGCAGCCGCCAGGCTGTCCACACCGACCGGGCCACCGTCGAACTTCTCGATCATGGTCAGGAGCAGACGTCGATCCTGGTGATCGAAGCCATGCTCATCCACATCCAGCAGGTTCAATGCCAGATCCGCGACGGCCTTGGTGATATGCCCCTTGGCCCGCACCTCGGCAAAGTCGCGTACCCGACGCAGCAAGCGGTTGGCGATCCGTGGCGTGCCCCGGGCGCGGCGGGCGATTTCAAACGCACCCTCCGGATCCAGCGGCAAGCCGAGAATGTTCGCCGAACGACTGACAATGGTCGCCAAGTCGGCGGTGCTGTAGAACTCCAGACGTTGAACAATGCCGAAACGGTCTCGCAACGGGTTGGTCAACATGCCTGCACGTGTGGTCGCACCCACGAGGGTAAAGGGCGGCAGGTCGAGCTTGATCGAGCGCGCGGCAGGGCCTTCGCCGATCATGATATCCAGCTGAAAATCTTCCATGGCCGGGTACAGCACTTCCTCGACAATCGGCGACAGCCGATGGATCTCGTCGATAAACAGCACGTCGTGGGGCTCAAGATTGGTCAGCAGGGCGGCCAGATCACCCGGACGCTCCAGCACCGGCCCGGAGGTCGACTTGATCGACACACCCATTTCCTGGGCAATGATATTGGCCAACGTGGTTTTACCCAGCCCCGGCGGACCGAAGATCAGCGTGTGATCCAGGGACTCACTGCGCCCGCGTGCAGCCTGGATGAACAGCTCCATTTGCTCGCGCACGGTCGGCTGGCCGATGTATTCGGACAGGCTCAGGGGGCGAATGGCCCGATCCTGGACTTCTTCACGGTCGCGCGGGCCGGTGGCCGCGATCAGACGATCAGCTTCAATCACTTAAATCATTCCCTTCAGGGCTCGACGGATCATGTCTTCGGCGCTCAGGTTCTTGTCCTTGATGGCCGACACCGCCTTGCTTGCTTCCTGCGGCTTGTAGCCCAGGGAAATCAGCGCGTTGACGGCATCGCTTTCTGCACTGGCGACCTGGGCCGCCGGCATATCCGGCTGGTTAGGCACCAGCGCGAACATGCTGGGTACGACCTCCCAGGCTTTGAAACGATCCTTGAGCTCCACCAGCAGGCGCTCTGCGGTTTTCTTGCCGACACCCGGCACCTTGGTCAAGGCTGAGGTGTCCTGGGCCGAAACCGCGCGCACCAACTCATCCACTTCCAGGCTGGACATCAACGCCAACGCAAGTTTGGGTCCTACGCCATTCAGGCGGATCAGCTCGCGGAAGAAGTCGCGGTCGCGCTTGCCGATGAAACCATAGAGCAATTGCGCGTCCTCGCGCACCACCAGGTGCGTGTGCAGCGTAATCGGCTCGCCGACCGACGGCAGGCGATAGAGGGTGGTCATGGGCACTTCCAGCTCATACCCCAGCCCATTTACATCCAGAATCAGGTGCGGCGGCTGTTTCTCAGCCAGGGTGCCGCGCAAGCGTCCAATCACGGTTCAGATCCTTAAAGCTTGGGGTCAGATCGAAGCCTGACCGGAAATAACGATTGCGCTGATGCTATCAGAGACGCAGCCGCCCGCCACGACTGCGTGCCGTACCGAGGCCATGGGGCAGCAGGCTGGAACGGGTGTGCGCATGGCAAATGGCAATGGCCAGGGCGTCGGAGGCATCGATTTGCGGTTTGGAAGTGAGCTTGAGCATGTGCATGACCATCATTTGTACTTGCTCCTTATTGGCCGCACCGGTGCCGACCACGGCCTGCTTGACCTGGGTCGCGGTGTATTCGGCGATCTCCATGCCCTCCTCCGCACCGGCGACAATCGCGGCGCCGCGGGCCTGGCCGAGCTTCAGCGCCGAGTCGGCATTTTTTGCCATGAACACTTTCTCGATGCCCATCGTGACCGGGCCATAGGTCTGGATGACCTCGCGCACACCGCGATAAACGATCTGCAGGCGCTCGGCCAGTTCGCCCGCACCGGTGCGGATGCAGCCCGAGGCCACATACACGCAGCCACGCGGGGTCTGTTGGACCACGCCAAAACCGGTGATGCGCGAGCCGGGGTCGATACCTAGGATTAAAGTCATAACGCCTGCGGGTTGAATAAAACAAATTTTGATACATCGAATTTCCAATGTGAGAGGGGGCTTGCTCCCGACAGCGGTGGTTCAGTCGATTTATAAATGACCGATATACCGTCATCGGGAGCAAGCCCCCTCCCACATTGTGATTCACATCGCCCTTCAGCCTAGCTGTTCGGCCACTGACTCCGGGATGTCAGCGTTGGAATACACGTTCTGCACATCATCCAGGTCTTCAAGCATATCCAGCATCTTCAACACTTTCTGCGCGCCGTCCAGGTCCAGTTCGGCGCTGGTGGTCGGCAGCATCACGATTTCCGCGTCGGTGCCTTTGAAACCGGCGGCTTCCAGGGCGTTGCGCACCGCGTAGAAACTGGCGAACGAGGTAAACACGTCGATGGAGCCATCTTCGTTGGTCACCACATCGTCGGCATCCGCCTCCATCGCAGCCTCCATCAGTGCGTCTTCATCCGTTCCTGGCGCGAAGGTGATCTGCCCCTTGCGCTCAAACAGATAGGCCACCGAGCCGTCGGTGCCGAGGTTGCCGCCGCACTTGCTGAATGCGTGGCGCACGGCAGCCGCGGTACGGTTGCGGTTGTCGGTCATGCACTCGACCATCACCGCCACACCGCCCGGGCCGTAGCCTTCGTAGCTCAGTTCGACCATGTCATCGGTGTCGGCGGCACCGGCACCACGGGCTACGGCGCGATCAATGATGTCACGGCTCATATTGGCGCCAAGGGCCTTGTCCAGCGCCAGGCGCAGGCGCGGGTTGGAGCCCGGATCACCACCGCCCTGGCGGGCCGCAACGGTCAGTTCACGAATCCACTTGGTGAAGATCTTGCCCTTCTTGGCATCCTGACGCTCTTTGCGGTGCTTGATGTTCGCCCACTTGGAATGGCCAGCCATAACACAACTCCGAAATTCTGTAGAAACCTTATCAACCCCGCCCCAGGGCGGACTTTTCTTTTTAAAGTGCAGCCCTTGTAACGCAAAGGCGCATCCGAAGATGCGCCTTTTTTGACTGCGTAAACCTCAGTGCGTTTTCACGCAGCGGCCTTACTCAGCCTTCGGCGTCTCGCGCAGGCGAATGTGCAGCTCGCGCAGCGCCTTGGCATCCACCACCCCCGGTGCCTGGGTCATTACGTCCGCAGCACTCTGGGTTTTCGGGAAGGCAATCACTTCACGGATCGACTGGGCGCCGGTCATCAGCATCACCAGACGGTCCAGACCGAACGCCAGACCACCGTGGGGCGGTGCGCCATACTTCAGTGCGTCGAGCAGGAAGCCAAACTTCTCTTCCTGTTCCGCTTCGTTGATGCCCAACAGACGGAACACCGCTTGCTGCATCTCTTTGCGGTGGATACGGATCGAACCGCCACCCAGCTCGGTACCGTTGAGCACCATGTCGTAGGCACGCGACAGAGCGCCCGCCGGGTTGGCTTCCAGTTCGGCCGGCGAACACTTCGGCGCGGTGAACGGGTGGTGCAAGGCGCTGAAGCTGCCGTCGTCGTTCTCTTCGAACATCGGGAAGTCAACGACCCACATCGGAGCCCATTCACAGGTCAGCAGGTTCAGGTCATGGCCGAGCTTGATGCGCAGTGCGCCCAAGGCTTCGCTGACGATCTTGGCCTTGTCGGCGCCGAAGAACACGATGTCGCCATCGACTGCACCGACGCGATCGAGGATCGCGTTCAGATTGTCCAGCGGAATGTTTTTCACGATCGGCGATTGCAGGCCGTCAACACCGTTGGCGCGCTCGTTGACCTTGATGTACGCCAGGCCCTTGGCACCGTAGATGCCGACGAACTTGGTGTAATCGTCGATCTGCTTGCGCGGCATGCTCGCGCCGCCAGGCACGCGCAGGGCGGCGATACGGCACTTCGGATCGTTGGCCGGGCCACTGAACACCTTGAAATCAACTTCCTTGAGCTGATCGGCAACGTCCACCAGTTCCAGCGGGTTACGCAGGTCTGGCTTATCGGAACCGTAGCGGCGCATGGCTTCTTCGAAGGTCATGTGCGGGAAATCGCCGAACTCCAGGCCCAGCACTTCCTTGAACAGGTTGCGGATCATTTGCTCGGTCAGGCCCATGATCTCTTTTTCATCGAGGAAACTGGTCTCGATGTCGATCTGGGTGAATTCAGGCTGGCGGTCGGCGCGCAGGTCTTCGTCGCGGAAGCACTTGGCGATCTGGTAGTAACGGTCGAAGCCGGCCACCATCAGCAACTGCTTGAACAACTGCGGCGATTGCGGCAGGGCGAAGAACGAACCCGCGTGAGTGCGGCTAGGCACCAGGTAGTCACGCGCGCCTTCCGGAGTGGCGCGGGTCAGAATCGGCGTTTCGACGTCGAGGAAGCCGTTCTCGTCGAGGAAGCGGCGGATGCTGGTGGTCATGCGCGAACGCAGGCGCAGCTTCTCGGCCATTTCCGGACGACGCAGGTCCAGGAAGCGGTAGCGCAGGCGGGTTTCTTCGCCCACGTCGGAATATTCATTGAGTGGGAACGGCGGGGTTTCCGACTCGTTCAACACTTCCAGTTCATAGCCCAGCACTTCAATACCGCCGGACGCCATGTTCTTGTTCACGGCACCGGCCGGACGCAGGCGTACCTTGCCGGTGATCTTCACGACGTATTCGCTGCGCACACGGTCGGCGGCGGCAAAGCTCTCGGCGCGGTCCGGGTCGAACACCACCTGGGCCAGACCATCACGATCACGGATATCGAGGAAAATCACCCCGCCGTGGTCGCGACGACGGTGAACCCATCCGCAAAGGGTGATTTCCTGACCTTCCAGGGTCTCGTTCAGTTGGCCGCAATAGTGGCTGCGCATCATGGTAGTGGTTTCACTTCTCGTAATTCGAAATTCGGTGGAGGCCCGCCTCGTCACCGTACATTAAAGCAGGGGACGGATAATGCAGGAGCCTGCGCGTAGAGTTCAACTCAGTCTGCTTTGTCGCCGCCCGCCAGGTTCTTCTTCGAACCGGTCTTGAAGTCGGTTTCGTACCAGCCGCTGCCACTCAGGCGAAAGCCCGGCATGGACAACATCTTCTTCAGCTCAGGCGCCTGGCAGGCAGGGCAGTCGACCAGTGCTGCTTCACTGATCTTTTGAATGGCTTCCAACTGATGACCACAGGAGGCACATTGATAGTCGTACATGGGCATGGAGATGTCTCGGCGATCAGATCATTACTGCGCCACGCCTGCTCATTACTCGACAGAGAGCGGGGAGAAAGCCCGGCATGCGCAGCAAAGCGCGGGATTATATCTGGTAAATCGAGACAGCGCAGCCGGCTTTCTGCCCGAAGCTCGGCCCGCCATTACAGTGGGCCGGCTCCACTACTGCCGGGCTAATCGGACGTGAGGGCAACGCGGCCTTTTAACAGGTGAACCACGCACACCACCCTGACCAGCCCACTGAAGTTTTTCACCCCGCCATGCCGCAAGTGCACTTCCCGATCGACATAGGACAACAATGCACTGACCGAGCACGCATTGATCCCGGCTATTTCCGTGAGGATATTCCAATAGATCTGTTCAAGTCGCAGACAGGTGGAAAACCCATTGAGCCTGACCGAACGGGACAACGGCTTGGCCAGCCCCATATCGAACCCCTTAGCGAAGGGGTCGACCTTTATCTTGTGAAAACCGCAGGTCTCCATCACTCCCTTACCCATTCCACGTGACATACACCTGACACTCCATTGCCAAACAGCAGCCCATGGGCTCTTCCCATTGGACAGTGGGCCTATAAAACAGCAGGACGCGAGGAGCAGCCAGAAGACAGGGAGTCGATAGTCGTAGGACAACGCCAGGAAGTGCACGGAAACAAGCGGGCAGCGCCAGGAAGGCGCTACCCGGGCTCACCCCTTACTTGTTTTCAAGCAGGGAGCGCAGCATCCACGCGGTTTTCTCGTGGACCTGCATGCGCTGGGTCAGCAGGTCCGCCGTCGGCTCATCGCTGACTTTGTCGAGCAATGGGAAAATGCCACGCGCAGTGCGCGTCACCGCTTCCTGGCCGGCGACCAGTTGCTTGATCATCTCTTCGGCGCTTGGCACCCCCTCTTCCTCCTTGATGGAAGAAAGACGGGCATAGATCGAATAAGCACCCGGCGCCGGAAACCCAAGGGCACGGATACGCTCGGCAATGGAGTCCACCGCCAGCGCCAGTTCGTTGTACTGCTCTTCAAACATCAAATGCAGCGTACGGAACATGGGGCCTGTGACGTTCCAATGGAAGTTGTGGGTTTTCAGATACAGCACATAGGTATCGGACAGCAGCCGTGAAAGTCCGTCGACGATGGATTTACGGTCTTCTTCACTGATACCAATATCGATTGCCATGTTTTTCCCCTTCAATTGACGAGCATTCATTGATCAGGTGCAGGACCACTCTAGCAAGAGTGCCAGCGGTGTGCAGCCGCCCCGCCCAAAGTGAAGTGCGGCAAATCGCCCCTCTGCGGTTTGCCGACCAGCGGTTGGCAAGCCTTCAGGGAGTAGGACAGTCCTCAAAATGCCGCTCAAAAATCCCGCACCTGTCTAGGACAAGCGTTTGGCGCAGAAATGCCCAATCCGCTGTAACACCCCGAAATGCTTGATTTGAGTAGGCACAGCCTTTGCTGTTAAATAGGTGGCGTGTGGTGGCCGTTTATTTCTGCGGCCCACCCCATAGGCTGATACCCGCGTACGTGCTCAACGCCTCCCATTGTTCAGAAGCGAACCGTGCCAGTCAGCTCTTCCTTCGTGATCCGTCTTAACGTGAGTTAATCAAAATGTTGAAAATCGTCCACCTGCTAACGGGCGTTGCAGCTTTGCTGCTGTCGTTTATCCCGAGCCTGCAGCCTGAAAGCCTGCCTTATCTGGAACAACACGACGCCCTGTACCTGGCCTTGTTCGGCCTTCTCAACCTGACGCTGGCACCGGTAATCCCTTACTGGAACAAAGGCACGCGTCATCAACTGCAAAATCTGGTCAGCGCGCTGCTGGTACTGACCGTTGTCGTTCAAACCCTCACCCTCCTGGCACCAATGCCTGAAGTGGGCGGCCACCCGGCCATCCTGCTCAGCCTGGTGATTGCTGTGGTCGCTATCGTTCTTCACCTGGCCATCAGCTTCTACCGTTCGTCCCCTGCAGCCGCGTCGCAAAACTACGACATGACCAACCGGGATACCGGTACCGTCAAGTGGTTCAACACGTCCAAAGGCTTCGGCTTTATTTCCCGCGATTCGGGCGACGATATTTTCGTCCACTTCCGGGCTATCCGTGGCGAAGGCCATCGCGTTCTGGTCGAAGGCCAGCGTGTGGAGTTCTCTGTCATGAACCGTGACAAAGGCCTGCAAGCCGAAGATGTAATCGCTGCTCTGCCGCGTCGCTGATCCCAGCCTTCGCAGCAAAAAAAACCGCGATCCAGCCTGGCTGGGTCGCGGTTTTTTATTCGCGGCTATCTATTAATAGTGCGGCGGTGGTGCTTCTTCTTCGGATGTCTCGAACTGGCCACCCATTTCTTCCTGGCGCTTGAGCAGCGCAGTCATCTGCAGTTGCAGGCGCTCAACGGCCCGTTGCTGGGTGACCAGAATGTCATTGAGGGTCTCGATGGTGTCGTCCTGGAACGCCAGGCGGCTTTCCAGATCGGTGACGCGGTCTTGCAGGTCCATGGTTCAATCCTGGGCAAAAGTGAAGTCGGCAGGCAGTAGCTCGCGCAATTGACTACGGATAGCCACCACCTGCTCTTCGGTATAAGGCACCGCCGGATGCTTGCCCCAGACCGGTGCAGGCCAGGCGGCGTCATCGCGCTTACGCACAATCACATGCACATGCAGCTGGCTGACCACGTTGCCCAGGGCGCCAATGTTCATCTTATCGGCCACCAGCCCGTCATTGAGCAACTGCGCCAACGCTGTCGTTTCCTGCCACAGTGTTTGCTGATCGGCCACATCCAGTTGAAACACTTCGCTGATACCGTTGATACGCGGCACAAGAATGAACCATGGGTAGTTGGCGTCATTGGACAGCAGCAGGCGGCAAAGCGGGAAATCTCCCATGACCTTCGTGTCTTGTTGCAGGCGTTGATCTAAGGCGAACACGTGGGTACTCCGTTCAGCAGGTCGATTTCAGGCCGCCAGCATACCTTCGATTGCACCCGGCTTCACGGCGAATGCGCACGGCCTTGAGTCAACCCGACAAAATTCCATGCCCTGTTTCGATGCAGATGAATAGTTGAGCTACGCTAATGTTGGCCTCAAACAGATGCACCAAAATGACCCACTTGTGCTTCAAAGGGATCCGCCGATTACCCACCGGAGAGTGTGAACCGGTAACGTTTTGCCCTGGCGCAGGATTTATGCACCACCGGAGGGGTAAATGGCCCATGCGTCAAGCCCAAACCAAACGGCGTAAAAAGCCCGTGCTTATGCGGTTTTTACAGTGTCGGAATGTTTTTCACGAAAAAATCACATTCGGTTACGCCTTTGTGCACGCTTGTTGCATTCACACCCCTATCGTCGGCAACGACACCCACTTGGAAGCCGGTGTTTCGCGATAAAAAACAGCAGCGTTTCAATGCACATCAGGGATGAGTTCAAACTTGGAAAGGTGGTTTGAGAGCGTATTGAAGTTGTCAGCCCGGTTACAGTTGGGCTGTGAATTTGCGACATGGAGCTAGCGATTTACGACAGCCTCGTAAAGAAGCTGAAAGGATAGATGGGTAAGTATCGTCATTAGAGTCTGCGTGATATAACTTTGCGCCGACACAAAAAAGAAAGAGCCGCCCAGATAAAAATACAGGTGGGACGGCAGTACTCTTCCTAAAACCAAAGGAGCAAATCACGATGCGCGTGATGAAGTGGAGCATGATCGCCCTGGCTGTTTCAGCAGGCACCTCGCAGTTCGCAATGGCGTCCGCCCAGGACGATTCCAAGGGCTTTATCGAGGACAGTACAGCCAGCATTCTGACTCGTACCCTGTACTTCAGCCGTGACTTCCGTAACAACGCGCCTGGCACTCAAAGCCGTCGCGAAGAAACCGGTCTTGGCTTCCACGGTCTGTTCAGCTCGGGCTACACCCAAGGCACCATCGGGGTCGGTTTCGATGCGATCGGCTTGCTGGGCCTCAAACTCGACAGCGGCAAGGGCCGCGCCGGCACCGGCCTGTTCCCTAACGGCTCCGATGGCCGTGCGCAGGATGACTATTCCAAAGGTGGCGCTGCCGTCAAGTTCCGTATTTCCAATACGGTCCTGAAAGTGGGCGACCAATACACCACCGCGCCGGTATTCGCCTCCGACGACAGCCGCCTGCTCCCAGAGCTGCCGCAAGGCATCTCGATCACCAGTAACGAGATCAAGGATCTGAAACTGGAAGCCGGTCACTTCACATCGATCGTTGCCCAGGATCACACCTCTAAGGACAGTATCTCCAGTTCGGAGCCGGGCACAGGCACGGGGCTGAGAGACGCCAACTTCATCGGCGGCGTTTACGCCTGGACTCCTGAGTTCACCACCAGCCTCTACTACTCGAAAGTGGAAGACTACTGGAAGAAGCTCTACGCCAACGTGAACTGGACCCACGCGCTCGACAAAGATCAGTCGGTGGCCGTTGACTTCAACATCTACAGCACCAAAAGCGACGGCGCCGGCCTGCAACGCGCTGAAAAAGACAACACCACCAAGCTGGATAACCGTGCCTATAGCTTGCAAGGCGCGTACACCTACCAGGCTCACACATTCACCTTGGCCTACCAGAAGGTCAGCGGTGACGGTGACTACGGCTACGGCGTAGACGGTGGCGGCACGATTTTCCTGGCCAACTCCGTCGCCCGTTCCGACTTCAACGCTGAAGACGAGAAATCCTGGCAGGCTCGCTATGACCTGAACATGGCTACTTTCGGCGTCCCAGGCCTGAGCTTCATGACTCGTTACGTCAGCGGTAGCGGCGCCAACACCGGCACCACTTCGAACGGTAAAGAGTGGGAACGCGACATCGAAGCCAAATACGTGATCCAGAGCGGCCCGGCCAAAGACCTGAGCCTGCGCGTCCGTCAAGCGACCTATCGTTCGTCTGACGGCGTGTACTACGGTTCGGCGTCCATCGACGAACTGCGTCTGATCGCGCAATACCCGCTGAACATCTTGTAATTAGCTGTTTTATTACAACGATGACTTAAGGCATCCGCCTTAACTAAAAAGCCGCTCCCCTGTTCACAGGAGAGCGGCTTTTTTATTGCAGTTTTATTTCAGTCGAAAAATAACTAGCAAGCTAACTAACGAGATTAAGGCTCTGCGCCGAACCTGACCAATCAGCCAAGTTCGACAGCCTCACACTTAGTTACTTCGCAGCACTTTCCTGCATCACACGAATTACCCGCTGCGGAAACGGAATATCAATACCCGCTGCTTTTAAACGATCACGCGCCAGTTCATTGAGCATGAAAGTCACATCCCAATAATCCGCCGTCTTGGTCCAGCAACGCAGAGAAACGGTGATCGAACTGTCGCCCAGGGTCGAAACCACTGCGACCGCGGCCGGGTCTGCCAACACGCGTGGGTCTTTCGCCAGTTCCAGCAACACTTCACGGGCTTTCTGCAGGTCGGCTTCGTAATCGACACCCACGTCGAACACCACCTTGCGGGTCGGCTGACGATTGGTGTTGGTGATGAGGCCGTTGGACAAGCTGCCGTTCGGAATGATCACGGTCTTGTTGTCGCCGGTGCGCAACACCGTGTGGAAGATCTGGATGCTGTCGACAGTACCCGAAGTGCCCTGGGCTTCGATCCAGTCACCAATGCGAAACGGGCGGAACAGCAGAATCAGTACGCCGCCGGCAAAGTTCGCCAGGCTGCCTTGCAATGCCAAGCCAATGGCCAAGGTAGCGGCACCGATCGCAGCCACGAACGAGGTGGTCGCCACACCGATCATCGAGGCCACGTTGACCACCAGCATGACTTTGAGCGCGATGTTCGCCAGGCTGGTAATGAAGTGTTGCAGCGCCAGATCAGCATTGCGCAGTGCCAGCAAGCGCCCCACGCGGTGGGTCAACACGTTGATCAGCCACCAACCGATGGCCAGGGTGATCACTGCCAGCAAAAACCGGCTGCCGTATTCCATGATCATCGGGATCCAAGACTCCGAGGTCTTGATCAAGTGATCCACTTCAGCATTCAAATCCATCTACATTCTCCTGTTACCGGGTGCTCGGCGTATTTAAGTGGCCATAAATACAATTGAGCCCCGTAGGGCTCAATCGTCGACGCAGGTGCTGGGGCGTGGGACGTCAAAAACGCCCACAGGTTCCGCAAAGTGCCATCAGTCGCGGAAGTTATTGAACTGCAGCGGCATGTCGAACGTCTTGGCGCGCAAGGCCGCGATGGCCTCTTGCAGGTCGTCACGCTTCTTGCCGGTGACGCGGACCTGTTCGCCTTGGATGGCGGCCTGAACCTTCAGCTTGGCATCCTTGATGTGGGCGACGATTTTCTTGGCCAGCTCTTTATCGATGCCTTCCTTGAGGACCGCTTCCTGCTTCATCAGCTTGCCCGAAGCGTAAGCGTCCTTGATTTCAAGACATTGTGCGTCGATCTTGCGCTTTACCAGGGACAACTTGAGGATCTCGATCATCGCTTCCAGCTGGAAATCGGCTTCAGCGGTCAGGTTGACGGTCAGCTCTTTTTCCTTGAATTCGAAGCTGCCCTTGCCTTTCAAGTCATAGCGACGGTCCAGCTCCTTGACGGCGTTCTCGACGGCGTTGGTCACTTCGTGTTTGTCCAGTTCGGATACCACGTCGAACGAAGGCATGTCATTTCTCCAATATAAGGGGCGGGCTCAGTAGAGATGGAGCGCGCCCAAGCTAAAATGCCGGGGCATTATAGCGGTTCTTTTGTCCCGTTCGCTGCGGGCGACCCTTCGGAGCACAAACTGATGTCGACCACCTGGCATATTCTCGGCGCGGGCAGCCTGGGCACACTCTGGGCCACTCGCCTGGCGCGCGCCGGCGTGCCCGTGCGGTTGATTCTGCGCGATGAAGCGCGCCTGGCCAGTTATCAGGCAGCCAAGGGACTGACCCTGGTGGAACAGGGCGTAGAACACACCTACCCGGTGATTGGGGAAACGCCCGACTGCCCGGAACCGATTCATCGTCTGCTGGTAGCGTGCAAAGCCTACGACGCGCAAAGCGCCGTTGCACAGTTGCACGCTCGCCTGGTACCGGATGCCGACCTGATCCTGCTGCAAAACGGGCTCGGCAGCCAGGACGCCGTAGCCGCCCAACTGCCTCAGGCCCGCTGCATCTTTGCCTCCAGCACCGAGGGCGCTTTCCGCGACGGTGACTGGCGTGTGGTATTTGCCGGCCACGGCTACACCTGGCTGGGAGACGTCGGTCATCCCACGCCGCCACTGTGGCTGGATGATCTGCATGCCGCCGGTATACCCCACGCATGGAGCACCGAGATTCTTACGCGCCTGTGGCGCAAGCTGGCCCTCAACTGCGCGATCAACCCATTGACCGTGCTGTACCAATGCCGCAACGGCGGCCTGCAGGACCATCAATGCGAAGTTGCGACCTTATGCGCCGAGCTGACCGAGTTGCTCGAATGGTGCGGTCAACCGGCCGCTGCCGAGCAGTTGCACAGCGAAGTGGAACGGGTGATCCAAGCCACCGCCGCCAACTATTCCTCCATGTATCAGGACGTAAACAACGGTCGCCGTACCGAAATCAGCTACCTGTTGGGCTACGCCTGCGAAGCGGCTGCCCGCCACCAATTGACCCTGCCGCACTTGCTACAAGTGCAGGCGCGCCTGGTCGAGCACTTGCGTGCACATGGATTGGCCAGCGACTGAGGCACGCGCTACCCTGCCTACCTGTCTATCACCTGGAAAAAACCTGATGCCACTGCGCCAGCGTCTTGAAAACCTACCGGTAGGGCAGAAACTGCTGGCCGCCCTCTTGGTACTGTTGACCACAGTATTGTTAGTGGCCAACCTGACGTTCATCAGCGCCGCCTACTGGATCTCCCAGGAAAGCATGGCGCCCCAGGCTCTGCAGGCCATCGGGCGGTTGGTCTCCAACCCGTCACTTGCCGCTGAAGCCCTCGAATCGCCCGCCAAGGCCGAAGCCCTGCTCAATGAGCTGACCAGCTATTCACCGCTGCGCGCCGCCGCGCTGTATGACGGCGAAGGCATCCGCCTGGCGCAGATGCAGCACAACAATCGCCTGCACCTGCCGGATAATTACCGGCATATCGAGGCCTGGCGCGTCACCGAGTTTCGTAGCAACCAGGTCATCACCCTGCCCCGCGCCGGCCAGCCGTCCGGGCATCTGCTGCTGGTGGCCAGCAGTGAACTGCCGATGGCGTTTTATACCGGCACGCTGACGGCAAGCCTGGGCATCCTGATTTTCAGCGTGCTGCTGTGGCTGGTGATCGCCCGACAGATCAAGCGCCTGATCACTCGCCCGATCCACGAACTGGAAGAACTGTCGCGCCAGGTGACTCGCGAAGAGAACTACTCCTTGCGCGCCGAACGCGGCAACCATGATGAGATCGGCAGCCTGGCCGAAGCTTTCAACACCATGCTGTCACGCATCGAAGCCCGCGAGCAGCAGCTCAAACGCGCCCGCGATGACTCCCAAGCCGCTTACGACCAAGCCCAGGGCCTGGCCGAAGAAACCCGCCACACCAACCGCAAACTTGAACTGGAAGTGCAAGTTCGCAGCAAGATCGAGAAAAAACTCACCGGTTTCCAAAACTACCTGAACAGCATCATCGACTCGATGCCATCGGCGTTGATCGCCCTGGACGAACAGCTCTACGTCACCCAGTGGAACCAGGAGGCAAGCGCACTTTCCGGTACGCGCCTGGATGAGGCGTTGAATCAACCGATCTTCCTGGCCTTCCAACCGCTCAAACCCTACCTGACGCAACTCAAGGCCGCAGTCGAGCAGCACACCGTGGAACGCATCGAGCGCGTTACCTGGGTCAAGGATGACGAGCCCAAACACTACGCCCTGACGTTTTACCCGTTGATGGGCGGTGCGGGGCGCGGCGTGGTGATCCGGATCGACGACATCACCCAGCGCCTGTCGCTGGAGGAAATGATGGTGCAGTCGGAAAAAATGCTCTCGGTCGGCGGGCTCGCAGCGGGCATGGCTCACGAGATCAATAACCCGCTGGGGGCCATCCTGCACAACGTACAGAACATCCGTCGCCGCCTGTCTCCCGACCTGCCCAAGAACCTGGAACACGCCGAACAGGCGGGTATCGAGCTGGACACCGTCAACCGCTACCTGCAAAGCCGCGAAGTGCCGCAGTTGCTCGACGGCATCCAACAAGCCGGGGCGCGGGCAGCGAAAATTGTCACCCATATGCTCAGTTTCAGCCGCCGCAGCAATCGCCAGATGGCCCCCTGCGATTTACCGGCGCTGATCGACCAGGCGGTGGAAATCGCCGGTAACGACTTCGACCTGACCATCGGCTTCGACTTCAAGGGCCAGGCGATCATCCGCCAATTTGATCCACTATTAGGCCCGGTGCCGGGCACCGCCAACGAGCTGGAACAGGTGCTGCTCAACTTACTGAAAAACGCGGCGCAGGCCATTCACCTGCGTGAAGACGACAGCGAGCCGGGGCGCATTATCTTGCGCACCCGCCTCAACCCGCCGTGGGCCGAAATACAAGTGGAAGACAATGGCATCGGCATGAGCGAAAACGTGCGCAAACGCACTTTCGAGCCATTCTTCACCACCAAGGAAATCGGCCAAGGCACCGGGCTTGGGCTGTCGGTCTCGTATTTCATTATCACCAACAATCACAAGGGCCAGATGGAGGTGCACTCTACGCTCGGCCAAGGTACCTGCTTCACCCTGCGCCTGCCCTTGGCGGGCAGCCAAATGCCACCCTACGAACTCACGCAACTGGAGCAATGACCATGGGCTTTCGCCTGTCGAAGATCTATACCCGTACCGGCGACAAAGGCGAAACCGGCCTCGGCGACGGCCGGCGCGTGCCCAAGGACCATCCGCGGGTGGAGGCCATAGGTGAAGTCGATACCTTGAACAGTCAATTGGGTCTGCTGTTGGCCGAACTGGAGGAGCAGAGCGGCAAGCACCCTGAACTCAACGATGTGATTGAGGTTCTGACGCCTTGCCAACATCGCTTGTTCGACCTGGGCGGTGAACTGGCGATGCCGGTGTACAAAGCCTTGAATGCAGCGGAAGTCGATCGGCTGGAAGCGGCGATTGATCGCTGGAATGAAGAAGTCGGGCCGCTGGAGAACTTCATCCTGCCCGGTGGGTCGACGCTGATCGCCCAAGCCCATATCTGCCGCAGCCTGGCGCGTAATGCGGAACGGCGGTGTCAGCAGTTGAATGCGCTTGAGCCGCTGGAAGGCGTAGGGCTGGCGTATATCAATCGGTTGTCGGATCTGTTGTTTGTAGCGGCGCGTGTGATTGCCCGGCGCCAGGGTGTGGCTGAGGTGTTGTGGCAGGCGGCTGCAAAGCCGCACTGAGATTACGGGATGCCTGAGCCGACCTTGTCATAAGGAAGCCCTCCCCCACACCTGATTGTGTTCACACATCAAAATATGGGAAAGGGCTTACTCATAATGGGGCCTGTCAGACCTCAGGCCAGAACGCCCGAATCCCTGCAACCCCCTGCGCCCCAGCTTCCCAGGCCTGCTCCCGCTCGGCTGGGCCAAGCCCGCCCAACAGGAACACCGGCTTACTGAACCCGCTGATCAACTGCGCCGCCTGCTCCCAGCCCAAAGGCTGGGCATCGGGATGGGTCAGGGTCGGTTGCACCGGCGACAGCGTGACGAAATCCACGTCCATCATCTGGGCGAGGGCCAGTTCCTCGGCGTTGTGACACGACGCCGCCAACCAGCGGTCCTTCGGCAGCGGTCGGCCCTTGCTCGCGTATTTACGCAGTTGTGCCGAGGTCATGTGCCAACCGGCCGCAGGAAAGTCCCCCAGCCATTCGAACGGCCCCTTGAGCATCAACTGGGCCTTGCCGGCACACAGGCCAACCGCGTCCACCGCCAGGTCACGATACTTTGGGTCGTAACCGGTGGGCGCGCGCAGTTGAACCAGTTTGATACCACCCGCAATGGCTTTCTGGATACCACGCAACAGCGTGGGGGTTTCCAGCTCACCCGGGGTGATCAGGTACTCGGCAGGCAAGCGCGCAGCGGCAACGATCGGTGCATTGGCCGCCGGGAACTCATAGTTGATGAGGTCACGCGGCGCTGCCCATTCCAGCGGTTGTCCTTCGGCGCCATGCGGCTCCCCCGTGAACGCCGAGACTTCCCAGACATCCAGCAACACCTGTTTGTCCGGATAGTCATGCTGCACCTTTATCAGCGGCCGTGCCGTGGTGACCCGGATGCCCAGCTCTTCGTGCAGCTCACGCGACAAGGCGGTTGCAACCGACTCACCGGCCTCCACCTTGCCACCCGGAAACTCCCAGAGGCCGCCCTGATGCTGGGTATCGGCGCGGCGTGCCAGCAGAATCCTGCCGTCGGCGCCGCGGATCACCGCTGCTGCTACATGCACTCGTTTCACCGCGCTTATCCTCTTGGCTATCAGGTACGGTATTCCGCGTTGATCTTCACGTACTCGTGGGACAGGTCGGTGGTCCAGATGGTTTCGCTGCACTCGCCGCGACCCAACTCGATACGGATGGTGATTTCTTCCTGCTGCATCACCGCCGAGCCCTGCGCCTCGGTGTAGGTCTCGGCGCGGGCACCGCGGCTGGCGATGCACACATCGCCCAGGAATACATCGATCTTGCTCACGTCCAGATCCGACACACCGGCACGACCAACGGCAGCCAGGATGCGTCCCCAGTTCGGGTCAGAGGCGAACAGTGCGGTCTTGATCAACGGCGAGTGAGCCACGGTGTAGCCCACATCCAGGCATTCCTGGTGGTTGCCGCCGCCATTGACTTCAACGGTAACGAACTTGGTGGCGCCCTCACCGTCGCGCACGATGGCCTGGGCCACGTCCATGCACACTTCAAACACGGCCTTTTTCAGCGCGTCAAACAGTGGGCCTTCGGTGGTGGTGATT
Organism: Pseudomonas sp. BCA17; assembly: GCF_004519405.1. Taxonomy (GTDB): domain Bacteria; phylum Pseudomonadota; class Gammaproteobacteria; order Pseudomonadales; family Pseudomonadaceae; genus Aquipseudomonas. The sequence goes on along the minus strand of NZ_SGWI01000005.1, from coordinate 291,321 downwards.
TCCGGCAGGCTGGCCTTGCCGGTTGCGATCAACATGCAGCAATCGTTCGTGGAGGTGTCACCATCGATGGTGATCCGGTTGAACGACTTGTTGGCGCCGTCCAGCATCAGCTTGTGCAGCACATCACGGGAGACTTTGGCATCGGTAGCGATGTAGCCGAGCATGGTGGCCATGTTCGGACGGATCATGCCCGCGCCCTTGCTGATGCCGGTCACAGTGACGGTCACGCCTTCGTGCACGAACTGACGGCTCGCGCCCTTGGGCAGAGTGTCGGTGGTCATGATGCCGGTGGCGGCGGCCGCCCAGTTATCCACAGACAGGTCGTCCAGTGCGGCTTGCAACGCGCCTTCGATTTTCTCCACGGGCAGCGGCTCACCGATCACGCCGGTGGAGTACGGCAGCACTTGGCTGGCGTCCACGCCCGCCAATTGGGCCAGCTTGGCGCAAGTGCGCGCAGCGGCAACCAGGCCAGGCTCGCCGGTACCGGCGTTGGCATTGCCGGTGTTGGTCAGCAGGTAACGAATCGAGCCGGCAACGCGTTGCTTGGCCAGGATCACCGGTGCCGCGCAGAACGCGTTGAGGGTGAACACACCCGCCACGGTCGAGCCTTCGGCACAGCGCATCACCACCACATCCTTGCGCCCCGGGCGCTTGATGCCGGCCGAAGCGATACCGAGTTCAAAACCGGCAACCGGGTGCAATGTGGGCAAAGGACCAAGACCAACAGCCATGAATGCGCTCCTCAAAAATAGGTGATATCTGTGCCGTCGTGAGCGACGGTGAAATTAATGGCAAAACGCCGCGACGGCAGAAGCCGGTCGCGGCGCGGAGTGTTGCAGCGTCGGGCAAAAATCTTATTCGATCTGGCCGTGGCAGTGTTTGAATTTCTTGCCCGAACCGCAGTAGCACAGTTCGTTGCGGCCCAGCTTCTGCTCGTTGCGAACCGGCGTCTGAGCCAGCGCCACATCGACCTCTTCGCCCAATGCTTCAGGCGCTTCCAGGCCCGGCGCCTCATCGTGCTGGAACTGCATGCGAGCGGCCAGCGCCTCGGCTTCCTGACGCAGGCGAGCCTCTTCCTCGATCGGGTCTTCGCGACGCACCTGAACGTGGGACAGCACGCGAATCGAATCGCGCTTGATCGAATCCAGCAGTTCGGAGAACAGCGTGAACGACTCGCGCTTGTACTCCTGCTTCGGGTTCTTCTGGGCGTAGCCACGCAGGTGGATGCCGTGACGCAGGTGGTCCATGGTCGACAGGTGGTCTTTCCACAGGTCGTCCAGCACGCGCAGTACGATTTGTTTCTCGAACGTGCGCAGTGCCTCGGCACTCGCCTGCTCTTCCTTTTCGTTGTACGCGGCCAACAGCTCGGCCATCAGCTTCTCGCGCAGCGTCTCTTCGTACAGGTGATCGTCTTCGTCCAGCCACTGCTGAACCGGCAGGTCGACACCGAAGTCGCTCTTCAACGCCGCTTCCAGGCCCGCGACGTCCCACTGCTCAGGCAGGGACTGTGGCGGGATATGGGCACTTACGGTGGCGTTGAGCACGTCCTGACGGAAATCGGCGATGGTCTCGCCAATATTGTCGGCGGCCAGCAACGTGTTACGCATGTGATAGATCACTTTACGCTGTTCGTTGTTGACGTCATCGAACTCAAGCAGCTGCTTACGAATATCGAAGTTTCGACCCTCCACCTTGCGCTGGGCCTTCTCGATGGCGTTGGTCACCATGCGGTGCTCGATCGCTTCACCGGACTGCATGCCCAGGGCCTTCATGAAGTTCTTCACCCGGTCCGAGGCGAAGATACGCATCAGGCTGTCTTCCAGCGACAGGTAGAAGCGGCTGGAGCCGGCGTCACCCTGGCGACCGGCACGGCCACGCAACTGGTTGTCGATACGACGCGACTCATGACGCTCGGACGCAATCACCTGCAAGCCACCGGATTCCAGTACGGCCTGGTGGCGCTTCTGCCAGTCGGCCTTGATCTGGGCGATCTGCTCGGGGCTAGGGTTTTCCAGTGCCGCGACTTCCACTTCCCAGTTACCGCCCAACAGGATGTCGGTACCACGACCAGCCATGTTGGTGGCAATAGTCAGTGCGCCTGGACGACCGGCCTGGGCAATGATTTCGGCTTCTTTTTCGTGGAATTTGGCGTTGAGCACCTTGTGCTCGATGCCTTCCTTGTTGAGCAGGTTGGACACGTGCTCGGAAGTCTCGATGGTGGCAGTACCTACCAGTATCGGACGGCCTTGCTTCATGCCCTCTTTGATGTCGTTGATGATGGCCGCGTATTTCTCTTCGGCCGTCAGGAACACCAGGTCGTTGAAATCTTTACGCGCCAGCGGCTTGTTCGGTGGAATCACCATCACGGCCAGGTTGTAGATCTGGTGGAACTCGAACGCTTCGGTGTCGGCTGTACCGGTCATGCCGGACAGCTTGTTGTACAGACGGAAGTAGTTCTGGAAGGTGGTGGACGCCAACGTCTGGCTTTCAGCCTGGATGTTGAGCCCTTCCTTGGCTTCGATGGCCTGGTGCAGGCCTTCGGACAGACGACGACCCGGCATGGTACGGCCGGTGTGTTCGTCAACCAGTACGACCTGGCCGTCCTGGACGATGTATTCGACGTTGCGATGGAACAGCTTGTGAGCGCGCAGGCCGGCATACACGTGGGTCAACAGGCCCAGGTTGTGTGCCGAGTACAGGCTTTCGCCCTCGGCCAGTTCGCCGATCTGGGTCAGCATCTCTTCGACAAACTGGTGGCCGGCTTCGTTGAGTTCGACCTGACGGGTCTTCTCGTCGATGGTGAAGTGACCTTCTTTGGTCACCACACCTTCGACTTCCTCGATGTGCTGCACCAGACGCGGGATCAACTTGTTGATCTCGGTGTACAGGCGGGAGCTGTCTTCGGCCTGGCCAGAGATGATCAGCGGGGTACGTGCTTCGTCGATGAGGATGGAGTCGACTTCGTCGATCACGGCAAAGTTGAGTTCACGCTGGAATTTTTCTTCCATGCTGAACGCCATGTTGTCGCGCAGGTAGTCGAAACCGAATTCGTTGTTGGTGCCGTAGGTGATGTCGGCGGCGTAGGCGGCACGTTTCTCTTCCGGCGGCTGGAACGGCGTTACCACGCCGACGGTCAGGCCGAGGAATTCATACAGCGGGCGCATCCAGTTGGCGTCGCGGCGAGCCAGGTAGTCGTTCACCGTCACCACGTGCACGCCCTTGCCGGACAGTGCGTTGAGGTAAACGCCCAGTGTTGCCACCAGGGTCTTGCCTTCACCAGTGCGCATTTCGGCAATCATGCCTTCATGCAAGGTCATGCCGCCGATCAATTGAACGTCGAAGTGGCGCATGCCCATGACACGCTTACCGGCTTCACGGGCGACCGCAAAGGCTTCGGGAAGCAGTTTGTCGAGGGTTTCACCTTTGGCTATGCGGGCCTTGAACTCTTGGGTCTTGGCGCGCAATTGGTCGTCCGAAAGGGCAACCATCTGCTCTTCGAGGGCATTGACCAGCTGCACCGTCTTGAGCATGCGTTTGACTTCGCGCTCATTCTTGCTTCCAAAAAGTTTCTTTAACAAAGGCGCAAACATATCGGCAGGTTCTTCCACACATAGGGATGGAGGGCGCACCGTGAGTGGCCCGAGCAGCCCTCACGGCCGCATGCGAACGCGCATTCTACCCGGAATCGTGGGTGAGGAAAGTGGCGTTGTTCCCAGAGGCAGGCATGGAGCTGTGAGAGGGCTTGTTTAAAATAAGGGCTTTTGCGCGAACTTCAACCCATGGAGCACAGAAGTTACCGATTGATTTCACGGGTAAAACCGCTCGGATGCGTGGCCCGCGGGCATACCGGCGCTTTCTGTTAAGATAGCGGCTCTGTTACTTTAGGTGTCTAAACATGGCATTTCGCCCGCTTACAGCCCGTGCCCCTGGCGTGTTGCTCCGCGAAGCCAAGCCCTTGAAAGCCATCTTTGGCCATGCGCAACGCTTGGGCCATTTGCAACGCCTGCTCGAAAGCCAGCTGCAACCCGCCGCACGAGAACATTGTCATGTAGCGTCCTGGCGTGAAGGGCAGTTGCTATTAATTGTCACAGACGGCCATTGGGCGACCCGCTTGCGTTATCAGCAAAAACGCTTGCAGCGACAATTGATGGCATTCGACGAGTTTGCCAGCTTGACGCGCATTCAGTTCAAGGTGCAACCCTCCACCTCGCCGCAAAAAACGGCAGGCCAGACGATGGACCTATCGGAAAATGCGGCCGAAGCGATTCAGGCTACGGCCGATGAGATCCGGGATCCGGGCCTGCGCGCGGCGCTGGAGCGGCTGGCCGCCCATGCCAGGCCCAAATCCTGAACCGCTACTTGCGCTTGCTGCCACCCAATAACGACCCCAACAAGCCACGTACCAACTGGCGGCCCATCTGATTGGCGGCCTGCTGCATCGCCGACTTCAGGGCCTTGCCTGCCGTCGTTCCCAGAAATGCGCCGGCTTTATCGGTAAAGCTCGGTTCTTCGGCCGCCGGCGTGGCTTGCTCCTGGGTACCCAGGTCTTTGCGGGCCATCAGCACTTCATAGGCCGATTCCCGGTCTATCGGCTTGTCGTACCGCCCCAATAAAGGCGAACCGGCGATCAACGCAGCCCGCTCAGCTTCACTGAGTGGCCCGATCCGTGATTGTGGAGGCGCGACCAGCACCCGCTGGACAACTTCCGGCGTACCTTTTTCCTGCAAGGTGCCCACCAGCGCCTCACCCGTGCCCAGTTCCGTCAACACCGACAAGGTATCGAACGCAGGGTTGGGACGAAAACCATCGGCCACCGCCCGCAGGGATTTCTGCTCTTTGGTGGTAAATGCCCGCAAACCATGTTGTATGCGCAGGCCCAGTTGCGCGAGCACCGTGTCAGGCAGGTCACCCGGGGATTGCGTGACAAAATACACGCCCACCCCTTTGGAGCGAATCAGGCGCACCACTTGCTCCAAACGGTCCTGCAGGGCCTTGGGCGTATCCGCGAACAACAAATGCGCCTCGTCGAAGAACAGCGCCAAAAGCGGCTTGTCTGCGTCGCCGCGCTCGGGGAGTTGTTCGAACAACTCAGCCAGAAGCCACAGCAGGAAGGTCGCGTAGACCTTCGGCGCCTCATGCACCAGGCGGCTGGCGTCCAGCAGGTGGATCCGCCCGCGCCCGTCGCTGGCGGGCTGCAAAATATCTTCGAGCTGCAGGGCCGGCTCGCCAAACAAGGCTTCGGCACCCTGCTGCTCCAGCACAGCGAGGCGTCGCAATAGCGCCTGACTGGAGCCGGTGGTCATCAGCGCCGCATCGTCGCCCAGCAGTTCCGGGTGATAGCGCAAGTGGTTGAGCAGTGCCTTGAGGTCCTTGAGGTCCAGCAGCAACAAACCCTCACGGTCCGCCACCTTGAAGGTTGCATAGAGCGCCGACTGCTGGCTGTCGGTAAGTTCCAACAGGCTACCGAGCAACAACGGCCCCATTTCGCTGATGGTCGTACGCAACGGATGGCCGGATTGCCCGTGGACATCCCACAACGTTACCGGGTAGGCCTTGGCGGTGTAATTGAGGAAAGGCATTCCTGCAATGCGCTCGGCGACCTTACCCTGGGGGTCGGCTGCGGCACCCAGGCCGCAGAGATCACCCTTGATGTCGGCGGCGAATACCGCCACGCCCGCATCACTGAAGGCTTCCGCCAGACGCTGCAGGGTGACGGTCTTGCCCGTGCCGGTGGCACCGGCAATCAAGCCATGACGGTTGGCCAGGCGCATCGCCTGAGCAATGGGCTGGCCGTCAAGGCCGGCACCGATAAGAAGTTGCGTGGAGTCAGGCATTTCGTCACCTATGGTTAATCTTTAGTGCAGCCAAGCCGATACAAGCCAATGTGAGACCCACAAAGTCTAAAAATAGGTCAGAGGGCTCCTACAAAAACCCACAGAACTATTGCCAGAAGTACCACACCTTTTTTGACGCTGCCATTTTGCGCCTCCCAAAAGGACGCGCTTTGGATATTTAAGACCTTAGCGGACCCTACAAGCCATGAATAAAAACCTGCGCTTCAGCCACAAAATCCTGCTTGCAGCCTCCCTTATCGTCATCGCCGCCTTCGCGCTGTTTACCCTCTACAACGACTACCTGCAACGCAACGCGATCCGCGACGACCTCAATAACTACCTGCATGAAATGGGCGATGTCACCGCCAGCAATATTCAAACCTGGCTCACCGGGCGCATCGTCCTGGTGGAAAACGCCGCACAAAATATTGCCACCAATCCCGAACCGTCCGCCGTTGCCACCCTGCTGGAACAGAAAGCACTGACCTCCTCATTCATGGCGACCTACGTCGGCGACAGTAAAGGGACCTTTACCATCCGTCCCGACACCAAGATGCCGGACGGCTTCGACCCGCGAGTCCGCCCCTGGTACAAAGGCGCCCAAAGCAGCAACGGTTCGACCTTGACCGAACCCTATATCGATGCAGCAACCGGGCAGTTGATCATTTCGATCGCCACGCCCAGCGCCAAAGGCGGCCAGAGTATCGGCGTGGTGGGCGGCGACCTGAGCCTGCAAACCCTGGTGGATAACATCGGCGCACTGAACTTCGGTGGCATGGGCTACGCGTTCCTGGTCAGTGCCGACGGCAAAGTGCTGGTGCACCCGGACAAGAACCTGGTGATGAAGGCCCTGGCGGATGTGTACCCGAAAAACACCCCGAAGATCAGCGCTGACTTCAGCGAAGTGGAGGCGAACGGCAAAACCAATATCGTGACCTTTACCCCGATCAAAGGCTTGCCGTCGGTCAACTGGTACCTGGGTATTTCGGTGGATAAAGATAAATCCTTCGCAATGCTCAGCCAGTTCCGCACGTCGGCGGTGATCGCCACGATCATCGCGGTGGTGATCATCATCGCCCTTCTGGGCATGCTGATCCGCGTCCTGCTGCAACCATTGCACGTAATGACCCGGGCCATGCAGGACATCGCCGATGGCGAGGGCGACCTGACGCGACGCCTGACAATCCAGAATAATGATGAGTTCGGCACCCTGGGCAAGGCCTTCAACCGCTTCGTGGAGCGTATCCATACTTCGATTCGCGAAGTGTCCTCCGCCACCGAGCAAGTCAACGAAGTGGCCTTGCGGGTGGTCAGCGCCTCCAACTCGTCAATGGTCAACTCGGACGAACAGGCCAATCGCACCAACAGCGTCGCCGCCGCCATCAACGAATTGGGTGCCGCCGCCCAGGAAATCGCGCGCAACGCGGCACAAGCCTCGCAGCAAGCCAGTGACGCACGGAGCTTGGCCGAAGACGGCCAGCAGGTGGTGGAAAGCAACATCAGGGCGATGAACCAACTGTCCGAGATGATCAGCGCTTCCGGCAACAATATCGAAGCGCTTAATAGCAAGACGGTCAATATCGGCCAGATCCTCGAGGTGATCACCAGCATCTCTCAGCAGACCAACCTGTTGGCGCTCAACGCCGCCATCGAAGCGGCACGCGCCGGGGAAGCCGGCCGAGGGTTTGCGGTAGTGGCTGACGAAGTGCGCAACCTGGCCCATCGCACCCAGGAATCGGCGCAACAAGTACAGAAAATGATTGAAGAACTTCAGGTCGGCGCTCGGGACTCCGTCAGCACCATGAGTGAAAGCCAGCGCCACAGCCAGGACAGCGTGGAAATCGCCAACCTGGCCGGCGAACGCTTGAGCAGCGTGACCCAACGCATTGGCGAGATAGACGGTATGAACCAGTCTGTCGCTACCGCCACCGAAGAGCAGACCTCGGTGGTGGAGTCGATCAACATGGACATCACCGAGATCAACACCCTTAACCAGGAAGGTGTGGAGAACCTGCAATCAACCCTGCGCGCCTGCACTGACCTTGAGCAACAAGCATCGCGCTTGAAGCAATTGGTGGGCAGCTTCCGGATCTGACGCCTGCGCCCGCCGCTTCCAGTGCGGCGGGCCGCTATTTTTGCCGGGTCTCGTCTTTAGGCTGCTCCTGCTCCCACAACTCGGCGGCGCCGGGAAACTCGGTGCCATCCTCTGCGTCCAGGTCGTCCGGGTCATACCGGCTCAAACACCCCTCCCCCAACGTTGCGGGGGCTTTTGATGTGGCTTTGTCCAGTGGGTCGCTCATCGTTCAGTCCTGCGCAGATGTAAAAAGGGCCTGGGTCGATTTAACGCCCAAGCCCTTCCTGGTTCAATCACAACGCGGGATCAGAACACAACGGTCTTGTTGCCATGCACCAGGACGCGATCTTCCAAGTGATAACGCAGGCCACGCGCCAGCACCATCTTCTCGACGTCACGCCCGAAACGCACCATGTCTTCAATGCTGTCACTGTGACTGACACGAACCACGTCCTGTTCGATGATCGGACCTGCGTCCAACTCTTCGGTAACGTAATGGCACGTTGCGCCAATCAACTTCACGCCACGCAGCGATGCCTGGTGATACGGCTTGGCCCCGACGAACGACGGCAAAAAGCTGTGGTGAATGTTGATCACCTTGCCGGCGTATTCGCGGCACAGTTCCGGCGGCAGGATCTGCATGTAGCGCGCCAGCACCACCACGTCGGCATCGTGCTGCTTGACCAGACGGGAGACCTCGGCGAACGCCGGCTCCTTGTCCTGCGGATTGACCGGTACGTGGTAGTACGGGATGCCATGCCATTCCACCATGCTACGCAGGTCGTCATGGTTGGAGATCACACAGGCGATCTCGCAATCCAGCTCATCACTGTGCCAGCGGTGCAACAGGTCGGCGAGGCAGTGGGACTCACGACTGGCCATCAGCACAACACGTTTTTTCTGCTCGGTGTCGGTGATGTGCCATGTCATCGAGAACTCTTCCGCGATCGGCGCGAACGCCTCACGGAAGGCTTCAAGACCAAAGGGCAGCGTGTCGGCACGAATTTCGTGCCGCATGAAAAACCATCCGCTGAGATCGTCCGAGTGATGGCTCGCTTCGGTGATCCAGCCGTTATGGGAGGCCAGAAAGTTACTGACTTTGGCAACGATGCCAACCCGGTCCGGGCAAGCAATCACCAGCCGAAAAGTGCGCATTAGGGGGAAACTCCAGAACTTCGCAAAGGCCGCCATTCTAGCGATTGCGCAGAAAAACTGCAGTATTCCTTGCGCCCTGTTCTGAGCCCGGGTCGCGCCCCGCCTTAATAGCTTAAGGATTTACCACCTCTATATGACCGTACAACGGCAAGCTCACGCATTTATCAAAAAAATAAACCAGACTATCTTTAGGCTTGCGACCTACTAATTAACTCGACTGCGCGGCATTACGACAAACATTCAAAGTAATTCACATAAATGCCTGCTTAAATGTTTACTTGATGAAATTGCCTGACTATTATTAGGCCACTCTCCCTCTCAATCAGCGCTCTACATAAGGTAGTCCCCATGTCACTGATCAACGAATACCGCGCCACCGAAGAAGCTATCAAAGAGCTGCAAGCCCGTTTGAAAAACCTGTCCCAAGACGACAAGCTGAAAACCGAGCTGGAATTCGAAGGCAAACTGCGCACTCTGATGGGTGAATACTCCAAATCCCTGCGCGACATCATCGCGCTGCTGGATCCAGAGTCGAAAGTTAAAGCACCGCGTGGCGCCGTGAAAACCACCGGCACCAAACGTGCTCGCAAGGTCAAGCAATACAAGAACCCGCACAACGGCGAAGTGATTGAAACCAAAGGCGGCAACCACAAGACACTGAAAGAGTGGAAAGCCAAGTGGGGCGGCGATGTGGTTGAAGGCTGGGCTACCCTGCTGGGCTAAGCCAGGTCGGGCTCTCGCCTGATACGCGATACACGAAAAACGCCAGCTTGCTGGCGTTTTTCATGCCTGGATACTCTGCAACTAGCGACTACACGTTCAAACGAGCAGCCAGCGAATCGGCATACTCCTGCCATTGGTCCAGTACCTGGCACTGAAACGGTGTAGCACTAACAGCCAACTCTGCGCATGCCTGTTTAAATGCCAACAGCGTATTGGGCGCTCCCCATTCAGCATTTGACAAACGCTGCTGACAAAAAAGTTTCCAACGTTGTTGCTCGTCGTTGTCCAGGCTTTCAGGAAAGTTACGGGCGCGGTAGCGAAATAATAATTCCGGCAAACGATGATCATCGAAAGGCCACTGCTGACGTGCTAGTTGTGCAGGCTCCGCCGCACGGACTTGTTCGCATAAACGGCGATCGCGGTCACCGATAAAACCATCGTAGAGCTGCTGCTCGGGGTCGGCAGTCGATGCAAAATCTTCCTCGCTGTAAATGGCTGCCAACTTGTCACGCCAAACTTCCTGTGCGTCAGTTAGTCGCAGTGCCCGCGCCTGACAGGTGTCCATATCCAACTGAAGCCGCTCGCGGTCTTGCGCCCTTAACACATTCAGCGGGGCAACGACCGGACAACGGTTAATATGCAACAACTTGAGAGGAACCGGCAGTTCACCTTCCCCCAGGTCATCACGGCGCGTGTAGAGGCGCTGACGCAACACATCGGCGTCCAGGTCCAGCAAAGCCTGGGGATCAAGCCCGAGGTCGCAGACGATCAACGCATTGCGATTGCGCGGGTGCCAGGCCAACGGCAGCACTACCCCCAGGTAATGGCGCTCGGCGGAGAACCGCCCGGAAATATGCACCATCGGTTGCAACAGGCGCACCTGATCCATCACCCGTTGCTTACTGCGCAGTTGAAACAGCCATTCATACAACTTGGGCTGTTTTTCTCGAACCAGCCGCGCCAAGGCGATGGTTGCACGTACATCGGACAACGCATCATGAGCCTGCCCGTGATCGATACCATTGGCTTGCGTCAGCCGCTCCAGCTTGAGGGTTACCCGCCCATCCTGCTCCGGCCAGGCAATCCCCTCGGGACGCAGGGCGTAGGCGGTGCGGACTACATCGATCAAATCCCAGCGACTGTTCCCCCCCTGCCACTCCCGTGCGTAAGGGTCGAAAAAATTCCGATACAAGCTGTAGCGCGTCATTTCATCGTCGAACCGCAGGGTGTTATAGCCGGCACCGCATGTGCCGGGCGCAGCCAACTCGGTGTGCACCCGCGTCATGAAGTCGGCTTCGGCCAAGCCCTTCTCCGCCAGCACGCCAGGGGTAATACCGGTGATCATGCAGGCGGCCGGATGGGGCAGGATATCGTCGCTGGGTTGACAATAAAGATTGAGCGGCGGGCCGATCTCGTTGAGTTCGAGGTCGGTACGAATTCCGGCCACCTGGAGCGGGCGATCGCTGCGCGGGTTGATGCCGGTGGTTTCATAGTCGTACCAGAAAATGGAGGTCACGAGCTGTTCCTGTGCTGAAGATCGACAAAGTCTAGGCGCAGCGAGGCATCCGGGGCCAGCGATACCTGCACTGTACAAATACCCAGTAAAACTTGAAGGGTTGCTTCCACCGTCGACACTGCTAGCATCCGTGTCTGTTAACCGGTCAGCACTGCCAAGGATCGCAATGCCATCAGCCCCGCTGGATACCCGCTACCAGATCGAAACCCCGGAGGGTATCGACCTGCCCTTGCGCCCCGCCGGCCTGCCGGCACGAGCGTTAGCCTTCGCTTTTGACCTGGGTTTGCGTGGTCTGCTCATGGCTATCCTGATCGTGCCCCTGGCGCTACTTGGCAACATCGGCATCGGCCTGGGCTCGCTGCTCCTGTTCCTGGTCAGTTGGTGGTACATGGTGCTGTTTGAAGTCCTCAACCAGGGCAGTTCCCCAGGCAAGCAGGTCATGGGCCTGCGTGTCGTGCAGGACGACGGCACCCCCATCGGCTGGTCGGCCTCCCTGATCCGCAACCTGTTGCGCTTTGTCGACATGCTGCCTTTCGGCTACTTCCTCGGCGCCATCAGTTGCCTGCAACATCCCCATTTCAAACGGCTCGGCGACCTGGCCGCCGGGACGCTGGTGGTCTACCGCGAGAAGCCGCTGGTTCGGCCCCGCATACCTCAAGCTGCCGCTCTGCGCCTGCCGTTTACACTGGACCTGAACGAACAACGTGCCATCCTCGCGTTCGCCGAACGCCAGGGCGAACTGTCGGCCGAGCGAGTGCATGAACTGGCCTCGATCCTCGCTGTGCCCCTGCACGTGTCCCCGGCCCGTGCAGCGGAACAACTCAACGGTGTGGCCCGCGGCTTGTTGGGGCCGACATGAAGCAGAGCCAATTTGAAAGCCGCCACCAGCAGCAATGGCAAACCTTCGCCAGACAACTGGAACAGTTGGAACAAGGTAAAGCCAAGGCCGGTGATGTCACCGACTTCCCCTATCAGTATCGGCGGCTTTGCCAACACCTGGCCCTGGCCCAGGAGCGCGGCTATAGCAGCTACCTGGTGGACCCGCTACAGCAACTCGCACTGCGCGGGCACCAACAACTGTACCGTCATCGCAGCCAACTGGCGGCGAACGTATTGGCTTTCATCCTGGCCGACTTCCCCCGCCTGGTGCGCGAGCAGTGGCGCTTTTTGCTGGTCGCCAGCCTGTTGTTCTTTGGCAGCCTCGTGGGTATAGCCCTGCTGGTCTATCTGTTCCCCGACCTGATCTACAGCATCGTCAGCCCTCAACAGGTCGCTGAAATGCAAGGCATGTACGACCCCGATGGCAGCCACCTGGGACGCGCGGCCGAACGAGCCTCCAGCGAAGACTGGATGATGTTTGGCTATTACGTGATGCACAACATCGGCATCGCCTTCCAGACATTTGCCGCCGGCTTGCTGTTTGGCCTGGGCAGTGTGTTCTTCCTGATTTTCAACGGTTTGATCATCGGGGCGATCTCCGGGCACCTGACCGAAATCGGCTATGGCCAGACGTTCTGGTCATTTGTGATCGGTCACGGTGCATTCGAACTCAGTGCCATCGCTCTGGCCGGCGCGGCAGGTTTGCAACTGGGCTGGTCGCTGATATCTCCCGGGCATTTGACGCGCAGCGAGTCCCTGCGCCTGGCAGCGCGCAAAAGCGTGCAGATGCTCTGTGGCGTGATGGTATTCCTGCTGATCGCTGCGTTTATCGAAGCGTACTGGTCATCCATCGCCACGATCGCCCCCTGGATCAAATACCTCGTGGGCGCCGTACTGTGGTTGTTGGTGGCCGCTTACCTGAGCCTGGCTGGACGGTCCCGTCATGCGCCTGACTGATGCCAGCGTGGTGATTCGCCCCCGTACCTCCTGGGAAGCCATGGACCTTGGCGTACTCATGGCCAGGGCACATCGCCGGCTGTTAATGAGCAGTTGGGCGATGGCCACTTTGCCGATATTTACCTTGCTCACGGTATTGCTGTGGGAATACCCGTCTTTTTCACTGTTCCTGTTCTGGTGGCTCAAACCGGCCTTCGACCGCCTCCCGCTGTACATCCTTTCCAAGGCCCTGTTTGGTGAAATACCCAGCACCAGGCAAGCCGTGCGCCATTGGCCGCGCCTGCTCAAGGGCCAACTGCTGGCCAGCCTGACCTGGCGCCGACTGAGCCTGAGCCGCAGCTTTGTGCTGCCGGTAAACCAGCTTGAGGGGCTGGACGGCCTGGCACGTCAGAAACGCCTGGGAGTATTGCTGCAGCATAACGCTGGAGCAGCACGCTGGCTGACCACCATCGGGATGCACCTGGAAATCGGCCTATGGTTTGGTTGCATGGCCCTGTTCTATCTATTCATTCCAGAACAGCTGGAACTGGACTGGGACTGGCAACGAATGGCGTTGGCATCAGGCTCGAACGACCTATGGGTGGAACATCTGGGCAATGCTGCCTACGCCTTGATACTGGTGTTCTGGGAACCCATCTACGTCGCCTGCGGTTTCAGTCTGTATCTCAACCGCCGTACTGCCCTGGAGGCCTGGGATCTGGAACTGATATTCCGCAGCCTGCGCCAGCGTCTAAGTGGCATCGTCCCGCTGCTACTGGTGGTGGTCGGGTTGATGCTCGCGCAAGTCACTCCACCGGCCATGGCAGCCGAACCCGTGGGCTCCAAACAGCTCAGTACTCACTCCGCCAGCCAATCCATTCAGGAGGTGCTGGAGCATCCTCCCTTCAAGAACCCTGAAACCGTCACCCGTTATCGCTTTGGCGAAGAAAAAACCGCCGTCAGGAGCAAAACAAAAGGCGACGGTAAATTGCCCGCATGGCTGCAGGCACTGTTGGATAACCTCAACAGTAATGCCTTCAAACACGTCGCCGAAGGCTTGAAAATACTGCTGTGGAGCCTGTTGATTGGCGCAATTGCCCTACTGGTGTGGCGCTACCGTGAATGGATGCGTACGTTTGTGCAACGTAGCCGACAGCCCTTACCCAAAGCGGTCAAACCGGTTCCCGCTCAGTTGTTCGGGTTGGACCTGGGGGTTGAAACCTTGCCGGAAGATATTGCCGGCACTGCCGAACAGCTATGGTCCACCCAACCCCGGGAAGCCTTGGGCCTGCTGTATCGCGGCCTGCTCAGCCGGCTACTGCACGAGTTCAACCTACCGCTGAAAAACGCCGATACCGAAGGCCAGGTACTGGAACACGTTCATCGTTTACAGCAACCGCAGTTGCTGGCTTTCAGCGACGAACTGACACGCCACTGGCAAAACCTTGCGTATGGGCACCGCCTTCCTCCGACTGCTGCCCAACAACAGCTTTGCAACGATTGGCGTGTGCTCTTCAGTTCGGGAATGCACCAATGAACAGGCCATTGCTGTGGGTGGCGCTGCTGCTGGTTTGCCTGCTGGGAGCTGGCGGTCTGTACGCGTGGCACAAGGCGATCCCTTATGACGAAGTAATCGACCACGGCCCGTCCGCGCAGGCACAGGCCAATCCCTATCTGGCAGCCGAGTACTTCCTACGCAGGCAAGGCCTGACAGTGGAGCATGCGAATGGCATCGAACGGCTGGCCGATCTGCCAGCTAAAGGCCAAAGCCTGTTGCTGCTGGGCGAGCGCAGCAACATGACCCCGCGCCAGGTCGAGCAACTGTTGGGTTGGACAAAGGCCGGAGGCCACCTGCTGGTGGTGGCCGAGGCGTTGTGGGATGAGGAAACGGGCAAGAGTGGCGACCTGCTGCTGGATCGCCTGGAGATTCACCAAACCCTGAGTGATACGTTCGACGAGCCGGCATCGCCACGTAAAAAGAAAGCACCGGACTTGACCAAGCTCTACGTCGACAATGAAACCGCCCCGGCTTACTTCAGTTTCGATACCAACTTCAACCTCACCGACCCAAGACACCTTGCCCAGTTTTCAGCCAATAGCGCCAAGTCCAGCCACCTGATGCAACTCGACCTTGGGCAAGGCCATGTGACGGTGGTCACCGACAGCGACCTGTGGAAAACCCCGAATATCGGTAAACACGATAACGCCTGGCTGCTGTGGTACCTCAACCAGAACACTGGCGTGACGTTGTTGTTCAACAACAACGCGGACAATTTACTCACCTTGTTGTTGCGCTATTTCCCCCAGGCTTTGGTGGCACTTTTCGCACTGATAATCCTGGCGCTGTGGCACGCCGGCATGCGCGAAGGCCCGATACAACCGCCAGAACCCAAGGCGCGCCGACAGTTGCAGGAGCATTTGAAGGCCAGCGCCGATTTTCTGCTGCGTCGCGGTGGGCAGGGCGCATTGTTGCAAGCGTTGCAACGCGACATCCTGCGCGCCGCCCGCAAGCGCCACCCAGGCTTTGAACACCTCGACACCGCAGCACAATGGCAGGTACTGGAACACCTGACCCGACAACCCTCCCATGCCATCAGCCAGGCGCTCGGCCCACTCCCGCCGAGGCGGCTCTCCAGCGCCGATTTCAGCCGGCAAGTGACGTGCCTGCAAACCCTCAGGAATGCCCTATGAGCGAATACCCACCGACCAAAGCCCTGACCGGCGCAACCCTGCAGCATGCCAGCCAACAGGCCCAGGCTTTGCGCGTTGAATTGCGCAAAGCCGTGATCGGTCAGGATCAGATCATTGATGACGTGCTCACAGCACTGATTGCGGGAGGCCATGTATTGCTCGAAGGGGTGCCTGGCCTGGGCAAGACCCTATTGGTCCGCGCATTGGCCCGCTGTTTTGGTGGCGATTTCGCACGCATCCAGTTCACCCCTGACCTGATGCCCAGCGATGTCACCGGCCACGCCGTCTATGACCGGCATACCGAACAGTTCAAGCTGCGCAAGGGGCCGGTGTTCACTCACTTGCTGCTGGCCGACGAAATCAACCGCGCTCCAGCCAAGACCCAGGCCGCGCTGCTTGAAGCCATGCAGGAACGGCAAGTCACCCTTGAGGGTGAAGCGTTGCCCATCGGCCAACCATTCATGGTGCTGGCCACCCAGAACCCCATCGAACAGGAAGGCACCTACCCCCTGCCGGAAGCCGAGCTGGATCGCTTTATGCTCAAGGTGCGCATGGACTATCCCGACGCCCAGCAAGAAGTGGATATGGTGCGCGAAGTAACACGTTCATCCCGGGCGGACATGCTGGACGTGCAACCATTGCGCACTGTGCTGCACGCCGACGATGTGGTGCAGATGCAACAGATCGCCAGTGAGATGCCCCTGGATGAACAAGTGCTCGATTATGCTGTACGCATCGCGCGCACCACACGCAGTTGGCCAGGGCTGACCATCGGCGCCGGCCCACGGGCGTCCATCGCTCTGGTGCGCGGAGCTCGCGCGCGTGCCCTGCTGCGCGGCGGGGAATTTGTCACACCAGACGACATCAAGGGCTGCGCCCTGGCTGTACTGCGTCACCGGGTACGTATTGCGCCTGAGCTGGACATCGATGGGCTGGAGGTAGACCAGGTGCTCAAGCAGTTGCTTGATCAGATTCCGGCTCCAAGGCAATGACGCGGAAATGAAACCGACCCGTCTGCTGCTGATCTGGCTTGGCGTGCTGCTCGGCTTGAACATTCTGCTGGGCGCTGCGGCAGCCTTGCAGTTCAAGCTGCCCGACACTGTATATTCGGTGGCCTGGGGCTTGTTGCTGGCATTGTTGCTGCTATCGCTGCTGGACGCATTCCGCCTGCGCCGCCGCCCTTCGCCACGGGTAGAAAGGCAAATACCCGGCAGCCTGGCGCTGGGACGCTGGGGGGAAGTCAGGCTGGCAGTGGAACACAATTACCCGCAACCCTTGACCTTGACGGTGTTCGATCACGTTCCTGATGGCTTGAGCGTGGAGAACCTGCCGCAGTCCATCGAGCTGCGTCCTGGCGAGCATAGCGCGCTGGGTTATCGTGTTCGTCCCTTGCGACGAGGGCATTTCAGCTTCAGCCGTTGCGAAATCCACCTGCCCAGCCCCTTGGGGTTGTGGTCGGCACGACGCTTGATTGAGGCCAGGGATGTTACCCGCGTTTACCCGGACTTCGCCCGCTTGTACGGCGCGCAGTTGCAGGGCGTGGACAACTGGCTGAGCCAACTCGGCGTACGTCAGCGCCCGCGACGAGGCTTGGGGCTGGAGTTTCATCAGCTGCGCGAGTTTCGCGAGGGGGACAGCCTGCGCCAGATCGACTGGAAAGCGACTGCACGGCAACGCACGCCAATCGCCCGGGAATATCAGGATGAGCGCGACCAGCAAATCGTGTTCATGCTCGACTGCGGTCGACGCATGCGCAGCCAGGATGACGAGCTCTCCCACTTCGATCACGCCCTCAACGCCTGCCTGTTGCTCAGCTATGTCGCATTGCGACAGGGTGATGCGGTGGGACTGTGCACCTTTGCCAGCGACCAACCGCGTTACCTGACGCCGGTCAAGGGCAGTGGTCAACTGAACCTCTTGCTCAATACGGTTTACGACCTGGATACCACTCGTAAAACAGCCGACTACCAGGCCGCCGCAAGCCATCTGCTGGCTCGACAAAAGCGCCGGGCGCTGGTGATCGTCGTGACCAATCTGCGCGATGAGGACGATGAGGCACTCATGACCGCGGTCAATCGGATCAGCCGGCAACACCGGGTGATGGTGGCCAGCCTGCGAGAACATGTCCTCGATGAACTGCGCCAGGTCCCCGTGCAGACCCTGTCGGAAGCGCTGGCCTACAGTGGTGCGATCGATTACCTCAACAGCCGCAACGAACTCCATGATCGTTTGAACGCCCACGGGCTATCGGTGCTGGATGCTTTGCCGTCCGAGTTGGGAGCCAAGCTGGTCACGCGCTATCTGGGTTGGAAAAAAGCTGGGGTTTTCTAAAAGAAAGCACGGTCCCGGCCGAGGAAAAACCCCTGACCGAGCCGACGACTCGCAGTGTTCAAGCAGAGGCCTGCAGCGGATCGAAACTGAAATAATGCAATAACGCAGTGATCAACCGCCGATACTCTTCGGGCGCCTGACGTATGCAGAAGCCTGAATCGTACTGCTGCGGGTTG
Organism: Pseudomonas sp. BCA17; assembly: GCF_004519405.1. Classification (GTDB taxonomy): domain Bacteria; phylum Pseudomonadota; class Gammaproteobacteria; order Pseudomonadales; family Pseudomonadaceae; genus Aquipseudomonas. Next base: position 273,006 of record NZ_SGWI01000005.1, on the reverse strand, counting down.
ATATCCTCATGACTCCACAAACACGTTGCCGTGAGGTCAACAGCCTGGAACTCGCCTCCCAGCCCTGGAAGCTTCAGACGCAGCTCGAAGTCCACGTTAACCATCATGGGTAATTGGCTGATCAACATCAGCCCGTCTTCAGACACATTGCCCAGAAAGCCGATTGGCTTGTCGGTCAGACGATTGAATACCTGCAAAAAACAAGATAACTGATGCCGTTCGATCCTTCGTTCGGTAACCATGGTGAGATCGCCGTCCAGTGGCCATGAATCTGGCCGTGCCAGTGATTCGGAACGAGCCAATTGCCCGCTCTCCCTGGATATCGGTGTGACAATAGTCATTGTATTGCCACGAAACAGCTGCCAAATCCGGGCTACTCATCCGTTCGAATAGAAAACTTGTACAAACGGACATTCAAAGGATAGCTCAAGCCTGGCAACGGGCCAGCAATGCAACGACAAATACCATTACAACGATGCGGGACGCGGCTGTGCCACGCTGGCGCCGGGGTAGTGCCCCAGCTGCTGCAAGGTATCGAGCCTGGCACGGGCGCGATAGGCGTATTCACTCGCAGGATACTGGCTGATGATGAATTGATAAGTTTGCGCGGCATCCACGAACAGCTTCTGGCGTTCCAGGCATTGCCCGCGCAGCATGGAAACTTCGGGTTGCACGTAACGGCGGGAACGGCTTTCACGGTCGACCTGGGACAACTCAAGGGTGACACGCTCGCAATCACCCACCCCGTAGGCACGGTAAGCATTGTTCAAATGATGGTCCATCGACCAGCGGGTACAGCCGACAACACTGACGGCCAAGGCAGCAACGAGCAAAATTCGCATGGGGGTTCTCCTGTCTTGTGCAGTGTATCGACCCCTTGTCGAAAATCTTCAAGGGCGTTCACCTATTCAACCGCAACGAAAACAAGTCAATCATCGATAAGTAGTGCAAACGAACAATGACTACAACGAAAGAGCATAGTAGCCTTCTCCAGCGCTTGAACTCAGGAGTCTGTGCATGTCCGTCCGTCGTACCAAAATCGTCGCAACCCTAGGCCCGGCCAGCAATTCGCCGGAAGTCCTCGAACAACTGATTCTGGCTGGTTTGGACGTCGCCCGTCTGAACTTCTCCCACGGCACCCCGGACGAGCACAAGGCTCGCGCCAAACTGGTGCGTGACCTGGCCGCCAAGCACGGTCGCTTCGTTGCATTGCTGGGTGACCTGCAAGGCCCGAAAATCCGTATCGCCAAATTCGCCAACAAGCGTATCGAGCTGAAGATCGGTGACACCTTCACCTTTTCCACCAGCCATTCGCTGACCGAAGGCAACCAGCAAGTCGTGGGTATCGACTACCCGGACCTGGTCAAGGACTGCGGCGTCGGTGACGAGTTGCTGCTGGACGACGGTCGCGTGGTCATGCGCGTCGATACCGCCACGCCTACTGAACTGCATTGCACCGTGATCATCGGCGGCCCGCTCTCCGACCACAAAGGCATCAACCGTCGCGGGGGTGGCCTGACGGCGCCGGCGCTGACTGAAAAAGACAAGGCCGACATCAAGCTCGCCGCCGAAATGGAAGTGGACTACCTCGCCGTGTCCTTCCCGCGCGACGCCGCCGACATGGAATACGCCCGTAAACTGCGCGACGAAGCCGGCGGCACCGCCTGGCTGGTGGCGAAGATCGAACGCGCCGAAGCCGTGGCCGATGACGAAACCCTCGACGGCCTGATCAACGCTTCCGACGCCGTGATGGTTGCCCGTGGCGATCTGGGTGTGGAAATCGGAGATGCCGAGCTGATCGGTATCCAGAAGAAAATCATCCTGCACGCCCGTCGCCACAATAAAGCGGTGATCGTGGCGACCCAGATGATGGAGTCGATGATCCAGAACCCGATGCCGACCCGTGCCGAAGTGTCCGACGTGGCCAACGCCGTGCTCGACTACACCGACGCCGTGATGCTCTCGGCTGAAAGCGCCGCCGGCCCGTACCCACTGGAAGCTGTCCAAGCCATGGCGCGTATCTGCGTCGGTGCTGAAAAGCACCCGACCAGCAAGACCTCCAGCCACCGTATCGGCAAAGTGTTCGAAAGCTGCGACCAGAGCATCGCCCTGGCCGCCATGTACACCGCCAACCATTTCCCGGGCGTCAAAGCGATCATCGCCTTGACCGAAAGTGGTTACACGCCGTTGATCATGTCGCGCATCCGTTCGTCGGTGCCGATTTACGCGTTCACCCCGCACCGTGAAGCCCAGGCCCGTACGGCGCTGTTCCGTGGCGTGTACACCGTTCCGTTCGATCCGGCGTCGCTGGCGCCGAACGAAGTCAGCCAGAAGGCGATCGACGAACTGGTCAAACGTGGCGTTGTAGAGAAAGGCGACTGGGTCATCCTGACCAAGGGCGACAGCTACCACACCACGGGTGGCACCAATGGCATGAAGATCCTGCATGTGGGCGACCCACAGGTCTGAGTGACACGCTGATAAAAAAAAGCCCTGCCATGTAAATGGCGGGGCTTTTTGTTTCTCAGGATCGGTTGATAAACCCCGACAACGCGGCAATCGCCTCCGGCGACTTCAATCGCTGGACAAACAAAGCGCCCTCCTCCTCGATCACCTGGCGCAATTGCTCGCGATCAACACTCTTCATGAGTTGCTTGGTCACCTGCACCGCTCCCGGTGCAAGGCATTCAAAGCGCCCGGCGATCTCCCGCGCCTTGGCCAACGCCGCCTCGCCGCTGTCCAGCGCCTCGGTGGCAATCCCCCAGGCTGCCGCCTGCTCGCCGGTAAACCCCTCGCCCAGCAGCAACAATTCGGCAGCCTTCGCATGCCCCAACAACCTCGGCAGAATAAGGCTCGAACCAAACTCGGGACACAGCCCCAGGTTGACGAACGGCATGCGCAGCCGCGCATCACGGCTGATATACACCAGGTCGCAATGCAGCAACAGGGTCGTGCCAATGCCCACTGCAGCCCCCGCTACGGCGGCGATCACCGGTTTGCGGCAGTTGAGCAGGCTTTTCATGAAATAAAACGGTGGGCTGTCGAGATCGCTGGGCGGCTGTTCAAGAAAATCGCCGATGTCGTTGCCGGCGGTAAAACACACACTGCTGCCCTGGATCAGCACGCAGCGGATACTTTCATCCGCATCCGCCTGCTCCAGTGCCTCAGCCAGTTGCATGTACATGGCGCGGGTCAGGGCGTTCTTCTTGTCGGGGCGATTGAGCTGCAAGGTCAGCAGCCCACGTTCGCGTTGCTGCTGGATGGCGTTGGTCATGGTGAGTCTCGCGGCTGTAGAGTTCAGCGCTCAACCACGGGGCAGGAACACATCGGCCAGCAGTTGATTACGCGGCAGTCCCGCCAGGAACAGGCGCTTGGAAAACGCTTCGACACTGGCCGGGTGCCCGCAGAGTAAGGCCATAGTTTGCCTTGAAACAAGCCGCAGTTGCGCCAATGCCAGGGTCGCCTGCGCCGCCGTCCACAGTTCCACCGACACGTTTGGATGCTGTGCAGCCAGCTGCGTCAGGGGTTCGGCCAAATAATGCCCGGCAGCATCATGGGCCAGATGAATCACGCGAATGTCGCCCTGATGATCCTGGCGCAAAGCCTCACGCAACACGCCCCACAGCGGCCCCAGGCCCGTGCCGGACGCCAGCAGCCACAAGGATCGATTTTGCCAGTCGGGGTCGTATTGCAGCGCGCCGCCGCGCAGTTCACCCAAGCGCAGACGGTCACCCGGCTGCAGCTGCCGGGCAAGATCACTGAACTCACCAGGCAGGCGACAATCGAGGTGAAACTCCAGGAACGCATCCTCTTGAGGCAAGCTCGCCAAGGAGTACGGCCTCGCCACCTGCCCCGCCCACAACACCAGGTGCTGCCCGGCCCGATAACGCAGGCCTCGTTCCGGTTGCAGGCGCAGGCGCAGCACCGCCGGGCTGAGCCAGTCCACACCCACCACCTGGGCCGGCAAACCGTCACGCGTGGGGTCGAACGCTTCGACGTGCAGATCGCCGCTGACCTGGCACTGACACGCCAGGCGCCAGCCATCCTGGCGTTGCGCCGGACTCAAGGCGTCGGGCAGTTTGTCCTCGACCTCGCCCAGGCACCGCACCAGGCAGGCATGGCAACTGCCCGCCCGGCAACTGTAGGGCACGCCCACACCTGCCTGGTTCAGGGCATCCAGCAGATTACTGCCGGCGGTCACCGACCAATGGCGCTCACCGACGTACAGTTCAGGCATATAAGGACTCAATCATTAGGGGCGCACACAGGGAATCATGCCTGCGACAGTTTGACCATAGTCGGGTGTATCGGCCACCGCGCCGGGTTATACTGCCGCGCCTTTTTAGCGTCGCGCCTGCACCACTTTGGCGTGCCTTGGAAAGGTGGCGTCAGCCGACCGATGCAGCACTGACGCCACCTTTATTGAATGTTCCCTTATAGAGGAGCGCGACTCATGACCGTGATCAAGCAAGACGACCTGATTCAGAGCGTTGCAGACGCCCTGCAATTCATTTCCTATTACCACCCCGTTGACTTCATCCAGGCCATGCACGAAGCCTACCTGCGCGAAGAATCGCCAGCGGCCCGTGACTCCATCGCCCAGATCCTGATCAACTCGCGCATGTGCGCCACCGGCCACCGCCCGATCTGCCAGGACACCGGTATCGTCACCGTGTTCGTGCGCGTGGGCATGGACGTGCGCTGGGACGGCGCCACCATGGGCCTGGACGACATGATCAACGAAGGCGTGCGTCGCGCCTACAACCTGCCGGAAAACGTCCTGCGTGCATCCATCCTTGCCGACCCGGCAGGTGCGCGCAAGAACACCAAGGACAACACCCCGGCCGTAATCCACTACTCCATCGTCCCGGGTAACACCGTGGAAGTGGACGTGGCAGCCAAGGGCGGCGGTTCCGAGAACAAGTCGAAAATGGCCATGCTCAACCCGTCCGACTCGATCGTCGACTGGGTACTCAAGACCGTTCCGACCATGGGTGCCGGCTGGTGCCCACCGGGCATGCTGGGCATCGGCATCGGCGGCACCGCCGAGAAAGCCGCCGTCATGGCCAAAGAAGTGTTGATGGAATCCATCGACATCCACGAGCTGAAAAAGCGCGGCCCGCAGAACCGTATCGAAGAGATGCGCCTGGAGCTGTTCGAGAAGGTCAACCAACTGGGCATCGGCGCCCAGGGCCTGGGTGGCCTGACCACCGTACTCGACGTGAAGATCATGGACTATCCGACCCACGCGGCATCCTTGCCGGTGTGCATGATCCCCAACTGCGCCGCCACCCGTCACGCACACTTCGTGCTCGACGGTTCGGGCCCTGCGTCGCTGGAAGCGCCACCGCTGGACGCCTACCCGGAAATCGTCTGGGAAGCCGGCCCTTCGGCCCGCCGCGTAAACCTCGACACCTTGACCCCGGAAGAAGTGCAGAGCTGGAAGCCGGGCGAAACCGTGTTGCTCAACGGCAAGATGCTCACCGGTCGCGACGCGGCGCATAAGCGCATGGTCGAGATGCTGAACAAGGGCGAAACCCTGCCGGTGGACCTCAAGGGCCGCTTCATCTACTACGTCGGCCCGGTTGATCCGGTGCGCGAAGAAGTCGTTGGCCCGGCAGGCCCGACCACAGCGACGCGGATGGACAAGTTCACCCGTCAGATCCTCGAGCAAACCGGCCTGCTGGGCATGATCGGCAAATCCGAGCGTGGTCCAACCGCGATCGAAGCGATCAAGGACCATAAAGCCGTGTACCTGATGGCCGTCGGCGGCGCCGCTTACCTGGTGGCCCAGGCCATCAAGAAGTCGCGTGTCGTGGCTTTCGCCGAACTGGGCATGGAAGCGATCTACGAGTTCGAGGTGAAAGACATGCCGGTCACCGTCGCGGTGGACAGCAAGGGCGAATCCGTCCACATCACCGGTCCTGCCATCTGGCAGAAAAAGATCAGTGACAGCCTGGCGGTAGAAGTGCAGTAAGCGCTTCCTCGCAAGGATAAAGGCGACTGCGGCCAATGGCCCAGTCGCCTTTTTTATCCTGGGTGCAGCCCAATGTGCACGGGGCGCTCACCACCGACTCCAGCCGCTCGTGATATGGTGCTTACCCCTGACTGCGCCTGCCCATCACCGTATGATCGTGATCCCTCGCCCACTGCGCCTGACCTTCTACTCCCTGTTGATCATCGCCGGTGCGCTGCTGGCCGCGGCCTTGGCCACCCGCCACGCCGAACGCCAGGCCCTGGTAGACGACGCCACACGCGCCAAACAGCAGCTCACGCTCTACGGTAACTCCCTGCACACCCTGATCGAACGCTACCGTGCCCTGCCCGCCGTGCTGGCGCTGGACTCGGAAATGATCAACGCGCTGAAAGGCCCGCTGGATGCCATCACCCAGGACGTGCTCAACCGCAAACTTGAACGTATCAACGGCGCGGCGCAGTCCTCCACCCTGGAACTGATGGACCGCACCGGCCTGGCTGTCGCCGCCAGCAACTGGAACCTGCCCAGCAGCTATGTTGGCCATAACTACGCATTTCGCCCCTATTTCAGCCAGACCCTGAGCCAGGGCACCGGGCGTTTTTATGCGGTGGGCGTGACCACCGGTATTCCCGGTTACTTTCTCTCCAGCGCGGTGGTGGATGAACACGAGCAGTTTCTCGGCGCCATGGTGGTGAAGCTGGAGTTCCCCGAGCTTGAACGCGAGTGGGCCCAGGGCAACGACCTGCTGCTGGTGAGCGACGCGCGCGGCATCGTATTTATCGCCAACCAGCCGGGCTGGCGGTATCGCAACCTGCGCCCGCTGTCGGACGGCGACCTCGCCGAGCTCAAGGCCACGCGCCAATACGACAAAAAACGTTTGCAGCCGCTGGAGACCCAAGCCCTGCAACGTTTCGACGACAACAGCCACCTGATGCGCGTCAACGGTCCCGACGGCAGCGCCAATTACATCTGGGAGTCGCTGCCGCTGAAGGCCGAAGGTTGGACGCTGCACCTGCTGCGCAAACCTCAGTTCGCCTTTGAAGACCAACGCAATGCCGGCCTCGCCGCCGCCGGCTCCTGGCTGGCGCTGGTGTTCCTGACGCTGTTTCTGACCCAGCGTTGGCGCCTGGCCCGTTTGCGCCAGCGCAGCCGCGAGGAACTCGAACAGCTTGTGGCGGAACGCACTCAAGCCTTGCGCATGGCCCAGGACGGCTTGGTGCAATCGGCAAAGCTGGCGGCATTGGGCCAGATGTCTGCCGCCCTCGCCCATGAAATCAACCAGCCACTGACCGCCCAACGCATGCAATTGGCGACGCTGCGCCTGTTGCTGGACCATGGCCGCGTGGACGACGCCTACAAAGCGCTCACCCCGCTGGACGACATGCTCACGCGCATGGCCGCGCTTACCGGCCACCTCAAGACATTCGCCCGCAAAAGCCCCAGTGGCCTGCGTGAACGCCTGGACCTGGCCACCGTGGTCGACCAGTCGCTGCACCTGCTCGATGCGCGCCTGCGCGATGAGGCCATCGGTGTCGTGCTGGACCTGGCCCGTCCCGCCTGGGTGCGCGGCGATGCCATCCGCCTTGAACAGGTGTTGATCAACCTGTTGCGCAACGCGCTCGATGCAATGGCCGACAAACCGCGCAAGCGCCTGGAAATCCGTCTGCATGCCGATCAGCAATTGTGGCAACTGACCGTCAGCGACAGCGGCGGCGGGATTGCTGATGAGCATTTGAGCAGCGTGTTCGACCCCTTCTTCACCACCAAACCGGTGGGTGACGGACTGGGCCTGGGACTGGCCGTGTCTTACGCTATCGTGCACGAATTGGGCGGGCGCCTGATGGCCGGCAATCGTGGCGACGGCGCCGTGTTCACCCTGACCTTGCCTATTGCACTGGAGACACCCGACCTATGTTGAACGCGGTGATTGTGGTCGATGACGAAGCCAGCATTCGCACGGCCGTCGAGCAATGGCTGAGCCTGTCGGGGTTTGACGTGCAGTTGTTCAATCGCGCCGAGGCCTGCCTGGCGCAACTGCCCAAGGACTTTCCCGGTGTCATCTTGAGCGACGTGCGCATGCCCGGGCTCAGCGGCCTGGAGTTGCTGGCCGAAGTGCAACGCCGCGATGCCGACTTGCCGGTGATCCTGCTTACGGGTCATGGCGACGTGCCGATGGCGGTGGAAGCCATGCGCGACGGCGCCTACGATTTCCTGGAAAAACCCTTCAGCCCCGATGCCCTGCTCAATAGCCTGCGTCGCGCCCTGGACAAGCGCCGGCTGATCCTGGAAAACCGTCGCCTGCACCAACAGGCCGACCACCGGGCACAACTTGAATCCAGCCTGCTTGGCGTGTCCCGGGGCTTACAGACCCTGCGTCGCCAGGTACTGGACCTGGCGAACCTGCCGGTCAATGTGCTGATCCGTGGCGAGACCGGCAGCGGTAAGGAACTGGTCGCCCGCTGCCTGCATGATTTCGGCCCGCGGGCGAAGAAGCCATTTGTGGCGCTCAACTGTGCGGCGATCCCCGAGCAGCTGTTTGAAGCCGAGCTGTTCGGCCACGAAAGCGGTGCCTTTACCGGCGCCCAGGGCAAGCGTATCGGCAAGCTGGAATACGCCCACGGCGGCACGCTGTTCCTGGATGAAATCGAAAGCATGCCCCTGGCCCAGCAGGTGAAACTGCTGCGCGTGTTGCAGGAGCAAAAGCTGGAACGGCTGGGCTCCAACCAAAGTATCCACGTGGACCTGCGCATCATCGCCGCCACCAAACCCGACTTGCTCGAAGAGGCCCGTGCCGGGCGCTTTCGTGAAGACCTGGCTTATCGATTGAACGTCGCCCAGTTGCGCCTGCCGCCCTTGCGCGAACGCCGCGAAGATATTCCACTGCTGTTCGATCACTTTGCCCAGACTGCCGCCGAACGCCTGGGCCGTAGCGCCGCGCCGCTGAGCGGAGTGCAATTGGGACGCCTGCTCAGCCATGACTGGCCGGGCAATGTACGCGAGCTGGCCAACGTTGCCGAACGCCAGGTACTGGGGCTGGGCGAACAGGAGCCGGACGCTATCGAGGCCGGGCAATCCCTGGCCGCGCAACAGGAAGCCTTCGAGGCTCATTGCCTGAAGGCGGCATTGACCCGGCATAAGGGCGATATCAAGGCGGTGCTGGCGGAACTGCAGCTGCCGCGCCGGACCTTCAATGAAAAAATGCAGCGCCATGGCCTCGCCCGAGACATGTTCATGAAGGATGAATGAGCGGACTTTCGCTCATCACCTGAAAACCATCGGCGGTTTTCCGCTCAAAATAATCCTGCAACCCTTCTAGACCGGGCCTTCATCCTCCTGGCACAGCTCCTGCTATAGCCCGAACCAGGCTGCGCACGCGCTGCTTCATAAAAACAACTAGATGAAGGATCCTTCAATGGATAACTCCAACACCCTGCCTCTGGGGTCGGCGGCCGCGCCGGCAAAAGAGCGCACCACCTCCAGCCGCATCAAATCGATTTTCAGTGGTTCGGTCGGCAACATGGTCGAGTGGTATGACTGGTACGTCTACGCCGCCTTCTCGTTGTACTTCGCCAAGACCTTCTTCCCGGCAGGCTCCTCCACCGCCCAATTGATGAACACCGCTGCGATCTTCGCCGTGGGTTTCCTGATGCGCCCTATCGGCGGCTGGTTGATGGGGATGTACGCCGACTACAAGGGCCGCAAGGCGGCACTGATGGCATCGGTCCTGCTGATGTGCTTCGGTTCGCTGCTGATCGCCCTGAGCCCCGGCTACGACACCATCGGCATCGGCGCGCCGATCCTGCTGGTCTTCGCGCGCCTGCTGCAAGGTTTGTCGGTGGGTGGTGAATACGGCACTTCGGCCACTTACCTGAGTGAAATGGCGACCAAGGAACGTCGCGGTTTCTTCTCAAGCTTCCAGTACGTGACCCTGATCTCCGGCCAGCTCATCGCGCTGGCGGTGTTGATCGTGCTGCAACAAGTGCTGACCACCGAACAACTGTATGCCTGGGGCTGGCGCATCCCGTTTGCCATCGGCGCCCTGTGCGCGGTCGTCGCGCTGTACCTGCGTCGTGGCATGGAAGAAACCGAGTCGTTCACCAAAAAGGAGAAAGCCAAGGAAAGCGCGATGCGCACCTTGCTGCGTCATCCCAAGGAACTGATGACCGTGGTCGGCCTGACCATGGGTGGCACCCTGGCGTTCTACACCTACACCACTTACATGCAGAAATACCTGGTGAACACCGTCGGCATGAGCATCTCCGACTCCACCACCATCTCGGCAGCCACGCTGTTTCTGTTCATGTGCCTGCAACCCCTCGTCGGCGGGCTCTCGGACAAGGTTGGCCGTCGGCCGATCCTGATCGCCTTCGGCATCCTCGGCACGCTCTGCACCGTACCGATCCTCACCACCCTGCACACCATCCAGACCTGGTGGGGCGCGTTCTTCCTGATCATGGCGGCGCTGATCATCGTCAGCGGCTACACCTCGATCAACGCCGTGGTGAAGGCCGAGCTGTTCCCCACCGAGATCCGTGCCCTGGGCGTGGGCCTGCCGTATGCGCTGACCGTGTCGATCTTCGGCGGTACCGCTGAATACATCGCGCTCTGGTTCAAGAGCATCGGCATGGAAACCGGTTACTACTGGTACGTGACCGCCTGTATCGCAGTGTCGTTGCTGGTCTACGTGACCATGAAAGACACCCGCAAGCACTCGCGCATCACTACGGACTAAGAATGTGAGAGGGGGCTTGCTCCCGATGGCGGTGCGTCAGTCACAAATAACTGACTGACGCACGCCATCGGCAGCAAGCCCCCTCCTGCATTTGGAATCAGGAAATTTCCGCTACCGGAGCGCGCCCGTACTTGCGTTGCGCATACGACGCGCCGGCAATCATCACCACCAGTACGGCCGCCAACACCGCCGACGAACCGATGGTGCCGAAATCCAGGCCGCCCTTTTCATAGGGCTTGGTGAGGAAGTCACCCAGCGTCGCACCAAACGGCCGGGTCAGTACAAACGCCACCCAGAACAACAGCACCGACGAGATCCTGGTGAAGTACTTGAGTGCCACCACCACCGCAATCGCCGAGCCGATCAACAAGGCGCCGCCGGCGAAACCCAGCCCGGAGTCATCCGCCAGGAAGTCGCCCAATGCCGTGCCCAAGGTGTTGGAGAACAGGATGGCCATCCAGTAGAACAATTCACCCCGGAAGGTCTGCACTTTGTTCACGTTCAGCGAGTCGCCGCTGAGGTGCCACAACGCGAAGATGATCATCAGGATCGCGATCAGGATCATGGAACCTGTGGCGTAACCCAGCCCCAGGGTGCGGTCCATGAAGTCAGACATGGTGGTGCCCGCCGTGCTGGTGGACAAAATCACGATCCAGTACAGCACCGGGTTGTAGGTTTTCGACCAGAGTTGCGTCAGCAAGGTAACGAGGAACACGCTGATCAAGATCATCGAGCTGATGGCGTAGCCAACGTTCAGGGTCATCGACAGCAAATCCCCGGCGGTTTCGCCCAAGGTAGTTGCGCAGATTTTCATGACCCAGAACGCCAGAGTGATCTGAGGAAGTTTGTTCATGGTGCAGAAGGCTCCGAAGCACAGTCTTTCAATACGCCGACTTAGAGGGGTGTCGACCTGGCGCGCAGACTGAATGCAGAGCTGTGAAAATTCGGTGGGCAATCAATGAAAATTCCATACGGCCGATGGAAATTCAGCGCTGTGCCTTGCAGTATGGCCTCCTCCCCAAAGCCACCAGCAGGAACTCCTGGCCATGTCTGACGATATCCACTTCTACGAACCCGCCAACGGTCACGGCCTGCCCCATGATCCGTTCAATGCCATCGTCGGGCCACGGCCGATCGGCTGGATTTCTTCCCACGACCGCGAAGGCCGCCTGAACCTGGCGCCCTACAGTTTCTTCAATGCGTTCAACTACATTCCGCCGATCATCGGGTTTTCCAGCGTCGGGCGTAAAGACAGCCTCAACAACATCGAACAGACCGGCGAGTTTGTATGGAACCTGGCCACCCGCCCGTTGGCCGAGCAGATGAACCAGAGTTGCGCCGCCGTATCGCCAGAGGTCAACGAATTCGAATTATCCGGCCTGACGCCGGTGGCCTCGAAAATCGTAGGCGTACCGCGGGTGGGCGAGAGCCCGGTATCGTTTGAATGCAAGGTGACGCAGATCATTCAACTGCAACGCGCCGACAAGCAGCTGGTGCCGAGCTGGCTGGTGCTGGGCGAGGTGGTCGCGGTGCACATCGCCAAGTGGTTGCTCAAGGATGGCATCTACGATACCGCTGCCGCCGAACCGATTTTGCGCGGCGGCGGCCCGGCGGACTACTTCCAGCTGGGGCCGGAGGCGCTGTTCAAAATGTATCGCCCAGGCGCAGCACCACGCTGACTGAACGGCAATAAAACCTGTGGGAGCGGGCTTGCTCGCGAGAGCGGTGGGTCAGTCACAGCACTATCGACTGACGCGCCGCATTCGCGAGCAAGCCCACTCCACATTGGGATTGGCAGCGTTCTTCAGTTGGCGGCAGTTGCCCAAGAGAGTTGACCGTCTTCATCCACATCGACCAGGTAATCAAGCTGCAGCGTCGCTGCATCATCAGCGTCGGAGGCGGTCTTGAACTTTTGTCCATCAAGGATCTTGTGAAAACGGGGTGCGCCCATGCCATCCAGTGCCTTGACGGCAACGGCGGCGCTATAGCCCCCTTCGCCCGGTACTACGGCGGAAACGGCTTCGTGGTGGGCAAACTGTTTACGTGCCATGTTGCAGGTCCTGGCCAATGGAAAGTCGGCCATTCTAACCCTCAACCGGCGAGTTGCAGGTACTCGCCGTAGGCTTTCACGGCAGATGCATCGGTGAAGGTCTGGAAGTCCATGCTGCGCACTACCATGTCGTTCAACAGCTCGGTAAAGATCATCAGGGCCGGCGAATTGAAGTAGGCACTCATCGCCTGTTCGCTGCTCCAGAAACCCGAGACCAGCCACACATCGGGATCGACCTGGGAGTGCTGCAACGAGAATTGCAGGCAACCCTGAGCCTGACGGCCCGGTTCGATCAAACTGCTCAAGCGTGCACCGAGTTCGGTGCTGCACCCGGTACGGGCACGGATAAAGGCCATATGGCTCGCGGGAATGGGGGTGGACATGTTCGACTCTCCCGTTGAGAAGTGATACTCGGCAAGCACGGTGAGGGCGTGTTGCCACAGGATCAAAGATAACGGCGCGGGTGCGAGCGCGGTTAGTCGATTCCTGCAGGCTTATTGCACAATCCTGCGAAAAGCGTAGACAGGTCATCTGGCGCGCAGGATATATGCCAGGCACACACTCAGTGTTTCAGGGAGATGACGGGGCCTGCGCTTGCCTGATTCACGACATATCGCAGGATCAGGCAAGGATTGTGCAGAATCCACGTAACACTTTTTGAAAGCCCCCACTAAGCTGAGCCCATCGAACAAGCGTGTAGAGGACACTCCATGTCGTCGCCTGAACATCAACTGATTCCCCTCGATGCCGAGATGGAAAAACAGCGCGCCGAGCTGGCCAGCATCGTGCAACGCCATACCTGGGAAGACGGTTCCTACGGCACGGCAATCACCTCGCTGTACCTGAACCGCCATAACACTCCGCGCGATTTCATGCCGGTACTGGTAGAGCCGGCCTTGTGTATCCTCGCCAGTGGCAGCAAGGAAGTACGCCTGGCCGACGAAATCTTTGCCTACGACCCGCTCAACTACCTGGTGTTCTCGGTTGCCATGCCGGTGGCCGGGCGGATCATCGATGCCACGCCGCAAGACCCCAACCTGTCGGTGCGTATCAACATCGACCCGGCTCAGCTCACCGCCCTGATCGCCGAGGCCGGGCCGATGGGCGTGCCTTCGCGCCCTACGTCCCGCGGCATGTACGTCGACCGGATCGACAGCCAATTGCTCGACGCCGTGCTGCGTCTGGCGCGCCTGTTGGACACGCCCAAAGACATCGCCATGCTCGCGCCATTGATCAACCGCGAGATCCTCTACCGTCTATTACGTGGACCGCAGGGCTATCGGCTGTATGAAATCGCCGTAGCCAACAGTCAGAGCCACCGTGTCAGCCAGGCGATCACCTGGTTGAACGGCAACTACGAACAACCGTTGCGTATCGATGACCTGGCCAAGGAGGTGAACCTCAGCGTTTCGACCTTGCACCATCGCTTCAAGGCGATCACCGCCATGAGCCCGCTGCAATATCAGAAGCAGTTGCGCCTGCAGGAAGCGCGACGGCTGATGATCGCCGAGGGGCTGGAGGCGTCGGCGGCGGGGTATCGGGTCGGGTATGAAAGCCCGTCGCAGTTCAGCCGGGAGTACAGCCGGTTGTTTGGGGCGCCGCCCTTGAGAGATTTGGCCAGGCTGCGTCAAAGCATCTGATTCATACGCAGCAGCATGTGGGTGGGGTTGCTCCCTCCCACATTTGCCCAGCGGTGTTTTTTCAGTCCAGGGTCCGGGGCAATTGCAGGGTTACCCGCAGGCCACCTTCCCGTAGATTCTGCAGGCTCACCTCCCCGCCATGGCTGTGGGCGATGTTGCGCGCGATCCCCAACCCAAGGCCATAGCCCTGTTGCTGCCCGGCCAGGCGAAAGTGCGGTTCGAAGACTTGCTCCAGACGCTGCTCCGGCACGCCGGGGCCTTCGTCGTCGACGTGCAGGATAAAGTCCACGCCATCGTCCTCGATATGCAAGTGAGCGTTCTGCCCGTACTTCAAGGCGTTGTCGATCAGATTGCCGATGCAGCGCTTGAGCGCCAGTGGCTTGCCCGGGTACGGCGCCAGTGCACGACCGTCCTGGGTGATACGGCCATTACCGTTGGGCGCCAGGTACGGTTCTACCAGGCAGTCGAGCACATGATTCAAGTCCACCGGCTCGATGTTTTCATGGATGTCCGTGTCTTTCACACATTGCAGCGCGCCTTTTACCAGCAGCTCCAATTCGTCCAGGTCGCGGCCGAATTTGGTTTGCAGGTTCTCGTCTTCCAGCAACTCCACGCGCAGGCGCAAGCGGGTGATCGGCGTGCGCAGGTCATGGGAGATCGCACTGAATAATTGGCTGCGCTCGGTCAGGTAACGGCTGATGCGCTCACGCATGGCGTTGAAGGCACGGCCCACTTCCACCACTTCGCTGCCGCCGCCTTCGGCCACCGGCTCTACATCGGCACCCAGAGACATATCCCGCGCCGCCCGCGCCAGACGCTTGAGCGGCCGGCTCTGCCAGTGCACCAGCAGGCCGATGAACAACAACAGCAAGCCGCTGGTCAGCACGATAAACCACACCTGCTGGGCCGGCAGGCCCTGTTCTTCCAGGCTGGTGTAGGGCTCGGGCAACAGCGAGGCAATGTACAGCCATTCACCCGGCGCAAGCTGGATCTGGGTCACCAGCACTGGCGGGTTCACCGGTTCCAACGTCAGCGCGTAATGCGCCCAGGAGCGCGGCAGTTCATCGAGCTTCAAGCCGGCGTTGAAAATCCGCAGGTCTTCGGCACTGACAAACTCGACCGAGATATGCACATCGGCGCCGAGGGTCTGGCGCAGCACTTCATCCACCGCTTCAAGCACCGCCTGCTTGCGCGGCGTCTGCGGCAGTATCGCCATGTCCAATGGCCGATCATTGAGGGTCACCACGAAACGGGTGCCGCCCATGCTGCGCAGTTGATCGAGCACCAACGGACGATAGGCCACCGGCAACGAGCGGAAGTAACTCACGCTGGCGGTCATCGAATGCGCCAGGCTTCGGGCGCTGGTGACCAAGCCTTCAAGCTGAGTCGCACGCAATTGCGAGACCCAGATCACGCTGGACAGCGCCTGAGCAAACAGGACCACGAGCAGGGTCAGCAACAACATGCGCCCCAGCAATGAGCGTGGCACAGGAAAGCGCGCGCGGCGCTCGGTCAAACGCTCAGTGGGCATTGCCGGCAACCACGCTGGCTGCCAGTTGATAACCGCTGCCGCGCACGGTGCGGATCAGCCGTGGGGGTTTTTCGGTATCGCGCAGGCGCTGGCGCAAGCGGCTGACGGCCATGTCGACGATACGGTCCAGTGGCATCAGGTCGCGACCGCGCGTGGCGTTGCCGATGGTGTCGCGGTCGAGAATCTGCTGAGGATGGTCAAGGAACAGCTTGAGCAGCGCAAAGTCGGCACCGGAGAGGATCACCTCTTCGCCATCCACATGAAACAAGCGGTGGCTGATCATATCCAGCCGCCACTCGTCAAACACCAGAACGTCTCCTGCACCGCTGCGCTCCTGGCCAAACTGGGCGCGACGCAACAGGGCCTTGATCCGCGCCTGCAACTCACGGGGGCTGAAGGGCTTGCCGATGTAATCGTCGGCACCCAGCTCCAGGCCGATCACCCGGTCGGTTTCGTCGGAACTGGCAGTCAGCATGATGATTGGCACCTGCGCCTGACGCGGATGCTGGCGAACCCACCGACACAGGCTGAAACCGTCTTCATCGGGCAGCATCACATCAAGAATGACCAGATCGCACGGCGCCTCGCTCATGGCTTGGCGGAACCCCGCACCGTCCGACACACCACGGACTTGGAAACCGGCGCGGCTGAGGTAGGTTTGCAGCAATTCGCGGATTTCCTGGTCATCGTCGACGAGGAGAATCGATTTACTGATTACGCTCACGGGGTCCTCCTTGTTGTTATGGGTGGCGCGGGTCAAGCAAATGCCTGTTCCAATGCAACTCCGGCACCGGTCAAGCCGGAATACGGCGCCGTCACCAACCACACCGGGATGCCCCTGAAGTAGTCGCTCATGCAGCCTTTATCACTGAAACTCTGGGTAAAACCACTGTTGATAAAGAAGTCGGCAAACCTCGGTATCACCCCGCCCACGATATACACGCCGCCGCGCGCGCCCGTGGTCAGCACGTTGTTACCGGCCACGCGGCCCAACCAAATGCTGAACTGGTTCAAGACTTCCATGGCCACCGGGTCACCGGCCAGACCCGCCGCCGTAATGGCTTCGGGAGTGTCCAGCACCGGAGTATGACCATCCACCGCACAGATCGCGCGATAGACGCGCGGCAGGCCGCCACCGCTCAGAGCGGTTTCGGCGCTGACGTGGCCAATCTCATTGTAGATATGCTGCCACAGCTGGGTTTCACGCGGACTGCTCAGGGGCAGATCGACATGGCCGCCCTCCCCTGGCAACGCCGCCCAACGGCCGCCGCCCAGATCCAGCAACGTACCGACGCCCAAACCGGTGCCTGGGCCGATTACCACCGCAGGGCGAAACGCTTCCGGCGTACCTTCGCAGACCACGCGAAATTCGTCGGGCTTGAGCCGCGTCATGCCCAGGGCCATGGCCGTGAAGTCATTCACCAGCAGCAACTCGTCCACCTGCAATGCCTGGCAAAACGCAGACTTGCTCAGGCGCCAGTGATTGTTGGTGAATTTGAATTCATCACCGCTCACCGGCCCGGCGACTGACAGGCACACCGCGCCGATATCGCCGATTTCCAACCCCTCTTCCTTGAGGTAGACCTTGATGGCCTCCTCTGGGCTTGAGTGAGCCGCCGTGGCATGCACCCGGATCGAATGCAGTTCCTGATCCCGCCACAACGCAAAACGAGCGTTGGTTCCCCCGATGTCACCGACCAGCGCTAGCTTCACTTAAGCGTCTCCAAGGCAGAGGTAAAGGCGCTGGCGCCCTGCTCTGCGGAGCTTGCGGCCAAGCGCATAAATGCAAACAGCTCGCGGCCAGCCCCCACGTTGTTGCCCAACAGGCCCGTGGCAGGCGTGCGCGCTGCAAATTCTTCGGCGTCCACCTTAAGCTCCAAGGTGCCCTTCACGCCATCCACGCGAATGATATCGCCATTCTGCACCCGTGCCAGCGGCCCACCGCTCTGGGCTTCGGGGTTGACGTGGATCGCGGCGGGGATCTTACCCGAGGCGCCGGACATACGCCCGTCCGTTACCAACGCCACTTTGAAACCACGATCCTGCAGTACGCCGAGGAACGGGGTCATTTTGTGCAATTCCGGCATGCCGTTGGAGCGCGGGCCCTGGAAGCGCATCACCGCGACGAAGTCTTTTTCCAACTGACCGGCCTTGAACGCGTCGGCCAGGTCCTGTTGATCCTGGAACACCACGGCCGGCGCTTCGACGATTTGATGTTCAAGGGCCACGGCCGAGACTTTCATCACGCCACGGCCGAGGTTGCCTTCCATTACGCGCAGACCGCCCTCGGGCGAGAACGCACGGGCCACGGGGCGCAGGATGGATTCATCGAGACTTTCGATCGGGCCGTCGCGCCAGATCAATTCGCCGTCGACCAGGAACGGCTCCTGGGTGTAACGGCTCAGGCCCTTGCCGGCCACGGTGTTGACGTCTTCGTGGAGCAGGCCGGCCTCGAGCAGCTCGCGGATCAGGAACGACATGCCACCAGCCGCCTGGAAGTGGTTGATGTCGGCCTTGCCGTTTGGATACACGTGGGACAGGGTCGGCACTACCTCGGAGAGGTCGGCCATGTCCTGCCAGGTGAGGATGATGCCCGCCGACATCGCGATGGCCGGCATGTGCAGGGTGTGGTTGGTAGAACCGCCGGTCGCATTGAGGGCGACGATGGAGTTGACGATGGATTTCTCGTCGACGATCTCGCCGATCGGCGTGAAGTTGCCGTTGGCCTTGGTCAGGCGCGTGACCTGGTGCGCAGCTTCGCGGGTCAGCGCGTCACGCAGCGGGGTGTACGGGTTGACGAACGAGGCGCCCGGCAGGTGCAGGCCCATCACTTCCATCAGCAACTGGTTGGTGTTGGCGGTGCCGTAGAAGGTGCAGGTGCCGGGGCTGTGGTAGGACTTCATCTCCGATTCCAGCAGCTCTTCGCGCGTGGCCTTGCCTTCGGCGTAGCGCTGGCGCACATCGGCTTTCTGTTTGTTGGAAATGCCCGACGGCATTGGGCCGCCCGGGACGAAGATCATTGGCAGGTGGCCATAACGCAGCGCACCCATCATCAGGCCGGGGACGATCTTGTCGCAGATGCCCAGCATCAAAGCCGCGTCGAACATGTTGTGGGACAGCGCTACCGCCGTAGACATGGCAATCACTTCGCGGCTGAGCAGGCTCAGCTCCATGCCGGGCTCACCTTGGGTCACGCCGTCGCACATGGCGGGGGTGCCGCCGGCGAACTGGCCGACCGAGCCGACTTCACGCAGGGCTTTCTTGATCTGTTCAGGGAAATGTTCGTATGGCTGGTGCGCCGAGAGCATGTCGTTATATGAGGAAACAATTGCCACGTTGGCGGCATTCATCATACGCAGACTATTTTTATCTTCAGTACCGCAGCCGGCCACGCCATGGGCGAAGTTGGCGCATTGCAGCTTGCCGCGCATCGGACCGTCGCTGGCGGCGCCGCGAATGAGCGCAAGGTAGGCCTCACGGGTGGCGCGGCTGCGGGCGATAAGCCGTTCGGTGACCTCAAGAACGCGGGGATGCATGTGTAGAACTCCAGGCTAACGGATATGGCGACCCTCGTTCCTGGGCTGAGCAAACGCCCGCATCTTGTGGGATGGCAGGGTGTCGTTTGCATCATCGGACCAGTTGATTCAGGTCACTCGTTGTAGATTGAACAAAATATTGCCACTAAAAAGGCTTGTTTTCTATTTTTATGCGAATAATCTTGTAATTCTTACAACAAATCGACGACAGGCACTTTCCAATGACTCTTCGTATCGCAATCAATGGTTTTGGCCGTATCGGCCGTAATGTCCTGCGCGCACTGTATACCCAAGGCTATCGCCAGGATTTGCAGATCGTCGCCATCAATGATCTGGGCGACAGCGCGATCAATGCCCACCTGCTCAAATACGACACTGTGCATGGCACTTTTGACGCAGAGGTCGCCCACGATCAGGAAAGCCTGACCGTCAATGGTGACCGGATTGCTGTCAGTGCCATTCGCAACCCTGGCGAACTGCCATGGGCCGCACTGAAAATCGACGTGGTCTTCGAATGCACCGGCCTGTTCACCGACCGTGCCAAGGCTGCCGCCCATATTACTGCCGGCGCGCGCAAGGTGATCATCTCCGCACCGGCCAAAGGCGCGGACGCCACGGTGGTCTACGGCGTCAACCATGACATTTTGCGTCAATCCCATCAGATCATCTCCAACGCCTCGTGCACCACCAACTGCCTGGCGCCGGTCGCTCAGGTACTGCACCGTGAGCTGGGGATCGAAAGCGGCTTGATGACCACCATTCACGCCTACACCAACGACCAGAACCTGACCGATGTCTACCATACCGACCCGTACCGTGCGCGCTCGGCCACCCAGAACATGATCCCAAGCAAGACCGGCGCGGCCGAAGCCGTCGGCCTGGTCCTGCCGGAACTGGCAGGCAAGCTGACCGGCATGGCCGTGCGTGTACCGGTGATCAACGTGTCGCTGGTCGACCTCACCGTGCAACTGAAGAAAGAAGCCACAGCCGAGGAAGTCAACGCACTGCTCAAAGAAGCCAGCCAGCATTCGAAAATCCTCGGCTATAACACCCTGCCGCTGGTTTCCAGTGACTTCAACCACAACCCGTTGTCGTCGATTTTCGATGCCAATCACACCAAGGTCAGCGGCAAGTTGCTGAAAGTGCTGGCGTGGTATGACAACGAGTGGGGCTTCTCCAACCGTATGCTGGATAACTGCCTGGCGCTGTGCAACGCCGAGTAAGCCAATGATTGGCTCACAGAAATAGCCACTTGCCACTTCAGTTGATGATAAGCATTATCATTAACTGCAAATCGGTCTGGTATCACTGTGAGCCAATCTCGTTTCAACCAAGTCTTTCTCACCCAACGGGTGATTCTGCTACGCACCTTGCAGCGGATGGTGAATAACCACAGCACCGCCGAAGACCTGTTGCAGGAAACCTACCTGCGCGTTACTCGCGCCCTCGGCGAGCGGCCGATCGATCACCTCGAACCCTTTGTTTATCAGACTGCGCGCAACCTGGCGTTGGATCATCTGCGCGCGCGCAGGATTCAGGCGCGTACGCTGCAGGAAGATGTGCCACTGGACATCCTGCAAAGCGTTGCCGCCCCCATCAGCACCCCGGAAGACGCCACCCAGGCCGAGCAACTGCTTGAACACCTGAGCGTCAGCCTCGGCCAGTTGAGCGCCCGCCAGCAGCAGATTTTCATCCTCAGCCGCCTGCACGGTTGCAGCTATCAAGAGATTGCCGATCAACTCCAGGTGTCCTTGAGCACCGTGCAAAAGGAACTGAAATTGATCATGGCCATCTGTGTAGGTGTGGCCGAACGGCTGGATCAGCCTTAAGCTGCACCCGCAGAAATGTCGATCCAAGCTGTAGGAAAGATAAATAGAACGTGGCGAAGACCCGAGGAACACCGTGACTGATCCGAATAAACTGCGCCCCCATGAGCTGGCTCATGAGGTGTTGCAAGATGCGGCCATGGACCAAGCCCTCGATTGGTTGATCGCCTTGCAATGCCCGCAGCCCGGGCAACAAGCCGAGTTTGACGCCTGGCTGGCCAGCGACCCGGCGCACCCGCAGGCTTTCGCCAAAGCCCAGGCCGCGTGGGGTGGCGCACCGGTGCACAGCGCCGCCGTGGCCCTGGCCGCACCCCGCAAGCCCAGCGCCTGGCGCCGTATCAAGCCGCACTGGAAACCTTTGGCCACAGCCGCCGTGCTACTGGTCGGCCTGTTCAGCTTCAGCAACTTGCCAGTGCGCCTGCAAGCCGATCATCTTACGGTCGTGGGCGAACGGCAGCGCCTGCAATTGGACGATGGCTCGAAAGTATTGCTGAACACCAATTCGGCGCTTTCCAGCAGCATCAAGGATCACCAGCGCGTCGCGCGCCTGTATCAAGGCGAGGCGTTTTTTGAAGTCGTGCCCAGCCGCGGCCTGCCCCTTGAGATTGATGCAGGCCCGGTGCGCGCCAGTGTGCGCGACACCGACTTCGCCGTGCGTTACTTCAACGGCGAAGCCCAAGTGCAGGTGCAACGCGGCGATGTCGACCTGAGCAGCACCTTCAACGACGCCCGGGTGCGCCTGAGCGCCGGTGAGAGCATCCGCATTGGCCCCAAGGGATTTGGCCAGCCCGCCAAGCTCGACGCCGGCAAGGATCTGGCCTGGGTCCAGGGCCGACTGGTGTTTGAGAACTGCCCGATGAGTGAAGTGCTGGCCGAACTGCGCCGCTATTACCCGGGTTGGATCGTCAACAACAACGACAAGCTCGCCAGCATCACCGTCACCGGTAATTACCGCCTCGACCAACCCTTGGACGTGGTGCGCTCCCTGGCGCACATCACCTCGGCCAAGCTGTCGGAATACCCGGCACTGGTCATTCTGAACTAAATGAGAATTATTTTTACTCGATAGCAAGCGGTGGTACGTCTCGTCTTAGCCAATGCAACTGATTCCTATTTGGTTCAGTCCGCAACTATAAGATTCGTACCTCCGGAGCGCTCTCGATGTCCTCTCGTTTCAACCGCCGGTCTTCCTCGCCCGTTCTGTCCCTGCTGACCGCCGCCATCCTCCTGGCCGGCGCGCCCATGACGACCGCCATGGCTGCTGAGCCAGTCGCCCGCAGCCATGGCAATTACACCTTCAGCATCGAGCAGCAGCCTCTCGTCTCGGCACTGAATGCCTTTACCGCGGTCACCGGCTGGCAAGTCGGCCTGCCGGCGGAACTGGGCCAGGGCGTGTCGTCCCCTGGCGTACGCGGCCCGCTGTCACCGGAAAAAGCCTTGGACCGACTGTTGGTGGGGACCAACCTGAGCTACCGCAAACTGGGCAGTAACAATATCGTCCTGGAAAAGCGCGCAGCCGGCAGCACGCTCAACTTGCAACAGGTGACGATCAGCGCGACCCGTAATGAACAGGACGTCAACAGTGTGCCGAGCACCGTCACGGTGCACGACCGCGAGGAACTGGACCGCCAGAACGTCAACACCACTCGCGAACTGGTGCGTTACGAACCCGGCCTCTCCGTCGGTGGCGCCGGCACCCGCTCCGGCAACGCGGGCTATAACATTCGCGGTATCGACGGTGACCGCATCCTCACCCAAGTGGACGGTGTCGAAGTCCCCGATAATTTCTTCAACGGCCCTTACGCCAAGACGCGTCGCAATTACGTCGACCCGGAAATCGTCAAGCGTGTGGAAATCCTGCGCGGCCCGGCCTCGGCCCTGTACGGCAGCAGTGCGATTGGTGGCGCGGTGAGCTATTTCACCCTCGACCCGGACGACATCATCAAGCCCGGCCAGGACGTCGGCGCCCGCCTGAAAACCGGCTACAGCTCCGCCGACGAAAGCTGGTTGACCTCCGGCACCGTCGCCGGCCGCGTGCAGGACTTCGACGGCTTGCTGCACCTGAGCCAGCGTAACGGTCATGAGATGGAGTCCTACGACGGTAACAACGCCACCGGCCTGGCCCGCACCGGCGCCAACCCGGAAGATGCGCGCACGACCAATATCCTCGCCAAGTTGGGCTGGAATTACGGCGAGGACAATCGCCTCGGCCTGACGTACGAGAAATTCAAGGATGACCGTGACGTCAACTTGAAGAATGCGGTAGGCGGGCCGTTCGTCGGCGGGCGCGGTTTCAATCTGTACCGTGACCGTCGCGGCAACGACACCATCACCCGTGAACGCTTCGGGCTGGAAAACAGCGTAGCCCTCGAATCGCCGATAGCCGACCGTATCAAGACCAGCCTCAATTACCAGATCGCCAAGACCGACCAGACGACGGCCGAAATCTATCAGTCAGGCCGTCGTGTCCTGCGCACCCGCGACACGCTTTACGAAGAACGCCAGTGGGTATTCGACGCCCAGTTGGACAAGGCTTTCAGCCTCGGCGAGACCGATCACCAGGTGACGTATGGCACCACCCTCAAGCAGCAGAAAGTCACCGGCTCCCGCGAGGGCTCGGCGACCTGCCTTGCCGTCGGCTCCGGCTGCACAGCCATCGGCGCGCCCAGCCCAACCGCCAGCGACAGCGTGAAGAAGTCCAGTGACTTCCCGGACCCGACCATCAACACCTACTCGCTGTTCGCCCAGGACCAGATCGCCTGGAACAAATGGACCTTCCTGCCTGCCGTGCGCTACGACTACACCCAGCTCAAACCCAAGCTGACCCAGGAATTCCTCAATACCGTCAACCCCACCGGCCAGGACACGGTCAACGACAAGGATAAAACCTGGCACCGTGTGACCCCCAAGTTCGGCCTGACTTATGCGCTCACCGATCAATACACCTTGTTCGGCCAATACGCCGAGGGCTTCCGCACGCCGTCGGCCAAGGCGCTGTATGGCCGCTTTGAAAACCTCAACCTGGGTTACACCGTAGAGCCCAACCCGGACCTCAAGCCGGAAACCAGCAAAGGCATCGAAACCGGGATTCGTGGCAAGTTCGACGCAGGCTCCTTCGACATCGCGGTGTTCTACAACAAGTACCGCGACTTCATCGACGAAGACAACGCCGTGGTCGGCGGCACCGTCGAACAGTTCCAGGCCGTCAATATCAAGCGCGCCACCATCAAGGGCGCAGAAGCCAAGGGCCGTCTGAACCTGGATGCTTTCGGCGCCCCTCAGGGACTGTACACCCAGGGTTCGGTTTCATACGCCTACGGCCGCAACGACGAAACCGGCGAGCCGCTCAACAGTGTCAACCCGCTCAAGGGTGTGTTCGGCCTGGGTTACGACGAGGACAACTACGGTGGCCTGCTGAGCTGGACCTTGGTGAAACGGCAGAATCGCGTCGACAGCACCACCTTCCACGCGCCTGATGGCAACGGCCCGTTCAAGACCCCAGGGTTCGGCGTGCTCGACCTGACCGGCTACTACAAAGTCACCCAGGACGTGACCCTCAACGCCGGCCTCTACAACCTGACCGACAAGAAGTATTGGAACTGGGATGACGTACGCAGCTACGACAGCGTCGGCGAAGCCGCCGTGACCGGCCCGGCCAACCTGGACCGTCTGACGCAGCCCGGCCGCAACTTTGCGATCAACCTGATCTGGGACATCTGATCGATGCGCCTCACCTCGCCGGAATTAATCACCGGCAGGTGAGGATTTTTTACTGTGCCACGTCTTCCTGTTCGTCTAGTTGATAACGGCTCTCTTTAGAGCCACAAGGCGCTACCCTTCTCAAGGACTTTTTCGATGACCGCTTCTCCTACCGCAGAACGCCCGAGCCTGCGCTCCCAGCGCCTGAACCAGATCACCAACGAGCCACACACCAAGCTCGACGCCCTGGTCAAAGCCCACGCCCCATTCGAAACCCAGGCCAACTTCGCCCGTTTCGTGGTGGCGCAATACCTGTTCCAGTCGGAATTGGTGGCCCTGTACAACGACCCGGAACTGATCAAAATCGTCCCGGACCTGGCCGAGCGCTGCCGCGCCGAAGCCGCCAGGCTGGACCTGCGCGACCTGGACACCGACGTGCCGGCACCGGTCGCAGGTGCAGTGAAGAACCCAGGCAAAGCCGAAGCCCTGGGCTGGCTGTTCGTGTCGGAAGGCTCCAAGCTGGGTGCGGCGTTCCTGATCAAGCGCGCCGTGGGCCTGGGCCTGAGTGAAACCTTCGGTGCCCGCCACCTGGGTGAACCGGAAGGTGGTCGCGCCGAAGGCTGGAAGCGCTTTACCCGTACGCTCGACGGCCTGGTATTCACCGCCGAAGAAGAGGCCGCGGTAGAAAAAGGTGCGATCGACGCATTCGTGCGCTTCACCGTGCTGCTGGAACAGGCGTACGCTAGCGCCCCCGAACTGGCCTGACGCCCCGATTGAAATGCAATCAACTGTGGGAGGCGCTGCCCCTCCCACACTTGGATCTCGTTTCAGACTGATTTTCTGTGATCACCCCACCTATGACCGGCAAAACCCAATCCACCTCGAAAATCGCCCAGATCCTGTTCGGCCTGCTGGCCTATGTCAGCCTGGGCATCGGGTTGGTGGCGATCGTCATACCGGGTTTGCCCACCACCGAGTTCATCCTGCTCGCCGCCTGGGCCGCGACCAAAAGCTCGCCGCGCCTCAGCGCCTGGCTGGAAAACCACCGGCTGTTCGGCCCCATCCTGTTCAACTGGCGCAACGGCAAGATCATCACGCGTCGCGCCAAAGTCAGCGCCACCGTGAGCATGCTGCTGTGTGCCGGCCTGATGCTGGTGATGCTTGATCACGGCTGGCCGATCTATCTGGCAATTGCCGGGATGAGCCTAGGCAACCTGTGGATCTGGTCGCGCCCGGAACAGCTCGCAGCCCCCGTATAATGGCGCGTGCAGGGTTTCCCCTACCACTCATCGCCTTCTCCTCATGAATCACCAGACTGCGCCGATGCTCCGGATATAGCGCCGAATGGACTTGGCTTGCCTTGCTTGCCTTTCAACACGTCCATTCACGAGTGACCTATGTTCGACACCCTCTCCATCCGCTTGAAAATCGTGCTGTTGTCCGGACTCTGTCTGCTGGGGGTGATCGCGCTCATCGTCAGCATCAACCTCTACAACACCAACCAGAACGATAAATTAGTCAGCGATTCAAGTTCGCGCATGCTCACCGCCAGCGTGGAACAATTGCTGCAAGCCAAGGCGGGCGAACAAGCCGCACAAATGCAGAAAACCTTCGGCGACAGCCTGGTCGCCATTACCGCACTGGCTGACCAGATCAAAGACCTGCGCAACACCGGTGCCAAGCGCGGGCTGGAGGCCGGCGCGCTGCGTGAAGAACTCAATCAGAGCCTGAAGACGGCCTTCGAGCGCAACCGAACAGCGTTGGGTTTCTGGCTCTCGTTCGAACCCAACGCCCTGGATGGCAAGGACAGCGAGTTCATTGATGACAAGGCACGCGTCTCCAATGAAAAAGGCCGCTTCTCCAGCTATTGGAGTCGTGCTGGCGGTGAGGGCTTGAACACCATCATGGTTGAAGACGACCTGACCAAGACCACGCTCAACCTCAGCGGCACTCCCTACAACAGCTGGTACACCTGCCCACGAGACAGCCGTAGCACTTGCCTGCTTGACCCCTACGAAGACACCGTGGCGGGTAAACCTGTGCTGATGACCACCATTTCCCTGCCGCTGATCGTGGACGGCAAAGTCATCGGCGTTGTCGGCATCGACATCGCCCTTAACGCCTTGCAAGCCAACACCGACGCAGCGCAGAAAGACCTGTTCAACGGTGCGGCGCACCTGGAGATTCTCTCCAGCACCGGTTTGATCGCGGCCTACAGCGGCGAACCCGGCAGGGTCGGCAAGAACCTGATCGACATCATCGGCACGGAAGGCAAGGACATCGTGCAACTGCTGGCCACCGGCAACCCTATGATCCGCGAACAGGACGATACGATTCGCGCGGTGTACCCGTTCAAACCGATTGCCGACGCCAAGAACTGGGGCGTGGTAATCAAGCTGCCCAAGAGCGTGATGCTCGCCGATAACGTGAAGCTGCAAGCGGTACTCGACGAAGCCCAGGCCAGCGGCCTGGTCAAAACCCTACTGATCGCCGCTGCCGCCGCGCTGCTGGGCCTGCTGCTGATCTGGCTGACCGCTACCGGCGTCACCCGCCCGATCAACAATGTGGCCGCGATGCTCAAGGATATTGCCAGCGGCGAAGGTGACCTGACCCAGCGACTGGCTTACGCCAGGAAAGATGAACTGGGCGAACTGGCGAACTGGTTCAACCGCTTCCTCGACAAGCTGCAACCAACCATCGCACAGATCAAGCAAAGCATCACCGAAGCCCGTGGCACGGCTGATCAGTCATCCGAGATTGCACGCCAGACCAGCGAAGGCATGCAGGTGCAGTTCCGTGAAATCGACCAGGTGGCCACGGCCTCCAATGAAATGAGCGCCACCGCCCATGATGTGGCCAACAGCGCTTCCAATGCCGCCAATGCCGCACGCGGGGCGGATCAGTCGGCGCGTGAAGGCATGTCGATCATCGAGAAGAGCACCCGCGACATCACCACTCTCGCCGAAGAAGTCAGCAAGGCGGTGACTGAAGTGGAAGCCTTGGCGGTAAACAGCGAGCAGATCGGCTCGGTGCTCGAAGTGATCCGCAGCATTGCCGAGCAGACCAACCTGTTAGCGCTCAACGCCGCCATCGAAGCGGCGCGTGCCGGGGAAAGCGGCCGTGGTTTTGCGGTGGTGGCCGACGAAGTGCGCAACCTGGCCAAACGCACCCAGGACTCGGTAGAGGAAATTCGCCTGGTGATCGAGCGCATCCAGAGCGGCACCCGCGGCGTGGTAGCGACCATGCATTCTAGCCAGCAGCAGGCCCAGAGCAATGCCGGGCAAATCCATCAGGCCGTGCAGGCGCTGGGCAAGATCAGCGATGCGGTGACGGTGATCAGCGACATGAACCTGCAAATCGCCAGCGCCGCCGAAGAGCAGAGCGCGGTGGCCGAAGAGGTCAATCGCAACGTCTCGGCGATCCGCACCGTCACCGAAACCCTCACCGGCCAGGCGACCGAGTCGGCGGCCATCAGCAGCCAGCTCAATGCGCTGGCCGGCCAACAGATGAAGCTGATGGATCAATTCAAGGTCTGACTACGAACCGGTCCAGGCGCTGACAAACGGCGCCACATCTTCTTTCGGTGCAATGCGCGGCGGGTTCTGCGGGGTGCCCAGGTAGAGGAAGCCAATCACTTCCTCATCCGCCGTCAACCCCAGGCCTTTGGCGACGTGGGCCGAGTAGGACAATTCGCCGGTGCGCCACACGGCACCAATCCCCTGGGCGTATGCCGCCAACAGAATGCCATGGGCCGCACAGCCGGCCGCCAGCAACTGTTCGGACTTCGGCACCTTGAAGTGTTCCTGCAGGCGGGCGATCACCACCACGACCAACGGGGCACGCAACGGGCCGTTCAGGGCTTTGTCGATGACGGCTTGCGGAGCATCGGCATCTTGCAGGCGTGCAGCTTCGGCCAACAACTTGCCCATTTGTTCACGAGCGGCGCCTTCCACGGTGAGGAAACGCCAGGGGCGCAACTGGCCGTGGTCCGGCGCGCGCATGGCGGCAGCGAACAGCACATCGCGCTGCGCCTGGGTCGGTGCCGGCTCCAGCAAACGCGGCACAGAAACACGGTTGAGCAAAGCGTCGAGAGCCTGCATTGGCCACCTCCAGAAATAAATGTGCGGCCATTCTAGCGGGAATGAATCGGGTTCCACCAAACGATAATTGCTCTTATTCAATCCGCGCTGCCCTGTTAGACTTTGCGGCTTCATTTTGCGCCCTCGTTCAGGAAACTCGATGTTCCGTTCGCTTTTTCGCCTGTCTGCAGCGTTGATGGCCTTGAGCCTGACTGCCTGCGATGCCCCACCCAGGTTTACCCAGGCAGAGCCGGGGGAATCGCGGGCCGGCGGCGCGACGACGGTGAACAAGCGCGACCAGAACGCGTTTTCCCTGCCCTCAGCCAACCTGGCGCCGAGCCGTCGCCTGGATTTCAGCGTCGGCAACAGCTTCTTTCGCAGCCCGTGGGTGATCGCACCGTCCACCACCACCGCCCGTGATGGCCTGGGGCCGCTGTTCAACACCAACGCCTGCCAGAATTGCCATATCAAGGACGGCCGCGGACACCCGCCATTACCCGACGCGCCGAATGCGGTGTCGATGCTGGTGCGCCTGTCGATTCCGGCCGCGCCGCTGGATGCCAGGCTTATCGAGCAGCTTGGTGTGGTGCCCGAGCCCGTCTACGGCGGGCAATTGCAAGACATGGCCGTGCCGGGCGTAACCCCTGAAGGCAAAGTGCGGGTGGACTACACACCGGTCAACGTCAGCTTCAAGGACGGCACGGTGGTTGAGTTGCGCAAGCCAAACCTGCAAATCACCCAGCTCGGCTACGGACCGATGCATCCAGATACACTTTTTTCAGCGCGAATCGCACCGCCCATGATTGGCCTGGGCCTGCTCGAAGCGATCAGCGATGCCGACATCCTGCGCAATACCGACACAAAAACGGCCGACAAAGAAGCCCTCGTCGGCCGCGCCAATTGGGTGTGGGATGACGCCCAACACAAGACCGTCCTCGGGCGTTTCGGTTGGAAGGCCGGGCAGCCCAACCTCAACCAACAAAATGTTCACGCGTTTTCTGGTGACATGGGCCTCACCACGTCCCTGAGACCCTTTGATGATTGCACGGATGCCCAAATTGCCTGCAAACAGGCCCCCAACGGCAATGGCCCCGATGGCGAGCCGGAAGTCAGCGACAACATCCTGCGCCTGGTGCTGTTCTACACGCGCAACCTCGCGGTTCCCGCACGCAGTGACGTCAACACGCCACAGGTGCTGGCCGGCAAAAACCTGTTCTACCAGGCCGGTTGCCAGGGTTGCCATAAACCGACGTTCACCACGGCCGCTTCTGCCTCCGAACCCGAACTGGCCAACCAGACGATTCGTCCTTATAGCGACCTGTTGCTGCACGACATGGGCGAAGGTCTGGCCGACCACCGCAGCGAGTTCAAGGCCGGTGGCCGTGACTGGCGCACACCGCCGTTGTGGGGTATCGGCCTGACGCAAACCGTGAGTGACCACACCCAGTTTTTACATGATGGTCGCGCCCGCAACCTGCTCGAAGCCGTGCTATGGCACGGCGGTGAAGCACAGGCGGCGCAGCAGCATGTGCTGTCCTTCAATGCCGAGCAGCGCGCCGCGTTGCTGGCGTTCCTGAATTCTTTATAAGCTTCGCCCCAATACAGAAGGGAGCTCTATATGTTCCGTCCCAAGTTGTTGTTCACCAGCCTGGCCGCTTTAGCCCTCGGTGCCTGTTCGCCCCAGGACCCACAAGCGGTGACCTCGGCGGCCATCGCCAAGCAGGTCATTCTGCCGACCTACAGCCGTTGGGTCGAAGCCGACCGCCAGTTGGCCGTCAGCGCCCTCGCCTATTGCCAGGGCAAGGAAAGCCTGGACACCGCGCGCGCCGACTTCCTCCACGCACAAAAAGCCTGGGCCGAGCTGCAACCGCTGCTGATCGGCCCGTTGGCCGAGGGCAACCGTTCGTGGCAGGTGCAGTTCTGGCCGGACAAGAAAAACCTGGTGGGCCGCCAGGTCGAACAACTGGTCAGCGACCACCCGCAGATCGACGCCGCTGCCCTGGCCAAGTCCAGCGTCGTGGTACAGGGCCTGTCGGCTTACGAATACATCCTCTACGACGCCAAGACCGACGTCGCCGATGAAGCGCAGAAGGCTCGCTACTGCCCGTTGCTGGTGGCCATCGGCGAACGCCAGAAAACCCTCGCTGAAGAGATCCTCGCCAGTTGGAACAACACCGACGGGATGCTCGCGCAGATGACCAAGTTTCCCAACCAGCGCTACGCCGATTCCCACGAAGCCATCGCCGACCTGCTGCGTGCGCAGGTAACCGCGCTGGACACTCTGAAGAAAAAACTCGGCACGCCGATGGGTCGCCAGGCCAAGGGTATCCCGCAACCGTTCCAGGCTGACGCATGGCGCAGCCAGGCGTCCCTGCAAAGCCTGGAAGCCAGCCTCGCCGCCGCACAGACCGTATGGGCGGGCGTGGAGAACAAGGGACTGCGCAGCCTGTTGCCGTCGGATCAAAAGCCGCTGGCCGACAAGATCGACGCCGCCTATGCCGCCGCCCTGAAACTGTTCGCCAGCAACCAGCGCACCCTCAATGAACTGCTGGCCGACGACGCCGGACGCCAGCAGCTCAACGACCTTTATGACAGCCTCAACGTGGTCCACCGCCTGCACGAAGGTGAGCTGGCCAAGGCTCTGGGCATCCAACTGGGCTTCAACGCCAACGACGGTGACTGATGATGCTCAGGCGACAGGCTTTGGCGGTTGGCAGCATGCTGCTCAGTGCACTCACGTTGGGTGGCTGGACGCTATTCAAGCAAAAGGACAAAAGCCCACTGTTGCTCTCGGCGCGCGATGACGCCGACGGCAAGCACTACGCGGTAGGTTTTCGCCTGGACGGCAAGCAGGTATTTGCTACCCAGGTCGGCCAGCGCTGCCATGACATCATCCACCACCCGACGCTGCCGATTGCACTGTTCGTCGCCCGTCGTCCGGGTACCGAGAGTTACCTGATCGATTTGCGTGATGGCACGCTGCTGCAAACCGTCACCTCGAACGCCAATCGCCACTTCTATGGCCACGCGGTCATTCACCACAGCGGCGACTGGCTCTATGCCACCGAGAACGACACGTCCGACCCGGGGCGCGGTTTGCTCGGTGTGTATAAGTTCGAGGGCGAGCGGCTGGTGCACAGCGGTGAGATTTCCACCCACGGCATCGGCCCGCACCAGGTGTCGTGGATGCCCGACGGCGAAACCCTGGTAGTGGCCAACGGCGGTATTCGCACCGAAGCCGAAAGCCGCGTGGAGATGAACCTCGACGCCATGGAACCGAGCCTGGTGCTGATGCACCGCGATGGCACGCTGATCAGCAAGGAAACCCTCAGCCAGCAGATGAACAGCGTGCGCCATATGGGGATCGCCCACGACGGCACTGTCCTCACCGGGCAACAATTCATGGGGCCGTCCCATGAACGCTCGGAACTGCTGGCGATCAAGCGGCCAGGGCAACCGTTCGTGGCGTTCCCGGTGGCCGACGAACAATTGCTGGCGATGGGTCACTATACCGCCAGCGTCGCGGTGCACAGCGAACTGCGCCTGGTGGCGCTGACCGCGCCACGGGGCAATCGCTTTTTCATATGGGACATCGATAGCGGTGAGCTACGCCTGGATGGGCCTTTACCCGACTGTGCCGGCGTCGGTGCGGTAACGGATGGCTTTGTCGTCACCTCCGGTCAGGGACGCTGCCGGTTCTACGATTGCCGTCAGACACCATTGGTTGCCACACCGTTGGAATTACCGGCGGGGCTTTGGGATAACCACTTGCATCTGATTTAAAGGCAAAAAAAAGGGCCTCGCATCGCAAGGCCCTGTTTCGGGGGGTTGAATCGTTTCAACGTTCTTCTCAACTTTGCGGCCTCATCCCTTGAGACATCCCGAACATGAACAACAGCAGATCATTATCGGGCCTTGCCTTTACGCTCGCCTTGGCGACACGCGGTAACAGGCATTGCCCGTTACCTGCCACCGCACTGAGCACTTGTGTGCGAGGTTGCTCCCACGCAGCCAGGGCCAGGGCTGCAATACCCAACGCACCGACCAGAAACAAACCTCGTGCTATTTCTAGCTTCATCTGGTTAAACCCTTGATAGCGCTGCCAAACGCCGTCTCATAAAAGTAGCTGAGTTTTTCCCAGTCGGTATCGTTCCACGACGAATGGCGACGCAGTTGCAGCATGTCGTGGGAAGCGGCCTGATAAGCGGTAAAACGCTGGCGGCACTTTTCAAAATCCAGCAGCGCGACTTCCACATTGGCCGCGTCACCCTCGCCCGTTACCCGCACAAAGATGTGCTTGATATACAGGCAACCATGCTGCCAACGCCCCTTGTGCATACGCGCCAGGGTGCCGGCCAGTTCCTTGAGCAGACGCTCATGAACAAGCTCGCCGTACTGTTCACGGCCACCGGCGGCATACCAGTTTTCAATCTCGTCGAAACCGTCCAGCGCCGCAGTCACCAACAGTGCTTTCCATTGGTGCTCCGGATCACGACGCGCTTCGCAAAACACCAGTTCCGGTACACGTACATCAAGCAAACGCAGGCCCTTGAGGGCATCACGTTCACGTAGCACGGTCGGGCGTCCGAACGGGTGGAGCCAACTGCGGTAGATATGCCCGGTCTGACGCTTGCTGTAGAGCAACCGTCCGTTGGTGCCGATGATGCGCTGCACACCACTTTCACCGCCACGTCGACGATTGGGTTCCTCGACCCATTCCCCCTTCTGGCGCCAGAAATAATCAAACCGCTCCTCGGGAGCTACATGACTACCTGCTACGCACTCAACTGCCATCCTCTCACCTCTTACGCAATACATACACACGCCACATGGCGTAGAGCGGCATGAAGTCCAGGGATTCCTGAACACGGAAACCGGCCTGCTCAAATTCTGCCTCGACAGTAGCAGCCGGTAACACAAACCGATTTTGGTAACCTTCCTGCTCACTTCTTTCGCGACGCCGTGCCTCGGTGCGCTTGCGTTTCCAGGCTTTAAAATTGCCATCGACCCACAGCGAGAGGATCACACTGTCGCGCGTTACACGCTGAAACTCCCGCAGTATCGCCAGCCTGTGCTCCGGATCACCAATATGGTGCATCAAGCGCATGCAAAAAATACTGTCGACCGCATTGTCCGGCAAATCGATATCAAAGGCG
Organism: Pseudomonas sp. BCA17; assembly: GCF_004519405.1. Taxonomy (GTDB): domain Bacteria; phylum Pseudomonadota; class Gammaproteobacteria; order Pseudomonadales; family Pseudomonadaceae; genus Aquipseudomonas. The sequence goes on along the minus strand of NZ_SGWI01000005.1, from coordinate 238,780 downwards.
GATGTCTGCAAAGGACGTACCCGTTTCACCACATCCGCCGATTGGGCGACTGTGGCGACCTTCAACATCGACGCCGAATTATCAGCGCCGATAATCACACGGTTGGGTTTTTCGGCCAGCAATGGCCAGAAACGCCCGGCACCGCAAGGCAGGTCCAGTACCAGCCCAGGCTCACCAGCCATTGCCAGCGCAGCACGCGCCAACTGCTCGTCGCGTTTGTGGGACAACCGGCGAGCCAGATTGTCCTGATGCTTGAGCAAATATTTCTGCGCGTGTTGGTCGTCGTACTTTTCGGAAAATTCGAGCTTGATCGGGGAAGGCATCTAAAACATCTCCAGTTGCTGATGCCTACAACCTTAAGCAGCAAACTGTGAGCGACAGGTCAACTGGTTGTGAAAAACTTGTCCTGTCCAACCCCATACATTTCAAGACTTTACAGACACAAACGATGGCATGGGGCCATGTTCGCCGAAAAGCACGGAAACTGCAGCAGCCTAGCGGCAGGATGGCGAGTCAAGGTTTGACCTGACTCAACTCCACGTGAAAGCGGCAGCCGTTGGGCTCCATGGTGCTCAGGCTGACGCTCCAGCCTTGGCTCTCGCAGATACGTTGCACCAGCGACAAACCTAATCCCAGGCCCTCGCCGCGCTTCTCGCTGCCCCGCACGAAAGGCTCGAACATCGCCTCACGCTTGTCTTCCGGAATGCCCACGCCGGAGTCTTCGACGATAAAACCGCTCGGCTCCAAGGTGAGGCGGATAAACCCTTGCTCGGTGTAATGCAGAGCGTTGCGCAACAAGTTGCCCATCACCGCGTGCAGGAACGTGGTGTTATAGCGGGTAGGCAAGGGATTGCCCGGAAGGTAAATCAACTCAAGACCTTTTTGCTCGATAGGCTCGCGCCAGATACCGAGCAAGTCTTCGGCCACCTGGGTGAGAGTGACCTGCGGTGACATGGCGGCATCATCGTGTTTGGCGCGGGCCAGCATCAGGAAGGTTTGCACCAGTTCGCGCATTTCCTCGCTGGCGCGGGCGATGCGCTGGACCTGGGCACGGCCTCGTTGATCAATAGCCGGGTTCTCCAGCAACAGTTCGCAGGAACTGGCCAACACCATCAAGGGTGTACGCAATTCATGGCTCACGTCGCTGGTAAACAATTGCTCACGGGACAGTGCCTGACGCAAGCGGCCGAGTGTGGCGTCGAACGCCACGGCCAGTTCACCCACCTCATCAGCCGCGTAATCCGGCGCCAATGGCGGCGCCAGACCAAGCAATTGGTCGCGATGACGTACCTGGCGGGCCAGACGTACCACCGGAGCCATCACCTTGCGCGCCAGGACCCAACCGAGGAACACCGCCAGCGCCAGGCTGAGCACGAAGCCCACCAGCACCACAGCAAACAACACGCGCTCACGCTCTTCAAAGTCGCTCTGGTCTTGCAGCAGCACATAACGCCGACCGTCGACCACTTCGACCATGGCGTGGTACGACAGCGACTCACGGAACACCTCATGAAAGCCCGGGTCCAGGTGTCGCAAATCCTTGGGCAGTTCGAAATCGCCGCGCCCACCGCTGAAATAGAACAACTGGTCCGGTTCCGGCCGATGGCTCCAGTCTTCGACACTGTCCATCAATAGCAACCGTTGCAGGTCGCCACCCAGGCCCGCCGAGATCAATTTCTCTTCCACCAGGTGCACAGTCGCAACAATACCCATGGCGAAAGCCCCCGCCACCAATGCGCTCATCAAGGCAAAGGCGATGATGATCCGCTGGGCAAGGCTTTGCTTAAACTCCATCACGGCCCTCGGCCAGGCGATAACCCACACCGTGCACCGTTTGCAGCAATGGCTTGGCGAAAGGTTTGTCGATCACCTGGCGCAATTGGTGAACGTGGCTGCGCAGGCTGTCGCTGTCCGGGCAGTCATCGCCCCATAGGGCTTCTTCGAGAATTTCCCGGCGCAGTACGTGCGGGCTTTTCTGCATCAGCACCGCCAACAGTTTCAGGCCCACCGGGTTGAGCTTGAGCAGGCGCCCTTCGCGGGTGACTTCCAGGGTATCCAGGTCATAGTGCAAGTCGCCCACCTGCAGGGCGCGGCGGCCACCACCCTGGGCACGACGCAGCACCGCTTCAATGCGCGCAGCCAATTCGGACAAGGCAAACGGCTTGAGCAGGTAATCGTCGGCGCCGGACTTGAAGCCCTGCAGCCGGTCATCCAGCTGATCGCGGGCAGTGAGCATGATCACCGGTGTGTCACGGCGCGCATCTTCGCGCAGGCGTTTGCACAAGGTGTAGCCATCAATGCCTGGCAGCATGATGTCGAGCACGATCAAATCGTAATGTTCGGTCGCCGCCAGGTGCAGGCCGGACAAACCGTCCTGCGCGCAGTCAACGGTATAGCCCTTGAGCCCCAGGTAGTCCGCCAGGTTGGCCAGAATATCGCGGTTGTCTTCAACCAATAAAATTCGCATGGGCAGTGTCTCCGTACTGTCGTACCAGCCGTGCTGGCTCGCGCAGCTTAAGGCCTAGAGGGGCTCAGGGATAGACCTGTCGGGCTTATCGATTAATGTTTTCAACCAATCTCATACCTTAACGAGTTTTTCACTATTAGCTCACACACGGACCACATCGCCACGCGCAAGATCATCGTCCAATAGAGGTCGAGTGTGCGTTCCGCCCTTGCCTCCGCCCAGGCAAGGGCGTAACACTTGCGGCCTTGCTCCGGCGACGGCCTCTTTTTCATGTCCGACACCCTTCTGCTGATTGAAGACGACCGTCCACTGGCCGCGCTGACCGCCGAGTTCCTGCGCGCCGAAGGCTTTACCGTTGCGGTGGAGCACCGTGGCGATCGCGCAGCGCAGCGCATTCTCGACGAACGACCTGCCCTGTTGATCCTGGATGTGATGTTGCCGGGTATCGACGGTTTCACCCTGTGCCGACAGATCCGTGACCGCTACCCGGGGCTGATCCTGATGATGACGGCACTGGATGAAAATGCCGAGCAACTGACCGGTTTCGACGTCGGGGCGGACGACTACGTGGTCAAGCCCGTCGACCCTCTGCTATTGCTGGCCAGGGTTCGCTCGCTGCTGCGACGCCACCCACAAGCACCGCGTTCGGTTTATCAGTGGGGTGCGTTTCGATTGGACCTGCATGCCCATTTCGCCTGGCTTGATGAAACGCTCTTGCAGTTCTCGGTCGCCGAGTTCGAGTTACTGGCCATTTTTGCCCGCCACTGCGGCGTGCTGCTGACCCGCGAAAAATTGCTTCAGAGCCTGCGAGGCCTGGAGTACGACGGCGTCAATCGCTCCATTGATATGCGTGTATCACGCCTGCGCAAGAAACTCATGAGCCTGAAGTGCCCCGTGACCATCCAAACCATCACGGCCCAGGGCTACCTGTTCGTCGAGATCCCGCAGGACGCCCTCCATGCTATCTAACGTACGGCCATGGGCAGCCGTCGTGGCGGGCATCAGTTGGGCCGCTTTGACGCTTTATCTACTGTGGCAGTGTGCCAACGCCTCGGTATTTGTCGGTGAGTACAGTTTTTTGCGCTTGATGGCCGGCCCTGGCTACCTGGTGGCCGAGCAGCTCAAAACCCTGCCCGCCGACCAGCGCGAAGCGCGTATGGAAACGCTGCGCGCTCGCTTCCAGTACCCGGTCCACCTGGTGAACATCGACGATATCGAGCTGCCGCCCGAAGCGCTGATCATGCTCAGACACCAACAACCGGCGCAGAACAGTGACGAAGACATCACTTATTTCCCGCTCGACGGCGACACGCTGATTCAGTTCGGCCCGATGTGGGGAACCGCGGAGGTCAAGGACCTGCTGCAATTTCCCGTTTACTGGATCACCGCGTGTGTGGCCGCCCTGCCGGTGTTGCTACTGCTCTGGCTTGGCCTGCGCGCGCGCAGCCGGCGCCTTAACGACCTTGAAGCACTCGACGCGTGCATCGGCACCCTGGCGCGCACACCCAATGCGATGCTGCCGGCCATGGGCAAGGAGTGGACGCCGTTGCTGCAGACGCTGCAGCAACATGCCCAGGACATTACCGCCATGGGCGAACGCCATCGGGAAGTGTCCCAGGCCGTCTCCCATGAACTGCGCACGCCACTGGCGCGCATGCGCTTTGCCTTGACCCTGATGGGCAAAAGTGAAGACCCGGTCACGCGCACGCGCCTTCAGGAACGCTTGCTGACCGACGTCGAAGAGCTGGAAGCCCTGGTGCGTGCGAGCCTGGCCTTCGCGCGAATGGCCGGCGCGCCGTCGGACCTGCAACACGAGCCCATCCGCATCCGCGAATGGCTGCATCAGGAGTTTGCCTTGCTGGATGGTCACCATCGCCGGCTGAGCCTGGAGACCGACCCAACGGATCTGGAGTTGATCGGCGACCGCGCCCTGCTGCACCTGATCGTGCGCAACCTGCTGAGTAATGCCATCACTTATGCTCGTGACCAAGTGTGTGTCAGCGCGGCTTATCATGGCCAACATCATCTGGTCCTGCATGTCGACGATGACGGTCCTGGCGTAGTGGCAGAAAACCGCGAAAAAATCTTCGAGCCCTTTGTGCGGCTGGCCATGGGCGGTGACGAACCCGGTGGCTTCGGCCTTGGCCTGGCACTGGCCAGGCGCGCGACCCAGTGGCACCGCGGCGAACTATCGGTGGCCCGCAGCCCGTTGGGCGGCGCACGCCTGAGCCTGATCCTGCCGTTGCGTCCTCTATAACCCGCCGCGTGTTACAGCCTGTGACAGCGAACCGTTCGCACTGCCCGTAATCTCGCCGCCTGAATTGCAGGTTGGAGAGCCCGTTCATGCGTCCCTCGAAACAGCATTTGCCAACACTGATAGGGTCATTGTGCATAGCCGCCAGCTCACTGCTGGCCAGCGGTGCCTGGGCCTTTAGCCAAGCGGCACCCTACTACCCCGGTTCGATCAAACCCAACCACCTGTCCCAAGCGGTCATGGACCAACAACTGACGCGGTTTTACAAGGAATGGAAAGCCCTTTACCTGTCCGCCGAATGCGGCAACGCTCGCTATTTCATCAAAGTCAATGCCGACGGCAAGCCGGTGGGCGGCGGTACGGCCCCGCACACCATCACCGTATCCGGAGCCCACGGCTATGGCATGTTGCTCAGTGTGATGATGGCCGAGCAGGACCCGGACGCGCAGAAGATCTTTGACGGCATGGTGCTCTATTTCAAAGATCACCCAGCCAAATCCGACCCCGGCTTGATGGCCTGGAATCAGGTCGAAGGCTGCGGCAATTCCACTGGCCGGTTCCGGGGCAACGCCAGCGCCACCGACGGGGACCTGGATATCGCCTACGCCCTGCTGCTGGCCGACCAGGCTTGGGGCAGCCGAGGTGCGATTGACTACCGCAGCCAAGCCAATCAAGTGCTGGCAGCGATCATGCACCATGAAGTACACCCGCGAACCCATCATCTGCTGCTCGGTGACTGGGCCGGCACCGACGGCGATTCCGAGCTTGAATATGCCACCCGCAGCTCGGACTTCATGCAGTCGCACCTCAACAGCTTTTTTGCGATGACGGGTGATAAACGTTGGCTGGCCGTTCGCGACAAAACCTACTCGATCATCAACACCTTCACTGAGCGCTACAGCGCGGGCAGCGCCCTGCTGCCAGACTTCATCAGCCACCTCGACACGTCGATCACGCCCGCCCGCGCAGACTTGCTGGAGGGCAGCCATGACGGTGATTACGCCTGGAATGCGGCCCGTTACCCCTGGCGTGTCGGTCTGGATTACCTGATGTACGGCGACGCGCGCGCGCTGGACACCTTGACCTCATTCAACCACTGGGCGCGCACCACCACGGGCGATCAGCCAAGTGCGTTCAACAACGGCTACCGGATCGATGGCAGCGCGTTCGACGAGGACCAGGATGATCCGGCGTTTATTTCCGCGCTGGGGGTCAGCGCCATGATCAGCCCCGGCAACCAGCCATGGCTCAATAACATCTGGGACAACCTGCAACACCGCCCGCTCAAGGATCATGACTACTACGCCAATACACTCAAGCTGCTGGGTATGGTGGTCATGTCCGGCCACTGGGAACGGCCCAGGCCTGCGCCCCATGAAAGAACCGCGCACCTGCCTGTTCATCGGCCTCTCGACGAAGCTTTACCGCACCCCATGGCACTCCTGCCGCGCGCCCAACTGACCCTGGCACGGGGGTTCACGTTTAGGAAACTGCTGAGGCGCCGCGCAATGGGCTGAATCGGACCACGCCATAAAAAAACCCCGCCTGCATCACTGCAGGCGGGGTTTTTCAGGTGCTGGGTAAGGCTGGCTTACATCATGCCGCCCATGCCACCCATGCCGCCCATGTCTGGCATACCGCCGCCAGCTGCACCTTCTGGTTTCGGCTTGTCAGCAATGGCCGCTTCAGTGGTCAGGACCAGACCGCCGATGGAGGATGCTGCTTGCAGCGCGGAACGAGTCACCTTGGTTGGATCCAGGATGCCCATTTCGATCATGTCGCCATAGACGCCAGTCGCGGCGTTGTAACCGTAGTTACCTTTACCGTTCTTGACCTGGTTGACCACAACGCTTGGCTCGTCACCCGAGTTGGCAGCGATCTGACGCAGCGGCGCTTCAACAGCGCGACGCAGTACAGCGATACCGACGTTCTGATCAGCGTTGTCGCCGGTCAGGTTGGTCAGGGCTTCCAGAGCACGGATCAGCGCTACGCCACCGCCAGGTACCACGCCTTCTTCAACGGCTGCGCGGGTTGCGTGCAGGGCGTCTTCAACGCGGGCTTTCTTCTCTTTCATTTCAACTTCGGAGCCAGCGCCAACCTTGATCACTGCAACGCCGCCGGACAGCTTGGCCAGACGCTCTTGCAGTTTTTCACGGTCGTAGTCGGACGAAGTCTCGGCAACCTGGGCACGGATCTGAGTGATGCGAGCCTGGATGTCCTGCTCTACGCCAGCACCGTCAACGATGATGGTGTTTTCCTTGGAGATGGTCACGCGCTTGGCGCTACCCAGGTTTTCCAGGGTGGCGCTTTCCAGGCTCAGGCCGATCTCTTCGGAGATAACGGTACCACCGGTCAGAACAGCGATGTCCTGCAGCATGGCCTTACGACGGTCGCCGAAGCCTGGAGCCTTGACGGCTGCGACTTTAACGATGCCACGCATGTTGTTCACAACCAGCGTCGCCAGGGCTTCGCCTTCAACGTCTTCGGAAACGATCAGCAGTGGGCGGCCGGCTTTGGCAACGGCTTCCAGTACTGGCAGCATTTCGCGGATGTTGGAGATTTTCTTGTCGACCAGCAGGATCAGCGGGCTGTCCAGCTCGGCAACCATGGTTTCCGGCTTGTTGACGAAGTACGGGGACAGGTAGCCACGGTCGAACTGCATGCCTTCTACAACCGACAGTTCGTTCTCCAGGCCAGTGCCTTCTTCAACGGTGATCACGCCTTCTTTACCGACTTTTTCCATGGCTTCGGCAATGATGTCGCCGATGGAGCTATCGGAGTTGGCGGAGATGGTGCCTACCTGAGCGATAGCCTTGGTGTCGGCGCATGGCTTGGACAGGTTTTTCAGCTCGGCAACGATGGCGATGGTTGCCTTGTCGATGCCGCGCTTGAGGTCCATCGGGTTCATGCCGGCAGCAACGGCCTTGTAGCCTTCGTTGACGATCGCCTGGGCCAGAACGGTAGCGGTGGTGGTGCCGTCGCCTGCGTCATCGTTGGCACGGGAGGCAACGTCTTTGACCAGCTGCGCGCCCATGTTTTCGAAACGGTCTTCCAGTTCGATTTCTTTGGCGACGGAAACGCCGTCCTTGGTGATGGTCGGAGCGCCGAAGCTCTTCTCGATGATCACGTTACGGCCTTTCGGGCCGAGGGTCGCTTTTACCGCATCAGCCAGGACGTTGACGCCAACCAGCATTTTTTTACGGGCGGAATCGCCGAATTTAACTTCTTTAGCAGCCATGATCGATATTCCTTAAATTCTTGGGGAAGATGAGCGGGAATCAGCCTTCGATAACAGCGAGGATTTCGTTCTCGCTCATTACCAGGAGGTCTTCGCCATCGACTTTCACAGTGTTGCTGCCGGAGTAAGGGCCAAATACAACCTTGTCACCCACTTTCACAGCCAGCGCACGTACTTCGCCGTTGTCCAGCACTTTGCCGGAACCCACAGCGATCACTTCGCCGTGGTTGGCTTTTTCAGCAGCCGAACCTGGCAGAACGATACCGCCAGCGGTTTTCTTTTCTTCTTCGCTGCGACGGATGACGACGCGGTCGTGCAGAGGACGAAGCTTGCTCATTGTCGATCTCTCCTAATTGTATTTTCATCGGCCGGTTTCAGTACCGGCGGGTTTGTATTCCGGCTGGGCCGGTCGCGCCTCGCCAGGCAAGACGCGGAAGTCTGACTGGTGTCACCACCAGAAACCTTGCGGTGACCCTTACATAAGGGCGCATATGCCTATTTCAAGGGGCCGCGAATGAAATTTTTTGTGTCTACGGCCGGCTAAAAGCAACACGGCACCCGAAGGTGCCGTGCCAATAAAGCGGTTATTTGGAGTCGCGGTGTTCGAACTCGCCTTCGATCACATCCCCTTCACGCCCCAGGGGCTGGCGCGGAGCCGGACCGCCGCGGGGCTGCAGGTCATCGGCGAAGGCACGCTGGCGAATCGCTGCCTCTTCGGCGCGCTGGCGCATCTTGCCGGCCAGTAATTTGCGCGTGACCGGCAGCAGCATGATCAGGCCGACCACATCGCTGATGAAGCCCGGCAGGATCAACAGGCCACCGGCCAGGGCCATCATCAGGCCTTCAAGCATGGTCTGGGCCGGCAACTCACCGCGATTCAGGCTTTCACGGGCACGCAGGGCTGTAGCCAGGCCGGCGACGCGCAGTACCAGGACGCCCAGCATCGAGCCGGCGATTATCAGCAACAGCGCCGGGAAAAACCCGATCGCGCTGCTGACTTGAACGAATACGAACAGCTCCAACACCGGGAACAGCAGAAAGAGCAATAAAAAAGGGCGCATCAAATGGTTCCTCAACGCAAGAATGCCTTGCCAGTCCACCTTAGATGACGTCGCCGTTTCGTGAATTCAAGCGCTGGCCGCTGCTTTTTTCGGCCAGACCTGGGCGTGAGCCAATGAAACCAAGGCCTCGCGCACTTGTGTCGGAGTATTACAAGACTCGGCGAAAGGCAGCCAATGCAACGACTGGCCGATCCGCAGGTGCATGCCTTCACTGTCGATACCGACCAATTGCGCAGGCTCGGAGGTCGGCAAACCGGCCAGGTCGACATAATGCGCAATGGCTTTGGTGTGATCGCTGTTCATGTGCTCGATCATGCTGCGCTCAGCCTTGCCGGCGAACGGGTTGGCCAGGGTCAACTGGTCGACCCAGTGAATCGCGCCAAACCCACCGATATAACGGTGGCGCACAGGCTTGAGTACCCAAAAATCAAAATCATGAGCCTTGTGGTAGTTGGCCGAGTCGGGGAAGTAGCGGTAGTAACGTTCGGCCGCCGCATCGATCGCCACTTGATCGTCCAGCTTCTCGGCTTCGGCCAGGTAGGTCAGGCGCCCGACCGCCTGCACGTCATCGGCTTCGCGCTCACCCACCAGCAGCGAGCATTTAGGGTCTTTCTGCAGGTTATGGGTGTGCTGGGCAATGCGGCTGATCAGGATCAGCGGACGGCCCTGCTCATCCAGGCAATAAGGCACGACCGAACCGAAGGGGAAGCCAGGCATGGCTTTGGACAGTGTGGAGAGAGCCCCACGGTATTCCTTGAGCAACAGCTCTCGGGCGTTCTTGGCAACGTGCGCGCTCAACGTATGACTCCTCGGGTGTTCGACCGCCCACGGCATATGGGAATGGATCTCAACACAAGGTAATCAATATACGCGCAGGTTGCCAGAGCCTCGCCGGCAGGTTTTGCCGCGTTTTTTTACCAGGCCACACCGAACCCTGCGGTGTAGCGCGTCTTGCTCAAGCTGCTTTCCGTGTCGCCACTGATAATGTCGCGCTCGGCCTTGAGGTTGAGCGACGCCCACTCGGTGACTTTGTAGCGCAGGCCCATTTGTGCATCCAGTGAGTATTCAGCTGGCCCGGCCAGCGGTTTGCCCAGTTCACCGCTGGTGAAGAACTCAACGGTCTTGCCCACCAGATAGCGGTTGTAGTTCCACTTCATGGCCAGGGAGTAGAAGTTGTCCTTGCCGCCGTCGGCATATTCGTAATCGGTGCGGTTAACCAGGGAACCGAGGGAGAATGCGCCCAGTTCATCATCCCAAAACTGGTAGCCGGGGCCGGTACCCACGGTGCGTTGCCGCGACAGGTCTTCCACCTTGTCGCGCTTATAGGTCAGGCGACCCTGCCAGAACCAATGCTCGGTGATGAAGCGGTCCAGGTCATATTCCAAGGCCCAGTTGTCGGTGGTAGTGACGTCGTCCTGGAACTCGCGGTTGTACTCACCCTTCCCGGTATGACGCCACTGGCCGTGACGGGCCGTGGTTTTGAAATCGATGTCGTAGTCGTTGGTGTCTTTGTCGGCACGCTTGTAGTCCAGCGCCAGGTCGACATTGCCCTTCCATACCAGGTCTTCGATGACCGGCTTGGGCTTGATGATCTGCTGGATACTTGCCAGGTCCACGGTCTTGGGCGCTTCGCCGTTGGCCAGGACCACCTTTCCTTCATCCGCTGCTTTCAGCGACTTGGCCTTCTCGCCGGTGTAGGCGTCCTGCTTGACGAGCAATTCCTGGTCGCTCTCCAGGGTTTTCACCTGCTTCCAGTCCACCGGAATCGAGCCCGCGTAGTCTGTCTGGATCAGCAGCTTGCCGCCATCAAAGACTTTGATCTTGCCGGTCAGGCGGTCGCCGTTCTTCAACCACACGGTGTCGGCGAGCACAGGTGTAGAGGCGCTGAGAACAGCAAGGCACAGCAGAGTTCTGGACAACATAAGCAGATTCGAGGCTCGAGGTTGGCGGAAAAGAGGGCGCTATCGTGTTAGATAGCTACGACTGACTCAAGGATTTATATTGAGTTCAATTCTCATCGCCATGCTTACAGACGTTTCTTACAAATAAACGAAGATCTCAGCGGATATGCCCACAGTGAATCCACCTGCCGACACGCCACAAAGTCCCGCCGATATGCGCCGCACCGCGCTGTACCTGACGCTGGCGCAAGTCCCGGAAGGCTGTGTAGTGAGTTACGGCGAGTTGGCGCACTTGGCCGGCCTGGGTCGGGCAGCGCGCTGGGTGGGGCGCACCCTCAGCCAACTGCCCGAAGACACGCGACTGCCCTGGCACCGTGTGCTAGGTGCCGGCGGTCGGATAAGTCTGCCGGTGGGCAGCGCCTCAGGCGACGAACAACGTGCACGTTTACGCAGCGAAGGTGTCACTATCCTGAACAATCGCGTTGATATTCAGCGTCATGGCTGGCGCCCGGTAGAGCACAGCGGTTAGAGTGCGCGCTTTGTTTCCGCAAATCTGAGGCAGACTCCAGCCCATGCCCCGTAAAACCTGGCGCGCCGCGCTCGCCGCCTATGCCAGCCCTTCGACGTTAGTGCTGTTGTTGCTCGGCTTCGCCGCCGGCTTGCCTTACATGTTGGTGTTCTCGACGCTTTCCGTATGGCTGCGCGAGGCCGGTGTGGCCCGCGAGACCATCGGTTATGCGAGCCTGATCGGCCTGGCCTACGCCTTTAAATGGGTCTGGTCGCCGCTGCTCGACCAATGGCGCCTGCCGCTCCTCGGAAAACTGGGGCGCCGCCGCTCGTGGCTGGTGCTTGCCCAGTCGCTGGTGATCCTCGGATTGATCGGCATGGGGTTCTGCGATCCGCAAAAACACTTGTCCTGGCTGATCGCTATCGCGGTGATCGTGGCCTTCGCCTCGGCCACCCAGGACATCGCCGTAGACGCCTACCGCCTGGAAATCGCCGACGACAGCCGCCAGGCCGCCCTGGCCGCCAGTTATATGTCCGGTTACCGCATTGCAGCCCTCTTGGCCACGGCCGGCGCGCTGTTCTTTGCCGAAGGTTTCGGCTCTACCGGCTTCAACTATAAGCACTCGGCCTGGACCGGCACCTATGTCATGTTCGGCGTGCTGATGATCCCAGCGCTCCTGACCACTTTGCTCATGCGTGAACCCGACGTACCACTGCGTACCCAACTGCAGGCCGGCCGCTACAGTTTCATGCACCAACTGGTCTCGGTGTTCGTCTTGATCGTGCTGCTGGTGTCGGTCCCGGCGATGTTCACCCAGTTGTACAACACCGATTTTGCCAGCGTGCTGTTCCACGGCGTCACGTTGTGGGAGCTGTTGATGGAAGACCGCGCGTTCCTGCGCGCCATTCTGTACATCATCCTCACCACCCTGTGCCTGTCGGCCATGGGCCGCCGCGGCCTGGCGCCTGTGCTGACGCCGATCAACGACTTTATCCTGCGCTACCGCTGGCAAGCATTGCTGCTGCTCGGCCTGATTGCGACCTATCGCATGTCCGACACCGTGATGGGCGTGATGGCCAACGTCTTCTATATCGATCAGGGTTTTACCAAGGACCAGATCGCCGGGGTCAGCAAGATCTTCGGCCTGATCATGACACTGCTCGGCGCCGGCATGGGCGGCCTGCTGATCGTGCGTTTCGGTATCCTGCCGATCCTGTTCATCGGCGGCGCGGCCTCGGCCGCAACCAACCTGCTGTTCGTGATGCTCACGGACATGGGCCCGGACCTGCAGATGCTGATCTTCACCATCTCCCTGGATAACTTCAGCTCGGGCCTGGCCACCTCGGCGTTTGTCGCCTATCTGTCGAGCCTGACCAACCTCAAGTTCTCCGCCACCCAATATGCGCTGCTCAGTTCCATCATGCTGTTGCTCCCACGCCTGATTGGCGGGTACTCCGGCGTGATGGTGGAGAAGTTCGGTTATCACAATTTCTTTATCATCACCTGCCTGCTGGGCGTGCCGACGTTGTTCCTGATTGCGCTGCACTGGTTTCAGGAAAGTCGGCGGGCGCGCTTGAGTCCTCCTGCAAAAGAGTGACAAGCACTCTGTGGCGAGGGCGCTTGCTCCCGCAGGAGTGCGCAGCGCCCTCAAAAAAAGCGTTCGACGGCTGCACGCAGTCGAACGGGAGCAAGCTCCCTCATTACAGACAGCCCTTTATTCTGATACCTGTACGGCGGCGGCTCACGCCCGTACAATCCCAAGTCATTTCAAGTCCAAGCAACCGACAACGGCCTACCATGCGTACCAGTCAATATTTGCTCGCCACACAGAAAGAAACGCCTTCCGACGCGGTCGTGATCAGCCATCAGCTGATGCTGCGCGCCGGCATGATCCGCAAACTGGCCTCCGGCCTGTACACCTGGCTGCCCATGGGCTTGAAGGTGATGCGCAAGGTCGAAGCCATCGTTCGTGAAGAAATGAACGCCGCCGGCTCTCTGGAAGTGTTGATGCCGAGCACCCAACCGGCTGAGCTGTGGCAGGAATCCGGGCGCTGGGAAGAGTACGGCCCTGAGTTGCTGCGCTTCAAGGATCGGCATGGTCGCGACTTCTGCGCCGGCCCGACCCACGAAGAAGTGATCACCGACCTGATGCGCAACGAGCTGAGCAGCTATAAACAGCTGCCGCTGAACCTGTATCAGATCCAGACCAAATTCCGCGACGAAATCCGCCCACGCTTCGGTTTGATGCGTGGCCGCGAATTCATCATGAAGGATGCTTATTCGTTTCACGCTGACCAGGCGTCCCTGCAGGCCACCTATGACCGCATGCACACGGCCTATTGCAACGTGTTCACGCGCCTGGGCCTGAAATTCCGCCCGGTTGAAGCCGACAACGGTTCCATCGGCGGCGCCGGTTCCCACGAGTTTCATGTGCTGGCCGAGTCCGGTGAAGACGACATCGTGTTCAGCAACGGCTCCGACTACGCGGCGAACATCGAAAAAGCCGAAGCCGTGCCACGGGAAACGTCCCGCCCAGCACCGTCTGAAGAGCTGCGCCTGGTAGACACCCCTGACACCAAGACCATCGCGGCCCTGGTGGAGAAATTCAATCTGCCGATTGAAAAGACCATCAAGACCCTGATCGTGCGCGCCGAAGAAGAAGGCAAGCTGATTGCGCTGGTGATCCGTGGCGACCACGAACTCAACGAAATCAAGGCCGCCCAGCAACCTGGCGTGGCCAGCCCGCTGGTCATGGCCACCGATGCCGAACTGCGCGACGCCATTGGCGCCGGCGCCGGCTCCCTCGGCCCGCTGAACCTGGCGCTGCCGATCATCATCGACCGCTCGGTCGAGCTGATGAGCGACTTCGCTATTGGCGCGAACATCGACGACAAGCACTACTTCGGCGTGAACTGGGAACGTGACCTGCCGGTTCCGACCGTGGCCGACCTGCGCAACGTGGTCGCCGGCGACCCAAGCCCGGACGGCAAGGGCACTCTGGAAATCAAGCGCGGCATCGAAGTCGGGCACATCTTCCAGTTGGGCAACAAGTACAGCAAGGCGATGAAGTGCGAAGTGCTGGGTGAGAACGGTAAGCCGATTACCCTGGAAATGGGCTGCTACGGCATTGGCGTGTCCCGCGTGGTAGCGGCTGCCATCGAGCAGAACAACGATGAGAAAGGCATCATCTGGAGTGACGCCCTCGCACCGTTCCAGATAGCCCTGGTACCGCTGCGTTACGAAACCGAGCAAGTACGCGAAGCCACCGACAAGCTGTACGCCGAACTGACGGCGGCGGGTTTTGAAGTGCTGCTGGATGACCGGGACAAGAAGACCAGCCCGGGCATCAAGTTCGCCGACATGGAGCTGATTGGCATCCCGCACCGGATCGTGGTCAGTGATCGCGGCCTGGCTGATGGCAATCTAGAATACAAAAGCCGGACCGAAGCCGAAGCCCAGCCATTGCCGGTGGCTGACGTGTTGTCTTTCCTTCAGGCGCGTATTCGTCGCTGAAAACCAGATCAAGAGAAGTCATGTTCAAGCGAAACACCAGAGCCCTGGGGGGCGCCGCCTTGTGCGGCGCCCTGCTTGTCAGCGGCTGCGCCAACCAGATGTCGCAACGCAGTGAGCACGAGGAGCGGATCGAGCGCAAGTTGCTCGACCACAGCCTGCAGATCGATGTAGGCGAGCCCAAAGTGCTGGAACTGCCGCAACGCCGGGTTCGGATTCACGAGCAAAAAACCTTTGAGGTCACCGAATTCGAGGTGACCCGCCGCTATGATCGCTACACCCCCTATCAACCCTGGCGCAAAGTCTACGAGATGCCTCTGGGCGCCGTGGCCCTGGTGGCGGGCGCGGGAGCCAACGTGGCGAATATTTTCGCCCTCGGCAACCTGCCCACCAGCATGACCCGCGACTGGCTGAGTTACGGCGTGGACGGCATCAACCCGTTCATGAACGTGCAGTCCCATGGCCGTGCGCAACAGAACCTGGCGGGCATCGATGAAGTCCAGCGCGACAAGCGCCTAGAGTATTCAAGCCTGCCTTGGAGCGAGCGCCCGGTACAGGTCACCGCCGGCAAGCAAACCCATGAACTGACCACTGACCGTAATGGCGTATTGCGCCTGAACCTGTTGGACAGTCCGTTTGCCGAGCAGGATCTGAACCGCATCAGCACCCTGAAAATCAGCGTGGAAGATGGCCAGGATGACGTGCACTCAGACTCGACCCTGGCTATCAGCAGCACGTTGCGCAGCAAGTTGCTCGAAGCCCATGGCCTGATTTACGACGACCTGGAAGACGACGAAGTCAACCAGTGGGTGCACCGGGTCAAGCGTCTGTCAGAGCTGGGCCTGGAAGAAGAAGCCAGCGAACTGGAACAAAGCCTGATCGAACTGACCCGCAATGATCCTGAGTTGCAGCAGGAATTCCTGCAAGCACTGACCAAGGATGCAGGGCGCCTGGTAGCGGACCCTGGGGCTCGTTAGTCCCTCAAGACCTTTAAAGATCCAACTAGGGGAGCGGGCTTGCTCGCGAAGGCGGAATGTCAGTCGATACATTTATCCCTGATACACCGCCCTCGCGAGCAAGTCCCCACCTTTAACGCGCGGTTTCTACCAGGAAAACTCAAGCTGTTCGTTGCCGTTGCTCAAATCCAGCAAACGCACACCAATCCCCAGCAACCGCACCGGTTTGCCGCCGCGATTGAACGCCTGGGTCAGCAACTGTTGATAACTCTCAAGATCCCTCCCCGCCCCGGCCTGCTCCAGCGTCGTCTGGGTAAAGTCATGAAACTTCACTTTCACAAACGGTTTGCCCGCACGGTAGCTGCTGTCGATGCGCGCCATGCGTCCGGCCAGGGTTTCCATCAGTTCAGGTAGTTTTGCCAAACAACTTGAGAGATCGGGCAAGTCCACATCGTAGGTATTTTCCACACTGATGGATTGCCGCCGGCTGTCGTTCTGCACCACGCGCTCATCGATCCCACGCGCAAGGCTCCAAAGCCGCTCACCAAAACTGCCGAATTCGCGCACCAGCGCCAGCTTGCTCCACTCACGTAGTTGCAGGCAGTCTTCAATACCCAGGCGCGCCAACTTGTCGGCCGTGACCTTGCCCACGCCGTGCAATTTGCTGACCTGCAACTGGGAGACAAAGTCTTCGACCTGGTCCGGGGTAATCACAAACAGGCCGTTGGGTTTCTTCCAATCGCTGGCGATCTTGGCCAGAAACTTGTTCGGCGCTACGCCCGCGGACACGGTGATGTGCAATTGGTTGGAGACACGCCGACGAATATCCTGGGCAATACGCGTGGCGCTGCCGCCGAAGTGCGGGCTGTCGGAGACATCCAGGTAGGCTTCATCCAGCGACAGGGGCTCGATCAGATCGGTGTAGTCACGAAAGATCGCCTGGATTTCCTTGGACGCTTCTTTATAGGCATCCATACGCGGCTTGACGATGGTCAGGTCCGGACACAGCTTAAGGGCGTGGCGTGAAGACATCGCGGATCGCACCCCATAAGCCCGGGCTTCGTAGTTGCAGGTAGCGATCACGCCCCGGCGATCGGCAGAGCCACCCACGGCCAAGGGCTTTTGCGCCAGGTTCGGGTCGTCGCGCATCTCAATCGCGGCGTAGAAGCAATCACAGTCGATGTGGATGATTTTGCGCTGCGTCATATAAACGGGGTGTTATCCAACGGGCGGTCAGTATCGCATTCGCCACTGTATATAGCACCAGTAGTGTGAATCTTCCGCCCGAGCGGTAGGAAATCTCCAAGATGAATTTATTTTTTCAATCGAATTCAGCATACCAATAGAGCTGAAAGCCTCGGCCAGACTGGCTCCGCGCCCTTTCCAAGCGTGGTTTTCAGCGCTAACCAATTGAAGCACAAGCGCTTTTTTTCAGTTCGGCGGTTGACACACGGGCATTCCTCTGTAGAATGCCGCCACACAGACGCGGGATGGAGCAGTCTGGTAGCTCGTCGGGCTCATAACCCGAAGGTCGTCGGTTCAAATCCGGCTCCCGCAACCAAACATCAAAAAAGGCTACTCGAAAGAGTGGCCTTTTTTGTGCGTGTCCGTTTTTGCCCTGTATAAAAATTGTAAGACAAAAAAGCCTTCGCACTCACGTACTTACGAACAGGGTCAGGCACCCGGCGGCTAATTCACACTTATTTGACCCATTAGCCCATTAACGGTTGACACCTCGGCGCTGGGCTGTAGAATGCCGCCCACAGACGCGGGATGGAGCAGTCTGGTAGCTCGTCGGGCTCATAACCCGAAGGTCGTCGGTTCAAATCCGGCTCCCGCAACCAAACATCAAGAAAGGCCACTCGAAAGAGTGGCCTTTTTTGTATCCTATGAAAAAGTTCTTCTGAAACAATGGCATGGCATCTTTCATGAAACCGTACACGGTTTGCAGAGTCCATGTCATTGCAAGCTATGCTCAGTACTCAAGCACGACCCTCTACGACCAATGGCCGCAGTCGCCGCACCCGGCGATAAGCGTTAATATTTGTAATTATTTTGTCCATAGGGATTGGTAACTTGGCTGGATACCCCCATCCTGTCGCGCACAATCCACGAGGTGATTGATGCGCGCCAACTCGTCTGAACCACAAGACACCGTCACAGCAGAACAACCGATTACACCCACCCGTTTGCGTTGGATGGATCTGTTGAGCAAGTACCGTCAGCCCATCGGGCTGGCCGTCACCCTGTTGCTGTTCGCAATCGCCCTGATCGCCTGTCGGCACCTGTTGCTGGAACTGGATCTGTACGCCCTCCACGACTCGATCCTGGAAGTGCCCAAGCCGGCCCTGCTGGGTGCATTTGCCGCCGCGGTCGCCGGCTTCATCATTTTGCTGGGCTATGAGTTTTCCGGCGCCCGCTATGCCGGCGTGAAACTGCCCGCCAAGACCCTGGCCATGGGCGGCTTTACCGCCTTTGCCATCGGCAATGCCATTGGCCTGTCGATGCTCTCGGGCGGATCGGTGCGCTACCGTTTATATGCTCGCCATGGCATCGGGGCCGGTGAAGTCGCCCATATGACTGTGTTCGCCAGCCTGGCCCTGGGCACCGCCCTGCCGCCGCTGGCCGCATTGGCCACGCTGAGCAACCTGCCAGCGGCGTCCACCTACCTGCATTTGCCGCAAGGCTTGCTGGGCGGCATTGCCGCCGCGGTGCTGGTACTGTCGGCGGTGCTGTGCATCGGTATTTACCGCCGCCGCCTGCCGGAACAGCCTTATCCGGATAACCTGCTGGTCAAGGCCGGGCGACGCACCTTGCGCCTGCCGGGCCGGCGCCTGACTTTCCTGCAACTGATCATTACCGCACTGGACGTCGCCGCCGCCGCTACCGTCCTTTATATGCTGTTGCCCGAAGCGCCGCCGTTTGGCCCGTTCCTGCTGGTGTACCTGCTGGCCCTGGCCGCAGGCGTGCTCAGCCATGTACCGGGCGGGGTCGGCGTCTTCGAAGCGATCCTGCTGGCCGCATTCGCCGACAAACTTGGCGCAGCACCGCTGGCTGCAGCCTTGCTCTTGTACCGGTTGATCTACGTGGTACTGCCGCTGTTGATCGCGTGCATCTTCCTGCTGGTCAACGAAGCCCAGCGCCTGTTCCAGACCCAGCAGAGCCTGCGGGTTGCATCAGGTCTGGCGGCGCCGGTATTGGCCGTACTGGTTTTTTTGTCAGGCGTGGTCCTGCTGTTTTCCGGCGCAACACCGGAAATCGACTCACGCCTGGAAAACATCGGCTTCCTGATTCCCCACCGCCTGATTGACGCGTCGCACTTTGGTGCCAGCCTGATCGGCGTACTGTGCCTGTTGCTTGCCCAGGGCCTGCGTCGGCGCTTGTCCGCCGCCTGGATGCTGACCATGGTGCTGCTGCTGACCGGCGCCCTGCTCTCACTGCTCAAGGGCTTCGACTGGGAAGAAGCCAGCCTGATGATCATGACCGCGGTGCTGCTGGCGATCTTCCGTCGCTCGTTCTACCGCGCCAGCCGCCTGACTGAACTGCCGTTCTCGCCGCTGTACCTGGTGGCCAGCGTGTGCGTACTGGGCGCTTCGATCTGGCTGCTGCTGTTTGCCTATCAAGACGTACCGTACAGCCACCAGTTATGGTGGCAATTCACCCTAGACGCCAACGCCCCCCGTGGCCTGCGCTCGCTGCTGGGCGCGGCAGTGCTGCTGGTGATCGTGTCGCTGACCTGGTTGCTGCGTACTGCACGCCCGATCATCCACTTGCCGACACCGGATGAACTGGAGCGTGCCACCAAGATCCTGATGGCCTCCTCCCAGCCCGACGGCGGCCTGGCACTGACCGGCGACAAGGCCTTGCTGTTCCACCCCAACGACGAAGCCTTCCTGATGTATGCCCGTCGTGGGCGCAGCCTGGTGGCCTTGTATGACCCGATCGGCCCGACCCAGCCGCGCGCCGAAATGATCTGGCAGTTCCGTGACCTGTGCGATATCCATCATGCCCGCCCGGTGTTCTACCAGGTACGCGCCGAGAACCTGCCGTATTACATGGATATCGGCCTCACCGCGATCAAACTGGGCGAAGAGGCCCGCGTCGACCTCAAACGCTTTGACCTG
Organism: Pseudomonas sp. BCA17; assembly: GCF_004519405.1. GTDB lineage: Bacteria > Pseudomonadota > Gammaproteobacteria > Pseudomonadales > Pseudomonadaceae > Aquipseudomonas. Next base: position 218,761 of record NZ_SGWI01000005.1, on the reverse strand, counting down.
GAAGCCAAGGGCAAAGAGATGAAGGACCTGCGCTACACCTGGAACCGCGGCACCCGGGACGGCTTGTCACTGGAGATCTTCGAGCAGGGCCAGGCACCGATGGCTGAACTCAAAGTCATCTCCGATGCGTGGCTGACCGGCAAGAACGTACGGGAAAAGGGTTTCTCCCTGGGACGCTTCAGCGACGACTACCTCAAGCACTTCAGAATTGCGATCGTTCGCTTCGAAGGGCGCCCGGTGGCCTTCGCCAACCTGCTCGAGACTTACAACCACGACCTGGCCAGCCTCGACCTGATGCGCGCTCACCCCGACGCCCCCAAGCTGACCATGGAGTTCATGATGGTTGGCCTGATTCAACACTATAAGAACCATGACTACGCCCGCTTCAGTCTCGGCATGGTGCCGTTGTCAGGCTTGCAACCACGTCGCGGTGCCCCGTTGACCCAACGTTTGGGCTCGATGGTGTTCCGTCGTGGCGAGCAACTGTATAACTTCCAAGGTTTGCGCCGCTTCAAAGACAAGTTCCAGCCCGACTGGGAACCCCGTTACATGGCCGTGCCCGCAGGACTTGATCCGCTGGTGGCACTGGCCGATACCGCCGCCCTGATTGCGGGCGGCTTGACTGGATTGGTGAAACGCTGATGATTCGACGCTCCTGGCGGTATGTATTGGCCATCGTAGTGCTGCTCGTCCTGATTGCAGGCGGTGGCTATTGGTACTGGAACCGCCCTGCCCCACAGCCGACCCTGGAGCAATTGCCCCAGGCCGATGGCTCGGTGATGACCCGCGTAACCCCGAACGGCACGCCGAAAGCCCGCGTAGCGGTGGCCGTGCCGGCCGACGAAGTCCTGACCGACAGCCAGCTGATTGCCCTGAGCCAGGGCGGCAAGGCACAAATCGTTCAAGTCATCCTGCCAAAGGGTGACTGCACGTTGCAGGAACAAGCGTTGCAAAGCGCTCTGGGCCAGCTTAAAGGCCCGGCGACTCTGGTCAGCGGGATCGGCCCGGGGGCTGCGCTCGCGTGGCGCTGGCTCGCCACACAGAACGACGACAAGGCCAACGCCATCTCCGTCGGTTTCGCTTTAGTGCAGGAAGGCTGCAAGGACCCGCTGCCGAAAACCGCTGCCCATGGCAACTGGCTGGTGGCCTGGAACGATAACCCTGACGACGAGAGTGCCAGTTTCGTACGTGATACGCCGCGCGCAACCACCAGCATCAGCGACTACGACATTCACTACCCACAAGTGCTGAACAACGAACTGCGCAAGCAACTGGTCGGCTCGGACAACGGCGGCCTGGCGATTCCGGTGGTAGAAGTACCGGCCGGCCAGGCCAAGGACACCGTCACCCTGTTTCTCTCCGGTGATGGCGGCTGGCGCGACCTTGACCGCGACGTGGCCGGTGAAATGGCCAAGATCGGCTACCCGGTGGTCGGCATCGACACCCTGCGCTACTACTGGCAGCACAAGACCCCTGAGCAAAGCGCCAAGGACCTCACCGAGTTGATGCAACACTACCGGCAGAAGTGGGGCACCAAACGCTTCGTGCTGACCGGTTACTCGTTCGGTGCCGACGTGCTGCCTGCCATCTACAACCGCATGCCGGAAAACGAACAGCAACGCGTTGACGCGATCATCCTGTTGGCGTTCGCGCGTACCGGCAGCTTTGAAATCGAAGTGGAAGGCTGGTTGGGCAACGCGGGCAAGGAAGCTGCCACCGGCCCGGAAATGGCCAAGCTGCCGGCTGACAAAGTTGTGTGCATCTACGGTGCCGAAGAAGTCGACGAAAGCGGCTGCACCGACAAGACTGCCGTGGGCGAAGCCGTGAAGCTGCCAGGCGGGCATCACTTCGATGAGAACTACCCGGCGCTGGCCAAGCGTCTGGTGGATATCATCGTGAAGCACCAGGCCAAGGACAAAGCCGAGTAATTCCAGGCGATACGCCAAACAAACTGTGGGAGGGGGCTTGCTCCCGATTGCGACAGGTCAGTCACATCACCTTTGACTGACCTACCGCGATCGGGAGCAAGCCCCCTCCCACATTTGTTTTGGGGTGTTGCCCAGATCTAGCGAGGTTCTATGTGTGCAATCATCAGTTGCACCGTTTCATTGCCTCGGAATTCGTTCACGTCCAGCTTGTAGGCCAGCTCTACCCAACGCACTGTCGGGTTGGGCCAGACTTCACGATCTACACCAAACGCAATGCCATCAAGCTTCACCGAACCGCATTCGCTCTTGAGCACCACCTTCAAGTGCCGCTCCCCGACAACGCGTTGTTCCACCAACTGAAACACGCCGTGAAACAACGGCTCGGGGAAATGCTGACCCCAGGGCCCGGCATGTCGCAGCGCCCGCGCCAGCTCCAGATGAAACTCTTCCACCGCCAGAGTGCCATCAGACAGCAGGCGCCCCGTGAGGTCTTCTTCACGCAGTTGCCGACGGACTTCAGCATCGAAAGCTTCGGCAAACAGTGGGAAATTCGCCTCGGGCAACGTCAGGCCAGCCGCCATCGCATGGCCGCCGTACTTGGTGATCAGGTTGGGGTGCTGGCTCGCTACGACGGCCAGCGCATCACGGATATGAAAACCCTGTACGGAGCGCCCGGAGCCCTTGAGCAGGCCATCACCCGCATCGGCAAATGCGATGGTCGGGCGGAAATACCGCTCTTTCATGCGCGACGCCAGAATACCGATGACACCTTGGTGCCATTCCGGGTCGAACAGGCACAAGCCGTAAGGCATCGACTCCACCGGCAGGTCTTTGAGCTGAGCCAGGGCCTCGCGCTGCATGCCTTGTTCGATGGATTTGCGATCCTGGTTCATGCCATCGAGTTGCGCGGCCATTTCCCGGGCCGCCGCAACGTCAGTAGTGAGCAGGCATTCAATGCCCAGACTCATGTCGTCCAGGCGCCCGGCAGCGTTGAGCCGTGGCCCGAGGATGAAGCCGAGGTCGGTGGAGGTGATGCGGGCATGATCACGCTTGGCAACTTCGAGGATCGCCTTGATCCCCGGCCGGGCGCGACCGGCGCGGATGCGCTCCAGCCCCTGATGGACCAGGATGCGGTTATTGGCATCCAACGGCACCACATCGGCGACGCTGCCCAGGGCCACCAGGTCGAGCAACTCACCGATATTCGGCTGCGGCTTGTTGTCGTACCAGCCCAGGCTGCGCAAACGGGCGCGCAGGGCCATCAACACGTAAAAGATCACACCAACGCCGGCCAGCGCCTTGCTGGGAAACTCGCAGCCCGGCTGGTTCGGGTTGACGATGGCGTCCGCCGCCGGCAACTCATCCCCGGGCAGGTGGTGGTCAGTGACCAATACCTTCAAACCCGCCGCTTTTGCTGCCGCCACACCTTCGACGCTGGAAATTCCGTTGTCCACGGTAATCAACAGCTGCGGTTGGCGTTGCAACGCTACCTGGACAATTTCCGGGGTCAGGCCATACCCGTACTCGAACCGGTTAGGCACCAGGTAATCCACATGGGCCGCCCCCAGCAGACGCAGGCCCAGAGTGCCCACGGTACTGGCCGTGGCGCCATCGGCGTCGAAGTCACCGACGATCAGGATGCGCTGGCGCTGCTCCAATGCCGTCACCAGCAGGTCTACCGCCGCGTCGATGCCCTTGAGCTGCTGGTAGGGAATCAACCGCGCCAGGCTCTTGTCCAGCTCGGCTTCCGACTGCACCCCGCGTGCGGCGTATAGACGGGTCAACAGCGGTGGTAATTCACCAAGAAACGGCAGAACAGCGGGCAACGGGCGAGGATCGATACGCATGGGACGCTTGGGAAATCTCTTTGGGTAAGTGAGGAACTGGCTTGAAGCTTGTTTTCAACCGCGCTCGCCGGCCAGCCATTGCAATTGCACTTCGTGCTGCCCACGGTCGTCGGTGACGAACATCGTGCCTTCACTGATCATCACGTCCCACTTGATAACGCGGGGCATGTCCTTGGCCAGGGTCTCGAGGACATCTTGCGGCACGGCGGCGATGTGGACGTTCTTCAGGTTGTTGGCGACCGGCACAACTTTGCCTTCCCACACACGCAAGCTGCCATAGGCCAGCAGGCTGGTGCGCTCGGTACGGCGTGAACACCAGGTCAGGCGATCGGCGTCAGGTTGGCCGACTTCAATCCAGTGCAGTACACGGTCATCCAGGCTTTTTTCCCACAGGGCCGGTTCGTCTACATCTGACAGACCACGGCCAAACGTCAACTGCTCGTTGTACCAGAGGGCGTAGGCCAGCAGGCGCACAGTCATGCGCTCTTCGGTTTCCGAAGGGTGACGGGCAATGGTCTGTTTGACGCTCTCGTACACCGATCGGTCAAGGTCAGTGAGGTTGAGTTCGAATTTGTAGGTCGTGGACGGCTGGGCCATGAACGGGCTTCTAATAGACAGGGAAAGGTTGCCAGTCTAACCGATGCAACGGCCATTCAACGAATACTGCGCTGCATCATCCTTATCCCTGGGCCGCTCGCCTATGTTAAAAGGCATCAAACCACCGTCCTGAGCAGACAAGGAACCCCATGTCGTTTAATGCCAAACCCCTTACCGGCTTGAAAGTCATCGAATTGGGCACCCTGATCGCCGGCCCGTTTGCCTCGCGCATCTGCGCCGAATTTGGTGCAGAGGTGATCAAGGTCGAATCGCCGGATGGCGGCGATCCACTGCGCAAATGGCGCAAGTTGTATGAAGGCACATCGCTGTGGTGGTTTGTGCAAGCGCGCAACAAGAAGTCACTGACACTGAACCTCAAGCATCCGGACGGCCTGGCGATCCTCAAGCAACTGTTGGCGGACGCCGACATCCTGATCGAAAATTTCCGTCCCGGTGTCTTGGAAAAACTTGGCCTGAACTGGGAAACCCTGCATGCCCTGAACCCCAAACTGGTGATGGTGCGACTCTCCGGCTTCGGCCAGACCGGGCCGATGAAGGATCAGCCAGGGTTCGGCGCGGTGGGCGAGTCCATGGGCGGCTTGCGTTATATCACCGGCTTCGAAGATCGTCCGCCGGTACGCACCGGGATCTCCATCGGTGATTCGATTGCGGCGTTGTGGGCGGTCATCGGCGCATTGATGGCGTTGCGTCACCGAGAGGTCAACGGCGGCCTGGGACAGGTGGTGGATGTGGCGTTGTACGAAGCCATTTTCGCGATGATGGAAAGCATGATTCCGGAGTTCGACGTGTTCGGGTTCATCCGCGAGCGCACCGGCAACATCATGCCCGGCATCACGCCCTCCTCGATCCATACCAGTGCCGATGGCAAACACGTGCAGATCGGCGCCAATGGTGATGCGATCTTCAAACGCTTCATGTCAGCCATTGGCCGTGAAGACCTGGCCAACGATCCGGAGCTGGCCGGCAACGATGGACGCGACAGCCGCCGTGATGAGCTATACGGCGTGATTGATCGCTGGGTCAATTCACTGCCGTTGGCCCAAGTGATAGAGGCCCTGAACAAAGCCGAGGTGCCCGCCAGTCGCATCTACAGTGCCGAAGACATGCTGGGCGACCCGCAATTTCTGGCGCGGGAAATGTTCCTCAAGGCACAACTGCCGGACGGCAAGGACTTCAAGATGCCAGGTATCGTGCCCAAGCTCTCGGACACACCGGGTAGTTGTGAATGGGTCGGGCCGCAATTGGGCGAGCACAACAACACCGTGCTCAATGAACTGGGCTACGACGCCGCCGCCATCACTCGTTTGCGTGAGGATGGCGCGATCTGATGACTCGCCGCACCCTCCGTTGGCTCATGCACTTGTGCCTCACCAGCGTGATAACCGTCGGGTGGCCGGTGTCGGCCAGCGCCGAAGACACACTGACTTGGCTGCTGCGCGACCTGCCACCGCTGACCATCTTCGAAGGACCGCAAAAAGACCAGGGGACACTGGACCACCTGCTGCCGATGCTCAAAGAGCGCTTGCCGGAATATCACCATCAGGTGCTGCATGTAAATCGTGCCCGGGGCATGCAAATGCTGAGTACCCCGTCATTGACCTGCGACCCCTCGCTGCTGTGGACCGCGGAGCGGGCAAAGTACGTGGCGTTTTCCGCCCAGGCATTTGTGGTGCTCAGCAATGGGGTGATGATCCGGCGCAGCCAGCAGGAAACGCTGGCACCGTTCATCGTCGAGGGGCAGTTTGACCTGCAGGCATTTCTGCAAACCCCCAACGCCCGCCTTGGGGCCATCGCCGAGCGCAGCTACGGACCTGCGATCGACGAGCGTCTCAAGCATACCGACTCGCACAAACTCGTCCTGCATTACGGGAACGACGCCCTGGGCAGCCTGCTGCAAATGCAACGCCTGGGGAGGTTGCAAGCTGTGCTCGGTTACTGGACGGAAATCCGCTACCAGGCAACGCAACAAGGCATAGCGCCTGACGACCTGATGTTCCTTGCGATAAAAGGCGCTGCGCCTTACCAACGCATCTACATCGGGTGCTCGGACACTGTAGAGGGTCGTCAGGCCATTGCACGGATCAATCAGGCCTTGGAGGGTCTCCCACAGGCCGAGGTGAAGAACGCATATGCACTATGGCTCGACCCGGTCATGCGCGAACAGTATTTGCAGGACAACCCGCACTTTTTCCAGGCTTCGCCACTGCACTGACAAATTTCGGGCAAAAAGAAACCCCGAGCAGTGGGGAGACAACTCGGGGTTAAACGTGGCCTACAAAGACCAGTACAACAAGCCACAAACACCGGAGCACAATGTTTGCTCTTGCTGCTAAAAAATCTGACCGATCATGCTGTGGGAAGTTTCCACAGATGAACAAATCTTCATGCGCGGGCTGTATTGCGGGTCTGGGCGGCGTTGCGCAAGGCAGCAATCACTGACGGCTCCAGGCGCCCTTCGGCAATCTTCAGGTCACGCAGCAGGCAATCCACCACATCCACCAGGACGCGCTTATCCGTTAATTGCGCGCGGTCGACTTCACGCTCCACCACGATAGCGCCAGCAGGGTTCTTCACAGTGACCAGGCAATCGTCCTGCACACCTGCGGTGGTCAGCGTAACCTGATAGGGGCTCAATGCTTCTTCGAGCAATAGGCTGATACTTTCCATCTCGATCACCACTCAATCATTCGAATAAGGTTCGAAAAACAAAACTGTCATTAAGATGCTGACATTCAAGTGACCCTTGCTCAAAGCAGAAAGTTCGACCTTTATGTCGCCATCTGCCCGAGTCAGTCGAGCATGCACGGCAAAGATGACAGAGAGAAAACATTCATCAACAGGCTAAAATCCCTGGATTGTAATGGGAGCTTGTCTTGATAACCGCGTCTGATCAGCCACTGCGCATCATCCTTGCCGACGACCACCCGATTTTCCTGATTGGCCTGCGCGCCGTGCTGGAGGGGGACGAGCAGGTACGCATCGTCGCCGAAGCCAATTCGCCACAAGCCCTGGTTGAACTAATGCAAACCTGCGCCTGTGATGTGCTGGTGACCGACTTCATGATGCCTGCCGAGCCTCAGGCAGACGGGCTGCGCCTGATCGGACATCTGCGCAGGCACTACCCCGATCTGCCGATTGTGGTGGTGACCATGCTTAATAACGCAGGCTTGTTTCACGCCATCCTGGAACTGGGTGTCATGGGTTTGCTGAGCAAGGCCAGCCTGGCGAATGAGCTGCCCGAAGCGATCCGACACGCCCGACAACGACGCACCTATGTGGCTCAGGTCATTCGCCAGACGCTGAGCCTCGCGGGGGAAGTCGGCGCTGATTGCCTGCATTCCCAGCAACAGCTATCACCTCGAGAACTGGAGGTGATCCGCCTGTTGGGCGCCGGGTTGACCGTGGGCGAGATCGCCACACAGTTGCATCGCAGCAAACAGACCGTCAGCGCGCAGAAAGTCAGCGCCATGCGCAAGCTTGGCCTGGGTAACGATGCTGCGCTGTTTATCTATGTACAGGAACATGGACTGGCGTAGCCTGAAACATGATCCACTGCTTGAGTGCCTCGACCTCCATTGGTCGTGCAATAAAACAGCCTTGCAGCCAGGCCACTCCGAGCTTGCCGGCTGCGTGATAGTCCGCGGCAGTTTCCACCCCGGTGATCACCACCCCAATGCCCAAATGCGCAGCCATGCTCATGGCGCCGGCCACTATTGCAGCCTTGCGGTCATCCCCGGCCATGCCACTGGCAAATGCGGGCGGGATTTTCAGCTCAGTGAAGGGTAACTCCAGCAAGCTCTGCAGGCTTGTGCCACCCATGCCGAAATCGCCAATAGACAACTTGCATCCCATCATGCGCAGGCGCAGCAGGCCGGTGACGTGAGCACTGTCGGTTTTCAACCTTGAGGTGTCCACCAACTCAAGCGTCAGCCCATGGGCAGGCACGCCATGCAGTTGCAGCAGACTTTGCAGAACTTGGGGAAAGTGCTCTCGCTCAAGCATCCTCCCGGGAATATTCACCGCCACCTGCAACAGGTGGCCGGTCTGGCCCATGACCTGGCCAGCCAGGCCCAGCGCCTGCTCCAGCACGTGCCAGGTAAAGGCTTCCTCCATGCCGGCGAATTCCAGCACCGGCAAGAAAGCGTCAGGCAACAGCAGCTCTTGCTCGTCCAACTGCCAACGGGCCAATGCCTCCACCCGTTGCAGCTCGCCTGCCTGGTTGACGATCGGCTGGAACCAGACCCTGCCGGATCGAACGATGCTGGCCTGGCTGGTGTCGGCCGACGGCGGCAACGGTTCGTGTTCGCCCAGATCCAGCAAATGGCGCACCCGCGCCCATGAGGTCACCGGCTGCCCCGCACGCAAGCGCTCCTGGCAGTCCGTCAACACCTGGCCGATCAGCTTTGCTGAGGCAGGTTTGGGCAAGCACGCCATCACGTTCAGCCCTTGTTGCCGCGCCATGTTGGCCACACCTTGCAGCACGTCCGGCTCGGCGTTGCTGAGCAGAATAAGCACTTGGGCCAGACTGCGCTCGGCCAGTTCGCGGATCAACTCAAGACTATCACCTTGCTCCAGATAGAGATCGCAGATCGCGATGTCCACCGGTCCCTTGCTGTCGAGGGATTGGCGGGCAGTCTCGACCGTCTCGGCGGTGAGTACATTGAACACACCGTTGGCGTTGAGCATCTGGTGCAGCGCCATCAATTGAAAAGGATTGTCTTCAAGGATCAGCACTTTAAGGGAACGCATGGGCAACTCTGTCGGTATCGGGCAAAGACCGGCACAGTAACCAAAAGCCGCATGGCGCCCCATAGGACCAGTCCTAATCGTGAACTTGCAGATAGGGTTGCAAATCACGACTTAACGTCATCATAGCTTGGGACAGCGTTGACCAAGGAGCCTCAAGCCCGTGGCCACGTGACTCACGCGCGCAGCTTTCCAGGGCCATGCACGCCCTGGCCAGCGGCAGGGCATCCACCAACGAGCAAATGCCCTTGAGGCGATGCAACGAAGCGCTCAAACGTGCCATGTCCTGCTCGGCCAAGGCCAATCCCAAGACCTCATGTTCGCGGTCCAGGCTCTTTGCCAACTCTCGCAACATGCTGTGCAGCACCGCTCCGTTCGCCTGAGTCATGGTGCGCAACGTGCAAATATCGAACGAGCGCTGCGCCGTCGCACGCGTGAGCACCTGGGCCCAGTGCTGCAGCGTGATCGGCTTGACCAACAGTTCATCCATCCCGGCTTCTTCGCCGTGTCGTTGCTCTTCTTTCATCGCATTCGCGGTGCAACCTATCAGCAGACAAGCAGGACGTTGCTCGTCGGCTTCAATACGCCGGATCGCTTTGCTCAATCCATAACCGGACATGCCCGGCATCTGGCAATCGGTCACCAGCACGTCAAAGCGTTGCTCACGCCAACAGCGCAAAGCAGCTTGCGCTGAATCGACGGCGATAACCTGATGACCGAGAAACTGCAACTGCTGCACCAGCACCATGCGGTTAGCCGCCAGGTCGTCGACCACCAACACCGACAATGTGTGGCCTGTTTGCGGAAGGGTAGCGGTGGGCGTGGCTGCCACGTCGTCGGTGCTGACCCGAACCAAATGCAAGTCAATACACACCGCTGTGCCCTCGCCAATAGCACTGTCAAGGCGAATACGACCGCCCATCAACTCCACCAACTGCTGACAGATACTCAAACCCAAGCCAGTGCCACCGTGTCCGGCAGCGCTCAACTCAATCGACTGAACAAACGGCTTGAATACCCTCGCCTGCTGAGCAACGTCGATACCCGGGCCGCTGTCCTCGACGCACAGATGCAGGTATTCAGCATCAGCCTCATCGCGCCGACAGGTGACACTGACACGCACCCCGCCCCGCTCTGTAAATTTCAGCGCGTTGCCCAACAGGTTGTGCATGACTTGGCGCAAACGCAGCGGGTCGAACCAGTAGTAGCCCTGCGCCGCGGGGTCAAACGCCAGGGTCAGATGAAGGTCTTTTTTTTTCGCCGTAGCTTCGAACAACCGCTGGATGCCTTCGAAAAATCCTTTCAATTCGGTCGATTGCGGCGCCAGCTGCATGTGACCGGCCTCGATCTTGGCGAGATCCAGGCTGTCGCCCATCAACTCGATCAGTTCATGTGCCGAACGGTGGGCAACCTGCAACCCTTCGGACACGGGCAGTCCGGCGGCCTGGCAGCGCTGCTGTTCCAATTCCAGCAGACCAATAATGGCGTTCATTGGCGTACGGATTTCGTGGCTCAATGTGGAAAGAAACGCGCTTTTTGCGTAGCTGGCCTGGTCGGCGGCCCGGCGCGCCTCCATCAACTGATGTTCAAGGACTTTACGTGCATTGATGTCGATCCAACCGCCCAGCAATCCGCACAAGCGTCCCTCGGCGTCGAAGAACGGCACAGTCCACTGGTAGACGTGAAAGCTGCCACCGTTGAACTCCAGCTCTCGGTCGACAAATAGCGGCTGTTGCGTGACCAACTGCTCCATATGGCTGGCGTGCAAGCGTGCGGCAGTGGCCTCGGGCATCAACCCGCTGTCCATGAGCGTCAGGTCTTGAATCTGTTCGAGACGGGTTGCCAACTGCTGTTCATAACTTTTGTTGCAGGTCACCAGGCGCCCAGCCAGGTCGCGGACAAACAGCGGGTTGGGCATACCATCCAACAGGGCGCGCTTGAACGCCAACTGGTCATTGAGACGGGCTTCGGCCTCCAGCCGCTGGCGTATCTGGCCCTTGAGCCGGCTGTTCCAGACCAGAGATACCAGTACAAACAGTATCGCCATTGCCACTGTCCAATAGACCCAGGCCGGTACACGTTGCCAGGCTGGCACGGGCAGCGCCACCGCACCGATCCAGCGCAGACGCAAAGCGCTCAACTCGGCGACCGGCATAGCCTCCAAAGCCTTGTTCAGAATACTCAGCAGCTCAGTCTGATCCTTGCGCACCGAAAAGCTGCTGGCCGACCACTTGCCATCCACACTGCGACCAATCCGTAAATCATTCTGTGGATAGCTTTGCACTTCCGCTTCGGTCTGCAACGTGGCCGCCGCCTCACCACGTCGCACCCGGTCACGTGCCTCAACATAATTGCTCACCAAGCGCAGATGGATGTCCGGATGCTCCTGGCGGATGTAGCTCTCCAACACGTGCCGAGCCGGCAGAGCCAGAACCTTGCCGGCCAACTGAGCCAAACCGGTCAACGGCGTCGCATCAACCGGTTCGACAAACACCCAGCCTGAGCCGCCGAAACCGTGACTGAAATTGAGCAGTGCCCTGCGTTCCTGATTTTCGGCCAGGGTAGTGTTCATTTCTGCCCTACCGGTTTCGAGCCAGTCAAGCGTTTCGGCGGTGGAGTTCACCTCTTCAAAGACAAACTGCAAACCGGTCATGCGGGAAATACGGTTGAGCAAGTCGACGTTCAAGCCTACCCAACGCGCGTCGTTGTCCTTGAACACGTAGGGCGATAACTGCTGAGCTACCACCACCACATGCGGGTGCTGTAACACCCACCTGCCCTCAGAAGCCGATAACTCGATACGTTCGGCACCTATACCGACGCCGAGCCCGGTGGTCCAACGGGCGAGGATTTCCCGCTGCACAGATTCGTCGATGCTCTCGAGCGCACGGTCCATCATCGCCCCCAGCAAAGGGTCGGCCCGACGGGTGGCGAAGGCGAAACCGATGGGTGGCAAGCGGCTTTCTTCTTTGATCTGCAGGCCCAGATAGGGCCGTAGCGATTTGTAGGCGCGCACAATCACTTCATTGCCGATAAACGCATCGGCGTCGCCCTGCTTGAGTGCTTCAAGGCCGCTGTAGAGGTTGGGCGCAAGCATAATATGACTGTCAGGGTAGGCGGCGTGCACGTTCTCGACATTGGCATATCCGTCGAGCAGCACCACCCTCTTACCCGCCAGGTCATCGCTCTGGATATCATCGCGGCGCAACACCACCACCGAACAGTCGGGCATGTAATCCCGGGTAAACTGCAAGCCTTGCACATTGCGCTCATAACCATTGGCGCTGGTGAGAATATCGATAGCGCCGCTGCGCAGCGCTTCAACCGCCTGGGCACGTTCGGCAAAGCCCAGCACCTGCATCGGCACACCGAGGCGCGCGCCGACCAGACTCAGGTAGTCAGCACTGATGCCTTGGTAGCGATTGCGGTCGCGGGTGATATCAATCGGCTGGTAATCATCAATGGAAATGCCCACCTTCAATACCCGGTGGGCCGCCAGCCACTGTTGCTCCACCGGAGCCAGGGGCAAAGGCTCCAGCGGGATAAACGCCGGCACCAGCTTGAACGGCAGGCTGACAGCAGCCATGCCCACTGGCAGATAGCCAAGCAGCAACACGCACGCAAGCCGTACTGCCACCCATTGGATCAAAACATGCACCGATTGAGTTCCTTCAGCTTGCAGGTTGATCGCTCCCGTAAGTATGCCTCGCCATAATGAAAAAGCCCGTCACGAAGACGGGCTCGACCTATCGCGTAGCAGCCTTTGAATCAGAGAGGCTTACCACGGTTGCCATGCTGGCTGACAAATGCCTGCACTGCTTTCAGGTCATTGGCCAATACGGTGCAACGCTCTTCACGCTCGAACAGGTCGACCAGGTGCACCGGCAGCTCCAGCGCCTTGCCAACGCCCGCTTTCTCCACCGCTTCCGGGAATTTGACCGGGTGAGCAGTGCCGAGGATCACCATCGGGATATCCAGGCTGCGCCGGCATTCGCGGGCGGCCTTCACGCCGATAGCGGTGTGCGGGTCCAGCACTTCGCCGGTCTGGGCGTAGACTTCAGCGATGGTTTCGCAGGTCTGCGCATCGTCCACCGCCAGGGAGTCGAACAACTTGCGGGTTTCTGTCCAGCGCTCTTCATCCACGCTGAAACCGCCACCGCTTTTGAAGTTGTCCATCAAACCGGCAATGGCTGCGCCGTTGCGACCGTGCATGTCGAACAGCAGGCGTTCGAAGTTCGACGAAACCATGATGTCCATGGACGGCGACAAGGTCGCGTGCAGGGTTTCCTTGACGTACTGGTTGCCGCTCATGAAGCGGTGCAGGATGTCGTTGCGGTTGGTGGCGACGATCAACTGGTTGATCGGCAAGCCCATATTGCGCGCCAGGTAGCCGGCGAAGATATCGCCGAAGTTACCGGTGGGCACCGAGAACGACACCGAACGCGCCGGCCCGCCCAACTGCAGCGATGCATGGAAGTAGTAGACGATCTGGGCCATGATCCGCGCCCAGTTGATCGAGTTCACTGCCACCAGGCGCGTGCCTTTCAGGAAGCTCTGGTCAGCGAAACTGTTCTTGACCATTTCCTGGCAGTCATCGAAGTTGCCTTCGATGGCGATGTTATGGATGTTGTCACCCAAAATGGTGGTCATCTGGCGACGTTGCACCTGCGACACACGCTGGTGCGGGTGCAGGATGAAGATGTCGACGTTTTCGCAGTGTTTGCAGCCCTCGATAGCCGCCGAACCGGTATCCCCGGAGGTGGCACCAATAATCACCACGCGCTCGCCGCGCTTTTCCAGCACGTAATCGAGCAGGCGACCCAGCAATTGCAGGGCGAAGTCCTTGAACGCCAGGGTCGGGCCGTGGAACAGCTCGAGAACCCACTCGTTGCCGTTCAGCTGACACAATGGCGCGATGGCGTTGTGGGAAAACACACCGTACGTTTCTTCCAGGATCTTCTTGAAATCCGCGTCCGGAATGCTGCCGGTAACGAACGGGCGCATAACCCGGAACGCCAGCTCGTGGTAGGGCAGGCCGGCCCACGAGGCGATTTCCTCCTGGGTGAAGCGTGGCAGGTTTTCCGGCACGTACAGGCCGCCGTCGGTGGCAAGGCCTGCCAGTAAAACATCTTCGAAATTCAGGGCCGGTGCCTGGCCGCGGGTGCTGATATAACGCATGGAAGCAAACCTTTGGTTTGGGCTTCAAGCTTCAAGTTACAAGCGGCAAGTCAGCGCGAATCGGCTTTTACTTGCAGCTTGTAGCTAACCGCTTGCAGCTGGATTAATTCAAATGTTCGACGCGAATACGAACGACCGGTCCAACCACGCCCTGGAGAGCTTCGAGCGACCGAATGGCATCGTTGATGTGCTGTTCGAGCACACGATGGGTCAGCAGGATCATCGGTACCAGGCCGTCTTGTTCCTCGACTTCCTTCTGCATGATCGACTCGATGTTGATGCCGCGTTCCGACAGGATGCTGGCGACTTGGGCCAACACGCCCGGGTGATCCTTGGCCTGGATCCGCAGGTAGTAGGAGCTCTCGCAGGCCTCGATCGGCAGGATCGGGTGGGCCGACAGCGAGTCCGGCTGGAAGGCCAGGTGCGGTACGCGGTTTTCCGGGTCGCTGGTCATGGCGCGAACCACGTCCACCAGGTCGGCGATCACCGACGAAGCGGTCGGCTCCATGCCGGCGCCGGCGCCGTAAAACAGGGTCGAGCCAGCCGCGTCACCGTTGACCATCACCGCGTTCATCACGCCATTGACGTTGGCGATCAGGCGATCGGCCGGAATCAGCGTCGGGTGTACACGCAACTCGATACCGGCCGGAGTGCTGCGCGCTACGCCCAGGTGCTTGATGCGGTAGCCCAGGGCTTCGGCGTAGTTCACATCGGCGGTGGTCAGCTTGGTGATGCCTTCGGTGTAGGCTTTGTCGAACTG
Source organism: Pseudomonas sp. BCA17 (assembly GCF_004519405.1). GTDB lineage: Bacteria > Pseudomonadota > Gammaproteobacteria > Pseudomonadales > Pseudomonadaceae > Aquipseudomonas. The sequence continues at coordinate 203,684 of NZ_SGWI01000005.1, read as the reverse complement.
CAGCGGGATACCAAAGGCGATAGACGCCAGGATGGTCAGCTTGTGAGCGGCGTCGATACCTTCGACGTCGAACGTCGGGTCGGCTTCGGCATAACCCAGGGCCTGGGCTTCGGCCAGCACGTCTTCGAAGGTACGGCCCTTCTCGCGCATCTCGGTGAGGATGAAATTACCGGTGCCGTTGATGATGCCGGCCACCCAGTTGATGCGGTTGGCGGAAAGGCCCTCACGGATCGCCTTGATCACCGGGATACCACCCGCCACGGCCGCTTCGAACGCGACGATCACGCCCTTCTCGCGAGCCTTGGCGAAGATTTCATTGCCGTGTACGGCGATCAGCGCCTTGTTGGCGGTGACCACGTGCTTGCCATTCTCGATGGCCTTGAGCACCAGCTCACGCGCCACGGTGTAGCCGCCGACCAGTTCGATGACGATATCGATTTCAGGGTTGGTGGCCACGTCGAAGACATCGTTGGTAATCGCAATACCGGTCGTTTGGAACTGAGGCTTTGGCGAACGCGTGGCAATTTGCGCCACTTCAATCCCACGCCCTGCACGGCGGGAAATTTCTTCGGCGTTACGCTGAAGTACGTTGAAGGTGCCGCCACCGACGGTCCCTAACCCACAGATGCCTACTTTGACCGGTTTCACTGAAGAACTCCCCATGAAACGGCCGACGCTAGGTCGGCCGTGGAAAACAGCCGCACAACTGCGGCTTTCAATTTGATGGCCCGTCGATCTGTCGGCGGGCCATGATCGTCAAAGGTTCGACGACGCTGGTTTACTTGGCACTCAGAGCCAGTTTGGCAACTTGTGGTGCCGGCTGGTAGCCCGGAATTACCTGACCATCAGCCAAAACGATGGCCGGTGTACCGTTCACACCGATTGACTGGCCCAACGCAAACTGCTTGGAAACCGGGTTGGCACATTTGGCCGCCTTGATTTCCTTGCCATCGACCATCTTGTCCATGGCCGCTTTCTTGTCGGTCGAGCACCACACCGCCTGCAATTGCTCGTCACCCGGCGAGCCCAGGCCCTGGCGCGGGAATGCAACGTAGCGTACTTCCACGCCGAGCTTGTTCAGTGCAGGCACTTCGGCGTGCAGCTTGTGGCAGTACGGGCAGGTGGTGTCGGTGAATACGGTGATGTGAGTCTTGGTTTCGCCGATGGCCGGGTAGACCACGGTTTCAGCCACCGGAATACCGTTGATCAGCTTGGACACACCCAGGCGTTCGGCTTTTTCAGTCAGGTTGACCGGCTTGCCGTCTTTCAACTGGAACAGGTAGCCCTGGACGATGTATTGGCCATCGGCACTGGCGTACAGCACGCGGCTGCCCTTGAGCTTGACTTCATACAGGCCGGCCATGGGGCTGGCGCTGATGCTTTCGATCGGGGTATCGAGTTGCAGGTTGGCCAGGCTTTTGCGGATGGTCTGCTCGGCAGCGTCATCGGCGAATGCGAAGGTGGAAACCAACGCAATGGCTGCGGCGGCAATAATCTGGGTCAAGCGCATGGGAACTCCTGAAGGCAGATGCAGGGACGGGTGCGGAACACCGCTGGAAGACACCGGGCCATATACAAGACGCCGTCCCCTTTACTAACCCGCAAAGCCTACCACAGTTGGGCCGCAGGGCAGCCCGTAGCAGGACAAATTGGCGGTTTTCAGCCGCGCGGGTGGTGTTTGGCATGCATGTCCTGCAATCGCGCACGCGCTACGTGGGTATAGATTTGAGTTGTGGATAAGTCGCTATGGCCAAGCAACATTTGCACGACCCGCAAATCCGCACCATGGTTGAGCAAATGGGTAGCAAAGGCATGGCGCAACGTGTGGGGCGACAATGCCTTGCCGATCCCGGCCACTTTGGCCTGGTGTTTGATACGGTGCCAGAAGGTCTGGCGGGTCATCTGCTCGCCACGCAGGCTGGGGAACAATACATCGCTGGGCCGCCCGCCGAGGAGTTCGCTGCGGGCATCGCGCATATAGCGTTCGACCCACACGATCGCCTCTTCACCCATCGGCACCAGGCGCTCCTTGCTGCCCTTGCCCATCACCCGCAACACCCCCTGGCGCAGATTGACTTGCTCCAGGGTCAGGCTGATCAGTTCAGTCACCCGCAGGCCGCAGGCGTAAAGCACCTCGAGCATGGCACGGTCACGCTGGCCGATGGCCTCACTGAGGTCGGGCGCGGCGAGCAAGGCATCCACATCGGCTTCCGACAAGGATTTGGGTAAAGGCCTGCCGAGCTGCGGCATGTCGACTTGCAGGGTCGGGTCGACAGCGATCAGTTTTTCCCGCAGCAGGTAGCGATAAAAGCCGCGCACACCGGAGAGAAAACGCGCAGTGGAACGCGGCTTGTAGTTTTGTTCCAGGCGCCAGGCCAGGTGATCCAGAATCAACTCACGACCGGCATTGATCAATTCGAGGTTCTTCTCCTGCAACCAGCCGTTGAACAGGGCTAAATCGCTGCGATAAGCCTGGCGGGTGTTGTCCGACAGGCCTTTCTCCAGCCATAAAGCGTCAAGGAAACGGTCGATCAGCGGGTGGTCAGTGGCAGGCATGGGCACTCAAGCGGCGCAGCACAGGGCTTTGCGCGAATTATTTAGTGAACTGTGACAAGGGCCACTAGTCTTTCATAGCCCGCTATTTCAAGGAACAGGGAGCTTCAATGAACGAACAACAGATCCTGCTGGCACTGGGCGGTATCGGCGTGGCCGCATTGGCCTGCCAATGGCTGGCATGGCGCCTGAAACTTCCGGCCATCCTGTTTCTGTTGTTGAGCGGCATCCTGGCGGGCCCGGTGCTGGGCTGGCTCAACCCCCAGGAAATGTTCGGCCCGCTGCTCATGCCCTTGGTATCCCTGGCCGTGGCCCTGATTCTGTTTGAAGGCAGCCTCACCCTGCACCTCTCGGAATGGAAGGAAATCGGCAGTGTCGTCCATCGACTGGTTACCCTCGGCGCCCTGTCGACATGGGCGGTAATCACCGTTGCTACCCACTGGCTGCTGGGCTTTGACTGGCTGCTCGCCCTGCTGTTCGGCACCCTGACCCTGGTAACCGGGCCAACCGTGATTGTGCCCATGTTGCGGGTCGTACGCCCCAAAGCGTCCATCGCGAACATCCTGCGCTGGGAGGGCATCGTCATTGACCCGATCGGCGCACTGCTGGCCGTGGTGGTCTACAGCTTCATCATCGCGCGCGCGTCGGGCGACGGCCTGAGCCACAGCCTGCTGACCTTTGGCGGAGTCATCCTGTGCGGCAGCGTGTTCGGCATTGCGGGTGGCTGGGTGCTGGGGCAGATCATGCGTCGGCAGTGGCTGCCCGAATACCTGCACAACCTGGCGACACTGGCAGGGGTACTGGGGATATTCATCGCTTCCAACCTGGTGCTGCATGAGTCCGGCTTGCTCGCGGTCACCCTCATGGGCATGTGGTTGGCCAATATGAAAGGCGTGGACGTGCGGCACATCCTGCATTTCAAGGAAAACCTCAGTGTGCTGTTGATTTCCGGGCTATTCATTCTGCTGGCAGCGCGCCTGGACCTGAACGCCTTGATTGCCCTGGGACCGCTGGTACTGATTCTGTTGTTGATCATTCAATTTATCGCACGGCCTTTGAATGTCGCGCTTTCAACCTGGGGTTCCGGGCTGAACTGGCGCGAGCGTGCGCTGCTGTCGTGGATCGCCCCACGCGGAATCGTGGCGGCGGCGGTGTCGGCCATCTTCGCCATACGCCTGGATGAAGCCGGCCATGAAGGTGCATTACTGCTGGTTCCGCTGACGTTTGCCGTCATTATCGGCACCGTTGTACTGCAAAGCGCCACGGCACGCCCGCTGGCCCGCCTGCTGAAAGTAGCCGAGCCTGCGCCCAGCGGTTTTCTGATCGTCGGCGCGAACGGCCCGGCGCGCATCCTCGGCAAGGCCCTGCAGCAACTGGGCAGCCGCGTGTTGCTGACCGACTCAAGCTGGGAAAACATCCGCGCCAGCCGGATGGAAGGGCTGCCCACCTACTTCGGCAACCCGGCCTCACAACACGCCGAGTCACATCTGGATCTGGTCGGGCTTGGGCATCTGTTGGCACTCTCCCCTTCCGGCGAACTGAATACCCTGGCCGCCATGCGCTTTCGCCACGACTTCGGGCATCGCCTGTTCGCCCTGGCCAGCAGCCAGGAAAGCCGCCGTACCGATAAACACAAAGCCAGCCATGAGCATCGCGGCCACCTGCTGGGCAGCCAACCCTTGAGCTATACCAAACTCGCCAGCCTGCTGGGCCAAGGCGCCGAGTTGTACAGCACCCATCTGACGGAGGAATTCGGATTGGATCAGTACCAGGCACTGCATGGTGATCGCGCGACCCTGCTGTTTGCCCGCGATACCAGCGGCTGGGTGCATGTCATCACCCCGGACAGCAGCTTGAAACCTGCCGCCGGCTGGACCCTGCTGGCAGTGATCCAGCCGGAAACCACTGCCACCGTATGAAGTCAGTCAACAAACCCCGGTAACACGGGTACCGGGCGTTTGTCGGCATCGATCGCCACAAAGCTGAACACGCCCTGGATCGCCTTTTCGCGGCCATCAACACTCATGCTCTCGACAAAGACTTCAACTTCGACCTTGAGGCTGGTATTGCCCACTTTGATCACGCGGCCAATCAACTCAACGATGGAGCCGGCCGGAATCGCGTGATTGAAGTCGATGCGATCAGTGGAAACCGTCACCAACGGCAAGCGGCAAAAACGCGTGGCGGTAATGAACGACACCTCGTCCATCCATGCCAAGGCAGTGCCGCCGAACAAGGTATTGTGATGATTGGTGGTCGGCGGGAACACCGCCTTGGTCACATGAGTGACGGACAGATCGGTGCGGCGCTGGATTTCTTCGAGACGGGTGGTCATGGACAATACCGGCAGATAGACAAATTTCAGGCACAAAAAAGCAGCCCGTAGGCTGCTTTTTTCTGCATCGGGAAGCTGGACTTAAGCCAGTTTTTCCTTGATGCGAGCTGCTTTACCGGACAGGTCACGCAGGTAGTACAGCTTGGCTTTACGTACGTCACCGCGACGCTTGACGGCCATGCTGTCGATTTGCGGGCTGTAGGTCTGGAAAGTACGCTCTACGCCAACACCGTTGGAGATTTTACGAACAGTGAAAGCACTGTTCACACCACGGTTACGCTTGGCGATTACCACGCCTTCGAACGCTTGCAGACGCGAACGGTCGCCTTCCTTCACTTTCACCTGAACGACAATGGTGTCGCCCGGGGCAAAGGTAGGGATCTCTTTGGTCATCTGCTCTGCTTCGAGTGCAAGGATGATTTTGTTAGTCATGCTGTGCTCCTAAGGTAAGTCAATGGACCTACCATCGATACGTTGTTAACTATCGTCCCGCGCGAGGATGTATTCCTCGAGCAGCTTCTTCTCTTCTCCAGAAAGCGAGCGGCTTTCCAGAAGATCGGCGCGTCGTTCATAGGTCCGACCAAGGGACTGCTGTAAACGCCAACGCCGGATGTGTGCGTGATTGCCACTTAGCAATACGTCGGGAACACGCTGATCCGCATACACCTCCGGTCGGGTGTAGTGCGGGCAATCCAGCAAACCATCCGTAAAGGAGTCTTCCTCCGCGGAGTCCGCATGCCCTAAAGCTCCAGGCAGCAGTCGTGTAACCGCATCTATCAGGACCATCGCCGGCAGCTCGCCGCCAGACAGGACATAGTCCCCAATCGACCACTCTTCATCGACATGAGCTTCAATAAAACGCTCGTCAATGCCTTCATAGCGACCGGCAATCAGGATCAGTGCTTCCTCATTTGCCAGTTCGCGTACCGCCGCCTGTTTCAGCTGACGGCCTTGAGGGGACAGGTAAATTACCTTCGCCTTCTCCCCGGCAGCGGCCTTGGCCTGAACCAACGCGTCTTCCAGGGGTTTGATCTTCATCACCATGCCCGGGCCACCGCCAAATGGGCGATCGTCCACAGTGTGATGTCGATCCGTCGTGTAGTCTCGCGGGTTCCAACAGGTAAGCTGCAACAGCCCCTGTTTCACCGCCCGACTGGTGATGCCGTACTCGCTGATGGCGGAAAACATCTCGGGAAACAAACTGATCACTTCAATGCGCAAATTAGCCACGCTTAGAAGTCCGCGTCCCATTCCACCTTCATCTCGCCTGCGACCAGGTCGACGGCCAACACGCATTGCTCCGTATAGGGCAACAGGCGTTCGCGATCATCCAGGCTGCCAGCGCAAGGCTTGACCACCATTACATCATTGGCGCCGGTTTCCAGAAGATGGTCGATTTTCCCGAGCAATTGCCCGAGTTGATCAATAACCTTCAGACCTTCCAGCTGGTACCAGTAGTACTCGCCATCGGTCAATTCAGGGAACAGGTTGCGTGGCACGCAGATCTCATAACCAGCCAGAAGACGAGCTTCTTCACGATCATCAAGACCCTTGAGCTTTGCGACCAGGAACTTATCGCTCCCACGTCCGCTGACCAGCTCGACCTGCTTCACACTCCCTTCGCGCTTGAGCGTCCAGGTTTTGTACTGCAGCAGGTTTTCAGTCGGATCAGTAAAGGAATACACCTTCACTTCGCCGCGAACGCCATGAACAGAATAAATCTTGCCGATAACGATCAAATCATCAGCAACAGCAGGCGTCGCGTTCATATCGCTCAGGCCGCAGCCTTAGAAGCGTCCTTCAGCAACTGAGCAACGCGCTCAGAAGGTTGTGCACCAACGCTCAGCCAGTAGGCTACGCGCTCTTGGTTCACGGACAGACGAACTTCTTGACCACGAGCGATCGGGTTGAAGAAGCCAACTTGTTCTTTGTGAGAGCCGTCACGTGGGTTGCGGCTGTCAGTTACGGTCAAGTGGTAAAACGGGCGCTTTTTGGAGCCGCCAAGGGCAAGACGGATTGTTAGCATGTGAACATCGTTCCTGTAGTCGGTGCTGCAAATCTAAATGCACAGCGGGCATAGGTGCCCGAAAGGCCGCATATTCTAAGGAATATCCGGACTTTTGCAAATGTCTTTTTCTGACGCCTATCAGCGTGCCACTCAGATCTGCTATAGAGCCGTCGGTTAAAACGGCGAGTCAGCGCCCGCCAATGGCGGGTTTGCTGGAGATCCCACATCCCTGTGGGTCGGAGCACAAGCAGGCTTGCGCTCGAATTTCTTACATCTTTGGCATACCGCCGCCGGGCAACATACCGCCCATGCCGCGCATCATCTTGGCCATGCCGCCCTTGGCGGAGAACTTCTTCATCATCTTCTGCATCTGCTTGTGCTGCTTGATCAAGCGACCAATGTCCTGCACCTGGGTGCCGGAACCCATGGCGATCCGGCGCTTGCGCGAACCGCTGATCAGCTCAGGGTCGCGGCGCTCGGCCGGCGTCATGGAATTGATGATGGCTTCCATCTGCTTGAACTGCTTCTCTGCCGCGCCCTGGGCATTGCCCATCTGCGCCAGGTTCACACCGCCGATGTTCGGCAGTTTGTCCATCAGGCCGCCAAGGCCGCCCATGTTCTTCATCTGTTGCAACTGGTCGCGGAAGTCTTCGAGGTCGAAGCCCTTGCCCTTTTTCAGCTTCTTGGCCAGCTTGTCGGCCTTGTCCTTATCGAGGGTCGCTTCAGCCTGTTCGATCAGGCTGAGCACGTCACCCATGCCGAGGATACGCGAAGCAATACGCTCAGGGTGGAACGGTTCGAGCGCTTCGCTCTTCTCGCCCATACCAATGAACTTGATCGGCTTGCCGGTGATGGCACGTACCGACAACGCGGCACCGCCACGGGCGTCACCGTCGACCTTGGTCAGGATCACACCGGTCAGCGGCAGCGCGTCACCGAAGGCCTTGGCCGTGTTGGCCGCATCCTGGCCGGTCATGGCGTCGACCACGAACAGTGTTTCGACCGGATTGATCGCAGCATGCAGTGCCTTGATCTCGCCCATCATCTCTTCGTCGATGTGCAGGCGACCGGCGGTATCAACGATGACCACGTCGATGAATTTCAGCCTGGCTTCTTTAATAGCTGCGTTGGCAATGTCGACCGGCTTCTGGCTCAGGTCGGACGTGAAGAAGGTCACGCCCACTTCGCCAGCCAGCATTTCCAACTGCTTGATGGCCGCCGGACGGTACACGTCGGCCGATACCACCATGACCGACTTCTTCTTGCGCTCTTTAAGGAAGCGCGCCAGCTTGCCGGCCGTGGTGGTCTTACCCGCACCTTGCAGGCCCGCCATCAGCACAACGGCTGGTGGCACTGCGCTGAGGTTAAGATCTTCGTTGGCCACGCCCATCAGGCTTTCGAGTTCGGCCTGGACGATCTTCACAAAGGCCTGGCCCGGGGTCAGGCTGCGGGACACTTCGGTGCCGACCGCACGCTCCTTGACCGAGTTGACGAAGTCTTTGACCACAGGCAAGGCCACGTCGGCTTCCAGCAACGCCATGCGCACTTCACGCAGGGTGTCTTTAATATTGTCCTCGGTGAGCTTGGCCTTGCCGGTAACGTGGCGCAGCGTCTGCGAGAGACGGTCAGTCAGGTTTTCAAACATGCGCGATCCTTTCAGGCCCTATTCATCGAAATGCATTGGTAGACCGAGGTAATGGCGGCCCAGGCTGTGGTAAATCGCTATTAAAAACAGCGCTCGGCGAGCCTGCGGCGTGGGCAGGTCGCGGATTATAGCGAAGACTGCGCCCGTGCACACCCGCTGTCTGGCCCGGGAGTCTTTCGTGGAACGCGGGGGTATGCGAAACTCAACGCCTTTCGGGCTTATCTATCAGGATTTATGGTCCCCTTGTCACCCAGTTTGCTACCCAGCCTCGCCGCCGCCATCTTGTATGCCGCTGCGACCCTCTATCAGGGCACTCGTCTGGCCCAAGGCACTAAAGCGGACAAACGTCTGTTGGTGGGCCTTGGCGTCCTGGCCCTGCTGGCCCATGCCACGAGCCTTTACACCCACCTGATGACACCGGTCGGCCTGGGCCTGGACTTTTTCAGCGCCGCCAGCCTGATCGCCGCCGCCGTCATCGCGCTGACCCTGCTGGCGTGCTACCGCATTCCGGTAGAGAACCTGCTGGTGCTGCTATTCCCGTTGGGAATATTGACCGTACTGCTGGCGCATTTCACGCCGACCGGCACCGTGCAGGTCATTGATGAAGAGCCCGGCATCCTGGCGCACATCCTGTTGTCGATCCTGGCCTACGGCATGTTCACCATTGCGGTGTTCCAAGCCCTGCTCCTGCTGCTGCAGGACCACCAGTTGAAAAACAAACACCCGTCCGGGCTGATCAAGAACTTCCCGCCGCTGCAAACCATGGAAAGCCTGCTGTTCGGCTTCCTGTGGGCCGGCTGGACGCTGCTGTCGCTGTCGCTGATCTCCGGCTGGCTGTTCGTCGAAAACCTGTTTGCCCAGCACCTGGTGCACAAAACCCTGCTGGCCTGCCTGGCCTGGGTGGTGTTCAGCGTGCTGCTGTGGGGACGCAACCGTCTCGGCTGGCGCGGGCACAAGGCAATCCGCTGGACCCTGGCCGGTTTCTGCCTGCTGATGCTGGCCTATTTCGGCAGCAAGCTGGTTCGCGAATACATCCTGCATATCTGACGGGCAGCAAAAATGGACAACTTGCCCCTGGGGCCGATGCTCGCAGTAATCGCCCTGCTGATTCTATGGGCGGCGCTGTTTACCGCCATCGAAGCCGCACAACAGCACCTGCTGGCCCTGCGCCCCGGTACACGCCAGGGCGACAAGGCCGCTGCCCGCCTGAGCTTCCCGCGTAACAGCCTGATCCTGTGCAACAGCCTGTGCCGCGCTGCCGTGGTGATTCTCTGCACCGTACTCGCCATCTATGCCTGGGCGCAGAACGGTCCCTGGCTCGGCTGGCTGATTTCCTGCGCCCTGTTACTGATCCTCGCCGACTACCTGCCCCGCGCCCTGGCCACCCGTCACCCGCAAGCCGTATTGGGGTTCGGCAATACACTGCTGGGCGTTCCCCTGAAAATCCTCTACCCCCTGGCCTGGTTGCTCAACGGCATCAGCCTGTTGCTGCTGCGCCCCTTCGCGCGTAAATCCGGCGTGGTGAAAAAGAGCGACGAGCCGCTGCCCGAGCATGACGACGAGCCGGAACCTGAGGCAGGCGAAAGCCGTACCCCGGGCTTGCCCGGTATCCACGCGCTGGACAACATCACGGTCAACGACATCCTGGTGCCACGCAGCGAGGTGGATGGCATCAACCTCGATGACTCCACCGAAGAGATCATCGAACAGCTGCGCACCTCCCAGCGCACGCGCCTGCCGGTGTTCCACAGCGATATCAACCAGGTCGAAGCGGTGCTCAACACGCGGCAGATCCAGCACCTGCTGCCCGACGCCAGCCTGACCAAAGAAGCCTTGCTCGCTGCCTGCCACGAACCTTACTTCGTCCCGGAAAGCACGCCCCTGCAGTTGCAACTGCTGAACTTCCACAAACAGCAACGCCGCCTGGGCATGGTGGTGGACGAATACGGCGAAGTGCTGGGCATCGTCACCCTGGAAGATATCCTCGAAGAAATCGTCGGCGAATTCGAAAGCGAGCAAAGTGTGGACAACCCGCACATCGAAGCCCAAACGGACGGCCGCTACATCATCGACGGCGCCGCTTCGATCCGTGAGCTGAACAAAAGCCTGGGCTGGCACCTGCCCAGCGACGGCCCCAAGACCCTCAACGGGCTGGTGACCGAAGCGCTGGAGACCATTCCCGATTGCGCCGTATGCCTGAAAATCGGCCGTTATCGCCTGGAAATCCTCGAGACCGAGGACAACCGCGTCAGCAAAGTGCTGATCTGGCACACCAGCCGAGTGCCGGTCGCCGCATAACCTGGGAGCAAGCCCGCTCCCACGTTTTGATGTGCTGCGTGCCAGCCCACTTGTTGTATGTTCAAACCCCTTCCTATAATCGGGCGGCTTATCCAAGCCTCGCCCGACCGCGTGCTACCCGCACTGAGCGCGTCCAGGCACCGCACCATCCTGTCTGACCGGTGTTTGCTCCCATCCCGAGCCGCCCCGCGCACTGCCCTGAACCCTGGGTGTTCGACCAATAAAAATCCGCGTCCAAACGCGCAATGACTGTCAGGGATACTGCCATGAGCACCACTTACAACGAGGCCGCGACCGCCGCCCCGAGCAACTCGACCGCACGGGTCGCCACGGCGAGCATCGTCGGCACCGCTATCGAATTCTACGATTTCTACATCTATGCCACCGCCGCGGCGCTGGTGATCGGCCCGGTGTTCTTCCCGCAGACCTCCGGCACCGCCCAGATGCTGGCGTCGTTCCTGACCTTCGGTATCGCTTTTATTGCCCGCCCACTGGGTTCGGCGCTGTTTGGCCACTTTGGAGACCGCATCGGCCGCAAATCCACGCTGGTCGCCTCCTTGCTGCTGATGGGCGTGTGCACCACGCTGATCGGCTTGCTGCCCGGTTATGACAGTATCGGAGCCTGGGCGCCTATCCTGTTGTGCGTGCTGCGTTTCGGCCAGGGCCTTGGCCTGGGCGGCGAATGGGGTGGCGCGGCGTTGCTGGCCACCGAGAATGCGCCGAAAGGCAAACGCGCCTGGTTCGGCATGTTCCCGCAACTTGGGCCTTCGATTGGCTTTCTGGCAGCCAATGGCTTATTCCTGATCCTGGCCATGAGCCTGAGCGATGAGCAATTTCGCAGTTGGGGCTGGCGCATCCCTTTCATCCTCAGCGCCGCGCTGGTGATGGTCGGCCTGTATGCACGGTTGAAGCTGCACGAGACCCCGGTGTTCGCCAATGCCGTGGCCAAAGAAGCCCCGGTGAAAGTACCGCTGGTGGAATTGTTCAGCCAGCATTGGGCCCCCGTACTGCTGGGCGCCGCGTCGATGGTGGTGTGCTATGCACTGTTCTATATCACCACCGCATTTTCCCTGAGCTACGGCGTATCGACACTGGGCTACAGCCGCGAGACGTTCCTTGGTCTGCTGTGCTTTGCCGTGTTGTTCATGGGGTTGGCGACGCCGCTGGCGGCCCTGGCCAGTGACCGATATGGTCGCAAGCCGGTACTGATCGTCGGGGCGATCCTGGCGATTTTGTCGGGTTTCACCATGGAACCGCTGCTGACCCACGGCTCAACCTGGGGCGTGGCGCTGTTCCTGGCGCTGGAGCTGTTTTTGATGGGCGTGACCTTCGCACCGATGGGCGCACTGTTACCGGAACTGTTCCCGACCCGTGTGCGTTATACCGGCGCTTCGGCGGCATATAACCTGGGTGGGATTGTAGGAGCATCGGCTGCACCGTTTTTCGCGACCAAGCTGGTGGCGATGGGCGGGCTGAGTTATGTCGGCGGGTATGTGTCGGCGGCAGCGTTGCTCAGCTTGATTGCCGTGCTGTGCCTGAAAGAGACGCGGGATAACGACTTGAATCGCGTCGACTGATTAGCGCGAATCGCCCTGTAGGAGCGAGCTTGCTCGCGAAGAAGGTACATCCGACGCAGCGATGCGCCTGAAATACCTTCGCGAGCAAGCTCGCTCCTACAGGGGTTGGGTTACAGCTCTACAACAACCGCTTGGGAAGCGCGGGTCGCTTTCGCCCGGGCCGCTTCAATCGACTCGTCCCGCGCCAGCGCCACACCCATGCGGCGCTGACCATTCACCTCGGGCTTGCCAAACAGCCGCAACGCCGTGTCAGGCTCACTCAATGCCGCGCCCAGGTTAGCGAACGCCGTCTGAGTCGACTGCCCTTCCACCAGGATCACCGCCGAAGCCGAAGGCCCGAACTGACGGATCAACGGGATCGGCAGGCCCAGGATGGCGCGAGCATGCAGCGCGAACTGCGACAAGTCCTGGGAAATCAGGGTCACCAGGCCAGTGTCATGAGGGCGCGGCGACACTTCGCTGAACCACACCTGGTCACCCTTGATGAACAACTCCACGCCAAACAGGCCACGGCCACCCAGGGCCTCGGTCACCGCCTTGGCAACGCGCTCGGACTCCGCCAGGGCAATCGGGCTCATGGCTTGCGGCTGCCAGGATTCCTGGTAATCGCCCTTCTCCTGGCGATGGCCAACCGGCGCGCAGAAGGTCGTGCCGCCGATGTGGCGCACGGTCAGCAGGGTGATTTCGTAGTCGAAGTCGATAAAGCCTTCGATGATCACACGGCCTTTACCGGCACGCCCGCCCTCCTGAGCGTAGTCCCAGGCTTTCTGCACGTCGTCGGTGCTGCGCAGCAGGCTCTGGCCTTTGCCCGACGAGCTCATCACCGGCTTGACCACGCAGGGGAAGCCCAGGTCCTGTACGGCCTTGCTGTAGTCTTCGAAGGTGTCGGCGAAGTGGTACGGCGAGGTCGGCAGGTCCAGTTCTTCGGCGGCCAGGCGACGGATGCCTTCGCGGTTCATGGTCAGCGAGGTGGCACGCGCAGTCGGGATCACGGTGAAGCCCTCGGCCTCCAGTTCTACCAGGGTAGCGGTGGCGATGGCTTCGATTTCCGGCACGATGAAGTGCGGTTTCTCGGCCTCGATCACTGCGCGCAGGGCGGCGCCGTCGAGCATGTTGATCACATGGCTGCGATGGGCGACCTGCATGGCCGGCGCGTTGGCGTAGCGATCCACGGCAATCACTTCAACGCCCAGGCGTTGCAGTTCGATCACCACTTCCTTGCCCAGCTCACCGCAGCCACACAGCAAAACGCGGGTCGCGGTTGGCGACAATGGAGTTCCGATTCGGGTCATCTCAGGTCCTCAGGGGAGCGGATCATGGGGGGAGAAAGGCCGGCATTTTACATGAACTGTAAAAATTGGCCTCAGTTGGCGACGGCACGTTTGCGCATACGCCACGCCATGATCAGCCACACCACCGTGACCCCGGCAAATTTCGACACCAATGCCGTCCCGGCCACCGCCGGCGTGAGCGCACCGATCAGGCCGAAAAAAATAAAGGTATCGAGAGGAATGCTCAGCGCCGAACTTATCCACAGGCGATCGTGGAGGGGGCGCCTGGTGATGCTGAACACCAGCCAGTCGATACATTCGGACACCGCGAACGCCGTGGCACTGGCCATGGCAATCGCCGGGTCGGACGTTACATACGACAAGACCAGCGCCGCCAGCATAGCGACAATCGCGCCATGCCCGAAGCGGGTCTGCACCATGTCCCGCAGGATAAACACCAGGCCACCCCAGGCGGACCAGATGACATCCAGGTGCGGGGCGGTGGAGAAGGCGAAGTTGATCAGCACGACGCTGCTGATGTAGGCAATCAGGAAGAGCATGGGACAGAAAACCTGTAGGAGCGAGCTTGCTCGCGAAAACGTTAACGATTACACGGGGGACAAGACTATACGCAGTGTCCTCGCGTTTTTCGCGAGCAAGCTCACTCCTACAGGAGGGCAGCTGTCAGGCGCCGGACTTACCAGGCATCATCCACACCAACCCACTCGCCACCGCCCGCTCATGGCATAACCCCAGCACCACCCGGCGCTCGGCATTGTCCATGCGGCTCCAGCGCGTAATCTCATCCACGGTGCGCTGGCAACCGGTGCAGATGTCGTCATCATCCAGTGCACAAATGCTTACGCACGGCGAGGCGACGGGGCGTTCTATCGGGTTCATTCTTCCTGCTCGGCCAGGTCACGCGCATAGCGCTGCGAGTTATGTACATAGTGCGCGGCACTGGCTTCGAGCATGCGTTTCTGTGCCTCGGTCAGCTCGCGCACCACTTTGCCCGGCGAGCCCATCACCAGCGAACCGTCGGGAATTTCCTTGCCCTCGCCGATCAGCGAGTTGGCGCCGATGATGCAGTGCTTGCCGATCTTCGCTCCGTTCAGGATCACCGCGTTGATGCCGATCAGGCTGTAGTCGTCGACGGTGCAACCGTGCAGCATGGCGTTGTGGCCAATGGTCACGCCGGTGCCCAGGGTCAGCGGATAGCCCATGTCGGTATGCATCACACTGCCGTCTTGTACGTTGCTGTTTTTGCCGATCAGGATCAGTTCGTTGTCGCCACGCAATACCGCGTTAAACCACACATTGGCGCCCTCCTCCAGCTTGACCTTGCCCACCAGCGTGGCATTCGGCGCCACCCAGCTGTGTGGATGCGTCTCGACGCGGGCTTCGCCCAGGCGATATTTCATGGTGTGTCCTCACGGCATTGCCACACAAGCGGTGGCTCAGGTGTTGATGAAGCTCTTGGGCGGCTGGTGCAGGCTGATCTTGGCGTCGTCATACAGCAGGTTGATCAGCTCGACAATCATGATCGCCGTCAGGCCCCAGATCTTGTATTCGCCAAACCGATAGCTGGGCACATACCAACTGCGCCCCTGGTAATCGATTCGATGGGTGTGTTCGCGCGGGTCCTGGCGGAAAAACTCCAGGGGCACGCTGAAGACCGCGGCAATCTCGGCGTCGTTAGCCAGGTATTCGACGTAATCCGGGATCACACCGACATAGGGCGTGACCCGGATGCCATGCAGGGAAATCAATGGGCTCAACGGCCCGATCACTTCCACCAGCCCGGGGGGCAGGCCGATTTCCTCTTCGGCTTCGCGCAATGCGGTAAAGATCAGGTCGGGGTCTTCGGGGTCGCGGCGCCCGCCGGGAAAGGCCACTTCGCCACCGTGGGTCGACAGGCCGCTGGCGCGCAAGGTCAGGATCAGCTCGGGTTCGTCACTGCGGGTAATCGGCACCAGCACGGCGGCCTCGGGGAAACGCCCGTCAGTCTCCAATGTGTGAGGGGTGTGGTTGCTTACCCGGCGAAGTAGCTCGTCCAGCATGAGTCATCTCGGTCTGTTGGCTACCTTGCATCATGCACCAAAGCAGGCAGGCACCCAACCCCAAAACCCGCAGCATGTCGCGAAACGACAACTTGCAGGGCCCTGCCCGCCAAGCCAAGATAGGCTCACTCTCCAGGAACCCCAGCATGAACTTCTGCAGCCAGTGCGGTAAACCGGTTACCCAGCGCATTCCCGAAGGCGACGGCCGCCTGCGTTATGTGTGCGATCACTGCTCGACCATTCACTATCAGAACCCCAATATCGTCGCCGGCACGGTGCCGGTGTGGGGCGATAAAGTGTTGCTGTGCCGCCGCGCCATCGAGCCACGCCTGGGTTACTGGACGCTGCCCGCAGGCTTCATGGAGAACGGCGAGACCGTGGAGCAGGCGGCCACGCGTGAAACGCTGGAGGAAGCCTGCGCCCGTGTACGCAACCTGAGCATCTATACCCTGATCGATGTGCCGCACATCAGCCAGGTGCATATCTTCTACCGCGCCGAGCTGCTCGACCTGGACTTTGCCGCAGGCCCCGAGAGCCTTGAGGTGAAGCTGTTCGATGAAGCCGACATCCCTTGGTCAGAGCTGGCTTTCCGCACGGTCGGGCGTACCTTAGAATGCTTCTTCGCCGACCGCCGGCAGCAAGTGTTCCCGGTGCGCAGCGAGTCGGTGCCGCCCATGATGCCATCGGCCAAATAACACTCAAGGCAGCATTTTTCTACAAGGGAAACCGTTTCAATGCGTTGGTTGCTCGCTGTTTTCTGCCTGTCATTCGCTACGTTGTCTTCGGCCTCCACGGTGGAAATCATCGGCGGCAAGCCAGTCGAAAAAATCCTGGTGCTCAAGTCCGCCCGTCAGTTGCAGTTGATCAATGACGGCAAGCCTCTCAAGACCTACCGCATTTCCCTGGGCCGCAACCCCAAGGGGGCCAAGCTGATCGAGGGCGACCGCCGCACACCGGAAGGCCTCTACTGGATCGACTGGCGCAAGACCAGCGAGCGATTCAACCTGTCGATGCACATTTCCTACCCTAATATCAGCGACGCCGCCCGCGCCCGCCGTGAAGGGGTAAAACCGGGCAGCATGATCATGATCCATGGTACCCCCGACAGTGCGGATTACCCGGAGCAGTTGTTTCACACCCTGGACTGGACCGACGGTTGCATCGGCATGCGCAACGTGGACATGCGCGAAGTCTGGAACCTGGTCAAAGACGGCACCCTGATCGAGATTCGTCCGTAATCCCGCACCGTTCGTAAAATAATTCGAAAAAAACTCCTGCCCCTGGCGGCGCCTGCCGGTGAATACCAGTTCACCGCGCCGGGCTGCGCTGTTCTGCGCGCGATAAAGACCTCTCTAATACCACTTGATACCAGGCACCATTATTTACCCCTAAAACCAGCGTTCGCACCGTTTTGGCTGCATTGACATGGTATTTAAGTGGTATTAATTTTCGGCCAATACCGGGCGACAACACTCCAATAACCGCATCGGACACCTGACAGATGAACGCCATCCTGACCCTGCGCCCCGACGACAAACAATCCACGCCGTTGTACCTGCAATTGGCGCGCAATCTGGAAGCGGCGATCCATGCCGGCCAGTGGAAATCCGAACAGGCGCTGCCGTCGGAACGCGTACTCAGCGAACAACTGGGCATCTCGCGGGTCACCGCCCGTAAAGCCCTGGAAGTGCTGCTGGCCCAGGGCCTGATCCGCCGCAGCCAGGGTTCCGGCACCTTTATCACCCCGCGCCTGGAACAGCCGCTGTCACGCCTGTCGGGCTTCAGCGAGATGTTAAGGCTCAAGGGGTTTGTGCCCAGCTCCCAATGGCTGGAGCGTGAAATCACCCCGCCAACCCACGAAGAGCTGATCCGCCTGGCGCTGTCGCCCACCGACAAAGTGGCGCGCCTCAAGCGTTTGCGCAAAGCCGATGACACCGTGATGGCGATTGAAATGACCGCCATGCCCGCGTCGGTACTGCCGAACCCGCAGGCCATCGGCAATTCGCTGTACGAATACCTCGAAGGCATCGGCAAACCCATCGTGCGCGCCCTGCAGCATATCCAGGCGATCAACGCTTCCGACGAGTTCGCCAAGCTGGTGGGCATTGCCCCTGGCACCGCCATGCTGCTGATGACTCGGGTCGGCTACACCGCCGACAACACCCCGATTGAAATCACCGACACCTATTGCCGCAACGACTACTACGACTTCGTAGCAGAGCTGCGCAGGTATGACTTTGCCGCCGAGTTGCGGCCTTAGAGAACTGCCCATGTCCGAAGACAACATCCTTACGCCCAGCGGCTGGATTCGCGGCCGCCTGGTGCACGAATACGGCAAGGTAGTCGCCATCGAAGGCACACCATGCGACCCGGCGCAAAACGCGTTGCCCTACCTGTTACCGGGCTTTATCGACCTGCACGTACACGGCGGCGGCGGCGCGGACATCATGGAAGGCAGCGATGCCTTCGAGACCATCACCCGCACCCACGTGCGATTTGGTACGACCTCGCTGCTGGCCACCACCATGACTGCGCCGGTAGACGAAATCTCCCGTGTGCTCGGCCAGCTCGGCACGTTCTGTGAGCAGCGTCCTGCGGGTGCAGCCCGAGTGCTCGGCGTGCACCTGGAAGGCCCCTACATCAATCCGGGAAAACTCGGCGCCCAACCCAACTTTGCCCACACCGCACTGATGGCCGAAGTGGAAGCCTACTTGCGCCTGGCGCCGATCCGCGTGATCACCATCGCCCCGGAGATCGCCGGGCATGACGCCCTGATCCGCGCACTCAGCGAGCGCGGCGTGCGTATGCAAATCGGCCACACCCTGGGCAGCTACGAAGAAGGCGTCGCCGCCCTCGCCGCCGGGGCCACCAGCTTCACTCATTTGTACAACGCCATGAGCCCGCTGCATCACCGCGAGCCGGGCATCGTCGGCGCCGCGCTGGCCCATGCCAAGTACGCCGAATTGATCCCGGACCTGCTGCACGTCCACCCCGGCGCGATGCGCGTGGCCCTGCGTGCAATCCCATGCCTTTACTGCGTCACCGACTCCACCGCCGCCGCCGGTATGCCCGACGGCGAATACAAGCTGGGCAGCCACACCGTGACCAAATGCCTGGGCGGTGTGCGCCTGGCCGACGGCACCCTCGCCGGCAGCACCCTGACCATGGATCAGGCGCTGCGCAACCTGGTGAAAATCGGCCTGCCTATCAGCGAAGCCTCACAACGCCTGTCGCAGTTTCCTGCGGACTACCTGGGCATCGAAGAACGCGGGCGCCTGCAACCCGGCAGTTTTGCCGACTGCGTGCGCCTGGACCGCTCCCTGCATCTGACCGACGTAATGGTCGAAGGAGAAACCATTGACTTCAAAAATGCTTGAAGAGGCACTGGCCTCGTGCGACGCCGTTGCGGCACAACTGCAACGCCTGGACCCGCTGCTCGAAGAAGTCGCCGGCCGCCTGCGCCGCCAGCCGCCACAAGTGGCGATGACCATCGCCCGTGGCAGCTCGGACCACGCCGCCAGTTACTTTGCGTACTTGACTATGCAGCACGTGGGCATCCCGGTGGCCTCGTTGCCGATGTCGGTGGTGACCCTGTTGCAGGCACCGTTGAAAGTCAGCGGCCAGGTGGCGTTCGGTTTTTCTCAATCCGGTCAGAGCCCGGACTTGGTCAACAGCCTGCGCCTGCTGCGCAAACGCGGAGCCCTGAGCATCTCGCTGGTCAACGCCGAAGGCTCGCCGCTGGAAGCCGCCTGCGAATTCCATCTGCCGCTGTGCGCCGGGCCGGAACAAAGCGTTGCCGCCACTAAGAGTTTTATCGCCACATTGAGTGCCAGCGCGTTGCTGATCGGCCACTGGAACCAGGAAGACGACCTGCTGCAAGCCTGCCGCGCCTTGCCTGGCGAACTGCGTGCAGCCGCCCAGCAGGATTGGCGCCTGGCTATCGACGCCCTGCGCGACTGCCGGCAACTGATGGTGATCGGCCGTGGCGCAGGGTTTGCCATCGCCCAGGAAGCCGCGCTCAAGCTCAAGGAAACCTCGGCGATCCAGGCCGAAGCCTTCAGCAGCGCCGAAGTACGCCACGGGCCGATGGCCTTGATCGACAAGAACTACCCCTTGCTGGTGTTCGCCCCACGTGGAGCCGAACAGGCCGGCCTGCTGAGCCTGGCCGCCGATATGCGCCAGCGCGGCGCCCGTGTGCTGCTGGCCGCGCCGGACGATATTGCCGAACGCGACCTGACCCTGAGCCGCGCCGAACACCCGAGCCTGGATCCGATCCTGGCGATCCAGAGCTTTTACGTGATGGCCGCAGGCCTGGCAGTTGCCCGGGGCATGGACCCGGACCAGCCGCGTCACTTGAGCAAAGTCACCCGCACTCACTGAGTGGTTTGCAGCGTTTTCCTGATGAGTACCGTGCCCATGTCCAACAATAATAATGCATTGACCCTCAGCGCCCCCCTCAGCGGGCCGGTACTGACCCTGGGCAACATTCCCGACGAAGTGTTCGCCAGCCACGCCATGGGCGATGGGATTGCCATCGACCCGCTGAACGATTGCCTGCACGCGCCGTGTGACGGGGTGATCATCCATGTGGCCCGCACCGGGCATGCACTGACGATCCGCGCCGAGAATGGCGCCGAAGTCTTGATGCATGTGGGCATCGACACGGTAGAACTCAACGGCGAAGGCTTTGCGCTGTTGGTCGAGAACGGCGCACGGGTGAAGCAGGGCCAGGCACTGGTGCAGTTTGATCTGGACCGCATTGCGCGCCAGTGCAAAAGCCTGGTCAGCCTGATCATTCTGACCAATGGCGAGCACTTTGAATCACGCGCTGTCGCGGAGCAAAAGGTCAAAGTCGGCCAGCCGCTGTTGCAGATCACCGCACGCTCGACGACAGCGGCTGAAACGGCTGTGGATAACTCCGTCCTGGAGGCCGGCGCCAGCGTGCGCATTACTCACCGTGGCGGTTTGCATGCCCGCCCCGCCGCGTTGATCCGCAAGACCGCGCAGGGTTTCAGCAGCACGGCCCATCTACACTTCGATGAGAAGTACGCCGCGTGCGACAGCCTTATCGGCTTGTTGGGGCTGGGCATTGGCGAAGGCGATGAGGTCAGGGTGAGCTGTCGCGGCAAAGACGCCGAGGCGGCCGTGCAGGCGTTGGTCGCCGCGCTGTCCGCCAGCGTTAAAGAGGCACACCACGCGCCGGCCGTCGCTACGCCCCGTCGGGCAAACACCGAAGCCGGGGTACTGCAAGGTGTGTGCGCAGCGCCGGGCCTGGTCTGCGGACCGTTGTTCCGTCTGGCCGGCATCGAGCTGCCGCACGACCCCGGCAACCACAGCACCGACGAACAATTGCGCCGGCTGGACGCCGCGCTGGAACAGGTACGCGTTGAAATCCGCGGCACTTTGGACCATGCCCGACAGCGCAAGAACATCGAAGAAGAAGACATCTTCGCCGCCCACCTCGCCCTGCTCGAAGACCCGGCCCTGCTGGAAGCCGCCACCCGTGCCATCGAACACGGCAGTGCCGCCACCCACGCCTGGCGCGACGCAATCCAGGCGCAGTGCGCCGTGCTGCTGGCCCTGGGCAAGCCGTTGTTTGCCGAGCGCGCCAACGACCTGCGGGATTTGCAGCAACGCGTGCTGCGTGCGCTGCTGGGCGAAGCCTGGCACTTCGAACTGCCCGCCGGCGCGATTGTCAGCGCCCATGAGCTGACCCCCTCCGACCTGCTGCAATTGAGCGCGCAGAACGCCGTCGGCATCTGCATGGCCGAAGGCGGCGCCACCTCCCACGTGGCCATTCTGGCCCGTGGCAAAGGCCTGCCTTGTGTGGTTGCACTGGGCAGCGAAGTACTCGACGTGCCTCAAGGTCAACGCGTCGTACTCGACGCCGCCAACGGCCGCCTGGAACTGGCGCCCAGCGAAGCGCGCCACGCCGAAGTGCACCAGCTTCGCGAGGCACAAAAGGCGCGTCGCCAGCAGCAACAGGCTCAGGCCCGGGAACCTGCGCGCACCACCGATGGCGTGCGCATTGAAATTGCGGCCAATGTCGCTTCCAGCGCCGAGGCCCAGGTGGCCTTTGAAAACGGCGCCGACGGCGTCGGCCTGCTGCGCACTGAGTTCCTCTTCGTCGACCGCCGTACCGCGCCGGATGAGCAGGAACAACGCCAGGCCTATCAAGCCGTGCTGGATGCCATGGGCGATAAATCGGTGATCATCCGCACCATCGACGTGGGCGGCGACAAGCAGCTCGATTACCTGCCGCTGCCTGCCGAAGCCAACCCGGTGTTGGGCCTGCGCGGCATCCGCATGGCGCAGGTGCGCCCGGAACTGCTCGACCAGCAACTGCGTGCCCTGCTGCAAGTCAGCCCGCTGGAGCGCTGCCGCATCCTGCTGCCGATGGTCAGCGAAGTCGACGAACTGCTGCAGATCCGCCAGCGCCTCGATGAGTTATGCACAGCGTTGGAACTGACCTTGCGCCCGGAACTGGGCGTGATGATCGAAGTGCCGGCCGCCGCGCTGATGGCCGAACAACTGGCCGAGCATGCGGACTTCCTGTCCATCGGCACCAACGACCTGTCCCAATACACCCTGGCCATGGACCGCGACCACGCCGGCCTTGCCGCCCGGGTCGACGCCCTGCATCCGGCCCTGCTGCGATTGATCGCCCAGACCTGCGCCGGCGCGGCCAAACATGGGCGTTGGGTTGGCGTGTGTGGTGCCCTCGCCTCCGACCCGCTGGCCACGCCGGTATTGGTCGGCCTGGGCGTCAGCGAGCTGTCGGTGAGCCCGCTGCAGATCGGAGAAATCAAGGACCGCGTCCGGCATCTGGACGCGGCGCAATGCCGGCAACTGAGCCAGGGCCTGCTCGACCTGAGCAGCGCCAGGGCGGTTCGCCAAGCCTGTCAACACCACTGGCCGCTGAGCTGACAACAACAAGAAAAAAGGAGACACGCCATGTACCAACACTTTATCGAAGGCCTGCAACGCCTGGGCCGCGCATTGATGCTGCCGATTGCGATCTTGCCGATTGCCGGCCTCTTGCTGCGCCTGGGCGACACCGATCTTTTGAATATTGCGGTGATGCACGACGCCGGTCAGGCGATATTCGCCAACCTGGCGCTGATCTTCGCCATCGGCATCGCGGTAGGCTTTGCCCGTGACAACAATGGCACGGCGGGCCTGGCCGGCGCGATTGGTTACCTGGTGATGATCTCCACCCTCAAGGTGATGGACACCAGCATCAACATGGGCATGCTCGCCGGGATCGCCAGCGGTCTGATGGCCGGCGGGCTGTACAACCGTTTCAAGGACATCAAGCTGCCGGAGTACCTCGCGTTTTTCGGCGGGCGACGCTTTGTGCCGATTGTGACCGGGTTCAGTGCGGTCGGGCTGGGCGTCATCTTTGGCTTGATCTGGCCGCCGATCCAGCATGGCATCAACAGTTTTGGCGTGCTGCTGATGGAAAGCGGCAGCTTCGGCGCGTTCGTCTTCGGCGTGTTCAACCGCCTGCTGATCGTCACCGGCCTGCACCATATCCTCAACAATATGGCGTGGTTCGTGTTCGGCAGCTTTACCGACCCGGCCACCGGCGCGGTCGTGACCGGCGACCTCACCCGTTATTTCGCCGGCGACCCCAAAGGCGGCCAGTTCATGACCGGCATGTTCCCGGTGATGCTGTTCGGCCTGCCTGCCGCGTGCCTGGCGATGTACCGCAACGCCTTGCCGGAACGCCGTAAGGTCATGGGCGGGATTTTCCTGTCGATGGCACTGACTTCGTTCCTGACTGGAGTGACCGAGCCGATTGAGTTCGCGTTCATGTTCCTCGCGCCATTCCTCTACCTGATACACGCCGTACTGACTGGCCTGTCGATGGCCGTCACCAATATGTTGAACATTCACCTGGGCTTTACCTTCTCCGGTGGGTTTATCGACATGGTGCTGGGTTGGGGCAAATCCACCAACGGCTGGCTGGTGTTCCCGGTGGGGTTGGCATACGCGGTGGTCTACTACAGCGTGTTCAACTATTGCATTCGCCGGTTCAACCTGAAAACGCCAGGCCGTGAAGATATCCAGGTGGCGCAGGCCGAAGCGATGAGTGACAACCAACGCGCTACGGCTTACATCCAGGCCTTGGGCGGCGCAGAGAACCTGCTGAGCGTCGGCGCCTGCACCACGCGCCTGCGGCTGGACATGGTGGATCGCAACAAGGCGGTGGATGCGCAACTCAAAGCACTGGGCGCCATGGCTGTCGTGCGGCCGGGTAACGGCGGGAGTCTGCAGGTGGTAGTTGGCCCGATGGCCGACAGCATCGCCGATGAGATTCGGTTGGCCATGCCTTCGTTTGCTGCCAGCGTGCCGGCGAAGGTTTCGCCTGTGGATAAACCGGTGACAGTGAACGTGCAGGAAGCCGAGAAATGGCTGAATGCGTTGGGTGGCCGGGCCAATGTGCGGCAGTTGGAAGCGGTGGCGATGACGCGGTTGCGGGTGGAGTTGGGGGATGATTCAGTGTTGTCGGAAGCGGACCTGACTGCGCTGGGTTGCCAAGGCGTGAGCCAACTCGATAGCGGTATCTGGCACTTGCTGATTGGTGACAAAGCTTCAGGATTGGGTGAGGCACTGGAGCGCTTGGTCAGTGGCCGTGTAGTCAACGCAAGAGCTTAGCCTTTCAGGCGACCGCAGGTCATTCCCACCCACACGGGTAGGAATGATCAGTGGTCATGACTACGTTACTGTTACCACCCATGGCGCTGAATGATGAGTGTCACCTCGCGTCGAAGCCACGAAATGGTAAGTCATTGCCTTCAGGTTAGAGACCTCAAGAGAAAAACCACCATTCACAGGTTCCTTGGAAATCACTAGAACGGGCCCGCCAACACCGTCAGTGATCTTGATGTATTGATCGGCCACAGTTGACTCTCCGACAATTCTGAGCGATCTGGCAGGCGTCGTGCCGGGGTTCGGGATGGCGGTTCCCCCATCGGCGACTCTGATGATAGAAACTGACATGTCACTTCTCCTTTTGCGTTAGATGAAAGGCTAATAAACATGACTGGAACGCCTGCCGTAACTGTCAAAGTTAACAGGTGTGCGAAGTAATCCGACAAGTGGAAAAGGTACGGGCGTCGATATCAACAGCCAGATCAAGCGCCGGCGATGGGATTTCAACGCCAACAAAAAACCCGCTGACCAAACTGGCCCAGCGGGTTTCTTGTTTATGCAGCGTGCGAATCAAAAGTCCGCCAACTGCCACACCTCATACGCCGGCGTTTCGTACGGGTGGCTGAGTTTGAGCGCAGCCACAACAGCCACGATCAACTCATCCGCCACCACCAGCTCAACCTTCCACTCTTCAACCACTTCAACCTGGCCCACCTGCCCGAGAAACGGCTGGCTGCCGTCCAACGCGCGGAATTGGCCTTGGCCCAGCACTTGCCAGGCGCAGCTGTCGTAGTCGCCAATGCGCCCGCCACCAGCGGCGAAGACGGCGGTTTTTACCGTCTCCACGTGGCTTGCGGGCACAAAGAAGGCAAGCTTGTACACGGCCTTAGTTCACCCATACGCGGGCGTTGCGGAACATGCGCATCCAGGCGCCATCTTCGTTCCACTCTTCCGGACGCCACGAGTTCTGCACGGCGCGGAATACACGCTCCGGGTGCGGCATCATGATGGTGACGCGACCGTCACGGCTGGTGAGACCGGTGATCCCGCGCGGCGAGCCGTTCGGGTTGGCCGGGTAGGCCTCGGTGACCTTGCCGTGATTGTCGACGAAACGCATGGCCACGCAACCGGACAGGTCGGCTTCAAGCAAGGCTTCTTCGCTGGCGAACTCGGCATGGCCTTCACCGTGAGCGATGGCGATCGGCATGCGCGAACCGGCCATGCCTTGCAGGAAGATCGAGTTGGATTCCTGCACCTGCACCATGGCGACACGGGCTTCGAACTGCTCGGAACGGTTGCGCACAAAGTGCGGCCAGAACTCGCTGCCCGGGATCAGTTCGTGAAGGTTGGACATCATCTGGCAACCGTTGCACACGCCCAGGGTGAAGCTGTCGTTGCGTTCGAAGAAGCCCTGGAACGCGTCGCGGGCACGGCTGTTGAACAAGGCCGACTTGGCCCAGCCTTCACCGGCACCCAGCACGTCGCCGTAGGAGAAACCGCCGCAAGCCACCAGGCCTTTGAACTCGTTGAGGTCAACGCGACCGGCGAGGATGTCGCTCATGTGCACGTCGATCGCATTGAAGCCGGCACGGTCGAACGCGGCCGCCATTTCCACCTGGCCGTTGACGCCCTGCTCACGCAGCACCGCCACTTGTGGGCGGATGCCTTTCTTGATGTAAGGCGCGGCGATGTCCTGGTTGACGTCGAAGCTGAGCTTGGTGCTCAGGCCCGGGTTGTCTTCCTCCAGGATCACGTCGAATTCCTGCTGGGCGCAGTCGGCGTTATCACGCAGGCGTTGGACCTGGTAGCTGGTCTCGGCCCACTGGCGTTGCAGCAAGCGGCGCTGGCCGGCAAACACGGTGTCGCCATCGAAGGAGATATTGATTTCGCCGTTGTTGACCGGCTGGCCGATCACCGCCACACAGTCGTCCAGGCCAGCGGCGCTGAACTGTGCGAGTACATCCGGGGTAGCGTCCTGGCGAACCTGGATCACCGCGCCCAACTCTTCGTTGAACAGGATGCCGTTGATTTCAGCCGCCGCCTCGGCAACGCTGTCGAGCACGATGTTCAGGCCGCAGTGACCGGCAAAGGCCATCTCTACAACGGTGGTCAGCAGGCCGCCGTCGGAGCGGTCGTGGTAAGCCAGCAGGTGGCCGTCGGCATTGAGGCCCTGGATCACGGCGAAGAAGGCTTTCAGGTCTTCGGCGTCATCGACGTCCGGTGCCTGCTTGCCGAGTTTGCCATGGGTTTGCGCCAGGATGGATGCACCCATGCGGTTCTGGCCACGGCCCAGGTCGATCAGGATCAGATCGGTGGTGCCCTTGTCCATGCGCAGCTGCGGGGTCAGGGTCTGGCGGATGTCGGTCACCGGTGCAAAGCCCGTGACGATCAACGAAAGCGGCGACGTGACGCTCTTGTCAGTGCCGTTGTCGTTCCAACGGGTGGCCATGGACATGGAGTCCTTGCCCACCGGAATGGTGATACCCAGCTCCGGGCATAGCTCCATGCCGACCGCTTTAACGGTGTCGTACAGGCGCGCATCTTCACCCGGGTGACCAGCGGCGGACATCCAGTTGGCCGACAGCTTGATGTCGGACAATTTACCGATACGCGACGCAGCGATGTTGGTGAGGGTTTCACCAATGGCCATGCGGCCCGACGCCGGGGCATCCAGCAGAGCCAGCGGGGTACGCTCGCCCATGGCCATGGCTTCACCGGTGTACACGTCGAAACTGGTGGCGGTGACGGCAACGTCGGCCACCGGAACCTGCCACGGGCCGACCATTTGGTCACGGGCCACCAGGCCAGTGATGGTGCGGTCGCCGATGGTAATCAGGAAGCTTTTGCTCGCCACGGACGGGTGGTGCAGCACGCGTTCGATGCTGTCGGCCAGGTCCAGGGGGCTTGGATCAAAGTCATCGCCCAGCTCGGTTTCACGCACGGCCGAGCGGTGCATGCGCGGGGCTTTGCCCAGCAGCACTTCCAGCGGCATGTCCACCGGGCTGTTGCCGAAGTGGCTGTCCGTCACAGTCAGCTGCGGCTCGGCAGTGGCCTCGCCAACCACGGCGAACGGGCAACGCTCGCGCTCGCAGATGGCCTGGAAGCGCGCGAAGTCTTCAGCGCCAACGGCCAGTACGTAACGTTCCTGGGATTCGTTGCTCCAGATTTCGTGCGGGGCCATGCCCGGCTCGTCATTTGGAATATTGCGCAATTCGAAACGGCCACCACGGTCGCCGTCGTTGACCAGTTCCGGGAAGGCGTTGGACAAACCACCAGCGCCCACGTCGTGGATGAAGCTGATCGGGTTCTTGTCGCCCAACTGCCAGCAACGGTCGATGACTTCCTGGCAGCGGCGCTCCATCTCAGGGTTTTCGCGCTGTACGGAAGCGAAGTCCAGGTCCGCCGAGCTGGTGCCGGTGGCCATGGAAGAAGCGGCGCCGCCGCCCAGGCCGATCAACATCGCCGGGCCACCGAGCACGATCAGCTTGGAACCGACCAGGATCTCGCCTTTCTTGACGTGTTCTTCACGGATGTTGCCCATGCCGCCGGCCAACATGATCGGCTTGTGGTAACCGCGCACTTCCTCGCCACGCGGGGTGGTGATGGATTGCTCGAAGGTACGGAAATAGCCGGTCAGGGCCGGACGCCCGAATTCATTGTTGAACGCCGCGCCGCCCAGCGGGCCTTCGATCATGATGTCCAGTGCGTTGACGATGCGCTCAGGCTTGCCGTATGGCACTTCCCACGGCTGTTCGAAGCCCGGGATCTGCAGGTTGGACACGGTGAAACCGGTGAGGCCCGCCTTTGGCTTGGCGCCACGGCCGGTGGCGCCTTCGTCGCGGATCTCGCCGCCCGAACCTGTGGCTGCACCCGGGAACGGGGCAATCGCGGTCGGGTGGTTGTGGGTTTCAACCTTCATCAGGATGTGCACCGGCTCCTGCACCGCGCCGTACTGGCGGGTTTCAGGGTCAGGGAAGAAACGGCCGGCGACAGAGCCGACGATCACCGAGGCATTGTCCTTATAAGCCGACAGAACGCCTTCGCTGTGCATCACGTAGGTGTTCTTGATCATGCCGAACAGGCTTTTTTCCTGGCTTTCGCCGTCGATGTCCCAACTGGCGTTGAAGATCTTGTGACGGCAGTGCTCGGAGTTGGCCTGGGCGAACATCATCAGTTCGATGTCGTGCGGGTTGCGCTTCAAGCCATTGAAGGCGTTGACCAGGTAGTCGATCTCGTCTTCGGCCAGGGCCAGGCCCAGTTCGGTGTTGGCCTTCTCGAGGGCGGCACGACCACCACCGATCACGTCGATCGCGGTCAGCGGCTTGGGTTCGGCGTGGCTGAACAGGCCGGCAGCCTGTTCCAGCTGGCCGACGATGATCTGGGTCATGCGGTCGTGCAGGCTGCTGGCGATCAGCTCGGCTTCGGCATCGCTGAACTGGCCGGCGACGTAGAAGGCGATACCGCGTTCCAGGCGCTGGATGCTCGAAAGGCCGCAGTTACGGGCAATATCGCTGGCCTTGCTCGACCAGGGCGAGATGGTGCCGAACCGTGGCAGGACCAGGAACAAGCGGCCGGTCGGCTCTTGAACGGGAACGCTGGGGCCGTACTTCAGAAGGCGTGCGAGCACTTGCTGTTCGTCGGCGGTCAAGACGCCGGTAACGTCGGCGAAGTGAGCAAATTCAGCATACAAGCCTGTAACAGCTGGAACCTTCTGGCTCAGTTGCTCAAGGAGTTTGCTGTGGCGAAAGGCAGAAAGGGCAGGAGCGCCGCGCAGGATCAACATCTTCGGGACAGCCTCGGGAAGGGGGTGTGCTTTGAGGCCGTGCATTCTAGCGTAAACCGCCGCCAACGGCACCCGAAACGCTACGGCTGGCCGCTGCCGAACGTCAGTTGGCAGGCAATGCACGGTCTCGGGGCGTTTT
Source organism: Pseudomonas sp. BCA17 (assembly GCF_004519405.1). Classification (GTDB taxonomy): domain Bacteria; phylum Pseudomonadota; class Gammaproteobacteria; order Pseudomonadales; family Pseudomonadaceae; genus Aquipseudomonas. The sequence continues at coordinate 174,357 of NZ_SGWI01000005.1, read as the reverse complement.
GCAGAGGCGTGCACGCAGTTATTTTAACGGTCACAAACCTTCGCCAACCCTTGTTTCTGCGGGGTCCAGCCCGGTTTTCCGGGCGCTAGCAGACAAGTCCCCCGCTGTCGAGATATGGCGCCGAGGGCCGTTTGCGTATACTGCGCCAATGTTCTCCCCAACTGCTTTGCGCCAGCGATGCGCCAAATGGCTCTTCGTCACCGGACTCTTCCTGCTGCTCAGCGCCTGTGTTGATAAACCCAGCACGCTCGAGCGAATCAAGGAGGATGGTGTATTGCGGGTGGTTACCCGCAACAGCCCGGCGACTTATTTCCAGGACCGCAACGGTGAAACCGGTTTCGAGTACGAACTGGTCAAGCGCTTTGCCGACGAACTGGGCGTGAAGCTGGAAATCGAGACCGCCGACAATCTCGACGATCTGTTCGGCCAGTTGGGCAAACCCAAAGGCCCGGTTCTCGCCGCTGCCGGCCTGGTCAGCAGCGAGCAGCGCCAGCAACAGGTACGTTTTTCCCATCCTTACCTCGAAGTGACCCCGCAGATCATCTACCGCAACGGCCAGTCGCGCCCGACCAACGCGGCAGACCTGGTCGGCAAGAAGATCATGGTGCTCAAGGGCAGCACCCACGCCGAACAACTGGCGGCGCTTAAAAAGCAGAATCCTGCGATTGAATACGAAGAATCCGACGCCGTTGAAGTAGTCGACCTACTACGCATGGTGGACGAGGGCCAGATCGACCTGACCCTCGTGGACTCCAACGAAGTGGCGATGAACCAGGTGTACTTCCCCAACGTGCGCGTGGCGTTCGACCTCGGCAACGCCAGCAACCAGAGCTGGGCCGTGGCGGCAGGTGATGACAACAGTCTGCTCAACGAAATCAACAGTTACCTGGACAAGGTCGAGAAGAACGGCACCCTGCAGCGCCTGAAAGACCGCTATTACGGGCATGTCGATGTGCTCGGCTATGTCGGCGCCTACACCTTCGCGCAACACCTGCAGCAGCGCCTGCCCAAATACGAGAAACACTTTCGCAGCTACGCCAAGGAAGAAAAAGTCGACTGGCGACTATTGGCAGCCATCGGTTACCAGGAATCCATGTGGCAACCGGCCGTCACCTCCAAGACCGGTGTGCGCGGCCTGATGATGCTGACCCAGAACACCGCCCAGGCCATGGGCGTGTCGAACCGGCTGGATGCCAAGCAAAGCATCATGGGCGGTGCCAAATACCTGGCGAAAATCAAGGATGAATTGGACGACAGCATCGCCGAACCCGATCGCACCTGGTTCGCCCTCGCCGCCTACAACGTCGGCACGGGCCACCTGGAGGATGCGCGCACCCTGGCCAAGCGCGAAGGCCTGAACCCGAACAAATGGCTGGATGTGAAAAAGATGCTGCCGCGCCTGTCGCAGAAGCAGTGGTACAGCAAGACCCGCTACGGCTACGCCCGGGGCGGCGAGCCCGTGCACTTTGTGGCGAACATCCGCCGTTACTACGACATCCTGACCTGGGTAACCCAACCGCAGTTGGAAGGCAACCAGGTGGTCGAGGGCAACTTGCACGTACCGGGCATCGACAAGACCAAGCCGCCGGAAGAAACCCCGCCGTTGTAATCAGGGTTCTTCAAATCCGGGAACCACCTCGCCCAGGGTGGCCTGCCCCCGCCCTAAAGCCCGGTGAGCAGATGCACCACCCCGCCCGCCAACACCATCACTGGCACTCCCGCCGCCTTCAACGCCGTCTCATCCAACTGCCCCGCATCCTTCAACTGGACCCGCACCCGTGTCAGCGCAACACGCTGTTGCGAGTTGAGATTGTGTGCACCACCCAGGGCCCTCAGCACATCGTCAGACACCAGGTTTTGTGTCGGCGCCACCACCGTCTCGGCGATCAAATCCGGAGTCAGGGCTTTCCAGAACGCCCGCTGCAATTTCTCGAACATACTCAGTGCTCCACAACAGGTGAGGTTTCAACGGTGGCCGCATGGAACAGGCGCAGGGCTTCGCGTACCTGGGCGGCTTCTTCCAGGCCCAATACCTGACGGGCGATGAGCTGGCAGTCGGCGAGGTCCAGATCGCGCACGGTGGCCTTGATGGTCGGGATCAACGGCACGCTGACCGACAACTCATCCACTCCCAGCCCGATCAGCATCGGTACCGCCAGCGTCTCAGACGCCAAGGCACCGCACACGCCCACCCACTTGCCATGGGCATGGGCGGCCTTGACGGTGCTGGCGATCAAACGCAGCACTGCGGGGTGAAAGCTGTCGGCCTGGCTGGCCAGGCGTGGGTGGTCGCGGTCCATGGCCAAAGTGTATTGAGTCAAGTCGTTGGTGCCGATGGAAAAGAAATCCACATGCGGTGCAAACACATCGGCCATCAAGGCGGCAGACGGCACTTCGATCATGATGCCCAGCTTCGGCAGTTCGGTGAGCCCGAGCGCCAGCGCTTCTTCCTGAAGAATCGCGCGGGCCAGGTGCAACTCCGACAGCAGGCTGACCATCGGCAACATGATATGCAGGCGTGCGAGGCCGGCACTGGCGAGGATCGCGCGCAACTGTTCGCGCAACAGCTGCGGACGCTCCAGGCACAGGCGAATACCGCGCAAGCCGAGAAACGGATTGGCCTCGCTGTCCATCGGTACATAGGCCAACGGTTTGTCGCCACCGACGTCCAGGGTACGCACCACCAGATTGCGCCCAGGGCCCAAGGCACGGGCGATGGCGGTATAGGTGCCGGCTTGCTCCTGCGGACTCGGTGCGCGGTTGCGGTCCAGGTACAGAAACTCCGAACGCAAAAGGCCGACGCCCTCACCGCCCAGGGTCAAGGACTGCTCCACCTCCTGCAACGAGGCGACGTTAGCCGTGACTTCGACGTGATGACCGTCGCGGGTGACGGCCGGCAGGGTCGCCTGTGTCACGTCACGCTGACGCCTGTGCACATGCTGCTGGCGCGCCGTTTCCAACTGTTCGATTTCGGCCAGGTTCGGCTCCAGGTGCAACTCGCCTTTGTCAGCGTCGAGCAGCACCTGCTTGCCGTTGGCCAATGCCAGTACCTGCACCGGCACGCCACAGATCGCCGGCAAGCCCAAAGCCCGCGCGAGAATGGCGACGTGACTGGTCGCGCCACCGCCGACGGTGACGAAGCCAAGCACCTTATGCGTGTCCAGGCCGGCGGTTTGCGAGGGGGTCAGTTGTTCGGCAATCAGGATCGCGCGTTCGGGTAAATCCCAGGCGCGGTCCTCAATGCCGAGGATCAATTTCAGTACGCGCCGGCCGACATCGACGAGGTCCGCCGTACGTTCGGCGAGCAGGGCACTGCCCAGGCCCTGGAACAACTTACCGGTGGCGACCGTGGCGCTGTTCCAGGCGAATGCAGCGCTCTTGCCTTGTGCCAGCAGAGCGTGGGCCTGTTCCAGCAATGTCGGGTCTTCGAGCAGTTCCTGGTGGGCGCGGAAAATCTCGACCTGGGCACTGCCTGCCGCGTTGTCTTGCAATGTTTGCAGGGCGACGCTTGCCGCCAGCAATCCTCGCTCCAGGGCTGCGCGTTCGACCACTTCGCCGGCGCCTTGTTCGGTAATCGTCAGTGCAGGCTCGGCCACCTGCACCACTTGGCCAAACGCAGACCCCGGCGACGCACAAACGCCTCGCAATAATGTGGCTGACGCCGCCGTAGCCAACGGCTCAGTCACCTCGACAGCCACCTCGTCCGTCGCATCGACCGTCTCACCACAGCCTTCATTCAACAACTTCACCAGCGTCTTGATCGCTGCCTCGGCATCCTCTCCGGCGGCGCTCACTTGCAAGGTATCGCCCTGTACGGTTTGCAGCGCCATGATCGCCACCAGCGACTTGGCATTAGCGCTCTGGACTTGCTTGTGCAAATAGATGCTCGCCTTGAACCCCTTCGCCGCCTGGGCAAACACCGCCGCGGGGCGGGCGTGCAGGCCGTTGGCATTGGGCAAGGTCAACGGCTTGGAGAACAGTGCGTCGCCCTCCTCCTCAACAACCTCGTCAACGGCTTGAGCAGGTGACACCCGCAGCAGCGGCTGGCCTGCCTCCACCTGGCCATCGGCCAAAAGCGTGAAAGGCTCGCCGCTGACGACCAGCATCAGCGTCAGCAAACTACGCGCATTGAGCGCCACGTAGTCGGCATCGAATTCGATCAGAGGTTGCCCGACCGCCACGTGCTGGCCTTCCTGCACCAATCGAGTGAAGCCCTGGCCCGCCAGGTTCACGGTGTCCAGGCCGATATGCATCAGCACCTGGACGCCGTTGTCGTCGGTCACGCTGACGGCATGCCCACTGTCCTGGATATTGCTGATCACCCCGGCCAACGGCGCGCTGAGGGTCTGCGAGGTCGGGTCGATGCATACGCCGTCGCCGATCAGGCGACTGGCGAACACCGGGTCGGGCACCTGATCCAGCGCCAGCAGCACGCCGGACAAAGGCGCCAGCAGTTCCAGGGGTTGAGTTGTGGTCATGACTTCACCTGCTGTTTGTTCTGTAAAAATCATAGGGCGAACGCAAATTCCCGGGTGAACGACGATCAATGTGTCAGAGCGGGCCTGCTCACGAATGCGGTGGGGCATTCAATACCTGTGTTGCCTGATAGACCGCTTTCGCGAGCAAGCCCGCTCCCACATTTATCCCGCGTACACCAGGGATTCACTTCCACCAATATTCGACCTGCACACCGACGTTCGACCCATGCCGTGCAGTGCCGTAGGCGCCGGTGTCGGACAGCGCCGAACCTGCCGCCAACTCATTCGCCGCACGCTTGGCCGCTTCGTTCCAGCTTGCATAGGTGTAGTACAAGCGCACCTCCGGTCGTGCCCAGAATTCAGGACCTTTGGGCGACCAGGTCGGGGCGAAGGTGAATTTGCTCAGTTTGCGCGTGCCACCCGTGGCCTCAACCTGATCATGCCCAAGCTCGGTGACCAGTTTGAATTGCTCGCTGAGTGCATACGCCGGGCGCACGCCGATGGACATCCAGGTCTGGTCCTGGCTGCCGGGACGGATGTCTTTCTGGTACACCGCCTCGACCTGCCCGCCGAAACGCGGGGTGAGCTGCCAGTCGAAAAACTCCACGGCGCGGTAGCTTTTGCTGCTCTTGTCCAGTCTCGTATCGCCGGTATAACCGAGGCCGGTGCCAGGGCCTTCGCCGTATTGCAGGGCGAATTTGTTCTTGCCACCCAGGAAAGGTTTTTGCACATGCTGCGCCGTGATCGCCCACCCACTGTTGGCGTCGCGACCGCCGGCTTTGTCGATGTAGCTCAAGCCGAACTCCAGTTCACCACCAGGGTTGGTCTTGAAGCCCGCCACGTTGAAGTCGTGACGGGTGGCGTATTCCTTCTGGTACAGGTTGTCCTTGCGCGAGAGGGCATAGCTGTATTTGAGGTCGCCGATCAATACGTCCTCGACGCCGCCACCCGTGGCGCTCTGGTTCCAGTAGTAGAAGTCGGAGATGTGGATGTCGTTACGTTTGTAGTAACGCCGCCCCGCCCACAGCGAGCCGCCATTGAGGCTGGGCAAGTTGGACCACTGCGCATACATCTGCGGCATGCGCGCCGAACCATTGTCTTCGCCCTGGAATTTCAGGGCACGGTCGTACTTGTTGTAGAGAGACGCCATCGCATCGACGCTAAGCACCGAGCCGTCATCAAGGGTGAGCACATCCTGGCGCAATTCGAGCTCGGCGTACTGCTCGCATTCGTTCCCCAAACGGTATTTCGTTTGCGCCCCCGGCAACTGAAAGCACTGCTGTTTGCCACTGCCTGTTGAGGTGCCCGCGCCGCTGCGCAGGTAACCGGCGAACTCCAGGGCCTGAGCGGCAAATGGGGCGGTGAGACACGACGCAATGAGGCCCAGCTTTATTGTTGTTTTCATGAAGCACTCCACTATTTTTATTATGTTTTTTGCAGCGCCCCTGCACTCCCATACAGGGGTTCCAGCGGGTCTCACTCCTTGAGGTGCAGCACAAACGATTCATAAGGGCGTAACGCCACCCTGCTCGAACGCGGCGGGCAGTCGGGGTAGTTGCTGATCAGCAGGCGTTGCTCAGTCGCTGTGCCGATGACACCTTCCGGCAATAGGACTTCGCAGCTTTCGCCATAGAAATTGTTGAGTACCAGCAAGCGCTCGCCCTGGCCTTCGCGCACGTAGGCCCAGACTTGCGGGTGGTCTTGCAACAGTGGGCGGTAAACGCCTTCTTGAATCAGCGGCTCGTGGCGACGCAGAGCGATCAGCGCACGGTAGTGATGCAGCACCGAATCCGGGTCATCCAATTGGCTGGCAACGTTGATCTGCGCCGCATTGGCCGGAATGCCGATCCAGGGTTCACCCGTGCTGAAACCGGCATTCGCCTCCTGATTCCACTGCATTGGTGTGCGCCCGTTGTCACGGGACTTCTGCATGATCGCCGCCATGCTCGATGCCTCGGACTCACCGGCATCACGCTTGAGTCGGAAGATGTTCAGGGTCTCCACATCGCGATACTGCGAGATGCTGTCGAAGCCCGGATTGGTCATGCCCAGTTCTTCGCCCTGGTACACAAACGGCGTGCCCTGCAGGAAGTGCAACGCGGTACCGAGCATCTTGGCCGAGACCACGCGGTGCTCGCCGTCATCACCAAAACGCGAGACCACTCGCGGCTGGTCATGGTTACACCAGAACAGCGCATTCCAGCCGCCACCGGCCTGCATACCCAGTTGCCAGTCGGAAAAGATCTGCTTGAGTTGCAGGAAATCGAAGTCGGCCTTCACCCACTTCTGCAAATTCGGATAATCGACTTTCAGGTGATGAAAGTTGAAAGTCATCGACAGTTCTTTCGACTCTGGCCGCGAGTAGCGGATGCAGTGTTCAAGGCTGGTGGACGACATCTCGCCGACATTGATCAGTGCATGCCCTTCGAAGACTTCGCGGTGCATTTCCTGCAGGTATTCGTGCACGTTGGGGCCGTCGGTGTAGAAGCGCCGGCCATCGCTGGTGTCTTCGGGAAAATCGGCGGGCTTGGAAATCAGGTTGATCACGTCCAGGCGGAAACCGCCCACGCCTTTGTCGCGCCAGAAGCGCATCAGCTTGTACACCTCGGCGCGCACGTTGGGGTTATCCCAATTGAGGTCGGCCTGGGTGTGGTCGAACAGGTGCAGGAAGTACTGGCCGGTTTGCGCTTCGTACTCCCAGGCCGAGCCGCCGAACTTGGATTCCCAGTTGTTCGGTTGGTCGCGCCAGATGTAGAAGTCGCGGTATGGGTTGTCGAGACTGCTGCGCGCTTGCTGGAACCACTCATGTTCGATGGAGGTGTGGTTGACCACAATATCCAGCATCAGCTTGATGCCGCGCTTGGCCGCTTCGCTGATCAGCAGGTCGCAGTCGGCCATGGTGCCGTAGCTGGGATCGATGGCGTAGTAGTCGCTGATGTCGTAGCCGTTGTCGCGTTGCGGCGAACGCAGGAACGGCGTGATCCACAGGCAATCCACACCCAGCCATTTGAGGTAGTCGAGTTTGTCCACGATGCCCAGCAGGTCACCGGTGGCGTTACCCGCGTGGCTGTGGAAGCTTTTGGGGTAGATCTGGTAGATCACCGAGTGCTGCCAGTCTTGCATGGGGACTCCTTCAGTAAGTTGTGTGCTGGCCCCTCGGGCCTCATCGGGAGCAAGCCCCTTCCCACTTGTGAATGCGTTCACAAATCAATATGGGAGAGGCTCGCTCCGATAGCGGTCGATCAGGCGACTCGATACCCAGGCCGGACAATCTTCATGCTCAACGCACAGGTCAGAACAAACGGCACCACAATCGCGATGACCATCCCGATCACAAACATGGCGATGGAGTGCGGCACGATCGAAATAAACCCGGGCAAGCCCCCCACGCCGATGGCCGATGCCTGCACCTTGTTCATCGACAGGAAAATGCTGCCCAACGCAGAGCCCGCAAGGGCCGCATAAAATGGAAACTTGAAGCGCAGGTTCACCCCGAACATCGCCGGTTCGGTAATGCCGAAGTAAGCGGAGATCGCCGAGGTCGACGCCATGCTTTTGTCCCGCGCATTGCGGGTCGTGTAGAACACCGCGAGCGCGGCGCTGCCCTGGGCCAGGTTGGACATCACGATCATCGGCCAGATAAAGGTGCCGCCCTGGGTGGAGATAAGCTGCAGGTCTACGGCGAGGAACATGTGGTGCATGCCGGTGATCACCAGCGGCGCGTACAACAGGCCAAAGATCGCTCCGCCTACCATCGGTGCCAGGTCAAACAGGGTGACCACACCCTCGGTGATCAGGATGCCGAGGTGGCGGGTCACCGGGCCGATGATGGCCAGGGCCAGCACCCCGGTCACGACGATGGTGGTAATCGGCACTACGAGCAGTTGAATCGCGTTGGGCACGCGTGCCCGCAGCCATTTCTCGATCACGCTCATCACATACGCCGCCATCAGGATCGGCAGGATCTGCCCCTGATAACCGACTTTTTCGATCTTGAACCAGCCGAAAATATCGAAGTACGGCAGGCTCTGGCCATCGAGCCCGGCCACGGCCTTGCCGTAATTCCAGGCGTTGAGCAGATCCGGGTGTACCAACATCAGGCCGAGCACAATGCCGAGGATCTCACTGCCGCCAAAGCGCTTGGCCGCCGACCAGCCCACCAGCGCCGGCAGGAACACGAACGAGGTGTTGGCCATCAGGTTGATCAGGCTCCACAGGCCATCCAGGTTCGGATAGGCCTCCAGCAGCGTCTTGCCCTCGATGAACATGCCCTTGGCGCCCATCAGGTTGTTCACACCCATCAGCAGGCCGGCGATGATCAAGGCGGGCAGGATCGGCATGAACACATCGGAGAAGACCCGCACCAGGCGCTGCATGGCGTTGGTCTTGTCGGCGCCCTTCTTCTTCACATCCGCGATGGTGGCGGCGGCCAGCCCGGTTTGCTCGCGCAATGCGGCGTAGACCTTTTCCACTTCACCGGGGCCGATCACCACCTGGAACAGGCCGCCGGTGAAAAACGAGCCCTTGACCAGGTCGACCTGGTTCAACGCGCTGCCGTTGACCCGGCTGGGGTCCTTGAGCGCCAGACGCAGGCGGGTCACGCAGTGGGCAGCTTGCTCAAGGTTGTCGCTGCCCCCGAGGTTCTCGAGAATCTCGCGGGCAATCGTCGAATAGTCGTGGCTCATGCTTGGTTTCCACTTTGATTTTTTTATTTGGGGGCAGTCATTGGCAGCACGCCGAGGGCAAAAGTACTCGTCTGTACGAGTTAAAGCAACAACTCGTCTGTACGAGTTACAAATTGTTTACTTTTCCGAACCCTGAGTCGGACATTTCTGTTCTTGCTCCGGCATCCAATGGACAAACCCCACCTCTGCCACTAAGGTTCCTGCCTGAACGCGCAGTCACCTTCATCCGTCGGGCACAGAGCCATCTCCATGAGCAAATACAACCAGATCTATACGGATCTGCTTGCCAGCATCACCACCGAACGCCTGCAACGCGGCACGCGCCTTCCCTCCGAAACCGAACTGATGGACAGCTACCAGGCCAGCCGCGGCACCGTGCGCCGCGCCATCGAGCAGCTTCAGGAACGTGGTTTTGCACAAAAAATCCACGGCAAGGGCACCTTCGTGCTGTCGCCCAACCCGATCGAGTTCCAACTGGGTGGTATCGTCAGCTTCCACGAAACCCACGCCGACCTGGGCGATGACGTACGCACTGAAGTCGTCGAATTCACCCAGTTGCCCCTGGAAGGCTCACTGCTGCAACACATCGAAGCAGAACCCGGCACCCTGATCACCCGCATCAAACGGGTACGGCGCATCGGCGGCAAACGCGTGATCCTCGACATCAACCACTTCGTCGCTGACGTGATCCCGGGGCTGGACCGCGCTATCGCCGAACAGTCGATCTACGCGTTTATCGAACAGACCTTACAACTGCAAATTGCCTACGCCCAACGCACCATCGAAGCCCTGCCGCGCAGCAAGGACGACCAGGCACACCTCGACCTAGACGGCCAGAGCCATGTGATCGTGGTGAGTAACCAGACGTTTTTGCAGGACGGGCGGCAGTTCGAGTACACCGAGTCGCGGCATACGTTGGATAAGTTTTACTTTTCGGATATTGCGCGTCGTTGAAAGGTACGCGCAGGGTTGGGGGCTAGAGGCTTGAGAGCCGCGCCTCTTAATCGATGGTGTAGCCCCGCCGCTGATCAAACGCCTGATATTTTCGGGAGATCGCAGGATCGTCTGAACACCCCTCGACAGTGTCCGTCGTCACTAAGCCATTCAGGCCGCGGACGGAATGAATAGCGGCTCCTTGAATGGGTCAAACACGCTGCTTTTCCCTCAAATAGTTGGTGAGCAGGTGAACCGCTTCCAGACCGGTGACTTTTTTCTCTTTCTTCAGCGCGATGACCAAGTTCTCTATGACGTCTGTGCGAACATCATCTCCCGCCAGACGGGAAACATTTTCTGCCCACTCATCTGCGTAAGTCCTGATATAAGCGACCTGGCACGAGTCCGCCAGATCCATCACATAACGCCTTAGTCCAGACTCAGGAATGATCAACGCACCCGTTTTCGGATGACGCCGTACCGAGCTTTTCGGTTTCCGGGGAGAGGCGAGTTCATTGACATAAACCACCGACCGTCCCCCGAGCGATAACTTGCGTCGAATTCGGCGGCTACCTTTCACACAGATCTTTGCGTTTTTTGACACGACTGAACGCCCCGATCCGGATTTGGCGACTTGCACAGACGCACTAACACCCAGCCGCTGAAACACCTCAACAGCGAGTGTTTCAAGGTCAGCTACAGGAGTGACAACGCCTGTATCAGGGTGACGCGAAGCTTTCGCGTAGATGCCAATGCCCATGCGGACGATCACGCCTTTGCGCATTAGCTCATCCAACGCAACAGAAACCTGTGAATGCCCGCCAAGCGCAGCAACATCCATGCGCAGGATCACGTTTTCCAGCATGCCATCAATGGCACTCTGCATACGCTCTTCCAGCTTCATGTACGGGCCTCCAAGATTGCGACCGCTCACAGTGAGCAATGGCATCAGCGTGTTAATTAAATCAGAAGCAATAAGGTAGCGTTGCTTCATTCCGATTATGGGCAAGCCCAGGAAACTCTCCAACCCTTGCCGGCTTGAGGTAGAGTTTGTACGGGTGTCAGCTGGAAAGAAAGCACGTGAATATTCCAAACAAATGGCGTGGACAATACCCCCATGCACTCGTCGAGCAGCAAGCCATCGGCGAGTCGCGTGCAGATGTCTTTCGCCTGCGCCAGGACGACGGCACGGATCTGTTCCTGAAGTCCGAGCCCCTTGAGGAACACGGTGAGCTGGCAGATGAAATCAAGCGGCTTCGCTGGCTGCGGCAGGTTGATCTGCCTGCGCCTGTGGTCCTGGATGAAGTGCAAGACGACCATCGCCATTGGCTACTGATGACCACCGTACCGGGACAGGACCTGGCCAGCGCCAGCGAGCTTTCTGCCGCGCAGGTCATCAACCTACTGGCGACGGCGCTGCGTACATTGCATCAAGTTCCTATCGCACGCTGCCCCTTCGACCATTCACTTGAGCAACGCATCGCACGCGCCCAGGCACATGTCAGCGCGGGGCGGGTGGACGAGTCGGACTTCGACGACGAGCGACTGGGGCAAAGTGCTGAAGACGTGTTTGCCGAACTGTTGTCGACTCAGCCAGAGCCCCATGATCGGGTCGTCACCCACGGCGACGCCTGTCTGCCGAACTTCATGGCGGCAGAGGGTCACTTCAGCGGCTTCATCGACTGCGGTCGGCTGGGGATCAGTGACCGTTATCAAGACCTTGCCCTGGCAGCGCGGAGTATTCAGCGCAACCTGGGGCAGGCATGGGTTAAACCCTTTTTTGAGGTTTATGGTGTGGAACCCGATGAGCAGCGGATCAAGTTCTATTGTTTGTTGGATGAGTTTTTCTGACGCCGAGTGCACCCTCGATACCCACCTCTAACAGGTAAGAGACAGGCAGGGCGCAAAGCAACCCTGTGGTGAGGGAGCTTGCTCCCGCTGGGTCGCGAAGCGGCCCCCTTCTTCCGGCGAAGCAGCTTGTTACTGTTGAGAGACGCTGCGACCTGACAAACAGATTCAACCTTTCGTAGAATGCCCTCGTGGCTATGGAACACCTTCCTTCTAACCTCCGATGACCTAGGGGTTTCGCTCTCCACACTGCGCCTGCTGCTTGCAGGCGTTTTTACATCAGCTGTAGCAAGACGCTACAACTCGTCCACGACGGCGCTAAGGGAGTAAATCAAGCATGAATCAGGGGTTGTTCCTGCGTCGCCGTAGCAAAGTTCACGTCCCGATGGGCACTGGCGGTGCCACGCGCGCTCAGGTCGCGTCGGCTGTCCGGGAAGTCGCGGCGTTCCGATGTGTATTGTCAGAGTCTCTGATTGAGCAAATCGGCAAGTTATCAGCAACAGAACTCAAGTACTGGCTGCGGGAAATTGTTGGCGTCCTTCGGCGGGAAACGGGCGCTCATGTACACCACAGGCCCTTTTACCCTGACTTTCCAGAGCAGGTCCTGACAGCCTCAGAGGCGGAGTTGTACCTTAACGCCGTCATTCACTACCTCACGCTTCTACGGTTACCACCGACCGAACACGCTCGACCTGCGATGCTTGAAGGCAACTTCATATCCCGCGTTATCGAACCGGGAAGTGTCTCTGAGTTCGAGTCACTCCTTGAACCGCTGATATCATCGCGCACCTCGCTCTCAGAAGAGGAAACTGCCGATGTCATCTGGTTTATCCGAGAGTACAAAAGCGATGTGTTCCGACTGCTGCCTGAGTCCGTACCGTTTCGGGAGATCCGTGCACAGGTTGGCAGCGCACTTATCCTGCATGTAGCCGGTGATGCACGGGTTGAGGCATTTCTGGAGCGAAACGTCGATACGGCAACTGACGTGCTACGACTCGCGGTCGCGCTGAATGGAGGAGACGTGTCACTGGCGACAGCGTCGACACGTTTCACTGCGATGAAGCGTTCGATGCGCCGCCTGCTGTTGCGCCTGCTCGACCGCATCCCCAACGCTGCAGAAGACGTGATGCGGCAGGCTGAGCGATGGAAACGACTGGCTGAAGTACTGCATCCGGGCGACTACGCCGACAACTACCCTCGAGCGCTCGCCGCAATCACGGCAGCACGTCGCAACGAAGCACCAGATTCATTTGCATCACGCGTCGAAAAATTGCTTGCCCAGCGTCATATCGCCACGCTTATACCGATACTCCAAAGCCGTCCTGGCGAGTTTGCACGACGGCTGGACGTGACCCTGCGGCGCACGACTGAACCCGAATCGGTTCTCGATGCGTTCGAGGTGGTTGCACCACAAGTGTCCTCTCCTGTCTTGCTGCAACTACTGGCCCAGGTACGGGCACCGCGCCCCCTTCCCCTGCGAACCTTCATACCGAAAGGTGCATTTGCCAAAGTCTATGGCATAAAGGACCGACGCGAACCTATCGCCCCCGACGTGTTGGCACGTACAGCCAGAATCTGCGAGGACGCTCTCGTATCGCGTTTTACGTCGCTACCGCCACTGGGCCGTTGTTTCATCGATCCAGCATTACGCGAATACAAGGTGCCGCTGGCGCAGCGAGCCTCATCGAAGTCGTTGAGAACGCTGGTGCGGGGTAGTCGCTTGCCTATGCCTGACACGCGCTTCATTCGCCTGTTCTTATGGTGGAAGAACGGCCGTGGACGCACCGACATCGACTTGTCCGCAGCATTTTTCGACGCCAATTTTGTATTCATAGAATCGGTCGCGTACTACAACCTGAAGGCTTTCGGCGGCTACCACAGCGGCGACATCGTCGACGCGCCCGACGGAGCTTCAGAGTTCATCGACCTCGACCTCGATATCCTCGTCAAGAAGGGTATCCGCTACGTCGTTACGTCTATCAACTCATTCACCGAGCAGCCGTACTGCGATCTTCCTGAATGCTTCGCTGGCTGGATGGCGCGCGCCGACACTGCGTCGGGTGAAGTATTCGAGCCGCGCTCCGTGTTCGATCGCATCGATATCGCATCCGACACAGTGATCTGTCTGCCATTCGTGATGGACTTGCAGGAGCGCCACACGATTTGGGCCGACTTGGGGCTCACTTCATCTCCGCGATGGAACAACGTCGGAAACAACCTCAGCGGGGTTTCGTTAATGCTGCGAGCATTGGTACATACGCCAAGACCGGACTTGGAGACTCTGTTCGATTTGCATGTTCGAGCACGGGGAGAACGAGTGCCTTCACCGCAGCAAGCACAGTCGGTGTTTGCGCCTGATCAAGGGATCACACCATTCGATACGGATTTGATTCGATCACAGTTTCTCTAATACTTACACTAGCCTTTGTCGCTCATTGAAACGACGGTTTTTGCTTCGGAGCTTTCTGCCCAAAAACAAAAATGCCAGTCAGCAAAACTGACTGGCATTGGCTAGGCCCTTCCTGCGCTAATCGGGGTCTAGCGCCGCACTCTAATCAGTGCAGGGTGCCCAATCACTCCCACTCAATCGTCGCCGGCGGCTTGCTCGACACGTCATAAGTAACGCGCGAAATGCCTTCGATCTCATTGATGATACGGCCGCTGACAGTTTCCAGCAGTTCGTACGGCAGGTGTGCCCAGCGGGCGGTCATGAAGTCGATGGTTTCTACGGCACGCAGGGCCACGACCCATGCGTAGCGACGGCCATCGCCTACGACGCCAACGGATTTCACCGGTTGGAACACCACGAATGCCTGGCTGACTTTGTGATACCAGTCGGCCTTGCGCAGTTCTTCGATGAAGATGTGGTCGGCACGACGCAGCAAGTCGGCGTATTCCTTCTTCACTTCACCCAGGATGCGCACGCCCAGGCCCGGGCCCGGGAATGGGTGGCGGTAGACCATGTCGTACGGCAGGCCCAGTTCCAGGCCCAGACGGCGGACTTCGTCCTTGAACAGTTCGCGCAACGGCTCTACCAGCTTGAGGTTCATTTCCTCAGGCAGGCCACCCACGTTGTGGTGGGACTTGATCACGTGGGCCTTGCCGCTCTTGGCGCCGGCCGACTCGATCACGTCAGGGTAGATGGTGCCTTGGGCCAGGTACTTGATGTTGTCCAGTTTGTTGGACTCGGCATCGAATACGTCGATGAAGGTACGACCGATGATCTTGCGTTTCTTCTCCGGGTCGGACTCGCCGGCCAGGTTGTTCAGGAACTGCTCTTCGGCGTTGGCACGGATCACCTTGACGCCCATGTTCTCGGCGAACATGGCCATCACTTGCTCGCCTTCATGCAGGCGCAGCAGGCCGTTATCGACGAATACACAGGTCAACTGGTCGCCGATGGCTTTGTGCAGCAGTGCTGCAACCACGGAGGAGTCAACGCCGCCGGACAGGCCGAGCAGCACGTTGTCGGTGCCGACCTGGGCACGCACCTGGGCAATGGCGTCCTCAGCGATTTTCGACGGTGTCCACAGGGCTTCACACTCGCAGATGTCGAGGATGAAGCGCGACAGGATGCGGCCGCCTTGCTTGGTGTGGGTCACTTCCGGGTGGAACTGCACGCCGTAGTAACGACGCTCGTCGCTGAACATGCCGGCAATCGGGCAGCTCGGGGTGCTGGCCAGGATGTGGAAGTCTTCCGGCATCCGGGTGACTTTGTCACCGTGGCTCATCCACACATCAAGGCCGAACAGGCCATCGGCGTCGATGTGATCTTCGATACCGTCCAGCAGGCGGCTCTTGCCGACCACGTCCACACGGGCATAACCGAATTCACGCAACTCGGAACCTTCAACCTTGCCGCCCAGTTGCTCGGCCATGGTCTGCATGCCGTAGCAGATACCGAAGACCGGCACGCCCAAGTCGAATACCGCTTGCGGGCAGCGCGGGCTGTTGGCTTCGTGCACGGACTCGGGGCCGCCGGCGAGGATGACACCTTTAGGGGCGAATTCGCGGATCGCTGCGTCGTCCATGTCGAACGGATGCAGTTCGCAGTACACGCCGATTTCACGCACGCGGCGGGCGATCAGTTGGGTGTACTGGGAACCGAAGTCGAGGATCAGGATGCGGTGGGCGTGAATGTCGAGGGCCATGAGAGAAACTCTGAAGAGCAGTTGCAAGCTTCAAGCTGCAAGCTGCAAGTAATCGGAAGCCGCGCGGTAGCTGTACGAATACAGCCCCGCTTGCAGCTTATAACTTGAGGCTTATAGCTGTCGGCATCAGCCGACCCGGTAGTTTGGCGCTTCCTTGGTGATCTGCACGTCGTGGACATGGGATTCAGCCATGCCGGCGCCGGTGATCCGTACGAACTCCGGCTTGGTGCGCATTTCTTCGATGTTGGCGCTACCGGTATAGCCCATCGAGGAACGCAGGCCACCCATCAACTGATGGATGATGGCGCTCAGAGGGCCTTTGTACGGCACACGGCCTTCGATACCTTCCGGTACGAGCTTCTCGGCACCTGCCGAGGAGTCCTGGAAGTAACGGTCGGAAGAACCTTGTGCCTGGGACATGGCGCCCAGCGAACCCATGCCACGGTAAGCCTTGTACGAACGCCCCTGGAACAGCTCAACCTCACCCGGTGCTTCTTCGGTACCGGCGAACATCGAGCCCATCATCACGCAGGAGGCACCGGCAACGATGGCCTTGGACAGGTCACCGGAGAAACGGATGCCGCCGTCGGCGATCAACGGCACACCAGTGCCTTCAAGGGCAGCGGCGACGTTGGCGATGGCGCTGATTTGCGGCACGCCGACACCGGCGACGATACGGGTGGTGCAGATCGAGCCAGGGCCGATACCGACCTTGACGGCGTCGGCGCCGGCTTCGGCCAGGGCCTTGGCGGCTGCGCCGGTAGCGATGTTGCCACCGATCACCTGCACGTCAGGGAAGTTCTCCTTGACCCAACGCACACGGTCGATCACGCCTTTGGAGTGACCGTGGGCCGTGTCGACCACCACCACGTCAACACCGGCAGCAACCAGGGCCGAAACGCGGTCGCCGGTGTCTTTACCGGTACCGACGGCGGCGCCGACGCGCAGACGACCTTGGTCATCCTTGCTGGCCAGCGGGTAAGCCTTGGCTTTTTCGATGTCGTTGACGGTCATCATGCCTTTGAGGGTGAATTTGTCGTCGACGATCAGCACGCGCTCGATGCGGTGCTTGTGCAGCAGTTCGCGCACATCGTTCTTGTCGGCGCCTTCCTTGACCGTGACCAGACGCTCTTTAGGCGTCATCACTTCGCGGACGGTGACTTCAAGGCGGTTTTCGAAACGCACGTCACGGGAAGTGACGATACCGACCAGGTCGCCATCGTGCAGCACCGGAACACCGGAGATGTTGTGCAGGCGAGTCAGATCGAACAAGTCACGCACGGTGGCGTCGGCTTCGATGGTGATTGGATCCTTCACCACACCGGCTTCGTAACGCTTGACCTTGCGCACTTCGGCAGCTTGCTGCTCGATGGTCATGTTCTTGTGGATGATGCCAATGCCGCCTTCCTGAGCCATGGCGATGGCCAGACGGGCTTCAGTGACGGTGTCCATGGCAGCGGAAATCAGAGGAATATTCAGCTCGATGCCACGGGTTAGGCGGGTCTTGAGACTGACTTCGTTAGGAAGCACCTCGGAATAACCAGGCACTAGGAGAATGTCGTCGAATGTCAGAGCTTCTTGGCTGATACGCAGCATCGCGGGGGCTCCCGAGCGGGAAAATGGAAGCGCGCCATTATATACACGCACCCTGCCGGGCTCAATGTAAAACTCTGACAAACTTGGTAATACTGATAGATGGGTAAAACCTGGCGCTTTTCTGCAGGAGCGAGCTTGCTCACGAAGAACGCCAGGGCACCACGTTCAAACCGGACAGCCCGGTTTATCGTTGGCGATTTTCGCGAGCAAGCTCGCTCCCACAGGGGTCGGGTTACAAGCCTACAGTTCGACTTTGACCCAGCTCATCTTCTGGTCCAACCAATCGGCAAATTCGTCGATAAAGCTCTGCTTGAACCCGGCCTCCGCCCAATTGTTGAAAATGAATCCCAGGTTGGAAAACCCGCATTCCTGCAGGAACAGAAAACCGTTGATGTCATCTTCATGCCCACACAGCGGGCAGGTGAAGTTGTCAGTGTGGCCAGGCATCCAGTCTTCCAGGCTTTCAAACAGCGCTTCGCCGACTTCCTTGAGGCATTCCGGGCACCCGGCTTCTTCGAGAAAGCCCTTGGCCGGCGTATAGATGCAACGCTTGTAGATGATCTCCAGGCCGTTGACCGGCTCGTTGAACGGCAGCGCCTCGGGATGCAGCACCACGGCCCGGGCGCCATCTGCAAGCGCGTAGGCCATGCGGTTGCCGGTGCGGCCGCAGGTGGTCAGCTCTTCCTTGATGATGTTCTTGCGCACCAGCCAGCGCACGATCGCCCGAGCGCGGGGTTCGTGGACGGGCAAGGTGGAGATTTTCGGGACAAGGATGCTTTGGGAGTTCATGAGAGTCCTGCGGTGTGCCGTCTGACGCCTTCGCGAGCAGCACGCCCCCACATTTGAAGTCTTCACAAATCAAATGTGGCGGCAGGCTTGCTCGCGAAGAGGCCCTGAAGGCTGGCAGCTTAATCCCTGAAGAAATCAGGTCAAGTGCTCAGATACCGCCCGATCAACGCAATGCCGCTGGCCAGCACCAGCCACGTCACCAATCGCACAAAGGCTTCACGGGACATGCGCATCGTCAGTCTGCGCCCACACCACAGCCCGAGGGCCATTGCCGGCAACAGGCACAGCGCTAGCATCAACAACGGCAAGTCGGCATACACCCCGGCGATCAGGAACAGGCTCAGGCGCACCACCGTGCTGCAACTGATCAACGCGCTTTGCGTAGCGCGAGCAGCGTCCTTGGGCAACCGACTGTTCAAGTACATCGCGTATAAAAAGCCACCACTGCCGAACAATGCGCCAAACAAGCCGCCAACGGTGCGCATGGGAATCGACCAGCCCGCCGCCAGTTGCGTCGGCCGCGCCTTTACCGCCAGGCTGTAAATCGCATAGGCACTGATAAACAGCCCCATCAACAGCAACAACAGATCCGAATGCAGATTGAGCAAAAACACCACACCGAGTGTGCATCCCACCGCCATGCACGGCAGCAAACGCAATAGCTCAGGCTTATTCACGTCACGCCGCGACTGCAGCAGATTGCCAAATGCGGCGACGAAGTCCAGCAACACCAGCAGCGGGATGATCTTCGACAGCGGCATGAACATAATCAGGATCGGCCCCGCCACCAATGCCGTACCAAAGCCGGCAATACCAAAGACGATATAGGCCACGGCCACGCCCAGGCCGATCACCAGCCACTCCATACCGCCAAACGACCACTGACTCATCAGCTCAACCGGGCTCATGGGCTTATTCCTTGAAAAGATGGCCATCACTTTAGCCACGGGCGAGGGATGCGACTAATATCTTCAACGCTCTCCAGCCATCTCGAAAAGGCATGACGCGTGATCTCTACCCGCCAGTTGCGTTACTTCGTCGAAATCGCCGACAGCGGCAGCTTCAGCGCGGCCGCAGAACGCTTGTTTGTCGCACAATCGGCCCTGAGTCGACAGATCAAGGCGCTGGAGACCCAGCTGCAAACCCCGCTGTTCGAGCGCACCGCACGCCAGCCGCGACTCACCGCCGCCGGTGAAGCCTTCTATCCACGGGCGCGAAATCTGCTGAGTGAGCTGCTCAAGGCCAGCGAGATGGCGACGCAAGTGGGCCACGGCCAACTGGGTACCCTGCGCCTGAGCCACTCAAGCACCGTGCCGATGAGCGGCCCGTTGCTGCAAGGCATCAGTACCTGGCTGGAGCGCTGCCCCGGAGTGTCGGTGGATATCGCCAAACTCTCCTCCGAAGCGCAACTGGAGGAAATCGCCGAGGGTCGCCTGGACGTCGGGCTGTTACGCCTGCCAGCACTGCGCCAACGTGAAGGCGTATGCATAGAGCCTTTATATAGCGAGCAATTGTTGCTGGCGGTGCCGCCAACCCATCCACTGGCACGCACTGACAGGCCGATTGAATCGGCGCAGCTCAAGGATGAAGCGTTTATCTCGATCCCCCATCCCCAACGTGGTGGCCTGAGTTATCTGTCGGCGGAACTGTGCATGCGCGCGGGATTTTTCCCCAAGGCGGCGCGAGTGATGTCGCGCAAGACCACCCAGCTGCAACTGATCCAGGCCGGTTTCGGTATCGCCTTGTTACCAAAATCCATGCAGGACATTGCCCCGCCCAACCTGCACTTTTTGCCCCTCGCCGACCCGGACTGCTTGAGCACCGTGGCCCTGGCCTGCGCGCACACGCCCAACGCGCTGGTGGCGCAATTCTGCCAAACCCTGCGCGAATGCCTATAAACTGCCGCCATGATTAAAGATCCCTTTGCCCGTTTGGGCCTGGACCGTGAAGTCCTGACTGTCAGCCAGCTCAACGGCCGCGCGCGGGTGTTGCTGGAAGACGTGTTCACCAATATCTGGGTTGAAGGCGAGATATCCAACCTCGCCCGCCCAGCCTCCGGCCACGTGTACTTCACCCTCAAGGACAGTGGCGCCCAGGTCCGTTGCGCGCTGTTTCGCAACAATGCCGCACGGGTGCGCCAAGCCTTGAAGGACGGCCTGGCGGTGAAGGTACGTGGCAAGGTCTCGCTGTTCGAGGGCCGTGGCGACTACCAGTTGATCCTTGATACCGTTGAGCCTGCCGGCGATGGCGCTCTGCGCCTGGCGTTCGATGCCTTGAAGGAAAAACTCAGTGCCGAGGGCCTGTTCAGTGCCGAACGCAAAGTGCCGCTGCCGGCCCACCCTCGACGCATTGGCATCATCAGCTCGCCGACCGGCGCGGTGATCCGCGACATCATCAGTGTGTTCGGCCGCCGGGCACCAAACGTCGAACTGACACTGATCCCGACCGCCGTGCAAGGTCGCGAAGCAATTCCGCAAATTGTGCGCGCGCTGAAACTCGCCGACGCCCGGGGTTTTGACGCATTGATCCTGGCCCGAGGCGGAGGCTCGCTGGAAGACCTCTGGTGCTTCAACGAGGAGGCCGTAGCCCGCGCAATCGATGCCTGTGTAACGCCCATTGTCAGCGCGGTCGGCCATGAAACAGACGTGTCCATCAGCGACTTCGTGGCCGATGTGCGCGCCCCTACCCCCTCCGCCGCCGCTGAATTACTGGCGCCGGACGCCAGCCATCTGGTGCGCCAGGTAGAAAACCTGCATCGCCGCCTGGTGATGCTGATGCGCAACCGCCTGAGCCACGACCGCCTGCGCCTGGAGGGTTTGGCACGCCGCCTGCGCCATCCCGGTGAACGTTTGCGCCAGCAAGCCCAGCGCCTGGATGACTTGGACATGCGCCTGCGCCGCGCGTTCGAACGCAGCCTCAATACCCGTCGCGAACGCCTGATTCGCCTGGAAACCCGCCTGGCCGGCCAACATCCCGGACGCCAACTGGCCTTGTTGCGCCAACGCCTGGATAGCCTCGCCGAACGCCTGCCCCGCGCCATGCGCGAAGGCCTGAAGGCGCGCCGCCTGCAACTGCAAAGCCAGGTGCAGACGCTGCAGGTGGTCAGCCCGCTGGCAACCCTGGGCCGCGGTTATAGCATCCTGCTGGATGAACGCGGCCAGGCCATCCGCAACGCCGCGCAAACCCACACCGGCCAGCGCCTGACCGCTCGCCTCGGTGAAGGCGAACTGCAGGTGCGGGTTGAAGACAACCACCTGACCCCCGTCACTCTTTCGTTACTGGATTGATCAATGCCACGCTTATTCAGCCTGTTGATGCTGCTGTGCCTTGCCTTTAATGCCCATGCGGACAGCTACATCACCCGTACCTTGAACAAACCGGTGCCCGGCGGCGTTGCCGTGGTCGATCTCGGCCCATCGGCGATGGCCCCCAAAGCCACGTATCAGGGCAAACCGGTGCTGGTGGTCAAGGAGCAGGACAACTGGCTGGCGATTGTCGGCATTCCACTGACGGTTAAACCGGGAAACGAGCGCATCAACAGCGGCGGGCGCAATCTGCCATTTATCGTCGGTTACAAGAAATACCCGGAACAACGCATCACCTTGAAAAACAAAAGCCAGGTCAACCCCGATCCGGCGCAACTCAAGCGTATCGAGGGCGAGTTGGCGGTGCAGATCAAGGCATACCGCACCTTCAGCCCCAACGTGCCGAGCAACCTGGTGCTGGATAAACCGGTGAACGGACCGCTGTCGAGCAAGTTCGGCGTGCGCCGCTTCTTCAATGGCGAGGAGCGTAACCCTCATTCCGGCCTGGACTTTGCCGTCGGTGCCGGCACCCCGATCAAAACCCCTGCGGCTGGGAAAGTGGTCCTGACCGGCAACTACTTCTTCAACGGCAACACCGTGTTTGTCGACCATGGCCAAGGCTTTATCAGCATGTTTTGCCATATGTCGAAGATCGACGTGAAAGTGGGCGATCAACTGGCACGCGGCGCGGTGGTCGGCAAGGTCGGCTCTACAGGCCGTGCGACCGGGCCGCATATGCATTGGAACGTCAGCCTCAATGATGCGCGAGTGGACCCGGCGATCTTTATCGGCGCGTTCCAACCCTGATAGACTCGATTGCGCGCCTGCCAATGGGCGCGCAATAAAAACCAGACACCACACACTTAACGACCATAAAATCTCGTTTTTTACGCCAATAGCAGAACTTCTCTCAATTTTTTTCGACTGCTTGCCATCTTTCACCTCGGCGGTTAGGGTTGAGCTTATGAAAACCTCTCACACCCTCATTCAGCTCCGCCAGCACCGCAGCCTGTGCCTTGTCAGCGCACGACTGCCAGGCTGAATCGATCTGCCTCGTCCCCGGTTTTATCCCTAATAAACGCTTTCCGGCAGGCCGCCTCTTCTCGGCCCTACAACAAGGATTCTTCTGATGAGCATGCTCAAAGACCCATCTTCCAAGTACCGCGCCTTCCCGACTATCGATATCCCGGACCGCACCTGGCCTTCGAAAACCATCACCACCGCGCCGATCTGGTGCAGTTCCGACCTGCGTGATGGCAACCAGTCGCTGATCGAGCCAATGGACGCGGTTAAAAAGCTGCGCTTCTGGAAGACCCTGGTGGCTGTCGGCGTGAAGGAAATCGAAGCCTCGTTCCCGGCAGCTTCGCAAACCGACTTCGACTTTGTACGCACCCTGATCGAAGACAACCACATCCCCGAGGACACCACTATCCAGGTGCTGACCCAGGGCCGTGAAGACCTGATTGCACGGACTTTCGAATCCCTGCGCGGCGCCAAGAAAGCCATCGTGCACCTGTACAACGCCACGTCGCCGTCGTTCCGTCGCATCGTGTTCAACCAGGACAAGGAAGGCATCAAGGCCATCGCGGTCAACGCCGCCAAGCTGTTCGTCAAATACGCCGCCCTGCAGCCTGAAACCCAGTGGACCTTCGAATACTCCCCGGAGACGTTCAGCGCCACCGAGCTGGAGTTCGCCAAGGAAGTGTGTGACGCGGTGATCGAGGTGTGGAACCCGACACCTGAGCACAAGATGATCCTCAACCTGCCGGCCACCGTTGAATGCGCCACGCCGAATATCTATGCCGACCAGATCGAATGGTTCGGTCGCCATATCAACCGTCGTGACAGCGTGATCATCAGCCTGCACACCCACAACGACCGGGGCACCGGCGTTGCCGCCACCGAGCTGGGCCTGATGGCCGGTGCCGACCGTGTCGAAGGCTGCCTGTTCGGCAACGGCGAACGTACCGGCAACGTCGACCTGGTCACCGTGGCACTGAACATGTACACCCAGGGCCTCGACCCGCAGCTGGACTTCTCCGACATCGATGGCGTGCGCAAGGTCGTCGAGGAGTGCAACCAGATCCAGGTTCATCCACGCCACCCGTACGTCGGCGACCTGGTGCACACCGCCTTCTCCGGCTCTCACCAGGACGCGATCCGCAAAGGCTTCGCCCAGCAAAAAGACGATGCGCTGTGGGAAGTGCCGTACCTGCCGATCGACCCGGCCGACATCGGCCGCAGCTACGAAGCGGTGATTCGCGTGAACAGCCAGTCGGGCAAAGGCGGCATCACCTACCTGCTGGAGCAGGAATACGACATCAGCCTGCCGCGTCGCATGCAGATCGAGTTCAGCCAAGTGGTTCAGGCTGAAACCGACCGCGTGGGCCTGGAGATGACTGCTCCGCAGATCTATGCCTTGCTGCAGCGTGAGTACCTGCAAGCCAACACCCCCTACGCGCTGGTCAGCCATCGCCTGCAGGAAGAGAACGGCAACAGTACGGTAGAAGTGGAAGTCTCCGGCAAAGGCCAAGGTGAAACCAACCTGCGCTGGCAGGGCAAGGGCTACGGCACCCTGGAAGCCCTGGTCGCCTCCCTGCCGATCAAGGTGGAGATCATGGACTACAACGAACATGCTATCGGTGCAGGTACCAATGCCAAGGCGGCGGCCTACATTGAATTGCGTGTGAATGGCGAGCGCCCGGTGCACGGTGTGGGGATTGATGAAAACATCACCACGGCGAGCTTTAAGGCGGTATTCAGTGCGCTGAACCGCTCGTTGAGCCAGCTGGAAGCGAAAGCGGCGTAAGCACTTACCGCTGACATGCAAAAGGCCCCTGGGTGAGAATCCAGGGGCCTTTTTATTTAAGAGGTGTGGTGATCGGTCTGGCCTCATCGGGAGCAATATTCCCGCCAGCAAAAATCCATCAGACCAACTGGAAAGTATCCGCATCCAGATTAGCCGGAAACCGCGTGCGATACGCCGCCAGTTCAGCCGCGTCCAGGCACACCTGGAACACCCCGTCCGCCTCCCCTGCGCTCAGCAAGGTCTCACCCTGGAAATCCAGCACCTGGCTGTCGCCGGTATAGACAAAGCCTTTGCCATCCGTACCGACCCGGTTCACCGCCGCCACATAGCACAGGTTTTCGATAGCCCGTGCAGGCAACAGCCGATTCCAATGCAGTCGCCGTGCCCCCGGCCAGTTGGCGGTGTACAGCAGCAGGTCAGTGTCATGGGCATCGCGGCTCCACACCGGGAAGCGCAGGTCGTAGCAAATCAGCGGGCGAATGCGCCAGCCCTTCAATTCGAACTGCACCTGGCGCTCGCCGGGCGTGTAGTGGTCGTGCTCGCCGGCCATTCTGAACAGGTGGCGCTTGTCGTAATGCAGCACTTCACCATCCGGACGCGCCCACAGCAGGCGATTGCGGTGGCTGCCGTCGGCCGCCTTGATGATGACGCTGCCGGTGAGCACCGCATTGTGTTTCGCCGCCTGGGCCTGCAGCCATTGATGGGTTGGCCCGTGTTCCGGCTCGGCAAGCATGGCCGATTCCATAGAAAAACCGGTGGTGAACATCTCCGGCAACACGATCAGGTCAGCCCCTGTGATCTGCTCCAGCAACAGCTCGAAATGTTCAAGGTTGGCTTGTCGGTCATGCCAGACGAGACTGGTCTGGACCAGGGCAATATTCAGATTCGGCAATGTACTCAGATCACGCATAGCTTTTCGGCCGCTTGTCGCAGCGTCTCCTCGCGTTTGGCAAAGCACAGGCGCACCAGGCGCTGGCCTTGGGGTGGGTGCTGGTAGAACACTGAGACCGGGATGGTCGCCACGCCATGTTCGCGGGTCATCCACAGTGACATGGCAACGTCATCCAGGTCCGGGCGAATCTGTGAGTAATCCACCAGTTGAAAGTAAGTGCCGGTCACCCGGGTAAAACTGAAACGCGACGGTGCGAGCAGGTCGCAGAACAGATCGCGCTTGGCCTGGTAGAACGCCGGCAGTTCGTCGACATGCTCCGGATGTTCGGCCATGAAGTCCGCCAAAGCATACTGCAGCGGCGTCACCGCGCAGAAGTTGACATATTGATGCACCTTGCGCAGTTCGGCCGTCAGGGCCGGTGGCGCGACTACGTAGCCGGTTTTCCAGCCAGTGACGTGGTAGGTCTTGCCGAAAGAACTGACCACGAACGCACGCTGGTACAGCTCTTCATGGGCCAGCACGCTGACGTGTGATACGCCATCAAATACCAGATGCTCATAAACCTCATCGCTGACCAGATAAATATCGCGGTCGCGGATCAGTTCGGCCAACTGGTCCAACTCGGCACGACTGATCAATGCGCCGGTAGGATTGTGCGGGGTATTGAGGATGATCATGCGCGTGCGCGGCGAGAGCGCAGCCTTGATCCTTTCAAAATCCAGGGCAAAGCCTTGCGGGCTCAGTTGCACATGTACGCAACGACCGCCGGCCAATTCGACGGAGGGTTCGTAGCTGTCGTAACTGGGGTCGAACACGATGACTTCATCACCGTTGCGAATCACTGTCTGGATCGCACAGAAGATCGCCTCGGTAGCACCGGGGGTGATGGTCACCTCACTGTCAGCATTGACCACGGCGCCATAACTGCGCGCGATCTTGGCTGCCACCTGCTGACGCAGCACCGGCAGACCGGTCATTGGCGCATATTGGTTGTGCCCCAGGGCGACATGCTTGCCCACCGCGTCGAGCAAACCCTGGGGGCCATTGAAGTCCGGGAAACCCTGGGACAGGTTGAGCGCGCCGGTTTCGGCGGCGAGTTGCGACATGGTGGTGAAAATGGTCGTGCCGACATTCGGCAGCTTGCTGGTGATCATGGGAGCCCCCTTCGGGTGAGCTGAAAGTTTTAAGCTGCAAGCTGCAAGTAGGTCAAGAGCCAAAATGCCAGGCACAAAAAAGGGCTCATTTAGAGCCCTTTTTTGTGCCTGGCATTTTGAGTGTCGAGCCGCTAGCTACAAGCTACAAGTAATCTCGCTGTTACTTGCCGCTTGCCACTAGTCGCTGCCCTACTTTTTATCTCGGCGCTTCTTGTCGGCCTTCTTGTGGTGAGTCATCAAACGACGCTTCTTGTTCACCTGACGGTCAGTCAAGGTGTTCTTGTTGCCTTCGTATGGGTTCTCGCCACCTTTGAACTCGATACGAATCGGCGTACCGACCAGTTTCAAGACGCGGCGGTAGGTGTTTTCCAGGTAGCGCACATAGGACTTCGGCACCTTCTCGATCTGATTACCGTGAATCACGATAATCGGCGGGTTGGCACCGCCCAAGTGGGCATAACGCAGTTTGATCCGGCGGTTGTTGACCATCGGTGGCGCGTGCTCGCCCACCGCGTCTTCCAGGATCTGGGTGAGACGGTTGGTCGGCCAGCGGGTCACCGCGGACTTGAACGAGTTCTGTACGGAGGCGTAGAGGTTACCCACACCGGTGCCGTGCAGGGCCGAGATAAAGTGGATATCGGCGAACTCGACGAAGAACAGGCGACGCTGCAGCTCGATCTTGACGAAATCGCGCTCGCTGGGCGTCATGCCATCCCACTTGTTGATCGCGATGACCAGTGCGCGACCAGCCTCCAGGGCAAAGCCCAGCAGGTTGAGGTCGTGGTCGACCACACCTTCGCGGGCATCCATCACAAAGATCACCACGTTGGCGTCTTTGATCGCCTGCAGGGTCTTCACCACCGAGAACTTTTCAACTTCCTCGTGGATCTTGCCGCGCTTGCGCACACCAGCGGTGTCGATCAGCGTGTACTTTTCCTCGTTACGTTCGAACGGGATATAGATGCTGTCGCGGGTAGTGCCGGGTTGGTCGTACACGATAACCCGGTCTTCACCGAGCATGCGGTTGACCAGTGTCGACTTACCGACGTTCGGACGGCCGATGATGGCGATCTTGATACCGTCTTTTTCGCTCGGGCCAGGAATGCGCTTGGCTTCCTCGCCTTCGGCAACGATTTCCTCTTCGCCTTCTTCTTCCTCGACATCATCCTTAGGGAAATCGCGCAGGGCGATTTCCAGCATCTGGGTGATACCGCGACCGTGAGCGCCGGCGACCGGAATCGCATCGCCCAGGCCCATCGGGCTGAATTCGGCACGGGCCGCTTCAGGATCGATGTTGTCGATCTTGTTCGCGACCAGATAGGAACGCTTGTTGCGCTTGCGCAGGTGCTCGCCAATCATTTGGTCAGCAGCGGTGTAGCCCGCACGGGCGTCCACCAGGAACAGCACGACATCGGCTTCTTCAATGGCGAGCAGCGACTGCTCGGCCATTTTTTCGTCCATGCCATGCTCGTCACCGGAAATACCACCGGTGTCGACAATAATATAGGAGCGCCCTTGCCACTTTGCCTCACCGTATTGGCGATCACGGGTCAGACCGGACAAGTCGCCGACGATGGCGTCACGAGTCCTGGTCAGGCGGTTGAACAAGGTGGACTTGCCGACGTTAGGTCGGCCCACCAGGGCGATTACGGGAACCATGCGGCTCTCCACTTCGTTATTTCAGAAAATACAAAAGCCGCTGCAAGGCAGCGGCTGGTGCTCGACTGCAGGAGCGAGCTTGCTGTGGCGAGGGAGCTTGCTCCCGCTGGGCTGCGTAGCAGCCCCCAAAACCAGGCATTCAAGATGCATGAGTTGCATCCGGTTGGCCGGTTTGGGAGCGCTCCGCGCTCCAGCGGGAGCACGCCCCCTCGCCACATGACACTCGCTCCTACAGGTGAAGCTGCTTGAGGGGCTACCCCAAGCATAGTTCTTACTTGATGGTCAGGGCTTCCAGCTTGCCGCTGTTGCCAAACACATAAAGCATGTTACCCACGACCAGCGGACGAGCACGCAGGCCGTCGCTGTCGATACGCTCGCGGCCGACAAAACGACCGTCCACCTGACTCAGCAGATGCAGGTAACCTTCGAAGTCACCCACCGCTACGTAGCTGGAGAACACTTCCGGTGCCGACAACTGACGGCGAGCCAGGGAGTCATTGCTCCACAGTGCAGTAGTGGAGCGTTCGTCGACACTTTCAACCGTGCCGGACGCCAGGCTTACGTAGACGCTGCCAAACCCTTGGGCGACACCGGCATAGCTGGAAGCATCACGCTGCCAGTTGATACGCCCGCTTTGCAGGTCCAGCGCAGCAACGCGCCCTTGATAAGTGGCAACGTAGAGGGTCTCGCCCGACAGCAGCAAGCCGCCGTCGATGTCCACTACGCGGTCCAACTCGGAGCGACCTTGCGGGATGGCAACACGGGTTTCCCAGGCAGGCACGCCGTTCTGGGTATCCAGGGCGACCACTTTACCGGTGGACAGGCCCGCAACGGCCAGGTTATTGGTCACGATCGGACCGCTGGTACCGCGCAAGGTCAACACCGCCGGGGTGCTGTCATACAACCAGCGCTGATTGCCGGTAGAGGCATCCAGGCCGATCAGGCGGTCATCCTGGGTCTGTACCACGACCACATCGCCGTTGGTAGCAGGCGCGGCGAGGACTTCACTGGTCACGCGAGCGCGCCATTTCTCTTCACCGCTGCTGGAGTCCAAGGCGACCACTTCGCCTTTGAGCGTACCGATCAACACCATGCCGTAGCCGACGCCCACACCACCGGAAACCGGCAGGTCGAGGTCTTTCTTCCATTTGACGTCGCCGTTCATGCGGTCCATGGACATAACGACGCCAGTGGAATCGGTGGCCACAATGTTTTCGCCGTCGATTGCCGGCTGCAACAGGTTGTAGAGGTCGCCCTGACCATCACCGACGGAGCGGCTCCACTGCTTTTGCAGGACCACTTCTTCCTTGAAGCTGGTCAGCTCGGCCGGAGGCAGTTCTTTCTTGCTGTTGCTGCTGCAACCCGCGGCCAGAACGGCCAGAGCCAGCAATGCTGCATGTTTCCAACGGATCACGTCACGCATCCCCTTTGGCCAAGTCGTCCAGCTTGATTTGTAAGCCACCGACCGCCGCTTCATCAGACAGCGCCGCCTTGGCTTTTTGGTACGCAGCATGGGCTTCGTCGGTACGACCCAATTGGACCAACAGGTCGCCCTTGAGCTCTTCGCGAGTGGCCACAAATGCCTTGTCAGCATCGCCGTCGAGCAGCTTGAGTGCTTCGTCAGCCTTGTTCTGTGCCGCCAATACCTGTGCCAGGCGCTGACGTGCGATCTCACCCAGGGTCGGGTTGGTCGGCTTGTCGGCGACGGCCTTCAGCTCGGTGGCTGCATCATCCAGCTTGCCGGTGTCGACCGCGACTTTCGCGACGAACAGGCTAGCGTATTGGGCGTAGGTGCTACCGCCGAATTCGTTTTTCAGCTTGCCGGCCAGGTCAGCAACCTGCGCCGGGTCAGGCTTGCCGTCCGGGGTCAGCGTGGTTTCCAGCAATTGCTGATAGAGGATCGAGGCGCCTTGGGACTGGTTGGCCTGATACTTGTGCCAGGCTTGCCAGCCGAACACCACCACTAACGCCAGCAGACCGCCAGTAACCAGGGGCTTGCCGTTACGCTGCCACCAGTCCTTGAACTCGGCCAGTTGCTCATCATCAGTACTCGACACCCCAATACTCCTTAATCGCTAAATTCGGCTGTTCGACAGCTTCAACCCTGCACGACGCAGGTGGCCAAGTGCGCGGCTAGCGCATCAAAGGCAATGTTTTGTTGTTCGCCCTGGCCACGCAGGGGTTTGAAACCTATCACTTGCTGGGCCAGTTCGTCATCGCCGAGGATCAGCGCATACAGCGCACCGCTCTTGTCAGCCTTCTTGAACTGGCTCTTGAAGCTGCCGGCGCCGGCATTGATCTGCAGGCGCAGGTTCGGCAGTTGGTCGCGTACTTTTTCGCTCAAGGCCAGGGCAGCCAGTTCGGCGGCCTCGCCAAAGGCGCACAGGTACACATCCACCTGACGGGAAATCTCTTCCGGGACCTGCTCCAGGGTTTCCAGCAGCAGAATCAGCCGCTCGATACCCATGGCGAAACCTACGCCTGTAGTTGGCTTGCCGCCCATTTGCTCAACCAGGCCGTCGTAGCGACCACCGGCACACACGGTGCCTTGGGCGCCGAGCTTGTCGGTGACCCACTCGAACACGGTCTTGCTGTAGTAATCGAGGCCGCGAACCAGTTTCGGGTTGATCACGTAGGGAATACCGGCGGCATCCAGGCGAGCCTTGAGGCCCTCGAAGTGCGCACGGGATTCGTCGTCCAGGTAGTCGGCCATTTTCGGCGCGCCTACCAGTACGGCCTGGGTGTCGGCGTTCTTGGTGTCCAGTACGCGCAACGGGTTGGTTTTCAGACGGCGCTGGCTGTCTTCATCCAGCTTGTCCAGATGGGCGGACAGGTACTCGACCAGGGCTTCGCGGTAGCGGCCCCGGGATTCGCTGGTGCCCAGGCTGTTGAGTTCGAGCTTGACCGCGTCACGGATGCCCAGCTGGCCCCACAGGCGCCAGGTCAGCACGATCAGCTCTGCATCAATATCCGGACCGTCAAGGTTGAAGACCTCGCAACCGATCTGGTGGAACTGACGGTAACGACCTTTCTGTGGACGCTCGTGGCGGAACATCGGGCCGATGTACCAGAGCTTCTGGGTCTGGCCACCACCCGTGATGCCATGCTCGAGCACGGCGCGCACGCACGCGGCGGTACCTTCCGGACGCAGGGTCAGGGAGTCGCCATTGCGGTCTTCAAAGGTGTACATCTCTTTTTCAACGATGTCGGTTACTTCACCGATGGAGCGCTTGAACAGCTCGGTGAACTCGACGATCGGCATACGGATCTGTTTGTAACCGTAGTTATCCAACAGACGCGCGACCGTGCTCTCGAAGTAACGCCACAGTGGCGTCTGCTCCGGCAGGATGTCGTTCATGCCACGAATGGCTTGCAGAGACTTGCTCACATCTAATCCTTAAATTCGTTCTTAGCCGCGCGCGATCAGCGCTGCGTCAGCCGCGACCTTCTCGGCCGCTTTCTCGCGGATCAGCCTTTCAAGCTCATCCACCAGATTGTCATTCGTCAACTTCTGCGATGGCTTGCCGTCGATGTAAATGAGGTTCGGCGTGCCGCCGGTCAGGCCTATGTGCGCCTCTTTGGCTTCACCCGGGCCGTTGACCACGCAACCGATCACCGCAACATCCAGCGGCACCAGCAGATCCTCGAGGCGTCCTTCCAGTTCGTTCATGGTTTTCACCACGTCGAAGTTCTGCCGCGAGCAGCTGGGGCAGGCAATGAAGTTAATGCCACGGGAACGCAAGTGCAGGGATTTGAGAATGTCGTAACCGACCTTCACTTCCTCTACCGGGTCTGCCGCCAGGGAGATGCGGATAGTATCGCCAATCCCTTCGGCGAGCAGCATACCGAGACCCACCGCAGATTTCACTGTGCCTGAGCGCAAACCACCCGCTTCAGTGATACCCAGGTGCAGCGGCTGCACGATTTCCTTGGCCAGCAGGCGGTAGGCTTCGACCGCCATGAACACATCGGAGGCCTTGACGCTGACCTTGAAGTCCTGGAAGTTCAGACGTTCAAGGTGCTCAACATGGCGCAACGCCGATTCAACCAAGGCCGCCGGGGTAGGCTCGCCATATTTCTTTTGCAGGTCTTTTTCCAGGGAACCGGCATTGACACCGATACGGATTGGAATGCCACGGTCACGGGCAGCGTCTACCACGGCGCGCACCCGGTCTTCGCGACCAATATTGCCCGGGTTGATGCGCAGGCAATCCACACCCAACTCGGCTACGCGCAATGCGATCCTGTAGTCGAAATGAATATCGGCGACCAAAGGCACCTTGACCAATTGCTTGATGCGGCCGAACGCTTCGGCGGCGTCCATATCCGGCACGGAAACCCGAACGATGTCGACACCGGCGGCTTCCAGACGGTTGATCTGGGCGACGGTGGCTGCCACATCGTTGGTGTCGCTGTTGGTCATGCTTTGTACCGCGATGGGGGCGTCGCCACCCACCGGCACCGAGCCGACCCAGATCTTGCGCGATACGCGACGTTTGATTGGAGATTCGCCGTGCATGACTATTGTCCCAACTTGAGGCGAGCAGTTTCGCCACTGGTGAACGGCGCCACGTCCACAGGCTGGCCGTTGTAGGCCACTTGCGCGCCACGGGCATAGCCCAGACGCAGCGTCAGAGGAGGCTTGCCGCCCTGGTCGAGCGTATCTCCCTTACGCTTCAGACCGCTAAACAGCACTTTGCCATTGCCATCGGTGACTTGCGTCCAGCAGTCAGCGATGAAGGTAATTTGTACGTGACCATCACCCGCGATCAGGGCTGGGGTGGTGGGCGGCGAGATCGCAGGGGCTGCCGGAGCGGCTGGCGCTGGAGTCGCTGGCGCAGGCGTGGCCGGTGCATGGGCCTGGGCGACCGGGGCTGCCGGTGTCGCGGGGGCTGGTGCGGCGGCGGTCGCGGCCGGTGCGGTTTCAGGCGCGGGCTGCTCGGTGGCAACCGGCGCCTCAGGCGCAGCCTGGCCTTCAGCCACAGCCTGGTCTTCCGGCTCATCCAGCGGATGAATCTGGGTGGTGCCATCGGCGCTTTCGACTTCAACGTGTTCCATGGCGTTGCTGGTCAGGTCCTTAGTGCGCTGGGAAGTCTGGTCTTGCCACCAGACGAAACCGCCACCAATGACAGCGATCAGCAGCAACAGGCTGACAATCCGCAAAATCGTGTGGGAAACCCGTACCGGCTCTTCGATGCGGCCCAGGCCGTGCACATTGCTGCCCTGGGAGTCGGTGCCGGTGAACTGGTCGAACTCCTGCACCAATACGGCCTGGTCGATGCCCAGCAACTTGGCGTAGGCACGGATATAACCGCGGGCGAAGGTGTGCCCCGGCAACTTGTCGAACGCGCCGGCCTCCAGATTGGCCAGGGACGTGCTGGTCAAATTGAGCTTGAGGGCCACTTCTGCCAGCGACCAGCCATTGCTTTCGCGGGCCTGACGCAAGGTCTCGCCTGGGTTTACGCGATTAGCTGCTACAACTTCCGGGGGCGCCGCTTTCATCATTACTCCGACAGGTATTGCTGATATTCCGGCGTACCGGGATAGAGTCGTTCGAGTTGCTGGGCAAAACGTGCGGCCGTATCCGGTTCTTCATGAACCGTCGCCAGGCGCGCACCGAGCAATAGACTACGTGCATTTTGCCC
Organism: Pseudomonas sp. BCA17; assembly: GCF_004519405.1. Classification (GTDB taxonomy): domain Bacteria; phylum Pseudomonadota; class Gammaproteobacteria; order Pseudomonadales; family Pseudomonadaceae; genus Aquipseudomonas. Next base: position 140,413 of record NZ_SGWI01000005.1, on the reverse strand, counting down.
GCTGAGCAGGCTAAAGCGTTCGTAATAGTCGCGTGCCGGCACATAATGCCTGTCTTCGTAAGACAACTCAGCCATTTCGAGCAACGCCCGTGGCTGACGACTATTCAAATGCAGGGCTTTTTCCAGTTGCTGGCGGGCAGTATCACGCTGGCCGAGACGCACCGAAGTGACACCCAGGTTTTCAAATACCCGCGACCGCTCGGGGTAAAGGGTATCGGCGGATGCTTGCTGGAAATAATGGGAGGCCTGGTCATAGCGTTTCTGCTCGAACAGAAAGCTGCCGTAATTGTTCAGCAACCGTGGGTCAGCAGGACGTGAGGCCAGGGCCTTATGGAAATACTGCTCAGCCAGTTCAGGCTCGGCCTGGGCCTGGAAAACCAACGCCAGCGCGGCATTCGCGTCGGCATCGCCACCGTCCAGTTCAAGGGCCTTTTTCAATGGCACCTTGGCCTGCTCGCTCATGCCTTGCTGCAAATAACCCAAGCCCAACTGCACATAGGCAACTCGCGCCTCGTCACGGCCTTTACCGGTCTGCAAAGGGCTGTCATGGCCCGATGAAACACAACCGGCGGCAAAGCCGGTAACAAGCAAGAGCAGCGCAAGGCGCAAGGGCATAGAGATCCTCTCTCAGATTCGATTCACAGCAATTTGCGGCAGATCGTCGGCGGCGTTCAATTCACGCACGGCGATATAACGCTCGCTGCGGCGGGTGCGGTCCATCACCTGCCCTACCAATTGGCCACAGGCGGCGTCGATGTCTTCCCCACGCGTGGTGCGTACGGTGACGTTGTAGCCGGCCTGGTGCAGTTGATCCTGGAAACGGCGAATGGCGTTGTTGCTCGGCCGCTCGTAGCCAGAATGTGGAAACGGGTTAAACGGAATCAGGTTGATCTTGCACGGGATGTTCTTGAGCAACTCGATCATCTCGACCGCGTGCTCGACCTTGTCATTGATGTCTTTGAGCAAGGTGTACTCGATGGTCAGCACGCGCTTTTCGCCCAGGGACGACATGTAGCGCTGGCAAGATTCGAGCAGCATCTTAAGCGGATACTTCTTGTTGATCGGCACCAATTGGTTACGCAATGCGTCATTGGGTGCGTGCAGCGACAACGCCAGGGAGACGTCGATGTGCTTGGACAGCTCATCGATCATCGGCACCACGCCGGAGGTCGACAGGGTCACACGGCGCTTGGAGATGCCATAGCCCAGATCGTCCATCATCAGGTGCATGGCCGAAACGACGTTATCGAAGTTCAGCAGCGGCTCACCCATGCCCATCATCACCACGTTGGTGATGGCACGGTCGACGGTCGCCGGGACGCTGCCAAAGGATTTGTTGGCAATCCACACCTGGCCGATGACTTCGGCGGCGGTGAGGTTGCTATTGAAGCCTTGCTTGCCGGTGGAGCAGAAACTGCAGTCCAGGGCACAGCCTGCCTGGGACGAAACGCACAAGGTGCCGCGCTTGCCCTGGGGAATGTAGACGGTCTCGACGCAGCTGCCGGACGCCACGCGCACCACCCACTTACGGGTGCCGTCGCTGGAGATGTCCTCGCTCACCACCTCGGGACCACGAACCTCGGCAATGGCCTTGAGCTTGTCGCGCAGGGCCTTGCTGACGTTCGTCATGGCATCGAAATCGTCGACGCCAAAGTGGTGAATCCACTTCATTACCTGACCGGCACGGAAACGCTTCTCCCCGATTGAGTCGAAGAATTTTTCCATTTCCTGTTGAGTCAGCCCCAGCAGGTTGGTTTTAACAGTCGATGTAGTCATGGATTCACCCTCACTCTTTAAGCCGATGCTTAGCGAGCGGTTACTTCAGTAGCAGCGAAAAAGTAAGCGATTTCGCGAGCAGCAGCGGCTTCGGAGTCCGAACCGTGAACAGCGTTGGCGTCGATGGACTCAGCGAAGTCAGCACGGATGGTGCCGGCAGCCGCTTCTTTAGGGTTGGTAGCGCCCATCAGCTCACGGTTCAGAGCGATAGCGTTTTCGCCTTCCAGAACCTGGACAACAACAGGACCGGAGATCATGAAGGCAACCAGGTCGCCGAAGAAACCGCGAGCGCTGTGCTCAGCGTAGAAGCCTTCAGCTTCAGCCTTGGACAGTTGCTTGAGTTTCGAAGCTACAACCTTCAGGCCGGCTTTTTCGAAACGAGTGGTGATCTCGCCGATGACGTTTTTTGCAACAGCGTCAGGCTTGATGATGGAGAAAGTACGTTGAACAGCCATGGTGTAACTCCAGAAACGGTAATTTACGAAAAATTAAACCCGCGAATTATACGCGGGTTATTGGGTATTGCCTAACTGCGTGAGGAAGGCGTCAGTCCTGTTCTTCTTTCCAGGCGGTCTGGATAGCTTCCAGGACCTTTTCGCCGCCACGGTCCCGCTCATCTTCAAACCCTGGCAAAGCCATGACCATGTCACGCAAAGCGACAAAGTTCAGCGAATAGGGGTCCAGATCCGGATGACCATCAGCCAGCAGAATGGCGATTTCTTGTACATCAACCCATTTCAGGCTCATGACATTTCCTTGAATCAATGCGGCGCTTCGGCCGCATGGTTGAGCGAATACTTCGGAATTTCGACCGTGATGTCTTCAGTCCCGACCTTTGCCTGACAGCTTAGGCGCGATTGCGCCTCAAGGCCCCACGCACGATCGAGAAAGTCCTCCTCCAACTCATCGGCTTCTTCAAGGGAGTTGAAACCCTCGCGAATGATGCAATGGCAGGTGGTGCAGGCGCAGACCCCGCCGCAAGCGCTCTCGATCTCGATGTGGTTGTCATGGGCAACTTCGAGGATGGACTTGCCGGTCTCAGCCTCCACGACCATACCGTCCGGGCAATGCTCGGCGTGTGGCAGAAAAATGACCTGCGGCATTACTTATTCCTCGATTTCGTTCAGGTTGCGCCCGGCCAGTGCGGCTTTCACCGTCTGATCCATGCGGCGGGCGGCAAAAGCATCGGTCACTTGCGACAGGCGCTTGGTCTGTTGTTCGATGGCATAGCCATCGGTGCCTTTCATCAGTTCAGCCAGTTCCTGCATCTGCAGGTCAATGACCATGCGCTCTTCGGCGTCCAGCAGGCGCTCGCCATCCGCATCAAGGGCGCCCTGCACCGCCTCAAGCAGACGCTGGGCATCCACTTGCTGCTCGCGCAATACACGGGCGACCTTGTCATCACCGGCGTACTGGAACGAATCCTTGAGCATCCTGGCGATTTCACCGTCGGTCAGGCCATAGGATGGCTTGACCTGGATACTGGCTTCAACGCCCGAGCCCAGTTCACGCGCAGCCACATTCAGCAAGCCGTCGGCGTCAACCTGAAAGGTCACGCGAATCTTCGCCGCACCCGCTACCATCGCGGGAATGCCGCGCAATTCAAAGCGCGCCAGGGAGCGACAGTCGCTGATCAGCTCGCGCTCGCCTTGCAGCACATGAATCATCATGGCCGTCTGGCCATCTTTGTAAGTGGTGAAATCTTGAGCGCGGGCGACGGGGATGGTGGTGTTGCGCGGGATCACCTTCTCCATCAGCCCACCCATGGTTTCCAGACCCAGGGACAGCGGAATCACGTCGAGCAGCAGCAGTTCGCCACCATCACGCTTGTTGCCAGCCAGGGTATCCGCCTGGATCGCAGCGCCGATAGCGACTACCTGATCCGGGTCGATTTCAGTCAACGGCTGACGACCGAAAGCTTCAGCCACCGCCTCGCGCACACGCGGCACACGCGTGGAACCGCCGACCATCACCACCGCACCGACATCTTCCAGCTCGATACCGGAATCACGCACCGCGCGACGGCAGGCTTTCAGGCTGCGGGCCACCATCGGCTCAATCAATGCATCGAAGGCTTCGCGAGTCAGCTCGGCCGACCAATTGCCGTAGGACACTTCAACAGATGTCGCATCCGTCAACGCTTCCTTGGCGGCACAGGCAGTTTGCAGCAGATTGCGCTGGGCGCCCGGGTCCAGATCAGCGGACAAACCGGCGCCGGCGATGATCCAGCCGGCGATGGCGTGATCGAAGTCATCACCGCCCAGGGCGCTGTCGCCACCGGTGGCCAGCACTTCGAAGACACCGCCGGTCAGACGCAAGATCGAGATATCAAAGGTGCCGCCGCCCAGGTCATAAATCGCAACTAGGCCCTCGGCGTGCTGGTCCAGACCATAGGCCACAGCCGCAGCGGTCGGTTCGTTAAGCAGGCGCAGCACGTTCAGGCCGGCGAGCTTTGCCGCATCCTTGGTGGCTTGGCGCTGGGCGTCGTCGAAATAAGCGGGAACCGTGATCACGGCACCGACCAGCTCGCCACCCAAGGTGGTTTCCGCACGTTGACGCAACACCTTGAGGATATCGGCCGACACTTCCACAGGACTTTTCGGGCCCTGGACGGTGTCGATGAACGGCATGTGGGATTCGCCGCCGACAAAACGGTAAGGCAGCTGGTCGCCCAATTGCTTGACGTCGGACAGCCCACGACCCATCAAGCGCTTGACCGACAGCACGGTATTCAGAGGATCGGTAGACGCCGCCAATTTGGCCGACTCACCGACTTCGGTGCGATCGGCGTGGTAGCGCACGGCGGACGGCAGGATAACCTGCCCATCAACGTCGGGCAGCGGCTCGGACAGGCCGCTGCGCAAGGCAGCAACCAGGGAATTGGTGGTGCCCAGGTCAATCCCGACCGCCAGACGACGCTGGTGCGGTTGAGGGCTTTGGCCGGGTTCGGCGATCTGCAGTAGAGCCATGGTAATCAGGTCTTATCTGTCTATCAGGCGTGCGACACGGGCAGCACTGGGTTAATCGTCGAGGCGCTCTTCTAGCTGGCGCACTTCGTAGGTGAGCTTGTCGAGGAACTGCATGCGCCGCATCAGGCGTTCGGCCTGTTCACGCTGCGCCGCATCATCCCAACAGGCTGCGAAGCTTTCGTTGAGCTCATCCTGGGCCACTTTCAGACGACGCTTGAAGACCGCAACACCGGCCAGATCGGCTTCATCCTGCAAGTCTTCGAGTTCTTCGCGCCACTGCATCTGCTGCATCAGGAAGTCCGGATCGTGCACCGTCACTTCCAGCGGCAACTCGCCACCCTTCATCGCAAGCAAGTAACGCGCGCGTTTCGGGGGACTCTTGAGGGTCTGATAGGCTTCGTTGAGGCTGGCAGACTGCTCCAGCGCCAAGCGTTGCTCACGCTCTGAAGCGTCAGCGAAGCGGTCCGGATGTACGCCGCGCGCCAATTCTCGGTAGCGCGTGGCAAGCTGCTCAAGGTCCAGCCGAAAGCTCGGCTGCAGCTCGAATAAAGCGAAATGACAAGGAGTACCCACGAATAGCCTCAGATGTTGAAGCTTTCGCCGCAGCCACACTCACCGCGTACGTTGGGGTTGTTGAACTTGAAGCCTTCGTTCAACCCTTCCTTGACGAAATCGAGCTCGGTGCCGTCCAGGTAAGTCAGGCTCTTAGGGTCGATGATCACTTTCTCGCCGTGACTTTCGAACACCTGGTCCTCCGCAACCACCTCGTCGACAAACTCCAGCACATAGGCAAGGCCGGAACAGCCCGTGGTGCGCACACCCAGACGAATCCCCTCACCTTTACCGCGCCCATCCAGGGAGCGTCGCACGTGCCGTGCAGCCGCTTCTGTCATGCTGATAGCCATCGTTGACTCCTTACTCGTCGCCAAATGCTTAGATCAAGCCTTTCTTCTGCTTGTAGTCGCGAACGGCCGCCTTGATGGCGTCTTCCGCGAGTACGGAGCAGTGAATTTTCACTGGCGGCAGGGCCAGTTCTTCGGCCAGCTGAGTGTTCTTGATGGTCTCTGCTTCATCCAGAGTCTTGCCTTTCATCCACTCGGTCGCCAGGGAGCTGGAGGCGATGGCCGAACCGCAGCCATAAGTCTTGAACTTGGCATCTTCGATGATGCCCTGCTCGTTGACCTTGATCTGCAGGCGCATCACATCGCCGCACGCCGGAGCGCCGACCATGCCGGTGCCGACATCAGGGTCTTCCGCGTTCATCTTGCCGACGTTGCGCGGGTTTTCGTAGTGGTCAATGACCTTTTCGCTGTAAGCCATGGTACTGAATCCTCACTCATCAGGGCCGCTCTGGAACCCTGCAGAAACGCCTGCGTTTTCCGCCACGTTCCTACAGAGCTTGGGTGGCGGCTTCTATATTTAGTGTGCCGCCCACTCGATCTTGGAGATATCGACACCGTCTTTGAACATGTCCCACAGCGGCGACAGAGTGCGCAGCTTGTTGACGGCTTCGCAGACTTTCTGCGCGGCGTAGTCGACTTGTTCTTCAGTGGTGAAGCGGCCGAAGGTAAAGCGGATCGAGCTATGTGCCAGTTCGTCGTTGCGGCCCAGGGCACGCAGCACGTAGGACGGCTCAAGAGAGGCCGAGGTGCAGGCGGAACCGGACGAAACCGCCAGGTCCTTGAGCGCCATGATCAGCGACTCGCCTTCGACGTAGTTGAAGCTCAAATTCAGGTTGTGCGGTACACGAGCGGTCATGCTGCCGTTGATGTAAAGCTCTTCAAGGTTTTCGACCTGCTTGTAGAAGCGATCACTGAGAGCCTTGATGCGTACGTTTTCGGCAGCCATGTCTTCTTTGGCCACACGGAAGGCTTCGCCCATGCCGACGATCTGGTGGGTCGCCAGGGTACCGGAACGCATGCCGCGCTCGTGACCGCCACCGTGCATGGTGGCTTCGATGCGCACGCGGGGCTTGCGGCTCACGTACAGCGCGCCAATGCCTTTAGGGCCATAGGTTTTGTGGGCGGAGAACGACATCAGGTCGACTTTCAGCTTCGACAGGTCGATATCGACTTTGCCGGTGGACTGAGCGGCGTCGACGTGCAGCAGAATCCCCTTGGAACGGGTCAGCTCGCCGATAGCCGCGATGTCGTTGATGGTGCCGATCTCGTTGTTCACGTGGATCACGGAAACCAGGATGGTGTCTTCACGCAACGCGGCTTCGATCATGGCCGGGGTGACGATACCGTCGGTGGTGGGCTCAAGGTAGGTAACCTCGAAACCTTCACGCTCCAGTTGGCGCATGGTGTCGAGGACAGCCTTGTGCTCAATCTTGGTGGTGATCAGGTGCTTGCCTTTGGTCGCGTAGAAATGCGCGGCGCCCTTGATTGCCAGGTTGTCGGACTCGGTAGCACCGGAAGTCCAGACGATTTCACGCGGATCAGCGCCAACCAGGTCCGCGACCTGACGACGAGCGTTCTCGACCGCTTCCTCGGCTTTCCAGCCGAATACGTGGGAACGAGAGGCCGGGTTGCCGAAATTTCCGTCAACCAGCAGGCATTCGCTCATCTTTTGCGCAACACGCGGATCAACCGGGGTGGTCGCTGAGTAATCAAGGTAAATCGGCAATTTCATGGACTTTCTCCTAAATCAGGCTGGCTGGCGCACCGTTAGCTCTTCGGCTGTCACTCGACGGCGGACGCTTCAATCTTGTCCAGACGCGGCGCCTTGGTGTTGCAACGGCGCTGGTCCTGACGCTGGGCTACTTCTTGCACCTCACGGCGAGTCACAAGATCAGCCAAGCTGATACCACTCAAAAACTCATGGATCTGCAGGCTCAAGTCGCACCACAGGTGGTGCGTCAGGCAGGTGTCGCCGGCATGGCAATCACCCAGGCCCTGGCATTTGGTTGCGTCGACGGATTCGTTGACCGCATCGATCACCTGGGCTACCTGGATACCCTGCATATCGCGGGACAACTGATAGCCGCCACCTGGCCCTCGCACACTGGAAACCAAGTTACTACGGCGTAATTTGGCGAACAGTTGCTCGAGGTAAGACAGGGAAATGCCTTGGCGCTCGGAGATATCGGCCAGGGACACCGGCCCAGTTTGCGCGTGCAAGGCCAAGTCGAGCATGGCGGTCACCGCGTATCGGCCTTTTGTAGTCAGTCTCATGGACAAGTACCAAGGTGTTTCAGAATGGGAGCAAGTATGCGATTCCCGAGTATTTAAGTCAACTATAAGACCTAGTACTTTAGTCAGGATTACCCGTAAAAAGGGCGCGCGAATCATAGCAGGATGGGGTGGGGGCGAACAGCGGGAACGGACAACCAGCACTGCCAGAGACAACGAAGATCAAATGTGAGAGCGGGCTTACTGTGGCGAGGGAGCTTGCTCCCGTTCGACTGCGAAGCGGTCGCCAGCTTTTGGGGGCGCTTTGCACCCCAGCGGGAGCAAGCTCCCTCGCCACAAAAAGAGCGCTCCCACGGGGGATTTGCTGCGCCTGCCGGGACTCAGCCAGCCTTGGTGGCGGCCTCGTTCTTGATCTCGGCGAAGTCTTCTTCGCGCAGCTCTGGCAGATCTTTCGCACAGTAGCTGCTGCCCAACTCCTTCAGCGCACCACACATGCCATCCAGTTTGCCGTCGACCGCTTGCAAGTGGTCAAGCAACTGCCCAATGGCACGCGCCACCGGGTCCGGCATATCTTCACTGACGCCGTAGGCATCGAAACCGATCTTCTCGGCCATGGCCTTGCGCTTGGCTTCCTGCTCTTCGCCGACTTCCGGCTTGACGATGATGCGCCCCGGAATACCTACAACGGTAGCGCCAGGCGGCACGGCCTTGGTCACCACGGCATTGGAACCGACTTTAGCGCCGGCGCCGACTGTAAATGGACCGAGCACCTTGGCGCCCGCCCCTACTACAACGCCGTCACCCAGGGTTGGATGGCGCTTGCCTTTATTCCAGCTGGTGCCGCCCAGGGTAACGCCCTGATACAGCGTCACGTCATCACCGATCTCAGCGGTCTCGCCGATCACAATGCCCATGCCATGGTCGATAAAGAAGCGACGCCCCACTTTAGCGCCCGGATGAATCTCAATCCCGGTCAACCAGCGACCAAAGTTCGACACCAGTCGCGCCAGCCACTTCCAGCCCATACCCCACAAGGCGCCGGACAGCCGGTGAATCCAGATCGCGTGCATACCCGGGTAGCAGGTCAGCACTTCAAAGGCATTGCGCGCCGCCGGGTCACGGTGGAAAACACTCTGGATATCTTCTCGCAAACGCTCGAACATTTTTAATCCTTCCGCTTAAGAAGCTCACCACGGGCCGCTTTCTGGGTTTCCGTGAGGATGCCACGCAATATATTCATTTCTGCCCGGCTCACCGAGCTACGCCCGTACAAGCGGCGCAGGCGCGCCATCAAGTGCCGTGGTTTTTCAGGATCGAGGAATTCGATGGCCACCAGGGTTTGCTCCAGGTGCTCATAGAAGCGCTCCAACTCGTCCATGGTGGCCAGTTCGCCACTCTTGGTCGAGGCAACCTCTTCCTTTTCTACCTTGCTCGGCTGGCCGGCAGCCGCCAGCCAAGCCATACGCACTTCATAGGTCAACACCTGCACGGCCGCCCCAAGGTTCAACGAACTGAACCCGGGGTCCGATGGAATATGCACGTGGTAATGACATCGCTGCAGCTCTTCATTGGTCAGGCCGGAGTCTTCACGGCCGAATACCAAGGCGATTTCAGCACCGCCGGCTGCCTCTTCCACCACCTTGGTTCCGCATTCGCGCGGGTCCAGCAGCGGCCAGGGAATACGCCGATCACGGGCACTGGTGCCGAGCACCAGGTTGCAGCCGACCAAGGCGTCTTCAAGGGTGGCGACAACCTGGGCTTTCTCCAGGATGTCATTGGCGCCGGACGCTCGGGCATCAGCCTCGTGGTGCGGGAACACACGCGGCTCGACCAGCACCAGGCGCGTCAGCCCCATGTTTTTCATGGCTCGCGCCACCCCGCCGATGTTGCCGGGATGACTGGTATTGACCAAGACGACACGAATGTTTTGCAGCAAGGGAGGCGCTCTCGGACAGAGGAAAGGGGAGCAAATCTTACAGAACAGCCTAAGGTTATGCCATGAAAGCTAACGTCGTCCTTCACCTGAAGAAAGTTTCTGCTAGAATGCCCGGCTTTCTTTAACAACCTTAGGTGACACATCCATGCAGCCCATGCTGAATATCGCGCTGCGCGCCGCCCGCAGCGCCAGTGAATTGATCTTCCGCTCCATCGAGCGCCTGGATACCATCAAGGTCGACGAAAAAGACGCCAAGGATTATGTATCCGAGGTGGATCGCGCCGCCGAACAGAAAATCATCGACGCACTGCGCAAGGCTTACCCTACCCACGGCATCCTCGGCGAAGAAACCGGCCTGCACAAAGGTAGCGGCGAAGGTGAAGACTACCTGTGGATCATCGACCCACTGGACGGCACCACCAACTTCCTGCGTGGCATCCCGCACTTTGCCGTGAGCATCGCCTGCAAATACCGGGGCCGCCTGGAACACGCCGTTGTTCTGGACCCGGTGCGCCAGGAAGAATTCACCGCCAGCCGCGGCCGTGGCGCCCAACTGAACGGTCGTCGCCTGCGCGTCAGCGGCCGCACTAGCCTGGACGGCGCCCTGCTGGGTACCGGCTTCCCATTCCGCGACGACCAGATGGACAACCTGGAAAACTACCTGGGCATGTTCCGCGCCCTGGTTGGCCAGACCGCAGGCATCCGCCGCGCCGGCGCAGCAAGCCTGGACCTGGCTTACGTCGCGGCCGGTCGTTTTGATGCATTCTGGGAATCCGGCCTGTCCGAGTGGGACATGGCAGCGGGCGCCCTGTTGATCCAAGAAGCCGGCGGCCTGGTGAGCGACTTCACCGGCGGTCACGACTTCCTGGAAAAAGGCCACGTCGTCGCCGGTAACACCAAATGCTTCAAGGCAGTACTGACGGCGATCCAGCCGCACCTGCCGGCTTCGCTGAAGCGCTAAGCGAGCGAGCACAAAAAAGCACCCCTCGGGGTGCTTTTTTTATGCCTGGGATTCAGGTAATGCTGCGCCTCCTGGCCACATACATACCCTGATGCGGGAGCGGGTCTGCTCGCAAATGCGCCGGGTCAGTCAATACAGCTGTCGACTGACAGCACACCTTCGCGAGCAAGCCCTCCTCCACGTTTGAACAGAACCCGGCAGGAATTATTGCTGGTTCTGACCCAGGATCAGGCGACCTTCTTTGTCGACCGGGATCTGGCTACCCGGGTCACGCTCCATGCGCACCGAACCTTCTTTACCATCCAGGGTGTAACGCACGTCATACCCGACAACCTTGTCGCTGATGTCATTGACGGTGTTACAACGAGTCTGCGTGGTCGTGTAGGTATCACGGTTCTGCATACCTTCCTGAACCTTGTTACCGGCATAACCACCACCGACTGCACCAGCCACGGTGGCCAACTTCTTGCCATTACCGCCACCGACCTGGTTGCCCAACAGGCCACCAGCCAAAGCACCGACCACGGTACCGACGATCTGGTGCTGATCCTGAACCGGCCTCTGCCGGGTTACTGCAACGTCCTTGCAGACTTCGCGAGGCGTTTTAATCTGGGTTTTGACAGGCTGCACCGCCAACACTTGCGCATACTCAGGGCCGCTTTTAACCAGGCTGTAGGTGGCAACAGCGCCCCCGGCAGTCACACCGACAGCACCCAGTACCGCACCAACCAGCAACGACTTGTTCACATGAACCTCCTGACCATCACAAGCGGACCGAAACGTCCGCGCTATACCCAGCCTTGGAGCATAAAAAAAGGCGCGAGTTCAATACTCACGCCTTCTTTGTAACAGCAAGTCAACAAGCACCCATCAAGGGCGATCGTCGACCTCCTTGCCGGTAGCGGCCGGAGGGATCAAGTCTTCGCTGTTGAGGTTCAGCCAGATCAGCACCACGTTGGCGATGTAGATCGACGAGTAGGTACCCGCCAGAACACCGATGAACAGCGCCAGGGAGAAGCCCCACAGGTTGTCGCCACCGAAGATCATCAGCGCGGCGATCGCCAGCAACGTGGAGATCGAGGTTGCCATGGTCCGCAGCAGGGTCTGGGTGGTGGAAACGTTGATGTTCTCGATCAACGACGCCTTGCGCAGTACGCGGAAGTTCTCACGAACCCGGTCGAATACCACAATGGTGTCGTTGAGGGAGTAACCGATGATTGCCAGCACCGCGGCCAGTACGGTCAGGTCGAAGGTAATCTGGAAATACGCCAGGATACCCACGGTCACGATCACGTCGTGGATCAGCGACACAATAGCGCCGACACCGAACTTCCACTGAAAGCGGAACGCCAGGTAGATCATGATGCCGACCAGCGCCATCAGCATGCCGAGGCCGCCCTGGTCACGCAGTTCTTCACCCACCTGCGGGCCCACGAACTCGACGCGCTTGACCGACGCCGGGTTGTCGCCACCGACCTTCTGCAAGGCCTCGGCTACCTGGTGACCCAGTTGCGGATCTTCGCCCGGCATGCGCACCAGCAGGTCGGTAGTCGCACCGAAGCTCTGCACGATGGCTTCGTGATAACCGGCCTTGACCAGCTCGCCACGCACCAGGGTGACGTCGGCCGGCTTCTCGTAGGTCAGCTCGATGAGCGTACCGCCAGTGAAGTCCAGGCCGTAGTTCAGACCCTTATGGAACCAGCTGAACAATGCCAGAACGGTAAGGAGCACAGTGGCGCCGAACGCAATGTTGCGAACGCCCATGAAGTTGATTGTACGTAACATGGCAGCCCCTTAAATCCACAACTTCTTGAAGTCACGCCCGCCAAAGATCAGGTTGACCATTGCACGGGTCACCATGATGGCCGTGAACATCGAGGTAAAGATACCGAGGGACATGGTTACCGCAAAACCCTTGACCGGGCCGGTGCCCATGGCAAAGAGAATCCCGCCGACCAGCAAGGTGGTCAGGTTGGAGTCGAGGATCGCGGTAAATGCCCGGCCGAAGCCTTCGTTGATTGCACGTTGTACGGTCATGCCCGCAGCGATCTCTTCACGAATCCGCGAGAAGATCAGTACGTTGGCGTCTACCGCCATACCCATGGTCAGCACGATACCGGCGATACCCGGCAGGGTCAGCGTAGCGCCCAGCAGCGACATCAAGGCCAGCAGCATTACCATGTTGCCCGCCAGGGCCACGGTGGCGATGATGCCGAAGAAGCGATAGATGGCGATGATGAACAACGATACGAACAGCATGCCCCACAAGGCCGCGTCGATACCCTTGGTGATGTTGTCGGCACCCAGGCTCGGGCCAATGGTGCGCTCTTCAGCGAAGTACATCGGCGCCGCCAGGCCACCGGCACGCAGCAGCAACGCCAGCTCGGACGACTCGCCCTGGCCATTCAGGCCGGTGATACGGAATTGAGCACCCAGTGGCGACTGGATGGTCGCCAGGCTGATGATCTTCTTCTCTTCCTTGAACGCCTGTACCGGCACGTCTTTCTCGACACCGTCGACCACTTGCTTGGTGTAGGTAGTGACCGGGCGTTGCTCGATGAAGATCACCGCCATGCTGCGACCGACGTTACTGCGCGTGGCGCGGCTCATCAGTTCGCCGCCGTGGCCATCCAGGCGGATGTTCACTTCAGGGGTACCGTGCTCGCCGAAACCAGCCTTGGCGTCGGTCACCTGGTCACCCGTGATGATCAGGCTGCGCTCGATCAAAGCGGGAGGGCGATTGCCTTCGCGGAACTCGAATTCCTCGGCAGTGGCGCGGGAAGCACCCGGCTCTGCAGCCAGACGGAATTCCAGGTTGGCGGTTTTACCCAGGATACGCTTGGCTTCAGCGGTGTCCTGTACGCCCGGCAGTTCAACCACAATGCGGTTGGCGCCCTGGCGCTGAACAATCGGCTCGGCCACACCCAGCTCGTTGACGCGGTTACGCACCGTGGTCAAGTTCTGCTTGATGGAGTATTCGCGGATTTCCGCCAGCTTGGCCGGGGTCATCGCCAGACGCAGTACAGGTTGACCGTTCAGGTCGGCCGGCACGATGTCGAAATCGTTGAAGTTCTTGCGGACCAGCGCACGAGCCTGTTCGCGGGAAGCTTCGTCAGAGAAGCCCAGCTGGATGGCACCGTTGAGCTGCGGCAGGCTGCGATAACGCAACTTCTCTTTGCGCAGCAGGCTCTTCACGTCGCCTTCATAGACTTTCAGGCGTGCATCAAGGGCTTTTTCCATGTCGACTTCCAGCAGGAAGTGAACACCACCGGACAAGTCCAGACCCAGCTTCATCGGGTGCGCGCCGATCTTGCGCAACCAGGTGGGCGTGGTCTGCGCCAGGTTGAGCGCGACCACATAGTCGTCACCCATGGCCTTGCGCACCACGTCTTTAGCCGGCAATTGGTCTTCTGCCTTGGTCAGGCGCAGCAAACCGCCCTTCGCACCTGCCGCCAATGTTGCCGCCTTGACCTGGATACCTGCGTCGGTGAGCGCTTTGCTCGCGCGCTCCAGGTCAGCCTGATTGACTTGCAGCGAAGTGCTGGCGCCAGTGATCTGGATCGCCGGGTCATCAGGATAGAGATTGGGAGCGGAATAAATAAAACCGATCGCCAGCACCGCCAGGATCAGTACGTATTTCCACAGAGGGTATTTGTTCAGCATCACGCCGCCCGCTTATAACGCGGGGCGCCTTGCGCGCCCCGTCGATTGGTAAAGGTTGTTACTTAGATCGCTTTGAGCGTGCCTTTTGGCAGCGTGGCGGCGATGGCGCCCTTCTGGAACTTCATTTCCACGGTGTCGGAGACTTCCAGTACCACGAAAGCATCGGAAACCTTGGTGATCTTGCCGGCGATACCGCCAGTGGTCACCACTTCGTCGCCTTTCTGCAGGCTGCCCAGCAGGTTTTTCTGCTCTTTGGCACGCTTGGCCTGTGGACGCCAGATCATCAGGTAGAAGATGACCAGGAAGCCGACCAGGAAAATCCACTCGAAACCACCGCCCATAGGACCGGCAGCGGCAGGCGCAGCGGCATCCGCCATGGCGTTAGAGATAAAAAAGCTCATTTAGCACTCCAGTTGCAAATAGTGAATCTTAGGGTCGGAAAACTCAGTCCAAGGGCGGCACAGGGAGCCCGCGCTTGGCATAGAAGGCATCGACGAAGGCGGCCAATGTACCCTGTTGAATAGCCTCGCGCAAACCAGCCATCAGGACTTGGTAGTGGCGCAAATTGTGGATGGTATTCAACATGCTACCCAGCATTTCCCCGCACTTGTCCAGATGGTGCAGATAAGCACGGGAGAAGTTCTGGCAGGTGTAGCAGTCACAGGTCGGATCGAGCGGCGAATCATCATGGCGATGGAACGCGTTACGGATCTTCAGCACGCCTGTATCGATGAACAGATGCCCATTGCGGGCATTACGGGTTGGCATCACGCAATCGAACATGTCCACACCGCGGCGCACACCCTCTACGAGATCTTCCGGTTTGCCAACGCCCATAAGGTAACGAGGTTTGTCAGCCGGCATCAGGCCCGGCAGGTAATCCAGCACCTTGATCATCTCGTGCTTGGGCTCGCCCACCGACAGACCACCGATGGCCAGGCCGTCAAAGCCGATCTTGTCCAAGCCTTCCAACGAGCGCTTGCGCAGGCTTTCATGCATGCCGCCCTGCACGATACCGAACAGTGCGGCGGTATTGTCGCCATGGGCATTCTTCGAGCGCTGCGCCCAACGCAACGACAACTCCATGGAAACGCGCGCGACATCTTCGTCAGCCGGGTACGGCGTGCATTCGTCGAAAATCATCACGATGTCGGAGCCCAGGTCGCGCTGCACCTGCATCGACTCTTCCGGGCCCATGAACACTTTGGAACCGTCCACCGGCGAGGCGAAGGTCACGCCCTCTTCCTTGATCTTGCGCATGGCGCCCAGGCTGAACACCTGGAAACCACCGGAGTCGGTAAGGATCGGGCCTTGCCACTTCATGAAGTCATGCAGGTCGCCATGCTTCTTGATCACTTCCGTGCCCGGGCGCAGCCACAGGTGGAAAGTGTTACCCAGGATAATCTCGGCGCCGGTGGCGACAATATCGCGCGGCAGCATGCCCTTCACGGTGCCATAGGTACCCACCGGCATGAAGGCCGGGGTCTCGACGGTGCCGCGCGGGAACGTCAGGCGCCCACGCCGGGCTTTACCGTCGGTGGCGAGCAATTCAAACGACATACGACTCATAAGGTTTCCTCTGGGCCGCGTGGCGCCGGGTTACGGGTGATAAACATCGCATCACCGTAGCTGAAAAAACGGTACTCGTTGGCGATGGCAGCGTGGTAAGCGGCCATGGTTTCCGGGTAACCGGCAAATGCCGACACCAGCATCAACAGCGTGGATTCCGGCAGATGAAAGTTGGTGACCAGGCAATCGACCACATGGAACGGCCGACCTGGATAGATAAAGATATCGGTGTCGCCGCTGAACGGCTTGAGCACGCCATCGCGCGCCGCACTCTCCAGGGACCGTACACTGGTGGTGCCCACCGCCACTACGCGTCCGCCACGCGCCTTGCAGGCGTTGACCGCATCCACCACATCCTGGCTGACTTCGAGCCATTCGCTGTGCATATGGTGGTCTTCAATGTTATCCACACGCACCGGCTGAAAGGTCCCGGCCCCCACGTGCAGGGTCACATAGGCAGTCTCGACGCCCTTCGCGGCAATCGCATCCAGCAGCGGCTGGTCGAAATGCAGCCCGGCCGTTGGTGCGGCGACGGCGCCCGGGCGCTGCGAGTAAACCGTCTGATAACGCTCGCGGTCCGCGTCTTCGTCGGGACGGTCTATATAAGGAGGCAACGGCATATGGCCGACGCGCTCCAGCAGCGGCAACACTTCCTCGGCGAACTTGAGTTCGAACAGCGCATCATGACGCGCCACCATCTCGGCTTCGCCACCGCCATCAATCAAGATCGACGAGCCCGGTTTCGGCGACTTGCTGGAGCGCACATGGGCCAGTACGCGATGACTGTCCAGCACCCGCTCCACCAGAATTTCCAGCTTGCCGCCGGAAGCTTTCTGGCCAAACAGCCGCGCCGGAATCACCCGGGTATTGTTGAACACCATCAGATCACCTGGGCGCAAATGCTCAAGCAAATCAGTGAATTGACGGTGTGCGAGGGCACCGCTCACCCCGTCCAGGGTCAGCAGTCGACTGGCGCGACGCTCGGCCAAAGGGTGGCGAGCGATCAGCGAATCAGGGAGCTCAAAAGTAAAGTCAGCAACGCGCATGATGGGGTTCGTCTAGCAGGGCCGGGAAGTCTAGCGGAAATAGTGAAAATTGACCATGAAACGTGATTGACCAACGGTAATCTCATCTCTATACTTCGCCGCCATTGAGCCCTGATGGCGGAATTGGTAGACGCGGCGGATTCAAAATCCGTTTTCGAAAGGAGTGGGAGTTCGAGTCTCCCTCGGGGCACCATCTTAAAAAAAGACCTTGAAATTCAAGGTCTTTTTTTTCGCCTGGAGAAAAGTGCGTAGCCAGCGGAATAACTGCTCACCGCCCACTATCAACCTGAAACACAAGCCACTGCAGGAGCTGGCTTGCCTGCGAAGACGCCAGCCCCAGCACCTTCAAACTGCCTGCCTATATGCACCTATTGTTTCTCGGATGCTCAAGTCCATCCGCGGCGAGAGATTCCCGGAGGGCAGCCTGGAGGGTTGCGAGCGTTTGGAGATGAAGAGTCGTGGTCTGACCCCGATTGCATTCGTGACTGTCCAACGAGCCGCATACATTGGCAGACGGTCGGAGGGGCCTCGGTCATATCCATCCAACCACATGAACCGCGTCGCTTTATGTCAGGATAGATATACAGCACATCGTCCCTGCCTCCCGAGACTGAGCATGCCATCCAGCCCAGCATCAAACCTCGCATTTCGTACAGGCTCAATCACAACCGCCTTCCCGTCTGACCTTACGTTGAGAGCTGAAGGCTTACACCCAATATTGGGGAGCACCAGCCAAGCAACTCATCCAGGCATTGAAGTCAGAGTAGGTAGCGAGGATTTAGTCATTCCCTATCGAATTCATCACGAGGGCAATGAGCGGGGGTGTTCACAGTTAAATGGGCTTCAAAGCGTCATGTACTCCTGCATCCTGACTAGGCATCACGATGGTCATGTCCGACAACGTCAGCTAAGGCAAATTCTCTCTGTGTCTGAGCCTTGGGTGGTCCCGTTCGTGATGCAGCTAACTGGCGAGTACGTAATGGAAATACTTGATACCTGCGAGGCCCACCTGCAAGCGCTTGATCCGGAGCTGTACGGAGCATTCATCAGGGACAACCCAAAGTACTTCAAAGCACAACAGGATCGGATGGTCAGTTACTGGGATTGCTACTACCGAAACCTGTATAAGCACAGGCAGGACTATGTGGGGTTTCGGTTATTCGAGCACTTTCGTAAACTCGCAAAGGGATAAAAGGTGAGCCAGCGCACGTCAGCGTGTATCCCTACCTGTATCCCTAACCGTAAAATCCGTCTACAAGGCACGGTTTATATGGCGTGCGCGAGTCTCCCTCGGGCACCATCTTAAAAAAAGACCTTGAAATTCAAGGTCTTTTTTTTTCGCCTGGAGAAAAGTGCGCGGCCAGCGGAATAACTGCTCACCGCCCACTATCAACCTGAAACACGAGCCTCTGTAGGAACTGGCTTGCCTGCGAAGACGCCAGCCCAAACACCTCCAAACAACCTGCCTATATCCACCTATTGTTCCCGGTGGGCAGCTTGGAGAGTTGCGAGCGTTGGAGAAGAAGAATCGTGGTCTGACCTCGATTGCATTTTCGGCCTCCCCACTAAAGCCCCTCCCAACAACGCCGATAACCTCCTACCACCAATCAACCCCCGCTCCCCCAACAACTGATTCACTCCCCGCCTACGCGTATGGCACGTCGCATGCTTGCCTGACCCTGGACTGTCCACATGGAGTAAGAGTGAATGCCTGCGCAAGTCCGTTTCTTCGAGCACTACCGCAAAGCCGACCGCATCATGCTTGCCCTGATCTGGCTGATGACTCTGTTCTCCCTGGGCCTGGCGTTCTGGCACGACACGCTGCTTCAAGCCCTCTTCGTAGGAGGCGGCACTAGCGTGGTGCTTACCCTGGCTTATCGCGTCATCGGAGGCACTCGCCTGATGCGTTGCGCACTGGGTGTCGGGCTGATGGTCATGGCGGCGTTGCACATCAACCAGGCCGAGGGTGTCATCGAATCGCACTTCGGTATCTTCGCGCTGTTGGCAGTGCTGACTTTCTACCGCGACTGGCTGCCCATCCTGGTGGCCGCCGTGACCATCGCGGTGCACCACGTGGTGTTCCATGCCTTGCAGCACCAGGGCTTTGCGGTGTTTGTGATGGATCATCGCGGAGGCTGGAGCATGATTTTCGTGCATGCTTTCTACGTGGTGATGGAGACGGTCGCCCTCCTCTACCTCGCGGTGCACAGCCAGAAAGAAGCAGTAGAAAGCCAGGAAATGCTCGAAAAAATGCTCGCCGTCACCACGCGGTTCAGCGGTGAGGCCGCCAAGGGCAACGCGGAAACCGTCCATGTTTCCCTTGCCACCCGTTTCGACCATTTTCTGACCCAGATCACCGGCCTGATCGACGGCGTCGCCCGCGACTCCCATGGCCTCGGCCAACTCGGCCAGGAGCTGGCCCACGCCAGCGGAACCCTGGAAACAGGCGCGCGCCATCAATTGGCGGAAATCGCTCAAATGACCGGTTCCATGCAGCGCATGGAAGACGCCATGGGCCATATCACCGTGCACGTGGAGCACGCCGTCGAGCACGCGGGTAAAGCCAGCCGGCAGATCATCCGCGGCCAGGAAAGTGTCGGCCGCGCCCAGCAGGAAATCACCCAACTCGCTACCCGCCTAAACGACACCAACGAGACGGTCCAAGGACTGGCCGTGCAAGCCGAACAGATCGGTTCGGTAATGGAAGTCATCAACAGCATCGCCAACCAGACCAATCTGCTGGCCCTCAACGCCGCCATCGAAGCCGCCCGCGCGGGTGAGCAAGGGCGCGGATTTGCGGTGGTCGCCGATGAGGTACGCAGCCTGGCGCAGCGCACGGCGGTGTCTACCCAGGAGATCAAGTCGATTATTGAAGGGTTGCAACACGGCAGCCGGCTGGCGGTTGAAGCCATGCATGACAGCCGCCAAGGCGTGGAGCGCTGCGTGGAAGACAGCCAACTGGCGGTGGAGATGCTGCGCGCGGTGGGCAATGACATTTCGCAGATTGATCAGTTGAATGGGCAGATCGTGTCGACCACCCGCGAGCAATCCACGGCGAATGCGGAGATTGTGGGACGGCTGCAATCGGTGCAGAGCATTGCGCAGAATACCGCGCAGGATGTAGAAACGTTGGCCAGCAGCAGTGAGCGATTGCCGCCGATTGCGGTGCGGCTGGATGCGTTGGGGCGCCGGTTTCATCAGTAAATGGAAAAGACCTTGAAATCCAAGGTCTTTTTTTTCGCCTGGAGAAAGTGTGCGTCAGATGACTTATCGGCGATCAATCAGCCTTGTAGTGCAGCAAGCGCAGTGGCTACCGACGCGGAGAGTGACGTGGTCGGCCGACCAATCAGTGCACTCATCTGGCGACTTTCGTCGAACAGGGCATCCCGTGCGGCATGATCGTCGGAATCGGCTAACAACTCAGCGACGGGGACAGGCAGCCCGGCGCCAACCAAGGCTGCGTAGAACTCAGCACGAGGCATATTTACGTACTGAAGCGACTTGCCGGTTTGGCGGTTGACTTCGGTCACCATGTCAGCGCGCGTGTACGCACTGTCACCGGCCAACTCGAAAATCCGGTTGCCGCCGATAGGCTGAGTCAGTACTGCCGCCGCCGCATCTGCATAGTCAGCACGCGAAGCCCAAGAAATCCTGCCCTCGGCGGCTGAGCCGATGAATGCACCCTGTTCGAGTGCAACGGGCAAGCTGGCAAGGTAGTTCTCGACGTACCAGCCGTTTCGCAGCAAGACGTATGGCAAACCTGATGCGACGATCAAAGCCTCAGTCTCACGGTGCTCAACAGCCAAGTTCATCGGAGAGTGATCCGCATGAAGCAGGCTGGTGTATGCGAGTTGACGTACTCCAGTCTTCTTCGCGGCATCAATAACGGATGCGTGCTGTGCCACGCGCTGTCCCAGCTCACTGGAAGAGATCAGCAGCACACGCTCGGCCCCAACAAATGCAGCCTCCAGCGTTGAAGGGCGTGAATAGTCGGCCTCACGCACCACCACCCCGCGTGCGGCAAAGTCGGAAGCTTTGGAGGGGGTACGCACAGCCGCAACAATGCTCGTGGCGGGCACGCCTCGGGCGAGCAACTGGTTGATAACGAGGCGGCCAAGTTGGCCGGTAGCGCCAGTGACGACAATCATGGGTATAACTCCGGATGTATTGATGATACGTCCATGGTATTCAACAAAAATAGAACGGATAATGGCTATTCGTACTAACTCCATGTCCAGCAGTCCGGATTATTGATGATAAAAGCAGATCCGCTCAGTTCCATATTGCGCGACACCGGCGTCGCACGCAGGCTGCTCGACCTCAGCGATCTGCCGCACGCTCGTGCACTGCGGTTTCCCTGTGAGCGCAGCGTTGGCCTTCATCTGGTATTGCGTGGGCCGGTCTATGTGCACACTCCCGAGTGGGGTGAGCCACTGTGCCTTGCCAGCGGCGATGTGGCTGTCCTGGGACGAGGTCACGACCATTTGCTGAGTACGCAACCGTCGCTGGAGGGGCTGCCGGTCGACCAGATCCGCTTGTCTTCACTTGGCGTGCCCGACGCGACGGCCACGGTGTTGAGCGGTGCCTACCAGTTCTGGCATGCGCCGCTCCATCCATTCTTCGCAGAGATGCCCGCATTGACCGTGTTGCGCGCTACGGAACTGCCCCGGCTGGACCCTCTGGCATTGGTCAGCGGTCTGCTGGTGGATGAGTTGCGCGCCGTCGATGCGCCCGGCGCCAGCATCGTCATGCAGGGCTTACTGGACGTTATCTTTACCTACGCGCTGCGCCATGTGATTGCCAACTGCGCAAAAGTAAAAGCCGGATGGAGCCAGGCGCAAAGCGACCCTCAGATTGGACGTGTGGTTGCCCTCATGCACGAAGAAATCGCCCATGCCTGGACCTTGGATGAGTTGGCTCGGCGTGCCGGTTTGTCGCGTACTGCGCTGGCCGAACGGTTCCGCAAAACCATGGGAGACACCCCGCTGAACCACTTGCGTACCTTACGCATGCAACAAGCGGTTCAACTGCTGACTGAAACCGACCGGCCGCTGGAGGCGGTGGCTACAGCCATCGGCTACCAGGACGCGTTCAGCTTTTCGAAGGTGTTTAAGCGCAGCGTTGGTCTGTCCCCGAAAGCCTTCAGGCAACGAGACGCGGAAGACCGACTCAATTTCTGGCGTTTCAAAACAGAGAGCTGAATGTGTCAGGTTCACGAGTCTTACGCACCTGCCCGTTTGCCGCCCGCTCAGTGGCGGCTACTCCCGGATGTGCCGAGACACGAGTGAGGCCCCTGCCCATCTCATTGCTCTTTTTTTTCATGCGCAGAACAGTGATGATCGCCCTCCCCCCCAAAGCCTAGGAACCGAGACCATGGAATTGACGCTGGAAGCGGTTGCGCTTTTTGCACTGAAACTGGTGCACGAGACGGACGGCGGCAGCCCGATTTTGCGCGATGATCTGGTCATGGATGGGTATGAGCGGGAAGTGTTTGGGTTGTTGGTGCGGCAGGGGAATTTGGCCGCTATTCAATCCAAAATAACGGCGTGTGTAGATCAAGCACTTGCGGCACTGGGTGGTGTCGACACGGTAATGGGCCGCGAGCTGCAGCGGTTGGCGACGGATGTACAAAACGTCGATCGACTCGATGACATGCGCGTGCCGCTGACCCATCTCAGGAATTACCTTAGAGACATCCTGTAAGGCGACCTATCGCCGCCCTTCAACCGCCATACGCACCGCCAACCCCATCAACACCGAGCCCATCAACCAACGCTGCACCACCTGCCAGCTGGGCCGGGTGACGAAAAACACAGCGATGGAACCTGCCATGGTGGCAATCGTCGCGTTGACGCTCACGCTGATGAAAATCTGCGTGAAGCCCAATACCAGCGATTGCATCAACACACTGCCGTGGCCGTTCGGATCGATGAACTGGGGCAGCAGCGACAAATACATCACCGCCACCTTGGGGTTCAGCAGGTTGGTCACCAACCCCATGGTGAACAGCTTGCGCGGGCTGTCCTGAGGCAGGTCGCGCACTTGGAACGGTGAGCGCCCACCTGGCTTGACCGCCTGCCAGGCCATATAGATCAGATACAGCGCACCGCCGAAGCGCAGCGCGTCATAGGCAAACGGCACCGCCATGACCAAGGCCGTGATCCCCAATGCCGCGCACAGCATATAAACCAAAAAACCCAAGGCTACGCCGCCCAGCGAAATCAACCCGGCGGTACGGCCCTGGCAGATCGAGCGGGAAATGAGGTAAATCATGTTCGGACCGGGCGTAAGCACCATACCGAGCGAGATCAGCGCATAGGCCAGCCAGCTGGAAAGTTCAGGCATTGTTGGGCTCCTGGATTCTTATTCGGTCGGCGTGAAATCCTTGGCCAACCTTGCAGTGTTGGCCGTCATGTTAGGGCGTTAAAAAGCACGCCGTTAGATACAGATCCGCGAGTAAAACGTCATACAGGCCCAGGCGTTTACCGCACCACTTACACAGGGACAGGTACATGATCGACTTCAACAACAAAGGCTTTTTCAAGCTCAAACAGAACAACGAATACGCCGAACGCGTCTCGGCCCTGCTGCTGGACGGCGAAGAAGTGATCGACGCCTACAAAGCCCTGCGTGACGGGGTGGTGTTCACCACCAAACGCATCATCGCGGTGAACGTGCAGGGGATTACCGGCAGCAAGAAAGACTTCACGTCGCTGCCGTATAAAAACATCGTGGCTTATTCGGTAGAAACGTCCGGGACGTTTGACCTGGATTCGGAGCTGGAGATTTACTTTTCGTCGCTGGGGAAAGTGAAGTTTGAGTTCACGGGGAAGACGTCGATTGTGGAAATCTCACGACTGATTTCCAAGCATCTGCTGGGCTGATCGGCGGGTCAAGAAAGACCTTGGCGCCCAAGGTCTTTCTTGCTGCACACGCGATTTAAACGGATGCACCCCAATCAAAATGTGGGAGCTGGCTTGCCTGCGATGACGCCAGCCGCCACACCATCAAATCACCCGCTTACCCCGCAACAGCTTACCCCTCATCCATCACCCCATTCGGCAACATTCCATTCGCCAAATCATCCACCACCGCCTTCGCCATCTCCCCCAAATAATGCGCTGCCCAGGCATAGCGATCGGCGCCCGTGTCCATGGCTGCATCCAACGCCAGCAGCTTGGAACAGTGCAACAGCTCAGAGGCATGCTCCAGGGCATCGCGAATAGGTACACCGGAATTGACGCGGAATAGACGGTGGAGATTGGGCTGATTGCCGCAAGTGGAGAAGGTAATGACGCCGAGGGTTTTGTTGAGGGGAGGGTTGATCATTGGGCACCTCCGAACTGCGTGGAGGTGTTGATAACTTTATTGCGAGGGTACGACCTGTCAGAAACGCTCATGGTATAGCTCCCATTCATTGATGTGAGCTGCTCCATTCGTTTCCAGGCGAATGGGTGGCAGCTGTGCGCAGGCTGGAAACCGGGGAATAGGCAAACCCGGCAGACTCGAAAGTCTCCCACGCACAGCCGCCATAGCACGCATATGCTGGCACAAAAATGGCGCCAACGGTCGTGATAAATGGTGGCGCCTGTGCGGCCATATCCCACGGGTTTCCAGGCCCGGTCGCTGATTACACAGCGACAGCGCAGAAGTTAGCTGAGAGATGAAAGCTTGGGTAGTTAGGGGCTGTGGCGAAATGTTGCGGCCGCTGAATGCCCTCGCAGATGGCAGCTCCAATAACTGGCGAAACAGATACCTGGGCGCGTCAAGGCATGCCGAAGCCAGCAATACCCGGAGCACCGTCAGCGGTAAAGGGCGAACACCTCATCCGTCATACCCCATTCCTAACTCCTGGGCTTGTTGCGCCCATGATGCAGCTCCGGCGTTACGCAATTCAATTCGACCAAACGCAAAACGAAGCAAACGATAATCGGAGTATTCGAAACAGAGACGCCCGCTCAAGCATCAGTCTACTTTTCCCACACCGACCACCGAACTACACCGACATCAGCTTCTGAGCCCCCCTCTTAGGCTCACTCCCTCGCACAAGGAAGTGAGCCGGTCATGTCAGAACGTTTTTACCCTCCCACCGACGAAGAGTTACGCAAGCGACGGATCCTGACACCGCAGCCATCGCGTGCGCCGTATTCGCCGTCTGTTGATTTTTTCGCCCCCTCCCCCGCCCCGGCCCCTACACCAGCCAAACCTCCCGGCTGCGTCTTCATCAAGCCCTGCCAACTGCCTGATGGCATCACCCATTACTTCAACCCGAGCGGTTATGTCCCGTTGGAGCTGGTCAAGGAGTACGGCCATTTAAGCCTGTTGGGTGGGCGTGAGGTAGACAGTCGAAGCATGGTTGCCTTGCGCAGGATCGGCGGCAGCGCACTGCCAGCAGGCTTGGGGCAGTTGGCATTACGTTCGGCGGTCCTGGAATCGGCAGCCACCGCCGTCGGGTCTGTCGCTGGTGGTTTGTTGACAGGGTTGGTGGCCCTGGCCTGGCCCTCGGCGCTGGGTGACAGCGCGCTCTACACACCGCCGAGCGTCGAGGACGGGCGGACTCCAAACGTCGAATTTACAGATAAAGAGGCACTTGAAAAATGGCGATGAAAATCAGATTACGTTGGTACGAAAAGCACAGCAATGACTTGAAGGCGGACGAGTATTCAGCGGAAATCCCAGATCCAGACAGCGTCTTTGAAGCGTTGGACTTAGCCGAAGAGACCGCGATATATGCCGACGTATTCAACGTTCTGCCTAGCTGGATAATGATTATTCAGCCGCATTTCCAGCACATGATTGAACCCGACCGACTCGACTACCAAATTTCCTTCCGCTACCAAGGCGCCTGGCCGCCACCTCCAAAGCAACCCAAGAAGGCGTCTTGATGCAATGAAATCCACACATCAAAAGCCCCTCCTCTACCGCTCAGTCAATACCCGAACCCATGGCGTGTGCCACGGCAGCTATTGCGCCTACCGGTATGAACGACACACCAAAAGCGAAAAAGACAAACTGTCAAAACGCGGGTCGATGCACAGCCATCAACGACACGGTCTTGATTACACCCCGCTCTTCCGGTTTCTTCTATCCAAGGTCGGCCAGCCATGGGATCAGGTTTTCAGCGAAGCCAAAGCCCGATTGGATCGCCCAGATCCTATATTCTGGATGGTTGCGCTACATGAAAGCGACAAACAGGATTACGTGAGAACGGATGAAAACAGCTACTACAGCGGCCTGTGGGTCGACGAAGCCGGGCTGTTGCAAAAGGTCAATCCACAACTGACACCTGAGCAGATGGAACCCTTTTACGACGGCTACACCCACACTTTCAACGGTGTGGTGTTCACATAGCCTTTACGGCGCAAACGGCTAGTTACAGCGATACAAGCATTAGGGCCTGCCCGGCATACCGAGGTGACCCCATCGCAGCCTCGCTCAGGCTCGGCAGCCCCCACAGGGGATCGAAGGTGCGGTTGTTTCAGGTGTTCTCAAACACCAACCGCGCACATAACCCGCCCCGCTCCCGGTTATGCAGCGCCAGCCGACAGCCGATCTTGCCGACGATCATCTGCACGATCGCCAACCCCAACCCCGCACCATTGGCATTGCCTCGGCTGTAAAACCGCTCGAACAGGCGTTCCATGTGCGCCTCGTCAATGCCCGGACCTTGGTCTTTCACGCTCAGGCAATGGGCACCAATCACCACTTTCACTTCACTGCCCGCAGGGGAAAAGTTGAGGGCATTGGTGACCAGGTTCTGGAACGCGATGGCCAGCGCCACCGGCTCGGTTGCTACCCAGCAATCCTCATTGCCTTCGAGCACCAGGTCCACGCCTTTTTCCATGGCCAGCGGGGTCAACTCGGCGAGTTCTTCGCGCACCAGTTCGGTCAGTTGCACACGCTCACACACGGGGTTGTTCAGTTGCGGTTCGATCCGCGCCATAGTCAGCAGCTGGCTGCCGATGCGGGTGGCGCGGTCGACGCCGTTGACCAAAAAGTCCAACGCCTCGCGCCGCTGTTCCTCAGTGACGGCGCTCTGCGCGTTCTGGGCGTGAATGCGCAGGATCGCCAACGGTGTGCGCAGTTCGTGGGCGGCGTCGGCGATGAAACGCCGTTCACGCCCCAGCAACTCGTCCACTTGGACCAACAGGCGGTTAAGCGCGGTCTGCATGGGTTCCAGGTCGTTGGGCAAGGGCTTGAGGTGCAAGGGTTGCAACGTCTCGGCGGTTTGCCCACGGATGGACAGGGCCATGGTGCGCAAGGGCTTGAAGCCCCAGCCGATCACCAGCCAGATCAACAGCGCCAGCAGCGGCACGCCAATCAGCGTGGGCCAGAGGGTGTGGCGCACAATGCGCTGGATCAGGTCCTGGCGAATGTCATCGCGCTCGCCCACCCAGATCAACAGGCCTTGCTGCGGGTCGGCCAGGAGGAAGGCGCACCAGTCGTTGCCATTGTCCAGCAAGTCGTGGGAACCGAGGGTCGTGGGCGGCGCCGCCAGCACCGGGGCTTCAGCGGAACGCACGAGCAATTCACCCGCGCTGTTCCATATCTGGAACGTCAGGCGGGTTTCATAGGGGTGGGCCACGCCATCCTCGCCCACTCGGCTCATGGCTTGGTCAAACGCCTGGTAAAGCCGATCCCAATCCGCTTCCCCGGGGTCACGCTGGCGCAACACGCCTTGCAGCAGGCGCGCACTCTGGGCGAGCTGGGCGTCATAGACTTCTTCGATTTCGTGGTGGCTGTCACGCAGCACCAGCCAGCTGATCAGCGCGTCACCTGCCAGGATCAACAGTAAGACGGGGATGAGGATGCGCGCCCGAACCGACGTCATGGTTTGAGCGCCAGCACATAGCCAACACCGCGCACGGTGCGGATCAACTCGGTGGATAACTTTTTGCGCAGGTTGTGGATCAGCACTTCCAAGGTGTTGCTCTCGACCCGATCCTGCCAGCCATACAACGCACGGGACAGGCGCTCGCGGGTCACCACCTTGCCGGGGCGCACCATCAGTTGGTGCAGCAGTTGGTATTCCATCGGGGTGACGATGATGTCGGCCTCCTGATAGCGCACTTGCTGGGTGGCCGGGTCGAGGCTGATACCCGCGTGCTCGAGCATCGGTTGCGCACGCCCCTGACTGCGGCGCAACAGGGCGCGCACGCGGGCTTTAAGCTCTTCGACATCGAAGGGTTTGACCAGGTAGTCATCCGCTCCGGCATCCAACCCGGCAATGCGCTCGGCGGTGCCGTCGCGGGCGGTAAGGATCAACACCGGCACGTCGTGTTGCTCGGCGCGCAGTTGCTGCAACACGTCAAGGCCATCGAGGCGCGGCAGGCCGAGGTCGAGCAGCAACAGGTCGAAGCTCTCCGTGCGCAGGGCATGCAAGGCAGCAAGGCCATCCTGCAACCAATCGAGGGTGTAGCCTTCGGCGCCCAACGCCACGCGAATACCCTGGCCAAGGGCACGATCATCTTCGACGAGGAGTAGGCGCATAACAAAATCTCTGTAGGAAACGGCGGCATCATGCCGGGTTCTGGTCCTGGCTATTTCGGCAAAGATGTTACGGCGCATTGCCAACTAAGGTTGCGCTAAGGTTGGTTTTGCACTGTGAAACCTCCCACATTCGCTGAGAGCTTTTCCATGCGCAAAATTCTCCTGCTGTCCTTGATTCTTGCCAGCCCACTGGCCGTCGCCGGCCCGCAGTGCACCACCGCCGAGCGCTCGCAGTGGCAAGACGAAAAAACCTTCCAGGACAAGCTCAAGGCCGAAGGCTACACAATCAGCAAGTTCAAAGTCACCGACGGCAACTGCTACGAGATCTACGGCTTCGACAAAGACAAGCGCAAGGTCGAGATCTACCACGACCCCGTCACCGGCAAAGCCGTGAAGACTGAGATCAAGGGCTGATGCCAGGCGACTCCCTGCGCCTGTGGGACCCGCTGGTCAGGCTGTTTCATCTGTCCATCGCAGGGGTCTTCATCGCCAACTACTTCTTCAATGAAGCCGGCGATGCCTGGCATGTCTGGCTGGGCTATTACGCCATGGCCTGGCTGCTGGTGCGCACGGTGTGGGGATTCGTCGGGCCGCGCAGTGCACGTTGGGTGGACTTTTGGCCTACGCCAAAACGGCTGAATGCCCACGTGCGCTCCCTGCTTAACGGCAAGCCACACCATCGATTGGGCCATTCGCCGCTGGGTGCGCTGGTGATGTTGTTGATGTTGTCGGCCCTGCTGACCATCGGTATCAGCGGCTTCCTGATGCAGGAGGTAGACGCAATATGGGGCGCCGACTGGCCGCTGCAAGTCCACGAGACCGCCGCCAATGTGCTGCTGGCGCTGGTGTGCGTGCATGTGCCGGCAGCCGTGTTTGAAAGTATCCAGGTAAGGGACAACCTGCCGTTATCCATGCTCACCGGCCGCAGGAAGCGCTTGCCGGATGAACGTGCGCAGTAATCCTTTTTCGACAGGTTCTCTATGCGCTCCGCCTTAATCATTTGCAGCCTGTTCGCGGTGTTTTTCGCCGCCTGGCAAAGCCATCCACCCCACACGTTGGCGCCGTTTGCCCAAGCCGGCCAGAGCGGTACGCCAACCACGACAACCCCGCACTACACCAGCCGGTTTGTGTCCTCGCAGATCACTGATTTTGTGCACTCATCCTCCGTGACGGCCCTGCCCGGCGGCGATTTGATGGCCGTGTGGTTTGCCGGCTCCCGCGAAGGCGCTGCCGACGTGCAGGTGCGCGCCGCGCGGTTTGATGCACGCAGCGGCGAATGGGGCGCCGAGCAGGTAGTGGCCACGCGTGAAAGTACCCGTGACGGCACCCAGCGCTACATTCGCAAGTTGGGAAACCCGGTGATCGCGTTGGGGCCGGACCAACGCCTGTGGATGTTTTACGTGTCGGTGTCGGTCGGCGGTTGGGCTACCAGCGCGATCAACGTGATGGTCTCGGACGATATGGGCGCGAACTGGTCGGCGCCGCGTCAACTGGTGACCTCGCCCTTCTTCAACATCAGCACCCTGGTGCGCGCCGCGCCGGTATTTCATGCCGACGGCTCCATCGGCCTGCCGGTGTACCACGAGTTCATGGGCAAGTTTGCCGAGTACCTGTACCTGAGCGCCGACGGTGCGGTGATCGATAAATTCCGCATCAGTCGCGGCAAACACTCCCTGCAACCGACCATCGTGCCGCAGGATGGCCAACGCGCCGTGGCGATGTTGCGCTATGCCGGTGAAACTCATCACCGGGTACTCGCCAGTCGCACCGAAGATGCCGGGCAAACCTGGAGCGAACCCTACCCACTGGCGCCGGCCAACCCCAATTCCTCACTGGCGGCCGTAGCGACCCAGGACGATGGTTTGCTGGTGGCGCTCAACGACCTACAGGACGGTCGTTTCAAGCTCAGCCTCTACGGTACCGACGCCCGGCTCAGCCAGTGGCGCACCGTGGTCGAGCTGGACCAGTCCCCTGACCCTCTGGGCCAGCCGTTCGCTCCCGAGGTGTACAAAGAGATCATCGGCGAAGGCTTTCGCGCTTCCAGTGGAGCCAGGCGTTTGCCGCTAGAGCAACGCTTTCTCAGCAACCTGGATTACCGCGTGTGCAAACCCCGTGGCTGTGAATTCGAATACGAGTACCCCTACTTCAGCCGTAGCCCGGACGGCATGTATCACTTGGTGTACTCCTGGAATAACACCTTTATCAAACATGTCAGCTTCAACGAAGCCTGGCTGGCGGAGCGTCTGTGATGATGTCGTTGTGGCAGGCCCATTTGAGTTTTGTACTGCTGGGGTTTGTGTTCTCGAGCTTGTTTGGATTTACCAAACGATGGCGACCGTGGTTATTGCCGCTGTGGGCCGTGCTCAGTTTCATCCAGGTGAATGAACTACCGTTGGCGGCCTATTTGCGCAGCGTGACCGATGACTTGGCCATCAGCACATTGGTGTTGCTGGGATGGGTCGCGCTCTGTCGTTTGGGGCTGCTGCAGCCGCTTGAGCGTGCGCATCAACTGCAACTGTTGCTGCTGTTCGGTGGGCTGAGCCTGCTGCTGTATCCGGCCACGATGGGGCTGACGTATTTCGATCCCTACCGCTGGGGTTTCAACCCTCGACCGATGATCGTGATGGTGGCAGCCGCCGCGTTGTTGATGCTGTGGCTGCGCAATGCCCTGGCCGTATGGATGCTGGTGTTGGGCACGCTGGCGTTCGCCGTGCGGCTCAAGGCTTCGGAGAACTACTGGGATTATCTGGTCGATCCGCTTTTGACCGGTTACTGCTTGGTCGCGGGAGTACTGCAATTCAAACCGTGGGAGCGGGCGTACGCGCAATGGCGGCGGGTCAGTCAGCGCCACAGTGGCTGATCCATCGCTAGCGGGAGTTCCCTGCACGTGGGGCTTGCATCGTTTTAAAGAATGGGGATGAAAATGGGTGCGTTGCAATCACGCCGCCTGCGCTACGGCGTGGGGGCGATCGGGTTGGTGTTTGTGTTGCTGGCTGCGCTGCGGCTGGTGTTTGTCGTGGGCTTTTCGGGGCTTGATTTGAACACCCCAGGGCTGATGGAAACCCTGGGCATCGGCCTGCGTTTCGACCTGCGCCTGGCGGTGCTGGTCTTGTTGCCACTGGCCGTGCTGGCCTGGCTGCCACGCTGGAACCTCGTCACGCTGCCGGCGCTGCGCTGGCTGGTACGTGGCTACCTGGTGGTGGTACTGGCGATGGTCGGCCTGGTGTACATCATTGATTTCGGCCACTACGCCTACTTGGGGACACGCATCAACGCGACCGTGTTTCGTTACCTGCAAGACGCGCAGATTTCTCAACAGATGGTGTGGGAAACCTACCCGGTGTTGTGGATAACCGCCTGCTGGCTGGCCGCCGTGGGGCTATGGGTGTGGGCGCTGGTCTGCCTGGAACGGCTGACCCTGGATCGCGCGCCCAAAGCCATCGGCAAACCGGCGCTGGCGTCGGCTTCAGTGATCGGCGTCATCGCGGTGCTGCTGGCTCTGCTCGGCCGCGTAGCCAACCTGAACCTGGAAAACCCGGTGCCCCTGCGCTGGAGCGACGCGTTCTTTTCCGGTAACAGCCAGGTGGCCGCCGTGGGCCTGAACCCGGTGCTGTTCTTGTACGACACACTCAAGGTCGGCCAGTCGCAATTCGATGAAGCCAAGGTGCGCGAGCTGTACCCACACGTCGCTCACTACCTGGGCGTCGACCAACCCGACGCCGCGCAATTGAACTTTACCCGCGAACAAACCGTACAGCCCTATCGCCTGGCCGGCGAACGGGCACCCAACGTGGTCTTCGTGATGCTCGAATCCCTCGGCACCAGCGCCGTGGGCGCCTACGGCAACCCGCTGAACCCCACACCGAACCTGGACAAACTGGCGACACAAAGCTGGTTCTTCAAACACTTCTATGTGCCCGTCACCGGCACTGCAAAAACCGTGTGGGCGAGCATCACAGGGGTACCCGACGTGACCCGGCAGGAGACTGCCACACGCCACCCGCTGCTCACCCGCCAACACACGTTGATCAACGCGTTCGAGGGCTACCAGAAGTTCTACATGATCGGCGGCAACGCCGGTTGGGCAAATATCAACGCACTGATCCGCCAGAGCATCGACGGCGTACAATTGTTTGAGGAGAGCCACTGGCGCTCGCCCCGCGTGGATGTGTGGGGCATTTCCGATCTGGACTTGTTCAAGGAGAGCGACCGGTTATTAAGCGCCGTGCCCAAAAACCAGCCGTTCTTCGCCTACCTGCAAACCTCCGGCAACCACCGCCCCTTCACCATTCCCAAGCAAAACGATGGCTTCCAGTTAAACGACGTCACGCTGGAACAGGCCCAAGCGGCCGGCTCGCGCAGCGTCGAGCAATACCAGGCGGTGCGGCTGCTGGACTACAACATCGGCCGCCTGATGGAGATCGCCAAGGCCGGTGGTTGGTACGACAACAGCATTTTTGTGTTCTTCGGCGACCACAACACCCGCATCAGCCAGATCCCGCACATGGCCCCGGCTTTCGAGCAACTGGGCCTGGAAAGCAACAACGTGCCCTTGCTGATTCACTCTCCAGGCCTCAAGCCTCGCGTGATCGAAGAGGCGGTGGGCCTGGCCGACCTGCTGCCCACCGTGGCCGGTATGGCCGGCGTGCCGTTTTCCAATCGCGCGATGGGCCGGGATATCCAGCAACCGGCACCGGAAGGCGAACGCATGGTGCCGCTGGTGCTGCAGGAAGGCACGTTCCCGATTATCGGCGGGGTCACCCAGCACTTCCTGCTGCAAATGCAGCACGACGGCAGTTCACCCACGCTGCATGACTTGGCCTCGCCAACGCCTCGGGAAGATGTCGCCAAGCAGCACCCCGAAGCGTTTCAACGCCTGCAGGCGCTGACGCGTGGGCTGCACGAAAGTGCTCGATTGATGCTGTTCAGGAATGTGCGCGAGTGATCACTGGGCCTGTAAGGTTTCCAGGTACGCCAGGATGTCGTCGATTTTTTGCGGGTCACTGATGCCCCAGAAAATCATGCGCGTACCGCTGACGACCTTTTTCGGCGACTCGATATAGGCAGCCAGTTTGTCCCGGGTCCAGACTACACCGGAGTTTTTCATCGCATCGGAGTACTGATAGTCAGCGGTGGTGCCGGCCGGCCGGCCGATAATGCCGTTGAGCTCGGGGCCAAAGCCACCCCGTGCGCCTTCGCCGACGCTATGGCAGCCGCCACAGGTCTTGGTGAAGAGCTTGCCGCCCGCCTCGGCATCGCCGGCAGCGAAGGCCGGGCCGGTGGCGAGCATCAGGGCAAACATCAATAAGGCGTACTTCATGGTCGGCTCCACATCAGGTGTAGCGCACGATTATGCCTGTTTGTCTTCCACCCCTGCCTATCCAGATCAAGAGTGACGGCCTTAAGAGGGCCTGATAGCGGCCCTCCTTGAGCAACCCTGGCACATGACCACTCATCGCTTTGGATAGACTTGATAGAACCTATTCAAGCCTGCCCCACTCCATCTAGTTATCCCCAGATGGTGAAGTAAGAATCATGGCCCAGCCATCAATTTTAGTGTTGGAAGACGACGAAATCATTCGGTCGTTGATGGTGGATGTACTGGAAGATTTCGGTGCATTGGTAACGTCGTTTTCTTCGGCAGATGAAGGAATGATTTACCTGGAGCGCGGCGATGATCCGGTGGACCTGATTGTCAGCGATATCCAAATGCCGGGTTTGCTCAATGGGTATGACCTGAGCAGGGTCGTTGCCCATCGCTGGCCGTCCGTGCCGGTGGTGTTGACTTCCGGCAATACCAAATTGGCGGCTCAATTGGGCAAGTCTGTGCGATTCCTGCCTAAACCGTGGAGCGTCGAGCATTTGCTCGAGTGCGTGCAAGTGGCGCTGACCCGGCAGGGTTTGTCCATGCATTAATAGCACTGCGACATCATTTGGTGCGAACTTCGTGGTCCGTCCTGCGGTCATTAATGAAGCTAGGAGCGATTTTTCTGATCCGCTGGTCAGTGTTTTCGCCTTTCGCGCAGAACCCGGCCATGAGTTGTGTAGAATCGTCGCCCATTTCCGCGCGTCATTCATGGCCGAGAGGCCCACAGTTCGAGCTTATTGAATGCATTCACAGGCCCATGACGTCAGTGCGCCCTCATTGCTGGAAGCGCTGCGCACAGGCACTGGCTTGCTGCATGTCGCGCTGGAAAAGCGCTTGCCCTTTTTTTCCGAACGTTTGGACGCACCGTGGTACCGCCGCCTGCTCCAGGCGTATTACGGATTTTATGCGCCGATGGAAGCCGCACTGTACGCAAGCGGCTTGATCCCCGAGGGCTTTGACTCGGCACGGCGTGTAAAGACGCCAACACTGATAGGCGACCTGAAAGCCCTCGGCCTGGATGACGCGGCCATTCGCGCCTTGCCCTACTGCCGGCAACTTCCGACTTTCAACACGCCCGCCGCCTGCCTCGGCGCCCTCTACGTGCTGGAGGGCGCGACGCTCGGCGGCCAGGTCCTGCGTCGGGAAATAGCCCAGCGCCTGGCGGTGAACGCCGACAGCGGTGGCGCATTTCTTAACGTGTACGGCGCCGAGACCGGTCGACGCTGGAAAGACTTTCTCGATTACCTGGGTTGCCTGCCACTGGACGCTGACGCTAAAGAGCGCGCGGTCATCGCTGCCCGCTCGACATTCAGCGGCTTTGAGCAATGGCTCGAGAGCCAGGAGGTACTGCTATGAAACCCGATGATTTTGAAGAATTGCTTGCCAACTGTGCCAACGAGCCGATCCGCTTCCCTGGCGCGATCCAGCCCCACGGCGTGCTGTTGACCTTGTCGGAACCGGACCTGAACATCATCCAGATCAGTGCCAACGTCGGCAGCCTGTTCGGCCATGCGCCTGAATCGCTGCTGGGCCAGCCGTTGCAGACTTTGATCGGGATGGAGCACGCCGAGGCCGTACGGTCGATGGCCGAACACAATACGTTTTTCGACGCAGCACCGCTGCACATCACCTTCAAGGGCGAGCCATTCGAAGGGCTGTTGCATCGCCACCAGAACGTATTGGTGCTGGAATTCGAACCGCGACTGGAGCATTTCAAACCGCACGCGCTGAACGGCCGCACCAGTGACCTGGGCAAGATGCTGCAACGCCTGCAATCAGCGAAAACCCTGCAAGCGCTGTACGAAATCAGCGTGACCGAAATCCAGGCCATGACCGGCTACGACCGGGTATTGATCTATCGTTTCGAAGAAGAAGGCCATGGCCAGGTGATCGCCGAGGCGTCGGCACCGTCCATGGAGCTTTTCAACGGGCTGTTCTTCCCGGCGTCCGACATCCCGGAACAAGCCCGCGAACTGTATCGCACCAACTGGCTGCGCATCATCCCGAATGCGGCCTACGAGCCGGTGCCCTTATTGCCCAGGTTGCGCCCGGACACCGGCCAGCCGTTGGACCTGAGCTTCGCCACCCTGCGCAGCGTGTCGCCGATTCACTGCCAGTACATGCAGAACATGGGCGTGCTGTCGTCCATGAGCATCTCGCTGATGAAGGGTGACAAGCTTTGGGGACTGATCAGTTGCGGCAATCGCGAGCCGCTGCTGGTACCCAACGAGCTGCGCACTGTCTGCCAGACCATCGGCCAGGTGTTGTCATTACAGATCAGCGCCATGGAAGCATTGGAACTGAGCCGGCAGCGCGAAGAAAAAATCGCTGCCCTGGCCACCCTCGATAAAGCGATGAGAGCCTGTGAAGGCAACGTCTTCGATGGGCTGGCCCAGCAAGCTCAAGTGCTGATGGACCTGACGCTTTCAGGCGGTGTGGCGATCATCGAAGACAAACAGTTGCACCGTTACGGCAATTGCCCGGAGCCAGCGCAGATCCGAGCACTGCACAAATGGCTGCAAGAGCGTGACGAACCGGTTTTCTCCAGCCATAACCTGATGGCGGTCTACCCACCCGCCGCAGAGTTTCAACAGGTCGCCAGTGGCGTTTTGGCCATGAGCCTGCCCAAGCCTGTGGATAACGGCGTGCTGTGGTTCCGCCCGGAAGTGAAGGAAAACGTCAACTGGAGCGGCAACCCGAACAAGCCTCTCGACCTGGAAAGCGGCGACGCTGGGTTGCGCCTGCGCCCGCGCACCTCATTTGAAATATGGAAGGTGGAAATGGCCGGCATCTCCACCAAATGGAGCCACGGCGATCACTTTGCCGCCAACGACCTGCGCCGCTCGGCCCTGGAAAACGATCTGGCGCGCCAGGTACTACGTGAACAACAGGCCGTGCGGGCCCGTGATGAACTGGTGGCGGTAGTGTCCCACGACCTGCGCAACCCAATGACCGTCATATCCATGCTCTGCGGCATGATGCAAAATGCCTTCAGCTCTGATGGTCCGCACACGTCGCGGCGGATATCGTCGGCCATCGATACCATGCAACAAGCCGCCACCCGTATGAATACGTTGCTGGAGGACTTGCTCGACACCTCGAAAATCGAGGCCGGGCGTTACGTGGTCAAGCCGGTTGCACTGGATGTCAGCCAGATGTTCGAGGAAGCCTATTCACTGCTGTCCCCCCTGGCGCTGGAGAAAGGTGTCGACCTGTCGTTCAACACCGAGCCCGGCCTGAAGATAAACGCCGACCCGGAACGTCTCTTCCAGGTCTTGTCGAACCTGATCGGCAACGCCATCAAGTTCACCCCGCGCCAAGGCAATATCGGTATCAGCGCCATGAGCAATGGCGAAGAGATCGTGTTTTCGGTGCGCGATTCCGGCGAGGGCATCGGGCCCGAACAACTGCCTCACGTATTCGACCGTTACTGGACCAACACCGAAAACAATCCCACCGGCAGTGGCCTGGGGCTGTATATCACCCAAGGGATTGTCCAGGCTCATGGCGGCAAGATCGTTGCTGAAAGTGAAGTGGGCCGTGGCAGTGAGTTCCGCTTTACGGTGCCAAGAATCAGCGACGACGCTCAGGCCTGACCCAAACGGTCGGGCGCCGTTTGTGCACGCCCACCCTTGGTAATGATGCCGAAGGCATTACGCGTGACCCGGGCGAGCGCATGCTCGCCACGCGCAGCAAGGGAAAAGTGCTCCAACTGCCCCCACAGCTCAATGTCACCCACCAGGTAGACGCGATGCCTGGCCCGGGTCAGCGCCACATTCAGCAGGTTCGGTTTGGAGGCGGCCCATTGCGCGCCTCCCGCGTGGCCCTTGTCTGCGCCCAGAAGCATGAACACCGTGTCCTGCTCTTTGCCCTGAAACGTATGCACCGTGCCGACGTTACGCTTGACCCACTCTTTAAGGTCCCCGCGCCGGGGTACGCCGCCCGCCCATTCGATTTGCATCAGGTGCTGGCGCAGCGCCTGGCGGACGGCCTTGAATGGCGACACCACGTACAGCTTGGGCAACGCCTGGTCACGCTGGAACAGGCACACGATCACCTTCGCCATGAATTCAATCTGCTCGTACACCACTTGCTTGCGGGTCACGTTGCCGCGTATGTCCACCCAACTGCTGGGCAGGTCGATCAACGGAGTGTCCGGGGCGTTTCTCTGGGCAAGACCAAAGACCATCTTGTCGTCATACGCCATCCGGTTGGCCAGGGAAAACATCGGGTCATGGCAACGCCGATGCACGCGCAATGGGCTGCCGATCCAAAGACGCTTCCCCATCATCGGCGCATACGTGCCAAATCGGCTGGCTTGATCAGCCAGCCGTTGCACCGAGACCTGATGGGGGGCATAGCTGTCGTCGTGGGTAAAAGGTGACAGTTGCCCCAAGGCCGTGATCAGTTGCCGTGGCAGGGTAAACACCGGTTCAATTTGCAGCGGGTCACCCACCACCACGCAGCGTCGGGCTCGCCATAGCGCACCCACGGCGGCCTGGGGCACTGCCTGGCCGGCTTCGTCAATAAAGACCCAACCCAGCGCATCGCTTTGCAAGCCACGGAACTGGTTGGCAAAGGACGCGAACGTGGTGGAAACCACCGGCACAATCATGAACAGGTTTTGCCAGACAGGCAGGACGTGGCTGGCGTCTTCCGGCTGCTTGTTGTTCAGCAGGTGAGAGATGGCCCAAAGGTTGGAGCGCATTCGGTTTTTTGGCTGCCCGGCCTCATGCAACCAGGCTTGCTGCAATTGCAGGGCTGCCGCGAACAACGCCGAACGCAGTCGAGCAAACTGAACATCGTGCCACAGGCCTTTGATCTGAAACTGCGGCAACTCCAGGTCAGCCAAGGTGGCAGGCAGCAAAGGGACGCCCAGGCGCTGCTCGAGTGCCGCACGCTCTGCCGTTTTGGTTTCCCAGTCGCGCGACCTTTGCGCCAGTTTCCGTTCACAGGCCTGCCGTTGACCTTCAAGCTTCGCGAGCTGGCTGGAAAGAGTCAGCGCTTCGCTTTTGAGGGCTCTGAGCCGAGCATGAGACTCGAGTTGCAACTTGGCATTTTCGGCACACTGGCGGGTGTAGGCCCTGGCAGCCTGGGTGTGCCAGAACCGCGCCCACCAACCGGGCGACGTGCGATCGATCAGCCGTTGCTGTTCGACGAGCGACAGACAGTCCTTCTCCTCCTCCTGCTGGCGCCGCAAGTTCTCACGCACCGTCGCGTCAGTGGCCTCCACGCACGTCTGCAGGTGCGTATGCGCTTGCTGCGCCTGCGCCACGTAGCTGGCCTGGGTACCATCGCCCAGTTCTTCGAGCAATTGCGCCAGGCGCTCTCGCTCGGCCAGTGCGGTGCTGACGGCCTTGTCAGCCAGGTTGAAAGCGGCCCGCGCCGACGCAAAACTTGTCGGCTGCTCCTGGTCGAGCCACTTCCAAAGGGTCAGCGGTCGCTCCGTTTTGTCGGACTTGAACGTGTTGAAAAACAGCCCCTCGCGAAAGCGGCGCCGATTAGTGGCGTTGCCCAACGCACAACTGACCAGGCCCCAGGGGATGTCCTGGTCCTTGGGAAAAACCGGGCCAGTTTTCTTGACCTTCACGGCCAGGTTATGGGCCACCGGCTGCAGATAACCAACCGATCGCCAGGTGGCATCCAGGGCGTTGCGCTTGGTCAGGTCCACCGAGATGTTTTCCACCGCGGCATTATTCGACGATGCCACGACCATCTCGAAACCGGTCAAGGCCTCGATCAGCGGCCATACCTGCCGCTCCTCATCCTTGAAGCGAACGGTCAGCGGCTGCTGGCTGAACGCGTCATTGACGCTCGACAAGCCTGACAGTACCCGCGCACGGCGCACGATGTTGTCCGCAAACAGGTCGCGCAACAGCGTTGTCTTGCCGGTACCCGGCGGCCCGTTGACCGCAAACAGGCCGCTGTAATGCAAGTCTGCGCCTGCCTGATTGAGCGCAAACTGTTGCATCAGGCTCATCGGGTGTTCAGCGTTGCCCAACCAGTGGCCGATGCTCAAATGGCGCGGCCGCAGCCGCTGATACAGCAGCTCCCGCCCGGCGTCGGAATACAGGTCCAGGCGCTGATCGTCGGCAAGCGGGGTCAGGTACTGGCGCAGTGCTGCGGGCACATTGCCTGTGCGCACACTGTGCATCGCCCGCTCGAGGTCGCCGATGTAAAAACTGTTGAGGATGTCGAGGTCGTCGACGGGGTCATCCTCGTCCTCTTCTTCCTGGAGTGCCGTGGGTTCCTGATCGCTCGCGACATCAGGCTCCTGGGTGGCCCTGGCCTTGGTCTTGACCTCAAGCACGGCCAGCGGCTGGTCAGCCCCGGGGTAAAAACCCGCCCATTCGCACAGCGTCTGGTGCAGCGAAAGCACTTCACCCGCGGTCAGCGGGCCACTGGCATTATCAAGACGGGTGGCGAAAAAGTTGTTGAACAGGTTGATCAGGTAGCCGCGGGCAGACTCGAACTCGGATGCCCCCAGCGCTCCCAATCCTTGGGACAACGTCTGGCCCAAAGCCCAGGGTGCGGTAGAAATAGAGATGGAGTCGGCGAGAGGGCAACCGGACTTATCCAGGCCGATCTTGGCAAAACAGGTCTGCCCCTCGAGGTCGGCGCGCGCCTCTTCCTCGAAGCGCGCAATGTCGCTCAACGGTGCAGGAATCGGCAACAGCTTCTCACACACCGTGAGCACTGCAGACTTGTCGAACACCCCCAGAAAGAGGCTGTAGCCGGTGATCTCCTTATCAACGGGCACATCGATGTGGTTCCATTGGGTAGAGCCTGCCTCGAGACAGGCTGCCTGCAGAACCACCTTCGATTGCCAGCCCTCCAACTCATCCAGGCGCTGATCCAGGCCATAGGGCACGAAAAATTCGACCTTGTGCCAATAATCCAATATGGCCAGAAGTCTTTGCTGATCAAAGGGTGCCAACGTCCTGTATCCCGAATATCCATAATCGAGGGGTGAGTGTACACGCCCCTCTTCTCAACGGAGCAGCGCCATGGTCACTCTCGGTCATCTTTTGACGTGAGACGTTTATAGTCCAGTCGCCCAGTGCTCTGTAGGTTTGGTGCGCGTCGACCCCGCTCGACGCTTACCCACCTACGGAGAAAACCATGATTGATGTATTTTTCAGCGTCTCCCCCGACTATTCCTCCCTGCATCAGGATCGCAGTGTCACGCCTGACCGGCAGCCGCCCGCCAAACCGAAGCCCGCGCCCGGCCCATCCATTGACTTCAGCGACCGCCGAAAAAAACCGGGCCGCCCAGGCGATCTGGATAGCCTTGGCGGCGGCGCAGTCCTTTAACCGTGTCAACCGCTGAGGTAGCGCAACTCAACGGCGCCTCAACTGCAGCGGGTTTGCCCTGACGCCAGTCGGTCAGGGCTTGCCCCACAGAATCGGCAGGGTTTCACCTGACGAATAGTGGCTCATAGCCACAATCCTAAAGCAGTATCCTCGCCCTATTCAAAGCCCGCAGCCCCCGAGGTACAGTAGCGCCAGCCACGGAGTATCGGCCTCAACCACGACTGGCCTTAAAGCTGGTCCAAGCAGGGAGCGCGCATATGGGCGATACATCCGACGACAATCCGCTGAGAAATGACTTTTCCGACCTCAACAGCGACATGTTGCATGCGGTCATGGAATTGGTCAGCGATGGGATCTGGGATTGGAATGCCAATACCGGCTTCGTCTACCGCAACCCCGGCTGGTACGAAATGCTCGGCTACCCCCGTCACTCCATGGAGAACACCGTGTTCACCTGGGAGAACGTGATCCACCCCGATGACTACCCGCAAGTCATGATGCTGTTCGATGCCTACATTCATCGTCGTGCGCCCCTCTACCGAGCCGAATACCGCTGCCGCAAGGCCGATGGCACTTACCTGTGGATCGAAGACCGTGGCTACATCATTGCACGCAATGAAGACGGTTCGGTCGCACGCATGGTCGGCGCCCATCGCGATATCCAGATACGCAAATCCTCGATCGAACAGCTTGAGCAACGCAACCAGTCCCTTGAGGCCCTGGTGGCCGAGCGCACCCGCGAGCTGTCGCGGGTCAACCAGCAACTGCAAGTGCAACTGGACGAAAACCGCTCCCTGGCTGAACGCGACACCTTGACCCACGTGGCTAACCGCTACTGCCTGGAGAAAGTGCTGCTGGAAGAATGCGAGCGCGCCGAACGCTTTCGTTTGCCGCTGGCGCTGGTGGCCATGGATATTGATGACTTCAAGCCGATCAATGATCGACACGGCCACGCCGTCGGTGACCAGGCCCTGGTGCGCGTGGTGGAAAGCCTGTTGGCCTGCGTACGAGAGGACGACCTGTTGGCGCGCTGGGGAGGCGACGAGTTTATGTGGGTCTTGCCCAAAAGCTCGCTGGAGGTTGCCAAGGCGCTGGCTGAGAAGGCTCGTCACGCCATGCACGAAATACCCGCAGCAGGCGACTTCACCCTTTCATTGAGCCTGGGCGTGGTCGAACGTCGTCCGGGTGAGCCCCCAGCCGCCTTGATGGCAAGGGCCGATCAAGCGTTGTATCGGTCCAAGGCGGCGGGGAAGGACAGGGTCTCGGAGTAACGCTCAGCGCACCGGCGGCGCGTACTGGATGCCGCCGTTACTCCACAGTGCATTAAGCCCGCGCTTGATCTTCAATGCGCTGCCCTGGCCGATGTTGCGCTCGAACACTTCGCCATAGTT
Organism: Pseudomonas sp. BCA17; assembly: GCF_004519405.1. Taxonomy (GTDB): domain Bacteria; phylum Pseudomonadota; class Gammaproteobacteria; order Pseudomonadales; family Pseudomonadaceae; genus Aquipseudomonas. The sequence continues at coordinate 97,796 of NZ_SGWI01000005.1, read as the reverse complement.
GCCCACCTGCCTGACGATCTGCACCACCCAATCCTTGCGCAGTTTCAAGTCCTTGCCATACTCGCCGTCGGCGCCGAGCAAGCGTGCGACGTCCGGGTTCCGGGTGGTCCTGGCTTGCTCTTCGACGTTCTGCGAAGTGATGCCCATTTCCTCGGCATTGAGCATGGCGAACAGCGTCCACTTGACGATGCTGAACCACTCATCGTCCCCCTTGCGCACCAGCGGTCCCAACGGTTCCTTGGAGATCACTTGCGGCAGCACCACGAACTCGTCCGGGTGAGCCATCTTGATGCGCTGGGCGTAGAGGCCCGACTGATCGGTGGTCAGCACATCGCAGCGCCCTGCTTCCAGCCCCTTGGCACTCTCGTCGGCGGTATCGAAGGTGATCGGCGTGTACTTCATGCCATGGGTACGGAAGTAATCGGAGACGTTGAGTTCCGTCGTCGTGCCGGCCTGGATGCAAATGGTCGCACCGTCCAGTTGCTTGGCGTCGGTCACGCCCAACTTGTTGTTCACCAGAAAGCCGATCCCGTCGTAGTAGGTCACGCCGGTGAACACCAGGCCCATCCCCGAATCACGGGAGCTGGTCCAGGTGGTGTTGCGTGAAATGACATCGACTTCACCGGATTGCAGCGCGGTGAATCGCTCCTTGGCGGTCAACTGGCTGAACTTCACTTTCGAGGCGTCACCAAATACCGCGGCGGCCACGGCATGACACACATCCACATCGATACCCGTCATCTTGCCCTGGCTGTCCGGTACGCCGAAACCCGGCAAGCCGTCGCTGACCCCGCACTGGATAAAGCCCTTCTTCTGGATCGCGTCCAGTGTTGCGCCAGCGTGCGCAGTACCGGCCAGGGCCAATGCTGCGGTGGTGCCGATCACGGCCAAGGTGGTGTTGAATGGGTTCATGCAAGGCGCTCCCTGTCATTCCTTTTTATTCGGCGCTGCACAGCCCGCGCCGGTTTATAGTGATGCCGGGCAGTATCGACAGCTTTCCCGCCTGCCACAAACGACCTTTAGGCAAAGGCTCCTTCCGATTTGGAATGAACTGCATGATTTCAAAACGCTTGACCCCTTCGATGACCGCCTTGCAATGCTTCGAAGCGGCCGCCCGCCACCTGAGTTTCACCCGCGCCGCTGAAGAACTGCACCTGACCCAAAGTGCGGTGAGCAAGCAGGTGGCGCAGCTGGAAGAGATGCTGTGCCACAACCTGTTCGAACGGGTGCGCCAGCGGCTGTACCTGTCACCGGCAGGTTCGCTGTACCTGGCCGAAGTGCACAAGATCCTGACCCAGGTGGACATCTCCAGCCGCTATATCCTCACCTACGGCGGCGAGACCGAAGTGCTGCGCATCGCCACCCAGCCAACGTTCGGTGACCGCTGGCTGGTGCCCAAGCTCAAGGATTTCGCGGCGAAGCATCCCAATATCCACTTGGACGTGCGCAATGAGCTGGAGCCTTTTGACGTGCTGCAGGCCAAGGCCGATATCGCGTTTTTCTTCGGCCAGGGCTCATGGCCGGGAGCGACCTGCATCGAGCTGTTCCACGAAGCGGTCGTGCCGGTCTGTGCCCCCGGGTTCGTCGCCGAGGGCAGCGATGCCTCTTCGCGCCATACCCTGTTGCAATGCACCTCGCGCCCGGAAGCCTGGCACGAGTGGTTCCTGGAGCAGGGCCTGCATTCGCAGAACAGCTACCACGGGCCGCGTTTCGACACGTTCTACATGTGCATCCGTGCCGCGCAGTCGGGTTATGGCGTGGCGTTGGTGCCGCAGTATCTGGTGGCCGAGGAGTTGGCCAACGGCAGCCTGATGATCCCGTGGAACTACGCGATGCCCAGCGCCGGTGCGCACTTTATCGCTCATGCCGAACATGCCGGCGACATCCCCAAAGTGAAAGCCTTCCTGAACTGGATGGTCGACTACCTCGCGGCACATCCTGACTTTTAATAATGACCCGGCGACTTTATTTCGTTTGCGGCAGGGCCGGGCGCGCGGCTTAGATAAAAAGACGCCCGCCACTGCCGAGTCCGAGAGTCATGAACCACGACACCATCAGCCAGTCGATTTCCATCGTTCACCCCATCAGCCTCAGCCACGGCAAGAACGCCGAAGTATGGGACACCACGGGCAAACGTTATATCGACTTTGTCGGCGGCATCGGTGTGCTCAACCTCGGCCATTGCCACCCTGGCGTGGTCGAAGCGATTCGGGAGCAGGCGACGAAGCTGACGCACTACGCGTTCAACGCCGCGCCCCACGCGCCCTACATCGAATTGATGGAGCGCCTCAGCGCATTCATTCCGGTGAATTACCCGGTGAGCGGCATGCTCACCAACAGCGGCGCGGAGGCCGCTGAAAATGCCTTGAAGATCGTCCGCGGCGCCACCGGCCGTACGGCGGTGATTGCCTTTGACGGCGCCTTCCACGGCCGCACTTTGGCCACCCTCAACCTCAACGGCAAAGTGGCGCCCTACAAGCAAAAGGTCGGGGTACTGCCAGGCCCCGTGTACCACCTGCCCTACCCCAGTGCCGATAATGGCGTCACTTGCGCTGAAGCGCTGAAGGCCATGGACCGCTTGTTCAGCGTGGAAATCGACGTCAACGATGTCGCCTGTTTCATCATCGAACCGGTGCAGGGTGAAGGTGGCTTCCTGGCCCTGGATATCGAATTTGCCCAAGCCTTGCGGCGTTTCTGCGACGCGAAAGGCATCCTGCTGATTGCCGATGAAATCCAGTCCGGCTTTGGCCGCACCGGCCAGCGATTTGCGTTCTCGCGACTGGGCATCGAGCCGGACCTGATCCTGCTCGGTAAAAGTATCGCCGGGGGGGTGCCATTGGGCGCCGTGGTCGGCCGTAAAACCTTGCTCGACAGCCTGCCCAAGGGCGGCCTGGGTGGCACCTATTCCGGCAACCCCATCGCGTGCGCAGGTGCATTGGCCACCCTTGATGCAATGACCGATGCGCACCTGAAAACCTGGGGTTCACAACAGGAAGAAGCCATCGTCAGCCGTTACCACACCTGGCTTGCACAGGGCGTTTGCGCGGTTCTGGGCCGCATGACCGGCGTGGGGGCCATGCGCGGCATCGAGCTGGTCAATGCCGACGGCACGCCTGCTTCCCAGCAACTGACCCAACTGCTCGGCCTGGCCCGGGAGGCGGGCTTGCTGCTGATGCCCAGCGGCAAGTCGCGGCACATCATCCGCCTGTTGGCACCGCTGACCATTGAGCCTGCGGTACTGGAGGAAGGTCTGGATATCCTGGAGGCGTGCCTGCGGCAGTTGGCTTAGTAAGGCGCGTCAACGGGCTTACCGCGTGGGAAACCGCGCTTTTTTGATGCGAGTCTGGGCAAAACCGTGGGTGACATCACGTAAGTTTGCGAACGGGTAAAGCCAGGCCGAGGCGGGGCTCAAACGTATAAACCTGCTGATCAAAGTGATACAAAGAGATCTCTTTGAAGGCTTCGGCGCACCTGAACCGCCCCAGCGCAACCTGAGCCTCCTGAGAATGTAACCAACACATTTCTGCAAGGACGCACACCATGCTCGACATCCTTCAAGGCACGCCCCTGTGGGTGTACGCCGTTTACGCGTGGATTTGTTACTACGGCATCAAAGCCTGTGTGGGCGGCCGTGAGAGTCGTCGCTCGCTATTGATTCTGCCGGTGGTTCTGGTGGCGTGGTCACTGATGTCACTGGCACCTTCAATACTCTCGAGCAGCACCTGGGTGGGCGGCGCTGTGGTGGGCAGCCTGCTGGGGATGTTGTTGTTCAATGCCGATGGCGCCCGGCTGGATGTCAATGGTGAAACCCTGGTGCTGGCCGGCACATGGAAAACCCTGCTGGTCTCGCAGCTGTTTTTCGCGGTGAAGTACTATTTCGGCTACCAGCAGGCGGTGCACCCGCTATTTTTGAGCACGCCAGAGATGCTGGCGGTGGTTGGCGGAGTCTCGGGGTTTACCGTTGGTCTGTTCTGCGGGCGAGCCGTACGGCTGCAGCGGGCGCTGAACGCTTTGCGTCGCGATAAGGGCATTGTGCTGCCTTGACCTGATCCCCCCGCCCCTTGAAAATGCGCGACGCTTTTTTGTCCCGCTTACTGAAGTAGTGAAATTTCAATGTCCGATTCGCACACCGAAGAATCCGTAGTCACCTTGCAATCCAAAGCTGAATACGAAAACGCCATCAATCTTTCACAGCATGTGCCTGCGGCCAAGATCATCAGCGAGATGGTGCTGGACGCGTTCCACACCTCCAAGGAAAGCGACCAGATCCGCGAACTGCGCACCGCCATCCGCCAGGCCCATGATGCCTTCGACGATGACAAAGCCTACGAGCTGATGGGCCAGCTCAAGCAACTGAAGGACGCCGAGGCTGCCGACAACGCCGCTCTGGAAAACCTCAGCAGCCAGTTTTCGATCAGCCGCATCCTGTCCAGTTTCAAGGACGACCCCGAGTTTCAGGAGCTGGTCTACGGCCTGGCCCTCAAAGTGCTGAACCAATCGCACCAGGCCATCAGCAACCCAAGCGCCGCCAAGGGCAAGGCTGCACGCGCCAAGAAAGACACCGAAGTGTTTGTGATCAGCAAAGATGGCATCAGCGTCACCCTGCCGCTGCGCACGCCGCGCTCCAAACTGAACGTTGACCGTGAGGCGCTTGAGTTCCTCGGTTTTGCGTTCGTGGGCGAAGGCAGCGAAGCGGAGCTGGAAAGTGAAACCTTCGTCGACAACAGTGGCGTGGAACAGCCGATCACGCGCAAAAGCATCGTGACCGCACTGCAACAGCAAAGCGCCTTCGACGGTTACACCATCGCCCCCCAATAAGGCCCTGAGACCTGCGACCTTCATGCCTGTGGCGAGGGAGCTTGCTCCCGCTGGGCTGCGCAGCGGCCCCAGCTTTTGGTTTGAAAAGACTGGGCCTGCTACGCAGTCCAACGGGAGCAAGCTCCCTCGCCACGGTCCTTTGGCCAACTAAGCCTTCATCACCTGCGCCGCGAACACTTCACGAAAGCGTTCCATCTCCCGCTGGGTGCCGACCGTTACCCGCACCCACTGCGGCCAGTTTTTCCAGACCCGCCCGACCATCACGTTCTGTGCGGCGAGCCGCTCGATGGCGTGCGCTGCGGGCTGTTTTACGTCGATCATGAAGCAGTTGCTGTGCGACACCGTGCAGGTAAAGCCATGGGTCTTGAGCCAGGCTATCGTTTCCTCGCGTAACCGTGCATTGAGTGCCTTGCGTTGTGGCAGCAACGCGACATCTTCCAGGCTCGCCCGCGCGCCGAGCAAAGAGGACGCTGCTGGCACGTTGTCCCCACCGAACACCGCCAGCCGCTCCAGCAACGCAGGATGGCCGACCGCCAAACCCAGACGCGCTCCAGCCATGCCGTAGATTTTCGAAAACGTACGCAGCACCAGCAAGTCGTCGTGCTCCTTGACCCAGCTCACGCAGCTGGGTGCATCGGAGAAATCGATATAAGCCTCATCCACCACCAGCACGCTGCCTCTGGGTTTGTTTGCCAGCGCTTGGCGGATCGCCTCAGTGGGCGTCAGGGTGCCGGTCGGGTTGTTGGGGTTGCACAAATACAACATGCCGGCCTGTGGGTTTGCGGCCAGCATGGCGGGTACATCATGGGCATGCTGGGCGTCGAGATTCACCTCGTGCACCGGCGCCTTGTGCGACTCGGCCGCCTGGCGTGGGACTTCGTATGACGGCGTAGCCATCACCAGGCCGCGGGTTGGACTGGTGAACGCCAACACCGCGTAACGCAGGGCGGCCATCGAGCCGGCAAACACCGCGACGTTTTCCTCGTTGATTCCTTGCTGCTGGGCAAACAATGCTGCCAACGCGTACATGTCTGGGTAGGGATAACGCCCGGACGTTGCGATCCCACGCTGCATCGCCTCACGGGCCGCGCTTGAAGGGCCGTAGGGGCTTTCGTTGTAGTTGAGCAGCACCTTGTCAGACTTTTTCGGCGGCGGGCCGGCGAGCGCCCAATCCAGGTGCCCCAGCACGGGCAAGGCCGCGCCGAGGGCAAGAAGGGAACGACGACTCACACTGACCATGGTAACGACTCCTCGTATACGGGGGATGGGTTCGCCCAGTTCGTACAGAGGAGTATGACGAGGAGAATGCCGGCTGATTTAACCGGGCAGTTGAGAATCAGCGCTCCAGGTAGTCGGTGATGGGGTAGCTCGCACACAATGTTTGCACCCGCGAACGCAACTGTTCACGCACCGCTGGTTCCTGCCGGTAATCCTGCTCGTCCAGCGGCGTCACGCTGTCGAGTATCCGACACACCAGTTCGACAACCTGTCGGCAGCCCTGGGGATCGATCATGCGTTGCGCCATGGAACCGGTGCCCAGGCACAAGCCGCTGGTGACCGATGACGGTCGCGTGTCGCCCGGTACGCGATGCTTGTTCACCACAATACCGCACCCCTCCAGCGCCGACTCCGCGATGGCGCCGGTCATGGCGCCACGCAACCTGATCAGCACCGTGTGGTTTTCGCTTCGTCCACCCACCACTTCGTAGCCATGCGCCTGAAAAGCACGGGCCATTTCGTCGGCAAGCGTACGAACCCGCCCCATGCAGGCGTCGAACTGCGGTGACTTCGCGTAGCCCAGGGCAGCAGCTTTAGCAGCGATCATATTGACGGCCGGTGCTCCCTGCATGCGTGGGAATACGGCCTGATCGAGGACACGGCTGAAGGTCGACTTCAAACCGGGCACCTTGGTATTGGCATCGCGCCCGGACAGAATCAACCCACCACGAGGGCCGCCAAGCTGCTTGTGTGTGCAGGTGATGGTGACATGAGCGGCGTTGATCGGGTTCGGATGGCGTCCTGTCACGACCAGCCCGGCAATGTAGGAAATATCCGCGAGCAGGATGGCGCCCGCCTCATCGGCAATCTCACGAAACCGGTCGAAATCCACCACCCGCGAGTAAGCCTGCGTACCGCAGATGATGATGCGCGGGCGATGCGCGAGGGCCAGGCTGCGCACCTGCTCGTAATCGATCAGGCCTTCGGCGGTGGTGCCGTAGCGGATGGCTTTGTAGTAGGCCCCCGTGAGAACAGCCGGGCTGCCGAGGGCGATATCACCGTCATGGTCGTGGGCCATACCCAGCAAGGTATCTCCAGGCTCAAGCAACGCTGAGAGGACTTGGGAAATCGCGATGGATGCCGAGTGAGACTGCACGCCGGCGTAGTGAGCGTCGAACAGCTCCCGCGCCCGGCGAATGGCCAAGGCTTCGACCCGATCGACGTTCTCACAGCCGGGGCGATAGCCTCTGCCCGGCAGGCCTTCAGCCGTGACATTGACCAGTGCCGAGGCACAGGCCATCAGCGTATACGGCTTGACGGCGCAAGACGAAGGGACCAGCGATAAGGTGCGGTGCTGTCGCGTGACTTCCGCGTCGAGGATGCTCGCCAGCTCGGCATCTTCAGCGTGCAGGTCCGCCAGGCCGCGACGCAGCAGGTCGGCCTGGTCTTTCAGTAGTGCGGTATTGAGTGCCATCAGTGCGGTTCCCTTCCAGCGTATCGCGGGCCGATTCGTCCTGAACCGGGCGTTCAATTAAACAGAAATTTAAACGTTTTCCCATTTAAATGTTCATTTTTACCGATCTCGATCACAGGAAACGCCGAGGCAGCGCATTCGCACTTTATTGTTGTGGCCCACGCGTGCAACACTCCCGGCGCCGCTAGCCGGTGGTGTGAAAAGTGGACGTTTATAACTAAAGGGAAGTGGTGAGCACGTGATACACAAACGGGAAAAAACCGAGCACTTGAAGAGCAACATCAAGTACTTGATCAAAAGCCGTGGCGAAACCCAGCTTTCGTTAAGCAACGCCGCCGGCCTGACCAGGACCACGATCTACAACATCCTGGAAGGCAAGGTCGTCAATGTGCAGCAGTCGACCATTCGCAAGATTTCCGATTTCTTCGGCATCTCCTACGACGAAATCGAAACTGTCGATTTCGAAGCCAAGGAAATCCTCGAGAGCAGTGTTTCCCCCCAGGGCAACATGAACCCGGCGGCGGTGCCGATCCTCAAGGAAAGCCTGGTCATCCAGAACCTGGACAAGCGCATCGGCGAGCTGGCCACGGTGTATCCGCTGACCTACTACTTCGGTACGTGCTGCAACCTGATTGGCGTGCGCCTGGAGCACGGCATTCCCGGCATCAACGAAGCGGGTGACTTGTTGATCGTGCAAAAAGGCACGTCGAGCCCCGGCAAGGAAAAGTTGGTGTACGACAGGGCTACCCGCAAGATGTTCATCACCCTTGAAGCCTGTAGCAACTCAGAGCGCTTGTGCGTGGTCGGTGACATCGTCGAGGAGCGCTTCAATGACAACGTATGAAGCGGCCGTCGAAAACAGCAAATACAAACTGCTGGGGTTTGAGAATGACAAGAGCCTGGCGATCATCATGGTGATTGCCACCGGCAAGGTCATCAAGATGAAGCTGAGCGAAGTCATCAGCAGCGAAATAATGGACAACCTGAACAAAATGGAAGTTAAGAACATGTACAAGAAGTTCTATTCACAGGGAGGAACACTGACCGCCTATGACCTGAATGACCGTAACGAAAGCTCCTGGATGATCTACATCATCCTCAACCTGCTGTTGTTCACGTTCTATATTTTCACCAGTATCGCCGCGACCAAACCCATTTACCTGGAGTCGCTGGGCATCATCGTGACGCCGGGGACCTTCCTGTACCCCCTGACCTTCTTGATCGTCGACCTGTTGAACGAGCAGTTCGGCCTGCGACTGGCCAGAAGGGCCATTCTGTTTGCGTTTGCCAGTAACGCGATGATCATCATCCTGCTCTACGGCTCGACCTTTCTGCCGGGGCTGCCGGGCTGGAAACTGGATGGGCCGTATAACGACGTGATCATTCAAGTGTCCTCGGTACTGGTCGCCTCCTCGGTGTCGTTCCTGGTGTCCGAGAATATAAACTCGTACTTGCTGTGCAAGATCAAAGAGCTGACCAACTCCAGGTACCTGTACCTGCGCATCTTCCTCAGCACGTTCTTCGCGGTCATCATCGACAGCTTCCTGTTTTGCTTCATTGCCTTCTACGGCGCGATGCAAACCAGCGACATCCTGAGCATGATCTACGTGCAGATCGCGATCAAAGTCGGCTTTGCGTTCTTCAATATCCTGCCGGCCTACGGTGCGCGGGCGCTGTTCAAGCGCTGGATCACCGGCACCACGGCAACACTGTAACCTGTGGCGAGGGAGCTTGCTCCCGCTGGGTCGCGTAGCGGCCCCAGCTTTTGGTTTGAAAAGACTGGGCCTGCTACGCAGTCCAGCGGGAGCAAGCTCCCTCGCCACGGGTGAGCGGTTGCTCGCGGGAATGACTTAATTCAGCTGCAACTTCTGCTTGAGGCTCTGCATCACGTCAGTCTTGTTCTGCAGGTACTCATTCAAGCCGCGAGCGCGCAGGTTGCACGCGTCACAATGACCGCAACCCGTGCCGATGATGCCGTTGTAGCAGGTCAGGGTGTTGTGGCGCACCAGCTCCAACTGGTTGTGATAGTCGGCCAGTGCCCAGGTCTCGGCCTTGTTCAGCCACATCAACGGGGTGTCCAGGCGCAGTTTGTATTCCATGCCCAGTTCCAGCGCCTTGTTCAGTGCCTTGACGAACTCATCGCGACAATCGGGATAACCCGAGAAGTCGGTTTCGCATACACCGGTAATCACGGTTTCAGCCTTCACCTGATAGGCGTAGATCGCTGCCAGGGTCAGGAACAGAATGTTGCGCCCCGGCACAAAGGTGCTCGGCAGGCTCTCGCCCGAGCTGTTCACGGTCGGCACCGGGATGTTGTCGCGGGTCAGGCTGCTGATGGCCAGCTCGTTGAGCAAGGACACATCCATCACTTTGTGAACGGTGGCGCCCAACTGCTTGGCAAGCTGCTGGGCGACTTCAATTTCCGCCACGTGGCGCTGGCCATAATCGAAGGTAATGCAGTGCACTTCGTCATACAGTGGCAATGCCTGAATCAGACAGGTCGTCGAATCCTGCCCGCCACTGAATACCATAACGGCTTTTTTACTCATCTCTGCGCTTCCTGCATTTGTAGAATGTGGGTGTAGGAGCGAGCTTGCTCGCGAAAAACGGCAACGATAACGCAGCGTGCCCGGTTTGGCACGACACCCTCAGGTTTTTCGCGGACAAGCCAAAATACAAAAAACCCCGCGCTTCTTGCGAAGGCGGGGTTGTTTTTCATCCATCGACTCAGTGTGCGTAGGTCAGCAACAGCTCTTTCGGCACTTGGAAATCCAGGGACATCATCACGCTCAGCGCGGTGATGGTGAAGATCGAGAACACGAACAGCTTGCGCGCCCAGACGGTGTCATCCACCGCCTTGTAACCGGTCCAGGCCATGTACAACCAGTACATGCCCATGGCGGCCGCAACGGCGAGGTAGCTCATGCCGGCGTAGCCACTGAAGGTCAACATCAAGGTCGCCAGGAGGAAGGCCAGGATGTAGAGCAGGATGTGTTTCTTGGCCACCTGGATGCCACGCTTGACCGGCAGAACCGGAATCGACGCAGCCAGGTAGTCATTGAAGCGGAAAATCGCGATGGCGTAGGAATGCGGCATCTGCCACAGGCTGAACATCACCAGTAGCGTCAGCGCGGCCATGTCGAAGCTATTGGTCACAGCCACATAACCAATCACCGGCGGCATCGCCCCCGACAGACTGCCCACCAGCGTGCCGTGAACCGACTTGCGCTTGAGGTACAGGCTGTAGAGGCCGACGTAGATGACAAAGCCGATCACGGCAAACAGCGCCGCCAACGGGTTGGCCACCTTGTACAACAATGCCACACCGGCAACACCCAGGACGGTCGCGTAAACCAGTGCCAGCTTCAGGGAAATAAGCCCCTGGACCAGCACGCGGTTCTTGGTGCGCTCCATCTTGATATCGATGTCACGGTCGATGCAGTTGTTGAAGACACAACCGGAAGCTACCACCAGGGACGTGCCGATCATTGCAGCCAAGAAAATGGCCAGATCGACATGCCCCTTGGAGGCCAGGAAGAAACCGCCCGCCACAGAAAGCACGTTACCGAAAATGATCCCCGGTTTGGTGATTTGGATAAAGTGCTTAAGCGACATCGGGTCTTACCTCACTTCGCCATCATGTAGGTGTGGATGCTGAACATGATCCACAGCGACAGACCAACCAGCAGAACGATCACCAGGCCTGCGAACACGAATGCAATCACGTTCTCACGCTGGGCCGCAGAGCGGTCCAGGTGCAGGAAGTACACCAGGTGAACCAGAACCTGAATCACTGCGAACGCCAGGACGATCATCAAGGTGATCGACTTCGGCAAGGTTGGGTACATCACCAGGCCGAACGGGATCAGGGTCAGGATGACCGACAGGATGAAGCCGATAGCGTAAGACTTGACGCTGCCGTGGCTTGCATCGTGGCTGTCATGGGAGTGTGCATTAGCCATTACAGAGTCCCCATCAGGTAGACAACGGTGAATACGCAGATCCAGACCACGTCCAGGAAGTGCCAGAACAGGCTCAGGCAGCTCAGGCGAGTCTTGTTGGTGTTGGTCAGGCCGTGCTTATTGACCTGATACATCATCACCGCCATCCACAGCAGACCTGCCGATACGTGCAGACCGTGGGTGCCTACCAGCGTGAAGAACGCGGACAGGAAGCCGGAACGGTGCGGGCCGTAGCCTTCGGAGATCAGCAGGTGGAACTCGTTGACTTCCATGCCGATGAAGCCCAGGCCGAACAGGAAGGTCAGTGCCAGCCAGCTCAGTACGCCTTTCTTGTTGCCCTTGTAGAAGGCCAACATGGCGAAGCCGTAGGTAATCGAACTGAACAACAGCAAGGCGGTTTCGCCGAGCACATAAGGCAGTTCGAAGATGTCGTGGCCCGACGGGCCACCGGCAGTGTTGTTTACCAGTACCGCGTACACCGCGAAGATCGACGCAAACAAGATGCAGTCGGTCATCAGGTAGAGCCAGAAACCGAAAACGGTCATTGGCCCCGAGTCGTGGTGATGGTCATCGTGCCCATGGTCATCGACATGGGCGTGTCCAGCATTGGTCACTAAGTTCGACATGGTTTAAGCCTGTTCCAACGAGGTTTCTACACGGTTGGCCGGAATCTTCTTCTCGGCTACCAGGCGAGCGTGCTGCTCGGCTTCGATGCGCTCGATCGTCTCGACCGGCACCATGTAGCCTTGATCATCACGGGCAGCGTGGATGATGAAGTAACCGATAGTGCCGACCAGGCTCACGATTGCCAGCCACCAGATGTGCCAGATCATCGCGAAACCGAACACGGTCAGCAGGCCGCCCATCACCACGCCAGTGGCGGTGTTGTTTGGCATGTGGATCGGTTCGTAGTGCTTGGGCTTCTGGTACGCAGTACCGTCTTCCTTGGCTTCGGTGAACGCATCAATGGTGTTCGCAGTAGGGATCACGGCGAAGTTGTAGAACGGAGGTGGCGACGAGGTCGACCATTCCAGGGTGTGGCCGTTCCATGGGTCACCGGATTCGCACATGTTCTGCTTGCGATCACGCACGCTGACGTACAGCTGGATCAGCTGGCAGGCGATACCCACGGCGATCATCACCGCACCGAACATGGCGACGTACAGGTACGGCACCCACTCAGGGTTGGTGGTGGCGTTCAGACGACGGGTCATGCCCATGAAGCCCAGTGCATAGAGCGGCATGAACGCGACGAAGAAGCCCGAGATCCAGAACCAGAACGCAGCCTTGCCCCAACCTTCGTGCAGCTTGAAGCCGAACGCTTTAGGGAAGTAGAAGGCGAAACCAGCGATGTAACCGAATACAGCACCACCGATGATCACGTTGTGGAAGTGAGCGATCACGAACAGGCTGTTGTGCAGTACGAAGTCAGCACCCGGAATGGCCAGCAGTACGCCGGTCATGCCGCCGATAGCGAAGGTCACCATGAAGCCCAGGGTCCACAGAACCTGGCTGGTGATACGCAGACGGCCGTGGTAGATGGTGAACAGCCAGTTGAATAGCTTCACCCCCGTCGGGATGGAAATCAGCATCGTTGCCAGGCCGAAGAAGGCGTTGACGCTGGCACCCGAACCCATGGTGAAGAAGTGGTGCAGCCAAACCATGAAGCCCAGGATCGAGATCGCGCCGGAGGCGTAGACCATCGAGTGGTGACCGAACAGGCGCTTGCCGGTAAAGGTCGAGATCACTTCGGAGAAGATACCGAACGCTGGCAGGATCAGGATGTACACCTCAGGGTGACCCCATGCCCAGAACAGGTTCACGTACATCATTGGATTGCCACCAAGTTCGTTGGTGAAAATGTGGAAATCCAGGTAACGGTCAAGCGACAGCAGCGCCATGGTAGCGGCCAGGATCGGGAACGAAGCCACGATCAGGACGTTTGCCCAGGTGCAGGTCCAGGTGAAGATCGGCATGTCCATCAGTTTCATGCCAGGGGCGCGCATTTTCAGGACGGTGGCCAGGAAGTTGACCCCCGTCAGCGTCGTCCCGAGCCCTGATAACTGTAGCGCCCAGATGTAGTAGTCCACACCCACGCCCGGACTGTACTGAATGCCCGACAATGGCGGATACGCAACCCAACCGGTCTTGGCGAATTCGCCGACGCCCAGGGAAACGTTGATCAGCACCACGCCGGAAACCAGCAGCCAGAAGCTCAGGGAGTTCAGGAACGGGTAGGCAACGTCACGCGCACCGATCTGCAGCGGCAAGGCAAGGTTCATCAAGCCGGTGAAGAATGGCATCGCCATGAAGATGATCATGATCACACCGTGGGCGGTGAAGATCTGGTCATAGTGTTCAGGCGGCAGGTAGCCAGGCGAACCCTCGGTGGCCATGGCCAACTGGGTACGCATCATGATGGCGTCGGCAAAACCACGCAGCAGCATGACCATGGCAACGATGACGTACATGACGCCGATTTTCTTGTGGTCGACCGAAGTCAGCCACTCGGTCCACAGGTAGGACCACTTCTTGAAGTACGTGATACCCGCAACAAGGGCCAGTCCACCCAGCGCGATCATGGCGATAGTCACCATTACGATCGGCTCGTGGAACGGCACCGCATCCCAACTTAATTTACCAAACATCGTTTACTCCTCTGCCCCAGCAGTTGAATGCGAGCCCATGTCAGAACCTTCAACCACGGCCACTTCTTTCTTCTCGTGCTTGACCGGCTTGCCTGGCTTCATACCTTCGTACTTGTCGACGATTTTCTGAAACAGGTTCGGCTCATACGCGGAGTACAGAGCGACTGGGTTGTTCTGGCTTGGTTTGGCCAGGGCGTCGTATTCAGCTTGATCAAGCTGTTTAGGTGCGGCCTTGACTTCGGCTACCCAGGCGTTGAAATCTTCCTGGCTCGTCGAGATCGCTTTGAATTTCATGCCGGTGAAGCCAGCGCCGCTGTAGTTGGCGGAGATGCCTTCCATTTCAGCTTTCTGGTTGGCGATCAGGTGCAGCTTGGTCTGCATGCCTGCCATTGCGTAGATCTGACCGCCCAGTGCTGGGATGAAGAACGAGTTCATCACGGCGTCGGAGGTGATCTTGAAGTTAACCGGAGTGTGCTCCGGGAATACGATCTTGTTGACGGTGGCGATACCCAGGTCCGGGTAGATGAACAGCCACTTCCAGTCCAGCGCGACCACTTCGATGTTGATCGGCTTGGCGTCGGATTCCAGCGGACGGTATGGGTCCAATGCGTGGGTGGACTTGTAGGTCACATAACCCAAGGCAATGATGATGAGGATCGGGACCAGCCACACCGCGATTTCGATCTTGGTGGAGTGCGACCACTTCGGCGCGTAGGTAGCGCTGGTGTTCGACGCGCGGTATTTCCAGGCGAAGGCGAAGGTCATGATGATCACAGGGACCACGACCAGCAGCATCAGCAGGGTGGCGGTGATGATCAGGTTTCGTTCATCCAGACCGACCTGTCCTTTTGGGTCGAGCAAGGTCCACTTGCAGCCTCCCAGCATTAACAGCATGCCAAGCAGCGGCAAAAAGCCTAGTAATCGGGGGTACCTGTTTTTACTCATCTCACGACCTCTAAAGCAGCTTGCGCAATGCAGTTGGGTTTTGATCGCCAACACTTCACCCTGCCAAGGGTTGGCATTTCTCTTCGATTGAATAAGAGCCTGCCCATCACGTCATATATGAGCGTTTCACGGACCTGCAGTGAGTTCTTATTCGATTTCGTGGCTAAAGGCCTTGTTACAGACCAATTCCATTTGGTGCGGATAGTTGAAAGGCTGCCGGAACCTGGGGTCGCACAGAGCCTTCCATCTGCTCCTCGACCGCTCCAATGCTCAAATATTGAACAGCACCGGACATTCAGTGCGGGCGATTGTAGTTAGCTAGCGATGTATAAACCATGTCTTATAAAGAAATAATTTTTATCGATTCCAGCAATAATCCTTCACCATTCTTGCAAAGGTTCGCGATCTTATCGCGTTCGATTCTCAACAAAAACCACAAAAATTGCCGTGTTATTAGGCAAAGGGCCACATCCCTTACAGGCTGTAAGGGCATGGTAAACGCAAGCAAGTCCCCATAAAACAAGGCATTCGCAGACGCCCCTGACGCTGGAACCCAGCGAGCTTTGTGCTGTCCCACACGCCACGAACTGACAGCACAATTTGCGCGCCAGGCGCAAATTTAATGGCCCATATGGCGGCTCAAAAACGTCCTGCGACAGCATCCGTGTGACAACATGTCGCATGCTGCGCGCACCTGAAATTGCTCCTTGTCACAGCAGTTTCACAAAATCCCTACAAAGCAAAACGCCTCGGCCTTCCTCCAAGGAAGACCGGGGCGTTTTTCGTGCATGACTCAGTTACTGCGTTGGCGGTTACGGTAAATGCCCAGAGGCACCAGGATCACCGTCAGCACGAACGCCACCAGCGCCCATTGCGCCAGGGACAGACCGAGTATCGGCGGGTACGGCGTGCTGCAAAAGCCATCCACCTGGAAACCCAGGGGGAACACCTTCGCAAGGGGCAGTTCATCGACAATCGGCTGCAGTACATCCACACCGCAGCTGACCTCGGGGAAGAACTGGGTGTACACATGATGGCCAGCAGCTGCGACGCCACCCAGGGCACTGAGCACCACCAGCCCTTCGAAAAACGTGAGCGCCCCCCGGGTGCGCATGGCTGCGCCGATGAACGCGAACACCGCGATCAACAGCAAGGCATAGCGTTGCAGGATGCACAGCGGGCACGGAGCCTCACCCAACACCACTTGCATGTACAGCGCCCCGCCGATCAGCGCCAGGCAGATGATGCCCAGCAACACCAGAAAGCGTCGCTCCCTGCCTAAACGCAATTCGTCACTCATCCCCGTTTCCCTTTTTCGTTGTGCCAATGGCCGCAAGTTTACACACAGGCCACCGTTTAAACAGAGCACGGTTAACAGGGGATTAATCGAGAGAAATGCCGAACTGAATGTGGGAAGGGGCTGCCCTCCTCCCACATGATTTTAGACAGTGCGAGCTTCAGCGCTTATTCCAAGGCAGCCGCCGGACCGAAGAATTCGTAGCGGCTTTGGTTTTCCGGCACACCCAACGCCTTGAGGTGGCGCTTGATCGCCGCCATGAACCCTTTAGGGCCCAGGAAGTAAGCATCCACATCACGCTGCTCGGGTAACCACGCCGCCAGTTGCTCCTGGGTCAGCATGCCCACTTTGTCCGCCACGCTCACACCGTCATCCTCGGCATAGCAATAGAAGCGCTTGAGCTGCGGATGCCGGGCAGCCAGGCCATCCACCCAGTCACGGAACGCATGCACCCCGCCGTTACGTGCACAGTGAATAAAATGCACCGGCCGCTCTGTCGCCAGGGCCGCTTCGAGCATCGGCAAGGTCGGTGTGATGCCCACCCCACCGCTGATCAGCACCAGCGGCTTGGCGCTGGCCGCCAGGGTGAACTCCCCCGCAGGCGGAAACAGGTCGATGGTTGCGCCGACGTGTATCTGGTCATGCAGGTAATTGGAGACCCGCCCATTGGCTTCACGCTTGACGCTGATGCGGTACAGGCCGTTATCGGTCAGGGCCGACAGGGAATAGTTGCGGCGCACTTCCTCGCCGTCGAGCACCAGCTTCATGCCGATGTATTGCCCAGGTGCGGCCGCCAGGATCGGGCCATTGTCCACCGGGGCGAAATAGAAGGAGCTGATCTCGTCGCTCTCCTCCACCCGCTTGACCAGGATAAACGGCCGCGCACCACGCCAGCCGCCCAGGGCCTGGGCTTTTTCGTCGTAGATGGCGGCTTCGGCGCCGATCAGGATGTCCGCCAACTGACCATAAGCCGCGCCCCAGGCACTGATCACTTCAGGGGTGGCGATCTCGCTGCCCAGCACTTCAGCGATGGCGCGCAGCAGGCAGTTACCGACGATCGGGTAGTGTTCCGGCAAAATCTGCAAGGCCACGTGCTTGTTGATGATCTTCGCCACCAGATCGCCGAGTTGATCCAACTGATCGATATGCCGCGCGTACATCAACACACCGTTGGCCAGGGCCCGAGGCTGGTCGCCGCTGGCTTGGTGGGCCTGGTTGAACAGCGGGCGAACCTGCGGATACTCGCTGAGCATCATGCGATAGAAATGGGTGATCAGGGCTTCGCCGCCGCTTTCCAGCAGGGGCACGGTGGATTTGACGATTGCACGGTCTTGGGCACTAAGCATGGCTGACTCCTGGGTCTTTTTACTGATTACCCTGTCTTACTCAGTATTCGTGCCAAGTTATTTATCGTTATTTTTCAATGAGTTAAATATTATGTAGTCAGTATGACTTCCTACACTTTATAGTCATAAAGACTACAAGGAGTCATTATGACTGCACACTCGTTGCTCACAACCCTGCTGCCTCTGGTCGCCGACCTGTCCCGCGAGTTGCCCGAAGGCGAACGCTACCGCCGCCTGCTGCAAGCCATGCGCGCCTTGCTGCCGTGCGATGCCGCCGCGTTGCTGCGCCTGGACGGCGAATGGCTGGTGCCCTTGGCAGTGGACGGCTTGAGCCCCGATACCCTGGGACGGCGCTTCAAGGTCAACGAACACCCGCGGTTTGCCGTACTGCTGAGCAGCCCCGGCCCGACCCGCTTCGACAGTGACAGCGAACTGCCCGACCCTTACGACGGTTTGGTCGAGGGTCTGCACGGGCATCTGCAAGTACACGACTGCATGGGTTGCCCGCTGTTTGTCGGCGACCGCCCCTGGGGCCTGCTGACCCTTGATGCATTGGATACCGAGCGTTTCGAGCGCGTTGAACTGGAGGCCCTGCAAGCCTTCGCCAGCCTCGCGGCCGCCACCGTCAACGTGGCCGAACGTATCGAGCATCTGACCCTGCGCGCCGAGATCTACCGCGAAGCCAGTGGCCAGCAGCACAAGGAAATGATCGGCCAGAGCAAACCCCATAAACGTTTGGTGGAAGAGATCAAGCTGGTGGGCGGCAGCGATCTCACGGTGTTGATCACCGGCGAAACCGGGGTTGGCAAGGAACTGGTGGCCCAAGCTATCCATGCGGCTTCGCTGCGTGCGGACAAACCGATGATCAGCCTCAACTGCGCTGCCTTGCCGGATACGCTGGTGGAAAGCGAACTGTTCGGGCATGTGCGCGGTGCCTTTACCGGTGCACTGAACGAACGCCGGGGCAAGTTCGAGCTGGCCAACGGCGGGACCTTGTTCCTCGACGAAGTGGGCGAATTGTCGCTGGCCGTGCAAGCCAAGCTGCTGCGCGTACTGCAAAGCGGCCAATTGCAGCGCCTGGGCTCGGACAAGGAGCATCGGGTTGACGTGCGCCTGATCGCCGCGACCAACCGCGACCTGGCCGAGGAAGTGCGCAATGGCCGCTACCGCGCCGACTTCTATCACCGGCTGAGCGTGTACCCGCTGCAAGTACCAGCGTTGCGCGAGCGTGGCCGCGACGTGTTGCTGTTGGCGGGGTTCTTCCTGGAGCAGAACCGCTCACGCATGGGTTTGGGCAGCCTGCGCCTGAGCAGCGATGCCCAGGCGGCACTGTTGGCCTACAACTGGCCGGGCAATGTGCGGGAGCTGGAGCATTTGATCGGGCGCAGCGCCCTCAAGGCCCTGGGTCATTATCGTGAGCGTCCGAAGATCCTGAGCTTGAGTGCGCAGGACCTGGACCTGCCCGACATCAGCACGCCGCCGGTGATCGAAACGCAGCCCGAATCCGCCCATGTGGTCACCGGCGACCTGCGCCAGGCCACCGAGCACTATCAGCGCCAGCTCATCGGCGCCTGCCTGGAACGCCATCAGCACAACTGGGCAGGCGCCGCCCGCGAACTGGGCATGGACCGCGCCAACCTGGGCCGCATGGCCAGGCGCCTGGGGCTCAAATAGCGCGCCCACCTCGGTCAAGATGTGCGAGCAAGCCCGCCTCCCGCATCAGATTTGCTGTGCCCTGAGGCCGGCGTTAAGCGGCTTGGGCTTTCTGAACACCAGCACATTGCCCAACATCACCAGCACCAACCCCATCAACGCCGGGGCGGTCCATTGGTAGCCTTCGGCAAACGCCGACACATTCAGCGCTACCACCGGAAACAGCACCGTGCAGTACGCCGCGCGCTCCGGGCCCATGCGGCCGACCAGCGTGAGGTAGGCGGTAAAGCCGATCACCGAACCCGGAATCACCAGGTACCACAGGGCGCCGATATAACGCGCGCTCCAATCCATATCGAACGGTATACCGCGCACGACACAGTAGGTCGCCAGCATCGCCGAGCCATACACCATGCCCCACGCATTGGTGGTCAACGGCTTGAGCCCGGCCTTCTGCTGCAGGCTCGACAACAGGTTGCCCGCCGAAAAGCACATCGTGCCGAGCAAGGCCAAGCCCAGGCCGAGCAAGGTCTGCGGGCTGGCGGTATGCCCGACCACCTCCGGCCAGAACAGCAAGCCCAGCCCCAGCAGCCCCAGCGCGCCGCCCATCAACACGTTACGCGCCACCCGTTGGCCGAAGAACACTCGGGCATTCAACGCGTTCCACAGCGTGGCCGTGGAAAACACCACCGCCACCAACCCGCTGGGGATCCACTGGCTGGCGGTAAGAAAACACATGAAGTTGACGCAGAACAGGCACCCCCCCTGGGCCAGGCAAATCAGGTGCCCGCGCCGGTTCATCACCTGCAGCTTGCGGCTGAGCAGCAACAGCGCAAACAACACCAACGCCGCCAGGCCGAAGCGATAGACGATCGACACCGGAATTGCCACCACGCCCAACTGCCACTTGAGGGCGATCCAAGTGGTGCCCCAGATCAGCACCGTGAGTAAATACAGGAAAAGGTTCATAGCAGGCTCCGTCGATAGAGCCACAGTGTCACCGCCCATCCGCGCAATGCACTTGCAGATTCTTGCGCTTTTGTCGGGCGGTGGGATCACAGCGCCAGCCGCCCGGAGTAGGATGCAAGGCGTCGGAGAATACGCCATGCCAGCCCTGGAAACCCTGCAAGTCTTTCAGTCCCTTAACCGCTCGCCCAACGCACGCCTGGAAGCCTGCGCCGAGCTCGGTGACGGTTTGTCTGCGGCCGTGTGGAGCAACCACCACGATGCTCAGGATTACCAGGCGCCCGGCCATCACACCCTGTCCTGCTACATCGGCGGCGGCACCGGCACGTTTCGGCGTGACCAGCCGGGCACCAAGGGTGGCCCCGACAAGCTGTGCATCCTGCCCGCCGAGCATCAGTCGGCCTGGGTGATCAACGGCGAAATCCGCCTGGCCCATGTGTATTTCAGCCCGGAGCAATTTGCCCTGGGTTGCGTCACCCTGCTCGACCGCGAGCCGCGCGCGCTGCAATTGCGCGAAAGCACCTTTCTCGAGGACGCCGCCCAGGCCCGACGTTTTCACCAGTTGGTCGCCCTCAACTGGCATGAGCCCGCCGAGCGCCTGCTGACCAGCAGCCTGGCCCATGAAATGCTCAGCCATACCCTGCTCAGCCAGGTCGGCGCACGCGACGGACTGCGCTTGAAAGGCGGGCTGGCGGCCTACCAGCGCCGGCTGTTGACGGCGTACATCGACCACCACCTGGAAGACGCGATCAGCCTGGGGCAACTGGCCGGACTGTGTGCGCTGTCGGAATACCATTTTGCGCGGATGTTCCGTCAAAGCTTCGGCCTGCCGCCCCATCAATATCTCTTGGCGCGACGCCTGGCCCGCGCGCAAGCCCTTCTGCGCGGCGGTGCGTTGCCATTGAGCGAGATCGCCTGGATGTGCGGCTTTTCCAGCGCCAGCCACTTCACCCATCGTTTTCGCCAGGCGGTGGGCGCCACGCCCGGAGAATACCGCCAGGCATTGCGCACCTAGGTCATCAAGCCCAACGTCTTGGCTTTGGCCACCGCCTGGGTGCGCCGCTCCACGCCGAGTTTGCTATGGATGCGCCGCGCGTGGGTCTTGACGGTGTGCAGGGAAATAAACAGGCGGTCGGCGATTTCCAGGTTGGAGTTGCCCAGGGCGATCAGCTGCAACACTTCCAGCTCGCGCTGACTCAGGGGATTGTCCGCCGCGCCCTCTGGAGACGCATGCGTCTCCAGGCCCAATTCGCTCAACAGCCCGGGCGAGCGCAAGCGCAGTTCGCGCAGCGCCTGTTGTATCTGGCAACGCTGCGCCAGTGCCTGCCCGGTTTGCAGCGCATGGCGAGCCAGGGTCGAATCGCCCAACTGCCAGGCCACTTCACCCAGTGCCAGGTGTAATTCGGTTTCCAGGCACAGCATGCCGCGTTGTCGAGTGGTGTCGAGCAAGGCATTGAGCCGCGCGATGGGTTGATCGGCGCAGCCCAGCTTGACCTCGGCCAGCACCAGCAGGTATTCCAGGCGCGGCACCAGTTCCAGGGTGGCCGGCGGCGCCTGGAGCGCCCGGGGGCCACGAAAGTGACGCAATACCCGACGCACCGCTTCCACCGTCAATTCAGCCCGCCCCTGCTGCAGCCAGAAGTGCCCACTGACCAACAACAGCACGGCGCGGTACACCGTGTCCGGTACCTGGCGTTGCTGCATCAATCGCTCGGCGTCACGCAACTGGATAAAAGCCTGGGCGTAATCGCCACGATTGGCCGCCAGCAGCGCCAAGCCGAGAAACCCATACAGCACGCGCTTGTCGTGGCTGTGCAGGCACAGGTTCAAGCCTTCAGTGAAACACTCGCTCGCCAGGGTGTCTTGCCCTTGGCGCAACGCCAGGTGCCCACGTCGCAGAGCGATACGCCCGGCCAGCGGCCCGGCCTTGAGGCGCTGGCGAACCAGCATCGCCTGTACCGTTTCCAGCAGGCTTTGTGCACGATATGGCGCACCGCGCTGCTCCAGCAGTTGAGCGTGATCCAGCTCAAGCAAGGCCTCCAGGACCAGCGAGCCATGGGCGCGGGCCAGGCACAGGGCCTCGCGGCTCAAGGCTTGGGCCACGTCCAGTTCGCCGCGCAGCAACGCTTGCTGGGTCAGGCCCGACAGGCACATCAAACGCGAGGTCCAGGCGCTGTCGGGCAAGGCTTGCAGCGCCTCCAGAAAATGTTCGCGGGAGCGCTCGGCATCGCCGCCCAAATGCAACAGCCAGCCCCATTGCGCCTGCCAGCGCGCCAACAAAAGGCGCTGTTGCGCCGCCGTCGGCTGCGGAGCAAACCGTGCAAGCTGGTCGATACACACACCCGCTTGTTCAAAGCGCCCGGCAAACAGCAACGCGGCCGTCACCAACCCGACCAGTTGCGCCGAGCCCAACATCAATTCATCACCGTGCTGCTCATGCAAACGCAACAACAGCACGGCGTTTTCCCCTCGGAACAAATCCTCGAAACTGAAATGCTGCAACAGGCTCACCGCCACTTCGTACTCTTCAGCGAGCAGCGCCTGTTCAAAGGCCGCTTGCCAATCACGCTCGCCGGTAAACCATTGGCAGGCGCGTCGATGCCAGGAGCGTTTGGCCGGCCAGGGTGCTTCGCGCAGCAATCGCGCCAACGGCGGGAACACCTGCAGCCAGTCCGGGGTGTCTTCCCAGGGCTGGATGAAGGCACCGAGGGCCTGCAACTCCCGCAGGTAGTGGTCACCGTCACCGAAGCCGAACAGGTGCTCACACAACCCCGGATTGAATCGTGGCAAATGCGCCAGCACGCGCCAGGCTTCGGCCAGCTCAGGCGTCAAGGTGCTGAACAGCTCATGTTGCAGGTAGTCGAGCAAGGTTTTGTCGGGATGGCCGTCGCCGAGCAACGCGATGCGCACCCCGGCGCACCAACCGCCACTGAACTGCATCACACGGTCGAGGGTATGCCCGGCGCCGAGCAATGGCTGGATTTCCGCAGGGCTGAACAGCAGCTCGTTGCACTCCAAGAGTTCATCGTCGAGCAGCAGGCGTGACCAGTTGCACGCCGGTCGCCGCCGCGCGCCGAGCCACCAGGTGAGTGCCGGGCCGGCGGCGGTGAGCAGGCGGTCAAGCAAGGCGTCCAGCTCGGGGGCGGGCAGACGGCAAAAATCATCGAGGAACACCCATCCCGGGTGCTGCCAGCGGCCAAGGTCGAGCAACAACGTGGCCTCGTCGATAAAGGACAAGCCCAGGTTCTGCGCCAACCGTCGGCAGAAATCCAAAGGCGTGAGAGCGGCGCCATTGAGTGGCAGCCAATAGACCTGGCACCCCGCCGGCGCCTGCAATGCACACTCGGCCAACAGCGCACTTTTGCCGCTGCCGCCGGGGGCACACAGCAACTTGACCCTCGCCGACGCGGCCAGCAACGGCTCGGCCAGGCGCGGGCGCAACAGATGATGGGCGGACAGCCGTGGCATGAATCCAGGACGGTCCAGGCAGCGTGTCATGGCAGTCATTGCTGCATCCTGCTTTTTATTGTTATCTGTGCCCTACCCTAGTCCTGTGGTCGGTGGTTGTTGAAGAAGTATTCAGCACGCTGATTGTCAGCCATGCATGGAACCCAATGTGGGAGGGAGCAAGCCCTCTCCCACACGTCGATTGCATTCACATCGCTACTACCGGACGCCCTCGGACCGCAACGCCGCCGGGGTGTAATCCGCCGCCTTGGCCGCAAAGCCGAACACGAAACTGCTCTTCTCCTCGTTCTTCATGCCCAGGGCGATGTAGCGCCCGGCGATGATGTCGTACAGGGTTTCCACGGTGTAGGCCGGCACCTGGTGGTCGTAGTAGAACTGCGCATGGCCTTCGGCGACGCGCCACAGTTGGCCACGGCCGTCGTAGTGGTCCACCAGTGCGACCTGCCAACTGTCTTCGTCGATATACATGTGGCGCTTGGCATAGATGTGCCGCTCACTCGGCTTGACCGTGCCGACCACTTCCCACACCCGGTGCAGTTCGTAGCGCGTGAGGTCCTGGTTGATATGCCCGGCCTTGATGATGTCGTCGTATTTGAGGGTCGGCGAATCGAGCTTGTAGCTGTTGTAGGGGATGTACATCTCTTTTTTGCCGACCAGTTTCCAGTCATAACGGTCGGGAGCGCCGGAGAACATATCGAAGTTGTCGGTGGTGCGCAGGCCGTCGGAGGCCGTGCCCGGGCCGTCATACGACACTTGCGGCGCACGCCGCACCCGCCGCTGACCGGCGTTGTAGATCCAGGCCAGGCGCGGCTCTTTCACTTGGTCGAGGGTTTCGTGCACCAGCAGCACGTTGCCCGCCAGGCGTGCCGGCGCGGTCACCGATTGCTTGAAGAAGCTCAGCACGTTGGCTGCCTTGGCCGGGTCGATATCAGGGATGGCCTGGGGCACCGCCACTTCTTCCTCGAAGCGGATCGGCGTGTAGCTGCCGTTGGTCTGCGGGGTGGCCTGGGTGATGATGCGCCGCAGATTACCGCCGTGGTAACGGGTGATGTGGTTCCACAACACTTCCACGCCGTTCTTGGGAATCGGGAACGCGTAGTAACGGTTGCCGGTGAAATTCTCCAGGCCGTTACCGTCGTTGATGGTGTGCACGTTCAGCGCGCTGCGCTTGATCGACTCGTAGATGTCCGGTGGCAGGTTGACCGTGCGGTGGCTCGGGTATACCGGGATCTTGTAGGT
The DNA here is from genome assembly GCF_004519405.1 of Pseudomonas sp. BCA17. Taxonomy (GTDB): domain Bacteria; phylum Pseudomonadota; class Gammaproteobacteria; order Pseudomonadales; family Pseudomonadaceae; genus Aquipseudomonas. The sequence continues at coordinate 72,762 of NZ_SGWI01000005.1, read as the reverse complement.
CTCGGGGTAGCGCTTGAACATCGCCACCTGGCCTTCGGAGAGCTTGTCCTTGTACTTATCCACGGTCGCCGCGGTGATCACGAACAGCGGTTTTTCACTGGCGAAGGGGTCGGCCAGGAAGCCCTTGCTGTCCACCGCTCCGGCATTTTTCGGGATGCCGCCGGTCCACGCCGGGATCGAGCCATCGGCGTTACCGGCTTTCTCCGCGCCGACCGGGGTCAGGGTCGTGCCGAGCTTGGCGGCTTCTTCGGGCGATACCGCCGCCATCACGTTGGCGGCCAATACACTCAGCGCCATCACTGCAAATAGCTTACGCATAGGTTTTTGTCCTTCCTTAAAACCAGATCAGAAGTTCACGCCGAAGCTGAGGGCGATAAAGTCGCGGTCGGTCAGGGTGTTGTAGTCACCGCCAAAGAAGTCGGTGTAGCTGAGGCTGGCGGTGTAGGTGTTGCGATAGTCCGCATCCACCCCGACGCTGATCGCCTTGGCGCCTTCGTTGAAAATACCGTTGGGGCCGTAGCCACTGACGTCATGCGACCAGGACAGGTTGGGCTTGAGGTTCACCCCGGCAAACACGTTGTTGTAGTCGAGGATCGCCCTGGCGCGGTAACCCCAGGAGTTGGCGGTGACGAAACCGTCGGTATCGCCTTGGAACCCATAGGCACCGAACACCGAGTCGCGGCCGTAGCGCAGTTTGGTTTTGGCTTCCAGACCGCCGACGTGCACGAACGCCGCCTCGCCCACCAAGGTCAGGCGTTCGGCGCCCAGCACCTGGTCGAAGAATTGGGTCATGGTGCTTTGGATCTGGGTGATTTCCTTGCGGCGATAACCTGAGTTGTCGGAGCCGAACGAGCTGCGGATCGGCGACGCGGTGTTACCGGCAATCGGGTTGACCAGGGCCAGGGTCAGGTCGGTGGTGTTGAGCTGCACCGGAGCATTGGGACGGTAGCTGATCTCTCCGGTCCAGGCCGTGCCGGTGGGCAAGGTGGTGGAGAAGCTGGCGCCATACAGGCGGATGTCTTCGGGATAGTCGAGGTAATACTGGCCGCGACCGAGCATGGTGCTCTGGGCCAGCCCCGCGCCGGTGCCGGGTGCAATGGCGTTGGCGGCGTTGGCGATACGTCCGATGGTGGCCAGGCTGGTGTTGGCGGTGAGGGTTCCCACGGTGGGCGTGCGGCTGTGGTAGTTCATGAAGTACAGGCCGTATTCCGTGTCATCCCCCAGCCAGCGCAAGGCCGCACCGAACTGGCCGCCATCCCGCGCCTCACGGTCTTTGGCACGCTGCACCACCACGCCTTCGCGGGTGACCTGGAAGCCCTGGCCGAATGCCGCCGCCACCGGTTGCAACGGCGCGATCGCCGGGCTGCCGACGGTGTAATTGTTGTTGCAGCCATGGGCGACCACATCGTTGCCGAAGAAGGTGCCGCAGTTATCCACCACGGTATTTTCCCAGTTCAACTGGTAGAAACCTTCCACCGACAGCTGATTGGTCAGGCTCTGGGAGGCGAACAGCATGTTGACCGGGATCAGCCCTTCCTTGATTTCAGCGCCCGGCCGGCGGAAGGCCGAGACGTCGATGGGGTTGATGCTGTTGATCGAGTTGCCGATAAACGTACTCTCGCCCCAGCTCACCACCTGTTTACCCACGCGCACAGCGCCTGGCAGGTCGCCGATGGAATAGTTGTGATACACGAACGCATCGAGCAGCTCGTAGCCGGAAGAACGTGCGCCTTCGTCGCGGTGGTTATTGCTGATCTGTTTGAATTCGCGGTTTTCGTCTTGCAGCTCGAAGTCGTACCAGTACTTGCCGCGTACGAACACGCCGCTGTCGCCGTACTTGAGCTCCAGGTCGTGAATGCCCTTGAAGATCTTGGAGAAGGTTTCGCCCTTCTTGAAGTTCAGCCGCCCGTCATCCCCGGTGGATGCCTGCCCCGTGCCGCCGTTGGGAACCCCAACCAGCTTCTTGTCGGCATCGCGCATGCCCCAGCTGGCGCCGACCGACAGCGAAGAATCGAATTGCCCTTCGATCTCGCCGATATTGAACGAAACAGCCTGGGCCTGGGCGCAGCAACCCAGTGCCACCGCTGCAGCGAGCGCCTGTGGCGTGAAGATGGCGCGCATTGTTGTTTTTGTCATGCGTCTTCCCCGGTGAGTGACAGAAGGCTCCACCCTACTGCCGCCCGCCAAGGGGGATAAGCGCACCAAGGAGGTATTCGCGTTGTCGCTCGAAAGGATGAACAGGCGCTCTGGCCGGGCTGCGCACGGGGCCATGGATTGGATAGATAACGGGTTATCAGAGGGATGGATGGCCTATGGACGACTGTTGCCAATCTGGTAACAGTCCTTGTCCCGAACCGCTATTACTCATTTCGTTACAACGGACTATTCTTACCGGGCTTTCAGGGCAAACAGCCCGCTTCCAGCTTCGGGAGACAAGCCTGATTTAAACGGATTGGCTAATACATTCAATCTGTTACCGGTGTTCACCGACGTTGATTTATCGCTCCTTGATCCAACGTCTTACTTTGGCCGCTGCTTTTGCAGCGGCCTTTTTTATGCCCGCAATAAAACGGGGCGCTATCAGCGCCCCGTTGGATTGAGTGTTTTTCAAACAACGATCAAAGGCTGAATTTCTGCAAGTTGGCCATCATCTCCTTCAGTGCCTCGATATTGTCCTTCGGGTGTACGGCGCCCTCAAAGTCGCAAATCTGCGCCCAGTGCGCCGCCACATCATCCGGCGAGAAGCCGGCTTCGGGGTCAAAACCCACTCCCAGGCTGCGCTCCCAGCGGGTTTTGCCGATCCAACCACCCCCCACTTCGAACAACCCGGAGGTTTCCTCGCAGGCCTCGCTGCCCAGGTACACCACCAGCGGGCTGACCAGTTCCGGCTTGAGGCGTTCGAACACCTGCGGCGGGATCAGCCCTTCGGTCATACGGGTGCCGCCGGTGGGGGCGATGGCGTTGACCAGGATGTTGTTCTTGCGCCCTTCCAGCGCCAGCGTGCGGGTCAAGCCATACAAACCCAGCTTGGCCATGCCGTAGTTGGACTGGCCGAAGTTGCCGTAGATGCCTGAAGTCGAGGCGGTGAAGATCACCCGGCCATAGCCTTGTTCACGCATATGCGGCCAGGCTGCGCGGGTGACTTTATAGGCGCCTTCGACATGCACCCGGTAAACCAGGTCCCAATCGCTGTCGTCCATTTTGTGGAAGGTCTTGTCGCGCAGGATGCCGGCGTTGTTCACCACCACGTCGATGCGACCGAAGGCGTCGAGAGCGTTCTGAACGATCTTGTCACCCTCGGTGACGGAGTCATGGTTGGCTTCGGCAATGCCGCCCGCCGCACGGATTTCAGCCACCACCCGGTCAGCCGCCGAGGCATTGGCGCCTTCGCCCTGGGTCGAGCCACCCAGGTCGTTGACCAACACTTTGGCCCCATGTGCGGCGAACAGCAGCGCATGGGCCCGGCCCAATCCGCCACCGGCGCCGGTGACGATCACGACCTTATCCTGGAACTGCACTGATTCACTCATACCGAACTCCGCTGGCGACAATGGGAATGGCCTTAGTGTCAGGCACGCAGTCTCTGGTCACAATAAAGTCAGCCAAGGCTGAATGGTGCGCGATAAGGCAGCGGGATGATTACGCCGCTCAAGAACAGGCCGCACGTGACTCAGAAGAGCCAATGCGCTCGCGAAACGCCAAATAGTGTTTTAGCACCTGCACGGGGGCTTCGATCTGCGGGTAATGGCCGATCTTCGCCAGCAGCACCGTATCGGCGTGGGGCACCAACTGCTGATAACGCGCCACCATATGGGCACCGGAGATCGGGTCGACTTCGCCGTCGATCACCCTCAGGGGCACCGCGTCACGTTGCATCGCGCCCACCCAGCGCTCACGCAGGCGGCGGCGCTGTGGGATGTAAGCGATCAGTTTGTGCAGGATGCGCGGGCCGTCGTTGCAATTGAGCAGGCTCCAGAAATCATCCAGCACGCTTTCACTGGGCCGAGTGTGCGGGCCAAAAATCTGATTGAAACTGTTGGCCATCGCATTGCGCCCAAAGGTGCGGCCGATCATCCAGCCGAGCGGGCTCAGCAACAATTTCTGCACCAAGGCCGCCCGATGGGTTTCCGGGAACAGCCCACCATTGAGGAACACGCAACTGGCCATCTGAAACCGGCCTTCGTAATGGCGCGCGAGCAATTCCTGGGCGACGCTGTCGCCATAGTCATGGGCCAGTACATGCACGGGTCGCTCTATTCCAAGGTGTGCGAGCAACGCCTGCTGCAAATCCGCCTGTTCCAACAAGCAATAGTCGTGGTCCAGCGGTTTGGCCGAGTCGCCAAACCCGAGCATGTCGCAGGCGATCACCAGGTTGCGCTGGGCCAGGGGCTGCCACAGGTAATGCCAGTCCCAGCTCCCCGTGGGGAAGCCATGGATCATCAAGAGTGGCTCGCCCTGCCCCGCCACCCAGTAACGCACCGGGTAGCCACGGAAGACGAACTCCTGGCTACGTTTGCGCCAGGCTCTGAGCGGGATTTCGGCAAGAGGCATCAGCTTTTATACCCAGGATCCTGCAGGTCTAATTTACGCAACAGCGCCGGCCACGCCAGTGCACCTCCCATACCCTGGGCGCTCTTTGTGACAGCCGCCACCATCGCCTTGGCCCCGGCAAGGATTTGCGGCTCGATGGCAATCAATTCGGCGCTGCCGTTTTGCGCCAGTACCTGGATATCGCAGGCACGCTGGAAGGTGAACATCATCAGGAAGGTGTCGGCAATGGTACTGCCACAGGTGAGCAACCCATGGTTGTGCAGCATCAGAAAGTTGTTTTCACCCAGGTCGGCCTGCAGGCGGGCCTTTTCTTCGTGGTTAAGCGCCACGCCTTCATAGGCGTGATACGCCAGGCTCGACAGCACGAACAAGGATTGCTGGCTGATGGGCAGCACGCCTTGCTTCTGCGCAGAGACGGCAACACCTGCAGCGGTGTGGGTGTGCAGCACGCAGACCACGTCGTGGCGCACTTCATGGATGGCACTGTGAATGGTGTAGCCCGCCGGGTTGATCTCGTAGGGGCTGTCCATCCGCTTGTTGCCGGCCTGATCGACCTTGACCAGGCTCGAGGCGGTGATTTCGTGGAACATCAACCCATACGGGTTGATAAGAAAGTCATCGGTGCCCGGCACCTTGGCCGAAATATGAGTGAAGATCAGGTCATCCCAACCATGCGACGCCACCAGGCGATAGCAGGCCGCCAGGTCGACGCGGGTCTGCCATTCGGCAGCGCTGACCTGATCTTTGACATTCTGTGACGTTTGAATGGGAGCTAGGCTCACGGCAACGACCTCCTTGGCGCACTTCTTATTATTTTTTGAGTGAAGGGCCAGTCTAGCCAGACGTCGTGGCACACGGAGTTGCCTTGCCAGCCAGCTTGATGACTGAACGAGTCAGCCATGAGAATAGTACAAGTCGTGTCAGAGAAACGCCGCCAATAAAGGCGCGGCGGGCGTCATCGACCTGGCTGGCGTTGTGCAGGCGTTCGCGGTCAACCGCGCAGTGCAGTGACCAACTCGGCCAGCCACGGTTCGGCGTCGGCTTCGGGGGTCACGCTTTCGCTGGCGTCCAGGCGCAGCATCGGCAGGACCTCGCGTACGCCCAGCTCAGCGAACAGCTCACGCATTTGCTCGCCACCGCCGCAGAACGTGTCGCCATAACTGGCGTCGCCCAGGCCGATCACGGCTCCGGGCAGGCCGCGCCAGGCGGCGGGCAGTTGGTCGCGAATGCTCGAATACAGAGGTTGCAGGTTGTCGGGCAGCTCACCCATGCCAGTGGTGGAGGTCACCGCCAGAAACGCTTCGGGGGCAAATGCCTGCACGTCGGCCAGGGTGGCGCGAGGGTTATGCCAGGCTTCAAAACCGGCCGCGTTGAGGATGCCGACGGCGTGGCGGGCGACTTCTTCAGCCGTGCCGTAAACCGAGCCGGAAAGGATGGCGACTTTCATCAATCTGATCCTGTAGTTGAGCGAAAGCGTGGGATATTAGCAGCTGACACAAATTTTTCAGCTTACCCCGTCTAACATTCAAGACTTGCCATAAACTCCAAGTTCCAAAACAAGCCCTGGACCGCTCGATGATTAACGCCAAGCTGATGCAAATGGTCGTCAATGCTTCCAACGACGGTATCGTCGTCGCCGAACGCGAAGGCAAGGATAAACCGCTGATCTACGTCAACCCGGCGTTTGAGCGCCTGACCGGCTACGCGCTGGACGATATCCTGTATCAGGATTGCCGCTTCCTGCAGTCGGGTGACCGCGACCAACCCGCCCTGATGGCCATTCGCGAAACCCTCGACAACGGCGGTGCCTGTCGGGAAATCCTGCGTAACTACCGCAAGGACGGCAGCCATTTCTGGAACGAGCTGTCGCTTTCGACGGTGTACAACGAGGCCGACGGGCAGACGTATTTCGTCGGCGTACAAAAAGACGTCACTACCCAAGTCAAAGCCCAGCAGCGTGTGGCGCAGCTGGAAGCGCAGGTGGCCGAGCTTAAAGGCGAACTGGCGGCACTCAAGACGACAAGCGGATTTAACAAACTGTAAAAAATGCAGTCTTTAGAGCGATAATGGCCTTTTAATGCTCCCTCATTGAGCTACATCAATGCACCGCGACGCTCTATTGACGCAGGACGAACTGGACTTCATCCAAGACATGCAACATAACCCGCAGCTCAACCTGCGGGATGCCGGGTCGAGCCTGACTGTCAATGGTGGTGCACAGATCCGCGATTTGCTCACACGGCTGGCCGCTCACGACCACGTCACCATCCAGGCGCAGTTCGACAACCAACAGCTCACCTTTCCCCTGCAATTGGTTGAAGACGAGTTTCACGCGGTGCATCTGCGCCTCGGTGTGCCGAGCATTTTCGAAGACGGGCCGATGGTTCGCCCTTGGCGCCTGGCCCTGGAAGCACCAGTGCCGCTGGAAAATGTGCGCGGCAACCCGGGTGCGCTCTGGGTGCATGAGGTGTCATTCAAGGGCGTGCTGGTGGAGTTTCGTGGCCGGGCCAAACCGCCGAAAACCTTTTCCCTGTGGTTCAGCCCTTCAGGTTACGAACGCATTGCCTTGCGTGGCACGCTGGAGCGAGAAACCGCCCGGGGCTTGTTCGCCTACCGCCTGAACCAGAGTAACGCGGATGAAATCGAGCGCTTGCGCCAGTTCATCCTGCATCAGCATCGACTGGTCCACCCTCACGTACATGCCTGAGTTCAGGTATCCAGCTGCCCGTTGAGAAACTGCCGCAAACGGCGCTGCATCAGGCGCCCCTCATTGCCCAGGCATCCGATGGAGGAGCCTGCGAGGTCGTCTTCGGCCAGTTCCGAGGCCGCACCGGCAAGAAACAGCGGGCAATCCAGCGTCAACGCCAAGCGGTTCAAACGCCTGTGCAGGTCATGATTGGGTGAGTGGTTGGAGAAGACCACCAGCGCGCAGGGCTGGGTCTTTTCACAGACCAGTGTCAACTCATCAAAAGGCTGGCCCATCCCCAGCACCTTGACGGCCAAATCGTCACGACTGATCAGCAATGCCGCGACCAGTAACTCCAATTCACGACATTCGCCGGGAATTGCGGCCATCACCACACGCGGCGCCGGGGAAGCACATGCCAGGTGCAGGCGCTGCGCGACCTGTGCGCAGAGGAAGGCATCGTAGAACAGCCACTCGCTGGCCTGGCCGAATTGGCTTCGATGGCGCGACAGCTCCTCCCAGAGCGGCATCAGAACGTTCTGAAACGCCACACTGAGGGGGTACGTGCCCGCAATCTGCCCATACAGCCGCTCCAGCATCCGATCATCGAAACCGCTGACGGCTTGCCTCAGGCGTGCCTGCCATTGCGGCCATTCAGCGTCTTCGACCGCTTCCTGCTCGGAACGCACGACTGCTGCCTGCTGATCGTCGCGGGCGAGGATCTTGCCGACCTTGCTCACCGCCACGCCCCGTCCTACCCAATCGAGAATGCGATGGACGGTTTCAATATCGGACTTGGAGTAGAGACGATGCCCGCTTTCGGTGCGTGTGGGCTGAATCAGACCATAACGGCGTTCCCATGCGCGCAACGTAACCGGGTTGACGCCTGTCAGTCTCGAGACTTCACGAATCGGAAACAGCTGATCGGAATCAGCCGCATCTTGATGCGAAGTACTATCTAACGGAGCAGTAATCACGGGCATTTTGAGCCAAAACCAACGGTAACCGGGCGCTCATTTAACGCCTTTAGATCTGTCTTTTTCAAGGTCTGCGCGCTTTAGACCAATGTCACTGGCGTATTTTTCTAAAACAGGAATAATCCTTGCCTGTTTTTTCCACGTAGCTGCAATACCCCCGCAGCTTCGTTCGTGCGCCACCTACCCGGTTCCGCGCACCCGTCTATTTGGAGATACACAATGTCTACCTCCCCCGTTACCTTGATGGTTGCGCGTCGCGTGGCCAAAGGACGCTACGAAGAGTTGATGGCTTGGCTGCGCGAAGGCGAGCAATTGGCCACCGACTTCCCCGGCTACCTGGGTTCCGGTGTACTGGCGCCGCCCCCCAACGATGACGAATTTCAGATCATATTCCGCTTCGCCGACGAAAAAACCCTGCATGCCTGGGAGTTCTCGGCTTCGCGCAGCGCCTGGCTGAGCCGTGGCAGCGAGTTGTTCGCCAACCCATCCGAGCACCGGGTACGCGGCATCGATGGCTGGTTCGGCGCCGTGGGCGCACGCCCTCCCCGCTGGAAACAGGCGGTGGCGATCTGGCTGGCATTTTTCCCGGTGTCACTGCTGTTCAACTTCGGCCTTGGGCCACTGCTCAGCGAGCTGGCCCTGCTCCCCCGTGTGCTGGTCAGCACAGCGGCACTCACGCCGTTGATGGTGTACTTCTTTATCCCGCTGTCGACCCACCTGCTGGCGAATTGGCTACATCCCACGCCGCCGCGCAAGGTCACCGAAGCCCCCGCGTGAGTACAGGGGGGCCGGTCGCTGGTATAGTTCCAGCCTGCCAGCGATTTGAGCCCCCCAATGACTGCAACCAACGCCCCGATCCTGATCACCGGTGCCGGCCAGCGCGTCGGCCTGCACTGCGCCGAGCGGTTGCTGGATGACGGTCATGCGGTGATCTTCAGCTACCGCAGCGAACGCCAAGGCGTCGACACTTTGCGCAAGCGTGGCGCCATCGGCCTGTTTGCCGACTTTTCCAGCGAAGTCGGGATTCTCGCGTTTATCGCACAATTGAAAACTCACACCGACAGCCTGCGTGCAATCATCCACAACGCCTCGGCGTGGGTCGCGGAAACGCCGGGCGACGAAACCCGCGCGTTCCATGACATGTTCAGCGTGCACATGCTTGCGCCCTACCTGATCAACCTGCATTGTTCTGCTTTGCTGCAGCGCTCGACACCTGCCGATATCGTGCATATCAGTGATGATGTGGTGCGCAAGGGCAGCCGCCAGCACATCGCATACTGCGCCACCAAGGCCGGGCTCGACAGCCTCACGCTGTCGTTTGCCGCGCAGTTCGCGCCGCTGATCAAGGTCAACGGCATCGCCCCGGCGATGGTGATGTTCAACGAGAACGACGACGCGGCCTACCGCGCCAAGGTCCTGGCCAAGTCCGCTCTGGGCATCGAACCCGGGCCGCAGGTGATCTACCAGAGCGTGCGTTACCTGCTGGACAACCCGTATGTCACCGGTACCACCCTGACCGTCAACGGCGGGCGGCATATCAAGTAAGCCGTTTGTGAGGATGTCGTATGACCTTATCCCTGCCCCACCACTACCGCGAGATCCTCAAGGGCCTGGGCGAAGACCCGCAGCGCGAAGGTTTGCTCGACACGCCCAAGCGAGCCGCCAAGGCCATGCAATACTTGTGTCACGGCTACGAACAGAACCTGGACGAGATCGTCAATGGCGCACTGTTTGCGTCCGATAATGACGAGATGGTGATCCTCAAGGACATCGAGCTGTATTCACTCTGCGAGCACCACTTGCTGCCCTTTATCGGCAAGGCCCATGTGGCCTATATTCCGACCGGCAAGGTGCTCGGCCTGTCGAAGCTGGCGCGCATTGTCGACATGTATGCGCGGCGCCTGCAGATCCAGGAAAACCTCACGCGGCAAATCGCCGACGCGATCCAGCAGGTCACCCAGGCCGCCGGCGTGGCGGTGGTTATCGAAGCCAGGCACATGTGCATGATGATGCGCGGCGTGGAGAAACAGAACTCAACCATGAACACCTCGGTGATGCTCGGCGCGTTCCGCGAGTCGAACACCACCCGCATGGAGTTCCTGCAACTGATTGGACGGAGCAAGTAGCAATGCCACAACTTCAACCAGGCATGGCGCGCATCCGGGTCAAGGACCTGTGCCTGCGCACGTTTATCGGCATCAACGAGGACGAAATCCTCAATAAGCAGGATGTGCTGATCAACCTGACGATCCTGTATGCCGCCCAGGAAGCGGTGCGCGACAACGACATCGACCACGCGCTGAACTACCGCACCATCACCAAGGCCATCATTGCCCACGTCGAAGGCAATCGCTTCGCCTTGCTGGAGCGCCTGACTCAGGAACTGCTGGACCTGGTGATGAGTAACGAATCGGTGCTGTATGCCGAAGTCGAAGTGGACAAGCCTCATGCGCTGCGCTTTGCCGAATCGGTGTCGATAACGTTAGCTGCAAGCCGTTAGCGACAAGCGACAAGCAAAGGCCAACCCATTACAACTTACAGCTTGAAGCTTGAAGCTGTCTCAAAGAGATCCCCCATGACCGATCAACAACGTCTCGAACTCGAAGCCGCTGCCTTTCGCCGTTTGGTGGCACATCTGGACAGCCGCAAGGATGTGCAGAACATCGACCTGATGAACCTCGCCGGCTTCTGCCGTAACTGCCTGTCCAAGTGGTACAAGGCCGAGGCTGACGAGCGCCAGATCGAGCTGAGCCTCGATGACGCACGTGAAGTGGTGTACGGCATGCCGTACGCCGAGTGGAAAGCCCAATACCAGAAAGAAGCCAGCGCCGACCAACAGGCGGCGTTCGCCAAAGGAAAAACCCATGACTGATTTGAACACCCTGCGTGCCAGCCTCAACAGCGGCGAACATGTCTTTGCCGACACCCTCGCATTTGTCGCCGCCGGTTATGACTACCAGCCGCAAGCGTTCACCAACGGCAGCGTGGAAAACGCCGCGGGGCAGAACGAAGGGTCGTGCAAGACCTTGGGCCTGGCATTGCTGGAAGGCCTGAGCGACCAGGAGGCATTGCTGGCGTTTGGTGAGCATTACCGTTCGGTGTTGGCGACGCCTGAGGGCAGCGACCACGGTAATATCCGTGCGTTGATCGCCAATGGCTTGGCCGGTGTGAAGTTCAGCGCACAGCCCCTGACTCGCCGCTCCTGAGTCAGGCATAAAGTAAAATGTGGGAGGGGCGGTGCGCCCCTCCCACATTGGTTTTGCAGCGTTGGTTAGAACGAAGCGTTCTGCAAGCCGTCGAGGTAACGCTCGGCGTCCAGTGCCGCCATGCAGCCGGCGCCGGCCGAGGTGATAGCCTGGCGGTACACGTGGTCGGCCACATCACCGGCAGCGAAGATACCTTCAATGTTGGTCGCAGTGGCGTTGCCTTCACGGCCGCCCTGCACCACCAGGTAACCATCTTTGGCTTCGAGCACGCCTTCGAACAACGAAGTGTTCGGAGTGTGGCCGATGGCGATGAACACGCCGTCGACTTTCAGCTCGTCGAAGCTGCCGTCGTTGTTCTTCAAGCGCGCACCGGTCACGCCCATGTTGTCGCCCAGGACTTCGTCCAGGGTGGCGTTGAGCTTGAGGATGATCTTGCCTTCAGCCACACGGGCATGCAGCTTGTCGATCAGGATTTTCTCGGCGCGGAAGGTTTCGCGGCGGTGAACCAGCGTCACGGTGCTGGCGATATTGGCCAGATACAGCGCTTCCTCAACGGCCGTGTTACCGCCACCGACGACGGCGACCGGTTTGTTGCGGTAGAAGAAACCGTCGCACGTCGCGCAGGCGGAAACGCCTTTGCCCATGAACGCTTCTTCCGACGGCAGGCCCAGGTAACGGGCGCTGGCGCCGGTGGCGATGATCAACGCGTCACAGGTGTACACACCACTGTCGCCGGTCAGGCTGTAAGGCTTCTTGGAGAAGTCGACCTTGTTGATGTGATCAAACACGATTTCGGTTTCAAAACGCTCGGCGTGCTCTTTCATGCGCTCCATCAGCACCGGGCCGGTCAGGCCGTGGACGTCGCCCGGCCAGTTGTCGACTTCAGTGGTGGTGGTCAACTGACCGCCCGCCTGCATGCCGGTGATCAGCAGCGGCTTGAGGTTGGCCCGGGCAGCGTAGACGGCAGCGCTGTAACCGGCAGGGCCGGAACCGAGAATAATCACTCGCGAATGACGGGTATCAGACATGACTCACTCCTATCGACCACCCGGACAACAAGGCGGCTGGAATAAAAAAGGACCGCGAAGCACTTGGGGAAGGCTTGAACTCGCAGGCCCTGAAAATAATGGGTGCAGCGTATCGAGGGGGGCAAGATTAAGGAAATACGGAATAACAATCCAGCTCATAGGTGGTCTCTATGCAGTCGACTCGATTAATCGAGACGTTTGTTACTGCTGATGTCGCCGCTTTCACCCAACCTGCAAAGCCGGTAAGGTCGGCGCGTTTGTCCCACTGCTCGGAGTTCTCCATGCCCGCCCCTGCTCTTTCCGGCCCGCAATACCTGCGTGAGGGCCTCAAACTGGTGTTGAGCCCCGGCCTGCGCTTGTTTGTGCTGCTTCCGCTGGCGATCAACCTGGTGCTGTTCGTCGGCTTGATCTATTTCGCCGGCCATCAGTTCAGCCTGTGGGTCGACAGCCTGATGCCGACGCTGCCCAGTTGGTTGAGCTTCCTCAGCTACATCTTATGGCCCCTCTTTGTGGTGCTGGTGGTGTTGATGGTGTTTTTCACCTTCACCATGCTCGCCAATATCATCGCGGCGCCGTTCAACGGTTTTCTCGCGGAAAAGGTTGAAGTGGTGGTGCGCGGCACCGATGACTTCCCGCCATTCAGTTGGAGTGAACTGGTCGCGATGGTGCCGCGCACCTTGGCCCGTGAAATGCGCAAACTGGGCTACTTCCTACCACGGGCCATCGGCCTGTTTATCCTGTCGTTCATCCCGGTGGTCAACCTGATCGCGGCGCCGCTCTGGCTGCTGTTCGGTGTGTGGATGATGGCGATCCAATACATCGACTACCCGGCCGACAACCACAAGCTGGGCTGGAACGAAATGCTCGCCTGGCTGCGCCAGAAGCGCTGGCAGAGCATGAGTTTTGGCGGGATCGTTTACCTGGTGTTGCTGGTGCCGGTAGTTAACCTGCTGATGATGCCGGCGGCCGTGGCCGGTGCCACGTTGTTCTGGGTGCGCGAGCAAGGTGCCGAGGCGATGACCCGGCAAAATATGACCACGTCATAAATCCATCATCCCAATGACACAATGACGACATGGCCCACGGTGACACTGTGGGTCATGACGACAGCCTCGCTTCATATCACTTTAATTACCGAAACCTTCCCGCCGGAAATCAACGGGGTGGCCAATACCCTCGGCCGCCTGTGCGAGGGTTTACGCGCGCGTGGCCATCAAGTCGAACTGGTACGCCCCCGCCAGGGCACTGACCAGAGTCGCCCCAACGATGAACAATTACTGCTGTGCCGCGGCTGGCCTCTGCCGGGTTACCCGGGCCTGCAATGGGGCCAATCGTCGATGCACAAATTGCTGCGGCGCTGGACCCGTCAACGCCCGGACGTGCTGTATATCGCCACGGAAGGGCCGCTGGGTTTATCGGCCCTGCGTGCGGCCCGTCGCCTGGGCATCAGTGTGGTCAGTGGCTTCCACACCAACTTCCAGCAGTATTCGAACCAATATGGCTTAAGCCTATTGAGCCGCATGGTTACTCATTATCTGCGTTGGTTTCATAACCGCTCGACCTTGACCCTGGTGCCGAGCGCCAGCCAACGCCTGGAGCTGGAGCGCCGGCATTTCGAGCGCCTGGGCATGCTGTCGCGCGGGGTCGACAGCCAATTGTTCCATCCGGCCAAACGCGATAACGCGCTGCGTGAAAGCTGGGCCTTGAACAGTGAGCAAATCGCCGTGCTGCATGTAGGCCGCCTGGCGCAGGAAAAAAACCTGGGGCTGATCAAACGCTGCTTCGAAACCCTGCAGGACACTTATCCACTGCGCCAGATGAAGCTGATCATCGTCGGAGATGGCCCACAACGGGCAACGATGGAAAAGGCACTGCCCGAGGCGATTTTCTGCGGCACCCTGCGGGGTGAGGAATTGGCGCGGCATTACGCGTCGGGCGATGTGTTCCTGTTTCCCAGCCTGACCGAAACCTTCGGCAACGTAGTGCTGGAAGCCATGGCGTCAGGGTTGGGGGTGGTGGCGTACGATCAGGCGGCGGCGACCCAGCACATCCGCCACGGTTACAACGGTGTGACCGCGATGCCAGGGGATGAAGAAGCATTTTGCGATGCGGCCAACTGGCTGCTTGAAGAGCGCGAGACGCTGCGAACGGTACGCCTGAATGCCCGCCAGCATGCCAGTCGCCAAGGCTGGCCCGCCATTATCGAGCAGTTCGAGAACCAATTACGGGGGGTGTGCGCGCAGGGTTTTGATCCATCCAAACCCGCCACACCTGCACTGAAGGATCTGCGGGTGCCGTGAGTCAGTTCGCATATCCTGCAGGCTCAACCCCAAAAAACAGGCCATGAATCCAAATTCGGACGTCCCGGATGGGGGTCCATCGCCCTATTCTGAATAGCCCAAAGGCTGGGTATCTTCTTACCCAGCCTTCCTCGGCAAACGCTTCAACTGTTACTCAAACCAACGTCGTCAATGCCTCACGACTGAACGGCAGGATATCGCCCTCGCGCCCTTCGCGTACTTTGACCGCCCAATCCGGGTCCACCAGCAGTGCGCGTCCTACAGCCACCAGGTCGAACTCGTCGTTGTTCAGACGCTCCAGCAGTTTTTCCAGGCTCGCTGGCTGTGCAACTTTGTCGGTGTTGACCATGAACTGCAGGAACTCGCCATCCAGGCCGACACTGCCGACGGTGATGGTCGGCTTGCCGGTGAGCTTGCGAGTCCAGCCGGCCAGGTTGAGGTCGGAGCCTTCAAATTCCGGCTCCCAGAAACGACGGGTGGAGCAATGGAAAATATCCACACCGGCGTCGGAAAGAGGCTTCAGAAACTCACCCAGCGCTTCAGGGGTCTGCACCAGGCGCGCAGTGTAGTCCTGCTGCTTCCATTGCGAAAAACGGAAGATGATCGGAAAGTCCGGGCCAACGGCGGCGCGGGTCGCCTGGATCAACTCAATGGCAAAGCGCGAACGGTTGGCCAGGCTACCGCCGTATTCGTCGGTGCGCTGGTTGCTGCCTTCCCAGAAAAACTGGTCCACAAGGTAGCCGTGGGCGCCGTGGATCTCTACGCCGTCCATGCCAATGGCCTGGGCATCCTTGGCGGCCTGGGCGAAGGCGTTGATCACGTCCTTGATGTCTTGGGTGGTCATGCCGTGGACGACGACGCTGCCATCCTTGAGTTTTTCCATCGGACCATAAGCCGGCACGCTAGCGTCAGGCTCGGTACCGATGCGACGCACACTGCCTACATGCCACAGCTGCGGAACGATCTTGCCACCTTCAGCGTGTACGGCTTCAACCACTTTCTTCCAACCGGCCAGCGCGGCTTCACCGTAGAAATGCGGGACATTCGGGTAACCGTTGGACGCTTGATGCCCAACCACAGTGCCTTCGGTAATGATCAGCCCCACGCCGGCAGCAGCGCGGCGGCGGTAGTACTCGATGACTTTGGAATTGGGCACGCCACCCGGGGAAAACGAACGGGTCATGGGTGCCATGACCACACGGGTCGACAATTGCAGTGCACCGAGCTGGAACGGTTTGAACAAGGCTTGGACAGGCATGGGAGCACTCCACGGGAGAGGGGTTTATGACGTGGATAATATGAGGGGCGCGCAGTGCTGGGTAGCACTATTGATCTGGGTGATTAAGGGGTATGGGGGGCAGCTGCAAGCTGCAAGTTTGAAGCTGCAAGGGGAGCGAGGTGCTTGCAGCTTGCAGCTTGAGGCTTGCCAATCGAGCAACACCGAGCGGTGTTTAGCTCAGCGCTTTCTCGATGGCTTGGATGACGGTGGGATCGTCCGGCGCGGTACGTGGAGAGAATCGCACCAGGACCCGTCCATCCTTGCCCAGCAGGAATTTTTCGAAGTTCCAGGTGATGTCCCCGGGAAACTCCGCACCCTCGCCCGCCAGCAAGCGGTAGAGCTGGTGGCGATCATGCCCATTGACGTCAAGCTTGCTGCCCAACGGAAATGTCACGCCGTAGTTGAGGCTGCAGAACTCGCGAATTTCTTCTTCGGTGCCCGGTTCCTGGCCTGCAAACTGGTTGCACGGCAGGCCAAGCACGGTAAACCCCTGGTCCTTGTACTGCTGGTAGAGTTTCTCCAACGCCGCGTATTGCGGGGTCAGGCCACATTTGGAGGCCACGTTGACCACCAGTACCACTTGCCCCTTGAAAGGCGCCAGCGGCAGCTCATGCCCGTCTAAAGCTTTGAGTTTCAGGTCGTGGAAAGCACTCATGACGAACTCCAGATATCCCATGTTCTTCGCATTGCGGCGCTTCGAGATTACAACCCGCAAGCCTGCAATCATAGACGTCGATTGCAAAACTCGCCTGCGAGTTACTGAGCGGTAGGCCAGGGCAAAATCGGAATCGCCGTCACCGCATTCTGCGGGCTGCCTTCGATCAAACGGTCGCTGTAGACCAGGTAAACCAAGGTATTGCGCTTCTTATCCAGGAAGCGCACCACTTGCATGGTCTTGAACACCAGCGAGGTGCGCTCCTTGAACACTTCGTCGCCGTCCTTGAGCTCGCCCTTGAAGCGGATCGGCCCAACCTGGCGGCAGGCTATCGACGCTTCGGCGCGGTCTTCGGCCAGGCCCAGGCCACCTTTGACACCCCCCGTCTTGGCGCGAGACAGATAGCAGGTCACGCCATCAACCTTGGGGTCATCAAACGCCTCGACGACGATTCGGTCGTTGGGGCCGACGAACTTGAACACCGTCGACACCTGGCCGATTTCTTCGGCCGAAGCCAACAGCGGCAGGGCCAGCAACAGGCCGAGCAATCCCTTCATGACACGCATCGTGTATTCCTTTGGTTAGACTTAGACCAGGATCAGGTTATCGCGGTGAACCAGTTCCGGTTCGGCCATGTAGCCCAATAATCCGACAATCGCGTCGGACGGCTGCCCGATGATTTTCTGCGCTTCCAGAGCGCTGTAGTTGGCCAGGCCACGGGCGATCTCGCGGCCGTCCGGCGCCACGCACACGACCATCTCGCCACGGCGGAAACTGCCCTGCACCAATTTGACGCCAACCGGCAGCAGGCTCTTGTTGCCTTGGGACAACGCCGACACAGCGCCATCGTCCAGCACCAGGGTGCCACGGGTTTGCAGATGACCGGCCAGCCATTGTTTACGTGCGGCCAGCATGCCGCGTTCCGGCGACAGCAGCGTACCGATACGCTCACCGGCCTTGAGGCGATCCAGCACACGCTCCAGGCGCCCGCCGACGATGATGGTGTGCGCACCGGAACGCGCAGCCAGGCGTGCGGCACGTAGCTTGGTCTGCATGCCACCACGGCCCAGGGCACCACCGACACTGCCGGCCACGGCGTCCAGGGCCGGGTCATCGGCGCGGGCTTCATAGATCAGTTTGGCATCAGGGTTGTTGCGCGGGTCGGCGTCAAACATGCCGTCGCGGTCGGTGAGGATCACCAGCAGGTCGGCTTCCACCAGGTTGGCCACGAGGGCAGCCAGGGTGTCGTTGTCGCCGAAGCGGATTTCGTCGGTGACCACCGTGTCGTTTTCGTTGATTACCGGGATGACCTTGAGCTCCACCAGCGCGCGCAGAGTGCTGCGGGCGTTGAGGTAGCGCTTGCGGTCGGACAGGTCGTCGTGGGTCAGCAAGATCTGCGCCGTGTGGCGACCGTGCTCGGCAAAGCTGGACTCCCAAGCCTGCACCAGGCCCATCTGGCCGATGGCGGCGGCGGCTTGCAGTTCATGCATCGCGCTGGGTCGCGCGGTCCAGCCGAGGCGGCTCATCCCGGCGGCAACGGCCCCGGACGATACCAGCACCAGCTCCACACCGGCCTCATGCAAGGCCACCATCTGCTCGACCCAGACGCTCATGGCTGCACGATCCAGCCCCTTGCCATCCGCCGTCAGCAGCGCACTTCCGATCTTTACGACCCAGCGCTGCGCACCTGTCACTTTGCTCCGCATCATCTTCAACCTTAGATTGAGGGCTGCGCGACCCAGCGCGGCCCATAACGTTATACCCGGATACCAAAACGCCGCTCCAGGGAGCGGCGTTCAAGTTTATAGCAACAGATCAGTCGCGCACGTAAATGATTTCCGGGCCATCTTCATCATCCACGTCTTCTTCGTCCCAATCATCGTCGCCGATGTCATGGACCGACTTCACGCCGCTGCGGCGCAGGGCACGCTGGTCATCCAGAGCCTGCAACTGGGCACGGGCTTCGTCTTCGATACGCTGGTCGAGTTCGGCCAGTTCGGCCTTGAACACCGGATCGGCCGCCAGGCGGTCGGCGCGGTCCTCCAGGTAGCGCATGATGTCGCGGGTCAGACGCTCGGTGCCTTCTTTGGCAATGGCCGAGATCACGTAGACCGGACCTTCCCACTCCAGGCGCTCGACGATCTCTTTGACGCGCTCCTCGTGTTCTTCTTCGAGGATCTGGTCGCACTTGTTCAGCACCAGCCAGCGATCACGCTCAGCCAGGGATGGACTGAACTTGGTCAACTCACTGACGATCACTTCGGCAGCGTCCGCTGCACTGGTGTCATCCAGCGGCGCCATGTCGACGAGATGCAGCAGCAAACGGGTACGTGCCAAGTGCTTGAGGAAGCGGATGCCCAGGCCTGCGCCATCGGAAGCCCCTTCGATCAGGCCGGGAATGTCGGCGATCACGAAGCTTTTCCAGCGATCGACGCTGACCACACCCAGGTTCGGCACCAACGTGGTGAACGGGTAGTCGGCGACTTTCGGCTTGGCAGCCGAGACCGAGCGGATGAACGTACTTTTGCCTGCGTTCGGCAAGCCCAGCAGGCCCACGTCGGCGAGTACTTTCATTTCCAGCTTCAGGTCACGTTGCTCACCCGGCTTGCCAGGCGTGGTCTGGCGCGGCGCACGGTTGGTACTGGACTTGAATCGGGTGTTACCCAGACCGTGCCAGCCGCCCTGCACAACCATCAGTTTCTGCCCGGCCTTGGTCAGGTCACCAATCACTTCCTGGGTAGCGGAGTCGATGATCGTGGTGCCGACCGGTACGCGCAGTATCAGGTCTTCGCCTTTTTTACCGGTGCAGTCGGTGCTGCCGCCGTTGGAGCCACGCTCGGCATCGAAGTGCCGGGTGTAACGGTAGTCGACCAGGGTATTGAGGTTTTCGTCGGCCATCATGTAGATGGAACCGCCGTCACCGCCATCACCGCCGTTGGGGCCACCGTTTTCGATGAATTTTTCGCGGCGGAAACTCATGCAACCGTTACCGCCATCGCCTGCTTTTACTCGGATGGAAACTTCATCAACGAACTTCATAACAAAACGCCTCTCGTCGCATGGACGAGCTTAAGAAACCAAGACATAAGACTCTTGCAAAAATGAGCGCAGCGACCTCAATAACGACCGCAATTCCAGCGCTTGAGCCCATTACAAACAGCTTTGCAAGAGACTCACTCCACAAACGAAAAAGCCCCGTCGCAAGACAGGGCTTTTCCAGCGATCTCGCAATTAAGCTGCGACAACGCTCACGTAACGGCGGTTGAAAGCGCCTTTTACTTCAAACTTGATCACGCCTTCGATTTTCGCGAAAAGGGTGTGATCTTTACCCATGCCTACACCGTAACCGGCGTGGAATTGGGTGCCGCGCTGACGCACGATGATGTTGCCCGGAATGATTTTCTGGCCGCCATACATCTTCACGCCAAGGCGTTTGGCTTCTGAGTCGCGACCGTTACGGGTACTACCACCAGCTTTTTTGTGTGCCATGAGTCAATTCTCCTAGTGAGGAATTAGGCTGAAATTAAGCCTGAATACCGGTGATTTTGATCTCGGTGTACCACTGGCGGTGGCCCATACGCTTCATGTGGTGCTTACGACGACGGAACTTGATGATGCGGACTTTATCGTGACGACCTTGGGAGATCACTTCAGCCACAACGGTAGCGCCAGCAACAACTGGAGCGCCGATGTTCACGTCATCGCCATTGGCGACCAACAGAACGCGATCAAAAGTCACGGATTCGCCAGTGGCGACTTCCAGTTTTTCGATCTTCAGGTATTCACCTGGGGCGACCTTGTATTGCTTGCCACCAGTAACAATTACTGCGTACGACATGGTATTTCTCCGATAATCCTGCTCACCCAGCGCTTTATAAGAAAAGGTATTGGCTGGCATGGCTGCATGGGATGGACGTCCCGAATGCAATTGCGTAAGGCAGGTGCTGCCCAGGAAGTTCAGGGTGCGCGATTGTACGCAAGGCTTCGATGCCTTGCAAGTGGCCGCCAGTCGCCTTGAAAGCGTAGCGAACCAAGGAAAGACAAGGGAAAACCAGGCAAGTCAGCGCAGTTTACCGGCTGTAAATGAACATTCCGAGCCTGTTTCTGACCCAGGATTGCCCGCGTAGAGCGGAAGGTTCCCAGCCTGCAGCAGCTTTCACGGTGACCGGGCGCGCCTTGACACCCGGGGGCCTGGGTCCTAGCATGCCGCGCAACCCTTCTGGAGCGACTGTCGCTGATGCAACCCCAAGCTTTCTACCGCGCGGTCGCGGACGATTTTAGCGCCGTCGACGGCATCATCAAGCAGCAGCTGACGTCTAAAGTGCCGCTGGTCTCCAAAATTGGCGACTACATTACGTCGGCGGGCGGTAAACGCCTGCGTCCTTTATTAGTGTTGCTGTGCGGCAAGGCCCTCGGCCGCCAAGGCGATGACCTGCGCCTGCTGGCCGCCACCATCGAATTCCTGCACACCGCCACCCTGCTGCACGACGACGTAGTCGACATGTCCGGCATGCGTCGTGGTCGCGAGACCGCCAATGCAATGTGGGGCAACGCCCCCAGCGTACTGGTAGGCGATTTCCTTTATTCACGTTCGTTCGAAATGATGGTCGAGCTGGGCTCAATGCCAGTGATGAAGATTCTTTCACAGGCCACCCGCATCATCGCCGAAGGCGAAGTGTTGCAACTGTCCAAGGTCCGCGACGCCAGCACCACCGAAGAAACCTACATGGAAGTGATTCGCGGCAAAACCGCGATGCTCTTCGAAGCCTCGACCCATAGCGCAGCCGCCCTGTGTGGCGCGACCGCCGAACAAGCCGAAGCTCTGCGTACCTTCGGCGACCACCTGGGCGTGGCGTTCCAACTGGTGGATGACCTGCTCGACTACCGTGGTGACGCCGAAACCCTGGGCAAGAACGTCGGTGACGACCTGGCCGAAGGTAAACCCACCTTGCCGCTGATCTACACCATGCGTGAAGGTACGCCGGAACAGGCGGCCCTGGTGCGCAAGGCGATCCAGAAAGGTGGGATCGAAGACCTGGAAGCCATCCGTGCAGCGGTTGAAGCCTCCGGTTCCCTGGATTACACCGCGCAACTGGCGCGTGATTTCGTGGCCCGCGCCATCCAGTGCCTGGAAGCGCTGCCAGCCAGCGAATACCGGGATGCCCTGGTCGAACTGAGTGAATTCGCGGTCGCGCGTACGCACTAAGTCATACCTGCAGACACAGACCAATGTGAACGGGGGCTTGCCCCCGATAGCGGAGTATCAGTCACGGAATCTGCTGGCTGGCACACCGTCATCGGGGGCAAGCCCTTCTCACGTCTGGATTTCATACAACCTGCAAGAGCCAAAATCCCTATATAATGTGCGACTTTTAGCCATCCTGACTTTCAAGGAGCTTTAGTGAGCACGTTGCCACCCTGCCCAAAATGCAATTCCGAATACACCTACGAAGACGGCGCCCAGCTGATCTGCCCGGAATGCGCCCATGAATGGTTCGCTGATGGCGAGGCCGACGCAGCCAGCGACGAAACCGTGAAAAAGGACTCTGTGGGCAACGTCCTGCAAGACGGAGATACCATCACCGTGATCAAGGACCTCAAGGTCAAGGGCACGTCCCTGGTCGTCAAGGTCGGCACCAAGGTCAAGAACATCCGCCTGTGCGATGGCGACCACGATATCGACTGCAAGATCGACGGCATCGGCCCGATGAAACTCAAGTCCGAGTTCGTCCGCAAGGTCTGAACCTGCTGCCTCCATCCCGCGCCCGCCGCGGGATGGCGTTTCGCCCTCTCCGTTGACTGAACGCAACAGTCACCCAGAAAACCCAGAAAACCGCCAATAGGCACTTGCTATTCCACGAATAAGAATTATTCTCATTGAAACCCATCAAGGAGAATGAACATGACTTATTTGATCGATGCATGGCTGGACCGCCCACACCCCTACCTGCGGATTCTGCATCGGGAAACCGGTGAGGTTTGCGCGGTACTGGAAGAAGAAGCACTGAATGAACTGCAGGATCAGGGCGACCTGGACGTCAACGGCTTGAGTTCAAGTGAGCCCGGCGTGCTGAAAGAGGTGGTGAGAAACCTGTTTTTGTTCTGCTATGCCCGAGCGTTGCGCCCGGCGACGGAGCTCAATGGCAAGTTCCACCCATGAACAACCCCGCAAAACACTGTGGGAGCGAGCAGGCTCGTTCCCACAGGTAATCGGCAGGTCTTACAGAACGTCGAGCAACTCGACGTCGAACACCAGAACGCTGTGCGGTGGAATGCTGCCAACGCCTTGAGCGCCGTAAGCCAGTTCGCTCGGCACGTACAGGCGCCATTTGCTGCCGGCATTCATCAGTTGCAGAGCCTCGGTCCAGCCGGCGATCACGCCACCCACCGGGAATTCAGCGGGCTGACCGCGCTCGTAGGAACTGTCGAACACAGTGCCGTCGATCAGGGTGCCGTGGTAGTGGGTACGTACTTGATCTTCACGGGTCGGCTTGGCGCCTGTACCGGCGGTCAGTACTTCAAATTGCAGGCCGGAAGCGAGGGTGGTGATGCCATCACGCTTGGCGTTTTCAGCCAGGAACGCCAGGCCGGCACCCGCGGCGGCTTCAGCTTTGGCAGCGGCCTCGGCTTGCATGATCTCGCGGATGACTTTGAAGCTTGCAGC
Source organism: Pseudomonas sp. BCA17 (assembly GCF_004519405.1). Taxonomy (GTDB): domain Bacteria; phylum Pseudomonadota; class Gammaproteobacteria; order Pseudomonadales; family Pseudomonadaceae; genus Aquipseudomonas. Next base: position 49,416 of record NZ_SGWI01000005.1, on the reverse strand, counting down.
CATTTGCTCTTGGTCAACACGGCTTGGCTTACCCGCGAAGGCGTCGGTCAGGCCGGCCAGGATCGCGTCCAGGCTCACGCCCGGTGGTGGGTTGTCGCGCAGTTGGTCGCCCAACTGACGGCCGATACCGTAGCTGACGCGGGTTTCGTCGGTGGACAGATTAACTTCGGACATGAAGAGGCTCCGCTGTTGGGCCGCACAGGAAAACGCCGTTTTCCGCGCCGCCCAGAACTAAAAGGGCCAGCAGACTAGCACACATGCGCGGTCTGTGATGAGCCCTGCGCACGTACCTATCTACCGCCGGCGCTCCAAGCCGGCGTCCCATGCTGAGGGTCCCTTCCATCGCATTGGAGACGGTGTCATGAGCACACCCTCTGTATCCCACGTCGAGCAACTGCACGCGCAGTTGCTCGAGATTGATCCGAGCCTGCGCAGCCAGGTCAACCAGCCTGCCCCACCGCCCCAGGAACTGACGGACCTGGAAAAATTGAATGCCACGCTCAAACAGGCCAACGACACGTTCCTCAGCAAAGCGCGCGCCCTCTACCAGGAGCTGGCCCAGGCCGATCTCACCCACATCGAAGGCAAGGCGCTGTTGGCCCGTTTGCGAGCCACACTGAATGGGCAGCTGCAAGACCTCGATGAAACCAGCGCCATCACCGGCCAGGGTCGCCAGACTTTTATGCGCTACGCCGCCGGCAGCACGGCGCTGGAGCGGGAGGCCAGCCTCAATATCAAGGATCATCTGCTGAACCCCGTCGACCAACGCATGCTTGAGGACTGCTCACGCGTGCCGTCGATGCGCCCAGGGATTTATGCGTTGACGTTCACCTACCAGGATCAGAGCGTCGAGTTCGCCGGCGCATTTGTGTTGACGCGCCAGCCGAGCCCGCTGGGCGATAGCCTGACCACCGAGGCAACCGTCGGCCCGGTGCTGCTCTTTACACCGTCGGCGGGTCTCTACGGGTTCGACTCACTGCGCGAACTCGACCAGAGCCTGAAAGAGAACGTGGCCGAGCGTGGTGAAATCACCCAGCACCTGCCCGTGCGCTATCAACACCTCGACGTCACCGGCATCTGGCCGCTGGAACTGCGGCCGATCGACGACACGCTGGTGTTCGAACACTGCTACCAGGCGCTGCTCGATAAACGTCGTCTGGACGTCGACCTCGCGCTGAGCCTGGCCAACAACCCACAACAGAACAGCGCACAATTGATCCAGGAGCTGGACGCGGCAGTCCGCGCCGCCCTGCCCGACCTGTCCCCGCGCCTGGCAGTACGACGCCAGCGCCTGCTTGAGCGAGCCCTGCATAAAAGTTTGCCCGACTGGTACCGCAACGCCGGTGACGCGAAGCAAAAACACCTGGCGGACTGCATCGTCCACTACAACCAGGCCCGGCAGACATGCCTGGAGCTGTTCGGCCCTTGGATAACCCCAGGCGCCCTGGCCCATTACCAGTTGCTCGAACAATTGGCCGATCAGTTGGAGATCCACGACCTCGACCCGCAGCAGTTGCTCGTCACCACCCGCCGCGAAGTGGCGGAGGTGGGCCACTATCTGCAAGAGCGCAGCCTGGTGGATATCGCCCTCGCAGGTTTGCACAGCGAAGACCGGCTACCCGGTTCGGCCTTTCTCAAGCACACCACCCTGAGCTACGCCGGCGCGGCGTTGCAAGGCAGCCATGCGCACCTCACACCACACACCCTGCTCGACTTGTTGGAACCGCTGGACCCACGCCTGGACTTTGCCGACCGGCAGAAAAAAGCCATGGCGACGCCCGAAATCCGCCAGGCGACCAAAGCCATGCTTGATCGACGCCTGGCCCTGTTGGCCTACACCGCCAACCTGCAGGGCCACCTGAACACAGCCGACTATCAACTGTTCGAACAATTGCGCGGTACGCCCGGCTCGACGCTGCGCGCGCAGACCGTGCTGCTGCATGGCGCGCAACTCAAGGACCTGTGGCTGCTGCGCGAGAACGACGCCAACGGGCAAATCAAACGCCTGCTGCTGTGCACACCCGACTCGCCAAGGCAGCAGATGTTTATCGGCTTCAACAGCCTGCGCGAATGCCAGACGCACATTCTCGCCTGGACGGCTGACACTGCCCGGCACACGGGGGAAACCATGGCCGAGTACCTGCTGGAGCAAGTGCCGCAGCGCTTTCGCCCGACCATGCGCATCGTGGCCAGTAACCTGGGCTTGCGACCCGATGCCATGGAGCATGAGGAAGTCACCTTCGGGACGCCGAGCACGCACGACGCCTGCCTGGATGCCATGGTCAAACACCTGATGGCGCAATTGATCGACGACTACGAATACAGCAGCCCGCTCTGGCTGCGCTCCGCCTCTCAAGCTGAGCGTACCCGCCTGACAAGCCTCGCCGAAGATGCCGAAGGCGCCTTGCGCACCTATAACGCCAGGCCGGATGCGGAGGCTAACTTCCCCAGCTTTTCCGCCTATTCGCATGAGCAGGCCAGCCTCAGCCTCAACACGCTGCTGGGCCGGACGCACAACCAGGTCGACCCGGACCTGGTTTTCGCCTACCCCCCCAAACCGCTGCTGGGGCATGGGCCCAAACCCGTGTCCTACACCGAGCTGTATCGCGACGGGTATGCGGAAAACGTGGGGTTTATCAATGAAGACTTTTCCAGCTCGGCGACATTTCTCGGTCCGTCCGGCATCGACCTGAGCGCACTGACCCCGCAGAACGTCGCCGCCGCTGTAAGAGGCGTGTGGATCGGCAAGCGCTACACCGACTTGGTGCGCCAGCGATTGCAGGCCGCCGACAGCCCGGGCTATGCCGCCCGACGCAATGCCACGCTGAAGATCACCCAGTTGCAAATGCAGGGTGCCGCCCTGCAATCGCGTCTCGAGGGGCATATCGCCAGTGTCGATCTGACCTGGTTGACCCAGGCCATCACCAGCCTGGACCAGAGCGCGGCGACCCAGCGCAACACTTACAAAGTCCATCGCCTGTTTATCGACGGCAGTTGGGCAATGGGCGTTTACCTGTTCAGCCACGCGGATAATCCGGTGCTGCTGTACACCCCGAATGCACCGGATGGCATCGGTTTTCGCGAGGCGAAACTGTTCAACTACGTGCTCAAGACCCTCGATGGTGCCGTGGAATATTTCTGTACCCGCACCGCGCAGCAGTCCCAGGCACGTGTCCGGAGCTTGCTCGAAACCGCCAAGGACGGCCTGCCCGCCGACATCAACCGCACCAGCCCGAGCCGCCCCCATTACGACAGCATCGAACGCGTCACGCCCTTGATCGACCTGCGACACGAGTTCTACAACATGGTACTGCAGCGCCGGATCGACGACGTCCACGCCACCACTGTGAACCGTACGCAGATGATCATGGGCATTGTCTGGACCTGTGTCGAATGGGTCACCGCCATCGCGACCATTCCCTTTCCGGCTCTCAGCCTGACCCTGGGCGGGTTGCTCGCGTTCAAGGACGCGATGCTCGCGTTCAACGCGTGGCACCAGGGTGACCGCGACGGCGCGTTGCAGCATTACATCGGGTACCTGGCCAACCTCGGCGGTGCGCTGCTGTTCGATTTTCGACCCGCTTTAAAAGGCCCGGTCAACACACTGCGTCCGACATTCAAAACCGGCAAACAGGCGGCTGACAGCACACGGCTCAAACAACTCGAACCGGCCACTGCGCCAGGCATGCAACCCGTGCTGTTCGATGGACAGCCCTTTTGGGTCAAGCCCACCCCGGATGCCCTGGGCCGCCACCTGCTCTATCGCCAGGACCCGGCTTCCGGACAGATGCGCTCGACCGCACGTTTGGTCAATCAGGATAATGAGGGCCGCTGGGTGCGCTCCGGCGTGGCCGGTGGCGGACGCAAGAAGTATGAGCGGCTGCCCGAGGAGGTCGACGACGACGCCTTGGCGAAATACGAGATTTCGCCCGCAGAAGGTAAATATTTCCGGGCCGTGCTCGATGAAGGTTTCAAAACCCGGATTACCCAGAACTGGAGTGATGACTTCATCGGCGCCACGCAGCACCACGCCTACAACCAGTTGCTGCCGCTGCGCAATGCCTACGTTGGCCAGATCGAGCAACTGACCCAAGATGCCGAGGCTTTTTTCCTTAACCCCCCCGTACACCCCATCAAGCCACAAGTGCCCCAGTTGGCCGCAGATACTCCGCACGCCGAGCTGTTCAAGCGCCTGTTCTCGCCGGGCAAACAGTTGCTGATCGGAGCCCCTAACGCGTCCATCGCCAGCAAACAATTGCTGATCGAAAACATGCAGTCCCTGGCCGAGCAGGGGCTCAAGCGGCTGTACATCGAGAACCTGCCGGTTGACGTGTTTCGCAGCAAGCTGAAGGTCCTCAACCGCGAAGTCGAAGGCAATGTCGCGGTGGCACTTGAACGCGTCACCGAGCATCTCGCCCGGGTCGATCACTCCCTCGGCTTCGCTGCCGATGCACCTTTCAGCTTCCGCAAATTGGTGCTTGAGGCGCACAAGCACAACGTGCTCATCGACGGGCTGGACGCGTCGAGTTCCTACCACATGGAGCATGTATTGGCCCTTGGCGACGGTGAACGGTTTATCCCCCGCTCAAGCCGGCTGCGCAATTTCTATTCGCACCAGGCGATTGCGCGCAACGTCAGGAAGCACCCCGACGAAGGCTGGATCGCCCTGGCAGAGCAGGATCGCATCGGCAGCCACGCACTGACGACCGGCCTGGCCGACCTGCAAAACACCTTGGCACTGCGCATCAAAGACGTCGCGCCTGGCGAGCCCACAGGCGTCTGGATCGATACTCAGCCTGCGGAGCAGTCCAGGGGGCATTTCACAGTGTCGCAGTCGACGAACCTTCACCTGCGCAACCAACCGGGCATCGCGCAGGCCCCTGCTGCTGCGACCGGCACGGTGCACTTCAGCGAGTTCGATATGCCCCCTGCCATGAAGAAACAGGCAGGGCAATTGGCGGCGTCTCATCGCGGCCTGGATACACGATACGCATTGGCTCAAGGCGACCCCCGCCAGGCCACGTTCGCTGAGTTCATCCGTATCCGCCAGCGTTTGACCGAACGCGCCGAAGCCTTTTTTGCCGGTTACACGGCGCCACGACGCGGTGCGCTGGATTACCTTGCCGACCTCACGCACGAAGAGGACCTGATCAAGCGCCTCTTTCAACAAAAACTCGGGCTCGTCCTCGGTGAGGCGCATGCCGCGCAGTCGAGCAAAGAGTTCCTGATCAAGCACATGAAGCTGTTGAAGAAACAGGGGGTAAAAACGCTCTACGTCGAGCACCTGCTCACCGATCTGCATCAGCATGAACTGGATATCCTGCACGACACGTTGAAAATGCCCAGCGGCTTGCAGGCCTACCTGAATGCCCAGGATCAAGGCCATATGCTGATGTATACCGGGCCGAACACTTATACCAACGTAATCAAGGCCGCCAACAAATACGGTTTGCGCGTGCGCGCTCTGGATTGCCTCGCCAGCTACCACACCAAAGGGGCCAGGGGCGCAAGCCCGCGCAACACGCTGTTCAGTTATTTTGCCAACGAAGTGATCAAGGCCGACCAGGCGGCATTCGGGCCCCATAAGTGGGTGGCGTTCATGGGGAGCGGGCACACCGATATGAACCTGTTGGTACCCGGTATTGCCCAGTTGCAGGATGCCGTGAGCCTGCATGTGCGCGATGCCGCCGCCGGCACTGCACGCACCTTGCGACAGGGCGGCTGGGTCGTGGACGAGTCCAGCTCATTGGCCTTGCACAGCGACTTCACCCTGGAGGTCGGTATCGCCGGCCGGCAATCCGTACGACCTCCCGCGCCGCCGAGCCGAGAACGGCTGCGCATCAAAGGCCACTTCATCATCGAACGGCCGACAGCCGATGAGACCAACCTGGTGCACCACTCCAACAGTGGCGAAATCGTGGTCACGCCGATTCAGATCGATGACAACGGCCAGTTCTTCATTGACCGATGGGAGCGGATTCGCGACAAACGCTTTGTCTATCAAAGCCAGCTGATCGAAGCGCTCAAATACGAGATCCATCTGATACCGGCGCCTTGATGCCCCCGGGGCCCTGCCCGCCTGACGGTCAGGGCCCGCCTTTTGGATACAGCCGGACAAAAGGCATTTCAGATTCTGGTCCCGCTGCCGATATTGCCCTACATACCTAAGCTGGCTCCAACAACAATACCGCCCAGCACTCAGATCAAACTTTGCGGAGCATTCGATGAACAGCTGGTTCGGTAACATCAGCGTCAACCTCAAACTGGGCCTGGGCTTCGGCCTGGTGCTTGTCCTCACCTCGATTCTGGCATTGACCGGCTGGACCAGCCTGAGCGGGCTGATCGACCGCAGCAACTGGATGAGCGACATTACCCAGCTCAACGCCTCGCTGACCAAACTGCGCATTGCGCGCCTGCAATACATGCTCGCCGCCGGCGACGAAACCGTGGCCCAGAACGTACAAACCAACCTGGATGGCTTCGCCGCCCAGCAACAGAAACTGCTGGACAGTTTCAAGAGCCCGGAAAACCTCAAGCTGCTCAATGAGCAGAAAGCCGTCATTACCGCCTATCAACAGTCCCTGAACAAGATGCGAGAGGCGTACCGTAATGGCAACGCCTCACGCCAGGTGATGGGCGACAAGGCCGATATCGCCAACGCACAGATCAACGCGCTGGAAGCCAGCGTGAAGCAAATGCCTGACAGCTCGGAGCACCTGGCCCAATTCCAGGCCGTGGCCGACGCGAAGATGCAGTTCCAACTGGCGCGCTTTGAAGTGCGCGGCTACACCGGCGATGTCAACCCTGACACCGAAGCCCGCGCCGCCGCACAGATTGAAAAAACCATTGCCAGCTTGAAAGACCTCAACACCGTCTTCGGCGCCAGCCAGCAAAGTGCACTGACGGCACTGGAAACCGCACTCGGTGCTTACCGCAGCGCCCTGCAGAACTACAAGGCGGCTAACGCGAATATCGTCACTGCCCGCGCCGAAATGACCACCCAGGGCACCGACATCGTCACCATCAGTGACAAGCTGTATGACATCCAGCTCAATCGTCGCGATGTCGAAAGTGCCCAGGCCCGCAGCCTGCAATTGATCAGCACGTTGCTGGCGCTGCTGGTTGGCATCATCGCGGCATGGGTCATCACCCGCCAGATCACACGCCCACTGCAAGACACTCTGGAGGTGGTTGAACGCATCGCTTCCGGCGACCTGAGCCACAACATCCAGGTCACTCGTCGTGATGAACTGGGCGTGCTGCAACAAGGCATCCAGCGCATGGGCACCACCTTGCGTGAACTGATCAGCGGCATCCGTGACGGTGTGACGCAGATCGCCAGCGCCGCTGAAGAATTGTCGGCCGTTACCGAACAGACCAGTGCAGGCGTCAACAGCCAAAAGATCGAGACCGATCAAGTGGCCACCGCCATGCACGAAATGACCGCTACCGTGCAGGAAGTGGCGCGTAACGCCGAGCAAGCCTCCCAGGCGGCCTCCAACGCTGATGGCCAGGCTCGCGAGGGCGACAAGGTAGTGGCCGAAGCCATCGCACAGATCGAGCGCCTGGCTGAAGAAGTGGCGCGCTCCACCGACGCCATGGCGCACTTGCAACAAGAGAGCAACAAGATCGGCAGCGTGATGGACGTGATCAAGGCCGTGGCCGAGCAGACCAACCTGCTGGCCCTCAACGCCGCCATCGAAGCGGCGCGTGCCGGTGAAGCCGGGCGTGGGTTTGCGGTGGTCGCCGATGAAGTGCGTGGCCTGGCCCAGCGCACGCAGAAATCCACGGAAGAAATCGAAGACCTGGTCGCCGGCTTGCAGAACGGCACTCAGCAAGTGGCCAACGTGATGAACAACAGCCGTAGCCTGACCGACAGCAGTGTCGAGCTGACCCGCAAGGCCGGTGTGTCGCTGGAAAACATCACCCGTACGGTGTCGAACATCCAGTCGATGAACCAGCAGATTGCAGCGGCGGCCGAACAGCAAAGCGCCGTGGCTGAAGAGATCAGCCGCAGCATTGTGAATGTGCGTGATGTGTCGGAGCAGACGGCTACTGCGAGTGAGGAGACGGCCAAGTCGAGCGTTGAATTGGCACGATTGGGTAGCCAGTTGCAGCAGATGGTCAGTCATTTCCGGGTTTAAAAAACCAAAAAGCCGCCTCGGCCTGAACCGAGGCGGCTCCACTCCTCAGACCTTAGCGGTCATCGAAGCTGTCCCGCAGGAACTTCCAGACGTGATAAGCACGCAGGCAGTTCACTACGAGGTTCCACGTACGTCGTGCAAACTTAGACATACTCGGCCCTCCGTGAGTTGGGCCTTACCTCCAGCACACTTACCGGAACACGCGGGCCTTCGGACGCAGGTCGAATGCGTTCTTTGAGGTGGCCGGGCTAATGGTCCTTCCGCATCAATCCGGCACGGATTACTAGCCCGTGGCGGTCGGTCCAGAATTCGCGCGCCGACCCAACTCACCTAAAAGCGACAAACGCAGAACGGGGAGGATCCTAACCAGGATTCTTGCCGAAGGTGTGTCATGCAGTGGTCAAATACTCAGTATCGCCCGATAGATTCATTACAAGCTTTTACAGTCTAATCAGGCATTAAAGAAATGCCTGAAGACGATCCATACCCGCCATCGTTCAGCCTTGCGTGATGATGTAACCAGCGTTAGTATCGGCTTGCAGGTCGAAAGCGTTCTTTGAGATAGCAACCCCAGCCACTAACTGGGCTTGCAAAAAACCGCCCTAATGAGGCGGTTTTTTATTGCCTGCGATTTACCGATCAGCCGACTCATGAACGGATCACTGCTGCTCATCTCTCGCAAGCATCAGGGCAATCGACATAGCACTCCGACGCCTGGCTTCGTCGAAGAGCCGTAGAAGCGCATGACAACCCGCCCGTGGATGGAAGCCCCCATTACAGAGACGAAAACCCAGCGCCCAAACTCCCACTCCGTGCCAGAAAGCGCCCCGGCCGCTGACCATTCGCCTGCCCATCGCTGTAGCTCAACACCCCGTTGACCCATACCCCATCGATGCCCTCCGCCGCGCGCCGCGGTTCCTTGAAGTCCGCCACATCGCGCACGCGCAACGGATCGAACAACACCAAGTCGGCCCAGTACCCTTCGCGGATTTCACCCCGCTCAACCAAGCCAAAACGCGCCGCCGACAAGCCGGTCATCTTGTGCACCGCCGTGTGCAACGGGAACAACCCTACATCCCGACTGAAATGCCCCAGCACCCGTGGAAACGCACCCCACAAACGCGGATGGGGGAACGGGTCTTCAGGCAACCCATCCGAACCTACCATCGACAGCGGATGCGCGAGGATACGTCGTACATCCCCCTCATCCATTCCGTAGTACACCGCCCCCGCCGGTTGCAGACGACGCGCCGCGTCCAGCAGCGAAACATTCCACTCGGCAGCGATATCCTGCAGGTCACGCCCGCCGACTTCCGGGTGTGGCGTTGACCAGGTGATAGTGATGCGAAACGCATCAGTGACTTGCTTCAAATCCAGGGTCGATGAACTGGCCGCATAGGGATAACAATCACAACCCACCGGATGGGTTTTCGCCGCCAGCTCAAGCGATGCCAACAACTGCGGACTGCGCCCCCAATTACCCGCACCGGCACATTTGAGGTGAGAAATGATCACCGGCGCCTTGGCATGTCGACCGATCAGAAACGCCTCATCCATGGCCTCCAGCACCGGTTCGAATTCACTGCGCAAGTGGGTGGTGTACACCGCACCGAAGGCCGTCAGCTCCTCACTGAGTTGCAGCACCTCATCGGTCTCGGCATTGAATGCGCTGGCGTAGGCCAGGCCTGTGGACAAGCCGAGGGCGCCGGCTTCGAGGCTCTCGCGCAACTGCACGCGCATGGCCGCGATTTCATCCGCGGAGGCGGTGCGGTACAGGTCGTCCATATGGTTGCTGCGCAACGCAGTGTGGCCGATCAACGCCGCAACGTTCACCGCCGGATGCGCGTCCTCCACGGCTGAGCGGTAATCGGCAAAACGCGGGTACGTGAAGGCCTCACGGGTGCCCAACAGGTTCATCGGGTCCGGCGGATCATTGCGCAAGCTCACAGGCGATGCACTGATGCCACAGTTGCCGACAATCACCGTGGTCACGCCCTGGCTGAGCTTGGGCAGCATCTGCGGATGTCGGATCACCACCGTGTCGTCGTGGGTATGCACGTCGATGAAACCCGGCGCCAGCACGCGGCCCGCCGCTTCGACTTCATGTTCGGCCACGGCCGCCGACAAATCGCCTATCGTCTCGATACGCCCATCGCGCAGGCCCACATCGGCCACATAGCCTGGCGTGTTGCTGCCGTCCATGATCAGCGCTTGGCGAATCAACGTGTCGTACTTCATATCAATCTCCAAGCGGCAGGCTGTCGGGGCCGCCGCGATAATCGTCCAGGGCCAGCTTGATCCGGCGCAGGCGCTCCTGGTTGTCGTCCGGCTGGACCAACGCCAGCTCGGTGGCGAGCAAGTCGATGGCCAGCAGCATTCCGTAGCGCGCCGCGGTGGGCTTGTAGATGAAACTGGTTTCGGCCGGTTGCAGCGGCAACACCACGTCCGCCAACTGTGCCAACGGCGAGTTGGCCAGGGTGATGGCGATAATCCGCGCGTCGTAGTTGCGCGCCAGTGCGACCACGTCGAGCAGTTCAGGGGGCAGGCCGGTGAGCGAGCAGACGATCAGCGCCTGTTCCGGCCCCAGCGTCGCCGCCGTGACACGCATCATCACCGGGTCATGGCAGGCGGCAATCGGATAGCCCAGGCGTACCAGTCGCACTTGTAACTCGTCACTGCACAGGCTCGACGGGCCGCCCATACCGAATGCGTGAATCATCCGCGCCTTGCCCAGCACGCTGACCGCATCGACAAAACTCGCCTGGTTAAAACCCGACAGATGCTGGCGCAGCGTGACTTCGATATCGCCGAGTATCTGGCGATGAAAGGCCGACTGCTCCGGCAGCCCGGCCGGGTCCAGAAAGCGGCTGCCCACCCCGCTGGCCTGGGCCAGCTGCAGGCGCAAGTCACGCAGATCACGGCAGCCGACGCTGCGGGCAAAACGCGACAAGGTCGCCGTGCTGACCTCGGCCCGTTGGGACAACTCTTCCAGGCTGGCGGACGCGGCAAAGCCCACGTCGTCCAGCATCAGCCTGGCGATACGCCCTTCGCCGGCGCTGAAGGAGTCCTGGCGGGCGCGGATCTGGTAGAGGATGTCCATGGGGGCTCCGGGTTACAGGATGAGGCTCATAAAACAACAGACAAGCCGTAGGTCAGGCCAAAAGCGACCACGGAGATCAGGGTCTCCAGCACGGTCCAGGTCTTGAAGGTCTGGATCACCGTCATATTGAAGTATTCCTTGATCAGCCAGAAGCCGCCGTCATTAACGTGGGAAAAAATCACCGAGCCGGCACCAGTCGCCAGCACCAGCAATTCCGGGTGTGGATAACCCAGGCCCATCGCGACAGGCGCTACGACACCCGACGCGGTGGTCATTGCCACCGTGGCCGACCCCGTGGCGATCCGCATCAGCGCGGCAAACAACCAGCCCATCACCAGCGGCGACAGATGAAACGCGTGGGCCAGGCCAAGAATTTCGTTAGTCACACCGGCATCCACCAGGATGCGGTTCAAGCCGCCGCCCGCGCCCACCAGCAACGTGATACTGGCGGTCGGCGCCAGGCATTCGTTGGTGAACTTGAGGATCGATTCGCGATTGAAGCCTTGGGCCAGGCCCAAGGTCCAGAAACTCACTAACGTCGCCACCAGCAACGCGATCACCGAGTTGCCGATAAACAACAGGAACTGGTTGAACCCAGTACCCGGAGTGGAAATCACGTTGGCCCAGCCGCCGATCATCATCAACACCACCGGCAACAGGATAGTGCCCATGGTCAGGGCAAAGTTCGGCAAGCGGGTGCGTGGTTCGCGTTCGATGAACTGGCGTTCCAGCGGGTTTTCCGCCGGCAGGTGAATACGCGGCACGATGAACTTGGCATAGACCGGGCCTGCAATGATCGCCGTCGGAACACCGATCAAAATCGCATACAGCACGGTCTGCCCCACCGACGCGTTATACGCCAGCACCGCCATCATCGCCGCTGGATGCGGCGGCACCAGCGCATGTACCACCGACAGGCCGGCGACCATCGGCAGGCCGACCATCAGGATCGACACGCCCACTCGCCTTGCCACGGTAAACGCGATGGGCACCAGCAACACAAACCCGACCTCGAAAAACAGCGGCAGCCCCACCAGAAACGCTATGCACACCATCGCCCAATGAGCGTTGCGCTCGCCGAAGCGATTGATCAGCGTACGCGCCACCTGCTCGGCGCCACCGGATTCAGCCATCATCTTGCCGAGCATCGTGCCCAGCGCCACCACCAGCGCAATATGCCCCAGGGTTTTACCGACGCCCGCTTCATACGACCCCATGATCGTGTCCGCCGGCATCCCGGCCATCAGCGCCAGACCGATGGAGACCAAGGTGATGACGATAAATGGATTGAGTCGGTAACGTGCAATCAGCACGATCAACGCAATGATGGCGATGGCAGCGTATGCCAATAGCCCGAAGCCCGGTGATGCGGCCATGCGGTACTCCTTGGAAAGGGTCACGTCGAATAGGTTGTGAAACTCATAAATCATTACCCGGTAGCATTTTCAATTTTTGTGAAAGTAATTTTCGCCCACGGATAAGCGCCGTCGCGTTGGGACATGCCCAACACCCGTGCATGAAAATTCAGGGGGTGTTCTTACATGAAGATCAGAGAACGTCGAAACTCAGGCGCCAGCCTCCAGTCATAGAATGCGCATCCACTCACGCTCAGGAAAACCGACCATGATTCGCCCATCCCTCGCTGCCGGCGCCCTGCTGCTTGCCCTGTGCGGCACCGCTTCGGCCGCCGATAACGCCATGTTGAAAAAGTGCATGGACAACGCCAACACCACCGCCGACATGGTCGGCTGCAATACCCAGGCCGCCAAAGTACAGGACGAGCGCCTGAACAAAGCCTACAAGACTGCGCTCGCGGCCCAGGACGGCCCGCGCAAACAGCAACTGCAAGACGTGCAGCGCCTGTGGATAAAATACCGCGATGCCAATTGCGCCTTTGCAGGCAGTGCCACCGGCGGCACCATTGATCAGGTCAATGGCTCCGGCTGCGTGGTGGACATGACCCAGACACGTGCCCAGGAACTGGAAGACCTGGTCGGGCCATAAGGCATGGCAACACCCTCTCCCCGTAGGAGCGAGCTGGCTCGCGAAAAACCTGAGAGCACCGTGTGCATTCAGGATACCCGCGTCATCCTTGACGATTTTCGCGAGCGAGCGCCTACAGGAGATTCAGTCGTGGTGGACTTTGGCGCGTTTGAGCAGCTTCTTGCAGCGCTCCGACAGATGCAGCACCCGCAGGTGCTTGCCGGCCTTGGTGTAGCGCTCACGCAAGGTCATCAGCGCGGCAATCGCTGAGTAATCGACGAAACTCAGGTGACGGCAGTCCAGCGTGACCTGGGCCGGGTCGTTGGCCGGGTCGAACCGGTTCAGGAACGGCGTGGTCGAGGCAAAGAACAACGTGCCATGCAGGCGATAGAGTTTGCTGCCATCGGCCTCCAGATGCTCATCGGCGTACAGTTCACGCGCCTGTTGCCAGGCGAAGTTCAGCGCCGCAATTACGATGCCGCAGAGCACAGCGGTTGCCAGGTCGGTGAACACGGTGATCACGGTCACCGCAAGAATCACCAGCACATCATTGAGCGGCACCTTGTTGATCACCCGCAACGACGCCCAGGCGAAGGTCTGCTGGGACACCACGAACATCACGCCCACAAGGGCCGCCAGCGGAATGCGCTCGATCAACGGTGACAGGAACAGAATGAACAGCAGGATCATCACCCCGGCAAACACCCCGGAAAAGCGCCCACGCCCGCCGGAGCTGAGGTTGATCACGGTTTGCCCGATCATCGCGCAACCGCCCATGCCACCAAACAGCCCCGAGACCATGTTCGCCGCGCCCAGGGCTACGCTTTCGCGGTCCGGGTAGCCACGGGTTTCGGTGATTTCATCGGTCAGGTTCAGGGTCAGCAAGGTTTCCAGCAGGCCGACCATCGCCATCAGGAACGCATAGGGCGCAATGATGCCGAGGGTTTCCAGGGTCCAGGGGACGTGCGGCAGCGCAAAGGTCGGCAAGCCGCCGGCGATGTGGGCCATGTCGCCCAATGTTCGCGTAGGCAGGCCGAGCAGGTACACCGCCAGGCCCACGCCTAGAATCGCCACCAATGCAGGCGGCACGGCGCGGGTCAGGCGTGGCAGCAGATAGACGATGGCCATGGTCAGCAACACCAGGCCCGCCATCACATACAGCGGCGTGCCGCTGAGCCAGGTGTCACCGCTCTTGAAGTGCTCCAACTGCGCCAGCGCGATGATGATCGCCAGGCCGTTGACGAAGCCGAGCATCACCGGATGCGGCACCATGCGCACCAGCTTGCCCAGGCGCAGCAGGCCAAAGGCAATCATGATCAACCCGCCCAGCAACACCGTCGCCAGCAGATACTCCACGCCGTGCTGCACCACCAATGCGACGATCACTACTGCCATCGAGCCGGCCGCACCCGAAACCATACCCGGCCGGCCGCCGAACAATGCGGTGAGGGTGCAGATAATGAAGGCGCCGTAGAGCCCCATCAGCGGGTTGAGATGGGCCACCAGGGCAAAGGCGATGCATTCGGGCAACAGCGCAAAAGACGTGGTGAGGCCGGCCAGGGCATCGGCGCGCAGACGGGTGAGGTTCATGAGGTACCAGGGCATTGCGGGGGATAAGGCGGGGAATGGTACGGAATTGAGTCGGGTGGGGATAGTCTCGAAGGTGGAGTCGCTGCTATCGGGAGCAAGCTCCTTCCACATTTGACCAAGTTCCACCGTTGGAATACAGGCAAATGTGGGAGTTAGCTTGCTCCCGATGAGCGCGGCCCGGTATCAAGCGAACATCAGACCATCTCGTGACGAATCCACTCGACAACCGACGTGCGCTTGGGCACCCAACCCAGCAGCTCACGGGCATGCTTGCCGCGCACACGGCTGTTGGAACCCAGGCCATAGTTGGCCATTTCATAACCCCACTCGGCTTCAGCCTCGGCCAATGGCCAATCCTGGGGCTGCCCCAGCTTGAGGGCTTCGGCGATGGCGCGGGTCATGTCGACAAACGCCGCTTCGCTGCTTTCCACAAAGTAAAACGTGCCCGGTACATTCTTGGTCAGCGCCAGCAGGTACAGCGCCACCACGTCTTCAATGTGCACGTTGGACCAGATGTTCTGCCCCGGGCCCACATGGCGCACCACCCCGCTCTTGCGTGCCTGCTTGAGCAAGCGCGGCAATTGCACGCTGTCACGCTTCACGCCCAGGCTGTGGCCGTAGATCAGGGTGTTGCAGATCACCGCCGAGTTGACGCCGTCCTGGGCGGCCGCAAGGATCAGATTGTCGATGGCCACGCGCGCAGCCTTGTCGACCGTCGGCTCCGGCAAGTTGTCTTCGAAATAGATGACATCGCTGGCCTTGCCGCCCGATGCATCACCGACAATGCTCGAACCGCTGGTGTGCAGGAAGGGCTTGTTCGAGCCCTTCAAGGCGGCGAGCAACGTTTCTACCGCACCACGATGATCGCTGCTGGCCGCGTTGATCACCGCATCGGCTTGCCGGGCCTGGGCGGTCAGAATAGCGACATCATCAAGGGTACCGATCACTGGGGTGATGCCCAGGGCGGTCATTTCAGCGGCCTGTTCGGCGCTGCGCACCAAACCGGTCACGGCATGGCCGGCCTGGACCAGGCCGGTGGCGATGGAGCCGCCGATAAAACCGGCTGCACCGGTTACGAATACGTTCATGGAGTGTGCTCCTGACGGGGGTAAGTGATGGAGCCAGTATCAGCGGCCCATCCTTGTCGAATAAGTCCCCTTCGCCCAATTCACTCTTGCGTTCAAGTCACGAATCAGCGGGCATACCGCGCCAGCTTGGCCTGGATAAAGTCCAGGAAGCACTGGATGCGCAGCGCCAATTGCGAGTTGCGGTAAAACACTGCGTTGATCGGCTGGCGATAACCGCTGTTGAACGCCTCCAGCACCGGCACCAGGCGCCCGGCGTTGATGTCGTCGATGGTCATGAAGTTGGACAGGCAGCAAATGCCCTGCCCTTCCAGCGCCAAGTGACGCAGGGTTTCACCGCTGGAAGCGGCGATGCCGGGCTGGATCAGCCAGCGGTCGCCTTCCACATGACGCAGCGGCCAGTGGTTAAGGGTTTCGGTCTGGGTGAACCCCAGCAACGTGTGATCCGCCAATTCGGCCACCGTGCTCGGCGTGCCGTACCGCTTGAGATAGGCGGGGCTGGCCAGGATGTGCAGCGGCGACCAGCCCAGTGAGCGGGCATGCAGAGTCGAGTCGGCCAACGCACCGATACGGATGGCAATGTCGGTGCTCTGTTCCAGTAGGTCGATGATCAGGTCATCGCTGTTCAGCTCCAACTGGATCTCGGGATAGAGGCGGCGAAACTCGGCGATGTACGGCACGATCCCATGCAGCATGAACGGCACGGCAGCATTGATGCGCAAACGCCCGGCAGGTTTTTTCTGGCGTGACGACAGGCGCTCCTCCAGCTCATCCATCTGCGCCAGGATCACCTTGGCCTGCTCGAAAAAGTACTTGCCCTCTTCGGTCAGGTCCATGCGCCGCGTGGTGCGGTTGATCAGGGTGATGCCGAGCTTGGCTTCGAGGCGCGACAAGGTGCGGCTGACCGCCGACGGCGTCTGTCCGATCTGCTCCGCCGCGGCAGAAATCGAGCCGCACTCAATCACGCTGACGAAGGTTTGTAGCTCATCGGATCGGGCTTTCACAGGCTGTCCTCTCTATCGGGTCAGCGCAGCTTACACCGAGCGGTTCAACCGCCAATCAGCAAATGCCCACCCAGCAGCGCCATGCCGACAAAAAACACGCGTTTGAACAGCCCGGCGCTGATCCGTTGGCGCAACAGCTGGCCGAGCCACATCCCCAACAGCGCGGGCAGCAGCGCCAACAGCGACGCATTGATTTCCCCACCGCCTAACGTGCCACGCCAGGCCATGCCGGCCGCCAATGCCAGCGTGGACACGGTGAACGACAGCCCCAGCGCCTGCACCAGTTGATCGCGGTTCAAGCCCAAGGCCTGCACATACGGCACCGCAGGAATCACGAAGACGCCGGTGGCCGAGGTAATGACACCGGTGATCAGCCCACACAGCGGGCCCAGCCAACGTTCGGTCGCAGGCTTCAGCTTAAACGTGGGCAAGAACAATCCGCTCAGCGCATACACCAGCAACGCGCCGCCCAACGCACGCACCGCCCCATGGCCACCGTCCATTCCCAGCCACAGCGTGCCAAGCCCGGTGCCGAGAAAAATCAGCAGCAGCATCGGCCACAAGCGCTTGAGCAAGTCATTCAGGTGGCCGCCGAAGGCCAGCTGCCAGAGGTTGGTGACCATCGAAGGAACGATCAGCAACGCCGCAGCCTGCGCCGGCAACATAGCCAGCCCGAGCAGCCCCATGGCTACGGTGGGCAGGCCAAGGCCAATCACACCCTTGACGGTACCGGCCAGTAGAAACGTGCCGACCACCAGTACAGTCAAAGCTGGGCCTGCATTCTGGTAAAACGCGAGGAAAGTAGTCATGGGACGATTGTGGCGCTTTTCGATCAGGCCGAAAATTCGCCATATACTGAGGCAGACTCTTGTTTTGCTTTAGGCACACGCCATGCACTTTGACCTGATCGACCTGCGCCTCTACCTGCATATCCTCGACACCGGCAATATCACCGCAGGCGCGGCGCGCAGCCATTTATCCCTGGCGGCGGCGAGCGCACGTATCCGCGTGATGGAAGCGTCGCTGGGTATCGAGTGCCTTGAGCGCGGCCGTCGCGGTGTCACCCCCACCGCCGCCGGTAAGGCCCTGGCCCGACATGCCCGCCTGCTGCTGCAACAGGCCGAGCATCTGCAACAGGACCTGGCGGAATACGCCAAGGGGATCAAGGGCCAGGTGCGCCTGCTGTGTAACACCACGGCCCTGAGCGAATACCTGCCGGAATTGCTGGCGGACTTTTTGCGCGAACATCCCAACCTCGATATCGACCTGCAGGAACTGCCGAGCCTGCGCATCACCCAGTCGTTGCGCCAAGGCACGGCAGACCTGGGAATAATCTCCGACGCAGTGGATACCCACGGCCTGCAAACCCTGCCGTTTCGCGATGACCCGCTGGTGTTGATCCTGCCCCTTGATCATCCCTTGGCAGCCGGCACCGTGAGTTTTATCGACAGCCTGCAACACGACTTCGTGGGCCTGACCGCCAACAGCGCGCTGGCGGTTTACCTGGAGGAACAGGCACTGCACAGCGGCTTTCGCTTGCAGACGCGCATCCGCGCCGAGGGGTTTGATGGGGTGATGCGCATGGTCGCCCGGGGCGCCGGCCTGGGCATCGTGCCTCAGGCCGCCCTGGATCGCTGGCCATCAGAGCGCCGCTTCAAGGCCCAACCCTTGCGCGAAGAATGGGCGTGTCGACAGCTGTTGTTATGCGCGCGCTCGTTCGACCATCTACCGGGTTACGCCAGGGCCTTGTTCGACGCGCTAGCCCTGCCCTTGCGGAAAAACCCGTAGTACACCGCCGACAGAATCAGCAGGAACGGCACGCCGAACACCAGCGTCATTTTGAACGCCTCGGTGAAGTACGTGGTGATCATTACCGCCCCCATCAGCAGCAGGCCCAGCAGGGTGCTGTAGGGAAACAGCCGCAACTGGAACGACAGCTTCGGCCCGCCATGACGCTGGCGATAGCGACGGAAGAACAGGTGCGTGAGAAAGATCATGAACCAGGTGAAGATCGCGCCGAACATCGAGATCGCCATCATCAGGGTGAACGAGCTTTCCGGATACACCACGTTCAACAAGGTCGCCAAGGCGATCCCCGAGCTGGACAACAGCAAGGCATTCAGCGGAATGCCGCTTTTGCTCAACGCCCCCATGGACTTGGGCGCAAACCCTGCGCGCGACAGGCTGAACATCATGCGCGTGGTGATGTAGAGCTGGCTGTTCATCGCTGACAACGCCGCGATCAGGATCACGAAATTCATCACGCCGGTGGCGCCGGGAATGCCGATGGTCTGCATCACCGTGACGAACGGGCTCTGGGTTTGCCCGGCCTGGCTCCATGGCACGATGGCGAGCATCAGGGCCAGGGTCAGCAGGTAGAACACCACCAGGCGCACAATGGTCGCGCGAAAGGCCTTTTTCACCGCCTGCTCCGGGTCGGCCGCTTCACCGGCGGCCACGGCGATCATCTCCACGCTCAAATAACTGAAGATCGACACAATCACCGCGATCCACATTCCGCTCAGGCCATGGGGGAAAAACCCGTCGTGAGACGTGTAGTTGTGCACGCCGTACTCCGGGTTGCCGGAGCCGAACACCACGTACACCGCAAGGATGATGAAGCCGACAATGGCGCTGATCTTGATCGTCGAGAACCAGTATTCGAAGTTACCGAAGGTTTTCACGCTGATCGCATTGAGCAGGATCAGCACACTGGAAAACGACACGATCCACACCCACTCCGGCACATTGGCGAACCAGTACTTCATGTACATCGCCACCGCCGTGACCTCGGCGCCCACCGCCAGCACAATTGCCGCCCAATAGGCATAGCGCACCAGAAACCCGGCCAGCGGGCTGATATAAAACTCGGCGTAGGCGCCGAAGGAACCCGAGGTGGAGTGGGCCACCGTCATCTCCGCCAGGCAGCCCATCAACAGCAAGGTGATCAATGCACCGATGGCGTAGCTCACCAGCACGCTGGGCCCGGCATAGCCGATGGCATAGGCGCTGCCCATGAACAGCCCGGTGCCGATGGCGCCACCGATGGCGATCATGCTCATCTGGCCGGAGGTGAGCTGGCGCCTCAGGCCCAGTTCGCGGTGGGTGATCTCTGCAAAGCCGTGGTCTGGCGTGGTCACGTGGCGTGCCCCTTTATTATTGTGATTGCACTGTTTTTTGGTTAACACACTGTCCCTGTGGGCGCGAGCAAGCCCGCTCCCACATTTTTACTCTGCGTTTACTCAGGTAACGCTGTTGCGGACTTTGAATTGCGGCTGGTCCCAAGTGCCGTTATCGAGGATTTCGCCAAGGATCTGCACGGCGTCGAAGACCTCGGTGAAGCGGGTGTAAAGCGGGGTAAAACCAAAGCGCATGATGCGCGGTTCGCGGTAATCGCCGATCACACCACGGGCGATCAGCGCTTGGATCACCGCGTAGCCTTCAGGGTGTTCAAAACTCACATGGCTGCCACGCCGGGCGTGCTCACGCGGCGTGATCAACACCAGGCCGTGGGCAGCGCAGCGGGTTTCGACCAGCGCGATAAACAGGTCGGTCAACGCCAGGGATTTTTTACGCAGGCTGACCATATCGGTCTGAGCAAAAATCTCCAGGCCGCATTCCACCATCGCCAGCGAGGTGATCGGCTGGGTGCCGCACAGATAACGCGCGATGCCGACGCTGGGTGTGTAGGTCGACTCCATGGCGAACTGTCGGGTATGCCCGAACCAACCCGACAACGGCTGGCGCACCACATCCACCAAGGCCGGGTTGACCCAGACAAACGCCTGGGAGCCCGGCCCGCCGTTGAGGTACTTGTAGGTGCAGCCGATCGCGTAATCGGCGCCGGCCTGGTGCAGGTCGACAGGCACCGCGCCCGCCGAATGCGCCAGGTCCCAGATGCTCAGCGCGCCGCATTCATGGCTCAAGGCAGTGAGTGCCTGCATGTCATACATGTAGCCGGTCTTATAGTTGACGTGGGTGAGCATCACGACCGCCACATCCTGGTCGATGGCCTGGGGCAACTCTTCCGGGCTGTTCACCAGACGCAGGGAATAGCCTTGCTGCAGCAACTCGGCCAGGCCCTCGGCGATATACAAATCCGTGGGGAAGTTGCTCGCCTCGCTGACGATCACTTTGCGCTCAGGCTGGCGTTGGCGCTGCACGCTCAACGCGGCGCTGAGCACCTTGAACAGGTTGACGGAGGTGGTATCGGTGATCGCCACTTCGCCATCCTGTGCGCCGATCAACGGTGCCAGGCGATCGCCCAGGCGCAGTGACAGTTGCGCCCAACCGGCGCTGTTCCAGCTGCTGATCAAACCATCGCCCCATTCCTCGGCAATCACCTGTTGCGCACGCTCAAGGGCCGCCACCGGGCGGGCGCCCAAAGAGTTGCCGTCGAGGTAGATCACCCCCGCAGGCAGGGCGAACCGGCTTCGCAGCGGGGCAAGTGAATCCTCGGCATCGAGGGTTTGGCAGTGGCTTCGAGTGGTCATGGGTTGTCCTGATTTTTATAAGTGACGACTGACCAAATAATGAACGAACTTTTAGAGAATTTTCGTGCAAAGTGGCGTGCAACAGGCTAATTAAGCTGTAGGAAATTCGAATTTGACGCCCAAACACGCGGATTTATTCTAACCATGATTCTCGACGCCACCGACCTGCGCCTCCTGCATTTCCTGCAACTGGATGGCCGTATCAGCAACCAGGAACTGGCGGAAAAAGTCGCCCTGTCACCCTCGGCCTGCCTGCGCCGTCTGCGCCTGCTGGAAAGCGAGGGAATCATCAGCGGCTACCGTGCGGTGTTGAATGCCGAGCAGTTGGGCATTGAACTGGAGGCCATCGTGCACCTGTCGCTGCGCCAGGATGTGGAGGACTGGCATGAGACATTCATCAAGAAGGTGCAGGGCTGGCCGGAAGTGGCCAGTGCGTATGTGATTACCGGGGCGAGCAACTATGTGTTGCGGGTGCAGGCGCGCAACCTCAAGCACTTTTCGGACTTCATCGTGAACCACCTGAACCGCACGGCCGGGGTGATGGATATACGTTCGGAGATCGTGCTGCAGAAGATCAAGGATCGGGATGAGGTGCTGGACCTGGTCATCCGCAAATAACGGCGACAATACAGATCAAATGTGGGAGGGGGCTTGTCCCCTCCCACATTTTTGACCGCGTTCAGTCTTCCAGGGCACGCACGCGCTGCATGCGCTTTTGCTCTACCGGCGCAGCCGCAGGCTGCAGCTCGAAGTCAAAATCAATCTGCGCAAACCGCCCTTCCACACCCAACTCCCGCGCCAGTTGCTGGTCGTCACTGAAGCGAATCTCGGCAATCAACTCATCCCGCGTGGCGTAGGCGAAATCATCATGCAGGTACGGGTCATCCGACAGGTTGATCTGCGTGGTCAAATGCCGGTACCCCGGCGCCGAAATGAAGAAATGAATATGCGCCGGCCGCTGTCCATGACGCCCCAGTTGATCGAGCAGTTGCTGAGTCGGACCCGTCGGTGGGCAGCCGTAGCCGGACGGCACAATACTGCGAAAACGGTAGTTGCCCTGGGCATCGGTCTCGATGCGCCGGCGCAGGTTGAACTCCGACTGCGCTGGGTCGAACCACGAATAAGTGCCGCCGGTATTGGCCTGCCACACATCCACAATCGCCCCCGCCAGCGGCTTGCCATGGGTGTCGCGTACCTGACCGCGCATAAACAACGGCACCGCGTCGTCCAGGCCATCATCCAGCCGCGCTTCGTACTTGCTCAGCGGCGCTCCGGCCACATACAGCGGGCCTTCGATGGTACGCGGCGTGCCGCCGGACTTGCCCGCCTGCTCATCGGCAGCGTCCATCAGCAGGTCCAGGTAATGTTCAAGGCCAAGGCCGGCCGCGAGCAAACCAGCCTCCTGATTTTTGCCCAACTCATTGAGGTAATTGACCGCCTTCCAGAACTCTTCCGGGGTCACTTCCAGGTCTTCGATGATGTTCACCGTGTCGCGCAGGATGCGGTAAATCAGAGTCTTGGTGCGCGGGTTGCCGCCATCATTGAGGTTACCGCTGGCTTCTTCGAGAAACTGTTGAGCATGGGCAGTCTGGGAAAGTCGGATGGACATGGTGCACTCCTCATCTTGTAGTTATTCGGTATGGAACAGGCTTAACGGTCGTCCTCATGGATCGACGATGGGTGACGACACAGGGCGTTCACTTCGATGGTCATGTAGGGGAAAAGCGGCAATTGCATCAGCAGGTCGTGCAGCGCCTGCACACTGTCGACATCGAACACGCTGTAGTTGGCGTAGTGCCCGGCGATACGCCACAGGTGGCGCCACTTGCCCTCTTGTTGCAGGCGCTGCGCCAAGGCTTTCTCTTCGGCCTTCAGGCCGGCTGCGCGTTCGGGGTTCATGTCCAACGGCAGGTTTACGGTCATTTTTACGTGGAACAACATGGCAGGCACCTCTTAGTGTTTGTCACGACGCAAGAACGCCAGGCGCTCGTCGTCGAGGGTCAGGCCCAGGCCCGGTGCGGTGGAGACATGCAGTTGGAAATCGCGATACACCGGTGGCTCGGCAAGGATGTCCTCGGTAAGCAACAGCGGGCCGAACAGCTCGGTGCCCCACGCCAGTTTGTTCAGCGTGAGAAAGGCATGGGCCGAGGCCAGGGTGCCGATCCCCCCTTCAAGCATGGTGCCGCCATACAGGCCGATACCTGCCGCTTCGGCAATCGCAGCGGTGCGCAACACGGCACGGGGGCCGCCGTTCTTGGCAATCTTCAGGGCGAACACTGAAGCCGCACCTTCGCGGGCCAGGTTGAAGGCGTCTTCCACACACTCGATAGACTCGTCGGCCATGATCGGCGCCGGGCTCGACAGGTTGAGCCGCGCCATGCCGCCACGGTTGTTGCGCGAGATGGGTTGTTCGATCAGATCGATACCGTTATCGCCCAGCACCTTGCACGCGCGCAGGGCCACGGCTTCGTCCCAGGCCTGGTTGACGTCGACTCGCACACTGGCGCGATCACCCAAGGCCTTTTTGATCGCGATCACATGGGCCAGGTCGCGGTCCACCTCACCCGCGCCGATCTTCAATTTGAAGAGGCGGTGACGACGCAGGTCGAGCATCTTCTCGGCCTCGGCAATGTCCAGCTCGGTATTGCCGCTGGCCAGGGTCCAGGCCACGGGCAAGGCATCACGCACGCGGCCGCCGAGCAGTTCGCTGACCGGCAGGTTGAGACGTTTGCCCAGGGCGTCGAGCAAGGCCGTTTCGATGCCGGATTTGGCGAAGGTGTTGCCGCGAATGCTGCGCTCCAGGCGCAGCATGGCGGCGTTGATATTGCTCGCGTCCTGGCCGATCAGCAGCGGTGCGAAATGCCGGTCGATGTTGACCTTGATGCTGTCGGGACTTTCGTTGCCATAGCTCAGGCCACCAATCGTGGTGGCTTCGCCGATGCCTTCGACGCCGTCGGTGCAACGCAGGCGGATGACCACCAGGGTCTGGTTTTGCATCGTGTGCATTGCCAGCTTGTGCGGGCGGATGGTCGGGAGATCGACGATGATCGTTTCGATCGACTCGATGGTACAAATCGGCATGACTATACCCACTGGGTTCTTTATTGGTTTGAGCCGATTCTGTCCCGCAATTTTATTGGGTTCCAATATAGAATTAGTCTCGATCAATACCATAAAGGTATGAAAGGAGCCGACATGGAACTGCGTCATCTGCGCTATTTCCAGGTACTGGGTGAAACCCTGAACTTCACCCGCGCCGCCGAACGCCTGCACATTGCCCAACCGCCACTGAGTCGGCAGATCCAGCAATTGGAAGAGGAACTGGGGGTCATCCTGCTGGAGCGCGGCCGACCGCTGCGGCTGACCGAAGCCGGGCGGTTTTTCTATGAGCACGCCAACGTGCTGCTGGAGCAGTTGAACACGGTCTGCGACAACACGCGGCGCATCGGCCAGGGCGAGAAGACCTGGCTGGGCATCGGTTTTGCGCCGTCGACCCTGTATGGCGTACTGCCGGAGTTGATCCGACGGCTGCGCAATCACGAGACGCTGGAGCTGGAGTTGGGGCTGTCGGAGATGACTACCTTGCAACAGGTCGAAGCCCTCAAGGCCGGGCGCATTGATGTGGGCTTCGGGCGCATTCGCATCGATGACCCGGCTATCGTCCAGCGCGTGCTGGTGGAAGATCGACTGGTGGCCGTGCTGCCTGCCGGCCACCCGCTGCTCGCCGCACCCGCGACCCTCGCTCAATTGGCCGCCGAGCCTTTTGTGCTTTACCCCGGCAACCCGCGTCCCAGCTATGCCGACCATGTGATCGCGTTGTTCGACGCCCATGGTTTGAGCCTCAAGGTCGCACAGTGGACCAACGAATTGCAGACCGCCATCGGCCTGGTTGGCGCCGGCATGGGCGTGACGCTGGTGCCGGCCTCGGTGCAGGTGTTGCACCGCGCCGATATCGGTTACACGCCGATAGTGGAAACCACCGCGACCTCGCCGATCATTCTCAGCCGGCGGGTAAATGACCAGTCGCCGGGGCTCACTCATTGCCTGCAACTGGTGGAAGAGTTGCTGTAGAAGCGAGCTTGCTCGCGAAAAACCCGAGGGCGCCGCATTCATCCAGGGAGCCTGCGTCATCGTTAACGTTTTTCGCGAGCAAGCCCGCTCCGACAGGGTCAGCGGTGGCGGCGTGCATCGTTGCGCTGCTGGGTCTGGCTCGGCGACTCGTCGAACAGTTTGCGGTACTCCGCGGAAAACCGCCCCAGGTGGGTAAAGCCCCAGCCCAAGGCGATTTCGGAAATGGTACGGGTAGCACCGTGTTCCAGGATTTCCTGGCGCACAGCCCCCAGCCGGTGCTTCTTCAGATAGGCCATGGGCGACAGGGCAAAGTACTTGCGGAAGGCATCGAACAGCTTGAACCGAGAGACACCCGCCGCGATTTCCAGGTCTTCCAGGTGCACGGCTTCACGGGCATTGTCGTGGATGTACTGGCGTGCACGGATCAGATAGTGCGGCAGTTTCACGCCGAGCACGTCGCGCAGCTCTTCGGAATAATTATTCGGTTGGGCCAGGATCAACCCTTTGATCAACGAGCTTTCGAGGTCTCGGGTAAACGCCGTCTGGTCATACAATTCGCTGCTGTGTTCCAGCTCCGCAATGAAGTAACGCGCCATGCGCCACCAGGACGCCGAGGCGCCTTCCACCGCGTCCATCACCGACTCAAAGCGCAGCGGCGCTTCAATCGGCCGTTGCAGCAAGCCCTCGAGTGACTCACTCATCGCCGCCCGCGTAATCACGACCTGCAACTTGCGGCAGTCACCGGAAATCGCCAGCACCTGATGCTCGTTGGGCGAGATGATCACCCCTTGGTCACGATTGGAACTCAGGCGCTCACCGTTCTTGCTCAACTCTTGCTCGCCCACCAATGGCAGGCTGAGGCTATAGCTGCTGAAGTGCTCGGCATCTTCGATGTCGATGGTCACATCCGTGCCGTACTCGATCACGCCCAGGGTGGTGGCGCGGGACTTGAGCACATTGGCGCTGTGATGGAACCGCAGGCGTTCGGGCGTGGCCGTTACCAGTCGATGCGGCCCGCAAATACCGGACATCCAGCTGCAGGCGCCTTCCAGGTCGAAGCGTTGAATCGTTTGGCTGCTCATCAGGGTGCACCCACGGCGGTTAGGCTGTTGCGCGCTCTGGCGGCGCGTCGTTGTTGTTTGACAGCAAGTAATGCGCCACGCCGGCGCAATTGCCAGCGGGTGGATAACAATGGTCGACTAAGTGGATAAGAAGCCGACTTTTGCGACCATCGCCCCGCAAGACAGTAGCGCATCCCGTCACCGCTATGCACCGGGTTGGGTATTTGCTGCCCAATTATCCGGAGCAGGATCACCCACTAAGCGGATAGCCCACGCCCTGCCCCGCTGCCTCTAATAAACCACCGATTAGCTCTAATGCCAGTCAGTTAAGGGTGAACGCTGTATGTGTGGCGAGGGAGCTTGCTCCCGTTGGGCCGCGAAGCGGCCCCGCTCTTTGTTTACAAAGAATGGGACTGCTGCGCAGTCCAGCGGGAGCAAGCGCCCTCGCCACAGGTTACTTTTTAGCCTTTCTCCTTCTTAACTGACTGGCATTAACCGATTAGCCCTGTCAAAAAAGGTGCCTCCCATGAGTGGTGCAAGAAGTGTCGAGCAGTGGAAAACGTTTATTGAAGGCTGCCTGGATTTTCGTCCGGCGGATGAAGTGTTCCGCATCGCCCGCGACATGTTCACCGAGCCGGAACTGTTCGACCTGGAGATGGAACTGATCTTCGAAAAGAACTGGATCTACGCCTGCCACGAAAGCGAGCTGGCCAATAAGCACGATTTCGTAACCCTGCGCGCCGGGCGTCAGCCGATGATCATCACCCGCGATGGCGAAGGCCAGCTCAATGCATTGATCAACGCCTGCCAGCATCGCGGCACCACCCTTACGCGGGTCGGCAAGGGCAACCAATCCACCTTCACCTGCCCTTTCCATGCCTGGTGCTACAAGAGCGACGGCCGGTTGGTAAAGGTCAAGGCGCCGGGGGAATACCCGGAAGGTTTCGATAAGGCCACCCGCGGCCTGAAAAAGGCGCGCATCGAGAGCTACAAGGGCTTTGTGTTTATCAGCCTGGACGTGAACGGCAGCGACAGCCTGGAAGATTTCCTCGGCGACGCCAAGGTGTTCTTCGACATGATGGTCGCCCAGTCCGCCACCGGAGAACTGGAAGTGCTGCCGGGCAAATCTGCGTACACCTACGACGGCAACTGGAAACTGCAGAACGAAAACGGCCTGGACGGTTATCACGTCAGCACCGTGCACTACAACTACGTGGCCACGGTGCAGCATCGCCAGCAGGTGAACACTGAAAACGGCAGCGGGTCTGCCGCCACCCTGGACTACAGCAAGCTCGGCGCCGGCGATGCGAATACCGACGACGGCTGGTTCGCCTTCAACAATGGCCACAGTGTGCTGTTCAGCGATATGCCCAACCCCAGCGTGCGCTCCGGCTACGCCACCATCATGCCGCGCCTGGTGTCCGAACACGGCCAGCAAAAGGCCGAGTGGATGATGCACCGCCTGCGTAACCTGAATATCTACCCGAGCCTGTTCTTCCTCGACCAGATCAGCTCGCAGCTGCGCATCATCCGCCCGGTGGCGTGGAACAAGACCGAGATCATCAGCCAGTGCCTGGGGGTGAAGAACGAAACCGACGCCGACCGTGAAAACCGCATCCGCCAGTTTGAAGACTTCTTCAACGTGTCCGGCATGGGTACGCCGGATGACCTGGTGGAGTTCCGCGAAGCACAGCGCGGTTTCCAGGGCCGCCTGGAGCGCTGGAGCGATATTTCCCGTGGCAGCCATCGTTGGGAAACCGGGCCAACGCCCAACAGCGAAGCCATCGGTATCCGCCCGGCCATGACCGGCACCGAGTTCACCCACGAAGGCTTGTATGTGAACCAGCACCGCAACTGGCAGCAGTTCCTGCTCAACGGCCTCGATCAACAAGCGCTGAAGCTGCGGGAGGTGAAGTGATGGATGCCCAATTGCAGTACCGGATCGAGCAATTTTTCTACCGTAAATCCGAGCTGTGCGACGCTCAGGATTGGGACGCCTATGTGCAGTTGTTCGACCTGCAAAGCGAATTCCACCTGCCGCAGTGGGATTCGGAACACGTCTATACCCGCGATCCTAAGCGGGAGATGTCGTTGATCTACTACGCCAACCGTTCGGGCCTGGAAGACCGAGTGTTCCGCTTGCGCACCGGCAAGGCGGCTTCGGCGACGCCGATGCCGCGCACCCTGCACCTGATCAATAACGTGCGGATTGCCGAGCAGGCGGATGGGACGCTGGAGGTGCGACTGAACTGGCACACGCTGTTTTATCGCCTGGCCACGTCGGAGCAGTTTTACGGCCACGCCACCTATCGCCTGAAACCCGATGGCGACAGCTGGTTGATCACCCGCAAGCACGCGTTGCTGCTTAACGACACCATCAACTCGGTGCTGGATTTCTATCACCTCTAACGGTGGCGCACTCCCCTGTAGGAGCGAGCTTGCTCGCGCCTACAAGGGGTCACATATAAATCCATGGAGAATGGTGGATGAATCACAAAGTGGCGTTCAGTTTTGCCGATGGCAAGACGCTGTTTTTCCCGGTGGGCGCGAATGAAATCCTGCTGGATGCGGCGCTGCGTAACGGTATCAAGATCCCGCTGGATTGCCGCGAAGGCGTGTGCGGCACCTGCCAGGGCCGTTGCGAGTCCGGCGACTACAGCCAGGATTATGTGGATGAGGAAGCCCTCTCCAGCCTGGACCTGCAACAACGCAAGATGCTCAGTTGCCAGACGCGGGTGAAGTCCGACGCGACGTTCTACTTCGACTTTGATTCGAGCCTGTGCAATGCGCCGGGCCCGGTGCAGGTACGTGGCACGGTGAGCGCGGTGCAGCAGGTGTCGACCAGTACGGCGATCCTGCAGGTGCAGTTGGATCAGGCGCTGGATTTTCTGCCAGGCCAGTACGCGCGCCTGTCCGTACCTGGCACACACAGCTGGCGCTCGTATTCCTTTGCCAACCTTCCGGGTAATCAACTGCAATTCCTGGTGCGCCTGTTGCCCGATGGGGTGATGAGCAACTACCTGCGCGAGCGTTGCCAGGTGGGCGATGAGCTGTTGATGGAGGCGCCACTCGGCGCCTTCTACCTGCGCCATGTAACCAAGCCCTTGGTGTTGGTGGCAGGCGGCACCGGGCTGTCGGCCTTGCTGGGCATGCTCGATGAGCTGGCGGCCAACGGCTGTGAGCAACCGGTGCACCTGTATTACGGCGTGCGTGGGGCCGAGGATTTGTGCGAAGCGGCGCGTATCCAGGGCTACGCCTCGAAAATCGCTGACTTTCGCTACACCGAGGTATTGAGTGACCCCTCGCCCGAGTGGCCCGGCAAGCGCGGCTACCTCACCGAGCATTTCGACCTGGCCGAATTGCGGGACAGATCGGCGGATATGTACCTGTGCGGTCCCCCTCCAATGGTCGAATCCGTCCAACAATGGCTGACGGATCAGGCGCTTAACGACGTTCAGCTGTATTACGAAAAGTTTACGCAGAGTAATATCTGAACCTCAGTACTTCTGAGGGGCAGATGCGGCGTGCACTTACCCTAAGAAAAACAAGTAGAAGGGAATGTTAATGGCGGATGACATGGTTAACCCGGTAGGCCTCAAGCGTGGCCTGAAGAACCGGCACATTCAGTTGATCGCCTTGGGAGGGGCCATCGGTACGGGGTTGTTCCTCGGCTCGGCCGGAGTGCTCAAGTCGGCGGGACCGTCGATGATCCTCGGCTACGCGATTGCCGGTTTTATCGCGTTCCTGATCATGCGCCAGCTCGGCGAGATGATCGTCGAAGAGCCGGTGGCCGGTTCCTTCAGTCACTTCGCCCACAAATACTGGGGCGGTTACGCAGGCTTCCTGGCAGGCTGGAACTACTGGGTGCTCTACGTGCTGGTGGGTATGGCCGAACTGACGGCGGTGGGCAAATACATCCAGTTCTGGTGGCCCGAGATCCCGACCTGGGTCAGTGCACTGGTGTTCTTCGTGGCGGTGAACCTGATCAACACCCTGAACGTGAAGTTCTTCGGTGAAGCCGAGTTCTGGTTCGCGATCATCAAGGTGGTGGCAATTGTCGGCATGATCGTGCTCGGCTGCTACCTGCTGTTCAGTGGCAGCGGCGGCCCGCAGGCGTCCATCAGTAACCTGTGGAGCCACGGTGGTTTCTTCCCGAATGGCGGCATGGGGCTGTTGATGTCCATGGCCTTCATCATGTTCTCGTTCGGTGGCCTGGAGCTGGTGGGCATCACCGCCGCTGAAGCCAGTGAGCCGCGCAAAGTGATTCCGAAAGCCATCAACCAGGTGGTGTACCGGATTCTGATTTTCTACGTCGGCGCCCTGACCGTACTGCTGTCGCTGTACCCATGGGACCAACTGCTGCAAACCCTCGGCGCTTCAGGCGATGCCTACAGCGGCAGCCCGTTTGTGCAGATTTTCTCGCTGATCGGCAACGATACCGCCGCGCACATCCTCAACTTCGTGGTGCTGACCGCGGCGCTGTCGGTGTACAACAGTGGCGTGTACTGCAACAGCCGCATGCTGTTCGGCCTGGCCGAGCAAGGCGATGCGCCCAAGGCGCTGATGAAGCTGAACAAGCAAGGCGTACCGATTCGGGCCCTGGCGATTTCGGCGTTGGTGACGATGCTGTGCGTGGTGGTCAACTATGTGGCACCGAAGAGTGCGCTGGAGTTGCTGTTCGCTCTGGTGGTTGCCTCGCTGATGATCAACTGGGCGCTGATCAGCATCACCCACATCAAATTCCGCAAGGCCATGGGCGAACAAGGCCTGACGCCGTCGTTCAAGACCTTCTGGTTCCCGTTCAGCAATTACCTGTGCCTGGCATTCATGCTGATGATCATCAGCGTGATGCTGGCGATTCCAGGCATTCGCGAGTCGGTGTATGCGATGCCGGTGTGGGTGGGGATCATCTACGTGGCGTATCGGTTGCGGATGAAAAACGCGAAAACCGTGACCGCATAAATCCCCTGCAAAGGAAGTGTTCCGCCAACAAAAAGCCCCGGTCATCCGGCCAGTCAGTTAAGCGATAGAGCGGACAACGAGTAACCTGTGGCGAGGGAGCTTGCTCCCGTTGGACTGCGTAGCAGGCCCAGTCTTTTCAAAGCTGGGGCCGCTTCGCGGCCCAGCGGGAGCAAGCTCCCTCGCCACAGTGACTATGCTCATCCTCAACCGACTGGCATTACCCGGTCATCCGGGGCTTTTTGTTTAGAGCGTTGAGCGCACTCGCCACAACTCGGGGAACAGCACCGTGTCGAGCATCTTGCGCAAATACCCCACCCCTTCCGTGCCACCGGTGCCCGGCTGAAAACCGATGATCCGCTCCACTGTGGTCACATGACGGAAGCGCCACTGACGGAACGAGTCCTCCAGGTCGATAAACTTCTCGGCCAACTGATACAGGTCCCAATAACGGTTCGGGTCGCGATACACCTCGCGCCACGCCGCTTCCACGGACTCATCATGCACCGTCGCCGCCGTCGGATCGCGCTCGGCGCGTTTCGGATCAATAGCCAGGCCGGCCTTGATCATCAGGTTGATCGCCTCGTCATACAGCGACGGCGTGGCAATCGCCACTTTCAACTCGTTCAACAGCTCCGGCCGATGAGCGTGGGGTCGCAACAACGCGGCGCTTTTATTGCCGAGGATAAATTCGATCTCGCGGTACTGGAACGACTGGAACCCGGACGACTGGCCAAGGAACGGGCGAATCGCCTTGTACTCCGACGGCGTCATCGTCGCCAGCACCGCCCAGGCGTGCACCAGTTGATCAAAGATCCGCGATACCCGCGCCAGCATCTTGAACGCCGGCGGCAGTTCACCCAGGCGCACGTGTTCGCGGGCGGCCTTGAGTTCGTGGAGCATCAGTTTCATCCACAGCTCGGACGTCTGGTGCTGGATGATAAAGAGCATTTCGTTGTGGTCCGGCGACAGCGGGTGCTGGGCACTGAGGACTTTGCCCAGGTCCAGGTAATCGCCGTAGCTCATGGACTCGGAGAAATTCAGTTCGGCGTTGTGCCATTCTTCAGGCGGCTGATAATCAGCAGAGAACGGGCATTGGCTCATCGCGTGGGCTCCTTGAGCGGGCGCAGGATTGCGCGGACCGGGCTGGCATCGAGGGTGGCAAAACGCAGCGGCAGGGCGATCAACTCGTAGTCGCCCTCCGGTACGTCATCGAGCACGATGCCTTCGAGAATCGCCATGCCATGGCGGGCCACGGCGTTATGGGAATCCATGGTCTTGGACTGTTGCGGGTCCAGGGACGGGGTGTCGATACCGATCAGGCGCACACCCAGACTGGCCAGCAACTCGATGGTCTGCGGGGCAATGGCGGTGAAGTCCGAATCCCACTCGGTCAGGGGCGCTTGTGGATAAGTGCGCAGCAGCACGCGCTCCGGCAAGTTATCCACACGACCGTCCAACTGATGCGGCAGCACCAGCGCGCCGCTGCCCAGGCAATGCAAAACACGGCACGGCCCCATGTACACCTCCAGCGACACCTCGCCAATCGGCGCGCCATCCGCGCTGTAGTGCAGCGGTGCATCCACATGGGCGCCGGTGTGCGGCGAAAAGGTCACGCGTCCCACATTCACCGGGCACTCCGGGCCGAACTGCCATACGCGCTCTTCCTGGAACAGCGTGTCGCCCGGCCAGGTCGGGGTCGCCGTGCTCAAGGGCGGGCTGATATCCCACCACGTTTTTATTGGGTTCATTGCAGGGCTCTCACTCGTTATGGGGTGAATGATACGAGGGCCTGCTGCGAATTTTCTTGCGAATTCTGGCGCAAGGCCGGAAATCTTTCGCACTTACTGCGAGGAAATGGCCGATTGACGCTGGGATATATCAAATAAACACGCCTGCGCTTCTGGGCATCCCGATGTCGAGTTCAGACCACTGGCGCGACGCCCAAGGCCTTAGGGTGGATCTTTCCATTCCTTGCCTCGGAGTCATCATGTCCAAGCCCATCACCGTTCTGCGCGACACCCATCCCTTGCCGGTCCTGGACGCGTGCAAATGGGAAAAACTCGAAGGCGACCCGCACACCGTCAACCTCAACGCCTACACCAGCGAGGACGGCAGCAAGATCATGGGCACCTGGATCTGCACTCCGGGCAAGTGGTACGTGGAGTACGTGAAGTGGGAATACTGCCACTTTCAGGAAGGCTACTGCGTGATCACCCCGGAAGGCATGGAGCCGATTCACCTGCGGGCTGGGGATATCTTCGTGGTAGAGCCGGGGATGAAGGGGACGTGGGAAGTGGTGGAGACAGTGCGTAAGTATTTTGTGTTTGCTTGAGCTTTAACACGGTGTGGCAAGGGAGCTTGCTCCCACTGGAGCGCTAGGCGGTCCCAAAGATGGGACGGCTACGCAGTCCAGCGGGAGCAAGCTCCCTCGCCACAGTGTTTATTCGGGCTTGCGATAGCTGTTGATGATCGCCGAGAAATCCTTGCCACCTTCGCCGCGCTGGCTCATCGATTGATACAACTGCTGGGCCACGGCGCCCAGGATCACAGGTTGCTTCGCCTGGCGCGCGGCTTCGGTGGCCAGGCCCAGATCCTTGAGCATCAGGTCGGCACCAAATCCACCGGTGTAGCCACGGGACGACGGCGCGGTTTCGATCACGCCCGGCCATGGGTTGTAGGTGTCGGAACTCCAGCAGCGTCCGGTGGAGCTATTGATGATTCCCGCCAGCACCTGGGTGTCGATGCCCAACGCATCACCCAGCGCCATGGCTTCGCTGACGCCGACCATGCTGATGCCCAGCAGCAGGTTGTTGCAGATCTTGGCGATCTGGCCGGTGCCGACGTCACCGCAATGCACGATGTTACGACCCATCTGCGCCAGTACCGGTTGCAGGGTGGCGAACAATTGCGGGGTGGCCCCCACCATAAACGTCAGGGTGCCAGCACTGGCGCCACCGGTGCCGCCCGAGACTGGGGCGTCGGCGACGGCTACACCTTGCTTCGACGCCGCAGCCGCTACATCACGGATGGTCTGCGGGTCGATGGTGCTGCAGTCCACTGCCGGTACGCCTTTGCCGATACCGGCCAGCACGCCGTCTTCATTCAGCCAAACGCTACGCACATGAGCCGCCGCCGGCAGCATGGTAATAACCAGCTCAGCGCCGTTAGCCGCATCACGCGGTGAATCGCTGATGGTGCCACCCAGTTCGGCCAATTCCTTGAGGACCGCCTGGTTCAGGTCGAACAGGTTCAGCGCGTGGCCGGCCTTGATCAGGTTGCGGGCCATCGGCGCGCCCATGTTGCCCAGGCCGATAAATGCAATCTTCATGGTCGTCTCCCGGAATCAGCGCAGGTTGATGGTGGTGTTGACGCCATCGTTGACCGTGTCATCGTCGAACCAGCGGCTCGTCACGGTTTTGGTCTGGGTGTAGAACTGCACCACTTGCTTGCCGTACGGGCCCAGGTCGCCGAGCTTGGAACCGCGGGAACCGGTGAAGCTGAAGAACGGCACCGGCACCGGGATCGGGATGTTGATGCCGACCTGGCCCACGTCGATTTCGCTCTGGAATTTACGCGCGGCCGCACCGCTCTGGGTAAACAGGCCGGTGCCATTGCCGAACGGGTTGGCGTTGACCAGTGCGATCGCTTCATCGAGGGTTGCGACTTCGATCACCACCAGCACCGGGCCGAAAATTTCCTGGGTGTAGATCTGCATATCGGTGGTCACGCCCGAGAACAGGGTCGGGCCAACGAAGTTGCCTTGCTCGAAGCCCGGCACCTGGATGTCCCGACCGTCCAGCTCCAGCTTGGCACCTTCTTTCACGCCACTTTCGATCAGTTCCAGGATGCGCGCCTTGGCACGCTTGGAAATCACCGGGCCCACATCGGTGCCCGCCTCGCTGCCGGCATTGACCTTGAGCTTTTGCGCCAGCGCCTTGAGATCCGGCAGCCATTGCTTGGACGCCCCTACCAGCACCACCACCGAAGTAGCCATGCAACGCTGGCCCGCCGCGCCGAAACCGGCTCCCACCAACGCATTAAGCGTGTGTTCGCGGTTGGCATCCGGCAGCACCACGGCGTGGTTCTTGGCGCCCATCATCGACTGCACGCGCTTGCCGTGTTTGCCCGCCAGGTCGTACACATGAGTGCCCACAGCGGTCGACCCGACGAAGGACACGGCCTTGATGTCTTTATGAGTGCACAGCGAATCCACCACATCTTTACCGCCGTGTACCACGTTGAGCACACCGGCCGGTACACCGGCTTCCAACGCCAGCTCCACCAGCAGCATGGTCGACAGCGGGTCCTGCTCGGACGGCTTGAGTACGAAAGTGTTACCGCAGGCGATCGCCATCGGGAACATCCACAGCGGGATCATCGCCGGGAAGTTGAAGGGGGTGATGCCCGCACATACGCCGATCGGTTGGCGCAGGGTGTAGGTATCGACGCCACCGGCGACGTTTTCAGCGAATTCGCCCATCTGCAAAGTGCCGATGGAGCACGCGTGCTCAACCACTTCCAGACCACGGAAAATATCGCCCTCGGCATCGGCAATGGTCTTGCCCTGCTCGGCGCTGAGCACCACGGCGATGCGCTTGGAATGTTCGCGGATCAGTGCTTGCAGCTTGAGCATGATGCGCATGCGTGCGCCGATCGGCGTCAGCTTCCAGGTCTGGAAGGCGCGGTGGGCGGCGTCGATGGCTGCATTGACTTCATCAGCGGTGGCGAACGGGACTTTGGCCAGCACTTGCTGTGTGGCCGGGTTGACGATGTCTTGCCACTGGGTGGTCTCGGACTCGACCCACTCACCATTGATCAGCAATTTGACCTGTTGCACGGAAATATCGGCGGAAGCGTTCATGTGGTCTCCAATCTTGTAGTTATGCAGAGACAAGGCGCGTGAATCGCCTTGGAAATGAGGCGTTCGGACTGTTTTTGGAGTATAGATGTGCAAATCTCTAATAAGAACGCACATAAAAGCCGGACCAACATGCAAAAAAACATCACCTCGCTGGGCTCCCTGAACTGGGATGACCTGAAGTTTTTCCTCGAAGTGGCCCGCACCCGCAAAGCCAGCGTGGCCGCCAAGCGCCTGGCGGTGGACTACACCACGGTGTCGCGGCGCATCAGTTCACTGGAAGTGTCGCTCGGTACCCTGCTGTTCGAAAAATCCAGGACCAACGGTTTCGTGCTCACCA
Source organism: Pseudomonas sp. BCA17 (assembly GCF_004519405.1). Lineage (GTDB taxonomy): Bacteria > Pseudomonadota > Gammaproteobacteria > Pseudomonadales > Pseudomonadaceae > Aquipseudomonas. The sequence goes on along the minus strand of NZ_SGWI01000005.1, from coordinate 12,725 downwards.
CCGAAGGCCAGCGTTTGCTGGGCTACGCGGAGTCCATCGAAAGCACCCTGCACATGGCTTGCGAGCAGGTTTCCGGCTCCGGCGTGGCGCTGTCCGGGCATGTACGCATGGGTTGCACCGAAGGTTTCGGCAGCTTCTTCGTCACCCCGCAGTTGAGCCACTTCGTCGATACCTACCCGGCGATCTCGGTGGATATCCTGCCGCTGCCTCACTTCATCAGCCTGTCCAAACGTGAAGCCGACATCGTCATCGCCCTGGAGCGCCCGGAACACGGCCCGTATGTGTGCTGCAAACTGTGCGATTACAAACTGCAGCTGTACGCAACCCAGGAATACCTCGACCAACACCCGCCGATCAGCAAAGCCACGGACCTGGCTGAGCATCCGTTTATCAGCTATGTGGATGACTTGGCGTTCAGCTCGGAGCTGTTATACCTGGCCAACGTGGTGCCCGGCGCCAGCGCCAGTTTGCGCAGCACCAGCGTGATTGCGCAGTACGTGGCGGCACAGCAAGGGCGGTCAATGGCGATATTGCCGTGCTTTCTGGCAGCGCAGGACCCGCGATTGCTGCCGGTGTTGGGGGACCAGATTGCGATTACGCGACAGTTCTGGATGTACTGCCGGGAGGATCTGAGGAAGTTGAAACGGATTACCTTGTTGTGGGACTACATCAGGGAGGTGACGGAGCAGAATCAGGGGTTGTTGATGGGGGAGACGCGGGAGATAAAGTTCGCGGATTAAAGGGGGCCATTTATCCAAGCTCACCCATTTCAACCAGGCTCAGCGATTGCGAAAAAGCGACGCCTCATGAGCCTGGCCATCACCATTCGACGCCGGGCGGGCCGTCAGGCGAACACAGCCTCAAGCGCACTGCGATTCAAATGTGAGAGGGGCTTGCTCCCGGTTACGGTGGATCAGCTACAAATTGATCCACTGCCATCGAGGCAAGCCCCTTCTTCATATTGTTCGCATGTCAGATTGAAACGGGTGAAGACGCTCAGTCCGCGATCACCACAATCGACACCCGCCGATTCTCGGTACGTCCCGCTACCGTGTCGTTCGGCGCTACCGGCTCGCTGCTGCCCAGGCCGCGCAGCTGGATATTTTCTTCCTTCATACCTACGCCCGTCAGCACTTTGCCCACGCTTTTGGCGCGGCGCAGGGACAGCTGCTGGTTGTAAGGTTCCTTGCCCGAGGCGTCGGTGTGACCGTCTACGCGTACACGGTTAATTCCCGCGCCCACCAGGGCCTTACCGATGCGTTCGACGATGTCGGTACTGGCTTTGTTGAGGCTTTCGACGTCGCTGCCGAACAGCACTTTGCCCGACAGGCCGAACGCCCAGCCTTCGTCCGTCAGCTCAAAACCCTGCTGTTTAAGCACAGCGATTTGTGCCGGGCTCAGGCCTTTGGGTGGCGCCGTCTGGCAGCCGCCGAGGGCTAAAAAGGCCACCAGTAAAGTGATAAACAGAATGCGCGCATTAGAGAACAAGGGATCAACTCCTGTGTTGAACGTTGACGACGGGGCTCTCCGGCTCCGCCGCTTGCTGGCCGCCCGACGACAAACGTTTGGCCTGGTACATCGCCGCGTCGGCGGCATTGAGCAAGGTGCCCGGAGTGGCACCATGCTCGGGGTAAATGGCAATGCCGATACTGAGGGAAGTCACCACCTGGGTATCGCCCGGCAGCGGGATCGGTACGTCCATGCTGGCGGTGATCTTGTCGGCAATGCGCTGGGCGTCTTCGGCCTTATGCAAGGGTGCCAGCAAGATCGCGAACTCATCGCCGCCCAGGCGCGCCACCAAGTCATCCTCACGTAATTGCGCGCGCACACGCTCGGCGACGGCCACAAGCACGGCATCGCCGGCGGCATGGCCAAAGTTGTCGTTGATGTCTTTGAAGCGGTCACTGTCGAGAAACAACACCGCTACACGCTCATTGACCTTGGCAGCGCTGCGTAGGGCACGGATAAGGCGGCCTTCGAAGAAAGCCCGGTTGGGCAGGCCGGTCAGGCTGTCATGGCTGGCCTGGTGGGCAAGGGTTTCGTTTTCGCTTTGCAGGTGGTTCTGCCACGCTTCCATCTCGCCGAGCAGGGCGTTGAAGTCGGCGCCCAGGCTGTCGAGCTCGGCGATCTGCGCCGGTGGCACACGGCGGTCGAAATCGCGCTCGCTGCGGGCGGCGTGGGCCACGGCGGCAAGGCTTTGCAGCGGTTGGGTGATGCCCTGTAACAAGCGTCGCGCCAAGTAGAGTGCTACCCAGGCGCTGAGGGCGGTACAAATCAGAATGCCGGCCAGGCCGCTGAGCAAAAAGCGCAGCAGGCTGCCGCCGTGGCCGACCACATGAATGCTGCCGACGGTTCGCCCCTGGTGCAGGACCGGCTGGCTGATGGGTTGTTCGAGCAGGGTGTGCGCCAGTACCAGTTCAATCTGCGACAGCATGCCTGTTTCCGGGCGTACCCATTGCGCCAATAACTTGCCATTGGCATCGAAGACTTCAGCCTGGGCCACCTCTTCGGTGGAAGCGATCAGGCTGAGGGCTTCGGTGGCGGCGGCACTGTCGTTGAACACCACCGCCGCTTCCACGGTGTAGTTGATGGAACGGGCGATCAGGTGCAGGTTGTGCTCGGCGTACACCCGCAGTGCCAGCACCCCGAGCAGGGTCAGGGACACACTGGCCAGGGTCACCGCCACCAACGCCAGGATCAGGTGCCCACGGCCGATGACGGAACGCAGCGTTGGTCGCGCTTTAACAGAGGTCATGGCGCAGGTGCTCGGCGCCGGGACAACTGCAACACGCTGGGATGAATGCGCACGCCGCTGCGTGCGACGGAGTCCAGGTTGACCTCGAACGACACCTGTTCATCGCCTACACGCAGACAGAACAGGCTGCCCACGGTGCATTGGTCACCGCCTTCACTGATACTGAGCACCGGGTGACCGATCAATGAGGTAAACAGCCGAGTGCGCTCATCGACGCTGAGTTTGCCGATGTACACGGCGTCGCATGCGCTGACGATATCGGGATGATCGGCCAGCAGGCGTCGCACCACCACCGGACGACCGGTGGCCTGGGTGGTGCCTTTTATCAGGTCGTCGGTGTACTGGGTGGGGCCGACGATGCACAACCGCAGTTGCGCAGGCTCCGTCGGCCAGCGCGCATAACTGAGGATGCCGAGTACCACTTGGGTGACTGCCTGGGCGCGGTTATCTGCCGGGCTGGGCGATTGGGCAAATACAGACGGCGCGAGCAGGCACAGCACCGCCACCAGCAACATGCGTCTCCAGCTCAAACTGCGCGCTGTGGACCGTACAGCCACGTTCATGCGGCGATTCTCTCAGGTATTTTCAAGGTGATGCCGCAACGATAGCACAGCGGCGAATATCCCTACGAAGCAAGACCTACGCGGGCTTCGCTATTTTTCCAGAAAAATCCCGGCGTTGAATTGGAAATATTTCATGACTCGATAGTCAGCTTATTCAGCCCCAGCGTCCAACTCCAGCATCAGCCCGCTCAAGCGCTTGACCTTACGTCGCACCGCTTCTTCAAACACACCGCCACGGGGCTCGATCAGGCTGAACCAACGCTTGGCACGGGTGATGCCGGTGTAGATCAATTCCTTGGTCAGCACCGGGTTCAGCGTATCCGGCAGGATCAGCGCGGTGTGAGTGAATTCCGAACCCTGGGATTTATGCACAGTCATGGCGTACACGGTTTCCACATCATTCAGACGGCTGGGCAGTACAAAACGCACACCGCCCTGGCCATCGTTACGTGGGAAGGCCACGCGCAATACCTGTGGGCCGCCGTCGCTTTCAGGCAGTTTGAGGGCGATGCCGATATCGCCGTTCATCAAGCCCAGGCCGTAATCGTTGCGGGTCATCAGCACCGGACGACCTTCGTACCATGGGTCGTCACCTTCGATCAGTCGCACTTTGCGCAACGCGGCGGTGATGCGCAGGTTCAGTCCTTCCACGCCCCATGGGCCTTTGCGCACGGCACAGAGCAGTTGAAAGGCGTCGAAGGCTTGCAGCAGTTGTTGCGCCCAATGGGTCCAGGCGGCGGATTCGCGTGGGGTGTCCAGGGCCGGCCGCGCGCTGCGCAACAGGTTGAGGTAATAGCGATAACCATGGGCCTCATCGCCCTGCCCGTCCAGCACCAGGCGCTCCAAGGCGTGGTCGTGCTCGCCCTTGAGGCTGAGGCAGAACAGGTCATCGTGACTGCGCGCGGCCAGCAGGTTGCGCGCTTCTTCGGCATTCTGCTGGTTAACCCAACGCGCCAGTTGGCCGATACCGCTGCCCTCACCAAACCGCCGCGAATAGCGCAGCATGACCACTTGCTGGGCCAACGGATGGCTGCCATCGACGTCTTCCAACAGGCCACTGGTGCCAAGGTCTTCGCCACTGACGGCTTGCAGCCATTGGCGGGTATCGGGGCTGTACCAGCCCGCTTCGGCGTCACGGCACAGATCACCGAGTACAGCGCCCGCCTCCACCGAGGCCAACTGATCCTTGTCACCCAGCAAGACCAACCGGGCATGAGGCGCCAAAGCGTCCAGCAGGTTGGCCATCATTTCCAGGTCGATCATCGAGGCTTCGTCCACCACCAACACATCCAGCGGCAGCGGGTTGCCAAGGTGATGACGGAAGTGCCGGGTGCCGGGACGACTGCCCAGCAGACGGTGAACGGTGGTCACCTGGGTCGGGATTTTTTCCCGCACGCTGCTCGGCACATTCAGCGACAGTACCTGTTGGCTGATGGATTCGGTCAGGCGCGCAGCCGCTTTACCGGTAGGCGCAGCCAGGCGGATGCGCAGCGGGTTGCCGGTCTCGACGGCCGGTGCCTGCAACAGCGCGAGCAGACGCACCACGGTGGTGGTCTTACCGGTGCCCGGGCCGCCGGTGACGATGCTGAAGGCTCCACGAGTGGCCAGGGCGCAGGCGAGTTTTTGCCAGTCGATCACGCCGTCCGGTGGGGGTTGGTCAAACAAGCGATCCAGGCGTTGCGGCAAATCGGCGGCGATGCTTTCCTCAGTTGCCAGCCGCAGGCGCAGCGCCGTGTCGATGCGCCGCTCGTAGACCCAGTAGCGCCGCAGGTACAGGCGCGTGCCAGACAGGACCAACGGGCGACTGTGGGCAGCCTCACTGCCATCAACCGCCAATGCAACCAAATGGCTGGCAGCCAGTGCATGGCACCAGTGAGTGCCGTCAAGGCCGTCCAGCAATTGCGACGGCAGCAGCATGGCGCCGGTTTGCACGTCGCCTTCGGGCGGTAATGACAGGGCAAAGTCGGGCGCCTTGAGGGTTTCGAACAGGTCGAGGCACACGTGACCATGGCCCAGTTGGTGACTCGTCAGCGCCGCCGCCAGCAATACCAGAGGGTCGGCCTGTGGGTCGAGCTCGTGCAGAAAGCCGACAAACGCTTTGTCCAAGGCGCGCAACCAACCGCGCTCCACCCAGCGCTCCAATAGTTGCACCAGGTCGCTGGCGCGGTTAAGGGGCAGCAGCTCCTCAAGCGGTAGCGGTGACAGGCTCATAGCAGAACTCCTTGTTCCCAGGCAGGCTCAACCTTGGGCGGGATGGGCTTGCCCTGGAACAACAGGTCCAGGCCTTCGATCAGTTCCCGTGGCGGCCGGGTAAAATACGCGCCTTTGCTTGCAGATTGAGTGCCGCGCAGGAACACATACAGCGCACCGCCGATGTGACGGTCATAGTCGTAATCCGGTAGCCGGGCCTTCAACTGGCGGTGCAGGGCAAGCAGGTAAAGTACGTATTGCAGGTCGTACCGATGCTCCAGGATCGACTGTTCCATGGCCTCAAAGGTGTAGGACGAGTCGTCGGGGCCAAGCCAATTGGATTTGTAATCCGCCACGTAATAACGGCCGGCGTGCTCAAACGTCAGGTCGATAAACCCTTTGAACATACCATTGAGCAATACCGGTTCGGCGGCCACGCGAGAGGCGCCGTTGTGGGTGAACTGGCACACCAGCTTGTCGAGTGCGAGCACGTCAACCTTGTGGCTGGCGAACCAGAACTCCATTTCGATCTGGTAGTGCTGCAGGCTGCTGAGCGTGACCAGATCGTTATCCACCGCAAGCGGTGTCTGCAGTAACTGGCCCAGCCAGCCGCTGAGGGTGACTATCCAGCCCTCCCAGTTACGCCGGTTACAGCGCGCGCCCACAGCTTTTTCAATAGCCTCGGGGGTCACATTGAAGCCCTCCTCCCCCGCCCATTCCAACAGGCCGTGGAGGAAAGTCCCAGGGTTCGGGCCGCGTGGAAAACGGTGGATGTCGCCGCCAGACGCCGCGACTTCACGCGGTGCGTCGGGGTCGAGGCGTTCGTCGTCGAACAGTTTCTGGGCTTGTGGGCTTTCCGGTGCTTCAAGGTTGACGGCGCTCATGCTGTCGCCAATTCTTAAAGCGCTGTAGGAAGCGATCCACCAGTTTTCGGCAGCCTTGCGCTTTGGCAGCAACGGCGCGAGCAAGGTGGCTTCGTTGCGTGGCGGGTGGAACATGTTGGCTTGCGCTTCGGGCACGTGGCCGTAGTGGATGGCGGCGCAGCCGGCCTGCACGTCCAGCAGCCAGCGCGCCAGCGCGGTGGATTCGCCCAGGGAAGCCCCTGCGCCGAGCAGATAGCCCAACGCGGACAGGTGCATCACCGAGCTGCTGTTGTTACCGCGCTTGAGGTCGGCGATACCGAGCCAGCAAGCGTGTTTGGCACGGGTCAGGGCGACGTATAACAGGCGCAGGTCTTCGGCCAGGCGTTCGTCGTCGGCCTGGGCGATCAACTCGGCCGTCGGCCGCAGGCTTACCTGGGCTTTGCCACTTTCATCGTGATAATGCAGCGGCAAACGGCTGCCATCCACCGGTTTGGCCGAACAGATAAAGGGCAGAAACACCAAGTCGTATTCCAGCCCTTTGGACTTGTGGATGGTCACGACCTTGACCAGTTGCTCATCGCTTTCCAGGCGCAGGATCTGCTCTTCGCCAGCCTGGCCGGATAGCGCCAGGTGTTCGGCCAGATGGCGGATCAGCGCCTGTTCACCGTCAAACTCCGACGCAGCCTGTTGCAGCAATTCGCTGAGGTGCAGCAGGTTGGTCAGCACACGCTCACCATCGCTACGAGCGATCAGGGTTTGCGGCAGTTTGAAATCATGGAGCAGGCGTCGCAGCATCGGCAACACGCCTTGGGTACGCCAGATCGCACGGTAGCCGCGGAATTGCATGACGCGGGTTTCCCACGCCAGTTCGTCTTGGTTCAGACGTTCAAGTTCATGCAGCGACAGGTTCAGGGTGACGCAGGCCAATGCCGCCCGCAGCGGACGCTCGACGTCAGGTTCGGCACATGCCTTGAGCCAGGCCAGCAGGTCGTGGGCCTCCTGGGCGGCAAAGACCGAGTCTTTGTCCGACAGATACACGCTGCGCACGCCACGGGCAGCCAATTCGGCGCGTACGGCTTGGGCTTCCTTGCCGTCGCGTACCAAGATGGCGATGTCTGACGGGAGCACACCGTTGAAGCTGCCGTCCGGTTGCAGGAGGCCTACGCTGCCTTGTTGCCCGCCATTGAGCAACGCAACGATATGCGTGGCACAGGCGGCCGCCAGTTGCTGACGATACACCGCATTGGAAATCGGTTGATCGGTCGGCAGGTGCCAAAGGTTCATCGCCGGCAGTGTCTGCCCATCGACTTGCAATTGCTCCTTGCGGCCTTGTGACAGCACCGAGTGGAACGGCACCGGGTTGTCGCCATTCGGCTCGCGGAACAGGAATGCGCCACGGCCGATTTCCGCACGTTGGAACACGTGGTTCACCGCCTCGACCATCGCGTGGCTGGAGCGGAAGTTGGTGCCCAGGGTGTGGTGGCGGCCGGTGGTGGACTGGCGGGCACGCAGATAGGTGTAGATATCGGCGCCGCGGAACGCGTAGATCGCCTGTTTGGGGTCGCCGATCAGGAACAGGCCACTGTCGAGATGGTTTTCTTCGATACGGTAGATGCTGTCGAAGATGCTGTATTGCACCGGGTCGGTGTCCTGGAACTCATCGATCAGAGCCACCGGGAACTGCTCGCGGATCACGCTGGCCAGGCGCTCGCCGCCTTCGGCGTGCAGGGCGGCGTTGAGGCGGATCAACATGTCGTCGAACCCCATTTCGGCACGTCGGCGCTTCTCATCTTCGAAGCGTTTGCCTACCCAGCCGGCCGCGTGTTGCAACACGGCAGCATCAGGGGTTGGCAGCGCGTCGAGGGCGGCCTTGAGACCGGCCATCGCGTCAATGCCTGGGTGGCGCGGTGGCTCGCCCTTCCAGGCTTCGGCCATACCTTCGGGTGTGAGGCGCGTGAAGCCGGTGCCGATGTCGAGTTGTTCGAGGGTTTCGTCCGCGGCCCAGGCACTGATTTTTTCAAACCAGGGCTCGAAGTAGCGGGCTTGCATCTTGCGGCCATCGACGGCTTTGTCAGCCACGGCTTGCAAGCAGATATCGCGAAGCTCGGCAGCCCATTGTTGCCAGGGCGATTTGAGCTGTATCAGCGCTTCGCGGCGTTCTTGCAGGCAGGCGTTGATCAGCTCAGCCGGCTCGCGGGTTTCGTCCGTCGGCCGTTCGCTGCCGAACAGCGCGCGTACCCGTGGCATCAGTGCCGCCGGGCCTCCCCAGTGGTTGCGCACCCAGTTGAGTGCGTCGCCGTGCATCGGGTAGCAGAACAACCGCCAGTAATCGCGCAGCACTTCGCCAAGCAGGTCGCTGTGGTCGGTTTCCAGGGTCTGGGTGAACAGGCTGCCGCTGTCGAAGGCGTGCTCGCGCAGCATACGCTGGCACCAACTGTGGATAGTCGAGACGGCAGCTTCGTCCATCCATTGCGCAGCAATATCCAGGCGATTGGCGCAGGCGGGCCACTGCTCGGGCAGGTATTGGTCGCGCAGGTCGGCGATCAGCGCATCCGGTTGCTCGATTTCATCGCGAAAGAAGCGCGCAGCTTCGGCCAGGCGAATGCGGATACGTTCGCGCAGCTCTTTGGTCGCGGCGTCGGTGAACGTCACGACGAGGATTTGCGGTGGCAACAGTTCACGGCCGAAGCCGGACTCTTCGTCACCGTGGCCGAGTACCAGGCGCAGGTACAGGGCGGAAATGGTGAAGGTCTTGCCGGTGCCGGCACTGGCTTCGATCAGTTGGCTACCTTTGAGCGGGAAGGCCAGGGCCAAGGGTTTGCTGCTCATGCGCCGGCCTCCGAGCTGGTCAGCGATCGCCATGGGGCGTTGATCAGTGGGCGGTACAGGGTTTCGCACCAACCTTCGAATTCTTCGCTGGCGATAAGCGTTGCGTAATCGGGAAATTGTCGGGTGAGCGCCGGGGTTTCGCGGCGCTCACCGTCGTGGGTCACACCGTCGCCTTCGTAGGCTTTGCTTGCAGCCGCTTGGGCCTTGGCGGGATCGGTCTGGCCGAGCCAGGCGAACGCGGTTTTAACGGCCACCGGGAGCGGTTTTCGCATGCCGGTGTGCCAGGCCAGCAGCAGGTTGCCGAGGATTTCCCGAGCTGCCGATTGATCCAGCGGGGCAAGTAGCAAGGTGTCGTCGCTTGCCACCAGACCTGTACTGAGTGAAAGACCGCAGGCGCAGGCCACCACATGATTGACCCACGGGCGAATCAGGCGATGCCACTTACGCGTCTTGATCGAACCGATGCTGTTGGGGATCGTCGTGACGCTTAACAGTCCACCATCGCTGCGTCGGTGCAGGCCGCTGATCCAGCCCTCCAATTGAATGCCCTGGTGCTCAAAGCTGACCGGCTCTGCCCCCGTGTGCGGCGTGGGCCAGAGAGCCAGCAGTTGCTGATAGCGTTGCAGCAGGCCGGGTAAGGGCTCGATCAATTCGTTACGCAGGCACTCGCCGAAACCGACCATGGGCAGCATGCCACTACCTTGCAGGCGCTGGGCTTGGGCATTGAGGGCTTGGTCCACATGATCGGGTCGAACCAGTGCGGCGTTGAGCAGGCTGTCGCTGAGGTTGTAGCGTTGCAGTGCGTCGAGGACGAAGGGCTCTTCATCGGCCAACGGCACTTCGGCGGCTTCAAAGAACACTTTCAGACGTTGGCTGAAGAAATGTTTGACCGGGTTGCGCAGGAAGTCCTGCAACTGGCCGAGGCTCAGGGGCTCTTCTTGTTGGTGCGCAGCCAGTTCGTATTCTTGTGCCACGGCGTCAGGCGTTTCGTGCAGTAACTGCCATTCGCGGGCGTAGCTGAACAGCGCGTCGCCTTCATGAAAGTAGCGGGCGCTGAAGGGTTGGAGCGGGTGCTCCTGGGTCATCGCTTCGATAAGTGGTGTTTGTGGCTGTGCGTTCTGCCAGCCACTGGCGAGGTGATCACGCAGTTGGCCGATCAGTACCGAGGCCGGGCGGTCGCTGTTGTCACGGATGCTGCGGCCCACCCAACTGATGTAGAGCTGGTCGCGGGCCGACAGCAGCGCTTCGAGCAGCAGGTAACGATCATCTTCACGACGTGAACGGTCACCGGGACGGTAGTCGCTGCCCATCAGGTCGAAGTCCAGCGGCGGTTGGGCGCGTGGGTAATCGCCATCGTTCATGCCGAGCAGGCAGACGAGCTTGAACGGGATCGCACGCATGGGCATCAGCGTGCAGAAATTGACAGCGCCGGCGAGAAAGCGCTGGGACAGACGACCTTGGTCAAGGCCGGCCAACCAGGCTTCACGGACGACGGTGAGAGGCAACTCATCATGTAGACCGACGGACTCGCAGGTCTCCAGCCAGGTCTCCCGGAGTTGTTCAAGTTGGCTCAATAGGTACTCGTCATGTTCGCTGCTGGCCAGGAAGAAGCGTTGCATCAGGCGTTGCAGGCGCTCGCCCCATTCTTGGGGAGCGGCAGGTTGCGAGAGCGCGTGATGCGCATCACTCAGTGCGTCAAGCAAGGCAACCAGCGGGCCAATCAGAGCGGCGTCCAGACCTCCGATCTCATCATAGGGCTCGATGCCGTCGCAGGCCGCCCCAGTGCCGACCGCGTACCCCAGCAACATGCGGCGCAGGCCAAATCGCCAACTGTTTTGCTCCAACTCGTTTGGCAGACCGAGGCCGGCACGCTGCTCGGCGTTGAGCCCCCAGCGGACACCGGCGCCTTCGATCCAACGGTGCAGCGTCGGCAGGTCGCGCTCCTTGATCGAGAAACGTTCGCGCAAGGCGGGAACGTCGAGCAAGTCGAGGATTTCGCTGACGGGGAAGCGGCTGTCGGGGAGTTTCAGCAGGTGCTCGACGGCGATCAACAGAGGATCGCGACCCCGTTGGCCCTGATCGGTGAGTGTGAAGGGGATAAAGCGTGGGTCATTTCGTTCAAGCTGTCCGAATACCGCGCGAATGTGCGGCGCGTAGCTGTCAACGTCGGGGACCATGACGATGATATCGCGGGGGCGCAGTGTGGGATCGGCACTGAAGCGTTGCAGCAGTTGGTCGTGGAGAATCTCCACTTCGCGCTGGGCGCTGTGGGCGATGTGGAAGCGGATTGACGTATCGTGCTCCAGGTCGACAGCAGGCCACAGCTCGCGTGTTTCATTGAGCGGGCGCAGTTCGAGAATGTCGTCCTGCAGTTGATTAAGCAAGGTGCAGGGTTCACTTTCACTGAACAGGTCGATGCGACCGTCGCGGAATGCCGCGCGGTAGCTGTTGGGGTCGTCGTAGCTGTCCAGCAGGCTGATGTAGTCACGGCCCTGTTTGCCCCAGGCGGCGAGCAACGGGTGTGCATGTTGATGCAGGCTTTGCGGATCGATCGTGACCGGCATGCCGGCTTTGCGCGCCTGGCGTTTGTATTCGTTACGCAGCAGGTCTTTGTCAGCGACGATGTCGGACCAGTGGTGACGGCACGGGTTGTGAACGCACAGCAACACCTGGCTGAAGCGTGCCAGACCTGCGAGTGCTTCCAGTGCTTGGGCGGGCAGCGATGAAATCCCGAAAACAATCACCCGGGACGGTAGACCTTTAGGAGCCGTCTCCAGCGTATTGATGCGCTCGATGAAACGCTGGTGAACGCCTGCACGGCTTTCGGCCATGCCCTCCTCACCCACATCCAGCAACAACGCACGCCATAATTCGGCTTGCCAGCAATTGGCGGGATTCAGCTGCTTGGATTCGCCTCGTCCGTTGCGCAGTTGATGCCGGCCGGCAGCCCAGTCTTCCAGCCAGTCGGCGCGATAGACCTGGTATTGGTCGAACAGATCGGCCAGGCGCTCGGCGAGTTGGTAGCGTTTGCGCAAATCCGTGTCGTGGGTAAGGAAGCGCTGTAGCGGCTCGAAATGCGGCTGATCGATGAGTTCAGGTAAGAGTCGCATGAGACGCCAGGTCAGCGGGGCTTTATCGAGCAGGGACTTAGGCGGGATTTCGTCACGGCCCAGGACCATACGGTAAAGCTGCCACATAAAGCTGCCGGGAAGCTGTACATCGATTGCGGCGGCGATTCCGCAGCCGCCCATGTCGTCATCTTCCGGATCTTCAGCCAGGGCCAACTTGAGCCACTGGGCGATGCCGTTGCTTTGTACCAGGGCGATCTCGTTTTCCAGGGGCGCCAGAGGATAGCGGCGCATCCAACTGACCACCAGGCTGCGCAGTTCATCCAGGCGATTGCCGTGAACCACCATGAATCCAGCGCTGAGGGACGTCGCTTGCGGCATAACGGCTTCCTTGGAAAAAGCAAAATCAAGGCGTGGACTTTAGCATTGAAGGTGTCTTCGATGAGGCCCTTCGCAT
>NZ_SGWI01000004.1 GCF_004519405.1 Pseudomonas sp. BCA17 | reverse complement strand
GCCCAACGGGAGCAAGCTCCCTCGCCACAGGTTACTTTTTAGCCTTTCCCCTTCTTAACTGACTGGCATTAGTGATTGCGGCCGTTCTTCTCTTGTAGCTTGTAGCTTGTAGCTTGAAACTTGCAACTGCTCCACATGCGGAACATGGTTGTTGCAAAGTATGTCTAGGCTATAACTGTTCCCACTGAGTGAAAAAACCATGACAACAACAACGAGTCACTACACCGGAGAAGAACGCAGCAAACGGATTTTTGCGATTGTCGGTGCTTCTTCCGGCAACCTGGTCGAATGGTTCGACTTCTACGTCTATGCCTTCTGCGCCATTTACTTTGCCCCTGCATTTTTTCCATCGGACAACCCCACCGTTCAGCTGGTCAACACTGCCGGTGTGTTCGCCGCCGGGTTCCTGATGCGGCCGATCGGTGGTTGGCTGTTTGGTCGCGTGGCCGACAAGCACGGCCGTAAAAACTCGATGATGATCTCGGTGCTGATGATGTGCGCCGGCTCGCTGGTCATCGCCTTTTTGCCGACCTATAACACCATCGGCGTCTGGGCGCCGATCCTGCTGTTGGTGGCGCGCCTGTTTCAAGGCCTGTCCGTGGGCGGCGAGTACGGCACTACCGCGACCTATATGAGTGAGGTGGCGCTCAAGGGACAACGGGGTTTCTTCGCTTCCTTCCAGTATGTGACGCTGATCGGCGGGCAATTGCTGGCCGTGCTGGTGGTGGTGATCCTGCAACAGTTTCTCACTGAAGAAGAACTGCGGGCCTGGGGCTGGCGTATCCCGTTCGTGATCGGCGCCATTGCGGCGGTGATTTCGCTGCTGTTGCGCCGTTCATTGAAAGAAACCACCAGCAAGGAAATGCGCGAAGACAAAGACGCCGGCAGCATTAGCGCCTTGTTCCGCGACCACAAGGCGGCGTTCATCACCGTGCTGGGCTATACCGCCGGCGGCTCGCTGATTTTCTATACCTTCACCACTTACATGCAGAAGTACCTGGTGAACACCGTCGGCATGCATGCCAAGACGTCGAGCTACATCATGACCGGTGCGCTGTTCCTGTACATGTGCATGCAGCCGGTGTTCGGTATGTTGGCGGACAAGATCGGCCGACGTGCCTCGATGTTGTGGTTCGCCGGCCTTGGCACCCTGTTCACCGTGCCTATCCTGCTCACCTTGAAAACCGTCAGCAGCCCGTTCCTGGCGTTCGTGTTGATCACCCTGGCCTTGGCGATTGTGAGTTTCTACACCTCCATCAGCGGCCTGGTCAAAGCGGAGATGTTCCCGCCTCAGGTACGTGCGTTGGGAGTGGGCCTGGCCTACGCGGTCGCCAATGCAATTTTTGGCGGCTCGGCGGAATTCGTCGCGCTGAGCCTGAAGTCCATCGGCCTGGAAAACAGCTTCTATTGGTATGTCACGGCGATGATGGCAATCGCTTTCCTGTTCAGCTTGCGCCTGCCGAAACAGGCGGCGTATCTGCACCACGATCTCTAGGGATGAGTTATGACGCTGCGCACGAGCAATCAACTGTTCGACGCCTACTTCACCGCTGACAGCATGGCCGAGGTGTTCTGCGACCATGGACGCCTGCAGGGCATGCTGGATTTCGAGGCTGCACTGGCCCGCGCCGAGGCGCGGGTCGGGCTGATTCCGCAGGCCGCCGTGGCACCGATTGCCCAAGCCTGCCTGGCGTCGTTGTACGACGTGGATGCGCTCGGCGTGGCGATTGCCACGGCGGGCAATTCGGCGATTCCATTGGTCAAGGCGTTGGGCAAGTTGATCGCCGCTGAAGACGCCGGTGCCGAACGTTATGTGCACCTGGGCGCAACCAGCCAGGATGTGATGGACACCGGCCTGGTACTGCAACTGCGGCGTGCCATGGAGTTGATCGAAACGGACCTGGCGCGTTTGGGCGGCATTCTGGCCGCTCAAGCGCAGCGTCATGCAGCCACGCCTCTGGCTGGCCGCACCTGGCTTCAGCATGCGACGCCGGTGACGTTGGGCATGAAAATCGCCGGTTGGCTGGGTGCCGTCACCCGTAGCCGTCAGCGTCTGGCCGAGCTGAAGCCGCGCCTGCTGGTGCTGCAATTCGGCGGTGCGTCCGGCACCCTCGCGGCGCTCGGCGAACAGGCCATGCCAGTGGCCGAGGCGCTGGCGGCCGAGTTGCAGTTGAGCCTGCCCGAGCAACCCTGGCATACCCAGCGTGATCGCCTGGTGGAGTTTGCCGGCAGCCTTGGCCTGATCGCCGGCAGCCTTGGCAAAATCGGGCGCGATATCAGCCTGTTGATGCAGACCGAAGCCGCCGAAGTGTTTGAACCCTCGGCACCGGGCAAGGGCGGTTCCTCGACTATGCCCCACAAGCGCAACCCGGTGGGCGCTGCCGTGCTGATCAGCGCCGCCACGCGCGTGCCCGGCCTGGTGGCGACGATGTTCAGCGCCATGCCCCAGGAGCACGAGCGCAGCCTGGGTTTGTGGCACGCCGAATGGGAAACCCTGCCGGAGATCTGCCGGCTGGTGTCCGGTGCCTTGAAGCAGGCATTGCTGGTGAGTGAGGGCCTCGAAGTCGATGCGCAGCGCATGGCGCACAACCTCGACCTGACCCAAGGCCTGGTGTTGGCCGAAGCGGTCAGCATCGTGCTTGCCCAGCGCCTGGGCCGCGAGACCGCGCACCATCTGCTTGAGCTTTGCTGCAAACGTGCCGTCGCCGACGGGCGCCATCTGCGCGCCGTGCTGGCGGACGAACCGCAGATCACCGCCGAGCTGTCGGCGTCTGAGCTGGACCGGCTGCTTGACCCGGCTAACTACCTGGGCCAGGCCCATACTTGGGTTACCCGCGCGGTGGCCGACCATTTTGCATTGAACGCCTGAGGAGAACGCTGTGGCTTTTGTACAACTCGCCGAGGGCGAACTGCATTACCAACTGGACGGGCCGATCGACGCGCCGGTGCTGGTGCTGTCCAACTCCCTGGGTACCGACATGCATATGTGGGACATCCAGATTCCTGCCTTCACCCGGCATTTTCGCGTGTTGCGTTTCGACACCCGTGGCCACGGCCAGTCCCTGGTGACGGAGGGGCCTTACAGCATCGAGCAACTTGGCCATGACGTGGTTGCGTTGCTCGACGCGCTGGATATCCAACGTGCGCATTTCTGTGGCCTGTCCATGGGCGGGCTGATTGGCCAATGGTTGGGCATTCACGCGGGCGAACGCCTGCACCGCCTGGTGGTGTGCAACACCGCCGCCAAGATCGGCACGCCCGAGGTATGGAACCCGCGCATAGAAATGGTCCTGCGCGATGGCGCGGCGGCGATGGTGGCCCTGCGCGATGCTTCGATTGCGCGCTGGTTCACGGCTGATTTCGCGGCGGCCAACCCGCACCAGGCGCAGCAGATCACCGACATGCTCGCGGCGACTTCACCCCAGGGCTATGCCGCGAACTGCGCAGCGGTGCGCGATGCCGATTTTCGTGAGCAATTGGCCTCGATCAAAGTGCCGACCCTGGTGATTGCCGGCACTGAAGATGCCGTGACACCACCGGCCGGCGGGCACTTTATCCAGAACCATGTGAAAGGCGCCGAGTACGCCGAGTTCTACGCGGCTCACCTGTCCAACGTTCAAGCCGGCACAGCGTTCAGCGAACGCGTGCTGGAATTTTTGCTGGCCCGTTAAGGAGTCTTTTGTGGACGAGAAACAACGTTACGCTGATGGCCTGCAAGTGCGCCGCGAGGTGCTGGGCGATACCCACGTCGACCGTAGCCTCAATGCCCTGACCGAGTTCAACAGTGAGTTCCAGGAAATGATCACCCGTCATGCCTGGGGCGATATCTGGACCCGACCAGGGTTGCCACGGCACACCCGCAGCCTGATCACCATCGCCATGTTGATCGGCATGAACCGCAGTGAAGAATTGAAATTGCACCTGCGTGCCGCCGCCAGCAATGGGGTCACTCGTGCCGAGATCAAGGAGGTGCTGATGCAGAGCGCGATCTACTGCGGCATTCCGGCGGCGAATGCGACGTTCCACCTGGCGGAGTCGGTGTGGGATGAGTTGGGGGTTGAGTCTCGCGAGTGATCAGTGGGAATCGGCGTCCCACACCCAGTTCCACACCCCGGGCAGATGCACCGGCTCATTCACATCCTTGACCGTGCGGGCCAACGCCGCGCGTTCCAGGGTGGCGTGGTCGGTGTAGAACGGCTCGGCGGCGGTTTTCATGCCGTTGATCCGCGCACTGTCCATCAGGATCTGCAGGTACTCCTGCATATGCCGCGCGGTGTAGCGGTTGATGTCGTGGAAGGTCACCACCACGGGGATCACGCCGTCCACCGTCGGCAGTTCACCCAGGGCAATATGCTCGCGCACCACTGACAGTTGCCGGTACAGATTGGCCCGGCGACGCGGGCTGCCATTGAACCCCCAGATCTTGCCGTCATTGGCACTCAGGTCCGTGAGCAACACCTGCATGTGGTGGCGCTGGTAGGCCGCGAAGGTGCGCTTGTCGTAGTTCCAGAAGGGCGGGCGAACCAGCAGGGGCGGTGTTCCGGTGATGGCGGCGATGTCTGCCGAGCCTTGGGTGAGGGTGCGTTCCAATTCGGCGTCACTCAGCCAGCGATGGTTGGTATGAAACGCAGTGGCCGTATGGAATGCCAGGATATGCCCGGCGGCATATTCGCGCTCCATGGTCTTGTGGCCGCGAGGGTTGCCGCCGGAACGGGACGCCTCGGTCTGCAGGAAGAACACCGCCTTGATGCCCGGCAACACCGGGTTTTTCGCCAGGTCTGCCATTACTGAACGGCTCGGGTTGTTGTAGCCCGAGGCGCTGGGGCCGTCATCGAAGGTCAGCAGAAATCGGATCGGTGCCTGGGCCTGCAAGCGCTGCGCGGTCTGCGGCGTCAAGGCGACAGGTGCGCTGATGCAGCCATTGAGGCTCAAGGCCAGGGCTAGCAGGGCAGTCGCTGAAGCGAAGGCTTTCATGGGGGATGCGGGCTCGAATAAAGGCCGCTGCTGGGCGGTTCAGCAGCGGCAGGCGCGCACCATACAGCAAGTGGGACGCCGGTTTACAGCAGGCTGATCGGGTAACTGACGATCAACCGGTTTTCATCGAACTCGTTGTTGCTGTAGTCCCTGCGCATCGTGGAGTTGCGCCAGCGTACGTTGAGGTTCTTCAGGGTTCCACTCTGCACGGTGTAGCCCACTTCGCTCTCACGCCCCCATTCCTTGCCGTCGGTGATCGTGCCGGTGTGTACGTTGCTGCCGCTGATGTAGCGGTTCATCAAGGTCAGGCCCGGGATGCCGAGGGCGGCGAAATTGTAGTCGTGGCGCACTTGCCAGGATTTTTCCTGCGCGTTGTCGTAGCTGGAATTGTAGCTGTCGTTGGCCAGGGTGCCGCCGCTGGTGCCGTTGACGCGCATCCAGGCGTTGTTGCCGGTGAGTTTTTGCAGGCCGACGTAGAAGGTATTGCCGCCGTAGCGCGCGGAAAACAGGCCGGACCAGGTCTTGTTGTCCAGGCTGCCGGCGCGGGCGCTGCCATCGTCCTTGCCATAGAAAAAGCCAAGGTTGGCACCCAGGGTCCAGTCACCCACGGGCTGGCTGTGGATCAGGTTGACGAACTGCTGGCGGTAGATGTCCTTGAGCTGGGCATTCCACAGGCCGACCTGGGTGCGTTTGTCATTGAACGCATATTCCGCACCTTGAAAGTTGAAGCGATCGGAGGTGAATGCCGCTTTGCCGGTCATCGACATGTCGCTCATGCTGCTGTCGTCACGTGGGCTGTTGGCGCGGAACTGGCCGCCATACACCGTCAGGCCGTCGATCTCCCTGGAGGTGATTTGCCCACCGCGCAAGGTCTGCGGCAGCGAGCGGCCATCATCGGCACGCAGGATCGGCAGCACAGGCATCCATTCGCCGACCTTCACTTCGGTCTTTGAAATACGCGTCTTGAACGCCACGCCCAGGCGCCCGAAGTTATCGGCCGGGCGGCCATCGTGGTCCAGCGGCAACAGTTGGGTACCGCCGGTGCCGCGTCCACCGTCGAGCTTTTGCGAATACAAGCCCAGTACATCCAGGCCGAAACCCACCGTGCCTTGAGTAAAGCCGGACTTGGCGTCGAGGATGAAACTTTGCGTCCACTCCTGCGCGCCGCCCTGGCTTTTGGTCGGGTTGGTGTAATTGCGGTTGAAGAAGAAATTGCGCAGGTTGAGGTTGGCGCTGGCGTCTTCGAGAAAGCCGTGTTCTTCAGCGACCACGGGTAGGGCAAAGCCGGCGACAGCGGTGGCCAGCAAAAGCTGGCGCGGATGGAAAGTGCTCATGGTGTCGGACCTGTTGTTATTGGGGTTGTGCAGGTGGCGGCCATGGTGCTTGGCGGTATGGGAGCGTTGAAAGTGGGGAAGAGCGGGTTGTGGGCGATGATCGAACGAAAGCTGGTGGGGCACGGAAAATAAAAAGCCCACCGAAAGGTGGGCTTCGTTTACGCCGCAGATATCAGAACAGCTTCATCTTCGGCGCTTCTTCTTTCAACGGTTCGTTTTTAGCGGTTTGCTCGTTCCAGCCGCCGCCGAGGGCCTTGTACAGGTTGACCTCGCTGGTCAGTTGCGCCAGGCGGTCGGTGATCAGCGATTGCTGGGCACTGAACAGTTGGCGCTGGGCGTCGAGGAACGTCAGGTTGCTGTCGACACCAATGCGGTAGCGACGCTCGGCCAGGCGGTAGTAATCCTGGTTGGCGGCGACGAACCCACGTTGGGCGTCCAGTTGCTGCTTGTAGGTCGCACGTGCGGCGAGGCCGTCGGAGACTTCCTGGAAGCCGGTCTGGATCGCTTTCTCGTAGTTGGCCACGTTGATCTCTTTCTGGATCTTCGAGTAATCCAGGCTTGCGCGCAGGCTACCGGCGTTGAAGATCGGGATGTTGATCTGCGGGGCAAACGACCAGGTGCCTGAACCGCCTTTGAACAGGCCGCCCAGGTTAGGGCTGGCGGTACCGGCGCTGGCGGTCAGGCTGATGCTCGGGAAGAACGCTGCACGGGCTGCGCCGATATTGGCATTGGCGGCCTTGAGGTTGTACTCGGCCTGCACAATGTCGGGACGACGTTGCAGCAGGTCAGACGGCAAGCCGGCCGGCACTTCGCTGAGCAGGTCATCCGACAGCGGCTTGCTGGCCAGGTTGGCCGGCAGGCCGGTGCCCAGCAGCAGAGTCAGGCTGTTTTCGTCCTGGGCTACCTGGCGCGTATAGCGGGCAAGCTGCACGCGGGCGTTTTCCACCGAGGTACGCGACTGGCTGAGGTCGAGGGCCGAGGCCACGCCGACTTCGTTGCTGCGCGAGGTCAACCGGTAGCTCTCCTCGAAGGCGCCCAAGGTGTCCTGGGTCAGCTTGAGCAGTTCCTTGTCGGCCTGCCAGGTCAGGTAGGCATTGGCCACGCTGGCCACCAGGCTGATCTGGGTACTGCGCCGTGCTTCTTCAGTGGCGAAATACTTTTGCAGGGCCTCTTCGCTCAGGCTGCGGACGCGACCGAACAGGTCCAGCTCATACGCGCTGATCCCGAGCCCGGCCGAGTATTGGCTGTTGATGCTCGCCTCGCCGGTCTGCGACAGGCGCGCCGGAGTACGCGAACGGCTGCCGCTACCCGTGGCCGAAACGGCCGGGAACAGGTCGGCACGCTGGATCTGGTACTGCGCCGCATACGCGTCGATGTTCAGGGCCGCGACGCGCAGGTCACGGTTGTTCACCAGCGCGGTCTGGATCAGCTGTTGCAGGGCGGGGTCATGGAAAAACTGCTTCCAGCCCTGCTCGGCAGCGGCCTGGCCCGGCGCCTGGGCCGACGAATACGCCGGCCCCTGGGGGAACTGGGCGGCTACCGGCGCCTCAGGGCGCTGGTAGTCGGGTATCAAAGAGCAGCCACTGAGCACGAATGCCGTGACGGCCAGGGAAAGTAGCGACTTGCTCATTGGCCAGCCTCTTTAGGGGTTTCAGTAGTAACCGGTTTCTTGCGTTCGCCGGCGGACGACACGGTTGCGTAGAACAGCGGCACCCAGAAGATCGCCAGGACAGTAGCCGTGATCATACCGCCGATGACGCCGGTACCGATCGCGTGCTGGCTGCCTGAGCCTGCGCCGGTGGAAATCGCCAGCGGCAGTACGCCGAGCATGAACGCCATGGACGTCATGATGATCGGGCGCAGACGCATGCGGGACGCTTCGATGGCGGCCTCGACGATGCCTTTGCCCTGTTCGTGGAGTTCTTTGGCGAATTCCACGATCAAGATGGCGTTTTTCGCTGCCAGACCCACGGTGACCAGCAGGCCCACCTGGAAGAACACGTCGTTGGACAGGCCGCGCAGGCTGGTGGCGATCAATGCACCGATCACGCCCAGTGGCACCACCAGAATCACCGCAATCGGGATCGACCAGCTTTCGTACAGTGCCGCGAGGCACAGGAACACCACCAGCAGCGACAGGGCGTACAGCGCAGGCGCCTGGGAGCCGGACAGACGTTCTTCATACGACAGGCCGGTCCACGAGTAGCCGATACCGGTTGGCAGATCCTTGGCAATACGCTCGACTTCCGCCATCGCGTCACCCGTACTGTAGCCTGGTGCCGGAGTACCGAGGATTTCCATCGCCGCTACACCGTTATAACGCGAGAGCTTCGGCGAGCCGTAGATCCACTTGCCCGAAGAGATGGCCGACAGGGGCACCATCTTCCCGGAGGTGCTGCGTACGTACCATTTGTTGAGGTCTTCCGGAGACATGCGGCTGGCTGCATCGCCCTGCACGTACACCTTCTTCACACGACCACGGTCGATGAAGTCGTTGACGTAGCTGCCACCCAGGGCAATCGCCAGGGTCTGCTGGATTTCCGCCAGGCTGATGCCTTGGGCACTGGCCTTCTCGTCGTCAACGGTCAGCTCGTATTGCGGCTCATCGTTCACGCCGTTGGGGCGCACGCCCGCCAGGATCTTGCTTTGCGACGCCGCGCCCAGGAACTGGTTACGCGCATCCATCAACTTCTGGTGGCCAACGCCGCCCTGGTCTTGCAGGAACACGTCGAAACCGGTGGCGTTACCCAATTCCAGAACCGAAGGCGGCACGATGGCAAAGACCATGGCGTCCTTGAAGGCCCCGAAGAAGTAACCCTGGGCACGCTTGGCCACTTCAAACACCGATTGCGACGCATCACGCTCGTCCCACGGCTTGAGCATCACGAACGCAAGGCCCGAGCTCTGGCCACGACCGGCGAAGTTGAAGCCGTTGACGGTAAACACCGACTTCACGGCCTTGCCTTCGCCCGGCTCGCCTTCCTTGTCGTTCAGCAGGAAGATACGCATATCGTCGATGACTTTCTGCGTACGTTCAGCCGACGAACCTACCGGCGTCTGCACCTGGGCAAAGATCACACCCTGGTCTTCTTCAGGCAGGAACGCGCTTGGAATGCGGGTGAACATCCAGATCATGCCGGCCAGGATCAGCGCATACACCAGGAACGCCGGGATCTTGTGCTTGATCATGCCGCCCACGCCGCGCTCGTACTTCTGAACGCCGCGATCGAATGTGCGGTTGAACCAGCCGAAGAAGCCGCGCTTGGGTTGGCCGTGTTTTTCCGGGTCGATCGGCTTGAGCATGGTGGCGCACAAGGCCGGGGTGAAGATCAAGGCAACCAGTACCGACAACGCCATCGCCGAAACAATGGTGATGGAGAACTGCCGGTAGATCACACCGGTGGAACCGCCGAAGAACGCCATCGGCAACAGTACCGCCGACAGGACCAGGGCAATACCCACCAGGGCGCCCTGGATCTGGCCCATGGACTTGATCGTCGCCTCTTTCGGCGACAGGTGTTCCTCGGCCATTACCCGCTCGACGTTTTCCACTACCACGATGGCGTCGTCCACCAGCAAGCCGATGGCCAGGATCATGCCGAACATTGTCAGGGTGTTGATGGTGAAGCCGGCTGCCGCGAGGATGCCGAAGGTGCCCAGCAATACCACCGGTACGGTCATGGTGGTGATGATGGTGGCGCGGAAGTTCTGCAGGAACAGGAACATCACCAGGAACACCAGCACGATCGCTTCGACCAGGGTGTGAACCACACCGGAGATCGATTCGGTCACCACCGGGGTGGTGTCATACGGCACCACCGCCTTCATGCCAGGCGGGAAGAACGGTTCCAGGGACGCCACGGTGGCGCGGATAGCCTTGCCGGTGTCGAGGGCGTTTGCACCGGCTGCCAGCTTGATGGCCATACCGGAGGCCGGCTTGCCGTTGAACTGCGCACTGATGCTGTAGTTCTGGCCACCCAGCTCGATGCGAGCCACGTCGCCCAGGCGAACCTGCGAGCCGTCGGCGTTCACCTTCATCAGGATCTTGGCGAACTCTTCGGCGCTTTGCAGGCGGGTCTTGCCGATAATGGTGGCGTTCAGCTGGGTGCCGGGCAGGGCAGGCAGGCCGCCCAACTGGCCGGTGGCTACCTGGACGTTCTGGGCCGCAATGGCGTTGCTGACATCTACGGGCGTGAGCTGGTAGTTGTTCAGCTTGGCCGGGTCGAGCCAGATACGCATGGCGTACTGCGAACCGAACACCTGGAAGTCACCTACACCCGCGGTCCGGGAAATCGGGTCCTGGATGTTGGAAACGATGTAGTTGGACAAGTCGTCCTTGGTCATGCTGCCGTCTTCCGACACCAGACCAATCACCATCAGGAAGTTCTTCACCGACTTGGTCACGCGGATACCCTGCTGCTGCACTTCTTGCGGCAGCAGTGGGGTCGCCAGGTTCAGCTTGTTCTGCACCTGGACCTGAGCGATATCCGGGTTGGTACCCTGGTTGAATGTCGCGGTGATGGTCATGCTGCCGTCGGAGTTACTGTCCGAGGCGACATAACGCAGGTTGTCGATACCGTTGAGCTGTTGCTCGATCACCTGCACGACGGTGTCCTGCACGGTCTGTGCGGACGCGCCTGGGTAGGTCACTTGGATATCGATAGCGGTTGGCGCAATGGCCGGGTATTGGTTGATGGGCAACTTCAGGATCGACAATGCCCCGACCAGCATGATCACCAGGGCGATTACCCAGGCAAAAATGGGACGGTCGATAAAAAATTTCGACATGAATTACTCCCCTTTACCAGCAGCGGCAGCAGGCGCTGCAGCCGTACCGGCGGGTTTAGCGTTATCAGCGTCCTTGACCTTGACTTCGATGCCCGGCTTGATGAACTGCAGGCCCTCGGTGATCACGCGGTCACCGGCCTTGAGGCCATCTTCCACCAGCCAGTAGGCGCCGGCAGTGCGGTTCGCTACCAGGACGCGTTGCTCGACCTTGTTGTCCTGGTTCACGACCAGTGCCGTCGGGATACCCTTGAGGTCACGGGTCACGCCTTGTTGCGGCGCCAGGATGGCCTTGCTGTTCACACCCGCTTGCAGCTGGGCGTGTACGAACATGCCTGGCAGCAGGGTGTGGTCAGGGTTCGGGAACACGGCGCGCAGGGTCACGGAACCGGTGGTCTCGTCGACCGACACTTCCGAGAACTCCAGCTTGCCGTCCAGGCCGTAGGCCGTGCCGTCTTCCAGGGTCAGCTTGACCTTGGCGGCGTTGTCACCCGCTTTTTGCAACTGGCCGCTTTCCAGGTCGCGGCGCAGTTTCAGCATTTCAGCCGAGGACTGCGTGACGTCGACGTAGATCGGGTCCAGTTGTTGGATAACGGCCATGGCATCGGTCTGGCCATTGCTGACCAGCGCGCCTTCAGTCACCGAGGAACGGCCGATACGCCCGGAGATCGGCGCGAACACTTTGGTGTAGCGCACGTTGATCTGGGCGGTTTGCACGTTGGCCTCTGCGGTCATCCGGTTGGCCAGGGCGGTGTCGTACTCCTGGCGGCTGACGGCCTGCTCATCGACCAACTGCTTGTAGCGGTCGGTGATGGACTTGGTCTGGGTCAGGGTGGCTTGTGCGCTTTTCAGCGTGGCTTCATACACCGACGGGTCGATCTGGTAGAGCTGCTGCCCTTCCTTCACGTCGCCGCCTTCCTTGAACAGGCGCTTGAGAATGATGCCATTGACCTGAGGACGAACTTCCGCAATGCGGTAGGCCGTGGTACGACCTGGCAGTTCGGTGGTCAGGGTAAAGGCTTGCGGTTGAATGGTTACCACGCCGACCTGAGGGGTTTGAGCGGGCGGAGCCGCTTCTTCCTTTTTACATCCGCTGAGCAGCGATGCCAGGGCGACGGCAGTGACCAGAGCGGTAACAGCTGGCTTAAGTTGCATGAAGATCCTCGGGTCAGGCGCGCAGAGTGCGCACAAGCAGTGTGGAAGGGTAAAAAACAAGCTGTGAGTAGATAAGTAGCTTGCTACGCAATATACTTACGTTCATGGTTGTTTGTAAACTCTTGACAGGCTTTGCGGAATGTTGACAAAGCACCGCTGAAAGCCTGGATTCTAGTACGTTCGGCGCCCATGACGGTGTCGTCCCACAATTATTCAGATGCTCGTTGCCGATCATCCCAAGTGTTCTGATTGAGGTTTTATTGCCATGGTTCGTCGCACCAAAGAGGAAGCTCAGGAAACACGCAGCCAGATTCTCGAGGCCGCCGAGCAAGCCTTTTATCAGCGCGGCGTTGCGCGGACCACGTTGGCGGACATCGCCACGCTGGCCGGCGTGACGCGCGGTGCCATCTACTGGCATTTCAGTAATAAGTCGGACTTGCTCCAGGCACTGCTGGACACGCTGCACGAACCCCTGGACGAATTGGCCAGGGCGAGTGAAAGCGAGGACGAAGTCGACCCGCTGGGCTGTATGCGCAAGCTGTTGATTCATCTCTATCATCAAGTGGCTCTGGACCCGAAAACCCGGCGCATCAACGAAATCCTGATCCATAAGTGCGAGTTCACCGATGAAATGTGTGACATGCGGCGCCAACGCCAGACCCACAGTCTGGAATGCAACCTGCGCATCGGCCTGACGTTGCGTAACGCGGTCAATCGGGGGCAGCTTCCGGAAAACCTGGACACTGTCCGGGGGGCAGTGTGCATCCATGGCTACATCCAAGGCCTGATTGGCCAGTGGCTACTGGTGCCCGACAGCTTCCAGCTGCACCAGGACGCAGAGCGTTGGGTTGATGCAGGGCTGGACATGCTGCGCCTGAGCCCCAGCCTGCGCAATTGAGACAAAATGCGTAATTGCTTCCAGTTGTGTCAACAGTAAAGTCCAGAGACAGTCAATCGCCCTTCTGCCTGATGGGTAGGATGACTTTATATACGGGCTGGCGGTCGGTTGATAGATAGCCGCCTATGTATTTTGTAGCGATATTGTTGCAAGGCTGTGAAGGAATGTTTCCAAGCGCCTATGAAAAAGCCCCGGTTCCTGCGAACCGGGGCTTTTTCGTTTCAGCGATTTACGTCAGATCGCCAGCGTTGGGTAATCGATGTAACCCACCGGGCCTTTGCCGTAGAAGGTTTCCGGATGCGGTTCGTTCAGCGGTGCATCGGCCTTCAGGCGTGCCGGCAGGTCGGGGTTGGCAATGAACGGTACGCCGAAGGCCACCGCATCTGCCTTGCCCGCTGCCAGCCAGGCGTTGGCGCTGTCCTTGGTGAAACGCTCGTTGGCGATGTACGGGCCGCCGAAGGCTTTTTTCAACTGCGGGCCGAGGCTGTCGGCACCTTCTTTTTCGCGGGAACAGATAAATGCGATACCCCGCTTGCCCAGTTCGCTGGCCACGTAGGTGAAGGTTTCGGCCAGGTTCTCGTCACCCATGTCGTGGGAGTCGGCGCGCGGAGCCAGGTGCACGCCTACACGGCCGGCGCCCCAGATTTCAATCGCAGCGTCTGTGACTTCCAGCAGCAGGCGGGCACGGTTTTCCAGGGAACCACCATAGTTGTCGGTACGCTTGTTGGTGCTGCTTTGCAGGAACTGGTCAAGCAGGTAGCCGTTGGCGCCGTGGATTTCCACACCGTCAAAGCCGGCAGCCTTGGCGTTTTCCGCACCCACGCGGTAGGCGTCGACGATGTCGGCGATTTCAGCGGTTTCCAGGGCGCGCGGGGTTGGATAGTCGGCCAGTGGGCGCACCAGGCTGACGTGGCCTTTAGGCTGGATGGCGCTCGGGGCCACCGGCGTTTCGCCGTTCAGGTAGGACTCATGCGAGATCCGCCCTACGTGCCACAGTTGCAGGAAAATCTTGCCGCCCGCACCGTGTACGGCCTTGGTGATGTTGGCCCAGCCGCGCACTTGGTCGTTGGACCAGATGCCCGGAGTGTCGGGGTAGCCAACGCCCATCGGGGTGACCGAGGTCGCTTCGCTGAGGATCAGCCCGGCAGAAGCACGTTGCACGTAGTACTCGGCCATCAGTGCGTTGGGTACACGGCCTTCATCTGCGCGGCAGCGGGTCAGCGGTGCCATGATGATGCGGTTCGACAGTTCCAGGTCGCCCAGTTTGATCGGATCGAAAATAGTCGTCATGGGAAAACACTCTCTCTATTAAGTTGATCAGTTGGTCGCAGGGGCCAGGTCGGCATCGCCGCTCTGACGGAAAGTAATCAGGGTCACCAGCAGCGCGAGCACCGCCAGGGCGCCGGCGGCCACGGGCACGCTGGTCAGGCCGAAGCCGTGGGCAATCACGCTGCCGCCCACCCAGGCGCCCAGGGCGTTGCCGATATTGAAGGCACCGATGTTCAGGGTGGACACCAGGTTCGGTGCCGCCTTGCCAAAGGTCACTACGTTGATCTGCAGCGCCGGGACGGCGGCGAACGAGGCAGTTGCCCACAGGAACAGCGTGATTTCAGTCGGGATCAGTGCCGCGCTGGTCCAGGTCAATACGGTGGAGATCACCGCCATACTGATGAACACGCCGATCAACGTGGCTGCCAGGCGTTTGTCCGCCAGCTTGCCGCCGATGATGTTGCCCGCCGTGAGGCCCAGGCCGATCAACAGCAGCGTCCAGGTCACGCCCTTGGGCGAAACGCCAGTGACATCGCCCAGCAACGGCGCGACGTAGGTAAAGAGGGTGAACATGGACGCTGAAAACAGCGCGGTCATGGTCAGCGACAGCCAGATACCGGCACCCTGGAGGGCTTTGAGTTCGGCGCGCATGTCGAGTTTCTCTTCATCCCGCTTGGCGGGCAGGAAACGGATCAGACCGATCAACGCCACCACGCCAATCACCGTGACGGCCCAGAAGGTCGAACGCCAGCCGGCTTCCTGCCCCAGTGCAGTGCCCAATGGCACGCCCAGTACGTTCGCCAGGGTCAGGCCGGTAAACATCAAGGCCACGGCCGACGCGCGCTTGTTGGCCGGCACCAGATTGGCCGCTACCACCGAACCGATACCGAAGAAGGCGCCGTGGCACAGCGCGGTGATCACGCGGGCAAACATCAGCACGTTGTAGTCGCTGGCCAGGGCGCAGAGCAGGTTGCCGATAATGAAGATGACCATCAACGCTACTAGGGCGGCCTTGCGTGGCAGCTTGGCGGTCGCCAGTGCCATGAACGGCGCGCCGATGGCCACGCCCAGGGCGTAACCGGTAACCAGCCAGCCGGCGCCTGGAATCGACACGCCCAAATCCGCCGCCACATCGGGCAGCAAACCCATGATGACGAATTCGGTGGTGCCGATGGCGAAGGCGCTCAGGGCCAGTATGAGTAGCGAGAGGGGCATTATCGTTTCCTT
Organism: Pseudomonas sp. BCA17; assembly: GCF_004519405.1. GTDB lineage: Bacteria > Pseudomonadota > Gammaproteobacteria > Pseudomonadales > Pseudomonadaceae > Aquipseudomonas. The sequence goes on along the minus strand of NZ_SGWI01000004.1, from coordinate 495,087 downwards.
GTTACAGCGCTGCTTTATCGTCAGCGCTGAGTTCAGTGATGAACGCGGCGAGGAAGGCTTGGATCGTTTCCTCGTTGCGTTTGAAAAAGTGCCATTGCCCGGCCTTCTGGCTGCTGATCAGACCGGCCCGTTGCAAGGTGGCCAGGTGGGCCGACACGGTCGACTGGGATAAGCCGCAGCGCTGGTCGATCTGCCCGGCGCAGATGCCGTATTCGTGGTTGTGCAGTTGTTCGGGGAACTGCACCTTGGGGTCTTTCAGCCAGGTGAGGATTTCTCGTCGTACTGGGTGTGCCAGGGCTTTTATTATTTCGTCGAGGTCGATGGACATGGCGGTTGCTCGTTGCTGCAGCGTTATATCGCGATGAGGCGAACTTTAAATCGTTGAATCTCGATATACCAATATGATTTTGGTCTTAATGCCGATCAATTCGGTATATCGGGTTATAACGATACGTTGGTGGCAGTGTTAGACTGCACGCCATGAATTATCTCGCACATCTGCACCTGGGCGGCCAACTTCCTGCGCAATTGCTGGGCAGCCTGTATGGCGACTTTGTCAAAGGCCGCCTGCAGGGCCAGTTCAGCCCGCAAATCGAATCGGCCATTGCGCTGCACCGCTCAATTGATCGCTTCACCGACAGCCACGCGCTGGTGGGGGAGGCGTTGTCGCGCTTCAGCCTGACCCGCCGGCGTTATGCCGGGATCGTCCTCGATGTGTTTTTCGACCATTGCCTGGCGCGGGATTGGCTGGAGTATGCCGACCAACCGCTGGAACGCTTTACCGCACAGGTCTACCGCGTGCTGGCGGCCGAACCGCAATTGCCGGGGCGCCTGGCACAGATCGCCCCTTATATGGCTGCGGATGACTGGCTGGGTTCATACCGCGAGTTCGCGGTGATGGAGCAGGTCTTGCGAGGGATCTCCCGACGCCTGACGCAGCCCGAAGAACTGGCCCATGCCATGCAGGAGTTGCGGGTGTTGTATGAGCCGCTGAGTGAGGACTTTCGGTTGTTCTATCCGCAGTTGCAGAAATTTGCCCAGGCCCAACTGACTCTGCAGAACTGAAGGTGGGAAGGGCTAAGCCCCTCCCTCCGGGTAAGTTCAGGCCGCAAATGCTGGTCGGGCATCCACCTGCTCGGCCTCGGGCAACGGCCCGAACAACGCCTTCTGCACCGCCTGCTGTGCCTGGTACGCCAGCGCCGCGCGTTCCTGGCCGGCACAGGCAATCGGCTTGAGCACATGAATCTCCACATCGCCCTGGTCATTGGCAAACAGGCGCATGAGGTGCGAGAGCAAGTCATCATCGCCAATGAACGGTGCCAGAGGATCGACCTGACCACCGCGCAGGTAACGGATCGCCACCGGTTGCAGTGACACCTCGGCATCGATCGCACTGGCCAGCAAGCGCCCGTGGAAGGTGCGCAGGCTGCGCCCGTCGGTGGTGGTGCCTTCCGGGAACATCAGCAGCGGGTGCTGCTGCTCCAAGTGGCGGGTCATCTGTTTGCGGATCAACTGGCTGTCGCCCGAGCCCCGGCGGATAAACAGGCTACCGGCCTTGGCCGCCAACCAACCGGCGACCGGCCAGGTGCGTACTTCGGCCTTGGACAGAAATGACATCGGCGCCACCATGCCCAGCAGCGGAATGTCGGTCCAGGACACATGGTTACTCACCCACAGCATCGGCGTTTGCGGCACCTCGCCGTGTACCGTCACGCGAAAGGGCAGGGCGTTAGTCAATCGCGCCATAAAGAACCGCGACCAGCGCTGGCGCCGCACCATCGAGTTGGCGACGCCCAAGCGTTCGAACACACCAAAGACACTGGCCATGCTCAAGCCCAGCGCCACCACCAGCACCACCCGGGCAATGCGTCCGTAGACGCGCAGACGGCTCATCACATTGCCGCCTTGAAATGGCGGGCGTAACGCGGGCACAACTCATCGCGCTTGAGCAGGATAAAGACATCGGCCACCTGGAAGTCTTCATCCCAGCACGGCTCGCCGCAGATCTTCGCACCCAGGCGCATATAGGCCTTGAGCAAGGGCGGCATCTCGGCGATGACGTTGGACGGCAGGTCCAGCGCCGGCAGCGGCTTTTTCGGTTCGGCGCGCAAGTGTTCGTTGCACAGGTAACGTTCGCGCAAGCGCTGCATGATCGCGTGGGCCTGAATGCCGCCATCGTGCATCGGGATGCTCGCGCAACCCATCAGATAGCTGTAGCCACCCTCGTTGAGTACTTCGGCCAGCTCGCCCCACAGCACTGCGATAGTGCCGCCGTTGCGGTAAGCCGGGTCGACGCACGTGCGGCCGATTTCCAGGATCGGGCCTTGCAGGTGCAATAAACCATGCAGGCTGAATTCTTCTTCACTGTAGAACCGACCCAGGGTGCTGGCAGCCTGGTGGTCCAGCAAACGGGTGGTGGCCACCAGTCGACCGCTGTTCAAATCACGCACGCCGATGTGGCTGCAGTGAACATCATAATCATCCATGTCCAGGCCCAGTTCCGCACCTTTCAGCTTGGCGTTGAACTCGCCGCTGAACACGTTGAACCGCAGGGTCTGGGCTTCCTGCAACGCCTGCGCGCCAACCAGGCGTTCGGCTTGCAGGCGGCGTTCATTGCCGGTGTCGCTGATGCGGGCGATCTGAGTCATGGCGAATCTCCGAGTGCCGGCCACTTACCGGCCGGTCGACTTGTTTGTCCAAACTCAGGCTATGTAGCCTCGGTGTCATCTCCATGAAGTTACGGTGACGGTTGGATGACAGGCCTTTTGTCGCCAATCTGTCATCGGCCTCGGCTAGGCTCGCGGGCTTGAATGCCCCCTCGTTGAGTCTGCGTTTATGGTCAGAGGCTTGTTGTGCGTCGCCCTGCTGTTCGTCACCGTTACCGCCCACGCCGAAACCTGGCCTGACAAGGAGTGGGCCAGGGGCGCAGCGCTTTCCGGCCCCGCTGTCGATGCATTGGACGCCTACGCATTCCCCGCCCGCGATGACGTGACCCGTAAAGGCATCCGCACCGACGCACTGCTGGTGATCCGTGACGGCGAGATCATTTATGAACGCTACGGCGCGCCCACCACTGCCAGCACGCCGCACCTGACGTGGTCCGTCAGCAAAAGCCTGATGGCCACTGTGCTCGGTGTGGCCTACGGCGAAAACCGCTTCAAGCTGACCGACCCCGCCGCGCGCTTTTACCCGCCGATGAAACAACACCCCACGGTGACGATGGCCGACCTGCTGCACTGGGCGTCGGGCCTGGACTGGCAGGAAGACTATGAATACGCCCCGCTGAAATCCTCCGTGGTGGCGATGCTCTACACCCGCGGCCGTGGCGATATGGCCGACTTTGCGGCAGACACCGAGTCCGTCAGCGCGCCAGGCCAGGTGTTCCGTTATTCCAGTGGTGACACCAACATCCTGTCCGCCGCCCTCAAGGGCATGCTCGGTCACAAGGCTTATATAAGTTATCCCTGGGACGTGCTGTTCAAACCGCTGGGCATCCGCAACGCCACCTGGGAAACCGATGCTGATGAAACTTTTGTCGCTTCGTCCTATGCCTACCTCACCGCTCGCGACCTGGCGCGGGTTGGCCTGTTGATGGCCCGGGACGGGCGCTGGGGCGATCAGCAGTTGCTGCCTGAAGCGTGGATCGCCTTCAATCGCCAGCCCTTCGCCCACTACAAGGCTGGCCAGGACGACGCTGTGCCGGGTGGCCATTGGTGGCTCAATAAAGGCGCACCCAGGCCCTGGCCCGATGCCCCCGAGGACACCTTCGCCGCGCTCGGCCACTGGGGCCAGGCGTTGTTCGTGATGCCCGCCGAACACCTGGTGATCGTGCGCTATGGCGATGACCGTGACGGCAGCTATCGCCACAACGAACTGCTCAAGCGCGTACTGGCGGCGGTGCAGCCATGATCCGCCGTCGGCCGTTTACCTGTCTGTTCCTGCTGCTGTTGCTCGCGTTGGCGGGGTGGATCTGGCACGAGCGCGTCAACCTGCAAGCCTTCCCTGACATCATCGCGGCGTACACGGCCAAGGAATACTGTTCGTGCCGGTACGTGGAAAACAACCCGGCCGAATATTGCCGGGGCTATGTGAAGCAGTACGTGCCGACCAGTGCGTTCAGCGATAGCCCCAAGCGCAGTGAAGTGACCGCCAGCGGCCTGGGGCGCACCCATACCGCACGGTGGATGGGCGATCGCCAGGGCTGCCGCCTGTTGCCTTGATGGTCCACCTGTGGAACTGTGAGTGGCTGACCGCTGCGTCGTCTATCGAGCGTTTGCTGCTAATGCCGTGCATGGCCACCGACGGATTTTTCGGCCCTGCGTGCCAAGCAGCCGCTGCCGTTTCCGAGTGAGGTGAAGCCTTGAATATTGTTGATTGGGATGCGGTGCAACTGTCGCGGGCGATCCACGCCCGGCAGGTCTCCTGCGAAGAGGTCATGCTGGCGTATCTGGCGCAGATCCAGCGTTTCAACCCGAGCGTGAACGCGCTGGTGTCGCTGCGCGAGGCCGATGAGGTGCTCGCCGAGGCGCGGGCCCGCGATCGCGAATTGGACCAGGGCCGGTCCCGTGGCTGGATGCACGGCATGCCCCAGGCGATCAAGGACCTGGCGGCCACCCAGGGACTGCGCACGACCTTGGGCTCGCCCCTGTTCGCCGAGCATGTGCCGAAAGAAGATGCCATCAGCGTAGCGCGGGTGCGGGCCAGCGGCGCGATCATCATCGGCAAGAGCAACGTGCCGGAGTTCGGCCTGGGCTCGCAGTCCTACAACACGGTGTTTGGCACCACCGTCAATGCGTATGACCCAAGCCGCGTCGCGGGCGGCAGCAGCGGCGGGGCGGCCGTGGCCCTGGCGCTGCGCATGCTGCCGGTGGCCGATGGCAGCGACATGATGGGGTCGTTGCGCAACCCGGCGGCCTTCAACAATGTGTTCGGCTTGCGCCCGTCCCAGGGCCGGGTGCCCCACGGACCGATGCCGGAACTGTTCGTGCAGCAACTGAGTACCGAAGGTCCGATGGGCCGCAGCGTAACGGACGTGGCGCGGCTGCTGAGCATCCAGGCGGGTTATGACCCACGGGTGCCGTTGTCATCGAAGGACGATCCGAGCGTTTTGGGCCAGCCCTTGCCGCGTGATTTCAAGGGCACTCGCCTGGGCTGGCTGGGGGACTATAACGGCTACCTGCCGATGGAAGACGGCGTAATGAGCCTGTGTGAATCGGCCCTGAGCGATTTCACCACGCTGGGGTGCGACGTCGACAGCTGCCAACCGGACTTTTCCATGGCGCGCCTGTGGCGCAGTTGGCTGGTGCATCGCCACTGGTTGGTGCATGGCAACCTGGCTGCGGCCTATACCAACCCGAAAAAGCGCGCACTGCTCAAGCCCGAGGCGCAATGGGAAGTGGAGGGCGGCCTGGGCTTGAGTGCCCAGCAGGTGTATCAGGCATCGGTGGATCGCAGCGAGTGGTATCGCGCGTTGACCACGCTGTTCGAACGCTACGATTTCCTGCTGTTGCCCACTGCCCAGGTGTTCCCTTTCGATGCACAACAGCCTTGGCCGCGCCAAGTGGCAGGGCGTGAAATGGATACTTACCATCGCTGGATGGAGGTGGTGATCGGCCCCACCCTGGCCGGTCTGCCGAGCATGAGCATCCCGGTGGGCTTCAACCCCCAGGGCCTGCCCATGGGGCTGCAGATCATCGGCCCGGCCCAGGCCGACCACGCGGTGCTGCAATTGGCGTATGCCCATGAGCAGCTGACGCAATGGGTGCAGAGGCGGCCGCCTGCTTGTCTGACTGATCAGCCGCTACCGGGAGCAAGTCCCCTCCCATAATGGATTTGCGCCGTTCATGACATTGCGCTTAAGGTTCGTCCAGGTTTTTTCCCGCGAGTCTTTAATGTCAATCAAACCCTTGGCCTTCGCACTCTTGGCTGCGGCCGCCGTGCCTGCCCATGCCGATTGGTACCTGGATAACGAGTCCTCGCGCCTGTCGTTCGTTACGACCAAAAATACCGAAATCGCCGAAGTGCATCGCTTCCTGGTGTTGCACGGCAAGGTCGACGGCGATGGCGCGGCGCAACTGGACGTTGAGCTGGAGTCGATCAAGAGTGGCATCCCCCTGCGCGATGAGCGCATGCGCAATGACCTGTTTGAAATCAAGACATTCCCTGAAGCCCGGATCAACGCGCAGATCAACCTGCAACCGATCAACGACCTGGCGCCAGGCGCACAGCTGGAGCTGCGTCTGCCTCTGTCGGTGACGCTGCATGGCAAGACCCGGACTTACAGTGCCGAGCTGCTCGCCACGCGTCTGGATGATCGCCGGTTCCAGGTGGTGACGTTGGAACCTGTGGTGGTGCATGCCGAGGATTTCGAGCTGATGCCGGGTGTGGCGGCCTTGCGTAAGGCGGCCGGGCTTACGTCGATCAGCCTTTCGGTGCCGGTGGGTGCGGTGCTGATTTTTTCGGCGCGCTGACATGGGCGGCGCAGTATTTCCCTGGCGCAACGCCAACCGTTTCGAGTTGCTGATCGACGGTCCGAGTTTCTTCCCTCAGATGTTGGTAGGCATCGCCCGGGCCGAGCGGCAGGTGGACCTCGAACTCTACCTGGTGGAAGCCGGCGCCTGCGCCGAAGCCTTGGTGCAGGCGTTGGTGCTGGCCGCTGAACGAGGAGTGCAGGTGCGTTGCCTGTTCGATGATTACGGCAGCCTGGCGTTCACCCTTGGGCTGCGTAAACGCTTGACCGATGCCGGTGTGGAGCTGCGTTTCTACAATCGCCTCAACTGGCGCCGTTGGATGCGCAACCTGTACCGCGACCATCGCAAACTATTGTTGATCGACCAGTCCGACGCTTTCGTGGGCGGTACCGGTGCGACGGATGAATTCTGGACGCCCGGTAACGATGTTGCCGACTGGCATGAAGTGATGGTGCAAATCAGCGGCCCGCTGGTGCAGGACTGGCAGGCGCTGTTCGACCGTCAATGGCATGCCAACGCGGCGCGTCGGGAGTGGAAACCCGCCAGCCATTTCGGTTTGCCGCGCTTGCCCAAGGTGCCGGCGACAGGTGCTGGCCTTGGTCGGGTGGCGTATGCCGACGCTCGTCAGCATCGCGATATTTTGCAATCACTGATCCGCGCATTGAACCTCAGCCAGCAACGCATCTGGCTGGCTACGCCCTACTTTTTACCGACCTGGGGCGTGCGCCGGGCTCTGCGTCGGGCGGCGGCGCGGGGTGTGGATGTGCGCCTGCTGCTCACCGGGCCGCGCACCGATCACCCTTCCGTGCGCTACGCCGGGCACCGCTATTACCCGCGCCTGTTGCGCTCGGGTGTGCAGATATTCGAATACCAACCGTGTTTCCTGCACCTGAAAATGGTGCTGGTGGATGACTGGGTGAGTGTTGGCTCGTGCAATTTCGATCACTGGAATCTGCGCTTCAACCTGGAAGCCAACCTCGAAGCGTTGGACCCCGGATTGACGCAGGCGGTGACGAGGTGCTTCGAGCGGGACTTTGCGCAAAGCCAGGCGGTGAGTCTGCAGGCGTGGAAAGCGCGGCCGTTGTGGCGGCGCGTGAAACAGCGGGTGTGGGGGTGGATTGATCGGCTGGTGGTGAACCTTCTAGACAGAAGGAGCTAAAGCAGCTGCAAGCTTCAATCTGCAAGTTAAGAGCACACCTGCTCTTTCTTGCCGCTTGAAGCTTGCAACTTGAATCTAGCCGTTACAACAACTCAAAAGTCTGCTGTTTTACATCCTGTGAATCGAGCCCGATCTGCACATTGAACTCACCCGGTTCCGCCGCGTACTTGAGCTGGGTGTTGTAGAACTTCAGGTCGTCCTCGGTGATGGTGAAGTGCAGGGTGCGTTCCTCACCCGCTTTGAGCATGACCTTCTGGAAGTTCTTCAACTCCTTGATCGGACGGATCATCGAGCCGGCCACGTCCTGGATGTACAGCTGCACCACGGTTTCGCCATCCAGCGTGCCGGTGTTTTTCAGCGTGACGCTGGCGTCGAGCTTGCCGGTCTTGTTCAGGGTTGTGGACGACAGCGCCATGTCCGACAGGCTGAACGTGGTGTAGCTCAGGCCGTAGCCGAACGGGAACAGCGGCCCGGTGGTGTCATCGAAGTACTGCGAGGTGTAGTTGCCCGGTTTGCCTGGGGTGAACGGCCGACCGATGGTCAGGTGGTTGTAGTAGGTCGGAATCTGCCCCACCGAGCGTGGGAAGGTGATCGGCAGTTTGCCCGATGGGTTGTAGTCACCGAACAGTACATCTGCGATGGCGTTGCCGCCTTCGGTGCCGGCGAACCAGGTTTCCAGGATCGCATCGGCCTGCTGGTTTTCCTCGACGATCGACAGTGGACGCCCGTTCATCAGCACCAGCACCAGAGGTTTGCCGGTGGCTTTGAGCGCCTTGATCAGGTCGCGCTGGCTTTGCGGGATGTTCAGGTCGGTGCGGCTGGAGGACTCGTGGGACATGCCACGGGATTCACCCACGGCCGCCACTACCACGTCGGCATTTTTCGCGGCCTTGACCGCTTCGTCGATCATCACTTGCGATGAGCGCGGGTCGTCCACCACTTCCGGTGCATCGAAGTTGAGGAAGTTGAGGTAGTCGACGACCGCCTTGTCATTGGTAATGTTGGCGCCACGGGCATAGATCACTTTGCCTTTTTCGCCGATCACGGCGTTCATGCCGTCGAACAGTGTGACCGATTGCGCGGGACGCCCGGCGGCGGCCCAACTGCCCATCATGTCGATCGGAGCCTTGGCCAGCGGGCCGACCAGGGCGATGGTCGCGGACTTTTTCAGCGGCAGGGTCTGGTTCTGGTTCTTCAGCAAAACCAGGCTGCGCCGCGCGATGTCACGGGCGTCGCTGCGGTGCAGGCGGCTCTCGGCATAGGTGTCGGCCGGATCGTCTTCGGCCTTGCCGATACGCAGGTACGGATCTTTGAACAGGCCCATGTCGTACTTGGCGGCAAGCACTTCACGCACGGCGTTGTCGATGTCGCTTTGCTCGATCTCGCCGGACTTGAGCAGCCCCGGCAATTCCTTGCCGTACAGCGAGTCGTTCATGCTCATGTCGATACCGGCCTTGATCGCCAGCTTGGCGGCTTCACGCCCATCCTTGGCCACGCCGTGCTTGATCAGCTCGAAGATCGCACCGTGGTCGCTGACGGCCAGGCCCTTGAAGCCCCAGTCCTTGCGCAGCAGATCGTTCATCAGCCAGGTGTTGGCGGTGGCGGGCACACCGTTGATGGAGTTGAGCGCCACCATCACGCCGCCGGAACCGGCCTTGATCGCCGCGTGGTAGGGCGGCAGGTAATCCTGGTACATCTTGACCGGGCTCATGTCGACGACGTTGTAGTCGCGACCGCCTTCCACCGCGCCATACAAGGCGAAGTGCTTGACGCTGGCCATGATGCTGTCGGCGTTGGCGGGGCTGGTGCCCTGGAATGCCTTGACCATCACCTCGGCAATGCGTGAGACCAGATACGTGTCTTCGCCGAAACCTTCGGAAGTACGGCCCCAGCGTGGGTCGCGGGAGATGTCGACCATCGGCGCGAAGGTGATGTCGAGGCTGTCGGCGGCGGCTTCCTGGGCGGCGATGCGCCCGGAACGGCCGATGGCGTCCATGTCCCAGCTGGAAGCGAGGGCCAGGCTGATCGGGAAAATGGTACGGTGGCCGTGGATCACGTCATAGGCGAAGAACATCGGGATCTTCAACCGGCTGCGCATGGCGGCGTCCTGCATCGGACGGTTTTCCGGGCGGGTGATGGAGTTGAAGGTGCCGCCGATGCGGCCCGCGGCGATTTCCTTGCGGATCAGCTCGCGGGGCATTTCCGGGCCGATGCTGATCAGGCGCAATTGGCCGATCTTTTCATCGAGGGTCATCTGCTTGAGCAGGTCGTTGACGAACGCATCCTTGTCTTTAAGCGTGGCAGGCGTTGTCTCTGCCCATACGGGGTGAGTGGCCAGCGTGGCGATCAGGCCGAGCAAACACAGCTTTTTCATGAATATCCTTTTTCGGCTTACTGCACGGCACACATGCACCGGTCTGCCAAAATGTGGGGAACTTATGTTGTTGTTCGAGTGTTATTGCTGAAAATGCACCACACTTCTGAACTCTTATTTGCGCTGGGCATCTTTTAGCTGATTGACTCGATGCATTCCAGTCGTGGTCGCGGATTATGCCTCAAGCGCGTGATCGATAGGGCCAGCTGTCAATTCCATCCCGTTTCACCAGGAGAGACACCATGCAAGCAGCACACACCTACCGCTGGGGCTTCAAGGCCGCCGCGTTGCTCTTGATCAGCAGCGTGCTGAGCGGTTGTGGCATCAACACCATTCCTACCCTGGACGAACAGGCCAAGGCGGCCTGGGGCCAGGTGCAGAACCAATACCAACGGCGTGCGGACCTGATCCCCAACCTGGTGGAAGTGGTCAAGGGGTACGCCGCCCATGAGCAGGACACCCTCACCGCCGTGATCGAAGCGCGGGCCAAGGCCACCTCGATCCAGGTGGATGCCAGCACCCTCGACAACCCGGAAAAACTCAAGCAGTTCCAGCAAGCCCAGGACGGTTTGAGCGGCGCCCTCAGCCGCCTGATGGTGGTGTCCGAACGCTACCCGGACCTGAAGGCCAACCAGAACTTCCTGGCCCTGCAATCCCAGCTTGAAGGCACTGAAAACCGTATCGCCGTGGCCCGTCGTGACTTTATCCAGGCAGTGCAGGCTTACAACACCGAGATCCGTACCTTCCCGGGACGCTTGTGGCACAGCATCATGTACAGCGATCTGCCGGTCCGCGCTACGTTCGAAGCCACCAGTGCCGATGCCGATAAAGCGCCCCAAGTGAAGTTCAAATAAGGCTTCCCTGAGGTGTCGATGCGTTTATTACGGATAGGCTTTGCGCTGTGGTTGTTAGCCTGCGTCGGTGCCGCCCAGGCGGCACTGACGTTCCCGGCCTTGACCGGCCGGGTGGTGGACAACGCGCAGATGATCGACCCGGCCACGCGCGAGCAACTGACCCGGCAACTGCAGGCACTGGAGCAAACCACGGGCGACCAGATCGTGGTGGTTACCGTGCCCGACCTGCAGGGTGTGCCCATTGAAGACTTCGGTTATCAATTGGGCCGCCAGTGGGGCATTGGCCAGAAGGGCAAGGACAACGGCGCGCTGTTGATCGTCGCCCGGGATGAGCGCAAATTGCGCATCGAAGTTGGTTACGGGCTGGAAGGTGTGCTGACGGATGCGCAGTCATGGGTGATCATCAACCAGGTGATCGCGCCCAAGTTCAAGGCCGGCAATTTCAGCCAGGGCATCAGCGAGGGTGTGGCGGCGATGCTGCAGGTGGTAGGCGGCGAGCCGTTGGCGGTGCCTGCGCATGTGGCGGATGCGAATTTCGCCAAGGATAATCCCGGGTTTTCGATTGGCCTGTTTATCCTGCTGATCGGCGTGTTGTGGTTGTGCAATCGCCTGGGCCTGCCGGTGGGCGCTATCCTCTTGGCGATCCTCAGCAGCAGTGGTCGAGGCGGCGGAGGAAGCGGGGGAGGCGGAGGTTTCCGAGGCGGCGGTGGCGGCTTCGGCGGCGGCGGTGCGTCGGGTGGCTGGTGATGACAATAACTAGAAAAGAGCATGTACAACCATGGCATTACTGACTGAACATGAGCAACGCCAAGTCGCCGAAGCCATCGCCCGGGTCGAGCAACAGACCGACGCCGAACTGGTGACGGTGCTGGCCGCGCGCGCTGACGATTACGCCTACATTCCGCTGTTGTGGGCCAGCCTGATCGCGTTGGTGGTGCCGGGCGTGGTGCATTACCTGTCGGGCTACTTGACCATGTACACCCTGTTGTTGGCGCAATGGGTGACGTTCATCGTGTTGTGCCTGCTGTTTCGCTTGCCCAAGGTCACCACCCGCTTGATCCCACGCTCGGTACGCCACTGGCGCGCATCCAACCTGGCACGGCGACAGTTCCTCGAGCAGAACCTGCACCACACCCTGGGCAGCACCGGCATGCTGATTTTTGTCTGCGAGGCCGAGCGCTACGTGGAGATCCTGGTGGATGACGGCATTTCCAAGCGGCTGGATGACAGCAGTTGGGACGCCATCGTCAAGGCGTTTACCCTGCAAGTGAAACAGGGGCAGACGTTGGCCGGGTTCATTGCCTGCATCGAGGCCTGTGGTGAGTTGCTGAAGGTGCATGTGCCGGTGACGCAGACGCGTAACGAGCTGCCCAATCGCCTGGTAGTGCTCGAATAGGCCAGGCAACGCAGGAACCCATGTGGGAAGGAGCAGGCCCCTCCCACAAATGGCCTGTGGTGACCATTGGTCAAATAACTCCGTGCCCTGGCGGGCTATCCCCCCTAAAATGCCCGGCATTCCCAGCCCGAGGCGTTTTTGTTCATGTCCGTCACCGCTCAACCTGCCCGCCCTGCGCCTGATCATCATGCCCAGTTCATTGAGTTGCTGAGCACAAGCCTGGCGCAGAACGCGTTCATCAAGCTGGTGCTGGCCAAGTACGTCGGTGAAGAAGCTGACCTGCAACGGCTGATCATCAAGCAGGTGACGGTCAAGGAGCAGCCTTGCCTGTCCTTCGTTTATCGCTACAAGACCCGCGACATCACCAAGAACCTGCCCTTGGCCGACGGCGTGACGGCGATTGCCGAGCTGCTGCCGGCCTCGTTCAAGAACGCGCACTTGCTGTCGCTGACCGACGAAGCCCAGTTGGAATACAGCAAGAAGAACAAAAGCTCGCTGTTCAAAAGCAAGCCGCAACAGTTGCGCGAGGCACCTTCCGCCGAGCACAACCGCGAGAAAAATCGCTTCCTCGACCTGAGCCGTCCGTTCCTTGCCGACCTGGGCGTGACCGATTCCAAGCAGGCGCTGATCCCGTCGATGTCGCGCAAGTGGAAGCAGATCAACAAGTTCATCGAAGTGTTCAGCCATGCGTTGACCTCGTCACCGCTTAAGCTCGACCAGCCGGTGCGCGTCGCCGATTTCGGTTCGGGCAAGGGCTACCTGACCTTCGCCATCCACGATTACCTGCGCAACACCCTCAAGGCCGAGGGCGAAGTGACCGGCGTCGAGCTGCGCGAAGACATGGTCACCCTGTGCAACAACGCCGCCGCACGCCTGGAACACCCGGGGCTGGTGTTCAAATGCGGTGATGTGCGCAGCGTGGCGCCGAGCGAGCTGGACGTGATGATTGCCCTGCACGCCTGCGATATCGCGACCGACTACGCGATCCACACTGGCATCCGCTCCGGCGCGTCGATCATCATGTGCTCGCCGTGCTGCCACAAGCAGATTCGCCTGCAGATCCAGAGCCCAGTGCTATTGAAGCCGATGCTGCAATACGGCCTGCACCTGGGCCAACAGGCGGAAATGGTCACCGACAGCTTGCGTGCATTGTTTCTTGAAGCCTGTGGCTACGAGACCAAGGTGTTCGAGTTCATCTCCCTGGAGCACACCAACAAGAACAAGATGATCCTGGCGGTCAAACGCGCCGAGCCAGTGGATAACGCCCAGTTGCTGGAGAAAATCCAGGAACTGAAGGCGTTCTACCACATCACCGAGCACTGCCTGGAAACCCTGCTGCGCGCAGAGGGTTACCTGAGCTGAGCACCGGGCAAGTCGTCATCTGCAGGAGCGAGCTTGCTCGCAAAAAAACGTCAACGGTAACGCGTGTTCCCTGAGTAAACGCGGCGCCTGTGAGTTCTTCGCGAGCAAGTTCGCTCCAAAAGATATCAGGGCAAGCGCCTCCCGCACTTAGACTGTATTGGGCTTTGAAATGGGCGCAGGCTGCACCGCTGTCTTGCGCCCCAGCATCACCGTCACGATCACCCCGCAGGCAAACAGCCAGGTAATCGGCTCGATATGTTCACCAAAGAACAGCGCTGAAAACGCGATGGTGAAGAAGATCTGCAACAGTTGAATCTGGCTGACCCTGGCGATGCCGCCCATGGCCAGCCCGGCGTACCAGGCAAAGAACCCCAGGAACTGCGAGAACAGCGACACATAGCCGAACGCCCACCAGGTGCGCATGGAAATCGCCCCTTGATGCTGCGCCGCCAGGTACCACACCGGGCCGATCAAGACGGGCGTCGACAGCACCAGCGCCCAGCAGATCACTTGCCAGCCCCCCATCTCCTTGGCCAGACGGCCGCCTTCGGCATAGCCCAGGCCGCCCACGGCAATAGCGCCGAGCATCAACAGATCGCCCGCCTGAATACTGCCGGCGCCGGTGATCAGCGCGTAACTCAACACCAGCCCACTGCCCAACGCTGCACAGGCCCAAAAGGCCTTCGACGGTCGCTCGTGGGACAACCACGCCGCATACAGCGCTACGCACAGCGGTTGCAGGCCGTTGACCAGCGCGCCATGGGACGCCGGCAAGGTTTGCATGGCCCAGGCCGACAGCACCGGGAAACCGAGGATCACGCCGGCGATGACCAGGCACAACCCACGCACCTGACGCCAGGTCGGCCACCGCTCGCGCCGCCACAACAACAGCGCCGCCGCCGGGACCGCCGCGAACAACGCACGACCCAGGCCGTTGAGCAGCGGATGGATTTCCTGCACCACAATGCGCGTGAAGGGCAGGGTCAGGCTGAAGATGATGACGCCCAGCAGGCCCAGGGCCATGCCGGTGTTTTCGCGCGAGCTCATGGAGGGGACCACAATCTAGAGGGCTTCAAGGGAAGCCCATCTAGCCACAACCCGCGTTGATCACGGGCCTACAGCTGCGTGTGGATTTATCCGTACAGTTTCAGAAGAACCGCGTAACGCTGATCTTCGCGTCGCGGCCCTTGGTGTACGCGCGGTCGCCGCTCAAGGCCGGGCGGAAGTTTTCGTTGAACAGGTTATCGACGGTGACATTCACTTCGGTGCCTTTGAGGTAAGCCTGTTGCGGTTTCCATTTGGCAAACAGGCCCTGGGTGTTGTAGCGCTTGTTGCCGTACTGGTCGTAGAACAGGTCGCCCACACTGCTGCCCGGGCCGCCGGAATATTTGTCGCTGGGCAGGCGGTCGGTCGCGCCGATGAACTGGCCCATCCAGCCCACCTGGGCATCCCAGGCCGGGATGTGAGTGCCCAGGACCAGCACCCATTTGGTCGGCGGAATGTCACGTGCCGGTACATCCGGCCCCCACGGGTTGGTGTATGCGCCTTCGTGATCACCTTTGGCATAGGCGAACGACACCGAGCCGAACAGGTAGGTGGAGTTATAGAACGACTCCAGCTCAAAACCCTTGATGGTCATGCCGCCGATGTTGCGGTAGTTGGGCAATGCTCCCGACGGGCAGGCGCTGGAAATCGTGCCTCCGTTGATGGCCTGGTTCTGGCAACCCACACCCGTGGCTTTGAAGATTTCGTCTTCGACCTTGTTGTGGAACAGGGTGGTGCGCAGTTGCAGATTGTCGTCCTGGGTGATGACGTTATCGAAGCTGGTAACGCTGCCTACGCTGATCGAGGTAATGCGCTCCGGGTCGAGGTCGAGGCTGGTGGCGGTGCGGCTGCCCAGGCCCTGGACCTCATATTGCTCGTCGATGACCGGCGCACGCCAGGTCTTGCTCCAGTTGGCGAACAGTCCCAGGTGTGGGTTGACGTTCCAGAACAACGCCAGGCGCGGCGACCAGCCTGTGTAGGTACGGTCGCTGTAGTCATGGCCGTAGGACGGGTCTGGATTGTTGTAGTACGGCGCGTCGTTACCTTCGCCACGGTTGCGCACATGGTCGTAGCGCAGCGATGGGGTGATGGTCACATCGCCGACGGTGACCGCATCCTGGACAAAGAAACTGTTGGTATCGACTTTGCCATGAGGCATGAAGCCCGGCTGGAAATGCCCGTAGTTGTAACGCGCGGTGTTGTAGGTGGCACCGGGCATCCACATCTCGGTCTCGCGAATATGCTTGCGGATCTGCCCACCCACCGTCAGGGCGTGTTGCAGCGGCCCGGTGTTGAACAAGCTGACGTTGCGCACGTCCAGGTTCTTGTCGGTGTAGGACGTGTCCATCTTGCGTCCGCCGGTGGCCAGTTGGAAGAACGCAGTAGCGTCGCGCTCGTCGGTCTGCTCGGTGTCGGACTGGGAGTACTTGACGGTCAGATCCACCAGCGGGTTGTCGAGCGGTGTGTATTCATACTTGCCCGACCAGGTGGTGTCGGTGGTGTCACGTTGCGCCAAAAAACGTTTCAGGGCGTTTTCATAGCCGTAGCGGTCGATGTTGGCCTGGGTCGGCGGCGTCGGATAGCTGGCGGCGGAGAACGGTGTCCAGCGATTGCTGTGGGAGCGCGAGTAGGACAAGCCCGCGCTGTGCTCATCGGTGAAGTGCGCGTTGAGCTTGAACAACTTGCCGTCCACGTCTTGGGCCGAGTTGGGCAGCCGCTGGGGGTTGATCGGGTACTGGTTGTTCTCGTTGGGCAGTTTGGCGGCCACCTTCATATCGCCGCCGTCACGCTGGGTCAGGTAGGCCAGGGCATCGAAGCGGCCGTCGTCGGTGCGGCCGTACACGGCGCTGCTGTAGACCTGTTCGTGGTCGTTGCTGGAGTAACCATATTTGAGCATGGCACCGCTGTTGCGGCCGTCCTGGAGCAGGTCGGGTGCATCCTTGGTGGTCATGTTGACCGTGCCGCCAAAACCGCCGTTACCGTTGAATGGCGAGTTGGGACCTTTCTCCACCTCGATGCTTTTGATCAATTCGGGCTCGATAAACACCGTGCCTTGTTGATAGCGCTCAAAGCCGCTCTTGGTGGCGCCGTCGACAGTCAGCGGTACGTCTTCGGCATCACCGAAGCCACGGATGTTGATGGTCTGGCCGCCGGGTTTGAGCGAGCCGCCCTGGCTCACACCGGGCAACGTCTGCAACAGGCTGGGGATGTTATTGGATTGGTAGCGGTCGATATCGGCCTGGGTCAGGGTGGAGCGGTTGACGGTGCTGGAGTCGACTTTGTTACCGGTGCCGATCACGCTGAGGGCGTCCAGTTGGATCGCGCCGCTTTGGGTGGTCTTGCCTTCGTCGGGGCGTACCACGTAGGTGGTGCCGACTTTGATCAGGGTGAATTCGCCGTTTTTCAGCAGGCTGCGAATCGCGACTTCCGGGGTGAAATCACCACTGAGCGCCGGTGCCTGCACGTTGTTGAGCAGTGTTTCATCGAACAGCAGCTGAATTTTCGCCTGTTGCGCCACCTGGCTCAGGGACATGGCCAGCGGCTGGGCGGGCAGTTGCAACTTGAACGACTCAGCCTGGGCACTGAGGCTGAACGCCAGGCAAGTGGCAACGAGGCTGGGTCGAAGAAACAGGTGCGAAGCGTGGCAAGGCGCGCGAAACATGGAATCCCCCGGGGTGGCTGAATAGCCGAAAAGGTGTGCTTATCAAACACAGTCGGGAGGAAGACGGGGCAGGCCAAAAAAACCACACATGCAAATGCAAGATATTCTCAAGTGTGAATTTTCCGGGCTTTATTTACGTGGTTCGATTCTGACGATGCCATCGGCCGAGGTCACGGTTTTCACTGGCAGCAGGGCGGGTAGAGCATTCAGCAGGGCATCCGGGTCATTCACATCCAGATTGCCCGAGACCTTCAACTGCGCGACGGCACGGTTGACCTGTAACGGAGCCTGAGGACGGTAGAGGCTCAACTCATCGATCAGGCTGGCCAACTCGCGATTGCGAAAGGACAGGTGCCCGCTGCGCCAGTCGGCTACCTCTTGAGCGGTGAGGGCCTGCTGTTGCACGGTGCCTTTGGCGTAGCTGTAGATCGCGCGTTGCTGGGCGCCGAGCAGGGCCACCGGGTTTTTTGCGTCCGGCTCAAACGCCACCTGGCCGTGGGCGACGCTGACCACCAGTTGCTGCTGGCTGCGCCGCACGTCAAAGCCGGTGCCGACTACCCGCACACTTGCCTCGCCGGCTTGCACGTACAGCGGGCGCTCTTTGTCGGCCGCGACTTCGATGTACAGCTGGCCTTTTTCCAGGTGCAGGATGCGTTGGTAGGCGGTGAAATCCACCCGCAGGCGTGTGTTGGCATTCACATACAGGGTGCTGCCGTCTGGCAGGTGCAGGGTGCGCATGCCTTTGGCGTGGGCAGCGACCTGGCTGTGATAAAGCTCGCGGGGCGTGCCGATATGGCTGGCCATCACGGCGCAGACCAGGGCGGCGGCCACGGCCAGGGCTGGGCGCCACAGCGAGGGTTTGCGTTTGGGCAGCGGCACGGGCCTGTTGTGTTGCTGCAATTGAGCAAGGTCGTCCCACAGCTGCTCGAACTCGGCATAG
The DNA here is from genome assembly GCF_004519405.1 of Pseudomonas sp. BCA17. GTDB lineage: Bacteria > Pseudomonadota > Gammaproteobacteria > Pseudomonadales > Pseudomonadaceae > Aquipseudomonas. The sequence goes on along the minus strand of NZ_SGWI01000004.1, from coordinate 476,826 downwards.
GCGCGAGCGTGGGCCGGCTCCGCTTGCCAGGCGGCAAAGGCTTTGCGGTCGGCTCGCGGCGACTCGCTGCTGTTGCGGGCAAACCAACTGGCGGCTTGGGCATCGATCGAGTCGCTCGCTTCGATGTCCAGGGCGTCGTTCTCGCTCAGGCGGTTCATTCTGGCTGCTCCGTGCCGGGTGCGTATTGAAGGCGTCGCTTGCAGTGCAGCAGGGCAAAAGCGATGTGCTTTTCCACCATACTGGTCGAAATCCCCATGCGCTCGGCGATCTGCGCCTGGCTCAAGCCTTCGAAGCGGTGCAGCATAAGGGCTTCTCGCCTGCGCGGCGAGAGTTCGGCGAGGACTTCTTTCAACTGGTCCAGGCGCTGCATGCGAAGTGCGGCGGCCATGGGATCGTTTTGTTCGTCGGCGACCGGTTCGGTGTCGATATCGGCCTGACCTGCATGAACGGTGTGGCGTACCTTCTGTTTACGCCAGTGATCACGCAGCAGGTTGCGCGCCATCTGGAACAGAAACGCCCGTGGCTGCTCGACCTTGGCCCGGTCGCGGTAATCCAGCCATTGGGTGAAGACATCCTGGGTCATGTCCGCCGCATCGCTGGCGTTGTCCGTGCGTTTGCGCAGGAAATGCAGGATATCTGCATAAAACCCGCGAAAGGCATCGGCCGACAGCGGGTCGGGCTTGGGACGAGACATGGATATCCTTCTTGACGAAGTGCGACGTAGAAAAGTCGTGAATGATATCGAGAACTATTGTCATTTGTCTCCATTTAAGCGCAAACGCTGTAGAACCGTGGGAGGGCGGTTTGATAATTCGATGTGCTCCCTCCCACATAAGGAGTGTCAGCGCAGAAGTGTTTTCAACCGCTCGATCTGCGCTTCACCCAATGGGAACACCGGCAACCGCGGATCGCCCGCTTCCAGGCCGGTCAACCGCAACCCGGCCTTGATCGTCGCCGGCAACCCGCCTTTGAGAATGAACTCCAGCAATGGCAACTGGCGATAGAACAGTTCCCGTGCCAGGGCCAGATCATTGGCCAGTACCGCGTCATACAAATCCAGGTTCAATTGCGCGATCAGATTCGGCGCCGCCGTGCACCAACCCTTGGCACCCGCCGCAAAGGCTTCCAGGGCCAACGGGTTGCAACCGTTGTAGAACGGCACGTCGCTGTGGCGGCGCAACTGGTGCATGCGCTGGATATCGCCGGTGCTTTCCTTGACCATGCTCACGTTGGCGACCTGCTGGACAATGCGCAGGATCAAGTCCACTGACATGTCCGTGCCGCTGGTGGCCGGGTTGTTATAGAGCATGATCGGTATGCCGACGCTGTCGCCGATCGCAGCGTAATGGGCGAGGATCTCCGCCTCGCTGAGTTTCCAGTACGAGGCCGGCAGCACCATCACCACGTCGGCGCCATTGGCCTCGGCATACCGCGCACGGCGCACGGCCTTGGCCGTGGTCAGGTCGGACACGCTGACGATGGTCGGTACACGCCTGGCGATTTTTGCCAGGCTGTAGGCGCTGACTTCATCCCACTCGGCATCGCTCAGATACGCGCCTTCGCCCGTGCTGCCCAGGGGCGCGATGGCATGCACGCCGCTGGCGATCAAGCGGTCGATGGAGCGCCCCAGGGCGTCGAGGTCAATGCGTTGGCCGTCGGCGCTGAACGGGGTGATGGTGTAGCCGATGATGCCGTGAATAGTTGGGGTGGACATGGGCAAGTCTCCGCTCGAAAAAGGGCAATCAGTTCAGGCAATCGGCGTGTTGACGCAGGTTCTGCCGCGCGTAGTAGTTGAACGCTGCGCCATGGCGCTTGGGCTTTGAGATCCAGTCGTGGGCCTCGCGACCGAGTTCCGGCAGGATCGGTTTGATCGTACCGGCCGACATCGCCAGCAACTGCAATTTGGCCGCACGTTCGATCAACTGCGCGATCACACAGGCTTCCTCGATGCTTGCACCGGTGGATAGCTGGCCGTGGTGCGAGAGCAGAATCGCGCGTTTGTCGCCTAACGCCGCAGTGATGATTTCCCCTTCTTCATTGCCCACCGGCACGCCCGGCCAAGCCTTCAGAAAAGCGCAATCCTCGTAGAGCGGGCAGAGGTCCATGTGGGAGACCTCCAGCGGCACTTCCAGCATCGACAGCGCAGCGATGTGGGTCGGGTGCGTGTGGATGATGCAGTTCACATCCGGCCGACCACGGTACACCCAGGTGTGAAAGCGGTTGGCCGGGTTGGGAATGCCGTGACCTTCCAGCACTTCAAGGTCTTCGTTGACCAGCAACAGATTGCTGGCGGTGATCTCATCAAAGCCCAGGCCCAGTTGCTGGGTGTAATAGGTGCCGGGCATGGGTCCGCGCGCGGTGATCTGCCCGGCCAGGCCGGAGTCGTGGCCATGCTCGAACAGGATGCGGCACGTGAGCGCCAGCTTTTGCCGGTCGGTCCACGTATTATCTGCCAGGGTGTTTTGCATCTGGATCAGCGCTTGCTTGACCAGTTGGTCTTTGGGGAGTGCTAATGTCTTGGCCATATCGGTGTCCTTTGGGTGGTTCAATTGACGTCTGGTTTGCTGGGCTCCCGTTGCTCGCAAGGTCGTGGGGTGAACGCAAATGACACAAAAGATGCTATATGACACAAAGTGTCATAGGCAAGCACGTTCTTGCTTTTCTGCATGGATTAACCGCAGCGCATGTCTATCCGTTTGAAATTATTGAGAAAAAAACTTGGCGTAACCCTTGAGGCCTTGGCTGAACGATCCGGGATGACCAAGAGTTACCTGTCCAAGGTCGAGCGCGGGCTGAACACGCCGTCGATTGCGGCCGCGCTGAAGCTGGCCAAGGCGTTGAACGTGAAGGTCGAGGAGTTGTTCAGCGAAGACAATGTAAGCCTCGACAGCTACAGCCTGGTGCGCAGCCGCGAGCGGCCGGACACCACGCCGGGATATGCCGTGCTGGCCCATCAGGTCAGTGAACGCAGCCTGCTGCCGTTCATCATCTACCCGCCGGCGGAGTTCACCGACAAGACCTTCAAGGAGCACTTGGGGGAAGAATTTCTGTTTGTGCATGAAGGCCGGGTTGAAGTGGATTTCATGAACGAGCGGGTGATTCTGGAGCGCGGGGATGCGCTGCATTTCAACGCGCAGAAGCCGCACCGGCTTCGCTCGGTGGGGGAGGTGCAGGCGCAACTGTTGGTGGTGGTGCACAGCACCGAAGAGTAACGCTGATGCGTGCTTGAAGTAGGATCAATGTGGGACACAAGCCAGTTCCCACATTGATCTTCTTTGTTCAGCGCATCAGCGTTCGACAGGTACTGACAGCACCGGATTACCCAGAGGATGCGTGCGCGCCGCAAAGAACTTCAGCTCCACCCCAGCCCCCTCAAACAACTCCGAATACCGGCGCTTCTGCTGGCGGATAAACCCGTCACTGCGCCCCGACACCGAGATCGCCAGGGTGGTGGGCTTCGCCTGACGAACCGCATCCACCAGGTGTTGGTCCTGCAGCCCCAGATCATGGCCGAAGATGCACAGCGCCCCTTCATGGCTGAGCAACTGCTCATAGCAGAACGACAGGTAGTCCGAACTGCGGATGGTCTTGAGCTTCTCCTGCACCTTGCCTTCGTTGACGAACAGCGGCACGTCATCGAGGGTCTTGATTGTATTGTTGATCGCGAAACTGCTGAGCAAGGTGCTGTCGGTAGACGCCAGTTTGCGCGCCGTACCATCGAGGTTGCGCACCAGGTGCAGGCCGCCGTGCAAGTAGAGGATGCGTGTGGCGTCGGTGTGGGTGTTGCGCAGGTCGAAACTGGCGTCGGCGCTGTGAAACAGATCGTCGATGCCCGGCGTGTGCAGGATCGCCCAATAGTTGAGCAGGTCGTAGTTGCTGGTGAAGACGGTGGGGTAGCTTGCCAACTCTGCGTGGATCGTCGCCAGCGTCGATGGCTGCACCAGGCGCCACGGGATGTGCACGGCGTGGATGGCGTTGATCAGCGCTTCCTTGATCGCATAGTAGCGATTACGCGGCGCCGCCGAGCTGACGGCCAGGGCTTTGTTGACCCGGCTGGTGGTTTTCAGTGCGCCCAGGACCTGCTCGAAGCTGCGGGTTTGAAGGGCGTCGAACACACTGAGTTCGGATTGGCTCAGGGGTTTTTCTTCGACGGTGCGGGCGTTTTCGAACAGCGAATCGTAGGCAAAGTCTTCCCAAATCGTGCGGCTGGCGCCGTTGCCGATCAGAATCGCGCTGAAGTCGATGGCGCTGCGCACCGCGCTCCAGTCTTCGAGGTGGGCGTCAATATCCTGGAAATCCTTCATTGCGGCGGGTCTACTCAAAATCGGCGGGTGGGTGACTTTATCACGAGCCGGCGTTGATCCTGATCAAGATGCCTGAGGCCACTGAGGTTGATCCTGTAGGCATAACGCCTCTGAGGATTCGCCATGAGCAGCACCTTCTTCATTCCCGCCGTCAACATCATGGGCACCGACTGCCTCGACGAAGCCATGGACGCCATCCGCAACTACGGTTTTCGCAAGGCGCTGATCGTCACCGATGCCGGCCTGGCCAAGGCGGGCGTCGCGAGCATGATCGCCGAGAAGCTGGCGATGCAGGACATCGACTCGGTGATCTACGACGGCGCTAAGCCCAACCCCAATGTGGAAAACGTCGAGAAAGGCCTGGCGCTTCTGGAAGCCCATGCCTGCGATTTCGTGGTGTCCCTGGGCGGCGGTTCGCCCCATGACTGCGCCAAGGGTATTGCGTTGTGCGCCACCAACGGCGGGCATATCGGCGACTACGAAGGCATCGACCAGTCGAGCAAGCCGCAACTGCCGCTGGTGGCCATCAACACCACCGCCGGCACCGCCAGCGAGATGACCCGCTTCTGCATCATTACCGACGAAACCCGCCATGTGAAAATGGCCATCGTCGACCGCAACGTCACGCCGCTGCTGTCGGTCAACGACCCGGCGCTGATGGTCGGTATGCCCAAGGGCCTCACCGCCGCCACCGGCATGGACGCCTTGACCCACGCCATCGAGGCCTACGTGTCCACCGCCGCCAACCCGATTACCGATGCCTGTGCGATCAAGGCCATCGAATTGATCAGCGCCAATTTGCGCCTGGCGGTACGTGATGGCAGCGATATGACCGCGCGGGAAAACATGGCCTATGCGCAATTCCTCGCCGGCATGGCCTTCAACAATGCCTCCCTGGGGTTCGTGCATGCCATGGCGCACCAGTTGGGCGGTCTGTATGACCTGCCGCACGGTGTCTGCAACGCGGTGTTGTTACCCCACGTACAGAGCTTCAACGCCAGTGTCAGTGCCAAACGCTTGAGCGACGTGGCGCGCGCACTGGGCGCCGATATCAAAGGCAACTCGCCGGAGGAGGGCGCCCAGGCGGCGATCGTGGCCATCCGCGCTTTGGCGCAGGATGTTGAAATCCCGGCCGGGCTGCGCGAGTTGGGTGCCAAGTTGCAGGACATCCCACTGCTGGCCGCCAACGCGTTGAAAGACGCCTGCGGGGTGACCAACCCTCGGCGAGCCGATCAGCGTCAGATTGAGGAGATTTTCCGCAGCGCGTTCTAAAGGGGCACGCGCAAGCCGCAAGCGTTAAGCTACAAGTCGAACTGCATTCAACTTGAGCATGAAGCGTGCGGCTTGCCGCTGAGGTCCCCTTATGAGAGTTCTGCTATTCGGCGCCACCGGCATGGTCGGCCAGGGTGTGTTGCGTGAGTGCCTGCTGGCGTCCGACGTTCAGGAAGTCGTCGCCGTGGGGCGTACGCCGTTGGCCCAGGAACACGGCAAGCTGCATCAGGTGTTGCACAGCGACATGCTCGATTTCCAACCGTTGGAAAACCTGCTGCAAGGTTTCGATGCCTGTTTCTTCTGCCTGGGCGTCTCGTCGGCAGGCATGAGTGAAACCCGCTACACCCACCTTACCTATGACTTGACGCTTGTTGCGGCCAGCACCTTGGCGCGGCTCAATCCGCAAATGACGTTTATCTACGTGTCCGGCGCCGGTACCGACAGCTCCGAGTCGGGCAAGTCGATGTGGGCGCGGGTCAAGGGCAAGACCGAAAACGCATTGCTGCGCCTGCCGTTCAAGGCGGTGTACCTGTTCCGGCCCGGGGTGATCCAACCGTTGCACGGCGTGCGCTCGAAAACGCCGCTGTACCACTCTTTCTATACTGTGCTCGGCCCGCTGCTGTCGTTCTTTCGCCGGGTCAAACCGGGTTGGGTGGTGAGTACCGAAACCGTCGGCCAGGCGATGCTCGCGGCGGTGCGCCATGGCGCGCCTCAGGCGGTGGTGGAACAGGCCGGGATCAATCGCCTGGCCGCCGAGCGTCGCTGATGCTGCACAAGAGCCTGGTGCGGCGCCTGGACCTGATCACGCTGCAACTGTTCGTTGCCGTGTTTGAAGAAGGCACGTTGACCCGCGCCGCCGCGCGGGAAGCCATCGCGGTGTCGGCGGCCAGCAAGCGTTTGATGGAGTTGGAACAGGTGCTGGGCGTCAGCCTGTTCGTGCGCCGGGCCAAGGGCATGGACCTGACGGCAGCCGGTGAGACGTTGCTGCACCATGCACGGCAGATGCTGTTCAACGTCGAAAAAATGGGCCTGGAACTCGGCGAGCACAGCCATGGCGTGCGGGGCTATGTGCGGATGTTGGCCAACCTGTCGGCGATCATTCAGTTCCTTCCGGAAGACTTGCGGGATTTTTCCGAGTTGCACCCAGAAGTCAAAACCGACCTCGAAGAACGTCCCAGCAACGGTGTGGTGCAAGGCGTGTTGGATGGCGTGGCGGACCTGGGTATCTGCTCCAGTGACACCGACACCAAGGGCCTGCCGCGCGTGGTTTACCGCCACGACAAACTGGTGGTGCTGATGCCGGCGGACCATCCGTTGGCGGCCCGCCAGTCCCTGGCCTTCGCCGAAACCCTGGGCAGCGATTACGTCGGCCTGCATTCGGCCAGCTCGATCAATATGCGCACCCATGCCGCCGCGCGCGAGGCCGGCAAGATGCTGCGGCTGCGGATTCATGTGCCGGGTTTCGATGCAATGTGCCGGATGGTCCAGGCCAATATGGGGATTGGCATCCTGCCGCAGAAGGCTTTTGAATTATTTGGTCGCGCACTGGGTTTGCATGCCGTACCGCTGACGGATGACTGGTCCGATCGCCGTCTGATCCTGGTGGTACGCGATGAGGCGCAGCTCTCGCCCGTCAGCCGTTTGCTCTTTGACTACCTGAGTCATTCGGCACATTCCTACAGGTAATTCGCTGTTTGTTCGCGTTTCGCGAACGCTCCTTGCCAACTGACGGTTGGCTTTCTTCCTGTTCAGTCCTCTAGCCTTGGCGTCACATTCCAAGAATAAGAGGTATACCCCATGACGGCTCCCCTGAGCGGTATCAAGGTGATCGAGATCGGGACCCTGATTGCCGCGCCGTTTGCCGCGCGGCTGATGGCCGAGTTCGGCGCCGAGGTGATCAAGATCGAAGCCATGGGGCAGGGCGATCCGCTTCGCAAGTGGCGAAAGCTGCATGAAGGCACGTCGCTGTGGTGGTACCTGCAATCGCGCAACAAGAAGTCATTGGCTCTGGACCTGAAGTCCGCTGAAGGCTTGGGCCTGATTAAACAACTGCTCGGCGACGCCGACGTGCTCATTGAGAACCTGCGCCCCGGCGGGCTGGAAAAACTCGGCCTGGGCTGGGACGTGTTGCACGCCCTCAACCCCAAGCTGACTCTGGTGCGTATCTCTGGCTACGGCCAGACCGGCCCTTACCGCGACCGCCCGGGCTTTGGTGCGATTGGCGAGGCCATGGGTGGCATCCGCTATACCACCGGCAACCCGGACTCGCCGCCGGCGCGGGTGGGCGTGAGCCTGGGGGATTCCCTGGCGTCTTTGCACGGGGTGATCGGTGCGCTGATGTCGTTGCTGCGAGTCAAGACCGGCCAGGGCGACGGGCAGATTGTCGATGTGTCCCTCGCCGAAAGTGTGTTCAACCTGATGGAAAGCCTGGTGCCTGAATACGACATGCTCGGCCATGTGCGTGAGCGCAGCGGCGGTGCCCTGCCTGGCATCGCACCCTCCAACACCTACCTCACCGCCGATGGCGCCTATGTGGTGATTGCAGGTAACAGCGACCCGATCTACAAGCGACTGATGACCACCATCGGCCGCGCCGACCTGGCCGAAGCGCCGGAGTTTGCCCATAACGATGGCCGCGCGGCGAAAAGCGGTGTGCTGGACGCTGCGATTACCCACTGGACCAGCAGCCGGCCTATCGAGCAGGTGCTCAATGCCCTGGAAGCCGCCGAAGTGCCGGCCGGGCGTATCTACTCGGTGGCCGACATCGTCAGAGACCCGCATTACCAGGCACGCGACATGCTGCTCGATGCCGAGCTGCCCGGTGGTGTGTCGGTGAAGATGCCCGGCATCGTGCCCAAGCTGTCGGAGACGCCCGGCGCGGTCCACTGGCAAGGTCCGGCCCTGGGCCAGCATACGGATGACATCCTCGGCAACCTGGGTTTGACGGTTGCCGATATCCAACGCCTGAAAACCTGCGGAGTGGTGCAATGATCACTGATTATTCAGAGGCTCTGATCGTGCAGGAAGTGTCCCCGCGCGATGGCCTGCAAATCGAGCCGACCTGGGTGGAGACGGCCGACAAAATCGCGCTGGTCGACCAGCTTTCCCTGGCCGGATTCTCGCGGATCGAAGCCGGTTCATTCGTCTCCCCCAAAGCCATCCCGGCATTGCGCGATGGTGAGCAGGTGTTCCAGGGCATTCAACGCAGACCCGGCGTGATCTACGTGGCGCTGATCCCCAACCTCAAGGGCGCGCAGCGTGCCATCGAATCCAGCGCCGACGAGTTGAACCTGGTGATGTCCGCCAGCCAGACCCACAACCTGGCCAATATGCGCATGCGTTGCGAGGCGTCGTTGGCGGCGTTTGGCGATATCACTCGCTTTGCCGCCGATCACCCGGTGCGCCTCAATGGCAGCATCGCCACCACGTTCGGTTGCCCATTCGAAGGCACGATTGATGAAGACCGCGTACTGGAAATTGTCGACGCTTATCAAGCACTCGGCATCCGCGGTATCAGCCTCGCCGACACCACCGGCATGGCCAACCCGCGCCAAGTGGAGCGCCTGGTCAAGCGTGTATTGGAGCGCGTGACCGCCAGCGACCTGACCCTGCATTTTCACAATACCCGGGGCCTGGGTTTGTGCAATGTGCTGGCCGCCTACGAGGCCGGCGCCCGGCGTTTTGATGCGGCGCTGGGTGGGCTCGGTGGTTGCCCGTTTGCGCCGGGCGCGTCGGGCAATATCTGCACCGAAGACCTGGTCAACCTGTGCGAGGAGGTTGGCATTCACACCGGCATCGATCTGCCGCATCTGCTGAAAATGTCCCGTCGCCTGCCGGCGCTGCTGGGTCATGAGTTGCCCGGTCAGGTGGCAAAGGCCGGGCGCAACTGTGACCTGCACCCACCGCCGGATTACATCGCCACGCTGTAACTGCTTACCAGACAACAAAAACAATCGGACACCTGTGAGCTGTCCTCTGGAGTGAAACCATGAGCACTAATACGTTAGAGGCCGGCGCGCGCCCGGCCGGAGAAGCCGATCCGATCAAGGCAGTCGTGAACAAGGTCGCCTGGCGCCTGATGCCGTTGATCATGGTCTGTTACCTGTTTGCTTTTTTTGACCGCATCAACATCAGCTTCGCCAAGTTCCAGCTGCAGGCCGACCTCGGCTTGAGCAACACCGCGTACGGTCTGGGGGCCGGGTTGTTCGTTGTCGGTTATGTCATCTTCGAAGTGCCGAGCAACATGATGCTCTACAAGGTCGGCGCAAGACGCTGGATCGCGCGCATCATGGTGTCCTGGGGGCTGGCGACGGCAGCCATGGTGTTCGTCACGGCTGAATGGCAGTTCTATGCCCTGCGCTTTCTGATCGGCGCCATGGAGGCCGGCTTTGCACCTGGCGTGCTGTATTACCTGACCCTCTGGTTCCCCCAGGATTTCCGCGGGCGTATTACCTCGATGCTGTTTTTGGCGTCGGCTTTTGCCGGGCTGATAGGCGCACCGTTCTCCGGGTTCGTATTGGACCACATGGACGGTGTGTTGCAGATGCGCGGCTGGCACTGGTTGTTCCTGCTGGGCGGCCTTCCCTGTGTGGTGCTGGCGTGGATGGTGCTGACGCAGTTCAAGGACCGCATCGAGGATGCGCCCTGGTTGAACAGCGACGAAAAGGCGTTGCTCTCAAGCCGTATTGCGGTGCATGAAGTCCATAAAAAAGGCTCGTTGCTTCAAGCATTGCGAATTCCCGGTTTCCTGATGCTGGGCTTGATTTACTTCCTGATCCAGGTGGCGTCCTACGGCTTGAATTTCTGGGCGCCGCAATTGATCCGCAGCACGGGTATCGAAAGCTCGGTGGTGATCGGCCTGCTGACCGCCATCCCCTACATTTGCGGTGCTATCACCATGGTGCTGGTGGGACGTTGGTCAGACGCCACGGGGGAGCGGCGCAAGTTTGTCAGTGGGCTGGTCGCGTTAGGCGCGGTGGGGTTCTTTTGTGCCGGGATCTTTGATGATCACACCCTTTTCCTGATCATTGCCCTGGGGCTGCTGGGCGCGGGAATTATTGCGTCGATCCCCACCTTCTGGACGTTGCCGCCCAAGCTGCTGGCAGGTGCCGGGGCAGGGGCCGCCGGCGGCATAGCCTTGATCAACACCCTGGGGCAACTGGGCGGTATTGTCAGCCCCGTGATGGTCGGTCGGATCAAGGACATGACGGGCAGTACGACCCCGGCACTCTACGTGATCGGCGTGTGTGCGCTGATCGCCGCTGCGCTGCTGCTGTGGGGGTTGCCGCAAAAGCTGCGGACTTCCGACAAGCGCTGACCCATGCTCACGCAGCAGCCAAGGCTTTGGCGGGCGCTGCGCTGAACTGAATCAATATCACCCCGCCCATCAACAACAACGCTCCCAACACGCGGGGCGTTGTCAGTTGGCGTTCCGCCAGGCCAAACAAACCGAAATGATCGAGCAGCAAAGAGGCGAGAATCTGCCCGGCCATGGCCAGTGCGATAAACCCTGAGGCGCCCAACTTGGGCAGCAGTATCAACGCCAGTGAAATGAAACACACCCCAAACGCACCGCCTGCCCACATCCACAGCGGTGCCTTGCCGATAAACGCCAGGCTTGGCAGTGGCAGGCGCAGCGCCAGGATCACCGGCAGCAGCACCACAATGCTCACCAACAGCGAGGCGAGGGTGGCCCACAGCGGATGACCCAGCCCTCGCCCCAGATTGGCGTTGATTGCACTTTGAAACGGCACCACGGCACCCGCGATCACTGCCAGCGCTGACAAGCCTACCCAGTGCAACGTCGTCATCTTCATTCTCCCAAAGGTTTTGCTGGACTCTAGGCTATTCGTCACGCAAATTTAAATTCCAAGTTCTTATGCCAAGCATGCAGCTTATGAATGATCTGCGTCGTATCGACCTCAACCTGCTGGTGATCCTCGACGCGCTGCTCAGCGAGCACCATGTGACGCGGGCAGCCGAACGTCTGCACCTGAGTCAACCGGCTGTCAGCCATGCGTTGGCGCGCCTGCGCGACCTATTGGGCGACCCGTTGCTGGTACGCCAGGGCGGTGGCCTGGTGCCGACCGCCCGAGCCTTGGAGCTCGCGGCGCCTCTGGCTGAAGCCCTGGCCCAGGTGCAGGCGCTGTTGGCGCCTAACCGGTTTGATCCCGCGTCGGCAAAACGCCGGTTTCGTGTGGCGATGTCGGACTACAGCGCGGCGATTTTCCTGCCGCAACTGACCCGGGTTCTACGCCGTGATGCGCCTGGCGTGGATCTGCAGATCATCCAAGCCAGCCGAGAAGGCATGGTCGATGGTGTGCTTAATGGCGACATCGACCTGGCTGCCGGTGTGTTCCCCGATTTGCCTGCCGAACTGTGTACTACCCCTTTGTTCGAAGAGCATTACACCTGCCTGGTGGATCGCAGCAGCCTGCCGGAAAGCGGCGTATTGGATCTGCCCACCTACCTGTCGCGTCCCCACGTGCTGCTGGAGATGCGCGGTAGCGGCACACCGGAAATCGAGCGGGCGTTGAGCGCGATTCGCCAGCGTCGGCATGTGGCGATCAGCTTGCCGCATTGGGGGGTGGCACCGCAGTTGATCCAGGGCACGGATTTGATTCTGACGGTCTCGTCCCGCGGCTTGCTGAACGTTGATCACCGGTATTTGCTGGCTGTGCCACCGCCGTTTCATATTCCCTCTTTTGCTTTTGAACTGGCGTGGCATACGCGGCGGGGCGGGGATTCGGGGTTGCAGTGGTTGATCGGGCAGGTGCAGGGTGTATTGTCCGAAGGCGCCCAATAACAGGAAAACACTATGCTTTCAGGCTTCAACCACCTGACCCTTGCCGTTACCGATCTGAACCGCAGCGTCAGTTTCTACCATGAGGTGTTGCAGCTTCGGCTCGACGCCACTTGGGACAACGGCGCCTATCTTTCTTTGCCCGGTTTATGGCTGTGCTTGTCGCTCGACCCGTCGCGCCTGTCGGCACCCGCTGTCGACTATACCCACTACGCATTGACTGCGAGCGCCCAGGACTTCGACGAGGTGGTGGCCCGCCTGCGCGCCGCGGGTGTGCAAGAGTGGCGCGACAACCGCAGCGAAGGTGCGTCGTTCTACTTTCTCGACCCGGACGGGCATAAGCTCGAAGTCCATGTCGGTGACTTGACGTCGCGCCTGCACGCCTGTCGCGCGCAGCCTTATGCCGGAATGAAGTTTTACCCGTAGCACCAGAACGTGCAGAATCCATCCGCCCCCAACCGTCTGTCAGAGTCGCGCCTATGACCCCGTCCCTGCTGCTCGCCGTCCTTGCTTCGGGTTTTATCTACGGTATTACGCCTGGGCCTGGCGTCCTGGCCGTGTTCGGTATTGGTGCCGCCCGTGGCCGCCGTGCCGGGGCGGGGTTTCTGTGTGGGCATTTGCTCGGGGATGTGGTCTGGTGCAGCACGGCGCTGATCGCCATTGTCGGCGCGAGGGAAGTGGGCAGCAGTGCATTTGATGTACTGGGCGTACTCAGCGGCCTCTATCTGTTCTGGCTCGGCTGGCGGGCGATTCGCACCCAGCGTCGCAGCAGCGATGCGCCTCAGGGGGCCGCTCGGCATCCGTTCTGGCACGGCATTCTGTTCGGTTTGACCAACCCCAAGGCTTACCCGGTGGCGGTCGCGACTTTTACCGCATTGTTGTCCAGCCGTGCTGAATTGCTGACCTGGTCGATGCTGCCGTCACTGATTGCCCTCAGCTTTCTAGGCGGCCTACTGGCCTACGCGATCCTGGTGGGCGTGGTTGGCGCCCAGCGCGTGCGCACGGTGTATCAGCGCCATGAAATCCTCATCACCAGGCTCTGCGGCGTGATGTTTATCGGCTTTGCCATCAATGCCCTGGCGCACGCGTTGCCGGGGCTGTTCGGCAGCAAGCCGGCCTGAGCCGCAGACGACCGTTCGTCGCGTCGGGCAGGTTTTTCTAAACCTTTGCCGCCATGAAAATTCGAATTGAGGGCGGGGACGTGTTGCCCCGCCCTTATTTTTGCCCTGGAGGAACCTATCATGAGCCGCATGGCTTTCCGGTTACGCACCGCCAGTTTCGCGATGCTGCTGGGCCTCGGCGCCAGCAATGCTTTCGCCCAGTCGCCTGCTGAATTCATCGAGCAGGCTTCGGCCAAAGGGATGGCCGATATCGAAACCAGTCGCATGGCCCACGCCAAAACCTCATCCCAGGAAATCAAGGATTACACCATCGAGGTGATCAACGAACGCACCCTGGCCAACCAGCATTTGGCGGCGATCGCCAAGAAGCTCGACCTGCCGGTGGCACCGCGGGAGAAAATCGTCGATAAAGCCAAAACCCTGATGCCGGAACTCAAGGATGGCGATTCCTTTGACGCCGCGTACACCGCGCAACAGGTCAAGGAAAGCGAAGACGCCATCGCGCTGTTCAAACAGGAAGGCGCGGCGTCGGATGTGCCGGAAATAAAAGCCCTGGTCGATGAGACGCTGCCCAAGTTGCAGGAACGTCTGCAGAAAGCCCGGGCGCTGGCATCGACCTACGGCAAAGGCCACCAAGGCGACGGTTGACGCCTTTGCCGGAAATGAAAACGGCGGTTGGAATCTCTCCAACCGCCGTTTTTTATGCCTGATTCAAATCGGTTCGTGTGGGCGGCGCACCTTCGCCATTCTCACCACAATTGCCGTTCAGGGTGACGGTGCCCGTGTTGCCGATGCTGCGGTACTGGTTGCGCAGTTTTTCCAGCTCTTTGCGGTCCAGGCCCTCCAGGCTCAACACAGCGTTTTGTGCGTCTTTGGACACGCGCAGCAACTCGTCGATTTTGATATGCAGAATGTCATTGTCACGGTTCTGCGTGTTCTGGATCAGGAACACCATCAGGAACGTGATGATGGTGGTCGAGGTGTTGATGATCAGTTGCCAGGTATCGTTGTAGTGAAAATACGGGCCGCTGAGGCTCCAGAGGAAAATCAACGCGACCGCCGCGTAAAATGTCCGGGCACTGCCTGCCCAGCGGGACAGGGATTGGGAGACTGCGGAAAATTTCATGACCGTATTCCTTGAATCTAGAGGTGATGAAAGATTGACCGCAGCCGTGCTCTGAAATTTCTTTTAACAATTGATTCAGCGCGCGGAATGCTACGAAGCGGTACCCAACGCCTCAGAATGCCAACTCCGCCTGACCGGCACCTTCCAGTGCGAGCAGATATTGCTTGGCCTCCAGCCCTCCGGCGAACCCGGTCAGCCCGCCCGATGCGCCAATCACCCGATGACAAGGCGCGATGATCGAGATCGGATTACGCCCATTGGCAGCCCCCACTGCGCGCACGGCTTTAGGGTTGCCGATCTGCCGGGCAATCTGGCTGTAGCTGCGAGTTTCGCCGAAGGGGATGGTCAGCAGCGCCTGCCACACCTGCTTCTGAAACTCGGTGCCGACGAAGTCCAGTTCCAGCTCGAAACGGTTGCGGGTGCCGGTAAAGTATTCCCTCAACTGGCGCTCGGCCTCCATCAGTACCGGGCTGTCATTGGCTTCCTGCAATTGACCCAGGCGTACGCGGTTGGCGCGCTCTTTTTCCCACAGGATGGCACTGAGTTTGCCATTGCGTGCTACCAGCGTGAGCTGGCCGACGGGGGAGGGCATGAGCTTGTATTCGTAAGACATGATCGGGCTCCTGGGGAGATAAGTACGACACTACTGTAAGTCCATCCGCCCGACTGGAAACTACGATTCTTGCGGTCAAATTCTGCTGCCGCCTAGAAGGTCCAGTAAACCCAATTGGAATAGTACGGGTACCCATAAAGCCAGGCGGTCCAATAAAGCGCCACCAGGACTGATGCATTACCCGTCAATATCAATGAGGTGGCATTGAGCAGGGTGACGCCCCAGGCGAACACGGTTACGCGTCGGCTGGCGTGGCGCCGGGCCAGCCAAACGCCATATGCGGACGCTACAATTGAGCCGAGCGCCAGGAACAATCCAAACGGAAATGGCAGCCTCACAAATGAAACCAATAGCGGCAATACCACAACCCAGCCCACCACTTGGCGCAGTATGGGTTTTGGTGTGCATTGTCCGGGTTCAAGCATTGCGCTGATCCTTCTTTCAGGGCTAACGAGTTGCCATCATCACAAGGTGCGGCCGCCACGGCATTCAGATATTTCTGAGTGACCGTTGGCAGTCCTGGCGCAACACCTTAGAGCCGCTGACGCGAGAACACTCGAGCGCGAGTCGGTAGAGCCTGCGCGATGACGCTGAGGAAGGCTTCAACCAACACGCTGTTGGTTTCACTGCGAGTCAGTACCAATAACCGGGCACACGCATCCACCTCCACCAAGGGTCGGTATGCCACGCCTTTGTTCATCAGGCTCTGCGTGCATTCCGGCACCAGCGCCACACCTTGCCCGGCAGCCACGAGGGCAATGATTGAGGTGATCTGCCGCCCGCTCGGGCCGGGGCGCAAGGGAACGCCGTGGTGTCGGTAAAGCTGCTCGATGGACTGGTTCAACCCCGACCCATAATCAGGCGGGAACAGGATCAACGGATAAGCGCTCAATTGCGCCAGGCTGACCTGTGGCTGGAGCGCCAGGGGACTCTCGCTGGAGACCGCCGCCACCAATCGTTCCTCGCCCAATGACAGGGCTTGTACGTCTGGGGTCTGTGGCAACAGGCGACTCAGCCCGATGTCCAGCCGCCCATCCGCCACCTGCGCGCCCAGGCTGCCGGAGGCGCATTCCACCAGGGTGAGTTGTACATCGGGAAAACGTTGGGCGAACGCCTGGATCGTCTGGCTGAACAGATCCGACAAGGCGATTGAGCTGACATAGCCCAATGTCAACTGCCCGGCGGTACCGGCGGCCAATTTGCCGGCGATCACTTGGGCCCGCTCAACCTGCTCCAGCACGCCACGGGCATAGGGCAGAAACGCACGGCCCTGCGCGGTGAGGGCCACTGTGCGGCTGGTGCGATCGAACAGCTTGAAACCCAGCTCCGCTTCCAGAGCCGAGATCTGCCGGGTCAGTGGTGGCTGGGCCAGATGCAGGCGCAGGGCGGCACGGCCGAAGTGCAGTTCTTCGGCGACCGTCAGAAAGTAACGCAGCTTGCGTAGGTCAAGCATCCTGGTCCTTGGGTATTGATCGGTCGGAAATCGGTATTGGTCACGGTCCTGCCACCCATTCTATAAAGGCATTACAAAATAAACCGAGATGTTTCATGAAACCGCGCCTGCATTGTGCCCGCCTTGCCCTGTTTTTGTGTGGATGCGCGGCGTTTCTCAACCTCTATGCAACCCAGAGCATTCTCCAGACCTTTGCCACGCAGTTTCAGATCAGCGCCAGGGCGGCGGGGTGGAGCATCACGGTTACCACCCTGGCCGTGGCCGTCACCGCACCCTTCGTCAGCCGCCTGACCGGGCGTTTCGAACAGCGCACGGTGATCGCCGGGGCCGCGCTGTTGCTGGCGGTGCCGACGTTGATGACGGCTTATGCCGATAGCTTCGCCGACGTGCTGGTGTGGCGATTCGTCGAAGGCATGTTGATCCCGGTGGTGTTTGCCACCAGCGTGGCTTACATCGGTGATCGCTGGCAGGGGGGCACGGTGACTGAAGTCACCAGCCTCTATGTGGCGGGGACCGTGTTGGGCGGATTTGCCGGGCGCTTCGTTACGGGGGTCATAACCGAATATGTGGGCTGGCGCGAGGCCTTTGAATGGCTGGCGGTGCTGAGCTTGATGGTGGGCGGGTTTATCCAGTTTCTGCTGCCCGCCAATCGGCCACGGACGGCAATGCGGAGCGCGACGTCATCGGGGGTCTTTCGCCGACCATTGTTGGCGGCGTATGCCGTAGGTTTTTGCGTGTTGTTTTCACAGGTTGCGGCGTTTACCTACGTGGGTCTGTACCTCGGCTTACCGCCATACAATCTTGGACCCGCCGCCTTGGGCGCGCTCTATATGGTGTTCCTGCTGGCCTTGATCGTGATTCCCGTTGCAGGTCGCCTTAGCAAGGCCCGGCCCCATGCCGAACTGCTAAGCGTTGCCGTCGTGCTCGGCGTCACGGGCTCGGCACTGACCCTTTTGTCGCCCTTGTGGTGCATCGTGGCAGGCCTTGCCCTCAGTTCCACGGGAGTATTTCTCGCCCAGGCCGCCGCCAATGCCTTCACCACCGCCAGTGCCCATGACAGTAAGACTGTCGCCGTGGGCATCTACCTCACGTGTTATTACCTGGGCGGCAGTTGTGGCGCCATCATTCCTGCGGCGACCTGGGAACGCTGGGGCTGGCCCGGCTGCGTGAGCCTGATTATCGGTTTCCAGCTCCTCACCTTGCTGATCGCCCTGATTGGGTGGACGCCCCATCGGCCTGAACGGGTTCCAACACCATGAACGATACTGTCGCCCTGCCTGCCATTGAGAAATCCTCCCGCCGCCGCTCGCTCATCGCCGGTTGCGGCGCCCATGCCGTGCACGATGGCCTCACCGATGTCATCTACGTATTGCTGCCGATCTGGCAAACCCAGTTCGCGTTGTCCTACGCCCAGATCGGCCTGCTGCGAGGCGCTTACTCCGGGACGATGGCGGTGTTCCAACTCATGGCCAGTCGTGCCGCCAAGCGCTGGGGGCGCATGCCGATGCTGGTGGTGGGGACCGCGCTGGCAGGTGCCGCTTACCTGTTGGTCGGGCAAGCCACTGGCCTGGTCATGTTGCTGCTGGCGCTGCTGCTCGGCGGCCTGGGCGCCAGCACCCAACACCCGCTGGCGTCCTCGATGATCACTGACGCTTACGAGGAGGGTGGTGGCGTCAAGCAAGCGCTGTCCCAGTACAACTTCGCCGGCGACATCGGCAAAACACTGATTCCGGGGTTGGTCGGCCTGCTGCTCACCATTGTCAGTTGGCGCGCCAGTGCCTCACTGCTGGGCTTGCTGGGGCTGATGGCGGCGGGGCTGTTGTGGTGGATGATCCCAGGCCAACCCACTGCGCCCACTGCGAGTAAACAGACGAAGCCTCTCACCGGAGCGGGGTCCGCCGCAGGCCTGCGCGCACTGATCCTCACCGGCACTCTCGACAGCGCCGTGCGCATGGGGTTTCTGACCTTCCTGCCATTCCTGCTGCAAGCCAAAGGTGCCGGTACCGCCGGCATTGGCTTGGCGCTGACGATGCTGTTTATCGGCGGCGCATTCGGCAAACTCTTCTGCGGTTACCTCGGCGCCCGTCTTGGCATGATGAAAACCGTATGGCTGACGGAAACCAGCACCGCGCTGCTGATTGTCGCGGCGGTGTACTTGCCGTTGGCCGGGTTGATGGTGATGCTGCCGGTGCTCGGCATGGTACTCAATGGCACGTCTTCGGTGCTCTACGGCACTGTGCCGGACCTGGCAGGCGCGGCCAGGCGGGAGCAGGCGTTTGCGCTGTTCTATACCGGCACCATTGGTGGCGGAGCAGTGGCACCGGTGGTGTTCGGTGGCATAGGGGACGCATGGGGTGTGCCGATGGCAGTGATGCTGCTGGCGGGGTTGTTATGGGTGACGCTGCCGCTGGCGTGGGTGGTGCAGCGAGGCGTAGAGGAGAAAGTTTGACTGGTATTGCGCATGCGAAAGCAGGACCCGGGTGGACCCGATCGTACGCGGTGAGGGTTCACCGTCTCGCGAATTTTTGCAGAAGGGCTATTTCGTTTTGACGCTTTCTCGCTTTATTTCTCTGAGATGTCAGAGAAGTCAACGAGTCGGCAGAGAAGTGGAGCGGGTAGAGGGAATCGAACCCTCAACTAAAGCTTGGGAAGCTTTCGTTTTGCCACTAAACTATACCCGCTCAGAGCGGCTGACTTTGTACCAGATGTTCGCCGGGATTTGAAGTTTTTCTTCAAAAATGTGCAGGTTACGTAAGCCGACGACTGGATCCACTGTGGGAGCGAGCGTGCCTGTGGTGAGAGAGCTTGCTCCCGCTGGGGGCGACGCGCTCCTAAATAAAACAGTGGGGCTGCTTCGCACCCCAGCGCAAGCAAGCTTGCTCGCCACAGTGAGCCATATTCAAATCGCAAAGGCATGCTGCGTCTGGCCCTGTTGGTAGCGCAAGCGGCTGACCTGACGCTCTGGTTTGAGGAAACCCACCACCGCATCCCGGGCGTCCCGGCTTGCCGCCTTGTGCTCCATGTCCAGGAAATGCCCGGTCGCCTGAATGGTGCTGAAGCTGCTGTTCGCCACGTGTTGGCCGAACAACTTGGCATCCTGGGCGCTGGTGTATTCGTCCCATTCGCCGTTCAAGAACAGCACCGGAATATCGATCTGCCTGGCAGCCTTGAGGTAGCACAACCGGTCGCTGTTCAGCACATGGCTGATGTGAAAGTGCATCTGCCCATATTCATGCTCGGCCAGGCTGCTCACGTGCTTGTAGTTGAAGCGTTTGAACAGCGATGGCAAGTGTTTGCCAATGGTGCTGTTCACCAGGTTGCCGACGTTGTGGCGGTCGAGGTTGCCGAGGTAGTCAACGCCGCGCTCAAGGTAATCGCGCATGGGCGCGTTGATCACCGGAGAAAACGAGCTGATCACCGCTTTTTCCACGCGGCGGGGGCGGTGGGCAAGGGCGACCAGAGTGGCGGCACCGCCCCAGGAGAACGACAGCACGTGTTCGGCGGCGAAATGGTCGATGAGTTCCAGCAGTATCTGGCCTTCGACTTCTTTCGTCAGCATTTGCTCGTGACGGTTATGGATTTTGGAGCGGCCAGCGTAAGGCTGGTCGTACAAAACCACATTGAATTGCGGGTACAGGCTTTTCACGGTTTGGGCGAAAGATGCCGTGGTGGCCATGGAGCCGTTGACCAGGATGATGGTCTTGTCAGCAGCTTCCGCGCGATAGAACTCCGTGTAAACCCGATACTGACCCTGTATATCCAACACAGCGATTTCTGGCCTCATGTCATAAGACTCCTGGCAAGCGGGTAGGGCGCGCAGATCACTCTGCACGAGCTTTATGACAGGTAGGCATACGCCTGGAAAAATGAGGGCCCATGTCGATCCGGGGACGGCTGGTCGACGGGTGTTGTTAGGGCGGGCTGTTTGCCGGGAAGGCCCGTAGATCAAGCGCGGGCGGGGCAAAGTGTTTCTTGGAGGTTATAGGCGACTCATCAGTCATATTTCGGCTGACGGTTTGATTCAAGCATCTGATCCTTGAACTCGCAAGCCATAGAAATGGGTTTTTGCCACTACCGGCCGAACGGTCGTCATACCTGTCGGATTTCCTCCGCGGTCAGCGCGCGATACTGGCCCGGCGCGAGGGTTGCATCCAGCACCAGCGGGCCCATTCGCTCGCGATGCAGGCCGATCACCTTGTTATTGAAGTGTCCGAACATGCGCTTTACCTGATGGTAGCGCCCTTCAATGATGCTCAAGCGCGCGGTTCTGGCGCCGAGCAACGTCAATTCGGCCGGTTGGGTGGTGAGGTCTTCAAACGCAAAATACAGGCCCGCGGCGAAGGTCTGCGCGTATTGCGGGCCGATGTCCTGCTCGGTTTCCACGCGGTAGACCTTGGGCAGTTTGGTCTGCGGTTGCGTGAGGCGGCGCGACCACTGGCCGTCGTTGGTGATCAGCATCAGGCCGGTGGTGTTGAAATCCAGACGGCCGGCAATGTGCAATTCATGTTTGTCCGGCTCATCCAGTAAATCCAGTACGGTGGGGTGCTGCGGGTCCACCGTGGCGCTCACGCAACCCTGGGGCTTGTGCAGCATGAAGTAGCGCGCCGGTTTGCCGGCCTGCAGCACATCATCGTCAACGCATACGCGGCTGAATTCCCGCACCTCGTGATGAGGGTCGCTGACGACTACGCCATCGACCGACACACGGCGCTCAACCAGCAACAGGCGAACTTGTCGGCGATTGAAGCGCGAGAGGTTACTGAGGAAACGATCAACCCGCATTACTTAGGCTCAGCGCCACGCAACTGCTCGTCGAATTGGGCACAGCGCGGGCACAGGCAGGCCTTGTTACGCAATGGGTCGGGCAAGGCCTGGAGCACTGCCGGGTCGATGGTGACGCTGTAACACCAGCACGCCTGGTCGACCGTGCGAGGGTCCGCCAGGGAGCAGTTGTTGCGGGCGCCGCAGGCAGGGCAGAGTGCTGGTGTGGTCATGGGCAGGTTCGGGCTGGATCGGACAAGTTTCCGGAGAATCCCGGTGCCTTGTACGATACAGGGCCGACCCTGCGCATGCTACTTAGAGCTGGAACTTGCTGACCAGGACGTTGAACGAGGTGGCCAGACGGGAGAGGTCCTGGCTGGAGGCGTTGGTCTGATGGGCGCCGGCGGCCGTCTGGGCAGACAGGTCCTGGATGTTCAGCAGGTTGCGGTCCACTTCGCGCGCTACCTGGGCCTGCTCCTCCGAGGCGGAGGCGATCACCAGATTGCGCTCATTGATCTTCGCCACGCTGGTAGTGATCCGTTGCAACGCTTCGCCGGCGTTATTCGCCAGGGCCTGGGTGTTGTTGGCCCAGGTCAGGCTCTTGGTCATCGCCGCCACGGCATTGTCGGCGCCGGTCTGCACTTCACCAATCATCTTTTCGATGTCGACCGTGGACGTCTGGGTGCGGTGCGCCAGCGCCCTTACTTCATCGGCGACCACCGCGAAACCACGCCCCTGCTCACCCGCACGCGCCGCTTCAATGGCGGCGTTAAGGGCCAGCAGGTTAGTCTGCTCGGCAATGCCGCGAATCACATCGATCACCTTGCCGATTTCCCGCACCTGGCCGGCGAGATCTGCAACCGATTGCGTGGAGCCGTTGATCTCATCCACCATTGAATTCATGCCGGACACCGCCTGTTCCACTTGCTGGCGGCCCTCTTCGGCCTCGGTGGTGGCCTGACGCGAGACTTCAGAAGTCGAAACCGCGTTGCTGGCCACTTCGTCCACTGCAGCGGTCATCTGGTTGACGGCGGTGGCGGCTTGTTGAATCTCATCATTCTGGCGCGTCAGGCCACGGCTGCTTTCATCGGTGACCGCACTCAGTTCTTCGGCTGCCGATGCGAGCTGGTCGGACGCGTTGGCGATCTCCACGAGGGTGTTTTTCAGGCCGCTCTGCATATCCGACAACGCCATCAGCAGTTGCCCGGCTTCGTCGGTGCGTTCGGTGATGATGGCCTGGGTCAGGTCACCCTGGGCGATGCGTTGTGCGCTTTCCACGGCCTGAGCGATGGGGCGTGTGATCAGGCGTGTGATCAACACACCGATGATGATTGCAATGATGAACGCCAGCACAATGCCGCCGATCATCCACGTCAATGCACTGTCGCGCAGCTCATCGGCAGCGATCGCGCCTTCCTTGATCTGGCGGTTATTGGACTCGACCATGACGCGGATCAGCTCCCGTGCCTGACGGAACAGTTCGTTGTTGGTGGTATTGAGCTGGGTACGCGCTTGATCGATCTGGCCACCGTCGAGCAGAGAAACAATGCGTTCGGAGCTGCTGACATAGGCGGGCCAGATCTTGTCGAGCTTATCGCCCGCTGCCCGTTCGTCATCTTCCAGCGGCGTTGCGCGGTAGGTCGCGTAGGAGGCCTGGCTGCGCTTGAGTTCCTGGGCGATATCCTGGCGCACGCGGTCGCGGTCTTGCGGCGCAACATCGCCTTTGCTGGCGTCCATCAAGCGGTACATGCCGCGGTTATGGGCCGTCAGGCCGCTGAGGGTGGCGGCCGTATTGCTCACGGAAACCAGGTTGTTGGAGAACGTCAGCTCCAATGCCGTGGAGAGGCGGACCACCCCTTTGATGCCCAGCAGGCCCACCCCCAGGGTGACCAGCGCACAGAGTAAAAATGAAAGCAGCAATTTGGTTGAGATTTTCATGGGCAAGTCCGGAAAGGGTAGCGAAGGGGCACGCTAGAGCCTCCCTGGCCCTTTGCGATGTCATAGTGACATCATTGCAATTGCCAAAGTTGCCTGCCAAACAAATTTACTTAATCGATTAAGCTCGCGCAGATGTATAAAACTGTTGCAAGAGCGCACCAGTTTCCGTTTTTGATGTCAGATATTTCGTCATTCAGCGAAAGCTGGATGCCGCCCCCCAGCGTCGCTGGAGGCGCTCTTTCGCGGTCCAGGAGGCCGCCATGTATCGACGACTGCTGCTCACCGTTTTACTCGGCCTGACCTTGTCAGCTTGCGTGCCTTACTACGAGGGAGGCGGCACCTACTACCGCTCTGAAGTCTACACCGCACCGGCGCCAGCCTATTACTACGGCGGTCCTACCTATTACCCGTACGGGCGCGGCTATTACGCACCTTCACCACGCTACTATTCGGCGCCACGGTATTACTCGTCTCCACGCTACTATCAACCGACACCGCGGTATTACCCACGGCCCGGTTACCGACCCTATCAAAATCAGGACTGGGGCAATCGCTGGGGGAATGGCGGTCACGGGCGCGGTTCCGATCATGGCGGAGGACGCGGCGGTCATCGTTGATAGGCCCGAAGAAACGGCGCATGAGGCGCCGTTTTTTTATACGTGGCGTTCATAAAAACTGTCAAAATTAACAGCTATATTTTGGGGCCAAAATGGATTTCACTGCATAAAAGCCGTTGTGCTTTTCCAGTAGAGCGACCAGTCGAATGAGCCTCTCAATATTCAAACAGCGGATAGCCCTGCTCCTGCTGATGCTCAGCGCAATTGGCCAGGTGCAGGCTGAGCAAGGATGCCCTTATCCCTCCATGATCCGGTACGTTGACGGGCATTTTAAAAGTGCCGACAAACAGTTGCTGTGGCTGAGTCCGAAGGTCGAAGTCCGCGATTTTATCGATCTGTTCATCGGCGCAATCTTCATGCCGGGCAGCGGACAAGAGCGGGAAAACGGTTTCATGGACAAATGTCTCTATCGCACCAGTAGCGGCAACCTGGTCGCCTTGAGACCGGCCATGGGCGACCTTGTCACTAACATGTCATTGAGCAGTACGCTGTATTGGCAACCTGACATAGGCCCGTTCAACCAACCGGTTTTCCTGTGCCAGGACAGCCAGCCCGACAACTGCGCGTTCAGGGTCAACGGCCGGCTGCAGTGATCTTTCAGTAGTCGGACAAATCCGCCAGAGGGTGACGACCTTCCCAGGCTTTGTTGAAGTGTGCCTGGACCACCGCGTCTGGAATCGCGTCGATAGCCGGCCAGTGCCAATGGGGGGCCTGGTCTTTATCAATCAAGCGTGCCCGTACGCCTTCGGCAAATTCGGGATGACGGCAGCAATTGAGGCTCAAGGTGTACTCCACCTGGAACACCTGAGCCAGCGACAGATGACGGGCGCGCCGCAGATGCTCCCAGACCAGGTGCGCGGTCAGCGGGCAGCCTTCGCTGAGGGTCTTGCCGGCGCGGTTCAACAGCGGGTCGCTGTGGTCGCGCAGCAGACTCAAGGCGCGCCAGGCGCAACTGACGTCACCGACGTCCAACCACTCGTCGATCTGCGCACGGCGCGGCAGCCATTGCGCTTCGGGCTGCTGGCCAAGCGCTTCCTGGCTCAGGGCCTTGAGCAGGCTGTTGAGCTGTTTCGCGGTCTGCTCCTGCCAGTTCAGGCGCAGCAGGCCGTCGATCAGTTGCTCTTGTTGATCGTCGCGCAGGAAACGGTCTGCCAGGCCCATGTCCAGGGCATCCCGACCGTTGATATGGGCGCCGGTGAGACCGAGGAACAAACCCAACTTGCCGGGCAGACGCGAGAGGAACCAGCCGGCGCCCACATCCGGGTACAGGCCGATGCTGATTTCGGGCATGGCCAGGCGGCTGCTTGGCGTCACGATGCGCACCGCCGCGCTTTGCAGCAACCCCATGCCGCCGCCGAGCACGTAACCGTGGCCCCAGCAGATCAGCGGCTTGGGGTAAGTGTGCAGGCGATAGTCGAGACGATATTCCGCTGCAAAAAACTGCGCGGCGAGGGTTGGCACCACGCCGGTTTGTTCACGACAGGCCTGCGCCAGGCTGCGTACTTCTCCACCGGCGCAGAAGGCTTTGGGGCCGTTGCCGCGCAGCAGCACGCAGACGATATGCGGGTCTTTGGCCCAGGCCTCCAGGCGTTCGCTCAGGGCCAGGATCATTGGCAAGGAGAGGGCGTTCAGGGATTTTTCCGCGTCCAGGCTGGCAATGCCCAGGCGCGTACCGTCGCTGCAGGTCAGCTCTTCAAAGTGCAGGTTCATCGTGACCTCAATCGATACGTTGAAGGATCAGTATGATCGCTGGGCGGGAAAGTGTCGGTGGTGTGTCAGATCAATTGACAAGCGGGGTGCGCTTTCCTAGGGTTCGCCCATTCTTTTTACAAGACGACTCAATCATGACTGATGGCGACCGTATCAAACTCGAACCCAGCTGGAAACACGCCCTGCGGGATGAGTTCGACAAACCGTACATGGCCCAGTTGCGCGAGTTTCTGCGCCAGGAGCATGCCGCCGGCAAGGAGATCTACCCGCCAGGCCCGCTGATTTTCAATGCGCTCAATTCCACGCCGCTCGACAAGGTCAAGGTAGTGATCCTCGGCCAGGACCCGTATCACGGGCCCGGTCAGGCCCATGGCCTGTGCTTCTCGGTGCAGCCGGGCGTGCCGACGCCGCCGTCGCTGGTCAACATTTATAAAGAGCTCAAGCGCGACCTGAACATCGACATCCCCAACCACGGCTGCCTGCAGAGCTGGGCCAACCAGGGCGTGCTGCTGCTCAACACCACCATGACCGTAGAGCGCGCCAATGCCAACGCCCATGCGGGCAAGGGCTGGCAGTTCTTTACCGACCGCATTATCGAAGTGGTCAGCGAGCATCAGCCGCATCTGGTGTTCCTGCTGTGGGGCGCGCATGCCCAGAGCAAGCAGAAGCTGATCGACGCCACCAAGCACCTGGTGCTGACCTCGGTACACCCGTCGCCGTTGTCGGCGTATCGCGGGTTCCTGGGATGCGGGCACTTCAGCCGTGCCAACAAATTCCTCGAGCAAAATGGAGAAACGCCGATTGAGTGGCGATTGCCTCCAATCTGAACCCGGAGCGGCCTGGGCTTAAAGCCTTACTCGAGCAATGGTGTTGTCGCCGCTGTTGGCGACATAGGCCATACGGCCATCACTGGTGCTGGAAATCCCCATGGGCCTGTTGAACCCCTCGAAGGTGCCGATGACGCTTTCGCTGGTGGTATCGAGGATACTGACCCGGTGACCTTGGGTTTCCGTGACGTAGGCCAGCCCGCGCATGCTATTGAACGTGATATCCCATGGCTGCAGCAGGTTGCTCAGGATTCGGCTTTGTCGGTTAGTGGTGGTGTCGCCTATGTAAATCTGATTGGCGCTCGGGTAAAGGATGTAGATGCGTGCGATGTAAGTTGCATGAGCGATAGTGGAGGGCTGGCTGGGAACTTGTGTATTGACGGTACTCACCAAACGATTGGTCCCCAGATGGACCGTGAACCAACTCGCGAACCCGTTGGCCAGGTGGGCTCGTGCATTCCCTGGTGCGATTGTGACGATGTCGGGCGCAGCGTTGAATCTCAGTTTTACGCGTTGCTGAGGATTGCTGATTTCAATGATATCCAGCTCGCCGGCGCGGTCTGGAGCATAAAGCCGCAACCCACTCGAGCTAATCGCAATGCCGTTGATGGAGATAAAGCCGCTCAACGTGTCGAGTACGTCAAAGGTAGTGGTACTGATCACCATGATGACAGGATTACCGGGGCGGTTCGCATAGCTGATATAGAGCCATGGGCGCGTCGGGTGCAGGACCAGCCAGAGTGGAGCTCCGTGACCTTCAACCGTGTGGATGATGGCATTGCTTGCAGTATCGATGATCGTCACTGACTCACCGTTAGTGCTGGCAACATATAGACGTGTTCCGTCCACGTTGACCAATAGGCGGCTTGGTGTGTCGGTAAGGTGTATGACACCGATAATGCCTTCAGGCTCCACGTCGTCGTTTTGCTGCTGAGTGGGGTTGACGGTACGTTTCATAACCACTTCCTTTAATGGACCAGGCGGTTGGGTTGATTGAAACGATGGCACATCAGTATCGCTAGCTGTGAGAATTGACAGTTCCGACGAATGGCTGTGGCCTGTCAGGGAAGGCGATCCCACCGCCTGAACAACGGCTCTGCCAGAAACAACACAAACAACAACCGCATCACCTGCATCGCCGTCACCAAGGGCACCGACAGTTGCAGGGTTTCGGCCGTCAGGCTCATTTCGGCAATGCCGCCGGGCATCATGCCCAAGGTCAGTGAGCGCAGGTCAAGGCCAGTCAACGCGCTCAAACCCACTGCAGCGACGGTCGCCAATGCCATGGTCAAGGCCGTGCCGATCAAGGTACGCCCAATGAACGAGGGCGCGCGGCGGAAGAACTGCCGGTTGAAGTGGCAACCCAGGCCGCTGCCGATCAGCCATTGGCCGATCTGGCTGCCGCCGTCGGGCAGGCCGATATGCAAGTCCCACACAACACTGGCGGTGGCGGTCACCAGCAACGGCCCGAACAGCCACGGGTTCGGCTGGCGCAAACGCTGCCAGCCCCAGGCCATCAGCGCGCCAATCGGAAACAGCACCAGTAACCAGGGCCAGCTCACCGGCGCCGGATGAAACTGTGGCGTGCCACCCTCCAGCACATATTTGAAGATCGCCGGTACACACAGCACCACCACCAGTACCCGCAAGCTCTGCCCGGCCGCGACCCGGCTGAGTACCGCGCCGTTGCGTGCGCCGAGGTTGACCATCTCACCGGAGCCGCCCGGCATGCTGGAGAAAAACGCGGTGGCGCGGTCTTCGCCGCTGCGGCGCATCAACCACACGCCCACGATGCTCGACAGGCTGGTGACCAACGCGCCGAAGAAGATCAGCCCGAAGTGGCTCATCACCTGTTCGATCACCACCGGGGTGAAGTGCAGGCCGATGCCTATGCCGACCACCCATTGGCCGCATTTGCGCCCTCCGGGGATCTCCGCCAGTTGCCACGGTGTAAGGCAGCGCACCAGGATGATCGCCAGCAGCGAGCCGACCATATACGGCAAAGGCCAGCCGACGAGGCTGGCCAGGTAACCGCCGGCCAGGCCGACCAGCGGTGTTCCCCACCAATGTTTAAAGGTGGCTTCAGACATCGGCCACGGCGCGACGCTGCAGCGCCCGTTTACGGTAGATACGCACCAGCGGGAAGGCCAGCATCAGCGCAGTCAGCACCCACACACCGAAGGTGATCGGGCTCGACCAGAGGATATCCAGCGCCCCGTTGGAGATCGACAGCGCGCGGCGCAGGTTCTGTTCCATCAGGCCGCCGAGGATAAAACCCAGCAGTACGGGCGACAGCGGGAAGTCGAGCTTGCGCAGGATGTAGCCGAAGATACCGATACCGATCATCAGGAAGAGATCGAACGTGGTGGCATGCACGGCGTACACACCGATCGCGGTGATAATGGCGATCACGGGCACCAGCGCCCAGTTCGGTACGGCGAGGATGCGCGTGAAGATGCGGATCATCGGGATGTTGAGGATCACCAGCATGATATTGGCGATAAACAACGACGCGATCAGGCCCCAGACGATGTCGGGTTGCTGTTGGAACAGCAGCGGGCCCGGGGTGATGTTATACAGCGACAGGGCGCCGATCATCACCGCCGTGGTGCCCGAACCGGGTACGCCCAGGGTCAGCATCGGCACCAGGGCGCCGCAGGCGGAGGCGCCGATGGCGGTTTCCGGGGCCGCGAGGCCGCGCATGTCACCCTGGCCGAACTTGCCGCCGGCACCGGCCATGCGTTTTTCGGTCATGTAGGCAACGGCGGACGCCAAGGTGGCACCGGCACCGGGCAGCACGCCCATGATGAAACCGAGCAAGCCGCAACGGATATTCACCGCGAACACCGCACCGGCTTCCTTGAGGTTGAATAGCATGCGCCCGGTGGCTTTGACCGCTTCCTGACCACGGTGGGTTTTTTCCAGCAACAACAGGATCTCGCTGATGGAGAACAGGCCGAGCACCAGCACCACGAACTGGATGCCGTCGGTGAGGTGGATGTTGTCGCCGGTAAAGCGGTACACGCCGCTGTTGGCGTCGATGCCTACCGCCGAGAGGAACAGGCCGATCAGCGCCGCGACAAAGGTTTTCAACGGTTTGTCACCGGCCATGCCGCCGAGGCAGACAATCGCAAACACCATCAGTACGAAATATTCCGCCGGGCCGAAGGCAATCGCCCATTTGGCCAGCAGCGGTGCGAACAACACCATGCCGCAGGTAGCGATGAACGCACCGATGAACGAACTCCAGGCGGACAACGACAACGCCACACCGGCAAGGCCTTTGCGGGCCATCGGATAACCGTCGAGGGTGGTCATCACGGTAGAGGCTTCGCCCGGGATGTTGAGCAGGATCGAGCTGATACGCCCGCCGTATTCGCAACCCAGGTACACGGCGGCCAGCAGGATCAACGCCGACTCGGGCGGCAGGCCCAGGGCGAAAGCGATGGGGATCAACAGCGCCACGCCGTTGATCGGGCCCAGGCCCGGCAACAGGCCGACCACGGTGCCGATCAGAGTGCCGCACAGCGCGGTCACCAGGTTGTAGGGGCTCAGCGCGACGCCGAAGCCTTGGCCCAAATAGCCGAAAGTATCCATATCAGTTCTCCAGAACGTCGAGCAGACCGAGGGGCAGCGGTACGTCCATGGCTTTATCGAACAACAGATAAAGGCCGACGCTCATCAAGGTGATGATCACCGCACCGGGCAACCAGCGGCCGCCATACAGCCGTGCCATCGGAATACCGATCAACATGCTGCTGAGGATGAAACCCAGGGATTCGAAGGTGCCGGCAAAGACCAGCAACAGGGCCACGCAGATACCGATCTTGATCAGCGTCTGGCGGTCCAGCGCAGGTTCTTCTTCCGTGTGTTTGGTCGGCTGTGGGCGAAACAGCATGTAGAGCAGGCCCAGGCTCATCAGCCCGAGCATCAGCAGCGGGTAGGCCCGCGGCCCGACCGGCTCGTAGGAAAACGACGCCTGATACGGCCACGCCATCAGCGCCAGGCCGGCGCAGACCAGCAGCATCACCGAGGCGAAAATGCGTTGTAAGAGCATGTGGAACTCCTGGGCCGTGCCCTCGTTCATGAGGGCACGGCCGTGCAAAAGAGGGGCGATTACTGGATCAGGCCGAACTCTTTGGCCAGCACTTTGTAGTCAGCCACCTGTTTCTTCACGTAGGTGTCCAGCTCCGGGCCGGTCATGGCGAACGGGAACAGCTCGCGCTGGTCACGCAGCTTGGCGAACTCTTCGGAGGCCAGCAGTTTGTCGAAGGCCTCCTTCCACCAGGCGTAGTCGGCATCGCTGACTTTTGGCCCGAGGTAGAAGCCACGTACTACCGGCCAGACAATGTCGTAGCCTTGCTCTTTGGCGGTCGGAATGTTCTTCATTTCCGGCTCGTCCAGGCGCTGCTCGGAGAACACCGCCAGCAGTCGCATGTCGCCGCTCAAGATGTGCGGCATGGAGTCGGAGATGTCGGTACTACCCACCTGAATGTGACCACCGAGCAGGGCCGTGGCGATTTCGCCGCCGCCTTCGAGTGCCACATAACGCAGCTCGCGCGGGTTGATCCCGGCGGCCTTGGCGATCAGCGCGGTTTGCATCCAGTCCTGGCTGCCGACGGTGCCGCCGGAACCGATGACCACGCTGCCCGGGTCTTTCTTCAGGGCTTTGACCAGATCATCGAGGGTCTTGTAGGGCGAATCGCTTTTCACTGCGATGGCTCCGTAGCTGGTGCCCACCGCCGCCAGCCAACGCACGGCACTCTCATCGAAGCGACCGAACTTGCCTTGCGCCAGGTTCAACAGCGAACCGCTGGACCAGGCGACCAGCGTACCGGCATCTGCAGGGCGCTGGGCCACCACCGCGTTGTAGGCGACCGCGCCCACGCCGCCGGGCATGTAGGTCACGCGCATGGGTTTGCTCAGCAGCTTTTCGTTGACCAGCGCGCTTTGCGCCAATTTGCAGGTCAGGTCAAAACCGCCACCGGGGGAAGCCGGGGCGATACATTCCGGGCGTTTGGGTTCGTCGGCCAGCAGTTGACCGGCGAACAGCATGCAGCCGGCGGCAAGGGCCAATTTACGCAATGAAAAGGTCATGGGTATCTCCGTCTTTGTTGTTATGAGCTTTTTGACTACCAAAGCGCCACGCTGTAGCTGACCAGCAGGCGCACTTCATCCGCATCACGGGCCGAATAGTTGGAACGGTACGTGGCATTGCGCAGGCGCACGGCGACGTCCTTGAACGTGCCGCTTTGCACCACGTAGCGGATCTCGCTGTTGCGTTCCCACTCTTTGCCGGTCTCGCCGTTCCTGAGCTTGATATTGTCGCCCGACAGGTAACGACTCATGAAGCTCAGGCCGGGAATCCCCAGCTTGGCGAAGTCGTAGTCGTAGCGCGCCTGCCAGGAGCGTTCTTCGGCGCCGGCAAAGTCGTTGATCTGGACGAAGTTGACCAGGTACGGATCGCTGCCGTCCACGTAGGGAAAAGCGCTGTCGCCGGACATGTGCTGGTAACCGGCGCTGAGCTTATGGCCATTGAGGGCATAGCTGAACAGGCCGTTGAGGGAGGTGTTGTCGATTTTGCCGCCGCGGGCGGCGCCGGTGTCATCGCTGATGGCCAGGCGCAGGTCGGCGCCAAAGGTGCCGGGGCCCATCGGACGCGAGGCGACCAGGCCGAGGAAGTGCTGGCGGTAGACGTCATCCAGTTGGGCGAAGTGGTAGCTGCCGGTGATCTTGTCGGCGAATGTGTAGTCGACACCGCCGAAATTGAAGTGCTTGCCGGTGGCGCCACTGACGAAACGGCTGTTCTTATTGTTGAGGGCGATGTCTTCGTAGTCGGTGGAGTCGCGGTCCTTGGCTTTGTCCAGGCGGCCACCGGTGAACACAAGGTTCTTGAACTCCTTGGACGTCAACAGGCCGCCATTGAACGTCTGCGGCAGGATGCGACCGTCGTTGGGCTTGAGGATCGGCAGCTCGGGTATCAGTGCACCGATTTTCAGCTCGGTGGCGGAGATCTTCACTTTGCCGGTCAGGCCGAGCTTGGAGTACTCGTCGACCGCGCGACCGTCGTCGGTGGGCAACAGGCCAGTGCCGGTGCGGTCGGGACTGGAGTCGAGCTTGACCCCGAGCATGCCCAGCGCATCCACGCCAAAGCCGACGGTGCCGTCGGTGTAGCCCGATTGCAGGTTGAGCATGAAGCCCTGGGCCCATTCGTCACGCTTGGATTGCTGGGCGCTGGTGCCATCGCGAAAATCGCGGTTGAAATACATGTTGCGGGTTTCCAGGGTCGCGCTGCTGTCTTCGAAGAAGGCGGCCTGGCTGACCGGGGAAAAGCCGGCAAGGGCGGCGGCGCTGGTCAGGGCGGTTCGGGTCAGGCGGGAAAAACGCACAGGCGGGCGAGCCTGGGGCTGTGTCGACAGCATCGTTGTGTACTCCGTTATTGTTCTTATTTTGGCGAAAACGCTTCGAGGCGTTTTTCGGGCGTTGCGAGTCAGGCAACTGGGTGGGCATAGACCACCGAGGTTGGATGCTAAAGGGCGAACCTTTCACTAACCTTTCAGTTGTCTTTCAGTGTTTTCGGGCTTCACAGGCTATGCGGCGCCTGTAAACTGCCCCGCAAAGCGTGGCGCCGACCATGCCCGTATAAGGTGGAAATCCATGCGTGTCCTCTTGGTTGAAGACCATTTGCAACTCGCCGAAAGTGTCGCCCAGGCGCTCAAGAGCACAGGGTTGACCGTCGATGTGCTGCACGATGGGGTGGCCGCGGACCTGGCCTTGAGCAGCGAGGACTATGCGGTAGCGGTCCTCGATGTCGGGCTGCCGCGCATGGACGGTTTCGAGGTGCTGGCACGCTTGCGGGCGCGCGGTAAAAACCTGCCGGTGCTGATGCTGACGGCGCGCAGTGACGTAAAGGACCGCGTGCATGGCCTGAACCTGGGGGCCGACGACTACCTCGCCAAACCCTTTGAACTGACGGAGCTGGAAGCGCGGGTCAAGGCGCTGTTGCGCCGCAGCGTACTCGGCGGCGAGCGCCAGCAGACCTGCGGCGTGCTGGTCTACGACCTGGATACAAGGCGGTTCACGGTGGGGGGCGAACTGATGACGTTGACCTCTCGCGAGCAAGCGGTATTGGAGGCCTTGATTGCCCGCCCGGGCCGCGTGATGAGCAAGGAGCAACTGGCTTCCCAGGTGTTCGGCCTGGACGAAGAGGCCAGCCCCGATGCGATCGAAATCTACGTGCACCGCCTGCGCAAGAAGCTTGATGGCCAACCCATCGCCATCGTGACTTTCCGCGGCCTGGGGTATTTGCTGGAAGCACGTGATGCATAAGCCCAGCAGCCTGCGTTGGCGGTTGCTGTGGAACCTGGCGTTGCTCTTGGTGGTATTGATGCTCGCCAGTGGCCTGAGTGCCTACTGGAATGGGCGCGAAGCCGCCGACACCGCGTATGACCGCACGCTGCTGGCCTCGGCGCGGACGATCGCCGCCGGGTTGACCCAGGTCGATGGCACGCTCAGCGCCAATGTGCCGTATGTGGCTTTGGATACCTTTGCCTACGACAGTGCCGGGCGTATTTATTATCAGGTCAACGACATTGATCAGAAGCTGATCTCCGGCTACGAACACCTTCCCGGCCCACCGCCCGGCACGCCGCGCACCGATGATTACCCCGCCTTGGCGCGCTTCTACGATGCAAAGTACCAGGGCCAGCCGGTGCGGGTGGTGAGCCTGCTCAAGGCGGTGTCGGAACCGAATATGAACGGCATGGCGGAAATCCGCGTCGCCGAGACGGAGGAAGCCCGCGTCGCCATGGCGCGCAGCCTGATGGCCGATACTTTACTGCGCTTGGGCATGCTGGCTATCGGCGCGTTGCTGCTGGTGTGGTTTGCGGTGAGCGCGGCGCTGCGCCCGCTGGAGCGTCTGCGCACGGCGGTGGAGGAGCGTCAGCCCGACGACTTGCGGCCGCTGCCGCTGGTGGAGGTGCAGCATGAGTTCGGCCCACTGGTGCGTTCGATCAACCACTTCACTGAACGTCTGCGCGGTCAGTTCGAGCGCCAGGCGCAGTTCATTGCTGACGCTTCACACGAGTTGCGTACGCCGTTGGCCGCACTGAAGGCCCGACTGGAATTGGGCCTGCGTGCCGAAGACCCCGGCACCTGGCGCAGCACCCTGGAGACCGCCGCCCAAGGCACCGACCGCCTGACTCACTTGGCCAACCAATTGTTGTCCCTGGCGCGTATTGAAAACGGTGCCCGGGCAATTGCCGAGGGGGGCGCGCAGTTACTCGACCTTAGCCAGTTGGCGCGGGAACTGGGCATGGCCATGGCGCCGTTGGCGCATGCGCGGGGCGTCGCCCTGGCGCTGGAAGCCGATGAGCCGGTGTGGCTGCGCGGCGAGCCTACATTGTTGAACGAGCTGCTGAGTAACCTGGTGGACAACGCACTCGCCCACACCCCACCCGGCGGCAACGTGATTCTGCGGGTCACGGCCCCGGCGGTGCTTGAGGTCGAGGATGACGGGCCAGGTATCCCGCTCGATGAGCGGGACCGGGTTTTCGAGCGCTTTTATCGCCGTAGCCAGCAGGGCGTGGGTTCAGGGCTGGGGTTGGCGATTGTTGGGGAGATCTGCCGGGCGCATCTGGCGCAGATCAGTTTGCACGACGGTGAATCAGCGGGGTTGAAAGTGCGGGTGAGTTTTATCGCGGGGTGATCAGTAAAACATCGAGCGCGCTTCATCCAGCTCTGCACGCAGGGCATCGCTGTAGGGATCCACGCGTAGCTTCTTCATGGCCGGCAATGTCGATACCGGTACGTCAGCCAGCGGGTGGTCGGTGCCTCGATGACAATACAGGGCGGCGACTTGCACCAGGTCGATGTAGTCCAGCTTCGGCGAGTCGCGCTCCAGGTCCAGGTATTGCCCCGGCAGGCTGGCCAGCATTTCCGGGAACTCCCAGACGCGCAGCAGTTTGTCCCCGAGCACGGGGTGAATGCTGTCGATTACATGATTAAGGCTGACCGGGTCCGCGAGCAGCTCGTAGTGGTCTTCGGCATAGGTGAGGATCGGCAGCACGCCGATCTGATGCACCAGCCCGCCGAGGGCGGCCTGGTCCGGCTTCAGCTGGCTGTGGCTGCGGCACAAGGTATAGCTGACGCCTGCCACTTCCAGGCTGCGTCGCCAGACTTCGCGCATTTTCAGTTCGACCACTTCGGAGCGGGCGTGAAAGATCTGCTCCATCACCAGGCCGATGGCCAGGTTGCTGCTGTAGTTGGTGCCCAGCCGGGTGATGGCGGTATGCAGGTCGGTGACTTCCTGGGTTGCGCGCAACAGGGGGCTGTTGACCACTTTGATCAGCCGCGCCGACAGGGCGGTATCGCGACCGATCACTTTGCTCAAGTGGCTGATGCTGATATCCGGGTCTTCGGCGGCTTGGCGAATCTTCAGGGCCACTTCCGGTAATGTCGGCAGAACCAGGTCATCGTTGTCGATGGCCTTTACCAAAGCCTGTTGAACTTTTTCCGCCAGCTTGTTCATTCATGCTCTCTAGGGTGCTGCAAAAGGTACGGCGATTAACGCTGGATCTCTTTATCGCGATCCAATAGGTAGGGCAGGTCGAGCAGTTGCAGGACGGGGCCTTCCAGGGTGCCTGAGCGGATATCGCCGCCGTCGGCAGCTTCGGCTTGCAACACGGCCAGAAGTTCAACGCCCTGGTCAGCTTTTGCCGCGATCACGACTTCGCCGATCGAACTGTTGTGGTTGGGAGAGAACAGGGGGGTGCCAGGCTCGGGCAGTTCGGCCGCATTGAGACTCAGGCGATACAGGCGTCGTTTGAGCTTGCCCAGGTACTGCATGCGCGCGACGATTTCCTGGCCGGTGTAGCAGCCTTTCTTGAAGCTGACGCCGCCTACGGCTTGCAGGTTGAGCATTTGCGGAATGAACAGCTCGCGGGTTTGTGGCATGACCTGGCCAATGCCTGCACGGATCTGGCCGAGCAGCCATTCATTCAGGCCGGCTTCTTTCAGCTGTGTACTCAATTGGGCCTGTATGGCTTCGGCCTGGTCTGCGGGTACCCAGAGTTCGGCGCGGTGGGGGGAGACACGAATGGCGATCAGCGAATCGGTACGCACGACGCTGTCGGTTTCGGCAGGCAATGGAAGGCCGAGGCTGGCCAGGGCGTGGTCCGCATCCGTCAGACCAAAGCGTGCCCACGCGGCACTTTCGTCAGTGAGTTTGGATTTGGAGAACACCGCGTACTTTTTCAGGTCAGCCAGTTGCGGTTCGAGCAATTCGGTGGCCATTGCCAGAAGCACGCCGTCGCCTTGCAACAGGATGCGAAAGCTCGACTGCATACGCCCTTTCTGCGTGCAGCGCGCGCCGAGGCTTGCTTGAGTGTCACTCAGGTAATTGAGATTGCAGGTCAGTTGCCCTTGCAGGAACTTGGCAGCGTCGGCGCCGCGGACGGCGAGTACGCCTTCGTGGGACAGGGGGCAGAAAAAAGCAGAGTCAGCCATGGGTCATCGCAGGTCAAAAAGTCATGGGTGCATCATAGAGGGGCGCCCGGCAAATGGATAGTTTCCATAAGAGGCGACCAAAGCCGACTGTTCCACTGCCGTCGGGCCTGTATACTTGCCGCCTATTTGAGGAGCGCTCCATGGTCGAAGATGTAGAAATCAATCGCCTCTACTGGCACAGCCGCCGCGGCATGCTGGAGCTGGATGTGTTGTTGGTGCCGTTTACCAAAGAGGTATACGCGACGCTCAACCAGGTGGATCGTGACCTCTACGTCAGGCTGTTGACGTGCGAAGACCAGGACATGTTCGGCTGGTTCATGGAGCGCAACGAGTCGCAAGACCCGGAGCTGCAGCGCATGGTTCGGATGATCCTGGATCGTGTCCAGCCCAAATAGTCGCTTCGAATGCCGCTGGCGGCCCTCTCGGCTGCTGCTGGCGGCGTATCTTCTTGCCCAGTTGTTCGCGCTGGGTAGTTGGCCGTTTCTCGATCTGCCTTATTCAAGCCTTGGCATGCTGTTGTGCCTGGCTCACGCCGCCTGGGTATTACCGCGACACATTCTGTTGACTCACCGTTCGTCGGTGCGCGGTCTGCGTCGTGACGAAGACGGCTGGCACCTGTTCAGTGATGAGCGCGGCTGGCACGGCGTGCAACTGCGGCCCGACAGCCTGGCATTGCCGTTGGTCGTAGTGCTGCGTTACCGCGTGCCGGGTGAGTGGCGCGTGCGTTCACTCTGTGTGCCGAGGGACTCGCAGGGCGCCGATGTGCATCGGCGCCTGCGGGTGCGCCTCAAGTTCAGCCGCCGTAGGTGGTTGGCACCAGGATAGTGTCGCGGGCTTCGGGCAGCATCTGCGGGTAGTCAAGCGTGTAGTGCAGGCCCCGGCTTTCCTTGCGCTCCATGGCGGAGCGGATCATCAGTTCCGCCACTTGGGCCAGGTTGCGCAATTCGATCAGGTCGCGGCTGACCTTGTAGTTGCTGTAGAACTCGTCGATCTCATCCAGCAACAGCCGCACCCGGTGTTGTGCCCGTTGCAGGCGTTTATTGGTGCGCACGATTCCCACGTAGTCCCACATGAAACGCCGCAACTCATCCCAGTTGTGGGCGATGATCACATCCTCGTCCGAGTCGGTGACCTGGCTGGCGTCCCAGCGGGGCAGGGCGGCGGGCACCGCGATACGTGGCAACTGCTCCAGTATGTCGGCGGCCGCCGAGCGCGCGTAGACGAAGCATTCAAGCAGCGAATTGCTGGCCATGCGGTTGGCACCGTGCAGGCCGGTGAAGCTGGTTTCGCCAATCGCATACAGGCCCGGCACATCGGTGCGGCCATGCTGGTCGACCATTACGCCACCACACGTATAGTGCGCCGCCGGCACCACCGGGATCGGGCCTTGGGTGATGTCGATATTGAAGGTCAGGCAGCGTTCGTAGACCGTCGGGAAGTGGGCCTTGATGAAGGCTTCGGGCTTGTGGCTGATGTCCAGGTAGACGCAGTCGATGCCCAGGCGCTTCATTTCATGGTCGATCGCGCGGGCGACGATATCCCGTGGGGCCAGTTCGGCGCGCGGGTCGAAGCGCTGCATGAAGCGCTCGCCATTTGGCAGTTTAAGGTGCGCGCCTTCACCGCGCAGGGCTTCGGTGATCAGGAAGCTCTTGGCCTGGGGGTGGTACAGGCAAGTGGGGTGGAACTGGTTGAACTCCAGGTTGGCCACGCGACAGCCGGAGCGCCAGGCCATGGCAATGCCGTCACCGCAGGCACCGTCAGGGTTACTGGTATAGAGGTAAACCTTGGCTGCACCGCCGGACGCGAGGACGGTGAAGCGTGCGCCGTAGGTGTCGACCTCGCCGCTGGCGCGGTTGAGCACATAGGCGCCAAGGCAACGTTCGCCTTCCAGGCCCAGGCGCTTTTCGGTGATCAGGTCTACGGCGACGCGTTGCTCCAACAGTTCGATGTTGGGGCGTTGGCGCGCCTGGTCGAGCAATGTCTTGAAGATCGCTGCACCGGTGGCATCGGCGGCATGGATGATGCGTCGGTGGCTGTGGCCGCCTTCCCGGGTCAGGTGGAACTCGAATCCGCCATCATCGTTGCCCGCCTGCTCGTCACGCGTGAACGGTACGCCTTGGTCGATCAACCATTGAATGGCTTCACGGCTATGTTCGACGGTAAAGCGCACCGCCTCTTCATGGCACAGGCCGCCGCCGGCGTTGAGGGTGTCTTCGACGTGGGATTGAACCGTGTCGGTGTCGTCCAGCACGGCCGCGACACCGCCTTGGGCCCAGAAGGTCGAGCCGTTGGCCAGGTCGCCCTTGCTCAGTACTGCAATGCGCAAATGGCTGGGCAGGGTCAGCGCAAGACTTAAACCGGCCGCGCCGCTGCCGATCACCAGGACATCGTGTTGAAATTGTTGGCTCATTGGAAGGATTCCGCAAAAAGCGATCCGAGAGGCTGGCGCGAACAGGACGCCTGGATCGGCGAATCAAAGGGTCACACGGGCCACTAGTATATAGAGGGGGGGAGCGGCACAATAGCCGGGCATTCGTGGCAATATGAGATTGCCTTGTATGACGCGGCTGAAAGCAGCCGGTTATTGAAATGGGAACTTTTAGCAGCAGATCCGACTCAATAGCAGGTTGCCCGAAAGCTGGGAAACGTTGAGTTTATTGGCCCGTCGGGAGCATTGGACGCGTCAGGAAACCGACGACAAGATTATTCGCGCAGCCGGCGTTGCCCGTGCTGCGTTTTTCGTGTGTGCCAAATCAGTGCGCGCCGGAAACTTGCTTGAAAGGGGAGAACTTTTGCGAAAAGCCCGAGTCTATGTTTGCAAGCCTGGTCGTTTAGTTATGCAAGCCTCCTTCAAGTACAACGAGGAGTGTTCATGCTAACCCAGGAAGAGGATCAGCAGCTGGTCGAGCGCGTTCAGCGCGGTGACAGGCGTGCGTTTGATCTGCTAGTGCTGAAATATCAGCACAAAATTCTCGGGTTGATCGTGCGATTCGTGCACGACACCCATGAAGCGCAGGACGTAGCACAGGAAGCCTTTATCAAGGCATACCGTGCGCTAGGCAATTTCCGCGGTGATAGTGCGTTTTACACGTGGCTGTACCGCATCGCCATTAACACGGCGAAGAACTATCTGGTGTCTCGCGGCCGCCGCCCACCTGATAGCGATGTAAGTTCAGAAGATGCTGAATTCTACGATGGTGATCATGGTCTGAAGGATCTCGAGTCGCCGGAGCGTGCACTGTTGCGCGACGAGATCGAGGGCACCGTTCATCGCACAATTCAGCAGCTACCAGAAGATTTGCGTACGGCGTTAACTTTACGTGAATTCGATGGTCTGAGTTACGAAGACATTGCGAGCGTCATGCAATGTCCGGTGGGGACTGTAAGGTCACGGATTTTCCGGGCCCGGGAAGCCATCGACAAAGCCTTGCAACCGTTGTTGCAGGAAAACTAAAGACAGCGGCGACAGCCAAGAGAGGAACCGCCATGAGTCGTGATGCCCTGCAGGAATCGCTGTCCGCAGTGATGGATAACGAAGCGGATGAACTGGAACTTCGTCGAGTGCTCAACGCATTTGATGATGCCGAAACCCGTGATACCTGGTCTCGTTACCAAGTCGCTCGGGCGGTGATGCACAAGGATCTATTAATCCCTCGTTTGGATATTGCTGCGGCCGTTTCTGCTGCACTGGCTGATGAAGCCGTTCCGGCAAAAGCTGCTCGGGGACCATGGCGCAGCCTGGGTCGCCTGGCGGTGGCTGCCTCGGTGACTGTGGCTGTATTGGCGGGTGTTCGCCTGTACAACCAGGACGAGATCGCCGGCAACGAACTGGCCCAACAGGCTCAGCAACCGGTCATGGCAGGTCCGCAAGTCAAGGGCCCAGCTGTACTGGCCGGCTACAAGGAAAGCTCCGACGCCACCGGCCCAATGGCCAACGGTGTGCTTCAAGGGCAATCCGGCTGGCAGGATCAGCGCCTTCCAGGCTACCTGCGTCAACACGCACAGGAGTCTGCCTTGAAAGGCACTGAAAGCGCTCTGCCTTACGCACGTGCTGCAAGCCTGGAAAACCGTTGAACCGCTGAGGAGCCCTATGCGCGCCATACCGCTCCTTACGCTTTTGCTCAGCAGCTGGTTTGCACTATCCGCCCACGCCGATGAAGCTCAAGACTGGCTGACTCGACTTGGGCGGGCAGAGCAGCAGCAAAGCTTCGACGGTACGTTCGTCTACGAACGTAATGGCAGTTTTTCTACCCATAACATCTGGCATCGCGTCCAGGATGGTCAGGTTCGTGAGCGGTTATTACAGCTCGACGGTTCTGCTCAGGAAGTTGTACGGGTAGATGGTCATACTCAATGCGTCAGCGGCACACTCGTCGCAGGCCTCGGAAATTCGCGTGACGCCTCGGCTGCGCGTGCTCTCGATCCACAAAAACTCACTCCACTTTACGAACTGACGGTTATCGGTAAATCCCGCGTGGCCGGTCGTAATGCGGTGATTGTCTCGGTCACGCCACGGGACCAATACCGCTATGGTTTCGAGCTGCATCTGGATCGTGAAACGGCGTTGCCACTCAAATCGTTGCTGCTCAACGATCAGGGGCAGTTGTTGGAGCGCTTTCAGTTCACTCGCCTGAATACGTCGGTGACACCTTCTGATCGCGATCTGCAGCCAAGCAGCGAATGCACACCTATCGCCCTCTCTAAAAGCAATGCGCCAGAAGTGCCCGCAAGTCAGGCATGGCATCTGAATTGGCTACCGCCTGGTTTTCAGCTCACCAGCAGTACCGCCCGCCAGGATACCCACACCAAATCCACGATCGACAGCTTGATGTATGACGACGGTCTTGCGCGCTTCTCGGTGTTTCTCGAGTCGACAGACGGCGCGAACGTGAGCGAAACCCGCACTCAGCTGGGGCCTACGGTTGCCGTGTCGCGGCGCCTGAACACGGTGGACGGTGAGGTGATGGTGACGGTTGTCGGCGAAATCCCCATCGGCACTGCCGAACGCATTGCGCTGTCGGTGCGCGGTGAAAAGGTTGCCACCCAGCCGTGAGTTGTTAATCCTATGTTCATCCTGACCTTTCACTGTGAGCCCCTGTATGGTTGGGTGTTGAGAACATGAAATGTCCGGATCAGTATTTTCACTTGCAAAAAATCCCCATGTTTTTTATAGGTCAGAGTTTGTCGATCCTGGCCTTGTTTTGTTCGCGGAACAAAAATGCCGGTCGTAGCTTTCGGCGTTTCTTGAACCCTGTCGCTCAACCCTGCTCGTCGTAACGGGAGCTGTATGTCGATACCACGTTTGAAGTCTTACTTGTCCATAGTCGCCACGGTGCTGGTGCTGGGTCAGGCTGTGTCCGCGCAAGCGGCTGAACTGCCTGACTTCACCCAACTGGTGGAGCAGGCCTCGCCTGCCGTGGTGAACATCAGTACCACGCAGAAATTGCCCGAGCGCAAAGTCTCGAACCAGCAGATGCCGGACCTCGAGGGGCTGCCGCCGATGCTGCGCGAGTTCTTCGAGCGCGGTATGCCGCAGCAACGTTCTCCACGTGGTGGTGGCGGTGGCCAGCGCGAAGCGCAGTCCCTGGGCTCGGGTTTCATCATTTCGCCCGATGGCTACATCCTCACCAACAACCATGTGATTGCCGATGCTGACGAGATCCTCGTGCGCCTGGCCGACCGCAGTGAGTTGAAAGCCAAGCTGATCGGCACGGACCCACGTTCCGACGTGGCCTTGCTGAAAATCGATGGCAAGGATTTGCCTGTGCTGAAACTTGGCAAATCCCAGGA
Source organism: Pseudomonas sp. BCA17 (assembly GCF_004519405.1). Lineage (GTDB taxonomy): Bacteria > Pseudomonadota > Gammaproteobacteria > Pseudomonadales > Pseudomonadaceae > Aquipseudomonas. The sequence continues at coordinate 433,986 of NZ_SGWI01000004.1, read as the reverse complement.
CCTGAAAGCCGGGCAGTGGGTCGTGGCAATCGGCTCGCCATTCGGCTTTGACCATACCGTCACCCAGGGCATCGTCAGTGCCATTGGCCGTAGCCTGCCGAACGAAAACTACGTGCCGTTCATCCAGACCGACGTGCCGATCAACCCGGGTAACTCCGGTGGTCCGCTGTTCAACCTGGCGGGCGAGGTAGTGGGTATCAACTCGCAGATCTACACCCGCTCCGGTGGCTTCATGGGCGTGTCCTTCGCGATTCCTATCGATGTAGCCATGGACGTTTCCAACCAGCTCAAGAGCGGTGGCAAAGTCAGCCGTGGCTGGTTGGGGGTCGTGATCCAGGAGGTTAACAAAGACCTGGCTGAATCCTTCGGCCTCGACAAGCCGGCCGGCGCACTGGTCGCGCAGATTCAGGACGACGGCCCGGCTGCCAAAGGCGGTCTGCAAGTAGGCGACGTGATCCTGAGCATGAATGGCCAGCCGATCATTATGTCCGCCGATTTGCCGCACCTGGTCGGTGCTCTGAAAGCGGGCAGCAAAGCCAAGCTGGAAGTTATTCGTGATGGCAAGCGTCAAACCATCGAGCTGACCGTTGGTGCTATCCCTGATGAGAATGCCACCCTCGACGCGCTGGGCAATGCCAAGCCAGGCGTTGAGCGTAGCAGCAACCGCCTGGGCATTGCGGTGGCTGAGCTGACCGCCGAGCAGAAGAAGAGCTTCGACCTCAAGGGCGGCGTTGTGATCAAGGAAGTCCAGGACGGCCCAGCTGCCTTGATCGGCCTGCAACCGGGCGATGTGATCACCCACCTGAATAACCAGGCGATCAACTCCACCAAGGAATTCACCGACATCGCCAAGGCGTTGCCGAAGAATCGCTCGGTGTCGATGCGTGTCCTGCGTCAGGGGCGTGCCAGCTTCATCACGTTCAAACTGGCAGAGTAATGCTCTAGCCTATTAAAAAGCCCCGCCTTCGTTTAACGGAGGCGGGGCTTTTTTGTGGGCGATAGGTTTACCCCATCATCCCTTTTACCAAACGTTCCTGTTCAATCAATTCACGTTGGCGTGCATCGATACGCGAGGACAACGGGAAGTTGCTGCCGGCCCGGCGCTTGGCGAAGTCCAACTGCTGAATGGCCTGCGTGAAGTCACCGACCAAGGCAAAGTACTCGGCGCGGGCCTGATGCAAACCGATGATATTGCCGGACAAACCACGTGTCTCGGCAACCTGGTACCACACATCGGGGTCATCGGGACGGGATTTGAGCAAGCCGTCCAAGGCTTTTTCCGCGTCGGCGGTGCGGTTCTGCTTGAGCAGCAAGTCCACGCGCACCTGATTCAGCGGATAGTTGCCAGGGTATTGGGTGAGCATCCGGTCCGTGCGTTGCTGGGCGTCAGGCAGGCGATTGTTGGTGATATCCAACTCGATCTGCGCCAGGTTGTAGGTGATGTCGTTGGGCGACTTGGCCAGCAGGGGGGCCAGGTTTTCTCGGGCCTCCTTGAGCTTGGTGCCCTTGATCTGGGCAATAGCCAGGCCATAGCGCGCCACGTCGTTTTTTGGATTCTCGTCCAGTTGTGCCTGAAAGCGCTTGGCGGCGAGGCCCGGGGTATCTTCGTATTGCAGCTGTACGCGTGCGCGGATCAGTTGATAGCGCAGGCTGTCTTCCGTGCCGCCGGGCTTGGCTTGCTCGGCGCGGTTGCGGGTGTCGGCAATCCGCGACTCGGTAACCGGGTGAGTCAGCAGGAATTCCGGCGGCTTGGCGTCGAAACGGTATTGGCGCATCAGCCGTTCGAACATAGTGGGCATTGAGCGCGGGTCATAACCGGCTTTTTCCAGATTGAGGATGCCGATACGGTCGGCCTCCTGTTCGTTCTGGCGCGAGAACCGGCGCTGCTCCTGGATGGCCGCGGCCTGGCTGCCGGCAATGGCGGCAATGCCGGCGTCACCTGCGCCTGCTGCCGCAGCGATGATACCGCCGAGCAGGGCGGCCATCATCGGGATCTGCATACGCGACTGCGCTTCTACGCCCCGTGCAAAGTGACGCTGGGACAAGTGAGCCAATTCGTGGGCCAATACCGATGCATACTCACCTTCGGTCTGCGCATTGAGGAACAGTCCGCCGTTGACCCCGACAATCCCACCAGGCGCGGCAAAGGCGTTGAGTTGGGGGCTATTGATCAGGATGAACTCCAGGCGCCGATCATTGACCTGGCTGGTCTCCACCAGTTTGTACACGCTGGTTTCGACATAGTCCTTGAGCTGTGGGTCGTTGAGCTGCGAGACCTGACCGCGCAGGTAAGCAAGCCAGGCGCGACCCAATTGGAATTCCTGTTGTGGCGAGACAATGGCAGAACTGGCGTCGCCAAGTGACGGCAGGTCGTCAGCGAAGCCCGGAGAGGCCAGCAAGCAAGCCAGCGTCAGCAGGGTAGGGCGCAAAAAAGTCATGCACAGAGCCTTTCGACAAAGAGCTTACTGTATCCGGACACTGAGCTTCGGACCAGATATTCTAAGCGGCCCCAACGCTTGTTCGGAGTAAAACCATGACCGACGCTGTAGCCTTTGATGCGGAACTTGACGCCAGTGGCCTCAATTGCCCGCTGCCCCTGCTCAAGGCCAAGTTGGAACTCAACCAGTTGGCCAGCGGCGCGGTTCTCAAAGTGACTGCCACGGATGCCGGTTCCCAACGAGATTTCCGGACATTTGCCAAACTGGCCGGCCACACCTTGCTGCACGAAGAAGACCTTGACGGTGTGTACCGTTACTGGTTGCGCAAAGCTTGAACCGTTCGTTCATACCACCCGAGGTTGATTGATGTTCAAAGTGTTACGAGACTGGATTCAGCGCTACTTCTCTGATGAAGAAGCCGTGGTGCTGGCCGTCCTGCTGTTCCTGGCTTTTACGGCCGTGCTCACCTTGGGCGGCATGCTGGCGCCGGTACTGGCAGGGATGGTGCTGGCGTACCTGATGCAAGGGCTGGTTACCACCCTGGAACGTTTGCGCTTACCAGGTGGTGTGGCAGTCGGGTTGGTGTTTGCCTTGTTTATGGGCTTGCTGGTGGTGTTCATCGTGGTAGTGCTGCCGCTGCTGTGGCATCAGATGATCACCCTGTTCAACGAGTTGCCGGGGATGCTGGCCAAGTGGCAATCGTTGTTGCTGTTACTGCCTGAGCGCTATCCGCATTTGGTGTCGGATGAGCAGGTGTTGCAGGCTATTGAAGTGGCGCGTGGCGAGATCGGAAAATTCGGGCAGTGGGCGCTGACCTTTTCTCTGTCGAGCCTGCCTTTGTTGGTCAACATCATGATCTACCTGGTGCTGGTGCCGATCCTGGTGTTTTTCTTCCTCAAGGACCGCGAGATGATCGGGCGTTGGGTGCGCGGGTATCTGCCGCGTGAACGGGCACTGATTACCCGGGTGGCCGAGGAGATGAACCGCCAGATTGCCAACTACATTCGCGGCAAGGTGATTGAGATCGTCATCTGCGGGGGCGTTACCTACATCGCCTTCGTCGCCCTCGGGCTGAACTACGCGGCGTTACTGGCGCTGCTGGTGGGCGTGTCTGTGGTGGTGCCCTATGTCGGCGCAGTGGTGGTGACGGTGCCGGTGATGTTGATCGCTTTGTTCCAGTGGGGGTGGAGCGACCAGTTCATCTACCTGATGGCGGTGTACGGCATTATCCAGACCCTGGATGGCAATGTACTGGTGCCGCTGTTGTTCTCGGAGGCCGTCAACCTGCACCCGGTGGCGATCATCTGCGCAGTGTTGTTATTCGGTGGGCTGTGGGGATTCTGGGGCGTGTTCTTTGCGATTCCCCTGGCGACGCTGTTCAAGGCGGTGCTGGACGCGTGGCCGCGAAAGGAGCCGGTGGTGGCGCCGTTGTTGTAACGGTGGGGCCGTGTGTGGCGAGCAAGCGCTCGCCACACCCAGTCTGCTCTTATGCCTTGTCCAGCGCCTGAGCCGCCGCCAGCACCGCATCCACATGGCCTGGCACTTTCACACCACGCCATTCCTGACGCAGCACGCCATTCTTGTCGATCAAAAAGGTGCTGCGATCGACACCCAGGTATTCCTTGCCGTACAGCTTCTTCAGCTTGATCACATCAAACAGCTGACAAACTGCTTCGTCCTTGTCGCTGATCAGCTCGAACGGGAATTCCTGCTTGCCCTTGAAGTTCTCATGGGACTTCACGCTGTCGCGCGACACGCCGAATACTTCAGTGTTGGCGGCCTTGAACGCTGCGTACTGGTCACGAAAACCCTGGCCTTCGGTGGTACAGCCAGGGGTGCTGTCCTTCGGATAGAAATAGATCACCACTTGCTTGCCCTTGAGGGCCGCGAGGCTGAAGGTCTGGCCGCTGGTGGCCTGGGCTTCGAAATCGGTCACGGGGGTATCGATGGCTACCGGCATGAGTACTTCCTTACATTGGGTTCTGTGGGCGCCATGGCTCGATCAGGGCGTCAAGGTTCAGGGCGTCGGCGAAATCCAGGAACTGGTCGCGCAGCCAACTGATCTGCACGCCCGCCGGCAGGGTGACGGTGAACGTGGCGTTGAGCATGGTGCCGCCGGTTTGGGGCGCCTGGTACGTGTCGCACGTCAGGTTCTCCAGTTCGACGTTATGGTCGATGAAGAACTGGCACAGCTCATTGACGATGTCCGAGCGATACGCCGAGCTGACATAAGCGACATAGGGCAGCGCCTGAGGGCGATTCTCCAATGCGGCACTGCGTACTACGTTGACGGTGAAGTCGTGCTTCTTGGCCAGGCCCGGCAAGCCGGTCTCCAGGCGCGCCAGGGCATCCCAGCTGCCGGAAATCTGCAGCACCAGTGCACTGCATTCGCCGTGGCGGGTCAGGCGGGAGGTCACGACGGCGCAGCGGTTCTCATGGCTGGCGCGGCACAGGACGTTGGTCAGCTCCATGGGGTTGGCGCCGAGGGCACTGATTACAAGGAATTGTTCGCGAACTGTGGGGGTGGACATGCAGCCTTCCTAAAGCGATGAGCGGTCGATACTGTGTGGCTGTATCGATCAAAGGATGAAGGGTAGCGAAAAGCGTCGCCAAGGGCTAGGAGGCGGCGTTTTCATTGCGTGACCGGTCGGGTTTCATCGTGCTTCAGGCCATGCTTTGGGCCAATGATGGCATTGCCCGTCGTTTAGTTGGTCCAGAACGCATCCTCAGACGGTACTTCGCTTGTGCAAGCATCTTGGCGCCAGTACCATTACGGCTCTCTTTTTCCGGCAGGAGCGGTTGCATGATTGCGGGCAGTATGGTGGCACTGGTCACACCCATGGATGCACAAGGTCATCTCGACTGGGACAGCCTTGGCAAACTGGTGGACTTCCACCTGCAAGAAGGCACCAATGCCATTGTTGCGGTCGGCACCACAGGTGAATCGGCGACCCTCGATGTGGAAGAACACATCCAGGTGATCGAGTTCGTGGTCAAGCGTGTCGCGGGCCGCATCGCCGTAATCGCCGGTACGGGCGCCAACTCGACGCGCGAAGCGATCGAGCTGACCAAAAACGCCAAGAAGGCCGGCGCCGACGCTTGCCTGCTGGTGACCCCGTACTACAACAAGCCAACCCAGGAAGGCCTGTACCAGCACTTTCGCGCCATCGCCGAAGCTGTCGAGATCCCGCAGATCCTCTACAACGTTCCGGGCCGTACCGCCTGCGACATGAAGGCTGAGACCGTGATCCGCCTGTCCACCGTGCCGAATATCATCGGCATCAAGGAAGCCACCGGCGACCTGCAGCGCGCCAAGGACATCCTGGCCGGCGTGAGCAGCGACTTCCTGGTGTATTCCGGTGACGACGCCACGGCTGTCGAGCTGATCCTGCTGGGCGGCAAGGGCAACATCTCCGTGACCGCCAACGTGGCCCCACGTGCCATGAGCGAAATGTGCGCCGCTGCCATCGCCGGTGATGCCGCGACCGCCCGTGCGATCCACGAGAAGCTGATGCCGCTCAACAAGACACTGTTTATTGAATCCAACCCTATTCCCGTGAAATGGGCGCTGACTGAAATGGGCATGATGCCGGACGGTATCCGTCTGCCGCTCACCCGTCTCAGCGAAGCCTGTCACGAACCGCTGCGACAGGCCCTGCGCCAGTCCGGCGTCCTGGTTTAATTGAGGAAGCACTACGCATGAAGCGATTGGCCGGACTTTCCGCACTTGCCTTGATTATCTCCAGCACCAGTGGCTGCGGTTGGATTTGGGGCCCGGAAGGCTACTTCCGCGACCGCGGCAGCGATTACCTGGACGCGCAAGCGACCAAGCCGATGCAGTTGCCGCCTGATGTCAATGTCGCCAAGCGCCTTGACCCACTGCTGCCGATTCCACGCAACGTTGCCGACGACACCGTCAAAGGCGAGTTCGTCGTACCGCGCCCGCAGCCGATCACGGCCGTGGCGGAAGCCAGCGATTACAGCCTGCAGAAGAGCGGCGACAACCGCTGGATCGTGGCTCAGCGCCCACCTGCCGAAGTCTGGCCGGTGGCGGTGCAGTTCTTCCAGGACAACGGTTTCCGTCTTGACCAGCAACGCCCGCAGACCGGTGAGTTCACCACTGCCTGGCAGCACGGCAGTGAACTGTCCGCCAACATGGCCCAGCGCCTGCAGGCCGGTGGCGTAGCGGCCGACAGCGAAGCCCGTGTGCGTGTGCGCATCGAGCCTGGCGTGCAGCGCAATACCAGTGAAGTGTATGTGGTCAGCGCCGAGCGTCCTGCCGGCAGCACGGCCAATGTCGATTTCACCAACCGCTCGGTCAACACTGGCGTTGATGCCGCTCTGGTCGACGAGATGCTGGCCAGCATGAGCCGTATCTCCGAGAAGGGCGGTTCGGTATCACTGCTTGCCGCGCGCGACTACGATACGCCTAACCGCGTCAGCCTCACCGAAGACGGCAGCGGCAACGTGGTGCTGAACCTGGGTGAAGACCTGGATCGTGCCTGGGCCAGTGTAGGTCGCGCGTTGGAGAAAGGCCCTTGGCGTGTTGAGGACATCAACCGCAGCCTGGGCCTGTACTACATCAACGTGGCTGAAAAGGCCGAGAAGAAAGACGACGAGCCAGGCTTCTTCGGCAAGTTGTTCGGCAGCAAGCCGACCAAGGAAGAGATCGAAACCCGTGCCGAGCGTTATCAGGTTCGTTTGAGCAAGGTTGGCGAAAGTGTCCAGGTCACCGTCGAGAAGAACATCAACACCGTTGCGCCGGCTGAAACAGCGCGCAAAGTGTTGGGCGTGATTCAGGACAACCTGGGCTGATCCGATGCGTTTTGCCGTTCTCGGCAGCGGTAGCCAAGGGAACGGCACGCTGGTCGCTCATGACGACACGTACGTGCTGGTGGATTGTGGTTTCTCGTTAAGAGAAACCGAGCGGCGCCTGCTGCGCCTGGGGGTTCACCCCGCGCAGCTGAGTGCGATTCTGGTGACCCACGAACATGCCGACCATGTGCATGGCGTGGGTTTGCTGTCTCGGCGCTACAATCTGCCGGTATACCTGAGTCGCGGCACCTTGCGCGGGATGCGCAAACCCATTGACCCTGCTGGTTTCCTGGCCGGTGGCGAGCAACTGCAAATCGGCGCGTTGAGCATCAATGTGGTTGCCGTGGCACACGACGCCCAGGAGCCGACGCAATACGTGTTCAGTGGCGGTGAGCGGCGTTTCGGCGTGCTCACCGACCTGGGTTCCTACTGTGCGAAGGTGCTGGACGGTTACCGCGACCTCGATGCCTTGATGATCGAGTCCAACCACTGTCGAGACCTGCTGGCTCGTGGTCATTACCCGTACTTTCTCAAGCAGCGGGTGGGCGGCGAACTGGGACATTTGAACAACCATCAGGCGGCGTACCTGGTGTATGAGTTGGGCTGGCAAGACCTGCAACACCTGGTCCTGGCCCATCTGAGCAGCAAGAACAACCTGCCGACGCTTGCCCGGCAATGTTTTGTCGACACCCTCGGGTGCGACCCGGACTGGCTGCAACTGGCCGATCAAGATTCAGGGCTCGACTGGCGACATATCGCCTAGCCCACCTCACTCAAAGCGGAGCCCATCATGGAAAAACGTGAAGAACTCTACCGCGGCAAAGCCAAGTCGGTTTACAAGACCGACGACGCCAACCGCCTGATCCTGCTGTTTCGCAACGACACTTCGGCATTCGACGGCAAGCGCATCGAACAGCTTGATCGCAAAGGCATGGTGAACAACAAGTTCAACGCCTTCATCATGCAGAAACTCGAAGCGGCCGGCATTCCGACCCAATTCGACAAACTGCTGGGCGACAACGAGTGCCTGGTGAAGAAGCTGGACATGATCCCGGTCGAATGCGTCGTGCGTAACTACGCCGCCGGCAGCCTGGTCAAGCGCCTGGGCGTGGAAGAGGGCCTCAAGCTCAACCCTTACACCTTCGAGCTGTTCCTGAAGGACGACGCCAAGGGCGACCCGTTCATCAACGAATCCCATGTTGTGGCGTTCGGCTGGGGCACCGCTGAGCAACTGGCGCGCATGAAAGAGTTGTCCCTCAAGGTCAACGACGTGCTGAGCAAACTGTTCGACGACGCCGGCCTGCTGCTGGTGGACTTCAAGCTGGAGTTTGGTGTGTTCCACGACGGCTCCATCGTCCTGGGCGACGAATTCAGCCCGGACGGCTGCCGCCTGTGGGACAAGGACACCAAGAAGAAGATGGACAAAGACCGCTTCCGCCAGGGCCTCGGTGACGTGATCGAAGCCTACGAAGAAGTCGCCAATCGTCTGGGCGTACCGCTTTAATCGACGCAAGCATCTGATAGCACGGAAAAAAATCTTCTTTGGGGTTTGCTTCCGCGAAACACACTGTTATGATGCGCGCCGTTGGAGAGATGCCAGAGTGGCCGAATGGGACGGATTCGAAATCCGTTGTACCTTCACCGGTACCTAGGGTTCGAATCCCTATCTCTCCGCCATTACATAGAAAAAGCCCCGTAGCTGAATAAGCTACGGGGCTTTTTCGTTTTCTGCTGTCTGCTTTCTGCTCAGGCAGGTTGCGTCACCGAGCTATTACTCACATTGCGCCCCAGCACCAGCACCGTGACAAAACCAACGCCGACCAACGCCGTAGCCAGGCTCAGCAGTACCGAGCTACCCATCTGATCAACGATTCGCCCGCCAAAGAACGAGCCCAAGGCAATGATCACCTGGAACAAGGCCACGAACAGCGGCATACCGCGTTCAACATCCTTGGGCGCCACGACAAACATCCAGATACTGGCGCACGCCGGGAAGGCACCAAAGGCGAAGCCCCAGAGTGCGATCAGCATCGTTGCGCCGGTCAGGCCGGTGGCGAAGTAGGGGAACAAGGCGGTACTGGTGCCGATCATCAGTGCGACCAGTAGCAGGGTGTAGCGCACGCTGCGGTTGGCGGCGAAGCCGGCAAAAATGTTACCCGCGACGCCTGCTACGCCGAACATCAGCAGCAGTGAGCCAATGGTCTGGCCGTCGAAGCCGGAGCTGTTTTTGAAGAAGGGCGCGACGTAGGTGTACGCCGCAAAGTGCGCCAGACCAATCAGCAATACCGCGATCAACCCGACCCGAGCGCGTGGGTTGATAAACAAAGCCGGCAGGTCGCTGATCAGAATGGCCTTTTCCGGATTGAGCCGAGGTAGCAGGAAGACCTGCGCCAGCAGCACCGGTACGCCCAGCAGCGCGGTGACCAGGAAGGTCATGCGCCAGCCCATCAGGCCGCTGAGCCAGGTACCGACAGGCACGCCCAGCACGGTGGCCAGGGTCACGCCCATCATGATGATCGAGGTGGCCTTTGCGACGCCCACACCTTTGGGGGCCAGGCGACCGCTGAGGGCGATGGCTGTGGCCCAGAACCCGCCGATGCTGATGCCCAGCAGGACACGACCGAACAGCAGCAGGCTGAAGTCACTGGCGAACGCCACGACAGTGTTGGCGATGATCATGATCAACGTCAGGCCGATCAACAAATAGCGGCGGTCCATGGCGCCAATAATCACTGACAGCAACGGGGCGGCGAGGGCGGCCATGATGCCGGGCAGCGTCACCATCAGGCCGGCATGGCCGGCACTGATGCCAAGGTCGCTGGCGACGTCGTTGAGTACGCCCACCGGCAGGAATTCGCTGGTCACCAAGGCGAACGCGCCAACGGCAACCGAGAGAATCGCCAGCCACTGCTGTTTGACACTCTGTTGATTATGTTCTGGGGGGCCGCTAGGGACTTGGCTGGCACTTGGCATGATATGGGTTCCAAGGGGAATGACGCCTGAAGCCAGGCGCGGGGAGGGGAAAGTGGAGGCGATTATATGAACCGGTTTTGCCAGGCACCCAGGCGCTCGTTTCGATAATAATCATCAGTGCAATCGATTCGACGTGCTTTAGGCTGCCGTCCGCTCACGCCATCACCGACGCCGGCCGCACCGGCCAGCCTGCCGCCTGGCCAGGCTCGAACGCCTTAGTGAGCTCAGGGTGCGCCGTCCGCTTACGCCTTGTGTCGGCCGCCAGGTCATCACGCCCGCTACGACGCAGCGGGTGGGTTTTGCTACATCAACAGCGCGGCGGCGGCACAGGTGCTGTGCGCAGGCTTCCAACGCGTCGCGATCCTCGATACCGACATGCACCACGGTCAAGGTATCCAGGAGATTTTCTACGAGCGCGACGACGTGCTGTATATGTCGATCCATGGCGCCCCACCAATTTCTATCCGGTAATGGCCGGTTTCGCCGAAGAGCGGGGAGGCGACATTCGAGCAGGGTTCAACCTCAACCTGCAAATGGGCCACGGCGCGAGCGAGGCGCCGCTTTTCCAGAAGCTGGAACAGCTCTTGGTTGCGGTGAAGGGCTTCTCGGCGGATGTGCTGGTGTTGTCCCTCGGCTTTGATATCTACGCGTTGGGCCCGTTGAGTAAAGTCGCGGTGATGCGAGAAGGGTTTGCCCGTTTAGGTGAGTGCGTATTTGGGCTGGGATTGCCATGCGTGATCGTGCAGGCGGTGCAGACGCTGGACAGTAATGCGCAGGGCATTCTTTGCGAGCGCACACGCCTGGGCGCTGTGATATGTACCCTGGCGCCATGCGCGCCAGGGTTGCCGCTTAAGCGTAGAGTCTTACGGTGAAACGGCGTGCGTCGGCGGCACCAATTCCAGCACCCGGTTGCGCCCCCCCTCAGCCAGTAAGTATGTCCCACGCCCTGTCGGCACAATCGATTGCGGCGCTTTCAAGAACGACAGAATGGTGTGCTGTTTTCCGAAGGGGTCAATCAGCAGCAAGCGCGCCCGGTGCGTCGAGTCCTCGTTGACCCACAACCCACGCTCGTCACACATCAGGAACGTCGGCTGGTTCAGGCCCGCCAGCACCACCGGGTCGCTGCCGTCGTCGGTCAGCTCACGTACCACGCCCTTTTTCTTTTCCGTATAAAGCATGCGCCCATCCGTGCAACGCACGATGGCTTCGCCTTCCTCGACCTGATCGCGCAGCACGCTCAGGGACTGGTCACTCCAGCGGTAACGCATCAGGCGACCGGTGGGCTTGCGGTCTTCAATGGCGTACAGGTCGTCGCCCTCGACCCACAGGCCCTGCACGTTTTCACCGCGGAACAACTCCGTGACGACGCCGTCCTTGAGATAGCTGACGGGCGCAGCGCTTGATTCCTGGCTGAACACCCAGCCGCCACGGGTGGCGACCATGCCGTCGGGTTTGGACAAGTTGGCCACGACCACTTCGCGCTTCCCATCCGCTTGGATACGCACGATGCTGCCCAGCCCGTCCTTGAGCTCCTGGGTGACCATCAGCGAGCCATCATGCAGGGGCATCAGCGACGCCGCCTTGGCCACGTCTCGATGAATCACCGCATAGCTCCAGCCATCGCCGGCCCGCACCGGGTAGAAACTCTGCCAGGCAAAAAAGCCCAGGGTGGCGAGGCATAGCAGGCCGAGGGTCCACGCGCCGAAACGGAGCGCTCGGTGGTTTTTTATTATTGGGTTCATCGGTATGCGCCAGTGAAGGTAGGGAGAAAATGATCGAGTCGGACACCCTACCAAGGCTGCCATTGAACTTCACCCCGGGATAACCGGCTGTCCCCGAAAACCATGCGTCTACGCCGTTCCAGGTCCAGGTACATGACGTCCCGGCAACTCCCATACGATAATGCCGCCACCCTGACAGCCACTGGCGAACTTCGTGAACATCAACTTCGACCTCAACGATCTCCAAGCCTTCCGCGCCGTGGTAGACAAAGGCAGTTTTCGCGCTGCCGCCGAGGCCATCAGAATCTCGCAACCGGCCCTCAGTCGACGTATCGAAAAACTCGAGTCCGCGCTCGCCGTGAAGCTGTTCGAGCGCACCACACGGCGCGTCAACCTGACCATGGTGGGCCGCGCGTTTCTACCCCAGGTGGAGCGTATTCTCGATGACCTCGACATTGCCTTGATGGGCATCAGCGATGTGGCGTCCACGCGGATGGGCAACGTAACCATTGCCTGCGTGCCGTCTACTGCCTATTACTTCATGCCCCATGTGATCTCCGAGTTTCACAAGCTCTACCCGAAGATTCGCCTGCGGGTGCTGGATGCCAGCGCCGGTGAGGTCTGCAATGCCGTGGAGAGCGGAGAGGCGGATTTCGGTGTGAGTTTCAGCGGCAGTCTGGCCGATGAGGTGGAGTTCGAACTGCTACTGCAGGAGCGTTACGTCCTGGCCTGCCGCCATGACCATCCATTGGGCGGGCGCCAGAGTGTGAGCTGGGCTGAAGCTTATGAACACGACTACATCACCGTGGACAAATCCTCGGGCAACCGGTTTCTGCTGGACCAGGCCCTGCGCGGCGTGCGGGTCAAGAAACCGAGTGTCTGCGAGACCCATCACGTGACTACCATGATCGGGCTGGTGGAGGCAGGATTGGGCGTGGCGATGGTGCCATCGATTGCGATGCCGCCCGGCACGCACCCGATCCTGGTGAGTGTGCCGCTGGTGGAACCGCAGGTAATGCGCAATGTGGGCTTGATCAAGCGCCGCGGGCGGACGTTGCCGCCGGCGGCGCTGGAGTTGGAGCGGTTGGTGCGTGAGATGCCGTTTCGGTCAGCGTGACACCGAGTCCAGGCCGGTGGACTGCACCACCGGTTGCGCCTCGGGTGAGGCCAGGAACTTCAGCAGTGCCCGCGCCTGCGCCGGATGTTCGGCATTGACCGGAATGCCCGCGGCAAAGCGCGTCACGGACTGCACGTCTTCCGGGATCTTGCCGACGTACGTCACCCCCGGTACCGGCAACAGTTCAGCCACCTGCTGCAAGCCCACCTCGTAGTCACCCTTGGCGACCTGTTCGGCCACCGGGAGGCGCTCGATCATGGTGCCCTTGGCGGGCATGCCGAGCTTCTTGAACAGCTCTTTCTCGACATACACACCGCTGGCGCTGTCCGAATACGCCACGGACTTGGCCTGGGTCAGCGCCGCCTTCAACTCGGCATCGGTGCTGATCGCAGGTTTGGCAGCACCTGCTTTCACCACCAGGCCGATGCGCGAATCCGCCAGTTCCACGCGGGACGCAGGGTCGACCTTGCCTTGCTTGATCAAGTCATCCAACGCATAGCCGACCATGATCACGACATCGGCGTGTTCGCCACGGGCCAGGCGGTTGGGAATCGCTTCCGGCGCCTTGCCCATGGACGGGCCCAGGATGGTATCCAGGGTGTCGCCGCTTTGCCGGGCATATTGCGGGCCGAGCAGTTTATAGGCAGCGGTAAAACCACCGGAGGTCATCACCTTGAGCTCTTCGGCCTGCGCCGTCAGCGCCAGGGTGCCGAAGGCCAGGGCCGTGAGGCTATTGAGCAGCGACCGCATCATACGGCCTCCCGCATTACCTGCCCGCGGGCATTGGCGCGACGGTACAGGGCCAAGGTCGAGCACAAGGCGCACAGCGCGGCAAACATCATCCAATAGGCCGGCGAAGCCTTGTCTTCGGTGACATGGATAAACCAGGTGGAGATCGCCGGGGTGAAACCACCGAAAATGGCAGTCGCCAGGCTATAGGCCAGGGAGAAACCGGCTACACGTACTTCCACCGGCATGATTTCGGTCAGGGCCGGGATCATTGCGCCGTTGTACATGCCGTAAAGGAAGGAGAACCACAGCAGGGTTTCCAGCATGTGTGCAAAGCTTGGCGCATTCACCACAAACGACAGCGCAGGGTAAGCGGTGAGTACGGTGAGGGCGGTCATCGCCACCAGCACCGGCTTGCGCCCGAAGCGGTCGCTCAACGTGCCGCCGATCGGCAACCAGACAAAGTTCGACACGGCCACCAGCAACGTCACCAGCAAGGCATCGGAAGTGCTCAGTTGCAACACGGTCTTGCCGAAGGTCGGCGCGTACACCGTGATCAGGTAGAAAGCCGTGGTGGTCATGGCGACCATCAGCATGCCGCCGATCACCATGGTCCAGTTCTTCGCCAGGGTCGCCAGTACTTCGCGCATGCTCGGACGGTGTTTGCGGTTGGCGAACTCTTCGGTTTCCTGCAGGTTGCGCCGCAGCACGAAGATGAACGGGATGATCACGCAACCGATGGCGAACGGGATGCGCCAGCCCCAGTCGGCCACTGTGGCCGGTTCCATCCACTGGTTCAGGCCATAACCCAGGGCGGCCGCGACCACGATGGAGATCTGTTGGCTGCCGGACTGCCAGCTGGTGTAGAAGCCTTTGCGGCCTGGGGTGGCCATTTCAGACAGGTACACCGACACACCGCCCAGTTCCGCACCCGCCGAAAAACCTTGCAGCAGACGACCCAGCAGCACCAGCAACGGCGCCCACAGACCAATGGTTTGATAACCCGGTACCAGCACGATCAGCAGCGTGCCGCTGGCCATGATCGACAAAGTCAGGATCAACCCTTTGCGGCGACCGACGTCATCGATGTAGGCACCCAGGATGATTGCGCCCAGCGGACGCATCAGGAAACCTGCGCCGAACACGGCGAAGGTCATCATTAATGACGCAAACTCATTGGCGGCGGGGAAGAACGCGGCAGCGATATAGGTGGCGTAGAAGCCGAACAGAAAGAAGTCGAACTGTTCGAGGAAGTTGCCCGAGGTAACGCGTAATACCGCACCTACTTTCGAAGGGGCAGCGTCGGGCCGGGAAGGGCTAGTCATGGTTTTTGTGTCTCCAGCGTTTTTTTTAAGAGCTTGTTTCGCTTAGGACCCGGGATAGTGGCTGACACATTAAGAAATGATAAGTGAGTTATTTGGATGAATTGATGCATGAAAGTTATCAAAGGGGAGCGGGCGACCAAAGTGCTCACCTTGTTCTATGCTGCACAGGTGACCCATTCTTACGGACGGGAGGTGGCTATGGATCATGAGCAGAAGAAGCGCGACGAGCCGGAGCATGAACAACCCCGGCAGCCGCGTGAGGAAAAACCCCAGACCTGGAAGCATCCTGATGACGGTACGGAACTGTCCGAGCTTGATCAGGAGCGTCCGCTCAAACCCTGAACAGGTGCACCCGATCAATGGATCGGGGTGCACAACTCCACCAGCGTTCCATCCGGGCAACGCACATAAGACACCACTTGCCCCCAGGGCTTCGTGCTCGGTGGCGACAGCTCTATTGCACCTTGTGCGAGGGCTCTGGCGTGGGCGATAAACACGTCTTCGGTGATGAAACCCACCTCCATCCCCAAAGGTTTGCGTGAGGCGTGGGCCTGCACATGGCCGCCGTCGAAATTCATGTCCGCCAATTCATGCGCGGCAAACGAAAGGGTGGTGTCGCCGGTCTCCAGCTCGCCATAGGTGCCTGACTCGTGCAGGAAACGGCGACTGAAGCCGAAGGCTATTTCAAAGAATGCCAGGGAGGCGGCAACGTCCGGCACATAGATAATGGTGTAGGCGAATTTCATGCTTGGCAGTCCTTGCTCTCAACCAGGTTGAGGCCATTTGAGATTAAACCAGCAGCGACGTCGGAAACCCCGCCGCCAGTACCATATAGGCGATCACCGTCGCCAGGCACAAGCCGATAAATACGCGCAGCAATGTCCTCACGGTGGGGTTGGCGATGAGGCGGACAACCCAGAGACAGAACCCGGCCACGACAATGGCCAAGGCGATAATGACCAGCACGATGGTGTTCCTGTGACCTTCAAGAGCTGATTTATAGTCCCAAAGCCGTTCGATGAACAGTGTTCACATAGACGCAGGCCCATGGGCTTTCTAAACTGCGCGATGTCTTGGGGAAAGGGGCAGGCGCCGATGAATCGTAATGAACTACGCAAGGCCGACATCAACCTGATGGTGGTCTTCGAAGCACTGATGCTCGAGCGCAACGTGACACGGGTGGCGGAGAAGCTGTTTCTCGGCCAGCCGACCATCAGTTCGGCCCTCAACCGTTTACGCACCTTGTTCAATGACCCGCTGTTCATACGCGTCGGTCACCGCATGGAACCGACGGCGCGGGCCGAGGAGATCATCCAGCACCTGTCGCCGGCCCTGGATTCGCTGTCGTCGGCCTTGAGCCTGACCCACGATTTCGACCCCTCCCTGAGCACCATGACCTTTCGCATCGGCCTGTCCGACGACGTCGAGTTCGGCCTGCTGCCGCCGTTGCTGCGGGCGTTGCGCCAGGAAGCGCCATCGGTGGTGTTTGTGGTGCAGCATGTGGATTACTGGCGTATCCCGGACTTGCTGGCTTCCGGTGATATCACGGTCGGCATCACCCAGACCCGCGGCCTGCCGGCCAACGCCAAACGTAAACTGTTGCGGCATATCCGCCCGTGCCTGTTGCGCGCCGATGCTTCGGACACACCGCTGACCCTCGACGAATATTGCGCACGGCCCCATGTGCTGGTGTCCCATACCGCCAACGTGTCCGGGTTTGCCGATGAATGGCTGGCGGAGATTGGCCGCAAGCGCCAGGTGGTGCTGTCGGTGCCGCAATACAGCGCGCTGCCGGCATTGCTCGCCGGCACCGACATGATCGCCAGCCTCCCGGACTACACCGCCCAGGCCATGGCCGCCGGCGGGCATCTGTTCTGCGAGCCGTTTCCGTTTGAAACCCCGACCCTGGACCTGTCCATGGTCTGGCTCAGCCATGTCGATACCGACCCGGCGGAACGCTGGATGCGCTCGCGCCTGGAAGCTTTCATGAGTGAGCGAGGCTTGCTGGCGGAGCCGCCGCCAAAATCTTGAGTCAACCCTTCAGGGAGAAGCACCGATGACCTTACCCCGTTCGTTACTACGTGGGCGCGGCAGTCAGGACAGTGGCAAGGTCGGCATGGTCGAGTTGTTCTTCGACCTGGTGTTTGTGTTTGCCGTGACCCAACTGTCCCATTCGCTGCTGGCCCACCTGACCTTGGTTGGCGCGGTGCAGGTGGCGCTGATGATGGTCGCGGTGTGGTGGGTGTGGATCTTCACTTCGTGGGTCACCAACTGGCTCGACCCGGAAAAAATCCCTGTGCGCCTCGGCCTGTTCGGCTTGATGGTAGCCGGTCTGTTGCTGTCGTCATCAATCCCCAAGGCCTTTACGGACCGAGGGCTGTTATTCGCCGGCGCCTACGTCTGCATGCAAGTGGGCCGTACGCTGTTTGCCTTGTGGGCCGTGCGTGGCGAGTCACTGAACATGATCCGCAATTTCCAGCGGATTCTGGTGTGGATGCTCTGCTCCGGTGTGTTCTGGCTGACCGGAGCGTTGCTGGAGGGCGAGCAGCGCCTGGCCTGCTGGGCGCTGGCGCTATTGATCGAGCTGATATCCCCGTCGGTGTATTTCTGGGTGCCGGGGCTTGGGCGTTCGACGCTGGCGGACTGGAATGTGGAAGGCAGTCACATGGCCGAACGCTGCGGCCTGTTTGTGATCATTGCCCTCGGGGAATCACTGCTGGTGACCGGCGCCACCTTCGCCGAGTTGCCTTGGAGTGTCGAAGGTTTCGGCGCCTTCCTGGTGGCCGTGGTGGGCAGTATCGCCCTGTGGTGGATCTATTTTGACAGCGGTGCCGAACGCGCTCATCACCGAATTGCCAGTTCCGCCGACCCAGGCCGACAGGCACGGATCGCCTACACCTACCTGCACGTGTTGATCGTGGCGGGGATCATTGTCAGCGCGGTGGCCGACGAGCTGGTGCTGGTGCACCCCGGGCATGCTAGCCAGGCGGGCGTGCTGGCGATCATCGCGGGTCCGGGGGTGTTTCTGCTAGGCAGTGCGTTGTTCAAATGGGTGATGACCAGCCGGCCGTTGCCACCGCTCTCGCACCTGGGCGGCGTGTTGATGTTGCTGGTGTTGTTACCGCTGGGCTGGCAACAGGTGTTTTCGGCGTTGGTGCTGGGGGCACTGACCACGGCGATCCTGGTAATCGTGGCATTTTGGGAGAATCGTTCGCTGCGCAGCGTGGCAGAAGTTTCACACTGAAAGCGCTCTGAATCAGCCCGGCTGCGTGCTATATGTATGACTCTTTTCCTACAACCATTGGGAGCTTTTAATGCCGCACCTGCATCTGGAATACACCGCCAACCTCACAGACCTGCCTGTCGAGAAAACCCTGTTGCGGCTCAACAACGTGCTGATGGCGTCCGGGCAGTTTGCGTCCGAGTTCGATATCAAGAGCCGCGCAGTGAAGGTGGAACATTTCCAGGTCGGCACCTCCCTCAGCCCCCGCGGTTTTATCGCGGTGAAGCTGTCACTGCTCAGCGGGCGGTCGCCGCAGATCAAGCAGCAGTTGTCGCAAAGCCTGTTGGCGGCATTGCAGGACCTGAGCGAATGGCCGGCGGACCTGCAGGTCCAGTTCAGTGTGCAATTGGTGGACATGGATCGCGAGTCCTACAGCAAAGTCGCGATCGGCTAAGGCTTATAGCAACGCCAGGTCGGCACATACCCACCGGTTCGTCATGGGCACGGTGCACGTGTGGGCCGACGCCATCACCAGGTCGAAGCGGCCTTTTGCTTCGGGTCGAAGGCCTGGCCACCGGCGTGGCACAGGTTGATGCTTTCCAGGATCTTGCGCACATGGCCATACATGGTGGTGGCCTTGTAGGTCGGGCGCATGCCGGCCCGCGTGTTGATAAACAGCTCGTCTTCAAAGCTGGTGCGCAGCTTCTTCAGGCTGTAGCTCACGGTGGACTGACTGACGAACAGCGTTTCGGATACCTCGGTAACGCTGCTCTGGTCATAGACGGCGATAAATACCATCAAGTCTTGCATATCGAGCTTTCTGAGCAAGTTACTGTTTAGCATCGGTTTCGTCCGTAAACCCGTTGTACCGAACTCAGTACAAGACTGCACAAAAGCTTAACGGAACGAGCGTGCCAATAGAAAGCTCTGTAGGCCGTTTCTATGTTTGGTGTGGGACAAATAATGTTGCTAACACGACGTCAGTCTCCGCCTGTGCGCTATCGCCGGTGCGTCACGTAGTCTCAATGCAGACACCGTGCAGTCCCCACTTATTCCGCCACCCCCTGCGTCCACAGGGCCTGGTCGACTTCAATCAGCGTCGGGCCCTGGCGGTCCATGGCGGCGCGCAATGCCGCCCGCAACGGCGCAATGCCGTGGGCGCTTTCGGCAGCACAGCCCAAGGCTTTGGCCACGCCGATAAAGTCCGGCGTATAGATGTCTACGCCCACCGGTTCTATGGCGCGGTTGACCATGTATTTCTTGATCTCTTCGTAACCCTGGTTATTCCACAGCAGCACAATGATCGGCGTACGGGCCTCCACTGCACTGGCCAGTTCCGGCAGGCTGAACTGGAGGCCGCCATCGCCGATCAGGCACACCACTGGCTGCCCGTCGCCACGTCCCAGCCAGGCGCCGATAGCGGCCGGCAAGGCATAGCCCAGGGTGCCGTAGCCGGTGGAGGAATTGAACCAGCGACGTGGATGGTCGAGGTTCAGGGTCAGGTTGCCGCTGTACACCGGTTGGGTGGAATCGCCCACCAGCACGGCGCCAGGCAGTTCATCCAGAATCGTGTTGAGGAACAGAGTCTGTGCGCGAGTGGCGGCATCCCACGCCGGCGTCAGTTCGGCCCACAGACGGGCGACTCGTTGCCTGCCCCAGGTCGAATCGCGAGCCGGCAATGGCCGGCTGTGCAAGTCGTCCAGCAACGCGGCGGCGGCCATTTGCGCGTCGGCCACCAGTGCCACCCGTGGCGGGTAGTTGCGCACGGTCTGGTCGGCGTCGATATCGATACGCAGCAGCGCGCCCGGGATCTCGAAGCCGCCGGCAAAGGTCACGTCGTAGTCGGTTTCCGCCAGTTCGGTGCCGATGGCCAGCACCACGTCGGCTTCGGCCACCAGCGCGCGTGTGGCGGCCAGGGTCTGGGTCGAGCCGATCAGCAGTGGATGAGAGGAGGGCAGCATGCCCTTGGCATTGATGGTCAGTGCTACCGGTGCACCGAGGGTTTCGGCCAGGCGCGTCAACTCAGGCGCGCCCCCAATGGCGCCGCCACCCGCCAGGATCAAAGGGCGTTTTGCTGCGGCAAGCAATTGGCCCATTTGCTTGACCGACGACGGCGCCGCGCCGGCCCGGGCCACGCTGACAGGCTCACAGCCCAGCAACGCATCGGCGTTTTCCACCAGCACATCCAGCGGGATTTCGATGTGTACGGGGCGCGGTCGACCGGCCTGGAACACTGCAAAGGCCCGCGCCAGTACGCCCGGCAATTCTGCGGCCGACATCAAGGTATGGGAGAACGCCGCCACGCCCGCGATCATTGCGCTCTGGTTCGGTAACTCATGCAACTTGCCGCGCCCGCCGCCCAATTGACTGCGCGATTGCACGCTGGAAATCACCAGCATCGGGATCGAGTCCGCATAGGCTTGGCCCATGGCGGTGGTGATATTGGTCATGCCGGGGCCGGTGATGATGAAGCACACGCCGGGCTTGCCGCGGGTACGCGCATAACCATCCGCCATAAACCCGGCACCCTGTTCATGGCGCGGGGTGACGTGACGGATGCCGGAACGCGCCAGGCCACGGTACAGCTCCACGGTGTGCACGCCGGGAATACCGAACACCTGGTCCACACCGTAGCGTTCCAGGAGGTTGACCAATACTTCGCCGCAGGTCGCCATACATGTCGCTCTTGTCAGGGATTCGAGGCGGTATTGGAGCGGCTCGGCGGTAGCGGCAACAATCGATAAAAAGTCATACTGGCCATGTCCTCACGTCATGGCTCAC
This sequence comes from Pseudomonas sp. BCA17, assembly GCF_004519405.1. Classification (GTDB taxonomy): domain Bacteria; phylum Pseudomonadota; class Gammaproteobacteria; order Pseudomonadales; family Pseudomonadaceae; genus Aquipseudomonas. The sequence continues at coordinate 412,864 of NZ_SGWI01000004.1, read as the reverse complement.
TGCAATGAAACGTCTTCCTCCGCTGCCCGCCTTGCACACATTTTGGGTCACCGCCCAGTGCTGCAATTTCACCCGCGCCGCCGAGCAATTGCATATCACCCAAGGCGCGGTGAGCCGGCAGATTGCCGGGCTGGAGAGCCATTTGGGCTACGCCTTGTTCCGGCGCCAGGCGCGGGGCTTGAGCCTGACCGAAGAGGGGCGGGAATGGTCCCTGCGTGTGCAGCAGGTGTTTGGCTTGATCTCGGACGCGCTGGAGCAGATCGGCGATCGTCGGGAAACCCTGCAACTCAAAGCGCCCACCTGTGCCATGCGGTGGCTGCTGCCGCGCCTGATGCAATGGCAGCGTGAACGTCCGGATGTGCCGGTGGAACTCACCACCTCCGTGGCCTACACCGTGGACTTTCGTCGCGAGTCATTCGACGCCGCGGTGGTCTATGCGCCCATTGCCGAGCAATCCGCCGAGGCGCGGCACTTGTTTGATGAGCAGCTCACGCCGGTCTGCGCACCTGTCTTGCTCGCTGGTTTGCAGACACCGGCGGACTTGCAGCACCAGGTGCTGCTGCACCCCACGCGGGACGGGCGGGATTGGGCGTTGTGGTTGAAAGCGGCGAATACGCGGTTGAGCAATCTGGCCCAGGGGCATCATTTCGAGACGCTGGATTTGGCCATGACGGTGGCGTCACAAGGTTCAGGCGTGGCGATCGGCGACAGCGCGCTGATTGGCGAAGATCTGAAAGCGGGGCGCTTGGCGACGCCGTTTGAATTGAAGGTACCGACGGGGATGGCGTATTACCTGGTATATCCAGCGGGAGCCGAGCCCTCGCCAGGGCTGGAAGCATTGATGAGTTGGCTGGTGAGCCAGGCGCAATGTGGGAGGCGGGGTTAAGGCTTTTGGTAGGCGCGAGCAAGCTCGCGCCTACAGCTGTAAAGCTTGCCCCTCCCGCAGATCAGTAGCCGACGGTGAAGCGCTGGCGGGAGTGCTTCGGTGATTCAACTTCGTCGATCAAGGCGATAGCGAAGTCAGCGAAGCTGATCCAACTGCGGCCTTCGCTGCTCACCAGCAAATCATCCTGGCCCAAGCGGAATTTCCCGGTGCGCTCGGTTTCCACGAACTCCGCCGATGGCGACAGGAACGTCCAATCCAATTCTTTCTCCTGGCGCAGTGCGTCGAGAAACTCCGCGCCCGCGCTGGCTTCAGCTTTGTATTCGGCAGGGAAGCCCGGGCTGTCGATCACGCGCCCGCCACCCGGCAGCAGCAACGAACCAGCACCACCTACCACCAGCAGGCGTTTCACGCCGGCCTTTTTCACCGGGCCGATCACGGCACTGGCGGGCAGGGTGGAGAAGTGCGCGGCACTGATCACCACGTCATTGCCGCTCACCGCCTGTTGCAGGGCGTTGGCATCCAGGGCGTCGACTTGCTTGACGGTCACGCCCGGGCGCGCCGTCAGTTTGTCGGTATTACGAGCGATGGCGGTGACGGTATGTCCACGGCGCAGCGCTTCTTCCAGCAGTTGGCTACCGGCACGGCCGGTGGCCCCAATGATTGCAATCTTGCTCATGACATTCTCCAGTACGATCAGGGTTTAAAAACCAATCACCACTTCATTTCGCCCTTGGCGACTTTGGCGCTCAGTTCCAGCGAACTTTCGTCGGCGAGGGGCGGGTAACGCTTCTTCATGGCTGCGATCAGGGCGGCGGAGTCCTTGGCCTTGGCCGTCTCGATATCGAAGGCTTTGATGTAGTCAGCGGTAAACGCCACGGATTCGAGCGATGGGCTGCCCAGGTAGTGACCCGGAATCACCGTGTGCGGTTTCAGTTGTTCGATGCGTTGCAGGGTCGCCAGCCAATCTTTGTGGGACTGGGCGCTCTGGGTGTCGGCCATCCACACGTGGATGTTTTCTGCCACGACCACGCCACCGACGACGGCCTTGATCGACGGGATCCACACAAAGCTGCGATCCGGCTGCGGGCCGTCCAGGCCGACGACTTCCAGTTGCTCACCTTCAAGCGTCAGGCTGTGGCCTTCAAGCACTTGCGGCACGAGGGTTTTGGCCGGTTTGTCGGCGCCCATTTTCGGACCCCAGAATGCCAGTTTGCCGGCCACGGTGGCCTTGATGTGGTCGACCACCGGTTGCGGCGCCAGCACCTTGGCGTCGGGGAAGGCCGCGGTCAGGGTATCGAGGCCGAAGTAGTAGTCCGGGTCGCCGTGGCTGATGTAGATGGTGGTCAGGTGTTTGCCGCTGGCGCGAATTTTCTGCACCAGTTGCTCAGCCTGGCCTTTGCCGAATTGCGCATCCACCAGGATCGCGTCTTTGGCTCCGCTGACCAGCACCGAGCTGACCGGGAAGATCGCCGCTTCGCCTGGGTTGTACACGTCGAGTTTGAGGTCTGCCGCTGCCGCGTGGGCTGCAAAGGCCAGGGCGGCGGTGGCCAGGGTCAAGCGTTTGAAGGTTGAAAACATCGGGCAGCTCCTGCCATCGGTAAGGGATGTACAGAGCTTAGTTGCACCAAACGCAACAAAAAATGCGATGCTTGGACATAGTTTGTTTCTAAAATCGGGCAAATCATGGATCGTCTTCAAGCAATGCGCGTGTTTGTGACGGTGGTGGACTTGGGCAGCCAATCCGCCGCCGCCGACCATCTGGACCTGTCGCGCCCGGTGGTGTCGCGCTATTTGGCCGTACTGGAAGACTGGGTCGGCGCGCGCCTGCTGCACCGCACCACGCGCAAGCTGAGCCTGACCGCCGCCGGCAGTGAAACTCTGCCGCGTTGCCGGCAATTGCTGGAGCTGTGCTGCGACATGCAAGCCGCCGTCAGCGAGCCCGATGAGGCACCCCGTGGCCTGTTGCGTTTGAGTGTCAGCACCTCGTTCGGCCAGGCGCAATTGGCGGACGCCATCGCCGAGTACGTCAAGCGCTACCCCTTGGTGACGGTGGATATGCAAATGCTCGACCGTACCGTGAACCTGGTGGACGAACGCATCGACGTAGCGATCCGCATCAGTAATGACCTGGACCCGAACCTGATTGCCCGGCGCCTGACCGTCTGTCGCTCCGTGGTGTGTGCTTCACCAGCCTACTTGCTGGAGCACCCCGCCCCGCAGAAGGTCGAGGACCTGGCCCGCCACAACTGCTTGACCCACTCTTATTTCGGCAAAAGCCTGTGGCATTTCGAAGAGGGAGGCGAGCATGTCTCGGTACCGGTGCAGGGCAACATCACTGCCAACGAATCCAGCACCCTGTTGCGTGCGACCCTGGCCGGGGCGGGCGTGTCGCAACTGCCCAGCTACCAGGCCGGTGACTACGTGCGCCGTGGCGAGTTGGTGCGTTTGCTACCCCAGGCAGAACCTCGGCATTTGAGCATTTACGCGGTGTACGCTTCACGCAAGCACATGCCCTCGGCCCTGCGCAGCCTGCTGGATTTTCTGGTGCTGCGCTTTCCCGACGAGCCTGCTTGGGATGCCGGCCTGTAAACCGACATCAATCTATTGAATGACGCCCGATAATGGCAACTCGCCCTGACTGACCTATGCTTTAAACAGCACTGTCTAGATCCGTTCAGAGGTCTGTGCCATGAGCATCAAAACCAGAAAGTACCTGATGATTTTCACCCTCAGCGCATTCGCCACCGCGCTGTACGGGACTGCCGCCTACCGCGTTGAACAAACGCGCCTGCAACCGGCGGCTTTCGCGATCAGTTGTCACCAGGACCAATGCGTGCCCCGCACCGGCAGTTTCAGCGCGCTCAGGTAGGCTGATCGGCCTTTAATTGCTCGCGAAACGCCTTGGGCGAGAACCCGACCCGTCGACGAAACAGCCGGGAGAAATTGGTTGGGTCGGAAAACCCCAACACCTCCGACATTTCATTGATGGTCATGCTGGTGTAGGTCAGCAAGCGCTTGGCTTCCAGCAACTGGCGGTCGTGCATGATCTGCAACGCCGGTTGGCCGCCCAATTCCCGACACGTCCCGTTCAGGTGTGAGACCGAGATGCCCAGCTTGTGAGCCAGGTCTTCAATCTTGGGGTGTTCGCGGTAATGCTGTTCGACCAACTGGGTGAACCGGCGAAAATACTCGCGGCCCCTGGGCGCGCGCGGATGGCGGCGCTGGATCGCCTGGCGGCTGATCCACACCAGCAGCACGCTGACCAGAGCATGCATCATCATTTCGCGTGCCGGTTGTTCGTCGGCGTATTCGTCCTGCAGGCGGGCGAACTGCGCGTTGAGGTAATCGGCGTCTTTACCTGCCGGATAATTTCCCAGCGTCTGCAGGCCTCCGGCCGTGGCGCCCAACTGCGCCTGCAGGTGGCTCACCAATGGCGCCGACAGAGTCACCACGTAGCCTTCCACCTCTTCGGCAAACCTGAACCCGTGCACACACATGGGCGGCAGGACTTGCAGGGTGGCCTCGTTGAGCGTGGTGCGTTGGCCTTCGATTTCCAGGTGCGCCTGGCCTTTGTGGACGTAGAGTAACTGGCACAGATCCGCGTGCCGGTGGGGTTGGATTTCCCACTGGTATTCCCGACTCCTTCGGGAAATGGTTTCGCAGTGCAACAAATCGGGGGTTGGCCATTGCTGGCTTTCCCCGTAAAGCTTGAAGACCGGAATCGCGGTATTGGTCATGGTTTCAATCCGATACTCAGGACAGTAGTGCGGTAATCGCCCAAATTGGCAAAAAGCGCAGGCTTTATGGCAGTTCTCACCTTCTTATGCTGCCCGCTCAAGTGAAAAATGTCAGCCACAAGACCAATGACAACTCTTTCACTTGATCAGTTCGGGTGAAGCCTGCGGGTGATAAAAATAATGAAAACGCTGAATACTCAAGTCGCCATCATCGGTGCCGGTCCTTCCGGATTGTTGCTCGGCCAGTTGTTGCATAACGCGGGTATCCAGACCCTCATCCTAGAGCGTCAAAGTGCCGATTACGTGCAAGGCCGCATCCGCGCCGGGGTGCTGGAGCAGGGCATGGTCGACCTGCTGCGCGAGGCGGGCGTCAGCCGACGTATGGACGCCGAAGGGCTGGTGCATGATGGTTTCGAGTTGGCACTCAATGGCGAGCTGACCCACATCGACCTCAAATCCCTGACCGATGGCCAATCGGTCATGATCTACGGCCAGACCGAAGTCACCCGCGATCTCATGGCGGCCCGCGCCGCTGCTGGCGCCGTGACGTTGTACGAAGCGTCCAATGTGCAGCCCCATGACCTGAAAAGTGAACGTCCCTGGCTGACCTTCGAACATCAGGGCGAAACCTTTCGCCTGGAGTGCGACTACATCGCCGGTTGCGACGGTTTCCACGGCGTGGCCCGGCAGTCGATTCCGGCCGAATCGCTCAACGTCTTCGAACGGGTCTACCCCTTCGGTTGGCTGGGCATCCTGGCCGACACGCCGCCGATCCATGCCGAACTGGTGTACGCCAAACACGCGCGCGGCTTCGCCCTGTGCAGCATGCGTTCACCGACCCGCAGCCGCTATTACCTGCAAGTGCCGGTGGACGAATCGCTGGAAGAATGGCCGGACGAGCGCTTCTGGGACGAACTGAAAAAACGCCTGCCGGGTCCGCTTGCGCAACAGTTGGTCACCGGCCCGTCGATCGAGAAAAGCATCGCGCCATTGCGCAGCTTCGTGGTGGAGCCGATGCAGTACGGGCGCCTGTTCCTGCTGGGGGATGCCGCGCACATCGTGCCACCGACCGGCGCCAAGGGCCTGAACCTGGCGGCCAGTGATGTGAGTACGTTGTATCGGATCTTGCTCAAGGTGTACCGCGAAGGGCGGGTGGACTTGCTGGATAAGTATTCCGCCATCTGCTTGCGTCGCGTCTGGAAGGCCGAACGGTTTTCCTGGTGGATGACCTCGATGCTGCATGAGTTTCCGGAAGCGGACGGCTTCAGTCAGCGGATTGCACAGAGTGAACTCGAATACTTCATCCATTCGCAGGCGGGCCGTAAAACCATCGCAGAAAATTACGTCGGACTTCCTTACGAAGCTATCGAGTAGCCTGCTATCGTATCGAGCATTCCCGCCGGCCTTTCCTGCCTGGCGGGCTCTGCTCGAAGGTTCTGCCGTGACCCACCTGAATCAGCCTGCCCCATCCGTTCCCGCCGTACGCAGCGTGCTCGTCGCCCTGATGATGGCGATCTTCCTCGGCGCCCTGGACCAGACCATTGTGGCCGTGTCGATGCCGGCCATTTCCTCGCAGTTCCATGACGTCAACCTGCTGGCCTGGGTGATCTCCGGCTACATGGTGGCGATGACGGTGGCGGTGCCGATCTACGGCAAGCTCGGCGACTTGTACGGGCGGCGGCCGATGATGCTGATCGGCATGGGCGTGTTCACCCTGGCCTCATTGTTCTGCGGCATGGCGCAAAGCATGGAGCAACTGGTGCTGGCGCGGATTCTCCAGGGCATCGGCGCCGGCGGAATGATCTCGGTGAGCCAGGCCATCATCGGCGATATCATCCCACCTCGCGAGCGGGGGCGTTATCAGGGCTATTTCAGCAGCATGTACGCGGTGGCGAGTGTGGCCGGGCCGGTGTTGGGCGGTTATATGACCGAGTATCTGTCCTGGCGCTGGGTATTTTTGATCAACCTGCCGCTGGGCGCCGGTGCCTGGTATGTGGCCCATCGCACGCTGGTAGGGCTGCCGGTGCCGCAACGCACACCGATCATCGACTACCTCGGCACCGTCCTGATGATCATCGGCCTGACGGCCTTGTTGCTGGGCATCACCGAAATCGGCCAGGGCCATCATTGGCGCGATGAGCAGGTGCTGGGGTTGTTGGCCTGTGCGTTGGTGGCGCTGAGCGTATTTGTGTGGCACGAACGCCGCGCACGCGAGCCGTTGCTGCCCATGCACCTGTTCGCCAACCGCAGCGCGGTGCTGTGCTGGTGCACGATTTTCTTCACCAGCTTCCAGGCGATTTCCCTGACGGTATTGATGCCCTTGCGTTATCAGACGGTGACCGGCTCGGGGGCCGACAGCGCAGCCTTGCACCTGCTGCCGCTGGCCATGGGCTTGCCGATGGGCGCCTACTTTGCCGGGCGCATGACCTCGGTGACCGGTCGTTATAAACCGATGATTCTCACCGGCGCGCTGTTGAGTCCTTTCGCCATCCTTGGCATGGCCTACAGCGCACCGCAGGCGGTCGGGCTGACGGCGATCTTTATGCTGCTGTGCGGAATCGCTGCCGGCATGCAGTTCCCGACCTCCCTGGTCGGCACACAAAACTCCGTTGAACAACGGGACATCGGCGTCGCCACCAGCACCACCAACCTGTTCCGTTCGTTGGGCGGGGCGGTTGGGGTGGCGTGTATGTCGGCACTGTTGCTGGCGCTGTTGCAGGACTCCACCTTTGCCCACCTGGCCAGCGGTTCGTTGGTTGCAGAGGGCAGTTCCGGCAACGTGTTGCTCGATGGCCTGAACGCCGCGCCAGGCCCGGCCCGGGATGCCCTGCGCGGCGAGTTGGCGGTGACGTTCAGGCATCTGTTGATGGTGAGTGCGGCAGTGTCGTTGCTGGGGCTGGCGGCGGCGATTGCGATGCCGAATCGCCTGTTGCGTGGCCGCGAAGATAAAGCTCGATAACTGACAGGATGAAGCGCGAAATGTGGGCGAGGGCGTGCTCCCACATTTGATTGCACTCCACCCCGGATCAAGGGCTGTAGTAACCCACCGCCACCATGAAATGCCCGGCCTTGCGCAGGTACGCATGCTTGTTCTCGACCTTGTCGGTCACCGGGTTTTTCCAGCGGTATTTGTATTCACTCTGGTCCTGTTGGGCCATCAGATGCAGGATCGGCTCGCCGACGGGCTTGCCGTCCGGGTCCTTGATCTTGCTGAAGTCAGTATTGACCAGCCGCAGGTTGGTGCCGTGGGCCACATAGCGCCGGGTGTCCAGGTCCACGATGAACACATACAGATCATCCTGCAGGAAGCCGCCTTCCAGTGAGTTGATCGCCTTGAGCGTACCGGCCTCATCCTTGACCAGCGCTTTCACCGCTTTGTCGCGCAATGCTCGCGCCTGTTCCGGCGTAGCCCGTGGCAAGTAGTAACCCACCGCCAGGATGCGCTGGCCCACGCGCTGATAGAACACGTGCTTGTGTTCGACCTTGCCATCGTTCCAGTTCTGCCAGCGGTAGTCGGCCTGCTGGATACCCTGGCCTTCCGGCACGGCCAGCGCCTGTTTGAACGAGGCTTGCAGGTCCGGGCCGAGTAGCTCGGACACATCGCGCCCGATCAAGGCGGAGGAAGGCCCGCCGCTGGCCAGCAGCACACCCTGGGTGTCGACCACAAATACGTAGCGGTCGTGGTCGATAAACTCGCCCTGGCGGCTGAACGCCGCGAAGGCCTTGTCGCCGTTGTTCTGGTAGTAAGCCAGGGCTTTTTCCAGCAGATGCTTGGCCGCCTGGGCGTCCTCGTCCTGCGTGGCCGCGTGCACCTGGCTGAAACACAACAGCAACAGCCAGGTGATTCTGAGTAATCCCTTCATGCCCCGTCCTCATTCTTATTGATGTGACAACAGCGTAGACGGCTGTAGCTCAGGGCGCCGCCAGCCATTGACTGACGATGCGCTCGTACTCCCCGGTGGCCACGCTCAGGTGCAGCCATTGATCGACGTAGCTTTTCCACGCTACATCATCGCGGGGCAGCAGGAAGGCTTTTTCGCTGTACTGCATTTGCTGCTGCGGATTGACCGCGCACAGCCCGGGTTTCTGTTTTTGCTGGTAACGCGCTTCGCTGGCATCGGTGATCATCACGTCGGCCTTGCCCGCCAGCAGTTCATCGAAAATCGTCACATTGTCATGCAGGCGTATCTGCGCCTGGCCCAGATGGGCACGGGCAAATACTTCATTGGTGCCGCCGGCGGGCTCGATTACGCGCACCTGCGGCTGGTTGATCTGCTCGACGGTCTGGTAGCGTTGCACATCGGCGCAGCGCACCAACGGGATCTTGCCGTCGACGCCCAGCGATTGGCTGAAAAAGGCTTTTTTCTGGCGTTCCAGCGACACGGAAATGCCGCCCACGGCGATGTCGCAACGTTGGGCGAGGAAGTCCGGCATCAGGGTTTTCCAGGTGGTGGGCACCCAATGGATCTTCGCGTTGAGGCTCTTGGCCAAGGATTCGGCCATGGCAATGTCGATGCCTTCATAGCCGCCGTCGGCGCGCAGCGCGGAGTAAGGCTTGTAGTCGCCGGTGGTGCAGACGGCCAGCGTGCCGCGTTGAAGCACATCGTCCAGGCGCGAATCGGCCAGGGCGTAGGAGGTCAGACTTGCCAATAGACAGAAGGCCAGTGGAGCTTTCATGCGGTCGAGTCCTTGGGGCATGGGCGGGGCCGTCATTATTTCCAGCGGGCCGGGGGATAGCAATGTTTAGCCGAGTTGCAACCAAACTCCGCCAACCCTGAATTGAACAACCGTTGTGTGCGTGTGACGCTGGCAGGCCTCTAGCTCACTGTGGCTTACACATGGATGGTTCCCCCGACACTCACCCCGAGACATCGCCTGGCGCTGTGGTGCCGAGCGGTTCGACGGTCGTCGAGGCGCTGCCATCCGAGCTGGCATTCTGGGCACTGTTCCACTGCCGTCATGCCCGCCCACCCGATACCCCTCTCGTACGTTGATCCGCCCCATGGATGACGCGCACCTGTGCGCATCTGAACGGCGGCGCCTGTGCGCCTGCCTGATACAACCGTATGAGAATTGCCATGAGTGTTTTTGCCGGCTTGCACGAAGCCCAAGCGTTCCTTGAACACAACCCGGACATCGAGATGTTCGAACTGTTTATCCTCGACAATAACGGCGTACCGCGCGGCAAGTTGCTGCACCGCGATGAGCTGTTGGCGGTGTACGAGAGTGGTCGGCCATTGCCCAGCACGATCCTCGGCCTGACCATCAACGGTGATGATGTGGAAAACTCGGGGTTGGTGTGGGACGTCGGTGATATCGACTGCCGCGCCTATCCGCTCAGCGGTAGCTTGCAGCGGATGCCATGGCGGCTGATCCCGACGGCGGCCGTGCAGGTCAGCATGCACCCCACCGAAGGCTTGCCCGCCACTGTGGCCGACCCTCGGCATTTACTGGCCAAAGTCATCGATGGGTTGAACGCTGACGGGTATTACCCGGTGATGGCGGCGGAGCTGGAGTTCTACCTGCTCGACCAGAAGCCCGACAATAACGGCCGCCCGCAACCGGCGCGGGATGTGGACGGCAATCGCCCACGCTCTACCCAGGTGTATGGCCTGCGCGAGCTTGAGCAGATCGAGCCGTTTCTCGCCGACCTCTACAGTGCCTGCAAACTGCAAGGCATCCCGGCGCGTACGGCGATCTCCGAATACGCCCCAGGCCAGGTGGAAATCACCCTGGAGCATCGTTTTGATGCGCTGCAAGCCATGGATGAAGCGGTGCGCTATAAACGCCTGGTCAAAGGTGTGGCCCATAAACACGGCATGACCGCCTGCTTCATGGCCAAGCCGTTCGACAACCTGGCAGGCACCGGCATGCACATGCACGTCAGCCTGGCGGACGCTCAGGGGAACAACCTGTTTGCCAGCGAAGCCGCCGACGGCACACCGCTGCTGCGCCAGGCGGTGGGCGGCATGCTCAGCACCTTGCTCGACTCGCTGTTGATGTTCTGCCCCAACGCCAACTCCTACCGTCGTTTCCAGACCAACAGCTATGCGCCCCTGGCCGCCACCTGGGGGGTGGACAACCGTACCGTCAGCCTGCGCGTTCCCGGTGGCCCGGCGCACTCGCGGCATATCGAGCACCGCATCTGCGGCGCCGATGCCAACCCTTACCTGGCTGCCGCCGCGATTCTGGCCGGCATCCATCGGGGCATCCGCGAACAACGCGACCCCGGCGCGCCGGTGCAAGGCAATGGCTACGCCCAGGCCAAGGAACTATTGCCCACTGACTGGCTCACCACCCTGCGTGCGTTGGAGGCGTCAAGTTGGGCGCGAGAGGCATTCGGCAGTGAGTTCCTTGGGGTGTTCCTGGCGGTCAAGCGCGCCGAATATCGCCAGTTCATGGGGGAAGTGGGTGAGCAGGATTGGCGGTGGTACCTGAACCAGGCCTGACAGGATTTGTGGTCACGACGGTTTCGACCTTTTTTTCACGTTGCAGTGGTTAAGCTGCGGATCAAGGTCGTTCACTACCGTTTCGCCTACATGAGCCCGCGATGTCGCCACAACCACCATCCTCCATCGAGATCGAATTCACCGAACGCTGTGACCGTGAACATGCCCGGGTATGCGGTGACACCCGTCCGCCAGGGCTGTTGCAGCGCCTGGCTGCCTGGCGCACGGCTCGGCTGGTGCGCCATGCGTTGAAGGTGGCGGGCGAGCCGGGGCTGATCCTTGACCTGGCCTGTGGCTCGGGGCAGTTCTGGCCCGTGCTGGGCGAACACGTCAACCGGGTGATCCTGGCCTCGGACAACTCGCAGAACATGCTCGACCACGCGCGCACCCATCACCCGGCGGCGCTGCTCAAGCGAATCAAGACCTTTCAAGGCTCAGCGTTTTCCATTGGCCTGTCGGCGAATGCGGTGGACTGCATTTTCTGCCTGGAATTGTTTCGCCACGTCCTTGACAGTGAAGTGCGCTTGACGTTGCTGCGCGAGTTTCATCGGGTCAGCCGCGACACGGTGATCGTGTCGGTGAATGCACGCGAAACGGTGGAAGGTGAATTCCGCGAGGCCGGTTTCAAAGTCCTGAGTTACCAGGAATTCCTCCCGGGCTCCAAATTGTGGCGGGTCTACGTTCTGCGTAAGAGAGGATAAGTCCCGCTCGTCGGACTATTCTCCGTCTCTTGTCGGAGTTTTCATGATCGTGTGTGCACTGCGAATGCTCGCAAGCCCCTTTCGCGATATATACTGCGCGCCATTCTTCAAGGGAGAGCCGTGTGGCCATCGATATTCACTGGATCTGCGACAACGATAGCCTCGGCCAGCATTGCGCCGAATGGCAGCAGTTGCCATTCGTTGCCCTCGACACCGAATTCATGCGGGTCGACACTTTTTATCCCATTGCCGGGCTGATCCAGATTGGTGATGGCGTACGCGCTTACCTGATCGACCCCCTGACCATCGACAATTGGCAACCGTTGGCCGCTTTGCTGGAAAACCCGGCGGTGATCAAGGTGGTGCACGCCTGCAGCGAAGACCTCGAAGTGTTGTTGCGCCTGACCGGCAGCTTGCCGGTGCCGCTGTTCGACACCCAGTTGGCTGCGGCTTACCTGAACCTCGGCTTCTCCATGGGCTACTCGCGCCTGGTGCAAACCGTGCTCGATATCGAGTTGCCCAAGGGCGAAACCCGCTCGGACTGGCTGCAGCGGCCGTTGTCCGAGACCCAGGTGAGCTACGCCGCCGAAGACGCCGTGCACCTGGCCGAGGTGTATACCCGCTTGCGTCCGCGCTTGTCCGATGACAAGTACGCGTGGGTGCTGGAAGACGGCGCCGAACTGGTGGCGAACCTGCGCCGCGAAGTCGACCCGTACGAGGTGTACCGCGAGGCCAAGCTGGCGTGGAAACTGTCCCGCGCCCAACTGGCCGTCCTGCGTGAACTGTGCGCCTGGCGCGAGCAGCAGGCCCGTGCCCGTGACCTGCCGCGCAACCGTATCATTCGCGAACATTCGCTATGGCCCCTGGCCAAAACCCAGCCGGATAACCTCGCCGCGCTGGGCAAGATCGAAGACATGCACCCGCGCACCGTGCGTCAGGATGGCCAGTTCCTGCTGGACCTGATCAAACGTGCCGGTAGCGTGCCCATGGACCAATGGCCGCCTGCCGTCGCAGAACCCCTGCCGGTAGATGCTGCCGCGCTGATCAAAGAACTGCGTGCCTTGGGCCAGGCGTTCGCCGAACGCCTGGACATGGCGCCGGAACTGATGCTGCGCAAGAAAACCCTCGAAGCCCTGGTTAAAAGTGGCTACCCCGATGGGCCTTACCAATTGCCAGACTCGCTGCGTGGCTGGCGCCGCGAGTTGATGGGCCAGGCGCTGCTCGACAGCCTGGCCACTGCCGGAGAACAGCCTTGAAACGTATTTGCTCCATCTACCGCAGCCCGAAACGTGCCGGCATGTACCTCTATGTACTCAAAAGCGATGCCCTGGAGCGCGTGCCCGAAGGTTTGATCACCGTGTTCGGCAAGCCGGTGCACGCCTTTGATCTGGTGCTGACGCCTGAGCGCAAGCTGCAACAGGAAGACATCGTGCAAGTCCTGGAAAACCTCGACAAGCAGGGCTACCACCTGCAAATGCCGCCGGCCGAGGACGAGTACATCGAACACTTGCCCGAAGAGCTGCTGCGCCGCAACGACCCGATCTGATCGGTAGTGCCCTGTTCAGGGCACCTGCTTCCATGGACTCGTATTAGTTGGCGGTGGCCGTAAGGATGCGGGCGGCCGTCTGCACTGTTTTTGAAAGGTTTGAACCATGCGTGTTCTGATTGCTGAACAGGATCACCCGCTCTATGCCCAACTGCTGCGTGACGCGGCTCCGGACCTTGAGGTATTGACCAGCGGTGATTCCGCCGAACTGTCGCGCCTGGCCGCCGATTGCCCGGTGTGGCTGGGCCAGCCGGACCTGCTGGCGACCCTGTTGCGTCAGGGCTACCAGCCGCAATGGCTGCAATCGACCTGGGCGGGTATCACACCGCTGCTGGCCGAAGGCTTGCCCCGCAACTATCGCCTGACCCGTGCGGTCGGCATCTTTGGCCAGGTCATGGCCGAGTTTGTGCTCACCTACATGCTGGGCCACGAGCGCGAAGTGCTGGCGCGGCTGGTCAGCCAGGTCGAGCGCAAATGGGACAACCGCATGGGCCAGAGCCTGGCGGGGCGCAAGGTGCTGGTGGTCGGTACCGGCGATATCGGCCAGAGCGTGGCTGACTTCCTGGTGCCGTTCGGCGTCGAGCTTTACGGTATCGCCAGCACCGCACGTGAGCAGGCGCCGTTTAAAGAAGTGGCCGCGCTCGATCAATTGGGTCGGTTGGTGGGGGAGGTCGACTACGTGGTCAACCTGCTGCCCAATACGCCCAACACCCATGACCTGTACGACGCAGCGCTGTTCAAGCAATTCAAGCCGACCGCCTTGTTCATCAATGTCGGGCGCGGCGTGGCGGTGGTGGATGCCGATCTGGTCGACGCCTTGAAAGAAGGGCACTTGGCCGGTGCGGTGATCGACGTGTGCCGCCAGGAGCCGTTGCCGCAACGTCACCCGTTCTGGACCGCCTGGGGCTTGTTGCTGACCGGACACAGTTCGGCGCCGACGTCGCCTTCGATGATGGTGGGGTTGTTCGTGCAGAACCTGCGGGCGTATCAGGCCAAGGAAGCGTTGCGCGGGGAAGTGGATTTCGAGCGCGGTTACTGACCGTACCCGGAGCGAATTGTGGGAGCAGGCTTGCTCCCACAGAGGGTATTGCGTGAGCGTCAGAGGCTGAAGTCACCTTCGGACACCAGCTCGCTCAACGGCCGGCGCGGGCTCGGCGCTTCGCGGCCTTGCAGGTACTCGGGCAAGGTCGATTTGTCACCCAGCTTGCCCACGGCCACCGCTGCGTGCAACGCATAACCTTCCGGAATCTTCAGCTCCTTGCGCGTCAGCTCCTGATCGAAGCCGGCCATGCCGTGGGTGTGCCAGCCGGCGAGGCTGGCTTGCAGTGCCAGGTGGCCCCAGGCAGAACCGGTGTCAAAGGTGTGCCACAGCGCAGGCGTTTCTTCGCTGGCGCCAGGGGCGATAAAGTCGGTTTTCGAAGCAATGATCACCAAAGCCGATGCGTGCTGCGCCCAACCCCGGTTGAATTCATTGAGCAGGCCCAGGAAGCGTTCCCAGTTTGGCGTGTCGCGACGTGCATACAGGAAGCGCCATGGCTGCGAGTTGTAGGCCGACGGTGCCCAGCGCGCGGCTTCGAAAAAGCTCAGCAGGGTCTCCTGCGGGATGCTTTCGCCGGTGAAGGCGCGGGGCGACCAGCGGTCGGTGAATTGGGGATGAATCGGATAATCGGCAACACGTGTCATGAGCAATTCCTGATCGTCAATTCGGTGCTCAAAGCTACTGCGGGTCCGCCGCACTGACAAGTCTTGTCACACCGCCAGTCGTAAGCGCTTGGCCCCAGGGGCCTTGGGCACTAGACTGACGGCCTTTCACCTGACGATGTTGATGTAGAGCCATGGCCGCCAAAGTCGAACCTTTCTGGATACGCAAAACCCTTGAACACCTCGATCAGGAGGAGTGGGAGTCGTTGTGCGATGGCTGTGGCCTGTGCTGTCTGCAGAAGCTCGAGGATGAAGATGACAACAGCGTTTATTACACGCGTATCGCCTGCAAGCTCCTCGACCTGAAAACCTGCCAGTGCACCGACTACCCCAACCGTCGCGCCTCGGTGCCTGATTGCATCCAGCTCACCCCGGGCCAGGCTGATCAGTTCAAATGGCTGCCGCCGACCTGCGGCTACCGCCTGGTCAGCGAACGCAAAGACCTGCCGCTGTGGCACCACCTGGTCTGCGGTGACCGCGATGCGGTGCATCACGAACGCATTTCCCAGTCCGGACGCATGCTCAGCGAAGGCAGCGTGCCCGAAGACGACTGGGAGGATTACCTGATCTTCCGTGCCGGCTAACCAAGGGGTCTCTATGCGGGTGGGAACCAAGCTGACGGCAAGCCTGGTATTGCTGGCGCTGAGCATGCCTGCGTGGTGTGCGAAGAAAGTCGACCTGGACTATCACGTCAAGTTATTGCCCCAGAGCGATCAAGCCGAAGTGCGCGTGAGCCTGTCGCAAGGCTCGGCAGTGCGCAGCCTCAACTTCGACCTGGGGCGCGCCGGCGACTACAGCGACTTCAAGGCCGACGGTCAATGGAAAGTCAGCGGCAGCCGCGGTGTGTGGCAGCCCGGTGCCGACAAAGCCAGCCTGACCTACCGCGTACGCCTCACCCATGCGCGTAAACCTGGTCTCTATGAAGCCCGCATGACGCCCGATTGGGCGCTGTTTCGTGGTGAAGACCTGGTGCCGGCTGCCCGGTTGGACCAACAGGACGGCATCGAGTTGGTCTCGCGCCTGGTGTTCGAACTGCCGGCCGGTTGGAAAAGCATCGAAACCGCCTGGCCGCGCATCGGCAAAAACAAATTCCGCGTCGACAACCTCTCGCGCCTGTTCGACCGCCCCACCGGCTGGATGCTCGCCGGTACCCTCGGCAGCCGTCGCATGCGCTTTGGCGAAACCGAAGTCACCGTGGCCGCTCCGAAGGGGCAGGGCATGCGTCGTATGGATGTGCTGACGCTGCTGACGTTTGTCTGGCCGCAAGTTGAAGCGGCCTTCCCGCGCCATCCGGCGAAACTGTTGATCGTGGGTGCCAGCGACCCGATGCGCCGTGGCGTGGTGGCCTCACGCGATTCGATCTACCTCAACAGTCGCACGCCGCTGGTCAGCGAAAACGGCAGCAGCCCGCTGATCCGCGAAGTGGTGCAGGCCATCGGCCGCTTCAATGATCACGACAGCAGCGATTGGATCCGCGAGGGGCTGGGAGAGTATTACGCCATCGAGTTGCTACGGCGTGCCGGCGGCATCACCGATGAACGCTACGCGGCCATACAGGCGCGGCTGGGCAAGGAAGGCAAGGACGTCACCACTCTGCGCGGCGAGCACATCAGCGCCGGCGCGGTGGCCAGGGCAGTGGTGGTATTGCAGGACCTGGATCGCGAAATCCGCGTGAAAACCCACAACAAGCGTTCACTCGATGATCTCGCGCAGGGGGTCATGCGGTCCAACAGCATCACCACCGCGGAGTTTGTACAACTGGCTGAGAGCGTTATCGGCGAATCGTCGGTGGTGCTCGATACCAAGCTGTTGCGTTGATCCCAGCCATGCACCTATCAAAAGTGTGGGAGGCGGCTGGCTCCCACATCTAGATCTCCAACAGCCTGGAGGCTGGAATCAACCTGCAGTTTTGGTGGCTTTTTCTGCGGCTACTTCCGCCCTGGTCTTCAGGTTCTTCAACTCTTGGCCGGCACGTTCGATCTTCGTGCGCACGCTGTTCATTTCCTGGCGGCCCTGCTCCAGCTTGTCCTTGAGCGAGCTGTGCCCGGTAAAGCCCCGTGCCAGCGCCACGCCGCCGATTGCCACCTGGATCAAGCCGAAAATCCCGCCACGGCGCAGGCCTTTGCCGACCATCATCACACCGCCGGCTACCGAGCCGATACGTTCCCAGCCGTGCACGTTCTGGGTGGGCGGAGTTTCGAAGGGGGTGTGTTCGATGATAGGTCGCAGGTTTGTGCTGTCGCTCATGGTCTGTCTCCAACAAGGGCAAGTGTAAATAGCTGACTGTTTGCAGGCGCTGGATGTTCCCGAAAAATCAGTACTTGGGGCCCGAACGGGTGTTGTTGCCCTTGGCCAGGCGGTCGTAGAGCACCACGTTGACCGTGGCGGCGAGGTTCATGCAACCGGTGGTCGGGATGTACACCACGTCTTCACACCAGTCGCGGATCTCTTTGTCGAGGGAACCGTCTTCGGGACCGAAGATGTACAGCGCGCGGTCGGGGTGGGTGTATTCGGGCAGCGGGCGGGCGCCTTCCACCAATTCCACGGCGACCGGGATGCAGCCCAGGGGCAGGATTTTCTTCAGGTCATCAATGCCGATCAGTGGAATGTCGTGGTGGACCTTCTTGGTATCGGTGATGAAATCCCGGGCGCGCTCGTAACGCACGCCGGTGTAAAACACCGAGGCCACGCCGTAGCAGCCGGCGGCACGCATCACCGAGCCGACGTTTTCGGGGGATTTGGGGTTATACAGACCGATGCAGCTGTAGCGTTTATTGCCCACTGGGAGTGCCTTAAAAGGGCAGCATTATAGCGGCAAGCTTCAAGCTGCAAGTTAAAAGCGCACGGCTTTTTCTTGCAGCCCGCAGATTTAGGCTTTCGGCTGTTCAAACGGCAAGTTAAAAGCGCACTGGCTTTTTCTTGCAGCTTGCCGCTTGCAGCTTGAGGCTTTCAACCGTCCTTCTTCATCAACCCTGCCAACGCCGCAAACGGGTTATGCGTGGCCTTGGCGATGGTCGGGCTGCTGGTGGAGCCTTCGCCGAAATATTGTTGGTCGGTGTAGCGCGAGTGTTCGTTATCGTGGCAGTACAGGCACAGCAACTCCCAGTTGGAGCCGTCCTGGGGGTTGTCATCATGGTTGTGGTTACGGTGGTGTACTGTCAGTTCGCTCAAGCGTTTCCCGGAAAACTCACGGGCACAGCGGCCGCACACGTGGGGGTACATCTTCAAGGCTTTGTCGCGGTAGCCCATTTCCCGGTCGCGCTGGGCATCGGCGAGGATGCGATCCAGCTTGGCGGTGTGGGAGGGCGGGTTGGTCGAGCTCATCATGGCTCCTGGCTATTTGGGTTCACGGACAAGGTTGATTCTAGCCGCTCGCGCTGTAAATGACTGCTTCACTTTACATACAAGGATCTGAAACTTATGCGTCTGCATTCATGGATTATTGCGCTGTTGCTGTGTGTCTTCACTGCCCAGGCCCAGGCGTTCTCCACGCCCAGACCCGGGCAGGTGATCGAGGTGGCCCTTGAACAACTGCATCCGACCCAGGCCGTGGTGGGGTTTGACCAGATTTACTACAGCCTTGGCCTGTTCGCCGACAAGCCGGCCAAGGTCTTCGATGAATATTGCGAGACCAACGGCCAGGGTGCCGCTGATAACGTGCCGAAGAAGGCGGACCTGCACCAACCGACCAGCTTCACCTGCAAAGACCCGGTGGGCACCCATCCCGAGGACATGAAAACCGTGGTAGTCGGCCCTGCCGGTCAGTTGTACCTCACCGACGGTCATCACAGCTTCACCACCTTGTGGGAAGTACCCGGCGGCGGTCCCAAGCTGAAAATGTGGGTCAAGGTCACCGATGACTTCAGCAACAGTACGGACATGGCCGCCTTCTGGCAGCGTATGCAGGCGGCGCGTAAGGTCTGGCTCAAGGACAACCAGGGCCAGACCTTGCCGCCCGGGCAATTGCCGGCGCACCTGGGCTTCAAGAACCTGCAGGACGACACTTTCCGCAGCCTGGTGTATTTCACCCGCAAGGCCGCCTACGGCAAGCCGGACGATGGTGCCATCGCGCCGGAATTCCTCGAGTTCTACTGGGGCAACTGGCTGCGCACCCAGATCGACCTGGGTGCTTACAACCTGAACAAGAAGGGTGGCTACAAGGATGCGATCGAAGCGGTAGCCAAGCGCATGGTCAGCCTGGCGCCGGGCTCACAGGTCGGTGACAGCGGTTTTACTGCCCATCAACTGGGCGGCATGACCAAGCTGGATCGCGATGAGCTGGAAAAGACGGTCGACAAGAAAGTGCCGTACGTGATCGATTACCGCAAATCTCTGAATTAAGGTCGATCAAACAGGTGAGAGACGGTAACTGGCAGACCGTCTCAACCTTTGATTTTTTCCGCAATCCAGATGGTATGCCGGGTGCCCTTGTTGCCGTGGGCAAATACTTGCACTTCTTCGGCCTTGAACCCGGCCTTGCGCAGCTTGTCGCTGAACAGCTTGTCGGCGCTGGCCGACCATACGGCCAGCACGCCTTTGGGGCGCAGGGCCTTGGCGCAGGCGGCGAGCCCACCGGCGGAATACAACCAGCTATTGGCTTTTTGCGTAAGGCCCTCGGGACCGTTGTCCACATCGAGCATGATCGCGTCAAAGCCCTGGGGCTCGGCTTGCAGCACCTTGGCCACGTCCTCCATGCGGATCACCGTGCGTGGGTCCAGCAACGGCCGCCCGGATTTCTCCCCGAGCGGGCCGCGGTTCCACTCCACCACACCTGGCACCAGCTCCGCGACGACCACTTCGGCCGTCTTGCCCAGATGCTTGAGGGCCGAGGCCAGGGTGAAGCCCATGCCCAGGCCGCCGATCAACACCCGTGAACCCGGCCGGCCGGCGACCTTGCGGCAGGGAATTTCCGCCAGCGCATCCTCGGAACCGTGCATGCGCGTGTTCATCAACTGGCCGCCATCCCCTCCCTGAATCTTGATGACAAAATCTTCACCGTATTCGAACAGGCACAAGGCACCGCCGTTGTCGGGGATCGGGGTGGTGTCCAGCAGAACGAAACGTTTCATGGAAATCTCATTGGGAAGGGCATTCTTGCGCGGTTGGGAGTAGCCTTACGGTATTCCAGTCAGGCCATGGAGCCATCGATGAAGTGCAACATTCTAACGGTCATTGTGCTTGGCGCGCTCGCATTGGGTACGGCGCAGGCGCAAGAAGTGCAAACCGTGCCGATCGCACCCGCGCCAACCCCGGGTGCCCCCGGCACACCGACACCCACGTTGTACCCGCAAGTCAGCCCGCCCGCGCCCCCCAAGGCTACCGTCAACGGCTCGCCCGCGCTGGAACCGATTGTGTTGCCCACGCCGCCGAAAGATCAGACGGTGCCCGGCCTGCAACAAAACGACAGCAAGCCGAAGACGCCCGGCGGTTAATGACGGTTGCGGCCGTTATTGCCCGCCGCACCCAGTCAGTAAGATAACCCCAGTGCCTTGAACACAAACCCGTACTCAAGCGCCACATCACGTAGTCCCTGGTAACGGCCACTCATGCCGCCATGGCCGGCGCCCAGTTCGGTCTTGAGCAGCAACAGGTTGTCGTCCGTCTTGGTGTCACGCAGCTTGGCTACCCACTTGGCTGCTTCCCAATACTGCACGCGGCTGTCGTTGTAACCGGCGATCACCAGGATGGCCGGGTAGGCTTGGGCGCTGACGTTTTCGTAAGGTGCGTAAGCCTTGATGCGTGCGTAGACCTCCGGCTCTTCAGGGTTGCCCCATTCGTCGTACTCGGTGATGGTCAACGGCAGCTCCGGGTCGAGCATGGTGTTGAGCACGTCGACGAAGGGCACCTCGGCAATCGCCGCCTGGAACAGCTCCGGCCGCTGGTTGAGTACGGCGCCGATCAACAGGCCTCCGGCACTGCCGCCGCTGATCGCCAGTTGCCTGGATGTGGTCAGGCCTTGGGCGATCAGGTGTTCGGCGCAGGCGATAAAGTCGCTGAAGGTGTTCTGCTTGTGCTCCTGTTTGCCGTTGCGATACCAGGCCTCACCCAGTTCACCACCGCCGCGCACATGGGCGATGGCAAACGCGACGCCACGGTCGAGCAGGCTCAGGCGCGCATGGGAAAACCACGGGTCCAGGCTCGAGCCGTAGGCACCGTAGCCGTAGAGGTACAGCGGTGTGGTTTTGCCGAGCTGGTCACGCTTGACCACCAGGCTGATCGGCACCTGGGTGCCGTCGACGGAAGTGGCCCACAGGCGCTGGCTGACGTAGTCGTCGGCGTTGAACGCGCCGAGTACTGGGGTTTCCTTGAGCACCGCCTGCGCGCCTGTCGCCAGTTCAAGCTGACGCACCTGGGCCGGGCGGTTCAGGGCTTCGTAGCGCAGGCGGATTTTGTCGCTCGAGAATTCCAGGCTGTTCTGTACGTAGAGGCTATAGGCGGCGTCGGGCAATTCCACGCGGTATGTCGGCATGTCCTGGGGGTGCACTTCGATCACCGGCAGGCCGCCGATACGCAGGCTAAGGGTCATGGCGCTGGCGTTCAGGCTCACACCGTCGAGCATGACCTCATCGCTGTGAGGGATCAGGTTGTGCCAGTCAGCCTCGCCGGGCACGCTGCCGGTGTCGGCGGCGACGAACAGCGCGTAGTTGATGCCGTCGCGGTTGCTGCGGATAAACCAGGTCCACTCGCCGTTACGCTTGCCGTGGTCCACATCGTAT
This sequence comes from Pseudomonas sp. BCA17, assembly GCF_004519405.1. Lineage (GTDB taxonomy): Bacteria > Pseudomonadota > Gammaproteobacteria > Pseudomonadales > Pseudomonadaceae > Aquipseudomonas. Next base: position 391,128 of record NZ_SGWI01000004.1, on the reverse strand, counting down.
TCATGGTCCTCGACACGGGGCGCCAGGCAGGTGAAGTCCAGGTGTGGCTGGTCGGCGTCCAACGCCCAGGTCTCGCTGGTGGTCTTGCTGCCCAGGGCCAGCAGTAACTGGCGCTCGGAGCTGGAGCGGTAGCAATGCAGGAAGAAACGTCCGTCGGGCTCGTGGAACACTTCCTGCGCCGCTGTGCCATCCAGGCGGTAGCGATACAGCTTGTGCGGACGATGGGTATCGTCCAGCTCGCCGAAAAACAGGGTCAGGCTGTCATTCGCCCAGGTCATGCTGCCGTCGCAGTTTTCGAACTCCAGTTCGCTGACCTTGCCGGTGGCCAATTCCTTCACGTACAGGGTGTAAACCTCTTCACCGCTGGTATCGAGGCTGTAGGCCAGGCGCTGATGGTCGGGGCTGATACTGAAGGCACCGAGGGAGAAAAAGCCGCCATTGGCCAACACGTTAGGATCGAGCAGCAGTTCTTCGCTGCGCTCGTCCACCTGGTGACCTTCATCCTCCGGGCGGCGGCAGCGGTAGTGGCGGGCGTATTCGTCGCCTGCGGTGGTGCGTGTGTAATACAGGTACGGCCCCCAGGGCGAGGGCAGGGACAGGTCGGTTTCCAGGATGCGGCCCTTGATCTCTTCGAACAGGGTTTCGCGCAGGGCTTTCTGGTCGGCGAGCTGGGCTTCCTGCCAGGCGTTTTCAGCCTTGAGGTAATCGAGCACGTCGTGGTTGTCACGCGCTTGCAGCCAGGCGTACGGATCTGGGCCTTCGCCCTTGCGGGCAATCGGGGCGGTCGATATAGGCATGGAATACTCTCTGTCTGGCGGATGGTGGCAGGCATTGCAGCCGAGACACGCAAAAGCCGTTATCATAGCCGCCTGTTTGCCTACCTTGCCATGGACACCATGACCGAGAACGACTATCTGACCGCTTGGGGCCTTTACGCCTTCGCCGCTTTGGGCTGCCTGTTGGTATGGTGGCGCCTGACCCGCTGGATCTGGCGTTGGCTGCGCGAGCCGCTGCAATTGCTGATGGCCGTGGTGCTGTTCAGCCCGACCATCGTCGACCCGGTCAAGACCCAGTTCGCGCCGGCGGTGGCCATCACCGCCATGGACCTGGTGCTCAAGGTCGGCAATAACGCCTGGCGGGCCATTTCCGATCTGTTCATGTACACGATGATCGCGTTTGCCGTGTATCTCGTGTTCGTGTTGATCCGCTGGCCCATCGAGCGTGCCGCCAATGCCCGTCGCGAGCGCAAGGCGGCTGTCGATGCCGCTTTGGCCGCCGAGCAGGACGATGAGGAACCCTTCCGTCGCCCGGCACCGGTCAGTGGTGCACGGGTCGAGCCGCGCCTTTAACGTTGTCTGCCCCGCAGCGAGAGCCCTGGCATGTGTGAATTAATGGGCATGAGTGCCAACGTCCCCACCGATATCGTATTCAGCTTTACCGGGCTGATGCAGCGGGGCGGGCGTACCGGCCCCCACCGCGATGGCTGGGGCATTGCTTTCTATGAAGGTCGTGGCCTGCGCCTGTTCCAGGACCCGGCTGCCAGCAGTGAGTCGGAAGTCGCCTTGCTGGTGCAGCGTTATCCCATCAAAAGTGAAGTGGTGATTGGCCATATACGCCAGGCCAATGTGGGCAAGGTGTGCCTGTCCAACACCCACCCGTTCGTGCGTGAACTGTGGGGGCGCAACTGGTGTTTTGCGCATAACGGCCAACTGGCGGACTTCAACCCCCGCGCCACGTTCTACCGCCCAGTGGGCGATACCGACAGCGAAGCGGCGTTCTGCGACCTGCTCAACCGTGTGCGCGAGGCCTTCCCGGAGCCGGTGGACATCGAGCAGGTCTTGCCGGACCTGATCGCCGCTTGCGCGGAGTACCGCAGCAAAGGCGTGTTCAACTGCCTGCTCAGTGATGGCGACTGGCTATTCTGCTACTGCTCGACCAAATTGGCGCAGATCACCCGCCGCGCCCCCTTTGGTCCGGCGCGCTTGAAAGATGTCGACGTGATCGTCGATTTTCAGGCCGAAACCACGCCTGACGACGTGGTAACGGTCATTGCTACCGAGCCTTTGACCGACAACGAAAACTGGACCCGCTACGAACCGGGCCAATGGAGCCTGTGGCGACGCGGTGAATGCGTTAGCCAGGGCGTTACCGAGTAAGGATATCGACCATGTTGCTCAGTTATCTGCGGTTGGTGCTGTTTGCCATTGGCCTGTTGGTCGGTGTGCAAGTGCCGGGTTTTATCAACGACTACGCCAAGCGCGTCGAAGCCCATCTGATTGAAGCCCAGACCGGCCTGCGTGGCTTTGATGCCACCGCGCAGCAGTTCTTCAACGGCGATTTGCAGGCATTGGTGGCGCATTACCGCGCCAGTGACGACCCGGTGTTCCGCAGCGACGCCAACAGCCTGGGCACCTTGCTCGACCGCCAGGTGGCGTTGGACAAGCAATTCCAGGCCATGCAAGGCCCCTGGTATATCCGTGCCCTGCAGGTGGCGGTGGCCGCCGACCCGGACATTCGTCTGGAAACCTGGAACGGCTACAGCTACCAGATCCTGCTGACCCCCGAAGCCATGGGGTGGGGACTGGGTGGGGCGATGTTGTTGTCGTTCGGGCTGGAATGCCTGTTTCGTCTGATCGACTGGATCGTGTTGGGCGGCAAGCGCATGCGCCAGAGCCGGCCGATTGAAGAGCGGGACCTCAAGGGCCTCTAAGCGTCATCGCACATCCAGAGGAGGGAGGGGGTTGCCTCTTCCCACCTGGTTAACCCGGTTTTTTCAGTCAAGTGGGTGTGCTCAGCAGCATCCGCGCCTCGCCGACTTGCGCGGCATAGCGGGCGACGACCTTGCGGCACAACCCCACAATCTCCTCCACCAATTCCACTCCCACGCGCCACGACACCACGACCTGCAGGTTCGGCAGTTTTTGCGCCATGGGCAACATCACCAATTCCCCCCGCGCCAGTTCCTCGCTGACCAGCACCGGCGGTAGCGCACCAATCCCGAAACCATCGCGCAGCAAACGCGTAATCGCCGACACCGAATTCACGCAGTTCATCCGTGGCGCGGCCACACCGTTGGCCTGCATCAGGCTCAGCACGTCCTGATGTGGGTGGGAGTTTTTCGAATAAGTGATGATGCGTTCCTGAGCCAGTTCGGCGAGGGAGGCATAGTCGCGGTGGTAGATCGAGTGACTGGCGACAATCCAGGCCATGGGGTGGCTGGCCAGTTCCAGGCTGCGCACGGTTTCCAGGCGCAGCAGGTCGGTTTGCAGGATCAGGTCGAGGAAGCCTTTTTGCAGCTGATCGCTGAGGTTCAATGCGGTATCGGCGATCAACTCGATTTCCACCAAGGGGAAATGATCCATCAGTTCGGCCACCAGCGGGCTCAGCCACGTGTGGATGACGGTGTCCATTACGCCGATCCGAATGCGCCCGACCTTGCTGCTGGTGGTTTCCAGGGACTGCTTCAAGCCCTGCATGGTCACCATCATCTGCTCGGCGTAATCGAGCACCTTCAAGCCTTCCGGGGTCAGGCTTACGCCCCGTGAGTCGCGCAGAAGCAGCTTCACGCCCAACTCGCTTTCCAACACGGCGATGCGGCTGGAAATCGAGGCCTGGGTAGTGAACAGCTTTTCGGCGGTCAGTCGAAAGCTCTTGAGCTTGGCCACCCAGACGAAGGTTTCGAGGAACTTCAAATTCATGGGATCAACTTTTCTTATGCATGGATCGGTTTTTATTAGTTGGACGTCGCACCGGGCAAACGCCAAAAATCGAGTCATTCCACGATAAGCGTCGTTGGGGTATGAGGACAAGTTGCGAGTTCCGGGTAAAAAATCCCACACTACAAAAAACAACGCCTACAGGAGCGCCCACCGTGAGCCGTCTGTTATTGAATTGTGATATCGGCGAGAGCTTCGGCAACTGGACCATGGGTCTGGATGCCGAGGTCATGCCGTTCATCGATTGCGCCAATGTGGCTTGCGGTTTCCATGCCGGCGACCCAAGCATCATGCGCAAGACCGTCAGCCTGGCTTTCAAGCACGGCGTGCAAGTGGGTGCACACCCGGCCTACCAGGACCTGCAAGGCTTCGGCCGTCGTTCCATGGCCTACACCCCCCAGGAAATCCAGGACCTGCTGCATTACCAGATCGGCGCTCTCGACGGTATTTGTCGCGCTCAAGGCGGACGGGTCAGCTACGTCAAACCCCATGGCGCGATGTACAACGACATGATGGCCAACCCCACGCAATTGCGTGCGGTGATCCAGGCCGTGGCGGCCTATGGCGATTTGCCGCTAATGCTCCTGGCCACCCGTGACAACAGCGCGGCCAAGGCCCTGGGTGATGAATACGGTGTGATCCTGTGGTTTGAAGCGTTCGCCGACCGTGCCTACGACGCCCAGGGCCACTTGGTTTCCCGTCAGTTGCCGGGGGCCGTGCATCACGATTCCGACACGATCCTACAGCAAGCCCTGACCATTTCCCGTGGCGAAGCCCTGACTGCCAGCGACGGCAGCGCGTTGATGTTGCAGGCCAATACCCTGTGCGTGCACGGCGACAACGCCAGTTCGATCGCCGCGGTGCAACGCATTCGCGAGGCGTTGAAGTCAGCATGAGACCACGCATTGAAGTGGTAGCCATTGACTGCCTGATGGTGCGTCTGTTTGAAGTGATTGCCGAAGCCAATATGCCTTGGATGCTCGCCGCCACTCAGCGCTTGCGCGAAGGTTTCGGCGCGGCGCTGGTGGATCTGGTGCCGTCCTACACCACGTTGATGGTGCATTACGATCTCACGGCGTTGAGCCCGGCCCAGGCACGGCAACTGATCGAGCAGGCACTGACTGACCTGCAACCTCAGGTTCAGGGCAGCGGGCAGTCCCATGTGTTGCCGGTGTGGTATGACCTGAGTGTCGGCCCTGAGCTGACCTTGCTCAGCCAGCGTAGCGGCCTGTCTATAGACGACGTGATCGGCCGTCACACCGCCCATGAATACCAGGTGTTCGCCCTCGGCTTTGCCCCGGGTTTTGCCTTTATGGGGCTGGTGGATGAAAGACTCGCCGCACCGCGCCTCAACACGCCGCGCAAACGCGTGGCGGCCGGCAGCGTTGGCATCGCCGAACGGCAGACTGCCGCCTACCCGGTGGTGTCGCCGGGTGGCTGGAACCTGATCGGCCGCACCCCGGCTAAACTCTTTGACCGCGAACGAGACGGCTACAGCCTGATGCAGCCCGGCGACACGGTGCGCTTCGAGGCGGTTGGCCATGCTGAATTCATCAACCTGGGTGGCGATGACACGCCGTTGGAGGCGCAGGCATGAGCCGCTTGTTGATCGAGGCCAGCACGCCGTTGTGCCTGTTGCAGGACGCCGGCCGCTTTGGCGTGCGCCACCTGGGCGTGACCCAGGGCGGAGCGTTGGACTGGGTGTCGATGTCCTGGGCCAATTGGCTGCTGGGCAATGCGCTGGATGCACCGGTGGTGGAAATCACCTTGGGCGGTTTTACCGTGCAGGCCGAGGATTATTGCCTGCTGGCCCTGGCCGGTGCGGATCTGGGCGCCTATGTCGACGAGCGCACGATCAGCCCCGGCCGCAGTTTCATCCTGCAAAAGGGCCAGCGCTTGCGTTTCACCCAACCTTTCAGCGGGGCGCGCGCCTATCTGGCGGCGCCGGGCGGGTTTGACGCGCCGGATGTACTCGGTAGTTGTGCCACGGTCGCGCGTGAAGAATTGGGCGGGGTGGATGGTTTCGGTAAGGCATTGGCCGAAGGCGGTCGCCTGGCGTATTCCGGTGTGGGCGGTGCGATGAAGGTGCTGAGCGATCCGACCCTGCCGGCCAAGGCGGCATTGGAGGTGATCGTGGGCGCGCAGATCGGCCGGTTCAGCGGCCAAAGCCTGTTCGATGCCTTCAACACCGAATGGGCGCTCGACAGCCGCGCCGATCGCATGGGCATGCGCTTGCTGGGCACGCCGTTGCACTACCAGGGGCCTTCGCTCATTTCAGAAGGCATTCCGCTGGGGGCGATCCAGGTGCCGCCGGATGGGCAGCCGATTGTGTTGCTCAATGATCGCCAGACCATTGGCGGCTATCCGCGCCTGGGGGCACTGACGCCGTTGTCGCTGGCGCGGCTGGCGCAGTGCCTGCCGGGGGAGAAGGTCAGGTTGGCGCCGGTAGTGCAGGAGACGGCGCATCGGCAGCACATCGAGTATTTGCAGCGGTTCAACCGACCTTGAACCGCCCTGACCCCCTGTAGGAGCGAGTTTGCTCGCGAAGAACGTCAACGATAACGCAGCGTATCCGGTTTAACGCGGCGCTCTCAGGTTCTTCGCGAGCAAGCTCGCTCCTACAGGGGACGGCGGGGTTATTTCGAGAGGAAGCGCATGCCTTCTTCCAGGCCGCGCAGTGTCAGCGGATACATCTGATCCTCCACCAGCTCCCGCACAATCCCCGTCGACGCCGTATACCCCCAGGTGTCCTTCGGATACGGGTTAATCCAGATCAACTTCTTGTACTTGGCCATGAAGCGCTGCATCCACACGTACCCTGGCTCTTCATTCCAGTGCTCGACGCTGCCGCCGGCTTGCGTGATTTCGTAGGGCGCCATCGACGCATCGCCGATGAAGATCACTTTGTAATCCGCGCCGTACTTGTGCAGCAGGTCTTGCGTGGAGGTACGCTCCGAGGTGCGGCGCTGGTTGTTCTTCCACACCGACTCGTATACGAAGTTATGGAAGTAGAAATACTCCAGGTGCTTGAACTCGGTCTTGCACGCGGAGAACAGCTCTTCGCAGGTCTTCACATGGGCGTCCATCGAGCCGCCGATATCGAACAGCAAGAGCAGCTTGATGGTGTTGCGCCGTTCCGGGCGCATCTGGATATTCAGCAGGCCGGCATCACGCGCGGTGTGGTCAATGGTGCCGTCAATGTCCAGTTCTTCCGCCGCGCCTTGGCGTGCAAACTTGCGCAGGCGGCGCAGGGCGATCTTGATGTTGCGCGTGCCCAGCTCAACCTGATCGTCGAGGTTTTTGTACTCGCGCTGGTCCCACACCTTCACGGCCTTGCCCTGGCGCTTGCCGGCATCGCCGACGCGGATGCCTTCGGGGTTGTAGCCCCCGGAGCCAAACGGGCTGGTGCCGCCGGTGCCGATCCATTTGTTGCCGCCGGCGTGGCGTTCCTTCTGTTCTTCCAGGCGCTTCTTGAATTCCTCGATGAGTTTGTCGAGGCCGCCGAGGGACTGGATCTGCGCGCGTTCTTCATCGCTCAGCGAGCGTTCGAATTCCTTGCGCAGCCAATCTTCGGGGATCAGCGCCTGCAGGTGGTCGTCGAGTTTTTCCAGGCCGTTGAAGTAGGCGCCAAAGGCTCGGTCGAACTTGTCGTAATGCCGCTCGTCCTTGACCAGGATCGCCCGGGCCAAGTAGTAAAACTCGTCCATGTCGGCGAAGGTCACGCGCTGTTTCAGGGCGTTGATCAGGTCGAGCAGCTCGCGTACCGACACCGGCACCTTGGCTGCGCGCATCTCATTGAACAGGTTGAGCAACATTATCGATTACCGCGACGGCTCATGAAGGCCAGGCGCTCCAGCAACTGCACGTCCTGCTCGTTCTTCACCAAGGCACCGGCCAGGGGCGGAATGGCCTTGGTCGGGTCGCGCTCGCGCAGCACGGCTTCGCCGATGTTGTCGGCCATCAGTAATTTGAGCCAGTCGACCAGTTCGGAAGTGGAAGGCTTTTTCTTCAGGCCCGGCACTTTGCGCACGTCGAAGAATACGTCCAGCGCTTCGCTGACCAGCTCTTTCTTGATATCGGGGTAGTGCACATCCACGATCTTTTGCAGCGTGGTGCGGTCGGGGAAGGCGATGTAGTGGAAGAAGCAGCGGCGCAGAAAGGCGTCCGGCAGTTCTTTTTCGTTGTTGGAGGTAATGATGATGATCGGGCGTTTTTTGGCCTTGATGGTCTCGTCGATTTCGTAGACGTAGAACTCCATCTTGTCGAGTTCCTGCAACAGGTCGTTGGGGAACTCGATGTCGGCCTTGTCGATTTCGTCGATCAACAGGATGACGCGTTCTTCAGATTCAAAGGCTTCCCAGAGTTTGCCTTTCTTCAGGTAGTTGCGCACATCGTGGACTTTGTCCACGCCCAACTGCGAGTCGCGCAGGCGGCTGACCGCGTCGTACTCGTACAGGCCCTGATGGGCCTTGGTGGTGGACTTGATGTGCCAGGTGATCAGCTTGGCGCCAAAGGACTCGGCCAGTTGCTCGGCGAGCATGGTCTTGCCGGTGCCCGGTTCGCCCTTGACCAGCAAGGGCCGCTCCAGGGTGATGGCAGCGTTGACAGCCAGTTTCAGGTCGTCAGTGGCAACGTAGGCCTGGGTGCCTTCGAACTTCATCGGTCATTCCTCGAATTCATCAATGCCCGGACTATACCTCGCAGCCCCGGCGACTGTGAACGCAGGCGGCTTATCAGTCTCTGAATGACCGGTCACGTTCAATTCGCCGAGGGCTTGGGTTGTTCATAGCGTGCATTGAATGCCTGGATAAACCCGTTGCGCAAAATCGCCAGAAACGCGGAGAACGCGCTGACATTTTGCTGGTGCACGCTGCCGCTGAGCTCCACTCGGGTGGCAAACTGGTTTTTGTTCTGGTTTTTCAGCACAGTTTCGCTGGCGCCAACCACGGCTTCCCAGATCGAGCGGAAGATGTTCTTGTCCTTGTTTTCAACGTCCTGCTTCCAGTCGAACACTTCTACATCGCGCAGCAACGGCTTGATATAGCCGGTCAACTGGCCTTTTTCGGCCTGGGCCTCGATCACCACATCGCCGGTGCCGGCCTTGAAGTCGAATTTGCCGTAGGCCGAGGCGAAGTCGTTCATGCGCTTGAGTTGCAGGTCCTTGGCGCGAAAACGGAATTCGAAATCTTCGAAATTGCTCAGCGGGTCAAAGGTGGCGTTGGCTTGCAACGGTGCCTGGCCCTGCAATAGGGCTTTGCCTTCGAAGCTGGCGCCGCGCTTGCCTTTGACATCGACCACATTGGTCAAGTTATAGAAACTGGCGTTGACCGAGCTGGCATTGATGTTCACCGCCGGCTTGGAGGTGAAGTTGTGGAAGGCGATCTTGCCGTCCTCAATGCGCACTTCGTTGAGCGTGATGGGCAACAGTTTGCCCAACTGCTCGCGCCAGTCGGTGCCCTTACCGGTTTGTGAGGATTGCTGGTTGCCACCGTCGACAAAATTCAGCTCCGGCTTGAAGAACTGCACCTCGGCTACCACGGCGTGGTCGTACCACAATGAATGCCAGCTCACCGACAGGTCGATCATCGGCACCTTGACGAACGGTACCGGCACCTTGCCGTCGACCTTGACGATCTGCAGGCCGTTGATCTTGTAGGCGCCGCGCCACAGGGCCACATCCACGTCCGTGACCTGGCCACGGTAATCGCCCATGTCGGCGAGCTTGTCGTTGAGGTAATTGCGCACCAGATAGGGCAGGGCCAGGTCCAGGGCGATCAACACCACCACCAGTACGGCGACGATCCATAGCAGCCCACTGTAACGACGTTTCATAGTGAGGTTCTCCAACGGTATAGGCGATGGACCATTGGCGCGGGCGCAACGTTCCTCTGACTGGACGCCCCGGATGACGAGGCATACCCTTGGGCCATTCTCCAAACAGCCTCAAGGACCCGTCATGAGCCGCATCTTTGCAGACAACGCGCATTCCATCGGTAATACGCCCCTGGTTCAGATCAACCGCATCGCACCGCGTGGCGTGACCATCCTGGCCAAGATCGAGGGGCGTAACCCGGGCTATTCGGTGAAGTGTCGCATTGGCGCCAACATGATCTGGGATGCCGAGGGCACCGGCAAGCTCAAGCCTGGCATGACCATTGTCGAGCCGACATCCGGCAACACCGGCATCGGCCTGGCTTTTGTCGCCGCGGCCCGTGGCTACAAACTGCTGCTCACCATGCCGTCGTCCATGAGCATCGAACGGCGTAAAGTGCTCAAGGCCCTCGGCGCCGAGCTGGTGCTGACCGAACCGGCCAAAGGCATGAAGGGGGCGATCGAAAAAGCCGGCGAAATCGTTGCCAGCGACCCGTCCCGGTACTTTATGCCGGGCCAGTTCGAAAACCCGGCCAACCCGGCCATCCACGAAAAAACCACCGGCCCGGAAATCTGGAACGACACCGATGGCGCCGTGGATGTGCTGGTGGCGGGCGTGGGGACCGGCGGTACCATCACCGGCGTGTCGCGTTACATCAAGAACGTTGCCGGTAAGCCGATCTTGTCGGTGGCCGTCGAGCCGATCGTCTCGCCGGTGATCACTCAAGCGCTGGCCGGTGAAGAGATCAAGCCCAGCCCGCATAAAATCCAGGGAATCGGCGCCGGTTTCGTGCCGAAAAACCTCGATTTGTCGATGGTCGACCGCGTTGAGCTGGTCAGTGACGAGGAGTCCAAGGCCATGGCGCTGCGCCTGATGCAGGAAGAGGGGATCTTGTGCGGTATTTCCTGCGGCGCCGCCATGGCGGTGGCCGCGCGCCTGGCCGAGAAGCCGGAAATGCAGGGCAAGACCATCGTGGTGATCCTGCCCGACTCCGGTGAGCGCTACCTGTCGAGCATGCTGTTCAGTGATTTGTTTACCGAGCAAGAGAACCAGGCTTGATTTGAGTCAGCGCCAATACGCTGGGCCTTCTGCATACTGGCCCAAGTGTTTATCATGGCCGGCTGCTACGTCTGCTGTTGGCCAGGCGCTTATTTTCAGGAGTTGCTGCATGACCTTTTCTTTGGCCGCCAAACTGTCGGTGCTGTCGCTTTTTATCGGCAGCATTCTGTACGTGCATTTGCGCGGCAAGGCGCGTTTGCCTGTGTTGCGTCAGTTCGTCAACCATTCGGCGCTGTTCGCCCCGTATAACGCCTTGATGTACCTGTTTTCTGCGGTACCGTCCAAACCCTACCTGGACCGCACCAGGTTCCCGGAGCTGGATGTGCTCAAGGACAACTGGGAAGTGATCCGCGAAGAGGCCATGCACCTGTTCGACGAGGGTTACATCCGCGCCGCCGAAAAGAACAACGACGCCGGTTTCGGCTCATTCTTCAAAAAGGGTTGGAAGCGTTTCTACCTCAAGTGGTACGACAAGCCGCTGCCCTCTGCCGAAGCGCTGTGCCCGAAAACCGTGGCACTGGTGAGCAGCATCCCTAACGTCAAGGGCGCGATGTTCGCGCTGTTGCCGGGCGGCAGCCACCTGAACCCGCACCGCGACCCGTTTGCCGGTTCCCTGCGTTATCACCTGGGCCTGTCCACGCCGAACTCCGACGACTGCCGCATCTTCGTCGATGGCCAGGTCTACGCCTGGCGTGACGGTGAAGACGTGATGTTCGACGAAACCTACGTGCACTGGGTGAAGAACGAAACCGAGCATACCCGTGTCATCCTGTTCTGTGACATCGAGCGCCCCCTGAGCAACCGCCTGATGACCCGCATCAACCGCTGGGTCAGCAAGCAATTGGGCCGCGCCACCGCGCCGCAGAACCTGGATGACGAACGCGTAGGCGGGATCAACCAGGCCTACGCCTGGAGCAAGACCTTCAGCGACAAGTTCAGTGGTGTGGTCAAGCAGTGGAAGCGCAAGCATCCCAAGGCCTACCGTATTGCGCGGCCGGTACTGGCGGTAGTGGTACTGGTGCTGCTGTGGAAGTGGTTGTTCGGCTGATTGGAATGAGGGAGCGGGCTTGCCCGCTCCCTCATTTGATCTCCAGCGTGTATCAGGACGCGATCAGCTGACGCAGGACGTAATGCAGAATGCCCCCGGATTTGAAGTATTCGACTTCGTTCAGGGTATCAATCCGGCACAACACCTCGACCTTCTCCGTACTGCCATCCTCGCGCGTAATCACCAGCGTCAGGTTCATCCGCGGCTCGATCTCGGCGTCGGTCAGCCCAAGAATGTCGATCTTCTCCTTGCCGGTCAGTTTGAGCGTCTTGCGGTTCTGGTCCAGTTTGAATTGCAAGGGCAGCACGCCCATGCCTACCAGGTTGGAGCGGTGAATACGCTCGAAGCTCTCGGCGATCACCGCCTTGACCCCCAGCAGGTTGGTACCCTTGGCTGCCCAGTCGCGGCTGGAACCGGTGCCGTATTCTTGCCCGGCAACCACCACCAGCGGCGTGCCCGACGCCTGGTACTTCATCGACGCATCGTAAATCGCCATCTTCTCGCCGGTGGGGATGTACAACGTATTGCCGCCTTCCTCGCCGCCGAGCATTTCGTTGCGGATACGGATATTGGCAAAGGTGCCGCGCATCATCACTTCATGGTTGCCCCGACGTGAACCGTAGGAGTTGAAGTCGCGCGGTTCCACGCCTTGCTCGCGCAAGTAGCGGCCGGCGGGGCTGTCGGTCTTGATATTACCGGCAGGGGAGATGTGGTCAGTGGTCACCGAATCCCCCAGCAGGGCCAGCACATTGGCGCCTTTGATATCCTTGATCACCGGCAAAGGCCCGGCAATGTCATCAAAGAACGGTGGGTGCTGGATGTAGGTGGAATCCTTCTGCCACACGTACGTCGCGGCCTGCGGCACTTCAATCGCTTGCCATTGCTCATCCCCGGCAAACACCTCGGCGTATTCCTTGTGGAACATGCCGGTGCTGACTTGGGCCACGGCGTCGGCGATTTCCTTGCTGCTTGGCCAGATATCCCTGAGGTACACCGGTTTGCCGTCCTTGTCGTTACCCAGCGGTTCGCTGCTGATATCGATGCGCACCGTACCGGCCAGGGCATAGGCCACCACCAGCGGCGGCGAGGCCAGCCAGTTGGTTTTCACCAGCGGGTGCACGCGGCCTTCGAAGTTACGGTTGCCGGACAGTACCGAAGCGACGGTGAGGTCAGCTTTCTGGATGGCTTTTTCAATCGGCTCGGGCAGTGGGCCGGAGTTGCCGATGCAGGTGGTGCAGCCGTAGCCGACCAGGTCGAAACCGAGTTTATCCAGGTATTGGGTAAGGCCCGCCGCCTTGTAGTAATCGGTGACCACCTTGGAACCGGGCGCCAGGGAACTCTTGACCCAGGGTTTACGGGTCAGGCCTTTTTCCACGGCTTTTTTTGCCACCAACCCGGCCGCCATCATCACGCTGGGGTTGGAGGTGTTGGTGCAGGAGGTGATCGCGGCGATCACCACCGCGCCGTTTTTCAAGCGATAGGTCTGGCCATCATCTTCATAGTCGGTTTCGCCCACCAGATCGGCATTGCCCACCGCGACGCCACCACCGCCTTCGCTTTCCAGGCGGCCTTCTTCTTTGCTGGCGGGTTTGAATTGCAGGTCGAGGAAGTCGCTGAACGCCTGGCCCACATTGGGCAGCGACACCCGGTCCTGCGGGCGTTTCGGCCCGGCGAGGCTGGCTTCGACGCTGCCCATGTCCAGCGCCAGGGTGTCGGTGAACACTGGCTCCTGGCCCGCGTTGCGCCATAGGCCCTGGGCCTTGGTGTATGCCTCCACCAGCTTGACGGTTTCTGTCGGGCGGCCCGACAGGCGCAGGTAGTCCAGCGTCACTTCGTCCACCGGGAAAAAGCCGCAGGTGGCGCCATATTCCGGGGCCATGTTGGCGATGGTGGCGCGGTCGGCCAGAGGCAGGTCGGCGAGGCCGTCGCCATAGAACTCGACGAATTTACCGACCACGCCTTTTTTGCGCAGCATCTGGGTGACGGTCAACACCAGGTCGGTGGCGGTGATGCCTTCCCTCAGCTTGCCGGTGAGCTTGAAGCCGATCACTTCCGGAATCAGCATCGACACGGGTTGGCCGAGCATCGCCGCTTCTGCTTCGATCCCGCCGACGCCCCAGCCCAGCACGCCCAGGCCGTTGATCATGGTGGTGTGGGAGTCGGTGCCCACCAGGGTGTCGGGGAACGCGTAGGTGCGACCGTCTTCGTCCTTGGTCCACACGGTGCGCCCCAGGTATTCGAGGTTGACCTGGTGGCAGATGCCGGTGCCCGGTGGCACCACGCTGAAGTTGTCGAAGGCGCTCTGGCCCCAGCGCAGGAAGGCGTAGCGTTCGCCGTTGCGCTGCATTTCGATGTCCACGTTCTGCTCGAATGCGCCTGGGGTGCCGAATTTGTCGACCATCACCGAGTGGTCGATCACCAGGTCCACGGGGGAGAGCGGGTTGATGCGCTGCGGGTCGCCCCCGGCCTTGGCCACCGCGGCACGCATGGCGGCCAGGTCGACCACGGCGGGTACGCCGGTAAAGTCTTGCATCAGCACCCGGGCGGGGCGGTATTGGATCTCACGGTCGGACTGGCGCTCTTTGAGCCAGGCGGCGATGGCCTTGAGGTCGGCACCGGTGACGGTCTTGGCGTCCTCCCAGCGCAACAGGTTTTCCAGCAGCACCTTGAGCGACATCGGCAACGTGTCCAGGTCACCCAGGCTCTTGGCGGCTTCGGGCAGGCTGAAGTAGTGATAGGTCTTGTTGTCTATTTCCAGTGTTTTAAGGGTTCTCAGGCTATCAAGCGATGACATGACACAACTCCTTATGGTCCGCACGGCTACGGACCTGACGGGGCGAACAGAGCTTTACACGTTAGCCCTGTTTTCATTAGCAGGCTAATAACTGGACTCTATCGTTAAGTCCAAGGTTCCGAACTCCGTTATCATGCGCGGGTTTTCATGACAGGTATTGCGATAGCGCAAGCCGGTTGATTCACCAGGAGAGTTGATGAACACCCTTTTTATGCACTGCCGCCCGGGTTTTGAAGGCGAAGTCTGCTCCGAGATCTCGGAACACGCCGCGCGCCTGAACGTTTCCGGCTACGCCAAGGCCAAGACCGGCAGCGCCTGCGCCGAATTTGTCTGCACCGAAGAAGACGGCGCCCAGCGCCTGATGCACGGCCAGCGTTTTGCCGAGTTGATCTTCCCAAGGCAGTGGGCACGCGGGGTGTTTATTGACTTGCCGGAAACTGACCGCATCAGCGTGATCCTCGCTCACCTGCAAGGCTTCCCGGTGTGCGGCAGCCTGTGGTTGGAGATGGTCGATACCAACGACGGGAAGGAACTGTCGAACTTCTGCAAGAAATTTGAAGTGCACCTGCGCAAAGCCTTGTTGAATGCCGGCAAGCTGGTAGACGACCCGAGCAAGCCGCGCCTGCTGCTGACCTTCAAGAGTGGCCGGGAAGTGTTCATGGGCCTGGCCGAGTCGAATAATTCGGCGATGTGGCCGATGGGTATCCCCCGCCTGAAATTCCCGCGTGAAGCGCCGAGCCGCTCGACTTTGAAGCTGGAAGAGGCCTGGCACCACTTCATCCCGCGTGATCAGTGGGACGAGCGTCTGCACGGCGACATGACCGGCGTCGACCTGGGCGCGGCGCCGGGTGGCTGGACTTGGCAACTGGTCAATCGCGGCATGCTGGTGACCGCCATCGACAACGGCCCCATGGCCGAAAGCCTGATGGACACCGGCCTGGTCCAGCACCTGATGGCCGACGGCTTCACCTTTGTGCCCAAGCAGCCGGTGGACTGGATGGTCTGCGATATCGTCGAAAAGCCTGCACGTAACGCGGCGCTGCTGGAAACCTGGATCGGCGAGGGGCATTGCCGTGAGGCGGTGGTGAACCTGAAGTTACCGATGAAGCAGCGTTATGCCGAAGTGAAGCGCTTGCTGGAGCGTATCGAGGAGGGCTTCAAGGCGCGCGGGATTCGCGTGGAGATCGGTTGCAAGCAGCTGTATCACGATCGTGAAGAAGTGACGTGCCACTTGCGTCGGCTGGTGGATGTGAAGAAAGCCAAGGCCCGATAAACTGAGCGCCTGTTCCAGGAGTAGATGATGAGCGATATCAGTGACACCGCCGTCGACGGCACCCTAGACGCAACGGGCCTCAATTGCCCGGAGCCGGTGATGATGCTGCACCAACACATCCGCGACCTGCCGCCGGGCGGCTTGCTCAAGGTGATCGCGACCGACCCGTCGACCCGTCGCGATATTCCCAAGTTTTGCGTGTTCCTTGACCACGAACTGGTGGATCAGCAGGAACAGGCCGGTACCTACCTGTACTGGATTCGCAAAAAGCTGGCTTGACCCCTAATGCAATTCAATTAAGCGTAAGACCGTCTGTAGGAGCGAGCTTGCTCGCTCCTACAGACGGTCTTAGCTGGCCGGAATCAGGCTTGAGCCCGCGCCTTATCTGCACGGATGCGTCGGCGCGCACTGCGCGCCAAGCGCACCAGCAACATCCCCGCCGCACAACTCAAGCCTACGATCAGCCCTTGCCACAAGCCGCTTGGGCCGCTGGGCTCGCCGAGCCAAGGGGTCAGGCCCAAGGCGTAACCCACCGGCAGGCCCACGCCCCAATAGGCGAACAAGGTCAGTACCATGGTCACCCGGGTGTCCTGGTAGCCACGCAGCGCACCGGCGGCGGTGACCTGGATCGAGTCCGAGAACTGGAACAACGCCGAGAACACGATCAACGTCGAGGCCAGGTGGATCACCACCGGGTCCGGGGTGTAGATCGTCGCAATCTGTTCACGGAACAACAGCATCAGGCTGCAGGACACGCAGGCGTACGCCAGCGCCGTGCCCATGCCGACCCCCGCCGCAAAGCGCGCTTCACGCGGCTCGCCACGGCCCAGGGCCTGGCCGACACGCACGGTGACCGCCATGCTCAGGGAGTAGGGAATCATGAACACCAGGGAGCTGACGTTCAGCGCGATCTGGTGCCCCGACACCACCGTAGCGCCCAGGCTGCCGATCAGCAGGGCGATCACCGCGAAAATGCTCGACTCGGCAAAGATCGCGACGCCGATAGGCAGGCCGATGCCCAGCACACGCTTGATCACCGACCACTGGGGCCAGTCGAAACGCTTGAACAACTCGCTGCTCTGATAGGCCGAGCCCCAGCGGGTCCAGGCGGCGAGGCCAAGCGTCATCACCCACATGGCAATGGCCGTGGCCCAACCGCAGCCTACGCCGCCCATGGCGGGTACGCCCAGGTGGCCGTAGATGAAGATGTAGTTCAGTGGAATGTTCAGCGCCAACCCGCATAGGCCCATGACCATGCTCGGCCGCGTGCGACCCAGGCCATCACTGAAGCAACGCAATACGTAATAGAACGCGACGGCCGGCATGCCTGCGGCGATACCGTGCAGGTAACCCATGGAGGGTTTGATCAGGTCGGGCTCGACCTTCATGGCGTGCAGGATGGGTTCGGCGCAGAGCAGCAATAATGCTCCGATGATCCCCACCACCAGCGCCAGCCACAGCGATTGACGCACCAGCGGGCCGATCTCGCTGAACTGACCGGCGCCGTAACGCTGGGCGACTTTTGGCGTAGTGGCCAGCAGGGTGCCGGTCATCAACAGATACACCGGAATCCAGATCGAATTGCCCAGGCCCACCGCAGCCAGATCCTGTGGGCTGACGCGCCCGGCCATCACCGCATCGACGAAGCTCATCGCCGTGGTTGCCAGTTGGCCGATCATGATCGGCAGGGCGAGGGTCAGCAGGCCGCGCACTTCCCGACTGATACGGGCGGGGCGGGTGAGGGGGGCGGTGACAGTGTTCACGTACGGGTGTCCAGGAATAAGGGGAGACGCAAGGACGGCGGATTCTACGCCTTGACATGATGGTCAGGAAAAAACCTGTGTTGCGGATTTGTAAGCGTCCGTGCTCATGGCCCAAATCCAGCGTGGAAGGGGACTGGCTTCCGATTGCGGTATGGCGGGTGGAACATGTGTAACTGATCCACCGTTATCGGGAGCACGCCCCCTTCCACAGGGGATACGCGCTGTTACACTGCCAGTCCGCGAAAGGAGCCTGCCATGCTGATTGTTGCCGACGAAAATATCCCGCTGCTCGATGCCTTCTTCCAAGGGTTTGGCGAAATTCGCCGGGTGCCCGGTCGCTCCATCGACCGCGCCACGGTTGAGCAGGCCGATGTCTTGCTGGTGCGTTCGGTGACCCGCGTCGACCGTGCCTTGCTGGAGGGGACACCGGTGCGTTTTGTCGGCACTTGCACCATCGGCACCGATCACCTGGACCTGGAATATTTCAAGCAGGCCGGTATCGCCTGGTCCAGTGCTCCCGGCTGCAATGCGCGGGGCGTGGTGGATTATGTGCTGGGCAGCTTGCAGACCTTGGCGGAAATTGAAGGTGCCGACCTCAGGCAGCGCACCTACGGCGTGGTCGGCGCTGGTGAGGTGGGCGGGCGTCTGGTCAAGGTGCTCAAGGGGTTGGGCTGGGATGTACGCGTGTGCGACCCGCCGCGTCAGATCGCTGAAGACGGTGATTACGTCAGCCTGGAGCAGATCATCGAGCACTGCGATGTGATCAGTCTGCACACGCCGTTGACCCAATCCGGCAATGGCTCCACCTGGCATCTGCTTGATCGCCAGCGCCTCAATCGTCTCAAGCCAGGCACATGGCTGATCAATGCCAGCCGTGGTCCGGTGGTCGACAACGCGGCCCTGCGCGACGTGTTGCTGGCCCGTGAAGACCTGCAGGCGGTACTGGACGTGTGGGAAGGCGAGCCGCAGGTGGACGTGGAACTGGCTGACCTGTGCGTGCTGGCTACGCCGCATATTGCCGGTTACAGCCTGGACGGCAAGCAACGCGGTACGGCGCAGATCTATCAAGCGCTCTGTGCGCATCTGAGCCAGGAACCCAGCATTCGGCTGAGTGATCTGCTGCCGCCGCCATGGCTGGCGCAGGTACACCTGAATGCCTCGACCGACCCGGCCTGGGCGCTGGCGACCTTGTGTCGCAGCGTGTACGACCCGCGCCGTGATGATGCGGATTTTCGTCGTAGCCTCGTGGGAACCGTAAGCGAGCAGCGCAAGGCATTCGACCTGCTGCGCAAGCACTATCCGGAGCGTCGCGAGATCGACGGTCTGCGCGTGCGGATCAATGGCGAATCGGCGGCCTTGTCGAATATCGTGTCCGCCTTGGGTGCGGTAACGATTTAATCCTCAAATAAAAAAACCGGCCATCGAGGCTAATGCCAGTCAGTTAAGAGTAAACGCTGTATTTGTGGCGAGGGAGCTTGCTCCCGTTGGACTGCGCAGCAGTCCCATTCTTTGTAAACAAAGAGCGGGGCCGCTTTGCGGCCCAACGGGAGCAAGCTCCCTCGCCACAGGTTACTTCTTAACTGACTGGCATTAGCCTTCGAGGCCGGGTTTGAAAGAGCGTGGCGCTTCAGCCTTGCTTGGCAGGTCTGACCAGTCGCTGTTCCAGCTCGCGGCAGGCTTGCTGGATCATATTCTCGGTAATCTGAACCTCGCGGCCCTTGGCGTCGATGTACGAGCAAGGCAACTGCTGCGGCTGGCGGATTACGTTAATTTTGGCATCGCTGCTATTTTGCAAGGTCATGGCCTGTCTCCTCATCAGGTTGTATACCTACTTTAATTCCCCCGCGTGACCGAGCTATTACAACTCCTTACAAGGTCACGGTCCGGATACTCAGTCCACCAGAAACCGACACATATTTCCAGCCAGGCTTTAGACCGATAGCCTCTAGGAGCCTGCACCGGTGGGCATAATCAACCTGACTCATTGTTATTTACACAAGTTCCCCCAATGTTGCTCTGTAGAGACTTCTCTCCTTAAGCGCAGGTGAAACCCGCCATGTTCTCAGCCCGTCAACGTCACGCGATTCGCTTGGCCAGTCGTTTTATCGCGCCCTATCGCTGGCAGGCATTGGGTGCCTTGTTGGCACTGATTGTCACGGCGGGCATCACCTTGTCGATGGGCCAGGGCATCCGTCTATTGGTGGACCGGGGGTTCATGACCCAGTCACCGCATTTGCTCAACCAGTCCATCGGGCTGTTCATGATTCTGGTGTTGGGCCTGGCCGTGGGCACATTCACCCGGTTCTACCTGGTGTCGTGGATTGGCGAGCGGGTGGTGGCGGATATCCGTCGGCAGGTCTTCAACCACTTGATCTACCTGCATCCGGGGTTCTATGAAAACAATCGCAGCTCGGAAATCCAGTCACGGCTGACCACCGATACCACGCTGTTGCAATCGGTGATTGGTTCGTCGTTGTCGTTGTTCCTGCGTAACGCGTTGATGGTCATCGGCGGTATCGTTTTGTTGTTTGTCACCAATCCCAAGTTGACCAGCATCGTAGTGGTGGCGCTGCCGCTGGTGCTGGCACCGATCCTGATTTTTGGTCGCCGCGTGCGCAGCCTCTCGCGCCTGAGCCAGGACCGTATCGCCGACGTGGGCAGCTACGTGTCCGAGACCCTCGGCCAGATCAAGACGGTGCAAGCCTACAACCATCAGGTGCAGGACGAACAACGCTTTGCCGTGACCGTGGAAGACGCGTTTGCCACGGCGCGCAAGCGCATCGCCCAGCGGGCCTGGCTGATTACCCTGGTGATCATGCTGGTGCTGGGCGCCGTGGGGGTCATGTTGTGGGTGGGCGGCATGGACGTGATCAGCGGGCGCATTTCCGGTGGTGAGCTGGCGGCGTTCGTGTTCTACAGCTTGATCGTGGGCAGTGCCGTGGGCACCTTGAGTGAAGTCCTTGGTGAGTTGCAACGGGCCGCGGGTGCCGCTGAGCGCATCGGCGAGCTATTGCAGTCGAGCAACGAGATCCAGGCACCGGCCAATGGAGGGGTGCAGTTGCCGCAGCGGGTCAGCGGTCGCATGGAGCTGCAGGATTTGCGCTTTTCCTACCCGTCGCGGCCGGACAGCTATGCCATCGATGGCCTGAGCCTCACGGTCAACCCTGGCGAAACACTCGCCTTGGTTGGGCCGTCCGGGGCAGGTAAATCGACGATTTTCGACCTGTTGCTGCGTTTCTACGACCCACAGCAAGGCCGCATCCTGCTGGAAGGTCACCCGCTGACCGACCTGGACCCCATGGACCTGCGCCGCCACTTCGCCCTGGTGTCCCAGAGCCCGGCGCTGTTTTTCGGCAGCGTCGAAGAAAACATCCGCTACGGCAACCCGTCCGCCACTCGGGAACAGGTCGAAGCCGCTGCGCGTATCGCCCATGCCCACGACTTTATCCTGCAAATGCCCGACGGCTACCAGACTCACCTCGGCGACGGCGGGATGGGCCTCTCCGGTGGTCAACGCCAACGGCTGGCGATTGCCCGAGCATTGCTGGTAGACGCCCCCATCCTGCTGTTGGACGAAGCCACCAGTGCTCTGGATGCCCAGAGTGAGCATTTGATCCAGCAGGCGCTGCCGCAATTGATGCAAGGCCGCACCACCCTGGTGATCGCGCATCGATTGGCAACCGTGAAGAACGCGGATCGGATCGCGGTGATGGATCAGGGTAAATTGATAGCGGTGGGTACGCACCAGCAGTTGATTGCGAGCAACCCGCTGTATGCGCGGTTGGCGGCGTTGCAGTTCAGTGATGGGGCACACCTTCATGCGGCAGGCGTTGAGCCTGGCTTTGGCTGAAGTTGTACAGCGCAGGCGCCCGGCGGCCCTATAAAAATGCCCGCATCTTTCGAGGCGGGCATGTTCATTTCCGGATCAGTTACTGATCGTCAAAATACCGCTCATGCCAATCCACCAACGGCTGTGGTGAGTTGAGCTTCTGCCCGTAGATCACCGAATAAGACAGTACGTTCTGCACATACTGGCGGGTTTCGTCGAAAGGAATGCTCTCCACCCACACATCGAAGCTCAGGTGATCAGCCCCGCGCAGCCATTGGCGCACGCGGCCGGGGCCGGCGTTGTAGGCGGCCGAGGCGAGAACGCGGTTGCCGCTGAACTGGCTGTGCACCTGGCTCAGGTAGGCGGCGCCGAGCTGGATGTTTTTGTCCGGGTCGAGCACCTGGGCCGGGGAGGCCAGCGGGATGCTGAACTTGCGTGCGGTTTCCTTGGCGGTGCCAGGCATCAGTTGCATCAGGCCACTGGCGCCGACGCCGGAACGGGCGTCGTCCATGAAGGCGCTTTCCTGGCGGGTGATGGCGAACACCCAGCTCGAATGCAGGCCGCGCACCTTGGCTTCGCGCACCAGTGTGTCGCGATGGGCCATCGGGAAGCGGATATCCAGGTCGTCCCAGTACTGCGCCTGGCTGATGGTACGGATTGCCGGGAAATACCACTTCATGTCGTAGGCCAGCTTGGCCTGGGCGACCATTTCGTCACGGTTGAAGTGACGGCTGACGTGGTACCACTCGCGGCGGCCATCCACCACCTGGCCTCGCGCATAGAACTCCAGGGCTCGGCGTACGCCGGGGGTGTTGCGCACCTTGTTCATCAGTGCCTGGCTCATTACCAGCGGTTTGTTGGTCAGCTGGTAAGGGGCTTTGGAGCGATCAGCGGCGAGGAAACCGTAGAAGTCGCGCTCTTTCGCCACGTTTTTGTACAGCACCAGCGCCTGCGGGTTTTTCGGTTCGGCCAGTTCCAGGCTGCGCGCCTGCCAGTAGCGCCAGCGGTTGGTGGTCGCCAGGTCTTGTGGGAGTTTGCGGGTGAGCTGGTAGGCTTCTTCCCAGCGAGCCAGGCGCAGCAACAGGCGCAGACGCCATTCGGAGACGGTGTTGTCACGCAACTCCGGATCGTACTGGGTCATCACGTCCAGCGCGCGCGGGTCGTACCGGCGCGCCAGGGTCAGGCCGATTTCCCGGGCGATCGACACTTTTTCGTCACGGGAGAAGTGCATGCTGCTGGCATAACCGTCGAGCAGGGCCATGGCCTTGTCCGGGTCCTGGCGTGCCAGCCGGCGCAGGCCCAGGCCAACCGCATCGGACATGGCCTCGTTGGCCGGCAGAAAACGCGACGGGTCACTGAGCATGTCGGGCTTTTGCGCAACGTCGACCATCAGGCGGCCTTGGGCGCCGAGGGTCGGTAAGGTTTTCACCAGGCTGTTGGCCAGCGCATAGTTGCGCGCTTCGGCGGCGAGCTTGGCGCGGTCCCAGATCTTCTGTTCGGTGAGTTGGCCATCGGCCGCCCACTGGCCAAAGGTGGCATCGCAAGCAGTCGGTTGAGATTTGCCGGTCATCCACAGCTTTTCTGTGGTCTTGTAGCCTTCAGCTTTCAGGTTATGCGTGAGCTGGTACTGACCGTGCAGGCAGTCCAGCTCGACGAAATTCAGCTTGGGGTCGTAGTACTTTTCAAAAGTCTGCCAGTCGCCGCGGTCCGCCAGCCAGCGCAACCAGCGCAACTTCATCCAGTTGGCCTGGGGCAGGTCACCGTTTTTGGCGAGGAATTGTTCGATTTCCTCGTTGCTTGCGGTTTTCAGGCGCGCGGTCAGCTCGTCGTACGCCAGGTACGGCGTGAGCGGGTAATCGGCCAGGGCCTGGCTGTATTGCATGTACGGCCCGCTGTCGCCTTTGGCCAGGGCACGTTTGGCCTCATCGTAATATTGACGTTGGGTGGTGAGATCCACGGCCTGGGCAGATTGAACGGCGGTGGCGGAAAGAAGCAGACAAGATAAAAAGTTGAAAAGGCGGCTGCGCATGAGACGTCCGTGCAGAGAAATCACGAATAGCGCCGGCACCGCCGACACTGATTGTCCCTAGCTTAGCCTTTTGCCCGCAGCCGTTGAAAGCTTTGCGGCCCGCTTGATCCCAGTTAGGCGCAAATGGCGCGTAGAACGTATCGACAGCGAAAATGCCGGCCGCATCCCGCCCTCAACTCAGGTAGAATGCGCGCCCAGTTTTTGGAGAAGCTCATGACCCTGCTCAAATTCAGCGATGTGTCCCTTGCTTTCGGCGCTATGCCGTTGTTGGACAAGGTGTCCTGGCAGATCGCCCGTGGTGAGCGGGTGTGCATCATCGGCCGTAACGGCACCGGCAAGTCCAGCATGATGAAGCTGGTCAAGGGCGATCAGAAGCCCGACGACGGCGCCGTCTGGCGCGCACCGGGCCTCAAGATCGGCGAACTGCCGCAGGAATTGCCGGTAGCCGACGGGCGGACAGTGTTCGACGTGGTCGCCGAAGGCCTCGACGGCGTGGGCGCGTTGCTCGCCGAATACCATCATCTGGCACAGAACTGCGTGACCGATGCCGATCTGGACAAACTGATGCACGTCCAGCAAGACCTCGAAGCCCGTGACGGCTGGCGCCTGCAGCAGTTGGTGGACAGCACCCTGAGCCGCCTGCAACTGCCGCCGGACAAGACCCTGGCCGAGTTGTCCGGCGGCTGGCGTCGCCGTGTGCTGCTGGCCCAGGCATTGGTGTCCGAACCGGACCTGTTGCTGCTCGACGAACCGACCAACCACCTGGATATCGGCGCGATCGCCTGGCTGGAAGAAGCCATCAAGGACTTCCAGGGCGCCGTGCTGTTCATCACGCACGACCGTGCCTTCCTGCAGAGCCTGGCGACGCGCATCCTCGAACTGGACCGTGGTGGCCTGATCGACTGGAATGGCGACTACGCCAGCTTCCTGGTGCACAAAGAGGCTGCGTTGGCTGCTGAAGAAACCGCCAACGCGCTGTTCGACAAGAAACTGGCCCAGGAAGAAGTCTGGATCCGTCAGGGCATCAAGGCGCGCCGCACTCGTAACGAAGGTCGCGTACGCGCCCTGAAAGCGCTGCGCGTTGAACGCAGCGAACGTCGCGAGCGTACCGGCAAGGCCAATATTCAGCTGGATACCGCCGAAAAGTCGGGCAAGCAAGTGATGGTGCTGGAAAACGTCAGCTTCCATCACCCGGACGGCCCGTTCCTGATCAAGGACTTTTCCATGGTCCTGCAGCGCGGCGACCGTATCGGCCTGCTGGGTGCCAACGGCACCGGCAAGACCACGTTGCTCAAGCTGATGCTCAGCGGCCTGCAGCCCACCAGCGGCAAGGTGGAGGAGGGCACCAAGATCGACGTGGCGTACTTCGACCAGTTGCGCCATCAGTTGGACCTGGAAAAAACCGTGATCGACAACGTTGCCGAAGGCCGCGACTTTATCGATATCGACGGCCAGAGTCGTCACGTGCTGAGCTACCTGGGCGACTTCCTGTTCAGCCCGCAGCGTGCCCGCACACCGGTGAAAGCCTTGTCCGGTGGCGAGCGTGCGCGCCTGCTGCTGGCCAAGCTGTTCAGCAAGCCGGCCAACCTGCTGGTCCTCGACGAACCGACCAACGACCTCGATGTGGAAACCCTCGAGTTGCTGGAAGAGGTCCTGCTGACCTTCAACGGCACTGTGCTGATGGTCAGCCACGACCGGGCATTCCTCGACAACGTGGTCACCAGTACGCTGGTCTTCGAAGGTGAAGGCAAGGTGCGTGAATATGTCGGTGGTTATCAGGACTGGCTACGTCAGGGCGGCTCGCCGCGCCTGTTGGGCGTGACCGAGAGCAAGTCCGGCAAGGCCGACCTGAACTCGGCGGTGGTCGCCCCGGCTGCCGCTGCAGCACCCGTAGAGTCGGCGGCACCGGCCGGCAAGAAGAAGCTCAGTTACAAGCTGCAGCGCGAGCTGGAAGCCTTGCCGGGTGATATCGACGCCAAGGAACAGCAGATTGCTGCGGTAGAAGCGGAAATGGCTGACGCGGGTTTCTACCAGCGTCCGGCGGCGGAAACCGCTAAGGTGATTGCTTCCCTGGAGACACTGAACCAGGAGCTGGAAGCGTTGGTTGAGCGTTGGGCCGAGCTGGACGCCTGAGTGATCCACACGCAATAAAAAACCCGGTGTTCATCTGATGAGCACCGGGTTTTTCATATGGAATACGGGCAAAAAACGTCAGTGACCTTATGAGGATTTGACCAGTTTTACCGCCAACACATCGCATGGCGCGCCATGCAACACATCATTCGCCGTGGAGCCCAGCAACAGCGCCAGGCCATGACGACCGTGGCTGCCGACCACGATCAGGTCGCAATGCTGCTCCTTGGCCAAGTGGTGGATTTCCTGGCGCGGCTGGCCGTATGTGAGGTGAGAGTTTTCCTTGGTCACTTCGGGGTATTTAAGGATTAGTCGGTCGAGGCGTTCCTTGGCCTGGTCGAACTGTTGTTGCTGCAACTGGGAGAGATCCATGGGCACGTCGCCGCCGAAGGCCATGGCCATGGGTTCGACGATGTGCACCAGTGACAGCTTTGCGCCGCTGGCGACCGCGAAGGCGCGGGCGCGCTTGATCACTGGATCGCACTCTTCGGTCAGGTCGACGGCGACCAGAATATGTTCGTAGGACATGGGGCGTTCCTCCAGGGGACTGCAATGTATTCAGTATGGCTGCTTTCAAGCGGATCGGCTTGCGTCAGGTCAAATCCGCTCAACTGGAAATTCGGGAGTACACATATGACGGTCTGGATAGTGGTGTCAATCCTTGCAGTGGTTCTGAGCCCTCTGGCGTGGCTGCGTCCGTCGCGCAATCAGAGTGGGCGCATGGCCCTGCGCATGGAGGCACGCCGCATTGGGCTGACCATGCAATTGGCACCCCAGGAATGGCCGCACTGGCTCAAGCAGGAGCCTCCGAGCCCCTGTGCGCAGTACTGTCGGCCACGGCGTGGCAGCACGCCGGCGATCTGGAGTTACTGGCAGTTGGAGCCAGGGGTCTGGGTCAATCAATGGCGCGAAATATGTGTCGATGAGAAGTTGTTGCCGCATTTTGCGACGCTGCCGGCCAACGTCTACAAAGTCGAAGCCGACAAGCAAATGATCGCCCTGTATTGGGGCGAGAAGGGCGAAGCCAGCGTCCTGAAGGACATCGATGCGCTGCTCAAGGCATTGGCCTGAAAGCTGCTCTGCATAGGAGCTAGCTTGCTCGCGAAGAGCCTGGGGGCGCCGCGTTAAACCAGATGCGCTGCGTTATCGTTGACGATCTTCGCGAGCAAGCTCGCTCCTACAGAATTCTCGGGGCGTCCGGGTACCAAATCCTGGGCAATAAAAAGCCCGACATCTTTCATCGGGCTGGAGTTGGCCAGGCAGGCCGGTAATTGCATCACTGCGGCGGATGTTCATTCCAACGCATTAAGGTTGTCGCTAGCCTAGCGGCATATCCCGTTCTGTACAGCCTTTTCCCACAACTTTTCTCTTATTGATTTCGTGAATAATTGAATATTGACGCGAGGCGAGCCCGGGGGCGAGGTTCCGAAATGACTGGAAAGTCGCGTTTTCCCTAGCCTTTGGAGCGATTGACAATTGCCTGGAATTGGATGAAGGTGACGTACCCAAATCAAACGGGCGTATGAATTGAGCGTTTGTCTGTCAGACCGCTCATACAGAATCCCGACTATCGCATTGGCGGGTGTGCCTGGCGGATTGGCATGAGCATTGACGCAACAGTCAATGTCCAACCAGAGGCCAGCGTTCAATGTGTACTGTTCAGCTTCCATATCGTGGAGATCAGTTGATGATTTACGAAGGTAAAGCCATCACGGTTAAGGCTCTTGAAAGTGGCATCGTCGAACTGAAATTCGACCTCAAGGGTGAGTCCGTCAACAAGTTCAACCGTCTAACCCTGAACGAACTGCGTCAGGCCGTAGATACCATCAAAGCAGATGCCTCGGTCAAGGGTGTGATCGTTTCCAGCGGCAAGGACGTGTTCATCGTCGGCGCTGACATCACCGAATTCGTCGACAACTTCAAGCTGCCCGATGCCGAGCTGGTGGCTGGCAACCTCGAAGCCAACAAGATTTTCAGCGATTTCGAAGACCTCAACGTACCAACGGTTGCCGCGATCAACGGCATCGCGTTGGGCGGCGGCCTGGAAATGTGCCTGGCCGCAGACTTTCGCGTCATGTCCGCCACGGCCAAGATCGGCCTGCCTGAAGTCAAGCTGGGCATCTACCCGGGTTTCGGCGGCACCGTACGCCTGCCGCGTCTGATCGGTGCCGACAACGCCATCGAGTGGATCGCCGCCGGCAAGGAAAACAAAGCGGAAGACGCGCTGAAAGTCGGTGCCGTCGATGCCGTGGTTGCGCCGGACAAGCTGGCCGAAGCCGCACTGAACCTGATCAAGGGCGCCATCAGCGGCGAATTTGACTACAAGGCCAAGCGTCAGCCGAAGCTGGAAAAGCTCAAGCTCAACGCCATTGAACAAATGATGTCGTTCGAAACCGCCAAAGGCTTTGTGGCGGGTCAAGCCGGCCCGAACTACCCGGCGCCGGTTGAAGCGATCAAGACTATCCAGAAGGCCGCGAACTTCGGTCGCGACAAAGCCCTGGAAGTGGAAGCGGCAGGCTTCGTCAAACTGGCGAAAACCTCGGCGGCCCAGAGCCTGATCGGCCTGTTCCTGAACGATCAGGAATTGAAGAAAAAGGCCAAGGCCTATGACGAAATCGCCAAGGACGTGAAACAGGCTGCCGTACTCGGCGCCGGTATCATGGGCGGCGGTATCGCCTATCAGTCGGCGTCCAAAGGCACGCCGATCCTGATGAAAGACATCAACGAGCACGGCATCGAGCAGGGCCTGGCGGAAGCCGCCAAGCTGCTGGTCGGTCGTGTGGACAAGGGTCGTATGACCGCCGCGAAGATGGCTGAAGTGCTTAACGGCATTCGCCCTACGCTGTCCTACGGCGATTTCGGCCACGTCGACCTGGTGGTCGAAGCGGTTGTCGAGAACCCGAAGGTCAAGCAAGCCGTACTGGCCGAGGTGGAAGCCCAGGTGAAGGACGACACTATCCTGGCCTCGAACACCTCGACCATTTCCATCAGCTTGCTGGCCAAGGCCCTCAAGCGTCCGGAAAATTTCGTCGGCATGCACTTCTTCAACCCGGTGCACATGATGCCGCTGGTGGAAGTGATCCGTGGCGAGAAGTCCAGCGAGCTGGCCATTGCCACCACCGTTGCCTATGCCAAGAAAATGGGCAAGAACCCGATCGTGGTCAACGACTGCCCGGGCTTCCTGGTCAACCGCGTGCTGTTCCCGTACTTCGGCGGTTTCGCCAAGCTGGTCAGCGCCGGCGTGGATTTCGTGCGCATCGACAAGGTCATGGAAAAATTCGGCTGGCCGATGGGCCCGGCGTACCTGATGGACGTGGTCGGCATCGACACCGGCCACCACGGTCGCGACGTAATGGCTGAGGGCTTCCCGGACCGCATGAAAGACGACCGCCGCTCGGCGATCGACGCGCTGTACGAGGCCAAGCGTCTGGGCCAGAAGAACGGCAAGGGTTTCTACGCCTACGAGGCCGACAAGAAGGGCAAGCAGAAGAAAGTGGCCGACCCTTCGGTTCACGAAGTGCTCGCGCCGGTCATTTACGAACAGCGTGAGGTGTCCGACGAGGACATCATCAACTGGATGATGATCGCCCTGTGCCTGGAAACCGTGCGCTGCCTGGAAGATGGCATCGTTGAAACCGCCGCCGAAGCCGATATGGGCCTGGTGTACGGTATTGGTTTCCCTCCATTCCGTGGCGGTGCGCTGCGTTACATCGACTCGATCGGTGTGGCTGAGTTCGTTGCCCTGGCTGACAAATACGCTGATCTGGGCCCGCTGTACCACCCGACCGCGAAGCTGCGTGAAATGGCCAAGAACGGCCAGAGCTTCTTCGGCTAAGCGCCCAGACGACTAGAGCGAGAATATTTATGAGCTTGAATCCAAGAGACGTGGTGATTGTCGACTTCGGTCGCACACCGATGGGCCGCTCCAAGGGCGGCATGCACCGCAACACCCGTGCCGAAGACATGTCGGCGCACCTGATCAGCAAGCTGCTGGAGCGCAACGTCAAGGTCGACCCGAACGAAGTCGAGGACGTGATCTGGGGCTGCGTCAACCAGACCCTGGAGCAGGGCTGGAACATCGCGCGCATGGCGTCGCTGATGACCCAGATCCCGCACACGGCCGCCGGCCAGACTGTCAGCCGTCTGTGCGGTTCGTCGATGAGCGCGCTGCACACTGCCGCGCAGGCGATCATGACCGGTAACGGTGATGTCTTCGTGGTCGGTGGCGTGGAGCACATGGGCCACGTGAGCATGATGCACGGCGTCGACCCGAACCCGCACATGTCGCTGTACGCGGCAAAAGCCTCGGGCATGATGGGCCTGACCGCAGAAATGCTCGGCAAAATGCACGGCATTACCCGCGAAGCCCAGGACGCGTTCGGCCTGCGTTCCCACCAGTTGGCCCACAAGGCGACCGTGGAAGGCAAGTTCAAGGATGAAATCATCCCGATGAACGGCTACGACGAGAACGGTTTCCTGAAGCTGTTCGACTACGACGAAACCATCCGTCCGGACACCACCCTGGAAAGCCTGGCGGCTTTGAAGCCGGCCTTCAATCCAAAGGGTGGCACCGTGACAGCCGGTACTTCGTCGCAGATCACCGACGGTGCTTCGTGCATGATCGTGATGTCGGCGCAACGTGCCCAGGACCTGGGTATCCAGCCGATGGCCGTGATCCGTTCGATGGCTGTGGCGGGTGTGGACCCCGCGATCATGGGCTATGGTCCAGTACCGGCCACACAAAAAGCCTTGAAGCGCGCGGGCCTGACCATCAACGACATCGACTTCTTCGAGCTCAACGAAGCTTTCGCCGCACAGGCCCTGCCAGTGCTGAAAGATCTGAAAGTACTCGACAAGATGAACGAGAAGGTTAACCTGCACGGCGGTGCGATTGCCTTGGGCCACCCATTCGGTTGCTCCGGTGCACGTATTTCCGGCACTCTGCTTAACGTGATGAAGCAAAATGGCGGCAACCTTGGGGTTGCGACCATGTGCATTGGCCTCGGCCAAGGCATTTCCACCGTCTTCGAACGCGTCTAAACGTTTCGTCGACGGAAGCCGGGGCCCAGTGCCCCGGTTTTTGTTTTTTGGAATTTTTAATATTTTTTTTCAACAAATTTTGTAAGAGGGCCAGAGCATGAAAGTCGAACCAGGGCTCTACCAGCATTATAAAGGTCCGCAGTACCGCGTTTTTAATGTGGCGCGGCACTCCGAGACCGAAGAGGAAGTGGTGTTCTACCAAGCACTGTATGGCGATTACGGCTTTTGGGTGCGCCCATTGAGCATGTTCCTGGAGACCGTCGAAGTTGACGGCGAGCAGGTCCCGCGCTTTGCTTTGGTCCAGGCCGAACCCAGCCTTTTTTCAGGGCAATAACGGCAGGCCGCGCAGAATGCTGCGCTTGACCTCACCTTGTTGCCACTATATATAGCGTTGCCGCGACAGGCGCCAACTGCCTTTCACTTCTCGAATTCAGGAATTTTCCGATCCATGGGCAAATCGCTGGTCATTGTGGAATCCCCGGCTAAGGCCAAGACCATCAACAAGTACTTGGGCAACGAGTACGTGGTGAAGTCGAGTATCGGCCATATCCGAGACCTGCCCACCAGCGGTTCGGCTAGCGCCAGCAAGGAGCCTGCAGCCAAGCGCGGCAAGGCGGCTGCGGGCGAAGGCCCGGTGCTCAGCCCTAAAGAGAAAGCGCGCAAGCAGCTGGTCTCGCGTATGGGGGTGGACCCGGATCATGGCTGGAAGGCCAAGTACGAAATCCTTCCGGGCAAGGAAAAGGTCATCGAAGAGCTGCGCCGGCTCGCCAAGGATGCTGACACCATCTATCTCGCAACGGACTTGGACCGCGAAGGGGAGGCTATTGCCTGGCACCTGCGGGAAGCCATTGGCGGTGACGACAGCCGCTACAAGCGCGTGGTGTTCAACGAAATCACCAAAAAAGCCATTCAGGAAGCCTTCTCCAAGCCGGGCGAGCTGGATATCGACCGGGTCAATGCGCAGCAGGCACGGCGGTTCCTCGACCGCGTGGTGGGTTACATGGTTTCGCCACTGCTGTGGGCCAAGATCGCCCGTGGCCTGTCCGCCGGCCGTGTGCAATCGGTAGCGGTGAAGCTGGTGGTGGAGCGTGAGCGCGAGATCCGTGCGTTCAACCCTGAAGAATATTGGGAAGTCCACGCTGACCTGGCCACTGTCAAGGGCGCCAACGTGCGCTTTGAAGTAGCCCGCGAGAAAGGCGAGGCCTTCAAGCCGCTGAACGAAGCCCAGGCCATGGCCGCGCTGGATAAGCTCAAGGCTTCCAGCTACAGCATCGTCAAGCGCGAAGACAAACCGACCAGCAGCAAGCCATCGGCGCCGTTCATCACCTCCACCCTGCAGCAGGCAGCGAGCAACCGCCTGGGCTTCGGTGTGAAGAAAACCATGATGATGGCCCAGCGTCTGTATGAAGCCGGCTACATCACGTATATGCGTACCGACTCTACCAACCTGTCGGTGGACGCGGTAGCAATGGCACGTACTTATATCGAAAGCGAGTTCGGCACGAAGTACTTGCCGGAGAAGCCGAACGTCTACAGCAGCAAGGAAGGCGCCCAGGAGGCTCACGAAGCGATTCGTCCTTCCGACGCCAATACCACGCCGGCCAAGCTGAGCGGCATGGAGCGCGACGCTGAGCGCCTCTATGAGCTGATCTGGCGCCAATTCCTGGCCTGCCAGATGCTGCCGGCGCAATACCTGTCCACTACCGTCACCGTGGCGGCGTCGGACTTCGAGCTGCGTGCCAAGGGCCGCATCCTCAAGTTCGATGGCTACACCCGTGTGATGCCGCAGATTGCCAAGCCAGGCGACGATGATGTGCTGCCGGACATGGCCCAGGGCGATAACCTCAAGCTGATCAAGCTTGATCCGTCCCAGCACTTCACCAAGCCGCCGGCGCGTTATTCGGAAGCCAGCCTGGTAAAAGAGATGGAGAAGCGTGGTATCGGTCGTCCTTCGACTTATGCCGCGATCATCTCCACCATCCAGGACCGCGGCTACGTGGCGCTGCATAACCGCCGTTTCTATTCGGAAAAAATGGGCGACATCGTTACTGAGCGTTTGTCCGAGAGCTTCTCCAACCTGATGGACTACGGCTTCACCGCCGGCATGGAGGAGAACCTCGACGACGTGGCCCAGGGCGAGCGCGACTGGAAAAACGTACTCGACGAGTTCTACGGCGACTTCAAGAACAAACTCGAAGTGGCCGAAAGCCCTGAGAGCGGCATGCGTGCCAACCAGCCGGTGATGACCGACATCCCATGCCAGACCTGCGGGCGTCCGATGCAGATTCGTACGGCGTCCACCGGCGTATTCCTCGGCTGCTCGGGCTACAGCCTGCCGCCAAAAGAACGCTGCAAGGCGACGGTCAACCTGGTGCCGGGTGATGAAATCGCCGCCGATGACGAGGGCGAATCCGAATCGCTGGTACTGCGTGGCAAGCACCGGTGCCCGATCTGCAGCACGGCGATGGATGCCTACCTGCTGGACGAGAAGCACAAGCTGCACATCTGCGGTAACAACCCGGATTGCAATGGTTACGAGATCGAAGAGGGCACCTACCGCATCAAGGGCTACGAAGGTCCGAGCCTGGAATGCGATAAGTGCGGCAGCGAGATGCAGCTCAAGACCGGGCGTTTCGGCAAGTTCTTCGGTTGCACCAACCCGACCTGCAAAAACACCCGCAAGCTGCTGAAGAGCGGTGATGCGGCGCCGCCGAAGATGGACCCGGTGAAGATGCCTGAGCTTAAGTGCGAGAAGGTCAACGACACCTACATCCTGCGTGACGGTGCTTCGGGTCTGTTCCTGGCGGCCAGCCAGTTCCCGAAAAACCGCGAGACCCGTGCACCGCTGGTGCTGGAGATCGTGCCGCACAAGGATGAAATCGATCCGAAGTACCACTTCCTGTGTGAAGCGCCAAAGAAAGATCCGGACGGTCGCCCGGCCGTGATCCGCTACAGCCGCAAGACCAAGGAGCAGTACGTGCAGACCGAAGTGGAAGGCAAGCCTACCGGCTGGAAAGCCTTCTACGACGGCGGCAAGTGGAAAGTCGAAGATAAGCGTCAAGGCGCTTGATCGACTGACCTGCGAGACATAAAGGCCGCCTGCACAGGCGGCCTTTTTTTGGGGCTGGAGTGAGGGGGACGCCCGGTCCTTGCTTGCGAAAATCGTTAGCGATGACGCGGGAAGTCTGATACACCACTGCGTTCTCAGGTTTTCGCGAGTAAACTCGCTCCTGCACAGCCAGCATTACGCCTCTTTCGTTGCGGAGACTGCCGTTATGGCCAACGAACTCTATACCCGTACCAACCAGAAAATTTACTTCGCGGGTTTGTCCCTGGAAGCCCTTGGCCGTGCCGAGGAAGGGAAGGAGATGAATGCCATCGCGCTGGTCCAGGCGGGGCGTGAGGCCGCGTTATTCCATCTGTATGGCGCCTTGCTGGGGTTGTGCCATGAAATTGCCGGGTTCTATCGCCTGCCCCAGGCCGGCTCACCTCGTGCCGAGATGATCATCAGCCGTGAAGTGCTGGACACCATGGCCATCCCTGAACTGGCTGAATTGGTAGAAATGGCTCAAAGCCCTGACAGTTGGGTAGCTCGCTTGCTCAAGGCCCATGCCGATATGTTCCAGCCTCCACGGGTTCGCCACGTGCCCAAGGGGGATGTGACCCAGCCGCTGATTGTCGCGGTCGCCCTGGAAGAGGATGAGCCAAAGCCGTTGAGCCGCGAAGAGCTGGAGAGCTGGCGTCAGGAGCTGAAAAAGATGGCGTTGCGGTTTCGGGAAGGGTTGAACGAGTGCTGAGGCACCCCCATTATTCTGGTGCACAGCACAAAGAACCGTTCATCAAGCTGTAAAGAAACCTCTTCAGATCCTCTGCGGGGCTGGGTGGATGACTGATATAATCCCGGCCTTTCGTGGAGAACACATTTTTATGCCGACGTCCTTTCTGGAAATTGTTGAGTTGCCTGACGGCCGAATCGAGCTGCGCCGGGCTGAGGACGAGGGTTCTCTGGTTATTCTGGATTTTTCCGAGGACGCAAAAGCGTTCCTGCAGGGCCAGCACGTGGAAGTGGCCAAAGCCATGTTGAGCGTGGGCGTGCAGATGGCTGGTCGTCTGGCGGAAGGCGAGCCCGAGAAGGAAGATGGGCCGCGCGTGCTTCACTGAGTGCTGCTTTGTGTGCCGCGGGCTCCTTATGGTGACAAGCTGCCGTGGTGAACAGGGCTTGCCCGCACTGGATGCGAAGCGGCTCTGAATTGATTGATGCGGTATATCAGGTATTCCACGGTGCCTGGTTGTGGTCTGCTTTGCAGCCCCCGCGCGGGGCAAGCCCGCTCAACACGCTGGTCCGTTAACCACTGGCTCCCTTCGTCAGAGGGCCATTCAGCGGCACACCCCTTTATCCCAATCGAATATTCAAGCTTTGTGCATCGCCTTCGCGCGCGGCACTGATCAACTGTTGCTTCGTGGTGGCATTGATCGGGTTCAACCAACTGACGACTGTATGGCTACGGCCCAGTCGCAAAGCTTCACAGGTCAATTGCTGAGCACTTTGCGCACCGCGTGGCTGCAGCAGCAGGATGCGTTCGCGGTTGAGGCCGGCATCCCGCAGCCAGGCCTGAGTCAGGCTGGCGGGCGGGGCGATCAGCGTCAGCCAGCGTGCGTCTTTCTCTTCGCTCAGTTCGCGAAGGATCGGCGCCAGCAGGTTCAGGCAGCTCTCGGCAGCGCCGCGCAACGACAGCTCGCTGAACGCCTCGGGTTCGGCGCTCCAGGGGGCGTCGGCCGCCTCCTTGAGGGTGGGCACAAGAGGTTGAGCCATGAAGGCCTCGAACAGCGACAGTTGTGTGTGCTGTGGGGTGTGCACGAGCTGCATGGTGCCTCCTTTAGCGACGAATGACGCCGACGCTCAGGCCTTCGATGACCAGGTCCTGATCTTTAAGGTTGACTTCGATCGGGGCGAACTCAGGGTTTTCGGCCATTAGCCAGACCTTGCTGCCTTCACGTTTGAAGCGCTTGACGGTCACTTCATCGCCGATACGGGCCACCACGATCTGGCCATTACGGGCTTCGCGGGTGGTGTGGACGGCCAGCAGGTCTCCGTCGAATATGCCCACATCCTTCATGCTCATGCCTTGAACCCGTAACAGGTAGTCGGCACGCGGATGGAAGAAGGTCGGGTTAATGTTGCAGGACTCCTCGACGTGCTGCTGCGCCAGGATTGGTGCGCCGGCAGCGACGCGGCCGATAATGGGCAGCGTCGACTCATCGGCCTTGGCTTCGAAACCAGGGATGCGAATACCGCGTGAAGCACCTGGAGTCATTTCGATCGCGCCTTTACGGGCGAGGGCCTTGAGGTGTTCTTCGGCGGCGTTGGGAGACTTGAATCCCAGTTCCAGCGCAATTTCCGCTCGGGTCGGCGGGTAGCCGTTGTCATCAAGGCAGCGCTTGATAAAAGCCAGAATCTCAGCTTGGCGTGGCGTCAGTTTTAGCATGTTGATCGCTCTGTCTTTTTATACAGTGACTGGGATTATATACAGTGGACTGCGCTTGGCAATCATCCTTTTTGAGCGCTCCGCTGGACGGTCATTCGTCAGTCGTCCTGCGGGGCAGAGACAGCGCTGCCTACAGAGCACGAAGGATGTGATTAAATAGCCATCAAATCGATGACTGCCCGGCCGGAAAATGGACCGCAGGCTTGACAAGACATACTCTGAAACGTATGTTTCAAACAAGTGTTTGTCAGGCGGAGTAGCCATGGCCCAGTCGGAAACCGTTGAACGCATTCTCGATGCTGCCGAGCAGTTGTTCGCGGAAAAAGGATTTGCTGAAACCTCATTGCGTCTGATCACCAGCAAGGCTGGGGTCAACCTCGCGGCAGTGAATTACCATTTCGGCTCGAAAAAAGCCCTGATCCAGGCGGTGTTCTCGCGCTTCCTGGGACCGTTCTGCGCCAGCCTCGACCGTGAGCTGGAGCGCCGCCAGACCAAGCCGGAAAACAAGCCCAGCCTGGAAGACCTGCTGGAAATCCTGGTCGAGCAGGCGCTGGTGGTGCAACCGCGCAGCGGCAACGACCTGTCGATCTTCATGCGTCTATTGGGCTTGGCGTTCAGCCAGAGCCAGGGTCACCTGCGGCGTTATCTTGAAGATATGTACGGCAAGGTGTTTCGCCGTTACATGTTGCTGGTCAACGAAGCCGCTCCCCGTATTCCGCCGATCGAACTGTTCTGGCGTGTGCATTTCATGCTCGGTGCGGCGGCCTTCAGTATGTCTGGGATCAAAGCCTTGCGCGCCATTGCCGAGACCGATTTCGGCGTGAATACTTCCATCGAGCAGGTGATGCGCCTGATGGTGCCGTTCCTCGCCGCAGGCATGCGTGCCGAAACCGGTGTGACCGATCAAGCGATGGCCGCTGCTCAATTGCGCCCACGCAGCAAATCGACACCGGCCGTCGCCAAAGCGTGACCGCCCCGGGTGTGCGTGGCTGCTTGCATCCGCTAAGCTAGCTGCCATGCCGATTTCAGCTATTGACTCACAACCCGTTGCTTTCACTCAGTGCCCAGGATGCCGGGCGCCATGTGAGGGCAACGGGTTGTGTGCGTTATTTAAGGAAGGTTTATGACTGCTGCCCTGCAAGGTTCTTTGATGGTTGACGTGGCCGGTACCTGGCTGACGGCTGAGGACCGTCACCTGTTGCGCCAACCGGAAGTGGGCGGGCTGATTATTTTTGCGCGCAATATCGAGCACCCGCGCCAGGTCCGCGAACTGAGCGCGGCGATTCGTGCCGTGCGCCCGGACTTGCTGTTGGCGGTCGACCAGGAAGGCGGTCGTGTACAGCGCCTGCGCCAGGGTTTTGTGCGTTTGCCGGCCATGCGCGCCCTGGCGGATAACCCCAACGCCGAGTACCTGGCCGAACAGTGTGGCTGGATCATGGCGACCGAGGTGCTGGCTGTGGGCCTTGACCTGAGCTTTGCTCCGGTTCTGGACCTGGATTACCAGCGCAGCGCCGTGGTGGGTACGCGCTCCTTCGAAGGCGACCCTGAACGCGCCGCCGTGCTTGCCGGAGCCTTTATTCGCGGCATGAACAGCGCCGGCATGGCCGCCACCGGGAAACACTTCCCCGGTCACGGTTGGGCTGAGGCCGACTCCCACGTCGCTATTCCCACTGACGAACGCAGCCTGGAACAGATTCGCGCCAACGACCTGGTGCCTTTCGCACGCCTTGGCAAGCAGTTGGCGGCAGTGATGCCTGCACACGTGATCTATCCGCAAGTTGATTCTCAGCCCGCAGGTTTCTCGCGCCGCTGGCTGCAGGACATCCTGCGCGGTGAGTTGCAGTTCGACGGGGTCATTTTCAGTGATGACCTGTCCATGGCCGGTGCTCACGTAGTGGGCGACGCGGCCAGCCGTATCGAAGCTGCGCTGACAGCGGGCTGCGACATGGGGTTGGTGTGCAACGATCGTGCTGCCGCCGAGCTTGCACTCAGCGCGGCGCAGCGCATGAAGGTCAAGCCATCGGCACGCATTGCACGCATGCGCGGCCAGGCCATTGCGTCGACGGACTACAA
Source organism: Pseudomonas sp. BCA17 (assembly GCF_004519405.1). GTDB lineage: Bacteria > Pseudomonadota > Gammaproteobacteria > Pseudomonadales > Pseudomonadaceae > Aquipseudomonas. The sequence goes on along the minus strand of NZ_SGWI01000004.1, from coordinate 353,013 downwards.
GCAGGACCCGCGCTGGCTGACAGCGCTCACGGCTTTGCGGAGCGCGCAGTTGATCTAGCGTTTTTCCTGCTTATTGGGCAGCGGCGCAAACAGCGCTTCGATATCCTCGTTGCCCAATTGCCAATCCCCGGTCGTGCGTCCATCCAGCACGCCCGCCGCCAAGTCGGACTTCTCTTTCTGCAGGTGTTGGATTTTCTCCTCCACCGTGCCACGGGCAATCATCTTGTACACGAATACCGGCTTCTCTTGCCCGATGCGGTAGGCGCGGTCGGTGGCCTGGTTTTCCGTGGCCGGGTTCCACCATGGGTCGTAATGGATCACGGTATCGGCTTCGGTCAGGTTCAAGCCCACGCCGCCAGCCTTCAGGCTGATCAGAAAAATCTGCAGTTTGCCGCTCTGGAAGTCCTTCACGGGTGTACGCCGATCCCGGGTCTGGCCAGTCAACAATGCGTAGGCGATGCCACGCTTTTCGAGCTCGGTTTCGATCAGGCTCAGCATCGAGGTGAACTGGGAAAACAGCAGAATGCGCCGACCTTCTTCAAACAGCTCTTCGAGCATTTGCATCAGGCTATCGAGCTTGCCCGAACTGCTGCCACGCACGGGCAGGGTGGCATCGTTGACCAGGCGCAGGTCGCAGCACACCTGGCGTAGCTTGAGCAGTGCTTCAAGAATGATGATCTGGCTACGTGCTACGCCTTTGCGGGTGATCTCGTCGCGCACCTTCTTGTCCATCGCCAACCGCATGGTCTCGTATACGTCGCGCTGGGCCTCATTGAGCTCGACCCAGTGGATAATCTCGGTCTTGGGTGGCAACTCGGTCGCCACCTGCTCCTTGGTGCGGCGCAGCAGGAACGGTTTGATCCGACCGTTAAGGTGCTGCAATCGCACATCACTGGCGCGTTTTTCGATGGGTACGCGGTAATCGCGGTTGAAGCTTTTTACGTCGCCCAGCCAGCCCGGCAGCAGGAAGTGGAACAGCGACCACAACTCGCCCAAGTGGTTTTCCAGTGGCGTACCGCTCAGGCATAGGCGCTGCCGTGCATTCAGCTCGCGCGCCGCCTGGGCCGCCTTGCTGCCGGGGTTCTTGATGTATTGGGCTTCGTCGAGGATCAGTACGTGCAAGGGCAGGGCGGCGAGCTGTTCGATGTCCTTGGGCAGCAACGCATAGGTGGTCAGCAGCAGGTCATAGTCCTGCAGGTTCGGGAAATGTTTCTTGCGTCCCGCGCCGTACAGCGCCATCACCCTGAGCTGCGGTGTGAAGTGCGCCGCTTCATCCAGCCAGTTGGGAATCAGGCTGGTGGGCATCACGACCATGCACGGCCGGTCCAGGCGCCCGGCGTTTTTTTCAGTGAGAATATGCGCCAGGGTTTGCAGGGTTTTGCCCAGGCCCATGTCATCCGCAAGAATCCCGCCGACGTCCAGTTGGCGCAGCGACTGCATCCAGCTCAAGCCTTCCAGCTGATACGGGCGCAACGTCGCGTTCAGCCCTTCGGGCGCGACGCAGGTAAAATCCTTGATGTCGCGCAGGCGCTGGGCAAAGTTGCGGATTTTCTCGCCACCCTCCCATTGCAGCGGCAAGTCTTCCAGCGGGTTCAGGCGAATCGCGTCGGCCTTGGCCAGGCGCAGCGCCGTGGTACCGGGTTCCTGCAGATAAAACTCGCCGAGGGTGGCCAATACGGGTTTCAACCGGCCATAAGGCAGCGCCACTTGCAGCGGCCCATGACCATTGGGCAGCCCCGGAATATTCACCAGGATCAACTCGTCGTCGCGGCGCCGTGCGAGTTTTTCCGGGTTGAGAATTTCCGTGTGGGAGCGCATCAGGTTCAACAGGATCGGCAGCAGGCTCAGTCGCTCGCCGTTGACGATAATCCCCAGCTCCAGATCGAACCAATCGCGCTCCTGCCCTTCATCGACCGTTGCGTACCAGTCATCGACGGTACTCAGGTCGAAGCCGAAGTCTTCATCGATCTGCAATTCCCAACCTTCGTTGCGCAAGGTGGGCGATGCATTGAGGGTGAAGTTCAGCCAGGCGCTGTCATTGACCATTTCGAACAGTTCGCCGGCACTTTCCGGCAGGGCTTTGCTCTGGCGCGTGGCGATCTTGAAACCCAGCAGGCGCAATTGCTCACGATACCGCTGCTCCAGTTCGGGATGACGCTTGATGCGCAGGCTCTGGGTGTCCTGGCGTACGATGATGTCAGCGTTTTTCTGCCCGCTGACGTAGTTACCCAGGTAATTGAACGACAACGCCGCACGGTGCTGGATATAGCGTTGCATCTTGCCGTTGCGCGGCTCGAACGCACTGAATTCGGCGCTGGCCAGCCACAAGCGCGGTACGGGCGGCACATCTTCCATCACGACTTGCGGCAACACCACGCGGTTGTCCAGCACGGCCTGGAGCTTTTCCAGCAACTCGGCATCCTGGGCGGCGGCTGGGAAGGCGAGGGTCTCCTGGACCTTGAGCAACACCGCCGCGATGTGTTTGCAGTTGGTGTGCACCGGGCAGGTACAGCGGCTGTCCACCAGGATAAGTGTGCCTTTGGCCGACTCGCGCAATGAAATGGTCTGCCGGTAAACGTTGCCGGCGGAGCCTTCGCAACTGGCGACGATCGTGCTGTCGCCGGACTCGACGATGCGCACGCGATTTTCCAGTGCGTAACGCCGCCCGCGCTCAAGGCTCTGCTCTTTAAAGCGATTGGCCCACGAAGGGGCCAGCGGTTTGGTCAACGACGACGTCAGGGGCATGGCGCTGGATCAGTCCTGCATGTCGGGCGGTGGTGCGCTGGGTGGCTTGGCGGTCAGCGAAGTGATCTTGATCAGCAGCGCCAGATGGCCGCCATCCAGGTAATTGAGCTGGTTGTTTTTGGTGCGCACGTCTTTCTGGGCCAGGTGCTCGCTGGCGATCACGCTGCCATTGCTGTCGAACTGGTTGATCCAGAAGTCGGCGTCGATATCGGTGAAACGGCCCAATTGCAGGTTCAGCACGCCTTCGACAGGGAACTGGCCGAATTGCTCCTGGCCGTCGGTGATCGCGACTTTCACCGGTTGATCGCCGAGGTTCTGCTCCCAGGCTTTGTGCGCCACCACGGTGTAGCTGCTGTCGGCACTGAGCTTGTCGACGATGTTGCTCAGGCGCGGCGGGCTCATTTTATCGCTGCCCAGGTGTACAGCCCCGCTGTCCCAGTTTTCCGGCGCGGCGCGACTGTTGATCACCGGCTCCGCATTCTGGCGCACCAGGATCATTTCCACCTGATACAGGCTGTCGGCAAATGCCGAAGGTGCGAGTACCGCCAACAGCAGGCTTAGAGTGCGGAGCAGGCGCATGGTGGCGTCCTTCAAACGGATTTCGGGATGAGGCGCTCAAACAGCGCCTCCAGGGTATTAAAGCGTTCTTCGGCGCGTTCCATCGGGACCATGAATTTGAACAGCGTAGCGCCTTCGAACTTATAACGGTTGGGCTGGCCCTGGATCAGCTTGATCAGCACCAAGGGGTCTACCGGCGTTTGCGCTTCAAATTCGATGCGTCCACCTTGAGGCCCGGCGTCGACCTTTTTGATTCCCAACTGCTCGGCCTGCAATTTGAGCAAGGTCAGGCGAACCAGGTTCTTGGTCGGCTCGGGCAACAGGCCGAAGCGGTCGATCATTTCCACCTGCAAGTCCTTGAGACCTTCTTCGTCGGTGGCCGAGGCGATGCGCTTGTACAGGATCAGTCGCGCATGCACATCCGGCAGATAATCCTCAGGGATCAGTGCCGGCAAGCGCAGGTTGATTTCCGGGCCGCCACCCAAGGGTTGGTCGAGGTTCGGTTGCTCGCCCTTGCGAATAGCCTTCACCGCGCGTTCAAGCATTTCCATATAAAGGGTGAAGCCCACCGCCTGGATCTGTCCGCTTTGGCCGTCGCCCAACAATTCGCCGGCACCGCGGATTTCCAGGTCGTTGGTGGCCAGCACAAAACCGGCCCCCAGGTCCTGGGTGTTGGCGATGGCTTCCAGGCGCTTTTCGGCATCGCCGGTAATTTGCTGGCGTGGAGGCGTCAGCAGGTAGGCGTAGGCCTGGTGGTGGCTGCGCCCGACTCGGCCACGCAACTGGTGCAACTGCGCCAGGCCGAACTTGTCGGCACGCTCGATGATGATGGTATTGGCGCTCGGCACGTCGATGCCGGTCTCGATGATGGTCGAGGCGATCAGCACGTTGAAGCGCTTGTGATAGAAGTCGCTCATCACCTGTTCGAGCTCGCGCTCGCGCATCTGGCCGTGGCCGATGGCGATACGGGCCTCCGGCACCAGTTCGGCGAGGTCGGCGGCGCACTTCTCGATGGTTTTCACGTCGTTGTGCAGGTAGTAAACCTGCCCGCCGCGCAGCAATTCGCGCAGCAGCGCCTCCTTGACCGTGCTTTTGTTCTGCTCCATGACGAAGGTGCGCACCGACAAGCGGCGCGCCGGCGGCGTGGCGATGATCGACAGGTCGCGCATGCCCGACACTGCCATGTTCAGCGTGCGCGGAATCGGCGTGGCGGTGAGGGTGAGGATGTCGACTTCGCTGCGCAGGGCCTTGAGCTGTTCCTTCTGGCGCACACCGAAACGGTGCTCTTCGTCGATGATCACCAGGCCCAGGTTCTTGATCTTCACATCGTCCGACAACAGCTTGTGGGTGCCGATCACGATGTCGATCTTGCCCTCGGCGAGGTCGGCGATGGCGGCATTCACTTCCTTGGCGGACTTGAAGCGGCTCATCACTTCCACGGTCACCGGCCAGTCGGCGAAGCGGTCGCGGAAGCTGTTGTAGTGCTGCTGGGCGAGCAGGGTGGTTGGCACCAGAATCGCCACTTGCTTGCCACCGTGCACGGCAATGAACGCTGCGCGCATGGCCACTTCGGTCTTACCGAAGCCCACATCGCCGCACACCAGCCGGTCCATCGGTTTGGGCGCGAGCATGTCGGCGCGCACGGCTTCGATGGTGGTTTGCTGGTCCGGGGTTTCTTCGAAGGCGAAGCCGGCGCTGAAGGTGGCGTAGTCGGCTTTCGGGTCGGCGAACGCGTAACCTTCGCGGGCGGCGCGACGGGCGTAGATGTCGAGCAATTCGGCGGCCACATCGCGCACCTGTTCGGCGGCTTTGCGCTTGGCTTTCTGCCAGGTCTCGGAACCCAGGCGGTGCAGGGGCGCCAGGGCGTCGTCGCTGCCGGTGTAGCGGGCGATCAGGTGCAGGTTGGCCACCGGCACGTAGAGCTTGGCGCCCTCGGCGTACTCCATGGTGAGGAATTCGGCGGCCTGGTTATCGATCTCCAGGGTCTGCAGGCCCAGGTAGCGGCCCACGCCATGGTCGATATGCACCACCGGTGCGCCTTCGCGCAGCTCGGTGAGGTTCTTGATCACGGCATCGTTGTTGGCGTCGGCGCGTTTCTCCCGGCGACGACGTTGCATCACCCGTTGGCCGAACAGCGGGCTTTCGGCGATCAGCGCCAGGGCCGGGTCGTCCAGCAGCAGACCCTCGTCCAACGGCGCGATGGTGATCGCCAGGCGATCCTTGCCCGCAACAAAGTCCGGCCAGCTGTCGACGGTTTTAGGGCGCAGCTTCAGGCGTTCCAGCAGCTCCAGCAACACTTCGCGGCGACCGGCGGATTCGGCGGTAAACAACACGCGGCCAGGGAAGTCGCCGAGGAAATTCGACAGCGCCGCCAGCGGCTGGTTGGCCTTGGCTTCAATCGCCAGGTCGGGCAGCGTTTGCGCCGGGAAACGCTCGCGTCCGCTGCCTGCTTCCACGTCTTGCTGGCTGACGACCACGCGTGGAGAGTTTTTCAGGCGCGCGAAGCACTCTTCCACCGGCAGGAACAATTCGGCCGGCGGCAACAAAGGCCGGGATGGATCGACGCGACGCTCTTCATAGCGGTTGCGCACATCGTTCCAGAAATTTTCCGCCGCTTGTTCGATACCCGGCAGCGAGAACACTTGGGTGTCCTGGGGCAGGTAATCGAACAGGGTCGAGGTTTCGTCGAAGAACAGTGGCAGGTAGTACTCGATACCGGCCGGCGTAATCCCGCTGCTCAAGTCCTGAAAGATTGGGCAGCGGCGGAAGTCCACGTCGAAGCGCTCACGGAAGCGCGCCTTGAAGCGGGTGACCGCGTCCTTTTGCAGCGGGAATTCCCGCGCCGGCAGCAGCTTGATCGAATCCACTTTGTCGATGGAGCGCTGGTTTTCCGGGTCGAAGGTCCGCAGGGTCTCGATTTCGTCATCGAACAGGTCGATGCGGTACGGCAGTTTGCTGCCCATGGGGAACAGGTCGATCAGCGCACCGCGCACGGCGAACTCGCCGTGTTCGTACACCGTATCGACGCAGCGGTAGCCGCTGGCTTCCAGGCGCGTGCGCATCTGCTCCACGTCGAGTTTCTGGCCGACATCCAGCACCAGGCTGCTGCCCAACAGGAACTTGGTCGGTGCCAGGCGGTGCAGTGCCGTGGTGATCGGCACTACCAATACGCCGTGGGCCAGTTCCGGCAGGCGGTACAGGCTGGCGATGCGCTGGGAGATGATGTCCTGGTGCGGCGAGAACAGGTCGTAGGGCAGCGTTTCCCAGTCGGGGAAATGCAGCACCGGCAAATCGGGGGCGAAGAAGCTCAGCTCCTGCTCCAACCGCTCGGCGCTTTGGCTGTCGGCGGTGAGCAGCAGGGTAAAGCGCTTGGCTGCGCTGGCAGCCTCGGCAATGGCCAGGCTCAGGGCGGCACCGGGCAGGTTGCCCCAGTGCTGTTTACCTGCCGCGGCAGGGAGAAGCGGTAGACGCAGAACGGGCACGGAAGGTTGAGCTCCAAGCGTTGCGACAAAGTCGGTAATTGTAGCGGCCCAAGGTGCCGCCTGTCAGTTGCTGACTGTGCCTAATGCGGATTGTAGGAAATGTAGTGGCTAAGACAAACAAAGCTGCGTTTTGACTCAATATGTAGTGCCAAAGTGCGCGTAGTTTTCGGAGGGTTACGGACAAGTCGCCCGGGTCGCATGATTGGTGGTCTTCTGGAAGCCGCGTATTTACTGGGCTGCAGCGGGGTGCCTTTTTTTGGCAAGCACTTTTTGTTGTCCTGGGCGCATTGCTCCGAGGGCGGTCGGGCGGCATAATGTAGCCCCTTTTTTCTGCCCCTACATGTGGAAGGTTCCCGTGACTCAGAAGCCCGACCAGTGTCTTGGTGAATGGATCGACCGTGAAGCACTCGCAGAAGCGATGATTCCGCTTATCGGCCAGCTGTACCGCAATAACAATGTGGTGAGCTCGATCTATGGCCGCAGCCTGATCAACCAGTCTGTCATTGCGATTCTCAAAGCCCACCGCTTTGCACGCCATCGCTCCGCCGACGACAGCGAACTCTCCGTCCACGAAACATTCCCGCTGCTCAAGGCCATGAGCGAGCTCAAGCTCGGCGCGGCCTCGGTAGACCTGGGCAAATTGGCCTATAAATTCCGCAACGAAGGCAATGGCCGCAGCGCCGAACAATTCGTGCGCGAAGAAATGGCCGATGTGGTTGGCCAGCAAAACGCCGCTGCCCGTAAAGGTACCGACGTTGTCCTGTACGGCTTCGGTCGTATCGGCCGTCTGCTGGCGCGTATCCTCATCGAGAAAACCGGTGGTGGCGACGGCCTGCGCCTGCGTGCCATCGTGGTGCGCAAAGGCGCCGAGAACGACCTGACCAAGCGCGCAAGCCTCTTGCGTCGCGACTCGGTACACGGTCCGTTCAACGGCACCATCGTCATCGACGAAGAAAACAACACCATCACCGCCAACGGTAACCTGATCCAGGTGATCTACGCGAAGAACCCGTCCGAGGTGGATTACACCCAGTACGGCATCAAGGACGCCCTGCTGGTGGACAACACCGGCGTATGGCGCGATGCCGAGGGCCTGGGCCAGCACCTGGCCTGCCCGGGTATCGATCGCGTTGTGTTGACCGCGCCTGGCAAGGGCAAGCTCAAGAACATCGTTCACGGTATCAACCACGCTGAAATCACCGCTGACGACAAGATCGTGTCCGCCGCTTCCTGCACCACCAACGCCATCGTGCCGGTGCTGAAGGCTGTGAATGACAAGTTCGGCATCGTTAATGGCCACGTCGAAACCGTTCACTCGTACACCAACGACCAGAACCTGATCGACAACTTCCACAAAGGCGATCGCCGTGGTCGTAGCGCCGCGTTGAACATGGTGATCACCGAGACCGGTGCCGCCACCGCTGCCGCCAAGGCCTTGCCTGAGCTGGCCGGCAAGCTGACCGGTAACGCGATCCGCGTTCCGACGCCAAACGTGTCGATGGCCATTCTCAACCTGAACCTTGAGAAAGCCGCCACCCGTGAAGAGATGAACGAGTACCTGCGCTATATGGCGCTGCACTCCGATCTGCACAAGCAGATCGACTTCGTCAACTCGCAGGAAGTGGTATCCACCGACTTCGTTGGCTCGCGCCACGCCGGTGTGGTGGATGCCGAGGCGACCATCACCCAGGACAACCGCGTTGTCCTGTACGTGTGGTACGACAACGAGTTCGGCTACAGCTGCCAGGTGGTTCGCGTGATGGAAGACATGGCTGGGGTCAACCCGCCTGCATTCCCGCGCTAAGCACTTGCGATAAATGAAAAAGCCCTGACTGGTTCAGGGCTTTTTTATGTCTTCAGGTTTTGTGCGTGAGGGCCGCGAGAGCGGCCTGTCAGGCGCCGCCTGCTACCGAGGCTTGCGCCGTCCTCAGTGCATGTCGATTGCCCTTGAACAGAACCAGCGTGGCAATCAACCCCAGTACCGCCGCGCCACTGAGCCAGATCCCCGGTGCCGCCTTGTTGTCCAGCACATGGATCAGGTAAGTGCACGCCGCTGGTGTAAAGCCGCCGAACGTTGCCGTCGCCAGGCTGTAGGCCAGGGAGAAGCCGGTGGTGCGCACCTCGATCGGCATGATCTCGGTGAGCGCCACCACCATCGCACCGTTGTACGAGCCGTACAGGAACGACAACCACAACAGTACGATCAGCAGATGGCTGAAACTTGGGTTGGCCACCAGCCACGACAGTGCCGGATACGCCGTGAGGATCGCCAGCGTCGTCGCGCCCAGTAGCAAGGGTTTGCGCCCGACCTTATCGGACACGGCGCCCATGACCGGCAGCCAGATAAAGTTGGAAATACCCACGCACACTGTCACCAGCAGGGCATCGAAGTCCGACAAGTGCAGTTCTGCCTTGCCGAAGGTCGGCGTGTAGGCCGTGATCAGGTAGAACGACACGGTGGTCATGACCACCAGTGCCATGCCGGCGATGACGATGCCGAAGTTCTGGCCGATCGAACGCACGATTTCCTGCAGGGTAGGGCGGTGTTTGCGTGCCTGGAATTCAGGGGTTTCCTCCAGGGAGCGGCGAATCACAAAGATCACCGGCACGATCAGGCAACCGATCAGAAACGGCACGCGCCAGCCCCAATCACCCATTTCTTCCGGGCTGAGCCAGTGGTTCAGGCCCACACCGAGGAGGCCGGCGAATACCACTGCGGCCTGTTGGCTGGCGGACTGCCAACTGACGAAAAAGCCCTTGCGGCCCGGCGTGGCGATTTCCGCCAGGTACACCGAAACGCCGCCCAGCTCCACACCGGCGGAGAAGCCCTGCAGCAGTCGGCCAAACAATACGATCAATGGTGCAGCGACACCCAGGGTGGCGTACCCGGGCACGCAGGCGATCAGGATGGTGCCGGCGGCCATCAACGCCAGGGTGATCACCAGGCCTTTCTTGCGGCCGTGGCGGTCGATATAGGCGCCGAGGAAGATCGCGCCCAGTGGCCGCATCAGGAAGCCCGCGCCGAAGGTCGCCAGCGAAAGCATCAGGGACGCGAAGGCGCTGTCGGCGGGGAAGAAGGTTTTGGCAATGGCCGTGGCGTAGAAGCCGTAGACCATGAAGTCGAACATTTCGAGGAAGTTACCGCTGACAACGCGAAAAATCGCCTTGCCTTTGCCCGTTGAAGTGGACATGTCATGCACTCATTTTGGCTATCTTATTGGTGATCCCTGGTCGCTGGTCATCCTTGCTGCAAAGTCGCTGCGCGAGGCTTTAACGAGCAGTTTTGTAACCATATGTGTATTAGCCAGTACAGGCAATAAAAACCGATAGCAAGCTGACTGGTTGTCGCAGGGTCATTTGAAAAGGCTGTTGCGCAGGCCCTCCGACAAGCCTTTTTCGCCCAGCCAGATACCGAGATAGACCTTCGCCAGTTCAGCGTTGCGACTGCTGAACACCACCGTGTCGTTGATCTCCAGGTTCAAGCCGCGACCGGGGCGAAAATCCAGGGCATAGCGGTCACCGCTGCGAATATCGCGGAAACTGCCATGCAATTGCTCCAGTTCGGGCTTCAGGCGGGCGAGGGTGGTGCTGGTTTGCTGACGCTCCAGGGTTGTGGTGGCGGCCTTGATCACATCGCTGCGGTCGATGTCGCGAAAGTAATACAGCGTCAGGCGCAGATCCTTTTGCTGATCCCACGCCTGTCTGGCGCTGATGCCCGTCGGGGCGTACAGCGCGGCGGCATAGACATCCGCCCAGAGATAGGTCAGCACTGTCTGGCTTTTCAGGCTCAGCTCATGGGCGCGCGGCGGGAAGCCGGCTTGCCTGAGTCGTTCGGCTTCACTGGCGTGTACCGTCACCGATAAGATCAGCAATAGACACAAAACGATATGCCGCATAATTGCCCATCCTGCAAAGGTGCGTGCCGAGAGTGTAATTGCAATTTCCAGAGCCCGTCGTTCAGGCAATACTGGCCTATGACGCGACCAAGGGTTAATGTGCGCGGCGTTGAGCCTTATATAGACTGTGCCCCGGTTCACACACTTGAGCCGAATTGTCTTTCATGACCGCTGGCCGCGGCATGATTTAGCCAGGCGTTCTACCGTGCGCCTGGCCTGTTCTGAGGAGTACGCATGGCTGTCTACAACTACGACGTGGTGGTACTGGGTTCCGGCCCGGCTGGAGAAGGTGCAGCGATGAACGCTGCGAAGGCAGGGCGCAAGGTGGCGATGGTCGATAGCCGCCGTCAGGTCGGCGGTAACTGCACCCACCTGGGTACCATCCCGTCCAAGGCTTTGCGTCACTCGGTGCGCCAGATCATGCAGTTCAACACCAACCCGATGTTCCGGGCCATTGGTGAGCCGCGCTGGTTCTCGTTCCCGGACGTGTTGAAAAGCGCTGAGAAAGTCATCGCCAAGCAAGTGGCGTCGCGTACCGGTTACTACGCCCGTAACCGTGTCGACCTGTTCTTCGGCACCGGCAGCTTCGCCGACGAGCAAACCGTTGAAGTGGTGTGCTCCAACGGTGTGGTCGAAAAACTGGTGGCCAAGCACATCATCATTGCCACCGGTTCACGCCCGTATCGCCCGGCCGATATCGATTTCAACCACGCGCGTATCTACGATAGCGACACCATCCTCAGCCTGGGCCATACCCCGCGCAAACTGATCATCTATGGCGCCGGCGTGATCGGCTGTGAATACGCCTCGATCTTCAGCGGCCTGGGTGTGTTGGTGGAGTTGGTGGACAACCGCGACCAATTGCTGAGCTTCCTCGACTCGGAAATTTCCCAGGCGTTGAGCTATCACTTCAGCAACAACAACATCACCGTGCGCCATAACGAAGAATACGAGCGGGTCGAAGGCCTGGACAACGGCGTGATCCTGCACCTCAAGTCCGGCAAGAAGATCAAGGCCGATGCCTTGCTGTGGTGCAACGGCCGTACCGGCAACACCGACAAGCTGGGCATGGAAAACATCGGCGTCAAGGTCAACAGCCGTGGCCAGATCGAGGTCGACGAGAATTACCGCACCTGCGTGCCAAACATCTATGGCGCGGGTGACGTCATCGGCTGGCCAAGCCTGGCCAGTGCGGCGCACGACCAAGGCCGTTCGGCGGCGGGCAGCATTGTCGACAATGGCAGCTGGCGCTATGTGAACGACGTGCCGACCGGGATCTACACCATTCCCGAGATCAGCTCGATCGGCAAGAACGAGCACGAGCTGACCAAGGCCAAGGTGCCTTATGAAGTGGGCAAGGCGTTCTTCAAGAGCATGGCGCGCGCGCAGATCGCCGGCGAGCCGCAAGGCATGCTGAAGATCCTGTTCCATCGTGAAACCCTGGAAGTCCTCGGCGTGCATTGCTTCGGCTACCAGGCGTCGGAGATCGTGCACATCGGCCAGGCCATCATGAACCAGCCGGGTGAGCAAAATACCCTCAAGTATTTCGTCAACACCACGTTCAACTACCCGACCATGGCCGAAGCCTATCGGGTAGCGGCCTACGATGGCCTCAACCGGCTTTTTTGAGCGGCTCCGGCCGGTGGCCTGAGCCGGCCGGGGAGACCGATTTCAGTAATTCCCGAGGGTGGCAGTGGCCAAACCGGGAAAGTCTGTAATCAGGCTATCTACGCCGAAGTCGGCGAGCCTGCGCATCAGCGCAGGTTCGTTGACTGTCCACACGGACACGTGCAAGCCCTGACGCTGGGCTTTTTCCAGGCGTTCAGGGGTGCACAGCGTCCAATTCAACGCCAGGATGTCACAGCCGTAGTTCTGCGCGACCTTCAGCGGGTCCAGCCAGGCGTATTCGGCGACCAGGCCGCGTGACAGGTCCGGGGTGAGCTCCAGCGCCGCCTTCAACACTTCCCGCGAGCTTGAGGTCACGGTGACCTTGTCCATCAGGCCAAAGCGTACGGCCATTTCCCGAATCGCCAGCACGGTGGTCGCGGCGCGGGTGCGCGAAGCGCTTTTGACTTCCAGTTGCCAGTGATCGAAGTCGCACTGTTCGAACAGTTCCTCCAGGCGTGGGATCGGGCATGGCTTGACCCAGCCCGGGCCGCCTTTACGGGCGTCCATCTTCACGAGGTCGGCCGCCGAATACTCGACGATTTTGCCGCGCCGGTCGGTGGTGCGCTTGAGGGTCGGGTCGTGGATAACCATCAACTCGCCGTCCATGGACAGGTGCAAATCCAGTTCGCAACGGCGTACACCGTGCTTGAGACACTCCTGAAAACTGGTCAGGGTATTTTCCGGTGCTTCGCCTTTGGCACCGCGGTGGCCGTAAATCAGGGTCACAGTTGCTCCTTTGCGCCAGCTTGTCTGGCGGGGTGAATACGTATTCAGGGGTGTTGGGCGTCGCTCTGTTCTCGCGCCAGGCGCCGCTCCTGGGCTTGTTTCTGCAGAATGTAGCGGGCCAGCAACTGGCGTTGGGCGTCGGTCATGGACTCGAACTCCGTGCCCACGTCAAAGCCATCGCCTTTAGGGTCGCAATGGGTGACCCGGGCACGCAGCAGCAGGCCGAGTGCCTGGGGCATCAGCACCAGCTTGACGGCCAGGTGTGCGCCGGGGGCGAGCGGCGTGGCGTGCTGGAAGTCGATACCGCCTTCGGAAATGATCACCGGCTGTGGCGCGCCGACTTCACTCAACAGGCCGCGAGCCATGACCTGGCTGAGCAGGTCCAGGCGTTTGTTCTGGACTTTGAGGAAGGCCGCCAGGTTGCGATCTTTCTCGCTGATCTGGCGCAGCAAGTGCTGGGCTTCGAATTCGCTGAGGTGCAGTTCGCTGAGCAGATTGAACAGCGGCGAGTCATCCAGCAACACATCTTTGCTCGCCGCTTCGGGCACGGACAGGTGTTTGATTTGGAGTGCGATCATGTCGGCGATACGGTAGTATTCGCGGCGCTCTTCTTCATCTAATGTCGACATGGCGAACCCCAGCTAACGGTAATGGTCAGAGTGTAAAGCTGCTTACCAGACCCCGCCACCGGGACGTCTTCTTTTCCTCCGAACAAGCCCCGACATGTTCAGACCTCTCTTCGTATTCATCGGCACGCGTTATACCCGTGCAAAGCGTCGCAATCATTTTGTGTCGTTCATTTCCTTGACCTCGATGATCGGGCTCGCCTTGGGCGTGGTCGTGATGATCGTGGTGCTGTCGGTCATGAACGGCTTCGACCATGAGATGCGCACCCGCGTGCTGGGCATGGTGCCCCACGCGACCATCGAGGCCGACTCGCCCATCAGCGACTGGCAGAGCCTGGCCGGCAAGGTCAAGCAGAACCCCAAGGTGGTGGCCGTCGCGCCCTTCACCCAGATGCAGGGGTTGCTGACCAACGATGGCAAGGTGCAGAAGATTCTGCTCAATGCCATCGACCCGGCCCAGGAGCGCAAGGTCTCGATCATTGATAAGTTCATGCTGCAAGGCAAACTCGATGACCTGACGCCCGGCAGCTTCGGCATCGTGATCGGCGACAAGGCCGCGGCCAAGCTCGGGGTGAAGGTGGGCGACAAGCTGACCTTCGTCGCGCCGGAAGTCACCGTGACCCCGGCCGGCATGTTCCCGCGCATGAAGCGCTTCACTGTGGTCGGCACCTTCCATGTGGGCGCCGGTGAGATCGACGGTTACCTCGGCCTGACCAACCTCACCGACCTGGCCCGCCTGCATCGTTGGCAGCCGGATCAAGTGCAGGGCTTGCGCCTGAAGTTCAGCGACCTGTTCGATGCGCCGCGCACGGCGTGGGAAATCGCCCAGCACCTGGGCGACAGCCAGTACTACGCCCGCGACTGGACCCGCACCCACGGCAACCTGTACCAGGCCATCCGCATGGAAAAAGCCATGATCGGCCTGCTGTTGCTGCTGATCGTCGCCGTGGCTGCGTTCAACATCATTTCCACGCTGGTGATGGTGGTGAATGACAAGAAAGGCGATATCGCGATCCTGCGTACCCTTGGCGCCACGCCGGGGCAGATCATGGCGATCTTCATGGTGCAGGGCACCGTGATCGGCGTGGTCGGCACGTTGATCGGCACCGCCGTAGGCATCCTGGCCGCGCTGAACGTCAGTGCCGCCATCGCCGCCCTGGAAAAAGTCATCGGTCACAAGTTCCTCAACGCCGACGTCTACTTCATCGATTACCTGCCGTCCCAGGTCCAGGCCCAGGACGTATTGATGGTAGGCGGTGCCGCGTTGGTCTTGAGTTTCCTTGCCACCCTGTATCCAGCCTGGCGCGCGGCACGTACCCAGCCAGCACAGGCCTTACGTTATGAGTGAATCGGGCATGAGTGAAAAAGCAATCCTGAGCTGCCGCAACCTGGGCAAATCCTACGAGGAAGGCCCGGAGTCGGTGGTGGTGCTGTCCAACCTGCAACTGGAGCTTCATCCAGGTGAGCGCGTGGCGATCGTCGGCAGTTCCGGTTCCGGCAAAAGTACCTTGCTCAACCTGTTGGGCGGCCTGGATACGCCGTCCCAGGGCAGTGTCTGGCTGGCCGGTGAAGAACTGTCGGCGCTGGGTGAGAAGGCCCGTGGCCAACTGCGCAACCGTTCGCTCGGTTTTGTGTACCAGTTCCACCACCTGTTGCCGGAGTTTACCGCGCTGGAAAACGTGTGCATGCCGCTGTTGATCGGCAAGACCGCGATCCCTGAAGCGCGCCAGCGGGCAAAAGCCTTGTTGGAGCGGGTCGGCCTGGGGCACCGCCTGGAGCACAAGCCGGCCGAGCTGTCCGGCGGTGAGCGCCAGCGCGTGGCGATTGCCCGTGCCCTGGTCAACAACCCAGGGTTGGTGATGCTCGATGAGCCCACCGGCAACCTCGACTCCCACACCGCCCAGGGCATCAAGGACCTGATGCTGGAGTTGAGCACCCAGATGCGTACCGCGTTCCTGGTGGTGACCCATGACATGAGCATGGCCCGCCAGATGGACCGTGTGCTGCACTTGCAGGAAGGTCATCTGGTCACCATCTGACCCTGTTTCAAGCCCGGCGCCGGACGTCGGGTTTTCTATTTTTTCAACGGTGCCCGCGAATGTTCAGACCGTTATCGATTTTCATCGGCACGCGCTATACCCGCGCCAAGCGCCGCAATCGTTTTGTTTCGTTTATCTCGATGACCTCGATGATCGGCCTCGCCCTGGGCGTATTGGCGATGATCGTGGTGCTGTCGGTGATGAACGGCTTCCAGCGCGAAATGAGTTCGCGCATCCTCGGTATGGTGCCCCACGCCACCATCGTCGGCGTGAGCCCGATTGACGATTGGCGGCCGGTGGCCGCTGCGGCGATGAAGAACCCGCAAGTGACGGCGGCAGTGCCGTTTACGCAGATGGACGGCATGTTTTCCTACAAAGGGGCGATGCAGCCGATCGAGATCAGCGGTGTCGACCCGGCCCAGGAAGGCAAGGTGTCGATCGTGGCCCAGCACATCGTGCAGGGCAAACTGGATGACCTTAAACCTGGCGAGTTCGGTGTGGTGGTGGGCGAAATCACCGCTCGGCGTTTTCGCCTGAACGTGGGCGACAAGCTGACGTTGATCGTGCCGGAAGTCAGCACTGCACCGGGCGGCATCACTCCGCGCATGCAGCGTTTGAACGTGGTCGGTATCTTCAAGGTCGGCGCCGAGCTGGATGGTTCCATGGCCTTGATCCACATGGCTGACGCGGCAGAGATACAGCATTGGCAACCTGACCAGGTGCAAAGCGTGCGCCTGGCGGTGAAAGACCTTTACGCAGCACCCAAGGTTTCGGCGGACATCGCCGCCGGCCTGGGCGACGCCTACAAGGCCGATGACTGGACCCACACCCAGGGCAGCCTGTTCAGCGCGATGAAGATGGAAAAGACCATGATCGGCCTGCTGTTGCTGATGATCGTCGCTGTCGCCGCGTTCAACATCATCGCCACCCTGATCATGGTTGTGAACGACAAGGGCGCGGATATCGCGATCCTGCGTACCATCGGCGCCACGCCACGCCAGATCATGGCGATCTTCATGGTGCAGGGCACGGTGATCGGCATCGTCGGTACCTTGATCGGTGGTGTGCTGGGGGTGATTGCAGCGCTGAACGTGAGTGAACTGGTGGGCTGGCTGGAGCGGACGACCGGGCAGCATATCTTCAGCTCGGATGTGTATTTTGTCAGCAACCTGCCTTCGGAACTGCAGGGCGGCGATGTGCTGCTGATTTGCTCGGCAGGGTTTGTGTTGAGTTTTCTGGCGACGCTGTACCCGGCGTATCGGGCGGCGAAGATTGAGCCGGCGCATGCCCTCCGGTATTCATAGTTCTTGAGACCGCCTTCGCGAACAGGCCCGCTCCCACATTCGACCGCCCTCCAACGCAAGTAAGCGGCCAGATGTGGGGGCGGGCTTGCTCGCGAAGGGGCCGGAACAGCTGGATCAATTTCCTTTGGGCAACTCAATTACAAACCTGGTCCAGCCTGCTCCAGACTCACAATAAATCCTTCCCCCATGCGCTTTTACAATCGACTGGGTAATCGCCAACCCCAACCCCGCATGCTCGCTGCTGCCTTCACGGCGCGCCGGGTCGGCTCGGTAGAACCGATCAAACAAGCGCGGTAACACCACCGCCGCAATACCTTCCCCGGTGTTCTCCACCGTCAGCGTCACGCCGCGCGTGCTTTCAGTCAGTCGCGCTCGCACCTCGCCACCGGCCGGGGTAAACCTGAGTGCGTTATCCAGCAAATTCGACAATGCCCGGCGCAACATGCCGCGATCACCCGCCGTGTGGGCCGTGCCCTCGCGCACCAGGCTGATGTGCGCGTCCTCGGCCAACAGTGCGAAGAACTCCAGCAGTGCCTCGACTTCCTCCTCCAGCGCCAAGGCTTCGCGCCTGGGTATCAGCAAACCGTTATCCGCCTTGGCCAGGTACAGCATGTCATTCACCAGTTGCGCCATCCATTGCAGCTCTTCCAGGTTGCTGTGCAGTGCTTCCCGATAGTCCTCAAGCGGGCGCGGTTGGGTGAGGATGACCTGGGTCTGGGTCAACAGGTTGGACAGGGGCGTGCGCAGTTCGTGGGCGATGTCGGCAGAGAACGCCGACAGGCGTTGGAAGGCATCGTCCAGGCGGCCAAGCATGGCGTTGAAAGACTGGGCCAGTTCGGCCAGCTCCACCGGCATTTGTTCCTGGGGCAATCGCTGGGTGAGGGAGTGGGCGGACACGCTGGCGGCCACTTCCCCCATGCGGCGCAAGGGCCGTAACCCGCTGCGTGCCGCCCAGGCGCCGAGCAGGGCGGTAGCCAGGGCCGAGAGGCCGACGGTGAGCCAGATCAGATGCTGCATGCGTTGCAGGAAGTGCTGGTGGTGGGTGATGTCGAGTATCAGGGTCACTTGCGGCGAATCGGGCTGGCCGGTACTCAATGGGGCGTTATACACCCGGTACTCGGTACCGGCATGTTGCACGCTGTGCAGGCCGGGTGCTTCGGGCAGGGTGACGCTGGGGGCGTTGTCCAGCCAACGCTGGCCGGCGGAGGTGATACGCAGTGTCAGATCCTGTTGGAGAAGGAGTTCGGCGCGCAGTTGTGCTTCACGCTGGGCGAATGACTCCAGCGAGTCGACACCCTGCAAGGTTGCGCGCAAGGCCAACAGCTTGCTGTCGAGTTGTTGTTGGTCCAGCTCAATGAAGTGCGCTTCACTGGCACGGTTGAACAGTACCCCGGCCAGCAGCGAGACCACCGCCGTGCAAGCGGCAAACAACAGTGCCAGGCGGCTGGTCAGGGACAGGCGCTTGATCAATTGACGCGCTCCTCCAGCACATAACCCATGCCGCGCACGGTGTGGATCAGTTTATTGGGGGAGTTGTCGTCGACTTTCAGGCGCAGCCGGCGGATGGCCACTTCGATGATGTTGGTATCACTGTCGAAGTTCATGTCCCACACCTGGGAGGCGATCAACGTCTTGGGCAGCACTTCGCCCTGGCGCCGCAGCAGCAGCTCCAGCAGGGCGAATTCCTTGGCGGTCAGGTCGATACGCTGGCCGTTGCGTTCGACCCTGCGACGGATCAAGTCCAGGCGCAGGTCGGCCAGTTGCAGTGCAGTTTCCTGGGAGGTACTGCTGCCTCGGCGCAACAGGCTGCGCACCCGGGCCAGCAGTTCGGAGAAGGCGAAGGGCTTGATCAGGTAGTCGTCGGCCCCCAGCTCCAGGCCGTGTACGCGATCTTCCACGGCATCGCGGGCGGTGAGGAACAACACCGGGAGGTCCAGGCCGGCGCTGCGCACCGCTTGCAGGATTTGCCAGCCGTCGCGGCCCGGCAGCATGACATCGAGGATCAGCAGGTCGTAGTCGCCGGTCAGTGCCAGGTGCTGTCCCGTGGTGCCGTCAGCCACCAGCTCGGTGGTAAAGCCGGCCTCGGCCAGGCCCTGGCGCAGGTAGTGGCCGGTTTTGGGTTGGTCTTCGACGATCAGCAGTTTCATGGGGTAACTCTTGGCAACGGGGCACGACGGGCTTTATACCGTGGGCGCCAGGGGAAGGGCGCAAGCTGACAAAGTTGTAATCTAACAGTCAGCTGGCTGGCAGCGGCGTAATCTTAGAGTGTGGGTCAAGCGAGTCACACATTTTTGGAGAAGAGCGATGGCGTTGCGTATACCCCTGATCCTGGCGGGTTGCTTGTTGGCCTTGAGTTTCGATGCAACTGCCGATGCAGGCCACACGTTCGCATTTGGCCAGCCGGCGCCGGCGAGCAAGGCCACGCGTACCGTGGAAGTTGTACTTCAGGACATTTCGTTTTCGCCCAAATCTTTGCACGTAAAAGCCGGTGAGACGGTGCGCTTTGTACTCGTCAACAAAGGCCAGTTGCTTCACGAATTCAACCTGGGCGACGCGGCGATGCATGCCGAACACCAGAAGGAAATGTTACAGATGCAGGCCAGTGGCATGCTCACCGCGACCGGCATGGGCAAGATGGATCACAGTGCAATGGGGCATGGTGATAAGGGCGGCATGCAGCATGATGACCCCAATAGCGTGCTGGTCGAGCCGGGTAAAACCGCCGAATTGACCTGGACGTTCAGTAAAAGTACCGGCCTGGAGTTTGCCTGCAACATTCCCGGGCACTACCAGGCGGGCATGGTCGGCCAGCTCAACGTCGATTGATCCCGTGCCGTTTAGGCGCGGGGGCAAAGACTGGTAGACTGGCGCGGTTTATTTAGCCAGGTTTCCGCCATGCATCCCGCAGCCGAACATTCGCCGCTGGGCAAGTCCAGTGAATACATCTCCACTTACACGCCGTCGTTGCTGTTCCCGATCCCTCGCGCTGCCAAGTGGGCCGAGCTTGGCCTCAGCGCCGAGACTTTGCCTTACAAGGGCGTAGATTTCTGGAACTGCTTCGAATTGTCCTGGCTGCTGCCGTCGGGCAAGCCGGTGGTGGCCATCGGTGAATTCAGCATTCCGGCCGACTCGCCGAACATCATCGAGTCCAAGTCCTTCAAGCTGTACCTCAATTCGCTGAATCAGACCGCCTTCGCCGACACCCAGAGCCTGGAAACGACGCTACGCGACGACCTCAGCGCCGCCGCCGGCAAACCTGTGACTGTGCGCATCCGCAGCCTGGCCGAGATCGAGGCCGAGGGCGTGATGGCATTGCCGGGTGTGTGTATCGATGGCTTGGATATCAGTGTCAGCAACTACGAGCATCCGCGCCCCGAACTGCTGCGCTGCGATGCTTCGCGCATCGTCGAGGAGAGCGTGCACAGCCACCTGCTCAAATCCAACTGCCCGGTCACCAGCCAGCCCGATTGGGGCAGCGTGGTGGTGGAGTACCGTGGATCGGCGCTGGATCACGCGAGCCTGCTGGAATATATCGTGAGCTTTCGCCAGCACTCGGACTTCCATGAGCAATGCGTGGAACGCATCTTCCTCGACCTGCAGCGCCTGCTGAAGCCGGAGAAATTGACGGTGTATGCGCGGTATGTGCGCCGTGGCGGGTTGGATATCAACCCGTATCGCAGCACTGAGGATGTAGCGTTCCAGAACGTGCGCCTGGCTCGTCAGTAGCCTGCACGCGACACCAATGTGGGAGGGGGCTTGTTCCCGATGGCGGAGTGTCAGTCACAGCTTTTGTGTCTGAACCTCTGCTATCGGGAGCAAGCCCCCTCCCACAGTTGGATCTGCGCTTGGTTGGCGGGGTAAATCAGATCCCGATATTGCCCAGCGTGAGCACGATATTGCGCAATGTCCCGGCAATGCCTGGATGATCCAGTTCAAACCCCTCCACCGCCCGGTTTACATCGTCAGCAATGCTGGGTGTCTGAGTCGCCGGTTCCAATTCAAGTTGCACTTCGAATCGGGCGATCAACTCTTCCAGCGCTTCACGTTTTTCGAGCGAGAGCGGCGGGTCCTGTTCCAGCTGCCCGCGCAGGATTTCGACCTGTTCTTCCAGTTTTTTGCGATCAGGCATGACGTTTTTCCTTTTATCGATAGGCACTGGCATAGACCGCGGCACGCCGGGAAAGGTCTACGGGCTGACCTGTAGATTAATCCACCGGCGCCGACTGTGCATGATCTCGATCAGGGCTTCTCGCCTTTGAGCCGGCGCAGGCTGATGTCCGCCAGGCAGGTACCAAGCTCGCCCAGGTGATCGATCACCGAGTGCACGCCCAGCCCATACAGCGCCACCGTGGCTTTGCCGCGCTTGTGCTCGCGCTGTTGCTCGGTGAGTGCCTGCCATTGCTCGGGCGCCAGGCCACAGAGTGACCCGCAGGACGCCAGGCCAATGGTCCACAGCCCGGCATTCAGCCCTGACTGCAACAGGCGTGGCTCACCGCTGACCAGTACGCAGCCGTCCAGGCGTTCGATGTTCAATTCCATCAAGGCTTGCCAGCACGCATGAGGCGCAGGCCAGCGGATGGAGGAGGGCGGTATTGCTTTCAACCAATCAGGTAATTGGGCGGCCAGTGGCTTGGTCACTGCGGCGGGCAGTTCATCCAGCCAGGCACATGGCACGCCCTGCTCCTTGAGGCTACGCAGGATCTTCAGCGCGCCAGGGGTGGCTTGGGAGTCGAGAGATGACGAATCGGTGCGTGCCTGGGAACCGAAGTCCACCAGGCAGCCACTCAGGCCGAACAGTATGGCAGTCAGGGCCGGGGCGCTGGAGACGGCAATTTCGGCGTGAGGCATTTCAACATCCCTGAAATAGCTGTGACGCTAGCGAGGCGGTATGACAAGCAGATGACATCGGCAGGTGATTGTAGGAATTTTGTGCATTTTCCATATGACGTTTCCTACTGGCTGCCTAAATTGTTACTTCCGTCATATACTGACGGCCTTCTTCAGGGCATAGCGCCCATGACAGACTATTCAAGGAGCCAAAGCTATGCGCTGGAGCCAGTACTTCGCTCAGCTATCTGTGTGTGCCACTATTTTAATGGCCCCGTTCGCCGCCCAGGCTGCGTCGGAAGACGATCCATGGGAAAGCGTCAACCGTCCGATCTTCACCTTCAACGACACCGTTGACACTTACGCGCTCAAGCCATTGGCCCAGGGTTATCAGTTTGTCACCCCGCAGTTCATGCAGACGGGCATCCATAACTTCTTCCGCAACATCGGCGATGTCGGCAACTTTGCCAATGACGTGCTGCAGCTCAAACCGCATGCGGCCGGTGTCGACACCGCTCGCCTGCTGGTGAACACCACATTCGGTGTGCTGGGCTTTATCGATGTCGGCACCAAAATGGGGCTGCACCGCAACGATGAAGACTTCGGCCAGACCCTCGGCTACTGGGGCGTTGGCAGTGGTCCTTACGTGATGCTGCCGTTGCTGGGGCCGAGCACCCTGCGTGATGCGCCGTCCCGATACGTCGACACCTACACCCAGCCGTATCGCTACATGAACGATATCGGCTGGCGTAACAGCACCTTCGGCCTGAACATTGTTGATACCCGTGCCAGCCTGCTCGACAGCGAGAAGTTGATCACCGGCGACAAGTACACCTTCATCCGTAATGCGTACCTGCAGAACCGTGAGTTCAAGGTCAAGGATGGCAAGGTCGTCGACGACTTTTAAGCTGTGACATTTTGAAATGGAAAAAGGCGACCCTTAGTGGTCGCCTTTTTTGTGGATGGCTTTCAGCGCATTTTCAAGATCTTCAGGCCCAGGTGCTGCTCATCCCCCATAGCCTTGGTCCACACCACCTCGGTGTCCGCCTCCAGCCCCTTGAGGGCCGGATGCTCTGAATCGATGCGTACCGTCAATGGGTCACCCACGTTGAACTGGCGAGGGGCCTGCACCTGCATGCCTGAGCTGGAAAGGTCCAGGCAAACCCCGGCTATCTCCTGCCCGGCGTGGATCAACGACACATCGGCATCCACTCGCATGCGGATGAAGTCGCGTTTCTCGGCGTAGTCGCGCTCGTGTTCGCTCATGGGTTCCATCCTTACTTTGTGTTGTGGTGTTGGCTGTTCTTATAACTCCCGGTGATTTGCGGTGTAAAGACGCCCGGCGACCATCGGCATGAGCTTGAAACCCCTGACGGATGGGAGTACCGTCTGCGCCTTAGAAGGGCACCTCTGCTTTACAGTTGTGCGTGGGTTAATTGCCTATGCTTTGTAGGACAGAGAGGCTAGAAAGCGAATCCAGTACGTGCGCCCGGCCATTGTCGAGCCACCTACGCCAACCTAATTCTGGCGCCGTTTGCCCACATGCAAAAAACCAGTGCCACGCTGCTGATAATCGATGACGACGAAGTAGTGCGCGCGAGCCTCGCGGCCTATTTGGAAGACAGTGGCTTCAGCGTCCTGCAGGCCAGTAATGGCCAACAGGGTCTCCAGGTGTTCGAGCGCGACCAGCCCGACCTCGTGATCTGCGACCTGCGCATGCCCCAGATGGGTGGCCTGGAGCTGATTCGCCAGGTGACTGAGCGTGCCCCACAGACGCCGGTGATTGTCGTGTCCGGTGCCGGCGTGATGAACGATGCCGTCGAGGCCCTGCGCCTGGGCGCCGCCGACTACCTGATCAAGCCCCTGGAAGACCTCGCCGTGCTGGAGCATTCGGTGCGCCGCGCGCTGGACCGGGCACGCCTGCTGGTCGAGAACCAGCGTTACCGCGAAAAGCTCGAGAGCGCCAACCGCGAGCTCGAAGCCAGCCTCAATCTGCTCCAGGAGGACCAGAACGCCGGTCGCCAGGTGCAGATGAACATGCTGCCGGTCAGCCCGTGGAGCATTGACGAGTTCAAGTTTGCCCACCAGATCATCCCGTCGTTGTACCTGTCGGGTGATTTCGTCGACTACTTCCGTGTGGATGAACGACGTGTAGCGTTTTACCTGGCCGACGTTTCCGGCCATGGCGCATCATCTGCTTTTGTCACCGTGTTGTTGAAGTTCATGACCACGCGGTTGTTGTTCGAATCCAAGCGCAATGGCACCTTGCCGGAATTTACCCCCTCCGAGGTGCTGGGCCACATCAACCGAGGCCTGATCAGCTGTAAGCTGGGCAAGCACGTGACGATGGTCGGCGGCGTGATTGATGAAGAAACCGGTCTTCTGACCTACAGTATTGGCGGTCACCTGCCGATGCCTGTTTTATACACTCCCGACAGTGTGCGTTACCTGGAAGGGCGTGGTCTGCCCGTAGGCTTGTTCAATGAAGCCACCTACGAAGACCACATCCTGGAACTGCCGCCGACCTTCAGCCTCACGCTGATGTCCGACGGTATCCTGGACCTTCTTCCAGAGCCTACACTCAAGGAGAAAGAAGCCGCCTTGCCCCAAAAGGTCAAGTCGGCGGGCGGCAGCCTGGATGGCCTGCGGCAAGTGTTTGGATTGGCCACGCTAGGGGAGATGCCGGATGATATCGCCCTATTGGTGTTGAGCAGGAATCTTTGATGAGTACCGGAAGAATCCAATTCGCCGAGCAGGACGGGACATTTGTCCTCAAGTTTGTCGGTGAAGTGCGCCTGACCTTGTGTTCGGCGCTGGATGCGACGATTGAGCGGATCTTCACAGCGCTGAACTTCTCGGCGATCGTGATCGATCTGACCGAAACCCGCAGCATCGATAGCACCACGCTGGGCCTGTTGGCCAAGTTGTCCATTCTGTCTCGGCAGAAGGTCGGCCTGTTGCCGACTGTGGTCACCACCCACGAAGACATCACCCGTCTGCTGCAGTCGATGGGCTTCGACCAGGTGTTCAACATCGTTGACCGCCCGATCCCATGCCCTGAATGCCTGACCGACCTGCCTTCGCAAGACCAGTCCGAAGAAATCGTACGGGTCAAGGTGCTGGAAGCGCACAAGATCCTGATGGGCTTGAACGAGTCCAACCGCGAAGCCTTCCACGACCTCGTCAACGCCCTGGAACGCCACTGATCTGCAGCTGAAATCCCCTCCAGCTGTGGGAGCGGGCTTGCGAGCGTCGGTCTCCAGATTGACCCACCTTTCGCGCCCTCAGTTAAGCTAAGCCTGGCTTGAGCCCGGGACAAAGGCACAAAAAAGGGCGGCACCCGCAAAGGTGCCGCCCTTTTTGCCGCCTGCGCTTTTACAGCTTGGCCGACAACAACGCCTCCAGCTTCTCCTGATCCCGAGCAAACTGCCGAATACCCTCCGCCAGTTTCTCAGTTGCCATCGCGTCTTCGTTGGAGGCCCAGCGGAACGCTTTCTCGTCCATATGAATACGCGCCTCACCGGCCTGCCCGGGCGCCAGCTTACGCTCCAGCTTGCCAGTATCGGCTGCCAGCTTCTCCAGCAGATCCGGGCTGATGGTCAGGCGATCACACCCGGCCAGCTCCTCGATCTGGCTCAGGTTACGGAAGCTCGCACCCATCACTACAGTCTTATAGCCATTGGCTTTGTAGTAGTTGTAGATGCGCGTCACCGACTGCACGCCCGGGTCATCCGCGCCGGTGTAGTCGTTGCCGTTGGCCTTCTTGTACCAGTCGTAGATACGGCCCACGAACGGTGAAATCAGGAACACCCCGGCTTCGGCGCAGGCCACGGCCTGGGCGAAGGAGAACAGCAGGGTCAGGTTGGTCTGGATACCTTCTTTTTCCAGCTTTTCCGCCGCGCGGATGCCTTCCCACGTGGAGGCGATCTTGATCAGCACACGGTCACGGCCAACGCCGGCTTTGTCGTAAAGGTCGATCAGGCGGTGCGCCCGCTTGAGAATGGCGGCTTCGTCGAACGACAGACGGGCGTCCACCTCGGTGGAAATGCGGCCCGGTACCACTTTGAGGATTTCTTGACCCACCGCCACCGCAAAGCGGTCGCTGGCCAGGCCCACATCGCCATCGCAGTCCTTTACACATTCATTCAGCAGCTTGGTATAGCCCGGAATCGACGCGGCCTTGAGCAGCAGGGAAGGGTTGGTGGTGGCGTCTTGTGGCTTGAGCTTGGCGAGTGCCGAGAAATCGCCGGTATCGGCAACGACAGTGGTGAATTGCTTGAGTTGTTCCAGCTTGGAAGTCATGGGCGTGCTCTGTCCTATGGGTCTGGTGACATTACCCGAGCACCGGCAGGCGCTCAAGGGCGCAAACGTGTTCGAGCGTTTGCGAGGGCGATAACCTGAAAACAGCCGTTTGAATGACCGGCCTTGCTGATCAATAGGAGGGCAAAACCGGTGGTAGGTTCAACCGGAGTGACCGCAGGCTATGCCTCAGCCTTTAAGTCAATTTTAAGCCAATTTAAATAGCTGAATTCAATACTTTGAAGTTGTGAAAACTTTATTTCTTATAAGTTTGCTTGTTGCTGTTTTTGCTTGTGCTATACCTGAATCGCAGACGCTGAATACGCCGATAAAAACTCTGATGACTTAATTGTCCGCGGCGAAGTGCGTGTGTGCCTTCCCATTAATTATCTGCTTGTCCGCCAGTGAAAAAGTAAAGGAGAGACGTGATGAAATGGAATGTATCAACGCTAGTCGCTGCCATGGGCTTTATATGTTCAACGGTGGTATTTGCCGATGTAACAGTGCAGCAAGCCCTCACCGCCGGTTGCTACGATAACCAGGAGATGAGCGATATCATTGCCACCGCCAAAGCCAGCAAACCGATAGGCAGTCGTACCCTCGAGAAGGAAAATGAACTGACCTCGACCTATGGCGGGAAGATCACTGATTCCAGAGTGACGGCGCCTGCCACCTGGGTGTACCGCGCGTATGAAAACGCAGACACCAACAATTGGCATGTCCAGAAGCTCAAGGCCGGGGTGATCTATTCCAAGGCTCAGAATGACCTGGATAAAAACGTCAAAGTTGGCGGCACACCCCAAGAGTACTGGGCCATCGATGGGCCTGACTTGCATGCGCTGGGTTTTAACGGTGCCACCTTCACGACAATGCGACTGCTCGCATTACAGTCCAGCGACACCCCGAAAAGCCAGTTCGTGAGTTTTGCATTGGACTACGCCACCACCGGAACCTTTGGGAATGCAGTGTATGCACTACAAGTGAACCCGAATTCCCCCATTCTGGGGTTGGTTAACTGCAAAACACCAGGCGGCGAAGTTCAATTTCAAATTCTAGGCGGCACAACATTCAGCACGCTATACCGCAAGGTTAGAACCGAGAAAGATTGGAAAAAGTATAACCGCGACACCGACCAATGGGTAACTGTTCCCAAAGGAACAGTGCCGGAGAACTAAGCAACATTGCAGCAAGGGCCGGCAGCGTATGCCGCGCCCTCGCACTTGCCCAGGCTAGGCCACCGCTCAAATTGCAAGGGCTAGCTTGCCTGCGATGACAGCCTCACAGCCACCGCTGCCTTGCTGAGATACATAAATCCAAATGTGGGCGGGGGCTTGCCCCGATAGCAATGTGTCCGTCAATCCAAAACCAACTGATCCCCAGCCGCTAACCAATCACCGCCCCTCCAACAATTCCCCAGCCTGATCCAGCAAAGCCAGCGGGTCAGCCGCCTTATGAATATCCACCGACAACAACTGCCTGAACTTGCGCGCCCCCGGGAACCCGGTGCCCAGCCCCAGCACATGCCGCGTAATATGGTGCATCGTCCCGCCGCTGGCCAAATGCTCAGCGATATACGGGCGCAACTGCGCCAACGCCTGCGCCCGGCTGATCACCGGCGCCTCACTGCCAAACAACTGCTGATCCACCTCCGCCAGCAAATACGGATTGTGATAAGCCTCCCGCCCCAGCATCACGCCATCAAACGTCTGCAAATGCTCATGGCACTGCTCCAACGTCTTGATGCCGCCGTTGAGATTAATCTCCAACTCCGGGAAGTCCCGCTTCAACTGCGCGGCCACGTCATAGCGCAATGGTGGAATGTCGCGGTTCTCCTTCGGCGACAACCCCTCCAGAATCGCAATCCGCGCATGCACCGTAAAACTGGTGCACCCCGCATCCCTCACCGTGCCAACAAAATCACACAACTCGGCATAACTGTCCCGCCCATTGATCCCGATGCGATGCTTCACCGTCACCGGAATCGACACCGCATCACGCATCGCCTTCACACAATCGGCCACCAGCGCAGGGTGAGCCATCAGAATCGCGCCGATCATGTTGTTCTGGACGCGGTCGCTGGGGCAGCCGACGTTCAGGTTCACCTCATCGTAACCGGCAGCCTCCGCCATACGCGCGCACGCCGCCAGGTCGGCCGGAACGCTGCCACCCAATTGGAGGGCAAGCGGGTGCTCGGCTTCGTTGTGGCGCAGAAAGCGCTCGTGATCGCCGTGGAGGATCGCGCCAGTGGTGACCATCTCGGTGTAGAGCAGGGCGTGCTTGGAGAGCAGGCGCAGGAAGTAGCGGCAATGGCGATCGGTCCAGTCCATCATCGGGGCGACGGAGAAGCGGCGGGAGAGGGGAGCGGTTTGTAGGGGCATGGGGAATCTGAGTCAGCGAGGCGAATGGGGCGCAGTTTATCAGGGATGGGTCTTGGGTGTCGGGGAGGTGTGAAGCGCTCCTGACCATATCGCACGTAACGTTAACGGATGAAATATACCGACGATCAGAAACCGGCCATTGCCTCAGATATCGTGATCTGCCCCCTATATAGCCCTTCCTTCGATAGACAGCACTCCGCCGATAGGAAATCGATCTGACGCGCGCTCAGCCTAACGTGCTTGAGGCGATCCAGGCCATAAAACATTTTTGGGGTGAATCAGCCAACTGTTGGAATATGTATATACTACGAAAATTGCGATTTGTAACTATCTGGTTAGTGTGAAGAGGTCGTTTAGGTTAGATGAACATAACTGATCTGCTTGAGCGTTTGAAAGAGACCAGTTTCGAGATGACACAAGTCTATATAGACGAAGCTATTCTTCTGCATTTTGATTTGATAATGAAAAGCTATCGAGAAAAGCCTTTTTTCTATAAGAATCTTTTAAAGTATGACAGGTTCATGGTGGCCCTATCTTTGCTGAGTTTTAGCTATAAAGATGAAAAAGTCCCCTTGTCGACAGTAAAAGCTTTTTGCCAGAGGCGAGGTTATATGTCTCGCAACAGTCTGGATACTTATTTCTCATTTTTGGTTTTAAGTGGCTATATGGACGTTCAGCTACACGTTCAGGATGGACGCCAGCGTAGTTTTCAACCTACGGATAAGACGTTGTGCGATGCCACGCAGTTGATCAAGTCGTACTTACTGCCTGCGCAGATGATCTCTCCGTACAATAGTTCGTTGTCGGGATTAGAAAGGTCAGCGAATTTATTACGGGTTTTTGCTCGTGGGTTTGCCAAAATTCTTGAATCAGATTTGCTGCTCGATAAGATGCTCCCTGAAGCAAAATGGATTCTCAATCGGGACGGCGGTCACTTGCCAATGCTTGCGCTTTATACCGATGCCCTGCGAAACGGATCGCTGGAAACCGGTTACAACGTCTCGTCCTATGTTCAAATTTCGTCGAACTTGGGCGTGTCAAAAACCCACATGCAACGCATGATCAAAGAGGGAGAGTTACAAGGTTACTTCAAATGTAATAAGCGGCTAATAGAGTTGAGCCCGGCATTTGTCGAGCTGATGAGGCGGGCCATGTCAATATGTTTTTCGGTTTCTCGGGTAAGTATGGAATTAGGCGTTGCTGAGTACGAGGATGAGAGTAATTCTGTTGATATCTGAAGTTTTTAGGGTGTGAACCTGATGAAGATGCATTATTTTTAATTCGCTCTCTAGAAAAATATGTACATAAAACTGTCCTTTTTTGCGCTCGCTCCTACCGGATGTCAGTATGTTTAATCGTCGAGTCAA
This sequence comes from Pseudomonas sp. BCA17, assembly GCF_004519405.1. Taxonomy (GTDB): domain Bacteria; phylum Pseudomonadota; class Gammaproteobacteria; order Pseudomonadales; family Pseudomonadaceae; genus Aquipseudomonas. The sequence goes on along the minus strand of NZ_SGWI01000004.1, from coordinate 323,098 downwards.
GAATGCTCTGTTTGAACATCAAGGGAAACTAACGGAGTTGCTCGGTACGCTCGCCGGCATCGATTCGGTCTTTCTCTCAATACATGTTGATGGAGCTGGGCGAATTATTTCGGCCAATCAGCGATTTGCAGAGACGCTAGGGTATTCTTTGGAAAGTCTGTCGAGCATGGCAGTGAGCGACATCTCAAATGATCCGCAAAGAAAATTCGCTCCGAGCCTATGCGCTATAGATCAGCAACTCTATCGCGCCGCCGATGGCTGCACTGTTGCACTTAGTATCGGTTGGGTCAAAGCGGCGAACCGAACGTTCCAAGGCTACGGCATTGTCGCGCCCCCCCTGGCGCGGGACGAACAGGACGCCATAGAAATATTTAGCGCGCTGAATCGTTCAATGGCGATAATTCAATTCAACCTTGCAGGTGAGGTCGTTCATGCCAACGAGTCTTTCGTACAAGCTATGGGGTATAGCGCTGCGGAATTACAGGGCAAGCATCACCGTATTTTCTGCTTGGCGCAGGACGTGGCTTCGGCGCACTACTCCGAGTTCTGGAAAACACTAAACAGAGGTGTTTTTCACGCCGGGCGCTTTTGCAGGGTTGATAAAGGCGGAAAAGTGGTGTGGTTGGAGGCCACTTACAATCCCATCAAGGACGCTTCCGGCCGGATTTATAAAATAGCCAAATTCGCCAGCGTGGTGACCGAGCAAGTTGAGAAAGCCGAAGGAGTCAAGCAAGCCGCTACTATGGCTTACGACGTGTCGTTGGATACCGACGTAAAAGCTAAAAGAGGCATCGATCTGGTCGCCGATTCGATTCGCGGTATGCAAACTATTGCGCAACAGATGGCCTCAGTGACCGAAAGCATGACCGCTCTTGAATCGCAGTCGCAGTTGATCGGTTCTATAGTTGATACCATTGGGTCCATTGCCACCCAGACCAATCTTTTAGCGCTTAACGCTGCTATAGAAGCCGCACGCGCAGGTGAGCACGGGCGAGGTTTTGCGGTAGTGGCGGATGAAGTGCGCAAACTCGCCGGCCGCACCAGTTTAGCAACGCAAGAGATTACAGGCGTGGTCCTGCAAAATCGTGAATTTGCTGGTCAAGCCGCGTTGCGCGTTCAGTGTAGCAGGGACCAAGCCGACGTTTTGCTGGAGTTATCCGAGCAGGCACGCATGGCAATGGCGGCTATCCAGTTTGGCGCTGAGCAAGTCGTGAAAGCAATTGGTAGGGTCACCAGCGACCTGGATTGAATTTTTTGTGTTCCTCGCATTAATTCTTACTGTTTCATAGATTGCAGGCACCGCGATTGTTACATGCATTCTTTTTCAGATTAATAAGATCGACAGTAGTAGAGAAAAATCTGCGTCATGGATGAGCTCTGGCCCTGACATTGAAATATCCAGGTGGTTTCGAAAGCGGAGTTTAGGATGCCGGTGATTTTCAAGATCAGATCAAGAATGCGAACGCTACTATCACCCGCAGTTACCAAGATTGAATTGGTGGGGCTGGTTGCTTGGATAGTTGTTTTGTTGATTGATCCTATGACCACGCTGGATCTGCCAAATATTACGGTTACAATCACTCTGTTATTGGTCTGGAATATCCACTGTAAAACCGCTTATTTTTGGGTGTGGAGAGTATTCGGCGGTGTATATATTTTTTTGTTGTCATTAGGTTTTGGGCATGTTATTGCCGCACATATTGAGTTGCGCATCTTCGCACTTCCGCTTGCTGTAATTATCGTAGTGAGTAGCGCCATTTTATTTGTTGCGGTGCAAGATTATTTATTGTCCGCAGTGCTGGTTTGGGCAGTAATGTGGCCCTCACTCGATCTCGGTTTGTATAGTGGGCTCGGGATTTATCTGGGCATTTTTAGCATCGCTTCCATGTTTATTGGCGTTACACTTAGTTTTACCTATTTGAGAAGCATGCGTTCAATACTTTTGAAAGAAAGTGAATTCAGAGCATTGGCGGAGACGGATTTTCTTACCTCTATACTTAACCGGCGTGCCTTCATGGATACCTTTCAACGCTCATTGGCAGAAGGTCGCAGCGGCTATTTTATTATGTTGGATATCGATAGCTTTAAGCAGAAGAACGATCAGTACGGTCACGATATTGGGGATAAGATCTTATGCGCTATGGCGTCTTGCCTGAAACTTACCCCGGGCAGCCACAGTGTTGGGCGGATCGGTGGCGAAGAGTTCGGTGTCTTACTATTGGGCGACGATGACGCCGTTGCGCATGAATATGCAATGCACTTATTAGCAAACATTCGTTGCAGTGTCTTGCCTCCACATCAATATACCTGTAGCGCGGGTATCGCGCAATTTTCGGCAATATCAGACATGTCAGCAGTGCTTAAATGCGCAGATATTAATATGTATAAAGCCAAACATGATGGCAAGGATAGGGTGTTTCAGAACGGCAAACGGATCGGGCCGTAGCTTCTTGCGACTATATAATAAGGCTTGACTGGATGACGTCTATGTTGACGTTGCACACCTTTACTTTAATGTTCTTGAATCGTTCGATTCTGAAAACTTTCTTCGGTCTTCGTTCAAGCAAATCCGAGAGTGAATAATCATCTGGCATGTGTACTACCTCATCGAGAACGGCTAAGCATAGCAGGGGTCTACCAAATTTATGCTTGCTTAGAATTTACTATGAGACTGATCTATCAGTGCTCGATAGCAGAGCTAGTGGTTTTGAGGACTATATCCAATCCTTCATGATGGCGACGGTGAAGCGGCGGGAGAGGGTTTGCGGTTGAGCTATGACTGAGGGCATTGGAATCTGGGATGGAGAATGCGAAGGGGGGCTGTTGATCAGGAATGGTTCAGAGGGGGCTGGGTGTTGATAGTGCGACGCGGGTATCTATCTGAACTTAGCTGCGATGTCGGTACTCACGCGGTGTTACGCCGGTATGACGCCTGAAAACTTGAGCGAAATGGCTCGGACTTGCATATCCAACGTTGAGGGCGACGTTAAGGATGCTGAGATCGGACTCCAGAAGTAGCTGACGTGCCACCTCCATTCGCATATGAATAAAGTACTGGGAAGGGCTACGTCCCGTTGCCTTTCTGAACATGCGACTGAAATGCGAAATGCTCATGCTAGCTTCTGAGGACAGCCTGCCTAAGTTGAACGCGCTATCCAGCCCAGCATGCATGGCGGCTATGGCCCTATGAAGTTTGTAAGCAGGCAAGGCATTCATGCGCGTGGACGAGTCAATACTGTCCCCGTAGCCTCGGACTAAATGCACGGCCAGCGCCTGGGCTACTCCTTGTAAATACAAAGAGCTGGCTTGTTCGCTTGAGGTCATTTCGTGATAGAGGGATCTCATGAGTCTGGAGATTTCATCGTCTCGCTCCCCTGATACCTCCCGAAGCCTCATTGTCCCACCATGGCCAGCAAATACATCCCTAGCGGCAAGATCCAGTAGCCCCTGGCTGAGATAGACATGTATTACCTCAAAGCCCCCATCGCTTGCTGTTTGCCATCGCATTTCATAGGGAACGGGCGACATCGTCAGAAAAAAGTCGTCAGTTGTGACGGCGTTGGATATCCAATCTTCTTCCCCAACGCGCTCTTCTACAATCGCAGCGCCTGAAACGACCAGAACAAGCAATGGCTCTGCGACGGCGGGGATCGTTAGATTCTGTAGGGTGGTTCGATGCCTGAATATTTGTACTTGCACCTGAGAGTTAACGCTTTGGCCGATAGGCTGATGGGCGGTAGCGGGCAGGTAATCTGGCATTTTTTATGGGCAGGAATACGCTCCTGATGAGTTGAAAGAATTGGCTGTCTGAATTTTTCCATGGCGTGGTTTCGCGGGCGATGGTTGGACAGGGTACCTGGCAACAAATAGCAAAATCCCGACAGTTCGGCAAAAACGCGTCAGATCCTAGCTCACGGATAGGAGAAGGTGACGTTGTCTACAGCGGCAGTTCTTGCTGCTGGACGCCTGCCTTGGAGATAGAGATGGCTTCTGATACGCGTGGTGAGTTCGAGGGTCGAGTAGCTCTGGTAACCGGTGCAGCTAGCGGAATTGGTCGAGCTGTCGCCCTGATGCTGCATGAGCGTGGGGCTAAAGTAGTCGCTGAAGACAAAAGCCCGACGGTCGAGCAGCTCGCCAAACCTGGCCTGATTCCGCTGATTGCGGATATCACCCAGGATGGCGCTGCCGAAACAGCAGTGGCTACAGCGATAGCGCATTTCGGCCGTTTGGACATATTGGTCAATAATGCTGGGATAATTATTAACAAATTAGTCGTGGATATGACACGTGACGACTGGGAGCGCATCCAGGCGGTCAATGTTACCGCCGCATTTTTACATGCTCGGGAAGCCGTAAAGGCGATGATCCCGAATCGAAGTGGGGCCATCGTCAACATCGCCTCCTACGCTACTTACCAGGCGTTCCCTACGATTGCTGCCTACACCGCCTCAAAAGGAGCGCTGGCCCAGCTTACGCGCACGCTGGCCTTGGAGGTCATTGACTACGGCATTCGCGTCAATGCGGTCGGATCTGGGGATGTGGTTACTAATATCTTGAACGATGTTGTGGATGACGGCCCTGGATTCCTAGCCCAGCATGGCGAAAAAACGCCCATCAAGCGTGCCGCTCAGCCCGAGGAAATCGCAGAAGTGGTCGCCTTCCTGGCATCGGAGCGGGCGTCTTACATTTTAGGAGCCGTAGTCATGGCAGACGGAGGGATGAGCGTCCCTGCAGGCTCTTGATAAGGCCTTTTTCGGTAACTTAAGCCGTGTTGACGGACCGGGCTTGCGATCCTATTTATGCGACTGGTTGATTAGGTCGTATCACCGAAACATGGTGCCTTGCGCGGACGGTTACGTTGAGCGTTCCAAATTGATGCTTGCTTGGAAATTGCTAAGAGATCCACGGCTTAATACTTTAAGCCAGACTGCCGGCGGTTTGAGAAGTGCTATGTCCAAACCGTCATGGAGCGACGGAAAAGCGTAGGACCATGCGAATATCTGAAACTGGACTTGATCGACGGCGGCTCTGTTTCATCGAAAAAATCCTTATTTTCTTGAGATGGAAATAGGGCGGTAGATTCGATGATGTCATGGTAGTGGCGTAAGGGCACCTGCAAGGATGAATGCTTTCTTTTTCGAAAGAGTGGTAAAAAAGTGGTACGGGATGAGGTGTGCGCCAGTTTTCTCAATAGATATTGGGGTAGTACATAGAGTTAGTCCAATCCATCATCGGGGCCAAACTAAACCTTCGACCGTAAACACGTTGCCCAAGCCTGGATCAAGCGACGGGAGATGAAGCTGGCCCCTGTCAGGTGTTATTGAACGGGCGATAATAGTGGCTGGGCAGGATGCGTGACATCCCGCATGGCCAACTGTGGATTACGTGGACTAACGGGTTTCCCTTGTAGGCACCACAAAGTGATACGTCCAGAAACGTCCGTTTCATATTAACTGATAAGGTGGTTTTTAAACCCCTGCTCAATTAAGTACTTCCAGGCCGCCTGGACTTTTTTCGGTATTTCTTCTTCAATTTGAAATCCCTGTTTTGGATACACCATAATACGCTGTATATCGCCCACCATTTCATCGATTAATCCGAGCACTCCCACCTGATTGGAAGTTTGCTCAGGGAAACAATACCTCGGCGCATCAACCCACGCGTCAAGGCCCGCCCACTGGATGGGTAAAGTCAATTTTACTCGGCGGATTGAGTTTGGCTTGGTAAGAAAAGTAGCGCTCTTTATTTGTGGGAACATTTCTTTGGCAAAGGCGATATTTTCAGCAAAGTTGGTTGCTCGTTTTTCTAGGCTGAATTGCTCATGTAAAACGCCGAGGTCTAGTGCACGCTGAGCAAAAATTTCGGCTTCAGTTTTATCCCATAAATGTCTAGTCCAGTTACCGGTATTGCCTGTGAACAATAAATGTTCAGCTACTCCCTTGCGAAGCAATTCGCAAGCGTAATCGCAGACACGAAGATCGTACGATCCACAGACTACTAACAAGTCACACTTTTCATGCTGACGTCCTTCAGATAAGAACTCCCAGAGAATAGCGGCATACTTTAGTGTTGATGTCATTAAGAAGTTAAACTCCTAGAACTATGGTTGCCGAGAATCAGGCCATTTTCATTAAAAAGAGAGGTTGGTGCCAAACTTTCTATAATTGGCAGGGCGTTAAAGTCGGTGTACACCGCCTTGGCGCCGTAGTTGCTTAGCGAAAAGTCATTGCTGATGCCGAGACAACATGCACCACTGCTTACAGCCGACTGGACACCGCTTACGGAGTCTTCGAAGACAAGGCACTCATTTATGGGGGTGTTTAGCTTTCGAGCCGCCAGCTGATAACAGTCAGGCGCTGGCTTTCCATTGCTGACATCCTCGCGTGAGACTATACATTCAAAGGTAGCTTCTAGCCCATGATGATCGAGTACGTAGGCGATACGAGCGGGCCAACTACTGGTTACCAATGCCAACGGAATTGAGCGTTCCCGCAATTGAGAAATTAGCTTTGCCACCCCAGGTACCAACAAACAGACAGCGACCTCTTCAGCCGCATCTACTTGTTTTTTGATTATGCTGCGGGTGGGTTGGCTGAAGTTAGGAAAGAGAGCTTGAAGAGTATACTCCCCTGGTCGACCATGGATGTGTTCATGGATAAAATTCTGACTAACTTCAACGCCGTACTCGCGCGCCACGCTAGTCCAAGCATGCTCAATAACTTCCCGTGACTGAATAAGAACACCGTCCATATCAAAACAGACCGCTGTAAACGTGTGTGCCATCATGTTTAGAGTTCCGCATTTTTTGATGAGCGATTAAGGCTAGTAGCGCGCCGAGTAAGGCTATAATTGCCATTACATAAAAAGAGCCATTGGGCATTATCTCGTAAAGGTAGCCGGAAAGAGGCGTGGCTAGCCCCATTGGTATTGCTACTGCGAAAGAATAATAGAAACCCTGAGTTAAAATCTGGATGTCTTGCGGAGCGTGATCGCGGATAAAGCGCATAATTGCCGTGTGATAAGCAGCAAAACTCAGCGCGTGCATGCACTGTCCTATAATGATTAGTGATACAGCGTCGCTATTAGAGAAAAACGCCCAGCGAAGCGATGCACATAAACTGGATAGAACTACGATAGATAGCGGAGAGAAAAATCTTAAAATTTTGTTTGAGAATGCAAAGTATGTAATTTCAGCAAACACAGCGACTGACCAGAATAATCCAACTGTAGTCGATGAGTAGCCTTTAAGTCCCCAGTTTATTGAGATTGTGGCGAAGTATAGCGTGTGACTTAATTGGATTATGCCTGCAGAAGCGATTGCAAGTAGCAGTATTTTGTTTTCGAATAGCCGTCTCCAATCTGGCTTTTTAGCGATCTGAGTATTACCAGATAATTTTGTATTTGGAATTCGATGTCTTAGCCATAGGCAACTCAAGCCTGTAAAGGTCATGCTTGCAGCAGCGATGACAGGCACCCAGGAAAGCCCATAAATAGTAAAAAAAATACCACCCAGTGTCGACATTAAAATAAATGCTGAAGAGCCAACCGCTCTTACCCAGCCGTAATTTTGAATGGACTGTTTGTCTCGTTTGAGCAGATACGACTCGGACAGAGGCAGCACGACCATCCATACGCCGCCGAACGAAATGCTCAGCGTGATAAAAATTAATAGAGAGGTGGGTAGGAAATAAAACAGCAGAGTACTCACTGCTGCTGAAAAACTTAGTAGTGCGGCCAGGTAAATTTGATCTACACGCCAGTCCGCGACGTATGTAATCAACACCCCTGTTGCAATTTGAGGCCAATAAGCTGCCGCGATCAGCAAACCTATCTGGCCGGCGCTAAATCCTAGGGTATCCAGCCAGGTTGGCCAGAATGGATAGATAATGCCCTCAGCTGCAAAAAAACCAAAAAATATCATGTACATCGGGTCACCAGATAAAAACAGCAGAACACCAACTTTGAAAAAGGGGCTTTATAAAGCCCCTAAGCCAATCGGTCTTACTCAAAGCGCTGTAATGCGAAACTGTTCTTGTTTTTACGCCATACGATTAACGACTCGCTCATAACTACCAAATCGACCATGCCTTCCTTAAGGGCAGCCAAGGCATCTTGTGACGAGCATACAATCGGCTCTTCATGACGATTGAAAGAAGTGTTTATCAAAGCAGATTGCCCTGTTCGAGAGTGCCAGGCATTTAGCAGTTTATGCATAAACCCATCAGCTTCAGGACGAATTACCTGCGGTCTAGCGGTACCGTCAATATGCACGACAGCGGGGCTGGCCTCGATAAACTGCGGATGGCAATCATATGTCATTGTCATGGTATCAGCGGCAATCTGCTCTTCGGACCAGCCGATATAGCATTCGGCGGCCTGCTCGACAGCTGTCACTGGGCCAAATGGCATAAACTCAGTTCGGTGCATCCGTTTGTTGAGCCAGTCGTTCACATCAGCGTCTTTGGCATGGTAGACGATACTCCTGTTGCACAGCGACCTCGGGCCAAACTCCATTTTTCCTTTGAACATTCCTAGAACCTGGTTTTCCATTAAAGCATCTACGAGCGTTTCAATGATATTGGTCGGGTTGTGATAACCCAATTCAGGATAGTCACGATTTATGAGGTTTATATTTTGTGAAACACTACGTGCTGATGGGCCCAGCGTCATCGCCGGGTTTTTGAATCGAGTGCCTTTTTCCAGGTAAGCAGCACCCACTGCAGCAGCCAATGCTAGGCCACCGTCTCCCATGCATGGCAGCACATAGACGTTACTCACGTTAGGGATTTCTCGTAAACGCTGGTTAAGCTTCACGTTGCCAAATACACCACCAGCTAAGCAAAGGTTGCTAGTCCCTATATTTTCTAGATGGTAAGTTACGACTTTGACAAGCATGTCTTCAACATGGCGTTGAACGGCGGCTGCGATATCTTCCGGTTTTTCCTGCGCTAGTAAAGTCTGTAAAGTGTCGCTATAACCATTATACGAAGGCAGGAAAAGGTCTCCGCATTTGGCTCTGATGCGCCCATCCTCGACATTAATCATTTGTCGCATCACGCCAAGCAATTTCTCAGGATCGCCGAATGCAGCCAACCCTGTGATCTTACCTTCATGACGATTAGGTTTGTAACCTAGTAGATGGGTGATACGTCCGTAGAAGTACCCCAGACTATCAATGCTTGTTTCACGCTGTAATACCGTGGTTTCGTTGGGTGTGTAATGTGTTAGCGTCAGTGATTGGAAATCACCTCGCCCATCACATGTCAAGGTTAAAGCTTCATCAAAGGGGGAGCATACATAAGCACCCAACGCGTGGCATTCATGATGGTCTATGTAGTAGGCGGACAACGCGTTATCTGAGATAAACTTATCGAACTCAGCTCTTTTTTCCTTGTCATTGCTGATTTCGTCAGCAATACGTTTACGAAAAAGAGGTAGCCCATCAGGGTTGTTCTTGACTTCATCTACAATACGGTCGAAATATAAAGGTAAGTGCTTTTCAACTGTGAAGCCTGCGTTCCAGCCATAGGCCACATAGTCTACGTCCTCTAAACTAATACCCGCTTCACTCAGTACAAATGAAATAGATTGCGCAGGCCAGACTTTGTCATCTTTGATACGGGTAAACCGTTCTTCACTTACCGCAGAGAGAATTCGGTCGTCGCGCACCAGGCAGGCACCTGATAAATCATTGTTAGTAATTCCTAAAACTATCATAACAACTCCATGTTTTGCAGTTCAGTGATTATCAGAGATCACTGCATCAGTACCGCCCATAACTCTGTCCTCAGAATATTCCCTGGCGTCCAGTGGACCGTTTAATAGTCCCAAGTGGGCGATCCTGCCCTCTGACGAAAAAACCGTAGCATGGGATTGTGACGCTCCTATGAAAATTTTCCATAAGAAAATTCTGACATGGCTTTTGGTTATAACTATGGATTGCCCGAAAATTCAGTTAAATCCTTGTGGCTGTGGCGTTACGTATTAAGCCCATATGCAGAGGCTGTCCCCCAATTCCACCGCATACCTGAAAATAATAATGGCGTGCTTCGTCAAAAGTGTTTAATTCTTAGCTTGGCCAAGCCCTGCTTGATGTACCCAGCGTTTTTACCTATTACGAAAGAGCACCCCATACGTTATTACCAACCTCACTCAGCCTGACTTTTCACTATGGAGAGCAAACTCTATTAGTGTCGCTTCTAACGCGAGTTGATTTTCATACATCTTTTTAGCAAATCCGGGATTGAGTATTCCCCTGACACGTGACCTTATCCTGACGCAAGATGCCATCATCTTTTTCGCGCGATGTCATTTTGCTATTGCTTTTATAACTCAATGATCTTTCAACGCCGCTCACCCTTGTAACGGCTGAGCTAGTCTGTCGCTCAGGATTGGCAGGATATGATGTGGAATGTCACAAGGGCAGCCGCCCCGCGTGTCGCAGCGTTTGTTCCAGTCAGATAGGCGCCTCTTCCCTCATACGGTTGTTCAATTGCAGTGGTGATGCGCAGTAGGCGTACACCCGGTCGCTCTCAATGACGAGGTGAACATGAATGGACTTATAGCGATCAAGGCGCTTGCTGCATCGGCGTGCGTGGTACTCCTGTCATCCCTGCTCCCACATGGCAGCACATTGGCGCAAACCGCGCCTGCCGCTATCAGGAGCGCAGCAATCGCGCCGATTCCCGGCGGGTGTCCAAGGTTTGCCCAAGGCGCGCACGTAGTCACGCCGCCCGCGCTTTACAGTGAAAATGGCACGCTGGCGGTGAGCTTTTCTTATCAGCAAACGGTCGATGACAAGGGCCGTACACTTTATTGCTTCATGGCGCCCGACGGCATGCAGAATCCCACGTTGCATGTGCTGCCCGGCGACAAACTGACGGTGGTGGTCACCAACAACACGCCCCAGGGAATCAAGCCGATGGCGCTCGACCCGCCCAATTGCGGTGCCAAGTTCATGAACAGCACCTCGGTCAACCTGCATTATCACGGCACCAATACCGCACCGGTATGTGGCGGGGATGAGGTGATCAAAACCATCATCAATTCCGGCGAAACCTTCACCTACACCCTGGACTTCCCCACTGACGAGCCACCAGGGATGTACTGGTACCACCCGCATGTGCACGGCATTTCCGAACCGGTCGTCATGGGCGGCGCGACTGGCGCATTGATTGTGGACGGGATCGAACGGTTTTTTCCAGCGGTGCAGGGGCTACCGCAACAGGTCCTGGTTCTGCGTGATCAGCGCCAGCTCAATAACCTGAAGGAAGGGCCCGGTAACTGCGGGGTCGACGTGCCGTTCCACGACGTTACCGTGAACAATGTGCCGGTCAACTCCTACACCGATAAGAACAACGTATTTTTTGTCGCCGCCAAGATGCAAGTCCCACCGGGCCAGGCCCAGTTTTGGCGGGTCGCCAATATTTCCGCAGATTCAATACTCGACCTGAGCCTCGTCTACGACAACGTGCCGCAGACCCTTAACTTGATAGCCATCGACGGTGTTCCAATCAACTCTCAAGACGGCACGGGCGGCACCGGCCAGAGCATTGCGGTCAATCATTTCCGGTTGCCGCCGGCGTCGCGCGTAGAATTCGTGGCGAATATGCCTGGCGTCGGCGTGCAAAAAGCCACGCTGATGACGGCCAATATCAACACCGGTGCGGACGGCGACTGCAACCCGACTCGCCCGCTGATCACGCTCGACGTAGGGGCTAACACCGAGGCAAAACTTGCCAGCCTGCCTGCACGACCAATTTCCGAAACGGCTGGAAAGCGCTTTGCCGGATTGAAGCAAGCCCCCGTCGTTGCCCAGCGCAACTTGTACTTCTCCGAAAACGCCAACCAAACCGAGTTCTACATGACGGTCGACGGCCAAGTGCCGCACGTGTTCAATCCCGACCAGCCACCGAGTATTACCACCACTCAAGGCACGGTGGAGCAGTGGTCTGTCGAGAACCGCAGCACCGAAAACCATGTGTTTCACATCCACCAGATTCATTTTTATGTGCAGGGGCAGAACAACTTCGGTAAAGAGCCGCAGGCACCGGGGATTGTGGGGCAATACCTGGACACCATCGAGGTGCCGGCCTGGTCCGGTAATGCACAGGACCCGTACCCCAGCGTGTCACTGCTGATGGATTTTCGCGGTGAAGTGGTGGGGGATTTTGTCTTTCACTGCCACCTGCTGGGGCACGAAGACCTGGGGATGATGAGCATCATTCGAGTGCTTCCCGCGTCGGGGAAAGTGGCGCAGGCGAGCGTGTCAGTAGCGGGTGAGGGGGTGGGGCATCATAAGGGGCATTGAGGGGAGTGGAGGGCTGAAAAGTACGGTTCACGTTTTATGAGGTTGGGTGGGGGAGTCAGAGTTATATTGTGGCCTGATTCCGATTTCCGTGCCTATCGCAGTCAGGCATCTTGCTGCTGCGGTGAATGAACAAAGCAAGTGCTCTGTTCTTAAAGGGAATTGCAGTGGTATTCATTGCCCAGCCGGAGTTTCAGCGAACCCAGGACATCGTCCTGAAGGAACCGCGGATACCGACGGAAATCTATTAGTTGGGCGATTTGAAGGCCGCTTAAAAATCGCGCACCGTCAATCAACTCTAGGGCGAGGCCTCGAACCGATGCGGTCCTCACCATCTCTTGTCCGCCAGCCTGAAATGTGGAGGTAGTGACGAAGGCTCCCCTGGTGAAGCCTTTCAGTACCATAGCTCCAAGCAACTCGCGGATAGAAGCCACCTCGATTGCTCCCTTATAGCGCTTCACTTGGATGGCTATAGGGCGACCGAGCGCGTCACGGAGGATAACGTCGATTCCCCCATCTCGTGAATAGGACGTTACCTCTGATCTGAAGCCGTGACTCGAGAAGACACTCGCGACTACTTCCTCGAGTCGACGTGGATGAACGTTGAAACGGCCCTCGTATTTTGCCACCAAGTATTGGCGCACCTCTTCAGCCGGAATTGTAATGTCAACTGTATTAAATTTGTACAGGACTGCACTTGTACCGCATTCGACAAACCATATCTGGCTCTTGGTGCAAAGGTAGATTTCTTTGAATACTTGCCACCACCCGCACAAGGGGCAAGTGGAAAGATATGCTTCCCTCTCATCCGGCTCACACACTAGTTCCATTTCTCTTAGTATGAAGTCGCCATGAATCTCGGCCATCCCAAGCACGGTCTTCCTGTGCAACTCAGCGGTCTCATTTGAGATTCCGGCCCAGCGATCCTCGATTTGTTCTTGGACAAGAGGACCGTTACAGAACCTGCACTGCTGTCCGGAAATCTCTCCGATAGATGGAACGTCTCCGACTTCGTGGTGCACCCAGATGCTCATGAGCTGCCTAATTATAGGTAGGCGCCACAAGGGGCATAATAGGTTCTGCCAAAGGCTTTATATGATTTCGTATCCATGCATAACTCCTTAAGCAAGTTGAGTGTCACGCCAGAAGCGCGGCATGAGGCGAGGGAACGCGAGATAGCCTCCGCAGAGCTTAGAAAGACTTTGACAGCCTGTCCATGGTCTGCTTTTGGCCGGACGCTGCCGGTTTCTACCCATGGCTATCGGCGGCTATCGGGCCCTGCTCTTTTCTATCTATTCCCTAGATCCTGCTTGCGCATATCAACCAGCTATGAAGTTGAGTGAAATCGTCACTTTGCTCGCCACCAAAAAGAACCGCGTGTATATCGGGGTCAGATCACGATCTACCCTAGGAACCTTCCCACACTTTTCTCGGCTTGCCCGTCAGACCATCTGTAACTAACCTCCTTAAGCCGCTGCAAACCCAGCGGCCGGAGGTGGAAGTCCGTATTGCTAAGGCGTTTTAACTCCCGTAAATATTTGGAGCTTCGCCCATGCCTAACAAATCACACAATCCTCATGTCGATCAAAACACTGCGCCATCCGGCAACCTATTCCTAGTCAACCCCAAAATAGACACAGAAACCCTCCTGGCTAACGCCTCCGAAAACCTGGAATCCGCCAACCAAATGGCCGCCACGCTAGCGTTCGAACTTGAAGACCCCCACCGCGCCATCGTCCTGGGCATCCAACAACTAATCGACCTGAGCGCGTTACTCGTTGACCGAGCCCAGGAGCAAGCCGCGCCTGCCGCCAGCAAGGCCACCGCCTGACAATCCGTCCCGCCGCCTTACCCAAGGCGGCAGCCTGAACCCGTGTTGTCCCTTCATCATCCCCTGTGTCTTTGAAGCCTACGATCCTCTTCAAGGGAGGCCCCTCGCGCCTCCAGCCCATAGAGAACTGAAAACACGATCTCTGGTTGCCCGCAATAAGTCAGCGAGACTCGCCCGTGGCTATGCCCTGTGACTTGACGAACACAGCAGTACGCCGCAAAGACTCACGTATATCCGATTTAGCTATCCCATGCCTGCCGGCAAATTGCTCGACCGCCGCTGTATCAAAACGCGTGGTCTGGATGAAGTCCAAAGCCTCGACACTGGTATTCAAAAAACGCGCGACGGGAGGAATCCTCAGTAGCCATTTCAGCACTCGGAGCGGAATGTGATGCTTGGGAGGCTTTACGCTGATGGCTTGTGCCACCTGTGCCAGAAGTTCGCGCAAGTTGGGCGTTTGGGCATCCAGTGCCAGCAGCTCCTGGCCCTTCATGGCCGGGTCAAAAGCACTGGCCGCCACCAACTCGACCAGATAATCCACGGTGACCAGCGGCAGCCAGTGTTCGGCGGTGCCGGGCACGGCAGTCAGCTTTCCGTGCATAAGGCTTCGTATAAGCTCCATCAGTGGCTGACCTTCGAGGATATGGCCGGTGTGGCTGTGACCACACACCGTGGCGGGATGGACGACGGTCACGTCTGCGCCCTTGGCTGACATCAGCGCCAGGGTGGCAAAGTGTGCCTCCAGCTTGCTCCCCTCATAAGCACCGACACGCCGGTAGAGGGCGGGCCAATTGGTCAACTCCGGATGATGAGGATCAATGCCTATGCGTTGCAGGTGTTCATGGTTTTTCAGCATGAAGCCGCCGATCATCACTAACCGGCTTTTTTGCTCAGCCGCCAATAGCGCCACGCGTTTTGCGCCTTCTACATTCACGGCACGTGACTGCTGCACTGAAAGCCCCCAGGCAAAGTGGGCTCCCAGGTGAAATACCACGCTGGCTTGCCTCAGCCTTTCGCGGTCGGCAAGGCTCAGCCCGAGGTTGTCCTGCTCCAGGTCGCCAGCCACGGCAAATACCCGGGACGCGTTCCCTCCCAACCGGTCGACTTGTTCCCGCAGTGCGGCAAGGCGCTCTGGCCGACGCATCAACACCTGTACGGTGTGACCTTTTGCACTCAGGTGCGCCACCAGGTGTTGACCGATAAAGCCGGTACCGCCCGTGACAAAGCACTCCACGCTCATTTCTATGTTCCTTGGGTCAGGTAAGAAATCAAGCGTAAACTGTCGACCCAACTCTACAGTCAAGTGTTGTTTTCATGAAAATAGGCGAACTTGAGGCGCGCAGCGGTGCAAGCCGCCATACGCTGCGTTATTACGAGCAAATCGGCTTGATCTCACCGCAGCGGCGAACCAACAATTATCGTGTTTACACCGCGCAAACCCTGCAGGACCTGGACTTCATCCAGCGGGCGCAAAGCATGGGGTTTTCCCTCGGGGAAATAGGCGAGATTCTGGATGCGCAGCGCAACAAGCTGATCGATTGTGCTGACGGCGCTAAGCTGATTGAAAAGAAGATGGCGGAGATCAAGCAGAAAATCACCAACCTCCATGGCATTTATCAGTATCTGGATGCAGAGCGCGCGAGTCTTGAGGCCAGTGCTGCCAAGCAGCTTGAACTTCAGCAACTGAGCAACGCTGCCCATTCAACGGTTGGCGTCTAGACAACGAAGGCTGCAATCCTCCAGCCCAGGAGCAAGCCGGCAACGCCGCGCCTCCGCCTTACCCCAAGGCGGCAACCTGAACCCCTGCTGTCGCGCAGTAAAGTTTCATCACTCCCTGAGCCTTTGAGGTCTACGATCCTCTTCAAGAGAGGACCCTCGCGCCTCCAGCCCACAGGGAACTGAAAACATGATTTCGAACCTCGTCAAAGTCGTGATGGTTGCTGGTACGTTGCTGTTGAGTGCTTGTTCGTCGGGTTCTTCGGGCGTGAGCGGCGACCCGTGTTTCTCGGGGGGATGCCAGGCGTTTGGTGACCACAGTCCGAGCAAAGCCGCCAAGATGAATTTTGGCGGCAGTGGGTTGGGCAGCAGTTATGGGGAGTATGGGTCAGGGCTGTTGCATGATGATTGACGGGGAGGTCAGTCATCAGTGTGTTGACTGACCCGCTGCCATCGGGAGCAAGCCCCCTCCTACAATTGGGCTTTCAGTGGCCGCCCTGCATGCGGCGGGCGATGAGGTAGAGGCCCAGGCCCACCAGCGCGGTAGCCGCGCCGATGTAGCCGGTGCTTGTCCAGCCATATCCCGCCGTGATTGCCATGCCTCCGAACCACGGCCCCAGTGCGTTCGCCAGGTTGAACGCCGCGTGGTTGGACGCCGCCGCCAGGCTCGGGGCTTCATGAGCGATGTCCATCAGTCGGATCTGCAGCGGCGCAGCCAAGGCCACCATGGTGCCGACCAATCCCATGCTCAGCAGCACGCCCCACAGCGACGACGCCGCGAAGGGGAAGAACAGCAACACGGCCATCGACCACACCAATATCAAGCCCACCGCTCGGAACTGCATGCGGTCAAACAGCTTGCCGCCGGCAATGTTGCCGATAATCCCGCCGACACCAAACGCCGCCAGCCCAAACGGAATCCACTGCGGCGACACTTTGGTCACTTCGAGCATGGTCGGTGCCAGGTAGCTGAATACGCAGAACATCCCGGCAAACCCAATGGCGCCAATCGACAGCGCCATCCACACCTGGGGTTTGGTGAAGGCGCGCATTTCCTTGCGCGGGTCGCTGCGTTGCTCGTCGTGGCGGTGGGGCACGAATTGCCAGACCAGAGCGATGGTGCACAGGGCAATCACGCTGACCAGCCCGAACGCCGAACGCCAGCCCAGGTGCTGGCCGAGGAAGGTGGCGATGGGGTTGCCGAGCAGCATGGCCAGGGTCAGGCCCATCATCACGCGGGCCACGGCGCCGGCGCGTTTGTCGTTGGGCACCATGCTCGAGGCGACTACGGCGGCAATCCCGAAGTAGGCGCCGTGGGGCAGGCCGCTGATAAAGCGGAAGGCCACCAGTGAGCCGAAGGTCGGGGTGAAGGCGGTGGCGAGGTTGCCTAGGGCGTAGAGCCCCATCAGCAACAGCAACATGTGTTTGCGCAGCAACTTGGCGCCGAGGATCGCCAGTAATGGGGCGCCGACCATCACACCCAAGGCATACGCGCTGATGGCGTGGCCGACCTGGGGTTCGCTTAAACCCAGGTTGTGGGCGATGTCGGGCATCAAGCCCATGATGGCAAATTCGCCGGTACCGATTGCGAAGGCACCCACGGCCATGGCCGCTTCCATTTTGGCGGCGCTACGCGCGGGCAGTACATGCCCGGGTGTCTGCTGGATAGTCATGGACAACTCTAGTCTGGATGGATCGCACGAAGGAAAGCCGCCGATGCTACGCAAGCAGCGGCGAAACTGTCTAGAACAGCGTTTTGCGTAAACGTTCCAACCCTGTGACGCCACGTCGCGTCTGCCAGCCTTGACACGGTCGCGCCAAAACGGGCGATTTAGAGCTGTCAATTGGCCAAACGACGCATAAACACCGCTCAGCGTGATATTCTGCGCGCCGTCTTGGTCTAGTCTTTCCCTGGTGCGTACACCCGTATACGTCCCGGCGGTGGTCTGTCGCCCAGGTAGCTGAAGCCAATAATGATAAGAAGTCAGCGCAGAAGGGACATAACAGTGAGGCCGATTCATCGGCCTTGTGTGCCCACCCTGCGGTCCTCATGTGATTGCGTAAACCCCACGGTACGTTGCCTGACGTAGCGTGATCGAGGGTTGCCATGATCCGGGGCGGCGGGGCGGATGGCGTTTTATCATAGGTGCTACTGATGTTTAAGAAAGTAAACACTGCCCTGCTGGGGCTGGCTTTGTCGATGGGGATCACGTCCGTTCACGCGGAAGAGGCAAAGAAAGTCGATGTGCTGCTGATCGGCGGCGGCATCATGAGTGCGACCCTGGGTGTTTGGCTCAACGAGCTGCAGCCGGACTGGTCGATGGAGATGGTCGAACGTCTTGATGGCGTTGCCGAAGAAAGCTCCAACGGCTGGAACAACGCCGGTACCGGTCACTCGGCCCTGGCTGAGTTGAACTACACCCCGGAAAACAAGGATGGCGTTGTTGAGATCCCGAAAGCGGTCGAGATCAACGAAGCCTTCCAGATTTCTCGTCAGTTCTGGTCCTGGCAGGTCCAGCAGGGCGTGCTGAAGAACCCGCGTTCGTTCATCAACTCCACGCCGCACATGAGCTTTGTGTGGGGCGATGACAACATCAAGTTCCTCAAGAAGCGCTACGAAGCCCTGCAGGCGAGCCCGTTGTTCGCCGGCATGCAGTACTCCGAAGATCCGGCGCAGATCGCCAAGTGGGTTCCGCTGATGATGGAAGGGCGTGACCCGAACCAGAAAATCGCGGCCACTTGGACGCCAATCGGCACCGACGTCAACTTCGGCGAGATCACCCGTCAGTTCGTCGCTCACCTGCAAACCACACCGAAGTTCGACCTGAAACTGTCGAGCGAAGTGCAGGACATCACCAAGAACGCCGACGGTTCGTGGCGTGTGAGCTACAAAAACCTGAAAGACGGCACCAAGACCGAAACCGATGCCAAGTTCGTGTTCATCGGCGCGGGCGGCGGTGCACTGCACTTGCTGCAAAAGTCCGGCATTCCTGAAGCCAAGGAATACGCAGGCTTCCCAGTGGGTGGCTCGTTCCTGGTGACCGATAACCCAACCGTGGCCGAGCAGCACCTGGCCAAGGCTTACGGTAAAGCTTCGGTGGGTTCGCCGCCGATGTCGGTTCCGCACCTGGACACCCGCGTGCTGGACGGCAAGCGCGTGATCCTGTTTGGCCCATTTGCGACCTTCTCGACCAAGTTCCTCAAGGAAGGCTCGTACCTGGACCTGCTGACCAGCACCACCACCCACAACATCTGGCCAATGACCAAAGTCGGTATTCATGAATACCCACTGGTCGAGTACCTTGCCGGTCAACTGATGCTGTCGGACGACGACCGCTTCAAGGCGCTGCAAGAGTACTTCCCGAACGCCAAGAAAGAAGACTGGCGCCTGTGGCAGGCCGGTCAGCGTGTGCAGATCATCAAGCGTGACGAAGAGCAGGGCGGCGTCCTGAAACTCGGTACCGAAGTGGTCAGCTCCGCCGACAACACCATCGCCGGCCTGCTGGGTGCATCGCCGGGCGCGTCCACCGCGGCTCCGATCATGCTGACCGTGCTGCAGAAAGTGTTCAAGGACAAAGTGGCGAGCCCTGAGTGGCAGGCCAAACTGCACCAGATCGTACCGAGC
Source organism: Pseudomonas sp. BCA17 (assembly GCF_004519405.1). Taxonomy (GTDB): domain Bacteria; phylum Pseudomonadota; class Gammaproteobacteria; order Pseudomonadales; family Pseudomonadaceae; genus Aquipseudomonas. The sequence goes on along the minus strand of NZ_SGWI01000004.1, from coordinate 303,619 downwards.
TACGGTACCAAGCTGAACGACAGTCCTGAAGCGGTTGCCAAGGAATGGGCCTACACGGCCGGCGTCCTGCAACTGACTCCACCGCCAGCCATCCCGCAACTGGCGGCGCCAAAGGCCACCGAGGCTGCCAAGCCTGCGGCCGAGCCAAGCAAGCCTGCGTCTGACCTGGCGCTGTAAGCCAAGTCCTGATGTAAACAGCCCGCTGAACCGGTGACGGTCAGCGGGCTTTTTTGTGCACGGGCGTTTATCGGCGGGTTCGTTCGACAGCAGGCAGTTCAACCGTACGTTCGGCCTTGGTCAGCGCGGCCTCCAGGCCTGCCTGATCCAGCGGAATGCAGTACGCGGGTTTGCCCCGTTCAAAGCGCCAGCTGTCATCCAGCCCGCCAGCATCCACGGCATCGAACCCGAGTTCGTCGAGCAAGCTGATCACCTGCGCCTTGGCTGCCGCATCGTCCGCTGCCACCGGCAGGGCGCGGCGGTCCGCTGCACCGTGGGGGCGAGCGTCCTGGGTCAGGTCGGGGGCAAATATCGCGTTAAACACCTTCACCACATGCGCATGCGGCAGGTGCTCGGCGAGCAGCCGGCTGGTGGTGGTTTCAAAGCGGTCCAGCGCCGGAATATGCCCGTCACGGTTCGGGTAGTAGTTATTGGCGTCCATCACCACCTTGCCCTCCAGCCATTGCGCCGGGACGCTGCGGTAGTGCTCCAGGGGGATGGCCACCAGCACCACATCGCCAAATCTGGCGGCATCGTCCGCGCTGCCCACCTGCACACCCAAGATGCCGCTGAGCACGCTGCTCATGGTCTGGGGGCCACGGGAGTTGCTCAACATCACCTCATGCCCGGCCGCCAGTGCCAATTCGGCCACGGCCCGCCCGATAAAGCCTGCGCCTATTACGCCAATCTTCATGTCCTTGCTCCTGTGAACGGGGGAGCGGTTATGATGATTAGCAACCAAATCTCGATAAATAAGCGTTTTGGTGTCGATGTTGTTACTGGGAGTAGGGAATGATGGACCGTCTTTCAAGCATGCATGCGTTTGTCATGGCCGCTGAGTCGGGCTCCTACGCACGTGCAGCCGAGCGTTTGAACATGTCGCCGCAGATGGTGGCCAAGCATGTCGCCGCGCTTGAGCAGCGTCTGGGTGCGCGCCTGCTTAATCGCACCACTCGCCGGCAAAGCTTGACCGAGCTGGGCAGTGCCTACTACGAGCGTTGCAAACATATCCTCGCGGAAGCCGACGCCGCCGACTCGCTCGCGCAGATCATGAACGACACGCCGCGCGGCAAGCTGAGGATCACCGCCCCGGTAACTTTTGGCTCCTATAGCCTGATGCCTCTGATCACGGCGTTCCTGCGCGATCATCCAGACGTGGAAATCGACCTGCACCTGACAGACCGCTTCGTCGACCTGGTGGAGGAAGGTTATGAGGTGGCCTTTCGTATCGGCCCACTGGCCACGAACAGCCTCACGGCGAGGCCCTTGGCACCTTATCGCTTGGTGGCCTGTGCGGCACCGGCTTACCTCTCGGCACGCGGTACACCGCTGATACCGGCAGACCTTGAGCAGCATGAATGCCTGGGCTACGCCTTCTGGGCCCGCCTTGCTGATCGGGAATGGGTGTTCCACCAAGGTGCGGCCACTTACCGAGTGGCGGTTTCCAGCCGTTTGCAGATCAATGAGAGCAGGGCCTTGATGTCGGCCGCGCTGGATGGATTTGGCATTGTCCTGGGGGCTGAGGATTTCTTGCGTGCGGCGCTGGCCAGGGGGGAGTTGGTGCGCGTACTGCCGGCCTTTGACGCACCGAGTCGCCCGATGCACCTCGTCTACACCGCAAACCGGCAACGCACGGCCAAGCTGCGGCGCTTTGTCGACGCTGTGTTACAGCGTTTTGGCCAGGCTTAAGGCGCCCGCCGTTCAGCCCGCCGACAGACACTACCTGTTAAAAAGAACTCAGAGCCAAGCAGGAGCGAGGCTGCAGGAAGGGGGAATTTTCAGCGTGTTTGTTGGGCGATAACGCCCGAGGGTTTTGTATGTTGCTACGTTATGCAGCTTTGGCGGCAGTGGTCGTCGCGGCGTCCGGGTGTGTGCAAGAGCGCGTGGTGCATGAACGCGGACCGGTACAACGTGAGTATGTCGAGGTCGTCGCGCCGCAACCGCCACCGGTCCAAGTGATCGAGGTCGAGCCGGCAGCACGTTACGGCTATGTCTGGTCGCGCGGTTACTGGCGTTGGCAGGGCGGGCGATACGTGGCGGTGCATGGCCACTGGGAGCCGGTGCGCGAAGGTTACCGTTATGTGCATCCGCATTGGGTGCAACGTAATGACGGTTACCACTGGCAGGGTGGCGGCTGGGTTCGCTAAGCCTTGGCTAGCTCGGCTTCTGGGTACCTAGGAGCCGAACCTCCCGCAGCAATGCGGCGCCGAGCTGGTCGGTGCCCAGCTCCCGATAGCCCACGGCCTTGATCTCGCCGTTTTCTTCCGCCTGGATGATGATCACCGGCGTTTCCTTGCCGGTGGCCTCGTCGACGTGCAGGGCGTACTGCGGGATATCCAGCTTGATCGGCGTACCCGCCGCCTTGCCTTTCACGTTGATCAGGAAGGCCGCACAGCCCGTATCGACATCTACGCTGGTGGCAGAGCGACCGCTGACGAAGCAGGTTTGCGGCAGGTCGGGCCAGGTGATGGTGTCGGCGATGGCCAGTGCAGGGGCCACGCTCAAGATTGCGAAAAGCAGCTTACGCACGTGAGTGTTTCTCTTGATCAGGTCTGAACGCGTTTTTACCAAAGCCTGGTCGCCACCGCAACGCGATGGCTCAGCTCAGGCGTTTCATCCCGGCTGCCTTGGCTGCATCCAGATCAAATGTAGCGGTGTATTCACACCCTGCTGAATGGGCGCAGCGCTCGATCAGGCAGTCGGCAAAATCGGCTTTACTCGCCGTGAACCGCCGCAGTGCCTGCCAAACGATTTCCGCCTGTTCGATGATCAATTCGCGGGTGCGCAACAGCGTCTCCAAAACCGTCACCAATTCGCTTTTGGCGCATTGGTAGCAGCTTTGTAAGACCCACACCAATTCCACCACTGACACCAGGCTGACAAAGCCTGGCGAAAGCGTGGTGAGCGATTCGATCAGCTCGCACGCCTTGGGGGATTGCACGGGATCATCCTGAGTGACGTAGCGCACCAACACGTTGGTATCCAGGCCGATCATCCGGCTTTTGCTCCTTGCGTGGCGATGGCGCGGTTCATGTCTTCGATCGAGACAGCCCTGGCAGGTTTACGGACCAGGCCCTTGAGGTCGTGTACGGTTTTGCTGGCGGCAATGATGGAAAACCTGCCGTCTTCCATCTCGACAAACTCTACGCGGTCTCCGGTTTCCAGGCCCAAGGCTGTTCTGACCTGGACCGGAATAGTGATTTGCCCTTTTGAGGTCAGTGTGGCGGTTGCCATATTGAATATCTCCATCGTTATGCTCCTTACATTAGGGTAAGGAATTATGGAGGACAAGATCCGTTGGTCCATAGGCGCTCTTCTGGTGCGAGTTGATCGGGACAGTTAAAAACGATAGTCCGGTTTACCCCGTCGACACGCCCGAAAACGCCTGCAAAGAGATACAGCATATGACCGACCGCCTGTTTCCACGTGGGCATTGCGCCTGGAGCCACGGCCGGGGTGCGCAAACTGGCGCACCCTGGCCCGTGGGTGGAATCAATGGTGTGACGGTGCTGTGCGGATTACTCAGCCACCTTTACTGAGTCACTTTTATTGAACGACGCGATAACACGGTACATACGCCGCGCCACCCGGTAGCTTCATGCGGTGTTGGGCCACGAATGCCTTCAGCAGCTCATCCAGCGGTTTCATGATGGCCGGGTCGCCGTGGATCTCGTAGGGGCCGTTCTGTTCGATCAGGCGAATGCCTTTGTCCTTGACGTTACCGGCCACGATGCCCGAAAACGCACGGCGCAGGTTGGCCGCCAGTTCATGCGGTGGCAGCGCGTGGCTCAGTTGCAGGCTGGCCATGTTCTCGTGCGTCGGGTCGAATGGGCGCTGGAAGCCTTCGTCGATCTTCAGCAGCCAGTTGAAGTGGAACGCGTCGTTGCGCTCGCGACGGAACTGCTTCACGGCCTTCAGGCCGCTCGTCATCTGCCGTGCCACTTCGGCGGGGTTGTCGATGATGATCTGGTAGTGCTTTTGCGCCGCCTCGCCCAGGGTGGCACCGACGAATGCATGCAATTGTTCCAGGTACGGCGCGGCGTGTTTCGGCCCGGTGAGGATGACCGGGAAGGGCAGGTCGCGGTTGTCCGGGTGCATCAGGATGCCCAGCAGGTACAGGAACTCTTCGGCCGTACCGGCGCCGCCCGGGAAGATGATGATGCCGTGGCCGACGCGCACGAAGGCTTCCAGGCGTTTTTCGATATCCGGCAGGATCACCAGCTCGTTGACGATCGGGTTCGGCGCTTCGGCGGCGATGATGCCCGGCTCGGTCAGGCCCAGGTAACGGCCGTTGGTGATGCGTTGTTTGGCGTGGGAAATGGTCGCGCCTTTCATCGGGCCCTTCATCACGCCGGGGCCGCAGCCGGTACATACGTCAAGGCTGCGCAGGCCCAGTTCGTGCCCGACTTTCTTGGTGTATTTGTATTCTTCGGTGTTGATGGAGTGGCCGCCCCAGCACACCACGATCTTCGGTTCGACCCCGGCGCGCAGCGTGCGGGCGTTGCGCAGCAGGTGGAACACGTAGTCGGTGATGCCTTGGGAATTGCTCAGGTCGATGCGCTGGCTGTCCAGCTCGTTCTCGGTGTAGATGATGTCACGCAGGGCGCTGAACAGCATCTCACGGGTGCTGGCGATCATTTCACCATCGACGAACGCATCGGCCGGGGCATTCAGCAGTTCCAGGCGTACGCCGCGATCCTGCTGGTGGATACGCACTTCAAAGTCTTTGTAGGCGTCGAGGATGGTCTTGGCGTTGTCGATATGCGCGCCGGTGTTGAGAATGGCCAGGGCACATTGACGGAACAGGGTGTAGATGCTGCCGGTGCCGGCTTCACTCAGTTGTTGCACTTCACGCTGGGAGAGGGTTTCGAGGCTGCCCTTGGGGCTGACGGAGGCATTGATGACTTGACGTTGGGGCATTCTGATTCCTTGAAAGCACAGCCATCGCCTCCCACGGGAGCGGCGATGGCCTGGGAATGGTGGGCGCCCGAACTCGGGCGCACTGGACCGTTATTCTGGCCGCCTCACAGGCTGGGCGCAAACACCGTCCGGCACCATCATGCCGCAGAACTTACTGAATCAGCTTCCAGTTTTTGTAGAAAACCCGACGCAGGGTGAAGACCAGGCCGGCAAAGCCTGAGATCACGGCGTTGAGCACGCCCGGCAGCGGGGTCGGTCGCACGATATCGATGAACAGGCAGTAGCGTTTTGCATCGTTCTTGTTGAAGGACGCATGCATCAAGGTGTCATCGAAAATAAACAATGGGTCGTCGTGCCAGTAGTGCTTGTGCTTGCCCACCTGAATGTAGACGCCTTCATGGTGCGGTGCCGGTGCCATGTTGTAGAGCACGCGGAACATCATGCGCAGGGGGCCGAAATGGAAGGAGGTCGAGCGGTTCTCGTTGAATACCGAGACGCCGATGGTCTTCACAAACGGCAGTTTCTTGCGCAGTTGCGGGATGTCCAGGGTGGTTTCGATCGGCCGGCCGTACCATTGGAAGAACAGCATGCCGCGCTTCTTCTCGGCCATGCGCTCATCCAGGTAACTGATGATTTCATCTTTGTTGGCCATGGCGTCATCGATCACCTGTTGCAGGTCCTCGCGCCAGGCGGGCGGCAGGTCGCGCATGGTGTAAACATGGCGGTTGCGGCTGCTCAACAGGTCGAACAACGTATTGAACGGTGCCAATATCCACGTATTGCGGCCGTTCCCGATGAAGTACTTCTTGATGGTGTCACGGTCATACAGGCCGTTGCGCAGGAAATCGTACAGGCCGCAGAACACCACCAGCAGCAGAAATACCAGGCTGGTGCGTGGGAAGCAGTAGATAAACAGCAGAACGCCAAGCACCCAGGCAACTGATACCAGCTTTTTGCGAACAGCACTTTTACTCATGAAACATGGCTCCGGACCGGAAACAAAGCGAAACAATCCGCCCATGATAGGACTTTATGACGTCGCCTGGCGGTTTAAATATTGCGAATTTGTGAAGCCCCGGCACAATTTTTAACAGGTGTTATGGCCGTCCTGATGTTTTGTGGATTGAATTTTGAGAACAGAAGATTTGCGTCTATCGTGACGCTTCGGTTTTTCGGACGTCATAGACCGGTACGATTGAAGTTGAATGGCCACTATTGGCCTTCGGCACCTTGGAAGAGGCAGAATTTTTATGATCATCAAACCGCGGGTTCGTGGCTTTATCTGTGTGACCGCTCACCCTGTTGGCTGTGAAGCGAACGTCAAAGAGCAGATCGACTACGTCACCCAACACGGCGCCATCGAAGGCGGCCCGAAAAAGGTGCTGGTCCTCGGCGCCTCCACCGGTTACGGCCTGGCCGCGCGCATCAGTGCTGCGTTTGGTTGCGGCGCCGACACCCTGGGCGTGTTTTTTGAGAAGGAAGGCGAAGAAGGCAAGCTGAGCTCCGCCGGCTGGTACAACAGCGCCGCGTTCGAGAAGTTTGCCGTCGAAAAAGGCCTGTACGCCAAGAGCATCAACGGCGACGCGTTCTCCGACGAGATCAAGCGCCTGACCATCGAAACCATCAAGAAAGACCTGGGCAAGATCGACCTGGTGGTCTACAGCCTGGCCGCGCCACGCCGTACCGACCCGCAAGGCGTGGTGCACAACTCCACCCTCAAGCCTATCGGCAAGGCTGTGACCCTGCGCGGTATCAACACCGACAAGGGTGTTGTGGTCGACACCACCCTTGAGCCGGCCACCCAGGAAGAAATCGACGGCACCGTCAAAGTGATGGGCGGCGAAGATTGGCAACTGTGGATCGACGCCCTGCGTGACGCCGACGTGCTCGCCGAAGGCGCCAAGACCACCGCCTTTACCTATCTTGGTGAGAAGCTGACCCAGGACATCTACTGGAACGGCTCCATCGGCGAAGCCAAGAAAGACCTGGACAAGAAGGTCCTGACCTTGCGCGACAACCTCGCCGCGCTGAAGGGCGACGCCCGTGTGTCGGTACTCAAGGCCGTGGTCACCCAGGCCAGTTCGGCCATCCCGATCATGCCGCTGTACCTGTCGCTGCTATTCAAAGTGATGAAAGAGCAGGGCACCCACGAAGGTTGCATCGAGCAGGTCTACGGCCTGTTCAAGGACAGCCTGTACGGCAAAGAGCCCAAGCTGGACGCCGACGGCCGCCTGCGTGCCGACCTGGCCGAGTTGGAACCGAAAGTCCAGGACGCCGTGGCGGCCCTGTGGAACCAGGTCACCGACGAAAACGTCAACGAGATCAGCGATTTTGCCGGCTACAAGGCAGAATTCCTGCGCTTGTTCGGCTTTGAAATCGACGGCGTGGATTACGACGCTGACGTGAACCCGACTGTGAAGATCAATGGCCTGATTCAAGCCTGAGACGCAGTCTGAAAGTGGGAGGGGGCTTGTCTCCCTCCCATTTTTTCTCGTGTAAGCCTGGAAGTTTCTTACACCCCCTCGCGCTCCCACCCTCCCTCACAATCTGCCAGACTCCTTCGGCTATCAAGCCACGCTAACGGAGGATCTGATGACGATTCGTGCAGTAGTTTTTGATTTTGGCGGTGTCCTGTTCGACTGGAACCCGCAACATCTGTATCGCAAGCTGATTGCCGGCGACCAGGAGCGGCAATGGTTTCTCGATAACATCTGCACCCAAGCCTGGAACACCGAGCAGGACGCTGGCCGCAGCCTGGCGGACGGCACGCGCCGCCTGATCGAGCAATACCCTCAATACGAACCCTTGATCCAGGCTTACTACGACCGCTGGCACGAGATGCTGCGCGGCCCGCTGCCCGAAGGCGTGGCGATTCTCGAAGCGCTGCACGCAGCCGGCATGCCTCTGTTCGGGCTCACCAACTGGTCGGCCGAGACGTTCCCTTATGCGCGTGCCAACTACCCGTTCCTGCAGCGCTTTCGCGACATCGTGGTGTCTGGCGAGTTGAAGCAGATCAAGCCGGACGCGGCGATCTATCACGCGAGCCTGGAACAGGTGCGCGCCCATCTGCCGGATATCCAGCCAGGCGAAGTGGTGTTTATCGATGACGTCGCCGGCAATACCGAGGCGGCGGTCGCGCTCGGTTGGCAGGGAATTCACCATGTCTCGGCCGAGCGTACGGCTGCGCGTCTGCGTGAGTTGGGCGTGGCGTTCTAGCGCGCCCACTTTTCCATGACGAAGTCGACGAAGGCACGCAATTTGGGCAGGCGATAGCGGTCCTGGCGGTACAGCAGGTGCATAGGGCGGCAGGGCAGTTGATAGTCGGTCAACAGCGCCACCAGTTTTCCGGCCTGCAGGTCGGGTCGGACGAGGGCGTCAGGTAGCATCACGATGCCCATGCCCTGTACCGCCGCCTGGTGCAGGCCTTGGGAGCTGTTGATCGTCAGCGAGCCGGACACGGCAACTTCCACTTCGCCTTCCTGGCCGGTCATGCGCCACAGTTTGTCGGCATTGCGCCAGTCGTCGGTCGAGGGGTACGCGAACGCCAGGCAATCGTGCTGTCGCAGGTCCTCGGGCACCTGCGGCGTACCGCGTCGCGCCAGGTAAATCGGTGAGGCGCAGAGGGTCAGGGTGTAGTCCTGCATGGGCCTGGCGATCAGGCTTGAGGGTTCCAGCTCGCCCAGGCGAATCGCCACGTCGAAGCCGCTGTCGACCAGGTCCATGCGCTGATTGCTCAGCACCACGTACAGATTGATCAGGGGGTAGCGCTGGGCAAATTCGCTCAAGGCCGGCGCCAGTCGCTCTGTGCCGAACACCGGCGGGGCCGTGATACGCAAGGTGCCTTTGGGAGCGTCGCTATGGGCTTGCTCCGCCCATTGCTCCGAGTCAGCCACCAGCCCGAGCACTTCCAGACAACGTTGGTAATACTGCCCGCCGAACTCCGTAAGGCTTTGTTTGCGGGTGGTGCGCTTGAGCAGGCTGACGCCCAGTCTTTGTTCCAGGGCGCGCAAGTGGTTGCCGACCATGGTGGTCGACATGCCGCAGGCGTGAGCCGCGGCGGTCATGCTGCCAGCTTCCACCACTTTTACGTACACCGACATTGCCTGGAACAGATCCATTATCAAGCCCTGGTTTAAAGTCATTGCAGGAATGTGCAGTTTATCCAGCTTGGGTGGCTAACGATACTGGAGCTATCACAATGATGCACTGGAGCCCGCCGCCATGACCGCCGCCTGCCTGATGGACACTTATCAACCCTTGGCCTTGAGTTTTACCCGTGGCCTGGGCACACGCCTGTGGGACCAGCAGGGCCGTGAATACCTCGATGCGGTGGCCGGTGTCGCAGTGACCAATGTGGGGCATTCCCATCCGAAACTGGTGACGGCCATCAGTGAGCAGGCCGGTTTGTTGCTGCACACCTCCAACCTCTACAGCATTGACTGGCAACAACAGCTGGCTCGGCGCCTGACCCAGTTGTCCGGCCTGGACCGTGCGTTCTTCAACAACTCCGGTGCCGAAGCCAACGAGACAGCACTGAAGTTGGCGCGCCTGCATGGCTGGAAAAAAGGCATAGAGCAGCCGTTGGTGGTGGTCATGGAAAACGCCTTTCATGGCCGTACCCTGGGCACTATGGCGGCCAGCGACGGGCCGTCGGTGCGCTTGGGTTTCCAGCGCTTGCCGGGGGATTTTCTCAAGGTGCGCTTCGGCGATATGGCGGCTCTGGAAGCGCTCACGCTACAGTTCGGCTCGCGCATCTCGGCCGTCTTGCTGGAACCTGTCCAGGGCGAAAGTGGCGTGTTGCCCGCACCGCCCGGTTACCTGAAAGCCCTGCGTGATCACTGCACGCGCCACGGTTGGCTGATGATGCTCGACGAAATCCAGACCGGTATCGGCCGTACCGGCACCTGGTTTGCCTTCCAGCACGAGAGCATTACCCCGGACGTAATGACCCTGGCCAAGGGCCTCGGCAACGGCGTGCCCATCGGTGCTTGCCTGGCGCGCGCTGCAGTGGCCCAGTTGTTCACCCCGGGCAGCCATGGCAGTACCTTCGGCGGTAACCCGCTGGCGTGCCGCGTGGGTTGCACCGTGCTGGATATTATTGAAGAGCAAGGTTTGCTGCAGAACGCCGCGCAACAGGGCGAACGCTTGTTGGCGCGGTTGCGGGTGGAACTGAGCGAGCACCCGCAGGTGCTGGCGATTCGCGGGCTGGGCTTGATGATCGGTATCGAGCTGGCCAGCCCTTATCGCGACCTGACCCAGCGAGCCGCCCAGGAACATGGGCTGTTGATCAACGTGACGCGGGGCAAAATCATCCGCCTGTTGCCGCCGTTGACCCTGGCGGGCAAAGAGGTCGATATGATCGTGAGGGCAATCACCCGTTTACTGGACCATTGAGCCATTCCTGGTTCAACGTCTCGGTATCGCCCAGGTATTCCAGCAGCCACGCCATGGCCGGAGACAGTTTGTTCTGGGCCCAGGCCACGCACGACGGGCTGGCCGGGAACGGTCTGTGCAATTGCAGCGCGACCAGTTCACCGCGTTCGATCCACGGTAACACCTGATGCGCCGGCGCCATGCCGACGCACAGGCCGTCGCGCAGGCAATCCAGTGCCGAGGCCCAGTTGGGCACCACCAGACGCCGTTGGTTATCCAGGGTCCAGGTATCGCGCTTGGGCAGGTTGCGCGAGGTATCGGTCATGCACAGTGACGCGAACGGGCGCAATTGATCATCACTGAGCAAACCTTCAACCGCCGCCAATGGGTGCTTGGCGCTGGCCACGCACAACCAGTTCAGCAAGCCCATGTCGCGAAAGGTGAAGTGGCTGGCCACCGGCACCGCGCTGGTGGCGCCGATCACGATGTCGGTGCGCTCATCGGCCAGGGCGTCCCACACGCCGTTGTACACTTCGTACTCCAACAGCAATTCCACCTCGGGAAACTGCCGGTAGAAGTCCAACACCAACTGGCGGCAGCGCTGGGGTTTGACGATGGAGTCAACGGCGACTTTCAATTGACCGCTCCAGCCGTTCGCCACTTGCTGGCATAAACGCCGCGTGCCGAGCATTTTTTTCATCACACCACGGGCTTCGTCGATAAACAGGCGGCCGGCCGGGGTCAGTTCGACATCGCGATGCCGCCGCACAAACAGAGGCACCGCCAGCCATTCTTCAATCTGACGCACCGTGTAGCTGATGGCCGAGGGTACGCGGTGCAACTCCTGGGCCGCGGCGCTGAAGCTGCCATGGCGTGCCACGGCATCGACTACATCCAGGGAGTATTCGGACCACATGGGACTTGCCTTCAAAAATATTGATAAGAGTGTCCAATTATTATCGCTTCACAGCAAAACTGTCAGCTTCATAATGGGCGTCGGTCAACAAATTGTTTGATGGCAGGTTCTCAAAGGTTTCGATGAAAAATTCGTTTGGTTTTACGGGGTATCTGGCGGGGCTGAGCATGCTCGGTTATCTCGCCATGGACATGTACTTGCCGGCATTCGGTGCCATGGGCGAGCAGTTGCAGATTGGTGCGGGTGCCGTGGGCGCCAGCTTGAGTATTTTCCTCGCCGGTTTTGCGGTGGGGCAGTTGTTGTGGGGGCCGTTGTCTGACCGTCTGGGGCGCAAGCCGATCCTGCTCACGGGCCTTAGCCTGTTTGTGCTGGGCTGCCTCGGCATGTTCTGGGTCGAGACCGCGCCGCAGTTGCTGGCATTGCGCTTCATACAGGCGATTGGCGTGTGTTCCGCCGCGGTGAGTTGGCAGGCCCTGGTGATCGACCGCTACCCGGCCGACAAAGCTCACCGTGTGTTTGCCGGCATCATGCCGCTGATGTCGCTGTCGCCGGCCCTGGCGCCGTTGTTGGGGGCGCTGGTGTTGAATCACTTTGGCTGGCAGGCGATCTTCGGGGTCTTGCTGGGTGTGGCGCTGTTGTTGCTGCTGCCGACGCTGTTCCTGCGCAGAATGCCGAAACGTCAGGCGGAGGAGGGCAAACCTTCACGCCTGGGGTACGGCCAGTTGCTGACCTCTCGCGTGTTCACCGGCAACGTGATGATCTTCGCCGCGTGCTCCGCCAGTTTTTTCGCTTGGCTGACCGCTTCACCGTTTATCCTTGGCGGCATGGGCTATAGCCCGAATGACATTGGCCTGAGCTATGTGCTGCCGACCTTGGCGTTTCTCATCGGTGGCTACAGTTGCCGCAGCGCACTGCAGCGTTACCAGGGTAAAACCCTGCTGCCGTGGTTGCTGCTGGCCTACTGCATCAGCATGGTGGCGTTGTATCTGGTCGCCACATTGACGGTGCCGACCCTCACCACGTTGCTGATCCCGTTCTGCCTGATGGCATTGGTCAACGGCGCCAGTTACCCCATCGTGGTGGCGAATGCGCTGATGCCGTTTGCGGAAAACTCCGGCAAGGCGGCGGCCCTGCAAAACACCCTGCAGTTGGGCCTGTGCTTTCTCAGCAGCCTGCTGGTGTCGTCGATGCTCGACCAGCCGTTGCTGATTACCGTGATCGTGATGCTGGCGACCGCGCCGATGGCGGTGCTGGGGTATTGGTTGGCGCGGTCGAAGACGGATCATTCGGAATTGGCCAAGGCGTGAACTGACAACCTGTTCAAAAAATGTGGGAGGGCACCGTCCCTCCCACATTTTGATTGGGGTCTTCGGTTAGAACGTGACTTCCATATTCAGCGTCGGCGTAGATGTGCGGCTACCCCGGCCGCCGTCAACGCCGAACTTGTTGTGCCAGTACTCGTAGCCCAGCCCGAGATACAGGTTCGGCTTGACGCTTTTCCCCGGCCGCACCGCCACCATCAACGCCGTGCGCATCAGCGCTTCCGGCGCAGTATCGCGGCCGTGGTAGTCCTCGCCTTTTTCCCCGACATAATTGATGAAACCCTGGAATTTGGCCGCATGGTTGGCGATTTCAAACGGGCGCATCCACGTCAGGTTGAGCATGTAGGTGTCGTCGAAGGTATAATTGGACTCCTTCGCACCTGGGATGCCGGTATGGTTTCGTTCCTTGTAGTACAAAAGGCTCAGGTCCAGCACGCCGACGGTGTTGAATTTCAACGTCGGGCCGGCTACCAGTGCGCGCTTTTTGGCCGAGGCGAAGTTGTTGTTGCGGTTGGCGTCAAAACCCAGGGTCAGCGCGTAGTCCTTGATCAGCCCGGTACCGAGCGGCACATCGAATACCCGCGACGCGTACAACTGGTGCCGATAGACGGCATACACCTCACTGCCGCCATGGTCGGTGCCCTTGCGTGGGTCGCGGCTGTCGGAGAGGAACACATCGAGATTGAGGTAGTTGCTGCCGTACTGGTAGCCGCTGGCGTGGGTAAAACTGTAGATGCGCTTGCTGAAGTCGTCGGGGTTGTTCGGGTTGGTGAAGTGCTGTCCGTAGCGAAATCCCAAGCTGTTGTTCATCCATTCCACTGCAACGGCCTCCCCGCCGCCGAGGAGAGTGAGGGCAACGGTTGCACCTTGTAATGCCTTTTTCATTGTTTCAGGTCCTTTGGCGTTCTGGCTCATGACGGCCGGATTGTTTTTGTAACGCCGTTGGAGGGTATCTTGTTCAATTGATTGTATACAACTCTATGGACATCGAGCCATGACATTGCATACAGTGCTTGCACAACAAAAACAGAGAACCCCTCACCATGACTATTCCGAAGGCGTCATCGCAGCGGCCAGAAGATGAAAATCTTGGCGTCGCCGCCAATATGGCTTACGGCCTGCAGCATGTGCTCACCATGTACGGCGGCATCGTCGCGGTACCGTTGATCGTCGGCCAGGCGGCCGGGTTATCACCCGCGGATATTGGCCTGCTGATCGCGGCCTCGTTGTTTGCCGGTGGTTTGGCGACCTTGTTGCAAACCCTTGGCCTGCCGTTCTTCGGCTGTCAGCTGCCGCTGGTGCAAGGCGTTTCGTTCGCCGGTGTGGCGACGATGGTGGCGATTGTCGGCAGTGATGGCGCCGGTGGCGTGCCGGCGATTCTCGGGGCGGTGATGGCCGCGTCGTTTATCGGGTTGTTGATCACGCCGGTATTCTCAAGGATCACCAAGTTCTTCCCGCCGCTGGTGACTGGCATCGTCATCACCACCATTGGCCTGACCCTGATGCCCGTTGCGGCACGGTGGGCCATGGGCGGTAATAGCCGTGCGCCCGATTTCGGCAGCATGGCGAATATAGGCCTGGCCGCATTGACCCTGGTGCTGGTATTGCTGCTGAGCAAGATCGGCAGCGCGACTATTTCACGCTTGTCGATCCTGCTGGCGATGGTGATAGGCACGGTGATCGCGGTATTGCTCGGCATGGCCGATTTTTCCGGCGTGACCCAGGGGCCGATGTTCGGTTTCCCTGCACCCTTCCATTTCGGCGTACCTACCTTCCATGTGGCCGCGATCATCTCCATGTGCATTGTTGTCATGGTAACGCTGGTGGAAACCTCGGCGGATATCCTGGCCGTGGGCGAGATCATCGATACCAAAGTCGATTCCAAGCGCCTCGGTAACGGCCTGCGTGCTGACATGCTGTCGAGTATGTTCGCGCCGATTTTCGGCTCTTTCACTCAGAGTGCATTCGCACAGAATGTCGGGCTGGTGGCGGTGACCGGTGTGAAAAGTCGTTTTGTGGTGGCCACGGGCGGGGTGTTCCTGGTGGTGCTCGGCTTGCTGCCGTTCATGGGGCGCGTGATCGCTGCGGTGCCGACCTCGGTACTCGGGGGAGCCGGTATTGTGCTGTTCGGCACCGTGGCGGCCAGTGGCATTCGCACCTTGTCCAAGGTGGACTATCGCAACAACATGAACCTGATCATCGTTGCCACTTCAATCGGTTTCGGCATGATCCCCATCGCGGCGCCGAGTTTCTATGATCACTTTCCTACTTGGTTTGCGACGATTTTCCATTCGGGGATCAGTTCGTCGGCGATCATGGCCATTTTGCTGAACCTGGCGTTCAACCACTTCACCGTCGGTAATTCGGACCAGCAATCGGTGTTCGTGGCGGGGACGGAGCGCAGTTTGTGCTTCCACGATGTGGCGGCACTGCGTGACGGGGATTACTTCAGTGGCGGCAAGTTGTTTGATGCACAGGGGACGGAGATTCCGTTGCTGGCCGATGTGCCGAAGAAGTCGGCAAAGCCTGAGACCAGCGAGGTCTGAACGGTGGGGGCGGGTTTGCTCGCGAAGGCGGTGGCTCGGTTGAAATAACCGCGGCTGGCACACCGTCTTCGTGGGCAGGCACGCTCCCACATTTGGCAATCATCCAGCCTTGCGTTCGGGGTGTTTCGCCGAACACGCCTCATCCAGAAACTTCACCACTGTTCCCATGCACGCCTGGCGTTCTTCCACGTGGGGCATGTGACTGGAGTCTTCAAACAGTGCCCAGCGCACGTCCGCGATCTCATCCAGAAACGGCTTGACCACCAGCGGCGTGGCCTCGTCGTGTCGACCGGAGATCACCAGCGTCGGTACGTTGATCGCCGACAGGCGGCCAATCACGTTCCAGTCTTTCAAGCTGCCGATGACGTGAAACTCGGTCGGGCCGCTCATGGCGTGGTACACCGTCGGGTCTGAATCAACCTGGGCGAAGGTACGTGCCACCTCTTCCGGCCATGGGTTGACCCGGCATACGTGCTGGTCATAGAAAACCCGCGAAGCGGCCAGGTATTCCGGGTCCTGGTAGGTGCCGGCCTGTTCATGCTTGAGCAGGGTTTCATGCACGCCTTCCGGCAACAATTTGCGCAGGCGGTTGGCCTCGCTGACCCAGGTGCGCATGCACGTCGGCGAGTTGGCGGGGATAAACGCGCGCAGGCCCTTGGGCTGCTGGATCGCATGTTCGCTGCCGAGCATACCGCCCCAGGACTGGCCGAGGATCGCGTAGTTATCGCTGATCTGCAGGTGGTCCAGCAGGTTGTTCAGCTCTTCGAGGAACAGGCCGATGGTCCAGAACGATGGGTCTTTGTCGGGCAGGTGAGTGGAGCGGCCGTTGCCCAGTTGGTCATAGTGAATGACCGCGTGGCCACTGGCGGCGACGTCCTTGAAGGCGTCGACATAGTCATGGGTGCAACCAGGGCCGCCATGGATGATCACCAAGGGGGTGCGGCCGGTGGTCAGGTCGCCGGTGACGCGGTACCAGGTCTGGTAAGCGCCAAAGGTCGCATAGCCTTCGCGGACTTTTTCGATGAATTCCATTTCGTACCCTGCTCTGAAAAAAGGATCAGGGCCACGATAATCTGCACGAGACGTTTAGGTAACTAGCAAAACAGATAGGTTTTGCCGATGGCTCAATCTTCGAGCAGGCGGTAATGGGTGGCACGCACCACCGCCTGGACGCGGTTCTTGGCGCCCAGTTTGTGCATGGCCGAAGCCAGGTGCAGGGTGACCACCGCCAATGAACGGCTCAGTTGCGTGGCGATTTCGGCGGCGGTCAAGCCGTCGGTGGCCCATTTCAGGCACTCGCGTTCACGCTTGGTCAAATGAATGTGCGGGTAGGTGCGAAGCTCTTTGCTGAACAGCGGGTAGGCCGCTTCCTGCAAGGCGTGAGTAATGAGGCTGAAATCCGCCAGGGTCTGCTGGGCGTCCTTCAAAACCGTGTGCGCCTTGCCGATGCGCAGCCCGGTAAGGGAGGCAAAACCGCCCCGGGGCAAGTGAATGGGCACGCTGACACCGCAGGTCAGTTGCCGTTCATGCAGGTAGGACGATACCGGCGCGTGGCAGGGGTCGATGATTTTCTGCAGGGCGGTCTCGGTTTTTGCCTCGTAAGACCAGACAAACGGCGACACCGTGCTCAGCGCCAGATGCTGCACCGGGTCAATCTGGTAAAACCCTTCGCTGCACCACAAGGCCTGCCAGTCGGTCGGTGTGTTACGCAACTCCAGCACCGAGGGGGTGATCAGCGTGCCATCAAGGTCGATGGGCACCGGGGTGTAGTCATACACCAACGCATCGAAGCCCAACTGCTGGGCGAGGATGAACGTGTTGTCCATCTGTTCATCCAGGCTCCTGCCCGGCATAAGGCGGTTATTGAAGGCAGTTAGCTTGGCCAGCATCCGTTCTGCTCCCGAATTCGTTTGAATCTCGACTTGCTGCAAGTAGAATGCCACGCCCCGGCGAAGGACTGCCAGGCCAAACCTATAAGAAATACTAGGTTATGGACGCGCGGCATCCTCGGTAGTGTTGGCCTGATAAACGGCCGCTAGCTGCCAGGCCGATACAACACAAGGAATGTATACATGTGGCGTGAAATTGCCCCCGACCAGCAGTACAACGTGCAAGTCGACGGTCATAACCTCGTGGTCTACAGCTTTGGCGACGGCGATGAGGTGCTCTTGTGTCTCAACGGCGGTCCGGGCCTGCCGTGTGATTACTTGCGCGACGCCCATGGCTGGCTCAAGGACCATAACCTGCGAGTGGTTGCATTCGACCAGCTTGGCACGGGCGCATCAGCCAGACCGACCGATGTTGCCCTGTGGGAAATCCGCCGTTATGTGGAAGAAGTCGAAACCGTGCGCCAAGCCCTGGGCCTGGGCCGCGTGCACTTGCTGGGGCATTCCTGGGGCGGCTGGCTGGGTATCGAATACGCCATCCATTACCCCGACGCGCTGAAAAGCCTGATCCTGGAAAACACCGTCGGCGACATCCCGCACCTGTCTCAAGAACTTGAACGCCTGCGCAGTGCCCTGGGCAGCGAAACCGTGGCCATGATGCAACGCCACGAAGCCATGGGCACCCTGGACCACCCGCAGTACCAGGCGGCCATTACCTTGCTCAACTACCGCCACGTGTGCCGCCTGGACGAATGGCCCGAGCCGGTCAAGCGCTCCCTCGGCGACTGGAACATGGGACCGTACGAAACCATGCAAGGCCCCAACGAATTTCTGTACATCGGCAACCTCAAGGACTGGAACCGCATCCCCGAGATGGCCGGGTTCAAGATGCCGATATTGATCACCACCGGCCAACATGACGAGCTGACCCCGGCCTGCGCCATGCGCATGAAGCAGGCCGCCAGGCACGCCGAGTTGCACGTGTTCCCCAACAGCAGCCATATGCCGTTTTATGAAGAGCCCCAGGCATATTTTCCGGTGTTGCTGGACTTTCTCGCTCGTCATCGAGGCTGACGGATGAACCTGGCGCGCTACCGCTTTGTGCTCTCCCGGCCGCTGCAATTGCTGCCGGTGTTGTTCGGCATCAGCCTGATCACCTTTGTGCTGGTGCGCTCGATCCCCGGCGACCCGGCGCGGGCCTTGCTCGGCTCGCGCAGCACACCGGATGCCCTGCTGAAAATCCGCGCGCAGTACGGTCTTGATCAGCCTCTGTGGCTGCAATATTTCTACTTCCTCAAGAACCTGCTCAAGGGCGATCTCGGCCAGTCGTTGCTGTACAAGGTTGATGCGCTGAAGCTGATCGTCACCCGCATCGAGCCGACCCTGGTGCTGGTACTGGGCAGTGTGGTGCTGGCGCTGCTGATTGCGCTGCCGTTGGCGACGCTGGCGGCACGCAATAAAGGTGGGTGGGTGGACAACCTGGTCCGCGTGTTCACCACGGTCGGCCTGGGCATGCCGGCATTCTGGCTGGGCTTGATGTTGATCCTGTTGCTGAGTGTGCAATGGGGCTTGTTCCCGGTGTCCGGCTATGGGCGGACCTGGCTGGATAAGGCCCACCATATGCTGTTGCCCTGCCTGACCATCGCGCTGGCGCTGTCGGCGGTGCTGGTACGCAACCTGCGGGCGAGCATGTTGATGGAGTTGCAGGCCGACCATGTCACCGCTGCACGGGCGCGCGGGCTGTCGGAGGCCGCGGTGTTCCGCCGGCATGTGCTGCCCAACTCACTGGTGCCGGCGGTCAACCTGCTGGCAGTGAATATCGGCTGGCTGATCAGCGGCACCGTGGTGATCGAGAGTCTGTTCGCGATTCCGGGCATTGGCCAATTGCTGGTGCGCGGTATCTTTACCCGCGACTACATGGTGGTGCAGGGCGTGGCGATGGTGCTGGCCTGTGCGACGGTGGTGGTCAACTTCCTCGCCGATGTGGTGACGGTGGCCCTCGACCCGCGAGTGAAGATGCAATGAGCAGCCGCCCACTGATCGCCCCATGGCGCTTGCGCCTGCGGTTTGGTTTTCGCAACGGTCGGCTGACCGCGGCCTGGGGGCTGTTGATCCTGCTCGGCTGGTTGGCCCTGGCGCTGTTCGCGCCGTGGGTCGCGCCCTATGACCCGATTGCGCAGAACACTGACTTCAGCTTGCTGGCGCCGAGCGCGGCCCATCCCTTCGGCACGGACAACTATGGCCGAGACATCCTTTCACGGGTGATCTGGGGCGCGCGCATCGACCTGCAACTGGCCATCGTCGGGGTGATTTTTCCGTTCATGATCGGCACGTTCGTCGGCGCGGTTTCCGGCTACATTGGCGGGCGTTTCGATAGCTTTTGCATGCGCGTGATCGACGTGATCCTGGCGTTCCCGTTCCTGGTGCTGATGCTGGCGATCATGGCTATCCTCGGCCCGGGCCTGAAGAGCTTTTATATCGCCATGGCGTTGGTAGGCTGGGTGTCCTATGCGCGGCTGATCCGCTCCCAGATCCTGGTGCTCAAGGAAAGCGACTTTGCCCTGGCCGCCAAGAGCCTGGGCTTCGGCCATGGGCGCATTCTGTTCCGGCATTTGCTGCCCAATGCGATGTTCGGCTCGATCGTGTTTTCCATGTCTGACGCCGTGTTGGTGCTGCTCAATGGTGCCGCCGTGAGTTACCTCGGCCTGGGCGTGCAACCGCCGACGGCCGAGTGGGGGACGATGGTGGCCGAAGGGCAAGCGTTTATCACCACGGCGTGGTGGATCTGCACCTTTCCGGGCTTGGCCATCGTGACCCTGGCCATGGGCTTCAGCCTGTTGGCCGATGGTGTGGCGCAAGTATTAGGGGACCGCTCATGAGCTTGCTGCAAGTGCGCGACCTCAGCGTGATCGCCAACAACACCGGGCGCGATGTGACCTTGGTGGACCGCGTGTCCTTCGACCTGGCTGAAGGCGAAATCCTCGGCCTGGTGGGGGAAAGCGGCTCGGGCAAGACCATGGCCTGTCGCGGCTTGATGCGTCTGCTGCCATCGCCCGGCTTACGCGTGCAAGGCGGCGCGGTGCGACTGGCCGGCCAAGACCTGTTGTCACTGGATGACGCCGGCATGCGTGCCGTGCGCGGCGGCCAACTGGGCATGATCTTCCAGAACCCCAGCAGCCACCTCGACCCGTTGATGCGTATCGGTGAGCAGATTGCCGAGGGCATTCGCCTGCATCAGGGGGCGTCGAAAAAAGACGCGCGATGGCAGGCCATCGAGGTGCTGCGTCAGGTAGGCATCCCCGACCCCCAGGCGCGGGTCGACAACTACCCTCACGAATTTTCCGGCGGCATGCGCCAGCGCGCCATGATCGCCGTGGCGTTGGGCTGCAACCCGAAAGTACTGATTGCCGATGAGCCCACCACGGCGCTGGATGTGACGGTGCAGGCGCAAATCCTGCGCCTGTTGCTGGACCTGCGCGACCAGCGGGGCCTGTCGATCATCATGATCACCCATGATCTCGGCGTGGTGGCGCAGACCTGTGATTCCATTGCGGTGATGTACGCCGGGCGCCTGTGCGAACACGGCAGCAAATACGACGTGCTGGCGCGTCCGCAACATCCTTATACCGCCGGCCTGATCGATTGCCAGCCGGCCCACAGCAGCGGCCATGCCTTGCTGCGCACCATTCCCGGCCAACCGCCGTTGCTGGATGCGTTACCGCGTGGTTGCCGCTTCAGCCCACGTTGCCCGCAGGTCGGCGCGTTGTGTACTGAATGGCTGCCCGAAGGCGCGCAGGTAGCGTGCCACTATCCATTGGGAGAGCGCCCATGAGCCTGTTGCAGATCAAGGACCTTGAGGTGCGCTTCGCCGCGTCCGGCAGTGGTGTGTTCGGTCTGAACAAGCAGTGGGTGAGGGCCGTCAATGGTGTCTCACTGAACCTGGGCGCCGGGGAAACCCTCGGGTTGGTGGGCGAATCCGGCAGCGGTAAAAGTACGTTGGGCCGGGCGATTTTGCACCTCAACCCGATCAGCGCCGGCCAGGTACTGTTCGATGGTATCGACATGGCCCACGGCAGCGCTATCGACATTGCCCGCCTGCGCCATGAAACCGCGATGATCTTCCAGGATCCGTACGCCGCGCTGAACCCACGCCACACGGTCGGCGAAACCCTTGCCGAAGTGTTGCGGGTACAGCGCAAGGTCACACCGCAGGACATTCCACGTCGGGTCGATGAGCTGCTCGATCTGGTCGGGCTGCGCCCGGAGCTGGCCAGCCGCAAACCCGGCTCCCTCAGTGGCGGCCAGTGCCAGCGGGTCGGTATCGCACGCGCATTGGCGGTGGAGCCGCGCTTGATCATTGCCGATGAGTGCGTGGCGGCGCTGGATGTGTCGATCCAGGGCCAGATCATCAACCTGTTGCTGGAGCTGCAGCAGCGCATGAACCTGGCGATCCTGTTTATCGCTCATGACCTGGCCATTGTGCGACGCCTGTGCGACCGCGTGGCGGTGATGTACCTGGGCAAGATCGTCGAAGAAGGGCCCGTAGAGGCGGTGTTCACCGCACCGCGCCATCCCTATACGGCGGCGTTGATTGAGGCGATTCCCGAGATCGATCCCCGTCGGCCGTTACCGGCTGAACCCTTACCGGGCGAGCCACCAAGCCCGTTGAATTTACCTACAGGTTGCGCCTTTCACCCGCGTTGCCGGCACGCCCGGCCTCTGTGTTCCGTGGTGTTGCCGCCTACCCATTTCCTGCACGAGCATCGGTACAGTTGCGTGCTTGAAGAGCCGTTGACCCTTTCTGCCGTCTATCAACAAGGAGTTCAGACATGCAATCCCGTCACTTGAAGTTGCTCGCCGCCGCCACATTGACCGCTTGGTCGCTGACGGCCGGGCTGGCACACGCCGCTGGCGTCCTGACCATCGGCTGCCGTGAAGACAGCACCACGTTCGACCCGATCAAAAGCGCGCAAAATCGCGACACCTGGGTATTCGCCAACGTCTACGACACCCTGGTGCGCGTGGACAACCTGGGCACCGAGATGGAGCCGGGGCTGGCCGAAAGCTGGGACATTTCCAAGGACGGCCTGACCTACACCTTCAAGCTGCGCGATGCGAAGTTCTCCGACGGTTCGCCAATCACCGCCGACGATGCTGCGTTCAGCCTGTTGCGGATCCGCGACAACAAAGCCTCGCTGTGGAGCGATCCGTTCAGCCTGATCAACACCGCCAAGGCCACGGACGCGAAAACCCTGGTGGTCACCCTGAAAACTCCCGCCGTGGCTTTCCTCTCGCAACTGGCGTCGCCCACCGTATCGATCCTGTCGGAAAAGGCCATGACCCAGATGGGCGAAGACGCGTACTCGGAAAAGCCGGTGACCTCGGGCGCGTTTACCGTGGATGAGTGGCGCAAGGGCGATCGGGTGATCCTGAAGAAAAACCCGAACTTCTGGCAAGCCAAGAACGTTAGCCTGGACGGTGTGGAATGGGTGTCGGTGACCGATGACAACACCCGTATGCGCATGGTGCAGAACAACGAGCTGGACACGGCGATCTTCGTGCCGTTCTCCCGGGTGGAAGAGCTGAAAAAAGACAAGAATGTGGTGATCCACTCCGACCCGTCCACCCGTGAGGATCACTTGCTGATCAACCACGCTCACGGTCTGCTGGCCAAGCAGGAAGTGCGCGAAGCGCTGGACATGGCCATTGATAAACAATCGCTGGTCAAGACCGCCACTTACGGTCAAGGCACCGTGGCTTATTCCTACATCCCGAAAGGCTCGTTGTACCACTACGCCAACAACCTGCAGCGCCCGTATGACCCGACGGCCGCCAAGAAACTGTTGGAGCAGGCCGGGGCCAAGGACTTGAAGCTCAACTACGTAGTCAATGCCGGCAACGAGGCCGATGAGCAGATCGCGGTAATCATCAAGGACCAGCTGGCCAAAGTCGGCGTGACCGCCAACCTGCAAAAGGTCGACCCAACCCAGAGCTGGCAGATGTTGGTGGATGGTGAGTACGATATTTCGGTTATGTACTGGACCAACGACATTCTCGACCCGGACCAGAAAACCACCTTCGTGCTGGGGCACGACACCAACCAGAACTACATGACCCGCTACAAGAATGACAAGGTCAAGGAGCTGGTGGCCGCGGCGCGGATCGAGGCCGACCCGGCCAAGCGTGAGCAGATGTATGTCGAACTGCAGAAGCTGGCGAAACAGGATGTGAACTGGATTGACCTGTACTACAGCCCGTACATCAACATCTCACGCAAGAATGTGAGCAACTTCCTGCAAAACCCGCTGGGGCGCTTCACGCTTGAGGAAGTGGTGAAAAACTAGAGAGCGTCGTAATACCTATGGGGGAGCTGGCAAGCCCGCTCCCCCATTTGGTTTTGGTTGTGTCAGTTGGCTCTTCTTTTGGCCTATTGCGCGTCGAATGCCTGGCCGTTGATGCCGGCGCTGTCGGGCCCCATCAGGTACAGGTACACCGGCATGATTTCCTCCGGCGCCGGCCTTTCCATCGGGTTTTCCCCTGGGTATGCCTGGGCCCGCATGCTGGTGCGCGTACCGCCCGGGTTGATGCTGTTGGACCGTACCGACGCCACGTCTTCCAGCTCGTCGGCCAGGGTTTGCATCAAACCTTCGGTGGCGAATTTCGACACGCCATAAGCGCCCCAATACGCCCGACCCTTGCGCCCGACGCTGCTGGAGGTGAACACCACCGATGCGTCCTTGGACAGCTTGAGCAGCGGCAGCAGGGTGCTGGTCAGCATGAACATTGCGTTGACGTTCACCTGCATCACACGCATGAAGTTCTCACCGGACAACTGTTCGATCGGTGTGCGTGGGCCGATGATCGAAGCGTTATGCAGCAGGCCGTCGAGGTGGCCGAATTCCTTTTCGATCATGGCTGCCAGTTCATCGTATTGATGGGGCAGGGCGGTTTCCAGGTTGAACGGGATCACCACCGGTTGCGGCTGGCCTGCGGCTTCGATCTCGTCATACACCTGAGCCAGGTTGGCTTCGGTCTTGCCCAGCAACAACACCGTGGCGCCATGGGCGGCATAGGTTTTCGCCGCTGCCGCGCCAATCCCGCGACCGGCACCGGTCACCAGGATGATTCGGCCTTTGAGCAGGTCTGGGCGTGCGGAGTAATCAAACATAAACAACCTCGACAAAATTCACAGGAAATCCGCATGTTTTCTGTAGGAGCGAGCTTACTCGCGAAAAGCGTCAACGATAGCGCGGGGCATCTGGATAAACGCAATGCTCTCAGGTTTTTCGCGAGCAAGCTTCGCTCCTACAGGGGGCAGCCATGCTTCAGCAACTGCAGAGAGCGCTATCCAGTACCTTGCGCAGTTCCAGCGGGTGATCCACTACCACATCCGCGCCCCAATGGCGCGGGTTGTCGTCCGGGTGGATATAGCCGTAGGTGACCGCTGCGGTGCGGGTGCCGGCGTCGCGGCCGGACTCGATATCGCGCAGGTCATCGCCCACGAACAGCACGCTCGCCGGGTCCAGGTCGAGCATCTTGCACGCCAGGATCAGTGGTTCAGGGTCCGGCTTGCTGTTCTTCACGTGATCCGGGCAGATCAGCAGTGCCGAACGTTCGGCCAGGCCCAACTGCTGCATGATCGGCTCGGCGAAGCGCAGCGGCTTGTTGGTCACCACGCCCCATATCAGCTTGGACTTTTCAATGTCGTCCAGCAGCTCGCCCATGCCCTCGAAAAGCTTGCTGTGGATCGCGCAGCCCTTGAGGTAGCGTTCCAGGAACTCCAGGCGCAGTGCCTCGAAACCAGGGGATTCGGGGTCCATCGAGAACGTCACTGCGACCATCGCCCGTGCACCGCCGGAGATTTCATCGCGAATGTGCTGATCGTTGATCGGCGCCAGGCCACGGTCGGCGCGCATGGCCTGGCAGATGGCGATAAAGTCCGGCGCGGTGTCCAGCAGGGTACCGTCCATATCGAAGAGAACTGCTCGCAACTTCACCGGCTTACTCCTCGCGCAGGGTCTGGATCATGTAGTTGACGTCAACGTCGTTGGCCAGCTTGTAGTGCTTGGTCAGCGGGTTGTAGGTCAGGCCGATGATGTCCTTGACGGTCAGTCCTGCCTGGCGGCTCCACGCGCCCAGTTCGGACGGGCGGATGAATTTCTTGAAGTCATGGGTGCCGCGCGGCAGCAGCTTCATGATGTATTCGGCGCCGATGATGGCGAACAGGTAAGCCTTGGGGTTGCGGTTGATGGTGGAGAAGAACACCTGGCCGCCCGGCTTGACCATGCGAAAGCAGGCGCGGATTACTGAAGAGGGGTCGGGTACGTGTTCCAGCATTTCCAGGCAGGTCACCACGTCGAACTGCTCCGGCATCTCTTCGGCCAGGGCTTCGGCGGTGATCTGGCGGTATTCCACGCTTACGCCGGATTCCAGTTGGTGCAGTTGGGCGACGGCCAGCGGCGCCTCGCCCATGTCGATGCCCATCACGGTGGCACCGCGCTGGGCCATCGCTTCACTGAGGATGCCGCCGCCGCAACCGACGTCCAATACCTTCTTGCCGGCCAGGTTGACGCGTTCGTCAATCCAGTTGACCCGCAGCGGGTTGATGTCGTGCAGCGGCTTGAACTCGCTTTCGCGGTCCCACCAGCGGTGAGCCAGGGCTTCGAATTTGGCGATTTCGGCGTGGTCGACGTTGCTCATGGTGAATCCTCTAAAGCTGATAATCGGTTTACAGGCTTTGAACGCGCTGGTCCAAAACCGACATTATTCGTTTCGCCCGCTGATGCGCCGGCCCCACTCAATCGCCGAGGCGACCAGTTCCTGCTCGTTCATGCGGGTCAATCGCCGGTCGTCGAGCAACTGCTTGCCGGCGACCCAAAGGTGTTTCACACAATCGCGTCCGGTGGCGTATATAAGTTGTGAGACCGGATCGTAGATCGGTTGTTGCGCCAGGCCGGACAGATCGAAGGCCACGATGTCGGCGGCCTTGCCGACCTCCAGCGAACCAATCTCGCTCTCCAGGCCCATGGCCCGGGCGCCGTTCAGGGTGGCCATGCGCAGCGCACGATGGGCATCCAGCGCGGTGGCCGATCCGGCTACCGCCTTGGCCAGCATCGCGGCGGTGCGGGTTTCACCCAGCAGGTCCAGGTCATTATTGCTGGCGGCGCCGTCGGTGCCGATCGCAACATTGATACCCGCTTGCCACAGGCGTTCCACCGGGCAGAAGCCGCTGGCCAGTTTCAGGTTCGATTCCGGGCAGTGGATGACGCTGGTGTTGCTTTCTACCAGCAAAGCCAGGTCATCCTCGCTGACTTGGGTCATATGAACGGCCTGGAAGCGCGGGCCCAGCAAACCGAGGCGACCCAGGCGCGCCAATGGGCGCTCACCGGTTTGTTCCACGGCCTGTTGCACTTCGAAGGCGGTTTCGTGCACGTGCATATGGATCGAAGCGTCCAGTTCTTCAGCGATCATCCGGATTTTTTCCAGGTTTTCATCGCACACGGTGTAGGGCGCGTGGGGGCCGAAGGTGATCCTGATGCGCGGATGATGCTTGAGGTCGCCGAACAGCTCGATGCCCTGGCGAATCGCCTCATCGGCGCTGGCGGCGCCGGGAATCGGGAAGTCGAGGGTCGGAATGGCGATCTGCGCGCGCATGCCGCTGTTGTGTACGCAGTCGCTGGCGACTTTGGGGAAGAAGTACATGTCGGAGAAACACGTGATGCCACCCTTGAGCTGCTCGGCAATGGCCAGGTCGGTGCCGTCGCGGACAAAGGCTTCATCGACCCATTTGGCCTCGGCGGGCCAGATGTGCTTTTCCAGCCACGTCATCAACGGCAGATCGTCGGCCAGGCCGCGAAACAGGCTCATTGCCGCATGGCCGTGGGCGTTGACCAGGCCGGGGCTGAGCAACATGCCCGGCAGTTCACGCGCCTCTTTGGTGGCGAGCTTCAAGGCGGTTTCGCGAGGCCCGATAAATGCGATTCGCCCGTCGCGAATGCCCAGGCCATGCGCTTTGAGCACTACGCCCGCGGGTTCGACGGGTACCAGCCAGGTTGGCAGTAACAATAAGTCGAGGGGGGCGGCAGTGGCGGTCATCGCAGGCGTCTTCCCAGGCAGCTATAAAAGAAGGGCGAAGTATACCCGAGCGTCCTGGCTGGCGGATCGCTATAATCGGCGGCTTTTGTTCATGAGTGCGGGGTAAGGGATGCGCGACCGACTGTTGGCTGCCGAGAAAGTAAAGGCCATCGATTGGCGTGATGGCGCGCTGCACCTGCTCGATCAGCGTGCGCTGCCGTCCCGGGAAAGCTGGGTAGCCTGTACCACGGTGGATGAGGTGGCCCAGGCCATTCGCTCGATGGTGGTACGTGGCGCGTCAGCCATCGGCATCAGCGCAGCCTACGGGCTGGTACTGGCAGCCCGCTCTCGGCTCGCAGAAGGCGGGGACTGGCAGGCTGCATGGGAAGAGGACTACGCACTTTTAGCCGATTCGCGCCCAACCGCGGCGAATTTGTTCTGGGCCTTGCAGCGTATGCGTGACCGTCTGGATCGCGTCAAGAAGCATGCCGATCCTTTGGCGGTGCTGGAGGCCGAAGCCATTGCGATCCATGAAAGCGACCGGGAAGCCAACCTTGTCATGGCCCAGTTGGGGGTTGAACGGATTCGCAGGCATCAAGGCAACGCCCAGGCAATCCTCACTCATGGCAATGCAGGCGCTTTGGCGACAGGCGGTGTCGGCACGGCGCTGGGGGTTATTCGCGCGGCTTTCCTCGAGGGTCTGGTCGAACAGGTCTACGCTAACGAAACCCGCCCCTGGCTGCAAGGGTCGCGGCTGACTGCCTGGGAACTGGCGGGCGAGGGCGTTCCGGTCACGGTAAACGCCGACTCTGCCGGCGCCCATATTCTCAAGACCAAGGGCGTGACCTGGGTGATCGTCGGTGCCGACTGCATTGCCGCCAATGGCGATGTTGTCGGCAAGATCGGCACGTACCAGTTGGCGGTGTGCGCCATGCACCACGGTGTGCGCTTTATGGTAGTGGCGCCGAGTTCCACGCTCGATCTGATGATGGCCACGGGGGATGATGTCACCCTCGAAGAGCGTGACACGCGCGAGCTGTTGGACGTTGACGGCCAACGGTTGGACATGAGTGCTGTTAATCCGGTGTTTGATGTGACCCCGGCAGATCTGATTGATGTGATCGTGACTGAAAAAGGTATCGTCGAGCGGCCCGACACGGCCAAGCTGGCCAAGTTGATGTGCCGTAAGCGGCTGCATTAACAGCGTTGTCGGCTGTCAGCTAGCGCTCGGGGCAAACGCCCTTTCATTGTTGAACTGTGCGCACATTCAAATCTGGGAGGGGCGCTTGCCCCCGATTGGCCCTCGATGTCAATAAAACACTGGGATCTGCCCTCAAAAAACAGTGCCGACGCTTCTCTGAGCCCCTCTCGTCGCCCTCAAGCCTGTCATCCGTCAACTTACTATGCTCCATGCGCATCAGGGGGATAGGTGCGTGGCGGCGATTGTGATAACATCCGGCGGTTTCCAGGGCCGCCCCGAGGGGTTGCCTATAACGCGCAGATCCGTGTCATAACTCGTTGATTTGTCGTAAGTCGTTGCCAGGCACCTGCCGGCAGCGGCGAGCTTCGTTCGTCCCATATGGATGTGACGAGGTTTCACCCGAAAAAGGAATCAGGCTTCTCATGGGCGAACTGGCCAAAGAAATCCTCCCGGTCAATATCGAAGACGAGCTGAAACAGTCCTACCTCGACTACGCGATGAGCGTAATTGTCGGTCGGGCACTGCCTGATGCGCGCGATGGCTTGAAGCCCGTGCACCGGCGTGTGCTGTTCGCGATGAGCGAGCTGGGTAACGACTGGAACAAGCCGTACAAGAAATCTGCCCGTGTTGTCGGTGACGTGATCGGTAAGTATCACCCTCACGGCGACACTGCGGTGTACGACACCATCGTTCGGATGGCCCAGCCGTTTTCCCTGCGCTACCTGCTGGTAGACGGCCAGGGCAACTTCGGTTCCGTCGACGGCGACAACGCCGCGGCCATGCGTTACACCGAAGTGCGCATGACCAAGCTGGCGCACGAGCTGCTGGCCGACCTGCATAAAGAAACCGTGGACTGGGTGCCGAACTACGACGGCACCGAAATGATCCCGGCCGTCATGCCGACCAGGATCCCCAACCTGCTGGTCAACGGTTCCAGCGGTATCGCCGTGGGCATGGCGACCAACATCCCGCCGCACAACCTCGGTGAAGTCATCGACGGTTGCCTGGCCCTCATCGACAACCCCGAGCTGACCGTCGATGAGCTGATGCAATATATCCCCGGTCCGGACTTCCCGACCGCCGCGATCATCAACGGTCGCGCCGGTATCATCGAAGCCTACCGCACCGGTCGCGGTCGCATTTACATGCGTGCCCGCTCGATCATCGAAGACATCGACAAGGTCGGTGGCCGCCAGCAGATCGTCATCACCGAACTCCCTTACCAGTTGAACAAGGCGCGTCTGATCGAGAAGATCGCCGAGCTGGTCAAGGAGAAGAAGCTCGAAGGCATCACCGAACTGCGCGACGAGTCCGACAAGGATGGTATGCGCGTGGTGATCGAGCTGCGTCGTGGCGAAGTGCCTGAGGTGATCCTCAACAACCTTTACGCCCAGACCCAGCTGCAGAGCGTGTTTGGTATCAACGTCGTGGCCCTGATCGATGGCCGCCCGCGCATCCTGAATCTCAAGGAACTGCTCGAAGCCTTCGTCCGTCACCGCCGCGAAGTGGTGACTCGTCGTACCGTATTCGAGTTGCGCAAGGCCCGTGAGCGCGGCCATATCCTGGAAGGCCAGGCGGTTGCGCTGTCGAACATCGACCCGGTTATCGCACTGATCAAGGCCTCGCCAACGCCGTCGGAAGCCAAGGAAGCGCTGATCAGCACGCCTTGGGAATCCAGCGCGGTGATGACCATGGTCGAGCGCGCCGGTGCCGATTCGTGCCGTCCGGAGAACCTCGATCCGCAATATGGCATGCGTGATGGCAAGTACTTCCTGTCGCCGGAACAGGCCCAGGCCATCCTGGAGTTGCGCCTGCACCGCCTGACCGGCCTGGAGCACGAAAAGCTGCTGGCCGAGTACCAGGAGATCCTCAACCAGATCGGCGAGTTGATCCGTATCCTCAGCAGCGCCGTGCGCCTGATGGAAGTGATCCGCGAAGAGCTGGAAGTGATCCGTGCCGAATACGGCGACGTGCGCCGTACGGAAATCCTCGATGCACGCCTCGACCTGACCCTGGGGGACATGATCCCGGAAGAAGAGCGCGTGGTGACCATCTCCCACGGCGGCTATGCCAAGACCCAGCCTCTGGCTGCGTACCAGGCCCAGCGTCGTGGCGGTAAAGGTAAATCGGCGACCGGCGTGAAGGATGAGGACTACATTGCTCACCTGCTGGTCGCCAACAGCCACACCACGCTGCTGCTGTTCTCCAGCAAGGGCAAGGTGTACTGGCTGAAAACCTACGAAATCCCGGAAGCTTCCCGTGCCGCCCGTGGTCGCCCACTGGTCAACCTGCTGCCGCTGGACAGTGATGAGTACATCACTACCATGCTGCCGGTCGAGGAATACACCGAAGGTCACTTCATCTTCATGGCCACCGCCAAAGGCACCGTGAAGAAGACTCCGCTGGAATCCTTCAGCCGTCAGCGCAGCGTGGGCCTGATCGCCCTGGAGTTGGATGAAGGCGACGTGCTGATCTCCGCCGCCATCACCGATGGCGAGCGTGAAGTCATGCTGTTCTCCGACGGCGGCAAGGTGACGCGCTTCAAGGAATCCGACGTTCGTGCCATGGGCCGTACCGCCCGCGGTGTACGCGGCATGCGCCTGCCGGAAGGGCAGAAGCTGATTTCGATGCTGATCCCGGAAGAAGGCAGTCAGATTCTCACGGCTTCCGAGCGCGGTTATGGCAAGCGCACTGCCATCAGCGAGTTCCCGGAATACAAGCGTGGCGGCCAGGGCGTGATCGCGATGGTCAGCAACGACCGTAACGGCCGTCTGGTCGGTGCGGTCCAGGTGCTCGACGGTGAGGAGATCATGTTGATTTCCGACCAAGGCACCCTGGTGCGTACCCGCGTGGCTGAAGTCTCGAGCCTGGGCCGTAACACCCAGGGCGTGACCTTGATCAAGCTGATCAAGGACGAGAAGCTGGTCGGCCTGGAGCGTGTTCAGGAGCCTTCGGAAGTTGAAGGCGAGGAACTTGAAGCTGAAGAGTTTGATGGCGAGGTGATCGCGGCAGGCGATGACAACGTCGACGAGCCGACACTCGACGCTGCCGCAGACGAAGAAGAACCGCAGGAATAAGCGGACACACAGGGGGCGGATGAAGATTCGCCCCCTTGTTGTTTGTCCCTTCTGAAAGTCTTGAAATACGTGTTTATTGCACCACCCCACCAGATCTAGAGTGAGATTGGATGTGAGCAAGAGAGCCTATAACTTCTGTGCCGGTCCCGCGGCGCTTCCTGAAGCAGTCCTGCAGCGCGCGCAGGGTGAACTCCTCGACTGGCATGGAAAAGGCCTCTCCGTGATGGAAATGAGCCATCGCAGCGATGAGTTTGTGTCCATCGCCACCAAGGCCGAGCAGGATCTGCGCGACTTGCTGGACATCCCATCCAACTACAAGGTGCTGTTCCTGCAGGGTGGTGCGAGCCAGCAGTTCGCTCAGATCCCGCTGAACCTGTTACCTGAAAGCGGCACTGCCGACTATATCGACACCGGTATCTGGGGGCAGAAGGCTATTGAAGAGGCCTCCCGTTACGGTCACGTCAATGTGGCGGGCACCGCCAAGCCTTACGACTATTTCGCTATTCCGGGTCAGAACGAGTGGAAGCTGTCGAAGGACGCCGCCTACGTGCACTACGTAGCGAACGAAACCATTGGTGGCCTGGAGTTCGACTGGGTGCCTGAAGTGGGCGATGTCCCGCTGGTGTGCGACATGTCCTCGGACATCCTTTCGCGCCCGATCGATGTGTCCAGATACGGCATGATCTACGCCGGTGCGCAGAAGAACATTGGCCCGAGCGGCATTCTGGTCAACATCGTCCGTGAAGACCTGCTGGGTCGCGCCCGTTCGCTGTGCCCGACCATGCTCAACTACAAGGTCGCAGCGGATAACGGCTCGATGTACAACACCCCGCCGGCCTTTGCCTGGTACTTGTCGGGCCTGGTATTCGAGTGGCTCAAGGAGCAGGGCGGCGTAGCTGCCATGGGCAAGCTGAACGAAGAGAAGAAGCGCGTCCTGTACGACTTCATCGATGCCAGCGGCCTGTACAGCAACCCGATCAATCTGTCTGACCGCTCCTGGATGAACGTGCCCTTCCGCCTGGCTGACGACCGTCTGGACAAGCCGTTCCTGGCCGGTGCCGACGAACGCGGCCTGTTGAACCTCAAGGGGCACCGTTCGGTGGGTGGCATGCGTGCTTCCATCTATAACGCCGTCGACATCCATGCGATCAACGCGCTGGTTGCCTACATGGCAGAGTTCGAAAAGGAACACGGCTAATGTCTGAGCAAGAGCTGAAGGCACTGCGCGTACGTATTGATAGCCTGGACGAGAAAGTCCTGGAACTGATCAGTGAGCGTGCGCGGTGCGCCCAGGAAGTGGCGCGGGTGAAGATGGCGTCCCTGGCGGAAGGCGAAGTGCCGGTGTTCTACCGTCCCGAGCGTGAAGCCCAGGTGCTCAAGCGCGTGATGGAGCGCAACAAAGGCCCGCTGGGCAACGAAGAAATGGCGCGGTTGTTCCGCGAAATCATGTCTTCGTGCCTGGCCCTGGAGCAGCCGCTGAAGGTGGCATACCTCGGCCCTGAAGGCACCTTTACCCAGGCCGCGGCCATGAAGCACTTCGGCCACGCGGTAATCAGCAAGCCAATGGCGGCCATCGATGAAGTGTTCCGTGAAGTGGCAGCCGGTGCGGTGAACTTTGGTGTGGTGCCGGTGGAAAACTCCACCGAAGGCGCCGTCAATCACACGCTGGACAGCTTCCTTGAGCATGACATGGTGATCTGCGGCGAAGTCGAGCTGCGCATCCATCACCACCTGCTGGTGGGCGAGAATACCAAGACTGACAGCATCAGTCGTATCTACTCCCATGCCCAGTCCCTGGCTCAGTGCCGCAAGTGGCTGGACGCCCATTACCCGAATGTCGAGCGCGTGGCGGTATCGAGCAACGCCGAAGCGGCCAAGCGGGTCAAGGGCGAGTGGAACTCGGCGGCCATCGCCGGTGATATGGCGGCTGGCCTGTATGGCCTGACGCGTCTGGCCGAGAAGATTGAGGACCGCCCGGACAACGCCACGCGCTTCCTCATGATCGGTAACCAGGAAGTGCCGCCGACCGGCGACGACAAGACTTCGATCATCGTCTCTATGAGCAACAAACCCGGCGCGCTGCATGAGTTGCTGGTGCCGTTCCACGATAACGGGATTGACCTGACGCGCATCGAGACTCGTCCTTCGCGCAGCGGTAAATGGACTTATGTGTTCTTTATCGACTTCGTCGGCCACCATCGCGACCCGCTGGTCAAAGGTGTGCTGGAGAAAATCAGTCAGGAAGCCGTGGCACTCAAGGTGCTGGGCTCTTACCCGAAAGCGGTTTTGTGAGGCTTTAACATGAGTGGCAACTTTCTCGCCCTGGCACAGCCGGGCGTGCAACAACTGTCGCCTTACGTTCCGGGCAAGCCTGTGGACGAGCTGGCGCGTGAGTTGAATCTGGATCCTGCCAATATCGTCAAGCTGGCGAGCAACGAGAACCCGCTGGGCCCAAGCCCTAAAGTGCTGGCGGCGATTCGTGAAGAGCTGGTTGAGCTGACGCGTTATCCCGACGGCAACGGTTTTGCCCTCAAGTCCCTGCTGGCGCAAAAGTGCGGTGTTGAGCTGAACCAGGTGACCCTGGGCAACGGCTCCAACGATATTCTTGAGCTGGTCGGCCGTGCTTACCTGGCGCCGGGCCTGAATGCGGTGTTCAGTGAGCACGCGTTTGCGGTCTATCCGATCGTGACCCAGGCAG
Organism: Pseudomonas sp. BCA17; assembly: GCF_004519405.1. Lineage (GTDB taxonomy): Bacteria > Pseudomonadota > Gammaproteobacteria > Pseudomonadales > Pseudomonadaceae > Aquipseudomonas. The sequence continues at coordinate 269,390 of NZ_SGWI01000004.1, read as the reverse complement.
TGGGCGCTGATGCGAAAGTGATTCCGGCCAAAGACTGGGGGCATGATCTGCCGGCCATGCTGGCGGCAATAGACGCGCAAACCCGCGTGGTGTTTATCGCCAACCCGAACAACCCGACCGGTACCTGGTTCGATGCTCAGGCGTTGGACGACTTCCTGCAAGATGTGCCTGAGCATGTGCTGGTGGTGCTGGACGAGGCCTATATCGAGTACGCCGAGGGCGGCGACCTGCCGGACGGTCTGGATTTCCTGGCGGCCTATCCGAACCTGCTGGTCTCGCGCACGTTCTCCAAGGCGTATGGCCTGGCATCGCTGCGGGTTGGCTATGCGCTCTCGACGGCCGTAGTGGCGGATGTGCTGAACCGTGTGCGTCAGCCGTTCAACGTCAATAGTCTCGCCCTGTCGGCGGCCTGTGCAGCGTTGAAGGATGCCGAGTACCTGGAAGAGGGGCGACGTATCAACGAAAGCGGCATGCTGCAATTGCAGAACGGTTTGCGTGAGCTGGGCCTGGGCTGGATTCCATCCAAGGGCAATTTCATTTGCGTCGATCTCGCTCAGGTGGCTGCGCCGGTATTCCAGGGCTTGCTGCGCGAAGGCGTGATCGTGCGCCCGGTGGCCAACTACGGCATGCCGAACCATCTGCGTATCACAATCGGTTTGCCGGCGGAAAACAGCCGCTTCCTGGAGGCGTTGGCCAAGGTTCTGGCCCGTGGTTGATGTCACCGCATTGCAACCTGCTGTGCCTATGATCGGCCGCCTGGTGGTGGTCGGCCTGGGATTGATCGGTGGCTCCTTTGCCAAGGGCCTGCGTGAAAGCGGGCTGTGCGGCGAAGTGGTCGGTGTGGACCTGGACCCGCAATCGCGCAAGCTGGCGGTTGAGCTGGGGGTGGTGGATCGTTGTGAGGCGGACCTGGCGCTCGCGTGCCGCGGCGCTGACGTGATTCAGCTCGCCGTGCCGATCCTGGCCATGGAGAAATTGCTGGCTGTATTGGCCGGCATGGACCTTGACCAGGCGATCCTGACGGACGTCGGCAGTGCCAAGGGGAATGTGGTGCGTGCGGCGCAACAGGCGTTTGGTGGTATGCCGGCGCGCTTCGTGCCGGGCCATCCGATTGCCGGTTCCGAGCAGAGTGGGGTAGAGGCATCCAATGCGCAGCTGTTTCGCCGCCATAAGGTCATCTTGACGCCGCTGGAGCAAACCGACCCGGCTGCGTTGGCGGTGGTGGATCGTTTGTGGCGTGAGTTGGGCGCGGATGTCGAGCATATGCAGGTCGAGCGCCACGATGAAGTGCTGGCCGCGACCAGTCATCTGCCGCATTTGCTGGCATTTGGCCTGGTGGATTCCTTGGCCAAGCGCAACGAAAACCTGGATATTTTTCGCTACGCCGCGGGTGGTTTCCGCGACTTCACGCGGATTGCCGGCAGTGACCCGGTGATGTGGCACGACATCTTCCTCGCCAATCGCGAAGCGGTGTTGCGCACCCTGGACACCTTTCGCAGTGACCTCGATGCCTTGCGCGACGCGGTTGATGCCGGGGATGGTCATCAATTATTGGGCGTGTTCACCCGTGCGCGGGTAGCACGTGAGCATTTCAGCAAGATCCTGGCGCGCCGGGCCTACATGGAAACCGCTGTGAACGCCGATGACCTGACCTTCCTCGCCAACCCAGGTGGCCGCTTGAGCGGAAGCATCCGGGTGCCGGGTGACAAGTCGATCTCTCATCGCTCGATCATGCTCGGTTCATTGGCCGAGGGCGTGACTGAGGTCGAAGGTTTCCTTGAAGGTGAAGATGCCCTGGCTACCTTGCAGGCGTTTCGCGACATGGGAGTAGTGATCGAAGGCCCGCACCATGGGCGCGTGACCATCCATGGCGTGGGGTTGCATGGCTTGAAGCCGGCGCCCGGGCCGATTTATCTCGGTAACTCTGGCACCTCCATGCGCCTGCTCGCCGGTTTACTCGCTGCGCAACGTTTTGACAGCGTACTGACTGGCGACGTATCCCTGTCCAAGCGACCGATGAATCGCGTGGTCAAGCCGCTGAGGGAAATGGGGGCGGTGATCGAAACCGGACCGGAAGGGCGCTCGCCGCTGACCATTCGGGGTGGCCAGTCGCTGAAAGGCCTGAGTTACGCCATGCCGATGGCCAGTGCCCAGGTCAAATCCTGTTTGTTGCTGGCAGGGTTGTACGCCGAGGGTACAACCGCGGTGGTGGAGCCTGCACCAACCCGTGACCATACCGAGCGGATGTTGCGCGGCTTCGGTTACCCGGTGGCGGTGGAAGGGGCGACTGCTTCGCTGGAGTCGGGCCATGCATTGACCGCTACTCATATAGAAGTGCCAGGGGATATTTCCTCTTCGGCGTTCTTCCTGGTGGCTGCTTCGATTGCCGAAGGCTCCGAGCTGTTGCTGGAGCATGTCGGCATCAATCCGACGCGCACCGGGGTCATCGATATCCTGCGGCTGATGGGGGCGGATATCACTCTGGAAAACCAGCGTGAAGTCGGCGGTGAGCCGGTAGCGGACCTGCGTGTGCGCGCGGCTGCGTTGAAGGGCATCGAGATTCCCGAAGCGCTGGTGCCGTTGGCAATCGACGAGTTTCCGGTGCTGTTTGTCGCGGCGGCCTGTGCCGAAGGGCGAACCGTGTTGCGTGGGGCTGCAGAGTTGCGTGTGAAGGAGTCTGACCGTATCCAGGTCATGGCCGATGGTCTGCTTGCACTTGGGGTGAAGTGTGAACCGACCCCCGATGGGATTATCATTGACGGTGGTCCGATGGGCGGTGGTGACGTGCATGCGCATGGCGATCACCGGGTTGCCATGGCGTTCAGCGTGGCTTCCCTGAGGGCGGCGGCGCCGATTCGTATCCGTGATTGCGCCAACGTTGCGACATCTTTTCCGAATTTTCTTACATTGTGTGCCCAAGTCGGCATTCGTGTTGCCCAAGAGGCTCAATTGTGAATATCAAAGCACCGGTGATTACCATCGACGGGCCAAGTGGCTCGGGCAAAGGCACGATCGCTGGCATCCTGGCCAAGCGGCTGGGCTGGTGCCTGCTGGACTCCGGCGCGTTGTACCGCTTGCTGGCGTTTGCTGCACGCAACCATGGCGTCGACCTGACCAACGAAGAATCCCTGAAGCTGCTGGCGGCGCACCTTGATGTGCAGTTCGTGGGCGCGACGGAAGGTCATCCCCAACGCATCATTCTGGAAGGGGATGATGTAACGGATGACCTGCGTAATGAACAGGTAGGCTCCTGGGCTTCCCAGGTTGCCGCGCTGCCGGCCGTGCGTGATGCGCTGCTGCAGCGTCAGCGGGCTTTCCAGGAGCCGCCGGGCCTGGTGGCCGACGGCCGTGACATGGGGACCGTGGTGTTTCCCGAGGCGCCATTAAAGATTTTCCTGACCGCCAGCGCTGAGGAGCGGGCTCGCCGCCGCTACTTGCAGTTGAAGGGAAAAGTCGATGGTGTTAGTCTGTCGAGTCTGCTAGATGAGATCCGTGCACGCGATGAGCGTGATACCCAGCGCGCAGTAGCCCCGCTCAAGCCGGCGGCTGATGCCATACAGCTGGATTCCACGGAGTTGTCCATCGAGCAGGTGCTGGAACGCATCTTGAGCGAGATCGCCATTCGCGACATCGCCGGGTGACCAAGAAGGCCGCAGGGGACCAGTCATAGTCCTGTGGTGCTTCTTTTAATTGAAACTGACCCACACCGTCTGGGGTGTGGAGATGGGCGTATTCTTCGCCCTTATCAACAGGAATTAAAATGAGCGAAAGCTTTGCGGAACTCTTTGAAGAAAGCCTAAAAACCCTGAACCTTCAGGCAGGCTCCATCATCACCGGTGTTATCGTTGATATCGATTACCAAGCTCGCTGGGTAACCGTTCACGCTGGTCTGAAGTCTGAAGCTCTGATCCCGCTGGAACAGTTCTACAACGATGCTGGTGACCTGACTATCAAGGTCGGTGACGAAGTTCACGTTGCTCTGGACTCGGTTGAAGACGGTTTCGGTGAAACCAAGCTGTCCCGTGAAAAAGCCAAGCGCGCTGAATGCTGGATTGTTCTCGAAGCAGCCTTCGCAGCTGAAGAAGTGGTCAAGGGCGTTATCAACGGTAAGGTTAAAGGCGGCTTCACTGTCGACGTTAACGGCATCCGTGCGTTCCTGCCAGGTTCTTTGGTCGACGTTCGTCCAGTGCGCGACACCACGCACCTGGAAGGCAAAGAGCTCGAATTCAAGGTCATCAAGCTCGACCAGAAGCGCAACAACGTTGTCGTTTCCCGTCGCAGCGTCCTGGAAGCAGAGAACTCCGCCGAGCGTGAAGCTCTGCTGGAATCCCTGCAGGAAGGCCAACAAGTCAAAGGTATCGTCAAAAACCTCACCGACTACGGCGCATTCGTCGACCTGGGTGGCGTGGATGGCCTGCTGCACATTACCGACATGGCTTGGAAGCGTATCAAGCATCCTTCCGAAATCGTCAACGTTGGCGACGAGATCGATGTCAAGGTTCTGAAATACGATCGCGAGCGCAACCGTGTTTCCCTGGGCCTGAAGCAACTGGGTGAAGATCCATGGGTCGCTATCAAAGCCCGTTACCCAGAAAGCACTCGCGTAACCGCGCGTGTAACCAACCTGACCGACTACGGCTGCTTCGCTGAGCTGGAAGAAGGCGTTGAAGGCCTGGTACACGTTTCCGAAATGGACTGGACCAACAAGAACATCCACCCTTCGAAAGTCGTACAAGTCGGCGACGAAGTGGAAGTCATGGTTCTGGACATCGACGAAGAGCGTCGTCGTATCTCCCTGGGCATCAAGCAGTGCAAATCTAACCCATGGGAAGATTTCTCTGGCCAGTTCAACAAGGGCGATAAAATCTCCGGCACCATCAAGTCGATCACCGATTTCGGTATCTTCATTGGTCTGGACGGCGGCATCGACGGCCTGGTTCACCTGTCCGACATCTCCTGGAACGAAGTTGGCGAAGAAGCTGTTCGTCGTTTCAAGAAGGGCGACGAGCTGGACACCGTTATCCTGTCGGTTGATCCAGAGCGCGAGCGCATCTCCCTGGGTATCAAGCAACTGGAAAGCGATCCGTTCTCCGAATACGTTCAGGACAACGACAAAGGCGCCATCGTTAAAGGCACTGTGAAAGAAGTTGACGCTAAAGGCGCCATCATCGTTCTGGCCGACGATATCGAAGCAACTCTGAAAGCCTCCGAAATCAGCCGTGACCGCGTTGAAGATGCGCGCAACGTTCTGAAAGAAGGCCAGGAAGTAGAAGCCAAGATCATCAGCGTTGACCGCAAGAGCCGCGTGATCCAGCTCTCCATCAAGTCGAAAGACGATGCTGAAGAGAAAGAAGCAATCCAGAGCCTGAAAACTGCTCCGGACGCTGCTGCACCAGGCGAGACCACTATGGCCTCCCTGCTGCGCGAAGCAATGGCTAAGCAGAACTAAGTTCTGTAAAGCGATAGAAAAAGGGCGACTTCGGTCGCCCTTTTTTGTGCCTGAAATTCGTTGAATCAACAGCCGAGAGGTGAGGTCTACAGCTCAGGGTAGGAACTGGCTATAGTTTTCAGGAAAGCGATTTTCCTGGTGTTGTTTCAATAAGGATCTAAATGAAGAGGCTGATCGTGGTGTTTGCAGTCGTAATGCTCGTGGGATGTGCTGCCACGAGTGCCAAGACCCACGCCAGACGTGGCGTGAGTGGCATAGAGATTGACTGCTCCGGGCTTGGCTCAGGCTGGGACAAGTGCGAGAAGCGCGCTGCGCGCGAGTGTAAGGCGCAAGGCTATAAGGTGATCAGTCGGTCCAGCGATGCCGAGGATGAGGAGGGCGACTACTTGTTTGGATGGAACCCCGCTGGCGCCGTAACGCGCACTATGTTGGTGATCTGCAATTGAGGTCCTGAGGTGAGTTTGCAGGTGTCGATCGATCCTGTAGATAAGTCGCCACTTGGGCTGTTCAAATTCATCAAGTCATGCTAAAACCTTCGAAGCGCTTTTCCTAGCTGCTTGAAAAAGAAGGGAAAAATATGACGAAGTCGGAGTTGATCGAACGTATTGTCACCCATCAAGGGCTGCTCTCATCCAAGGATGTGGAGTTGGCCATCAAGACCATGCTTGAGCAAATGTCCCAGTGCCTGGCTACCGGGGATCGTATCGAGATCCGAGGCTTTGGCAGTTTCTCATTGCACTATCGCGCACCGCGCGTAGGCCGCAACCCAAAGACGGGTCAGTCCGTCAGCCTCGATGGCAAGTTTGTTCCCCATTTCAAGCCGGGCAAGGAATTGCGCGATCGGGTGAACGAAGAAGAGGAAGAAGGCGTCTGAGTTTTTTTGGGGCAGGAGAAAGTTATGCGTGGGGTTAAGCGCGTTTTGCTGGTACTGGCAGTGTTGATTGCAGTCTTGGCTGTCTTGGGTTTTGTACTGGAAAACCAGCAGGGTGTTTCGCTTTCATTTTTGGGCTGGGCAACTATGCAGATGCCGGTCGCGGTGTTTGTCGTAATAGCCTTGATTGTTGGGATGCTGATAGGGCCGCTATTGGGCGTTTTGGTTGGCGGTGGTCGTCGACGTAAAACGGCACCTGTTGGGCGGGGCTAAGGGCATTCTTTTGCTTTTGGCGTGTTTTGCATGTTCGGTATAGAGGCCGTCTGTCAGAAATTTTCTTTATGTATTTCAATTGTCGCGGGATTTCATGATTTGGCGGCGATGGCAGGTTCCTGGCCAGGCCCCGAGATTGGGGCTCGTCTCTTATTTGGTACTTTTTTTCGCTCTCTGTGTAGTCTTCCTACACGCTTACGAGCTGTATCTCTCTCTTATCAGGAATCATCCTACAGTCCTGTCAAGACTTGTAATATGTCAGGGAGATGGCAAAATGGAATCTGTTCTCGATAACGGACATTTTGTGCGCTCAAAATTTGGCAGAGACGCCGGGTTTTGGCGGCTATATAACTAAAATAAAAAATACATAAAATTGTCTGCATAACGAGCCCGCAGTTTCTCTTTGAAGGCAGGTTTTTGTTGTGAGTAGTAGTTTCCGCGTCCCGCCCGTTCCCCCCTCGAGGGAATTTGATGTTGTCGAACTTTCCCAAGCGATTTGGAAAGAGAGAAAACTGATCTTATCTGTTGCTATATTCGCAAGCTTGTTGGCTGCCGCATACGCGTTTATGGCCACGCCTGAGTACCGGGTGACAAGTGTTTTGCGTCCTTCCGCAATCAATGAACTCGACGCTCTGAATCGCTCGGAGATTTACCGGCTTCCGCCAGACGAGGCTCTGACGAAGGTGGGGGCTTCTCTGGAATCGTATGAAACCCGTCTTGGTTTTTTTCGCGAAAACCAGAAGCTATTTAAGTCATTTGTACAGCCGGGACGCTCGCTGGAGCAGTCTTTTGAAGCGTTCAATCGTAATTCAATCAAGCTTGTATCGAGCGATGCCAAAAAAGCGGACTCGTTGAACGCTTATATTCAGCTTGAGATGGACTACCCGAAAGGGGTTGATGGCGTTGCCATCCTCAACGGCCTTGTAGATTACGCCATCATCAGGGAGCGGAATCAGATTGCCGCAGACCTTGATGTAATTGTAAGAAACCGACTGGAAGAGATTAAAGGCAAGTTGGACGCAGCTCGCTCAGGTTACAGTACTGATAAAGAAGCAAAGATCGCCCTTTTGACAGAGGCTGATTCGCTGAGGCGTGCTCAGCTACAAGACGAGCTTAAGGCTCTGAGGATGCAGTTGAAAACGCAGCGTGCGGATCGCATGGCGCAGCTCAGCGAGGCAATTGGAATTGCGAAGACTTTGGGCATCAGAAAACCTTCTACCCCGTCATCGCTGGGAGAGGGTGAGCGGGGTGGCGCGGTCAGCATGATGCGCACTGAGATCAATAATCAGCAAGTCCCTTTGTATTTCATGGGGGTTGAAGCGTTGGAGGCCGAGAGAGCGGCGTTATCGCAGCGCAAGTCGGATGATTTTACAGAGCAGCGTATTGCGCAGATCGCCAAGGAGCTTCAATTGCTCCAGTCGAATAGGCAGGTCGAAGTTCTGAATCAGAGGAAGAACGAGGATCTGTTTCTTAAGGGCGTAGAGTCTATGCGCGCAGAGATCGCTCGGTTGCGCAGTTTGAATATGGACATGAGCAACTTACAGCTGGTTGCTATCGATAAGCAGGCAGTAGAACCCGTGAGTCCCATTAAGCCCAATAAACTTCTGATTTTAGTCCTGGGGGCTTTCCTCGGAGTGTTTTTGGGTATCGTTATTGCCGCATTCCGCCATTTTTTACAGTTGAGAAGTTCTCAGGATGAGCGAGCAGTTGCGTTCAGCTTTCCCGTCGTGGAAGGCACTCTGGACCACGATAATACCGAGCGTGCGCTTCTGGACGCAAAGCGCTAGTCGACAGGTTATTGAGGGCCTGCGTTTTTCTTCGGGTGACGGTGTCGAGGGGCTGGTTGAAACACTTTATACAGAACAGATCTTCGTGGTGATGCCGTATTGATATCAATGTTGCTCATCAGGCAAGCCGTGTCAGATGAGCTTTTATACCGTCGAGCGATCCCGGGGAACCAAATGTGATTTAAATGTCTCAGATCGCGGACGGAGCAGCGGGCTTGGTTTCGGTGGGGGACCAATAGCTGTACTTTCCGAGGTGTCTGGGGTGCAAGTGAAGGTCGTGGGTAACCTCGGAAAGTCTTTTCACTGCTTTTTTGCAAGGGGATTTCAGAGGGCCATCCGTCTGCGGCGTTTTGATGAGCTGATGCAATCTGATCAGACTCGCCTTCTCGAGCCGGGAGCGTTTGCTGAGTGTCGAAGCATGCTCAGGTTGAATTGGGTGTTCAGGGTAGTATTATCTGCATGCGAATTTATGGTCTTCGGCGGTAGGGACTTTTGGCAGGTGTGGGAGCCAGTTGTGTTTCCAGGGCGTGCTCGGTATCAGGAGTCAATGTAGCCTGACAAATACATCTGTCGACCCAAATGTAATGGCATGCCATGGAAAATGATATTCGTGAAAAAACTATGGGTGTAGATAGGCACTCAGTCGTCCTGCAACCCAATACCTCGTTGCGTTGCGACTGGTATCTGGTGCAATGCAAGCCTAAGCAAGACGGGCGTGCTCAGGAGAATCTCGAGCGGCAAGGGTATGTCTGCTCTCGCCCAGTCTTCAGGCGCGAACGGGTCAGCCGAGGACGGCAACACTTCATTACGGAGTCACTGTTTCCCGGGTATTTGTTTGTCCACCTTCCGGAAGGTGCCAATTGGGCCCCGCTGCGGTCGACAAAGGGGGTCAGTCGCATGGTTGCTTTTGGCGGCTCGCCGCTGGGAGTGGCCTCAGGCCTCGTTCATGCGCTGCAGGAGCGGGCGGATTTGGGTGTTGTTCCTACGTATCATGCAGGTGATAAGGTCGTTATCCTCGACGGCGATTTTTCCGGGTTTGAGTCCATCTTCATGGCGATGGACGGTGAGGAAAGAGCTATTTTGTTGATCAACATGTTAAGCCGTCAGCGACAGATTGTTGTCCCTTTGAGCAGCTTGGGTGGGGCTGGCAGCGAGGCGTGAGTGGCGTGATAGCAGCAGGCGAGTCTTCAGGGGGATGACTAAAAACCTTGGGGCGGTAGCGTGGGATTATTTTATTTTCCGCGCTCTCAAGTGCATTGAGAATCAGCGGCAGAATTCAGGGAAGGTTGAAATTTCGGCGGCTCTGGCCAGTGACAATTTTTTCGCGAGGCGCGTTCCCTAGCCAACACGAGCGTAATCGACGTTTCGATTTAAATTTACCAGTGCGAAGCTGAAACGGAATCGCGCTTTTCTTATGGAACAAACACATGTTGTTATTAGAAGACATTAAACTTGCTATTGTTGGTCTAGGGTATGTTGGCCTGCCGTTGGCTGTAGAGTTCGGAAAGCACCGCTCTGTTGTTGGGTTTGACATCAACAAGTCTCGCATCGAAGCGCTTAAGGAAGGGCATGATTCGACGCTGGAAGTGAGCGACGACGAACTGCTTTCTGCAAAGTTTCTCGGTTTTAGCTCGGATTTAAATGAGCTGGAAACGTGTAACGTTTTCGTAGTGACTGTTCCCACGCCAATCGACGAATACAATCAGCCGGACCTGACTCCGTTGATCAAGGCATCGGAAAGTATCGGCAAGGTATTGAAGAAGGGCAATATCGTCATTTACGAGTCGACCGTCTACCCAGGCGCCACTGAAGAAGACTGTGTGCCCGTATTGGAGAAATTCTCGGGGCTCAAGTTTAATGTTGATTTTTTTGCGGGTTATAGCCCAGAACGAATCAATCCGGGTGACAAGGAACACCGTGTTACTACGATTAAAAAGGTGACTGCAGGTTCTACCCCTGAAGTCGCTGATCTTGTGGACTCGCTGTACGGCGAAATTATTGTTGCTGGCACACACAAAGCCAGTAGCATTCGTGTCGCAGAGGCCGCTAAGGTTATTGAAAATACACAGCGTGATCTAAATATTGCGCTGATTAACGAACTGGCCATTATTTTCAATAAAATGGGGATTGATACCGAGGCTGTGCTTGAAGCTGCCGGTACCAAGTGGAACTTCTTGCCTTTCCGTCCTGGATTGGTAGGGGGGCATTGTATTGGCGTCGACCCTTATTATCTGACCCATAAAGCTCAGTCCATTGGTTATCACCCCGAAATTATACTCGCGGGGCGTCGTCTGAATGACAGCATGGGGGCTTATGTCGTTTCGCAGTTGGTAAAAGCGATGCTCAAGCAGCGTATTCATGTCGACGGTGCCCGGGTGCTGATTATGGGGTTGGCATTCAAGGAAAACTGCCCCGATCTGCGTAATACCAGAATCGTCGATATCGTGCGGGAACTGGCAGAATACAATATCGCTGTTGACGTGTACGACCCATGGGTCAGTGGCGTCGAGGCGGAGCACGAATACGGCATCAAGCCTATTGACGCCCCGATTGAAAACACCTATGACGCCGTGGTACTTGCGGTGGCTCATAATGAATTTCGATCGATGGGGGCTGCGAAAATTCGCGCCCTTGGTAAGAGCAAACACGTCCTGTATGACCTGAAATATCTTTTGGAGCGCGGTCAATCTGATATTCGTTTGTGATTGTATTGGCGATGCCCACGTAGCAGTGGGCAATTTTAGGCTTTCTTTCTCTACGAAGTGGATACTATGACGCGTTACGAAATGCTTATAAAAAGTCTTCCCGCTGAACCAAAAGTTTGGCTTATCACTGGGGTGGCAGGCTTTATCGGTTCGAATTTGCTCGAGACACTCTTGAAGTTGGATCAGCACGTGGTTGGTCTTGATAGTTTTGTTACAGGCCACCAGCGCAATCTCGATGAAGTACAGCAGAGCGTCGATGCTGAGCAGTGGCTCAGGTTCAAATTTGTTAACGGTGATATCCGAAACCTGAATGTCTGTCATGAAGTTTGTGCTGGCGTAGATTACGTGCTCCACCAGGCTGCTCTTGGTTCCGTGCCTCGCTCCCTGAATGATCCGATCACGACAAGCCAAACTAATATAGACGGCTTTCTGAATATGCTGGTGGCTGCGCGGGATGCCAAGGTAAAAAGTTTTACCTATGCCGCCAGCAGTTCCACTTATGGTGATCACCCAGGGTTGCCGAAAGTAGAAGACGTGATCGGTAGTCCCTTGTCTCCTTATGCAGTGACGAAGTACGTCAACGAACTATATGCTGATGTGTTTGCGCGCTGCTATAACTTCAATACTATTGGCCTTCGCTACTTTAATGTGTTTGGCAAACGGCAAGATCCTGATGGGGCGTACGCAGCCGTTATCCCAAAATGGGCCGCGTCCATGATTAAGGACGAAACTATATTTATAAATGGCGATGGTGAAACGAGTCGCGATTTTTGTTTTATAGAAAATACGGTCCAAGCTAATTTGTTGGCAGCTACTGCTGTAGACCCGGCGGTTCGCAATCAGGTTTATAATGTTGCCGTCAGTGGTCGTACAACACTCAATACGCTGTTTTATGCTTTGAAAAAAGAGCTGGCGGCTAACGGTGTTGATTATCGCAAAGATCCGGTATATCGAGATTTTCGTGCGGGCGACGTGAGGCATTCTCAAGCGGACATTGGGAAAATCAAAACCAGTCTTGGTTATTCACCGGCCTATCTGATAGAGGATGGTGTGGCAAAGGCGATGCCATGGTATGTCACTTTTTTAAAGTGACGTCAAAGGGTATGTACAGCCGGCTAATAGTTTCGAGAGGGTATGATGAGTCTTATTAAATGGATAGATTTCCAGACGCTGGGTGATGAGCGAGGCAGTCTGGTTTCAATCGAACAGGGTGAGGTCGTTCCGTTTGAGATAAAGCGTGTTTACTATATTTATCGAACGGCTGAAGGCGTTAGCCGCGGATACCATGCCCATCGGAGCTTGAAGCAGGTCGCTATATGCCTGGTCGGCAAGTGCCGTATGGTATTGGATGATGGCGTTAAACGAGAAGATGTTTGGCTGGATTGCGCAACCAAAGGGATTTTGATTGAAGGTGGCATGTGGCGTGAAATGCATGACTTCAGTGAGCAGTGTGTACTGCTGGTGCTGGCAAGCGCACCTTATGATGAAGCAGATTATATTCGAAATTACGAAGAGTTTTTAGCCATCGCACACCAGGCTAGAATATCAACCTCTTCATAGTCTTGCGGCACTCTACCGTCGTGCGAGTGCGTGCGTTGTTACGCGGCATTGTTCGGGTGATGGGCTGCGTTATTTAAAGTCAAGCAGTGTGTTGTATAACGTCAGCGATAGTGCGCCTGCCTTATTCACCGCCTTAGAAACTAATCAGGTTATATAAAGATGGTAAATTTTCTCGATTTGAAAAGCATCAACGCCTCGCTGCGTTCTGAGTTGATTGAAGCATGTACTCGAGTTATTGATTCTGGTTGGTATATATCAGGCCGAGAAGTAGCGGCGTTCGAAGCTGAGTTTGCAGCGTACTGTGGTGTGAAACACTGTATAGGTGTAGCTAATGGCTTGGACGCCCTGACATTAACCATACGCGCGTGGAAAGTACTGGGGCGATTGAAGGAGGGTGACGAAGTCATCGTGCCGGCCAATACATACATTGCGAGCATTCTGTCGATTACCGAGAACGGTTTGGTTCCAGTGTTGGTTGAACCTGATAACGATACCTACAACTTGTCTCCAGCGAGTTTAGAAGCCGCTCTGACCGATCGCACCAAGCTAATATTGCCCGTCCATCTTTATGGGCAAATCTGCGATATGCCTGCTATTAATGAATTTGCGCAAAAATATAGCCTGTTAGTGCTCGAAGACTCGGCTCAAGCACACGGTGCAAGCGTAAAGGGCAAAAAGACAGGTAGTTGGGGCAGCGCTTCAGCATTCAGCTTCTATCCGGGTAAAAATTTGGGGGCGCTGGGAGATGCCGGTGCCGTAACCACGGATGATGATGAACTTGCTGAAACTATTCGAGCCTTAGGCAATTATGGGTCGAAGTCGAAATATAACAACATCTATAAAGGCGTGAACAGTCGCCTGGATGAGCTGCAGGCGGCAATGTTGCGAGTGAAGCTGAGTCACTTGGAAAAGGATATGAGCGCGCGTCGGAGTATTGCGGCTGCCTACATGGCGGGTATAAAAAACCAAGCGTTGAAGCTGCCACTTGATAAGTCTGTTGATGCTAGTGCCTTCTCGGAACATGTTTGGCACCTGTTTGTTGTTCGGTGTCAGCATCGAACGGCCTTTCAAGACCATTTGCGTGCCAAAGGTGTGGAGACGCTGATTCATTATCCTATCCCGCCGCACAAACAGGAGGCTTATGCCGAGTGGGCTGAATTGAGTTTTGATATTACCGAGCGCATGCACGCCGAGGTCATTAGCCTTCCGATTGGGCCGACGATGAATATGGAAGACGTTTCCATTGTTATCGAAGCCTGTAATAGTTTTAACGGCGCCGCGGTAGAATGACGTTTTTTAAAACCAGTTTGTTGAATGGTATAGCAGTCGTTGTACGCATGGTGACGCTGTTATGTATAAACAAAATCCTTGCGGTCTACGTCGGACCTGCGGGGTATGCCGCGCTTGGCCAGTTTCAAAACGCAGTGCAGATGATTACAACGTTTGCCAGTGGCGCCATCAATGCTGGCGTCACTAAATACACCGCCGAGTATCATGAAGATGAAGAGCGGCAGCGAACGGTGTGGCGCACGGCAGGCAGCATATCGCTGATTGGTGCGCTGGTGACGGGCGTGCTTGTCTCCGTTTTTAATGAAAGACTGTCTCTGATTTTTTTAAATGATCGAGCGTTTGGCGGTGTATTTGTTTGGTTTTCAGCAACATTGGTGTTGTTTATTCTGAATACTTTACTGCTGGCAGTGCTAAACGGTAAAAAAGAAATTCCCCGCTACGTCATATCAAATATCGCAGGAAGTCTCTTTGCACTAGCTGTTACCACATATATGGCGATTATGTGGGGGCTCTACGGTGCATTGGTAGCATTGGCCGTTTATCAATCGTTAAGTTTTTTTGTAACATTGTTTCTTTGCTACTCAGCGACGTGGTTCAAGATTCGGTATTTTATCGGACGGATTGATCCGGGCGTCGCCCGGAATTTGGCTAAATATACGGCAATGTCGCTCACATCTGTGGCGTGTGTGCCTGTTAGTCAGATTCTGGTGCGAAATCATTTGGGTCAAAGTTTTGGGTGGGAGGCAGCTGGTTATTGGGAGGCATTGACGAGGTTGAGCGGCGCTTACCTGATGCTTATCACCACAACGTTGAGTGTCTATTATTTGCCCAGATTTTCCGAATTGAAAAAAGCGGAAGATATCAGGGCGGAAATCTCAAGTGGTTATAAAGTCATCTTGCCCCTGACCGCGGCGGGCGCGCTAATAATTTATCTTTTTCGCGATATGATCGTGAAGCTGCTTTTTACACCTGAGTTCTTACCGATGACTGATCTGTTTGCCTGGCAAATGCTAGGCGACACCTTAAAGATCGGCAGCTGGATAATGGCTTATCTGATGCTCGGGAAAGCGATGTTCAAGCTTTTCATGGTCACGGAAATTGTTTTTTCTGCTTCTTTTGTAATCTTGTCCTGCCTGTTTACTAAAGGATTTGGGTTGCAGGGAGTGACCATTGCCTATGCAATAAATTATGCGGCGTATTGGGTTGTAATGGGTGTTTGCATGTCGCGCGAATTGAAAAAGTTAAATAATCATTTGAAAATGAGCAGAGCATGATTACGCTTTTGATACCATCGTATAATCATATTAATTATGTGTTTGGTTGTATTGAGGCCGCGCGGGCAGTTGATTTACCTGGACGAAAAATCTTGGTGATTGACGATGGTTCTACAGACGGGTCTGCTGATGCGATCGGGGATTTTATTTCGAACTTGTCTGACGGCTCCGTCGAGTTTATTTCCAAGCCAAATAGCGGTCTTGTGTCGTCACTGAACCTGGGTTTAAGCAAGGCAAACAGTGAGTTTCTTTACTTGGTAGCCTCTGACGACATCCCAGAGGCAACAGGAATTAAACAATGTGTCGAGAGGCTGCTAGCAAGCCCTGATGCAAAATTTTGTATCGGTGGTGGTTACGCTTTTTTTGATCAGGCTCCAGAAAAAAGAACGCCGGTATACGGGGCTTCTCAGGATGAATTTTTTAGCCTAAGCCCAGATGCCATGGGGCGCAGTATTTTTTTGAATTATCCGTCCCCACTATTATTGCAATCTACAGTTTTTAGGACTGATGCATTGCGGGCGATCAGTGGCTGGGATCCAAAATTGATGCTGGACGATTATCCTACATTTATAAAGTTGTTCACGCGCTTTCCTGTTCGTGATGTGGATTTTCTCTACGCGCCTGAGGTGAGTGTTGTTGGTTATCGGCAGCACGAAACAAACAGTTATAGGAATATCAAGAGACAATACCTCATGGTACGGGAGTTGATGGAGGCACTTGCGCCGGCTCCTATTCAACGCAAAGCGATAGCGCGTGCCTTGGCTTCTTATGTGATGTCCGCCCTGAAGAACGGTGACTTAGCCACGACAATCAGCATGCTTAGGGCTTCGAAGTTCAGGGACATAGTGGTAGCTGTGCCAGCGGTAATAGGGTTGGTGGGACGGAAAGTGGTGGGTAAGTCCAATTGATCTTAAAGCACGGTAATGAGCTCGCTTATACCTTGTTTTCTCTAGTCGTGGTTGAACGGTGGTTTAATTGAGAATGTTTTTTAAGAAGGCTCTAGTATCCCCGGTCTTCGTATTGCTGTTCATTACCCTGTTGATGTTTTGCACTAACTTGCTGGCCTTGGAGCAGCCTTGGGAGTGGGGGCACAGTGTCTACTTGTTGGGTGTGCTGTCTTTTGTAATCGTTTACATGGTCGTCTATGTAGCGCTGGATTTGGTAGGCATACCTTATCCAAAATCTGACGTGATCTCGCCCTATCGTATTGTCATTCAGCTTTATTGGTTTTTTGCATTTTTAGGCTTATTACTGTCCCTGTATAAAATTTATGTGTTCGGTATTCAAGGAAACTACGGAAGTATTTTGTTGGCGTTGAGGATCGCAAACACGTGGGAGCACCAGCCTTCGTATGGCGCTCAGCATTTTGCTTTGTTCGCGCTCGGTTTGGCACTTTACTATGCACAAAAAAAACGAGCGTTTCCTTGCCTGGTGGCGGCGCTTATCTATTTGACGTCGGCGTTCAGCATGGCGGAGAGGACAAGTATGATGTTTATATTTGTCGCTGTGGGTTACACCGCTATCAACGAGGGCTGGGTTAGGCTGAAGGGGCTGCTGCTTTCGCTCGCTGTACTGATTGCCTTGTTTATCATCGTGGCTGTCGGCACCGGAAAAACCGGCGGTGATAAAGGCTATGACTTTATTCTGCTGTACTTGGGATATGCTGTGACGGCTTTTTCACAATGGACCGAGGGCAAAGATTATTTAGGCTGCGCTGACCTGGTATTTGGTAAGTTCATCGATCTGCTGTCGCTGGGCTTATACTCTTGTCCTCCTCTCGACCTGGGTCTCACTGATAAAGACTTCAACGTTCTGACCTACGCCGCCTCTCCTTATTTGTTTGGTGGGTTACCAGGGGTCATAATCTGTACGGCAATTCTCGGTGCATTTTTCGCGTTACTCCGGGTGTTTGCAGCGAAAAGAAAAGGCTATTACCTGGCCATACTCAGTTGCTTCATGTATGCGCTTATCATGATGTTTTACGCGTGGCAGTTCTCATTGACCACTTATCTATATTTAATGTTCATACTGCTCCCTCTATTTGCCGGGCGTTTCCTTCATCCGAACAGGCGGCACATATCCCCGTGATTGATGAATGCTATCAGTGTCTTGTCAGGTCTGTTGGCTGCACAACGAATATGCTATCAAATTAGTTGAGTTGTTGAGAACGAAATGAAAATTTTATTACTTCCAAAATATTCTCGTATGGGAGCCAGCACGCGTCTTCGAACGCTTCAGTTCCTGCCTTTTTTGGAAGCTGAAGGGTTGCAAGTGGACAGTGAGACACTGTTTGATGATAAATACCTTGAGGACCTTTATCGAGGCGGCGGCAGATCGTTGTTTTTAACATTGAAGCAATATATTTTGCGTCTTTTGGTGCTGTTTAAAGCTGGGCGTTATGATGTGGTATGGATCGAAAAGGAAATATTTCCGTTTTGCCCGGCCGTCGCTGAAAGGCTTCTAAAGTTGTTTGGTATTCCGTATATCGTTGATTACGATGACGCGGTTTTTCACACGTATGATCTTTCTTCAAGTGCCTTGGTTCGAACTCTTTTGGGTTCCAAGATTGACACAGTAATGCGTCACGCCGAATGTGTCATCGCAGGCAACGCCTACCTCGCTGAGCGCGCCTTAAAAGCGGGTGCGCCTCATGTTGAGGTGATACCGACGGTGGTCGAACATTCTCGCTACGGAAGAACTTTACCAGCGCCGAATAAAAAATTGGTTATCGGCTGGATTGGCTCACCCTCAACTGAAAAGTATGTTGTCCAAATTCGAGATGCTCTCAGAGCCGCCTGTGAGACTTATGGCGCTCGCGTAGTGTTGATGGGGGCTAGTAAGGGCGTTATCGACGAACTTCAAGGTATCGATGTCGAGGTGCACACATGGAGCGAAGATGCTGAAACCGGATTTGTTCAAGCGCTTGATATTGGCATTATGCCATTGATTGATGGGCGTTGGGAAAAGGGCAAGTGTGGGTATAAGCTCATTCAGTACATGGCGTGCGGGGTACCGGTTATTGCATCACCTGTAGGCGTGAATGTTGATATTGTCGAAGACAACGAGTGTGGAATGTTAGCCACAGATATATCGGATTGGCATCGCTGCCTTGATACGCTATTGGGCGACCAGGGTTTACGCCTATTTTATGGCAGCAAAGGGTTGTATGCGGTAGAGAACCTATTTTCGGTGCAAGTTCAAGCGCCGCGAATCAGGGATATACTCTTCGTCGCGGGCGGTCGGGCAGGTTAGTGTAATTATCTTTCAGGTAAAGTTGCCGGCTGTCTTGTCATCTCAGTTTTAATTTTCAAGGCTTCAACCACGTTACCTTCGCGGCCTTAAATTCAGGATTTAATAAAATGTGTGGATTAAGCGGTCTTTTCGATCCGTCCAAGCGCCCTGAGCTATACCAAGTCATCTCCAAAATGAACGATGCCATAGCGTATCGTGGGCCCGACGATTCGGGCATCTGGATTGATGACCTTGGACTTGCATTGGGGCACAGGCGACTGGCGATTGTTGACCTTACCAGCGCGGGCCACCAGCCAATGCATTCTCACGACCAGCGCTATGTCCTGGCGTTCAATGGTGAGATTTATAATCATCTGGAACTGCGTAATAAACTTGAGGAAGAAAGCGGTACGCTTCCGTGGGTGGGCCATTCCGATACTGAAGTTTTATTGGCATGCCTTGCTCATTGGGGCATCGAGAAGGCGCTGAAGTCGCTGGTCGGCATGTTCGCGTTTGCGCTTTGGGATAGGCAAGAGCAGGTATTGACGCTCGCGCGTGATCGGGTGGGGGAGAAACCTCTTTACTGGGGATGGCAGGATGATGTCTTGCTATTTGGATCTGAATTGAGTGCGGTGAAGGCGTATCCCGGATTTAGCGCCGTCGTCGACCGTAATTCGCTGGCGCTGATGCTGCGTCACAATTGTATTCCTGCGCCTTACAGCATTTATAAGGGCATTTCCAAGCTCCGGCCTGGGCACTATGTTTCTTTAACGCTGGGTGATATTGCCGCCGCAAAATGTTCCGAATCTCAGGCCTATTGGTCGGTCAATGATGCCGTTAGTGCTGGGCTGGCAAATCCTTTTACGGGATCGCCTAAAGACGCGACCGATGCACTGGAGAACCAGCTGCGACTGAGTATCGGGCAACAGATGCTGGCCGACGTCCCACTCGGTGCGTTTTTAAGTGGCGGTGTCGACAGCAGCACAGTCGTTGCGTTGATGCAGGCCCAAAGCAATCAGCCAGTTCGCACCTTCACTATAGGCTTTGACGAAAGTGGCTATGACGAGGCGGTGCATGCCAAGGCCGTGGCGAAGCATTTGGGAACGCAGCATACGGAACTCTATGTGCGCCCCGAGGATGCCCTGGCGGTTATTCCAAAGCTTGCATCCATGTACTGCGAGCCATTTAGCGATAGTTCTCAGATTCCAACATTTCTGGTCAGTCACATGGCCAGGCAAGAGGTTACTGTCGCGCTTAGTGGGGATGGCGGAGACGAGCTGTTCGGCGGCTATAACCGGTATCTCACTGCCCGACAGGTCTGGCAGAAAATGCACCGCTTGCCAGGTTTTGCGCGTAGCGCGACTGCTAAAATGCTGCGTGCTTTATCACCGAGTGCGTGGGACCAGTTGTTTCAGTTGAGCAAGCCTTTACTGCCCAAACGCTTGCACCTTGCGACGCCCGGGGATAAAGCTCATAAGCTGGCCTCGGTGCTCGGTATTGCTAGTGGTGAGGACTTCTATCATCAGCTGAACAGCCATTGGGAGGATCCCGCCAGTGTTGTAATAGGCGCGCACGAGCCGGCAACGCTATTCACCGACAAGGCGGCTTGGCCTGTGGCTGATAGCTTTGAGCACTGGATGATGGCAATGGATACGCAGACTTATATGACCGACGATATTTTGGTCAAAGTAGATCGCGCTTCAATGGCTGTCAGTCTGGAGTCGCGTGTGCCAATGCTTGATCATCGCGTTATTGAGCTAGCGTGGCGCATGCCCCTGGACCTGAAAATTC
The DNA here is from genome assembly GCF_004519405.1 of Pseudomonas sp. BCA17. GTDB lineage: Bacteria > Pseudomonadota > Gammaproteobacteria > Pseudomonadales > Pseudomonadaceae > Aquipseudomonas. Next base: position 249,159 of record NZ_SGWI01000004.1, on the reverse strand, counting down.
GGAATAATCAGGGCAAGTGGTTACTGCGCGAAGTGCTATATCGGTATGTTCCTAAAGAGCTTATTGAGCGTCCCAAGCAGGGCTTCGGTATTCCGCTGGACAGTTGGCTCAGAGGACCTTTGAGAGAATGGGCAGAGAACCTTCTCGATGAAGGGCGCCTGCGCCTAGAGGGGTACTTTCATCCTGAACCCATCCGGAAAAAGTGGGCGGAACACTTGAGCGGACGCAGAAATTGGCAGCATCACCTGTGGGATATTCTTATGTTTCAAGCTTGGTTGGCAGAGCAATAAAAAATGAATTTTCTATTAATCGCCAGCTATCCAGATTCGCTGATCAATTTTCGCGGGCCTTTACTGGACGCGTTGCTTGCTAAAGGCTTGACGGTGCATGTCGCCGCGCCGGATCTCCCTTCGGATAGTCCTGTGAGGGGCCGTCTGGAAGATAAAGGTGTGATCGTGCACGAAATTCCGCTGCGCAGAGTCGGTATGAACCCGTTCGCCGACTTTTTCACCCTCATGTCGCTTTGCAAGCTCATGGCGCACGTGAAACCAGACGCGGTCTTGGCCTATACGGTGAAGCCGGTTATCTATGGTTTGCTCGCTGCTCGATTGATGAGGATTCGCCGGCGTTTTGCTCTGATCACCGGGCTGGGTTATGCATTTCAGGGATCGAATGATGGGAAGGGCGAGCGCCGTGGTTTGCTTCGCGCTCTGGTGCAGCGCTTGTACGCGTTGTCCTTGCGATCTGCGACCCGGGTTTTCTTTCAGAACCCGGATGACCAGGCGTTGTTTCAGCAACTCAAATTGATCGGGTCTGGCACTCCCTCTACCGTAGTGAACGGTTCGGGGGTTGATTTGGGCGACTTTAATGTTGTCCCGCTGCCTGAGAAAATTAGCTTCCTCTTGATTGCCCGACTTCTTGGCGACAAGGGCGTGCGTGAGTTTGTCGGTGCGGCCAGGGCCGTAAGGGCCGAGTATGAGCATGTCGTGTTCAAGGTCGTAGGGTGGATCGACGAAAATCCTGATGCGATTCTGCAAGAAGAACTGGATGCTTGGATCGCTAATGGTACATTGGCGTTCTTGGGTCGCTTGAAAGACGTCAGACCGGCGATAGCGGACTCATCTGTTTATGTCTTGCCATCTTATCGAGAGGGAACGCCTCGCACGGTTCTTGAAGCCATGGCAATGGGCAGACCTGTTATCACCACGGATGCTCCAGGTTGTCGCGAGACGGTGGTTGATGGGGAGAATGGTTTTTTGATATCGGTCAAGGATGTAGAAGGACTAACCGCTGCGATGTTGAAGTTCGTCCACTCGCCGGAGCTTATCTCGAGTATGGGCAAAAAATCCCGGGCATTGGCCGAGCTTAAGTATAACGTTGATAAAGTCAATGCGGCCATGTTGCAGGGTATGGGTATATAACGGTGTTTTAATGCAATCGCTTTGAAGCCTGATAATAATTTGTGTTGAGTTAAAAATGCTTAAACGTTCATTTGATATTTTTGCTTCCTTGTGTGGGCTAATCCTATTAGGCCCCCTCATGATCGTGGTCGCATGGTTGGTCAAGCGAAAACTCGGTTCACCCGTGTTATTCAGCCAAATTAGGCCAGGCTTGAATGCCAAACCTTTCAAAATGATGAAGTTCCGTACCATGCTTGACGCTGTCGACCAGCAAGGCAATCCCTTGCCTGACGCGCAACGGATGACGCCCTTCGGTAGCTTCTTACGCTCCAGCAGCTTGGATGAGCTGCCAGGCTTGATTAATGTTTTGAAAGGCGACATGAGCCTGGTCGGACCCCGACCTCTACTGATGGAGTATTTGCCGCTCTACAGCGTCGAACAGTACCGCCGTCATTGCGTGAGGCCCGGGGTAACTGGCTGGGCTCAAGTCAACGGTAGAAACTCGGTAAGCTGGGAGGAGAAATTCAAGCTGGACGTCTGGTATGTCGACAATAAGTCGTTATGGCTTGATCTGAAAATTATTATACTGACGATCAGAAAAGTTATCGTCAGGGAAGGGATCAGTGCTGATGGCGAAGCGACCATGAGTAAGTTTACCGGGTCCAAATAAATAAGCGGGGGAGCTTGGTTGGAAGGGCTGTTCTGACCAAGTGTTTGAGTTTCTTAACTTAGTCTTGATAAAAATTTAAGGTGTTATTCATGTTGGGAACATCATTTTCCCCCTGGCCCTCGTTCACCGAAGAAGAGGCCAATGCCGTTCGTGATGTTATTTTGTCGAACAAGGTCAACTATTGGACTGGGCAGGAAACACGCCAGTTTGAGCGTGAGTTCGCCACCTGGTCCGGCACCGATTACGCGATTGCACTTGCCAACGGCACCGTTGCGCTGGACCTGGCCCTCATCGCGTTAGGCATTGGTAAAGGCGATGAGGTTATCGTAACGTCGCGAACGTTTCTGGCCTCGGTTTCCAGCATCGTTAATGCAGGTGCCACGCCGATTTTTGCTGACGTAGATCGTGACTCGCAAAATTTTACAGCGCAATCCATTGAAGCGGTGTTAACGCCTCGTACCCGTGCCGTTATTTGTGTGCATCTCGCCGGCTGGCCGTGCGATATGGATCCCATCATGGAGCTTGCTGCCCAGCATGATTTGATGGTTATCGAAGATTGCGCACAGGCGCATGGTGCTTACTACAAAGGCCGTCCGGTCGGTTCTATCGGGCACATCGGTGCCTGGTCATTCTGTCAGGATAAAATCATGACCACGGGTGGCGAGGGCGGGATGGTGACCACTAATGACCGTGCGCTCTGGGCTGACATGTGGGCCTATAAGGATCATGGCAAGAGTTGGGAGGCTGTCTATGAGCGTCAACACGCCCCCGGTTTTCGCTGGCTACACGAAAGTTTCGGTACCAACTGGCGGATGTTGGAGGTCCAGGCTGTCATCGGCAGAATTCAGTTGGGTAGAATGAAAGCATGGCAAGCCCAGCGCGAGCAGAACGCCACGCGTATATGGGACGCTGCGCGTGAGCTCCCAGCGTTGAGGGTTCCGCTGTTTCCTGAGGAAAGTGTTCACGCTGCTTATAAATGCTACGTGTTTGTGCGCCCGGAGCAGTTGAAAGATGGTTGGTCTCGGGACCGCATATTGAGCGAAATTGCTGCCCGCGGAGTGCCTGCTTTTTCAGGCTCCTGTTCCGAGGTGTACCTGGAAAAGGCATTCGATAATACTGGGTGGCGACCTGCCCAGCGATTGGCAAATGCAAAGGAATTGGGTGAGACGAGTATGATGTTCCTGGTGCACCCTACGTTGACCCGTGCCGAAATGGACCTCACGTGCCAGGTAATAATCGATGTCGTCACGGAGGCTTCGGTCGGATAGCTTTTATGGGTGTTGCACTGCGTATGTTTATGAATGAAGGGTTTGATTGGTACCGGAGAGGTGTTCAAGGTATATATGGATAGCATACGAACGTATTTGTTGAGTCTTCCACGTCGGCAGAAGCGCATTCTGCAGGTGGCTACAGATGTTGTTCTGGTCTGGGCCGCGCTGTGGTTGGCGTTTGTCGTTCGGCTGGGAATGGATGAGATGACCAATCCGGTCAAGCTTCATCTGTGGTTGTTCATATGTGCTCCCATCGTTGCTGTTCCGTTGTTCATTCGCTTTGGAATGTACCGGGCGGTAATGCGCTACTTCGGCAATGATGCCCTTATCGCCATCGTCAAGGCCGTCAGCCTTTCATCATTGATTCTGGGTTTTGTTGTTTATTGGTACAGCAACCATCAGAGCGTGGTGCCGCGTTCAATTATCTTCAACTATTGGTGGCTCAGCCTGATCATGGTTGGCGGCCTGCGCCTGGCAATGCGTCAGTATTTCTTGGGCGATTGGTTTGCTGCTGCCCAGCACGTGCCGTTTACCAACCGTGAAGATGGCCTGCCACGCGTGGCCGTATACGGCGCAGGTGCTGCGGGTAATCAGTTGGTAGCGGCGTTGCGCATGGGGCGTGTCATGCGGCCTGTCGCATTTATTGACGACGACAGCAGTATTTCTGATCGGGTAATCTCCGGCCTGCAGGTCTATAAGCCTAAACATATTCAGCGGATGATTGATGCCACCGGCGCGCAGGAAATTCTCTTGGCGATCCCTTCGTCAAATCGAGCGCGGCGCCGGGAAATTTTAGGGTTTCTCGAGGGTTTTCCGCTGCACGTGCGAAGTGTGCCAGGGTTTATGGACTTGGCCAGTGGGCGAGTTAAAGTTGACGATATCCAGGAGGTAGACATCGCCGACTTGCTCGGGCGCGATGCTGTGCCTGCGCAGGATGAGTTGTTGGAGTACTGCATCAAAGATCAGTGTGTACTGGTGACTGGTGCGGGTGGGTCCATCGGTTCGGAACTATGCCGGCAGATTTTAGCGCTTCGCCCCACCACGTTGTTACTGTTCGAGCACAGTGAGTTCAACCTCTACAGTATCTTGTCCGAGCTTGAGCAGCGTATTACCCGTGAATCACTTTCTGTGCGCGTGTTGCCAATATTGGGTTCTGTTCGTAATCAGGATAAGTTGCTGGATATCATGAAAACCTGGCATGTCGACACGGTTTATCATGCTGCAGCTTATAAACATGTGCCGATGGTTGAACACAACATTGCCGAAGGGGTGATGAATAATGTGATCGGTACGTTAAATACCGCCCAGGCAGCGCTGCAGGCGGGTGTCTCAAACTTCGTATTGATCTCCACTGACAAGGCTGTTCGCCCGACCAATGTGATGGGCAGCACCAAGCGACTGGCCGAGTTGACATTACAAGCCCTTAGTCGTGAACTGGCGCCGGTCTTGTTTGGTGATAAGGCAAACATCCTGCGGGTTAATAAAACGCGCTTTACCATGGTTCGTTTTGGCAATGTCCTTGGATCTTCCGGCTCCGTGATTCCACTCTTTCACAAGCAAATTAAATCGGGCGGCCCCCTCACCGTTACTCATCCGAAAATCACCCGTTACTTCATGACTATTCCTGAAGCCGCCCAGTTGGTCATTCAGGCCGGGTCGATGGGGCAGGGCGGGGATGTGTTTGTGTTGGACATGGGGGAGCCGGTTAGAATCGTCGAGCTGGCCGAGAAGATGATTCATTTATCCGGTTTGAGTTTGCGCACTGAAAAGAATCCCCACGGCGATATCGCGATTGAGTACACCGGTCTGCGGCCAGGAGAAAAACTGTACGAGGAGTTGCTGATAGGCAATAACGTCGTGGCCACACAGCACCCCATGATCATGAGCGCCAATGAAGATCATATTGCGTGGGATGTTCTTAAGGTCAAACTGACAGAGCTGATTTCGGCGGTAGATCAGGATGACTACGCTCGTGTTCGCCAGTTGCTGCGAGACACAGTCAGTGGTTACACGCCAGATGGTGAAATTGTTGATTGGATTTATCAGCAGCGCCGCCTGGAGCCTTGATGTTATAGAGCATCACTGCGTAACCCAAGAATAAAAAAACCGGACTATTACGATAGTCCGGTTTTTTTTTAGTATTCGTAAAACCCAGAGTGGGTCTTTCTACCCAGTTTGTTTGCTCTGACCATCTTTCTCAGTAAAGGATGCGCTCTATACTTTGGATCGCCTGTCTCGTTATGCAAGGTCTCCATAATCGAAAGGTTAACGTCATTTCCGATCAAGTCCGCCAAGGCAAGAGGTCCAATAGGGTGATTCGCTCCCAGCTTCATGGCCTTGTCTATCTCTTCGGCGCTGGCGACGCCCTCTGCGAGAATTCCGATAGCTTCATTGATCATCGGGATCAACATTCTGTTGACGATGAATCCTGGAGCTTCGTTAACCAGTACCGGCTCTTTCCCTAAGCTTTTAGCGAAATTGAACGCCCAGGTTTCGGTTTCTTTAGAGGTAGAGAGTCCGACGATGACTTCAACAAGCTTCATGACTGGAGCGGGGTTGAAGAAATGCAGGCCTATGACATTTTCTGGGTTTTTAGTAAGGCTGGCTAACTCAGTAATCGATAGCGATGAGGTATTTGAAGCTATTAGCGATGTCGTGTCCGCATACAGTGCGATGTCACGGAATATACCGTGTTTGACCGACATGTCCTCGGAGACGGCTTCAATAATCAAGTCGCAATTTTTGAGTGCTTCATAGTGGTGAGCTGTCCGAATTTTCTGAGAAAACTTCAAAACATCTTCTGCCGCTAATCTTTTTTTATTAACCATGCGCTCCCAAAGAGCGTTCAGGTTTTCAAAAGCTTCTTCACTGCCTGCTTGGGAACGGCCAATCCAGACGATAGAAGCAGTCGCATCGGATTGCGCGAGTACTTGGACGATGCCCTTTCCCATCGTTCCTGAGCCGATAACGGCAACCTTGACTTCTTTCATATCAAATATATTCCTTAACGCTTAGGCGGACCGTAGTGGTTTTGCAGGATTTCCAAATACGGTGGTGTACGGGGCGACACTTTTTGTCACTACCGAACCCATGCCGACAATAGCACCTTCACCGATCACGATCGGCCTATCCGGTGTGCCCTGTCTAATCATCGCGCCAGTGCCGATATAAGCATGATTTTCTATCACAACGCTTCCATTGCACTGCACATTGGGGGCAAACGTCACGTAGTCGCCGATCACACAGTCATGCGCAATGTACGAGTAGAGGTTAGCGTGAAAGAATTTACCAATGGTCGCATTGGAAGTGACAGTAGTAAAAGGGCAAAAAACAGCACCCTCACCAATACTGTTATGACTCAGATTAATTGCGTTCGGCGCTGAAATCGAAAACGGCTTTACACCCAGTTCTATGAGCCGCTCGGCGATAGATTGTCTGGTTTTGCTGTTGGCGATTGTAATGTTGAAAAATTTGTCGCCGTCCATTTTCAGAAAGGTTTCGGTATCGACCACGGTGTAACCGTTAATAACCTTGTCTTGAGAATGGTCATCCACGAATAAAATTTTGAAATCATCATAGGCGGTGATCTCAGTCATTTGAGTGACTAGGGGGGCGACCTCTCTACCAAACCCGCCGGCCCCTACGATTGCATAAATTTTCATCTTCAGCTGGTCCTTGAGCTTAATCAGGGTTGACGTTGGCTCATGCGATTCTACAGGTGAATACTGCCAGTGTCAGGGTCAGAGTTTTACAGTTTGGTTGAGGGCGCTCGGGCTGGTTTATCGACCGCCCGTGGTGCCACTTTTTGGATGGTGGCTTAATGATGGCTAGATACGCCCTGGCGTGTTTTCCAGGGGGGATTGTTAGGAGAGCGTGCGCTCGGGATGTCAGAGATTAAGTCGAAGTGCGCACGCCCTATCAGTAGGTTTATTGCTCAGAAAACTCTTTAATCCACTTGGTCACGACGTCTTCTGGATAGCCGCGATGGAAGTGCCTGCGCCAAGGGTATGCGCTGTCCCCTGAGCCATCCTTCAGCTTAATTTTGCTGGTGCTGCAAATCAGCTTCGCAGGAGACCCGGCAACTACCGTATCTTGCGCCACATCTCGGCTCACCGAGCTGTGCGCACCGACTAATGCCCCTCTTTTAACCGTGACGCCTGGCAGGATGACGGACATTGTTGCAATGACCGAAAACTCTTCGATCTTAACGCCAGACATTATTTCGCTCGGCGGGTGAGGGTCGTTGGTTAATACGACATAGGGGAAAATCCAGACATAGTTTTCGATCGTTGAATGCTGTCCGATGTGAACATTGCTATGGCATTTTACGTAGTCGCCAATTTCACAATGACCTTGTATATCGCCAAGTGTCCCTATCTGGAAACCCGCCCCGGCGGTGGTTAGTTCTCTGATTGTAACTCTGTGGCCTGTCGTGAGGTTGTCACCAAACGAAGATCCTTCGTAAAATACACAGTGAGAACGAATGATGGACGCTTTTCCAATTATCAATGGGCGTCCATTTGCCAGTTTCGTTGGCAAACCAATTTCGCAGTAGGCACCAATTTCAGTGTCGTCGCCAATGGTGACGTTTTTATGCACGATACTGTAGGGGCCGATTTTTACATTGCTGCCAATTTTTGCATCGGGATCAATAATTGCGGTTGCATGTATCATAAAGTTTTCCGCTGGCAGATAAGGTGGCAAGAGCGTCTTTATCGCAGAAGTACCGAGTGCGGCTAAGCTGACGTCTGACGGAAAAACATAGTATTTAAATAGTCGGGTGAGATGAAGGTAAGCGCTCCATAAACCCCACCTACCGTATGGCCGGGGTATGAAGTCAGATATCCGAGTCGGATACATGCTCTGCTTGAGTTCTTACCCCAAACAACCGGTCGGCTATCTGCCGACCTCGCTCCAGCCCTTCATCCGTCAACCAAATTGATTTGTTCTTGTTCACCGGATTACTGATTAAACCCTGTTCATGCAATCGATTCATGGTCTCGAAGTCAAACCCTTTCCAAGCATTGCCGTCACCAAAACTGAAGGTTGCCAACAGGGCAAGCATGGCTTCTTCAATCAATTTATCGTTGTATTCCATGATCGTTGCTCCGCTCGTATCTTTAAGCTCACCATAAACCCCTCCAGCCATGGTGGATAGCGCGTTTAACTATGCGATACCGGCGAGCAGTTCCAGGGTAATAAAGCTTCGTAATCCTCAATCGAAGATGCCAGTGGCAGCCACGCATAGGGCTCTTGGCCGTTGGCTTTGGCGGTCTCAACCAGGCTGTAAAGTTGAGCGCTGGCGGTCGCGCCTTTGGGCGTGTCGCTGAACAACCAGTTCTTCCTTCCGATCACGAAGGGCCTGATGGCTCGTTCGGCTGAGTTGTTGTCGATCGGCAAGTAGCCCTCCTCGACATACCGCTCAAGTTTGCTCCAGTTATTGGCCAGGTAGGTGATGGCTTTTCCCAGCGCGTTCTGAGCGGTGACCTGGGGCTGCGTCTTTTCGATCCAGCTTTTCAACTGAGCCAGCACCGGCAGGCTGTGTTCGTGCCGGCCAACTTTGCGTTCCGCATCGCCGCTGGTCTTGAAGTCGCGTTCGATACCGTAAAACTTGTTGATCAGGTTCAGCGCGATATCAGCGCGCCCCGTCTTGCCTTTGGGCTGTACTTTTTGAGCATCAATGAATTTGCGCCGCGCATGTGCCCAGCAGCCTAAACGCTCCACTTCGACCTGAGCGCCCAGCGCGTTGTAACCGGCATAATCATCGGTCATCACGTAGCCGCGATAACTATCAAGCAGACGCGTCGGCACCTCCTGAGCCCGGCTGGTGGAGTAGTCGAAAAGGATCACTGGTTTGTCGGGTAGGCCGCCGGTTTGCACCCACATCCAAGACTGACTGCTTGGCTCCCGATCAGGCTCTTTCAACACCTGTACCCGGGTTTCATCGCAGTGGATGATGCGGCTTTCCAGCAACCGGTCGCGCATTAAATTCAGCAGTGGTTGCAAGTGTTCGCCGCACTGGATAACCCAGCGGGCCAAGGTCTGGCGCGGGACATCGATGCCATGGCGGCCCAGCACTTTTTCGAAACGGTGAAGCGGTAAACCGTCCACGTATTTGGTGGTCAGCAGCATCGCCAGCACGCTTGGGCTGGCCATACTTTTTTCAATCAACTGAGCGGGCTTGTCCGCAGTAACCGGTGCCGTTTCACAGGCACGGCAACCGTAGACCTTACGAACGTGTTTGATCACGCGGATTTGCATCGGCACGATTTCAAGCTGCTCGCTGACCTCCTCGCCGATGGTGTGTTTGCGACAGCCGCAGGCACAGGTCAGTTCATGCTCGGAAAGCTCGTGGATGACTTCGATGCGAGGGAGATCGGCCGGTAGCGGCGGCGTTGCCGGATCTGCCGTTTGCTCGGACTTGCGTCCGAACAGGCGCTGACGCAACAGCGCATTTTCTTCTTCGAGGAAACCGACTCTGGACTGCATCTTCGCAAGCAGCTGCTTGAGCAATTCAGGATCGTCGGGGAGGTTTTCGGGCACGGAAATCATGCCCGGATTATACCGAATCAGGCCACGTATCGAGGCGTCAAAACCTGATGAGGACGATTGCGCCAGAGGTCGAAACCGTCCAGTAACCAGTTGAGTTCCTGGACGGTCAGGATAATCGCCTCGTCCGTGGCATCGGGCGATGTTTTGAATCGCTCGGATTCGAGGCGCTTGAGCCAAAGGCAGAAGCCGTTGCACTCCCAATACAAAATCTTCACGCGGTTGCGTGGCTTGTTGAGGAAGACGAAAAGCACAGGGTCGAATACCGCAACTTTGATATCCAGCTCGACCAGCGCAGTAAGGCCATCAATGGATTTTCGAAAGTCCACGGGTTTGGGGTAGAGATAGACTTTTTCGACTTTGGCATCGGGTCGCATCATGGCGGGCTGGCTTCTGAGAGAATCGGGAACACAGCATCCGAGATCAGCTAAGCGCTTTGAAGGTGGGGTTCATGGAGCGCTTACCTTTTTTTAGGCCTGAAAATAAGCTGCTTAGATATTCTTCTTTGTTTGAGAACTGATAATTTTCGCAGGGTTTCCTACTACGGTTGCGTTAGCTGGCACCGACCGTGTGACAACTGCTCCTGCGCCTACCATCGCATTTTCGCCGATTACCAGCCCGGGCAAGATGGTGCAGTTAGCGCCAAGGGATGCGCCTCTGCCTACAACGGTACGATCAAAACTCTCAGGATAGACTTTGCTTCTGGGATAAATGTCGTTGGTGAAAGTGACATTCGGGCCAATAAATACATCGTCGGCAATAGTGATGCCGTCCCAAAGTTGCACACCGCATTTGATTGTGACGCGATCTCCAATAGTCACATCGTTTTCAATGAATACGTGGTCGCAGACATTGCAGTCTGCTCCAATTTTTGCATTAGGCAAAATATGCGTGAACGCCCAAATTCTGGAGCCTTTACCAATGTCTGACGACTCACACAATGCATGGGAGTGCACGAAGTAGTCCTTGGAATCACTCATTTCTTCTCCGTCTTCTCTTGAACCAAAATGTAATAGTCTCTTGGAAACGAAAACGATTTTCCATTTTTTTCGAGTAGTTTTTTATTTAACGGACGGTGACTCTCAAACCGCGTGTGACGTGCGTCGTCTGGACGGGTTGATTCCTCAGGCTTTTGGCTCAATTTTTCTCTCAGCCAGCATGCTCACATTCAGCCGGCAGCAGTCTTCAAACGGGTCAAAAAAAATCAAACACACCCTGTAACTCAGTCATTTTTGACTCCCTTCCAGCATCATCTAAGTTAGAAAAGCAGCTTCGGAAAGCTGCTTTTCTCTTACCGATGTCATGGAGCGTCACCAATGCAAAACGCGTACATCTCGTCCCTTCTCTTCGCCTTCCTCACCAGCCTCTCTGTCGCTACCTCCGCAGCTCCGTCCGCCAAGCCAGAAGCTCCAGCCGCCGTTGCGGCGCAGAGCGTCCAGGCCGAGCAATCCGCCAAGGTCAACCTTAACGGCGCTGACGCCGAGACCCTACGTCGCGACCTGTTTGGTATCGGTGCCGCCAAAGCCAAGGCGATCATCGCCTACCGTGAAAGCAACGGTCCCTTCACGGCGGTGGATGAGTTGTTGGAAGTGAAGGGCATCGGCAAAGCGTTGCTGGAGAAAAATCGCGACAGGCTGATCATCAATTGAGGATGTAAAAAAGCACGCAGGAGGCCGGTCATTGACCGGCCTTTTCTGTATCAGAAACCTCATCGGCATTTATCCAGGCGGCAGGCCGGAGTCCGTTGCAACGCAAGTGCATGGAGGCTTCCTTGATAACGGTGATGATCGGAGGAGTAACGCACAGGACGCTCGGGAACAAACATGCATTTCAAAAAATAAACGTTTACCCACCCCATACAACTACCCATCAGCCTTGGCATGAAAAGTGATTACATCTGGTCCTGACATTGTTCAACAATCGTGAGGTAACGATGACACTCAGTTTGTCCCTGGCTGACCAGATCGCCCTTGAGTTACGTGCCGACATCACCGGCGGGCGTTTGCTGCCGGGTATGGCGTTGGTGGAAGGCGACCTGGTCAAGGGGTACAACGCTTCGCGCAATACCATCCGCGAAGCGCTGCATCGTTTAGGGCAGGAAGGGCTTACGCGCTATATACGTAACAAAGGTGTGATGGTCCGGTGCTTGGAAAGGGAGGAGGTGCGCGATCTGTTCGTCGTACGCCGCACTCTGGAGTTACAGGCTATTGCCCAGAGCGGCGCGCTGACAACTGATCAGGCCGGACACATGCAAAGCGCCATTGAGGCAACCAGCCTTGCCTGTGAGCGTGAGGACTGGCGAGCAGTGGCTACTCACAGCCTGCTGTTCCATCAGCAGATTGTCAGGTTGATGCGCAGCCCATTATTCGATGAGTTCTTCGCCCAGGTGATTGCCCAACTGCGGCTGGTGTTTTGTGCCGCCCCCGATGAGCAGCGTTTCCAATCGCCCTGGTTGGAGCGCGACCGTGAGATTTACCAGTTACTGATCCATGAAGATAAAGCGGCGGCGGGGGAGGCAATGAGCCTGTACCTGGACGATTCCGAACGCCTTTCCCTTGCCTTGTTTGATCATCCTTGAAGGAGGATTGCCTCATGTACAAAGACTATCCCGCGGCTTATCAGGTCAGTAAAGGCTCAGCGTTGCAGGTTGATACGGCGTTCTATGAGCGTATTCGTGATCGCAAGGATCAGCGCACGTTGATCGAGCAGTTCGAGGTACCGATTCGTACGGGGAGGGCGTGGAAAGTGCCGGCCGGGCATGTGTTCCGTGTCACGACCCCGGTGGGGCCGCAGGTGGGTGACTTCAACGTGTGGAATGCCAATGACCCGCGCGAACGTCTGTGGGCCGCACGTACGAGACAATTACAGGGCGCGCATGTCAGCACCCACGACCGTTTGTGGTCCAACCTGCCATTTTTAAGACCACTGGTGACGATCACCGATGACAGCCTGGCCAGCTATGGCATCGATGAACACGGCGGTCGCTTGCATGATTTGCTTGGCACGCGCTGCGACCCGTATGTGAACCGCATGCTGACCGGTGAAGACTTCCATCATCATTGCCACTCGAACCTCACGCGTGCGGTATTGCCCCACGGCCTGACGGAGTTCGACGTGCATGACGTGCTGAATATCTTCCAGTGCACCGGCCTCAATCATGACGATATGTACTTCATGAAGGCTTGTCCGGCGCAGAAGGGGGACTATCTGGAGTTTTTCGCCGAGATTGATCTGCTGTGCGCACTGTCGACCTGTCCTGGTGGGGACCTCTCACTGCCGATGTGGGGGCCGCAAGCGCAGGACCCGTTGAAGGTCTGTCGTCCGCTGGGTGTCGAAATCTACCGGTTGGAGGATGAGTTACTGAACGGCTGGAGTCAGCCTGAACGTGCTGCCTACAGAGGGCAGCACGGTTTGCATATGGCCAAGGCGGCCTGGGAGTAAGCCGGCTTAGCGATCCTGCGCGTCCTTGGCATCCGCCTGGGCGTTGCGCTCGGCCACGCGCTTGCGTTGTTCGTCGGTGAGTTCCACTTTGTTGGCGCTGTCACGCAGCATCATCAGCCCACCGATGATCGACCCGATCGCCACCACTAAAATCAACCACGCATACCACGGCATAAGGCTCTCCTTGAGGCAGATTGCCGTGGGAGAATTTTCCCACGGGAATAACTGCTTTGAGTGACGGGCTTTCTTACTAGTTCAGTGTAGGCCCGTTCTGCCTCAGTAGATCAGAGCCCCGTCAGCATTGCATCTGCCGGTGCATCGGCGCGGTCCTGTGCGGTCATCTGGAAGTACACGAACCCCACCAGCATGAACCCCAGGAAGATCAGGCCGATCAGCGCATTGAACCAAGCCATGGCCACCAGGCACACCACCGCCAGCACCAGCGCGATGCCCGGCACGATGGGGTAGCCCGGCGCGCGGAAGGTGCGTTCCAGCAGCGGCTCGGTCTTACGCAGTTTGAACAGGCTGAGCATGCTCATGATGTACATCACGATTGCTCCGAACACCGCCATAGTGATCATCGCCGCTGTCAGTGTCATGCCGCCCAGATTGATCAGGCCATCGCTGTAGATCGCGGCGATACCGACCACGCCACCGGCGATGATTGCCCGGTGCGGTGTCTGGAAACGCGACAGTTTGGCCAGGAAGGACGGCAGGTAGCCGGCACGCGCCAGGGCAAAGAACTGACGCGAGTAGCCGAGGATGATGCCGTGGAAACTTGCCACCAGGCCGAACAGACCGATCCACACCAGCATGTGCAGCCAGCCGGAGCCGTTACCCACCACCGCTTTCATGGCTTGGGGCAGCGGGTCGTTGATGTTCGAAAGTGCACGCCAGTCACCCACGCCACCGGCAAAGAACATCACGCCCATGGCGAGGATCACCAACGTCAGGATGCCGCTGATGTAGGCTTTTGGGATGGTGCGCTTAGGATCTTTCGCTTCTTCAGCCGCCATGGCGGCACCTTCGATGGCCAGGAAGAACCAGATGGCGAAGGGGATCGCCGCAAACATCCCGGCAATCGCCGGAGCGCCGAAAGTATCCGCACCGGCCCAGCCATTGAGGGCAAAGTTGCTGAAGCTGAACGCCGGCGCGACCACGCCCATGAACACCAGCAATTCGGCGACAGCCAGCACACACACCACCAGTTCAAACGTGGCGGCAAGTTTCACACCGAGAATGTTCAGGCCCATGAACACGATGTAGGCACCGACGGCCGCGTGTTTCGGGTCCAGTGCGGGGAACTGCACATTCAGGTAAGCACCAATGGCCAAAGCGATGGCGGGAGGCGCAAACACAAACTCAATCAAGGTCGCGAGCCCGGCGATCAAACCGCCTTTTTCACCAAAGGCACGACGGCTGTAGGCAAACGGCCCACCGGCATGAGGAATCGCAGTTGTCAGCTCGGTGAAACTGAAGATAAAGCAGGTGTACATCGCCGCGACCATCAGCGAGGTCACCAGAAAGCCGAGCGTGCCTGCCACGCCCCAGCCGTAGCTCCAGCCGAAGTATTCGCCGGAAATCACTAACCCGACCGCGATGCCCCACAGGTGCAAGGTGCCCAGCGTGGGTTTGAGTTGTGTGTTCATTGTGTGCCGCTCCCTGAACCGGTTGGAATGATTCAAGGTGTTGCAGCGGCCATGCCAGCCTGAGAATGATTGTCGTAAAGCCGCGCTGTTGTCGTTCGGGGGACGGTTTGGCGTTTGAATGTCGGCGCGAGGCGCACCAGAGAAGTGCGCGGGTGCATTGGCTGGCGCCATCGAGAGCAAACCCGCACATTTGACCGAGCTGTCATGGCAAGCGCTGATCAACATGTGGGCGTGGGCTTGAACGCGCGATGAGGCCCGCCCAGCCGCTACAAATCCCTGCGTAAACCCCGCATAAAGCCACTCTTTACGCCGTCTTTACGCCCCACCCATGTCCTCGCTCTCGTTCCTTTACGCCCCTCCTGCGGACAATTGCCCTACACGCGGCAATCGCCGCAAAACGGAGAGACTTCCATGAGCGTTCTGGACGGGGTGTCACTGCTATTGGCCGTGGCACTGTTCATTTATCTGCTGGTTGCGCTGCTACGCGCGGATCGGAACTAGGAGCGGGCTATGCACAGTTATGACTATTGGCTGATCATCGCCTTTTTTGCCGTGGTGCTGGTGCCGGCACCGTTCCTCGGGCGGTTCTACTACAAAGTGATGGAAGGCCAGCGCACTTGGTTGAGCCCGGTTTTAGCGCCTGTGGAAAAAGCCTGCTATCGCCTGTCGGGGGTAGATGAGCACCAGGAACAGAGCTGGCAGAAGTACACGCTGGCGCTGATCGCGTTCAACCTCGCCGGCTTTGTGTTGCTGTTCGCGATCCTGATGTTCCAGGACTACCTCCCACTGAACCCGCAGAAATTGCCGGGCCAGGAATGGACGCTGGCCTTCAATACCGCGGTCAGTTTCATGACCAATACCAACTGGCAGAACTACAGCGGTGAAGCCTCGCTGAGCTACCTCAGCCAGATGGCCGGCCTGACCGTGCAGAACTTCGTCAGCGCCGCCACCGGTCTGGCCGTCCTGGTCGCGCTCTGCCGTGGGATCGGTCGCAAGTCCACCAAGACCCTGGGCAACTTCTGGGTCGACATGACCCGTGCCACCCTTTATGGCCTGTTGCCGTTGTGCCTGGTGTTGGCGTTGTTCCTGGTCTGGCAGGGCGTTCCGCAAACCTTCGCCCATTACGTTGACGCGGTGACGATGCAAGGCGTGGATCAAGTGATTCCGCTCGGCCCGGCCGCCAGCCAGATTGCAATTAAACAATTGGGCACCAACGGCGGTGGCTTCTTCGGCGTCAACTCGGCGCACCCTTTCGAAGATCCGACAGCCTGGGCCAACCTGTTTGAATTGGCCGCGATCATCCTGATCCCGGTGGCGCTGGTGTTCACCTTCGGTCACTACGTCAAAGACCTGCGTCAGAGCCGCGCGATCCTAGGTTGCATGCTGGCCCTGTTCCTGATTGGCGGCGCCACTTCGCTGTGGGCCGAATACCAGCCCAACCCGGCCCTGAACAACCCCGCCGTTGAGCAAACCGCACCGCTTGAAGGCAAAGAAGCGCGCTTCGGCACCACTGGCACCGTGTTGTGGTCGGTGACCACCACGGCAGCGTCCAACGGTTCGGTCAACGGCATGCAAGACAGCCTCAACCCCCTGAGCGGGATGGTGGCGTTGGTCAACATGATGGTCGGCGAAGTGATCTTCGGCGGCGTTGGTGCGGGCCTGTACGGCATGTTGCTCAACGTCTTGATCGCGGTGTTCCTCGCCGGCCTGATGATCGGCCGCACCCCGGAATACCTGGGCAAGAAGCTGCAGGCCAAGGAGGTGCAATTACTCGTGGTGACCTTACTGGTCATGCCGGTGGGTGTATTGGTCCTCGGCGCTGTGGCTGCCAGCCTGCCTGGGCCGGCCGGCGCCATCAGCAACCCGGGACCTCACGGGTTCAGCCAGTTGCTCTACGCCTATACCTCGGCGAGCGCCAACAACGGCTCGGCATTCGGCGGCTTCAGTGGCAATACCCCGTTCCATAACCTGATGCTGGGCCTGGGTATGTTGATCGGTCGTTTCGGCTACATCCTCCCGGTACTGGCCCTGGCCGGTAGCCTGGCGATGAAGAAAACCGCGCCGATTGGCCAGAACAGCTTCCCCACCCACGGCCCCCTGTTCGTGACGTTGCTGACCGTGACCATCTTGCTGGTGGGCGGCCTGACTTTCCTGCCGACGCTGGCGTTGGGCCCCATCGCCGAACACTTGAGCATGGGCTTCTGATAAGGGGTTATGACAATGAATATGCCTGCAAAAAATGCGGCCCCCGTGGCCATCCAGGAACCCGCCAAGACCGCCATCTCCGCCCTCTGGCGCCCGGCGCTGGGCCAGGCTTTCGTCAAGCTGGACCCTCGGCAACTGCAACGCTCGCCGGTCATGCTGGTGGTTGAACTGACCGCCATCCTTACGACCGTACTGTGCTTCGTGCCCGACACCGCCGTGCCGACTTTTGTCGCCGTGCAAATCGCGGTGTGGCTGTGGTTCACCGTGTTGTTCGCCAACTTCGCCGAAGCCTTGGCCGAAGGTCGCGGCAAGGCCCGCGCCGACAGCCTCAAGGCCGGCAGCGAAGGGCTGAGCGCACGCCGTAAAGAGGCCGATGGCAGCTTCAAGGTGGTGCCGGCCACCAGTCTGCGCAAAGGAGATGTGGTACGCGTTGCCGCCGGCGAAATGATCCCCGGTGACGGCGAGGTCATCGAAGGGATCGCGGCGGTCAACGAGGCGGCGATCACTGGCGAATCCGCACCGGTAATCCGCGAGTCCGGCGGCGACCGTTCGGCCGTCACCGGCAACACGCGCCTGGTGTCCGACTGGCTGCTGATCCGTATCACTGCCAACCCCGGCGAGTCCACGCTGGACCGCATGATCGCGCTGGTGGAAGGCGCCAAGCGCCAGAAAACCCCCAACGAAGTCGCGCTGGACATCCTGCTGATCGGCCTGACCCTGATTTTCCTGTTGGTGGTGGTCACCCTGCAGCCGTTCGCCCACTTCGCCAATGGCAGCTTGCCGCTGGTGTTCCTGGTCGCATTGCTGGTGACACTGATTCCTACGACCATTGGTGGTTTGTTGTCGGCCATCGGTATCGCGGGCATGGACCGTCTGGTGCGTCTGAATGTGATTGCCAAGTCCGGCCGTGCCGTGGAAGCCGCGGGGGACGTGCATGTATTGCTGTTGGACAAGACCGGCACCATCACCTTTGGTAACCGCCGTTGCGCGGCGGTGCTGGCGGCGCCTGGCGTGAGCGGTCGGGAACTGGCCGAAGGTGCGTTGCTGGCCTCCCTGGCGGATGACACCGCGGAAGGCAAATCCATCGTCGAATACCTGCGCGCCTTGCACCCACAGGCGGAACCGCACCCGGATGAACTGACCGGCGTGCCGTTCAGTGCCGAAACCCGCTTGTCCGGTGTCGACTACCAAGGCCGCGTGTTCCGCAAAGGCGCGGTGGATTCGCTGCTGGCGTTTATCGGCCAGCAACGGAGCGATCTGCAACCGGCCATGTCGCGGGAAATCGACAAGATCGCCCAGAGCGGCGGCACCCCGTTGTTGGTGTGCGCCGACGGCAAATTGCTCGGTGCGATCCACCTCAAAGACGTGGTCAAGCCTGGCATTCGCGAGCGTTTCGCCGAGCTGCGCAAACTGGGCATCCGCACGGTGATGGTCACCGGCGACAACCCGCTGACTGCCGCAGCGATTGCCGCCGAAGCGGGTGTGGATGACGTGCTGGCCGAAGCCACGCCGGAGAAGAAACTCGCCCGTATACGCCACGAGCAGAACGACGGCCGATTGGTGGCGATGTGCGGCGACGGCGCCAACGACGCCCCGGCGCTGGCCCAGGCAGACGTCGGCATGGCGATGAACGACGGCACCCAGGCCGCCCGCGAAGCCGCCAATATGGTCGATCTCGACAGCGACCCGACCAAGCTGCTGGACGTGGTGCAAATCGGCAAGGAGTTGCTGGTCACCCGTGGCGCGCTGACCACCTTTTCCATCGCCAACGACGTGGCCAAGTACTTTGCGATCCTGCCGGCGCTGTTCGCTTCGATCTACCCGCAATTGGGCGTGCTCAACGTCATGCACTTGCAGAGCCCGCAAAGCGCGATTCTCTCGGCAATCGTGTTCAACGCGCTGATCATCGTGGTGCTGATTCCCCTGGCGCTGCGCGGTGTGCGCGTGCAGGCGGCCAGTGCGGCGGCGTTGCTGCGGCGCAACCTGCTGATCTACGGGCTGGGCGGGATTCTGGTGCCGTTCGTGGGTATCAAGGCGATCGACATGCTGTTGACCGCACTGCACCTGGTGTAACTCGCCCCATTAATTTCTCGATTTATTGAGGATGTGAAGATGACTAACATGATCCGCCCGGCCCTGAGCCTGCTGGTCCTCATGACCCTGATCACCGGCGTGGCTTACCCGTTGGTCGTCACCGGTGTCGCCCAAGTTGCGTTTCCTGCGCAGGCCAACGGCAGCCTGGTGCGCGATGACAGCGGCAAGGTCCGCGGCTCCAGCCTGATCGCCCAGGATTTTACCGGTGACGGCTGGTTCCATCCGCGCCCATCGGCCGGTGCCTTTGCGACGGTTTCCAGCAGCGCCAGCAACCTCGGCCCAAGCAACCCGGCGTTGGCGACGCGCATCGTTGATGATGCGCACAAGCAGTGGGTGCCGAGCCAGGGACCGGTACCTTTGGCATCGCTGACTACCTCCGGCAGTGGTCTTGATCCACACTTGCCACCGCAGGCGATTGCCTATCAACTGGCGCGGGTGGCAGCCGCGCGGAATGTGCCGGTGTCGACCTTGCAACGGTTGCTGGATGAGCACATCGAAAGCCCGTTGGTGGGCCCGCCGGTGGTGAATGTGCTGGCGCTGAACATGGCCCTGGAAAAGCTCTGAACCCTTGTGGAAGGGGGCTTGCGGCCGATCAGCGGTGTATCAGCGCCTGGCCCGCCGCTATCGGGAGCAAGGCCCCACCCCGAGTTGTTTTCATTGAGCCTGATTACATAAATACCTGAAGGACACTGCCCGCATGAGCGACTCCGGCCGCGCCGATGCCCTGTTAGCCGAACTGCCCCGGGACGGCCGTGGCCGGCTCAAAGTTTTCCTCGGTGCCGCGCCGGGCGTGGGCAAGACCTACGCCATGCTCCAGGCCGCCCACACCCAGCTGCGCCAGGGCGTGCGGCTGATCGCCGGGGTGGTCGAAACCCATGGCCGCGCCGAGACCGAAGCCCTGCTCAGTGGCCTGCCGCAGCAACCCTTGGTGCGCAGCGAATACCGCGGTGTGGTGCTCGAAGAAATGGACCTCGACGGCCTGCTTGCCGCCAAGCCCAAGCTGGTGCTGGTGGACGAGTTGGCCCACAGCAACGCCCCCGGCAGCCGTCACGAAAAGCGCTGGCAGGACATCCAGGAACTGCTCGCCGCCGGCATCAACGTGTTCACCACCGTCAACGTCCAGCACCTGGAAAGCCTCAACGACCAGGTACGTGGCATCACCGGCGTGCAAGTGCGCGAGACGCTGCCGGACTGGGTGCTGCAAGAGGCGGACGAATTGCTGTTGATCGACCTGCCATCCCGCGAGCTGCTGGAGCGTTTGCGCGACGGCAAGGTCTACGTGCCTGAACAGGCTCGCGCGGCGATCGATGCGTTTTTCACCCAGACCAACCTGATGGCCCTGCGCGAGCTGGCGATGCAAACCGCTGCCGCTCACGTCGATGACGATTTGGCTCAAGGCTATCGTCAGCTCGGCCAGGCGGCACCGACGGTACGCGGACGCTTGTTGGTGGGGGTAGATGGTGATGCCCAGGCCGAACGTTTGGTGCGGCATGCCAGCCGCGTGGCCCAGCGTCGGCATTTACCCTGGAGCCTGGTGCATGTCGACAACGGTCGCGCGCGGGATGAGCAATCGCGCCTGCGCCTGCAGAACGCGCAACAACTGGCTGAGCGGCTCGGCGGTGAGGTTGTGTTGTT
Organism: Pseudomonas sp. BCA17; assembly: GCF_004519405.1. Taxonomy (GTDB): domain Bacteria; phylum Pseudomonadota; class Gammaproteobacteria; order Pseudomonadales; family Pseudomonadaceae; genus Aquipseudomonas. Next base: position 228,245 of record NZ_SGWI01000004.1, on the reverse strand, counting down.
GCGGGCGGGGGAAGTGGCGAAAACGCTGATCCAGCATGCCGCGGAACGCCGCGCCAGCCTGTTGCTGGTGGGGCAGTCGCGGATGCGGTGGCGGCGCCGGTTGTTTGGGGGCGGCCTCGCGGCGCGCTTGCTGCGCAACGCACGGGGCCTGGAAATCAATGTGCTCGACAGCGACGACATGCCCGCTCCGCCACGCCTGCCGGACGTGCGCGGGCTGGTCTGGTTCGACTACGGCCTGGCGGTGTTGGCGACCATCGTCGCGGCGGCGCTGGCCTGGGCGGTGGCCAGTGTGTTGCCGCTGCCGAATATTTCCCTGGTGTTTCTCGCGGCGGTATTGCTGGTGGCGGTGCGCAGCAGCCTGGGACCGTCCCTGGTGTGTGCGGTGCTGTCGTTCCTGACCTACGACTTCCTGTTTATCCCACCGAATTTCTCGTTTGCCATCCAGCGTGAAGAGGACGTGCTGACCCTGTTGTTCTTCCTGTTGATGGCGGCTTTGACCGGCAACCTTGCTGCGCGCCAACGCCGGCAACTGCAGGCCCTGCGTGATACCCAGGAAGAAACCAGCGAACTGCTTGACCTGTCGCGCAAACTGACGGCTGCCACCGATCGCCAGGCGGTGATCAGCGCGGCGGCCCATCATTTGGAAGGCTGGAGTGACCTGGACCTGTGCCTGGTCAACCGTGACGGCCAGGGCGGTTGGAAGGTCGAGACCGGTGACCCGCTGACCCTTACCGAAGCCGAGCGCGCCGCCGCCGATTGGGCCTGGCAGCACGATCAACCGGCCGGCATGGGCACTGGCACCTTGCCGTTCGGGCGCTGGTGGTGGTGGCCGTTATCGAGCGAGGAGGGGCCCTTGGGATTGCTCGGTGTCAGCCCAAAACCGGGTCTGGAATTGAGTGGCCAGCGCCGTCGCCTGCTCACTGCGTTGAGCCAGCCGCTGGCACAGGCATTGGCACGGGCTCAGTTGGGGCAGGAACTCGAATCCGCTCGGCTGCATGGCGAAACCGAGCAGTTGCGCAGCGCCTTGCTGGCTTCGGTGTCCCACGATTTGCGCACGCCGCTGACGTCCATGCGCGGTAGCATCGACAGTTTGTTGGCCCTTGGCGAAGCGATTCCTCTGGAGGATCGCCGCGAGTTGCTCGAAGGCACCCGCGATGAAGCCGAGCGCCTCGACCGCTATATCCAGAACCTGCTGGACATGACGCGCCTGGGCCATGGTGCGTTGAAACTGGCGCGGGACTGGGTGTCACCCGGCGACATCGTCGGCAGCGCCCTCGGTCGTTTGCGCGCCGTGCTCGCGCCGTTGCAGGTGAGTGCCGATGTACCGGCTGAACTGCCGCTCTTGTATGTACACGCGGCGTTGATCGAACAAGCCTTGGTCAATGTGCTGGAAAATGCCGCGCGTTTTTCTCCGCCTCACGGCCGCTTGCAGTTGACCGCCGGCGTGACGGGTGAGCAGTTGTTCTTCGCGGTGGCCGATGAGGGCCCGGGGATTCCCGAGGATGAGCGTGCAAAGATTTTCGATATGTTCTACACCGCCGCTCGCGGTGACCGGGGCGGGCAGGGCACGGGCTTGGGCCTGGCGATTTGCCAGGGCATGGTTGGTGCCCACGGCGGGCATATCAGCGTGGCCGATGGCATTGACGGGCGGGGCACCTGCATCACCTTGTTTCTGCCGTTACCGACGCAGCCTGGCTTGGAGCGCGAGGCTTGAGCTACCCTCTTTTCTCCACGGATTTTGATTGGACACCATGAGCCAGACCGCGACGATTCTAGTCATTGATGACGAACCGCAGATCCGCAAGTTTTTGCGCATCAGCCTGGCCTCCCAGGGCTATAAAGTGATCGAAGCCGGCACCGGCAACGAGGGCTTGGCCCAAGCGGCACTGAGCAAGCCGGACTTGCTGGTACTTGACCTTGGCCTGCCCGACATGGACGGCCAGCAAGTGCTGCGAGAGTTTCGCGAGTGGTCGACGGTGCCGGTCCTGGTGCTGTCGGTGCGGGCCAGCGAAGGCCAGAAGGTCGAGGCCCTCGACGGTGGCGCCAATGACTACGTGACCAAGCCGTTCGGTATTCAGGAGTTTCTCGCCCGCGTGCGTGCATTGCTGCGCCAGGCGCCGGCGGGCGAGGCCCAGGAAGCTGCCTTGAATTTCGGCCCTCTGACGGTGGACCTGGCCTATCGTCGCGTCCTGCTGGACGGTGCCGAAGTGGCGCTCACCCGCAAGGAGTACGCGGTACTGGCACAGTTGGCGCGGCATCCGGGACGGGTGATTACCCAGCAGCAACTGCTCAAGGATATCTGGGGGCCTACCCATACCGAGGACAGCCACTACCTGCGCATCGTCGTGGGCCACTTGCGGCAGAAGCTGGCGGATGACCCCACTCAGCCCAGGTTCATCGTGACCGAGGCGGGTGTGGGGTATCGATTGTTGAATGCTTAGATTCTGACGAGAACCCGGTCACCGATGAGAAGGGCCGGCTGACGATGCGGCCATCAGCACCACACCAACGTCAGTGCTGCTCACTCTCATACCGGTCCAGGGTATCGCTGGCGATTTGCCGCCCCAGGGCGATCAGCTCCGGCGCCTTGTAGAACTCGAAAAACCGGCACACCCGCTTCGGTACGTTGATCAGCACATCGGGCGGGTAACCGGCAATCTTGTACTGCGCCAGTGACGTTTGCATCACTTCGAAACTCTGGTTGATCAGATCCAGCAGCGACGCCGGGCCGACGTTATCGATGATGAACGAACCGGTCGCGGACTTCGGTGCGCCTTCTTGTTCCGGTGCCGCCGCGGGCTGCTGGGCTTCGGGTTCTGCCGATTCCAGCCATGGGTTGATCTCTGCCGCTTCGGCCTGCAAGGCCTCCTGTTCCAGCTTCATTAATTGTTCAGCTTGTTTGCGTCGAAAGGGCAGGTGCGAGCCCAGGGATCTCGCCAGGTTGTTGAAGCGACTCTTGAACGCGGGCGGGCGTTGGATCACCGGCAAGTGGTAGTGCTTTTGGTTGGTGGCATTGAGGTTGACCGCGATGATCAAGTCGCAATGGCTCGACACCACCGGCACGATCGGCAATGGGTTGAGCAGGCCTCCGTCCACCAGCATGCGGTTGCCCTGCATCACCGGGGTGAACAGACTGGGAATCGCCGCTGAGGCACGCATGGCCTGGTGCAGGCAGCCCTCCTGAAACCAGATTTCCTGTTGGTTGGTCAGGTCGGTGGCGACGGCGGTGTAGGGAATGCGCAGCTCTTCGATATTGAGTTCGCCAACGATCTTGCGGATCTGCCCGAAGACTTTCTCGCCACGAATGGCACCCAGGCGAAAGCTCACATCCACCAGGCGCAGCACGTCGAGGTAGTCGAGGCTTTCAATCCAGTTTCGATACTCATCCAATTTGCCGGCTGCGTAGATCCCGCCCACCACCGCGCCCATGGAACAACCGGCGATACAGGCGATGTCATAACCGCGCCGTTCGATTTCTTCGATCACGCCAATATGAGCGTATCCCCGAGCCCCCCCGGAGCCCAGTACCAAGGCCACACGTTTCTTCATGAGCTGATCCTTCGCAAAACAGTTGACCACAATGCGCTCATCCGAGTGGCGGCTCAATCTTCGTCGATGTGCGGAATATTTTTCCTGATTAGCCAGGGCGCTCGGGTATGCTCTGGCTATAGTCAGTTTTGCTTTCGGGTAGCCGGACAAGGCACTTTTCCCTGTAGGCAACGTCTACAGGCTACGACTGTTTCTGTTTATTTTGAGGTGTCATCGATGAAAGCCTGGATGTGTGTGCCTGTGATCGTGTTGGCTCTGGCCGGTTGTGCCGGGAAAACTGCGTACCGTGATAGCTGTGGCACGCAACTGGATGCCGCCTGGCATGAGCTGGACCTGGCCAAGGCCGAGGGATTCGCTGGGACTGTCAGTTACTCCAAAGCGCTGTCCCTGTTGACTGGCGCCAAGACCCAGCAGCAATTCGAAGCTTTTGAGGGTTGCTCCAACAAGGCCGAGAAGGCCCGGTTCTATATTCGTGAGTCGCGCGCCGGCCGTTAAACCGTAGCAGTTGGCAGAGAGTTTCATCGTCAGCGGAGGAAGGGATGTCAGCCTTGGTCGATCAGTTAGTCGTTCAGGTCATTGGCCTGGAAGTAGGATTATTGAGCTGCCAGGCTCGTCTCGCTGCCGTTACCGATGATGAAGCCCTGCATGATCTGCGCACTACTGTGCGCCGCCTGCGCAGCCTGTTACGTCCTCTGCGCGGCCTGCCCGGAGTGGAGCAGCTTGAATTGGCCGCCAAGGCGGTCGGCCAGTTGACCACGCCGCTGCGGGATCGAGAGGTGCTGGCCGCTTACCTGCTCCAGCAGGGTTATCACGAGGCCGCCGCGCGGCGTTTGCGCTTGCAACCCGATGCTTATCGGGACGTTGCGCAAAGCCCGGAGGTGGCCCACCTGTTGTTGATCCTCGACGCTTTCCCACGTTTTATTCGTGCATCTGAGCGTCAGAAACTGCTCAAGGGCTTGCGCCCACGCATCGAAAAACGTCTCGCCAAGCAATGGGAAAAACTCGGCGATGCCTTGAAGGAACCCGGCCATGACCGTCATCGCCTGCGCTTGCTGATCAAGCGAGTGCGCTACGCTGCCGAGGCCTACCCCAAGCTGGACAAACTCCCCGCCAAAGCCATCTCCCGTCTCAAGAGCGCCCAAGGCGCCTTGGGCGACTGGCACGACTGCTGGCAGTGGCTGGCCCAGGCCGAACATCAAGCGGATTTGCAACCCTGCGTTGCGGTATGGCATCGCACCATGGCCAAGGCAGAAGGGCAGGCGGATCGGGTGCTGGATAAACTCAGCGCCGATTGTTTCTGAACCGGTCCGGTTTTTGGCCGGTATGGGCGCTGTGCAGTCATCACACGGTGGTTAAGATCGCCCAATCCGTGTTCCCGATGTGAGGTCCCCATGCGCTTTAGTGATTTGCTCGATGCCGCCCGTAGCAACCCGCTGGATGTCACCATTCCTGCCGAATGGGGCCAGGGCCGTGCGACGTTTGGTGGTTTGGTCGCCGCCTTGCAATACGAAGCCCTGCGTGCTCAAGTGCCGGCGGATCGTCCATTGCGCTCACTGGCGATCACCTTCGTCGGCCCGGTTGAGCCTGACGTGCCCGCCGGTTACCACGTGGAGGTACTGCGCGAAGGCAAGGCCGTCAGCCAGTTACTCGGCCGTGTGGTGCAGAACGGCGAAGTCGCCACGGTGGTCCAGGCCAGTTTTGGCGCGGCCCGTGAATCGCAGATTGATGTAGCGAGCGAACCTGCACCGGCTTTCAAGCACTGGGATGATTGCCAGGAGTTGCCGTATATCAAAGGGGTCACCCCCGAGTTCATGCGGCATCTGGCGATGCGATGGAGCGTCGGCGGGCTGCCGTTCACCGGCAATAAATCACGCGATATGGGCGGCTGGGTGCGCCTGCGCGGCGATGTGAAGGAAGAGGCATTGACCGAGGCACATATTCTGGCCCTAGTTGACGCCTGGCCGCCGGCCTTGCTGCCGCACCTTACAAAACCTGCGCCGGGCAGCACCTTGACCTGGACCATTGAGTTTATCCAGCCGTTGCAACAGCTGAGCACCCTCGACTGGTGCCAGTACTACGTCAATATCGAATACGCCCGCGATGGCTACGGCCATGCCGCCGCCGCACTCTGGGGCCCGAGCGGTGAGTTGATCGCCATCAGCCGCCAGAGCGTGGTGGTCTTCGCCTGACTTCAATGCCTGTGGCGCTGTCGCCAGGCACGCCACCAGCCACCGCTCAATACAAAACGCGGGAAAGTCACGAACTGCTCGACCACCAGGCGTTGTACCGCATCTTTACGATCACTGAAGGGCTCGCTGGCCTGGGCTTCCAGGCTATGGCCATGGCGTTGCAACGCCAGGCCGGCCAGGATACCGATAACACCCACGGCCACGCTGGCCAGGCTCAGGCTGAATACCCCGGATACGATCAACAGGAACCCGATGATAAACAGCGGCACGGCAATCAAGTGCAGTGCCAGGTTGGTCGGGTGTTGATGGTTCTGCGGGTAGTTACGCCATTGCCAGGCGGGGAGATTGGGATGACGTTTGCCCATGATGGTGAATCCTCTGTCCGTTGAAACAACATGGAGAGAGTCTAGGCGGGGGACGTCGGGGAGGCGAATTGGGGCTGGCTATGACGGCGATAGAAGGCTATTTGTGGCAAACCTGCGCGTTGTCGATGTCCCGGATGCGTTGGAGCGTTGGGTAGGAAAAAGACGTCGGTGTTATTCGCCGGGAAGACCCGGACGTTCCGGCAAAACCTCGGTTAACCCGAGGTTCTGTTGTAGGCACAGGATTACAGGTTGAACAGCCCTACAGCTTCAACTGCCCGATCGCCTTGCTCAACTCTCCTGCCAGCGTGGCCAGTTCATTGCTGGTGCTGGCTGAGCCGATGGTCTGTTGCACGGTGTTTTCTGTCACATCACGAATACTCACCACCGCCCGGTTCATTTCTTCGGCGACATGGCTTTGCTGTTCGGCGGCCACGGCGATCTGGGTGTTGCTCTCGCGCATCTGTGCCACGGCGCCGGTAATTTCGGCCAGTGCGGCGCCGGCTTCCTGGGCCTGCTGCACGCAGTCATCGGCCTTGAATGAGCTTTCCTGCATGAAATCCACCGCATCGCGCGTGCCGGCTTGCAGTGCCGAGACCATGCGGGTGATTTCGTCGGTGGAGCTTTGCACGCGCTTGGCGAGGTTGCGTACTTCGTCGGCGACCACGGCAAAGCCACGGCCCATTTCCCCGGCGCGAGCGGCTTCGATGGCGGCGTTGAGTGCGAGCAGGTTGGTCTGTTCGGCGATGCTGTGGATCACGCTGACCACGCCGTTGATTTTCTGGCTGTCCTCGGCGAGTTTCTGGATCATTTCAGCGGTTTGTTGCACGCCGGTGGACAGCCCGGCAATCGAGTGTTGCACCCGGGCGACCACCTCCTGGCCGCTGCCGGCGAGGGCGTCGGCGGTCTGGGACAGGTCGCGGGTGGCGCCGGCGTGCTGGGCGATGTGGTGGACGGTGGCGGTCATCTCATTGATAGCGGTGGCGGCCTGGTCGGTTTCGCTCTGCTGGCCGAGCATGCCGTGTTGCACCTCGTTCATGCTGCTGGCCAGCCGCGCGGCCCCCTCGTCCAGTTGCCGGGCGGTGGACGCCACGGTGTTGACCACCCGCTGGTAACCGGCCTGCATGGCGTTGAACGCGCTGGCCATCTGGCCGACTTCGTCTTTGCACGCCAGGGGCACGCGGGCCGACAGATCGCCGGTTTTCTCAACGTGCAGCATTACATCCTTGAGGGTATTGAGTTGGCTGAGCAGGAAGCGAATCAGCAGTTGTGAGGCGCCGAGCATTGCCAGCATCAGGATAAGCACGGCCACGGCGTAGTTGACGAAGCGTTCGGCGAATACCTGGCTCAGGCTGCGTCCGTAGGCCAGCACGGCGATCTGTTGCCCGTCGGCGCGAGCGATAACGTCTGCACCGATCAGCGGGTTTTCACCGAACAAGGGCATCCGGTCAAGCTCGACCCAGCCGCTGGCGTTGCTGAGCGCTGACAGATCCTGGCCTGCCAATTGTGGAACCTGACCCCGGGCAAACGTGAGCCAATGTTCACCCTTCGGCAGCGCCTTGTCGGCAGGCCAGGCCGCGAGCAATCGCGCTTGCGCTTGTGCCGAGGTTTGCGACGCATCGCTGCGCGCCTGTTGTTCGAGCTGCACGGCGTACAGCACCAGCAAGAGGGTGGTGATGAAGGCGACCGCGTTGACGGCCCAGAATTTGTATTTCAGCGAGATGTTGCTAAGCCAGGCACCCATGGAAGGTTTTCTCTGATAGCGGAAACAGCATTGGCAAGGTGCCATTATTGTGCCGCTATTCAGAAAACCGGTTTTGACGTGGGTCAATGCGCCGCATTAACCCCGTTGTATCAATCCAGGCGGGGCAGCCCAAAAAAGGCGCGGGCGCAGGCGGTGCTGTGCTCGGCCAGGTCTTCCAGGGTTTCATTACGGTGCAGTGCGGCTTCACGCAACACTTCCGGCAAATAGGCCGGTTCATTGCGGCCATTTTTCGGCTTCGGTCGCAGCGTGCGCGGCAGCAGGTACGGCGCATCGCTTTCCAGCATCAGACGGCCACGGGGGATTTCCCTGACCAGTGGATGCAGGTGTGTCCCACGACGTTCGTCGCAGATCCAGCCGGTGATACCGATATGCAAATCAAGGTCGAGGTAGCTGAAGAGCGCGTGTTGCTCACCGGTGAAGCAATGCACAACGGCGGCGGTCAGGTGGTCGCGGTAATCCTTGAGGATCTCCAGCAGCCGCTGGTTGGCATCGCGTTCGTGGAGAAACACCGGCAGTTTCAATTCGACCGCCAGGGCCAGGTGTTCTTCGAGGACTTTTTCCTGCTGAGGGCGTGGGGAGAAGTCCCGGTTGAAGTCCAGCCCGCATTCGCCCACTGCACGCACGCGGCTTTCGCCGAGCAAGTTGCGTAAACGCTGTGCGCTGTCGCCGTTCCAGTCGCTGGCGGAATGCGGGTGGATGCCGGCCGTGCTGAATAGGTGCTGGCCGCCGTCATCGAGTTTTACGCACAGTTCCAGGGCCTGTTCGCTGCCGTCGACACTGGTGCCGGTAAGCACCAATTGCTGCACGCCGGCGGCATAGGCGCGGTCAAGAACGGCTTGGTGCCTCTCGTCGAAACTGGGGTTGGTCAGGTTGACGCCGATATCAATGAGTTGCATGGTGCTATCTCCGCCTGCGGTCGGAAAGCATATCAGAGCTGTAGATTTATAAGAAAAACGAAGAACTACAACGAGTTAAAGCTGTCTTTGAACGTCGCAAGTGACATTGTGGTTGGCCGAACGCCTTCCCCCATGCCGCCGTTGCGCGCCTTGCCAGCGCTTAAAGCGCTCTGTTTCTGACCCCCAGCCCTTACCTTTCACGGTGGTGCTGGCCAGTATTCTTTGCGGAGAGCGGATGATCCGACACTCGGCGTTGCTTATGTTGTGCCTGACGTTGTTGCTGCCCATGACGGCGGCGGCACGTCTGGACGGCCCGGTGGAAGTGACCAAGCCCGGCAAGGTGCGAGACCTGGCGCAAATTCGTTCCAGCCGCACCTTGCGCGTGCTGGTCAATCAGAGCCGCAACAGCTCTGGCGAAATTCAGGGCCAGGCCATCGGTGTCGAATACCACCGTTTGCGCGCCTTCGAGCAGTACTTGAACGGCCATGCCCGTGACGGTGAAGAAATCAACCTCAAGATCATTCCCAAGGCCAAGGACCAGTTGCTTGGTGCGTTGGCCCGTGGCGAAGGTGATCTGGTGGCCCCGGGTGAACTGTTGGATGTGAAGGCTGCGCACAAGCTCAGCACCAGCGATCCGATCGTCAGCAATGTGCCGTTATGGCTGGTGGGTGTGAAAGGGGAGCGGCGGTTTACCAGGCTTGAACAGTTGTCAGGGCGCACGTTGTCGCTGACTGCCGGCAGTGCTGCGGCGGATGCCATCAGCCAGGTCAATCAGAAGCTGGCGCTGCACAAACTACCGCCGGTGAAGGTGGAATGGGTCGATCCCACGTTGGCGGTGGAAGATGTGCTGGAGATGGTCCAGGCCGGGATCTTCCACTTGACCATCGTTGAGAAGCCCATTGCCGAACGCTGGTCGAAAATCCTGCCCAAGCTTCGCTTTGATAAACAGGTAGTGATCAGCGAGCCAGCTGACGAATATTGGTTCGTGCGCCAGGATGCTTCAATGCTGCGGGCCAGTATCGATCGCTTTCTCAAGACTTATCGAACCCCGTCCGATCAGGATGTGGCATTCCAACGCATCTACCGACGCCTCTATCAGGTGCGCAACCCACTGGCCCGCGCCGACCGCCAGCGTCTGGAGAAGCTGCGGCCGGTCCTGCAAAAATATGCCCGGGAGCAGGGCATGGACTGGTTGAACCTGGCCGCGTTGGCGTTCAAGGAATCCGCACTCGACCCCGGAGCGCGCAACAGCGGTGGCCCCACGGGATTGATGCAGATCACCCCTTCGGCGGCGCAACGGGTCGGGGTGAACAGTATCGAGAGCCTTGATAGCAATGTGCAGGCGGGCGCGCGTTACCTGTCGATGATCCGTCGAAAGTTTTTCGCAAGCCCCAAGCTCAATGAAAGAGAGCGCATGGCCTTTGTGCTGGCGGCGTACAACATGGGGCCGGAGCGGGTGCAGGGCATGCGTGCGGAGGCGCGTCGGCGTGGGCTCAATCCGAATCAGTGGTTCTTCCAGGTTGAACGCATTGCCATGGAGCAGGTGGGTATGAGCGGCGTCAGCTATGTTAATAGCGTGAACAAATATTACTTGGCGTTCAATCGGGAGCGGGAGTCCCTGGAGCCGGCGGGGCCAAAGATTGTTTCACGTAAATAATCGATTTAATCGATAATGATTAGGCATATTTTCGGCTTTTATCATTGCCTAATCTGATTAATATAGCGGCCAACCCCCTCTACTTAGAAAAGGATTACCCCCGATGAGCCCACTGATCAAAAGCATTTTGTCCACCCGCGCCGGGTATGGCCTGACGATTCTGCGTATCGTCGTCGGCATTGTCTTCGCCGCTCACGGTTCGCAAAAGCTCTTCGGCTGGTTTGGCGGTTACGGTCTGGCCGGCACGGCGCAATGGATGGAAAGTATCGGCCTGGCTCCGGGCACTCTGATGGCTGTGTTGTCAGGCGGTACCGAGTTCTTCGCCGGCCTGGCGCTGATCATCGGCCTGTTGGCACGCCCTGCGGCATTGGGTTTGACCATCCTGTCGCTGGTGGCGATTTTCTCGGTGCATATCCATAACGGCCTGTTTATGGCCAACAACGGTTATGAGTTCGCACTGGCCCTGCTGGGCGGCTCGCTGGCGGTGCTGCTGGAAGGCGCCGGCAAACTGTCGGCCGACGGCGCTATCAGTCGCTGATCCCTGGGTACGTCCCCAAAAAGCCCGCCATAGGCGGGCTTTTTCGTTGCCCGGGATTCTTGACACTGGCCTGCAGGCTTCTCTAGGATGCCGTCCATGCGCCGATTTAAACAGCTAATTGCGGGGCGCCACTGGGACTCGATGCAGCCCGACAGAAGTATGTTCTCCCATGCAGAGCACACTTCGAAATACCGCTAAAGCGCTGGTTCGGTGTTGCCTCTCACCTGCCCGCAGACTTTTGAGGCAGAGACCACGACACGATGAATGCACTACACCCCCTGATTCGCCTGGCCCCGATCACTGCGGGCCTGACTCAACGCAATCCAAAGATCCTTCTTGGCGGCAAGCACCAGCCGACGCTGTTGCGTTACCTTGACGGCTGGCCTCGTCGCACCGGGCGGCCTTCGGCGTTTCTGATTCAGTTTGTTGAAGATGGCGATTCCCTGGCCCGCTTTGCCAGCAACAGTTTCGACCTCGCGGTGATACAGGCGCCCAGCGCCAGCGATGCCGATGAAGTGATCCGCCAACTCACGCGTATTGCCCGACAGGGCCTGATTACCCGCCGCTGAGTCCTCAGCGACAAGCCGCGCAAGAGAGCGACCGGCGTCGGCGCAGGCAGAGAGCAAGCACCCAGGCGACCAGGCATAACAGCAGCGGCACGGTCGCAATCAGCAGCAGCTTCAGGCCGTGTTCGAACTGACGCACAGGCGCGTAAGCGTTGACTTTCAGTGCGTTCAGTTCCATGGGGAGTCGCAGGCGCTCCTTGTTGAGCGCTTGTAACGGAGCATTGGCACCCACGGCCTGAGCACCAAGCCCCCCGTTCTGTGGGCTCAAACGTCGCCATTCTTGTTCAGTGCGCTCAAGGCGTCGTTCCAGCTCGCGCGCGCTTTCCCGATATGCCTGTGCCGCCGTGTCGCGCAGGTGTTCGAGCGTATGCAGGGGCTGACTGTTTATGGCGCGTGGTCGAATGTCCGCAAGCGCTGGGGGAGCGGCCAGGTTATCCAACGTATTCAAGATGAACTGCACGTTGCTGTTGGGGGCCGAACGGATGATGGTGTCTGCGAGCATATCCGTGTCGGCAACCACCACCACATGGATCTGTGCAGCCTTCTGCAAACCGGGCGGTTGCCCGTCAAGGCCCTCGGGGAACACCGAGAAGGCGGGGCCTTCAAGGCGAGCAGCAATCACGTGTGCCTGCCTGGGCGCGGTGGCTTCATCGGTGAGTGAGTCGAACGTCGTCGCTAAAGCGAAATGCCCCGCGTCGAGCAGCACCGATTGCCGCGAGCTCTGCAGCAGCGGCGTGAATGTCATGCGGCTTTTCAGAGGGCGGAAAAGTGCACCGCTGCTCGACACGATCACTGAACTCAGTTTCCAACTGCTGATATCGGTGGCGCTCATGGCCTGTCGTGGCAGCTCCAGCCTGGCCGGGTGCAACACCGTTGGACTTGCGGGGCCGAGGGTAGCCGATGTGGCATAGAGGTCATCCACCAACAGCTTGTCCGTTGGCATCTGTACACCCCAAGCCGCCAGCAGCCCCTCCAGCCTGGAGTCTGGCGAAGCGGCATTCGTGTCCATTTCGCTCACCGGATCGATGAAGATCATCAACTTGGCACCCTTCAATACGTGCTGCTCAATCGCATACAAAGCGTGTTCGGGCAGGGTGCGCGGATGCACAACCATCAACGTATCGATTGATGACGGTACCTGGGCGATGTTGGTGCTCAGTTCCACCAGGTTGAAATGCCCACGCATGTGCGCCAGGAGTTCTCCCGTGGAAGCGCTTGACGCGAGCCCTGACAGCAAGCCGACAGTCGGACGCTCAGGCTGCATCAGTTCAAGGATCAGATGGCTGATTTCGTACTCAAGCAAGGGGGCGTGGTCCGGGTTGAACGCTTCGATGCGCCGTGTGCTCTGACCGGCACGTGTGCCGATGAGCCCCAGGAATCCTTGCGTATCATCCAGTCCGAATAAACTGGCCTTGTAGGCTTCTTCGGAAAATGGAGTTGGGTCGATAACGTGCAGGTTGATCAAGCCCCTGGCTGCTTTTTCAAACTCCTTGAGCATGTCCTCCACCCGTTGACCATAGCGTTTCAATAGCTGGTTTTTCTTGGGATCATTGATTGAGTTGAAGTAATACAAGTCCAGCGGGCCTTCGAGTGTTGTAAGAAAATGCCGCGTGGCCGGTAATAAAGTGTGTTTCTTCTCCTGTGAAAAATCCCAGCGAATGTCAGGTAGCTTTTTTACCCAGACCAGATTAAAGGCGAGAAACAACAGCGATATAACCATGAGTGTCATACCGGTACGAAGAGCGGATCGCATCAGTGGCTTTCCTTCTCAGCGGTTTTTGTAGTTGAGTGTGACGGTCGTCGCTGCAAGAAAAACAAAGATGATGCTGGTGAAGTAAAAAACGTCATGAAGTGTCAGTTTTCCGCTGTCCATCGTACTGAAACGCAAGATGGGATTGAGCGATATCAAACTGTCGATCACCCATATCGGGGTTTGATGTTCAAGCGCATCCAGAACGGATGAAACACCGCTGATCGTCAGTAGCAGGCCCAGTGTCAATAAGAAAATTACAATGCGCTGGTGAGTCAGTGCACATACAAAACAACCAACGGCCAGATAACTGCCTGCCAGTAACCAGCTGGCGAAGAACTGTGAGGCGATTACGGCGTTATCGGCTGTGCCGAGATAGTTGGCGGCGATCACTATCGGGAAGTTTAAAAGTACGGCAAGGCCGCACACGACCCACGCCGCCATGAACTTTCCGATAACGCGTTCCATCGAGGTGACAGGCAAGGTTTTCATCATGTTGGAAAAGCTCGCACTGTGTTCATCCGACCATAACTGCGTCGATAGCGTGGGAATCAGCAGAAGATACAGCCAAGGGTGAAACTCGAAGAAGGCCTGCAAGTCGCTGCTGTTTCGCTCCATCCATTGCTGAGCGTGCAATCCCAGCGTGGCACACAGCGCCAGGAACACCGCCACGCTCAAATAAGTACCGGGTGAGGAGGCATAACTGGCGAGCTGGCGTTTGAAAATGACGGTTAGCAGTTTCAAGGGGAAACCTCTTCACTGAGATGGTGAATCACGTCGTTCAAGCGTCCTGGTTCCAAGTGCATGGACGTGACCTTCCAGCCGCGGTGGGTGATGAGCGCATTGATGGAGGGAAAAATGGAGTGGCCAGGCATGGCCAGAACCGTCACGGTGCCGGGTGCATCCCGGTCTTCTTCGATGCCGGCGACGCCAGGTAATACGGCAAGGGCCAGCAAATCCACAGGCGTATCGGCGGCGAGGGTCACGGCTTGGTAGTGCCTTGAGCTACGCTGCAAATCCACCAACGCCGTGTCGGCCTTCAGGCGACCCCCCGCGATAACCAACGCCCGGCTGCAGAGATCAGACAGTGCGTCGCCATGACGGGAGGCGATGATGAGCGTCATTTCCTCGCTCAAGGACTGGATAAGGGTCCTGAGCTTGAGCCACTCATCAGGGGCAAGATCCTCCAATGGTTCGTCCAGTAAAAGCAGGTCGGGCGAATGCACAATGGCTTGGGCAATGGCAACTTTGCGCTTTATGCCGAGGGGGAGCGTATCGATCGGGTAGTTGGACACGGACAACAGTTCCAGGCGCGTAACGACTTGATTGACTCTTCTGCGTTTTTCGGCACCGCTGAATCCCCGAACGGCGGCAATAAAGTTCAGTAGGCTTTTGACGGTCATCACTGTGTGACTGGGAACGTCGTGGAGTTGATAGCCAATGGCGTTCTTCGTCTGGATGGAATGGGTCTGGGTGTTTAAGCCCTGGATATTGATGTACCCGGAGGTCGGTTTTAGCACACCCGCGATCAAATTCAGCAGCGTTGTTTTACCGGAGCCCCGCTCTCCAAAAAGACCCACGCATTCCCCGCGCTTGACGCAGAATGAAAGTTGGGTGATGACATTTTTTCTGCCAAGTTTTTTCGTCAGGTTGCTTATCTCGATCATGGGCTTACCGAATAAGTTTGGCAGGGTGTATGAATAGCGATTAGGGCTTTAAAAAGGGTACGTTCAATGGTTGCGCTTGGGAACGCGCGGTTGGATTAATAAGAAAAGTCCTACGCCCGGTTTGATAACTCACTGAAACAATTGTTTTGCTTGAGGGTTTATTAATGCTCGGATGTTTATCTGATGTTTATATAAAGTTTCCTTTTTTGTGATGAGGTCTGATTGTCATGATGCTTCTACGTACCCTTGTTCTTGAACGCAGTGGCGAAGAGGCACCGGTCAACGGTGCACTGCTCTGTGGGTTTGCTGTCGCCCAGATCGAGTCAAACTTTCTTGTATATAGCCTAGATGAAGAGGCCGAACCCGGTCACTCAAGGGTTTATATCGCTGCATTGCGTAAAAAACTCGAACGGTATTTCCTGGGCGGAGTGGACTCCAAGGAAGATCTGCAAGTGGCGATGCAGGTCTTCAAGCAGATCCTCATGGCCGCATCTGGCGCAAAGACAAGTGGCGCCGGTGAAGCCCAGACTCCCTTTCATTTTGTCGATTTGAAAGGTTGCAGGTTGCCGCCTGCCAGGCCGGAGGATCATCACTCGGTCATTATCAAGAAAGCGCTGGT
The DNA here is from genome assembly GCF_004519405.1 of Pseudomonas sp. BCA17. Classification (GTDB taxonomy): domain Bacteria; phylum Pseudomonadota; class Gammaproteobacteria; order Pseudomonadales; family Pseudomonadaceae; genus Aquipseudomonas. The sequence continues at coordinate 212,687 of NZ_SGWI01000004.1, read as the reverse complement.
GATGAAGGTGATTACCTTAGGCATGTCCGCGCCCGCATTGCCCGCGATTGAAAGTAATACCGTCATCGTGCCGAACATTCGCTTTTCGTCACAAATGGTTGCATCGCCGAAGGAGATGAGCCCTCCGAAGACCGCCACTCAGTTGCCGGATAAATACACCGCTGAAGAACCTTCGCATTCGGTGGCCGCGGTACCCGAGACATTCGTGCCGGCCGGGCCGGGTGCACTGCCGGTTGAGTTTGAAGCGAGCGAGGCTGCGCCTGCGAAACGGCCAGCCCATCAGGAGCACGCTACGTTGCTTGAGGTGGACAGCACACTGGCTAATCTTGCCCGCGTCGTCCAAGAGCTGACGCAAAAAAAGCACGCGGCCATCGAGCGAGAAGAGATGCTTGAACAGTGGCAAGTTCGCCTGCAGCATCAGCAGGGTCAGCTGGATGAGAAAAACCGCGAGGTGGAGCAGCGCCACAGGCACCTGCAGGAAGAGGCGTTGGGTGTTGGCCGAAAAGCCGAAAAGCTGACGCTGATGATGTCGCAGCTATCAGCCATGCGGCAGCGCCTGCACACCACGCTGCTTGAATTGGACCAGGTCCTGGAGGCGACAGAGATGAATTGATCCGCCCGCCGCTCTGGCTACTTTGCAGGGTTCATTTATCATCAGCTCCAGCCAGCCGACGCCAGGGCATGATGCCGTGACGTATCGGCACCATTGGACATTGTCTGGGGATGCAAGGGTTTGAGTACCAAGCTGATTACCAAAGAAGGTCATGAAGCGCTGAAGAAGGAGCTGGACTATCTGTGGCGTGAGAAGCGCCCGGATACCACTCGCAAGGTGACATGGGCCGCTTCCCTCGGAGACCGCAGCGAAAACGCGGACTACCAGTACAACAAGAAGCTGCTGCGTGAAATCGACCGGCGGGTGCGCTACCTGCGCAAACGCCTGGAAGACATGCGCGTGGTGGAGTACATGCCCGAGCAGGAGGGGAGGGTGTTTTTCGGTGCATGGGTGGATATCGAAAACGAACAGGGTGAGACCAAGCGCTTTCGAATCGTGGGTTATGACGAGATCTACGACCGCATGGATTACATCTCCATCGACTCGCCCATGGCGCGCGCGCTGCTTCGCAAGGAAGTGGACGACGAGGCGATTGTGCAGACCCCAAACGGTGAGGTGTGCTGGTGGATCACCAAGATCGAATATGTGAAGTAGACAATGATGGCCTGCGCCCTGGGTAGAGCGCAGGCCATCTGTGTTTCAGCTTTCGCGCAGTACGGTCAGCGGGCTGGTGTTCAAGGCGCGGCGCGTACCGAATACCCCGGCGCCAGCAATGAGCACGGCACCTATCACCGGCAACAGCAACAACCACGGATGAGGGCGCCAGGCAAGGTCGAAAGCGTAGCGATACAGCACCCAGGTCACCAGCTCTGTGCCGAGTGCGGCCAGCAGGCCACTGACCGCACCCAGCAGGCCGAACTCAATGCGCCGTGCTTTGACCAGCAACGTACGTTCGGCACCTAGCGCACGCAGCAGCGCACCTTGGCGAATTCGCTCATCCAGCGTGGCCTGCAAGCCGGAGAGCAGCACGGCCATTCCCGCCGCCAGTACAAACAGCAGGACATACTCCACCGCCAGGGTCACTTGGGCGAGGATGCTGCGCAACTGCTCCAGCAGCGCCTCGACCTGCAGGATGGTCACGGCCGGGAAGGCCCTGGACAGGTCAACGATCTGTTGGTCGTGCCCCGGCGCGAGATAAAAGCTGGTCAGGTAGGTCGCGGGCAGGTCCTTCAATGTGCCCGGCTGGAAGATCATGAAGAAATTGGGTTGGAAATTATCCCAGTTGATCGTGCGCAGGCTAGTCACCCGGGCCTCGCGATTTTCGCCGCCTACCGTGAACACCAGGTGATCGTTGAGCTTGAGCTTCAGGCTTTCGGCAACTTTGGCTTCTACCGATACCCCGGGGATGTCATCGCTCGGTTGCGACGACCACCAGGAACCTGCGGTCAGGACATTGCCAGGTGGCAAATCGGCGGCCCAGGTCAGGCTCAAGTCGCGCTGTATTGCACGGTCGCCGCTGGAGTCCTTGCTGACAAGCTGTTGCACCGGTTCGCCATTGATGCTGATCAGCCGGCCTGGCACCACCGGATATAACGGCGCGGATTGAGCCTGTACCTGCAGCAGCCGCTCGCCAAAGGCGTCTTTGTCGGCCGGCAGGATGTTCAGCGCAAAATAGTTGGGGGCATCCTTGGGCAACTGGTTCTGCCAGGTGTCGAGCAATTCGCCCCGCAGCAGGGCGATCAGCCCCATGGATAACAGGATCAAGCCAAAGACCAGTGACTGGCCTGCCGCCGCCAATGGATGACGCAGCAATTGGCCAAGGCCCAGGCGCCAAGGCAGCGAGGCACGCGCCAACAACCGGCGCAGGCTTTGCAGCAGCAGTAGAAGCAAGCCGCCGAGGATCAGCGCCGCCACTACGCCACCGCCCAGCAACGCAAAGGTCAGCACCAGGTCAAGGCTCAGGCGCCACATGATCAGGCCGAGCGCGAACAACGCTGCGCCGTAGACCATCCAGGTGCCGGACGGAATAGGTAGCAGGTCGCGGCGCAGTACTCGCAGCGGTGGAACGCGGCCCAGGGCCGCCAACGGCGGCAGGGCGAAGCCGGCGAGGGCCACCAGCCCGGTGCCAATACCCGCGGCCGCAGGTAGCAACCCACCGGGCGGCACGTCCGCCGGCAGCAGGTCGTGCAGGAAATAGAACAAGCCAAACTGCGCCAGCCAGCCGAGCAGGGCGCCGGTCAGGCTGGCCAGCAACCCCAGTACACTCAGTTGCAGGCTGAACAGCAGCATCGCTTCGCGCCTTGAGAGGCCCAGGCAGCGCAACAGTGCACTGGCATCGAAGCGTCGGCTGGCAAAGCGATTCGCCGACAATGCCACCGCTACGCCGGCCAGCAGCACCGCCACCAGGCTGGCCATGTTCAGGTAGCGCTCGGCCTTGCCCAGGGCGCCGCCGATCTGCTGATTGCCGTCGCGAGAATCCTGCAGGCGCTGGTTGGCGGCGAGCCCCGGCTTGACCAGGTCACGATAGGTTTGCAGCGCCGTACTGCCTTGGGGCGCGCGCCACAGTTCGCGGTAACTGACGCGGCTGCCGGGCTGGACCACGCCGGTGGCATCCAGGTCCGCCAGGTTGATCATCACCCGGGGCGTGAGGCTATAGAAGTTGCCGGCACGGTCGGGCTCATAGGTCAGTATGCGCGTCAGGTGCAGGGTCTTCAGGCCGACATCGATGTTGTCGCCAACCTTCAAATCCAGCGCTGTCAGCAGCCGTGCCTCCACCCAGGCTTCGCCGGACTTCGGGCCGCCTCCTGCTGTTTCGACCCCGAAGGGCTCTGCTGTACTTTTAAGTTCGCCGCGCAGCGGGTATTGCTCGTTGACCGCCTTGATGCTCGAGAGCTGGATACCGTTATCCGTGGCGATAACGCTGGAGAACTCCACGATGCGTGCGTGATCCAGGCCCAATTCGGTCCCGGTCTGTATTTGCTCGGGGCGGGCCGGCGAGCTGCCTTCGAGTACCAGGTCGGCACCGAGAAACTCAGTGGCGCGCAACAACATGGCGCCGTTGAGGCGTGCACCGAAGTAGCCGATGGCGGTGCTGGCGGTGACGGCCACCAGCAGGGCGAAGAACAGCACACGCAATTCGCCGGCGCGGGCATCGCGCAGCAGTTGACGCATGGCAAGGCTGAACAGGCGCAATAGCGGCAAACGTGCCATCAAGGCTCCAGGGGCGCGACCATCAGGCCGGCTTCGAGGCGAATCAAACGCCGGCAACGGTGAGCCAGGCGTTCATCGTGAGTGACCAGCACCAGGGTCGTGCCGCTCTCTTTGTTGAGTTCGAACAGCAAGTCACTGATGCGCTCGCCGGTGTGACTGTCGAGGTTGCCGGTGGGCTCATCGGCAAACAGCACGTCGGGTTCGGCCGCGAAGGCGCGTGCGATGGCCACCCGCTGCTGTTCGCCACCGGAAAGCTGGCGTGGCGAGTGGGTCAGACGCTGGCCCAGGCCGACGCGTTCCAGCAGGTGCGTGGCGCGCTCGCGGGCGTCCTTACGGCCGTCCAGTTCCAGCGGCAGCATGACGTTTTCCAGCGCGTTGAGGCTGTCGAGCAGTTGGAAGGACTGGAATACAAAGCCCACATGCTCGGCACGGATGCGCGCACGCTGGTCTTCATCGAGCTGGCTCAACGCCTGGCCGGCCAGGGTGACTTCGCCGCTGCTCGGCAGGTCGAGGCCGGCGAGCAGGCCGAGGAGGGTGGATTTGCCGGAGCCGGAACTGCCGACGATAGCCAGGCTGTCACCTTTGTTCAGTTCCAGGCTCAGTTCGTGCAGGATAGTCAGTTCACCTTCCGCGCTGGGAACCACTTTGCTAAGGTTCCGCGCGGTGAGAATGCTTGCGCCCATGGAGAATCCGATGCGAATGTGGTTTTTGAGTGCTGGCCTGGCCTTGATGTGCATGGCCCAGAACGCAGCGGCGGGTACAGTCCTGATCGTCGGCGATAGTATCAGTGCCGGTTTCGGCCTGGATACCAGCAAAGGATGGGTCGCGTTGCTGGAACAACGGCTCAGGCAGGAAGGTTTTGACGATAAAGTGGTCAATGCCTCCATCAGCGGCGACACCAGTGCAGGAGGCCTGGCACGGCTGCCGGCGGCGCTTGCAGAGCATAAGCCGGATGTAGTGGTCATCGAGCTGGGTGGTAATGACGGCTTGCGTGGCCAGCCTCCAGCGCAATTGAAACAAAATCTTGCATCGATAATCGACCAGTCCAAAGCCGGTGGTGCCAAGGTGCTGTTGTTAGGGATGCAATTACCGCCCAATTACGGCCCGCGTTACACCACGGCATTCGCTGAGGTGTACGGCGTGTTGGCCAAGGAGAAAAACATCCCGTTGGTGCCGTTTTTTCTCGACGGCGTGGGGGGGCATCCTGAGCTGATGCAGGCGGATCAACTTCACCCGGCGGTCGGTGCCCAGGGCAAATTGCTGGAAAATGTCTGGCCGACGCTAAAACCGCTGTTATGACGCTTTTCTACCGGCAGGCTTTCGGCTAAGGTGGCGCCCCCGATTTGGAGCCCTCGATGTCGCGTCCTGCCTGGTCCCTGTTTAATTACCAACTGATCGAGCCGGACGAGCAGCTGGATCTGTTCGCCTGCCAGGAAGTCAGGGTGCATCTGGTGGCGCGCCAGCTGGAGTTGGGCGGCTCGATTGATCGCACACTGTGCGGCACGCTGTTGCCGGCACAACCCCGCTGGTCATCGGTGGACCGCTCGATTTTTCAGGATCAGCGTCTGTGCCCGTTGTGCCGCGCCATTCTCGAATCGCAAAAGCGCGGCACGCCGCCGATCTGGCCGGAGTTGCGATTTGAGTTATAGAAGCAGCTTCAAGCTTCAAGCTTCAAGCTATAAGCTTCAAGCTGTGGGTTTTAAGCTGTAAGCTTATGGCTGAAAGCTTGAGGCTTGTGGTTCGCTTTTAACCTACCCGTCGTTCTGCGAAGGATTTTCCGGATGTTGTCGCGCCTTTCCGTCGTCACCTGCTGCCTGTCTCTCGCTGCTCTTTGTGCGGCGGGGCCGTCGGCAGCCTTGCAGTTGCCCTTGCCACCGCCCGGTGAGGACATCGTTGGTCAGGTCCAGGTCATCAAGGCCAAATACGAAGATACCTTTGCCGACCTGGGCACTACCTATGACCTGGGCTATTCGGAAATGGTCGCGGCCAACCCAGGCGTGGACGCCTGGTTGCCTGGCGCGGGCACCGAGATTGTGCTGCCTACGCGGTTCATCCTGCCGCCCGGCCCCCGTGAAGGCATCGTGATCAACCTGGCGGAGTACCGGCTCTACTACTTCCCCAAAGGGCAGAACGTTGTCTACACCTTTCCACTGGGGATTGGCCGTGAAGGCTGGGGCTCGCCGATCGCCCATACCAGCATCATCGCCAAGACGCCGAACCCGACCTGGACACCTCCCGCTTCAATCAAGGCTGAACACGCCGCCAATGGTGATCCGCTGCCCAACGTGGTGCCCGCCGGGCCGGACAACCCGCTGGGTCCGTTCAAGTTCACGCTGGGCACGCCGGGCTATCTGATCCACGGCTCGAACATGAAATTTGGTATCGGCACGCGTACAAGCCATGGCTGCTTCCGCATGTTCAACAACAACGTATTGGAAATGGCCAGCATGGTGCCGGTAGGTACCTCGGTGCGCATCATCAACGATGCCTACAAGTTCGGCAGCAGCGGCGGCAAGGTCTACCTCGAAGCGCATACGCCGCTGAACGATGATGGCACGCCTTCGGTGGTCGACAAACATACTGCGGTCATCAACGCCTTGCTCAAGCGCGAAGACTTGGCCAACAACCTGCGGGTCAACTGGGATCAAGTGCGGGATGTGGTCGCCGCCGAAGATGGCCTGCCAACTGAAATCGGTGTACCTGGCACCGCGCCGGTTGCCTCCAGCGCACCGATTGATTTACAGCAGTAAGCCTCTTGGCAGCCCGCCACGGCCCTTGCGCCGTGGCGGGCTTTTTATTGTCTGGGATTGCGGACCGAATTCCAGGCAATAAAAAAGCCGACCCAAGAATGGGTCGGCTTGATAACAACCCCGAAGGATTATTACTTGCGGCTTGCTTTTTCAAGCATGCGCAGAGCGCGCTCGTTAGCTTCGTCAGCAGTCTGTTGTGCTTTTTGAGCAGCAGCCAGAGCTTCATCAGCTTTACGGTAGGCTTCGTCTGCACGAGCCTGGGAGCGAGCTGCTGCGTCTTCAGTAGCAGTCAGACGAGCTTCGGTTTCTTTGGAGACGCTGCTGCAACCGGTAGCCAGAACTGCGGCCAGAGCCAGAGCAGAGAATTTCAGAACGTTGTTCATCGTGTTCCCCTTCAAGGACTTTCTATTAAATGGCTACGTTCTCAGAGTGAGCTGATAGCCGGCGTACATACTACCCATTACTTGTAGTAAGTAAACTGACGTAGCGCAAGAAGCAAAAAAAAATCTTGAGCTGCATCTATTTTGGCTAACCTTTTTGAAATCTGCATAAAAACTATCCAGTTCTCTTCATCGTGATTGAGATTGGATCCAGGCTGAAAGCTACGGCCCGCATGTGCTAAGCCGGTTGAACAGATGAAAATATATATATCCACGGTGACACTTTTGTACAGGCTGCCTTTAACCCGCCGGATATCTTTTGCGCATCTAGAGGTGACTTTAAGAGCGCCTGTTCGTCTCAAGCTTCAACTGCCGGCAATGTTCAGGCTTTCGATCATTGGTTGATCGAGGCCCTTTCTATATCCACCGCCGCGGGGATGACGTGTGCGCCTTGAGCAATTGCAGGATTGGTGCCTACTATCTCCCTACGTGCTGGTTGTGAGCGCTATGGGTTTTCTCGCTGTCGAAACCGGCACGGGGTGGCGTAGATGTTCCTTCGCCGGAAAAACATCGGTAAGGTAGGGTCGCAATTCCAGACCCGCGAGGAGTAGTGATGAGCGAGGCGTTGTCCATCCACCATGACCAGGCTGGTCATCAGTTCGAGACCAATGTGGACGGTCATCGTGCCTATCTGACCTATATGGACCTCGGGAAGCAGACCCTGGATATCTATCGCACCTTCGTGCCCAACGCGCTGCGGGGGCGGGGCATCGCTGCTGCGTTGACCGAAGAGGCGTTGAAGTTCGCCGAAGAGGCCGGCTACACGGTGATCCCTTCGTGCTCTTACGTAGAGCGCTACATGGAGCGCCACCAGCGCCATGCCGCAAAGCTGTGAACTATAAAACCGCACCATGAAAAACGCCGGGCTTAGCCCGGCGTTTTTGTGTGCGTCATGCTCAGGTGCGCTTGCGGTTGGGCAATACGTCCTTGAGCTTGGCGCGCATGCTGCGCAAGGTGGTTTCGGTGGCGGACCAGTCGATGCAGGCATCGGTGATCGACACGCCGTACTGCAGGTCGGCGAGGTCTTTTGGAATCGCCTGGCAACCCCAGTTCAGGTGGCTTTCGACCATCAGGCCGATGATCGACTGGTTGCCTTCAAGAATCTGGTTGGCAACGTTTTCCATCACCAGCGGCTGCAGGGCCGGGTCCTTGTTGGAGTTGGCGTGGCTGCAGTCGACCATGATGTTCGGCTTGATCCCGGCCTTGTTCAGCGCCTGTTCGCACAGGGCGACGCTGACCGAGTCATAGTTGGGTTTGCCGTTGCCGCCGCGCAGTACCACGTGACCGTAGGCGTTGCCCTTGGTGGTGACGATGGACACGCCACCTTCCTGGTTGATGCCCAGGAAGCGGTGGGGGCTGGAGACCGACTGCAGCGCGTTGATCGCGACCGTCAGGCCGCCGTCGGTGCCGTTCTTGAAGCCCACGGCCGAGGAAAGGCCGGACGCCATTTCGCGGTGGGTCTGGGACTCGGTGGTACGCGCGCCGATGGCCGACCAGCTGATCAGGTCCTGCAAGTATTGCGGCGAGATCGGGTCGAGGGCTTCGGTGGCAGTGGGCAGGCCCATTTCAGCCAGGTCCAGCAGCAACTGGCGACCGATGTGCAAGCCGTCCTGGATCTTGAACGAGTCATCCAGGTAAGGGTCGTTGATCAAGCCTTTCCAGCCGACGGTGGTGCGCGGCTTCTCGAAATAGACTCGCATCACCAGATACAAGGTGTCGGACACTTCCGCCGCGAGCGCTTTGAGGCGCTCGGCGTATTCGTGGGCAGCCTTGAGATCGTGGATCGAGCACGGGCCGATCACCACGAAGAGGCGGTGGTCGGTACCGTCGAGAATGTCACGGATGACTTCGCGGCCCTTGGTGACGGTCTGCAGGGCAGCGTCGCTCAGGGGGATTTCGCGTTTGAGCTGATCAGGCGTGATCAGGGTCTCGTTGGATTCGACGTTAAGGTCGTTGATCGGTAAATCAGCCATCGTGTTACTCGTCAGGGTCACGGTGCCGGCCGCCAGCCATCCCCGTGCGGCGGAGCACAGCATGATTTGAATGCAGGGGGAAGGAACCTTAGCGCGTATCACCGGCCCGCGACAATGGGCAAATCCCGCTTTAATCCAGCACTGGCTGCACAAAAGCCTCATGGGAGAATTCGACGGCATGGCGTGAAACCCAGTCGAGGGCCATGGCTTCGTGTTGCGCAGATGTCGGCTCGGCGTCTTCGTGCAAGCGGCAATAGCGCTCGATCTGGCACACTTGTTCGCCCATCCGTGCACTGAACAAGGCGTGCTCATCGGTAAACGAGATACCGATACGGTAACCATTTTCGACTTTACGGCACCACGCCACGTAGCCTGGATAGCGGGCGTTCGCACCCAGGGACGGAATCCGCAAATCAACCGCTGTGCCCTGGCGCCAGGCGCGCGGACAATTGCAGGCAACACCGCCCAGGCCGATAGTGTGCAGGCGCGAACGGGACATGGCAGGAGAGGGACGTTGGATCAACTCGACAGCGACATCATCAGGGTGAGGTAAAAAACGACCCATGTACACGGACTCCGAGCGCCGTCCCGTTGACGGCAGTGGCAGCAGTATAGTGAAGGAACTGGAATTGACCGACCTGGATATTGACCAGCAATTGCTGGGCTTGCCGGGAATTTCACTGGTGGTGTTTACCAGCGTCGGGTGTTCCAGTTGTCGCTGGGCACGTCAGCAGTTGCCGGGTTGGCACTTACCGGTGGACCGCGTGTGTTGGGTGGACGCCGCGCACAACGGCGGCGCCGTCGAGCGCTATCAGATCTTTCATTTGCCCGCGTTATTCGTGGTATGCGAGGGTCAGTTCCTGGGGCAGATACAGACGCGTATTACGCGTAATGACGTTTGCGATGCAGTACAACAAGCGCTTACCCGCACTCCAGAGGATTTGCCATGACAGCAGTCGCACACCGTTCACCCCGTATCGGCATCATCGGCACCGGCGCTATCGGTGGGTTCTACGGCCTGATGCTGGCGCGTGCCGGCTTCGATGTGCATTTTTTGCTGCGCAGTGAATACGCCGCAGTCAGCGAGCATGGCCTGCACCTCAACAGCAAGGTGCATGGCAAATTGCACCTGCATCCCGTCCAGGCCTATGCCCGCGCTGCAGATATGCCTGCGTGCGATTGGTTACTTGTGGGCACCAAGTCCACGGGCAATGTGGACTTGGCGCCGACGCTCGCCCAGGTTGCGGCGCCGGATGCCAGGATTGTGCTGCTGCAAAATGGTCTTGATGTCGAAGACAGTTTGCGCGAGCACCTGCCGCCGTCGCTGCACCTGCTTGGCGGCCTGTGCTACATCGGTGTGCATCGCTCCGGCCCTGGCGTCGTCGAGCATCAGGCGTTGGGGCGAGTCAACCTGGGTTATCACAGTGGCAGCGCAGCCGACGATGAAGCTGGCCAAAAAGCCATCGTCGAAGAGGGCGCCGGGCTGTTCCATCAGGCCGGTATCGAGTCCCAGGCCATGGCCGACGTGCACCAGGCGCGCTGGCATAAACTGGTGTGGAATATTCCCTATAACGGTCTTTCCGTGGTGTTGGGCACCGGCACCACGGCGATGATGGCCGATCCATCCAGCCGCGAATTGATCCAGGCCTTGATGGCCGAAGTGGTGCAGGGCGCCCGTGCTTGCGGTCATGACATTGCGGCCAGTTACGCCGACCAGATGTTTGCGATGACCGAAACCATGGATGACTACCTGCCCAGCATGTACCACGACCACCTGCACAAGCGCCCATTGGAACTGGCGGCGATTTACGCCCGGCCGCTGGCGGCGGCACAGGCGGCAGGCTGCGAATTGCCACGCATCCAGGCGCTGTACCAGGCCTTGAGTTTCATAGATCGGCACAACCGCTGATTCGGGAGAAAACACCATGGCAAAAGGAATGGGCGACAAGTTGGTGCTGGCGATTTCTTCGCGGGCACTGTTCGACCTGAGCGATAGCCACAAGGTCTACTTGGCCGAGGGCGTGGAGGCTTACCGCAAGTACCAGATCGAACATGAGGAAGAAACCCTTGAGCCCGGCGATGCCTTCCCGCTGGTCAAAAAGCTGCTGAGCCTCAACGCCAGCTTGGGCCGCGCGCGGGTCGAGGTGGTGCTGGTGTCTCGCAACAGCGCTGATACCGGCCTGCGGGTATTCAATTCCATCCAGCATTACGGCTTGGATATTTCCCGCGCCGCTTTCGTAGGAGGGCGTAGTCCCTATCCTTATTTGGCTGCCTTTGGTTGCCATCTGTTTCTTTCGACCCATGCAGAGGATGTGCGCAGTGCCCTCGAGGCCGGGTTTGCGGCGGCAACGATTCTGTCGGGCGGCGCGCGTCGAGCATCGAGCGAGGAATTGCGGATTGCGTTCGACGGTGACGCGGTGCTGTTCTCCGACGAGTCCGAACGCGTTTACCAGGCTGGCGGCCTGGCAGCCTTCCAGGCCAGCGAGCGGGAGTCGGCGCGCGAGCCTTTGCATGGTGGTCCGTTCAAGGGTTTCCTGGCGGCTCTCAACTTATTGCAGCGAGAGTTTGCCGATGAGGCCTGCCCGATTCGCACCGCATTGGTCACCGCGCGCTCGGCACCGTCCCATGAGCGGGTGATCCGAACGTTGCGTGAGTGGGACATCCGCCTGGACGAATCGCTGTTCCTTGGCGGCCTGGAAAAGGCCGCGTTTCTGGAGGCCTTCGCCGCCGATGTGTTTTTCGATGACCAGGCCGGCCACTGCGAGAAGGCCAGGGAGGTGGTAGCCACCGGGCATGTGCCCCATGGCATCAGCAATGAGTTGAAAATCCAGACCGAGAGCTGAGCCGAACTGCCCCGTGCGCTGCTAAGCTCATTCAATCTCCGCCATCCTGGTCGTCCAGGAGGTTCTATGATTCGTTCGATGCTGTACGCCACGGACCTCGGTTTGTATGCGCCTTATGTAATGCAGCATGCGCTGGCACTGGCCCGAACGTTCAATGCGGATCTGCATGTGATTCACGTGGTCGAGCCTATCGGACTGTTCGCCGAATCAGTGTTGCAGAGCTACCTTGATGAGCAGGCCCTGAGTGAGTGGCAGAGCCAGGGAGTGAACACCGTAATGGCGACCATCGAGCAACGGGTGCTGGACAGTTTTCGTGAGGAGTTGGGGGAAGGGGAGCAAGACCTGGAGTTGATTCATTCGGTTCGAGTGATTCAGGGCGACCCCTGCGAAGTGATCCTCGACCAGTTGCGTAAACTTTCCGTTGACCTGTTGATCGTAGGTAGCCACAGCCATGCAACCGCGGCGGCCACACCCCTTGGGCGAACCGCTGCACGGGTGCTGCAATTGTCGACAGTGCCGGTTTACCTGGTGCCGTCGCTGCAGCGTCGACGCAGCGATGATATTGATCGGTAAAAGATGATAAAAAGTTCTAGATTTATCGATCCGGCCTTTAATATAGTTATATACCGTCGCTGATACCCGTGGCGTCTATCTGCTTTGAGGGACACATATGAAGCTTCAACAACTGCGCTACATCTGGGAAGTGGCGCACCACGACCTCAACGTTTCCGCTACTGCTCAAAGCCTTTACACCTCGCAACCCGGTATCAGCAAGCAGATCCGCCTGCTCGAAGACGAGCTGGGCGTCGAAGTGTTCGCGCGCAGCGGCAAGCACCTGACCCGCGTCACACCAGCCGGCGAGCGCATCATCACCACCGCCGGCGAGATCCTGCGCAAAGTCGAAAGCATCAAGCAGATCGCCCAGGAATTCTCCAACGAGAAGAAGGGCACGCTGTCGATCGCGACCACCCACACCCAGGCGCGCTACGCACTGCCACCGGTAATCCGCGATTTCATCAAGCAATACCCCGACGTCGCCCTGCACATGCACCAGGGTTCGCCCATGCAGATAGCCGAAATGGCCGCTGACGGCACCGTCGATTTTGCCATCGCCACCGAAGCCCTGGAGCTGTTCGGTGACCTGGTGATGATGCCGTGCTACCGCTGGAACCGTTGCGTGGTCGTGCCCCAGGGCCACCCGCTGGCCAAGCTGCCGAAGCTGACCCTGGAAGCCCTGGCCGAATACCCGATCGTCACTTACGTGTTTGGCTTTACCGGCCGTTCCAAGCTCGACGAAGCCTTCAGTCATCGTGGCCTTACGCCGAAAGTGGTGTTCACCGCGGCCGACGCCGATGTCATCAAGACCTATGTCCGCCTGGGCCTGGGCGTGGGCATCGTCGCCAAGATGGCGGTCGATACCAATCTCGACAAGGACCTGGTGGTACTCGACGCCAGCGAGTTGTTCGAATCCAGCGTGACCAAGATCGGCTTCCGTCGTGGCACGTTCCTGCGTGGCTTTATGTGCGACTTCATCGAGAAGTTTGCGCCGCACTTGACTCGCGAAGTGATGGCCAAGGCGATCCAGTGCCATAACAAGCAGGAACTGGAAGAGCTGTTCGAGGGCGTGGAATTACCGGTTCATTGATACCGCTATTTGGCCTCGGTAACCGTAAAGTGTTGCCGAGCGCCCGCCACCAGAATCTCCACCTCATCCCCTTCGAACTTGCCCAGCAGGCTTTTGCCCAAGGGTGAGCGCGGGGTGATGACGGTCACCGGTTGCCCTACTACATCCACCTTCAGGCCTGCTCCATCCGGCGCCAGGAACAGCCATTGCTGGCGATCGTTCTCGTCTTCCAGGCCCAGTAACGCGCCAATCTCGATGCCACGCTGTTCGTCATAGGCCCGCAGTGGCATGTTCTGACACAGCGTCAGCGCCTGCTTGATTTCCTCGACGCGCCTGGCTTGGCCAGCGGCCAGGTAGGAGGCCTCCAGCCCGAGTGTGTCGTATTTGTTTTCGGCGATGTTTTCTTCGTGGGTCGCGGTTTCGTAGGCGGTTTGCGCAGCGCGCTGGGCAATGTCGAGATCGACGCTGAGTTTTTCCAGGATCAACGAGTGGACGGCATGTTTATTCATGGTGGGTGGGGTCATTCGCAAAACTGCAGGACATTCGCCCGGCTCTTTTCATTGGGGGCGTTCTGGTCTTGCTGCAACCAGAACTGGCATTTGGGGTTGTTCAGGTTGCGCGCATTGTTGCGGGCCTGGTCCAGCGATTGTTGCTGTTCCTGTTTGCGCAGGTTATCGGTGTACTGCTCGAACATGCGGTTCGGCGGCTCGGGCGTGACGACGGCGGGCTTGCCCAATTGTTGAACGGCCTGGGCGACCGGCGCCAGGCTTTGCGGGAACAGATAGTGCGACGCCAGCCAGCTCGTCAGCACGATGGCGACAAACCCCAGCCATACGCCAAACGCGATGGCGACACTGAGTTTGAACAGCGGCAGCGAACGATCAGACATGATGGCCTCCTGGCGAGCATTGATGACGTAGTGACGATTGTCGCACAGCCACTGTGCAGAATAATCACGATCAAGCCTTCTGCATGGGCGCATTTATGCGGACAATCGAGCCTTTGATCGTTGGAGCCCGGAATGAAAGCCCGCTGGGATATTTTTTGCAGCGTCGTCGACAACTACGGCGACATCGGCGTGACCTGGCGCCTGGCCCGGCAATTGGTGGTGGAGCACGGGTGCGAAGTGTGTTTGTGGGTGGACGACCTGCGTGCCTTCGAGCGCATGTGCCCTGAGATTGATGTGCGGTTGCCGCAGCAATGGCAGGAAGGGGTCGATGTGCGCCACTGGCCGGCTGACTGGCCCGGTGTGCCGTCTGCCGATGTGGTGATCGCGGCCTTTGCCTGCCAATTGCCGCCGGCTTACATGGAAGCCATGGCCCGGCGCGAACGCGCGCCGCTGTGGATGAACCTGGATTACCTCAGCGCCGAAGAATGGGTGGTGGGCTGCCATCGCCTGCCGTCGGTGAAGTTCAAGGGCGTACAGAAGTATTTCTTCTTCCCCGGTTTTCGCCCGGGCACCGGTGGTCTTCTGCGTGAGGCAGGGTTGCTGGAACAGCGCCAGGCTTTTCAACACGATGCGGCAGAGCAACGACAATTCCTGCAGACCCTGGGAGTTTTTCCGGCAACTGATGCCCGATTGATGTCGCTGTTCGCCTATGAAAATGCCGGGTTGGCCAGTTGGTTGGACGTGCTGGCGACGGACGGGCGTGCCACTCATCTGTTGGTGCCGGAGGGCCGCATCCTGGGCGATGTGCAACGCTGGCTGGGGGTGGAGCGGTTGGCGGCAGGGGAGGTTCATCAGCGTGCAGCCCTGACCGTGCAGGTGCTGCCGTTCGTGCGCCAGGAACAATATGATCGCCTGCTGTGGTGCTGCGACTTCAACGCGGTGCGCGGCGAAGACTCGTTCGTACGGGCCCAGTGGGCGGGGCGGCCAATGCTATGGCACATCTACCGTCAGGACGAAGACATCCACCTGGACAAGCTCGACGCCTTCCTGCAGCTGTACACCGCCGCGTTGTCACCGGCGGCCAGAACCGCCGTGGTAACACTCTGGCAAGCCTGGAACGCTGATGGCGATATGGCGCAGTCCTGGAAAATGCTGCTGGAGCACTGGCCGGAGGTGAGCCGGCACGCGCAGACGTGGTGTCTGGAACAAGGCTTGCAGGCCGATCTTGCGACGGCGCTGGTACAGTTTTATGAAAGTTGGATATGATACGCCACCTTGAATTTTGTAAATCCCATCCAAATTTCGGATATATGCAATGAAAACTGGTAAAGAACTGAAACCCGGTACCGTGATCCGTATCGACAACGACCCTTGGTTGGTTCAGAAAGCTGAGTTCACCAAGTCTGGTCGTAACAGCGCAATCATGAAGACCAAGCTGAAGAACCTGCTGACCGGTTACAAGACTGAAACCGTCTACAGCGCCGACGACAAACTGGACGACGTGATTCTCGACCGCAAAGAAGCTTCCCTGTCCTTCATCAGCGGCGACACCTACACGTTCATGGACACCACCGACTACACCATGTACGAGCTGAACGCTGAAGATATCGAAGCCGTTCTGCCGTTCATCGAAGAAGGCATGGAAGACGTCTGCGAAGCGATCTTCTTTGAAGAGCGTCTGGTTTCCGTAGAGCTGCCGACCACTATCGTGCGTAAGGTTGCCTACACCGAAGGTTCCGCTCGCGGTGACACTTCCGGCAAGGTAATGAAACCTGCCAAGCTGTCCAACGGTACCGAACTGCAAGTAGCCGATTTCATCGAAATCGACGACCTGATCGAGATCGACACCCGTGAAGGTGGTTCGTACAAAGGCCGCGCCAAGAAGTAATTCTGGCTACGTCGATACGAAAAAACCCGACTTCGAGTCGGGTTTTTTGTGGGCGTCAGGTTTTACTTCAGGTGTTGCTTCAGCTCATCCGAGGCCTGGAGCAAGGCTGAACGTACTGCCGGCACCTGGCTGACCACATTGAGCAAACCGTAGTCGTGGATCATGCCGTTGTAGCGCACGGCGGTCACCGGTACACCGGCGGCATCCAGCTTGCGGGCATAGGCTTCGCCTTCATCGCGCAGCACGTCGGCACCGGCTGTCTGAACCAGCGCAGGCGGCAGGCCCTTGAGCTGCTCAGTCGTCGCCCGCAGCGGCGAGGCGTAGATCTCGGCGCGTTGGTTGGCGTCGGTGGTGTAGTTGTCCCAGAACCACTTCATCATGTTCCTGGTGAGGAAATGCCCTTCGGCGTACTGGTTGTAGGACCCGGTGTCGAAGTTGGCGTCGGTCACTGGCCACAGCAGCAGTTGGAACTTGATCGCCGGCGTGCCCTTGTCCTTGGCCATCAGGCTGACCACCGCTGCCATGTTGCCGCCGACACTGTTGCCCGCGACTGCCAGGCGCTTGCCATCGACGTTGATCTCTTCACCGTGTTCGGCCACCCACTGTGTAGCGCCGTAGGCCTGGTTGATCGCCACCGGGTAGTGCGCTTCCGGCGAAGGTGTGTAGTTGACGAATACCGCTGCCGCCCCCGAACCGGCGACCAGATCCCGCACCAGGCGTTCGTGGGTCGGATAGTCTCCGAGCACCCAGCCGCCGCCGTGAAAGAACATGAACACGGGCAATACGCCCTTGGCCCCGGCCGGTCGCACGATGGTCAGGGACAGCGGCTTGCCGTCGACCTGGATGGTCTTCTGGCTCACGTCCGCCTTGGGCAAGGTCAGCTTCACGCCGGCCTGGGCGCCAGTCAGTACGGCACGGGCGTCCTTGGGCGTCAGTTGCTCCATTGGTTTGCCGGTGCCTGCGTTCAACACATCCAGGAAGGCCTGGGTGTTGTGCTCGACATCACCGGTTGCAGCGAAGGCGTTGGTGATGGACAGGGCGAGCAGGGTGCCGGTGAGCGCTTTACCGATTGTGTTCATGTCTCTCTCCAAAGGCAGCCGAGGTCATTTAGACGGTTACGTGCAGGCGTACATCGACGTTGCCACGGGTGGCGTTGGAGTACGGGCAGACTTGGTGCGCGGCGTCGACCAGGCTTTGCGCGTCGTCCTGGGCCAGGCCCGGCAGGCTGATGTGCAGGTCGATATCCAGGCCGAATCCACCGGGGATTTGACCGATGCCGACATGCGCAGTGATCGAAGCGTCATCCGGAATCTTGCGCTTGGTCTGGCTGGCGACGAACTTCAGTGCGCCGATGAAGCAGGCCGAGTAGCCGGCGGCGAACAATTGCTCAGGGTTAGTGGCTTGGCCGCCAGCGCCGCCCAGTTCCTTGGGGGTGGAAAGTTTGACGTCGAGGATGTTGTCGCTGGAGACAGCACGGCCATCACGGCCGCCGGTGGCGGTAGCTACTGCGGTATAGAGCGTTTGCATGATGTTTCCTCTCTGCTGTTAGCGCCAATTATTTGCGCGCTAAGTAGTTGGTGAGGCGAATGTATAGCGCTAATGTTTTGCACGCAAGATAAATTTATAAATTATTTTCCGAATGGCTGAAAATCAATGTGGAATGGGGCGTGCTTCCACATTTCAAGGCGTCGTTGGTTTCAGATGGCGTTTTGCAGGTTACCGCGTAAGGCGATCAAATCAGCCTGCAGCTTGCGCAGTTGGTCCAGTTCCAAACCGCTTGCGCCGAGAATGCATTGGGGAATCCCCATGGCTTTCTCCTGCAGGGCACGGCCGGCATCGGTCAGCTCTACGACGACTACCCGTTCATCTTCGCGACTGCGGGTACGGCTTAGCACGCCTTCGGCTTCCAGGCGCTTGAGCAGCGGGGTGAGCGAGCCCGGATCGGTCAGCAGGCGGTTGCTGATTTCACCGACGGTCAAACCGTCCTCTTCCCACAGCACCATCATGGCCAGGTATTGCGGATAGGTCAGGCCGAGGGCTTGCAGCAGCGGCTTATAGACCTTGGTCATCAGCAATGAGGTGGAGTGCAGGGCGAAGCACAGCTGGTTGTCCAGCATCAGGGATTGGCAAGGATCAGGGTTTTTGCTCATGGCAGTCTCTTAAAAAAGCGTGTCTGGGATGGAATCTAGCGGGCAAATGTTTAATGCGCCAGGCAATTCTAACCAAGCGGTCAACCCAAGCCGCTTTGCAGTGCCAGATCCCAAGGTGGCACCGGGCTGAAGCGGGCCTTGAGGTATTCGAGCAATAAACGGCTGCGGGCACTGGCCTGTTGTTCCAGGCGCAGCGCATAGATTCCGGCGGTTTCCGGGCTGGGCAGACCGTTTTCGCAAAACAGGGGCAACAATTCGCCACGTACCAGGTATTCACTGGCCAGCCAGGTGGGCAAGTGGGCAATACCCAGCCCGGCCAGTGCGCCGGACAGCAGGGCTTCGGCATTGTTGGCACTCATGCGGATGCGCTGCGGGCGATAGGTGGCGCGGCGCCCGTCCAATTCGAAGCGCCAGGCGAACATCGGCGCCAGGCCGTCCCAGTCCAGACCGTCGTGCTCGCTCAGTTCCCGGGGGTGGGTTGGCGTGCCGCGGGCCTTCAGATAGGCCGGGCTGGCGCAGGCAATGCGTACAATGCTGGCCAGAGGGGTGGCGATCAGGCGGGTGTCGACGATATGCCCCGCCCGCAGCACCAGGTCGACCTTGCCCAAGTGCGCACCCTGCATATCGACAAAACTGTCGATCAGATGCAGGTGTACGTCCAGCCCCGGGTATACATTCAAAAAGTCCGCAATCACCGGAGCCAAGTGCCGTCGCCCAAAGGCGGCTGGCGCGTCCACGCGAATCAGGCCTTCCGGCGCATGGCTCAAGGACACGGCCTCGGCCCGTGCCAATTGCAACTCGCCGACGATCCGTCGCGCCCGTTCGGCAAAGGCCAGGCCGGCGGGTGTCGGTACCACCGCGTGAGTGCTGCGCTGGAACAAACGGCTGCCCACGGAGCGCTCCAGGCTGTCGATACGCCGGGCGACCGCTGAGGGCGTCAGTGGATGACGGCGTGCGGCGGCGGAAAAACTGCCCGTCTCCAATACATCGAGGAACAGGCTCAGTTGATCGGTGAGCGTATTGGGATTCATCACTTGGCGCTTATGCGAGATTGGCAAAGCCATTGTGCGTTGCTGTGCGTTTCCACGCCAGAGCCGACTGCGTAGCATGCACAGCCTGGGAGTGTGGAGGGGATGGCGGTGCTGGATTTGGCAATGTATTTGGTCTTGGGCGCGGCCCTCGGTACGGTGGGCGGCCTCTTTGGCATTGGTGGCGGGCTGATTGCAATTCCGGTGCTTGGCGTGTTGTTCGGCCTGGATCAGCAGATCGCCCAAGGCACGGCGTTGGTGATGGTGGTGCCGAATGTGATGCTGGCTCTGTGGCGCTACCACCAGCGCAATCGCATCGAGTTACGCCACGCGTTGCCCTTGGGAGTCATGGGCTTCAGCTTCGCCTGGCTCGGTTCAATCTGGGCGGTCGGTCTCGACGCCGGCGCCATGCGTATAGGTTTTATCGCTTTCTTGCTGACACTCTCGGCGTATAACCTGCTGCGCATGTTCACCCGCAATGCGCCGCCGACGGCACAGATGCGTTATTCCTGGCCGTGGCTGGGCGTGCTCGGTGCCGTCTCCGGATCCATGGGCGGGTTGTTTGGTGTCGGTGGCGCGGTGGTTGCCACGCCGGTGCTGACCAGTCTGTTCGGTACTACTCAGGTGGTCGCGCAGGGTCTATCCCTGGCCTTGGCGTTGCCCAGCACCAGCGTGACCCTGGTGACTTACGCCTGGCACCACGAAGTGGATTGGATGATCGGCGTACCATTGGCAATCGGCGGCCTGCTCAGTATCAGTTGGGGGGTGAAGGTCGCCCACGCACTGCCGGAGCGCGTGCTGCGCGGCTTGTTCTGTGCCTTCCTCGCGGTGTGTGCGGTGATGCTGACCTTTAAACTCTGAAGCCTTCGAGGATGTAGTCGGCCAGGCATTCAGTGATGGGCGAGGTCATCTGCGGGTTGCGCAATAAGTGCAGATTCATCGAAGGCAGTGGCGGAAAGCCCTCATCCTTGCCCAGTACCCGCAGGTCTTCGGTCACCAGGCTTTCCATGCTGACCATGACCGCCAGGCCGGCGTTGACCACCGCCTGGATCGCCGACACATTGGAGCTGTGGTAGGCCAGGCGATAATCCCTTCCGGCTGCATCCAGTGCCGAGCGGGCCCACTGCGTGTAGAGGCAGTCGGTGCCGGACATCGCCAGAGGCAGGGCATCGTGCTCGTCCATGCAGAAGCACGGTGATGCCGCCCATACCATGCGCTCAGTACGCAACAGTTCGCCGATTTCGTTGCCCGGTTCGCGGCTGACCACGGTCAACGCCAGGTCCCGTCGCTGCATCAGCACCATCGACGACTCGCAGTGCATCTCGATCTGAATCAGCGGATACGCCTTGGAAAATTGCTTGAGAATTCCCGGCAGGAAGCGCATCACGTAATCGTCCGGTGTGCCGATGCGCACCAGCCCCACCATATGCGGTTCACGCAGGGTGTTGAACACTTCGCTGTGCAGTTTCAGGATGCGTCGGGCGTAGCCCAGCAGTACCTGGCCTTCAGGTGTCAGCCGCACCTGGCGGCCGTCACGCTCGAACAACTTGCGCTGCAGCACGTCGTCCTCCAGGCGCTTCATCTGCATGCTCACCGCCGATTGCGTACGGTTGATCAATTCTGCTGCACGCGTGAATCCGCCTTGGTCGGCAATGGCGACGAAGGTGCGCAGCACTTCCGTGTCGATACTCGGGTAGCTGGACAATTGATCAATCTCCGAGATGTATTGCATAAGAAACATTCGTTGGATTGATCATAGTGCCAAGGCCACACTTTCGTCATCCCCACAGGAGGGCGCAAAGATGAAAGGCCAAACCGGTTTTGTGTTGATGACGAAACGTCCGTTTTCCGGGCTGTTTCATACCGTGGCGCGGTGGCAGGTGCTGTATCGGGAGCGTCAGTTGCTGGCGAGCCTGAGTGATGATGCGCTCAAGGACATTGGGCTTAATCGTGCCGACGTGGAGCAAGAGCGTCACTTGCCCTTTTGGGAGGATCCGCTGCGAAAATGAGCCAGGATGCAGTAGGGTGGTGGGCGAGTTCCTATGGAGATTCCCATGCCCGCCGACCTGTCGTTCTCACTCAAGCAAGCTCGACGCATGGCGCTGGCGGCCCAGGGTTTTTCCGGGCGCCAGGCGCCTGCTCTGATCAAGGCAACGCACCTCAATCGATTGATCCAGCGCCTGGGTGTGTTGCAGATCGATTCGGTCAATGCGGTGGTGCGCTCCCACTATCTGCCGCTGTTTTCCCGCCTGGGCAATTACCCCCCGTTGATGCTTGAGCAGGCCGCCTGGAGCCAGGGGCGTCGCCGTTCCCTGTTCGAGTACTGGGGGCATGAAGCGTCATTGCTGCCTATGGCGCTGTACCCGTTGATGCGCTGGCGCATGGAGCGGGCAAAGCAGGGGCAGGGCATCTATTCGCAGATGGCGCGTTTCGGGCGCGAGCAGCAGGCGACTATCCGGCGTGTCCTGCAGGCCGTCGAGCAGCAAGGCGCGCTGGGTGCGGGCAGTTTGTCGACGCGCCAGGAGCGCGCCGGCCCCTGGTGGGACTGGAGTGATGAAAAGCACGCGCTGGAATGGCTGTTCGCCGCCGGCCTGGTCACCGTGGCGGGGCGGCGTGGTTTTGAACGGCTCTATGATTTGCCGGAGCGGGTTATTCCAGGCGAGATCCTTCAAACGTCAGTGGACGAGGCGCAGGCGCAGCGCGGCTTGCTGCTGCACAGCGCGACGGCGTTGGGCGTTGCCACCGAAAAGGACCTGCGCGATTACTTTCGCCTTGATCCCGCCGACAGCCGCCGTCGCTTGCTGGAACTGGTAGAAGACGGCCAATTGCTGGCCTGCCGAGTACAAGGCTGGAAGCATCCGGCGTATTGCCTGCCCGAGCCCAAAGTGCCGCGCAAGGTGCCGACCAGTGCGTTGCTGTCGCCCTTCGATTCGCTGATCTGGGAACGCAGCCGTACCGAGCGATTGTTTGATTTCCGTTATCGACTGGAGATCTACACCCCGCAAGACAAGCGCGTGTACGGCTACTATGTGCTGCCGTTTCTGCACAATGAGCGGATAGCGGCGCGTTTGGATCTGCGCGCCGAACGCGCGGACAGTCGGTTGGCGGTGCATGCGGTGCACGAGGAGGAACCGGGATTGGACGAGGAGGGGATGTTGGCGCTGGCTCTGAACTTGCGCCAGATGGCCGACTGGCTCGGGCTGGAGCAGGTCCAGCTCAATTGCCAGCGGCCAAGTGCCGCCCGGTTGAGGGCGGCCATGTTGCCTAGCGTTTGACCTGCTTGAGGGTTTCTGCGATCAGGAATGCCAGTTCCAGCGACTGATCGGCGTTCATCCGTGGGTCGCAATGGGTGTGATAACGATCCGACAAGCCATCTTCGGTGATCGGCCGTGCGCCGCCGATGCATTCGGTGACGTTTTGCCCGGTCATTTCGATATGAATCCCGCCGGCATAGCTGCCCTCGGCCTGGTGAACCTGGAAAAACTCCTTCACTTCACTAAGGATCTGCGCAAAGTCACGGGTCTTGTAACCGCTGCTGGCCTTGATGGTGTTGCCGTGCATCGGGTCGCAACTCCACAGTACCTGCTTGCCTTCGCGCTGCACGGCGCCAATCAGATTGGGCAGATGGTCACCGACCTTGTTGGCGCCCATGCGCGCGATCAGGTTGAGGCGGCCGGGGTCGTTGTCCGGGTTGAGGATGTCGATCAGGCGGATCAGGTCGTCCGGGTTCATGCTCGGGCCGACTTTTACGCCGATCGGGTTGTTCACCCCGCGCAAGAATTCGACGTGGGCGCCGTCCAACTGGCGGGTACGGTCGCCGATCCACAGCATGTGGGCCGAACAGTCGTAATAGTCGTTGGTCAGGCTGTCGCGGCGCACGAAGGCTTCTTCGTAGTTGAGCAGCAGTGCTTCGTGGGCCGTGAAGAAGCTGGTCTCGCGCAACTGCGGTGAACTGTCCATGCCGCAGGCGCGCATGAAGGCCAGGGTCTCGTCGATGCGGTCGGCCAGTTGGCTGTATTTCTCGGCCAGGGCGGAGTTGGCGATGAAGTCCAGGTTCCACTTGTGCACCTGGTGCAGGTCGGCGAAACCGCCCTGGGCGAAAGCGCGCAGCAGGTTCAAGGTGGCGGTGGACTGGTGGTAGGCCTGCAACAGACGGTCGGGGTCCGGCACGCGGCTTTTTTCGTCAAAACCGATCCCGTTGACGATATCGCCGCGGTAAGCGGGCAGGGTGATTGCGTCGATGGTTTCATCGTTGGCCGAGCGCGGCTTGGCGAACTGCCCGGCCATGCGCCCGACTTTCACCACCGGACAGCCGGCGGCGAAGGTCATCACGATTGCCATCTGCAGCAGCACCTTGAAGGTGTCGCGGATTTTTGCCGCGGAAAACTCGGCAAAGCTCTCGGCGCAGTCGCCGCCTTGCAACAGGAAGGCGCGGCCCTGGGTTACTTCGGCGAACTGACGGCGCAATTCGCGGGCTTCCCCGGCAAACACCAGCGGCGGGTAGCTCGCCAGGTTTTGCTCCACTTGCAGCAAGTGAGCTGCATCCGGGTACTGGGGTTGTTGCTGGATCGGCAATGTGCGCCAGCTGTCGGGGCTCCAGGGTTGGCTCATCATGAACTCGTTGGGTGGGTGGTCGGTAGGACGGATGTTATCAGCAATTAGTGCGTGACCTGCTGCTGCCGCTTGGTCGACAATCGCGCCTTTGCCGAGCTGCAGACCCTTTAGGAGTAGTGATGACCGAGGAGCGTGTCGAGCGCCTGTTGGCCGAAGTCCATGATGATTTCGGCATGATCCGAGTGCTCGAAGTGGCCGATTACCGGTTTCTCGAGTTTGGTGATGCCATCGAGCAAAGCTGTGTATTCACCGCCGACCCGAGCTGGCTGGAGTACGACTACACCCGCGCCATGCTTATCGGTGCGCTGTGCCATGAGCAGCCGGAGAGTGCGCTGTTTCTCGGCCTGGGAGCCGGTACGCTGACCCAGGCGTGCCTCAAGTTCCTGCCGCTGGAAGATGTTGAAGCCATTGAGCTGCGCCCCGATGTGCCGCGCCTGGCGATTGAATACCTGGGGTTGGACGATGACCCTCGGTTGTACATCCGCATTGGCGACGCCCTGCAATTGCTCGGCAGTGCCGAGTCGGCCGACCTGATTTTCGTCGACCTGTACACCGATGTCGGTCCGGGCGTCGGGCACCTGGCCTGGACGTTCCTGGAAAACTGCCAGAAGAAACTCAACCCTGGCGGTTGGCTGGTGATCAACCAATGGGCCACGGACGATGGCAAGCCACTGGGCGCGGCGTTGCTGCGTGGGTTGTACCACCGCCATTACTGGGAGTTGCCGGTAAAGGAGGGCAATGTGATTTTACTGGTGCCTTCGGAGCTGGATCAGGAACTGGACCTGAATGCGCTCACGGCGCGCGCCGAAGCGTTGGCGCCGCGCCTGGGTTATTCGCTGCAGTCGCTGATCAAAATGATTCGACCGGCGACCTGACTAGATACCCTTGAACACGCCGGGGCGTTTTTCGAGCATGGCACGCACACCTTCCTTGGCGTCTTCGCTGTTGAGCAGCTTCTCGACCATTGGCGGTAACGCAGCGGCCGCAACGGTTTCGCCTTCGTTGCGCGCCATGCGTGCCGACATCAACGTGGCCTGTACACCGAGCGGCGCCTGGCGAGCGATACGGTTGGCGAGTTCGATGGCGCGCGGCAGCAGGTCTTCGCTGGCCATCACTTCCTGAACCAGCCCCAGGCGCAAGGCCTCATGGGCGTCGAATTCGTCGCCGGTGAGCAGCCAGCGCATGGCATTGCCCCATCCGGCGATTTGATGAAAGCGCAGTGTCGCGCCGCCAAACGGAAAGATCCCGCGTTGTACCTCCATCTGCGCAAAGCGCGTGTTACTGGCGCACAGATTGATATCCGCAGCGAGCATCAACTCGATACCGATGGTCAGGCAGTAACCCTGGGCGGCGACGATCACGGGTTTATTCACGCGGGGGCCTGCGAACACGCCCCAGGGATCGCACCCTCCCAGCGGCGGTTGCCAGCCGCCCGCCATCACACCGCTGACATTGGCCAGGTCCAGCCCGGCGGTGAAGTGGTCGCCATGGGCGAATACCACCGCCACCCGTGCCTCGTCATTTCGATCAAATTCGCCATAGGCCAGGCTCAGCTCATTGAGCAGATCCAGGTCAAAGGCATTGCGCTTGGCTACCCGGTCCAGTCCCAATAGCAGGACATGACCCTGGAGTGCACGGCTGACGCGGCTGCTGCTGGCTTGATTCATCGGTGTGCCCTCGGGCGTAGGGAAGAGTTTCAGACCAAAGGGTCTCAATAGGCAGGTGAACCGTTTAAGTGTTTGGACCAACAGGGCCGGGCCTTTGAAAAATAGACCCTGCCGCTCTTATCTGCAAAGGCTGTGATACAGCGCGGTTTATCAGTGCTTTGCGATAAAAAAAGCTCCCTTTTTCAGGTATTTCCGGTATAGTGCGCGCCGGCCTTTAACCGGGCCGCGTTTAGGTAGCGCAATTCCCCGAAGTCAGCTTCGGCTGCACGTCCGCACAGCGGACTCTTCCTTGACGAATCTTTTTCATTCATTCGTTTTCGCAAATCCCCGCCGACAAAGCAGCCAGGGCGACTCTTGAGTCTCAACACGGCATGCGCAGCTTTGGAGCATGGGTCTTTGCGGATGCACTTAGAGGCAGACCCATGACCCAGGAAACCGGCGGCTTCGCCGCTTTTAATCTTAACCCGAATATTCTTGCAGCCGTCGCAGCGACCGGCTACGAAGAGCCTTCGGCGATTCAGCAGCAATCGATCCCGATCATCATGGCCGGCAAAGACATGATTGGCCAGGCGCAAACCGGTACCGGTAAAACCGCTGCCTTCGCCCTGCCTATCCTGCATTGCATCGATCCTGCCAAGCGCGAACCGCAAGCCCTGATCCTGGCGCCAACTCGTGAGTTGGCGCTGCAAGTAGCAACCGCCTTTGAAACCTACGCCAAGCAAATGCCGGGTGTAACCGTTGTGGCCGTTTACGGCGGCGCGCCTATGGGCCCACAACTCAAGGCAATCCGTAATGGCGCACAGATCGTTGTCGCCACTCCGGGCCGTCTGTGCGACCACCTGCGTCGTGACGAAAAAGTATTGTCGACCGTGAACCACCTGGTTCTCGACGAAGCTGACGAAATGCTGAAGCTGGGCTTCATGGATGACCTGGAAGTCATCTTCAAGGCACTGCCTGCAACCCGTCAGACCGTGTTGTTCTCGGCGACCCTGCCACAGTCGATCCGTGCCATTGCCGAACGCCACCTGCGCGATCCGGAGCACGTCAAGATCCAGACCAAGACTCAGACCGTTACCGCGATCGAACAGGCCCACCTGTTGGTTCACGCTGACCAGAAGACCTCGGCTGTATTGAGCCTGCTGGAAGTCGAAGACTTCGATGCCCTGATCATGTTCGTGCGCACCAAGCAAGCGACCCTGGACCTGGCCAGCGCCCTGGAAGCCAAAGGCTACAAAGCGGCGGCGTTGAACGGTGATATCGCCCAGAACCAACGTGAGCGCGTCATCGACTCCCTCAAGGATGGCCGTCTGGACATCGTTGTCGCAACCGACGTGGCTGCCCGTGGTCTCGACGTTCCACGTATCACCCACGTGTTCAACGTTGACATGCCGTACGATCCGGAATCCTACGTTCACCGTATTGGCCGTACCGGCCGTGCGGGTCGCGAAGGCCGTGCACTGTTGCTGGTGACTCCACGTGAGCGCCGCATGCTGCAAGTCATCGAGCGTGTAACCGGCCAGAAAGTTGCCGAAGTCCGCCTGCCGGATGCCCAGGCTGTTCTGGATGCCCGCATCAAGAAGCTGACCAACAGCCTGTCGCCGCTGGTGGCTGATGCTGAATCGACTCACGGCGACCTGCTGGACCGCCTGACCGCCGATATCGGTTGCACCCCGCGTGCACTGGCTGCAGCCCTGCTGCGTAAAGCAACCAACGGTCAGGCCCTGACCCTGGCAGCCATCGAGAAAGAACGCCCGCTGGTGCCGAACAACGCGCCACGCGGTGATCGTCCAGAGCGTACCGGCGACCGTCCAGACCGTGGTGATCGTGAGCGTCGTGCTCCGGTTCCATTGGCTGAAGGTCGTGCTCGTTGCCGTACCGCGCTGGGCGCGCGTGATGGTATCGCTGCCAAGAACCTGCTGGGCGCTATCCTCAACGAGGGTGGCCTGGCACGTGAAGCGATCGGTCGTATCCAGGTACGTGACAGCTTCTCCCTCGTGGAGCTGCCGGAAGACGGTCTGGAAAAACTGCTGGCCAAGCTGAAAGACACTCGCGTTGCCGGTAAGCAGTTGAAGCTGCGTCGCTACCGCGAAGATTGATCCGCCCCTGGGCTGATTGATCGCACATAAAAAATCCCCGACTGGTTCGGGGATTTTTTTTGCCCGGTGGGCGGGGCGGTGTGAGGGTTTGACACGCCCCCGATGGCGCTGGGGCATTCAACCTGTTGGCGACTGATGCACCGTTAGCGGGAGCCTCCCACCGTTATATCTTCAGCCGAATCGGTAGATATCCATGCCCAGCGTACCCATGGTGAAGCCTTGGTGTGCCACGCTGAATGCACCTCCGGCGCCGCGCGCAAAGTACAGTGGCAGCAGGTGTTCATCACTGGGATGGCTGCGTACGGCATTCGGTGCCTGACGGCGGTAGTCATGCAATGCCGCTTCATCGTCGGCGGCAAGCTTGTCCACTACCCAATCACGGAAGTCCCGCGCCCATGGCTCAATGCTCTGCGGCCCTGCATGCCAGTCCAGCTCACCCAGGTTATGGGTGATGCTGCCGGAGCCGATCAGCAATATGCCCTGTTCACGCAAGCCGGCGAGGGCATGCCCGACCCGGGTCTGCAAGGCAGGGCCCATGTGGCTGGGCAAGGACACCTGGACTACCGGGATATCCGCCGCCGGATACATCAACGACAAAGGCACCCATGTCCCATGATCATAGGGGCGACGCTCATCAATGCGTGCAACCAAACCATCGGCGTGCAGCCGTTCGACGATCTGGCTGGCCAATTGCGGGTCGCCTGGCGCAGGATACTGCACGGCAAATAGCTCGCGCGGGAAGCCGCCGAAGTCATGCCAGGTTTCCGGGGCAGCACTGCCACTGACCAGCAACTCTTGGCTTTCCCAGTGCGCCGACACCACCACAATCGCTTTCGGTCGCGGCAGTTCGGCGGCCAGGCGTTGGAGGGCCGGGCCGCTGGCGCCGGGTTGCAGGGCAAGCATGGGGGAACCATGAGAAATAAACAGGCTAGGCAGCATAAGTCGGGGTCCTGAGCGTTAACATGGCCCATCTTCAATCAGTTCATTGATCTAAATCTAATATAAGTTTTAGCCCCTTTTAATCGAATTTTCAGGGTGATCCATGGAACCCAAGTTTTGGCGGGAGCGCTGGGCGCACAATCAGATCGGCTTTCACTCGCCGCAGGTCAACGCTTATCTGCAACGGCACTGGCCACTATTGGGCCTCGCTGAAGGCTCCAAGGTGCTGGTGCCGCTGTGTGGCAAGAGCCTGGACGTGATGTGGTTGGCGAGCCAAGGGTTGCGGGTGCTGGGGGTGGAGCTGTCGGAGCAGGCGGTTGAGGCGTTTTTCAGCGAGCAGAACCTGACCCCGCGCATCAGCGCGCAGGGTGTGTTCAAGGTGTATCAAGCGGATTCGATCGAGATCTGGTGTGGCGATTTTTTTGCCTTGGGCGCCGAGCCGCTGGCTGATTGCACTGCGCTGTATGATCGTGCCGCACTGATCGCGTTGCCGCCGTTGATGCGTGCGCAGTACGCCGAGCATCTGAACACCTTGCTGCGCCCTGGTTGCCAGGGACTGTTGATCACCCTCGATTACGATCAACTGCAAAAGGCCGGGCCGCCGTTTGCGGTGCCGGATGAGGAGGTGCGGGAGCTGTTGGGTGAGCAATGGACGCTGGAGGTGCTGGAAGAGCAGGACATCCTGGGTGAGAGCTGGAAGTTTGTGCAGGATGGCGTGACTCGCCTTGAGGAACGCGCCTATCGGTTATCCAAGGTATAAACCGCGGCCACGAAAAAGGGGCGATACAATCGCCCCTTTTTTACGTTACTGGCAATCAGCCGCGACGGCGCAATGCGTCGATACGCTCTTCCAGTGGCGGGTGGCTCATGAACAGGCGAGCCATGCCCTGTTTGATGCCCCCGTTGATGCCGAATGCGGTCAGGCTGTCCGGCATGTGTACCGGCAGGCCCTGTTCGGAGCGCAGGTGTTGCAGCGCTGCGATCATTGCCCCGGTGCCGGCCAGGCGGGCGCCGGCTTCGTCTGCACGGAATTCCCGTTTGCGCGAGAACCACATTGTGATTGCGCTGGCCAGGAAGCCCAGTACCAGTTCAGCAAAGATGGTCGCCACGTAATAGGCGATGCCACGGCCTTCTTCGTTCTTGAAGATCACCTTGTCGACAAAGTTGCCGATGATTCGCGCAAAGAACATCACGAAGGTGTTCACCACCCCTTGCACCAATGCCAGTGTGACCATGTCACCGTTGGCCACGTGGCCGATCTCGTGGGCCAGCACCGCTTTCACTTCGTCGTACGAGAAGCGTTCCAGCATGCCCTGGCTCACCGCAACGAGCGCGTCGTTCTTGTTCCAGCCGGTGGCGAAGGCATTGGCCTCGTAAGCCGGGAAAATCCCCACCTCGGGCATCTTGATGCCGGCGTCACGGGACAGTTGCTCCACGGTCTGCAGCAACCATTGCTCATGCCGGGTACGTGGCTGGGTGATGACCTGGGTGCTGGTGCTCATCTTCGCCATCCACTTGGAGATGAACAGCGAGAACAGCGAGCCGGCGAAACCAAAGACCGCACAGAAAACCAGCAGCTGATTGAGGTTCAGGTCAACCCCGTTGGCCGCCATGAACCCGTTGAAGCCGAAAAGGCTCAGGGTGATGCTGGCAATCAGCACGACCGCCAGGTTAGTGGCCAAGAACAGCAGGATGCGCATCATGGTTGTAGAGTTCTCCTCATGCTTAATATGTCGCGTACTGCGGGGTATATAAGGTGCGGGATGGGGTGATTCAACCGAGGGACTATTTCAAACTGTGTCCTACAGCCTGAATGTAGAGCCCTGAAAGGATTTTCCGACCCGCCAAGCTTGCCCTCATCACCGCAATTCTGCCCTGCCGCCCCGTAATTATAGGGACTTGCCGACTCCTTGGGAGCAGTCCCGGGGAGGGCGGAGGGGAAGGGCAAAGAAGTGTTGCCAGATACTCGCTGTACGACCGAATGAGGGTCGCACAGCGATAGAACCGTTACTGGCGATAGGACTTGAGGAAGTTGCCGATGCGACCAATGGCCATGTCCAGGTCATCCACGCGCGGCAAGGTCACCACGCGGAAGTGATCAGGCCATGGCCAGTTGAACGCGGTGCCCTGGACCACCAGCAGCTTTTCCGACAGCAACAGGTCGAGCACGAACTTCTCGTCGTTGAGGATCGGGCACACTTTCGGGTCGATCCGCGGGAAGGCGTACAGCGCTCCCATGGGCTTTACGCAACTGACGCCAGGAATCGCGTTGAGCAACTCCCAGGTGCGGTTGCGTTGCTCCAGCAGGCGGCCTTGGGGCAACACCAGGTCATTGATGCTCTGATACCCACCGAGGGCTGTCTGGATCGCATGCTGGCTCGGCACATTGGCGCATAGACGCATGTTGGCCAGCATGTCGATGCCTTCGATGTAGCTCTGTGCGTTGTGCTTGGGGCCGGAGATGGCGATCCAGCCGGAACGGAAACCGGCTACGCGGTAGGACTTGGACAGACCGTTGAAGGTCAGGCACAGCAGGTCCGGCGCCAGCGAGGCGGTGCACACGTGCACGGCGTCGTCATAGAGGATCTTGTCGTAGATCTCGTCGGAGAACACCACCAGGTTATGTTGGCGTGCCAGCTCAAGCATGCCCAGCAGCACCTCCCTGGAGTACACAGCGCCCGTAGGGTTGTTCGGGTTGATGATTACCAGGGCCTTGGTGTTCGGGGTGATCTTGGCCTTGATATCGGCCAGGTCCGGGAACCAGTCGGCGCCTTCGTCACACAGATAGTGCACTGGGTGGCCGCCGGCCAGGGTCACGGCGGCGGTCCACAGCGGGTAATCCGGCGCCGGCACCAGCACTTCGTCGCCATTGTTGAGCAGGGCCTGCATGGACATCACGATCAGCTCGGACACCCCGTTGCCCAGGTAGATGTCTTCGATGCCGACCCCTTCGACCTGCTTCTGCTGGTAGTACTGCATCACCGCTTTACGTGCGCTGAACAGACCCTTGGAGTCGCTGTAGCCCTGGGCGGTCGGCAGGTTGCGGATCACATCCTGGAGAATTTCGTCCGGCGCTTCGAAACCAAAGGGCGCCGGGTTGCCAATGTTCAGCTTGAGGATGCGATGGCCTTCCTCTTCCAGGCGTTTGGCGTGCTTGAGCACTGGGCCGCGAATGTCGTAGCAGACGTTGGCGAGCTTGTTCGATTTGCTGACCTGCATGGCGATGTGATCCTGAAAATGAACGATCCAGACGGCGTGGACACTACCGTACTGTGAATCCAGCGAGGCCCGCACCCATAAATACGTTTGAATGCCGGTAGCGTGGGTGCCAGACTGGCGTTTTGAAGAGGCGCAATCATACGTGCCGCCTGATCCATGGAAAAGACACAGATCAGGGTTTTTCAGTTGCCGAGGTGTACCGATGGAAAAGTTGCAGAAAACCGTTGATGAATGGAAGGCGATGCTCGATCCAGAGCAGTACAACGTGTGCCGTCTCAAGGGCACCGAGCGACCTTTCAGCGGCAAATACAATGGCACCAAGACTGACGGCGTATACCACTGCATCTGCTGCAATGAGCCGCTGTTCGACTCCACCACGAAATTCGATTCGGGCTGCGGCTGGCCGAGCTTCTACGCGCCGATTGCCGACAGCGCGATGATCGAGATCCGCGACGTCAGCCACGGCATGATCCGTACCGAAGTCACCTGCGCCAAATGTGATGCCCATCTGGGCCATGTGTTCCCGGACGGCCCACCCCCGACTGGCCTGCGTTACTGCATCAACTCGGTGTGCCTGGATCTGGTGCCGCGCTGACGTCTGAACCGCCCTCGCGAATCTCGCGAGGGCGGCCTATGAAGAGGTATCAATACGGTCAATTAAATTGCACGCAATTTAATTGACCGCTATGTTTTAACTCTCTCCATTTGAATCGAGGCATAGCCATGAGCGACAACCTGCTGAGCATCCCTTGCACCACCATCAAGGGCGAGCAGAAGACCTTGGCCGATTTTGCCGGCAAGGCCATCCTGGTGGTCAATACCGCCAGCAAATGTGGTTTCACACCGCAGTACAAAGGGTTGGAGCAACTCTGGCAGCAGTACAAAGACCTGGGGCTGGTGGTGCTGGGTTTTCCCTGCAACCAGTTCGGCAAGCAGGAGCCGGGCAACGAAGGGGCAATATCCGAGTTTTGCGAGTTGAACTTCGGCGTGAGTTTCCCGCTGTTCAAGAAGATCGACGTCAATGGCAGCGATGCTCACCCTTTGTTTGTTCAACTGAAAAAACAGGCGCCTGGCCTGCTCGGTTCCAAGGGCATCAAGTGGAACTTCACCAAGTTCCTCATCGGTCGCAACGGTCAGGTGGTCAAGCGTTTTGCCCCGACCACCAAGCCTGAGGACCTGACCCAAGAGATCGAAGCGTTGCTCAAATGAGCGATTTGCCTGCCGTGTCCCTGGCCCTGGACAACCAGTTATGTTTCAAACTCTACGCCGCCTCACGGGCGGTTACCCGAGCCTATAAGCCGATGCTGGAGCAGTTGGGCCTGACCTATCCGCAATACGTGGTAATGCTGGTGTTGTGGGAATGGCACGACGCTGCACCGGCGCAACCTACGGTCAAGGCTCTGGGTGAACGACTGATGCTGGATTCGGGCACGCTGACGCCGTTGCTCAAGCGGCTTGAGCAGCTTGCACTGGTGAGGCGTCAGCGCAGCGCCAAGGATGAGCGGGAAGTGCACCTGAGGCTGAGTGAAGCCGGTGTGCAATTGCGTGACCAGACCCAGAGCTTGAAAACCCGTTTACTGTGCGACAGTGGCATTGACCTGAATCAGGCCGATGCCCTGCGCGATGGGCTGGACCAGTTGCTGGCGCAGCTCAAAGGGGCGACGTCTTAGGCACCCACAGGTCCAGCAATGCGTTGAGTTCTTCACGGCGAAACGGCTTGGCCAGATAGTCGTTCATCCCCGCTGCCCGGCAACGCTCGCGCTCTTCGGACATTGCATTGGCGGTCAAGGCGACGATGGGCAAGTCCGGCCAACGCCCGCTGCGACGAATCTGCCGACTCGCCTCGTAGCCGTCCATCACCGGCATGTTGCAGTCCATCAGCACCATGTCGAAGCCCTGATCTTCAAGAAGCTTGAGTGCTTCGCCACCATGGGCGGCGACGATGACCTTGCACCCCATTTTGCTGAGCATGCCCTTGGCCACCAGTTGATTGACCGGATTGTCTTCCACCAGCAGGATGCGCGCCCGGTGAGCAAGAGGGGCGGCTTCCACCTGGACCGGGGCCTGGATCAAGGGCGTGCCGCAATGCAGGTTACGTTGCAGGATCTGGTACAACGCGTTGCGGCTCAACGGGCGTGCCTGTTGCTGCAACGGCGCAAGGGCGGCCACTTCCTCACTGGGCATGAAGTTGCCATAGGCAGTCACCACCAGAATCGGCGAACTGATCGTCGGGCGCAGGCGGAACAGGCACTCGGGGCAGTCCGTGATCAGCAGGTCCGGGGTTTGGCCGCTCATATCATCGTCCTGGGAATAGCAGCGCGGTGTCAGTCCCCAGTGGGGTAGCAGCGTGGTGAGCAGTTCGGTCAGGCCGCTGCCCGCGTTGGTGATGGCAATGACTTCGCCCGTGAGCGGGGCATGGCGTGTGGCCGGCAAATGTGTGGGTAACGGAAGATCGGCACAGAACTGGCTGCCAAACCCAACCTCCGAGCTGATAGTCAGGCGTCCCTTCATCGCTTCGCACAGGTTGTAGGTCAATGCCAGGCCCAGCCCGGTGCCGCCGAACTGACGGGTGATGCCGGCGCCCGCCTGAGTGAACGGCTGGAAGATCTTCACCTGTGCTTCCTGGGCAATGCCGATGCCGGTGTCGCACACTTCAATGCTTACCCGGTCTGCTTGGGCGCGCAGGCGTACGTCGACCCGGCCGAAGCGCGTGAACTTCAACGCGTTAGAGAGCAGGTTGCTGACGATTTGGCGTACGCGAGTCGGGTCGCCAATGACCTGGGCGGGGAATTGAGGGTCGATCAGGCAGGTCAGCTCGACACTTGGAGCGGCGTTCTGCGACAGCAAGTTAGCGGTGTCTTCCACCAGTGAGCCGAGGTCGAACGGGATGTGCTCCAGCTCCAACTGGCCTGCGTCGAACTTGGACAGGTCGAGGATATCGTTGAGCAGTTCCACCAGCACTTTGCCCGAATCATGGGCGATGGACAGTTGCTGGCGCTGCTCGGCGTTCAACGGGCTGTCCAGGGACAGGGCGATCATCCCCAGCAGGCCGTTCAGCGGTGTGCGGATTTCGTGGCTCATATTGGCCAGGAAGGCCGCTCGTGCCTGGGCCATGCCCAGGGCGGTCATTTTTGCGGCTTCCAGTTCATCGTTGGATTGGCTCAAGCGTTGGTTGCTGGCTTTGAGTTCAAGGGTCCGCGCAGAGACGATATCTTCCAGTTGTCCGAGGTATTCAGTGAGACGGTCTTCAGCGTGACGGCGCTGCTGGATTTCGGTCTGCATGTTTTCGAACTGCTGGTTGGCGACATTCACCAGTACGCCGATTTCGTCGTTTTCGTGCCCGGGCGGGCATTCCAGGTGGGTCTGCTTACTGGTGCTCAAGGCGCGAATAATGCGTACCAGCGGCTGGGTCAACATGACATAGAACAACGCCAGCAGTATGCCGGTCAGCAGCAGGC
The DNA here is from genome assembly GCF_004519405.1 of Pseudomonas sp. BCA17. Taxonomy (GTDB): domain Bacteria; phylum Pseudomonadota; class Gammaproteobacteria; order Pseudomonadales; family Pseudomonadaceae; genus Aquipseudomonas. The sequence goes on along the minus strand of NZ_SGWI01000004.1, from coordinate 177,346 downwards.
TACGGGCAAAGCCGTTGAGCAGGGTGATCTCGGCGCGGTGCAGGAAACGGCTACCAAAGGCGTAGGTGTCTACGTCCAGTCGCAGCACCCCAAGCGAGTCATTGGGCATATGGCTCAGGAACAACCGGTCTTCGAACTGACGACTGGCGCCAAACAGAAAATCACTGAGCGGCCTGTAGCTGCTTTCCCTGGGCGGGCGGCCCACGTCTGCCAGCACCACACCGTTGTTGTCGATCAACTGCGCGTGGGTGATGGCAGGGGAGTGCAACAGACCCAGGGTCAGCTCCTGGGCGAGCTCGGCATCGATGTTGTAGGCGATACGTGAGGCGGGGTTATGGCTGATTTCGATCAGCGAACGTATTTCACGGTTGATGGATGCGTCTTCGCTGGCATAATCAATACCGATTTGGATCAGGCTGAGCAGGGTTCCCAAGACGAAACCGACCAGCACAGTCAATCTGGCTTGTTTATAAGACAAGCGGTGGGCGAACTTGATATCCATCGAGTGTTGAACCACTTCACGTTTCCCTTCGCCCGGCAAGCATAGCTGAACATCCACAGGCTCTGGCTTACCCGGCATAAATCGTTTTTTACGCAGACTCGTGCGGTCGCCCGCAGGGTTGCCAATACGCCATCTTTTGCAAGAACTTGCCAGAGGAAAAATTGTGGATTCTCGATTGAATGCCTTTCTTGAACGGGCCGATGCGGTGCTCGCGCGCCTGGAGCCCTTGTTGCCCGCGCCACGCCAAGCGATCGACTGGAACCAATGCCTGGCCGCCCGCTGGCAGCGTGAGGGCCGTACAGGCTTCCTGTTGCCGCTGGACGTCAGCCTGGACATGCGCCTGTCCGATCTGATCGGTGTTGACAGGCAACGTGAGCAATTGGCCCGCAACACCCAACAATTTATCGAAGGCCTGCCCGCCAACCATGCGTTGCTGTGGGGCTCGCGCGGCACCGGCAAATCGTCCATGGTGCGCGCGTTGCTGGCCCACCACGCCAAGGCGGGTTTGCGCCTGATCGAGATCGAGCGCGATCACCTGGCCGACCTGCCGCGTGTGGTCGAGCAACTGCTCAAGCTGCCGCAACGTTTCATCCTGTTCTGTGACGACCTGTCGTTCGAAGCCGGTGAAGGTGATTACCGTGTGCTCAAAAGCGTACTCGACGGCTCATTGGAGCAGGCGCCGGAAAACGTGTTGCTGTACGCCACCTCCAACCGCCGCCATCTGGTGCCGGAAAACCAGAGCGATAACGACAACTGGAAGCGCGTAGACGGCGAGCTGCACCCGAGCGAGGCCGTTGAGGACAAGATCGCCTTGTCTGACCGTTTTGGCTTGTGGCTGTCGTTTTACCCGTTTACACAGGAGCACTTCCTGGATGTGGTGGAGCACTGGATCGGTGAGCTGGCCAGTAAAGCCGGTTTGCAGTGGCAGCGCGATGAAGCGCTCGATATCCTCGCCGTACGCTGGGCTACCGGACGCGGCAACCGCAATGGCCGGTGTGCCTATCAATTTGCCCGTTACTGGGTAGGTCTCAAATTGCTGGAACGTCAACCATGATCGATTTACAACAGGCAGGTATCGGCCTTGATGGCTACGCCATGCTCTGCGCGCAACTGGAGTCGCTGTTGGCCGATGAGCGTGATTTCATCGCCAACAGTGCGCAGTTTTCCGCGTTCCTGTTCAACCAGCTGGATGATCTGAACTGGGCGGGTTTCTACCTCAATCGTAATGAAGAGCTGGTGCTGGGGCCCTTCCAGGGGCAGATCGCCTGTGTGCGAATTCCGTTCGGTCGTGGTGTGTGTGGTGCGGCTGCGGCTTCACGGCAAACCCAGCGGGTGGAGGATGTGCACGCGTTCCCTGGGCACATTGCGTGCGACAGCGCTTCCAACAGCGAGTTGGTGGTGCCTCTGGTCAAGAACAACCGGTTGATTGGCGTACTCGACCTCGACAGCCCGTCGCTGGCCCGTTTTACGCCTCAGGACCAGGTTGGGATTGAACAGTTGGCGGCGATTTTCCTGCGCTTGACTGATTGCTGAACAAACGAGGCGGGGGCGAACCCCCATGCCAGGTCAAGGCTTTTTTGTAGAGGCGAGCTAGCTCGCGAAAACTCATACGCGCCGCGTTCATCCAGGACACCCGCGTTATCGTTGACGTTTTTCGCGAGCAAGCTCGCTCCTGCAGATGGCGACTTACGCTTGACTGAACCCTGCCTCTTATTGGCGATCCAGGTCATGAAGTTGCGTTTGCAACATCCTTTCCAGCTCCAGCATCAGTTTTTCCAGGGCTTTGATACCGGCTTCGATCACGGGGCGATCTTCGCTCCGCGAGCAGGCTTGCTCGAGGGCTTCGCATTGCCCCGCCAGTGCATGGGCTTGAACGATACGGGCGGCTCCTTTGATTTTGTGGGCTTGCTCGATGATGTCCTGGCGCGGGGCTTGTCGAGTCAGCAGGCCCATGAGTTCGTGGCGGTCGTGCTGACTGCTGTTCAACAGCTCCTCCAGCAGGCGTCGACTTAATTGCGGGTCGCCGCCGGTCAGGGCCTCCAGGCATTCCAGGTTCAAACACGGGCCTGCAGGTTGAGGGGCGATGTGCGCCAGTTGCCGCTCCAACACCGTGAGGCTGATGGGTTTGAACAGGCAGTCGTTCATACCCGCCTGCACGCATCGTTGTCGTTCCTCCGGTTGAGCATTGGCGGTAAAGCCCAATACCACGCAGGGCGGCAGTTGTTCACGCTGTTCGTACTCGCGGATCGAGCGGCTCAACTCGTAGCCATTCATGATGGGCATGTTGCAGTCGGCGATCACCAGATCGAAATGTTCCTGGCGCCACGCCTGGAAACCGGCCGCACCGTGTTCGGCGGCGGTGAACTGGTGGCCCAGATAACCCAGTTGCTGGCACATCAGCAAGCGATTGGCCGGGTGGTCATCCACCACCAGCACGTTGAGTACCGGAGTAGGGGCGGCCGCCACCGGCGTTATTTCACCGACCTGGTTCTGCCTGTGCAGGCGCGGCATCTTCAGGCTGACATGCACCTGGGTGCCGACCATGGGCACGCTGCTGAGGCTTAACTGACCGCCCATCATTGCGCACAGGCTGCGACAGATCACCAACCCCAGCCCCGCGCCGCTCCTGGCCAGATGCCCCGAGTTGTCCGCTTGGGCGAACGGTTCGAACAAGCGTAACTGGTCGTCCCTGCTGATACCGATGCCGGTGTCCTCCACCACCAGTTTGAGCTCGACCTGTTCCGGTGCTTGAGCAGGCAGCACTTCCACTTTGATCTTCACCTGCCCGCGTTCGGTGAACTTGATCGCGTTGCTCACCAGGTTGGACAGCACTTGCTTGAAGCGCAGCGGGTCAATCTGGACCTCGATGTCAGTCAGGTCGGGTTTGAACTCCAGCAACAGGCTGAGGGTTTTCTGGCGTGCAAGCCCGTCGAAGACGCGTACCACGGACTCAATCACGTCCCGCAGGTTGACGCGTTCCGGGGCGAGGCTGAGACGGCCGGACTCAATGCGTGCGATGTCCAGAATATCGCCGATCAGTTCCAGCAGGTCCTTGGCCGAGTTGTACGCCACTTCGATGGCCGGTCGATCCAGATGCCCTTGGTCAGCGCGCTTGAGTGTCAGTTCGAGCATACCGATCACGGCGTTCATCGGCGTGCGGATCTCATGGCTCATGGTGGCAAGGAACGTGCTCTTGGCGCGGTTGGCTTCGTCGGCGCGCTCCTTGGCCGCGCGCAGTTCATCAAACAGTTGGCGCCGTTCACTGATGTCGATCCAGCCACCGATGATGCCTTGGACTTCGCCGGTGGAGTCGCGGTAAGGCAGGATCCAGTGGTAGATGGTCAGTTTCTTGTCGTGGATATGCAGCGTGCGATCCAGAATCAGCGGGTTACCTTCGGCGACTACTCGCTGATAGTCGGCGTGATACTGCGCCGCCTCCGATTCAAGGGCCATGCTCATCTGGATCGCGCTCTTGCCGATGACGTCTTCACGCTTGACGTCGAACACCTGGAGGTAACTGTCGTTGCAGGTCTGCAACAGGCCCTTGCGATCACGTACGTAGATCGGGTGCGGGGTTTCATTGACCAATGCACGCATGAACTCGAACTGGTCGTTGAGGGCGCGCTCGGCCATTTTCCGATGCTTGATCTGGCGGCGCATGTAGGCGTTCCAGGTCAAGGAGATCAACAGCAACAACCCGGTGCCGATAACGATCCGGGCGATCAGTTGATGGTAGTTGCGCCAATAGCTGTCGGACGCAGCGGTGTAGCCACGCCAGCGGCTGTTGATCACGCCCATTTCGTCCGGGGCGATACTGAGCAGCGCTTTGTCGAGGATTGAACTCAGTTCGGTGGCGTGGCGTGATGTGGCCAAGGCGAATGTGGCCGGAACCGTGCCTATTGTGCTGCTGATCTGCAGTTTGTCCTGGAAGACCTGCGAGGAGAGGAAATAGTTGGCGATCACCAGCGAATTCACGGCGCCGTCCACATGGCCTTGTGCGAGCAGTTCCGATGCTTTGAAGGTGTCGCTGGTTTCCACCAGGTGGACCTGTGGGAAGTCCTTGCTCAAGGTGCTGGCCAGCGGGTTGCCCTGGGTTATGGCCAGGCGTTTTCCAGCCATCTGCTCAAGGCTCAAGGGCGCCCCCGGCTCCTTGCGTGTCAGCAGTACGTAGGAGTTTTCCAGATAGGGGCGGCTGAAGTTGAGCTGTGTTTCCCTTTCGTTGCTGGGCACGATGGCGCCGATCATATCCACTTTGCCGCTGGTGACTTGCTCGATCATGTTGTTGACTTCGCGCCCGCTCTGGATCACGAAACGCAGGCCGGTGCGCAAGCGAATCAACTCCAGGAGGTCGGCGGTAATGCCGCGGAAGTTGCCGTCCGCATCGAAGAAAGTCAGCGGCGCAAAGGTTTCGTTCACCACGACCTTCACCACGGGATGCTGTTTCAGCCAGCGTTCCTCGCGTTGGGTCAGTTGCAGTTTCTTGTCGGTCAGCAGGATGTCGCTACCGGCACTCCAGCGCTTGGCGATGCTGTCCCGTTCGTTGGTGGGCACGGCTGCCAGTACCGAGTCGATAATGCTCAAGAGGATGTGCTGGTCCTGGCGCAGTGCAAAGCTGAAACCGAAGGCCTCATGTTTGCCGAAGTTAGCCATGTGGATATTCTTGAGATAGCCCTTGTTGATCATGTAATGGGTGGAAATGGTGTCGCCCAGAAACACATCCGCCTGGTCGAAGGCCACCGCATTCAAGGCATTTTGATACGAGGGATAGGCGCGAATGACCGCGTTGGGGTACAGCTTTTCCACTTCGCTCAGGGGCAGGTAATGATAGACGAGGCTCAGGCGCAGTCCCGCCAGGCCATCGTTGAGACTGCGGGTTTCACCCTCGCGAGTGACCAGCACAGGCTGGTCCACGGCATACGGCGCGGACAGGATGAGTTTAGGGTTTGCGGCCTCAAAGCCGTTCGAGGAACCCAGCAGATCAATGTCACCCGCTTCCAAGGCTTGGATGGAGGCCTTGCGGGAAGCGTAGCGCACGACCTTGACCGGCAAGGAGAGAGCCTTGGACAGCAGCCCGGCGTAATCAGCGGTGAGGCCTTCATAATCATGGCCGCTGGAAGTGAGGTCGAAAGGGGGGTAGTCAGGTGCGGAAGTGCCCAGCACCAGCTCTCGCTTGTTCTGCAGCCACTGGCGCTGTGCTCTGTCCAGTTGAATGTCGAGTTGAACGGTTCCTGCACGACTTAATAAAGTGAAATGTTCCGGCTCGGGTTGGTATTGTGCGAACACGGCAGTGCTGAAGCACAAACCGGCACTTATTACAATCAGATAGTCCTTTATACGACTGGGCATCCGCTTTCTCACACTAGCGCGTTTCGTTTTGCCATCTCGATGAGTTCTACCAAGGATTTGGCTTTGAGCTTCTGCATGAGCCTCTTTTTATAAGTGCTGACTGTTTTATTGCTCAAGAACATGCCTTTGGCTATTTCTTTATTAGTTCGCCCTTGGGCAAAAAGTTGTAAGACCATCAACTCTCGATCGTTGACTGTTTTGAATAATTCCAACTCCTGCGTGTCCACGCCTTCGCTGCCGTTGCCATTCAATGCCTGGCTGGGGAAATAGTTGTAACCGGACAGTACCGCACGGATCGCACTCAGCAGCTCGCTGAGGTCACCTTCCTTGCAGACATAGCCTTCAGCACCCGAGCGCATGCAGCGTGTTGCAAACAAGGTAGGGCACTGGGCCGTGAGCACCAGCGTTTTCATCGAAGTATTCATTGCGTTGAAACGGCAAAGTACTTCGAGACCATCAAGTTTCGGGATGCTGATATCGAGAATAACCAGATCCGGGAGACACTCGCGGACCATTTGTATGGCATCGCAACCATTGTCTGTTTCGCCAACTACTTTGTAACCTTCATGTTCAAGTAGCATTCTAATGGCCAGTCGTATAACAGGATGGTCGTCAATAATAAAAACCGTATTCATAATCACGCTCCGCGCCGATGCAAATAAAGCGGGCACATTAGCTCAGAAGACGGGTGAGGAGGATCAATGCCCACGGCGTAGATATAAAACAAGAAAGATCCTACATAAAAAAAGGCATGCGCCTACCAGCTATAGGGTGATTGTGAATGGGAGGACGGGAGTTTTGCAGGCGAATTCAATGAATGAAGGTAGCAGGGAGTTTACGGTGCACTTAGCGTCGTTTTTCATCAGCTGATATGTTTAACGTCCTACATTTATCGATTTAATAGTCTTTCAAGTTCATCTTTGTTCAATGGCTTGGACAGATACCCTAATACGGGCAGGCCTCGCTGCGCAGCTTGTGTGGCCAGGTTACTCAACTCGGTGGCAGGTAACCCACTGAGCAGAATCGCACTGCTGATAAAACGGCCACGGCTGGCTATTTCTATCAATTCGAGCCCGGGTAAGTCAGGCAGGCACTGGTCGCAGAGCATCAGGTCGAAGGGTAATTCGGATTGGGTCATCGTCCGGATGGCTTGTTCGGCATTTTCCACCGGCATCAGTTGACTGAAACCGAAGCTTTTGAGCAGGCATTGGGTGGCCAGGAGTTGAAAGGGATGATCTTCCACCACAAGAATACGAAGAGAGTGTCTGGGCATAGGGAGCACGCAGTGAGTCAAGCATCGATGGGGTGTAGGAATTGTTTGCCAGGCCCGCGAGGAACGCGCGTGATTATTCTTCGGGTGCCTGTACGAATTCGATCAGGCCGCTCTGTTCCCTTCGTAGGGTAATTCTCTTCAGGGAACAGGCTGCTGGATTCGACGCTTATTGAGGGCTGGAACGGCCAGTCATCTCGCGTGCCATCTCGGTGGCGTAACTGTCAGTCATGCCGGCGATGAAGTCGATCATGCGCAGAAACGAGGCATGCAATGACCAGGCAGGGTCCGGTGCACTATTGCCCAGCAAGTCGAGGATGCGGCGGTTCTTGAACGACGGCGTGCGCCCGCCATGTTGTTCCAGGGCTGCACCGCAAAACGCGTTCAACAGGATTTCCAGGGTGGTGTAGGCCCCGATTTCATGCAAGGTCTTGCGCTTGTCCTGGAAAATTTTCTTGCGCGCCATGTCTTTGGCATCCAGTACGCAACGCTTGGCAGGCCCATGCATGTGCTCGACCAGATCGCCAGGCAGGGTGCCAGCCAGCAGGGCGTCCTGCTGTTCGACAAACGCGCGTGCCGCAGCGTTGGTCAGGTGCTCGATCGCCTTGCCGCGCAAGATAGCCAGTTTGCGGCGGCGGGAGTCCAGCGGGCCCAACTGTCGATAGGTCTGTGGCAGGTCGTCGCCCACAAGGTCGAGCAGCAGCGATTCGACCTCGGCATACTCCAGCAGGTCCATCTCCAGCCCGTCTTCCAGGTCGATCAGCGCGTAGCAGATATCGTCCGCGGCTTCCATCAGGTAAACCAGTGGGTGACGCGCCCAGCGTTGCTCTTCCAGTTGTGGCAGCCCGAGTTTGTGGGCGATCTGCTCAAGAATCGGCAGCTCGCTCTGGTAACAGCCGAACTTGTGTTTCTTGTAGCCCAGCGAGTCGGCGTGACGGGCGGTCCAGGGGTATTTCAGGTAGGTGCCCAAGGTGGCGTAGGTCAGCCGCGTGCCACCGTCGAACTGGTGGTATTCCAGCTGGGTCAGTACCCGAAAGCCCTGGGCATTGCCTTCGAAATTGAGGAAGTCATTGCGTTCGGCACTGGTCATGTCGTCCAGCCAGCCACGGCCCGCCGCCTGCTGAAACCAGTGGCGAATGGCATCTTCGCCGGAATGCCCGAAAGGCGGGTTGCCGATGTCATGGGCCAGGCAAGCCGATTGCACCACCATGCCCAGGTCACTCGGGTCGCACCAGTCGGGCAGGGCGTTGCGCAGGGTCTCGCCTACGCGCATGCCAAGGGAGCGGCCAACGCAACTGACTTCCAGTGAATGGGTCAGGCGCGTGTGGATATGGTCGTTGCTCGATACCGGATGCACTTGGGTCTTGCGGCCCAGGCGCCGGAATGCACCTGAGAAGATAATGCGGTCGTGATCTTTATGAAACGGGCTACGGCCCAGTTCTTCCGGGCTGTGCAGGGGTTTACCAAGGCGTTCGCGAGTCAGCAGGGTGGGCCAATCCAAGGCGGGTGCTCTCCGTTCGGTGAAGGATCTGCCCAGCTTCCGGGTTCGGCGTGGCCTGGGCAAGCGAAAATCTACAAGCAGGCGAGTCGTTGCTCATCGATCACAAGCCTGCTCAAACGCGGGGGCGAAAAAAGGCCCGGCCCTCTTCTGATGAGGCCCGGGCCGATACTGTCTATAACAGACAGCCGGTGCGGTTCAGCCTCTACGCGAGGCGCCTTGCATGGCCAGTTTGATCAGCGGGATCAACCCGGCACCCAATCGCACCAGGCGCGTCACGCTGCTGATACTGCCGCCCTTGGCGCCTTTGCCGGTAAAAAAGCCGAGCAGCGTCACCGCTGCAACGCCCCATAGCGGCGCGTGCTTGATCCCCAGGCTGTCTTGCCAGTTATGGCGCATGTCGCGCATTTTGTGCAGGGGCGCCATCAGTTGCTGGGACTCGTGGCGGATCTCCTGGCGATGCATTTCCATGCGCAGGCGGATCAGCGCCTTGCGCATTTCCCGGCGTGAGCTGGATGGCGGGATTTCAGTCAGGCTCATGGCAGCAGGCGCTCCCGGTCATTGGCCAACTCTTCCAGGGTGGCGTGGAAAGGTGTGGATTCATCGAAAACCGCCGCTTTCAAGCGCAACCCGCAGAACGCGGCGGCCAGGATGTAAAACACGCAGAGGCTGATGATCCCGGTGAGACGGTAGGTGTCCCACACCAGAATCATCAGCAGCGCCGACAGCCCCACCAGTAACAGCAAGGCAAACACCAGCGCGAGGCCGGCAAACAACAGCAAGCTGACGGTGCGCGACTTCTGTTCCTGCAGTTCGATGCCAAACAACTCGACGTGGCTGTGCAGCAAGCCTAGAACGGCCGCGCCCAGGCGTCGCGAGGTTGAACTGGCGCCCTTGGACGACTCGGTTTCGCCGATAGACATGGTTAGCGCCTTGTGGCCAGCAGGCCAATCAGAAAGCCCACGCCAGCGGCAATACCGACTGACTGCCAAGGGTTGGCCTGCACGTAATCCTCGGTGGCAGCGACCGCCGCCTGCCCGCGTTCACGCAGGGATTCCTCAGTCAGTTGCAGGGTTTCACGGGCTTTGAGCAGGCTCTCGTGGATCTTGCTGCGTAGCTCATCGGCCTGGTCGCCGGCCAGCACCGCAGTGTCGTCCAGCAACTTCTCGGTGTCGGCAACCAGGGTTTGAAAATCTTCCATCAGTATTTCTTGAGCAGTCTTTGCCGTTTTTCTGGCCATGGTTATCTCCGTGAGTGGCTGATCGGTACGTACGGTTTCGAGTCACCGGCTTCGGTGAAGGTTCAGTGCAATTGTCTGGTACAGCTTTTGCTTTTCCTTGGTGCGCAGCCCCAAGAGGCTGCGCTGAATCCGGGCGCTCGGGCCTCAAGCCCGCAAAAACCTTACCCTAAAAACTGAAACTCGCGGAAAAACCCTTTCGGTAACGGCCTGTTGTGTTGATCGCTGCACTAAAGCGGTTCACGTCCCCTGGAGAGGGGCGGGGCTGGTGGTGCTAATTTAGTGCGTGAAACCTGGGCTTGAACCGCTTTGGTGCTTTTTGCCTTTGATGCAGGCCTGCCAACGCTCATGGAAAATTTGCAAAGTGCGGTGGACACCTTGGTCCACAGCTCCAACACCCTGTTCATTCTGATCGGTGCGGTCATGGTACTGGCCATGCACGCCGGCTTTGCGTTTCTGGAAGTCGGCACTGTGCGACAGAAAAACCAGGTGAATGCCTTGTCGAAGATCCTCAGCGACTTCGCCATTTCCACCCTGGCCTATTTCTTTATAGGCTATTGGATTTCTTATGGCGTGAGCTTCATGCAACCGGCGGCGGTGATCAGCGCCGATCACGGCTACGGCCTGGTGAAGTTCTTCTTTCTGCTGACGTTCGCGGCAGCGATCCCGGCCATTATTTCCGGCGGTATTGCCGAGCGCGCGAAGTTCGCCCCCCAGCTGTGCGCCACCGCCTTGATCGTAGCGTTTATTTACCCGTTTTTCGAAGGCATGGTGTGGAACGGCAATTTCGGCTTGCAAGCCTGGCTGCTCGCAGCCTTTGGTGCCGGCTTCCATGATTTCGCCGGTTCCGTGGTGGTGCACGCCATGGGCGGTTGGTTGGCATTGGCGGCGGTCTTGCTGCTGGGGCCGCGTAATGGCCGATACAGGGAGGGGCGATTGGTGGCGTTCGCGCCGTCGAGCATTCCGTTTCTTGCATTGGGCTCGTGGATTCTGATCGTCGGCTGGTTCGGCTTTAACGTGATGAGTGCGCAAACCCTCAGCGGCGTCAGCGGCCTCGTCGCCGTCAACTCGCTGATGGCGATGGTCGGTGGGACGGTCGCGGCGCTGATCATTGGTCGTAATGACCCGGGCTTCCTGCATAACGGCCCGCTGGCCGGTCTTGTGGCGATCTGCGCCGGTTCTGACCTGATGCACCCGGTGGGCGCGTTGGTCACCGGCGCTGTCGCGGGCGGGCTGTTTGTGTGGTTCTTCATTGCGTCTCAGGATCGCTGGAAGATCGACGACGTGCTGGGCGTATGGCCGCTGCATGGCCTGTGTGGCGTCTGGGGCGGTATCGCCTGCGGCATCTTCGGCCAGTCGGCCCTCGGCGGCCTGGGCGGTGTCAGTCTGATCAGTCAACTGATCGGTACAGGCCTTGGCGTAGCGGTGGCGCTGGTCGGCGGCCTGCTGGTCTATGGCCTGATCAAGCGCGTGCACGGGCTGCGCCTGAGCCAGGAAGATGAGTATTACGGCGCCGACCTGTCGATCCACAAAATCGGCGCAGTCAGTCAGGACTGACAGGCGGCTCTGCCTGCGAGTAGAACCCGTGCAGCAGGCGATAGCGGTTATGTCGCACTTCATCCACCCGCGCCTGTACGTGTTGGTCCGGCAGGCCCAACAGGATCAAGGCGTGGGAGGCGAGCATCAGGCTCGACTCCAGCAGTTCGGGCACCACTTCGCTGGCGCCTGCAGCTTTCAGTTCGGCCAGTTGGCTGTCATCGCGGGTACGCACCAGGATCGGCACGTCAGGGTTGATCCGTCGCGCTTCCCTGAGCACCACCAGGGCTACGTCCGTATTGTCCACAGCGATCACCACCAATCGCGCCCGTTCCAGCCCGACAGCACTCAGCAAGGCGCCTCGGCGACAGTCACCGTAGTGCACGCTGCTGTCTTCAGTGGCTGCTTCCTGTACCCGTTCCGGATCGTCATCCAGTGCGATGAACGCCTGCTGTTCGCGGCGCAGAAAACGCCCGATGGATTGCCCGACCCGGCCATATCCGCAAATCACCGCATGACTGCGTAACTGGGCGTTGAGCGCGGCGATTTCCTCCAGTTGCACTTGCAGATTGGGTTTGCGGTGCAGGCGCTGGGCGATCGCCGGTGCGGCGCGCAGCAACAGCGGGGTGAGCAGCATCGAGCAGAATGTGGCGGCGAGCAGCAGGCCATTGAGTTCATCGGGAATCAACCGGCTTTGTTGCATCTGCGCCATCAGTGCAAAACAGAATTCGCCACCCTGGGCCAGGGCCAGGCCACTGCGCCAGGCGGTTTCGCTGTCGCTGCCCCGCCACTTTACCAATGCCGCCACCACGCAACCTTTGACCAGCATCAGGGCGAGGGTCAGGCCGAAAATCCACAGGCTGTGGCTGACGAAGAGTTGCAGGTCGATAAGCATGCCGATACTGACAAAAAACAAGCCCAGCAAAATGTCGCGAAACGGTCGGATATCCGCTTCGATCTGATGCCGGTAATGGCTTTCCCCCAGCAGCATGCCGGCCAGGAACGCGCCGAGGGCGGGGGAGAGTCCGAGCAGGTGCGTCAGCCAGGCGGTCAGCAGCACGATCACCAGCGCCAGCAACACAAACAGCTCCGCCGAATGGGACGCGGCCACTTCATGGAATAACCGCGGTAATAGCCAGCGGCTGGCGCACAACAGGCCGACGAACAGCACCACGGTTTTGCCCAGTGTCAGTGGCAGTGCCCAGTACCAGGCTTGGGTGCTGCTGCCGGCAAACACCGGCACCAACGTCAACAGCAATACGGCCACCACATCCTGAAACAGCAGCACGCCAATCGCATTCTGGCCATGGCTGCTGAAGATTTCCCCGAGGCTGCCCAGCTCCTTGCTGACGATAGCGGTAGAAGACAACGCCAACCCGGCACCCAATAGCAGTGCGACACCGGGCGCCAGGCCCAAGCCCATCAGCACACCCCCCAGTAGTACGCCACACCCCAGTACCTGCAGGCTGCCCAGGCCAAATACCACTCGACGCAGAGCGAGCATTTTGCTCAGGGAGAACTCCAGGCCCAGGGAGAACAATAGGAACACCACGCCGAGTTCGGCGAGGTCCGGCAGCTCTTCGCTGTCATTTACCCAGTCCAGCGCGGTGGGGCCGACGGCCAGCCCGACGCACAGATAACCCAGCACGGGCGGCAATTGCAGACGGCGAAACAACGCAATCACCACCAGGGATGAGGCCAGAATGATCAGCAGGTTGGCAAACACGGAAAGCTTCCTTGCAGGCTGGGCGGGCAAAAAGCCGCGAGAGTCGCTGAATCAGTTATAGGCCATGGTGACCTGGGTCAGGTTTTTTGCGGGAGTGGGCTTCATGCAGTCACCGGGCTTAGAATGGTTGCCTGTTTTTTGAACGGGTCCATTCATCATGCCTCCTGAATGCCAGTTATTCGGCACGCTGGGTTGCCACCTTTGTGAGCTTGCCGAAGCCGAAATCATGCCGCTCGTCGAACGGGGGTTGCTGGTGGAGCTGGTGGATATCGCCGACCCCGACGACCTGACCGAAGCTTATGGCCTGCGGATTCCGGTGCTTCGCCGGGTAGACACCGGGGCTGAGCTGGATTGGCCGTTCGACACGGAACAGGTAGTGGCATTCTTGCTCTAGCCTTTATGCGATGGCGGGTTTCCAAATATTGCGTTACTGTATGTTTGTACAGCGATTGAATAGAGGGAACGCCCGTGGTGAATGTTGAACAACTGAAAAGCAGCGTCAATCGCATGTCCGCCGATGTCGTGCGCGATGCGGTGAACGAGCTGCGCCTCGACGGCCTGGTCACGGAAGGCAAGACGCCATTTAACAAAGTGCATTTCAACACCTGCTTTGCGGAGATCGAGGCGTTGTTCCAGCGTGCCGGTTATCACAAGCAATTGGATGTGGTGGGTTATCAGGGCTTGCTGTACGCGCTTTACGATCCCGGCCGCTGGGAAGCGGTAGATGTGCTGCGCTGGCTCAAGGAGTTCACCGAGGCCGCGAGTGCTTCGCCCATCCTGCGTACGCAATTGGCCAAGGCTTGAGATCGGCCCTAGGCTCGATACCGCTCCTTGCGGGATAATGCCGGTCTGTTTTTCCAGGTTTAGAGCCTCTTCATGACCACTTCCGGTTTTTCCGCGTCCCAGCATCAGGCCAGCACGTTGTATCTACCCCCGGGTCCTTGGGCGACGGTGCTGGATTGCCTGTGCGAACACTTTCCGGCCATCGGCCGTGAGCAGTGGCTGGACCGTATCGCGCGGGGGCGGGTGCTCGATCTCCATGGCCACCCGATCAGCCTGGGCCTGGCTTACAAGGAGGGCCTGTGCATCTACTACTTCCGGGAAGTGCCCAATGAGAAGGTGATTGCGGTACAGGAAACCGTCCTGTATGCCGATGAGCACCTGGTGGTGGCTGACAAACCCCATTTCCTGCCGGTGACGCCAGCCGGTGAGTACGTCGAACAAACCCTGCTGCGTCGCCTGATTCGCCGCCTGGACAACCCTTCGCTGGTGCCCCTGCATCGTATCGACCGCCACACGGCGGGGCTGGTGTTGTTCTCGGCCAACCCGCAAAGCCGTTCGGCCTACCAACAACTGTTTCCCACGCGGCGCATCGACAAATTCTACGAAGCCATCGCCCCGGCGCTGCCCCACCTGGCTTTTCCTCTGGTGCATAAAAGCCGCCTGGTGGATGGCGAACCGTTCTTCCGCATGCAGGAAGGGCCGGGCGCGAGCAACACCGAAACAGCCGTGGAGGTGCGCGAAAAACACGGCGATTTGTGGCGCTACGGGCTGTTCCCCGTGACCGGTAAAAAGCACCAGTTACGCGTGCACATGACCGCGCTCGGCGCCAGTATCTGCAATGACCCGTTCTATCCCGATGTGATCAAGGATGCCGAGGACGACTACGCCAACCCGCTGAAGCTGCTGGCCCAGGGCGTACGTTTTATTGACCCGGTCACGGGGGAGCCGCGTGATTTTCGCAGCCGGATCAGCCTCGACTGGTAACCCGCAGAAACGACAAGGCCCGCACGAGGCGGGCCTTGGGCAGCAAGCGTAAAGACTTACAGGTCTTTAACGGTGCGCACCTGATCCTTGTTGATACGGGTTTCCTTGCCATCAAGCTGTTTGAACTCGTAGAAGCCCGAAGCTTTGTCGAAAGTCGGGGTGTCGACGGCCTGGATTTCGCGACCGTCATTCAGGGTGATCACTGTTGGCGAGGCGCAACCAGCGAGGGTAGCGAGGCCCAGTGCAAGCATGAGAGCGGCGATGGTCCGTTGAGTCATGAGATTGTCTCCGAGAGAGTACTTTTTGAATTACTGAACCTGTGACGCACACGGCGTCGCCAAGTTCCTTGTTCGCCGATCATTCTGACACGCTAGTTCCAGGGTGCAACAGCTGCGGCGTATTAAGGTTGGCCAGGCGTGGATCATTGTCCGGGCATCCCAGGGCGATGCCACCCAGTTGCAGCAAGATATTGCGCGGGCTGCGTTCGCCGGCGTCCCAGGCGTATTCCACCTGGTTTTTGAGGGCGGTGGGGATGATGCAGAGCAAGGGTTCCCAGAACTCGCCCTGTCGTACCATGACCGGCACCCTGGGGTTGCTGCGCGATGTCTCCCACAGGTCGGCGAGCAATCGTGCGTCGATGTTCGGCACATCACACGGCAGTACCAGCAGGTGCTGATGGCGTGCGGCGACCAGGCCCGCACGGATGCCGGCGAGCGGGCCGGGGAAGTCTGCGCTGTCGTCGCTCACCAGTTGGTCCGCATAGGGGGCGTACAGATCATGATTGCGGTTGCATGAGATGATCAGGTCATCCGTCAGCGGCCGAGTCAGGCGTTGCAAGTGCGCGATCAGCGGCGCGCCACGCCAATGCAGCAGGCCCTTATCCTGGCCGCCCATGCGTTGGCCACGGCCACCGGCCAACAGCAGGATCGAACAGGGCAGGGGCGAATAATCAACGGGCATGGCGGTTTCGCTGCGGCAGGTAAATAAGGCCCTGTGATATAACATCGGGCTGTTCCTTCGACAACCGGACCGAGCCATGAAAGCCAAGGCTGATGCGCCTTTCGTACCCCTGAACATCGCTGTATTGACCGTCAGCGACACCCGCACCCTGGACACCGACACCTCGGGTCAGGTTTTCGTTGATCGCCTGACCGCTGCCGGCCACTTCCTGGCCGAGCGCGTGTTGCTCAAGGACGACCTGTACAAAATCCGCGCCCAGGTGGCCCACTGGATCGCCGAGGACGTGGTGCAGGTGGTGTTGATCACCGGTGGCACCGGCTTCACCGGCCGTGACAGTACGCCCGAAGCGGTGAGTTGCCTGCTGGACAAGCAGGTCGACGGTTTCGGCGAGCTGTTCCGCCAGATATCCGTGGCGGATATCGGCACCTCCACCGTGCAATCCCGCGCCTTGGCCGGCCTGGCCAACGGCACGCTGGTGTGCTGCCTGCCGGGCTCCACCAATGCCGTGCGCACGGGCTGGGACGGCATCCTCGCCGAGCAGTTGGACAACCGTCACCGCCCGTGCAATTTCGTGCCTCATTTAAAGCAGGCCCAGCCCTGTGAATCCCGTGGATAAGCCCGGCAAGACCGGTGCCCTGATGCCGGTGGAAGAAGCTCTGCAGCGACTGCTGGCCATGGCCGAAGCCACGCCGATCCGCGAGACGGAAATGTTGCCCCTGGCTGCAGCCGACGGGCGCGTACTGGCGCAAGACCTGATCTCCACCCTCGACCTGCCGCCATGGCCCAACAGTGCCATGGACGGTTATGCCCTGCGTCTGTCGGATTGGACGGGTGAACCGTTAGCCGTCAGCCAACGTATTTTCGCTGGCCAGGCGCCACAGCCACTCGCGGCCGGAACCTGTGCGCGCATCTTCACCGGAGCTCCGGTTCCTGAAGGCGCGGACTGCGTGGAAATGCAGGAAAACGCTGTGGTCCACGCCGATGAACGCGTGAGCTTTACCGAGTCTCTGCACGCCGACCAGAACATCCGCCCTCAGGGCCAGGAAACCACCGTCGGCGAGTTGGTGCTCCCTGCCGGTACACGCCTGGGCCCGATCGAGCTGGGCCTGGCGGCTTCCCTTGGCCGTGATCGACTGGAGGTGATCCGCCGCCCGCGTGTAGCCGTGTTGTCCACCGGCGACGAACTGATCGAACCCGGCTTGCCGCTCGGTCCGGGCCAGATCTACAACAGCAACCGTCGCGTGTTGTGTGCCTGGCTTGCGCGCATGGGCTGCGAAGTCATCGACGCAGGCATCCTGCCGGATGACCTGGAGCAGACCCGTTCCCGACTGGCAGGCTTGAGCGCGGTTGATCTGATTCTGTCCACGGGCGGTGTGTCGGTGGGCGAAGCGGACTTCCTCGGGGTCGCCCTGCGCGAAGAGGGCGAACTGGCGCTGTGGAAGCTGGCGATCAAGCCGGGCAAACCGCTGACCGTCGGCCATTTCCGTGGCGTGCCGGTGATCGGCCTGCCCGGTAATCCGGCCTCGACCCTGGTGACGTTTGCGCTCTTGGCGCGACCGTACATCCTGCGGCGTCAAGGCGTGGCCGATGTGGAGCCGCTGCGTTTCGAAGTGCCGGTGGGGTTCGAGTGGCCCAAGCCGGGCAACCGCCGCGAGTACCTGCGCGGGCGTATCGAACAGGGCAAGGCGATCATCTACCGCAACCAGAGCTCCGGCGTGCTGCGCAGCGCGGCGTGGGCAGAAGGGTTTGTAGAGGTAGTGGAAGGCACGACGCTTAAAGCGGGGGATCGCGTTAATTTCATCCCGCTGAGCGAAGTCCTCAACTGAACACAAATCCCCCTGTGGGAGTGGGCTTGCCCGCTCCCACATCTGGATCTACGCATGTCAGTTAAAACTCAGTAATCGTCGCCACGCTCCGTTACATCCCGTTCCACTGGCGCCGCATCCGGATCGAACCCTGCCGGGAACTTGCCTTTCAACGACCAGGCAAACGCAATGATTTCCGCCACCGTGCGGTAAAGCTCCTCAGGAATACTGTCGCCCAACTCCATGCGCGCCAGCAGCTTCACCAACTCGGCGTTTTCATAGATCGGGACTTCATTGTCCTGCGCCAACTTCAGGATCGCTTCAGCCAGCGCATCATCGCCTTTGGCAGTCAGGGTCGGTGCCTGCTGGCCGTCGTACTTGAGGGCAATCGCCTGGCGGGGCGGATGAGTGTTTTTCATGCGGTTTCATCCACCCAGCGCTGTTCCAACCCGGTTCGCGGCCCGCGCGGCGGGGTACCGACGTGGCAATCCAGATCACCGACATTCAGACCTGAGGTCACCAAACGCTCGCGCAGGCTGCCCAAATGGCTTTCGATCAAGCTGGCGGTGAATGGCCGGGCCGCCCACAGTTGGCTGGACAGTTTGCCCTGGCTCAGTTGGGCCTGGACCTGCAACGGCCCCAGCGGCTCCATGTCGAACGCCAACTCGACGCGCCAGAGCATCTGCCTGGGGTCTTTTTTCTCTTTGCGTTCGGGCTGCTCCTTGTCCGGCGCAGGCTCTTCACGCTGGAACTTGACCTGCAACGGTACGATGTCCTGCAGGGTGCGCAGGGGGATTTCCAACTGCCAGGTGGTTTGCAGACGGCCGTCGGCGGTGAGGCCGGTTTGTTCCAGGCTCGACAGCTGGTGGCTTTGCAACCGAGAGATCGCTGCGGCAGCCAGGCGCAGCAGGTTTTCCAGGTCGCCTTCGCCTTCCAGGCGCTGCATCAGCCGATCCGGTAACGGAAAACCGGCGGGTGCTTGCCGGGCACTGATCTGGCCAAGGGTGCTCAGTGGATTGCGCACGAAGTTCGGTAGCACTTGGGCCAGCGTGTTGGCGGCAAGGATGGCCTTCAGGTTGGTTGAGGTGGGCAGGGCCGGCAACAAATCGGCGACCAGGCGCAGCAGCGCGCCTTTCATGTCCAGCGGCGGTATCTGCGGGTTTTGCCCGGCCAGTAACCTGGCTTCAAGAAAGGCGCCGCTGTTCTGTACCAGTTGCGCCAGCACCTTGGGGTTACTGGCTTGTGCCAGGTCGGGCAGGGCGGCGAGCAATCGGTCGGCGGCGGCGCGCAGGTCGGCGGAGGTGCTGTCGCTGGCGGGCAGGTTTTGCAGCGCGGTGAAGAGCACATCCAGCGAGCCCTGGCGGCTTTGCTGGGTCGAGAGTTGCTGCGCGACGGCCAACTGATCCTTGAGCCCGCTCAAGGGTACGAAGTTCAGGGTTTGCGCATTCTGCACCACGGCGCTGAGCAAGCTGCCGACCCGCAGCGGCTGTGGGCTCTCCACCGTGAGGGTGGCGCCTGCCAGGGCATTGTTGAGCACGCTCACCAGCGAGCGATAGATCGCTGGCTGCGTGGTGCCCTGAGGCAGCATCTGGGTGGTCAGCACCTTGGCTTGCAGCAGCGTGCCCTCGGGCATTTGCGTGGTATCGATGCGGGTAAGGGCCGCGACGTTGGCGCTTATGGCTTGCTGCAAGGAGAGGGTCAGGTTGCCCGTTGGTGTCTGGCTCACCACCACGTTGCTGCCCAATGGCAAAGGTTGGGCACTGCTGGCTTGCACCAAGGTCTGGCGACCGCCATCCAGGGTCAGTTTGAGCAACAGCTGAAAAGTGTCGCCGCCTTGTTTAAGCGCGAGCACTTCGGCGTTCGCGGTCTTGCCAGGGTCGATCAGCCCCGTCTGCGGCTCCAGCAGTTTGAGCAACTCACCGGTCGCAGGCAGTGGGGCAGGTGCGGGCGCCGGGGTTGGAGGCAGAGGAGGAAGGTTGATCTCACCGGTCATCGTACGCGTCGTCTCTGGGGAAATTGCCCTCTTTAGAGTAGGGCATCACATGTATAATGCCGCCCGTCTGCAAAGAGAGCGGTAAAAACCTCACAACTATTTGATCCAGCTCTCTAAAATCGGTCGCCAAAGCCGTTATTGTGCATCTCTCTATAACGGCCGCTGCACCGCCGACTTGAACCGTAAAGGCCCGCGATCTCTTGACCAGCCCTCTTCTTGAAGCCGTAGCGCTTGCCTGTGAACGCGACCTGCGCCTGCTGTTCGAACACCTCGAACTGCGGCTGACGGGCGGCGACATGGTGCAGATCAGCGGCCCCAATGGCAGCGGCAAGACCAGTTTGCTGCGCCTGCTGGCCGGCCTGATGCAGCCGACGGCCGGAGAAGTCCGCCTCAACGGCAAGCCCCTCAACGAACAACGCAGCACGCTTGCACGCAACCTCGTATGGATCGGCCACGCCGCCGGCATCAAGGATGTGCTCACCGCTGAAGAAAACCTCAGTTGGCTCAGCGCCCTGCATCATCCCGCGACCCGTGACGCCATCTGGCAGGCCCTGGCCGCCGTCGGCCTCAAGGGTTTCGAAGACGTGCCTTGCCACACCCTGTCTGCCGGCCAGCAGCGTCGCGTGGCCCTGGCGCGTTTATATCTGCCCGGCCCGCCGCTGTGGATTCTCGACGAGCCCTTCACCGCCCTCGACAAACAAGGTGTCGCTCAACTTGAAGAACACCTGGCCCGGCACTGTGAGCAGGGCGGCCTGGTGCTGCTGACCACTCACCACACCCTGACCCGCCTGCCCGCCGGTTATCGCGAGCTGGACCTGGGGCGGTGGTCGCTATGAGCGTGTTCGCCCTGCTGGTCGCCCGTGAAGCGCGGTTGTTGTGCCGTCGCCCGGCCGAACTGGCCAACCCGCTGGTGTTCTTCGCCATCGTGATTGCCTTGTTTCCGTTGGCGGTTGGCCCCGAGACTAAACTGTTGCAAACCTTGTCTCCAGGACTGGTGTGGGTGGCCGCACTTTTGTCCGTCCTGCTCTCGCTGGACGGGCTGTTTCGCAGTGATTTCGAAGACGGTTCCCTTGAACAGTGGGTCCTTTCGTCGCACCCTCTGCCACTTCTGGTACTGGCCAAGGTGCTGGCACACTGGTTTTTTTCCGGCTTGGCGCTGGTCTTGCTCTCCCCACTGTTGGCGATGATGCTGGGGCTGCCCGTGGAGTGCCTGCCGGTATTGCTTCTATCCTTGTTGCTCGGTACGCCGGTGCTCAGCCTGTTGGGGGCCGTGGGCGCAGCGTTGACTGTCGGTTTGAAACGGGGTGGCCTGTTGCTGGCCCTGTTGATTCTGCCTTTGTATATCCCGGTGTTGATCCTGGGCAGCGGTGCTCTGCAAGCCGCGCTCATGGGCATGCCGGCGACCGGTTACCTCTTGTGGCTTGGTAGCCTGACCGCCCTGGCGGTAACCCTGACACCCTTTGCTATAGCCGCCGGCCTGAAGATCAGCGTCGGCGAATAATGAGGTCTGGTTGAGAGCGCAATAACCTTAACCAGTAAAGACCCCTGAGCGTCCCGCTACGACGGGAAGCCACCGTGATGGAAACAGCAATGAACTGGACCTGGTTTCACAAGCTCGGCTCGCCCAAATGGTTTTATGGTATCAGCGGCAAGCTGCTGCCGTGGTTGAGCATCGCCGCCCTCTTGCTGATCGGCGTCGGCCTGGTCTGGGGCCTGGCCTTCGCGCCGCCGGACTACCAGCAAGGCAACAGCTTTCGGATCATCTATATCCACGTACCTGCCGCGATGCTGGCCCAGTCCTGCTACGTGATGCTGGCGGTGTGCGGCATCGTCGGGCTGGTGTGGAAAATGAAGCTGGCCGATGTCGCCCTGCAATGCGCCGCGCCCATCGGTGCCTGGATGACCGCCGTGGCACTGGTGACCGGCGCGATCTGGGGCAAACCGACCTGGGGTTCGTGGTGGGTGTGGGACGCGCGACTAACGTCCATGTTGATCCTGCTGTTCCTGTACTTCGGTCTGATTGCATTGGGTAACGCGATCAGCAATCGTGAGAGTGCCGCCAAGGCCTGTGCGGTGCTGGCGATTGTCGGGGTGATCAACATCCCCATCATCAAATACTCGGTGCAGTGGTGGAACACCCTGCACCAGGGCGCCACGTTCACCCTCACCGAAAAACCGGCGATGCCCGTGGAAATGTGGGCACCGTTGCTGCTGATGGTGCTGGGGTTCTACTGCTTCTTCGGGGCCGTGCTCCTGATGCGCATGCGCCTCGAAGTGCTTAAGCGTGAAGCCCGCGCCAGTTGGGTCAAGGCCGAAGTGCAAGC
Organism: Pseudomonas sp. BCA17; assembly: GCF_004519405.1. Taxonomy (GTDB): domain Bacteria; phylum Pseudomonadota; class Gammaproteobacteria; order Pseudomonadales; family Pseudomonadaceae; genus Aquipseudomonas. Next base: position 155,382 of record NZ_SGWI01000004.1, on the reverse strand, counting down.
CTGCCTGGGAGCGCGTGGATGAGTTTTGCATCTTTCAGTGACTTTCTCGCCATGGGCCACCACGGCCTGTATGTCTGGACGGCCTATGGCATCTGCCTGGCGGTGCTGGCCCTCAACGTCGCCGCGCCGATCCTGGCCCGCAAGCGTTACCTGCAACAAGAGGCGCGTCGTCTGCGCCGGGAGACCGATAAGTGAATCCGCTGCGTAGAAAACGTCTGTTGATCATCCTTGCCATCCTGGCCGGCGTCGGCATTGCCGTGACCCTGGCCTTGAGTGCCTTGCAGCAGAACATCAACCTGTTCTACACCCCGACCCAGATCGCCAATGGCGAAGCGCCGCATGACACACGCATCCGCGCCGGTGGCATGGTGGAGAAAGGCTCGCTGAAACGCTCCTCCGACTCCCTGGACGTGACGTTCGTGGTCACCGACTTCAACAAGGCGGTGACCATTACCTACCGCGGCATCCTTCCGGACCTGTTCCGCGAAGGCCAGGGTATTGTTGCCCTGGGCAAACTCAACGCCGACGGCGTGGTGGTGGCCGATGAAGTGCTGGCCAAGCATGATGAGAAATACATGCCCCCGGAAGTGACCAAAGCGTTAAAGGACAGCGGCCAATCCGCACCGACGCCAGCCAAGGAGGGCTAAGTGATGACGTCCGCACTGTTTATTCCGGAACTGGGCCATTTGGCGATGATCCTCGCCCTTTGCTTCGCCGTCGTGCAGGCGGTGGTGCCGTTGCTCGGGGCCTGGCGTGGCGACCGCCTGTGGATGAGCCTGGCGCAGCCGGCCGCCTGGGGCCAGTTTGCGTTCCTGGTGTTTGCGTTTGGCTGCCTGACCTACGCTTTCATGACCGACGATTTTTCCGTCGCCTATGTGGCCAATAACTCCAACAGCGCCTTGCCTTGGTACTACAAGTTCAGCGCCGTATGGGGCGCCCACGAAGGTTCGCTGCTGCTGTGGGCGCTGATCCTCGGCGGCTGGACCTTCGCCGTGTCGGTGTTCTCGCGCCAACTGCCGCAGGTGATGCTGGCCCGTGTACTGGCGGTGATGGGCATGATCAGCGTGGGCTTCCTGCTGTTCCTGATCATGACTTCCAACCCGTTCAGCCGCATCCTTCCGCAGATCCCAGCGGACGGTCGCGACCTCAACCCACTGCTGCAGGACATCGGCCTGATCGTGCACCCGCCGATGCTCTATATGGGTTACGTCGGTTTCTCGGTGGCCTTCGCCTTCGCCATCGCCGCCTTGCTCGGCGGCCGCCTCGATGCCGCCTGGGCGCGCTGGTCGCGGCCATGGACCATTGTGGCCTGGGCCTTCCTCGGCATTGGTATCACCCTCGGGTCATGGTGGGCCTATTACGAACTCGGCTGGGGCGGCTGGTGGTTCTGGGACCCGGTAGAAAACGCCTCCTTCATGCCTTGGCTGGTGGGCACGGCGCTGATTCACTCGCTGGCCGTCACTGAAAAACGCGGTGTGTTCAAGAGCTGGACCGTGCTGCTGGCGATTGCGGCATTTTCCCTCAGCCTGCTCGGCACCTTCCTCGTTCGTTCGGGCGTGCTGACTTCGGTGCATGCGTTTGCGTCCGACCCTGCGCGCGGCGTATTCATCCTGATCTTCCTGCTGTTCGTGGTCGGTGGTTCACTCACCCTGTTCGCCCTGCGCGCGCCAGTGGTCAAGAGCCAGGTGGGTTTCAACCTGTGGTCGCGGGAAACCCTGCTGCTGGGCAATAACCTGGTGTTGGTGGTGGCCGCTTCGATGATCCTGCTCGGCACCCTGTACCCACTGGTACTGGATGCCTTGAGCGGCGCCAAGCTGTCCGTCGGCCCGCCGTACTTCAATGCGTTGTTCATCCCATTGATGGGCTTGTTGATGGTAGTGATGGCCGTTGGGGTGCTGGTGCGCTGGAAAGACACCCCCGTCAAATGGCTGGTCGGTATGCTGATGCCGGTACTGCTGGGCAGCGTGGCCCTGGCGGTGATCGCCGGCATCGCGTATGGCGACTTCAACTGGGCGGTGCTCGCCACCTTCCTGCTTGCAGCCTGGGTGTTGCTGGCCGGCGTGCGCGATATCTTCGACAAGACCCGCCACAAAGGCCTGATCAAAGGCTTGCCGACGTTGACCCGTAGCTATTGGGGCATGCAGATCGCCCACATCGGCATTGCCGTATGTGCATTGGGCGTGGTGTTGTCCAGCCAGAACAGCGCCGAGCGCGACCTGCGCCTGGCGCCGGGCGAGGCCATGGACCTGGCCGGTTACCACTTCATTTTCGAAGGCGCCAGGCACTTCGAAGGTCCGAATTTCACCTCAGACAAAGGCACCGTGCGCGTCGTGCGCAACGGCCGGGAAGTGGCCGTGCTGCACCCGGAAAAACGCTTGTATACCGTGCAGAGTTCGATGATGACCGAAGCGGGTATCGACGCCGGTTTCACCCGCGATCTCTATGTGGCGCTGGGGGAGCCTCTGGGCGATGGCGCCTGGGCGGTACGCGTGCATGTGAAGCCGTTTGTACGCTGGATCTGGTTCGGCGGCCTGCTCACCGGGTTGGGTGGTTTGCTTGCCGCGCTGGACCGGCGTTATCGGGTCAAGGTCAAGAGCCGGGTGCGTGAAGCCCTCGGCCTGCAGGGAGCGGCGGTATGAAGCGTTGGTTGATGGTGCTGCCGCTGGCAGCATTTCTGGTGGTGGCGGTGTTCCTCTATCGCGGCTTGTACCTGGACCCGGCCGAGCTGCCCTCGGCCATGATCGGCAAGCCATTCCCGGCGTTCAGTTTGCCGACGGTGCAGGGCGACAAGACCCTGACCCAGGCCGACCTGCTGGGCAAGCCGGCGCTGGTCAACGTGTGGGGCACCTGGTGCATCTCGTGCCGCGTCGAACACCCGGTGCTGAACAAGCTGGCCGAGAAGGGCGTGGTGATCTACGGCATCAATTACAAGGACGACAATGCGGCGGCATTGAAGTGGCTGGCGGAGTTCCACAACCCGTACCAGCTGGATATTCGCGACGAAGACGGCAACCTGGGTTTGAACCTCGGTGTGTACGGCGCCCCGGAAACCTTCTTTATCGACGCCAAGGGCGTAATCCGCGACAAATACGTCGGCGTGATCGACGAAGTGGTATGGCGTGAGCAACTGGCCGCCAAGTATCAGGCGCTGGTCGATGAGGCCAAGCCATGAAGCGTTGGTTGACCGCTGCCGTGCTGGCGCTGGGCCTGGCGGGCGTGGCCCACGCTGCCATCGACACCTACGAATTCGCCAATGACGCCGAGCGCGAGCGTTTCCGCGACCTGACCAAGGAACTGCGCTGCCCCAAGTGCCAGAACCAGGACATCGCCGACTCCAACGCACCGATTGCCGCCGACCTGCGTAAAGAAATCTTCCGCATGCTGGGGGAGGGCAAGGACAACCAGCAGATCATCGACTTCATGGTTGATCGCTACGGAGATTTCGTGCGTTACAAACCGGCCCTCACCGGCAAGACCGCGCTGCTCTGGTTCGGCCCGGCCGGCCTGCTGCTGACCGGCGTCGTGGTAATGGCCGTGATCGTGCGCCGTCGTCGTGCTGCGCCGACGGATGGCAGCGATGCACTGTCCCCTGAAGAGCGTAAACGTCTCGACCAATTGCTGGACACCAAGACTGATGATTGATTTCTGGCTCGCAGCCGGCTTGCTGCTTCTGATTGCCCTGAGTTTCCTGTTGATTCCTGTACTGCGCGGCCGCCGTGCTCAACGCGAAGAGGATCGCACCGCATTGAACGTGGCCCTGTACCAGGAACGTGTTGCCGAACTGCAAGTGCAGCAGGACGAGGGCGTGCTCAATGCGGCGCAACTCGATGCCGGCCGCGCGGAAGCGGCCCGTGAGTTGCTGGCTGACACCGAAGGCGCGGAAAAACCCCGTGAGTCGCGCCTGGGCAAGCCGCTGCCATTGCTCGCTGCACTTCTGGTCCCGGTATTGGGCATCAGCCTGTACCTGCACTTCGGCGCCAGCGACAAGGTCGAGCTGACCCGCGAATTCTCCCAGCCGCCGGTGTCCATGGAAGACATGACCCAGCGCCTGGAGCGCGCCGCCGCCGCCCAACCGGATTCGGCCGAAGGCCTGTACTTCCTCGGCCGCGCCTATATGGCGCAGGATCGCTCCGCCGATGCCGCTAAAGTCTTCGAGCGCACCGTGGCCCTGGCCGGTCGCCAGCCGGAACTGCTCGGCCAGTGGGCGCAGGCGCAGTACTTTGCCGACAACAAACAGTGGTCGCCCAAGGTTCAAGCGCTGACCGACGAGGCGTTGAAGCTGGATCCAAAGGAAGTCACCAGCCTCGGCCTGCTGGGTATCGCAGCTTTTGAAGGCCAGCGTTATCAGGAAGCGATCGACTACTGGAATCGTCTGCTGGCGCAACTGCCACCGCAGGACAACTCCCGTGTGGCGCTGCAAGGCGGGATTGATCGTGCGGCCGAAAAACTGAAGGAAAGCGGTGGCACCGTCGCGCCGAAAGCGGTGATGAAAGTGCGTGTGGATTTGTCGACCGAGGTGAAGGCCAAGGCCCTGCCCACCGACAGCGTGTTCATCTTTGCCCGCGCCGTCTCCGGCCCGCCGGCACCATTGGCGGCCAAACGCGTCACCGTGGCCGAACTGCCGGTGACTGTCGAACTGGGCGACGCCGACGCCATGATGCCGCAGTTGAAACTGTCGAACTTCCCCGAAGTCCAACTGGTTGCGCGCATATCCCGGGCAGGTCTTCCGACCACTGGCGAGTGGATCGGCCGCAGTCAACCGTTGGCCAGCACTACCGCTGCGGTGCAGCAACTGACCATCGACAGTCCGGATAAGTAATACGAGGAAACGCCTATGACCGCATTTGCACGCATCACCCTGCTCAGTCTGGTACTTGGCCTGAGCGCCTGTGCGGTCCACCGACCCCCTCCCGCGCCCACTGGCCCGACCATCCCGCCGTCGGGCCCGTCGACCCAACCGAGCACCAAGCCTTCCGGTCCGGTCACACCCGCACCGAAACCTTTGCCCACCAAATCGCCGACCTTCGCCCCGCCGCCGGGCGCCGCCAGCCACTGGGACGGCAAGATGCAGGTCTACGTACTCGACGACCAGCCCGACACCTTCTATCGCCAGCGTACCTACTACCGCTGGAGCAACGGCTGGAGCCGTTCGATCAGCCCGAACGGCCCCTGGGAAGAAACCGACGTGCACGGCGTGCCGCCGGGGTTGAGCAAGCAGTACGCGCAATGACAAGAGGCGACCTTCGGGTTAATGCCAGTCAGTTACGGAGGAGCATAGTCACTGTGGGGAGGGAGCTTGCTCCCGCTGGGTCGCGAAGCGGCCCCAGCTTTGGGCTTGAAAAGACTGGGCCTGCTCCGCAGTCCAACGGGAGCAAGCTCCCTCGCCACAGGTTACTCGTTGTCCGCTCTATCGCTTAACTGACTGGCATTAGACCTTCGGGTCGCCTTTTTCATGGGGTTGAAAGCTACTCTGCCAATCACCGCCGGGCAAAAGTGGGAGGGGGGGCTACAAAAAATCCTGTGGGTTTGTTCATGTTCGCGCACTGCAAGCGTACTGGCAGCCTCACCCTGTAACGCCTCGTCGGGTACTGAACATGAACCTGCCGATAGACGCGCCGAATGGAGTGCGCGGAGGGGCGTGCTCGGGTAATGTGACCGCCGCCGGCCTGGCGGCCGAGGGATTGCCGGATATACTTTCCAGCGACTGCTACCCGGCCAGCCTGCAGCAGGCGGCGGGGCTCAATAAGTCTGCGACAAGCGAAGAGGGTGTGTTGATGGCGGGCAGGTTGATCTATCTCATCGGGCCATCGGGTTCGGGCAAGGACAGCCTGCTGGATGCCGCTCGCCCACGTTTGCTCGAACGCGGCTGCCGCATTGTGCGCCGCGTGATCACGCGTTCGGCGGAGGCAGTCGGCGAAGCGGCGCAAGGTGTAAGCCCGGAGCAGTTTGCGGCGATGCAGGGCGAGGGCGCATTTGCCCTCAGTTGGCAGGCCAATGGCTTGTCTTATGGTATCCCCAAGGAAATCGACGACTGGCTGGCGGCAGGGGAGGACGTGCTGGTCAATGGCTCCCGTGCGCACCTGGCGCAGACTCGCGAGCGCTATCCCTCCTCGCTGGTGTTGCTGTTGACGGTGGATCAAGCGGTGTTGCGCGAGCGCTTGATGGCGCGTGGGCGTGAGTCGCTTGCAGACATTGAAGAGCGTCTGGCACGCAATGCACGGTTCACCGCGGAGCTGATCACCGGCAATGGTGCGGGGTTGTTCGTGCTGGATAACTCCGGGCCCCTGGAGCATACCGTTGAGCGCCTGCTGTGCTGCCTGGATCACGGGGACCTGGCATGCGCCTGACATCAGCGTTTCATGACGCAATGTAGGCATCGGACGTGTTGAAAGTGAGACAGGCGTAACGAGTGTGTCCCACTATTTACCGGTGCATTTGGGTGGGTTTCTTAATGTTTTAAATTGAAGTGATGGTTGGCTTATTGCCAGGTATTTTTCGTTTGAAAACAACTTGTTGAATATTTGAAATATATCGGTGCGTGTGGCTTTGTATTTGGCTGTGTTCAGGCAGTGGTTTTGCAATAAAGTCGGGGTGGTTGGCGTGTTTTATATATGGGAGTTTTATCGGGCTGGCAACGGACTGGTCAGCGTCGATAATTCATATATGGACTGATTGCTCTCAACGCTCCAGAGTATTTATGGCATGCAGATCCCCGTCAGACATCCTTTCCTATCGCACCCCGATTCCTCTTCCTACGAACCGCCGCCAGCCGCTGAAAACAAGGCTTTAAAGTGGGCCGGCACAAAACGCGCATTTACCACGGACCAGGCGGCCAAGCATATAACCCGCGACGGTTGCAGGTTTTATGATCGCAATGGAGATAATAAAGTTGTTGTCGGGTTTAACCTTGTTGGAGGTTTTACCGAGCCTCAGAAGGTGCGCATCAGGGAAGCCCTGCAATACTGGGCGGATGTTACAAACATCAACTTCGTTGAAAACGGTTCGAATACTGATGGTCATATCACGGTCAATGGCGTGCCGGGCTCCTGGTCAGGCCATGCGTACATGCCTGACCGGTCTCAATCGCAAGTCACCGCCAATATAGGCACCGGGGGCGCCGAGCGTAAGCCGGCGATAGGCAGTGCCTTCCTCGGTTTGGCGATCCATGAGCTGGGGCATACCCTGGGGCTCAGTCATCCGGGCGATTACGACGGCCTCGGTCACAGCTACAACAATTCCGCGGTCTATGCGCAAGACACCAAAGCGCGCAGTGTCATGAGTTATTGGGAGGAGACGAATCAACCAGGGCACAACTTCGCCAACCAAACCCCGGGCACGCCCATGATGGACGATATCGCAGCGGTCCAACGGCTGTATGGGAAAAACAGCAAGACCCGAAACACCGATACCACGTATGGCTTCAACTCCAACGCCGGTCGCGAGGTCTATAGCCTGAAGCAGGCAACTGAGAAGCCGGTATTTACGGTGTGGGACGGCGCCGGCAACGATACGCTGGATTTCTCCGGGTTTGCCCATAACCAGAATATCAACCTCGCTGCCGAGACTTTCTCGGACGTCGGGGGGCTACGGGGAAACGTCTCCATTGCCAAAGGGGTGATCATCGAAAATGCCGTCGGTGGATACGGTGACGATACGTTGATGGGGAATGACGGGGATAACCGCCTTAAAGGCGGTAGGGGCAGCGATAAGTTGCGTGGCGGCGCCGGATCGGACACTTTCGTTTATGACCGCGTCAGTGACTCGACCCCAGGAAAGCCCGACACCCTTGAGGACTTCACCAGCGGCGTCGACCGTATCGACGTTTCCGGTGTGCTTCGGGCTACGGGCCTCAAGGCCTTGAACTTCTCCGAGCGGCTCAGCGGCCAGGCCGGCGACGCCGTACTCAGTCATGATTCAAGTACAAATCGTTACCGCCTGGCTGTGGATACGACGGGCAGCGGCGAGGCTGATCTGCTGATCCTCAGCCATGGCCAGATCAAGCAGACGGATGTGATCTGGAACGCCGCGGCGCCGACGGTCGCACCGGACACGGAACCGAGTCCTGAACCAGAACCGACTAACGAGCCGACCCCTGAGGCCGACCCGATTCCCGACTTGGTTGCGGATCCGACTCCGCGCACTTCCGGCTTGGCGGGGCTCTTTAAAAGAACGGTGAATAAATTGTCCACGGTGGTCACGGGGTGGGTAGACCGAGTTCTTTCATGGTTCAAATAAAATCCGTTTAAATCTACGCGGCTGAATGCAGGGTGTTAAAGAGCAATGCATTACAGAGTATGAAGTTTTTTTAATGTGAGCTTTCTGTTGTCTGCGCTTGATAGACGATTTGGCAGGTAATTGTTTTTTAAAGTTGCCAATAATGTTTTTTGTCTTGCTCTTTTTGTCAGCGGTGGTGCGTGTTTTAGTCTGAAATAAATAAGATGTTGTCGCTCTTTTTTTGCCGTGAGAATTTAGCGCTGCTTTGGTCGAATGCTCATTTGTTTTCGATGTGTGTTTGATTTGCGCAATGGATTGTCATTGTTTGTACTAATAGTGTTTTTCTGGATGGAGAGTGTCGGTTTATGAAGGTTCATGGCTCTAATGTCAGTTTTCAGGCGTATGGTTCATCGCGCTCTTCGGAGCAGTCCACTTTGAGTAGTTGGCCCGGTGGGACGATGACGTCCGGTTCCTCCCGCCTGCATAACTACTCTGCAAATAGTCGTTTTCCGTCCACGGTAAATGCCCCGGCACCCAACGTATTCGACAGAGGATGGGCGGGCCCGGGGAGCGCGAACCTATTGTCCTTCACCGGTGGCAATCAGCAGGGTGTCGGGGGCTTTGCGCGGATGGGCGATGTAATGAGCCTATTCGCCAGGACCTACATGGAATTCCAGCAGGCTTTTGCCCGATACGTGCCATGGGCCGGGTCTGATCCGCGCCCGGCACCTGAACCCAAGCCAAGTCCGAAGCCTGCCGTGGCGGCATGCCCGGCCCCTGAGCCAGAACCATGTCCGCGGCCTGTTCTGGAGCCAGCCCCAAAGCCAGAGCCGTGTCCGCGGCCTGTGCTGGAGCCGGCCTCAAAGCCAGAGCCGTGTCCGCAGCCTGTCCTGAAGCCAAGCCCGAAGCCTGAGCCGTGCCCGCAGCCGGCGCAACATTCTCCAGACGATACCCGGTATGGATTCAATTCCAATACCGGGAATACGCAAACGTCCCTGGTATCCGCCTATGACGAACCATGGTTCAACGTTAAGGATACAGAGGGTAATGACACCCTGGACTTTTCCGGCTTCAAGCAGCACCAGATTATCAATCTTGGGGCAGGTACTTATTCCAGCGTTGGTGGGATGGCTAATAATGTTTATATCAGCCGTAACTCGAAGATTGAAAATGCCGTGGGTGGTTCAGGCAATGATCGAATAATCGGTAACGCATCAGATAACGTTCTGGTCGGGGGGGAAGGTGCAGATACGCTGAGTGGCGGCGGCGGAAGTAACGTCTTCAAATATAATGCGGCGGCCGATTCCAGTTATTCGAATGCCGACCTGCTCACGGATTTCAAATCGGGTTGGGACAAGATTGATCTGTGCGACATGGCCAATGCGGCCGGTGTCAGGCTGAACCTGGTGCACAGCTTCACGGGGAGACCTGGGGACACCGTCATTAAATACAATGCAAACAGCGGACGCTATTTTCTGGCGGTCGATATGTCGGGTGATCGCCGCAGTGACTTCCTGATAAAGAGTACTCGACCGTTTGGCCCGGAAGATGTCATCGGGTTGTCTTGAACCCATGAGCCGTGCGCTCAGCTGATGTGCACGCAAACCTGGTGCTGATCTTGTTTTCGCAATAACAACCCGCCTCACGCTTATCTGTTTACAGGCTTGATACGCGCCTGGCATCGCGTTCAAGCCTGCTTCTGAAGTCAGTATGGCAGCCTCAAGGCTCCATGTAGGCGTCCGTCGCCCGTCAGGGCATGAACCCCCCTCCTGCTCAACTTCTCTGAAAAATGTGTGCATTGGGCCGCCTTGTCGACCCGGTTGATGCGTGCGCCTTCCTTTTATTCTTCACACGCCCAAGACTTGGTTTGTCAGGTAGAAGGAGTGCTGTAGTGCATTAACTTACCGTCGTGGGACAGAGAAGACTCTATTTAATTGAAATGTCGAATTTTTCACTCAAGCTAAATGCTGAGATCTTTGCACTGGGTAGCTAGTTATGTAGGTGTTGTAGATATGTGGGTGATCAAGTTTGGATTTTGAAGGGGGTGGTGTTATCTGATTATGAGCAATGTAATGAAAATATTCTGATTTCCAGTGTGCTTTATCTTATGTTTTTTCTGCAAAGTCAGTGGGTTGTAGGTGTTCAGGTTATGTAATGGATGCGCGCGTGGTTTCAGGGTTTTGCAAGGATCAGAAAAAGTGTGATAGGGATTTAGAATGTGTCGAGGTGAATTAATTAGTGCCTGGAACACTCTGCGACTCTGTGCGAACTTAAAGGTGTGCCGACAACCAGTGCCGCTCTTGTAGAGCGCAGGTTCGGTATCTCGAGTTTGGCGATTGTTCACACCGAGTTTGATCTAAATGAGGACTTTGGTTTATGAGAGTACCAGGACCACCCGCTACTGACGTTAGTGTAAACAAGGCACCTGATCCCTGGAGCAGTATCAGCCCTGAGCGGCCTATCGAAACGTACACCCTGGGCAGTAAGAAGGCCGTATTAACGACAGAGCAGGCTGGAAAGCAAATTACTCGAGGCGGCTACCGGTTTCATGATCGCGATGGCGACAAGAACATTGACTTGTCGTTTCGGATTTCCAAGGGTTTTACCCCGCAGCAGGCGGATCAGGCCAGGCAGGCACTGCAGTCCTGGCAAGATGTTGCCAATGTGACATTCACTGAGAATGCGCAAAAAGCTGACGGTCATGTCGATATCAATGATATGGCCGGAACGCCGTCTGGTGTGGCCTCGCTCCCCAATGCATCCATGAATCGAACGTTCGCAAATATTGGCACCCGGGATGTGGGGGCAGCCCCTGAGATAGGCAGTTTTTTTCGCGAAGTGCTTATCCATGAAATCGGCCACTCCATCGGGTTGGAACACCCCGGTGGTTATGATGGTTTTGGCGACTATGGGCTTCACGCGGAGTATGCGGGGGATACCCGGGCGCGCTCGGTGATGAGCTACTTCTCGGAGAAAAATCAGCCCGGACACGATTTCAAATCGTTGAACCCCTCTGCGCCGATGATGGATGACATTGCGGCCATCCAGAAGCTCTACGGTGCGAACACCAAGACCCGTAATACCGACACCACGTACGGGTTCAATTCCAACACGAACCGTGAAGCCCTCAGTTTGAAGGCGGCCAACGACAATCCTATTTTCTGCGTGTGGGACGGCGGTGGGAACGACACACTGGATTTCTCCGGGTTTTCACAGAACCAGAAGATCAATCTCAATGCCGAGTCGTTTTCAGATGTGGGTAAGTTAAAGGGCAATGTCTCCATCGCCAAGGGTGTCGTGGTGGAAAACGCCGTTGGGGGTAACGGGAATGACACGCTGGTGGGCAATCAGGTCGCCAATCGCCTCAAAGGTGGCGGCGGTGCAGATCGTCTGCAAGGCGGTGGCGGGGGCGACACCTTTGTCTATGACCGGGCCAGTGACTCCGCCCCGGACAACCCCGATGTGATTCTGGATTTTGAAAGCGGCGCAGACACGATTGATCTGTCCGCAGTTTTGAAAGGCACAGGTATCAAGGCGTTCAAGTTCGTCGATCATTTAACCGGTCAACCAGGACAAGTCGTGCTGAAGTACGACGAGGGCAGCCGCGAAGGAAGCCTGGCCCTGGACCTGACAGGCAACGGCAAGGCCGACCTGTTGATAAAAAGCATCGGTCAGATGAAGGCTGGAGATGTCCACGCAAAGGGTGATAACCCGGCACCGGCACCCGATCCGAAAGAGCCAAAGCCGCAGCCGCGCCCTGTGCCAAAGGAGCCAAAGCCGCAGCCACGTGCGGATGAGTGCGAGCCTCAGCCGCGTCCCGATCCCTGTGAGCCTGCGCCGCGATCAAAACCGCCTGAGCCGAAGCCGATCCCACGCGAGCCTGAGTGCAATCCCAAGGATCCGGGACCGGCCCTCCGTGAACCGAAGCCAGAGCCGTGTCCACTTCCTCCAACTGATCTGTGCGAAGTGCAAGTGAGTGCCGGGAACATTAACGAAGCTCATAAATTTCGTGCCAAATCCGCAGAGCGTCGATCGACGCTGATGTCGGCCTTTGACAGGGCTGCGTTTACTGCGCGGGCATGGCGAGTCGAGCCGTTGAATAATAAAAACGCGCGCAATACTTTTAAGTAAGCCTGTTATTCGAATATGTAAGTCTCTCGCTGATCGCCTGATCAGTTTGCAAACAGTTTGATGGAAATAGTTTTTTGTCAGTGCTCGGCAAGTTAAGGCGTCGCCGTAACTGCCTTGTGGATGGGTGAGCTATTGCCCGGAAATGACTATTTAAGAATTCGTAAGTTCTACTATTGCGAAGTGTTGGGTCGTTGTTATTTAAACTTAAAGAGAAGATGTCATTATGATTAATGTGAAGGCTCCCGTTGTAAATCTCCAGGTATCCACTCACGTGGCTCCTCAGCCGTTACCTGCTGTACATTCGAGTCACCATGGCCAATACGAACATTCGGCTACTGACAGGCAGTCCTCAACGGGGTCCCAGTTGCTCAGCCTGTCTATGGCGATGACAAGTGGGCTCTCCAGCCTGCAGCGCCTTTATGGAACGAGCCAGAATGTCGGCGTGCCCTCCAAATTGTTGCAACCTGGAGAAACAGCCCTGAGTAACTTGTCGTTCTCGGCCATCATCGGGTTCAACGGTAACGTGACGACTGCCAGCTGTGAGCCTATGCCTCAGGGAGATGAACCCCGGCCGACTCGTGAACCCAAGCCTCAAGGTGAAACCAAACCTGTCATCGATGCGAAGCCCAAAGGCGAAACCAAGCCCACCGTTGATGCAAAACCCAAAGACGAAACCAAGCCCACCGTTGATGCAAAACCCAAAGGCGAAACCAAGCCCGCTGTTGATGCGAAACCTCGAGGCGAAACCAAACCCGCTGTTGATACGAAACCAAAAGGCGATACCAAACCCGCCGCAGATGCGAAACCTCGAGGCGAAACCAAACCCGCCGCAGATGCGAAACCTCGAGGCGAAACCAAACCCGCCGCAGATGTGAAACCTCAAGGTGATACCAAACCCGCCGCAGATGCGAAGCCTCAAGGCGAAACCAAACCCGCCGCTGATGCGAAACCTCAAGGCGAATCCAAACCTGCCGCCGACGCGAAACCCCGAGTTAAAACCCTGTCGGATGACACTATCTACGGTTTCAACTCCAATACCGGAAAACCGGAAATGACCCTCACGTCCGCCTCCGATAAACCAGACTTCACTGTCTGGGATGACCGAGGGGTTGATACATTTGATTTTTCCGGTTTCGAGCAGGATCAGTCGATCGACTTGCGGGGTGGTTCGCGATCCAGCGTGGGTGGAATGAAGGAGAACATCAGGATCGCTGAGAACACGGTGATCGAAAATGCCATCGGGGGCCGTGGTAATGACCGGATCGTGGGGAACAGCGCGGACAATGTGATGATCGGCGGCGCGGGGGCAGACACCCTGGTGGGCGGGGGAGGGTGGAATACCTTCAAGTTCAACGCCTTCACAGACTCGACCCGCACCCAAGCCGATTTACTGTTGGACTTCAACACCGGCCAGGACAAGATCGATTTGTCGCAAATGGCCATTGACGGCAAGGTTGCCTTTAACTTCGTTAATGCCTACACCGGTCAGGCGGGTGACACCCTCATCAAGTTCAATCCGCAATCGGGACGCTACCTGCTGGCGATAGACCTGGACGGGGACAGCAAGACGGACTTCCTGATCAAAAGCACACGAATGATAAGCCCGGAAGACGTGATTGGGCTGAACGTCAAGGATGATGGTTATCTCTAAGGGGGCGGCGGCGTATCTTCAACGATCGCCGTAGCATCAGTGGGTTAACGCTGGGCAGGGCTGATCAGTGGTTGATCAAGTCCTGCCCTTTTGTGCGTTTTGAAACAGTATCCCGAGGGGGGGAGGGCGATCAGGCCGTGGCCACCGAGACGCCACGTGCCGCACTCAGGAAGCGCAACAACGCCACCAGCGGGAATGCACTGCCCACCAGCATCACCCCCAACCACCCGCCCTGTTCATAGACGCTGCTGGCAATCGCCGAGCCGAAGGCGCCGCCGATGAAGATGCTGGTCATATACAACGCGTTGAGGCGGCTGCGGCTGTGGGCGTCAAGGGCGTAGATGGCGCGTTGGCCGAGCACCATGTTCATCTGCACGCAGAAGTCCAGGACCACGCCGGTGACGGCAAGGCCGATCACGCTGTACAGCGGGTGTACGAAGGCCGGCAGGAAGCTCAGCGCCGCGAACAACATCGCCAGCAGCGAGGCACGGTGGGTGTGGCCGGCATCGGCCAGGCGACCGGCGATGGGCGCGGCAACAGCGCCGAGGGCGCCCACCAGGGCAAACAGCGCGATTTCGCTTTGGCTCAGGCCGTGGTTGCGCGCCAGCTCCAAGGGCGCGGCGGTCCAGAACAGGCTGAAGGTAGCGAACATGCAACCTTGGTAAAACGCCCGCTGACGCAGCATCGGTTGCTGACGCAGCAGGGTCCCCAGGGAGCGCAACAACTGGCCATAACTGGCACTGTGGTCAGGTTGACGCTTGGGGATGGTCAGCAGCAGTACCACACTGATAAACGCCATCAGCACGGCGGCGGCCATGAACATTGCGCGCCAGCCAAAATGGTCGGCCACCACGCTGGACACTGGCCGGGACAACAGGATACCGAGCAACAGACCACCCATGATGCTGCCGACCACACGTCCACGGGACTCGGCGGGCGCCAGGTGTGCGGCCAGTGGGATCAGGATCTGCACCGAGACCGAACTGAAACCGATCAGCAACGACACCAGCAGGAACAGATTCGGCTGCTCGGTAAACGCTGCGCCCAGCAGGCTGGCAATGGCCACGACGGTCGTGGTGATCATCAGCTTGCGGTTTTCCAGCAGATCGCCCAGCGGTACCAGGAAGAACAGGCCGAGGGCGTAGCCGATTTGCGTCAGGGACACGATCAGGCTGGCCATGGTCGGAGTCAGGCCGATATCCGGTGCAATCAGTTCGATGATCGGCTGTGCGTAGTAGATATTGGCAACGATGGCGCCGCAGCAAAACGCGAACAGCATCACCATGCTCCGGGTCATGGTGGTTGTAGCGTGGGAAGTAGCGTTCATGGAGTTCTCATAAAAGCGTAGGACAGTGGGGCGAGCCTAAAGACAACACGGTGACTGGGGTAGGCCGCCGACAGTGATATCACTCATGCCCGGCATTGATAACTGAATCGTTAACGTTCTGCGCGAAGGGTGATGATACATTCAGGCACAACTGCCGAAACAGGAAACCCATAGCGATGAAGATCACATTGAACAGGATGCTCATGGCTTCGACCCTCGCCGCCGCCATGGCCGTGGGGTTGGCCCATGCCGCCGAGGCGCCGCGTGTCGGGGTACGCGGCGCGATCATGGCGGTCGACGGTGATGCGCTGCGTGTCAAGGCCAACAGTGGTGAAGAGGTCACCGTAAACCTGACCAAGGACACCCAGGTGCGCGCCGTCACGCTGGCAAAGATCGATGAGATCAAGCCCGGCAGCTACATCGGCTCGGCCGCGATGCCGAATGCCGATGGCACGCTCACGGCGCTGGAAGTGCATGTGTTCCCACCGGCCATGGCCGGCACCGGCGACGGGCACCGTGCATTCGACTTGAAGGAAGGCAGCAGCATGACCAACGGCACCGTCGGCGACCTGGTGGTCAGCAACGGGCGCACCTTGACCGTCAAATACAAGGGCGGCGAGCAGAAGATCGTAGTGCCGGAGGATGTGCCCATCGTCAATCTGGAACCGGGGGATCGCAGTTTGCTCAAGGCCGGGGTGAAGGTGGTGTTGTTTGCGGCAAAAGGGGCGGATGGAACGATCACCGCTCAGGCGATTTCTGCCGGCAAGGACGGCGTAACGCCACCCATGTAGCAGCCCTGATGCCAGTCAGTTAAGCGTAAGTGCTTCTGTAGGAGCGAGCTTGCTCGCGAAAAACTCAAAGGCGCCGTGTTCATCCAGGCAACACGCGTTATCGTTGAAGTTCTTCGCGAGCAAGCTCGCTCCTACAGATAGGGCAAGCTTCCTGCCACTGACTCTGTTACTGACCGTTGTAGATCTGGTCAAACACTCCACCATCATTGAAGTGGGTCTTCTGCACCGTGCGCCAGTCACCAAAGGTTTTTTCCACCGACAGGAAGTCCACTTTCGGGAAACGGTCGGTGTACTTGGCCAGCACCTGCGGATCACGTGGGCGCAAGTAGTTGTTGGCGGCGATCTCCTGGCCTTGCGGCGACCACAGATATTTCAGGTAATCCTCGGCGGCCGCGCGGGTGCCTTTCTTTTCGACCACCTTGTCGACCACCGACACCGGTGGTTCGGCTTCGGCAGAGACGCTCGGGTAGATCACTTCGAACTGATCCCGCCCGAATTCACGGGCGATCATTTCCGCTTCGTTCTCAAAGGTCACCAGCACGTCGCCAATCTGGTTGGTCATGAAGGTGGTGGTGGCGGCGCGGCCACCGGTATCCAGGACCGGCGCTTGTTTGAACAGCTTGCCGACAAACGCCTTGGCCTTGTCTTCGTCGCCGCCGTTCTTCAGCACATAGCCCCAGGCCGACAGGTAGGTGTAGCGCCCGTTACCTGAGGTTTTCGGGTTGGGCACGATCACTTGTACGCCATCCTTGAGCAGGTCCGGCCAGTCCTTCAGGGCCTTGGGGTTGCCTTTGCGTACGATAAACACCGTGGCCGAGGTGAACGGTGCGCTGTTGTTCGGCAGGCGGGTGACCCAGTTGTCGGGCACCAGTTTGCCGTTGTCGACCAAGGCATTGATGTCGGTCGCCATGTTCATGGTGATCACGTCGGCCGGCAGGCCATCGATGACCGAACGCGCCTGTTTGCTCGACCCACCAAAGGACATCTGCAGCGTCAGCTTGTCGTTCGGGTGCTCGGTTTCCCAGTGTTTCTGGAAGGCGGCGTTGTAGTCCTTGTAGAAATCGCGCATCACGTCGTAGGAGACGTTGAGCAGGGTCACCGGTGCGGCTTGGGCGGCGCCGACCAGGGCCAGGCCGGCGGCCAGTAGAGAGGCGCTGAGGATTTTTTTCACTGCTCATTCCTTGTTGTTCGGGAGAAGAGGGGGAGGCAATTTGCCAGCGACTATAGCCGGGGCTGCATAGTCGCTTAAAGATTAAAAAGAACTTTGCTTATTCCACTTTCTTAAACAGGGCACTGCCGCAACGGGAACAGAACGCGGCGTTGGGCTCGTGGCTGTTTTTCTGGCAGACCGGGCAGTCGTGTTGCAACTGCGCGCCGCGCATGGCGTTAGCCAGTTCCGCTGTGAAAATCCCGGTCGGCACGGCGATGATCGAGTAACCGGTGATCATCACCAGCGACGAAATCACCTGGCCCAGTGGAGTCTTGGGCACGATATCGCCGAAGCCTACGGTGGTCAGGGTCACGATCGCCCAGTAAATACCCTTGGGAATACTGGTAAACCCGTGCGCCGGGCCTTCGATCACGTACATCAGGGTGCCGAACACCGTGACCAGGGTGCACACGCTGACCAGGAACACCACGATCTTCTGTTTGCTGCCCCGCAGCGCCGACATCAGGTAATTGGCTTGCTTGAGGTAGGGCGCCAACTTGAGTACCCGGAAAATCCGCAGCATGCGGATGATGCGAATGATCAGCAGGTATTGGGCGTCGCTGTAGTACAGCGCCAGGATGCCCGGCACGATGGCCAGCAAATCGACCAGCCCGTAGAAGCTGAAGGCATAGCGCAACGGTTTGGGCGAGCAATACAGCCGCAGCCCGTACTCGATGGCGAAGATGACGGTGAAGCCCCATTCGATGTAGGCCAGCAGGCCGGCATAGTTATCGTGCACCTCCTGGATACTGTCGAGGATCACGATCACCAGGCTGGCGAGGATGATCAGGAGCAGGGTGCTGTCGAAACGTCGCCCGGCCACGGTGTCACTTTGAAACACCATTACATACAGCCGTTGACGCCAGTTGTTGCTGTCCATGGAAGTCGCCTGAATCGGATATCGCGCCAGCCTAGGGGGATTCGAAGGGGCTGTCCATGCGGGTTTGCAGCATCCGGCGGCCGGCGCGCACCAGCCAGCACGCGAGGATAAACGGCGCGGTCAGCGCGGGCAGTTGCAGCGCGGCGAAACCGGGCGTGAGCGCAATCGCCAACACGATGCCGAGCAACGGCAGCCAGGGGCGGCGTCGGGCCTGGCTCAGCGCCAGGGCGGCGAGAGCAGGATTGTAGCTGTGCAGGCCGAGCAGGGTGCTCGCGGGCTCATCCAGCAGCAAACCGACGCACACGCCACTGCCGGCGCCGATCAACGCCCATAACGCGGCGCGGCGGTTGGCCAGCAACAGGCCCAGGGCGATCACTGCCCCGGCCAGGGGTTGGTCCAGCAACATGATTTGCGCAAGACCCGTAAAGGGGGCGGTGAGCATGGACAATGCGTCGGGTTCGCTCAGGGCAAAGGGGCTGCCAGGCGGCGTGCCCAGCAGCAACCAGCCAAGGCCGACAAATGGCGCGGTGTAGACGGGCAAGGCGTCCGGATGGGGCGCATATTGCAGCCATTGCCGTGTGAGGATCGCACTCAAGCCGCCGCATGCCAGAATCAGTGGCGGCAGCAAAGCCGACCAGGCGCAGTGCTGGCCGATCAGCAAACCCAGCAGCACGCCGTTGTAGCTATAAAGGCCGGCCTGCCGCTCAGCCTTCGGATACCCTCGGCGCTGGGCGGTCAACAAACCTGCCACACCCCCCAACAGCGCCCCGCCGAGCAAGGTCGGAGCGCCGATCAGGATGGCCAGCAGGCACAACAGGCCGCATAGCGGCTGGCGTTGCAGAAAGATCTGGCTGAAGC
This sequence comes from Pseudomonas sp. BCA17, assembly GCF_004519405.1. Taxonomy (GTDB): domain Bacteria; phylum Pseudomonadota; class Gammaproteobacteria; order Pseudomonadales; family Pseudomonadaceae; genus Aquipseudomonas. The sequence continues at coordinate 136,320 of NZ_SGWI01000004.1, read as the reverse complement.
CGTTGAGCAGGGCTTCGGCCCAGTCGGGGCAGGTTGGGTTGTGCATGTGGGTTCATTCAGTGAGGTCGAGTTGCCCCGCATCGGGAGCAAGCCCCTCCCACACTTGATTGCGTTCACAGGTTCAAATGTCTAAACCCGGTCAAACGTGGGTGAGGGTTTGCTCCCGATGAGGCCCGGGTGGACGCTAGATCAGCGTCTCGATACGCAAGGAATTGGTCGACCCCGGCTGCCCGAACGGAACCCCCGCCGTAATCACCAGGGTATCCCCGCGCTGCGCCATACCCTGGGCCTGGGCAATTTCCAGCGCCGTGGAACACACCTCGTCCACCTGCCGCAGCCGGTCATTGACCACCGAGTGCACGCCCCACGCCACGCTCAAGCGCCGCGCCGTGGACAGGTTCGGCGTGAGGTTGAGAATCGGCGCCACCGGCCGTTCCCGTGCCGCACGCAGGCTGGAGTTGCCCGACTCGCTGTAGTTCACCAGCACGGCCACGGGCAGGATGCTGCTGATGCGCCGGATTGCGCAGCTGATCGCGTCGGACACCGTGGCATGCGCCTTGGGCCGGCTGACGTCCAGTTGCGTCTGGTAATCCGGGCCGTTTTCCACCTGGCGGATGATCTTGCTCATCATCTGCACGGCTTCCAGCGGGTAATCGCCCGAGGCGGTCTCCGCCGACAGCATCACCGCATCCGCCCCTTCGGCCACTGCATTGGCCACGTCGGTGACTTCGGCGCGGGTCGGCGCAGGCGAGAAGCGCATGGATTCAAGCATCTGCGTGGCCACCACCACCGGTTTACCCAGTTGGCGACAGGTGCTGATGATGTCTTTCTGAATTTGCGGCACGCTCTCGGCCGGCACTTCCACACCCAGGTCGCCTCTGGCCACCATGATCGCGTCGCTCAATTCGGCGATTTCCTGCAGGCGCTGCACAGCCGATGGCTTCTCGATCTTGGCCATCAGAAACGCCTTGTCGCCGATCAGTTCACGGGCTTCGCGGATGTCTTCCGGGCGCTGCACGAATGACAGCGCCACCCAGTCCACGCCCAACTCCAGGCCGAAGCTCAGGTCGCGGCGATCCTTGGCGGTCAGCGGGCTGAGTTCCAGCAGGGCTTGTGGGACATTCACGCCTTTGCGATCGGATAACTCGCCGCCATTGAGCACGGTAGTGTCGATGGCGTCTTCATGTTTGGTGATGACCCGCAGGCGCAGCTTGCCGTCGTCCAGCAGCAAGTCCATGCCCGGCTCCAGCGCCGCGATGATTTCCGGGTGAGGCAGGTTGACCCGGCACTGGTCGCCCGGCGTCGGGTCCAGGTCCAGGCGCAGGGCCTGACCGCGCACCAGTTGCACCTTGCCCTCGGCAAAACGCCCGACCCGCAACTTCGGCCCTTGCAGGTCCATGAGAATGCCCAGCGGGTAATTCAACTGGCGCTCCACCTGGCGAATCCACTGGTAGCGCTGGGCATGATCGGCATGCTCACCGTGGCTGAAGTTGAGGCGGAAGATATTCACCCCGGCCTCCACCAGTTCGCGGATGTCGTCGATACCGTCGGTAGCCGGGCCCAGGGTGGCGAGGATTTTGACCTTCTTGTCAGGCGTCATGTTTGGCAGTCTCAAGAATCAGGATGGCGCGCAAGTCGTTGACGTTGGTACGGGTCGGTTCGGTGACGACCAGCCCGTCGAGCGCGGCGAAATAGCCGTAACCATTGTTGTTGTCCAGCTCATCGCTGGCCGACAGACCCAGGGCTTCAGCGCGGGCGTAGCTGGTGGGGGTCATGATCGCGCCGGCATTGTCTTCGGAACCGTCGATGCCATCTGTGTCGCCGGCCAGGGCGTATACACCGGGCAGGCCCTTGAGGCTGTCGGTCAGGCTCAGCAGGAATTCGGCATTGCGCCCGCCACGGCCATTGCCGCGTACGGTGACAGTGGTTTCGCCGCCGGAGAGGATCACGCACGGCGCTGCCAGTGGCTGGCCGTGTTGCACGATCTGCCGGGCGATACCGGCGTGCACTTTGGCCACGTCCCGTGCTTCGCCTTCCAGGTCACCGAGGATCAACGGGCTGAACCCGGCTTGGCGGACTTTTACCGCCACCGCTTCGAGGGATTGCTGCGGGCGCGCGATCAATTGGAAGTGGCTGCGCGAAAGCACCGGGTCGCCGGGTTTGACGGTTTCCGAGGCCGGGTTTTGCAACCAGCTGCGCACCGAGGCGGGGGCATCGATGTTGTAGCGCTTGAGGATCGCGAGGGCCTGTTGCGATGTGCTGGGATCACCGACCGTAGGCCCGGAGGCGATCACCGTGGCCTGATCACCGGGCACATCGGAAATCGCGTAGGTGTAGACCGTAGCCGGCCATGCCGCTTTCGCCAATCGGCCGCCTTTGATGGCTGAAAGGTGCTTGCGTACGCAATTCATCTCGCCAATGGTGGCGCCGGATTTGAGCAGGGCCTTGTTGATGGCTTGCTTGTCGGCCAGGGTGATGCCTTCGGCGGGCAGGGCGAGCAAGGCAGAGCCGCCGCCGGAGAGCAGAAAGATCACTCGGTCGTCTTCACCGAGGTCGCTGATCAGCGCCAGCACACGCTGGGCCACGGCCAGGCCCGCTGCATCGGGCACGGGGTGGGCGGCTTCGACCACTTCGATTTTCTTGCACGGTGCGCCGTGGCCGTAGCGGGTGACCACCAGCCCGGTGACTTCGCCCTGCCAGCAGTTCTCGACGACCAGGGCCATGGCTGCCGCGGCTTTGCCGGCGCCGATCACGATCACCCGGCCGCTGCGGTCGGCGGGCAGGTAAGGTTCCAGGACTTGCCGGGGGTGGGCGGCGTCGATGGCGGTGGCGAACAGCTCGCGAAGCAGGTATTGCGGATCGACCGACATAAAGCGGGCTCCCGGTATTTTTGTTATTAGAGGTGCAGCCATTTCAGACTTGAAGGGGGCCAACTGTGGGAGGCGGCTTGCCCCCACCCACAGTTGATGGCAGTTCAACGGGGAGGGTTATTTATCGCGAATGGAAAAATTCGCCATATGTTCCAGGCCCTTGATCAGCGCCGAATGGTCCCAATTACCGCCGCCAATCGCCGTGCAAGTGCTCAATACCTGTTGGGTGCCGGCGGTGTTCGGCAGGTTGATTCCCAGCTCCTTGGCCCCGGCCAGCGCCAGGTTCAGGTCCTTCTGGTGCAAGTTGATACGAAAGCCTGGATCAAAGGTGCCCTTGATCATGCGTTCGCCATGCACTTCCAGGATCTTCGACGAGGCGAAGCCCCCCATCAGTGCTTCACGCACCTTGGCCGGATCGGCGCCGTTTTTCGATGCGAACAACAGGGCTTCGGCCACTGCCTGGATGTTCAGTGCGACGATGATCTGGTTGGCGACCTTGGCCGTCTGGCCATCGCCATTGCCGCCCACCAGGGTGATGTTCTTGCCCATGCTCTGGAACAGCGGCAGTGCGCGTTCAAATGTCTGCGGCTCACCCCCGACCATGATGCTCAGGCTGCCGGCCTTGGCGCCGACTTCACCACCGGACACCGGCGCATCCAGATAGTGTGCGCCGCTGGCGTTGATCTTCGCGGCGAACGCCTTGGTGGCAGTGGGGGAGATCGAACTCATGTCGATCACCACCTTGTTCGGTGACAAGCCTGCGGCGACGCCGTCGGCGCGGAACAGCACGTCCTCGACCTGCGGGGTGTCGGGCACCATCACGATGATGAACTCGGCTTCCTGGGCGACCTGCTGCGGGTTGGCCAACGCCACGGCACCGGCTGCGATCAGCTCGGCCGGGGCCTTGCCGTGGTGTTCGGAGAGAAACAGTTGGTGGCCGGCTTTCTGCAGGTTGGCGGCCATGGGTTGGCCCATGATGCCGGTGCCGATAAATCCGATTTTAGCCATGAAGAAATCCTCTTTTTATTAGATGGCGTTGTGGCTTTTGAGCCAACCCAAACCCGCTTCGGTGGTCGTCAACGGCTTGTATTCGCAGCCGATCCACCCCGTATAGCCAATGCGATCCAAGTGCTCGAACAGGAAGCGATAGTTGATTTCACCCGTCCCCGGCTCATTGCGCCCAGGGTTATCGGCCAACTGGATATGGTTGATCTCACCCAGGTGCGCAGCCAGGGTGCGTGCCAGGTCGCCTTCCATGATTTGCATGTGGTAGATGTCGTATTGCAGGAACAGATTGTCACTGCCCACTTGCTCGCGAATCGACAGGGCCTGGGCGGTGTTATTCAGGTAGAAGCCCGGAATGTCGCGGGTGTTGATCATCTCCATCACCAGCTTGATGCCCGCCGCTTGCAGCTTGTCGGCGGCGTATTTGAGGTTGGCGACGAAGGTTTTTTCCAGGACTTCATCATCCACTCCAGCGGGACGAATCCCGGCCAGGCAGTTGACTTGGGTATTGCCCAGCACCTGCGCATAGGCGATGGCCAGTTTGACCCCGGCGCGGAACTCCTCGACCCGGTCCGGGTGGCATGCCAGGCCGCGCTCGCCCTTGGCCCAGTCACCGGCCGGCAGGTTGAACAGCACTTGGGTCAGGCCATTGGCGTCGAGTTGTGCCTTTATTTCTGCCGAACTGAATTCATACGGAAACAGGTACTCGACCCCCTGGAAACCGGCGTCGGCGGCCGCTTTGAATCGGGCTAGAAAGTCCTGCTCGGTAAACAGCATGGACAGGTTGGCGGCAAAACGCGGCATAGGGTTCTCCTTAATCGAGCAGGGAAATGGCGGTCGGCGCATCGTTGCCGACCAGGGCCAGATCTTCGAATTCGTTGACGGCGTTGATCTCGGTGCCCATGGAAATATTGGTCACGCGCTCCAGAATAATCTCAACGATCACCGGCACCTTGAATTCTTCGATCATTGCCTCGGCCTTGCGCAGCGCCGGCGCGATCTGGCCCGGTTCGAACACCCGCAGCGCCTTGCAACCCAGGCCCTCGGCGACGGCCACGTGGTCTACGCCATACCCGTTGAGTTCAGGGGCGTTGAGGTTGTCGAACGACAACTGCACGCAGTAGTCCATTTCAAACCCGCGCTGGGCCTGGCGGATCAAGCCGAGGTAGGAGTTGTTCACCACCACGTGAATGTATGGCAGGTTGAACTGCGCGCCCACCGCCAACTCTTCGATCATGAACTGGAAGTCATAATCGCCCGACAGCGCCACGACCTTGCGGCTCGGGTCAGCCTTGACCACCCCGAGCGCGGCCGGAATGGTCCAGCCCAGGGGGCCGGCCTGGCCGCAGTTGATCCAGTGGCGGGGTTTGTAGACGTGCAGGAACTGTGCGCCGGCAATCTGCGACAGGCCGATGGTGCTGACGTAGCAGGTGTCCTTGCCGAACACCTGGTTCATTTCTTCGTAGACCCGTTGCGGCTTGACCGGCACATTGTCGAAATGGGTCTTGCGATGCAGGGTGGCCTTGCGTTGCTGGCAGTCATGCAGCCAGGCGCTGCGGTCCTTGAGCTTACCGGCGGCTTTCCACTCGCGAGCCACTTCAATGAACATCGTCAGTGCGCTGCCCGCGTCGGAGACGATGCCCAGGTCCGGGGTGAACACGCGGCCAATCTGCGTCGGCTCGATGTCGACATGAATGAACGTGCGTCCTTCGGTGTAGACATCCACCGAACCGGTATGGCGGTTGGCCCAGCGGTTGCCGATGCCTAGCACCACATCCGACTTGAGCATGGTCGCGTTGCCATAACGGTGTGAGGTTTGCAGGCCGACCATGCCGACCATCTGCGGATGATCGTCCGGGATTGTGCCCCAGCCCATCAAGGTTGGAATGACGGGGATACCGGTCAACTCGGCGAACTCCACCAACAATTCGCTCGCGTCGGCGTTGATCACACCGCCGCCGCTGACCAGCAGCGGGCGTTCGGCCTGGTCCAGCAGCGCCAGGGCTTTCTCCACTTGCACACGCGTGGCCAAGGGTTTGGCCAGGGGCAGCGGCTGGTAGGCGTCGATGTCGAATTCGATCTCGGCCATCTGTACGTCGAACGGCAGGTCGATCAACACCGGGCCGGGGCGGCCGGAGCGCATTTCATAAAAAGCTTTCTGGAACGCGTAGGGCACTTGGCCGGGCTCCAGAACGGTGGTTGCCCATTTGGTCACTGGCTTGACGATGCTGGTGATGTCGACGGCCTGGAAGTCTTCCTTGTGCATGCGGGCACGGGGGGCCTGGCCGGTGATGCAGAGAATGGGGATCGAGTCGGCCGAGGCGCTGTACAGGCCGGTGACCATGTCGGTGCCCGCCGGCCCCGACGTGCCGATGCACACGCCGATATTACCGGCTTTGGTACGCGTGTAGCCCTCTGCCATGTGCGAGGCGCCTTCAACGTGGCGAGCAAGGACGTGATCGATGCCACCGATTTTCTGCAAGGCCGAATACAGCGGGTTGATCGCTGCGCCCGGGATACCGAAGGCGGTGTTCACGCCTTCACGACGCATCACCAGAACGGCGGCTTCGATTGCTCTCATTTTGCTCATGGTTTTGGTGCCTCTTGCGTTTTGTAATTGTATACAAGTGGTGAGTGGTCAAAGTGTATTCACGGCGAGCAGCGCAGGTCAATGCATTTTATGAACCGTGCTTTACGCTCGTCGGAAGGGTTTTTTCCGACACGTGGAGACTTTGTTAGAAAATATTGTATACAAAAAATAATTTCATTGTGTTCTATTTGTTTGATCGAGCATCTGATCAAGCAGACCTCCACCGCTTTCCCAATAACAAAAGAAGGACGGCACCATGAGCGCTTTAACCTTGAAAATTGCTACTCAACTGGCCAGCCAGGCCCTCACCGCGGGGCGCACGATTTCGGCCGCGCCGCTGACCATTGCGGTACTCGACAGCGGCGGCCACTTGGTCACCTTGCAACGCGAAGACGGCGCGAGCCTGCTTCGTCCGCAGATCGCCATTGGCAAGGCCTGGGGCGCGATTGCGCTGGGTAAGGGGTCACGCTTGTTGGCGCTGGACGCCCAGCAGCGCCCGGCGTTTATCGCTGCCTTGAACAGCCTGGGGCAGGGCAGCGTGGTGCCGGCGCCGGGTGGGGTGTTGATTCGAAATCAGGAAGGCGTGGTGCTGGGGGCGATCGGGATCAGTGGGGATACTTCGGATATCGATGAGCAGTGCGCGATCACGGCGATCGAGGGGGTGGGGCTGATGGCGGATGCGGGGGTGTCAGCCTGATTTCTGGCTGACTGATCTGGCTTCTTCGCGAGCAAGCCCGCCACATTGGTTTTGCGGCGCTCATACAATGTGTGCCGCAAAACCAAATCCCTGTGGGTCGGGGCTTGCTTTCGATGGGCGCAGGCGCTTCGGTGTCTCAGTCGGGCTCACAGCCCTTGAGCACCAACCGGATAATCGTCTGTGCCGCCGCCTCGTAATCCGCTTCATCCAGTTTGGCCTTGCCGGTCACTGCCGAGATCTGCCAGTCGAAGTCGGCATAAGTCTGCGTCGCCGCCCAGATACTGAACATCAGGTGATTGGGGTCAATCGCCGCGATCAGGCCGCGATCGACCCAAGTCTGGATGCAATCAATGTTGTGCTTGGCCTGCGCGTTGAGCTGCTCGACCTGGTCTGCGCTGAGGTGCGGGGCGCCGTGCATGATTTCGCTGGCGAACACTTTGGAGGCAAAGGGCAGGTCGCGGGAGATGCGGATTTTCGAGCGGATGTAGTTGCTCAGTACTTCCTTGGGGTCGCCGTCCGGGTTGAATGGCGTGGAAGCGGCCAGGATCGGCTCGATAATACTTTCGAGCACCTCGCGGTAGAGGTTGTCCTTGGATTTGAAGTAGTAATAGACGTTGGGCTTGGGCAGCCCGGCCTTGGCGGCGATGTCGCTGGTTTTGGTCGCGGCGAAGCCTTTGTCGGCGAACTCTTCGCTGGCCGCCCGCAGGATTTTTTCTTTGTTGCGCTCGCGAATGGTGCTCATAAACCAGAGGTTTCCTTGCCAGTACAGGCGGTTGCGCATGGTAGCACCGGGTATCCGCGTGCCTCAACAATGTGCTCGTAAAGCGTTACGTCGCGTTATGCTCCGTTCATCTCTCTCTTATGGAAGCTGATTCATGGCAGGCAGCAGCTTGTTGGTTTTAATCGACGATATCGCCGCGGTACTCGATGACGTCGCCCTGATGACAAAAATGGCGGCAAAAAAGACCGCCGGCGTGCTCGGTGATGACCTGGCGCTCAATGCCCAACAGGTCTCCGGGGTCCGCGCGGAGCGGGAAATTCCCGTGGTGTGGGCGGTGGCTAAGGGTCCGTTCGTCAACAAGCTGATCCTGGTGCCGGCCGCCTTGCTGATCAGCGCATTTGCGCCATGGGCGGTGACGCCTCTGCTGATGCTCGGCGGTGCCTACCTGTGCTTCGAAGGTTTCGAGAAGCTCGCGCATAAATTCCTCCACAGCAAGGCCGACGACCAGGCTGAACATGTGCAGTTGGTCGACGCCGTCGCCGATCCGGCCACCGACCTGGTGGCCTTTGAAAAAGACAAGATCAAGGGCGCCATCCGCACCGACTTCATCCTTTCCGCCGAAATCATCGCCATCACCCTCGGCACCGTGGCCGACGCGCCGTTGATGCAGCAGGTGGTCGTGTTGTCCGGCATTGCCATCGTCATGACCATCGGCGTCTATGGGTTGGTGGCCGGTATCGTCAAGCTGGACGACCTGGGCCTGTGGCTCACCCAGAAGCCTGGCCAGGCGGCGCGCAGTATCGGCGGCGCCATCCTGCGCGCGGCGCCTTACATGATGAAGAGCCTGTCGGTAATCGGTACGGCGGCGATGTTCCTGGTGGGCGGTGGGATCCTTACCCATGGCGTACCGGTGGTGCATCACTGGATCGAATCCGTCAGCCAAGGCGCTGGCGGTGCGGCGTGGTTGGTGCCGACACTGCTGAATGGTGTGGCGGGGATTATTGCAGGCGCTGTGGTACTGGCGGTGGTGTCAGTGTTTGGCAACGTGTGGCGAGCAGCGAAAAACTGATTTAAGGCTGTTTAAGCTTAATCCTACAGTTCGGATTTCCAGGCATTTATACGATGCGTCGCGCTTCTTCACATGAAATGGCGCGATAAAAAATGGATCTATAAGGGGTTAAGGATGAACTGGTGTTTTCAAGCGATAAAAAACTATGCCAAGTTCAGTGGGAGAGCCTGTAGGCGTGAGTACTGGGCGTTTGCAGTGATGGATATAATGGTCATTTGGGGCTCTGTTTTAGCATCGAACCTGGCCGGTGTCTTTTCGAGTCCGTGGTTTCTCGTCCCGTTTGGTTTTTACGTGTTCTTCATGATCCCACCTGCGGTGTCAGTGACATTCCGGCGGCTTCATGATGTAAACGTGACTGGTGCGTATGCACTCTGGTTTTTGATACCAATCGTTGGTTTTATAATGGTGTCCATCCAGTTGTTCACTCAAGGCGATAAGGGGGAGAACGATTACGGTATGCCTCCTGGTAACAATGAGTAAGTGGGTAAAATCAGTGTAATAAAAAAGGCCATTCAATCGAATGGCCTTTTTTTATGGGCGGGTTACTCCGCAATCTGCAACTTACGCGATTCCGTATAGATGTAGCGCACCTTCTCGTATTCGAATGGCGAGTTCATCTGCCCATACCGGAAGCTGGTCTGGTAGCGCTTGTCGACCGCGCGCAGGGCCCAGATTTCCGGGTGGTTTTCGCTGACCTTGGACACGTTGAGGAAGTTGATCTCGGTTTCGGCGCCGTAGTCGACGATCAGGCCGGTGGTGTCGCGCAGGTTCGACGGACCGAAGATAGGCAGCACCAGGTATGCGCCGCCGGGCACGCCGTAGAAGCCCAGGGTCTGGCCGAAGTCTTCGCTCTGGCGCGGCAGGCCCATGGCCGTGGCCGGGTCCCAGAGACCGGCGATACCGATGGTGGTGTTGACCAGCAGGCGCCCGGTAGTTTCCAGGGAACGGTGGCCTTTGAGCTGCAGCAGGCTGTTCAACAGATTGGGCACGTCGCCCAGGTTGTTGAAGAAGTTGCTCACACCGGTACGCAGGAAGCTTGGGGTGATGTAGGTGTAACCGTCGACCACGGGCAGGAACACCCATTGGTCGAAACGGTAGTTGAAGTGGTAGACGCGGCGGTTCCACGACTCCAGCGGGTCGTAGACGTTGAGCGCGGTCAGCGAGGAACGCTCGAATTCACGCTGGTCCAGGCCTGGGTTGAACTTGAGCTTGGACAGCGGCTCCTTGAAGCCGTCAGCGTCAATCTTGGTTGGCTCGTGGGCCTTGCTGTTGTCGGCATTGGCCACGCCCGCGCACATCAAGGCGGCGAGCAGCAGAAGATATTTAGCCACGGAAGAACTCCAGCATGGCGTCGGCGTTGACGCGGTAATTGAGGTTGCCGCAGTGGCCGCCCAACGGGTAGACGGTCAAGCGATCGCCGAAGGTTTTACGCAGGAAACCGAGGTCGCCAGGGCCGAGGATCACGTCGTCGGCGTTGTGCATCACGGCGATTTTCGGGCTGTCGTGCAGGTAATCCTTGAGGGCGTACAGGCTGACTTGATCGACCAGCTGCAACAGGCTGCCGCCATCGGTGCGCGCGCGCCACATCGGGATGACTTGCTGGGTGAGGTAGCAATCGAAGTCGCATTGCAGTGCACGCTTCAGGAAGGGCGTGAGGCTGGTGCCTTCGCTGATCGGGTATTTCGGCGGGATGATCAGGCCGCGACGGTTGATCAGGTCCGAGGTAAACGCGATGTCGGCCGCCGAGAAGCGGAACGAGGTGCCGATCAGCATGGCCATCTGTTCGTTGGTCAGGTGTTGCTTGGATTGCTGGAAGTCATAGAGCAGGGCGTCGTTGAGGTCGATGTAGCCTTTTTGCTGGAAGTAGCGGGTCAGCTTGTTCAGCACCAGTTCATAGAAGGTGGTGGTGTTATTGATGCCCTTGACCTCGGTTTGTACCAGCTTGTCGAGGTTGGTAATCGAGGTGTAGAGGTTGACCGGCGGGTTGAGCAGCAGCACTTTCTTGAAGTTGAAGCTGCGACGGGTCTCGTCGAGTTTGCTGATGAATGCCGCGTCCAGTGCGCCCAGGCTATAACCGGAGAGGTAGTAGTCAGTGACGGGCAGCGTCGCGTTCTGCGCACGCACCGCTTGCATCACGCGGTACATGTCTTCGGCATCTTCCTGGGTGATGCCCGGGGTGGCGAAGCGCGAGGCGGCCGCAATGAAGTCGAAGCTGGTGGGCGAGGAGAGCTGCACCACGTGGTAACCGGCCTGGTAATAGAGCTTTTTCAGGTATTCGTTGAGGCTGCTGTCATAGCGTGCACCGGTGCCGGAAATCAGGAAGATCAACGGTGCGGCGTGGTCTTGCTTGGCGATGCGGTAAGTGAGCTTCTTGACTGCCCAGAAGTTGTCCGGAAGGCTGAATTGGCGCTCCGGGCGCATGGTCAGGCTGTAGTCGGACTGGTTGATCTCATCGTTGCTCGGCAACTTTGGCCGAAGGTCGGGCGGTGTGGTCGCGATGGTCGCTTCGAACGGATTGGTCAAAGGGTAGCCATAGGTGGCTTGGTCGATATCGACCGCCAGTGCTGACGCACTCAAAAATAGGCTGCCCAACAGGGCAACACAGCGCAAGGAACGGAGCATGACTAAATCCCTAAGAGGAAACGTACTGAATGAAGATCGCAGGCTATGACCACCGCCCTGTCGCCGAAGTGCCATCATACGGTACGAAATACCGGAAAATAACGTCGGAATCGGGGTATAGCTGCCAGACGATACACGTTGCCATGCCTTGGTGAACACTAATTGTATGTTTGTAGCTTGCTAACGGGCGCCGGAGCATTAAGCTGAGCGCCGTTTTTGCCTTTCGGAGTGCCCCATGTCCCGTCGTTTGCCGCTGATCCTGCTGCTTATTGCCCTGCCGTTATGGTTGGCCGCCAGTTATGGTGCCCGTTACGGTTTTATGGAGGATGGCCGGTGGGTGGGTATCTGCGTCGATGAAGCCAGTCGCTGGGAATGCCAGCTGCGTTCCAACCTGGGGTTGATGATTCATTTCAAAGTGTTGGGTTGGGCGGCGTTGACGGTGTCGGTGCTCGCGTTCTTTGTGCCGGGTCGCGCGGGGTGGGGGTTGGCGGTGCTGGCAATGCTGTTCGGGTTGCCGGCGTTGGCGTTGTATAACACGACGTTTGCGGTATTTGCGGTGGTGATTGCGGGGCTGCGGTTGGTCAGGGCATCTCGCGCCGCTTGATAGAGCGGGTAGCGAGCAAGCCCGCTACCCCCTATTGGCCGGCTTGCCCGCGAAAGCGGGCCTAAGCCTGGCGAACCCGCAAGCAACGCCACAGAGCTGCAACCATCAGCACGCTGACCACGGCCCAACCCCAAGCCTGCTGGTTCAACACACCTTCGCGATAAAGCTGCGGCGCAATGCCGGCTCCGATGATGAACGCCAGCAGGGCAATCTCCCTGCGCGGCCCGGTCACCGGGCGAGCCAGATACACCAGGGCCGGCACCACCAGTGCCGCACTCGGAAAGCTGCGATAACGTGGGTCGAAGACCAGCGCCAGCATCATCACCGCCCCGGCAAACCCGGCGATTGCCATCAGCCAGCCCGCACGCTGTTCCAACCAATTGAACGCACGGGCGCGCCATCCTTCCCGGGCACTGAGGGCCAGCGCCGCGTGAGCCAGTACCAGCAGGTTCAGTATCACCAGCAAGCCTGCCCACACCCATTCGTCATTGAAGCGCGCGGTTACTCGGGTCAGTTCCGCCCAGGTGCCTATGGAGCAGGCCGCGATGGCACCGAGCAATGGCAGCAGCAGTGCGGAGCGCGTGCTGCGGACGCGCCCACCCAGGATCAGGGTGCCCAGCAGGATGACCCCGCCGGCGCCCAGCCATAGCGGCCAGTACGGCACATTGGTGACGGGCCCGGCGAGAATGCCTTTGTCCTGGCGATCGGCGTCGAACAACCCCCAGTAACCGCCGACCGCGCCTTCACTGGCGCGCTTCCACGGCTGGTCAAATGCTTCGATCAGGTTATAACGCCAGCCATTGGCCTCGGCCATGGCCACAAAACCGCGCATGAACTTCGCCTCGTTGACCCGGCTCGGCACTGCCGTTTCACGCTGACGGCCTTCACTGGGCCAACCGGTTTCGCCGATCAGCACATCTTTGGGGGCGAACTTGTTGCCGAAGGTCTGGCGTACATCACCTACATGCTTGAGTGCCTGATCGATGCCGGAAGGGTCATCTTCCCAGTACGGCAGCAGGTGAATGGTCAGGAAGTCCACGGCCGGGGCGATTTCCGGGTGTTGCAGCCAGAATTCCCAAACGTCGGCATAGGTGACCGGCTGCTTGATCCGGCTTTTGACTGTATGGATCAGCGCGACCAGTTGCTTGGCCGTGACTTCCTTGCGCAGCAGGGCTTCGTTGCCGACGATCACCGAGGTGACCACGTCGGGGTTGGCGTTGGCTGCGCTGATCAGCTCATTGATTTCTTTTTCAGTGGCCACCGGGTCACTGCTGACCCAGGCGCCGGCCATTAACTTCAGCCCGTGCTTGCGCGCCATATCCGGCAGGGCTTCCAGCCCGGTCATCGAGTAGGTGCGGATGCATTCGAAGCGCGTGGCCAATAGCGCCAGGTCGGCGTCCATGCGCTCGGGGCGCAGCGTGAACGGCTGGTCGAAGGGCGATTGGTCTTTGTCGAACGGGGTGTAGGACGCGCATTGCATCTTGTGGCTGGCGCTGGCGACGTCCGGCAGCACCACGGGCCGACCAAGGCCATACCAATAGCCGGCAATGGCAAGCAAGCCGAGGAGCAAAGCGAAAAAATAGGGAAGGGCAGGAAAGCGGGCAGTCGCGGGCATGGTCAGCTTATCTGGGGAGCAAAGGCGCGCATCTTACCCCGATTTCGCCCATTCCAGTGGGCTGCATACTTTTGACATGCAAAGTTCGGGCGGGATTTTGACGCCAAGCACTACAAAACGTCCTACTGGCTATGTGATGTCGTTTCTTGCTTGCACAAGGTCGCTGACAGAGCAGGTCGAACACCCCGGCAGGTTGATGATCGAAGCGTCAGCACTCCACTGATGCCGCAACATCCGGATCGATGCGCGTGAAGGGCGCGCGGCGCACTGCATAACAACACAACAGGTTGATGTCGCTCGGCATCCGTCGGGCGCAGCACTTTCGGGGAAGTATTATGAAGATGCGACGACTCTTGGGCGCAGCTGCCACTCTGGTAGTTGCGATGAGCTCCACACTGGCCAGCGCCGACAGCAAAACCCTGAGCATCGGCTATGTGGACGGTTGGTCCGACAGCGTTGCCACTACCCATGTGGCGGCAGAGGTGATCAAGGCAAAACTCGGTTACGACGTGAAACTGCAGGCTGTCGCCACCGGGATCATGTGGCAGGGCGTCGCCACCGGCAAGCTCGACGCCATGCTCTCAGCCTGGCTGCCTGTGACCCACGGTGAGTACTGGGCGAAGAACAAAGACAAGGTGGTCGACTACGGCCCCAACTTCAAGGATGCGAAGATCGGCCTGATCGTACCGGAGTACGTCAAGGCCAAGTCCATCGAAGACCTCAAGACTGACACGACCTTCAAGAACAAGATTGTCGGCATCGACGCCGGTTCAGGCGTGATGCTCAAGACCGACGAGGCCATCAAGCAATATGGCCTGGACTATAAGCTGCAAGCCAGCTCGGGCGCGGCGATGATCGCCGAGCTGACCCGTGCCGAAGACAAGCAGGAATCCATTGCCGTCACCGGATGGGTGCCGCATTGGATGTTCGCCAAGTGGAAACTGCGCTTCCTGGACGATCCAAAAGGCGTTTATGGGGCTGCCGAAACCGTCAACAGCATCGGCAGCAAGGACCTTGAGAAGAAAGCGCCGGAAGTCGCGGCTTTCCTGAAGAAATTCCAGTGGGCCTCCAAGGACGAAATCGGCGAAGTCATGCTGGCGATCCAGGAAGGTGCCAAGCCTGATGCCGCGGCCAAGGACTGGGTTGCCAAGCACCCTGAGCGTGTCGCCGAGTGGACCGGTAAATAACGCCCCTCTTTGACGCAACCCCGGTGGGAGGGGGCTTGCCCCGATAGCGGTATGTCAGTCGCTGATGATCTGACGGGTCCACCGCTACCGGGGCAAGCCTCCTCCCACATTTATTTCGCACCCCCGCAAATCTTTCTGCACCCCCGCAAACCCTCGCTACACTCCCTCTAATACTAAGGTCGTCTGGCACCTGTTCCAGAGCCGCATACAGTGGATACGTTCCAATAATAAAAAGCTGTGCTGCGAGGATAAAAACAATGAACGACAGCATTTACCTCTCGATTCAAAACAGCCCGCGCTTCAAGGAGCTGGTGAGAAAAAGGGAAAGGTTCGCCTGGATTCTCTCGGCGATCATGCTTGGGCTTTACTCCGCTTTCATCCTGTTGATTGCCTATGGGCCACAAGTACTGGGGGCCAAGATCAGTCCTGGTTCCTCGATTACCTGGGGCATCCCACTGGGCGTCGGTTTGATTGTGTCCGCTTTCATCCTGACCGGCATCTATGTGCGCCGGGCCAATGGCGAATTTGACGACCTGAACAATGCGATTCTCAAGGAGGCTGCGCAATGATCCGGCGTCTATTGGCAGTATTCGGTGCTTCGCTGTTTGCTCCGGCTGTTTGGGCGGCCGACGCACTGACAGGCGAAGTGCACAAGCAACCGCTGAACATCTCGGCCATCGTGATGTTTATCGCATTTGTCGGTGCCACTCTCTGTATCACTTACTGGGCGTCCAAGCGCAACAAGTCGGCGGCGGACTACTACGCGGCCGGCGGCAAGATCACCGGATTCCAGAATGGCCTGGCGATTGCCGGTGACTATATGTCGGCAGCCTCGTTCCTGGGCATCTCCGCGCTGGTCTACGCCTCCGGTTATGACGGGCTGATCTACTCGATCGGCTTCCTCGTGGGCTGGCCAATCATTTTGTTCCTGATCGCCGAGCGCTTGCGCAACCTGGGCAAGTACACCTTTGCCGACGTAGCGTCCTATCGCCTGGGCCAAACCCAGATCCGCAGCCTGTCGGCCTGCGGCTCGCTGGTGGTGGTGGCGTTCTACTTGATCGCGCAGATGGTGGGCGCGGGCAAGCTGATTCAATTGCTGTTCGGCCTGGATTACCACGTGGCGGTGATCCTGGTGGGTATCCTGATGTGCCTGTATGTGCTGTTCGGTGGCATGCTGGCGACCACCTGGGTGCAGATCATCAAGGCGGTGCTGTTGCTGTCCGGTGCCTCGTTCATGGCGCTGATGGTGATGAAGCATGTCAACTTCGACTTCAATACACTGTTCTCCGAGGCGATCAAGGTTCACCCCAAAGGTGAAGCGATCATGAGCCCCGGCGGCCTGGTAAAAGACCCGATCTCCGCCTTCTCCCTTGGCCTGGCCCTGATGTTCGGGACCGCCGGCCTGCCGCACATCCTGATGCGCTTCTTCACTGTAAGCGACGCCAAGGAAGCGCGTAAGAGTGTGCTCTATGCCACCGGCTTCATCGGCTACTTCTATATCCTGACCTTCATCATCGGCTTCGGCGCGATCCTGCTGGTCAGCACCAACCCGGCGTTCAAAGATGCGGCAGGCGCCTTGTTGGGTGGTAACAACATGGCGGCGGTGCACCTGGCCAATGCGGTGGGTGGCAGTATCTTCCTGGGCTTCATCTCGGCCGTGGCCTTCGCCACCATCCTGGCAGTGGTTGCCGGTCTGACCCTGGCCGGTGCGTCGGCGGTGTCCCACGACCTTTACGCCAGTGTGATCAAGAAGGGCAAGGCCAACGAGAAAGATGAGATTCGCGTGTCGAAGATCACCACGGTGGCCCTGGGTGTCCTAGCGATCGGCCTGGGTATCCTGTTCGAAAGCCAGAACATCGCGTTCATGGTCGGCCTGGCGTTCTCCATTGCCGCCAGCTGTAACTTCCCGGTACTGCTGCTTTCCATGTTTTGGAAAAAGCTCACTACCCGTGGCGCGATGATCGGTGGGTGGCTGGGGCTGATCAGTGCTGTCGGCCTGATGATCCTGGGCCCGACCATCTGGGTCTCGATCCTGCACCATGAAAAAGCCATTTTCCCGTATGAATACCCGGCGCTGTTCTCGATGATCATCGCGTTCATCGGCATCTGGTTCTTCTCCATCACCGACAAGTCGGCGGCGGCAGAAAAAGAGCGTGCACTGTTCTTCCCGCAGTTTGTACGTTCGCAGACTGGCCTGGGGGCGAGTGGGGCGGTGAGTCATTGAGGCGGCTGCAAGCTACAAGCTGAAAGGTAGAGGCAACACAGTTTAGGGAAATACCCCTGTCGAGAGGCAGGGGTATTTTTTCGCTTGAAGCTTGAAGCTTGAAGCTTGAAGCTCATAGCTTGCAGCTCACTAAATCCCAGCCCCAAAAAAAACGGCCTCATCAAGAGGCCGTTTTATTGGGCTGGGATTTAGTGCCGATCTTCCAGCTTGGTAATGTCACGCGACTCGTAGCCGGTGTAAAGCTGGCGCGGGCGGCCAATCTTGTACGGGCTGGAGAGCATTTCTTTCCAGTGGGAGATCCAGCCCACGGTCCGCGCCAGGGCGAAGATCACGGTGAACATGCTGGTTGGGATGCCGATCGCCTTGAGGATGATCCCCGAATAGAAGTCGACGTTCGGGTACAGCGAGCGCTCGATGAAGTACGGGTCGGTCAAGGCAATCTCTTCCAGGCGCATGGCCAGTTCGAGTTGCGGATCGTTCTTGATGCCCAGTTCCTTCAATACTTCGTCGCAGGTCTGCTTCATCACGGTGGCACGCGGGTCGCGATTCTTGTAGACGCGGTGACCGAAGCCCATCAACTTGAACGGATCGTTCTTGTCCTTGGCCTTGGCGATGAATTTGTCGATGTTCGAGACATCGCCGATTTCATCGAGCATGGTCAGTACGGCTTCGTTCGCACCGCCGTGGGCAGGGCCCCACAGTGCGGCGATACCGGCGGCGATACAGGCGAACGGGTTGGCACCCGAAGAACCGGCCAGACGTACGGTAGAGGTGGAGGCGTTCTGCTCGTGGTCGGCGTGGAGGATGAAAATCCGGTCCATTGCCTTGGCCAGCACCGGGCTGATCGGTTTGATCTCGCACGGGGTGTTGAACATCATGTGCAGGAAGTTTTCCGCGTACGACAAGTCGTTGCGCGGGTACATCATGGGTTGACCCATGGAGTACTTGTAAACCATCGCTGCCAGGGTCGGCATCTTGGCAACCAGACGGATCGCGGAGATTTCGCGATGCTGCGGGTTATTGATGTCCAGGGAGTCGTGATAGAAGGCCGACAGGGCGCCGACCACACCGCACATGACCGCCATCGGGTGGGCATCGCGACGGAAGCCGTTGAAGAAGGTCTTCAGTTGCTCGTGAACCATGGTGTGGTTCTTGACGTTACTGACAAACTTGGCTTTCTGCTCGGCGGTTGGCAATTCGCCATTTAGCAGCAAATAGCAGGTTTCCAGGTAGTCCGACTTTTCAGCCAGTTGCTCGATCGGGTAGCCCCGATGCAGCAAGATGCCATTATCCCCATCGATGTAGGTGATCTTCGACTCGCAAGAGGCGGTCGACATGAAGCCTGGGTCGAATGTGAAACGGCCCGTGGCCGTCAGGCCCCGTACGTCGATTACATCGGGACCAACGGTGCCGGTTAAAATGGGCAGCTCGACGGGGGCTGCGCCCTCGATGATCAACTGCGCTTTTTTGTCAGCCATGTGGCCTCCTATTTATGCTTCAAATCATCAGACAGACCCCCCACGCAGGGCCCGCACCACTATAGTGAGATAAATTCAGATGTCAATTTGCCTAAAGTCTTGCTCCAGAAGGCTTTAACCGTACTTTTTCGTGGAAATTGACTGCCATTTACGCCTTTTATCCGGTTAAAGCAATGCGCTATTCGGGTGAGGAGTGCGCGTTGTCATTAGTAACCTAACTGTCTATACTCGGCCTCCGACCGCCAGGGGCTTTTGGGCCTGATTTGATGGGGGTCGCATCCCTGGGTGGTGGTTACCTGACCAGTGCACTCCCCAACAACTTTGCCCTGATTGTTAGGGGCTCTTCAGTGTGAAAAAAAGCCGTGAATAGCCAACGACCTGTAAACCTAGACCTAAGGACCATCAAACTCCCCATCACCGGCGTTACGTCGTTCCTGCACCGTGTTTCCGGCATCATCCTGTTCCTGGGCTTGGGCATCATGCTTTATGCATTGAGCAAATCCCTGGGTTCCGAGGAAGGATACGCCGAGGTGAAGGCATGCTTGACCAGCCCGCTGGCCAAGTTCGTAGCATGGGGCCTCCTGTCCGCTCTGCTTTATCACCTGGTAGCCGGTGTGCGCCACTTGATCATGGATGCGGGTATCGGTGAGACGCTGGAAGGCGGCCGCCTGGGCTCGAAAATCATCATCGCCATTTCCGTGGTGCTGATCGTTCTGGCAGGAGTTTGGATATGGTAACCAGCGTTACGAACCTTTCGCGTTCGGGCCTCTATGACTGGATGGCGCAGCGTGTGTCTGCGGTCGTTCTCGCGGCTTATTTCATTTTTCTGATCGGATACCTCGTCGCGAATCCAGGCATCAGCTATGAGCAATGGCATGGCCTGTTTTCCCACAATGCGATGCGAATCTTCAGTCTGCTGGCCCTTGTAGCCCTGGGCGCTCACGCCTGGGTCGGCATGTGGACCATCGCGACCGACTACCTGACGCCGATGGCGCTGGGCAAGTCCGCGACCGCAGTACGTTTCCTCTTCCAGGCAGTATGCGGCGTCGCGATGTTCGCTTACTTCGTCTGGGGTGTGCAGATTCTTTGGGGTATCTGATTCATGGCTAACATTCCAACTATTTCCTTCGACGCCATTATTATCGGCGGCGGCGGTGCGGGCATGCGCGCAGCGCTGCAACTGGCCCAGGGTGGTCACAAGACTGCCGTGATCACCAAGGTGTTCCCGACCCGTTCCCACACCGTATCGGCCCAGGGTGGCATCACCTGCGCCATCGCTTCCGCCGACCCGAACGATGACTGGCGCTGGCACATGTACGATACCGTCAAGGGTTCCGACTACATCGGTGACCAGGACGCTATCGAGTACATGTGTCAGGAAGGCCCGGCTGCGGTGTTCGAACTGGACCACATGGGTCTGCCGTTCTCCCGTACCGAGCAAGGCCGTATCTACCAGCGTCCATTCGGCGGTCAGTCGAAGGATTACGGTAAAGGCGGGCAGGCTGCCCGTACCTGCGCCGCTTCCGACCGTACCGGTCACGCGCTGCTGCACACCCTTTATCAGGGCAACCTGAAAGCCGGTACCACGTTCCTGAACGAGTACTACGCGGTTGACCTGGTCAAGAACGCCGACGGTGCATTCGTTGGCGTGATCGCCATCTGCATCGAAACCGGTGAAACCACCTACATCCGCGCCAAGGCGACTGTTCTGGCGACGGGCGGTGCAGGCCGGATCTACGCTTCGACCACCAACGCACTGATCAACACCGGCGACGGCGTTGGCATGGCGCTGCGTGCCGGCGTGCCGGTGCAAGACATCGAAATGTGGCAGTTCCACCCGACCGGTATCGCCGGTGCCGGTGTACTGGTTACAGAAGGTTGCCGTGGTGAAGGTGGTTACCTGATCAACAAGCACGGCGAGCGTTTCATGGAGCGTTATGCTCCGAACGCGAAAGACCTGGCGGGTCGTGACGTAGTTGCTCGCTCGATGGTCAAGGAAATCATCGCCGGCAACGGCTGTGGCCCGAATGGCGACCACGTGCTGCTCAAGCTCGATCACTTGGGTGAAGAAGTGCTGCACAGCCGTCTGCCAGGTATCTGCGAGCTGTCCAAGACCTTTGCTCACGTTGACCCGGTGGTTGCTCCGGTTCCGGTTGTTCCGACTTGCCACTATATGATGGGCGGCGTGCCGACCAACATTCATGGCCAGGCGATCACCCAGAATGCCGAAGGCCAGGACGAGATCATCCATGGTCTGTTCGCCGTAGGCGAAGTGGCTTGCGTATCGGTACACGGTGCCAACCGCCTGGGCGGTAACTCGCTGCTCGACCTGGTGGTATTCGGCCGCGCTGCCGGCCTGCACCTGGAAAAAGCCCTGACCGACGGTATCGAGTACGACGACGCGACCGACGCCAACATCGAGGCCGCCCTGGCGCGCCTGAACGCTCTGAACGCGCGTACCGATGGCGAAGACGTGGCTACCCTGCGTCGCGAGCTGCAAAGCTGCATGCAGAACTACTTCGGTGTATTCCGTACCGGCGAATACATGCAGAAGGGTATTGCCCAGTTGGCCGACCTGCGCAAGCGTATCGCCAACGTCAAGATCAACGATAAGAGCCAGGCGTTCAACACCGCTCGTATCGAAGCCCTTGAGCTGCAAAACCTGTTGGAAGTGGCCGAAGCAACTGCAATCGCCGCCGAGGTTCGTAAAGAATCCCGTGGTGCCCACGCCCGTGAAGACTTCGAAGATCGCGACGACGAAAACTGGTTGTGCCACACCCTGTACTTCCCGGGTGACAAGCGCGTAACCAAGCGTGCCGTTAACTTCTCGCCGAAGACGGTTCCGACGTTTGAACCGAAGATTCGGACTTACTAAGGGTGGCTGCCATGTTGAAAGTCAGTGTTTATCGCTACAACCCTGATCAGGACGCCGCGCCGTTCATGCAGGAATTCCAGGTCGATACCGGTGGTAAAGACCTGATGGTGCTGGATGTATTGGCACTGATCAAAGAGCAGGACGAAGGTTTCTCGTATCGTCGCTCTTGCCGTGAAGGTGTATGCGGTTCCGACGGCATGAACATCAACGGCAAAAACGGCCTGGCGTGTATCACGCCGCTGTCCGCCGTGGTTAAAGGCAACAAGCTGATCGTTCGTCCTCTGCCAGGTTTGCCGGTTATCCGTGACCTGGTCGTTGATATGAGCATCTTCTACAAGCAATACGAGAAAGTTAAGCCGTTCCTGCAGAACGACACGCCGGCTCCGGCCATCGAGCGTCTGCAGTCCCCGGAAGAGCGTGAAAAGCTCGACGGTCTGTACGAGTGCATCCTGTGCGCTTGCTGCTCGACTTCGTGCCCGTCCTTCTGGTGGAACCCGGACAAGTTCCTGGGTCCAGCCGCTCTGCTGCAAGCGTACCGCTTCCTGGCAGACAGCCGTGATACCAAGACGTCCGAGCGTCTGGCTTCACTGGATGACCCGTTCAGCGTATTCCGCTGCCGCGGGATCATGAACTGCGTCAACGTATGTCCCAAAGGCCTGAACCCGACTAAGGCCATTGGTCACATCCGTAACATGCTGCTGCAAAGCGGCGTGTAAGCGACGTTGTAGCAAAGCAGGACCGTTGTGCCCGTAGATGCTGCGGCGCAGGCTTCAACCGGCGCCGTAGTTTTAACCTGAGCAGCGACTTACAAGGTCGCGGCTCTTATTTTGAAGAAATGAGACAAGCAGGGGCATCCGGGTTGGTACCCGGACTATCAGCGTGATCCTAAGTGGCTTGTTTTGGTCGCTGCACTCGGCCTTTTGCAAGCAGACTCGGTGTCTTCGCCGGTGGTGTCCCCTAACCGAGGGTGACCAAGCATGCAAGAAAGCGTGATGCAGCGCATGTGGAACAGCGGCTATCTTTCAGGTGGTAACGCTGCCTATGTGGAAGAGCTTTATGAGCTCTACCTGCACGACCCTAACGCTGTGCCAGAAGAATGGCGCACCAAATTTCAGACGTTGTCTTCAGACGGCAACGCTGCCACCGATGTATCGCATGCAACAATTCGCGATCAGTTTGTGCTGCTGGCAAAGAACCAGCGCCGCGCCCAACCGGTTTCCGCCGGCAGCGTGAGCAGTGAGCACGAGAAGAAGCAAGTTGAAGTACTGCGACTGATCCAGGCTTACCGGATGCGTGGCCACCAGGCGGCCCAGCTTGACCCGCTGGGGCTCTGGAAGCGTCCTGCACCTGCTGACCTGTCGATCAATCATTACGGCTTGACCAATGCCGATCTTGATACGACCTTCCGTGCCGGCGACCTGTTCATCGGCAAAGAGGAAGCGAGCCTACGCGAAATTCACGAAGCGTTGCAGCAGACATATTGCCGCACCATCGGCGCTGAGTTTACGCACATCACCGATTCCGAGCAGCGCCAGTGGTTCCAGCATCGTCTGGAAGGTGTGCGTGGCCGTCCGGTGTTGTCCGCCGATGTCCGCAGCCACTTGCTGGAGCGCGTGACCGCAGCTGAAGGTCTCGAAAAATACCTGGGCACCAAATACCCAGGCACCAAGCGCTTCGGCCTGGAAGGCGGCGAAAGCCTGATTCCGATGCTCGACGAACTGATCCAGCGTTCCGGTTCCTACGGCACCAAGGAAATCGTGATCGGCATGGCTCACCGTGGTCGCCTGAACGTGTTGGTCAACACCTTCGGCAAGAACCCGCGTGAGCTGTTCGACGAGTTCGAAGGCAAGAAGAAGGTCGAGCTGGGTTCCGGTGACGTTAAATACCACCAGGGCTTCTCGTCCAACGTAATGACCACCGGCGGTGAAGTTCACTTGGCCATGGCGTTCAACCCATCCCACCTGGAAATCGTTTCTCCAGTGGTCGAGGGTTCGGTGCGCGCCCGTCAGGATCGTCGTAACGACTCCACCGGTGAGAAAGTCCTGCCGATTTCCATCCACGGTGACGCGGCATTCGCCGGTCAAGGCGTGGTACTGGAAACGTTCCAGATGTCGCAGACTCGCGGCTTCAAGACCGGCGGTACCGTTCACATCGTCATCAACAACCAGGTGGGCTTCACCATCAGCAACCCGTTGGACGCGCGTTCCACCGAGTACGCCACCGACGTTGCCAAGATGATCCAGGCGCCGATCCTCCATGTGAATGGTGATGATCCGGAAGCCGTGCTGTTCGTGACCCAGCTCGCGATCGACTACCGCATGCAGTTCAAGCGTGACGTGGTCATCGACTTGGTTTGCTACCGCCGTCGCGGTCACAACGAAGCGGATGAGCCTAGCGGCACCCAGCCGTTGATGTACCAGCAGATCACCAAGCAGCGCACCACCCGTGAACTGTACGCCGACAGCCTGATCAAGGCCGGTGTGGTCGACGATGCGCGTGTTCAGGCGAAAGTCGATGAATACCGCAACGCGCTGGATAACGGTCTGCATGTAGTAAAAAGCCTGGTCAAAGAGCCGAACAAAGAACTGTTCGTTGACTGGCGTCCGTACCTGGGCCACGCCTGGACTGCGCGTCACGACACCTCGTTTGATCTGAAAACCCTGCAGGAACTGTCCGCCAAGCTGCTGGAAATCCCGGAAGGCTTCGTGGTGCAGCGCCAGGTTGCGAAGATCTACGAAGACCGTCAAAAGATGCAAGCCGGTGGCCTGCCGATCAACTGGGGTTACGCTGAGACCATGGCGTACGCGACCCTGGCGTTCGAAGGTCACCCGATCCGCATGACCGGCCAGGACATCGGCCGTGGTACGTTCTCGCACCGTCACGCGGTATTGCACAACCAGAAAGACGCGGGCACCTACATTCCGTTGCAGCACCTGTACGAAGGCCAGCCACGTTTCGACCTGTACGATTCGTTCCTGTCCGAAGAGGCCGTACTGGCATTCGAATACGGTTATTCCACCACCACGCCAAACGCGCTGGTGATCTGGGAAGCCCAGTTCGGTGACTTCGCCAACGGTGCCCAGGTGGTGATCGACCAGTTCATCACCAGCGGTGAGCACAAGTGGGGCCGCCTGTGCGGTCTGACCATGTTGCTGCCACACGGTTATGAAGGTCAGGGTCCGGAGCACTCTTCGGCCCGTCTGGAGCGTTACCTGCAGCTGTGCGCCGAGCACAACATTCAGGTGTGCGTGCCGACTACCCCGGCCCAGATCTACCACTTGCTGCGTCGCCAGGTGATCCGCCCGCTGCGCAAGCCGCTGGTAGTGCTGACCCCGAAATCGCTGTTGCGTCACAAATTGGCCATCTCGACCCTGGAAGATCTGGCCGATGGTTCGTTCCAGACCGTGATTCCAGAAATCGACACCCTGGACGCCGCCAAGGTCACTCGCCTGATCCTGTGCAGTGGCAAGGTTTACTACGATCTGCTGGAAAAGCGCCGTGCCGAAGGCCGCGAAGACATCGCCATTGTGCGTATCGAGCAGCTTTACCCGTTCCCGGAAGACGACCTGATGGAGGCCATCGCGCCTTACACCAACCTCACCAATGTGGTGTGGTGCCAGGAAGAGCCGATGAACCAGGGCGCGTGGTACAGCAGCCAGCATCACCTGCGTCGCAGCATCGGTAACCACAACAAGGCCCTGGGCCTGGAATACGCCGGTCGCGATGCTTCTGCTGCGCCTGCGTGTGGTTATGCGTCGATGCACGCCGAGCAGCAGGAAAAACTGCTGCAAGATGCTTTCACTGTTTAACGCCTTCGCGCTGACTGAAACCGAATTTTAAGGACCCACAGATAATGGCTATCGAAATCAAAGCCCCGTCATTCCCGGAATCGGTTGCCGATGGCACCGTTGCCACCTGGCACAAGAAACCAGGCGACGCTGTAAAGCGTGACGACCTGATCGTCGACATCGAGACCGACAAAGTCGTTCTGGAAGTGTTGGCCGAAGCTGACGGCGTGCTGGGCGCGATCGTTGCTGAAGAGGGCGCTACCGTCCTGTCGAACCAGGTCCTGGGCTCGATCGAAGAGGGCGGCGCTGCTGCACCTGCTCCTGCCGCCGCCGCTGCACCTGCCGCCTCGGCTCCAGCTGCCGCTCCGGCTGCCGGCGCTGAAGACCCGATCGCTGCACCGGCTGCGCGTCAGCTGGCTGAAGAAAACGGCATCAACCTGGCTTCCCTCAAAGGCACCGGCAAAGACGGCCGTGTGACCAAGGAAGACGTGGTTGCTGCTGTTGAAGCCAAGAAGAACGCTCCGGCTGCCGCACCTGCCAAGGCTGCTGCCCCGGCCGCAGCTGCTCCAGTGTTCGCTGCCGGCGATCGCACCGAGAAGCGCGTACCGATGACCCGCGTGCGTGCCACCGTGGCCAAGCGTCTGGTTGAAGCACAGTCGAACATGGCGATGCTGACCACGTTCAACGAAGTCGACATGACCGAAGTCATGGCCCTGCGTTCGAAGTACAAGGACCTGTTCGAGAAGTCCCACAACGGCGTACGCCTGGGCTTCATGTCGTTCTTCGTGAAAGCGGCCACCGAAGCGCTCAAGCGCTTCCCGGCGGTCAACGCGTCGATCGACGGCAGCGACATCGTTTACCACGGCTACGCGGACATCGGCGTTGCCGTTTCCAGCGACCGTGGCCTGGTAGTTCCGGTTCTGCGTAACGCCGAACTGATGAGCCTGGCTGAAATCGAAGGCGGCATCGCCACCTTCGGCAAGAAAGCCCGTGACGGCAAGCTGTCCATCGACGAGATGACCGGTGGTACCTTCACCATCACCAACGGTGGTACCTTCGGTTCGATGATGTCGACCCCGATTGTCAACCCGCCGCAAGCTGCGATCCTGGGCATGCACAACATCATCCAGCGTCCGATGGCCATCAACGGCCAAGTCGTGATCCGCCCGATGATGTACCTGGCGCTGTCGTACGATCACCGCCTGATCGATGGTAAAGAAGCCGTGACGTTCCTGGTGACCATCAAGAACCTGCTGGAAGACCCGGCTCGTCTGCTTCTGGATATCTAAAAAGCAGCTGCAAGTTTCAAGCTGCAAGCTCCAGGCTCGAAGCGGGCGATCGGTGCTTTCAACTTGTGACTTGCAGCTTGTAGCTTGCAGCTAAAATGGGAACCTTTTTATGACACAGAAATTTGACGTGGTAGTGATTGGTGCAGGTCCTGGCGGCTATGTGGCCGCCATCAAGGCCGCACAACTGGGCCTCTCGACTGCTTGCATCGAAAAATACACCGACAAGGAAGGCAAACTGGCGCTGGGCGGCACTTGCCTGAACGTGGGTTGCATTCCTTCCAAGGCGCTGCTGGACAGCTCCTGGAAATTCCACGAAGCCCAAGATGGCTTCGCGATCCACGGTATCAATCACGCTGGCGTGACCATGGACGTGCCAGCGATGGTCGGCCGTAAAGCCAACATCGTCAAAGGCCTGACTTCCGGCGTTGCCACCTTGTTCAAGGCCAACGGCGTGACTTCCCTGCAAGGCCACGGCAAGTTGCTGGCTGGCAAGAAAGTTGAAATCACCAAGCCGGACGGCTCGGTAGAAGTCATCGAAGCCGAGAACGTGATCCTGGCTCCAGGTTCGCGTCCAATCGACATTCCACCGGCTCCGGTTGACCAGAAAGTGATCGTCGATTCGACCGGCGCTCTGGAATTCCAAGCTGTGCCTAAGCGCCTGGGCGTGATCGGCGCTGGCGTGATCGGCCTGGAACTGGGTTCGGTATGGTCCCGTCTGGGTGCTGAAGTGACTGTGCTGGAAGCCCTAGACACGTTCCTGCTGGCTGCCGACACTGCTGTGTCCAAAGAAGCGCTGAAAACCCTGACCAAACAAGGTCTGGACATCAAGCTGGGCGCTCGCGTGACCGGTTCGAAAGTCAACGGCGAAGAAGTTGTTGTCAACTACACCGACAAGGATGGCGAAAAGACCATCACTTTCGACAAGCTGATCGTGGCCGTGGGGCGCCGTCCGGTGACTACCGACCTGCTGGCGGCTGACAGCGGCGTGAACATTGACGAGCGTGGCTTCATCCACGTTGATGATCACTGCGCTACCACCGTACCTGGCGTGTACGCCATCGGTGACGTGGTTCGCGGCATGATGCTGGCGCACAAGGCTTCCGAAGAAGGCATCATGGTTGTCGAGCGCATCAAGGGCCACAAGACCCAGATGAACTACGACCTGATCCCATCGGTTATCTACACCCACCCGGAAATTGCATGGGTCGGCAAGAACGAACAGCAGTTGAAAGCTGAAGGCGTTGAAGTTAACGTCGGCACCTTCCCGTTTGCCGCTTCCGGCCGTGCCATGGCAGCCAACGACACCGGTGGTTTCGTCAAAGTCATCGCTGATGCCAAGACTGACCGCGTATTGGGCGTCCACGTGATTGGCCCGAGCGCTGCAGAACTGGTTCAGCAAGGCGCGATCGGTATGGAATTCGGCACCAGTGCCGAGGACCTGGGCATGATGGTCTTCTCCCATCCGACCCTGTCCGAAGCGTTGCACGAAGCAGCGTTGGCTGTGAATGGCGGCGCCATCCACATCGCCAACAAGAAGAAGCGTTAAGCGAGATAATAAGAAACCACGGCGGAGTTGCCCGTCGTGAGCCTTGCGCGCAAGACTCACCGCGGAATATCCGCTGGACGCAGCCTTGCACAGCTTTACGGGCCTTGAGCCCTGCAAGCTGTGCAAGCAGCAGTCACAGGTGGCGCGGCACTCATAATGAGCGCAGCGCCGAATGCGCAGTACCTAACGAAGACGGTAAAAAGCATGAATCTTCACGAGTATCAGGGTAAGCAGCTGTTCGCTGAATACGGCCTGCCAGTTTCCAAGGGCTACGCAGTAGACACCCCGGAAGCAGCAGCAGAAGCTTGCGACAAAATTGGCGGCACTGAATGGGTTGTCAAAGCCCAGGTTCACGCCGGTGGTCGCGGTAAAGCGGGCGGCGTTAAGCTGGTTCGCAGCAAAGAAGACGCCAAGGCCTTCGCACAGCAGTGGCTGGGCAAGCGTCTGGTGACTTACCAGACTGATGCCAATGGCCAGCCAGTCACCAAGATCCTGGTTGAATCGTGCACTGATATCGCTAAAGAGCTGTACCTGGGCGCTGTCGTTGACCGTTCGAGCCGTCGCATCGTGTTCATGGCTTCCACCGAAGGTGGCGTGGACATCGAGAAAATCGCTCACGAAACCCCAGAAAAAATTCTGAAAGCCACTATCGATCCACTGGTTGGCGCTCAGCCATTCCAGGGTCGTGAGCTGGCTTTCCAGCTGGGCCTGGAAGGCAAGCAAGTTGCCCAGTTCGCCAAGATCTTCGTAGGTCTGGCCAAACTGTTCCAGGATCACGATCTGGCCCTGCTGGAAGTGAACCCGCTGGTGATCAAGGCCGACGGCGATCTGCACTGCCTGGATGCCAAGATCAACATCGACGCCAACGCCATGTACCGTCAGCCTAAGCTGAAGACTTTCCACGATCCGTCGCAAGACGATCCGCGCGAAGCGCACGCTGCCAAGTTCGAACTGAACTACGTAGCCCTGGAAGGTAACATCGGCTGCATGGTCAACGGTGCCGGCCTGGCCATGGGTACCATGGACATCGTCAACCTGCATGGCGGCAAACCAGCCAACTTCCTCGACGTAGGCGGCGGTGCTACCAAAGAGCGCGTTACCGAAGCGTTCAAGATCATCCTGTCCGACTCCAACGTCGCTGCAGTATTGGTCAACATCTTCGGCGGCATCGTTCGTTGCGACATGATTGCCGAAGGCATCATCGGTGCAGTGAAAGAAGTTGGCGTTAAAATCCCGGTTGTTGTTCGCCTCGAAGGTAACAACGCTGAACTGGGCGCTAAAGTACTGGCAGAAAGCGGTTTGAACATCATCGCGGCTACCAGCCTGACCGACGCTGCTCAACAAGTTGTCAAAGCTGCGGAGGGCAAATAATGAGCGTCCTGATCAATAAAGACACCAAAGTTATCTGCCAGGGTATTACCGGTTCGCAAGGTAGTTTCCACACCCAGCAAGCCATCGAATACGGCACCAAGATGGTTGGCGGCGTAACTCCGGGCAAAGGCGGTACCGAGCACCTGGGCCTGCCAGTGTTCAACACCGTGAAAGACGCTGTAGCTGCCACTGGC
Source organism: Pseudomonas sp. BCA17 (assembly GCF_004519405.1). Classification (GTDB taxonomy): domain Bacteria; phylum Pseudomonadota; class Gammaproteobacteria; order Pseudomonadales; family Pseudomonadaceae; genus Aquipseudomonas. The sequence goes on along the minus strand of NZ_SGWI01000004.1, from coordinate 106,575 downwards.
GCCACCGCCAGCGTGATCTACGTTCCAGCTCCTTTCTGCAAGGACTCCATCCTGGAAGCGGCATTCGGCGGCATCAAGCTGATCGTCTGCATCACCGAAGGCATTCCTACCCTGGACATGCTGGACGCTAAAGTTAAGTGCGACGAGCTGGGCGTAGTCCTGATCGGCCCTAACTGCCCAGGCGTGATCACTCCAGGCGAATGCAAGATCGGCATCATGCCAGGTCACATTCACTTGCCAGGTAAAGTCGGTATCGTTTCCCGTTCCGGCACCCTGACCTACGAAGCTGTCAAGCAGACTACTGACGCCGGTTTCGGTCAGTCGACTTGCGTCGGCATCGGTGGTGACCCGATCCCGGGCTCCAACTTCATCGACATCCTGAAGCTGTTCCAGGAAGACCCGAAGACCGAAGCGATCGTGATGATCGGTGAGATCGGCGGTTCGGCTGAAGAAGAAGCGGCTGCCTACATCAAGGCACACGTGACCAAGCCGGTTGTTTCCTACATTGCTGGTGTGACTGCCCCTGCTGGCAAGCGCATGGGCCATGCTGGCGCAATCATCTCCGGCGGCAAAGGCACTGCAGACGAGAAATTCGCTGCACTGCAAGACGCAGGTGTAAAAACCGTGCGTTCGCTGGCAGACATCGGCAAAGCCCTGGCTGAGCTGACTGGTTGGGCTGTCAAGTAAGCCTCGCGCTTAGCTGACGCTTCACCACACAAAGGCCACCTTCGGGTGGCCTTTGTGCGTTTAAGGGCAGTTGCAAGCTTTCAAGCTGCAAAGCCTGAGACTGCGCTCTTCCTTGCCGCTTGAAGCTTGCCACCTGCCGCTGTTCTTACAAGAACGCGACATTTGAATGTCGCTTATCGGACAGTCCGCCCCGCAACAGTGCGCTTGTCAGCCTAATTCTGTACTCTAGCCGCCTCTTTATGCGTCCGTATCCCAAAAGGAAGCTGCGCGCTAGACCGGTCGGCTCCCATAAGGGCCGGCAGCATTTCCCTCATCCATAGGGAAGCCCTCTCTAAATTCCGATTCAGCAGTGTGGTATTTCCTCAAATGAAAGTGTTGAAAAGCCAGGATATCCTGGCGCTGGGCTTTATGACCTTTGCCCTGTTCGTGGGCGCGGGCAACATCATCTTCCCGCCTATCGTCGGTTTGCAATCCGGGCCTGGGGTCTGGGTCGCGGCTCTCGGCTTCCTGATCACAGCGGTGGGTTTGCCGGTGGTCACCGTGATCGCCCTGGCCAAAGTTGGCGGCGGCATGGACGCGTTGAGCAGCCCAATCGGCAAGATCGCCGGTGGCTTGCTCGCGGCGGCGGCGTATCTGGCGGTAGGGCCGCTGTTCGCTACGCCGCGCACCGCGACCGTTTCGTTCGAAGTAGGCCTGGCACCGTTGACTGGCGAAAGCCCGCTGGCGTTGTTCCTCTACAGCTCGGTGTATTTCCTGGTGGTGTTCTTCGTTTCCCTGTACCCAGGCCGACTGCTGGACACCGTGGGTCGTTTCCTGGCACCGCTGAAAATCATCGCGCTGGCCATTCTCGGCATCGCCGCGTTTGCCTTGCCGGCAGGTGATGTGGGCGTCGCTACGCCGGAATACGTCGCTGCACCGTTTTCCCAAGGTTTCATCAATGGTTACCTGACCATGGATACCTTGGGGGCGCTGGTGTTCGGTATCGTCATCGTCAATGCCATCCGCTCCCGTGGGGTGCAGTCGCCGCAGTTGATCACCCGCTATGCGATCATTGCCGGGTTGATTGCCGGCGTGGGCCTGGCGCTGGTGTACATCAGCCTGTTCCGCCTGGGGGCGGGCAGCCATGCCGTCGCCGCTGGTGCGAGCAACGGTGCTGCGGTGCTGCACGCTTACGTGCAATACACCTTCGGTTCCCTGGGCAGTGGCTTCCTTGCGGTGCTGATCTCGCTGGCCTGCCTGGTCACTGCTGTGGGCCTGACCTGCGCCTGCGCCGAGTACTTCAGCAAAATCCTGCCGTTGTCCTATAAGACGCTGGTCGTGATCCTGGCGCTGTTCTCGCTGTTCGTGTCGAATCTGGGCCTGACCAAGCTGATTGCCTTCTCGATTCCAGTGCTCACCGCGATCTACCCGCCGTGTATCGTGTTGGTGGCGCTGAGCTTCTGCAAAGGCTTCTGGCAGGAGCAGGGACGTATCGTTGGCCCGGTGATGCTGGTGTCCTTCATCTTTGGCTGCATCGACGCGCTTAAAGGTGCAGGCCTGGCGGATTGGATGCCCGCCCAACTGGCGCACCTGCCGCTGAGTGAGCAAGGTCTGGCGTGGCTGGTGCCGTCGGTGATGATCCTGGTCGTGGCTGTGGTGATTGACCGCATGCTCGGCAAGCGCAGCGAAGCCATCGCCTGACCCACAGGTTTCGCGCTGCACTGAAATGCCCCGTATCAATCGATACGGGGCATTTTTTATACGTGTGAGGCAGTACCTTCTAGAGTTGAAACTCGGTAAGTGTGGGCGGGCTCGTTTGCACATTTGACCGAGCTCTTCACATTCTCTCGTTTAACAGGACCCGCATGTCGTTCATCGAAACCAATCAGATCCACTTGCTTGCCGCCCTCTGGTTCATCCTGTGCTGGGGCGGCTATACCCGATACGCCACCTGGAAGGCCCGTGACACCGCGTGTCTGGCCAGCGTGCTGCATCTGTATCGTGAAGATTGGATGCGCCGCATGCTGTTGCGGGACAACCGTATTGCCGATGCCAGCGTGATCGGCAATCTGGAGCGCAATGCTTCGTTCTTTGCCTCGAGTACCCTGATCATTCTCGCCGGGATTCTTACCGTGCTGGGCGCCTCGGAGCGCGCGGTGTCGCTGTTGGCCGACATTCCGATGGTGCAGCAGGCATCCCAGGGCATGTCGGAAATCAAGCTGTTGTGCCTGGCGCTGGTATTCGTCTACGCGTTCTTCACCTTCAGCTGGTGCATGCGTCAGTACAATTTTGCAGCGGTACTGGTAGGGTCGGCGCCGATGATCGGTGAGCGGGATGTGTCGGAGCAGGAGCGCAGGGCATTTGCCTTGCGGGCGGCAAGGGTGATTTCCATGGCCGCCAACCAGTTCAACTTCGGCCTGCGTTCTTATTACTTCGGTATGACCATGCTGGCCTGGTTTGTCAGCCCCTGGTTGTTCATGTTGATGAGCAGCGGGGTAGTGCTGGTCTTGTACCGCCGGGAGTTTCATTCAGACGTGTTGCAGGTGATGGTCTATACCCAGACCGATACGGCGACGCCTGAAGTCGCTAAAGAGGCAGTGTCTTAACCGGTAGTCGCGACTCAACTGCGTACCGTCAGGAAAAAACAGCAGACAAAGTAAAGCCCGCTATAAAAGCGGGCTTTCTTTATTGCTGCACTGCTGATTCAAACCAAACGATTATTGCTTGGCGGGTTCTGCAGGTGCGGCAGGTGCTGCTTCTTTCGCTGCGGCGGCGTTCGATTCAGCCTGAGCTTTGGCAGCTTCGGCGTTTTCTTTCGCGGCATCGTTCACTTTATCCTGTGCTTTAGCCATGTCTTTCTGAGCTTGCTCAGAATGGGCAGCAGCATCTTGGGCTTTGTCTTCGGATTTCTTGTCGCAGGCAGCGAGGCCGAGAGCAGCGGCCAGCATCATGGAAATAGCTAAAGTCTTGCGCATGGGGTGTTTCTCCTTATTGAAGATATCTACTGGCCTTTCGAACCTAAGGGGCCACCATTAGTTCCTTTTATCCCACAGATATATAAAGCTTTTCTCCAAGGAACTTTCATCGCGAATCCTCATCCGCCGTATCCACATTAATAAGAGTCTGAACCCAATGACCGAAAACCCTTTGTCGGCACGCGCTACCCGCTTTGTTTCAGCGCTGCGCCATTGCCAAGTGCTCGGTGTGAGCGTGCATGCTGCCAGCGAGGAAGGCATGACCCTGATACTGCCCTACGGCCCGCACATCGTCGGTGATCCCCGCACTGGCGTGATACATGGCGGTGCGCTCACATCCTTGATGGACACTGCCTGCGGCTTGGCCACGCTGTGCGTATTGCCCGAGTTCGAGGTGTGCCCGACTCTGGACCTGCGTGTTGACTACATGCATCCCGCCGAGCCGCATAAACCTGTGTATGGCTTTGCCCAATGCTACCGGGTGACCACCGACGTGATTTTCACCCGTGGCTTCGCGTATCAGGACGACCCGCAGCAGCCAATCGCCCATGTAGTCGGCACTTTCATGCGCATGGGCAAGCGCCTCAAGGGCACCCAAGGGCTGGGCAGTGCGATCAAGGGAGAGCAGGCATGACGCACCGATTCAAGACGCGTATCGAACAGGCGCACGCGCGCGGCGATTACGAAGCGCTGCTCGACCTGATTCCCTATGCCAAGTTGATCGGCATTGAATGCACGCGGTTGGGAGACGAGTTGCTGTTTCGCTTGCCGGCCAACAAGGACAACATTGGTAACCCGATATTACCGGCGCTGCACGGTGGGGTGATTGCCGGCTTTATGGAGCTGTCGGCCGCATTGCATCTGTTGGTATTCACCGGTGCGCCAGGCGTGCCGAAAATCATCGACTTTTCCCTGGATTATCTGCGCGCAGGCCAGTTTCGCGATACTTACGCCAAGTGCCAGGTGTGGCGCCAGGGCCGACGTGTGGCGAATGTGGCGATCACGGCCTGGCAAAGCACGCCGGCCGAGCCGATTGCCACCGCTCGGGCACATTTCAAGATCGAGGAAGTGGAGCGCTCTTGAAATCCTGGTCTTAGCCCCCAACTTTGATGACAACCCGCCGCCAACCCTCAAGGGCGCGGCCACTGCCATCCAATTGGAGTTTGATGACCATGAGTGTGGAAACTCAAAAGGAAACCCTGGGCTTCCAGACCGAGGTGAAGCAACTGCTGCACCTCATGATCCATTCGCTGTATTCCAACAAGGAAATTTTCCTTCGCGAATTGATCTCGAACGCCTCTGACGCCGTCGACAAATTACGTTTCGAAGCCCTGTCCAAGCCGGAGTTGCTGGAAGGTGGCGCCGAACTGAAAATCCGTGTGAGCTTCGACAAGGACGCCAAGACCGTCACCCTCGAAGACAACGGTATCGGCATGAGCCGTGACGATGCGGTCACTCACCTGGGGACCATCGCCAAATCCGGCACCGCCGACTTCATGAAGAACCTGTCGGGCGACCAGAAGAAAGATTCGCACCTGATCGGCCAGTTCGGTGTGGGCTTCTACTCGGCCTTCATCGTCGCCGACAAGGTTGAAGTGTTCAGCCGTCGCGCCGGTCTCGATGCGAGCGAAGGCGTGCACTGGTCCTCCAAAGGTGAGGGCGAGTTTGAAATCGCCACCATCGAGAAGGCGGATCGCGGCACTCGCATTGTCTTGCACCTCAAGTCGGGTGAAGACGAGTTTGCTGACGGCTATCGCCTGCGCAATATCATCAAGAAGTACTCCGACCACATCGCTCTGCCGATCGAGCTGCCGAAAGAACAAGCAGCTGTCGAAGGTGAAGAAAAGCCTGCCCAGGAATGGGAAGTGGTCAACCGTGCCAGCGCCTTGTGGACCCGTCCTCGTACCGAAGTGAAGGACGAGGAGTACCAGGAGTTCTACAAGCACATCGCCCACGATTACGAGAACCCACTGAGCTGGAGCCACAACAAGGTCGAAGGCAAGCTGGAATACAGCTCGTTGCTCTATGTGCCGGCCCGTGCTCCGTTCGACCTGTACCAGCGTGAAGCGCCGAAAGGCCTCAAGCTCTACGTGCAGCGTGTGTTCGTCATGGATCAGGCGGAGTCCTTCCTGCCGCTGTACCTGCGTTTCATCAAAGGCGTGGTCGATTCCAACGATCTGTCGCTGAACGTGTCGCGGGAAATCCTGCAGAAAGACCCGATCATCGATTCCATGAAGTCGGCGCTGACCAAGCGTGTGCTCGACATGCTGGAAAAACTGGCGAAGAACGAGCCTGAGAAATACAAGGGCTTCTGGAAAAACTTCGGCCAGGTCATGAAGGAAGGTCCGGCTGAAGATTTCGCCAACAAGGAAAAAATCGCCGGCCTGCTGCGCTTTGCTTCCACCCAGGGTGAAGACGGCGAGCAAGTGGTGTCCCTGGCCGAGTACCTGGCACGCGCCAAGGAAGGTCAGGACAAGATCTACTACCTGACCGGCGAAACCTACGCCCAGGTCAAGAACAGCCCGCACCTGGAAGTCTTCCGCAAGAAAGGCATCGAAGTGCTGCTGCTGACCGACCGTATCGATGAGTGGCTGATGAGCTACCTCAGCGAGTTCGACGGCAAGACCTTCGTCGATGTCGCCCGTGGTGACCTGGACCTGGGTAACCTGGACTCCGAAGAAGAGAAGAAAGAGGCCGAGGAAGTCGCGAAGGCCAAAGAAGGCCTGGTTGAGCGAATCAAGACTGCCCTGGGCGATGCCGTCAGCGAAGTGCGGGTTTCCCACCGTCTGACCGACTCCCCTGCGATTCTGGCCATCGGCGAGCAGGACCTGGGCCTGCAGATGCGTCAGATCCTCGAGGCCAGCGGTCAGAAGGTTCCGGATTCCAAGCCGATCTTCGAATTCAACCCGGCTCACCCGCTGATCGAGAAGCTCGACGGCGAGCAGAGCGAAGAGCGTTTTGGCGACTTGTCGCACATCCTCTTCGACCAAGCGGCCCTGGCTGCTGGTGACAGCTTGAAAGACCCGGCAGCCTATGTGCGCCGACTGAACAAGCTGCTGGTTGAACTGTCGGTTTAACACCGTTGTAGAAAAACCCGCTTCGGCGGGTTTTTTCGTTCTCCTGCATCTCAACTGGAGTAAATGATGAGCCAAGTCACTGTGCGTTCCGTGGTCTATCAGATTGATGGCCAGTCTTATGAAAGCCGCCTGGCATTCGATGCCAGCCATAAAGGGCCGTTGCCGGGCCTGCTGATGGCGCCGAACTGGATGGGGGTGAGTGCGGGTGCTGAAGAGATCGCTAAAGCCGTTGCCAGCAAGGGCTACGTGGTCTTGATCGCTGACTTGTACGGCCAAGCCGTGCGTCCGTCGAACGGCGACGAAGCCGGCGCGGCGATGATGCCATTGAAGAATGATCGCCCACTGCTGAACAAGCGCATGCAGGCGGCCCTTGAGCAACTGAAAGGGCAGACCGAAGCCGCGGTGGATACGTCGAAACTGGCGACTTTCGGTTTCTGCTTCGGTGGTTGCTGCTCCCTGGAGCTGGCACGCACTGGTGCGCCTTTGAAGGCGGCCGTGTCGTTCCACGGCACCCTCGATACGCCGAACCCAGCGGATGCGAAGAACATCAAGGGCTCGGTATTGGTGTTGCACGGTGCATCTGACCCGTTGGTGCCGAAAGAGCAGCTACCCGCGTTCGAAGATGAAATGAACGCGGCCGGGGTGGATTGGCAGCTGTTGAGCTACGGCGGCGCGGTGCATTCGTTCACCGACCCCCACGCCAATGTACCGGGCAAGATGATGTACGACGCGAAGACCGCTGCCCGGGCTTTCCTGTCGATGCATAACTTGCTGGACGAAGTGTTCCAGCGGTAAATCTGCAGGGCTGTTCCGACCTTGTCGGGGTGTGGGTACACACACAACTGCGGGGCGCGTACATATCCATTGCTGCGGTAACGGTGGCTAACCCGGCGTCCTGCCGGGTTATCCACGGATTCAAGCCTGCGTTCGGCCAGCGTGGTTTAACGGGGCGTCCAAGATCGAAAGCACGATCAAAAACGCAACGGCAAGCAGCGTATCAGGGCCGTCATTTGTATAGGCGCCCGATGCCTACCTCACAGGCAATTCAATTCTCTCGGACTCCCCTGGCACCGTCGGCCAATCCCCGGCCGCCCAGCGCTGTCGAGCCTGTTCGATCCTCAACGGATCGCTCGCCACAAAATTCCAATTGATCCGCCGCGGCCCATCCAGCGGCGCGCCGCCAAACACCACCAGGTGGCATTCGGACTCGGCAGACAACGTCATCTCCTGGCCGCTCGGCAACACCGTCAGGCTGTGTACTTGCAGCGATTCGTCGTCGAGTTTCGCATCACCTTTCAGTACATACACCGCGCGCTCCTCGTGTTCATCCGGGATCAGCAAGGCGGTGGCTGTCTGCATCCTCACTTCGGCATACAAGGTCGGCGACAAGACGGGCACCGGCGAGTTGAGGCAGAAACCACTGCCGGCGATCAGGCGGATCTGTACACCAAGGTTGTCGCTCAATGGCAGGCTTGCCGCCGGGTGATGGCTGTAATGCCCCGGTCCGGTCTCGTGGTCCTTGGGCGAGGCCAACCACACCTGCAGACCATGCAGGCTGAATCCGCTGGCCTTGAGCGCCTCGGGCGTACGCTCGACGTGGGCAATCGCACTGCCGGCGGTCATCCAGCTGACATCCCCGGCCTGTACCACTTGATCGGACCCCAGGCTGTCCTTGTGCTGCAACGCGCCTTCAAACAGGTAGGTTAGGGTCGACAGCCCGATGTGCGGGTGTTGGCGGATGTTCATGCCGCTGCCCGGCGCATAGTGCGTGAGCAACATATGGTCGAAAAACACAAAAGGTCCGACGCTGCGGCATTCCCTCGATGGCAGTGGGCGCAGGATGGGTTGGCCTTCGACATCTTCGGAGCGAGGGTGGATCACGGTGAGGGGGGTCATGGTGCATCCCAGTCTGAGCGGGTTGGATGGTGCTGAGCATAACCCGCTCGATGGGAGGTTGGCGCTATTGGCTGAAGGCGCCTTCCGACAACCGGGTGTCAATGTTGATCTCGGCGGTGGTCATCAACTTGTGCACCGGGCAGTGATCGGCCACGCGGTGCAGTTCATTGCGTTGCTCGTCGGTGAGTACTCCCTTGAGGGTGAGTTTGACGTTGAGCTGATATTTGCCCTTCTGCTCTTCACTGGCGTCGTGGGTGACTTCCACGGTGACGCCGGTGAGTGGGATGCCTTTTTTCTGCGCGTAAAGCTTGAGCGTCAGGGCTTTGCACGATGCCAAGGCTGCGTCGAAATAATCGTGGGGGGAGGGCGCCGAATTGTCGCCTCCCAGGCTTTTGGGCAGGTCGGTAAATAACTCGTGGTTATCGATGTTGAGGCTATGACGGAAGTTGTCGGTATTCAGTGTGTTTACGATAACGGGCATGGCAAACCTCACAGGGTCGCAGGATGAAGGACATGCAGTTATAGAGCATACGAGCACTTGAGTGTTCCGCGTTTTTTCCAGGTGGGCCTGGCGTCGCGCCGGTAGGGCGTTTTGCGAGGGAGGGAGCTTGCCCGCCAGAGTTTTTTAGTCCCCCATAAAAAACACCCTGCGAAAGCGTAGCCTTCGCAGGGTGTGGGGGTGACCATCATCAGCCCCGATCAGTCGGGGCTTTTAATGTGATCAATGTGCGGGGCTTACTGACCCTGCCAGCGTTTCAGTACCAGGGTGGCATTGGTGCCACCGAAACCGAAGCTGTTGCTCATCACGGTGTCGATCTTGGCGTTTTCAACGGTCTTGGTCAGGATCGGCATATCTGCGACGACTGGGTCGATCTCGTCGATGTTGGCCGAGCCGGCCATGAAGTTGCCTTCCATCATCAGCAGGCAGTAGATCGCTTCGTGAACGCCGGCGGCGCCCAGGGAGTGACCGGACAGGCTCTTGGTAGAGCTGATGGCCGGGGCCTTGTCGCCGAATACCGCGCGCACGCCTTCCATTTCCTTGGCGTCGCCGACCGGAGTCGAAGTGCCGTGGGTGTTCAGGTAGTCGATTGGGGTGTCTACGGTGGACATGGCCATCTGCATGCAACGGATGGCGCCTTCACCGCTTGGGGCAACCATGTCGTAGCCGTCGGAAGTGGCGCCGTAACCGACGATTTCCGCGTAGATCTTCGCGCCACGGGCCAGAGCGTGTTCCAGCTCCTCGACCACCACCATGCCGCCACCGCCGGCAATGACGAAACCGTCACGCTTGGCGTCGTAGGCGCGGGAGGCTTTTTCCGGGGTTTCGTTGTACTGGGTGGACAGCGCGCCCATGGCGTCGAACAGGAACGACTGGCTCCAATGTTCTTCTTCACCGCCGCCGGCGAATACGATGTCCTGCTTGCCCAGCTGGATCTGCTCAACGGCAGTACCGATGCAGTGAGCACTGGTGGCGCAAGCGGACGAGATCGAGTAGTTCACGCCCTTGATCTGGAATGGCGTGGCCAGGCAGGCGGAAACGGTGCTGCCCATGGTCCGTGTGACACGGTACGGGCCAACGCGCTTCACGCCTTTTTCGCGCAGGATATCCAGCGCTTCCATCTGGTTCAGGGTCGATGCGCCGCCGGAGCCGGCGATCAGGCCGGTGCGTACGTTCGAAACCTGGTCTTCGCTGAGGCCCGAGTCGGCGATCGCGTCTTTCATGGCCAGGTAGGCGTAGGCGGCAGCGTGGCCGACGAAGCGATAGATCTTGCGATCGATCAGTTCTTCGAGAGGCAGGTCGATGGAGCCGGAAACCTGGCTACGCAGACCCATTTCGGCGTATTCCGGGTTGAAGCGGATGCCAGGGCGACTTGCACGCAGGTTAGCGGTGACGGTCTCTTTGTCATTGCCCAGGCAAGAAACAATGCCCAGACCAGTGATAACGACGCGGCGCATGCGGATAACCCTTAAAAGTTGTCAGTGGAAGTGAATACGCCGACCCGAAGGCCTTCGGCAGTATAGATCTCGCGTCCGTCGACAGTCACCGAACCGTCGGCGATGGCCAGGTTCAGCTTGCCCTTGAGGACGCGCTTGATTTGAATGTTGTAGGTGACTTTCTTGGCGGTCGGCAGGACCTGGCCAAAGAACTTCACTTCACCCGAACCCAGGGCGCGACCGCGGCCTGGCAAGCCTTGCCAGCCCAGGTAGAAGCCGACCAGTTGCCACATGGCATCGAGGCCCAGGCATCCCGGCATGACCGGGTCACCTTCGAAGTGACAGGCGAAGAACCACAGGTCCGGGGTGATATCCAGCTCGGCGACCAATTCACCTTTGCCGTACTTGCCGCCCTCTTCGCTGATATGGGTGATGCGATCCACCATCAGCATGTTCGGGGCGGGCAGTTGCGCGTTACCTGGGCCGAACAGCTCACCGCGACTGCAGCGCAGCAGGTCTTCCCGAGTAAAGGCGTTTTGTTTGGTCATGCGAGCTCCTCAATAATCCCATGCGGCAGGGCAGGGTAAATCTTCCCGAACCGAATGAAGCGTTCATGCCTCATAGCGGCAGCCTACACATAGACTATTGCGTTGTAGTGAAAGTCACAGCGTCAAGGCACTCAATGTACACTTGTTCACTGAAATTTTAAACCGAGCCTGTTTATCAGCCCGTTTGGGTGCCTAAGACTGCCGCACTTTCGTGTTTCACGCCAGTCGCAGTTGGCTGATGGCGCGGCGCTATTGCACCCAGCGCTGCAGGATTTGCTGCAAATCCGTGCGTTTGAATGGCTTGGAGAGGTAATCGTTCATTCCGGCAGCCAGGCAGGCCTCCCGGTCACCCTGCAAGGCGTTGGCCGTCAGGGCGATGATTGGCAGGTCGGCGCAGCCGGGCAACTGGCGAATCTGTCGGGTCGCCTCGTAGCCGTCGATCAGCGGCAAGCGGCAGTCCATCAGGATCGCGGTGAAAATCAGGCTCTCGGCACTGCGGATCGCCTCGGCGCCGTCGGTGGCCAGGCTGACTTCAAAACCCAGGCTGCGCAGCATGGCTTCGACCACGGTGCGGTTGACCGGGTTGTCCTCCACCAGCAACACATGTTGCCCGTCCCCGGCGCTGGCTTTGCCGTTGGCGTCAGGGGTGATCGCCGGCAGGCTTTTCTGATCGATGGCCAATGGAATTTCCAGGGTAAACACCGAGCCTCGGCCTTCCTCGCTCTGGGCGCGCAAGGTGCCCCCCATCCGTTCGGCCAGCGTACGGGCGATAGGCAAGCCAAGGCCGGTGCCGCCGTAACGCCTTGAAATGGAACTGTCGGCTTGCTGGAACGCGTCGAACATCATTTCCAGACGCTCGGGGGAGATCCCGATGCCGCTGTCGCGCACGGTGCAGGTGAACCACACCAATTCATGATCAAGGGTCTGCCAGTGCGGTTCGACGGTCACGGTGCCGTGTTCGGTGAATTTCAGCGCGTTGCCGATCAGGTTCACCAGGATTTGCCGGATGCGCGTCGGGTCACCCTGCACCCGCAGCGAGTCCATCCCCGCAGGGATCGGCAGCTCCAATGCCAGGCCGCGCTGCTGGGCGCTGTGCTGGAAGGCCTGGGCGCAACTGCTGATCAGGTCTGCCAGGTTGAACGGGATATGTTCCAGCTCCAGCGCGGCGCGTTCAATGCGCGAGAAGTCGAGGATGTCGTTGATCACCTTGAGCAGGTGCTCGGTGGACTCGGAGGCCAGCGCCGCATACTCGGTCTGCTCCTCGGTCATTTCGGTGGTTTCCAGCAGTTGCAGCATGCCCAGCACACCGTTCATGGGGGTGCGCAATTCGTGGCTCATCATCGCCAGGAAGTCCGATTTGGCATTGTTCGCACGCTCGGCCTCTTCGCGGGTCTGGATCAACTGCGCCATGGCCTGCTGTTGTTCGCGGCTGGCCTGGTTGAGGCCTTCGGCGAGGTTGTTGATATGGCGTGACAGGTCGCCCAGCTCGGAATCATCGACAATCGGCAGAGGGGTCTTGTATTCACCTTGCTGGATGGCTTTGACCGCGTGGCCCATGGCACTGATCGGCTGCGACAGACTGGCGGCCAGGCGTCGCGCAAGCAGGAATGTGAACAGCAGGGCGAAGAGGGCGAGGATGCCGGCCTTGAACAGGATCTCCTGCTGACGCTGGCTGAAGGCATCGTTGGACATGCCGACGATCACCCGGCCAAGGTAATCCGCCCGTGGCGCCTTGGGTTCGTTGAGGTTGTCCTGGAAAAAGTCAGTGCCCAGCTGGATATGCTGCAGGCGGATCGGCGCCTGGAACACCTTCACCGACAGCGAGCGGTCGTGTTTCTCCGTCGGCTGCTCAACGTACACCAGGATGTTTTCGGCACTGTCCTGAATCTCCAGGAAACGCACATGGGGTGTGGCCAAAGTGGCGCGCAGCAGGCTGTCGAGTACGTCATTGTTGCCGGAAATCACCCCGTACTCGGTCGCCGGTGCGAGCTGGTTGGCGATCAGTTGGCCGGTATGGTCCAGTTCCTGACGCAGGTCCTGGATACGCACGAAGGTAAAGAAACTGATCAACAGCAAGGTCAGCAGCAATGCCGGGCCCAAGGTGATGAGCTGGGTGCGGGTATGGATATCCCAGCGACGACGCAAGGTCATGGGCGTTTTTCTCCTTCGGCCAATCGGGCGGCGACGTCGGCTTCGTCAACCTGTTCGATGCCCAGTGAGCGCGCGACTTGCGGGTTGCCCACGACTTTGAAGTGTTCCGGATACAGCGAACGCGGCCAGTTGGCCGGTGAGTGGTCCAGCAATCGGTCAAGTACATCCAGCCAGTCGCTCTGGTCGCTGTAGGTGCTGGCCAGGCTGCCGGCCTTGACGAAGCCGGCGTTGGGACCCACCAGCGGCAGTTGCTGGGCATAGCTGCTGAGCAACAGGTTTTTCACGGTTTTCGGGTTGTACAGTTGCGGGTCGTCGAGACCCAGCAGTACATCGCTGTTCTTGAACAGGTTCTGCAGTGGCCGGCTGTCATTAATGTTGTCCCAGAGCTGCGGCACGATCTCCAGGCCCATGGGCGCTGCGTACTGGGCCAATTCGCGGAGCAGGAATTCGCTGTCGATGCCGTAGAGCACGCCGATACGTCGTGCCTGGGGCAAAATATGGGCGATCAGATTCAACTGGCGCTCCAGGGGTGGGTCGCTCCACAACAGGCTTATTTTGGCCGGGTGAGTGGTGCCCAGGCGCTGCCGGGCTTGCAGGCGGCTGATACGCAGTACCAGGGTGGAAGGGCCCTGGGTGTCCTTGAGGCGCCAGTCGAGGCCAGGCAGGTCAAGCAGGATCAAGCGAGTTGCGGCGGGCAGCAGGTTCGGCGCCGGCATGTCTTTGAGCGGGGTGAAGGTCACGTTGTCTTCAGGGCGTTGCCGCGCCAGAGCCTGGGCGAACGCTTGAACCCCGGCACTGTCTTCGGCGGCGGTCAGCAGGATGTCGGCGCTCCAGGCCGGCGTTGTCAGCAGCAGGCACGCCAGCAGCAGGCCCAGGCCGCGTCGCCTCAGCCGTGAGAAGAAGAGGGTCATCCGTGACTGGTCGGCCATGTCAGAACTCCAGCTCCGCGCTGAAGTAGAGGACATGGCGACTGTCGTAGTTGTTATCGGCCCAGGTGGTGGGCTGGTTATCGAGGCGTTGTTGCAGCATGCCGGCCAGCTCCACGTTGGCTTTGCCCAGGGCAATGCGCTTGGCCACACGCAGGTCGACCCGTTCAAAGCGATATCGGTTGAGTGCGTCGTCGCCATAGTAGAACAGCGCGCTGGACCAGCCGTGGCCCCATTCACGCAGCCAGCCGGCCGAGCCGCTGTTACGTGCGGTTTGTGCCTCGTCGGAGGGGTTGCTGGCGCTGGCGTCGACGTAAGCATAGGTGAGCCGCAGGCGGTCGGCGTTGCTCATGCGCCAATCGAACTGTGACTCGGCACCGGTGAACCGCGAGCTGTTGGCGTTGCTGGCAATGTACTGGTTGTTGCGCAGCGGTGAGCTGATCATGTCAGTGATTTCGTCGTAGAACAGTTTCACGTCGACATTCAGCCCGAGGTCGGCAAAGAAGCCGTTGTAGCCCAGCTCTCGCGAGCGCATCAACTCTTTATCGAGGTTGCCCGGGCCGCGTGTCACCACAAAATATTGCCCGGAATTCTGCCCATAGGCCGGGGCGCTCAGGTTGGTGACGCGGTAGCTCCAGTTGACGTTGTTCTCGAACATGTCCGGCGAGCGGATCGCTTCAGAGTACACCGCTCGCAGGCCGTGGCGCGGGTTGATCAGGTAGTTGACCGCGACCCGGGGCGTCAGCGAGTTGCCGCTCAAGTGGGTGTCTTCATACATCGCTCCACCTTGCAGCAGCCAGTGTTCGCTGGCGCGCCACTCCAGATGACCGAACAGGCGCCAGGTGGTGTCGTCCAGGGTGCCGTTGAAATAGGTGTCGGAGTCGGCACGGTCGTAGCGATAGTTCATGCCGCTGACCAGGCGCAGGGTGTCGGACAGGCTCAAGGTGTCCTGAATCTCCAGGTCATAGCGGCTTTCCCGGGTGCTCTGGTCGATATCGCCGCACACGCTCTGGTTGGCGCCATTGCGCCACTGGTCCAGCACCTGATTGCCCAAGGCTTGTTCGGCAGCGCTGCCAGGTGGCGCGGTGCCTTGGCTGAAAGTGTCCATGTGCCGCGCCAAGAGTTCGGCATAGTCGGGGTTGAGCTGCCATAGCTGGGTCAGCTCAGGGCTGAACGACACCTTGGCATCGCAGGCCTTCCAGATCTGCTGGCGGTCCCACTGCTGGGCGGACCCCTGGATGTACAGGCTGTGTTCGGGATTGAAATCGAAGTTCCAGCGCAATGAGGTGGCGTAGTCCTTGGCTGTGACGTCGGAATTGGTACCGCCTTCAGTAATCCCGGCGAATACCGGGGCGTAGGTATAGGGACGCTGGTTGGTCCCTTCCTTGGCATTCAATTGCCAGTCGATGCTTTGCTGGGCGTTCAGGGTCTGGCTCATGGCCAGGCTGAAGCGGCTGAGGCGGCGGCTGTCACGGCGATCGGCACCGGCGGCATCGCTGTCAAATCCATTATCCTGTTGCCCGGACAACGACAGGCGCAGGTCGCCGGTCTCCCATCCGACGCCCTGGCTGGCGTAGAAATCGTCGATCCCGCGTGCGCCTCGGATGACTTTAACCCGTGAACCGTGGCTGTTGGCCGGTGAGCGCGTGAGGATGTTGACCACGGCCATCAGCGCATTGGCACCATAGCTGACGGTGTTGGGGCCGCGGAACACCTCGATACGCTCGATGTCTTCCATCGCTACCGGGATATCGCTCCAGTCCACGGTGGCAAGGCCGGCGCGGTACACCGAACGCCCGTCGATCAACACCTGCATGCGCCGTGCATCACGGGCGCTGGTGCCGTGGTAGTTCACCGCCGCCTGGTTGCCGGTGGTATAGCCGACCATCATCCCGGGTACCAGACGCAGCAATTCGGCGATGTCCCGTGCACCGCTGGCCTTGATCAGCTCGCTGTCGATCACCGTCATGCTGCCGGGTACGGCGGCGGCTGATTGTTTAAGGCGCGTGGCGGTCAATACCTGCGGCAGCGGCTGGCTGTCCAGGAACAGATCGTCGGCCAGCGCAGGGGCGCTGCACAACAGCATCAACAACAGGGATGAGCGAGGAGGAGGGCCCAGATACACGGCACGGCCTTGATAATGACGAATAGCCGCCCATGTTAACTGAGGTGGGGCCATTTGCCAGTCGTCGAACTCGCAATTACTTCACGTACATGTGGCATTTTCCGACAAGCATGTGAATTGACGCGGGGGCTGGCCGCAAGCGGGTCGCTCCGTATAATGCCGCTATCGCCACTGGTATGGATTAACGGATTGCATATGACTGAACAGCGCCCTATTGCGGTCCTGGGAGGCGGAAGTTTTGGTACCGCCGTGGCTAACCTGCTGGCTGAAAACGGCCATGCGGTGCGCCAGTGGATGCGCGATCCCGAGCAGGCCGAAGCTATTCGCGTGCATCGGGAAAACCCCCGTTACCTTAAAGGCATCAAGATTCATCCGGCGGTGGAACCGGTCACGGACCTGCTGGAAACCCTCACTGCCTGCGACCTGTGCTTCGTCGCGCTGCCATCGAGCGCCTTGCGCTCGGTGCTGGCCCCCCACGCCGAACGCTTGGCGGGCAAGCTGCTGGTCAGCTTGACCAAGGGTATCGAGGCGCACACCTTCAAGCTGATGAGCGAAATCCTCGAAGAGATCGCTCCACAGGCGCGCATCGGCGTGTTGTCCGGGCCGAATCTGGCGCGGGAAGTCGCCGAGCACGCGCTGACCGCCACCGTAGTCGCCAGTGAAGACGAAGTGTTGTGCGAGCGCGTGCAGGCCGTGCTGCATGGCCGTACGTTCCGCGTTTACGCCAGTGGCGATCGCTTTGGCGTCGAGCTGGGCGGTGCGCTTAAAAACGTCTACGCGATTATCGCAGGCATGGCGGTCGCCTTGGGCATGGGCGAGAACACCAAAAGCATGCTGATTACCCGTGCACTGGCCGAGATGACCCGCTTCGCGGTGAACCAGGGCGCCAACCCGATGACGTTCCTGGGCCTGGCCGGCGTCGGGGACTTGATCGTCACCTGCTCGTCGCCCAAAAGCCGTAACTATCAGGTCGGTTTTGCCTTGGGCCAGGGCCTGAGCCTGGAGGATGCCGTTACGCGCCTGGGCGAAGTGGCCGAGGGCGTCAACACGCTCAAAGTGCTGAAGGCCAAGGCCCAGGAAGTCGGCGTGTACATGCCGCTGGTCGCTGGGCTGCATGCGATCCTGTTTGAAGGGCGCACCTTGAACCAGGTGATCGAGCTGCTGATGCGGGCTGAGCCGAAAACCGATGTCGACTTTATTTCCACCAGTGGTTTCAACTGAGGAACGCGTCATGAACGATCCGAAAGAAGCGCCCAAGTACGAGTCCATCGTCCTGCGTATTGTGTGGATGCTGGTGTTTGCCCTGGTGTGGCAGGTGGCGCAATTCCTGCTCGGCGCGCTGGTGCTGGTGCAACTGATCTATCGCCTGGTCTACAGCGCGCCGAACCTGGGCCTGATGAACTTCGGTGACAGCCTCAGTCAGTTCCTGGCGCAGATCGGCCGTTTCGGCAGCTTCCATACCGAGCAGAAGCCCTGGCCATTCGCTGATTGGCCGACGCCGCGCGCCCCGGAAGGCGAGGCCGCCCACAGCGTGCCGCCGGCGCCGCATCCGGTGCGTGATGAAGAGCCCAAACTGTGAAACTGTGGATCTTGCGGCACGGTGAGGCCGAAGGGTTTGCGCGCACCGACGCCGAGCGCAACCTCACCGAGCATGGCCGCGCCGAAGTGTTGCGCAGTGCTGCGCACCTGATCGGCCAGCCCCTCGGCGCGATCATCGCCAGCCCTTATGTGCGGGCGCAGCAGACAGCGCTGCTGGTTCGCGAGGCGTTGGGTTTCACGCCCGAGATCTGCACGGTGCCGTGGCTGACACCCGAAGGCAACCCGCTGCAGGTGCTGGAAAAGCTCGACACCGAGGACAACGTGCTGCTGGTCAGTCACCAGCCTTTGGTGGGTTGCCTGATCAGCTTTTTGCAGCATGGTCATCAGCGCCAACCGCAACCGATGCACACCGCCAGCCTGGCGGAGCTGGAGGGTGATTCTCCGCTGGCGGGGCTGATGAGCCTGGTCAGCGTGAAGAACCCGTAGGAAAAGTGGTCGCTGCTTTGTGTGCTATATAGTCAACCAAGCAAGTGCTTGGTTGGCTATCATCGGATCACACAAAGGAGCGCGTCCCATGCCCGTCGCTTTTCGTTTGCCGTTGCAGGTCTTCTTCGAACGTGAAGCGCGGCATCCGCGCAAACCCTTTCTCGTGCAGCCCATCGGTGGGGGCGAGGTGCAGACCCTCACCTGGGGCGAAGTCGGCCATCAGGCCCGTTGCGCCGCGCAGTGGCTGCGTGCTCGGCAACTGCCCCCGGGCTCGCATATCGCGCTGATCTCGAAAAACTGTGCACACTGGATCATCGCCGACCTGGCGATCTGGATGGCCGGGCATGTCTCGGTCCCGTTATACCCCAACCTCACCGCCGACTCCGTTGCCCATGTGCTGACCCATTCCGAGGCGGCGCTGGCGCTGATCGGCAAGTTGGATGACTGGCCGGCCATGGCGCCCGGCATCCCGGCCGGGTTGTCGACCATCCGTCTGCCGCTGGGGCCGGCCGGCGACTTCGATTTCACTTGGGCCGATCTGCAGGTCTGCTCACCCATTCAGGATAACCCCGAGGCCGAAGCCTCCAGCCTGGCCACTATCGTCTACACCTCCGGCACCACTGGGTTGCCCAAGGGCGTGATGCAAACATTCGGCGCCCTGGGCTTTGCCGCCACCCGAGGCACCGAGTTGTTTGGCCTGGGGGAGGGCGACCGGCTGCTGTCGTACCTGCCGTTGTGCCATGTGGCAGAGCGGATGTTCGTCGAGCTGGCGTCGATCTATACCGGGCAAACGGTGTTTTTCGCTGAAAGCCTCGATACCTTTCTGACTGACCTGCGCCGGGCGCGGCCGACCGCGTTGTTCGGGGTCCCACGGATCTGGACCAAACTGCAGATGGGTGTGTACGCAAAGGTCTCGCAAAAGCGCCTGGACAGGCTGTTGCGCCTGCCGTTTATTGGTCGGCATGTGGGCCGCAAGGTGCTCGCGGGTTTGGGCCTGGACGCGCTGCGTATTGCGTTATCCGGCGCAGCGCCGGTGCCTGAGGCCCTGCTGCGCTGGTATCAGCGCCTGGGGCTGGATGTGCTGGAGGTGTATGGGATGACTGAAAGCTGTGGCTATTCCCATGTGTGCCGCCCCGGGCAACAGACGCTTGGCTGGATCGGCCTGCCATGCCCGGGGGTGGAAGTGCGCATCGACCCGTTGGGCGAAGTGCAGGTGCGCAGCGGCGCGACCATGCTCGGCTACTTCAAGGACCCGCAGAAAACCGCTGAGACCCTCACCGATGACGGGTTCCTGCGCACGGGTGACAAGGGTGAACAGGATGCGGCCGGCCGCCTGCGCCTGACCGGGCGGCTCAAGGAAATCTTCAAGACCAGCAAGGGCAAGTACGTGGCCCCGGCGCCGATTGAAAACCGCCTGGCCGAACATGCACGCATCGAGCAGGTGTGCGTGGTAGGCGAAGGGCTGAGCGCGCCGATAGGTTTATGCGTGCTGGCGGCGGGCGAGGACCGGCAGGCACTGAGGGGAGAGCTGGAGTGCTGGCTGGAACAGGTCAACCAGGCGCTGGATAAGCATGAGCGTCTGCGCCAGCTGGTGGTGGTCAAAGACAGTTGGGCGGTAGAAAACGGTTTTCTGACCCCGACCCTGAAGATAAAACGCAATGTGATCGAATCGACCTATGGCGCTCAACTGCATGCCTGGAGCGAGCGCAGTGAGTCCATTCTGTGGCAGGATTAGGAGCGTAATAAAATCAATAAGGATACCCCCATGAGCTTGTGGCGCACCCAACCCAATATCGAGCAACTCAACGCCATTCAGAAAAATACCATCGGTGAATTGCTGGATATTCGTTTCGAAAGTTTCGACGACGAGTCACTCACTGCCAGCATGGTGGTCGATCACCGGACTCATCAGCCTTATGGTCTGCTGCACGGCGGCGCATCGGTGGTGCTGGCGGAGAGTATCGGTTCCATGGCGGCGTACCTGTGCATCGATCCGAGCAAATTCTATTGCGTGGGCCTGGAGATCAATGCCAACCACTTGCGTGGCGTGCGCAGCGGGCGCGTGACGGCGGTGGCGCGGGCGATCCATATCGGCCGTACCACTCAGGTGTGGGACATCCGCCTGACGGCCGATGACGGCAAGACCAACTGCGTCTCGCGCCTGACCATGGCTGTGGTGCCGCTGGGCGAGAACCCGCCCGTGCGATAGGCATGGCGTGAGTGTCATCATTCCTGGCAGTTACAGTCATTGCTGTACGGCGTGGGGCTGGTGACAATCCACCTCTGTTTCTGTAGATGAGTCCGGTATGTCGCAACACGTATTTTTTGCCCACGCCAATGGCTTTCCTTCGGCCACCTACGGCAAGTTGTTTGCCGCGCTGGCCCCGGAATACGAGGTGGCTCATTTGCCGCAGCATGGTCATGACCCGCGGTTTCCGGTGGATGACAACTGGCGCAACCTGGTAGATGAGTTGATCCACCATCTGGAGCAGCAGCCGGAGCCGGTATGGGGCGTCGGGCACTCCCTCGGTGGCGTGTTGCATCTGCACGCGGCCATGCGTTGCCCGCAGTTGTATCGCGGCGTGGTGATGCTGGATTCGCCGGTGCTGACCCGTGCCGACCGCTGGGTGATCCGCGCCGCCAAACGCTTCGGTTTTATCGACCGCCTGACCCCGGCCGGGCGCACCCTGGGCCGGCGTGAAGAGTTCGCCGACCTGGAGGCCGCGCGCAGCTACTTCGCCGGCAAAACCCTGTTTCGTGGGTTCGACCCCGAATGTTTTGATGCTTATCTGCAACATGGCCTGCAACAGGTAGGCGATCGCCTGCGCCTGCGCTTCGACCCTGCCACCGAAATCAGTATTTATCGTGGCGTACCGCACACCAGCCCGGGCCAGGTGCGGCAGTTGAAAGTGCCGCTGGCGGTGGTACGTGGGCGCCAGAGCCGGGTAGTGATGCGGCACCATGCCAGCGGCGTAGGCCGCCTGCCTATGGGCGAAATGCTCACGATGCCCGGCGGGCATATGTTTCCCCTTGAACGTCCGCAGGACACCGCGACCTTGATCAAGAACCTGTTCTCCCGCTGGGAAGCTCGCGAGCGCAGCTGCGCATGAGTACGCCGGTCGAAGAAGTGCGCCTCAGCTTGCCGCACATCGAGTTGGCGGCGCACCTTTCCGGGCCCGAAGACGGCCTGCCGGTGATCGCCCTGCATGGCTGGCTGGACAACGCCAACAGCTTTGCGCGGCTGGCGCCGAAACTGCAGGGCGTACGCATGGTCGCGCTGGATATGGCGGGGCATGGGCATTCGGCGCATCGTCCTGCGGGGGCCGGTTATGCCTTGTGGGATTACGTCTTCGATGTGCTGCAAGTCGCCGAACAACTGGGTTGGAAACGTTTTGCATTACTTGGCCATTCCCTCGGCGCGATCGTCTCGCTGGTGTTGGCGGGCGCTTTGCCGGAGCGGGTGACTCACCTTGGATTGATCGACGGTGTGATCCCGCCGACCGCCGCCGGTGAGAGCGCCGCCGAGCGATTGGGCATGGCCTTGCAGGCGCAATTGAACCTGCAGGACAAGCGCAAGCCGGTCTACAGCACCCTTGATCGAGCGGTGGAAGCGCGGATGAAAGGTGTGGTCGCGGTCAGTCGCGAAGCCGCCGAACTGCTGGCCCAGCGCGGTTTGATGCCCGTGCCGGACGGTTACACCTGGCGCACCGACAGTCGACTGACCCTGGCCTCACCGATTCGCCTGACCGATGAACAGGCGATGGCTTTTGTGCGGCGCGTGGCGTGTCCTACACAGCTGGTGGTCGCGGCGGATGGCATGTTGGCGAAACATTCCGAATTGCTTTCTCAGCTACCCTTCACAGTGACCACGCTGCCCGGCGGCCATCATTTACACCTGAATGACGAGCCCGGCGCTGTTCTTGTTGCAGACTGTTTCAATCGGTTCTTCTCCACGCCTTGACTTGGCGGGGTCAACTGCCGAGGCTGGGCGGATTGAAAGGGAGTCAACCATGAACCATCTTGAAACTGCTGCAACCTCCAATGGCCAGGGCTCAATCATCCGATGAGCCTGCGTGAAGGCTGTATACGTGCCCTCGGGCTGTGCTGTTTCAGCCCTTTGGTGTTCGCCGCCGATGTGCCGGGCAGTCAGGATCTGCCAGCAGTGTCCCGCCAGGTCGACGCGCAGATCGTCGATTACCGCCCCGCTGAAGCCAAGGAGCGCATCTACCCCATGGGGGCAATCCGCAAGATCAGCGGCCAGTTGCGCTACGAGGGCCAAGCCACAGCGCGCGGCCAAGCCACTGCGATTACCTATGAGTTGCCCGCCGAGCACACGTCCAGCGCCGCGTTTACCGCGACCCGCGAAGCGTTGCAGGCCAAGGGCGCGCAGCTGTTGTTCTGGTGCCAGGCCCGTGATTGCGGCGAAAGCAGCCTGTGGGCCAATGAAGTATTCGGCAACGCCAAGCTGGTCGGTGCCGATGGCCAGCAGGAATACCTGTTGTTGCGTCTGGCCGCGCCGCAGGACAATTCCCTGGTGGCGCTTTACGGCATCACCCGTGGCAACCGCCGTGCCTACCTGCATGTGGAACAGTTGGATGCCAACGCTCCCCTGGGTGACTTGCTGCCCACGTCGGCGACCTTGCTTCGCGAACTGAAAAGCACCGGCGAGCTGGATTTCCCGGCCTTGGGCGGGGAACCCGATCCCGCCTGGATGACCTTGATCTCCCGTGGCTTGAACCTGGACGCCACCCTGCGTGTCAGTTTGACCGGGCCCACGGCCGAAGCCTGGCGCCAAGGCCTGATCGACAGCGGTGTGCGCGCCGCGCGCATGGAAACCGGCACCGGTGACGCCAAGGGTTTGCACCTGCATCTGATACGCTGACCGTAACCAGGCGAACGGACCCGTGCCGTTCGCCTAAGCTCTCTTCCTACAGCCTTATTCTCGAGATACCCAATGCTCAATAATGATCGCCTGCTGGTGCAAATCCTGCTGCTGGTGCTGTTTGGTGCCAGCTTCTGGGTGATGGCGCCGTTCTGGTCGGCGCTGTTCTGGGGCGCGGTGCTGGCGTTTGCCAGCTGGCCGCTGATGCGTTTGCTCACCCGCTGGCTGGGCGGGCGGGAATCCCTGGCCGCCGGCATCCTGACCTTGGGCTGGATGCTGCTGGTGGCGGTGCCGCTGGTATGGTTGGGTTTCAACCTGGCCGATCATGTACGTGATGCCGTGGGCCTGATCAAGGATATCCAGGTCGATGGCCTGCCTGCCGCGCCGACTTGGCTGAGTTCGATCCCCTTTGTCGGCGAGCGCCTGGTGACGACGTGGGACAGTATCGACCAACAGGGGGCGGCGCTGATGGTCAGCATCAAGCCTTACCTGGGCCAGGTCGGCAACTGGCTGCTGGCGCGCAGCGCGCAGATCGGCGGCGGCATCCTTGAGCTGACCCTGAGCCTGGTGTTCGTGTTCTTCTTTTACCGTGATGGGCCACGGTTGGCGGTGTTCGTGCATCGTCTGTTGGAGCGTTTGATCGGCGAGCGGGCCGGCTACTACATCGAACTGGTGGCGGGCACCGTGCAACGGGTGGTCAACGGTGTGATCGGTACTGCGGCGGCCCAGGCCCTGCTGGCACTGATCGGTTTCCTGATCGCCGGCGTGCCTGGAGCACTGGTGCTGGGCATCGTGACGTTCCTGCTCAGCCTGATTCCCATGGGGCCGCCGCTGGTGTGGATTCCGGCTACGGCCTGGCTGGCCTGGAAGGGCGATTACACCTACGCGGTGTTCCTCGGTGTGTGGGGCACGTTCATCATCAGCGGCGTAGACAACGTACTCAAGCCGTACCTGATCAGCCGGGGCGGCAACCTGCCGCTGGTGATCGTGCTGCTGGGTGTTTTCGGCGGCTTGATTGCGTTTGGTTTCATCGGTTTGTTTATCGGCCCGACCTTATTGGCGGTGGCCTACAGCCTGCTGACGGATTGGAGCGCGACCCAGGCTCAGGGGCGCCGTGAAGATAACCGGCTTTAAACCCTCGGCAACCACATCACGGCGGTCAAGCCACCGCCTGGCGTGTCTTCCAGGCTGAGGTGGCCGCCGAGACGTTCCACCGCTTCCCTGGCAATCGTCATACCCAGGCCGACCCCGCCGGAGTTACGGTTGCGTGAGCCCTCCAGGCGAAAGAACGGTTCGAATACCGCCTCGCGCTTATCGGCTGCAATCCCGGGGCCGTGGTCGATCACACGGATCACCAGGGCCTCGCGGCTGTCCGCCAACTCCACGCGTGCGGTGCCGGCATAGCGCAGGGCGTTGTCGATCAGGTTGTTGAGGCATGAACGCAGGGCCATTGGCTGTACCTGCAAGGGCGCACAGGTGCCGGCGAACTGCACGTCGGAGCCTTGATCCTGGGCGTTTTCGCTGAGGGATTCGACCAGTGCCTGGACGTCGAGCCAATGCCGGGTTTCGCTGGTACGTTGTTCGTGCAGGTAGCTCAGGGTGGCGTCGAGCATGCCGATCATGTCGTCCAGGTCCTGGCGCATCTGACCTTGCAGTTTGGTGTCTTCGATCTGTTCCAGGCGCAGTTTGAGGCGTGACAACGGGGTGCGCAGGTCATGGGAGACCGCAGCGAGCATGCGCGCGCGTTGACTGACCTGCTCGCGGATGCGTTTTTGCATCATGTTGAAGGTCGATGCGGCCTGGCGTGCCTCGCGTGGCCCGGACTCGTTGAGAGGCGGGCTGTCGAGGTCGACGCTCAAGCGTTCGGCCGCCGCGCTCAGGCGCTGGATCGGCCGGCTCAGCAGCTTGGCACCGTACCAGGCGGCAATGATCAGCGAGATGAACTGGAACGTCAGCGGCACCACCGGGCCACCGAACCAGGGGCGATGGTGTTTGGGCAGAGGCTTCATCGTGCCGTCCGGCTGTTCGACGAAGGTTTCCTGGGGCGGCGGTGGCGGCGGGCCGTAGTGGTGAAACCAGAAGAAGGCCAGCACATGCGCCAGTACAATAGCCACCAGCAATACACCGAACAGCCTGCCGAACAACGTATTGAAGGTGGCGCGCATCAACCGATATCCCGAGCGTCGAAGAGATAACCTTCGCCCCGTACGGTTTTGATCAGTTGCGGGGCTTTCGGGTCATCCCCGAGTTTTTGCCGCAGGCGCGAGACCAGCAGGTCGATGCTGCGGTCAAAGGCTTCGATGGAACGTCCGCGGGCGGCGTCCAGCAATTGTTCGCGGCTGAGCACACGGCGCGGGCGTTCGATAAATACCCACAGCAGTCGGAACTCGGCGTTGGACAGTGGCACCACCAGGCCATCGTCGGCCACCAGTTGCCGCAACACGCTGTTCAGCCGCCAATTGTCGAAGCGGATGTTGGCGCGTTGCTCGGTGCGGTCATCCCGTACACGACGCAGGATGGTCTGGATGCGCGCCACCAGTTCCCGCGGCTCGAACGGTTTGGACATATAGTCGTCGGCGCCCAGTTCCAGGCCGATGATGCGGTCGGTAGGCTCGCAGCGAGCAGTGAGCATCAGGATCGGGATATCCGATTCGGCGCGCAGCCAGCGGCACAGCGACAGGCCGTCTTCACCCGGCAGCATCAGGTCGAGCACGACCACGTCAAAGGTTTCGGCCTGCATGGCCTGGCGCATGGCGCTGCCGTCGGTCACGCCGATGGCGAGAATATTGAAGCGCGCCAGGTAATCGATCAGCAGTTCACGAATCGGCACGTCATCATCGACGATCAGCGCACGGGTGCTCCAGCGCTTGTCTTCGGCGATCACCGCGCCTTTTTGCTCTTCATTTACAGAGACGGTAGGGGTATGCATGGGTGCGATCATCTGCCTGGTTAGTGCTGTCAGCATAGGCGCCCAGCTCCATGGCTGGAAGTGCTGGACGGGCGGTCATGTGGGCGAGGCTAGTCGTGGGGCGTGTAGGGGGCATGTCGGGAATGTATCGGGTTCGACATAATCACGCCGAATGCCGGGAAATGGACGGCTGATCAGTATTTACCGATCATCGGATCCCGCAAAGGCGCTGCTTGCGCTACAATCCGCGCCGATTTCGACTTGCCTGAGAGCCCATTCCAATGTCCGTCTGCCAGACTCCTATCATCGTCGCCCTGGATTACCCCACCCGTGACGCCGCACTGAAGCTGGCTGACCAGTTGGACCCGAAGCTTTGCCGGGTCAAGGTCGGCAAGGAGCTGTTCACCAGTTGCGCCGCGGAAATTGTCGGCACACTGCGTGACAAAGGGTTCGAAGTGTTCCTCGACCTGAAATTCCACGACATCCCCAACACGACCGCGATGGCGGTCAAGGCCGCTGCGGAAATGGGCGTGTGGATGGTCAATGTGCACTGCTCCGGCGGCCTGCGCATGATGACGGCCTGCCGTGAAGTGCTGGAACAGCGCAGCGGCCCCAAGCCACTGTTGATCGGTGTGACCGTGCTGACCAGCATGGAGCGCGAAGACCTGGCCGGTATCGGCCTGGATATCGAGCCTCAGGAGCAGGTTCTGCGCCTGGCCGCCCTGGCGCAGAAGGCTGGCCTGGACGGTCTGGTCTGTTCGGCGCTGGAAGCCCAGGCCCTGAAGACCGCGCACCCATCGCTGCAACTGGTCACTCCGGGGATTCGCCCGGCGGGCAGTGCCCAGGATGACCAGCGCCGTATCCTGACCCCACGCCAGGCTCTGGATGCAGGTTCCGACTACCTGGTGATCGGTCGTCCGATCAGCCAGGCGGCTGATCCGGCCAAGGCGTTGGCGGCGGTGGTTGCCGAGATCGCCTGATAGACCCCTGCAGGAGCAAGCTTGCTCGCGAAGGCCGCTGACGATAACGCGGGCCTTCTGATGAACGCAGTGCCTTTGCGTTTTTCGCGAGCAAGCTGGCTCCTACACCTTCAGTACCAACTTCCCAAAGTTCTCACCGTTGAACAGCTTCATCAGCGTCTCCGGGAACGTCTCCAGCCCCTCCACGATATCTTCCTTGCTCTTGAGCTTGCCCTGCGCCATCCAACCGCCCATTTCTTGCCCGGCGGCGGCAAAGTTGGCCGCGTGATCCATCACCACAAAACCCTCCATGCGCGCGCGGTTGACCAGCAATGACAGGTAATTGGCCGGGCCTTTCACCGCTTCCTTGTTGTTGTACTGGCTGATCGCACCGCAGATCACCACGCGGGCCTTGAATGCCAGGCGGCTGAGCACGGCGTCGAGAATGTCGCCGCCAACGTTATCGAAATACACATCCACCCCTTTGGGGCACTCGCGCTTGAGCGCGGCGGGCACGTCTTCGTTTTTGTAGTCGATTGCTGCGTCGAAGCCCAGTTCATCCACCAGGAATTTGCACTTGTCGGCACCGCCGGCAATGCCTACCACGCGACAGCCTTTGAGCTTGGCAATCTGCCCGGCAATGCTGCCAACCGCACCGGCCGCGCCGGAGATCACCACCGTTTCGCCAGCCTTGGGCGCGCCGGTGTCCAGCAAGGCGAAGTAGGCGGTCATGCCGGTCATGCCGAGGGCCGAGAGGTAGCGGGGCAGAGGGGCAAGTGTCGGATCGACTTTGTAGAAACCACGCGGTTCGCCAAGGAAGTAATCCTGCACCCCCAGGGCACCATTCACGTAGTCCCCCACCGCGAATTTCGGATTGTTCGAAGCAATCACCTTGCCTACGCCCAGCGCTCGCATTACCTCGCCGATACCGACGGGCGGAATGTAGGACTTGCCTTCGTTCATCCAGCCACGCATCGCCGGGTCCAGAGACAGGTACTCATTGCGCACCAGCACTTGCCCGTCTTCAGGCGTGCCTACTGGCACTTCCTGATAGGTGAAGGTGTCTCGCGTGGCGGCACCGACCGGACGTTTGGCGAGCAGGAATTGGCGGTTGGTCTGGGCAGTCATGACAAGGACTCTTTAGAAATGAACCTTGAGTGATAGACCCTCAATAGCCAGTGAGCAAGGTTGTCCGAGTGGCGCGAATGCACGGCGATAGGCGTGGCTGATAGTCAGCCTGGGTCAAGTATCACTGTCATTCATGCAGCGCCAACCGGCCTTCTGATAGTGCTGACGCGTCGCACAGGGCGTTGGCTAGACTCGAGCCACCGCTATTTCTCCCAAAGGACATCCTCATGAGCATGACGTTTTCCGGCCAAGTCGCCCTGGTGACCGGCGCCGCCGCCGGTATTGGCCGCGCCACCGCACTGGCGTTCGCCGCCGAAGGCTTGAAAGTCGTGGTTGCGGACCTCGACGTGGACGGCGGTGAGGGCACCGTCGCGTTGATCCGTCAGGCCGGTGGCGAGGCGCTGTTCGTGCGTTGCAACGTCACCCTGGAAACCGATGTGCAGCAATTGATGGCAGAGACCGTCGCCGCCTATGGCCGCCTGGATTATGCCTTCAACAACGCCGGGATCGAGATCGAGAAGGGCAAGCTGGCGGACGGCAGTCTGGACGAGTTCGACGCCATCATGGGGGTCAACGTCAAGGGCGTCTGGCTGTGCATGAAGTATCAATTGCCGCTGTTGCTGGCGCAGGGCGGCGGGGCGATCGTCAATACTGCATCGGTCGCGGGGTTGGGGGCGGCCCCTAAGATGAGCATCTATGCCGCGTCCAAGCATGCGGTCATCGGCCTGACCAAGTCGGCCGCGATCGAGTACGCGAAAAAGAAAATCCGCGTCAATGCCGTGTGCCCGGCGGTGATCGATACCGACATGTTCCGTCGTGCCTACGAAGCGGACCCGCGTAAGGCAGAGTTCGCTGCCGCCATGCACCCGGTCGGGCGCATTGGCAAGGTCGAGGAAATCGCCAGCGCGGTGTTGTACCTATGCAGCGACGGTGCTGCCTTCACCACAGGCCAGGCATTGGCGGTGGACGGTGGTGCAACCGCAATCTAGGAATCCATGCGAGCCGGTACTCGAAAAGGTTTGATGGGGTGTGAGGTTTTTCCAGGGCTGGCAAATGGCCTTGGTTGAATGTGTGTCATAAGGTAAATAAGTCAATAAAATCAATACTTTAATAAGAATGCATGGCAAGGCAAAGAGGGCTTCTGTGCTTAACTGTTTTGGGTTGAATAACAGACAGTTGAAGTGAGTGGCGCATGGATTTAGGGATCGATCGACAAGCCCTTGTACCGGTGGTGCAGCAAATCGTCAGCGCGGTGACGGAATGGATTCGCAGAAGTGGAGTAACGCCCGGCACTCGATTACCGTCTATCCGGCAGTTGGCCCTCGATAATCTGCTGAGCCAGTCCAGCGTGGTCGAGGCATTCGATCGGCTGGTGGCCCAGGGGCTGTTGGTCTCGAAGCAGGGCTCGGGATTCGTGGTGGCCCCGCCTGCGGTCTTGCATGAAAACCATTGGTATGAAGGTGCGGAGCTAGGCTGGGGCGCCTTTACCGACGGACCGCTGGGTGAGTTGAAACTGGGGTGTGGCTGGCTACCGGACACCTGGCGCGAAAGCGATGACATCACTTATGCGGTACGTGAAGTCAGCCGTATCGACACCCATGGCCTGTTCAATCACACCCCGCCCCTGGGGCTGCCGGCGCTGCGTGAGCAACTGCTCAAGCGCCTGACCCGGATCCAGGTCGCCAGCAGCCTTGACCGTATTCTCACCACCGATGGTGCCAGCCATGCCCAGGACCTGCTCATACGCACCTTGTTGAAGGCGGGTGATACGGTGGTGGTCGAGACGCCGGGTTATGGCAACCTTTATCGTCAGTTGGCGTTCCATGGCGTTACGCTGCTGGAAGTGCCACGCACCCACGGCGGCCCGGATATCCCGGTGCTGGAAGCGCTGCTGCGTAACCATCGGCCCAAGTGCCTGTTCATCAACAGCCTGTATCACAATCCTACCGGTACCAGCCTGTGCCGTGAGGTTGCCGAGCGCTTGCTGCAATTGGCGTGCAGCGGCGATTTCCTGATCATCGAGGAAGACATCTATGGCGACCTGCAGCACGCCAGTTGCACACGGCTTGCGGCGCTGCCCCATGATGACCGGGTGATCTACGTTTCAAGTTTTTCCAAGACCCTGAGCAGTGCCCTGCGAGTGGGCTATCTCAGTGCCAGCGCTACGGTTATTGCACAATTAGCCAGCCTCAAGACGCTGACCGGCATCGGCACGTCGCGGTTTGCTGAAACAGTGGTTGCCACGCTGCTGGCCAACGGTACGTATCGTAAGTGGGTGCAACGCCTGCGCAAGCGCCTGAACACGCAGATGGCCTCAACCTTGCAGGTATTGGAAGACGAAGAATGGCAGGTGTTTGCCGTGCCCTCCGGCGGTATGTTCCTGTGGGCACGGCCAGGCGCGACGGATCATTCCCATCTGCAGGCCTGCGCGCGACGCCTCGGTGTGCTCCTGTCTCCGGGAGCGTTGTTCAACCCGGGCGGTGAGCACAGTGACTGGCTGCGCATCAATGTGGCCTATGCTGCAGATCAGCGGGCGCTGGCGTTGTTCCGTGCCGTGGGTGCCAGATCGACCTCGACCATTCTGAAAACGACGAGCGTGTAGCTTTTTGCCATTATTCCGACGCCAGCATCTTGTGTCGTTGGCGAGTGGTTGCGAATCTCGCCGCATGAAAACCACGCTTGATGGCATCTGCCATTGCAAGAGGACTCAAGTGCGATGATTTCGGCCGTGCAACGACGTTTCGCCAACCTCGGTATGGCAAAAAAACTGGGCTTGGGTTTCACCTTGGTGCTACTGCTGACTGCGCTCGTGGCGGCAATCGGTGTGTGGTCCCTGCAAACCGTGGGTCAGCGTTTCGAGGGCCTCAAGGCGATGTCTTCGCTCAATAGCGGCTTGTTCAAGGTGCGCCTGATCGAACAGGACTACGCACTGCACGCCGACCCCAAGGCAGTCGACGCCTTGCATGAAAGTGTCGACGCCTTGACAGCCCAGGCGGCCGCCCTCAAAGCCGGCTCCGCTGCCAATGTGCCGGAGATGACTGACGTCGAGCAGGCGTTGGCGGCTTATCGTAAGGCGTTCGACGAATTTGTCGAGCTGACCCAGACCAAGGACCTGGCCCTGGAAATGGCCAGTTGGTCGGTCTCCAGTGTGGCCAATAACCTTGATGTATTGCAGTCGGGACTGACGGACGACGGTACCTATGGCCTTAAGGAAAGCCAAGGCAAGGAAGGCGCCGAGTTTATCGAGCAGGCGGGTCAGGTCAGCCAAGTGTCCAGGTTGATGCTGCAAGCCATGAACGAAGCGCGGGTGCGCCTGGACCAAAGCCGCAGGGCGGATGCCGACAATGCCGAGCAGGGCAAGATCGAACAGGCGGACCAGGCCCTGGCTCAGGTCGAACAACTGAAAACTGCGGTCAAGGATGCGGGTTATCAGACCGTCCTCAACGAAGTGTCCGGGCATATCGCCGCGTTCAGCGAGAAGCTCGGCGAATACACCGGCCTGCTGGCCCAGGAAAAGCTGGTCTATAAGCAGTTGCACGACAGGGCCGACCAAGTGGTCAGCCGGGTCAACCAGGCATATGCCGCCGAAGACCAGTCGATGCAGGAGCAATTGAAGAAAAGCGCAATGCTGATTATCGGCTCGTCGGCCCTGGCGTTGCTGGTGGGCTTGATTGCGGCCTGGGTCATTACGCGCCTGATTGTTGCGCCGCTGCGCAGTGTGATCGCGGTGGCCCAGCAGATTGCCTCGGGCGACCTGAGCGGGCGCATGGAGGTCAGCCGCCGTGATGAAATGGGCCAACTGATGCAAGCCATGCAGCAGATGGGCAGTGGCTTGAGCCATATGGTCAGCGGCCTGCAGGCAGGTATCGCACAGCTGGCCAGTTCGGCGCATTCACTGTCCAGCGTGACGGAACAGACCAATGTCGAAGTCAGCAGTCAAAAAGAGGAGACCGAGCAGGTTGCCACGGCGATGAACCAGATGACCGCCACGGTACACGATGTGGCTCGCAACGCCGAAGAGGCCGCTCAAGCGGCGCAGACGGCGGATGACAAGGTCGACAGTGGCCAGCAGGTAGTACGCCAGAGCTTGCAGCGTATCGAGTTGCTCGCCGCCTCCAGCACCAGTGCCAGCGCCAGCATCGAAAGTCTGAGCACGGAAATCCAGAATATCGGCACCGTATTGAGTGTGATCAAAAGTGTCGCCGAGCAAACCAATTTGCTTGCCCTCAACGCCGCCATCGAAGCGGCACGCGCGGGTGAGCAGGGCCGTGGCTTCGCGGTGGTGGCCGATGAGGTACGGGCACTGGCCAAGCGCACTCAGCAATCGACCGAGGAAATCGAGCGGCTGGTCAGCACGCTGCGCAACGCGGCGCAGTCGTCGGTGCAGCAGATCCAGCAGAGTGGCGAGCTGGTGAAGCTGGCCGTCAGCGATGCCCTGGAAACTGAAAGTGCGCTGGGGAGTATCGCCGTGGCGGTGTCATTGATTCAGCAGATGAACCAGCAGATTGCCGCCGCCGCCGAGGAGCAGAGTTCGGTCGCTGAAGAGATCAACCGTAGCGTCACCAGTATCCGCGCCAGTGCCGATCAATCGGCGCTGAGCATGCAAGGCAGCGCAGCGTCGAGCATTCAGCTGGCGCAATTGGGCGCGGAACTCAAGGGGATGGTCGGGCATTTCCGCCTTTGATCGCAGCGCGAAGGCCGCGATCAAGGAGGAGGGCGATCAGGCGTTGTTGGCGAGGAAGGTCAGCAGTGCTTCGTTGACGAAGTCCGGATTTTCCCGGGCAGAGATATGCCCTGCGTCTGGAATCAGGATCAGGTCGCACCCGATCAGCCCAGCCATTTCCCGAGACTCGGCAGGTGGTCGGGGTTTGTCCTGCTCGCCGCACAGGATCAAGGTAGTGTCGGCGTCCAACTGAGGCAGTTGCTCCAGCAGGTCGGTGCGACTGAAGATCTGCCGGCCCAGGGGCACAATGCTTTGCAGCAGGCGCTCCTTGGAAAACCCCTGCAGCGCCTGGCGAAAATCCTGATACAGCGCTGATTCCCGGTCGATACCCGGACGGAAGAAGATCGGTGCGATCACATCCAGCAATGGCTCAGGGATGGCGCCAGCGTCTTCGATCATCTTGAACAGCGAGAAATAATACTGGCGCGTGGCCTCGGGCTCTGCACCCAGGTAGGTGTCCATCAGCATCAGGCTGTTGACCCGCGCCGGTGCGCTCAATGCCAGGCGTGCGCCCCACATGCCGCCGACCGACAGACCTACCAGGTTGATCCGGTCGATGTCCAACTGGTCCAGCAGGGCCAGGGCCTGGCGCGCCAAATCATCCAGAGAGTGGGTGTGAGCCGGTAACGGCCCCGATTCACCATGACCCCACAGCTCAGGGACGATTACACGGTACTGTTGCGACAGGGCCTCGATCTGCGGCGCCCACATGTGACGGTCCCACAGGTAACTGGAGCCCAGCAGGACAGCCGGGCCGCTGCCTTGGTCGAGATAGTGCAGCGGTTGTCCATCAATCACGGCAACGGGCATAGCGAGCCTCTCATTTCGTGGAGTGAGGAGGGCTTTTTTACGCTAGTCGGGAGTAGGGGGATAGGTGCAAATTGATGGCATTCGGTGACGGTGGGGCTACTGGAGGCCGTGAGTAGGAGGAATTATCGCAGTGAGCCGGGCAAGCCTGCTCACTACAGGCTCACCCACTTGGAAGACCATCAGTCGTAGATGGCTTTCTTTTTCCACTCGGCGTCGGCGTCGACGACTTTCAGGCCTTCGGTCAATTCATTGACCTCGTCTTCGGCGGGTTGGCTATTGGTGAGCACCGTGGAGTTGGCACGGGCCAACTGCGACTCCAGCAGTTGCAACTGTGCACTGTAGATCACCGGTTCCGGCTGCTTGCGCAGGTATTGCACGCCGCGCTCGAACGCCAGGCGCGCTTGGCCGGGCTGGCCTTGCTGCAGGGCGTGCTGGCCCAGGTTGTTGAAAAACTCGATATGCAGCAGCACCAGGATATGGCGAATTTCCTTGATCCAGTGCTTGGCTTCATTGGTGGGCAGGAAACCGTCCTGGGCGGCACGGGTGACTTGACCGTGCAAGGCTTCAAGCAGGAACCGCACGTCCTTGGCCTTGGCTTCGGTCTGGATCGGCGCGGGCGGGTTGGTCACGGGGATCGACTCCCCCTGGGCGATCAGCGCATTCAGCTCGGTGATGCGTGCCTTGATCGGTGCGCTGGATTTGTTGAGGTGCAGCAGGCGCTGGTTGACGTTGAGTTCCAGGCGGGTCAGCAACAATTTAAGCGCCGGGGTCATCAACTGGCCAGGGAAGGTCTCGGTGATTTCACCGCAGCGACGCAACCGATCATTGAGCTCGATCTCGGTGCGCTTCTTTTCCAGCTTGTTGTTTTCCACCACATGGTTCATGTAGCCAATGGCGATCAGTATTACGATCCCGGCTATTACCAGCAGGGTGATCATGAGTGGTGTCACCGGTGTGGCCTCTTTATTGGGTTTACTTAATGGAGTGTAGTGACTGCGCTATCTGGCGGATAGGACTGATCGACCAGTTGCTCGGGTAGATGCTTCTATATAGGTAAAATGTTTTTGCATAGATGCACATTGCTATCATCTGCTGGGGCGAACTATAACGTCTTGTCGGGCGCCAGAATATAGGCGCCAAGACCCAGACGAGCAAAATCCGCCTACAGGCCTGGAAAGCAGGGCGAAGTCATTGATTTTAATAAATTTATCCTTGGGGGTTGACGACCTTTCAATCCATCCATAGAATGCGCGCCACTTAACGCGTAAAGCACACCGCGAAACGCGCTAGGAAGTGAATGTTGTACGTGTGTCCCCTTCGTCTAGTGGCCTAGGACACCGCCCTTTCACGGCGGTAACAGGGGTTCGAGTCCCCTAGGGGACGCCAATATGCGGGAATAGCTCAGTTGGTAGAGCACGACCTTGCCAAGGTCGGGGTCGCGAGTTCGAGTCTCGTTTCCCGCTCCAGATTTTAAGCAGTGCTGCCTTAGGGCGGCATTGAGTGAAACCAGGGCCAAGTCTGCGGACAAGGCCTCTGGGCACTGGAATACACACCATGTGTTTCAGTAGCGTGTCCCCTTCGTCTAGTGGCCTAGGACACCGCCCTTTCACGGCGGTAACAGGGGTTCGAGTCCCCTAGGGGACGCCATTTGCGGGAATAGCTCAGTTGGTAGAGCACGACCTTGCCAAGGTCGGGGTCGCGAGTTCGAGTCTCGTTTCCCGCTCCAATTTAAGCAGTGTTGCCTTCGGGCGGCATTGAGTGAAACCAGGGCCAAGTCTACGGACAAGGCCTCTGGGCACTGGAATACACACCATGTGTTTCAGTAGCGTGTCCCCTTCGTCTAGTGGCCTAGGACACCGCCCT
This sequence comes from Pseudomonas sp. BCA17, assembly GCF_004519405.1. Classification (GTDB taxonomy): domain Bacteria; phylum Pseudomonadota; class Gammaproteobacteria; order Pseudomonadales; family Pseudomonadaceae; genus Aquipseudomonas. The sequence goes on along the minus strand of NZ_SGWI01000004.1, from coordinate 70,978 downwards.
TTCACGGCGGTAACAGGGGTTCGAGTCCCCTAGGGGACGCCATTTGCGGGAATAGCTCAGTTGGTAGAGCACGACCTTGCCAAGGTCGGGGTCGCGAGTTCGAGTCTCGTTTCCCGCTCCATATTTAATGAGAACGCCGATCAGTGATGATCGGCGTTTTTATTTGTGTGTGTTCAGCGCCCGTGCCAGGCGCAGCGTGGCCTGACGGATCTCATCCCGATCAAGTGAGGCAAAACCCAGGCGCAAGGCATTTTCGGGCAGGTTCATCGGCGAAAACTGACACGCGCTGCGTACTATCACGCCCTGTTCTTGAGCGGCCTTTACCAGTTGATCCACATCGGTTTCATCCTGGAAACGCACCCAGAGCGCCAGGCCACCTTCAGGCTCGCGTACCCGTATCCGATCACCAAATGACTGTTGCAGGCAGCTCTGCAGCACTTCCCGACGCGCTGCGTATTCTTTTGAAACGCGGCGCAGGTGTTTCTTCAATTCCCCCTGATTGATCAGGTCCGCCAGCATCTTCTGCGCGACCGCGTCGCTGTCCCCCACCACCAACGCCGCGCTCCTCTGGAGCACTTCAATCACACTGGCGGGGGCAACCACGTAGCTGCAACGAAAGGTTGAGCCCAGTGCCTTGGATAACGAGCCAATATAGATCACGTGGCGTTGCGCGTTATCACTGGCCAGCGGCAGGTACGGCCGCCCGTTGAAATGGTATTCGTGGTCGTAGTCTTCTTCGATCACGCAAAAGTCGTGCAGCTCCGCCAGCGCCAGCAGGTGCTGTCTGCGCGCTGCGTGCAGGCTCACGGTGGTGGGGAACTGATGGTGCGGCGTGAGGTAAATCATCCTGACGTCGTGCCTATGGCATAACCGTTCGATGTGGTCCGTGCGACAGCCTTCCTCATCCATATCGACCATGACCAATTGCGCACCCAGCTTGCGGAAAATCTCCCACGCCGGTGGGTAGCTCAGGCGTTCCACCAGCACCACGTCGCCGGGTTTGATCAGCAGGCTGGCGGTCAGGAACAGGGACACCTGTGTGCCTGGGGTCAGGCAGATATTCTCCGCGTTTGCCGTCAGCCCACGGTTGTTGCGCAGCATTTCCGCCAGCGCGCACCGCAATTCATAGCCGGTGCCCTCACTGCCATAACGCACCGAATTGGATGCAAAGCTGTTGCGCAGGGCGTTGCGGTAGTAGCGATGCAACACAGCCTGCGGCAGCAAGCGGTGGTCGCAGGCGCCGTTATCGAAAAACAGTGCGTCATGCCGATGTTGCAGGGCGATCACCTGGGCGTTCTGGGTGAAATACGGGACGACCGCCTGCGCCAGCAACGGCGGGGCAAAGGACTGTTGTGCGCGATTGGGCGCTGGAGCGGGCACCAGTTGCGCATTGACGAACGTCCCGCGTCGCGGCTCGCTGATCAGCCAGCCTTTGGTCAGGGCTTCTTCGTAGGCCAGGATGACCGTCTTGCGGTTGACGTTGAGTACCTGCGCCATTTCCCGCGTGCCCGGCAGCAGTGTGCCTGGAGGTAGGCGCCCCTCGACGATCGCAGACACGAGGCCATCGGCGATCTTGCGATAGGAAGCTTGTTGAGTGCTCTCATCCAATTTGAGCAACGGGCGCCATTTGCGCATCTGGACCATCTGAACTATCCAAAACTGGAGGTTTTAATGGGCCTAGTCTAGCGCAACAATCAAGCCTCACTCCCCCCGAGGTCCTTATGAACACACGCCATGTCATCGAACTCTCCCCATCGGGGAAAACCTTTGAAGCCGGTGACGAACTGTTGCTCGACGCGATGCTCGCCAGCGGCCTGCCTGTGCCGTTCTCCTGCCGGCGTGGAGCGTGCGGTTCGTGCAAGGTCGTGGTCGCCCAGGGGCAGTACCGTGCCAAGCGCCTGGCGCCGGGCACTCCTTCTCCCAGCTATCCCCTGGCGGCCAATGAAATGCTGCTGTGCCAGAGCCATGCCTGTGCCGATATGCGCTTGGAGATTCCCGGCTGGTCCCTGGACGCGCCCGCGTTGGTTGTTGAGGCGACAGTGCTGAGCAAGCGCGCACTCAGCCCCGACATCATCGAGTTGGTCGTGATGCCGGATATGCCCTTGGCGGCGCGGGCGGGCCAGTACCTCAAGTTCCGCCTGGTCGACGGTGACTCGCGCTGCTTTTCTATCGCCAACCTGCCGGCCGATGGCGATGGACGCCTGATTTTTCAGATTCGTCGGGTGAGCGGCGGGCTGTTTTCCGAGACCCTGCTCGGCGACCTTGACGTCGGCGATCTATTGCACGTGGAAGGGCCTTTTGGTGCCTGCACCTGGCAGGACGATGACGTGGCGCCTGTCGTCTTGTTCGCCACCGGCACTGGCTATGCGGGGATCAAGCCGATCCTGCTGACCGCCTTGAAACGTGGTGTCGAGGTGACGTTTTACTGGGGTGGCGCACAGGCGGCAGATTTTTACGACCGCGCCTTCCTGGACCAATCGGTCATCGACTGTCCCCGTTTCCACTGGCACCCGGTGCTGGCATCGGAGGGCAGGGTGCAGGACGTTGCGCTGAGCCATGGGCACCGCTGGGAAGAGGCGCAGGTGTATGCCTGCGGCAACGGCGGGATGATCAACCAGGCGCGCGCGGGTTGCCTCGAGGCGGGCTTGCCGGTCCATCGTTTTGTCGCGGAAGCCTTTGTGCCCAGTGGCCCGTCGAGCGTCGACACATTGCTTAACTCATTGGATGAAACCTGGGAAAAAGTCGGGCCGCGGTATTCGCTCGATGGCATGCTGGCGGCACGTGAGAAAAGCGTGCGCGCGCTGGCATCGATTGCCAGCCAACTGAAGGTTGGCATGACCACAGGGGCTGCCCTCGAAATGGCCGCCCGGCAATTGCAGGCCATGGGCGCCTCACATACCTGGCACCCCACCTACATCCGCTTTGGCGATGATACGGTGCGTCCGCCGCGGGAAGGGATCGATCCGTCACGTACATTACGCCCCAGCGACATTGTGGTAGTGGACCTTGGCCCGGTCTGGGACGGCTACGAAGGGGACTACGGCGACACTTTCGTCTTCGGCGAGGCGCCGTTGCACCTGGACTGCCATAAGGTGCTGCATGAAGTCTTCGATGAAACCCGCGAAGCCTGGCTGCGAGGCATGACCGGTGTTGAACTGTATGACTTTGCCGAAGACCGCGCCATGGCGAAAGGCTGGCGGCTATCACGTAACCTGGCAGGCCACCGCATTGCGGATTTTCCCCATGCGTTGTTCGGTAGCAAGGAATTGGCTGACCTGGATATCACCCCCAGCGAAATGGTGTGGGTGCTGGAGATCCAGCTTTGTCACCCCGTGCTGCCAATCGGTGGGTTCTTCGAAGATATCCTGATGCGTTGAGCCCGCCGTTGCGGCGGGCTCACGTGGCCTCAGAGCTTGGGCAATTGCCCGACGCGTCCGATCATTTCCGTGACGATCTGCAGGTCCAGCAGGAACTGGTCGACGCTCTTGAACTCGCCGTCCGTGTGCCCGGTGTATTTGACTTCCGGGCGCGCCAGGCCGAATTGCACGCCATTGGGCAATTCGTGCACGGAGGTTGCGCCGGCCGAAGTGCCGAACTTGTGTTCCATGCCCAGGTTTTCGCTGGCCACGGCGAGCAAGGCTTTCACCCATTCGCCTTCAGGGTTGCGGTACATCGGCTCGGCCACCGAGTAGGTAAAGTCCACCTTGACCTTGGATTGCTTATCCCAGGCGCTGAGCTTGTCGGCGATTTCGGCTTTGAGCACTTCCGGGGTCTTGCCCTTCGGCACGCGCAGGTTCACCGCCAGTTTGAAGGCTTTGGCATCCTGGCCGACAAATGTCAGCGAGGTGGTCAGCGGCCCCATGAAGGCGTCGGAGAAGCCCACGCCCAATTTGCCGCCCAGGTAATCCAGGCCCCAGTTGTCGGCGGCATACCGTGCAGCGTCGGTAATGTGGTTGTGTTTGAGGGCAATCTTGCCGTCCAGGCTGTGGATCAGCACCAGCATGCGCGCCACCGGGTTCACACCGGATTCCGGTTCAGAGGAGTGAGCGGAAACGCCGGTCACCGTCAGCTTGACCTCGTTGCCGACCACTTTGGCGGCCACTTCGAAGTCGCCGCCATTCTGCTTGGCGTATTCAACGCCGGCTTTTTCCAGGCTGGCCGCTAGTTCAGCCGGTTTGTCGCTGACCAGAGTGGCCACCGATACCGAAGGAATCTGGTTGGTGGCCATGCCACCGGTCATCGAAATGATTTCCGCGCCTTTGCCTTCGCCTTTGCGTACCGGGAAGGTCGCCATCACCGTGCCGTAGCCTTTTTCGGCAATCACTACCGGGTAGCCGCCATCCAGCGCCAGGTTGTATTGCGGGGTCGGGTTGTGTTCGAAGTAGTAAGGAATTGCGTCGCCAGAGGTCTCCTCGGTGGTGTCCACCAACAACTTGAAGTGACGCGCCAGCGGCAGCTTTTCTTCCTTGATCACCTTCATGGCGTACATCGCCACTACGATGCCGTTCTTGTCATCCTCGGTGCCACGACCATACATGCGGTCGCCGATCAGCGTGACCTTGAATGGGTCGAGCTTGGTGCCGTCCTTGAGCACCCAGTTCTCCGGCGTTACGGGCACCACGTCGGCGTGGGCGTGGATGCCCACCACTTCGTCACCGCTGCCTTCCAGGGTGATTTCATAGACGCGGTTGTCGACGTTACGGAAGTTCAGATTGAACGCTTTGGCCAGGCTTTGGATCTTGTCGGCGATCTTGAGGAATTCCGGGTTCTTGTACTGCGGCAGGCCATCCACATTGAACGTCGGGATTTCCACCAGCTCGCGCAGGGTTTCCAGGGCGGCCTTGCCGTACTTCACCCGCGTGTAAATGCCGAGCAGACGATTGATTTCGTTCTGCTGGTCGGCGCTCAGGGGGTTGTTGGCCAGGAACGTATCAATGGCTGGGCCGACATCATCGGTTTTCGCCAGGTCACCCTTGGACAGGGTGCCGAGGAAACCACGGAAATCGGTGGCCGGCGCTTCGTTGAAATGCTTGATGATCTTCGCGCTCTGTTCGGCGCTGAGGTTGGCGAATGCCGGGCTGGCGACGGCGCAGAGGCTGGCGGCGAACAGCGTGGCGGCAGCCAGTTTTTTGAGTGGGAAGTGCATTGTTAGAGGCATTCCTTTGCAGATAGTGAGTAAGAGGTTTCTGATCAATAAGTCAGAAACATTTCTACACACTACCATCACCAAGGTTGCTATAGGGAGGCCTTGGTGTGGGAAATATCGTACTCAGGTGTCAGGACAATAAAGACTCAAATGGGGGAGGGGGCTTGCCCCCTCCCGCAGGGGATTTGTTTTGGGTGTTGAATCACATTTCAGGTCAAGGCTTGCCAGGGTGCGGGTCTGGGTACTGTGCCGCTACATCGAGCGCCGTGGCATACGGCCCATCCCACAACTGCTCATGCAACTCGCCGATACGCTTGGCCATCGCGTTGTCGTGCATCACCACTTCCAGGTTGCGCGAATTGTCGAAATAGCCACCGAGCCAGTTGCTGGTACCCACCCACGCCACCTGTCCATCGATTTCCATCGTCTTGCTGTGGATCACCCGTGCATAGGGGATAAAGCCTTGTTTGGCTTCGGGCAGGGTGACGATCCTGATCTCGACGTTCGGCAGTACGGCCAGGCTTTTCAGGTAGGGCAGTTCCAGTGCGTCGGTGTTCCAGTTGGACACCATCAATTTGATTGACACCCCACGTGCAGCGGCGGCGCGTACAGCGTTGTCAATCACCGCGTAGTAAGGACGGGTGCGATCCGGTCCGTAGGACAGCGGCGCATAGTCCAGCAGTTGCACGCGCACTTGCTTTTTTGCCTCGCCCAGCAGGCGCGGCAGCTCCAGTTGGGAGTCACCCACGCCCGGCGGGTTGTAGCGCTGCGGGCTGGCCACCAGATAGTTGCCGGTGCGCGCAGGCGCCTGACCGGTGACGGGCAGCGGCACGGGTTTGTTGTCGGTGAGGGCCGCCTGGGCTGTCCAGTCCTGGTTGAAGATCGCCTGGACCTGGCTCACCACGGTCGAGTCGCTGATGCGCAAGCCTGTTTCGTGGATATGTTCCAGGGAGCGCCAATCGAAATTCTGGCTGCCGACAAACGCCTGTTTACCATCGACCACCAGGTATTTGGCGTGGATGATGCCGCCGCTCAATTGCCCATAGGGCAACACGCGGAAGGTCAGGTTGGGGATGGCGCGCAGGCGCTCCAGGGTGGAGGCTTCCGACAACTTGATGCCTTTTTCTTCGAGCAGGAAGCGGATCTTCACACCGCGTTTGCCGGCGGCTTCCAGGTGCTGGATCACTTGGTCCATCACCGAGCCGGGATGGTCGGCGGCGTAGAACTGGCCGATATCAATGGTGCTTGTGGCACCGTCGAACAACTCTATCCAGACCGGGCCAGGCTGACGCAAATCAGCAGTGCCTAACGTGGTATCCACCGGTACGGTGTGCACCAGTTCAAACCCTGGAATTGAAAAGTCCGCTTGGGCAAGCGGACTGAGGAGCAAACCGGCGAGGCCTGCGATACGCAATTTCATTGATAGGTGCATGGGCGTCTCATCGGGCAAAAAGAACAGCGGACGCATCCAGCGTCCGCCCTGAAAGTCATGCTGTGCGGGTGTGCAGCGGCGTCGGCACCAGATGCGGTACTTCACCCTGGACACGGGCGCCGCTAGCGGCGCGGATCAGCAGGATCTTCAACTGGTCGTTGATGCGCTCCAGGCTGTCCTGGAAGAAGTTGTGGAATACCACGCAGAACAGCGCAATGGCGATACCCAGGCCGGTAGCGAACAAGGCCGTACCGATACCACCGGAGATCTGGCCTGGGTCGGATACACCGGCCGACGCCAGGGCCTTGAAGGTGTCGATGATGCCGAGGATGGTACCCAGCAGGCCCAACAACGGCGCGGCGGTGGTGATGGTCTCGATGATCCACAGGCTGCGGGACAGCGGCGCGCGGGTCTTGAGGTACTGGGTGTCGATTTCGTCATCCAGGTCTTTGCGCGAACCATGGGCGGCTTTCTGCGCCAGGATCGGCAGCACCATGTTCAGCGGCAGGCTGTCGCGGCGGGTCAGGGCCTCAGGCAGGTCACGTTCGCTGTGCACATTGGCACCCAGCACTTCGGTCAAGGCGCGCGCCTGGCGACGCACATAGGCGAAGTAAATGCCGCGTTCGATGGCGATAAAGATCGCAATCGCCATGGCGGCGTACATCACATAAAAGGTGATGGCGTGAAGCAGGTTCATGTCCATGATCTATAGCCTCGCAGTTAGAAATTCGCTTCCAGGGAAACCGTGACGGTACGGTCCAGGCCAACGATGTAGGCCGGGTCGCCATCGCGGAAGCCGCTGTAGCTCGCCGCGTTGGTCTTGGTGGTGTACACACCGTCCAGGTACTTCTTGTCGAACAGGTTGTCGACGTTCAGGCGCAGGGTCGCGTCCTTGACCACTTTCTTGTCCACCGGCAGGTAGATACCGGCGCCGAGGTTGAACACGGTGCGGCCGGAGATGGCTTCGTCGTTGGTCAGGTCGCCGAACAACCGGCTGGTGTATTTGCCGCCGAAGGTGCCGTAGAAGCGCCCGTCGTCATAGCCGATATTTGCGGCCAGCATGTTTTTCGGCACGTTGGCGAACTGCTTGCCGCTGGTGGGCAGCAGGATGGCTTTGCCGGCGTTGTAGACGGTCAGGTCATCTTGCTGCTCGGCCTTGGTGTAGGTGTAGGAGGTGTAGTAGTTGAAATGGTTAGGCAGCAGGCCGCTCCATTCCAATTCCAGACCCTTGTTGGTGACGGCACCGGCGTTGATGTCGGCGAAGTCGCCGTTGATGTCCTTGGACGACACCTGGCGGTTCTTGAACTCCATGTAGAACAGGGTGGCGGCCAGGGTCATGTCGTCGGCGGTGTAGCGCCAGCCCAGTTCATGGTTCCAGCTGGTTTCCGGCTTGGAGTCGATCGAGTTGGCACCTTTGTCGTACAGCACGTAGTTCTGCGGCACGCGCATGTTGCGCGACAGGCTGTAGAACAACTGGTCACGCTCATCGAGCTGGTATTTCAGGCCCGCGTTGGGCAGCAGCTTGTTGTAGGTCTGGTTACGCTTTTCCGGTTGCTCGGTGAGGCTGCCGTTGTTGGTGCCGTCGCGCTCGACGTTCATGTAGGCCAGGCCGGCCACCAGGGTCCAGTCCGAATTGATGAACCAGGTGTCCTGGGCCCAGACTTTTTGTGCCGGGGTCACGGTGAAGCGGTCGCGGCCTTGCACGGTGTTGCCGTTGGCGTCGACCACGGACGTGCCGTCCGGCCAGGTGTCGCTCGGCTTGCCGTTGTTCTTGAGGGCAATGAACGGTTGGGTCTGGCTCTGGCGCGCGCGTTCGTACCAGTAGCCGAATTGCAGGCTGTGGTCGCCCAGGTCCCAGTTCAGCTTGGTGGTGATGCCCGGACGCCAGGTCTGGGTGCGCGAAGGGCGGTAGTACACGCCGGTGGTCGAGGAACCGTCGGCGTTGTACTGGGCGGCGGTCGGCAGGTTGCCCAAATCGAAAATGCCGCCCTGGTTGGAACCACGGTTCAGCGCGTACGAAGAGGAACCTACACCGCTGCCGTTACCCCAGTAGTAATACGGGATGACTGAAAGCGACAGGTTGTCGGCCAGCTTGAACTGGGTATTGAGTACGCCGGTGAAGGTCTGGAACGGGTTCTGCGCCAGGGCGTAGTAGTTGTTGACCTTGCCGTTGTTGCCCAGGGCCGGCGTCGCGGCATACGGGTCGTATTTGCGGCCGTACTGCTGGAACTGCGCCTTGGTCAGCTGGCTGTAACTGTTGTTGTCCTGCTCGTGGTACTTGAGGATCAGGTTCGCGGTGTTGCCGTTACCGGCGTCGAAGAAGCTGTTCCACTCCACTTTGTCGGCACGCACGGCACCCGACCCACGCCACATATCACCTTCGGTGTGGGACACCGAGAGCCAGTTGCTCAGGCCATTGACCTCACCTGTATTGATGCGGGCGAAGGTCTTGCGCGTGGCGTTGCTGCCCACCACCTGTTTGACGAACGCACCGGTCTCCTTGGTCGGGCGGATCGTCACGATACCGATGTTGCCGCCGCTGGAACCGATATGCGGGCCGTCCGCTTCCGAGGAACCCTGGGTGACGAAGATCTGATCGATGTTTTCCGGGTCGCCCAGCAGGTTGGAGTACAGCGCGTAGTTGCCGGAGTCGTTGATCGGCATGCCGTCTACCGACATACCGACCTGGTCGGAGTTCATGCCGCGCAGGGTGAAGCGGAAACCCGAGAGCCCGGTGTTGTCTTCGCTGGAGATATTCAACCCCGGCGTGTACTTGAGCTTGTCGATGGCATTGCCGGTAGCGGTCTGCTTGTCCAACGCTTCCTTGGTGATGGTCGAGCGGCCCTTGATGCTTTCTTCCGGGACCATGTAACCGCCCCCGGAGGTCGCCTTGCCCTGTACGCCAATCGTCCCGACGTCACTGTCGCTGGAAGCTGCCATGACCATTCCTTGAGTCATGCTCGTCGCGGCAACGAGTGCCAGATGAATCCGTGTGAACCTCATCACTGTCGTCCTGGTGTCGGGGTGCTTATTGCACGCTGTAGTTGAAGGTGGCGGTGAAGCGTTGCTCGTTGCGTCCACCGAAGGCTTGTTCGGGGAACGGCTTGACCTGCTTGATGCGGCGCAGGCTATTGGTAGCGGCCCGATTGAGCAGCATGCTCGGCGCCGGGGTCTGGATCCCGGAGTCGAGGACACGGCCTTGTCGATCCACCATCAACCAGACCACCACCTCGCCACTGGGGCGCTCGAGGGACGCCTGGCGCCCGGTGGGGTATTGCTTGTAAGTATCCAGCTCGTTGCGCAGACCTTTGAGGTAACCACCCTCCAGCGCCTGGCCATCCACTTTGGGCGGTGCCGGTGGCGCGGGCGGTGCGGGCGTCGGGGCGACGGCGGCCTGCACCGGCTTGGCGGCGACGGGGGCCACTGGCGCGAGTGCAGGTGTCGGCTTGGCGGCTACCACGGGTTTGGGTTTGGGCACCGGCTTGGGCTTGGGTTCAGGTTTGGGCAGCGGCTTGGGCGGCGGTGGCGGAGGGGCCGGCTCGGCCTCTTCATCCTCAATCACCGGCGGTGGCGGCTCTTGTTCCACTACGGGGTCAGGCACCACTTCGGGCTCTGGTTCGACTAAGGCAAGTTCAACCGCCGACTCATCGTACTGAGGCTGGATTTTCAGCGGCTGGGACTGGATACCCAGGGCAATCAGCACCAGGGCGATCAGGGCCGGGACACTGCCCAGCAGCTGACGGGTACGAAACAATACATACATGGTCAGGACTTACGCGTGGCGATAGAGACGGAGGTAAAGCCACCCTGGCGCAGGGTGTCCATCACTTCCACCAGGCGCGAAACCTCAACGCCCTTGTCGCTGTTGACGATGATTGTCGACTTGGTGTCGGGCTTTTCCGCAGCCTTCAGAGTGGGGACCAACGCATCGACCGTGAGGTCTTTACCGTCGAGCTGCAACTGGCCTTCCAGGCCCAGCGTCAGGATGAATTTGTTCTGCGGCTTGAGCTGTTGCGAAGTGCTGGCGCTGGGCAACTGTGTCTTCATGCCGAGTGCCGGAATCACGTTCAGACTCACCAGTACGAAAAACACCAGGAGGAACATCATCACGTCGATCATCGGAATCAATTCGATGTGTGCCTTGCGTTTCTTGGGTTCATCCCAGGTTCTCATTCTGTTGCCCCGTCATTGAATTAGGGGCGACACGCTACCAACCAAAAATGACCGATTGGTTAACAATAATTTACGGTTTAAAGGCTCTAGGACGCATCTTTCAGAAGTGTCACCGTGCATTTTCATGACGTAATGAAATTGACACGAAGGCCGTACACTCTTGATGCATTTATTTTGAGAGCCGCCCCGCATGTCGACTGAACTGCCTCACTTGTCCACACCGCGTTTACTGCTGCGGCCACTGGAGCCGGACCAGGCCGAGGTACTCTTTACACTCGCCAACGGGCCGAAAATCGCGGATAACACCGCCAATATTCCAGAGCCCTACACCTTGGAAACGGCGCAGGTTTTTATTGCCGCCATCGCAGAAAAATATCGTGCAGGCGAGTTGCTGAGCCTGGGCATGCATGTGCATGCAACCGGCGAATTGGTGGGGATCATCAGCCTGCGTCTCAGCACTCGACATCACTACGGCCACCTCGGCGGTTGGGTGGCGGCGCACTGTCGCAATCAGGTTTATGCCGCTGAAGCAGCGAGCGCAATGACGGACTTCGGCTTCACCGAACTGGGGTTGCAGCGGGTGGGCAGCCAGTGTTTTGGCCGCAACAAGGAATCGGCACGGGTCATGGAAAAAATCGGCCTGCGCTATGAAGGCTGCCTGCGTCAGGCGTTTCTCAAAAATGGCGTGTATGAGGACTTGCTCGGGTTTGCCACGGTGCGTGACGACTGGGCGCGCCGGTTGTGAGCGGCGCAGTGGACCATGGCCGCCGCCGGGTGCTCTCCGGCATTGCGTTAGCGACGGCGTTTTCGATCCTCAGCCCTTTTGCCCGCAGTGCCGGGGTGGACTATCCGTTTACCCTCGGTGTGGCATCGGGCGACCCATTGCCGGATGGTTTTGTGATCTGGACGCGCCTGGCGCCACTGTTCAATGCCGCGGATGGACGCGGTGGGTTGAACCGTGCGGTGCCAGTGCGTTGGCGGGTGGCCAGTGATGCGGCGATGACGCGCCTCGTCAAGCAAGGCGAGGTGATGGCGACCGAACGGTTTGCCCATTCGGTGCATATCGAGGTGGCCGGGCTGGATTCAGGCAGGCCATATTGGTACCAGTTCGAAGGGCTCGGGGCACAGAGCCCGGTGGGGCGGGTAAGCACCGCGCCGCCATTGCATGCAATGGCATCGGCGAGGGTGGGGTTTGTATCGTGCTCGCATTGGGAGCGCGGGTATTTCAGCGCCTACCGTCACCTCGCGTCAGAGCAGCCCGACTTGGTGTTTTTCCTTGGCGACTACATCTACGACAGTTCCTACGCGGTTGACTCCGGCAAGATCATTCGCCCGCACGGCAGTGGCAACGCAGTGAGCCTGAGCGACTATCGCAACCGTTACGCGTTGTACAAAACCGACCCGGACCTGCAGGCCTTGCACGCCGCCGCGCCCAGCGTGGCGACCTGGGATGACCACGAGGTACAGAACGACTACGCCAATCGCTGGTCCCAGGACCCGAAAGTATCGGTGAAGCAATTCCTGCAGCAACGGGCGGCAGCCTACCAAGCCTTTTACGAGCATATGCCACTGCGCGCGGGCAGCGTGCCGAGAGGACCGGATATGCGCATCTATCGGCGCCTGGACTACGGCCGACTAGCGCGCTTCCATGTACTGGACGGGCGCCAATACCGTTCGGAACAGCCGTGCATTCTCCCCAACGGCAGTCACCAGGGGCATGTCGCCGACACTACCTGCACCGACTTGCGCGCGCCCAACCGCACGATGCTCGGCTGGGAGCAGGAGGCCTGGCTGGACCGAGGGTTCGCCGAATCAAAGGCGCAGTGGAATGTCATCGCCCAGGACCTGTTAGTGGCACCGCTGACTCAACGCGATCTGACCAACCACAAGCCTGGGCGCTGGACCGATGGGTGGGACGGCTATATGGCCAACCGCGAGCGCATGTTGGCGTCGATCCAGCATCGACAGGTGAAAAACCCGGTGTTCTGGGGCGGCGATATCCACTCGTTCTGGACCACGGATCTGCACGCTGACGCCGGTGACCTGGACTCACCCGTTGTCGCGACCGAATTCGTCGGCACTTCAGTGACGTCCGACGGCCCGCCGTTTGACGCCTTCACCCAGATCCTGCCGCTCAACCCCCATGTGAAGTTCTTCGACAGCCGTCAGCGCGGCTATGTGTCGGTGGCGCTGGAGGAGCAGAAAATGTTGACGAGCTTCCGGGTGATTAGCGACCCGCGAGACCCCACCGCCACGGTATCGACCCTCAAGACATTTGTGGTGGAGGCGGGGCGAGCGGGGGCGATTGCGCTTTAATCCAGGCTGTAGCGCACCGACAGCGTGCCTTTTTTCTCCGACAGGGCCAGGATCGTTACCTGGCCCAATTCGCTCAGCCATTGCACGTGTGTGCCGCCGCAGGCATACGCCGGCAACGCGCCGAACCCGACCTCCCGCTTACCGTCTTCCAACGTCATGTAACGCGAATAGTCAGCGGCGACCCATTGATCGATCTGCTGCTGGATTACCCCGGCATCTATGGCTTGTGCTGTTTCCCCGCGGATAAATGTGATTTTGCCTTCGCCCGGCCAGTGATGCGCCTTGATCGGCATCCAGCCCAGGTTTTCCCCGGCATTACCGATCAGGTGCCCGGCAGAATGCAGGCGGGTGTAGAGGGCGCGGCGTCGTTCGTCGACCCGTGCGGTGACGGTCCCCAGCGCAACTGGCTTGTCCACGTAGTGAACGAGGCGGTCGGCTTCCTGGGTCACATGCAGTACGTTGCTTTCACCGAGCCAACCGGTGTCGGAGGGCTGCCCGCCACCTTGGGGATGAAAGATCGTCGAATGCAAGGTGACTGCAAACCGATCCTCGTGCGGTGTGCAGGCGAGCACTTCAAGTTCGGCTGTCAGGTGGTCGTGGGTAAAGAACAGGCGCTCGGTCATCGGGTTACATCCGCATCAGGGTTCTAGCAGCAGTATAAATAGTGCGTAGATGAGTGATAATCCGTTCAAATATCAATGGACCTGTGCGTCATGAGCATCAATCTTCCTTTGCCGCTGCTGGGTGAAATGGCGATTTTCGTCAAGGTGGTGGAAACCGGCAGCTTCTCCGAGGCCGCGCGGCAACTGAGCGTTTCGCCCTCGGCAGTGAGCCGCAGCATCTCGCGCCTGGAACAGGCCCTGGCCACGCGGCTGTTGCAACGCACCACACGCAAGTTGCGCTTGAGCGAGGGGGGCGAGGAAGTGTTCAAGCGCTGCCGCGAGATGGTGAGCGCGGCGCGTTCGGTGATGGAAATCAGCGGTCAATTCACCCATGAAGCCGAGGGCCTGGTGCGGGTCAGCGTGCCGAAGGCGGTGGGGCGGTTTGTGGTACATCCGCACATGCCGGAGTTTTTGCGGCGCTACCCCAAGGTGGATGTGCAACTGATCCTGGAGGATCGGCATGTCGATATGATTGATGACAACGTCGACCTGAGCATCCGCATCACCGACAGCCCGCCGCCGGGCCTGGTGGGCCGGCAGTTGTTGCCCATCGAGCATTTATTGTGCGCGACGCCGGACTATTTGGCCGAGCAGGGTACGCCCCTGCATCCCCATGATTTGCTGGAGCACAGTTGCATTTACCTGGGTGAGACCCCGGGAGATTCCCGCTGGAAATTCCGCCAGGGCAGCAAAACCGTGACCGTAGGGGTGCGTGGGCGTTACGCGGCGAACCATACCGGGGTGCGGCTGGATGCGGTGTTGCAGCATGTGGGTATTGGCAGCTTGCCGTACTTCACTGCGCGGCATGCCATGGAGGAGGGGCGTTTGGTACAGGTACTGCCGGAGTGGGATTTTATTGCGTCCTACCACGGCGAGGCGTGGTTGCTGCATTCGCCGACGCGCTATCTGCCGCCGAAATTGCGCGTGTTTATTGATTACCTGGTGGAGTGCATGGCGACTGAGCCGACATTGCGTCGACGCTAGAAGCGCGGTTGGAAATGCGTAAGAGGGCAAACCCCTTACGCATGCATTCTGTGACGGCCTCAGTGCTTGCTTTGGTCATCCGGCATGGCCAGCAGTTGCTTTTCCTGGTTCCAGTCGAACGGTTCGTCGTTCTGTTCGGCCTCATAGCGACGCTCTTCCAGGGCCTGGTACATCTCCAGCTCTTCGTCCGGCATGAAATGCAGGCAATCGCCGCCAAAGAACCACAGCAGGTCGCGCGGCACCAGATGGGCAATTTGCGGGTAACGCAGGATGACCTGGCTCATCAGGTCCTGGCCCAGGTACTGGCTTTCGATTGGGTCGACCGGCAGCAGGGCGCGCAGTTCGTCGAAACGCTCAAGGAACAGCGCATGGCTTTCCTCGGGTACCTGTTCGGCTTCGCCGACGGCAACCAGGATGCTGCGCAGGTGGTCGAGCAAGACGAGATGATCGGCAACGGCGTTGGACACGAGATAAGTCCTCTAAAGCAAAAACGGGCGCGAGAGTATATAGCTCAAGCGCCCGTAATTATATGACCGCTCGACTCAGCGGACTTTACCCTCAGCCTTGGCCAGTTCTTCCTTGCTGAAGTCGTCCACGTCGATCACCTTGCGCCGTGCGGCTTCAGCCTCACGCAGCGTCTGCGCTTCGGCGGCCTGCAGCGCACCCGCGTCCAGCGCGGCATCGATGACGTGTTCGCCCGCAGTCGGCCTGACCTGGCCGCTTTTGAGTGCAGCGTGCAGTTTTTTCTGCAATGGATGGCTGGCACCGAGCAGGTCGTAGGCGTGTTGCAGTGCGCCCACCGGATCGTCCGCCGATTGCGGGCGGTAGCAGCCGGCCAGCAACTCCTCCAGGGTCGGATCGCCCTTGGCACGGCCGATCACTGCGGCCACTTCGGCATCCAGCGCATCGGACGGCCCGGTATGGCGACGCCCGAACGGGAATACGATCACCCGCAACAGGCAACCGAGTACTTTGTTCGGGAAGTTGCTCAACAGTTCATCCAGTGCACGCTCCGACTTGCCGAGGCTTTCTTCCATGGCCCAGGCGAACAGCGGCTCCAGGTGGTCCGGCGAATCCAGGTCGTGATAACGCTTGAGCGCGGCCGATGCCAGGTACATATGGCTCAGCACATCGCCCAGGCGTGCCGAGAGGCGTTCACGACGTTTCAATTCGCCGCCGAGCAGCATCATGCTCAAGTCGGCGAGCAGGGCGAACGCAGCGGCCTGGCGGTTCAAGGCGCGGAAGTAACCCTGGCTCAAGCGGTTGCCCGGGGCTTTCTCGAAATGCCCTGCACCGAGGTTCAGGACCAGCGTGCTGGCGGCGTTGCTCACGGCGAAACCGATGTGCTGCAGCAGCAGGCCATCGAACTCCTTGAGTGCCTGGTCATGGTCTTCGCGACCGGCCAGGGCCATTTCCTTGAGCACGAACGGATGGCAGCGAATGGCGCCCTGGCCGAAGATCATCAGGTTACGCGACAGGATGTTCGCGCCTTCGACGGTGATGAAAATCGGCGCGCCCTGCCAGTTACGGCCCAGGTAGTTGTTCGGGCCCATGATGATGCCCTTGCCGCCGTGCACATCCATGGCGTGGCTGATGCACTCGCGACCGCGTTCGGTAAGGTGGTACTTGAGGATCGCCGACAGCACCGACGGTTTTTCCCCTAGGTCCACGGCGTTGGCGGTAAGCATGCGTGCGCTGTCCATCAGCCAGGCGTTGCCGCCGATGCGCGCCAGGGCTTCCTGGATACCTTCGAAGGCCGACAGCGGTACGTTGAACTGTTCGCGTACCTGAGCGTACTGGCCGGTCACCAGGCTGGTGAACTTGGCGGCGCCGGTGCCCACGGCAGGCAGCGAAATCGAACGGCCTACCGACAGGCAATTCATCAGCATCATCCAGCCTTTGCCGAGCATTTCCCGGCCACCGATGAGGAATTCCAGCGGGATGAACACATCCTTGCCGGAGTTCGGGCCGTTCATGAACGCGGCACCCAGGGGCAGGTGGCGGCGGCCGATTTCCACGCCCGGAGTGTCGGTGGGGATCAGCGCGAGGCTGATACCCAGGTCTTCTTCTTCACCCAGCAGATGGTCCGGGTCATGAGCCTTGAAGGCCAGGCCGAGCAGCGTTGCGACCGGGCCGAGGGTGATGTAGCGTTTTTCCCAATTCAGGCGCAGGCCGAGTGTTTCCTTGCCTTCCCATTCGCCCTTGCAGATCACACCGGTGTCGGGCATCGCGCCCGCATCGGAGCCGGCCAACGGGCCAGTCAGGGCGAAGCAGGGAATATCATCGCCACGCGCCAGGCGCGGCAGGTAGTGGTTGCGTTGTTCGTCGGTGCCGTAATGCAGCAGCAACTCGGCCGGGCCGAGGGAGTTGGGCACCATCACGGTCGAGGCGAGGTCGCCGCTGCGGGTGGCCAGCTTCATCGCCACCTGGGAGTGGGCATAGGCAGAGAAGCCTTTGCCGCCGTACTCCTTGGGGATGATCAGCGCGAAGAAGCCATGAGTCTTGATGTGCTCCCAGGCGGCGGGCGGCAGGTCCATGGCCTGGCCGATTTCCCAGTCACTGACCATGGCGCAGAGTTCTTCGGTGGGGCCGTCGATGAACGCCTGTTCTTCTTCAGTCAGCTGCGCCTTGGGATAAGCCAGCAACTTGTCCCAGTCGGGGCGGCCGCTGAACAGTTCGCCATCCCACCACACGGTGCCGGCATCGATCGCATCGCGCTCGGTCTCGGACATCGGCGGCAGGACTTTCTGGAACCAGTTGAACAGCGGCTTGGTGAAGTATTGGCGGCGCAGGTCGGGCAGCAGCAGAGGCGCGGCCACGGCCGCGATCAGCACCCAGAAGATCAGCAGCAGCCAGCCCGGTGCATGGCTCCAGGCGCCCATCGCCAGCAGGTAAACGGCGACCACGCCCAAGGCGGGCAGGGGCGCGGTGCGACGGTGTGCCAGGTAGGCAATACCGAGCACTAGAACCAGTATCCACAACAACAGCATATTCAATCCTCCGTGAAACCAGGGGCGAAACCACCTTGGAGCTTAGTCGGCATCCGAAAAAGCGCGGTGATCAGGGTGTAACGAGTTGTACTGGGAGCACCCTCACCAGGCGCCGACATTTGGCCGAATCGTCGTTATTGCCAGGGCAGCCCTGTCGTTAGACTCCAGGCTTGTCTCGGAGATAACGCTTATGGATACGTACCTGCGTCCCAGCCGCTTCATCGATAGTGACCACCCCGCAGTGGTGGAGTTCGCCGAAAAACATCGCGGTCCCAGCGCGGATTTATGTGACCAGGCAGTCAGTCTTTACTACGCCGTGCGTGAGGCGATTCGCTATAACCCTTACACATTCAGCCATGATCCTGACAGCCTCAAGGCCAGCTTCGCCCTGGCCGCCGGCGAGAGCTACTGCGTGCCCAAGGCCACCTTGCTTGCCGCCTGTGCCCGCCACTGCGGTATCCCGGCGCGCATCGGCCTGGCGGATGTGCGCAATCATCTGTCGACCCCCCGCCTGATCGCACTGCTCAAGAGTGATGTGTTCGCCATGCATGGCTACACCGAGTTGTACCTGCGTGGCCGCTGGGTCAAGGCGACGCCGGCGTTCAACCAGCAACTGTGCGAGTTGTTCGATGTACCGCCGCTGGAGTTCGATGGCCTTCACGACAGCGTGTTCCACGCATTCAACCGCCAGGGCCGGCGTTCGATGGAATACGTGCTGGACCACGGGCAGTTTGCCGACGTGCCCGAAGCGCTTTTCTTCGCCCACATTCAGCAGTGTTACCCACACCTGTTTACCGGGGACATGCCGACCCTGCTGGGCGATATGCACAGCGATTTAAGCCGCGGGTGAACCGGCGTATGCTGCTGCATTCATCAAGCCATGTTCATTCACGATAAGGCGCGGTCATGCTGAAAATCTGGGGTCGTAAAAATTCATCAAATGTCAGGAAAGCACTGTGGTGTGCCGAGGAGCTCGGCCTGGACTATGAGGCAATTGATGCGGGCGGGGCTTTTGGTGTGGTCGACACGCCGCAATACCGGGCAATGAATCCCAATGGCCGGGTGCCGGTGATCGAAGATGGTGACTTTGTGCTGTGGGAATCCAACACCATCGTGCGTTACCTGTGCGCCAAGCATGCGTCGGCGTTTTACCCGAGCGACCTGCAAGCCCGCGCCAATGCCGAAAAGTGGATGGACTGGACCACGTCGACCCTCGCCGAGCCGTTCAAGGCAGTGTTCTGGGGCATCGTGCGTACCCCGGCGGAAAAACAGAACTGGGACAGCATCAACGCGGGGCGCCAGGCCTGTATCGATGCATTGGCTACCGTGGACAAGGCCCTGGCCGAACAGCCTTACCTGTCCGGCGACGCATTCGGCATGGGCGATATTCCCCTGGGCTGCTTCGTTTATGCCTGGTTCGAAATGCCTATCGAGCGCCCTGCAATGCCCCATCTGGAAGCCTGGTACCAGCGTTTGCAGCAACGCCCGGCCTACCGCAAAGCGGTGATGACCGCGTTGACTTAATACCTACTATTAATACGGGTGACTGTACTTGTGCGACGTGGGCACGCACCATGCCCGTGCATCGCGGGTTGAACTACCTGCGATGCGCCCTCATCTATTTCTTCTATTCCCTTCTTTGGTGCGTAATCCGATATGAGTTCCGCTCTGTCCATCCGGCAGCTAACCAAAACCTACGGCAACGGTTTCCAGGCCTTGAGTGGTATCGATCTGGACGTTGCCGAAGGTGACTTCTTCGCCTTGCTCGGCCCCAACGGCGCCGGCAAGTCCACCACCATCGGTATTCTCTCGACCCTGGTCAACAAGACCAGCGGCACCGTGAATATCTTTGGTCATGACCTGGACAAATCCCCGGCGGCGCTCAAGCGCTCCATCGGCGTGGTACCCCAGGAGTTCAATTTCAACCAGTTCGAAAAGACCTTCGACATCGTCGTGACCCAGGCCGGCTACTACGGCATCCCGGCCAAAGTCGCCAAGGAGCGCGCCGAGCAGTACCTCACCCAATTGGGCTTGTGGGACAAGCGCGACGTGCCATCGCGCTCGCTGTCCGGGGGTATGAAGCGCCGCTTGATGATTGCCCGTGCGCTGGTTCATCAACCACGCCTGCTGATCCTCGATGAACCGACCGCAGGCGTGGACATCGAACTGCGTCGCTCGATGTGGACCTTTCTCACCGAGCTGAACGAGCAGGGCATTACCATCATCCTCACTACCCATTACCTGGAAGAGGCTGAGCAACTGTGCCGCAACATCGGCATCATCGACCACGGCACCATCGTCGAGAACACCAGCATGCGTAACCTGCTGGGCCAGTTGCATGTGGAAACCTTCCTGCTGGACCTGAAAAACAACCTGTCGGCGCCGCCGCAGTTGCTTGGTTACCCAAGCCGGCTGGTCGATGGCCACACCCTGGAAGTCCAGGTGGACAAGGCCATGGGCATCACCGCGCTGTTCACCCAATTGGCGACTCAGAACATTGAAGTGCTGAGCCTGCGTAACAAAACCAATCGCCTTGAGGAGTTGTTCGTGTCCCTGGTGGAGAAAAATCTGGCGAAGGTGGCGGTATGAGTTCCGAACTGCAACCCAACCTCGTTGCCCTGCAAACCATCGTCTATCGCGAAGTGAAGCGCTTTACCCGGATCTGGCCGCAGACCCTGCTGCCGCCGGCGATCACCATGGTCCTGTACTTCGTGATCTTCGGTAACCTGATCGGCCGCCAGATCGGCGACATGGGTGGTTTTACCTACATGGAGTACATCGTGCCCGGGCTGATCATGATGTCGGTGATCACCAACTCCTACGGTAACGTGGTCTCGAGTTTCTTCGGTAGCAAATTCCAGCGCTCCATCGAAGAGCTGATGGTATCGCCGGTATCGCCCCACACCATTCTGATCGGCTACACCCTGGGCGGCGTTCTGCGGGGCTTGATGGTCGGGGTGATCGTGACCTTGCTGTCGTTGTTCTTCACCCACCTGCAGGTGCATCACCTTGGGGTCACCCTGTTGGTGGTGGTGCTGACGGCGACGATTTTCTCGCTGCTGGGGTTTATCAACGCCGTATTTGCACGCAACTTCGATGATATTTCGATCATCCCGACCTTCGTGCTGACGCCGCTGACCTACCTGGGCGGGGTGTTCTACTCCATCACCCTGCTGCCGCCGTTCTGGCAGACCGTGTCGCTGGCCAACCCGGTTCTGCATATGGTCAACGCGTTTCGCTACGGCATCCTGGGCGTGTCGGATATCAAGATCAGCGTGGCGATCACCTTCATGCTGATCGCAACCGTGGTGCTGTATATCGGTTGCGCGCGGTTGCTGGTGAGCGGGCGCGGGATGCGCACCTGACTGACTGAATGCCGGCAGTAAAATGTGAGAGGGGGCGTGCCCCGATGGTGGTGGTTCAGTCCTTATTCACTGACTGACACACTGGCATCGGGCGCACGCCCCCTTTTACATTTGGTTTTGCAGGGCTTCAGGCTTGCAGAGCCAGTTCGATCAGCTCATGCAGTTCTTCAACCGGCAGCGGTGCGCTGGAAAACAGGCTGCGATACACCGTCGGCGCGGCAATCAGGTTCAGCAACCTGTCCAGGGTCGGTAGTGGGGCGGCGGTGTTTTGGTAACGATCAAGAATGATCTGCAACTGGCCCATCAGAATGTTGCTGCAATAGTCCCTGGGATGGCTGCACTGCACGTCGCGCATCATATTGCGCCCCAGCTCCGAACTCATTTCATCCAGGTATTGTTCGCCCCAGGCGCGCAAGTCGCCGCGCAGGGTACCGGTGTTGGCGGGTTCGCCGTCAGGGCGCAGGCGTTCCAGGGCCACGTCGGCGAGCAGGGCGGACAGGTCACCCCAACGCCGGTAAATGGTGGACGGCGTGACGCCTGCCCGTGCCGCAATCATCGGCACGGTAACGCTGGAGCGCTCATGGGCTTCCAGCAATTGGCGGGCAGCGCTGTGCACTGATTCTTGGACCCGGGCACTACGGCCTCCCGGGCGAAGGCCTTCTTTTATCGCCATGTGTAAAACCTTAACACAAAGAATTTGCTTTAAGCGCTTTCTGGTAGCACACTCCGAAAAAGCAAAATATTAGCTTTAGCGGAGCGTGCCCATGTCCAGCCTTACTTCCCATCGTTCCAATCTGGCGTTCCTGGTGGTGACGATACTGACCTTTCTCGCTGCGTCCAGCGCACCCACGCCGTTGTATCAGGTGTATCAAGACAACCTGCATTTCTCGGCGGCCATGTTGACGGTGGTCTTCGGCGTGTATGCCGTGAGTCTGCTGGCAGCGTTGCTGACTGTGGGGTCGCTGTCGGATTACCTGGGACGAAAACCGGTGATTTTCGCGGCATTGATCCTGAATATGCTGGCGATGCTGCTGTTTATCAATGCTGACAGCACCGCGTACCTGATTGCCGCCCGCGCTCTGCAAGGTTTCGCCACTGGCATGGCGACAGCGGTATTGAGTGCGACCTTGCTCGACACCGACCGTACCCGTGGCCCGATGCTCAATAGCCTTGCGCCGCTGCTGGGTATGGCCAGTGGTGGTTTGGGCAGTGGCCTGCTGGTGGAATTTGCACCACGGCCGACCCAATTGATTTATTTCGCGATGCTGGCACTGATGCTGCTGCAGGCGCTGTATGTATGGCGCTTGCCGGAAACCGTCAGCCGCATATCGGGTGCCTTGAAGTCGCTGGCGCCGACCCTGCACGTCCCCCAACAGGCGCGTCGTGCCTTGTGGCTGGCGATGCCATTGAATGTGGCGGTATGGGCATTGGGTGGTTTCTTTTCCTCCCTGGCGCCTTCGCTGGTACGGGCTGCAACGGGGTCGACCTCGCACCTGATCGGTGGTGGGCTGGTGGCGGTGGTAACGCTCAGTGGTGCGGTGATGATCTACAGCCTGCGTGACCGCCCGGCAGATAACGTCATGCGCCTGTCGGCAGCATTGTTGGCCACCGGGGTGGCACTGTTGTTGGTGGCGGTGCAGAGCGCCAGCCTGTGGCTGTTCTTCGTCGCCAGTGTGATTGCCGGCTTCGGTTTCGGCGGCGGGTTCATGGGCAGTGTGCGCAGTATCGTCGGCTTGGCGTTGCCCCATGAACGGGCGGGTCTGATGTCGGCGTTCTATGTGTTGAGCTACCTGGCGTTCTGCCTGCCGGCGCTGCTTGCGGGTAACCTGAGCCGGGTCTATGGCTTGATCGCCACTACCGACGGCTACGGTGCCGTGCTCATCGTTTTGGCCCTCGGTGCATTGGCCGGATTGCTATGGCAGGCGACGGCGCGGACCAGGCCAGCGGTGTAGCTGATATCCTTGTATTGGCGAAATAGATAACAGATAGAGATATTACCCGTTATATAGATATTCGATCAGGTTCTATGATGGCTTCAACCTCATATGAGGAAGAGGATGACCACCATGACGTGCGCGAATACCCCTAGCTACAAACCTTTCAGCCACCTGACCCGACCTCGGGAAGTGATTCGTCAATTCACGCCCAACTGGTTTGCCGCGACCATGGGCACCGGCGTGCTGGCGCTTGCGCTGGCACAGCTGCCGATCAGTGTGCCGGGTCTGCATGCCGTCGCCGAAGGGCTGTGGATGTTTACCATCGGCCTGTTTGTGGTGTTCAGCGTGTTGTACGCCACGCGCTGGGTCATGTTTTTCCACGAGGCGCGGCGAATCTTCGGCCACTCTACGGTTTCGATGTTCTTCGGCACCATTCCGATGGGCCTGGCGACCATTCTCAACGGTTTGCTGTTGTTCGGCCTGCCGCGCTGGGGCAGTGATGTGGTGCCTTTGGCGCAAGCCCTGTGGTGGTTGGACGTGGCGATGGCCCTGGCTTGCGGTGTGCTGATTCCGTTCATGATGTTTACCCGTCAGGAACACAGCATCGACCAGATGACTGCCGTATGGCTGCTGCCGGTAGTGGCGGCCGAAGTTGCCGCCGCCAGCGGTGGTCTGCTGGCGCCGCACCTGGTCGACGCCCATGGGCAACTGGTGATGCTGGTGACGAGCTACGTGTTGTGGGCATTTTCGCTGCCGGTGGCATTCAGCATCTTGACCATCCTGATGCTGCGCATGGCTTTGCATAAGTTGCCGCACGCCAACATGGCTGCGTCGAGCTGGCTGGCCCTTGGCCCTATCGGTACCGGCGCACTCGGCATGTTGCTGCTGGGCGGTGATGCGCCGGCGATCTTTGCGGCCAATGGCTTGCCCGGTGTCGGCGAGATGGCCAACGGCCTGGGCCTGGTGGCGGGCATCACGTTGTGGGGCTTCGGCTTGTGGTGGATGCTGATAGCGGTGTTGATCACCCTGCGTTACCTGCGCGCTGGCATTCCATTCAACCTCGGCTGGTGGGGCTTTACCTTTCCCTTGGGGGTTTATGCGCTGGCCACACTGAAGCTGGCGAACGTGTTGCATCTCGGGTTCTTCAGCGTATTTGGCAGCGTGCTGGTGCTGGCTTTGGCGCTGATGTGGCTGATCGTCGCCAAGCGCACCGTGCAGGGCGCCTATAAAGGCGAACTTTTTGTTTCACCGTGCATTGCAGGACTAGCGAATAAGTAAGCGGGTTTAGGTAAAGTCGTGGCCTGATAACGATTAGGCCACGCAGGAACACGGACGATGAGCCACACCTCGCAATTCACCTTGCTGCGCACGCGGCGCTTCTTGCCTTTTTTTGTCACCCAGTTGCTGGGTGCCTTCAACGACAACATCTTCAAGCAATCGCTGATCCTCGCCATTCTCTACAAACTCACTATCGAGGGTGACCGCTCCATTTGGGTCAACCTCTGTGCGCTGCTGTTCATCCTGCCGTTCTTCCTGTTCTCGGCATTGGCTGGGCAGTTTGGCGAGAAATTCAACAAGGATGCGTTGATCCGCGCGATCAAGGTGGGGGAGATCGTGATCATGACCGTGGGCGCCACGGGCTTTCTGTTCAATCATCTGGAACTGATGCTGCTGGCGCTGTTTGCCATGGGCACGCACTCGGCACTGTTCGGTCCGGTGAAGTACTCGATCATGCCCCAGGCCCTGCATGAAGATGAGTTGGTCGGTGGCAACGGCCTGGTGGAAATGGGCACGTTCCTGGCGATCCTGGCCGGCACCATCGGCGCCGGCATCATAATGTCGTCCACCCAGTACGCGCCGGTGGTGTCGGTGGCGATCGTCGGCGTGGCAGTGCTGGGTTATCTGGCCAGCCGCAGCATTCCGCGGGCAGCGGCTTCTACGCCAGGGTTGCGCTTGAACTGGAATATCTTCAGCGAGTCGTGGGCCACATTGCGCCTGGGCCTGGGGCAGACGCCGGCAGTGTCGCGTTCCATCGTCGGCAACTCGTGGTTCTGGTTTGTCGGCGCGATCTACCTGACGCAGATCCCGGCCTACGCCAAGGAGTGGCTGTACGGCGATGAAACCGTGGTGACGCTGATTCTCACGGTGTTCTCGGTGGGCATCGCGCTGGGGTCGATGCTCTGCGAAAAACTCTCCGGGCGTAAGGTCGAAATCGGTCTGGTGCCGTTCGGTTCATTTGGCCTGACGGTGTTTGGCTTGCTGCTGTGGTGGCACTCCGGCGGCTTTGCGCAGAACGTGCAGGCCAACGACTGGTTGGCCGTGCTCGGTTACGGCCAGGCGTGGTGGGTGTTGTTCGATATCCTCGGCCTCGGCGTATTCGGTGGCTTTTATATCGTGCCGCTGTACGCGCTGATCCAGTCGCGCACTGCCGAGAACGAGCGCGCCCGGGTGATCGCGGCCAACAACATTCTCAACGCACTGTTCATGGTGGTGTCGGCGATTGTGTCGATCCTGCTGTTGAGCGTGGCCAAGCTGTCGATCCCCGAGTTGTTCCTGGTGGTGTCGCTGCTCAACATCGCGGTCAACACCTACATCTTCAGGATCGTCCCCGAGTTCACCATGCGTTTCATGATCTGGCTGCTCAGCCATTCCATGTACCGCGTCGAGCATCGCAACCTGGAAGCCATTCCGGATGAAGGTGCGGCGTTGCTGGTGTGCAACCACGTGTCGTTTGTCGATGCGCTGCTGATTGGCGGCGCGGTGCGTCGGCCGATTCGCTTCGTGACGTACTACAAGATCTACCGCTTGCCGGTGCTGAATTTTATCTTCCGCACTGCCGGGGCGATTCCGATTGCGGGTCGTAATGAAGATATCCAGATCTACGAAAAAGCCTTCACGCGGATTGCCCAGTATCTGAAGGATGGGGAGTTGGTGTGCATCTTCCCGGAAGGCAAGTTGACGGCTGATGGTGAAATGAATGAGTTCCGTGGCGGGCTGACGCGCATTCTGGAGGAGACGCCGGTTCCGGTGATTCCAATGGCATTGCAGGGGTTGTGGGGGAGCTTCTTCAGTCGCGATCCGAACAAGGGGTTCTTTCATCGGATCTGGTCGCGGGTGGTGTTGGTCGCGGGTCAGCCGGTGGCGGTGGAAGCGGCGACGCCCGCGCGGTTGCAGGAAGTGGTGGGCGTGTTGCGGGGGAATGTCAGGTAGCTTGGGGTTGGAATACTGGCCTCACCAGCAAGCTTCCTCCCACGGTTGGAATGCATTCCAGCCTGTGGGAGGGGCCTTGTTTGCGCTGACGGCAGTGGCCTACGCGCTGATCTTGAGCCCGACGAGCCCGCAGATGATCAGCGCCACACTGACCAGCCGAAACAACGCCATGGATTCGCCAAACAGGATAATCCCGGCAATCACCGTACCCACTGCCCCTACGCCGGTCCAGATCGCATAGGCAGTGCCCAACGGCAGTTCCTTCATGGCCAAACCCAGCAAACCGAGGCTGAAGGCCATGGCGGCAATGGTCAGCGCAGTAGGCATCGGTTTGCTGAAACCGTCGGTGTACTTCAAACCGACGGCCCAGCCGACTTCGAACAAGCCGGCAAAAAATAAAATGACCCAGGACATGTTGATCTCCCATCTATAGGTGGGGTCGTCCCCTTGTTGAGCGCTTTAACGCGTCGCGAGGTCGTCCCCGCGAAGCTCGATAGACTGCCGAAAATGGACTGGGCTATCAAGTTTTCGGCTTGGTTTCCAATGCGCGGCGGTCTTCCTTCTCGCTCATGCGACGGAAATAAGTCGAAAGCAACGCTCCAGAGATGTTGTGCCAGACACTGAACAGCGCACTCGGCACAGCTGCCAACGGCGAAAAGTGCGCGCTGGCTAACGCAGCACCCAGCCCGGAGTTCTGCATACCCACTTCCAGCGCCAGTGATTTGCGCTGCGCCAATGGCAATTTGAACAAGCGTCCGGTGAAGTACCCCAACAGGTAACCGAAGCTGTTGTGCAACATCACCACGGCCATGATCAGCAGGCCGGATTCGGCGATCTTCGCCTGGCTCGCCGCAACCACCGCCGCGACGATGATCACGATGCTGACCACCGACACCAACGGCAGCACCTCTACCGCATGGCGCACCCGTTCGCCCAGTACGCGCTGTGCCACCACGCCAAGCACGATGGGCAGCAGCACCACTTGCAGGATCGACCAGAACAACTCCATGAACGACACCGGCAACCAGGCCGAGGCCAGTAACCAGATCAGCGCGGGGGTGAGCAGCGGGGCGAGGAGTGTAGTGACGGCGGCAATGGCCACCGACAGCGCCAGGTCGCCGCGGGCCAGCCAGGTCATTACGTTGGACGATGTGCCGCTTGGGCAGCAGCCGACCAGGATCACGCCGACGGCTATCTCCGGCGGCAGGTGGAAGGCCTGGCACAAGAGCCAGGCCACACCCGGCATGATCACAAAGTGCGCAACCACGCCCAGAGCCACGCGCCAGGGATGGCGGGCGACCTCGGCGAAGTCTTCAAGTTTGAGGGTCAGGCCCATGCCGAACATCACCAGGCCCAGCAGCGGGACGATGGCACCTTTGAGGCCGATGAACCAACTGGGCTCGAGGAAGGCGAGCACGGCGAATATCAACACCCAGTAGGCGAAGGTATTGCCGACGAAACGGCTCAAGGCGGCGAGTGCGCGCATAGGGAAGGGCCTTTGTTGTTAGATTTTGAGTTGCAATACGATCAAATGGGAGAGGGGCTTGCTCCCGATTGCGGTGGCTCAGCCGATAGGCATTGGCTGGCCACGTTGCAATCGGGAGCAAGCCCCCTCGCACTTTTTGAACTTCACAGGGCTTAGATGCCCTGCGGAGTCTCTTCGCCGCCCAGTGCCTCAACCAACGCCGGCAGGAAATCGCCAAACGTCAGCATCATCAGGGTAAAGCTGGCATCCAGTTGCCCCAGTGCCTCGTCGCCACCGTCCTGTTCTGCCTGGTCCTGCAGCAGGTCTTCGAACTTCAGGCGCTTGACCGTCATCTTGTCGTCGAGCATGAAGGACAGCTTGTCCTGCCATGCCAGCGCCAATTGGGTCACGACTTTGCCGGTGCTCAGGTGCAGCTGGATTTCTTCGCTGGTCAGGTCCTGGCGCTTGCAGCGCACGATGCCACCATCTTCGTGGGTGTCGCGCAGTTCGCATTCGTCGAGGACGAAGAAGTCATCGGCCGGTTTCTGGGTGGTGACCCAGTCGGTCATGATTGCGGTTGGCGCGGTTTTAACGGTGAGCGGGCGAACCGGCAAAGTGCCGATCACTTCACGCAGGGTCGATAGCAGGTCTTCGGCGCGCTTGGGGCTTGCCGAGTTCACCAGGATCAGGCCCTGCTTCGGCGCGATAGCGGCGAATGTCGACGAGCGACGGATAAAGGCGCGCGGCAGGAAGGCCTGGATGATTTCATCCTTGATCTGGTCCCGTTCCTTCTTATAGACCTTGCGCATTTGCTCGGCCTCGATTTCTTCGACTTTCTCTTTGACTGCGTCGCGTACCACGCTACCCGGCAGGATGCGTTCTTCCTTGCGCGCGGCGACCAGCAGGAAGTCACCGCTGATGTGCACCAGAGGAGCGTCTTCGCCTTTACCGAAAGGCGCGACGAAACCGTAAGTGGTCAACTCCTGGCTTGCACAAGGGCGCGCCAGTTTGGTGGCCATGGCCGCTTCCAACGCCTCGGCATCAACAGGCAGATCTTGGGTCAGGCGATAGATAAGCAGGTTCTTGAACCACATGGGGCGAGTCTCTCCTTTATACAAAGGAGGGCATTATTCTCTTGATAGCGTCCCAGGCCAACCCTGCCTAAGCCATTGGAAGGGCTCAAAAAAAGATTTAAGAAAGTGCTTGCCAGACCTTGGGTCGCTCCGTAGAATGCGCGCCACACCGAAACGAAGGGTGATTAGCTCAGCTGGGAGAGCATCTGCCTTACAAGCAGAGGGTCGGCGGTTCGATCCCGTCATCACCCACCATTCGCTTCAAGTGTTACGCGCAGCGGTAGTTCAGTCGGTTAGAATACCGGCCTGTCACGCCGGGGGTCGCGGGTTCGAGTCCCGTCCGCTGCGCCATATTCGGTAACCTGGAACACTGAACGCCAGGTCACCAGAAAAAGCCCGCTCATTGAGCGGGCTTTTTTCTGTCCAAAATATGGCAAAAAATCGTGGGATAAACTTTTTTTAAATAAATTGCATTTAAATCAAGACATTACGATTTTTTGGTGTATGATGCGCCCACACCGAAACGAAGGGTGATTAGCTCAGCTGGGAGAGCATCTGCCTTACAAGCAGAGGGTCGGCGGTTCGATCCCGTCATCACCCACCATTCGCTTCATGTGTTACGCGCAGCGGTAGTTCAGTCGGTTAGAATACCGGCCTGTCACGCCGGGGGTCGCGGGTTCGAGTCCCGTCCGCTGCGCCATATTCGGTAACCTGGAACACTGAACGCCAGGTCGCCACACGAAGCCCGCTCATCGAGCGGGTTTTTTTGTGCCTGCAATTCAGCTCAGTGATTTAACGATTTGCTGATCCGCTATCGACGCAATGTCCCTCCGGCTCAGGAATACGAAAGCAACCGTCGCCGTGAGCAAGGTGAGTGCTGCCAGCCATTGCAGGCAACGGCTGGAAACCGTGCTGAGCGAGTACTCTGCCGCCGCACACCTGTTCACAAGCCCATCAACCGCCAGCCCATCTGCAATTGGGCGATGAATTGCCACGGCTGCGTGGTGGGCTGCCTTCCGGCGTTGTTGCAGAGTCGCCATCGAGGCGTATATGGATTGGCGTTGGCGGGGCGAACGAAAAAAGGGATCACCTGATGCCCGGGGGCTGCTGATTTCAGCGATCAGCTTGTTTGGCTTTCTTTTTCTTCTCGTCGCGGGTGGCAAGGTGTTCAAAGCAAAACGCGGCGGTACCGAAGAGCGCAATCAACGACAGCACGACCATGCCTAGAGTTGAGCTTTCCATGATGACTTCCTACAGGAGTTGTGGGTAGGAAGTGACGGTAGGATGTGCGGGTTCGACGCTCAATAGGCACGACGTAGTCTTTATGGTGGGAGGGCGATCCATACGTATTCTTTACGGGTTGTCGTGTACATATCCGTTATTGAGGCAACGGATATGTACCCCCCCAAAGAAGATTACAGGTTACGACTATGCCGATAGTCGCTGACCGCCTCATACACTGCTTTACGCAACCGGTTGATCCCTCCAATCGGCCGATGTGCCTCCAGCCCGAACCAGGGGTTGAACGACTGGTTATCGCAGGCAAGATTCAAGGCAGGCGTATCGAAGTCCTGCGCAGGAATCCGCACCTTGGCCACGGTTTCATAGGGAGCATCGCTTTCCTTCCACTCGATGCTGGTGTCTTCGATCGGCATGAATTTCTGCGGGTTTTGTCGCTGAACCTGCAACACGAAACAGGCAGGCACACGGTCGGTAGACAGTTGCTGGTTCAAGGCGCTGCGCAGGAAATTCGGCAGGTCCTGGTTCTGCTTGGGTATCACATATTCCGGGCAGCTTTGTGGGTCGGGTGCGACACGGAATTTGGCATTGGCCGCGCCGAATTTGTAGGGTGAAACTGAAAAGTAGGTCGCCTGCGTCGGACTCGTCGGTGCCGGTGCCAAGGTCGCCAGGGCGATAAACAGATGGCGTACTTGCCAGCTGCGTGGGTCGACTGTCGGGAAGAATGCCAGAACCTTCTTGCCGTCCGCCTGGGCGCCGATGTTCTGTGCATATTCCGCCACATTGCTGACGAAGAAATTCGGATGGCTGAACATCACGAAGTCTTGCTCCGTGCGCGCTTGCTGGTCCGCCATCAGCTGTTTGCCCGGTACATCCAGCAGCTTGAGCGCCATGCCCCGGGCATCGCGAATGCTGTCGAACTGCGGATAGGCATTGCCGTTGGACAGCCGCATCTGCGCCTGCCAGGTCTTGCCCGGCTCGGCGAACACGCCCTGGCGCAAGGCCGGGTCGAGGTCCGCCAGCACGCTGACTTCGGCCTTCACGCAGCCGTGGGCCTTGGCGTGGGCATCGCGCAGGTAGCGTGTGCCTTCGCGGTGCTGGTCGACGATCCGTACCGCCGTCTGGATGATGCCCTGGGTCATGGCCGCTTCATCGGGGGGGATCTGCTCGTCCGGCGACACCGGGCCGCTGTGCTGCCAGGCGAACCACGCGGTGGCTAGCAGCCAGCCGAGCAAGCCCAGGCCGATCAGCCACAACAGGGTTTTGCCGAGAAAACGGCCCAGGCGCAGCCAGAGACGAGCGAGCAGGGAGCGTTCGTTGTATTGGGATCGAATCATCATGGCAGTTGTTGCTCCAGCGGGCCGCCCAGCACTTTAAGGTATTCCAGCAGCGCCCAGCGTTCTTGTGGTTGCAGGCTGCGGCCGACCACACCGTTGCCGCGTTTGCCGGCGCGGAACTCATGGCCGCTGTTGTGATTGCCGGTGATTTTGGTATCGAACAGGAAGGCGTTCTTGAACGCGCCGGTTTCAAAGCCCAGGTGACGCGGGTCGTAGTTGAAGGTGCCTTTATAGAACGTGGTACTGCGCTCGTCCTGGGGTGAGAGCAGTTGGTAGATCGTCGGCACCGAACCGTTGTGCAGGAACGGCGGGGTGGCCCAGACGCCGGCCAGCGGACGTGCCTTGTAGGCACGCAGTTCACGCACGCCGATGGGCAGGCCGAAGCCGTCCAGGCCTGGGCGTTCGGCCGGGGTCACACCGGCGGCGCGGTAGGCGTGCTCTTCGACGAAGGCGGTGACGTAGGCCAGGCCCTGGGCCACGGACATTTTTTTCAGGTCCAGCGGCTCGGTCGGTGTCGGGTGCAGTTGGACATTGAGCTTGGCCAGTTCCACCGGGTCCCAGTGCAGGGCGCTCAGGTCATAACGGTGGTCGGCAATGTTGCTCGCTGCGCCTGGGTCGGTGCCGATGTACTCTACCGCAAGCATTTTCAGTTGCTGCACCGGGCGACCATTTTCCTGGCTGACGGCGGGCACATGGCAGGCGGCGCAGTTCTCGGCGAACAGGACGCGGCCCTGGGCTGCGAGAGGCTTGTCGATGGCACCGAACAGGTCTTCCGGCCAGGTCGGCGGCTTGAGGCGCTGCAGGGTCTCTTCAATCAGGTTCAGGTCACGCACGCGAACGCTGGAGGGGTAGCGGGCATCGCCCTGAAGCGGCTGGCCGGCGTTGTCGAAGAAATTCAGGGTAGCGCCGACGCCGAGGGCTTCGCCGATATTGCGCGCCATGGGTTGCTGGGCTGAGCCGTTCCATTGCACCCAGTCAAAGGTCCAGATATCCCACAGATGCGGGTAGTCCACGGGGGCGTTGGCGATGCGGTAATTGTCCGGCGAAATCGCGTCGCCAAAACTGGCGTTGGCAATACGGCCAAATGCATCGGTGCGGCCGGGGCCTTCTTCGGTAGGGTAGAGGCCACGGTGGGTATCGTTCCAGGCAACTTTGAGGAACTGGTCCAGGGACTGCTTGAAGTCCACACGCAGCTGTTTTTTGTTGTTGTCGTCGTAATCGAAACCGAGCACTTCACGGGCAAAGCGTTCGAACTTCCACGGGTTGTAATACGTGGCGGCAAGGCTGGCCACCAGTGCCTGGCCGAAACTGCCGCCGCGCAAGGTGGGCACGCTGGAAGGCAACACATGTTGCGCCGAGCCTCCGTCGATACGCAGGGCCTGGCCTTTGAAGTGCAGCTCGCCGGTGTGACAGGCGGCGCAGGTGATATCCAGGTATTCAACTTTGCTGTCGGCGTTCTGATGCCGGGCGAACCCCACGGGCAGGTTGCCGGGATTCTGCGCGGTGCGAACTTGCTTGGGATCGACCAGAAAACCAAAGCGTGCCAGGTATTCCGGCGTGGCGAAGCGTTGCTCCGAGAAGGGCAACTCCAGGGCCGTGAACCACTTGTAATGCAGGCCTTTTACCTGGGTGCCCTGGGGCGTGAAGTAGTAGGTCTGGCGGTCGGCGGCACTCCATTGGTCCTGGTAGTGCACCTGCTCCACGGGTACGTAGTCCGGCAACTTGGGATTGGCGGTGTAATAGAGCACCACGGCGAGGAGCACGCCCAGGGCAACGAGTATCAGGAGTAAAGCACGGGAAAAAATGCGCAAGATAACTATCCTTGTCGAGTGGTAGCGCTCTTATGCCATCACCCCACGGGGGCGGCAAGTGGCCATGAGCACGGTTACAGGTGGTCCCGCGATCCTTCGCGGACCCCCATAATGAATGAAAATGCTTTTAAACACGTGAACTTATCCGACGTTTCCCGCTCAGATGCCGGTAGCCATTGGTCGTGGCCGCCTGATAAGCTCGCGACTTTAATTCGATTGCCCTTTTGGCGCATGAACAAGGAAATAGCATGAAACAGCATCGGTTGGCGGCGGCGGTGGCCCTGGTTAGCCTGGTACTTGCGGGTTGTGATTCGCAAACCAGCGTAGAGCTGAAAACCCCGGCGCAGAAAGCTTCCTACGGTATCGGCCTGAACATGGGCAAAAGCCTTGCTCAAGAAGGCATGGATGACCTGGACTCCAAAGCGGTAGCCCAAGGTATCGAAGATGCCGTCGGCAAGAAAGAACAGAAGCTGAAAGACGACGAACTGGTCGAAGCGTTTGCCGCACTGCAAAAGCGTGCTGAAGAACGCATGACTAAAATGAGTGAAGAGTCGGCAGCCGCCGGCAAGAAATTCCTCGAAGAAAACGCCAAGAAAGAAGGCGTTGTCACCACTGCTTCCGGTCTGCAGTACAAGATCGTGAAGAAGGCCGACGGTGCTCAGCCTAAGCCGACCGACGTAGTGACTGTTCACTACACCGGCAAGCTCACCAATGGCACCACCTTCGACAGCTCCGTGGAACGCGGCAGCCCGATTGACCTGCCGGTCAGCGGCGTGATCCCGGGTTGGGTCGAAGGCCTGCAATTGATGCATGTGGGTGAGAAGGTCGAGCTGTACATCCCGTCGGACCTGGCCTACGGCGCACAGAGCCCGAGCCCGGCGATTCCAGCCAACTCCGTGCTGGTATTCGACTTGGAGCTGCTGGGCATCAAGGACCCAGCCAAGGCTGAAGCCCCTGACGCACCTGCTGCACCAGCCGCCAAGAAGTAATTCGGCGCCTGAACATACAACGCCCCGCTTTGACGGGGCGTTGTTGTATCTGCATATTGTTGAAACGCGAACCCTCACGCCTGCCGTTAATCTGATCGAACGCCTGTTGTGCAGCGCAGTCTGATGAAAGACTCGAGCGTGGCTAGCCGCACATCAGCGTCAAGTCAATGAAATCTTGGGGTTTTTTAGGTGCGCAAAAAACGCCCGATCTAACTGAAAGCCTTGTAGACAGCGGGTTTCAGCCATGAAAAAAGGCTCTGTTCACAAGGTTATCCACAATTTGTGTGGATAACCTTTTCTGTCATCTGGAACTGGAGTGACGAATGAAACCACCCTTCAATTTCACCCGTTTCCTGCCCATGGCCGCGCGCCTGCTCGGTCGTGGTCGCTTGCCCACGTTGCTGTTTGCCGTGGCTGCCAAGGGCTCAAGCCAGGGCAATCGCCTCGGCAAGCTCAAGGATGATTTCAAGCTGCTCCAGGCCCTCTGCCTGGCCTACTGGCGTGGCGAATACCGCGCGATCAGCCCGAAGGCACTCGTATCCGTGGTGGCGGGGCTGATGTACTTCCTGAGCCCGATTGACGCGATCCCGGATTTTATCCCCGTATTCGGCATGCTGGACGACATCGCCGTGCTGGCATGGATCATGAAGACCCTGGACGGCGAACTCAGCGCTTTTCGTGCCTGGCGCGACGCCCAGCGCCCGGAAAAGCTGGCGGTGGTTGAGCGCCTGCCGGCGACGCCTTCGCTGCTGGCCCAGGAGAACCCGCAAAAAAACTGACGGCGTTTATATCCCTCTGCGACTTTGTGGCTGTTAGGATTACACTTCTAAGGAAAGAACTTACTTAGTAAGTGTTGTTATCCTACGGGGCAGTCATGGATATTCAGATCATTTCACGCGATGGCGAACCCGAATACGCGGTGTTGCCATGGGACCAGTACCAGGCGCTGCTTAAAGCTGCCGGCCAGCAACAACCCGCTCCGACTCTGTCTTCTGCCGCCCAGGTGGCTCCCGATCACGCGTTGCGCGCGCTCGCCGAGCTGCGTGGCTTGCGTGAGGGCAAGGGCCTGGCCATCGAAGCCCTGGCCCGCACGGTGGGTATCAGCCCTTCGTACCTTGGATTGATTGAAAGTGGTGAGCGCCAGCCGGATGCCGCTATCCGCCGCAGCCTGGCCTGGGAATTGGGCGTTGCAGGTTGGAGGGATGAATCTTGAGCCTACGTATCAGCCGTCAACACTGGGATGGATTACTCAACGAGCTGGACCAGGCGCGCCGCCAGCGCCACCTGCTGACTTACCGCGCGCTGTTGGAGCGCCTGCAGTTTCCTACACCCGCCATGCAAACCTTGGCTGCCGCACTCGAACACCTGGCGGCGTTGGATGCCAAGGCCGAGCAGCCACTGCGCAGCTCCCTGGTGATCAGCCAGGGGGCCAGCCGCTTGCCACGCACCGGTTTCTTTGAGTGTGTGGAGCGCCTGGGACGGTTCAGTGGCCCCTCCGACGGCGTGGCCGCAGCCTCCTGGCACGCCTCGGAGGTAGTGCGGGTGTTCGAATACGAATACCCGGAATCCGCCGAAGCTTAAAGCGCCTGGGGCAGCATATCCGCGCTGTCGATCACATGGATGCTGTAGCCGGCCACATTCTTGGCATGGTGTTTGGCCTGGGAGGCCAGTTCCGCCAACTGGCTGGCATCCAGTTGCCCACATGCCTGCGGATACAGATGCACCACGCCGATGGATAACGACAGCAACGCAAACTCCTGCCTTATGCCCTGGCGGTTCAACGCCACGAAGCAGCCGGCCTCGAGGTGTTCGGTGCGATAGAAGCGTCGGCACTGGGTGTGAAAATCATCCAGTAACTGGTTGAGCCGCTTGCGCCAATCCTGCGGACCGAGCACCAGCAAAAAGTCATCACCGCCAATATGTCCGACGAAGTCCCGGCTGGGGTCGATCCGGTCGTTCAGGCACTGCGCCAGGCACAGCAGCACCTCATCCCCGCGTCCGTAGCCGTAGATATCATTGAACGGCTTGAAGCTGTCGATATCCACGTAGCAAATCACGGACTCACGCTGTTGCTGCAACAACCGCGTCAGGCACTGCTGGATTGGCACGTTGCCCGGTAGCAGGGTCAGCGGGTTGGCGTAGCGTGCTTGTTGGATTTTCAGCTCGGTGATGAGCTTGAGCACATCAATCACCCGGCCCAGGCCCAAGTAATCTCCATTGAGCGTAATGATGAAATCTTCTTCAATGCGTTGGCGCGCGCGGCTGGTCAATAAGCGGCTGACTTGCTGAAGCGATTGGCTCAACTCCACGGCCAGAAAGTCATCGCTCATCAAGCGACTGATGGGCTTTCGTGCGAACAGGTCGGTAGCGAAGGGCTTGAGCAACGCATCGGACAGCGAGTGTCGATGCACAATGCCGACCGGGTGGCCGCGCCGGTCCAGCACGGCCAGCGAGTTCAAGTTGGCCTGGCGGCGAAAGGACTCCAGCACCTGGGCAGTGGCCGTGTCCTGATCCACGGCCGGTTGTTCATTGAGCAAGGCGCTGAGGTCGCTGCCTTCTTCGCTGAGAACGGTATTGGCGCTGTCGTGCTTGGGTAGCATCAAGCGCGCTTCCTGCGGCGGTTGTTCCTGCGGCCGGCAGAGCAGATAGCCTTGAACCAGGTCGACGCCCATCTCCGTTAACACCGCCAGCTCTTCAGGCAGTTCAATACCCTCGGCGATGACCTGGGCATGGGACGCCTTGGCGATTTGCAGGATGGAGCCGACGAACTCGCGCTTGAGTGCGTCCTGGTGAATGCCGTCGATAAAGTGCCGGTCGATCTTCACGTAGTCCGGGCGCAGTTCCGACCACAGGCGCAGGCTGGAATACCCGGCGCCCAAGTCGTCCAGCGCAATGGCGAAGCCCATGTGGCGGTAATGGTGCAGGGCGGTTTGCAGGAGGGCGAAGTCGTTGGTAGGGGTCTGCTCGGTCAGTTCGATGACGACCTGGCTGGGTGGAATGCCGAAGTCGCGCAGCAGTTGCAGGGTACGTCCCGGCTGGTGCGCAGTTTCCATCAAGGATTCCGGCGAGATATTCAGGAACAGCTTGCCCGGCAGCTTCTGCTCGCTGAAGCGTCGACATGCACTTTCGCGGCAGGCCATTTCCAGGTCACTGAGGCGCCCCGCTTGGCTGGCCACCGAGAACAGGGCGACGGGGGAGTGCAATGGGCTATTGGAGGGCCCACGGCTGAGGGCTTCATAACCGAGGATGCGCCGTTCGGACAGGCAGATGATAGGTTGGAACAAGCTGTGCAAACTGCCATGAGCGAGAATAGAGCCCAATGCATTCAGCTGTTCGGTCATGGTCATGGCGATCTCGATCGAAAAAAAAGGACCGCAGGCTGAGCCTGCGGTCCTTTATTTCACGACAGAATGATGTCTATATGATGACACTCTAGGGAGTGATCATATTAAATCGCTATCATTTACTGCTTGGCTACCTGCTTGCTGAGCTTGAGGTAATCCAGCAGGATCCTGCCGGTTTCGGCCAGATAAGCATCGTCTTCCGGTTTGGTTTTTTCCGCTTCGGCCGGCAGTGCATCTTCATCTTCTTTCTTCAGTTCCTTGAGCGGGTCTTCGCCTTTGGCCTTGCGGCGGGCGTTTTCCAGTGCAAGTTGCTGATTCTCGATGTCGGTGTGCTGCGCACGACGATCCGCTTCGTTGAGGCTGACGGTTTTTTCTTCCATCAGCTTCTTGGCCAGAGCCAGCTTGTCGCGAATGAACACGAACTCGGCATCCTTGGCGGAACGAGCATCATGGTCAGCCTTCAACTGCGCCAGGTACGGTTTGAACGGGTCCGACGCCGGCTTGATGGCAGGGCGGATGGTGTCCCACGGCATGGCTTCGGGCAGGGCGCTCTCGCCGATTTCCTTGGTGTCGATAATCGACGGGAAATCGATATCCGGCAGCACGCCCTGATGCTGGGTGCTTTGCCCGGAAACACGGTAGAACTTGGCCAGCGTCAGCTTGAGCTCGCCATGGTTCAGCGGCTGGATAGTCTGCACGGTGCCTTTACCGAAGGTCTGGCCGCCAATGATCATCGCGCGGTGGTAGTCCTGCATGGCGCCGGCGAAAATCTCCGAAGCCGACGCCGAAAGACGGTTGACCAACAACGCCATCGGTCCTTTGTAGAAGGCACCCGGGTTCTCGTCTTCCAGTACGTCGACACGGCCATCGGCGTTGCGTACCAACACGGTCGGGCCTTTGTCGATGAACAGGCTGGTCAGCTCGGTCGCTTCCTGCAGAGAACCGCCGCCGTTGTTGCGCAGGTCGATGACCACGCCGTCGACTTTATCTTTCTGCAGTTCCGTCAGGATTTTCTTAACGTCGCGGGTGGTGCTCTTGTAGTCCGGATCGCCAGCTCGAAAAGCTTTGAAGTCCAGGTAGAAGGCCGGGATTTCAATCACACCCAGCTTGTAATCCTTGCCATCCTGCTTGAGCTTGAGGATTTTCTTCTGTACGGCCTGGTCTTCGAGCTTCACCGCTTCACGGGTGATCGACACAATCTTGCTGGTCTGATCGTTCGGTGCATTGGTGTGCGGAATTACTTCCAGGCGCACCACGCTGCCTTTCGGCCCACGGATCAGTTTCACCACTTCGTCCAGGCGCCAGCCGACCACGTCGACCATCTCCTTGTCGGCCTGGGCCACGCCGATGATCTTGTCGGCCGGAGCGACCTGCTTGGTCTTGTCCGCCGGGCCTGCCGGCACCAGACGCACGATCTTGACCTGGTCATTGTCGCTTTGCAGGACGGCACCGATGCCTTCCAGCGACAGACTCATGTTGATATCAAAGTTTTCTGCGTTATCCGGCGACAGATAATTGGTGTGCGGGTCGTAGGACATCGCAAAGGTATTGATATAGGCCTGGAAGATATCTTCGGCACGGGTCTGATCCAGACGTGCCAGCTGATTCTTGTAGCGCTTGGTCAACAGCTCTTGGATGGCCTTTGGATCTTTCCCGGCGATCTTCAAGCGCAGCACTTCATCCTTGACGCGTTTGCGCCACAGGTCGTCGAGAGCGGCGGTGCTGGTCAGCCAAGGCGCGTCCTTGCGGTCCACCAGAAGGGTTTCCTTCTGGGTGAAGTCGAGCTTGTCGATGCCTTTGTTCAGCTCTGACAAGGCGAAGTCCAGACGCGCTTTGACGCGGTCCAGGTAACGCTTGTAGATGGTAAAGCCGGGCTGCAGGTCGCCGCTCTTGAGGAAGTCGTCGAACTGCGTCTTCCACTTGTCGAACTCAGCGATATCGCTGGCCAGGAAGTAGCTGCGCGATGGATCCAGCAGCTTGAGGTAGCTGTCGTAGATGATCACCGAGCGAGCGTCATCCAACGGCGGCTTGCTGTAGTGATGGCGCTTGAGCAACTCGACGACGTTAAGGCTGGCAATCACCTCATCGCGATCAGGCTGAAGATTGTCC
Source organism: Pseudomonas sp. BCA17 (assembly GCF_004519405.1). Classification (GTDB taxonomy): domain Bacteria; phylum Pseudomonadota; class Gammaproteobacteria; order Pseudomonadales; family Pseudomonadaceae; genus Aquipseudomonas. The sequence goes on along the minus strand of NZ_SGWI01000004.1, from coordinate 31,396 downwards.
CAGCTGTTGGCTGCGAACGTATTGGTCGACATCGACGCGAAGCCGAGACCAATGAAAAAAGCGAGGGCGGTGCTGGGGAACAAATGCTTCATGCTGATTCGACGCGGGGGCAATTGATAACGCATATTAGGCCGTCTTTGAAGTCGCCGGTTCCATATGGGCCGGTCGCATAATGCAAAAAGCCCGGCGCTACTGCTACGGGCTCAGTCCGGACTCACTATGGAGGCACTGTGAAAGCATTGCAAGGCGTTGGAGGTCATGTGGCGTGGTTATAGGGGCCCGGTCCTACCCGTAACGTAGGCCAAGTTCGCATTTGTACGACTCAATAGCGACGTTTTCGAGCGTTTGTCCCGGGTTGATGAAAATCAGGCCCCAATTGGAATGCGCTCACAGGTGATGGGTTTTTAATCCAGAAAACCCGCCATCAGATCCAATGATGGATCGGCCAGCCTGCCTGTTCGGCATGGGCCCGCAGCACCGGGTCGGGATTGACCGCCTGCGGGAACTCGACCTTGCTCAACAACGGCAGATCATTGCGCGAATCCGAGTAGAAGTACGCGCCCTCCAATGTTTCGCCTGTCTGTTCCAGCCAGGCCAGCAAGCGTGTGATCTTGCCTTCGCGATAGGTCAGCACACCCACGGTCTGGCCGCTGTACACGCCATGGCTGATGTCCAGATCGATCCCCAGCACTTCATCGATACCGATGCGGGCCGCAATCGGCCTCACCAGATGTGTGCCCGATGCCGAAATCACCAGAATCCGGTCGCCTTGCGCGCGGTGGCGGGCGATGGTCTTGGTGGCATCGCTGTAGATCAGCGGTTCGATCACGTCTTCGACCCACGGCTCCACCAGATGCTCGATTTCTTCCGGCGTGCGGCCGATCATCGGCTCCAGGCTGAATTTCATGAAATCTTCCATCAACAGCTTGCCCTGGCTATAGGCGTCCATCAGTTCGTTGTTCTTGCGCATGAAGGGCTCAGGGTCGACCCAGCCCAGGCGGCCCATCTGTTCGCTCCATAGGGTGGCGCAGTCGCCGTGGATCAAGGTGTCGTCCAGATCAAAAATTACCAATGCCATCCGTTACACTCTCTCAGGTAAATCGTTGCATCAGGCTACTTCACACAACGCACTGGGGTCGATGGAAAGTGCCAGGCGTTGCCCGTCCGGGTGCAGGTCGTCGGCCGAGCGGTTGAGTACGTCCACAACCAGCTCCACGCCACGCGCTTCAATGCGATAGCGAATCACGTTGCCCAACAGGCTGTGGCTGCGCACCATGGCGTCCAGCTCGCCGCTGCGGCTCAGTTCGATGGCTTCGGGGCGAATCGCGATGCGCCCTTTGATCGGGCGTTGCAGCAGCTGGCTGGCCTTGTCGGCGTCGAGCAGGTTGTAGTTGCCGATAAAGCCGGCGGCGAATACGTCCACCGGTGCGGTGTAGAGGGTTTCGGCGTCGCCACTTTGCACGATCTTGCCCTGGTTCATCAGAAAGATGCGGTCCGACATGGTCAGTGCTTCTTCCTGGTCATGGGTCACGAAGATCGTGGTCAGGCCCAGTTCGCGCTGGATCTGACGGATCTGCTCGCGCAGGTGCTTGCGAATCCGTGCATCCAGTGCCGACAGTGGTTCGTCCAGCAGCAACAGGCGCGGGCGGGTCACCAGGGAGCGAGCCAGGGCCACACGCTGGCATTGCCCGCCGGACATCTGGTGCGGGTAGCGGCTGGCGAGGTCCTTGAGTTCCACCAGTTGCAGCACTTCCTGCACACGCTTGTGGCTGTCATCGGCGTTGACCTTTTGCATGCGCAGGCCGAAGGCGACGTTCTGTTCCACGGTCATGTTGGGAAACAGCGCATAGCTTTGGAACACCATGCCGATGTTTCGCTTCTGCGGGCTCAGCGGGACGATGTCCTGTCCGTCCAGCAGGATTTTCCCACTGTCCACTGAGGTCAGCCCGGCGATGCAGCGCAGCAAGGTCGATTTGCCGCAACCGGACGGGCCGAGCAGGGTGACGAACTCGCCCTTGGCGATCTCGCAGTTGATGTCACTGAACACCGGAGTGCCGGCGTAGCCTTTTTGCAGATGTTGGACGCTGACGAAGCTCATTGGCTTTTGTCCTTGTTCAAGATATTGGCGGCCCAGGTCAGCACCAGCACAAAGAAGAAATAGGAAATGACGACGGCGCTGGTGAAGTGACCGCTGCTGTTGCGCATGTTGTTCAGGTACACCTGCAGGGTCTCGTAGCGGGTGCCCACCAGGATATTGGCGAACACGAACTCACCGAACAGGAATGAGAACGACAGCAGCAACGCCACCATCAGGCCTTTGCGCAGGTTCGGCAGCACCACCAGGATTGCCGCCTGCCAGGTGCTGGCGCCGAGCAGTTGGGAGGCGTCCATCAGGTCACGCAGGTTGATGGCTTGCAGGTTGTTGGTGATCGCCCGATACATGAAAGGCAGCGCCACGGTGAAGTAGCAACCGATCAGGATCCACGGCGTGCCCACCATCGCCATCGGTCCCGAGCCGTAGAGTTGCAGCAAACCCACCGAGGACACCACCGGTGGCACCGCGAAGGGCAGCAGGATCAGGATGTTCATCAATGCGTCGAGCTTGGGGAAGTGGTAATGCACCACGAACAGCAGCGGTAGAATCAGCACCACCGACAGGATCAGCGCGCCCACGCACACCAACAACGACTGGCCGAAGGCCGCCAGGAAACGCGGGTCGCTCCACAGTTGCACATACCATTTCACGGTAAACCCGGCGGGCAGGATCGTCGCCGACCAACTGCTGGCGATGGAGTAGACAAAGGTGCCCACCAGCGGCAGCACCAGGATCGCAAACAGCAGGTACACCACGACCCGATGGTAGAGAGAGGCCGGGCCGGCTTCAGCGCGAGACATGGTAGCTCCTCTTGAGCAGCAATTGATGGACCACGGTGACTACGGTCATCAGCGCCACCAGCACCACGGCCAGGGCGCTGGCCATGTTGGGGTCCAGGGAGATGTCGCCGGAAACCATCGCTGCGATACGAATCGGCAGCACGTTGAAGTTGCCGGTGGTCAGTGCGTACACCGTGGCATAGGCGCCGAGGGCGTTGGCCAGCAGGATCACGAAGGTGCCCAGCAGCGCCGGGGTGAGTACCGGCAGGCCGATGTGCCGCCAGAACTGCCAGCCGCTGGCGCCGAGCAGCGAGGCCGATTCGCGCCAGTCTTCACGTAATGCATCGAAGGCCGGGTAGAGCAGCAGCACGCCCAGCGGAATCTGGAAGTAGGTATAGAGAATGATCAGGCCGGTCTTGGAGTACAGGTTGAAGTCCTGAATGATCCCGGCCTGCTTGAGCATGATCGTGATGCTGCCGTTGAAACCCAGCAGGATGATGAACGCGAAGGCCAGGGGCACGCCGGCAAAGTTGCTCGTCATGTTGGCGAACGCCGTCACGAAGTTGCGCAGGGGCGAGTCCACGCGGCGCAACGAATAGCTGCCAAGCACCGAAATGATGATCCCGAACACGCTGGAGTAGAAGCTGATCTCCAGGCTGTACTGGATGGCCTGCAGGTAGAACTTCGAACTGAAGATTTTGCTGAAGTTGGCCAGGCCCCAGCCGAACTCCTCCGACTGCAGGCTATTGATCATTACCCACACCAGCGGTGCGATTTCAAACACGATGAAGAACAGTGCAAACGGCATCAGGCACAGGATCGCCAGCCATTTGCCGCGTGTCAGGGCGTTCACTTCAGCAGCTCCCGGCATACAGGTTTGTCGTGGGGCACGCCGAGCAGTTCGCAGACGGTGCCGCACAGTTCGGTTTGCCTCGGGCGCGCAGTGGGGCTGAAATTGAAGGCCGAACCCAGTACGAACAGCGGCACTTCCCGTTCTTCCGGCAGCAGGCCGTTGTGTGAGCGATCGTTGTTCATGCCGTGGTCGGCAGTCACCAGCACCTGGTAGCCGGCGTCGAGCCAGCCTTGCAGGTAATCGGCGAGGATAATGTCGGCCGTGCGTGCGCTGTTGCGGTACTGCGCGGTGTCGAGGCCGTGTTTGTGGCCAGCGTCATCAATGTTCATCGGGTGCACCACCAGGAAATTCGGTGTGTGCTTGCAGCGCAGGCTTTCCGCGTCGGCAAACAGGTGGGAATCGGGGTAGTGGTCATTCCAGTAGAAATGCCCGTGCTGGATCGCCAGCGCCTTGTCGTCGGTATGACGATCACGGGAGGCGACGAAGGGCGTGCGGTTATACAACTCGCTGACCCAATGGTAAGCCGCCGCCGCTGTGGTGAGCCCGGCGTCAGTGGCGTAATGGAAAATGCTGCGTTGATTGGACAGGCGTGAAACGTTGTTGTGCACGACGCCGCTGTCGACCGGTGGTACGCCGGTGAGGATGCATTCATACAGGGGCCGCGAGAGCGACGGTAATTCACATTCCAGTTTGTAGAGCGCTGCGCGTCCTGCGCCGATGTAGGCCTGGAGGTGCCCCATGGCATGTCGGGCAACCTCGTAGTTCAGGCCATCAAGCACCACAAGGATGACGTTGTGCTTCATAGGGACTGGAGCTCCGATGGGCTTGGATGGGTATGCCTGTAAAACGGGATAAACGTGCGGGAGGGGGCTGGCTCCCGATAGCGGAGGATCAGCCAGTGTGGGTGTTCAATGACACACCGCTATCGGGAGCCAGCCCCCTTCCACGCAAGCCCCTCCCACATTGGATCTCCGGTGGACATCCAATGTGGGCTGAAGCCTTACTGCATATTGATGATGACTTCTTCCTGCCACTTCTGCGGCAGTGCCTTGGAAGTCTTCTCCCACGCATCGGCGTCTTTGATCGGCGTGACTTTTTTGTACTGCTCGTTCGGCAGCAACTTGGCCTGAACCTCGGCGGGCAGGGTCAGGTGCTCTGCACGGATCGGACGTGCGTTGCCGCGCGCCAGGTTGGTCTGGCCGGCATCGCTGAAGATGTATTCGCGAGTCAGCTTGGCGGCGTTCGGGTGCTTGGCGTATTTGTTGATGATGGTGGTGTAGCCGGAAATCACCGAGCCGTCCGATGGGATCAATACGGTGTAATCATCCGGGTTGGCCATCTTGGCTTTGTAGCTCAAGCCGTTGAAGTCCCAGACCACGCCGACTTCCACTTCACCTTTTTCCATGGTGGCGATGGTCGGGTTGGCCAGCGACAGGCGACCCTGCTTGGCGATCTCAGCGAACATCAGCAGCGCAGGCTGGATGTTCTTTTCGTCGCCACCGTTGGCCAGGGCTGCAGCCAATACGCCGTTGGCGGCCTGTGCGGCGGTGCTGACGTCACCAATGGAAACCTTGTATTTACCGGTCTTCAGGTCAGCCCAGCTTTTGGGGGCTTCGGAGCCGTGCAGCAGCTTCTTGTTGACGATGAAGGCGATGGTACCGGTGTAGGCCAGTGCCCAGTTGCCGTCTTTGTCTTTCGCCCAATCCGGGACTTGGTCCCAGGTGGTGGGTTTGTAAGGTTGGGTCACACCCTGTTTCACCGCAATCGGGCCGAAGGCGGCGCCGACATCACCGATATCAGCGCTGGCATTGTCTTTTTCGGCGGCGAACTTGGCGATTTCCTGGGCCGAACTCATGTCTGTGTCGATGTGCTTGAGGCCGTAGGTCTTGGCCAGGTCATCCCAGGTGCCTTTCCAGTTGGCCCAGTCATCGGGCATGCCGACGCTGTTGACGGCGCCTTCCGCTTTCGCGGCGGCTTCCAAGGTTTTCAAATCGGTATCAGCTGCCATGGCGGCGGTGCACATGGCAATGGTCGAGCCTAACAGTGATGCCAGGAAAAGCTGTTTCATCCGAAGCTCCTTTGGGCGTTTTCAACGCTGCGTTTTTTATCGACGTTTGCGGTGGTGTTGGTCTAGGTCAGCAATACCTGAGCCAATCTAGGCGTACTGGATGACAGTTTCATGTCGATGTCGTTTTTACATCGTGGATGTCGCTCACTTCAGACTCAGCGTAGACCATGCTCAAGTGCCCGCTGGCCTTGGACTTGGCCGATGTATTGCAGGGTATGGACCAGGGGTGGGCGCGGGCTGTCATCTGCCGGTCATCTGCAGTGCCTACGCTGACAGGCAACAGTGGAAGCCCAAATACAGCACGGTTTGTGCACCTGAACGGTGCTGGTCTAGTCCAGATAGGTAACGTTGATGCGTGATGAGGCAATCAAGGCGGTGACATCCATCGGCCTGGCGCTGCAAGAGCAGATCGACCATGGCTTGTTGGCGCCCGCGAGTAAATTGCCCGCCGAGCGCAAGCTCAGCGAGTTGTTTGGTACCACCCGCATTACCGTGCGGGAAGCCTTGTTACAGCTGGAAGCCCAGGGGCAGATCTATCGTGAGGAGCGCCGTGGCTGGTTTGTCTCGCCGCCGAGGCTGGCCTACAACCTGATGCAGCGCAGCCACTTTCACGCGATGGTTGGCGACCAGGGGCGGGTGGCGTCCACCGAAGTGATTTCTGCCCGCTTGCAACCGGCCTCGGCAGCCGTGTGTGCGTGGTTGCAGTTGCCGGCGCTGTCCAGCGTGATCCAGATCTGCCGGGGTAGACGCATTGATGGGCGTTTGGTGCTGTATGTGGAGCACTACCTGAACCCGCAGTACTTCCCTGGGATCCTGGCGTGTGACCTGAACCAGTCAATGACCGAGCTGTACGCGCGCAAGTACGACCTGCATTACGGCCGCGTGCGCTTCGAGATCGTACCCACCTCGTTGCCGGTGGAAGCCGCCGCCGCGTTGCGCGTATCGGTGGGCAGCCCGGGCCTGCGGATTGCCCGGGTCAACTATGACCAGCATCAGCGGTTGATCGACTGCGACCTGGAGTTCTGGCGGCACGATGCGATTCACGTGGGGGTGGATGTCATGGGGTCAGCGTCTTGATCACCTGATCCACATTGGTTTCCAACTCCGCCACCGGGTCTGTGCCATCAACGTTCAATACCAGCAGCTGCGCACCCCCTGCCATCACTGCTGCTTTCACTGCGTCACTGGGCTGGCGGTGATGCAGCACGACAGCCACATCGCCGTCCTTCAAGCTGGCACTTAATTGCTGCAAGGCTTCGGGCGTCCACTCTGTATCAGGCCGTGCATCGGTGCCGAGTGCTTCCAGGTTCAGGCTGCTGACCAGATATCCGAAGTGATCGCTCAGGCTGAACACGCTCAAGTTGTCCGCCTTGGCCAATCTTGCCTCGCTGTCGGCGGTGAGCTTGAGCAGGCGCTGCTTGAGGGCGGCGAGGTTGGCGTCGATTTTCGGCTTGGCGGCAGGTGCCAGACGGCTCAGGTCGGCGGCCATCACATCAGCCATGCGCCCCATGTTGTTACTCGACTGCCACGGCTGGCTGTTCAGGCCATCGGTGGCGCCAGGCTGTACGGCGATACCTGGCAAACCGCCGTCCACCGGACGTGCGGCGTCGATTTCGACGATGCGGATGTTGCTGCGTCGCGCCACGGGATAGAGCGGATCATCTGCCCACAGTGAGCGCAGGCCGATGGCGGCGTCGGCGTCCTGGGCCAGGGCGTTCAACGCCTGTGCGCCGCGGCCGGTGAAATACGACACTTGCCGCGAGCCGGGCAGGTTGGCCGGCGCGGCGCGCTCGAGCTGCACATCGGAGCCTTTGAGCAGCACGTCGGCCAAACCGTAGGTAATCGGCAGTGAAGCCAGGACCTTGACCGGCTTCTGGGCCTGGGTCTGGGCGGCCTGGCCGAGGCCCTGGTTGACTTTGACGTGCCTGGGCTCGACGCCATCGACGGCTGCCGATACCGAGGTGCTGATCAAACACGCGATGGCCAAGGCCAGTGGACGAAAGGCAGGGTGCATTATCCAAGATTCCCTTTGAGGCTGGGCACAGTGCCGCGCGCGACGGCGGCAAAGGCAAAGGCGGTGCCGGCCGTCAAAATGATCGCGGCACCGGATGGGATGGGCAGGTCGAAGATGATCGGCAACAGGATGCCGCACAGCGTGCTCACCGTGGCGATCGCCACGGAGACCCAGAAGAACCCTTTGAGCGACTGGCTCAGCAGGCGCGCCGCTGCGGCCGGAATCACCAACAGCGCACCCACCAGAATCGCGCCGATGACCTTGACCGCCGCCACGGTGATCAGTGTCACCAGGATCACGAACAGGTAATCCAGGGTCTTCACCGCCACCCCGCGTACCGCTGCCAGCTGAGGGTTGAAGCTGGCCAGCATCATGCGGTTGTACAACGGCAACGCCAGGGCCATGACCAGTGCGCCGACCACTGCCAGCACCAGCAAATCATTGCCATTGACGGTCAGCACTGAACCGAACAATACGTTTTCAAGAATGTGCACGTTGATCTTGCCCGCCAGGATCAGCAGCAAGCTCGCCCCCAACGCCAGCGACACCGAGAGGAACACCCCGATCAGGGTATCCGGCGCCAGGCCGGTGCGGTTGCGCAGGTAGTTGAGCAGGATGCCGAACAACAGGCAGTAGCCGAACAGCGCACCGTAGGGCCCGGTGTAGGGCTCGCCCAACAGGATGCCCACGGCCACACCCGTCAGGGCGGCGTGGCCGACGGCTTCGGAGAAAAATGCAAAGCGTTTGACCACCACCAGCGTGCCCAGGCCGCCCAACACCGGGCCTATCAACAAACCGGCAAGCAAGGCGTTGACCACGAAACCGTAGGCCAGCGCTTCCGGCAGATACCCGGAAGAGGCCCAGCCCTGGACCATCAAGCGAAAAGCTTCATAACTCATTGCGCCGCGCTCCGAGGGTGAGTGGAGAACAGGGTCAGCAGGCGATCCGGGGTCAGCGCTTCTTTGGGCGAGGCGTCGAACAGCACACGCCGGTTCAGGCCAGTGACGCGGTCGGCCAGGCGGCCCACGGCTTCAAGGTCATGTTCGATCCACAACACCGTGATACCGGCCAGGCGCCAGTCATTGAGCAGGCGTTCGAATACCTGGATACCCGCTTCATCAAGCGCCGACATCGGTTCATCCAGCACCAGCAATTGCGGCGCCGGGATCAGCCCTTGGGCCAGCAGCACACGTTGGCGCTCACCGCCGGAGAGTGCGCCCATGCGCCGTTTGCGTTTGTCCTGCATGCCCACCCGTTGCAGAGCTTCGCCTATCGCGCCGGCATAATGCCGGGACAGGCCGAGAAACGCCGGACGCCGCTGACACATGGCGGCCATGAAGTCATCGACGGTCATCGGCAAGCCCCGGTCGAACTCCAGGGCTTGGGGCACATAGCCGACGGTGCCGGGCGTGGTCGGCCAGTGCAGGCGCAATTGGCCCTGGTGCGGGGTTTGCCCCAGCAGGGTCTTGATCAGCGAACTCTTGCCACCGCCGTTCGGGCCGACCAACGCATGAATGCTGCCTGGCTGCACCTGGAAGCTCACACCGTCAAGAATCGTGGTGCGGCCCAGGGTCAACGACACCTTGTCGAAATCGAGGGTCGGGCCGATGCTGGCCACCTTCAATTGCTCCGCCGCCGTCATGCCCCGGACTCCTGGATCGCCCGCACCACGGTGTTGAGGTTGCCGGTCATCTCCACTTCGTACTTTTCAGGTGTGTATTCACCGTAGGAAATGTGCGACAGCGGGTACAGCTTCACCCCGGATTCCCTCTGGATGGTCTCGACGTAGGTGGACGGGAAATCCATCTCCGAGAAGATCACCTTCACATCCAGGGCGCGCAGTTCGTCGATGGTTTTTTTCAACTGGCTGGGGCTGGGCTCGATGCCGTGCGCCGGTTCGACCACGGCGGTGACTTCCAGGCCGAATTCGCGCAACAGGTAGTCGTAGGCCGCGTGCACCGTAGCCACGCGCAGGTCCGGGTTGGGCGCGCTGGTCAGCTTGGCCAGCGCGTCTGCACGCATCTGGCGCAGGCGTTTGCCGTAGGCACGGGCGTTCTGGGTGTAGGTCTTGGCGTTGTCCGGGTCGAGTTTGCCCAGCTCGCGGGCGATGTTGTTGACCTGGGCAATCGACGCGCTGATCGACAGGAAAGTGTGCGGGTTGACCACCTTGCCGGCGCCACGTGCCGCGTTACCGGTGGCGGCCAGCAACGGTACGTTGGCGTTGGCTTCGATCACCGGGATGTCGGGGCGCTCGCTGGTGGCGATCATGCGATCGGCGAAATCGTCATGGCCGACGCCGTTGAGTACGATCACGTCCAGGGTGCCGATTCGCTTGATGTCTTCGGCGCGCGGCTCGTAGGCGTGGGGGTTGAAACCGGCCGGGATCAACGGCACTACGTCGGCCTTGTCGCCGACGATATTGGCCACGTAGCTGTAATAAGGGTGCAGGGTGATGCCGACGCGCAGACGTTTGGCTGCCTCGGCGTTGGCCAATGGAGCAAGCATCAGGCTCAACAGGCCAACCAGCAACAGGCGCAACAGGGGCGATGAAATAGACATGGGTAATCGGTCTTCTCGTTCAGTGACGGTGCTGGCGGGTCACGCCGGCATCGAATTGCGTGACTACCTGCCGCCAACCGGCGGCAATCAGGGCCGGGTCGGTCAGGTCGGTAGGGGCGGCAAGATTGGCTTGACGGTTGATCCACACATCCGGCTCGGCGCCGTGCACACGCATCAACAATGAACCACTGGTGCCGGGCACCTGGCTCAAGCCCAGATAGGCTGCCGGCTCAAGCAATTGCCAGCGATGACCGCCGCGGCTGACCGAGCTGGCGTCCTGGGCAAATGGCGCAAAACCTTCTTCGGCCAGGTGTTCGGGCGTCGGCAGGGCGTTCTGCTCTTGCTGCAGCAGTTGGATTTCATCGAGGGTCACCCGCAGGTCGGCGTAGATGCCTTGTTCGGCGGCGCTCAGGTCGCGACGGGCATCCAACTGGTGGCTGGGCACTGCGGCAATCTCCTGGGTTTCGCCATGCAGGGACACCACCGTGCCGGCCACTGCGAGGATGATCAGGCACAGCAGCAACACGTAAAGGGTTTCGTGGCCGGCCCCGGCGGGGCGTACAACCTGTGTGGTACTCATTGTGGCTGGATGTCCGCTTGGTCGATTTCCACGACGTGACCGGGGCCGGCGTCAAACAGCACGTAGAACTCGGCGGAGGGCTTCTTGAAGGTCAGGGTCGAGTCCTGGCCAAGCTTGCCGGGCAGCAGGATGGTTTCGTCGTAGCCGATCACGTCCAGGGTCACGCCCGGGGCGCCGCTGCCGTCAGAAAAACCACCCGTGCACTGGATCTGCTCGCCGGGGATTTCCTTGCATTCGCACATCGGGTTGTGGGCCAGGGCCACGCTACTGAAACCGGCGCAGAGCACCAGCACTGCGTGGGATAGGCGCTTCAAAATCATGGTTTGACTCCTTGCTTGTTCAGCCAGGCAATGGTGGCAGGCGAGGCCTGGCTCAGCGGGATGGAACCCTGGTGCATGCTGCCGTCCCAGCCTTCCATGGTGATCCACAGTTCGGCGTCGGGCGGCGTGCGTTCCGGCACCGGCAACAGCGCGCCCATGCGGTAGGGCGTGCCGAAGAAGATCACCCCGGCGGCGCGCAGGCTGCGCGGTTTGCCGATGCGCAGGTAGGTGGCCTTGACCTGCTCGATGCACGTGGCGCACAGGGCGGCGTTGAACAGTTTCATCGGGCCGGCCGGGTCCGGTCGCGGGCCTTCGTTGCGAAATTCGGCGAGGGTCAGGCTCCAGGGGCCGACCTGCACGTCTGCGGCCACTCGCTCGCCGATACCGGCGTCTCCGCGAAACAGGGCCGCTTCGGAAAAGTAGCGGGGCATGAACCCCAGCGGCACGAGGATCAGCAGAATGTTGATATGGAAGCGCCATTTCAGCCAAAGGGCCCGCAGTGGCGAAGGCGGTGCGGCTGGGACGGTCTTGCTCATCAGTTGCCCTCCGTGGTTTCAGCCTGCAACGCTCGAATGGGCGCCGATCGTCGCGGGGCCTTGGCCTCGCGCCTGAGGGCATTGAGGGTGGCCAGGGCCGTGCGTTTGGTCCAGATCAGCAGGCCGCTCAACACCATCATGCTCAGCACCAGGCCGAAGAACGCCCAGATCAGTTTGATCCACAGGCCGCCGAAGTCGCCGGTATGCAGCGGGCGCATGGATTCGGTGACGAACTCCAGCGCGGTGCGGTCGGACAACTGGTGCGAGACGCCGATGTCACCGTTATAGGGATTCAACTGTGCGGTCTGGAACATCAAGGGGTACCAGCCGCGCCCGCCGATCTGCAGGTGGCTGTAGGCATTGCTGGGCAGGAACACAAAGGTGGCGTCCAGCCCCGGGATACGCTCGCCGGCAATCCTGATGGCGTCGTCCAGAGTGATCATGGGCGCCGGCACGCCGGGGGCCGACAGCGGCACTTTCTCGCGGGCAATCACTGGCACGATAGGTTCGCTGGAGATGGAAATCTGGTTGTCAGCCAGGATCGCCTGGATCAGGAACCAGGTGCCGGTGATGGAAATGACCGCAATGAACCAGATCGACCAGATCCCGCTCAGGCGGTGGAAGTCGCCCCAGAAGATCCGCGCGCCGTGGCGGATGCGCAGGGTCGGTTTGAGAAAACCCTTCCAGAAACGCTTGTACACCACCAGCCCGGTGACCAGTGAGGCCAGCAGCGGCAGGCCGAGCAGCGACACCAGGTACCAGCCCCAGCTGTAGCCGTTGGTGAACGGCACCAGCCACCAGCCATGCAGGGCGCGGGTGAATTGCTTGAAGTCGAATGACGGACTGAGGCCCTGGATTGCCCCGGAATATGGGTTGACGTAGGCCTCCACCGAGCGCCCGTCGGGGTAGGTGAGGCCGACGCTCAGGGCGAAGTGCGATTCATCCGGGCGGATGATCGACTGCACGATAACCCGGGGTTCGGCCTGTTTGATCGCGGCGATCACCTGGTCGAAGTTCAGCAGTTGGGCGTCATCCGACGGTTTGCTCGCGCGGATATCCGGGTTGGCCAGCCATACGATCTCCTGGCTGACCACCGCCAGGGTGCCGGTGACGCAGACGATCAGCACAAAGAACCAGATGGGCAATGCCAGCCAGCTGTGTACGAGAAACCAGAGTTTTGAGCGTGACTTCTTCGACATGTGAATGCGGGTCTTGAACGGAGGGGCAAAGGAGGCCCGGAAAAGGCCGGTCGTAGCTTTTGCTGACGCGACGGGCTGTATCTAAGTTAAGACGGATGAGAATGGGAAATCCCTAAGCGGGAAATGAAAGAAAATGTTTCTGGTTCGAATTTCCTGCGTATTCAAGCGCGGATTGAACACGAAACATGTTCCCAGCCATCACCCGGTTGCCATTGATGGGGCCCGGGCGCTGCGTAGGATGGGCGTATACCGTTGAGTGAGCCTTGAGAAAAATGACTGCCAGAACCCTCTACGACAAACACATCGACGCCCATACGGTGTGTGCCCTGGATGATCAGGGCCATGTCCTGCTGTATATCGACCGTCAAGTGATCAACGAATACACCAGCCCCCAGGCGTTCAGCGGTCTGCGCGAGGCCGGGCGCACCGTGTGGCGCCCGGGCACGGCGCTGGCGGTGGTCGACCACGTCAACCCCACCACGCCCAAGCGCATTGCGGCGATGCCGGATGCGGGCGGTGCGCGGCAAGTGTCTTACCTGGCGCAAAATTGCCGGGACTTCGGCATCGAGTTGCTGGACATTCTCGATAAGCGCCAGGGCATCGAACACGTTATCGCGCCGGAGCAGGGCTTTATCCTGCCGGGCATGGTGATTGCCGCCGGTGACAGCCATACCACCACCTACGGAGCGCTGGGCGCGTTCGGCTTTGGTATCGGCACCTCTGAAATCGAGCACCTGCTGGCCTCGCAGACGCTGGTCTACAAACGCCTGAAAAGCATGCGGGTGACCGTCGACGGTACGTTGGGCGCGGGCCTGACGTCCAAGGATGTGATCATGGCGTTGATCGGCAAGATCGGCGCCTCCGGCGCCAGCGGTTACGCCATTGAGTTTTGCGGTTCCACCCTCGATGCATTAAGCGTCGAAGCGCGCATGACTATCTGCAACATGGCCGTGGAGGCGGGCGCACGCGGCGCATTCATGGCGCCGGACGAAAAAGTCTTCGCCTACCTCAAAGACAAACCCCGCGCACCCAAGGGCGAATTGTGGGAACAGGCGCTGGTGAGCTGGCGCCAGCTGTATTCGGACGCCGACGCCGTGTTCGATCAGGAAGTGCAGTTGGATGCCGGCACGCTGGAACCCATGGTCACCTGGGGCACCAGCCCCGACCAGGCCGCGCCCATCGGCGCCCGCGTGCCCGACCCGCAAGACATCAGCGACCCGATCTTGCGCCAGGACATGCGCCGTGCCCTCAGCTACATGGGCCTGCAGGCCGGCATGCCGTTGAGCGATATCGTGATCAGCCATGCGTTTATCGGTTCCTGCACCAACGCCCGTATTGAAGACCTGCGCGACGCGGCCCGCGTGGTGCGTGGCAAACACGTGGCCGAGCACGTGCGGGCGATGATTGTGCCGGGCTCCACTGAAGTACGCGACCAGGCCGAAGCCGAAGGGCTGGCGGCGATTTTTATCGCGGCAGGTTTCGAATGGCGTCAGTCGGGCTGCTCGATGTGCCTGGCCATGAACGACGACGTGCTGGCCCCCGGCGACCGCTGCGCCTCCAGCACCAACCGCAATTTCGAAGGCCGCCAGGGGGCCGGCGCACGCACCCACCTGATGAGCCCGGCGATGGTCGCCGCCGCCGCCGTCACCGGCCGCCTCACCGATATACGTCACTTTGGAGATAGTCTATGAGCCTGCAACCGTTCACCCTGATCACCGGCAAGGCAGCGCCCATGCTGGCGGCAAATATCGACACCGATGTGATCATGCCCAAGCAGTTTCTCAAGGGCATCGACCGCAGCGGCCTGGACCGAGGGCTGTTTTTCGATTTGCGCTTTCTGGCGTCCGGCGAACCCAACCCTGAGTTTGTGCTCAACCAACCGGCCTGGCAGGGCGCACGCTTCATGGTCGTGGGGCCGAATTTCGGCTGCGGCTCCAGCCGTGAGCACGCCGTGTGGGGCCTGAAGCAGATGGGCATTCGTGCGCTCATCGGCAGCAGCTTTGCCGGGATTTTCTATGACAACTGCCAGCGCAACGGGGTATTGCTGATTACCCTGGAAGCTGCGGTGTTACAGAAACTCGGGCAAATCGTCAGCCATCCCGATCAGGCGCAGATCAGCGTCAACCTTGAAACCCAAGAGATCGGCTTGGCCGGCGGCCAGGTGATCCCGTTCCAGATCGACAGCCTGCGCAAGACGGCGTTGTTGCTGGGGCTGGATGCAATCGGCAGTACGTTGCAGCGCAGTGATGAGATCAAGGCTTTCGAACGCCGACACCTCGCGGCCAACCCCTGGCTCAACTGAGCTGCCACATTGTTTGGTGGGGGCACACGGCGTATTTAGATCGAAAGATCCTTGAAGTGCTCCTCTAAAAACTCTACACACGCCCTCAACTTTCCGGAGTAAGCCAACCGTGTCGGGTACACCGCCCACACGTTGGCGCTCTGGGTGTAGCCGTGCAGCACGTGCACCAGCTTGCCTTGTTCCAGCAACGGTTTCACATCCCACATCGAGCGCAGCAGCACCCCGCGCCCATCCAATGCCCACTGCAACACGATTTCGCCACTGTTGGAGGACAACGGCCCGCGTACGCGCACGCTTTCATGGCTGCCGTCGCGCTCCAGGCTCCAGATACCGAACGGGTTGTCGCGCTCCTTGAGGACCAGGCAGTCGTGTTGCTCCAGGTCACTCAAGTGTTGCGGCGTGCCTCGGCGTTCCAGGTAGGCGGGCGCGGCGCAGAGTACGCGGCGATTGCTTACCAGCCGCCGGCCGATGTGTTGGCCGGGAATGTCATCGCCGACACGAATCTCCAGGTCGAAACCTTCGCTGACGATATCCACCACGCGGTCGAATACGTCCAGGCGGACTTCCAGGTCCGGGTACTGCTCGGCCAGCAACGACAGGGCGGGGGCCACATGGTTGCGGCCAAAGCCGAAGCTGCTGCACAGATGCAGATGGCCGCGGGGGCTGCCGTGGGCGTCGGACAGCTCATCGGACAATTGCTGGAAATCTTCGAGGATGCGTACGGCCCAGCGCTGTACCCGCTCGCCGTCTTCGGTCAGGGCGATGCGGCGGCTGGTGCGGTGCAGCAGGCGGGTGGCCAGGGTGGTTTCGAGGATCTGGATGCGTTTGCTGACATACGCCGGCGACAGCCCAAGCTCATCGGCGGCAGCGGCGAAGCCGGCCTTGCGGATGACGGTCAGGAACACCCGCAGGTCTTCGGGTAGGGGCACGGTATCTTTCTTATGAGTCATCAAAAAACAGACCTGGCGGCATGAGCCGCCAGAATAGCACCGCTTACTCGGCGGCGATTTTCGCCCGTGCTGTAGCCCGGGCATGGCGGCCATGCTTGAGGGCAATCGGCGCCATCTTGTCGCGATCCAGCTCACCCTCCCAGGCAGCCACCACCAGGGCGGCGACTGCGTTGCCGATGATATTGGTCAGCGAACGGCATTCGGCCATGAAGCGGTCGACACCGAGAATCAGCACCATCGCCGCCACTGGCACGGTCGGTACCACCGCCAGGCTTGCCGCCAGCGCCACAAAGCCCGCGCCGACCACCGCGCCGGCGCCCTTGGACGTCAGCATGGCGACCGCGAGCAGGGTCAGCTGTTGTTCCAGCGGCAGGTGGATGTTGGTGGCCTGCGCCAGGAACAGCACCGCCAAGGTCATATAGATGTTGGTACCGTCCAGGTTGAAGGTGTAGCCGGTCGGCACCACGATACCCACCACACCCTTGGACGCGCCCAGGCTTTCGAGCTTCTGGATCAATTGCGGCAGCGCCGACTCCGAAGAGCTGGTGCCGAGCACGATCAACAACTCCGACTTGATATAGCCCAGCAGTTTGAAAATGCTGAACCCGGCGTAGCGGGCAATACTGCCCAGCACCACGGTGACAAAGAAAAACGCGGTGACATAGAAAGTGCCCACCAGCTTGAGCAGCGGCAGCAGCGAACCCACGCCGTATTTGCCGATGGTGAAGGCAATGGCGCCGAAGGCACCGATGGGCGCTACGCGGCTGATGATGCCCACGATGCGGAAAAATACTTCGCTGGCCTGATTGATCACGCCGACCAGTGGCCGTCCCTTTTCGCCGACCATCACCAGGCCAATGCCGAACAGCACGGAGACGAACAGCACGGGCAGGATTTCCCCCTTGGAGAATGCGTCGAAGAACGTCGTGGGGACCACGTTCAGCAGAAACCCGGTGATGCCTTCGCCATGTTCGGCCTGGCCGACAAACCCTGCGATAGCCGAGCTGTCGAGGGTCTTTACATCAATGTTGAAGCCCGCGCCCGGGTGCAACAGGTGTGCGGCCAGAATACCGATCAGCAGGGCGATGGTGGAGACGATCTCGAAGTACAGCAACGCCTTGCCACCGACCCGGCCCACCTGCTTCACGTCGTGCATGCTGGTGATGCCGCTGACCACGGTGCAGAAGATGATCGGGCCGATGATCATTTTGATCAGCTTGATAAACCCGTCGCCCAACGGCTTGAGGTCGATACCGATCTGTGGCCATACATGGCCGATCAACACGCCCAGCGCGATGGCGATGAGCACCTGCACATACAGGGTTCCCAGCAGTTTTCTGATTGTCATTGTTATTATCTCGCGGTCTTTTTTGGGCAAGCAGACCCCGTCGCAGGCGTTGGCGCGCCTGCGTGGGGGGGGGATCAGGGCTTCAGCGAAGGAAGGTCAGGACTTCGCCCAGCAATAATTCAGGCGCTTCTTCGGCGATGTAATGGCCGGCCGGCAGAGCCTTGCCGCGTACATCGGTAGCGACTTTGCGCCATTCCTTGAGCGGCTCGAAACAACGTCCGACAGTGCCTTCGGCGCCCCACATCACCAGCAATGGCAGGTTCAGGTGGTTGCCGGCGTCGATGTCGGCCTGGTCATGCTCAAGGTCGATACCGGCGGCGGCGCGGTAGTCTTCGCAAATGCCGGTGGCGCTGCCGGGCAGCTTCAGGCAGCGCAGGTATTCAGCGAAGGCTTCATCGGTGAATGGCTTGAGCCCGGCGCTGCGGCTGCCCATCACGCTGCGCAGGTACAGCTCGGGATTGCTCACGATCAGCGCTTCCGGCAGTGGCGCCGGGCGGATCAGGAAGAACCAGTGCCAGTAGGCGCGGGCGAAGGCTTCATCGGTTTGTGCGTACATCGACAGGGTGGGTGCGATGTCCAGCAGCACCATGCGCTGCACTGCCTGGGGATGGTCCAGCGCCAGGCGATGGGCGACACGGGCGCCACGATCATGGGCCAGCACCGAGAAGGTGTCGAAGCCCAACGCCTGCATCAGCTCAACGCCGTCCCGGGCCATTTCCCGTTTTGAATAGTGGGTGTGCCCTTCGTTGGCGGGCGGCTTGCTGCTGTCGCCATAACCGCGCAGGTCGGCGGCCACCACGGTGAAATGCGCGGCCAGCTGTTCGGCGACTTTGTGCCAGATCACATGGGTTTGCGGGTGCCCGTGCAGCAGGAGCAGGCCGGGACCGCTACCGCCTTTGCGGTAACTGATGTTGACGCCGTTGACGTGGCGCTGGTCTTTTTGGAATCCGGCGAACATGGAGTGACTCCTTGTGATGATTGCCTGCATCCTGGAATCACACCGCGCCCGGGGCAAGGAGGAAAACGTGGAGGGGGTGTTCATGAAGTGTGATTCAGGAGCGAGCAAGCTCGCTCCTGCGGGCTCAGCTTTGCTTGAACAGTTCTTCGGCGCGTTGGCGGATTTGCGCTTCGGTGAGGTCTTCTTTGTGCGTGGCCAGAAACCAGATATGACCGAACGGGTCTTTCAGCGTGCCGCTGCGGTCGCCATAAAACTGGTCCTTGGGTTCGGAGACTGCAATACCGCCGGCGGCGATGGCTTGTTTGTACTGCGCGTCGACATTGTTCACATATAAATGCAGGCCGACGCTGGTGTAGCCGTCACGCGGGCTACCGAAGGGACTTTCATCGCACGGCGAGCCGAGCATAATCGGCGAGTCGCCAATGCGTAGTTCAGCATGGCCAACCCTGCCATCGGGCATATCCAGACGCATGACTTGAGTGGCGTTGAATGCTTTCTTGTAGAACTCAATGGCTTCGGCGGCTTTTTCGACGCCCAGGTAGGGGGTGAGGGTATGAAAACCCTCAGGAATAGGTTTAACGCTCATCTCGTTCTCCTCAGGTGGTGGTTCAGGGAGGTACGGCTGTTTCACTATAGGCCACGCCAACCGTGGCCTGCGGTCAACCGACGAGATGTCGGCCAGGCAAGGGTGAACGGCCGATTGGCGTGGAATTGCCGACCTCCACGCCCCGCGTCCACTCTCTAAGGCTCAGGGCGTGGGCTCCAGCAATTGAGCGCCCGGGCCGCACTCACCGAGCTTGTCGTCCTGATTGCGCAGCGGGCACGCCTGCAGCGACAAACACCCGCAGCCAATACAGCCACTGAGTTTGTCCCGCAGCAGCATCAGTTTGTTGATGCGCTCATCCAGGTCCTCCCGCCACAACGCCGACAAACGTTCCCAATCCTCGGCGGTGGGCGTACGCCCGTTGGGTAAGGTTTGCAGCGCTTCGCCAATCGTCGCCAGCGGAATGCCCAGGCGTTGGGCGATCTTGATTACCACCACACGCCGCAACACATCCCTTGGGTAACGCCGTTGGTTGCCGGCATTGCGATTGCTCGTGATCAGCCCCTTGGTCTCGTAGAAGTGCAAGGCCGTGACGGCCACGCCGCTGCGGGCGGCCAACTGGCCGACGGTGAGTTCTTTGTTGAGCATGACAATCTCCGAATTCGCGCTTGACCTTGACCTAACTAGAGGTTTTACCCTGCGGGACATCTAATCGCAAGATTCTGCCTACAGAGAAAGGGGAGTGTTCATGCAGGTATCAGAGAAGAATCGCAGCTTCACTCAATTGATCGAATTTCAGATCGAACCCCGGCAACAACTCGCCCTGGTGGCGGCCTTGTCCACTCAGAGCGAGCGCCTGGCCCAGCGCCATGGCGGCTTTATCAATGCGAGTGTGCAAGTCAGTGACGATGGGCGGCGAGTGCTCAATTACCTGCAGTGGCGCTCGCGGGAAGACGGCGAGGCGGCGTTCAAGTGTTTTGAGCACGGCGAAGAGGATTTCTGGACATTGATCCGCGCCCATCAGGCCACGGCGGTGACCTTCGGTTCGTTCCAGGTGTTGCGCAGCTTCGAGCGTAGCCACGACGACGCCTTGCATTGCCGTTTAAATGGATAGGTGCAGCATCCGCTCGCCCTGTACATTTTCCCCCGGGCGGCGCTTGTTCACCGCCAGTTCGCCGATCTTGATCAGGCGTGTGCGCGTGACGTTGCGGCTCAGGCCCAGCAAGTTCGCGGTGTGTACTTGGTTGTAATGGCTGAAACGGTAGGCGGCGCGCAGCAGAGCGTCTTCGACTTTCTCATGCAGCGCGCCGGCCTGCTCCTCGAAGAGTTTTTGGAAAGCGCGTTCCAGCAGCGCGTTGGCGCTGTTGTCGGTGGCATGCTGGCTGTCGTCCTGGCGCTCGATGCGCATGTTCGACAGGCGCAAATCGTCACGCTCGATCACGCCGTTACGGCATATCAGCAGTGTGTGATGAATCACGTTCTCCAGTTCACGGATATTGCCCGGCCAACTGTAGCTCTTGAGCTTGTACTCGGCCTCGCGGCTGATGGTGATCGGGCCGTAGCCCAGGCGCTGGCTGTAGGCTTCGATGAAATGTCGGGTCAGCGGAAGGATATCTCCGGGGCGCTCGCGCAACGGGCTGAGTTCCAGGCTGACCACGTCGAGGCGATAATAGAGGTCTTCGCGGAAATGCCCGGCATTTATGGCTTTTTCCAATTGCACATTGGTCGCGGCGAGTACGCGCACGTCAATCGGAATACTCTTGCGCGAGCCCAGGCGTACGACTTCGCGCTCTTGCAGGACGCGCAACAGCTTGACCTGGATCGCCATCGGCAAATCGCCGATTTCATCTAGGAACAAGGTGCCGCCGTCGGCCTCCTCGAACCAGCCGGCCTTGGCGCTGAGAGCGCCGGTAAACGCGCCTTTTTCGTGGCCGAACAGTTCGGCTTCCACCAGGGATTCGGAGAACGCCCCGCAGTTCACCGCCACGAACGGCCGGTTGCGCCGTGCGCTGAGGTTATGGATATGCCGCGCCACCAGCTCTTTACCGGTGCCGGTCTCGCCGATAATCAACACGCTGGCTTCACTGGGGGCGACTTGCTGGATGTGGTCGAGCAGCGCCTGGGATTTGGGGTCTTCGAAGACCTGGGCCGTGGCGCGGATCGAGGTCGCGAGGGCGGGCGAGGGCGGTAGGGTTAAAAGCTGCATGGGCACCTCTCTCAGGAGTAGAACGTCGGAATCGGCAGGGACTGGTTCAATGCCCAGTCCCCCAGTTCATGGAGTTTGTAGTCCACCGGGTCGTGCAGGGTCTGGGTGCGCAGGTTGCGCCAGTGGCGGTCCAGGCGTAGCGAGGCGTGGGTCGACCGCGCGCCGGTGACTTCGAACAGGCGGCTGCACAAATCCAGGCCCTGGCGAGTGGTGGCGACCTTGGCGGTGGCAATCGCAATGGCCAATTGGCCGCGCTCGTGTTCGCTCAGACTGGGGCCTTTGGCCCAGGCCTGGTCGAGCAACTCGCCGGCGCGCTCCACCAGCAGGCGTACACCTTCCAGCGCCACCCAGAAATCGCCGTAGTGATGCAGTACGTAAGGATCCTGGCGCACGTCGTCGGCTGTGGATTTGTGCCACGACCGGGTTTCGGTGAGGGTGTAATGACGTGCTTCTTCAAAGGCGCCTTCGGCAATGCCAAGGAACATATAGGTGAAGGTCAACTGGGCGATCAGCGGGCGCAGGCAGGCGAACGGTGTGCTCAGCGGCCCGGGGTCGAGCAGCAGCTCCGACTCCTCGACGCGCACCCGCTCGAAGCTGGCGCTGCCGCTGTCGGTCTGGCGCTGGCCGATATTGTTCCAGTCATTATGCAGCGTGATGCCGCTGCGCCCGCTGGGGATGGCGGCAATCAGCAGCTTGCCCCCGGCGCTTTCATCCACCGCCGAGGCAATCAGCATTTCGGAATCGCTGGCGCCGGAGCAGAAGCTTTTCTTACCGGAGAATTCTCGCCAGCCGCCGAAATCCTTGACCACCGTGCGAGTGTCCAGAGGATTGAGGGCATTACCCCAGAACCAGCTTTTGCGCGCGGTCTGTTCGAACCAGGGTTGCCATTGGTCTGGGCGGGCAAACAGGCGCACGGTGGCGAGCATTAAATGGTGAAAGCCGAAGACATGGGCGATGGAACTGTCGACCTTGGCGAATTCGCGCACGATCCCCAGGGTTTCACTCCAGCGTGCGCCGAGGCCGCCGTATTGGGTGGGAATGCTCACTGCGAGCAAGCCGCTCTGACGCAAGGCATCACGTTCGGTTTTGGGCGTGCCGCCGCGTTCGTCTCGCTCGACAGCGGTGAGGGCGAATTCGGCGGCCAGCAACTTGGCGGTCTGCAAGGGGGAGGGCAGGACGCTGTGGGGTTTGGCTGTCACACGGTATTCCTCAATTTTTCTGCAATGAGGCGCAAAGTCGAACGCATCGTCTTCAGGCTTTGGCGGGCAATACATCGTTGGCAATCATTTCGCCAAACGGCCCCGTGAGGTTGGTGACGCCGCGCCCGGCGAGGCTGGCATAAGGTTGCGGCAGCAACGGGAATACCAATTCGGCAAAGCGATAAGCCTCTTCCAGATGCGGATAGCCAGAGAAGATGAAACTGTCGATCCCCAGGTCGGCGTATTCCTTGATGCGCTCGGCCACTTGCTGGGGGTTGCCCACTAATGCGGTCCCGGCGCCGCCGCGTACCAGGCCGACGCCGGCCCACAGGTTGGGGGCGATTTCCAGGTTGTCGCGGCGTCCGCCATGCAAGGCAGCCATGCGGCGCTGGCCTTCGGAGTCAAAGCGCGAGAAGGATTTTTGCGCGGCGGCGATGGTCTCGTCGCTGATGTGTTCGATCAGTTTGTCGGCGGCCTTCCAGGCGTCTTCTTCGGTTTCACGCACGATCACGTGCAGACGAATACCGAACTTCAGGGTACGGCCATGACGGGCGGCACGTTCCCGCACATCCGCGAGTTTTTCCGCGACGGCGGCAGGCGGCTCGCCCCAGGTCAGGTAAACGTCCACTTGCTCGGCCGCCAGGTCGTGGGCGGCGTCGGATGAGCCGCCGAAGTACAGCGGCGGATAAGGCTTCTGCACCGGTGGGTAAAGGGCCTTGGCGTTTTGCACGCGCAGGTGCTTGCCTTCAAAATCTACCGATTCGCCCTGCAACACGCGGCGCCAGATTCTGAGGAATTCGTCGGAGACTTCATAGCGTTCGCTGTGATTGAGGAAGCTGCCATCGCCTCGGTTCTCATCAGGATCGCCGCCGGTGACCACGTTGATCAGCAGGCGGCCATTGGATAGGCGATCCAGGGTGGCTGCCATGCGCGCGGAGACCGTGGGCGAGATGATGCCCGGGCGAATCGCCACCAGATAACGCAAGCGCTCGGTCAGTGGCACCAGCGCCGAGGCAATGACCCAGGAGTCTTCACACGAGCGCCCGGTAGGAATCAGCACGCCGTGGTAACCCAGGCTGTCGGCGGCCTGGGCGACTTGCTTCAGATAGTTGAGCGTGACGGGGCGAGCACCCTGGGTGGTGCCCAGGTAGTGGCCGTCGCCGTGGGTCGGTAGAAACCAGAAAACGTCCATGACCACTCCTTAGGCGATTTTCAGCAGAGAAGGAGCGTGGGCGGCGAACAAAGGCGCTGCGCGTTCTGCGGCAAGGCGGATGCGATCTTTCAACGGCTCGCTGGTGATGTGGTAGTCGGTGAAGTCTGCTTCGGTGGCGTACACGCCAATCGGCAGAGTCAACGCCTGGAAGAAGCTGAACAACGGGCGTAGTTGGTGATCGAGGACCAGTGCGTGACGTTCACTGCCGCCAGTGGCGGCGAGCAGGATGGGCGTGTTGATCAGCGCATTGAGGCCGACCAGATCGAACAGGTGCTTGAGCAATCCCGGATAGGAGCCGCGATAGACCGGCGCGGCGACGATCAGCAGGTCGGCCTGTTCGATGGCCAACAGTTGGGATTCGACCTCGGCCGGCAATTCATCACGCGACAGCGCACCGCCTAACGGTCGGGCAATGTCGCCCAGTTCAATCAGGGTGGTCTGGATCGGCAGCAAAGTGGCGAGTTCGTCCAGCAGGGCTCGTGTCAGCACCAGGGTACGGGACGGACGCCAGGTTCCACCGGACAGGGCGACGACATTCAGGGGACGGGTCATGAGCAAGTTCCTTTTTCAACGAGGTTCGGGGCAGTGCGATGGTTTGAGCAAGAGCTGTACCAACGGCTGCAAGCCTTGAGGAGCAAGGGCTGCGGCCACGCTGCTGAAAACGAAACTGTTGTGTGCCTGATGTTTTGTTGAATGGCTGTTGCCTGGGCAACAGTTGCCTGGCGAACAGTTTGGTGACGCTGTGCAGTCATTTATAGAGGGTGTTTGTTATTCCGTAAACGAACGTATTTCCATATTTATATAGCTATATTGAATAATCTACGCATGCTATCGAAGGTGTCTGAATGGCTGATAGCGACTATCACGGGCGATGATTTTTAACCGTGCAAGGGCGGGAGTAGCCTGTGTTCATCGACTTGAAACCTCTTCCCAGGACCTCCGCCATGAACCGTTTACTCGCTGTTTGCTTATTGGTTGTCAGCTCCGTGCTCGCCGGTTGTGCGACTCATCCTTCGCCTGAGCTGCGCCCGTACACTGCCGAGGAGAGCAAGGAGTTGGCCTTGGAAGCACTGAGCCGTCGCGGCCTGTCGTTTGATGAATATCAACAGCAGCGTGCCGCTTTGACTGGCCAACCACAGAAGCCCTTCGGCTTTGACCGCCAGGGCGAAATGAATGCCGAGCGCGCCGTGACCCTGCATGGTCGTCCCAGTTGAGCCCGCGCCCAGTGGCAAAAAGCCCGAGGTTTCCCACAAGGAACCTCGGGCTTTTTGTTTGCCATGACGTCACTTCAGCCTGTTAAGCTGGATTTCAGGAGCGTTCCTACGCACATTTGCCTACAGTGATCCTTCTTCAATGGCATTCGATCGGTTAAACCTGACGACCTCTGTTCCCATCGATGCCCCTGAGACGTTGTTCTCGGGAACACGCTCTGCGAGTCTTTAACGTCATGAATAAACGTCCGTTGTATTTCGACTACGCCGCTACCACGCCGGTGGATGAGCGGGTTATCCAGGTGATGGTCGAGTGTCTGGGTTTCCATGCCAATTTCGGCAATCCGGCGTCCAGTTCCCATGCGTTCGGCCAGGCGGCCCGGCGAACGGTTGAACTGGCGCGTGGCCAAGTGGCTGATTTGGTCGGTGCCAGCCCTGAGCAGATCGTCTGGACCTCCGGTGCCACCGAATCCAACAACCTCGCGATCAAGGGCGTGGCCCAGGCGCGCGGCGTGGCGGGTGGGCATATCATTACCAGCCAGATCGAGCACAAGGCTACGCTGGACACCGCGCGGCAGTTGCAGGAAGCCGGGGTGGCCGTGACCTACCTGGTGCCGGATGCAGAGGGCTTGATCAGCGCCGATGCAGTGAGTGAAGCGCTACGCGAGGACACCTTTCTGGTGTCGCTGATGCTGGTAAACAATGAACTGGGCACCATGAACGACATTCCAGCCATCGGCGCGCGCGTCCGTGAACATGGCGCGCTGTTGCATGTGGATGCGGCGCAGGGCGCCGGTAAGGTCGCCATTGACCTGGCTGATTGGCCGGTGGACCTGATGTCGTTTTCCGCGCACAAACTCTACGGCCCTAAAGGTATCGGCGCGTTGTATGTCGGCCCGCGTGCGCAGCAGAAAGTGTTGGCGCAGATTCACGGCGGTGGCCACGAGGGTGGCTTGCGCTCCGGCACGCTGGCGACTCACCAGATTGCGGGGATGGGGGCGGCGTTCGCGTTGGCTGCGCAGTCCTTTGTTGAAGAAAAAAACCTGATCGTCGCGTTGCGTCAGCGTCTGCTCGACCAATTGGCATCTGTTGCAGGCGTGCGCCTCAATGGCAGCCCGACACAGCGCATTCCCCATACACTCAGCCTTACCTTCACTGAAGGGGAGTTCAACCCAGGTGCATTGAGTGCGGGCATCGCATTTTCGGCAACCTCGGCATGCAATTCGGCAAGCAATGCGCCCTCTCACGTGCTCCTGGCGCTGGGCCATGACGCTCGCAGCGCCGGTCGCACGATTCGCTTGAGCCTGGGGCGGTTCACCACCGAGCAGGATATCGACGCGGCCGTGCAACTGATTAAGGCAGCCCTTGCCAGCGCACCCGCGTTTTGGGCGGTTTGATTCACATAACAATTATTAGTGGTTAGCAGGAGACACAATGAGTACGCAGCCTTTGACCCATGGAACGGTTCCCCAGCGCCTGGCGCATACCCGTGAACTGATGAGCCGCGAGGGCATTCATGCTTTGCTGGTGCCGTCGGCTGACCCGCACTTGTCCGAATACTTGCCGGGTTACTGGCAGGGGCGCCAATGGCTGTCCGGCTTCCATGGTTCGGTGGGAACATTGATTGTCACGGCGGATTTTGCCGGTGTCTGGGCCGATAGCCGGTATTGGGAACAGGCGACCAAGGAGCTCAAGGGCAGTGGCATTGAACTGGTGAAGTTGCAGCCAGGCCAACCCGGCCCATTGGAATGGCTCGCCGAGCAGACCCCGGAAGGCGGTGTGGTGGCGGTGGATGGCGCGGTTATGGCCGTGGCCTCGGCGCGGACGTTGAGCGCAAAGCTGGCAGAGCGGGGCGCGCGCTTGCGCACGGATATAGACCTTCTGAATGAAGTCTGGAAAGACCGCCCAGCGCTGCCGAACCAGCCGCTCTACCCCCACTTGCCGCCGCAAGCCACCGTCAGCCGTGGCGAAAAACTCGCGGCGCTTCGCGCCAGCTTGAAGGAAAAGGGTGCCGATTGGCATTTCATCGCCACCCTGGATGACATCGCTTGGTTATTCAACCTGCGCGGCGGCGATGTGTCGTTTAACCCGGTATTTGTGTCTTTTGCCTTGATCAACCAAGTGCAGGCCACATTGTTTGTTGCGCTGGACAAGGTCGATGACGAGCTGCGTGCGGTACTGGCGCAGGATGGCGTGACGCTGCGCGACTACAGCGAAGTGTCGCAAGCGCTGCGTGCCGTGCCGTCGGGGGCAAGCCTGCTCATTGATCCGGCGCGCGTGACCGCCGGTTTGCTGGAAAACCTCGATGCTGGCGTCAAGCTGGTGGAGGGTCTGAACCCGACCACCTTGGCCAAGTCTCGCAAGAGCCTGGCCGACGCGGAGCATATCCGCCGAGCCATGGAGCAGGACGGCGCTGCACTGTGCGAATTCTTCGCCTGGCTCGATAGCGCACTGGGTCGCGAACGTATTACCGAGTTGACCATTGATGAACACCTGACGGCTGCGCGCACCCGCCGTCCGGATTATGTGTCGCTCAGCTTTAACACCATCGCTGCATTCAATGGCAATGGCGCCATGCCCCATTACCATGCGACCGAAGAGGAGCATGCAGTCATTGAAGGTGATGGCCTGCTGCTGATCGATTCGGGCGGCCAGTACCTGGGCGGCACCACGGACATCACGCGAATGGTCCCGATCGGCACGCCGAGCGATGAGCAGAAGCGTGATTGCACGCGCGTGCTCAAGGGCGTGATCGCCTTGTCGCGGGCGCACTTTCCCAAGGGCATTCTGTCGCCATTGCTGGATGCGATCGCGCGTGCGCCGATCTGGGCCGAGGGTGTGGACTACGGTCACGGCACGGGGCACGGCGTAGGGTATTTCCTGAATGTGCATGAAGGCCCGCAAGTGATCGCCTACCAAGCCGCCACTGCACCGCAAACGGCTATGCAGCCGGGCATGATTACTTCGATCGAGCCGGGTACTTATCGACCAGGTCGTTGGGGCGTGCGCATCGAGAATCTGGTGTTGAACCGTGAAGCGGGCAAGACTGAGTTTGGTGAGTTCCTCAAGTTTGAAACCCTGACCTTATGCCCGATCGACACCCGTTGCCTGGAACCGTCGTTGCTGACGGCGGACGAGCGTGAATGGTTCAACGCCTATCACGCTGAAGTGCGTGAGCGCTTGAGCCCACTGCTCAGTGGTGCCGCGTTGGAGTGGCTACGGGTACGTACAGCCGCTATTTGAGCGGCTGCGGTTCGCGGGGCTGGGTAAAGCGTCGGCGATGCAGTCGACCA
Source organism: Pseudomonas sp. BCA17 (assembly GCF_004519405.1). Classification (GTDB taxonomy): domain Bacteria; phylum Pseudomonadota; class Gammaproteobacteria; order Pseudomonadales; family Pseudomonadaceae; genus Aquipseudomonas. Next base: position 3,169 of record NZ_SGWI01000004.1, on the reverse strand, counting down.
ACGCCTCGCCCCGAGGCTGGCGGTTGAGTTCTAGCTGAGGGCTTCGCGTACAAATTCCAGACGGTCCTGACCGAAGAACAACTGGTTGCCTACAAACATGCTGGGCGCACCGAACACGCCGCGCTGAATGGCCTGTTCGGTTTTGTTCTTGAGGGCAGCTTTAACTTCCTCATCGTTGGCCAGGGCCAGCACCTCCTCTGCATCAAAACCGTGTTCGGTGAGTACCCGCGCTACGACGGCGGGATCGCCCAAGTGCTGGCCTTCCACCCACAGAGCACGGAACAGGCAGTCAATAAAGGTCTGAAAGTGTTGGGGGTGGCGCATTTGTATGCCGGTAATTGCGCGCATCAATACCAGGGTGTTGATCGGGAAGTGCGGGTTGAACTTAAGCGGCACGTTGTAGCGCTTGGCGTATCGGGCCAGGTCATCAAGCATATAGCGACCTTTGGCGGGGACGGTAATCGGCGACGCGTTGCCCGTGGCTTTGAACACAGCACCCAGCAGCATCGGTTGATACACCAGTTGCGTAGCGGTGTCGGTGCACAGCGCGGGCAGTTGGGTGTAGGCCAGGTAGGTGGCGGGGCTGCCGAGGTCAAAGAAGAACTCCAGGGTTTTACTCATGGTCGAGGCTCGCTGTTTGTAGTTATGGGGCGTGCTTACCAGGGTTCATTCCAGGGGCGCAGGTCCAGTTCGAACGTCCAGGCATCCCTTGGTTGGCTGTGCAGGTACCAATAATTGTCGGCGATGTGCTCAGGGTTGAGGATGCCGTCCTGATCTTTAAGCGCGTACTTCTGTGGGAAATTCTCGCGAATGAAGTCAGTGTCGATAGCACCATCTACTACGACGTGGGCAACATGGATATTCCTGGGGCCCAGTTCACGCGCCATACTCTGCGCGAGCGCCCGGATGCCGTGCTTGGCGCCGGCGAATGCGGCAAACCCGGCGCCTCCGCGCAAACCGGCGGTAGCTCCGGTGAACAGGATCGTGCCGCGGTTGCGGGTCACCATGCGCTTGGCCACTTCGCGGGCATTCAGGAAGCCGGAGAAGCACGCCATCTCCCAGATCTTGAAGTACTTGCGCGCGGTTTCTTCCAGGATACTGCAAGGCACGTTGGCGCCGATGTTGAAGACGAACGCTTCGATAGGCCCCAGCTCGGTTTCGATCTGTTCGACCAGTGCGATAACGTCTTCTTCCTTGCGCGCATCGCAGGCAAAGCCGTGGGCTTCACCGCCCGTGGAGCGGATGCTGTCTACCAGAGGCTGTAGTTTGTCGGCGCTTCGACGGGTGACGCAGGCCACGTAGCCTTCTTTGGCGAAGCGTTTGGCAATGGCGCCGCCAGTGGCGTCGCCGGCGCCTACTACCAATACGATTTTCTTGTTGTGCGTCATGAGAACTCCGTTGGCTCAAGGGGGCGAGCAGGAGTTTAGACGCAGCGTGCGAAGGGGCAGGGTCGTGACAGGAATTTAATAAGAGCAGTCGACGTGGGACTGCTCGGGGCGTTACTTGCAGATCACAATCATGCTACGGCTGGTATAGCCGGCCGGGTTGATTCCGAAGGGATAATCCCCCGGCTCTTCGGAGTTGTCACCGGATTTGGCAATGATCCGATAGCCCTTGGCGCCGCATGAATTGGATGCACTGGTGTAGCACTGGTCCCAGGAGGAGGACAGGCCGGAACAGTTGATATGCAGCCCTTTTTTGCCCCGTTTCACTTCTGTCTTGGTGGTCGCAGCACAGCCAGCTATGCCGACGATCACTAACAGTATCAAAATTCGTTTCATTCCTATCCTTATAGCCGCTTCGAAAAAGGCTCGATGCAGGCTTTACTCGCTCTCGATTGTAGCGTTCAGGCTGTCCTTGTCGAAATTCTCCATAGATGACATTTGTTTGCCGGCTAAACATGGCCTAAATGAACGGTAAATACCAGAGCTACCTTTTGAGCGGATCAATCGGCCGGCACCAACGGTTTGGAGTCGTTGCGCATCGTCAACGTGGCGCCTACGGAAGCCAGGATGATGCAACTGATGGCAAGCCATTGCGCCAGGGACAAGTGCTCATGCAGGAAGAACAGGCCGGAAAGTGCACCGAAAGCGGGTTCGATGCTCATCAGGGTACCGAAGGTGCGGGCGGGAAGGCGCGTGAGCGCGACCATTTCCAAGGTATAAGGCAAGGCGGTGGATAGGATTGCGACGCCGAGGGCGACAGGAATCAACGCCGGTGTCAGTAGCGCGGTGCCTGCGTGGACAATACCGATCGGCGCAACGAACAGTGCGGCAATCATTACACCAAGGGCTGCGGTTTGGACGCCGTTATCGTTACCCGCCTTCTGGCCAAACAAAATGTACAGCGCCCAGCAGATACCGGCGCCCAGTGCATAGGCTGCACCGGTCAGGTCGATGCCGCTGCTGGCCTCACTCGTTGGGATCAATAGTAGAAGGCCGGTGATCGCGAGGCCGATCCATAGAAAGTCCACCGCTCGGCGAGATGCGTAGATAGCTACAGCGAGCGGACCCGTAAATTCGAGGGCCACTGCAATGCCCAGGGGGACGGTGCGCAAGGACATATAGAAGAGGAAGTTCATGCCGCCCAATGCCATCCCGTAAATGATGACAGTACGCAGAGACTTGGCCGTCAGCTTGGCACGCCATGGGCGTAATAGAAGCAGCATGATCACACTGGCGAAAATCAGACGCAGGGTGGTTGTGCCTTGCGCGCCGACGATAGGGAACATGCTTTTTGCCAACGATGCACCGGACTGAATGGAGGCCATGGCGATCAACAGCAGGCCGACAGGAAACAATGCCGAGGCCAGGCTGCGGTGTGAGGTGGTCATTGGGTGTTTGTCCGAGGTCTTGGTAGATAGGCAGAAGGCGCTATGATGCTTAACTGTTTGCTGTTGGGCAATATATTGCTCAAATTTGCCTGGCTCTCTATAGAACGGAATGGGCGTTCGAGCTGTTTTATAGTTAAGTTAAATTAAGTGTTGACGGCGAATTATATCTGTCTATAATTCGCCCCACTTCCGGCGCAGTCGAAACTGAAAACTCCTTGGTAAACAAGAAGTTACGCAGAATTAGGCAGCGAACGGCTTCAGTTCATCGAAGCCCCGAAGGAGTTGGTAGGGCAAGGTTGTTTGGCTCTATTAACGGTTCGATCTTCTCGGTCGAAA
>NZ_SGWI01000003.1 GCF_004519405.1 Pseudomonas sp. BCA17 | reverse complement strand
TGAGCTTCGATGAACTGAAGCCTTTCGCTGCCTGATTCTGCGTAACTTCTTGTTTAGCAAGGAGTTTTCAGTTTCGACTGCGCCGGAAGTGGGGCGAATTATAGACAGATATAATTCGCCGTCAACACTTAATTTCAGCTTCATTCAGCCTTGAGCGAAATACGCGCAAATGCCTTCTTCCCGGCCTGGCAAACATGGGTGGCGCCGAGCTGGTATATAAAGGTGCGATCAACCACTTCACCATCCACACGCACACCACCAGAACCCAGCAGATCACGCGCCACCGCCGAGTTCTTCACAAGGCCCGCTTTATTAAGGACGGCCGCGATCGGCATTGCCTCGGCAGCAGTCAACTCAATCTCAGGCAGATCGTCCGGCAGTTCGCCATCCTTCATGCGATTACCCGCAGCACGGTGAGCATTGGCCGCAGCCTCTTCGCCATGGAAACGCGCAACGATCTCTTCCGCCAACTTGATCTTGACGTCCCGCGGATTCGCCCCCGCCTCGACATCGGCACGCAATGCGTTGATCTCATCCATCGAGCGAAAGCTCAACAGTTCGAAATAACGCCACATCAACGCATCCGGAATAGAAACCAGCTTGCCGTACATCACCCCCGGGGCTTCCTGGATACCCACATAGTTACCCAAGGACTTGGACATCTTCTTGACGCCATCCAACCCCTCCAGCAAAGGCATGGTCAGAATGCATTGAGCCTCTTGCCCATACGCACGCTGCAGCTCACGCCCCATCAGCAGGTTGAACTTCTGGTCGGTGCCGCCCAACTCGACGTCCGCACGCAATGCCACCGAGTCATACCCCTGAACCAGCGGATACAAGAACTCGTGAATAGCAATCGGCTGATTGGTGGAGTAGCGCTTATCGAAGTCATCACGCTCAAGCATGCGTGCGACTGTGTACTGAGAGGTCAGGCGAATGAAGTCCGCCGGCCCCATCTGGTCCATCCAGGTGGAGTTGAACGCCACCTCGGTCTTGGCGGGATCGAGGATCTTGAATACTTGCGTCTTATAGGTCTCGGCATTATCGAGAACCTGCTCACGAGTCAACGGAGGACGCGTCGCGCTCTTGCCGCTCGGATCACCGATCATCCCGGTAAAATCACCGATCAGAAAAATGACCTGATGCCCCAGTTCCTGGAACTGGCGCAACTTATTGATAAGCACGGTATGCCCCAAATGCAGATCCGGTGCTGTCGGATCAAAGCCAGCCTTGATACGCAGAGGCTGGCCACGCTTGAGCTTTTCGATCAGCTCGGCCTCGACCAACAGTTCTTCCGCACCACGTTTTATCAGCGCTAGCTGCTCTTCAACCGACTTCATAACAGACCCGCAAGGCTCGAATTCAAAAGGGAACCAACCATACAAGATCAGGGACTAATTACAAGTTTTGCCCTACGTACGGACACTACTCAGCAAGCCCAGCGTTCGCGAGCTTGCGCCACAGATGATTTGGTTATATTTTATACAGTTATTTCATCTTCATCATGTCATTCATCTTTTCCATTTCATCTTCAAAGTCAAATTACTTATGACCACAGAACCGTCTAAAGCGCCGCCGCTTTACCCGAAGACCCACCTGCTCGCCGCAAGTGGAATCGCCGCTCTTCTCAGCCTGGCACTCCTGGTATTCCCTTCCAGTGACGTAGAAGCCAAACGAACATCCCTGAGCCTTGACCTGGAAAGCCCGGTTGAACAACTGACACAAGATCAAGACGCCTCCGACGCCCAACAAGCCACAAATGCCCCCGTTGAATCCCCCTTTGCACAGATAGAAAGCGCGCCTGAGGAGACTCAACAGGCAGCTCAAGAGCCGCCTGCTGCAGCCCCCGCCAAGAACCCGTTGCATCGCGAAGTAGTCGTGGCGAAAGGCGACACGCTGTCAACCCTGTTTGAGAAAGCAGGCTTGCCCGCCGCCACTGTTAATGAGGTATTGGCCAGCGATAAACAAGCCAAGCAATTCACACAGCTCAAGCGCGGCCAGAAGCTTGAGTTTGAAATGACGCCAGACGGCCAACTGAACAACCTGCACAGCAGTATCAGCGACCTGGAAAGCATTACCCTGACCAAGGGCGCCAAAGGTTTCGCCTTCAACCGCATTACCGCCAAGCCCGTCATGCGCTCTGCCTACGTACACGGCGTCATCAACAGCTCCCTGTCTCAGTCAGCCGCCCGCGCCGGCCTGTCCCACAGCATGACGATGGACATGGCCAGTGTGTTCGGCTACGACATCGACTTCGCCCAAGACATCCGCCAGGGTGATGAATTCGATGTGATCTACGAGCAGAAAGTCGCCAACGGCAAGGTCGTCGGCACCGGCGCCATTCTTTCCGCACGATTCACCAACCGCGGCAAGACCTACACAGCGGTTCGCTATACCAACAAACAAGGCAATACCAGCTACTACACCGCCGATGGCAACAGCATGCGCAAAGCCTTCATCCGCACTCCGGTGGACTTCGCTCGTATTAGCTCGCGTTTCTCCATGGGTCGCAAGCATCCAATTCTGAACAAAATCCGCGCCCACAAAGGCGTCGACTATGCAGCCCCTCGCGGCACGCCAATCAAGGCGGCCGGTGACGGTAAAGTCCTGTTGGCCGGTCGTCGTGGCGGTTACGGCAACACAGTGATCATCCAGCACGGCAACACCTACCGTACGCTGTACGGACACATGCAGGGGTTTGCCAAAGGCGTAAAAACAGGCGGCACCGTGAAACAAGGCCAAGTGATTGGCTATATCGGCACCACAGGCTTGTCTACCGGCCCGCACTTGCACTATGAGTTCCAGGTCAACGGCGTCCACGTTGACCCGCTGGGCCAGAAGCTGCCAATGGCCGATCCAATCGCCAAGGCCGAGCGTGCACGCTTCCTGCAACAAAGCCAGCCGCTGATGGCGCGCATGGATCAGGAACGCTCCACCTTGCTGGCTTCGGCGAAGCGTTAAGGTATGGCGCTCTATATAGGCGTGATGTCCGGGACCAGCCTCGATGGCCTGGATATTGCCTTGATCGAACAAGACCCGGCGATCAACTTGATCGCCAACCACTACATTCCCATGCCGGACAGCCTGCGCACCGAGCTCCTGGACCTGTGCGCCAGCGGCCCGGACGAGATAGCCCGATCAGCCATTGCCCAGCAGCACTGGGTAACACTGGCCGCTCGCGGCATCCAAGCCTTGCTGGCCCAGCAAAACCTGAAGCCCCAAGACATCCGCGCGATTGGCAGCCATGGCCAGACCATCCGCCACGAACCCGCGCGGGGCTTCACCGTTCAGATCGGCAACCCTGCCCTGCTCACCGAGTTGACCGGCATCACTGTGGTCAGTGACTTTCGCAGCCGTGACGTAGCCGCCGGCGGTCAGGGCGCCCCCTTGGTACCCGCCTTTCATGAGGCGTTGTTCGGTGAACAAACCGGTAACCGTGCCGTATTGAACGTCGGCGGGTTCAGCAACCTCAGCCTGATTGAAACCGGCAAGCCTGTAGCGGGCTTCGACTGCGGCCCGGGCAACGTGTTGCTGGACGCCTGGATTCACCACCAACGCGGCGAGCACTTTGACCGCGACGGCCAATGGGCGGCCGGTGGCAAGGTCGAGCCCCAGTTGCTCAACGCGCTGCTCAGCGACCCCTTCTTCCAGACCAAAGGCCCGAAGAGTACTGGGCGCGAAGTGTTCAACCTGAAATGGCTGCAACAACACCTCGGCAAATTACCTGCATTCCAACCTCAGGATGTACAGGCAACCCTGCTTGAGTTGACCGCCCTGACCGTCGTCGACTCTCTGCAAGCTGCACAATCCGAGACGCAGACCCTGCTGATCTGTGGCGGCGGCGCCCATAACGCCACGCTGATGAAGCGACTGGCCGCACTGCTGCCTAACACCCAGGTCGACAGCACCGCCTCCTACGGTGTAAATCCCGACTGGGTTGAGGCCATGGCCTTTGCCTGGCTGGCCCATTGCTGCCTCGAAGGCATCGCCGCCAACCGTCCAAGCGTCACGGGTGCGCGCGGGCTTAGGGTCCTGGGCGCGATCTACCCCGCCTGACGTCACCCGCAATCGCAGACAGCAAAACGCCGCTTGGCCGATCAAAGCCAAGCGGCGTTTTTATTGGTTGTCGATCAGGCCATCGATCAAATCGAGAACGAAGATCCGCAACCACAGGTCGTAGTGGCATTCGGGTTCTTGATCACGAAACGCGAACCTTCCAGACCTTCCTGATAATCCACCTCGGCACCTGCCAGGTATTGGAAACTCATCGGGTCAACGACCAGGCTGACGCCCTCGCGCTCGACGATAGTGTCGTCCTCGGCCACGTCTTCATCGAAGGTAAAACCGTACTGAAACCCTGAACAACCGCCGCCCGTAACAAACACGCGCAGCTTCAAGCGATCATTACCCTCTTCATCGACCAGGCTCTTCACCTTGTGCGCAGCACCGTGGGTGAATTGCAAAGCCGTGGGGGTGAAGGATTCAACGCTCATGCTGATAATCTCCCGGCGTAGCGCCGCCATATGCGTAATGGGCGGCATTATCCGCTTCTCCTAGAAAAGCGGTCAACTATTGTTACGGTATATCAATCTGTTCTCACGCCATTAAAAACGCAAAAGGCCCGATAAACGGGCCTTTTGCACAGTCATGAAACCGTCTTAAGGCAACATGCCCGCGTGAGACAGACCCAGCTTCTCATCCAGGCCGAACAGGATGTTCATATTCTGCACCGCCTGGCCCGACGCGCCCTTGACCAGGTTGTCGATCACCGACAGCACTACCACCAGGTCACCATCCTGCGGACGGTGCACGGCAATACGGCATACGTTGGCACCGCGTACGCTGCGGGTTTCCGGGTGGCTGCCGACAGGCATCACGTCGACGAACGGCTCGTTGGCGTAACGCTTTTCAAACAGCGCCTGCAGATCAACCGAGCGATCGACCACAGTGGCGTAGAGCGTGGAGTGAATGCCACGGATCATCGGCGTCAGGTGCGGTACAAAGGTCAGCCCCACATCCTTGCCGGCGGCACGGCGCAGCCCCTGACGAATTTCCGGCAGATGGCGATGCCCTTTTACTGCATAGGCTTTCATACTTTCCGACGTCTCGGAGTACAGGGAACCTACTGCCGCGCCACGGCCAGCGCCGCTCACCCCCGACTTGCAGTCTGCAATCAAACGCGAGGTATCTGCCAGCCCGGCTTCCAGCAAGGGCAGGAAACCCAGCTGAGTTGCAGTCGGATAGCAACCCGGCACGGCAATCAGACGCGCTTGCTTGATCTGCTCACGATTGACTTCAGGCAGGCCATACACCGCTTCCTCCAGCAATTGCGGTGCGCCATGGGGCTGGCCATACCACTTGGCCCACTCGTCGGCATCCTGCAGGCGGAAGTCTGCGGACAGGTCGATCACCCTGGTGCCGGCCGCCAGCAGTTCGCCAGCCAATGCATGAGCCACACCGTGAGGCGTGGCGAAAAACACCACATCACAAGCCCCCAGGGTCTTGATGTCCGGAACACTGAATGCCAGGCCGTCATAATGGCCTCGCAGGTTCGGGTACATATCGGCCACGGCCAGCCCGGCCTCGGATCGGGAAGTGATGACGACCACCTCTGCCTGCGGATGCTGAGCCAACAGACGCAGCAATTCGACACCGGTGTAACCCGTGCCGCCGACGATACCGACCTTGACCATAAACCTGCCCTCAACGAACCCACTGGAAAGCCGTCGATAATAGGGGCCGCATCGTCCTGCGACAACCGCCAACGTGACGTACGGACGCATGAGCCACTACTATCTTGGCTACCGTGAACCTTGGGAATAACCAAAAATGCTCTATCTATGGGTCAAAGCCTTCCATATCGTCAGCATCGTCTGCTGGTTTGCCGGGCTGTTCTACCTGCCGCGCCTGTTCGTCTACCACGCTCAAAGTGAGGACACCGTCAGCAAGGAACGCTTCAGCGTGATGGAACGCAAGCTTTACCGCGGCATCATGGGGCCGGCGATGCTTGCCACGCTGGTATTCGGCATCTGGATGCTTGCGCTTAACCCGGGCATCTTTCAATCAGGCGCATGGATCCACGCCAAGCTCACTCTCGTCGTACTGCTGATCGGCTACCACCACATGTGCGGAGCTCAGGTAAAACGTTTTGCCCGTGGCGAAAACACCCGCAGCCATGTCTTTTATCGCTGGTTCAATGAAGTGCCGGTTCTGATATTGCTGGCTATCGTAATTTTGGTCGTGGTCAAACCGTTCTAACTTCACATCATACGGGGTACCTCCAATGTCGCTGCCCGCTTTGCTTGAACAACGTCTGCGTCTACCGGTAGTGGTTGCACCGATGTTCCTGATTTCCAACCCGCAACTGGTCCTGACATGCTGCCGCAACGGGGTGGTCGGGAGTTTCCCGGCGCTCAACCAGCGCGAAAGCAGCGGCTTCAAGGCCTGGCTGGAGGAAATCGAAGCGGGCCTGGCGCAGTTGGACAACCCCGCGCCGTATGCCGTCAACCTGATCGTGCACAACAGCAACCCACGCCTGGAAGCTGACCTTGCGATCTGCGTCGAACACAAGGTCCCCATCGTCATCACCAGCCTCGGCGCGGTGAAGGAACTGGTAGATGCCGTGCACAGCTACGGCGGCCTGGTGTTTCACGACGTCACCACACGGCGCCATGCCGAGAAAGCCGCAGAAGCGGGCGTCGACGGCCTGATCGCGGTAGCGGCAGGCGCCGGAGGCCATGCGGGCACCTGGAGCCCTTTCGCGCTGATCGCCGAGATACGCCAATTCTTCGATAAAACGTTGCTGCTGGCCGGCTGCCTGAATCATGGGCACGAGATCCTCGCCGCCCAGCTGTTGGGAGCCGACCTTGCGTATTTCGGCACGCGCTTTATCGGCACCACCGAAAGTCACGCCCCGGATGCCTATAAAGAGATGCTGCTCACATCGCGGGCCGCCGACATCGTGCACACTCCAGCAGTCTCCGGCGTACCCGCCAGCTTCATGCGCCAGAGCCTGGAAAACGCCGGTTTCGACCTCGCAGCCCTTCAAGGCAAAGGTGAAGTCAACTTCGGTTCCAAGCTCAAGCCGCTGAGTGACGAGGCCAAAGCCTGGAAGACCGTATGGTCTGCCGGCCAGGGTGTCGGGGAAATTGATGATTTGCCCAGTGTGGACGAACTCGTCGCCCGTCTGGATGCCGAATACCGCAAGGCCCGCGAGCAGGCGGCACAGTTACGCTGGCCACGCTGATACACTTGCAGCACCGGCTGACTGCAGCCGGCCTGCCACTCTTCTCTCACAAATGACAAGGATGCCCGCATGAGCGACAACCGTTTTAAGATTGTGTTTGATGGAGCATTGCTCCCGGGTGTCGAAAGCACCACCGCCAAGCTGAACCTCGCCGAGCTGTTCAAAAGTGAAGTCGAAGCCATCGAAAAGCTCTTTACCGGCCGCCCCGTTGCACTGAAACGTGACCTGTCCCGCCCGGACGCCGAGACCTATCTCAACGCACTGAAAAACGCCGGGGTCGACGCACGTATCGAAGCCGAACAACCCGTGGCCTTCAGCCTTGCAGAAACACACGAGACGACGTCCGGCAGCGCCGACTTCTCGCAGCCTGCCGCCTCGCCCTATGCGCCACCACGCGCTGCCGTGGGTGATGATTTGCCGGAATACGCCACCCTCAATGTGTTCACCATCCACGGACGTATCGGGCGTCTGCGGTACCTGGCCTGGACGCTGGTGTTGACCGTAGCGATGCTCGTCGCCTCCGGCATCATCGCCACGGCGGGCTTTGCCGTCGCAACAGCCTCGCCGACGGCGGGTATCATCCTGGGCTCGCTGCTGGGCTTTGCGCTGTTCGTGGCCATTCTCTGGGTCAGCGTGCAAATCGCAGTGCAGCGGCTGCATGACCTGGGTTGGTCCGGCTGGTTGTGGTTCCTGAACTTGGTCCCGTTGGTCAACAGCGTCTTCCCGATCCTGCTGCTGGTATTGCCGGGGAACGCAGGCGCCAACCAGTACGGTGCGCCACCACCGCGCAACTCCACTGCAGTAAAAGTCCTGGCTACCCTGTGGCTGGCGTTTATTCCAGTGATGCTGGCTATCGTGGTCACGCTGGGTATGAACGGCTACCTGAATCAACTCGAAGCGAACATGGACGGTGGCTACGAAAACAGCTCGATCACCTCCGATGACGCCACCGATCAAAGCGTTATCGTTGATGAAGAAGACGCGCAAAGTGCTGATGAAGCAGCCGAACCTGTAGACTCTCCAGAACAGTGAAGAAACGCCCGCCCGCCTGTGATGCCTCTGTCACAGGCTCGGCGGCGTTGCGATGGAGAAAGGCATGACCCGTTACGCTCTGATCACCGGCGCCTCCAGCGGCATCGGCCTGGCCTTGGCCGAAGCCCTGGCCCGGCGCGGCCGCAGCTTGATTCTGGTGGCCCGCCAGCGTGATCAGTTGGAAAGCATTGCAATCGAATTGACTCAACGCTTTGGCGTCGAGGTGCTGTTTCGTGCCTGTGACCTGGGCGAACCCCTGCGTTTGTCGGGGTTTCTTCTGGAACTGGAAGAGGGCGAACGTCAGATCGACCTGCTGGTGAACTGCGCCGGCATCGGTACCAGCGGGCCATTTCTGGCCCAGGATTGGATGACCGAACAAGACCTGATCGAAGTCAACATCCTGGCCCTGACCCGTATGTGCCACGCCCTTGGCAATGCCATGGCACTGCAGGGTGGCGGGCAGATTCTCAACGTCGCCTCAGTCGCCGCCTTCCAGCCTGGCCCATGGATGAGCAGCTACTACGCCAGCAAGGCTTATGTACTGCACTTTTCCGAAGGTCTGCGCGAAGAGCTGAAGACCTGTGGCATCAAAGTCTCAGTCCTGTGCCCCGGCCCTACCCGCACGGCATTCTTCGGCACCGCGCAAATGGACACCGCCAAGCTCGACCGCAGCGGGCAACTGATGAGCCCGGAAGAAGTGGCGCTCTACACTGTGCGTGCGCTGGAGAAGAACAAAGCCATCATCATCCCTGGGCGACGCAACCGCTGGTTGGCCTTCAGCCCGCGCTTCAGCCCACGCTGGCTGACCCGCAAGATCGCCGGCGCGATCAACAAGGCCTATTGCCCACGTTGACGGCCTGGGTACACTCACCCTGCACTTTCATAATGGAGAAACAGCTGTGGATACTCTGTTCACCAAGATCATCAACAGAGAAATACCCGCGGATATCATCTACGAAGATGATCAGGTCCTGGCTTTCAAGGACATCAATCCCGCGGCGCCCGTGCATTTCCTGGTTATCCCGAAGAAACATATCCCCACGCTCAATGACCTGACCGAGGAAGACAAAGCCCTGGCCGGCCATATTCTATTCACCGCCCAGCGCCTGGCCCTGGAGCAAGGCTGCGAGGAAGGCTTCCGGGTGGTGATGAACTGCAACCCGAAAGGCGGTCAGACGGTTTATCACATCCATATGCACGTGCTGGGTCAGCGCCAGATGAACTGGCCACCGGGCTGATCAGCCTAGCTGCGCAGGTCGCGGCCCAAGGCTGCGACCCCATGCCCTAGACTCAGCGCAAACGCTTCACCCTCTCTTGCGGTAAACTGGCCGCCGAGATTCCTCCCGGAGGTCAGCATGACTACCCAACGTCACTACTCGCCGATTGACCGTCTGTTGCTGCAAGCCGACATGGCCATGCGCACGCTGTTGCCATTCAGTGGCCAGCCGTACCGCCCATCACCCGCCATCGTGCAGCCCGACGCGCAGATGAGCGAGACCGACACCCGCCACGTTGCCGGCCTGATGCGTATCAACCATACCGGTGAAGTGTGCGCCCAAGCGCTGTACCAGGGCCAGGCGCTGACCGCCAAGCTGCCGCAGGTACGCGCAGCGATGGAACATGCAGCCGAAGAAGAAATCGACCACCTGGCCTGGTGCGAGCAACGCATTCGCCAGTTGGGTAGCCACCCCAGCGTGCTGAACCCATTGTTCTACGGTTTGTCGTTCGGCATCGGCGCGGCTGCCGGCTTGATCAGCGACAAGGTCAGCCTCGGGTTTGTCGCGGCGACAGAACATCAGGTATGCAAGCATCTGGATGAGCACTTGGAGCAATTGCCGGCGCAGGACGAAAAGTCCCGGGCCATCCTTGAGCAAATGCGCATTGATGAAGAACACCACGCAGAAAGCGCATTGGATGCCGGCGGCTTCCGCTTCCCCGCGCCGGTGAGGTTTGGCATGAGCCTGTTGGCCAAGGTCATGACCAAAAGCACCTACCGCTTGTAAGTGCAAACAACTTGACCAAAAAAAGGGCGCTATCGAAGCGCCCTTTTCCTTTTGGCCGTCGCGTCAGCCCAACTCGATGATTTCGTAGTCGTGGGTAATCGCCACACCGGCCGCGCCGAGCATGATCGACGCCGAGCAATACTTTTCAGCCGACAGCTCGATGGCACGTTTGACCTGGGCTTCTTTCAGCGCCCGCCCCTTCACCACGAAATGCATGTGGATCTTGGTAAATACCTTCGGGTCCTCAGTAGCGCGCTCGGCCTCCAGAAAGGCTTCGCAGCTTTCAACGGCCTGGCGGGACTTCTTCAGGATGCTGACCACGTCGAAATTGCTGCAACCGCCGACACCCAGCAGGAGCATTTCCATCGGGCGTACCCCCAGGTTACGGCCACCGGCTTCCGGCGGGCCGTCCATGACCACTACATGGCCACTACCCGACTCACCGAGGAACATGGCTTCGCCCGCCCATTGGATGCGTGCCTTCATCACCCAGACTCCACTGCTAAAAAAGGGTTGCCAGCTTAGCACAGGGCCCCGCAACAGCAGCGTTGAGCATGAAAGCGATCAATGACAGCGTTTACCAGGCAAAATCATCAATCGAATCAGAATGTGTCTGTTAAGCTGGCGCCAAATCAATGGCGCATTGCCATCTTTTGCGCAGCGTGTATCAATGCCGACACCGCTGGATAAAAACAACTCCAATCACACCCCTGTAGTCTTTCGGGATACAACCATGGTTGCTCTTACTCCCACACCCAAGATCAAGAACCTCGACAAGTTGTTGATGCATTGCCAGCGCCGTCGCTATCCGGCCAAGCACAACATCATCTGCGCAGGCGAACGCTCGGAAACACTGTTCTTCATTGTGAAGGGCTCAGTCACCATCTTGATCGAGGATGACGAAGGCCGCGAAATGATCATCGCGTACCTCAATACCGGGGATTTCTTTGGGGAACTTGGGCTGTTCGAACAGGCGGGTAAGGAGCAGAAACGCAGCGCCTGGGTACGGACCAAGGTCGAATGCGAAGTGGCCGAGATCAGCTACACAAAATTCCGCGAACTGGCCCAGCATGACCCCGACATTCTGTATGCCCTGAGTGGCCAGATCGCCCAGCGCCTGCGCGACACCACGCGCAAGGTTGGCGACCTGGCATTCTTTGATGTGACCGGTCGCGTGGCTCGCTGCCTGCTTGAGTTGTGCAAACAGCCCGACGCCATGACCCACCCCGATGGCATGCAGATCAAAGTCACGCGTCAGGAAATCGGGCGCATTGTCGGTTGTTCACGAGAAATGGTCGGCCGCGTGCTCAAGGACCTGGAAGAGCGCAACCTGGTGCACGTCAAAGGTAAAACGATGGTGGTGTTCGGTACCCGTTAAACCGGCACGAAGCGGGTCAGCATTTGACGGTACGCACTGTCCAACCGGGCGATTGCATCCGGCGCGGGAAAGGCTTCGTGCAAGGCAATATGGCTGCCGGCGCGCACCCGCTGGTCGAGACCGCAGGCTTCATTGAAGCGATTGACCGCCGCAATGAGTTCCTCACGGTCGTTATCCAGCAGCAATGCACCGTGCACCAGCCCCACCGGGCGGCCACCACTTTGTCGCCAGCGCTGGGCGGTGCCGACCATTTTGCGGCCATTGAGGTTGACGTTATAGCGACCGTCACAAAACGCACCGTCGATTTCACCGACAGAAGCATCGCCGCCCAACTCGTTGAGTAGATCGCAGATCGGCTGGCACAAGCGCAAGTAACCGGTTTCGATACGATTCTGGTCGCCTTCGCTGCGCGGCGGTGCATAGACCAGGGCGATATTGACCGTCGCACTCGACTGCGGCACCGGTTCTCCGCCGGTTTCACGCAGCAGTACTGGCCAACCGGCATCCGCTGAAACCTGGCTGGCGGTTTCGAATGCCGGCAGCCGACTCAAACGGCGCGGCATGACCAAGGCTTGATCGCTGGGCTGCCAAAACAACAGCCCAAACGCCTGCTCACCCGCGCAAACGGCCGCCAACAAATCCTGCTCGGCGGCAAGACCGGCTTCAACGGTCATTCTCGCGGGTTGGGTCATCATCAATCCAGGGTCGAACCGCTGATCGCCACGCCACGTTCCGGGAAGAACAGGCGTTGCAGCTCCGCCCCCGGATTCTCGGCGCGCATGAATGTCTCGCCGACCAGGAACGAATACACACCGCTGATTTCCATCAGCTCAACGTCAGCTCGGTTGACGATACCGCTCTCGGTAATCACCAGGCGATCCCGTGGAATACGCGGCAGCAAGTCGAGGGTGTTTTCCAGGCTGACTTCGAAGGTGTGCAGGTTACGGTTGTTGACGCCCACCAACGGGGTGTCGAGGATTTTCAGTGCACGCTCCAGCTCGTTGCCATCGTGGACTTCGACCAACACATCCAGCCCGACGCCTTTAGCCACGGCCGCCAGCTCGGCCATCTTCACGTCATCCAGCGCCGAGACGATCAATAGCACGCAGTCGGCACCGAGGGCACGGGCTTCGACGATCTGGTAAGGGTCGACCATGAAATCCTTGCGAATCACCGGCAACTTGCACGCGGCGCGGGCCTGCTGAAGAAACAAGTCGGAACCCTGGAAGTAGTCGATATCGGTCAGCACAGACAGGCAAGTCGCCCCGCCCTTCTCATAGCTGACGGCGATTTCCGACGGAACAAAGTTTTCGCGGATGACGCCTTTGCTTGGAGAAGCCTTCTTGACCTCGGCGATCACGGCCGGTTGTTTTAGCTTGGCCTGGGCGATCAAGGCATTGGCAAAGCCGCGAGGGGCGTCAGCGGCTTTCGCCTTGGCCTCAAGCTCTCCCAGGCTCACGCGGGCGCGGCGCTCGGCGACTTCTTCGGCTTTGCGGGCCAGGATTTTTTCCAGAACGGTCGGAACACTCATCCTTCATTCTCCATCTTGAACACTGCGGTGAATGCTCCCAGCTCTTCGAGTTTCTCGCGAGCCAGACCGGTGTGCAACGCATCGTGGGCCAAAGCGACACCTTCCTTAAGACTATAGGCGTGGTCCGCTGCGTAAAGTGCCGCGCCAGCATTCAGAACAATCATTTCCGCTGCTTTCTGGCCGTTTTCAGTCTTGCGACGGCCCAGGGCATCACGAATCAGCTCCAGCGACGCAGCCGGGCTTTCAACCGAAAGGCCGTGCAAACTCTGACTTTTCATACCGAGGTCTTCGGGCTCGACCCAATATTCGCTGACCTGGTCATTCTTCAGCTCCGCTACAAAGGTCGGGGCCGCCAGGCTGAACTCGTCCAGACCATCCTTGGAGTGCACCACCAGCACGTGCTTGCTGCCCAGACGCTGCAACACTTCGGCCAATGGCCGGCACAGCGCCTGGCTGAACACCCCCACCACCTGATGTTTCACACCGGCCGGATTCGTAAGCGGGCCAAGCATGTTGAACAGGGTACGCAGGCCAAGATCCTTGCGCGGGCCTGCCGCGTGTTTCATCGCACCGTGGTGGGACTGGGCAAACATGAACCCAATGCCCACGCTGTCGATGCAGCGCGCCACTTGCACGGGTGTCAGGTTCAGGTAGATGCCGGCGGCTTCCAGCAAGTCGGCGCTGCCGCTTTTGCCGGAGACCGCGCGGTTACCGTGCTTGGCCACGGTGCAACCGGCGGCGGCCACCACAAAGGATGAAGCCGTCGACACGTTGAAGATATTGGCGCCGTCACCGCCGGTGCCGACCACATCGACCACACCGTCGAGTGTATTGAGCTCGACCTTGTCCGCCAGCTCACGCATGACCGACACGGCGCCCACGATCTCATCAATGCTCTCGCTCTTCATGCGCATCGCCATCATGAAGGCGCCGATCTGCGCATCGGTGCATTGACCGGTCATGATTTCGCGCATCACATCGCTCATTTCAGCGGTGCTCAGGTCCAGATGGCCGACGATACGGCTCAGGGCAGTCTTGATATCCATGGAAAGTCCTTAGCGCGTGCCGCCGCTCTGCTTGAGAAAGTTGGCGAACAGCTCGTAGCCCTGCTCGGTCAGGATTGATTCGGGATGAAATTGCACCCCTTCGATATTCAGTGTCTTGTGGCGCAGGCCCATGATCTCGTCGACCGTGCCGTCCTCCAATTGGGTCCAGGCGGTCAGCTCCAGGCATTCCGGGAGTGTCTCGCGCTTGACCACCAGCGAGTGGTAGCGGGTCACGGTCACCGGCAGGTTGAGGCCGTGGAACACGCCCAGGTTCTTATGGAACACCGGGCTGGTCTTGCCGTGCATCACCTGTCGCGCGCGCACCACGTCACCGCCAAACGCCTGGCCGATGGACTGATGGCCCAGGCACACGCCCAGGATCGGCAACTTGCCGGCGAAGTACTTGATCGCTTCAAGGGAGATGCCGGCTTCTGTCGGCGTGCAAGGCCCCGGCGAAACCACAATGCGCTCCGGGTTCAGGGCAGCGATTTCGGCCACGGTCAGTTCATCGTTGCGCACCACCTTGACCTCGGCACCGAGTTCGCCCAAGTACTGCACAACGTTGTAGGTAAAGGAATCGTAGTTATCAATCATCAGCAACATGTGGGTTCAAACCTCTTGAATTCACTGATTTCGAATGACCGCCTTCCAAAAGAGTGTCCCGCTGCCAGACGCACGTTCCGGTGCCAGGATGAGCTGGCAAGGGCGTCAAACAGAGGGTGCAGAAGGCAAATCGGTACAGGTCCGGCCAGGCCGGCAGAGAAAAATGTCAGGCGCGCCAACGCCAACGGGCGTGTGCCTTGACTACTCGCATCAAGAGTTTGCTGATGATCAACACGGGGAGGGTCTCATTCATACGTTCAGGCACAGTAACGTAGCCTCGCCAGCGGTGCAATATGGAGCAACGAATACGGGGGTATCACGACAGCGTCCTTGTAGGAAAAAACTGTCCTCCTTGAAGAAAAGCCTGAAAACATTGCTAGTGTTTCACCGGCGATACAAAAACAACTAAATGGAATTTTTCATGCTCAGACCACCGTTCTTCGCGCCGCTGGCCGGCTGCCTTCTGTCACTGGCCTGCGCGCAGGCGTTTGCAGCCTCGTCCCCCTACTCAACCATGGTGGTTTTCGGCGACAGCCTCGCCGACGCCGGCCAGTTCCCCGATGGCAACGCCGGAGCCACCTTGCGCTTTACCAACCGCACCGGGCCGAATTTCCAGGGCGACTACGGCCTGGTCTCATCGACCTTATTGGGTGCCAGGCTAGGTGTCGCGCCTAACGACCTGAATGCCTCCACCTCACCGGTTCGCACAGCACAGGGCCTGCCTGACGGGAACAACTGGGCGGTCGGCGGCTACCGTACCGACAATGTTCTGGATTCCATCACCTCCGTCTCCAACGCGGCGATTCCGCCCGGCAACGCGGGTGGCGGTACCGTATTGCGCAGCCGTCAGGGTTATCTACCGGCCAATGGCGGACGAGCCGACCCCAACGCGCTGTATTTCCTCTCCGGTGGCGGCAATGACTTTTTGCAAGGCCGCGTACTCAGCCCCGGCCAAGCCGTTGCCGCAGGCGCGCGCCTGGCCGACAGCGCACAAGCGCTGCAACAAGCGGGCGCGCGCTACATCATGGTGTGGATGTTGCCCGACCTGGGGCTGACACCGGCCATTAACGGTACACCGGCCCAGGGGGCGAGTACTGCCCTGAGTAACATGTTCAACCAGTCGCTGGTCCAGCGCCTGTCGCAGATCGACGCCGAGATTATCCCGCTGAACATTCCGCTGTTGCTGAAGGAAACCTTCGCCGACCCTGCCCGCTTCGGCCTGGCCACCGGGCAAAACCTCACCGGTACGTGCTTCACCGACCCCAGTTGTGCCAACCCGACCTATGGACTTGGCGGCACCACCCCCGATCCGACCAAGCTGATCTACAACGATTCGGTGCACCCCACCATCGCCGGGCAACAATTGATCGCCGACTACGCCTATTCACTGCTCGCGGCGCCATGGGAACTGAGCCTTCTGCCGGAGATGGCCCAAGGCACCCTACGTGCGCACCAGGATGAACTGCGCAATCAGTGGCAGGCCGACAACGGTTACTGGCAGGCGGTCGGCCAATGGCGAGCGATTGTCGCGGGTGGCGGCCAGCATCTGGATTTCGATGATCAAAACAGCTCGGCCAGCGGTGACGGCAATGGTTATAACCTCAATGTCGGCGGCAGCTACCGGCTCAATGACAGCTGGCGCGTCGGGATTGCTGCCGGGTTGTATCGACAGACGCTCGAAGCCGGCGCCCGCGATTCGGACTACAAGCTCAACAGCTACATGGGAAGTGCTTTCGCGCAGTACCAGCAAAACCACTGGTGGGCCGATGCCGCACTGACCGGCGGCAAGCTGGACTTCGACAGCCTCAAGCGCAAGTTCGCCCTGGGCGTCAGCGAAGGCTCGGAGAAAGGCGACACCGACGGCTGGCTGTGGGCCTTGAGTGGTCGCGCAGGCTATGACATCGCCGCTCCAGGCAGCGATTGGCACCTGTCACCCTTTGTCAGCGCCGATTACTCGCGGGTCGAAGTGGATGGCTATTCGGAAAAAGACAGCCGCTCCACGGCACTGACCTTCGCCGATCAACAACGCGACTCCAGGCGCCTCGGCGTCGGCCTGCAGGGCAGCTACCGCGTGACGCCGCAAACCCAAGTCTTTGGCGAGGTAGCCCACGAGCACGAGTTCGAAAATGACACCCAGAAGGTGAAGATTTCACTCAACAGCGTGCCGGGAATCGACTTCAAACTGGATGGCTACACGCCCCGCAGCAATTCGGACCGCCTGAGCCTGGGTGTCAGCCATAAGCTCACAAAGGAACTGGCACTGAGGGCTGCGTATAACGTGAGAAAGGATGACAACGTGACCCAGCAAGGGGTCAGCGCGGGTGTAAGCCTGGACTTCTGATGAAGCTTTGATAGCGCGCAGACCGAGCTGTGGGAGGGAGTTACCCCCTTCCACAGCTTGATCTACAGGTGAGTCAGCCCTGCGGGGTTTGCTCTGCCAACGCCACCGCACGGAACATCGCGCGGCGCTTGTTCAGGGTTTCTTCCCATTCAAGGGCCGGCATCGAGTCCGCCACAATCCCGCCGCCGGCCTGCACATGCAGTTCGCCGTCCTTGATCACCGCGGTGCGGATCGCAATGGCGGTGTCCATGTTGCCGTTCCAGGCGAAATAACCCACTGCTCCGCCGTAGACACCCCGTTTGACGGGCTCCAGTTCGTCGATGATTTCCATCGCACGAATCTTCGGCGCACCCGACAACGTGCCTGCCGGCAGGATCGCCCGCAACGCGTCCATCGCGGTCAAGCCGGCCTTCAGTTCGCCGGTCACGTTGGAGACGATGTGCATCACGTTGGAATAACGCTCGATCACCATCTTCTCGGTGAGTTTCACCGAGCCGATTTCCGAGACACGCCCGGTATCGTTGCGGCCCAGGTCGATCAGCATCAGGTGCTCGGCGATTTCCTTGTCGTCGCTCAGCAGGTCTTCTTCAAGCGCCAGGTCCGCCTCTTCGGTCGCGCCACGCGGGCGAGTACCGGCAATCGGGCGCACAGTGATCAGGTTGTCCTCGACGCGCACCAGCACTTCCGGCGAGCTGCCCACCACGTGGAAGTCGCCAAAGTTGAAGAAGTACATATAGGGCGTCGGGTTGAAACAACGCAGCGCACGATACAGATCGATCGGTGCCGCCTTGAAGTCAATGGACATGCGTTGCGACGGCACGACTTGCATGCAATCACCGGCAAGGATGTATTCCTTGATGGTGTCGACTGCGCGCTCGTAGTCATCCTGGGTAAAGCTGGAGCGGAATACCGGGTCAGCGGCAGGCGGACGGCTGAGGTCCAGCCCGCGACGTGGAGTGATCGGCTGGCGCAATTTTTCCAGCAAGGCTTCGAGGCTGGCCTGGCCTTGTTCGAATGCGTCCCCCTGGGAGGGGTCTGCCAGGACAATCGCGTGCATCTTGCCGGCGAGGTTGTCGAACACCACCACGGCATCGGAGACCATCAGCAGAATGTCCGGCACACCCAACGGATCCGGGTTCGGGCATTTGCCCAGGCGTTTTTCCACGTAGCGCACGCAGTCGTAGCCGAAGTAACCCACCAGGCCACCGTTGAAACGCGGCAGGCCGGGAATGGTCGGTACGTTGTAGCGCGCCTTGAAGGTTTCGACGAAGGCCAGCGGGTCTTCTACGTCATGGCTTTCGATCTCGACGCCATCATGGGTGATACTCACATGATGGTCATGTACCCGCAGCACGGTACGGCACGGCAGGCCGATGATCGAGTAACGCCCCCATTTTTCACCGCCCTGTACCGATTCCAGCAGGTAGGAGTTGGGCTTGTCGGCCAGTTTCAGATAGATCGACAGCGGCGTATCGAAGTCGGCCAGGGTTTCGCAGGCCATGGGAACACGGTTATAGCCGGCAGCGGCCAAACGCAGGAATTCTTCGCGGATCATGAGGTGCCTCGTGGCTTGAGGGTCAAACGGTCAGGTAGGCAAACGTGCCGCAGCGCGGCCAGGATCAGTCAGGCGCGCCAACGCCAGCGGGCCAGGGCCTTGATGACTTTCATCCAGAGTTTGCGAGTGACCACCACGATGGGATTTCCAGAAGGGTTTGAATCAACGTCGGGCAACGTTATCTCAGCGCCCGCTCCCAAGCAACCGGGGATTAACTGGCGCAGGTCGTCAATCACCAGCGCCGGCGATTCCTCGGCAATCGGCCGGCCATGGTTGTAGCCGTAGCTTAGGGCCACGCACTGCACCCCCGCCGCTTTCGCCGCCAGCACATCACTGCGTGAATCGCCGACAAACAACGACTGAGACGCCGGGATATTGGCCATTTTCATCACGAAGAACAGCGCCGCCGGGTCAGGTTTCTTCTGCGGCAGGGTATCGCCGCCGATGATCCAGCGGAAATAACGGCCGATTTTCATCTCGTCCAACAGCGGCGCGACGAAACGCTCGGGCTTGTTGGTGATCAGCGCCATTTCCACACCCTGTTTGCTCAGCCATTTGAGGGTGTCGCGTACGCCCGGGTAAACCACGGTCAGTTCGTGGCTGCTCTCATAAGCGGCGTTAAACAGTTCCAAGGCGTGTTCGGCCTCGACATCGTCTACGCCGTCAGCGTCCATATGATTGGCCAAAGCCCGGCGCACCAGCATCTGCGCGCCGTTACCGACCCATTCGCGCACCGAGTCGATACCCGCCGGTTTGCGCCCCAGCTTGAGCAGCATCTCGTCCACCGCCGCCGCCAGGTCGGGCACCGAGTCGATCAAGGTACCGTCCAGATCGAACATCACCAGCCGTGGCAGCTTGCCGGGGAACAGCCGCTCAAAACCGCTCATGGACGCGCCAGCGCCAGTTCGGCACGCATCTTGTCGATGACTTCCTGGTAGTCCGGGGCGTTGAATATCGCCGAGCCGGCCACGAAGGTGTCTGCACCCGCGGCAGCGATTTCACGGATATTGTTGACGTTGACTCCGCCGTCGATTTCAAGGCGGATATCACGGCCGGACGCATCGATCAGCGCACGCGCTTCGCGCAGCTTGTTCAGCGTGCCGGGGATGAACTTCTGCCCGCCGAAACCCGGGTTGACGCTCATCAGCAAGATCATGTCGACCTTGTCCATCACGTATTCAAGCACGCTCAGCGGGGTGGCCGGATTGAACACCAGGCCCGCCTTGCAGCCGCCTTCGCGGATCAGTTGCAGGGTGCGGTCGACGTGCAGCGAGGCTTCCGGATGGAAGGTGATGTAGGTCGCACCGGCGTCGACGAAGTCGCCAATGATGCGATCCACCGGGCTGACCATCAGGTGTGCATCGATCGGCGCGGTGATGCCGTACTTGCGCAACGCCGCACAGACCATCGGCCCGATAGTCAGGTTGGGGACGTAGTGGTTGTCCATGACATCGAAATGCACGAAGTCCGCACCGGCGGCCAATACCTTGTCCACTTCCTCACCCAGGCGGGCGAAGTCGGCGGAGAGAATCGATGGAGCAATGACGAAGGGCTGCATGACGCACCTTTTGAGCTAAATCACGATGGCGCGCATTGTATACCTCATGCTTTGCCCCGCGCACCGTGACCTGGCTCAATGGCTAGTACGCCGCGCGGTAGATCTTCTCGATATCCGCCACGCTGAGCTTGCGCGGGTTGTTGCGCATCAGGCGTTCAATGCCCGCGGCTTCCGTGGCCATGGCCGGAATGGCGTCTTCGGGAACCCCGAAACTGCGCAGGCCCGCCGGGATCTCCACGGCGGCACACAGTCGCGTCATCGCCTCGACGGCCTGGTCGGCCGCGTCAGCCATACTCAAACCGGCGATATTCACGCCCATGGCCTGGGCAATGTCGCGCATGCGTTCGACACAAGCCAACTTGTTCCACTGCATCACATAGGGCAGCAACAGGGCGTTGCTCACGCCGTGACCAATATGAAAGCGCCCGCCCAACGGATAGGCCAACGCGTGCACGGCACCCACCCCCGCATTACCGAACGCCATGCCGGCCATCAGGCTGGCGGTAGCCATGTCGTCACGTGCCTGCAGATGCCCCGGGTTGGCGTAAGCCTTGGGCAACGCGCCGGCAATCAACTTGATCGCACCAATGGCCAGTGCATCGGTAATCGGCGACGCATTCAGCGACAGGTAGGCTTCAATGGCGTGCACCAGAGCATCTACACCGCTGGCGGCAGTCACCCCGCGCGGGCACGTGAGGGTCATCTGTGGGCTCATCAAAGCAACATCCGGCAGCAAGTAATCGCTGACGATGCCTTTTTTCAGTTGCGCGACCTTGTCGGAGAGGATCGCCACATTGGTCACCTCCGAGCCGGTACCGGCCGTAGTCGGGATAGCAATCAGTGGCGGCCCCTTGCGTGGCACCTGATCGACGCCGAACAGATCGGACAGCTCACCATGGTAGCCAGCATAAGCGCAGACGCATTTCGCGATATCAATGGCGCTGCCCCCACCGACACCAATCAAGCCATCATGCCCGCCGTCGCGATAGGCCTGCATGCAGTCTTCGACGATGGCAATTTCCGGGTCGGGCTGCACACGGTCGAAGATTTCATAGCTGCGCTCGCCCAGGTGCTCCAACGCCAGCGCCACCGTGCCGGACTTGACCAATGCCGCGTCGGTGACGATCAGCGGGTTATCCACATCCAGGCGCGTGAGCTCGGCAGCCAGTTGTTCAATGGCACCTGGGCCTGTAAGCAGCTTGTGGGCGATCTTGAATGAGGAAGTACTCATGTGCGCGGCCTCTTATTGAAGGGTGGCAGGCACAAGAGTAGCTCCCTCTGCGGGGTTGTCAGCCATTCAGCAGCTGAATGGTCGTCACACCTGCGCGGTACGCAGCTTCTCGCTACGCCCGCGCAACCATTCCAGGGTCAGCAACAGCAGGACCGAAAAGGCAATCAGCAAGGTAGCGGCGGCGGCGATGGTCGGGCTGAGGTTCTCGCGGATGCCGCTGAACATCTGGCGCGGCAGGGTCGCTTGCTCAGGGCCGGCGAGGAACAGCGTCACCACCACTTCATCGAACGAGGTGGCAAAGGCAAACAGCGCCCCGGAGATCACCCCCGGCGCGATCAACGGCAAGGTCACCCGGCGAAACGCGATCAATGGCGAGGCGCCCAGGCTGGCTGCCGCCCGCACCAGGTTATGGTTGAAGCCCTGCAAGGTCGCCGACACGGTAATGATCACAAACGGCACGCCCAGCACCGCATGCACGACGATCAGCGAAAAGAAACTGTTGCCCAGGCCCAGTGGCGCAAAAAACAGGTAACTCGCCACACCGATAATCACCACCGGCACCACCATCGGCGAAATCACCAAGGCCATTACCAACGCCTTGCCGGGGAAATTGCCACGGGTCAGGCCAATCGCGGCCAATGTGCCGAACACCATGGCCAGCACCGTAGCGGCCGGAGCGACGATGATGCTGTTCTTCAACGCGCGCATCCATTCGGCCGAGGCGAAGAAATCCTGGTACCAATGCAGGGAGAAACCTTGCAGCGGGTACACCAGGAAACTGCCGCTGTTGAACGACAGCGGGATGATCACCAGCACCGGCAGTATCAGGAACAGCAGGATCAAGCCGCACAAGATCCGCAGGCTGTAGAACCACAGGCGTTCCACGGGCGACATATAAGGACTCAACATCGCAAGGTCTCCTCAGCTCAGGCGCAGGCGGCTGGCGCCCACCAGCCGGTTGTAGATCAGGTACAGCAACACGGTCGCCAGCAGCAGCAAGCCGCCCAACGCCGTGGCCATGCCCCAGTTGATGCTGGTGTTGGTGTAGAACGCCACGAAGTAGCTGACCATCTGGTCGTTCGGGCTGCCGAGCAGCGCCGGGGTGATGTAGTAACCAATCGCCAGGATGAACACCAACAGGCAACCGGCACCGACGCCGGCGTAGGTCTGCGGGAAATACACGCGCCAGAAGCTGGCGAACGGGTGGCAACCCAAGGAAATCGCCGCACGCATATAGGTGGGTGAAATGCCCTTCATCACGCTGTAGATCGGCAGAATCATGAACGGCAACAGGATGTGCACCATAGAGATGTAGACCCCGGTACGGTTGAACACCAGTTCCAAGGGTTTGTCGATCAGGCCCATGCCCATCAAGGCACTGTTGATCAGGCCGCCGGATTGCAACAGCACGATCCACGCGGCGACCCGCACCAGGATCGAAGTCCAGAACGGCAGCAGCACCAGGATCATCAGCAGGTTGCTTTTGCGCGCCGGCAGGTTGGCCAGCAGGTAAGCCAAGGGATACGCCAGCAACAGGCAGATGAAGGTAATTACCAGGCCCATCCAGAAGGTCCGGGCGAAGATGTCCAGGTAGATCGCCTGGTCCGGCGTGGCCGGGGCCACTTCACCCAGGTCGTTGATGCGGTGGTCGACAGCCGCCAGCAGGTAAAACGGCGTGAGACTGCTGGTATTGCGCCGGATCGCCTGCCAGTACGCGGGGTCGCCCCAGCGTTCATCGAGGCTTTCCAACGCTTCTTTATAGGAGGTGGGCGCCTCGGCAAAGGGCAGCGCCCGCGCGGTTTTGGTCAACAGGCTGCGATAGCCGGCCAACTCCATGTTCAAGCGCTTGGACAGGTCGCCCAGCGTCTGGTTTTTGCGGGCTTCGCCCAGGTCTTCGCTGAGTGCCTGATACACCGGATCGCCGGGCAGGCCACGGCCGTCCCAGGTCTTGACCGCCACCACGGTACGCGGCAAACCACCGACCACTTCCTCGTTACCGATACTTTTGTAGAGCAGCGCAATGATCGGCACCAGGAATACCAGCAGCAAAAACAGCACCAGCGGTGCAATCAATGCCTGGGCCTTCCAGCGGTTGAGCCTTTCGGCACGCGCCAGGCGCTGCTTGAGGGTGGGGCTGGGAATGGCGATCGCCATGGCTGACTCCGGAACTTGAGAAGAAATGCAGCCCCCTGTGCGAGAGAGCAGGGCCTCTCCCACAGGGGCTACGCGGTGTTATTTGGCTGCCCAGGAATTGAAGCGCTGCTCCAACTGCTCGCCGTTATCCGCCCAGAAGCTCACATCGATCTGCACCTGGTTCGCGATGTTTTCCGGGGTGGTCGGCATATCCTTGAGGATGTCCTTGGCCAGCAACGGCACGGCTTGGGTGTTGGCAGGGCCGTAGGCGATGTTTTCCGAGTAGGTCTTCTGCTGCTGCGGCTGTACCGAGAAGGCGATGAACTTCTTCGCGGCTTCGGCACGGTCTTTCGCCAGGCCTTTAGGAATGGCCCATGCGTCAAAGTCGTAGATGCCGCCGTTCCATACCACTTTCAGATTGCTTTCTTTCTGCACGGCGGCGATCCGGCCGTTGTAGGCTGAGCTCATCACGACATCACCCGAGGCCAGGTACTGCGGCGGTTGTGCGCCCGCTTCCCACCACTGGATAAACGGTTTGAGTTCGTCGAGCTTCTTGAACGCACGGTCCTGACCATCTTTGCCCGCCAGCACCTTGTACACATCTTTCGGCGCTACGCCGTCGGCCATCAAGGCGAATTCCAGGGTGTACTTGGCACCTTTACGCAGGCCGCGCTTGCCAGGGAATTTCTTGGTGTCCCAGAAATCCGCCCAACTGGTCGGCGCGGAAGCCAACTTGTCGGCGTTGTAGGCCAACACGGTGGACCATACGAAGAAGCCTACGCCGCACGGCTGGATCGCGCCCTTCACGTAGTCCGCGCCATTACCGAACAGTTTCGGGTCCAGAGGCTCGAACATGTCTTCGTCACAACCACGGGACAGCTCCGGCGACTCCACTTCCACCAGGTCCCAGGACACGCTCTTGGTGTCGACCATGGCCTTGACCTTGGCCATTTCACCGTTGTACTCGCCGGCGACGATCTTGCCGTTGCCCGCGCTTTCCCAAGGTGCGTAGAACGCTTTGACCTGAGCGGCCTTGTTCGCGCCACCAAAGGACACGACGGTCAGGTCCGGGCCTGCCATGGCCTGGGTTGCGCCGATCAAGCCAATAGCCAGCGCTGAATACTTAAGGGATCTCAACATTGTTGTGCTCTCCACGTGCAGGGTTGGTGAAGCCATGGGGGCGATCAATTCGCCTCTAGAAGTGGGTCGAGTGCGCGAACGTGCTCGACTTGCCAGCCAATCGGTACCACGTCGCCGACCGCCATGGCCGGGTCCAACTCGGCGATCGGTTGTTTCACAAAAAAATCGCTCTTGCCGCAGACTTCCAGACGCACGCGCACGTGGTCGCCCAGGTAGATGAATTCCGCCACCCGTCCCGAAAAACGATTGATGCAGCTTTCGCTGGAACTATTGAGGCTGATTCGCTCCGGACGCACCGACAGCGTCACCGGCTCGCCGAGCTGACCCACATTCACCGCCAGCGCTTCGACTTTTTCGCCGCGCGCCAGCTCCACTACGCAGCGCTCGCCGGTATGGCTGTGCAGGCGGCCGTTGAGGCGGTTGTTCTCGCCGATGAAGTTGGCGACGAAGGTATTTTTCGGTTCTTCATACAAGGTACGCGGCGCAGCAATCTGCTGGATCTCGCCCTGGTGAAACACCGCCACGCGGTCGGACATGGTCAAGGCTTCGCCCTGATCGTGGGTCACGTACACCACGGTCACGCCGAGACGTTGATGCAGGTGTTTGATTTCCATCTGCATGTGTTCACGCAGTTGCTTGTCGAGGGCGCCGAGCGGTTCGTCCATCAATACCAGTTGCGGTTCGAACACCAGCGCACGGGCCAGTGCCACGCGCTGTTGCTGACCACCGGAAAGTTGGGCCGGGTAACGCTGGGCGAAAGCATCGAGCTGGACCATGCTCAGCACGCGCTTGACCCGTTCACTGATATCGGTCTTGCTCAACGAGCGCACCGATAGCGGGAACGCCAGGTTCTCGGCGACCGTCATGTGCGGGAACAACGCGTAGTTCTGGAACACCATGCCGATATCGCGCTTGTGCGGCGGCACATTGTTGATGGAGCGTCCGGCCAGGAGGATTTCGCCGGCGGTCGGTGTTTCAAAGCCGGCGAGCATCATCAGGCTGGTAGTCTTGCCCGAGCCCGACGGCCCAAGCAGGGTAAGGAACTCGCCCTTGCGAATTTCCAGGTTGAGGTCTTTGACGATCAGGTTCTCGCCGTCGTAGCTCTTCTGCACGCCACGAAAGCTGACCAGCACATCATTTGTATCCACCTCGCTCATACCCGCACCTTTGTGTTTTGGACCGCAATGGAACAAGCGTAGTCCAGGCGCAAGCCCCCGAAAATCGGGGGCCGAGAGAGAATGGCATCAGCCGGCTGGAAGGTCGGGGGTAGGGATTGCCCTACAGCGATGGCGGGCACAGGACGGTGCAGCTACAAGGAGTGAGCTGCAAGCGGCAGGAATGGGCTCGGTGATGTTTTACAGGGTGTCGCTAATGGGCATGTCGTCAGAGCAGCCTGTGTTCCATGGCGTACTTCACCAGTTCCGCCAGCGAGGTGATATTGAGCTTTTGCATCAACCGCGCCTTGTGAGTGCTGATGGTCTTGCTGCTCAGCGCCAACTGCTGGGCAATGTCATTGACGTTGGCGCCGTGGGCCAGGCGTTCGAACACCGAAAACTCGCGCTCCGACAACAACGAATGCAGCGGGCGCGTATCGGTCAGGCCGACTTCGAAGACCATACGGTCGGCCAGGTCCGGGTCGATATAGCGCCCGCCGGCTGCCACTTTGCGGATCGCGGTCAGCAACAGCGCCGGGTCGCTGTCCTTGGTGGCATACCCCGCCGCGCCGACCTTCAGGGCGCGGGCGGCCATTTGCGCTTCATCATGCATCGACAACACCAGAATCGCCGGCGGATTGCTCAGCGCCCGAATGCGCGCTATGGCCTCCAGGCCATTCACGCCCGGCATCGAGATATCCAGTAACACCACCTCGCACGCGACATGGCGCAAGGTGTCCAGCAACTGCTCGCCATTGCTGGCTTCACCGACCACCTGCAGGTCTTTGGCCAGGCCGATCAATTGCTTGATGCCCTCCCGGACGATGGTGTGGTCTTCGGCTACCAGTACGCGAATCACAGGCATTTCCTCTTGTTGTTATGCATCCAACGGCACCGTGACACTCAGGGTGGTGCCTTCGCCCACTTCGCTATGCAGGCTCAGTTGCCCGCCCATCATCAGCACCCGTTCACGCATACCGACCACACCAAAAGATACAGGGCGGCCGAGGGTCTCGACGAAACCGACACCATCATCGCTGATGGTCAACCGCAGGTCTGCTCCCTCAATCACCAAGGTCAACTCGACGGTATGCGCCTGGGCATGGCGCATCACGTTGGTCAGCGCCTCCTGCAGGACCCGGAACAAACCGATCGCCTTGGCATCGCTCAAGGCCGGCAGGTTGTCCGGCACCTGCACCAGACAAGGGATTTGCGTACGAGCCTCGAAACGGCGGGCCTGCCATTCGATGGCCGAGGCGATGCCGGCGTCGAGAATCGGCGGGCGCAGCGCAGTGGCCACGTCGCGCACCAGTTGAAACAGTTGGGCGATCAGGCGCTTCATGCTGTTGAGCCGTTCATTCAGGCCGGGGTCGAGCTGCGCATAGGCCAGCTCGCACATCGAAGTTTCCAGCTTGAGCACCGTGAGCATCTGGCCCAACTCATCATGCACCTCGCGGGCGATACGGGCTTTTTCTTCTTCTCGCACGGTTTCCAGGTGGGCGGACAACTCGCGCAACTGCGCCTCGCTTTGCAACAAGGCGGCCACGTAACGACGGCGCTCGGTGACATCGTTGAGGTACACCACCAGGTATTCGCCCTGCGCAAAACGCAGGAAGCTCAAAGACACATCGGCGGGCAGGATGCTGCCGTCGGCACGCACGCAATCAGTGGCGAAGGTTTGCCCGCCCTCCTCGCTGGCGCGCGCACGTTTCCACAGGCTGAGCCAGCGATCCATGTTCAAGGTCGGATCGACATCGATCAGCGGCCGCTCGATCAACGCACCCGCGCCGTAGCCAAGCATGGTTTCTGCCGCACGATTGGCGTAACGCACATGGCTGTCCCAATTGACCCACAGGATACCAACCGTACTTTGATCGATGGAAAACTGCGTCAATCGCAAGGCTTCGGCACCGGCAGCGCGGGCGGCGCTTTCTTCGCGCGCCGCCAGCAAGTCGTGTTCCAGGCCACGTTGCTGGCGACGTTGCCAGACCACCATCGCGAGGCAGATGAGCAGGAGTATGCCCAACAACAGGCTGAGGTTCTTCCAGAAACCCGGGAACTCCGCCAACTGCGGGTATTGGGGTTGCAGCCAGCGGTTGTGCAACTGGTCCAGGTCACGGGCGGGTATCGCCCGCAGGGCGCTCTGCATCAGGGTTGCCAATTCCGGCCAATCACGACGCGTGGCCACCCGCAGCAACTGCGGCAGGCCGATATCGCCGACCACTGCCAGCCCCGCAAACTCTGCCTCGCCGGACAACCGACTCAATTGGGCTTCATCAACCACGGCATACCGAGCCTGTTGGCTCACCAGCAACTGCAAGGCCTGGCGCTCCATAGGCACCCCTTGCACGTTGAGGTTGGGATAAGTGCTGCGCAGGTAATCGGCCACGGCACTGGGCATGCGCACGGCAATGCGGGATTGCTCGTCGAGCTTTTCCAGTTCCACCGCGCCGCCGCCTCCACGGACACCGACGATATGCTGGGGCACACGCATATAAGGGTCGGTGAATAACCACAGGCGCAAACCCGCCGGGGTTTGCTGCAGGCCAGGCGCAATATCCACTTCGCCGTCGCGTACGGCAGCCTCCAATTGCTCCTGATCGGGGAAGTTGCGCCACAACACCTCACTATTCAGTGCCTTGGCCAGCCACTGCATCAACTCCACATTGGCCCCGGACAAGCGCTGCAAACGCCGATCGTATTGCGCGTAAGGCGCCTGCAACACCAGCCCCACGCGCAACTCCGGATGCCTGCCCAGCCACTCACGCTGCTGCGCATTGAGCTGTGCCTGCGGCGCAACGGGCGCAGGCGCGGCATTCGCCATCAAGGCGCAGCACAAACCGCCGATAACCAGCAGACAGCGAAAAACCATGATCCACGTCTCACATCACTGACAAATACTGACCAACCCATTAGGCTGCTGGAATCACTTCTGGCCGGGAATCAACGATGCCCTTTCACCACCGTTCGGCACTGCCAGCATTGTGCCTGTCTCTGCTATTTACCAGCGTCTTTTCCGTTCAGGCCGCTGACGCCCCCGCGCCCGCCGCCGAAAAGCCCGCAGAGCGCCAACCTCTACCCGAGCGTAGCCAGGAAGAGGCCAGCGCCCTGGAGCGCAATATCCCACAACACGAACAACAACAATTGCAGGCCGGCAGCGATTCATTCCTGGCCTTGTGGAAGCCCGCCAACAGCGCCGAATCGGAAGGGGTGGTGATTATCGTCCCCGGCGCCGGGGAAAATGCTGACTGGCCGCAGGCAATTGGCCCATTGCGCCGCAAATTGCCGGATGCCAACTGGGGCAGCCTCAGTCTGTCGCTGCCGGACGTGAGCATGGACACCCTGCCGCCACGGGTGATTGAAGCACCCAAGGCGACCGTCGACACCAGCAGCAAAGACGGCAGCACTGTCGCCAAGCCCGTCGAACAAGCCGCCAGCGCCGAAGCCGAAGGCACCGATCCGGCAGTAGTGCCGGGAGCGGATGAACAGGACAAGACCGACGCCAAGCGTATTTTCGACAGGATCGACGCAGCCGTGGCCTTTGCCCAGACCCAGAGCGCCCGCAGCGTAGTGCTGCTCGGCCATGGTACTGGTGCCTGGTGGGCCGCACGTTACCTGAGCGAGAAACAACCGGCTCAGGTTCAGAAGCTGGTGATGGTGGCCGGCAAGACCCCGGTGGGTCGCCAGCCGGATCTGCAACAAGTGGCCCCTGCATTGAAGGTGCCGACGGCGGATGTCTTCTACCAAGACAGTGCCCAGGAACGCAAAAATGCCCTGGCGCGCCTTCAGGCCGCCAAGCGTGGGAAGAATGACGGCTATAAGCAGGTGTCACTCAAGACCCTGCCCGGCAACAGTTCGGCCGAGCAGGAGCAGCTGTATCGGCGGGTTCGCGGCTGGTTAAGCCCACAGACCGTCGACTGAGGCTTACCTGAAGTCGCGCCGCTCGCGAATCAACGCATAGGCGTTGTGCAGTTCGCGGGTGCGCTCGGTTGCCTCGCGCACCTGCGCGGGGCTCGCGCCTGTGCCGGCAATCTTGTCCGGATGGTGACGGCTGAGCAGGCGGCGATAGGCGCGTTTGATCGCTGAGGGCTCCGTAGTGGCTGTTACCCCCAGAATCCGCAACGCTTCTTGATAGGCCCCTCCTCGGTTCGCCAGCGGCTTGCGCTCGGGGGCGTAATCGGACGCCAGCGCGTGCAGTTGTTGCGGCGTCCACCCCAACCACTTGCCCCACTGATCAATCAAATCGCGCTCGGCGTCATCCGCCCTCCCATCGGCCCATGCCATGCGCCAGCAAGCGCGCAATACACCCTCTGCCGCATGGGGTTGCGCCTTGAGCACGCGCAGATAGCTACGCACCCGATCGCTCCCGGACTTGCCCCGATTGAATGCAGTGATGGCGCGTCGCTGGGCGGGCTCGTTCATGTCCAGCGCGCGCATTTCCTGGCGCGCCTGCTGGATATGCCCATCCGTAACCCGACCATTGCTTTTAGCCAGCCGTCCCAGCAGCACAAACAGCAATTCGTCATTGCGCAGCGTCGGTCGGCCGCCCATGCGTTCGCGTAACTGCGCCCAACTCTGCAGCTGCAAGCGGCGATCCAACGCCTGTCCCAACAATGCCCCCAACAAAGCCCCCGGGATACTGGCAATGGCAAAGCCAGCCCCGGCGCCGATCAGCGTCCCTGGCCACAACATCTTATTGCTCCGTAGTCAGCAGGGTGTCGACCTGCGCCAGGCGCTCCAGTGTCCCCACATCAATCCAGCGTCCCGCCATGTGCTCCCCCGTTACCAGACCTTTCGCCATGGCCGCCCGCAGCAGCGGTGCCAATTTGAAGGCACCGGCACTGCAACCCGCGAACAACTGTGGGTCGAGTACCGAAATGCCACTGAAGGTCAGGTTATCGGCACCGGGCGCGGCATCATGAAGCAAACCCTGGTCCAGGTAGAAATCACCACCCGAGGGATGATGCGCCGGGTTATCCACCATCACCAGGTGGGCCAAGCCCTGGAGCGGCTGCCGTAGCCGAGTGAAGTCGTAATCGGTCCAGATATCCCCATTGACCACCAGGAACGGCTCATCACCCAGCAACGGCAAGGCCTGGAAAATCCCGCCTCCGGTTTCCAGAGGCTCACCTTCGGCCGAGTACTGGATGCGCAGGCCAAACTGCGCGCCGTCACCAAGGTAACTTTCGATCTGCTGACCGAGCCAGGCATGGTTGATCACAATCTCGGTGAAGCCGGCCTTCGCCAGTGCCTCAAGGTGATATTCGATCAACCGCTTACCGCCTGCCTGCACCAGCGGTTTGGGCGTGTGCAAGGTCAGCGGGCGCATGCGCTCGCCCTTGCCCGCCGCCAGGATCATCGCCTTCATACGCTCGCCTCGGCAGGTTCACGCAGGCTGGCAAGCAACTCACCCAGTTCGCGCAGTTCGGGCCGGTCTGCAAGCACCGCCTCTATATAAGCAAAGAAGCGCGGCACATCCGCCAGATAGCGTGGCTTGCCATCGCGGTGGCAAATGCGCGCAAAGATGCCGATGACCTTGAGGTGGCGCTGCACGCCCATCAGGTCGCTGGCACGCAGGAAAGCGTCGAAGTCGGCGTGCACGGGGATGCCCAATTGCGCGGCACGCTCCCAGTAGCTGCGTTGCCATGCCCGCACACGGGCCTGGGGCCAACTGAGGAACGCGTCCTTGAACAGGCAGGTGATGTCATAGGTCACCGGACCGTAGACCGCATCCTGGAAATCCAGCACACCTGGATTGGGCGCGCTGATCATCAGGTTGCGTGGCATGTAATCACGGTGCACCAGCACCTTTGGCTGGGCCAGGGCGCTGTCGATCAGTTGTTCGCTGACGCGTTGCCAAAGATCGCGCTGCCGAGTATCGAACTCGATACCCAGGTGCCGGCGAACGTACCACTCAGGAAACAATTCAAGCTCACGGCGTAGTAACGCTACGTCATAGCTGGGTAACGGTGCGTCCATCGGCAACTGCTGAAAAGCCAGCAACGCGTCGATGGCATCGCTGAACAATTGGTCGGCGTTTTGAGCGTCAATCACGTCCAGATAGGTTTTTCTGCCCAGGTCATTAAGCAAAAGAAAGCCACGAGGCAGATCTTCAGCATAAATTTTTGGCACGTTTATGCCCGATTTCGCCAGCAAATCTGCAATATCGACGAAAGATTTGCAGTTTTCCTGGGGTGGAGGCGCGTCCATGACAACGAATGTATGCGCCCCCCCTTCCCACCGGAAGTAACGCCTGAAACTCGCGTCGCTGCTGGCCGCGGTCAATGTGGCCGGGGGTACGGCACCCCAACCTTGAGCGTTGAAAAGGATCGGTAATTGCTCATCCAGCCAGCTTTGCAACTGTTGTAAACGTAGATCTTGCTCGGGCATTACTAGGGTCTCCGACGGCGCTAGCCGTCAAGCGGGGCATGCTTTATTATCACGCATCTTTTTCAGACCATCGAGAGGCGTGCGGCCCAAACCGCGGGCAGATGGCACGCAGGAAGCCCGGACTAATAAGATGGCATTGAAATCCCCCGCGTTTCGTAGAAAATTTCCGTTGCTGGTAACCGGCAGTCTGCTGGCCTTGCAACCCTTCGCCACCTCATTCGTGGTCGCCGCGGAACAGTATGACTGCTCAGTCTCTGCTTCGGGTGCCTGGGATTGCGCGCCGAAAACCGCCGCAGCCCCACTGCCACCACGCCCGGTGCATGATGGCTCTGCCGTCAGCTCGGCCAACGGTACGCCGCAAGGCGAAACCGGCGGCAGTGCCGACGCCGAGCCCAAGACCATGTTGGTCACCGAATCCAAGGGCCGTGGCCTGCGTTCGCGCAGCGCCGACTACAGCCACCTGGACTGGGTGCCTCGCGAGAAGCTGACCGCCGCCCAGTTGGCCGAAACCGGCCCGTATTGCGGTGGTGCGTACATCGAGCCGACGCGTCCAGGCATGAATGACAAGACGAACAAGAGCGACGCGCCGACGTTCATCGGCGCCAAGGCCTCTCGTTACGAGCAGGAACAACAGATCGCGACCTTGGCCGGTGACGTCGTCATGCGCCAGGGCAGCATGCAGTTGGAAGCTCAGGAAGCCAGCCTGTATCAGGCGGAGAACCGTGGCGAGCTGAACGGCAACGTTCGTCTGCGCGACAACGGGGCCCTGATCGTTGGTGATCATGCCCAGGTGCAGCTCGACACCGGTGCAGCCCAGATCGACAATGCCGAATACGTGATGCACAAGTCGCGTATCCGCGGTAACGCGCTGTACGCCAAGCGTGCAGAGAACGCGATCATCCGTCTCAAGGACGGTACGTACACCACGTGCGAGCCAGACAGCAACGCCTGGCAGCTCAAGGGCAACAACATCACGTTGAACCCTGCCACCGGCTTCGGTACGGCAACCAACGCGACGTTGCGGATCAAGAACATCCCGATCCTCTATACCCCTTACATCTATTTCCCGATCGACAACCGTCGTCAATCCGGCTTCCTGCCGCCGAGCTTCAGCACCGGTGGCGAAACCGGCTTTACCCTGGTCACGCCGTACTACTTCAACCTGGCGCCGAACTACGATGCCACGTTGTACCCGCAATACATGACCAAGCGCGGCATGTTGATGGAAGGCGAATTCCGCTACCTCACAAAGTCCAGTGAGGGTCAGTTTGGGGGCGCGTATCTGAATGACGATAGCGACGAACGGAAGAAACAGAGCGATTACGAAAAAACCCGCTACATGCTCAATTGGCAGCATAAGGGTGGGCTGGATTCGCGTCTGACGACACAGGTGGATTACACCAAGATCAGTGATCCATACTACTTCCAAGATCTGAAGGCCTATCAGGAAGGTATTCGGAGCCAGGACTTCCTTAACCAGCAAGGTTCTGTGTCGTATCGCGGCGACTCCTACCAGGCTCGCTTGAATCTCCAGGCGTACCAGTTAGCGACGATTTCCCAGATCACGCCGTATGATCGATTGCCGCAAATCACTTTCAACGGGGCTTTGCCGTATCACCCTGGCGGGTTGAACTTCACGTACGAAACAGAAGCTGTTCGGTTTGAGCGCAGCCTTGAAAATGGCATCTTTACAGATGAGAACGGCGCAGAGTCAGCTCGCTTGGACACGAACGTCCATGGGCTTACTCGTGCAAACGGCACTCGATTGAATGTTGCTCCAGCAGTCGAATATCCGATGAACTGGACCTACGGGTTTATTACGCCGAAGTTGAAGTACGTATACACCAAGTACGACCTGGACCTTGACGGTACGGGCAAGGCGGACATGATCGCTGCTGGTCAGACATTCAAAAGCTCGCAGGATCGTGCGCTGCCAGTCGCTAGCGTAGATAGCGGACTCTACTTCGACCGCAACACCAACTGGTTTGGCAAGGATTACCGTCAAACTCTGGAACCGCGTGCCTACTACCTCTACGTACCGAACAAAGACCAGAGCGACATCCCGGTCTTTGATACCAGCGAGTACACATTCAGCTATGCCTCGCTATTCCGCGATAACCGCTTCAGCGGTAGCGATCGGATCGGTGACGAGAACAAGCTGTCCCTTGGCGTGACCAGCCGCTGGATCGAAGACAATGGCTTTGAACGCCAGCGCGTGTCCGTGGGCCAGGCGCTGTACTTCAAGGACCGTGAAGTACAACTTCCCGGCATCCTGGCATCCGACCGTGCCGATGCACAATCGAACGTATCGCCGATTGCTCTGGACTACGAGTTCCGCTTCAACCGCGACTGGCGTGCTACTGCCGATTACAACTGGGATCCAGACAGCCATAGCCCCCGTTCAGGCAGCGCGATGTTCCACTACCAGCCAGAAGACAACCCGAACAAGGTTGTCAACGTCGGTTACCGCTATCGGAACGACCAAGTGGTCTACAACCAGTTGACCGGCAAATGGCAGTTTGGCGGCGATTACGGCAGGGAAGGCGATGCGACCTTCGTGAAGGATTACTACAAAATCCAGCAACACGACTTCTCGATGATGTGGCCAATCGTTCCGCAGTGGAACCTGATCACCCGCTGGCAGTATGACTACGCCCGTAACCGCACCTTGGAAGCCTTCGGTGGTTTCGAGTACGACAACTGCTGCTGGAAACTGCGCGTTATCAACCGTTACTGGGTTTCCAACGACGAATATACCCAGATCGCCCCCCTTAACGAAAAGGGTGACCACGGGCTCTTCTTCCAGATCGTCCTCAAAGGACTCGGCGGCCTGACCGGCGCCAAGGTAGAGAGCTTCCTCGACAAAGGCATTCAAGGTTATCGTGAACGTGAAGATCAAGCTTTCTGATTGTCTGCGCCCACTCGTGCTGGGCGCGTTGTTCCTGGGCACCGTATCGGCACACGCTGCCGTTCAACAGCTGGATAAAGTCGCGGCCATTGTCGATAACGACGTGATCATGCAGAGCCAGCTTGACCAGCGGGTCAAAGAGGTTCAGCAAACCATCGCCAAGCGTGGCGGCGGTGTGCCACCGACCAGTGTCCTGGAACCCCAGGTGCTGGAGCGCCTGATCGTCGAAAACCTGCAACTGCAGATCGGCGAACGCTCCGGCATCCGCATTTCGGACGAAGAGTTGAACCAGGCCGTAGGCACCATTGCTCAGCGCAATAACATGAGCATCGATCAGTTCCGTGCCGCGCTGGCTCACGATGGGTTGTCCTATGAGGACGCCCGTGACCAGATCAAGCGTGAAATGATCATCAGCCGTGTGCGTCAGCGCCGTGTGGCAGAGCGGGTTCAGGTCTCCGAACAGGAAGTGAAGAACTTCCTGGCTTCGGACCTCGGCAAGATGCAGCTCTCCGAAGAACTGCACCTGGCCAATATCCTGATTCCGACGCCGGACAGTGCCAGCGCCGAGCAGCTCAATGCCGCCGCCGCCAAAACCCAGGCCGTTTATGACCGCCTGAAGGCCGGCGCTGACTTTGCTCAGACCGCCATTGCCGTATCCGGTAGCGATAACGCCCTGGACGGTGGTGACATGGGCTGGCGTAAAGCCGCTCAGTTGCCACCTCCGTTCGACCGCGAGCTCAGTGCAATGGAAGTGGGTGGTATCACCCAGCCTGCCCGTACACCAGGCGGCTTCATCATCCTCAAGCTGTTGGGCAAACGCGGTGGCGAGACCTCGTTGAAAGACGAAGTCCATGTTCGTCATATCCTGGTCAAGCCAAGTGAAATCCGCACCGAGGCACAAACCAAGGAACTGGCCCAGAAGATCTATGACCGCATCGAAGGCGGTGAAGACTTCGCGACCCTGGCCAAGAGCTTCTCGGAAGACCCGGGTTCGGCGCTTAACGGCGGCGACCTGAACTGGATCGACCCGAAAGCACTGGTGCCGGAGTTCCAGGAAGTGATGGCCAAGACTCCGCAAGGCGTCCTGTCCAAGCCCTTCAAGACCCAATATGGCTGGCATGTGCTGGAAGTCCTTGGCCGTCGCGCCACCGACAACACCACCCAGGCTCGCGAGCAACAAGCCTTGACCGTGCTGCGTAACCGCAAATACGACGAAGAGCTGCAAACCTGGCTGCGTCAGATCCGCGACGAAGCCTACGTTGAGAACAAGCTGCCAGGCGCCGAGCAAACAGGCACCAACCAGGCAAGCCAGTGAAACCCCAACGTTTTGCGGTCACCCCCGGCGAGCCGGCCGGCATTGGTCCAGACCTTTGCCTGCTGCTCGCCTCGCAACCCCAGCCACACCCCCTGATAGCCATTACCAGCCGCGACCTGCTCCTTGAGCGGGCTGCGCAACTGGGCCTGGCCATCAACTTGCTGGACGTGGCGCCGGGCAACTGGCCCGATGTGCCAGCCCCCAAAGACAGCCTGTATGTGTGGGACACCCCGCTGCCGGCCAAAGTGGTTGCCGGACAACTGAACAAGGCCAACGCGGCCTTTGTGCTGGAAACCCTGACCCGCGCCGGGCAAGGCTGCATGGACGGCGACTTCGCCGGCATGATCACGGCCCCTGTACACAAAGGTGTGATCAACGAATCCGGCATCGCCTTTTCCGGCCATACCGAATTCCTCGCCGAACTCACCCATACCGCCCAAGTCGTGATGATGCTGGCGACTCGCGGCCTGCGCGTTGCGTTAGTGACGACGCATCTGCCGCTGCGTGAGATTGCAGACGCGATCACCGCCGAGCGGGTGGAGCGTGTCACGCGCATCCTGCACACCGACCTGCAACAGAAATTCGGCATCGCCCAACCACGCATCCTGGTCTGTGGGCTCAACCCCCACGCCGGTGAAGGCGGCCACCTGGGCCATGAAGAAATCGACATCATAGAACCGACATTAGAGCGTCTGCGCCAAGAAGGTATGGACCTGCGTGGCCCACTGCCTACGGACACTCTGTTTACCCCCAAATATCTGGAGCACTGCGATGCAGTGCTGGCGATGTACCATGACCAAGGGCTGCCCGTGCTGAAATACAAAGGCTTCGGCGCCGCAGTCAACGTGACACTGGGCCTGCCGATTATCCGTACCTCCGTCGACCATGGCACTGCCCTGGACCTGGCAGGCAGCGGCAAGATTGACACCGGCAGCCTGCACGTGGCCTTGGAAACCGCCTATCAGATGGCCGAGACCCGTATATGACTGAGCACTACCAACACCGGGCGCGCAAGCGCTTCGGGCAAAACTTCCTGCACGACGCTGGCGTGATCGACCGTATTTTGCGCTCCATCCATGCCAAGCCCGAAGATCGTCTGCTGGAAATCGGCCCGGGCCAAGGCGCATTGACCCAGGGCCTGCTGGCCAGCGGCGGTCAACTGGACGTGGTTGAGCTGGACAAGGACCTGATCCCGATCCTCAATCAGCAGTTTGCCGACAAGCCCAACTTCAACCTGCACCAGGGTGATGCGCTGAAGTTCGACTTCAATAGCCTCAATGCTGCGCCCAACAGCCTGCGCGTCGTCGGCAACCTGCCGTACAACATCTCCACGCCGCTGATTTTCCACCTGTTGAACAACGCCGGAATCATCCGCGACATGCACTTCATGCTGCAAAAGGAAGTGGTTGAGCGTCTGGCCGCCGGCCCGGGCGGCGGTGACTGGGGTCGCCTGTCGATCATGGTCCAGTACCACTGCCGCGTAGAACATTTGTTCAACGTCGGCCCTGGCGCATTCAATCCGCCGCCCAAGGTCGACTCGGCTATCGTGCGACTGGTGCCTCACGCCGTGCTCCCGCATCCCGCCAAGGACCATCGACTGCTCGAACGCGTGGTACGTGAAGCATTCAACCAGCGTCGCAAGACCTTGCGTAACACGCTCAAGGCACTGCTGAGCAACGCTGAAATCGAAGCCGCTGGCGTCGATGGCAGCTTGCGCCCAGAGCAACTGGACCTGGCCGCGTTCGTACGCCTGGCCGACCAGCTTGCTATCCAACCGCCGCCCGCCGCGGACTGAAGCCAGCGATGCATAGGCCGGACAGCGAGTCTGGCCTAGTGCCCGCCTCATGGCCTAGACTGATCCGCATCTGCTGTCCTCCGCTTTTGCTTTTAAGGTAAGGCCTCTCGCATGTCCGATCCTCGCTACCAGATCGACGTCAGCGTCGTCACCCGCTTCCTCGCGGACCAATCGCAACCCGAACACAACCGTTTCGCCTTCGCCTATACCGTCACGGTGAAGAACAACGGGCTGGTGCCGGCCAAGCTGCTGTCGCGCCACTGGGTAATCACCGACGGTGACGGCCAGGTAGAGGAAGTGCGCGGTGCGGGCGTTGTCGGCCAACAGCCGTTGATCGACAGCGGCGCCAGCCACACCTACAGCAGCGGCACGGTCATGACCTCCAAAGTCGGAACCATGCAAGGCTCGTATCAAATGAAGGCCACCGATGGCCAACTGTTCGACGCCATCATCGCGCCCTTCCGCCTCGCGGTGCCGGGAGCCCTGCACTGATGGCGACCTACGCGATCGGCGACCTGCAAGGCTGCCTGGAGCCCCTCAAGTGCTTGCTTGAGCGAGTCAACTTCGACCCGCTGAACGATCGCCTGTGGTTGGTGGGCGACCTGGTCAACCGTGGCCCACAGTCACTGGAGACCCTGCGCTACCTCCATCGCATGCGCGACTCGCTGGTATGCGTGCTGGGCAACCATGACCTGCACCTGCTGGCGGCCGGCAATAACATCGAACGGCTGAAAAAGGGCGACACCCTGCGGGAAATTCTCGAAGCGCCGGATCGCGCCGAGCTGCTCGACTGGCTCCGCCGGCAAAAGCTCATGCATTATGACGAAGGCCGCAACATGGCCCTGGTCCATGCCGGCATCGCGCCCCAGTGGTCGTTGAAGAAAGCGCTCAAGTGCGCCGCCGAAGTGGAGGCCGCGCTGGCCGATGACAACCTCTATACCGCCTTCCTCGATGGCATGTACGGCAACGAACCGGCGAAGTGGGACAACGACCTCACCGGCGTCACCCGCCTGCGAGTGATCACCAACTATTTCACGCGCATGCGCTTCTGCACCGCCGAGGGCAAGCTGGACCTTAAAAGCAAGGAAGGCGCTGATACGGCACTACCGGGATACAAACCTTGGTTTGCCCATAAGGAGCGCAAGACCCGCGACACGAAGATCGTCTTCGGTCACTGGGCGGCCTTGGAAGGCAAGTGCGAAGAACCAGGCGTGTATGCCCTTGACACCGGTTGCGTGTGGGGCGGCGCCATGACCCTGATGAACATCGATACCGGCGAGCGCCTGAGCTGCCAGTGCCAGCCCCCCGTTACCGCCACCCTGCCGACCGCCGCCAAGCCATAGGAGCCCGCCATGAGCGAATTCAAACGTATCCCTCCCGAACAAGCCCAGGCCCTGCGCGAGCAGGCCGCAGTGGTAGTGGATATCCGTGATCCCCAGGCCTACGCCGCGGGCCATATCAAGGGTGCCCAACACCTGGACAACCACAACATCGCCGATTTCATTCGTGCGGCCGACCTTGATGCACCGGTGATCGTGGCGTGCTACCACGGCAACTCCAGCCAGAGTGCCGCTGCCTACCTGATCAGCCAGGGCTTCTCCGACGTCTACAGCCTGGACGGCGGCTTTGAGCTGTGGCGCACGACATATCCTGCAGAAATTTCCTCAGGCGATCCGCAATAATTTTTTTCGCACCCCGCTACCCCG
The DNA here is from genome assembly GCF_004519405.1 of Pseudomonas sp. BCA17. GTDB lineage: Bacteria > Pseudomonadota > Gammaproteobacteria > Pseudomonadales > Pseudomonadaceae > Aquipseudomonas. Next base: position 720,212 of record NZ_SGWI01000003.1, on the reverse strand, counting down.
CGTGACGCTTGGGCTCGCGCCGTTTCTGACGAACGGCGCAGCCAAACTTATTACGCATCGCACCTTGACCTCCCCGATTCCGAACTATCCTTAAGCGCAGGCCATCCGAATCAGGGGAGAGCCGGTACACCGGCGTGCGGGTCATCGGTAGCGTTTCAGGGTGTTTGGGGGGAAAACAGTCATTGGCGTCTGCCAATGTCTGCCAGCATCGACTGATTGACCCGGCGCCGGCTCCACGTATCGAGCGAGGTGACGACGTCATGAGTATTTTCAGCCACTTCCAACAACGCTTCGCATCCACACAGCAGGAAGAACTCACGCTGCAAGAGTATCTTGAGCTGTGCAAACAGGACCGCAGCACCTATGCATCTGCCGCCGAGCGCCTGCTATTGGCAATCGGCGAACCGGAGCTGATAGACACCTCGAATAATTCGCGCCTGTCGCGGATATTTTCCAACAAGGTGATCCGCCGCTACCCGGCCTTTGAAGACTTCCATGGCATGGAAGAATGCATTGACCAGATCGTCTCCTACTTCCGCCATGCCGCCCAAGGCCTGGAAGAGAAGAAACAGATCCTCTACCTGCTCGGTCCCGTCGGCGGCGGTAAGTCGTCCCTGGCGGAAAAGCTCAAACAACTGATCGAGAGGGTGCCCTTCTACGCCATCAAGGGCTCGCCGGTCTTCGAGTCGCCTTTGGGCCTGTTCAACGCCACGGAAGATGGTGCGATCCTCGAAGAAGACTTTGGTATCCCACGGCGCTACCTCAATACCATCATGTCGCCCTGGGCCACCAAACGTCTGGCCGAATTTGGTGGCGATATCAGCCAGTTCCGCGTGGTGAAACTCTACCCGTCGATCCTCAACCAGATCGGCGTAGCGAAGACCGAGCCAGGGGATGAAAACAACCAGGACATTTCGGCCCTGGTGGGTAAAGTCGATATCCGCAAACTCGAAGAATTCCCGCAGAACGACGCCGACGCCTACAGCTACTCAGGCGCGCTGTGCCGGGCCAACCAGGGCCTGATGGAGTTCGTGGAGATGTTCAAGGCACCAATCAAGGTGCTGCACCCACTGCTCACCGCCACCCAGGAAGGCAACTACAACAGCACCGAGGGTCTGGGCGCGATTCCGTTCACCGGCATCCTGCTGGCCCACTCCAACGAATCGGAATGGCACACCTTCCGCAACAACAAGAACAACGAAGCCTTCATCGACCGGATCTACATCGTCAAAGTGCCGTACTGCCTGCGGGTCAGCGATGAGATCAAGATTTACGACAAATTGCTGTTCAACAGCTCGCTGGCCAAGGCTCACTGCGCGCCCGATACCTTGAAGATGCTTGCACAGTTCACCGTGCTGTCGCGCCTCAAGGAACCGGAAAACTCGAACATCTATTCGAAGATGCGCGTGTACGACGGCGAAAACCTCAAGGACACCGACCCCAAAGCCAAGTCGATCCAGGAGTACCGCGATACGGCGGGCGTGGACGAAGGCATGAACGGCCTGTCGACACGCTTTGCATTCAAGATCCTCTCCAAGGTCTTCAACTTCGACCCTCACGAGATCGCCGCCAACCCGGTGCACCTGCTCTACGTACTCGAACAGCAGATCGAACAGGAACAGTTCCAGGCGGAAACCCGCGAACGCTACCTGCGCTTCCTCAAGGAATACCTGGCGCCGCGCTACATCGAGTTCATCGGCAAGGAAATCCAGACCGCCTACCTGGAGTCCTACAGCGAATACGGCCAGAACATCTTCGACCGTTACGTGCTGTACGCCGACTTCTGGATCCAGGACCAAGAATACCGCGACCCGGAAACCGGCGAAATTCTCAACCGCGTGGCGCTCAACGAAGAACTGGAGAAGATCGAAAAACCGGCTGGCATCAGCAATCCGAAGGATTTCCGCAACGAAATCGTCAACTTCGTGCTGCGTGCCCGCGCCAACAACAACGGCAAGAACCCAACCTGGCTCAGCTACGAGAAGCTGCGGGTGGTCATCGAGAAGAAAATGTTCTCCAACACCGAGGATCTGCTGCCTGTCATCAGCTTCAATGCCAAGGCCAGCAAGGAGGATCAGCAAAAACACAACGACTTCGTCACACGAATGGTCGAGCGCGGCTACACCGACAAACAGGTACGCCTTCTTTCGGAATGGTACCTACGGGTCCGGAAATCGCAGTGAGAGAAGCAGCTGCAAGCTTCTAGCTACAAGCCGCAAGAGAAAAGCCAGTGAGCCCGGCACGTACGGGCTCTTTCTTGTAGCTTGCAGCTTACGACTTGAAGCTCCCCGGAGGGGCCTATGAGCTATGTGATCGACCGACGCCTCAATGGCAAGAACAAAAGCACGGTAAACCGCCAGCGTTTCCTGCGGCGTTACCGTGACCACATCAAAAAGGCCGTTGAAGAGGCCGTCAGCCGCCGCTCCATCACCGACATGGAGCATGGCGAGCAAATCAGTATTCCCGGACGGGATATCGACGAACCCGTGCTGCACCACGGACGTGGCGGCAAACAGACCGTCGTTCACCCGGGCAACAAGGAGTTCACCACCGGCGAACATATCCAGCGCCCCCAAGGCGGGGGCGGCGGCAAGGGGCCGGGAAAAGCCGGTAACTCCGGCGAAGGCATGGACGAGTTCGTGTTCCAGATTACCCAGGAAGAGTTCCTCGAGTTCATGTTCGAAGACCTGGAACTGCCTAACCTGGTCAAACGCAACCTGACCGGCACCGACACCTTCAAGACCGTGCGCGCCGGCATCAGTAACGAAGGTAACCCATCCCGCATCAATATCATTCGCACCCTGCGTTCGGCCCACGCCCGCCGTATCGCCCTGTCGGGCAGCAGCCGCGCCAAACTGAAGGAAGCCAAGGAGGAACTGGCACGCCTCAAGCGTGAAGAACCGGACAACTTCGGCGATATTCAGGAAATCGAGGCGGAAATCGAGAAGCTCAGCGCGCGTATTCACCGTGTGCCGTTTCTCGACACCTTCGACCTCAAATACAACCTGCTGGTGAAACAACCCAACCCCAGCTCCAAGGCCGTGATGTTCTGCCTGATGGACGTGTCCGGCTCCATGACCCAGGCCACCAAGGACATCGCCAAACGCTTCTTCATCCTGCTGTACCTGTTTCTCAAGCGGAACTACGACAAGATCGACGTAGTGTTCATTCGCCATCACACCAGTGCGCGGGAAGTGGACGAAGAAGAATTCTTCTACTCGCGGGAAACCGGCGGCACCATCGTGTCCAGCGCCTTGAAACTGATGCAGGAGATAATGGCCGAGCGCTATCCGGCCAACGAGTGGAACATCTACGCCGCCCAAGCCTCCGACGGTGACAACTGGAACGACGACTCGCCGATCTGCCGCGACATCCTGATCAACCAGATCATGCCGTTCGTGCAGTACTACACTTACGTTGAAATCACCCCCCGTGAGCATCAGGCCCTGTGGTTCGAATACGAGCGCATCGGCGAAGCCTTTGCCGACACTTTCGCCCAGCAGCAACTGGTCTCGGCCGGCGATATCTACCCGGTCTTCCGTGAACTCTTCCAGCGCAGGTTAGTGACATGACCGCCAAAAAAGAGCAAAAACGCCAACCCATTTCCACGGGTTCCGAGTGGACCTTCGAATTGATCCAGGCCTATGACCGGGAAATCAGCCGTATCGCGGCGGGTTATGCCCTGGACACCTACCCCAACCAGATCGAGGTGATTACCGCCGAACAAATGATGGATGCCTACGCTTCGGTGGGCATGCCCTTGGGCTATCACCATTGGTCCTACGGCAAGCACTTCCTCAGCACCGAGAAATCCTACACCCGCGGTCAGATGGGGCTGGCCTACGAGATCGTCATCAACTCCGATCCGTGCATCGCCTACCTGATGGAAGAAAACACCATCTGCATGCAGGCGCTGGTAGTGGCTCACGCCTGCTACGGGCACAACAGCTTCTTCAAGGGTAACTACCTGTTCCGCACCTGGACCGATGCCAGCTCGATCATCGATTACCTCGTGTTCGCCAAGCAGTACATCATGCAGTGCGAGGAACGCCATGGAATTGATGCTGTAGAGGATTTACTCGACTCCTGCCATGCCCTGATGAACTACGGCGTTGACCGCTACAAACGCCCGTATCCGATCTCTGCCGAAGAAGAACGCCTGCGCCAGAAGGAGCGCGAGGAGCACCTGCAGAAACAGATCAACGACCTGTGGCGCACCATTCCCAAACGCGCCGGCAAAAACAACGACAAAGACAATGCACGCTTCCCCGCCGAACCTCAGGAAAACATCCTGTATTTCCTGGAAAAGCACGCTCCGCTGCTTGAGCCTTGGCAGCGGGAAATCGTGCGCATCGTGCGCAAGATCGCCCAATATTTTTATCCACAGCGCCAGACCCAGGTGATGAACGAAGGCTGGGCGACGTTCTGGCACTACACACTGATGAACGACCTGTACGACGAAGGCCTGGTTACCGACGGCTTCATGATGGAGTTCCTCACTTCCCATACCAGCGTGGTGTTCCAGCCAGGCTTCGACAGCCCGTATTACAGTGGGATCAACCCCTATGCCCTGGGCTTTGCCATGTACCGCGACATCCGACGCATGTGCGAGCACCCCACCGAGGAGGACCGCCGCTGGTTCCCGGAAATCGCCGGCAGCGACTGGTTGTCGACCATCAAATTCGCCATGAGCAGCTTCAAGGATGAGAGCTTCATCCTGCAGTACTTGTCACCCCAGGTGATTCGCGACCTCAAGTTGTTCAGCATTCTCGATGACGACCTCAAGGATGACCTGGTAGTACCGGCCATTCACGATGAGTCGGGCTACCGCACTATCCGCGAGACCCTGGCGGCACAGTACAACCTGGGCAATCGTGAACCTAACGTGCAGATCTACAGCATCGATGTACGCGGCGACCGCTCGCTGACCCTGCGCCACCAGCAGCACGACCGTAAACCCTTGGGCGAATCCACCGAAGAAGTGCTCAAGCATCTGCATCGGTTATGGGGCTTCGACATTCACCTGGAAACCCTGCAGGGCGATCAAGTGATGAAGACTCACCACGTGCCACCCCGCACCGATCACAACGACAACGATTACGGCCGCCTGGACCTGGCCGTCGTTCACCTCTGAAACGGCAAAGCCTCCATTGGCACAGCACAGGCGGTATCCTGTGCGGCTAATGGAGGCTTTTTCATGAAAATCTACAAAGTCGGCGGTGCGGTACGTGACCGCTTGCTGGGCATTCCGGTCACCGACATCGATCGTGTCGTGGTTGGCGCAACCGCAGAAGAGATGCTCGCCAAGGGTTATAAGCCGGTGGGCGCTGACTTTCCGGTGTTCCTTCACCCAAAAAACGGTGACGAATACGCCCTCGCCCGCACTGAGCGCAAAAGCGGCCGGGGCTACGGCGGCTTTGTGTTTCATGCCAGCCCCGAGGTCACGTTGGAAGAAGACCTGATTCGGCGCGATCTGACCATCAATGCCATGGCAGAGGACGATGAGGGCAACCTGACCGATCCCTACGGTGGCCAACGCGACCTTGAGATGCGCATTCTGCGTCACGTTTCCCCCGCTTTCGCCGAAGATCCCCTCCGTGTACTGCGTGTTGCACGCTTTGCCGCGCGTTATGCTCATTTGGGTTTTACCGTTGCCCCCCAAACGCTGGAACTGATGCGCCAGCTCAGCGAATCCGGCGAACTGGAAGCGCTCACCGCGGAACGCAGCTGGAAGGAAATTTCCCGGGCGCTGATGGAAGATCAGCCACAGGTATTTATTCAGGTGCTGCGCGACTGTGATGCGCTGAAAACCTTGATACCCGAAGTGAACGCTCTATTTGGCGTGCCGCAACCCGAAGCCCATCACCCCGAAATCGACACCGGCGTGCACACGTTGAGCGTGCTTGAGCAGGCCGCTCTGCATCAGCAGCCGCTGACGGTGCGGTGGGCGTGCTTGCTGCACGATCTGGGTAAAGGTTTGACGCCTGTGGATAAGTTACCGCAGCACATTGCTCACGAGCACCGCGGCCTGAAGCTGATCAAAGCTGTCAACGAGCGCTTCAAAGTCCCGAAGGACTGTCAGGAATTGGCGCTACTCGTTGGTCAATATCACACCCATGGCCACCGCGCCCTGGAGCTCAAAGCCTCGACACTGCTGGAATTGCTGCAAAGTTTTGACGTGTATCGTCGACCACAACGTTTTGAAGAGTTCGTTATTGCCTGCGAGATGGACGCCCGGGGCCGCAAGGGCCTGGAGCAGAGACGTTATCCACAGGCCGATTACTTACGGGGTGCGGCAAAGGCTGCGCGCGAGGTCGCAGTCGCGCCATTGCTGGAAAAAGGTTTGAAAGGCCCGGAGCTGGGCGAAGCCCTCAAGCACGAACGGCTCAAGGCACTGAAAGCCTACAAGGAACGGCACGCCCTATAGGAGCGTGCTCGGTGTCAGTTGCCGGCCTTGCCATTGGAAACCGACAGGCGCCAGCACCTGGTCGATCTGCGCGTCCCGCCACAGCTCAGCCAGGGTCTTGCCCGCTTCAGGGTGCACACGGTCCGGTGCCATCAACGACAACGGCCACAACACAAAGGCGTTCTTCAGGATCTCGGCACGCGGCAGGATCAAACCGTCGAAATTGCCTGCCAGCTCGCCGTACAGCAGCACGTCGATATCCAATGGCAGGCCCTTGCGGTCAGGCGCATAGCGGCCATTGTCGGCCTCGATGAATTTCAGGCGCCGATCCAGCTCCATCAACGGAAGGTCGGTATATCCCGACACCACCAGATTGAAAAACGGTCCGCTCTTGATACCCACCGGCTGGCTTTCGAACACCGCCGAACACCGCATATCGACCAGGAAACCTGCCAGCGCGTCCAAGCCGGCGCACAAGTGGGCCTCGCGCTCGATATTGCTGCCAAGGCCAAGGTAAACCTGAGTTAGCGACATCCGCGCTCGATCTCCACACCCACGCCCTGGGCGGCCGGTACGGCACCCGGCTTGGTCAATTTGAGGTGCAGCCAGGGAATCTGGAACTCGCTCATCAGCACTTCGGCCAAGCGCTCGGCAAAGGTTTCCACCAGTTGGAACTGGGCTTGATCGGCAAATGCCTGGATACGCGCGGATACGCTGGCGTAATCCAGTGCCAGGCTCAGGTCATCCCCGGCCGCGGCCGGGCGATTATCCCAGGCAAAGCTCAGGTCCAGGCGCAGGCATTGCTTGATGCCGCGCTCCCAGTCGTAGGCCCCGATTACGGTGTCGACTTCCAGGCCTTCGATAAACACTCTGTCCAAGCACTCTTCTCCGCAGCACGACAAGGGCGCGATGCCCCGTTAGAATCAGGGCGTCCTCGCCCGGAATAGTTAGCATGTTTTGGTCACTGGCGATTCTCGCCTACCTGCTCGGCTCGCTGTCCTTCGCCATTTTGCTCAGCCGCCTGACGGGGAATCCCGATCCGCGAATGAGTGGCTCAGGCAATGCCGGTGCCACCAATATGTTGCGCCTGGCCGGCAAGAAACTCGCCGTGCTGACACTGCTCGGGGATCTTTGCAAGGGACTGTTGCCCGTGCTGATCGCCAACCTTTGCGGCCTTTCCCTGCAACAGCAAGCCTGGGTGGGCGTGTGTGCCGTCCTGGGCCATCTGTTTCCGCTGTACTTTCGTTTTCGCGGCGGCAAAGGCGTCGCCACGGCGGCCGGCATGCTGCTGGGGATCTACCCGCCGGCGGCGTTGCTGGCCGTACTGGCCTGGCTGCTGACCTTCTACCTGACCCGAACCAGCTCACTGGCGGCGCTGATCGCCACACCGCTCACCCTGCCGTTGCTGGCATGGCAGGAGCCTGCGGCGCTGTTGCCGATGAGCATGCTGACGCTGCTGATTGTATGGCGCCACCGCGGCAATCTACGCGACCTGTTTGCCGGGCGCGAACGGCATTTTTAAATGCTGTCGGTGAAACCCGGCTCACCTTGCGCCCTTACAACGGCGAAAGCTGCTCCATCGGCCAACGCGCCTGCACGCTGATTGCCAGGCTTTCATGCTGGCCAGCCTGCAGACGCTGGCAACCGGCATAGGCGATCATCGCGCCGTTGTCGGTGCAGAACTCCGGCCGCGCATAGAACACGTCGCCCTGCATGTCGCCGAGCATGTTTTCCAAAGAAACGCGCAAAGCCTTGTTGGCGCTGACGCCACCTGCGATTACCAGACGCTTCATACCCGCCTGTTTCAGGGCGCGCTTGCACTTGATGGTCAAAGTCTCCACCACGGCCTGCTGGAACGCCAGAGCAATGTCGCAACGGACTTGCTCACTGTCGTCCCCGGCGCTGACACTTTGCTGCCAGGTATTGAGGGCCGAGGTTTTCAAGCCACTGAAGCTGAACATCAAACCTGGACGATCGCACATCGGACGCGGGAACGTGTAGCGACCCGGTACGCCCTTTTCGGCGAGACGCGCGATTTCAGGACCGCCGGGGTAATTGAGGCCCATCATCTTCGCGGTTTTGTCGAAAGCTTCACCGGCAGCGTCGTCCAGGGATTCGCCCAAAAGGGTGTATTGGCCGATACCATCGACCTGAACCAGCTGCGTATGGCCGCCGGAAACCAACAAAGCGACGAACGGGAACTCTGGCGGAGTTTTTTCCAGCATGGGAGCCAACAAATGGCCCTCCATATGGTGCACACCGAGGGCTGGAATGCCCCAGGCAAAGGCCAGCGCCTGAGCGCAAGAAGCCCCAACCAGCAGGGCTCCAACCAATCCGGGGCCCGCGGTGTAGGCAATTGCGTCAATCTCGGTCGGCACACAGCCGGCCTCATCCAACACCTGGCGAATCAACGGCAGCATGCGTTTGACGTGATCGCGGCTGGCCAGCTCCGGCACTACACCACCATATGCGCGATGCAGGTCGATCTGACTGAACAGCGCATCGGCCAAAAGCCCGCGTTCACTGTCGTAAAGTGCGACACCGGTTTCGTCGCAGGAGGTTTCAAGTCCCAGTACTAGCATGGGTTTGCGCCTTGTAGAGGCTGAATTCGAAGGCGCGCATAATAGTCGCCACTCCCACTCCCGACCAGCGGTTTTCGATCAGAGGCTTTGCATTCCGGGCAATGAGGGGTTAACATCCGCAACCCTTAAAAACCGACGACCTCAGCCGCGAATTTTTTGCGACGAGAACGTTGATCCCGGTAATGAAAGAAGGTAGCTCTGGATGCCAGCCGTCAAAGTTAAAGAGAACGAACCCTTCGACGTAGCTCTGCGTCGTTTCAAGCGCTCCTGCGAAAAAGCCGGTGTACTGGCTGAAGTTCGTAGCCGCGAATTTTACGAGAAGCCAACTTCTGAGCGTAAGCGTAAAGCAGCAGCCGCTGTTAAGCGTCACGCCAAGAAAGTTCAGCGCGAACAGCGCCGCGCCGTTCGTCTGTACTAATACACAGACGTTCGTAGCAAGCTTCTGCCAAGCCCGGCCCTCAGCCGGGCTGCTGGCATTTGCGGATATCGCTTGATGCTTCACTGTTGACGCCGCACATGCGACCGAGACATTGCTTCACACGTCAGGACTGGCTCTTTTGCCAGCGGTGCACGTCTCTTCTGACGAGCCTAACAAGGCTACTGACGAGCACACTTATTTTTTAACAGACGATCAACCGTATCGGCTGCGCCCATCTTCCGAGGCCCATCATTGGCCAGGACCGGAAACCCGGGCAACATTTCAAGGCCGAAGACTGATAGAAATTAACGTCAGTGAACGCTCGGCAGATACACTCCCTGATAGCCCAAGCAGACAATTGTCGATCAAGCCGTGGAATCCCCGTGCTTGAGCACTTGACGGGCCCTCATTTACACGCAGTGATGACGAGAACGCCATGGCCGGGCTAATTCCCCAGAGCTTTATTGACGACCTTCTGAACCGCACCGACATCGTCGATGTTGTCAGCTCGCGCCTGCAAATGAAAAAGGCCGGCAAAAACTACACGGCCTGCTGTCCGTTCCACAAAGAAAAGACGCCGTCGTTCAGCGTCAGCCCCGACAAACAGTTCTACTACTGTTTCGGCTGCGGCGCGGGCGGCAACGCCCTCGGCTTCATCATGGACCACGACAACCTGGATTTCCCCCAGGCGGTCGAGGAACTGGCGAAAGCCGCCGGCATGGAAATCCCCCGCGAAGAGAGTGGTCGCCCGCACAAACCGCGACAGCCCACCGATTCGCCGCTCTACCCGCTGCTGACCGCCGCTGCCGAGTTCTACCGCCAGGCACTTAAAAGCCATCCGCAACGCAAGGCCGCCGTCGATTACCTCAAGGGCCGCGGCCTCACCGGTGAAATCGCTCGCGACTTCGGCCTGGGGTTTGCCCCGCCCGGCTGGGACAATCTGTACAAACACCTGAGCAGCGATACGCTGCAGCAAAAAGCCATGATCGATGCCGGCTTGCTGGTGGAAAATGCAGAGACCGGCAAGCGCTATGACCGCTTCCGCGACCGCGTGATGTTTCCGATCCGCGACAGCCGCGGCCGGATCATCGCTTTTGGTGGCCGCGTACTGGGAGACGACAAACCCAAGTACTTGAACTCGCCGGAAACGCCGGTATTCCACAAAGGCCAAGAGCTTTACGGCCTGTTCGAAGCGCGCAAGAACAACCGCAACCTCGATGAAATCATCGTGGTTGAAGGCTATATGGACGTGATTGCCCTGGCCCAGCAAGGCCTGCGCAATGCCGTGGCGACACTCGGCACCGCCACCAGTGAAGAACACATGAAACGTCTGTTTCGCGTGGTGCCCAGCGTATTGTTCTGCTTCGACGGCGACCAGGCCGGCCGCAATGCCGCCTGGCGCGCACTCGAAGCCACCCTGTCGAGCTTGCAGGATGGGCGTCGCGCACGCTTCTTGTTCCTGCCCGAAGGCGAAGACCCGGACACACTGGTTCGCTCCGAAGGCACCGATGCGTTTCGTGCGCGCATCAATCAACACGCCCAGCCACTGGCGGATTATTTCTTCCAGCAGTTGACCGAAGAAGCCGATCCGCGGTCCCTCGAAGGCAAGGCCCACATGGCCACGCTCGCCGCACCGCTGATCGACAAGGTCCCAGGTGCCAACCTGAAGTCACTGATGCGCATGCGTCTGCTGGAAATCACCGGCTTGAGTGGCGAGGCTGTCAGCCAGCTGGTCCACAGCGCACCGCAGGACGCGCCGCCGGTGTACGACCCAGGCATGGATTACGACGCCATGCCGGACTATGCCGATTTCCACCAACCGCAGGAGGCCTATGCGCCCCAACAGGAGTGGACGCCGAAGAAGCCCGGTGCCGGCGGCAAGAAATGGGACAACAAGAAACCCTGGAGCAAGAACGGCAAGCGCGGTGATCGCGATGAAGCCTATACGCCACGCACTCCCGTAGCGGTGGAAGCACCGATGCTTATCGCATTGCGCACGCTGATTCATCACCCACAACTGGCGGGAAAAGTTGAAAGCGCCGACCATTTTGCCAACGAAACCAACAGCTATGCTCAGGTACTGATCGCCTTGGTCGAGGCGGTCCAGAAAAATCCTAAGCTAAACTCAATTCAATTGATGGCTCGCTGGCATGGCACCGAACAGGGGCGCCTCCTGAAAGCACTCGCGGAAAAGGAGTGGCTAATTGACGGCGATAACCTTGAACAACAATTTTTAGACACCATTAATAGGTTATCTGCGGGTCAGCAAACGCAGACCCTCGATGAACTCATCAAGAAAGCAAGGCAGCCGGGATTGTCGGCTGAAGAGCAAATTCAGATAGCAAAACAGATGCGCGATCTATTAAAACAGAATGTTTCCGCATCAAACCCGACCTCAGCTGGCGTGTGAGGTCATAGCTCGGGTATAATCCTCGGCTTGTTTTTTGCCCGCCAAGACCTTCAGTGGATAGGGTGTTATGTCCGGAAAAGCGCAACAGCAGTCTCGTATCAAAGAGTTGATCGTTCTTGGTCGTGAGCAGGGTTACCTGACTTACGCGGAGGTCAACGACCACCTGCCTGAGGATATTTCAGATCCAGAGCAGGTGGAAGACATCATCCGCATGATTAACGACATGGGGATCAACGTATTCGAAGCTGCGCCGGATAAGGATTCCCTTATGCTGGCGGACGCCGATACCGACGAGGCTGCCGCTGAAGAAGCGGCTGCCGCGCTGGCTGCCGTGGAGACCGATATCGGTCGTACCACCGACCCTGTGCGCATGTATATGCGTGAAATGGGTACCGTCGAGCTGCTGACACGCGAAGGCGAAATTGAAATCGCCAAGCGTATCGAAGAGGGTATCCGTGAAGTGATGGGCGCAATCGCGCACTTCCCTGGCACGGTTGACCACATTCTCTCCGAGTACAACCGCGTCACCACCGAAGGTGGCCGCCTGTCCGACGTCCTGAGCGGTTATATCGACCCGGACGACGGCATTACGCCGCCTGCTGCCGAAGTACCGCCGCCTGTCGATGCCAAGGCTGCGAAAGCGGACGACGACACCGACGACGACGATGCTGAAGCCAGCAGCGACGACGAAGAAGAAGCCGAAAGCGGTCCGGACCCGGTCATTGCTGCCCAGCGTTTCGGTGCGGTTTCCGATCAAATGGAAATCACCCGCAAGGCCTTGAAGAAGCACGGTCGCACCAACAAGCAGGCAATTGCCGAACTGTTGGCCCTGGCCGAGCTGTTCATGCCGATCAAGCTGGTACCGAAGCAATTCGAAGGCCTGGTTGAACGCGTTCGCAGTGCACTTGAGCGTCTTCGTGCTCAGGAACGCGCAATCATGCAATTGTGTGTACGTGATGCACGCATGCCGCGCGCCGACTTCCTGCGCCAGTTCCCGGGCAACGAAGTTGATGAAAGCTGGACCGATGCACTGGCCAAGGGCAAGGCGAAATACGCCGAAGCCATTGGTCGCCTGCAACCGGATATCATCCGCTGCCAGCAAAAGCTGACCGCGCTTGAGACCGAAACCGGCCTGACTATTGCTGAAATCAAGGACATCAACCGTCGCATGTCGATCGGTGAGGCCAAAGCCCGCCGCGCGAAGAAAGAGATGGTTGAAGCGAACTTGCGTCTGGTGATCTCGATCGCCAAGAAGTACACCAACCGCGGCCTGCAATTCCTCGATCTGATCCAGGAAGGCAACATCGGCTTGATGAAGGCCGTGGACAAGTTCGAATACCGTCGCGGCTACAAGTTCTCGACTTATGCCACCTGGTGGATCCGTCAGGCGATCACTCGCTCGATCGCCGACCAGGCCCGCACCATCCGTATTCCGGTGCACATGATCGAGACCATCAACAAGCTCAACCGTATTTCCCGGCAGATGTTGCAGGAAATGGGTCGCGAACCGACCCCGGAAGAGCTGGGCGAACGCATGGAAATGCCTGAGGATAAAATCCGTAAGGTATTGAAGATCGCTAAAGAGCCGATCTCCATGGAAACGCCGATTGGTGATGACGAAGACTCCCACCTGGGTGACTTCATCGAAGACTCGACCATGCAGTCGCCAATCGATGTCGCTACCGTTGAGAGCCTTAAAGAAGCGACTCGCGACGTACTGTCCGGCCTCACGGCACGTGAAGCCAAGGTACTGCGCATGCGTTTCGGCATCGACATGAATACCGACCATACCCTTGAGGAAGTCGGTAAGCAGTTTGACGTGACCCGTGAGCGGATCCGTCAGATCGAAGCCAAGGCACTGCGCAAGTTGCGCCACCCGACGCGAAGCGAGCATCTGCGCTCCTTCCTCGACGAGTGATACCAGAACCCCCGGCCCAGGCCGGGGGTTTTGCTTTCTACAGAAAAATCCCCTGCAATCCCCCTCCCCCGCAATGCCCGTCTACACTCGAAACATTCCCCGTGCCATAACGAGACCGTTATGCCCAGACTGCCGACTGTGTTACTGCTGTCGCTGCTGACCTGGACCGCAACGGCTGGCGCGTTGACTCTTTCTGATGATGAGCGTAGCTGGCTGTCGGACCATCAGGAGCTGCGCCTGGGGGTGGATGCCTCTTGGCCCCCCTTCGAATATCGCGACGAAGATGGTCGCTACCAGGGACTGGCTGCCGACTATGTGCGCCTGATCCAGGATCGCCTGGGCGTGCGGGTCAAACTGATCGAGCCGGCAAACTGGACCGCCGTGCTGGAGCAGGCCAAAAACAATCAGCTCGACCTGCTGCCCGGCATCATGTCCACCCCGGAGCGGCAAAGCTACATGGCCTTCACGCGCCCTTATCTAGACTTCCCCATCGTTATCCTCGCCCATGAAGGTGGTGCTAAACCACGCGACCTCAAGGACCTCTACGGGCTGAAGATTGCCGTGGTGGAGAACTACGCCCCCCATGAATTGCTGCGCACCCACCACCCCGACCTCAACCTGGTGGCGATGCCCAATGTCAGCTCGACACTGCAGGCCCTGGCCACCGACGAGGTGGATGCCGTGGTCGGCGACCTGGCTTCCAGTGTCTGGAGCCTGCGCCAACTCAAGCTTGATGGCTTATACGTGAGCGGCGAAACGCCCTACCGCTATCAGTTGGCGATGGGCGTCCCACGGGATGAAAAAATACTGGTGGGTATATTGGACAAGGTGCTCGCCGACCTGAGTCCCGATGAAACCGACGCAATCCAGCAACACTGGGTAGGCAGCGTCACTGATCACCGTACATTCTGGGCCGACCTGCTGATGTACGGCCTGCCCGCTGTGTTGCTGCTGAGCACCGTACTGGCCATCGTGATTCGGATCAATCGCCGGCTCAGCTCGGAGATTTCCCGCCGAGTCGCCCTCGAACAGGAATTGCGTAGCAGCGAATACCATTATCGCGGCCTGGTGGAGAGCTTGTCGGCGATTGCCTGGGAAGCCAGCATCACCGATTTCACCTACAGCTACGTGTCGCCCCATGCCGAAGACCTACTGGGCTATCCCCGCGCCCACTGGCTGATTCCCGGCTTCTGGCGCAACATTATCCACCCCGCCGACCTGACGCGCACCGAAGCCTATTGCTACCGCGAAACCCGCGCCAACCGCGACCACAGCGTGGATTATCGGGTGATCACCGCCGACGGCCGCTGCCTGTGGGTGCGCGACATTGTCAGCCTGATCGAACACGGTCATGAGCCGGTGCTGCGCGGCCTGATGATCGACATCAGCGAAGCCAAGCGCACCGAAGAAGCGTTGCAACTGTCCGAGCAGAAGTTTGCCTCAGTATTCCAGCAATGCCCGGACATCCTGGTGATCGCCAGGATGTCCGATGGCTGCCTGCTGGAGGTCAACAAAGCGTTCGAGGACCAAATTGGCCTGAAGGCCGAGGAGGTCATCGGCAAAACCGCTACCGAGCTGAATATCTGGGGTATTCAAGGCGTGGGGCCCGATCTGCTGCAACGGCTGCAGAACACCAGCATCCGCAACTTGGAAATGCCCTTCTTGCGCAGCAATGGCCAGGCGTTCACCGGCCTGATCTCGGCCGAGCCTTTTCAACTCGACACCACTGCGGCGCTGGTGGTGGTGGTGCGTGACATCAGCCAACTCAAAGAAACCCAACAACGACTGCAGACCTCCGAAGAGAAATTCGCCAAGGCGTTCCATGCCTCCCCGGATGGTTTGCTGCTGAGCCGCCAACGCGATGGCCTGTTGATTGAAGTGAACGAGGGCTTCAGCCGCCTGACCGGCTTCACCAGCGCGACATCACTCGACCAGTCGGTCCTGGATCTGGGCATCTGGGTCGACCTCAACGAGCGCAAGCATATGTTGGAACTGATGCAGCGCGACGGGTTTGTCCGCGACTTCATCTGCCATATCCGCCGCGCCGACGGCCTGATTCGCCTGTGCGAATTGTCCAGCCGCCCGCTACCCATCGGCGATGAAGATTGCATGTTGACCATCGCCCGCGACATCACCGAACGCCAGGCCATGCAGGAAAAGCTGCAACAGGCCGCCACGGTGTTCGAAAGTACCGCCGAAGGTGTATTAATCACCGACACCCGCCAGAACATCAGCGCGGTAAACCGCGCCTTCAGCGAAATCACCGGCTACAGCGAAGCCGAAGCCTTGGGCCATACTCCGCGCCTGCTCGCCTCCGGCCTGCACGACAGCGCGTTCTACGCGGCGATGTGGCATCAGTTGACGGCTCAGGGGCATTGGCAGGGCGAGATATCCAACCGCCGCAAGAACGGCGAGCTGTACCCCAGTTGGCTGACCATCAGTGCCGTGCGCAACCGCGAGCAACTGGTCACCCACTTCGTCGCAGTGTTTGCTGACATTTCCAGCCTCAAGCACGCCCAGGCACGCCTCGACTACCAGGCCCACCATGACCCGCTGACCGGCCTGCCCAACCGTACACTGTTTGAAAACCGCTTGCAGGCGGCGCTCAACAACCAACAGGAAACCGGCAACCAGGGCGCGGTCCTTTTCCTCGACCTGGACCGTTTCAAGCACATCAATGACAGCCTCGGCCATCCCATCGGCGACCTGCTGCTCAAAGGCATTGCCGTGCGCCTCAAGGAGCAACTGCGCGATATCGACACCGTAGCCCGGCTGGGCGGTGACGAATTCATCATCCTGCTGCCCGGCCTGCAGCAAGCCAGCGATGCCCAGCACCTGGCCAATAAGCTGCTTGCCTGCTTCACCCCGCCGTTCCAGGCCGGGGAACACGAGTTCTTTATCAGTGCCAGCATCGGCACCAGCCTGTACCCCCAGGACGGCACCGATGTCGCCACCCTGGTCAAAAATGCCGACGCCGCGATGTACCGGTCCAAGGCCAAGGGGCGCAACCGGGTCGAAAGCTACACCCGCGACCTTACCGCCCAAGCCAACGAGCGCGTAGCGCTGGAACACGAATTGCGCCGCGCCATGGAGCGCGACGAACTGAGCCTCTATTACCAACCAAAACTCAGCCTCTCGACGCACGAAATAATCGGCGCCGAAGCCCTGATCCGCTGGCATCACCCAACCTTCGGTGATGTGCCTCCCGAACACTTCATTGCCCTGGCCGAAGAGAACGGCATGATCCTGCAGATTGGCGATTGGGTCCTGGAACAAGCCTGCCGCCAGATGCACATATGGAAAGAAAACTTCGAAGACTTTGGCCCGCTCTCGGTAAACCTCGCCGGCGCACAGTTGCGTCACCCCAACCTGTTGGGGCGCATCGAACAGTTGCTACGCGATTACCGCCTGGAGCCGGGGCGCCTGCAATTGGAGATCACCGAGAACTTCATCATGAGCCAGGCCGAAGAAGCGCTGGAAGTGTTGCATCAACTCAAACGCCTGGGCGTACAGTTGGCAATTGATGACTTCGGCACCGGCTACTCGTCCCTCAGCTACCTCAAACGCCTGCCGCTGGACTTCCTGAAGATCGACCAGTCCTTCGTGCGCGGCCTGCCCGATGACCCTCACGATGCCGCCATCGTGCGCGCCATCATCGCCCTGGGCCACAGCATGCAATTCACCATCATCGCCGAAGGCGTGGAAAACCCCGCGCAACAAGCCTTCCTGGCCGCAGAGGGCTGCGAGCAGATGCAAGGCTACATCGTCAGCCTGCCCCAGCCGCCGGAGCTTTTCGCCGCGAGCCACCTTCACCTGCGTGTTTCAGAGTTTTCGGATGGCACAGCGGAGAAACCATCGTTATAATCCGCGACCTGTTAAGGGCCTATAGCTCAGTTGGTCAGAGCAGAGGACTCATAATCCTTTGGTCCACGGTTCAAGTCCGTGTGGGCCCACCAACTCCAAAGCCGCGCATTGCGCGGCTTTTGTGTGTCTGGAAGTCTGTAACATGTAGCCCATTGCCGCCCGCACTGGAGTGCCCACTTTGCCCGTCCTCGATGAAATCGACCGCCAACTGATCGCCGCCCTGCAGATCAACGCTCGTGAAAGTGTGGCCATGCTTGCCCGGCAGCTCGGTATTGCACGCACGACCGTGACGTCGCGCCTGGCACGTCTGGAGAAGACCCAGGTGATTACCGGATACGGTGTGCGCCTGGGCCAGCGGGTGGTGGACGGCGGCTTGCAGGCCTATGTGGGCATTACCGTGCAAGCGCGCTCGGGCAAGGAAGTGTTGCGCAGGCTAAGCGCCATGGCGCAGGTCCAACAGTTGTGTGCGGTCAGCGGTGAGTTCGATTATGTGGCGTGGCTGCGCACCGATTCGCCGGAGCAACTGGACCAATTGCTGGACCAGATCGGCAGCGTAGACGGCGTTGAGAAAACCACCACCTCTATCATCCTCAGCAGTAAATTGGACCGCGGCCAGCCAATCTGACCATCGACTTCGTCACTTTGACTGAAAATGTTCCAATTCGACGACACTTTGCGTCTTATTAACGAACGCTGCGCTCCCTAAACTGGCTGCCATCTTTTCCTATACTCAGCGGGACATGTCCGCCGAGTCGCCAGCCAGGTTTGCCATGAACGAATCCAACAAGAAGACTTTCCACAAGAACAATCGTCACCCTGCAGACGGCAAAAAGCCCATCACCGTCTTCGGCCCGGACTTTCCGTTTGCCTTTGATGACTGGATCGAACACCCCGCCGGGCTGGGCAGTATTCCCGTCGCCCATCATGGCGCTGAAGTCGCCATTGTCGGCGCCGGGATCGCCGGGCTGGTGGCTGCTTACGAGCTGATGAAGCTGGGCCTGAAACCCGTGGTGTACGAAGCCTCGAAGATGGGTGGCCGCTTGCGCTCCCAAGCGTTTGAAGGCACCGAGGGCATCATCGCCGAGCTGGGTGGCATGCGTTTCCCGGTGTCGTCCACCGCGTTCTACCACTATGTGGACAAGCTGGGTCTGGAAACCAAACCCTTCCCCAACCCGCTGACCCCGGCCTCCGGCAGCACCGTGATCGACCTCGAGGGCCAGACCCATTACGCGCAAAAACTCTCCGACCTGCCGGCGCTGTTCCAGGAAGTGGCCGACGCCTGGGCCGATGCGTTGGAAGACGGCTCGCAGTTCGGTGATATCCAACAAGCTATTCGCGATCGCGACGTACCACGCCTCAAGGAGCTGTGGAATAAGCTGGTGCCACTGTGGGACGACCGCACCTTCTACGACTTCGTCGCCACCTCCAAAGCCTTCGCCAAGCTGTCGTTCCTGCACCGCGAAGTGTTCGGGCAAGTGGGCTTCGGCACCGGTGGCTGGGATTCGGACTTCCCCAACTCCATGCTGGAGATCTTCCGCGTAGTCATGACCAACTGCGACGACCACCAACACCTCGTCGTTGGCGGTGTGGCGCAGGTGCCCATGGGCATCTGGCGTCATGTGCCGGAACGCTGCGCCCATTGGCCGGCAGGCACCAGCCTCAGCTCGCTGCACCGGGGCGCGCCACGGGCCGGTGTGAAGCGTATTGCCCACGCGGCCGACGGCCGTTTCGCAGTGACGGACAACTACGGCGACACCCGCGAATACGCCGCTGTGCTGACCACCTGCCAAAGCTGGTTGCTGACCACTCAGATCGAGTGCGATGAAACCTTGTTCTCGCAAAAGATGTGGATGGCCCTCGACCGTACCCGCTACATGCAATCGTCGAAGACCTTTGTGATGGTCGACCGGCCATTCTGGAAAGACAAAGACCCGGAAACCGGCCGCGACCTGATGAGCATGACCCTGACCGATCGCCTGACCCGTGGCACTTACCTGTTCGACAACGGTGACGATAAACCGGGGGTTATCTGCCTATCGTATTCGTGGATGAGCGACGCGCTGAAAATGCTGCCGCAGCCCATCGATAAACGCGTGAAGCTGGCCCTCGACGCCCTGAAGAAGATTTACCCGAAAGTCGACATCAAGGCGCGCATCATCGGCGACCCGATCACCGTGTCCTGGGAAGCCGACCCGCATTTCCTCGGTGCCTTCAAAGGCGCGTTGCCCGGGCACTATCGCTACAACCAGCGGATGTA
Organism: Pseudomonas sp. BCA17; assembly: GCF_004519405.1. Classification (GTDB taxonomy): domain Bacteria; phylum Pseudomonadota; class Gammaproteobacteria; order Pseudomonadales; family Pseudomonadaceae; genus Aquipseudomonas. Next base: position 700,357 of record NZ_SGWI01000003.1, on the reverse strand, counting down.
TGCGCACTTCATGCAGAAGGACATGCCCGCCGAACAACGTGGGATCTTTATCGCCGGCGACGACGTGTCGTGGACCCCGGCCTGGGTGGAAGGCGCGGTTCAGACCTCGCTGAACGCGGTGTGGGGCATCATGACCCACTTCGGCGGCAGTACTCATCCGGAAAACCCAGGCCCGGGTGATGTATTTGACGAAATCGGGCCGATCGCCCTGGCGGATTAAGGAGTTCAACATGCGCGTCGCCCTATACCAATGCCCACCACGACCGCTGGATGTGGCCGGCAACCTCAAGCGCCTGCATCAACTGGCACACGAGGCGGCGGGTGCCGATCTGCTGGTGCTGCCGGAAATGTTCCTCAGCGGCTACAACATCGGCGCCAAAGCCGTTGGTGCGCTGGCAGAAGCCCAGGACGGCGCGTCGGCGCAGGCGATTGCTACATTTGCCAGAAGCGCCGGGCTGGCGATTCTGTACGGCTACCCGGAGCGCGCCGACGACGGGCAGATCTACAACGCCGTGCAATTGATCGACGCCAACGGTCAGCGCCTGTGCAACTACCGCAAGACTCACCTGTTCGGTGATCTGGACCACTCGATGTTCAGCGCCGGGGAAGACGATTTCCCGCTGGTGGAATTGAATGGATGGAAGCTGGGCTTCCTGATCTGCTACGACCTGGAGTTCCCGGAAAATACCCGACGCCTGGCCTTGGCCGGTGCCCAGTTGATCCTGGTACCCACCGCCAATATGGTGCCGTTCGACTTTGTCGCCGACGTCACCGTGCGGGCGCGGGCTTTCGAAAACCAGTGCTACGTGGCCTACGCCAACTATTGTGGGCATGAAGACGAGATTCAGTATTGTGGGCAAAGCAGCATTGCCGCGCCGAATGGCCAGCGAATCGCCCAGGCCGGGCTGGATGAAGCCTTGATTGTGGGTGAGCTGAATCACCAGGCGATCCTTGATGCCCGCGCGGCCAATCACTATTTGCAGGACCGTCGCCCGGAGCTCTACGGCATGCTGAACGAGCCCTGAGCCAGCCGGTTTGCCGGCGGTTTGTTAACATGGCCACATCCTACGTTTCGGAAGTGTCCATGCCTGCGCCGGCCTACCCCCATCATCGTCATCTGACCCTGGCTAATGGCTTGCGGGTTTCTTTGCGTCATGCATCCCGCTTGAGGCGTTGCGCCGCCGTCGTGCGGGTTGCCGCCGGCAGCCACGATGTGCCCTTGGCGTGGCCGGGGCTGGCGCATTTTCTTGAGCATTTGTTGTTCCTGGGCAACGAGCGCTTTCCCGCGAGCGAAGGCTTGATGGCCTACGTGCAGCGTCACGGTGGTCAGGTCAACGCCAGCACCCGTGAGCGCACCACCGACTTCTTTTTCGAGTTGCCGATGTCGACCTTTGCCGATGGGCTGGAGCGGCTGGCCGAGATGCTGGCTCATCCGCGCCTGGCAATTGAAGACCAACTGCGTGAACGCGAAGTGGTGCACGCAGAGTTTGTCGCCTGGTCCCAGGATGCCGAGGCGCAACGGCAGGTGGCATTGCTGGAAGGCCTGGCCGATGATCATCCGCTGCGTGGTTTTCATGCCGGTAATCGCGACAGCCTGGCTGTAGAAAGCGCGTCGTTTCAGCAAGCGCTGAAGCAATTCCACGCCGATTTCTATCAGAGCGGGCAGATGACCCTGAGCCTTGCCGGCCCTCAGCCATTGGAAGAACTAGAAGCCCTGGCACGTCGGTTCGGCGAACAACTGACCTCGGGGGAACGGCGCCCGCAGGCCGCTGCGCCTGCACTGATGCCTGGCCAGGCCCGAAGCTATTGGCACACCGCCGATGGTCACCTGCACCACGTCATTGCCTGCGACGTACCACGCCAGGCCCTGGATTTTCTCTGTGCCTGGCTCAACACCTCGGCGCCCGGCGGGTTGCTGGCTGAACTGAAAACCCGAAAGCTGGTCAGCGCACTGCATGCTCGCGTGATGTATCAGTTCGCCGGGCAAGCGCTGCTGGATATCGACTTTGTTCTGGGCATTCACGCTGACTCGGCGGCGCAGATCGAGACATTGCTGTACGACTGGCTGAGCTTTTTCGCACACAGTGACTGGTCATCACTGCGCGAAGAGTTCGCCCTGCTGGCGGCGCGCCAACTTCAGGTCCAGGGCGCCCTGGAATTAGCACGGCACGAAAGCGAAGAGCTGTCGGAGCACAGCGTCACTGCGTTGAAGGCCCTGCTTGACTCACTGCATCTGGAGCCCGCTCGGCACACTTGGCAGTTGCCCCCCAACAACCCCTTCCTGCGCCCGCCCGTCAAAGAGGAGCGCGCCGGGCTGATTCGCGGCCAGACCAGCGCCCATCGGGGCTTGCGTACCTTTGCCCAGGATCGTTCCCGAGGACGACGCGAGGTGTCGGCGCTGACATTCAACAAAGCCTTGGCCGATGACACCGATGAGGGTGCGCTGTATCTGAATTGGCGGTTTGATTCAAGCGTACCTGCCGGGCTGGAAAACGCCCTGCAATCGTTACGGGAGAACGCCCATCAGGCGGGCGTCGAATTGTCGTTCGAAACCCTCGCCAATGACTGGTTGGTGAAAATGACCGGCCTCCACGAACCGATGCCGGCCGTGCTCGAAGCATTGGCGCACAATCTGAGCCTGCCCGCGCAAGCCTTGAAGCCCTCCAACGCAGCGCCGCTGATTGCCATCCGAGAACTGCTCAAGGCGCTTCCTGCTTGCTGTGCCGGTGCTTGCCCGCCGGCCGGCGAGATGCCGGTATCGTGGGACACCGCGCGTTGGCAGGGATTGGGCCTGGGGTTGCCCGCCGCGTGCGAAGCCCTGATCAAAACCGCTGCCGCCCGCCTGCCTGGGCAGCCGGCGACCATCGAGTGCCCATCCCAGTCGATTGGTGGTCAGCACCTCTGGCACGCGGTGAAAACAGCGTCCAGCGAAGCGGCTTTACTGCTGTTTTGCCCTGCACCGACCCAATCCATGGCGGACGAAGCCGCATGGCGTCTGCTCGGGCATCTGCTGCAGACGCCTTTCTATCAACGCCTGCGCGTCGAACTGCAAGTCGGCTACGCCGTATTCAGCGGCATCCGGCAGATCAACGGGCAGACCGGGCTGCTGTTTGGCGTGCAATCCCCCAGCGTTTCCCTCGCCAACATCGTCGAGCACCTGCAAACATTCCTGAGACAGCTGCCATCGTTGATCGAGGGCAGCGCCGATCTGGGTTGCGAGGATCTGGCACAGCAGCTCACGGCACTCTCTGTCGCCCAAGCCGCCGAGCAGCTTTGGCACGCCCGGTTGGCTGGCCATCCGTCAGGCTATCTGGAGCAGCTTCAACAACTCATCCGAACCCGCACGCGTAAGGATTTACTGCACGCCGCCCAGCAACTCAACACGGCCTCAGGCGGCTGGCGCTGTGTCGCCAACGGCCCAAGCATCAACGACGGCTGGCAAACGGCAGGCTGATCATTGCCGAGCCTGCAACAGGCTTTTTCTTTGGAGACAGCGCTAACTTGAAAAGAATTGCGTAATATTCATACGCAGTATCTGAACATCTCCGACAGGAGGTGGACTATATGTATTAGTTGGTAGTGAACGTCCCATCCTTTGGTAGGAGTATGAATATGACCTGGTCCAAACCTGCTTACACTGATCTGCGCATCGGTTTCGAAGTCACCATGTACTTCGCCAGCCGTTAATCCGCTGGGTAATACAACGCCTCGGTTCGCCCGGGGCGTTTTTGTTTTGAGCTTTGCTTGATGGAGCGACCATGTTTGTCCAGATTCTAGGTTCCGCCGCCGGCGGTGGCTTCCCACAGTGGAACTGCAACTGCGTGAACTGCGCAGGTTTTCGTGATGGCAGCCTCAAGGCTCAGGCGCGTACCCAGTCGTCCATCGCGATCTCCGACGATGGCGTGAACTGGGTACTGTGCAATGCCTCGCCGGATATCCGCGCGCAACTCCAGGGCTTCGCTCCGATGCAACCCGGCCGTGCCCTGCGCGACACCGGCATCAGCGCAATCATCCTGATGGACAGCCAGATCGACCACACCACCGGCCTGCTGAGCCTGCGCGAAGGTTGCCCGCACCAGGTGTGGTGCACCGACATGGTCCACGAAGATTTGAGCACCGGCTTTCCGCTGTTCACCATGCTCACCCATTGGAACGGCGGCCTGGCCTGGAACCGCATCGAGCTGGACACAAGCTTCACTGTCCCGGCCTGCCCAAACCTGCGCTTTACCCCACTGCCACTGCGCAGCGCCGCGCCGCCCTACTCGCCACACCGCTTCGATCCACACCCGGGCGACAACATCGGCCTGATCGTCGAAGACCTGCGCACCGGCGGCAAACTGTTCTACGCCCCGGGCCTGGGCAAGGTCGACGCACCGCTGCTGGAGATCATGGCCGGCAGCGATTGCCTGCTGGTGGACGGCACAATGTGGGATGACGATGAAATGCAGCGCCGTGGCGTCGGTACCCGCACCGGCCGCGAGATGGGCCACTTGGCCCAGAACGGCCCCGGCGGCATGCTCGAAGTGCTTGCGCAGTTGCCTGAACAGCGCAAGGTACTTATCCACATCAACAACACCAATCCGATCCTCGATGAGGACTCTCCCGAGCGGGCGGAATTGGTGCGACGCAATGTCGAAGTAGCTTACGACGGCATGAGCATCGAACTGTAGGAGCAGGCTTGCCCGCGAAATCCAAGGGCACCGCGCTCATTCAGAATGCCCCCGTCATCGTTAACGACCTTCGCGAGCAAGCTCGCTCCTGCAGGAGACCTCTTATGACTGAAAGACCGATGAACACCGCAGAATTTGAAAAAGCCCTGCGGGCCAAAGGCGCCTTCTACCATATCCATCACCCCTACCATGTGGCGATGTATGAAGGCCGCGCCACCCGCGAGCAGATCCAGGGCTGGGTTGCCAACCGCTTCTACTATCAGGTGAATATCCCGCTGAAAGACGCGGCGATCCTGGCCAACTGCCCGGACCGTGAGATCCGTCGCGAGTGGATTCAACGCCTGCTTGACCACGACGGCGCCCCCGGCGAAGACGGCGGGATCGAAGCCTGGCTGCGTCTCGGCCAGGCCGTCGGTCTGGACCCCGATCAACTGCGCTCCCAGGAACTGGTGTTGCCCGGTGTGCGTTTTGCGGTCGATGCCTACGTCAACTTCGCCCGCCGCGCCAGTTGGCAAGAAGCCGCCAGCAGTTCGCTGACCGAGCTGTTCGCCCCTCAGATCCACCAGTCGCGCCTCGACAGCTGGCCGCAGCATTACCCGTGGATCGATCCGGCCGGCTACGAGTATTTCCGTACCCGCCTGGGCCAAGCCCGTCGCGACGTGGAGCATGGGCTGGCAATTACCCTGCAGCACTACACCACCCGTGAGGGCCAGGAGCGCATGCTGGAAATACTTCAGTTCAAACTGGATATTTTGTGGAGCATGCTGGACGCCATGAGCATGGCCTATGAACTCAACCGCCCGCCCTATCACAGCGTGACCGAGCAACGGGTATGGCATAAAGGGATCACCCTATGAGCTTTGATCGCAGCAAAAAACCGACCTGGCGCCAGGGCTATCGCTACCAGTACGAACCCGCGCAAAAAGGCCATGTGCTGCTGTATCCCGAAGGCATGATCAAGCTCAACGACAGTGCCGCATTGATCGGTGGTTTGATCGACGGCGAGCGTGACGTCGCGGCCATCATTGCCGAGCTGGATAAACAATTCCCCGGTGTACCTGAGCTCGGTGACGACATCGAGCAATTCATGGAGGTCGCCCGTGCCGAGCACTGGATCACCCTTGCCTGAGAAACCCGCTGTCGGCCTGCCGCTGTGGTTGCTCGCCGAGCTGACTTACCGCTGCCCGCTGCAATGCCCGTATTGCTCCAACCCATTGGACTTTGCCGAGCAAGGCAAGGAGCTGAGCACCGCGCAGTGGATCAAGGTGTTTCGCGAAGCGCGGGAAATGGGGGCGGCACAACTGGGCTTTTCCGGCGGTGAACCGCTGGTGCGCCAAGACCTCGCCGAGCTGATCGCCGAAGCGCGCCAGTTGGGGTTCTACACCAACCTGATCACCTCCGGCATCGGTCTTACCGAGCAGAAAATCAGCGACTTCAAGAAGGCCGGCCTGGACCATATCCAGATCAGCTTCCAGGCCAGCGATGAACAGGTGAACAACCTGCTGGCCGGCTCGAAAAAAGCCTTCGCGCAAAAGCTGGAAATGGCCCGCGCGGTCAAGGCCCATGGCTATCCGATGGTGCTGAACTTTGTCACCCATCGGCACAATATCGACAAGATCGACCGCATCATCGAACTGTGCATCGCGTTGGAAGCCGACTTCGTCGAACTCGCCACCTGCCAATTCTATGGCTGGGCGCAGCTCAACCGTGTGGGGTTGTTGCCAACTAGAGAGCAATTGGTGCGCGCCGAACGCATCACCAACGAATACCGCGCCAAGCTGGAAGCCGAAGGGCACCCCTGCAAGCTGATATTCGTCACCCCGGACTACTACGAGGAGCGCCCCAAAGCCTGCATGAACGGCTGGGGCAGTATCTTTCTGACAGTGACGCCAGACGGCACCGCCCTGCCCTGCCATGGCGCCCGACAATTGCCGGTGCAGTTTCCCAACGTGCGCGATCACAGCATGCAGCACATCTGGTACGACTCATTCGGCTTCAATCGCTTTCGCGGTTACGACTGGATGCCCGAACCGTGCCGTTCATGTGATGAAAAGGAAAAGGACTTCGGCGGCTGCCGCTGCCAGGCCTTCATGCTGACGGGAGATGCCAGCAATGCCGACCCGGTATGCAGCAAGTCCGAGCAGCATGGCATCATCCTGCAAGCGAGGGAGGAAGCCGAGCACGCCACCCAGACCATTGAGCAACTGGCTTTTCGCAATGAGCGCAACTCACGGCTCATCGCAAAAGGCTGAGAGCCTCAGCGTTTGGCGATGATATACACCGCGTGCACGATGCCCGGGATGTAGCCGCACAGGGTCAGCAGAATATTCAGCCAGAACGCGCCGCCGAAACCCACTTGCAGAAATACACCCAGTGGCGGCAACAGAATGGCGATGATGATACGAATGAAATCCATAGGGTCAGCTCCAGAAAATCGGCTCGTGTGAGCCGTGTAGCTAATCGACCTTGGGGGTTTGCGAGGGTTCAGTGGGATACGGCATTGGGCCATCGCGCAGTGGGCAGACAAAAAAACGCCCCCAGCCAAAAGAATCAGGCTGGAGGCTCCGCGTAGGCCGCGAGACGGTTCAGGAATAAGGATTTAAACGGCGATGCCCTTGCGGCATTGCAACTGCGCGGTACGCACGCGGGAGAAGGCGCGAGCCAGGCGCAGGAGCATTTCGTCTATGTTGCTTTTGCTCACCGTCAGGGCCGGAGTGAAGCGCAGACAGTCGGGTTGCGGGGCCTTGAGGATCAGGCCTTCGTGCAGGGCTGCCTTTACGACCGCATCCGCAGAATCATCCGACAACGTCAGGCCCCACATCAGGCCTTGGCCGCGCAATTGGCCGTGATCGTAACGATAAGCCAGGCGAGCGAGGCCTTCACCGAGGTAAAGGCCAGCCTCACGCACATGCTCGAGGAAGCCGGGCTCCAGCACCGTATCGAGGACCGCCAGACCGGCCGACGCCATCAACGCATTACCATGATGGGTGCCCTCCAACTCGCCGACTTCAAAGCAGCAGGCTTTGCCGCGTGCCAGCAGCGCCGCCAGCGGCACACCGCCGCCCAGTCCTTTGCCGAGGGTGAAGATGTCGGCGCTGACGCCATATTGCTGTTCGGCGAGCAAGGTGCCGCAACGGCCGATGCCGGTTTGCACTTCATCAAGAATCAGCAGGATGCCCAGCTCACGGCACAGGCGCTCGACGCCTTTGAGGTAATGCTCGGTGGCCGGAATCACGCCGGCTTCGGCCTGGGTCGGTTCGAGCAGGATGGCGACCGTCTGAGCATCCACTGCCGCATGCAGGGCAGGCAGGTCATTGAAGGGGACATGGCTGAAGCCAGGCAGTGACGGCGCAAAGTGGTTGCCCCCAGCGCCCGCCGAGGCCGCCATCGCCGCGAAACTGCGACCATGGCAACCGTTGCTGGCGCTAATGATGTGATAAGCGCCGCCGCGATGCAGTTGGCCCCATTTACGCGCCAGTTTGATTGCGGCTTCACAGGCTTCCGCGCCGCTGTTGAGCAGGTAGCCCTGGTTGCTGGCGGTACGCTGGCACAAGCGATCAATGAGATTGAGCTGGGTGCGGTTGTGCAGACCAATGCCCGGGTTGATCAGCGTTTGGGTCTGTTCGGCCAGCGCCTTGATCAGCACCTGCGGACTATGGCCGAGGCTGTTGGCGGCGCCGCCCTGGTTGAAATCCAGATAGGCACGGTCATCGCAATCCCAAAGCCAGGAGCCCTGACCGCGTACGAACACCTGAGCAGGCCGCGCAACGCCTGGCATCAGGCATTCGCTGGAAGGGGTACTGCCGGCGGTGTCCAGAATCAGATCGTCCAGGCTCGGCGCGGGGCGACGAAACAGGTTCACAATTCGCCTCCGATAGCAATCCGACCTTGATCGGTGCACGGTGCCCATACAGCCTTGAGGTTTTTTGCCTTGCCTATGTAAACGCTATCAAGATAAACGCTGTTCATTGCCCGATCCGGCCCTGTAAGCCCTGCGAATAGGCGCTAGACTAGGCGCCTGCGAGGCCAACGGCCATTTCGATTTTCCAGCTTTTTCGATAAGTAAGTCTTATGGATTTCAAGCAACTGCGTTATTTCGTCGCGGTGTATGAGGAAGGCCACGTAGGCCGTGCCGCTGAACGGCTGTCGATCTCCCAACCGGCGTTGTCGCAACAGATCCGTCAGTTGGAACAACACTTGGATGTGAGCCTGTTCGAACGCAGCAGCAAGCGTCTGTTACCCACCCTGGCCGCTCATACGTTGTACAACCATGCCTTGCCGCTGATCGATGGCATGCAGCAAGCCGTTGAAGCCTTGGGCAACTTCAAGGGCCAGGCGATGCGTACCTTGGCCATCGGCGTGCTGCAGACGGTGCACACCAGCCTGGTTCCGCAAATGCTGGAGCGCGTGCGCAAGGCACAGCCCCACTTGGTGGTGCAAATCTACGAACTGACCGGCCTGGAAATTGAACGGCGCCTGCTCAACGGCTCGCTGGACATCGGCATCAGCTACCTGCCGCCACGCCAGCCGGGGTTGCACGGCGTGCTGCTGTATGAGGATGAGTTGAAGGTGGTGATCCCCGAAGACCACCCCTTGCGCGAATTCAAGAAAGTCTCGCTGAAGCAGGCGGCGGAGTTGCCGATGTTGCTGTTGGGGGAAGAGTTTCAAGTGCGCCAGATCTGGCAGGGCCAGCTGTCCAACCTCGGGCGGCGTCCGCAAGTGCAGGCAGAACTCAACACCATGGTGAGCATTCTCGACAGCCTGCCCCACACCAGACTGGCCACGGTGCTGCCGGGGCGATCCCAGGACGAACACAACAGCAAGGCGTTGTTGTGGAAACCCTTGAGTGAACCCAGGGTGCCGCTGAAAGTGGGGTTGGTGTGCCGTGATCTACAGCGACAGCAGGCGACCGTGGCCTTGTTGCGCACGCTGCTGGAAGACGTGATGAATGCCCCGCAGGCAAGCGCCTGACTTTTTCGCGGGCAAAAGAAAACCCCGCCGAAGCGGGGCTTTGCAGACTGTTTCCCTGACATCCATTTCACTCCGCCGTCCTGGCAGAATCCTACGTGTCCGTGTTGTTGCTTTGCGCTTCCTGCGCGACGTCCATGTGAAGTAGATTATCGGTGGATCCAATTTGGCGATAGAGGACGAATAGCAGCACGTCATGTAAGAGAATGCTTACACGCCCTCAAAGCCTTCAGAACAGCGCCTCATCCAGCAAAAACAGCGACTCACTGCCCGCTTTTACCGAGGCACTCAGCGAGTGGATGCGTGGCAACAGGCGTGCGAAGTAAAAACGTGCCGTGCCAAGTTTGCTGGCGTAGAAGTCCTCTTCAGATTCCTTGCCCATTGCGGCCTTGGCCATGCGTGCCCACATGTAGGCGTAAGCCATGTAACCAAAAGCTTGCAAATATTCAACCGAAGCCGCGCCGATCTCATTCGGGTTGGTCTTGGCGCGGTCGAGCACCCAGGCGGTCAATTCATCCAGGTTATCCACCGCCTCGCTGAGTGGGCGGGTGAACTCGCCCAGGTCGGCATTCGCCGTGGCGATGAACTGTCGGATTTCATCGGCAAACAGGGTGTAGAACTTGCCACCGCTGCCAACGATCTTGCGCCCCATCAGGTCCAGGGCCTGAATGCCGTTGGTGCCTTCGTAGATCTGGGTGATGCGCACATCACGCACCAATTGTTCCTGGCCCCACTCACGGATGTAACCGTGGCCGCCGAACACTTGCTGGCCGAGTACGGTGGTTTCCAGGCCCAGGTCGGTGAGAAACGCCTTCGCTACCGGGGTCAACAGCGCGACCAGGTTATCGGCGCGTTCACGGGCGGCGGCATCTTCGCTGAATTTGGCGATATCCAACTGCGTCGCCACATAGGTGGAGAATGCACGGCCGCCTTCGTTCGCGGCCTTCATGGTCAGCAGCATGCGACGCACATCCGGATGCACGATGATCGGGTCGGCCATTTTGTCTTTGGCCTGGGCGCCGGTCGGTGCACGGCTTTGCAGGCGATCGCGGGCGTATTCAATCGCGTTCTGGTAAGAGCGCTCGCCGGACGCCAAGCCCTGGATACCCACGCCAAGACGTTCGTAGTTCATCATGGTGAACATCGCTGCCAAGCCGCGGTTTGGCTCACCGACCAGATAACCCACGGCTTCATCGAAGTTCATCACGCAAGTCGCAGAAGCCTGGATGCCCATCTTGTGCTCGATGGAGCCACAGCTCACGGTGTTACGTGCGCCCAGGCTGCCGTCGGTGTTCACCATGAACTTAGGCACCAGGAACAGCGAAATCCCCTTGGGCCCCGCCGGTGCGTCCGGCAGCTTGGCCAGTACCAGGTGGATAATGTTGTCGGTGAGATCGTGTTCGCCACCGGTGATGAATATCTTGGTACCGCTGACCTTGTAGGATCCGTCCGCCTGTGGCTCGGCTTTGGTCCGGATCATCCCCAGGTCAGTACCGGCATGAGCTTCAGTCAGGCACATGGAGCCTGCCCACTCACCGGAATACATCTTCGGCAGGTAAGTGGCCTTGAGCTCTTCGCTGGCATGGGTGTTGATCGACACGCAGGCGCCGGAGGTCAGCATCGGGTACAGGCCGAACGCCAGGCTCGACGAGTTGATCATTTCTTCGACTTGCGCCGACACGGCCTTGGGCATGCCCATACCGCCGAAAACCGGATCACCGCCTACACCCACCCAGCCGCCTTCAGCGTAGGTTTTGTAGGCCTGTGGAAAGCCGTCCGGGGTAAACACCGCGGTGTTATCCCAGCGGCAACCCTGCTCGTCGCCACCGCGGCTGAGCGGCGCGATGGACTTGGCGGTGACCTTGCCGGCTTCTTCGAGAATGGCCTCAACGGTTTCGGCATCCACGGTGTCCGCCAATCCCGGCAATTGGGCCCAAGTATTGGCGACCTCAAACACTTCGTTGAGGACGAAGCGCATATCACGCAGCGGCGCTTTGTAATCAGCCATGGCAAACCTCGTGAGAACGTGAAAAGTGATTCGATAGGATCGGTTTTATGAGCCCCGAGTGTACCCGAACAACTTTTCAGACACATAGGGTCCACTTGTGACTGATTGGTATTTTTAAGTCACTACAGCGCAAATGCCTCCGCGGGCAGACTCATCAGGCATTCGCTGCCCGCCTCCACCGCTGCGCGGTGGGCAGCGGTACGCGGCAGCAGACGCTTGAAGTAGAACTCGCAGGTGGCCAGCTTGGCCTTGGCGAAGTCGGCGTCATCGTGCACCAACGCCGCAATAGCCATACGCAACCAGAGATAGGCCAGAATGACGTAGCCGCTGTACATCAAGTAATCCACGGCCGCCGCGCCAACTTCATCGGGGTTCTTCATCGCAGCCATGCCGACCTTCGTGGTCAGTTCGCCCCATTCGCCGTTCAGTTGATTGAGTTGCGCCACATACGCCTTGAGTTGCGGGTGCTCGGCATTGGCGCCGCAGAATTTATGCACAATCCTGGTAAACCCGCGCAGCAACTTGCCCTGGCTACCCAAGACCTTGCGCCCCAGCAGGTCGAGGGCCTGAATGCCGTTGGTGCCTTCATAGATCGGCGCAATCCGCGCATCACGCGCCAGTTGCTCCATGCCCCACTCGCGGATGTAACCGTGGCCGCCGAAGATCTGCATGCCGTGGTTGGTCACCTCAAGCCCGGTGTCGGTCATAAAGGCTTTGCAGATGGGCGTGAGAAACGCCAGCAGGTCTTCGGCTTCCTGGCGCTGCCCCGCGTCGCTGCTCAGGTGTGCAGTGTCGAGTAATTGCGCAGTGAAGTAGGTCAGTGCGCGGTTGCCTTCATTGAAGGCCTTCATGGTCAGCAACATGCGGCGCACATCGGGGTGCACGATGATCGGGTCGGCGGCTTTGTCCGGGGCCTTGGCGCCGGTCAGCGAGCGCATTTGCAGGCGGTCGTTGGCGTATTTGATTGCGCCCTGGAAACTCGCTTCACCGTTGCACAAACCCTGCATGCCGGTACCCAGCCGCGCGTGGTTCATCATGGTGAACATGCAGTTGAGGCCCTTGTTCGGCTCACCGATCAAAAAGCCCTTGGCCCCGTCGAAGTTCAGCACACAGGTAGCCGAGCCTTTGATGCCCATCTTGTGTTCGATGGAGCCACAGTGCACCGCGTTACGCTCACCCGAATCCGCATGGAACTTGGGCACGATAAACAAGGAAATGCCTTTAGTGCCCGCCGGTGCATCCGGCAGCTTGGCCAGTACCAAGTGGATGATGTTGGCGCTCATGTCGTGCTCACCGGCCGAGATGAAGATCTTGCTGCCGGTGACCGCGTAACTGCCATCCGCCTGTGGCACGGCGCGAGTCTTGATCAGGCCCAGATCGGTGCCGCAATGGGCTTCGGTGAGGCACATGGTGCCGGTCCACTCGCCGGCGGTGAGTTTGTTCAGGTAAGTGGCTTTCTGCTCATCAGTGCCATGGGCATGGATCGCCGTCATGGCCCCATGGGTCAGCCCGGGGTACATGCCCCAGGACGTGTTGCTGGAGCCGATCATCTCGCTCAGCACCAGGCCGAGGGACTGCGGCAGGCCCTGGCCGCCGTAAGCCGGGTCTGCCGCCACGCCGTGCCAGCCGCCTTCCACGTACTGGGCGAAGGCTTCCTTGAAACCCTTGGGGGTGGTAACCACGCCATTGTCGAAATGGCAGCCTTCTTCATCACCGCTGCGGTTGAGCGGCGCGAGTACGTTTTCGCAGAATTTTGCGCCTTCTTCGAGGATCGCACTGACCATGTCCGGCGTGGCATCCGTCGCGCCCAACGCCGCGTAATGGCCGTGGAAATCAAACACGTTGTCGATCAGAAAGCGCATGTCGCGCAGGGGAGCTTTGTAGTCAGGCATGGCGATGTCTCCGGCAGCAGATGGTTTCAACCTACTGCCGGCCACCGCCTCAAACAATCACTGTAGAACCGCTGAATACACCGCCATCACTCAACCGGCAGCGCTCTCCATGCGCACCGCGCCGCGCCGGGTCTGCCCGGCCGCGACCACGCAGTTACGGCCGGCGCCCTTGGCGGCGTACAGTGCCTGATCGGCGGACTTGAGCACTTCTTCAGGCGTGCGCTGCTCGGCCTGACGCTCGGCCACGCCAATGCTGACGGTCACCGACACACTGGACGCCCCACTGCCCGCCCGACGCTGACGGCCCTGATGATCGTCATGGGGACGGTCCGGGTTGCGCAGTTTGATGTCGTAGTTGGCAATGATCTCGCGGATCTCCTCCAGGTGCGGCATGCATTCATCCAGGGTCTTGCCGGCAAACACCACGGCAAACTCCTCGCCGCCATAACGGTAGGCACGCCCGCCGCCATTGACCTTGGACAGTTTGCTGGCGACCAGCCGCAGCACCTGGTCACCCACATCGTGGCCATGGGTGTCGTTGAAGCGCTTGAAGTGATCGACGTCGCTCATCGCCAATACATAGTTGCGCCCCAGTCGCTGCATGCGTTCATTGAGCGCGCGACGCCCGGGCAAGCCGGTCAGCTCATCGCGAAACGCCATCTGGTACGCCTCATGGGCCACACCGGCGGCAATCATCAGCATCACCTGGCTGCACATGATGTTCAGGGTAAACGGCAGGATGAAGGTTTGCGGCAGCATCCAGAACATCCCCAACAGCCCGACCAACTGCGCGGCGTGCAACGGACGCGGCTGATACCAGTACTGGGCGGCCAGGGTCACGAAGCCGATCAGGAACATCGGGTAGGAGAGCTGGATCAGGCTCATCCAGCTGCCATGCAGCGCCGGCCAGCGGATTTCCGCCAGCCAGTTCAGCAAGGCCTGGGGATAACTCTGCTCGAGTGCCAGCGCAACGCTGCCCACGGCGAACAGCACCGCACACCGGGCGACGAAGTCACGGAACAGGTGGGTTTTCTCCTGCCACAACGCGTAAATGCTGAACAACAGCGGCAACAACAGGCAACACAGATGAAACACCACGGCGGCGTCTTCGCGCACGCGGCCATTGTCGCGGTAGAAGTCCGTCTGGGTGTCCAGCAAGAAGTAGGTGATATACACCGTGATCATCAGGAACAGTTCACGCTGGCGCCGATACACCGCGCAATACGAACCACCGAGTAACAGCACCAGGGTCGGCAGCACATTGAACAGCGAGGTGAAGAAGACGTTGAGATCTTTGACATACGCAGCCGAGAGCCCGGCCAGCAATAGCAGCAATGAAGGGAGAAAATGGCTGAAACGTACAGCGGACACGCGTGACAAGGGTAAAGCTCCGACCCGCCGAGAAGATGGCACAGTGCCTTCACTGCGCACAGTTAAGCACATTCAATGTGAGCTGTATCACATTGCCATCACTGTAACGGCAGCCGACCACAATCCCTGAGTGCTCCGCTGCGTTTTTTATCGCCCAATAAAAAACCGCCGCTTCCAGCGAAGCGGCGGTTTCAACAGAACCCGGTAAGGCTTAGTAAGCCAGGCCGAAGTCCTCTTCTTTCATGTCCATCAGGTTGTTGGCGCCCGACAGCATGGTTGCAACGTGAGTGCGGGTACGCGGCAGGATGCGCTGGAAGTAGAAGCGCGCAGTCTGCAGCTTGGCGGTGTAGAACGCCTCTTCGGTGGTGCCGGCGGCCAGTTTTTCAGCAGCCAGGCGTGCCATGTCGGCCCAGAAGTAAGCCAGGCACGCGTAACCGGAGTACATCAGGTAGTCCACCGAGGCGGCACCGACTTCTTCACGGTCTTTCATCGCGGCCATGCCGACCTTCATGGTCAACTCGCCCCACTCTTTGTTCAATGCCGCCAGCGGTGCGACGAACTCTTTGACAGCTTCGTTGCCTTCGTTGGCCTGGCAGAACTTGTGCACGATCTTGGTGAAGCCCTTGAGCGCTTCGCCTTGGGTCATCAGCACTTTACGGCCGAGCAGGTCCAGGGCCTGAATGCCGGTGGTGCCTTCGTACAGCATCGAGATGCGGCTGTCGCGAACGTTCTGCTCCATGCCCCATTCGGCGATAAAGCCGTGGCCGCCGTAGATCTGCACGCCGTGGTTGGCCGATTCAAAACCGACTTCGGTCATGAAGGCTTTGGCGATGGGCGTCATGAACGCAAGCAGGCCATCAGCCTGTTTCCTGGCGTCTTCGTCGGTGCTGTATTTGACGATGTCCACTTGCTTGGCGGTGAAGTACACCATCGCACGGTTGCCTTCGGCGAAGGCTTTCATGGTCAGCAGCATGCGGCGCACGTCAGGGTGCACGATGATCGGGTCGGCAGCCTTGTCCGGCGCTTTCGGGCCAGTCAGGGAGCGCATTTGCAGGCGATCACGCGCATATTTCAGGCCGCCCTGAAAGCCGATTTCAGCATGGGACAAGCCTTGCAGCGCGGTACCCAGGCGAGCGGTGTTCATAAAGGTGAACATGCAGTTCAGGCCTTTGTTCGCCGGGCCAATCAGGAAACCGGTGGCCCCGTCGAAGTTCATCACGCAAGTGGCGTTGCCGTGGATGCCCATCTTGTGCTCGAGGGAACCGCAGGTCACTGCGTTGCGCGCACCGATCGAGCCGTCTGCGTTCGGCAGGAACTTAGGCACGATAAACAGCGAAATACCTTTCGTACCGGCCGGTGCATCCGGCAGGCGCGCCAGTACGATGTGGACGATGTTGTCGGCCATATCGTGTTCACCGGCCGAGATGAAGATCTTGGTGCCGGAGACTTTGTAGGAGCCGTCAGCCTGAGGTTCGGCCTTGGTACGCAGCATGCCCAGGTCGGTGCCGCAGTGCGGTTCGGTCAGGCACATGGTGCCGGTCCACTCACCCGACACCAGCTTGGTCAGGTAAGCCTGTTGCTGCTCAGGCGTGCCGTGCTCGGAGATGGTGTTCATCGCACCGTGGGACAGGCCTGGGTACATGCCCCACGACCAGTTGGCCGCGCCAACCATTTCGCTCACTGCCAGCCCCAGGGATTCCGGCAGGCCTTGGCCACCGTGCTCCACGTCGTGGGCCAGGCTCGGCCAGCCGCCTTCGACGAACTGTTTGTAGGCTTCTTTGAAACCAGTAGGGGTCTTAACGCCTGACTCGCTCCAGGTGCACCCTTCGATGTCACCCACACGGTTCAACGGAGCCAGTACTTGCTCACAGAACTTGGCGCCTTCTTCAAGAATGGCGTCAACCATGTCCGGGGTAGCGTCCTGGCAAGCCGGCAGGCTCTGATAGTGCGCTTCATAACCGAGCAGTTCGTCACGAACGAAGCGAATATCACGCAAGGGGGCCTTGTAGTCAGGCATAGCGATAAACCTCTGCTGATGTATCTGGGATGAACAACCGCGTGGATGTGTTGTGGCGGTCAAACAGGTGTTTGAAACATACGTTTACGACCTGGGGTTGTCAAGCATCGTCCAGACGCCATTTGTCATGACACAAATCAATGCCATGCACGGCAAGGCCTGCGGCGGGTTGCCACAAACAGTTCAGAAGAGATTGGAGGATTGCGCAAGCGCAACCGGCTTCAGAAAGAAGCCGGTATTAACAAGAAGGGTTAAGCGTAGGTATCGATCAAGGTGCCGAGCATTGCATCCGAAGCCTTGGCGACTTTTACCCCCAGCTCCACTTGAAACTTGCCTTGGGCCATTTCGACCATGTTGCTCGCCGAGTTGGACGGCTGGGCACGATCGTTGGCTTGCAAACGGTCGCGCTGTGCGTCCGAGGGCTGGGTCGTCGCGGCGCTGGCAATGTTGCCGGCGGCCTGGTCGACACGGTTCTGCCCGGTCTGAATGGTGCTCAGCCCCGAATAAAACGCGCTGCTTCCAGAGATTTCCATGGCGTAAGCCTGCCTTTAGAGAATCGTGATCTTGAATTGAACCAGACATTCCGGCAAAAGGCCCGTCAAAAACACTAATGGCCTATTGCCTTGCCAATAGCCAAAATCAGTCAAGCAGGTCCAGTTCCAGATGCGCGGCGACCGCATCGGCCCCGGCCTGCTTGAGTCTCGGCACCCGCCCCAGGCACGGTGCCGGCAAGCGTTCGGCCAGGGTGGCGAGGTTTTCTTCCAGACGGGAGGTCTTGGGATCGATGATATTCGCCACCCATCCCGCCAGCGACAAACCATCCCGGGCGATAGCCTCGGCGGTGAGTAAAGCGTGGCTGATGCAGCCCAGGCGCACACCCACCACCAGGATCACCGGCAGCTTCAGCGCCATGGCCAAGTCCGACAGGTTGGCCTGATCGGCCAAGGGCACCCGCCAGCCACCCGCGCCTTCGATCAAGGTGAAGTCCGCCTGCTGCGCCAGTATGTGTTGCATCGGTTTCAACAGCGACTGCACCGTCAGTGCAACCCCCGCCTCCCGCGCCGCCAGGTGGGGCGCAATGGCCGGTTCGAATGCCACCGGGTTGACCTCGGCATAGGTCAACGGCAACGAGCATTCAGCCAGCAGCGCCAGGGCGTCGCTATTGCGCAGCCCCTTGGGCGTGATCTGGCAACCCGAGGCCACCGGCTTTCCGGCGGCGGTACTTTTGCCCGCGAGGCGCGCGGCATGCAACAAGCCCGCGGCGATCGTGGTTTTGCCCACATCCGTGTCGGTACCCGTGATGAAGTAAGCGGCGCTCATAAAGGTTTCTCCAGTACGGCGTACACCACTTGATACGTGGCGGGCAGGCCCTGGGCCTGGCGGAACTGCTCGTAAGCGTTCACCAGTGCAGCAATCCGCGCGCGGCCCGTCAACCCTCCCGGGCGACCCGGGTTGAGGTTATGCGCGCCCAACGCCTTGAGTTCATGGGTCAGACTGCGCACATCCGGGTAATGCAGCACATGGGGTTGGCGCTCCAGGCTGACGACGCGCAGACCGCTGGCGGCGCAGAGCTGTTGATACGTCTCGAAGGGACGGAAACGGTTGACGTGCACCAGACCATCCGCCGCGCGCCAGCTTTCGCGCAACTCATGCAATGTGCCGACGCACAGGCTCGCGAACGCCAACACGCCACCCGGTTGCAGCACGCGACGGGCTTCGCTGAGCACCCCATCGAAATTCGCACACCACTGCACCGCCAGGCTGGAATAGATCAGCCCCAGGCTCTCAGCTTTAAGCGGCAAGCGCTCGGCATCACCGGCAATGAAATACCTCGCGCCACCTAAGGGGCTGGCGTGATTGAGCATACCTTCGGCGATATCCAGCGCCACACCCTGGCTGTCGGGCAACCGCTCAGCCAACACACGGCTGAAAAAACCGGTGCCGCACCCCATGTCCAGCCAGCGTTGTGGCGTAAAGGCCGACGGCAGGCGAGCCAGCAATGCGTTGCCCACCGCTCGCTGCAACTCGGCGACGCTGTCGTAACTGGCGGCGGCACGGGAAAAAGATGCCGCCACCTGGCGCTTGTCCGGCAAGCCGCCCGGCAGTAAAGGCAAGGACAAATCAGTCATCAACACACTCATGCAAAAAAGCCTGGATGGCCCCCGCAATACCGTGAGGGTCTTCCAGAAGAAACGCGTGACCAGCCTGTTCAATCAGGCCGATTTCAACATCGGGCAGCAGGGCCAGCAGATCGCCGGCAGCCTCGGCCGGCACCAGCCCATCCAGGCCGGCAAACAAATGTAACTGCGGCCCACGATAGGCCTGCAACGCGGCGCGGGTGTCGAGTTGGGCGAGCAGTTCAAGCCCGGGCATCAACACGCCGGACGGCGTATGCGGCGCGCCACCGAGCAACAGACGCGACAACCCGCGCGGGTCTTCGGCGCCCTTGGCACATAACAGGCCGAAGCGTTTGAGGGTGACTTGGGAGTCGGCATGGCAACCGGCGAGAAACGCATCGAAGGTTTCGGCAGGCATCGCGCTTGGCCAGCCGTCATGGGCAACAAAACACGGGTTGCTCGCCAACGTCAGCAAACCGCAGCAGCGCTCACCGCGCCGCGCCGCCAGCTCGGACGCCAGCATGCCGCCCAGGGACCAGCCGCCCAGCCAGGCGTTGTCCGGCAGCGTGGCGTCAAGTTCGTCGAGCCAGTCATCGAGGTCGCTGGATTCGAGTGCCGGCAACGGCTCGACCTGCACCTGCAAGTGCTCGTCAAGGCCTTGCAAGGCGGCAGCCAAAGGCTCCAGCGGTGACACGCCGAGGCCCCAACCGGGCAGCAATATCAGTCGGTCACGCATGGTCGGGCTCCGTGGCGCCTAACAAGCGGAAACACTCTTCCAACGCATTTAACAATAGCTGCACCTGAGCCTCGCTGTGAGCTGCCGTCAACGTTACGCGTAAACGCGCACTGCCGGCCGGCACAGTGGGTGGGCGGATCGCGGTGACCATCAAACCTCGTTCGCGCAACATCTGGGACAGGCGCATGGCCTTGGCGCTGTCGCCGATCAGGATCGGCTGGATCGGCGTGAAGCTGTCCATCAACGCCAGGCCGATCTGCTCGGCGCCCTGGCGGAACTGGCGGATCAAGGCATTGAGGTGCTCGCGTCGCCAGTGTTCGGTGCGCAGCAGCTCGAGGCTTTTCAGGGTGGCACAGGCCAGCGCCGGCGGTTGGCTGGTGGTGTAGATATAGGGCCGGGCGAATTGAATCAGGCTTTCGATCAGCGCGTCACTGCCCGCCACGAATGCGCCGGCCGTGCCGAATGCTTTACCCAGGGTGCCGACCAGTACCGGCACGTCTTCCTGGCTCAGGCCAAAATGCTCGACGATCCCGCCGCCGTGCGCGCCCAACGGGCCGAAGCCATGGGCGTCATCCACCATCAACCAGGCGCCTTTGGCTTTGGTAGCGCGGGCCAGCGCGGGCAGGTCCGCCAGGTCACCGTCCATGCTGAACACGCCGTCGGTGACCACCAGCGTATTGCCGGTCGCCTTCTCCAGGCGCTTGGCAAGGCTGTCGGCGTCGTTGTGCAGGTAACGGTTGAAGCGCGCACCGCTGAGCAAGCCGGCGTCCAGCAGCGAAGCGTGGTTGAGGCGGTCCTCCAATACCGTATCACCTTGTCCCACCAGCCCCGTGACCGCACCGAGGTTGGCCATGTAGCCGGTGGTGAAGAGCAAGGCACGCGGGCGACCGGTGAGGTCGGCCAGGGCTTCTTCCAGTTCATGGTGAGGTGTCGCGTGGCCAACCACCAAGTGCGAAGCGCCGCCGCCCACGCCCCAACGGGACGCTCCGGCGCGCCAGGCTTCGATCACCTGAGGATGATTGGCCAGGCCCAGGTAGTCGTTATTGCAGAACGCCAGGAGCGGTTGGCCGTCGACCACCACGTCCGGGCCTTGGGGGCTGTCCAGCAGGGGGCGTTGACGGTAGAGGTGTTCGGCACGGCGAGCCGCGAGGCGCGCAGCGAGATCGAAAGACATGCAGCCCTCGGCTTGGCAGGTTCAACACGGTCAAAAATGTGGAAGGGCCGGCGCGACGATTCGACGTGCCCATGATCGTCGCACCGTCCCTCCCCACATCAGCAGCGCATTTCAATCAAACGGCGGCGTTATAGAACTGCTCGCTGCTCTTTTGCTCCACCAACGCCTGCTCGATCGCCGCCTGATGCACTTCATCAGCGTGCTCTTCGCGGGCTTCCGGCAGGATGCCCAGGCGCGAGAACAGTTGCATGTCCTTGTCGGCCTGCGGGTTGGCGGTGGTCAGCAGCTTGTCGCCGTAGAAGATCGAGTTGGCGCCGGCGAAAAACGCCAGGGCCTGCATCTGCTCGTTCATCGCCTCACGACCGGCCGACAGCCGCACATGCGACTGCGGCATCAGGATGCGTGCCACCGCGAGCATGCGGATGAAGTCGAACGGGTCGATGTCTTCGGCGTTTTCCAACGGCGTACCGGCCACCTTTACCAGCATGTTGATCGGCACCGACTCCGGATGCTCCGGCAGGTTGGCCAGTTGGATCAACAGGTTGGCACGGTCATCAAGGGACTCCCCCATGCCGAGGATTCCGCCCGAGCAGATCTTCATCCCGGAATCACGCACATAGGCCAGGGTTTGCAGGCGTTCGCTATAGGTGCGGGTGGTGATGATCGAGCCGTAGAACTCCGGCGATGTATCGAGGTTGTGGTTGTAGTAGTCGAGGCCTGCCTGAGCCAGGGCTTGAGTCTGGTCCTGGTCGAGACGGCCGAGGGTCATGCAGGTTTCCAGGCCCATGGCCTTCACGCCTTTGACCATCTGCAGCACGTAGGGCATGTCTTTGGCCGACGGGTGCTTCCAGGCGGCGCCCATGCAGAAGCGAGTCGAACCGATGGCCTTGGCGCGGGCGGCTTCTTCGAGGACCTTTTGCACCTCCATCAGTTTTTCTTTTTCCAGGCCAGTGTTGTAGTGGCCCGACTGCGGACAATATTTACAATCTTCCGGGCAGGCGCCGGTCTTGATCGACAGCAGGGTCGACACCTGCACGCGGTTGGCATCGAAATGCGCACGGTGCACGGTCTGCGCCTGGAACAACAGGTCATTGAACGGCTGCACGAACAGTGCTTTGACTTCGGCTAAAGACCAATCGTGACGCAGGGTGGCAGAGGTGCTGGCGCTCATGGGCGATTCCTTGATTATGCTTTGGCAAGCGCTGTGGGAAGGGCAATACCCACAGGCACGACACGGATGCTCGGCATATTTAAGGAAGAATCATGCACTGTCAACCGGACCGCAAACACAAGGTTTACATCTGGTCAAAAAACATACACAACTGTTTAATCTGCGATGAGGCTACCGAATCAAGGGATTGTGTGTGCAACGTCTGCGAAATCGAGCTGCCATGGTTGATGGAGCAGTGCAACGTGTGCGCGCTGCCACTGCCGATGGAGGGCCTGGTCTGCGGACAGTGCCAGAAACATCCGCCCGCGTTTAAACAGGTGGTTGCGCCCTGGACTTATGGCTTTCCGGTCGACACTTTGATCAGTCGCTTCAAGCATCAATCACGATGGCCACTGGGTCATATGCTCGCGCGCCTGCTGGGACACCACCTGCAGCATCGTTTCGACAACGCTGAACTGACCCGCCCCGACTGCCTGCTGCCGGTGCCGCTGGCACGGAACCGCTTGCGCGAGCGCGGCTTCAACCAGGCGTTGATGCTGGCGCGCTGGCTCAGTGACGCCCTCGACCTTGCCTGTGACGAACACCTGTTATTGCGCCCCCATGAAACCGTGGCGCAACAAGCACTCGATGCCAAGGCCCGCAAGCGCAACCTGTTTCGCGCCTTTACCTTGGCCGCTGGCGCCCAGGTGCAAGGCCGGCACTTTGCGCTGGTGGACGACGTACTGACGACCGGCGCTACCGCTGACAGCCTCGCACAATTGTTGATGGACGCCGGTGCACGCCAGGTCGACGTGTATTGCCTGGCCCGCACGCCCAGGCCGGGTACGTAACTTGACTCCCAAGCGCCGCGGCGGCAACGTCCGCTCATTCCATCGAAGCGTGTGCCCATGTCCCTACCCACCCTGCTCAGCCAACACATCGTCCGCCGCCCCCAGCGCATTGCCTTGCTGGCGCATATCGCCGAGCAAGGCTCAATCACCCGTGCAGCCAAGAGCGCCGGCTTGAGCTACAAGGCTGCCTGGGACGCCATCGATGAACTGAACAACCTGGCGCAAAAGCCGCTGGTGGAACGCAACGTCGGCGGCAAAGGCGGCGGGGGTGCCAGGTTGACGGCCGAAGGTGAACGCGTATTGCGCCTCTACCAACGCTTGCAGGTGCTGCAGGCCGAAGTGCTCGGCTCCGATGAAGATGCCAGCGACTTCAACCTGCTGGGGCGCTTGATGTTGCGCACCAGTGCACGTAACCAGCTGCATGGCCAGGTGATCGCCATTGAACAGCATGGCCGCAACGACTCAATTCGCCTGCAACTGGCCGGGGGCTTGAATCTCGACGCGCAAATCACTCACGACAGCACGCTACGGCTGGAACTTGAGGTAGGTGTGGAAGTGGTCGCGTTGATCAAGGCCGGTTGGCTGGAAGTGCTCGCTGTCGGGCAAGCTGCAACACCTGGACACAATTGTATGAGCGGCATTATCGACACGATTCTCGACGCCGATGACGGCCCCAGCGAAGTGCGCATCACCTTGTCTAACGGCCTTGTGTTGTGCGCGCTGGCGCAGCCCGCCGCGCTCAAAGCGTTGGGCGCCGGCGAGCGCCAGCCGATCCAGGTGCAATTCGCCCCGAACAATGTACTGCTCGGCACGCCGGTATAACGCGCCCGCGCCTTCAAACTGCAACAAATTCGTCACGAGGGCTCCTTAAGGTGTCTGCAAAAACCGCAGAGGGAGCCTGAAATGAGCCTATTAGAAGAAAACCAAGCCACCGACCTGGAACAGATGGTCGGCCTCACCCGCCGCCGCTTCATCGGTGCCGGTGCCCTCTGCGGTGCCGCGATGTTCCTGGGCGGCAACCTGCTCAGCCGCAGCGCCCTGGCCGTCAACGCCACCACGGCCAGCCCGCTGCTGGGGTTTACCGGCATCGCCGCCGCCAGCAGCGATGCCATCACCTTGCCGCCGGGCTACAGCGCTTCGGTGCTGATCAGCTGGGGCCAGCCGTTGCACAAGAACGCCCCGGCTTTCGATCCGTCCGGCAACGGTACAGCCAAA
Organism: Pseudomonas sp. BCA17; assembly: GCF_004519405.1. GTDB lineage: Bacteria > Pseudomonadota > Gammaproteobacteria > Pseudomonadales > Pseudomonadaceae > Aquipseudomonas. Next base: position 676,188 of record NZ_SGWI01000003.1, on the reverse strand, counting down.
GCCCAGGAGCAACAGTTCGGTGACAACAATGATGGCATGAGCCTGTTCGCCTTTCCCGGCGACAACAACCGCGCGCTCCTGGCGATCAACAACGAGTACACCAACTATCGCTACCTCTACGCCCATGGTGGCGCGCCGCAATCGGCCGAAGATGTGCGCAAGGCCCAGGCCAGCGAAGGTGTGTCGGTCATCGAAGTGCAGCGCAAAGGCGGCACCTGGCAGTTCGTCCAGGACTCGCGCTATAACCGGCGCATCCACGGCAACTCGCCCATTCGCCTGAGCGGCCCGGCGGCGGGTCATGCCTGGCTGAAAACCAGTGCCGACAAGTCCGGTAAAAAAGCCCTCGGCACCTTCCAGAACTGCGCCAACGGCAAGACACCGTGGGGCACTTACCTGACGTGCGAAGAGAACTTCACCGACTGCTTCGGCAGCAGCAACCCACAACAAAACTTCGATGCCGGGCAAAAGCGCTATGGCGTGACAGCGGCCAGCAGAGACATCAACTGGCATCAGCATGACCCGCGCTTCGACATGGCCAAGAACCCCAATGAGCTCAACCGTCACGGCTGGGTGGTGGAAATCGACCCGTTCGACCCGCAATCCACTCCCGTCAAGCGCACTGCCCTGGGCCGCTTCAAACACGAGAACGCGGCGCTGGCGGAAACCCGCGACGGCCGCGCGGTGGTGTACATGGGCGACGATGAGCGCGGCGAGTTCATTTATAAATTCGTCAGCCGTGACCCGATCAACCACCACAACTCCAAGGCCAACAAAAACCTGCTCGACCACGGCACTTTGTATGTGGCGATCTTCGACGCGGGCGATGGCAACGCCGACCACCCCAAGGGCAAGGGCCAATGGGTCGAGCTGACCCATGGCAAAAACGGTATTGATGCCGGCAGCGGTTTCGCCAGCCAGGCCGAGGTACTGATCCATGCACGCCTGGCCGCCAGTGTGGTGAAAGCGACCCGCATGGACCGCCCGGAGTGGATCGTGGTCAGCCCCACCGACGGCCAGGTCTATTGCACGCTCACCAACAATGCCAAGCGTGGTGAAGACGGCCAGCCGGTGGGCGGCCCCAACCCACGGGAGAAAAACGTCTACGGCCAGATCCTGCGCTGGAAAGCCGATAAGGATAACCACGGCGCCAGCGAATTCACCTGGGACCTGTTTGTGGTCGCCGGCAACCCGGGCGTACACGCCGGTACGCCAAAAGGCGGCTCCTCCAACATCAACCCGCAAAACATGTTCAACAGCCCTGACGGCCTGGGCTTCGACAAGGCCGGCCGCCTGTGGATCCTGACCGATGGCGACTACAGCAACGCGGGCGACTTCGCGGGAATGGGTAATAACCAGATGCTGTGTGCCGATCCGGCCACCGGAGAAATCCGCCGTTTCATGGTCGGGCCGGTAGCGTGTGAAGTGACGGGGATCAGCTTCTCGCCAGACCAGAAGACGCTGTTTGTGGGCATCCAGCACCCGGGCGAAACCGGCGGTTCGACCTGGCCGGAACACTTGCCGAATGGCAAGCCAAGGTCTTCGGTGATGGCAATTCGACGGGATGACGGCGGCATCATCGGCGCCTGATAAAATGCCATCGGAACAAGCCCCCTCCAACTGTGGGAAAGGGCTTGTTCCCGATAGCGATAGCACAGGCGCCCCTATCTCAAGCCTGGTGCGTTACCATACCCGGCCGGACGCGGCGCCCTGCTGCGCGCAGGAGTTCGCATGGCCCATCCGTTTGAAACACTCACCCCTGACTTGGTTCTTGACGCCGTCGAAAGCATCGGTTTCCTCAGCGACGCTCGCGTAATGGCACTCAACAGCTACGAAAACCGCGTCTACCAGGTGGGTATCGAAGGCTCCGAGCCGCTGATCGCCAAGTTCTACCGACCACAGCGCTGGACCAACGAAGCGATTCTCGAAGAACACCGCTTCACCTTCGAACTGGCCGAGTGCGAAGTGCCGGTGGTAGCCCCGCTGATCCACAACGGCGAAAGCCTGTTCGAACACCAGGGCTTCCGCTTCACGCTGTTCCCTCGTCGTGGCGGCCGGGCGCCGGAGCCAGGCAATCTCGACCAGCTTTATCGCCTTGGGCAACTGCTCGGCCGTTTGCACGCGGTGGGTGCCACTCGTCCGTTCGAACACCGTGAGGCGCTAGGGGTGAAGAACTTCGGCCAGGACTCCCTCAACACCCTGCTTGAAGGCAATTTCATTCCCAAAAGCCTGCTGCCGGCCTACGAGTCCGTGGCCCGCGACCTGCTCAAGCGTGTGGAAGAGGTGTACAAGGCCACACCGCACACGAACATCCGCATGCACGGCGATTGCCACCCCGGCAACATGATGTGCCGCGATGAGATGTTCCACATCGTCGACCTGGATGACTGTCGCATGGGCCCGGCGGTGCAAGACCTGTGGATGATGCTCGCCGGCGATCGCCATGAATGCCTGGGCCAGCTGTCGGAACTGATGGACGGCTACCAGGAATTCCACGACTTCGACCCACGGGAACTGGCCCTGATCGAACCCCTGCGCGCCCTGCGCCTGATGCATTACAGCGCCTGGCTCGCGCGACGCTGGGATGACCCGGCGTTCCCCCGCAGCTTCCCCTGGTTTGGCAACGAACGGTATTGGGGCGATCAGGTGCTGGCGTTGCGCGAGCAACTGGCCGCCCTCAACGAAGAACCCTTGAAGCTGTTCTGACCACTTTATGGGAGGGGCAAGCCCCCCACATGAAGCAAGGCCAATCCCATCAACTGACAAATATCCTTACAATCACGCCTTTGTCAGTTGCCTAAGCAAGGATTTTGCAATGCAAGCCGCCAACCCCCGCAAGGGGTACATCCTGGGCCTGAGCGCCTATGTCATCTGGGGTCTGTTTCCGCTCTACTTCAAAGCCATCGCCAGCGTACCCGCCGCCGAAATCATCGTGCACCGCGTGTTGTGGTCGGCGCTGTTCGGCGGCTTGCTGTTGATGGTGTGGAAACACCCGGGCTGGTTCCGCGAGCTGCGTGACAATCCCAAACGCCTGGCCATCCTGGCACTCAGTGGTTCATTGATTGCAGCCAACTGGCTGACCTATGTGTGGTCGGTGAACAGCGGGCGCATGCTGGAAGCGAGCCTGGGTTACTACATCAACCCGCTGGTGAATGTACTGTTGGGCATGCTGATCCTCGGCGAGCGCCTGCGCCGCCTGCAATGGGTCGCCGTCGGGCTGGCGGCGGCGGGAGTGGCGCAACAGGTATGGCAGGTGGGCAGTTTGCCGTGGGTGTCGTTGGCGCTGGCGCTGACCTTTGGCTTCTACGGGCTGATCCGCAAACAGGCACCTGTCAAAGCGCTGCCCGGGCTGGTGGTGGAGACGTGGATGCTGGTGCCGATCGCCATCGCATGGCTGCTGTTCAACCCTTCGGCCCACAGTGCTCAGCTTGAGTTCTGGGGCACTTCCGAAGCCTGGTGGCTGGTAGCCGCCGGCCCGGTGACGCTGATCCCGCTGGTATGTTTCAACGCTGCCGCAAGGCATTTGCCCTACACCGCACTGGGCTTTTTACAGTACGTGGCACCCACACTGGTGCTGCTGGAAGCCGTGCTGCTGTTCGGCGAACACCTGGCACCCAGCACCCTGATTGCCTTCGCCTTTATCTGGGCGGGGCTGGTGGTGTACAGCCTGGATGCCTGGATGAGCGTGCGCAAACGCTGATCAAATAACGTACAAACCTCTGCAAGCCACAGTGCACGTGGCTTGCAGGCATCCACCCCAAGGTTATCCACAACCTGATCCCCGCCATTTGTGCACAAGCCTTTGAAACTGCTCGTTTTTTGCTCAAGTAGCGGAGAGCCCCGGCCAGTGCGGCCTGGCCTCGAGTCTCTACAGGTTATCCACAGGCCCATGCAAGATTTCCATGCATAACCTTGTGGGTGGATCATTCCTCGTTGTGCAGTTCCACCATCAAGTCATCCGCCAAGGTTTCCAACGACTCCTGCAACGTGTCCAGGGACAATGTCGTCGGCACCTGCAATAACGCCTCGGCAGTGAACAATGGGTCGCCGCTCATGGGGGCCGGGCGTACATCCGTGCTCAGGCTCTCCAGGTTCACCCCCTGCTTACTCAACAACGCCGTGATCTCGCGCACAATGCCCGAGCGATCATTACCCACCAACGTCATCACGATCGACTTGGATGTAGAGGCCTGCCCGCTGCTGCCCTCCCCCACCAGCACGCGAATGCCGTGTGTGGATAAGTCGTCCAGCGCATTCACCAGGTTCTGACGATTCTCAGCAGGCACACTGACCCGCAGGATGCCGGCGAATTGCCCGGCCATATGCGCCATTCGGCTTTCCTGCCAGCTGCCACCGTGGGTGGCGATGTTATGCGCGATGCGTTCAACGACGCCGGGTTTGTCGGCGGCGATAATTGTGAGTACAAGATGGTCCATGGCGAAGCCCTCTGGAATTCAACCTACAAGGTGGACGCAGGCGCCCTCGAAAACAAATCGTGTACCATTTTTATATTTATCTGGAACAATCCAATAGTTTTTTGAGAACATCTCATTCTCCGCTGTGACCGTACGACCAAAGTGGGTCGCTAAACGACGTATTTAGTCTAATTTTCACAACCGCAAGTCATCATGTAGTATGCAAACCCGTGCACTACATAATGAAAATCTGAAAAAGCGCATAAGCTCCGCAGAGTGAGGCAAGCAATGACTGAACACGTTCAAGTCGGTGGCCTGCAGGTCGCCAAAGTCCTGTTCGACTTCGTGAACAACGAAGCCATTCCCGGTACCGGCATCACTGCCGACCAGTTCTGGGCCGGCGCCGACAAGGTTATCCATGACCTGGCACCGAAGAACAAAGCCCTACTCGCCAAACGCGACGATTTCCAAGCGCGGATCGATACCTGGCACCAGACCCATGCCGGCCAGGCCCACGACCCGGTGGCTTACAAAGCCTTCCTGCAAGACATCGGATACCTGCTGCCAGAAGCCGCAGATTTCCAGGCCACGACCCAAAACGTCGATGACGAAATCGCGCGCATGGCCGGCCCACAGCTGGTCGTGCCGGTGATGAACGCCCGCTTTGCCCTCAACGCCTCCAATGCGCGTTGGGGCTCGCTGTATGACGCGCTGTATGGCACCGACGCCATCAGCGAAGCCAATGGCGCCGAGAAGGGCCAGGGCTACAACAAAGTACGGGGCGACAAGGTGATTGCCTTCGCCCGTGCCTTCCTCGACGAAGCCGCACCGCTCTCGGCGGGCAGCCACGTCGACTCCACCGGCTACAAGATCGTCGATGGCAAGCTGATCGTCAGCCTCAAGGGCGGCAGCAACAGCGGCCTGCGCGACGACTCGCAACTGATCGGCTTCCAGGGCGACAGCGCCCAGCCGATTGCCGTGCTGCTCAAGCATAACGGCCTGCACTTCGAGATCCAGATCGACGCCAGCACGCCAGTCGGCCAGACCGACGCCGCCGGCGTCAAAGACGTGCTGATGGAAGCGGCGCTGACCACCATCATGGACTGCGAAGACTCCGTCGCCGCCGTCGATGCCGATGACAAAGTGGTGATCTACCGCAACTGGCTCGGCCTGATGAAGGGCGATCTGGCAGAAGAAGTGGCCAAGGGCGGCAAGACCTTCACCCGTACCATGAACGCTGACCGCGTTTATACCGGTGTAAATGGCCAGGACGTAACCCTGCACGGCCGTTCGCTGCTGTTCGTGCGCAACGTCGGCCACCTGATGACCATCGACGCGATTCTCGACAACGCCGGCAATGAAGTACCGGAAGGCATCCTCGACGGGCTGATCACCAGCCTGGCGGCGATCCACAGCCTCAACGGCAACAGCAGCCGCAAGAACAGCCGCACCGGTTCCGTATACATCGTGAAACCGAAGATGCACGGCCCGGAAGAAGCCGCGTTCACCAACGAGCTGTTTGGCCGCATCGAAGAGGTGCTGAACCTGCCGCGCAACACCCTCAAAGTCGGGATCATGGACGAGGAGCGCCGCACCACGGTCAACCTCAAAGCCTGCATCAAGGCGGCCAGCGAGCGCGTGGTGTTCATCAACACCGGCTTCCTCGACCGTACCGGCGATGAAATCCACACGTCCATGGAAGCCGGCGCGATGGTGCGCAAAGCGGCCATGAAGGCGGAAAAATGGATTGGCGCTTATGAAAACTGGAACGTCGATATCGGCCTGAGCACCGGCCTGCAAGGTCGTGCGCAGATCGGTAAAGGCATGTGGGCCATGCCCGACCTGATGGCGGCAATGCTCGAACAGAAAATCGCCCATCCCCTGGCAGGCGCCAACACCGCCTGGGTGCCGTCGCCTACGGCGGCTGCACTGCACGCCCTGCACTACCACAAGGTTGATGTGTTCGCGCGTCAGGCCGAACTGGCCAAGCGCGAGCGCGCTTCGGTGGACGATATCCTGACCATTCCTCTGGCGACCAACACCGACTGGTCTGACGAAGAGATCCGCAACGAGCTGGACAACAACGCCCAGGGCATCCTGGGTTATGTGGTCCGCTGGATCGACCAGGGCGTCGGCTGTTCGAAAGTGCCGGACATCAACGATGTGGGCCTGATGGAAGACCGCGCCACCCTGCGTATCTCCAGCCAGCACATCGCCAACTGGTTGCGCCATGGCATCGTCACTGAAGCCCAGGTGCTGGAAAGCCTCAAGCGCATGGCGCCGGTGGTGGACCGTCAGAACGCCGGGGATGCGCTGTACCGCCCACTGGCGCCGGATTTCGACAGCAACATCGCGTTCCAGGCAGCGGTGGAGTTAGTGATTGAAGGCACCAAGCAGCCGAATGGATATACCGAGCCGGTATTGCACCGTCGGCGTCGGGAGTTCAAGGCTAAAAACGGGCTTTAAAGACCCGTGAAAACCAAAGAAGCCCTGTCTCGAAAGAACAGGGCTTCTTTGTGTGGCAAAGGTTAATTTGAAGTACATCTGAACGTACCATTGAGCGCCACTTTCTTATCCCCGGACTCCAAGCGCACGTTCAATAGAATGCCCCTGTGCGTAAACTCTGTTCCGAATGGACGCTCGACCTCCAACAGGATTTCCCCTGCTGTCGCTTCGTAAAAAAGCGTCCCATCGGGGTCCGTGTAGGTGATATGTCTGAACCCGGCGACGGGAAAGGTATGCAAGCCTGCGGGCACATCGTGACCATAATCGGTTTGTATGCGTTCAGGCCATTCCCCCAGAATAGCGGTCCAGGACAAGTACCCGATCGTCTCTCCAGTTGTAAAGAAACGCGCGGTATTGTCACGTAATACCAAGATCTGGGCGTCTCCCGATACCATCCTGGCTTTAGCCGCCTGAAGTGCATCTTCGTCCACTTCAAAATAAGTCTTGCTCATAAAAATAACTCCTGTTCATGGGTTTAATGAGGTGGCCGTCATGACCGCCCCTCAGACCACTAAACAGCAGTTACGCAGGCACGCCTACTGTCATAAATGACAGTTGGATCATCAAGCCGATAACCGGTATTACTGCACCATCCCCAACTCCCGCTTCACCAACTTCGCCAGCTTCACGCTATCAATCGGCTTGAGCAGGAAGTCCACCACGCTCAAATGCATGGCATCGATCACATCGGGGGCTTCAGCGTCCCCCGACATGATGATGATGGGCAACGCGGCCCGGGAGGATTCGCGCACCTGGCGGATCAGTTCCAGGCCATTGCTAGGCGCCATGCGCAAGTCGGTGATCAACAAACCGATGGAGCTGTTGGTATTGAGCAAATCCCATGCTGCCTCGCCACTCTCCGCGGTCAAGCAGCGAATACCGTCCAAACCCAGAATTTCCGCCAGCAACTCACGCGCGTCTTTGTCGTCGTCAACAATCAGCACACGTTGTGGCGGTAAATCAGGTTCCAGCATCACGGCGCTCAGCGCCTCACGCTCGGCATCGCTCAGAATATCGTGGTCGGTCATACATCTCTCAGCAGTTCTCATCATCTCCCAGCACACTCGTCAGACATCTGCTGAGGGGAGAACAATGTGCACTTCGTCGGAAAGTTTGCCTAGTGGGTGTTCTACGGGTTTTGCACGATAGCTTGTAAGGTTTTTCCCTAGTCATGAATCGTTCAGCCGCTACCTAGACTTACGTCCAATGGGCACCCGCGGCACGGGAGTTGACCATGAAGGACGATAACGACAAAAAACTGCGGTCACTGTTATGAGTAAAGCTGATGCTTTCACGCAGGCGGGAAAAACCGCCGTGTTGCAGAACATCCACGGCACCCTGCAATTCCTGCAACGCTTTCCCCCGTTCAACCAGATGGAAAATGCCCACCTGGCATTTTTGGTTGAACAATGCCAATTGCGCTTCTATGCGCCCGGCGACAGCATCCTGAAACCGTCGGGCGGCCCGGTTGAACACTTTTATATCGTCAAGCAGGGTCGCGTCGTGGGCGAGCGACCGGACAGCACCGAAACCACCTTCGAAATCACCACTGGCGAGTGCTTCCCCCTCGCCGCCCTGCTCGGTGAACGGGCCACCCGCACCGAACACAAGGCCGCCGAAGACACCTTCTGCCTGCAACTGAACAAGCCGGCCTTTATCAAGCTGTTCGCGCTTTCCAGCCCGTTTCGCGATTTTTCCCTGCGCGGGGTCAGCAGCCTGCTGGATCAGGTCAATCAACAAGTCCAGCAAAAAGCCGTGGAAACCCTCGGCACTCAATATTCGCTGAACACCCGTCTTGGTGAGTTGGCTATGCGCCACCCGGTCACCTGCTCTCCGTACACGCCGCTGCGCGAGGCGGTGACGCTGATGCACGAGCAGCAAGTGGGCAGCATCGTGATCGTGGATGAACACAAAGCACCCCTGGGGATTTTCACCCTGCGCGACTTGCGTCAGGTGGTGGCCGACGGCACGAGCGATTTCAACCGGGCCATCGAAGGCCATATGACCCAGGCGCCGTTCTTCCTGAGCCCGGACCACAGCGCCTTTGACGCCGCCATCGCCATGACCGAACGGCACATCGCCCATGTGTGCCTGGTCAAAGACCAGCGCCTGTGTGGCGTGGTGTCCGAGCGTGATCTGTTTTCCCTGCAACGGGTCGATCTGGTGCACCTGGCTCGCACCATCCGCAATGCGCCCCGTGTGGAAAACCTGGTGGCGATTCGCGGCGAGATCGGCCAGTTGGTCGAGCGCATGCTGGCCCACGGCGCCTCTTCTACCCAAATCACCCACATCATTACCTTGCTCAACGATCACACCGTGTGCCGGGTGATCGAACTGACGCTTGCCGAAAAAGGCGACCCGGGCGTGCCGTTCAGTTGGCTGTGTTTCGGCAGCGAAGGTCGCCGTGAACAGACACTGTTCACCGACCAGGACAACGGTATTTTGTTCGAGGCCAGGGACGCCGCCGAAGCCGCATCGATCCGGGCGCGGTTGTTGCCCCTGGCGCAGCAGATCAACCAGAGCCTGGCGTTGTGCGGCTTCAGCCTGTGCAAGGGCAATATCATGGCCGGCAACCCGGAACTGTGCCTGTCACGGGCCGAATGGGCGCGGCGCTTCGCAGCGTTCATACGCGAGGCGACGCCGGAGAATCTGCTGGGGTCGAGTATCTATTTCGACCTGCGGGTGGTGTGGGGCGATGAGCGCGGTTGCGAACAACTGCGCCAGGGCATTCTGGATCAGGTTGCGGATAACCGTCTGTTCCAACGCATGCTGGCTGAGAACGCCCTGCGTCAGCGTCCGCCAGTCGGGCGTTTCCGAGAGTTCGTGCTGACGCGCAAAGGCGGCGAAAAGGCCACGCTCGATCTCAAGGTGCAAGGCCTGACCCCCTTTGTCGATGGCGCGCGCCTGCTGGCCCTGGCCAATGGTATTCACGCCAATAACACCCTGGAGCGTCTGCGCCAACTGGTGCTCAAGGACGTCATCGAAGCGCTTGACGGCGCCGCCTATGAAGAGGCGTATCACTTTATCCAGCAAACCCGCATGCAGCAGCACCAGTTGCAAACCCGCGAGAACCTGCCGTACTCCAACCGCGTCGACCCCGACAGCCTCAACCACCTGGACCGGCGCATCCTGCGTGAATCTCTGCGTCAGGCTCAACGCCTGCAAAGCAGCCTGACCGTGCGGTACCAGCTGTGAACTGGCTGGGTTGGCTACGCCCGAAAAAACCCGGGCTCGACGCGGCACAACAGCAGCGCCTGGAGCAACTGCCCAAAGCCGTGGTACTGGGCGATGGCCCCCTGCGCAGCCAGCGTTGGGTGGTGGTGGACCTGGAAACCAGCGGCCTGAACCTCAACCGTGACCAGGTACTGTCGATCGGCGCCGTGGTGATCGAGGACGGCGCGGTGAACTTCTCGCAGCTGTTTGAGCGCACCCTGCACCGCACCGCGACCAAACTCAGCCCCAGCGTGCTGATCCACGGCCTGGGGCCTAGCGCGATCGCCGCCGGCAGCGACCCCGTCGACGCGCTGCTGGACTTTATGGCGTTCGTCGGTGACAGCCCCCTGCTGGCTTTCCACGCTCCCTTCGATCAACACATGCTGTGCCGGGCGCTCAAGGACAGCCTGGGCTATCGCCTGGCCCATCCGTTTCTCGACGTCGCCGACATTGCCCCGCTGCTGTGCCCCGACGCAAATATTCGCGAAGCCGGGCTCGATGACTGGATCAACCACTTCCACTTGCAAGTGGGCGAGCGCCATCACGCCAGCGCCGATGCATTGGCCACGGCGGAACTGATGCTCATCCTGTTCAGCCGCGCACGTCAGCAACAAATCGACTCACCGCAGCAGTTGCAAGAACGCTTGAGCCAATGGAAACGGCGTAAACAAGCGCCATCGTTTTAATAGCACCGCCCGACGGACGCCAATTGCACCTGCCCGACGTCTCTGACACAATCGCGAATAATTCTCGTTAGTTTAAACTTCTTGTTTATTCGGTGATGCCTTGTCGTCGGTCCCAAACCCACACAGTGACCTGGTTGGCGCGTTGTATCGCGACCATCGTGGCTGGCTGTTGGCGTGGTTGCGACGCAACGTGGCCTGCCCGAGCCGCGCCGAAGACCTCAGCCAGGACACATTCATACGCCTGCTGGGGCGTGACGAGTTGCGCGAACCCCGTGAGCCACGGGCGTTTCTGGTGGCAATCGCCAAAGGTTTGCTGTTCGACTACTTCCGTCGCGCGGCGCTGGAACAGGCCTACCTCAACGAACTGATGGTGATCCCGGAAAGCGAACACCCTTCGCCGGAAGAGCAGCACATGATCCTCGAAGACCTCAAGGCCATCGACCGCCTGCTCGGCAAGCTGTCGAGCAAGGCCCGCGCCGCCTTCCTCTATAGCCGCCTCGACGGCCTGGGCCACGCAGAAATCGCCCGGCGCCTCGGGGTGTCGGTGCCCCGCGTGCGCCAGTACCTGGCCCAGGGTATTCGCCAGTGCTACATCGCACTGTATGGCGAGCCGCTGTGACAGGTTCCCGGGCGGTTTCGGCCCGCGTGCTGGATGCGGCAATCGCCTGGCAACTGTCCCTCGACTCCGGTGACGGCAGTGCGGTGGAGCAGGAGGAATTTGCCAAGTGGCTGGCCAGCGATGAAGAGCATGCGCGGGCCTGGCGCCAGTTGGGCATGCTCGACCAGCGTTTCAGCGTGGCGTCGGGCCCGGCGCGGGCGGCGTTGTTGCAGTCGCGTGAAGGTATTCGCCAGCGCATGCGCAAGCTGGGCAGCGGCCTCGCCAGTATCGCGCTGGTGTGCGGCCTGGCGTTGCTGGCCGGTGAGCGCTACGTGCCCATCCACTATTGGTTGGCCGACCAACGCACCGCCACCGGCGAGCAGCGCACGCTGAAATTGACGGACGGCACGCAGATCAACCTCAACACCCACAGTGCCATAGACGTACGTTTCGATGAAAAACGCCGGCTGATCGTGTTGCAGGAAGGCGAGATCCTGATCGAGACGGGGCACAACGATGGCCGGCCGTTCTACGTGCAAACCCGCGACGGCAGCCTGCGCGCACTGGGCACGCGGTTTATCGTCAAGCGCGAAGACGGCGCTACGCGCTTGAGCGTGTTGCAGTCTGCCGTAGCTGCCCAGCCCGAGGCGCTGCACCAGGAACAGATCTTCAAAGAGGGCCAGCAAGTGCTGATGCGCAGCGACGGTCTCGGCCCGCTGCTTGCCGTCCCCCCTGCCAGCGACGCCTGGACCCGCGGCATGCTGGTGGTGGATAACGCCCGCCTGGGCGATGTGGTCGACGAGTTGAGCCGTTACCGCACCGGCCACCTGGGTGTGGATAAAGACGTGGCCGACCTGCGCATCACCGGCAGCTTCCCGCTGCACGACACCACCCTGGCGCTCAATGCGCTGTTGCCCACGTTGCCGGTGCGGATTGAGCAGCGCACACCGTGGTGGGTGACGGTGAGAAGTAAGCCTTAGGTTCGGCAGTGACTGGGCTTGCTCCCGATAAAGCGCTGAAGAACCCCTCAAAGCGCTCAAGGCAAAAATATTTTCATCCTGCCCTATCACTTTTCGAATCTCGCTCGGCACCTAGGCAATTGAGAAATATTTCCATTCAGGAGCCGATCTATGTCCCGCACGCTAGACACCTTGTTGCGCCCCAGCCTGTTAGCCATGGCCATCGCCCTCGGCGCCCCGCTGGCCAGCACCACGCTGATCGCCGCCGAGCAAGCGTCCAGCGTTCGCGCCTACAACCTGCCGGCCGCGCCGTTGGCCACGACCCTGAACCAGATCGCCAGCCAGGCGGGCCTGGCGCTGGCTCTCAACCCGACGCTGGCGTCGGGCAAGACCTCGGCGCCGGTCAAAGGCCAGTTCGATGCACAGGGCGCGTTGCGTGAGGCGTTGCGTGGCACCGGGTTGCAGCTGGAGCAAAGCAGCGCGGGGACATTTACGTTGGTACCGGTTCCGGAAGGCGTCGTGGCGTTGCCGCAGACCAGCATCATCGCGCAAGGCGACACCGAAAGTGCATGGGGCCCCGTGACAGGCTATCTGGCGACGCGTACCGCCGCCGGTACCAAGACCGATACCGCACTGGTCGAAGCCCCGCGCTCGATCTCCGTGGCTACCCGCGAGCAGATGCAGGATCGCAACGTCCAGAACCTGGATGACGCCGTCAAGTACATGCCCGGCATCGTGTCCGCCAGCTACGGCAGCGACACCCGTTATGACTGGATGCGCGTACGCGGTTTCGAACCCACCCAATTCCTCGACGGCCTGCCCTTGCCGCGTGGCGTCTACGCCAACCCGAAAGCCGAAACCTGGAACCTCGACCGCCTCGCACTGCTGCGCGGCCCGGCGTCATCGGTGTATGGCCAAACCCCGCCGGGCGGTCTGTTGGACATGGTCAGCCGCCGCCCCAGTGCGGAGTCGAGCAACGCCATCCAAGTGCAATACGGCAGCGACAACTACCGCCAGATCAACTTCGCCAGCACCGGCAAGATCGATGATGAAGGCCAGTTCCTCTATGGCCTCAGCGGCGTGGTGCGCGATGCCGGCACCCAGGTCGACCATATCGACAACCAGCGCTACAACATTGCGCCAAGCCTGACCTGGAACATCGACAGCGACACCAAGCTGACCCTGCTCTCGCAGTTCACCCGCGACGATACCGGCGCCACCAGCCAGTTTCTGCCGATCGTAGGCACCAAGATCAAATCGCCGCTGGGGGACGTGTCACATCACAAGAACCTGGGCGACCCGGACTACGAATTCTACGACCGCACTTACTACGCGCTGGGCTATGCGTTCGAGCACCGCTTCAACGATACCTGGCAGTTCAAGCAGAACCTGCGTTACACCAAGTCGGAATTGGCGTTCCAGCAATTGACCGTGGGCGCCTATAGCTATTACCCGGTCGATGCCGCTGGCAATATCGGCCGTACCTCAACCAACGTTGACGAGAACATCGGCCAATTCGCGGTCGACAACAACCTCCAGGCCGATTTCGCCACAGGCGACGTCACCCACACCCTGCTGCTCGGCCTGGACCATCAACGTACCGATACGTCCTATCTGTCGATTTATGGTTCCGCCGGGACCGTCAACATCTTCAACCCGGTCAACACCCAACCTGTGGAACGCCCTGCGCGCTCAACGGCGTATTACGACTACAACCAGAAAACCGTCCAGACCGGCCTCTACGTGCAAGACCAGATGGCCCTCGACAAATGGCGACTGACCCTCGGCGGGCGTGAAGATTGGGTGCATCAAGGCACCACTTATTTCAACAAGAACGATGCGACCAATACCGACCGCAGCAAAAACTTCAGCGGTAACGCGGCGCTGAGCTATGTGTTCGATTCAGGCTTTGTGCCTTACCTGTCATACGCCGAATCCTTCCAGCCGGCGAGCAACGCCAGCGTCGACCCACTGCAGTCGTACAAACCCACGGAAGGTAAGCAATGGGAGCTGGGGATCAAGTATCAGCCCCCGGGCTCCAACACCTTATTGAGCGCCGCAGTCTACGACCTGACCCAGAAAAACGTGCTGGTCGCCAGCACCGGGGCCGGTGGCCAATCGGTCACAGACCAGACCGGCGAGGTGAAAGTCAAAGGCCTGGAGCTGGAAGCCGTGTCTGACGTCACCGAAAACCTCAAAGTGATCGCCGCGTACACCTTGGCCAAATCCGAAGTACAGAAGGGCAACTTCAAAGGCAACCGCCTGCAACTGATGCCAAACCAGCAAGCCTCCCTGTGGACCGACTACACCTGGCACACCGGCGTGCTCGACGGTTTCGGCGTCGGCTTGGGTGCCCGCTACACCGGCAACACTTACGGCGACCAGGCCAACACCTGGCTGGGCAAGGCCAACGCCTACACCGTGTTCGACGGCACCGTGCATTACGACCTGGGCCGCCTGGACAACAGCCTCAAAGGCGCCTCGTTGAAGTTGAACGCCACCAACCTGTTCAACAAGGACTACATCTCCACCTGTGACGCTTCCTACTGCTACTTCGGCGACCAACGCAGCGTCGTCGCCAGTGCCACCTACCAGTGGTAATCGGCTGAGTTAACCACCAGGCCGTCCTTCGGGGCGGCTTGGGCGTGTCTGAAGGCTAGAAAATGAAAAGCAAAACCATCCGCCGCTGGTCCTTCATCCACACCTGGACCAGCCTGATCTGCACGGTATTCCTGTTGCTGCTCGCCCTCACCGGCCTGCCGCTGGTGTTTCACCATGAGATCGACCACCTGCTGGGCAACGAGCCCACACTCGCGCAGCTGCCTGCCGATACGCCCCAACTGAATCTGCAGCAACTGGTGGCGAAGGCCCAGGCCCATCGCCCCGGCGAAGCCATGCAATACCTGGCATGGGACGAAGACGACAAGAACGGCGTGATAGCGATCATGGCCGCCACGGCCGGCACCGAGCCCAATTCGTCCCACACCTTCATGCTCGACGCCCGCACCGGTGAAGCCGTGGAAACCCCGGCGGCCAACGGCGGGCTGACGTTGTTCCTGCTGCGCCTGCATGTGGACATGTTCGCCGGCCTGCCGGGCAAGTTGCTCTTGGCATTCATGGGCGTGCTGTTTGTGCTGGCGATTGTCTCAGGCACGGTGTTGTACCTGCCGTTCATGCGCCGCTTGAAGTTCGCCACCGTGCGCAACGACAAGTCCACCCGCCTGCGCTGGCTGGACCTGCATAACCTGATCGGCGTGGTCACCCTGACCTGGGCGCTGGTGGTGGGCGTGACCGGTGTGATCAGCGCCTGCGCCGATCTGATCATCGCCGCCTGGCGCCAGGACAGCCTCAGCGCGATGATCGAACCTTACAAAAACGCCCCGCCGTTGACCCAACGTGCGCCGGCCACGGAGCTGCTGGCGATTGCCGCCAAGGCCGCGCCCGGCATGGAACCGGACTTCATCGCTTTCCCCGGCACACGCTTTTCCAGCGAGCACCATTACGCGGTGTTCATGAAAGGCAGCACACACCTGACGTCCCACCTGCTCACGCCGGTACTGATCGACGCCAGCACCCTGGCCGTCACCGCCATTGCCGAACGGCCGTGGTACATGGACGCCATGGGCCTGTCCCAACCGCTGCACTTCGGTGATTACGGCGGCATGCCGATGAAGATCCTCTGGGCAGCGCTGGATGTGCTGACGATCATCGTGCTGGGCAGCGGAGTTTACCTGTGGGTCGTACGGCGCAAGGCGGGTAAGGCATGAAGCCGCGCCAGTCGAATTTCTGGAAGGTGTTTGGCCTTCCGCTGGGGATCGGCCTGCTCAGCGCGGCCGGGTTGTTTGCGGCGTTGCTCGGGAATGGGCTGTGGGATTCGCTCAGTTGGGTCGGGTTGGGCATTCCCGCTGCAATTGGCACTTGGGCCTTGCTCAAGCGGTGAGATAGATTATCCCGGACCTTTCTTGAGGAATGCCCATGTCCGCTCCCAGCATGACTTTGTTCCACAACCCCGCGTCACCCTTCGTTCGTAAGGTTCGCGTGCTGTTGGCTGAAACCGGCCAGCAGGACCGTGTAACGCTGCAAGGCAGCATGCCGACACCGGTCAACCCGGATGCGCAGTTGGTGCAAGACAACCCGGTGGGCAAGATCCCGGCCCTGCGCCTGGCCGATGGCACGGTACTGCACGACAGCCGAGTGATCCTCGACTACTTCGACCACCAGCACGTCGGCACCCCGCTGATCCCGCGCGACGGTTCCGCCCGGTGGCGCCGCCTGACACTGGCCTCGATGGCCGACGGCATCATGGATGCCGCCGTGCTGGTGCGCTACGAGACCGC
This sequence comes from Pseudomonas sp. BCA17, assembly GCF_004519405.1. GTDB lineage: Bacteria > Pseudomonadota > Gammaproteobacteria > Pseudomonadales > Pseudomonadaceae > Aquipseudomonas. Next base: position 659,478 of record NZ_SGWI01000003.1, on the reverse strand, counting down.
CATGCGGCCGGCGGAAAAGCACTGGGACCAGTGGCTCGACGAACAGCGCAACAAGATCCGCCGCACCCTCGCCGAACTTGAAGCGCATGCCATCGCCGAACTGACCAGCCACTTCGACATCGCCGCCATCAGTGTGGCCTGCGCCCTGGGTTACCTCGACTTCCGTCACCCTGACCTGCAATGGCGCCACGACAACCCGCAGCTTGGCGCCTGGTACGCCGAAGTCAGCCAGCGGCCTTCAATGTTGGAGACGCAGCCACCGGTTTGACCCTGTGCCCAGGTGGCGGGGGAAGAAAGGCCATGATCCTCGCCACCAACTGCGCCTTGATGTGCTGATCCTCACGCAAGCCGATCATTGCACTGCCTCCAGGTCAAACTGCAAGGGCTCGACGAGCTTACGCTTGCCTACGCCATACCAGTCCAATTTGCGCGTCAGCACCATCACCGTACCCAACAGCCCGAACAGCAACAGCGAGCCCATCAGCAACGCGTAATCCTCGGCACTCAACAGCCCATATAACAAGCCATACAACGCCGCCAATCCTGCCGAGAAGCCCAGGCCATGGGTGACACTGCGCAGCACGTGGCACACATAGAAGCCGATCAACGACACGCAGGCACCGGCGGAGATGAGGTAAGCCATGGCGAAGCCAATGTGCTCGGACAACGACAGCAACAGCAGGTAGAAAAACGCCAGCGCAAACCCCACCAGCGCGTACTGCACCGGGTGTACGGCCAAGCTCTTGAGCACTTCGAACAGAAAGAACCCGGCAAACGTCAGCGCGATAAACAGCAGTGCATATTTGATCGCGCGATCGCTCTTGAGGTACTGGTCCACCGGGTCGATGAAGTTCACGCCGAAACCGCGATTGTTGAAGTCGTTACAGCCCTGGCCATCCAGGCAGGTTTGCAGGGCTTGTTCAAGGTTGGTGGAAAAAAACGAGGTCTGCCAGTTGGCGGTGAAACCCTTGTCGGTGACCTCACGCTGGGCCGGGAGGAAGTTGCCGATAAAGCTCGGATGCGGCCAGTTGGAAGCCAGGGACACTTGGCTGACCTTGCCCACCGGGACCACTTGCAGTTGCTCGGTGCCTTGCAGGCGCAGGTCAAAAGCGAAATCCACCATGCCTGGTTTTTTGCTGTCCAACTCCGGCAGCGTCACGTGGACGCCCTCCCCCAGCCAGTCCACTTGTGAACCAGGCTCGAAGTCCAGGCGCTGGTTACCCAGCTCAAGCTTCAATGCGTTTTCGATGCCGCGAATATCGCTGATACCTACCGCCAGAAACGCCGCTTCAAAGCGGTAATCGGCAAAATCCTCGGTGATGCCCAGTTGTGCAGGCAGCTCGAAACGCCCGTTGATACGGTTGTCGGCATGGAACAGCCGCGCCTGATAGATGCCTCGCGCACGCAGTTCGGTCTGCACCTTGCCGTCGAGCTCGAAACGATCCGGCAAGAAATACAGACGACCGCGCTCCTCACGGGTTTCTTCGTAGCGCTTATTGAGCTTTTCATTGAGCTTCCACTCACGCACGGTCTTGCGGTAGGGCACCACCATTACCGGCCCCGTGAGGCGCTGGCTGTAGCTGGAGCTGCGGGCGATGTCCATCAATACGCCGTCGCGCAGCTGCTGGCGGTCACTGATAATGCCGTTGATCATCAGCAGCGGAATCAGCAACAACAGCATCAGCAGCGCAATCGCGCCAAGTTTGAAAAGCAGACTGCGGTTCATGGGGCTCTCCCTGTTTTTGATGGGGAGAGACTGCGTTACGCGTGTGGGAGATTTATGTAGGCAATGTGGAGACTGTGTGGAGATGCAGCACCACCTGCACACCGCCCGGCACATTGCCGATCTGCAACGCGCCGCCGTGCAACTTCATCACTTCCTCAACAAAATTGAGCCCCAGGCCGGTGCTTTTGCGCCCGCTGCCCGGGCGTGGAAGTGAGTAAAAGCGTTCGCTCAAACGTGGCAGCGCATACTCGGGAATGGGAGCCGCCTGGTTGAACAGGCTCACCTGCACGTCGTTGTGCAGTGTCTGTGCGCTGAATCGCAGGGCGCCACCGGGTGGCGTGAAGTCCAAAGCGTTATCCAGCAGATTGCCCAGGGCCTGGCGTAACAGGAAAGGTTCGCCGTACACCCTCACTTCTGCGCCAATCAGTTGCTCGATACGCAAACCCGCGCCTTCGATGCGCGCGCATTGCGCCTTGAGCACCTCGTCGACCATCGCTGCCAGCACGATGCTTGCCTGTTCTTCCAGACCCTGGCGTTGCTCGACTTGTGCCAGGTTCAGCAGCCGTTCGATCAGTTGCTGCAGGCGTGCACTTTCACTGTCGATATTGCCCACGAAGCGCTGCTGTTGCTCGCGGGTCATATCGCCCTGCAGCAACTCCGCCGCACCGCGTATCGCCGCCAAGGGGCTTTTCAACTCATGGGTCAAGGTGTGTACGTAATGTTCGACGTAGGCCTTGCCTTCCAACTGCGTGCGCATGTGCTCCACCGCCGTGGACAGCTGCTTGAGTTCACCGCCGCGGTAATGCGGCAACTCGGCACGCCGCCCCTCGCTGACAGCCTCTGCGTAAGCCGTCAAACGGCGCAGGGCGACGCTTAGCCACCACGACAACACAGCCCCGAGCAACAGGCCCAGCACCACCAACCCGGCGCCGTACCACAGCAGGCGCCGTTCGGTGCGGTCGACATAGGGCTGCAACGAGCTGTTGGGCTTGGCCACGGTGACCACGCCGATGATCTGACCGTTGTCGCGGATCGGCGCCCCGACGTGCATCACCGAGGACGTCGGATCGTCCGGCGTGCTACGGGTGGAGCGGGCGCCGTATTCACCGCGCAAGGTCAGGTACACATCGTTCCATTGCGAATAATCCTGGCCCACCGCTTCGCCGCTGGAGTCGAGCAGCACGATGCCCTTGGCGTCGGTTACGTAAATGCGGTGGTTGACCTGATTCTTCGGCAGCCCCCAGATGGTCGCGCCTGGCTGGCGATTGCCGTAGGCCTTGAGTAACTGCGGCCAATGGCTCTCGCCGAGAGTGCCGTTCCTGACGTCATCACGCAGGATCTCGGCCAGCAGGTTGGCGGTGTCCACCAGGGTCTCTTCGGTGGACTGTCGCACGCCGGGGCGGATTTCCTTCATCACCGTGTTGAGCACGAAATAACCGGTCAGGCCGATAAACAAGGCGTACACCAGGAAGATCCGCAGCCCCAGGCGCATCAGCTATGGCCCGGACTGTAGCTGTAGCCCAGGCCACGATGGGTCTGGATCGGTTCGGCATCCGCCGCGATGCTGCGCAGCTTGCTACGCAGGCTTTTGATATGGCTGTCGATATTGCGCTCGTAGCCGGCATCGGCGGCTACACCCACTGCATCGAGCAACTGCTCGCGGCTGAAGACGCGTTCGGGCTGCTCCAGAAGGCTGTGCAAGAGGCGAAACTCGTGCCGAGTCAGGCTTAGCGGCTGGCCGCGATACTGAATCTGCATGCGCTCCAGGTCCACCTGGAATGAAGTCGGCGCCACGCTGGGGCCGACCCGTTTGAGAATCGCCTTGACCCGCGCAGCCACTTCCCGAGGGCTGAACGGCTTGACCACATAATCGTCGGCGCCGATCTCCAGCCCCACCACTCGGTCGATTTCACCATCCCGGGCACTTAGAAACATCACCGGCACTTCCGTGAAGCGGCGCAGTTGCTTGCAGGTTTCAAAGCCACTGATGTCCGGCAGCCCGATGTCGAGGATGATCAGGTCCGCCGGGGTCTGGCGTTGATAAGCCAACGCCTCCTGGCCAAGACTCAGCCACGTGGTGCCGAAGCCCTCGCCTTGCAAGGCGAATATCAGCGTATCGGCAATCGCCGCTTCGTCTTCGACAATCAGGATGTGCGGCATGGGCTCGATCAGCAGTCGGGTTTGTCGGCAGTGTAACGGCGGGCCGGGTTTACCGCTGCGCCGAATTCACGCAACGCCTTGGCGCCGATCAACAGCGGGTAATTGAAGCTGCTGCGGTCGGTGAGGTTGACCTCGACCGTGCGCTTGACGTTGCCCAGGCACATCTCCAGGTCGATGACCGGGCGCTTGGCCACTGTGGCGTCGTCCTTGTCCTCGTCCTCATCGGCGCGACTTTTGATCTTGCTGATACGCGACACCTTGTGTTCAAACACCTTGTCGCTCGCCTCCTTGCCACCGAGGCGGAAGCGTACCCAGTCGTCGCCGTCACGCTGGAAGGTTTCGATGTTGCGCGCCGACAGCGACGCGGTCAGTGCACCGGTGTCCATCTTGGCCTTGAAGGTTTGGCCGATCTCCGGCAACTGAATGTATTCGTAACGACCGTAGAGGGTCGGTTCGGCAGCCATGACAGGCAAGGCGACCAGGGCGAGCGAGGCAAGGAGCAGTTTCACGGAATGATTTCCTCGAAAGAAGTAGGCGGATTCTAGACCGCAAAAGTGCTGCTGAGTTAGCTCACTCAACCATACCCGGCACATTGTGAAACATTCGTCCGGCAAGATGCGATTTGGCCTCTAGACTCAGCTTGCTTATCATGGCCCGCCCAGACAATTCCAAGAGTTGCTTATGCGCCGCCTGCTCACCGGCTGTTTTGTCACACTGCTGTTATTACTCAACACCCTGGTGCTGTTCGGACCGTTGATGGTGTTTGCCCTACTCAAACTGGTGGCCCCCGGTCGCTTTCGCGACTACGCCTCATGGGCGGTGATGTGGATTGCCGAAACCTGGGCCGAGATCGACAAACTGATCTTTTCGCTGTGCATCCCGACCCAATGGGACATTCGCGGCGGTGATGACCTGCGCGGTGACACCTCCTACCTGGTCATCGGCAACCATCAATCCTGGGTCGATATCCCGGCGCTGATCCAGGCGTTGAACCGACGCACGCCGTTCTTCAAGTTCTTCCTTAAAAAAGAACTGGTCTGGGTACCCTTCCTGGGCCTGGCCTGGTGGGCGCTGGATTACCCGTTCATGAAGCGCTACACCAAGGCGTTCCTGGCCAAGCACCCGGAATTGGCGGGGCAGGACTTGAAGATCACCCGGCAGGCTTGCGAACTGTTCAAGCGCCAGCCGGTGACGGTGGTCAACTACCTGGAAGGCACGCGCTTCAGCAAGGCCAAACACAAGCAGCAGGATTCGCCCTTCACGCGGCTGCTCAAGCCCAAGGCGGGCGGCGTGGCATTTGTATTGGCGGCCATGGGCGAACAGCTGGACGCGATCCTCGACGTGACGGTGGTCTATCCGCAGCAGAAGATTCCGGGGTTCTGGGATTTGATCAGCGGCGCGGTGCCGAAAGTGATCATCGATATCCGTACCCGCGAACTGGACCCGGCGTTGTGGCAGGGGGATTACGAGAACGATCCGGCCTTTCGCCAGACCGTCCAGAACTGGGTGAACCAGCTCTGGAAGGAGAAGGACCAGCGCATACAACAGCTGTTATCGGATTAAGCTGCGCCTTACTGGAGAAGCAGCCTTTTCTCCAGCATCATCAGGCCAAGGGATGCAGGCGTTTCAGTCAGCTTACTGGGATGAATAAACTCAGGGGTTGATGAAGCAATCAACTCTTCATCCGTTAGACGCTTGTCAATGTCCACTTGAAGCCCGGCGCCCCGCACGGCCTGTGCCAGCTCATCCGCTGAAGGGGTGTCGCTCAAGCGCTGCCCCAGGGGATGGTGGTACCTGCGAACCATCGTGTCTTGCTTGGCAACCGCATCCGCGTGTTCCTGTATACATTGATAACTTGCTTTGCCTGGCCCGGATGCAGCAGCGGCGCCGCTGGCGATCAGTCGGAAGGCGTCATTGAGGCTCGATGCATGAATAATGTTCATAGGAAATGTTCTACCTGAATGGATTGAAGAATCCGCTCCGGCAACTCTGCGCGCCGGAACGGTCTCCCTGGGTGGTAAAACATCCCATACGGTTCAACGAAAAATGTTGCACAACATTCTCAAAATTCTTCGGATCGACTCGCGTCAACTCCCCCAGACACTGCCCAGGCTTTGCAGCAAGGAACCGCCCACGCCTTGGTCGCCCAGGTATTTGAGGATCACCGGCGCAAATTGGCCGACCATTCCACTGTCCATGCCCAGGGCGCTGAATGCGGTGTTCAGATCGTTAGTGTTTTTCACATTACCCAGCAGGCCATCCAGGCCGCTGGTCTTGCTGCCGCCGCTCTGGCCGAGCATGCCGCTCAACGCGCCCAGGCTACCCAGGGAGTTGGTGCCCGACAGCTTATCCAGGCCTGGAACGCTCTTGCCCAGCTGCGAATAGTCAGTGCTGCTCAGTTGATTCTTGGCCAGGCCCAGCATGGCGCCGGTACCGCCGATCGCTTGTTCCGGGGTGACGTTCAGTTGCGAGGTCAGCGCCTGCAGCAGGCCGGCGGTCTGGGAGCTTGGCGCTGCGGCAGCCGCCTTATTGTTGCCCTGGGCGCCGGAAACGGCGTTGGCCACGTCGCCCAAGCTGAAACCTGCGGCAAACACCGGGCTGGCAGCCACGGTCAACAGGCAGGACAGGGCAAAACCGCGTGAAATCTTCATCAAGACAACCTCAGAATGTATGAGCTAAAAAGCAGGCGTTTGACTGACATCCCTGGAGGAATGTTCCCACTCACAGATTAGTTCAGAATATTTTGCATCCGATTTACCTGCGCCCGCTTACACCCGGCCTGCACCACCCGCAGTCGTGAGCCATTCCGACGAGGTGCGGCGCCCATATCACCGGGCTCAGGAACCCATCGCCATTGGCAAGGTCCATGAACTGACTACAAAATTTGTCAGGAACAGACTTATGACTGCGATCCAACCCCAAGTAATTGAGCACAAACCCTCATTCTGGAGCGGCCCTCGCCTGTTCATCGGCGCCTGCGCAGTGGTGGTTGCCGGCATCGGCGGCGCCCTTTATACCCAGGACAACGTCAAAGCCGCCGCCACCCTGGTGACCACCGAACAACAACCGGCCGCGCAGATCATGGCGCACAAGGATTACCTGGAAGTGCAGCCGATCGCCGCCACTGCCCCGGCACCGGACCACAGCCTGGAGCTGTGGGCAATCCCCGAGGGCGGAACGCCTGTGTCACTGGGCCTGTTGCCGGAAGACGGCAAAGGCATCATCGGCCTTAATCCTCGCCAGCAGGAATCCATCAGCAAACCGGTAGAGTTGATGGTGAGTGCGGAAACCAAAGGCGGCTCGTTGAGCAAACAGCCAACGGGGCCGACGGTGTACCAAGGGGCGCTGGCGGCTCGATAACGCCATAGCCTGAATGCGCAAGCCATAAGGGCGGTCCTCGGACCGCCCTTTTTGCATCCAGGGTAATCTGCGGTAGCAGCTTTCACAGGAACGAAAGCCCCGCAGCCTCCCACCCAGGCTCGCCTACCGCGTACCGACAACCGCGCAGGCTTACCCGTTAACAAGGAGTTAGAACTATGGTAATCGGCCCTCTGCTTTATGCTGCGCGCACCCAACTGCTGCCGCCCCCGCCTCCCGGCATCGACCAATGCCCTGCGACACAAGATATCCAATCCACGCCCTACACAGACCCTGATCTGCCGCCCCCATACGGCGACGGTTATCAATACACGGCCACTGCCAACGGCAAGACGTGGACAGGGCAAACGGCGGCGACCCACGATGATTACCTGGCACCTGAATACGCGCTGAAGCCCGAGGCCATCCATGAACGGAACGGCAAGCTCCTGTGTGATTACGGTGGCAATCGCGTGGTCAAAAACGGGGAAGTGGCCAATCCCTACCTGAGGCTTTCGGCACTCAAATGATCAAAAAAATGGCGACCTCCGGGGTTAATGCCAGCCAGTTAAGAGTGAACGCTGTATGTGTGGCGAGGGAGCCTGCTCCCGTTGGGTCGCGAAGCGGCCCCATTCTTTGTTTACAAAGCATGGGACTGCTGCGCAGTCCAACGGGAGCAAGCTCCCTCGCCACAGGTTACTTTTTAGCCTTTCCTTCTTAACTGACTGGCATTAACCCCGGGGGTCGCCATTTTTCAGCATTGCACTTTATGCCGCACTGAACAGTTTGTGCGGGTCAATCACAAACTTCTTCGGCACGCCCGCATCGAACTCACCATACCCACGCGGTGCATCATCCAGGCTGATCACCTGCACGCCGACGATCTCGGCAATGTTGATGCGGTCCCACATGATCGCCTGCATCAGTTGGCGGTTGTACTTCATCACAGGCGTTTGCCCAGTGTGGAAGCTGTGGGATTTGGCCCAGCCCAGGCCAAAGCGGATGCTCAGGCTGCCCATTTTCGCAGCGGCATCCACCGCGCCTGGATCTTCGGTCACGTACAGGCCCGGAATACCAATCTTGCCCGCCACGCGCACCACACCCATCAGCGAGTTGAGCACGGTGGCCGGCGCTTCGGCTTTCACGCCTTCGTGGCCGTGACCACGGGCTTCGAAACCTACGGCATCGACGGCGCAGTCCACCTCAGGTTCACCCAACAATGCGGCGATTTGTTCGTGCAGTGGAGTGTCTTTGGACAGGTCAGCGATTTCAAAACCCTGGGCCTTGGCGTGGGCCAGGCGGACCGGGTTGACGTCGCCGATGATCACCACCGCCGCGCCCAGCAGGCGTGCAGAGGCGGCAGCGGCCAGGCCGACCGGGCCGGCGCCCGCGATGTACACGGTGCTGCCCGGCCCAACGCCCGCAGTGACGGCGCCGTGGTAGCCGGTAGGCAGAATGTCGGAGAGGCAGGTCAGGTCGCGGATTTTCTCCATGGCCTTGTCGCGGTCCGGCAGTTTGAGCAGGTTGAAGTCGGCATAGGGCACCAGCACGTATTCGGCCTGGCCGCCGGTCCAGTCGCCCATGTCGACATAACCGTAGGCGCCACCGGCACGGGCCGGGTTGACGGTGAGGCACACACCGGTGTGTTGCTCTTTGCAGGAGCGACAGCGGCCGCACGCGACGTTGAACGGCACCGACACCAGATCACCGATCTTCAGGTTCTCGACGTCGCTGCCCTTCTCGATCACTTCGCCGGTAATTTCATGACCGAGCACCAGGCCGGTCTGGGCAGTGGTACGGCCGCGAACCATGTGTTGGTCGGAGCCGCAGATGTTGGTGGAAACCACGCGCAGGATGACGCCGTGCTCAATCTTCCTGCCACGGGGGTCCTGCATTTTGGGATAGTCGATTTTCTGCACTTCGACTTTGCCGTTGCCGAGATACACGACACCACGATTACCAGACATGTCAGTCACCTCTATATTTATCGTTGTTAAGAGAGTGGAATGAGCTTCAAGCGGCCAGCTACAAGCCGCAAGAAGTGTGCAGAGCCGCTTTTTCCTGCGGCTTGAAGCTTGCAACTTGCCACTACAGGACGACCGTCCTGTTAGCGTTCAAGAACACACGTCTTTCAATGTGATAACCCACAGCTCGAGCCAATGTGAGTCCTTCGATATCCCGTCCCTTGGCAATCAAATCCTCGGGATAATGGCTGTGATCCACCACCTCCACACCCTGGGCAATGATCGGCCCTTCATCCAGATCGTTGTTGATGTAATGCGCCGTGGCCCCCACCAACTTCACGCCCTTGTTGTACGCCTGGTGATAAGGCTTAGCGCCCTTGAAGCCCGGCAGCAACGAGTGATGAATGTTGATGGCCTTGCCATCCAGCTTGCGACACAGTTCCGGCGACAGCACTTGCATGTAGCGCGCAAGGATCACCAATTCAGCGCCGGTGTCTTCCACCACTTGCCACACCTGACGCTCCTGGGACGGTTTGTCATTGGGGTCGAGGGGGAAATGGTAGTAGGGAATCTGGTGCCAGTCGGCCAAGGGTTTCAAATCAGGGTGATTGGACACCACCGCCACTACGTCCATCGACAGTTGGCCAATGCGCTGGCGGTACAACAGGTCGTTGAGGCAGTGATCGGCCTTGGAAACCATGATCACTACTTTTGGCCGATAATTCGGCGCCGTCAGCTCGAAGATCATGCCGAAGGCCTCACCACGCGTGGCCAGGCCCTCGCGGAAAGCCTGTTCGTCAAATCCGTCGGGTTGGCGGAATTCCACGCGGATGAAGAACCGTCCCGAGAGCCGGTCATCGAACGAGTGGTGCTCGGTGACATAGCAGCCCTGTTCGAACAGGTAGCGGGTGACCGCGTCCACCGTGCCGAGCACGCTGGGGCAGTCGGCGGTCAAAATCCATGTATCGGGTGCGCGGCTCATGGGGCATTCCTCAGGCTTGAACGCTCAGGCCAAATTCGGCAGATGCATCCTGCAACCACAACCACCAGTAATCCGAGAAGCTGCGACGAATCACCAGTTCCCAGGTGTCTTCAGCGGTGTGGCGGATCACCAATTGCGACTTGGCGAACACCGTACCCACTGCCTTGCCTACCGGGAAGTTGTTGGGGTGCACGTCGTAGCTGGTGGACTTCATCAGCACATCGCGCACATTCGGGCCGCTGAGTTCGAGGATCTGCTGGCCACCACTGACGTTGACGATCTGGATATGCAGGTCGCCCAGGGCGGCGCGCAGGTTTTGCTCGGCGGCGAACTCTTCACCGCTCGGCACAACGAGCAGCCACTCATCCGGGCCGAGCCATTGCAGGCTGGTTTCGCCCTTGACGATGACTTGCAGGGCACCGGGCAGTTCGATGCCGAGCGCCTTGTGCACGCCGGCAGCGAAGGCGGCGTCATGGCCGTCGCCGCGGATGGTCAGATGACCCAGGAGTTTCTTTTCACGCACGATCACGCCGGCGTTCTTGCGACCTTTGCCGACCAGGCTGGCGAGGTCGGCATGGTGCAGCGACGACTCGGCCTTGGCGCCGGTGGTGGGGCGTTGCTGGTATACGTTGGCTGCTGTCATAGAGCACCTGTTCTGAATTCTGTGGTGACTGTTCCGGCCTCATCGCGGGCAAGCCCCCTCCCACCTCTGGAATGCACTCCACTGTGGGAACTGGCTTGCCTGCGATGCAGGCGCCTCGGTCCATCAAATGTTCTGACGATCGCCTTTCGGGTCGAAGAACACCGAAGACACAATCTCCGCTTCGATCACGCTGCCATCCGCCTGCGGTGAGAACACCCGCTCGCCGATGCGCTTCAAGCCGCCCTTCACCACCGCCATCGCGAACGAATAGCCAAGGGAGTTGTGGGCGTAGCTCGAGGTCACATGACCGACCATCTTCATCGGGATCGACTGCTTCGGATCGAACACCAACTGCGCGCCTTCCGGCAGCCACACTTTTGGATCGACCGGCTTCAAGCCCACCAGTTGTTTACGCTCTTCACGCACGCAGTCTTCACGGTTCATGCCGCGCCAGCCGATCCACGAGAACGGCTTGGTACGCCCGACACACCAGCCCATGTTCAGGTCATCCGGGGTCATCGAGCCATCGGTGTCCTGGCCGACGATGATGAAGCCCTTCTCGGCCCGCAGGACGTGCATGGTTTCGGTGCCGTACGGGGTCAGGTTGTACTTCTTGCCGGCCTCGACGATCTTCTCCAGCACGCCCATGGCGTAGTCGGCCTGCACGTTGACTTCGTACGACAGCTCACCGGTAAACGAGATCCGGAACACACGAGCCGGTACCCCGCCGACCAGGCCTTCCTTCCAGGTCATGAACGGGAAGCCATCCTTGTCCAGGTCGATGTCGGTGACTTCAGCCAGCAGCTTGCGGCTGTTGGGGCCGGACAGCGTCATGGTCGCCCAGTGGTCGGTGACCGAGGTGAAGTACACCTTGAGGTCCGGCCATTCGGTCTGTTGGTAGATTTCCAGCCACTGGAGCACGCGAGCGGCGCCGCCGGTGGTGGTGGTCATCAGGAAGTGGTTGTCGGCGAGACAGGCGGTGACGCCGTCGTCGAAGACCATACCGTCTTCCTTGCACATCAGGCCGTAGCGCGCCTTGCCCACGTCGAGCTTGGTCCAGGCGTTGCTGTAGATGCGGTTGAGGAACTCACGGGCATCCGGGCCTTGAATGTCGATCTTGCCGAGGGTGGACGCATCCAGCAGGCCGACGCTGTCGCGCACGGCCAGGCATTCGCGCTTGACCGCGGCATGCAGGTCTTCGCCGTTGCGTGGGAAATACCAAGGGCGTTTCCACTGGCCGACGTCTTCAAACTCGGCGCCGCTCTTGACGTGCCAGGCGTGCAGCGCGGTGTAGCGGACCGGCTCGAAGATGTGCCCACAGTGGCGGCCCGCTACCGCGCCGAAAGTCACCGGCGTGTAGTTGGGGCGGAACATGGTGGTGCCCATCTGCGGGATGGTCACGTTCAGGGAGCGAGCGGCAATCGCCAGGCCGTTGACGTTACCCAGCTTGCCCTGGTCGGTACCAAAGCCCAGTGCGGTGTAGCGTTTGACGTGTTCGACCGACTCGAAACCTTCGCGGGTCGCCAGTTCGATGGCCGCGGCAGTGACGTCGTTCTGCAGGTCGACAAATTGCTTGGGTGCCCGCGCGGTGGCTTTTTCGTGAGGCACCTGGAACAGCGCCAGGGTCGGTTCTTCCAGACGGCTCAAGGCTTTGGGCAGCGTGCCTTCCACCGGTGCAAAACCGGCTTCGCTGGCTGCGCGTACGCCCCCTTCAAAACCGTCGGCCAGGGAATCGCCAAGGCCGTAGACGCCGTTGATGCCGCCGACACACACACGTTTCTGCGGTGCTTCGCCCGGTACAAAACCGAGGATGTCTTCACGCCAGGTCGGCTTGCCGCCCAGGTGCGAGGCCAAGTGAACCACGGGGCTGTAGCCGCCTGAGCTGGCGACCAGGTCGCAGTCCAGCCACTCGCCGGGGCTGGTGACTTTATGGGCCTTGACGTCGATGGCCGCCACACGGGCGCCGGTCACATGCTTGCTGCCACGGGCTTCGATCACGGCGCTGCCGGTGAGGATGCGGATGCCTTTGGCGCGGGCTTCTTCAACCAGGGCACCGCGGGGGTTGTGGCGTGCATCGGCTACGGCCACCACTTGCAGGCCCGCGTCGAACCAGTCCAGCGCCACGCGGTAGGCGTGATCGTTGTTGGTCGACAGCACCAGTTTTTTGCCGGGTGCCACGCCGTAGCGGCGCACGTAGGTGGAGACCGCACCGGCGAGCATGTTGCCCGGCACGTCGTTGTTGCCGTACACCAGCGGGCGCTCGCAGGCGCCGGTCGCCAGCACCACTCGCTTGGCCCGTACACGATGGATACGCTGACGCACCACGCCAATCGGCGCGCGGTCACCGAGGTGATCGGTGAGGCGTTCGTGAATGGTCAGGAAGTTATGATCATGGTAGCCATTGACGGTAGCGCGGGGCAGCAGCACCACGTCCGGCAGGGCCTTCAATTCGGCGATCACACTGGCGACCCATTCCATGGCCGGTTTGCCGTCGAGGCTTTCGCGGGAGTCGAGCAGCGAGCCGCCGAACTCTTCCTGCTCATCGGCAATGATCACCCGAGCGCCGCTGCGCGCGGCAGCCAGTGCAGCGGCCAGGCCGGCAGGGCCTGCGCCGACCACCAGCACGTCGCAGTGACGATTCATGTTGTCGTAGGTGTCCGGGTCGTTCTCGGTCGGCGAGCGGCCAAGGCCTGCGGCCTTGCGGATGTACTTCTCGTAAGTCATCCAGAACGATTGCGGGTACATGAAGGTTTTGTAGTAGAAACCCGGCGGCATCAGCTTGCCGCCGACCTTGCCGAGGATGCCCATCATGTCATTGTTCACGCTCGGCCAACCGTTGGTGCTGGTGGCGACGAGGCCCTGATACAGCGCCTGTTGCGTAGCGCGCACGTTGGGAATCTGGGTGGCTTCGGTGGCGCCGATCTGCAGCACCGCGTTCGGCTCTTCGGCGCCGGCGGCGAAGATGCCCCGAGGGCGCGAATATTTGAAACTGCGGCCGATGATGTCGACGCCGTTGGCCAGCAACGCGGCGGCCAGGGTGTCACCTTCAAAGCCTTTGTAGCTCTGGCCATTGAAGGTAAACGTGAGGACTTTATTACGGTCGATGCGGCCACCGTTGGACAGGCGATTGGTCTGGCTCATACCTTCTCTCCAGAGGCCTTGGCGGTGAATTGTGGCTTCTCACCGATCTTGTAGGTTTCAAGAATTTCGTAGGTCACGGTATCGCGCGTGGCGTTGAAATACTGGCGGCAACCGGCAGCATGAATCCACAGCTCGTGGTGCAGGCCGCGCGGGTTGTCGCGGAAGAACATGTAGTCGCCCCACTCTTCATCGGTGCAGGCGTTCGGGTCCAGCGGGCGCGGGATGTGCGCTTGGCCGGACGCATGGAATTCCTCTTCGGAGCGCAGTTCGCCACAGTGAGGACAGAAGATATGCAACATAGGAAATTTCTCCTGTTAGTGGGCGACGGCCGCAGCGCCGTGTTCATCGATCAACGCACCGTTGTGGAAACGGTCGATGGAGAAAGGTGCGGCCAGCGGGTGCATTTCACCCTTGGCCAGGCTGGCGGCAAACACGTTGCCTGAGCCCGGTGTGGCCTTGAAGCCACCGGTGCCCCACCCGCAGTTGAAGAACATGTTCGGTACCGGGGTTTTGGAAATGATCGGGCACGCGTCCGGCGTGGTGTCGACGATGCCGCCCCACTGACGGTTCATGCGCACGCGCGACAGCACCGGGAACATCTCGACGATGGCCTGGATGGTGTGTTCGATCACCGGGTACGAACCACGCTGGCCGTAACCGTTGTAGCCGTCGATACCGGCGCCGATCACCAGGTCGCCCTTGTCGGACTGGCTGATGTAACCGTGCACGGCGTTGGACATGATCACGCTGTCGATAATCGGCTTGATCGGCTCCGACACCAGGGCTTGCAACGGGTGGGACTCGATCGGCAGGCGGAAGCCGGCGAGCGACGCCATGTGCCCCGAGTTACCGGCGGTGACCACACCAACGCGCTTGGCGCCGATGAAGCCTTTATTGGTTTCCACGCCGATGCACACGCCGTTTTCCTTGCGAAAGCCGATCACTTCGGTCTGCTGGATCAAGTCCACGCCGAGTGCGTCGGCCGCACGGGCAAAGCCCCAGGCCACGGCATCGTGACGGGCCACGCCGCCGCGCCGTTGCACGGTGGCGCCGAGCACCGGATAGCGGGTGTTTTTCGAGCAGTCGAGGTATGGGATCTCGTCGGCCACTTGTTTGGCGTTGAGCAGCTCGCCGTCCACGCCGTTAAGGCGGTTGGCGCTGACACGGCGCTCGGAATCACGGATGTCCTGCAGGGTGTGGCACAGGTTGTACACACCACGCTGGGAGAACATCACGTTGTAGTTCAGGTCCTGGGACAAGCCTTCCCACAGCTTCATCGCGTGTTCGTACAGGTGCGCCGACTCGTCCCACAGGTAGTTGGAACGCACGATGGTGGTGTTGCGCGCGGTGTTACCGCCGCCCAACCAACCTTTCTCGACCACCGCCACATTGGTGATGCCGTGTTCCTTGGCCAAGTAGTAGGCGGTCGCCAGACCATGCCCGCCACCGCCGACGATGACCACGTCGTAGACCTTCTTAGGGGTCGGCGTGCGCCACATCTTCTGCCAGTTTTCGTGGTGGCTGAGTGAGTGTTTGAAGAGGCCGAAGCCCGAGTAGCGTTGCATAGTCATTACTCCAAAACCGCGCTCAGCGATAAACCGGGAAATCAGCGCACAGGGCAGACACGTGCTTGGCCACGTTGGCCTCGACATCGGCATCGCCGAGGTTGTCGAGGATGTCGCAGATCCAGCCGGCCAACTCGATGCATTGCGGCACCTTGAAACCACGCGTGGTCACCGCCGGGGTGCCGATGCGCAGGCCCGAGGTTACGAATGGCGACTGCGGGTCGTTCGGCACGGCGTTCTTGTTGACGGTGATGTGGGCACGCCCCAGGGCCGCGTCCGCCTCTTTGCCGGTGAGGCCCTGACGGATCAGGCTGACCAGGAACAGGTGGTTGTCGGTACCACCGGACACTACATCGTAGCCGCGCTTGATAAACACGCTGGCCATGGCCTGGGCGTTATCGATCACTTGTTGCTGATAAGCCTTGAAACCAGGCTCCAGTGCTTCCTTGAAGCACACGGCCTTGCCGGCGATGACGTGCATCAGCGGGCCGCCCTGGGCGCCGGGGAATACGGCAGCGTTGAGTTTTTTCTCGATCTCTTCGTTGGCCTTGGCCAGGATCAAACCGCCACGCGGCCCGCGCAGGGTCTTGTGGGTAGTGGTGGTGACCACGTCGGCGTAAGGCAGTGGGTTCGGGTACAGGCCAGCGGCAACCAGGCCGGCGACGTGGGCCATGTCGACGAACAGCAGCGCGCCGACCTTATCGGCGATCTGGCGGAAGCGCGGGAAATCCAGGGTCTTGGAGTAGGCAGAGAAACCCGCCACGACCATCTTCGGCTTGTGCTCAACCGCCAGGCGCTCGACTTCGTCATAGTCGATCAGGCCGGTGTCGGTGTTGATGCCGTACTGCACGGCGTTGTACAGCTTGCCCGAGGACGAAACCTTGGCACCGTGGGTCAGGTGGCCGCCGTGGGCCAGGCTCATGCCGAGAATAGTGTCGCCGGCATTGATCAGCGCCAGGTACACCGCGCTGTTGGCGGAAGAACCGGAGTGTGGCTGCACGTTGGCATAATCGGCGCCGAACAGCTGCTTGGCGCGCTCGATGGCCAGGGCTTCAACCTTGTCCACGTGCTCGCAACCGCCGTAGTAGCGCTTGCCCGGGTAGCCTTCGGCATACTTGTTGGTGAGGCCGCTGCCTTGGGCTTCCATCACGCGTTTGCTGGTGTAGTTCTCCGACGCGATCAGCTCGATATGATCTTCCTGGCGCTGCTCTTCGGCATTCATCGCCGCCAGCAGTGCGTCGTCATATCCCTGAATCTGGTCTTTTTTGCTGAACATCGCGTCTCTCCCAGCCTTTCGTATTGGTGAGGCCCATACAGGCCCTTTGATGCGATGGTAGGGCTGGCGCAGACAGGTCAAATGCCTACGCACGCCACGCAAAGGTGCGTTTACGACATGGCATCACGTGTAAGCAGATAAAAACGAGCACTGCCTCGTCCCACAGAGCACCGAGAACACATAATTAAAGTGTCCTTTCTACACAAACAAAATATTTAATTATCAAAATATCCGACACTCACTTCCTACAAAACTACAAAAACAAACACAGAAATTAAAAATTAAAAACCCTAAAACAAATAACTTTTTACAAAGTTAATTTTGCAAATAAGACCACACCAACATCAACTATACGAGGCACGTTCACCCCAACTAACTTGCAAACCCGGCTTGAAATCCACATCCCGCACAGGAGTACAGGCATGGATTTACTTCACCAAGTTGTCGACATTTGCAAACGGCTGGCCCCAAGTGGCTGGCACAACTTACTGCTGCACCACGGTCTGGATATCCTCGCGCCCAATCTTGAACAGGAACTTCGTAAACCACTGAGCGCGGACAGAACACTCCCTGGTTTTGAAGACTTCACCTTGAGCGCAACACGTGGCATTGAGCCTGGCAAGCCAGCGCACAGTTTGCTGTACCATGCGATGGCCCACGCCAACGTTACAACAGACGCCCAAGGCCACCCTCTCCAGGCTTATCCCACGGCCGCCGAACTTGAAACCGTTATCAACTATGTTTATGGCTGCCAGCCCCCCAGCCTTGAGCAACTCAAAGAGCGTGCAGATGGACACCTGATGGCCGTTGTTGTGTTCGCTGTCGAATACCGCCCGGCGCCGGACACCGTACATAAGGTGCAGGCCGATCTGTGTTTTTCACGAACCGGTGTCTCTCGGGTCGGGACTATGGCGCCTTTATACGACGCTCAAAGCAGAGGTTTTCTACCTTTTGTCGAAGAAGACAGTCACGCCATTCGAGTCCTGCCGGCACGATACAGTGCCTACATCGCGGTCCGGCTCAAAGGTGACAGCGCCAGTTTCGGGCCTATGCGTTTTGGTGAAAAAGACGCCACCCATGACTTCTGGGTGCCGCTGCATAAACTGTTCAACGGTAACGAGTGCATTGCCGGCATAACCCTGGACGTTCAGCTCCAGGCCCAACACAAAAACGAGAAACTACGCCGCATACACCTGCAACTGGGAGCTGAGTCGGGCTGGGAAGAGCACCATATCAGCCAGCCTGCCTTCGTTCTGACCGAAGGCCTTGGGGACTGGCTTCCCGAGCGCGTGTTCGGCCCCGGATTAATGGCCGCCACGCCGCGCAAACATCTGGTTGAAGCCGCCCGATACCAAGGCCAACCGTTGACGTTCAATGTCCCTACCGCACCTCAACTGCTGGTTTCCAGCTTGCGTATTCCCGAAAATGCCCCGGAATACGTACATATCCGCCATACAGTCGATGACGCCGGGCAGGTCACCAATCTCAATCAGCGACCGGATATGTTAAAGGTGTTGGAGAAGGGTAACTTCAAAGCCCTGCATTACCTGGACTTTACCGCCGATGGGTGGATTCAAGCCCAGTGCGCGGCATTGGACACCGCCATCGCACAGCGCATACCCGCGTATTCATTGATCTGCGCACCCGACTTTTATCCCCTGTGCACTCAGCGGCACCTGATCGAATGGTTGGAGAGCCTGGCTCCAGACGTACGGAACAACGTATTTCCTACACCACCGCAATGCCTGTCGGACGCTCGTTACCCTGCCAACATCCAATCTTTTCCAGAGACCTTCACCGGTACGGATGTGAGCATTACGGCGATCATTGCCCAGCTTCATTCCGTGCCCACCCTCGCTACACACCTGAAGAGGCCGAGAGGCGCTTCCGCCAGGCGCGCCTCATGCCTGCCTGATGCCGGAGCCGGGGTGTTCGCACCAGGCTGGGACGTTGGCATCGTTGACCACGAAACCGAACAGGACGACGTCACACACCTGGCGGCTTACAGACTGGGCAGCCCATTCCCCGAAGATGCCAAGCTTTGCGCGGCACTGAGTTCATTTTGGCCGGCCGTCGCACCGGACTCAGCCCAATCCTATGAACCGAACGGTGGCGCCGGGCCGACCATCAAGCCGATGCTGGATCATGAAATCGGCAAAGACGCCGGCTTCCCCTGGGACGGTACACCGCCCCCGCGCCGCTATAACGTCAATGACGTGCCACATAGGGCCTATCAGGCTTACCTCTACGCCGATTACACGGAAAACGCGCTGGAAGGAAAGTTCTCGCTGGCACTCACGGGCAAAGTCGACTCGCAGGAATATCAACGTCGCATCGATGCTTTTCGACGCGTAAAACTGTCATTGGGCGATTCGGCCGCAGAATGGTTTATTGACGCGTTCAATATTGCAACGCCCGATGATCTTAAAATAATCACGTGCAATACCCACTTGCCGGTGACGCCACTAGCCGTCGGCTATCGATTAGAGATGTTCCGTTATAAATCGATAGCGTCGCCCACGCATAACCCATTACATATCCAACTAATCGACACTTCTACTTACCTGATATGGCCACACGTCATTTTGCGCCAACACGGCATTCAACCTTGGCGGTGTCTATAGAAAGTTCCGATCAACCACCATGAATAACTACGATGTCATCATAATAGGTGCCGGCCCGGCGGGTTGTTCGGCGGCCATTACTTGCGCTCGACATGGGCTGAAGGTAGCACTTGTCGAGCGCCTGTTGTTTCCGCGTAAACGCCCCGGTGAAACATTGCACCCGGGTATAGAGCCGCTGCTCCAGCAATTGGGTGTGGCTGACAAAGTACGCGGGGATACCTTCATGCGTCCCACCGGGAACTGGGTACAGTGGGGCGAAGCCCGGCACTTCGTTCCATTCGGGGAAGATGCACAAGGGCCGTGGCGTGGATTTCAGATCCCAAGAGCAACGCTGGATGGCTTTTTATTGGATAGCGCCATCTCACTGGGCGTCCATGCCCTGCAACCCTGCCAGGCAAAGGCTGTGTTGCTGGAAAACAATTGCATCGTGGGCATCCGGACCCAGACGGAGCAATTGTTTTGCCGGCATCTTGTTGACGCAAGCGGCGCTCATGGTTGGCTGGCCAGACAACTGCGGCTGAAAGTGCGTCGATACTCACCCGCCCTTACGGCCGTGTATGGCTATAAGCAGGGGACCGTCGAAGAGTGTGCCCTCGGTATGTTCGCAGATCCACAGGGCTGGTATTGGACGGCCAACATCGGCCAGGGCCTCTACCACTGGACACGACTGCGCTTTGCGCAAGACAAGGTGCCGAGGGCATCGGCGGCTCCGGCCTGTTTGGCACGGCTGGCGTGTGCGGGGCAGGTACAAGGGGCCGACGTCACCTGGAAAATCTGTGACCAATCGGCCGGCAACGGTTATTTCATCATAGGCGATGCCTGTGCCGTGTTGGATCCAGGTGCTTCCCACGGGGTGCTCAAGGCCCTGATGTCGGGAATGATGGCGGCGCACTGTATCGTCGACGCAAGTGCTACCCCGATGCGTTGGCCCGCTGTTTCACGGGAGTATCGTCAATGGGTACGGGATTGGTTCGAAAGCGACGTTCAGAAAATGCGTTCGCTCTACGCAGCGCATCCGTTTCCACCCCAGTGGCTCGACCAACAGTGGTGATCGCTTCAGCTGATGGCACGCCGCACCACAAGCAATAGAAAAAAATGCAAGGGGTATAGGATATAGGCCCACCGTTGCATCGCGGGTGGCGCGAAATTCCCGGCGTGTCGCAACAGCAAAAGCCCAGCGAGCGGCGCAACCAGACAAGCCACCCCCCCTGCCAGCGCAACCCACGTTCCGCTCTCGAGCAGGACCTGCCATTGATTGGCGGCGATGCACACCAGCCCTGGCAACAGACTGAAATACCATGACCGGCGAAACACCAGCAGCATCGCCATTGGCAACAAAACCCCGAAGAAGCCGAACATCAGGTGGGTAGAAAACACACCGGCGATTATCAGGGCGATCAAGGCCAGGCCTCGATCAAGCAGCGTCTTGTGCTGCCATCCTCGCGCAACCAGAAGGCCCAGCGCCAGGGTCGGCAACACGTTCAAGGTGTCGGCATCGTCGATAAACATTCGGTACGGCACTTCGCTGATCACACTGAACAGCAACAGCCAGCCCAGGTAACGCCATTGGCCGCTCACGGGAGCGTTTCTGACGCGATGCAAATTCGCCGCAATCGCCAGGCAAAACCACGGGAATGCCAGGCGCCCCGGCACATACAGGCCATCGAGGCTCAAACCGACATAGCGCAGGTGATCCAGGACCATGCTCAGCAGCGCCAGCCACTTGAGCAGGTCCAAAGCGCCATCACGGACGCGTCCGACATCCAATGTTTCGGTACCGTGCATAATTCCCCAGTAACTCTGCATTTACAGCGCGTGCGTACGCCCGACAATCTTGGTTACAGTGCGCACCAACATCGACCACAGGAATGGGCCATGACCGACAAGAGCCAACAATTCGCCAGCGACAACTACTCCGGGATTTGCCCGGAAGCCTGGGCCGCCATGGAACAAGCCAACCAGGGCCATCAACGCGCCTACGGCGATGATGAATGGACCCATCGCGCCGCCGACGGTTTCCGCAATTTGTTCGAAACCGACTGCGAAGTGTTCTTCGCCTTCAACGGCACCGCGGCCAACTCACTGGCGCTGTCTTCACTGTGCCAGAGCTACCATAGCGTGATTTGCTCGGAAACCGCCCACGTCGAAACCGACGAATGCGGCGCACCGGAGTTTTTCTCCAACGGCTCGAAGCTGCTCATCGCCCGCACCGAAAATGGCAAGCTGACCCCGGAATCAATCCGCGAGATCGCCCTCAAGCGCCAGGACATCCACTACCCCAAACCCCGTGTGGTCACCCTGACCCAGGCCACCGAAGTCGGCAGCGTGTACACCCCGGATGAAATCCGCGCCATCAGCGCTACCTGCAAGGAACTGGGCCTGAACCTGCACATGGACGGCGCACGCTTCTCCAACGCCTGCGCCTTCCTCGGTTGCTCCCCCGCCGACCTGACCTGGAAAGCCGGTGTGGACGTATTGTGCTTTGGCGGCACCAAAAACGGCATGGCCGTGGGTGAAGCGATCCTGTTCTTCAATCACAAGCTGGCTGAAGACTTCGACTACCGTTGCAAACAGGCCGGCCAACTGGCCTCGAAAATGCGCTTTCTCTCCGCCCCGTGGGTGGGCCTGCTGGAAAACGACGCCTGGCTCAAACACGCACGCCACGCCAACCACTGCGCACAACTGCTGAGCAGCCTGGTGGCGGATATTCCCGGGGTTGAATTGATGTTCCCGGTACAGGCCAATGGCGTGTTCCTGCAGCTCTCGGAACCGGCCATCGCCGCGCTGACGGCCAAGGGCTGGCGCTTCTACACCTTCATCGGCAAAGGCGGCGCACGCTTCATGTGTGCGTGGGATACCGAGGAAGAGCGTGTAAGAGAATTAGCTGCGGATATTCGGACAGTGATGGGCGCCTGAACGTAGCGAATACTGGCGCAATGCCGAGTCTGTCATTTGATATTTCTGACAGCAGCAGGCTGTATTTTCATTGACTAGCCTCTTGGAACCCGAAAGGAAAAGGCCGCATTCAGAGGCTAATGCCAGTCAGAAGGCTTTTTGCAGGAGCGAGCTTGCTCGCGAAAAACTCACAGGCGCCGCGTTCATTCAGGCAACACGCGTTACCGTTGACGTTTTTCGCGAGCAAGCTCGCTCCTACAGAAGGCGCTTACGCTTAATTGCCTGGCATTAGCTGCAGAGGCCGCCTTTCGGGACGACCACCTGCCGAATCATCGGCCGGAAACGGACATCCAGCAGAGGCTAACCCCATGGAATACCAGAGCAACGGCAACACCCTGCAAGGCGACGGCAGCATCAGCACCACGGTGATTGACTGGGATGAGTTCAGGAAGCACGCAAAAGTCGGGGACACCATCCGCGAACCGTCGAGAACCTTGAGGATCTACGACAAAGTCTATGAATTGACAGCTTCAGGCCAGAACTTCGTGGTTCATCTCTACGCTCAGTAACCGTTAACATCCTGTGTGGGAGGAATCTTGCTCCCACACAGGAATATGCCCCACTTGAGCAGGTTGTTAATCAGAACTCGATACGCACATCGCCCTTCGGCACACTGCAGCACGACAGGATGTAACCCTCGGCTTCGTCTTCCTCGGTGATCCCGCCGTTGTGCTCCATCTCGACTTCCCCACCCAACTTCATCACCTTGCACGTTCCGCAGATGCCCATGCCGCAAGCTTTGGGGATCAGCAGGCCAAGCTTGGCCGCCGCTGCGTGCACGGTTTCGCCCGGCGCCACGCGGATGCTTTTGCCCGAGGCAATGAATTCCACCTGATGCAGGTCAGCCAGATCGGGTTCCGGTGCTTCGGCGGCTTGTTCGGCCTGCTCCACCGCATCGGCTCGGGCTTCAGGTGGCGTGGCCCCAAACGATTCTTCGTGGTAACGCGCCATGTCGAAACCGGCGGCCTCCAAGAGGCGCTTCACTGCATTCATGTACGGCGTAGGGCCGCAGCAGAACACTTCGCGCTCCAGGAAGTCCGGCACCATCAGTTCGAGCATTTTGTGGTTCAGGTAACCGCGGTACCCCGCCCAGGGCTCACCCAACCCATGCTTCTCACAAATCAGGTGCAGGCTGAAGTTATCAATCCGCGACGCCATGTGTTCCAGCTCGCGGTGATAGATGATGTCCTTGGGCGAGCGAGCGCTGTGGATAAATGTCATGTCGACGTTAGCGTTGGTGTCGTAGAACCAACGGGCCATGGACATCACTGGCGTGATGCCGACGCCGCCGCTGAGATACAACACTTTCGGGCTCGGAAAGTCGATGGCGTTGAACAGCCCGACCGGCCCGTGCACCGCCAGCTCCTGGCCTTCATGCAGGGTGTCGTGCAACCAGTTGGACACGCGGCCACCCGGCACACGCTTGATCGTCACCGAAAAGCTGTAGGGCACCGATGGCGAACTGGAAATGGTGTACGAGCGCATGATTGGCTGCCCGTCGATTTCCAGTTCCAGGGTGACGAATTGTCCCGGCTTGAAAAAGAACAGGATTGGCTGGTCGGCCATGAAGCAAAAAGTGCGCACGTCCCAGGTTTCCTGGATGACTTTGACGCAACGGACGATGTGTCGACCATTGGCCCAGGTCTGAGTAGTTACCGGGTTCAGGAAGTTATTGGACATGCTGTTCTCCGTAGCCGTAGGTCGGCCTGATGAAGGCGATTTTGCGTAACGCCGAATGCGCCCATTTACCTATCTGCGACATTCACATACTTATCGCGACCAGCCCCCATACCACGGGGGTTGCGCGTCGGGATCAGAGTGGGCCATGTCGCTAATGGACAAGGTTCTGGCCTTCAGCGGCCCCACACTCACGCCCAACAACCACGCTTTCTTTACGCCTTGCGTAGTACAACCGTAGCCACTATTCGCCGGCCACATTGAATGGCCATGAGGACACATACGATGGACGTCACCGCAACCTTAAGCTTGGGCGATCCGCTGGAACCCGCACGCAAGGCCACCGCGCAAATGCTGCAAGAACGTGAGCGCACCTTTTCGCTGCCGCAACCGTTCTACTCGGATGAACGACTGTTCGATATCGACATGCAGGAAATCTTCCAGAAAGAGTGGTTGATCGCCGGCATGACCTGCGAGATCCCCGCCAAGGGCAACTACCTGACCCTGCAAGTGGGCAAGAACCCGATCATCGTGATCCGTGGCGCCGAAGGCGTGGTGCATGCGTTCCACAACGTGTGCCGTCACCGTGGCTCGCGCCTGTGCACCAGCGACAAGGGCAAGGTCGCCAAACTGGTCTGCCACTACCATCAGTGGACCTACGAGCTGGACGGCCGCCTGCTGTTCGCCGGCACCGAGATGGGCGCCGACTTCGACATGAAGCAGTACGGCCTGAAACCGGTGAATGTGAAGACCGCCGGCGGCTACATCTTCATCAGCCTGGCCGAAAATCCGCCGGCCATCGATGACTTCCTGTCGACCCTGAACCACTACATGGAACCCTACGACATGGAAAACACCAAGGTGGCGGTGCAAACCACCTTGATGGAAAAAGCCAACTGGAAGCTGGTGCTGGAGAACAACCGCGAGTGCTACCACTGCAACGCCTCGCACCCGGAACTGTTGAAAACCCTGCTGGAATGGGACGACGTCACCGACCCGCGCGCCGACCAGGCGTTCAAGGACCACGTTGCCGCTTCCGCCGCTGCCTGGGATGCCGAGAAAATCCCTTACGCCCACGCCAGCTTCGGCTTGCGTAACCGCATCGTGCGCATGCCGCTGCTCAAGGGCACCGTGTCGATGACCATGGACGGGAAACAGGGCTGCGCCAAACTCATGGGGCGCATCAAGAACCCGGACCTGGGCTCCATGCGCATCCTGCACCTGCCCCACTCGTGGAACCACTGCATGGGCGACCACATCATCGTGTTCACTGTGTGGCCGATCAGCGCCCAGGAAACCATGGTCACCACCAAGTGGCTGGTACACAAGGATGCCGTGGAGGGTGTGGACTACGACGTGGAGCGTATGCGCCAGGTGTGGGACGCCACCAACGACCAGGACCGACGCCTGGCCGAAGAGAACCAGCGCGGCATCAACTCCACCGCCTACCAGCCTGGCCCGTACTCCAAGACCTACGAGTTCGGCGTGGTGAACTTCGTGGATTGGTACAGCGAACGCATGTTGAACAACCTCGGCGCAGCCCCAGCCCCTTACCTCAAAGGCGTGGCTGCACACGAATAACCGATACCCACAGCTCAAACATGTTGGAGGGGGCTTGCTCTACTACCCGTCAGTTAAGAAGTAGAAAGGCGACAACGTAACCTGTGGCGAGGGAGCTTGCTCCCGTTGGACTGCGCAGCAGTCCCATGCTTTGTAAACAAAGAGCGGGGCCGCTTCGCGGCCCAACGGGAGCAAGCTCCCTCGCCACAGATACAGCGTTCCCCCTTAACTGACTGGCATGAGGGCAAGCCTCCTCCCACAGTTGAAGCTCACACTGCTTAATATTTGATCAAATCTCTCGCAGACCACTGCCAGCCTGCCTTACAGCCGTTACCCAACAACTTATCCACAAAGCCACCCATAGCAATTGTGGGCAAGTGTGCTCCCGGCCTAAAAATAAATGAAGAAATTCCGTGACTTATTCAAGTCGACGGGATTCACACACCACTGATCATTTATTGATCAAATTCTTGCAGACCACGAAAAACGTGGCCTGTAGCACTACGCGAACACCTTATCCACAGATACACCAACAGACTTTGGGGGCAACTTTTCCCGGGCTGTGGAAAAGGCCGCCAAAGCTTCATAAATCGGGCTATTCAGGCTTTTCAGAGGGTAAAACGACAAGATTGATCAAATTTCGAACAACCTCATGAAAGCCTTGTTTTATATGGGCTGTAGCTGATAGCGAACATCTTATCCACAGAGGCGCCAACAGACTTTGGGGGCAAGTCTGCGCAACGAAATGAATGAAATCAGGTAAAAAACCCAGGAAAAACCGCCAGTTAGGCTGGTTATTTTTCGTACAGGGGATTGCAGGGCTTGATTTGCATGGGGTGTAGACGACCGCGAACAGGTTATCCACAGACGGGTCAACAGGGATTGTGGGTAATATCAGTTTCCCTGTAAGAGCGAGCTTGCTCGCGAAGAACCTGAGAGCGCCGCGTCAAACCAGGCACGCTGCGTTATCGTTAAGGTTCTTCGCGAGCAAGCCCGCTACTTGTAAGGTTCAGCGAACCACGCCTTCCTCAACCAGCAGCTTGAGGATGGCTTCGGCGCCCGCTTGCGGGCTGAGATCCTTGAGAATCTGCCCACCGCCGCCACTGGCCTTGGCCGTTGCAGCCTTCATGCGGTCGGCACCGCTCTTGGCCTTGATCACCTTGAGGCGCTTGGGCCGAGGCTTGGCCGGCTGCAGCACGGCGCCTGTGAATAACTCATCCTCTTGCACTTCGACCTCATGGGCTGCCAGCTCGCCGCGTTGGGCTGGCCCGTAAGCACTTTGCCGAGGCTTGGGCGCCGCGTTATCCACCGTGGCCAGAAACGGCAGGCGCACCTTCAAGCGCCGCCGCTGACCACGGGGCAAGGCTTGCAGCACGTGGGCTACGCCGCCGTCGATAGACTCCACCTGTGCGAGCCCGACAATCAGCGGCCAGCCCAATTGCTCGGCCAGCAGGAACGGCAACATGCCCGAACCTTCACCGGTTTCCGCCTGGCTGCCGGCGAGCACCACCTGGGCTCCCGCGTCACGCAGGTACTCACTGAGCACCGGCAAGGCATCGCTGCCCGCCGGTTGCTCCAGCACATGCAACTGCGGCAAACCCATGCCCAGGTAACTGCGCAAGGTCGGTTCGGCGACATCGCCGGCGTGCAGCACCTGCAACTTATCCCCAGCCATTTGCAGGCCGAGTTCGACCGCGCGCGCATCCTGCTCCGCACGACGCGGGCGCCCGGAAGTGGGATGGGCACCAATCGAAACCAGGCTGATTACATTCGTCGTCATGGTCATATCCCTAAGCTGCATCGCGCTTGGCGCCGTTGCGGTAGGCCGCGACCGCATCGATCAAGGCTTGCAATATCGCGGCGCTCTCGCCGATCACCGACAGGTCGGCACGCTTGATCATGTCGCAGCCGGGGTCGAGGTTGATCGCCACCACCTTGTCGCAGGCACCAATGCCTTGCAGATGCTGGATCGCTCCGGAAATGCCCACGGCCACATAGACGCGGGCGGTGACCCAGGTGCCGCTCGCGCCGACCTGGCGATCCCGGGCCATGAAGCCGTCGTCCACCGCCACCCGCGACGCGCCTTCGGTGGCGCCCAGGGCGGCAGCGGTCTGGTGGAACAGCGCCCAATCCTTCACGCCATTGCCGCCAGAGAAGATGAATTCAGCTTCGGCCATGGGGATCGCCGCCGGGTCCACCGCCACCGCACCGAGATCTTCGATGCGCGGCAGGCTGCGAGCCAGGGCTGTGGATAACTCCACGGGCAACACTTCGTGGCGGGTCTCGCTGACCGGGTCGGCACATTCGGCAGCCGCCAGAATCAAGCGTGGCAATGGCCGAGCCAAATCTTCCTGGCCGGCGCCGGCGCGGCCGATGCATTCCCCCCCCTTGATCTGCCATACCCGCGTGGCGGGGCGCTCCTTGAGGCTGGCGGCAAAACGCCGCCCCAACTCACCCCCCCCACTGCGGCTATCCGGCAAGAGCCAGTGACGCGGGTTGAACTGGTTATCCACAGCGCGTAAACCCTGCACACGTTGCTCCGGTGAATAACCGTCGAACTCATGCCCTTCCAGCACCAGCAGGCGATCCACACCGGCGGTGGCAAAGGCACTTTCCTTATGCTCCCCAAACACCACGGCCAGCACGGCGCCGTCGCTGCCGGCGAGTTGCCGCGCCAGGCCGAGCAAGTCGCGGTCGTGGCTGCTCAAGCGGCCACCGACCATGTCTGGCACCACGTTGATGTAGAACGCAGGCGCCGCCACCTGATGCAGTGGCAACTGCACTTCGGCGGCCGCCGTACGCTTGGTCGCGCCTCCCTGCTGGGCGCCGCTGCGGTCGATGCGCTTGATGCCATTGGGGCCGATGAAACCGACACCGTGCACGTTCTTGCGGATGATGCCGTTGGGCCCCATCCAGCTGTGTTGCACCGGCTGCATCGCCGCATGCAACGGGTGCAGGCGGTTGCGTGCGATCCATTCGGCCCGTGGGTCGCGGCGGATAATGTCGCTCATCAGTGCACCTCCGCAGGTTCACGTTTCAAAGGGGCTTTGGCAGGCGTGGCGTCTTCGAGCAACGCGTCGGCGACCAGTTCAGCGATGTCCTTGATCAATGGCCGAGGCTCCACCACACCCTCAAGCATCGCCGTACACTGCGGGCAGCCCACGGCCACCAGCTCGGCGCCGGTTTCACGGATGTCCTCCATGCGCATATCGGGGATACGTTGCTTGCCGGGAATGTCAGTGATCGGTGCGCCGCCACCGCCGCCGCAGCAGCGTGAACGGAAGCCGGAGCGTTGCATCTCCTTGACCTCGATACCCAGTGCACGCAGCACTTGACGCGGGGCTTCATATTCGCCGTTGTAGCGGCCCAGGTAACAAGGGTCGTGGTAGGTCACGCTGTTGCCCTTGTGCTGGCCCAGGTTCAGCGCGCCCTCGCCGATCAGCTCGGCCATGAAGGTGCTGTGGTGTTGCACCAGGTAGTTGCCGTTGAAGGCGCCGTATTCGTTTTTCAGCACATGGAAACTGTGCGGGTCGCAGGTGACGATGCGCTTGAAGCTGTACTTGGCCAAGGACTGGATGTTGCGCGTGGCCAGCAGTTGGAAGGTGGCTTCGTCGCCCAGGCGTCGCGCCACATCGCCACTGTCACGCTCTTCCAGGCCGAGTACGGCGAAGTCGACCTTGGCGGCTTTGAGTACTTTGACGAAGGCACGCAGGGTGCGCTGGTTGCGCATGTCGAAGGCGCCATCACCGACCCAGAACAGCACCTCGCAGCGGCCCGTGTCACTGAGCAATGGCAGGTTCAGGTCGGCCGCCCAGTTCAGACGACCGCCCGGTGCGAAACCGCCAGGGTTGTCGGTGGCGATCAGGTTTTCCAGGACTTCGGCACCTTTGTTCGGCGTGGCGCCTTTTTCCAATGTCAGGTGGCGGCGCATGTCGACGATGGCGTCCACGTGCTCGATCATCATCGGGCACTCTTCCACACACGCACGGCAGGTGGTGCACGACCACAAGGTTTCGGCGTCCACCAGGCCATTGACGATCGGCTGATGCGGGTTGCCGCCGTGTTCGCCAATGGCTTTGCCTGGATACGGGCTGCCGGCAAACTTGGCGTCGGTGCCGCCAGCCAGGCCGACCACCATGTCTTGAATGAGTTTTTTCGGGTTCAGCGGCTGGCCCGCAGCGAAAGCCGGGCACGCGGCTTCGCATTTGCCGCATTGCACACACGCGTCGAAGCCGAGCAGTTGGTTCCAGGTAAAGTCCTTGGGTTTCTCCACCCCCAGCGGCGCGGTTTTGTCACTCAGGTCCAAGGGTTTCAAACCGGTGGAACGCCCGCCGCCGAAGCGCTCGGCGCGACGGTGCCAGGCCAGGTGCAGGGCGCCGGCAAAAGCGTGCTTCATCGGGCCGCCCCAGGTCATGCCGAAGAACATCTCCGATACGCCCCACAGCACACCCACGCTCAACAACGCCGCGAGCAGCCAGCCGCCGAAGTCGGCAGGCAGCACCCCGGCTACCGGCAGGGTCACCAGGAAGAAACTCACCGAGAATGCCATCAGGCTTTTCGGCAGGCGCATCCACGGGCCTTTCGACAGGCGTGACGGCGGGTTGCGTCGACGCAGATAGACAAAGGTGGCGCCGACAAACATCAGCACCGAGGCCAGCAGCAAGGCATAGCCGAGGATGCGGTTATGCAAGCCGAAACCATGCACCAGGATCGCCAGCAATGCCGACAGCACAAAGCCCAACGCCGTGGCGACGTGAGTATTGGCAATGTATTTGTCACGGGCCACCACGTGGTGCAGGTCGACCATGTAGCGCTTGGGCATGGCCAGCAGGCCGCCGATCAAATCGACTTTGGACGCGCGGCCCCGGCGCCACATCGCGACACGCCGAAGCGCCCCAAGGACAGCAAGCCCCAGGGCGGCAAATAAGAGAATAGGCAGCAAGGTGTTCAACATGGTGAAGCTCCCACAGACCTCATAGGTCTACTGTGAAACGGGCCTTGAATGCGGGAGGGGGCTGGCCCCGATGGCAGAGTGTCAGTTGGTAGAGCTGTAGCTGACCCATCGCTATCGGGGGCGAGCCCCCTCCCACATTTAAACCGAGTCCACTTTGGTTCAGTGTCGACTTAGAAATCCTTGCACAGGCGCAGGGCGTCATAGATCGCGGCGTGGGTGTTGCGCTGGGCCACACAGTCACCGATGCGGAACAGCAAGTACCCATCACCCGGCTCACTCAAGATGGGCTGCGGCTTGATTGCGAACAGCGCTTCGACGTCGATCTGCCCCTTGTTGCGCGAACCTTCCTTCAGCGCGTAGTAGATCGCTTCGTCAGGGCGCACGCCGTTCTCGACGACCACCTGGTCCACCACCCGCTCCTCTTTGGCACCGGTGTATTCGTTCTCCAGCACCGCCACCAACTTGTCGCCCTCGCGGTAGACCTTTTCCAGCATCATGTCGCCGGTCATGATCACTTCCTTGGGGTACATGCTGCGGTAGTAGGTCGGGAACGACGTACCACCGATGGCCACGCCCGGCTTGATGTCGTCGGTGACGATCTCGACCTGGCTGCCTTTGTCCGCGAGGAAGTCCGCCACCGACATGCCGGTGAACTCGCAGATGGTGTCGTAGACCAACACGTTCTTGCCCGGTGCGACTTTGCCGTCGAGCACGTCCCAGCTGCTCACTATCAAGCCTTCTGCGGCGCCCCAGTGTTCGTTCTGCTCCACGTTCGGCTGCCCACCCACTGCCAGCACGACCACATCGGGACGCAGGTCGAGGATGGTGTCGGCATCGGCCGCCACCCCCAGGCGCAGGTCGACTTTCAAGCGCGCCAGCTCCAACTGGTACCAGCGGGTGATGCCAGCGATCTGGTCGCGCTGCGGTGCCTTGGAGGCCGTCGTGATCTGCCCGCCGATGAATTCTTTTTTCTCGAACAGGGTCACGTCGTGGCCACGCTCGGCGGCAACCCGTGCCGCTTCCATCCCGGCAGGGCCGGCGCCGACCACCACGACTTTGCGTTTGGGCCCGGTGGATTTCTCGATGATGTGCGGCACGCCCATGTATTCACGGGAGGTCGCGGCGTTCTGGATACACAGCACGTCCAGGCCCTGGTACTGGCGGTCGATGCAGTAGTTGGCGCCCACGCATTGTTTGATCTGGTCGATCTGGCCCATCTTGATCTTGGCGATCAGGTGCGGGTCGGCGATATGCGCACGGGTCATGCCGACCATGTCCACATAACCGCCTTCAAGGATGCGCGTGGCCTGGTTCGGGTCCTTGATGTTCTGCGCGTGCAGCACCGGGACCTTGACCACTTCCTTGATACCGGCAGCCAAGTGCAGGAACGGCTCCGGTGGATAACTCATGTTCGGGATCACGTTGGCCAGGGTGTTATGGGTGTCGCACCCCGACCCCACCACGCCGATGAAATCGAGCATGCCGGTGTCGTCGTAATACTTGGCGATCTGTTTCATGTCCTCGTGGGACAGGCCATCCGGGTGGAACTCGTCA
Organism: Pseudomonas sp. BCA17; assembly: GCF_004519405.1. Lineage (GTDB taxonomy): Bacteria > Pseudomonadota > Gammaproteobacteria > Pseudomonadales > Pseudomonadaceae > Aquipseudomonas. The sequence goes on along the minus strand of NZ_SGWI01000003.1, from coordinate 627,340 downwards.
CCGCACAGGCGCATGCCTACGCAGAAGTCGTCACCTACCTCGGCACGCACGGCTTTCAACACTTCCAGGCCGAATTTCATGCGGCCCTCAAAGGTGCCGCCCCATTCGTCGGTACGCTTGTTGACCCGTGGGCTCCAGAACTGGTCGATCATGTGCTGGTGCACGGCGGACAGTTCCACCCCGTCCAGGCCACCGGCCTTCGCGCGACGCGCAGCCTGGGCGTAGTTGCCGATCACGCGCCAGATTTCTTCCGGCTCGATGGTTTTGCAGGTGGCACGGTGCACCGGCTCACGCACGCCGGACGGCGACATCAAGGTCGGCCAGTTGAAGCCGTCCCAGCGGGAGCGACGACCCATGTGGGTAATCTGGATCATGATCTTGGCGCCATGCTTGTGCATGGCGTCGGCCAGGTTCTGGAAGTGCGGGATGATGCGGTCGGTGGACAGGTTCACCGAGCTCCACCATTCCTGGGGGCTGTCGATGGCCACCACCGAGGAGCCGCCGCAGATCGCCAGGCCGATACCGCCCTTGGCTTTCTCTTCGTAGTACTTCACATAGCGGTCAGTGGTCATCCCGCCGTCGGTGGCATACACCTCGGCGTGGGCGGTACTGAGCACGCGGTTGCGGATGGTCAGTTTGCCGATCTGGATCGGCTGGAACATTGCTTCGAAAGCCATGGCACGGTCCTCGGCTTACAACGGCTTGACGGTGAACAAGCCATCATCGTGGCCCTCTTCGGAGCCTCCGTAGACTTGTTCGGCCACAGTGCGGATCTTGCTGCCACGCGCTTCAAGGATCTGGTCCATGGCGCCGGCAAACCAGCCGGTGAACATGTAGTCGACCTTGCGTCCGACCTTGCCATACACGTAGACGAAAGCGGAGTGTTCGAGCTTGACGCTGGCGGTGCCTTTGTCGAGGTCGATGTCCTGGATCTTGAACAGGCCCCAGCCGCGTTGCGACAGGCGCTTCATGTAATGTTCGAACACCGCGACGCCTTCCAGGCCATGGCACTCGGCTTCTTTTTCACACCAGTGCCAGGCGGACTTGTAGCCGGCCTTGTAGAGAATTTCGGCGTAGGCTTCAGCGCCCAACACCTCTTCGATGCCCATGTGGTTGTTGACGAAGAAGTGGCGCGGCACATACAGCATCGGCAGGGCGTCGGAGGTCCAGACACCGGTTTCGCTGTCGACTTCGATTGGCAATTGCGGGGCGATCTTGGCCATGGAAACTTAACTCCAGAAAATTCTTGTGTAGTTCCCCCGACACGAACGGCCGAGGGAGAAGATGCGTTGGCGGTGGCTTATTCGCCCCAGACGTCCTTCAGGACATTGACCCAGTTCTCGCCCATGATCTTGCGCACTACCCGTTCAGGGTGGCCGCGCTTGAGCAGGGTCTCGGTGAGGTTGGGGAACTCACCCACGGTGCGGATGCCCAGCGGGTTGATGATCTTGCCGAAGTTGGTCAGGCGGCGGGCGTAGCCCTTGTCATGGGTCAGCATCTCGAAGAAATCCTGGCCATGCCCCTGGGTGAAGTCGGTGCCGATACCGATAGCGTCTTCGCCGACGATGTTCATGGTGTATTCGATGGCTTCGGCGTAGTCGTCGATGGTCGAATCGATGCCCTTGGCCAGGAATGGCGCGAACATGGTCACGCCGACAAAACCGCCGTGATCGGCGATGAACTTCAGCTCTTCATCGGATTTGTTGCGCGGGTGCTCTTTAAGGCCCGATGGCAGGCAGTGGGAGTAGCACACCGGCTTTTTCGATTCGAGGATGACTTCTTCGGACGTTTTGGAGCCCACGTGGGACAGGTCGCACATGATGCCGACGCGGTTCATCTCGCCGACAATCTCGCGCCCAAAACCCGACAGGCCGCCGTCGCGCTCGTAGCAACCGGTGCCGACCAGGTTCTGGGTGTTGTAGCACATCTGCACGACGCCCACGCCGAGCTGCTTGAAGATCTCGACATAGCCCAACTGGTCTTCGAACGCATGGGCGTTCTGGAAGCCGAAGATGATGCCGGTCTTGCCCAACTCCTTGGCGCGACGGATATCCGCGGTGGTTTTCACCGGGATCACCAGGTCGCTGTTCTCACGGATCAGGGTCTGGCTGGCCACGATGTTATTGATAGTGGCCTGGAAGCCTTCCCACACCGACACGGTGCAGTTGGCGGCGGTGAGGCCCCCTTTGCGCATGTCCTCGAACAGATCGCGATTCCACTTGGCAATAATCAGCCCGTCGATAACGATGCTGTCGGCGTGCAATTCGGCTGGGCTCATCAGGCGTCCCCTTATGGCGATTCATGCGCCGAATCGTCTGCCGGCGCTTTGGGCCAGCATATGCCCAGGGGCCGACGGAACCGGGTGCAAAAACGACAGGGGAATTGCCGAAAGCGTCAATCCGCGACAAAGGCTGTTAAGAGAGGCCTGACTGGCGGCTGTTCTTTGTCTTACGCTTGAGCCAGAATTCGGCCATTACCTGATATGAGACGGCGCAATGAAATCGATTTTCCTGGCTTTGGCACTCATCGCAACCACCGCCCACGCGGCTGAAGACACCGACAACACGCCGTGCGATGGCATCGAAAACGACAAACAAACCCTGGAATGCGCCACTTTCAACAAAACCACCGCCGAGCAATTGCTCAAAGATAACTACCAGGGCCTGCTCGAACGCATGGCGTCGACCTACGGCAGCAACAAGTCGCAGCTCGCCGACATTACCGCTCGTCTGAAGGACGCCCAGCAGAAGTGGGAAAAACTGCGCGACGCCGATTGTGCGGTGGACACCTTTCCGGCGGTGACGGGCACCAAGGACTACGCCATTCAACAGAATGATTGCCTGGCGCGGATGAGTGATGAGCGGTCGGAGTTTTTGGAGTCGATCGGGCAGGAATAAGCGACAATCTGCGCTATTTCTTTCTTAACCAAGGCCACTCATGACTATTTGCGGCATCGAAATCAAAGGCAGCGAAGCCATCCTCGCCGTCGCCTCCCTGGGCAACCAGGCGCTGAGCCATGTCGCGCTGTCCACCAAGAAAATCGCCCTTGAAGACGATGACGAGGCGGCCAACGTCAAAGCGTTCGCCGCCCAGGTGAAGGCGTTTGTGCAGGAAAACGCCATCACCCGTATCGCGATCAAGAAGCGCAGCAAGAAAGGCGAGTTTGCCGGTGGCCCGACCACGTTCAAGATTGAAGGCGTGTTTCAGTTGCTCGACGGGGTTGAGGTGACGCTGCTGTCGCCGCAGACCATCAACGCGCAGAACAAGAAGCACAGCTTTGAACTGCCGACGACGTTGAACAAGTATCAGCACGAAGCTTATAAAGCGGCTTGTTCGGCCTTGGTAAAGAAGTAAGTCACACCGAAGTACAGTGTGGGAGCGGGCCTGCTCGCGAATGCGGCGGGTCAGTACCGAATGCGCCAACCGACACACTGTATTCGCGAGCAAGCCCGCCCCCACATTGGATGGGTGTTGCCTCAGGCCGGTGTACGGCGCTTGTGCAGCAGCCACTCCCCGAAGGATTTGTCTTCCAGGGCATACCCACCCCGGCTCGACTTCCACACCAGTTCTTTATCCCGCAGGGCATCGATACACGCCTGAATGGTCTGGGTGCCCGGCACCACATCACTGCCCATGTCTTCCAGCACTTTGCTGACGGCCGTGATCGTGCTGTCGGTGAAGGGGGCGAAAGGTTCGTTGTTTTGAGAGCGCTCCACCATGACTTCCAGCACGGCGCGTTGGGGCACGGTGAGGTTGTTCCAGGCGCTTTCGAATTCAGTCCATACACCCGCGCGCAGCAATTCGGCGCGACTGTGCAGCAGTTGGCCGAGGTTGCTCGCCTCACCCAGCTCCAGCGCCACTTCACCGATGATCGTGCGCAGCATCTCGGGGCGTCGACCTACCAGCTCGAAGGCTTCATCAATATCGGCCGCGTTGAATTGGTTGGTCTGGGCCAGGTGCGCGTTGAGGTGTGCAGTGTAGGCCCGGGTGAACTCTTTACCCAGCAGCGGAAACGGCGTGATGCTGGAGCCGAAGAACGGCTGACTCTTACCCAACACCAGATGGGCCAGCTTGTCGCGGTTGGAGCCGGTGAACACCAGGTGCAAACCGCTGCCATCCTCGTCACGGCCTTGGTTGAGCTGATCCCGGGCGGCCTTCAACGCAAACATCGCGTTGATCCCCGACTCGCTGGTTAAAGCGTGCTGCGCCTCGTCAATCACCAGCACGACGGGTTTTTCCGCAGCATTGTGGAGTAATTCCAGGGCCTGGGTCAGCGTCGCACCGACAGGCAGTTGTGGCTTGGTAAAGTCCCAGGACAAGGTACGCAGAAAGCTCAGCTTCTCGATCCCGATGTTCTTGGCCAGTTTACGAATACCCTTTTCGTAGGGCACCAGGGCAGCGGCGATAGCGCCGGCGATCAGCTCCGCCGGGTCTTGCTCTTTGTCGGCCCACAGATCGACGTAGACGGTCAGCCAACCCCGCAGTTGACACTCGGGAATCAGGTCTTCACGCAAAAAAGTGCTTTTCCCGGTGCGCCGGGGTGCTGCGAGGAACAGGCCCGACGTGAAGTCCTGAATACCCGCCCCCACCAAACCGTCGGCTATGCTGCTTGCCAGGGCGGGGCGGCGAAACACAAAGCCGCTGTTCTTGGACATGCTTTTATACTCAATTATTGATTAGGCTATAAATTATAGTAACGAGTATAAATTACTATAATTGCCCGTCAAACCACCTCCCGTCGCCGATCCTCCCGCGGGCACTTCGCAAACCGCGCGCGGTAACTGCGGGTGAAATACGACGGTGACTCAAACCCACAGGCAATGCTCACTTCCAGCACGCTCATATCGCTCTGGCGCAACAGTTGCCGGGCCTTTTCCAGGCGTAGACCGAGGTAGAAGTTGCTCGGCGTATCATTCAAGTGCAGGCGAAACAGCCGCTCCAGCTGCCGCCGGGTCACCTTGATCGCCTCGGCCAGGGCCAGGGTGCTCAGCGGCGGCTCGGTGTGCTGCTCCATCTCGCCGATCACTTGCACCAGCTTCTTGTTGTTGATGCCGTAGCGCGTGGCGATCTGCATGCGCTGGTGGTCTTTGCGTGGACGGATACGGCCGAGCACGAACTGTTCGGAGACCTGAATCGCCAGCTCCGGGCCGTGGGCCTGCGCGATCAGGTCGAGCATCAGGTCGATGGAGGCCGTGCCACCGGCGCAGGTGATGCGGCGCCGGTCAATTTCGAACAATTCCTGGGTCACGCTCAAGTGTGGATACGATTCCTTGAAGGCGTCGATGGCTTCCCAGTGCAGGGTCAGGCGATGGCCGTCGAGCAGGCCAGCTTCAGCGAGCACGCAGGCACCGGTATCGATAGCGCCAAGGGTCACTCCATCGTGGTCGAGACGGCGCAGCCAGTGCTCCAGTGCAGGCGTGGCGAACTGCAACGGTTCAAAGCCGGCGACCACCAGCAACGTCGCGCCTTTTTTCAGCGGCTCCAGCGCAGCGTCGGCATTGACCGACATGCCATTGCTCGCCAGCACTGCGCCGCCATCGGCACTCAACACGTGCCAGCGGTACAGCTCGCCACGAAAACGGTTGGCCACCCGCAGGGGCTCCAGCGCGGAGATAAAGCCAATGGCCGAGAAACCTGGCATCAGCAAAAAGTAGAAATCCTGGGACATGGTGGCGCACTCGTCATACGGGCAGCGTGGCACTGTGATACTCCCGTTCATGGGCGGATTCAAGGGGGCAGGTCGCTGCAGTGCAAGAGCTGGTCGCCGCCGTGCGCTTTGCCGCCCCCTGGCTTGCGTAACTTGGGCTCACGGCGCACAAAGACGCCGGAACCCACAATAACGACCTGCCGAGGGAACCACCATGAACCGACTGATCAGCCGCTGCGTGCTTGCACTCAGCGCCAGCGCCATCTTGAGCACGAACGTAATGGCTGCCGACGCAGCGTCTTGCCAGAACGTGCGCATGGGCGTGGTGAACTGGACCGACGTAATCGCCACCAGTGCCATGACCCAAGTGCTGCTCGATGGCCTCGGCTACAAGACCAAACAAACCAGCGCCTCCCAGCAAATCATCTTCGCCGGTATCCGCGACCAGCGCCTGGACCTGTTCCTGGGGTACTGGAACCCGCTGATGACCCAGACCATCACGCCATTCATCGACGCCAAGCAAGTCAAGGTGCTCGACAAACCCAGCCTGGAAGATGCACGCGCCACCCTCGCCGTGCCGACTTACCTGGCGGACAAGGGCCTGAAAACCTTCGCCGACATCGCCAAGTTCGAGAAAGAGCTGGGCGGCAAGATCTATGGCATCGAGCCTGGGTCGGGGGCCAACACCCAGATCAAGGCCATGATTGCCAAGAACCAGTTCGGCCTGGGTAAATTCCAGTTGGTGGAATCCAGTGAGGCCGGCATGCTCGCCGCCGTTGACCGTGCGGTACGCCGCAAGGAAGCCGTGGTGTTCTTCGGCTGGGCGCCGCACCCGATGAACGTCAACGTCGCCATGACCTACCTCACCGGCAGCGACGACGCCCTCGGCCCGAACGAAGGCATGGCCACGGTGTGGAGCGTGACGTCGCCCACCTACGCCGAACAGTGCCCCAACGTTCATAAACTGCTGAGCAACCTCACCTTCACCGCCGCCGACGAGAGCCGGATGATGCAGCCGCTGCTGGATCACAAGGACCCCATCGAGTCCGCCAAACAGTGGCTCAAGGACCACCCGCAAGACCAGCAGCGCTGGCTGGCGGGCGTGACCACTTTCGACGGCAAACCGGCTGCCGCCAACCTGCAGCTGACCAGCAAATAACCTGACCCGAATCACCGTGACGCAGCCACACCCGGCTGCGCACGGCATCACTACGCCCGCCTGTAAGGAACTGCACCATGAACCACGACGTCATCATCACCTGCGCACTCACCGGTGCTGGCGACACGACCGCCAAAAGCCCACACGTGCCGGTCACGCCCAAACAAATCGCAGCGGCCGCCGTTGAAGCCGCCAAGGCCGGCGCCACCGTAGTGCACTGCCACGTCCGTGACCCGCACACCGGCAAGTTCAGCCGCGACGTCGCGCTGTACCGCGAAGTGATGGAGCGCATCCGTGAGGCCGACATCGACATCATCGTCAACCTCACCGCCGGCATGGGCGGCGACCTGGAAATCGGCGCCGGCGAAAACCCAATGGAGTTCGGCCCCAACACTGACCTGGTCGGCCCATTGACCCGCCTGGCCCATGTGGAGGAACTGCTGCCGGAGATCTGCACCCTGGATTGCGGCACCCTGAACTTCGGCGATGGCGACACTATTTACGTGTCCACCCCGGCGCAACTGCGCGCAGGCGCCAAACGCATCCAGGAACTGGGCGTAAAGGCCGAACTGGAAATCTTCGACACCGGCCACCTGTGGTTCGCCAAGCAGATGATCAAGGAAGGCCTGCTCGACAACCCGCTGTTTCAACTGTGCCTGGGCATCCCATGGGGCGCACCGGCCGACACCACCACCATGAAGGCCATGGTCGACAACCTGCCCGCCGACGCGGTGTGGGCCGGCTTCGGTATCGGCCGCATGCAAATGCCAATGGCGGCGCAAGCGGTGCTGCTGGGCGGCAATGTGCGGGTTGGCCTGGAAGACAACCTGTGGCTGGACAAAGGCGTGCTCGCCACCAATGGCCAACTGGTAGAACGCGCCGGTGAAATCCTCAGCCGCCTGGGTGCACGGGTCCTGACCCCGGCAGAAGGCCGCGTGAAGATGGGCCTGATCCAGCGCGGTTAACCCCCGGCCGTAACCGAATCAACAATGTGGGAGGGAGTAAGCCTCTCCCACAGGGATCAGCGAACTCTTCAGGAATGTGCCATGAGCTTTATCACTGAAATCAAAACTTTCGCCGCCCTGGGCAGCGGTGTCATCGGCAGCGGCTGGGTATCCCGCGCCCTCGCCCACGGCCTGGACGTGATCGCCTGGGACCCGGCGCCCGGCGCGGAAGCCGCCTTGCGCAAGCGTGTCGCCAACGCCTGGGGCGCCCTGGAAAAACAGGGCCTGGCACCGTGTGCATCCCAGGACCGCCTGCGCTTTGTTTCCACCATTGAAGAATGTGTGAAAGACGCCGACTTCATCCAGGAAAGCGCCCCGGAAAGGTTGGAGCTGAAGCTGGAGTTGCACAGCAAGATCAGCGCGGCGGCCAAGCCGAATGCATTGATCGGTTCGAGCACTTCCGGCCTGCTGCCCAGCGAGTTCTATGAAGGCTCGACCCACCCGGAACGCTGCGTGGTCGGCCACCCGTTCAACCCGGTTTACCTGCTGCCGCTGGTGGAAGTGGTAGGCGGCAAGCACACCGCGCCGGAGGCTATTCAAGCCGCGATCAACGTGTACGAATCCCTTGGCATGCGCCCGCTGCATGTACGCAAGGAAGTCCCCGGCTTTATCGCCGACCGCCTGCTTGAAGCGTTGTGGCGTGAGGCGCTGCACCTGGTGAATGACGGTGTGGCCACCACCGGCGAAATTGACGACGCGATTCGTTTTGGCGCGGGCTTGCGCTGGTCGTTCATGGGCACGTTCCTGACCTATACCCTGGCGGGCGGCGATGCCGGGATGCGGCACTTCATGGCGCAATTCGGACCGGCATTGCAGTTGCCCTGGACGTATCTGCCGGCGCCGGAGCTGACCGACAAATTGATCGACGACGTGGTCGACGGCACCAGCGACCAGTTGGGTAGACACAGCATTTCGGCGCTGGAGCGCTATCGTGATGACTGCCTGCTCGCCGTACTGGAAGCAGTGAAAACCACCAAGGCCAAGCACGGCATGACCTTCGCCGAATAACCTATGTGGGAGGGGTGCCCCTCCCTCACTTTTGTCCGAGCACAGACCCGGGATTTATGTCATGCCAGCACTGACGACCTACACCACCAGAATCCAGCCGGAGTGGGTGGACTACAACGGCCACCTGCGCGATGCGTTTTACCTGCTGATTTTCAGCTACGCCACCGATGCGCTGATGGACACCCTGGGCCTCGACAGTGAAAACCGCGAAGCCAGCGGCCATTCGCTGTTCACCCTGGAGCTGCACCTGAACTACCTGCACGAAGTAAAACTCGGCGCCGAGGTGCAGGTGCGTACGCAACTGATCGCCTTTGATGCCAAGCGCCTGCACCTCTATCACAGCCTGCATCTGGTCAACGATGAAAAGGAGCTGGCGGGCAATGAGCAGATGCTGCTGCACGTCGACCTTGCCGGCCCGCATTCAACACCGTTTACCGACGCCACGTTGGAAAGACTCGTCGCCATTACCGCAGAGCAGGCCGACCTGCCACGCCCTTCCCTGCTCGGCCGAGTGATTGGCCTGCCTCCAAAAAAATAGCCCGCCAAAATAATTCAGGAGCCACCATGCAAACCGCCGCTGTTGCCGATTTCCGCACTTACCCGAAAATCTGTGACCTCGCCGAGGCGCAGTTGCTGGACGATCAGATTCGCGTGCGCTGGGCCGATGGGCGGGTCAGCCCGTTTCATCATCAATGGCTGCGGGATAACTGCCCTTGTGCAGCGTGCGTGTACAGCGTGACCCGCGAGCAGGTGCTGGAAATCGTCGATGTGGATGAACATCTCAGCGCCATCGATGCCCGTATCGACCAGGGCTTTCTGAGCGTGGCGTGGAGCGGCGGCCATCGCAGCCAATACGATCCCGGCTGGTTGCGGGCGCATGCCTACGACGATGAGTCACGCGCCGAACGGCGTGCGGCAAAGCCTCAATCGCGGTTGTGGGACCATACCTTGAGCCTGCCGGTATTCGATTACGCGGCGGTGATGGAAGCCCCCGATGCATTGCTGCAATGGCTGTTGGCGTTACGCGACACCGGCCTGACGCAAATCCGCGGCGTGCCCACCGAGCCGGGTGCCCTGGCGCTGATCGCCCACCGTATTTCGTTTATCCGCGAGAGCAACTTCGGCGTGCTGTTCAACGTGCAATCCAAGGCCGATGCCGACAGCAACGCCTACACCGCTTTCAACCTGCCGCTGCACAGCGATTTGCCGACCCGGGAGTTGCAACCTGGGCTGCAATTTCTGCATTGCCTGATGAACGATGCGAACGGGGGCGAGAGTATTTTTGTCGATGGGTTTGCCATCGCCAACACACTGCGCACGGAAGACCCCGAGGCGTTTGACGCCCTGTGTGAAATCCCGGTGGAGTTTCGCAACAAGGACCGGCACAGCGACTATCGCCGCCTCGCACCGATTATCGCGCTGGATGCCTTGGGGGATGTGGCGGAGATTCGCATGGCCAACTTCTTGCGTGGACCGTTTGACGCGCCGGTCGAACAGATGCCGTTGTTGTATCGCGCGTATCGACGCTTTATCGCCATGACACGCGAGGCGCGCTTTCGCCTGGTCAGGCGCCTGAATCCGGGCGAATTGTGGTGCTTCGATAACCGCCGCACCTTGCATGCGCGCAATGCGTTTGATCCCGCCTCCGGGGCGCGGCATTTTCAAGGGTGCTACATCGACCGGGATGAGCTGCTCTCGCGGATTCTGGTGTTGCAGCGCTAGACCGCGGTGCGGCCATCGGGGGCAAGCCCTGATGCAGCAGTTAAAAAGACTGAAAAGTAACCTGTGGCGAGGGAGCTTGCTCCCGTTGGACTGCGCAGCAGTCCCATGCTTTGTAAACAAAGAGCGGGGCCGCTTCGCGCCCCAACGGGAGCAAGCTCCCTCGCCACACATACAGCGTTCACCCTTAACTGACTGGCGTTAGGACAAGCCCCCGGTACGGCCCTCCACAATCTCAGGCAAAAAAAAGCCCCGGTCCAGCCGTGACTGGATCGGGGCAGAGCGCTTGGTGTGAGCGTGACATCCCGAGGGTGACCAAACCTTCAAGGTGCGTGCCTGGTATCCAGTGTGCCTATTACTTGGATCGGTAAATGACCCGAAAACGACCTGCCCATAGCCATATGAGCCATTCGGGGATTCTGCCCTTGCCGACCGGTCGCCGGCCTACCAGAATTCCAATCGACCCCCGCTCCCTACACCAGGATGAACGTCATGATGCACGCGGATTTGATTGACCAGGATGACCTGCTGGGCCAACTGCGCTCGCTGGGTTTTGAAGTGTCCAGCGGCGCCACCGCTGAACAAGCCTGCGAGTGTGCAGTGCGCGGTTTGAGCCCGGCGCGGGCCAAGGCACTCAAGGGCATGGTGGAACAGATGTACACCGGCAGCGCGACGATTCTGCCGGCCGTTCGCCAGGCGATCGACAAGCAGTTGTTGCCGGCTCTGGTGCAGTTCAAACAGAACTCGGGCGCCTGATACACCGCACCGCTATCGGGGCACGTCGAACCGTCGCGCCGCCTCTTCCACATTTGAATCGTGAAATGTGGGAGAGGGCTTGCTTGCGATGAAAGCGCCTCGGCCTAGAGCCTTACACTGGCGAAAGTCGACTCGTTCCGCGCCTGGCTCAATGCCGACATAGGCCCCGACAACGGCGACAACACCAGCGCCTGCGGAATCGGCATCATCGCCACCTGTTGGGTGGTGTTGGAGCCCACACGCTCATCCCGTGGCGGAATGCCGAAATACTCGCGATAGCACTTGGAGAAGTGCGGCGTGGAGACGAACCCGCACACCGAGGCCACTTCGATGATCGACATCGGTGTCTGCTTGAGCAACTGCCGCGCACGGATCAGGCGCAGCTTGAGGTAGTAGCGCGACGGCGAGCAGTGCAGGTATTTCTGGAACAGGCGCTCCAGCTGGCGACGGGACACGGCGACATATACCGCCAGTTCATCCAGGTCGATCGGCTCCTCCAGGTTGGCCTCCATCAGCGCGACGATTTCCTGCAGCTTCGGCTGGTTGGTGCCGAGCATGTGCTTGAGCGGCACACGCTGGTGGTCCTGTTCGTTGCGGATGCGTTCATACACAAACATTTCGGAGATGGCGGCCGACAATTCACGGCCGTGGTCGCGGCTGATCAGGTGCAGCATCATATCCAGCGGTGCGGTACCGCCGGAGCTGGTGAAACGGTTACGGTCGAGGGTGAACAAGCGGGTGCTCATCGACACACGGGGAAAGGCTTCCTGCATCGACGCCAGGCATTCCCAATGCACGCTGCAATCGAAACCGTCGAGCAAACCGGCGCAAGCCAGTGCCCAACTGCCGGTGCACACCGCGCCAAGGCGGCGGGACTGGCGCGCCTGGCTCTGCAGCCACGACACGTGTTCACGGGTGACGGTACGTTGGATACCCACGCCACCGCACACAATTACAGTGTCCAGGGCCGGGGCTTTGTGCATGGCGGCATCGGGGGTGATTTGCAGACCGTCGCTGGCCCATACCTGGTTTCCGTCGACACTCAGGGTTGTCCAGCGATACAGCTCGCGGCCGGACAGCTGGTTGGCCATACGCAGGGGTTCCACTGCCGAAGCCAGGGAAATCAGCGTGAAATTGTCCAGCAGCAAAAAGCCGATGGATTGAGGCGCACGGTTCTGGGGTTGGGCCCCGGAGTTGAACGACGTCATCGCGGTATCTCCTCACACAAAGCGGGTGATGGCCTCAGGCGAGGCTCTTGTTATTGCACTCGTCCTGGGCAGGAGAGGCTTTGGATTTGATAGAGCAAATGCCATGCCTAAAGTTGAATGGCCGTCCAATAACTCCTAAAAACGACCTCATGACCTGTCTAAACAAGCCCATGCAGGAAGCGCGGATATGGCCGTAGGAGCGAGCCCGCTCAAGGCGTGTGAGCAGATAGGTAGCACTTGTGGGAAGGCGCTTTGAGAGCGTAGGGAAAGTCTGTCACCCAAAGCACAGGGAAGGGTCTGTTGGGCGAAAAATCGTTTGGGAGCTACTTATCTGTTTGCGACGCGCTAAAAGGTGGCGCTTTTGGATTAGGGTGTTCAATTTATGAGCAATGTCGATCCTTTGTGGCGAGGGAGCTTGCTCCCGCTGGCGTGCGAAGCGCTCCCAAGATTTTGGGCCGCTACGCAGCCCAACGGGAGCAAGCTCCCTCGCCACAAAGGCAGGTCAGCACTCAACCGCGCTGACCGCCAACCCACCCCGCGACGTCTCTTTGTACTTGTCATGCATATCCGCGCCGGTATCGCGCATGGTGCGGATCACCCGGTCCAGGGAGATAAAGTGCTGGCCGTCACCACGCAGGGCCATCTGCGCGGCGTTGATCGCCTTCACTGCCGCAATCGCATTGCGCTCGATGCACGGCACTTGCACCAACCCACCCACCGGGTCGCAGGTCAGGCCGAGGTTGTGCTCCAGGCCGATTTCAGCCGCGTTGCACAGCTGTTCCGGCGTGGCGCCAAGGATCTCGGCCAAACCGGCAGCCGCCATGGCACAGGCCGAACCGACCTCGCCCTGGCAACCAACTTCAGCACCGGAGATCGACGCGTTCTTTTTACACAAAATCCCCACCGCCGCCGCGCCGAGCAAATAGTCGACCACGTTGGCTTCGGTGACCTCTTCGCTGAACTTCATAAAGTAGTGCAGCACCGCCGGGATGATGCCCGCCGCGCCGTTGGTGGGTGCGGTGACCATGCGCCCACCGGCGGCGTTTTCTTCATTGACCGCCAGGGCGAACAGGTTGACCCATTCCATGGCGCTCAAGGTCGAGCCGATCACATTGGGTTTGTTCAACTCCTGCAAACTGCGGTGCAGCTTGGCGGCGCGGCGACGCACGTTGAGGCCCCCGGGCAAGATGCCTTCGTGCTTGAGGCCCTGCTCCACGCAGTCTTGCATGGCACTCCAAAGCTTCATCAGGCCGCTGCGGATCTCCTCTTCCGAGCGCCAGACCTTTTCATTGGCCATCATCAACTCGGCCACGCGCAGGTTGTGGGTCTTGCACAACTGCAACAGCTCTACCGCGCTGGAAAAATCATAGGGCAGTTCGGTGCGATCCATATCGGCCACACCGCTTTGCGCCTGGGCTTCGTCCACCACAAAACCGCCACCGACGGAATAGTAGGTGTCGCGGTACAACTCGCCGTCATCGCCGAACACGACCAACGTCATGGCGTTGGGATGGAACGGCAGGTTTTCGTCCAGCAGGCGCATGTCGCGGGCCCAGATGAAAGGCACCGGCAGGCGTCCGTCGAGCAACAGGGTGTCGGTTTCGCGCAGGGTATGGATGCGCAAACCGATTTGCGACGGGTCGATTGCGTCGGGCCATTCGCCCATCAACCCCATGATCGTGGCGGTGTCGCTGCCGTGACCGATGCCGGTGGCCGACAACGAACCGTAGAGTTGAACCTCGACGCGCCGCACATGCTCCAGCAAGTCACGCTCACGTAATGCTTGAACAAACAACGCCGCGGCGCGCATGGGGCCGACGGTATGAGAACTCGAAGGCCCGATGCCGATCTTGAACAGGTCGAAAACGCTGATAGCCATTGCCGTGGAACCTCCAGATGAGCACAGGCCGGGCGACCAGGAGCTGCTACGCTCAAGTCGCCTGAATGGCGGCATCATCAAGCTTTTTTTGCCGCCCACGGCGTCTCACACCGACGTACCCATGCTCACCAGCGCCGCCCCCGGGCAACGGGCCGTTTTGGCCGTTTTTTGCGGTGCAGATCGCTGGAAACCCTGGATTTGAGGCTTAAAAAATCTGTAAGCGACGTCACCGACACTGGATACGACCCTCCCTGTACTGGATACGACGCGCCCTGTAGGCGTCAGATTTTCACTGGTACATGATCAGTCTCGACTCGTTTGCAAGGCCCCGTGGCGCCGCCTCAAAGCACGCTCCAACCGCAACCCTTATAAAGCGCGGCGAATGCCGTCAGAAAAAACACAGGAGTCTAGCCCCATGAAAGCTTCACCCTCGTTGTTGTTGGCCGCCATGCTGAGTCTGCCAGTCCTGGCGCACGCGGCAGAACCGGCACAATGTCAGACCGTCAACTTCTCCGATGTCGGCTGGACCGACATCACCGTCACTACCGCGACCACCAGCGAAATCCTCAAGGGCCTGGGCTACAAGCCGCGCACCACGATGATTTCGGTGCCGGTGACCTACAAGTCCCTGGCCGACGGCAAAAACATGGATATCTTCCTCGGCAACTGGATGCCGACCATGGAAAACGACATCAAGCAGTACCGTGATGCCGGCACCGTGGAAACCGTGCGCGCCAACCTGGAAAACGCCAAATACACCCTGGCGGTGCCCGAAGAGCTGTACAACAAGGGCCTGAAAGACTTCGCCGATATCGCCAAATTCAAGGATGAGCTGGGTGGCAAGATCTACGGCATCGAACCGGGCAACGACGGCAACCGCACCATCCAGACCGTGATCGACAAGAACCAGTTTGGTTTGAAGGACGCGGGCTTCAAGGTCGTGGAATCCAGCGAAGCCGGAATGCTCTCCCAGGTCGAACGCGCCACCAAGCGCGGCCAGGCCATCGTGTTCCTCGGCTGGGAACCGCATCCGATGAACACCCGCTTCAAGATCAAGTACCTGACCGGGGGTGATGACTCATTCGGCCCCAACTACGGTCAGGCGACCATCTATACCAACACCCGCAAGGGCTACACCCAGGAATGCAGCAACGTCGGTCAGTTGCTGAAAAACCTGTCGTTCACCCTGAACATGGAAAGCTCGCTGATGGGCAACGTCCTGGACGACAAAATGAAGCCCGACGCTGCCGCCAAGGCCTGGCTGCAGAAGAACCCGCAAGTGCTCGAAACCTGGCTTGCCGGTGTGACCACTGTGGATGGCAAACCAGGTCTGGAGGCCGTGAAAGCTTATCTCGCCAAGTAGTAATCGCTGACCCCGGGCCGGTGCGCTGGCCCGGGATGTTTTCCCTTTCGCATGTGGACATTCACTACCATGCTGACTGAACAGAAAATCCCACTAGGCCAGTACATCGCTGCCTTCGTCGAATGGTTGACCAAACATGGCGCCAACTATTTCGACGCAATCGCATCGACACTGGAAACGATGATCCACGGCGTGACGTTTGCGCTGACCTGGTTCAATCCGCTGGCATTGATCGGTCTGATTGCGCTACTCGCTCACTTTATTCAACGCAAATGGGGCCTGACCGTTTTTGTCATCGCCTCCTTCCTGCTGATCCTGAACCTGGGGTACTGGCAGGAAACCATGGAAACCCTCGCGCAGGTGCTGTTCGCCACGCTGGTCTGCGTGGTCATCGGTGTGCCGCTGGGCATTGTTGCCGCGCACAAACCGCTGTTCTACACCATGATGCGGCCGGTACTCGATCTGATGCAGACCGTTCCGACCTTCGTCTACCTCATCCCGACCCTGACCCTCTTCGGGCTGGGTGTGGTGCCCGGCTTGATCTCCACGGTGGTGTTCGCGATTGCCGCGCCTATCCGCCTGACCTATCTGGGTATCCGCGACGTACCCCAAGAGTTGATGGACGCGGGCAAGGCCTTTGGCTGCTCGCGCCGCCAGTTGCTGTCGCGCATTGAACTGCCCCACGCCATGCCGAGCATTGCCGCCGGCATTACCCAATGCATCATGCTGTCGTTGTCGATGGTGGTGATCGCGGCCCTGGTAGGCGCCGACGGTCTCGGTAAACCGGTGGTCAACGCGCTGAATACCGCCGACATTGCCCTGGGCTTTGAAGCGGGCCTGGCGATCGTATTGCTGGCCATCATGCTCGACCGTATCTGCAAACAACCCGACGCTAAAGTAGGGGGTGATGCATGAGCATTATCCGATTCGACAAGGTCGACGTGATCTTCTCCAAAGACCCACGCGAAGCGCTCAAGCTGCTGGATCAGGGCATGAGCCGTAACGAGATCCTGAAAAAGACCGGGCAGATTGTCGGCGTTGAAAAAGCCAGCCTGGACATCGAGAAAGGCGAGATCTGCGTGCTGATGGGCCTGTCAGGCTCCGGCAAGTCGAGCTTGCTGCGCTGCATCAACGGCCTCAATACCGTGAGCCGTGGCCAGCTGTTTGTGGAGCATGAAGGACGCCAGATCGATATCGCGTCCTGCACACCTGCGGAGCTGAAAATGATGCGCACCAAGCGCATCGCCATGGTGTTCCAGAAATTCGCACTGATGCCCTGGCTGACCGTGCGCGAGAACATCAGCTTCGGCCTCGAGATGCAGGGCCGCCCGGAGAAAGACCGACGCAAGCTGGTCGACGACAAGCTGGAACTGGTGGGCCTGAGCCAATGGCGCAACAAGAAGCCCGACGAGCTGTCCGGTGGCATGCAGCAACGCGTCGGCCTGGCCCGCGCGCTGGCGATGGACGCCGATATCCTGCTGATGGACGAACCGTTCTCCGCTCTTGACCCGTTGATTCGCCAGGGTCTGCAAGATGAGCTGCTGGAACTGCAACGCAAGCTGAGCAAGACCATCGTGTTCGTCAGCCACGACCTGGATGAGGCGCTCAAACTGGGCAGCCGTATCGCGATCATGAAAGACGGCAAGATCATCCAGTACAGCGTGCCGGAAGAGATTGTGCTGAATCCGGCGGATGACTACGTGCGCACCTTCGTGGCTCATACCAACCCGCTGAACGTGCTGTGCGGCCGCAGCCTGATGCGCACCCTGGACAACTGCAAGCGCATCAACGGTTCAGTGTGCCTGGACCCGAGCGGCGACTCCTGGCTGGACCTGGCCGAAGGCAACACCATCAAGGGTGCACGCCAGAATGGCGCGGTGCTGAACCTGCAGAACTGGGCACCGGGGCAAGCGGTAGAAGGGTTGGGCCGGGTGCCGACGCTGGTGGATTCGAACATCGGCATGCGCGATGCGCTGCAGATTCGTTACCAGACCGGGAACAAGCTGGTGTTGCACGACAACAACCAAGTGGTGGGGATTCTGGGCGACAGTGAGCTCTACCATGCCCTGCTGGGCAAAAACCTGGGCTGACAGGCACTGCAAAACAACGGTGGGAGGGGGCTTGCCCCCGATAGCGATGTATCAGTAACAGATGTACTGACTGACACACCACTATCGGGGGCAACCCCCCTCCCACATTTAGTTCCAGTGGTGTCAGTGAGGACACCACAAGGCTCAACTATCAGCTATAGACACGGCCAAGGAGCTGCCGATGGCTTTCAAACTGGTCGAGCACATCCCGGGTGATCTGTTCCTGGGTAAAGCCCATCAGGTCGTACTCCTGAGGCCCGTTGTGCAGGTAGACCTCGGCCCGGTAGTAACGGGTGCGCTCTTCCTCGGGCAGGTCGCTCGGTGCCGACGAGTAAGCGTCCAGGCTCACTTCATAGACAAACGGATTGCCCTCCGGCATCTCGATGCGCACACCGATGCAGCGCTTGGACTTACCCAGCAAGGTCTGCACTTCCAGCCCCTGATCACGCAATGCCGTCGCCGCTTCTTCCAGCGCCGGCGTAACGTGCTTGTCCATGAAGCGTTGCACGGTGCCCTGGCTCGGCTGCAGGTCCAGTGCCGTCAAACGCTCGCTGAAACCACGACGGCCACGCTCGGCCAGTTGCGCCTGCTCCTGTTCGATGGCCACATCCTGACGCATGGCCTTGTGCAAACCGAACATGAAGAAAATCAGCACCACCGAGAACGGCAGCCCGGCCAGCACCACCATGGTCTGCATGGCTTCGAAGTTACCGGCAAACAGCAGGCCGATGGTCACCAGGGTGATCACCGCCGACCAGAAGATACGCAGCCAATGCGGCGCGTCTTCGTCCACGTTGCCGCCTTTGCAGGAAAGGTTGGCCATCATCACCGCGCCGGAATCCGCCGGGGTCAGGAACAGCACAAAGCCCACAAAGATCGACACACCGATGACGACTTTCGACGCCGGGTAATGCTCGAGCAGCTGGTAGATCGCCATGGACGGTTGTTCCAACGCCGTCTTGCCCAACTCCACCGCACCGTGGTTGAGCACCAGGTCCAGGGCCGAGTTACCGAAGATCGACAACCACGCCAGGGTGAAGCCCAGCGGAATCAGCAGCACGCCGGCCACCAGTTCACGCACCGTGCGACCACGGGAAATACGTGCGATGAACATGCCCACGAATGGCGCCCAGGAAATCCACCACGCCCAATAGAACAGTGTCCACAGGCCCATCCAGCGCTCGGTCTTGTTGGCATCGCCCTCGTACACATACAGATCGAAGGTTTTCAGCACCAGGCCGTTCATGTAGTCGCCGATGTTCTGCACGAAGCCGTTGAGCAGCTGCAGGGTCGGGCCGAACAACAGCACGAAGATCAGCAGGCCGCTGAACAGCACGATGTTGAGGTTGGACAGCCGGCGAATGCCGTTTTCCACACCCGACACTGCGGCAATGGTCGCCACCGTGCTCATCACGATGATCACGATCAAAAGATTGGTGTTGCTGTGCGCCATGCCGAACAGGTTTTCCAACCCGGACGACACCTGCATCGCACCAATCCCCAGGTTCGTCACCAGGCCCAGCAGCGTCACGAACATGCCGAAACCGTCCACCGCGTGGCCGGCCGCACCTTTTACCCAACGCTCTCCCACCAGCGGGTACAGCGCCGAACGCAAGGCCAGCGGCTGGTTATGACGGTACGCAAAGTACGCCACGGCCAAGCCGACCAGCGCGTAGATCGCCCAGCCATGCAGGCCCCAGTGCAGGAAGGTCAGTTGCAGTGCCTGGCGAGCCGCACTGTTGCTGGCGGCAGCGCCTTCAGGCGGGTTGAAGTAGTGGTCCAACGGTTCCGAGGCGCCGAAGTACAACAGCGAGATGCCGATGCCCGACGAGAACAACATGCCGGCCCAGGCGCCGTAGCTGAAGTCCGGGGTGTCGTCCTTGCTGCCCAGTTTCAACTTGCCGTAGGACGAAAACGCCAGCCCCACCACAAACACCAGGTAGGCGGCGATGACCACCATGTAGTACCAGCCGAAGCTTTTGGAAAGCCACGCCTGTGCGACACCGAGCATGCGCCCGGCCTCCTGCGGGGCGATGATCAGAATGGCGGTCAGCAATAGAATCAGCGCGGTGGAGGTGTAAAACACCCAACCGTTGACCCGCACCTTTTCCGGTGGGGTCTTTATAAGAGAGGCAGAACTCATGGCGCAGATGCTCCGGGCAGTGCGAAAGAGAAACACAAGGCAACGGTTATCCCGGGACATCGATTTTTCGGCAGTCGACGGACGGGTGTTATAAAGACACCCCGAAAATTCTTGTACCCCACCGAAGCGGTGGCCAGGCCCTGATACGGCCTGTTTCAAGGGTTTTTGCAGGTGTCAGATGTTGCGGCTCGCAGGTAGGAAATACCTGTAGGCAGCGACCATTTGTCGCAGATCTTATTCTTTGTTGATTGAACGTTCAATCAAAACAAAATAGACTGGCCTTCAAGCCGACGGACGTCCAACGCCCGCCGCAGGCCTAAGGAGAGGTGCTACATGCCCAAGGTCGGTATGCAACCCATACGCCGCCAGCAGTTGATCGAAGCCACGTTGACGGCCATCGATCAGGTCGGAATGGGGGATGCCAGCATTGCGCTGATCGCCCGTTTGGCCGGCGTCTCGAACGGCATCATCAGTCACTACTTTCAGGACAAGAACGGCCTGATCGCCGCGACGATGCGGTACTTGATGAATGTGCTGATCGAGAACGTCCACGAACGCAGGCTCGCGTTGAAAGACGACAGCCCCCGTGCGCACCTGCAGGTGATCATCGGCGGCAACTTCGACGCCAGCCAGGTCAACGGCCCGGCAATGAAAACCTGGTTGGCCTTCTGGGCCGCCAGCATGCACCACCCGTCATTGCACAGGTTGCAGCGGATCAACGATCAGCGTCTGTATTCCAACCTGTGCTGCCAGTTTCGCCGAGTGCTGCCGCTGCCGCGTGCACGCAAAGCAGCCCGAGGCCTGGCGGCCCTGATCGACGGTTTGTGGTTGCGCGGCGCCCTGTCGGGAGACGCTTTCGACACGGAGCAGGCGCAACGGATCGCTTACGAATACATGGATTTCCAATTGGCCAAGCAGGTGAGTTAGAGCACACATAAACGCTCATCCCCTGAACGCTTCTGATCAGTGTCGCCAGGCCTTACGGCGCACTTTTTGGAGGTTAACGCCAACCACTTATGCACTTGCGAGGACTTTATGGCCCGTTTCGAACTGCAAAAACTCTACATTGACGGCGGCTACACCGACGCTGGCAGCGATGCCACCTTCGAAGCCATCAACCCGGCTAACGGTGAAGTTCTCGCCAAAGTGCAACGTGCTACGAAAGAAGACGTTGAACGCGCCGTCGTCAGCGCCGAAAAAGGCCAGAAGATCTGGGCTGCCATGACCGCCATGGAGCGTTCGCGCATCCTGCGCCGTGCCGTCGACATCCTGCGCGAGCGCAACGACGAGTTGGCCGCCCTGGAAACCCTGGACACGGGTAAAGCCATCTCCGAAACCAAATACGTCGACATCGTCACCGGCGCCGACGTGCTGGAATACTACGCAGGCCTGGTGCCGGCCATCGAAGGCGAACAGATCCCGCTGCGCGACACCTCGTTCGTCTACACCCGCCGCGAGCCGCTGGGCGTGGTAGCCGGTATCGGCGCGTGGAACTACCCGATCCAGATCGCCCTGTGGAAATCCGCACCGGCCCTGGCTGCCGGTAACGCAATGATCTTCAAACCAAGCGAAGTCACTTCGCTGACCACCCTGAAACTGGCCGAGATCTACACCGAAGCCGGCGTTCCGGCTGGCGTGTTCAACGTCCTGACCGGCAGCGGCCGTGAGGTCGGTACCTGGCTGACCGAGCACCCGCGCATCGAGAAAGTCTCGTTCACCGGCGGCACCGACACCGGCAAGAAAGTCATGGCCAGCGCTTCGAGCTCCTCGCTCAAAGACGTGACCATGGAACTGGGCGGCAAGTCGCCGTTGATCATTTTCGACGACGCCGACCTTGATCGCGCCGCCGACACCGCGATGATGGCCAACTTCTACAGCTCCGGTCAGGTCTGCACCAACGGCACCCGCGTGTTCGTGCCCAAGCACCTGCAAGCGGCGTTCGAAGCCAAGATCGTTGAGCGTGTTGCGCGCATTCGCGTTGGCAACCCGCAAGACGACAACACCAACTTCGGCCCGCTGGTCAGCTTTGCCCACATGGAAAGCGTGCTGGGCTACATCGCCAAAGGTAAGGAAGAAGGCGCGCGCCTGCTTTGCGGCGGCGACCGTCTGACCGCAGGCGAATTCGCCAAAGGCGCATTTGTGGCCCCGACCGTATTCACCGACTGCACCGACGGCATGACCATCGTCCGTGAAGAAATCTTCGGCCCAGTGATGAGCATCCTCACTTACGAGACCGAAGAAGAAGTGATCCGCCGCGCCAACGACACTGACTTCGGCCTGGCTGCCGGCCTGGTCACCAAAGACCTGAACCGCGCCCACCGCGTGATTCATCAGTTGGACGCGGGCATCTGCTGGATCAACGCCTGGGGCGAATCCGACGCGAAGATGCCGGTCGGCGGCTACAAGCAATCCGGTGTTGGCCGCGAGAACGGCATCAGCTCGCTGAACAACTTCACCCGCATCAAATCGGTACAGGTTGAGCTGGGCGACTACGCATCAGTGTTCTGATGAGCCCCAAGCGGCAAGCTTCAAGCTGCAAGTAAAAGCAGCTTGGTTTGCCGCACCTCCCAGATACACCGCTCGCTGCTCTTTCCAGCAGCTTGAAGCTTGGAGCTTGCCGCTCCCAAGGAGACCCCATGACTCAAGAATACGACTACATCATTGTTGGCGCAGGTTCTGCGGGCAACACCTTAGCGACCCGTCTGACCGAAGACGAAGGCGTCACCGTTCTGCTGCTGGAAGCCGGCGGCCCTGACTACCGCTTCGACTTCCGCACGCAAATGCCGGCGGCGTTGGCGTTCCCGCTGCAAGGCCGCCGCTACAACTGGGCCTATGAAACCGACCCGGAACCCCACATGGACGGTCGTCGCATGGAATGTGGTCGCGGCAAGGGCCTGGGCGGCTCTTCCCTGATCAACGGCATGTGCTACATCCGTGGTAACGCGATGGACTACGACGGCTGGGCGAAACTGCCGGGCCTGGAAGACTGGACCTACCTCGACTGCCTGCCGTATTTCCGCAAAGCCGAAACCCGCGACATCGGCCCCAACGACTGGCACGGTGGCGATGGCCCGGTCAGCGTGACCACGCCAAAAGCCGGCAACAACCCGCTGTTCCACGCCATGGTTGAAGCCGGCGTGCAAGCCGGCTACCCGCGCACCGAAGACCTGAACGGCTACCAGCAAGAAGGCTTCGGCCCGATGGACCGTACCGTCACGCCAAAAGGCCGTCGCGCCAGCACCGCACGCGGTTATCTGGACACCGCCAAGAAGCGCTCGACGCTGACCATCGTCACTCACGCCCTCAGCGACAAAGTGCTGTTTG
Source organism: Pseudomonas sp. BCA17 (assembly GCF_004519405.1). Lineage (GTDB taxonomy): Bacteria > Pseudomonadota > Gammaproteobacteria > Pseudomonadales > Pseudomonadaceae > Aquipseudomonas. The sequence goes on along the minus strand of NZ_SGWI01000003.1, from coordinate 604,040 downwards.
AAGGCAAGCGTGCCGTTGGCGTGCGTTACTTGATCGGGGCAGCCGAAGAGCGCGTTGAAGCCCGTGCACGCAAAGAAGTGATCGTATGCAGCGGCGCCATTGGTTCGCCGCAGCTGCTGCAACGTTCCGGCGTTGGCCCGGCCAAGCTGCTGGAAAGCCTCGACATCCCGGTGGTCCACGACCTGCCGGGCGTCGGCGAAAACCTGCAGGATCACCTCGAGCTGTACCTGCAATACGCCTGCACCCAACCGGTGTCACTGTACCCCTCGCTGCTCTGGTACAACCAGCCGGCCATCGGTGCCGAGTGGTTGTTCAACGGCACCGGCATCGGCGCCAGCAACCAGTTCGAAGCGGGCGGTTTCATCCGTACCCGTGAAGAGTTCGAATGGCCGAACATCCAGTACCACTTCCTGCCGGTCGCGATTAACTACAACGGCAGCAACGGCGTGAAAGAGCACGGTTTCCAGGCGCACATGGGCTCCATGCGTTCGCCAAGCCGTGGTCGCATCCAGCTGAAGTCGAAGAACCCACGGGACTACCCGAGCATTCTCTTCAACTACATGTCCACCGAGCAGGACTGGCAGGAATTTCGCGACGGCATCCGCCTGACCCGTGAAATCATGCAGCAACCGGCCCTGGACCCCTACCGTGGCCGCGAAATCAGCCCGGGCATCGATGTGCAAACCGATGAGCAACTGGACAAGTTCATCCGCGAGCACGCCGAAACCGCGTTCCACCCGTCCTGCTCGTGCAAGATGGGCACCGACGACATGGCGGTCGTGGACGGCGAAGGCCGTGTGCATGGCATGCAAGGTCTGCGTGTGGTCGATGCGTCGATCATGCCGATCATCACCACCGGCAACCTGAACGCGCCGACGATCATGATCGCCGAGAAAATCGCCGACAAGATCCGTGGCCGCCAGCCACTGCCGCGCAGCACCGCCGATTACTACGTGGCCGGCAATGCGCCGGTGCGTGGCAAACCGTTGCGTGAAGTGGGCCCTCTGCGCAATAACTGACGTACTTTGTGGCGAGGGAGCTTGCTCCCGCTGGAGTGCGAAGCGCTCCCAAGCTTTTGGGGCCGCTGCGCAGCCCAGCGGGAGCAAGCTCCCTCGCCACAGGTGCTCACCTCCTCCTTGATCGGCTACTCTGTTCGCTTGCCCGCGCCGAGCCGCCCACAAGGAAGGCCCCATGTTCGACCACCACGCCACGCTCAAAAAACATTTCAGTGCCCTGCGCACCACCGCCGAATTCTTCTCGCTGCGCTACGTACGCGAATCCGGCCAATACTTGTCAGTGCGCAAAAACGTCGCCGAACCGCCCCACCTGAGCCACGACGAAGGCGCCATGCTGACCGTGCGTCTCAATGGCGTGGAAGCGTATGCCGCGACCAACGATATTTCCCTGGCCGGCCTGCAGGCGGCCCTCGAACGCGCCGAACAGCAAGCCCGCCTGATCAAGCCCCACGCCCTGCTCGACCTGCGCGACCAACCGGTCTCCAGCGACGTCGCCGACTACCTGTCCCCCGACCTCGACCAGCCCTTCCCGTCCTTGAGCGACTGCTACCAGCTGCTGGGCAACGAATCGGCCGCCGTGCCCAAAGACGAGCGCCTGGTCAGCTGGGACGTGAGCCTGGGCCTGACCCACGTCGAGCAGATCTACCTCAACAGTGCGGGCGCCCAATTGCGCCAGGCCCAGCGCTTTGTGTTCCCCGGCGTCAATGTCACGGCCTATGACGGCAACGACAGCCAGACACGCACCCTGGGCGGCAGCAACTTCGGCCAGCAAGGCGGGTTCGATGTGATCAGCCGCTTCGGCCTGGTCGGCGCCGCGCCGCGCATCGCCGATGAAGCCCTGCAACTGCTTGCCGCGCCGAACACGCCCCACGGCCCGCGCGACCTGTTGCTGATGCCCGACCAGATGATCCTGCAGATCCACGAATCCATCGGCCACCCGCTGGAGATGGACCGCATCCTGGGCGACGAGCGTAATTACGCCGGCACCAGTTTTGTCAAAGCAAGCGACTTCGGCCACCTGCAATACGGCTCACCGTTGCTCAACGTGACCTTCGACCCCGACATTCCCGAACAACTGGCCAGCTACGGCCACGACGACGAAGGCACCCAGGCCAGCAAACAATTCCTGATCCGTGAAGGCCTGCTGCTCAAGCCGTTGGGCGGTGCGTTGTCGCAATTCCGCTCGGGCCTGGGCGGCGTGGCCAACAGTCGTGCCAGCAGTTGGAACCGTCCACCAATTGATCGCATGGCCAACTTGAACATCGAAGCGGGCGACAAGAGCCTCGCACAACTGATCGGCGGCATCGAAAACGGCATCCTGATGTCGACGAACCGCTCGTGGTCCATCGACGATGCGCGCAATAAATTCCAGTTCGGCTGCGAATGGGGCCAGTTGATCGAAAACGGCGAGCTCAAGGGCGTGGTGAAAAACCCCAACTACCGGGCGATTTCCGCGCAGTTCTGGCGCAACCTCAGCGCCGTCGGCGACGCCAGCACCTTCAAGGTGCTGGGCACGCCGAACTGCGGCAAGGGCGAACCCAACCAGGTCATCCGAGTCGGCCATGCCTCGCCCGCCTGTGTATTCAGCAATGTCGATGTATTTGGGGGAGATGCCTGATGAACAACTTCAAGGCACTGGTGGAATGGCTCAAGCAGGCCATCACCGACAAGGAGCAATTTCATTTGGGCTACGCGGATGAAGCGTCCGAGTTCGTACGCTTCAACCACGCGCAGGTGCGCCAGGCCGGGCAAGTGCAACAAGCCAGCCTCAACCTGAAACTGATCAACGAGGGCCGCCACGCCGACCTGGGTATCACCCTGTCCGGCGAACCCGAACTGGACCGCCAACGCCTGGCCGACGGCCTGCAACAATTGCGCGAGACCTTGCCGTTGCTGCCGCAGGACCCGTACCTGCTGCTGAACCACAACGCCTGGAAGAGCCACAATGAACAGGCGCGACCGCTGCCGGAACTGGCCCAGGTATTGGACGCGATCAACCAGGCCGCCGAGGGTGTCGACCTGGTCGGTTTCTACGCCGCAGGTCCGATCAGTCGGGGTTTCGCCAGTTCGGACGGGGCCTTTGGCTGGCATCGAGCCAACAGTTTCAACTTTGATTTCAGCCTGTTCCACGCCAATGGCGAAGCGGTAAAAGCCAGCTACGCCGGGCACACCTGGAACAGTGCCGAGTTCGCCGCGCGCTTCCAGCAAGCCCGCGAACAACTGGCGTTTCTCGGTCGCCCACTGCACCCACTGGCCCCTGGGCAATACCGCGCCTACCTCGCGCCGGCGGCGCTGGAGGAAATCATCAGCATCATCACCTGGGGCGGGTTCTCCGCCCAGGCCATCGCCAGCAAAGGCAGTTCGCTGCAAAAGCTGTATGCCGGTGAACAGTCGTTGAGCCCGCTGGTGACGCTCGATGAGCAAATCAGCGGCTCGCTCAGCCAGGCGTTTTCCACCGAAGGCTACCCTCGCGCGGACGTTACGCTGATCAATGGCGGCAAGGCAGAAGGCCAATTGATCAACTCACGCAGCGCCGCCGAATACGGCTTGAGCACCAACGGCGCCAGCAGTGATGAATCCCCGAGTGCGCTGCAAATGGCCGCAGGCAACCTGACCCAGGCCGATATTCTCAAGCAGTTGGGCACCGGCCTGTACATCAGCAACCTGTGGTACCTGAACTACTCCGACCTGCCGGCGGGGCGCCTCACCGGCATGACCCGTTTTGCCACGTTCTGGGTGGAAGACGGCGAGATCAAGGCGCCCGTCAGTACCATGCGGTTTGATGACAGCGTGTACAACCTGCTCGGCGCGCAATTGGAAGCGCTGACCGCTGAGCGGGAATTGCTGTTGTCGCCGAGCACTTACGACCGGCGCAACACGGCCTCAAACCTGCTGCCGGGGGCGCTGGTCAAGCGCCTTACGCTGACATTGTAAAAACATCCCCTGGTGGACGCGGGATTGCTCACCAAGGGGCTGGTTCAGTCAAATGTTCCAACTGAACCACCCCCTTCGTGAGCAAGCCTGCCCACATTGCTTTGTATTGATTTCAGACACCTCGTTTTGCCCCTTCCTACCGCAAAATCCTATCTCGCCGTTCTCTGCGTGCGGCTGGTTGTCGCACATCTCAAACCTCGTTATAAGGGTTAGTGGCATCCCGCCACCCACCCGATGCGTCCCTCTATGACGCATGACCTTGCCTGGGATTAAGCAAGTTGGAGCGTTGACATGGACCATGGAAGTTTTGTCATCAAGAACCTGTTCAAGCACTACAACGTCCACGTTGAACAGCTAGGTAAGCATCCGCAAAAAAACACCGTGCTCATGGTCAATGGGGCACTGTCCACCACGCGCTCCTTTGCCCGCACCAGCAAATGCCTGGCCGAGCATTTCAATGTGCTGCTGTTTGACTTGCCCTTTTCGGGCTACTCCCGCGAACACAATACCGACCTCGACCTGGTGACCAAGGACGATGAAGTCCAAATACTCCGCGCCCTGGTGGAGCGCTTTGAGGTCAACCATCTGGTATCGGCCTCCTGGGGTGGCATTTCTACCTTGCTGACCCTGGCGCATAACCCGCCCTCCATCAAAAGCTCGGTGGTGATGGCCCTGGCGCCCAACCTTAACCAGGCCATGCTCGATTACGTGGAACGCGTGCGCGTGCTGATCGAGGCCGATGACAAATCCGCCGTCGGGCATCTGCTCAACGAGACCGTCGGCAAATACCTGTCGCCACGCCTCAAGCGCAATAACCATCGACACCTGTCGACCATGGCCACCACCGAGTACCGCCAGGCGCGCTTCCACATTCACCAAGTGCTGGCCTTGGGCGATGGCAACTACCTGCCGGCGCTCAAGCGGATTGAAACACCGGTGCATTTCCTGAACGGCGCCCTGGACGAATACACCCCGGCCGCCGAGGCGCAGTTGTTCAAGCAATACGTGGGGCGAAGCAGCTTTGCCGTGGCCGAACACACGGGCCACTTGCTGGACCTTGAATCCAACGAAGCCGCGTCGGCGGTGCACCGTGAACTGCTGGATTTCCTGGTGGGAAAAGGCGCAACGAATGGCGCATAATCGCCGACACATAGCCTGCTAACAAAAGGGTCCACATGCCGAATCGCGCCCCTCTCGATGCCAAGACCGCCCGCTGGCTACCCTGGGTGGTAGCGATTGCCTTCTTCATGCAGTCGCTGGACGGGACGATTCTCAACACGGCACTCCCGGCCATGGCCCGGGACCTCGCGGAAAACCCACTGCGCATGCAAGGGGTGGTGATTGCCTACATGCTCACCGTCGCCTTGCTAATTCCGGCCTCGGGCTGGATCGCCGATCGCTTCGGCACCAAGAAAATCTTCTTTGGCGCGATCATGCTGTTCAGCATTGGTTCGCTGCTGTGCGCCCTGTCGAGCAGCTTGACCATGCTGGTAGGCGCACGCGTGATCCAGGGCTTGGGCGGTGCATTGATGCTGCCGGTCGGGCGATTGGTGGTGTTACGTGCCTACCCTCGCTCGGAACTGGTGCGCATCATGGGCTTCATTACCATCCCCGGCCTGCTCGGGCCGCTGCTTGGCCCGACCATGGGCGGCTGGATGGTGCAATACCTGACTTGGCACTGGATCTTCCTGATCAACCTGCCGGTGGGCATGATCGGCTGCTACGCCGTCTGGAAACTCATCCCGGACCTGCGCGGCAGCGAGCGCACACGCTTCGACGGCGTCGGTTTTGTGCTGTTCGGCGCGGCAATGGTGCTAATCACCATTGCCATGGAGGGCCTGGGCGAACTGCACTTGCCGCACCTGCGGGTGATGTTGCTGCTGTTCAGCGGGCTGGCGTGCCTGGCGGCGTACTGGCTGCGTGCCGGGCATATCGATAACCCGCTGTTTTCACCGGTGCTGTTCAAGACCCGCACCTTCGCCGTGGGCATCCTCGGCAACCTGTTCGCACGGCTGGGCAGCGGCGCCCTGCCGTTCCTGGTGCCGTTGCTGTTGCAGGTGGCATTGGGTTACTCGCCGTCGGAAGCCGGGATGAGCATGCTGCCGCTGGCGGCGGCGGCGATGTTTGCCAAGTCTATTGCGCGCACATTGATCGAGCGCCTGGGCTATCGCATCGTGCTGACCGGCAACACCTTGTTCCTCGGCATCATGCTGGCAAGCATGGGCCTGGTGAGCGAGCAAACGCCCTACCCGCTGCTGTTGTGCATGCTGGCGGTGCTCGGGGCGATCAACTCCCTGCAATTTACGGCAATGAACACCGTCACCCTGATCGACCTGGACGACGCCCAGGCCAGCAGCGGCAACAGCTTACTGTCGGTGGTCGCGCAATTGTCCCTCAGCCTCGGCGTAGCCTGTGCCGGTGCGTTGCTCGGCGGCTTTACCGCCGAAACCGGCAATGACGGGGTAGAAAGCGTACTCGGCGCATTCCAGTTGACCTTCCTCACCGTGGGCATCATGGCGATGCTGGCGGCAGCGATCTTCCTGCAGTTGTCGCCTAAAAGCGGCGTCAAGATGCAGGCTTGAAGCCTTAAGCTGCAAGCTGCAAGCCTTAAGCTACCGCTCTACACTTGCAGCTTGCCGCTCACAACTTGCCACTGCCCGCCCCCCCTCGTCCGGAACATGCAGGGAATTTCGCGGCGGGCTGATACACTACGCGACATTTTGTTTTGCAGAGCCAGTTCCGTGACTACCATCGCCACCGCTTTTAATACTTTGCCCCTGTCCGCCGCCATGCTGGCTAACCTCGACTCGCTGGGTTATGTCGAGATGACGCAGATCCAGGCGCAGAGCTTGCCGGTGATCCTCAAGGGGCTGGACCTGATTGCCCAGGCCAAGACCGGCAGCGGCAAGACCGCCGCATTCGGCATCGGCCTGTTGAACCCGATCAACCCGCGCTATTTCGGCTGCCAGGCCCTGGTCATGTGCCCGACCCGTGAGCTGGCCGACCAGGTTGCCAAGGAAATCCGCCGCCTGGCCCGCGCAGAAGACAACATCAAGGTGCTGACCCTGTGCGGCGGTGTGTCCCTCGGCCCGCAGATCGCCTCCCTGGAACATGGCGCCCACGTCATCGTCGGCACCCCGGGCCGCATCCAGCAGCACCTGCGTAAAGGTTCGTTGGTGCTGGACGGCTTGAACACGCTGATCCTCGACGAAGCCGACCGCATGCTCGACATGGGTTTCTACGACGCCATCGAAGACATCATCAGCCAGACCCCAGCGCGCCGCCAGACCTTGCTGTTCTCAGCCACCTACCCGGTGAGCATCAAGCAACTGGCCTCGAAATTCATGCGTGCGCCACAGCAGGTGAAAGCCGAGGCGTTCCACTCCGACGACCAGATCGAGCAGCGTTTCTACGAGATTTCGCCGGATGAACGCATGACCGCCGTGACCAAGGTGCTGGCGCATTTCCGCCCGGCCTCTTGCGTGGCCTTCTGCTTTACCAAGCAGCAAGTGCAGGAAACCGTGGATCACCTGACCGCCAAGGGCATTTCCGCCGTTGGCCTGCATGGCGACCTGGAACAGCGCGACCGTGACCAGGTGCTGGCGATGTTCGCCAACCGCAGTACTTCAGTGCTGGTTGCCACCGACGTGGCCGCCCGTGGCCTGGACATTGACTCGCTGGACATGGTGATCAACGTCGAACTGGCACGCGACTCGGAAATTCACATTCACCGCGTGGGCCGTACCGGCCGTGCCGGTGAGACGGGCATCGCGATCAGCCTGGTGGCGCCGTCCGAAGCGCACCGCGCCCAGGCCATCGAACAGTTGCAGAAAACCCCGCTGAACTGGGACCAACTGGACAATCTCAAGCCACAAAGCGGTGGCCCGCTGTTGCCGCAGATGAGCACGTTGTGCATTGCGGCCGGCCGTAAAGACAAGGTCCGCCCGGGCGATATCCTCGGTGCACTGACGGGTGAAGCCGGCATTCCCGGCGCCCAGGTCGGCAAGATTGCGATCTTCGATTTCCAGGCGTTCGTCGCCGTGGAGCGCGGGATCGCCAAGCAGGCGCTGCAGCGTTTGAATGACGGCAAGATCAAAGGCCGTTCGTTGCGCGTTCGCATCCTGTAACGACACCAACGCCCCCTGCAGGAGCGAGCCTGCTCGCGAAAAACCTTGGCGCGCCGCGTTTGACCAGACAGCACGCGTCATCGTTGAAGTTTTTTGCGAGCAGGCTCGCTCCTACGGGAATCGTATCGATTCATGTATGAGGACACCGTTTTGCGCTCGACCGAAGTTGTGATCATTGGCGCCGGCGCCGCAGGCTTGATGTGTGCACTGACCGCCGCCGGGCGTGGGCGCAAGGTGATGTTGGTCGACCATGCGAACAAGGCCGGCAAGAAGATCCTGATGTCGGGCGGTGGCCGCTGCAATTTCACCAATATGTACACCGAGCCGGCCAACTTTCTCTCGCACAACGCGCACTTCTGCAAATCCGCCCTGGCCCGCTACACCCAGTGGGATTTTATCGGGCTGGTGGCCAAGCACGGCGTGCCGTATCACGAGAAGAAACTCGGCCAGCTGTTCTGCGATAACAAGTCCAGCGACATCCTCGGCATGCTGCTCGATGAGTGCATCCAGACCGGCGTAGACCTGCATCTGGACACCTCCATCCAGGAGATCGCCAAGGTCGACGGGAGCTACCAATTGCAGACCACCCTGGGCGAACTGCGCTGCGAATCCCTGGTAATCGCCACCGGGGGGCTGTCGATTCCGACCCTGGGCGCTACCGGTTTTGGTTATCAGGTCGCCAGGCAATTCGGCCATGAAATACTGCCGACCCGCGCGGGCCTGGTGCCATTCACCATCACCGATCAGCTCAAGGAGCTGTGTGGCGAGTTGTCCGGCACCTCCGTGGATTGCCTGGTCACCTGCAACGACCAGAGCTTTCGCGAGAATATCCTGTTCACCCATCGCGGCCTCAGCGGCCCGGCGATTTTGCAGATTTCTTCGTACTGGGAGTCCGGCGACACGGTGGAGATCAACCTGCTGCCCGACCATGACGCCCACACCTGGCTGCAACAGCAACAGGTCGAGCATCCGAACAGCGAGTTGAAAACCCTGCTGGGCGAAATCTTCACCAAGAAGATGGCCAACCTGCTGGCGCAAAGCTGGTTCGTGTCCAAGCCGATGAAGCAGTACACCCACGCCGAAATCGCCGAGATCGCACACAAGCTGTCGAGCTGGCAGTTGGTGCCCGCGGGCACCGAGGGCTATCGCACGGCCGAGGTGACGCTCGGCGGGGTGGATACGCGAGAGGTCTCGTCCAAAACCATGGAGTCGCTGAAAAGCCCGGGCCTGTACTTCATCGGCGAAGTGTTGGATGTGACCGGTCACCTGGGGGGCTTCAACTTCCAGTGGGCCTGGGCGTCGGGCTATGCCGCCGCACAATATGCCTGACGGAACCGCATCAAAAAATGTGCGAGGGGGCTTGCTCCCGATAGCGGTGGGTCAGCTACAGATAAGCGGACTGACCCACTTCCATCGGCAGCAAGCCCCTTCCCATTTGGATTGCATTCCACATTGAGAATGGGTGGCGGGAATAAATTTTGCTGTCGGATGTGATCGCCACGCTTGCCGTGGCGTCATTACTGGCTCAATTTAGCGGCATCGTCCCGGAAGACTCCAGACTTCATGTCATCGACCTCGTTCAAGCAGTCCATGCGGCGCCTGTGGGCGCTGGATAAATTCAGTTACAGCGTACGGGTATTCATCGCCCTCACCGGCAGCATGGCGCTGTGCTGGTATCAGGATGAAATGACGCTGCTGATCCCGTTGTTCCTGGGAATTATCGCCAGCGCCCTGGCCGAGACCGATGACAGCTGGCAAGGCCGCCTCAATGCCCTGGCGGTGACGCTGGTGTGTTTCAGCATCGCGGCACTGTCGGTGGAACTGCTGTTCCCTTACCCCTGGATCTTTGCGATTGCCCTGGCCCTGGCCAGTTTCGGCCTGACCATGCTCGGGGCGCTGGGCGAACGCTATGGTGCGATAGCCTCGGCGACGCTGATCCTGTCGGTGTACACCATGATCGGCGTGGACCAGCGTGGTGGTGCCGTCACGGATTTCTGGCATGAACCTCTGCTGCTGGTGGCCGGTGCAGCCTGGTACGGCGTGCTGTCGGTGCTGTGGCAGGCGCTGTTTTCCAACCAGCCGGTACAACAGAGCCTGGCGCGGTTGTTCCGTGAGCTGGGACGCTACCTCAAACTGAAATCGTCGCTGTTCGAGCCTATTCGCCAATTGGATGTGGAAGCACGGCGCCTGGAATTGGCCCAGCAAAATGGCCGGGTAGTTGCGGCGTTGAACGCGGCGAAGGAAATCATCCTGCACCGTGTGGGCAATGGTCGGCCAGGTTCGAAAGTCAGCCGCTACCTGAAACTGTATTTCCTCGCCCAGGACATTCACGAACGCGCCAGCTCCTCTCACTATCCCTACAACGCCCTGGCCGAAGCCTTCTTCCACAGCGACGTGCTGTTCCGTTGCCAGCGCCTGCTGCGCCAGCAGGGCAAAGCCTGCCAGACCCTGGCCGAATCTATTCAGCTGCGCCAGCCGTTCATCTATGACGACAGCTTCGCCGAAGCCCTGGGTGACTTGAATGCATCCCTGGAGCACCTGCGTATCCAGAGCAACCCGGCCTGGCGCGGCCTGCTGCGTTCGCTGCGTGCCCTGGCGGCCAACCTGTCCACGCTCGACCGCCTGCTGAGCGACGCCAGCAACCCCGACGCCTTGGCCGACGCTACCGACAGCAGCTTGCTCGACCGCTCGCCGCGCAACTTCAAAGAGATGTGGACGCGCCTGCGCACCCAGCTGACGCCGACGTCGTTGCTGTTTCGCCATGCTTTGCGTCTGCCGCTGGCCCTGAGCATCGGCTACGGCATGGTGCATTTGATTCACCCGTCCCAGGGCTACTGGATCATCCTCACCACGCTGTTCGTATGCCAACCCAATTACGGCGCGACGCGACGCAAGCTCGGCCAGCGGATCATCGGCACCGCCATCGGCCTCACCGTGGCCTGGGCGCTGTTCGACCTGTTCCCAAGCCCGCTGGTGCAATCGATGTTCGCCATCGCCGCCGGCCTGGTGTTCTTTATCAACCGCACCACCCGCTACACCCTGGCCACGGCGGCGATCACCCTGATGGTGCTGTTCTGTTTCAACCAGGTAGGCGACGGCTACGGGCTGTTCCTGCCACGCCTGTTCGATACCTTGCTCGGTAGCGTGATCGCGGGTCTGGCGGTGTTCCTGTTCCTGCCGGACTGGCAAGGCCGGCGCCTGAACAAAGTACTGGCCAATACCCTGACCTGTAACAGCATCTACCTGCGCCAGATCATGCAGCAATACGCCGTCGGTAAAAGCGACGACCTGGCCTACCGTCTGGCCCGCCGCAATGCACACAACGCCGACGCGGCGCTGTCCACTACCCTGGCGAACATGCTGATGGAACCGGGGCACTTCCGTAAGGAAGCCGACGTGGGTTTCCGCTTCCTGGTGTTGTCCCATACCTTGCTCAGTTATCTGTCAGGGTTGGGCGCGCACCGTGAAACCCAACTGCCGGCCGAAGTACGTGAACATTTGATCGAGGGTGCTGGCAATACCCTGGCGGCGAGCATCGATGAAATCGCCACGGGGCTGGCCAACAAGCAGCCCATTGCGATTCAGAGCGATGCCGAGGAAGCGATGGCCGCGGAGCTTGAGCAGATGCCGGATGAGATCGACGAAGGGCAGCGTCTGGTGCAGACGCAATTGGCGTTGATCTGTCGGCAATTGGGGCCGTTGCGCACGTTGGCGGCGCATCTGATCAAGGATACCGGCGCAGTCTGAGCCACTATCGGGAGCAAGCCCCGTCTCACGTTGGGTCGGGTTTACACAATCGAAATGTGGGCGAAGGCTTGCCCTCGATGAGGTCCGGGAAAAACACTACATCCCGTGCTCTTTCATCAACCGCTCATAACTGCCATCAGCCTTCATCCTGGCAATCTCCCGATCAAAGCCGGCAACAATCTGGGCATGGTCCGGGTTCTTCAGGCTAACCAGGATATGCAGGCTGTTCTCGCTCAGCGGCTTGGGCAGAAACTCCACGGCATTGCGCACCCGGGGCGACTCCCGCGCCAGGTAGTAGCGGGCAACATATTCATCTTCCAGCGTCAGCCTGACGCGCTGTGCAGCGAGCATGCGCACGGCCATGGCGAAGTTGTGCACCGGCACCTTCTGCAACAGCGTGTCCTGATCGAAGGCTGACGAATAGGCATACCCACGCACGACAGCGACAGGTTCACCGTGCAGTTGCTCCAGGTTCTGGTAGTCGATAGGGTCGTCGCGGCGCTTGATGAAACGCACGCGGTTGAGCAGGTATTCACCGGAAAACTCCCCCAGCTGCGTGCGGGCATCGTCGTACCAGGCATTGATCAGCACGTCGTAGCGCCCGTCGCCAACCCCCATCAGCGCGCGAGCCCAGGGCACCTGCTCGAAATCGCTGGCGTACCCGGCGCGGGCCAACGCCGTGCTGACGATATCGGTGGCCAGACCGCCGTTGACCAAGGTCGAATCAGTGAACGGTGGCCAGGCATCCGCGACCAGGCGCAAACGCTGCGCCAGCGCGGGCTGGGCCAGCAACAACACTGCAATCAAAGCAACGGCACGAGAAAATCGCGGCATGCTCAAAGTCCTTGGCGGGCAGGCGATGGCCTGATAACAGTAGCTCATCAATGAACCTGCATTGCAGATTACACAAAGAAGTCAGCGCCGGACGCAGAGAATGATGGCAAATTGACGCCATTCACAAAAATGCACGATTTAGACAGCAGCCGTCGACGCGCTTACTATCCGGTACAGGTATTTCCAAGAGCACACATCATGACGGTTGATTGGGTCTGTAAGCATCACGACGATTTGGGCAAAGAACAGCTCTACGCCATCCTGCACCTGCGCAACGAAGTGTTTGTCGTGGAGCAGAAATGCGTTTATCAGGACATCGACGGGCAGGACCTGTCAGGCGATACCCACCACCTGATGGCCTGGAAAGATGATGAACTGGTGGCGTACCTGCGCCTGCTGGACCCGGAGTCCCAGGGCGGCGACGTGGTAATTGGCCGAGTCATCGTAGCCCCTTCGGCGCGCGGTACCGGCCTTGGGCACCAGATGATGGAAGAGGCGCTCAAGCGCATTGCTGATATCTGGCCTGACATGCCGATCTTTCTGTCAGCCCAGGCGCATTTGCAGGGGTACTACGGGCGGTACGGATTTGTGGTGGCAGGCGAGGAATACCTCGAGGACGATATTCCCCATATTGGTATGCGCCGCGCCTGATCACGCCATCGGGAGCAACGCTCAGGGGTAACCCAACACCTGCTTGATCTGGCCGAGATTTGCCTCGATCCAGCGCCGATCAATCGCACCCCAGCTGCGAATCCGATAGTGCCCGGCATGGTTGCGGGCACCGTCTTCCTGTTCGAACTCACACACAATATCCAGATCGGCCAGGGCCGTAATCGTGTCCTGCGCCGTGCGCCGGGGCATACCGGTGACGTCGGTCAGTGCCGGGACATTGCTGGCCAACTGGCTGTCGATCAAGTACGCCACGTACAAGCGGCGGTAAAAGCTGCTTTTGGTCTTGCTCACATCCATGGTCATTCGCCTCGTGCGGTCAGGGCTTGCCCTGCAGGTCGCGATACGTGAGGTACACCCGCAGGTCGAATTCCACCTGATGGTAACCCGGCATCATGTAGTCGCAGAGTTTGTAGAACGCCTTGTTGTGGTCCGATTCCTTGAAGTGCGCCAGTTCATGTACCACGATCATGCGTAGAAACTCCGGCGCCGCCTCCTTGAACAACGCGGCAATGCGGATCTCTTTCTTGGCCTTGAGGTTGCCGCCCTGCACCCGGGAGACCGTGGTGTGCAAACCCAATGCGCGATGGGTCAGGTCCAGGCGGTTATCGAACAACACTTTGTCGATGGCCGGGGCATTGCGCAGGTGTTCCTGCTTGAGTGCCAACGCGTAGGCATACAGCGCTTTATCGCTCTGCACCGCGTGGCGCTCGGGATAACGCTGCTCCAGGTAGGCGCCCAACTGGTCTTTGGCGATCAGTTGGCGCACCTGCTCCTGGAGCGCGGCGGGATAGGCCTGGAGGTATTTCAACGCAGTCATGGGGGTCTGCAACGGGGCTCGAAAGGCCACCAGTGTAGCGAATTCAAAGCGGGCGGGGGTGGGTCCAGGCCGCAACCTCCTCGGCGAGCAACGGTTGCGCCGCTAAAGGGCCCTGGATAAACAGGCAGCCATTGGCCTTGAGCCACACGGCTTGCTCCTGCGTTTCCACGCCCTCGGCGATGACCGACACATCGAAGTGTTCACACAGCTGGATAATGCTGCGCGCCATCGCCGCATCCCGCTTCGAGCCCGGCAGGCGAGCCACCAGTTGCGGGTCCAGCTTGAGCGTATCGAACTCCAGATCGCGTAAATGGGCCAACGAGCAGCGACCCGCGCCGAAATCGTCCAGCGCAATGCGCACACCGAGCTGGCGCAGCAACTTGAGCTGCCTGGTGGATTCTTGCAGGTTGTTCATCAGGCAGTCCTCGCTGATTTCCACCTCCAACTGCCGGCCTTGCAACCCATGTCGCTCCAGTACCTGCTGCAACTGGTTCACGAGGTTGGGCATGTTGAACTGGCTGATGCTCAGGCTCACGCTCAACACCAGCTCGCTATCAAAATTGACTTGCCACGCTTGGCGCTGAGCCGCGACCTGCTGGTAGATCCAGGTACTCAGCTGGCTGATCAGGCGAGCCTCTTCCAGCAACGGTAAAAACAGCCCCGGGGGAACGTCGCCGACGCTCGGGTGCTGCCAGCGCAGCAGCGCCTCCACGCCCCGCAGACGCCCATCTTCCAACGACACCTGTGGCTGGAACACCAGGGTGAACTCCTTGTTCTCGATGGCGGTACGCACACTGTCTTCGAGCATCAACCGTGAGCGGGCGCGGCCGTTCATGTCTTTATCGTAATAACGATACTGTTGACGGCCCGCGCGCTTGGCTTCGTACATCGCGATATCCGCCGCCCGCAGCAGGCCGCTCAAGTCCGAACCGCAGTCCGGGTACGTCGCAATACCGATGCTGGCCCCGAGCATGACATCCAAGCCATCGAGGTGCTGACAAACAGACACCCGCTCGATCAGCTTCTCCGAGATTTTCGCCGCCTGTTCCGGGAACTCAAGCTCCAATAACGCGGTGAATTCGTCGCCCCCCATACGTCCGAGAATGTCGTAGGAACGCAGACACGCCTGCATCTGCTCCGACACCCAGCGCAGCACGCGGTCGCCGGCGTCGTGACCCAAGGTATCGTTGACCCGCTTGAATCCGTCGAGGTCCAGGTACAACAACACCAGCGACTGATCATTGCGCTCGCTGCGCAGCAGGGTGCTCTCCACCGCCTGCTGGAAGCCACGCCGGTTCAATAGCCCGGTCAGCGGATCGGTGACCGCCTGGAACTCCAACTGTTGGTGAAGATGGTGTACTTCGGACATATCCAGCACCGTCACCACCATGGCCTTCTGCTCAACGGGCAGAGGTGCGCAAGACAACGCCACCGGCACTTGCTGACCGCGAAGGGTACGCAAAATCGCGTCGTGCTGGCGCCACATTTCCCCTTTGCGATACGCCTCGTACATCGGGAAACCCAACCAGGCAGGCACGTGGGGCTTTTGCAGGAAACTCAGAAAACTTTCACCCTGCAACTCAGCCATTGTGGCGTTGAGCAGGCGCGAAATCGCCGGGTTGGCATACTGGATGACGCTGCCCTCACCCACCACCAAAATGCCCTCGGCAGCGTTGTCCAGCACCGAGGCATTGAAGGCACGGGCAGACTCCAGGTCATGGCTCAGGCGCTGCAAGGCCCGCCGATTACGCTGGTGCTCCAGCAACACCTGCACTTTGGGCTTGAGGATATTCGGGTCAAAGGGTTTGAACAGGTAATCGATGGCACCGCTGGCATAACCTTCCTGCACTGCGGCGGAAGATTGGGCATGGGCCGTGAGAAAGATGATCGGCGTCATTCGCGTGCGCTGGCTGCCACGCATCAAGCGCGCCACTTCAAAACCATCCATGCCGGGCATACGCACGTCCAGCAGCACCAGATCGATTTCGTGGGCCAGCAGTAATTCCAGGGCTTCCAGGCCGGAAGCGGCGGTGATTACCCGCCAGTCTTCCCGCTGTAACAATGCACGCATGCTGATGAGATTTTCAGGGTAGTCGTCGACCACCAAAAGAACCGAACTGCCATCGCCGTGGTGTGGAGCACAATCCATGCTACGTCTCTTCCTTTGGGAGCTGCACCGGTCACTTCTAAGACTAAAACCGGACAAACACTGAGGCATCACTCTAGACCCGGTTCTAAAAAAGCAGAAGTGAAGTGAATGCCATCATTGCGCCAATGGTCAGGAAGCCGACTAACGGTCAAACCCTACAGGCCACGCCCCCCGCGACATATGGCTTTTTGGCATTCCGTTGACGCCAATAAATTGCCAGGAAGTGTTTAACAACCGACGCGAACCCACCTATAAAGAATCTGTGAAGCCCCCGGGCTAAAGCTTTCAACCCCCCTGCAATAAGGCCAACGCCATGATCGACCTTTCCACTTGGAACCTGAGCATTCCTGTCGGCTCCCCGCCCGCAACCATCGACACGCCGAAGCTGATGAGCGGTTTCAACGACCAGTATTTCCAGGCCGAAGGCAGTAACGTGCAATTCTGGACACCAGTGACCGGCACCCGCACTGAAAACGCCATCTACCCACGCAGTGAATTACGTGAGACCTACGCCGACGGCAGGTTGCGCAACTGGACCTATCCGGAAGCGAACAACTTCCTGCGGGCGACCCTGGAGGTCAACCAGGTACCATCGTCCGGGAAAGTCGTGATCGGGCAGATTCATGCCTACGACAGCCAGAAGCCGCTGATCAAGCTCGAATACCAGTTCAAGGAAAAAACCCAGACCGGCAACATCGTCGCCAAGGTGCGCATGCGCCCGGATGACGGCGAAGGCCGCGTGGTGACCATCGCGTCGAATGTGCCGCTGGAGAAGAGTTTTACCTACGTGATCAACCTCAACAAAGCCGGCTTGCTCAGCGTGTATGCCGCCGACGGAGAATGGAACGAGCGAATCGGCGCGGCGTGGGGGACCAAGCCGTTGTACTTCAAGGCGGGGGTGTATGTGCAGGACAACAGTGGGGATAGCAAGGAAGGCGCGCGGGTGACGTTTGCCAAGTTGGATATTGATCACGAATAAACCACGCGCAGGCATCGAATCCCAACCGAAAAAAAAGCCCGCATCACTGCGGGCTTCTATTTAAACGCGAGGCTTAGTTCACCTTAGCGTTCAACTCACCTTTCAAATACCGCTGGTACATCGCTTCCAACGAGATCGGCTTGATCTTCGAAGCATTACCGGCCGCACCGAACGCTTCGTAGCGAGCGATGCACACGTCGCGCATTGCCGTTACGGTAGCGCCGAAGAACTTACGTGGGTCGAACTCGCTCGGGTTGGTCGCCATCAGGCGACGCATCGCACCGGTGGAAGCCAGGCGCAGGTCGGTGTCGATGTTGACCTTGCGCACGCCGTACTTGATACCTTCGACGATTTCCTCAACCGGTACGCCGTAGGTTTCTTTGATGTCGCCGCCGTACTGGTTGATGATCGCCAGCCACTCTTGCGGTACCGAGGAAGAACCGTGCATCACCAGGTGGGTGTTGGGAATGCGTTTGTGGATTTCCTTGATGCGGTCGATGGCCAGCACGTCGCCGGTAGGTGGCTTGGTGAACTTGTAGGCACCGTGGCTGGTACCGATGGCGATGGCCAGGGCATCAACCTGGGTCTTTTTCACGAAGTCGGCAGCTTCTTCCGGGTCGGTCAGCATCTGGCTGTGATCCAACACGCCTTCGGCGCCGATGCCGTCTTCTTCGCCGGCCATGCCGGTTTCCAGGGAACCCAGGCAACCCAGCTCACCTTCAACCGATACGCCGCAGGCGTGGGCCATGGCCACGGTTTGTTGGGTGACGCGTACGTTGTACTCGTAGTCGGTCGGGGTCTTGCCGTCTTCACCGAGGGAGCCGTCCATCATTACCGAGCTGAAGCCCAGTTGGATGGAGCGCTGGCACACATCAGGGCTGGTGCCGTGGTCCTGGTGCATGCACACCGGGATGTGCGGGAATTCTTCGATCGCGGCGAGGATCAGGTGACGCAGGAACGGCGCACCGGCGTATTTGCGGGCACCGGCCGAAGCCTGGACGATCACCGGGGAGTCGGTCTTGTCAGCGGCTTCCATGATGGCGCGCATCTGCTCAAGGTTGTTGACGTTAAAAGCTGGGACGCCGTAGCCGAACTCGGCTGCGTGGTCCAGCATTTGACGCATGCTGATAAGTGCCATTGTGTTGTCTCTCCCGATCGAGGGTCGTTAATCGTGCAAGCCTGCCGTAGCGGCGGCTGCTATTCAAGTTATTGCAGATCAAGGGGTTAAGGCTTGGCCTGCTGAATCGTTATTGCAGTGTCCGATTCAAAATCCATGTCACTTTGGAACCGGATCTACTGTGGGAGCGGGCCCGCTCCCACCTCTGGATCTCATTAAATTCCAGACCGTGTTCTTACTGGGCTTTGCAGCCCCGTCCGATCAAGTCATCGGTGGCGACCCAGTAAACCAGGCCTTCCTCACCTTTTGTGTGAAACGCCAGTTGGCCGTCGCTGTACAGCACGCCCGAGGCGGCAACCTCTTGTTTGAGGCGGTAAACCTGGTCGGAACCGCCGAGGCGCACATCCACCTCATTGCGGGCTGCATTGGCAAAACGCCAGTTGACCTCGGCCTTGCTGTCGCAGGTCCAGGTGGTCCACTTGTCTGTCGACTCTGCCTTGTTGAACATATTCATGCTGCTGCAACCAGCCAGAAGTGCCAGTGCCGCCAGGGCGAAAACGCCTTTCATTGCCAATCCTCGAACGGCGACCCAGGGGCCGCCACTGCTGTCGGTTAGTTGATCAGACCCATCAAGGGCAACCCTGTTCCTGACCGTTGGGCGCGGCGTCGTATTTCTCCAGCCGCTCGTTGCCGATGCGCTTGTTGATCACCGGCATGGTTTCGGCTTGCCAGTCGGCCTGGTAACAGCTGTGCTTGTGCGGCGCATCGGCTTTATCCGCCTCGGACGCTACCCGCGGCGGGCTACCGCAGGCGACCAACAGGCTTGCGGTGATCACCAATGCCAGCGACTTGATCATGGGAATGCTCCTTTTCCGGATCACGCGCCTTAACCTTTGGCCCGGGTTTCCAGCACTTCAACGGCTGGCAGCACTTTGCCCTCGACGAACTCGAGGAACGCGCCGCCACCGGTAGAAATGTAGGAGATCTGGTCAGCAACGCCATATTTATCGATGGCCGCCAGGGTGTCGCCGCCGCCGGCAATGGAGAATGCCGTGCTTTCAGCAATCGCCTTGGCCAACACTTTGGTGCCGTTGCCGAACTGATCGAATTCGAACACGCCGACCGGACCGTTCCACAGGATAGTCTGGGAAGACTTCAGCAATTCGGCGAAGTTAGCCGCGGTTTGTGGGCCGATATCCAGGATCATATCGTCGGCAGCCACGTCAGCGATCAGCTTGACCGTCGCCTCGGCGCTTGCAGCAAACTCCTTGGCTACCACCACATCGACCGGCAGCGGCACGCTGACTTTGGCGGCGATTGCACGGGCGGTGTCGAGCAGGTCCGGCTCATACAGCGACTTGCCCACCGGATGGCCGGCAGCGGCCAGGAAGGTGTTGGCGATACCGCCGCCGACAATCAGTTGATTGCAGATCTGGCTCAGGCTGTTGAGCACGTCCAGTTTGGTGGACACTTTGGAGCCGGCCACGATGGCGGCCATCGGTTGAGCCGGAGCCCCCAGGGCCTTACCCAGTGCGTCCAATTCGGCAGCCAGCAGCGGGCCGGCAGCCGCGACCTTGGCGAACTTGGCCACGCCATGGGTCGAACCTTCGGCGCGGTGAGCGGTGCCGAAGGCATCCATCACAAACACGTCGCACAGGGCCGCATATTGCTGGGCCAGTTCGTCGCTGTTCTTTTTCTCGCCCTTGTTGAAGCGCACGTTTTCGAACAGCACGATGTCGCCCGCTTTTACGTCGACGCCGTTCAGGTAATCGGCCACCAGCGGCACCTCACGCCCCAAGGCTTTGCTGAGGTAATCGGCTACAGGCTTGAGGCTGTTTTCGGCGGAGAACTCACCTTCAGTCGGGCGACCCAAGTGGGAGCAGACCATCACGGCCGCACCTTTTTCCAGGGCCAGCTTGATGGTCGGCAGCGAGGCCAGGATTCGCGCATCGCTGGCGACAACACCGTCCTTGACTGGGACGTTGAGGTCTTCGCGGATCAGTACGCGCTTACCTTGCAGATCGAGGTCGGTCATCTTCAACACGGTCATGGGTCGCAGTTCCTGAATTACTGTTGAGGTTGTTTAGAAGCGATGTGCAGATAGTGTTCGGCAACATCCAGCATGCGGTTGGCAAAGCCCCATTCGTTGTCGAACCAGGCCAGGATGTTCACCAGCCTCGGGCCGGAAACGCGGGTCTGGCTGGCATCGACAATCGCCGAATGCGGGTCATGGTTGAAATCACAACTGGCGTGGGGCAACTCGGTGTAGGCCAGCAAGCCTTTGAGCGGGCCGCTGGTGGCGGCGTCGCGCAGGATCCGGTTGACCTCCGCCGCATCCGTGTCGCTGACGGTCTGCATGGTGATATCCAGGCAGGACACGTTCACCGTCGGCACCCGTACGGCTTTGGCCTGGATTCTGCCGGCAAGTTCCGGCAAAAGGCGTTCGATACCACGGGCCAGACCTGTGGACACCGGAATCACCGACTGAAACGCCGATCGCGTGCGGCGCAGGTCTTCGTGATGGTAGGCGTCGATCACCGGCTGGTCGTTCATCGCGGAGTGGATCGTGGTGATCGACACATAATCCAGGCCAATCGCCTGATCCAGCAGGCGCAACAGCGGCACGCTGCAGTTGGTGGTGCAGGAAGCGTTGGACACCAGCAGTTCATCACCGGTCAGGCAATCCTGGTTGATGCCGTAGACGATGGTGGCGTCGACATCCGCCTCGCTGGCCATCGGCTGGGAAAACAGCACGCGTGGTGCACCGGCGTCGAGGAAACGCTGGCCATCGCCACGGGTGTGGTAGGCACCGGAGCATTCCAACACCAGGTCGACGCCCAACGCCGCCCAGTCGATGCCCTCGGGGGTGGCACTGCGCAGCACTTTCACGCAGCTGCCATTAATGTGCAGACAATCGC
This sequence comes from Pseudomonas sp. BCA17, assembly GCF_004519405.1. Lineage (GTDB taxonomy): Bacteria > Pseudomonadota > Gammaproteobacteria > Pseudomonadales > Pseudomonadaceae > Aquipseudomonas. The sequence continues at coordinate 582,730 of NZ_SGWI01000003.1, read as the reverse complement.
CGTCAACCCGCACTTCGCCCGGGAACCGGCCGTGGGTGGAGTCAAAGCGTGTCAGGTATTCGATACTGGGCATGTCGGCCAGATCGTTGATCGCGACAATTTCAAACCCGGCCGCCGCCCCTCGCTCGAACAGAGCACGCAAGACGCAACGACCAATGCGGCCGTAGCCGTTGAGTGCAACTTTGTAGGGACGCGGTTGAGGCATGGGGTTCTCGCAGTATGGGCGACACAAACAACTGTAAGAGAGCGCTTGTGTGGCGAGGGAGCTTGCTCCCGCTGGAGCGCGTAGCGCTCCCAAACCGGTTGCCGAGGTGTATCTGATACAGCTCGGTCACTCGGATTGGGGCCGCTTCGCAGCCCGGCGGGAGCAAGCTCCCTCGCCACAACAAGCTCGCTCCTACAAGGGAACGCGCCTTAGTCTTCCAGCAGCTCTTCAGCCTGACCCAGGATGTTTTCCAGGGTGAAGCCGAACTCTTCGAACAACGCTGCCGCCGGCGCGGACTCACCGTAGGTGGTCATGCCGATCACGCGGCCTTCCAGGCCCACGTACTTGTACCAGTAGTCGGCGTGAGCCGCTTCGATGGCGATACGCGCGCTGACCTGCAGTGGCAGTACCGATTGCTTGTAGCCGGCGTCCTGGGCTTCGAACACGCTGGTGCACGGCATGGACACAACGCGCACGTTGCGGCCTTGTGCGGTCAGCTTGTCGTAGGCCTGAACGGTCAGGCCCACTTCGGAACCGGTGGAAATCAGGATCAGTTCCGGCTCGCCGATGCAGTCCTTGAGCACATAACCACCACGGCTGATGTCGGCGATCTGCGCGTCGGTACGCACTTGGTGCTGCAGGTTCTGACGCGAGAAGATCAGAGCCGAAGGGCCGTCCTTACGCTCGATGGCATGCTTCCAGGCCACCGCGGATTCCACCGCGTCGGCTGGGCGCCAGGTGTCCAGGTTCGGCGTGGTGCGCAGGCTGGTCAGTTGCTCGACCGGCTGGTGCGTCGGGCCGTCTTCGCCCAGGCCGATGGAGTCGTGGGTGTACACGTGGATCACGCGTTTCTTCATCAGCGCGGCCATGCGTACGGCGTTGCGGGCGTATTCCATGAACATCAGGAAGGTCGCACCGTAAGGCACCAGGCCACCATGCAGGGACACGCCGTTCATGATGGCGCTCATGCCGAACTCGCGCACGCCGTAGTACATGTAGTTGCCGCTGGCATCTTCAGCCGAGACACCTTTGCAACCTTTCCACAGGGTCAGGTTGGAACCGGCCAGGTCAGCCGAACCGCCGAGGAACTCAGGCAACAGCGGGCCGAAGGCATTCAGGGTGTTCTGGCTGGCTTTACGGCTGGCGATGGTTTCGCCCTTGGCCGCGACTTCGGCGATGTAGGCCGAGGCTTTTTCCGAGAAATCGGCAGGCAGGTCACCGGCGAGGCGGCGTACCAGCTCATTGGCCAGCTCGGGGAATTCGGCGGAGTAGGCGGCGAAACGCTGGTCCCACTCGGCTTCAGTGGCCAGGCCTTTTTCCTTGGCATCCCATTCGGCATAGATGTCGGCAGGAATTTCAAATGGGCCGTGGTTCCACTTCAGCGCTTCGCGGGTCAAGGCGATTTCCGCGTCACCCAGTGGGGCGCCGTGGCAGTCTTCCTTGCCTTGCTTGTTCGGCGAGCCGAAACCGATGGTGGTCTTGCAGCAGATCAGGGTTGGCTGCGCGCTCTTGCGGGCGGTGTCGATAGCGGTCTTGATTTCTTCCGGGTCGTGGCCGTCGACGTTGCGGATCACCTGCCAGTTGTAGGCTTCGAAACGCTTCGGGGTGTCATCGGTGAACCAGCCTTCGACTTCACCGTCGATGGAGATGCCGTTGTCATCGTAGAAGGCAATCAGCTTGCCCAGGCCCAGGGTACCGGCCAGGGAAGCGACTTCGTGGGAAATGCCTTCCATCATGCAGCCATCACCCAGGAACACATAGGTGTGGTGGTCGACGATGTCGTGGCCAGGGCGGTTGAACTGCGCGCCCAGTACTTTTTCAGCCAGCGCGAAGCCAACGGCGTTGGCCAGGCCCTGGCCCAGGGGACCGGTGGTGGTCTCGACGCCTGGGGTATAGCCGAATTCCGGGTGGCCCGGAGTGCGGCTGTGCAGCTGGCGGAAGCTCTTGAGGTCATCGATGGTGACGTCGTAGCCGGTCAGGTGCAGCAGCGAGTAGATCAGCATCGAGCCGTGGCCGTTGGACAGCACGAAGCGGTCACGGTCGGCGAACGACGGGTTGCTCGGATTGTGCTTCAGGTAATCACGCCAAAGTACCTCGGCGATATCCGCCATGCCCATAGGGGCACCGGGATGGCCGCTGTTGGCTTTTTGCACGGCATCCATGCTGAGGGCACGAATGGCGTTGGCACGCTCACGACGGCTGGGCATCGCTGATCTCCTGAGGATTTTGAATAGAGTGAATAAAAGAAACGGAAAAAAGGACCGGCATTTTCCCTCAGCCACCGCCTGCGGGCAATGACAGATAGTCACTTGGCGGTGTTTTTCCTGTGCTTCGGGCGGCAATCGCCTGCAGAAACCTTTCACCGGTTCGTCTGTAAGACTATAGGCGCTGCTTATAACCGCCACTTATCGATCAATATCAAAACTTTTTGATATTGACCTTGCGAGGATTTCCACCCATCACTAGACTGCTGGCCTTATGAACCTACCCGTGCCCTCCCTGCGCCCCGACGACGGCGATGAACTGGCAGCCTTGTGCAAGGCCGCTGGCGATCCGTTGCGCCTGAACGTATTGCGTGCACTGGCCAACGACTCCTTCGGCGTGCTGGAACTGGCGCAGATCTTCGCCATCGGCCAGTCGGGCATGAGCCACCACTTGAAGGTGCTGGCCCAGGCCGACCTGGTGGCCACCCGTCGTGAAGGCAATGCGATCTTCTACCGCCGCGCCCTGCCCCATACCGAGCTGCTCGGCGGCAAACTGCACGCGGCGTTGCTGGACGAAGTGGACAACCTTGGGCTGCCGACAGATGTGCAGTCGCGTATCGCTCAAGTGCACGGGCAACGCGCCGCCGCCAGCCAGGATTTTTTCTCACGGGTCGCCGAGAAGTTTCATGCCCAGCAGGACCTGATCGCCGGCTTGCCCCAATACCGCGAGAGCGTACTGGCGTTGTTGGACAAGCTGAGCTTCAGTGAAGAAGCAACCGCACTGGAAGTCGGCCCTGGCGATGGCGGTTTCCTGCCCGAACTGGCACGCCGCTTCGGGCAGGTCACCGCACTGGACAACAGCCCGGCCATGCTCGAACTGGCGCGCCAGTTGTGCGAGCGCCAAGCGCTGGGCAACGTCAGCCTGCAGTTGGCTGACGCCCTGAATCACACCAGCCTGCGGGCCGACTGCGTGGTGCTGAACATGGTCTTGCACCATTTCGCCGCCCCCGCCGACGCCCTCAAGCAAATGGCCGGGTTGCTGCACCCCGGCGGTAGCCTGCTGGTTACGGATTTATGCAGCCACAACCAGAATTGGGCCAGGGAGGCCTGCGGTGATCTCTGGTTGGGGTTTGAACAGGACGATCTGGCCCGTTGGGCCACCGCTGCGGGACTCGTTCCCGGGGAAAGCCTCTATGTAGGTTTACGTAATGGTTTCCAGATCCAGGTTCGCCATTTTCAGCGACCGGCTGGCGACACTCACCATCGGTAAATATCAGGAAAACATCGAGATGAGCGAATACTCCCTTTTCACCTCCGAGTCCGTGTCTGAAGGGCATCCGGACAAAATCGCCGACCAGATTTCTGACGCGGTGCTGGACGCCATCATTGCTCAAGACAAGTTCGCCCGTGTGGCGTGCGAGACCCTGGTGAAAACCGGTGTAGCGATCATCGCTGGCGAAGTGACCACTTCGGCCTGGGTCGACCTGGAGCAGATCGTCCGTGATGTGATCACCGACATCGGCTACAACAGCTCCGACGTTGGCTTCGACGGCGCCACCTGCGGCGTGATGAACATCATCGGCAAGCAGTCCCCCGACATCAACCAAGGCGTGGACCGTGCCAAGCCGGAAGATCAAGGCGCGGGCGACCAGGGCCTGATGTTCGGCTACGCCAGCAACGAAACCGACGTGCTGATGCCTGCACCGATCACCTTCTCGCACCAGCTGGTACAGCGCCAGGCCGAAGCTCGTAAATCCGGCGTGCTGCCGTGGCTGCGCCCGGACGCCAAGTCCCAGGTGACCTGCCGCTATGAAGGCGGCAAAGTGGTCGGTATCGACGCCGTTGTACTGTCGACCCAGCACAACCCGGACGTGTCCTACGCCGACCTGCGAGAAGGCGTGATGGAGCTGATCGTCAAGCACGTGCTGCCTGCCGAACTGCTGACCAAGGATACCCAGTTCCACATCAACCCGACCGGCCAGTTCATCATCGGTGGCCCGGTAGGCGACTGCGGCCTCACCGGTCGCAAGATCATCGTCGACAGCTACGGCGGCATGGCTCGTCACGGCGGTGGCGCGTTCTCCGGTAAAGACCCATCCAAGGTTGACCGTTCCGCTGCCTACGCCGGTCGCTACGTGGCCAAGAACATCGTGGCCGCCGGCCTGGCCGAGCGTTGCGAGATCCAGGTGTCCTACGCCATCGGTGTGGCACAGCCTACGTCGATCTCGCTGAATACTTTCGGCACCGGCAAGATCAGCGACGACAAGATCATCAAGCTGGTACGCGAGATCTTCGACCTGCGCCCTTACGCGATCACCACCATGCTCGACCTGCTGCATCCGATGTACCAGGAAACCGCAGCCTACGGTCACTTCGGCCGTACGCCTGCGCAGAAGACCGTCGGCGACGACACCTTCACCACGTTCACCTGGGAAAAAACCGACCGCGCCAACGACCTGCGCACTGCTGCCGGCTTGTAATCGCTCGCGGTACTCAAAGCCCCGCCCGGTTAGCCCGGCGGGGCTTTTTATTGCCCGGTGGTTTGCGAACGAAGCGCACATATTTTGGATCCAAACCTTGCAGGCCAAATAATGGCCCTCTAGAATCCGCGCCCTCTCGGGCCCTTCACCTTAATTTGGATATTGCACTGCGCCCGCCCGGGACGGATAAGCGCGCAGGCAATCGAACATTGAGGTTTTCATGCGCATTTCCACGCTCGCCCCTGCCGCACTTCTGCTCAGCCTGTTCACCCTGCCGGCTCACGCCGCTGACCTGAGCGCACTGAGCGGTGCCCTGAGCTCGCAACTGGGTGGCGGTAATTCCGGCGATTGCCAGCAACACGCCAAAGACCTGCAAGCCAAGATCGATGCAGCCAACGCTCAGAACGACGTCCTGAAAGTGAGGGCATTTGAAGCCGCGCTGGAACAAGTCAACAAAGGTTGCAACAAACTCGCCGACTCCCAGGCCAAAGTTGACGCCAGCCAGCAAAAGCAGCAGGCCAAGGCGCAGAATAATGATGCAGTGAAAGCCTTGGGCGGCCTGTTCAAGTAAGCGGAAACACCCGGTAAAAAGCCCCGCGCGTCCGGGGCTTTTTTGTGGCCGTGCGCATCACTTAGGCTGGGCGCCCTTTTCGAGCAAGGATGCTCATGATGCGCCTGCTGATTGTTTTACTGTTCAGTGCTCTACCTTTTTGGGCCGGGGCCGAAAACTGCACCGATCAGACCCGTTCACAGTTCGACACCCTGACCAGGCAGATCCACCTGTGGGACGACAGTTACCACCGCCTCGGCCAGTCCCCCGTCAGCGACGAGCTTTACGACCAGGCGCGCCAGCGCCTGAACCGTTGGCGCGAGTGTTTTCCCCACCCCGCATCGGACGCTGATAACCCCCTGGCCAGTGCGCGGGGCACACTGCCTCATCCGATCGTACACACCGGCCTCGAAAAGCTGCCGGATGAGTCGGCAGTCAGCGACTGGCTTGGCCAGCGCCAGGACGTCTGGATTCAACCCAAGGTCGACGGTGTAGCGGTGACATTGGTGTATCGCAGCGGACGTTTGAGCCAGGTCATCAGCCGCGGTGACGGCCTGCTCGGTCAGGACTGGTCCGCCTCCGCCGGCAGGATCGCCGCCATCGTCCAACAACTGCCGGAGCCCGTGGATGTCGTGCTGCAAGGCGAGCTTTACTGGCGCCTGGATGCACATGTGCAGTCGGCAGATGGCGGACTCAATGCCCGCAGCAAGGTGGCCGGTTTGATGAACCGCCACCAGTTGAATGACGTCGAAGCCGCCGGAATCGGCCTTTTCGTCTGGGCCTGGCCAGAAGGCCCGGCCAGTTTCTCCGAGCGCCTGGCGACCCTGACACGCTGGGGCTTCATCGACAGCGAGCGTTACAGCCAACCGATCAAACACATCAGCGACGCCGCGCAGTGGCGCACTCACTGGTACAACCAGCCTCTGCCGTTCGCCAGCGACGGTGTGGTGCTGCACCAAGCCGCGCATGCTCCTGCCGAACGCTGGCAAGTCGCAGCACCTTACTGGGCAGTAGCCTGGAAATACCCGGCCGCCAAGGCTCTGGCACTGGTACGCAAGGTGCAGTTCAAGGTGGGTCGCACGGGGCGTATCACCCCCATTCTGGAGCTGGAACCGGTGCGCCTGGATGACCGACAGATCAGCCGGGTCAGCGCCGGTTCCCTGAAGCGCTGGCAAACCCTGGATATCCGCCCCGGAGACCAGGTGTCCATCAGCCTGGCCGGCCAGGTGATCCCCCGGCTGGAGGAGGTCATCCTGCGCAATGAGACAAGGGTGCAAGTGCAAGTACCCGATGCCCAGGCCTTCCATGCCTTGAGCTGCTGGCAACTGGACCCCGGCTGTGAGGAGCAGTTGCTTGCGCGCCTGACCTGGCTCAGCGGCAACCAGGGCCTGGCCTTGCCGCATATGGGCCGCGAGACCTGGAACATATTGATACAGGCCGGTCTAATAGCAGGCTTTCTCGATTGGTTAACCCTGGATGCGACAGAGCTTGCTAACATTGATGGCTTCGGTGACCGCAGCCGTGCGCGGGTGCTCGACAACATCCACAGCGCCCGGCAACGCCCCTTTGCACAATGGCTCAAAGCGTTGGGTGTACCGCCTTCGGCACGCAACAACCTGAAAGGCGGCTGGCAGACCCTGGCTACCCGGGACACACAAGCCTGGCTTACTACCGAAGGCATCGGCCCGGGTCGTGCGGCGCAACTCAGCGCTTTTTTTCACGACCCGCAAGTGCAGGCGTTGGCTCAAACATTACACACGGCCGGGATAGACGGGTTTTGAACCCAGGCCAACCACCTTTAATCACGGCAGAATTCACCCTGCCATCGGATCGCAACTTTGGAGTCCCACATGAATTTTTTCGCCCCCCTCGCCCTATTGACCGTCGCAAGCTTCATGACCACACCGTTACTGGCAGCCGAAGAAGCCCAGCCACTCACCGGCTGCGCCGCCAAGCGCCAGGCCATCAGCACTCAGATCGAACAAGCCAAGGTTCACGGCAACAGCGAGCAGCAGGCCGGCCTGGAAAAAGCCCTGAGCGAAGTGACCACCCACTGCAATGACGCTTCCTTGCGCAAAGAGCGGGAAAACAAGGTGCTCGACGCCAAGCATGAAGTCAGCCGCCGTCAGGCCGACCTCGACAAGGCGATGAAAAAGGGCGACGCCGACAAGATCAACAAGCGTAAGGACAAGCTCGCCGAATCCCGCAAAGAACTGCAGGACGCAGTGGAAGAACTCGACCAGTAAGACCCGTCAGTGGTCGCGGAACTGTTTATGGCAGGCGGTGCAGGCGTCTTCGACTTTCTGCACGGCAGGGCCCAGGTTGCTGGCTTTGTAAGGCTGGACCTGACTGGCGATCACCAACTCACCGGTGGCAGCCTCAAGGTTTCGGGCCAGCTCCTGGAAGCGTGCCTGTTGTTGCCACACGTTATCCTTGGCACTGGTATGGTCTTCTTCGCGCACGCTTGGAAAATGTTTCCACGGTTCATGGGACAACGCGTCCAGCTTGACCGCACCTTCGGCGAACTTTGCGCCGTCGAACGGAATGCGTCCGCGCAACATGCCCCCCAGGTCTTCGCCGGTCTTGAGCATCTGTTTGAAGATCGCCTTGCGCTGGCCCAGGGGAGAGTTCGGATCAACACCGCCGCAAGCGGACAACGTCAGGCAGGCCAGCAATACCACGGTCAGTTTTTTAAAAGTCATGTTGGCTTCATGGTCACGGGAACGGCGGCCAGTATCCTCGCCCCGCCCACAAAGACCAATAGCCCTATTAATAATAAGGGTTGCCCGCTGGCGTTGATGCGCGGGTGATCGCTTCAGGAATTGCTTGTATGAATTTCACCTTCAAACCCTGGAGCCGCCTGGTGTGGGCTCTGCCGATGATCGCGCTGCTGGCCGGCTGTGACGGCGGCAAAGAAGCCAGTAAACCGGAAGCCGCCAAGCCCCATGCCGTCGCTACGTATGTGAGCGCGCCATGGGAAGCCTTGCCAAGCGTGTCCGACAGCGACCTGCTGGCCGGTTTTGAATCCTGGCGCAGCGCCTGCCAACGCCTCAAGGCCGATCCGGTGTGGGGTGCGACTTGTGCGGCAGCGGTAAGCGTGCCAGGCGATGTCGCGGCGATCCGTGGTTTTCTCAAGGAGCGCCTGGATGTATTCGGCCTGCGCTCGGCCGACAACACCCCGAACGGCCTGATCACCGGCTATTACGAACCGGTCTACCCCGGCAGCCTGACCGAAACCGCCACGGCCCATGTGCCCGTGTACGGCGTGCCGGACGACCTGATCATCGTCAATCTGGAAAGTATCTACCCCGAACTCAAGGGCAAGCGCCTGCGTGGTCGTCTGGAAGGTCGCGTGCTCAAACCCTATGACGACGCCGCCACCCTCAACAGCCAAGGCTCGACCGCCAAGCCGATTGCCTGGCTGACCAATCCGATGGACCTGCAGTTCCTGCAAATCCAAGGCTCGGGGCGTATTCAACTGGCGGGCGGGCGCCAACTACGCGTGGGTTACGGCGACCAGAACGGCTACCCCTATCGCCCGATCGGGCGCTGGCTGGTGGAGCAAGGCGAACTGAAAAAAGACGACGTGACCATGGGCGCCATCAGCGCCTGGGCCAAGGCCCATCCGCAACGCATTCCGGAGCTGTTGGCGAGCAACCCCAGCTACGTGTTCTTCAGCGCCCGCCCCGACAGTAACGAAGGGCCACGGGGCTCACTGAACGTACCGTTGACGGCCGGTTATAGCGTGGCCGTTGATCGCAAGGTCATTCCGCTCGGCAGCCTGTTGTGGCTGTCGACCACCAAACCCGATGGCTCACCGATTGCCAGGCCCGTCGCCGCGCAGGACACGGGTGGCGCGATCACCGGCGAAGTGCGTGCGGACTTGTTCTGGGGCACGGGTGATGCCGCGGGAGAGTTGGCGGGGAACATGAAGCAGCAGGGGCAGATCTGGATGTTGTGGCCTAAAGGCGCGACGCTGCCGCAGGTACCCGACGCACCTGCCGGCACCTGATGCTGACCTGTGGCGAGGGAGCTTGCTCCCGCTGGACTGCGTAGCAGGCCCAGTCTTTTCAAACCAAAAGCTGGGGCCGCTTCGCGGCCCAGCGGGAGCAAGCTCCCTCGCCACAGTGTTGCGCCGGCATCAGGGCAGGCCAGCTCACGACAAGCACAGGGGTTTGCGTCAGGCGTCAGATCGAGACAAAGAAGAAACTCGCAATCAATGCCATGCCCGCGAACCACACCAGCGAGCGCAACATTGCCCAATCCGCCAGGTAGCAAATGATGTACAGCAGGCGGCTGGTGATGAACAACACCGCCAGCACGTTGATCGTCACCAGCGACGCCGTACCGGCAAGGTGCGCAATAATCACCGCCGCCGCGAATGCCGGCGTCACCTCAAAGCTGTTCAGTTGTGCGTTGTGAGCGCGTCTTGCCAGGCCGTCCAGGGTATCGAGGAAGGCACGCGGGTCGTGGTTCTGCCGCAGCCCGAATTTGCCTTCGCTGAACTTGGCCACACCCGTGCACAGGTAAGGTAGAAAAATCGCGATCAATACACACCAGAATGCCACCGTCATCACAGATTCCTTTTGTTGTTTTAACCAGCGGCTGGAGTTTTAGCACTAAACATGTCCGGCCGCACTTACCCGCTATGAGCCCTGTAAAACCGAAAAGGTTCTATCCATGGCTTGCAACATCCCGCCGCTGCTGCGGTCCATCCAGCATCAATGACCTACCCCAACTTCCAAGGACCCCGGATGCTTGAACTTGTCGCCGCCTTCATTTGCCTCACCACGCTGCTCACCTATGTGAACTTCCGTTTTATCGGCCTGCCGCCCACCATTGGCGTAATGGTCACGGCTTTGCTCTTCTCACTGATCCTGCAAGGGCTGAGCGTACTCGGCTACCCCGGCCTGGAGGACCGTATCCAGCAACTGATCGGCCAGATCGACTTCGGCGACTTGCTGATGAACTGGATGCTGTCGTTCTTGCTGTTTGCCGGCGCCTTGCACGTCAACTTGAACGACCTGCGCAGTTATCGCTGGCCCATCGGCCTGCTGGCAACTTTCGGTGTGTTGATTGCTACCGTGGTGATCGGCAGCCTGGCGTATTACATCTTTGCCCTGTTTGGCTGGCACGTGAGTTTCCTGTACTGCCTGCTGTTCGGCGCGCTGATTTCCCCCACCGACCCGATTGCGGTGCTGGGCGTATTGCGTACCGCCAACGCCTCGAAACCCTTGAAAACCACCATTGTCGGCGAATCGCTGTTCAACGACGGTACGGCGGTCGTGGTGTTTACCGTGTTGCTGGGCATCGCGCAGCTGGGCGAAACCCCGACGGTGGGTGCTACCGCCATGCTGTTCGCCCACGAGGCGATAGGTGGCGTGGTGTTCGGTGGCCTGATTGGTTACCTCGTGTACCTGATGATCAAAAGCATTGAACAGCATCAGATCGAAGTGATGCTGACCCTCGCCCTGGTCATCGGCGGCTCGGCGATGGCCACCGAACTGCACGTCTCTGCACCGATTGCGATGGTGGTCGCGGGGCTGATCATCGGCAACCTGGGACGCAAGCTGGCGATGAACGACATGACCCGGCGCTACCTGGACGGCTTCTGGGAATTGCTCGATGACATGCTTAATGCCCTGCTGTTCGCACTGATCGGCATGGAGCTGTTGCTGCTGCCGTTCAACTGGCTGCATGTGTTTGCGGCAAGCTTGCTGGCCGTGGCGATCCTGCTGTCGCGCCTGCTGACGGTGGCTCCAGCGATCCTGCTGCTGCGTCGCTGGCGCAGCGTACCGCGCGGCACCATCCGCATTCTCACCTGGGGCGGCTTGCGCGGCGGTGTCTCGGTGGCATTGGCCCTGGCCTTGCCGCTGGGCCCGGAACGCGACCTGCTGCTGAGCATCACCTACATCGTGGTGCTGTCATCGATCCTGCTGCAGGGTTTGAGCATCGGCAAGCTGGTCAAGCATGTGACCCAGGGCGAACCCGAGGCCACACCCGATCCTCACTGATCCTTGTCGACCTGCTGCGGATGCCTCGGATCCGCAGCTGTTTTGCCGGGCAGGCTGCCTTCGCTGCGGATCTGCGCATGGCTGATCAGCGCAAAGATAAAGCTGCCACCAATGATATTGCCGGCCAGGGTCGGGCCGGCAAATACCAGCCAGAAGTCATGCCACGACAGCTCACCGGCGAACACCAGGTAGGAGACTTCCGCCGACCCCACCACGATATGGGTGAAATCGCCCAGCGCCATCAGGTAGGTGATCATGATGATGATCCAGATCTTGGCGCTTTCCATCGACGGGATCATCCACACCATGGTGGCGATCATCCAGCCGGAGATGATGCCCTTGGCGAACATCTGCCCAGGGTTGTTCTCCATGACTTTACGGCCGATTTCGAGGAAGGCCATGTCGGTCTTGGTGTCGAAAATCGGCAGGTGCAACATCACGTAGGCCACCAGCAAGGTGCCGCACAAATTGCCCACCAGCACCACTGACCACAGCCGCAGAAGCCGGCCCGCGTTGTTCAGCGTGGGTTTGCTCATCACCGGCAGCACGGCCGTCAGGGTGTTCTCGGTGAACAGTTGCTGGCGCGCGAGGATCACCGCGAGGAAACCCGCGCAGTAGCCAAAACTGGCGATGACCTTGAAGGCTTCGCCCTCCGGCAGCCGCGAGTTGAGCAACCCCATGGCCATCAATGACAGCCCCATGGTCAACCCAGCGGCCAACGCCGACCACCACAACGCTGCAACATTGCGCTCCAGCTCCTGGTCGCCCTGGGTACGGATGATTTCATGCAGCACAGCCGCTCGGGGTGGCTGGTTTTTGTCTACGTCCTGTTGCTCTTCCTGCGACAGGTTGGGGGTCTTGCCGTCTTCGGGGGTGGCCATGATCTACCAGAGTCCTAAGGAGTACTTGTAGCTACGACACGCCGCAACGATGGCTGTTCAGTGGCCCGGTATTTAAACCGGAATGCGCCAGGCCTTGGCCATTTCAACGGTGGTAGAGCTTATCGGCTTGCTCCAGGGTTTATTGCGCGCACCGTAGTGTTCAATGATGCCGTCGAGTACGCGGTTGAACTCGGCGGGCGTGGTCGCGTCGGCCAAGTCACGCACCGAACGCTGTAATAACTCGCTATTGGCGGTCGATTGGCCCGGACGGTGCATTGAGGGGTAAATCACCTCACGCGTGAAGTTTTCGGCTTTTACCGCGATGTCGCGCCTTTTCATTTCAGCGACGGCACTGGCCATCACTTTGGACAGGGGCGGAGCCTGTCTGGCAGCCACTTGTAACAGCTGCTGAAAATTGCGCCGGCCCGTCGCATTCAAGCGTTGCCCCAACCACTCGACGTGCTCGGGTCGACGGGCCAGCGCGTCCAGGTTACGCAAGGCTGCCGCTACCTTTGGCGTGAGCTTGAGGGCGCCACCGACTTGATTGGCCTCGCTGATGGCGCCATCCAAGGCGTGCAAGGCTTGCTGTGCATGCTTGCGAAACATCAGTACATCTGCGGCGGCGGAGTCTTTCTGGAGTGCCGTTTGCACGCCGGCAAGCAGTTCATCGTCCATCGCCAGCACCGCGCTTTCCAATGAGGGGAACGCGTGAGACTCACGCACCTGTGCACGCTTATCCAGATGCCCTGCTACTGCTTGCCGGCTGCGTGCCTGCAATTCCTGTTTCTGTTCGGGCGTCATGGTGAAGTTGACGGTGCCCTTGAGCAGGCCGCGAAAGTCACCTTTTTCCGTCTTCAACGGCAAGGTCACTGTCTGATCGCTATACGCCTTGAGTCGCTGCTCCTGGTAAGCACCGGCAGCGGCGTGGGGTGTCCCGGTAACGCGGTCGACCCAATGACTGAAGAACCTACCACTTTTCTCTGGCGCTGCGGCCTCGGACTCGAACTTGACGACCAACGACTCGGGCCGATTCAACGGGCTCTGCACAACGGTACCTTCGATCACCCCCGGCGCGGGCGTATTGACCAGCAAGCCACCGTCCTGAAACGCCGTGATCTGTGCCTGTGCCTGGAATCCATGGCCTTGCTCTTCCGGGCTTTTGAACAAGCCCGGCAAAGCGCCCGAAATACGCGCGGCTCGGGCAATGTCCATATCCGGGGTGAGACCGGCATTGAACACAACCAACTGCGGGCGCCCGTCGAACATACCCGTGCCGGTGATATTGAGCGTCTTGATCGCCGGAATATACCGGCTCAACACATCCAGATCGCGAAAAGTCGGGGCACCACCGGCACTGAGCCTGTCGGCGATCTTTATCATGTCGGCGGGTTGTTTAGCCCTGGGCACCTTGGCGATATGAGCGAGGAGCGATTTGCGCGACTCGGTGCGTATCATTTCCTCCAGCGGCGAGGCCTCGGTTTGCAGGCGCGGCAACAGGGTCAGCAGCAGTTGGGAAACGTTGCCGGCGGCACCAGGCAGGCGCCCGGCGAGTTTGCCAAGTTCAGAGCCGACTGTTTGCAGCCAGGCCGTCACCGGGTCTTTGCTATTGAGCAGGCTGGGCAGGTCAATACTGTTCGAGAGCTGACCGAACGCCTGCGCGCCCATGCCGCTGGCGATCAGCGTGGCGGAGATCGCACCGGCGGATGAGCCGGAAACCACTTTGACACCCGATAGCGTGTTGCCCTGCTCAAGCGCCTGCAGCATCCCCGGGAAGGCGATGCCCTTCGCACCGCCACCACTGAGCACAAGATGGCTCACCGGCGGCGGTGAGAGCACCACCCTCACACGGCCATCGCTGTAGCGATACAGGCATAACTTGCGCGGGCCTACCTCGTTGACCAGAGGCGTTTTTACCGCCTGATCGGCCGCTAGAGGCAGCGAGGATTGGACAGGCGAGGTTGACACTTTCATACATGAGGCTCTCTCTGCAGGGTGTAGGCCTGAGTGATGAGAGAGCCCCGCAAAGATCCTTACGGAATAACCCGGTAAAGAATCAACATCTAACCGGCGACGGCGTCATCCTGGAACTGGTCCTTCACGTATTTGATTTCGGTACGGCCGTGGGGCGCAGGCAAGCCATCTTCACCGAGGTTGACGAACACCATCTTTTCCACGGTGAGGATACTTTTACGAGTGATCTTGTTGCGCACTTCACACGTCAGGGTGATGGAGGTGCGGCCGAACTCGGTGGCGGTGATGCCCAGTTCAATGATATCGCCCTGGCGCGAGGCGCTGACGAAGTTGATCTCGGAGATGTACTTGGTCACCACTCGCTGGTTGCCCAGTTGGACAATCGCGTAAATGGCCGCCTCTTCATCGATCCAGCGCAGCAGGCTGCCGCCGAACAGAGTGCCGTTGGGGTTGAGGTCTTCGGGTTTTACCCATTTGCGGGTGTGGAAGTTCATGGGGGTTCCAGGTTCGAGGGGTGTAATCAATAAGGTTGCGCCCCCAGCTGTAAGTTTCAAGCTACAAGCTGCAAGTAAAAGCCGATTCGCTGTTAACTTGCCGCTTGTAGCTTGTCACTTGCCACTAGCCAGACAAAGAAAGCTATAATCGCCCCCGATTTCGAACGGCTGATGCCGTTCTCCCGCCACCTGTCCGAGGGGCGCTGCAGCAGGTCCAACCTGTCAGGCTCGGATGGGGCGTTGTCCGGCCTGGTTGCACCTGGCCTGATACTAAACGCACAACGGCGCCCATTCGCACACTACGAATGGAGGCTCTTCATGAGCGCTGTCAACACGCCTGCAGATTTCACCGACTACAAAGTCGCCGACATGTCCCTCGCCGCCTGGGGCCGTCGCGAAACCTTTATCGCCGAATCCGAAATGCCTGCCCTGATGGGCCTGCGCCGCAAGTACGCCGCTGAGCAACCGCTCAAGGGCGCGAAGATCCTCGGCTGCATCCACATGACCATTCAGACCGCCGTACTGATCGAGACCCTGGTTGCCCTGGGTGCCGAAGTGCGCTGGTCGTCCTGCAACATTTTCTCGACTCAGGACCAGGCCGCTGCCGCAATCGCCGCCGCCGGTATCCCGGTATTCGCCTGGAAAGGCGAGACCGAAGAAGAGTACGAGTGGTGCCTGGAGCAAACCATCCTGAAGGACGGCGCGCCTTGGGATGCCAACATGATCCTCGACGACGGTGGTGACCTGACCGAGCTGCTGCACAAGAAGTACCCGCAGATCCTCGACCGCGTCCACGGCGTGACTGAAGAAACCACCACCGGCGTTCACCGCCTGCTGGACATGCTGGCCAAGGGCGAGCTGAAAATCCCGGCCATCAACGTCAACGACTCGGTGACCAAGAGCAAGAACGACAACAAGTACGGCTGCCGTCACAGCCTGAACGATGCCATCAAGCGTGGCACCGACCACCTGCTGTCGGGCAAGCAAGCCCTGGTGATCGGCTACGGCGACGTGGGCAAGGGTTCGTCCCAGTCCCTGCGCCAGGAAGGCATGATCGTCAAGGTCTCCGAAGTCGACCCGATCTGCGCCATGCAAGCCTGCATGGACGGTTTCGAAGTGGTTTCGCCGTTCATCAACGGCCAGAACGACGGCACCGAAGCCAGCATCGACAAAGCCCTGCTGGGCAAGATCGACCTGATCGTGACCACCACCGGTAACGTGAATGTGTGCGACGCGAACATGCTCAAGGCCCTGAAAAAGCGCGCCGTGGTGTGCAACATCGGTCACTTCGACAACGAGATCGACACCGCTTTCATGCGCAAGAACTGGGCATGGGAAGAAGTGAAGCCACAGGTACACAAGGTTCACCGTACCGGCGCTGGCGATTTCGACCCGCAGAACGACGACTACCTGATCCTGCTGGCTGAAGGCCGTCTGGTTAACCTGGGCAACGCCACCGGCCACCCGAGCCGCATCATGGACGGTTCGTTCGCCAACCAGGTACTGGCGCAGATCTTCCTGTTCCAGCAGAAGTACGCCGATTTGTCGCCAGCCCAGAAAGCCGAGCGCCTGACCGTGGAAGTACTGCCGAAGAAACTCGACGAAGAAGTGGCCCTGGAAATGGTCCGCGGTTTCGGCGGCGTAGTGACTCAACTGACCAAGACCCAGGCCGACTACATCGGCGTGACCGTTGAGGGTCCGTTCAAGCCGCACGCTTACCGGTACTAAGCAGCTGCAAGCTTTCAGTTACAGGCGGCAAGAAAACGCGTTTGTGCTGAGGGTTTGCTACGTCATTGCCCTTTAAGCAGCGATGAGCTGTGAGCTCCAGGCTACAAGAGCAGGCACACCGCCCTCTTGCAGCTTGTAGCTCGCAACTTGCAGCTGGAGACTTCCCATGTCCCAAGACCGTCGCTACAGCTTCGAATTCTTCCCGACCAAGACCGATGCTGGACATGAAAAACTGATGGCCACTGCTGCGCAGTTGGCCACCTACCACCCCGACTTCTTCTCCTGCACCTACGGTGCCGGCGGCTCCACCCGCGATCGCACGATCAACACCGTGCTGCAGCTGGAAAGCCAAGTCAAAGTTCCCGCCGCGCCACACTTGTCGTGCGTGGGCGACAGCAAGGCCGACCTGCGTGGCCTGCTGACCCAATACAAGCAAGCCGGCATCAAGCGTATCGTCGCCCTGCGTGGCGACCTGCCGTCCGGCATGGGCATGGCCAGCGGTGAGTTGCGCCACGCCAATGACCTGGTGAGTTTCATCCGTGAAGAAAGCGGCGATCACTTCCATATCGAAGTGGCGGCTTACCCGGAGATGCATCCCCAGGCGCGAAATTTCGAAGACGATCTGCGCAACTTCGTACGCAAAGCAAATGCTGGCGCCAACAGCGCGATCACCCAGTACTTCTTCAACGCCGACAGCTACTTCTACTTTGTCGAGCGCGTACAGGCCATGGGTGTGAATATCCCGATCGTGCCGGGCATCATGCCGATCACCAACTACAGCAAGCTGGCGCGTTTCTCCGACGCCTGCGGCGCTGAAATCCCACGCTGGGTGCGCAAGCAGCTGGAAGCCTATGGCGATGACGTCAAGAGCATCCAGGCGTTCGGCGAACAGGTCATCAGCGAAATGTGCGAGCAATTGTTACAAGGTGGTGCGCCAGGGCTGCATTTCTATACCCTGAACCAGGCTGAACCCAGCCTTGCCATCTGGAACAACCTCAAGCTGCCACGCTAAGGCTTGCCCGGTGTGCCGAGGCCCTCGTCCAGACGAGGGCCTTTGTCGTTTTACGTACCCACGGAACCCCGCAGTCCATGAATACAGTGTCCCCGACTTCCCGCCCGCAACTGGTCTACCTGGTCTTCGGCGCCGAAACCTACCATCAGGAAGCGGTATTCAGCATCGCCAGCGCACTGGCGTTCCTGCAGGACACCCCGGACGCGGCCGTGGACATCCAGGTCTTCAGTGACAACCCCGAGCCCTATCGATTGCTGCCGGTTCGCGTGCGCCCACTGGACGAAGCCACCCGCAAACGCTGGAGCGAGCCCTACGGCTATCACTTTCGCACCAAGCATGTGGTACTGCGCCAGGTACTGCAGGAATCGCCGGTGGCGCTGCTGATCGACACCGATACGTTCTTTCACCAATCGCCCATGACCCTGTTCGAACGCGTACAGCCCGGCACCCTCCTGTGCAACGCCTTCTACACCAAGTATGGCGATAACCACGAAAGCATCCTCTACACCGCGCTGTACCAGCGCCTGCTGGACATGGGCGTGGCCGACGACGACATGATGACCCTCAACTCCGGCGTCATGGGCCTGACACAACAGGATGCGCACATCCTCGATCGCTCGATCGAACTGATGGATGAACTGTTCCCCCACGCCCAAGGCGCCTACACCCTGGAAGAGTTCTGCCTGTCCATCGCCGCCTACCGCACCGTCAAGGTGCGCGAATGCCCGGACCTGATCCACCATTACTGGAGCCGCAAACAGCTGTTTCGTGCCAAGGTCAAGGCGTGGATCGCCAAGCACGCGGCGGCCCCTACCAGCGCACAAGCCCTCGCGGACACACGGCAGGTCTCCTCCCACTTGCCGCGCCCACCGCGCTTGCAGCGCTTGATGTACAAGCTGATTACGCTGCTGCTGCCCAAGCACCAGCAGCAGTTCATCCGCGAAATCCTCTACGGCTGCTATGAGCACGAGAACGAGTTTGACCAGGCGTGCGGCCCGGTTTGGTGGGACAAGGCGCGACAAAATCAGGAAGAACGCCAGAACCGTCCATTCGATGCCCACCAGTTGGAGCACTGGTTCGCCAACCCGGTGGTGCGGCTGATTCTCGGCGAGCGACGCGCTGCGATCCATGCCCACTTGATGGACGCACCGGCGAAATAGCATCCGCCGCCAATGCGCGTACCAGAGCTTCTCTTTAGGGCTGGGGCGTCGTAATCTCCAGGCATGCCTGTCTTTTTAAAGCTGTTGACCGTTGCGCTTTTCACTTGCCTGAGCCTGGCTGCTTATGGCGAGAAGTTGCGCATTGTCACCGAGCCCTGGACGCCCTACGTCTACGACGACAACGGCACCATGCGCGGGCTCGATTACGAAACCACCGTGACCGTGTTCCAGCGCCTGGGGGTTGATGTGCAATGGCAGTTCCTCCCCTGGAAGCGCTGCCTGGCAATGCTCGACCAAGGCCACGCCGATGGCGCGCTGGATATTTTCCACAGCCACGACCGCGATACCTTGTTGCTTTACCCCAGCGAGCCGCTGTCGGAGGTCGAGTTCGTGCTGTTCTACGCCAACGAACGCCCTCACCCCGTCAAGACCCTGGACGCCTTGAGTGGACTGACAGTCGGCATCTCGCCGGGTTACCTCTATGGCAACGCGTTCAGTGACTCCACGGCTTTCGACCGCGAACCAGCCCCCAGCCACGAAGCCAACTTCGGCAAACTCATGCTGGGGCGCATCGACATGCTGATCACGGATCGCCGGGTGGGCCAGCATGTGATCAAGGACCTGGGCCTGGAGGGCAAGGTCAGCCAGGCGCCACTCGTGGTCAGCCGCCAGCCGCAATTTTTGGCCGTGCGCCGTGGTGCGGGCATGGACTTGCTGGTGCAGCGCTTCGCCGCCGAGCTCAAGCGCTTCAAACAAGAGCCCGCCTATGCCGTATTGAGCGCCAAATACGGCGATGCCCACGTGCACACCACCCCCATTACAACCTCCGCAGGCACCGTTGAGCAGTAGGAAAGCAGCGCGCGGTGATTGCTCTGTTATACTCCGGCCTTTCCGCCAGGCTTACGCCCGGCCGCTGAGGTCTTGAAAAAGGCACCTAACCCAGCTACTGCGCAGCTTTCAGCCCGCGCGAGCCGGTGGAGTGCCCGCCAGACGCAGCAGGACCGGACGGGATTGCGCTCCCCTAAGCGCCATTCACGCCCGGCAAGATTATCCCTTTGGGCCAAGCCCTAACTAAAACAGGATTACTCATGTCCTTTGCTTCCCTCGGTCTCTCCGAGGCTTTAGTCCGCGCCATCGAGGCAGCGGGCTATACCGAGCCTACTCCGGTGCAACAGCGGGCCATTCCCGCCGTGTTGCAAGGTCGCGATCTGATGGTTGCGGCTCAGACAGGTACTGGTAAAACCGGTGGTTTCGCCCTCCCGATTCTGGAGCGGTTGTTTCCCAACGGTCATCCGGACAAATCCCAGCGTCACGGCCCGCGCCAACCGCGCGTACTGGTCCTGACCCCAACCCGCGAACTCGCCGCCCAGGTGCACGACAGCTTCAAGCTGTATGCCCGCGACTTGAAGTTCGTCAGTGCCTGCATCTTCGGCGGCGTCGGCATGAACCCACAGGTTCAGGCCATGTCCCGTGGTGTTGACGTGCTGGTAGCCTGCCCGGGTCGTTTGCTCGACCTGTGCGGCCAGGGCAGCGTCGACTTGTCCCACGTGGAAATCCTCGTGCTGGACGAAGCCGACCGCATGCTCGACATGGGCTTTGTCCATGACGTGAAAAAAGTGCTTGCCCGCCTGCCGGCCAAGCGCCAGAACCTGCTGTTCTCGGCCACGTTCTCCCAGGACATCACTGCCCTGGCCGGCAAGCTGCTGCACAACCCGGAGCGCATCGAAGTCACGCCGCCGAACACCACGGTCGAGCGTATCGAACAACGCGTATTCCGCCTGGCCGCCAGCCACAAGCGTGCATTGCTGGCCCACCTGATCACCGCCGGCGCCTGGGAACAGGTACTGGTGTTCACCCGTACCAAGCATGGCGCCAACCGCCTGGCCGAGTACCTGGACAAGCACGGCCTCACCGCCGTCGCCATCCACGGTAACAAGAGCCAGAACGCACGCACCAAAGCCCTGGCCGATTTCAAGGCCGGCACCGTGCGCATCCTGGTCGCCACCGACATTGCCGCACGCGGCCTGGACATCGACCAGTTGCCACACGTGGTCAACTTCGAGCTGCCGAACGTCGACGAAGACTATGTGCACCGTATCGGCCGAACCGGCCGTGCCGGTCGCTCGGGCGAGGCCATTTCCCTGGTCGCTCCGGACGAAGAAAAACTGCTGAAAAGCATCGAGCGCATGACCAAGCAGAAGATCGCCGACGGCGACCTGATGGGCTTCGATGCCAGCGCCGTGGAGGCTGAAAAGCCTGAAGCGCGCGAGCGTCCGGACGTGCGCAACCCACGCAACCCACGTGGTCCCAAGGGCGACGGCCCGAATGGCGGCGGTGGTGGCGGTGGTCGTCGCGACAAGGGCAAAGACAAGGGCAAGGAAAAATCCGCGACCACCGGCCGTGGCGAACGCCCGGCCCGCGAGCAGAAGCCTCGTGAAGGCACTCCGGCCCGCGAACAGCGCCAGCCAAGCCAGCCGCCACGCGCCGCTGCCGACCGTGCCCCGGACGAGTTCCTGGACGACGATATCGATAACTTCGGTAACCGCGTCGACTACGTGCCTCAGGCCAAACCGGCCCAAGGCCGTGGCCGCCGCCCAGGTGCTCCGGCACCGGGCGCAGGCACCGGCGCCCCACGCAGTGGCCAGCCACAGGGCGGTCGCCAGAACGGACCGCGCAACAGCAGCGGCGGCACCACCGGTACCCCACCAGCCAAGCGCACTGGCGGCCGTAATGGCGCGCCACGCGATGGCCAGGCCCGTCGCGAAGACTCACGTAACCGACGCCCGGCCCGTGATGACCAGCAACGTTCGTCCGAGCCGGCGGTGCAAAACCCGCGCGGTGGGCCGGCGCCGAAGATCATCCACAAGGAGTCGAAAGCGGATCGCTTCCCGACACCCGAGCAGTTGGACCAACTGCCAGGCCGTCCTCGTGGTGAAAAACCAGCGCTGCTGACCCGCAACCGCTGAGTTTTCAAGCCCCATAAAAAATGCCCCGCATCGAAAGATGCGGGGCATTTTTTGTGCGTGGCGAAAATTACTTCGCTTTCACACCTTCGAAAGTCACATACAGTTCAACATTGTTGGATGCCGGGCCCAGGTCCATCTGCTTGCCGAAGTCCTGGCGGTTGATGGTGGTGGTGCCTTCGAAGCCTGCACGGTAGCCGCCCCATGGGTCTTTGCCTTCACCCAGGAAAGTGGCCTTGACCACAACCGGCTTGGTCACGCCCAGCAGGGTCAGGTTGCCTGCTACGTCAGCAGTGACCTTGCCATCGGCGTTCTTGCCGGTAGGGGTGACTTTGGTGGAGACAAACTTGGCGTCGGCAAACTTGCCCACATCCAGGAAGTCTTTGCTGGAGATATGCTTGTCACGTTCAGCGTGGTTGGTGAACACGCTGGCAGTACGCACATTGACTTCGATCTTGGCGTCTTCAGGCTTGGCGGCGTCAAAGCTGAACTTGCCATCCAGATCCTTGAAGGTACCGGTGATGTAGCTGTAGCCCAGGTGGCTGATCTTGAAGTCGACGAAGGCGTGTTGGCCTTCCTTGTCGATTACATAGTCGGCAGCCATTGCCGAACCGGCAGACAGCAGGGCGGAACCGATTGCCAGAGCGGCGAGAGTCTTTTTCAACATGCTTTCTATTCCTTGTGAGTCGAGGTTGAACATCAGGCTTTGCGCCCCAGCATTCGTGTCAGGGTCACATCACGGTCAATGAAGTGGTGTTTCAAAGCAGCCACGCCATGCAAACCGGCGAAGACCACCAACACCCAGGCGAGGTACAGGTGCACCACGCCGGCGTTATCTGCCTGGTCCGGTAGCCCGGAAACCACGGCAGGAATCTCAAACAGGCCAAACACCGGGATACCGACACCGTCTGCGGTGGAAATCAGGTAACCGGCGATCATCACGGCAAACAGCCCGAGATAAAGAAACGCGTGCCCGAATGCGGCACCGATACGGGTCAAACGGCTGTAGCTGGCCAGCGGTGGCGGCGGCGGGCTGACCAGGCGCCAGACAATCCGCACCAGCATGACGGCGAACAGCGTGATGCCGATGCTCTTGTGCAAATCCGGAGCGTCTTTGCGCCAGGCGCTGTAATAGTCGAGACCGACCATCCACAAGCCCAGGGCGAACAAACCAAACACCACCAGAGCGACACCCCAGTGCAAAACGATACTGACCCAACCATAGCGGGCCGCTGAATTGCGTAGCTGCATGTACTTAATCCCGTAAGAGCTGTGCCAAGCCTAGCGATTTACCTATCGAATTAAAGCGGAAAATTTCGCTTTGAAATATCGAGAAATACGATATTGAGGGTATGAAGCCTAAATTAACAATGGATTAAGGACTATCCAGAAGAAACGTGACAGACCGTCCTGTGTTTACTGCCTATTCGCACGTAATGGGTTGTGACGCGGCCGCCCATTGCATAGGCTTGCGCGATTGTTTCGCCTGCGTGGTTCGCAGGACCGCTTCGAGGAGAAAACCGATGGGCTTGAACAACCAGTGGATGCAACGCGACCTCGCGGTGCTGTGGCATCCCTGCACCCAGATGAAAGACCACCAGCAATTGCCGCTGGTCCCCATCAAGCGCGGTGAAGGCGTATGGCTGGAAGACTTCGAAGGCAAGCGCTACCTCGATGCCGTCAGTTCCTGGTGGGTCAACGTGTTTGGCCACGCCAACCCGCGCATCAACCAGCGCATCAAGGACCAGGTCGACCAGCTTGAACACGTGATCCTCGCCGGTTTCAGCCACCAGCCGGTAATTGAGCTGTCCGAGCGCCTGGTGCAGATCACGCCCGAAGGCCTGACCCGGTGCTTCTACGCCGACAATGGTTCGTCCTGCATCGAAGTTGCGCTGAAAATGAGCTTCCACTATTGGCTCAACCGTGGCCTGCCGAACAAGAAACGCTTCGTCACCCTGACCAACAGCTACCACGGCGAGACCATCGCCGCGATGTCGGTAGGCGACGTGCCGCTGTTTACCGAAACCTACAAGGCGCTGCTGCTCGACACCCTCAAAGTGCCTAGCCCGGACTGTTATCTGCGCCCCGAGGGCATGAGCTGGGAAGAACATTCGCGCAACATGTTCCAGGCCATGGAACAGACCCTCGCGGAAAACCATGAAACGGTCGCCGCGGTGATCGTCGAACCGCTGATCCAGGGCGCCGGCGGCATGCGCATGTACCATCCGGTATACCTCAAGCTGCTGCGCGAAGCCTGCGACCGCTACGGCGTGCACCTGATCCACGACGAAATCGCCGTGGGCTTCGGCCGCACCGGCACCCTGTTCGCCTGTGAGCAGGCCGGCATCCGCCCAGACTTCCTGTGCCTGTCCAAAGCCCTCACCGGCGGTTACCTGCCGCTGGCCGCCGTGGTCACTACCGAAGACGTGTACAGCGCGTTCTACGACGACTACCCCACTCTGCGCGCCTTCCTGCACTCCCACAGCTACACCGGCAACCCGCTGGCGTGCGCGGCGGCCCTGGCAACCCTGGATATTTTCGAAGAAGACAACGTCATCGAAAACAACAAGGCCCTGGCCCAGCGCATGGCCACCGCTACCGCGCATTTGGTTGACCACCCCCACGTCGCGGAAGTCCGCCAGACCGGCATGGTGCTGGCCATCGAGATGGTCCAGGACAAAGCCACCAAGACCGCCTACCCCTGGCAGGAACGCCGTGGCCTGAAGGTATTCGAACACGCTCTGGAACGCGGTGCGCTGTTGCGGCCGCTGGGCAGCGTGGTGTATTTCCTGCCGCCCTATGTGATTACGCCGCAGCAGATCGACTTCCTTGCCGAGGTGGCCAGCGAAGGCATCGATATTGCGACCAGCAGCAGCGTCAGCGTCGCCGTGCCACAGGATTTTCACCCGGGCTTTCGCGATCCGGGTTGATTGCCGACACACCTTTTCCAGAGAACAGAAATGAGATTGTCCCGCTTTTTCACCGACACCCCGCTGAGCCTCGGCGACGTTGAGCTGCCCGAGGCCCAGGCGCATTACATCAGCCGCGTGTTGCGCATGGTCGAAGGCGACGCCGTGCAATTGTTCGACGGTTCCGGCCAGGAATTCCTGGGCAACTTGCTGGAAGTCGGCAAGAAGCGCGTCATCGTGCAACTGACCGAGAGTTTTGCGGGCCAGACCGAATCACCGCTGCACATCCACCTCGGCCAGGGCCTGTCCCGGGGCGAGCGCATGGATTGGGCGATTCAAAAAGCCACCGAACTGGGCGTCAATGCGATCACCCCCATTTTCAGCGAGCGCTGCGAGGTGCGCCTCAAAGACGAACGTGCCGACAAACGCCTGCTGCACTGGCGCCAGGTGGCGATCAGCGCCTGCGAGCAATGCGGGCGTTCGACGGTGCCGGTGATTAATCCGCCGTTGCTGTTGGCGGACTGGTTGAAGCAGACCGAGGCAGACCTGAAGCTGGTGCTGCACCCGGTGGCCGAGCCGATGGTCAGCCACGCCAAACCGTCGAGCCTGGCCTTCCTGATCGGCCCCGAGGGCGGGCTGACGGACAACGAAGTCGAAACCGCCCAAAGCGCCGGCTACCACGCCGCCCGCCTTGGCCCACGGGTGCTGCGCACCGAAACCGCGCCGGTAGTAGCGCTGGCCGTCGCCCAACAACTGTGGGGCGATTTCTGAACCCGCGCGGCAACCTCAAGCAAAAATGTGCAAGGGGCAGTGCGACGATTCGCACTGACTCCCGATAGCAGCGGGTCAGAAAAAGCAGGTGTTTGATACACCGCTAACGGGACCACGCCCTGCCCGCACTCAGATCAGTCCACAGGGTCACTGGTCGGGTTGGCGATAATCGCCTTCAACTCACGGGTCATCGGGAATTCCAGGTTCAGGCCCTTGGGCGGAATCGGCTGCTCAAACCAGCGCTGGTAAATCCCATTGATCTCCCCGCTGCGGTACAGGTCACCGAGGGTTTCGTTGACCACGGCAAGAAACTGCGGGTCGTCCTTGCGCACCATGCAGCTGTAGATTTCCCTCGATTGCTCCTTGCCGACCACCACCCAGTGGTGCGGGTCCCTGGCCTTGGCGCGCTCACCATAAAGCAGCGCGTCATCCATGTAGAACGCGACCGCACGGCCGGTCTCCAACATCTTGAACGCTTCGCCATGGTCCTTGGCGCTGATCACGAACATATTGGCCTTGTGCTCGGCGTTATAGCTCTTGAGAAAGCGCTCGTTGGTGGTGCCCGCGGTGGTCACTACGTTCTTGCCCTTGAGGTCGTCGAACCCCTTGATGCCGCTGTCCCTGGCGGTGAGCAACTGGCCTTTCACGTAGATAAAACCATAGGAAAAAGCCACCTGCTTCTGCCGTTCGGCCGTCACCCCGGTGGAGCCGCACTCCAGGTCGACGGTGCCGTTCTGCACCAGGGGAATGCGGGTTTGGGAGGTCACCAGGGTGTATTTCACCTTGAGGTCCGCCACGCCGGTTTTCTGCTGGATACGCTCAACGATCTTGTTCGCCAACTCAACCGAATACCCCATGGGTTTGCCGCTGTTGTCCCCGACATAGGAAAACGGCACAGACGCATCGCGATAGCCCAGCGTGACGGATTGGGCGCTGGCGATCTTGCCCAGCGTCCCGTCCAACGGCGCTTGGTTCGCATAAACCTGTGCTCCCAATAAAAGCCCCAAGGTGCAGCCGCTCAACAGGATCTTTTTCATTGTTATTCTCCGTTGGTTTTTCTGGTTATTTACGTACAGCGATCACGCTGATTTCCACCCGCACACTTGGCCGCGCCAGCTCCGCTTGCAGCGTGGTGCGCGTTGGCGCCCGGCCTGGCGACAGCCACGCAGACCACACTTCATTCATAGGCGCAAAACCCTCGCCGATATCTTTCAGATAAATAGTCGCATTGAGCAGATGGTCCTTGTCGCTGCCGGCCTGGGCCAGCAGCACATCGAGCTTTGCCAGGACTTCTCGGGTTTGTGTCGCCACGTCCTGGCCTTCGCCCGGCACTTGCCCCGAAATAAACACAAGGTCCTTGAAAGTGACGGCTCCAGAGAGACGCTCGTTGCTGTCGATTCGGCTGATGGTCATGGAGCATCCTCACGCAGCGCGGGGCGCCAGGCCCCGCATATCAATGGAAGGGACGTGCTGGCCAATCAACTCGGCCAGGAGTTGGCCACTACCGCTGGCCAGGGTAAAACCGAGCGCGCCGTGGCCCAGGTTCAACCATAGGTTGCGATAAACACTGGCACCGATCAGCGGCACGCCGGTCGGGGTGGCCGGACGCATGCCGGCCCATTCGAGCGCGTGGGCGTAGTCGCCGGCCAGAGGAAAAGTCTCCAGCGCCTGACGCTTCATCAATGCCAGGCGCTTGGGTTCAAGCCGGGCGTCAAACCCGACGATGTCCACCATCGCCGCCACCCGCAATTGCTCACCGATGCGTGCGTAGACGATCTTGCGGTCGTAATCGGTAATGCTCACCTGCGGCGCCTGGTGCTGTGGGCCGATGGGCACGCTCAGGCTGTAGCCCTTGAGCGGGTACAGCGGCAGCGATAACCCCGGCAAGCCCAAATCAGCACTGCGATGGCCAGCAGCGAGCACAAGCTGATCCACCGGCATCACCTCATCACCCAGTTCGACGGCCTGCACCGCACCGTTGGCGTGGCGAATCGCAGTCACCCTGCGCCCCACTAAAAACCTGCACCGGCCCGACGCCTCAAGCCGCGCGGCGAGTCGCCGGCAGAAGGCATGACAATCGGCCACTTCTTCGTTCGGTGTGTAAATGCCGCCGACAAAATCACCGCTCGCCAGGGCGGGCTCCAGGCGCACACAATCGGCAGCCGACAGCACCTGCTGCTGGAGAATGTCCGTGACTTTGCTGCGCGCGCGCTCAAACGTCGCCGCGTGGCGGAAGGTCACCAACTTGCCATTACGCCGCCAGTCGAAACCGTCCAGATGATCATCCTCGCGCCACCGCTGCAACGTGCTCTGGCTCAGGCACGCCAGACGCAGCAGGTGCGCGGCATTACGCTGGTTGACTGAGCCACGGCAGGCGCCAAGAAACGCGGCCATCCAGCGCCATTGCCGGCGGTCGAGACGCGGGCGCAGTTTCAGCGGCGAGTCACCGCGCAGCAACCAGCCGATGGCTTGCAGGGGTACACCAGCGTCGGCCAACGGCGCGACATAGCGATAGGACAACTGCCCGCCGTTGGCGAAGCTGGTTTCACTGCCCAGGCTGTCGCGTGCCTCGATCACCGTCACCTCATGGCCCGCGCGCACCAGCGCGTAGGCACTGGCCAAACCGATGACGCCACCGCCAATGATGCACACTCGCCTGGCCATCCCCGCCCCCGTCTTTGAAGTAAGAGGTTTCAGGGTAGAGGCAGGTGACAGGCCACCGACAATGAATAAAGATGGGCTACCTATAAACAAAGGTTATGGACTTGCCATGCGCCTGCGTCATATCGAAATCTTCCAGGCCATCCGCCAGACCGGCTCCATCAGCGCCGCCGCGCAGTTGCTGCATGTCTCGCAACCGGCGGTGACCAAGGTGTTGCAACACGCCGAATTGCAGTTGGGCTTTCCGCTGTTCCTGCGGGTGCGCGGCAAACTGCAGCCCACCCCGGAAGCCCTGGCGCTGGAAAGTGAAGTGGAGAAAGTCACCCAAAGCCTGCAAGGTGTGCGGCGCCTGGCCAAGAGCTTGCGCCGTGAACCCGGGCAAAGCGTGCGCATCGGTGCAATTCCGGCACTCGCATTGTCGTTGTTGCCACCGGCGGTTCTTGAATGGAAACGCGCTTACCCGGACATCGCCTGCGAACTGTCCAGCGACCATAGCCGCGAGCTGGTGCAGAAGCTGTTGATGCGCGAGATCGACCTCGCGCTGACGCTCAACTTCTCCGGCCATCCGGGGCTGACCACTCAGGTGCTGGCCAACGGTGTGCTGGTGGCACTGGCATCCAAAGGCTATTGGCCCGAAACCGAGTTGAGTCAACCGTTACCCTTGGCAGACCTGGCCGGCGCGCCATTGATTGGCTTGTCCAGCGCTGACCCGTTGGCGGCAAAACTCGACAGTTACCTGGAAAACGTCGACCCGGCGCCTCGGGTGACCCTCTCCGTACAGACCTACTCACTGGCCCGTGCCATGGTGGAGTCCGGCGCCGGTCTGACCGTCATCGACCCTTTCACCGCCCTTGGCGCCTCCACTGTCACAACCCGCATCCGCACGCTCACACCGCCGCTGCCCATCACCCTGTACGCCTTGACCCGTGGCGACGAGCCGCCGCCGCATATGTTGGCCAAGCTGCTGGAGATCTTTGGCCTGCGCGCCAGAGAGCTGCTGGAGAGACTGTAGGACCCTGCCGGCCGTCAGATCACGTAGTGCATGATCGCCACGAAGTGCAGCAGGCTGCCGCCGATCACGAACAGATGCCAGATCCCGTGGGAATGCCGCAGCCGGTCCTCCAGGGCAAAGAAGATGATACCGACGGTGTACAACACTCCGCCTGCCGCCAGCCAGGTAAACCCCGCCGTACCCAGCGCAGCGATCAGCGGCTTGACGGCCACCAGCACGATCCAGCCCATCACCGCGTAGATCACGATCGACAGGATGCGCGCCTCGGAGCGCGGCTTGATCTCCTGCAGGATGCCGATCACCGCAAGGCCCCACACGATGCCGAACAATGTCCAACCCCAGGGGCCGCGCAAGGTCACCAGGCAAAACGGCGTGTAGCTCCCGGCAATCAGCAGGTAGATCGAAAAATGGTCGACCTTCTGCATGATCTCTTTTCGTCGCCCGCGCACGCTGTGGTACACGGTCGACGCGCTGTAGAGCACCAACAGCGTAAAGCCATAAATCGCCACGCTGACAATTTTCCAGGGGCTGCCATCCAGGCTCGCCACCACCAACATCCACACTGCACCAATACACGCCGCGACTGTACCGAGCAAATGGCTCCAGGCGTTGAATCGTTCACCGTGGTACATCTGTCACCAACCTCCTATGACTGTTAACAACTGGCGGGTTAGCCTCCGGTCTTGCGCATAAGAGTGCAAGCGTCTTGTGACGTTCCGAGGACGCCACGCGGTTTTGCGGGCACAATCGAGTGCATTCGAACAAGAGTCACGGCCATGCTGATCGACGAAGAATTCACCCTCAAGAAATTGGAAATCTTCCTGGCGTTCATGCGCACCGGCAACCTGGCCCGTGCCGCCGCCGAGCTGCAAACCAGCAACGTCAGTGTGCACCGCGCCATCCATTCCCTGGAAAACGCCCTGCGTTGTCCGCTGTTCAAACACGAAGGGCGCAATCTCACCCCGCTGGAAAGCGCCTATGTGCTGGAAGAACGCGCCCAGAAACTGGTGGCCGATGTGGTCGACAGCGTGCGCCTGACCCGTGAGGCCGCTGGTTTCTCCGCCGAACGCTTCAAGCTCGGTGCGTTGTATTCACTGACCGTGAAGACCGTGCCGCAGCTGATCATGGGCCTGAAAATCCGTCGCAGCGAACTCAATATCGACCTGATCCTGGGCTCCAACTTCGACCTGCTCTACAAGCTCAAGAACATGGAGGTGGACGCGATTCTTATCTCCCTTGACGAACACGCCAACGACCCTGACTGCGAACAGATCGAGCTGTTCTGCGATGACATATTCCTCGCCACCCCGGCCGATTCACCGTTCGATCGCGAACAGCAGATCGACCTCGCCGACGTTCGCGACGCCACCTTCATCACCCTCACCCACGGCTTCGCTACCCACCAGGATGGCAACCGCGTGTTCAAGCAGGCGGGGTTCGAGCCAAAGGTGGCGATGCAGGTAAATGACATCTTCACGTTATTGAGCATGGTCAGTTCGGGAGTCGGGTATGCCCTGCTGCCGGGGCGGATTGCGGCGGTGTACGAGAACCGGGTGAAGTTGATACCGCTGCAACCCAGGTATCGGTTGCAGCAGCATATTGGTGTGGTCTTCTTGAAGGCCAAGGAGCGAGACCCGAATCTGCTCGCGTTGCTGGCGGAGTGTCGGATGTACGCCAACCGGCGGGTGACAGCCTGAGACTCCGCTATCGGGGGCAAGCCCCCGATAGCGCCAGACAAATCTGAGGTCAGCCGACCAAACCACGCACAATGAAGTACAGCACCGAAGGCCCGAGCAGACACCCAAGCCCGGTATGGAACGTCGCGGTCAACGCACCATAAGGCACCAGCCGCCGATCCGTCGCCGCCAACCCCGCCGTCACCCCGCTCACCGTGCCGGCCAGGCCGCCGAACACCATCGCCGAACGTGGGTTATCCAAGCCCATCCAACGCGCCGCCACCGGTGTGCCGACCATTACCAGGATCGCCTTGATCAAGCCGGTGGCAATCGACAACGCCATCACATCCGACGTCGCGCCAATCGCTGCGCCAGTCACCGGGCCGACGATGTAGGTCACCGCGCCGGCGCCGATGGTGGTCATGCTGACCGCATCGCGATAACCAAAGGCCCAGGCCATGCTGGCGCCGACGATAAACGGCAGCACCGTGCCCAGCAACAACGCGATCACGCCGACCAACCCGGCCTTGCGGGCTTCCGTGGCTTGTACTTCAAACGCCGTGGCAACGATGGCGAAATCACGCAGCATTGCCCCGCCCATCAGGCCAATGCCGGAGAACAGCGCCACATCGGCCAGGCCTTTCTGCCCGCCGGTGAGGGTGCCGCCGACCCAGGCCAATACCAGCCCTATGACGATCGCAATCGCCGAGCCATGAATGCGCCCGAAGGTCAGGCGCTTGGACAGCACCACGGAAACCCACATCACCACACCCACGAAGGCAAAGGCGGTGACCAGGCCGTTATGTTCCAGACCTTTCTCGATGAGATCCCACATATCAGCGACCTCCCGCCGGCGCGATCAGCGGCTCTTCATCGGGTAACGGTTCTCCCTTATGAGTGCGACTGATCAGGGCAATCGTGCAACCGCACACCACCACCGAACCAATGGCCGCCAGTACCGCCACCGGCCCGCCGTGCAGGGCCGTGACCACGTTTTGTTGCGCGGCCATCGCCACCACCACGGGGATGTACATGGCGCCCCAGAAGCCCACACCCATCTCGCAGTCCTTGGTCATGCCGCCGCGTTTTTGCATCCACAGGCGGGCGCAGATCAGCAGGATCATCGCAATGCCCACCCCGCCCACGTTGGATTTGACACCCAGCAACACGCCAAGCATGTCGCCTATGATCACGCCCGCAAGCGTGCAGATCGCCAGCAATGCCACACCGTAGATAATCATTGTTGTTGTCCTCAAAGTGCTCGATCGAAATTGTTGTTTTTGTGCTTCGAATGCCTTGGGTGGGGCTTTATCGGTGGCGGCGCTCCTCCTCTTGCAGCAGGGCCTGCAAGGTGTCCAGGCGCGCGCCTTCATAGGCGATCACCGTGCCTTGCTCGAACACGCGGCGTGACAGGCCGGTCAGCACGGAGCCCGGAGGCAATTCGATCTGCAGGCGCACGCCGCGCTCGTAGGCGCTTTGCACGGTGCCGCGCCAATCGACGATGCGGCACATGTTGAAGGCCAGGTCATCGCGCAGCTGCTCGGGGTTGTGGATAGGTCGGGCGCGGGTGCTGCTCAGGTAGGTGATGCGCGGCGTCTTGAGCGCAACGAAGGCTTGCGCCAATACCTGGGCCGGTTGCTCCAGCAGTGCGCAGTGCGACGGCACGCTCACGGCCAGGCGCTTGGCAATGCCGTTGCCTTTGATGCGTTCGGCGACACACTGCATCGCCGCATGGCTGCCGGCGATGACGGTCTGGTTGTCGGCGTTGATATTGGCCAGGTACACCGGGGTTTGCGGGCTGTGGATATCTGCCAGCAAGGCTTCGACGGTGGATAACTGCGGGCCGATGATCGCCGTCATGCCATAACCTTGAGGGTAAGCCTGCTGCATCAGTTCACCGCGCAGGCTGACCAGTTTGACCGCGTCGACAAAATCCAGGGCACCGGCGATAACCGCTGCCGGATAGGCGCCAATGGAGAGGCCCGCCACATAGTCGGGTGTGTGTTGCAACTGGCGGGCGTAGACCACGCCGGCGATCAACAGGCACAGTTGCACGGCGCGCGTCGACTCAAGTGCTTGGGCGGAGTCGAGCTGGCGAACGTCTTCACCCAAGGCATGACTGGCTTCATCCAGGACAACGCCCGGCATTTGCTGGAGCATGCCCGGCCGTTGGGCGCCCTGCCCCGGAAACACCAGCAGGCTGCTCATGCCACGACCTGCCAGGGGTTGAACACGAGGTGCGCACCGCTGGCGGTTTTCAACAACACTCGGCGTGACGGGCCAGCCCATTCGCGTAAAGCGACCGCACCGAATGGCGTCTGCAGTTGCATGTCCACGGCGCACACTGCCGTGTCCAACAACGCCAGCAGGCTCCGTGCATCATTGCGATCAAACGGTTCAGGCGTACGCAGGATCAAATCCAGATCGCTTTGGGCATGCAGCGCTTCGATGCCGGAGGCCAACTCAAAGCCGGCGCTGCCGCCGACACCCCAGTCCAACGACGCCAGCGACGGACGCAGTTGATCGAGCGCGCGCAACGCGGGCAAATCTCGCGATGAACGCACGTCACGCAGTGCTTGCGGCGTGACCCTGCGCTGCACCGATTGCCGGGGCATTACCGTCGCAAAACGTTGCTCGCGCAAACGCCCACGCACACCGACCGCCACAGCGTCCGGCTCGGTGATGGCGCGACGCACCACCACCGGATGGCCGGCGCGGATCGCGTCCCGCACCCAGGTGGGCGCATCAACGGGCAGATGCGCCGGGGTCATGCCCCAGAGCAAATCGTGAGCGTTCACCATTGCTCCCGCAGCAGTTCGCGTACATGACGGGAAGCGGCGCGATTGGCCTGGCCCAGGCGTCCACTCAAGTCGCGGCCATCGATGCCCTTGATGGCACTTACCAGGCATTCGCTGACCCGCGCCACATCCTGCTCGGTAGGCTGTTCAATCTGGCTGACCGACAAGGTCTCCCACAGCAAACCGAGGCTGGCATAACTGTCGATGTCATAGGCCATGGGCGGCACGCTGGCGGCCAGGGCTTCCAATTC
Organism: Pseudomonas sp. BCA17; assembly: GCF_004519405.1. Taxonomy (GTDB): domain Bacteria; phylum Pseudomonadota; class Gammaproteobacteria; order Pseudomonadales; family Pseudomonadaceae; genus Aquipseudomonas. Next base: position 548,990 of record NZ_SGWI01000003.1, on the reverse strand, counting down.
TTCGACACTGCGCAGGGTCACCCGCGCGGCAGAGGCCTTGCCCATGGCATGCACCATCACACCCGGGTCGCGCAGGGCGATCAGCCGGTTGGCTTGATAACCGTGGGCGAGAAACGCGCCGGACATGGCCTTGCCCACCAGCAGCGCAATCACCGGATGCCCAGCCAACCGGGCGCGGGCGTAGCTGTCGGCGGCGGCAGCCAGGGCTTGATGAATGCCGAGTGCCTCTTCGCGACGACCGTAGGCCTGGCTGGGTACATCGACGATGGCGATGATCGGACGCTGGTCGCCACCGGCAATGGCGTCATCCACGGCTTTGGCCAGGCCCCAGCCTTCGAGCAAACCGACCTCGCCATTGCGTGCACGGGGAAAGCGGTTTTGTGGGTCGGTGACCACGGCGATAAAGCGCACGGCCTGCCCGTCCAATACGCCGTCGGCGACCCTCAATGAAGCCGGCAAACCTTCAACAGGCGTCGCCCCGGCGCTCAATGCGTTGAACCACTGCAACCCTCTCATGGGCGTTCTCCTTGATACAGCTCGCGCACCGTCGCCGGATCGATCTGCGGCGTGGCATCCAGTTCGGCCAGGCGCGCCAGGTAGTACTCGGTCTGGCGGCTGCGCTGTCGAGCGGGTAAGCCTTGTTGCAGCAGCGCGGTAACGGTCTGCTGAATCTGCTTCACATCGTCCGCGACATAGCGGTCGGCCAGGCCGCTGTTAAAGCGCTGCTCACCCCCGGTGAGGCTCCAGATGAAAGGCCGGTCGCGGGAGTCATACTCATCCAGGCCCGCTTCCTGCTCGATCACCTGCGGACCATTCAAACCCAGGCGTGCTTCGCGGGTGACCACCAGGTAGCTGCACAGCCCAGCCGCGATGGACATACCGCCAAAGCAACCGACACTGCCGGCCACCACTCCGATCACTGGCTGGTACTGACGCAGATCGACAATCGCTGCGTGGATATCGGCAATAGCGGCCAGGCCGAGGTTGGCCTCCTGCAGGCGCACGCCACCGGTTTCCAGCAACAACACGGCACGCGTGGGTACGCCGTTGCGGTTGTCTTCGGCCGCCAGCTCCAGGGCGCCGGCGATTTTGGCGCCACCGACTTCACCGAGACTGCCACCCTGGAAGTTGCCTTCGATGGCCGCAATCACCACCGGCAACCCGGCGATGCTGCCCTTGGCGATTACCACACCATCGTCGGCCTGGGGCACCACGCCCTGGCGACTGAGCCAGGGCGACATCACGCGCTGGAACGGGTCGATCAGTTCGCGAAACGAACCGGTATCCAGCAGCGCCTTGGCCCGCTGCCGAGCACCCAATTCAACGAAGCTGTGTTTAGCGAGCAAGTCAGTCATGGCCGATCTCCTCGAAACCCTGCTCCAGGCGCAAGCGCACCACGCCGGGTGTAGCGCCGAAGTCGTGAATATCAATGTTCAACGCCGGTGGCGTCTGTTCCTGGAAAATCCGCTCAAACAGATGGCGCCAACGCTGTTCAGCACCATTCACCGAGGTCTGCACCTGAATCGTCAGCTTGCCCGCCGTGCCCGGCTCCAACAGCACTTCCAGGTCTCCCGAACCGACACATCCCACCAGCGCACGGCCTTTGGGCGGCTGCCCGGCGGGGAATTCAAAGGATAAGGTTTCCATCACAACGCTCCGTCGAGGCGGTCGATAAACAGGCAGGCGGCCAACAGATCGGCAGCGCCGCCCGGGGAGGCATTCAGGGCCAGCAGTTGAAGGTCCAACTCATGCAGCCGGCGGCGCCCGGCGAGCGTGGCACTGCCACCGGCATCCAGCACGGCTCGGGCACCCCGCTGCATTGCGCTGATACCTTCAGGGCCGGCACGGTAGAGCACACAGGTGTCGGCCAGCTCGGTCATGATCGCCAACAAGGCATCCAGCCGAGCATTCTGCTCACCGACGTTTTGCAGGCGGCTTTTATGCAGTTGCGGCAGGCCGCGTTGCATCACCGAAGGGAAACCGAGTTGGGCTTCTTCACGAGCGCCGCGCGCGCCGTAGCGTTGGGCGACTTGTGCGCCGTGGCTCAAAGGCTGCGGGGCATGACGGTCGTTGAGCAGGGCCAGCCTGGCGGCATTCAGCGTTATAGCGCGTGGTTCCAAGGCTGCGGCGGCGGTGAGCAAACCGAGCGCCCAGATTGCGCCACGATGGGTATTCACGCCTTGGGTGGTAACGAGCATTGCCTGCTCACCTTCACGGCCAATCCGCCCGAGGGCTTCGCGCAGGGGCACACCGACTTCACCGAACTCGATGGCCGCCTCGGCCATCGCCTTGAACGTCGGCCACAGCGACAACGCCGAGGCATGCATCAGGCCCAAGTGCAAATCGCGGTGGGCACCGTTGCCGCGACGGTCCACCAGGGCGGGCTTGGGTGACAGGTCGGCTTCATCGATCAGCGCGTCGACGGCCAGGTCGGCCAGGCGTTCGGCGAGGCTCAGTTCATGCAGTTTGAGTGCGCGCATTTACCAACTCCTGAACTTGGCGGGCGGGTTGTACAAACCACCGGACCATTCCACCAGGTCGGCCACGCTCTTGGCGGCCAACAGTTCGCGGGTGGCGTCGGTGCGACGTATACCGAGGTCTTCGGGCAGGGCGATCAACCCTTCACGACGCATGCGTGCGGTGTCCTTGGGGTTGTGGCGCATGCCGATGGCCGTTACGCCTGCGACGGCGGCGATCATCGCCTGGCGTTCTTCCAGGGAGCGCGCCTTGTAGAGGTAGGCGATGCCTTCTTCAGTGAGCAGGTGGGTGACGTCGTCGCCATAGATCATGATCGGCGCCAGGGGCATGCCGCTTTTACGTGCGACCTCCACCGCGTCGAGGGTGTTGACGAAGGTCGGCTTGCCACCCTCCTGGAAGGTCTCGACCATTTGCACCACAAGCTTTTTGCCGCGCTCGAGCAAGGCTTCCGGCGCGTCGTCGTGGCGCATGTCCAGCCACGCCGGGGTGCCGTGACGACGACCGCGTGGATCGTGCCCCATGTTCGGCGCCCCACCAAACCCTGCGAGACGACCACGGGTCACGGTGGAGGAATGTCCATCGCCATCCACTTGCAGGGTGGCGCCGATAAACAGGTCCACCGCGTATTGGCCGGCGAGTTGGCAGAACATCCGGTTGGAGCGCATCGAGCCGTCACGGCCGGTAAAAAACACATCTGGCCGCGCGGCGATGTAGTTCTCCATACCCAGCTCGGTGCCGAAACAATGCACGCTTTCGACCCAGCCGCTTTCGATGGCCGGGATCAGGGTGGGATGTGGGTTGAGGGTCCAGTTGCGGCAGATCTTGCCTTTGAGGCCGAGGGATTCGCCGTAGGTGGGCAGGATCAGCTCAATGGCGGCCGTGTTGAATCCGATGCCGTGGTTGAGGGACTGCACATTGTGTTTTTCGTAGATGCCACGAATCGCCATCATCGCCATCAGCACATGCACCGGCTTGATGTGGCGCGGGTCGCGGGTGAACAGCGGCTCGATGTAGAACGGCTTGTCGGCCACCACCACGAAATCCACCCAGCTCGCCGGAATATCCACACGGGGCAAGTCGGTAACGTCGTCCACCAACTGATTGACCTGCACGATAACGATGCCATCGCTGAACGCAGCGGGCTCGATCAGCGCCGGAGTGTCCTCGGTGCTGGCGCCGGTGTAGATATTGCCGGCGCGGTCGGCCATGAAACCGGCAGAGAGCACCACATTGGGAATCAGGTCCACCACCAGCCGCGCATAGAGCTCGATGTACGTGTGAATCGCACCGATTTCCAGCAGGCCGTCTTCCAGCAATTGGCTGATGCGCAGGGACTGGGTGCCGGCGAAAGAGAAATCCAGCTTGCGTGCGATGCCTTTTTCAAACAGGTCCAAGTGCTCGGAACGGCCGACACTGGGCATGATCATGTGCAAATCGTGGAGCTTGGCCGGGTCGGCCTTGACCAGGGAGCGCGAGAGGAAATCAGCCTGTTTCTGGTTGTTGCCCTCCAGCACCACGCGGTCGCCGGGGAGGATCAGGGCTTCCAGGGCCTGGACGATCCTGTCACTGGGCAGCACGGCCCCGTCCGCATAATGCTTGACCAGCCCGAGGCGCCGCTGCTTCTCGTCGCGCCGCCGCGTCCAGCGCGAGTCGGGGGTAGTTGTTGTCGTCATGGTCGCTCCACGGGGATTGCTGTTGTGGGCTTACCTTAGGAGTGATTGAGGGGGCCATCAATCAAGCTAATTGGTGGATCGTTACGGCTGGAGTAACGGAAGATCAGTAAACACTGGCATTGAGACAAGTGAAGATCAAAATGTGTGTGCGGGCTTGCGCGCGGACGCGGTACATCAGAGCGCTACCGTTCGCTTGCACGCGAGTAAGGGTGGCGACCGTGCGCAGGTGTGCAAGACCGGGCCTGTTCAGGACACCCAGCAGGTCCGAAGACCTCCTGCGCGCAGGCGCCATAAAGCAGCGCAGGAAAAATCCGAAGCCAGCCGGTCTACAACTTCATGTCGATGCTCACCGCCCCCAACTCTTCAAGCGGGTAGCTACGGTATTCATAGATCCCCCCACGAACAATGAGATGGATGACTCCGTCCACCCGATTCACTTGGACCTCTGGCTCTTTGGTTTTCAGAAAAGGATGCGCCGACACCAATGTCGTGAGTATTTCTTGATCACTGCCCAGATCCTTGTGGACGTAGTACCTGTAGGAAAAGCCCGCCGTAGCGCCCCCCTGATTATTCCGCGCGCCGTAAATGGAGCTTCCGTTATTCAAGGAGTACTTGAGCACGACCTCATCCAACTCCGGTGGACCTGGGCTCATCAACCAACCAACGCCCAAGGATCCGAGACACACCACCAACAGCCCGTGGAGCAAGCCCTGGACCAACCACTTAAAACCCCTGGGTCCTGGCATATTCGATCCCCTCTTTGATCCAATGCTGGTCACTGTGATCATCGCCATACGGCGCATCACCCCACCAGTCTCCAAACTCCGCCCGGGACGTCCCCGCTGCCTTTTGCGCAGCACCAGCCGCTCTCAACAACACGCTTTCCGGTATCCCCAGCACAGTGCCGGTAACACCATAGTTGAAGTTGCCGAACGCCTCGTACTCGCGACTTTTCTGTTTGTAATCCCATGGGCCACGCCCTCTGACCTGTGAATAGAACCACGAATAGGTGAATGCCGAGCCAGGCTTCAAATGCATTCTGCGATTAGTGGCCAGGGCGATATTGTCTTGCAGCGAAACGCCTGGGGGCATTGGTGGAACAGCCATTTGCGAATCCTTGCTGATGGGTTTGAGCCTCAAAAGCTAGCACTCAAAAAACAGCAAAAGCGCCGAGTCCGCACTTACAGAAATTTCAGACAAACATTCGATCCAAGCCTTACGTTTACGAGGCCAGGACAAGAGTTTTTGTAGGATCCCCTGAGTTACCGACATTCGAAACAGAACACTCAGACAGGCTTTTCAGGTTGTTGCTCGGAACCAGCAGCTCTAGCTTTTCCTGCCCAATTTTCCAGGTTTGCCTTGCTATCCATCCGTGGGTTCCAGGGGGTTGCCCCCAATCAAACTGATCTTGTCCTGCCGCATGACCCGCTACAAAACTGTTCCCTGCATTCCATTTGCCGAGCCAGTCTTCAGGGGTGTAAAGCGTCGGGTTGATGGGGCGGCTCAGTTGCTCTTCCAAAGGTATGAGCTGCTCCATGACTTCACTGTAGTTTAGGCTTTCGCCGGTCAGCATCAGATCTATGTCACTGGATGAGTGCGCCTCGCCCTTGGCAATGGAGCCGTAGATAAAGGCCCAGGTTATGTGCTCGGCGAACGGTGCCAGCGCGTTGCACAATGGCTCATCCAGGCTCAGCGTTTTGCGCACAATGGCTAACAGTTCCGAGTAGATCGGGCAGTGGGGGTTGGCCTGGTAGTGGATTTGGTTGCCCTGGCGGGTCATGCTCAAAATACCCGCCAACTGCAGGCGTTCCAGCTCGCGGGTAAGGCTTCCCTTGCCCACCTGGGCCCACCGCGCAATTTCATTGGTGAAGAAACTTTGATCGGGCCTACCGAAAAGCAGGCCCAGTACTTTTTGCTGGGTGGCTGTGAAGAGCGCGGTGCTGAGCGGCAAGGTGTGCATGGCAGCCAACAATAAGTCCCAAAAAGGGAACGATCAGTCCCTTTTTTGGAACGATCAAGTTTTAAGCCGCTGGGGAGGGTGAAATCTGTTCCAGTGCCTGATCCACCAACAATTGCCCCAACTCGGCCATTTGCTGGATCCCGAGCATGATGGCGCGCTGGGAGGTGTTCAGGTCGAAAGCCAAATTGCAGGTAAGTGCATTGAGGGAGGACAGGGTTTCGCTGGCGTTAACCAGCAGGGTTTCGGTGTTTTGGTGAGGGTTTACAGTGAAAAGAGGCAGATTGAGTGTAGGTTTGACCATGGTTTACAGCTCCGATATGTAATGGAGACTGCCCTCTTCCGCTTGCACGCGAATTAAGGTGGCAGCTGTGCGCAGGTGTGCAAGACCGGGCATATCGGACCCCGGCAGACCCCGAAGGATCTCCCGCGCACGGCCGCCATAACAAGTACAGCAGACATAAAAAACGCCCACTGAATGGCTATGGGCGCTGGTGCGCCGACATGTAACCGGACTTGCACGTCCGTGTCACCGTTTTTTGCGATGACGGGACGAAGACTAGGCGCGCCGACTGCACTCGACAAGTTCATGCACGGCCCCAAATCTTGCAGGAAAAATCCGAGAGCCCACCCACATTACTCAAGGCAAAAGCACTTCCCGTGGCGAGGGAGCTTGCTCCCGTTGGACTGCGTAGCAGGCCCATTTTGCGGCCGCTGCGCGGCCGAGCGGGAGCAAGCTCCCTCGCCACAGTGACAGCGTTGCGCTTTAACTGACTGAAGGGCCTCAGGCCTGCCCACACCGCGACACGTTCATGGACGGCCCCAAATCTTGCAGGAAAAATCCGAGAGCCCGCCCACATTACTCAAGGCAAAAGCACTTCCCGTGGCGAGGGAGCTTGCTCCCGTTGGACTGCGTAGTAGGCCCATTTTTGCGGCCGCTGCGCGGCCGAACGGGAGCAAGCTCCCTCGCCACATCTTTAACTGACTGAAGGGCCTCAGGCCTGCCCCACACCGCGACACGTTCATGCACGGCCCCAAATTTTGCAGGAAAAATCCGAGAGCCCACCCACATTACTCAAGGCAAAAGCACTTCCCGTGGCGAGGGAGCTTGCTCCCGTTGGACTGCGTAGCAGGCCCATTTTTGCGGCCGCTGCGCGGCCGAGCGGGAGCAAGCACCCTCACCACAGTGACAGCGTCGCGCTTTAACTGACTGAAGGGCCTTAGGCCTGCCCCGCACTTTGATGCGTACAAGGCTTGAACAGAGCACGTCAGGCCAGGCCGGACTCGACCAGCAGCGCCTCCAGCCCCATCAAGTCCGGCACCTTCGCCACATGCTCCCCCACCTGCACCGCCGCCAACTCCAGGGGGCACAGCGGCACATCCACATAACTCAACTGGCTGTCGAGCTTGTACGAGCGGGGAATCCCCTGGATCACCATCGCAATGAACTTCAATGTCGGCCGCCCACCCAGCGTATTCAGCACCACGATCCGCGAGCGTTCGCTCGTGACGATGGCTTCACCGCACACCGCTTCAAAACTGATCAATGGCAACTGCCGATCGCGCCAGCTGACTTGCCGCAAATACCACGGCGGTGCATCGCTGGCCGGTTCTCCGCGTTGGAAGTCGATGAGTTCGGCCACGGCGACGTTGGGCAGCACCAGAGGGCGGTCCGCCAGGGGCAGCAGCAGGCCGGTGACTTGGCTGGCGCGGTGGTCAAGCATGGGACTTGCTCCAATAGGCGATGCTTTCCAGCAGCACCGACTCTTGATACGGCTTGCCGAGGTAGTCGTTGACGCCAATGGCCATGGCGCGGTCGCGGTGTTTCTGGCCGGTGCGCGAGGTGATCATGATGATCGGCAGGCGCATCAGACGCGGGTCGTTGCGCACCTGGATCGCCACTTCGAAGCCGTCCATGCGGGGCATTTCGATGTCGAGCAGCATCAGGTCCGGGGTGTGTTCCTCGAGCACCGCAATGGCGTCGATGCCGTCCTTGGCGGTGAGCACGTTCATGCCGTTGCGCTCCAGCAGGCGACTGGTGACTTTGCGCACAGTGACCGAGTCGTCCACCACCAATACCAGCAGCGGGCGCTTTTTTTGCGGGTCGTTGAGCATCAGCGGGGCATCGACTACCTGGGCCGGCAAGGCCGGCTGCCGGGCGCGGATATGCGCGAGCAAGTCGATGATCAGCACTACGCGACCGTCACCCAGGATAGTCGCGCCGGACAAGCCCTGCACGCCCGCAAACTGTGGCCCCAGGCCCTTGACCACGATCTCTCGCGTACCGGCCATGGCATCCACATGCACCGCCACGTGACGCTCATTGCATTGCACCAGCAGCACCGGTACCGGCTGGTATTGGCCGAGCAGCTTCGGGCGGGCGACGGTGTGCAACAGGTCGCCAAGGTAGAACAGTTCGTAGCGCTGGCCGGCGTATTCATAAAACGGCGGGTCTTGCTGATAGTGCCCGGCCAGCTCATGGGGCAGCACACGCACCAACCCTTCGATGGTGTTGAGCGGGATCGCGTATTGATCGTCGGCGCATTGCACCATCAGCGCGCGGTTGACCGATACGGTAAACGGCAGGCGAATGCGAAAGTGCACGCCCATGCCCGGTGTCGAGTCGATCACCATCGAGCCGCCCAGCTGGCGCACTTCTTCATGCACTACGTCCATACCTACGCCGCGCCCGGAAATCTGCGTGATCTTTTCCGCGGTGGAAAAGCCTGGCTGCAGAATGAACTGCAACACATCGCGGTCGCTGATTTCCTGCTGAGGGGCGAGCAGGCCGCGCTTGATCGCCTTGCGTCGCACCGCGTCCAAGGGCACCCCGGCGCCGTCGTCGCGCATGTCGAAGACAATGTCGCCACCTTCGTGGGTCAGGTCCAGGGTGATGCGACCCTTTTCCGGCTTGCCGGCCGAAAGCCGCACCTCGCGGGACTCCAGGCCGTGGTCGACGGCGTTGCGCAACATGTGCTCCAGCGGCGCGACCATGCGTTCCAGCACGTTGCGGTCCATCTCGCCTTCAGCATTGCCGACCACAAATTCCACGTCCTTGCCCAACTCCTCCGCCACCTGCCGCACGATACGCTTGAGGCGCGGCAGCATGCGTTCAAACGGCACCATGCGCGTGCGCATCAAGCCTTCCTGCAACTCGGTGTTGATGCGTGCTTGTTGTTGCAACAGGTCGTAAGCGTCCTGATTGCGGCGGTCGAGGGTTTCCTTGAGGTCCAGCAGGTCGGACGCCGACTCGGACAGCGCCCGCGACAGCTGCTGCAACTGCGAATGGCGGTCCATCTCCAACGGGTCGAATTCTTCATAGCCCAGGCGCTCAGCCTCGGCCTGCTGGCGGCTGAGGATGCGTCCCTGGGTTTCAGTGTCGAGGCGGCGCAACTGGTCGCGCATGCGCTCGATGGTGGTCTCCACCTCATTAAGGGCGATGCGCGCGTCATTGACTTGCTGCTCGATACGACCATGGAGGATCGAGGTTTCGCCGGCCAGGTTAACCAGATCGTCCAGCAGGTCGGCGGAGATTTTCACCATGTCCGCCGCCGGGTCGACGGCCGCTTCGGTCTTGCCGCCGGGCAAGGCGACCGCTACCAACGGTTCGTCGCCGGGTTGCACCAGGCTCTTGATGCGCCCGATGAGCTTGTCCACCGAGCCCACCGGCAGCCCATCCGCCACGGCGTCGATCATCTGCGCCAGCCGGTCATGACAGCCTTGCAGTAACGCGAACAGCTCGGGGGACGGCGCCAGCTGGCCGGCGGATACCCCCTCGCAGAGAAACTCCAGCTCATGGGCCAGGTCGCCAATCGGCCCGATCTCGACCATGCGTGCGCCACCCTTGAGGGTATGCAGGTCGCGCAGCAGGGTTTCCACCTCCTGACGATTATTCGGCTCGGCCTGCCAACGCGCCAGCGCACTGCCGGAGCTTTCGAGAATGTCGGCGGCCTCTTCGAGGAAGATATCCAGCAGTTCCGGGTCGGCGCCCTGGGTACGCGGCGCGGGGGCGGCAAGGGTCGCAGTACCGCCCTGGCGCAACGCGCGCAGCTTGGCGACCAGTTCGGTACTGTCGCTCAAGGGCTGGTGGTGTTGCAGCTCTTCGAGTTGCAAGGCCAGCCGTTCGTGGCAGGCCATCAGCACCTGGGACAGCTCGGTGGAATAACTGTAGCGGCGGTCCACCAGGCCTTCATAAAGGCCTTCCAGCTCATGCGCCAGGTCGCCGATCGGGCCTATTTCGGCCATGCGCGCACCGCCCTTGAGGGTGTGCAAATCGCGTTGCAATGACGACAAGGGCGCGGCGCTGCCGGGCTCCAGCAACCAGCGTTTGAGGGACTGCCCGGCGCTGTCGAGGATGTCGACCGCTTCTTCCAGGAAGATCTCGACGAGTTCATCGTCCATGGCCGTGTCGTGATCCAGCCGTGCAGTCGCGGCGCCCAGTTCGGTAATACTCAAGGCGTGGCTGCCGTCACGTTTGATCAGGCCGGTGGCGGATGGGTCGAGAGCCTCATCCAGCAATTCGCGCAAGGCTTCGACCCGTGCCGGCGCCGGGCTGATTTCCTGGCCGGCGGCCAGTTGGTCGAGCATGTTGATCAGCGCTTCATGGGCCTGCTCGGCCTCTTGGAAAAACCGTTCGCTGACCGCCAGGCTGCTCTCTTCCACGGCGCCATACAGGTCGAGCAAGGCTTCGCAGAGTTCGTCGATACTGTGCAGGTCGGCGACGTGCGCGCCCTCGCCCAGGGTGGTCAACTCGTCCAGCAGCGCCGTCAGTTCCTGACGCTCGCCAGGATGCTGCTGCCAGCGACGCAACAGGTTTTCGGCGTCGAGCAGGATATCCATGCCCTGGGCCAGGAAGTTGCTGATCAGTTGCGGGTCGCGCTTGATACGCAGGCCGGTAGGTGCCTCGAGCAATGCCTGGAGTTGATGATCGAGCAGGCTTTGGATGCGGCCGATCAGCGCCTGCGCGCCTTTTATCGGCGCCAGAGGGTCGCTGTCCAAGGCGCTCAGCCCACGTTGAAACAAGCCTTCGGCCTCCAGCAGCAACTCCACCTCGTCCAGGTCCAACGGCAGGCGATGGGCTTTGTATTCACGGGTCAGGTGGTCAAGGGGGCGCGCCAGTTCGGCGATGGGCAGCACGCCGGCCATGTAGGCGCTGCCTTTGAGCGTGTGCAGGGCGCGTTGCAACTCATCGCTGACCTGCAGCGGCATGTGCTCGGAGGCTTGTTGCAGGAAGTGGTTGAGGCTGTCCAGATGGCTCTGGGCCTCGTTGCGGAAGATTTCCAGCAACATCGGGTCATGGGGCCTGGCGCCGCTGGCCAGGGCATGGGCGCGGGCGGCCAGGGCGTCGACTTCATCGCGCTGGCGCTGCTCGTCGCTGGCGAAATCGGCGACCAATGTCGGCAACAGGGCCACCGCCTCATCCAGTACCTGTTGCACTTCAATGCCAGGGGCCACGCTGCGTTCCAGCACGCGATTGAGCAGGTTTTCCACCGCCCAGGCCAGCTCGGCGAGTACCAGGGCGCGCACCATGCGACCGCTGCCCTTGAGGGTGTGGAAGGCACGGCGCATTTCGCCCTGGGCGGTTTTGTCGGCACTGTCCGGCAGGTGGCGATGCAGTACGTCGAGCACTTCGTCGACTTCTTCGAGGAAGACCTCGCGCAGCTCATCGTCAATCGGCTCTTCGTCGGCCGGTGGCGGCAGCAAGCTACCGGGACGGTGCTGGGCCGGCGGGTTCAAGCGCGAGGCCGGGCTGGCCAACGCATCGAATTGAGACTGGCTGGAGGTGTTCTCGGCCGACAATGCCCCATCGGGCGCGGCCAGCGCCTGGCGCCAAGGCTTTTCGGCAGGCAGGTAGCCGAGCGCGGCAAGGCCTTGGGTCGCCAGCTCCAGCACCCGTTCACCCGAAGCATCAGGGTCCTGGAGCATGCGTTCCAGGTAGTACTCCAGGCTGCTGACCACCTCGGCAAAGTACCCCAGCTGCGCCTCGGAGGGTGGGCTGTCGCTGACCATCAACTGTTCATCGACGTAATTCGAGCAACCCCGCATCAGGCTGGCCGCCCGCGGCAGGGGAATCATCGCCAGCGCACCACGCACCTGGCTCAACAGTTGCGGCAGCGACTCCAGGCGCTGGCGATCCCAGTGGGCTTCGATGCAGTCGATGACCAGTTCCTGGGCTTGCCTCAGGCACTGGCAGGATTCGCGAATCACCAGTTGGTGAATCTGCGTCAGGTCGGTCGTGGGCAGACGGCTTTCTTCACGGCTTTGCGGTTCCACGGTGCCAACCATGCCTGCCAGTGTGGCTTCGACGTACAGCAAGGCGCCGGCAACGTCCATCAACACCGCGTCGTTCGGTTCGCGCTGGCCTTGGACAAGACTGAGTACTACAGCCAGTTGATCGATGATCACCTTTCGCGGTTGGCCGAAACCCAGTACCGCCAGGGTATCGGCAATCTGCCGCAGCGGCCCCAGCAACGCATCGAGGTCACTGGTGTGTTGGCGGTCGCTGCGCACGAACAGATCCAGACGTTCCTTGACCCGCACCAGCTCTTCACACAAAGCGCCGAGCACCGACCCCATGCCGTCGCGATCCGGCCCGGCCAGGCGCGCGCGCTCGGCGTCGACCACGGCGCTGTCGGGCAAGGCTTCGTCCAGGCCGTAGCGTTCCTTGAGGCTTTGCATGCGCGGCGTCGGCCGGGTGACCTTGGCCACGTAGAACAGCAGGCTCTTGAGCAGGTCATCCGGCGCCGGCTGGTTGATCCCGGCGATGCCCTGGGCCAGCAGGCGCTTGAGTTGTTTGTCACTGGCCTTGAGCAGGCTGCGCAAGGCCGGGCTGTTGGCGATCACACCGGTGAGCATGCCTTCGACCAGCGCCGAAGTAACTTGCCACAACGGCAACAACGGCGCGCCCTGGCACAACGCTTCGAGGCGCGCGAAGACGCGTGCCATGTCCACCAGGTTGCTGGGGCCGTGATCCTCACGCAGCAGGCCGGCCAAGGCTTGTTGCAGCAGTTGGTGCCACTGGCGCAGTTGCTCGTGAAGCTCAGGCGGAGCACGTTGCGCCAGGACCTCATCGGGCAACGGTGCAATCGTCAGCAGTTGCGGGCTGAACAGGCTGGTTTCCGACAGCAGGCTTTCACCGCGCGCACTGCGCAGGTCGTTGAGCAACGGCAACACCACCAATGGCAGGTCACGACGGGCGCTATGGACGCGGTCCAGATACAACGGCAATTGGCCAAGGGCCTGTTGCAGCAGGCGAATGCTTTCATCGCGCTGGCTGACACGCCCGGCCTGGAACGCCAGGGCCAGCTCTTCGAGCTCTTCGGCGAGCAAGGCGGCACCGTAGAATTCGACCATTTGCAGCGCGCCATGCACTTGGTGAATGCCGGCCAGGCACTCGTCGATCGTGTCGCCGTCGCCGGTTTCGACAAACGCGTCCAGCGCAGAACGAGCCTGTTTCAAGGTTTCGGCAATGTCGCCCTTGACCCATTCGAGGGCCACGTAGTCGTGCCGATCAACCATAACTGCTCCGCTTAGAATTCATGAATTGCTGGTGTTGCCAGGATTTCGACAGCCATGGAGAGCCCGTGTGGAAAGGGCCAAGCCCTCCCACGTGTCGGCTGCATTTCAATCATCGACCTGTTTGGCGGCGGGCAACGTGAAACCCGACACCGAGCGCCGCAACTGACTGGCCATTTTTGCCAGGTTACCAATGCTTTCCGCAGTGGCGGTGGAGCCCGACGACGTCTGGGTGGTGATCTGTTGGATCACATTCATGGTCAGGGAAATCTGCCCCGCCGACGACGTCTGCTGCTGCGCCGCATTGGAGATGCTCTGAATCAGCGCTGCCAGGGTCTTCGACACACCTTCGATCTCTTCCAGCGCCACCCCGGCGTCATGGGCCAGCCGCGCGCCGCGTACCACTTCGGTGGTGGTCTGTTCCATGGAGATCACCGCTTCGTTGGTGTCGGCCTGGATCGCCCGCACCAGGGTTTCGATTTGCCGCGTCGCTGCCGACGACCGCTCGGCCAGCCGTTGCACTTCATCGGCCACCACCGCAAACCCGCGCCCGGCATCACCGGCCATGCTCGCCTGGATCGCAGCGTTGAGGGCGAGGATGTTGGTCTGGTCGGCGATATCATCGATCAGGCTGACAATATCGCCGATTTCCTGGGACGACTCGCCCAGGCGCTTGATGCGCTTGGCGGTGTCCTGGATCTGCTCGCGAATGTTGTCCATCCCGTGGATGGTGTTATGCACCACCTCGTTGCCCTTGTTGGCGATCTCCACCGAGCGCTCCGCTACCGCCGAGGATTCGGCGGCGTTGGCCGATACCTGATCGATGGACTGGGCCATCTGCTTGATCGCGGTGGACGCCTCGGCGATCTGCTGGGCCTGATGTTCCGAGGCTTGGGCCAGGTGCATGGCAGTGGCCTGGGTGTCCTGCACCGCACCGGCGACTTGCCCGGCAGTGAGGTTGATGGTGGCTACCAGGTCGCGCAATTGGTCCACGGAGTAGTTGATGGAGTCGGCAATGGTGCCGGTGAAATCCTCGGTCACCGAGGCGGTGACGGTCAGGTCGCCGTCGGCCAAATCTTCGATTTCGTCGAGCAGGCGCATGATCGCGTTCTGGTTGCGCTCGTTTTTCTCGGCGGTCTCATGCAGTTGTCGGTTGGTTTCGCGCACCATCACCAAGCCGATCAGGATGATCGAGGCCAGCGCCAGCAGGCCCAGCACGTAGCCGCCAATGGTGTCGAGGCTGCGCCCGCCGGCGAGGTTTTCAAACCCGGTGGCCAGGTGCGAGGCTTCATCGAGCAGGGTTTGCGAGAGGTTGAAGATGTTGCTGGCCGAAGCACGCACCTGGAACAGTTGCGGCGAGGTTTCAAGGATCTCATCCACGGAGCCTGAGACGAACTCGAACAGCTCGGCAATTTCCGCCAGCCGCGCCCGGGCGTCGTGGTCCTCGACCTGGCTGATGCGCAAGCCGGGGTTGCCCTGGAGCATGCCATTGAGTACCTCGCCGAAACGGTTGGCATCACGGCCAAAGGCATCGGCGGCCTGTACCGAGGTATCGTCACCGGCCAGCACCGTATTCACTGCGCCCAGGATACGTTCAGCCAGCAGCGACTGGCGTTGAGCCAACACCACCTGGCTGGCCGGGGCGCCGCGTTGCAGAAGGATGTCGACGACCTTTTCCGACTCCATCTGCAACTGTGGCACAGTCTCGGCCAGGGTCGCGGCCACTTGGTGCAGGGACAATACGGTCTGTTCGCTGGCAAGGATCGCGTCGGTGTTTTTCAGCAGCGCTTCCCAGTCGGTCTGCACCGCGCGCATTTCGGCGTGCACCGCGTGGGGCGCCGCCGGCAGGCCGGTTTGCGGATCACCTTTTTTCAGGTAACCCCAGCGCTGGGCAAAGTCGTTGCGCGCATCGCCCAGCAGCTTGAACGCCGCCGCCTTGCCGGCAGCGGCTTCGGTGGCGTTCTTGGCGATACGCTGGGACAGCACGCGCAATTCACCGGCGTGGCCGATGTATTGCTTGTCGTAGGTGGACTGGGTGTTGAGGTACGCGAAGTTGGCAAACAGCAGCATGATGAACACGATCAACGCGATAAACAGCACGATGATCTGTGAACGGCTGCGCGACCCAGCCTCGGGTTTGGGGGTGGTGACGGTGGTCATGCGGCAACATCCATGAAACCTGGGGCCTGGGCCAAAGCGAATGGGCTGAAAACCTGCCACACCGGGTCGCCGTCGAACTGGCCCTGGATAAATGGCGCGCCGGGGTTGGCACTTGCCATTAATGCGTCTTGCGCGAAATGCTGCATGCCCACCACCTCGTCCACCAGCAGCCCGACAAACAGGTCGTTGAACTCCACCACCAGCACGCGTCGCTGCCTGGGCGCCGGGGACCGCTCAAGGCCGAGGAACCCGCCCAGATCCATCACCGGCAGCAGGCGCCCGCGCAGGTTGGCCACGCCCTTGACCCAGGGTTTGACCCCCGGCATCAAGGTGCAACGCGGCTCATGCAACACCTCGGCGACTTCGCCCATGGGCGCCACATACCCATTTGCTCCCACGCGAAAGGCGATCCCGCTCCAGCGCTGCTGGCGGGCTTCCTGGGACGGCAGGTCGGCGGCCAGCAGGCGGCAGCGGCGGTCGATGTCCAGCAGCAATTCGAAGGCGGTTTGCGACTCGGTCATGATGGTGAACCGTCAGCCGGCCAGCACCTTGTTCAGGGTGGCGATCAGAGTGTCTTCATCCACCGGCTTGGTCAGGTAATCCTTGGCGCCCTGGCGCGCGCCCCAGATCTTGTCGGTTTCCTGATCCTTGGTGGTGATGATGATGATCGGGATACCGTTGGTTTCCGGTTCCTTGGACAACTGACGGGTGGCCTGGAAGCCATTGAGGCCCGGCATCACGATGTCCATCAGTACGGCGTCGGGTTTTTCCTGGCGGGCCAGGGCCACGCCGTCGGCGCCGTTTTCGGCTTTCAGTACCTGATGACCGTGCTTTTCCAGCATGCCGGTCAGTTTGTACATTTCGGTCGGCGAATCGTCGACGATCAGAACACGTGCCATGGTTTTCCCCATTATTCTGGTGGATGCCGGCCCTTATGGGGCGGTATCAGTGTGCTTGTTCCACTGCAGCGAAGTCAGGCACGTAGGCCTTGATCGCGCTCAGTAGTTCTTCCTTGCTGAAAGGTTTGGTCAAAAACTGATCGACACCCACGATACGCCCCTTGGCCTTGTCGAACAGGCCATCCTTGGAGGACAGCATGATCACCGGAATCGACTTGAACACTGGGTTGTTCTTCACCAGTGCGCAGGTCTGATAGCCATCCAGGCGCGGCATCATGATGTCGACAAAGATAATGTGCGGGTGATGATCCACAATCCGCGCCAGGGCATCAAAACCGTCGATGGCGGTGATGACCTCGCACCCCACGTTCTTCAACAGGGTTTCGGCGGTGCGGCGGATCGTTTTCGAATCGTCGATCACCATCACTCTCAAGGCGTGGGAATGCTGTTCCATATCTGCTCTACCATCGCCACAGCGAATCGGTTTTCGGTGTGTACTGCCTGATGTTGCACAGGATGAACGCCACAAGCCTTGGAATTGGAGGGCTGCTGCGCCGTGGCAGTCTTTTTAGCACAGTCTCATGGCGCAATCTATCGAGCGGCCCGCCCAGTGGTTTTTCCTTGACCCACAACAGCCGCAGCGCCACTCTGACGCCACTTTTATGCGCCCTTATTTGCTAGAGGAAATCCCCCATGAGCGTTCGCGTCGGCATTGTCATGGACCCTATCGCCAGCATTTCCTATAAAAAGGACAGCTCGCTGGCCATGCTCCTGGCCGCCCAGGCCCGCGGCTGGACGCTGTTCTATATGGAGCAGCGCGACCTTTACCAGGGCGACGGCGAAGCCCGTGCACGCATGCGCCCGCTGCAGGTATTTGCCAACCCGCAGAAGTGGTTCGAACTCGAGGACGAAATCGACAGCCCGCTGAGCGATCTGGATGTGATCCTGATGCGCAAGGATCCGCCGTTCGACATGGAATTCGTCTATTCCACCTACCTGCTGGAGCAGGCCGAACGCGCCGGCGTGCTGATCGTCAACAAGCCTCAGAGCCTGCGCGACTGCAACGAAAAGCTCTTTGCCACGCTGTTCCCACAGTGCACGCCGCCGACCGTCGTCAGCCGTCGCGCCGATGTGTTGCGTGAGTTCGCCGCCAAGCACGGTGACGTGATCCTCAAGCCGCTGGACGGCATGGGCGGCACCTCGATCTTCCGCCACCGCGCCGGCGACCCGAACCTGTCGGTAATCCTGGAAACCCTGACCGCCCTGGGCACCCAGCAGATCATGGGCCAAGCCTATCTGCCGGCGATCAAGGACGGCGACAAGCGCATCCTGATGATCGACGGCGAGCCGGTGGATTACTGCCTGGCGCGTATCCCGGCAGCGGGCGAGACACGCGGCAACCTGGCGGCCGGGGGGCGTGGTGAAGCGCGCCCGCTGTCGGACAAGGACCGCTGGATTGCAGCCCAGGTCGGTCCAACCCTGCGCGAAAAGGGCCTGCTCTTCGTAGGGCTGGATGTAATCGGTGAGAACCTCACCGAAATCAACGTCACCAGCCCGACCTGCATTCGCGAGATCGACAATGCTTTCGGCACCAATATCGGTGAAATGCTGATGGCCGTAATTGCTGCGAAGCTGCAAGTTGCAAGCTCCAAGCCTCAAGTTTGAACGTAGCTGCAAGCGCCAAGCCTCAAACCTCAAGTTCAAAGGCAAACTGCTTTTAGCTTGCAGCTTGTAACTTGTCGCTTGAAGCTAAAAACCAACATTGCGCTATCATGCCGAACCACGAAACACGCGATGTTGGTTTTTTATGCCCTCTCCGTCCAATCTGCCCCCCGAACTCTCCCACAGCGGCGTGCGCCCGGCTGATCGGCTCGGTTTTACCCTGTTCCTCGCGGCATTGGTCCACCTCGCATTGCTCCTCGGCCTGGGCTTCACCTTCGCCGAACCCAAGCAGATCACCAAGACCCTGGAAATCACCCTCGCTACGTTCAAGAGCGAGAAAAAGCCCGAGAAGGCGGACTTTCTCGCGCAGGAAAACCAGCAAGGCAGTGGCACCCTGGACAAGAAAGCGGTGCCCAAGACTACTGAAGTGGCGCCGTTCCAGGACAACAAGGTGAATAAAGTCACCCCACCGCCAGCGCCCAAGCCCGAGGTCAAGCAAGCCACACCCAAGGCGGCCGTGACCACTGTCGCACCCAAACCGCAAAAAGCCCCGGCCCAGCGTGAGAAAACCAAGACCGAGCCGCAACCCGAACCGGTGAAACCGGCGCCGACGTTCGACAGCTCGCAACTCTCTGATCAGATTTCCAGCCTGGAAGCCGAACTGGCCAACGAACAACAGCTATACGCCAAGCGCCCACGCATTTATCGCTTGAACGCTGCCTCGACCATGCGCGACAAAGGCGCCTGGTATAAGGACGAGTGGCGCAAGAAGGTCGAACGCATTGGCAACCTCAATTACCCGGATGAGGCACGGCGCCAGCAGATCTATGGCAATTTACGTTTGCTGGTGTCGATCAATCGCGACGGTACGCTCTATGAGGTGCAAGTGCTGGAGTCATCCGGCCAGCCCCTGCTCGATCAGGCCGCCCAGCGCATCGTGCGCCTGGCCGCACCGTTTGCGCCGTTCAGCGGCGACCTGAACGACGTGGACCGCCTGGAAATCATCCGCACCTGGAAGTTCGCCAGGGGGGATCGGCTGTCGAGCAATTGACGACAATTGCCACCTGTGGCACATCACCAGCTTGTCAGTTCGCCCCTCCACCGCCACACTATCGAACATGAAAAACGTCAGCCCGACCTACCTCAAGCACCAATTCCTGATCGCCATGCCCCATATGGCCGACCCGAACTTTGCGCAGACCTTGACCTATATCGTCGAGCACACGGCCAATGGTGCAATGGGGCTGGTGATCAACCGCCCGCAAGAGCTGAACCTGGCGGATATCCTCGAGCAACTGCGTCCGGAGGTCGACCCGCCGGCCCGTTGCCAGGGCGTACCGATCTACATCGGCGGGCCGGTGCAGACCGAGCGTGGTTTTGTATTGCACCCGACCGGACCGAAGTTCCAGGCCACGGTTGATCTGGACGGTGTGTCGCTGTCCACCTCCCAGGACGTGTTGTTCGCCATCGCCGACGGCGTCGGGCCTGAGCAAAGTGTGATCACCCTCGGTTATGCCGGTTGGGAAGCAGGGCAACTGGAGGCGGAACTGGCCAGCAACGCCTGGCTGACGTGCCCCTTCGACGCCGAAATCCTGTTCAACACCCCCAGTGAACTGCGCCTGGAAGCGGCTGCGGCCAAGTTGCGGGTCAACCTCAACCTGCTGACCAGCCAGGCGGGGCACGCCTGATGGCTTTGCGTCTGATCCTCGGTTTTGACTACGGCACCAAACAGATCGGCGTAGCGGTCGGCCAGGTGATTACCGGCCAGGCCCGCGAGCTGTGCACCTTGAAAGCCCAGAACGGCGTACCGGACTGGAACCAGGTCGAAGCGCTGATCAAGGAGTGGAAACCCGACGCCGTCGTGGTCGGCCTGCCCTTGAACATGGACGGCACCCCGAGCGACATGTGCCTGCGCGCCGAAAAGTTCGCCCGCCGCCTCAATGGCCGCTACAACCTGCCTTTCTATACCCACGACGAGCGCCTGACCACCTTCGAGGCCAAGGGCGAGCGCAGAGACCGTGGCGGGCAGAAAGGCAGCTACCGCGACAATCCTGTGGACGCCATCGCCGCCGCCTTGCTGTTGCAGGGGTGGCTGGACGAAAACACCGCTTTATTTGAATCCTGACTGACGCGGCTTGCCGCGTCTTTTTACGTTTGAGCCCGGACCTTGCCAGCGCGAGGCCTAGAAGGAGCACCCATGAGCCTGCCCAATCCCGCCGAACTGATCAGCCAGATGGCGACGAGTCTTACCGCCCATCTGCAACACCGCGCCATCAGCGAGCCGCGCTTCATCGGCATCCGCACCGGCGGTGTCTGGGTGGCCCAGGCGTTGCTCGAAGCACTGGGCAGCGACTCGCCGCTCGGTACGCTGGATGTGTCCTTCTACCGCGACGACTTCAGCCAGAACGGCCTGCACCCGCAAGTGCGCCCTTCGGCCCTGCCGTTCGAGATCGAAGGCCAGCACCTGGTGTTGATCGACGACGTGCTGATGAGCGGCCGTACCATCCGCGCCGCCATGAACGAATTGTTCGACTACGGTCGCCCAGCCAGCGTGACGCTGGTGTGCCTGCTGGACCTGGATGCTGGCGAATTGCCGATCAGCCCGGATGTGGTCGGCGCCACATTGTCGCTGCAAGCCCACCAACGGGTAAAATTGTCCGGTCCCACGCCGCTCGAACTCGAACTGCAAGACCTCGCCCTTTAAACCGCCTTGTAAAGAGTCCCCGCGATGACGCCTCTAGATGCCAAGCGCCCGCTGCAGCTCAATGCTCAGGGCCAGTTGCAACACTTCCTGTCCCTCGATGGTTTGCCCTGCGAACTGCTCACCGAAATCCTCGACACGGCCGACTCGTTTCTCGAAGTCGGTGGCCGGGCGGTGAAGAAGGTCCCACTGCTGCGCGGCAAAACCATCTGCAACGTGTTCTTCGAGAACTCCACCCGCACCCGCACCACTTTTGAGCTGGCAGCCCAACGGCTGTCGGCCGACGTGATCACGCTGAACGTGTCCACTTCGTCGGCGAGCAAGGGCGAGACCCTGCTCGACACCCTGCGCAACCTCGAAGCCATGGCCGCCGACATGTTCGTGGTACGCCATGGCGACTCCGGCGCCGCGCACTTCATCGCCGAACACGTATGCCCGCAAGTGGCGATCATCAACGGCGGCGACGGCCGCCACGCCCACCCGACCCAGGGCATGCTCGACATGCTGACCATCCGTCGGCACAAGGGCAGCTTTGAAAACCTCTCGGTGGCGATCGTCGGTGACATCCTGCATTCGCGGGTCGCGCGCTCGAACATGTTGGCGTTGAAAACCCTAGGTTGCCCGGATATCCGCGTGATCGCCCCGAAAACCCTGCTGCCCATCGGTATCGAGCAGTACGGCGTGAAGGTCTACACCGACATGACCGAAGGGCTCAAGGATGTGGACGTAGTGATCATGCTGCGCCTGCAACGCGAGCGCATGGCCGGTGGCCTGCTGCCCAGCGAAGGCGAGTTCTACCGCCTGTTCGGCCTGACCACTGCCCGCCTCGCCGGCGCCAAGCCGGACGCCATCGTGATGCACCCGGGCCCGATCAACCGCGGCGTGGAGATTGAGTCGGCGGTGGCCGACGGTCCGCAGTCGGTGATCTTGAACCAGGTGACCTACGGCATCGCGGTCCGCATGGCCGTACTGTCCATGGCCATGAGCGGGCAAACCGCACAACGTCAATTCGAGCAGGAGAAGGCCCAGTGAAGCTCAGCATTCTCGGCGCCCGCGTCATCGATCCTGCCAGCAGCCTGGATCAAGTTACCGATCTTCACCTGGACGCCGGCAAGATCATCGCCATCGGTGCCGCGCCCAGTGGTTTCACCGCCCAGGAGACCATCGACGCCAAGGGCCTGGTGGCCGCACCTGGCCTGGTGGACCTGAACGTCGCCCTGCGCGAGCCGGGCTACAGCCGCAAAGGCAACATCACCAGCGAAACCCGCGCCGCCGCCGCCGGTGGCGTGACCAGCCTGTGCTGCCCGCCGAACACCCGACCGGTGCTGGACACCTCGGCCGTGACCGAGCTGATCCTCGACCGTGCCCGCGAAGCCGGCAACTGCAAAGTGTTCCCCATCGGCGCTCTGAGCAAGGGCCTGGACGGTGAGCAACTCGCCGAGCTGATCGCACTGCGCGACGCCGGTTGCGTGGCCTTCGGCAATGGCCTGGAAAGCTTTCGCAGCACGCGCACGTTGTTACGCGCCCTGGAATACGCGGCCACCTTCGATCTGACGGTGATTTTCCACTCCCAGGACCATGACCTGGCCGAAGGCGGTTTGGCCCATGAAGGTGCCGTCGCCAGCTTCCTCGGTTTGCCCGGCATTCCAGAAACCGCCGAAACCGTGGCACTGGCCCGTGACCTGTTGTTGGTGGAGCAAAGCGGAGTGCGCGCGCACTTCAGCCAACTGACCAGCGCACGCGGCGTCGCCCTGATCGCCCAGGCCCAGGCCCGTGGCTTGCCGGTGACGGCGGATGTGGCGCTGTATCAATTGATCCTGACGGATGAGGCGTTGATCGATTTCTCCAGCCTGTATCACGTGCAACCACCCCTGCGCACTCGTGCCGACCGTGAAGGTTTGCGTGCGGCGGTGAAATCCGGTGTGGTGTCGGCAATCTCCAGCCATCACCAACCCCATGAGCGCGATGCCAAACTGGCACCCTTTGGTGCGACAGAGCCTGGCATCAGCAGCGTGGAATTGCTGCTGCCGCTGGCAATGACGTTAGTCGACGAAGGTTTGCTCGACTTGCCGACATTGCTGGCACGCCTGAGCTCAGGCCCGGCCCAGGCCCTGCGCTTGCCGGCGGGCAAATTGGCGGTGGGCTCGGCGGCGGATCTGGTGCTGTTTGACTTGGCCAACTCCACGGTGGCCGGGGAGCACTGGTTGTCCAAGGGTGAAAACTGCCCGTTCATCGGCCATAGCCTGCCGGCGACCGTGCGTTACACCTTGGTGGATGGGCGCATCAGCTATCAGGCTTGATACCGCTCTGAAACGAGCACAGTAAGTGTGGGAGCGGGCTTGCTCGCGAAAGCGGTGGATCAGTCACGAAGATGTCGACTGGCACACTGCCTTCACGGCAAGCCCGCTCCCACATCTGGTTTTTGTATCTACCTGCGGACTCAGCGGCCGCCATTGCGCTCCGCATTGCGGATGGAAATCTGGGTGTTCAACGTCCAG
This sequence comes from Pseudomonas sp. BCA17, assembly GCF_004519405.1. Lineage (GTDB taxonomy): Bacteria > Pseudomonadota > Gammaproteobacteria > Pseudomonadales > Pseudomonadaceae > Aquipseudomonas. Next base: position 525,447 of record NZ_SGWI01000003.1, on the reverse strand, counting down.
AAGTCATACAGCACCCCCACCAGGAACAAACCACCGGTCAGCAGGTAGATCAGGCCAGTGATCCATTTGCCCTGGTACATGCGATGCAAGCCGAACACGCCCAGGAACGCCAGCAATACCCAGGCCACGTTGTATTCGATGGGCCCGGCGGTAAAACGCAGGTCGGCTTCACGGTCCATGGCCGGAATCAGGAACAGGTCGATCAGCCAGCCGATACCCAGCAGGCCGAAGGTGAAAAACCAGATCGTACCGGTGACCGGTTTGCCGTAATAGAAGCGATGGGCACCGGTAAAACCGAAAATCCAAAGCAGGTAGCCAATCACCTTGCTGTGCGTGTCTTGCTGCGAAACATCCTGTTGATAGGTGTTCATGAAGGACCTCTTTTGCCTCGATAGATAAATTTTTTCACTTTCTTTGTGACTTTTTTACGGGCGCCCGACGTACGGCAAATGGTATCTTCCCTCCCCTCAAAGCCTTGTTCTGCCTGACTTGTGTAGGACAATTGCGATAAAACGTCGCGCTTTTCCTGCATTTGACCCCAGGGTTCAGTCGACAAACGGCCTGAGAACAGCACAAAAAGCTGTTATAAAGTTGCGCGCAAACCCATATGAGCCACGCCTAATGCGACCATTTTTCAAGACATGGCTAACCATTTGCCTATTAATGCCACTGGCCGCCCACGCCACCAATCGTGAGCAACGACTTCCTAACGTCAACGGTTTCACCCCTAAAGTTCACAGCACACCCAGCACTGCCAAGTCGGCAAAGCTGACCGTCAACCGCCCGACTCAAGTGAGCAAGGCCCACGGTAAAGCGCTTCACCCCCAACTGGCCGTCAACGCCAAGCAAAGCAGTACCGTTCTCAGCCGTGCCGTCAACGTGCTTGGTACTCCTTATCGTTGGGGCGGCAGCAGCCCAAGTAAAGGGTTCGACTGCAGTGGTTTGGTGAAATATGCGTTTAATGACGTCAAAGCGGTGGATTTGCCACGCACTTCCAACGCCATGGCCGCCGGCCACGGGTTGAAAGTCGACCGCAAGGATCTGAAACCGGGCGACCTGTTGTTCTTCAAACTCAAGAGCCGCCAGGTCAATCACGTCGCCATCTACCTGGGCAACGACCGTTTTATCCACGCACCGCGTCGTGGCAAGTCGGTCAGCATCGACACGCTGAAAAAGCCGTTCTGGGACAAGAACTACGTGATTGCCAAGCGGGTTCTGCCCAAAGAGCAGAACACCTTGCGGGTAGTCCAGCGCTGATCTAAAGCTGCCATGCAGTACAAATGTGGGAGAGGGCCTGCTCTCTCCCACATTTGATTTGTGTCGCCTACAAACCCTTATATATCCCCAGGCACCCTTGCCTTCTCCCGCGCCGCTTCCCGGCTGATCACTCCTTGCGTGACCAACGCCTTCAAGCTCATGTCCAACGTTTTCATCCCCAACGCCCCACCGGTCTGAATCGCCGAAACCATCTGCGCGCCCTTGTCTTCGCGGATCAGGTTACGAATGGCCGGCGTGCCCAGCATGATCTCGTGGGCCGCCACCCGCCCACCGCCGGCCTTCTTGACCAGCACCTGGGACACCACCGCCTGCAAAGACTCCGCCAGCATTGAGCGCACCATGGCCTTTTCACCCGCCGGGAACACGTCCACCAGCCTGTCCACGGTCTTCGCGGCCGAGGCTGTGTGCAGCGTGCCAAACACCAAGTGCCCGGTCTCAGCCGCCGTCAGCGCGAGGCGGATGGTTTCCAGGTCGCGCAATTCCCCCACCAGAATCACATCCGGGTCTTCGCGCAACGCCGAACGCAGGGCCACCGAGAAGCTGTGGGTATCGCGGTGCACCTGCCGCTGGTTGATCAATGCCGATTTGGGCGTGTGGATAAACTCGATGGGGTCTTCAAGGGTGAGGATGTGCTGGTGCCGGTGCTGGTTGAGGTGGTCGATCATCGCCGCCAGAGTCGTGGACTTGCCGGACCCGGTCGGCCCGGTCACCAGTACCAGGCCGCGAGGTAATTGGGCGATACGCTGGAATACTTCGCCGAGGCCCAGGCTTTGCAGGCTGCGCACTTCAGGAATGGTGCGAAACACCGCGCCCATGCCGCGATCCTGCCGGAACACATTCGCCCTGAAACGCGCCACGCCGGGCAATTCAAAGGCAAAATCCGTTTCAAGAGATGTTTCGAAATCCTTTTGTTGGTGCTGATTGAGCAAAGGGCTTAATAAGTCCACCACTTGCGGTGGCGAAAGCACCGATTCATCCAAGGGCCAGACTTCGCCGTCGATCCGCAGCATCGGCGCCAGGCCGGCGGACAAATGCAGGTCGGAGGCGCCACGGCGCACACTGGCCGTGAGCAATTGCGTGATATCCATAGGGCTTTCCATTTCCAGTAGAATGCCGCGGACTCCATATCCACGGGTGCAGTTTGAATGTCGACGATAGCAGACAACATTGGCCTGGTTAGCGCGCGGATCCGTGCCGCGGCCCACGCCGTGCAACGTGATGAAAACAGCATCCATCTGCTGGCCGTGAGCAAGACCAAACCCGCGCAAGCCGTGCGCGAAGCCTTTGCCGCCGGAATGCGCGACTTTGGCGAGAACTACTTGCAGGAAGCCTTGGGCAAACAGGCGGAATTAACCGACCTGCCCTTGAGTTGGCACTTCATCGGCCCCATTCAATCGAACAAGACTCGCGCGATCGCCGAGAATTTCGCTTGGGTGCATTCCGTGGACCGCTTGAAAATCGCACAACGCCTGTCCGAACAACGCCCTGCCGACCTGCCGCCGCTGAACATCTGCATCCAGGTCAACGTCAGTGGCGAAGCCAGCAAGTCCGGCTGCACACCCGCCGACCTGCCGGCCCTGGCCGAGGCCATCAGCGTGCTGCCGCGCTTGAAGTTGCGAGGTTTGATGGCGATCCCCGAGCCGACTGAAGATCGCGCGGCGCAAGATGCGGCGTTCGCGACGGTAAGAGACCTGCAAGCCAGCTTGAACCTGCCGCTCGACACACTTTCCATGGGCATGAGCCACGACCTTGAGTCGGCCATCGCCCAGGGCGCCACCTGGGTGCGGATCGGTACCGCCCTGTTTGGCGCTCGCGACTACGGCCAGCCGTGAAATGGCTGACTTTTCTCTGAATAAGGACCTGTCATGAGCAACACGCGTATAGCCTTTATCGGCGCCGGCAACATGGCGGCCAGCCTGATCGGCGGCCTGCGGGCCAAGGGCCTGCAAGCCCAGCAGATCCGCGCCAGCGACCCGGGTGCCGACACCCGCGCCCGCGTCAGCGCCGAGCACGGTATCGAAACATTCGCCGACAACGCCGAAGCCATCCAGGGCGTCGACGTGATCGTGCTGGCGGTGAAGCCGCAAGCCATGAAGGCGGTGTGCGAAAGCCTGCGCCCGAGCCTGCAACCGCAGCAACTGGTGGTGTCGATCGCCGCCGGCATCACCTGCGCCAGCATGAACAACTGGCTGGGCGCCCAGCCGATTGTGCGCTGCATGCCCAACACCCCGGCGTTGCTGCGCCAGGGCGTGAGCGGCCTGTATGCCACATCAGAGGTCAGCGCCGAGCAACGCAAGCAGGCCCAGGAGTTGCTGTCCGCCGTGGGCACCGCGCTGTGGCTGGAGCAGGAACAGCAATTGGATGCCGTCACCGCCGTCTCCGGCAGCGGCCCGGCCTATTTCTTCCTGCTGATCGAAGCAATGACCGCCGCCGGCGTCAAACTGGGCCTGCCCCACGAAGTGGCTGAGCAACTGGCCGAGCAAACCGCTCTGGGCGCCGCACATATGGCCATCGGCAGCGAGGTGGATGCCGCCGAACTGCGCCGCCGTGTAACCTCTCCAGGCGGCACCACACAGGCCGCCATCGAATCGTTCCAGGCCGGAGGCTTTGAGGCCCTGGTGGAAAAAGCACTGGGTGCCGCGGCACACCGTTCGGCTGAAATGGCCGAACAGCTGGGCAAATAGTCGTCCCCTACATAGGAAACAAACATGCTCGGAATCAATGACGCTGCCATTTTCATCATCCAGACCCTGGGCAGCCTGTACCTGCTGATCGTGCTGATGCGTTTTATCCTGCAACTGGTGCGGGCAAACTTCTACAACCCGCTGTGCCAGTTCGTGGTGAAAGCCACCCAACCGCTGCTCAAGCCACTGCGACGGGTGATCCCGAGCATGTTCGGCCTGGACATGTCCTCGCTGGTGCTGGCGCTGCTGCTGCAGATCCTGCTGTTCGCAGTGATCCTGCTGCTCAACGGCTACCAGGCCAACACAGTGCTGTTATTGCCGTGGGGCCTGATCGGCATCTTCTCGCTGTTTTTGAAGATCCTCTTCTGGTCGATGATCATCAGCGTGATCCTGTCGTGGGTCGCACCCGGCAGCCGCAGCCCGGGCGCCGAGTTGGTGTACCAGATCACCGAGCCGGTGCTGGCGCCGTTCCGTCGCTTGATCCCTAACCTGGGCGGCCTGGATATCTCGCCGATCTTCGCGTTTATCGCGATTCAGCTGCTGCAAAGCTGGGTGATTCCGCGTCTGGCCTACTATGCGTTCATGCCAAAAGAGCTGTTCGGCCTGATCTGACGCGGTTCAAGTGCAGGAGGGGCGGTGCGCCGATTCGACTTGCCCCCCTCCCACACTTGTATCTGTGTAATGGCGCAGGCCTTTGCTTGCCGCTGGGTGCAGCGGTCTTTAGACTTACGCCTCATTTAAACGAGAGCAGGGTCGATGCCAACTGCCTTTCCCCCCGATTCTGTTGGGCTGGTCGTGCCCCAAGTGGCGCACTTCAGTGAACCCCTGGCCCTGGCCTGTGGACGCTCGCTGCCCGCCTACGATCTGATCTATGAAACCTACGGCCAACTGAACGCCACGGCGAGCAACGCCGTGCTGATCTGTCACGCGCTGTCCGGCCATCACCACGCGGCCGGCTTCCACGCCGCAGATGATCGCAAGCCCGGTTGGTGGGACAGTTGCATCGGCCCCGGCAAACCCATCGACACCAACAAGTTTTATGTGGTCAGCCTGAACAACCTCGGCGGCTGCAACGGTTCTACCGGCCCGAGCAGTATCAACCCGGAAACCGCAAAACCGTTCGGTGCCGACTTCCCGGTATTGACCGTGGAAGACTGGGTGCACAGCCAGGCACGCCTTGCTGACCTGTTGGGTATCGACCAATGGGCAGCGGTGATCGGCGGCAGCCTGGGCGGTATGCAGGCGCTGCAATGGACCATTACGTACCCGGATCGCGTACGCCACTGCCTGGCCATTGCCTCGGCACCGAAACTCTCGGCACAGAATATTGCCTTCAACGAAGTGGCGCGCCAGGCCATCCTCACCGACCCCGAGTTCCACGGCGGTTCATTCCAGGAAGCCGGCGTGATCCCCAAGCGCGGCCTGATGCTCGCGCGGATGGTGGGGCATATCACCTACCTGTCCGATGACTCCATGGGCGAGAAATTCGGCCGCGGCCTCAAGAGCGAGAAGCTCAATTACGACTTCCACAGCGTCGAGTTCCAGGTGGAAAGCTACCTGCGTTATCAGGGCGAGGAGTTCTCGGGACGTTTCGACGCCAACACCTACTTGCTGATGACCAAGGCTCTGGACTACTTCGACCCGGCAGCGAATCACGACGACGACCTGGCGAAAACCTTCGAAGTCGCCACGGCCAAGTTCTGTGTGATGTCATTCACCACCGACTGGCGCTTCTCGCCGGCCCGCTCCCGTGAGCTGGTGGACGCGCTGATGGCTGCACGCAAAGACGTCTGCTACCTGGAGATCGACGCTCCGCAAGGCCACGATGCCTTCCTGATCCCGATCCCGCGTTACTTGCAGGCGTTCGGCAACTACATGAACCGCATTACTGTATGAGAACGCCATGAGAGCCGACCTGGAAATCATCCAAGACTGGATACCCGCCGGCAGCCGCGTGCTCGACCTGGGCTGCGGCGATGGCGAACTGCTGAGCTGGCTGCGCGACAACAAGCAAGTCACCGGCTATGGCCTGGAAAACGACGCCGACAACATCGCCCAGTGCGTGGCCAAGGGCATCAACGTGATCGAGCAGGACCTGGACAAGGGACTGGGCAACTTTGCCAGTAACAGCTTCGATATCGTGGTGATGACCCAGGCGCTGCAGGCGGTGCACTACCCGGACCGCATCCTCGACGAAATGCTGCGCGTCGGCCGTCAGTGCATCATCACCTTTCCCAACTTCGGGCACTGGCGCTGCCGTTGGTACCTGGCCACCAAGGGCCGCATGCCGGTCTCGGACTTCCTGCCGTACACGTGGTACAACACGCCCAACATCCACTTCTGCACCTTCGAAGACTTCGAAGCTTTGTGCGGCGAGCGCAAGGCCAAGGTGATCAACCGCCTTGCCGTCGATCAACAGCACCGCCACGGTTGGGCGAGTAAGCTATGGCCCAACCTGTTGGGCGAAATCGGTATTTATCGAGTCAGCAGTCCCGGCCTGACGGATCACCAGATTGCCGTCTAACCATTTGCAAGGAGGACGTTCATGAGACGCTTGGCTGTTTTTCTACTCACTGCGTGCCTGGGCGCCGGCGCCATGGCGGCGGATGCCATTGACGCGAATCGCAAGAAAGACTTCGGCGATATCACCGTTCACTACAACACTTTCACCTCCAGCTTCCTGCAACCGGAGACCGCCCAGAAAGTCGGCGTGGTGCGCAGCAAGGATAAGGGTTTGATCAACGTGACCGTGATCAAGGGGGTCACCCCGGTGGCGGCGCAAGTAACCGGAACCATCAAGGATCTGAGCGGCAAGAGCGAAATCCTGACGTTCAAGCAGATCAACGAGAAAGGCGGCATTAACTACCTTGCGCCCTATTCGGTGACGCAACGGGAATACAAGACGTTTACCATCAACGTTGAAACCGGCGGCAAAGCCCATGGTTTCCAATTCAACCAGGAACTGTTTCCGGCCGAATGATGAAGCTCAACCAACTCGTACTGGCCAGCCATAACGCCGGCAAACTCAAAGAACTGCAGGCCATGCTCGGTGAAGCCGTACAGCTGCGCTCGATCGGCGAATTCAGCCAGGTCGAGCCGGAAGAAACCGGCTTGTCGTTCGTCGAAAACGCCATCCTCAAGGCGCGCAATGCCGCACGTATCTCCGGCCTGCCGGCGCTGGCGGATGACTCGGGCCTGGCGGTGGATTTCCTTGGCGGTGCCCCTGGCATCTACTCGGCACGCTATGCCGATGGCAAGGGCGACGCGGCCAACAACGCCAAGCTGCTGGACGCACTCAAGGATGTGCCGGACGCGATGCGTGGCGCGCAGTTTGTGTGCGTACTGGCCCTGGTGCGACACGCCGACGATCCGCTGCCGATCCTCTGCGAAGGTTTGTGGCATGGGCGTATCCTGCATGCGGCCAGCGGTGAACATGGGTTTGGCTATGACCCGTTGTTCTGGGTACCGGAGCGCAATGTCTCCAGCGCCGAACTGAGCCCGGCCGACAAGAACCAGATCAGCCACCGCGCCCGCGCAATGGATTTGCTGCGCCATCGCCTGGGCCTGAAATGACTCAAAACACCTCTGCGCAGCCGCTGATTCACGGCGGCGCGCAAACACCACGGGCGGCCCTGCCCCACTTGCCGCCCCTGGCGCTGTATATCCACATCCCGTGGTGCGTGCGCAAATGCCCTTATTGTGACTTCAACTCCCACGCCGCCAGCCCGGTGCTGCCGGAAGAGGAGTATGTGGATGCCTTGCTGGCCGACCTCGACCAGGACCTGCATGCGGTGTACGGCCGCGAGCTGAGTTCGATCTTCTTCGGCGGCGGCACGCCCAGCCTGTTCAGCGCCGCCGCGCTGGGGCGTTTGCTTGAGGGCGTGCAAGCACGCATTCCGTTTGCCGGTGACATAGAGATCACCCTGGAAGCCAACCCCGGCACCTTCGAGCAAGAGAAGTTCGTGGCGTATCGCAAGCTGGGGATCAACCGGCTGTCCATTGGCATCCAGAGCTTCCAGCAAGAAAAACTTGAAGCCCTGGGCCGTATCCACAATGGTGATGAAGCCGTACGCGCTGCCGCCATGGCGCGTCAGGCCGGGTTCGATAACTTCAACCTGGACTTGATGCACGGTTTGCCCGACCAGTCCCTGGACGACGCCCTGAGCGACCTGCGCCAGGCCATCGCGCTCAAGCCCACGCACCTGTCCTGGTACCAACTGACCCTGGAACCCAACACCGTATTCTGGAACCAGCCGCCTGCGCTGCCGGAAGACGACACCTTGTGGGACATCCAGGAAGCCGGCCAGGCGCTGCTCGCCGAACACGGTTACAAGCAATACGAAGTGTCAGCCTATGCCCAGGCCGGGCGCCCGGCACGGCATAACCTCAATTACTGGAGCTTCGGCGACTTTATCGGCATCGGCGCAGGCGCCCACGGCAAGCTCAGCCACCCGGACGGGCGCATCGTGCGCACCTGGAAGACGCGAGCGCCGAAGGATTACCTCAACCCATCCAAAAGCTTCCAGGCTGGGGCGAAAGAGCTGACGAACGAGGAACTGCCGTTCGAATTCCTGATGAACGCATTGCGCCTTACCGAAGGTGTTGAAGCCAGGCTCTATGCCGAACGCACCGGCCTTGACCTGGCAAGCCTGGACGAAGGCCGCCGCGAGGCAGAACAAAGTGGCTTAATGCAGGTCGAACCGTCACGCCTCGCTGCGACCGACCGCGGGCAACTCTTTCTCAATGACCTGTTGCAGAAGTTTCTGAGCTGACGCTCTAAGGAAATCGAATGGATTTGGTACTCGACCTGCTCGCCACCGTGTCCCGCTGGAGCCGTAGCAACCTGTCGGAAATCTCCCTGGCACTGGTTGGCTGTTTGCTGGTGCTGTTCGGCGCCGACATCAAGGGCTGGATCGAAGCGCGCCTGGGCAGCATTGCTGGCGCCTTGCGCGTACCGTTGATGGCGCTGGTGTGCATGATCGGCAGCGGTGCCGCATTGATCTATGCCACGCCGTGGATTGTGCGGGGACTGAGCCAGTTCAATAACTACAGCCTGGCGCCGGTGCTGGTGGTGGTGCTGGTACTGATCGGCGTAGTAGCCGACCGCCGCTGACCCCACCCGACACCACACTCACTGTAGGAGCGAGCAAGCTCGCTCCTACAGTGAGTTGGATGTTGAGCTTTCCAGCTGATCAAGCCAGCTTTTCGAACTTCAAATCCCACACCCCATGCCCTAACCGCTCGCCGCGGCGTTCGAACTTGGTGATCGGGCGCTCGGCCGGGCGTGGCACGCATTTGCCGTCTTCTGCCAGGTTGCGGTAGCCGGGCGCAACGTTCATCACTTCCAGCATATATTCCGCGTAGGGTTCCCAGTCGGTGGCCATGTGCAGGATGCCGCCCACTTTCAGCTTGCTGCGCACCAGTTCCGCGAAGGACGCCTGGACGATGCGACGCTTGTGGTGACGGGCCTTGTGCCACGGGTCGGGGAAGAACAGCATCAAGCGGTCGAGGCTGTTGTCGGCGATGCAGCGGTTGAGCACTTCAATCGCATCGCAATCGTAGACCCGCAGGTTGGTCAGGCCCTGGGTCAATACGCCGTTGAGCAGCGCGCCGACACCGGGGCGGTGAACTTCCACGCCGATAAAGTCCTGGTCCGGCGCAGCAGCGGCCATTTCCAGCAGGGAGTGGCCCATGCCAAAGCCGATTTCCAGGGAACGCGGGGCCGAACGGCCGAACACCTGGTCGTAGTCCACCGGCGCGTCAGCCAGCGGCAATACGAACAGCGGCGCGCCCTGCTCCAGGCCCTTCTGCTGGCCTTCGGTCATGCGACCGGCGCGCATCACGAAACTCTTGATACGGCGGTGCTTGGACTCGTCACCATTTTCCACGGTGTTTGGCGTTTCGTTTGATTCAGTCATCAATGGCTCTTACTTGATCAGACCATCCAGCGGCGAGGAGGCGCTGGCGTAGAGTTTTTTCGGCATGCGACCGGCGAGGTACGCGAGGCGGCCTGCGACGATGGCGTGGTTCATGGCTTCGGCCATCATGATCGGTTGCTGGGCATGGGCGATGGCCGAGTTCATCAGCACCGCGTCACAGCCCAGTTCCATGGCGATGGTGGCGTCGGAGGCAGTGCCCACGCCTGCGTCCACCAGCACCGGGATTTTGGCTTCTTCAAGGATGATCTGCAGGTTGTAAGGATTGCAGATACCCAGGCCGGAACCGATCAGGCCGGCCAGCGGCATCACGGCAATGCAGCCGATCTCCGCCAGCTGGCGCGCGATGATCGGGTCGTCGCTGGTGTAGACCATCACGTCGAAACCTTCCTTGACCAGGGTTTCAGCGGCCTTGAGGGTTTCGATCACGTTGGGGAACAGGGTTTTCTGGTCGGCCAGCACTTCCAGCTTCACCAGGTTATGGCCGTCGAGCAGCTCACGGGCCAGGCGGCAAGTGCGCACGGCTTCGATAGCGTCGTAGCAACCGGCGGTGTTCGGCAAAAACGTGTAGCGATCCGGCGACAGCACGTCGAGCAGGTTCGGCTCGCCCTCGATCTGGCCCAGGTTGGTGCGGCGCACGGCAAACGTGACGATCTCGGCACCCGAGGCTTCGATGGCCAGACGGGTTTCTTCCATGTCGCGGTACTTGCCGGTGCCGACCAGCAGACGGGACTGGTAGGTACGACCGGCCAGGACGAAGGGCTTGTCGCTACGAACGATGCTCATGGGAAATCCTCGAAATGGGGTGAGGTTCTGCAGAATGCGGGTTGGCGCGATGAAGCGCCGAACGGCTAGCCGCCGCCGATGGCGTGGACCACTTCGACCTGGTCACCTTCGGTGAGCGCGGTTTCGGCGTGCTGGCTACGCGGGACGATATCCAGGTTGAGTTCCACTGCGACGCGACGCCCGGTCAGGTCCAGACGGGTCAGCAGGGCCGCGACGGTTTCACCGTCGGGCAGTTCAAAGGATTCGCCGTTCAACAGAATGCGCATGCCACGGGCCGTCATCGTTTTTAGGGGCCAGCATTCTAGCGCGATTGACACCTGCAGGTCAGCTCCAAGCGTCAAGCGGTCAGTTGCAAGCGCCACGCGGCCAAGCCAAGGAAGAACCACCCGAGCAGAAACGCCAACCCGCCAAACGGCGTGATGATTCCCAGCTTGCTGATCCCGGTCAGGGTCAACACATACAAGCTGCCGGAGAACAGCAGGATACCGACGCTGAAAGAGATGCCCGCCCAGCCGACCAATCGACCCGGGATATGCGCTGCCAGCAACGCCACGCCGAACAGCGCCAGGGCATGCACCAACTGATACGTCACGCCGGTATGAAAGATCGCCAGGTACTCGGCGCTCAGGCGGTTTTTCAGGCCATGGGCAGCGAAAGCCCCCAGGGCGACACCGGTGAAGCCGAAAAAGGCAGCCAGCATCAGAAAGCTACGCAGCATGAGGAACTCCAGTCAGACTCAAAGGGCCGGGTCTGTATAATGGCCCGCTCAACGGGTTCGGCCAAGCCATCTCTATGCTGCGTCTCTTCTTCAAGCGTTTTCTAAAAGTCGTGAAATGGTTTGCCATCGGCAGTGTGTTGCTGGTGCTGCTGTTGCGCGTCGTGCCGCCACCGTTCACGGCGCTGATGGTGGAGCGCAAGGTCGAGTCCTGGGTTGACGGCGAGCCGATTGACCTGCAGCGCACCTGGGTGCCGTGGGATGAGATTTCCAATGATCTGAAAGTGGCCGTGATGGCCGGTGAAGACCAGCGTTTCCCACAGCACTGGGGCTTTGATTTCGGCGCGATCCAGGCGGCCATTGTGCATAACGAGCGCGGCGGTTCGATCCGCGGCGCCAGTACGTTGAGCCAGCAAGTCTCCAAGAACCTGTTCCTGTGGGCCGGTCGCAGTTATTTCCGCAAGGGCCTGGAAGCCTGGTTTACCGGGCTGATCGAGCTGTTATGGCCCAAACAGCGGATTCTTGAGGTGTACCTCAACAGCGTGGAATGGGATGAAGGCGTGTTTGGCGCGCAAGCGGCGGCACAGCATCACTTCGGAGTGAGCGCCAAGGCGCTTTCTCGCCAGCAAGCCAGTTATCTGGCAGCGGTATTGCCGAACCCCAGGGTGTGGAGCGCCAGCCATCCGACAGCATATGTGGCACGGCGCGCGGCCTGGATTCGGCAGCAGATAAGCCAGTTGGGTGGCGAGGGTTATCTGGCCGAGCTGAACAACTCCAGAAAGGCACCCTGGACCGACTGACACAACACAGAAACAAATGTCGGAGAAGGCTTGCTCTCGATAGCGGTGAAACCAGTATTCCGACACAAAAAAATGCCCCGGCCTTTCGACCGGGGCATTTTTCGTCATATCGCAGTTTTAGGCAGCGATCGACAACTTCAGCTTGTTCATCGCGCTCTTCTCAAGCTGGCGAATCCGCTCGGCTGACACGTTGTACTTCTGCGCCAGGTCGTGCAGCGTAGCTTTTTCTTCCGCCAACCAACGCTGGTAGAGGATGTCGCGGCTGCGGTCATCCAGCACTTCCAGTGCTTCATGCAGGTTGTGGTTGGAGTTGTCGCTCCAGTCGGCGTCTTCCAGTTGACGTGCCGGATCGTACCGGTGGTCTTCCAGGTAGTTGGCCGGCGATTGGAAGGCGCTGTCGTCGTCCGCTTCGGCGGCCGGGTCGAAGGCCATATCGTGGCCAGTCAGGCGGCTTTCCATCTCGCGCACTTCACGCGGCTCCACACCGAGGCTTTCGGCCACGCGGTGGACTTCCTCGTTGTTCAGCCATGCCAGGCGTTTTTTCTGGCTGCGCAGGTTGAAGAATAGCTTGCGCTGGGCCTTGGTGGTCGCGACTTTCACGATGCGCCAGTTGCGCAGGATAAACTCGTGGATTTCCGCCTTGATCCAGTGCACGGCAAACGACACCAAGCGCACACCCATTTCAGGGTTGAAGCGCTTTACAGCCTTCATCAGGCCAACGTTGCCCTCTTGGATCAGGTCAGCCTGCGCCAAGCCGTAGCCACTGTAGCTACGGGCGATATGTACGACAAAACGCAGGTGGGCGAGCACCATCTGCCGAGCCGCCTCCAAATCCTGCTCATAGTAGAGACTCTCGGCCAGTTCACGCTCCTGCTCGGGCGACAGCAATGGAATGCTGTTCACCGTGTGCACATAGGCCTCCAGGTTCGCACCCGGGACCAAGGCATAAGCAGGTTGCAAAGAAGTGGTCATACGAAAAAACCTCCGACTCACATAACTCGTGCAGTTAAGCACTGCGAAAATTGACCGGGAACCGTAGGACAAGTTCCCTAAACCACCAATACGGTCAATACAAACGAAACCACATTAATCTGACATTAACTACTTCGGTGCCAGCTCGCGTAAATGACGAGCGACCGCAATCCACGCACCGATATACCCCAACAAGACAGCGCCAAGCAAGAGACTCAGACCATCGGCTACCGGCACGCCAGCCAGCGCGAAATCGCTGCCGTACAAGCCGGCAAGCCCGACTACCGCGTCGTTCAGCCAGTCAAGGCCAAACGCCAGCACCCCCCAGGACAAAATCCCGGCACCAAAGCCATAAAGCGCGCCCATGTACAGAAACGGACGACGCACATAGCTGTCTGTGCCGCCGACCAGTTTAATCACTTCTATCTCGGTGCGACGGTTTTCAATATGAAGCCGAATGGTATTGCCTATCACCAAAAGTAATGCAGACACCAACAGCACCGTCAGGCCGAACACAAAGCGGTCACCCAGCTTGAGGATCGCCGCCAGGCGCTCCACCCAGACTAGATCAAGTTGCGCCTGTTGCACCTTGGGCATCTCCGCGAGTTTTTGTCGCAGGGCTTCAAGGGCCGGTTTATCCACTTCGTTCGGTGTCACCAGCACCACACCCGGCAGCGGGTTCTGTGGCAACTCTTTGAGCGCCTCGCCCAGGCCGGATTGTTGCTGGAACTCCTCAAGGGCCTGGTCACGGCTGATGTATTCAGCATCGGCTACGCCCGGCATCTGCTTGATGTCATCGCGCAGACCCTCGCCATCTTTGGCACTGGCGTCAATGTTCAGGTACAGGGAAATCTGCGCGGCACGCTGCCAGGAACCTCCCAGGCGCTCCACATTATTAAGCAGCAGCGACAATCCCATCGGCAGGCTCAATGCCACAGCCATTACCAGGCAGGTGAAGAAGCTGCCAATCGGCTGCTTGCCCAGCCGGCGCAGGCTGTCGAGCAAGCTGGCGCGATGGCTTTCGATCCAGGCGCGCAGCAAGGTGCTGAAGTCCGGGCCCTCGTCCTCGTCGCGCTTTTTCTTCTTCTGCGGTTGCGGGTCAGCCGCTTTCGGCGCCACGCGTTCGGAGACCTTGGGGCTACGTGTTGCACTCATACGCCGGCCTCCCCGTCACCGATCAGGCGGCCACGCTGCAGGGTCAACATGCGGTGGCGCATGCGGGCGATCAGCGCCAGGTCGTGGCTGGCAATCAACACGCTGGTACCCAGGCGATTGATGTCTTCGAACACACCCATAATCTCGGCCGCAAGGCGCGGGTCGAGGTTACCGGTGGGTTCGTCCGCCAGCAGCAAGGCCGGACGGTGGACGATGGCGCGGGCAATACCGACGCGCTGTTGCTGGCCGGTGGACAGGTCGCCCGGATAGAGGTCGGTCTTGTCCGACAGCGCTACGCGCTCCAGGGCCGAATCCACACGCTTGATGATCTCGGCCTTGGAGAGCCCGAGAATCTGCAACGGCAGCGCGACGTTATTGAACACCGTGCGATCGAACAACAACTGGTGATTCTGGAACACTACGCCGATCTGGCGGCGCAGAAACGGAATCTGCGCATTGCTGATGGTCGCCAGGTCCTGACCGGCCAGCAGCAGTTTGCCGGTGGTGGGGCGTTCCATGGCCAATAGCAAACGCAGCAAGGTACTTTTGCCGGCGCCCGAATGGCCGGTAACAAACAAAAATTCGCCGCGACGCACTCGAAAGCTCAGCTCATGCAAGCCCACATGCCCGTTGGCGTAGCGTTTACCGACCTGTTCGAATCGAATCATGAACGCTCCCGCTCGGCAAACAATGCCTGTACAAAGGGTTCGGCTTCAAAGGTGCGCAGGTCGTCGATGCCCTCACCGACGCCGATGTAACGAATCGGCAACCCGAACTGTTTTGCCAAGGCGAAGATCACGCCGCCTTTGGCCGTGCCATCGAGCTTAGTCAACGCCAGGCCGGTCAATTGCACCGTCTGGTTGAATTGCTTGGCCTGGCTGATGGCGTTCTGGCCAGTACCGGCGTCGAGCACCAGCAATACTTCGTGGGGCGCATCTGCGTCGAGCTTGCCGATCACGCGGCGCACTTTCTTCAGCTCTTCCATCAGATTGTCTTTGGTGTGCAGGCGACCGGCGGTATCGGCGATCAATACATCGATGTTGCGCGCCTTGGCGGCCTGCACGGCGTCGAAGATCACCGAAGCGGAGTCGGCCCCGGTGTGCTGGGCGATCACTGGAATCTTGTTGCGCTCACCCCACACCTGCAACTGTTCAACGGCAGCGGCGCGGAAGGTGTCACCCGCAGCCAGCATGACTTTCTTGCCTTCTGACTGCAGTTTTTTGGCCAGCTTGCCGATGGTGGTGGTCTTGCCGGCGCCGTTGACACCCACGACCAGGATCACGAATGGCTTGTTCGGCGTGATCACCAGCGGGGCTTCCACGGGCTTGAGCATCGCGGCCAGCTCGGCCTGCAGGGATTTGTAGAGTGCGTCGGCGTCGGTCAATTGCTTGCGCGCAACCTTTTGGGTCAGGCTCTGGATGATCACCGCGGTGGCTTCAACGCCCACGTCGGCGGTGAGCAGACGCGTTTCGATGTCTTCCAGCAGTTCGTCATCGATGACCTTCTTGCCCAGGAACAGGCTGGCCATGCCTTCGCCGATGCTCGCACTGGTCTTGCTCAGGCCCTGCTTAAGGCGAGCGAAGAAGCCGGTTTTGCCGGCCTCGGCAACAGCGGCGGCGACAGGTTCCGGCTCGATCACAACCGCAGGCACCGACTCTACGACCGACGGCGCTTCGACCACCACCGCCACGGGCTCAATGACGGCGGGAATCGGTGGCGCGATATGTTCGGCCTGCACATCTTCAACCAGTGCCACGGGCTCTTCGGCCACCGGTAGCTGCGGCCACGGCGTATGGGCTGGAGCCTGTGCCTGTGCCGGGATCGGCTCAGGCTCAGGTTCAGCCTCGACCACCGGCTGCAACACCGGTTCAACCATCGGCAACACCACCGGCACCGGAGTTTCGGCAACCGGCTCGGCCTCTACCAGGGGCTCAGGAATCGGCTCAGGTTGAACCTGCGGCTGTTCGACGACGGGTTCCTGCGGCTTTTTGCGCAGCCATCCGAACAGGCCTTTTTTCTCGCCAGCCGCAGCTGGGCTCTTCTTGTCGTCGTTGGAACCAAACATGGAGGACGGCTATCTCAAAGTAGCGATGCGCCAAGGCGCCTCGGTAAATAAATTCGATGCAGAACAGACTGCTTTAAGGCCCGCTTGTTCATGCGCAACATTTTCAAGGGCATAAATAAAGGCCCTGACAAATCGATTCAATATAGGACTGAAGCGATAACATCGGCGAAAAAGGGAAGATCGTCGGTGAAACCTACGTTCTATTCCAAAATTCCGACGACTGAACCCGGGACAAGATGACCGCCGCAGTGGCCGTGCCCAAATCGGATCAGTATCCTAGCACCTCCTCGCCCGCCGACGCTAAGACCAAGCGGGCAGCCCAACAGGTTTAAAAACGAATGAATGCTCTAGCCCGCCGCGCCGCAGGCCTGCTGCTCAGCACAGTTTGTCTGCCCCTTTCAGCTTTCGCTGCCGACCCACAACCTACCCATGAATTCACCCTGGATAACGGCCTCAAAGTGGTCGTGCGCGAAGACCATCGCGCACCGGTGGTGGTTTCCCAGGTTTGGTACAAGGTAGGTTCGAGCTATGAAACCCCGGGCCAGACCGGTTTGTCCCACGCCCTGGAACACATGATGTTCAAGGGCAGCGCCAAGGTCGGCCCCGGCGAAGCCTCGCTGATCCTGCGCGACCTGGGCGCCGAAGAGAACGCCTTCACAAGCGACGACTACACCGCCTACTACCAGTTGCTGGCCCGCGATCGCCTGGGCGTAGCCTTCGAGCTGGAGGCCGACCGCATGGCCAGCCTGCGCCTGCCGGCCGATGAGTTCAGCCGCGAAATCGAAGTGATCAAGGAAGAACGCCGCCTGCGCACCGACGACAATCCAATGTCCAAGGCCTATGAGCGTTTCAAGGCCATGGCCTACCCGGCCAGCGGCTACCACACGCCGACTATCGGCTGGATGGCAGACCTTGAGCGCATGAAGGTCGAGGAGCTGCGTCACTGGTACCAATCCTGGTACGTGCCGAACAATGCCACCCTGGTGGTAGTCGGCGACGTAACGCCGGACGACGTTAAAAACCTGGCCCAACGCTATTTCGGCCCGATTCCCAAGCGTGACGTACCACCGGCCAAGATCCCGTTGGAGCTGGCCGAGCCCGGCGAGCGCCTGCTGACCATGCACGTGCAGACCCAACTGCCGAGCGTTATCCTCGGCTTCAACGTACCTGGCCTGGCGACTGCCGAAGACAAGCGCTCGGTACAAGCGCTGCGCCTGATCTCCGCCTTGCTCGATGGCGGCTATAGCGCGCGTATTTCGGAGCAACTGGAGCGCGGTGAAGAACTGGTTTCCGCCGCCTCCACCAGCTACGACGCCTATACCCGTGGCGACAGCCTGTTTACCTTGACGGCCACGCCGAACCAACAGAAGAAAAAGACCGTGGCCCAAGCCGAAGCCGGCCTGTGGCGCCTGCTGGACGAACTGAAAGCCAAACCACCGACCGCCGAGGAACTGGAACGCATCCGTGCCCAGGTTATTGCCGGCGTGGTCTACCAGCGCGACTCCATCACTAGCCAAGCCACGGCCATCGGCTCGCTGGAAACCGTCGGTCTGTCCTGGAAGCTGATGGACACTGAATTGGCCGAGTTGCAAAGCGTGACCCCGGAAGATATCCAGAAAGCCGCGCGCACCTATTTCACCCGCGAGCGTCTGAGCGTCGCCCATGTTCTGCCCGAGGAGACCGCTCATGAGTGATCGCAAAAGCAGCCGCCTGATCTTTCCTGGCCTGATCGTCATTACCCTTATCGCCGCCGGCACCGTGTACTTCCTGCGTCCAGGCGAATCCGTCGCCAGCCAGGCGTTGGACAAGGCGCAATCGAGCAACACACTGCAATCCCTGGCCGAGCTGGATGGCAAGGCGCCAACCAACCGCAAGCTCGATGTGCAGACCTGGAACACCGCTGAAGGCGCCAAGGTCCTGTTCGTCGAAGCCCATGAACTGCCGATGTTCGACATGCGCATCCTGTTCGCCGCCGGCAGCAGCCAGGACGGCGACGTTCCGGGCCTGGCGCTGATGACCAACGCCATGCTCAACGAAGGTGTGCCGGGCAAGGACGTGAGCCAGATCGCCAGCGGCTTTGAAAGCCTGGGCGCCGACTTCGGCAATGGCGCTTACCGCGACATGGCGCTGGTGTCCTTGCGCAGCCTGAGCGACAGCGATAAACGCGAAGCCGCCCTGGCGCTGTTCGATCAGGTGATCGGCAAGCCGACTTTCCCGGCCGACTCCCTGGCGCGCATCAAGAACCAGATCCTTGCCGGTTTCGAATACCAGAAGCAAAACCCCGGCAAACTGGCGAGCCTGGAGCTGTTCAAGCGCCTCTACGGCGACCATCCTTATGCACATCCAAGTGAAGGCACGCCCGAGAGCGTTCCAAAAATCACCCTCGCCCAGCTGCAGGCGTTCCACGCCAAGGCTTACGCCGCGGGCAATGCAGTGATTGCGGTGGTGGGCGACCTGACGCGCGCCGAAGCCGAAGCCATGACAGCCAAGGTTTCCGCGTCGCTACCCAAAGGTCCGGCCCTGGCCAGGATCGCCCAGCCAACCGAGCCCAAAGCCGGCCTGAGCCACATCGAGTTTCCATCCAAGCAGACTCATCTTCTGTTCGCCCAACTGGGTATCGACCGCGCCGATCCGGACTACGCCGCTTTGTCCCTGGGCAACCAGATCCTCGGCGGCGGCGGCTTCGGCACTCGCTTGATGACTGAAGTGCGCGAAAAACGCGGCCTGACCTATGGCGTGTACTCCGGTTTCTCGCCGATGCAGGTACGCGGTCCGTTCATGATCAACCTGCAGACTCGCGCCGAAATGAGCGGCGGCACCCTGCGCCTGGTAGAAGACGTGCTGGCCGATTACCTCAAGACCGGCCCGACGCAAAAGGAACTGGATGATGCCAAGCGCGAGTTGGCCGGTAGCTTTCCACTGTCGACGGCCAGCAACGCCGATATCGTCGGGCAGCTGGGCGCCATGGGTTTCTACAACCTGCCGCTGAGCTATCTGGAAGATTTCATGAAACAATCCCAGGCCCTGACCACAGAACAGGTCAAGGCTGCCTTGAACAAACACTTGAGCGCCGACAAGATGGTCATCGTGACCGCCGGCCCGACGATTGCGCAAAAGCCACTACCGCCCCCCACTGATAAACCCGCCGAGCAGCCGCTCGGGGTTCCGGAGCATTAATGGCCAGTTCATCTCGCCCGAAAAAACCTGTCCACAACGTCCATAACGGCGTGGGCCAACTGCGCATCATTGGTGGTGAATGGGGCAGCCGCAAGCTGAGCTTCCCCGATGTCGTGGGCCTGCGCCCAACGCCGGATCGCGTGCGTGAAACCCTGTTCAACTGGCTCGCGCCGTACATCGGCGGTGCCAAGGTGCTGGACCCGTTTGCCGGCAGCGGCGCGCTGTTCCTGGAGGCCCTGTCCCGTGGCGCGGCCCAAGGCCAGGCGCTGGACGCCAGTAATGTGGCGGTGTCCAGCCTCAAGGAACACCTGGGCACCCTGCGCTGCACCACCGGCCAGGTCCAGACCGCCGACGCATTGCGCTACCTGGAAAACCAGCCGGCCAGCGAATACGACGTGGTGTTCCTCGACCCACCGTTCAACCAGAACCTGTTGCCGACCGTCTGCACGTTGCTGGAAGAACGCCAATGGCTGGCAGCCGATGCCTGGATCTACACTGAAAGCGAGACCGCACCATCCACCCTTGGCTTGCCGGGCAGCTGGCGCCTGCATCGAGAGCAGAAGTCCGGTCGGGTGTATTACGCGTTGTGGCACCGTTTGGTATAGGGGCGGGCTTGCTCGCGAAGATCCTCAACGATGACACGGAAAACAGGGAGCGCGCGGTGACCTTGGATTTTTCGCGAGCACGCTCGCGCCTACAGAGCAGGTGCTCATGACCCCTTCTTCCGACCTGTTCAAACCCGCCTTCGGCCTCGGCAACCCACACCTGCAAACGCTGTGGGGGCCTTTATGGCGCCCGACCACCCACATCGAGCGCCAACGCGAGCGCTTATGGCTGGAAGACGGCGACTTCCTCGACCTCGACTGGCATGGCCCCCACGACGCCCAGGCACCTTTGGTGCTGGTGCTGCATGGACTGACCGGCTCATCCAACTCACCCTATGTGGCCGGCCTGCAAAAAGCCCTCGCCGCGCAAGGTTGGGCCAGTGTGGCGTTGAACTGGCGCGGCTGTTCAGGTGAGCCGAACCTGTTGGCACGCAGCTATCACTCGGGTGCCAGTGAGGATTTGGCGGCGGCGATTGCGCACCTGCGCGCCAAACGGCCGTTGGCACCGCTGTATGCGGTGGGTTATTCGTTGGGCGGCAATGTGCTGCTCAAGCATCTGGGCGAAACCGGTGAACTGTCGGGCTTGCAAGGCGCAGCAGCGGTATCGGTGCCGTTTCGCCTGGATCAGTGCGCAGATCGCATTGGGCTGGGGTTTTCCCGGGTTTATCAAAAGCATTTCATGCGCGAAATGTTGGCCTACATCCGCGTCAAGCAGAGCCGGTTCCTATTGGATGGACGTGCTGAAGGGCTGAAAACCCTGGAGGCGCTTGGCTCATTGGAAAAGATGCGCACGTTTTGGGATTTCGACGGGCGGGTGACGGCACCGCTGCACGGTTTTCTCAGTGCCGAGGACTATTACCGCCGTGCATCGAGCCGTTACTACCTGGGTGAAATCCGCACGCCAACCCTGATCATCCAGGCTGCCGACGACCCCTTCGTGTTCCCCCATAGCCTGCCCGAAGCCAGCGAACTGTCGGATTGCACCGAGTTCGAGCTGCTGGCCAAGGGTGGGCATGTGGGGTTTGTGGACGGCTCGCTGAAACAGCCGGGTTACTACCTCGAACGACGAATCCCGCAGTGGCTACAGACACAACGCGGTTGAATTTCGATCGGAATTACCTCGGTAGCTTCAGTCGCCGGTCGCAATCCCACGCGTCGGATCGGTAATCCACTCGCTCCACGATCCCGCATACAACTTGCCCAATGGATAACCGGCCAGGCTCAAGGCGAACAGGTTGTGACACGCCGTCACGCCTGAGCCGCAATACGCCACCAGCTCATCCGGCGAGCGACCTTGCAACTGCGTGGCGAAACGCTGCTTGAGCTGTTCCGCCGGCAGGAAGCGCCCGTCACTGCCCAGGTTTTCACTGAATGCCGCACATTGCGCGCCAGGAATATGCCCGGCGACCGGATCGATGGGCTCCATTTCGCCGCGAAAACGTGGCTGAGCGCGGGCATCGATCAATGTCATGCCCGGATCACCCAAACGTTTTTGCAAATGTTCGGCATCCAACAGCAGATGATTGTCCGGCGTGCCGGTAAAAGCTCCCGGCTCAATCACCGGTGCGTCCAGGCTCAACGGGAAACCGGCCGCATGCCAAGCCTTGAGACCACCGTCCAGAATAAACACACCATCACGCTTGCCCAGCCAGGCCAGCAGCCACCAGGCGCGGGCGGCATAGGCGCCAGGGCCGTCGTCATACAGCACAATGTCGGTGTCGGCGTTGATGCCCCACGCCCGCAACTGTTGCACCAAGGTGTCCGCCGCCGGCAACGGGTGACGACCGGTCACGCCCTTCGTCACCGGGCCGCTGAGGTGACGCTCCAGGTCAGCGTATTGCGCACCTTCGATATGCCCTTCGGCATAGCTGCAAAGTCCATAGTCGGGGTCTTCCAGGGCAAAACGGCAATCAAGGAT
The DNA here is from genome assembly GCF_004519405.1 of Pseudomonas sp. BCA17. Taxonomy (GTDB): domain Bacteria; phylum Pseudomonadota; class Gammaproteobacteria; order Pseudomonadales; family Pseudomonadaceae; genus Aquipseudomonas. Next base: position 503,356 of record NZ_SGWI01000003.1, on the reverse strand, counting down.
CACCAGCCCTCCACGCTGTTGGCGCTCGGCCAGTTGCTGAGGGCTGATCAGTTGCGCAAGCGGCATGACGGACTCCTGTGAACAGATTAGGGAAAGGTCCTACTTCACTTCTTCCAGTGCCTGATTCAACGGCACGTAAAACTCTTTGAACAGCGCATCCACCGCGTCTTTCGCCTGGGGCGTGACAAACCCCGCCTCCAGCACCAGCACCTGATACACCCCACGCTTGATCGCTTCAGCGCTCAAGTGGGCAGAGTTTTCATTGGTGGTACACAGGAAACGCACCCAGGACGTGAGGATGATCCAGGCGTTGAGGGTCAGGGCTTCGGTTTGCACCTTGTCCATATTGAGGATGCCGGCATCGACAAACCCCTGGTAAATAGCGCCGCCCTGGGTCAGGCAACGCTGGGAGAAACGCCGGTAACCGGTGGCCAGTTCCGGGTCGCTTTCCAGCAAGTGTTCCAGGTCACGGTGCAGGAATCGGTAGCGCCACATGCCGGCCAGCACGGCCTGCAGATAGAAGCGTTTGTCTTCAACGGTGACGGCGCGGCCTTGGGGCGGGCGCAGGAAGCTGTCCACCAGGGCTTCGTATTCACGAAACAGTACGGCGATGATCGCCTGCTTGTTAGGGAAGTGGTAGTACAGGTTGCCCGGGGAAATTTCCATATGGGCGGCAATGTGGTTGGTGCTGACGCTCCGCTCGCCCTGCTGGTTAAAAAGCTCCAGGCTGGTTTGCACAATGCGCTCGCTGGTCTTTACTCGTGGTGCCATAGGGGATCAGCTTCTGTACACGTGATGAGGCATCTTACGGCCTATCCTTGCCAGGATAAATCCGCATGTTGCTGCAATGTTATTTGACAATTTAGAGCAATGACTCTAATAAATGGTACATTCCAATAATAGTCGGGAAGTGCGCCATGTCTGCCAACGTTGCCTACCTGCAAGATTCCCAGGAGCTGGATCAACTCCAGCACCTGTTCGCTGCCCAACGTCGAGCGTACGCGGCCAACCCGATGCCGCCGGCCGAGCAACGCCAGCAATGGCTCAAGGCTCTGCGCGATCGGCTCAGTGACGAGCGCCAGGCGCTGATCAATGCGATCAGCCAGGACTTCAGCAACCGCAGCGCCGACGAAACCCTCTTCGCCGAATTGATGCCCAGCCTGCATGGCATTCACTACGCGAGCAAACACCTCAAGGGCTGGATGAAACCATCCCGCCGCTCCGTAGGCATTGCCTTTCAACCGGCCTCGGCCAAAGTCATCTACCAACCGCTGGGTGTGGTGGGGGTGATCGTGCCCTGGAACTATCCCTTGTATCTGGCTATTGGCCCGCTGGTTGGAGCTTTGGCAGCAGGTAACCGGGTGATGCTCAAGCTCAGCGAATCGACCCCGGCCACCGGTGAGCTGCTCAAAGCACTACTGGCGAAAATCTTCCCCGAGGACCTGGTGTGCGTGGTGCTGGGCGAGGCCGAAGTGGGCATGGCGTTTTCCAAGCTGCCCTTCGATCACCTGCTGTTTACCGGTGCCACCAGCATCGGCAAGCATGTGATGCGCGCTGCCGCCGAGCACCTCACGCCGGTCACCCTGGAACTGGGCGGCAAATCTCCCGCCATCGTTTCCGCCGACGTACCGCTCAAGGATGCCGCCGAACGCATCGCCTTCGGTAAAGCCTTGAACGCCGGGCAGACCTGCGTGGCACCGGACTACGTGTTGGTGCCGGAAGATCGCGTCGAGGGTTTCGTCCAGGCCTACACCCAAGCCGTGCGCGGCTTTTATCCGACCCTGGCCGACAACCCGGACTACACCGCCGTCATCAACGAACGCCAATTGGCTCGGCTCAATAGCTATGTCAAAGACGCGACCGACAAAGGTGCCACCCTGATTCCGCTGTTTGACCAGGGCCAGGCGCGGCGCATGGCCCACAGCCTGCTGCTTGACGTCAGTGACGACATGATCGTGATGCAGGATGAAATCTTCGGCCCTTTGCTGCCGATTGTGCCTTATCACGGTCTCGACCAAGCGTTTGCCTACATCAACCAACGCCCTCGCCCATTGGCCCTTTATTACTTCGGCTACAACAAGAGCGAACAGAACCGTGTGCTCCACGAAACCCATTCCGGCGGCGTGTGCCTGAACGACACCCTGCTGCACGTGGCTCAGGACGACATGCCGTTCGGTGGCATCGGGCCGTCAGGCATGGGCCACTACCATGGCCATGAAGGCTTCCTGACATTCAGCAAGGCCAAAGGCGTACTGGTGAAACAGCGCCTGAACGCGGCAAAGTTGATCTACCCGCCCTACGGAAAATCGATCCAGAAGCTGATCCAAAAGCTGTTTATCCGTTGATATCACCACCTTCGGGACAATAAAAACAATGAACCCCAGCCTGACTGAATCACCCGCGCTGTCACGGCGCGGCGTCTTGAAAATCGGCCTGTGCGCCAGCGCTTTTCTGGCCACCGCCGGGTTGGGCGCCAGCCTCAGCGGTTGCTCCAGCAGTACCCCGGCCAGCGGCTTTGCCATGCTGCGCAGCAGTGACCTGCCCTTCCTGCGCGCGGTCATCCCGGTGCTGCTTGAAGGCGCGGCCAGTGCCCAGGCAGTGGCCGACGGGATTGAAGAGACCCTGAAGAAACTCGACTACAGCCTGCAACATCTGTCGCCGGAGATGTTCAAGCTCACCCAGCAACTGTTCGATGTATTGGCCATGGGCATCACCCGTGGGCCGCTGACCGGGGTCTGGGGCAGTTGGGAAAACGCCAGTGCAGAGCAGATCCGCAATTTCCTGCACCGCTGGGAAAACAGCTACCTGAACCTGCTGCGCATGGGCCAGGGTTCGCTGCTCAAGCTGGTGATCATGGCCTGGTACTTCCGACCGGGATCCTGGGCCCATTGCGGCTACCCCGGCCCGCCGAAGATCTGATGCGTACCTTCCATCATAAAAACAAGAGACGACCCTGATGCCCGTACCCGATCTGTTCCGCGACGGCCTTGCCCGCGGCTGGAAAACCCACAATGGCGCCGCCCTCGACAACGACCTGACCCTGGAAGCCGATGTGGCGATCATCGGCAGCGGCGCCGGCGGCGGCACAACGGCTGAAATCCTCAGCGCCGCGGGTTACAAGGTGCTGCTGATCGAAGAAGGTCCGCTCAAGACCAGCAGCGACTTCAAGCTGTTGGAAGATGAGGCCTACGCCAGCCTGTACCAGGAAGGCATCGGCCGCATGAGCAAGGATGGCGCAATCACGATCCTGCAAGGCCGGGCGGTTGGCGGTACGACGCTGATCAACTGGACCTCCAGTTTTCGCACGCCCGACGCCACGCTTACCCACTGGGCCAGCGAATATGCGGTCAAAGGCCACAGCAGCGCCGAGATGGCGCCGTGGTTCGAGAAGATGGAGCAACGGCTTGGCATCGCCCCCTGGGCCCTGCCGCCCAACGCCAACAACGATGTAATTCGCAAAGGCTGCGAAAAGCTCGGCTACAGCTGGCACGTGATCCCACGCAATGTGCGCGGCTGCTTCAACCTGGGATATTGCGGCATGGGCTGCCCGGTCAACGCCAAGCAATCAATGCTGGTGACCACCATTCCCTCCACCCTGGAAAAAGGCGGCGAACTGCTCTACCTGGCCCGTGCCGAACATCTCAAGTACAGCGGCGACACCATCAGCAGCCTGGAATGCGTGGCCATGGACGAACGCTGCGTGGCCCCCACCGGGCGCAGGATTACGGTCAAGGCCAGGCATTACGTGCTGTGCGGCGGCGGCATCAACAGCCCGGCATTGCTGATGCGCTCGGATGCGCCCGACCCGCATTCGCGCCTGGGCAAGCGTACGTTCCTGCATCTGGTGAATTTTTCCGCCGGGCTGTTCGATGAGGTGATCAACCCATTCTATGGCGCGCCGCAATCGATCTATTCCGACCACTTCCAATGGCAGGACGGCACTACCGGGAAAATGTCCTACAAGCTTGAAGCGCCGCCTCTGCATCCAGGTTTGGCCAGCACCTTGTTCGGTGGCTATGGCACGCAAAACGCGCTGGATATGGGCCAACTGCCCCACACCCACGCCATGCTGGCGTTGCTGCGCGACGGCTTTCATCCCGACAGCCAGGGCGGCACCGTGGGCTTGCGCGGGGACGGCACGCCGGTGCTCGACTATCAAGTTTCACCTTACGCCTGGGACGGTCTGCGCCGGGCGTTTCACAGCATGGCCGAGATCCAGTTCGCCGCCGGCGCCAAGTCGGTCAAGCCGCTGCATCACGACGCTCGTTATGTGAACACCTTGGCCCAAGCGCGTGAGCTGATCGACGGTCTGAATCTGGAACTGCATCGAACCGTGCTGGGCAGCGCCCATGTAATGGGCGGTTGCGCCATGGGCGAAGACCCGAAAATCGCGGTGGCCGACAGCCTCGGCCGCCATCACCAACTGCGTAATCTGTCGATCCACGACGGCTCGCTATTCCCCACCAGCATTGGCGCCAACCCGCAATTGTCGGTATATGGCTTGACGGCGCAACTGGCGACGGCGTTGGCCGAACGTCTGAAAACAGCATGAAAAAACCGGGTATTCACGGTATCTATCTACATAAGTCGACTTGGCCGACCGGGATGGCTGCGATACCATCCGGTTCCCCAACGGACTCCGCCAGGACGACGCGATGAACCGAGTGTTGTACCCAGGTACCTTCGACCCGATTACCAAAGGCCATGGCGATCTGGTCGAACGCGCCTCTCGCCTGTTCGACCATGTGATCATCGCAGTCGCGGCCAGCCCCAAGAAAAACCCGCTGTTTCCCCTGGAACAGCGCGTGGAGCTGGCGCGTGAGGTCACCAAGCACCTGCCCAACGTGGAAGTAGTGGGTTTCTCCACACTGCTGGCTCACTTCGCCAAAGAGCAGAACGCCAATGTATTCCTGCGTGGCCTGCGTGCGGTGTCGGACTTCGAATACGAATTCCAGCTGGCCAACATGAACCGCCAATTGGCGCCGGACGTGGAAAGCCTGTTCCTCACGCCGTCGGAACGTTATTCGTTCATATCCTCGACCCTGGTCCGTGAAATCGCGGCCTTGGGCGGCGATATCACCAAATTTGTGCACCCGGCCGTCGCCGATGCGCTGACGTTACGCTTCAAGAAGTAAGAATTATTGTGGTGAGTGAGCTTGCTCCCGCTGGACGGCGCAGCAGTCCCAGCCTCGTCAAGCAAAGAGCCGGGGCCGCTTTGCGCCCCAACGGGAGCAAGCGCCCTCGCCACAGGCTCGCACTACGAGCGCCAATGCGGCACAATTGCGCGCATTAGTTTTCAGATGCCTTGGCTGACCGCCCTGGCAGGAGTTCCCATGTCCCTGATCATCACCGACGATTGCATCAATTGCGACGTCTGCGAACCCGAGTGCCCGAACGCTGCAATTTCCCAGGGCGAAGAGATCTATGTGATCGACCCCAACCTGTGCACCCAGTGCGTCGGCCACTACGACGAGCCTCAGTGCCAGCAAGTGTGCCCGGTGGATTGCATTCCACTGGACGAAGCTCATCCGGAATCGCATGAGCAATTGATGGAGAAATACCGGAAGATTACCGGTAAGGCCTGAAGAATTATCAGCGCCCCCGCGGGCCTCATCGGGAACAAGCCCGCCCCACAGTCAACCGCATCCTCATCTTGAAGCCTGGTCAACTGTGGAAGACGGTTTGCTTCCGATGGCGATACCGGTCATCACCCAGCAATCAACGCTGGCATTTAGGGCAAAACACGCTCGCCCGCTGCCCCAGCACCACATTGCGCAACTCGCTCCCGCAGACCTTGCACGCCTCGCCTCCGCGACCGTAGACGAACAGTTCCTGCTGGAAATACCCCGGCTGCCCGTCACCCCCGATAAAGTCCCGCAGGGTGGTGCCGCCACGCTCGATGGCGGCCGCCAGCACGCGTTTGATCTCGATCGCCAGCTTCAAATACCGCGCTCGCGAAATACCACCGGCCTCTCGACGCGGATCAATCCCCGCCGCAAACAGCGCTTCCGTCGCGTAGATATTGCCCACGCCCACCACCACCGCGTTGTCCATGATGAACGGCTTCACTGCCATCGAACGACCACGGGACAACTGGAAGAGGCGATCGCCATCGAACAGGTCGGTCAACGGCTCCGGCCCCAGGCGGATCAGCAGTTCGTGGTTGTGCGGGTCCTGGCTCCACAGCATCGCACCGAAGCGCCGCGGGTCGGTGTAGCGCAGGGCCAGCCCCGACTCCAGCTCGATGTCCACATGCTCATGCTTGGCCGCCGGCATGCCGGTTTCCACCAAGCGCAGGTTGCCTGACATGCCCAAATGGCTGATCAGGGTGCCCACTTCAGCATTGATCAACAGGTACTTGGCCCGCCGTTCCACCAGCACGATACGCTGCCCGGACAGGCGCACATCCAGGTCCTCCGGGATCGGCCAGCGCAGGCGCCGTTCACGCACCACCACGCGGCTGACGCGCTGGCCTTCCAGGTGCGGAGCAATCCCGCGTCGGGTGGTTTCGACCTCTGGTAACTCGGGCATGTATACCTCTTGAAGACAGGTTTAGTGGGCGCCCAGTTCGCGGATCGACAATTTCATGCTTTCGAAGTCGTAGTCCGACAGGCCCACGTAGTCCAGCACCAGATGGCCGATGGCGTTCCACTCATGGTCCACCGCCTGGTTACCCAGCACGCGGCAGGACGAACAAATGTGCTCGGCCATTTTCAGGATCGCCAGCAGGTTTTTCAGTTGCGAATTACGCGATGACTCATCGCTGAAAATCGCCAGGGCGTTGTGATGGTTGGCGATGGCGTCGGTCACATGCTCCGGCAGGCGCCAGGATTTGGCGGTGTAATAGCCGACCACGGCATGGTTGGTGTGGAAGGCGTTGTTCTCCGTGTCGACTACGCGGCAATCCGGGCCGGCGTTGGCGTACGCCTCTTCCAGCACCGCCATGTAGTTGGGAAAACGCTTGAGCATCAACGGCACGCCGCAATCGTGGAACAGGCCCAAGGCATACGCCTCGTCGACCGCTTGCGAGCCGGTGCGCTTGGCCAGGGTCAGGCAAGTCATGGCCACGTCCTGGGCGGTGTCCCAAAAGCGGTTGAGGGTGACGATGGTGTCGTCGCTCATCTCGCCCTTGATCGACTGCGCGTTGATCAGGTTGATGACCGAACGGCTGCCCAGCAGGTTCACTGCGCGCTGGATCGAGGCGATCTTGTTGCTCAGGCCGTAATACGGCGAATTGACGATTTTCAGCAAGGCCCCGGAGAGGCCCGGGTCCTGGGCGATCAACCGGGCGATCACTTCCAGGTCCGGGTCGGGCATGTACTGCTCCATCTGCAAATCCACCATGATTTGCGGTTGAGGCGGCACGCTGATGCCTTGCAGGGCCTGTTGGATCTGTTCGGCGGAAAGCTCTTGGGACATAAGTACACACTCTGGGCTAGGCGGGGATTCTACCCCTTATCAGGCACTGCCCGACACCTTCCCGCACATCCGGCTACCCGGCCATTTCCTGCACAACAAGGTATACTCCCGCTCTTTTTTCCGGAGCGACGTCATGTCCCTGCCAAGCCTGCGTCTCAAAGCCAACGCCGATCGTCGTTTGCGCAACGGCCACCTGTGGGTCTACAGCAACGAAATCGACGTGGCCGCCACCCCCCTTCACGGCTTCCAGGCAGGCGACCAGGCTATTCTGGAAGCGGCCGGCGGCAAGACGCTGGGGATCGTGGCCATGAGCCCGAACAACCTGATCTGCGCCCGCCTGCTGTCGCGCGACATCAAGTTGCCACTCGACAAGTCGCTGCTGGTGCACCGCCTCAACGTCGCCCTGTCCCTGCGCGAGCGCCTGTTCGACAAGCCTTTCTACCGCCTGGTCTACGGCGACTCAGACCTGCTGCCGGGCCTGGTCGTCGACCGTTTCGGTGACATCCTGGTAGTGCAGATCGCTTCGGCGACCATGGAAGCGCACAAGGACGACGTGATCGCCGCCCTGACCCAGGTGCTCAAGCCCAGCGGCATCCTGTTCAAGAACGACTCCGCCGCGCGCGATGCCGAAGGCCTCAACCGCTACGTCGAAACCGTGTTCGGCCTGGTGCCGGAGTGGGTGGCGCTGGAAGAGAACGGCGTGAAATTCGAAGCCCCGGTGATCCAGGGCCAGAAAACCGGCTGGTTCTACGACCACCGCATGAACCGCGCCCGCCTGGCCCCGTACGCCAAGGGCAAGCGCGTACTGGACCTGTACAGCTACATCGGCGGCTGGGGTGTGCAGGCTGCAGCCTTTGGCGCCAGTGAAGTGTTCTGCGTCGACGCCTCCGCCTTTGCCCTCGACGGCGTGGAGCGCAATGCCGCGCTGAACGGCTTTGCCGAGAAGATGACCTGCATCGAAGGCGACGTGTTCGAAGCCCTCAAGGAACTGAAAGCCAGCGAAGAGCGCTTCGACGTGATCGTCGCCGACCCGCCGGCCTTCATCAAACGCAAGAAAGACATGAAAAACGGCGAAGGCGCCTACCGTCGCCTGAACGAGCAAGCCATGCGCCTGCTCAGCAAGGACGGCATCCTCGTCAGCGCCTCGTGCTCCATGCACCTGCCCGAAGACGACCTGCAGAACATCCTGCTGACCAGCGCCCGCCACCTGGACCGTAATATCCAGATGCTGGAACGCGGCGGCCAGGGTCCGGACCACCCGGTGCACCCGGCGATTGTCGAGACGCGGTATATCAAGAGCATTACGTGCCGGTTGCTGCCTAATAGCTAAAAATGTTGGAGGGGCTTGCCCCCTCCCACCTTTTGATCCCGATACTGACCAGCGCCCTGGCCGTGACGCTGGTTCGTCCGGCGGCGATTTCAGCGGCTGGTTGACGAGCTTACGGATCGGGCGCTACCGCTCCTACAGGGGAAGATGGGTCATAGCCAGATGGCATCCCATAGCGGGTACTGACCAATGTGCTCGACCAAACCTGCACGCAAAGGATTCGCGACGATATAGCGGGCCGTTGCTTTCAAGTCATCCTCACGACGCAATGCCCGGTCGAAATAGCCTTTTTGCCAAAGCGTCCCGCAGGAGCCCCTTGCCCTGTTTATCGCGCGGGCACTTCGCGACTTGGTTATTCGCATCAACCTTGGTAAGTCGCCATTGTGCAGTTCGACCAGCCAATGAAAATGGTCAGGCATCACGACCCAGGCCAGCGAGGTCGCCTCACCGTCTTCCTGAGCTTTCCTGAATTCGCTGACGAGCAGGCGACCCGTGCGCCAGTCCTGAAAAATTGATTGTCGTTGGTAAGTAACAGCGGTGATCAGGTACACGCGGCCCGATTCTGAATAACACCCGGTGCGTAGGCGATGGGCATTCTGTTGCGTGGACATTCCGTCGTCCTCTTCTGTGATTGGAAGATAAACGGTAGGAGGCGCAACATCTGAAGGCCTTTAAACAATGGTTCTGAATATCTCCTGGCTGTTTAGGCGCGAGCAAGCTCGCGCCTACAGGAAGACGGTGTAGAATCGGCCTATTCATCGCCAGTCATCCCCCGGCGGGTTTATGAGCTCGAGGCCCACGCAAGCGGCGATCCCGCGATGCGAGTGGCAACTTCCGGACACACGGCCATTTTTCGGGTGTTCCAGTGGTCAATAGAAGCTCACTCCCCTTTAGTACTTGATTAGCCGCCCGGAGTGCTCCAATGCCTGATTACCGCTCGAAAACATCCACCCACGGCCGCAATATGGCCGGCGCGCGCGCACTGTGGCGTGCCACGGGGATGAAGGATGACGACTTCAAGAAGCCGATCATCGCGATTGCCAACTCGTTCACTCAGTTTGTACCTGGTCATGTCCACCTCAAGGACCTGGGACAACTGGTCGCCCGCGAGATCGAACGCGCCGGCGGTGTGGCGAAAGAATTCAACACCATCGCCGTGGACGACGGCATCGCCATGGGCCATGACGGCATGCTGTATTCCCTGCCGAGCCGCGAAATCATCGCCGACTCCGTGGAGTACATGGTCAACGCCCATTGCGCCGACGCCATCGTGTGCATTTCCAACTGCGACAAAATCACCCCTGGCATGCTGATGGCTGCCCTGCGCCTGAACATCCCGGTGATCTTCGTGTCCGGCGGCCCAATGGAAGCCGGCAAGACCAAGCTCGCCTCCCACGGCCTGGACCTGGTCGACGCCATGGTGATCGCCGCCGATTCCAGCGCTTCTGACGAGAAGGTCGCGGAATACGAGCGCAGCGCCTGCCCGACCTGCGGTTCATGCTCCGGCATGTTCACCGCCAACTCGATGAACTGCCTGACCGAAGCCCTGGGCCTGGCCCTGCCGGGCAATGGTTCCACCCTGGCCACCCACAGTGACCGCGAGCAGCTGTTCCTGCAGGCCGGCCGCACCATTGTCGAGCTGTGCAAGCGTTACTACGGTGAGAACGATGAGTCGGTGTTGCCGCGCAACATCGCCAACTTCAAGGCGTTCGAAAACGCCATGACCCTGGACATCGCCATGGGCGGTTCCACCAACACCATCCTGCACCTGCTGGCTGCCGCCCAGGAAGCCGAGATCGATTTCGACCTGCGCGACATCGACCGTCTGTCCCGCCACGTGCCGCAACTGTGCAAGGTCGCGCCGAACATCCAGAAGTACCACATGGAAGACGTGCATCGCGCCGGCGGGATCTTCTCGATCCTGGGCTCCCTGGCCCGTGGTGGCCTGTTGCACACCGACCTGCCGACCGTGCACAGCCGTAGCATGGAAGAAGCCATCGCCAAGTGGGACATCACCCAGACCAACGACGAAGCGGTGCATCACTTCTTCAAGGCCGGCCCGGCGGGCATCCCGACCCAGACGGCATTCAGCCAGTCGACTCGCTGGGACACCCTGGACGACGACCGCGAAAACGGCTGCATCCGCAGTGTCGAACACGCTTACTCCCAGGAAGGCGGCCTGGCGGTGCTGTACGGCAACATCGCCCTGGACGGCTGCGTGGTGAAAACTGCCGGCGTGGATGAATCCATCCATGTGTTCGAAGGCAACGCCAAGATCTTCGAAAGCCAGGACAGCGCGGTGCGCGGCATCCTCGCTGACGAAGTGAAAGAGGGCGACATCGTGATCATCCGCTACGAAGGCCCGAAAGGCGGCCCAGGTATGCAGGAGATGCTCTACCCGACGTCCTACCTGAAATCCAAAGGCCTGGGCAAAGCCTGCGCCTTGCTGACCGACGGCCGTTTCTCCGGCGGGACCTCGGGCCTGTCCATCGGCCACGCCTCCCCGGAAGCGGCTGCCGGTGGCGCAATTGGCCTGGTGCAGGACGGCGACAAAGTGCTGATCGACATTCCAAACCGTTCGATCAACCTGTTGATCAGCGATGAAGAACTGGCGGCTCGCCGGGTCGAGCAGGACAAAAAAGGCTGGAAACCGGTGGAGAAGCGTCCGCGCAAAGTCACCACCGCACTGAAGGCTTACGCCCTGTTGGCCACCAGTGCCGACAAAGGTGCGGTGCGTAACAAAGCGATGCTCGACGGCCTGTAAGCCTCGCCCATAAAAATGCCCCGCACTTGGCGGGGCATTTTTTTGCCTGGAGATAACCCTCCAACAAAGAAGATCAACCGTGGGAGCGGGCTTGCTCGCGAATTGCGGTGTGCCGGCCACTGAATACGCAGGCTGCTGCACCTTCGCGAGCAAGGCCCGCTCCCACAGTGTTGACCGGGTACTTCCGTGCTTACTGAATCTCGTCCGGCTTGACGATCACCCAATTCTTATCGGCCGTCACCGGCAACCCTTCCTTGGCCTGCGCCGCCGCATGCTTGGCCATCATGCCGTTGAGCTGGGTCATGTATTTGTCCTTACGGTTGACCCATAAGTGAATACCACCCTTGGCCACGTCCACATCGTGAAACAGCATGTAGCCATCGCTGGTTGGGGTATCACCCCCGACGATCACCGGTTTTTTCCATTCGTCGATGTAAGTGAGGATCGCCGCGTGCTTGCCGGCCATCCAGGTTGCCGGGGTCCACAGGTAGGGAGTGAGTTCCAGGCCGAGGTTGGCTTTCTCGTCATATTTGCCGGCCGCAATCTGCTTGCGTGCAGTGGTCAGCTCGCCGGTCTTGCGGTCCTTGAGCAGGGTGCTGACGCCGATGACGTTCTCGGGTTTGACGTTATAGCCGTACTTCGGATCGGCAGCGACCATGCGCACCAGTTCCTCCGAGGCCGCCGTCATCACGTACACCTCGATGCCGTTTTCCATCAGCTTGTTGTACAGCTCGGCCTGGCCGGTAAAGACTTTCGGCGGTTGGACCTCGGAGGTCTTCACCACATCACCTTCGTAATAGGTGACTGGCACGGGCTTGCCGGAGGCCATCAACTCATCCACATAACCCTTGAGTTCCTTGAGAGTGAAGCCGGAAAAGATCTGCGCAACCCACGGGTAGCAAACCATGTCGTCGACTTCACACAGGCGGTAGTAGTAGCTGAACAGGCTTTCCTTGTGGTCGGCAGTGTCCTTGAACGGCATCAGCTTCAGGGACGGGTCCATGGTCTCGCGGGTGATCAGGCCCTTGTTTTCCAGGTACGGCAGCAATGACTCTTCGAGGTCGTAGCGGTAGCTGGTGTTGTCCATGTCGAACACCGCGAAGTTACCTTTGTTGGCGTTCGCGGCGATCATCTTGTTCAGTTGCTCGGCGGCGGGCGCCGGCCAGTGCTTCAACTCGGTTGCGGCAAATGCCTGGTTGGCGAGACCGAGGCAGAAGGCGGCGGCAAGTAATGTTGGCGCGAGCTTCATAAGCGTTTTACCCCTGAGTGAAAGACATCGACGCTAACAAATCTGTATGACAGTTATCGCCCGAGCACGACCGCTTCCATCGTGATCACGCCAGGGACATGTGCCTGGGCGTCAAACGCTTATTCCAAAAACGACAGACACCATTCCATATCGGTATTAAATCAATATATTTCAAACTGTTAGGCTTCCCGGTTCGCAATCGCAGGCTCGTGCGATTGGCTGCCTTCTCAACGGAGCTTCAATGAATCTGCCCCTGATTCTCAACTTACTGGTGTTCGTGGCCCTGTTGCTGGGCCTGGCACAAACCCGTCGGACCCAATGGAGCCTCGCCAAGAAGGTCCTGTTCGCCCTCGCCCTGGGCGTGGTGTTCGGTACGGTCCTGCATACGATCTACGGTGACGGCAATCCAGTCCTCAAGGCGTCCATCGGCTGGTTCGACCTGGTCGGCAACGGCTACGTACAACTGCTGCAGATGATCGTGATCCCGCTGGTATTCGCCTCGATCCTCAGTGCCGTGGCGCGCCTGCATAACGCCTCATCCCTGGGCAAGATCAGTTTCCTGACCATCGGCACGCTGCTGTTCACCACCGCGATTGCGGCGCTGATCGGCATCGGCCTGACAAACCTGTTCGGCCTCACCGCCGAAGGCCTGGTAGCCGGCACCCAGGAAATGGCGCGCCTGCAAGTGATCCAGAGCGATTACGCGGGCAAGGTCGCCGACCTGAATATCCCGCAGTTGCTGCTGTCGTTCGTGCCGGCCAACCCGTTTGCCGACCTGGCCCGGGCCAAGCCGACGTCGATCATCAGTGTGGTGATTTTCGCCGCTTTCCTCGGGGTTGCCGCGCTGCAACTGCTCAAGGACGACGTGGAAAAAGGCCAGAAAGTGCTCAATGCCATCGACACCCTGCAAGCCTGGGTGATGCGTCTGGTGCGCCTGGTGATGAAGCTGACCCCTTACGGCGTATTGGCGCTGATGACCAAAGTGGTCGCCGGCTCCAACCTGCAAGACATCATCAAGCTCGGCAGTTTTGTGGTGGTGTCGTACCTGGCCCTGGGCCTGATGTTCGTGGTGCATGGCCTGCTGCTGTCCCTGGCCGGTGTCAACCCGCTGCGCTTCTTCCGCAAAGTATGGCCGGTGCTGACGTTTGCCTTCACCAGCCGTTCCAGCGCGGCGGCGATCCCGCTGAGCATTGAGGCGCAGACCCGCCGGTTGGGCATCCCGCAGTCCATCGCGGGGTTTGCTGCGTCGTTCGGCGCGACCATTGGCCAGAACGGTTGCGCAGGGCTTTATCCAGCCATGCTGGCAGTGATGGTTGCACCGACCGTGGGCATCAACCCGCTCGACCCACTGTGGATCGCGACCCTGGTGGCGATTGTGACCTTGAGTTCGGCCGGGGTGGCCGGTGTGGGCGGCGGTGCCACCTTTGCCGCGCTGATCGTGCTGCCGGCCATGGGTTTGCCGGTGTCACTGGTGGCGCTGCTGATTTCCGTGGAGCCGCTGATCGACATGGGCCGTACGGCGTTGAACGTGAACGGTTCGATGACGGCGGGGGCAATTACCAGCCAGATCATGGGGCAGACGGATAAAGAGCTGCTGAATGCCGATGAGCATGCTCAGCTAGCCAGCTGAGTTGCATGCTATAAGCCTCAAGCTGCAAGAAAGAGCACCGCGCTTTTACTTGCAGCTTGTGGCTTAAAGCTAGTGGCTGCTTCTCTCCCAGACTTCGAAGGTGTACGCCGGCTTATCGGCGTCGGCCGGGTTCTCGACGTTCGACACCAGCTTCCACCGGTTCAGGTCAAACTCCGGAAACCACGCATCCCCTTCCGGGCTCAGTGCTACCCGCGTCAGATACAGGCGATCCGCCTGCTCCAGTCCCTGCGCATATAACTGCGCACCACCAATCAGCATCAGTTCGTCCACGCCTTGCGCCTTGGCCCATGCCTCAGCGCGCTCTACCGCAGCGTCCAATGACGGAAAAACTTCCGCACCTTCAAGCTCAAGATCGGTCTGACGGCTGACCACGATGTTCAGGCGCCCCGGCAACGGTCGGCCCAGGGAGTCCCAGGTCTTGCGCCCCATGATGATCGGCTTGCCGAGCGTGGTGGCCTTGAAGTATTTGAAATCCCCCGGCAAATGCCAGGGCATGCTGTTGTCGACGCCGATCACACGGTTTTCACCGAGGGCTGCGATCAGGCTTAAAGGGAGAGTTTTTTTCATGGCGACGAGAATACCAGAGGCTCGTGCAGCTTTCCCCAACAGGGTGCACTGGGGTTATGCTCCCAACTCACTCACACAACAGGACGGCGCGTGACTGCACTGAACCCGCTGCACTCTCTCTGGCTGACAGAAACCGTGCGCCTGCGTGAAGAACACGCCGGCCCCCTGGAGGACCTGGAAGCCAACCGCCTGGCCCGCACCGCCGGTGGCGACCTGCCGACGCGCATTCAACAACGTGCCCTGCACCTGGCCGAGCGCGATGGCCTGACCGCCGCCCTCACCCGCTGGCTGCAAGGCGCACGTTTGGCCTTGGGGTTGCTGGCAATCGTCGCCATCGTCAGCGGCGCGGGCCTGGCCTTTGCCGCGCTGGGCAACGGGCTGACACCGGTCAACGTGTTCTGGGCCTTGGGCAGCCTGCTCGGCTTGAACCTGATCCTGCTGGTCAGTTGGGCCCTGGGCTTGCTATTTGCCGGTGAGCACGGCGCCAGCCTTGGACGCTTATGGTTGTGGCTCAGCGAAAAGCTCGCCCGCGATGCCAAGGCCGCACAGCTGGCGCCGGCGCTGCTGTTGTTGCTGCAACGGCAAAAGCTCAATCGCTGGGCGGTCGGCGTGCTGGTCAACAGCCTGTGGTTTCTCGCCTTGCTCAGTGCCATGGCGATTTTGCTGACGTTACTCGCCACCCGCCGCTACGGTTTCGTGTGGGAAACCACCATCCTCGGCGCCGACACCTTCGTCGCCGTGACCCAGGCGCTGGGTGCCCTGCCCGCCTGGCTGGGCTTCAATGTACCGACGGTCGAGATGATCCGCGCCAGCGGCGATTCTGCGTTGAATATCGAAAGCGCCCGCCAGGCCTGGGCCGCGTGGCTGGTGGGTGTGTTGCTGGTTTACGGCATTCTGCCAAGACTGATTCTCGCCCTGCTGTGCCTGTGGCGCTGGAAACGCGGGCGCGCCGCCTTGCGCCTGGACCTCAACCTGCCCGGCTACAGCCAGTTACGTGAACGCCTGATGCCCAGCAGTGAACGGCTGGGGGTCAACGACGCCGCGCCGGAGCAACTGCACCACGTCAGCGGAGGCATCAGCGAATTGCAAAGCGACGGTGCCTTGCTGGTGGCCATCGAACTGGACGACCAACACCCATGGCCGCCCAAATTGCCAGCCAACGTGAAGAACGCCGGTATCCTCGACAGCCGCGAATCACGCCACAAACTGCTGGAGCAACTCAGTCGCTTCCCGCCCGCACGCCTGGCCATCGCTTGTGACCCACGCCGCTCTCCCGATCGCGGCAGCCTGGCGTTGATCGCCGAACTGGCCCGTAGCGCCACGGCCACCCGCGTGTGGCTGCTGCAAGCGCCGCCCGGCCAGTCCCTGGATGCCGAACGCCTGGGTGACTGGCACACGGCGCTGCACCAGCTTGAGTTGCCATTTGCCGACTGCGCACCGCTGAACTGGCTGGAGACCGGTCATGACTAAACCGCTGAAACTTGCCGTGGTCGGCCACACCAACGTCGGCAAGACCTCGCTGCTGCGCACGTTGACCCGTGATGTGGGCTTCGGTGAAGTCTCCCATCGCCCCAGCACCACCCGGCATGTCGAAGGTGCGCGGTTGTCGGTGGACGGCGAAGCCTTGCTGGAGCTGTACGACACGCCCGGCCTAGAAGACGCCATTGCCCTGCTCGACTACCTGGAGCGCCTGGATCGCCCCGGCGAACGCCTCGATGGCCCGGCGCGCCTGGCGCGTTTCCTGGATGGCAGCGAAGCGCGCCAACGTTTCGAACAGGAAGCCAAGGTGCTGCGCCAACTGCTGGCTTCAGATGCTGGCCTGTATGTAATCGACGCCCGCGAGCCGGTGCTGGCCAAGTACCGCGATGAGTTGCAAGTGCTGTCCAGCTGCGGCAAGCCGTTGCTGCCGGTGCTCAACTTCGTCAGCAGCAGCGACCACCGCGAGCCGGACTGGCGTGACGCCCTCGCCCGCCTGGGCCTGCATGCGCTGGTGCGCTTCGACAGCGTGGCGCCCCCGGAAGACGGTGAACGGCGTTTGTATGAAAGCCTCGCGCTGCTGCTGGAAAACGCCCGGCCGCAGTTGCAACGGTTGATCACAGATCAGGAAGCCCAACGCCAGGCCCGCCAGCAAAGTGCCGCACGCTTGATCGCCGAGCTACTGATCGACTGCGCCGCTTGCCGTCGCAGCGTGGTCATCGAAGATGAGCAGCAAGCCATCGGCGATTTGCGCAAGGCCGTGCGCCAGCGCGAACAGAAATGTGTGGAAGCCCTGCTCAAGCTGTTCGGCTTCCGACCGCAGGATGCCGCCGCCAGCGACCTGCCACTGTTGGACGGCCGCTGGGGCGATGACCTGTTCAACCCGGAAACGCTCAAACAGCTGGGCGTGCGTGTCGGTGGCGGGATCGCCGCGGGAGCGGCAGCCGGTGCTGGTGTTGACCTGTTGGTCGGCGGCCTGACCCTGGGTGCCGCCGCCCTGGCCGGTGCGATTGCCGGTGGCGCACTGCAAACCGCGCGCAGTTATGGCAGCCGCCTGTTGGGCAAGATCAAAGGCCAGCGCGAACTGACCGTGGACGACAGCGTGTTGCGCCTGCTCGCCCTGCGCCAGCGCCAACTGCTCAAGGCCCTCAACCTGCGTGGCCATGCGGCCATGCACAGCATCAAGGTCGACACGCCACAAGACAAAACCTGGCGCGAAGGCAAGCTGCCGGACGCGCTGCACAAAGCCCGTGCGCATCCGCAATGGTCGTCGCTCAACCCTCACGCCAAACTGAGCCAGGCCGAGCGTCAGGAACAGGTCGAAGCGCTGGCCCAGCGTCTGGACGATACCTAAGCCGCCAATACTTGCCGCGCCTTGGCCTTGAGCACATCAAGGTCGAGTACCGGCACCTGCATTTCCTTGGCCTGTTCGTCCCACTGACGCATGCGCAAACTCACGGCGCACAGCGGGTCCTGCTCGAACGCATGGGCTTCTTCGGCGCTCATCACGCCCCCCTGGTAAGCCAGGGTGCGGCGACTCGCTTCACTCAGGCTTGCGTAGTAGCCGGGCTGGCTGAAGGTCAGGTAACGCTTGGCTTGCACGTGATACTCCACCAACCGGGCCATGCGCTCGCTGAAGCCTGCGCGGCGCAGGTAATCGGCCCCCAGCCGCTCATGGCTGACCACTCCATAACCGCCCATATTTTCGCCACCCTCGCCGCACAGATGCCCGATATCGTGGAAAAACGCGGCCAGCACCACTTCATCATCAAAGCCTTCGGCCATCGCCCGTTGCGCGGCCTGGGACATGTGCTCGATCTGCGACACCGGCTCGCCGATATAGTCTGCGGTGCCGTACTGCTCGTACAGGCCGAAGACATCGGCAATTGCCTGTTCCGGGTTCATCACGCCTCTCCCCACAATATGCCGATATTTCGCTCGGCCATTGCCGGCCCCACGCTCATGCCGACACCCGTGTGCATCAAGGCTGCGCTTACCCCCGGTGCCGCGCGCAGGAACGAAAACGGCCCCGGCCCGCGCGAGCCGTACACGCCCTGCCAGCGCTCCACCACCTGGATCCGGCAGCCCAGGGTCTGCTCGGCCAGTTCGATCATCCAGTCGTCGATCTGCTCGGCATTGAACGGCGATGCATCGCTGCCGTAGTCATGGGAGTCGCCAATGATCAGTTCGCCATGGGGCGTCGGGCTGATCAGCAGATGGATGCCGTGTTCGTTCAAGTGTGGCGCTTCACGCAGAATCTGCGCCTGCACCGGCGCAGCTTCCGGCAAATCGGCAAAGGCGCCGTAATGCACACAGCTCAGGCCGGTGAGTAAAGCGTGCTGCAGGTTCAGGTTCACCGCTGGGCGCGCGCGGAGCATTTGCAGGCGGCAGATGCTCGGTTTGAGTTCAGCGATCGATTCGGCCAGCAGGGTCTGGTAGTCGTGGCCGGAACACACGATGATCTGCTCGCCGCGAAAACTGCCCGCCGTACTGTGCAACTGGCCCGGCTCTACGTCGCGCACGAGGGTGGAGAAATGAAATTCCACCTTGAGTTCACTGCGAAGGTAGTTGATCAACGCCGGAATCGCTTCCCGCGAATACAGTTGTTGATCGTCCTTGCCATGCAATGCAGCGCGATGATGGCGGAACTGTCCGCCGTATAGATCCGTCATCGCTGCGCCTTGCAGCAGTTCGACGTTGTAGCCGTGCTCTATGGCGCGGCCGGCGCAGAAGGCTTCCAGCAGATGTTCTTCCGCTTCGGTGCGGGCAAACAGATAGGCGCCGTTACGCTTGAGTTGCAGCCCGGCTACCTGCGCCCAATGCCCCCAGATGTCACGGCTTTCCCGCGCCAGGTCCAACATCGGTCCCGGCGGCTGGCCGGTGACCAGCGCCTGGCCGAAGTTGCGCACCGAGGCGCCCAGTGGTGTAGCGCTGCGTTCGAAAACTGTGACCTTCAGGCCGCGTTTGGCCGCGGCATAGGCGTGGGACAAGCCGAGGATGCCGGCGCCGATGATCAGCAGGTCGCTGTGGTGTGTCATGAAGTGAAGTCCTGAATTCGAGGCCGCCATCGCGGGCAAACCCGCTCCCACCTGCAAAAGCTGTAAACCTTCAAAGGTGGGAGCGGGGTTGCCTGCGAAGAGGCCATCTGCCCTGACGAAAATCTTACTGGCCGGCGACTTTTTCCGACTTGCCGTCATAGCGCTTGCGCCATTCGGTCAGGATGCTGTCGCGGTTCTTCGAGGCCCAGGCAAAGTCGTTCTTGATCAGGCGCTGCTCGTAGTCGGCCGGCAGTTCGGTCTGCGGCTTGGCGATGCCTGGTTGGGCGAGGACGGCGAAGTTGTCCTTGTACAGGTCCATCGCAGCGGGGCTTGCGGAGAAGTCGGCGAGTTTCTTCGCGGCGTCTGCGTGAGCAGTGCCCTTGAGCACAGCGGTGGCCTCAATGTCCCAGCCCAAGCCTTCTTTCGGCAGGATGATATCCAACGGTGCGCCCTGGCGCTTCAGCTGCACGGCTGGGTATTCAAACGAAATGCCGATCGGGAACTCCCCCGAAGCCGCCAGCTTGCACGGCTTGGAACCGGAGTGAACGTACTGGCCGATGTTCTGATGCAGGTCGTCCATGTACTGCCAGCCCTGCTTCTCGCCGAAGGTCTGCAACCAGGCGCTCACATCGAGAAAGCCGGTGCCGGACGATGCCGGGTTAGGCATCACGATCTTGCCCTTGTACTCAGGCTTGGTCAGGTCCTGCCAGCTCACCGGCTTGGTCAGGCCCTGTTTCTCGGCCTCGACGGTGTTGAAGCAGATGGTCGCAGCCCAGACGTCCATGCCGACCCAGGCCGGTGGGTTGGCGGCGTCGCGGTAGTTCTTGCCTATCTTGTCCAGGTCCTTGGGCGCGTAGTTGTCCAGCATGCCCTGCTGGTCGAGGATGGCCAGGCTCGATGCCGCCAGGCCCCACACCACGTCGGCTTGCGGGCGAGCTTTCTCGGCCAGCAGCTTGGCAGTGATGATGCCGGTGGAGTCGCGTACCCACTTGATCTCGACGTCAGGATTGGCTTTTTCGAAAGCCTGCTTGTAGGTTTTCAACTGCTCGGCTTCGAGGGCCGTGTACACGGTCAGCTCGGTTTTTGCGGCAAAGGCATTCAGGCTGAATGCGCTGAGTACGGCAGCGGCGAGCGCCAGGGACTTGAACATGGACTACCTCCTTCAGGGATGGATTACTGGCCGGGCGCGATTTGGCGCCAGGCCTGGGAGCGCCGCAACAGGCCGCGTGAGGCCCACGCCAGCAGCAGCGAAACGCCGGCCGAGGTGAACAGGATCAAGGTGGACATGGCCGCCGCACCGCCCACGTTGCCGGCGTCGTCCATGTTCAATACGGCGACGGCGGCAAGAATGGTGTCGGGGCTGTAGAGGAAGATCGCGGCGGACACGGTGGTCATCGCCGACACGAACAGGTAGCGCACGATGTCCAGCAGCGCCGGCAGGCAGATCGGCACGGTGACGCGAAGATAGTGGCGGTACAGCGGCGCCTTGAGGGACAGCGCGGCGGCTTCGAACTCGGCATCCAACTGGCGCAAGGCGGTGGTCGCGGTCATTTGTGCGGTGGTCAGGTAGTGGGCAATGGTGCACACCACCAGCAACGTCATGCTCCCGTAGAACACATGCAGTGGGTTGCCGTTGAGGTTGAAAAAGAACACGTAGCCCAGGCCCAACACCAAGCCCGGCACAGCCATCGGCACGAAACTGAGCATGCGCAGCGCCAGGTTCAGGCCTTTCTGGCTTTTGGTTTTTTCCATCAGGTAGGCACCGGTAAAGATCAGCACGCTGCCGACCAATGCCGTGCACAGGGCCATGGTCAAGCTGTTGCGATAGGCCAGCCAGCCGCCGCCCGCGGTATCTTCGAACTGGTAGTGGTTGAGTGACAGCGCCAGGTTGTACGGCCAGAATTTCACCAGTGAGGAGTACACCGCCATGCCGAATACCAGCAGCAACGCTGCGCAGATCAGCATTACGATGACCAGGTAACACCCGTCGCGCAGCCGTGATGGAGCAGGCTGGAACACTTGGGC
The DNA here is from genome assembly GCF_004519405.1 of Pseudomonas sp. BCA17. Lineage (GTDB taxonomy): Bacteria > Pseudomonadota > Gammaproteobacteria > Pseudomonadales > Pseudomonadaceae > Aquipseudomonas. The sequence goes on along the minus strand of NZ_SGWI01000003.1, from coordinate 481,840 downwards.
ACGGCCGCTCATGGCGTCGCCATGCCGACGGCGCAACCAGGTATCCATCCCGAAACTGAACAGCGCCGGCAGCAGCAACACCATGCCGATCAATGCACCGCGACCGAACTGCTGCTGGCCGACCACCGCCTTGTAGGCTTCCAGCGCCAGCACCTGATAATCCCCACCCACCACCACCGGCACACCAAAGTCAGTGATGGTCAGGGTGAACACCAGACAGAGCGCAGCAAACACGGCTTGACGCGTGGCCGGCCAGGTAATGCTGCGAAACGCCCGGGCCGGGCTCGCCCCCATGCTGGAGGCGGCGTCGAACAGGCGCGCATCCGCCAGGGACAGCGCCGACAGCAGAATCATCAAAGCGTGTGGGAAGGTGTAGATCACTTCGCCCAGCACGATGCCCCAGAAGCCGTAAATGTTGTCCGAGAGCAAGCCGCGCAACATGCCCTGGTTACCGAACAGGTACACCAGCGCAATCCCCGGCAACATCGACGGCGCCATCAATGGCAGCAACGACAGGCCGCGCCAAATGGCCTTGCCGGGAATCAATGTGCGTTGCAGAGCGTAGGCAAACAGGTAAGCCAGCGGTACGACGATGGCCGCCACGCTGAGGGACACTTTCAGGCTATTGCCCAGCAGCCAGTGGAAATTGTCGCTGGTCACCAGTTCTCGCGCGGCGACCCATCCGCCGCCCTGGCCGGCTTCGCTGCTGAAACCACGCCAGAAGATCGCCAGCAATGGCAGCAGCACCGCGACACCCAGCAGAAACAGCCACAGCAGTTTGCCGCCGACCACAAAAATACGATCGCCCATTTGCGCACGGGACACCTGACGAGCTATCGGCAGTGTCATCACCGCGGCCATCTCAGGCAAACACCTGCAGGCTGCGTGGCGGCAGCGCCACCCAGATATCCTGGGCGCCCAGGCGTGGCATGGCTTCCGGCGCCAGTTCGGCCAACAATGGATGACCGGGCAATTGCTCCAGCTCAAAGCTCATGCGGCAGCGGTTGCCGAGAAAAGTGATCTCGCGGACTTTGGCCGGGAACAGGTTTTCTTCATGCACCGGCGGGTTGACGCTGATGGCTTCCGGACGGCAGAACAAACGCCCGGACTTGGCCACGCCGGCATCGTCGGCCAGGCGCAGGTTCATCCCTCCGACCTGGGCGTGGCTGACACTGTTACGGCTGAACGGCAACCAGTTGCCCTGGCCGACAAATTCCGCCACAAACGGTGTGGCCGGGCGGTCATAGATTTCCTGGGGCGTGGCGTATTGCTCGACCTTGCCGTTGTTCATCACCGCAATGCGGTCGGCCATCAACATGGCCTCATCCTGGTTGTGGGTGACCATCAATGTGGTGATGCCCAGGCGCCGTTGCAGTTGGCGCAACTCGGTGCACAGATGCTCGCGGACACGGGCGTCGAGGGCCGACATCGGCTCATCCAGCAACAGCAGCGAAGGTGCCGGCGCCAACGCCCGTGCCAGTGCGACACGTTGCTGTTGGCCGCCGGACAACTGGCCGGGGTACTTCTTTTCGCTGCCCAGCAGGCCCACCAGTTCCAGCATCTGGCCAACGCGCTTGCGCACTTCATCGCGGCCGCTGCCGGTGAGGCCGTAGCCGATATTTGCTTCGACGGTCAGATTGGGAAACAGCGCGTAGGACTGGAACAAAATCCCGTAGTCCCGCGCCTGAGGCGGGAGTAGGGAAACGTCGCGCTTGCCCAGGCGCAGCTCACCGCTGTCCTGGCGCTCCAGGCCGGCGATGCAACGCAACAAGGTGGTCTTGCCGCAGCCGGACGGGCCCAGCAGGCACACCAGTTCGCCGGCGGCGATATCCAGGGACACGTTGTCCAGAGCGGTAAACGCGCCGAAGCGTTTCTGGATACCGCGCACCGTCATGGACGCGCCGGGGTTGGTCAGGGCTGTGTTCATGCAAGGCACCTCATCAAACTGATGAAGGCCATGCTAGGCGGGCAATGCGTCGCTCATGTGGCAGGAAGGCAAAACACGGCGATAGTCGTATTGGTAGATTTTGTAGTGAGCAGGGCTGGCCCGCTTATTACAGAACTACAGTCAGAGCGGCGACATTTCCTGTGCTAACCCCAGAAACGCAGCGGGAAGACGTGCGCCTTTTCTTTCCTTGAGGCAGTACAGATACTCTGGAATCTGCGGTGCATTTTCGATGGTCAGCACGCGCAACTGTGGGTCATGGGGCACTTCCTGGCGTGCAATGATGCTGATGCCGATGTTGCGCAGCACCGCCTCGCGGATCGATTCCCGGCTGCCGATTTCCAGCAACGGGCCGTAACTCACCCCCGCACCTTGCAGCATGTCTTCCGTCAGGCGCCGCGTAGTCGAACCCGCTTCGCGCATCAGCAAGGTATGCCCGGCCAACGCGGTCAGTGGTACAGGGTCCAGCGCTGCCAGCGGATGATTGCGATGGACCGCCAACACCAACGGGTCGGTGCCGAGCACGCGGCGGATCAAGCGCGGGTCTTCCAGCAATTGTGAGGACGCAGCAACGTCGACACGGTAATCGTCCAGTGCTTCAAGCACCTGTTGGGAGTTGCCGATTTCCACCGACACCTCTACCTGGGGCAAGCGTTCACGAAAGGCTTTGACCAGGTCGAGGATGTAATACGGCGCTGTCGCGGCAATCCGCAGAGCGCCCTGGACCTGGCCGTTGTTACGCAGGAAAAACTCGATATCCGCTTCCTGCTGCAACAGCGCCTTGACCATCGGCAGCAGGCGCGCGCCTTCGTCGCTGACAGTGAGGCGGCGCCCTCCACGGTAGAACAGTTCAACACCGTACTGGCTTTCCAGATTGCGAATCTGGGTGGTGACGGTGGGCTGGCTCAGGCCGAGCTTTTTCGCCGCCTGAGTAATGCTGCCCAGGCGGGCGACCATGAAAAACGCCTTCAACTCGGCACTCAGCACACCACCCTCTCACCTCTATTTGCGCAACAGGCGCAGGCCATTGAATACCACCAGCAGGCTGACGCCCATATCGGCGAACACCGCCATCCACATGGTCGCCATGCCCAGGAAAGTGACCGCGAGGAAGATCGCCTTGATCACCAGCGCAAGGATGATGTTCTGCTTGAGGATACTCGACGTTTGCCTGGAGAGCCGAATGAATGCCGGAATCTTGCGCAAATCATCGTCCATCAAGGCCACGTCGGCGGTCTCGATGGCCGTGTCGGTGCCGGCAGCGGCCATGGCAAAACCGATCTCGGCGCGAGCCAGGGCCGGCGCGTCGTTGATGCCGTCGCCGACCATGGCGACACGATGGCCTTGGGCATAAAGGGTTTCGATGGCTTGCAGCTTGTCGGTGGGCAGCAGGTCGCCTTGGGCTTGATCGATGCCGACCTGAGCACCAATCGCTTGGGCGGTGTGAGTGTTGTCGCCCGTGAGCATGAGAGTCTTGATGCCCAGCTCGTGCAGTTGCTGGATGGCTTCGCGGCTGCTGTCTTTTACGGTGTCGGCCACGGCGAACAGCGCCAGGGGGCCGGACTTGTCGAGCAACAACACCACGGACTTGCCTTGTTTTTCCAGGGCGAACAGTTTTTCCTCGAGCGCCGGCGAGCACAAGCCAAGGTCTTCCACCAGCCGGTGGTTGCCCAGGTGATAGGTTTCGCCGTTGATATCACCGCGCACGCCCCGACCAGCCAGCGCTTCGAAGTTATCCACAGCGTGCACGGGCAGCTTTTTCTCCACCGCAGCGTTGGCAATAGCCAGGGACACAGGGTGGTCGGAACGTCCGGCCAGACTGGCGGCCAGAGCCGGCGCGCTGTCCGCGACGGTGGGGAACAGTGCCAGGTAGTCGGTCTGCACCGGCTTGCCATGGGTGATGGTGCCGGTCTTGTCGAGCGCCAGGTAGTCGAGCCTGTAACCGCCCTCCAGGTACACGCCGCCCTTGATCAGAATGCCTTTACGCGCCGCCGCCGCCAGGCCGCTGACGATAGTCACCGGGGTGGAGATCACCAATGCGCAAGGGCAGGCAACCACCAGCAACACCAGGGCACGGTAGATCCAGTCAAACCAGGCGCCCGCCATGAACAGCGGCGGGATGATCGCCACACCCAGCGCGAACAGGAACACGGCTGGGGTGTAGACCTTCGAGAAACTGTCCACAAAGCGCTGGGTCGGTGCCCGTGCGCCCTGAGCCTGTTCCACCGCGTGAATAATGCGCGCCAGCGTTGAATTGCCGGCTGCGGCGGTGACCTTGTACTCCAGGGAACCGGCCTGGTTGATGGTGCCGGCGAAGACTTTATCGCCCAAGGTCTTTTCAATCGGCAGGCTTTCACCGGTAATCGGCGCCTGGTCGATGGTGGACTGGCCTGCGGTGACTTCACCGTCCAGGCCGATGCGCTCGCCGGGCTTTACCCGAACGATCGCGCCAAGATTAATGCTTTTGACCTCCTGTTCCAACCATGAACCGTCGGCCTGCTTCACCGTGGCCTGCTCCGGCGTCATCTGCATCAAGCCGCTGATGGCGTTGCGGGCACGGTCCAGGGATTTGGCTTCGATCAACTCGGCCACGGTGAACAGGAACATCACCATGGCCGCTTCGGGCCACTGGCCGATCAGCACAGCACCGGTGACGGCAATGCTCATCAGCGCGTTGATGTTCAGGTTCAGGTTCTTGAGCGCAATCCAGCCCTTCTTATAGGTGGTGAGCCCACCGCTGAGGATCGACACCAATGCCACCACGGCAATCACCCAAGTGGGCGCGACACCGGTGAAATGCAGCACTTCGGCAGCCAATGCTCCCACGCCGGACACCGCCAACGGCCACCAGTGTTTCCTGGCGGGAGGTTCGGCGGCAGTGGCGCCCTCTTCAATCGGGTCGGCCTGCATGCCTAAGGACTTGATGGCATCGATGATCGGCGCGGTGCTCGGCAGGTCATGGGTGACGCCGAGGATGCGGTTGATCAGGTTGAATTCCAGTTGCTGCACGCCGGCGAGCTTGCCCAGTTTGTTCTGGATCAGTGTCTGCTCGGTGGGGCAGTCCATGGCTTCGATGCGAAAAGTGCTCAAGCGCGAGCCCGCAGTCAGTGCTTCGCTCAGTGTCACCACCGCAGGCGCGGCTTTGCTCGAACAGCAAGAACCCGCATGGCTGGCATGATCATGCTTCTTGACCGGCGTCAGTTTGGCGCCATGGTCGTGGCTATGTTCATGATCGTGGTTGTGTTCATGATCGTGGTTGTGATCATGCTTATTCGGGGTGTGGATGGAATCGCTCATTCTGTCGCGTCCGTAAAGGTGCCTGTTGCCAAGTAAAGACCCTGTAGCCACTATAGGGTCAAGCACCCATTTGGAGATTGCTGCAATGAAGATCGGCGAACTGGCCAAACTGACCGACTGTCAGGTGGAAACTATCCGTTATTACGAGAAAGAAGGCCTGCTGCCGCCCCCGGCGCGCACCGACGCCAACTACCGCGTCTATACCCAGGCCCACACCGAACGGCTGATCTTCATCCGCAATTGCCGCAGCCTGGATATGACGCTGGAAGAAATCCGCAGCCTGCTCGGGCTGCGAGACAGCCCTCAGGACCAATGCGAAAGCGTGAATGCGCTGATCGACGAGCATATCCACCACGTAAAAGCGCGGATCGATGGGCTGCTGGTGTTACAGGAACAATTGCTCGACCTGCGCCAACGCTGTGGCGGTGGGGCGGATCTGGATCAGTGTGGGATTTTGCAGCGGCTGGAAGTCAGCGGGAGTGTGGCGGCCAGCGAGGCTGAGCCTTCACATGTGGGCAGAAGCCACGGCCATTGATTCAGCCTGGAAACCGCCCCACCCACACAAGCCCGCATCTTCCTTGAGCAGCCTTCAGATCGCGACGTCGGCCTTGATGCTCGGGTCAGCGTCGTAGCCCACAATTTCGAAGTCTTCGAACTTGTAGTCGTAGATCGAAGCAGGTTTGCGCTTGATCACCAGTTCCGGCAGCTTTTTCGGCGTACGCGCCAGTTGGGTGCGGATCTGCTCCATGTGGTTGCTGTAGGCGTGGGTGTCGCCGGTAGTGACGATGATCTCGTGGGGGATCAGGTCGCACTGCTGGGCCAGCATATGGGTGAGCAACGCCAGCGCGGCGGTGTTGTAGGGCAGGCCCAGGAATACATCGGAGCTGCGAATATACAACTGCATCGACAGGTGGCCGTCATGCACGAACGCCTGGTACAACAGGTGGCACGGCGGCAGGGCTTGCTTGCCGTTGCGCGCGTTTTCCTGGGGGCTCTTGGTTTCGTCCGGCAGGTACTCGACGTTCCAGCCGTGGAACAGGATGCGACGGCTGTTCGGGTTGGTCTTGAGCGTGTGGACCATGTAGTCGATCTGATTGATCTTGCCGCCATCCTTGGTCGGCCAGGCGGTCCATTGCTCGCCATACACCGGGCCCAGGTCACCTTCTTCGGTGGCCCATTCATCCCAGATGCGCACACCGTTTTCGTTCAGCCACTTGATGTTGGTGTTGCCGCTCAACATCCAGATCAATTCGTTGGCGATACTTTTGAAATGAAGCTTCTTGGTGGTCAGCAGCGGGAAGCCGTCGGCCAAGTTATGCCGATACTGACGGGCAAACACGGCCTTGGTGCCGGTGCCGGTGCGGTCGCCCTTGGTCAATCCGTTGGTCACGACGTCGTTCAGTAGTTCGAGATATTGCTTCATGTTATTACCCGTATCGTTGAAGCCGGGCTGCTCGGCTTGCAAGCAGCCCGGCATTCGAATTGTTAAACCGCGGTGCTCTTCAGCGGCTGCGGACGGTTGTACGCCCACCACAACAGGCCCAGGCCGGCGATGATCATCGGCAGGCTGAGAATCTGCCCCATGGTCAACCAGCCCCACGCCAGGTAGCCCAGTTGCGCATCCGGCACGCGCACGAACTCGACGATGAAACGGAAGATCCCGTAGAACAGCGCGAACATGCCGGAAACCGCCATGGTCGGACGCGGCTTGCGCGAAAAAATGTACAGAATCAGGAACAGTGCCACACCTTCCAGGGCGAACTGGTAGAGCTGCGACGGGTGGCGCGGCAATTGCGCCGGGTCGCTGAACGGCGGGAACACCATGGCCCACGGCACGTCGCTCGGCTTGCCCCATAGCTCGGCGTTGATGAAGTTACCGATGCGCCCGGCACCCAGGCCGATCGGCACGAACGGTGCGACGAAGTCCATCAGTTGGAAGAACGACTTGCCGTTGCGGCGGCCGAACCACCACGCGGCGATCATCACGCCGACAAACCCGCCGTGGAACGCCATGCCGCCCTTCCAGACTTCGAAGATCAACGTCGGGTGGGCGATGTACGCCGGCAGATCGTAGAACAACACATACCCGAGGCGCCCGCCGACAATCACCCCCATCGACATCCAGAACACCATGTCGGAGAGCTTCTCCTTGGTCCAGGTCGGGTCGAAACGGTTCAGGCGCCGGGAAGCCAGCAGCCAGGCACCGCCGATGCCGATCAGGTACATCAACCCGTACCAATGGATTTGCAGCGGACCGATGGCCACGGCCACCGGGTTGATCTGCGGGTAAGGCAGCATTGCGACTCCTCGTTAAATCATTAGTCATGGCGCACCGGACCTTGCCGGTGTGCGATTAAGCCTGCGTTACAGCCGCTATTTCAAATTAAGAAGTTCACACGCACCGAACCGGCTGGCATGTTAACGGATGGAAGGCGTGCGACCCAACTTCGATGCGATGGAACGCGCGCCGCTGTGTGAGTAGAGTGGCAAAAAACACAAAAGGGATCACCTGATGTGCCTGATAGTTTTCGCCTGGCGGCCGGGCCACGCCCAACCGCTGATCGTCGCGGCCAACCGTGATGAGTTCTACGCCCGCCCCAGCCTGCCGCTGGCCCAGTGGCCAGATGCGCTCCAGGTCTACGCCGGTCGCGATCAGGAGGCGGGCGGTACTTGGCTGGGGGTGAACGCCGATGGACGTTTTGCCGCGCTGACCAACATCCGCGACCCGCACCAGCCGCCGGCACGCAAGTCCCGTGGCGAGCTGGTGGCGCGGTTTCTCAGCGGTTCACTGCCAATTGAGGACTATTTGGCCGACGTTAACGGACGATCGATTGAATATGCCGGGTTTAACCTGCTGGTGGGCACGCGGGATGAACTGTGGCATTACAACGCCAACGAAACGGCGCCAACACGCTTGAAAGCCGGGGTTTACGGGCTGTCCAATGCCGGCTTGAATACGCCGTGGCCGAAGTTGCTCAAGGCCAAGGCGGCGTTGAAGGCTGTGTTGGATGATCCACAGCCGGAGGCGTTGCTGGGGATTTTGAGTGACCCGCAAACAGCGCCGTTCGCCGACCTGCCGGATACCGGCGTGGGGTTGGCGACGGAAAGTCTGCTGTCGAGCGTGTTTATCGCCAGTCCCAGTTATGGGACGCGAGCGAGTACAGCGCTGATTGTGAATGCCGATGGCACGCGGCGAATGGTGGAGCGCAGCTTTGGGCCGCTGGGTGGCAAGCTGGGCGAGGTCGAACTCAACATTCAGCCATAGCGCAAACCTGATGTGGCAGCAGGCTTGCTCGCTGCCACATTTTGATCGGCGCCAGGCCCTACAAAGTTTTGGCGGAGGCCGGATTGATCATCCGCGTCAGCCCCAGGTTCTTCAGCGCTAATTGCAGCGAACTGTGGATAACTTGCGGGTTGTCGATGGTCATCAACTCGGCCAGCAACTCCTTGGCCATGCTCAGTTCGACCTGGCGCAGCATCCACTTCACCTTCGGCAGGTTGGTGGCGTTCATCGACAAGCTGTCAAAGCCCATAGCCATCAACAGCACCGCCGCCGCCGGGTCACCGGCCATTTCGCCACAGATGCTTACCGGCTTGCCTTCGGCATGGGCTTCACGCACCACATGCTGCAGGGCTTGCAGCACCGCCGGGTGCAGGTAGTCGTAAAGGTCGGCCACCCGTGGGTTGTTACGGTCCACGGCCAGCAGGTATTGGGTAAGGTCGTTGGAGCCCACCGACAGGAAGTCCACCTGCCGCGCCAGTTCCTTGGCCTGGTACACCGCTGCCGGAATTTCGATCATCACGCCAATCGGCGGCATCGGCACGTCGGCGCCTTCGTCGCGCACTTCGCCCCAGGCACGGTGGATCAGATGCAGCGCTTCTTCCAGCTCATGGGTACCGGAAATCATCGGCAGCAGGATACGCAGGTTGTTCAGGCCCTCGCTGGCCTTGAGCATGGCGCGGGTCTGCACGAGGAAAATTTCAGGGTGGTCGAGGGTAACGCGAATGCCGCGCCAACCGAGGAAAGGGTTGTCTTCCTTGATCGGGAAATACGACAGTGACTTGTCGCCGCCGATGTCCAGGCTGCGCATGGTCACCGGCAACGGGTGGAAGGCTTGCAGTTGCTCGCGATAGATCGCCAGCTGCTCCTTCTCACTCGGGAAGCGTTGGTTGATCATGAACGGCACTTCGGTGCGGTACAGCCCTACACCTTCGGCGCCACGCTGCTGCGCGCGGGCCACATCAGCCAGCAGGCCAGTGTTGACCAGCAATGGCATGCGGCGGCCATCGAGCGTGACACACGGCAGTTCGCGCAGTGAGTCGAGCCCCAGCGCCAACTGCTTCTCTTCTTCGACGACCTCGGCATATTGCTTGCGCAGTACGTCGCCGGGGTTGGTGTAGACCTCGCCGCGATGGCCATCGACGATCATGTCGATACCATCGACCTTGGAATACGGCAGGTCCACCAGGCCCATCACCGTCGGGATGCCCATGGCCCGGGCCAGGATCGCGACGTGGGAGTTACCCGAACCCAATACCGAAACCAGACCCACCAGCTTGCCTTCCGGCACTTCGCCGAGCATCGTGGCGGTCAGCTCTTCACTGATCAGGATGGTATTGTCGGGGTAAACCAGGTTGGTGCTGCGATCTTCCTGCAGGTAGGCCAGCAGGCGACGCCCCAGGTCGCGCACATCCGAGGCGCGCTCACGCAGGTAGTCGTCATCCATCATTTCAAAACGGTTGACGTGATCGGTGACCACTTGGCGCAACGCGCCCTGGGCCCACTGCCCGGTCTTGATCACGTTCTTGACTTCGCTGCCCAGGGACGCGTCGTCAAGCATCATCTGGTACACATCGAACAAGGCCCGCTCTTCAGGGCGCAACTGGGTGGCCAGCTTGGTCGAAAGGTTGCGCATGTCGGCGCGCACGCCTTCCAGTGCGGTCTTGAACAATTTGATTTCAGCGTCAATGTCACTGACGGTCTTGTCCGGCACCACATCGAGGTCGGCTGGAGGCAGCATGACCACCGCCGTACCCACCGCTGCGCCCGGCGAGCCCGGAACACCGACGAACTTGGCTTCCTGGATACCCTTGCCCTGGCGCCCGAGGCCGCGAATCGAGCCCGTCGCCTCGGCGTGAGCGATAACCCCGGCAAGCTGCGCGCTCATGGTCACGAGGAAGGCTTCTTCACCCTCATCGAACTGGCGGCGCTCTTTTTGCTGGATGACCAATACACCGACGACGCGGCGGTGGTGAATGATCGGTGCGCCGAGGAACGAGGCATAACGCTCTTCACCGGTTTCGGCAAAATAGCGATAACGCGGGTGATCGGCCGCATTTTCAAGGTTGAGGGGTTCTTCACGCGTCCCCACCAGGCCCACCAGACCTTCATTTGGCGCCATGCTGACCTTGCCGATGGAGCGCTTGTTCAAGCCCTCGGTGGCCATCAGCACAAAACGATTGGTCTCGGGGTCCAGCAGGTAAACCGAGCAGACCTGGCTGCCCATGGCTTCCTTGACGCGCAACACAATAATCCCCAACGCCGCCTTGAGATCCTTGGCGGAGTTAACTTCCTGGACGATCTTGCGCAGCGTATTGAGCATGGCTCGGGGTCGAACTCCGTCGTCAGTCGCGCGTTAAAAGGCGCGGGGCAAGCTCTTTAAGAGCGCGACGATAAACCTCGCGCTTGAATGTCACCACCTGGCCCAACGGGTACCAATAGCTGACCCAACGCCAGCCATCGAACTCCGGTTTACCGGTCAAATCCATCCGCACCCGCTGCTCATTGGAGATCAGGCGCAGGAGAAACCATTTCTGTTTCTGGCCGATGCACAGCGGTTGGCTGTGAGTACGCACCAGGCGTTGCGGCAAACGATAGCGCAACCAGCCACGGGTGCAGGCCAGAATTTGCACATCTTCGCGCTCAAGGCCGACTTCTTCGTTCAACTCACGGTACAAGGCGTCTTCAGGGGTTTCGTCGGGGTTGATCCCGCCTTGAGGAAACTGCCAGGCATCTTGGTTGATTCGGCGAGCCCATAGCACCTGTCCGGCATCATTCGTAAGAATAATCCCGACATTAGGACGGAAACCATCGGGGTCGATCACGGCAACAACCTCGCAAACGCATGTCGCCGCATTGTTCCACAAAGCTTGCTGAAGCGGCAACGAGGCTTCTTACCTTATGTGCACTCTTGTGAAAAGACCGTATTCTGGACGCCTTTTTACAGACTTTTCAGCGAGTAACTGCAATGCGCCTGGCTTTATTCGACTTGGACAACACCCTTCTCGGCGGTGACAGCGATCACGCCTGGGGCGATTACCTGTGCGCCCGCGGGATTCTTGACCCGGTGGCCTACAAGGCCCGCAACGACGCGTTCTACCAGGACTACCTGGCCGGCAAGCTGGACAATGCCGCCTACCTGAACTTCAGCCTGGAAATCCTCGGCCGTACCGAAATGGCCCAGTTGGAAGAATGGCACAACGACTTTATGCGCGACTGTATCGACCCGTTGATGCTGCCGCTGGCAGTGGAGCTGCTGGCCAGACACCGTGCCGCCGGCGACAAACTGGTGATCATCACCGCCACCAACCGCTTCGTCACCGCACCGATTGCCGCGCGCCTGGGCGTTGAAACACTGATCGCCACCGAGTGCGAGATGGACAATGGCCGCTACACAGGGCGCAGCACCGACGTGCCATGCTTCCGTGAAGGCAAGGTGACACGCTTGAACCGTTGGCTGGAAGAAACCGGGTATAGCCTGGAAGACAGCTACTTCTACAGCGACTCGATGAATGACTTGCCGTTGCTGGAGCAGGTGACCCACCCGGTGGCGGTGGATCCGGACCCGAACTTGCGCGCCGAAGCCGAGAAGCGCGGGTGGCCGGTGATTACGCTGCGTAGCTGATACCAACTCTGCAGGAGCGAGCTTGCTCGCGAAAAACCTGAGAACACCGCGTGCATCCAGGCCAACCGCGTCATCCTGACGTTTTCGCGAGCAAGCTCGCTCCTACACGGGCTTGGCGCCCATCAACCCGGCAATCGCCACAAACCCCACCACGCTGATCACCGCCAGCACCAAGGTGAAATTCAGGCTGCCGCCCTCGCCCTTGCGCAGGCGGTTAAGCCGCGCCACCAGCCAGAACCAGGCCAACGCCGCCACGCTGTAGAGAAGGCTGGAGCCCAGAATCCAGGTCTGCCCCAATGGCCAGCCGATCAGATGCACCAGCCACCAGCCGGTAAACGGCATGCTCACCAGGCAAATCCCCATCAGCAGCCAGACAAACGCCCACGGGCGTTGCACGGTCACCGCCGGGCCGGCGCTGCGTTTGCGCCAGGCCAATACCGCCAATCCGAGGCCGCTGAGCAACAACAACACGGTGGCGGTGATGTGGATAACCTTGAGGGTGGTCAGCGTTTCCATGGTCTCGATTTCCTTAAAGGCCGCTCAGTCAGCGTAGTCGCTCAACCGAGGAACAGTTGGTAGGCCGGGTTTTCGCTTTCATCCCAGTACGGGTAGCCGATTTCCAGCAACGCAGCAGGCACCAGGTGGCGCTCGTCCGCCGGCACTTGCAGGCCGGCGACCACACGCCCATCCGCCGCACCGTGGTTGCGGTAGTGGAACATCGAAATATTCCAGCGCCCGCCCAGCTTGTTGAGGAAGTTGAACAACGCTCCCGGGCGCTCCGGGAACTCGAAGCGAAACACCAGCTCATCGCTGACTTTGGCGGCGTGCCCGCCGACCATGTGGCGTATGTGCAACTTGGCCAGTTCGTTTTCGGTCAGGTCCAGCACCGGGAAACCCTGGCTGGTGAGACTGGCGATCAGCGCGCTGCGCGGGTCGTTGTCCGGGTGGGTCTGCACACCGACGAAGATGTGCGCCTCGCTGCCGGAATGGTAGCGGTAGTTGAACTCGGTGATCTGGCGCTTGCCCACGGCTTCGCAGAACGCCTTGAAGCTGCCCGGTTTCTCGGGAATGGTCACGGCGATGATGGCTTCGCGGCCTTCACCCAGTTCGGCGCGCTCGGCCACATGGCGCAGACGGTCGAAATTGACGTTGGCGCCGGAGTCGATGGCCACCAGGGTCTGCCCGCTGACACCTCGGGTGTCCACATACTTCTTGATGCCGGCCACGCCCAATGCACCCGCCGGCTCGGTAATAGAGCGCGTGTCGTCGTAGATGTCCTTGATCGCCGCGCAGATTTCATCGGTGCTGACGGTGATCACTTCATCCACGTAGTCTTTGCAGATATCGAAGGTGTGCTGGCCGATCTGCGCTACCGCCACCCCATCGGCAAAGATGCCGACAGTTGGCAGTACCACTCGCTCCCCTGCGGCCATGGCGGCCTGCAGGCAGTTGGAGTCGTCCGGCTCGACGCCGATGATCTTGATTTCGGGGCGCAGGTATTTCACGTACGCCGCGATACCGGCGATCAGCCCGCCGCCGCCCACCGGTACGAAAATCGCGTCCAGCGGCCCTGGGTGCTGGCGCAGGATCTCCATCGCCACGGTGCCCTGCCCGGCAATGGTGTGGGGATCGTCGTAGGGGTGAATGTAGACGTAGCCTTTTTCATCGACCAGTTTGAGCGAGTACGCCAGGGCTTCCGGGAATGAGTCACCGTGCAGCACTACTTTGCCGCCACGGGAGCGCACACCTTCGACCTTGATCTCCGGGGTGGTCTTGGGCATCACGATGGTGGCCTTGACCCCCAGCACCTTGGCCGCCAGGGCCAGGCCTTGGGCATGGTTGCCCGCAGAAGCGGTGACCACGCCACGTGCACGTTCCTCGGCCGACAGTTGGGTCAGCTTGTTATAGGCGCCGCGAATCTTGAACGAGAACACCGGCTGCAAGTCTTCACGCTTGAGCCAGACCTTGTTGCCCAGCCGCTCGGAGAGCTGGCGAGCGGTCTGCAACGGGGTTTCTACGGCAACGTCATAAACGCGCGAGGTGAGGATCTTTTTGACGTACTGTTCAAGCATCGGCGAAATCACTGGGCGAGTTGGGCAGGGCCGAGGAGTCTAACCCGGCTTTTGGCCGGACGACCACACGAATCCCGAGGTTTTGTTGGGTTATACTCGCGCCCCTCTTTACTCCCCGCCCGCTCCGGAGCCCGCATGACCCAGGATCAACTCAAACAGGCAGTGGCCCAGGCCGCCGTCGATTTAATCCTTCCTAAACTCGACGACAAAAGCATCGTCGGCGTCGGCACCGGCTCCACCGCCAACTGCTTCATCGACGCACTGGCCCAGCACAAGGGCGCGTTCGACGGCGCCGTAGCCAGCTCCGAAGCCACCGCCGCGCGCCTCAAGGGCCATGGCATTCCGGTGTACGAGCTCAACACCGTGAGCGACCTGGAGTTCTACGTCGACGGCGCCGATGAAAGCGACGCGCACCTGAACCTGATTAAAGGCGGCGGCGCAGCCCTGACCCGCGAGAAGATCGTCGCAGCCGTGGCCAAGACCTTTATCTGCATCGCCGACGCCAGCAAACTAGTACCGGTACTCGGCGCGTTCCCGCTGCCGGTGGAAGTGATCCCGATGGCCCGCAGCCACGTGGCCCGCGAGCTGGTGAAACTGGGCGGCGACCCGGTGTACCGCGAAGGCGTGTTGACCGACAACGGCAATATCATCCTCGATGTGTTCAACATGCAGATCACCAACCCGGTGGAGCTGGAAACCCGGATCAATGCGATTGTCGGTGTGGTCACTAATGGGTTGTTCGCCGCGCGCCCGGCCGATGTACTGCTGCTGGGTACCGCCGAAGGCGTGAAAACCCTTAAGGCTTGAGCGTTTTCTTGAAGGTGTAGAACAGGTTGGGTTCGCTGACCAGGTACAAACTACCCGCGTCATCCATGGCGATCCCTTCGGCCTGCGGCACCCGCTTTGTCAGGCCATGGCGCCCGCTCAGCAGTGACAGACTGCTCAGCGGGCGACCGTCGATATCCAGCTCCAACACCAAGAACGACTCATCCGACAGCGCCAGCAGATGGCCGCTGCGCTCGTCGTATTGCAGGCTCGAGAAGTCGCGCACAAACAACCCTGCGTCGCGCTTGGGGTTGTTGATCACGTGCACTGAGTAGGTTTTTTCCGGTTTGAAATGGGGAAAACCGCGCACCTCATAGATCAGCATAGGGTCGCGCTCTTTGGCCACGAACAGGCGCTTGCCCACCGAATCGTACGCCAACCCCTCGAACCCTTTGTTATTTCCGGTATGCACACCCAAGGTCATCTGCTCCGCATCGGCGGCGTCGAGAAACCGGGTGTCGTCGTCCACATGCACCTTGATCAGCCGCTGTTGGCGCTCATCGCTGATCACGTAGATGTTGTCGCTGATGAACTCCACGGCCTCGGCATCGCCAAATCCGATCAACGGGATACGCCGCACAATCACGCCGTCCAGGGACAGCTCGATCAATTCGGGTTTTTTATTGGTCACCGTGAACAGGCTTTTGCGCACCGGATCATAGGTGAGCGCCGAGACGTCATCGTCGAGCCCTTCGATGACCTTGGCTTCGAGGGTGACGCGGTAATCGGCCAGGCCAATGGAGCGTTCGTCAGCCGGCTGACGCCACGCCTGGAGGTTGAACCAGGCCCGCTCGAACAGGCGAAAGTGCTGTGCGACCATCCCGGCGGCAACCAGGCCGATCAGCAAGAATACGGAAAACGCAGGTAGGGGACGGGCAAGTCGACGCATCAGGGAGTCTATTTCTGCTTTTCGAAGCGATAGAAGAGGTTCGGCTCGCTGACTATATACAACGTACCGTCCTCGTCCATGGTGACGCCTTCTGCACGGGGAATGGTGTGCTTGAGGCCGTTGAAACCACCGAGCAAGGTCATGAAGCTGACTTGCTTGCCCTTCTCATCCAGCTCCAGGAGCATATGGGAGTCTGCCGACAGCACCAGCATGTGCCCGGTACGTGGGTCGATGGCCAGGGCGGAGAGGTTGCGCATGTCCAGCTCGGTGCTGGCGAGCTTTTGCTTGTCGCCCGTCAACGTGCCGCCATCGCTTTTCCAGGTAAACAGCGCCGGTGGGCGCTCTTCTCCGAGTACGACTTGCTGGTTGCGCTTGTCCCAGGTGACGGCCTCAAAGGCTTTGTTCTGATCCTTGGACGGGCCCAGGTCATAGCTTGTGAAATCGGCTTTGTTCAGTTGGGTGGTGGCCGCATCGACCTTGACGACGGTCAGGCTGTGGTCACGCTCGTCCACCACGGCCATCAGACCGTTCTCCATCACGGTCACGCCTTCCGGGTTGTTCCAGCCGTTGAGCGGCATTTTGCGCAGCACATCGCCTTGCAGGCTCAACTCAACGAGGAACGCGTTCTTGCCCATGACCGAGAACAGGGTTTTGGTCTGCGGGTTGTAGGAGACATCCGAGGCCTCGTCCTTTTCCATGCCGGGCAGCAACTTGGCGTCAATCACCGCCTGGTAGTCAGGCAGCCAAATACTGGCCTGGCGTTCGGCTGGCGTTTCGAAGCCCTCGGCAACCCACAACAGGCCTCGATCATCCCAGTGCATCGCCCAGGAGACGCCATAGATGACCACACCAACCAGAAATAACCAGGAATACCAGCGTAGGACGAAGCGCGAGCGGAGCTTAGGTTTCGAAGAGGGAAGAGACACGGCCATTGAGCGCTTTCCGGAAAGACAGCTATAGGGGATAGCACAGGATCTGAAAACCCGCGCGCAGGAGGCTGCGAATTATCCGGATGGCGTGTGAAAAAAATGCAAAACCTTCACTGCAGCGGCGATTCAGAGGCCGGATGCCAGTCAGTCAAGGCTATTTGTTGGAGCGAGCTTGCTCGCGAAAAACCCACAGACGCCGCGTTCATTCAGGCGACACGCGTTATCGTTGAGGCTTTTCGCGAGCAAGCTCGCTCCTACAGACGGCAGTTACGCTTAACTGACTGGAGGGCTTGCCCCTTCTCACACTCGAGATGGGTTTCGCCAGGCAATCAGCGAACGTTGCTTTCGAAGCGGCTCACGCCCGACAACTCCAGCACCAGCTCATCACCCACGTTCAACGGCCCCACACCCGCCGGAGTGCCGGTGAGGATCACATCGCCGGCCTGCAGCGAGAAACAGCCGGCCATGTGCTGGATCATCGGGATGATCGGGTTAAGCATCTGCGCGCTGTTGCCGTCCTGACGCACTTCGCCATTGATCGTCAGGCGAATGCCGATATCGGTCATGTCCGGGAAGGTGCTGCCGACCACGAACGGCGCAATCACCGCCGCACCGTCGAAGGACTTGGCGATTTCCCAGGGCAGCCCCTTGGCTTTCAGCTCGGCCTGCTTGTCGCGCAGGGTCAGGTCCAGGGCCGGGGCGAAACCGGAGATAGCGTCCAGCACTTCCTCGCGGCTGGGCTTGGTCGACAACGGCTTGCCGATCAATACAGCGATCTCCGCTTCGTAATGCACCGAACCGCGCTCGGTCGGAATGGCAAAACCGCCCTCCAGCGCCACGACGCAACTGCCCGGCTTGATGAACAGCAACGGCTCAGTCGGCACCGGGTTGTCCAGTTCCTTGGCATGTTCGGCGTAGTTACGCCCGATACACACCACTTTGCCCAGCGGAAAGTGGATGTTGGTGCCGTCGACATACTTGTGCTGGTAGCTCATGGAACGCCTCCTGGAGGGCGGTTAAACAGCGAAGATCTTGCCGGGGTTCATGATCCCGTTCGGGTCGAACACCGCTTTGACGGCTTTCATGTATTCGATCTCTACTGGAGAACGGCTATAGCTCAGATAATCGCGCTTGGTCATCCCCACACCGTGTTCGGCGGAGATCGAGCCGTTGTACTTCGCGACGGTTTCGAACACCCACTTGTTCACGGTGGCGCACTTGGCAAAGAACTCGTCCTTGCTCAGGTTTTCCGGCTTGAGAAT
Organism: Pseudomonas sp. BCA17; assembly: GCF_004519405.1. Lineage (GTDB taxonomy): Bacteria > Pseudomonadota > Gammaproteobacteria > Pseudomonadales > Pseudomonadaceae > Aquipseudomonas. Next base: position 463,716 of record NZ_SGWI01000003.1, on the reverse strand, counting down.
GTTCAGGTGCAGGTTGCCGTCGCCGATGTGGCCGAACCAGACGATTTCGAAGTCAGGGTAATGTTCACCGACGATTGCATCGATTTCCTGCAGGAACGCCGGTACTTTGGAGACAGTGACCGAGATGTCGTTCTTGTACGGCGTCCAGTGGGAAATGGTTTCGGAGATGTACTCGCGAAGCTTCCACAGGTTGTGCAGCTGGGTTTCGCTCTGGCTCATCACGCCATCCAGCACCCAGCCCTGCTCAACGCAGTGTTCGAAGGTTTCCAGAGCGTGGTTGGCGACTTCTTCGGTGGTGGCTTCGAACTCCAGCAGCGCATAGAACGGGCACTCGGTTTCGAACGGTGCCGGCACGTCGCCGCGACCGAGGACTTTGGCCAGGGCCTTGTCGGAGAAAAACTCGAACGCGGTCAGGTCCAGCTTGCTCTGGAACGCGTGCAGCACTGGCATGATCGAGTCGAAATCGGTGGTGCCGAGCACCATCGCGGTGAGGTTCTTCGGTGCCCGGTCCAGGCGCATGGTGGCTTCGACCACGAAACCCAGGGTGCCTTCCGCGCCGATAAACAACTGACGCATGTCGTAACCGGTGGCGTTCTTGATCAGGTCGCGGTTCAGTTCCAACACATCACCTTTGCCGGTGACCACTTTCATGCCGGCAACCCAGTTTCGGGTCATGCCGTAGCGAATCACCTTGATCCCGCCGGCATTGGTGCCGATATTGCCGCCGATCTGGCTGGAGCCGGACGAAGCGAAATCCACCGGATAGTACAGGCCGTGTTCTTCGGCAGCGTTCTGCAACTGCTTGGTGACCACGCCCGGCTGGCAGACGGCGGTGCGGTCGGTGAGGTTCATGTCGAGGATCTGGTTCATATAGTCGAACGACACCACCACTTCGCCATTCGCCGCCACCGCTGCCGCCGACAGGCCGGTACGACCGCCAGATGGCACCAGCGCCACCTTGCGCTCGTTGGCCCAGCGGACGATGGCCTGCACCTGCTCAATGGTCTTGGGGAAGACGATGGCGGTAGGCGCGGGTGCGAAGTGCTTGGTCCAATCCTTGCCGTAAGCCTCCAGGGAGTCTGCATCGGTCAGCACTTTGCCAGGCTCAACCAGGGTCTTTAGCTCATCAATCAGGGCAGGATGGGTCATTGACAGAACTCTCGAACAATTCATGGTCATCCTGAGAACGCTTCACGTCGCAGGAATGAGTGTTTAGCGGGGCGCGTATGCTAGCATACCGCCCCCGCAGGACAGAGCCCAAGGGCGTTTCTGCGGTGACGGCTTTCCTGCCGTCCGGGTCAGCTTAAGTGATCCGACTCCCTGCCATTTTTCTCCGGGATACAGGTTTACGCAGATGAGCAAGACTTCTCTCGATAAGAGCAAGATCAAGTTCCTTCTTCTGGAAGGCGTCCACCCATCGGCTGTCGACGTTCTGAAAGCCGCCGGGTACACCAGCATTGAGTACATCACCAGTTCTCTGCCGGAAGCCCAGCTCAAGGAAAAGATCGCCGACGCGCACTTTATCGGCATTCGCTCACGCACTCAGTTGACCGAAGAAATCTTCGATCACGCCAAGAAACTCGTGGCGGTCGGCTGTTTCTGCATCGGCACCAACCAGGTCGACCTCAACGCAGCGCGCGAGCGCGGCATCGCTGTGTTCAACGCACCGTACTCCAACACCCGTTCCGTTGCGGAGCTTGTGTTGGCGGAAGCCATCCTGCTGCTGCGCGGTATCCCAGAGAAGAACGCTTCCTGCCACCGTGGCGGCTGGATCAAGAGCGCGGCCAACTCCTTCGAAATCCGCGGCAAGAAGCTGGGTATCGTGGGTTATGGCTCGATCGGTACTCAGTTGTCGGTCCTGGCTGAAGGCTTGGGGATGCAGGTGTTCTTCTACGACACCCTGACCAAACTGCCATTGGGCAACGCCACCCAAGTGGCCAGCCTGACCGAGCTGCTGGGCATGTCCGACATCGTGACCCTGCACGTTCCGGAAACCGCTGAGACCCAGTGGATGATTGGCGAGAAGGAAATCCGTGCCATCAAGAAAGGCGGCATCCTGATCAACGCCGCACGCGGCACCGTGGTCGAACTGGATGCCCTGGCTGAAGCGATCAAGGACAAGCACCTGATCGGCGCCGCCATCGACGTCTTCCCGGTAGAGCCTCGCTCCAACGATGACGTCTTCGAAAGCCCGCTGCGTGGCCTGGATAACGTGATCCTGACCCCGCACATCGGCGGTTCCACCGCCGAAGCCCAAGCCAACATCGGCCTGGAAGTCTCGGAGAAGCTGGTCAAGTACAGCGACAACGGTACGTCCGTTTCGTCGGTGAACTTCCCGGAAGTGGCCCTGCCGGCTCACCCTGGCAAACACCGCCTGCTGCACATCCACCAGAACATCCCTGGCGTGCTGATGGAGATCAACAAGGTCTTCGCGGAAAACGGCATCAACATCTCCGGTCAGTTCCTGCAGACCAACGAGAAAGTCGGTTACGTGGTCATCGACGTCGACGCCGAGTACTCGGACTTGGCGCAAGAGAAGCTGCAGCACATCAAAGGCACGATTCGTAGCCGCGTGCTTTTTTAGAGACTAGGTACTAGTCAGCTGTAAGCTGCAAGTTTGAAGCTGCAAGCAAAAGCTGTCGCTTGCAGCTTATAGCTTGAAGCTTGAAGCTTGAAGCTTGCAGCTTGCAGCTTGCAGCTTGCAGCTTGCAGCTATAAAAAACGGGAGCCCCGCCAGGGACTCCCGTTTTTTATTTCACATTAACCGTGATCACTTTCGAGGCCACAGTCGGGTTGAACTGCATGTGCAGTTTGTCGCCGGCCACCAGTTGCAAGGTGTGCTTGCCTGGGGTGAGGGTCAGTTCGGTCTCGGTCTGGGCCTTGCCGTAGTGGATCACGGTCTCGGTGGCCGGGATCGGTACGCTGGCATCCGGCAGCTCTTTCTGGTCGATCAACAGGTGGTGGTGGCCGGTGCCCGGGGCCTGTTCAGTGGCCGGGGCCAGCTTCAAGCCTTCCATGCCGAATTTGACGGTAAAGGTCTTATCCACAGTGGCGCCATCCTTGGGCGACACGATAAATACTTTGGCACCTTCAGGCGGCGCGCTACGCGGGATGCCGTCGGCGGCGGTGGCCAACATCGAGGCACCCAGCAGCAGGCTGGCAATCGTTGCACGGGACAATAAGGCTTTCATTCGCTTCTCCAGTTTCTGCAGGAAATCTGTTGGGTTATGACAACTTCGCGACAAATTGCTGTCCAAGGCACTCAACACCATAGCAAAGCGATGCTGGGCGGCACCTCGCACAGCTGAATTCTTTAGGAGCGACCATGCGCTTTTCGCCTGGCCTTGTACTTTTACTTCCCCTTTTGAGCCCTTTGGCCCATGCCGAACTGATCGACGATGTGTTTGATCGCGGCGAACTGCGCATCGCACTGGAAGCCAACACCCCGCCCCTCAACTTCAAGGACGGCAATAAGCTAACCGGTTTTGAAGTGGAGTTGGGTGAACAATTGGCCAAGGAAATGGATGTGCGTCCCTCCTTTATCACCACCGATGACGGCGACCTGTTGTCGGGCGTCGAAACCGGCAAATATGACGTGGCCATCAACCATATCGCTATGACTGCGCAGCTCAATGATCGGTTCGATTTCAGCGAGGCTTATCTCGAAAAGCCGGAACTGGCGATTCCGTTCCAGAAGGGCAACCCGGCGTTCAAGAGCAGCCTGGACAGGGCACTGCAGCAGATCAAGGCCGATGGCCGCTTGAAAGCGCTCTCGCACAAGTGGTTAAAGGACCAGCCCCTTACAATTGCGCCAGTGCCTGAACCGCTTCAGGCAACTCCTGCTCACTGAACACCAGCACCCCATGATGCTTGAGCAACGCCGCCGTCACACCCTCGCCGCTCACCTTGAGACCGCTGAAGGTGCCGTCATAGATCAGCAGGTTGCCGCAGGATGGGCTGTTGGCCTTGAGGATGGCGATGCGGATGCCGTGGCGCTGCACCAATGCTAGCGCCTGGCGGGCGCCATCGAGGAAGGCGGCGCTGAAGTCTTCGCCCTCGGCGGTGAGCACCCGCGCACGACCTTCCCACACGTCGACGCCCTGCCCGCCCGCGATTTCGGCGGGTGGCCGTGGCGTCGGCAAGCCGCCCGAGACCTCTGGGCAAATCGCGACCACTCGCCCCTCGGCCTGCCACTGCACCAAGGGATCGAACGGGCCGCTGGCTCCGCCGTCATAACGCACCTTGTGTCCAAGCAGACAGCGGCTGACCAGAATCTTTTCCATATCAAAACGGCTCGTTGCCCCGCCGGCGAAACCAGCCGGTCAAGGACAAGCGCTCGCGCGTAGCGGGCAGGACTTCGTGGGGCACTTCCCCCGACAGGAACACCACCAGGCAACCGCCGGTGGGTTCCACATCGTATTCGACGCCGTCCTTGAGGTACATGCGCAACTGGCCGCCATGCTCAGGCAACCAGGCGTCGTTCAAATAGACCACTGCCGAAACCGTGCGCCGGTCATCATCGCGAAAACGGTCCAGATGCTTGAGGTAAAACGCACCCGGCGGGTACATCGCGAAGTGGCTTTCGAAGTCTTCTAGGCCCAGGAACAGATCGCGATTCATCGCCAGCCGCAGGCCGTCCATCAATCCCATATAGGTCTGGCAGACCGCTGCATCGCCCTCTTCCAGCCACTGGATATGGTCACCGCGAATGCCCTCGCGAATCTCCTGGGCCGGCCCTCGCCCTACAGCGGCAGGTACCAATTCACCCTCGGCCGCACGTTTACGGCACTCAGCCGCCAGTTCCAGGGTCAGAGCCTGGGGCAGGAAGCCGTTCTGCTGCGACCAGCCTTTTTCGGCCAGGTCGTCGACGATACGTTGCAGCAGCGGGTGATCGAAGGATATTTGCATGGCGCGCATAGTATCCATACGCCTGTGAATTCGACAGAGCCGCCGAGCGTCTGCACACACTTTAGTCAGGTGACTGATAGGATTTCTCGACAAATCCTACGCCCGACACGGACAATAGTGGCCGACTGACAGGAGTCCCTATGCGTCGTTTGTTTTTTTCCGTGCTGATGTTCTGCGTTTTGCCCGCTTGGGCAGACAGCCATGACCAGTTGTACAAAGTCGCCGGCTGGGCCGAACAACGTGCGCATTTCAATGACGCCCTCAGTGCCGCCCAGCAACGCTACCGCAATAGCCTGCCGCCGGCGGTGTACCAGGCGCTGGTGGACAACAGCAACAAACGCTTTGCGGCCCAGGCCGTTGATCAGCGTGCCGAAGCGCAGTTGCGCAAGCACCTGGCCGACCCCAAGCCCGCGCTGGCGTTCTTCCAATCGCCCCTGGGCCGCAAGATTGTCGATGCCGAATTGCTCGCCACCCGCCGCGACCAGTTGGCGAAAAACGCCAAGGGCTTGCCCCACATGGAAGCCGACGCGACCCGCAGCCTGATCATCGGACACCTGGCCCAGGCCCTGCCGGCACGCGAAGCCGGTGCGGAAGTCAGCCTGGCAATTGCCGGTGTCGCGGCTGACAGTTTGAGCCAGATGATTCCCGGCCTGCTGGGCGGTACCCAGGCCCAGGGCATGTTGAATGGTCAGCGTGAGCGCCTGATGCAGCAGATCGGCAACGACCTGAACAACACGCTGCTGTACGTCTATCGGAACCTGTCCGACCCGGAGCTGGAAGAGTTCGCTACGTTTGCGGAGTCACCGGAAGGTAAAGCGTATTACCAGGCAGCGTTGGCAGCGATCAGGGCTGGGCTTGCCGTCGGCCAAAGCACGTCCAGCCTGACGCAGTAAAGTGCGCAAGGGGGCGTGCCCCCCCTCCCGCACTGAGCCCGTTACTTCAGGTGGTCTGTCAGGAAGCTGAAGTATTGCTGGCGAATCTCGGGAATCTCATTGGCCAGGTGATGCCTGCCACGCGGCAGCATCAACACCTCAGGCCGGTCGAACTTGCCCTGCAGCACTTGCAAGTTGTGCTGCCAGTCCACCGTCATGTCTTCCTCCCCCTGAACGATCAGTGGCCGCCGTGGGCTGTGCGGGGCGGCTTCGATGCGCTTGATCCAGCGCGCCAGCGCGCCGACCCAGGCCGTGGGCAGTTGGCGGGGTTGCAGCGGGTCGGCCTCCAGGAACGGCTTGAAGTCCGGGTCGTTGGTATTCTCGCTGAACCGGCGAGCGATGCCTTTTACAAACGGACGCAGCAGGTAATAGCTGACCTGCGACCAGCCCCAGGCCCGTGGCCGTACCAAGGGCGACAGCAGAAAGGTCTGGCCCTGGGCCGGGCTGTCGAGGCCATGGTTGAGCAAATGGTCGACCACTACCGCACCGCCCGTGCTTTGTCCGAACAAGTGCCAGGGTTGCGGCAGTTGCAGCGCCTGGGCCTGGGCAAACAGCGCCTGCACCACCGCCTGATACACCGCAAAATCATCGATGCTTGCACGGGCGCCGCTGGACAAGCCATGCCCCGGCAAATCGCAGGCGATTACCACGAACCCACGGTCCAGCGCCCAATCCACTACGTGGCGGTACAGCCCCATATGGTCGTAGAAGCCGTGGAACATAAACATCGTCGCCACCGGCTGCACTGGCCACCAGACTTGCGCCACCACCTGGAAGCCTTCCACTTCAAAGCGTCCCAAGCGGCTGGCGACCGGCACTTTGCGCGCCGGCAGGTCCAATCCATAGAAGCGCTGGTAGACCCGTGCCTCCACGGAAAGCGGCTGCGCATCCACCAGGGGCCGCAAGCTTTCGCGTAGATGATCGGGGTCAAAGCTGACAGGCATAAAGGGTTCCAGACTCTCAGGGAAGATGAATATCGAGCTGCGATATTCATCTGTCAGGGCAAGCATGGCAAGCTACGCGACCTCCGAGGAAAGATCCAAATGCGACAGCACCTGCGCACCGCCCTGTTCGCCAGCCTGATTCTGGTCATTTGCACCGGTGTGCTGTGGGCCGCCTATGACTGGTTCCAGGGCCGCTATCTGCGTGCCTTCAGCGAACACACCGCGGTGTTCTCCGGCGACGCCTTGCGCCTGCCTGCCGAACTCGCAGGCCCCGGCCCGATACGCCTCGTGCACTTCTGGGACCCGGCGTGCCCGTGCAATGTCGGCAACCAGCAGCATTTGGACGAACTGATCGAAGAGTACGCGCCTCAAGGCGTGGAGTTTTATGCTCTGCAAAAGGCCGGCAGCCACGGCCAACTGCCTGACAAACTGCGCAAGATGAAACCCCTCAACGCTCTGCCCGGTGCCGACCAGGTGCCGGCGACGCCGGCCGTGGGCATTTGGGACCGCACGGGCAAGCTTGCGTACTTCGGCCCCTACAGTGAAGGGCTGACGTGTAATTCCAGCAACAGCTTTATCGAACCGATCTTGAAAGCCCTTGGGGCCGGGCGCGAAGTGAGTGCCACCCACACGCTGGCGGTTGGTTGCTATTGCCAGTGGCGCGAGGAGTCAAACTGAACACAGGCTGTTCGAGCGGCAAACTCCAGTCACCCAGGCGGCAGGCTGCTGTATCGTACGCCCTCGGCAGGATTGTAAGCACAGGAATACATGAGCCAGTTAACCATCATCCTCTGGATACTCAACGTTATCGTCGACACGTCCGGCCAGCTGGCCTTCAAGGCCGCGGCGTCAGCCAGCGCCGAGCATGACGGCCTGGCCCACTGGAAACACATGCTCAAACGGCCGTGGATCTGGCTCGGCGTTATCTGTTACATCTTCGAATTCGTGTTGTGGCTGGCCTTCCTGACACTGGTGCCACTGTCGGTCGGTGTGATGCTGGGCTCGATCAATATCGTGGTGATCATGATTGCCGGCCGCTTCCTGTTCAAGGAAAGCCTGAGCAAATGGCGGTTGATCGGCATCATGCTGATCGCCTGTGGCGTGACCGTCGTGGGGTTTGAATAATGAAACGCTTTTATATCCTGGGTTTTCTCGCGCTGATCATTTTCGACACCTTGGCGCAGGTCAGCTTCAAATTCGCCTCGGTGCATGCCGAACCCCTGACGATGGACACCGCCTGGCTGGTGCGTGTGTTTGGTGCTCCATGGATCTACGGCGCTTTTGTAGGTTACATCGGTGCCTTCTTCACCTGGATGACCTTGCTCAAATATGCCCCGGTAGGTCCGGCATTTGCGGCCTCGCACCTGGAACTGATCAGCGTCACGCTGATTTCCGTGTGGTTGTTCGATGACAGCCTGACCCTGCCGAAGATCATCGGCGGCGCGTTGATCATTGCCGGCATCCTGTGCCTGGCCCGCAGCGAAGACGAAGCCGGTAAAGTCATCGGTGCCGGTCGTTCCGAGACGCTGGCGTAATGACTCGCCGGGAGATTCCGCCTACCGCAGGGTTGCCCCTGCGCTGGTGGGACCTGTTCGGTTTGTCGGGCGACCTGGCCCCTGCCCTGGCCCGCCAGTTATCGATCCCGCTGCCGGCGCTGCCTTGCTCCGGGACCGCCGCGCTGGTCATCGCCCTGCGGGTATTGCAACAGCGGATGCCGGGGCGTACCCGCCTCATCGTGCCGGCCTATACCTGTCCACTGGTGGCCTTGGCCGCCCATTACTGCCCGCCGTTGCGGGTGGTGCCCTGTGATTTGCAGCCCAACAGCATCGACCTGGACGAACAGCACCTGGCGCAGTTGTGCGACGAAAGCACCCTGGCGGTGGTGGTCACCCATCTGGCCGGGCGCGTAGCTGATGTCGACACTGCCAGGCGCATTGCCGGCGCCATCGGCGCGGCGGTCATCGAAGATGCCGCGCAAGCCATGGGGGCGCTGGATGATGGCCACAGTGTCGGGCTCAAAGGCGACGTGGGTTTTTTCAGCATGGCGCTGGGTAAAGGCCTGACGACGGCAGAGGGCGGCGTGTTGTTCAGCCGTGACCCGGTGTTGCATCAGGCGCTGCACCGCCAATGTCGCCAGGACCTGCCGTTCAGCCTGCACTGGGAGTTGCGGCGCAGCGCCGAGCTGTGGGGATATGCCCTGCTTTATCGGCCGTACGGCTTGTATTACGTGTATGGCAAGGCATTGCGCACGGCACTGGCACAAGGCGATGAAATCGCCGCGGTGGGTGATGATTTCTCGGTCAACGACATCCCGCTGCATCATTTGGGCGGTTATCGCCGCAGGGTCGGCGCCGCTGCACTGGCTCGCTTGCCCGATCACCTGCAACAAGGCCGCACCCGGGCATTACGCCGTGCCGCACGCTTGAATGCCCTGCCCGGTGTCTCGGTCATCCTCGACCGGCCGGGGCAGCAAGGGACCTGGCCTTTTCTGATGGTGATGATGCCCTCGGCGCACACCCGGGATGCGGCGATGGCGCAGCTTTGGACCTCGGGGCTGGGCGTGACGCGCCTGTTTATTCACACCTTGCCGGATTACCCCGACGTGGCCCCCTTGCTGGAGCCGGGCAGCCAGATCACCCAGGCCCAGGCTTTCGCCCGCCGCACACTGTCGATCAGCAACAGCCCTTGGCTGACCGACGAGCTCTTCGAACAGATCCTCGCCAGGCTGAAGGTTATCGTTTCCACGCCTGATTGATGCGCGCGACCAGACGGCCATTCAACTCGTTCTGCTGCTGTTGCCAAATCTGCACCTGCGCCTCAGGCAGTTCTTCCTGGCCATCAGACGCGCTCAGCCAGCGCTTGAACCTGCTTTCATAGTGATAGGCCGATACGTCCCCGGTGACGTCCGCGCCAATGACCTGGCCCTGGCAGGCATCGATCAGATCATTCAAATGCTGTTCCAGGAATTCACCCTGGTCCCAATTGGTGTTCACCACCTGTGGGCTTAGCACGTCTTTGTCGATGGACAGGTACACCGGCAGCGAGCGATCAAGCTGGGCCAGAAACGCACGCATCAACTCATCCGGATGGCCGAAGGCGCGATTGCTCGGCCCGGCGCCGATCCAGTTCATCCAGCGCGTATCGACGTTGACGTTCCAGTAGGTCAACTTGCGCTTGAGCAGCGGCGACCAGTGATTCTCCCAGGCGTGGCCCAAGGCAATGTCCTGCGAACCTATACCCAGCACATGCACATGCTCGACCTGGGGCAAGCGGCTGGCCCAATAGACCCAAGAACCGCAGTGGATGCCGAACGGGTAGCGCATATTGTCGGGGTGGTTGTCGCAGATGATCAGTTGGTACTTCTGTTGAGTGGGCAGGCGGTTCAACAGAAGCTGGCTGAGGTGGTGGTAGTCGCCACTGCCGGTAAACACGCAGCCGTAATCGCTGGGCATCTGCGCGTGCAGGGCGGTTTCCAGTTCCTTGAACTGGGCCCAACGACAGCCGAAGCGGATTTTTTCCTGCCACGCCTGCAGCGGTAAGGTGACTGCACCGGGAATGTCGCTGACGGCACCATCGAAATCGAGAATCAGCGGCGCTCGGTCCTGGCTCATGCGGTTTTCTCCTGGTGCCACTGCAAGTCACTTTCAAAGTGATGCCGGAACCGGTTGCCCAGCTTGCGCAACAGCGGGTTGCGTATCCACACCAGGTGACGGGTAAAGGTAAAGTCGGCGCCGAGGTTGGCCTTGACTTGCGGGTCGGTCCAGCCCGCCACATAAAATTTCAGCCCATGGGCCACCGCGTACTCCAGATTCACAAACCAGCTGACAAAGTACAGGTTGAACTCCAGCGCCTGCGGGTAATTAAGGCCGATGTATTTGTCGAGCAGCTTGTCGCCCTGCACATAGCACAGGTTGTAGCCGATCAGTTCGTCGCAGTGCCAGTAGCAGAACACCCGGCCATTGCTGCCGGAGTCCCTCAGCAACCCGCTGAAAAACTCCGGTGCGAGCAGGTCGAAATGGATCTCGCTCTGGTCGTACACCGCCTTGTACAACCCGTACAGCTGCGCCAGCCAGGCATCATCGTTGAAGCGTGCATCGCCGGTATCCAGGACCTCCACGCGCAACGCTTCACGACTGCGTAATTTGCGTCGGATATTGCGGCGACGGCTGTGGGACAAGCGCCCAAGATATTCATCGATGGTGGTGAAGTTGATGGGCACATAAGCCAGTGCCTGGCCCTCAAGGCTGATGAAACCACGCCGAGTGCAATCATCGATCAAGGCTTGCGCGTAACGGTTGTCGGCCTCGCTGAGCAACGGGGAATTGTGCGGCACGTCTTTGACAATGGTGAGTTTGCGCTGCGGGGCGCATTCCTCTTGCAGCCACTGCGCAAGGTGCTCGGGCGATACGTCCTGAGGGAACGGCGCGTACTCAGTGACCGTCGTGCCCACAAAGCAACTGTCGACACGCAACCACGAATGCCACACGGCATAGCCCGGCCAACCGCGAACACGCTTGACGAACTCATCGTCGGCGGTGGTCAACAGATCGAACGGGGTGAAGAAGTACGGCAAGCCCTGGTCGGACAGCCTGGCGTCAAAGCCGACCGGCGGATGCTGCAAAAAGCGGCTGATCAGCGATTGCGCTTCCAGGCTACAGACGTAGGCAACGTCTGCATGGCTGGGATCTGGCTTGGGTTGCGTGGCGCAGGTCATGAAAAAAGGCTCAAGGACGACGGGCGCAATAGTAGCTCATCCACAGCGCCGGTCACTTGAACCTCGGCTGTCACAACGGCGCATCAGCATTTCCTCAGTCTCCATCAAACCTATTAGACTCCGTTGACCTTCAAGGTGACTGACCCAAGGACCGTCCATGAAACGCAGCCTGACCGTGCTCGCTCTTCTGATTGCCATTCTCCTGGCCGGTGCCGGCTGGTATGTCTACAGCAAGCAACCCACCCGTCAGGGCACGGTCATGCTGAGCAACCTGCAAGGCGCCGTCACAGTGCGTTACGACGACCGTGGCGTGCCGCACATTCGCGCCGAGAACGAGGCCGACATGTATCGCGCCCTGGGCTATGTGCACGCCCAGGACCGGCTGTTCCAGATGGAGATCATGCGGCGCCTGGCCCGTGGCGAGCTGGCCGAAGTCCTGGGCCCCAAGCTGCTGGAAACCGACAAACTGTTCCGCAGCCTGCGTATTCGTGAGCGTGCCTTGAGCTACGTGGAACACATCGACCACGACTCGAACGCGTGGAAGGCCCTGCAAGCCTACCTCGATGGGGTCAACCAGTATCAGGACAGCCACGCCAGCCCCATGGAGTTCGATGTGCTGGGCATCACCAAACGGCCCTTTACACCCGAAGACACCATCAGCGTCGCCGGGTACATGGCCTACAGTTTTGCCGTCGCGTTTCGTACCGAGCCTGTGCTGACTTACGTGCGCGACCAACTGGGCAGCGAATACCTGAAAGTCTTCGACCTGGACTGGCAACCCAAGGGTGCGCTCAATCTGGCCGCCGGCGACTGGAAAAGCCTCGGCGCCCTTGCCGCCCTGAGCGACAGGGCCCTGGCCGACAACGGCCTGCCGCAGTTCGAGGGCAGCAACGCCTGGGCCATCAGCGGCAGCCGTACCCAAAGTGGCAAGCCGTTGCTGGCGGGCGACCCGCATATCCGCTTCTCGGTGCCGTCGGTGTGGTACGAGGCGCAGCTGTCGGCGCCGGGCTTTGAGCTGTACGGCTATCACAACGCGCTGGTACCGGTGGCGTTCCTGGGGCACAACCTGGATTTCGGCTGGAGCCTGACCATGTTCCAGAACGACGACCTCGACCTGATCGCCGAGAAGGTCAACCCGGATAACCCCAACCAGGTCTGGTACCACGGTCAGTGGGTCGACATGACCAGCAGCGAACAGCAGATTGCCGTAAAAGGCCAGGAGCCGGTCATTCTGACCCTGCGCAGTTCACCCCACGGCCCGATCATCAATGACGTGCTCGGCGAGAATGCCGGCAAGACGCCTATCGCCATGTGGTGGGCGTTCCTCGATACCGAAAACCCGATCCTCGAAGGCTTCTACCAGCTCAACCGTGCCGATACCCTGGCCAAGGCGCGTGCGGCAGCCGCCAAGGTTTCGGCACCCGGGCTGAATATCGTGTGGGCAAATGCCAAGGGCGATATCGGCTGGTGGGCCGCGGCGCAATTGCCGATCCGCCCGGCCGGCGTCAACCCGGCCTTCATCCTCGACGGTAGCACCGCCCAGGCCGACAAGCTGGGCTTCTACCCATTCAGCGCCAACCCTCAGGAAGAGAATCCCGCGCGTGGTTATGTGGTGTCCGCCAATGCCCAGCCGGCCTCGCCCACCGGCATGGAGATCCCCGGCTATTACAACCTGCCCGACCGTGGGCAGCAGTTGAACACGCAACTGAGCGACAAAAGCGTGAAGTGGGACCTGAGCAACAGCCAGGCCCTGCAACTGGGCACCACAACTGCCTACGGCCCACGTTTGCTGGCGCCATTGCTGCCGGTGTTGCGTGACGTGGTCAAGGACCCGGCCCAGTTGAAGCTGGTGGAACAACTGGCCAGCTGGAAAGGCGATTATCCGCTGGACTCCACCAGCGCCACGCTGTTCAACCAGTTCCTGTTCAACCTCACCGACGCAACCTTCCACCCGAAGCTGGGCGACGCCCTGTTCAAGACCCTGCTCACCACCCGAATGATCGACGCCGCATTGCCGCGCCTCGCTGCTGCAGCGGACTCGCCGTGGTGGGACGGCAAACGCGCCGACACCGTCAAGCTGGCCTGGGACAATAGCCTGGCGCACCTCAAGGCCACACTCGGCGACGACCCGGGCCAGTGGCAGTGGGGCAAGGCGCACACGTTGACCCATGGGCACCCGCTGGGCATGCAGAAGCCATTGGACAAACTCTTCAACGTCGGCCCGTTCCCCGCACCCGGCACACACGAAGTGCCGAACAACCAATCGGCGATGATCGGCCCCGCGCCCTGGCCGGTGACCTACGGCCCATCGACCCGCCGATTGATCGACTTCGCCGACCCGGCCCATGCTCTGACCATCAACCCGGTGGGGCAAAGCGGCGTGCCGTTCGATCGGCACTATGGCGACCAGGCGCAAACCTACATCGAGGGTGGATACGAGCAAGCACATTTCAGTGATGAGGAAGTCACGGCGAATACCCGTGGCATCCTGAAACTATTGCCAGCCAGATAACCTTCCTTCCCCATTCAAACCGGTGCCGCAAAGTTAAGGCGAAACTGATGCGGCGTCACACCCAGCCGGCGGTTGAACACGCTGCGCATGTGCTGGGCATCGCGAAACCCGCATTGATAGGCCACCGTCTTGAGCGGTGCGCTGCTGCTTTCGAGCATTACCCGCGCCGCATCCACCCGCGCTCGCTCGACAAACTCGGCCGGGGTTATCCGCGCTTCACGGGCAAATACCCGGGAAAAATTGCGCGCGCTCATATTGGCGGCCTTGGCCAGGTCGGCGATGGTCAGATCCCCCGTCAGATTCGCCAATACGTACAACTGCACCAGTGCCACCGCCGAGGTGGTTTCGGCGTGAGGTGTGAGGAACGGGCTGAACTGCGACTGCCCCCCGGAACGCTGAGTGAACACCACCAGGCGCTTAGCCACGCTCAGCGCGACTTCCGGACCGTGGTCCCGGGCCAACAGGTACAACGACAGGTCGATGCCTGCGGTCACCCCCGCCGAGGTGAAGAGGTTACCGTCCTGTACGTAGAGGCGGTCGGCATCGATGTGGGCGGTGGGACACAGGCGCGCCAGATCCGCGGCATCGTTCCAGTGGGTGGTGATGGTTTTACCGTCCAGCAAGCCGGCTCGGGCCAGCATGAAGGCGCCATTACAGATCGAGCCAAAGCGTTGCGCACGAGCAGCGGCACCGCGCAGCCAAGCGTCGAACAAGGCACCGAAATCTTCGAAGGGTAACTGCGGGCCTCCGGCTACCAGCAACAGGTCATAGGCTTGCAGGGCTTCGCTGTAGTGCCGATGGGCCTGCAGTGACAGGCCGTTGGAGGCCGCCATGTTGCCGTGAGCGAGACCGATGACCTCCAGCTGGTAATGGTCTTGCGGCGGCAAAAAGCGGTTGGCCTCGCAGAACACATCCATCGGGCCGCTCACGTCCAGCGACTGGACGCCGGGGAAGATCAGGATGGCGACGGTCTTGCCCATGCTCAAAAACACCTTTTCTGACTGAATAAATGCACACCCTGCGCAGAGGCGCCTGGACTCCCGATTGCTGAGTGTCCGGCACCTACTGTGCAACTGAACCACCGCGATCGAGAGCAAGCCCCGCTCCTGCATCCGGATTCTCGCAGCCTACACCCTAGCCGGTTTTGCCTTGGCACGATGTACCACCACATTGGCCGGGATAGCGCCCTCGCCGCGATGGCCCCTTCGCGGGCGCGCGACCAGACTGGAATCTTTCCAGAGGAGAATCACCATGAGCACCACCATCGCCGGTATCCGAATACCCGACAGCGCTTTGGCCAAAGCCACCACCGAATACATCCGCGACATCGAATCCGATCTGCTTTATCACCACTCGCGCAGGGTATTCCTGTTCGGCGCCTTGAGCGGTGAACGCCAACAACTCTCCTACAACCCGGAGCTGCTCTACGTCGGCGCCATGTTTCACGACCTGGGACTGGTCGAAGGCCATCGCAGTGACGACGAGCGCTTCGAGGTGGATGGCGCCAATGCGGCAGCGGCGTTCCTCAAGCCTTATGGGCTGAGCGATGACGACATCGAACAGGTGTGGTTGTCCATCGCCCTGCACACCACGCCGGGCGTACCGAAGCATCTGCGCCCCACCGTGGCACTGGTGACGGCCGGTGTCGAGATGGACGTGCTGGGCATGGACTACGCAGCCTTTGACGCCACGCAGCGCGAGGCAGTGGTGCATGCGCATCCACGGGGTGAAGGGTTCAAGGAGTGCATCATCTGCGCCTTTGCCGACGGCTTACGCCATCGCCCGCAGACCACGTTCGGCAACGTGAAGACGGATGTACTAGTGGATCAGGAGCCGGGCTTCAAGCCGATGAATTTTGTCGAGGTGATCCGCAAATCGCCTTGGGCAGCATAATCGGCCTGGGCTGCAATCAAATGTGGGAGCAAGGCGGATCGTCGCACCGCTGCTCCCACATTTTGATCCGGTTTCTTCCGGTAGCCCTGACTAGACCGGTGCCGAAGCTCTGCGCTTGTCAGGCTGCTGCCAGCCATCTGCCGCCGCTTCTTCGATGGCCTGCTGAATGGCTTTCTTGCGGTGTTCCTCGGCACGACGGCTGAAGAACCACACCAGGAAGGTCACCAGCGACACCGCCAACAGAATCAGGCTGGCCACGGCATTGATCTCGGGCTTGACCCCAAGGCGCACCGCCGAGAACACTTCCATCGGCAGGGTCGTCGAGCCCGGGCCCGATACGAAGCTGGCCAGAACCAGGTCGTCGAGGGACAACGCGAACGACATCATGCCGCCCGCCGCCAACGACGGCGCGATCATCGGGATAGTGATCAGGAAGAACACCTTCCACGGCCGCGCCCCCAGGTCCATCGCCGCCTCTTCAATCGACAGGTCCAGCTCACGCAGGCGCGCCGACACCACCACCGCCACATACGCCGCACAGAACGTGGTGTGAGCGATCCAGATCGTGACAATGCCACGCTCCTGGGGCCAGCCGATCATCTGCGCCATGGCCACGAACAACAGCAACAGCGACAGACCAGTGATCACTTCCGGCATCACCAGCGGCGCGGTCACCAGGCCGCCGAACAGCGTGCGGCCCTTGAAATGGCTGATGCGCGTCAGCACAAAGGCCGCCAAGGTGCCCAGGGCTACCGCAGCCACCGCCGTGTAGCAGGCGATTTCCAGCGAGCGCCCTACCGAACCCATCAACTGGGTGTTATCCAACAGGCCTACGTACCACTTGATCGACCAACCGCCCCACACCGTTACCAGTTTGGATTCGTTGAACGAATAGATCACCAGGATCAGCATCGGCAGGTAGATGAACAACAACCCCGCCACCAGCATAAAGCTGGAGAAACTGAAGCGCTTCATATCTTGCCCTCCATCTCTTTGGCTTGGCTGCGGTTGAACAGGATGATCGGCACGATCAGGATCGCCAGCATCACCACCGCCAGGGCAGACGCTACCGGCCAGTCACGGTTATTGAAAAACTCTTGCCACAACACTTTACCGATCATCAGGGTTTCCGGACCGCCCAGCAGTTCCGGGATCACGAACTCGCCCACCACCGGGATAAACACCAGCATGCAGCCGGCGATGATGCCGTTCTTGGACAGCGGCACGGTGATTTTCCAGAAGCTGTTGAAGGTGCTCGAACCCAGGTCAGACGCAGCCTCCAGCAGGCTCTGGTCGTGTTTCACCAGGTTGGCGTACAACGGCAGGATCATGAACGGCAGGTACGAATAGACCACACCGATATACACCGCGATGTTGGTGTTGAGGATCTGCAGCGGTTCGTTGATCAGCCCCATGGACATCAGGAAGCCATTGAGCAAGC
Organism: Pseudomonas sp. BCA17; assembly: GCF_004519405.1. Taxonomy (GTDB): domain Bacteria; phylum Pseudomonadota; class Gammaproteobacteria; order Pseudomonadales; family Pseudomonadaceae; genus Aquipseudomonas. Next base: position 446,372 of record NZ_SGWI01000003.1, on the reverse strand, counting down.
CGTTGTTGCTGAGAATGCCCATCCACGCATACACACGGATCAGGATCGCGGTCCAGGTCGGCATCATGATCAGCAGCACGAGAACGGTCTGGATCTCCTTGCGCGCCTTGGCGATGGCGTAGGCCATCGGGTAGCCGATCAGCAGGCACAACAGCGTGCTGAAGAACGCCATCTTCAGCGACCCCAGGTACGCCGAGATGTACAACTCGTCGTCGCCCAGCATCGCGTAGTTGGCCAGGTTGAGCACCAACTGCAATTTCTGCTCAACGAAGGTATAGATCTCGGTGTAGGGCGGGATCGCGACGTCGGCCTCGGCAAAACTGATCTTCAGGACGATGAAGAACGGCAGCATGAAAAACAGGAACAGCCAAAGGAAAGGAATCCCGATGACCGCATGCCGGCCAGTGGGGGTTATTCGCTGCAGCTGGCGCTTGAACTTCTTCATATTCATGAGCGAAGTACCACGCCGCTGTCGTCTTCCCACCACACGTATACCTGGTCGCCCCAGGTTGGGCGCTGGCCACGGCGCTCGGCGTTGGCGACGAAGGACTGCACCAGCTTGCCGCTCGGCAGTTCCACGTAGAACACCGAGTGACCGCCGAGGTAGGCGATGTCGTGCACTTTACCGCTGGACCAGTTGTGCTCGCAGGTCGGCATTTCAGACGTGACCAACAGTTTTTCCGGGCGGATGGCGTAGGTCACCGACTTGTCTTCCACCGAGGTGGCGATGCCGTAACCCACGTAGATATCGCGGTCCAGGTCGGCGCACTTGAGCACGGCGTGGCCTTCGGCGTCGTCCACTACCTGGGTTTCGAAGATGTTGACGTTGCCGATGAACTCACACACCAGGCGGCTGGTAGGAGTTTCGTAGATATCGATCGGGCTGCCGATCTGGGCAATCCAGCCCAGGTGCATGATCGCGATACGCTCGGCCATGGTCATGGCCTCTTCCTGGTCGTGGGTCACCATGACGCACGTCACGCCCACCCGCTCGATGATCTCAACCAGTTCAAGCTGCATCTGCGAACGCAGTTTCTTGTCCAGCGCGCCCATCGGTTCATCGAGCAGCAGCAGTTTCGGGCGCTTGGCCAGGGAACGGGCCAGGGCCACGCGCTGGCGCTGGCCACCGGACAATTGGTGCGGCTTGCGCTTGGCGTACTGGCTCATCTGGACCAGCTTGAGCATCTCGGCCACACGGGCGTCGACCTCGGCCTTGGGGATCTTGTCCTGTTGCAGGCCGAAAGCGATGTTCTGCGCCACAGTCATGTGGGGGAACAAGGCGTAGGACTGGAACATCATGTTGATCGGCCGCTCATAGGGCGGCATGTCGGTGATGTCCACGCCGTCGAGATAGATGCGACCTTCCGTTGGGCGCTCGAAGCCTGCAAGCATACGCAGCAAAGTGGATTTGCCCGATCCCGAACCGCCGAGCAAGGCGAAGATCTCGCCTTTTTTGATTTCCAGGGACACATCGTCCACCGCAATCGTCTCGTTGAACTTCTTCGTGACCCGGTCGATTTTGACCAACACCTTCTTCGGTGTCTGGTCGCCCTCGAGGGCTTTCTTATAGGCGCCGGAGGCAACTGCCATTACGAAACTCCCAGAAAAAAAGAGTGCAGATCGTCCAGTACGGACGAACCTTGGATAGGTTGAGCCTTACTTGCCCGTCTTGACCTTGGTCCAGCTACGGGTCATCAAACGCTGCACTTTCGGGGGTAGCTCGAAGTTGACGAATGTCCGATCGAGAACCGCCTGCGGTGGGTAAACCGCTGCGTCAGTGCGTATCGATTGCTTCATCAGTTTGTCCGCCCCCGGGTTAGGGTTGGCATAACCGACGTAATCACTGACCTGAGCGATCACCTCAGGTTGCAGCAAATAGTTGATGAAGGCGTGGGCCTCTTTGACGTTGGTGGCATCCTTGGGGATCGCCAGCACGTCAAACCACAGGTTGCCGCCTTCTTTCGGAATCGCGTAGGCAATGTTCACGCCTTTGTCGGCTTCAGCCGCGCGGGCCCGGGCCTGGAACACATCGCCGGAGAAACCCGCCGCCACGCAGATGTTGCCGTTGGCCAGGTCCGAGATGTATTTGGAAGAATGGAAATAGGTCACGTAGGGCCGCACTTTGAGCAGCTTCTCTTCGGCCTTCTTGTAGTCTTCGGGGTTGGTGCTGTTAGGGTTCAAGCCCATATAGTTGAGCACCGCCGGCAGCATTTCATCCGCCGAGTCCATGAACGATACGCCGCAAGTGGCCAGCTTCTTCATATTTTCCGGTTCGAACAGCACGGCCCAAGAGTCGATATGATCGACGCCCAGCACTTCTTTGACTTTGTCGACGTTGTAACCGATGCCGTTGGTGCCCCACAGATACGGCACGGCGTACTGGTTACCCGGATCGTTCTTTTCCAGACGCTTGAGCAGCGCCGGGTCAAGGTTGGAGTAGTTGGTCAGTAGCGACTTGTCGAGTTTCTGGAACGCCCCGGCCTTGATCTGCTTGCCGAGGAAGTGGTTGGACGGCACAACCACGTCGTAGCCGGTACGCCCGGCCAGCAACTTGCCTTCCAGGGTTTCATTGGAGTCAAACACGTCATACACAGGCTTGATGCCGGTGGCCTTCTCGAAGTTGGCCAGGGTGTCGGTGCCGATGTAGTCCGACCAGTTATAAATATGCACAGTCGGTGCGGCCTGTACGCTGACAGCCAGCGCGATACCCGCACCCGCCAGCAAGGCTTTGCGAAATAAAGAAATTGGCAAGTGGAGGTCCTCTTAAATAGTTGGGCCCAAAGTTGTTGCCCGGCAACAAAACCGGCGCGCAACTTACCCTCGATAAACCGATCCGGCAAAACTTTCTGTCATTTAATTATCAGGTTGGCCACCGCGAACGCCGCGGTGGCCAACAAAGCCCGGCTTATTTACCGGATTTGATCTTGGTCCAGCTGCGCGTCATTTCACGCTGAGTCGCCGCCGGCAAATCAGCAATGGCGTAGAGCTTGGCTTGCACATCGGCTGGCGGATAGATGCCAGGGTCGCTGGTGATGTCTTTGTCGACCAGTGCGGTGGCCTTCTCGTTACCGTTCGGGAAACGCACGCTGTTGGTGATCCCTGCCATGACTTTCGGTTCGAGCAGGTAGTTCATGAACTTATAGGCGGCGTCGACGTTTTCGGCATCTTTAGGGATGGCGACCATGTCATAGAAGCTGCCTGCGCCTTCTTTCGGAATGTCGTAGGCCACCTTGACCTTGCCACCGGCTTCAGCCGCGCGGGACTTGGCCTGCTGGATGTCACCCGAGTAACCCACGGCCACGCAGATGTTGCCGTTGGCCAGGTCCGAGATGTACTTGGACGAGTGGAAGTAGCCGATCGAAGGGCGGATTTTCAGGAACAGGTCTTCAGCTTGCTTGAGCTGTTTCTTATCCTGAGTGTCGGTTGGCAGGCCCAGGTAGTGCAGCGCCACCGGCAGCATTTCGGTTGGCGAATCGAGGAAGCTCACGCCGCAGCTCTTGAGCTTGGCGATGTTTTCAGGCTTGAGCAGCACGTCCCACGAGTCGATCTTGTCCACGCCCAGCGCAGCCTTGACCTTCTCCGGGTTGTAGCCGATGCCGATCGAGCCCCACATGTACGGGAAGGCGTGCTTGTTGTCCGGGTCGCTGATCGACACGGCTTTAAGCAGGGATTTGTTCAGGTTGCCATAGTTGGACAGCTTGGACTTGTCCAGCTCCTGGTACACACCGGCCTTGATCTGCTTGGCGAGGAAGTTGTTCGACGGTACGACAATGTCGTAGCCGGACTTGCCTGCCAGCAACTTGGCTTCCAGGGTTTCGTTACTGTCGAAAACGTCGTACACCACTTTGATGCCCGACTCTTTTTCAAAGTTGGCGATGGTGTCCGGTGCAATGTAGTCAGACCAGTTGTAGACGTGCAGCACTTTATCGTCTGCCTGGGCCGCACCCGCCATTGCGCCCATCAGGGACAAGGCGAGGAGGGTCTTGCCAGCGTTCTTCAAACCTAATGCCTTCATTATGGTGATGCTCCAATTTTTTCTTTTTTGGGCCACGTTCTTTTATGTTCAGCGGCCCTTCCAGAGGGCAACAAAACAGAGGGACAGTCTGGCAAGTTCAGGGGCCGGCTTTCAACCAAAGCCCCTACATTTATAACTGCTCAGTGCACTGCGCACTGAGCCTAGCACTTAGCCCTGCAATGCCGCCAAAGTCAGGTCCAGGCATGTACGCGCCTTGCTCACCAGTTCGTCGATTTCGGCCTTGCTGATTACCAGCGACGGCGAAATGATCATGGTGTCGCCCACGGCGCGCATGATCAGCCCGTTGTTGAAGCAGAAGTTGCGGCAAATCATGCCCACGCCCTTGCCTTCATAACGCTTGCGGGTGGCCTTGTCCTGAACCAGCTCAATCGCACCCAGCATGCCTACGCCGCGAACTTCACCCACCAACGGGTGGTCAGCCAGTTCCCTCAGACGTTTCTGCAAATACGGTGCCGTTTCTTCGTGCACGCGGTTAACGATTTTTTCATCGCGCAGGATGCGGATGTTTTCCAAGGCCACCGCCGCCGCCACCGGATGGCCGGAGTAGGTGAAGCCGTGGTTGAAGTCACCGCCTTCGTTCAGCACGGCAACCACATCGTCGTGCACGATCAGGCCACCCATGGGCACGTAGCCCGAGGTCAGCCCTTTGGCAATGGTCATCATGTGCGGTTTGAGGTCGTAGAAGTCGCTGCCGAACCACTCGCCGGTGCGGCCGAAACCACAGATCACCTCGTCGGCGACAAACAGGATGTCGTACTTGGCGAGGATTTCCTTGATGCGCGGCCAGTAGGTTTCCGGCGGCACGATCACACCACCAGCGCCCTGGATCGGCTCGGCAATAAAGGCACCGACGTTGTCCACGCCCAGTTCCAGAATCTTCTCTTCCAACTGGTTGGCGGCCCAGATCCCGAACTCTTCAGGGCTCATGTCGCCGCCTTCGCCGAACCAGTACGGTTGGGCGATGTGGGTGATGCCCGGAATCGGCAAGTCGCCCTGCTCATGCATATATGTCATGCCGCCCAGGCTCGCGCCGGCCACGGTGGAGCCGTGGTAGCCGTTCTTGCGGCTGATGATGACTTTTTTATTCGGTTGGCCTTTGACCGCCCAGTAGTGGCGGACCATGCGCAACATGGTGTCGTTGCCTTCGGAGCCGGAGCCGGTAAAGAACACATGGTTCATGCCGGCCGGTGCGATGTCGGCAATCACTTTGGCCAGTTCCAGCACCGGCGGGTGAGCCGTCTGGAAGAACAGGTTGTAGTACGGCAGCTCTTTCATTTGCTTGGCGGCGGCGTCGGCCAGTTCATCGCGACCGTAACCGATCGCCACGCACCAGAGGCCGGCCATGCCGTCGAGGATTTTGTTGCCTTCGCTGTCCCACAGGTAAACGCCGTGGGCTTTGGTGATGATCCGTGGGCCCTTCTCTTTCAATTGCTTGAAATCGCTGAACGGCGCCAAGTGATGATCGCTGCTCAAGGCTTGCCATTCACGGGTTTGCGGGTTGTTGCTGGACATACCAATCTCCTAGACTTTTCAGTGAAGGGCGCGCTGCTCCCACAGCGCGCCCGGCGCATCAGACGGCAAAGAGCAGGAATTCCCGCTCCCATGAACTGATCACGCGCTTGAAGTTTTCATGCTCGGCCCGCTTGACCGCGACGTAGCCTGTGATGAATTTCTGCCCCAGGTATTTCTCGATGGTCTTGCTGTTTTCCATGCGCTCCAAGGCATCTTCGATGGTCAACGGCAGGCGCAGGTTGCGTCGCTCATAACCACGGCCCACCACCGGTGCGCTCGGGTTATGGCCTTCGACCATGCCGATGAAGCCACACAGCAAACTGGCGGCAATCGCCAGGTACGGGTTGGCGTCGGCGCCCGGCAGGCGGTTTTCCACGCGGCGGTTCTGCGGGCCGGCATCCGGTACGCGCAGGCCGACGGTGCGGTTTTCTTCGCCCCACTCCACGTTGACCGGTGCCGAGGTGTCGGGCAGGAAGCGACGGAACGAGTTCACGTTGGGGGCAAACAACGGCAGCAATTCAGGGATGAATTTCTGCAGGCCGCCGATGTGGTTGAGGAACAGCTGGCTCATGCTCCCGTCTTCATTGGAGAAGACGTTCTTGCCGGTGGCGATGTCGATGATGCTCTGGTGCAGGTGCATGGCGCTGCCGGGCTCGCCGGTCATCGGCTTGGCCATGAAGGTGGCGGCCACGTTGTGCTTGAGCGCGGCTTCACGCATGGTGCGCTTGAATACCAGGATCTGGTCGGCGAGGGACAGGGCATCGCCATGACGGAAGTTGATTTCCATCTGCGCGGTGCCGTCTTCGTGGATCAGGGTGTCGAGGTCCAGCTCCTGCAGTTCGCACCAGTCGTAGACGTCTTCGAACAGCGGGTCGAATTCGTTGGCCGCTTCTATAGAGAAGGACTGGCGACCGGTTTCCGGGCGACCGGAGCGGCCAATCGGCGGCTGCAGCGGGAAGTCCGGGTCTTCGCAGCGTTTAGTCAGGTAGAACTCCATCTCCGGCGCCACGATGGGCTGCCAGCCTTTATCGGCATAGAGCTTGAGGACTTTCTTGAGCACGTTGCGCGGCGACAGCTCGATCGGGTTGCCTTGCTTGTCGTAGGTGTCGTGGATCACCTGGGCGGTCGGTTCGATAGCCCAAGGCACCAGAAATACGGCGTTCTGGTCGGGGCGGCAGATCATGTCGATGTCGGCCGGGTCGAGCAATTCGTAGTAGATGTCGTCTTCGACATAGTCGCCGGTGACCGTCTGCAGCAGAACACTCTCGGGCAGACGCATGCCTTTCTCGGCGATGAACTTGTTGGTCGGCGAGATCTTGCCCCGGGTGATGCCGGTGAGGTCGCCAATCATGCATTCGACTTCTGTGATCTTGTGGTTTTTCAACCAATCGGTGAGCTGGTCGAGGTTGTTACTCATAAATGCCTCTGGGCTGGGTTTCCTGACATCCATTAAAGGTCAGGCGTTGGTTGACGCAGCATCCGCGTCGTTTTTTCGTTCAGGGTAGGAGCTTACCTGCCATTTGCTGCAACGTTGCATTCCTCAAGCCAAAGTTGTGCAGAATCATGATCGGCAGCGCGGATGGCTGCCGATCAGTCGTCGTTGAGGAGGCAAAGAAGAGGTCGGACGGGCCGTCAAGAATAATGGCCGGTGCGTGGGCACTCACGCGGGGCGATCGGACTGCGGACAACGCCTGGCTGAAGCAGGCAGAGACGCCGGATGGCGGCAGGTGAAACATGAAGCACCCCGGTATTATTGCTGTTATGGGTTTGAATCGAGCTTAGCCTTGTTCATTTTTTTACACAACACCCCCGTAAAAAATACAACACGGCCCGCTCAAGCCTGCGAGTCCCAAGCCCTTCAAACCCAAAAAACCGCCCCAAAAAGCCCCAAAAATGCCCTCAAGGCGCTTTTTTAGGGCAAAAAAGGCCTCGCTTGACTTCGGCATGCCGTTCGGGTTGACTGAAACCAGAAAAGATCAATGATTGATATTTTTAACAACAAAGGTGTTGCATCATGTCGGTACCCCCGCGTGCCGTTCAGCTTAACGAAGCGAACGCGTTCCTTAAGGATCATCCTGAGGTTCTGTACGTAGACCTTCTAATTGCGGATATGAATGGTGTGGTGCGCGGCAAGCGCATCGAACGCACCAGCCTCCACAAGGTTTACGAGAAGGGCATTAACCTGCCTGCCTCTTTATTTGCCCTGGATATCAACGGCTCAACGGTGGAAAGCACCGGCCTGGGCCTGGACATCGGTGATGCTGACCGAATCTGTTATCCAATCCCCGATACCCTGTGCAATGAACCCTGGCAAAAGCGCCCCACCGCGCAACTGCTGATGACCATGCACGAACTTGAAGGTGAACCTTTCTTCGCCGATCCGCGCGAAGTGCTCCGCCAAGTTGTAAGCAAATTCGACGACCTTGGTCTGACAATCTGCGCCGCTTTCGAACTTGAGTTCTACCTGATCGACCAGGAGAACGTGAACGGCCGCCCACAACCACCCCGCTCGCCGATTTCCGGCAAACGTCCGCACTCGACACAGGTCTACCTGATCGACGACCTCGACGAATACGTCGACTGCCTCCAGGACATTCTGGAAGGTGCCAAAGAACAAGGCATCCCGGCCGACGCCATCGTCAAGGAAAGTGCCCCGGCGCAGTTCGAAGTGAACCTGCACCACGTGGCCGACCCGATCAAGGCTTGCGACTACGCCGTACTGCTCAAGCGCCTGATCAAGAACATCGCCTACGACCATGAGATGGACACCACCTTCATGGCCAAGCCTTACCCAGGCCAGGCAGGCAACGGTTTGCACGTACACATTTCGATCCTGGACAAGGACGGCAAGAATATCTTTGCCAGCGAGGATCCCGAGCAGAACGCCGCATTGCGTCACGCGATCGGCGGTGTGCTCGAGACCCTGCCCGCCCAGATGGCGTTCCTGTGCCCCAACGTCAACTCCTACCGTCGTTTCGGTGCACAGTTCTACGTGCCGAACTCGCCGTGCTGGGGCCTGGATAACCGCACCGTAGCGATTCGCGTACCGACCGGCTCGTCCGACGCCGTGCGTATCGAACACCGTGTGGCCGGCGCCGACGCCAACCCTTACCTGCTGATGGCTTCCGTCCTGGCAGGCGTGCACCACGGCCTGACCAACAAGATCGAGCCTAACGCACCCGTGGAAGGCAACAGCTACGAGCAGAACGAGCAGAGCCTGCCGAACAACCTGCGCGATGCGTTGCGCGAGTTGGACGACAGCGAGGTGATGGCCAAGTACATCGATCCTAAATACATCGATATCTTCGTCGCCTGTAAGGAAAGTGAGCTGGAGGAGTTCGAACACTCCATCTCCGACCTTGAGTACAACTGGTACCTGCATACCGTGTAAACGGTTGCTGCGCTAACAAGGAACGCCGCTGACTTTGGTCAGCGGCGTTTTTTTGTGGGTTTCTTTTGGCAGACCGAGTCGGCCTCATCGAGAGCGAGCCCCCTTCCCACACGTGACTGCATTCCAGGTTGGAACGTGGTCCGGTTTGGGAGCAGGCCTGCCTCCCGAGGGCGACCTGGCAGACAACACACCTTCCTGCTCATACAATGCCCGCTGCCTTGTAGGAGACTTCCATGACCACCCGCCCCACCGCCCCTCGCAAACCCCGTGCCCGCAGCCAGGGCCGGATTGACGCGATCCTCGACGCCGCCCGCACCTTGCTGGCCGCCGAAGGCGTGGCGAGTCTGTCTATCTACAGTGTGGCCGAGCGGGCACAGATTCCGCCGTCGTCGGTGTATCACTTCTTCGCCAGTGTGCCGGCGCTGCTGGAAGCGTTGACGGCCGATGTGCACGCCGCTTTCCGGGCGGCCATCCAGGCGCCCATCGATCATGAATCACTCAGGCACTGGCGCGATCTGTCCTACATCGTCGAACAGCGCATGCTCGCTATCTACGACCAGGACGCCGCCGCTCGCCAGTTGATCCTGGCCCAGCACGGGCTCACTGAAGTGACCCAGGCCGACCGCCAGCATGATCTGGAATTGGGCGACCTGATGTTCACCGTGTTCAATCGCCATTTCGACGTGCCGGCCTTACCCGCCGATGTGGATGTGTTTGCGTTGGCATTGGAGCTGAGCGACCGCGTGTATGCGCGCTCGGTGCATCAGCATGGGCTGATTACGCCGCGCATGGCCGAGGAAGGGATGCGGGTGTTTGATGCGTACGTGGGGCTTTATTTGCCGACCTACCTGCCCAAGCGTTGAATCCTGGGTTGGCCGGGCGCGCCTCGCTGAGGTAAGCCCCCTCCCACACTTGAATATGTTCACAGATCAAAGTGCGGGAAGGGGTTTGGCTGCGATGACGGCTTCAAGAGCGACGCGAATCACAACTTGGCGATCGACACCTCGGTGGATTTCACGAAGGCAATCACCTCACTGCCAATCACCAGCTCGAGCTCCTTGACCGAGCGCGTGGTGATCACCGAAGTCACAATGCCCGACGCAGTCTGCACATCGATTTCCGACAGCACGTCGCCGACCACGATTTCCTTGATGGTGCCTTTGAACTGGTTACGTACGTTGATGGCTTTGATAGTCATGATGATCTTCCTATATGAGTTATTGAGCCCAACGCAATTGCGTAGGCAACGGTGAAACAGGTTCGGGTTCCGGCGGCGAGCCGGGCAGCGACAGCACACGGTTGAGCACTTCGGCTTCCAGCGCGGCCAGGCGGTGTGAGCCTCGGGCTCGGGGGCGTGGCAGGTCGACGACCAGGTCCAGGCCGATTTCACCGTCTTCGATCAGGATCACCCGGTCGGCAATGGCCACGGCTTCGCTGACGTCGTGGGTCACCAGCAACACGGTGAAGCCGTGTTTCTGCCAAAGGTTTTCGATCAGTTGCTGCATCTCGATGCGGGTCAGTGCGTCCAACGCGCCCAACGGCTCGTCGAGCAGCAACAGGCGCGGCTGGTGAATCAAGGCGCGGGCCAGGGCCACGCGCTGCTTCTGGCCACCGGACAAGGCTGCCGGCCATTCATTGGCACGCTCGGCCAGGCCGACCGCCTCCAACGCCTCCAATGCTTTGGGACGCCAGTTGCCCTTGAGGCCAAGGCCCACGTTATCGATGATCTTTTTCCACGGCAGCAAGCGCGCTTCCTGGAACATCAACCGCGTATCTTCAATCGCTGCTTCGAGCGGCGCGGAACCGGCCAGCAGTTCACCGCCGCTGGCTTTGTCCAGGCCCGCCAACAAGCGCAGCAAGGTGCTTTTACCGCATCCGCTGCGGCCCACCACCGCGACGAACTGGCCGGCCGGGATATGCAGGTCTATCTCTTTGAGCACTTCCCGCGCACCAAAGGCCTTGCGCAACTTGCGCACTGCCAGCGGGATGCCTTTAAGCAGGCGCGGAGGTTGTTGAGCGGTCATGCCGCACCTCCTTTATTCACTTGGTAAGCCGGGTGCCAGCGCAGCCACACACGCTCCAGGCCACGGGCGGCGAGGTCGGCCAATTTGCCGAGGACTGCGTACATGACGATGGCCAGAACGACGACGTCGGTCTGCAGAAATTCGCGAGCGTTCATTGCCAGGTAACCGATGCCCGAACTGGCCGAGATGGTTTCCGCCACAATCAGGGTCAGCCACATAAAGCCCAGGGCAAAGCGCACACCCACCAGAATCGACGGCAGCGCCCCGGGCAGAATGACCTGACGGAACAGGCTGAACCCGGACAGGCCATAGCTGCGCGACATCTCCACCAACGCCGGGTCGACGTTGCGGATGCCGTGGTAGGTGTTCAGGTAGATCGGGAACAGCGTGCCGAGGGCGACCAGGAAAATCTTCGCGGTCTCGTCAATGCCGAACCACAGGATCACCAATGGAATCAACGCCAGGTGCGGCACGTTGCGGATCATCTGCACCGAGCTGTCCAACAGGCGCTCGCCCCACTTCGACAGGCCGGTGATGAAGCCCAGGGCCAGACCGATACTGCCACCAATCACAAACCCCAGGCCGGCACGCCAACCGCTGATAGCCAGGTGCGTCCAGATTTCGCCGCTGCGCACCAGGTTGATCCCGGCTTCGATCACAGCGCTCGGTGCCGGCAGAATGCGCGTCGACAACCAGCCCGCCGATACCGACAACTGCCACACCGCCAGCAACAGGATCGGCAGCACCCAAGGTGCGACGCGATGGCTCAGTTTTTCAAAGTTCATGGCGCCGCCTCAGCTCTGTGATGCAGCTTTGGGAAGGATGTCGTTGGCGACCATTTCACCGAACGGGCTGACGTAGCCAGCGCTTTTCGGCAATTCGGGACGTTCGATATCCAAGTGCGGGAACAACAGCTCGGCCACCCGATACGACTCTTCCAGGTGTGGATAACCGGAGAAGATGAATGTATCGATGCCCAGGTCGGCGTACTCCTTGACCCGCGCCGCGACCGTCGGACCGTCGCCCACCAGCGCCGTACCGGCACCGCCACGCACCAGGCCGACGCCAGCCCACAGGTTGGGGCTGACTTCCAGGTTGTCGCGACTGCCGCCATGGAGCGCGGCCATGCGTTGTTGGCCAACCGAGTCAAAACGCGCCAGGGACGCCTGGGCACGGGCGATGGTGTCGTCGTCCAGGTGGGAGATGAGTTTGTCGGCGGCTTGCCAGGCTTGCTCGTTGGTTTCGCGCACGATCACATGCAGACGAATACCGAAGCGCACGGTGCGCCCAAGCTTGGCGGCCTTGGCACGTACCTGTTCGATTTTCTCGGCGACGGCGGCCGGTGGCTCGCCCCAGGTCAGCACCATTTCCACTTGTTCGGCAGCCAGGTCCTGGGCCGCTTCGGAGGAGCCGCCGAAATACAGCGGCGGGCGCGGTTGCTGGATGGGTGGATAGAGCAATTTCGCGCCTTTGACGCTGATGTGCTCGCCGTCGTAATCCACCGTTTCGCCTTCCAGCACGCGACGCCAGATGCGGGTGAACTCCACCGAGGCCTGGTAGCGCTCTTCATGACTGAGGAACAAACCGTCGCCAGCCAATTCCTCCGGATCGCCACCGGTGACCAGGTTGAATAACGCACGCCCTCCGGACAAACGATCCAGAGTGGCTGCCTGACGCGCGGCCACCGTCGGGGAAATGATCCCGGGGCGAAGCGCGACAAGGAATTTCAAACGCTGGGTCACGGGGATCAGCGAGGCAGCCACCAGCCACGAGTCTTCGCAGGAGCGGCCGGTGGGGATCAGTACCCCGCCGAAGCCCAGGCGGTCGGCGGCCTGGGCCACTTGCTGCAAATAACCATGGTCGACGGCGCGAGCGCCTTCGGCGGTGCCAAGGTAATGGCCGTCGCCGTGGGTAGGCAGGAACCAGAAAATATTGAGGCTCATGGAGTTGTCTCCTGAAGAAGTCGGATTACGGCGCTTTGGCAACGGCGGCGGGTGGGGTCCAGATCACGTCCTTGATGCTCAAGGGTTTGGGGATCAATTTGAGTTGATAGAAGCTGTCGGCGATTTTCTGCTGGGCGGCGACCACCTCGGGTGTCAGGAACAGCGCGCCGTAGCCCTGGCGCTTGACCGAGGTCAGGGTGATGTCGGCCGGCAGGCCGAGCAGCGGTGCGACTTGTTGGGTGACTTCCTGCGGGTTGGCCTTGGACCATTCGCCCACCGCGCGCACTTCTTCCACCAGCGCCTTGATCACATCCGGGTGCTGCGTGGCGTAAGGCTTGGTGGCAAGGTAGAACTGGTGGTTGTCGGCAATGCCGGTGCCGTCACGCAGGGTGCGCGCCTGCAGTTGTTTCTCGGCGGCGGCCTGGTAAGGGTCCCAAATCACCCAGGCATCCACGCTGCCCCGCTCGAATGCGGCGCGGGCATCGGCGGGCGGCAGGAATACGGTTTGCACGTCGGTGTATTTGAGGCCGGCGTCTTCCAGGGCACGTACCAGCAGGTAGTGCACGTTGGAGCCTTTGTTCAGCACGATTTTCTTGCCCTTGAGCTCGGCCACCGATTTGATCGGCGAGTCTTTCGGCACCAGGATCGCTTCGCTGGTCGGCGCCGGTGGCTCGTAGGCGACGTAAAGCAGGTCGGCGCCGGCCGCCTGGGCGAAGACCGGCGGGGTTTCACCGGTGACGCCGAAGTCGATCGAGCCGACGTTCAAGCCTTCCAGCAACTGCGGGCCGCCGGGGAATTCAGTCCATTGCACCTGCACGCCCTGGGCGGCCAGGCGCTTTTCCAGACTGCCCTTGGCTTTGAGCAACACCAAGGTGCCGTACTTCTGATAACCGATCCGCAGGGTCTCGGCCGCTTGAGCTTGAACAATGGCGCCGAAGGACACAGCCGCAGCAAACAGTGCGACCAGACCACGACGCAAAATGACAGTGCGCATGGCGCTCTCTCCAAATTTGCGATGAGGGGGTTGGCTGCACCTGCTTGGCCGTTGGCGGCTGAGTAAGGTGAGTCCTACAAAAAACAGTACGGCTTAAATGCTCCAGCGAGCACTCAACAAACGTTCATTCAACACATGGGGGTCCAGCGGTTTCGGGCGACGAGCCATGGCGCCATAGAGTGTCTCCAGGGCCTCATGCAAACGCTGTTCGAGCACAGGCACCAGTTGTGCCTGGGCGCTGCCCTCGCCATAGGCGATCTGGCTGTCTTCGGCAAAGATGCCGTGGAGCAATTCCTGGGCTTTCAGGGCCGAGAGCACGGGCTTCAAGGCGTAATCCACCGCCAGCATGTGGGCGATGCTGCCGCCGGTGGCCATGGGCAACACGATCTTGTGGGCCAGGGCGCGTTCGGGCAGCAGGTCGAGCACGGTTTTCAGCGCGCCGGAAAACGAGGCCTTGTACACCGGAGTGGCGATGACCAGGCCGTCGGCGTTGGCCACTTGCTGCAACAGGTCGATGACTTTGGGGCTGTCGAAGCGGGCGTGCAGCAAGTCTTCGGCCGGGAAGTCCCGTATCTGATAACTCACCACTTCCACGCCTTTTTGCTGTAGCCACTGACGGGTTTTATCCAGCAAGACCCCGGAGCGGGAACGCTGGCTGGGGCTGCCTCCAAGTGTTACGACCAGCATGCAGGTATTCCTTGAGCAAGTGTCGGCGGTTCGCTGGGTGGCGATGGCGCCAAGATGGAACAGACCATATCAGCTGATTTATATATCTATAAATCTTATTTTTTCATTTGTTTATTCCATAAAAATATATTTGATTCATAAATCCCAAGGCGAAAAAAAAGGCCGTCGAAACGGCCTGAAAACCCCTGCTATGTGATCCGTTGAAACTCAGCGATTCGGTTGTGGTGTCAGCCTCAGGTACGGCTTCACCGCGCGATAGCCCTTCGGAAAGCGCTTCTTGATCTCTTCTTCGTCCTTGAGTGACGGCACGATCACCACTTCATCGCCGTCCTGCCAGTTGGCGGGCGTGGCGACCTTGTGGTTATCGGTCAACTGCAACGAGTCGATGACCCGCAGGATTTCGTGGAAGTTGCGACCCGTGCTGGCCGGATAAGTAATCGTCAGGCGAATCTTCTTGTTCGGGTCGATCACGAACAGGGAACGCACGGTGAGGGTGTCGCTGGCATTCGGATGGATCAAGTCGTAAAGGTCCGACACCTTGCGATCGGCGTCGGCCAGGATCGGGAAGTTGACGACCGTGTTCTGGGTTTCGTTGATGTCTTCGATCCACTTGTGGTGCGAGTCCACGGGGTCTACCGACAGAGCGATGGCCTTTACACCGCGCTGGGCGAACTCGTCCTTGAGCTTGGCGGTAAAGCCCAGCTCGGTGGTGCACACAGGCGTGAAGTCCGCCGGGTGTGAAAACAGCACCCCCCAGCTATCGCCCAGCCACTCATGGAAACGAATCTTGCCGGCGCTGGAATCCTGTTCGAAGTCGGGGGCGATATCGCCCAGTCTTAGGCTCATGGTGTAGCTCCTGATGAGTGCTTATGGAGCCCACTGTGCATGGGTTGCGGATTATTTAAAAAGAATAAATATCGATTTATCTAGACGATAAAGGAATATTAAAAATCTGTTCATTGGACTTGGCAAGAAGCGAGGATCAACATCGGTTCCAAGGTTCGAGAAGGCCTTGAGACGCTGTACAAAGAGGGGTCGGGAAGGGCTTGCGGGGGTTGAGCCCGACCTGAAAGCAACACACCTTGCCCGGCATTGCGCCGGGCAAGGTTTCAAGCGCTTACAACAGTGGGATCGAGTAGCTGACGATCAGACGGTTTTCGTCTTGGTCGCGGGTAGCGATATCGGTACGCCACATAGCGTTTTTCCAAGCCACACCGAGGTTTTTCAGCGGCCCTTCTGGAACAACGTAAGCCAGAGTCAGATCACGTTCCCATTCGGTTTTATCACCAGTAGGGTTGGAGATGTTGGTACCACGCAGGTAAACCACACCGGCGGTCAGGCCAGGTACGCCGACTTTGGCGAAGTCATAAGCGTAGCGAGCTTGCCAGGTACGCTCGCCAGCGCGGGCGAACTTCTGGATTTGCATGTCGGTGATGGTGCTGTTCGACGAGCCGTCACCTTGGTTCAGCCAAGGGAAGTCACTGTCGCCCTTGGTGTACTGGTAACCGCCACCAAAGGTGTGACCAGCAACCGAGTACAGTGCCAAGTAGCTGTAGAGATCGTTGTCGACCTTGCCCTTGGTGGTGGTGCCGCCGTAGTAACCAGAGGTGTAGTAACCGGCGGTGTCACCATTGGCACCGTTGTCACGGCTACGGTAGTAGCGCAGGTCGCTTTTCAGCACGCCCGGGCCGATTGCCCAGTTGTGTACCAAACCCAGGAAGTTCTGCGAGTAGAAGTCTTTCAGCTCGCCGTAGTAGTAAGAAGCGGTCAGGTCTTTGGTGATTTTGTAGTCAGCACCGGCATAGTAGAACTTGTTGACGAAGTTACCTGCGTCATAGTTCGAGCTACCGTTGGCACCAGCCAGGGACAGACCTTCGTTGTTGCTGGAGTTACGGCCCTTGGCGTGCTCGATTTGACCAGCGGTCAGGGTCAGGTCTTTGATCTCGTTCGACGTGATCTGGCCGCCCTGGAAGGTTTGTGGCAGCAAACGACCGTCGTTGGTCTTGATGACCGGGTTGTTTGGCTGCAGGGTGCCGATTTTCAGCTCGGTCTGGGAAATCTTGACCTTACCGGTCAGGCCCAGGCTGGCGTAGTCGCGGACAGCCTTGTTGCCATCGCTTGGGAAGACGGTACCGCCGGAAGCTGTACCGGTGTAGTTACCGTGGTCTGCACGGCTGGAATCCAGGCGCAAGCCATACAGGCCGATAGCATCAACACCAAACTGAACGGTACCTTGGGTATAACCCGAGATGAAACGCAGATCGAAGCCTTGGCCCCATTCGGCGTTTTTGCTACGAGTGTTGGCGCCGCTGCCAGTTGCTGCAGGCTGGCCATCACGGTTGTCAGTGTTGATGTAGAAGTTACGCAGACCCAGAGTGGCCTTGCTGTCTTCGATGAAACCGGCGGAGTGTGCCTGTTGTGCAATTGCAGCCACAGCCACGGCCAACGCCAATGTTGACTTCTTCATGTACCGCTCCTCTCATTTCTAATTTTTGTATTTCTTAGGTCTCGGGTCTAACGCCCTTGATCCACAGATGCGCGATTAGCGCCAGATAGTGACTACCAAGTCAATCGTAACCTGATATGTCTACTACCTTCGTCTAATCGCAGTTAATTTGGTCCCTGCAGGGTAATGAGTTTTTCATACACCCAAAAAGAATTATTTCATTCTTTTTCATACCATTCAGGAATAAGCTTTTCAGGTAAGCGAGTCGACCAGCGTAGACCAACCGCGCCATAAGCTAATACCCAAATGGTCTTTAACAGCCTTTTTTAGATCGATTGACGTGGCCGTACCGTTGCATACGTCACCCACGATCAAAAAGGCGACGCCATCATGGCCAAAGGCACATCCTCCCGTCAATTTGTTACAGTTTTTGTGTCACTAATAATTTCTTTTGCTGTCAAAGCGGCCCGCAAGTCGTCAGGTGAGGGTGCCAGGCTTCGCGTAGCGACGACTTCACTCAATGTATCGATCGTGACGTTTAGCGTATCGGCCCAGATCAATGCTTCTTAAGCGTGGGGCGATGCGTCATGGCAAAAGCGTTTGGGGACAGGGCGGAGTTTTTGAAGATGGGGAAGGCGCAAGGCGCTGTTGCCGGGTTGTTCAGCGCTCGTCAGCGACACATGCATCAAGATAAAACGCAGGCGAATGTGAGAGGGGCTTGCTTGCGACAGCAGTCATCCAGCCAGCCCCTCATAAGTGACTGACCCACCGCTATAGGGAGTAAGCCCCCCTTTTAGTTAGAGCGCTTTCTCGAAAATTTTCGAATTACGCTGGTAGTTGTAGAGCGACGCCCGCGCCGACGGCAGGCGATCCACGCTGCTCGGCACAAAGCCGCGCTCGCGGAACCAGTGAGCGGTGCGGGTGGTGAGGACAAACAGTGTCTTCAACCCCTGCGCCCGGGCACGGGTCTGAATACGTTCGAGCAACACATCACCACGCGCACCATGACGGTACTCGGGGTTCACCGCCAGACACGCCAGCTCACCGGCATCCGAATCCGCAATCTGGTACAGCGCCGCGCAGGCGATGATCATGCCTTCACGCTCGACCACGCTGAACTGCTCAATCTCACGCTCCAGGACTTCACGCGAACGGCGTACCAGAATGCCCTGCTCTTCCAACGGGCTGATCAGGTCGAGCAAGCCGCCCACGTCTTCAATCGCCGCTTCGCGCACCTGCTCGAATTGCTCCTGGGCCACCAGCGTACCGCCGCCGTCCCGGGTGAAGAGCTCGGTGAGCAAGGCGCCGTCTTCGGCGTAGCTGACGATATGGCTGCGCCCTACTCCTCCGCGGCAAGCCTCGGCGGCCGCGTCGAGCAATTCGGCCTGATAGTTGCTCGCACCCAGGCGTTGCAAGTGCGCCGGCACTTGCTGGGGGCGCAGTTCGCGCACCAGCCGGCCGTTTTCATCGATCAGGCCCATGTCGGCCCCGAACAGCAGCAGTTTGTCGGCACCCAGGTCGATAGCGGCGCGCGTGGCGACGTCTTCGCAGGCCAGGTTGAAGATCTCACCGGTGGGCGAGTAACCCAGGGGCGACAGCAGCACAATGGAGCGCTCGTCCAACAGGCGGTTGATACCCTTGCGGTCGACCCGACGCACTTCGCCGGTGTGGTGGTAATCCACACCTTCGAGCACGCCGATCGGGCGGGCAGTCACCAGGTTGCCACTGGCGACACGCAGGCGCGAGCCCTGCATCGGCGAAGACGCCATGTCCATGGACAGGCGCGCTTCGATCGCAATACGCAGGTGGCCGACGGCGTCGATCACACATTCCAGCGTCGCGGCATCGGTGATGCGCAAGCCTTCGTGGTAAGCCGGAGTCAGGCCGCGGGCCTCAAGGCGCGCCTCGATCTGAGGGCGCGAGCCGTGTACCAGCACCAGCCGCACACCCAGGCTGTGGAGCAGCACCAGGTCGTGGACGATATTGCCGAAATTCGGATGCTCCACACCATCGCCCGGCAACATGACCACAAAGGTGCAGTCCCGGTGAGCGTTGATGTAGGGCGAAGCGTGACGAAGCCAATTGACGTATTCGGGCATAAAACCTGGGCCTGTAATAAGTAGCAGCCAAACAAGGATGAATCGTGAAAGCGCACAGCGGGCTGGTGGCTATCGTCGGAACAGGCTTGGCGACACGCTCGCTCTCCTTCTATGTACGAATGGACAAGGCTTAATTTATGCGGGTTTAAGGCAGTAATGCTCGATCAGATCCCGCAATAGACGCACTGTAGGCGTCAAGCGTGACATTTCCAGGTACTCGCCCGGCTGGTGCGCGCAGGCGATGTCGCCAGGGCCAAGCACCAGGGTTTCACAACCGAGGCGCTGAAGATAAGGCGCTTCAGTGCCGAACGCTACTGCTTCGGCGCGATGACCGGTCAATCGCTCCGCCACTCGAACCAGTTCGGCGTCTTCCGGTTGCTCGAACGGCGGTACTTCGGGGAACAACGGCGCGTAGTCGATCTTGACCTGATGACGCTCGGCCACGGGTTGCAGCTTTTGCCGGATCGCATCGCGCAACACCCGAGGGTCCATCCCCGGCAGGGGGCGCAGGTCGAACTCCAGGGAACACTGGCCGCAGATGCGATTGGGGTTGTCGCCACCATGGATACAACCGAAGTTCATAGTCGGCTGGGGCACACTGAACTGCGGGTTGCGGTACTCGCGCTGCCAGGCCAGGCGCAGGCCGCGCAACTCGCCGATGGCGTCGTGCATGGCTTCGAGAGCACTGTGGCCCAGGCTCGGGTCCGATGAATGGCCACTTTGGCCAAGGATATCGATGCGTTCCATCATCACGCCTTTGTGCAGGCGGATCGGCTTGAGGCCGGTAGGCTCGCCAATCACCGCAGCGCGTCCCAACGGTCGGCCGGCTTCGGCCAGCGCACGGGCGCCGGACATCGAGCTTTCTTCGTCACAGGTCGCAAGGATCAGCAACGGTTGCCTGAACGGTTGATCCAGCAGCGGCAACACGGCTTCGATTACCAGCGCAAAAAAACCTTTCATGTCGCAACTGCCCAGCCCTATCCAGCGGCCGTCGACTTCCGTCAGTTTCAGCGGGTCGGTCTTCCACAATGCTGCGTCATAAGGAACCGTGTCGCTATGCCCCGCCAGCACCAGGCCGCCCGGGCCGCTGCCGAAGCTGGCCAACAGGTTGAATTTGCCGGGGCTGACCTGCTGGATGTCGATGGCAAAACCCAGGTCGCCCAGCCAGTCGGCGAGCAGATCGATCACCGGGCGGTTGGTCTGGTCGAGAGACGCTTGGGTGCAACTGACCGACGGCGCGGCAATCAGCGCAGCGAATTGCTCTTTCAAGGTGGGTAACGGCATACGCGGTCTCTCAACTTCCCGGATGAGGCCCACTATAGAGCCATCTGCACGACACAATAAACCGTTGCGGCGCGTTGCCGGGCTCAGTCCTGTACACTGCACGACCTTGGCAGCCACTCTTTTCCCCGGCTGCGCTCCCGATCCTGGATGTTCCGGCCATGCAAAAAGAAACCGAAATCAAGCTGCGCGTCAGCCGCGAGACCCTCGCCGCACTGCGTGAGCACCCGCTCCTGAAAAAACGCAACAAAAGTGGCTGGGAACGCCGTGAGTTGATGAACCAGTACTTCGACACCCCAGAGCGTGACCTGGCCCAGGCCAAAGTCGCACTGCGCCTGCGCAAGGACGGTGACGACATCATTCAGACCCTCAAGACCCGTGGCCAGAGTGTCGCCGGCTTGTCGGAACGTAACGAATACAACTGGGAGCTGCCCAAAGCCAAGCTCGACGTGAAGAAACTCGACGGCGAGTGCTGGCCCGAGCAGCTGGCCGAACTGGACAAAAAAACCCTCAAGCCGATCTTCACCACCGATTTTGTGCGCGAACGCGCCGAGATCGCCTGGGGTCGCGGCAAAGCCAAGGTGGTCATCGAAGCTGCCCTGGACTTGGGCCATGTCGTGGTCGGCAAGCAGAAAGAAGAAATCTGCGAACTGGAACTGGAACTGCGTGAAGGCGAACCGGCCGCCTTGCTGGAACTGGCCGCCGAGCTGGCCGCCACCCTGGCGTTGATGCCGTGTGATATCAGCAAGGCCGAACGCGGCTATCGCCTGTATGACGCCGGCAGCTACTCCCTGAGCCTGCCGGCGCCGCAGATTCACGCCGAAATGCCGTTGGACGACGCCTTCGCCGCCATCATGTGGCATCTGTTGGGCAGCAGCCAGCGCCTGGCCGAGCAGTACCGCTTCAATGGTCACTGGCGGCTGTTGCAGGACTGGGTCGACAACCTCGGCGAATTGCGCGCCTTGATCGGCAGCCTCGGTCAGGCAGCTCCGCGTCAATCCACCAGCGAGCTGCGCAGCGCGCTGGATGCATTGCTGGAAGACTGGCGCCCACTGGTGCAGGCCGGTGACGATGATGAAGACATACGCAAAGCTGCGCCGGAACAGTTCATCGAAGAATTGGAAGACGTGCGCTGGGGCCTGTTCTCACTGAACGCTTCCCGCTGGCTGCTGGCCCGCACCTGGACTGCCGACCGCAACGTGCGGGGCAACCGCCAGGGCGCCGCGCAGATCACCAACTGGCTGCCACGCCTGCTGGCCGAAGATGCTGTCGCCCTGCAACTGCCGCGCTACCAGCAGCAACCAGAAGACCTGGCCGAGCAACTGCCACGCCTTGAACGCATCCAGGCCTGGCTGCACCATGCGCGCCAGGTGGTGGATATTCCGGAACTGGACCGCCTGTACGGTGAACTGAACAAGCTGGTGCAACTGGCCAACCAACCGATCACTGACGAGTCGCTGGATGCGCGTATGCACCAGGCGATTGCGGTGTTCCAGAATCGCGCGTGGAAAACCCTGCTGCGTCTGTGATATCGCCATCGGGGGCGGTGCGATCTGCCCCCGATGAGGCCAAGCCTGTCAGCGCAACACTGGCAGGCTGGTGGTGGATTTGATCTCCGACAACGCCACGATTGAGTTGACCTCCTGGATGCCCGGCACCATGGACAGCTTCTCGAAGAAAAACCGCTCGTACGCTTCGATATCCGAGGTCACGATGCGTAGCAGAAAATCCACCGCCCCCATCAGCACGTAACACTCCAACACTTCCGAAAACCCGCGAATCGCTTCGGTGAACTCTGTGAAGTTGGAGCGGCCGTGGGCGTTGAGTTTGACCTCGGCAAAAATCTGCGTGTTGAGGCCGATTTTCTTGCGATCCAGCAAGGTGACCTGACCACGAATCACCCCCTCCTCCTTGAGCCGCTGAATACGCCGCCAACAGGGCGACTGGGACAGGCCAACCTGTTCGGCGATCTGCGCACTGGACAGCGAAGCATCCTCTTGCAGCAAGGCCAGGATACGGCGGTCGTAGGCGTCCAACTCACTGTGCATAGAATTACCTATAAATGCGTCACTCTTGAATCACTTGATTCGATCATTCGCAATTTACGCGAATATCAGGCAAGAAATCTCCGCTGGCGAATGTAAAAATTTCTCCAGCCTGATTTGGAGATTTCTCATGCACGCCGTCGAAGCCACCCTGCCTGCTGCCCGCATTGACGCGTGGGCCGTCAACAACGCCCATTGCCAGGCACATTACCGCATCGTTGCCGAGGCTGAGCCCGATGTGTTGTGCCGCGCGCTCAACTATTTCGCTTTGCAAAGCCTGACGCCACGGCAAGTCAATGTAGACCGCAAGGATGACCTGTTGAGCATTGATATCGTGATGGACGGTTTGAGTTGGCACCGCGCCCAGGTGATCGGTGAAAAGATTCGAAACCTGATCAGCGTGTACTCGCTGGACCTCTGGCCGGCTGATTCTGCGGGGCTTCAAGCATGGGTGGCGAGCGCTCGGTAAAGCCATGAAATACACGCTGGGAGGAAGATGTTCAGGGGCTGGCTAGCCTGGGGGTTGTTCTCTACTTCCCCAGGAAACCCCATGCCTGTTGACCAACGACTGGAACTTCAACCGATGCTGCCGGCATTGATCGATGGAGGGCTGATTACAACCGACATTGCACAGCGCTTGGCGAGGCTACCGGCCGGCAACACCCAGCATCCCCTGGAATATGTCGCCGCCCAGGGGCCCTGCCTGGAAGCCTTGACCCAGTGGCTGGCCCGGCACGCCGGGCAACCTTATTTGCGTATCGACCCGCTGAGGATCGACGTGGCGGCGGTCGTGCCATTGATGTCCCACGCCTTCGCGCAGCGCCACGCCATTCTCGCGGTGGCGGTAGACGCCCAGAGCGTCACCATCGCCAGCGCACAACCCTATGTCACCGGCTGGGAAGCCGGCTTGGCGCAAGTGCTCAAGCGCTCAATCAAACGCGTGGTCGCCAACCCCCGGGATATTCAGCGCTGCATCGACGAATTCTATCGACTGGCCAGGTCGGTCAGTGGCGCAGATCAGAAGGTGGCGGCCCCGGGCAACTTCGAACTGCTCAACCTTGGCGCCAGCGACAAGGAGCCGGACGCCAATGATGCGCACATCGTCAACATCGTCGACTGGCTGCTGCAGTACGCCTTTGGCCAAAGGGCCAGCGACATCCATATAGAACCGTGCCGCGAACAGAGCCGTGTGCGCTTGCGCATCGATGGGCTGTTGCACGACGTCTATCAGTTCCCGCCCCAGGTCACCATGGCGGTGGTCAGCCGCCTGAAAAGCCTGGGCCGGATGAATGTGGCAGAGAAACGCAAACCCCAGGACGGCCGGGTCAAAACCAAAAGCCCCACGGGCGCCGAAGTGGAACTGCGGCTTTCAACCTTACCGACGGCATTTGGCGAAAAGCTGGTGATGCGGATTTTCGACCCCCAGGTATTGCTCAAGGATTTTGACCAGCTGGGTTTGTCGCCCGCTGACCAGCAGCGCTGGCAGGCAATGACCCGCCAGGCCAACGGCATCATTCTGGTTACCGGCCCTACCGGCTCAGGCAAGACCAGCACGCTTTACGCCACGCTCAAGCAACTGGCGACCCGCGAGGTCAACCTGTGCACAGTGGAGGACCCGATCGAGATGGTCGAGCCCGCCTTCAACCAGATGCAAGTGCAGCACAACATAGGCCTGACCTTCGCCGGCGGCATACGCGCGCTGCTGCGCCAGGATCCGGACATCATCATGATCGGCGAAATTCGCGACCAGGAAACCGCAGAGATGGCAATCCAGGCCGCACTCACCGGGCACTTGGTGCTGTCGACCCTGCACACCAACGATGCACCCAGCGCCATCAGCCGTTTGCAGGAATTGGGCATTGCTCATTATTTGATCAAAGCTACGCTGATAGGAGTGATGGCGCAGCGTTTGGTGCGCCTCTTGTGCCCTCACTGCAAGCGAACGGTGAATGTACTGGAGAACGCCTGCGAGGCGGTCGGATGCGTGGAGTGTCGCGACAGCGGTTATCGAGGCCGAGCCGGGCTCTACGAAATCATGCTGATGGACGAACCGCTCAAGGCATTGATCACTCCCGGTGCCGACGTGCAGGCGCTGCGTCGGGCGGCTATTGAGCAAGGCATGTGCAGCCTGCGCATGGCGGGCCTGGAGAAAGTGAACGCCAGCCTGACCACGCTGGCAGAAGTATTACGGGTAACTCCTGGTGATTCAGAAACAAATCCTTTGATTGTTGAGCCGTGAAACCGTCCTTATCCGTGACCAGACCGCTACAATCGGCCGAACGTCGTTTTACTGACACCTTCAGATAGGGAATCGCCATGCAGATCGGAACCGTACTGCTTTTGTTCGTGGGATTGGCCGTCGCCATCCTGTTCATGGGTTTTAAAGTGGTGCCCCAGGGCTACCAGTGGACAGTCGAGCGTTTCGGCCGTTACACCAACACCCTTAAACCCGGCCTGAATATCATCATCCCGGTCATGGACCGCATCGGTCGCAAGATCAACGTGATGGAAAGCGTGCTGGATATTCCGCCCCAGGAAGTGATTACCGCCGACAACGCCACCGTGCAGATCGACGCCGTGTGTTTCTTTCAGGTGGTCAATACCGCCCAGGCCGCCTACGAGGTCAACAACCTCGAACATGCCATCCGCAACCTGCTGCAAACCAATATCCGTACCGTGCTTGGCTCCATGGAGCTGGATGCCATGCTGAGCCAGCGTGACGGTATCAACGAAAAACTGCTGCGTACCGTCGACGAAGCCACGGCGCCATGGGGCATCAAGATCACCCGCATCGAGATCAAGGACATCAGCCCACCCGCCGACCTGATGGCCGCCATGTCAGGCCAGATGAAGGCCGAGCGGATCAAGCGTGCACAAATCCTGGAGGCCGAGGGCCTGCGGGCATCGGCGATCCTGACAGCCGAAGGCAAGAAGCAGGCGCAGATCCTGGAGGCCGAGGGTAGCCGCCAGGCGGCGTTCCTGGAGTCCGAAGCCCGTGAGCGTCAGGCCGAGGCTGAAGCCCGCGCTACCCAGGTGGTTTCAGAGGCTATTGCATCAGGCAACGTGCAGGCGGTGAATTATTTCGTCGCGCAAAAATACATCGATGCGTTGGGCAAGCTGGCTTCGGCCAACAACAGCAAGGTGATTCTGATGCCGCTGGAAGCCAGCCAAGTGATCGGCGCCGTCGGTGGTATCGGCGAAATCGTCAAGGCCACCTTCGACAACAAGAAAGGCTGAGGCACGCCATGTGGGATTTCCTGCAGCATCTGTCGTTCTGGGATTGGCTGGCACTGGGCACGGTGCTGTTGATTCTTGAGGTCTTTGGCGCAGGTGGTTACCTGCTATGGATGGGCATCGCCGCGGCGGCCGTGGGCGTGATCAAGTTCCTGATCCCGCCGCTCGGCCTGGAATGGCAGTTGCTGCTGTTTGCGGTGTTGTCGATCCTGACGGCCGTGTACTGGTGGAAACGCCAGCGCAGCAGCGCCAAGCTCAGCGACCAGCCAGGGCTGAACATGCGCGGGTCGGAACTGATTGGGCGCACCTTTGTGGTGCATCAGGCAATCGTCGATGGCCGTGGAAAGATAAAAGTCGGTGATGGCGTGTGGATGGTGACCGGGCCGGATAAGCCCGTAGGCTCTCAAGTACGCGTAATCGCGCAGAATGGGGCAGTTTTGCAAGTCGAAACTGTTTAGTCAGTGATGGAACTCGGTTGGGTTAACTACAATCAAAAGGTTCAGATAACCCACCCGGAGTCACCCATCATGCGTCTTAAATATGCTGTCGCAACCCTCGCCGTGCTTTCTCTTCCTGTCGGCTCAGCCATGGCCGACAGCTTCTGGCGCAACGTCATCTCATCGGGCGCTACCACCGGCTCGACGTACCTGACCTTCAAAGACCACAAGATGGTCGTTGCTGCTCAAGACGACGCCGGCAGCTTCGTCGCCAGCGACGGTGGTATCCGCGGCCCATACCTGGAAGCCGCCATGCAAAAAGTCCGTGCCGACAACCCTGGCCTGAAGGCTACCGACATGGAACTGGCCAATGCGATCCTGGCGAAGAATGCCATTGCCGAGTAATAGCACTGCCTGAAAAAATGCCGCTTTTTGAAGCGGCATTTTTTTGTCCGTATCATGACGATTCATTCACGCGTGACAGGCTATATTCAGTCAAACCGTGCAACCATGCGGTACTGATACGTCTATTACTCATCGCCTACCTGAAACGGATGCCTTCTTCGTCATGAGCCAACAGCCTTTCCTGCCGTTTTCCAAACCTACCATTGATGAAGCCACCATCGCGGCAGTCGGCGATGTACTGCGCTCCGGCTGGATCACCAGCGGGCCGAAGGTGCAGGCATTCGAGGCTCAGTTATCGGAATACTTCGGTGGCCGCCCGGTGCGCACGTTCAACTCGGGGACCTGCACCATGGAGATCGCCTTGCGCATCGCCGGTATCGGTGCCGGCGATGAAGTCATCACCACCCCGATCTCCTGGGTCGCCACAGCCAACGTGATCCTGGAAGTAGGCGCCACGCCGGTGTTTGCCGATATCGACCCGGTCACCCGCAATATCGACCTGGCCCAGGTAGAAGCAGCCATTACACCGCGCACCAAGGCAATCATTCCGGTGTACCTGGCTGGCTTGCCCCTGGACATGCCAATGCTTTATGCGCTGGCGAACAAGTACAACCTGCGCATCATCGAAGACGCCGCCCAGGCGCTGGGCTCCAGCTGGGACGGCGAGCGCATCGGCGCTACCGGTGACTTCGTGTCGTTCAGCTTCCAGGCCAACAAAAACATCACCTCTTCTGAAGGCGGTTGCCTGGTATTAAACAACGCCGAGGAAGCGCGTCTGGCGGAGAAATATCGCCTGCAGGGCGTGACCCGCACGGGTTTCGACGGCCTGGATGTGGATGTGTTGGGTGGCAAGTTCAATATGACCGATATCGCCGCCGCCATCGGCCTGGGGCAATTCGCTCATATCGAGAAGATCACCGCACATCGCCAGAACCTGGCACGGCACTACCTCAAATGCTTCGGCAGTGACTTCGAAGAAAAATACGGCGCGCAACTGCCGCCAGCCGATTTCGAAAACAGTAACTGGCACCTGTTCCAACTGGTACTGCCTGAACGTCAGGATGGCCTGCCGGCGCGCGCGACATTCATGGAGCAAATGCAGGCCCACGGCGTCGGCATTGGCTACCACTACCCGCCGATCCACCTGCTGAGCCTGTATCGGGCACAGGGGTTCAAGGAAGGCATGTTCCCGGTAGCCGAGCGTGTTGGGCGTTTGATCGTGTCGTTGCCGATGTTCACGGCGATGACTGAGGCGGACGTAGAGCGGTCGGTAGCCGCTGTAAAAGCGGTATTGCAGCGCTGAAGGCAAGTTGCTGGAGCCGGATTGCCCGGCTCCAGCGTCAGCATCACTCGCCGATGGCGGCTTTGTAGCCAGCAGCATCCAGCAGTTTTTCCAGATCAGCCGGGTTGCTTGGCTTGAGCTTGAAGATCCAGGCACCGTACGGATCGGTGTTCAAGCGTTCTGGTTCAGTGCTCAGTTCTTCGTTCACCGCGATCACCTCGCCAGCAATCGGCGAGTAGATATCCGAAGCCGCTTTCACCGATTCAACCACACCCGCCTGAGCCTCTGCGGCAAACACGTTGCCAACTTCAGTCAGCTCAACGAACACCACATCACCCAGAGCTTCCTGAGCATGGTCGGAGATCCCGACGGTCACCGTGCCGTCCGATTCCAGACGGGCCCATTCGTGACTTTCGGCAAAACGCAGTTCGGCAGGGATATCGCTCATAGTCTGTGTCCTCAAGAAGAAATGTCAGCGGCCTTCGGCCTGCCGGAAATAGGTTAGATCAAGGTTTTGCCATGGCGCACGAAGGTCGGCTTGACCACTCGAACCGGGTACCACTTGCCGCGGATTTCCACTTCGGCCCGATCGGCGGTGGCCGTCGGTACACGCGCCAAGGCAATGGATTTGCTCAGCGTAGGAGAGAAACTACCACTGGTGATCTCTCCTTCGCCAACATTGGCGATACGAACCACTTGATGAGCGCGCAAAACCCCGCGTTCCTCCAGCACCAGCCCGACCAATTTGAACTGCACACCTGCGGCTTTTTCCGCCTCCAGTGCAGCGCGGCCGATGAAGTTGCGTTCGGCAGGCTCCCAGGCAATGCTCCAGCCCATATTGGCCACGAGCGGTGAAACGCCCAGGTGAATATCCTGGCCATACAGGTTCATACCGGCTTCCAGGCGCAGCGTATCGCGGGCCCCAAGGCCGATGGGTGAGATGCCGGCGCCCACCAGGTCGTTGAAAAAGCCCGGCGCCTGATCGGCGGGCAGGACAATTTCCAGACCGTCTTCGCCGGTATAACCCGTGCGGGCAATAAACCAGTCGCCGTCGGCCTGCCCCTCAAAGGGCTTGAGCTGGTGGATCAAGGTGCTGCGCGACTGGGTAACCAGTTCGGCGATTTTCTGCCGGGCATGCGGGCCTTGAATAGCCAGCATGGCCAACTCGGACCGCTCCTGCAGTTGCACTGAAAAACTGCCCAGCTGTGCCCGTATCCAGGCCATGTCCTGGTCACGGGTGGCGGCGTTGAACACCAGCCGATAACCGGTTTCGGTGCGGTAGACGATCATATCGTCGACCACGCCGCCCTGCTCGTTGAGCATCGCGCTGTACAACGCACGGCCGCAGCCATGCAAACGATCCACATCATTGGCCAGCAGATACTGCAGCCATTCCTTGGCCTGTAGGCCTGTGACATCGATCACGGTCATATGGGATACATCGAACACCCCGCAGTCGCGTCGCACCTGATGGTGTTCTTCAACTTGCGAACCGTAATGCAGGGGCATATCCCAACCGCCAAAATCGACCATTTTCGCGCCGAGGGCGAGATGCAGGTCATACAGAGGCGTACGCTGTCCCATGGGTTTCTCCTTCCGGGCTTGGCGAAGGTGCGCGGAGCAGCTGTTCGCGCCTGAAGCCTCGAATTACAAGGCCTGCAGCCACGTCCAGCGACCCGCTCCGAAAGACGAAGCGCACCGAATGCCGCGCATTGTAGCTGCAAGCCGTAGCACTGACACCTAACCGATTTGCCGTGCAGACCTGCGAATCAACCCAATGACCGGCAACAAGCCAACCAATACCAGTGTCAGCGCCGGCAAAGAGGCCCGTGCCCACTCGCCTTCACTGGTCATTTCAAAGATACGCACCGCCAAGGTGTCCCAGCCGAACGGGCGCATCAGCAGGGTAGCGGGCATTTCCTTGAGGACATCCACGAACACCAGCAGCGCCGCGCTCAACGCTCCAGGAAGCAATAACGGCAGATACACTTTGCAAAACAGTCGCGGGCCACTGACACCGAGGCTGCGTGCCGCTTCCGGCAACGATGGGCGGATTCGCGCCAGGCTGCTGTCCAACGGACCGTAGGCCACCGCCAGAAAACGCACCAGATACGCCAGCACCAATGCCAACAAGCTGCCCAGCAACAATGGCTTGCCCGCCCCCCCCAACCAGCCCGACAGCGGCACCACCAGCTCGCGGTCCAGATAACTGAACGCCAGCATGATCGACACTGCCAGCACCGAGCCCGGCAAGGCATAGCCGACATTGGCCAGGCTGATGCCGGAGCGAATCGTTCGTGTCGGTGCCAGCCGGTTGGCGAAGGCCAATATCAACGCCACGCTGACCGTAATCAGCGCTGCAGTGCCCCCCAGGTAAAGGGTGTGAACAATCAGCCCGGCGTAGCGTTCATCCAGGTCGAAGCGGCCTCGCTGCCAGAACCAGGCAATCAGTTGCAGCATCGGGATCACAAACGCGCAAGCGAACACCAGCACGCACCAGCCGCTGGCCGCCACGGCCTTGAATCCGTGCAGGTGATACAGCGCCTTGCCCCGCGGCCGCTCGTTGCTCGGTCGACTCGCACCCCGGGCGCGCCGTTCGCCATACAGCACCACCATGACGACCAGCAGCAACAAGCTGGCAAGCTGCGCCGCGCCGGACAGGCTGAAGAAACCGTACCAGGTCTTGTAGATCGCTGTGGTGAAGGTGTCGAAATTGAACACCGACACCGCGCCGAAATCCGCCAGGGTCTCCATCAGTGCCAAGGCGACACCCGCACCAATCGCAGGCCTGGCCATGGGCAACGCCACACGCCAGAACGCTTGCCACGGCGACTGCCCCAGCACACGCGCCGCTTCCATCAGGCCTTTGCCCTGGGCGAGAAACGCGGTGCGCGCCAGCAGGTACACATACGGGTAGAACACCAGCACCAACACGATAATCACGCCGCTGGTGGAGCGTACGCGTGGCAGGCGCAACCCCGCACCAAACCACTCGCGCAGTAGGGTTTGCACCGGGCCTGCGAAGTCCAGCAGGCCAACAAACACAAAGGCCAGCACGTAGGCCGGAATCGCAAAGGGCAGCATCAGCGCCCAGTCGAGCCAGCGCCGCCCGGGAAACTCACACAGACTGGTCAACCACGCCAGGCTGACACCCAGCAGCGTCACGCCGGCACCCACGCCCAACACCAGGGTCAAGGTGTTGCCCAACAGGCGTGGCATCTGGGTCTGCCAGAGGTGAGACCAAATCTGCGGATCGATGCTTTGCCAGGACAATAGCAGCACGCTCAGTGGCAGCAGCACCAGGGCGGCGACGGTGAAGACCGGCAGGTACCAGCGGCGTTGGGCGGGATGGGCCAAAGTCAGTTCTCAATCAATGAATAGCTTGAAATCATTTCAATCCAATGTGGAAAGGGGCTTGCTCCCGATCGCGAAGTCCCAGCCCACCTATCAGGGGCTGATCCATCGCCATCGGGGGCAAGCCCCTTCGCGCAGTTGGAACTGCAGCGCGGCTTAGTTCCAGCCGGCGCGATCCATCAGCCGAATGGCCTCGGCCTGACGCTTGCCCGCCACTTCCACCGGCAGGGTATCCGCCACGAACTTGCCCCAGGTCGCCACCTCGGCCGAAGGTGGCACCGCCGGGTTGGCCGGGAACTCCTGGTTCACGTCAGCAAAGATCTTCTGCGCCTCAGGCGTGGTCATCCACTCCACCAGCGCCTTGGCCGCTTCCGGGTGGGGCGCGTGCTTAGTCAGGCCGATACCCGACAGGTTCACATGCACGCCACGGTCACCCTGGTTCGGCCAGAACAGTTTCACCGCCAGGTTCGGGTTCTGCTGGTGCAAGCGGCCGTAGTAGTAGGTGTTGACGATACCCACGTCGCACTGCCCGGCGTTGATGGCTTCGAGCACTGCGATGTCATCGGAGAACACGTCGGTGGACAGGTTATTGACCCAGCCCTTGACGATTTCTTCGGTCTTGGCCGCGCCATGGGTTTCGATCAATGTGGCGGTCAGCGACTGGTTGTAGACCTTCTTCGCCGTGCGCAGGCACAGACGACCTTCCCATTGTTTGTCGGCGAGGGCTTCGTAGGTGGTCAGGTCGCCATTTTTTACTCGTTCGGTGGAATAGGCGATGGTCCGGGCGCGCAGGCTCAAGCCTGTCCAGGCATGGGCAGAGGAGCGGTATTGCAGAGGGATGTTCTTGCTGATCACCTCGGAGGTGAACGGCTGCAGGATGCCCATTTGTTCGGCCTGCCAGAGGTTACCGGCGTCAACGGTGAGCAACAGGTCGGCGGTGGCGTTTTCACCTTCGGCCTTGATGCGCTGCATCAACGGAGCTTCCTTGTCGGTGATGAACTTCACCTGAACGCCGGTCTTGCGGGTGTAGGCGTCGAACACCGGCTTGATCAGTTCGTCGATGCGCGAGGAGTAGACCACGACTTCGTCGGCGGCCTGCACGGTAGTGCTGCCGATGAGGGTGAGTGCCAAGGCAGTCAGGAGGCGCTTGGGTGCCAACATGGGTGCGGTCTCTCATTTGCAAAAAGAAGGCAAATGATAAGGACTCACATTTGGTAGCGCTCAGCGGAGGCGTTACCAGATGTTGCACAGCGGCCTCAGGGCCTGGCCAGCTCCGGCAGATCGCCACTCAAGCCCAGGGCCTGGCGCACAAACACCGCCTTGGCCTCGGGCATCTGATCGACCATTTTCAAGCCAGCATTACGCAGCCAGCGCAACGGCAGTTGATCAGCCTGGAACAAGCGCTCAAAGCCCTCCATTGCCGCCATCAACGCCAGGTTATGCGGCATGCGCCGACGCTCGTAACGACTCAGTACCTTCACATCCGCCAGGCGCTCACCGCGCTCGGTGGCCGACAGCAACACTTCGGCCAGCACCGCCGCATCGAGGAAGCCCAGGTTCACACCCTGCCCCGCCAACGGGTGGATCACATGGGCCGCGTCGCCGATCAATGCCAGGCCCTCGGCCACATAGCGCTTGGCATGACGCTGGCGCAACGGCACGCAGACACGTGGATCGGCGCTGAGCACCGTGCCGAGTCGCCCTTCAAAGGCGCGCTCCAGTTCACGGCAGAAGCGTTCATCATCCAACGCCATCAAGCGCTCGGACTCAGCCGGCGTGGTCGACCAGACGATCGAACACCAATCCTCCTGCCCATCACGCACCAAGGGCAGGAACGCCAGCGGCCCGGTATCGGTAAATCGCTGCCACGCCGTGCGCTGGTGCGATTGGCTGCTGCGCACGCTGGTGACAATGGCGTTATGCAGGTAATCCCATTCACGGGTGGCCGTGCCGGTCAGGCGACGCACGGCGGAGTTGGCGCCATCGGCGGCGATCACCAGCGGCGCACGCAACGTGCGGCCATCGGCCAGGGTCAGCAGCCAGTCATCACCGGAGCGACGCATCTGCTCCAGGCGCGCATTGGCCAACAGGCCCAGGTCGCAATCATGCAAGCGGTCGAGCAAGGCATCCTGAACCACGCGGTTCTCGACGATATGCCCGAGCACTTCGGCGTGCACACTGGCCGCCGAAAAGTGGATCTGCCCCGTGCCGCTGCCATCCCACACCTGCATCTCGCCGTACGGGCTGGCACGCCGCTCGACGATGCCCTCCCATACACCAAGCCGCTCAAGGATGCGCTGGCTGGCGGCCGACAAGGCGCTCACGCGAGGCTCGAAGGCGGCCTCGCACTCGA
The DNA here is from genome assembly GCF_004519405.1 of Pseudomonas sp. BCA17. Classification (GTDB taxonomy): domain Bacteria; phylum Pseudomonadota; class Gammaproteobacteria; order Pseudomonadales; family Pseudomonadaceae; genus Aquipseudomonas. Next base: position 412,849 of record NZ_SGWI01000003.1, on the reverse strand, counting down.
ATGGCTTGACACTCAGCGGGCTGCCATCGAGCAGCAGCACCTGCAGGCCACTGCCCTGCAACGCCAGCGCCAGGGCGCTTCCGACCATTCCGGCCCCGACAATCAGCACATCTGCGCGCATGTCCATGCTTTAAGCCTTGTCTCGTGTGCGGCACAGGCCGCGAATAAGGAGTGGTTCAAACATCGGGACGCGTGCCCAGGCCCATGGCCTGACGGGCGAACCAGCGTTTGGCCGGTGGTAGCAAATCCAGTCCCAGCAGGCCCAGGTTGCGGCCCAAGGCCACCACCGACTGTGTACTGCCAAACAGGCGCGTGACCTGATCGGAGAAACCCACGGTCAGGTTCTGGTCCCGGCGCTGGCGCTCGCGATAGCGCTGCAAGGTCGCCAGGTCGCCCGGTACCGCCGGCCCGGCCAACAGCGCCTCGGCCAGGGCACTGGCATCGCGCAGGGACAGGTTGAACCCTTGCCCGGCAATCGGGTGCAGGCTGTGGGCAGCGTTACCGAGGATGACCAGGTGCGAGCGTACCTGCTCTTCGGCCTCCACCAGCGTCAGCGGGTACAGATGACGGGCGCCGACTTGCTTGAGGGTGCCCAGGCGGTAGCCGAACACGCCCTGCAGTTCGCTCAGGAAACTGCGCTCGTCGAGGTTCGCCAGGCGCTGGGCGTCCATGCCAAGGCGCGTCCAGACCAGTGCACAACGGTTGTCCGGCAGCGGCAGCAGGGCCATCGGGCCTTCATCGGTGAAGCGTTCGAAGGCCTCGCCGTTGTGGGCTTCGCTCGGGGTGATGTTGGCGATCAGGGCGCTCTGGTTATACGGACGGGTTTTGACGCCGATGCCCAGTTGCTCGCGCAAGCCGGAGCGGCCGCCGTCAGCCAGTACGGCCAGGTCGCACTCCAGTACGGTTTCATCGTTGAGCGTCAGGCGATAGCCGTCGGGCAACGGCTCCATGCGGGTGACTTCCGCAGGGCAGCGCCAGCTGATCACGTCTTTGTCCAGACCTTGCCACAGGCATTGGCCGAGCCAGGCGTTTTCCACCACGTAACCCAGGGCAGGTACGCCCTCCTCCATGGCGGACAACCGCGCAGTGGAGAAACGCCCCCGGTCCGACACATGAATCTGCTTGATCGGCTCGGCGCGGCGGGAAATTTCCTGCCACACGCCCAGGCGCTGATAAATCTGCCGGGCACCAAACGACAACGCCGATGAACGCGCGTCATAGCTCGGCTGGTAAGTGTCACCGGGCGCGAACGGCTCGATCAGCACGATCTTCCAGCCCAGCGCCTTGGCCCCGGCCTGCAAGGCCAGCGCCAGGCTGGCCCCCACCAGGCCGCCGCCGATAATGGCCAGGTTGACCCGGCTCATCGGGCAGCCGCCATCAATGCTTCAATGTCGGCGACCGTCTTGGGCACGCCGCCGGTCAGGATCTCACAGCCTTGCTTGGTCACTACCACGTCGTCCTCGATGCGTACGCCAATGCCACGCCACTTCTTTGCCACATTCTGGTTGTCCGGCGAGATATAAATCCCCGGTTCTACAGTCAACGCCATGCCGACTTCCAGCACACGCCATTCACCGCCCACCTTGTACTCGCCCACATCGTGCACATCCATGCCCAGCCAATGGCCGGCGCGATGCATGTAAAAAGCGCGGTAGGCTTCGCTGGCGATCAGTTCGTCGACGTCACCCTGCAACAACCCCAGCTTCACCAGCCCGGTGGTGATGACGCGCACCGTCGCCTCATGGGCCTGGTTCCAATGCTTGTTCGGCGCGATCTCGGCAAAGGCGGCTTCCTGGGAGGCCAGCACAATTTCGTAGATCGCCTTTTGCTCGGGCGAAAACCTGCCGTTGACCGGCCAGGTGCGGGTGATATCACTGGCATAGCAGTCGATCTCGCAACCGGCGTCGATCAGCACCAGGTCACCGTCCTTCAGCACTGCGTCATTCTGCTGATAATGCAGGATGCAGCTGTTACGCCCGGCGGCGACGATGGAGCCATAGGCCGGCATCTTGGCACCACCCTTGCGGAACTCGTAATCCAGCTCGGCTTCCAGGCTGAACTCATGCAAACCGGCGCGGCTGGCCTGCATCGCCCTCACGTGGGCCGCACAGGAGATACGCGCCGCTTCACGCATCACCTTCACTTCTGCCGCCGATTTATACAGGCGCATGTCGTGGAGCAGATGATCCAGGGCAACAAATTCGTTCGGCGGCTGGGCACCCAGGTGCGCTTTGGAGCGGATCACGTTGATCCACTCCATCACATGCCGGTCGAACTCGGCGTTGCTGCCCATGGCCGAATACACCCGGTCGCGGCCTTCGATGAGGCCGGGCAGGATGTCGTCGATATCGGTGATAGGGAAGGCATCGTCGGCGCCGAAGTCACGGATTGCGCCTTCGGTACCGGCACGCAGGCCGTCCCACAATTCGCGCTCGGCATTGCGCTCGCGACAAAACAGCACGTACTCGCCGTGCAGGCGGCCGGGCATCAGCACGATCACCGCTTCCGGCTCGGGAAAACCGCTCAGGTACTGGAAGTCGCTGTCCTGGCGGTATACGTGCTCGACATCACGGTTGCGGATCGCCACGGCCGCAGCCGGCAGGATCGCGATGCTGTTGGGTTCCATCTGCGCCATGAGCGCCTTGCGGCGTCGGGTGTATTCCGCTCTGGGGATATGGATCATGGGCAGATGGGCGTCCTTTCTTAATGCAGCGAAGGCTTGGGGGCAGCAGGCTCAGCGGACTTGCGGGTCTCGGTGAACAGTAGCAGCGGCGCGACACGCAGGTATTCCATCACCTCCATGTAGTCGCTTTCACCGTCTTCGGATTCTTCCAGGGCGTCTTGCACCTGGGAGATGGCCGCCAGGTCCTGCAGCACTTCCTTGGCGTCGGCGCTCAATTCCAGGCCGGCGGCGTTGACGCCAAAGCCATGGAGGAAGCCCTGGCACCATTGGCCCAGCGCTGCGGCGCGCTCGGTAAGTGGCGCGTCGTCGGTCGGCAGCAGCAGGACCACAGTGACATCGTCACCCGTCAGCTCGCCCTTGACCATTTCCTGCAGGCCGATCAGCGCGTTGCGCACGTTATCTTCTGGCTCTTTCTCGAGCAGCTCGGCCACATCGGCCAGCCAATTGTCCGCGTCAAAGCCGACACCAGTGCAGCTGCGACCTACCAGCACGCCGTGCAGTTCGGCAGGCGAGCAAGGATGGCCGCTGGTGCTCAGCAGTTTGGAGAAAGCGTCATACGGGGAGTTCTGAATAGGCATGGTGAGCTAGGCGCCAGACGGCGCAATGTCTAGAATGAAGCGCTGTATCCTAGCACCGGCAGACGTACCAAGACTATCGAGGGCGTCAGATCGTTTATCCTGAAGTTGCCATTCATCAGACAAATCCAGTGGAACCCAATGGAAGACACCGACCTGCAAGCGCTGATGGCCAGACTCGAACTACTCATTGATCGGGTCGAGCAACTTAAGAGTCAAAACGGACTCCTATTAGCTCAGGAAAAGACCTGGCGCGAGGAACGCGCTCACCTCATTGAAAAAAACGAAATCGCCCGGCGTAAGGTCGAATCGATGATTTCGCGCCTGAAGGCCCTGGAGCAAGACTCATGAGTTCAAGCAATAGCGTAACCGTGCAGATCCTCGACAAAGAATATTCGATCATCTGCCCCCAGGAAGAGCGCAACAACCTGGTAAGCGCCGCCCGCTACCTGGACGGCAAGATGCGTGAAATCCGCAGCAGCGGCAAAGTGATCGGTGCCGACCGCATCGCGGTGATGGCCGCGCTGAATATCACCCACGACTTGCTGCATAAGCAGGAACGGCCTGACGTGCAGGCCAGCGGGTCGACGCGCGAACAGGTGCGTGACCTGCTGGAACGTGTGGATCTGGTGCTTTCCAGCGATTCGGACGCACCCAAGGGCTGATTGACGCCTCGGTTTAAGGTATACTCGCCCCACTCCCTGGCGTGTTTGCCAGTCGGCGATGTCCCTGAGCCGATTCGCACTACCCTGGAAGTTGCACGTTGGGCTGGTGTGCATGTCCGCTAGACGGAAAGCCTTAAAGCCTACTGCTTCTTCCACCTTGAACTTTCGGGTTCAAGGGCTAAGTCGACAGCGGCTCTGTCGGGGAGCCTGAATTCCCAAACTCAATGCCAGTCTCAGGACTGGCATTGTTTTATGAGCCGAAAAAACCATGACCGAACCTGCGCCGCTCTCCCGTCCGCAACTTCGACGCATGTTGCGCAAGGCCCGCCGCGAGCTATCGCCGAGCGAGCAGCGCAAAGCCGCCCTTGGCGTGTATCGGCAACTGGCACAGCACCCGCTGTTTCGCCGGGCCAGACATATCTCCCTGTACCTGCCGACCGACGGTGAAATCGATCCACGCCTGCTGCTGCGCGCCGCTCAACGTCGGGGCAAGGCCACTTATCTGCCGGTGCTGAGCGCCTGGCCGCGTACCAAGATGGTGTTCCAGCGCGTGCGGCCCGGGGATAAGTTGTCACCCAACCGCTTTCGCATTCTTGAGCCACAGGTGAATGCCAACCGCCAGCGTCAGGTCTGGGCGCTGGATCTGGTGCTGTTACCCCTGGTGGGGTTCGATGATGCCGGCGGGCGCCTGGGCATGGGCGGTGGGTTTTATGATCGCAGCCTGGCTTACCTGTCACGCCGCCGGAGTTGGCGCAAGCCGACGCTGTTGGGGTTGGCCCACGAATGTCAGAAAGTCGAGCGCCTGGCACAGGCAAGCTGGGATGTGCCGCTGGCGGGCACCGTTACCGATAGGCAGTGGTATGTCGCAGAAACGCCGCTGCAGACAGCGGCGCCTTGAAAGGAAGGGTCAACGCTTGAACGGTTGCTGCTGAGCCAATTCAACCGGCGCATCGGTCTTGTTCGACCACAAGCTCTGGGCATACCCGGTGGTCACGACGCCCAGACCAAACAAAATAACCAAAATCCATAGTAAATCCGGTTTACGTTGCATCGATTGCCCCCCTTCAGGCACCTCGTACACGATGACAACAACGTTCAAAAGTAGTCCGTTGCAGCTGCGTCAAGCTTAAAATCCCGGCATTTTGCGTTAACGTGAACCAACACGCAAACCTTGACGCCAACCGACTGTCGGTTTGTCATGGAATTGCCTGACAACTTGCCCAATGCCTTTTCCAGGAGCTTAAAAATGGCCTATTGGCTGATGAAATCCGAGCCTGATGAACTCTCCATCAACGGTCTGGAAAAGCTGGGCGAAGCCCGCTGGGACGGGGTGCGTAACTATCAGGCGCGCAATTTCCTGAGAAGCATGGCCGTGGGCGATGAGTTTTTCTTCTACCACTCCAGTTGCCCGGAGCCAGGTATTGCCGGCATCGGCAAAATCACCGCAGCGGCCTATCCGGACCCGACTGCGCTGGAACCTGAAAGCCATTATTTCGACGCCAAGGCCACCGCAGAGAAAAACCCGTGGAGCGCGATCGATGTGGCCCACGTGAAAACCTTTCCCAAAGTGCTGGGCCTCGGCTATCTGAAACAACAAGCGGCCCTCGCCGAACTGCCGTTGGTGCAAAAAGGCAGTCGCCTTTCCGTGATGGCCGTCACGCCAGAGCAATGGGCCGCCGTGATCAATCTGCTTTAACTGACCGGCATCAAGCCCTCCTCAGGGCACACCGGTCAAACTAGGACGCTAATGCCGCAGGATGCAGCCATGTCAACGAACCACACCCTGTCCCGCCTATTTGCCATTGCACTGATAGCCCTGCTGATCGGGGCCGGTGGCTTCGGTTACTGGCGCTCCACCCAGGACCGCCTGCCTGCCGGTTTGAGCATGGGCAATGGCCGCCTGGAATCCACCGAAGTGCAGATCGCCGCGAAAATTCCCGGGCGCCTGGCCGAAGTCCGGGTGGACGAAGGCGACAAAGTGCTCAAAGGCCAACTGCTGGCGCGCATGGACACCCGCACCCTCGAGGCCCAACGCGCCCAGGCCGAAGCCGAAGTGCTGCGCGCCAAGGAAAACTTCGCGGCCGCCGAGGCCAACGTGCAACTGCGCCAAAGCGAGCAGCTGCTGGCCAACCAGGAGCTCAGGCGCACCCAGGAGCTGTACAAGCGAGGCTTTGCCAGCAGCCAGTTGATCGACCAGCAGCAGGCTCGCCAAAACACCGGCAATGCGGCGGTGATTGCCGCACAAGCCCAGGTCAATTCGGTGAAGGCCGCCATCGGCGCCGCCGAGGCTCAAGTCGCCCAGCTCACCAGCGAGATCGATGACAGCAGCCTGCGCGCGCCCATTGACGGAATTATTCAACTACGCCTGGCCGAACCCGGCGAAGTGCTGGGCGCGGGCGGGCGCGTGTTGTTACTGATCGATCCGAACGATCAGTACATGAACCTGTACCTGCCCGCCTCCGTCACCGGGCGCCTGACCGTCGGCAGTGAAGCACGCATCGTGCTTGACGCTCTCCCTCAGCAGCCACTTCCGGCAAAAATCAGCTTTGTGGCCGCCAAATCCCAGTTCACGCCCAAAGAGGTGGAGACCCGCGACGAGCGCCAGAAGCTGGTGTTCCGCGTCAAACTGCACCTGACCCAGCCCACCGCCGTGCCTCAAGCCAAACCGGGCATGCCCGGGGCTGGCTATGTGCGCACGGCTGATATCACCTGGCCGGCCAACCTGCAATGACCGGCCTGGCGCTGCGGGCCACAGGAATCAACCACCGCTACGGCAAGCAACAGGCACTGGTCAACATCGCCTTCAGCCTGCCGGCCGGCACTCGCTGTGGGCTGATCGGCCCGGATGGCGCGGGCAAGTCGAGCCTGCTGGGGTTGATCGCCGGCGTCAAGAAACTCCAGGAAGGCCAGCTGGACGTACTCGGCGGCTCCATCGCAGACCGCCGCCACCGTAACAGCCTGTACCCGCGCATCGCCTTCATGCCCCAGGGCCTGGGTGGCAACCTGTATCCCGAACTGTCCATCCGCGAAAACATCCGCTTCTTCGCCACACTGTTCGGCCTGTCCAAAGCCGATTGCGAACAGCGCATGCACAACCTGCTGCTGGCCACCGACCTTGCACGCTTCGCCGAGCGCCCGGCCGGTAAACTTTCCGGCGGCATGAAACAAAAGCTCGGCCTGTGTTGCGCGCTGATCCATGACCCGGACCTGTTGATCCTCGACGAACCCACGACCGGCGTCGACCCCCTGTCACGCCGGCGCTTCTGGGAGCTGGTCGAAACCGTACGTAGCGAACGCCCGCAACTGACGTTGCTGGTGGCCACGGCCTATATGGAAGAAGCCGAGCAGTTCGAACACTGTCTGATGCTCGATCGCGGCACGCTGATCGCCGATGGCCTGAGCCGCGAGCTCGCAGCCGCCACACCCAGCGGCAAACTGGATGACGCCTTTACCCACTTCCAGGGTGACGGCGCCCACGACAACCAGCCCCTGGTGATTCCACCGCGTTCAGCCGACAACGCAGCCATCGCCATCGAAGCCCACGATCTGACCCTGCGCTTCGGCGACTTCACCGCCGTCAATAAAGTCAGTTTCGCCATCGGTCGTGGCGAGATTTTCGGTTTCCTCGGCTCCAATGGCTGCGGCAAGACCAGCACCATGAAAGTGCTCACCGGGTTGATGCCGGCCACCGAAGGCAGCGCGACACTCCTGGGCAACCCGGTGAACGCCAAGGACTTGGCGACCCGCAAGCGCGTGGGGTTCATGTCGCAAAGCTTCTCGCTGTATGGCGAACTCAGCGTGCGGCAAAACCTGGTGCTTCATGCGCAATTGTTCGACTTGTCCAAGGCCGACAGCGGCCCACGCATTGATGAACTGGTGCAGCGCTTCGACCTGGGCGATGTGGCCGAGCAACCCTGCGGCGAGTTGCCCCTCGGGCTGCGCCAGCGTTTATCGTTGGCCGTGGCGGTGCTGCATCGCCCGGAAGTGCTGATCCTCGATGAACCCACCTCGGGCGTGGACCCGGCCGCACGGGATGATTTCTGGCGACTGCTGATCGAGTTGTCCCGGGAACAGGGCGTAACGATCTTCCTGTCCACCCACTTCATGAACGAAGCCCAGCGCTGCGACCGTATTTCCCTGATGCATGCGGGTAAAGTGCTGGCCTGTGACACACCGCAGGCACTGCAACAGCAGTTCCACGGCGAGACCCTCGAAGCGGCATTCGTCACCTGCCTGGAACAGGCCCAAGGTGAGCCCGAACCCCAAGCGCCCAGTGCAACCTTCAGCGAAGCCAGCGCACCGCCCGTCGGCAAGCGCGGCTTCAGCCTGGCCCGGCTACTGGCCGTGGCCACCCGCGAAGGTAAGGAACTGCTGCGCGACAAAGTGCGCATGGCCTTCGCCCTGCTCGGCGCGATGTTCATGATGGTGATCTTCGGTTATGGCATTTCCCTGGATGTGGAAAACCTCGCCTTCGCCGTCTACGACCAAGACCAAAGCCCACAAAGCCGCGCCTACCTGGAAGCCTTCCGCAGCTCGCGCTACTTCGCCGAACACGCGCCGATTCACGACGCCAACGAATTGCACCGACGCCTGCAACGTTCGGAAATCAAACTGGCTCTGGAGATCCCACCCGGTTTTGGCCGCGACCTCTATGCCGGGCGCCAGCCCACGGTGGCCGCATGGCTCGACGGCGGCATGCCGTTTCGCGCGGAAACCAGCCGCAATTATGTAGAAGCGGTGCACCAAGGTAATCTCCAACAGTTGGCCGAACTGAGCAGCCTGCCCCGCAGCAACCAGGCCGCAGCCAAGCTGGAAACGCGCTTTCGCTATAACCAGGACGTGGTCAGCGTGAATGCCATCGGCCCAGGGGTAATGGCACTGATTCTGGCGTTTATCCCGGCCATGCTCACCGCTCTGGGCATCGTGCGCGAAAAAGAGCTGGGCTCGATCACCAACTTCTATGCCACGCCCCTGACCCGCCTGGAGTTCCTGCTGGGCAAACAAGCACCGTACCTGGCCGTAAGCCTGGTCAACCTGGCGCTGCTGGTGGCGATGAACCGCTGGTTGTTCGGCGTACCCTTCAAGGGCAGCGGCGTGGCGCTGGCGTTCGGCGGTTTTCTGTATGTACTGGCCACCACCAGCATGGGGCTGCTGATTTCCGCATTCACTCGCACCCAGATTGCGGCGATCCTCGGCACCATGATCATCACCAGCCTGCCGACCATCCAGTTTTCCGGGTTGATCGTGCCGCGCTCATCCCTTGAAGGCGCGGCCGCGTTGATGGGCATGCTGTTCCCGGCGGGACACTTCCTGGACATCGCCGTCGGCACCTTCACCAAAGCCCTGGACCTGCGCCAGTTGTGGCCGCAGTGCGTGGCGCTGTTCGGGTTTTTCGTCGGGTTCACCGGGTTGAGCCTGTTCATGCTCAAGAAGCAGGAGGCCTGATGCACACATTCGCGCATATCCTGCGCCTGGGTATCAAGGAACTGACCAGCCTGCGCCACGACAGCGTGTTGCTGCTGTTTCTGTTCTATGCCTTCACCGTGGCCATCTACATGCCCGCCGCCGGCTCGGTGATCGGTGTACACAACGCCAGCGTCGCCATTGTAGATGAAGACCACAGCGCGCTCTCGCGGCAGATGGCCGAAGCGTTGCAGCCGCCCGAGTTCCAGTCACCCGTGCCGCTGGCCTACGATCAGTTGGACAAGGCCATGGACAGTGGCGCCTACACCTTCGTGATCAATGTGCCAGCCAACTTCCAGTCGGACCTGCTGGCCGGTCGCCAGCCGGGCATACAGGTGAACGTCGACGCCACGGCAATGAGCCAGGCATTCATGGGCGCTGGCTATATCGGCAGGATTTTCCAGCGCGAGTTGCAGCGCTACAGCGGCCAGGCCGATGCCGTCAGCAAGGCGCCGGCGCAACTGACAACGCGTGCATTGTTCAACACCAACCTGGAAGGTGGCTGGTTCCTGGCAGTGATCCAGATCGTCAACAACATCACCATCCTTGCCATCGTACTGACCGGCACCGCGCTGCTGCGTGAGCGCGAACACGGCACCCTCGACCACTTGCTGGTGCTGCCGCTGACCGCTCTGGAAATCATGCTGGCAAAAATCTGGAGCAACATGCTGGTGGTGGTGCTGTGTACTTGGCTGTCCGTGGAATGGGTGGTCAAAGGCCTGCTCGGCGTGCCGCTGGCCGGCTCCCTGAGCCTGTTCCTGCTGGTCACCGCGCTGTATCTGTTTGCCAGCACCGCCTTGGGGATTTTCCTCGCCACCCTCGCGCGCTCGACGCCACAATTCGGCTTGCTGGCGATCCCGGTGATCATTCCGATGCTGTTGCTGTCCGGCGGCAGTACGCCGCTGGACAGCATGCCCGAATGGTTGCAGTGGGTGATGCAGGGTTCACCGTCGACGCATTTTGTCAGCCTGAGCGCGGCGATTCTGTTCAGGGATGCGGGCGTGAATGTGGTGTGGCCGGATCTGTTGGCACTGGCGGGGATAGGGCTGGTGTTCTTTGCGGTGGCGCTGGCCAGGTTCCGTAAAAGCCTGGCTTCCTGAGGCGTCTGTACCGCCGTCATGGGGCAAGCGCCTCCCGCATTTGATCGGTTCACACCGTCAAGTCTGGGAGAGGTTTGCCCCGATAAGTCGCGCAGCGACTACTGAATGATCAGGTTATTGAACAACAGGTCTTCCACCACTGGCTTACCGGTTTCGTCGTTCATGACTTGCTGGGTTTGCTTCAAGGCTTCCTGGCGCAGTTTTTCCTTGCCTTCGACCGTGCTCATGGCTTCGCTGGTCTGCTGGGTGAACAACGCCACCAATTGGTTACGAATCAACGCGTCGTTGGCTTTGACCGCAGCGGCCGCTTCAGGTCCGGTCACGCGCAGGGCGATATCTGCCTTGAACACCTTGAGTTTCGCCGTGCCGTCCAGGCCGTAGTTGCCCACGAACGGGGGGGTCAAGCTGATATAGCTGACCTTCGGCGCCTCGCCTTCTTTGGCTTCTTCGGCCTGGGCAGCCATCGGCAAGGTCAGGGCCAACATCAACAAAATCCACGCTTTCACAGTTCAATCCTCACATTCGGTTGCCCGGTAGCATAACGCTAGCAAGGCTGAGCACAAGCTTATGGCGACTTATCAGGCCCGGGCATGCTCGTTGACCCACGGGCGTACCCTCCTACACTTATCGGCCACGACGCCAAAAGGAATAGTCCGATGAAAGCTGTGCTGTGCAAAGCCTTCGGCCCCGCCGAAACCCTGGTGCTGGAAGAGATCGAGAGCCCGGCGATCAAGAAGAACGAGATCCTGCTGGACGTGCACGCTGCGGGGGTGAACTTTCCGGACACGTTGATCATCGAGGGTAAATACCAGTTCAAGCCGCCGTTCCCATTCTCGCCGGGTGGCGAGGCAGCGGGCGTGGTCAGTGAGGTCGGTGAAAAAGTCAGCCACTTGAAGGTCGGTGACCGGGTCATGGCGTTGACGGGCTGGGGCAGCTTCGCCGAGCAGGTCGCGGTGCCGGGCTACAACGTGCTGCCGATTCCGCCGAGCATGGATTTCAACACCGCCGCCGCGTTCAGCATGACCTACGGCACCTCGATGCACGCCCTGAAACAACGCGCCAACCTGCAGCCCGGCGAAACCCTGCTGGTGCTCGGTGCCTCCGGTGGCGTGGGCCTGGCTGCCGTGGAGATCGGCAAAGCCATGGGTGCCCGGGTGATCGCCGCCGCCAGCAGCGCCGATAAACTGGCCGTGGCCAAGGCCGCCGGCGCCGATGAGTTGATCAACTACAGCGAGGCGAGTCTCAAGGAGGAAATCAAGCGCCTGACCAACGGTAACGGCGTCGATGTGATTTACGACCCGGTGGGCGGTGATCTGTTTGACCAGGCCGTTCGCTCCATCGCCTGGAATGGTCGGCTGTTGGTGGTGGGTTTCGCCAGCGGGCGCATTCCCGAACTGCCGGTCAACCTGGCCTTGCTCAAGGGCGCGGCCGTGGTCGGCGTGTTCTGGGGCTCGTTCGCCCAGCGTCAGCCACAGGACAATACGGCGAACTTTCAGCAGTTGTTCACTTGGTATGCAGAAGGCAAGTTGAAGCCGTTGGTGTCAAAGTTGTATCCACTCGAACAAGCGGCCCAGGCAATCAATGACCTGGGGCAGCGCAAGGCGGTGGGAAAGGTCGTCGTCCAGACCCGCTAACCGATGTGAAACCGGTCAGATGTGGGAGCACGATCCCTCCCACATTGGCTCCCCCCATGTTCACAAGACCCCAATCACGACCGACACTTACCTATTAGCGACATGTTCGTAAGAGAACATGCAATCGCTCCGTTTTCGTGTGTTTGCGGATAAGAGGCAATGCTATTTTCGGTAACGAAACTGTAACATTCGCATCCGCAGTCAAAACAAGAAATTTGGAGCTCTTGAATGTTTGCTTTCTTTCGTCCTGCCGCACACCAGGCGCCCCTGCCTGAAGAAAAAATAGACAGTACCTACCGACGGCTGCGCTGGCAGATTTTCGCCGGTATTTTCTTCGGTTACGCCGGGTACTACCTGCTGCGCAAAAACTTCTCCCTGGCCATGCCCTACCTGATCGACGAGGGTTATACCCGTGGCGAACTGGGCCTGGCGATGTCGGCCATCGCGATTGCCTACGGCTTGTCCAAGTTCCTGATGGGCCTGGTGTCCGACCGCTCCAACCCGCGCTACTTCCTGACCTTCGGCCTGCTGGTTTCAGCGGGGGTGATGTTCATTTTCGGTTTCGCACCTTGGGCCACGTCCAGCGTGACCATGATGTTCATTCTACTGTTCATCAACGGCTGGGCGCAGGGCATGGGCTGGCCACCCAGCGGGCGGACCATGGTGCACTGGTGGTCGCAGAAAGAACGCGGCCGCGTGGTGTCGGTGTGGAACGTGGCGCATAACGTCGGCGGCGGCATGATCGGCCCGCTGTTTCTGCTGGGCATGGCCTGGTTCAACGACTGGCACGCGGCGTTCTATGTCCCGGCCACCGTCGCATTGCTGGTGGCGGCCTTCGCCTTCATCACCATGCGCGATACCCCGCAATCGGTGGGCCTGCCGCCCATCGAGCAATACAAGAACGATTACCCGGAAGGCTACAGCGCCAGCCACGAAGAAGAATTCAGCGCCAAGGAAATCTTCGTCAAGTACGTGCTGCGCAACAAAATGCTGTGGTACATCGCCTTCGCCAACGTGTTTGTCTACCTGCTGCGCTACGGCGTACTGGACTGGGCACCGACTTACCTCAAGGAAGCCAAGCACTTCGACGTGGATAAAACCTCGTGGGCGTACTTCTTCTATGAGTGGGCCGGTATTCCCGGCACGCTGCTGTGCGGCTGGATGTCGGACAAGATCTTCCGTGGAAACCGCGGCCTGACCGGCGTGGTGTTCATGGCGCTGGTGACCGTGGCGACTCTGGTTTACTGGCTCAACCCGCCAGGCAACCCAACCATCGACATGATTGCGCTGTTCTCCATTGGCTTCCTGATCTATGGCCCGGTGATGCTGATCGGCCTGCAGGCGCTGGAACTGGCACCGAAAAAAGCCGCGGGAACCGCTGCGGGCTTCACGGGGCTGTTCGGTTACCTGGGTGGTTCGGTGGCGGCGAGCGCCGCCATGGGCTACACCGTTGACCATTTCGGCTGGAATGGTGGGTTTGTGTTGTTGGTGGGCGCGTGCCTATTGGCCATCGCGTTCCTTATTCCAACGCTGTGGCACACCAACAGTGTCAGCGAGGCGCGGTCAGCTGCCGCCTAAGCAATCCTTGGCACAACGCTTGAGCCGCGCCTCCAGATTCTTGTCTGGCATGGCGTGGCTACGCAGGGCGTTCACGGTCTGCTCGACATAATCGCGAGTGGTGCCGTAACGCCCGCAAGCGCTTTGCAGCACATGATTGAGCACGATATCGGGCAAGTTGCCGGCGTAACTGGGCAAATGCCGCTCCAACACAAACCCCAACGCCTGTACCTGGCTGCCATCTTCCAGGCGGCAACTGAGCCAATGCGGCCGGTACGAGGGGTAAGGCATTTCGCGCTGCCACAGGGCGTACAACGAAGCTTCCAATTGATCTTCCGGCAAGCGGTAGGCAAACCCGCTGCAGGAACCACCGCGATCCAGGCCAAACACCAACCCCGGCAACTCCGGGGTGCCGCGGTGCTCGTGCGACCACAGGTACAAGCCCCGGTGATAACCGTGGACCCGCGCCCGCACCCGTTCGGTCGACGAACATTCAGGGCGCCAGATCAGCGAACCGTAAGCAAATAGCCAGACCGGCCCTCCCTTATGCCGAGCCATAGTGGCCTGCATGGAGCTCATCAACTGTTCGTGAGTGAGTTGCGGCCCAAGATCGAGCCGCGGAGGGTAAGCCAATTGCAAAAGATCGGTTTCAATGGCGGTCATGGCGAAAAGCAGTGCGCCTCCTGTGTATTACCAGTTGTAAGCAACTTTACCGTAATAAAACGCGCCGCTGTAACCGTACGGCGAAAAAGTGCTGTAGGCGAGGTTGCCGCCGCTGCTGGCGTAAGCGTTGACCTTCTCCGGGTATTTGTCGGTGATGTTGTCGCCACCCAGGGTGAAGGTCCAGTTCTTCAACTTGTAGTCCGCCGACAGGTCGAGCACCCAGGCGGCCTTGAAGGTTTGGTCGTTGACCTTGTCCGCCTGGTAACTGGTGAACTCGCCGTAACGCACCAGGTTGCTGTGCAGCGCCCAGTTGCCATAGGTGAAATCGTTACCCAGGCTCAGTTTGTGCTGCGGTGTGGTATCGCCGAGCAAACCGATGCGCTCACGACGGTCTACCCGCACCAGGTTGGCTCCCAGACTGTCCAGAATCGCCGGGTTGGCTTTCACATCGGTGACCTTGGTGTGGTTGTAGTTGTAGCCGACGGTGCTGTTCCAGCGAATGCCGTTATCAAATAGATAGCGGTAGTTGGCCACCAGATCGACGCCGTCAGTGCTGGTATCGGTAGCGTTGGTGAAGTAACGGGCGCTGGTGTAGTTGATGTTGCCGACACCGTTGGCTTGCAGGTAGGCGATAGTCGCCGGGTTCAGGTTGAGGTTGGACGACAGGCTGATGCGGTCACGGATATCGATGCGGTACACATCAAGCGTCACGGTCAGGTCATCGGCAGGCTCCAACACCAGGCCGAGACTGTAGTTGCGCGATTTCTCAGGCTTCAGGTCTTCGGCGCCGAGCAGGCGGGCGACTTGGCTATTGGCCGGGAAGGTGCCGGCCTCCTGGATGGTGCTGCCAATCAGCTGCGATGAGGTGTAGGCAAAGTTCTGTTGGGCCAGGGACGGCGCGCGGAAGCCGTTGGAGAGGCTACCGCGCAACGCCACTTGCGAGGTGAAGTCATAACGGGCTGAAAGCGAGCCGCTGACATTGGAGCCGAAGTCGCTGTAATCCTCATGCCGCACAGCGGCCGAGGCGCTGAGTTTTTCGGTGAACTGGGTTTCCAGGTCCAGGTATTGGGCCCAGTTGTGACGGGAGGTACTGCCGGCGTCGGCATCACGGAACCCACCGAGGCCCGAACTGCCGGTCTGATAGTAGGACGCCGGCTCGCCCGCTTCGATTTGATAACCCTGGCGCAGGTATTCGCCGCCAAAAGCCACCGAGACGGGATAGGGCAAGAAGCCCACATCGAACTCACGGGACAGGTCCAGGCTGACTTGGCGCTGATCGTTGCTCAGGGTGCCATTGTTGAATTTGCGCGGTGTGGCCAGGCCGAGAGAGGTGTTGATGGTCTCGGTGCCCAGTTCGTACTGGTTCTTGCCGTAGTTGGCCGACAGGTCGTAATGCCAATCGTAGGCCAGTAAGCCGCGTAAGCCGACGACCAACGAGGTGTCTTCCAGGTTGCCTTTGATCAACGGCAGGTAGCCATTAGGGTTGAGCGTTGCAATGTTGTTGGACGCATTGCTCGCCCGGTAGAACGCCGCCGTCTCGCCGCGCCGCTTGCTGTAGCCGCCGAAGCTGTAGAGTTCGGCCGCATCGCTGAAAGCGTATTCGGCGTTGAACTGGAACTTGCCTTCATCAGTAGCCGGCTCGCCCTGGCGGAACACGCGCTGGCCATAAGTCGTGGAGCCTACGCTGCCGGGCCGTAAATCATGGCCGGCGCGGTTGGTGTAATCGTTGTCGGCCCCTTCGCCCGAGAGGTTGATAAAGCCGTTATCGCCCAGCGCCAGCCCGGTGTTGCCGCTGAGGTTGCGCTGGATACCATCGCCTTTTTTGTACTCACCGAACTTGCTGGAGATCGAACCGCCGTGGTCAGCGTGCTTGAGGATCACGTTGATCACCCCGGCAATCGCATCCGAGCCGTAGCGGGCGGACGCGCCATCGCGCAGCACTTCGATATGGTCTACCGCCGACAGCGGGATCGCATTCAAATCCGCCGGTGCCGAGCCACGCCCCACGGCACCGCCAAGATTGACGAAAGCGCTGGTATGACGGCGTTTACCATTGACCAGCACCAGTACTTGATCCGGCGACAGGCCGCGTAGCTGCGCCGGGCGCACCAGCTCGGCACCATCCACCAGGCTCGGACGGGGGAAGTTGATCGATGGAATCAACCGCGCGAGTACCGCTCCCAACTCATCGGAGCCGGTGCTGCGCAGGGCTTCGCCGGAAATTACGTCGACAGGCGACAGTGATGCACTGGCGGTGCGCTCTTGGGCGCGGGTGCCGGTGACGATCACGGTGTCCAGTCTGGGTGCCTCGGCGGCGGGTGTTTCGGCCGCCAGGGCTGAGTTGAATCCCACAGCGGTCAGCAAATTGGCCGACAAAATCGCTGTGTACAGCGCGTGCTTCTTGTAGCTCCCCATACCGCTCCCCTTGGAATCTACCCGGAACTTCAATGCTCCGAGTTCTTGCGATCGATCCGGCTGGCGGCGGTGGCGGTCATTTATTGGTTATTGGAAGAAAGTCGGTAGTCCGTTGCTTATAGCTTAATAAGATCTCTCCTACTGAAAAAATAACCAAATTGCATAAGCATAGGCAACCTTGCTTTCAGCTCAGGTTCAGGCCACTCGGAACGCCAACCGTCAAACTGTAGACGTTCAGCGACCCACCCTAGCCGCCCCTTCAAACGACTACCGAGGTCGAACCATGAAATACCTTTTTACCAGCCTGCTGCTATTGGCGCCGGCCGCGACAGCGCTGGCCACCGAAGACGAAAAAGGCTTCTGGTACGCACAGACCAGCCTGTACACCCGGCATTTTTCACCGGACCCACAGCACAATAATCATCAGGATTTGATCAACCTGGAGCGCAATGAAGCGTCAGGGCAGGTGTATGGCGCAGCAACGTTTCGTAACTCGTTCAGCCAGCGTTCTTACTATGTCTACGCCGGCAAGCGCTACGACATTGCTGATTCACCGCTCTATGTGAAGGTGACGGCGGGCGCACTCCAGGGTTATCGCGGCCAATACCGCGACAAGATCCCGCTCAACAAATTTGGCGTGGCACCGGCGATCATTCCTTCAGTGGGCGTGCATGCCGGCCCGGTCGCCAGTGAGTTCGTATTGCTCGGCTTCAATGCAGCGATGCTGACGGCCGGCGTGCGCTTTTAAGGGCGAGGTGCGTAGGCAAACACGTCGGCACGCATCTGATGCGCATCCATACCGGCGTCGACCAGCGCATCCAAAGTGCCATAGATCATGGCCGGCGAGCCGCTGGCGTAGACATGTACGGTCTTGAGGTCGGCAATGTCCTCACATACGGCTTCGTGCAGCAACCCGCAGCGCCCTTCCCAGCCGCACAGGTCGCTGACAACCTTGTGCAGGAACAGGTTGGGCAGTTGCTGCCACTGTGCCCAGTGTTCGATTTCGTAGAAGTCTTCCGGGCGACGCACGCCCCAATAGAGATGCACCGGGTGCTTGAAGCCGGAGGCACGGCAATGCTCGATCAGGCTGTGCATCTGCGCCATGCCGGTGCCGGCGGCAATCAGCACCAGTGGCCCGTCGGGCAACTCGGCCAGGTGGGTGTCACCAAATGGCAGCTCGACGCGCGCCATCTGGTTGCGCTGCAATTGTTCCAGCAGGTTGCGGGCACTGTCCTCACGGGCCAGTACATGCAGCTCCAGATCGCGCCCGGCGTGGGGTGCTGAAGCCAGGGAGAATGCCGATTTCTCACCGTTCTCCCGCTCGATCATCAGGTACTGGCCGGCGTGGTAACGCACCGCCTTGCCGGCCGGCGCACGCAGGCGGACACGCCATACATCGCCGCCCACTTCCACGCACTCACTCAACTGGCACGACAATTTGCGCAACGGCAACTCTCCCGGCGCCAGCACGCCATCCCACAACACAATGCAATCTTCCAGCGGTTCGGCGATGCAAGTGTAAAACTCACCATGGTCACGTACCTCGCCGGCCTGCTGTACCCGGCCCTCCACCAACAGCGCCGCACACACATGGCACACGCCGTTGCGACAGGCCTGGGGGCACTCGTAGCCGAGGCGGCGCGCGCCTTCGAGGATTCGCTCGCCAGGGACCAGCTCCAGCACCGCGCCGGAAGGTTGCAGGGTTACACGCATCAATCTATTCCCAATTCTTTCCAGATCGCATCGACACGGGCAGTGACGGCTTCATCCTTGACGATTACACGGCCCCACTCGCGGGTGGTTTCACCCGGCCATTTGTGGGTGGCATCCAGCCCCATCTTCGACCCCAGGCCCGATACCGGCGAGGCGAAGTCGAGGTAATCGATCGGCGTATTATCGATCATCACCGTATCGCGCTTGGGGTCCATGCGCGTGGTGATGGCCCAGATCACGTCGTTCCAGTCGCGGGCATTGATGTCGTCGTCGGTGACGATAACGAACTTGGTGTACATGAACTGTCGCAAAAACGACCACACACCCAGCATTACCCGCTTGGCATGGCCTGGGTACGACTTTTTCATGGTCACGACGGCCATGCGATACGAGCAGCCTTCCGGCGGCAGGTAGAAGTCGGTGATTTCCGGAAATTGTTTTTGCAGGATCGGCACGAACACTTCGTTGAGTGCCACGCCGAGAATGGCCGGCTCATCCGGCGGACGGCCGGTGTACGTGCTGTGATAGATCGGCTTGATCCGGTGAGTGATGCGCTCCACGGTGAACACCGGGAAGCTGTCGACTTCGTTGTAGTAACCGGTGTGGTCGCCGTAGGGGCCTTCATCGGCCATTTCGCCCGGATGAATCACGCCTTCAAGAATGATTTCCGCAGTGGCCGGTACTTGCAGGTCATTGCCACGGCACTTCACCAGTTCGGTGCGGTTACCGCGCAGCAGACCGGCAAAGGCGTATTCGGACAAGCTGTCGGGCACCGGAGTTACCGCGCCCAGGATGGTCGCCGGGTCAGCGCCCAGAGCCACGGAGACCGGGAACGGCTTGCCCGGGTGTTTTTCGCACCACTCACGGAAATCCAGGGCGCCGCCACGGTGGCTCAACCAACGCATGATGACCTTGTTGCGGCCGATCACTTGCTGACGGTAGATACCAAGGTTCTGGCGGTCTTTGTTCGGGCCTTTGGTGACGGTCAGACCCCAGGTGATCAGCGGACCGACGTCGCCGGGCCAGCAGGTCTGCACCGGCAGCATGGCCAGGTCGACATCATCGCCTTCGATGACCACTTCCTGGCAGACCGCGTCCTTGACCACTTTGGGCGCCATGGCAATGATCTTGCGGAAGATCGGCAGTTTCGACCAGGCATCCTTCAAGCCCTTCGGTGGCTCGGGCTCTTTGAGGAAGGCCAGCAGCTTGCCGATTTCGCGCAGCTCGCTGACCGACTCGGCGCCCATGCCAAAGGCCACGCGCTCGGGTGTGCCGAACAGGTTGCCAAGCACCGGGATATCAAACCCGGTCGGCTTCTCGAACAGCAGCGCCGGGCCCTTGTTACGCAAGGTGCGGTCGCAAATCTCAGTCATTTCCAGCACCGGGGAAATCGGCATCTGGATACGTTTCAACTCTCCGCGCTGCTCAAGTTGCTGCACGAAATCCCGAAGATCCTTGAATTTCATTAACCATGCCACCCGTAAAATAGGCGTACATCCTACCTGCTCTGAGGGCGGCTGGCAGCTTAATTGGCCGTCAGCCCCCGTGATTGCAGCGAACGGAACAGAGGTTCCAGGAAGGCTTCAATGTGCCGGGCGCCTACGTCGGAGATATGGTTGTCGTCGGTGTACAACGACTGGCCATTGAGCTCTACCCGGCACAACCTATCGGCACCGCACAGCAATGGCGCAGGGTCCAGCACTGCCACGCCGCTATCGGCGGCAGCCAGTTGGTCAAACAGCCCGGTAATGAACGCCTGACGCTTGGTGTGTTCCGCCAGGGCGAGCCCCTCGCCGTCCACTGGGCGGTTCATCATCGCCAGGCGACTGAGGCGGTAAGGCACGATGATTTCCTGCAGCGGCACTTCCTTGACCAGCCAGACCCGATGCCCGGCCGCACGCAACCCACGGATGCGCTCGCGCAGGCCTTCGGCAAACCGTTGTTCGGCGACGGCACGTACGTACTTGCCGGTGGCGGGGTCCTTGAGCGCATGCTCCGTGTCACCCGACATCTGCCCGTAAAGGTACAGGCTCCAACGCGCCGCCAGCACTACATCGCTGAAGCGTTGCTCGGTCATCGCCTTCTCGACGCGCTGGTTGAAATGCGCGCACCGGGCAATATTTTCCAGGCCATCCAAGGGTATGCAACCTGCAAAGCTGGCTTCGACCAGGCTGATATCGTGGCGCTTGGCGCCCTCTTTGAGGGCCGGAATCAACGCAGTGGCATGGCTGTCGCCCCATACCAGAGCCGATAACGAGCCATCTTTAGGGCCGAAGTGGCAGAACAGCCGCTCGTCGGGCGTGTCCTTATCCGCCATGCAGGCCAGCAGCTCCGGGCTCCATGTCTTGGCCCGGGCAAACTGCAGCGCTTGTTCGGACAGGCGTGAAGGCACACCGTCGGATGTGCGAATCGCCACACCGGTCAGGCCAAGGCACAGGATGCCGGCGCCGGCAGCAGCCAGGATCGCCTTGCGTCCGGCGAGCAAGCGTTTTTCCCGGAACGGTGCTTCCACAAAGCGCCATGACAGGTAGCCCAGTACCAATGAAAGCAACATCAGCCCAGCCAGCTCCAGTGGGCTCAAACCATCCACTGCGGCGTAGGTGGCATAGACGAACACCGGCCAGTGCCACAGGTACCAGGAATAAGAGATCAGCCCGATGCCCACCATCACCCGCGAACTCAACAGTCGTCCGACCCAGGTGTACTGCTGGCCGTTGGCCCAGATCAACCCGACCACGCCCAGCACCGGCAGCAGCGCGGTGGCGCCTGGGAACGGCGTGGTTGCGTCGAAACCGAACACCGCGATCAGGATCAATGCCAGGGAAACCAGGCTGACCCCTTGAGCCAGGGCCGGCGAGGCCCGCCAGTCGCGCATGGGCAGTACCGCAAGCATGGCACCGGCCAGCAGTTCCCAGGCTCGCAGATGCAACAGGAAGAACGCCTTTTGTGGCTCATGGGACACCGCCCAGACGCTCATGCCAAACGACGCCAGCAATACACCGAAGAGTGCCACGCGCCAGTGTTTCAAGCGGCTTGAGAGCAACGTCAGCAACAGCGGGAAGAAAATGTAGAACTGCTCCTCCACGGCCAGCGACCACGTGTGCAGCAAGGGCTTGATGTCGGAAGACGCATCGAAGTAACCATGCTGCCGGGAAAACAGCAGGTTAGACGTGAATATCACCTGATAGTGCGCGGAGCGCCCCAACTCCTCATAGTCCTTGGGTGCCAGCAGAAACCAGCCCACCGCCAACGTCGCGGCCATCATCACGAACAGCGCCGGCAGGATGCGTCGGGCACGGCGCGCCCAGAAGTCGATGAAACTGAAACGCCCCGCCTGGCGTTCGCGCCAGATAATGGAAGTGATCAGAAATCCGGAAATGACGAAAAATACGTCAACACCGACAAAACCGCCGGTAACGCCAGGAACGCCGAAGTGAAACAACACGACAGCGAGGACAGCAATGGCACGCAGCCCGTCGATGTCTCTTCGGTATGCAAGAGTGGTCATAAAGTGATGGTCAGTCTGTTGCGAAAGGGATGAGCGTAGCCGCGCGTAAAACTTTTGGTACCTAACGGACACTTATGCCATAAAAAAGCTCAATTTCGACGCAAAAAAAAATGGCGCCACTGGGGGCGCCATTTTTCGGACCTGAAACGTCGTATTACTTGCGCTTCATCGACAAGAAGAACTCGTCGTTGGTCTTGGTGGTTTTCAGCTTGTCGACGAGGAACTCGATGGCGGCTACTTCGTCCATCGGGTGCAGCAACTTGCGCAGAATCCACATGCGTTGCAGTTCGTCGTCGGCTGTCAGCAACTCTTCACGGCGGGTGCCGGAACGGTTGATGTTGATCGCCGGGAACACACGCTTCTCGGCAATGCGACGGTCCAGGGGCAATTCCATGTTGCCGGTACCCTTGAACTCCTCGTAGATCACTTCGTCCATCTTCGAGCCGGTTTCAACCAGCGCGGTGGCGATAATGGTCAGCGAGCCGCCTTCTTCGATGTTCCGCGCAGCACCGAAGAAACGTTTCGGTTTCTCCAGGGCGTGAGCATCGACACCACCGGTCAATACCTTGCCGGAGCTCGGGATCACGGTGTTGTAGGCACGGGCCAGACGGGTGATGGAGTCGAGCAGGATCACCACGTCCTTCTTGTGTTCAACCAGGCGCTTGGCCTTCTCGATCACCATTTCGGCAACCTGCACGTGGCGGGTTGGCGGCTCATCGAACGTCGAGGCAACCACTTCGCCGCGCACGGTGCGCTGCATTTCAGTCACTTCTTCCGGGCGCTCATCGATCAGCAGCACGATCAGATGAACTTCAGGATTGTTACGCGCGATGTTCGCTGCAATGTTCTGCAGCATGATGGTCTTACCGGCTTTCGGCGGTGCGACGATCAGGCCACGCTGGCCTTTGCCGATCGGGGCGCACAGGTCGATCACACGACCGGTCAAGTCTTCGGTGGAACCGTTACCGGCCTCCATCTTCATGCGCACAGTCGGGAACAGCGGGGTCAGGTTCTCGAAGAGAATCTTGTTTTTCGCGTTCTCGGGGCGATCGAAGTTGATCGTGTCGACCTTGAGCAGGGCGAAATAACGCTCGCCTTCCTTCGGGGGACGGATCTTGCCAACGATGGTGTCACCGGTGCGCAAGTTGAAGCGACGGATCTGGCTCGGCGAGACATAAATATCGTCTGGGCCGGCGAGATAGGAAGCGTCTGCAGAGCGGAGGAAGCCGAAGCCGTCCTGGAGAATCTCCAGCACGCCATCACCGGAGATTTCCTCGCCGCTTTTCGCGTGCTTTTTCAGCAGGGAGAAAATCACGTCCTGCTTGCGCGAACGGGCCATATTTTCTATGCCCATCTGTTCGGCCAATTCGAGCAGTTCGGTAATCGGCTTTTGCTTGAGTTCAGTCAGATTCATATAGGAATGACGTAATCATTTATGGAGGGGGGAAATTAAGCTTTTGGCTTAATGAGGCCGCGCCGCAGAGAAGGCGACAGGATCGCGTACTAATCGAAAAGGAATGCGTCGGCGACGGCTTGCAGGGGGCAGTGGAGAAACCAGTGCGGGGCCGAATGTACCACCTGAATTTGGGAGCGTCTAGCCCTGTTTCACGAAAAAGCCCCGCAATTTGCGGGGCTTTTTTGTCGGCGCTTAGATGTTGGCGTCGAGGAAAGCTTGCAACTGAGACTTCGACAGCGCGCCTACCTTGGTGGCTTCGACGTTGCCGTTCTTGAACAGCATCAACGTTGGAATACCACGCACGCCATGCTTGGCCGGGGTTTCCTGGTTGTCGTCGATGTTCAATTTGGCAATGGTCAACTTGCCTTCGTAGGTGGTCGCAATGTCGTCCAGGACAGGAGCGATCATTTTGCAAGGGCCGCACCATTCAGCCCAGTAGTCAACCAGCACCGGGCCTTGAGCCTTGAGTACTTCGGCCTCAAAGGTCGCGTCCGTGACGTGCTTGATAAGATCGTTGCTCATGGATGTCTCCGGATTGTAAGCAAAAAAAACGTTGCCCATCATAGCCGCCCTTCCCCCGTTCAGGAAGCCGCCTCTGATTGAGTCTTCCTATGATGATGCATGAGTTTGGGTATAGGCCAACTCACGGCGTCACGGGAGTGACGAAGGCGATACCGGTGCGCAATGCCGCATTGCGCACGTGTTCCTGCATGGTTTTCTGTGCCGCCGCACTGGCGCGCCGGGCCAGGGCACGCAGGATCCTGCGGTGCTCCTGCCAGGTCTCCATGGCACGCTCTGGCCGGATGAACGGTAGTTTCTGACTTTCCAGGAATACGTCGGCGCTGGCGCTCAGAATACTCACCATTGCCTGGTTGCCGCTGGCCAGCAAGATGCGCTGATGAAATTCGAAGTCCAACCGGGCGGCGGCTTCAAAATCACCCGCCTTGAGCACCTTGCGCATCGCCTCAAGGTTATCTTCCAGCGTGTCCAGCTCATCGATCGTCAACATGACCGCCGCCAGCCCTGCGGCAAACCCTTCCAGGGCATAGCGCAATTGGAAGATATCCGAAGGGGTGGCCTGGGCGGCGAAGGGCCAGGCAAACCCCGGCGCCTCCTGTACCTCTTGAACGAACACACCTTTCCCCGGCTGCACACTGACCACGCCCAAGGCACTCAAGGATGACAATGCCTCACGCAACGAGGCTCGGCTCACCCCCAACTGCACCGCCAGGTCACGCTGGGACGGCAGCGCATCACCGGCCGCAAAGCCCTGTTCCTTGATCAGTTTGCGGATGGCCTGCAGGGCCGCTTCCGGTACGGCTTGGGCGATGGAATTCATAGAATGACTCAAGGTTCCAGACAACTGAGCGCCTAGTTGTAAAGCTATTCGCAGCCCCCGGCAAGCCACGCCCCAAAGGAGCCCGCGCGGCTTTGTGAACGCCCGAAAAGGGTGCGAATCGCCAGCCAACTGTTCAGACCAGTAAGACCACATAACTCAGCAAATTCCAGTGATCCAGGCCATCTGCACCGTCATGGCATGGGCCATGCAATAGCTCAAAACAGAACATTCCCTCGTCTCTTCCGGAGAGTTGCCATGACCAAGCGCTACAGCGCCCTGCTCACTGCCTTGTTTGCCAGCCTGATGCTGGGCCAGGCACCCGCCCAGGCCAACGGTCTGGACGATATCGTTGCCCGCGGCACCCTCAAGGTCGCCGTACCCCAGGATTTCCCACCCTTCGGCTCGGTCGGCCCCGACATGAAGCCACGCGGCCTGGACATCGACACCGCCAAACTGCTGGCCGACCAACTCAAGGTCAAGCTGGAGCTGACCCCGGTCAACAGCACCAACCGCATCCCGTTTCTCACCACCGGCAAGGTCGATCTGGTGATTTCCAGCCTGGGCAAGAATGCCGAGCGGGAAAAGGTCATCGATTTCTCCAAGGCCTACGCACCGTTCTACCTGGCCGTGTTCGGTCCGCCTGACGCGCCCATCAGTACCACCGACGACCTCAAGGGCAAGACCATCAGCGTGACCCGTGGCGCCATTGAAGACATCGCGCTGACCGCCGTGGCCCCCAAGGAAGCCACCATTAAACGCTTCGAAGACAACAACTCGACCATCGCCGCCTACTTGGCCGGTCAGGTCGACCTGATCGCCAGCGGCAACGTGGTCATGGTGGCAATCAGCGAGCGCAACCCGAAACGCGTACCGGCGCTGAAGGTGAAACTCAAGGACTCGCCGGTGTACGTGGGCGTGAACAAAAACGAGCCGGCCTTGCTGGAGAAGGTCAATCAGATTCTGGTCGCGGCCAAGGCCGACGGCAGCCTGGAAAAGAACGCGATGCAGTGGCTCAAAGAGCCGTTGCCTGCCGATCTCTGAAGCGGAGCTGATCCATGGCCTATCAATTCGACTTTGTGCCGGTGCTGGCCAATACCGACCTGCTGTTGCGTGGCGCGTTGTTCACCCTTGAACTGACGGCCATCGGCGCGATCCTGGGGGTGGCCCTGGGCATCGTCGGCGCCGTGGTGCGGGCGTGGAAAATTCAGCCATTCGCCTGGCTGTTCGGTGTGTATGTCGAGTTGATCCGCAACACGCCGTTCCTGGTGCAGTTGTTTTTCATCTTTTTCGGCCTGCCGTCCCTGGGGCTGAAAATCACCGAGTGGCAAGCCGCCGCGCTGGCAATGGTGATCAACCTCGGCGCTTACTCAACCGAGATCATCCGCGCCGGTATCCAGGCCATCCCTCGCGGGCAACTGGAAGCCGCCGCCGCGCTGGCGATGACGCGCTTCGAAGCGTTCCGCCACGTGGTGCTGCTGCCGGCGCTGGGCAAGGTGTGGCCGGCCTTGAGCAGCCAGATCATTATCGTGATGCTCGGTTCGGCGGTGTGTTCACAGATCGCCACTGAGGAACTCAGCTTTGCCGCCAACTTTATCCAGTCGCGCAACTTCCGCGCGTTTGAAACCTATGCCCTGACCACCCTGGTATATCTGTGCATGGCGCTGATGATTCGTCAGTTGCTCAACTGGATCGGTTACCGATTTGTGATGAGGAACAGCCGATGAGTGATTTTTCCTTCTGGGATATCGTGCGCAACCTGGCCACCGGCCTGCAGTGGACCTTGTTGTTGTCGCTGGTGGCGTTTCTCGGCGGTGGCGTGATCGGCCTGCTGGTCATGACGATGCGCATCAGCCGTAAAGCCTTCCCGCGCAATGTCGCCCGTACCTACATCGAACTGTTCCAAGGCACGCCGCTGTTGATGCAACTGTTCCTGGTGTTTTTCGGTATAGCCCTGCTCGGTGTGGACATCTCACCGTGGTTGGCGGCGGCGATTGCCCTGACCCTGTTTACCAGCGCCTACCTCGCCGAAATCTGGCGCGGTTGCGTCGACTCCATCGCCCATGGGCAATGGGAAGCGTCGGCCAGCCTGGCGCTGAACCCACTTGAACAACTGCGCTACGTGATCCTGCCCCAGGCCTTGCGCATTGCAGTGGCGCCCACCGTGGGTTTCTCGGTGCAGGTGGTCAAAGGCACCGCCGTAACCTCGATCATCGGCTTCACCGAATTGACCAAGACCGGCGGCATGCTCGCCAACGCCACCTTCGAGCCCTTCATGGTCTACGGCCTGGTGGCCCTTGGTTACTTTTTGCTCTGCTACCCCTTGTCCCTCAGTGCGCGCTACCTGGAAAGGAGACTGCATGCCTCTGCTTAGAATTTCCGCCCTGCATAAGTATTACGGCGATCATCACGTACTCAAAGGCATCGACCTGACGGTGGATGAAGGCCAAGTGGTAGCCATCATTGGCCGCAGCGGCTCGGGCAAATCCACCCTGCTGCGCACCCTCAATGGCCTGGAGTCGATTAACGATGGCGTGATCGAAGTCGATGGCGAGTACCTCGACGCCGCTCGTGCCGACCTGCGCAGCCTGCGGCAGAAAGTCGGCATGGTTTTCCAGCAATTCAACCTGTTCCCGCACCTGACGGTGGGTGAGAATGTGATGCTGGCGCCCCAGGTGGTGCAGAAAGTGCCGAAGGCCAAGGCGGTACAACTGGCCAGGCAGATGCTGGAGCGCGTGGGTCTCGGGGAAAAGTTCGACGCATTCCCTGATCGCCTCTCCGGCGGTCAACAACAGCGAGTAGCGATTGCCCGAGCCCTGGCCATGTCGCCCAAAGTGTTGTTGTGCGATGAAATCACCTCGGCCCTCGACCCGGAGCTGGTCAATGAAGTACTCAGCGTAGTGCGCCAACTGGCCAAGGACGGCATGACCTTGATCATGGTGACCCACGAAATGCGCTTTGCCCGGGAAGTCGGCGACAAGCTGGTGTTCATGCACCAGGGCAAGGTGCATGAAGTGGGCGACCCCAAGGTATTGTTTGCCAACCCGCAAACCCCGGAGTTCGCCAATTTCATCGGCTCAGTGGAACAGCCGGACTGACCAGTTCGAAACTGCCCTGGCTTTCCAGTACCGTCTGATAGCGCACCTGGAAGGTATCGGCCGGCACATCGGTGTCGACATCGACCTGGGCCGTCAGCCGTTTGCCTACCGCTCTTGCCACCAGGACCTGGCCCGGTAATAACTGCCCGCGCGCAGCTTCACCGGGCAGGTGTGCCAGCGCCCAGTCGACGGCGCGCCCATCCATCTGGGCATGCTTGAGACTCAGGCGCAAGCGCCCCTGTTGCCCAAACCGAAAACCTCGCCCATCTGCCGCGCCAATAAATCGCAACGCGATTGCCGAAGGCTCTGCACACAGCACGTTCAAGTGCAGCGTGCGCGAACCGAGCGTCACCGAGGGGCTTTCGAGCAATGCCTCACGGTGAACAACGCCGTAGTCGATACGCGACTGGCTCAGCGATAGCCGACAATTTTCTGCCCGAGCCCCCTGGACCATCCACACTGCGCAGAACAGTGCGAATCCTGTGCATTTCAGCTTAACGCCCATGGCACACCGCCGAGCCTGTCTCATAGAACTTGTCATTGTCGGGCTGGGCCTTTGAGGCAAGGTTCAACACACAGGAGGACGAGTCCGACATGGAAACCCGCAAATTTTGCGCGTCGTTGAGGTCGTTCAGGAAAATCATGCCCTCTCCCACCACACTGGTCAGAAAACGATTGTGCTTGTCGAACACCGAAGCGCCCTGGGGCAGAGGTCGACCTTGTTGGTCGCTGGCAGTCAGTAATACGCGGCGCACTTTGACGACCTCGAAAGCCACGGTATTGACCGACCCTCGCCCTGCGACGAGCACCTGCGTGCCGTTCTTCAAGTCAACACGCTTGGGCAGGGACTGGGTTTGCACTTCGATACGGCTGCGGGTGTACGCGGGCAAGCCCGGGATCACCGCCTGCCCTTTGAAGTCGGTCCATACAGGCCCTTGCGGGGTGTCGATTCTCGCAGCGCCGATGTCACCCACCGAGGCGATCCCAAACGTGTCCTGCACGGTATAAGGCGAGAATGTCAGCCCGCCTTCGTGAGCCACGACGCCGCCCTGCAACTGCCCTGTATAGCTGGTGGTCTGGCCATCCCGGCTGACACCCAGGCCGAGCCGGGTATAACGGGGCATCAGGTCCAACTGGCCACGAACCGACTGCTCCCGGTGACTGAAGTCACGCTCGGTGCCCACTTCGTAGCGCACGTAATCATTGACCCGCTCACTGAACGCGGTACCGGCACGGGCCTGATTCCCGCGACGACTGACGTAACTGTTCACGCGACGCTCGCCCCCCAGGGGCACACTGACCTGCAGTCGCATGGACAAGTCATTATCCAGGCCACGCTCACCACGACTGTCATCGCGCGTAGCATTAAAGCGGGCCTGAGAGCCGCCTACCTGCGAATCCGCGACCAACGCCACATCGGCGTAGCGAAACGACTTGTTCCATGCGGCAAATACATGCTCGGAGGTTTGCCCGTCAAATTGAGCACTGCGGGTATAGCCCAGCGAAAATACCCCCAACGTGGGTTCAACCCAGCTCATACCCGCCGTGTACTGATGCTTGAAGCGCGAACCCAGCTCATCGGCCCTGGCTGGGCGTCCCGCTTCAAGGACCTCGCGGTAACCTCGGGTCTGCAGGGTCGAACTGAGGTTGAGGTCAATGTTGGCGGCCACCGGGCTGCTCACGGTTACGCTGCTGCGTGAACCGGATACCGCGCCGCGATTGTCCCGGGACAGGTTGTGGCGTGCTCCAACGGAAACCCGCTGGAAAAATACACTGCTCAGAGCACCGCCCGCCGACCAATACTCATCGGTACTCAACAAACCGAATCCCGCCGACGAATCGCGCCCCAAGCCCCACGTACCGCTGCCCATGGCAACGACAGGCGTCGGAGCCTCATCAAGCGTGTTTTCACGTACCTTGCCCAGGGAGAAATAGTAACCGGGGGCCGCCGGGGCCGCCCCCGCGAACGAAGCCGCGGGCACCACGAAGTTACGCTTGGCGCCCCGCACGTCGATGACGCTGACCTCCAGGTCGCTGGTGCCATTGAGCAGAGGCAAGCCTGTGAGCCTGAAAGGCCCTTCGGGCACCAGCGTGCTGTGGACCAACACCCCCGATTGGCGCACCTCAATTCGCGACTGGCTTTGGGCCAGCCCCTCCACCACGGCACTGTTGCTGCCTGACGGCACGCGTGACTGGCCATCCGGCGAGAACTGCACACCGGATAACTGGATACCGCCAAACAGCGGGTTATTACTGGAAATCTGGCCGGCCTGGAAAGTCGACTGCAACGCAGCGATATCCCGCTGTGCATAGGCATACAGGTGCTCGGTTCTGGCGTTCCCATTGTCGGACACATAGAACTGGCGACTGCGAACAATCCAGTCGCCCAAGTTGAAACCCGCTTCGGTATAGGCCGAAACGAATCGGCTCGGCCCGCCGCGCGAATGGCTGTCGAACCCCTGCACGTCATAGTTGAACAGAGCAGCAGCTCCGCCTCGGGAAAACGCGGCGGCCTCCCATTGCGGTTCACGCAGTGACTGAGTAGGCACGACCAGTGCTACTTCATTGCTGCCGGGCCGAAGCCGCACCATTGTCGTCGGAAAGGCGCCAAGGAAATCCTGGCAGGCAGGCCCCGAGGCAACACCTTCATGGACGGTGCCACCAGGGTTAACCAGACCGGCTTTCTCCAGCAAGCCGGCGGTGAAACACAGCTGCCCTTGAGAGTCGAACTGCGCATCAACCAACCCGAGCGGGCTTCCATTAACGCGCAGTCCCACCACATGCGTGCCTTCGCGAAAACGCGCCGCACTGCGAAAGTAATCGGACACCTTCGGATCGATACCGTGGGTGGTGAGTGCCGCCAGGTCGAAACCTTCCCCCAACTCCAGCGCGGGGACAAAACCGGGCAAGCTCCAGAGCGTCGCAACCCCCACAAACAAGGTGGGCCGCCTGGGCCATAACGATGCGACAAGCCTGTTACTCGATGTCATGGATCGATCAACCCCCACTGGTGCTGATCGGGGCTCGGTAGGGATCCGCCGAAAACCCGTAGACCGTGGCCGGTTGAATCTCGACCCCCGTCAAGCCTTCCAGCACACCCTCAACCTTCACCGCCAGGGTTTCACCCGGCAAAATGTAGGTACGCGGCAAAGTAGCCGGGGTGCCTCGTGGAAGTAACTGCACCTCCGGCGCCAGGCGCACCACATAAGGACTGTCGTTGTGAACCTTGAGATGCGCCCCTGCTTGCACCCACTTCAGTAGTTCCCAAGGGGTTTGATGCACCGGCAAATCCCGTGGGTGCAGGATCAGCGGTAAATTCTGCCGCAGGGTGATACCGATGGTCGCACCATCCGCCGCGCGCGCCTGGGGAATACCCTCGAAGGTCACTCGCTTCAAGCGCTGGGTCTGGAGGGACGTCTTCAGGGTACTGATGAACCGTACCAACTGAGTCTCACCGGCCTCCACACGGGTAATAGGCGGTGTAACAATCAATAGCGGCTCCATGTCCTCGGGAATGTTTTCAATCACCGAATGAAGCAGGGCCGGTATTGCATCGGTATTTTTTATGTTTATCGTGGCTTCGCCCTGTGCTTCATAAAGCATGACTACTGTCGTTTCCGGCAACATACCGTCCGCAGTTGCTACGCCAATAGAACTCAAGAAAAACCCCGCACATAACAACCACGCATTATTTATTACTGAAAGACTGGGCACCCAGTACGCTCCACGACTTAGAAGTGACGATTAATCAACTGACGCCCACTTAAAAACAGCCGACAAGAAACAGTCAGTTTCCTGGTCGGCTGTATTTCAGTCGCTTAGATGTAGCTCAGTTCAAGTGTGGCGCGCCCATCAAGGGTAATGTCTCGGCTGAGGTCCAGATCCTGGCCTTTATTGATGACCGCCCTGACAGCGATAGTCCCGGTCAACTGCGCGATCGGGGCGGGAACGGCAGTTACGCTGGATCGCCAGGAGTATTGGGAAGGCGACTGCGCGACTTTTCCATCACTGTTCTGCCAGGCACCGCTGCCGATACGCATGATGGGGTTGAGCACCGTGGTCGACGCCCTGAGGTCCTTCAGGGTGACGGCAAAACCACCGGTCTTACGGCCGGCCGCCAGGCCCAGGCCGAAGTTGTGTGTCTCGGTATAGCCCGCCCCAAGCGCATTCAGGATCCCAGGTACTTTGCTGCCCGCCTGCAGGTCGATAAATTTCAGCCCGAACTTGGCGGGCGTAGTACCGCAACTGACGGTCAGGGGGGTGGTCTTTTCCGCGAGTGGGTTGAATGCCGTCGGGAGCAGTTGACCCGAAGGAATTTCGCCGTAGTTGATAATGCCACCACCGGTCATGCTGAGGTTACACGCGGCCGGTTTGATCGTGCCCCTGACGATCAGTTCGGCAGTAGTGGATGCCTGTGCGTTGAGGGTCGTGGCCAGGCAAGCGATACCAAGAGTCAATCCAACAATTTTTTTCATATTCAACCTGTCACAGAAATTTATCAGGTGTATTTATTTTTTTTACAAGACAATCCATAAATAAATAACACCACGGCAAAATTGCCGAGTGACAGTCTGTCTGCTTGGTACTTGACTAAAGAATAAGACGGCACTTCAATTATTGTGGGAGCGGTAAAAATAAAGTGTCAGCGTGGCACCTCCCTACGGTAGGCGTAATTGATATAAAGAATAAAAACCCGGCATTTGGATTGTAGGCAAAGTGATAATCAAACTTAAAACCTGCATTAGTTAAAGCTTCCTACATTGCCTAGAAGTCCTTCGATAGAAGCTCGGGAAGACTGCCTACATTTCCTACAGTAAAGCCCTACAAGCAGTCTCAGAGAAATTCCCGAAGCACAACGCGTTGGCTCCAGCGGTCGATCGTGGCACGATGGCAAGGTTATCGACCGAGACCCCAAACCATGCCGCAATCCCAAGCCAAGAATCTGTCACTGATCGCCGCCATCGACCTGGGCTCCAACAGCTTTCACATGGTCGTGGCCAAGGCCCAGAACGGCGAGATCCGCATCCTTGAACGGCTCGGCGAGAAAGTACAACTGGCTGCCGGGATCGACGATGAGCGCCAGCTCAATGAAGAATCCATGCAGCGCGGGCTCGATTGTCTCAAGCGCTTTGCGCAACTGATCAACGGAATGCCCTCGGGCTCCGTACGGATCGTGGGCACCAACGCACTACGCGAAGCGCGTAACCGCAACGAATTCATCCATCGCGCCGAAGAAATCCTCGGGCACCCGGTAGAAGTCATCTCCGGCCGTGAAGAAGCCCGCCTGATCTACCTGGGCGTCTCTCACACCCTGGCTGATACGCCCGGCAAGCGCCTGGTGGCGGACATCGGCGGCGGCAGTACCGAGTTCATCATCGGCCAGCGCTTCGAGCCGTTGCTGCGTGAAAGCCTGCAGATGGGCTGCGTCAGTTACACCCAGCGCTATTTCAAGGACGGCAAGATCACCCCGGCACGCTACGCCCAGGCCTACACGGCGGCGCGGCTGGAGATCATGAGCATCGAGCACGCCCTGCATCGCCTGACCTGGGATGAAGCCATCGGCTCGTCCGGCACCATCCGCGCCATCGGCCTGGCCTTGAAAGCCGGCGGCCATGGCACTGGCGAGGTCAACGCCGAAGGGTTGGCGTGGCTCAAGCGCAAGCTGTTCAAGCTGGGCGATGCCGAGAAAATCGATTTCGATGGTATCAAGCCCGACCGTCGCACCATCTTCCCGGCCGGCCTTGCGATTCTCGAAGCGATCTTCGACGCCCTCGAACTGCAACGCATGGACCACTGCGATGGCGCCCTGCGCGAAGGCGTGCTCTACGACCTGTTGGGTCGCCATCACCACGAGGACGTACGCGAGCGCACCCTCAGCTCGTTGATGGAGCGCTACCACGTCGACCTGGAACAGGCGATTCGCGTGGAACGCAAGGCTCTGCATGCCTTTGATCAGGTGGCCGCGGACTGGGACCTGGAAGACGGCGTATGGCGCGAGTTGCTCGGCTGGGCCGCCAAGGTGCATGAGGTGGGCCTGGACATCGCCCACTACCATTACCACAAGCACGGCGCCTACCTTATCGAGCACTCCGACCTTGCCGGGTTCTCCCGCGAAGACCAGCAGATGCTCGCACTCCTGGTGCGTGGCCATCGTCGTAATATTCCCAAGGACAAGTTTGCCGAGTTCGGTGACGAAGGCATCAAGCTGATACGCCTGTGCGCGCTGCTGCGCTTTGCGATCCTGTTCCACCACATCCGTGGCACCCAGGAAATGCCCCAAGTGACCCTGAGCGCCAACGGCGACAGCCTGGACGTAGTGTTCCCCAACGGCTGGCTGGATGAGAACCAGTTGACCCAGGCGGATTTCGCCCAGGAAGCGGAGTGGCTGACGCGGGTGGGGTTCAGCCTCAACGTGCGCTGACCCGATCTGAAGAACACTGAAAGACAAATGCGAGAGGGGGCTTGCTCCCGATGACGGTATGTCAGTCACTGAATACGTTGACTGAACCACCGCGATCGGGAACAAGCCCCCTCTCACATTTTTGGACAGTGTCGGGTTTTAGTTTACCGACAGAATCGGGCTGCCCAGCTTCTCCAGCAACGTCGCCTGCGCACTGCGCGGGTTCTGGTTGCCCGTTGGCGTGTTGCGCACGTAGCGGCCGTCCGATTGCAGGCTCCAGCTGTGGGTGTTGTCGGTGAGGTAGCTTTCCAGCTCCTTCTTGACCCGCATGATCAACTTCTTGCCTTCCACCGGGAAGCACGTCTCGACACGCTTATCGAGGTTGCGCTCCATCCAGTCGGCACTGGAGAGGAACATCTGCTCCTCGCCACCGTTGAGGAAGTAGAACACTCGCGTGTGCTCCAGGAAGCGGCCAATGATCGAGCGCACATGGATGTTATGCGAAACACCCACGATGCCCGGGCGCAGGCAGCACATGCCACGCACCACCAGGTCGATGCGCACGCCGGACTGACTGGCCTTGTACAGCGCACGGATGATCTTCGGATCGGTCAGCGAGTT
Organism: Pseudomonas sp. BCA17; assembly: GCF_004519405.1. Taxonomy (GTDB): domain Bacteria; phylum Pseudomonadota; class Gammaproteobacteria; order Pseudomonadales; family Pseudomonadaceae; genus Aquipseudomonas. The sequence continues at coordinate 377,962 of NZ_SGWI01000003.1, read as the reverse complement.
GAATTTGGCGATGATGTGCGCCGGCTTGCCATCGAGGGCGAACTGGGTTTCCCGGGCAATCATGTCGAGCATGCCCTTCTTGAGCGTGAACGGCGCGTGCAGCAGCTTCTTCATGCGCAAAGTCTTGCCCATGCCGATCAACTGGCTGAACAACTTGCCGACGTCTTCACACAACGCATCGTCGGAAGTGAGCAGGCTGTAGTCGGTGTAGAGCTTGGCGTTGCCGGCGTGGTAGTTACCGGTACCCAAGTGCGCGTAACGGACGATCTCACCGGCTTCGCGGCGCAGGATCAGCATCATTTTGGCGTGGGTCTTGAAGCCGACCACGCCGTAGATCACCACCGCACCGGCTGCTTGCAGGCGGCTGGCCAGTTGCAGGTTGGACTCTTCGTCAAAGCGCGCGCGCAATTCGATCACGGCGGTGACCTCCTTACCGTTACGTGCAGCATCGACCAATGCGTCAACGATTTCCGAGTTGGCGCCGGAACGGTACAGCGTCTGGCGCACAGCCAGCACGTGCGGGTCTTTGGCAGCCTGGCGCAACAAGTCGACCACCGGGGTAAAGGACTCGAACGGGTGCAGCAGCAGGATGTCCTGCTTGCTCACCACATTGAAAATGTTCTCGCTGTTTTGCAGCAGTTTCGGGATCTGCGGAGTGAACGGGGTGTATTGCAGCTCAGGGTGGCTGTCCAGGCCGGTAATGCTGAACAGGCGCGTCAGGTTCACTGGGCCATTGACCTGGTACAGCTCGGTCTCACTCAGGTTGAACTGCTTGAGCAAGTAGTCCGACAGGTGTTTCGGGCAGGTGTCGGCCACTTCCAGGCGCACCGCATCGCCGTAGCGCCGCGAGAACAGCTCACCGCGCAAGGCGCGGGCCAAGTCTTCGACGTCTTCGGAATCCAGCGCGAGGTCGGCGTTACGGGTCAGGCGGAACTGGTAGCAGCCCTTGACCTTCATGCCTTGGAACAGGTCATCGGCGTGGGCATGGATCATCGACGACAGGAATACATAGTTGTCGCCAGCCCCCCCCACCTCTTCCGGTACCTTGATGATCCGTGGCAGCAAGCGTGGCGCCGGGATAATCGCCAGACCAGAATCGCGACCGAAGGCGTCGATGCCTTCGAGTTCCACGATGAAGTTCAGGCTTTTGTTTACCAGCAACGGGAACGGGTGTGTCGGATCGAGGCCGATAGGGGTGATGATCGGTGAAATCTCGTCGCGGAAGTAACGGCGCACCCACGTCTTGATCTTGGTGGTCCAGTGACGACGACGGATGAAGCGGACCTGATGTTTTTCCAGTTCCGGCAGCAGGATGTCGTTGAGGATCGCGTACTGGCGATCCACATGGCCGTGTACCAGCTCGCTGATCCGCGCCAGGGCCTGATGCGGCTGCAGCCCGTCGGCACCGGCTTGCTCACGGGCAAAGGTGATCTGCTTCTTGAGGCCGGCGACACGAATTTCGAAGAACTCGTCCAGGTTGCTGGAGAAGATCAGCAGGAACTTGAGCCGCTCCAGCAGCGGGTAGGACTCATCCAGCGCCTGCTCCAGCACACGGATGTTGAATTGCAGCTGTGACAGCTCGCGGTGGATGTACAGGCTGCTGTCATCCAGGTTAGTTACCGCAGCGACCGGGGCCGCTACCGGTGGCTCGGTCACCGCGGCAGGCGGTGCTGGCTCAAGTTCCGGCGGCGTCTCGGTGACTTGTTCAACCACCGGATGAGCGTCTTTTACGGCAACTTCTGTAAGTCCTTCGGTATTCATCGAGTGTTCCTGTGAGGGCTATTGTTGCTCTCTAAGCAATTGGGCAGCGCGGGCGGCGAAGTAGGTCAGAATGCCATCGGCGCCGGCACGTTTAAAGGCTGTCAGGGATTCGAGGATCACCCCTTCACTCAACCAACCGTTCTGGATCGCGGCCATGTGCATGGCGTATTCACCGCTGACCTGGTACACAAAGGTCGGCACTTTGAATTCCTCTTTGACCCGGTAAAGGATGTCCAGGTAAGGCATCCCTGGCTTGACCATCACCATGTCGGCACCTTCAGCCAGGTCGGCCGCCACTTCGTGCAGGGCTTCATGGCTATTGGCCGGGTCCATCTGGTACGAAGCCTTGTTGGCCTTGCCCAGGTTAAGGGCAGAGCCCACCGCATCGCGGAACGGGCCGTAGTAGGCGCTGGCGTATTTGGCCGAATAGGCCATGATCCGCACATTGACATGGCCGGCCAGTTCCAGAGCTTCACGAATCGCCTGGATGCGGCCATCCATCATGTCCGACGGCGCGACAACCTGGGCGCCTGCCGCTGCATGGGACAACGCCTGCTTGACCAACGCATCGACAGTAATGTCGTTCTGAACATAGCCATCTTCGTCAAGAATGCCATCCTGCCCGTGGGTGGTGAACGGGTCCAGGGCCACGTCGGTGATCACACCCAGCTCCGGGAAACGTTCGCGCAGGGCACGGGTGGCGCGCTGGGCGATTCCGTCCGGGTTCCAGGCTTCGGCAGCATCCAGGGACTTGAGTTCAGACGGGGTCACGGGGAACAGCGCCAACGCCGGAATCCCCAATTCAACCCAATGGGCTGCTTCTTCAAGCAGCAAATCAATGGTCAAGCGCTCCACACCCGGCATCGACGCCACCGCCTCCCGACGATTTTCCCCGTCCAGCACAAAGACCGGCAGGATCAGATCATTCGTCGTCAGTACATTTTCACGCACCAGGCGGCGGGAAAAATCATCACGACGATTGCGACGCAGACGGGTGGCGGGAAACAGGCGATGGGCAGGGGTAAAGCTCACGACAGACTCCTGAGCCCGCGTTTACGGGCGAGCGTTGCAGTTATAAGCGGCCATTATGACGAAGGAATGACAGTTGTGCTTATCGATGCGACCTGTAGTCGCATTCGTCGTTTATGTAGGATTTGTTCACTTCGTGACACATCTCGATACTTTCATGAATGTTCACGAAGGCGTAGGCTGCGCGTTCATTTCGCCAGCACCCCCAGACCATGCTTCAACAATTTCTGCATGACTTCGGCTACTTTGCGCTCTTCCTGGGCACCTTCTTCGAAGGCGAGACCATTCTGGTTCTCGCAGGCTTCCTGGCTTTTCGTGGATACATGGATATCAACCTGGTGATGGTCGTTGCCTTTTTCGGCAGCTACGCCGGCGACCAGCTTTGGTATTACATGGGCCGCAAGCACGGTCGCAAGCTGTTGGCGCGCAAGCCGCGCTGGCAATTGATGGGCGACAAGGCCCTGGAGCATATCCGCAAACATCCGGATATCTGGGTGCTGAGCTTCCGCTTCGTCTACGGGTTGCGCACGGTAATGCCCGTGGCGATCGGCCTTTCCGGTTACCCGCCGTTGCGCTACCTGCTCCTCAACGGTATTGGGGCCGCTATCTGGGCGGTGGCCCTGGGCGCTGCGGCGTATCACTTCGGCGCGGTGCTGGAGGGCATGCTGGGCAGCATCAAGAAATACGAGCTGTGGGTATTGGGCGCGTTGTTGGTACTGGGCTTCGGCCTGTGGCTGCGTCGTCGGATCAAAAACGCGCGCATCGCCCGCGAGGCCTGCGCCGAGGCCAAGGCGCGGCTCGCGGCCGAGCAGGCCCCTGTCGAGACGCCTAAGACACCAGTCGAGTAACCGGGCCTCTGCAGCAGTAGAGGCCAATCACGCTGAGCAGGCTGTAGCTCAGCAGGCCCAGCCAGCCCAGGTTGCTGGCCGGCCATAACCCGACAGCCGGCGCCAGCCATACCAGCGGTACATTCAGCACCAAGCGCGAGAGCTCTGCCTTCAGCGCCCATGGGCGATTCTCCAGGGCCACGCCCAAGGTGAACAGCCCCAGTGCCATGGCCCCCCACCCCAGAATCAACGCCGCCGTGGGCAACCCCTCGCCGAAATTCATCAAATAACTGCCAAACCCTACATACGCGGCAAATTGCAGGGCGATATAGATCTGCTGCCGCGCGTCCAACGATACTTCGAATTTGCGGAACTGGCTCAGGTCATGTTTGGCCATCGGATACCTGGCTTTCACATCCGCAGGACGCCAGCCGGTGCGCATGAACCAGATCCGCAGCTTGTCCCACCAGCGCTCGGTACGCCGCGCATCGTTCCACAGCTGTGCATAAAACTGCAGATTGGCCCAGAGCGGGTTCCAACTGGCCAGGGGCGTGGTGACGCCAAAGATCACCGGCTCGTTATCGTCCTCCTCTTGGAAAGAGCCGAACAGCCGGTCCCAAATAATGAACACGCCGCCGTAATTGCGATCCATGTAGAGCGCGTTCTGTGCATGGTGGGCGCGATGATTGGATGGCGTAACGAAGAACCACTCGAACCAGCCGAGCTTGGGCACATGACGGGTGTGCACCCAGAATTGGTACAGCAGGTTGAGCGACGCCACGCTGATAAACACCACCAGCGGCACACCGAGTACAGCCAGGGGCAGATAGAAGATCCAGCTCAACAGAAAGCCGGTACTGGTCTGACGCAGTGCGGTGGTGAGGTTGTAGTCCTCGCTCTGATGGTGCACCGAGTGCGCGGCCCACAGGATATTGCGCTCATGCCCCATGCGATGGAGCCAGTAGTAACAGAAGTCGTAGAACACGAAGGCGAACACCCAGGTCCACACGCTGTGGGCCGAGAGTTCGATCAACGCCAGGTGCTCAAGGGCGAAGGCGTACGTCAGCAACCCTACGCCCTTGGTCAGAAGCCCCGTGGTGGTAGACAACACACCCGTGCTGAGGCTGTTGATGGCGTCCGCCACGCGATAGTTGCGCGCGCCACGCCAGCGGTCGGCGAGCAGCTCGATCACGATCAAGGCGATGAAAAACGGTACCGCGTAAGGCACGAAGTCCATGGGCTAGTCCGATGTTTTTTGTTACATCAAGATTAGGTGTAGCGGCAGGAGATCCCATTGGCAACAGGTGACAAATTAGTAGACATTTAACGCCACGAAATAGGGAGAAATACTCATGAGCAAAAAGATCGCAGTGATCCTTTCCGGCTGTGGCGTATACGACGGCGCAGAAATCCACGAAAGCGTGATCACCCTGCTGCGTCTCGACCAGCGTGGCGCTCAGGTTCAATGTTTTGCCCCGGATATCGCGCAACGGCATGTGATCAACCACCTCACCGGCGAAGAGATGCCCGAGTCACGCAATGTGCTGGTGGAGTCGGCGCGCATCGCCCGTGGCGAGGTAAAGGACATACGCGAGGCGAGCGTCGACGACTTTGACGCGCTGATTGTGCCGGGCGGATTTGGCGCAGCCAAGAACCTGTCGGACTTTGCCGTAGAAGGCGCCGCTTGCACCGTCAACCCGCAGCTGCTGGAACTGGCGGAAGCCTTTGCAGAGGCCGGAAAACCCGTAGGCCTGATCTGCATCTCCCCTGCCCTGGCCGCCAAGATCTACGGCCCCGGTGTGACCTGCACCATCGGCAACTGCCCTGACACGGCAGCGGCCCTGGACAAGATGGGCGCCACCCACCAGGAATGCTCGGTGGAAGATATTGTTGAGGACAAGGCACGCAAGTTGGTGAGCACGCCGGCCTATATGCTTGGCAAACGCATCAGTGAAGTCGCTTGCGGCATCAACAAGCTGGTGGACCGGGTGTTGGAGCTTACCCACGAGAACGATTGATCGGGCCGTCGGGCACCTACGTTGGGGCGCGCGGGCTTATTCCACGCCGGCTAGCAAGCCGCCCCCAACCCAGCAATCGCGTTTTAGCTGAATCACCGCGCTGGCTGGATCAGGGCGGCTTCGCTACCCCGGCGCGGGGCAAGCCCGCTCATTGCAGCGTCAGGCAACCACTCGACGCTTTTCCGCCAGGCGACTACGGCCATACAGCACCATAATCGCCAGAATCGCCACGGCCTGCGCACTCAGCGAGTACGCATCGGCATGAATGCCCAACCAGTCGAAGTCAAAAAACGCCACCGGCCGGGTGCCGAAGATGCCCGCTTCCTGCAAAGCCTTCACACCATGCCCGGCGAATACCACCGACAGCGCGCACAATAGTGCCGCATTGATGCCAAAAAACAGCGCCAATGGCAGCTTCGCCGAGCCGCGCAAGATCACCCAGGCCAAGCCCACCAGCAGCACCAGCGCCGTGGCACCGCCGGCCAACACGGCGTTGTGCCCGGCCGGGCCTGCTTGCAACCACAAGGTTTCGTAGAACAGGATCACTTCGAACAGCTCGCGATAGACCGAGAAGAAAGCCAGCACGGCAAAACCAAAACGCCCACCGCCGCCCACCAGGCTGCTCTTGATGTAATCCTGCCAGGCGGCCGCGTGGCGGCGGTCATGCATCCACACGCCCAGCCACAACACCATCACACTGGCGAACAATGCCGTGCAGCCTTCAAGCAATTCGCGCTGGGCGCCGCTCACGTCAATCACATACGCCGCCAAGGCCCAGGTGCCCAGGCCGGCCAATAACGCCAAGCCCCAACCGACGTTGACGCTGCGCACGGCCGATTGCTGACCGGTGTTGCGCAGGAATGCAAGGATCGCCGCCAGTACCAGGATCGCCTCCAGGCCTTCGCGCAACAGGATCAGCAAGCCCGAGATGTAACTCAGTGACCAGCTCAGGCCGTCACCGCCCAACAGGCCGGCAGATTCGCTGAGTTTGCCCTTGGCCACATCCAGGCGTTGCTGCACCTGCTCGATCGGCAAACCATCCTGCAGCGACTGTCGATAGGCCATCAACGCCTTTTCGGTGTCCTTGCGCACGTTGGCGTCGACGTTATCCAGGGAGCTTTCCACCAGCTCGAAACCCTCCAGGTAAGCCGCTACCGAAAGGTCGTAGGCCTGCTCGTGCTCACCGTTGCGGAACGCGACGAGACTCTTGTCCAGGGTGGCGGCGGTGTAGTCGAGCAACTGCGCCGGGCCACGCTTGACCTGCGGCGGTTGCGCGCGCTGGGCGCGGAAGGTTGCGGCGACAGTCGGGCCGTCTGCAGCCAGCACTTCATTGGGGGTCTGGCGAGCCAGGTCGGCAAGGTTGAACACTTGCTCGCTTTTGGCGGCGGCCGGGTCGGCGGTGAAACCTGCGATGTAGGTGGCCAGGTCCCAGCGCTGACGGTCGTCCAATTGATCGGCAAAGGACGGCATGTCAGTGCCTTCAACGCCCAGGCCGAGGGTGTTGTAGATCGCGTAGAGGCTCAGGCGGTCCAGACGCGCGGCATCGCGCAGGTTGGCGGGTGGCGGGGTCATGCCCGTGCTGGCAGGCCCATCACCGGCACCGGCAGTGCCGTGGCACACCGAACAATGCTGGGCATATAGCGGTGCGCCGCGGGTCGGGTCGGGTGTAATGGCCGGTGCCTGGCTGACTTCATAAGCCACCGCCAGTTTGGCGCCCAGTTGACGAGCCTGATGGGCGACCGCCACACCGTCTTCATGGGCGGTAACCGCCGCCAGCAATTCATCGACGCCTTTGATCAACTCCGCGCGTTCAGGCCGTTCCGGCAACTGCGCTACCAAGCCTTGCAGTACCCCCAGAAACTCAACCTGTTCGCGGAATTCCGAGTCATCAACCACCTTGCCGGCCTCCACCGTCGGAGGGTAGTCGGCACCAATATAGTCCAGCAGATGCAGGGCTTGGGGGGCGCCCTCGGCAGTCGCGGCCAGCAGATTGAAACTGCACGACATCAGCGCCGGCAACATCAACCAGGCGAGAAAACGGAAGGGGGCAATCATGAATGAATCTCAAAGGTAAATACGAAGTAACACATTGTTGTGCTTTAGAGGGTTTGACTCAAGGCGTAAGTGACTTGATGTGTTGAGGGCGGGGGTTTAAAGCGAGGTGGTTGTTTTCTGGAATACTGCACAGGATCAAGAAGCGCAGGTGAAATAATCGTGCTGGGATAAAGCCCCGAAGGTATTGCGCCGAGTTTCAACGCTACAGGCAATAGCAACCGCATGTGGGAGGGTTTGCTCCCTCCCACATTTTTAATTGGCTTCGTCGATTACGCCGTTGCGCGGTGCAGGCTGGCCAGGAAACCCGCCGCGCCCACGAACAACCCGGCAAACGTCCGGTTCATGCGTTTTTGCTGTTTCGGCATACGCAACAGGCGCAGGACTTTCGACGCCAGCCCCGTGTAACCGGCCATCACGATCATATCGACGCTGATCATCGTCGCGCCCAGGATCAGGTACTGGACCAGCAACGGTGCTTGCGGGTTCACGAACTGTGGCAGTACCGCCAGCATGAACACCAGCGCCTTGGGGTTGCTGGCGTTGACCAGGAACCCCCGGAACATCATCGCCAACGGCTTGCCGATCGGGCGCACTGCCGCGTCATCGGTCATGTCCATGGGCAAGGCGCGCCATTGCTTGATCGCCAGGTACACCAGGTACGCCACGCCAAACCATTTGATGGCGTAAAACGCTGTGGAAGACGTCGCCAGAATGGCACCCAGGCCCCCCGCGACCACGGCGATCTGCATCGCCAGGCCAATTTGCAGGCCCAGGGCATTCCAGTAGCCACGTAAAAAGCCGTATCGCAGGCCGCTGGACATCGAGGCAATGGCACCTGCGCCAGGGGAAAGGGAAATGATCCAACTGGCCAGGAAAAAGGCCAGCCATGTATCGAATGCCATTACACACCTCGTTGCAAATTCGTCGTAAGCGCTAAGCTAACTCCGACCACCGAAGGCTGGCTATAAATTTCTATGCAGGCGTGTTCCAGCGTCGCACCGAGCGCTGGAAGAACAAACTGTTGGGCACCTGCACTATCGCGCCGTGAGTTCCTGCTTCTTCCAACTCGATCAGCGTGGTGTAGAGCAGGTTGATCGCCACCACACGTCCCTTCACGCCCGGCTTGTCGAGGGTGTCCACCAGCTCGACGATGTCACCCAGGCGGAAGGGCCCGACGGTGAAAATCAAGATCGCGCACAGCAGGTTGGACAGTACCGACCACATGGCAAAAAACGCCACGGCGGCGACCGCGACAAACCCCGACAGCGCCGTCCACAACACCGTGGCGGAGACACCCAGGCGGCCCAACACGAAGATCAGCGCACTGCCCATGATCAGCCAACGCAGACCACCGCGCAGGGGCATCAGCAGTTGCGGCGGGAATGGGTAGCGCTCACCCAGGCGGGTGAGCCCTTTGGCCACAAAGCGTTGAGCGAGGTAGCCGGCCAACAGGATCAGCAGAATCTGCACGCCAATCCACACCGGCTCGACCCACTGCGCCGGTAACGGCAATTGCAGCGCTTCCATCAGGACAGTGCCTCCAGCTCCGCTTGCAAGGTTTCCAGCAGTTCGAGGGCTTCCATCCAGGCTTCTTCCAACTGCCCTTCACGCACCTTGAGCTTGGCCTGTTCGGCCAGCAGGTCACGCAGCTCGTCCTTGCGTGCGGCTTCATACACGGCGCTGTCGCCCAGGCTGGCCTCAATACTGGCCAGGCGCTCGTGCACCTTGCCCAGTTCAGCTTCCAGCTTGTCGGCTTCACGCTTATGCGGCGCCAACTGTTGGCGCAGTGCGGCGGCAGCCTGGCGCTGGGCCTTCTTGTCGGTCTTGTCCGGGTTGACGGGCGTGTTGCTGGCCGGGGCGTTACGCAGACGGTAGTCCGTCAGCCAGCGGGCGTAGTCGTCCAGGTCGCCATCGAACTCTTCAACCTTGCCGTCAGCTACCAGCAGGAAGTTGTCGGTAGTGCTCTTGAGCAAATGACGATCGTGAGACACCACCAGTACCGCACCGCTGAACTCCTGCAAGGCCATGGTCAACGCCAGGCGCATTTCAAGGTCCAGGTGGTTGGTAGGTTCGTCGAGCAGCAACAGGTTGGGCCGGTCCCAGGCGATCAACGCCAGGGCCAGGCGGGCTTTTTCGCCGCCGGAGAAGTTCAGCACCGGCTCGTCGATGCGCGCACCGCGGAAGTCGAATCCCCCAAGGAAATCGCGCAAGGTCTGCTCGCGCTCGGTTGGCGCCAGGCGTTGCAGGTGCAGCAAAGGGCTGGCCTTGGCGTCCAGGGAGTCCAGTTGATGCTGGGCGAAGTAGCCCACCACGGTGTTTTCGCCGCGGGTCAGGCGACCCGACAAAGGCGACAGCTCCCCGGACAGGTTCTTGATCAGCGTCGACTTGCCCGCGCCGTTGGGGCCGAGCAAACCGATGCGGGCACCCGGCGTGAGCTGCAGCTTGACCTTCTCCAGGATGGTTTTGTCGCCATAACCCAGGCGGGCATCCGAGAGGTCCAGCAGCGGGCTCGAAATCTTCACCGACTCGCGGAACACGAAATCGAACGGCGAATCGACGTGGGCCGCCGACAGCTCTTCCATGCGCTCCAGGGCTTTGATCCGGCTCTGGGCCTGGCGGGCCTTGGTGGCCTGGGCCTTGAACCGGGCGATATAGCTTTCCATGTGCGCACGCTGCGCCTGCTGCTTCTCGTAGGCCTGCTGCTGCTGGGCCAGACGTTCAGCACGCGCACGTTCGAACGCGGTGTAGCCGCCACGGTAGAGGGTGATTTTCTTCTGTTCGACGTGGGCGATGTTATCGACCACGGAGTCGAGGAAGTCCCGGTCGTGGGAAATCAGCAACAAGGTGCCCTGATAACTCTTGAGGAAGTCTTCCAGCCACAGGATCGCATCGAGGTCCAAGTGGTTGGTCGGTTCGTCGAGCAGCAACAGATCCGAAGGGCACATCAGCGCCTGGGCCAGGTTCAGGCGCATGCGCCAGCCACCGGAGAAGTCGGCAACCGGGCGGTCCATCTGTTCGTTGGTAAAGCCGAGGCCGGCGAGCATCTTGCGAGCGCGAGCGTCGGCGGTATAACCGTCGGCACTGTCGAGTTCCGCGTGGAGGCGGGCCTGGGCGGCGCCGTCCTGGGCTTTCTCGGCCTCGGCCAGGTCGTGTTGCACCTGGCGCAGACGCAGGTCGCCATCGAGCACGTAGTCGATCGCAATGCGGTCCAGGGTGTCGACCTCCTGGCGCATATGGGCGATGCGCCAGTCGGCCGGCAGCAGACAGTCCCCGGAATCAGGGGTCAGCTCACCCAGCAACAGGGCGAACAACGTGGATTTTCCGGCGCCGTTGGCACCGATCAGGCCGGCTTTGTGACCGGCGTGCAGGGTCAGCTCGGCGTCTTCGAGAAGACGTTGCGGGCCACGCTGTAATGTTAGGCTTTGAAGTCGGATCATAATGGCGGCGGAGTCTACCAGCTTCGTTGACCGCTGGCTTGGGTGTGAATATGTGCGCTGACCTGTGGAGCTTTGCCCTTTCGACTTACGCCCGCCCGGGCGTCGAAGCCGCTTGCCTGCGCTTGCAGGAGCAGGGAGCGGATGTGTGCCTGTTGCTCTGTGGGGCATGGCTGGAACAACGGGGGGTGGCCGTGCGCACCGAGCGAATTGAGGCACTGAAACAAATCGCCGGACCTTGGCAGACACAAGTGGTTAAACCGTTGCGGCAGATGCGCGTGCAATGGCGAGCGTTGTCGCAACAGGATGAGCCGTTGGCGTCGTTACGCGAGCGGGTCAAAGCCCTGGAACTGGAGGCGGAACGCGAGTTGCTGGCACGCCTGGAAGCGTTGTCACAGGAGTGGCCGACGGAGGTGGGAGCAGGTCACCAGCCATGGCTGGAAAGACTGGCGGCTGAGGATACCGCCAATCTTGACCACGACGCGCTGCAACTGCGCGCCGTGGTCACCAGCACTTAGGAAGCGCTGGTTGGAGTGGTGCTTGGCGCTGCCGGTGCAGGGGTGCTGCTGGCCGACGCGGAGGGTGAGGCAGACGTTGCCGGGGCAGCAGCAGGTGTTGCTGGCTTGACCGGTGCGGGTGTTGCGGCGGCAGGTTTGGCAACTGGCTTAGCGGCTGGTTTTGCAGCAGCAGGTTTGGCAGCTGGCTTAGCGGCTGGTTTTGCAGCAGCAGGTTTGGCGGCTGGCTTAGCGGCTGGTTTCGCAGCAGCAGGTTTGGCAGCTGGCTTGGCCGCTGGTTTTGCAGCAGCAGGTTTGGCGGCTGGCTTAGCGGCTGGTTTTGCAGCAGCAGTTTTGGCAGCTGGCTTGGCCGCTGGTTTTGCAGCAGCAGTTTTGGCAACTGGCTTGGCCGCTGGTTTTGCAGCAGCAGTTTTGGCAACTGGCTTGGCCGCTGGTTTTGCAGCAGCAGGTTTGGCAGCTGGCTTAGCGGCTGGTTTTGCAGCAGCAGTTTTAGCAACTGGCTTGGCCGCTGGTTTTGCAGCAGCAGTTTTGGCAGCTGGCTTGGCCGCTGGTTTCGCAGCAGCAGTTTTGGCAACTGGCTTAGCGGCTGGTTTTGCAGCAGCAGTTTTGGCAGCTGGCTTGACCGCTGGTTTTGCAGCAGCAGTTTTGGCAGCTGGCTTGACCGCTGGTTTTGCAGCAGCAGTTTTGGCAGCTGGCTTGGCCGCTGGTTTTGCAGCAGCAGTTTTGGCCACTGGCTTGGCTACCGCTTTAGCAGGTGCTTTAGTGGCAACCGCTTTGCTCGCCGGCTTTTTCGCCGTGCTCGCTGCAACCGCTTTTGCAGGGGTACGAGCGCCCAGTGCTTTAGCGACGGCTTCCTTCACACGACCAACGCCCTGAGCCAATTTCAGGCTTTCCTGAGCATCTTTTTTGAGTTGGGAAATATAGGTGCGGGTTTCAGCCTGGCGATCCTTGAGGGCGTCGAGCAAGTCCTCGAGTTCTTTGACAGCGTCTTTGGCTTTGGCTTGAGCCTTGGCCTTGCCGGCAGTCGCGGCGTCTTGCAGTTTGGTGCGGGATTTGTGCAGTTTTTCTTGCGCTTTACCGCGTTGTTTTTCCAGCTTGGCGAGCAGTTTTTCTGCATCGGCCAAGGCTTGGGAACACGCGCTTTCCAGATGTTCGAGCAGGCTGCCCGAAAGTTGTTGGAGTAAGTGCAACGGGGTATTTACAGGCTTCTGTTTGGCCGACATGGTTTACCTCCTGGCTGACGTGGGTGCGGCTCATACTAGCCCTCTGCTCTTACCGCCGCTAGGGCATGTTGACAGTATCATTTGCCTTGCGTTGCAACGTGAGAAAATTCTTATCGATATAACGAAAAACCACGGCACTTTTTACCCACTCACACTGGCATAATCCGTCGCACTTTCGCCGGGAGAATGCCCATGTCGCGTTACCTTTTTCTAGTGCTTGGCTTGGGGATTTGCATGGCCAATGCGAGCGAGCAGCCCTCCTCCAAAACCATCGCGCCCGACCCGCACGATCTCGCGTACAGCCTGGGTGCAAGCCTCGGCGAACGTCTGCGCCAGGAAGTCCCCGACCTGCAGATCCAGGCGCTCGTCGACGGCCTCAAGCAAGCCTATCAAGGCAAACCGCTGGCGCTGGATAACACGCGCATCGAACAGATCCTCGCCCAGCATGAAGCGCAGATCGCAGCCGACGCCCAAGCTCCGCAAAGCGAAAAAGCACTCGCCACCGAACAGCAATTTCTGACTCGGGAAAAAGCAGCCAAGGGCGTACGCGAGTTGGCGGATGGCATCCTCCTCACCGAGTTGGTGCCGGGCACGGGTAACAAACCGTCAGCCACTGATGAGGTGCAGGTGAAATATGTAGGGCGGCTGCCCGATGGAACGGTGTTCGATCAGAGCACACAGCCGCAGTGGTTCCGTCTGGACAGTGTGATCAGTGGCTGGAGTTCTGCATTGCAACAGATGCCGGTAGGCGCGAAATGGCGCTTGGTAATTCCATCTGCACAGGCTTATGGCGCAGACGGCGCCGGTGAGTTGATTCCACCATATACACCGTTGGTGTTCGAGATCGAATTGCTCGGTACTCGCCGCTGACCCAATAAAAAACGGTGCGCCATGCGCACCGTTTTCTGTACTGCTATCGAGGGTCAGGCCTGGGTAGCAGGTTCTTGCATGTGAGCGTTGTGCAGCACTTCGATCAGGCAGTCTTCCAACTCAAAACGCTCATGCAACAGCGCGCCCAACTCTTTGAATTTTGCCGCAACACATTTACCGGCATCACACAGATCGGTGAACGCCAGCAGGCTCTCGGTAATGGCATCAATACGCGGGTAGATCGTCTCCGCCAGCTCCAGACCACGCTGATCATCAAAGGCTTGCGCCTCCTTGGTCAGTTGCTCGTAGACGCCAAAATGGCCGGCAGACACGTAGTCCACCAATACACCGCAGAAGTCTTGCAACGGTTCGCGGTTCTCAGCCAGTGCTTCGGGCTTGGCACCGAGAGCATCAAAGGCCCGAACCAGTTCGTGACGTGCCTTCAGCCAGCTGTCGATCAGCTTGTGCACCCCACCCCAGCGTTCCTGAGCATTCTGACAACTTTCCAGCATGATGATCTCTCTTCCCTATAGGGGCGCTGCTGCCTTGTGCCCATGCAACATTCAAGGATAAAGCAGCAGCCGGACAAGGCCGCGTCCGATAAACAGATTTGATAACGCGTGCGGGCCAGATTATGCCCGCATGACTATGGCTTCAAGGTACGCAGGAGAGAAAGTTCATACAAGTGTTTAATCCCGTCCTACAACCCGAACCCCATATTCATGACAGCGCAATGCGCAAACGTTGGCTGAACAACAACCGTGAAAACTGCATGAATCCCAAAACAAGCATCGCTGAAAAGAACAATAAGCTCCATTCGGGAAGGCTCAGGTCGAACAGCGTCCAGTTGATCTCAACGCAATCGACGGTGCCGTTGAAGACCGACCGTACCGCCTGCCAAAAGGAAAGGTTTTCAATCATGTACTGAAGGCTCGGCCAGCAATTCTGAATCTGGTCCGATGGCGCGTTCTGCAGCAATACCTGGCGCACGGCGGTGATGGCGCCGAAACACGCACACCCCATGCTCGCCAGTCCGTACAGGTAAAGGCCGGAGCGTCCCGGGTTATGAAGGGCCGCGATCAAGCTGATCAGTGCATAGATGGCGAGAAACAACCGTTGTACCTGGCACAGGAAGCAAGGCTGTAACAGCGCGCCGTATTCCAGGTAGAAAGACGCGCCCAACGTCAGCGCACCAACCATGAACGCCAGGAAAAACATAGAGCGTAAAGGGGCCAAAGACATTGTTTATCCGTACCGCGAGAGATAGGACGCTACGGTAGAGGAAAGGCCCGACCCCTTTCAATACGTCCCAGAGCAGACAATTCCGCGAAACCGTAGGGATATCCCGTAAGAACCTGGAGGAAACCCCACAATTACACGTAGGAATTGAACAGCAAGACATTTGCAGCGGGGGTTTGCGCAGAGTTCAGGGTTGAGCGTTCAGGGCTGGCTGTCAGATAGCTCCACGCCAACCCTTCACCTTTTTCTAACGTCAAACCCGCGCAGGTACGGGCAATGGAGAGGCCAGGAGGCGGTTGTCGAGCAACCCCAGGCCTTCCTGAAACAGTTGGTTACTGCGCTCGGTATCGCCCAATTGGGCCAGCAGACGGGCCAGCTCGGCACATGCCTCAGGGTTACGCTGCACCTGCAGGCTGCTTTCCAGATAGTCACGCGCCTTGCCCCACAAACTGTTTTGCAGGCATAGGCGTCCCAGCGTCAGCAACAGGCTGGCATCATCCGTATGATCCTTAAGCCAGCTTTCGGCAAACTTCAGCTGACGGGCCGGGTCACTGCCGCGCAATAACCCATAAAGCCGAATAAGGTGACTGTCGTATCCACGCTTGATCGCACCGCGCAGCACCTCTTCGGCTTTGGCGTCAGCGCCCAGTCGACGCAGTTGGTCGGCGTAAGCCAACACCAGTTGCGGTTCCTGACGCTGGGCGGAAGTCAGCTGCTCCCAGGCCCGCTCAAGCGACTGCAAGCCGGCTTCGCCCCGCTCTTCACGCTGGGCCGCCACACCCAGGTTTTCACCCCAGGCGCGACGCTCCAATTCAGCCAGTTCGCTGGCGGGAAGCACCTTGTCCTTACGCAGCTCCGGTAACAAGCGAATTACCGACGACCAATCGCCTCGCTGCTGATGCAGGCGCTGCAACTGGCGCAATACCTGCGCGTTATGGGGGTGACGCTCATGCATTGCCTGCAACGTGACCAGGGCGCCGTCAGTATCGCCACGGTCCATCTGCAATTGCGCATGGCTCAAGGCAATGGCAAGTTCCGCCTGAGGCTGGCGTTCCAAGGCACGTTCCAGCAAACCGTCGGCCTCTTCGTAACGCCCCTGCTCATTGGCCGCACGTGCTGCGCCAAGGTAATACAGCAATGGTTGGCGCTCCGCCTCGGCGGCGCGATACAGATGGCGCTCGGCGCTGGCCCAACGGCCCTCGGCAAGGTCCATCTGGCCCTGTTCGATCGCAATCTGTACACGGCGACTGCGATTGCGCCGCGACCATGGGTTGACCACGCCCCCGGAGGTGGTGACCAGGCTCCATAAAACACGGACCAGGTAGATCGCCAGGCCGATGGCAAACACCGCCACCAGCGTGGCCCACAAGCTCGATTCGTAATGCAGCACATGGGGATAGGTAATCAGCACGTAGCCGGTGTGTTTCGAAATGCCCACGGCCAATGCCAGAGCGATTGCAATCGCCAGCACCAGGATCACATAGAAACGCTTCATCGACTCTACTCCTGGGTCGTCGGCGTGCCCGCCGACGCCTTGGCTTCATCGGCAGACAGATGACGGCGCTCAAGATACGCCTGCACCGCCGCGAGGCTTGCGGCCAGGTCCGGCGTCACCACCGACACAGCCTTGGGCTCCAGTTCGGCAATACGCGCCAGCATCGCTTTGCTCTGCGGGTTGTCCTGGTTGAAATTGTCCTGCAGCACGCTGCGCGCTTCGCCCAGGGAGCGGCTGTACACCGCAGCCTCACCGTTGAGCGCCGCCCATTGGGCTTGCTCAAGAGCCAGACTCAGGGCCAGACGCACCTGGTTCAAGCCTTGGCCGGCCAGCAGCGGGCGAATGTTGTCGTCAGGGTTGAAGTCGATGCGGAAGTAGCGGGAAATCTGCTCCCACCACTGACTCAAGCGGTTTTCCGTATCGGTGGTCGGACGCCCCTGGGAGGCCGGCTCGGTGAGCTGGTACTCCGGTGCGACAGCCGCCAGCTGTACGATCTGGTCACGCAGCGCTGCCAATTGCAGATAGAGCCCGGTGCGGTCTGGCTGCTCGGTACTACGCAGTGCGGCAAGGCTCTTGGCCAGTTGCTCGCGGGCGGCGAAGGAACCGGGATCGCTCTGTTCGCGAAGAATTTCGTCGGCACCCTGGACCAGTGACTGAGCACTGTTGATGTCCTGCAGGGCGGACAAACGCAAACTGGCCAGACGGATCAGGTGCTCGGCTTCGGCCAGGCGCCAATCCTTGCGACTGGCGCCCAGCACCGTCTCCAGACGCTGGCTCAAACGCTGCTGATCACCTTGTAACTGAGCCACCAGGCGGCGACGTTCCTCCAGCTCGTCAGCACTGGGCAATTGTGCCAGACGCGCCGCCAGCTGTTGCTGGCTCTGCTTGAAGGATTGGGACTGGTCGTCGAGGGTCTGCACCTGGCTCAACTGCTGCTGGTTGCTGGCCTGCAGGCTACGGACCTGCCAGATCCCCCAGCCGCCGGCGGCAACACCCGCGGCGCCAAGCAGCAAGGCGACGATTGCCAGGCCATTGCCACGGCGCGGCGCGGTGACCGGTGCAACCTGCGCATCGAGCGCGGGCTGAGCTTCATCTTTAGGCAAGGCTGTTTCGCTCACGTATCCGTCCTTTGCGTATCAGAGAGTGGGAACGGAATGGCTCCGTAACGCCACTAACAAAGCCGCGGCACTCGCGCCACGACAATCCACAACTTTTTCTGCACCTGCGGCCCGCGCCATCTCATAGACTCGCGGGCTGGGTACGAACAATGGCAGCCGTGCCACCTGTGGCCAATCCGGCCCGGCCAGGGCTTGCAGGTGCAAAAAACCCTGCCCACTGCTGACCACCACGCCGTTCAAGCGTTCCAACTGGATGCGCTGCATCAGCACCCCAGCGTCATAGGCCGGCAAGAAACGGCGGTACAACTCCAGATAGTCGACACTAGCACCTTGTTCGCGCAAACGCTCAGCCAGCAACTCTCTGCCGCCTTCACCTCGCAGGATCAGTACACGGGCATCCGGGCCTGCGACAGCCTCGCGCAAGGCGGGCATTGCAAGCAAGGCCTCACTGTCGTCGCCGGTTTGCGGATATTGAACGTTCAGGCCGTGGTCGGCCAGTACCTGTGCGGTGGCGGCGCCGACGCTGAACCAGGGCAATTGCGGGCAGACACGATCGAGTTGCTGCAAGGCAAGACGCGCGGCAGGCTTGCTTACCACAATCACCGCGCAATAACGGCCCAGGCCCCTGAAAACAGCCTGTTGCTTAGCCGTGACCGGCAGCGCTTCGATATCCAGCAAAGGCAGGCTGCTGCTGAAAACGCCGGCCTCGGACAATGACGCCGCCAGCGCCATCGACTCTTCAGCAGGCCGCGTCAGCAGCACACGCCACTGGGTCACTGCGGGCCCGCCTCACCGTAGACTTTTTGCAAAATGGCGCCGGCGCCCTTGGCCAACAGTTCCTCGGCCACCTGGATGCCCAAGGTTGTGGCGTCACGCTGTGGCCCACGCGCTTGAGCGGTGAGCAACGTACCGCCGTCGGGGTCGCCTACCAAGCCACGCAACCAAAGGTTTTCACCTTCCAGAACCGCGTAACAGGCAATGGGCACTTGGCAACCACCGTTGAGGTGCTTGTTCAGGGCGCGCTCAGCCGTGACACGGACTTCCGTATCAGGATGATCAAGGGGTTTGAGCAGGGTGTGAATTTCACTGTCGGCAGTACGGCATTCGATACCTACGGCACCCTGCCCGCCTGCGGGCAAGCTGTCTTCGATACTGATCGCCGAAGTGATGCGATCTTCGAAGCCCAGCCGGATCAAACCGGCAGCTGCGAGGATGATTGCGTCATACTCACCGGCATCCAGCTTGGCCAGACGGGTGTTGACGTTGCCGCGCAAGAAGCGGATTTGCAGGTCCGGACGACGGGTCAACAACTGCGCCTGACGACGCAGGCTGGAGGTGCCCACGATACTGCCCAACGGCAATTCGTCCAGGGACTTGAAGGTATTGGAAACAAACGCATCACGCGGGTCTTCGCGTTCGCAGATGCAATACAGGCCCAGGCCTTCGGGGAAGTCCATAGGCACGTCTTTCATTGAGTGCACGGCGATGTCGGCTTCATTTTCCAGCAGCGCCGTTTCCAATTCCTTGACGAACAAACCCTTGCCGCCGATCTTCGACAGTGGCGAATCCAGCAGCTTATCGCCACGACTGACCATGGGCACCAGGGTCACCTTGAGACCCGGATGGGCCTGTTCAAGGCGTGCTTTGACGTATTCGGCCTGCCACAAGGCCAAGGCGCTTTTACGGGTGGCGATGCGGATTTCGCGAGAGGACATGGATCAATCCGTACTGAATAGATACGGCAGATAATAACAGCTCAGGCAGACACGCTTTGATTTGAATCAGCAAGTGCGGGGCCTCCCTGGCCGCATCGCACCGGGATCGGAATTGAAAACCTCGCCGCAGCCCTTGGGCTAAAGCTGCTGCATCATCTTGCGCACGCCGGCGACATGGCGTCGGCTGACGATCAAGGCATCACCGTTAAGCCCTTTCAAAAACAGCTGAAAGTGCCCAAGGGGTGTGCGCTGCAGGCGCTCTATCCGCTCACGGGCCACCAACGCGTTGCGGTGGATACGCACGAAGCGGTCGCCGAACTCATCCTCGAGGGCCTTGAGGGGCTCGTCGAGCAACACTTCGCCCGTCTCGTGCCGCAGGGTCACGTACTTGTGATCGGCAATAAAGTAGACCACCTGGCCCAAGGGAATCAGTTCGATGCCCTTACGGGTCCGCGCACTGATATGGCTGCGAGGCCCATTGCCACTTTGGGCGGCGGGCAGGGTCAGGGCACCGAGTTGGACGCGATTCGGGCGCTCGGCCTTTTTCAGGGCCTTGAGCAAGGCTTCGGCGGTCACCGGCTTGACCACGAAACTGACGCCACTGGCTTCAAGCGTCTGCGCGGCGAACTCCTCTTGAGCGGCGCACAACACCACCGCGGGTGGCGACTCGCGCTCGCTCAATCGCGCGGCGACTTGCAGGCCATCCAGGCCCGGCATACGGATATCGAGTAACACCACATCCGGCTTGAGGCTGTCGATCAGCGTCAACGCCTCCTCGCCGTTGGTGGCGCTCGGTTCAAGGACGGTATATCCCTCGAGCTCACTGACCAGACGGCTCAGTCGTTCGCGGGCTTGGGGTTCGTCATCAACGATCAGGACATTCATATTGCGCTGGATTCCTGCGTGAGTCTCGCACAAGGATAACGTAGACAGGTGCGGTGACTTGCGTCACAGCGATCCACGCTAAGACTAGCGCGAGCGGCAAAAAGTGCCCCAAGAGTGGCACTCATATTTACCCGGACCTGTTCAATTGCGCCCAAGACCGGCCGCCTTAGGGCATCGTCGTAGGGTTTACTGATACACAATCCGAATACCCCCCTTTTTAATGGATAGTCCGGGCTTCGACCGCATCACCCGACTTTGGTGCATTCACGCTCTATCAGTGCAACTGTAGACGCTCACTGAGACCACATTGCTCAATCGTCAAATATCGTTTCAATAAACATCTGGCTCCAGTCTCTTCCCGGACGCGTTCGGCGGCAAGGCACTTAGCCATCCTTTGTACAAATAAAAATGCCGACCACCCGCAGCACCGCCTCCACAAGCAACCCTGTTATTATCGCCGGCACACCTCCATGCCTCTTTTAAGCAGATCACGAGCGAATCCATGAGCACCGACAAGACCAACCAGTCCTGGGGCGGCCGCTTCAGTGAACCCGTCGACGCCTTCGTCGCCCGCTTCACCGCCTCCGTCACCTTCGACCAGCGCCTGTACCGTCACGACATCATGGGCTCGATCGCCCACGCCACGATGCTGGCCAAGGTCGGCGTACTGACCGATGCCGAGCGCGACAGCATCATCGACGGCCTGACCACCATTCGCGGTGAGATCGAAGCCGGTACGTTCGACTGGCGCATCGACCTGGAAGACGTGCACATGAATATCGAAGCGCGCCTCACCGATCGCATCGGTGTGACCGGCAAGAAACTGCACACCGGTCGCAGCCGTAACGACCAGGTAGCCACCGATATCCGTCTGTGGCTGCGCGACGAAATCGACCTGATCCTCTCCGAGATCACCCGCCTGCAAAAAGGGTTGCTGGAACAGGCCGAGCGCGAATCGGACACGATCATGCCCGGCTTCACCCACCTGCAGACCGCGCAGCCCGTGACCTTCGGCCACCACCTGCTGGCCTGGTTCGAAATGCTCAGCCGTGACTACGAACGCCTGGTGGATTGCCGCAAACGCGCCAACCGCATGCCTCTGGGCAGCGCCGCGCTGGCGGGCACCACTTACCCGATCGATCGTGAATACACCGCACAACTGCTGGGTTTTGACGCCGTGGGCGGCAACTCCCTGGACGGCGTGTCGGACCGTGACTTTGCCATCGAATTCTGCGCCGCAGCCAGCATCGCGATGATGCACCTGTCGCGGTTCTCCGAAGAGCTGGTGCTCTGGACCAGCGCGCAATTTCAGTTCATCGACCTGCCAGACCGTTTCTGCACCGGCAGCTCGATCATGCCGCAAAAGAAAAACCCCGACGTGCCTGAGCTGGTGCGTGGCAAGAGCGGTCGTGTGTTCGGCGCGCTGATGGGCCTGCTGACCCTGATGAAAGGTCAGCCACTGGCCTACAACAAGGACAATCAGGAAGACAAGGAGCCGCTGTTCGACGCCGCCGATACTCTGCGCGACTCGCTGCGCGCCTTTGCCGACATGATCCCGGCGATCAAGCCCAAGCACGCGATCATGCGTGAAGCGGCCCTGCGCGGGTTCTCCACCGCAACCGACCTGGCTGACTATCTGGTGCGCCGTGGCCTGCCGTTCCGTGATTGCCATGAAATCGTCGGGCATGCCGTGAAATACGGCGTGGACACCGGCAAAGACCTGGCGGAAATGAGCCTGGAGGAGCTGCGCCAGTTCAGCGACCAGATCGAGCAAGACGTGTTTGCCGTGTTGACCCTGGAAGGCTCGGTCAACGCCCGCAACCACGTGGGCGGCACTGCGCCGGCACAGGTCAAGGCAGCCGTCGCGCGCGGTCAGGCCCTGCTCGCCAGCCGCTGATCCAGGCTGCCGGGAAACAGAGCTTGCTCGGATAACCCAAAAAATGTGGGAGGAGGCTTGCCTCCTCCCATGTTGAACTCCGGCAGTTCTGACTATTTCTTGGCGGCAATCATCGCCAAAAACCCCGGCATTGCCGCTTCCCTGTCCGCCGCCACTTTCTGAGCATTGGGCATAGCGTGCAGTCGCTCCAGCAGTGCTTTGGCCTGCGCATAACCTTCAAGAAAATCCATACCGAACAGCTTTTCGCCCACCGCACAGGCAAGATTCACGCTGTACATAAAATACAGATCGGCAATCGTAAAGCTCTCACCCGCCACATAAGGTGCAAACTTGCCGTGCCGCCCCAGCGACCCGATCCCCAACAGCAGCTCGGCCTTGGATTTTTCCTTGATTGCCTCCGGCACCGGCATACCAAAAAAGGCCTCGGCGAAACACGCGCGGGCCGGTAACTCGATATACAGTTCAATCTCCCGACACAAAGCCAACACCTGGGCGCGCTGAAACGGCTCGCCCGGCAACAGTGACGGGCCTTCCTGGGTTTGCTCGATATATTCAAGGATCACACTGGTCTCGTTGATGAAACCCTGCTTCACACCCAGCACCGGCACCTTGCCACGCGGGCTTACAGCCAGCGCCTCTGGGGTCTGCCCTGCGAAAAACAGCACTTCCTCGAACGGCAGCCCTTTTTCCATCAGCGCCAGTTTGACCATGTTGTAGTAGTTACTGACCGAAAATCCGTAAAGCTTGAGCATTGGGTATGCCTCCAGGCCGGGTGTGGGGTTGGCTGCATCTGTTATAGATCGTCGACCTCGGCCTGGCCAGCAGCATCACCTGCCTGAATGGGCGTAGACTGGCGCCCTTTCATTGAGGAACCCGCCATGAGCGAGCCGACCGATATCGACAACGACGAAGAAGAGTTCACCGAAAGTACCCTGACCCAGGCGATCGAAAACCAGATCGAAAGCGACAACCCGCCTGCCGCCAAGGCCACCTTCAACAAGCTGACACTGGTGGGTTACGAACGTGAGGACATTCTGAATCTCATGGCCCATGTATTGGCCGTAGAAATCGACAAGATGCTCGAGGAAGACCGCGCATTCGATACCCAATGGTATGAAACCGCCCTGCGAGCCCTGCCTGAGCTACCACCGGAAAACGACTGAGCCCGGGATTATCCGTGGCAGGGAAGCTGGCTTCCCCGCCACAAACCTGCGCCATATCAAGACTCAAGAGTTTGTGACTGGACAGCCCGGCAAAGTGCGTTCACCTTATGCCCTGCTAGCCTCTAATAAATTTTAGAAAGTCTGGAGTCCTTATGTCGTATACCCCTGAGTTGGTTGCCGAACTGGAAATCCTTGCACTCTTCAACCTGGGCAGCTCCCAGGAAGGTCTTAAAGTCCACCAGACCGCCGCTCCCACTGCCATCGCCGCCGCCAAGCGCCTGTTTGAAAAAGAACTGATCACCCAGCCCGACGGTGGCTACCTGACCAGCCTGGGCCGGGACGCAGCGCAACACACCCAAGATCTGCTGACAATCCTGAATACGACCAAAAAAGAAGCCGCTTGAAACTTGATGACGCCCATGGAATCCGTCGCTTGCGGATTCCATGGGCGTAGCTGTGGACGTCACAAAATTCTGGCGCCAAAACCTTTTCCCTCTAAACCTCCTACGCTTCTGGCTGTAAACTCCTACACGGCCGCCCATGTCGGGCTCTGCGAGCCAACGACTAGAAATGACCCGCACCCATGAGATCCGTCCCGACCTGGATGAAGGCATCGACCGCAAGGTGCTGGCACAACTGCGCGCACGCTTCATGGCACTCAACGAAGGCCGCATGGCCCGGGCCGTCGAAGGGCTGACACCACGCCAGCAAAGCGTCTTGGCGATGTTGCCGCTGTTTTTCCACGTCAATCATCCGCTGTTGCCTGGCTACGTCTCCGGGAGCACGCCGGCCGGCCTGTCCAACTTCGAACCCGACGCCCAGGCCCTCGCCGAAGCCCAGCGCCTGACCCGCTCGTTCTCCTACAAGTCGCGCCCGGTCAATCAGCCCAGACCG
Organism: Pseudomonas sp. BCA17; assembly: GCF_004519405.1. Lineage (GTDB taxonomy): Bacteria > Pseudomonadota > Gammaproteobacteria > Pseudomonadales > Pseudomonadaceae > Aquipseudomonas. Next base: position 353,824 of record NZ_SGWI01000003.1, on the reverse strand, counting down.
ATCCACGGCCTGTTCCTGATGGGCAGCCTCGGTACCCTGGCGCAGGCGGATCAAAGCGATATGGACGTGTGGGTGTGCCACGCCCCGGACCTCAACGAAAGCGAACTGGCCGAGCTGCGCAAAAAGTGCCACCTGCTGGAAGCCTGGGCGCTGACGATGGGCACGGAGGCGCACTTTTTCCTGATCGAGCCGACGCGCTTTGTCCTGGGTGAACGTGATACGCAGCTCAGCTCCGACGACTGTGGTACCACCCAGCATTACCTGCTGCTGGATGAGTTCTACCGCACCGCCATTTGGCTGGCCGGGCGCACGCCGATCTGGTGGCTGGTGCCCGTGTATGAAGAAACCCGCTATGCGGAGTTCACCCATGCGCTGGTTTCCAAGCGGTTCATCCCCGCCGAGGACACGCTCGACCTCGGTCACCTGGCGCACATTCCTCCGGGCGAGTTCATTGGCGCCGGCCTGTGGCAACTGTTCAAAGGCATCGAGTCGCCCTACAAGTCGGTGCTCAAGCTGCTACTGACCGAGGTCTACGCCAGTGAGCATCCGAACGTACAGTGCCTGAGCCTGCGCTTCAAACGGGCGGTGTTCGCCAACCAGTTGGACTTGGATGAGCTTGACCCGTACATCGTGGTCTATCGTCGGATCGAGGAATACCTCAAGGCACGCAACGAGCCGGAGCGCCTTGAACTGGTGCGGCGTGCGCTGTACCTGAAGGTCAACCGCAAGCTCAGCGCCGGCCAGCGCGCCCCCAGTTGGCAACGCCTGCTGTTGGAGCGGTTGGCCCACGAGTGGGGCTGGGACCAGCGTCAACTGACCCTGCTGGACAGCCGCAGCCAGTGGAAAGTGCGCCAGGTCGCGCTGGAACGCCGGGCGCTGGTCAATGAACTGAATTACAGCTACCGCTTCCTGACTCAGTTCGCACGGACTGAGCAGAGTGCCAGCCCGATCAACAAACGCGACCTCAATGTACTCGGCCGACGCCTATATGCGGCCTTTGAACGCAAGGCCGGCAAGGTCGAGTTCATCAACCCAGGCATCGCCCCGGACCTGGCCGAAGACACCCTCACCCTGGTGCAATCGCCCAACCGCAAAGAACCGGGCCAATACCATTGGGGCCTGTATAACGGCAGCCTGACGGCACTGGAATGGGAGCACTTCGCGCCGATCAAGCGCAGTCGCGACTTGCTGGAAATGCTCACCTGGTGCCATCGCAATGGCGTGATCGACAGCAGCACGCGCCTGGCGCTGCACCCTGGCGCCAGCGACATGACGGAGTTCGAGCTGTTCAACCTGCTGGGCAGCCTGCAACAGACCATCCCCCTGCCCCTGGCCAGCGTCGATGAAGAGCGCCTGTTGCGCTCGGCGGTTCCGGAAGAAGTGTTGTTGCTGATCAACGTTGGCGTCGACCCGCTCAAACATCACCGCGACCTGAACATCCTGATGACCACCGAGCGCACCGACTCGCTCAGCTATGCCGGTGTACGCGACAACCTCGTGCTGACCCTGGACCAGGTCACGCTCAATAGTTGGAACGAGGTGATGGTCAGCCGCTACGACGGCCCCCACGCGCTGCTCGACTGCCTGCGTGATTACCTCAACCAACTGCCGTCGGATCACTTGCCCCGGCTGCGAGTGCGGTGTTTTTGCCACAACCGTGCACAGTTCATTGCCCAGCGCGTCGAAGAAATCTTCGATACCGTACAAAACCTGCTACTCGGCCGAGGCAATCACCGCTACCTGCTCCAGGTGCAGCAGCATTACCACGTAATGGAACTGGTGCCGGGCCAGGCCAACCATGTGTCCTTACCCACCCAGGACGCACTGATCGCCTACCTCAGCGAAGAACTGGCCAGCTACAGCCCGCTGCACCTGGACGCTATGGCCCTGGAAGGCCACGACCTGGCGCTACTGCTCCCCATGGGCATGGCCGATTGCGTACAAGTGTTCTACCGAGTCAATGAAGGCCAGGCCGAGCTGTATGTCCTGGATGAGTTCAACGCGCTATGGCAGCAACGTTTGCCCTTCCATGATGAACAGAGCCTGTTGGCGCCGCTGCAACGCTTCCTTCAATCGATCATCTATCGCCGGGAGGCCCTTTCGTCCCTGGACACACAGCAACCGTTGGGCGAGGTGCAAACCCTGTATTACCAACTATTGCCGTCTGGGAGCGGCCGCGCACGCGGCATTGAGCCTCGGCCGGCACCTTCGACCCCGGCCAACAAACCGTTTTATGACGTGCAGGCGATTATCGGCAAGGCTGCTCCCGGCCAGGTGGGCATCACGCTGTACTGTAATCAGCGGGAGTTTTCCGAACTGGAATTTGGCGACCAACTGTTTGCCGTGGTCGCCCAGGAGATCGTCGGGCAACGCCGCGAAGCCGAGCGCTACCGCTGCTACATCACCGACCTGGACCTCTCGGGCCTGCTCGGTGATGTGCAAAGCCCGAGCAACCTGTATCTGCGCTACAAGGCCGAGCTTGAACTGTCGCTCAATAAGGCGCTGAACCAGATTTAGAGAGGAAAGGCGCCGCCATCCTTGGGCTGGTCTTCAACGCTGAGCAGTTCCAGCTTGAGGGTCTTGCCGCCCGGTGCCGGCCAGTCGATGTGCTGGCCTATCTGCAGGCCGAGCAACGCACTGCCCACCGGCGCCAGGATCGAGATCTTGCCTTCATCGGCATTCGCATGTTTCGGATAGACCAGGGTCAGGTGGTAGTCCTTGCCGCTGCCTTGTTCGCGGCAATGCACACTGGAGTTCATGGTCACGACACCCGCAGGCACTTCATCGTGGCCAACCACGTCTTCAGCGCGGTCGAGTTCGGCTTGCAACGCTTCGACGCCGGGAGACTCGTCGCCCAGACGGTCGATCAATTGCTCCAGACGCTGCACGTCAAGACGGGTGAGGATGATGGAAGGTGCGGTGGTCATGATTCAGGCAGACTCCTTTTTTCTGCACAAAAAAGCAAAACCCCGCCAAAAAAGGCGGGGTTCTCACGGACCTCGATGAGTTGAGGTGTATCCGGACACTACCACAGCGTCATAAATAAACAAGACGGCCTCAGGTGCGCGCCCTACGCTGCTCGGCTTCGGCACAGATCACCCGGCGCCGGGAGTCGTCGGCAGAGCGCCATTCGCGGATGTCTTCCACGTGACGGAAGCAGCCGAGGCAGACCTTCTGCTCATCCAGGCGACACAAACTGATACAAGGTGACGGCACCGCCGGGCTGACATTACTGAACAGCGGCTTGGGCGGACGTACAGGTGCAGGCTGGGTCACAGTCAGATCTCGTCGAAGTCCAGCTCGACGCCGGTATAGTCGTCGACCAGGCGCGTGAGCATCTCGCCCAACAGCTCTTCACTCTTGTCGCACTGCCATTTGCCGCTTTCTTCGTCATAGTCGAAGTGAACGCCACCAGAACGCGCCGCCAGCCAGAGCTGACGCAGCGGCTCCTGACGACTGAAGATCAACTGCTGGCCGCTCTCGAACTTGACGGTCAGCACGCCGGCCGAATTTTCCAGGTCCACGTCCAGGCCGCTGTCATCGAAAATATCTTCCAGCGCCTGCTGGGTAGAATCCACCAAGTCGTGAAAACGGGCTTCGGTCAAACTCATAGTGGCAACCTCAAAAATGTCTGGTTCTGCTCAAGCGCCGCACCATACGGGCGAGCCTCTCCGAATGCAAAGAATACCGATTTCATCCACGATGGCTGCATGAAAAATCCTCAGCCACCATAGCCCGCTTCCCAGCTATCACGGCAACCCCCCGCCGGACGGGTATTCCGGCACATAGGCAAGCTGGCGGGTGGTCGGTATACTCGGGCGCAATTAATGCATATTCAAGGATTTCGCCATGAAGCGCCTGATCTCTTCCCTTGCTGCGCTCGTCGCGGTCGCCTGCCTCGTTAGTGCCTGTGGTCAAAAAGGCCCGCTGTACCTGCCCGATGACAGCAAAGACCCAAATGATCAGGCGCAATCGTCGCAGTCCAAAGCGCACAAGCACGACACATACTAAGGGAACCTCATGGACGCTTTTAACTACCGGGACGGCGAGCTGTTCGCGGAAGGCATGGCGCTGTCCGCGATTGCCGAGCGCTTTGGCACCCCGACCTATGTGTACTCCCGTGCGCACATCGAGGCCCAATACCGCAGCTTTGCCGACGCACTGGAAGGTACTCCGAGCCTGGTTTGCTACGCGGTCAAGGCCAACTCCAACCTGGGTGTACTGAATGTCCTGGCGCGCCTGGGCGCCGGTTTCGACATCGTCTCCCGTGGCGAGCTGGAACGCGTACTGGCAGCCGGTGGCAAGGCTGACAAGATCGTGTTTTCCGGCGTTGGCAAAACCCGCGAAGACATGCGCCGTGCGCTGGAAGTCGGCGTGCATTGTTTCAATGTCGAATCCACCGACGAGCTTGAACGCCTGCAAGTAGTCGCCGCCGAGATGGGCGTTCGCGCGCCGATCTCCCTGCGCGTCAACCCGGACGTCGATGCCGGCACCCACCCGTACATTTCCACCGGCCTCAAAGAGAACAAGTTCGGCATCGCCATTGCCGACGCCGAAGACGTGTACATCCGCGCCGCCCAACTGCCAAACCTGGAAGTGCTGGGCGTTGACTGCCACATCGGCTCGCAACTGACCACGCTGCCACCGTTCCTGGACGCCCTCGACCGCCTGCTGGCACTGACCGATCGTCTCAGCGAATGCGGCATCTACCTGCGCCACATCGACCTCGGTGGTGGTGTGGGCGTGCGTTATCGCGACGAAGAGCCGCCGCTGGTATCTGACTACATCAAGGCAGCAATCGAGCGTATCGAGGGCCGCGGCCTGACGCTGATGTTCGAGCCGGGGCGCTACATCGTCGCCAATGCCGGCGTGCTGCTGACCCAGGTCGAGTACCTCAAGCACACCGAGCACAAGGATTTCGCCATCGTCGACGCGGCGATGAACGACCTGATCCGCCCGGCGCTGTACCAGGCCTGGATGAACGTCACCGCCGTGACGCCTCGTGCGGGCGTTGCCCGTGCCTACGACATCGTCGGCCCGATCTGCGAGACCGGCGACTTCCTGGCCAAGGATCGTCAGCTGGCCCTGGAAGAAGGCGATCTGCTCGTCGTGCACTCGGCGGGTGCCTATGGGTTTGTCATGAGCTCCAACTACAACACCCGCGGCCGTGCCGCCGAGGTGCTGGTGGACGGTGATCAAGCGTTTGAAGTGCGTCGCCGCGAGACGGTAGCCGAGTTGTATGCTGGCGAAAGCCTGCTGCCGGAGTAAGCCATGCTGCTGCGTTTTACCAAGATGCACGGGCTGGGCAATGACTTCATGGTCCTCGACCTCGTCAGCCAGCACGCGCACATCCAGCCCAAACACGCTAAACAGTGGGGCGACCGTCACACCGGCATCGGTTTCGACCAGTTGCTGATCGTCGAGGCGCCGAGCAACCCGGAGGTGGATTTCCGTTATCGGATCTTCAACTCCGACGGTTCCGAAGTGGAGCAGTGCGGCAACGGGGCACGTTGCTTTGCGCGCTTTGTGCTGGACAAGCGCCTGACCGCCAAGCGCCAGATTCGCGTCGAGACCAAGAGCGGCGTGATTGAACTGGATGTCCGCAGCGATGGCCAGATCAGCGTCAACATGGGCGCGCCACGCCTGGTGCCGGCGGACATTCCGTTCCAGGCCACCGAGCAGGCCGCCAGCTATGCGCTGGACGTTGACGGCAAGAACGTCGACATCGCTGCCGTCTCCATGGGCAACCCGCATGCAGTGCTGCGGGTCAATGACATCAATAACGCCCCCGTGCATGAATTGGGGCCGAAGATCGAACACCACCCGCGCTTTCCGGCGCGGGTCAATGTGGGCTTCCTGCAGGTGATCGACCGTTCCCGCGCGCAATTGCGTGTGTGGGAACGCGGCGCCGGCGAAACCCAGGCCTGCGGTACCGGTGCTTGCGCCGCTGCCGTGGCCGCGATCAGCCAGGGGTGGATGGATTCGCCGCTGCTGATCGACCTGCCCGGCGGACGTTTGTCCATCGAATGGGCAGGCCCTGGCCACCCGGTGATGATGACCGGGCCGGCCTCGCGCGTATACGAAGGACAGGTCCGTCTATGAGTGAGCCAAACCAATGACCGATAAGCCTCAAGTACCCGCACAAGCATCCCCGATCGACAGTCTGGAGGCCGCTGCCGTCGCGGCGTACCTTGAGGCTCATCCGGACTTCTTCGTAACCCATGAAGAACTGCTGCCGGCCCTGCGCATCCCTCACCAGCGCGGCGACACCGTCTCGCTGGTAGAGCGCCAGATGAACATCCTGCGCGAGCGCAACATCGAAATGCGCCATCGGCTCTCCCATCTGATGGACGTAGCCCGCGACAATGATCGCCTGTTCGACAAGACACGCCGCCTGATTCTGACCTTGATGGACGCCAACAGCCTGGAAGAAACGGTGATCGCCGTGGAAGACAGCCTGCGCCAGGACTTCCAGGTGCCTTTTGTGAGCCTGATCCTGTTCAGCGACAACCCGATGCCGGTGGGTCGCTGGGTCAGCGGCAGCGAGGCACAGACGGCTATCGGCGGCCTGCTGTCCGAAGGCAAAACCATCAGCGGCACCTTGCGCGAACACGAGCTGGACTTCCTGTTTGGTGCCGAACAACGCAAGCAGATCGGCTCCACCGCCGTGGTAGCCCTCAGCCACCAGGGCCTGCATGGCGTATTGGCCATCGCCAGCCGGGATCCTGCGCACTACAAGAGTTCGGTGGGCACGTTGTTCCTCACCTACATCGCCGAAGTGCTTGGCCGCGTATTACCGCGCTTCACCAGCACCTTGCGCGCGGTACGCTAGCCATGGAGCGGCAACTGGACGCTTATTGCGCTCACCTGCGCAACGAGCGCCAAGTGTCGCCCCATACCCTGGAAGCCTACCGACGGGACTTGAACAAAGTCCTGGCACACTGCGAAAAACAGCAGATCACCAGCTGGAAGGCCTTGGACATCCAGAGCCTGCGCAGCTTGATCGCCCGCCTGCACCAGGCCGGCCAATCTTCGCGGAGCCTGTCGCGCCTGCTATCAGCAGTGCGTGGGCTGTATCACTATCTGAATCGCGAGGGCCTGTGCGACCACGACCCGGCCAACGGCCTCTCTCCGCCGAAGGGCGAACGGCGCCTGCCCAAGACCCTGGACACCGATCGCGCCCTGCAATTGCTCGATGGCGCCGTTGAAGACGACTTCCTCGCCCATCGCGATCAGGCGATCCTTGAATTGTTCTACTCCTCGGGCCTGCGCCTGTCGGAACTGACCGGCCTGAACCTTGACCAACTGGACCTGGCCGACGGCCTGGTGCAGGTGCTCGGCAAGGGCAGCAAGACCCGCGTACTGCCGGTGGGCAGGAAAGCCCGGGAAGCCTTGCAACTGTGGCTGCCTCTGCGCGCCCTGGCCAACCCGGCGGACGATGCCGTGTTTATCAGCCAGCAGGGCCGACGCCTCGGACCTCGGGCGATCCAGATGCGAGTCAAGGCGGCCGGTGAACGAGAGTTGGGGCAGAACCTGCACCCACACATGCTGCGACACTCCTTTGCCAGCCATCTGCTCGAATCGTCCCAGGATCTGCGGGCAGTGCAGGAGCTGCTCGGCCATGCCGATATCAAGACCACGCAGATCTACACCCACCTCGACTTCCAACACCTGGCAACGGTGTACGACAGCGCCCATCCACGGGCCAAACGCATCAAGGGCGGCGACTCATGAGTATCAAGCTGATTACTTTCGACCTGGACGACACCCTGTGGGACAACGTGCCCGTCATTATCAGCGCCGAAGCGTCGATGCGTGAATGGCTGGCGACCCATGCGGCCAAGGTCGGCGACCTGCCGCTGGAACATTTCGCCGACCTGCGCCGGCAAGTGCTGGAGCGGCATCCCGAGTTGAAGCACCGCATCAGCATCCTGCGTCACCGGGTGTTGCTGCGTGCATTTGAAGAAGCCGGTTATCCGCAGCCTGAAGCCGAGCAGATGGCGGACATATGCTTCGAAGCATTCATCCATGCGCGTCATCAGCTCACGCCTTTTCCCGAAGCCGAGCCCATGCTTCAAGCCTTGCGCCAGCACTTCCTGCTGGGAGTGATCACTAATGGCAACGCCGATGTGCAACGTGTGGGGCTGGCAGACTACTTCCACTTTGCCCTGCGTGCTGAAGATATCGGCATTGCCAAGCCGGATGCGCGGCTGTTTCAAGAGGCGTTGCAGCGGGGTGGCGTGGATGCAACCCAGGCGGTGCATATTGGCGATCACCCGGGGGATGACATTGCCGGAGCGCAGCAGGCGGGACTTCGAGCGGTGTGGTTCAACCCTGCGGGCAAGGCGTGGGAAGCGGACAAGCGTCCGGATGCGGAGATTCGCAACCTGACCGAGCTGCCGCAATTGCTGGCAAGCTGGAACTAACCGATATGAAAAAGCCCGCAGCGACGGCGGGCTCTTCTTACAAGCAGGTGACTGACCTCAGATAGGTCGGCTGCCGTACTTGTTATCCGGCTTCTTCGGTGGATCTGCCACCACGTTGGCCTCGACTTCCTGCACTTTGCCGCCTTTAGCGAGGAACTCTTCCATCGCACGGGCCAGCGCATCGCGCTCTTTGTTCTTGGCTTCGACACTCGGCAGCTCGTCTACCGATACAGCTGCCTTGGCTTTGCCTTTGGCCGCAGGAACAGGTACGTCATCGCCACTGTCGTCGTCAGCAACGTCTTCCGCCGCTGCTTCAAGACCTTCTTCGGTCTCGTCGTCATCACCGACTTCGAGGTCGTCGTTTTCCAGATCATCGTCGCTCATGTTCTACCTCATGACTTGCGAAAAGCAGATTAGTTATAGCCCAGCTTCACCCTCTGTCGAAGGTTGCCGGAAAAAAATCAACGTCCACTGGATTAACCAGTGGCTTATGCCTCATCACCGTGCAAGGTGGCGAGGACTTTACGAGCACCGCCATGATCACGGTGCTCGCCCAGATAAACACCTTGCCAGGTCCCCATTGCCAAGCGGCCGGCCTTGACCGGCAAACTCAGCTGGCAGCCCAGGAGACTGGCCTTGAAGTGCGCCGGCAGATCATCCGGACCTTCGTCGTTGTGTTCAAACCCTGCCTGGCCCTGCGGCACCAGCAAGTTGAAATAACGTTCGAAGTCACGGCGAACCGCCGGATCGGCGTTCTCGTTGACAGTCAACGAGGCCGAGGTGTGCTGCAGCCACAGATGCAACAGGCCCACACGGCATGCCTTCAACTCAGGCAAGCCGGCCAGCAACTCGTCGGTTACCAGGTGAAAGCCCCGGGGCTTGGCCCGCAAAGTAATCAGGGTCTGTTGCCACATACAGTTCTCCGCCCATCGGCGCGCATTCTAGCGTGCTCTGGAAAAAAACAAAGTGCCGAATACGCCTACATGCCTGTAAGACATTCGCACAGTAAAAAGCGCCGTGTGCGTCTCATCACAAAGTCCGCACAAAAACCGTTCCAGCATCTTGGGACTGACAAACGCCAGACAAAAAAATGCCCGGCAAGCCGGGCATTTTTTTTTCGTGTACTTACAAGTTGTAGCCGCGCTCGTTGTGCTGCGCCAGGTCGAGGCCGACCGCCTCTTCTTCCTCGGAAACCCGCAGGCCCATAACCGCATCCAGCACCTTGAGGATGATGAAGGTCACGATAGCCGTGTAGATCACGGTAAAGCCGACGCCTTTGCACTGAATCCAGACTTGCGCCGCGATATCAGTGGTGGCTGCGTTGAAGCCGCCCAGGGAAGGTGCCGCGAACACACCGGTCAGGATCGCACCCAGGATACCGCCGATACCGTGCACGCCGAAGGCATCCAGGGAGTCGTCGTAACCCAGCTTGCGTTTCAGGGTGGTGGCGCAGAAGAAACACACCACGCCGGCAGCCAGGCCGATTATCAAAGCGCCCATCGGGCCAACGGTACCGGCGGCCGGGGTGATTGCCACCAGGCCAGCCACCACGCCCGAGGCGATGCCCAGTGCGCTTGGCTTACCGTGGGTGACCCACTCGGCGAACATCCAGCCCAGCGCCGCAGCAGCGGTAGCGATCTGGGTCACCAGCATCGCCATACCGGCAGTGCCGTTGGCCGCCGCAGCGGAGCCGGCGTTGAAGCCGAACCAACCCACCCACAGCATGGCCGCGCCTACGAGGGTGTAACCCAGGTTGTGCGGTGCCATTGGGGTGGTCGGGAAGCCTTTACGTTTGCCGAGCACCAGGCACGCCACCAGGCCGGCCACACCCGCGTTGATGTGCACCACGGTGCCACCGGCAAAGTCCAGCACACCCCAATCGCCCAGCAACGAACCCGGACCGCCCCATACCATGTGGGCAATCGGTGCGTAGACCAGGGTGAACCAGACGCCCATGAAGATCAGCATCGCGGAGAACTTCATACGCTCGGCGAAAGCACCAACGATCAGCGCAGGGGTAATGATGGCGAAGGTCATCTGGAAGGTAACGAACACCGCCTCAGGGAACAGCGCCGCTGGGCCAGTGATGCTCGCAGGGGTCACGCCCGACAGGAACAACTTGGACAGGCCACCCACAAAGGAGTTGAAGTTGACGACGCCCGCTTCCATACCGGTGGTATCGAACGCCATGCTGTAGCCGTAGACAAACCACAGGATGGTGACAAGCCCGGTGATGGCGAAGCACTGCATCATCACGGAAAGAATGTTTTTGGAGCGAACCATGCCGCCGTAAAACAGCGCCAGGCCCGGAATGGTCATGAACAGCACCAGCGCGGTGGATGTGAGCATCCACGCCGTGTCGCCGGAATTGAGGACTGGGGCAGGTACTGGGTCCGCCGCCAATGCCAGGGCTGGCATTACGAGGGACAACAGGGCTCCTAGCCCTGCGAATTTACGCAGAGTCATATTGTTTTCTCCTGGGGCGTTGGGGGTTTGGCGGCTTAGATTGCGTCGGTATCGGTTTCGCCGGTACGGATGCGAATAGCCTGTTCCAGATTGACCACGAAGATCTTGCCGTCACCGATCTTGCCGGTGTTGGCCGCCTTGGTTATCGCCTCGATAACCCGGTCAAGATCCTTGTCGTCAATGGCGACATCAATCTTCACCTTGGGCAGGAAATCAACCACATATTCCGCGCCGCGATACAGCTCGGTATGACCCTTCTGCCGACCGAAGCCTTTGACCTCAGTAACGGTAATGCCCTGCACGCCGATCTCGGACAGTGACTCGCGTACATCGTCCAACTTGAACGGCTTGATGATGGCAGTGACTAGCTTCATGAAAACTCTCTCCCGAATTGGTGGACTTGCCCCAGGAAAACAAACCCGTCTCAAGTCTAAGCGCAGTGCCTGGCTTTGTAACGCATCGTCGCCTCGGCAATTACCGTGGCGACGCCAGCGAACCACTGGTGACGAAACCTGTACCCCTGATCCGTCGGCGCACTGCATTCGTCACAGCGACTGCATCAGTGCATGGGTCATGATCGTCTAAGCAGAAACCTTGCCAGCTCCGTAAAAAACAACGAAATCAATCCTTTGCTCACTTATGCCCACCTTCGGGGCTTTTTGCCGACAGCAATGCGCACAAAAACAGTGCGCCGCCGCCAGCCCCCTTGCGCGAAAAGCGTGCGCCTCGCGACGTGAAAAAGACTATAGACGCTGCGTGATACACTGGCGCCCAACAGTTTTCCGGAATATTTCCCATGCTCGCGCCCAAAGACCTCCTCGACGCACTCAGCGGCCACGCCTCTCGCCTGCTCAGCGGCGACACCCCGCTGCCCCGCAATGAAATCGAAAGCCAATTCAAGGCGCTGTTGCAAAGCGGCTTCAGCAAGCTCGACCTGGTCAGCCGGGAAGAGTTCGACAGCCAGATGGTGGTGCTTGCGCGCACGCGGGCGCGGCTGGAAAGCTTGGAGGCGAAGGTCGCAGAACTGGAAGCGCGGTTGACGCCGAACCAAGAGTAACGCGCGCACCTGCAGGAGCGAGGGGCTATCAACCTGTGGCGAGCGAGCATGCTCGCGCTGGGCTGCGAAGCAGCCCCGATACAGCCTACATGTTTCTTCAGATGGAGCGCGTTGCCTGGTTTTGGGGCCGCTTCGCGTACCAGCGCGAGCAAGCTCGCTCGCCACAAACGCCAAACCTTGCTCGCGCAAATCGTCCAGGATCACGCGGGCAACCAATACAAACGCGCCGTCCTTGAGCTCTTCGCGAGCCGGGTTCGCTCCTGCAATCGTTCGCTGAAACTTCCCGGATACGTTCTGTAAAACCTCCTCCGCTTCGCTCTTACCCACCTCGTCTACCCTTGAAAAACCGCAAGAAGTGGCCCTATCTCAAGGAACGAGCATGTCCCTCGCCATCGTCCATAGCCGCGCCCAGATTGGCGTCGAAGCCCCCGCCGTGACCGTCGAAGTGCATATGGCCAACGGCCTGCCGTCCCTGACGCTGGTGGGTCTGCCGGAAACCGCCGTCAAGGAAAGCAAGGACCGCGTGCGTAGCGCCATTCTCAACTGCGCACTGCAATACCCCTCCCGCCGCATCACCCTCAACCTAGCGCCCGCTGACCTGCCCAAGGACGGCGGGCGTTTTGATCTAGCGATTGCCTTGGGGATTCTGGCGGCCAGCATGCAAGTACCGGCATTGATGCTCGACGACGTGGAATGCCTCGGGGAACTGGCGCTGTCCGGCGAGGTGCGGGCCGTCAAAGGTGTGCTGCCGGCGGCATTGGCAGCGCGCAAGGCCGGGCGCACTGTAATAGTGCCCCGGGCGAATGCCGAAGAAGCCTGCCTGGCCTCGGGACTGAAGGTGATTGCGGTGGACCACCTGCTGCAGGTGGTGGCGCATTTGAACGGGCATGTGCCGATTGAGCCCTACAAGTCGGATGGCTTGCTGTGCTTGAACAAACCCTATCCGGACTTGAGCGAGGTACAGGGACAGCTTGCGGCCAAACGCGCGCTGCTGATTGCCGCTGCGGGCGCGCATAACCTGCTGTTCAGCGGGCCGCCCGGCACCGGCAAGACCCTGCTCGCCAGCCGACTGCCCGGGTTATTGCCACCGTTGAACGAACAGGAAGCCTTGGAAGTCGCAGCGATTCAGTCGGTGGTCAGCCTGACGCCGCTGAGCCATTGGCCGCACCGGCCCTTTCGCCAGCCGCATCACTCGGCTTCCGGGCCGGCGCTGGTAGGCGGCGGCTCAAAACCGCAACCGGGCGAAATTACCCTGGCCCATCATGGCGTGTTGTTTCTGGATGAGTTACCGGAGTTTGATCGCAAGGTGCTGGAGGTGCTGCGCGAACCCCTGGAATCGGGGCATATCGTGATTGCCCGCGCCCGTGACCGGGTGAGTTTCCCGGCCCGCTTCCAACTGGTCGCAGCCATGAACCCTTGCCCCTGCGGCTATATGGGCGAACCCAGTGGGCGCTGCCGTTGCACATCGGAGCAGGTCCAACGCTATCGCAATAAACTCTCAGGGCCGTTGCTGGATCGCATCGACCTGCACCTGACCGTCGCACGGGAAACGACAGCACTTAATCCGACGCCACAGCCCGGCGATACCACGCAGAAGGCTTCAGCACGGGTAGCCGACGCGCGGGAACTCCAGCAGCAGCGTCAGGGCTGCGCCAATGCATTTCTCGATCTGCCGAGGTTACGCCAGCATTGCGCACTGTCCAAACCGGATGAGGCCTGGCTGGAGAGTGCCTGCGAGCGGCTTACCCTGTCCCTTCGAGCAGCCCACCGGCTGCTGAAAGTTGCGCGAACGCTGGCAGACCTGGAAGGCTCAGGCAAAATAGGCCGCGACCACATTGCCGAAGCGCTGCAATACCGGCCTGCAGCGTCCAGCCCGGCCGATCAACGATAAACGGCGTGAAGCCAGCAAAGCGCAACCACTCTGCTCATGTGCGTGGCGCATGAACCTTTAGGACCGCTTATTAAGCCCTACTGCGCTGGGCTGATGCGCCTAGAACATGCCAGGCGACACCCTGGGCCAGATGCCCAGGGCAGGACAATCAACGGAACCGGTCCACTTCATGGCGCAAATCCGCTGCCAGGGTTTCCAGTTCCTTCGCGGTAATTGCCAGGTTCGACACCACTTCGCGCTGCTCGCTGTTGGCCAACGCAATGCTCTGCAGGTTGCTGCTGAGCACGTTGGCCGTGCTGCTCTGCTCCTGGGTCGCCGTGGTGATCGCCGCAAACTGCTGCCCGGCCGAGCGGCTTTGTTCGTCGATACGTGCCAGGGCCGAGGCCACATCGGCGTTACGCGCCAAGCCCTCCTGCATCAGCACATTGCCGTGTTCCATCGTGCTGATGGCATTGCCGGTTTCCTGCTGGATGCTCTGGATCATCCCGGATATTTCGTCCGTGGCCTGACGGGTACGCGACGCCAGGTTGCGCACTTCGTCGGCAACTACGGCAAAGCCACGCCCCTGCTCACCGGCCCGGGCGGCCTCGATGGCGGCGTTGAGAGCCAGCAGGTTGGTCTGCTCGGCGATCGAGGTGATCACCCCCACAATCCCGCCAATTTCCTGGGACCGCTGACCCAAGGTGTTGATCACCGTGGCCGTGCTGTTAAGCGCCGAGGCGATGTGCTCAAGGGACGACGAAGCCTCTTGCATCGAGGCACGGCCGATGCGGGTTTGCTGGGCGTTTTCCTGGGCCAGGCGTTCGGTATTGCCCATGTTGTCGGCAATGTTCAACGAAGTGGCGCTGAATTCTTCCACCGCTCCGGCCATGCTGGTGATCTCGCCGGACTGCTGCTCCATGCCGTCATACGCCCCGCCGGACAAGCCGGACAGTGCCTGCGCACGGCTGTTGACCTCTTCGGCCGCCTTACGGATATGCGAAACCATGGTCGACAGCGCTTCGCCCATCTGGTTGAAGCTGCGCGCCAATTGACCGATTTCATCGTGGCTGGACACGTTCAAGCGTGCGCTCAAGTCACCAGCGCCGAGCGCTTCGGCCTGACGCACCAAGTCACTCAGAGGCTGCAGTTTCCGGCGCAGCAACCACACCACTGCGCCCACCGCCAGCAACATCGCCAACAGGCTGCCGATTATCAGGCGAACCCCCACCGCCCACGTTACCGCGCGAATCTCGGATTTTGGCATGCTCGCCACAACCGACCATGGGCCGCCTTCAAATGGCACCGCGACGCTATAGAAATCTTCGTTCTTGTCACTCCAGAATTGCCCTGCGCCGGGCTCCTTCGCCAACTCGAGCATCACCGGAATGGCCTGATCGGCCGCCTGCACGCCGGCCGGTGGTACCAGCCAGTGTTTCTGTTCATCGAGCAGGGCCAGGGAACCGTTCTGGCCGATCCGGAAACGCTTGAGATTGTCGAACTGGGTTTTCTGTTCGTCGGTGTAATCAAAACCGATGAACAACACGGCGATCACTTTGCCGCCAGTGTCCCGCACCGGGGTGTACTGGGTCATGTAGGCGCGGTCGAACAGCACGGCACGTCCCACATAACCTTGCCCAGCCAGCAGGCGCTGGTACGCCGGATGTTGGTGATCGAGCACGGTACCGATGGCGCGGTTGCCGTCCTGCTTGGTCAGGGAGGTGCTGACGCGGATAAAGTCCTCACCACTGCGTACGAATACAGTAGCCACACCGCCGGACATTTGCTTGAACTCATCCACTTCCCCGAAGTTGTTGTTCAACACAACGTCGCCCAGGTACAGGCTCGGCGTTTGCACGCCGGCCACAGTCACCGGCTGGTCCGCCCGCACGCTCAAACCGGCGCCGAAGCGCTTTTCAAACAGCCCGCTCAAACGCTGGGTACTTTCGCGCAAGGTGCCGTGGAAGGTGTTGAGTTGATCGGCGAGCAGGCGCGCCTCGCTGGCCAGGTGTTCCTCGCGGGTGTCGAGGTTGGCGGAGTCGAGGGAACGCAGGGCGAAGACCGTACTGCCGCTGATGACGACAGCCAGAATGACGGCCAAGGCGAGACCTAATTGGGAGGCGATCCGAGCGCGAGGTTGAGACATGACAGCTCCTGGCCGAGGCCAGGATCATCCTGATCTCTTAGCGCTGCTCGGCAAATTATCTAGTGGGTAACGTTGGAGCACGATGGTCCCAACATCCTTTCTTCGGCGGATGCGGGCAATACTTGAGCGCTGTGCAAAGGTATTGCGCAAACGATTGCACCCCCCAATCAATCCAGGCGCTCAACCTGTGGCAATTCCATCGCGCGGACTTCCCCTTGAAGAAACTCCGCCAGCCGCCGCAAGCGTTCACCACCCGTGCGGGTTTTCGGCCACACCAGGTAGTAATTTTCCCCACTGGCCACCGCCGTTGGCCACGGCAGGCTCAAGCGCCCCTGGGCCACATCCTCGGCCACCATCAACAGGTCGCCCATGGATACACCGTAACCCCGCGCGGCAGCGATCATGCCCAGCTCAAGAGTATCGAACACCTGCCCGCCCTTGAGCGACACCTGGGATGACAGCCCCATGCGCTCCAGCCAGTTGCGCCAATCGCGGCGGTCGGGCGTGGGGTGCAACAGTTCGGCGCCGGCCAGGCGTGCGACGTCCCAAGGCCCATCCTCCAGCAAGTTCGGCGCACCCACCGGGATCAGCAATTCGGGGAACAAGTAGCTGGCTTCCCAATCCGTCGGAAAATGCCCGTAGCTGAGCAACACCGCGCAGTCGAAAGGCTCCTGATTGAAGTCCACTTCATCCACGCTCATCCACGCGCTGGTCAGCTGCACTTCATTGCCCGGCTGCAAGGCCCGGAAACGACTGAGCCGCGCCAGCAGCCAGCGCATGGTCAACGTGGACGGTGCCTTCATGCGCAGGATGCCATCTTCGGCGTTCAAGGTATCGCACGCCCGCTCCAGGGCGGCGAAACCTTCGCGCACGCCGGGCAACAACAGGCGCGCGGCTTCGGTGAGCTGCAAGGTACGACCGCTGCGCTGGAACAGGCGGCAGGCGAAATGCTCCTCCAGGGTGCGGATGTGTCGGCTCACCGCACTCTGGGTAATCGACAGCTCCTGCGCCGCGCGGGTAAAGGAGTTATGCCGGGAGGCGGCTTCAAAGGCCCGCAGGGCATAAAGCGGAGGTAGGCGACGAGACATTGGGAAAGCTCCGACGTTGCAAGCTCGAAACCCTACCAGAATCCTTCAGGCATGAGTTTTAATCATGTAGATGATCGCATTTATCGTTTTGTGCAATCGGCTGAGAGCGACGAGAATCAACCCTTCCCCTACTCTCTGACTTTTCGAGCGTGATGATCATGCAACATCCGGCACGTACCGAACTCTGGGCCATTCTGCGGCTGTCAGGGCCGCTGATTGCCTCACAGTTGGCCCACATGCTGATGGTGCTGACCGACACCCTGATGATGGCCCGCCTGAGCCCCGAAGCCCTGGCCGGTGGCGGCCTCGGTGCGGCAAGTTATTCATTCGTGGCGATTTTCTGCATCGGCGTAATTGCCGCCGTGGGCACCCTGGTTGCGATTCGTCACGGCGCGGGCGACATCGAAGGCGCCACCCGCCTGACCCAGGCCGGGCTCTGGCTCGCCTGGCTGATGGCCCTGGCGGCGGCGTTGCTGCTGTGGAACCTCAAGCCAGTGCTGTTGCTGTTCGGCCAAACCGAATCCAACGTACATGCGGCGGGGCAATTCCTGACTATCCTGCCGTTCGCCCTGCCCGGCTACCTGAGCTTCATGGCCCTGCGCGGCTTTACCAGCGCCATCGGCAAAGCAACGCCGGTCATGGTGATCAGCCTGTGCGGCACCGTGCTCAACTACCTGCTCAACCATGCATTGATCGAAGGTATGTTCGGCCTGCCGAAACTGGGCTTGATGGGCATCGGTCTGGTCACGGCAATCGTTGCCACCAGTATGGCCTTGGCACTGATGTGGTACATCCGCAGCAACCGGGCTTACGCGGCCTACCCGCTGGGTACCGGCCTGCTACGCCTGAACACTCAATACTTGCGCGAGCTGTGGCGCCTGGGCCTGCCGATTGGCGGCACCTATGCAGTGGAAGTCGGGCTGTTCGCCTTCGCCGCGCTGTGCATGGGCACCATGGGCAGCACGCAGTTGGCGGCGCACCAGATCGCGCTGCAAATTGTTTCGGTGGCGTTCATGGTGCCGGCGGGAATGTCATACGCGTTGACCATGCGCATCGGCCAACATTACGGTGCCGGGCAGTTGTTGCAGGCGCGCCTGGCCGGGCGCGTCGGTATCGGCTTTGGAGCCATGGTGATGCTGGGATTTGCCGCGGTACTGTGGCTGTTTTCCGACCCGTTGATCGGGCTTTTCCTTGATCACAACGACCCGGCTTTCCATGACGTGATCGTCCTGGCCGTCAGCCTGCTGGCCGTCGCCGCCTGGTTTGAACTGTTCGACGGCGTACAGACCATCGCCATGGGCTGCATCCGCGGACTGAAGGACGCCAAGACCACCTTCCTCGTGGGTTTGGGCTGCTATTGGCTGATCGGTGCGCCCTCGGCGTGGGTGATGGCCTTCACGCTGGGCTGGGGGCCGACCGGTGTGTGGTGGGGCTTGGCGCTGGGGCTGGCCTGCGCGGCAATCACCCTGACCTGGGCGTTTGAAGCGAAGATGAAGCGGATGATTCGCCGGGAGCCTGAAATCCATACCGAATTCCAGGCCATGCAGCCGGACTAGAGGCTGGAGGACGCTAACCCAACAGCGCGTCCTGGCTCTTGCCGAAAGTCAGGTACTCCACCAACTGAGGCAACGGCAACGGCTTGCTGATCAGGTACCCCTGGGCCTGGTCGCAGCCAAACAGGCGCAACAAGGCCAATTGCTCAGGGGTTTCCACGCCTTCGGCCACGACTTCCAGATTGAGGTTGTGGGCCAGGTTGATCATCGCGTGCACCAACTTGCGGTTCTCCTCGCGCTCTTCCATGCCACCGACGAAACTCTTGTCGATCTTCAACAAGGCAATTGGCAGGCTGTTGAGGTGTACGAACGATGAGAAACCGGTGCCGAAGTCATCCAGGGAAAACCGCACGCCGAGGCGCCCCAGAGCATCCATGGTCTGCTTGACCAGATCGCTGCGACGCATCACGGCGGTTTCGGTCAGTTCGAACTCCAGCCACTTCGCCTCCACGCCGCGCTCGGCAATCAGCCGACTGAGTGTGGAGAGCAACTGACTGTCCTGGAACTGGCGAAATGACAGGTTGACCGCCATGTGCAGCGCAGGCAGGCCACGTTCACGCAGGTCTTGCATGTCGCGCAGGGCCCGGGAAATGACCCAATAACCCAGCGGCACGATCAAACCGCTCTGTTCGGCCAAGGGTACGAATTCACTCGGCGGCAACAGGCCACGCTCACCATGGCGCCAACGCACCAGGGCTTCCAGGCCAACGATATGCCCGTCGTCCAGATCCAGTCGCGGCTGGTAATGCAGCTCCAGCTCGTCACGGCGCAATGCACGGCGCAGCTCACTTTCAAGGTCCGCCAGGCTGCGGGCGTTGCGGTTGATGCGTTCGTTGAAGATATGAAAGGTACAGCCCTGGGTGCTCTTGGCCTGCTGCATGGCAATGTGGGCGTGCCACATCAATGGGTCTGCACCGGCGCGCGCGCGGGCATGCGCCACACCCAGGCTGCAACCGATCAACAGGCTTTCGCCGTCGACCCAGTACGGCTCGGCCATCACTTCGGTGATGCGCTCGGCCATCCACTCGGCGCGTTGCGGCGCCCGTCGGGTGTCGATCAGCAGGGCGAACTCATCGCTGCCCAGGCGTGCCAACTGGTCACCGGCTTCGAGCTGGCTTTTGAGCCGCGACACCACTTGCAGGATCAAGCGGTCACCGGCCTGATGACCTAAAGCGTCGTTGGCGTGACGGAAGTTGTCGAGGTCCAGATGGCCGAGGGCCAGGCCGCGACCTTCGTTTTCCGCCAGCCGCGCCGCCAGCAGGGTCTGGAAACCCTGGCGGTTGGCGATACCGGTGAGCGGGTCCTGTTCGGCCAGGCGCTGCAACGTGTTCTCCAGCACACCACGCTCACGGACATGGCGCAGGCAGCGGCGCAATGTATCGGTATTCAATACGTCCCGCACCAGCCAGTCGCTGGCACCCAGCGGAGAAATCAGCGGCTCCTGCTCCAGCAGCAATACGCAGGGCAAGCTGCAACGGCCAGGGCCGGGTTGCAGGCCAGGCGTGGTCAATAGCACAGCGCCGTGGTCGTCATCGAACAGACGACTCACCGAGTCCCAATTGGGAGCACTGATCAGCACAGCCCCATCGCCCATCGGCGCCAGGCACTCGCGCAGCAAGGCTGCCCACTCAGGCGCATCGGCCAGAAGCAGCAAACGCAAGGGTTCGACAGGCGTGGACAAGCTAGCTCCCTAGACTCTGCAAGATTTCATTGGCGGCGGGCAGTACGGCGTGCTGCCCCTCACAATCACCCATGATAAGACTTATCAAATGCGCAGGCTGCATACATCAGCTGCAAAAGCTTCCACATCCTGCGGCAAAGTATCAAAAGCGGCAAATTTAGATCGAGCGGTACGTCACACTGTCGTTCTGTGAGAGCAGAATCCTGCGAGCCTGTTAAAATGCCCGCCCTTTTGAACAACGACTCCCTGAATTCCGTATGTCCCGACTCAACCCCCGGCAGCAAGAAGCCGTGAACTACGTCGGCGGCCCTCTATTGGTGCTCGCCGGTGCTGGCTCCGGCAAGACCAGCGTGATTACCCGCAAGATCGCGCACCTGATCCAGAACTGCGGCATCCGCGCGCAGTACATCGTCGCCATGACGTTTACCAATAAAGCGGCGCGGGAAATGAAAGAGCGTGTCGGCACGCTGCTCAAGAGCGGCGAAGGCCGCGGCCTCACTGTCTGCACCTTCCACAACCTGGGCCTGAATATCATCCGCAAGGAGCACGTGCGCCTGGGCTACAAGCCAGGTTTCTCGATCTTCGACGAAACCGATGTGAAGTCGCTGATGACCGACATCATGCAGAAGGAGTACGCAGGCGACGACGGCGTGGATGAGATCAAGAACATGATCGGCGCCTGGAAAAATGACCTGATCCTGCCGGCCCAGGCCCTGGAAAACGCGCGCAACCCCAAGGAACAGACCGCCGCCATCGTCTATACCCACTATCAACGCACGCTCAAAGCGTTCAATGCGGTGGACTTCGACGACCTGATCCTGTTGCCGGTGAAATTGTTCGAGGAGCATGCCGACATCCTCGAAAAATGGCAGAACAAGGTGCGCTACCTGCTGGTAGACGAATACCAGGACACCAACGCCAGCCAATACCTGCTGGTGAAAATGCTGATCGGCAAGCGCAACCAGTTCACCGTGGTAGGCGACGACGACCAGTCGATCTACGCATGGCGCGGCGCCCGTCCGGAAAACCTGATGCTGCTCAAGGACGACTATCCGTCCTTGAAAGTGGTGATGCTGGAGCAGAACTACCGCTCCACCAGCCGCATCCTGCGCTGCGCCAACGTGCTTATCTCCAACAACCCCCACGAGTTCGAAAAACAACTGTGGAGCGAGATGGGCCACGGCGATGAGATCCGCGTGATCCGTTGCCGCAACGAAGACGCGGAAGCCGAGCGCGTGGCCGTGGAAATCCTCAGCCTGCATCTGCGTACCGACCGGCCGTACAGCGATTTCGCGATTCTGTACCGCGGCAACTACCAGGCCAAACTGATCGAACTGAAATTGCAGCACCACCAGGTGCCGTATCGCCTGTCGGGCGGCAACAGCTTTTTCGGACGCCAGGAAGTAAAGGACCTGATGGCCTACTTCCGGCTGATCGTGAACCCGGACGACGACAACGCCTTCCTGCGTGTGATCAACGTGCCGCGCCGCGAAATCGGCTCAACCACCCTTGAAAAGCTCGGCAACTACGCCACCGAACGCAAGATTTCGATGTACGCCGCCACGGATGAAATCGGCCTCGGCGAACATCTGGACACCCGCTTCACCGACCGTCTGTCGCGCTTCAAGCGCTTCATGGACAAGGTGCGCGAGCAGTGCGCCGGCGAAGACCCGATCAGCGCCCTGCGCAGCATGGTCATGGACATCGACTATGAGAACTGGCTGCGCACCAACAGCTCCAGCGACAAGGCCGCGGATTACCGCATGAGCAACGTCTGGTTCCTGATCGAAGCGCTGAAGAACACCCTGGAAAAAGACGAAGACGGAGAAATGACCGTCGAGGACGCCATCGGCAAGCTGGTGCTGCGCGACATGCTCGAACGCCAACAGGAAGAGGAAGACGGCGCCGAAGGTGTGCAAATGATGACCTTGCATGCCTCCAAGGGCCTGGAATTTCCCTACGTGTTCATCATGGGCATGGAAGAGGAAATTCTCCCGCACCGCTCCAGCATCGAAGCCGACACCATCGAAGAAGAACGGCGCCTGGCCTACGTGGGTATTACCCGTGCGCGTCAGACGCTGGCCTTCACCTTTGCCGCCAAGCGCAAGCAATACGGCGAAATCATCGATTGTGCCCCCAGCCGGTTCCTCGACGAGCTACCGCCGGATGATCTGGCCTGGGAAGGCAATGACGACACCCCGACCGAGGTGAAGGCCGTTCGCGGCAATACCGCCTTGGCGGATATACGCGCGATGTTAAAGCGCTAGAATCGACTACTTTTTAATCTACTTTCGACGCGTGTTGCGTCAACAGAGGAAGCTTTCCGTGGAAGCACTGCACAAGAAAATTCGCGAAGAAGGCATCGTGCTTTCCGATCAGGTACTCAAGGTCGACGCCTTTCTGAACCACCAGATCGACCCGCAGCTGATGAAACTGATCGGCGACGAATTCGCCGCGCTGTTCAAGGATTCGGGCATCACCAAGATCGTCACCATCGAAGCTTCGGGCATCGCGCCGGCGATCATGACCGGCCTGAACCTGGGTGTGCCGGTGATTTTCGCACGCAAACAACAGTCCCTGACCCTGACTGAAAACCTGCTTTCGGCAACGGTGTACTCCTTCACCAAGAAAACGGAAAGCACGGTGGCCATTTCCCCGCGCCACCTGACCAGCAGCGACCGCGTGCTGGTCATCGATGATTTCCTGGCCAACGGCAAGGCGTCCCAGGCGCTGATTTCGATCATCAAGCAAGCCGGCGCGACCGTGGCTGGCCTGGGGATCGTGATCGAGAAGTCATTCCAGGGTGGCCGTGCGGAGTTGGATGCGCAGGGATACCGAGTGGAATCCCTGGCACGGGTCAAATCCCTGGCCGGTGGCGTGGTCACCTTCATCGAGTAATCGCAGCCCCGTGCCTATCCTGTGTGGGCACGGTTAACAATGTGGGAGCAAGCGCGCTCCCACATGCGTTTTGTGGTGTTGTTCAGTGCGCCGTGGCCTGCAGGCCGGCGAGCAGCAGGCGCTGATACAGGTCCTCTTTCAGGCCTTCCGGCTTATCCAGCCGCATGCGCTTCAGATGCTCTGGAAATGCCTCCGGTTCCGGTGCATCCAGCGCAGCCCTGCCCAACTCCAGAATCTCCGTCAGCTTGAATTTGCTCTTGAGCCAGTTCAACGCGCGCAACAGGTCTCTTTCTTCGTCAGTGAAATCAGTGCCCAGTGGATACTCGGGAAACAACCGCCGATGCCGCGCCTGAATGTCCTTGAGCCGCTGCGGGGTATTGTCGGTAAAACGTGGGTCCAGCTGGAAATCCTGAGGCAACTTGCCCGCCTTTTTCGCCTGCTCAATCAAGTCACCCTGAAAGCGTGAATCGCTGATATTGAGCAGCGCCTCGATCACCTTGGCGTCCGTCTGCCCACGCAGGTCGGCAATGCCGTATTCGGTGATGACAATGTCGCGCAGGTGCCGCGGAATGGTGCAATGGCCGTAGTCCCAGACGAGATTGGAACTGACCTCACCCGCCGACTCGCGCCAGCTGCGCAGGAGCAGAATCGAACGCGCGCCTTCGAGCGCATGGCCTTGGGCGACAAAGTTGTACTGGCCACCCACGCCGCTGAGCACACGGCCGTCTTCCAACTGGTCAGCTACGCCCGCACCGAGCAGCGTCACCATGATCGCGCTGTTGATAAACCGAGCATCCAGCCGTTGCAATCGCTTGAGCTCTTCCTGGCCATAGAGTTCGTTGATGTAGCTGATGCGGGTCATGTTGAATTCAAGGCGCTTGGTGTGGGTCATTTCCTGCAAGCGCTGGTAAAAGCTACGCGGCCCAAGGAAGAAACCGCCGTGGATCGACACGCCGTCGGGCTGCGCGGCGTCGTCCAGGGTGCCAGCATTGGCTTGCGACTGGGTGGCCACATCTGGGTACACCTTGCGCCGCACGATCCCGGCATCGGCCAGCACCAACAGGCCGTTGACGAACATTTCGCTGCAACCATAAAGGCCCCGCGCAAAGGGCGCGACACCGCCCTCACGGCTGATCAGCGGTGCCCACTGATACACGTCCAGGTCCGTCAAGAGTAGCCGATAGGCTTCGTTATCGGCCTGGCGCGCCAGCAGGGCGGCGGTCAAAGCATCGCCCATGGAGCCGATGCCGATCTGCAAGGTACCGCCATCGCGCACCAACGTGCTGGCATGCAGGCCGATAAAATGATCCTGGAAGCCCACCGGCATATTCGGTGTGGAGAACAGCGTGGTGCTGTCCTTTTCATCAAGCAGGTAATCGAACGCGTCCATGCCCAACTCGGCATCGCCGGGCATATAGGGCAAATCAGTGTGGACCTGGCCCACGATCAGGATCGTCTCGCCGGCTTCGCGGCGCTTGGCGATCATCGGCAACAGATCAAGGGTGATATCGGGGTTGCAGCTCAGGCTCAGGCGATCAGGATGTTCAGCGCTGCTGGCCACCAACTGCGCCACCAGGTTCAGGCCCGCGGCGTTGATGTCCCGCGCGGCGTGGCTGTAGTTGCTGCTGACGTAATCCTGCTGGGCCGGTGCGCTGTGGAGCAGGCTGCCAGGCTGCATGAAGAACTGCTGTACTCGAATATTGCTCGGCAAGCTGTCCTTGTGCAGGTCAGCGAGAAAATCCAGCTCCGGGTAATCGCCGAATACGCGCTCGATAAAAGGCTCAAGAAAGCGCTTCTGCAAGCCGTCACCCATCGTGGGACGGCCCAGGCTCAGGGCGGTGTAGATCGTCAGCGACCGCTCCGGCAGCTTGGCGATGCGCCGATAGAGTGCGTTGGCGAACAGATTGGGTTTGCCCAACCCCAGGGGCATGCCCATGTGGATATGCGCCGGCAAGCGTGCCAGTACTTCGTCAACTGCTTGCTCGATTGAACACAACTGCACCATCCGACCCTCCTGAACATTCCATGATTAGGGGTTGGACCGAGCTTGCCGGGTCTTTGCTGCAATGAACAGCTCCTAATCATAAAGAGCAGGCACAAAAAAGCCGCTGGTGAGCGGCTTTTTGGCGAAGATCGGCGGATTACAGCCCAGACATCTTCTTGATTGCGCCTTCAAGGTCTTCAAGGCTGCAATCAGCACAGGTACCCATCGGCGGCATGGCATTCAAACCGTGCTTGGCAACCTGTGCCAAGCCTTTGGTGCCTTTCTCGGGCGACTCGATCTTGAGCTCTGCGAGTACCGCATCCACATGGCCAAGCCGCTCTTTCCAGGCGGCCGTGTCGCCAATTTTCGGCGCGTTCAGCAATCCGGTGCCGTGGCACGCATTGCAATGCTTGGCAATGACATCATCCGGCGTTTTCGCCGCGCCACCGCCGCCCGCAGCCACTGCAACCTCCATCCCCTTGCATTCCTGGCCTTGAACACAGACTTGGCCGACAGGCTCCAGGCGCTTGGCAATCTCATCATTGGTCGCAGCTTGAGCGCTGACAGCCCATAGGGCCAGTACGGTTGCTGGTGCAGCCAGCATTTTCATAATTAGGTTCACGCGTTCACCCTCAATGGTGGCTATTCACGCCTGCGGCCACGGTTTCGCAGGCGGCGAAAGTATAACGGTTAGCCCGCCGGGCCGAAACAACCCTATTAAATAAAGGGAGATTCGACCTCGCGGAATGCAGCTACGGGCGCCTCTACAACGCTGGCAGGACGCCTCTTCTTTAAAAGTTCGCGGGCGTGGCTGCGCTGATTAGTCGCGCCGGCACATCGAACGGGTTGCGAAAACGATGGGGCTTGGTGCTTTCAAAGTAGTAGCTATCGCCGGCTTCGAGCACAAAAGTTTCAAGGCCGACCACCAACTCCAGGCGACCTTCCACCAGAATCCCGGTTTCCTCGCCTTCGTGGGTGAGCATCTCTTCGCCGGTGTCGGCACCCGGCGGGTAGATTTCGTTGAGAAACGCAATCGCCCGGCTGGGGTGCGCACGGCCCACCAGCTTCATGGTGACGGCACCGTCCGAGATGTCGATCAGCTCATTGGCTTTATAGACGATCTGGGTCGGTATTTCCTGGAGGATCTCCTCGGAAAAAAACTCGACCATGGACATGGGGATGCCGCCCAGCACCTTGCGCAAGGAACTGATCGAGGGGCTGACGCTGTTTTTTTCGATCATCGAAATGGTGCTGTTGGTGACGCCCGCGCGCTTGGCGAGCTCACGCTGGGAAAGACCTTTGAGCTTACGGATGGATTGCAGTCGTTCGCCGACGTCCAATGCAGGAGCCTCCTAGGATTCAGGCGTTGTTGTATTGAGCGTTATCATGGCGACAGCGTTCAGTATTTACAACACTTGAGCCTAAATCCCGGGCAGCTGTGTTCGTACCTGCTGGTCAAGCGCCGCAATAGAGCCTTGGCACGCGGCGCAGGTTGCAGAAGATCTGGTAGGGAATGGTCTGGGCGGCGGTTGCGACGTCGCTGGCCAGTATGTTTTTACCCCACAACTCCACCGTCGAACCGAGGCCGGCCTGTGGGACGTCTGTCAGGTCGACGCACAGCATGTCCATGGAAACACGGCCCAGCAATTGGCTGCGCTGTCCGGCCACCAGCACCGGCGTGCCGGTGGGCGCGTGACGTGGGTAACCGTCGGCATAACCCATGGCAACCACTCCGATGCGCATCGGCTTGGGCGTGATGAATTTTGCGCCATAGCCCACCGGCTCGCCGGCCGGCAATTCGCGCACACAGATGACTTTGGACTCCAGGGTCATCACCGGCTGTAAACGTGCGGCAACGGCCTGGTCTTCGCCAAACGGCGTGGCCCCATACAACATGATGCCCGGGCGTACCCAGTCGCTGGATACCCCCGGCCAGCCCATCACCGACGGCGAATTACGCAGGCTCACCTCGGCCGACAAGCCCTGGCGCGCGGCGTCAAACACCGCAACCTGCTCATTGCTGCTGACGCAATCAAGCTCATCGGCGCGGGCGAAATGGCTCATCAGCACGATCTTGGCCACGTTGCCGCTGGCCAGCAGCCGCTGGTAGGCCTCGTGGTAGTCCTTGGGGTGCAGGCCCACGCGGTGCATGCCCGAATCCAGCTTGAGCCAGACCGTCAGCGGTTTGCTCAAGCGGGTCTGCTCGATCGCGTCCAGTTGCCATAGCGAATGCACCACGCACCAGAAATCATGCTCGATGATCAGCGGCAGTTCATCGGCTTCGAAAAAGCCTTCCAGCAATAACATCGGCGCCCGAATACCGGCGGCGCGCAGTTCCAGTGCCTCTTCGATGCACGCCACGGCAAACCCGTCCGCCTCCGCTTCCAGCGCCTGGGCCACACGCACGGCGCCATGGCCGTAGGCATCGGCCTTAATCACCGCGAGAGCCTTGGCCCCCGTGACTTCGCGGGCCAGTTGGTAATTGTGGCGCAGGGCTTGGAGGTCGATCAGGGCACGGGCAGGACGCATGGCGGCAGGCTTCTAGGCGGCAAAGTGAAGAAAAACCGGCACCGACCAATAACATCGGTACCGGGGAGGAATCTGGGTTAAGGCAACGCGGCCACGACGGACAGCTCTACCAGAATTTCCGGTTCGCACAGTTTGGCTTCAACCGTGGCACGGGCCGGAGCGACACCCTTGGGCAGCCACTTGTCCCATACCGCGTTCATACCGGCGAAATCGGCGTCGATATCTTTCAGGTAAATCGTCACCGACAGCAGTCTGGTTTTGTCGGTACCGGCCAGGTCCAGCAAACGCTCGATATTGGTCAAGGTTTCACGGGTCTGTTGTTCAATCCCGGCGCTCATGTCGTCGCCGACCTGGCCTGCCAGATACACGGTACCGTTGTGAACGACGACCTGGCTCATACGCTCATTGGTGAGCTGGCGCTGGACTGACATGTCTTGCAGACTCCTGGTGGTTGCCATAACGGGAAATATCGAGGCCTTCGGCGCTGATCTGCGGGGTTTTCTTCGCCATCAGGTCGGCCAACAAACGACCAGAGCCACAGGCCATGGTCCAGCCGAGAGTGCCGTGGCCTGTATTCAGGAACAGGTTCTTGAGCGGGGTGGCACCGACAATCGGTGTGCCGTCAGGGGTAGTCGGGCGCAGGCCCGTCCAGAACGTGGCTTCGGCCAGATCACCGCCCTGAGGATAAAGGTCGTTGACGATCATCTCCAGGGTTTCACGCCGACGCGGGTTAAGCGACAGGTCAAAACCGGCTATTTCAGCCATGCCGCCTACACGGATGCGGTTGTCGAAGCGGGTAATGGCGACCTTGTAGGTCTCGTCGAGAATAGTCGACGTCGGCGCCATCGCCGGGTTGGTGATCGGCACGGTCAGCGAGTAGCCCTTGAGCGGGTACACCGGCGCCTTGATCCCCAGCGGCTTGAGTAACTTCGGCGAATAACTGCCCAGGGCCAACACGTAGCGGTCGGCGGTTTCCAGCTTGCCGTCGATCCAAACGCCGTTGATGCGGTCGCCCGCATGGTCCAGGCGCTGGATATCTTGTTCGAAACGAAACTCCACGCCCAGCTGCCTGCACATTTCGGCCAGGCGCGTGGTGAACATCTGGCAATCGCCGGTCTGGTCGTTCGGCAGGCGCAGGGCACCGGCCAAGATATCCGTAACGCTGGCCAAGGCTGGCTCAACGCGAGCGATTCCAGCACGATCAAGCAGCTCGAACGGCACACCGGACTCTTTCAGCACGGCGATGTCCTTGGCGGCGCCATCGAGCTGGGCCTGGGTGCGGAACAGTTGGGTCGTACCAAGGCTTCGGCCTTCGTAGGCAATGCCGGTCTCGGCGCGCAGCTCATCAAGGCAGTCGCGGCTGTACTCGGACAGGCGCACCATGCGCTCCTTGTTCACCGCGTAACGGCTGGCGGTGCAGTTGCGCAGCATCTGCGCCATCCACAGGTATTGGTCAATATCGGCGGTGGCTTTGATCGCCAGCGGTGCATGGCGTTGCAACAACCACTTGATAGCCTTGAGCGGTACGCCCGGCGCGGCCCAGGGCGAGGCATAACCAGGGGAGACCTGGCCTGCGTTGGCGAAACTGGTTTCCATGGCAGCGGCAGGCTGACGGTCGACCACAACCACCTCAAAGCCGGCCCGAGCCAAATAGTAGGCACTGGTCACCCCAATGACGCCGCTACCCAAGACCAGAACGCGCATTTTTATATCCTCATCGCGGCTTGACCGCTGACGTGTGTTGTTCGAGCAATGATGCGCGCAGTATAAAAAGCAATCACCAGTGCATTTCACTATATAACTGCCTATATTTGGCGACAATTCTCGGCAGTAACCCTTTTCACAGAGGCGTATCCCCTATGCGTACCAACACTCAAACCAAGCGGGAGCTGGACAAGATCGATCGCAATATCCTGCGCATCCTGCAAACCGACGGGCGCATTTCGTTCACGGAGCTTGGAGAGAAGGTGGGGCTGTCGACCACGCCATGCACCGAGCGCGTGCGTCGGCTGGAGCGCGAAGGGATCATCATGGGGTATAACGCACGGCTAAACCCGCAGCACTTGAAGGGTAGTTTGCTGGTATTTGTCGAGATCAGCCTCGATTACAAGTCCGGCGACACCTTTGAAGAATTCCGCCGCGCCGTACTGAAACTGCCCCATGTACTGGAATGCCACCTGGTGTCGGGGGACTTTGACTACTTGGTGAAAGCGCGGATTTCGGAGATGGCGTCGTACCGTAAATTGCTCGGCGATATCCTGCTCAAACTCCCCCACGTGCGCGAATCCAAGAGCTATATCGTGATGGAAGAGGTGAAAGAGAGCCTGAACCTGCCAATCCCGGACTGACTGGCGCATCCGGATCAAATAGGGGGGCAAGCTTCCCTAATGCCAGTCAGTTAAAAAGGAGAAAGGCTAAAAAGTAACCTGTGGCGAGGGAGCTTGCTCCCGTTGGACTGCGCAGCAGTCCCATGCTTTGTAAACAAAGAGCGGGGCCGCTTCGCGGCCCAACGGGAGCAAGCTCCCTCGCCACAAATACAGCGTTCACCCTTAACTGACTGGCATTAGGCAAGCTTCCCACGCGTTTGACCGCATACGCTTACTAGACCAGCACCTGTCGGGTGCTCGCCATGTAGGCGTGGATCTGCTTCTCCACCCGCGGGTGAATCAGCTCTTCCGGGCGCCGCCCATTCGGGCATGGCAAGGTCTTGGTGGTGCCGAACAACCGGCAGATCAACGGGCGCTCGTCATACACCGTGCAGCCGTTGGGGCCAAGGTGCACGCAGTTCAGCTCATCCATGGCCGCCGCCTGTTCGGCGGCGGTCTTGCGTGGCAGGCGCGACATTTCTTCGGGTGATGTCGTCACTGGCCCACAGCAGTCGTGGCAACCAGGAACGCATTCGAACGAAGGAATCTGTCGGCGCAGCGCGCTGATTTTATGACTGTTGCAACTCATCAAGACACATACCGAACGGCGAATAGGCAGGGATTCTGACGCAAAACGCCCTGCGCAGACAGCTTCATCCGACCGCTGTATCCTGCGTCAAATTTTCCAAACAGGGATGCTCCCCATGACTGCCAGCGCCCGGCACACCTCCTCTTACTACGCAGCCAGCAGCGTGTCGCAGCCCGACTACCCTGCGCTGGCCGGTGAAATACGCGCGGATGTGTGCGTGATTGGCGGCGGTTATTCCGGGCTGAATACCGCGCTGGAGCTGGCCGAGCGAGGCTTCAGCGTGGTGCTGCTGGAAGCACGCAAGGTCGGCTGGGGCGCCAGCGGGCGTAACGGCGGCCAGTTGATTCGTGGCGTCGGTCACGGCCTGGACCAGTTCGCCAACGTTATCGGCGCCGACGGCGTGCGCCAGATGAAAATGATGGGCCTGGAGGCGGTGGAAATCGTGCGCGAACGCATCGAGCGCTATCAGATCCCGTGCGACCTGACGTGGGGTTATTGCGACCTGGCGAACAAACCCCACCATCTGCAGGGTCTGGCTGAAGACGCCGAAGAGCTGCGCAGCCTCGGCTACCGTCATGAAGTACGCCTGCTGCAAGCCAACGAAATGAGCAGCGTAATCGGCTCGGAACGCTATGTGGGTGGCATGATCGACATGGGCTCCGGCCACCTGCACCCGTTGAACCTGGCCCTCGGCGAGGCCGCCGTTGCGCAGCGATTGGGGGTGAGGCTGTTTGAACAATCCGAAGTCATACGCATCGACTATGGCTCCGAGGTCAACGTACACACCGCTCAAGGCAACGTACGCGCCAAGACGCTGGTGCTGGCCTGCAATGCTTATCTCAATGGCCTGAACCCGCAGTTGAGCGGCAAAGTGCTGCCCGCCGGTAGCTACATCATCGCTACCGAGCCGTTGAGCGAAGCCCAGGCCGCCAACCTGCTGCCGCAGAACATGGCCGTGTGTGACCAGCGGGTGACGGTGGACTACTTCCGCCTGTCCGCCGATCGCCGTCTGTTATTCGGCGGCGCCTGCCATTACTCGGGCCGGGATCCCCAGGACATCGCTGCCTATATGCGGCCAAAAATGCTCAAGGTGTTCCCACAACTGGCCACCGCTAAGATCGACTACCAGTGGGGTGGCATGATCGGCATCGGCGCGAACCGCCTGCCGCAGATCGGCCGGTTGGCGGACCACCCCAATGTGTATTACGCCCAAGCCTATGCAGGTCATGGCCTCAATGCCACGCACCTGGCCGGCAAACTGCTGGCCGAAGCCATCAGCGGCCAGCAGCAGGGACGCTTCGACCTGTTCGCCCGGGTACCGCACATCACCTTCCCCGGCGGCAAGCATTTGCGCTCGCCGCTGTTAGCGCTGGGCATGCTCTGGCATCGCTTAAAGAGCTGATCTGATTCAGCCGCGCCAGAAGGGTTTCAAACCTTCCTGGCGCGCTTGTTCTGCCGTCAGCCCTACATCGCGCAATTGCTCCGGGGTGAGGTCCAGCAGCGCCTTGCGGGTGTGAAGACGGCGCCGGAACAGGCTCCAGCGGCAGAACGTCGACACTGCCCGCTCCTGCCCCGCCTCTAATTCCTGACCGTGTAATGCCAACCGCACATCGCTCATGCCGCTCATTTTGCCGCCCCTCGTTTGCCTGTTGCCATGAGTGACTAGGATCAACGAGCAGGCACAACCATTACAGATCCAACAAAACTTTATTAAAACCATACAGAACCTGTCTTAAGGCGCTTGAATCCTGTATTTTCCGTGCATCTGTACTGGTCTCTCAGGAGTGGCCGCATGACCCTTTACGTCAACCTTGCCGAACTGCTGGGCACGCGCATTGAACAAGGCTTCTATCGCCCCGGTGATCGCCTGCCTTCCGTGCGGGCACTGAGCGTGGAACACGGGGTCAGCCTGAGCACCGTACAACAGGCTTATCGCGTGCTGGAAGATAACGGCCTGGCAATGCCCAAACCCAAGTCCGGTTACTTCGTGCCCGTGGGCCGGGAGCTGCCGGCACTCCCCGAAGTAGGCCGCCCGGCCCAACGGCCGGTAGAGATTTCCCAATGGGACCAGGTACTGGAGCTGATTCGCGCGGTGCCACGCAAAGATGTCATACAGCTGGGTCGTGGCATGCCGGATGTATTGTCGCCCACCCTCAAACCTCTGCTGCGCAGCCTTGCCCGTGTAAGTCGTCGTCAGGACCTGCCTGGGCTGTATTACGACAACATCCTCGGCTGTATGGAATTACGTGAACAAATTGCTCGGCTGTCGCTGGATTCCGGCTGCCAGCTCACCGCCGAAGATATCGTCGTCACTACCGGTTGCCATGAGGCACTGTCTGCCAGCATCCACGCTATCTGTGAGCCCGGCGACATCGTCGCCGTGGACTCGCCGAGCTTCCACGGCGCCATGCAAACCCTCAAGGGCCTGGGCATGAAGGCCCTGGAAATCCCCACCGACCCCATCACCGGTATCAGCCTGGAAGCTCTGGAGCTGGCGCTGGAACAGTGGCCGATCAAGGTCATCCAACTGACCCCCAACTGCAATAACCCACTGGGCTACATCATGCCCGAGGCACGCAAGCGAGCGTTGCTGACCCTGGCCCAACGCTTTGATGTGGCGATCATCGAAGATGACGTGTATGGCGACTTGGCCTACAGCTACCCACGCCCGCGCACCATCAAATCCTTTGACGAGGATGGTCGTGTATTGCTCTGCAGTTCCTTTTCGAAAACCCTGGCGCCGGGCCTGCGTATTGGCTGGGTGGCTCCGGGCCGGTATCTGGAACGGGTACTGCACATGAAATACATCAGCACTGGCTCTACGGCGACACAGCCGCAGATCGCCATTGCCGAATTTCTCAAGAATGGCCACTTCGAACCGCATTTACGGCGGATGCGCACCCAATACCAGCGCAATCGCGACATGATTCTCGACTGGGTCAGCCGTTACTTCCCCGCCGGTACCCGCGCCAGCCGACCTCAAGGCAGCTTCATGCTGTGGGTAGAACTGCCGGAAGGCTTCGACACCCTCAAGCTCAACCGCGCCCTGATGGAACAAGGCGTACAGGTGGCCGTAGGCAGCATCTTTTCTGCATCGGGCAAATACCGGAACTGCCTGCGCATGAACTACTCCGCCAAGCCAACCCCGCAAATCGAAGAAGCGGTGCGCAAGATCGGCGCAGCCGTGATCAAGATACTCGCCGAGGCTGACGACTGACCTTTCCTCGGAATTAACCGTCATATGCCCACAACCGCCCTGATCCGGATGCAGCGCCTTTGATGACTCGACGGCTTTTACCATTTTTCCTGCTGGGCGCCGTGGCCCTGGGTGGCTGCGCCACGGTGGACGCCCCGCGCATTCCCAGCGACGCGCTGCCCGCCACACAATCGTCGTTCGGCCGCTCGATCCAGGCCCAGGCCGCGCCCTATCAAGGCCGCTCCGGCTTTCGCCTGCTCCCCAACAGCAGCGAAGCGTTCATGGCGCGCGCCGAGCTGATCCGCAATGCCCAGACCAGCCTCGACCTGCAGTACTACATCGTCCACGACGGCATCAGCACGCGCATGCTGGTGGATGAACTGCTCAAGGCAGCAGATCGTGGCGTACGCATCCGCATTTTGTTGGACGACACCACCAGTGACGGTCTCGACCAGATCATCGCCACCCTCGCCGCCCACCCACAGATCCAGATTCGCCTGTTCAACCCGCTGCACCTTGGACGCAGCACTGGCGTGACGCGAGCCATGGGCCGCTTGTTCAACCTGTCGCTGCAACACCGGCGCATGCACAACAAACTGTGGCTGGCGGATAACAGCGTGGCCATCGTCGGCGGACGCAACCTGGGGGATGAGTACTTCGACGCCGAACCTAATCTGAACTTCACCGATATCGATATGCTCAGCGTGGGGCCGGTGGCCGAGCAGCTCGGGCACAGCTTTGATCAGTACTGGAACAGCGCCCTGAGCAAGCCCATCGACGACTTTGTTTCCAGCAGCCCGTCCAAGGGCGACCTGGCCGCGACTCGCGTACGCCTGCAGGACTCGCTGGCCGAATCACGCCAGCAGAATCACGTGCTGTATAACCGCTTGCGCACCTACCAGACCCAACCGCGCATGGATATCTGGCGTCGCGAGCTGATCTGGGCCTGGAACCAGGCACTCTGGGACGCGCCGAGCAAGGTGCTGGCCAAAGCCGACCCGGACCCGCATCTGCTGCTCACCACCCAACTGGCGCCGGAACTGAGAGGCGTCAATTATGAGCTGATGATGATCTCGGCGTATTTCGTCCCGGGCCAGCCCGGACTGGTTTACCTGACTGGCCGCGCCGATGCCGGCGTGTCGGTAAGCCTGCTCACCAATTCTCTCGAGGCCACCGATGTACCGGCGGTCCATGGCGGCTACGCGCCTTATCGCAAGGCGCTGTTGGAACACGGTGTAAAACTCTACGAATTACGCCGCCAGCCGGACGCAGGCGGCAAAGGCAGCGGCAGTGGCCCGCACCTGTTTCGCCGGGGTGCGTTCCACGGTTCAGACTCCAGCCTGCACAGCAAGGCGATGATTTTTGACCGGGAAAAATCGTTTATCGGCTCGTTCAACTTCGACCCACGCTCGGTGCTGTGGAACACCGAAGTCGGCGTATTGGTGGACAGCCCTGAGCTGGCGGAACATGTGCGCAACCTGGCACTGGAAGGCATGTCGCCGGCCCTGAGCTACCAGGCGAAATTGCAGGAGGGCCAGGTGGTATGGGTCACCGAGGACAATGGCCAGTTGCACACCCTGAGCCGCGAGCCGGGCAGTTGGTGGCGGCGACTCAATGCCTGGTTCGCCACGCGTGTAGGGCTGGAGCGCATGCTCTAAGCCGGTTGCGCGACGCCGAATGCGCCCTGGCGCAACAACAGCAGCACCAGGCCCAACGCGCCGGCCGCCATCAGCAACGGCAAGGCATGCCCGCTGATCCACTGGCTGCCGGCGCCGGCCACCAGCGGGCCGATCAGGCAACCGATGCCCCACAGCTGCGCCACGTGGGCATTGGCGCGCACCAGCGCATCATCGCGGTAGCGCTCGCCGATCAGGATCAACGACAGCGTGAACAACCCACCGGCACTTGCGCCGAAGACCACCCACACCGGCCAGATCAGCAGTGTGTGCATCAACAACGGAATCGCCAGGCTTGAAGCCAGCAACAGCACCGCACAGCTCAAGAACAACGTACGCCGCGGCAAATAGTCGGCCAAGGCGCCGATCGGCAATTGCAGCAAGGCATCGCCGACTACCACTGTGCTGACCATCGCCAGGGCGATCTCGGCAGTGAAGCCTTGTTGCAGGCAATACACCGGCAGCAACGTCAGAATCATCGCTTCGAACGCAGCGAATAACGCCACCGCCCACGCTATCGCCGGCAAGCTCCGACAGAAGCGCCACAGGTCGCCGAAAGTCACGCTGAACGATTCGGCAGTGGGCGCGCCGGAACGCCCCAACAGCAGCAGCGGCGCAACCATCAACAGACTCACGCCAACCCAAAAGCCATAATCCTGCTCGGTGCCGAGTACACCAAGCAGCAGCGGCCCCGAAAGCTGGCTCAAGGCATAACTGCAGCCATACAGCGCGACCAGACGGCCACGCCATTGCTCCACCACCAATTGGTTGATCCAGCTTTCACCGAGGATAAATACGATAGTCAGGATCACCCCAATCATCAGGCGCAGCACCAGCCAGACCGGGTAACTCGGCAGGATCGCCAGCAAGCCTATGGAAAACGCCCCGGCCCACAGGCATAGGCGCATCAGATTGGCAGTGCCCAACCAGGAGGCCATGCGGCTGGAAACCTTGGCGCCCAGCAACACACCAAAGGCCGGCATCGCGGCCATCACCCCGATGGCGAAACTGCCGTAGCCCCAGCCCTCAAGGCGCAGCGACACCAGCGGCATGCTGACGCCCAAGGCCAGGCCGACACTCAGAACCGAGGCCAGGACGGCGAAATAAGTCGCCCAACGCATTCCACGCTCCTGTGGATAATGATGAGAACACACAAAACGAAGGTAGAAGGGGGCTTGCTTCCGATAGCAGGGTATCGTCGCCACATTGAGCGACTGATCCACCACATCGGGAGCAAGCCCCCTCCTACGTTTTTTACAGCGGTAAATCCTGAAAGTTACAGCTTGATCCAGGTCGACTTCAGTTCGGTGTACTTGTCGAATGCATGCAGCGACTTGTCGCGACCATTGCCCGACTGCTTGAAGCCACCAAACGGTGCGGTCATGTCGCCACCGTCGTACTGGTTGACCCACACGCTACCGGCACGCAAGGCCTTGGCAGTCAGGTGTGCCTTGGAGATATCGGCGGTCCACACGGCTGCGGCCAGCCCATAGACGGTGTCGTTGGCGATCTTGATCGCTTCCTCGGCACTGTCGAAGGTAATCACCGACAGAACCGGGCCAAAGATCTCTTCCTGGGCAATCTTCATGGCATTGGTCACGCCGTCGAAAATCGTCGGCTCGACGTAAGTGCCACCGGTTTCTTCCAACGTACGCTTGCCACCGACTACCAGCTTGGCGCCGTCGTCGTGGCCGGCCTGGATATACGAGAGCACATTGTTCATCTGCTGGGTGTCTACCAACGCGCCGACGTTGGTCACCGGGTCCAGCGGGTTGCCTGGCTTCCAGCCTTTGAGGGCCTCGATCACCAGCGGCAGGAATTTATCCTTGATGGAGCGCTCCACCAGCAGGCGTGAACCGGCGGTACATACTTCGCCCTGGTTGAAGGCGATGGCACTGGCAGCGGATTCGGCGGCGGCCTGCAGGTCCGGGGCATCGGCGAACACGATGTTCGGGCTCTTGCCACCGGCTTCCAGCCACACGCGCTTCATGTTCGACTCGCCGGAGCGGATCAACAGCTGCTTGGCGATCTTGGTGGAGCCGGTGAACACCAGGGTATCGACATCCATGTGCAGCGCCAGGGCGTTGCCGACGGTGTGGCCATAACCCGGCAGCACGTTGAACACGCCCTTCGGTATACCGGCCTCAACGGCCAGGGCCGCGATGCGGATGGCGGTCAGCGGGGATTTTTCGGAAGGCTTGAGGATCACCGAGTTACCCGTGGACAGCGCCGGGCCGAGCTTCCAGCAGGCCATCATCAATGGGAAGTTCCACGGCACGATGGCAGCTACCACACCCACCGGCTCGCGGGTTACCAGGCCCAACTGATCGTGTGGGGTGGCCGCCACCTCGTCATAGATCTTGTCGATAGCCTCACCGCTCCAGCTCAGCGCACTCGCCGCACCGGGTACGTCGATGTTCAGGGAATCGCTGATCGGCTTGCCCATGTCCAGGGTTTCAAGCAGCGCCAGCTCTTCGGCATTCGCCTTGAGCAACGCGGCGAAACGGATCATGGTGGCTTTGCGTTTGGCCGGCGCCAGGCGCGACCAGACACCGGAATTGAAGGTGGCGCGAGCATTTTCCACGGCACGCTGGGCATCAGCGGCGTCGCAGCTGGCGATGGTGGCCAGCAGGCGACCATCGACCGGGCTGATGCATTCGAAAGTGTCACCGGAAACAGCGGCGGTGTACTCGCCATTGATATAGGCGCGGCCTTCGATTTTCAGATCCTTGGCACGTTGTTCCCAGTCGGCACGGGTCAGGGTGGTCATTCGAGTGTCCTCCTCTTATTGAATACGAGGGCCGGGTGATATCCCACGGCAGCCTCAAAGAATGCTTGCCCGACCAGCCTGCTGTTCGGCTCAAGGCAGCTGCCACCCTAAACCAGCGGCTGGGGATGTTTCAATATATTTGACATAACGCCGGTAAACGCCCTTGCGATGTTCATTTTAATAAACATAGACTTTGATCTCTCCAACCCAGGCCAGACGGGACACGCACATGAGCATCCAGGACATCGTCGACTTCAGCCAAGCCAACACCGCCCCCGACCGCTATCGCCCTGCCGCCGAAAAAATCCTCAAGGGCAATCCCGAACAAACGCTCTACAACCACTACAACAGTCCGTGCGGCCAGATGAGTGCAGGCGTGTGGGAAGGTGAGGTCGGGCAATGGAAGGTCAATTACACCGAGCACGAGTACTGCGAAATTGTTCAGGGTGTTTCTGTATTGCGGGATGCCGAAGGCAATGCCAAGACCTTACGTGCCGGTGACCGCTTCGTGATTCCCGCTGGTTTCAGCGGCACCTGGGAGGTGCTGGAGCCGTGCCGCAAAATCTACGTGGTGTTCGAACAGAAAGCCTGAGCAGCAAATTTCAGGCAAAAAAAAGCCCGGATCGTGAGATACGGGCTTTTTTTCACAAGAAAGGCAATCAATTACTTGATTTTGCCTTCTTTGTAGATCACGTGCTTGCGAACGCGCGGGTCGAACATTTTCTTTTCGAGCTTGTCCGGGGTAGTACGCTTGTTCTTGTCGGTAGTGTAGAAGTGACCAGTACCGGCGCTAGAGATCATTCGAATCAATTCACGCATGATATAGCTCCTTAGATTGTGCCAGCGCGGCGCAATTCAGCCAGCACGACAGTGATGCCACGCTTGTCGATGATGCGCATGCCTTTGGCAGATACGCGCAGACGGACGAAACGTTTCTCTTCTTCAACCCAGAAGCGGTGATGCTGCAGGTTCGGCAGGAAACGACGACGGGTTTTGTTATTTGCGTGGGAAATGTTATTCCCAGTCACCGGACCCTTACCGGTAACTTGACAGACTCTCGACATGCCTCAGCCCTCTAAAACCACATGCCCAACCCGGCATGGGTTGGCCGCTTAATCTCTCAGTCATTTGGCGCCAGGCGCCGCGTTTCTTTAGGGTCTTACCGGCTACACCTACAAACGAAGGAACCGGGCCCCTAGAAAAGAGCGCTGCTTTATACCAGAAAGACCCCCATGCAACAACAGCCCGTGCGTTTTTACCGACTTAAATCTTGCCGTCGAACGCTTGAACCGTTGCCAGTAAGGGCCGCTGCCACAGCTGACCGCTCGTCGCACAGAATGATTTGC
This sequence comes from Pseudomonas sp. BCA17, assembly GCF_004519405.1. Classification (GTDB taxonomy): domain Bacteria; phylum Pseudomonadota; class Gammaproteobacteria; order Pseudomonadales; family Pseudomonadaceae; genus Aquipseudomonas. The sequence goes on along the minus strand of NZ_SGWI01000003.1, from coordinate 314,183 downwards.
GACGCCTGCGTGCCGATGAGGCGCGCAGCGAAATGCGCTGAGGCACCATCAAAACAGCATTTGAGGCAAAAGCACAGGCGAAAATGAACTAGTCATTTATCCAGCAGACCACTACGGTAGGCTTTTTCCAGACTGCACTCGCAGATGGGCCTTCGATCTGCACAGGAAACCGAATATGCGCCTCGCTGCCCTACCGCTATTGCTTGCCCCGCTTTTTATCGCACCGCTGGCCGTTGCCGCCACCAGCTTGAGTGTGTGCACCGAAGCCAGCCCCGAGGGGTTCGATGTGGTGCAATACAACTCGCTGACTACCACCAACGCCTCAGCCGACGTACTGATGAATCGCCTGGTGGACTACGACGCAGTCAGCGGCAAGCTGGTACCCAGCCTGGCAGACAGTTGGGACGTGTCCGCGGACGGCCTGACGTATACCTTCAAGCTGCGCCCGAATGTGAAGTTTCATCGCACCGAATATTTCACGCCAAGCCGCACCTTGACGGCTGAAGATGTGCGTTTCAGCTTCGAGCGCATGCTCGATCCGGCCAACCCATGGCACCAGGTCGCCCAAAGCGGCTTCCCCCATGCGCAGTCGCTGCAATTGCCCACGCTGGTCAAAAAAATTGACGCCCTTGACCCGCTGACCGTGCGCTTCACCCTCGATCACGCCGACTCCACTTTCCTCGCGGCGTTGAGCATGGGGTTCGCGTCGATCTATCCGGCGGAATATGCCGACAAACTGCTCAAGGCCGGCACACCGGAGAAACTCAACAGCCAACCGATAGGCACTGGCCCGTTCGTGTTTGTGCGTTTTCAAAAAGATGCCGTGGTTCGCTACAAGGCCAACCCGGACTACTTCGGCGGCAAACCGGCTGTGGATAACTTGATCTTCGCCATCACCCCGGATGCCAACGTGCGTTTGCAGAAACTGCATCGCGACGAATGCCAGATCGCCCTGTCGCCCAAGCCACTGGACGTCGGCGAAGCCGAAAAGGACCCGGCACTCAAGGTGGAGAAAACTGCCGCCTTCATGACCGCCTTCGTGGCCATCAATAGCCAGCACCCACCTCTGGACAAGCCCGAAGTGCGCCAGGCGATCAACCTCGCCTTCGACAAGGACAGCTACCTCAAGGCCGTATTTGAAGGGACTGCCGAAGCCGCCAATGGGCCTTACCCGGCCAACACCTGGAGCTACGCCAAGGACTTGCCGGGTTACCCGCAGGACCTCGCCAAGGCCAAGGCGCTTCTGGACCGAGCCGGGCTCAAGGACGGTTTCAAGACCACCATTTGGACACGCCCCACGGGCAGCGTGCTGAACCCCAACCCGAACCTCGGCGCACAGTTGCTGCAGGCGGACCTGGCCAAGGCAGGCATCCAGGCTGAGATCCGTGTAATCGAGTGGGGCGAGTTGATTCGCCGCGCCAAGGCGGGCGAGCATGACCTGTTGTTCATGGGCTGGGCTGGCGACAACGGCGACCCGGATAACTTCCTGACCCCGCAATTCTCGTGTGCGGCGGTGAAATCCGGGACGAACTTCGCCCGCTACTGCGACCCCGCGCTGGACAAGCTGATCAGCGCCGGCAAGACCACCAGCGAGCAAGGGGTACGCAGCAAGTTGTATCAACAGGCCCAGGCGCTTATCCAGCAACAGGCGCTGTGGCTGCCGCTGGCGCATCCGACGGCATTTGCCCTGACGCGCAAGAATATCGAGGGGTATCAGGTGAGTCCGTTTGGACGCCAGGATTTCTCCAAGGTTAGTGTTAAGCCTTAAGCGGCAAGCCTTAAGCTGCAAGCTCACTTGAAGCTTGCAGCTTAAGACTTACAACTGCTCCCCTCCTACATCCACCCGTATTCAGCCATCGATAACGGGTCACCCTCGCCTACGATGATGTGATCCAGCACGCGCACATCCACCAACTCCAGCGCCTTCTGCAATAACTTGGTCAATTTTCGATCAGCTGCGCTCGGTTCAAGACTTCCGGAGGGGTGGTTGTGGCACAAGATCAAGGCTGCTGCGTTGTACGACAGTGCGCGCCTGACCACTTGCCGAGGGTAGACCATCGCCGCATCGATGGTGCCCTGGGATAACACCTCAAACCCCAGCACTTGGTGTTTTGAATCGAGAAACAGGCAGCCGAAGGTTTCGTGGGGCTCCTGGCGCAACAATGCCTTGAGGTAGTCGCGGACGGCTACCGGGCTTTCCAATACGGAGCCTGTGCGCAGCCGTTCGGCCAGGTGGCGCCTGGACATTTCCAGCACTGCCTGCAGCTGGGCGAACTTTGCCGGCCCCAGCCCCAAATGCTGGCTGAACAGGACCTGGCTGGCCTCCAGAAGCGGGCGCAGCCCACCAAATTGCTCCAAAAGATGGCGCGCCAGGTCGACCGCACTTCTGCCGGACACCCCAGTACGCAGGAAAATTGCCAACAGCTCGGCATCGGACAGGCTTGCCGCGCCCCACTCCAAAAGCTTCTCCCGCGGACGCTCCTCTACGGGCCAATCACGAATACTCATCCCATCTCCCTGCGCATGTGCGTCGCTGTTGCCTGGCGGACGCTGTGTTATCGTAGGCCCTCTTTTTGCGTGCGATTTCACCTGGGGAGGGGGCATCGCAGGCGTCACTGAACTGGCATCACTGAACTGGAAAGGCAAACCAATGCAGCGTCTGTATCGGAAACGCATCGTTCTCGGCGTCGGCGGCGGCATTGCCGCCTACAAGAGCGCAGAGTTGGTTCGCAGGCTCCTGGACCAAGGCGCGGAAGTGCGCGTGGTCATGACCCGCGGCGGCAGTGAGTTCATCACTCCGCTGACCATGCAGGCCCTGTCCGGCCACCCGGTTCACCTGGACTTGCTGGACCCGGCAGCAGAAGCCGCCATGGGCCATATCGAACTGGCCAAGTGGGCAGACCTGGTGCTGATCGCCCCGGCGACCGCCGACCTGATCGCCCGCCTGGCCCAAGGTATTGCCGATGACCTGCTGACTACGCTGGTACTGGCCACCGACGCCACCGTTGCCATCGCACCAGCCATGAACCAGGCCATGTGGCGCGACCCGGCCACCCAGGCCAACACCCAGCTCTTGCAAAGCCGTGGCCTCAAGGTATTCGGCCCGGCATCCGGCAGCCAGGCCTGCGGCGACGTGGGCATGGGCCGCATGCTCGAAGCCACGGACCTGGCACTGTGTGCCGCCGAGTGCTTCCAGCACCTGGCCCTCACCGGCAAGCACGTACTGATCACTGCCGGCCCCACCCAGGAAAACATCGACCCGGTGCGCTACATCACCAACCATAGCTCAGGAAAAATGGGCTTTGCCTTGGCAGAGGCCGCGGTTGAAGCAGGCGCACGCGTCACCCTGATCACCGGCCCGGTCCATTTGCCGACCCCTGATCGTGTCACGCGAATCGACGTAGTGAGCGCCCGCGACATGTTGGCGGCTTGCGAAGCAGCCATTCCATGCGACCTGTTTATAGCCTCAGCAGCGGTTGCGGATTACCGCCCGGAGGTTGTGGCCCCGCAAAAGCTCAAGAAAGACCCTACAAACGGTGACGGCCTGCTCCTGCAAATGGTGCGCAACCCGGACATTCTCGCCAGCATCGCGACGCGTCCGGATCGCCCGTTCAGCGTCGGCTTCGCGGCCGAGACCGAGCACCTGCTGGACTATGCCGCGCGTAAATTGAAAGACAAAAACCTCGACCTGATCGTTGCCAACGATGTCGCCAACCCGAGCATCGGCTTCAACAGCGAGGAAAATGCCTGCAGCGTGATTGACCGCGACCTGCACGCGACCCTTTTCGCCCAGACCAGCAAGGGCAAGATTGCCCGCCAACTGATCTCCTTTATCGCCCAACGGCTGAACCAGGTTTAATTTTCATGCACGCTTTGCAAGCCAAAATCCTCGACCCACGCATCAGCAACGAATTCCCACTGCCGGCCTACGCCACACCGGGCTCCGCCGGGCTGGACCTGCGCGCCATGCTCAAGGAAGACACTGTCCTGGAACCGGGCCAGACCATCCTCATCCCTACGGGCCTGGCGATCTACGTGGGCGACCCAGGCCTGGCCGCATTGATCCTGCCGCGCTCCGGCCTGGGCCACAAACACGGCATTGTGCTGGGTAACCTCGTGGGCTTGATCGACTCCGACTATCAGGGTGAATTGATGGTGTCGTGCTGGAACCGTGGCCAGACGGCCTTCAACATTGCCGTCGGTGAACGCATTGCCCAGTTGGTGCTGGTGCCGGTGGTACAGGCGCACTTCGAACTGGTGCAGGAATTCGACGAAACCCAACGCGGTGCAGGTGGTTTTGGGCATTCCGGCAGCCACTGACTAAGCTGAATCAGGCCGGACGCTCCTGTCCGGCCCGATACCACCGCACGGCTTACCAGGTTGAAGAATGCGCGGACCTAATCAGCGAGTTTTTCTAAACAAAATCAATGTATTACGCGAACGCCATAACGAAGCCAGTATTCCGATGGCATTTTTGCACCACGAACTCTCTGCCGAAAACGTCGTCATACCCTTCAGTTTGAGCCTGCCGGTCAGCCACTTTAAGGCCAGCCTTGCCCCCTTCAGATGGAGTTTCCCCCGCGATGAGTACCGCAGCCCGAGTAGCCCCGACCTTTCCCGACAGCATCTTCCGCGCCTACGACATTCGTGGCGTCGTGCCCAAGACCCTGACCGCCGAAACCGCCTACTGGATCGGCCGCGCCATCGGCTCCCAGAGCCTGGCTCAGGGCGAGCCTAATGTTTCGGTCGGACGTGACGGTCGCCTGTCCGGCCCGACGCTGGTGGAACAACTGATCCAGGGGCTGGCCGACAGTGGTTGCCACGTCAGCGACGTGGGCCTGGTACCGACACCCGCGTTGTACTACGCCGCCAACGTGCTGGCCGGAAAATCCGGGGTGATGCTCACCGGCAGCCATAACCCGTCGGACTACAACGGCTTCAAGATCGTCATTGCTGGCGATACCCTGGCCAATGAGCAGATCCAGGCCCTGCATGACCGCCTGAAAAACAACGACCTGACCAGCGGCCAGGGCACCATCACCAAAGTCGACATCCTGCAACGCTACTCTGATGAAATCACCCGTGACGTCAAACTCGCGCGCCGCCTCAAAGTGGTGGTGGACTGCGGCAACGGCGCGGCCGGCGTGATCGCCCCGCAGCTGCTCGAAGCCCTGAACTGCGAAGTGATCCCCTTGTTCTGCGAGGTCGACGGTAACTTCCCCAACCACCACCCGGATCCAGGCAAGCCGGAAAACCTGGTAGACCTGATCGCCAAGGTCAAGGAAACCGGGGCTGACGTCGGCTTGGCCTTCGACGGCGACGGCGACCGTGTGGGGGTGGTGACGGAAACCGGCGAAATCGTGTTCCCGGATCGCCTGCTGATGCTGTTTGCCCGCGACGTGGTGGCACGCAATGCCAACGCCGAGATCATCTTCGACGTGAAGTGCACCCGTCGCCTGACGCCGCTGATCAAGGAATATGGCGGTCGCCCGCTAATGTGGAAGACCGGTCACTCGTTGATCAAAAAGAAAATGAAGGAAACCGGCGCGCTGCTGGCCGGCGAAATGAGCGGCCACGTGTTCTTCAAGGAGCGCTGGTTCGGCTTTGACGACGGTATTTACAGCGCTGCGCGCCTGCTGGAAATCCTCAGCAAGGAAAAATCCACCGCCGAAGAGCTGTTCCAGACCTTCCCGAACGATATTTCTACGCCTGAGATCAATATCCATGTGACCGAGGAGAGCAAATTCAGCATCATTGACGCACTGCACGATGCGCAATGGGGCGAAGGTGCCAACCTGACCACCATTGATGGTGTGCGAGTCGATTACGCCAAAGGCTGGGGCCTGGTTCGCGCGTCCAACACCACACCGGTGCTGGTGCTGCGTTTCGAGGCGGATACCGAGGCTGAGTTGCAGCGCATCAAGGACGTGTTCCACGCCCAGTTGAAACGTGTTGCCCCTGATCTCCAATTACCGTTCTGATTTTTTACCGGAGCCCTGAATGACCCTCGAACGCGAAGCCGCCGCCAACACTGCCAAGGTACTGTCCGAAGCGTTGCCTTATATCCGACGCTACGTCGGCAAGACGCTGGTGATCAAGTATGGCGGCAATGCCATGGAAAGCGATGAGCTCAAAACCGGCTTTGCACGCGATATCGTGATGATGAAGGCGGTGGGCATCAACCCGGTGGTGGTGCACGGCGGCGGCCCGCAAATCGGCGACCTGCTCAAGCGCTTGTCGATCGAGAGTCACTTCATCGATGGCATGCGCGTTACTGACGCGCAGACCATGGACGTGGTGGAGATGGTCCTCGGCGGCCAGGTGAACAAAGACATCGTCAACCTGATCAACCGCCATGGCGGCAGCGCCATCGGCCTGACCGGCAAGGACGCAGAACTGATTCGCGCGAAAAAACTGACGGTGACCCGCCAGACGCCGGAAATGACCCAGCCGGAAATCATCGATATCGGCCAGGTGGGCGAAGTAATCGGTATTAACACCGATCTGCTGAACCTACTGGTCAAAGGCGACTTCATTCCCGTGATCGCGCCGATCGGCGTAGGTGCCAATGGTGAGTCCTATAACATCAATGCCGACCTGGTAGCCGGCAAAGTGGCTGAAGCACTGAAGGCTGAAAAGCTGATGCTGCTGACCAACATCGCCGGCCTGATGGATAAACAGGGCAAGGTGCTCACCGGCCTGACCACCCAGCAAGTAGACGACCTGATCGCCGACGGCACCATCTACGGCGGCATGCTGCCGAAGATCCGTTGCGCGCTGGAGGCGGTGCAAGGCGGCGTGGGCAGCTCGCTGATCCTGGACGGCCGGGTACCGAATGCGATCCTGCTGGAAATCTTCACCGATACCGGTGTGGGTACGCTGATCAGCAACCGCAAGCGTCCTTAAGCACCAGAAAACAAAAGGCCCCGCTCAATCCGATTGAGCGGGGCCTTTTTATGCATGCTGATTCCGCTGGAGAAATGGAGACCCCCTGCGGGAGCGGGCTCTCTCTCACAGAGCAATCGGTGTCAGACGCCGAACTGCTCGCGGTATGCACGCACCGCCGGCAGGTGCTGCTTGAGCTGCGGATCATCTTCCAGGAACTGCAACACCTGGTTCAACGACACGATGCTCACGACCGGAATGCCAAAATCGCGCTCCACTTCCTGGATCGCCGACAGCTCACCGTTGCCACGCTCCTGGCGGTTCAGCGCAATCAGTACGCCGGCGGCCTTGGCGCCGTCCTGAGAGGCGATGATCTGCATCACCTCACGGATGGCGGTGCCGGCAGTGATGACGTCATCGATGATCAGCACTTGACCCTTGAGTGGCGCCCCCACCAGGCTGCCGCCCTCACCATGAGCCTTGGCCTCTTTACGGTTGAAACACCATGGCAGATCCTGCCCGTGATGTTCAGCCAAAGCCACGGCGGTCGCAGCCGCCAAGGGGATGCCCTTGTAGGCCGGGCCGAACAGCACGTCGAATGAAATACCGCTTTCAACGATGGCCGCCGCATAGAAACGACCCAGTTGAGCCAGGGCCGAACCGGAGTTGAACAAGCCCGCATTGAAGAAGTACGGGCTGGTGCGCCCGGACTTGAGGGTGAACTCACCGAAGCGCAAAACGCCGCGATCGATGGCAAAACGAATGAAATCGCGTTGATACGCCTGCATGAAAAAAAGCCTCAGATACCACGGATTTAGCTAATTAGGTAGACGCCGTGTATCATACACGCACGCGATTTTTGGGGCCATTTATGCGGATCATCAGTGTGAACGTTAATGGTATTCAGGCTGCAGTCGAGCGTGGTTTGCTCAGTTGGCTGCAAGCACAGAATGCCGACGTCATCTGCCTGCAGGACACCCGCGCCTCCGCCTTTGAACTGGACGACCCAGCCTTCCAACTGGATGGCTACTTCCTTTATGCCTGCGATGCCGAAGTGCCCACCCAAGGTGGCGTGGCTTTGTACTCGCGGTTGCAACCCAAGGCGGTCATCAGCGGCCTCGGCTTCGAGACAGCCGACCGCTACGGGCGCTACCTGCAAGCCGATTTCGACAAGGTCAGCATCGCGACCTTGCTGCTCCCTTCGGGGCAGAACGGCGATGAAGACTTGAACCAGAAGTTCAAGCTAATGGACGACTTCGCCCGTTACCTGGATAAACAGCGGCGCAAACGTCGCGAGTACATTTATTGTGGCTCGCTGTACGTGGCGCAACAGAAGCTGGATATCAAGAACTGGCGCGACAGCCAGCAATCCCCGGGCTTCCTGGCGCCGGAACGGGCCTGGATGGACGAGATTGTCGGCAACATGGGCTATGTCGATGCCCTGCGCGAAGTCAGCCGCGAAGGCGACCAGTACAGCTGGTGGCCGGATAACGAACAGGCTGAGATGCTCAACCTGGGCTGGCGTTTCGACTACCAGTTGCTGACCCCTGGTCTGCGCCGGTTTGTACGCAGTGCACGCCTGCCGCGCCAGCCACGCTTCTCGCAGCACGCGCCGCTGATCGTGGACTACGACTGGACACTGACCATCTGAGGTCTTTTTCCAGGAACAAAAAAACCGACATCGCTGTCGGTTTTTTTGTGCCTGTCTGTCAGCTGAACACCGGTTATCTGATCACACGCCAGGTCAAGGGATAGCGGTAGGCGATTCCCTTGTTGGCCTTGATGCTGCCAATGATGGTCAGCACCACCGTGGCAATCGCCAGGGCGAACATCAGGAAAAAGCCAATCACCGCGAAGGCCAGCACAATGCAAGCGATCCAGGCGATCGCCACGGTGATCTGGAAGTTCAAGGCTTCCTTGCCCTGGTCATCAATGAACGGGTCCATTTCCTTCTTCATCTGCCACAGGATCAACGGCCCCACGACGCTGCCGAAGGGAAACACGAACCCCAGAAACGCCGCGAGATGGCACAACATTGCTCCCTGGCGCACTTCGTAGGAAGGCGTAGGTACAGGCATTTGGCTGTTGTCATTCATGGCGTTTCTCCTTGAGACGAGCTCAGTCAGCCAGTGCGGCGTTCTGCAGTTCGAAGATCTCGGTCATGCCTTTCTGGGCCAAAGCCAGCATGGCATTCAACTCGGCCGGCTGGAACGGTGCGCCTTCAGCGGTGCCCTGCACTTCGATGAAGCCACCGGTACTGGTCATCACCACGTTCAGGTCGGTCTCGGCAGCCGAGTCTTCCAGGTAGTCCAGGTCCAGCACAGGCTCGCCCTGGTACATGCCCACCGAGACGGCGGCGATCATCTGCTTGAGCGGGTCACCGCCCTTCAGGCCGCCACGCTTCTTGATCACTTTCAGCGCATCGACCAAAGCCACCATGGCGCCGGTAATGGACGCCGTGCGGGTGCCACCGTCAGCCTGGATCACGTCGCAGTCGACATACAGGGTCGCGTCACCCAACTTGGACATATCCAGCGCGGCGCGCAGGGAACGGCCAATCAGGCGCTGGATTTCCAGGGTACGACCACCTTGCTTGCCACGGCTGGCTTCACGCTGGTTACGCTCGCCGGTGGCGCGCGGCAGCATGCCGTATTCGGCGGTCAACCATCCCTGGCCCTGGCCTTTGAGGAAACGCGGCACGCCGTTTTCGACGCTGACGGTGCAGATGACCTTGGTATCGCCAAACTCGACCAGTACAGATCCCTCGGCGTGTTTGGTGTAGTTGCGGGTGATGCGGATCGAGCGGAGCTGATCGGCAGCGCGACCACTTGGACGTTTCATAGGGAGACACCTGTACTAAGGACGAAAAACTGCCGAGCATTATAGAGCCGCGAACCGATTCGGGGCACTGCTAAAAAATCCGGTTACCAATGGCAAGCCTGTCGCCCATTGTTTGGGCGCATTCACCCCACTGCGCTACAATCCTGCGCCTTCGCAGCCTGTCGGCTTCAATTTACCCATCAGCCCGTATTTGCGGGACTGCATCGCGAGGTACCTCCATGGTGCACAGCATGACCGCCTTCGCCCGCGTCGAAAAAGCCGGCGCCCAAGGCACCCTGAGCTGGGAACTGCGCTCGGTCAACAGCCGCTACCTGGAGCCGCACCTGCGCCTGCCGGAGTCTTTCCGCGACCTCGAAGGCGCCGTGCGTGAAGCGCTGCGCCAGGGCATCTCCCGCGGCAAGCTGGAATGTACCCTGCGTTTTACCGAAGAAACCACCGGCAAGCCCCTGCAGGTCGACCGCGACCGCGCCGCGCAACTGGTCGCCGCGGCGGAAACCATCGCCAGCCTGATCAAGCAGCCCGCCGCGCTCAACCCACTCGAAGTGCTCGCCTGGCCCGGCGTACTGGTGGCCGACGCCACCGATCCGCAAGCGCTGAACGCCGAGGCCCTGGCCCTGTTCAATCAAGGCTTGAAGGAGCTCAAGGCCGGCCGCGAACGCGAAGGCGCCGAACTGGCCCGCCTGATCAACGAACGCCTGACTTCAATCGAAGAAGACGTGGTCATCCTGCGTGAGCTGGTGCCGCAGATGCTCGCCACACAGCGCCAAAAGGTCCTTGACCGCTTTGCCGACATGAAGGCCGACCTGGACCCGACGCGCCTGGAGCAGGAAATGGTCCTGCTGGCCCAGAAAAGCGACGTTGCTGAGGAACTCGATCGTCTCAGCACCCACATCCTCGAAGTGCGTCGTGTACTCAAGTCCGCCGGTGCCGCCGGTCGGCGCCTGGACTTCCTGATGCAGGAACTCAACCGCGAAGCCAATACACTGGGCTCCAAGGCGTTTGATCCACGCAGCACACAAGCGGCGGTCAACCTCAAAGTGTTGATCGAGCAGATGCGCGAACAAGTACAGAATATTGAGTAAGGCAACTTCCATGACCCACAGTACCGGCACCCTTTACATCATTTCCGCCCCTTCGGGCGCGGGCAAGAGCAGCCTGGTCAAGGCCCTGACCGACGCTGACGAGCAGATCCGCATCTCGATCTCGCACACCACCCGCGCCATGCGCCCGGGCGAGGTAAACGGCGTGCACTACCATTTCGTCGAGCGCACCGAGTTCGTCAAGATGATCGAGCACGGCGACTTCCTGGAACGTGCCGAAGTATTCGGCAACCTCTACGGCACCTCGCAAAGCCACCTGCAGCAGACCCTGGACGAAGGTCACGACCTGATCCTGGAAATCGACTGGCAGGGCGCCGAACAAGTACGCAAGCTGATGCCCCAGGCGCGCTCGATCTTTATCCTGCCGCCGTCCCTGGAAGCCTTGCACCAGCGCCTGACCAACCGCGGCCAGGACAGCGATGAGATCATCGCAGGCCGTATGCGCGAGGCCGTCAGCGAAATGAGCCACTACGTCGACTACGACTACCTGATCATCAATGACGATTTTGCCCACGCACTGGATGATCTGAAGGCAATTTTCCGCACCAATCAGCTCCAGCAGAAGCGCCAACAGCAGCGTTTCGGCAAATTGCTCGCCGAACTGCTCGGTTGATTAGCCCTTCCCAAAACCGCCGCAAGGGCTTTACATTGGCACCTGTAGCGGTTTTGCGAGGGCCTGCGAAAAATCAGCGCTTCCCTAAACGCTGGTGATTTTTTAAACTGTTTAGTCCGCTTGCCCAGCCGGGCAGCGCGCATCTTGCATTCGCTCCGAGGAATACCATGGCCCGCGTAACCGTTGAAGACTGCCTAGAACACGTGGATAACCGCTTTGAGCTGGTCATGCTCTCTACCAAGCGTGCCCGTCAATTGGCCACTGGCGGCAAAGAGCCTCTGGTCCAGTGGGAAAACGACAAGCCTACCGTTGTGGCTCTGCGTGAAATCGCTGAAGGCCTGATGAGCTACGAGTTCATCGCCGAGCAGGAAATCGTTCAGGACGAACCGCTGTTTGCAGCGTTCGAGGACGAGTCCAACGAGGCCGTCTAAGCCTATGCCTGGTCGACGTAGCACGGCGCGGGGTCACAGCCTACGGCAGGAGTTCACACTTTGCCGAGCATAGACGCCCTCGCCGATCGCTTATCGGCCTACCTCGGCCCAGACCAGGTCAACCTGGTCCGCCGAGCGTATTTCTACGCCGAACAAGCCCACGACGGCCAACGCCGCCGCAGTGGCGAGGCGTATGTCACCCATCCTCTTGCGGTGGCAAATATTCTCGCCGACATGCACATGGACCATCAGAGCCTGATGGCCGCGATGCTGCATGACGTGATCGAAGACACCGGCATTGCCAAGGAAGCGCTGAGCGCGCAATTTGGCGAGACCGTGGCCGAATTGGTCGATGGGGTCAGTAAACTGACCCAAATGAACTTCGAGACCAAGGCCGAAGCCCAGGCGGAAAACTTCCAGAAGATGGCCATGGCCATGGCCCGCGATATCCGGGTGATTCTGGTCAAGCTGGCCGACCGGCTGCACAACATGCGCACGCTGGAAGTACTGTCCGGCGAAAAACGCCGACGCATTGCCAAGGAAACCCTGGAAATCTATGCGCCCATCGCCAACCGGCTGGGCATGCATGCCATTCGTATCGAATTCGAAGACCTCGGCTTCAAAGCCATGCACCCCATGCGCTCGGCGCGCATCTACCAGGCGGTCAAGCGCGCCCGGGGCAACCGCAAGGAAATCGTCAACAAGATCGAAGAATCCTTGAGCCATTGCCTGGCGATCGACGAGATCGAAGGCGAAGTCAGTGGCCGGCAGAAACACATCTACGGCATCTACAAAAAGATGCGCGGCAAGCGGCGGGCCTTCAACGAGATCATGGACGTGTACGCGTTCCGGATCATCGTCGACAAAGTCGACACCTGCTACCGCGTGCTGGGCGCCGTACATAATTTGTACAAACCCCTGCCGGGTCGCTTCAAGGACTACATCGCCATTCCCAAGGCCAACGGCTATCAGTCGCTGCATACCACGCTGTTCGGTATGCACGGGGTACCGATCGAGATCCAGATCCGCACTCGGGAAATGGAGGAGATGGCCAACAACGGTATTGCTGCCCACTGGCTCTACAAGTCCAGCGGCGACGAGCAACCCAAAGGCACCCATGCCCGTGCCCGCCAGTGGGTAAAAGGCGTGCTGGAAATGCAGCAACGTGCCGGCAACTCCCTGGAATTCATCGAAAGCGTGAAGATCGACCTGTTCCCGGACGAGGTTTATGTGTTCACGCCCAAAGGCCGCATCATGGAGCTGCCCAAAGGCTCCACGGCGGTCGACTTTGCCTACGCAGTGCACACCGACGTGGGCAACAGCTGCATCGCCTGCCGGATCAATCGTCGTCTCGCGCCGCTGTCCGAACCCCTGCAAAGCGGCTCCACGGTCGAGATCGTCAGTGCTCCGGGCGCCCGCCCGAACCCGGCGTGGCTCAATTTCGTCGTCACTGGCAAGGCGCGTACGCACATCCGTCATGCCCTGAAACTGCAGCGCCGCTCCGAGTCCATCAGCCTGGGCGAACGCCTGCTGAACAAGGTACTCAACGGTTTCGACAGCGCCCTCGACAAAGTCCCGCAAGAGCGCGTGCAAGCGATACTCAGCGAGTATCGCCAGGAAACCATCGAAGACCTGCTGGAAGATATCGGCCTGGGAAATCGCATGGCCTACGTGGTCGCCCGACGCCTGCTGGGCGAAGGCGAACAGCTGCCAAGCCCCGAAGGCCCGCTGGCGATTCGCGGCACCGAAGGCCTGGTGCTCAGCTACGCCAAGTGCTGCACGCCGATCCCGGGCGATCCGATTGTCGGCCACCTGTCCGCCGGCAAAGGCATGGTGGTGCACCTGGACAACTGCCGCAACATCACCGAAATCCGCCACAACCCGGAAAAATGCATCCAGCTCTCGTGGGCCAAGGATGTCACCGGCGAATTCAACGTCGAGTTGCGGGTGGAGCTGGAGCACCAGCGCGGCTTGATCGCGCTGCTCGCCAGCAGCGTCAATGCGGCCGATGGCAATATCGAAAAAATCAGCATGGATGAGCGCGACGGCCGCATCAGCGTGGTCCAGTTGGTGGTCAGCGTTCACGACCGCGTGCACCTGGCCCGCGTGATCAAGAAGCTGCGCGCCCTGACCGGGGTCATCCGCATCACCCGCATGCGTGCTTAGCACTTCAAATAAGTCATCTTCTCTTACAAGGAGTCACAAATGACCAAGACTGTTATTACCAGCGACAAGGCCCCGGCCGCCATCGGTACTTATTCCCAGGCGATCAAGGCAGGCAACACCGTCTATATGTCCGGCCAGATCCCATTGGACCCAAAGACCATGGAACTGGTTGAAGGCTTCGAAGCACAGACCGTACAAGTCTTCGAAAACCTCAAGTCCGTCGCCGAAGCTGCCGGCGGTTCGTTCAAGGACATCGTCAAACTGAACATCTTCCTCACCGACCTCAGCCACTTCGCCAAGGTCAACGAGATCATGGGCAAGTACTTCGAACAGCCCTACCCTGCCCGCGCCGCCATCGGCGTGGCCGCCCTGCCAAAGGGCGCGCAGGTTGAGATGGACGCGATTCTGGTCATCGAGTAAAGCACCCGGCGCAGCCTCCACAGGCTGCGCCGACTTTGTTTTAAAAGGATTTCTTAATGCGCAAAGCGCTTGTAGCCTCTTCGTTGCTCGCCCTGTTGTTGGGCGGCTGCGCCAGCAACCCTGCCGACCTGGACGCGGGTGGCACCTGGATCAACCAGGCCGCCATTGACGCAGCTGCCAAGGGTGGCCCTTTGCGTGAAGCCCTGCAGAGCAACGGACCGAACCTGGAATGGGAGGTCAACACCAAAGCGCTGCAGGCTCGCTACTACAATGGCTTTGAAGTGGCTGAAGGCAAGTTGCTCGGCGAGAAACCCGGCGCCTGGAGCGTCGAGTTCTATGGCAGCTCCGCCACTGAACTCAAGCGCAAAGGCAAACAACTGCTGCAAGTGGCCAACGACAACGAACCTGAACAAGTGTTCGCCCGCGCCAAAGACCCAGCCCCGGAAGGCGCGCCCCTGGGCGCCAACTTCGAACGGGCACTGTATGCAGCCTATATGGGCGGCGACTGGAAGATCACCGACGGCAACGGTGACGGTTCCACGGTGCAGTTCCTGGCCAATGGCAAGGTCGCCGGCCTGCCTGGGGTCGATCAATACTCGCTGTGCCTGGCAGGTGATTGCGCCTCGATGAGCGGCGGTTACGACAGCATCTGGCTGCAACTGAACGGCAAAGGCAATCCGTGGATCTTTTCCCGTAAAGGCAAGCAACTGGAAATCTTCCAGGCGGTGAACACTGCGCAGGCGGATGAAGTGCCTTCGTTTACGCCAGGCCCGCGCCAGTGGTTGCTGGAAAAACAATGATGAAAAAAAAGAGCCCAAGGGCTCCTTTCTTCATTCAGCACTTACCTTCAAGAATCGCCGCATACCCCTCGCGGTAACTTGGATAGGTCGGCACCCAGCCCAACCCTTTCGCTCGCGCATTGCTGCATTGCTTGCTGCCGGCGCGCCGCACACTCGCATCATCCGCCCATTCGGTCACGCCCAGGTATCCACGCAACCAGTCCACTACCTCGGCCAACGGCGCAGGCGCGTCATCGACGCCGATATAGACCGTTTCCAACGCTCCACCCTGCTCCACATGCCGCAGCAAGAAGGCCAGCAAGCCCGCCGCATCATCCGCGTGAATCCTGTTGCCATATAAAGGCGGATCGATTGCCACACGGTAACCTTGGCGCACCTGGGTCAACAGCCACTCCCGACCCGGGCCGTAGATACCAGTCAACCGCACGATGGTCGCGGGGATACCGCTATTGAGGGCGACTTGCTCCGCTTCCAGCATCACTTGGCCGGAATAGCCTTTGGCCTGAGTATCGGAGGTTTCATCGACCCATTCGCCATTCTGCTGCCCGTACACGCTGCTGCTGGAGACAAACAGTAGATGTTTCGGCTCCTGCCCGTAGTCCTGCAGCCACTCCAGCACATGCTGCAAGCCTTGCACATAAGCGGCGCGATAGCCGGCTTCATCGTGGTCCGTTGCGGCAGCGCAATACACCAGGTAATCCACCCCGCCGATCGGCCAGGTGTCGGGGCAGTCCTTCTTGAACAGGTCACCGGCGATGCCTATCACACCGTCGGGCAGGCGCGAAACATCGCGACGCAGACCATGAACCTCCCATTCCGAGGCCAGCAATTGGCTAGCCAGCCGACTACCCACATCGCCGCAACCGGCAATCACAACAGAAGGCGCAGACATCTCAAAACTCCGTTCTTAAAGGCGCAGATTAGCCGCCGAAGATGACCAGCGGCCAGCAAAAGGACAAATAAAGTAACTGTATTACTTTAGTTAACAAGAATTACTTGCAATAATGACCACCCATTTGTCCTCGGCCCAAAGGGTCTGGAAGGACGATCACCCATTTTCTTCTCTCAGGTCCGGCCAGCATGACACGTAATACCAACCCCGCTTCGCCAACCATGCTTCACAGCCCGTCCCGCGCCTGGCGCACGATGGCTGCGATGCTGTTCAGCGTACTGCTGGCACCGACCGCCGCATTCGCTGACGCCACTGCTCCAGCCGCTCCGGCTGCCGCCGAGCACAGTGCCGCAACCCCGACGGCGCCTGCCGCCGCTCCGGTAGCCACCGATCCGACCCAGGCTGCAACGCCAGCGCCTGCCGACGAGACCGGGGTTGTGCTGGAAGAAGACAACACCCTGGGCATGGCCCATGACCTGTCGCCGTGGGGCATGTACCAGAACGCTGACGTGGTGGTGAAAGCCGTGATGATCGGCCTGGCGATCGCCTCGATCATTACCTGGACCATCTGGATCGCCAAAGGCTTTGAGCTGCTGGGCGCCAAACGCCGCCTGCGCACAGAAATCGTCCACCTGAAAAAAGCCACCACCCTCAAGGAAGCGAGCGACACCGCCACCAAGAAGGGCACCCTGGCCAACCTGCTGGTGCATGATGCGCTGGAAGAAATGCGCCTGTCGGCCAACACGCGCGAAAAAGAAGGCATCAAGGAACGCGTCAGCTTCCGCCTTGAGCGCCTAGTTGCCGCCTGCGGTCGCAACATGAGCAGCGGCACCGGCGTCCTCGCGACCATCGGCTCCACCGCGCCATTCGTCGGTCTGTTCGGTACCGTATGGGGCATCATGAACAGCTTCATCGGTATCGCCAAAACCCAGACCACCAACCTGGCCGTCGTTGCCCCCGGTATCGCCGAAGCCTTGCTGGCGACCGCCCTGGGCCTGGTTGCCGCGATTCCTGCGGTGGTGATCTACAACGTGTTCGCCCGTTCGATTGCCGGCTACAAGGCCCAGGTATCGGACGCGTCGGCAGAAGTCCTGCTGCTGGTCAGCCGCGACCTCGATCACCTGCCTACCGAGCGCAGCTCGCAACCGCACATGGTGAAAGTGGGGTAATCAGCCATGGGCCTGCATTTGAATCAAGGCGACGACGAGCTCGTCGAGAACCACGAGATCAACGTCACGCCGTTTATCGACGTGATGCTGGTGCTGCTGATCATCTTCATGGTGGCGGCGCCTCTGGCGACCGTAGACATCAAGGTCGACCTGCCCGCGTCAAGCGCCAAGCCTGCGCCGCGGCCGGAGAAACCGATTTTCCTCAGTGTGAAGGCAGACCAACGCCTGTTCCTGGGCGAGGAAGAAGTCAAAGCTGAAACCCTGGGCCCTGTGCTCGATGCCAAGACCCAAGGCAAGAAAGACACGACGATCTTCTTCCAGGCCGACAAGGGCGTGGACTACGGCGACCTGATGAGCGTGATGGATGCCCTGCGGGCCGCCGGCTACCTCAAAGTGGGCCTGGTCGGACTTGAGACGGCAGCCAAGAAATGATCACGACGCGCCACAAACTGACGCGTTATGGCACCAGCCTTGCCGTCGTGCTGGGCGTGCATGCCGTCGCGATCATCATCGCGCTCCAATGGTCTGCGCCGCATCCGGTGCAGTTGCCGCCGGCCGCCATGGTCATCGACCTGGCCCCGATGCCCGCGCCACCACCACCGGCACCGCCCAAGGTGATCACGCCGCCGCAACCGCCTGCTCCAGTGGAAGAGCCGCCTCTGCCGAAACTGGCCGAGGCGCCCAAGCCAACGATCCAGGTGCCCAAGCCGGTCAAACCCAAGCCCAAGCCTGCGCCGCCCAAGCCGGTGGAGAAAAAGCCCGAGCCGCCGAAGGAAAAACCTTCCGAAGAGCCGCCGAGCGAAACACCACCGACCAATACGCCGGCCGAGAAATCGGCCCAGCCGGCGCCTGGCCCGTCGCCCCAACAGGTCGCAGCCAAAGCGTCCTGGGAAGGCGCCTTGCTGGCGCATTTGCAGAAGTACAAGAAGTACCCGCCCAGCGCTCAACGCAGCGGCAAGGAAGGCCTGAACCGTTTACGCTTCGTGGTCGATGGTGAAGGCAATGTATTGTCCTATGAGTTGGTAGGCCGTTCCGGTAACGTCGACCTGGACCGTGCGACCCTGGACATGATCCGTCGTGCCCAGCCACTGCCCAAGCCACCGGCTGACATGTTGAAAAGCGGCAGCGTCGAAATCGTTGCGCCATTCGTCTACAACATCGAGAAACGTCGTCGGTAACTCCGAACGTGGTGAGGCCCCCCTCACCACGCTCAGCAAAATCCCCGCTCAATCCTCACCAAACTTCTGATAACGTGCGTCTATCGATTGCAGCCGGTATGCTTGGCCTGCAACCTCATGGACGCCCGCTATGACTCTTACAGAATTACGCTACATCGTGACCCTCGCCCAAGAGCAGCACTTCGGCCATGCGGCCGAGCGTTGCCATGTCAGCCAACCGACGCTGTCGGTGGGCGTGAAAAAGCTTGAAGACGAACTCGGTGTGCTGATCTTCGAGCGCAGCAAAAGCGCCGTGCGCCTCACCCCGGTCGGCGAAGGCATTGTCGCCCAGGCCCAGAAGGTCCTGGAGCAAGCCCAAAGCATTCGCGAACTGGCACAGGCCGGCAAAAACCAACTGACGGCACCGCTCAAAGTCGGCGCCATCTACACCGTCGGCCCGTACCTTTTCCCGCACCTTATCCCGCAACTGCACCGCGTCGCGCCGCAGATGCCGCTGTATATCGAAGAAAACTTCACCCACGTGCTGCGCGACAAGCTGCGTAACGGCGAGCTGGACGCGATCATCATCGCCCTGCCGTTCAACGAAGCGGACGTGCTGACCCTGCAGCTCTACGATGAGCCGTTCCAGGTACTGATGCCGGCCTCGCACCCCTGGACCCAGAAAGAAACCATCGATGCCGCCTCGCTCAACGACAAGAGCCTGCTGCTGCTCGGCGAAGGCCACTGCTTCCGCGATCAAGTACTCGAAGCCTGCCCGACCCTCACCAAGGGCAACGATGGCGCCAAGCACACCACTGTAGAGTCCAGCTCCCTGGAGACGATTCGCCACATGGTCGCTTCCGGCCTGGGCATTTCGATCCTGCCGCTGTCGGCGGTGGACAGCCATCACTACGCCCCCGGCGTGATCGAAGTGCGCCCGCTCACACCACCGGTGCCCTTCCGGACCGTGGCCATTGCATGGCGCGCCAGTTTCCCGCGACCGAAAGCCATTGAGATCCTCGCCGACTCGATCCGCCTCTGCTCGGTGGCCAAGCCGCCTGTTGCGAGCTGACCCGTCGTATGACTGAACTGTCCCAGGTGTCGGTGACGGCACTCAAGGGTGTCGGCGAAGCCATGGCCGAGAAGTTGGCCAAGGTCGGCCTGGAGAACCTCCAGGACGTGCTGTTCCACCTGCCGCTGCGCTACCAGGACCGTACCCGAGTGGTACCCATCGGCCAGTTGCGGCCTGGGCAGGACGCAGTGATCGAAGGCACTGTCAGCGGCGCCGACGTGGTGATGGGCAGGCGCCGCAGCCTGGTGGTACGCCTGCAGGACGGCACCGGCGGGCTGAGCCTGCGTTTCTACCACTTCAGCAATGCGCAGAAAGAGGGCCTCAAGCGGGGCACCCGCGTGCGCTGCTACGGTGAAGCACGACCCGGCGCTTCGGGCCTGGAGATCTACCATCCCGAATACCGCGCCATCACCGGCGACGAGCCACCGCCGGTAGACACCACCCTCACACCGATCTACCCGCTCACCGAAGGTCTGACTCAACAACGCCTGCGCCAGTTGTGCATGCAGACCCTGACGATGCTCGGCCCGAAAAGCCTGCCCGACTGGCTGCCCATGGAGCTTGCCCGCGACTACCAACTGGCCCCCCTGGACGATGCGATCCGCTATCTGCACCACCCGCCCGCCGACGCCGATGTCGACGAACTGGCCCTGGGTCATCACTGGGCCCAGCACCGCCTGGCCTTCGAAGAGTTGCTGACCCACCAACTGTCCCAGCAACGCCTGCGCGAAAGTATGCGCTCGCTGCGCGCGCCGGCGATGCCCAAGGCCACGCGCCTGCCCGCACAATATCTGGCCAACCTCGGCTTCACCCCGACCGGGGCACAGCAGCGCGTCGGTAATGAAATTGCCTACGACCTGAGCCAGCAAGAACCGATGCTGCGCCTGATCCAGGGCGACGTGGGCGCAGGCAAGACCGTGGTCGCCGCCCTCGCCGCCCTGCAGGCACTGGAGGCCGGTTATCAGGTAGCACTGATGGCGCCTACGGAGATTCTCGCCGAACAACATTTCATTACCTTCAAACGCTGGCTCGAACCCTTGGGCCTGGAAGTGGCGTGGCTGGCCGGCAAACTCAAGGGCAAGAACCGCGCGGCGGCGCTGGAACAGATCGCCGCAGGCGCACCCATGGTGGTCGGCACCCACGCACTGTTCCAGGACGAAGTGCAATTCAAGAACCTGGCACTGGTGATCATCGACGAGCAACATCGCTTCGGCGTACAGCAGCGCCTGGCCCTGCGCCAGAAAGGTGTGGACGGGCGCATGAACCCGCATCAGTTGATCATGACCGCCACGCCGATCCCGCGCACCCTGGCCATGAGCGCCTATGCCGACCTCGACACCTCGATTCTCGACGAACTGCCCCCCGGTCGTACGCCGGTCAATACCGTGCTGGTCACCGACACCCGCCGCGTGGAAGTGATCGAGCGGGTGCGCGGTGCCTGCGCCGAAGGCCGTCAGGCCTACTGGGTGTGCACGCTGATCGAAGAGTCCGAAGAACTGACCTGCCAGGCCGCCGAAACCACCTATGAAGATCTCAGCAGTGCCTTGGGCGAACTGAAGGTCGGGTTGATCCACGGCCGCATGAAGCCCGCGGAAAAAGCCGCGGTGATGGCCGAATTCAAGGCTGGCAATCTCCAACTGCTGGTGGCCACGACGGTGATCGAGGTGGGTGTGGACGTACCCAACGCCAGCCTGATGATCATCGAAAACCCCGAGCGCCTCGGCCTGGCGCAACTGCACCAGTTGCGCGGCCGCGTCGGCCGGGGCAGCGCGGCCAGCCATTGCGTGCTGCTCTACCACCCGCCGCTTTCACAGATCGGTCGCCAGCGCCTGGGCATCATGCGTGAAACCAACGATGGTTTTGTCATCGCCGAAAAAGACCTCGAACTTCGCGGCCCCGGTGAAATGCTCGGCACACGCCAGACCGGCCTGCTGCAATTCAAGGTCGCCGACCTGATGCGCGACGCCGATCTGTTGCCCGCCGTGCGCGACGCGGCACAAGCGCTGCTGGAACGCTGGCCGGAGCATGTCAGCCCACTACTGAATCGTTGGCTGCGACACGGGCAGCAATACGGCCAAGTGTGACGCTTGACTCACTTATCCGACCAACACCTGTATCAAGCTGGTTATACTTCTTGGACTGTACGAATTTGGATCAGGCCATGTCAGAAGTAGCCCTCGCCACAGCCTCACTGACCGCCCCGCCGGTCATTCGGGCTCTGCTCGCAAAGCTCGCCATCCCCTACACGGAAGTTGCCGAACAACCTGGCCTGAATCCCGCGCGAAAGGTCCAGGCGGTGCTGCTGGAAGATGCCGTTGGCGTCCTCATGGTGCTGTTTCCCCAGAACCAGTTGCTCGACCTCAACCGCTTGGCCGAACTGACCGGGCGCCGCCTGACGGCCGTGGCGCCGGAGCGCATCGAACGCATGCTGGGCAAGCATGAACTGAGCCTGCTGCCGGGCCTGCCCGCGCTGACCAGTTCGCCCTGCCTGTACGAAGGCAGCCTGCTGAACGAGCCGAGCCTGCTGGTGCATTCCGGTGAAGCCGGGCTGCTGCTGGAAATCGCCAGCGACGTATTCAAAACCATGCTCACCAAGGCCAGCGCCGGACACTTCGGCGAGCCGCTGAGCAACATCCGCCCCAACCTCGATCGCCCCAATGACGACCGCGAGGAAATTACCCAGGCGATGCAGGCGTTCACCGCCCGCCGTATCCAGCAACGCCTGGAAGCGACCATCGAGATTCCGCCGCTGGCCGATACCGCGCAAAAAATCATCAAGCTGCGCGTCGATCCCAATGCCACCATCGATGACATCACCAGCGTGGTGGAAACCGACCCGGCCCTTGCCGCCCAGGTGGTGAGCTGGGCGGCGTCGCCGTACTACGCGTCGCCGGGCAAGATTCGCTCAGTGGAAGACGCCATCGTGCGCGTGCTGGGCTTTGACCTGGTGATCAACCTGGCGCTGGGCCTGGCCCTGGGCAAAACCCTGAGCCTGCCTAAAGATCATCCACACCAGGCTACCCCGTACTGGCACCAATCGATCTACACCGCCGCCGTGATCGAGGGCCTGACCCGCGCCATGCCGCGCGCCCAGCGTCCGGAAGCCGGCCTGACCTACCTGGCCGGCTTGCTGCACAACTTCGGTTACCTGCTGCTGGCGCACGTATTCCCGCCGCACTTCTCGCTGATCTGCCGCCACCTGGAGGTCAACCCGCACCTGTGCCACAGCTATGTCGAACAGCACCTGCTGGGCATCAGTCGCGAGCAGATCGGCGCCTGGCTGATGCGCTACTGGGACATGCCGGACGAACTGTCCACCGCCCTGCGCTTCCAGCACGACCCGACCTACGACGGCCAATACGCCGAGTACCCGAACCTGGTGTGTCTGGCCGTACGTTTGCTGCGCAGCCGTGGCATCGGTTCCGGACCGGACGAGGCGATTCCGGACGCGCTGCTGGCGCGCTTGGGTCTGAGCCGGGAGAAGGCTGAGGATGTGGTGGCCAAGGTGTTGGACGCCGAGGTGTTGTTGCGCGAGTTGGCATCGCAGTTCAGCCAGGGCTGAATCTGTGGCCTGTCCGGCCGCTATCGGGAGCAAGCCCCTTCCCACATTCGACCGCATTCCAGAACTGGAGCTCGATCAAATGCGCGAGGAGGCTTGCTCCCAAGGCATTCAACTGGTTTTCACCGAAAAGTCTCAGCCCTTCTTTTTCTTCGGCTTCAAATATTTGGTCAGACCCTGGAACCAGATCACCAGCGCCGGGTTTCCCTTGATCTGGATCGACTTGTCCTGAATCCCCGTCATGAACGCCAGTTGCTTGTTCTTCGCCTGCATCGTGGCGAAGCCATAGGCAGCGTCTTTGAAGGCAATGGCAAATGCCGGTGACGGGTGAACACCCGAACGGCTGGTGATGCGCTGGTCTTTGACGATGAAGTGACGGGCAACCTTGCCGTCGAGGGTCTGCAACTGGAACGCCAGGTCTTTATCACCCAACTGTTGCTGGAAGGCAGGATTGGTGCGGCTGGCTTTGCCCATCATCAGGCCCAGCACCCACAGCAGAAGACGAAATTTCATGCACACGGCCTCGGTGTATTTATTAAGTGGCCGCAGCAGTGTAACGATTTGCAGGCAGAACGCCACCGATCTCGCGCTTTAGCGGGAGATCGGCAGGCGTTTAACGCTTATAGCAACATCTTACTCAAACGTTAGGGCAAGGCACCGGCGCCCAGTCGGCCAGGTTCGGATCGCGGCAAGTGCCTTCGATCTGTGCCTTACCGGCGCTGGCGACCTGCTTGCTTTCGGCTTGCTTGGCCTGCACGGTCTGGATGCTCTTCTCGGTGGTCACCGCTTCTTTAGGCACGGTCGGCAGCACTGGCTTTTTCGCCGGTTTTACCGCTTTCTTGCCCTTGGTCGGCGTTACCACAGGTGTGGTATCGGCGGTGGCCACGGTGACGACGTCGTTACGTTGCACGCCAACCTGTTGCAGGTCTTTCTCGTAAGCCTGGGTGTAGTTGTTCAGGTCTTCGCTGGCTTTGCCGTTGACCGCGACGATCAGGTCATTGGATTCTTTCAGGCCGGCGACGATTTCCGCCAGGCGCTTGCGGCCTTCGGTGTCGTTGACGGTCTTGGCCTTGCGATCATTCACCAGCTTGGTGAATGCGCTCTGGTAGCACTGCTGGGACGCTTTGGCGTAAGCGGTGCTGCGGTCGATGTCGGACGCGCTTTTGTTGAAGTCGTTGGAGTAGGACGCGATGCGCTGCTTGTCATCGGCGATCTGCTTTTGACGCTCGGTGTAGTAACCCGCCGCGCCGCCAGCCAGAGCGCCGCCCGCTGCACCGATGGCCGCGTTGCGACCGCGCTTGTCGGCGTCGCCGGTCAGGGCGCCGAGCAATGCACCACCGGCCGCGCCAAGGGCCGCACCGGTCACCACCGACTTGGTCATGTTCGAATCGGTGGCACGCAGGTGTTGCACCGGCTCGTAGCAGTTCGGGTAGTACTCGACCTTGGTGCTCGACGCGACCTTGGAGGCCGGCGACGTCGCGCAACCGGTCAATACGGTGCTGAAACCGGCTGCGATCAGCAGCAGATGACGCTTGGAAACCGCCTTACGGGAAAAAAGCATAGGTGTGATCTCTGTTTAGTTTGACTTGCCCAGCACGGCCCACCGCCGCCTGAGTCCCTTCCAAGCTCGCCGCACAACCAACGGTCAAGACCGCTGACCGCTCGCTGCGAGCAGTTCCTTCAAGATCGTTGCCGGGTCGGCCCGCTGTTGCTTGCGGTAGTTGCCGACATGGCGAACGAACAGTG
The DNA here is from genome assembly GCF_004519405.1 of Pseudomonas sp. BCA17. Classification (GTDB taxonomy): domain Bacteria; phylum Pseudomonadota; class Gammaproteobacteria; order Pseudomonadales; family Pseudomonadaceae; genus Aquipseudomonas. The sequence goes on along the minus strand of NZ_SGWI01000003.1, from coordinate 289,332 downwards.
TCGCGCGCGTCACCAGGCTCTTGCCGAGCACGGGTTTGCGATCCAACTCTTCCTTGATCCGTTGAAACTGGGCCTGGATCACCGCATCGGTATAGCGGGTGCCGGTGGCCAGGTTGTCGATGTAGATCGCCACCGCGCCATCGAGGGCGCTGCGGCCATTGTCGATGGCAGTGGCGAACAGCGCCGCACTGGCGTCGTCCTTGTTGGCGACAGCCTGATCGCGGCTCTTCTGCAGGTTGATCAGCCGGATGTTGTAGTTGCTGATGGTCTCGGCCACCAACGCGGCTGACTGAATCAGGTTGCCCGCCGCCTCTTCGCGTTGCTGGGCGATCAGCGAGACGTTGCGCTTGAGTTCTTCGTTGACCAGCCCCAGTTCGGCTTGCAGCTTGGGATCGACGCTGGCGGCAATGATGGTGTCCAGGCGCTTGGTCGGGTCCTGGGCATCGTCGATGGCGTCGGTCAGCGAGGCCAGGCGCCCTTCTTTCTGCCACTGGGCAAACAACTCTTTGTAGCGCGAACGCGGCGCCGATAACGCGCCAATCGCCACGCGGAAACCGGTGGTCTCGTTACTTTGCTCGGTGCCATCGGCGGCGAACAGCGGGTACTCGCGGCGCATGCCGGTAAACAGCGTGCCCTCACCTTCAAGGTAATTGCCGCCCTTGACCACAAAGCCGCCGTAGGTGCCCTGGCGACGCCCGGCGTGTACCAACTGGAAAGATTCCTGGACCATCTCCGCCGCATTGCCGATCACATCGAACAGGCCTATCGGGTTGGGCAACTTGGTGCCGATGGGCATCAGGCGTGCAGCCTGGCCGGTGCCACCGGCCACCTGGTTGAACACCGCGTAATCGGCCAACGGGCCGTCGCCTTCGCTGCCTTCGACGCGCCGAGGAAACAACCGCCCCTCAAGCTCCTGACGGCTCACCGCCTGGCCGCCGCGTGCCGCGTATTCCCATTCCACTTCAGTGGGCAGGCGCACAAAACCCAGGCCGCCATCTTCGGCCGACGAACCGCGACCGCTGACCGGTAGCAAATCCCGGTGGTATTTCATCAACCAGGCGCTGTACACCGCCGAGAAGCGTTCGGCTTCAAAACGCGACAGCTTGACCTTGGGCAACCGTGCCGCCACACCGGTGGGAATGTCGCAGGCCGGCGCCGGCTCGCCGCTGGCCAGGGACTGCGCCTGGGCCATCACCGCAGCGTATTGGCGGGCGGTCACTTCATACTTGCCGATGAAATACAGCATGGGCTTGAGCGGGGTCTTGGCGTCGGTCTTCGGCATCAGGGGCGCGATGACTTTATTCCAGTCATTGGGCAGATCCTTGAGGGTGAACTGGCCGTTGATGAAATCGCGACGGTATCCGGAAATAAACGATTGCTGGTAACCCGCCTCGCCTTCGGCGAAGGGGTAGCCGAGGCTGATTTCGCGATCGTCCAGGGTGCCCTGGGCCAGTACATAGGCGTAACGGAACACCATGTTGCCTTCGCACGGCAGCGGCAGGCTCACATCGTCAGGCAACGGTTTTGGATTATCGAGCTTGTCGCTCGCCTCATCAGCCCAGGCCATCGAGGCCAGGCTCAGCACCACACAAGCACCCAGTAACTTATACATCTCTGATTCCTTCAGAAGCCTGGATACGCGCCACACGCCAACCACCACAGGCCGCCGCCACGGCACTGACGCCGAGGACTGCAACCAGGGCCAGGCCGTAATGACGCGCCAGCAGGTGGCTGGCGTACTCGCCCGGCACCTGCGCGAATAACTTATTCAAACCCGCCTCGGCCAGCCCATACAAGCCGGCACTGAGCAAGGCAGCTGCGCTTGCGCTGTACAGCGCCTGCACCACCACAAACAGTAGCAACCCTGCGGTGGAAAAGCCCAGCAGGCGCAACACCGACAGTTCCCGGCGCTTGCGCGCCACGGCGGCCAAGGCCCCGGCGAAGATCGCCGCAAATGCGCCCGCCAAGGCCAACCCGGCGATGATCCAGAACACGATCGACAGGTTGCGGCTCAACGACTGCACCTGGGCGATGGTGTTCGCCTGGGTCGACACCAACAGGTTCTGCCCGGCGAAATACACACGCAACGGTTCCACATCGGTGAGTTGGCGGGCGTACAGACGAAATGCCGGGTACACCCGCTGCTTCTTCCCATCGACCGCTTCACCTGCCCACCCCAACGCCGGCACCGCACGGCCGTCGCGATAATCTTCCGCCGCTTCCAGCAGGCCCAAGCCGGCAAACAAACCGTCACGGGCGAAAGCGTCCAACGGCAACACTGCCAATACCTGCAAACGCGTGCTCTGCGCCTCGACACGCCCGGCTACTTGCCGCGCAAAACGGGTTTCCAGCCAATCGCCGGGGCGTGCCGCGAGTTTTTCCGCGGCGGTGTGACTCAGCACGATCTGGTCCAGGCCCTTGGGCATCGGCAAACCCGCGAGTAGCGGATCACCGGGCGCGGTTGGCAGCATCTCCAAGGTCAGTGCACCGACCTGCGCCGTCGCCGCAATCTGTCGCGTACGCGGCACGGCAAACGCCACGTCGCGGCGCTGCGCCAGTTGCTCGACAAACGCGCTGCTGAATCGACCACCGCCCAACGGAATAATTTCACGGGTTGCGGGGTCGGTCTCCAAGCGTTCAGTCAAACTGCCAACCAGTCCAAATTTCAGGCCGAATAACACCAGCAACGGCGCGATTACCGCCACCAACGCCAACACCGAACAGGCCGACAGCCAGGCATCGTTGCGGTAATCCTGCCAGGCCAGGGACGCTACCAAGCCGATACGCATCAGCATGCCTCCCCGAGGGTGGCTGTGACGCCGCCGTCAGTGTCGCGGCGGCAACTGATGCGCCGCACCTGCAAGCCACTGGCCCGGGCCAAGGGCTCGTCATGGGTGGCGATCACACAGGCAGCACGGTGTTCGCGCGCCTGGGCCAGCAACGCCTGCATCACCCGTTCGGCATTCAGCGGGTCCAGGGACGCGGTCGGTTCATCCGCCAGCACCAGGCGCGGCCCATGGGCCAGGGCGCGGGCACAACTGACACGCTGACGTTGGCCCACCGACAGCGCAGCGGGCTTCTTGGCCAACTGGTCACTGATCTCCAACTGCTCGGCCAGCCGCGTCACGCTGCCGTCATCCGGCAAGCCCAGCAGTTGTCGGGACAAGGCGATATTGCTGCGCACATCGAGAAAACCCAGTAGCCCGCCGGTTTGCAGCACATAGCCCAGATGCCGGCTGCGCAACTCGGCCAACGTGGATTGCCGATCCGCTCGCCACAACCCACCGATGTCCTGCTGATTGAACTCGAACTGCCCGACCTGATCCGGCGCCAGTACCAACGCCAACACATCCAGCAAGGTGCTCTTGCCACAACCGCTGGGCCCAACGATCGCCAGTTGCTCACCCGCGCGCAGGTGCAGCGCCGGGATCACCAGGCTATAACGCTGGCTACCGACACCCCGACTCTTGTGCATCGCGCTCAGGTTCAGCATTACGGCAATGTCGACAACGGCACGCGGTACAAGGCATCGCCCGGCTCGGCATCGCCGAAACGAACCCAGTTGGCCACGTCATTGTGGAAGGTTTCGTAGAGGCGGATTTTCGAATCCAGCTCATCGATAAAGTCTTCCTGCTCGGCCACGCTCAACGACAACCACAAATCCTGGGTCATGTTCAGCGACTTGCTGCGGTACGGCAGGCCCTCCAGGTATTCGCCGAGGAGGCCGCCATCGGCCAGGTTGCCGCCCTTGCGCAACGCTTGCGGGTCGCGGCTCATATAGGCCGAGGCGCTGGCGATTTCCTGGAAGAAATCCTTGGGCGAGCTTTGTGTTTTGCGCGCCGCGTCGACGATCAATTTCAGCGACTGCTGCAAATCGTTGAGCTGCAATTTGGTCAGCATCACGCACACTTGGAACGCCGGCAACGCCGGGTTGGTCAGGTCGCGGTCGGCGGTCCAGGCACTGACCAACTGCGGTGCCTGGCTCGCGGTTTTGCGACCGAGGAAATCCATGTGCATGGCATAGCCGACGGCTGCGGATTTGTCAGCCAGGCTCGGCGCGCTGTTCAGCAACGGCACCGGCTGCGGCGTGTTACTGCGCACTTGGTGGACGAGGTTGGCGAACACCGTGCCGATCTCATCCACGCGCTCGCCCAGTTTGTGCACGTCGCCGCCCGGCACCGGCGTGTACAGATCACCGATCTGCGGGTTGGCGTCAGCCGTGAGGATGCGGTACTGGCTCTCGGCGCCGGCGTGGGTTTTCTTGCCGGCATCGGTGCGCAGGTGCAACGCGTAGATCTTGATCTGTTTACCCAACGCGGCCTGGCGCACTTCGGCTTCGTTCATCTGGGTGGTGGCGAACGGGTCGTTCTTGCGCAACGCACCGGCATCGGTGACCAGCAGGATTATGCGCCCGCCGTAGCCGGACCAATCCATACCATCCACCGCCTGCATCACCCCGGCGAAAGCGTCTTCGTTGAACGAGTGGCTGGACACGGTGGATGCCTTGACCTGCCGTGCCATGTCGAGAAAACGCTGCGGGTCGCGGCCTTGATCCAGGGTGATCAGGGTCTTGGCTACGTATTCCAGGCCCGGGGTCTTCTTGATGCTGTTACGAAAGCCCACCAGGCCGAAGCTCACGCTGTCCAGTTCGCCGCGTTCGGCGATGCGGGTTTGCAACTCATGCACCACGTCACGGACCTGGTCGATGTAGGGCTGCATCGACACGGTGGTATCGACCACCAACACCACGGCGGTACGGAACGCATCGGCGTTGACGGCAGGTGCAGCCGACTTGGCGACACTGCTGCCAGGGTCGATGGATGCCACGTTGAGCAACTGCACCGGCTGGCCGTTTTCGTCGAAGCTCTCTTTGGCGTCGAAGATCGGCAACAGGTAGAACTGGTTCTGCGGGACAGCGCTGGCCGTCGGTTCGAGCGCCAGCACCTGCTGATTGTCTTCGCTGTTTTTCTGCGCCTTGGCCAATACGGTTCTGGCTGCCGCTGGGTCAGCCAGCAGCTTTTCCACTTCGCCGGGTTGGCGCAGGAACATCACCGGCGCCCGACCCGAGCGCTCGGTAAACTTGAGCACCAGGCTCTGCTTCCAGTCGCTGACCTGGGCAGCGGGCAACCAGCCGTCACTGCGGCCATCGGTGGCGGCGCCGACGCGTACCCACGGGCTGCCATCCACATCTTTACGTTGGTACACATACAGCACGGAGAACGCTGGCAAGGCTTTGCCGGGCGCGGCACCGACATCGCTGGAAAGCTTGGCGCCGGGCTTGCTGAGCACGCGCTGGAACAAGGTCTTTTTGCCCGCCATCAGCAAGGGGCGCTGACCGCCATCCGCGTCGGAAGCAACAGCGGGTTTCAACTCAGGTGGCGGCGTTTTCGGTACGACGGCAGCGGGCGGCTCAACAGGCTTGTCGCCACCGCTCAACCACCAGTAACCGGCCCCGCCGATGGCCAGCGCAACCGCCACGGCCACCGCGGCCAACGCCAGCACCGGCCCTCGACGTTGTTCGCTGTGCGAGGTCGAGGCAGGCGTCACCACCGGTTGGCGGACGGGCTGAGGCGCTGCTGTCGGGATCTCAATGGACTCCGGGGTGATGCCGCCCAGATCGAAGTTCATCGGGATCGGCAAAGGCCGCACCAGCGTGGCTTCCAGCGAGTCCGCCGGCAGTTGGTCGAGCGCCAGCAGCAAGGCCGCCGCATCAGGGAAACGATCAGCCGGGTCCTTGGCCAACAACTTGCGCAGCACGCCTTGATAACGGCCATGGTGCACCGGCAGTTCCGGCAACGGTTCGGTCAGGTGCGCCAGCGCCGTGGAAAGCGCATCGGTGCCGTTATAAGGCAGTTTGCCGACAAGGATTTCATAGAGCACCACGCCCAGGGCGTACAGGTCGGCGCGGCCATCAATTTCCTGGCCACGCGCCTGTTCCGGGCTCATGTAGCTGGGTGTGCCCACGGCGAAACCGGCCTGGGTGAACTGGGTACGATCATCCAGGGACTTGGCGATGCCGAAGTCCGACAGCACCGCCGTGCCATCAGCGCGGAACAGAATGTTGGCGGGTTTGACGTCGCGGTGAACCAAGCCTTGGGCATGCGCATAGCCCAACGCCGAGGCGATCTGGCGGATCAGCGTCACACCTTGCTCCGGCGTCAGGCCAGCGGCAATGCGCTCCTTGAGCGTGCCATTAGGCAGGTATTCCATGGCCATGTAATACAGCTCACCGACGTTGCCGATGTCATGGATGGTCACCGTATGCGGGTGCGACAGCCGCGCCAGGGTCTTGCCCTCGCGCAGGAAACGCTCGCAAAAAGTCGGGTCGGCCGCCAGTGCCGCAGCCATCACCTTCAACGCAACCTTGCGCTCCAGCGAGCGTTGGGTCGCCAGGTACACGCTGGCCATGGCGCCTTCACCGATCTCGCCTTCGATGTCATAGCCCGGGATCAGGATGTTCATGGCGACACCTTAACGACGATGGTGGTGATGTTGTCCGGCGCACCCCGGTTAAGCCCCAGGTGCACCAGGCTGCGCACGATTTCGTCCGGCGCGTCATGCCCCAGCACTTCGCGGATTTCATGGTCTTCGACGGTTTTGTTCAGACCGTCGCTGCACAGCAGGTAACTGTCGCCGGGGGCGATCAACAGATCGACAATGGCCACCTCCAACTGGGCTTCCACGCCCACCGCGCGGGTGACGATATTGGCGCGTGGGTGCACGCGGGCGTCGGCTTCGCTGAGCAGGCCGCTGTCTTGCAGGTCCTGCACATAGCTGTGGTCGCGGGAGATGCTTTCCAGCACGCCGTCGCGCAGGCGGTACAGGCGACTGTCACCGGCCCACAAACACACGCCGCGCAAGCCGCGCGCGGCCAGCACCACCACGGTGCTGCCCATCATGGTCACGCCACGGTTGGCGGTTTCTTCGCGCACGGCGGTGTTGATGCGAATCAGGTCATTGCGCAATGCCGCCGAGTATTCATCGAGGGAGCGCCCCACCGGCACATGACGCAGGCTGTCGACAATCAGGCTGCTGACGTAGTCACCCGCCGCATGCCCACCCATGCCGTCGGCCACCACCCAGAGGCGGTTTTCCGGCAGGTCCAGGCATGCATCTTCATTGACCTGGCGCACCATGCCTACATGGCTTTTGCTCGCGGATTTGAACGTCGACCCCATCTACACCACACCTTCTTGTCCGAGCAGAAACTGCGCAAAATCGTCGGTGGCAGGCAAGCCCTGACACCGCAATAATCCAGGGGAAATACGTTGCGAACCGCGGCCCCACCAGAGGCTGGAACCGGAGCAGGCGTGTTCGGCGAGCGCGCTCATCCGGTCGTGAGGCTGCGTGGCGTTCATCCGCTGCAAACCGGCGAAACGAGTGTCTACCGCTCGCGGCTCGCTGGGCGGGAGGCCCAGGGTGTCGACGCCATCGTTGAAGCGCTCGAACGTGGCCTCGGCATCCAGGGTGCTGAGCAACAGCTCTTCGGTCTGCTCAAACCAGGTATCCGGCCCGCCTACAAGGGACGCAAGATTGGTGTCGTGATCCAGCAAGGCCACCACCGCCAACGGAAAATAACGCCCGACCCGATCGATACTCGGCATCACCACACCCGCCGCCGCATCCGGCCCGCACACGCCCGGTGCGAGCACAAAGCGCCACAACGGGCTGACCAGGTAGACGTTGAGCCAGTCGCCGCCCAGACTGTTCTGGCTGGCGAGCAGACCTGCCGCCAGCCAACCGTCCCACGGGCCGATAAAACTCTGGGGCAAGGCGCGGCTGACGAAGTCACCGCGGCTGGCCAACTTGCCGTAGAAACCCAGCGTGGTCATAACCGCTCCGGCAGGCTGAACCCGCTGAGCACGCGGCTCTTGAACGGGTTGAAAGCGCTGTTGGCACGCAACTCGTAGGCAATGCTCGCGCCGTCGACCCGCAGGCGCAGGTTGAAGCGGTCCGGCGAGTTGCCGGCCGTCAGGTCCGACTGCTCCAGCAAGCGGAACCAGGCCCACGGCCCATCCAAGGTCACACCGGAACGCCCAGTGGCCGACGGCGGCATGATGGAAATACGCACCACACCGATACTGCCGGGGTTAGGCCATTGCATCGCAACCGGGCGGCTGGGGCCATGGTCGTAGCTCAATTGCTGGCCGTCGAGGTCAAGCAGGAACTGGGTGATGGTCGGGTCCATCGACACCGGCTTGAGTTCGAAACGCACGATAGGCTGGGTGCCCCCGGCGCGGAAGAACGCATCCCGGATCGCCGCCGCGCGTTGGAAGGTTTGCAGCACACCCGGCGCAATCCCCAGCTTTTGTGCCGCGCCCGGCTGCCAGCGCCAGGTCTGGGTAGACGTGTCGACGTACGGCTGCAGGTACTTGCGGAAGTAGTTGTCCATCACCCCGCCCACGCCGAAGAACTGACCGAAGTCATCCAGGGTCGCATCACGCGCACTGCCCGGCGACATCGGGTATCGCCCGGCCAGAGACTGGCGATACACGTTGACCACTTCGCTGACCCAGGCCGCGTTCAGTTGGTTGCGCACCCCGCCCATCATGCTGTTGGTGGTGGAGTTGACCACAGACTTGACCATGCCCTGCACCAACGGCGGCTGGCGTTCGGCATTCAGGCTGACCCGCGTGGCCGCCGCAGCCGCCTGGTTCTTCGCCTCACCGAGCAAGGCGTCGCCACTGGCGCCGACCATGGCGCTGACTTGCACATACAGCGCGTTCATGTCCGCGAGCAGACCGTCGATGGCCGCCGGTTCGCCTTCGTTCTTGCTGACGATGCCGTTGAGTTCGGCAAAGTGCGCAGTCACCGGATCGTCCGCCACTTGCGGCTGGCTGGCCGTCTGTTGCTCCTGGCCGAGCAGGCTGCCCAGGCGCTCCTTGAGCTTGTCGACGCCACCTTCCACCGGCACACCTTTGGCCGCCAGCTGGCGCTCTTCGGCTTGCAGGTCGGTTTCCTTGGCCACCGCCACCAGCAACTTCTTCAATGGCGAGGTCGGCCCGGAAATCACCCGCAGTACATCAGCCGCCTGGGCCACGCTGGTGATCGGTACAAAGTCGATGTCCGCCAACAGCGCGTCCCACTGGCGCTGGTAATCCTGGAAATACAAGCGGCGCACGTCAGCGGCCAGGCTCACCACGTTCTGCTGATCGGCCTGCTCATGGCCCAACACCCATTGCTCTTCGGCGAGTGTGCCGGTCTGGTTCAGGCTGCTCAGCAAAAACGCCTGGCGATAACCCTTGGCGGTGAAGAAACCACTCAGCGGCTCGCCCAGCGGCTTGCCGCTCTTGCGACTGAATACCAGCGCCGCATCGCGACCGGCGGCTTCATTGATGCGGAAATCCGGGATACCGTCCGGCAGTTTCTGGCGTTTGACCCGGTCGTAGACACGCTGGGCCACCGGCAACTGTTGCAACTGGCGACGCAGGTCGTCGATCAGCCGCGGGTCGAGGCGCGCGCTCGGCGGATGGCGGTCAAACAATGCCTGCAAATGCCCGCTCAGTGCCTGGCGCTGATCGGCCGGCAAGTCACGTGGCAGGTTGCGATCCCAGTCCAGGGCGATCCAGGCCTTGATGAAGTCCGGGTCGTAGTGCTCGCTGTCGGCAAGCATCAGGTAAGCCTTGAGGCCTTCGTACAGGAAGTCGGAGTTACCACCACCGTGCAGTTGCTCTTCGATGCGCGTCACCAGACGCGGTGCGAACACCGCGATCAGCAGTTTGCGGTACACGCTGCTGGATTCGGCTTCGAGCATATCGCCCTGGTACAGGCCCAGGCCCTCGGCCCAACTGGGCGAATCACCGGCAAGGTTTTTCGTCGCGTTGAGCAACGGCAGTACGGCGAGCACTTCGCGCTGGGCCGGGCTCAGGTTCTGTACCGCCTGGCCCAGTGGCGCAACCTTCTGGTCGACCTGGGCGATATAGGCCTGATTGGCGCGATAACTCACCCACCACAAGCTGCTGACCACCACCACCAGGGCCACGGTGGCCGCCAGTACGCCGCGTGCAACCCACTTGCGCCGGCGCTCGACCTTCGGGTTCACCCCCACCAGCCCACGCTCGGCAAAAGCCACGGCGCTGAAGAGTTTTTCGATGAAGTAACTGCGCCCGGTACCGCTCTGGCGTGCCAACTGCTGTCGGTCCAGGTTCATGCTCTGGGCCATGGCACCGATCAGGCGATCAATCGGGCTGCCTTCCTGAGTACCGCTGGTGAAGTACACACCGCGCAGCAGCACGCGTTCTTCGAAGGCGTTGGGTTTGAACACACCTTCGAGGAAGCTTTGCAGGCAGTCCTTCAGGGCACCGAACTGCTGCGGGAAGCCGTAGATCAAGTCGCGCCGCGCCGGGTCGCGTTCTTGTTGCAGGCGCTCTACCAGGCGTTCGTTGAGGCGTTGTTCCAGACCTGCGAATTCGCTTTGCAGGTGCGCCAGCGGGCTGTCGCTGTTCTTGCCGTCGTCCAGGGCGAAGGTCATGCCCCACACCTGGGCGCGGTCTTCCTTGCTCAGGTTGTCGAAGAACTCCATGAAGCCGGGCACCAAATCGAGCTTGGTCAGCATCAGGTAGACCGGGAAACGCACGCCCAGCTGGGTGTACAGCTCCTGGATACGCAGACGGATCGCCGCCGCATGGGCGGCGCGCTCGGCCTCAGTACCGAGCAGTAAATCCGACAGGCTGATCGCAATGAACGCACCGTCGATTGGACGACGTGAGCGTTGTTTTTTCAGCAGGTCGAGGAAACCCAGCCACGCGGCTTTATCCACCGTGGAGTTGCTGTCCTGAGTGGTGTAGCGGCCAGCGGTATCGAGCAGCACGGCTTGATCGGTAAACCACCAGTCACAGTTACGCGTCCCCCCGACGCCACGCACGGCACCGGCGCCCAACTGGGCCGCCAGCGGGAAATGCAGCCCGGAGTTGACCAGCGCAGTGGTCTTGCCCGAACCCGGCGGGCCGATGATCACGTACCACGGCAGTTCGTAGAGGTTGCGCCGCTCATCGCCACCCAGCTTGGCTTTTTTCAGCAGTGCCAGGGCCTCGTCCATGCGCTGGCGCAGGGTGCTGAGTTCTTCGGCAGTGGCGACACTGTTGGGGTCGACCGGGGTTTGCGCCGCCAGGCTGCGCATCACTTCGGCGGCCTGCCGCCGCGCCTGGATAATGCGGAACACGCGGTAGGCGATCCACACCGCAAACACCAGGATGATCAGTGCCCAGCGACGTCCTTCCGGCATCAACACATCGAGCAACGGCCCGACAAACCAGATGATCAGGCTCAGGGCGATCAGGCCCAGCACCGGGATCACCCAGCGAATCATGAAACTGAAAAACGCCTTCACTCGACGCCCTCCGCCAATACGGTGATTTCAACCCGACGATTACGGGCACGGCCTTCGGCGGTGGCGTTGGTAGCCACCGGCTCGGTGTCGCTTCTACCCTCGGCGCTGAAGCGCTCGGCCTGGCCGGTCTTGGCGGCCAGGATCTCCAGCACCGACTTGGCCCGTGCTTCGGACAGCGCCCAGTTGGACGGGAAACGCAGCGTGGCAATCGGGCGGTTGTCACTGTGCCCGGTCACGCGCACCTGGCCTTTGACTTTGCGGATGGCGTCGGCGATGCGCAGCATCAGCGGCTGGTAGTCATCAACGATGCTGGAACTGGCCGATGCGAACAGCTCGTCACCGCGAATGGTCACTACGGAACGGTCGACTGCATCCTCCACCGCGACACGACCGGCCTTGATGTCTTCCACCAGGAAGCCTGCCAGGCGTGGGCGTTCGATGACTTTGGGCTGTGCCACCGGACGGTCGATCGCTTGCACCGGGATCTCTCCCAACGCATGGATATTCTTGAACACCGGCTCGGCATCCGACGCCAGCTTCAGGCGCAAGCCGAACAACAACGCCAGCAGCAGCGCCAGGCCGATGGCCACGGCAATCCACGGCGGCATGAATTGCGCCAGGCGATCCCGCGCCACGGTCACGCCGCGCCAATGCGGTGACAGCTCGCGTTCGTGTTCGCCACGGGCGCTGCGAATGGCTGCCGCGGTGCGTTCCCGCAAGGCGTCCAACTGGCTGCGCCCGTCGTTCATCACCCGGTAACGGCCTTCGAAGCCCAGGCACATGCACAGGTACAGAAGCTCCAGCAGGTACAGGCGTTCCCGTGGGCTTTGCAGGCAGTGGTCGAGCAGTTGGAAGACTTTTTCGCCGCCCCAGGCTTCGTTGTGCACGGTGATCAGCAGGCTTTGCTTGCCCCAGTCACTGGTGCTGCCCCATGGCGTGCTCAGCACCGCTTCATCCAGGGCGGTGCACAGCGCGTAACGCGCCAGCAGCACTTCGTTGCGCGGAATGCCGGCGGCTTCGGCACGCTCTTCGAACTGGCGCAGGTAAGCCAGCAACTGCGCGCGCAGGCTGGCCGGCGCCGGGTGAGCGATGGTGTTGCGCAGGCGCGTCAGCAGCGCCAACAAGGGGCCGGCGGCACTTTCCAGCGGGTTGAGGCCCTGGCTTTTGCCCGTGAGCATCGGCGCAGCCGGCATCGACAACGGTGCAGGTTCGGCACGCACAGGTTCCGGCGCCCGGCCACCCGGGCGCGGCATGAACTGGGTGCGGTCATCATCATTGGGATGCATCGCGGATTATCCTCGGATCGCCCAGAAGGCCAGGTTCAAGCCTGGGAACTGCCCGGCGATATGGAAGGCAAATCCACCGGAGTTGTTCAGTTGCTGCCAGTGCTCGCTGCCCCGGTCCAACTCGTAGTACGTACTGCCTGCGTGATAAGGAATCTGCCGTGGCGCCACCGGCAACGGCAGCAGGCCGATGCCCGGCAGCTGCAGGTTGACCATGTCACGGATGTGCTCCACCGAGCCGACCTTGCTCTGCTGGCCGAAGCGCGCACGCAGGGTTTCGCCGGGTACGTCGGCGCGCACCACCAGGATGAAGCTCGCGCTGTCGAGCAGGGTTTTGTCGGCAAGCATGGCCACGTGGATGCCATAGGCTTTTTCCACAATCGGAATCGGCGTGGCCTTGCTGTCGATCAACATCGACAGCGCTTCACGCAACGCCTGCATCACCGGGGCAAAGCTCAGGGCCAGGTCGTCATGCTGGTATTGCGGATATTCCTGGGGGCGACGGCCCGAGGTCGAAAAGGTCGAGAACTCGCCGGCCAGGCTCACCAGTTCGCTGAAGAAGCGCTCCGGGTGCAACGGGCTCAACTGGCTGAAATGCTGGAGCAGCGGCTGGGCGCGGTTGACCAGTTGCAACAGCATGAAGTCGGCGATCTCCGACGCACCCCCCGCACCCGAGGCGACCACGCGGCCAGCCAGGGCTTCGCCACGCTGGTGCAGCAGGCCCAGCAGCTCACTGCGAAAGGCCGTCAGCGGTTTGCTCGCGGCAACGTCGAGTACCGGCGGGATGTAAGTGTCATCCAGCACCAGGGCGCGGTCGGCGCGTTTTTCCTTAATGCGCACAAGGCCCACGGCGGCGTAATCACTGATGCCATCCTGGGCGGTGAGCAGGCGCAAGGCGCGAGAGCCGACAGCCACTGGCGCACGGTTCTCGAACGGGGCGTTGTCATCCCGCACTTCGCGCACCTGGCTTACATAACGCGCGGCTTCCAGGGCTTCGCCTGCCTCCACGGTATCGCGGGCACCGGCGCGCTTGAGCGGCAAGGCCAGGTACACCAGACCGTCGCGCAGGTTGTCGTCGATATTCAACGGGCTCGGCGCGAGGTCGTCCTGGGGGATATTGAACGGTGTGCCATCAGGCAACAGGCCGCGCGCCGAAACGATCGCCAGCTTGCCCTGGGCCAGCAGCCCCTGGTCGATCAGCAACTCGGAAAAGCCCCAGGCACCGGCATTCAACGGGCGGCTGCGGGCGTCGATCAGGTTTTCCAGGTAACGGTCATGCTGCTGGAAGTGCTGCGTTCCGATGAACATGCCTTCCGACCAGACCACGCGATTGTTCCAGGACATGGGGGCTCCGAGGGTTTCTTATTGGGCAGGGCTGGATGGGGGAACCACGACGTCGGCACGTACGGCGCGCACATCGAGGCTGATCTGATATTCGGTGTATTGGCGCGGTGGCACGTTGATCACCGTGCGCCATTGCGCACGGTCCAGCTCGCGATAGCCCACCAGCAAGCCGATCTGGCGCGTGGCAGGGTCGAGGTCGCGCTGGATGCTCAGTTGCTGGCCGGGTTGCACCATCACTTCGTCCTGGTCCAGCAGGTCGAGGCCGAGGGTCGATTGCGCACGATCCGCCAGGGCGAAGTAGTCGGAGCGCCCGAAGGTAGCGGCATTTTTCAGCTCGAAGATGCGCACCCGTACCGGTGCGGCCTGGCCGTTGGCGCCCGGGTTGAGCCCGGCTATGGCATGAAAGTGCAACTCGACGGCGGCGGTGTCCGCCTCCGTTTCGCCCGCTACTTCGGGTTTGACCGCGTCCTTGGCACACGCCGTCAACAGCAACGCGGTAGCGGCTGCGAGTAAAAACCTGGGAATCATCCTGCGTCCTCAATGACGTACTTAGCTATCCGTTAAATCCATGTACTGCGTGATCAGCGACGCTGTCGTGCGCTGTGTTCTTCGTAGGCTCGGCTGAATTCGCGGCCGAACAGGTCCTGGAAATCTTCCTGGGCCTCGCGGGAAATATTGCTGTAGAGCTCAGTGAACTGCTGCCAGTACTGGGCCTGGCGCGAGCCGTTGAACAGGCTCGATAACCCGGCGGGTTTGCCCATGCGCTCCTCCAGTTGCGAGGGTTCAAAGCGGGTCAGCAGGTGCTTGATCGCGGCCTCCACGCCTGCCATCACGGCCAGCTGGTGAGCGCGCAGATCGTCGAAACTGTCGCGCACGGCGGCGTCCGGTGCCATAAACGCCTGGTTGCCGTGGCGAAGCAGCAACAGTAAGGCTTCGTCGGCATTCGGCGCGAATTTCAACGGATTGTTTTCGGCCGGGCGGATCATGGTCTGTTGCATGCGGAACTCGCCTTTGAGGCTGGCGCGAGCACGCAATACGTCGATCAGGCCCTCGACCATCAAGCGGTAGCTGCGGCCGATGTTTTCCATCTGGGCGCAGGCGTCGGCTTTGTCGAGACGCAACTGCTCCAGGCCGGCGCCACGCAGGAACGCTTGCAGCAGGTCGGGCGATTGCAGGGTTTCGGCCACCGGGCGCGCCGGCTCCAGCACAGGCGGCGGCTGAATCACCGGCGGTGCTGGCGGTGCTGGCGGCGGCGGTGCGGCCGGTGCCGGTGTGTCGGCAAACAGGTCCCAATCATCGGGAATCAGCCCGCCGGATACCACGGGTTTTTCGACGGCCACCGGCGTCGGTGGCCGGAAATCGTGCTGCTCGGACGGCACATGATCCGCCACGGTCGGTGGTGGAACGGCCGTGGGGCTGAGGAAGTCGAACAGGTCCGGCAGGGTATCCATTGCCGAGGCGCCCTGGAACTGCGGCGCGATCACAGGCGCAGGCACAGGTGCGGGCGGGCTGGCGACGGCGCCCATCAGGGCTTCGAAGCTGTTGGATGAGTCACCGGCAAACGGTCGGCTATCCACGGCTTGCACATTGAAATCGATGCGCGCCTGGATCTCGTAGTCGCCGATGCGGATCAACTCACCATCCTGCAACGGCTCGCTATTACCGCGGCGCAAACGGATACCGGCGTGAACCAACTCCACCCCGTTCGTACTGTTATCGGTTAAATAATAACGGCCATCTTTGTACTGAATAACGCAATGCTGTGAAGAGACAAGACGCTCCGGATCAGGCAATACCCAGTCATTATCCGAACTGCGGCCAATAGCCATCACGCCCTGGTCCATGGACTTTTCCGAGCACTGCCCAGGGGTAATCTTGTGATAACTAGTGATAGTCAAACACAGCGACATCTTGCCTCCTTGCTGATTACATCGCGCGCGGTAGATCCCGGGTCTACGCTTCCCGGGAGATGCCCGCCAGGTCACACAAAATGACCCTGAATCTACCTAAACCCGCAAGATCGCTGATCTTAGCTGGCTTCCATGACAAAAATCCTGCTTGGCGGGCGCCGTTCGACCCACCAGTCGCGCAGGTTGTTAAACACCGCACATCTGTCACAGAGGACGAATAGCTTACCTTGACAAGGCATAAGTACTACACCAAAAATGCACAACTTCTTGAACATCACTGATGTCACAGTAGTGGCACTCTGACTATATGACCAAGAAAACATGCAAAGTTCCTCAGACAACTAATGCATGCATTGCCCGCCATCTATCGGGCTGATAAGGAGATCAAACTCAGTGGATGTGCCGTTGCTGCTCGCCGCCGTTTCCCCGAACTCGCCGTGTGGCGAAGACATGGAGTATGACGCGCAATTTCTCCAACTGGAGCGTGACGCCAAGGGCCAACCCGAGCGCAGCATGGGCGATTCGATCCTGCCCGCCGAACCGCCGGAATGGCGCAGCATCCAGCAGCAGAGCCTTGACTTGCTGCAACGCAGCAAAGACCTGCGCATCACCCATTTTCTGCTGCAAAGCACCCTTGCCCTGCAAGGCGTGGCCGGGCTGGCTGAAGTCCTTTCGTTGATCAACGCCCTGCTGCGCGACTATTGGACCGACCTGCATCCACGCCTGGATGCCGACGACGATAACGACCCTACCGTGCGCATCAACGCCCTGTCCGGCTTGACCAGTGACACAACCATTCGCCTGTTGCGCGAAAGCGTCCTCACGCGCTCGCGCACCTTCGGCCCCGTTACCCTGCGTGCGGCGCTCAACGCCAGCGGCCTGCAGATTTTTGCCGACGAGCAGCTCGGAGCCCAGCAACTGCACGCCGCATTCCTCGACAGCGACCCCGAGCACCTGCAAGCCACCCGCGACGCCTTGAGCGCAGCGCGTGCTGCCTGCGAGGCCATCGAACAGCAGGTCAATGACCAGGTCGGTTCAGCCCGGGGCGTGGATTTGAGTGCCTTGAAGCAACCGCTCAAGCAGGCGCTGCAGATACTCAATCAAGCGGTGCCAGGCACCGACAGCAGTGGCGAACCCGAGGCCGTCAGTGACGACAATGCCCCCTCGGTCGATTTCGCCGCTGCGCCCGCAGCACCACGCCCGGCCGGCGACATCGCCAGCCGCGATGACGTGTTGCGCAGCCTCGACAAAATCCTTGCGTACTACACCCGGCACGAGCCCTCGAGCCCGCTGCCGGTGCTGTTGAACCGCGCCAAGAACCTGGTGCACGCCGATTTCGCGGCCATCGTGCGCAATCTGATTCCCGACGGCATGTCCCAATTTGAAAACCTGCGCGGCCCGGACAGCGAGTAAGCCACCGGGCTATGCAGTAACAACACCGTCGCTCAAGCGACCAGGAGCAGCAACGTGGCGAAGCAAAGTTCTCAGAAATTCATTGCGCGCAACCGTGCGCCTCGAGTGCAGATCGAGTACGACGTCGAGCTTTACGGCGCCGAGAAGAAAGTCCAGCTGCCCTTCGTGATGGGCGTGATGGCCGACCTCGCCGGCAAACCTGCCGAGCCGCTCGCCCCCGTGGCGGACCGCAAGTTCCTTGAAGTGGACGTCGACAACTTCGACTCGCGCCTCAAGGCCATGCAGCCGCGCGTGGCCTTCCACGTACCCAACGAGCTGACCGGCGAAGGCAACCTGAGCCTGGACATCACCTTCGAGAGCATGGACGACTTCAGCCCGGCCGCCGTGGCGCGCAAGGTCGATTCGCTGAACCAATTGCTCGAAGCCCGTACCCAGCTGGCCAACCTGCTGACCTACATGGACGGCAAGACCGGCGCTGAAGAAATCATCATGAAGGCGATCAAGGACCCGGCACTGCTTCAGGCACTTGCCAGCGCGCCCAAGCCTGCAGGGGACCAATAATCATGACCGACAATAACGCCCGCGAAGGCAGCCAGATCCTCGGCACCCAGACCGAAGAAGCCAGCGAGTTCGCGAACCTGCTGCTGCAGGAATTCAAGCCAAAGACCGAGCGTGCCCGCGAAGCCGTGGAAACCGCGGTGCGCACCCTGGCCGAACAGGCCCTGGCGCAAACCGACCTGGTGTCCAACGATGCGATCAAATCGATCGAATCGATCATCGCGGCCATCGACGCCAAGCTCACCGCCCAGGTCAACCAGATCATCCACCACCAGGATTTCCAGCAGTTGGAAAGCGCCTGGCGTGGCCTGCACTACCTCGTCAACAACACCGAGAGCGATGAGCAGCTCAAGATCCGCGTGCTCAACATCTCCAAGCCGGACTTGCACAAGACCCTGAAGAAGTTCAAGGGCACCGCGTGGGATCAGAGCCCGATCTTCAAGAAGATGTACGAAGAAGAATACGGCCAGTTCGGCGGTGAACCGTACGGCTGCCTGGTGGGCGACTACTACTTCGACCAGTCACCACCCGACGTGGAACTGCTGGGCGAACTGTCGAAAGTCTGCGCCGCCATGCACGCCCCTTTCATCGCTGCGGCCTCGCCGACCGTGATGGGCATGGGCTCGTGGCAGGAACTGTCGAACCCGCGCGACCTGACCAAGATCTTCACCACTCCGGAATACGCCGGCTGGCGCTCGCTGCGTGAATCGGAAGACTCACGCTACATCGGCCTGACCATGCCGCGCTTCCTGGCGCGCCTGCCGTATGGCGCCAAGACCGACCCGGTGGAAGCCTTCGCCTTCGAAGAAAACACCGACGGCGCCGACAGCTCCAAGTACACCTGGGCCAACGCCGCCTACGCCATGGCCGTGAACATCAACCGCTCGTTCAAACACTACGGCTGGTGCTCGCGCATCCGTGGCGTGGAGTCCGGCGGTGAAGTGGAGAACCTGCCGGCCCACACGTTCCCTACCGATGACGGTGGCGTGGACATGAAGTGCCCGACCGAAATCGCCATCAGCGACCGCCGTGAAGCGGAACTGGCGAAGAACGGTTTCATGCCACTGCTGCACAAGAAAAACACCGACTTCGCCGCCTTCATCGGTGCCCAGTCGTTGCAGAAACCGGCCGAATACGACGACCCGGACGCCACCGCCAACGCCAATCTGGCCGCGCGCTTGCCGTACCTGTTCGCCACCTGCCGTTTCGCTCACTACTTGAAGTGCATCGTGCGCGACAAGATCGGTTCCTTCAAAGAGAAGGACGAAATGCAGCGTTGGTTGCAGGACTGGATCCTGAACTACGTCGACGGCGACCCGGCCCACTCCACCGAAACCACCAAGGCCCAGCACCCATTGGCTGCCGCTGAAGTGATCGTGGAAGAAGTGGAAGGCAACCCGGGTTACTACAACTCCAAGTTCTACCTGCGCCCGCACTACCAGCTCGAAGGGCTGACCGTGTCGTTGCGCCTGGTATCGAAGCTGCCTTCGGCGAAAAGCGCTTAAACATTCGGGACCGGCTCGTTCCTGCAGGAGCGGGCTTGCTCGCGAAAAACTTAAAGGCGCCGCGTTCATTCAGGATGTCAGCGTCAGCGTCAACGACCTTCGCGAGCAAGCTCGCTCCTACAGGGGTCGGGGACGTCAACACATTCTGTGGCTGAGACCACACAGGGAGAAAACATGGCTGTTGATATTTTCATCAAGATCGGCGACATCAAGGGCGAGTCCATGGACAAAGCCCACAAGGACGAAATCGACGTACTGAACTGGAGCTGGGGCATGTCCCAGTCCGGCAACATGCATGTCGGCGGTGGCGGTGGCGCGGGCAAGGTGAATATCCAGGACCTGTCGCTGACCAAGTACGTCGACAAGGCGTCGCCTAACCTGATGATGCACTGCGCCAGCGGCAAGCACATCGACAAGGTCAAGCTGACCGTGCGCAAGGCCGGTGGTGAAAGCCAGGTCGAGTACATGGTGATCAACCTGGAAGAAGTGCTGGTAACGTCCCTGAGCACCGGCGGTTCGGGCAGTGATGATCGCCTGACCGAGAACGTCACCCTGAACTTTGCCCAAGTGATGGTCGACTACCAGCCGCAGAAAGCCGACGGCACCAAAGACGGCGGCGCGATCAAGTTTGGCTGGAACATCCGTTCCAACACCAAGCGCTAATAGCCCTCGGGCCGTGGCCTCACGCCACGGCCCCCGGCACCCTGCCCCTCACGAAGCCCGTCCCTCTCACAACCCGTCCGTGGAGCTGCTTTGGTGGTAACTGAAATCGCTTCCCGCGACCGTCTGCAACCGTCCCTGCTGGACCGGTTGACCGACGACGACCCGACCAATCCCAAGGAAAGCGCCGACAAACGCGTGCTGTCCCTGACCCAATTGAAAGCCTCGGTACTACGCGACCTGGCGTGGCTGCTCAACACCACGTCGTTGCTGGACGCCGATGCCACGCTGCACACCCCAGCCGGTACGTCGGTGATCAATTACGGCCTGCCGGCACTGGCCGGGAACAGCGCTTCCAGCGTCGATATCAAAGCGCTGGAAGCCCTGATCTACCAGGCCATCGCCACCTTCGAGCCGCGAATCCTGCGCCACACCCTGCGCGTCAAAGCCCGCGTCAGCCACGGCGAGATGAACCACAACGCGCTGAGTTTCGAGATCGAAGGCGACCTGTGGGCCCAGCCGGTGCCTTTGCGTCTGTTATTGCAAACCGACCTCGACCTGGAATCCGGCCATGTGCGTGTGATTAACGCCGACCAGCGGAGACGGACATGAACCCGCGCCTGCTGGAGCTGTATAACCAGGAACTGCACCATGTGCGCGAAAGCGCCGCAGAGTTCGCCAAGGAATACCCGAAGATCGCCAGTCGGCTGACCCTGTCCGGCATGGACTGCGCCGACCCGTACGTCGAACGCCTGCTTGAAGGCTTTGCCTACCTGACTGCCCGCGTGCAGCTCAAGCTCGACGCCGAGTACCCGACCTTCACCCACAACCTGCTGGAAATCGCGTACCCGCACTACCTCGCGCCAACGCCGTCGATGACGGTGGTGCAACTGCAGACCGACCCCGATGAAGGCTCCCTGGCCAGCGGTTTTTCACTGCCCCGCGATACGGTATTGCGTGCGGCATTGGGCCGTGAAACCCAGACCTGCTGCGAGTACCGCACCGCTCACCCGGTGACGCTGTGGCCGTTGCAGGTGACCAACGCCGAGTACTTCGGCAACCCCGCCGCCGTGCTCGGCCGCCTAGCCGCCAGTGAGCCGAAGGCCAAGGCTGGTTTGCGCCTGACTCTGCGTACCGGCGCCGAGTTGCCGTTTAACAGCCTCGACCTGGACAGCCTGCCGCTGTACCTCAGTGGTGCCGACGAACAACCGTTCCGCCTTTACGAGCAACTGCTGGGTAACGCCTGCGCCGTGTTTGCACGCAAGCCGGGTGGTGACTGGGTCGAGCGCCTGCCGCAAGACGCGCTGCGCTCGCGAGGTTTTGATGACGCCGACGCCGCCATGCCGGTCGTGGCGCGTGCGTTCCAGGGCTATCGCCTGCTGCAGGAATACTTCGCCCTGCCCCACCGTTTCCTGTTCGTCGAGTTCGCCGAGCTGAGCCGTGCGGTCAAACGCTGCGACGGCCAGGAGCTGGAGTTGATCGTATTGTTCGATCGCCATGAGCCCAGCCTGGAAGGCAGTGTCGGCGCCGCACAATTCCTGCCGTTCTGCACCCCGGCCATCAACCTGTTCCCGAAACGCCTGGATCGCATTCACTTGTCCGACCGGGTCCACGAACACCATGTGATCGCCGACCGCACCCGACCGATGGATTTCGAGGTGCACTCGCTGAGCGGCCTCACCGGCCACGGCACGGGGCCAGAGCAGCCTTTCCTGCCGTTCTACGCTGTACGCGACCCGTCGCGCTACGGCCGCGACCAGGCCTATTACACGGTGCGCCGCGAGCCGCGGGTGCTGTCCAGCGACCAGCGCCGCAACGGCCCGCGCTCCACGTATGTGGGCAGCGAAACCTTTGTCAGCCTGGTGGACAGCAAGCAAGCGCCCTACCGCCACGACCTGCGCCAACTCGGCGTGACCGCGCTGTGCACCAACCGTGATTTGCCGTTGTTCATGAGCGTGGGCAACGGCAAGACCGACTTCACCCTGGCCGACAGCGCGCCGGTGATGGCCGTGCGTTGCGTGGCCGGCCCGAGCCGCCCGCGTGCCAGCCACGCGCATGACGCCAAGGCCTGGCGTCTGATCAGTCAGCTGTCGCTCAACTACCTGTCGCTCAGCGAACAGGGCCAGGGCGCGGGCGCCTTGCGTGAACTGCTGCGCCTGTATGGCGACAGCAACGACGCTGCCCTGCAATTGCAGATCGAGGGCCTGCGTGAAGTCAGCAGCAAAGCCGTGACCCGGCGCCTGCCGATGCCCGGGCCGATCGTGTTTGGCCGTGGCCTGGAGATCACCCTGGAATTCGATGAAAACGCGTTTCGCGGCACCGGTGTGTTCCTGCTCGGTGCGGTGCTGGAGCGCTTCCTGGCACGCTATGTGTCGATCAACAGTTTTACCGAGACGGTGATCCGTACCACCGAACGCGGCGAGATCATGCGATGGAAAGCCAAGCCCGGGCGTCGTCCGACCCTTTGAACACACTGGATGCGATGCATCAGGAACCCTGGGAATACGATTTCTTCCAGGCGTTGCGGCGTATCGAGTGCGAATCGCCCGACCTGCCGCGCCTGGGCCACTCCCTGCGCCTGGCGGATGATCCGCTGCGCCTGGGCCAACAAGCCGATTGCACTTTCGCCCCGGCCACCTTGGCCTCGGTCGATCCCGGTGGTGACGGTAAGCCGGCGCGCCTGGAGCAGTTCTTCTTCGGTCTCGGTGGCCCCAATGGCCCCCTGCCGCTGCATATCACCGAGTACGTACGCGAGCGCCAGCGCAACAACGCCGACAGCACCAGCAAGCAGTTCCTGGATGTGTTCCACCACCGCTTGCTCAGCCTGTTCTATCGGGCCTGGGCCGAGGCGCGGCCTACCGTCAGCCATGACCGCCCGGACGACGACTACTGGTCCGCCCGCCTCGCCGCCCTGAGCGGCCGTGGCATGCCAAGCCTGCTCAACCAGGGGCTGATTGCCGACGCCGCAAAGCTGCATTACAGCGGTCACTTGTCGGCGCAGACCCGCTACCCGGATGGTTTAAAGGCGATCCTCAGCGAGTATTTCGGCTTGTCGGTAGAGATCGAAGAGTACGTCGGCCAATGGCTGGAGTTGCCCGAACGCAGCCGCGTGGGCGTCAGCGCCAACCAACTGGGCGTGGACTTTTGCCTGGGTAGCCATGTCTGGGACCGCCAGCACAAATTCCGCATTCGCCTGGGGCCGCTCAAGCTCGATGACTACATGGGCATGCTGCCCGGCCACCCGCCATTCAATGAGCTGGTGGCGTGGGTGGCCGAGTACCTTGGCCACGAATTGGACTGGGACTTGAACCTGGTTCTGCAACAACCTGAAGTACCGGCGCTGCAACTCAATGGCCAGTTCCGCCTGGGCTTCAATACTTGGCTCGGCAAACCCGCGCACGACGCCAACGACCTAATCCTGGCCCGGCATTACGCCGATCAGGCCACCACCTCAAGGAATCCAGAGCATGGGTGAAATCAGTCGCGCCGCACTGTTCGGCAAACTCAACAGCGTGGCCTACAAGGCCATCGAAGCTGCCACCGTATTCTGCAAGCTGCGGGGTAACCCGTATGTGGAACTGGCCCACTGGTTTCACCAACTGCTGCAACTGCAGGACTCGGACCTGCACCGCATCATTCGCCAGTTCAACGTCGAACCGGCGCGCCTGGCCCGCGACCTGACTGAAGCCCTGGACCGCCTGCCCCGTGGCTCGACCTCGATCACCGACCTGTCCTCCCATGTGGAAGAGGCCGTGGAACGCGGTTGGGTCTACGGCAGCCTGATGTTCGGCGAAAGCCAGGTGCGCACCGGTTACCTGGTGTTGGGCATCCTGAAGACTCCGAGCCTGCGCCATGCGCTGCTGGGTTTGTCTGCCGAGTTCGACAAAATCAAGGCCGAGGCCCTGAGCGAACGTTTTGATGAATATGTCGGTGACTCGCCCGAAAACGCATTGAGCGCCAGTGACGGTTTCAACGCCGGTGCCGTGCCCGGCGAGGCCAGCGGTGCCATGGCTCCGAGTGCAATGGGCAAGCAGGAAGCCCTCAAGCGCTTTACCGTCGACCTGACCGAGCAGGCCCGTAGCGGCAAGCTTGATCCCATCGTTGGGCGTGACGAAGAGATCCGCCAACTGGTCGACATCCTCATGCGCCGCCGCCAGAACAACCCGATTCTCACCGGTGAAGCCGGAGTGGGCAAAACCGCCGTGGTCGAAGGTTTCGCCCTGCGCATCGTCGCCGGTGACGTACCGCCTGCGCTCAAGGATGTGGAACTGCGCAGCCTCGATGTCGGCCTGCTGCAAGCCGGTGCCAGTATGAAAGGCGAGTTCGAGCAACGCCTGCGCCAAGTGATCGAAGACGTCCAGGCGTCGCCCAAGCCGATCATCCTGTTTATCGACGAAGCTCACACACTGGTCGGGGCCGGTGGGGCCGCCGGCACGGGCGACGCCGCCAACCTGCTGAAACCTGCGCTGGCCCGTGGCACCTTGCGTACCGTGGCCGCGACCACCTGGGCCGAATACAAGAAGCACATCGAAAAAGACCCGGCCTTGACCCGCCGCTTCCAGGTGGTACAAGTGGCCGAGCCATCGGAAGACAAGGCGCTGCTGATGATGCGCGGCGTGGCCTCGACGATGGAACAGCACCATCAGGTGCAGATCCTCGATGAAGCCCTGGAAGCGTCGGTGAAGCTGTCCCACCGTTACATCCCGGCGCGCCAATTGCCGGATAAATCCGTGAGCCTGCTGGACACCGCCTGCGCCCGCGTCGCCATCAGCCTGCACGCGGTGCCGGCGGAAGTCGACGACAGCCGCCGCCGTATCGAAGCCCTGGAAACCGAGCTGCAAATCATCGCCCGCGAGCATGCTATCGGCATTGCGATTGGTGCACGGCAAACCAACACCGAAGCCCTATTGAGTGCTGAGCGTGAGCGTCTTGCGACGTTGGAGAACCGTTGGGCCGAAGAGAAAGCGCTGGTTGATGAGTTGCTCGCCACCCGTGCCACCCTGCGTGAAAAGGCTGGCGTGGTAGACAGTGGCAACGATGAATTGCGCGCCCGACTGGTCGACCTGCAACAGCGTCTCAGCGTATTGCAAGGCGAGACCCCGCTGATCCTGCCGACCGTGGATTACCAGGCCGTGGCCTCGGTGGTCGCCGACTGGACCGGGATTCCGGTGGGCCGCATGGCCCGCAACGAGCTGGAGACCGTGCTCAATCTCGATCAGCACCTGAAGAAGCGCATCATCGGCCAGGACCATGCCCTGCAGATGATCGCCAAACGCATCCAGACGTCCCGCGCCGGTCTCGACAATCCGAGCAAGCCAATTGGCGTGTTCATGCTGGCCGGCACCTCCGGCGTAGGCAAGACCGAAACGGCCCTGGCCCTGGCCGAAGCCATGTACGGCGGCGAGCAGAACGTCATCACCATCAACATGAGCGAGTTCCAGGAAGCTCACACAGTGTCCACGCTCAAGGGCGCGCCACCGGGTTATATCGGTTACGGCGAGGGCGGCGTGCTGACCGAGGCGGTGCGGCGTAAACCGTACAGCGTGGTGCTGCTGGACGAGGTGGAAAAAGCCCACCCCGACGTGCACGAGATCTTCTTCCAGGTGTTCGACAAGGGCGTGATGGAAGACGGCGAAGGCCGGGTGATCGACTTCAAGAACACCCTGATCCTGCTGACCACCAACGCCGGCACCGAGCTGATTTCCCACGTGTGCAAAGACCCGGCGAACATCCCCGAGCCGGAAGACATCGCCAAGGCGCTGCGCCAGCCGCTACTGGAGATTTTCCCGCCGGCGTTGCTGGGCCGCCTGGTGACCATTCCGTATTACCCGCTCAGCGACGAGATGCTCAAGGCAATCACCCGCCTGCAGCTCAACCGCATCAAGAAGCGCGTGGAAAGTACCCACAAGGTGGCTTTCGACTACGACGACGCGGTGGTCGACCTGATCGTCTCGCGCTGCACCGAGACCGAGAGCGGTGGCCGCATGATCGACACCATCCTCACCAACAGCCTGCTGCCAGACATGAGCCGTGAGTTTCTCACCCGCATGCTCGAAGGCAAGGCGTTGGCCGGTGTGCGGATCAGTAGCCGGGATAACGAACTGCACTACGACTTCAGCGACGCCAGCTGACGGAACGCCATTCAACTGTAGGAGCCGGCTCGCCGGCGATAGCGGCCTGACATTCAACATTGAGGTTGACCGGGCCACCACTATCGCTGGCAAGCCAGCTCCTACAGGGGGTTCGGTTCGTCAGGTACAACGACATTTACGGGTTAACCGATGCTATTCAACCAAGCCTCACGCCTGGCCAAGATCACCAGCCCCCTCGGGCCGGATGTACTGCTGCTCAATGAAATGGGCGGCGGCGAAGAGCTGGGCAGGCTGTTCAACTACGAGCTGCAACTGACGTCCCTGGACGCCAACATCGACCTTAACCAACTGCTCGGCAAGCCGATGAGCGTAGGCCTGCAATTGGCGGACGGTGGCGAGCGATACTTCCACGGCATCGTTGCCCGTTGCAGCCAGAACATCGACCAGGGCCAGTTCGCCAGTTACCAGGTGACGCTGCGCCCATGGTTGTGGTTGCTCAGCCGTACATCGGACTGCCGGATTTTCCAGAACCTGAGCATCCCGCAGATCATCAAGCAGGTGTTTCGCGACCTGGGCTTTTCCGACTTCGAGGACGCCCTGAGCCAGCCGTACCGCGAGTGGGAATACTGCGTGCAGTACCGCGAGACCAGTTTCGATTTCGTCAGCCGCTTGATGGAACAGGAAGGCATCTACTACTTCTTCCGCCACGAACAGGACCGCCATGTGCTGGTGCTGGCCGATGCCTACGGCGCGCACACCACCGTGCCGGGCTACGCGTCGGTCCCGTACTACCCCAAGGACGAGCAGCAGCGCGAACGCGACCACATGCACAACTGGCACCTGGCGCACGAAGTGCAGCCGGGTTCGCTGGAACTCAACGATTACGACTTCCAGCGCCCCAGCGCCCGTATCGACGTGCGCTCGGCCATGCCGCGCCCGCATACCGCCGGCGACTACCCGCTCTACGACTACCCCGGCACCTACGTGCAAAGCGAAGATGGCGAACACTATGCACGCACCCGCATCGAAGCCCTGCAAACCCTGCACGAGCAGATCGAGTTTGCCGGCAATGCGCGGGGCCTGGGTTCGGGCCATCTGTTCAGCCTCACCGGCTTCAGCCGTCAGGACCAGAACCGCGAATACCTGATCGTGGGTTGCCGCTATTACATCGTCCAGGAAAGTCTGGAAAGCGGCGGGGGTTCGGGTTCGGCGCAGTTCGAAAGCAGCCTCACCTGCATCGACGCCCAGCAAAGTTTCCGCCCAATGGCCAACACCCATCGGCCCATCGTCAAAGGCCCGCAGACCGCACTGGTGGTCGGCCCCAAAGGCGAGGAGATCTGGACCGACCAGTACGGCCGCGTGAAGGTGCACTTCTACTGGGACCGTCATGACCAATCCAACGAAAACAGCTCGTGCTGGATCCGTGTGTCGCAATCCTGGGCGGGGAAAAACTGGGGCTCGATGCAGATTCCGCGCATCGGCCAGGAAGTGATCGTCAGCTTCCTGGAAGGCGACCCGGACCGGCCGATCATCACTGGCCGCGTCTACAACGCCGAGCAGACTGTGCCCTACGACCTGCCGGAAAACGCGACCCAGAGCGGCATGAAAAGCCGCTCCAGCAAAGGCGGCACGCCGGCCAACTTCAATGAAATCCGCATGGAGGACAAGAAGGGGCTGGAGCAGTTGTACATCCATGCCGAAAGGAATCAGGACATCGTAGTGGAGGTGGATGAAAGCCACTCCGTCGGGCATGACCGCAACAAGAGCATCGGCCATAACGAGACGGTGACCATCGGCAACAACCGCCTGCGCATCGTCAAGCAGGAAGACATCCTCTCGGTGGGCCAGAGGAAGACCGACAGCATCAGCCAGAGCTACGTTATCGAGGTGGGCGAGAACCTGCGGCTGGTCTGCGGCGAAAGCATCCTGGAGTTGAACGCCAGCGGGCAGATCAACCTGAGCGGCGTGCAAATCAGCTTCTACGCCAGCGGCGATGCCGAGTTCAACACTGGCGGCGTGCTGCACCTGAACAACGGCGGCGGCCCCGGCGCCACGCCCGATGGCCAAGGCGTGAAAGCCAGCATCGACGCGAATATCAAAGCTGCGTTCCCCGCGCCTAAAAGCTCCTGACGAGACCTGTTTCCATGACGTACCGAATCAACGAATTCCAGTTCCAACTGCCGGCCGCCGAGCTGCAGGACGCGACGATCAATATCCTCAAGTTCCCTGAATTGGGCACTTCCCTGATTGTCAGCCGCAGCCTGCTCGCCGAGGGTGAAACCCTGCACAGCAACTTCAATGACCAACTCCAGCGCCTGGAAAAACAGGTGCAGGATTTGCGCTATCAACCGGGTGTTGACGTGCGCCTGGGCGCAGCGCAAGAGGTAGAAGGGATCGAGCTGCGCAGCCAGTTCAACAAGGGCAATGACAAGGTGTTCCAGTACCAACTGGCACTGGTGATTCCGGGCACGCGCAAGATGCTCGCCTTGAGTTACGTGAAGGCCGACAAGCTAGGGGATGCCGAAGCGGCGCACTGGGCGTTGATCAAAAACTCGCTGTCGTTCGACGCTATTTCCTGATGAGCAACTTGAATGTCTGACGCGTTATGGGCGGCCCGGATGGGCGATGCGCTGTCCCACACCTCGATGATGGCGGACATCCTTGGCGGTGTGCTGGAAGTGGCGGCCAATATCGCGATCACCGCTGTGGCGACCGCTGCCGTGGTGGCTGCCACCGGCATTACCGTGGTCACCGGCGGGCTCGGCTGCTTCCTGCTGGGCGCGGTGGTGGGCACGATTGTCGGCCTGGCCATGAGCAAGAGTGGGGCCGATAAGGGCCTGACGAAGTTATGCGATGCCTTTAGCAACGCATTGTTTCCGCCCACGGTACAGGCAAACATTCTCACCGGATCCACCAACACCCTCACCAACAATATCCCCGCTGCCCGCGCCGCCGGGGCTATCAGCTCCCATGTCGCGCCAGCTGGCACCGAGCTGGAAGAAACCAAGCCTGAACCCGACCCCAGTTACCTGGATATGGCCGAGAGTTTCTTCTCGCAGATGTGGCGCCCTACGGTCGCGACGCCCGCGCCGGGCGCCGTGCCCAAGCCGTTGGACATGGTCGTGTGCATGAAGCACCCACCGATGCCGCCACAGTTTCTGGCCGAGGGCTCGGAAAAGGTCACGGTCAACGGTCAACCGGCGGTGCGCAGTGGTGACCGTAGTACCTGCGATGCGACGGTGGTGTCATCGGGGCTGATTTCCTCCAATGTCACCATTGGCGGCGGCTCGGTAGTGGTGCGTGAAATTCGCAGCGGCAAGACCCCGGGCGTCGGGCTGGCGGTGACGGCGCTGCTGATGCTCAAGGGCGGCAAGGGCAAGTTCTTCAGCAAGTTGCCGTGCATGTTGATTGGTGGGGCGACCTCGATGGCCGTCAGCAGTGCGATGGGCGCGCTGGCCAACGCGGCGCTGGGCTCGTCGAACCCGGTGCATGCGGCGACAGGCGCGAAGGTGCTGGGCGATGTCGAGGAGCTGGATTTCGTACTGCCCGGCACTCTGCCAATCGACTGGCAGCGCTTCTACAACAGCCGCGATGAACGCCCGGGCACACTGCTCGGGAAAGGCTGGAGCGTGGCCTATGAAGTGTGCGTCGAGATCAGGCCCCATCCGGAGGGCGGTGAGACGCTGATTTATACCGATGAGCAAGGCCGGCCCATCGACATGGGCTCCATTCCTTTAGGCGGCGCAGTGTTCAGTGCCGGTGAAGGGCTCGCGGTGCGACGCCGCCTCAATGGGCAGTTGTTGATCGAAAGCGATGACGGGCTGTATCGCCTATTTGAACCCTCTGCCAACCCATCATTACTGCGTCTTAGCCAACTCGGCGACCGCAATGACAACCGCATCCATGTCGACTACGACGAAGCCGGCCATCTGGTACGGCTGCGCGATACGTTCGATCTGGTGCAGGTTGAGTTGATCCGCGATCAAGGCCACCTGGTGCGGATCGAACGCCTGTACCCCGATCAGCGCCGCGAAACGCTCGTCAGCTATGGCTTCGATGCGCAGGGAAACCTCGCCGAAGTGCGTGATGCCACTGGCCAGGTTCAGCGGCGTTTCGCTTACGACAGTGGTCGCCGAATGGTGGAACATCAACTGCCCACCGGATTGCGCTGCTTCTATGAGTGGGCTTTGGTTGAAGGTCTGGAATGGCGTGTGGTGCGACATTGGACCGATGAGGGCGACGCTTACCAGTTCGAGTATGACTTGCAGGCCGGTATCACCCGCATCACCGATGGCTTACAACGCGTCAGCACCCGGCACTGGAACAGTCAACACCAGATCATTCTGTACAGCGACAATCTCAACCATAACTGGCTCTTCGAATGGAATGATGAACGCCAGTTGCTCAGCGCCACTGACCCTCAGGGTGGGCGCTTCGAATACAGCTACGATGAGGCCGGCAACCTGATCGGCGAAACCGACCCATTGGGCCGCAGCGACTCGACCCTGTGGCTGGAACACTGGGCGTTGCCGCTGGTGGAGACCGATGCCGCCGACCACAGTTGGCAGTACCGCTACGATCCGCGCGGTAACTGTATCGCCGAGACCGACCCACTGGGCAACATCACTCGCTACCGGTACGACGCCCACGGACAGGTCGTGGAAATCATCGACGCCACCGGCAAAAGCAAAAAGCTGCGCTGGAACCCGTTCGGGCAACTGGTCGAGCATATCGATTGTTCGGGTTACCCAACGCGGTTCAGCTACGACGAGCGCGGTTATCTGCAGGTCATTATCGATGCGCTCGGTGAGCGCACTCAATTCAGCTACGACGCCCAGGGGCGTTTGCTCACCACTCAATTGCCGGACGGCCGTACCGAGCAGTACCAACGCGATGCAAGTGGGCAACTGGTCGGTTACACCGACCCGGCAGGGCACACCACGCTGTATCAGCACAACCGTCGCGGGCAGGTACGCCAGCGCATCGACGCCCATGGCCGGCAGGTGCAGTTCGGCTATGACAGTTATGGGCGGCTGCAAGCGTTGATCAACGAGAACGGCGAGCGTTATCGCTTCGCGTGGGATGCCGGCGACCGTTTGGTCGAGCAGCAAGACCTCGATGGCAGCGCCAGGCGCTACGGCTACGATGCGTTGGATAACATCACGACGGTGACAGCTGTACCCGCGCCTTACGGCAATGGCCTGGCCCTGGTACCCGACACGCCGCCCGATCCTATCGTGCATCGACTGGAACGCGATGCGGTCGGTCGACTGGTGGCCAAAACCACCGACGATGGTCGCACCGATTACAGCTACGACGCGGTGGATCAGCTCACCGCTGTAACCTTCACCGACCTGCAAGGCAATACCCAGGCGCTGGGCTTCGCCTACGACGCCCTTGGCCAGTTGACTGCTGAACACAGCGCTGCAGGTGCCCTGCAACACCACTACGACGAACTGGGCAACCTGATCCAGACTCAGTTGCCGGACGGCCGCTGGCTCAACCGCCTGTACTACGGCAGCGGCCACCTGCACCAGATCAACCTCGACGGCCAGGTCATCAGCGACTTCGAACGCGACCGCCTGCACCGCGAAGTGCTGCGTACCCAGGGCCAGCTCAGTACCCGCAGCGAATACGACCGCAGCGGCCGCCTGCGTTCACGCCAACGCCGTCTCGCCAGCCAACCCTCATTGATGCCGGCAGCGGCGCAAAAGCAGTTCGAGTACGACCCCGCCGACAACCTGATCGGCAAACTCGACCAACAACCCGCCGCGCAACATCGCCAACTGCTGCACTACGACGCCACCGGCCGCATCATCGCCAGCCAGGACAGCCTGCACGGCCAACGCGAAACCTTCGCCTACGACGCCGCCGCCAACCTGCTGGACGGCCCGCAATCCGGCGCCGGGCTGGTGGTGCACAACAAGCTGCTGACTTATCAGGACAAGCGTTATCGCTACGACGCCTTTGGCCGCACGATTGAAAAACGCAGCGCCAAACGGGGCATACAGCGATTTGCCTACGATGCCGAAAGTCGGTTGGTTGAAGTGCGTAACGACGACGGCAGCGTAGTGCGAATGACCTACGATCCGCTGGGCCGACGCATCGGAAAAACTGAGCATGGCAGTGATGGATATCCACTGGGCGAGTCTCGGTTCACATGGGACGGCCTGCGATTGTTGCAGGAGCATAAACACAGCCAGACCAGCGTCTATGTTTATGACGATGAAGGCTATGAACCCATTGCCCGCGTCGACGGCATGGGTCCGTTGCAGAAGATTCGCTATTACCACAACGACCTGAACGGATTGCCCGAGCAACTGACCGAGGCCGACGGGCATAACGTCTGGCGCGCTACGTATCAGGTCTGGGGCAATACCGTTGAGGAAGTGCGTGAGCCGTATTACATCGAAGAGCAGAACCTGCGGTTTCAGGGGCAGTATCTGGATCGGGAGACGGGGCTGCATTTCAATACGTTCAGGTTTTATGATCCGGATGTGGGGCGGTTCACGACGCCGGATCCGATTGGGTTGCTCGGTGGTTTCAACCTCTATCAGTACACTCCTAATCCATTCACATGGATGGACCCGCTCGGGTTAAGTTGCTCGAGCGATGCGAAAAAACTTGGAGGACGCCTCGGTAAAGCCCCAAGCAAAGACTACCGTGCCCACCACATTGTGATGTCCAACTCGAAAGACTTACGTATGCGCTGGTTGAGAAGACGCATGGACAGACTTGGTATAGATATAAACCAAAAAGAAAATGGAATCTGGCTACCTGCCAATTCAAAATCTCGCCTGCCAAATACAAAAGCCACCGCTCATGCTGGAGAGGGCGTCCATGGCAACGCATACAAAAAACATGTATGGGAGACTTTAAAAGGTGCAAAAACAAAATCCGAATTCGAGCAAGGACTAAAGACACTCAACCTCGAACTTAGCGGCGGCAAAACCTTTCCGTTGGCCAAATAGGACACTCTAATGAAAGACCTTTTGCTCTCACTACTTGATGAATACAAGGATAAATATTCCGAGCTCATATCTTTCGTAGAGCATGCCCACAAAACAAAGCAGTGGGGCATGGGTATCATGCCCTCATACAATCCAGCGCCTTATACCTGCGAGCTACAAGGTTGTAAACCAGGCCGCTTGCTTAAAAAGGACTGCGAACCGGCTAAAGACAGGCAATGCTATTTTTTTGATGAGCACAAAAAAATAATTGGTGAAGTTCAATACGCCAAGCATGTGAAGTTTAAAAACCAATGGATTATTTATAGAAGATTTTTTCTGAATAAACCAGACAGCATCATAGAGTTGATATTCGGTAGTGACCTCGAAGGCGGCAGGGAGGCTAATCTTGACTCGGTCGCTATCACGGTGTTCGAACTCGACCAAGCGACAGCCCACTACAGCTTGCTCAATACCGGCGAGTACTTTGAAACGCTGTATCAGTACAAGGCTAAAAAAATCGCCTCAGTCACAGAGAATATATGGCGAGAGACTTTCACAACAAGACACTATGAAATACAGCATACGGATAATGACACTACTATATTTGAAGTGCTTCCGGACAATAATAAGATAGTAATTTTCCCGGAAAACTGAGACGGCGTCAGAAACGCGTGGGCTGGTTTGATAACAACATTTTGTTCCACAAAATCACTATCGGCAATTCGACGATATTATGGAAGTCTGATTCTTATCCAATAAAAATGGGCACCCGACCCAGTCGACGTACCCATTTTCTTACCAACCCGCCTCCCTTCAGACGGCCCCGCGATTAAGGGTTGACGCTGTCTTTGAGCGACTTGCCCGGCTTGAACGCAACGGTGTTGCTCGCCTTGATTTTCACCGGTTCGCCGGTTTGTGGGTTTTTGCCGGTGCGGGCGCCGCGGTGGCGTTGCAGGAAGGTGCCGAAACCCACCAGGGTGACGCTGTCCTTGCGGTGCAGGGCGCCGGTGATTTCTTCGAGAACGGCGTTGAGGACGCGGTTGGCCTGTTCTTTGGTGAGATCCGCTTTTTCAGCGATGGCGGCTGCGAGTTCTGGTTTACGCATATGTGAAGCCTCTTTGACGGTTTTTTGTTGTTATGTCCGTGCTGCTCTCTTACGGAGCAGCGCCCAAGGCGCCGCAGGCTCTACTCTGCGGCAGACGGGAGTGAGGATGGCATGCCCTCGAACGCCGCGCCAGCCTCGCAGCGACCTTTCTGAGGGTAGGAATGTGCTGATTCCGACAGAACGACCGCCATTTACGCCAACAAAGGCGGAAGTTCTTTGTTGAGGGCCAGTTTTTCCATGACTGCGCTGCCGGTCAGCGCGTAACCCAGCAGGCGACCGTCGGCATCGCGGCACAACGCCTTGATGTCGGCGCCTTCGCCTTCGACGCTCCAGGCACCCTCGCTGCCCCGAGGCGGTGGCGACACCACCAGCGGGCAGATCGGGGTTTTCACGGTAATCGGCATCGGCCCGTAGCTGACGGCGGTGGCGTTGCCGGCCAGGGTCTGGGCCAGGGCGCGAGCGCAGCTCATCAGCGGCATCACGTACAACAGGTTCAGCCCATCGACCTCGGCGCAGTCGCCCAGGGCGTAGATGTTGGCGTGAGAGGTCTTGAGATAGCGATCCACCATGATCCCGCGGTTGGTCTGCAAGCCGGCGGCGGCGGCCAGGTCGACCCGCGGGCGCAGACCGACGGCCGAGACCACCAGGTCGCAGTTGATCACTTCACCATCCGACAGATGGGCTTCCAGGCCATCTGCCGTGCGCTGCAGGCGGGTGAGCACCGGACCCAGGTGGAAACGCGCGCCGAGACCTTCCAGCCCAGCCTGCACGGCGGCGGCCGCCGCCGGGTGCAGCAGGGTCGGCATGACTTGTTCACACGGCGCCACCAGGTCGATTTCATAGCCGCCAAGGATCAGGTCGTTGGCGAATTCACAGCCGATCAGGCCCGCACCCAACAGCAGCACGCGGCGCTTGCCGGCGGCGGCGGCGCGAAAGCGTGCGTAGTCTTCAAGGTCGTTGATCGGGAAAATCATATCGGCCGCATCGCCTTCGACAGGCACACGCACAGTCTCTGCGCCCCAGGCCAGGATCAAGTCGCGATAAGCCACCGCTTCCTCGCCGATCCACAGGCGCTTGTGGCCGGGGTCGATGCCGCTGATGCGGGTGTGAGTACGCACCTCGGCCTTGAGTTGCTCGGCCATGGCGCCGGGTTCAGCCATGCTCAGGCCATCGGCTTCCTTGTTCTTGCCAAAGCCGGTGGAGAGCATGGGCTTGGAGTAGGAGCGCCCGTCATCCGCGGTGATCAGCAGCAATGGGGTCTCGCTGTCGAGCTTGCGAAACTCTCGGGCCACGTTGTAACCGGCCAATCCTGTGCCGATGATCACGACAGGTGCGTTCATTCCTTTCTCCTAAGTCATACATTGCTTAAAAATTCAGATCAGCCGATTTCGATCATCTCGAAATCCATCTTGCCCACGCCGCAGTCCGGGCACAGCCAATCTTCCGGGACGTCTTCCCAGCGGGTACCCGGCAGGATTCCATCATCCGGCCAACCGTCTTTTTCGTCATAGATCAGGCCGCAGACTACACATTGCCACTTCTTCATTACTTACTTCCTCAGGGTCCAGGCATCTTGGCCGACGGTCGATAGACCAACGTTGCCGTGCGGCTCACGGCGTTTTGTACTGATCGGGGCCGGCAGATGCAAGCATGATCGACGCACAAGGCCGGTTCACCCCGGCAAAAGTTCAGGACGCCATGGTAAGCTCGCCGCCTCTTTTGCTGCCAATACTGACTCACCGTGCCGCACTCAATCGCCCTTCCCGATGCTTGCCAATGGCTGCCCCAGAGCCTTCTGAGCCCGTTGCCCGAGCCCCTGATCCTCAATTGGCTGTTCAATGAAGACTCGCTGACACGCCGGCTGACGCGACTGTCCAACGACGGCTTCAGCGTTACACCGTTGTTCGAGGGCTGGCAGCCGTTGCGCGATGATGAATGCGTGGCGCTGGGCTTGCCTGCAGCCACCGTCGGCTGGGTGCGCGAGGTGTATCTGCGCGGTGATGGCCAGCCGTGGGTGTTTGCCCGCAGCGTGGCGGCACGCAGTGCCCTGCAAGGCGATGGCCTGCATATGGATGAGCTGGGTAGCCGTTCCCTGGGGGAATTACTGTTCTGCGACCACGCTTTCGTCCGTCAGGCCATCGAAGTGTGCCACTACCCCAGACAGTGGCTACCCACTGCGCATCAGGCCGATGGCCTCTGGGGCCGTCGCTCGCGCTTTGATCGCGGGCCACTGAGCGTGCTGGTCGCGGAAATTTTCCTGCCCAGCGTCTGGCATGCGCTGCATGATCATCCGGAGAACCGCTGATGTATCAACGTCTGCTCAAATCCTTGAACCACCTGAACCCCAGGGCCTGGGACTTCATTCAGTTGACCCGCATGGACAAGCCCATCGGCATTTACCTGCTGCTGTGGCCGACGTTATGGGCGCTGTGGATCGCCGGCAAGGGCTCGCCGTCCTTTATCAATATTGTGATCTTCGTGCTGGGCGTGGTGCTGACTCGCGCTGGCGGCTGCGTGATCAACGACTGGGCCGACCGCAAGGTTGACGGCCATGTGAAACGCACCGAGCAACGCCCGCTGGTGAGCGGAAAGATCAGCTCCAGGGAAGCGTTGGTGTTTTTTGCCGTCCTGATGGGGATCAGCTTTCTGCTGGTACTGCTGACCAATGCCACCACCATCCTGCTGTCCCTCGGTGGCCTGGCACTGGCGGCCAGCTATCCGTTCATGAAGCGCTACACCTATTACCCGCAAGTCGTGCTGGGCGCGGCGTTTTCGTGGGGTATGCCGATGGCGTTCACTGCTGAAACCGGCCACCTGCCTGCCACCGCGTGGTTGCTGTACATCGCCAATCTGCTGTGGACGGTGGGTTACGACACTTATTACGCCATGACCGACCGCGACGATGACCTGAAGATCGGCGTGAAGTCCACGGCCATCCTGTTCGGCGATGCCGACCGCGTGATCATCCTCACGCTGCAGGGCCTGTCGCTGGCCTGCCTGCTGCTGGCGGGTGCCAGGTTCGAACTGGGGGGCTGGTTTCACTTGGGATTGCTGGCCGCGGCGGGCTGTTTTGCATGGGAGTTCTGGTACACCCGGGACAAGGACCGGCTGAAGTGCTTCAAGGCGTTCCTGCACAACCACTGGGCAGGGTTGGCGATTTTTGTGGGCATTGTCGCGGACTATGCGTTGCGCTGAGGTTGTTGTGGCGGCTGCCCCGCCGCCATCGAGGACAAGCCCGCTCCCACAGTTGCAATGTGTTCCCCTGTGGGAGCGGGCGATTTCAGCGGCCCCGCGTCATCAAGGCTTGATCACGTGCCACGCGCCGCCCTTGCCATCCCCGGCCTTGTCACCCGCCTTTTTGTCGTCCTTGTAGGTGTACACCGGCTTGCCTTTGTAGGCCCATTGGCTGCTCTGGTCATCACGGGTGATCACCGTCCAGTCACCCATCGACTTATCGGTGGACTCAGCCTTCAACGGTGGCCAATTGGTCGCGCACTGGTCCTTGCACACTGACTTGCCGTCGGCATCCTTGTCGAAGGTGTAGAGCGTCATGCCCTTGTGGTCGACCAGCATCCCGTCTTTGGTCATCGCCGGTTCCGCCGCGAATGCCAGCGTCGGCAGCGTCAGCGCAGCCGTGACCAGCAGGGCTTTCCAGGAAAACGTACTTTGAGTCATCGGAACCTTCCTTTTGTGGTTGTCAGGATTCGGTCCCAAAGCGTAGCCCAGAGCGACGCAAATTGCCCAAACGACTAAATTACTGTCACACGACTGCAATAATTCCGTTATCTAATGCGGCGCAAGACAGTTAAATGACAAGAGGATTTAGGCATGGTTGGCAGGAGCATTCTGATCGTCGACGACGAAGCGCCCATCCGCGAGATGATCGCCGTTGCGTTGGAAATGGCCGGCTATGACTGCCTGGAGGCGGAAAATTCCCAGCAGGCCCATGCCATTATCGTCGACCGCAAGCCGGACCTGATCCTGCTGGACTGGATGCTGCCCGGCACCTCCGGTATTGAACTGGCCCGCCGTCTCAAGCGTGATGAGCTGACCGGGGATATCCCGATCATCATGCTCACCGCCAAGGGCGAAGAAGACAACAAGATCCAGGGCCTGGAAGTGGGCGCTGATGACTACATCACCAAACCCTTTTCCCCACGGGAACTGGTAGCGCGCCTGAAGGCCGTACTGCGCCGCGCCGGCCCCACCGATGGCGAAGCCCCGATTGAAGTCGGCGGCCTGCTGCTGGACCCGATCAGCCACCGCGTGACCATTGACGGCAAGCCTGCCGAAATGGGCCCGACCGAATACCGCCTGCTGCAGTTTTTCATGACCCACCAGGAGCGCGCCTACACTCGCGGCCAATTGCTGGACCAGGTGTGGGGCGGCAACGTGTATGTGGAAGAGCGCACCGTGGACGTGCATATCCGCCGCCTGCGCAAAGCCTTGGGCGATGCCTACGAGAATCTGGTACAAACCGTGCGCGGCACTGGCTATCGGTTTTCAACCAAAGGTTGAGCTGCAAGCCCTCAGCCAGGAGCGGCAAGATAACAGCCGCACCGCTCTAACTTGAAGCTTGCAGCTTGAAACTTGCTGCTTTGAAGGATTCAAAGTGAACCAAAACTGGCATGGCACCCTGATCCGTCACATGCTTTTGCTGATCACCGGCTGCCTGCTGGTAGGCTTGATCAGCGGTTATTACGGCTGGAGTCTGGCTGTCGGTCTGGGCCTGTATCTGGGCTGGACCCTCAAACAATTGCTGCGTCTGCATGAGTGGCTGCGCCAACACAAACCCGACGAAGCACCACCCGACGGCTATGGCCTGTGGGGCGAGGTGTTCGACAGCATCTACCACCTGCAACGCCGCGACCAACGGGTGCGCGGGCGACTGCAAGCGGTGATCGACCGGGTGCAGGAATCCACCGCGGCGCTCAAAGACGCGGTGATCATGCTCGACAGCGATGGCAACCTGGAATGGTGGAACCGCGCCGCCGAGACTCTGCTGGGCCTCAAGACGCCTCAGGACAGTGGCCAGCCGGTCACCAACCTGGTGCGTCATCCCCGCTTCAAGGAATACTTTGAGCAGGACAATTACGAAGAAGCCCTGGAAATTCCCTCGCCCACCAATGACCGTGTGCGCATCCAACTGTACTTGACCCGCTACGGCAACAACGAACACTTGATGCTGGTGCGCGACGTGACCCGCATCCACCAGTTGGAACAGATGCGCAAAGACTTCGTCGCCAATGTCTCCCACGAGCTGCGCACGCCGTTGACGGTGATCTGCGGTTATCTGGAGACGCTGCTGGACAATGTCGACGAGATCAACCCGCGCTGGAACCGCGCCCTGCAACAGATGCAGCAGCAAGGCTCACGCATGCAGACCCTGCT
This sequence comes from Pseudomonas sp. BCA17, assembly GCF_004519405.1. GTDB lineage: Bacteria > Pseudomonadota > Gammaproteobacteria > Pseudomonadales > Pseudomonadaceae > Aquipseudomonas. Next base: position 249,792 of record NZ_SGWI01000003.1, on the reverse strand, counting down.
CAACGATCTGTTGCTGCTGGCCAAGCTTGAGGCGACCGATTACCCCTCGGACAACCACCCGGTGACCGTGCAGAGCCTGTTGCAGACCATCAAGAATGATGCCCAGGCTCTCTCCGGCGAGCGCGGCCAGCACATCACCCTGGAAGCCGACCCGTTGCTGCTGCTCAAAGGCAGCGAAGGCGAATTGCGCAGTGCGTTCTCCAACCTGGTGTTCAACGCCGTCAAGTACACCCAGGACAATGGCAATATCCGCATCCGCTGGTGGGCCGACGAACACGGCGCGCACCTGAGCGTGCAGGACTCCGGCATCGGTATCGACGCCAAGCACCTGCCACGCCTGACGGAGCGCTTCTACCGTGTCGACTCCAGCCGCAACTCCAACACTGGCGGCACGGGGCTGGGCCTGGCCATCGTCAAACATGTGCTGCTGCGCCACCGCGCACGACTGGAAATCAGCAGCGTACTGGGCCACGGCAGCACCTTTACCTGCCATTTCCCGCCGGCCCAGGTGACCCGCTCGCGAGCGATCGGCGCAGATGAATAACCTGAAAACGATGCTGGACTGAATGTGGGAGCAAGCCCGCTCCCCTACTGAGTCTGCATCGTCCAGGATTGCCTTCCTTATCCCGCCCGGCAGCGGGTACTAGGCAAGCGCCCCGTCAGCCGCTACATTGGCCGACTTGCGCCGACCTTTGCGGCTCACCTTTCACCTCTTATTGAACACACGGAACCTGCAAAACTCCATCATGGACCCTTCCCCTGGTATCACCCTCGCTTCACTCTTCGCCGACTTCGGCATGATTCTTTTCGCACTGGTCCTGGTACTGCTCAACGGTTTCTTCGTTGCGGCGGAATTTGCCATGGTCAAACTGCGCGCCACCCGGGTCGAGGCCATCGCCCACAAGAACGGTTGGCGCGGGCAGATCCTGCGCACCGTGCACAGCCAGCTCGACGCTTACCTGTCGGCCTGCCAGCTGGGTATCACCCTCGCCTCCCTGGGCCTGGGTTGGGTCGGTGAGCCGGCCTTTGCGCATATCCTTGAGCCGTTGCTGGATGCCGTGGGCGTGCAGTCGCCAGAAGTGATCAGGGGCGTGTCGTTCTTTGCGGCCTTCTTCGTGATTTCCTACCTGCACATCGTGGTCGGCGAATTGGCCCCCAAATCCTGGGCCATCCGCAAACCCGAGCTGCTGTCGCTGTGGACAGCGGTGCCGCTGTACCTGTTCTACTGGGCCATGTACCCGGCGATCTACCTGCTTAACGCCAGCGCCAACGCCATCCTGCGCATCGCCGGCCAAGGCGAGCCCGGCCCGCACCATGAGCACCATTACAGCCGCGAAGAGCTCAAGCTGATCCTGCACTCCAGCCGCGGCCAGGACCCGAGCGACCAAGGCATGCGCGTACTGGCCTCCGCCGTGGAAATGGGCGAGCTGGAAGTGGTGGACTGGGCCAACTCCAGGGAAGACATGGTCACCCTGGACTTCAACGCCCCGCTCAAGGAAATCCTCGCACTGTTCCGCCGCCACAAATTCAGCCGCTACCCGGTGTACGACGCAGTGCGCAACGAGTTTGTCGGCCTGCTGCACATCAAGGACCTGCTGCTGGAATTGGCGGCCCTGGACCACATCCCCGAGTCGTTCAACCTCGCCGAGCTGACTCGACCATTGGAACGCGTGTCGCGGCATATGCCGCTGTCGCAGTTGCTGGAGCAGTTCCGCAAAGGCGGCGCGCACTTTGCCCTGGTGGAAGAAGCCGACGGCAAAGTCATCGGCTACCTGACCATGGAAGACGTGCTTGAAGTGCTGGTGGGCGATATCCAGGACGAACACCGTAAGGCTGAGCGCGGCATCCTCGCCTACCAGCCCGGCAAACTGCTGGTGCGCGGCGATACCCCGCTGTTCAAGGTGGAACGCCTGCTGGGTGTGGACCTGGACCACATCGAAGCCGAAACCCTGGCCGGCCTGATCTACGACACCTTGAAGCGGGTGCCCGAAGAGGAAGAAGTGTTGGAAGTGGAAGGCTTGCGCATCATCATCAAGAAAATGAAGGGGCCGAAGATCGTGTTGGCCAAGGTCCTGCTGCTGGATTGATCCCTCAATTGCCCAACGCAAAGTTGGGCAATGTGCCTACCGGCTGGTTGAACTCATAGGGGATCGACACCAGCCCCGCCTCGGTAGCGCGCTGCACCACGAAATGCAGATGCGGCCCGCTGCTGTTGCCGGTATTGCCCGACAACGCCAGCGGTGTGCCCAGCCCGACACGCTGCCCGACCCTGACACTCACCGAGCCTTGCTTGAGGTGCAGGTATACGCCCTCGGTACCGTCATCGTGTCGCACCCGCACGAAATTGCCGGACGCGTCGTTGCCGCGTCCGGCCTGGTTGTTTTCGGTCTTCACCACGACTCCGCTACGCGCTGCAATGATGGACGTGCCTTCGGGCATGGCAATGTCCATGGCGTAGCGACTCTTGGCGTCGGTGTGGCTGAAGCTGCCGTTGGGGCCCTGCGACAGGCGAAACGGACCACCACGCCAGGGAAAAGGGTAACGGTAGGCCTGCTGTGGATAACTCGGCATAGGCAGTTCCCGCACAGGCCGCTTGACCCGCTCGATCCGGCGTTCCTGGATTACGAACGCCTGGGCGCCGGGGGTGTGCCGATCACTGAAAAACACCTCGCCATTGGCATCGGTGGATTTGTAGAGGGTCATGGCCTGGGTCGACAGGGCGACCGTTGCCAGCCCGCAGCAAAGCAGAAAGCGCATGATCATCGCGTGAACCTGCCGGAATGACTGATCGGCAGGCTAACAAGCGATCATGACAATGCTGTGTGCCGCGATGAAAATCGAATGCCTCGGGTTGCTCTCGATGCGGGGCGTCAGGCACTGGATGAGTTGACGGGTACACCCTCATCCAGCAAGCCCTTCCACACAGGCAGGTGTAGCCCGGTCAGCTACGCACCTGGCACAAAGTGCTTCTGCGCCGTGCCCCGGGCGATCAGGCGCGAGATGTAGTCGAGCTTCTGCGCATCCTGGTCGATAAACCGAAAGGTCAGTTGCAGCCAGTCACTGTCGGGCTTGGGCTCGTAAGCGACGATCGCGTGCAGGTAGCCGTTCAAGCGGGCGACCTCGGCGTTTTCGCCTTGTTCAAGGTCGAGTACCGCGCTTTCCAGTACCTGAGGCAGGATCTCGCCGCGACGCACCACCAACAGCGCTTCCTTGATGCTCAGCGCCTTGATCACGCACTGCTGGCTGCCACTGGACAGTCGTAGTTGGCCCTGGCCGCGGCTACCGGTCGGCGCGGCTGCAGGCGCCTGTACAGGCGGGTTGTTGAGCAAGCCTTTGCTCGGGGTGGCGACGGCGGCGGCGACGGGAGAGGCACGCGTGGCCTCAGGTTTACCGCCGGTCAGGGCGCTCAGGGAGTCGTTGCCGAACGCCGAGCTCACTTTGGTCGGTGCGCTGGCGATCAACGCGTCGAGACGGCCGACCTTGTGCAAAGCCTGCTTGACCTTGTTCAGCAGTTGCTCGTTGGTGAAGGGTTTGCTGACGTAGCCGGAAACCCCCGCCTGGATCGCCTGAACCACGTTTTCCTTGTCGCCACGGCTGGTCACCATCACGAACGGCATAGCCTTGAGGTGGGCCTGTTCACGGCACCAGGTCAGCAGCTCAAGGCCGGACATTTCGGGCATTTCCCAGTCGCACAGCACCAGGTCGAAGGTCTCGCGCATCAGGATGGATTGCGCCTTTTTACCGTTTACCGCGTCTTCGATCTTGATCCCGGGGAAGTAGTTGCGCAGGCACTTCTTCACTAGGTCGCGGATAAACGAGGCGTCGTCCACCACCAATACACTGACTTTACTCATCGACCCTTCATCCTATAAAAACTTCGGCACGCAAAACGCCTGACTGGTGGCATTTTGCCAAAACTCGCGGGTCACAGAAGGACTTTATTACTCCAGCTGTGCAAAAAATTCGAGGCCACAAACAAAAACGCCCGACCAAAGGCCGGGCGTTAATTTCTCGGGCAACCTTACTTATCGTCAGTTTCGCCTGGAACATTAGGGATTTGATCAACAGTACCTTCAACTTCGGCTTTCATGCGTTTGAGGCCCATGTGCCGTACGTCGGTGCCGCGTACCAGGTAAATCACCAGTTCCGAGATATTGCGCGCGTGGTCGCCGATACGCTCCAGGGAGCGTAGCACCCAAATGATGTTCAAGACCCGCGAGATAGAGCGAGGGTCTTCCATCATGTAGGTCGCCAGCTCGCGCAGCGCCGTCTTGTACTCACGGTCGATGACCTTGTCGTACTGCGCCACCGACAACGCCAACTCGGCATCGAAGCGCGCAAATGCGTCGAGTGCATCGCGCACCATGTTGCGCACCTGGTCGCCGATGTGGCGCACTTCCACGTAACCGCGTGGCGCTTCACCCTCTTCACACAACTGAATGGCGCGACGGGCGATCTTGGTGGATTCGTCTCCGATGCGTTCCAGGTCAATCACCGACTTGGAGATGCTGATGATCAAACGCAGGTCGGACGCCGCCGGCTGGCGACGTGCCAGGATCCGCAGGCATTCTTCGTCGATATTGCGTTCCATCTGGTTGATCTGTTCATCGATCTCGCGCACTTGCTGGGCCAGGCCCGAGTCGGCCTCGATCAACGCGGTGACGGCGTCGTTGACTTGTTTCTCCACCAACCCGCCCATCGCCAGCAGGTGGCTGCGCACTTCCTCAAGCTCGGCGTTGAACTGCGCAGAGATGTGGTGGGTTAAGCCTTCCTTTGAAATCATGGTTTTGCTCCGCAAAAGCTGTAAGCCGCAAGCTACAAGCTGCAAGCTGATGTGTGTCGTTGATCAAACTGCTTTGACTTGCCGCTTGAAGCTTGCGGCTTGCGGCTAGGGCTAGCCGTAACGGCCAGTAATATAGTCTTCGGTCTGCTTCTTCGCCGGGTTGGTGAACAGGGTATCGGTGTCGCCGAACTCCACCAGCTTGCCCATGTACATGAACGCGGTGTAGTCGGAAACCCGTGCCGCCTGCTGCATGTTGTGGGTCACGATGACGATGGTGAACTTGGACTTGAGCTCGTAGATCAGCTCTTCGACCTTCAAGGTCGAGATCGGGTCGAGAGCCGAGCACGGTTCGTCGAGCAGCAACACTTCCGGCTCCACGGCGATGGTACGGGCAATCACCAGACGCTGCTGCTGGCCGCCGGACAGGCCGAGCGCCGAGTCGTGCAGGCGGTCCTTGACCTCGTCCCACAGGGCTGCGCCTTTCAAAGCCCACTCAACCGCTTCGTCGAGGATGCGCTTTTTGTTGATGCCCTGGATGCGCAGGCCGTAGACCACGTTTTCGTAGATGGTCTTGGGGAACGGGTTCGGCTTCTGGAACACCATGCCCACGCGACGGCGCAACTCGGCCACATCTTCGCCCTTGCGGTAGATGTTGCTGCCGTAAAGGTTGATGGCGCCCTCCACACGGCAGCCGTCCACCAGGTCGTTCATGCGGTTGAACGTACGCAGCAGCGTGGACTTGCCGCAACCGGACGGGCCGATAAAGGCAGTCACGCGTTGCTTGGGAATGTTCATGCTGACGTCGAACAGCGCCTGCTTCTCGCCGTAGTACAGGCTCAGGCCCGGCACTTCGATGGCTACGGTCTCCTGGGCCAGGCTCAGGCTCTGCTTGTCGCGACCCAGGGCCGACATGTTGATGCCGTGGGTGTGGGTTTCGTGTTGCATGGTCTCACTCCGTTCGTAGCTGCCAGCTTCTAGCTGCAAGCTGCAAGATTTGGGCAAAAGCGGCTTGTAGCTTGCCGCTCGTGGCTAACAGCTTTAGCTATCCAACGCTTTGTATTTTTCGCGCAGATGGTTACGAATCCACACCGCCGACAGGTTGAGCGTGGCGATCACCAGCACCAGCAGCAAGGCAGTGGCATACACCAGCGGCCGCGCGGCCTCGACGTTCGGGCTCTGGAAGCCGACGTCGTAGATATGGAAGCCCAAGTGCATGATCTTCTGGTCCAGGTGAAGGTACGGGTAGTTGCCATCCAGCGGCAGCGACGGTGCCAGTTTCACCACACCGACCAGCATCAGCGGCGCCACTTCACCAGCGGCACGGGCCACGGCGAGGATCATGCCGGTCATCATTGCCGGGCTGGCCATCGGCAGCACGATCTTCCACAGCGTTTCCGCCTTGGTCGCGCCCAGCGCCAGCGAGCCTTCACGCACGGTGCGGGGAATCCGCGCCAAGCCTTCTTCGGTGGCCACGATCACCACCGGCACCGCCAGCAGTGCCAGGGTCAGCGAGGCCCAGAGCAGGCCTGGCGTACCGAAGGTCGGAGCTGGAAGGGCTTCGGCGAAGAACAAGCGGTCGACCGAGCCACCCAATACATACACGAAGAAACCGAGGCCGAACACGCCGTAAACGATGGCCGGTACGCCCGCCAGGTTGTTCACGGCGATGCGGATCACGCGAGTCAGAGCGTTTTGCTTGGCGTATTCACGCAGGTACACCGCCGCCAGCACGCCGAACGGCGTCACGATCATCGCCATGATCAGGGTCATCATCACGGTGCCGAAGATCGCCGGGAAAATCCCGCCTTCGGTGTTGGCTTCCCGTGGGTCATCGCTGAGGAATTCCCAGACCTTGCTGAAGTAGAAGCCGATCTTGGTCAGGGTGCCCATGGCGTTCGGCTGGTAGGCATGTACCACTTTACCAATGCCGATTTCGACTTCCTTGCCGTTGGCGTCGCGAGCGGTCAGGCTGTCGCGGTTGAACTGGGTGTGCAGGTCGGCCAGGCGTGCTTCGACTTCTTTATAGCGATTGTTCAGCTCGGCACGACCAGACTCCATATCAGCCTGGGCCGTGGCGTCGAGCTTGCCTTCCAGCTCCAGCTTGCGGCCGTGCAGGCGGATGCGCTCCAGGCCTGCGTTGATCGCGCCGATATCAGACTTCTCCAGCGTCTTGAGCTGGGCAGCCAGCTTGTTGACGCGCTCGACACGGGCTTGCAACTCAGGCCACGCCGCCTCGCCTTCGGCAACAACTTTGCCATCCTCCTTGACGTTGACCAGAGTGCCATAGAAGTTGCCCCATTCACGACGCTCGATGGCCATCAGGTCGACCGGTTTGGTCTGGTCCTTCAACCAATCGCCGACGATCCAGGTGAAATCGTTGCCGTTCAGGTCACGGTTGCCGACCTTGATCAGCTCGCGGGTCATGAATTCCGGGCCCTGGTCGGGCACCGGCAAGCCGGCGCTTTTCAGACGCTCGCGGGGCACTTCTTCCTTCTGCACCACTTCGCCGACGACGATATGGTTTTCCTGGCCGGGCACGCTGTAGTTGGCCTGGATCAGGTCCGCCGGCCAGAAGTGGCCCAGGCCGCGCACCGCAATCACGGCCAGCAAGCCAATAGTCATGATGACCGCGATGGACACCGCGCCACCGCTGATCCAGACGCCGGGGGCGCCGCTCTTGAACCATCCATTCAGGGAGTTCTGTTTCACAGACTTCTACCTTTCTTAAAGCGACGAGTATTTCTTGCGCAGACGCTGACGGATCAACTCGGCGAGGGTGTTCATGATGAAGGTGAACAGCAGCAGTACCAGCGCCGAGAGGAACAGCACGCGGTAATGACTGCCGCCCACTTCAGACTCCGGCATTTCCACTGCGACGTTGGCTGCCAGGGTGCGCAGACCTTCGAACAGGTTCATTTCCATCACCGGGGTATTACCGGTGGCCATCAGCACGATCATGGTCTCGCCTACGGCACGGCCCATGCCGATCATCAGCGCCGAGAAGATACCCGGGCTGGCGGTCAGGATGACCACGCGAGTCATGGTCTGCCATGGCGTGGCGCCCAGGGCCAGCGAACCCAGGGTCAGGCCACGCGGCACGCTGAACACCGCGTCTTCGGCGATGGAGTAGATGTTCGGGATCACGGCAAAGCCCATGGCCAGGCCGACGACCAGAGCATTACGCTGGTCGTAGGTGATGCCCAGGTCGTGGGAGATCCACATGCGCATGTCGCCGCCGAAGAACCAGGTCTCCAGGTAGGGGCTCATGTACAACGAGAGCCAGCCCACGAACAGGATCACCGGGATCAGGATCGCGCTTTCCCAGCCATCCGGCACCCGCAGGCGCAGCGATTCAGGCAAGCGGCTGAAGATGAAACCGGCGACCAAGATGCCAATCGGCAACAGCATCAGCAGGCTGAAAATACCCGGCAGATGCCCTTCAACATAGGGTGCCAGGAACAGGCCGGCGAAGAAGCCGAGGATCACCGTCGGCATAGCCTCCATCAACTCGATCACCGGCTTGACCTTGCGGCGCAGGCTCGGCGCCATGAAGTAGGCAGTGTAGATCGCAGCGGCCACAGCCAGCGGTGCGGCCAGCAACATGGCGTAGAACGCCGCTTTCAGCGTACCGAAAGTCAGCGGCGCCAGGCTCATCTTGGGTTCGAAATCGGTGTTGGCAGCGGTCGATTGCCAGACGTATTTAGGCTCGTCGTAGTTTTCGTACCAGACCTTGCTCCACAACGCGCTCCACGACACTTCCGGGTGCGGGTTGTCCAGCAACAGCGGTTGCAGTTTGCCGCCGGCTTCGACGATCACATGGTTGGCGCGCGGCGACAGGCCGAACAAGCCTTGGCCATCAACCACCGGGTCCACCAGCAGGGTGCGGTGGGCAGTACTGTGGAACACGCCGAACTTGCCGGAGGCGTCGAGGGCGGTGAAGCCTTTGCGGCGCTCTTCAGCAGTGATTTCCACGATCGGCGCGGTGCCCATCTGGAAGGTGCGGATCTGTTTCAGGCGCTGTTCGCCATCCGGGTCGCGGGCCATGAACCACTGGGCCAGGCCACCCTTGGAGTCACCGACGATCAGCGAGATGCCACCCACCAACTGCGTACTGGCAGTGATTTCGGCGGTGCCGTCTTCAAGCAGCTTGTAGCGCCCGTTGAGGCTCTTGTCGCGCAGGCTGAACACATCGGCCAGGGCGCGACCGTTGACCACATACAGCCACTGCTGACGCGGGTCGATGAAGATCGCCTTCACCGGCTCAGTCATTTGCGGCAGCTCGATGCGCTTCTGCTCGCTGGTCACTTCGCCGGTCATCATGTTTTCTTCGCGGCTCAGGCTCAGCACGTTCAAGAAGGAACCCGCGGAACCGGCAACCACCAGCGTAGAGTCGGTAGCGTTGAGCGCGACGTGCTCCAGTGGGCGACCTTGATCGTCGAGGACAATCGGCGTTTCACCGTAAGGGTATTCCACAGCCGGGTTGATGGTTTTCTTGCCGTCCGGGTAAGACACCTTATAGGTGTGGCGGAATACCAGGGCCTGGCCATTGGACAAACCGAGGATCACCAACGGGTTGCCTGGCTGGTCTCGACCGATAGACACCACTTGGCTGCCGGCCGGCAGCGGCAGGTCGACACGCTTGAGCTCGGCGCCGGTCTGTACATCGAAGAACAGCGCCTGGCCCTTGTCGGAGACCCGCATGGCGACTTGGTTCTGTTCTTCGATGGCGAACATCAGCGGCTTGCCGGCGTCCTGCATCCATGCAGGCGTCAACGCGGCTTCCTTGGTCAGCGAAGCACCTTGGAACAGCGGCGCAACAACGTAGGCCAGGAAGAAGAAAATCAGGGTAATGGCGCCGAGGACGGCGAGACCGCCGACCAGTACGTACCAACGGGTCAGGCGATCTTTGAGCGCGCGAATGCGGCGCTTGCGTTGCAGCTCAGGCGTATTGAAATCAATGCGCTTGGGGGGGGAAGTCGTCGTCATGGTGGAATTGGCCAGATCATTCATGCGCACACCCTAGCGATCCTGTATGACAGAAAGATGACAATGCAGTGACGCAAGAAATCCGCCGCGTAGCAGGGCTTGCAGCGGATTAAAAATTGGGAGGCGAGGTCCAGGTCTTACAGACCTCGCCTGGGCCTTGAACCGTGGAGCGAGCCCGGTTCAAGGCAGCTTTACCGAAGGCTTACTTGGCGCCTTCTTTCAGACCCAGGTCAGCCAGGGCCTTGGCGGCAACTTTGGCTGGCAGTGGGATGTAGCCGTCTTTCACTACAACTTCCTGGCCTTGCTTGGACAGCACCAGCTTCACGAACTCAGCTTCCAGCGGAGCCAGAGGCTTGTTCGGGGCTTTGTTGACGTAGACGTAGAGGAAGCGCGACAGCGGGTATTTGCCGTTCAGGGCGTTTTCTTCACTGTCTTCGATGAAGTCGGTGCTGCCTTTCTTGGCCAGCGCAACGGTCTTCACGCTTGCAGTCTTGTAGCCGATGCCCGAGTAACCGATGCCGTTCAGCGAGGAGCTGATCGACTGCACGACCGAAGCCGAACCTGGTTGTTCGTTCACGTTTGGCTTGTAGTCGCCTTTGCACAGGGCTTCTTCTTTGAAGTAACCGTAAGTGCCGGACACCGAGTTACGACCGAACAGTTGCACTGGCTTGTTGGCCAGATCGCCGGTCACGCCCAGGTCGCCCCAGGTTTTCACGTCGGTTTTAGCGCCGCACAGACGAGTCGAGGAGAAGATCGCGTCGACTTGTTCCATGGTCAGGTGCTGGATCGGGTTGTCCTTGTGTACGAAGACGGCCAGGGCATCCACGGCAACCGGGATAGCGGTTGGTTTGTAGCCGTACTTCTGCTCGAAGGCAGCCAGTTCGGTGTCCTTCATCTTGCGGCTCATCGGGCCCAGGTTGGAGGTGCCTTCAGTCAGCGCAGGTGGCGCGGTAGCAGAGCCAGCGGCTTGAATCTGGATGTTGACGTTCGGGTATTCCTTTTTGTAACCCTCAGCCCACAGGGTCATCAGGTTAGCCAAGGTATCGGAACCGACGCTGGACAAGTTGCCCGACACACCAGTGGTCTTGACGTACGCCGGAATTGCCGGATCAACACCAGCGGCCACCGCGTTGGCGGTCGCAACGCCAGCAGCGACAAAAGTCATTGCCGCCATCAAACGTTTCAGTTTCATGCCTTGCTCCTAGCAGATAGGGATAGTTGGATCGGGGCCAAGTATCAGTAGGCCGTGTGAACACTCTATGTCTGTAATATGACAATTAGATGAAAGGCCAGCATTTATGGAAAACCTGACAGGAGGGATAAAGCTCAATGAATGCGGGAGTTGCGAGGAATTAAAAGCGCATGAAGCGAGGTTGCAGAAACACTCTGTAATCTATGACCCTCCCTACGCGACTACGTAGGAAGGATCTTCAAATGCCGATCAGCGTGCACGTCTCCAGAGATACCCGCCTACGGCCATTCCCATCACGCACAGAACAGCAACGTAATAAGCCGGGCCCATTGGACTTTCCTTCATCAGCAGCGACACCGCCAATGGGGTCAGGCCACCGAACACGGCGTAGGCGACGTTGTAGGAAAATGACAGACCACTGAAACGAACCACGGGCGGGAAGGCTTTCACCATCACGTAAGGCACTACACCGATGGTGCCGACAAACAGACCGGTCAAGGCATACAGCGGGAACAGCCAGTCGGGATGGGCAAGCAGGCTGTGATACAGCGTCCACGAAGTCGCCAGCAACAGTGCGCAACCGCTGACCAGCACACGGCCGGCACCGAAGCGGTCGGCCAGCGCGCCGGAGGCAATGCAGCCCAGGCTCAAGGTGACGATGGCCAGGCTGTTGGCTTGCAGGGCCACGGTCGGGCTGAAGTGGTAGATGGTCTGCAGCACGGTCGGGGTCATCAGGATCACCACCACGACACCCGCCGACAGCAACCAGGTCAACAGCATCGACAGCACGATGGCGCCACGGTGATCGCGCAGTACCGCACGTAAAGGCAACTCGGCAGCCAGAGTCTTGCGCTGCTGCATCTCGGCGAAGATCGGCGTTTCATGCAGCCAACGACGCAGGTACACCGACAGCAGGCCGAACACACCGCCAAGCAGGAACGGGATACGCCAGGCGTAATCCGAGACCTGCTCCGGGCTGTAGATTGTGTTGATGGCCGTGGCCACCAGCGAGCCCAGCAGAATACCGGCGGTGAGGCCGCTGGTCAGGGTACCGCAGGCGTAGCCGATATGCCGGGACGGAACGTGCTCGGAGACGAACACCCAGGCGCCCGGAACTTCGCCACCAATTGCCGCGCCCTGGATGACGCGCATCAGCAGTAACAGAAGCGGCGCCCACAGGCCTATCTGCGCGTAGGTCGGCAGCAGCCCCATGATCAGGGTCGGCACGGCCATCATGAAGATACTCAAGGTGAACATCTTCTTGCGGCCCAGCAAGTCGCCGAAGTGCGCCATGATGATGCCGCCCAGCGGACGTGCCAGGTAGCCCGCGGCGAAGATGCCGAAAGTCTGCATCATGCGCAGCCATTCAGGCATGTCGACAGGGAAGAACAGTTTCCCCACCACCGTGGCGAAAAACACGAAAATGATGAAGTCGTAGAACTCCAGCGCCCCGCCCAAGGCAGACAGCGACAGGGTTTTATAGTCGTTGCGGGTCAGCGGGCGCGAAGGTTGCGCACTGCTTGCGGGCACGGAGGACATGGCAAGGCTTCTCTTATAGTAATCAGAACGGCAAGCCCGGGACTTGCATCGGGCCTGGCAAGATAGCAAATCGCCTGGAAAAGCACAGCGCCCGTCGAATAACACTTCGGCTGGGCAAAATACGCCTGGTTCATACGCTCTAACCGCAATAAGAAGCACAGTTACCGGAAAAAGCCGCATTACAGACGCTAATTGCCGACCAAATGAGCGTCGGGAGGTCGTCGCGACGCAATCGTCTCGATATACTCGGCCCTTGCAAGCGCCAGACCCGCTGTCTTGAGGGGCTGCTGTGCCAAAACGTCGTTGGGTGCCATCCAGCCGATTTGGCAGAGTTTCCCTTTAGTACGCCTTACGAGAAATGCATTGAGCGGTGTATGTTGGTGCTGAAACGTTTTTTTCGAAGACGGCTATCCACTTGAAATACCCATGAAGCGTTACAGGTCAGAGGCACCCTCGGCATGATCGAACTCGAACAAGAAGATCCTATCCCGCAAGGCGATCTCGCTCTGCAAATCACTGCGCTCCCGCGTGAAACCAACGGCTTTGGCGACATCTTCGGCGGCTGGCTGGTCGCGCAGATGGACTTGGCCGGCACCGCCATGGCCAGCAAGGTCGCAGGTGGGCGCGTAGCCACCGTAGCGATCGATCGCATGGCGTTCCTGGTGCCCGTGGCTGTGGGCGCGCAGCTGTCCTTCTATACCCAGGCCCTGGAAATCGGCCGCAGCTCGATCCAGATGATGGTCGAAGTGTGGAGCGACGACCCGCTGTCCAGCGAATGGCGCAAGGTTACCGAGGCGGTGTTTGTATTCGTCGCCATCGATGGCAGCGGCCGTACACGGTCGGTGCCGCCGCGCGCGCGTTAAACCTCAGCGGTTTTTGACGGTCAATTGCCCCATTGCCTGCCTTTTGAGAGTGTTGCCATGCCTACGCCCCACATTGAAGCCGTGAAACTGGACGAGCTGGATTGCTGGCGCATCCGCCATAACGATGCCGAACTGGTGGTTGCTCAGCAGGGCGCACATATCGTCAGTTATCAGCGCCGGGGCGGGCAGCCGTTGATCTGGCAGAACCCTGAGGCGATGTTCAAGACAGGCAAAGGCATCCGTACCGGTGTACCGGTGTGCTGGCCGTGGTTTGGCATATTCGACCGCAACCCGCAAAGCGTGAAGGCGATGCGTCAAAGCGAGCAGCCGGCCGGTGCCCATGGTTTTGTGCGCACAGCACTCTGGACACTGGGTGAGGTGACCCCAATTGCCGATGCCTTGCAGCTGGATTTCTTACTCCCAGTGCCTGCAGGCGGCTTTCCCGGCTGGCCCCATCAGGTCGACCTGAAGCTGAGCCTGCTGCTGGACGATCAACTGCATATCCGCCTGACCAGCCATAACCGTGGCACCGACACTGTCACCCTCAGCCAGGCGCTGCACACCTACTTCGCCGTGAGCGATGTGCGCAACGTGCAGGTTGAAGGTCTGGATAAGCATTCATACATCGATACAGCTGACGGTTGGACGAAGAAACACCAAGCCGGGCCGCTGCACTTCACCGCCGAGACCGACCGCATCTACCTCGATACGCCTGCGCAGCTGAACCTTGTCGATAAAGATTGGCAGCGCCGCATCCAGCTTACCAGCCAGGGCTCGAAGTCAACCGTGGTGTGGAATCCCTGGACCGAGCGCGCCAAGGCATTAGATGACATGGCCGACGATGGCTGGCAGGGCATGTTGTGCATCGAGACCGCGAACGTGCTGGACGATACAGTGGCGTTGGCTCCGGGTGAAAGCCACACCCTGGGTTTGAGCATCGCCGCTATCGCCTTATAGACCCGATCAACTATGTGAGAGGGGGCTTGCTCCCTCCCACATACGGTTATGTGTCGTGCCTCAGAGATCGGACTCCTTCACCACCCGCACCTTCGCCGCATCCAGCGCATACGCGGCGTCGGCCAAGTCGTTATTCACTTTCTCCACCTTCAGCGTGCCCGTGACCCACAGCGGCGTGTAGATATCATCCAGCTTCAGCCCCTTGGGATAACGCACCAGCACCAACTGGTTAGGCGGCGGAGGCGGCACGTGGATGCAGGCGCCCGGGTAAGGCACCAGGAAGAACAACGTGCTACGACCCTTCGCATCAGTTTCCAACGGCACGGGATAGCCGCCGATACGGATGTTCTTGCCGTTCATGGCCGCCACGGTCTTGGTGGAATACATCACCGCAGGCAAGCCTTTGCTCTGCTTCAAGCCGCCTTTGTCGGTGAAGGTGCCTTGCGCTTCAGGAGAGTTGTGATCGATTTCGGGCATGGCTTCGAGCGCTTTCTGGTCCGAAAGCGGCATCAGGTCGAGCCAGTCGGTTTCCGGCAGTTCGCCAGCGTGCGCCAGGCCAGAGCCCAGCAAGAGAAGCGTTAACAGAAGTCGGCGCATAGGGAAGCTCGGCAATTGCGAAGTGGCGAGCATTCTAACCCTCTGCACCTGCGCAGCGCAGAGGGTTCAAAGCTTGGATTATTTCTTTTTCAGCAGGCCGTAGATCACCAGCAGCACGATCGCGCCGATCAACGCACCCAAGAAGCCCGCACCTTGACCTGCCTGGTAAATGCCCAGAGCCTGACCACCGTAGGTGGCGACCAGCGAGCCTGCAATACCCAGCAGGATGGTCATGATCCAACCCATGCTGTCGTCGCCGGGCTTGAGGAAGCGCGCCAGCAGGCCGACGATCAGGCCGATAAAGATGGTTCCGATGATACCCATGGCATTTCCCTCTGAATGTAGGTGAGCTATGCCAAAGCCTAGCTAGGCTTTGGCATCCTGCAATCAGAGGATGGCGGCCCCCAAATGGTTCCCGACGATCCCAGGCTTATTGTTCGGCGATCAGCGCTTCAACCTTGAGGATCTGCGCTTGCAACGTTGCGCGATCCTTGCAGCGCAGGTTGGCGTGACCGACCTTGCGCCCGGCCTTGAAGGCCTTGCCATAGTGATGCAGATGGCAGTCGTCGATAGCGATGACGCGTTCGACCGCAGGTACCGTGCCGATGAAGTTCAGCATGGCGCTCTCGCCGACCTTGGCCGTAGACCCCAGCGGCAAGCCCGCGACGGCCCGCAGGTGGTTTTCGAACTGGCTGCACTCAGCGCCTTCGGTGGTCCAGTGCCCGGAGTTGTGCACACGCGGGGCGATTTCGTTGGCCTTGAGGCCGCCGTCGACTTCAAAGAACTCGAACGCCATTACGCCGACGTAGTCCAGTTGCTTGAGCACGCGGCTGGAATAGTCTTCAGCCAGGGCCTGCAGCGGGTGGTCAGTGCTGGCCACTGACAACTTGAGGATGCCGCTGTCGTGGGTGTTGTGCACCAACGGGTAGAAGCGGGTTTCGCCATCACGGGCACGCACGGCGATCAGCGAGACTTCACCGGTGAACGGCACGAAGCCTTCCAGCAGGCAGGCGACGCTGCCCAGCTCGGCAAAGGTGCCGACCACATCGGCTTCGGTACGCAGGACCTTCTGGCCCTTGCCGTCGTAACCCAGGGTGCGGGTTTTCAACACGGCCGGCAGGCCGATGCTGGCGACGGCAGCGTCCAGGTCCGCCTGGGACTGGATGTCGGCGAAGGCCGGGGTCGGAATGCCCAGGTCCTTGAACATGCTTTTTTCGAACCAGCGGTCACGGGCGATGCGCAGCGCTTCGGCACTCGGGTACACCGGTACGAACTGCGACAGGAACGCCACGGTTTCGGCCGGGACGCTTTCGAACTCGAAGGTCACCAGATCGACTTCGTCGGCCAGTTGGCGAAGGTGTTCCGGGTCGCTGTAGTCTGCACGCAAATGTTCGCCAAGCGCTGCCGCGCAAGCGTCAGGCGCCGGGTCCAGGAAAGCGAAGTTCATCCCCAGCGGCGTTCCCGCCAGGGCCAGCATGCGGCCCAATTGGCCGCCACCGATTACACCGATCTTCATCGTCAACAAACCTCAGGCGATACGTGGGTCTGGATTGTCCAGCACGCTGTCTGTCTGCTCAGCGCGGAATTTTTTCAGCACCGTGTGGAATTGCGGGTGCTTGGCGCCCAGGATGCTGGCGGACAGCAAGGCTGCGTTGATCGCACCGGCTTTGCCGATCGCCAGGGTCGCCACCGGAATGCCAGCCGGCATTTGTACGATGGACAGCAGCGAATCCACGCCCGAGAGCATCGACGACTGCACCGGCACACCGAGCACCGGCAGGTGGGTCTTGGCCGCACACATGCCCGGCAGGTGTGCTGCACCGCCAGCACCGGCGATGATCACTTCGATGCCACGGGATTCTGCTTCATCGGCATACTGGAACAGCAAGTCCGGAGTGCGGTGGGCGGAGACCACTTTCACTTCGTAGGGAATGCCGAGTTTTTCCAGCATATCGGCGGTGTGGCTAAGGGTGGACCAATCGGACTTGGAGCCCATGATCACGCCAACCAATGCACTCATCGTCGTGCCTCTTCTCTCTGGGCGCCCGCAGGCGCGTCAAAAAACAACAAGCCACGCGGGAGACCGGCGTGGCTTGTTGTACGAAATTCAGGCCGGTTGGACCGGCCGAAGGCCGCGCAGTATACCGTAATAATCCAGATAAACAGCCCCTGGAATGACCATCTGTCTTACCGGCCAAACCGGCGGTTTTATTGACTTAAAAGTCAGTCCAGGACGCCGCTGAACCCACCTTTGCTCTGTGTACGGTTCAGGTACTTTGCGCCGCCCCGCCTTCCAGCTTGCGCCACAACAACCTTACATTCGCCTTGCGCACCAGAGCGCAGCGATACAGGCGGATTTCCAGCGGAACGTGCCATTGCGGGCCGCCGCATACCACCAGTTCGCCCCGGGCCAGCTCCGCCCGCACGCTCAATTGCGGCACCCAGGCGATGCCCAAGCCTTCCAGGGCCATGCTCTTGAGGCTATCGGCCATGGCGGTTTCATAAATGGTGGTGAAACGCAGGGCCCGCTGGCGCAGCAGCAAATTCACCGAACGCCCGAGGAACGCCCCGGCACTGTAGGCGAGCAGCGGCACACTGCCCTCGCCTTCCAAATCGAACAGCGGCTTACCGTCAGTATCGGCGGCGCACACCGGGAGCATTTCGGTGTTGCCCAGGTGCAGGGACGGGAAGATCTCTGCGTCCATCTGCATCGCCGCGTCCGGATCGTAGAACGCCAGCATCAGATCGCAGCCCCCCTCGCGCAGGGCATGCACCGCGTCGCCGACGTTGGTGGCAACCAGCCGTGTGGCGATGTTCAAACCTTCATTGCGCAGTTGCGCGATCCAGCGTGGAAAGAAGCCCAAGGCCAGAGAGTGGGCGGCCGCCACTTGCATGACCTCGCCCTGCCCGCCTTCCAGGTGATGCAAATGGCGCAGCACTTCGCCGAGCTGCTCGACCACCGTACGCGCGGTAACCAGGAACAACTGCCCCGCCGCCGTCAGTTCCACCGGCGTACGCGAGCGGTTGACCAGGGTCAGGCCCAGCGCGGCTTCCAGGCTACGGATACGGCGACTGAATGCCGGCTGGGTTACAAAGCGCCGCTCCGCCGCCTGGGAAAAACTGCGGGTCGCCGCCAGGGCGCTGAAGTCTTCCAGCCACTTGCTCTCAAGGTTCATCACTTCCTCCCACGGACATGCACCATTTTGGCACACACGCCCGCCATCATAGCTGGGTCACATCCACATTATGCCGTTTGTGCATGGGCCAGCGATGAACAGCATTGGCCCAAAAATTTACAGAAGCCTAGCATTCGCAGCGTTCCGGCCAGTTCCGGGTCCATATCGAGATGATTTCCGTCATGTCCTCCGCTGCATCTTTCCGTACCGAAAAAGACCTGCTTGGCGTACTCGAAGTACCCGCTCAAGCGTATTACGGCATCCAGACCCTGCGAGCGGTGAATAACTTCCGCCTCTCGGGCGTTCCGATTTCGCATTACCCGAAATTGGTGGTCGGTCTGGCAATGGTCAAGCAAGCGGCGGCTGACGCCAACCGCGAGCTGGGTCAGCTCAGCGAAGCCAAGCACGCTGCCATCAGCGAAGCCTGTGCCCGCCTGATCCGCGGCGATTTCCACGAAGAGTTCGTGGTGGACATGATTCAAGGCGGCGCCGGCACTTCAACCAACATGAATGCCAACGAAGTCATCGCCAACATCGCGTTGGAGGCCATGGGCCACAACAAGGGCGAATATCAATACCTGCACCCCAACAACGACGTGAACATGGCGCAGTCGACTAACGACGCCTACCCGACCGCGATCCGCCTGGGTCTGCTGTTGGGCCATGACGCGCTGCTGGCCAGCCTCGACAGCCTGATCCAGGCATTCGCCGCCAAGGGCGTCGAATTCAGCCACGTGCTGAAAATGGGCCGCACCCAATTGCAAGACGCCGTGCCGATGACCCTCGGCCAGGAATTCCGCGCCTTCGCCACCACCCTCGGTGAAGACCTGGCCCGCCTGAAAACCCTGGCACCGGAACTGTTGACCGAAGTGAACCTGGGCGGCACCGCGATCGGCACCGGCATCAACGCCGACCCGCGCTACCAGGCCCTGGCTGTACAACGCCTGGCCGTAATCAGCGGCCAGCCGGTCGTACCGGCCGCCGACCTGATCGAAGCCACTTCCGACATGGGCGCCTTCGTACTGTTCTCCGGCATGCTCAAGCGTACCGCGGTGAAGCTGTCGAAGATCTGCAATGACCTGCGCCTGCTGTCCAGCGGCCCGCGTACCGGCATCAACGAAATCAACCTGCCGGCACGCCAGCCAGGCAGTTCGATCATGCCCGGCAAGGTCAACCCGGTGATCCCGGAGGCTGTGAACCAGGTAGCGTTCCAGGTCATCGGTAATGACCTGGCACTGACCATGGCAGCCGAAGGCGGTCAACTGCAGTTGAACGTGATGGAGCCGCTGATCGCCTTCAAGATCTTCGACTCGATCCGCCTGCTGCAACGCGCCATGGACATGCTGCGCGAACACTGCATCACCGGCATCACCGCCAACGAAGCCCGTTGCCGTGAGTTGGTAGAGCACTCTATCGGCCTGGTCACCGCGCTGAACCCGTACATCGGCTACGAGAATGCCACCCGCATCGCGCGCATCGCCCTTGAAAGCGGTCGCGGTGTGCTGGAACTGGTGCGCGAGGAAGGCTTGCTCGACGACGCCATGCTCGATGACATCCTGCGCCCCGAAAACATGATTGCCCCACGTCTGGTCCCACTGAAGGCCTGATGTTTGTTGCACCGCTCACCAGGTTGAGAGACTAGACACCTCTCACCTTTTGAGGGCTTGGAGAACCATTCTCCAGGCCCTTTTTTTTGCCTGCCGTAAAGTCCCGGCAGGTACAAAAGCAAGCGCCCTCCTTTTAGTGCGTGAAGCTCTGCGCGGACTTCGCAGACAATGAAAAATTCTTAATTTCTACCCATTGTTAAACATGCGATGTTCGGCCATAAACACTGTGCACGTGTGCCGAAGGGAACCTGCAACGAAAACGTCATCATGCCTGGCCAAACGGTACGCAACGTGCATGACAATCGAAAAGGGATTTCCACTTTCGCAATAAAAAGGGTCAAGGAGGACACCACCGTGAAAAAAGCCAGGATTGAACTCGATTCGGTTGATATGAAAATTTTAAGCCTCATACAGGCCGACTGCCGGATCACCACCTCCAAACTTGCTGAAGTCATGTCGATGAGCGAAACCCCCTGCTGGCGCAGAGTCAAACGCCTTGAAGCAGAAGGCTTTATTTCAGCTTATCAAGCAGTTCTGAATAAAGAGGCGTTAGGCTTTCAAATTACCGCTTTCCTGCATGTTTCCGTCGACACTCATACCGAAGAAGTGACACGCCAACTGGAGCGCAAGATTACATCGTGTCCCGAAGTAATGGGTTTATATAACGTCACTGGCGACTATGATTTCTTAATACAACTGGTCTGCAGAAACATTCAGGAGTGTACGTTTTTTATAGAGAACACACTGCGCGATATCGAATGTGTGAAGCAAATAAAAACCTCCATTACATTGCGCGAAGTGCATAAAAGCAACTTACTGCCATTGGCCGAGTGCGTGTAGCTGCAGCCGTGTAAACACACTGAACAGCGCTGCTTTTCGTCAGGAGGAGCAGCCGGATGCAGCACCTTTCGTAACCCATTGTTACAATTAGAAAAAAACAAAAAGCAGGAAGAACATTCCAGATAAGTGCACCAAGATGAAATGCTTTTGCTGATTTCCAGTTTTTTATGCCGAATTTAGCAATTTTATTTTTTTCAGCGTGTGGAAGTATTTCGAGTGAGCCGGGGTCAGGTATTGCGTAGCGAACCTGTGTATGTGAGCTACGCAGATAGCGCCCGTTGAAGGTGGCTCGCCCATAATCTATCTGATGAGGAATACTCAATGTCCAAGACTACAGAAGTTCAGCGCCCTCAAGAGCCCGTTGTTGCCACGCCGAAAAAGATTGTGATCAAAGCCAAAAGCGATCGTCCGATCCTGATGGCCGCCCACCTGTAACGTAGCGCCGTGCCGGGCAACTTATGTTGCCCGGTTTATCCAAGGAAAATAGGATGGACCGTCATGGGCGATAGGTATGTAACTTACGGTCGTTTCTCAAAAAGCAACGACGACGCAGTAAAGCTTTATGTGGCTTCTGGCATCGAGCATGAAATACACAACCTGCAGGGCGACTACCTGGAATGGAACAGGGCACTCTCCATGTTTGATGGCGAGCACGCGACTTCAACAGTGTGCGAGCAAAACAAGCAACTCGACCCCCATGAAATCCATGATTTGATCACGGCTCTGGGCGACGCCAATCTGGCGTTCAAGCAAGCGTCCGGGGCGCAGTTTGTCAGTGGTGATGAAGCGATTCTCGAGATCGAAGATCTGCAAGCACAACTGCTTCATGATCATCTGTATAAGAATAAGTTCTGGTTGGCCATGCAGCAACCCGAGACGGTCCCCCAGAATGTCTACTATGGCATGGCCATAGAGAACTTTCATTTTCTCTTTCGAGAAAGCTGGTTTGATTCTCCTGTTCTAAACTTCGTAGCGTCCACAAAAGCACGTTTAATAATGAACGCGTTTTACGCCGAAGAATACGGCCACGACGAGCTGATATTTAAAGCCTTGCAAACCCTCGGCGTGTCGCGCGAAAGTATCAAAGAAACGATCCCTCTGCCTGAAACCCTTGCACTTTGTAATGCGCTGGCTTACTGGGCGGCAAACGACCCGCTGTTTTTTTTCACCACGATGGGTGTGCTCGAAGGCAAGGATATTGAGGTTGATAGTTTTATCCTTGCCATGCAGAACAGCAAAAAAATAAGCCCCGAATTCATCAAGCCCATCCTCGACCATGCCAACATCAACATTGGTGCCGAGCATGGCGTCCTGACCCGAGAACTGTTCAGGGAAATCCCCGTGGTCACCCTCGAGCAGCTACGACAAATGCGCGCCAACACTCATATTTTTGTAGAGCTGTACGACAATTTCCATACAGCCGTCTGGAATCATTACTCCACCTCACATGAGCTATTAAGAACGCTGTCAGGCTTGACACTCGGGGGACCCGCGCATGCAAACCAGCGCTAAACGCTTCAACTACCCAAAACTCCGCCAGGGTGTTGTTTACACCCAAATAGCCAATGAACATCATTTGGACTATCGAAACCAAAGTCTTATTTTAGAGCAAACCGATGCGACGTCACTTACCTTGGTCATTCAGGATCTCCAGCAAGGTACACTGACGACCGAAGCATTTTATGCCAAGCACGCAGAGCACTACCCTGACGAGCAGTTGGAAGTCTTGATTGCCGACCTCGACAAAAATTATTTGCTCACCGAAGGTCAATACCCGCTGATACAAGGCGTACTGTCAGGCGTGGAGTTTTCGAAAAAACTCAAACTGCTGACCTCCGCGCTTCATGGAAGGCTTGGCAACTCGGCACTCTATGAAAAGATGCGTGATGGCTCAGCCACTCGCTCCCAGTTAATCGGGTTTGCCATTGAGTATTATCATATTGTCAAAAGTGCTCCCAAAGTGATTTCCCCGGCACTGGCACACAACAGCCCGCCCGAAGTTTATCAGGGTATCAAACAATTATTCCTTGAGGAACATGACCATGAATCGTTGTTGGCCAACGCCTTGAGCCATGTGGGCGTTGAACGCGCACAGTTAGCCCAGACGTCGCCGTTGGACACAACGTTCGCCATTTACTCAACGCTGGGGGTGTATGCCCGCCAGCACATCATCAGCTTCATCAGCGCTTTGTTCTTATTTGAAGAGCCGTACCCCGAGTTCAATAAACTGTTTATTGAATCCTGTTCACGACTGGGGCTACCAGAAGCTTTCTGGAAACCTATTATCGGGCATTCCGAAGTGAACAGTGATGCCGACCACGGGGCCATTACTGACTCGCTGCTGGTTCATTATTCGGCAATTTCCGAAGAGGAATGCAGAGTCACACTGATCCATACCTGTGCGCTCTTAGAGTTGATGTCGGCCTGGGACAGGCAAATTTGTACGCATTATGACAATGCCGTCACTCTTAGACTCTTCAACTAATGCGAGGATAGGCTATGGACTCCTGGTCTCTGGAAGCATTTAAAAAGCCTTATTTAAAAGTCGGTCATATTGAGAAGACCGGCGCCGGGATTTTTGAACTAGGGGAGTCCGGCTCCGAATTCGTCATAGAGAGCCAGGCGTGCGATGAACTTATTGCCACCGTTCATGGCCTCAAAAGCCCCGACAACGCACAGTGGCGCTCATTGAGCGAGCGCCATGAACACGATGAAGTTCGCGCGCTGATCAATCACCTGAATGAAGCCGGTTTAGTGCGCGAGTCCAGCCCTGAACATACGCTGCAGGGCAAACGAAACATTACTCAGGACAGTTTGGCGGAAGCCCTGGATGCGCTGCACACAACGCACTTTGATGACCCCGCCCTGTGCCACCAATTGCTCGATTTTATCGATAACCTGCACAACACCTCCGTCAGGCAGGTGCTGGCCGAAAGCGGGCATGTGTATATCAAGTACGCCAAGCTGACGCTTTTATGTTGGACGGTTACCTGCCCGCCCGCCGTCATGGCGGCGAAAAAGTTGCTGAACGCCCTCACAGGCCACCGCGACAACGAGTCCTCGATCGAGTACTCCGCTTTCTGGGCCGGTGAGCTAAGAAAGTGCCTCAGTGTCCTGGTGTGGTTATTGAACAGGAGCCAGAAAGTCGATACGCGCAAGGTGGATTTTCCGGCACTGCATATCGAGGAAGTAGACTCCGGGGTTAACCTGGCTGTTCGTCTGGAGCGCTGGGGTCTGGATTTCATGGAGCACGTCGCCCCCAGCCAGTATCAGCAAGCACTGGCCAAGACCGGCCCTGGTCGTGATGCCTTGATTGCCGCCAGCTACGCGCAGGAATACTACATCACAGATCGATTTGTAGATCTCATCTCACCGGCCATCGCGCAACGCCTGCCCCGCCCGTTGAAGAAACTGGCGCGCCGTTATTACATGGAAGAAGCGGGCCACGAGCTCTATGAATTGAAGACCTGTAAGGCATTGGGAATGACGGAAGCACAGCTGCACTCGTCGCTACCGACCCCCTTTGGCCAATTGGTTTGCGATCTCTACACCTGCCTGGCTTCCAAAGAACTGGTGGCTTATTTTGCGGCGGCAACCATTACCGAAGGCTTGCCTGGCCAGGTTAACTTGCTCAATGAGTTGTCCGCGGCGAACAACGCTACGCCGTTGTTCAACAAGACATCACGCAAGCACGAGTCGCTCAACGACAAGCTGGGCCATCAGTACATTTCGAGAATCATGCTGGCCGAAGTCGGTGAGTTGAGCATCGAAGAACAACAAACGGCGGCCAATGCGTATGCCTTGCTCCTGGACCTGAATATTCGCGCGTGGGAGCAGCTCCATGACTTCCACATCACCTTGCAAATGCCAGCCATCAATCACCGCATGCTTGATTACATTGCATGAGCGCCTTGATTGCGCGCTATGAGGCGTTCATCAATCCTCATTGGAGTGAGGTGCTGCACCAACTTGGGGAACAGCCGGTATTTGTGCGGGCCAAGGACGAGTATTTATACGACGACGCAATGACCCCTTGGCTGGATCTGGTAGGTCATTACGGCGCGGCGATATTCGGCCATAACCGCCAGGAGCTCAAGGAAGCGTTATATACCGCCCTGGAGGCGGATATTCCTTGCGTAACACCGCTGGGGCTCAATGATCTTTCGGCCCAGTTGGCAATCGCATTGATTGAACGCCTGAACCTGAGCGGCCCCTGGCGGCTATCCACACTGACGACCGGAACCGAGGCCGTGGAAGGCGCAATCAAGGCGGCGCTGATACACACAGGCCGCTCTCGCCTTTTAGTCCGCCGTGGGTGCTTTCACGGCAGCAGCAGCCTGGCGATGCACCTCACCGATAATGCGTTGTGGCGCCAGGGCTTTGAAGCACTGCCTTGCCCGCTGGACGTGGTGTATTTCGACGACATCCATCAGGCAACGCGCGAACTGGCCAGCGGAACGTTTGCGGCCATGTTGATCGAGCCTTTTCAGGCCATCGGTGGCGGCGTCAGGTGTTCGGCGCAGGAGGCTGAACAGTTGCTGGACGCCTGCACGGCTTCGGGAACGGTGAGTATTTGTGACGAGATTTTTTCCGGACTCGGACGCTGCGGTCACTACAGTGCAATGCAAGCACTGGGTTGGACAGTGCGGCCGGATATCTTATTGCTCTCGAAGTCGTTGACGGGGGCTTTCTTCCCCAGTGCCCACGTACTCATGAGGGCGCCTATTGCCGATTCGATTTTCGGTCGGCCAGGCTGTCAGAAAATACTGGGATCAACCTTCGCCAACAATGCGCTGGGTTTCAGTGTGGCCCTCACTGCACTGGGGTTACTCGACAGATGCCTGGCTGACAGTCTTGCCGGCCAGCTTCGCAGCGACTTTGTGCAGGCACTGCATGGGGTGGCGGAGACCGTTGACCCGCCGCTTCAGGTTCAGGCACTGGGCGCCTGCATCATCGTGGAGTTTTGCGATGCCCAGACGTGTTTTTTTGTTTGGCATTCGCTGTTCGCCAATCAAATACTGACCACCGTCTGCAGCAACAAACCCAGTTGTTTGAAAGTGCTTCCATCGCTGACGATGCACGCAGACAGCTACAGCAGATTTATCGATGTATTCACCGCAGTAGTGGCGGAGTGTTGAGCCATGGATAGCAAACCGACTGTTTTGTTACTCGGGCCTACCGATGATTACCTGAAGAAAGTCGAAGCCAAGGCTAACGTGGTGCTGATCACTGAGCCTGCCCGCGTCACACCCTACCAACGTGGGTTGATCGATCCGGTCAATCTCCTGGACTTCAACGACGTCAATGCCCTGGTCAGACGCGCGCTGGAATTACAGCGTCAATTCGCGATTGACGGGGTTTACTCGTTTACCGAGTTGGGCATGGAATGCGCGTCGATACTTGCATCGACACTGGGTGTCCCTGGGCCCGACCTGCATTGCTCCTTTGCCTGCCGGGACAAGTTAATGACGCGACAGGCGTTGGAGCGCAAGGGCCTGAACACGGTAGCGTTCGAAGGGATAAGGCCTGGCGATATCGACGAACCGCTGATTGCGCGTGGCAAGAAAGTGCTCAAGCCAGTCGATGGCACCGGAAGTGTGGGCGTTCGCATTATTGAGGAGGGCGAACTGATTGGCTCGCCCTCCAATCTGTGCATCCTCGAGGACTATGTCGAGGGCCGCGAATTCAGCTGTGAGACTTTCAGCATTGATGGCCAGCATTTCAAACTGGCAGTGACCGAGAAACGCTTGTCGCAGCCTTGCGGGGTGGTGGAAGTCGGCCATGTTATTGATCCCGCACAGACGTTTATCAGTCCCGCTCAGTGGGACTATCTACAACACGTGCTGGACGCGATCGGGCTACGAAACGGCCCGGGCCATATCGAGTTCAAGTTGCACGATGAGGCGCTCCATATCATCGAATGCCATAACCGGCCTGGCGGGGACAGAATCTGGAACCTGGTGGAACTCGCTACCGGCTTCGACATGATTACGGCCTCGATTGACAGGCTACTGGGCGCGCCCGTCGAGGTACGCCTGCTTAATCATCGCTGCGCCGCCATCCATTACTTTGAATACTCACCGGGCCTTGTCCGGCACTGTAAAGCCTGGCAAGGGAGCCTGCCGGCGGATATTCACTGGCTGGACTGGAAGCTTTCCCCTGGGATGGTGATAGCGCCAATGACCAGCTCCTCGGACCGTTATGGCAGCTTCATTGTCTCGGCCGATTCAAGATCCGAACTGCTCGGACGTATCACTGATGTCGAGCGCCAGTTCGAGGTTGAAATATCGTGAATGTCCTGACGATGATAAAAGCGCTGCCGGCGTCGGCCATGCGCGTACTGTTGATTCAATGGCTGACGGCAATCGGGTATTTCTCGGTTATCCCGTTCTTCATGGTCTACCTGGTGCGGTACCTGCATTTTTCTCCGGCCTTCGCAGCCACTCAGCTGACACTTTTCTTGGTCGGCCAATATGGTGCCTCTTTCCTGGGTGGCTATATTGGCCACACCAAAGGCCCACTGTTGGCGATGCGGCTGGGGCTCGGGCTGCAAATTATCTGCTACCTGGTCTTTGCCTGCGGGATCGACGATGCGCTGTACCTGAGTTGCTTCAGCCTGCTGCTAGGCGTAAGCAAAGCGTTTTTTACACCCGCCTCCAAAGCTTTGCTCTCTACGCTAACGCCTGGGCAAGATCAGCTATTGCTGTTTTCCCTGCGTAGCACCATCAACAATCTGGGGGTTGCCATTGGCAGCGCCATCGGCGCGTCCATGCTGGATTTCAATGTTGTCGGTTTTTTTATCGCCGCCGCCGCCGTACAGATAGTTGCCCTGTTTCTGTTATTGACCCTGCGATTACCCGCCATCGCCATCGAAGCCAACCTTAAAAAGGCGAGCTTTATCAGCGGCGTGAAGCGCTTGATGGTTAAACCTTTTTTTCTCTTATTGCTGATTTTGTACGCGCTCTACAGCTTTTTATATATCCAGCTCGAATACTCATTTCCACTGCATGCCGCACAGGGCTGGGGCAATGAAATGGTGACCTATATCTTTTGGGTCAACGCCTTGGTGGTGATGGGTCTTCAAGTGCCGCTCAATATGTATTTATCGCGCTTCATTTCTCACTGGGCTGCCATTTTTATTGGCTTTCTATTCATGGTGCTGGCGTTTCTGATCATCGGCACGTCCAGTTTCAGTACGCCTTTTTTGCTGGCCATCGCGTTCTTCACACTGGGCGAGTTAATCATTGACCCAGCGATTGATACCGTGGCCGGAAGTCGAAGCGAAAAGCACTACCTGGCAATCGCTTTCTCCTTGCTCGGGCTGGCAGGCCTGGTAGGCAGTGTCAGCGGCAACCTGATAGCAGGAGCACTCAGTACGGAGGAAGGAGCCTTTCAGCGCAATCTATGGTTTTTGAATGTGCTGTTGGCTATGGTGGGCGCAGGGCTTGTCGCACTCACGGCGAGGGTCAGATTCTTTAGTAAAATGGAACTTTATAATGAAAAAGAATGATGATTTTTTTACTGCTGAGGGCTACAGCCTGAGCGCAGACAAGCGCCTGTTGGACCTGGATTTTATCCACGGCTTTCTCGTCCAGTCGACGTGGGCCAAAGGCATTACCCGTGACCGTGTGCAGTTAAGCATTGATAACAGTTTGTGCATGGGCGTCTATCACCATGGGCGGCAAGTCGGTTTTGCCCGGCTGGTGACGGATTTCGCAACGTTCGGCTATTTGTGCGATGTCTTTGTCGACGAACGCTATCAAGGTAAAGGCCTGGGCCGCTGGGTGTCCGAAGGCATATTGGCGGGCCCCGAGGCTGAACAACTGCGCCGCATCATACTGGCCACTACGACGGCTCCGTGGCTGTATGAAAAGATGGGCTTCGTGCCGGTCAACCAACCGAACTACATCTGGCAAGTCTTCCGCTCCGATATCTACCAGCGCTGAAACCTCGACAAACCCGCCTGGGGGACGACCCCAGGCGTGAGCGTTCATCGGTCCATAAGCCGGCGGTCACAGACCGCTGCATCTTCCTTTAATCGCCTCATGCAGACGTATGCCGTTCGGCTAGGTATAGTGCGGCCCCTCTTCGCGTCTGCGGTCGTCGGTAACGAGGCCCGGATACAACGCGAAAGCGCATGAATAACAACACCCGCAAAAGGATTGGGGCGAAGCGTCGTGCACTGCCTGGTGCTGAGCGACGCGTCGGACCGTCCTGCGTTTGCCATTAAAAAATCAGCGAGGAACACTCCATGCTCGAAGTCATCAACGACTTCCTCTCAGGGAAAGTACTGATCGTGCTCATTGTCGGGCTCGGCGGTTATTTCACGATCCGCTCGCGTTTCGTTCAACTGCGTCACTTTTTCCACATGTTTTCGGTGTTTCGCGACAGCCTGAAAAGCAGCTCCGGCCAACTCAGCTCGTTCCAGGCGCTGATGCTCAGCCTCGCGGGCCGTGTGGGTGCCGGTAACATCGCCGGTGTCGGCATTGCCGTAACCCTGGGCGGCCCGGGTGCCGTGTTCTGGATGTGGGTCACCGCGCTGGTGGGCATGTCTTCGAGCTTTATCGAGTGCTCCCTCGGCCAGCTGTATAAGCGCACCGACGCTGAAGGCACTTACCGTGGCGGCCCGGCCTACTACATCCAGCACGGCTTGCATAAGCGCTGGTTGGGGATGGTCATGGCGTTCCTGCTGCTGGTGACCTTCGGCTTTGCCTTCAACGGCCTGCAAGCCCACGCCGTGACCCACTCGCTGAACAACGCCTTCGGCCTCGACACCACCTACACCGGCCTGGCCCTGGCGGTACTGCTGGGGCTGGTGTTCATCGGCGGGATCAAGCGCATCGCCTCGATTGCCGACCTGCTGGTACCGGTCAAGACCCTGGTCTACATCGCCGTGACCCTTTACGTGATCGTGCTGCAATTCGACCATGTGCCGGCCATGCTCGCGACCATCGTCAAGAGCGCCTTCGGCCTCGACCAAGCCTTCGGTGGCCTGGTGGGCAGCGCAATCATCATGGGTGTAAAACGCGGCGTATTCGCCAACGAAGCCGGTTTGGGCAGTGCGCCTAACGTGGCAGCGGTGGCTTCGGTAGAACACCCGATCGCCCAGGGCGTAGTCCAGGCGTTCAGCGTGTTCCTCGACACCTTCGTGATCTGCACCTGCACCGCTTTGCTGATCCTGCTCTCCGGTTTCTACACCCCGGGCTTTGAAGGCGACGGCATTGCCCTGACCCAGAACTCCCTGGCCGCCGTGGTCGGTGACTGGGGTCGCATGTTCATCTCGGTGGCCCTGGCGTTGTTCGTGTTCACTTCGATCATGTACAACTACTACCTCGGTGAGAGCAACCTGCGCTTCCTGGTAGGCAACAACCGCAAGGTGTTGATGGGCTACCGTGCACTGGTGCTGGCGCTGATCTTCTGGGGCTCGATCGAGAACCTGAGCACCGTGTTCGCCTTCGCCGACATCACCATGACCCTGCTGGCGTTCGTCAACCTGTTCGCCCTGGCGTTCCTGTTCAAGATCGCCATGCGCATCCTGAACGACTACGACAACCAGCGTGCAGCGGGGATCAAGACACCGGTGTTCGATTCCAGCCAATTCCCTGACCTGGATCTGGACCGCCAGGCCTGGCCGGCCAATCCGGTAAAACCGGACAGTGCGCCGCTGGCTGAACTGCATGCTCAAGCGCAACGCTGAGTCTGCCAAAACCAGATAGATGACACGCCGCCCGGCCTTGGGCATGCTCTGGGCCCGGCGGCGTTTTTCGTTCAGGAGATTTCTTGATGCACTCAGCTAACAACGTGATGGTGCTTTATACCGGCGGCACCATCGGCATGCAGGCCAGCGCCAACGGCCTGGCGCCCGCATCCGGTTTCGAGGCGCGCATGCGCGAACAGCTTTGCAACCAGCCATTGCCCACCTGGCGCTTCCGGGAAATGTCCCCGCTGATCGACAGCGCGAACATGACGCCCGCCTACTGGCAGCGCCTGCGCACCGCCGTGGTTGAGGCGGTGGACGACGGCTGCGACGCGGTGCTGATCCTGCACGGTACCGACACCCTGGCCTACAGCGCCGCGGCGATGAGCTTCCAACTGCTGGGGCTGCCGGCGCCGGTGGTGTTCACAGGTTCCATGCTGCCGGCGGGTGTGCCGGACAGTGATGCCTGGGAAAACGTCAGCGGTGCGCTGGCAGCCTTGGGCGAAGGCCTGGCACCCGGCGTTCAGCTGTATTTCCACGGCGCGCTGATGGCGCCGACCCGCTGCGCGAAGATCCGCAGCTTTGGTCGCCACCCGTTTGCCGCGTTGCAGCGCAATGGCGGCGGGGCCCTGGCCAGTGAAATTCCGGCTGCCCTGGATTTTCGTCAGCCCAAGGCCCTGGCCAACGTCGGGGTATTGCCGCTGGTACCGGGCATCGCGGCCGTGCAACTGGATGCGCTGATCGACAGTGGCATCCAGGCGCTGATCCTCGAATGCTTCGGCAGCGGTACCGGACCGAGCGATAACCCTGAGTTCCTGGCCAGCCTGCAACGGGCACAGGACAACGGGGTGGTGGTCGTGGCTATCACCCAATGCCATGAGGGTGGCGTGGAGCTGGATGTCTACGAAGCCGGCAGTCGCCTGCGCGGCGTCGGCGTGCTGTCCGGCGGCGGCATGACCCGTGAAGCGGCATTCGGCAAGCTCAACGCACTGGTCGGTGCCGGCCTCGATGGCCTGGAAGTCCGCCGCCTGGTGGAGCTGGACCTGTGCGGCGAGTTGCGCTGAGGGGCCGCTCACCTACATAAGCACCACCGCTCCTGACACGACGCTTTCTAGCATGGCAACGCCCCGGGTTTCTTCCTGGGACGTTGCCATTCTTTTGCTTGTCAGGACACGCCATGACGTCACCTCCCGCTCTCGAGCCCCATCAAAACCCCACTGACACGCTGATCGCGCAGATGTCTATCGGCCCAGCGTTCCGCGAAGTGGCTGCGACACGGCTGCGTGAACATTTGCAGTTGCTTTACCCGAGCCTGGACATCGACCCGAACGCAGTCGTTGTAGGCACGCCGCTGTGGGACCTTAAAGACGATGAGGTCGTCCTGGTCGGCTGCGATTATCAGGCGCTCACCGATATTCTCGCCGTGCAGACCTTGTTCGCAACGACAGCGCTGTACATCGAAGGGCAGCATTTTCTGAGCCAGCTGCCGATCGTCGAGCCTGCGGTACACCTGCCGGTACGCATTCTCGACATTGCCAGCCTCCTGAACGCGGTGGCGCCGCTGATGGTGCGGGCGTACCAACAGGCGCAACTGGATTATTGGAACAGCGCCGAGGACGGCAACCCGCGCTGGCGTGCGCTGTCGACGGTGCTGCGCAACGTCTGGAACGTCAACAAGGTGCCCGGCTGGACCGACGACGACTGCCTCATGGCGCGCCAACTTTTTCTTGCGCCTGATGCCGCGACACGCAAGGCCGATACCTCTCATGCGCTGCGCGCCTATGTGGTGGATATCGACCAGGTCGACGATTACCTGATCAGTGTCCTGATCGGCAAACAACAAGGCAGAGAGGTGGTCCTCACCCACTCATTGTTCTCGGGCCTCAAGAAATACACCTCCCTGGACCAACTGGGCCTTGAACTGCCGCTGTCAGCGACACAACAGTGGCGCCTGATAGAGCCCGAAGGTGACTTTTTCGATTACCTGGCCAGCGCCTTTATCGGTATCCAGATAAAGGACATCGGCACCATGGAGTGCTCTGACATACGCGAGCCGGAGGCCGCCCAGCACAACCTGGCGCAACCCCCGACGCCCCGGTCCACGCGTGAAGCAGCGTTCCTGCAGGACTACCTGGAGGCGCTCCCCGATTGGCTGACCAACTCCTCGGCTCCGGACCAGGACGCCTACGCCCGCCACCTCAAGGATCTGGCGGCCTTGCACAGCGCCAATGAAGGCCGCAGCTATGACCAAGGCCTCAGCTCGATCCATGCCTACACCCTTGAGCAACTGAAGGCCGAACTGCTCAAGGACCACCCCGACGCCGACGCACAGTTGCTGGATGACCTCGACATCGTGGTACGCAGCCCTGTGGTCTGGGGCTTGTTCGCGGTACCGGGGCAAATCGAGACCACGGTGTTCAGCCTGACGGAGCTGGCCCTGCAAAACCTGATCGCCCTGCCTCTGGGAAGCAAGTCCCTGCGCCGCCACAAGGCCCGCGCGTCGCCAGAATGGCTGAGCGTCGATTACCTGGAGAGCCTGATCACCCGCGTGGATATCGGCACCACCTACCCGGCGTTGATCAAAGAAACCTTGCTGGATAACCCGACAGAGTCCGCACGCCGCCAGCAACTGTATGCCGAGCACTTGCGTATTCAACTGCCGCTGCTGGCGCTGCAATGCAAGATGCGCGGCGAAGGTGCGATTGATGAACACGGCTATGCCTACGTGAAGGCGGTCATGCAGGCCAAGCCGGCCGAACGGCAAGTCCAGGGCCAGTTGATCGTCATGCGCCCACTGGCGTTTGTGCCGACCCGGCGACAGGACGCCACGCCGGATGAGGTCGCCAACATGTATGTGATCGGCCCCGAGGACCCGGCTGCCGGCCCGTGCCTGCTGTACCGACCGTTGCTCGA
This sequence comes from Pseudomonas sp. BCA17, assembly GCF_004519405.1. GTDB lineage: Bacteria > Pseudomonadota > Gammaproteobacteria > Pseudomonadales > Pseudomonadaceae > Aquipseudomonas. Next base: position 216,642 of record NZ_SGWI01000003.1, on the reverse strand, counting down.
CAAGTCGCTGCTGCAGTTCCCTTCGCCAAGCAATTTGCTCTACGCCCTGCAGCAATCGATCAGCCTGCGCGAATCCGTACTGGCCTGGCTGCCCGATAACGTACGCACCGATTACGCCCGCTATGTATTCCCCGGCGACCTGCCCTCGCCCTGGGCCATGGTCGACTTCATCGTCGATCCCTACAAGGTATGGATCATGGGCGGCTCGCTGCTGCTCAGCCAAACCGCGATCACCGGCGAGCTGTTCAGCGCGCTCTACAACGCCAATGCCAATGCACTGGTCACCCTGGCCGACCAGCAATCGATGTCCAACGTCGAAGCACGCTGGGCCACGTTCAAGCGTACCGGCTGGCTGATCTTCAACCTGGCGTTGCCGTTCCTGGGGGGTACGGTCGGTGCCGCAGCCTGGATCTGGCAGATCATGGACCAGTTGCAACACCTGGCCGACACCCGCCGTCACCCTGAGCAGGACTCAACCTGGGCCGCACTCGCCGACTTGCTGTTAAACATTGGAATGGCCATCACGCTGCACAGCGTCAGTCGCAGCGCACCGCGCCGGACACTGCGGAGCAAACCACTGCCTCCCCCGTCACTGTCGGCCCCTGCCGGGCCCGTGAAGCCCAGCAGACTGGCGACGATTTCTGCGGACGCGCTGGACACGCCTGACCAACCCTTACACGTCAGCGGCGCAATCAACCGCACACCGCTGCGCCTGGCGACCGTGCTGGATAGCTTCAAGGTGAGCAAGCCAGACACCGTGGGGGACGCCAACGGCGAAGTCGGCCCGTGGCAAGACCTGTATCGGGGTGGCGAACACTGGTACGCGCCGGTGGGCGATCGCTGGTTTCAGGTGGTCGTGGATGAAAACGAAAACGTGTTGATCGTCGACTCTGAACGTCCCTCGCGCACCGGCCCGCCGTTGGTTCATAACCGCCAGGGCCAATGGTTTGTCGATACACGCCTGCGCCTGCGCGGGGGCGGGCCTAAGATCATGACCGCAAAAGGACGGGCGCAAGCCAAGCAAAAAGCCGAGGAGCTGCGCAGGCGCCTTGAAGTGTTCGAAAGCCAGAAAAAAACCAGCCAGGAGACCTTGCAACAGGCACGCCAGGCAATGGACACCGGACCTTCCAGTTCGGCGCAAGCCACGCGACAGGCTTACCTTCAGACCCTGCAGACCCAACGCACGGACTACGAGTCGGCGTTGCAGATGCTTAAGGAAATGAATGTGCACGAGCCAAGCGTGGAGTACGCGCCAAAGGCACTGGGCTACATCAAGGCCCAAGCCAAATTGACCCAGGCGGCGCTGAGCGAAATCCTTGCCCGCTTCACACCAAAATGGCGCGCCGTGCACGAACAGATGCTCCGCCAGGCCGAAGCGCCGCAAGAGCGTTCGATTGAAGACTTCCGAGAAATGCGCGAGCTGGCCGGGGCATTGCTCGTACAACTGGAGTACATGCACGGGCGCTTTAACGAGCTCAAGGGGCTGGCCAGGGATGGTGCGCTGCTGTTGAGCACTCTCAAGGGCTCGATGCCGGTTTACAGCAGTGATGACCTCAAGGCGATTCGCGTGTCGCTCAACCGAAACCTGTGCCTGCCGCCTGACAGCCTAAAGACAGCGCCCGCCGCCTGGTCGGCGATTGACCAGATTATCGACAGCGCGGACATTACGATCCAGTGCCTGCGCGACACCCTGAAAGAGCGCAGTGACCGCCGCCTGGACGAACGTATCGATACCTTGAGCAACCTGGTGGAGCAGTTTCAATTACTCGACGAGCGCTTGCAGGATTTTCCCGTGGAGTTCTCCGAGCATGCCATCCCCGACCAGATAAAGGAGTTACGCGAGGAGCTGAGGGGGTTCCACCGACGCGCAATCACTCATCTCGGCCTCTTGAGCAATGAGCGCGAGGTGTTCAGGAGCCGCCCCACGCCACCGTCGACCCCGCCACGCCCTCTCAGGCAGTTTATCCGCACCCGCTACAGCGGCCTGCTGATAGGCGAACCGCGCTTGAACGAGCTTGGCCTGGAAACCGGCCTGGTGGATATCCGCTCGCCAATGACCGAGCAAATTCTCGCCACCTACCGTGAGAAAACCAAGGGCGTGTGGGTGGTCCACGACACCGTCGCGCGCCCTTCTGCCGAACCGGTCGAGGTGGATGTGCAAGCGACCATCAATCAGGGCCAGGCCCTGCTCGATGAGTTGCCGGCATTTCTGGCGCGAGCCCGTACCCATGCCAACCTCGCCGACCGCGTCCCCTTTGGTATCGAGTACTTTTACCAACAATATGCACAGCGCCTCGAGCAGGCCAGCAACGCGATCGAAGAGGCCCTGACGCAGCGCAACATTACTGAAAGCGATGCCATGTCCGTGCCCGCCAGTACCGTGACCAAGGCCATTGACAGCGCCCTGGCCCAACTTCACCAACAGAGTAATCAGTTGGTGCACAGGGCGCTCAAACTGGCACCCCCGACCATGTCGGGGGTGGAATGGCTTCAACGCCACAACGCGATCACCATCAAGAAAACCATCACCCGCCGTCGAATAAAGTCCTCGACACCTGACTATCTGGATGAATACACCATCAGCGACCGCGCCACGCACGAAGTGCTCTGGTATGCCCATTTTCACTACAGCGCCAGCTGGACGCCGGACAAAGCCATCCTGTCTGCCCGCCTGAAAACCCCGGCAGAACATCGCCTGGGCGCCGCGGCCGACTCATCCAAAGGCCTCAATCGCACGCAAACTGTTGCGTTTTACCGCAGTGAGATCAGCCTGCAGCAGGCGCGCGAGCTGTTTTTCGAGCGCCCCAAATCCGAGTCCGGCGGCTGATCGGCAGCAGGGGACGGCATACAATTTGCTGCGCCACTGCCACACCCTCGCGCTGGTTTCCCCATGCTGCACTCACATCTGACTACCCTCAATGCCGTCTCCCTGGTCCTGGCCACCTTCAAGGACCAGGGCCTGGCAAGCGACGTATTACTGGCCGGCAGCGGCATTGACGTGGCCGATCTGCACCGCGCCGACACCCGTATCACCACCTGCCAGGAGATGCGTGTATGCGCCAACGCCGTGGCCCTGCGCCAGGACATCGGCCTGGAACTGGGCCAGCGCATGCATGTGTCGTGCTATGGGCTGCTCGGCTATGCGCTGCTCACCAGTGCCACCTTAGGTGACGCTTTGCGCCTGGCGCTGCGCTACCCGGCGCTGCTGGGAACACTTTTCGAGCTGAACCTGTTGGAAGACAGCGAGCACGCCTGGCTGACCGCCGGCGATTATCGGGAAAACCCGGCGCTGGCGGCGTTCAATGTAGAGTTCTGCCTGGTGTCGTTGAAGGTCATCTGTGATGACCTGCTCGGCCGTCCGCTGCCGTTGCGTGAGGTGCGCCTGGACTACCCGGCACCGGAGTACCACGCACGGTATGCCGAGCGCTTCGACTGTCCATTGCAGTTTGACACGCTGACCAACGGGTTTGCCTTCGACCCACAGTGGCTGCAACAGCCCCTGCCGCTGGCGGATCCCATCACCCATCGGGCCATGGCCGAGCGCTGCCGCAAGCAAAACTCCGAATTCACCGGGCGCCAGGCCTGGCTCAACCGTGTGCGCCAGTTACTGGCCGACCAGCTGCATGCCGCGCCTGGCCTTGCCGGCTTGGCCGCGCAGATGAACTGCTCTGCGCGCACGCTGCGCCGGCACCTGCACGCGCTGGGTTGCAGCTACCAGCAACTGCTCGACGAACTGCGCTTTGAGAGAGCCAAACAATGGCTGGCGCAAGACCAGATGCCGGTTCATCAGATCGCCGAACAGCTGGGCTTCAGCGAGATCGCCAGCTTTCGCCATGCCTTTGTGCGCTGGAGCGGCGTGGCGCCCAGTCTCATGCGCCATTAACGGGCGCGTTGCGGTCACTTAATCTGGCCACATTTATCCCCTTCTGGCCGCTCTTGCCATTCTCTTGAGCGCCCCGCGCCGCAACACTTGAAGGCACAACAACGAGCCTGCGGGGAGTACCCATGCTGACGATCTACTCCGACGATCACCATCTGCACCATGGACGCTGTGAACTGATGGACGGGCAACTGATGCCCTGCTTCGAAATGCCTTCCCGTGCCGATCATGTATTGCAACGGGTCAAGGACCGCGAGCTCGGCCCGGTGCAGCCTCCGCGGGATTTCGGCCTGGCCCCGCTGCAACGCATCCACAGCCGCGACTACCTCGACTTTTTCAAGAACGCCTGGGCCCGCTGGAGCGAATTCGGACAGGACGGCGACCTGCTGCCCTACACCTGGCCCGCCCGCACCCTGCGCCGGGTGCTGCCCACCAGCCTGCATGGCCAGCTCGGCTATTACAGCTTCGACGGTGGTGCGCCGATCACCGCCGGCACTTGGCAGGCGGCGTACAGCGCGGCACAGGTGGCGCTCACCGCGCAGCAGGCGATCCAGCAAGGCGCCCACAGTGCCTTCGCGCTGTGCCGCCCGCCCGGGCATCACGCCGCCAGCGACTTGATGGGCGGCTATTGCTACCTCAACAACGCCGCCATCGCTGCCCAGGCCTTTCTGGACCAAGGCCACGGGAAGGTCGCGATCATCGATGTGGATTACCACCATGGCAACGGCACACAGTCGATTTTTTACGCACGCAACGATGTGCTGTTCACGTCTATCCATGGCCACCCGGAGGCTGAGTTTCCGTTCTTTCTGGGCTACGCCGATGAGCTCGGCGAAGGCGCGGGTGAAGGGTTCAACTTCAACTACCCGCTGCCCGCCGGTTCCGGTTGGGACGCGTGGAGCGCAGCACTGGAAGAAGCCTGCCGGGAGACCGAACGCTACAACACCGACGTCCTCGTGGTGTCGTTGGGCGTGGACACGTTCAAGCACGACCCCATCTCCCAATTCAAGCTCGACAGCCCAGATTACCTGGCTATGGGCCAGCGCATTGCACGCCTGGGCAAGCCGACCCTGTTCGTGATGGAAGGCGGCTACGCCGTGGAAGAAATCGGCATCAACGCCGTCAATGTGCTCGAAGGTTTCGAACAAGCAGGAGCCACCCGATGAAGATGCTCACCTCCCTCGCCTTGTGCGCCGCCGTGTTGAGCGGCGCGGTACAGGCCGAAGAAAAAACCCTCAAGGTCTACAACTGGTTCGACTACATCACTCCCAAGGCCCTGGAGGATTTCAAGGCGCAGAACCCCGGCGTCAAGCTGGTGTATGACATCTTCGACACCAACGAAGCGCTGGAAGCCAAGCTGCTCACCGGCAACTCCGGTTACGACGTGGTGGTACCGTCCAACGTGTTCCTGGCCAAGCAGATCGAAGCCGGCGTGTTTCAGCCCCTGGACCGCAGCCGGTTGCCTAACTGGAACCACCTCGATCCCAAGCTGATGAAGCTGATCGAAGCCAACGACCCCGGCAATAAATTCGCCGTGCCCTACATGTACGGCACCATCCTGATCGGCTTCAACCCGGACAAGGTCAAGGCGGCGCTGGGCCCCGATGCGCCGGTGGACAGCTGGGACCTGATCTTCAAGGAAGAGAACATCAGCAAGCTCAAGCAATGCGGTGTCGCCTTCCTCGATTCGCCCTCGGAGATTCTGCCATTGGCCCTGCAGCACCTGGGCCTGGACCCCAACAGCAGCAACCCCAAGGATTACGTCAAGGCTGAGGCGCTGTTGATGAAGATCCGCCCGTACATCACCTACTTCCATTCCTCCAAGTACATGGCCGATATCGCCAACGGCGACATCTGCGTGGCCGTCGGTTATTCAGGCAGTTTTTCCCAGGCGGCCAACCGCGCCAAGGAAGCCAAGAATGGCGTGACCGTGGACATGCGCCTGCCCAAGGAAGGCGCGCCGATCTGGTTTGACATGCTCGCGATCCCCAAAGGCGCGCAGAACCCGCAGGACGCCTACACCTTTATCAATTACCTGCTGCAACCCCAGGTGATTGCGCCGATCAGTGATTTTGTCGGCTACCCCAACCCGAACAAGGACGCGACCGAACAGGTCGATCCATCGATCCGCAACAACCCCAACCTGTACCCGACCGAGGCCGCAATGGCCACGCTCTACACCCTCAAACCCTTGGGGCGTGAGGCGGAGCGCGCGAGGACTCGGGCCTGGACCAAGATCAAGTCCGGCACCTGATTCAGCCCTGCCAGGCCTGGCGCAACCGCGCCAGCGCCTGCGCAATACCTGCTTCGGGCACCGCGGCAAACCCCAGGACCAGACCGGCGCGCTGGTCCTCCGGGGTGGTCGATTGCGCCAGCCAATACGCACTCAACCCATTGATTTCGACATCCACCGCTTGGGCCTGCGCCAGCAATTGCCGCTCACGCGCCAGGCTGTCGACACGCACCGTGACGTGCAGCCCGGCCGCGACGCTGGGCAGTTCACCGACGCCCGGCAACCCGACCGGCCAACCGGCCAGCAAGGCATTGCGTCGGCTCAACGCGGCCCTGCGCATGCGGCGAATGTGCCGCTGAAAATGCCCGGCCGCCATGAACTCGGCCATCACCGCCTGGGTGCTGACTTCAGAATGGCGCATGTCCACGGCGCGGCGCCGAGCGAACGCATCGACCAGACCGGGTGGCAACACCAGATAACCCAGGCGCAACGCGGGAAAAGCCACTTTGCCGAAGGTACCGACGTACAGCACGCGCCCGCTGCGGTCCAACGCCGCCAAGGGCGACAACGGCGCACCGCTGTAGCGGTACTCGCCGTCGTAGTCATCCTCGATGATCCAGCCCCCCGTACGCTCGGCCCAGGCGAGTAACTCCAGGCGCCGTGCCAGGCTCATGACCACGCCCAACGGGTATTGATGCGAAGGGGTGACATAGGCCACACGGCAGTCAGCCAGGGTGCCGAGCACCTGGCAATCAATGCCCTCGCCATCCACCGGCACGCCCTGCAATTGCGCACCGGCCAAGGCGAACGCATGCCCGGCCGCACGATAACCCGGGTTTTCCACAGCCACGCCGTCTCCCGGCTCTACCAGCAACTGTGCACAAAGGCTGATTGCCTGTTGTGCTCCGCAGGTGATCACAATTTGCTCAGCCGCGCACTGCAGGCCCCGTGAGCTGCGCAAGTAGGCGGCGATCAGACCGCGCAGGCGACCATCCCCTGCCGGGTCGCCGTAACACAGCTGTTCCAGGTCCGGCTTGCGCCAAAATGCCCCATTCAGCTTGGCCCACACCTCAAATGGAAACAGATCGAAGGCCGGTACACCCACGCGAAATGCCCGCGGCGGCCCCGAAGGCGGCTGGGACAGGTGGTTGTTTTTTACCCGCATCACGCCCGCGCTGTGGATAACTTCGCTGTCCAGATCTTCCGGTAAATCCGTCCATTTTGTGGATAAGGCTGGGGATAAGCCTGTTGGTAACCCTGTGGATCGTTTTGTGGATAATTTTTTTGCCATGGGCAACTGGGCCACATAAGTGCCATCGCCCACTCGGCTCTCAATAAATCCTTCGGCATACAGCTGATCGTAGGCGCGCACCACACTGTTACGGGAAATCGCCAGCGCCGTTGCCAGGTCCCGGGTGGCGGGTAACCGCGTGCCGCTGACCAGGCGCCCATCCAGCACCCGTTGGCGCAAGGCGTCGTACAGCTGGCGAGTCAGGCCCTGGCGGCGATCCAGCTCGATTCCCGCAGGGTTGAATGACAGAGGTGGCGTGAGGGGCGACATATTGGACCTATGAAATTGGTGCCAGATGGCTCTTACAACGAACCATTAGCCTGCCTAGGATGCAGGCATTCGCCAAGGAAAATCTCCATGTACACACCTCGCGCCTTTGCCCTCGATGACTTGCCTGAAATCCAGCAACTGATCCAGCACACCCGCCTGGCGCAGTTGGTGACCTTTGGCGAGCAGGGGCTGCAAGCCAGCCACTTGCCCCTGTTACTCAACCCTGATGAAGGCCCCAACGGCACGCTCTATGGGCATATGGCGAAGGCCAACCGGCAGTGGCAAGACCTGCAAAACGGCAGCGAAGCCCTGGTGATCTTTGCCGGCGCCGACGCCTACATCAGCCCGGCGTTTTACCCGGCCAAGACCGAGCACGGCAAAGTGGTGCCTACCTGGAACTACATCGCCGTGCACGCTTATGGCAAAGCCGAGGTGTTCACCGATGCCGAGCGTTTACTCAAGTTGGTCAGTGCCCTCACCGACCGCCATGAAGGCAATCGCAACCAGCCGTGGAAAGTCAGCGACGCACCCGCCGACTACATCGACGGCATGCTCAAGGCCATCGTCGGCTTCGCCCTGCCGATTGAGCGCCTGACAGGCAAACGCAAACTCAGCCAGAACCGCAGCGCGGCTGACATGGCCGGCGTTCGCGAAGGCCTGGCCGCAAGCCTGGACGTGCGCGACCAGACGCTCGCACGCTTCATTCCCCAAGGAGTTTCAGAATGAGCCCGATCGACATCCGCCAGGTAACTGCCGCCGACCACGCCGCGTGGCTGCCGCTGTGGCAAGCGTATTTGAAGTTCTACAACACCGAACTGCCGGACCAGGTGAGCCAAAGCACCTGGCAACGCTTGATCGATGCCAATGAGCCAACCCATTCGGCGCTGGCCTGGCAGGACGGCAAGGCGGTGGGCATGGTCAACTTCATCTACCACCGCTCCAACTGGAGCATTGAAAATTCCTGCTACTTGCAGGACCTGCTGGTGGACCCCGCTCAGCGCGGTACCGGCATCGGCCGCCAGTTGATCGAATTCGTCTACACCACCGCCAAGGCCGATGGCTGCTGCAAGGTGCATTGGCTGACCCACGAAACCAACGCCACGGCGATCCAGCTGTACGAGCGCATCGCCGAACGCCCGGGTTTCATTCAATTTCGCAAAGGTCTTTAAGGAGCGCAGCATGTCTATTTCCCCCGCCGAATGGAAAGGCGTCCCGGCACCTACCGTGCAACGGCTTGAAGGGCGCTTCATCCGCCTGGAAAAGCTCGACCCGGCGCGTCACGGCGCTGACCTGTTCCAAGCGCTTCAAGGCCCCGGGGCCGATCCGAAACTGTGGGACTACCTGCCTTATGGCCCCTTCCCTGAGCGCAGCGCCTTCAATGACTGGCTGAACAACCACGCGTCCCACAATGACCCGTACTTTTTCAGCGTGATCGACCGCCTGTCAGGCCAGGTCCAAGGCATCCTCAGCTTGATGTCCATCGTCCCGGCCCAGGGCCGTATCGAGATCGGGCACGTCACCTTCGGCGCACCGATGCAGCGCTCGCCGAAAAGCACCGAAGCGGTGTACCTGCTGGCCAAGCATGCCTTCGAACAGGGCTATCGCCGCCTGGAATGGAAGTGCAACAACGCCAACGCCCGCTCCAAATACGCGGCCGAACGCCTCGGCTTCAGTTTTGAAGGCGTGTTCCGCCAGCACATGGTGGTCAAGGGGCAGAACCGGGACACGGCGTGGTATTCGATTCTGGATGGGGAATGGCCAACCGTGGCCGCGGCATTTGAGCAATGGCTGTCAGAAGCGAATCAGAGTGGCTCGGGGCAGCTGAAAACGCTGGCCGAGTGCCGAGCGTAGACCGCACGATCGGTACTTGAGCCATGGAGGAACAGGCAAGCCCGCTCCCCCGTGTTTGATCGGCGGTGGCTCAGTCACCCAGTGCCTGGGCCAGCACCGCAATATGCTCAGGCCCGATCCCGCAGCACCCCCCCAGATGACTGGCGCCGCGCTTCTGCCAATCAGCAGCCCAGTGCAGGTAGCCGGGCGGGTCCAGGTCGTCGCGCAACGGGTCGAGACCATCGTTGGCCGTGGCTTCCTTGGGCTGCGGAGGGAAGGCATTGGCGTAGGCGCCGATCCGGATCGCTACGCCCAGTCGCTCAAAGGTCTGGCGCGCCGCATCAATGGCCGCGCCGATCACTTCCGGCTGGCTGCAATTGAACAGCAGCACTTGCACGCCCAATTGTGCAGCCGCCTCGGCCGCGTCCGCCACCGGCTCGCCGGAGCGCAGCCGTGGTACTTCGTCGGTGTCTTCATCCTTCAACGTAAACGACAACCAGAACGGCTTGCCATCCTGAGGCAGGCCCGCCTTGATCGCCCGCGCTTCGACGATTGAGCTCTGGGTTTCCGCCAGCCACAGGTCGACGTGAGGCGCCAGGCCTTGCACCAGAGGTGTGAGTAACTCAGACACGCGCTGTGCTTCAAACAAATCGGGACGATAGGAGCCGAACAACGGCGGCAATGAACCGGCCACCCGCACATGTTTACCCGAAGCCGTTACCGCCCGGCGCGCCAACTCACCCGCCAGATCCGCCAAGGCTTGGCCTTCAGCGGCAAACCGCGCCTCACCGATATGAAATGGCACCACTGCATAGCTATTGCTGGTGATTACGTTCGCACCGCTGTCGATATAGGCCGCATGCACTGCCTCCACCGCCTGCGGCGCCTCGCTCAACGCCAGAGCCGACCATTCCGGCTGGCGGAACGGCGCGCCACGGCGCTGCAGTTCACGGCCCATGCCGCCATCGAGAATCACTGTTGCTGTGCCCATATGCTTTTTACTCATAAGCTTATGAAAATAACTCACTATGAGAGTCTTTTTTATAACTATTTAATACGCTCAATTCGGTACATAACAACTCTTTTTTCTAAAGGTGTCACTCATGAAACTTAACCCCTTGCTGGCCTTGGGCCTGTTGACACTGGTTGCGTCCACCCAAGCCTTCGGTGGCGCCACGCTGGATCGAATCGAGCAGAAAAAAGAGCTGGTGGGCGTGCTGATGGAAAGCTACCCGCCCTTCTCGTTCCTCAATGACCAGAACCAGCTGAGCGGCTTCGACGTCGATGTGGCAAAGGCCGTGGCGCAAAAACTGGGCGTGAAGCTACGCCTGGAAACGCCCTCATGGGACGTGATCGCCGCCGGCCGCTGGAGTGGGCGCTACGACATTTGCATCTGCTCGATGACGCCAAGCAAGGCCCGCGCCGAAGTGTTTGATTTCCCGGTGGAGTACTACGCCTCGCCGGCGGTAATCGTGGTCAATGCCAAGGACGAGCGCATCCACGAGGCCAAGGACCTGAGCGGCAAGAAAGTCGGCCTCACCAGCGCCTCCAGTTACGAAAGCTACCTGAACAAGAACCTGGTGATCGAAGGCGCCGAAGACACGCCGTTGCAGTACCCGTTCGAGAACGTGCAGATCGCCCCGTACGACACCGACAACGTGGCCTTCCAGGACCTTGGCCTGGGGGCCGGCGTACGCCTGGACGCGATCCTTACCAACCTGGTCACCGCCCAGCCGCGCCTGACGCAGGACAAGCGCTTCAAGCTGGCCGGCGAGCCGCTGTACTCGGAGCCCAACTCGGTGGCCATCGAAAAAGGCGACGCGGAGTGGGACAGCAAGGTGCGTGAGGTGTTTGCCCAGCTCAAACAGGACGGTACCTTGAGCGCACTGTCGCAAAAATGGATTGGCGCCGATATCAGCCGATGACCCCTTCAAAACCACCCTTGCTGCAGCGCCTGCTGGGCTTTCGCACACGGCTGTACCTCACTTGGGCGGCGTTGTTCGCCCTGTTTGCCAGCTTCTTCCTGAGCTTTGACCTGAAGTTCTCGATCATCCTCGACAAGTTGCCCAACCTGGTCGGCCTGCACTTGGCGCCCAACGGCTTTCTGCAAGGTGCGGCGCTGACGGTGTTCCTGTGCCTGTGCTCAATGGTGGCGTCATCGGTGCTGGGTTTTATCACCGCCCTGGGGCGCCTGTCGAAAAGTGCCGTGGCGTTTGGCATTGCCAGTTTCTACGCCTCGTTCTTTCGCGGCACGCCGCTGCTTATCCAGATCCTGCTGATCTATCTGGGCCTGCCACAACTGGGCCTGGTACCGGGCGCCATCGTCGCCGGGATCATCGCGCTGTCGCTGAACTATGGCGCCTACCTGAGCGAAATCTTCCGCGCCGGTATCCTGGGCGTGCCCCATGGCCAACGTGAAGCCGCCCTGGCCCTGGGCATGCGCGACAGTGCGATCTTCTGGCACGTCACCCTGCCCCAGGCCATGCGCACTATTATTCCGCCCGCCACCAGCCAGTTCATCTCCATGCTCAAGGACTCGTCCCTGATCTCGGTGATGGGCGTGTGGGAAGTGATGTTCCTGGCGCAGTCCTACGGTCGTTCGAGCTATCGCTATATCGAGATGCTCACCACGGCGGCGATCATCTACTGGGTCATGTCCCTGGGCCTGGAACTGATCCAGGCGCGTATGGAGCGGCATTACGGCAAGGGCTACACCCGGCGTGGATGAAGGCCATAAACCTGCATCCGGCCGCAGCCTTAGCGCGCTGCCGGGGCACCATTTTAATCGCAGCAGACTAGAGACATCTCCCGCAAACGAGGGGTAGCCGGCCTGACAGTTATCCCCACCGCCCGCCGCTAAATTCCATCGCCTCATACATGAAGAGGTGGGTTTAGATGCCGTTTTTTATACACAAGCAACTCGGGCTCGCTATCACCCTGATGCTGGGAGCCACCAGCGCCCAACACACTCAGGCACGTGGCGATATGCGGCCAAACAGCGAATGGTTTGAGCCGGTCGCATTGAGCACCAACACCCCTGTCAAGCCCGTGGCTCCGGCGCCTGCAGCGTTTCATTTTGCCGACCATGCCGGCAGTCGCAACAGCTTGAGCGTCGCCCGTGTGTTGGACTCCGCAGTAGATGCACTGCTGGCGTCGGACGAATTGAGCGAATGGGAAAAGTACCACCTCAAGGCCTATGGCCAATACCTGGGCAGCCTGGCGCCAGGGCGGCTAGCTGCCACGCTTGAGCAATTGGCCGGTAGCCAGAATGCCAACCTGGGCACCGCGACTCAAAACAGCATGAAACAACTGAGCGCCAGCCTGCTGTCGGCGATACGTCAGTTGGATAACGATACCCATGAGGCAGGCCGCTTTTGGCTTCAAGGTCTGGGAAGCGGCGGCCGGCTCGGTGCGCAACACGGCAGCGCCGGCTTGAACCAAAGCAACCAAGGCTTGCTGCTGGGTGCCGACTGGGCACTCGACCACGCATGGCGGGTCGGTGTCGTGGGTGGCAAGTCTGGCAGCGACCTGAGCGCCAAGGGTTTCAAGGGTGAATTGGACAGCTGGCACCTGGGCGGGTATGCCGTGCGCCAGGACGGGCCGCTGGCGTTGCGCCTGGGCGCGCTATACAGCCGTCATACCGGGCAAAACAGACGCACGGTGGATTTTGGCTTCGTCGGCTACCGCGAGCGCCTCGCGGGTACTTACACCGCTCAGAGCCAAAACGCTTTCGCCGAACTGGGCTATCAACTGGACACTGGCGGCTTACGTGTCGAGCCCTCTGCCGGCATCGGTTTCCAGCGTTACCACCGCGGTCGCTTCCAGGAAAAAGGTGGTTATAGCGCGCTGAACGTCGGTACACAGACCCAACAAAACCTCAGCAGCACCCTCGGTCTTCGCCTGAGCCATGAGATTGCGCTGAGCAACCGAATTGCCCTCAAACCGCACCTGAGTACCCATTGGAAACATTTATATGGCAACGTCGACAGTCGCGTACGCCAGTCCTTCGCGCAAGAAAAACGCGAGGACTTCAACAGTGAGTTCACCATCGCCGGCACGTCCCTGGACCGTGACAACCTGACACTGCGCACCGGCCTGGACATGGCACTGTCGGCAGAACACAGCGTAGGCCTGGCCTATACCGCCGAAGTTGGCAGCCACAGTCGCCATCACGGATTGATGGGACAGTGGGCGATGACGTTCTAAGGCAGAACCGCCTGATCGCCAGACAAAAAAAAGGGGGCACATGCCCCCCCGAGGTTTAAACGGTAGTGTCGAAGGCTGTGTATCAGCCTTCGACTTCGATCAGGATTTCACCCGGGTTGACCCGGTCGCCCTTGGCTACATGAACAGCGGTCACCTTGCCGGCAATGGCTGCCTGCACTTCGGTTTCCATCTTCATGGCTTCGGTAATCAGCACGGCCTGGCCGGCCTTGACCATGTCACCTTCCTTGACCAGCACGTCGACGATGTTGCCCGGCATTGCCGTGCTCACATGGCCCGGAGCGCTGGCGTGCTTGCGCTTGCTGCCACCGCTGCTGACAAACTCGTTGAGCGGTTCGAACACCACTTCTTCCGGCATGCCATCAATGGACAGGTAGAAATGACGTTTGCCTTCGGCCTTCACGCCAACACCGGTGATGTCGACGCGGTAACTTTCACCGTGCACGTCGATGACGAACTCGGTCGGCACCCCTTCGCCACTGGCCCGGGCCACGCCGCCGGCTTCTGGGATCGGCAATAACACTTCCGGCGCCAAGGTCCCGGCCTCACGCTCTTCGAGGAACTTGCGCCCAATGTCCGGAAACATGGCGTAAGTCAGCACGTCCTCTTCGGATTTGGCCAGCGCACCGATCTCGCCACGCAGCTTGGTCATTTCCGGCTTGAGCAGGTCGGCCGGACGCACATCGATCACTTCTTCACTGCCGATGGCCTGGCGACGCAGCTTCTCGTTCACAGTGCCCGGCGCCTTGCCGTAGCCACCCTGCAGGTACAGCTTCACTTCGTTGGTGATGGTCTTGTAGCGCTCACCGGCCAACACGTTGAAGAACGCCTGGGTGCCGACGATCTGCGACGTCGGGGTAACGAGTGGCGGGAACCCGAGGTCTTCTCGTACGCGCGGGATTTCAGCCAGCACTTCGCCCATGCGGTTGAGGGCGCCCTGCTCCTTCAACTGGTTGGCCAGGTTGGAAATCATCCCGCCCGGCACCTGGTTGACTTGCACGCGGGTGTCGACCGCCGTGAATTCGCTTTCGAACTGGTGGTACTTCTTGCGCACGGCGTAGAAGTACAGGCCGATTTCCTGCAGCAGTTCCAAGTCGAGGCCGGTGTCGAACTCGCTGCCTTTAAGGGCCGCGACCATCGACTCGGTACCTGGATGGCTGGTGCCCCAGGCGAAGCTGGAAATCGCGGTGTCGATATGATCGGCACCGTTTTCAATGGCCTTGAGTTGGCACATCGCGGCCAGGCCGGCGGTGTCGTGAGAGTGAATGAACACCGGCAGGCTTTGCTCGGCTTTCAAGGCTTTGACCAATTCGCCAGTGGCATAGGGGGTCAGCAGGCCGGCCATGTCTTTGATCGCAACCGAGTCGCAGCCCATGGATTCCATCTGCTTGGCCTGGGCCACAAACGCGTCGATGGTGTGCACCGGGCTTGTGGTGTAGGCGATGGTGCCCTGGGCATGTTTGCCGGCGGCTTTCACCGCTTCGATGGCCACGCGCAGGTTACGCACGTCGTTCATGGCGTCGAAGATGCGGAACACGTCGATGCCATTCACGGCGGCCTTGGCGACGAAGGCTTTGACCACGTCGTCGCTGTAGTGGCGGTAGCCCAGCAGGTTCTGGCCACGCAGCAACATTTGCAGCCGGGTGTTAGGCAACGCGGCGCGCAGTTTGCGCAGGCGCTCCCACGGGTCTTCTTTCAGGAAGCGCACGCAAGCGTCAAACGTCGCGCCGCCCCAGACTTCCAGGGACCAGTAGCCGACCTTATCGAGCTTGTCGCAGATCGGCAGCATGTCGTCGGTACGCATGCGGGTCGCGAGCAGCGATTGGTGGGCGTCGCGCAGGATGGTGTCAGTAACGAAGATCTTTTTAGTCATTGGTATCTCCTCATAGCGACAAGTTTCAAGCTACAAGCCGCAAGAAAAAGCCAATCTGCCTTTACTTGCAGCTTGCCACTTACAACTTGCCGCTGTTTATTCATAAACCCGCGTGGGCGGCGATGGCGGCGGCGATGGCCAGGGCCAGCTCTTCGGGTTTGCGCTTGATCGAGTAGTTGGTCAGCTCAGGGTGACTTTCCACAAAGCTCGTATTGAACTGGCCGCTGCGGAATTCCGGGTTGCGCAGGATTTCCTGGTAATAGGCGGCGGTGGTCTTCACGCCTTGCAGGCGCATGTCGTCCAGGGCACGCAGGCCACGGTCCATGGCCTCTTCCCAGGTCAACGCCCACACCACCAGTTTCAGGCACATGGAGTCGTAGAACGGCGGGATGGTGTAGCCGGTGTAGATCGCCGTGTCGGTGCGCACGCCAGGACCGCCGGGCGCGTAGTAACGGGTGATCTTGCCGAAGCTGGGCAGGAAGTTGTTTTTCGGGTCTTCGGCGTTGATCCGAAATTGCAACGCGAAACCACGATGGTGGATGTCTTCCTGTTTGACCGACAGCGGCAGGCCCGAGGCGATGCGGATCTGCTCACGGACAATGTCGATCCCGGTGATTTCTTCGGTGATGGTGTGCTCCACCTGCACCCGGGTGTTCATTTCCATGAAGTACACCTCGCCCTCGGCGAGCAGGAACTCCACGGTACCGGCGTTCTCGTAGCCCACCGCCTTGGCCGCACGTACCGACAGGTCGCCGATGTAGGCGCGCTGCTCCGGTGTCAGCTGGGGGCTGGGGGCGATTTCGATGAGCTTCTGGTTACGGCGCTGGATCGAGCAATCCCGCTCGAACAGGTGCACCACGTTGCCAAAGCTGTCACCGAGAATCTGCGCCTCGATATGCTTGGGGTTGACGATGCACTTTTCGAGGAACACTTCCGCCGAACCAAACGCTTTGGTGGCTTCGGAAATCACCCGCGGGAAGGCTTGTTCGAGTTCTTCGCGGCTGTTGCAGCGACGGATACCACGACCACCACCACCGGAAGTGGCCTTGAGCATCACCGGGTAACCAATGCGGTCGCCTTCGCTGAGGGCTTCATGGATGTCGGCAACGTTGCCTTCGGTGCCCGGCGTGACCGGCACGCCCGCCTTGATCATGCTGCGGCGCGCTTCAGTCTTGTCGCCCATGCGGCGAATCACTTCAGCCGATGGCCCGATAAATTTGATCCCACGCTCGGCGCAGATGTCCGCCAGTTCGGCGTTTTCCGACAGGAAGCCATAGCCTGGGTGCAAGGCGTCACAGCCGGTTTCCACGGCCAGGTTCACCAGCTTGCGCGGGTTGAGGTAGCCGGCCAGAGGTTCGGCGCCAATGCTGTGGGCTTCGTCGGCACGTTTGACGTGCAGCGCATGACGGTCGGCATCGGAAAACACCGCAACCGAACGGATCCCCATCTCGGCGCAGGCACGCACGATGCGTACGGCAATTTCACCACGGTTGGCGATCAGGATCTTTTTTATCACTTGGAAATTCCCTTGAGCCGATTGCTGCGTTCTTCAACCCACCACACCCGGGTCGACGCGTGACCAAATGTTTCAAGTCAGTCGCGAGACACACACTAAGCCGCTCAAGGAATTAACAAAAATCAATAATTATTGGGTCATGCATAAGTAAAGACTTATAGTTGGTTCGAAGGCTCGACTCAAAAGGAACAAAGTAATGCGTAAGTCATTGATGCGTATGACATTGCGTCAATTGCAGATTTTCAATGAAGTCTGTGATTTGCGTTCCTACAGTCGCGCTGCCGAGGAAATGTCCCTCACCCAACCGGCAGTCAGCCTGCAAATCCGTCAGTTGGAAGAGTTGATCGGGCAGCCACTGTTCGATTACGTCGGCAAAAAGCTCTACATGACCGAGGCCGCCGAGGCCCTGCAAAGGGCCAGTCGCGATATTTTCGGACGCCTGGAAAACCTCGACATGCAGCTGTCGGACATGCAGGGCTCGCTGCAGGGCCAGCTGAAGCTGGCGGTGGAGTCCAGCGCCAAGTACTTCGTGCCGCACTTGTTTGCGGCCTTCAAGCGCCAGCACCCCGAAGTGCAACTGCACCTGACGGTGGTCAACCGCGCCCAAGTGATTCGCAGGCTGTCGGACAACCGTGACGACCTGGTGATCATGTCCATGGTGCCCCAGGAAATGGGCCTGGAATTCCTGCCGTTTCTCAACAACCCGATCGTCGCCGTGGCGCCTCTCGACCATCCCTTGAGCCTGCAAGGCCCGCTGCGCCTGCAGGACCTGGAACCTTACACGTTGCTGCTGCGCGAACCCGGTTCCGGCACGCGACTGGCCTGCGAGGA
The DNA here is from genome assembly GCF_004519405.1 of Pseudomonas sp. BCA17. Taxonomy (GTDB): domain Bacteria; phylum Pseudomonadota; class Gammaproteobacteria; order Pseudomonadales; family Pseudomonadaceae; genus Aquipseudomonas. Next base: position 198,694 of record NZ_SGWI01000003.1, on the reverse strand, counting down.
GTACTTCAAGGAGAAACGCGTGCACTTCACCCAGACGGTGGAAGTAGCCTCGGCCGAAGCCCAACGCGAGTGCGTGACTGCAGGGTTGGGCGTGGCCTTGCTCACGCGCCACGCCGTCAACCTGGAACTGGCCACCGGTGGGCTCAAGGAGTTGCCGGTGGAAGAACTGCCGCTGTACCGCAGTTGGTGCCTGGTGCAGGCCAAGGCCAAACGCCTGTCACCGGTGGCGCATGCGTTCCTGGGCTTTATCCGCAGCGAACGGGTGCAGATCAGCGCGTTGGCTGAGCGCTTCGCTGGGCGGCCACGGGTGCCTGCCAGTGCAGTTCCGGGTAGTCACTGATGCTCTGGAGCAGTTGGCGCTCCTCGCAACGGTCTTCGATTGCGCGACGGAACGCCATGCGGCGTTGGTCTTCCTGCTGACGACGGGTCTTGACGGTGCTGTTGCTGTCTTCGTAGTGCCGGGTCATTTGGAGTCTCCCAATGCGAGTACGGGGAGCTCAGAATGACCACGAGGGATGACGAGGCGATGACAGCCTGATGAAGATTCTGGACAGGCAGGAAAATGAATCATGGAAGGGGCAAGCCCTAATGCCAGTCAGTTAAGCGATAGAGCGGACAACGAGTAACCTGTGGCGAGGGAGCTTGCTCCCGTTGGGTCGCGAAGCGGCCCTAGCTTTGGGCTTGAAAAGACTGGGCCTGCTACGCAGTCCAACGGGAGCAAGCTCCCTCGCCACAGTGACTATGCTCCGCGTTAAACTGGCATTTGGGGCAGGCCCCTCCCATATTGGCCGAGCAAGGCCGAGGGTCAGTCGTCGAGGGCTTTGACGGACTTGGGCGACAACCGCAGGCTGCGCAAACTGCGCTTCACACTCTTGAGGTGGTTGACCAGGCTCGGCCCACGCGCCATGGCTACGCCCATCGCCAGCACATCGATCACCACCAGGTGAGCAATACGCGAGGTCAGCGGGGTGTAGATTTCGGTGTCTTCGTGCACATCGATCGCCAGGTTGACCGTAGACAACTCCGCCAATGGCGTCTGGCTCGGGCACAGGGTGATCAGCGAAGCGCCGCTTTCGCGCACCAGGTTGGCGGTGATCAACAGGTCTTTGGAACGGCCTGACTGGGAAATGCAGATGGCCACGTCGGTAGGCTTCAACGTCACGGCCGACATGGCCTGCATATGCGGGTCACTGTAGGCCGCGGCGGTGAGCAGCAGACGGAAGAATTTGTGCTGGGCGTCAGCGGCAACGGCGCCGGAAGCACCAAAGCCGTAGAACTCGACACGCTGGGCCTGGGACATGGCGGTCACCGCCTTTTGCAACTCCACCGGGTCGAGCTTCTCGCGCACCTCCATCAACGTGTGCAAGGTGGTGTCGAAAATTTTCAGGCTATAGTCGGCGACGGAGTCATCTTCGTGGATCGCAAACTGCCCGAAGCTCGCGCCGGCCGCCAGGCTCTGGGCCAGCTTGAGTTTCAAGTCCTGGAACCCGGAGCAACCGATTGCGCGGCAGAAGCGCACGATGGTCGGCTCACTGATGCCCACGCTGTGGGCCAGATCGGCCATGGAACTGTGCATCACGGCCGCAGGGTCAAGCAGCACATGATCGGCAACCTTGAGTTCCGATTTGCGTAACAGGTGGCGCGACTGGGCGATATGTTGCAACAGGTTCAAAGGACAGGACTCTTGTTATTGGCAGACGCCAGGGATGTAGCAAGCTTGTAGTTATACTACAAGAATTGCCGTTTTGCCCGTCCGATGCATCACTAAATCGCCCTGCTGCCCTCTGAATCAAAGGGCAGGTATTTTGGTAGCCACAAAAACGCACTCGCTGTGGCTAAGGAAAATCTGCATTTTTCCGTAACAACTCTGCCAGCCCTTGCGCCTGCATCGGCCGACTGATCAGGTAGCCCTGCACTTCGTCGCAACGCTCCGCTCGCAGAAACTCGAGCTGCTGCTGGTCCTCCACACCCTCGGCCACCACTTTCAACGACAACCCATGTGCCATGGCGATGATTGCGCGGGTAATCGCGGCGTCTTCACGGCCTTGACCAAGGCCGCGAATAAACGCCTGGTCGATCTTCACGTAGTCCACCGGGATACGCTTGAGGTAGCTGAGGGACGAGTAACCGGTACCGAAGTCATCGATGGCCAGCTTCACACCCAAGTCCCGCAGTTGCTGGAAGGTGGCGATGATGTGTTCGACGCTGTCGAGCAATTGGCTTTCGGTCAGTTCCAGTTCGAGGTATTGCGGGTCCAGACCGGTTTCCTCCAGCACCTGGCGTACCAGGCTGACCAGCTTGCCCTGGCGCAACTGGTGCACCGACAGGTTCACCGACACCCGAATCGGCGCCAGGCCCTGACGCTGCCACTCGCACGCTTGCCAGCACGCCTGGCGCAGTACGAATTCACCCAGCGGTGTGATCAACCCCGTCTCTTCAGCCAAGCCGATAAAATCGGCTGGCGGCACCATGCCCCACTGCGGATGCTCCCAGCGAACCAGCGCTTCGGCAGCGTTCAGGTTGCCAGTGGCCAGGCACAGTTTCGGTTGGTAGAACACCGTGAGCTGACGCTCGTCGATGGCCTTGCGCAACTGATTTTCCAGCTGCAATCGCTCCAGGGTGCTGGCTTGCAGGCTGTCGGTATAGAACTGGAAGTTATTGCCGCCCAAGTGCTTGGCGTGCTGCATGGCCATGTTCGATTGGCTGACCAACGCGGAAATTTCCCGTGCGCTATCCGGCAATAGGCTGACGCCCATCGAGGCACTGACCACCAACTCGTGCCCTTCCACCGTCACCGGCACGCGCAGCTTGGCCAGCAGACGGGTGGCCACCCGCGCCAGGCTCGACAGGTTGCCGTAGGCATCGAACAGCACCGCGAACTCGTCACCGGACAGGCGCGCAATGGTATCGGCCTCGGGCAAAGCGTTGATCAACCGACGCGCTATTTTTTGCAGCAATTGGTCGGCGACTTCATGGCCCAGGCTGTCGTTGAGCAGCTTGAAGCGATCCAGATTGATATGCAGCAGTGCCAGGCTGCGCCCGCCCTGGCGTACCCGCACATGGGCCTCGCGCAGGCGTTCGCGAAACAGCGAGCGGTTGGCCAGGCCGGTCAACTCATCGTAGTGGGTGAGGTAGCGCATACGCTCCTCGGATTCGCGACGCGCCGACAAGTCGGCGAAGAAGCCTACGATATGACTGACTTTTCCACGAACATCACGTACGACGTTCAGCTGTAGCCATTGCGGATACAGCTCGCCGTTCTTACGCGTTTCCACCAGTTCACCCTGCCAGGTGCCGTGACTGAGCAGAGCCTGGCGGATCACCGGGAAGTGACGGCGCACATCGCGGCTGCAGGGTAACTCCACGAAATTACGGCCGATCATGTCGTCGATTTCAAAGCCGGTGACACGGCTGAACGCCTGGTTCACCGCGATCAACACATAGTCCGGGTCGAGAATCACAATGCCCTCGCTGGCGGCTTCGAATACGGTCGAAGCCAGGCGCTGCTGTTCTTCGAGCGCCTTGTCGGCACTGATATCGCGGCGAGTACCGAGCATGCGCGTCACCCGCCCGCTCAAAGCCCATTCCACGGCGCGACCACGGTCTTCGATCCACACCCAATGGCCGTCGCCGTGACGCACACGGTATTGCACCTGATAGTCCTCGCTGCGGCCTTTCAGGTGTTCCACCAGGGCGCGCTTGAGCAGCGGCAAATCCTCGGGATGCAGGCGCGGCTTCAGGTGGCTGAGCATCGCCGTGACGTACTCGGGTTCCAGGCCGAACAGCTCTTTGAGTTGGGTGTGGTGGACTTCGTCGGTTTGCAGGTTCCAGTCCCAGAGGCCCAGCTCGCTGGCCTGCAAGGCCAAGGCCAGGCGCGCTTCGCTTTTGGTCAGGGCGAGGCTGGCAGCGCCCAGTTCCTGGCTGCGTTGTGCCACACGGTCTTGCAGGCCGGTCTGGGCTTCGCGCAGTTCCTGCTCAACCTGGCGGCGCTGCTCGACTTCGCGTACCAACTCCTGATTCAACTGCTCGCTGCGTTGCTGCGCCTGCTGCAGATGCTCGATCAGGGCCTGGTTCTGGAAGCGTCGCAGCAGACCGTGCTGGATCAGGCGATTGACCTGCCAGGCGACCAAGCTCAAGGACGCCAGCAGGATCAGGCCCAGCACACCCCAGCCTTGCTGTTGCGGACCGCCGCTCCAGAACAGGTAAAGGATGGGCGGCACCAGGCACGGCATGGCAAACGACAGAAACGCCGGCAGACTCACGGCATAGGCCACGCTGGCCGACAACGTCGCGGCACCAAGCAGGCCGAACACCCAGGCCTGTTGCACAAAGCTGTCCGTCGGCACCAGGGCAATGGCGGCAGTGGCCAGGGTCAGACCGCTCACCGCCGAGCCGAGCATGAACATGCGTCGCCAGATCGGCTGGGCCTGGCGGCTGGGCATGGCTGACTCAAAGGCCGCCACCTGGATTACGCGCAGCGCCACCAGGGCCAGCAGCCAGACCAGCCAGATGCTGTCCAACACGTATTGCTTGGGGCTCCATAACAGCCAGGCGCAGACCAGGCCGTTGACCAGCATCAACAAGGTGGGCAGCAGAGAGCCCTGATACAACAGACGCGTACGTTCGACCGCCATCTCGGTTGCATAGTGTTTACGGATAACCTGCGCGGGCGCCGCCGAGGTGCCGAGCAGGTCGGTGCTGAGAATCATAGGCAGTGTTCTTATAATGGTGAGCCCGAAACGTCGACGGAGCATACACAAGCAAACGCCTGGGCCAAACTGCTCCCTGTCATAAAAGTCGCTTGTTATTTGTGCGCAAACATCCGGGCCAGACAGCTTGAGCGAGACGCTGCGCGGGTTGCGGCCCATGACCAACCGGTCATCCCCCACGACGGAATGCCGACCGGCCGTCGCTGCGCCCCAGGCTTTGCGTCGACCATCCGGCAATGGGATTTGCCCGTCTCCCCCCGGCACCCTAGAATGCGCCGATGCGCGATGATCTCTCTCTTTTGCTGAACTCCCTCAACGATGCCCAACGCCAGGCCGTAGCGGCCCCCGTTGGCCGTCAGTTGGTCCTGGCCGGGGCTGGCTCCGGTAAAACCCGAGTGCTGGTGCACCGTATCGCCTGGTTGATCCAGGTCGAGAACGCGTCCCCGCATTCCATCCTGTCGGTGACGTTCACCAACAAGGCCGCTGCCGAAATGCGCCACCGCATCGAGCAGTTGATGGGTATCAGCCCGGCGGGCATGTGGGTGGGCACGTTCCACGGCCTGGCGCACCGCCTGTTGCGGGCACACTGGCAGGAAGCGGGCCTGAGCCAGACCTTCCAGATCCTCGACAGTGACGACCAGCAACGCCTGGTCAAGCGGGTGATCCGTGAACTGGGCCTCGACGAACAGCGCTGGCCGGCGCGACAGGCGCAATGGTTCATCAACGGCCAGAAAGACGAGGGCTTGCGCCCGCAACATATCCAGGCCAGCGGCGATTTGTTCCTGGCCACCATGCGCAGTATTTATGAAGCCTATGAGGCGGCCTGCGTACGCGCCGGTGTCATCGACTTCTCCGAGCTGCTGCTGCGCGCCCTCGACCTGTGGCGTGACAACCCGGGCTTGCTGGCCCATTACCAGAAACGCTTCCGTCACATCCTGGTGGACGAGTTCCAGGACACCAACGCCGTGCAGTACGCCTGGTTGCGCCTGCTGGCCAAAGGTGGCGACAGCCTGATGGTGGTAGGTGACGACGACCAGTCCATCTACGGTTGGCGTGGCGCGAAAATCGAGAATATCTACCAGTATTCCGAAGACTTCCCGGACGCAGTCACCATCCGCCTGGAGCAGAACTACCGCTCTACCGCCGGTATCCTCAAGGCCGCCAACGCCTTGATTGCCAACAACACCGGCCGCCTGGGCAAAGAGCTGTGGACCGATGGCGGCGAAGGCGAGGCAATCAACCTGTACGCTGCGTTCAACGAACACGATGAAGCGCGTTACGTGGTGGAAACTATCGAAAGTGCGCTGAAAACCGGCCTGGCACGCAGCGACATTGCGATTCTGTACCGGTCCAACGCCCAATCGCGGGTACTGGAAGAAGCGTTGCTGCGCGAACGTATCCCGTACCGCATCTATGGCGGCCAGCGCTTCTTCGAGCGGGCAGAAATCAAGAACGCCATGGCCTACCTGCGCCTGCTGGAAGGTCGTGGCAACGATGCGGCGCTGGAGCGGGTGATCAACATCCCGGCCCGCGGCATCGGCGAAAAAACCGTTGAAGCGATCCGCGACCACGCGCGCCATGCCGACGTGTCGATGTGGGAATCCATGCGCCTGCTGATCGCCAATAAAGGCCTCACAGGCCGCGCCGCCAGTGCGTTGGGCGCTTTTGTCGAGCTGATCGAGAACCTGGCCGCCAAGTGTGCAGACATGCCGCTGCACTTGATGACCCAGACCGTGATCGAACAATCGGGGCTAATCGCCTATCACGAAGCGGAAAAAGGCGAGAAAGGCCAGGCTCGGGTAGAAAACCTTGAGGAACTGGTCAGCGCCGCTCGCGCCTTCGAAAACACCGAAGACGAAGAAGAGCTGACCCCGCTCGCCGCGTTCCTCGGCCATGCTTCACTCGAGGCGGGCGATACCCAGGCCGATGAGCATGAAGACAGCATCCAGTTGATGACCTTGCACAGCGCCAAGGGCCTGGAGTTCCCGTATGTGTTCCTGGTGGGCATGGAAGAAGGCCTGTTCCCGCACAAGATGAGCCTGGAAGAGCCCGGCCGCCTGGAGGAAGAGCGCCGCCTGGCCTATGTGGGCATCACCCGCGCCATGCAGAACCTGGTGATGAGCTATGCCGAGACCCGACGCCTGTATGGCAGTGAGACCTACAACAAGGTGTCACGCTTCGTACGCGAGGTACCGAAGGGGCTGATCCAGGAAGTGCGCCTGTCCAACAGCGTCAGCCGGCCGTTCGGCGGCGGCCAGCAACAGAACTCCAGCAGCATGTTTGCAGGTTCCGAGATTCCGGAAACACCGTTCAGCCTGGGCCAGCAGGTCAAGCATGCGATCTTCGGCGAAGGCGTGATCCTCAACTTCGAAGGTGCCGGCGCCCAGGCCCGGGTGCAGGTGAATTTCGCCGAAGGCAGCAAGTGGCTGATGATGGGTTACGCGAAGCTCGAAGCAATCTGAAACCCTTATATGGCGAGGGCGCCTGGCAAAACGCGCCCCAACGGGAGCAAGCGCCCTCGCCACATAAAGGCAGCATGATGAAACGTCGCGTTACATGAAGGTTATTGGCCCGCCCTTGTATTTAGCGAGCGCGGGCCAATATTAGTAACTAGTCCTACAGACCATTCTGAATCGGTCTTACGCAAAAGCCCGAAACATTATGTCGCTAGCCACTGTCACGACACCTGTGCAACATGGCGCGCGTGCAATCCACAAATGGGAATTCCCTTTATGAAACGTTTTCTTAGCATCGCCATGGCGCTGTGCATCGGCTTGACGATGAGCCTCGACGCCAACGCCAAACGCTTCGGTGGCGGCAAAAGCATGGGCTCGGCACCGACTCACCAGACCAGTCAGATGGCTCCATCCGCCGGTGGCATGGGCGGCGCTGCCGCAACCGCTGGTGCAGCCGGTGCCGCAGGCGCTGCTGCCAAGGCCGGCGGTGCTTCGCGCTGGTTGGGCGCTCTGGCTGGTATCGCCGCCGGCGGCCTGCTCGCTTCCATGTTCATGGGCGGCGGCTTCCAAGGCATGCAGATCTTCGACATCCTGATCATGGCGCTCATCGCCTTCGTGATCTTCCGCTTCATCGCCGCCCGTCGACGCAAGCAGCAGGAGCACCTGGCCCCGGCCGGCGCGCCGATGCAACGTGAAGTGTTCGAACAAAAACCGGCCATGGGTTCGATCTTCGGCGGTTCGGCAGCACCTGCGGCCGCCCGTCCGGTCATCAATGCACCGGCCTGGTTCAACGAAGAACGCTTCGTCGAAGCCGCGCGCAACCACTTCCAGTCCCTGCAGCAACACTGGGACGCCAACGAAATGGACAAGATCGCCGAGTTCGTGACCCCGCAACTGCTGGAGTTCCTCAAGCGCGAACGCGCCGACCTGGGCGACGGCTTCCAATCGACCTACATCGATGACCTGCGCGTACAGTTGGAAGGTGTGGATGATCGCGCCGACAAGACCATCGCCACCCTGACCTTCAGCGGTGTGTCGAAGACCTCGCGCTTCGACCAGGGCGAAGTGTTCAGCGAAAGCTGGAACATGGAACGCGCCCAGGGCGACAACCAGCCTTGGCTGGTCGCCGGTATCCGCCAGAACGGCTGATAGCTGCGCGTTCAAGCACCTGGTAATAAAACCCCGGACATGTTCCGGGGTTTTCTATTTCACGGTTGCACTTATAGCGAGCTACTGTATAAAACGCCTCTATAAACCGCGCCATCTAGCAAGAGGATCCCGGCCGTGGAAGAAATCATCGAACAATTGCGTGAAGCCAATGAACCGGTCCCGGTTCCTCTGGAATTGCCAGACGAAGACCAACTGGTAGAAGTCGAAGAACAGCTGTTTATCAACATTCCGTTTGTCTTCAAAGAGTTTCTGCTGACCGTCAGCGACGTGGTCTATGGCAGCCTGGAGCCGGTGACCATCACTGATCCGGGCTCCCACACCTACTTGCCTGAGGTGGCGGCAACGGCCTGGGACATTGGCGTACCGCGCGAATTGATCCCGATCTGCCAGGATGGTGACGACTACTACTGCGTCGAAGAAGACGGCACCGTGGTGCTATGGTCCGGCGAAGAAGAGCTTGTCACCGAAGAGTCCTGGGAGTCGGTGTGGCACTGGGCGCGGGATGTCTGGCTGGAAAGCTGAGCCCTGCTCACTGGTCTCTAGTGCTCCGGCGTATCCTTGTGGTTATCCAGCGTCTCCAGCAAGGCGACCTGCATCCGCGTATGCACGCGGATGAACCACCGCCAGAGCACCGCCGCGACTGCCGCCGTGACCACGGCGATCAGTACCAGCAACTTGTTGGTCGGCAGGATACTGGCCGACAAGGCTGCCAATAGCAGAAAGATCACCAGCAACGACAGGATCGGGATCAGCTCGGCGATCACCCGTCGCACGCGATGCGTATGCCGCCCGGCCATCTCCGGCTTTACGCTCATCTCAGCCAGCAACATCGACAGCGCCTTGAGCTTTCGATAGGCCGCAATCAAAAACGGCAACGACAGCAACAACGCGCCCCCCCAGATCAATGCCTTCTGCCAGCTTGGATCACTGATCCAACCCTCCAGATACCCACCGATACGTGCTGCAAAAAAGCCACCGGCGAAGAAGATCGCTACCACCAGTGCCAGGTTCACTCCCACCTGCAGGATGATCTTGCGGATCATCGACGCCAGCATCGCGCCTTCACCTTGAGGCTGAATGCTGCGCAGCCATTCGCCATACATCCCGAATACCCGGCTCAGGCGCTTGGGCATTACCGCGGCAATCTTCAACGACAGTGGGTCGGCCCCGCGAATCAAGTAAGGCGTGAGCAGCGTGGTGATCGCCGATACCGCCACGGCTACCGGATACAGGAAATCGCTGGTCACCTGAAGCGTCATCCCCAGCGCCGCGATGATGAAGGAAAACTCGCCAATTTGTGACAGCCCCATGCCCACCCGCAATGAAGTGCGGCCATCATTGCCGGCGATAAAAGCACCCAGGCCGCAGGACAGCATCTTACCCAGCACCACGGCCACGGTGATCACCGCGATCGGCCAGGCGTATTGCAGCAGAATGTGCGGGTCGATCATCAAACCGATGGCGACGAAGAAGATTGCACTGAACATGTCGCGAACAGGCTCGATCAGGCGCTCGATCTTGAGCAACTGCCGGGATTCGGCCATGATTGCTCCAATCAAGAACGCCCCCAGCACCATGCTGTATTCCAGCTTGACCACCAGCAGGCAGAAACCGAAGCACAGGCCCAGCACGGTGATCAGTAGCATCTCGTTGCTGTCGAACTTGGCCACGTAGGCCAGCAGGCGCGGCACCAGCAAAATACCGATGACCAGCGCAACAATCATGAACAGTGAGAGTTTGCCGACGGTGGAGAAGACCTCGCCGGAGCTGACCGTGCCACTGACGGCAATGCTCGACAGCAAGGCGATAATGCCGATGCCGAGGATGTCTTCAACGATCAGCACACCAAAGATCAGTTGAGCGAAACGCTGGTTTTTCATCTTCAGGTCATTGAGCGCCTTGACGATGATGGTGGTCGAGGAGATCGCCAGGATGGCGCCCAGGAACAGCGAGTCCATGGTACTCCAGTCAAACCAGCGGCCGATTTCGTAGCCGATCCAGATCATCAGAATGATCTCCAGGAAGGCCGCGATAAACGCCGTGGCGCCCACCTTGAACAGCTTGCGCAGGCTGAATTCCAGGCCCAGGCAGAACATCAGGAAGATCACCCCCAGCTCGGCGAGAGTCTTGATGGTGTCTTCGTCGTGGATCAGGCCGAACGGCGGGGTATGAGGGCCGATGATGAAGCCGGCTACGATGTACCCCAGCACCACCGGTTGCTTGAGCCGGTGAAACAGGATGGTGACAACCCCTGCCACCAGCATGATCACGGCCAGATCCTGGATAAAGCTGATGGCGTGCATGGCGAGGGGCTCCTTGAGGGTACCGGCGCTTTTCCCACTTCCGCCCACGCTTTGAACAGTCGTAAAAAACGGGAGGAAAAGTCTGCCTTGATCGTAAGAAATGCCCTGAGACGGGCTTTTGAAGGTTAACACCGCGACTTCCGGCAGAAAGCCGGTGCAATATATGGAAACAGATCGGTCCCGGCGTGACGGCGAGCCGCCCACCGGCGTCCCGTTAGGGAGAGCGCTGCAAAGATTTCAGCACCCGCAGAGGTGCCCCCCAACCGATGCCTACAACCCGTGAGTGTGCTATGGAACCCGGAAACGCCCAGCTGTCGATGACGGTATTGATGACCCCTGACATGGCCAACTTCTCAGGCAATGTCCACGGCGGCACCCTGCTCAAGTACCTCGACGAAGTGGCTTACGCCTGCGCGAGCCGTTATGCCGGTCGCTATGTCGTCACGCTGTCGGTCGACCAAGTGATTTTTCGCGAACCGATCCATGTCGGCGAGCTGGTGACCTTCCTCGCATCGGTCAACTACACCGGCAACACCTCAATGGAGGTGGGCATCAAAGTGGTGACCGAGAACATCCGCGAGCGCTCGGTGCGCCACACCAACAGTTGCTTCTTCACCATGGTGGCCGTGGACGACCAGCGCAAACCTGCCGCCGTACCGCCGCTGCAGCCCCAGAACAGCGAAGACAAACGCCGGTTCGTGCAGGCCCAGCAGCGTCGGCAGATTCGCCAGGAGCTGGAAAAGCGCTATCAGGAAATCAAGGCTGACGCCTGATCAAAGTTCGATCGGTGTCGCTTCGAAGCGCACCCGCGGATGAACGATACGATCCTGGGCTCGCACCAGTTCCAACTCGTAACTGGCGCAGGCCTGGGTTTCCAGCAGCACTTCATGCACCGCTGCCGCCGTGAACTCAAAGGCGGCCAACAGGCTGTCGCCCAACAACACCCGCGCCAGGAACAGCCCGGACGTCAGATCACCCACGCCCACCGGCTGGCGTGGGAAAGCCAACAACGGCCGACGCAGGTGCCAGCTGCCTTCAGCAGTAACCAGCAACATCTCGAAGCCATCCGGCAATTTGCCCGGGTAATCCAGGTGCTTGACCAGCACCGCCTTCGGCCCTCGCGCCAGTAACGCCTTGGCCATGCCCAGGCAGTCGAACAACGATTGCGGCTTGCGCCCGGCAAAGCTGTCCAGCTCCAGTTGGTTAGGGCACAGGAAGTCAGCCATGGCTGCGGCTTCATCCAGCAGGAAATCGCTGACTTCCTGAGGCACGATGCAACCTTTTTCCGGATGCCCCATCACTGGATCGCAGAGGTACAGGGCCTTGGGGTTGATGGCCTTGATGCGCGCCACACCTGTGAGAATCGCACGACCCTGATCGGCACTGCCCAAGTAGCCAGACAGCACGGCGTCGCAGTTACCCAGCTCACCAATCGCGGCAATACCTTCCACCAGCGCCGGAATTTGCTGCGGCGCCAACACTTCTCCTGCCCACTGGCCATACTGAGTGTGGTTGGAGAACTGCACCGTATTGAGCGGCCAGACATTCACTCCGACCCGCTGCATGGGGAATACGGCGGCGCTGTTTCCGGCGTGGCCAAAGACCACATGAGACTGGATCGCAAGCAGATGAGGTGTGCGTTTCATGCGGGAGATTTCCGTAAAGCCATTGAAATTCTGGCCGCGCAGTATGCGGCTAAACGCAGCCTGTACGACAGACCAGCGACACAGTTAAGCTGCTCTCACTTTGTTGGAGTTCATCGCATGCTGACCCTGGGAAACATCTTCGTGTTGATGCTGCTGGCGACCGGTGCCGCCTGGGTATGGCACAACCACGGCCTGCGCGAGCGGGCACTGGAGCGGGTTAAACAGCATTGCGCCAAGCTCGACATCGAGCTGCTCGATGGCGCGGTGGCGTTGAAACGCATCGGTTTTGTGAAGGATGCCAATGGTCGGCGCCGTCTGGCACGGATCTATAACTTTGAGTTCACCGTAACCGGGGAAACCCGTCATCCCGGGACCATTACACAGTTTGGCGCCCACAGCGCCCAGATCGAACTGGCACCCTACCCGTTCGAGATCAAGACACCACTGCCCAGCGCCGAAGTGATCGAGCTGAGCCAGTGGCGTCAGGACCATGCCACCAAGCATCGTCACTGACGGCAGGCGGCCAGGGCCGTCTGCAACGCGGCTACGTCCTGTGGTTCGCTGAAAATCAATTCCATACGTGAATCGCGACGCCACTCGCTGGGCTGCCAAGCGAATGAGCTGTTATCCACAGCGTTGGCCGAGACCCACCCTTCGGGGCTGTGGATAACCAGCTTGGCGCGTCGCCAGTCAAGGCTTGCCAGCCAGTGATGCAGACGCTGCGTATTGAATTGCTGGCTTGGATGCCAGCGCCAACCAATGCTCCAACCGCCCTCTTGAGACTGGCTCAGGCAAATAGGCAGTGCGGGATCGCTCCAGATGGCCGGCATTTGCGCCAGGCTTTTGGGTAGTTCGAAGTTACCCACAGCCGTAGCAGCTTTTGCATTCAGACCTGGCAATTGCGTCAACGGCATTTGCGCCTGCCGCGTCCAATAAAGCGGGCAGCCGGGTAATTGCCGCTCAATAGCGTTGCGCTGAGCGGCATCCAGCGACTCATCCTTGTTCAAGACCAGAAGCCCGGCATTGGCCAGTGTTTCTCGTTGCGCTTCAGGCAAGGCTTTGCCCGCCGCCAACGCTTGGGCGTCCAGCACCAGCACGCAGGGTTGAACCGCCAACACCTGCTGCCAAGGGGCCTCCCGCAGTTGCTTGAGCAACTGAGCGGGATGGCCCAGGCCCGAGGGCTCTATAAACAACCGATCCGGCTTGGCCTTACGCAGCAAACGGCCCAGGCCTACTTGAAACGGTGCGCCGTTCACACAGCACAGGCAGCCTCCGGCCACTTCGCCCAGGGCTATGCCATCGTCATCCTGGGTGAGCAACGCCGCGTCCAGGCCAATCTGCCCAAACTCGTTGATCAATACAGCCCAACGCTCGTTGGCCGGACGCTGGGCGAGCAGGTGCTTGATCAGGCTGGTCTTGCCGGCCCCTAAAGGCCCGGCAATCACATGAGTGGGAATGTTCTGCAGCATGAGTGGCATCATTCAGACCGTGTAGAGAGCTTGATCCTACGCGCTTATGCAAGCCAATCCAGCGTCAGGATCAACCGTCGCTCATCTGCGTTCAGCGCTGGCGAGCGGTGAATCAAACCATGGCCTTCATTGCCGTGCCATTTAGTGCCCTTGAGCAGGGCGACTTCGCCACAGTGAAGCTGCTCGAAGCGCTTGGCGGGCTCGGCCTCCGGTTGGCCCAACTTGAGGCGGTCCATCTCCCCTTCACGCAACCATTGGCTACCGATCCCGGCATAGGTGGTGATCAGTCGCACCGGCACGTGGTCGACGTGAAAGCGTGGGCACATAGCCTTGTCCAATAGCCGCAGGCGTATGCCAATCCGCCTGGCCCCCAACAGACACGCAAAGGCGTCGACCAGCCACGACACATCGGCGATAAATCCTTCGTAGCCTTCCAGATCGCGGCAACTGGACGCCAAACCCTGCACGTTCGGCACGGCGTTCTCGTGGCTGAGCTCAATCACCAAAGACTCGGCCAACGGCTCATCGAGCGCCACCAGCAAAGCGCCAAATTCGGCGATGTGCAGCGGTAACTGACGCTGCCACACCGCCAGGTTGACGCCGTCTTCGAGTATGTCGGACAGCGCCAGCGGCGTTTCGCCGCGGGTCTGACGGATGACGGGCCGCGACGGGATAACCGAGGCGAGCATCACGCGGCGGCCTCCTCATACCAAGGGCCAAAGGGGTCGGGCAGTTGGCGCCACCCTTCGACGCCCAAGGCCATTTCTTCATCGCTGAGCAGGCACGCGTCCAGCTCAGCGCGCATCTGGACGAAGTTAATGTTTTGTCCGATGAAGACCAGCTCCTGGCGGCAGTCGCCGGTGCTCAATTGCCAGTTGCCCATGATCGCCGCGATGCTTTCTTCATCTTGAGGCCACTGGCTTTTCGGCACAAAACGCCACCAGCGACCGGCAAAACCATGGCGCATCAAGCCCCCCGCCTGGGACCAACTGCCCGCATCCCGATGTTTGCTGGCCAGCCAGAAAAAGCCTTTGGAGCGCAACAGCTTGCCGTTGACCCACGGGCGGTCGATAAAGTCGAAAAAACGCTGCGGATGAAACGGACGACGTGCGCGGTAAGCCGTGGAGGCGATGCCGTACTCCTGCGTTTCCGGCACATGTTCACCGCGCATTTCCTGCAACCAGCCCGGCGCCTGGGAGGCGCGCTCGAAGTCGAAGCGCCCGGTGTTGAGAATCTTCGGTAGCGGCACCTCGCCCATGACCATCGGGATAATTTCCGCCTGGGCATTCAGGCGTTCAAGAATGGCGATCAGCTCTTCGCGCTCGCGACTGCTGATCAGGTCGATTTTGCTGATCAGGATCACATCGGCGAATTCGATCTGCTCGATCAGCAGGTCGGTGATGGAGCGCTCGTCTTCTTCGCCCAGGGTTTCGCCCCGTGAGGCCAGGCTTTCGGCAGCCTGGTAGTCGATCAGGAAGTTCACGCCGTCCACCACGGTGACCATGGTGTCCAGGCGGGCAATATCGGCCAGGCTTTGCTCGTTTTCATCGCGAAAGGTGAAGGTTTCCGCCACGGGCAACGGTTCGGAAATACCGGTGGATTCGATCAACAAGTAATCAAACCGCCCCTCCTTGGCGAGTTTTCCGACTTCTTCCAGCAAGTCTTCACGCAAGGTGCAGCAGATGCAGCCGTTGCTCATTTCCACCAGCTTTTCTTCGGAACGATTGAGCGTGACGTCACGCTGAACCTCGCTGCCATCAATGTTGATTTCGCTCATGTCGTTGACGATCACCGCTACCCGCAGGTTCTCGCGGTTGCGCAGGACGTAGTTGAGCAGCGTGCTTTTACCGGCGCCGAGAAAGCCGGACAACACAGTAACGGGGAGACGGTTGATCATCAGGTAATCCTCATAAAGGGAGGCCGGTCAAATCGCCCGTTTATGGCGTTCGCGCAGCTCTTCACGTTCTTTGGCTTCGATACACAGGGTGGCGGTTGGGCGCAGCAGCAGGCGTTGCAGGCCAATAGGCTCGCCGGTTTCACGGCACCAGCCGTATTCGCCGCGGGCCAGCAGCTCTAGGGCATCATCGATCTTGTCCAGCAGCTTCTTTTCCCGCTCCAGCAGGCGCAGTTGCCATTGGCGCTGTTCTTCGGCGCTGCCGACATCTGCCGGGTCGCTGTTGGTTTCCTGCTCACGTAACGCCAGGAACTCGGCATCGATACGCGCTTGCAGCTCGTTGCGCTGGGCGAGCAACAGCTTGCGGAAGAAGCCTTGCTGGGGCTCATTCATGTAATCGGCGGGCGATTGGGCCAGGAGGTCTTGCTCAGTCATGGGAAACGGTTCACGGGGCAGGCGGTTTTTAATGTTATAGTATAACAACACAAATAAGCCAATCCCCCTTGCTCGTCACGACGAAGGGCATGATGCTGGAGCACGTTCTTGCTACGAGAAGGCCCGATGAAACACTTGGTGTGCGTCCTGTTATTGGCTGCGGCAAGCCAAGCCTGTGCTCAAGCACCGAGCCTGTTGGCCAACTGCACGCGCAGCGCCAACTTGCTGGCCTGTGTGGACCCATTGGGGAACGCCTATAGCGTGGCGACTGTCGGCAGCACCACGTATTTGCGGGGTTTCGAGGTGATCGGCAAACGCTATTGGGCGCAAACCAACAGTCGCTATGGGCAACTGACGTTCTTTACCGGGTTGGCGTCCGATGGTGAGGCATGGGTCGGCTACACGCGGCGTGTGGGCTGGACCACCATCAACCGGTTCTCCAGTTCAGGTGGCGCCAGCGCCAAGTTCACGTGCAGCCGCATCACCGGCTGTTAGACCTGGCCGCTCTTCTGTTCCTGAACCCAGGCCATGTAGCTGTTCATCGGCGGGTTCTTCTGGAAGTATTTTTTCAAGCCTTCGAACAGGCCATCCGCCACCGCTTGTTGATGACGCGCCGTCACCAGCCGTTGGGCGTCTTGAGTGTTGGAGATAAACCCGGTCTCCACCAGGATCGACGGCACATCCGGTGACTTGAGCACCGCAAACCCGGCCTGCTCCACGCGCTTCTGGTGCAGCGTGGTGATGCTTTGCAGGCTGCCCAACACCGAGCTGCCCAATTGCAGACTGGAAGCAATGGTGGCGTTCATCGACATATCAAGAATAACCCCGGCCAGCATCGGGTCCTTGTCTTTGAGATTGAGCAACGTGGTGGCGCCGAGCAGGTCCGCGCCGTTTTCGCGCTGAGCCATGAAGCGCGCCGTGGCAGATGTGGCGCCGCCTTCAGACAGCGCATACACCGACGCCCCCGAGGCCGTCAGCCGTGGCGCGGCATCGGCATGCACCGAGATGAACATATCGGCCTTGTGCTGACGGGCGATGTCCACGCGCTTGCGCAGCGGCACAAAGAAGTCTTCATTGCGTACCAGTTTCACGGCGAAGCCCTTCTCGCGCTTCAGACGTTTAGCCAGCAATTGGGCAATGGACAGCACCACGTCTTTTTCGCGCTGGCCTTTGGAGCCGATGGCACCTGGATCTTTGCCGCCGTGGCCGGGGTCCACCACCACGATGATGTCACGCTTGGGGTGCGCTTTATCTGCTGTCGCCGTTGATGCGATCGCTGGGGGCACCGTTTCTGCGGCAATTTGCCGAGGTGCGCGGGTGGCATTGGTCAGGTCCAGCACCAGGCGATGCCCCTGCCCATCCTGCGGCGGTAATACAAAGCTGTTGAGCTGCATCGGCGTGGCCAGATCCAGCACGATGCGTGTGTCGTTTTTACCGAAATGCCCGGAGCGGATCGAAGTGATCCCGCTGTTTTTCAACACCAGCTGAGAAAAATCACCCGTGAGCCCGGCACCGCTCAGGTCGATGATCACGCGTTCCGGCGAGGTCAGGGAAAAAGTCTTGTATTGCACCGGACCGCTGAGGTCCAGCACCAGTCGCAGTTTATCGTCCGAGCGCCATAGGCGCGCATTGCGAATCTGCGTGGCGTAAGCCCCCAAAGGCAAGGTGAACAGAGGACTGACCAACAGCAGGTTAAGGAGCTGACGTCTGTGCATGGCAAATACCGCAAATGAAGGAGCGTCCCTGCTCGACTTGACTAAAGAAACACGGATGCAGAAAAATCATCGTCGACTCAATAGTTATAATATAACATGTCTTTTTATTTCCAACGATGGACCTGCTCATGAATGCGCTGACTCTGCCGGATATCGCCGCGCAGGCTTCACGCCAAGCCTTGCCACTCGACTGGGTGGGCATGTGCGGCATCGCCTTGCCCGTCCTTATCGACGGCCAGCGCCTTACCGCTACGGCTGACGCCGGCGTCAGCCTGGACGATGGCTCGGCCCGTGGCATTCACATGTCACGCTTGTACCTGGCTCTGGAAATGTTGGATCAGCAGCTTCTTACACCTGCACTTCTGCGTAATGTACTTCAACGTTTTCTCGACAGTCATGAAGGATTATCTAAGAACGCTTACCTGCGTATTCACACCGATCTCATGCTGAAACGCCCGGCACTGGTCAGTCCATTGGCTGGCTGGAAAAGCTATCCCATGTGCATCGAAGCGCGTCTGGAAAACCAGATGTTCCACGTGGAACTAAAAATTGACGTTACCTACTCGTCAACCTGCCCATGCTCAGCTGCCCTCGCCAGGCAGTTGATTCAGCAGCAATTTCTTGAAGACTTTGCCAATACACCGTTGCAGCATGAGGACATCTTGACCTGGCTCGGCAGCGCCAACGGCATCGTCGCCACTCCCCACAGCCAACGCAGCACCGCGCAATTGCACGTCCAACTGCAAGGCGAGCATCTGCCGCTGACTGATTTGATCAACGACGCGGAGGCCGCCCTTGGCACCGCCGTACAAACCGCTGTGAAACGCGCGGACGAACAAGCCTTCGCCCTGGCCAATGGGCAGAACCTGATGTTCTGCGAAGACGCCGCCCGCCGCCTGAACCTCGCCTTGAAACGCTCGGATGCCGTCAAAGCCTTCCACCTCAAAGTGATCCACGCCGAAAGCCTGCACGCGCACGATGCCGTGGCTGAAAGCCGTTGGACGAGACATTCTGCATGATCACCTGCACCGCTTTGCGCTGGGGCGCTCCCGGCCAGCCACTGACGCCCGCCATTGATCTGACGCTGGCAAAAGGCAGCCTCACCGGAATCATTGGTGCCAACGGCACTGGAAAAAGCAGCCTGCTCAAAGTCATCGCCGGCCTGCAAAAGCCGCTGGCGGGAAAAGTCACCGTGGATGTCCCACGCCGCGGCGGCTTGTCGTTTCTGCCTCAGCAACAACACCTCGATCGCCAGTTCCCCATCAGCCTGCAAGAGTTAGTCGCGGCCGGCTTCTGGGGCACCAGGCTCACCCCGGACCAGCGCAGCCAGCGCCTGCAAGCGGTACTGGAAGACTGGTGCCTCGGCGGCCTTGAACACCGCCCATTGATGGCGTTGTCGGGTGGCGAATTGCAGCGCGCCCTGCTCGCCCGCATGAGCCTGGCTGAAGCGCCGGTGTTGCTGCTGGATGAACCCCACGCAGCGCTCGATGAAGAAGGTCAGGCCCTGTGCTGGAAACACGTACACGCCTGGCACGATGAAGGCCGCACCGTGGTGATCGTTTGTCACGACCTCGCCTCCGTGCGCCATCACACCCAACACGTGGTGCAAATCAAAAGCACCGGCTGCGTGTACGGGCCAAGTAAAGAGCTGATCCGCCCGCAACCGCACATGCAGGTGGCTTGATGCACTTCGCCGCCCACCTGTGGATGCCCTTCCATGACTTTGTTTTTATGCGCCGTGCACTGATCGGCGGGCTGGTGCTCGCCTGCAGCACCGCGCCGCTCGGTGTATTCCTGATACTGCGACGCATGAGCCTGATCGGCGACGCCGTGGCGCACGGCATTCTGCCTGGCGCCGCTCTCGGCTTCTGGTTCGCCGGGCTCAGCCTGCCCGCCCTGACCATCGGCGGCCTCGGTGCAGGTCTGGGCATGGCCGGCTTATCCGCATGGATTACCCGCCGCACCGGCCTGCGTGAAGATGCCAGCCTCGCCGCCATCTACCCCATCTCACTCGCCGCTGGCGTGTTGATTCTCGGCATCGCCGGCAAGCGCCTGGACCTCTTGCACCTGCTGTTCGGCTCTGCCCTGGCCGTGGATGAAACCACCTTGACCGGCATGCTCTGGGTCTCCGGTTTCAGCCTGATCGCCATGGCACTGATCTATAAGCCGCTGCTGCTGGACACCCTCGACCCACTGTTCCTGAAAACCGTCAGCCGCCTCGGCCCCCTCGCACACGGGTTGTTCCTGACCTTGGTGGTGCTGAACCTGGTGATCGGTTTCCAGGCCATCGGCGCGCTGATGGTAGTGGGTCTGATGATGTTGCCGGCCATTGCTTCACGCTTCTGGAGCCGACGCCTGCCCGTGTTGATCGCGGTCTCGGCGGCGCTGGGATGCCTGTCGGTGTGGTTGGGCCTGTTGCTGTCGTTTTACTACTCGCTGCCCAGCGGCCCGGCCATCGTGCTGGTGGCTGGCGGCGGGTATCTGCTGTCCGTGGTCTTCGGTCCGGTGCACGGTTTGCTGCGCCGCCCACCTTCGCTTACATCCCAATGAGGTGTTTCCCGATGCGCGCTCTACTCGTGCTGTTCAGCCTGCTGCTACCGCTGTCGATGGCCCAGGCTGCCGATAAACTCCAGGTGGTTACCAGCTTCAGTATCCTTGATGACATCACCCACCAGATCGGCGGCGATCACATCCAGATCAGCAACATGGTCGGCCCCGACGCCGACGCCCATACCTACGAACCCACCCCGGACGATGCCAAGGCGCTGCTCAAGGCCAGGCTGATCATCAAGAACGGGTTGGGTTTCGAACCCTGGCTGGACCGCCTGGTAACCAGCACCGAAACCAAGGCCACCGTCGTCACCGCCAGCAAAGGTGTGATCTCCCACACGATGGAAGAAGACGGCGAAACCATCCCCGACCCGCATGCCTGGCACAACCTGGCCAATGCCGAAATCTACGTGAACAACATCACCAAGGCGCTGGTGGCGGCCGATCCGGCCAACAAGGCCGACTACCTGCACAACAGCCAGGCGTACCTGAAAGAAATCTACCGCCTGCTGGCCGAAGCCAAGACCAAGTTCGGCGCATTGCCGGCGGGCAACCGTCGCATCGTTACCTCCCATGACGCCTTCGGCTACCTGGGCCAGGCTTATGGCATCCAGTTCCTGGCGCCGCAAGGTTTGTCGACTGAGCGTGAACCATCGGCCGCCGAAGTCGCCGCGCTGATCACCCAGATCCGCAAAGACAAGGTCAAGGCCGTGTTCATGGAAAACATCAAGGACTCGCGCCTGCTCAAGCAGATCGCAGACGAAAGCGGCGCGCAGATCGGCGGCACCCTGTACTCCGACGCCCTCGCCGCAGAAGGCCCGGCCAGCACCTTCACCGGGCTGTTCGAATACAACCTCAACACCCTGTGCGCCGCCCTGAGCAAACCATGACGTTGAGCATGCTCGATCTGGAAAAGGCTGCCCTTGGCAGCCGCTTCCCACTCGACCCCGTGCTGAATGCCCTGCCGTGGAACAGCGATGGCCTGATTGCCGCCATCGCCCAGCAGCACGGCACTGACGAGGTGTTGATGCTGGCCTGGATGAACCGCCAGGCCCTCGACGAAACACTGTCCACCGGTCAGGTTTGCTACTGGTCGCGTTCGCGCCAACAGTTGTGGCGTAAAGGCGAAAGCTCCGGCCACTGGCAGCAGTTGATCGAAGCGCGCCTGGATTGCGACGGCGACGCCGTACTGCTGATCGTCGATCAACAAGGCCCGGCCTGCCACACCGGCCGGCCGACTTGCTTCTACAACGCCATCGACGGCAATTACGTTCATATCATTACGGAGCCTGAAGCATGATCCGCAAGAACCCTTCCGGCGATCTGCCAGTGATTGCCGAATCGGCCTACGTCGACAAAACCGCAATCATCTGCGGCAAAGTCATCATCGGTGAGAATGTGTTCGTCGGCCCCTATGCCGTGATCCGTGCCGACGAAGTCGACGCGACCGGCGACATGGACCCGATCACCATCGGCGCCAACTCCAACATCCAGGACGGCGTAGTCATCCACTCTAAATCCGGCGCGGCGGTGACCATTGGTGAGTTCAGTTCCATTGCGCATCGCTCCATCGTCCACGGCCCCTGCACCGTCGGCAATCGGGTGTTCATCGGCTTCAACAGCGTGCTGTTCAACTGCGTCGTGGGCGACGGTTGTGTGGTGCGCCACAACTCAGTGGTCGACGGACGCGACTTGCCCGCGGCCTTTTACGTGCCCTCCACCACCCGCATCGGGCCCAACACCGACCTGTCGCAGTTCCCGCCGGTGAGTGTCAGCGCGTCTGAGTTTTCCGAAGACGTAGCTCGCACCAACGTTGACCTGGTGCTGGGTTACAAAGCCCTGCAAAACGAGTTCTGAACCATGAGCCGCCTGCTGATTCGCAATGCCCGCCTGGTCAATGAAGGCGTGGAGTTCGACGCCGATATACTGGTTGCCAATGGTCGTATCGAGAAAATCGCTGGCAGCATTGAAGGCTGCAACGAACCGGTGGAAATCGACGCCCAGGGTCAATGGCTGCTGCCGGGCATGATCGACGACCAAGTGCACTTTCGCGAACCTGGGGCCCCGGACAAAGGCAGTTTCTACAGCGAGTCCCGCGCGGCGGTGGCCGGTGGTATCACCAGCTTCATGGACATGCCCAACACACACCCTGCCACACTGACCCTGGAGGCCCTGGCCGATAAAAAGCGCCGCGCCGCCTTGAATTCGGTGGCCAATTACGGCTTTCACTTTGGTGTGAGCAACGACAACCTCGATACCGTGGCCGCCCTCGACCCACGGGAAGTCGCCGGGGTCAAAGTGTTCATGGGCGCCTCCACCGGCAATATGCTGGTGGACGACCCTCGTCTCCTGGAGCGGCTATTTGCCGAAGTACCGACCATCCTGCTGGCCCACTGCGAACACACGCCCAGCATCCTGGCCAACGAACAGCGCCTGCGTGAACGCTTCGGCGAGCGGATTCCCGCCGTTGCTCACCCGCTGATCCGCGATGCCGAAGCCTGCTATCGCTCATCTTCTTTTGCCGTGGAGTTGGCCCAACGTCACGGCACACGGTTACACGTGTTGCACCTGACCAGCGCCCTCGAACTGGATCTGCTCGAAGACAAACCCTTGGCCGAAAAACGCATCACCGCCGAGGTCTGCGTGCACCACCTGCTGTTCGATGACCGCGACTATCACCGCCTCGGCCAC
Organism: Pseudomonas sp. BCA17; assembly: GCF_004519405.1. Lineage (GTDB taxonomy): Bacteria > Pseudomonadota > Gammaproteobacteria > Pseudomonadales > Pseudomonadaceae > Aquipseudomonas. The sequence continues at coordinate 175,656 of NZ_SGWI01000003.1, read as the reverse complement.
CAGATCAAATGCAACCCGGCGATCAAGACCCGCGCCGATCGCGATGCGCTGCGCCTGGCCTTGTTGAGTGATCGTCTGGATGTCATCGGCACCGACCATGCACCGCATACCTGGGCGCAGAAAACGCTTGCCTATCGCGAAGCGCCGGCCGGGTTGCCGCTGGTGCAGCACGCGTTGCCGGCGTTGCTGGAGTTGGTGGCTGACGGGCACCTGCCGCTGACTACGCTGGTGGCAAAGACCAGCCACCGAGTGGCTGACCTGTTTGCCATTCCTGAACGTGGGTATCTACGCGAAGGCTATTGGGCCGACCTGGTGTTGATCCAACCCGAGCCTGAAGGCAAGCCCGTCAATACCCAACCTGTCCTGGCCCGCTGCGGCTGGACGCCGTTCGCCGAACGCAGCTTTCGCCACAGCGTCAGCACCACGTTGGTGTCCGGCCATCTGGCGTGGCACCGAGGCCAGGTCGTCGACAGTTGCCAGGGCTTGCCCCTGCACTTTTTGCGTTAAGCGCGAGGTTTGACCGTACCGCAATCGTTGCCCAGCCACTGGGCGTGGGTGTCGAGGCTGCCCTTCTGCTGGATACCCGTGGCATTGAAGGTGCCGTTGACGGTGGTGGTGAATTCCTTCTGGCTCTGGAAGGTGGCGATGCCACTGCCTTGGGCTTTCGGGCAGCTGAAACGGAATTTCCACTGGTTGCCGGTCTTGTCGGTCACTTCCTGCTTACAACCCGACTGCGGGTCGGTCAGCGGGATCGAATCGGACGCGACCTGGGCGGGAGTGAGGCATACCTGCACGCCTTTACCGGCCATGGTGATGCCCTGTTTTTCAAGCATCGCACGTTGCTCCGGAGTCATCTGTTGCTTGAGCTGACCGAGGATCAGCGAAAGGTCCGGCAGGTCCTGGTTATCAACTTTCATATTGCTGGTGGTCAGTTCCCACAACCCCGGCGTCAGCATCTGAGCCTGAGCCGCCACGGGCAGCGACAATCCAACAACCATGGCCAAACCAAGCAGACGAGCATTCATCGAGTAACTCCTGGGTAATTGTGGGCGTTAGACGCCGCAAAGGCGCCAGTGTTGCACGGCAAATAAAATAGCGACATTCGCAGCCGTTCATGGTCTGTTAGGCACTCGATTGCCTGGAGATATGTCGTTCATGGACTTCTTTGGCCCGCACCTGCTCGCCTATTTCATTGCCACGCTGCATTTTCTCGGGACCCTCGCCGCGATCCATGCGGTGCTGACCGTCAGGACCGCCCAAGGCTCAATCGCGTGGGCGTTGTCGTTGATGTTCATGCCGTATCTCACATTGATTCCTTACCTGATCTTCGGCCGCAGCACCTTCGACGCGTACATCCAGGCGCGCCGCCAGGCCAACCAGGAAATGCACGCCGCCATTACCGAGCTGAACTGGCGCCCCTGGGTCGAAGAAGCCCTCGCCGCACGCAACTCCAGCGCCTACGCTTCACTGCGTGCCATGCCCAAGCTGGGACGCATGCCGTGCCTGGCCAACAATCAAGTACGCTTGTTGATCAATGGCGACGCCACCTTCAGCGCAATCTTCGACGCGATCCGCAACGCCAAAACCGCCGTGCTGTTCCAATTCTTCATCATCCATGACGACGAACTGGGCAGACAGTTGCATGCCCTGCTGAAGGAAAAGGCAGCTCAAGGCGTAACCCTATACGTGCTATATGACCGCATCGGCAGCCACGCCCTGCCCCATCACTACGTGCAATCACTGCGCGACGCAGGTGTGCAGGTCAAGGCGTTCGCTACTCGCGGCGGCTGGCTCAACCGTTTCCAGGTCAACTTCCGCAACCATCGCAAGATCGTGGTGGTGGACGGCATCACCGGGTTTGTCGGTGGCCATAACGTCGGTGACGAATACCTGGGCAAAAAACCGCCGCTGTCGCCCTGGCGCGACACCCATGTGCAAGTTACCGGCCCGGTGGTTGCGTGCCTGCAAGAGTCGTTTGCCGAAGACTGGTTCTGGGCCGCCCGCAAGTTACCGCCACTGATTCTGCCGGACGCCTACCCCGAAGACGGCGTGCTCTGCCAATTACTCGCCAGTGGCCCGGCCGACCCGTACGAAACCTGCTCACTGTTTTTCGTCGAAGCCATCCACGCCGCGACCGAGCGGGTGTGGATCACCAGCCCGTATTTCATCCCCGATGAGGCCGTCTTTTCCGCTCTGCGCCTGGCCGTGCTGCGCGGCGTCGACGTACGCCTGTTGCTGCCCTCGCGTCCCGATCACCGCATCGTCTATGCCGCATCCAGCCTTTACGCGATCGAAGCCGTTCGCGCCGGAGTGCGCGTCTTCCGCTACACGCCGGGCTTTCTGCATCAGAAAGTGGTGTTGGTGGACAGCGAAATCAGCGCCATCGGCAGTGCGAACATGGATAACCGTTCGTTCCGACTGAATTTCGAAGTGATGTTACTGACGGTGGATGAGGCGTTTGCTGGCGAAGTTGAACGAATGCTGGTGGACGACTTCGCCCTGGCCCACGAAGTCAGCCAAGAAGAAAGCCGCGAGACGCGCCGCCTGCAACAACTGGGCATGCGGGTCGCGCGGTTGATCTCACCGATTCTCTGACAAACAACGCAAAAAAATGTGGGAGGGGGTCTTGCCCCCTCCCACGTCTGGATCTTCTTGCGGTGGAACATCGGCTCAGCGGTAGAGATCCTCCCGCGTCCACGGCAGCTCATGGCTACCATCGGCATGGGGTTTCACCGCCAGGATCTGGTGCAGGTTGATCCAGCCCCGCGCAAACGCATAAGCGCAGCCGGCCAAGTACAACCGCCAGATACGCAACGCTTGCTCCGGCACCATTTTCGCCGCCGCTTCCAGGTTGTCTTCCAGGCGTTCGCTCCAGTGGTCGAGGGTGCGCGCGTAGTGCAGGCGCAGGCTTTCGACGTCGACCACTTCCAGTCCGACCTCGCTGATCTCCTTCACCATCATCGCCAGGTGCGGCAACTCGCCGTTGGGGAACACATAACGCTCGATGAAGTCCCCGGCGCCCCGGCCGACAGGGCGACCGTCAGTGTGCTTGGCGGTAATACCGTGGTTCATCACCAGGCCGCCTTCACGTACCGCGCCGAACAGGGTCTGGCAGTACTGCGCCAGGTTGGCGTGGCCGACGTGCTCGAACATGCCCACGCTCACCACTTTATCGAACCGGCCATCCTGCGGCAGGTCACGGTAGTCGAGCAGTTGCAGGTCCACCTGGTCTTCCAGGCCCTCGGCGCTCACACGTTCCCGGGCCAGCGCCAACTGCTCCTTGCTCAAGGTGATGCCAAACACTTTGACGCCGAACTCCCGTGCGGCAAAACGCGCCAGCCCACCCCAGCCACAACCTACATCGAGCAAATACTCTCCCGGCTGCAACCGCAGTTTGCGGCACAGGTGGCGAAATTTGTCTTGTTGGGCCTGGTCGATGGATTCGCTGCCGGTTTCGAAATAACCGCAGGAGTACACCATGTCCTGATCCAGCCATAGCTGGTAGAACGCGTTGGACAGGTCGTAATGGTAGGAAATAGCCGCTGCGTCGGTGGCCTTGTCGTGGATCGAGCGCACCGGACGACTCCCCTCGTCGTCGTCGACCAGGGCGTGACTCAGTTCGTCACACACCCGAATGACCTCGGAGATGGAGCCTTCAAGCTCCAATTTGCCCTCGACGAAGGCTTCGCCCAGTAAGTCGAGCGTTGGATGGGTCAGCTGGGACACGACCGTGGGGTCCTTCACCACGATGGTCACACTGGGCTCAGGGCCCAGGTTGAATTCATGGCCGTCCCAGAGTCGAAGACGCAGCGGTAGCTGAAGATTCTGTAAGGCCGGTGGAAGTTGCGCGAGCATGAGTAGTCCCCCCTTGTTTCAGACGTCTGGAGTGAGGGTAGACCATCAGAAGACAAAGTAGGAGGCTATCGAATTCATAGCGCTCTTCTATGGGGCTCTGCGCTCGAGCAAACCGTCCTGGACCCACTGTTTCATCCACGTCACCGCCTGCAGTGGCGCACCCTCTGCATAGGTGACTGCCAATTGCGCGCACAGTTCTGAAAAATTCCAGCCGGTGGTCACCATTCCCATCAGGGCAAAGGCCTCAGCGGGTTCAAGGCTGCGGTATTGGCACACGTTATCGTGGCGCCATACCAGGCAGACCTGGGCCGGCTCCAGCGCATGGCTATCGGGAAAGTCCGAACCCCCCTTGCTCGCACGCCATATCGCCACCGTGTTGAAGTGGCACAGCATCTGCTGCACCGAAGGTGCCAGGGTGAACTGCAAGCCGGGCCAGTCTTCAGGCGGCAGTTGTGCCATGTCATCCAAGCCAAGCGGCTCACCCTGCGGCGCATCGAATGCCAGGGTAAACGCCCACTCGAGGCGCGCCAGTTCGGCCAGCGGCTCGCTCTGTTCAGCCACCAGGTGCTCGACAATAAATGAAGGGAACCGCTCGCCCAGCCAGCGCAAGCTGTAATGCGCAGACGGATAACGGCGCACGTAGGCTTCGGTCAGTGACGCGAACTCATCATCCCCCAGCCAATACCAGATGGCGCCGAAGTCATGCCGCAGCACTTCCTGCAGGCGCGCCAGATAGGCGTTGTGATAGATCGCCAGCCCCGTGTCGACGTCCAGCGTCGGCCCGCCCAGCAACGTGGCGGCAAAACCACTGTTGGCCGCCGGGGTTTCGGATAACAGATGCTGCTCAAAGGCCAACTGCCAATCGGTCAGGCGCATAGCGATCTCCTGGCCAGCGCAGTAGCACCCAGCTCACGGGCCTTGCTCAGTTCGGTGAGCAACTCTTCGAACGGTGGGAAATGATCGTCGCGCTCCAACAGCGTCGAGATCGGCCCCAGGTGCTCCAGGGTTTGTTGATAAAGCGCCCACACCGGATCGCACACTGGATGGTCATGGGTATCGACCACATAGTCGCCATAGTCCATATGCCCAGCCAGATGCAGTTGGCGAATGCGCTCGGGCGGCAGGTTGCGGATAAAAGTCCAGGCATCGAAACCGTGGTTGCGTGAGCTGACGTAGACGTTGTTGACGTCCAGCAACAACTGGCAGCCCGTCAGGTGGGCCAAGGCATTGAGGAATTCCCATTCGGTAAATTCATCGGCCTTGGAGCGCACATAGCTGGAGACATTTTCCAGCACCAGCGGACGCTGCAGCACGTCCTGCACTTGCAGAACGCGAGCCGCCACGTGGTAAAGGCTCTCCTCGGTGTAGGGCAACGGCAGCAAGTCATGCAACTGATGCGCACTGCCACGGCTCCAGCACAGATGATCGGAAATCCACGCTGGTTCGATACGTGCGGCGAGCTGTTTGATTTGCCTGAGGTAATCAGTATCGAGGGCATGGGGCCCACCGATGGACAAGGACACACCATGCATCACCAGGGGATAGCGCTCGGCTATCGCGTCCAGGTAATACAAGGCTTTACCGCCCTGGACCAGATAATTTTCGGAGATGACTTCGAACCAATCCACAGCCGGCGATTGTTCAAGGATCTGCTGGTAGTACTCACTGCGTAAGCCCAGACCGTAACCCAGACTTGGAAGGGAAGCGGACATGATTCACTCCTGGGGAAAGTGCCCGCAGCGGCAAAGGGCATCCGCTGCGGTAGCACTCAGTCGCCGGTTACTCGCCGACTTTGCCGCCAGCCGCGTCGCACGCAGACTTGCTCATGGCCTTGAAGCCGTGGCCTTTGCAGACAGCCTGGCCTTTGCAGGCGTTTTCAGCGGTTTTGCAGTCATTCATGCCTTTGCAGGACGTCACGCCATAGCAATGAACAGCAGCGTCGGCGGCCTGTACCTGGGTAGTAACACCCGCAAACATAGTGGCGGCAGCGATGGCCAGGGCAGCACCGGAAACGGCGTTTTTGATGTTCATTTTTGTTTCCTCAGAGATCAATAGTGGGTATCGGTCTGAACGGTTTGTTCAGTCTCGATACACCACTAGAGTGAGCTCCCTTGTCGGCGTTACAGCCTTTGGAAAAAACTTCTGAAAATTATTCCTCAAGCTTCAAAAGCGGCTCCTGGAAACGCAATAAACGTCCGGCATTGCCCAGTACCAATAACGTACTGAGGTTATGCAATACCGCCGCAATCATTGCTCCCGCAGCCCCCAACCAGCCAAATGCCGCGAACACCACGATCGCCAGGGTCCAACCCAGGCCGATAACGACGTTGACCTGCAGGGTGTGTCGACACTGACGGCTCAAGCGCACACAGGTACCCAGGCGCCGCAAGTCGCTGCCGATCAGCACCACATCCGCCGACGCCAGGGCGATGTCCGCGCCACCCGCGCCCATCGCCACGCCGACCACGCCGGCCTTGAGCGCCAGCGAGTCGTTGATGCCGTCGCCCACCACCATCGGGCGAAAACCGTTGCCGATCTCTCCCAGCACGCGGTTGAGCTTGTCTTCCGGCAAGGCCTGCGCTTCGACATCGCTGATGCCCACATCCAGCGCCAGGCTGTCGGCGACGCTTTGCCGGTCGCCGGTCAGCAGCAATTGACGACCCAGACCCAAGTCGCGCAGTTCCTGCAGCGCCTGGCGTGCTTCCGGCTTGACGCTGTCGGCCAGCAACAGCCAGGCCAGGAACTGCCCGTTCAATGCCAACCCGGCAATCGGGCCGTCGTGGTTCGGCACAGCCGTTGTAGCAATGCCCAATTGTTCGAACAACTCCGGCCGCCCAAGCGCGGCTTCGCCCTGTTCGGTCTGCGCCACCACACCCAGCCCCTGGCGTTCGCGGATGTCGGTCAGTACACGCATTTGATCCTGGGTCACCAGGCCCGCCAACGCACGGCTGACCGGATGACTGCTGGCCGAACCCAGGCTGGCCGCCAGATTCAACAACTCCTGCCGGTCCGCAGCGGTGGTTTCGATGGATTGCAGGCGCAACGTACCGAAGGTCAGCGTGCCGGTCTTGTCGACCACCAACGAGGTCAGGTCCGCCAACTCCTCGAGGAATGCCGAGCTGCGGATCAGGATTCCATGCCGGGCCGCCACGGCGATCCCGGCAATCGCCGTGGCCGGCGCCGACAGCACCAAGGCACACGGGCATGCCGCCACCAGCACCGCCAGCATCGCCTGGGCGTCGTTGGTCACAAACCAGGTCACCGCCGCCAGCAACAGCACCAGCACCATATAACTGCCGGCATAACGTTCCAGCAGCCGTGTGATCGGCGGCTTGGAGCGCTCGGCGTTCTGCATCAGCGCAATCACCTTGCCCAAGGTCGACTCGTTACCGGTGCGAGTCACTTCAAGGCGCAGCAAGCCATCGAGGTTGATCGCCCCACCAAACACCTGCACGCCCACACTCGCTTCCAGTGGCACCGATTCACCGGTGATCGGCGCCGTATCCAGGCTCGCCTGGCCCGACAGCACCACGCCATCAGCCGGTACCCGATCACCGGCGCGCACTTCGACAATATCGCCGGTACTCAACGTGCCGTTATCCACTTCCACAATATTGCCGTCGGCCTGCACCAGTCGCGCATGGCTGCGAGTCAGTTTGCCCAAGGCATGGATCGCCTCCTGGGAGCCGATCACGCTGCGCTCCTCCAGCACATGACCGAAGATCATGATGATCGGCAGCAACGCAGCCGTCAGCAAATCGCCCGTGGCCCAGGCGCCGAGCATAGCCAGGGCGATCAGTTGATCGGTGATGCCGTGCAGGCTGGGAAAACGCAGGCTGTACCAGGCCGAGCGCATCACCGGCACGGCCACCAGCAAGGACGCCACACCCAGCAACAACTGGCTCAAGCCCGTCTGGTCAGGCGCCAGCCAGCGCCACACCAAGCCCAATATCAACAACCCCAAGGCCAGCATGGCCAAGGTCAATTGCCGGGCAGCACTGCGCTGCTCGGCCGACGTCAGCATGGGTGCGCTCATTGTTCGGCTCCCTGGATGATCAAGCGGGAGTCGTCTTTCGGATCGACCGTGGTCACGGAGCCAGCCTGGCCGAGAATTTTCGGTAACCGTTCGCGGTACAGACGCAACAGCAAACCGGGGTCTTTTACCTGGGCCAGGCTGGCGACGGTGGCAGTCTGCGCCTGGGCATTGGCCAGACGCTCACTGGCCTGGGCGTGGGCGACCTGCACCAGGCGGTCAGCCGTCTGGTTGGCGGCCTGGGTGAGTTTTTCCGCGTCCGTGCGTGCATTGGCCACGGCTTTGTCAGCTTGCTGACTGGCCGTCAGCACTGCATTGAAGGCATTCACGGCCGGGCCCGGCAGACTCGATTGCACGTCGACGCGAGTGACTTCGATACCCAATCCCAAGCCTGTAGAAGCCAACTCGGCCAGACGTTTATTGATGCCCTGCACCAGATCACCACGCAGTCGCTCGCGGCGTTCGGCGGCGCCGTTGTCGGCGCCGATCAATTCGGGGCGCGCCACCAGGATCGTGTCCAGGTCGCGCGCTGCGGTCAGGGCCAAGGCGCTGCGGGTTACCAGCCGATCCAGGGCCGGCAGCACATGCTCACCCTGCAGCACAAACGCGTAGGGCTCGGTGACCTTGTAGAACACCCGCACATCCAGCTGTACCACGCCCGCGTCACCCGTCAGCAGGTAACCGGAGCCGGCCAGGGAATCGCTTAATGGTGTGGCGAAACTGGCCACGCGGTCAGCCTGCGTCGCCGCGTCGGAGCGCAGCAGGTTCTCCACTCGACGCTCGATCACGCGGTCGGCCGCCGGCAGCAGCACCACCTGTTCGAACGGCTGCGGCCAAGCCAGCAGCAGGCCGGCATTCTGAATCCGATCCAGCGCGCCGAAGTGCAACACCACCGCACGGTTCTGCGGGTCGATCTGGCGCACGTTGGAAAACGCCCAGGCCAACGCCGCCAACACGGTCACCGCGTACAGCGCCAGGAACGCCAGGCGCCCGGCCTGGATCCATGGGCTGTCCGGGCTGTCACGCTCGATCATGGCTGAATGTCCTTCGGCCCATCCACCAGCGCGCGGAACGGCGCAGCGTCGGTGCGCAAGATGATCTTGGTGCCTGGCGTGACCACGGTGCCCAAGGTATCCAGCGAACGCAGCAAGTTATACAGCTGCGGATTACCTGCATAAGCGCGGCCATAAATCTGCGCTGCTTCGACCCGCGATTGCGCTTCGATATCGGCCGCTTTCACTGTGGCGTCAGCCTGCACGATCCGCGCATCGCGCTCGGCAGCCGAGCGAATCTGCGCCGCTTCACGCTTGCCTACGGCCGTGCGTTCGGTGGCGATGGTTTCACGCTCGGCGCGCATACGGTCGACGGTAGCGGTGAGGGTCACCGACGGCAAGGTCAGGCGTTCCACGCCCACTTGCGCCACGCGCACGCCATAGGTGGTGAGCAATTGTTGATCAATCTGCTGACGCAACTGCGCTTCGAAATCGGCGATACGTACCTGGCTGGCGTCAGTGTTGATCAGGCTCGACAGATCGAAACTGGCCGCCGTGGTTTCCAACGCGGAGCCCACGAAGGTGCGAATCTGCCGCGCCGCTTCATCCGGCTGGTTCTGCACGGCACGCATGAAGCGCTGCACATTGTCGGCATCACCTTGCACCTGCCAAGCCACGTAGGCCTGCACGATGATGCGCAAGCCATCGCGGGTGCCCACATCCTGCAAACCGCTGGAGGTAGTGCGCAGGCGCAGGTCCACGGGGATCGCCGCTTCGAACGGCGCCGGCCAGCGCCAGCCCAGGCCCGGCTCCAGCAGCACCCGCGACGGATTGCCAAAGCGAGTGATCACCGTGGCCTCGCCGGAGCGCACCTGCACCAGGCTCGCCGCCGCCACCGCAAACAGCACCAGTAAAACGGCCCAGGCCATGCGCCGCCAGGGGAAGGGACCGGCGGCGTGTTCATCACCGTGATGGTGGTGGTGGCCATGATGATGGTGATGCCCGTGATCATGATCGTGAGAATGAGCGCTCAACAGACAGACTCCTTATTGAACGGCTTTGCGCGGCGCCACTGGGTCGGCCGGCAAAGTAAAAGAACGCAGATCGATCGTCGGCGCGCCATCGGCGCCCAGGCGGTGATCCAGAATAAGCAACTTGGCATTGGCCAGGCCCTGGCTCAGTTGGCCGAGGTACTGTTCCAGCACGAATGCTTTACCTGCGGTGGCATAAGCTTTTTGCTCAGCGGCAAAACGCAGGTCGGCGGCCTGGGCCCCGGCGTTCACTTCGTGGGCGCTGGCCTGGGCCTGATCGCGGACAGTACTGGCTTGCAGCAGCGCCTGGTTGGTTTGCTCGCTGGCCGCACCCCGCTCACGGGAGATCAGTGCCTGAGCGCCGATCTGCGCCGCCTGCACGCCGTGGTAGGCGTTGGCGGCACCGGCTGGTGGGTGAATGGCTTCCACCACCGTGGCAAGAATTTCCACGCCGCTGTCGAGCGTGTTCAGGTCTGCCTGCACCGCGCGGCCCACCTCGTCAGCGAGGCCGGTACGTTGTTCACCCAGTAATTCGTCGAGCGTGCGTGAGGCAAAGTCATGCACGAGGATGCGGCTGGCGGTGCTGCGGATCAGCGTCGGCACATCCGCGCTGTTATAGGTGGCGGCGAGCGCGGCCTGATCGGTCAGGCCAATACGGTAGACAAAACGCACGTCCATATTGACGATCTGAAAGCCCTGCTTGTCGCCGCTGCTACTGGCGATCACCTGGGACTTATCATTCACATGGCTGGCGTCCCACAAACGGTTGGCAACCGTCGGCGCCGGGCCTTCAGCAGAGGCCAGTTCGGGTACGGCGGCTTCGCTGACGCTGGTGGCCAGCTCATGCACCACGCCATTCTCCACACTCAATACGCGGCCCAGCGGCCACGGCAAACCGGCATGCAGGCCAGGGCCGAAGACTTCGACAGGCTTACCGAAACGTTCATAAATCCCACGGCCCTGCAGGGGCACTTCATGCACGCCGGTCAGCGACCAGCCCACGGCCAGCACCACCAGTAACACCGGTAGAAACGCTCGGCGCATGTAGGTAAACGCCCAGATCTGGCGAAGGTCGATGCCGAAGCGGTTGTGTAATTCGTGCTGCAAGGCGAGCAAGGGCTGCGGCGGCCAGCGCAGCAGCCCGGCGATAAAGCTCTGGGCCATCAAGCGCGGCTCGAGGCGCGGTTGGCGAGGGCTGAACAGCGACAACACGCCCCTTAGCAAAAACTCCAGCGCCACCAGCGCCGGCAAGAGGCCCACCAGTGTCGCCAGGCGCAGCGGCCAGACCGATTCGGCACCGGCAAACAACAGGCAAATCGCACTGATCACCAGGCAGATGATCGCGACCCGGCTCAACTGCGCCAACTGCGAGGCTTCCGGCCATTGCGTCATCGTTTCCTGAGCGAGGCGGCGCTCGAACACCAGCAAACCAAAGGCCAGCGCCAACGCCAAGGCAGCGCCGATGCTGGCGGACTGACCTACCGCAGCGGCGGGCAGCGCCAGGTTCCAGAACTCGCTGATGCTGACCAGCACCTGCAGAGAGGCCCCACATAGCCATACCACCGGGGCACCGATCTGCGCCAACAGGCCACTGCCGAAACGCCCGATCAGCCCCGCGTAGCCGCCCGCCTCCACCACAGGCTCGGCGTCGACGGAGGGCTCTTCCAGCGCCTGGGCACGCCAGTCGGCCACCCACCACGCCGATTGCAACCCGGCCACCAGCACCATCAACGCCGAAGAACAGTTGATCAGCACCACGGGCCAGATCGACAGCGGTGCGAACAAAGCGACAAACAACGCCAGCACCCAACCGGCGACCGCCAAGGTCGTCAGGCTGATGCCGGCTTTGCGCAATCGACGGGCCTGGAACAGCCCCTGCTGAAAACGCGGCAGGCCCTCAACCGAAGCGCCGTCCGCTTCTAGATCCACTTGCATCCACTTAACGCCCGCATACATACAATTGGTTACGATATAACACAAGGCGTGAAATTTTTGTTCTCTTAGAAGCAGATCGTGACTAAACCCCCATAAACACGAGTCATCACTGGTGCGGGCCAGGATTAATCGGCACACTTCAAAACTGTTTCTCGCGGGTTCACGGACAAGGAAGCGCCACCTTCATGATTTCCATCTACCAACTCAAGCCGCGGTTTCAAAACCTGCTGCGCCCCCTCGTGCAACGCCTCTACGACAACGGCACCACCGCCAACCAGATAACCGTCCTGGCCGGAGTCGTTTCCTTGCTCGTGGGCCTGCTGATCGCCGGTTTCGCCCAACATCTGTGGCTGTTTGCGCTGATCCCGCTATGGATGGTCCTGCGCATGGCCCTCAATGCCATCGACGGCATGCTCGCCCGCGAGTTCGGCCAGCAATCGCGCCTGGGTGCCTACCTCAACGAACTGTGCGACGTGATCGCCGACAGCGCGCTGATCCTGCCGTTTGCGCTGATCCCCGGCGTGAGCCTGGCGCCAGTCTTACTGGTGGCGTTGCTGGCGGTGTTCAGCGAATACGCCGGTGTCCTGGGGCCGATGGTGGGCGCTTCGCGGCGCTATGACGGGCCGATGGGCAAGAGTGACCGGGCATTTGTATTGGGTGTGCTGGCCACCGGCGTGGCGCTGGGCTGGTTCGCCGCTGCCTGGGTCGATGCGGTGATGTGGCTGGTTGCCGCCCTGCTCGCCTACACCCTGGTCAACCGTGTGCGCCAGGGCCTCAAAGAAGAACAAACCTCTCCGATTGCATAAGGATTTTTGCGATGCGCGAACAGCAAGAACACACCTTCAGTACCCATGATGGCGTCGAGCTTTTCTACCGCCACTGGCCGGCCGCCGCTCCTTCAAGCGGTGAACCGCGCAAGGCAATCCTGCTGTTCCATCGCGGCCATGAGCATTCGGGGCGCATTGCCCATCTGGTCGACGAACTCGACCTGCCGCAATTCGATTTTTTCGCCTGGGACGCCCGTGGCCATGGCCAATCGCCCGGCGAGCGTGGCGACAGCCCCAGCTTCGCCACCAGCGCCCGCGACGTGCAAACCTTTTGCGAGCACATCCGCAGCGCCTACGGCATTGATGAGGAAAACTTCGCCGTTATCGCCCAAAGCGTCGGCGCGGTGATCGCGGCGACCTGGGTACATGATTACGCGCCGAAAATCCGCGCGCTGGTGCTCGCCTCCCCAGCCTTCAAGGTCAAGCTCTACGTGCCCTTTGCACGGCCGGGCCTGGCGCTGATGCGCAGGTTTCGCGGCAATTTTTTCGTCAACAGTTACGTCAAGGCCAAGTTCCTCAGCCACGACCCGGAGCGCGTGGCGTCCTATGACAGCGACCCGCTGATCACCAAGGCCATCTCGGTGAATGTGCTGCTGGGTCTGTACGAAGCCGCCGACCGGGTTGTCGCCGATGCCCAGGCGATCCAGGTACCGACGCAGTTGCTGATCTCCGGTTCCGACTTTGTGGTGCACCGCAAACCCCAGCAGCAATTTTTCGATCGCCTGGGCAGCCTGAAGAAAGAGCTGCATATCCTCCCCGGTTTCTTCCACGACACCCTTGGCGAACGCGACCGCGCCACGGCCGTGAGCAGCGCCAGACGCTTTATCCTGCAGAACTTCACCCAGCCGCTGGACCGCGCATCATTGCTCGATGCCGACAAGCTGGGCGCCACCTGCGCCGAATCCGAAGCCCTCGCCGCGCCGCTGCCCCACAACTCCCTGCGCGACCTGTACTGGCGCATGACCCGCGCCAGCATGGGCCTGGGCAAAAACTTGTCGGACGGGGTGAAACTGGGCTTCGACACCGGTTTCGACTCCGGCAGCACCCTGGATTACGTGTACCGCAACCAACCCAGCGGCAAGGGCGCGCTGGGGCGGATGATCGACACCCATTACCTCGACTCCATCGGCTGGCGCGGCATTCGCCAGCGCAAGCTCAACGTCGAGGAGCTGCTGCGTTTGGCCATGGCCAAGTTGCGTGACGATGATCGCCAAGTGCGCATTGTGGATATCGCCGCCGGCCACGGGCGCTACATTCTCGAAGCGTTGCAGGGGGTGTCGCCGCTGCCGGAATCGATCCTGCTGCGTGACTACAGCGATATCAACGTGCGCGACGGTGGCGCGCTGATCCGCGAGAAAGGCCTGGGGGATATCGCGCAGTTTATCAAAGGCGATGCATTCGACCGGGCGGACCTGGCGGCTTTGGACCCCAAACCGACCCTGGCGGTGGTGTCCGGGCTGTATGAGTTGTTCGCCGATAACGCCATGGTCGGCGGTTCGCTGGCCGGTCTTGCCGAAGCGGTGGAGCCCGGCGGTTACCTGGTCTACACCGGTCAGCCGTGGCACCCGCAACTGGAGTTGATCGCACGCGCACTGACCAGCCACCGCCAGGGCCAGGCCTGGGTGATGCGCCGGCGCAGCCAGGCGGAAATGGATCAACTGGTCGAGGCGGCGGGCTTTCGCAAGATTACCCAGCGCGTGGATGAGTGGGGTATTTTCAGCGTGTCCCTGGCACAGAAGATCTGAACATGCGCGAGCCCGGTCTACTGAAGCCTGCCGTCCTGTGGCTGCTGCTGTTGGCGCCGCTGTTTTTCAGCACCTACGGCTTTGCCACTTGGGTGACCAGTCAGCGCAGCGACGTCGGTACCCTGGTGTTCGATTGGGAAACCCACATGCCGTTCTGGGCATGGACCATCGTGCCTTACTGGTCAATCGACCTGCTTTACGGGTTTTCCCTGCTGCTACCCAATAGTCGGCATGAGTTGAAACAACATGCGCTGCGGCTGCTGTCCGCCCAAGCTATTGCGGTCAGTTGCTTCCTCCTCTGGCCGCTGCGCTTTACCTTCGAGCGGCCAGAACTGGATGGCGTATTCGGCTGGCTGTTCGCCGTACTCGCAGGCTTCGATAAGCCCTTCAACCAGGCGCCATCGCTGCATATCGCATTGCTGGTGATCCTGTGGGTCATGTACCAGCGGCATACCCAAGGCGTATGGCGTTGGCTGGTGCACGGCTGGTTCGCCTTGATCGGCATTTCGGTGCTGACCACTTATCAACATCACTTTATCGACTTACCCACAGGCGCCCTCGCCGGTTGGCTTTGCGTTTGGTTGTGGCCGCTGGAGCATCCGAGCCCGCTGCGCAATGCACGACTGACGCGGGATACCCAGCGCTGGCGCATAGGCCTGCGTTATGGCCTGGGCACAGTGGCGCTGCTGATCCTGGCATTGGTATTGGGCGGGTGGTGGCTGTGGTTGATCTGGCCAGCGGTGTCCCTGGGTTTAATCAAGGCGAATTACCTGGTGCTCGGCGCACCGGGCTTTCAGAAGCGTAACGATGGTCGCCTGACCCCGGCGGCACGCTGGCTCTACGCGCCCTACCTGGCCGGCGCGTGGATAAACTCGCGATTGTGGACACGCAAGCATCCACAACCTGACCTGATTGTGGATAACGTTTGGCTCGGGCGAATTCCCACAACGCACGAGCAAGATTCATTCAAGGCCATCGTCGACCTCTGCGCCGAATTGCCGATTAATCCACAGGGCCGCGCTTATCGGTCCATCCCTGTGCTGGACCTGATCGCGCCCACCCCCGCCGAATGCCGCCAAGCCGCCGACGCCATCGAGCAATTACGCTTGGACGGCCCACTGCTGGTGTGTTGTGCCCTCGGCTATTCGCGCAGCGCCACCGCCGTTGCCGCCTGGCTGCTGCACAGCGGACGGGCCGCTACGTTGGATGAGGCGCTGGCTATTATTCGTACAGCGCGGGCCGATGTGGTCCTGCACCCTGCTCACCGTGAAGCGTTGGAGGGTCTATCCCATGCCCGCTGATATGGAACTCCAGGTAACCGCCAGCCTGCTGCGCCGTGGCCGTTCGCTGGATCAGTTATCCACAGGTCTGACGGTACTCGGCTTTTTGCTCGGTCTGGCGCAACTGCTGATGGCCAGTATCTCGACCATCTGCCTGTTGCTAGCCCTGTGGATGGTTGTCCTCGGGCTGCTGCAAAAGTACTGGGCATTGCGCGTGGCGTTCGACGCCGACCTGTTCGCCCTGTTGGCCCGCGACACCACGCGCACCCCGGACCTCGATCAGGCCCTGGTGAGCCTGGGCCTGCAATCGGCCAAGCGCGTCGGCCGGCCGTGGACCGAACGCCGGCGTGGCGCCCTCAAATTGCTGCGCAAACAAGCCTGGTTGCTCGGCGCGCAAGCGCTGCTGACCCTGGCCGTGATTCTCGCCAGCCCTTGGCTACCTTTCGCCGGATAAGGAACTCCCATGTTCGAACCCGTAGTCGCCACGCTGATTACCTCGATGGCCCGCACCGTCACCGGCGCCCGCAGCCTGTGGCTCGGTTGCGCCCCGGTGCCGGTGCAACGCATCTACTTCGCCAACCACAGCAGCCACGGCGATTTCGTATTGCTATGGGCCTCGCTGCCGCAGAACCTGCGCAAATTCACACGCCCGGTGGCCGGCAGCGATTACTGGAACGCCAGTGCCCTGCGCCGCTACATCATCCACCGCGTGTTCAACGGCGTGCTGATCGACCGTGAGCGCAAAGACCCTGTGGATAATCCATTACAGCCCATGCTCACGGCCCTGGAAGGCGGCGACTCGCTGATCATTTTTCCAGAAGGCACGCGTAACCTGGAGGACGGCCTGCTGCCGTTCAAGAGCGGCCTGTACCACTTGGCGAAAAGTTACCCACAGGCCGAACTGATTCCGGTGTGGATTGCCAACCTCAACCGAGTCATGCCCAAAGGCCGCGTACTGCCGCTGCCGTTGCTGTGCACCACCAGCTTCGGCGCGCCTCTGCAATTGGCACAAGACGAAGACAAAGCCACCTTCCTCGCCCGCAGCCGCGACGCCCTGCTCGCCCTTGCCCCGGAGCACGTCTGACATGGATAGCCAAACCCTGGTGTTGTTCGGCGGCATCGGCGCGATCCTGGTGCTCGCTTCGCTGATTGGCCTGATCCTCAAGCTGCGCACCCGCGACACCCCTAACGCGGTGATCGACAACCTCAATGCCCGCATCAATGCGTGGTGGGTGATGGTGGTAGTGATCGGCATCGCCTTCTGGCTCGGTACCGGCGCGGTGATCCTGCTGTTCTACGCCGTGTCGTTCTACGCCCTGCGCGAATTCCTTACCCTTACGCCCACGCGCCGCAGCGATTATCCGGCCTTGGTGGCCGCGTTCTACCTGGCGCTGCCGCTGCAATACCTGCTGATTTATTCGGATTGGTACGGGCTGTTCTCGATCTTCATTCCGGTGTACGTGTTCCTGCTGCTGCCGATCCTCGCTTCGCTGGGGGGCGACAGCACGCACTTCCTCGAGCGCGCCTCCAAGGTGCAATGGGGCTTGATGATCGCCGTGTTCTGCGTGTCTTTCGTACCGGCGTTGCTGACCCTCGACATCCCAGGCTATGAAGGTCGCAACCTGTTGCTGATCGCCTATCTGGTGATCGTGGTGCAACTGTCGGATGTGCTGCAGTACGTGTGCGGCAAGCTGTTCGGCAAACGCAAGATCGCGCCCAACCTCTCGCCTTCCAAAACCGTGGAAGGGTTTGTTGGCGGTATCCTGTTGTCGTCCCTGATTGGCGCAGCGCTGTGGTGGACCACACCGTTCAATCCGTGGCAATCGTTCTTGATCGCGCTCTTGATCAACTTGCTCGGGTTTGCCGGCGGCATCGTAATGTCGGCGATCAAGCGCGACCGGGGGGTGAAGGATTGGGGCCATATGATCGAAGGCCACGGAGGGATGCTGGATCGGCTGGATTCCGTGTGCTTCGCAGCGCCGATCTTCTTTCATCTGGTGCGCTACTGGTGGACGTGATGCCGCCGTTCCAAAGCCCGACGAAGCTCACAAATGTGCGAGCGAGTGCGCTCCCGCATTAGCGTTTTTTACGCTGTATTCACGTCATCTTTTATATCAAATACGCGTGTAAGATAAGCCGCACTTTGCCAGGGATGCTCACCATGTTCGACTCGTTGAAAGCGATCAGCCGCCGTATTAGCGGTGCCTTATTGACCGTGGTGGGGGCCGTTTTCGGTCAATGGCATCCGCCGCTCTGGCTACGCAGCATCGGCTATGGCCTGGCCAACCTGGGCCGCAAGGCGCGCGCTTACCCTCGCCAGGCTGGCGCAGGGGTGTTGGGCCTGGCCCTGTTGGCCGGTGCCGGTTTTTATGGCTGGCAGTGGTATTCGCACCTGCCTAAACCCCATACCGTGGGTTATTCGCTGCACAAACCGAACCTGACCGATTACACCCAACCTCAACCGGTTGTGGATAACTTGCAGGTGCGCTTCGCCGAGTCCGTGGCTCCGCTGGCCGCGATGGGCAAACCGGTCACCGCTGGCATCACCCTCAAACCAAACATCGCCGGTACCTGGCGCTGGTCCGATGACCACACGTTGCTGTTCGTGCCGGAAAAAGACTGGCCCATCGACGCCCATTACACCGTCGATATGAGCAAGAAAAATCTGCTGGCCGACGGTGTGCTGCTCGATCAATACAGCACGCAGTTCTCCACCCAACCGTTCCGCGCCACCCTGGCGCAAAACGAGCTGTATCAGGACCCGTCCAACCCGACACTGAAACAGCTGGTGGCGACCTTCCATTTTTCCCACCCGGTGGATGAAGACAACCTGCGCAAGCGCGTATCGATAACCCTCGGCAAAGGCTTGGCCTACCGCGACGCGCAGTTACCCAACCGCCCGGAAATCACCTTCGACGAAAAGAAACTCAACGCCTACGTACGCTCCGCTGCCTTGGCTACCCCGCTGGAAAGCACGCCGGTCAGCGCCAAGCTCGACGAGGGCATCAAAGCCCGCGACGGCGGCAACGCCAGCACCGCGCCCCTGGTGTCGGAAGTCACCGTACCCGGTCGTTACCGCCTGACGTTTACCGGCGCCGAAGTGAGTTTCGTCGACAACGAACGCGGCGAGCCCGAACCGGTATTGATGTTCAGCAGTTCCAGCGCCGTGGCCGATGAGACCATCGCCGGTAAGGTCCAGGCTTGGCTGCTGCCGGCAAAAGCCCAGGACGATACGCGCCCCTACTCCGCCAACGATATCGACGACGCCCTGCTGGCCCGCAGCACCAAGGTCAACCTGACCCATGTGCCCAGCGTCGAACCCCTGAACACGCTGCATGCCTTTAAATTCAAGGCCCCGGCCGGTCGCGCGCTGTATGTGCGCGTTCCCGCCAACCTGGAAGCCATCGGCGGCTATCTGGCGAAAAACCCTACGGCATCGCTGATCAGCATGCCGGCGTACCCTCGCACGTTGCAGTTCCTGTCCGATGGCGCACTGCTCAGCCTCAACGGTGAAAAACGCCTGGGTTTCATGGCCCGTGGCGTACCCGGCGCCCATGTGGAAATTGCCCGCCTGCTGCCCAACCAGTTGCAACACCTGGTGGACCAGAGCAGTGGCAGCTTCGCCCGGCCGAATTTCAGCAACGAGTATTTTGATCGCATGGTCGAGCGCCAGTCGCTGGATATCCCGCTGTCATCCAGTGACCCGGCCAAAACCGTCTACGACAATGTCGACCTCAGCCACTACCTCACCGCCAATGGCGGCCGGCGCGGCATTTTCGTGCTCAAACTCAGCCCGCAGGATGATCCGGCCACGCGCACGTTCGAGTACGACCGCAGCAGTACCAGCGACCTGCGTTTCATCGTGGTGACGGACCTGGGCATCATCGCCAAACGCTCCAGCGATGGGAGCCATGATGTGTATGTGCAGTCCATTGGCAATGGTTCACCAGTGGCCGATGTACAAGTCGACATCATGGGTCGCAACGGCCTGCCGGTCGCCAGCGGTCATACCGACAGTGAAGGCCACGCGCATTTCGCCAAGCTGGATGAACTGCGTCGTGAGAAAACGCCGCTGATGTATGTGGTCACTCGCGGCAACGATCAGTCGTTCCTGCCGATTGCCCGTCAGTCCCAGCAGCTGGATTTGTCGCGCTTCGATGTAGGAGGTTTGGAAGAGGACGGCGCGATTGATCGCCTCAGCGCCTACCTGTTCACTGATCGCGGCCTATATCGCCCGGGCGAAACCGCGCACCTGGGCATGATTGTACGTAGTGGCAATTGGAAAGGAGCCCTGCAGGGCGTGCCGGTGGAGCTGCAAATCACCGATCCGCGCGGCCTGGAAGTGATTCGCCAGCCGCTGAAGCTGTCCGCCAGCGGCTTTGAGAGCTTTGATTTCCCCAGCAGTGAAGTCGCCCCCGCCGGGGAATACACCGCGACCTTGCAGTTGATTGGCCAGAAGCAGACACGTACCGACCTGGGCAGCGTGAGCTTCAAGGTCCGCGACTTCGAGCCCGACCGCATGAAGGTTAGCCTGAGTCTGCACGACACCCCCGTGCAAGGCTGGATTCCACCGGACCAGGTGGTGGCCAAAGTCACCGCCATGCACCTGTTCGGCGCCCCGGCAGCCGGCAGGCGCGTCACCGGGAAAATGTCCCTGAGCCCGACGCTCGCGGCGTTTGACCGTTACCCCGACTACCGCTTCCGCCTCAACAACGGCCTGGAAGAAGCCAGCACCGAAGACCTCGCGGAAACCACCGTCGATGACAACGGCCAGGCCGTGCTCGACCTCAACCTGCAACGCTTCGCCAACAGCACGTATCGTTTGCAAGTGATGACCCAGGTGTTCGAGGCCGAAGGTGGCCGTAACGTGGCTGCGCAAAGCGCCTTGCTGGTGTCGCCCGCACCTTACCTCGTCGGTGTGAAAAGCCAGGACTCCCTGTCGTACGTCGCCAAGGACACCCCGCGTGAAGTGCAATGGCTGGCCGTCGCGCCAGACCTGACGCCGCTGGCGGTAGACGGCCTGACCACGGAAGTGGTCGAGCACCGCTATGTGTCGGTGCTGGTGAAACAGTCCAACGGCACCTACAAGTACGAGTCGCGCATCAAGAACATCAGCCAGCCGGCCTCGCCGCTGGCGATGACTGCGCAAGGTGCCAGGCAGACCCTGAACACCGGCACGCCGGGGGATTTCACCCTGCAACTGAAAGACGCCAATGGCAACCTGCTCAACCAGATCGACTACAGCGTGGCCGGGCGTGGCAATACTTCGCGCTCCCTGGAGCGCAACGCCGAACTGCAACTGCGCCTGGACAAGCGCAGCTATGCCACGGGTGATGAAATCGCCATCAGCCTTCGCGCGCCGTACACCGGTGCCGGTTTGATTACCATCGAGCGCGACAAGGTCTACACCCAACAGTGGT
The DNA here is from genome assembly GCF_004519405.1 of Pseudomonas sp. BCA17. GTDB lineage: Bacteria > Pseudomonadota > Gammaproteobacteria > Pseudomonadales > Pseudomonadaceae > Aquipseudomonas. The sequence continues at coordinate 154,538 of NZ_SGWI01000003.1, read as the reverse complement.
TCAAGGCCGACAGCACCAACAGCGTGCAACATATCCGCGTGCCGGAAGGGCTTGAGGGAAATGCCTACGTCAACGTGCAGTTTGTGCGCGACATGGGTTCGGCTGAGGTGTATATGAGCCCGCTGTCCTACGGTGTGGTGCCGTTCAGCATCAACCTGGATGCGCGACGCATGGCGCTGAAAGTTGAAGGCCAGGAGAAGATCGAGCCGGGGCAGACCCTGGACATCAAGGTCACCGCCGACCGCCCAGGTCGTGCGGTGGTGTACGCAGTGGACGAGGGCATCCTGCAAGTCGCGCGCTATCAGGCGCCGGACCCGCTGGGCTTCTTCTTCCAGAAGCGTGCGTTGGAGGTCGGTACCAGTCAGATTCTTGACCTGATCCTGCCTGAATTCAGCCGACTGCTCAGCGGGGCGGCGCCCGGTGGTGACACCGACGGCGCACTGGCCAACCACCTGAACCCGTTCAAGCGCAAACACCAGCCACCCGTGGCGTGGTGGTCCGGCCTGGTGGATTTGCCGGCCGGTGAAACCGTACTGCATTACCAGGTGCCGGACAGCTTCAACGGCAAACTGCATATGTTCGCCGTGGCGGTGGACAGCGACAGCGTCGGTGTCAGCGAGGCCAATACAGAAGTGCGCGGCCCGATTGTGATCACACCGAACGTGCCCGCCTTTGTGGCGCCGGGGGATGTGTTCAACGTCAGCGCCGGGGTGTTCAGCAACCTTGATGCGGCGGCGGATGTGAAGTTCGAAGTGCAGACCAGCGACGGCCTGGCTGTGCAGGGCGATAAAGGCAGCACAATGTCACTGCAACCGCGCAAGGAAGGCACCGCCGAGTTCAAGATCAAGGTCGGCGAAACCCTGGGCTCCGCAGACCTGCGCTTTGTCGCCGTGCTGCCCAATGGCAAACGCATCCAAGTTGCCGAGACCACTTCGATCCGTCCACTGAGCGAGCACCGCGTCGCCCTGAGCCTGGGCCGTTTCGACAGCGCCAGCAAAGAGCTCAAACCGACTCGCGAGTTGTTCAGCCAACTGCGCGACGTGCAACTGGGCGTAGCGGCATCGCCGCTGGTGTGGGCCAACGGGCTTAAGCATTACCTGGACGACTACGGTTACGCCTGCACCGAGCAATTGGTGTCCAAGGCCATGCCGGCGTTGATCTGGGGCGGCACCGCACCCGAGGCCGAGCAGGCCTTCAGCGGCGCGGTACGTATGCTGCGCCAGCGCCAGAATTCGGCTGGCGGCTTCGGTTTGTGGGCCGCCAATCCGGACGTGGCGCCGTACGCCAGCCTGTACGCCACCGACTTCCTGATCGAAGCCAGGGAACGCGGGCTGCCCGTACCGGAAGACCTGCTGGTGCGCTCCAACGCGTACCTGACCGACCTGGCCAATGGTCCTAGCGAAGGTCTGTCGGAATTGCGCAACCGGGCCTATGCCAGTTACCTGCTGAGCCGTCAGGGGATTCTGGTAAGCGGCGCCTTGAGCGACATCCGCGAGCGCTACGAGAGTTACTTCAAGGACAGCTGGCAGAACGACCTGGGCGCGGCATACCTGGCCGCCAGCTACAAGTTGCTCAAGCAGGATCGCCAGGCCGATACGCTGTTCCGCAAAATCCCATGGCGCTCGCTTGTGGATAAATGGGACAGCGACGGCCTGTATTACGACCCGCTGGTGCACGATGCCGAACACCTGCACTTGCTGGCGCGGCATTTCCCCGAGTTGCTGGACGATGTGCCGACAACCTTGCTGGATAAGCTCGGCAAACGCCTCAACGAGCAGCGCTACAACTCACTGTCGGCGGCACTCTTGCTGCGCGCGCTGGATAACTATGGCCAGCGTGCTCAGAGCGACATGACCCTCAAGGCCACTGCCTGGCTGGGCGACAAGCAGCAGCAACTGTTGGAGATGGCCGGCCAGCCGCCACGCGCCGCCGTGCCGCGCACCACGCAAAAGCTGGTAATGGAAAAAACCGACGGCCCGGCCGCGTTCTACATGCTCAGCGAGGCCGGTTTCGACAAGGGTGCCAAGCTCAAGCCGATCAACAATGGCCTGGAAATCATCCACGAATACCTCGACCTCAAGGGTGAGCCGGTGAGCAAGGTCGCCGTGGGCGATGAGTTCCTGGTGCGCCTGCGTCTGCGCGCCACCGACCGTGATCAGGTGCAACAAGTGGCCGTGGTCGACCTGCTGCCAGGTGGCGTCGAGCCTGTGTATAACCTGCCGCCGGAACCCGAGCCCGCCAGCACCGCGCAAAGTGAAGGCGACGATTCCGAGTACGTGGAAACTGCAGACGGTGACGAAGAGGCGGATGCCTGGCAAGCGCCGATCGGCGAAACCGAGTTGAGCAACTGGCAGCCCGATTACGTGGACGTGCGGGATGATCGAGTGGTGCTGTACGGCACTGCGCTGCGCGATGTAGGCACCTTCGTCTACCGTGTACGTGCCACCAACGCTGGCACCTTCAACACGCCGCCGGCTTATGCCGAAGGCATGTACGAAACCACCCTGCAAGGGCGCGGCAAAGTAGGCCAGCTTGAAATTACCAAGCCTTAAACGCCTGACGCCGCTGCTGGCAACGGCGGCGTTCTTTGTGGGAGGGCTGGTGGGGCTGCGGTTGTGGCCCCACGCCTCGCTTGAGCAAGCGGTTACGTCGTCGCGGGTGGTAGTGGCCGACGACGGCTCGCTGCTGCGCATGACCCTGGCGGATGACGGGCAATATCGCCTCTGGCTGCCGCTGGAGCGCATGTCACCGTCACTGGTCGAAGCCTTGCTGCTCAAGGAGGACCGCAACTTCTACTGGCACCCGGGGATCAATCCCCCGGCGTTGCTGCGCGCGGCCATGGCCACCTACAGTGGTGGCCAGCGCCAGGGCGGTTCGACCTTGAGCATGCAACTGGCGCGACGCCTGTGGGATCTGAACACTCGCCAAGTGCCCGGCAAATTGCAGCAGATGGCCTTGGCCGTGTGGCTCGAAGCGCGTTACAGCAAGCACGATATCCTTGAGGCCTACCTGAACCTGGCGCCCATGGGCGGCAACATTGAAGGCGCCGAGGCGGCCAGCCGTATCTACTTCGGTAAGTCGGCGGCGCAGTTGTCGTTGTCCGAGGCCTTGGCGTTGGCGGTAATCCCGCAACAACCGGGGCGGCGCGCCCGTTTCGGGCCATCATTGCAAAACGCGCGGCTGCGGTTGATGGCCGACTGGCGCGAGACTTATCCACAAGACCCCCGCAACGACAGCTTGCTGGATCTGCCTCTGGAAGCACGCAACCGCCAGCAGATCCCGTTTCTGGCGCCGCACTTGAGTGAACAGCTGCTGGCGTCAGAAACTGGCAACGAGTTGAACACCACCCTCAGCCTGCCCCTGCAGCAATTACTGGAACGCCTGATCACAGGCTTCATCGCGGAGCGACGCGGCAACGGTGTGGAAAATGCCACGGCCATCCTGATCGACAGCCGCGACCAGAGCGTCAAGGCACTGGTGGGCTCGGCGGATTACTTATCCACAAGCATCCATGGTCAGGTCAACGGCGTGTTGTCACGGCGTTCGCCGGGGTCGACGCTCAAACCGTTTCTGTATGGACTGGCGCTGGATCAAGGGGTGATTCATCCGATGAGCATCCTCAAGGACCTGCCCAGTAACTTCGGTTACTTCCAGCCAGAAAATTTCGACGGCAGTTTCGTCGGCCCACTGACGGCTCGGGATGCATTGATCCGCAGCCGTAATATCCCGGCCGTATGGCTGGCCAGCCAGCTCAAATCGCCCACGCTGTACGGTTTACTGCAACGTGCCGGGGTCAAGGGCCTGCGCAACGAGAGCCACTACGGCCTGGCCCTGGCCCTCGGCGGCGGCGAAATGACGCCCGAAGAGCTGGCACGGCTGTATGTGATGCTCGCGGGTGACGGGCATCTGCGGCCGTTACGCTATTTGCAGGAGCAACCGCAAACCGTCGGTGCACAACTGCTGTCGCCTCAGGCAGCGTTTATGGTGCGTGACATGCTGCGCCATAACCCGCGTCCAGACGGATTGCCCGGCCGCCACTGGCGCACGGCGTGGAAAACCGGCACTTCCTGGGGTTTCCATGATGCCTGGAGTGCCGGCCTGGTCGGCCCCTACGTGCTGGTGGTGTGGGTGGGCAACTTCGACGGTCGGCCGAACCCGGCATTTGTCGGCGCCAAGACGGCTGCGCCGCTGTTCTTCCGTATTGCCGACGCCCTGCCGCTGGCCTTGCCCAACGTGGTGATCAAAGCCGACAAACCGCCCGCCGGACTGGTGCGCATCGATGTGTGTGCGGCCTCCGGTGAACTGCCCAACCGCTGGTGCCCGCAAACCCGCAAGACCTGGTACATCCCCGGCGTGTCCCCGATTCGCGTCTCCAACCTGCACCGTCCGGTGCTGATCGACACCCGCACCGGCAAAGCCGCGTGCCCGCCGTTCGATCCGCAATACACCCGTGAAGAAGTCTTCGAATTCTGGCCCAGCGACGTGCAGCGTCTATACCGCGCCGCTGGCCTGCCACGGCGTACGCCGCCCAATGTGATAAAAAACTGCCAGCCCAACCGCATCGGTGATTCAAGCGAAGCGCCGCAGATCCGCTCGCCGCTGACCCAAGTGAGTTATCAACTGCGCCTGTCCCAACCGCAGGAAAGCATCCCGCTGAATGCCAACGCGGCCAGCGATGCGGTGACGTTGTACTGGTTTACCAACCAGACGTTGATTGGCCAGGGCTCACCGCAGACCACATTGAACTGGCGGCCGGGCAAGTCGGGGGAGTATCGGTTGCGGGTCAGTGATGATCAGGGGCGCAGTGCTAGCCGTGGATTGAAGGTGGAGTTTGTGCCGTGATCGGGCGCCTCTGTTGGCTGGCTCCGTAAAACCGCCGGTGAGGCTGCGCAAACAGAGAGCGTTTTAAACGTCCGCCCGATCACTCTCTCAAATGGCTGGCGCCTGTTACAAGGCCCCTCCCTGGCTCTACATCTGCCTGCCGTCACGCGCCGCAATTGCAACCGTGGTCGGTGATTCAGCCAATGGCACGAAGCGCCGTGTAGCGCCATCAAGCGCATCGATGCACCCCGCCTCGATGTCGTAGACCCAGCCGTGCAGATTCATGCGCCCCTGTTCGAGCGCCAGGGCAACCGAGGGGTGCGTTCGCAGGTTGGCCAGCTGCGCGATCACGTTTTCGCGCACGAGACCATCGAGCTTCGCGCGCGGTGTGTCGAACTCATGCGCTGCGTTAATCGCTTTCGCGGCGTCCGAATGACGCAACCAGTTAGCGACCGCAGGAAGGTGGTCCAGGCAGGTGCAGCGTGAGATCGCGCCCATCGCGCCGCAGTCCGAGTGGCCGCAGATCACGATGTCCTGTACGCCGAGCACTGCGACTGCATATTCCACCGTGGCCGAAACGCCGCCGGGTTCAGGACCATACGAGGGCACGATGTTACCGGCGTTGCGAATCACGAATAGTTCGCCGGGTTCGCGCTGTGTAAGGAGTTCCGGTACTACACGACTGTCCGAGCAAGTAACGAATAAAGCCTTCGGATTTTGTGCTGTCGCCAGCTGCTTGAAAAGCTCGACACGTTGCGGATACACCTCGCGCTGAAACCGCAGAAAACCGTCAATGATGTCACGCATAAAGTCCTCCAAACCCGAATACCGGATACTGGCGCGGGCACTCGATATGCCATCGCGCCGTTGTGGTCGTGATTATTGCAGACGTCGCGCCTATTGGCTGTAGTCGTTCGGCGATGGACGTCGAGCCGTGCACGGCGCCGCAGATTTGCGAAACATCGAGGCGGTCGACATTTATCGTTCGCATGGCCCGGTGATCGCAGATCCAGCCAGCCCGTGGGCGGACATTGGGCAACTCTTTGACAATAACGTTTCTGTAACTGACGAACGGTTAACTTGTGACTATATTCACAGGTAGTCACAAGTTGTCATCAATCGTCGGGATGCGTAAGCTTCTCCCATGAATCAGCCAACACCACCTTCGCCCAGCACTCGCGGCCCAGCCGATCATGATATTCGCGACCAGATTGTCGCGGCGGCCAACGAGCATTTCAGCCAATACGGTTACGCCAAGACCACGGTGTCCGACCTGGCCAAGGCCATCGGCTTCTCCAAGGCGTACATCTACAAATTCTTCGATTCCAAGCAGGCAATTGGCGAGGCCATTTGCTCCGGCTGTCTTGCGAAGATCGTCAAGGCCGTCGAGGAAGCCATAAACGAGGAGGGAATCTCTTCGACAGAGCGTTTTCGCCGTCTGGTCAAAACCCTGATCACCACGGGAATCGACCTGTTCTTCAATGACCGCAAGCTCTACGACATTGCCGCGTTCTCCGCGTCGGAACGCTGGCCCAGCTCCCAGGTGTATGACGCGCGAATCAAACAGTTCGTGGTGCAGGTGGTGCGTGAAGGGCGCGAAAGTGGTGAGTTCGAGCGCAAGACACCCCTGGATGAAACCGTCGAGGCGATACACCTGACCCTTCGGCCTTTCGTCAATCCTCTGTTGCTGCAATACAGCCTCGATCACGTCGAGGTCGCACCTACGCTTACAGCCAACCTCATCCTGCGTAGCCTGATGCCCTGAGGGAACGGCTGCTGGTCGCAGCCCTCCCCGTTCAAACGACTTCTTTTGCACTCGGTTTGTATCTAAGTGGCGAGACTAATTTGTCCTGATTGTGACCAATTAAATAAAAAGTCACTTAATTAAATATGACATGGTGCTTTTTGAGTGATCACTAAGATCACGCTCACCAACGAAATGCTCAGCGTGGCAGGGGCCGGCGGACAACGCTGTACTCGTCACTGGAACTCAGCGCCCATGACATTCGCCATCAGACGTTGGTGAAGCCAGCGTGGCGTGGCCCAGGTCAGCACCGTGAGCACTTTGTTGCCGAAGCCGGGTACGGCACTCATGCGTCCGGCTTGCAGCGCTCGGATACCTGCGCGAACCACGGGTTGAGGTTGCATCATCACCATTCTCAGCGCGGGCGTGAGTTTCTGGTTGGCGCTTTGGACAAATCCCGTGTCGGACATACCCGGGCACAGTGCAGTCACAACGACGCCATGACCCTTGAGTTCCTGGTGCAGCGCCTCGGAGAGGCGCAGCACGTAGGCTTTGGCCGCTGAATAGACCGCGAAATTCTTCACGCCCTGGTAGGACAGCAGGCTGGCGACCTGCAGTATGTGACCGCGGCGGCGAATGCGCATGTCCGCGGCGAAGAGGCGAGTCATGATGGTCAGGCTGGCGATGTCCAGGTTGATCATTGACAGGGACTGGTCAATGGCATGGTCCAGGAACGGGCCCTGCAATCCATGCCCGGCATTGTTGATAAGCACATCGACCGCAATCCCTTGCTGAACCAGGCGCTTGTGCAACTCGGTCACCGCCGGAATCGAAGACAGGTCGACTTGCTCGATCATCACCTCGATACCGAAACGCTCGCGCAGTTCTTTCGACAGTGCTTCGAGCCTGTCGAGCCGACGTGCGACCAGAACGAGGGATTTTCCCTGCGCGGCGTATTGCCGGGCAAACTCCTCGCCAAATCCGCTCGAGGCGCCGGTGATGAGCACCCAGGAATTCTGGTTCGTTTTCATGTTGCCGGACTCCGGTGGTAATGACTGAAAACAACAGTGAATGTGCGTGCCCCAATGCGAGCGGGCTGGCGTTTATGCCGGATCATCGATTCGCCACGGACTGTGGCTGGGGCGCTTGCCAGCCGCCGCCGAGCGCCCGGAATGCCGCGACCGCAGCCCGGGCCGATTCCGTGCGTGCTTGTGCACGGGCGTCGGAAGCCTGGAGCAGCGTTTCGTCGGCATTGAGGACGTCTATCAGGCTGGCGGCGCCTTTCTGGTAGGCGATGAATGACGACTGGCGAGCCTCAGTCAGTGACGCTTCGCCCGCGGTCAGCGTAGTGGCCTGGGCTTCTCGGTTCACCAGGGCGGAGAGCGCATTCTCGACATCTTCGGTGGCGCGCAACGCCGACTGGCGATAGGCGGCCAGGGCCTCGGCTTCCTGCCCCTTGGCCTGATCGATCTGCGCGTTGATGCGCCCAAAATCAAACAACCTCCAGCGCAGACCCAGCGCGCCCGATGCCTGGCTGGCGCCGCCGGAGAACAAATGCCCGGCGGACACGGATGTGGCGCTACCCAGCAAGGCGCTCAGGGAAAATTTAGGGTAGTACTCTGCGACGGCCTCACCAATGCGGGCACTGGAGGCCGCGAGACGGCGCTCAGCGACGATCAAGTCAGGTCTGCGGCGCAACAGGTCGGCCGGCGTTCCCATCTCCGTGATTTGTGGGGCCAGCGGAATGCTGCCAGCCTCGGCCAGTTGCTGGCGATGGGTGCCTGGCGGCGTTCCGAGCATCACGTCCAGGGCATTCATGGCGGCATCCAGTCCGGTCTGCAGGACCGGCACCGTTGCCTGCACCTGAGCGAGAGCACCCTCGGTCTGGCGGACCTGATAGCTGGCGGCGAGGCCTTTGCTGTACAGCAGCCGGACTTTCTCCAAGAGGTCCTGCTGAGTCTTGACCTGGCGATTGGCGATAGCCAATCGGGCCTGCAAGCCACGCAGCGTGAGGTAAATATCGGCAGTCTGCGCCGCGACGGCGAGCCTCGTTGCCACGGCACCAGCCTCGGAGGCCTGGTACTCGGCCAATGCGGCTTCTCGTCCGCGCCGCAGGCCGCCAAAGATATCCAGCTCCCAGCTAGCCCCGAGGTCCAGTTCGTAGGCGTTTCCATAACGATCAAACCCGGGGTTTGAATTGAGCACCTGACCCAGCGGCGTCTCGATGGACTGATAGGCGCGTGCAGCCTGGCCACTGATGTTTCCCGAAGGCAGCAAGGCGGCATTGGCTGCGCCCAGACCTGCCCGCGCCTGGGCGACCCGTGCCGACGCCTGCACCAGGTCGAGGTTCTGCTCCAGAGACCGGGTGACGAAGTCGGTCAGTACCGGGTCGCCAAACCCCACCCACCAGGCAGTAAGACTGGCTTGCGATGCGCCCGTCCTGTGTTCGACAGAGGACCGGCCCATAAAACGTTGCGAAAGCGCAGCGTCGGGGCGCTGGTAGTCCGGACCGACCGCGCAGCCGGCCAACAAACTGGCGCTTACTAAAAACGCTAGGGGGCGAAGCGGTGGCATTGAGGTGCCCTCAGATAAATACTCGTGACCATATTATATTATGGTCACACCCTGTCAATTGGTTAGGTAAACGACCGAATGCCTATAAAGCTGCCTGTTTACAGACAAATGAGCACAAAGCAGGTGGATTGAAAGCAATAGATTAATTTGTGACGATTGACAGTATTGGTCACAAGCATAAGAATAAACTCCCGTCCTCTGCTCAATAAAGGGAACCTATGCTCCGGCTCCGACCTGTCACCCTTGCCGCTTGCCTGTTGCCTCTCGTCCTTACGGCGTGTGGCGACTCATCCACTGCCGTCGATCCGCGCACACTGGCCCCTTTGGTAAGGGTCGCGCAGGTACAGGATTCGTCCACTGCCGGGCGCTCTTTCACCGGGGTCGTGGCGGCCAGGGTCCAGAGTGACCTGGGTTTTCGCGTGTCGGGCAAGGTGTTGGAGCGCCTGGTGGACGCCGGCCAGACCGTTAAAAAGGGCCAGCCGCTGATGCGCCTGGACCCGATAGATCTCGGATTACAGGCACGTGCCCAGCAGGAAGCCGTCACGGCCGCACACGCCCGCGCCAAACAGACCGCAGATGATGAGGCGCGGTACCGTGAGTTGGTGGCCGCCGGGGCGATTTCGGCGTCGGGCTACGATCAGATCAAAGCCGCAGCCGATACCGCCAAGGCGCAACTCAGCGCCGCTGAGGCGCAAGCCGATGTGGCCCGCAATGCGTCCGGCTATGCCGTGCTGCTCGCAGACGCCGACGGCGTAGTAATGGAAACGCTTGCCGAGCCGGGCCAAGTCGTCAGCCCTGGGCAGCCGGTCGTCCGACTGGCGCGAGCCGGGCAGCGCGAAGCCGTCGTGCAACTGCCCGAAACCCTGCGCCCAGCTGCAGGGTCCAGCGCGCAGGCAACGCTTTATGGCAATGCCGCCGGGGCTGTCAACGCCAGGCTCAGGCTGCTTTCGGACTCTGCTGACCGCGTGACTCGTACCTTTGAAGCACGCTATGTCCTCGAGGGGGCAATGGCCAACGCACCGCTGGGCTCGACCGTTACACTGCGTATCGTCGAAGGCGCGGTCCAAGAGCAGGTGATGCAAGTGCCGATCGCGGCGCTTTACGACCCGGGCAATGGTCCCGGCGTATGGGTCATTGACGGCGAGCCGGCAAAAGTCAGCTGGCGCCCCGTCCACGTGCTGGGCTTGAGTGACGACACCGCGAGAGTGGCAGGCCAACTCAACGTCGGTGAGCGCATTGTCGGCCTGGGTGCACATCTGCTGCGCGAAGGCGAGCCGGTCAGGCTGCTTGAACAGGGTGATGTGAAGGTCGCCGGGAGTCGCCAATGAGCCTCAACCTGTCGGCACTCGCTGTGCGCGAGCGCTCCATCACGGTGTTTTTGATCTTCCTGATCGCGGTCGCCGGGACCCTGGCATTTTTCAAGCTGGGGCGCGCAGAGGATCCGCCATTCACGGTCAAGCAATTGACCGTCATCACCGCATGGCCGGGCGCGACGGCGCAGGAGATGCAGGATCAGGTCGCCGAACCGCTGGAAAAGCGCCTGCAAGAATTGAAATGGTATGACCGCTCGGAAACCTACACCCGACCCGGGCTGGCCTTCACCATGGTCTCGCTGCAGGACCGTACGCCGCCTTCACAGGTGCAGGAAGAGTTCTACCAAGCGCGCAAGAAGCTCGACGACGAAGCCACCAAGCTGCCGGCGGGTGTGATCGGGCCATTGGTCAATGACGAGTACTCGGACGTGACGTTCGCGCTTTTCGCCCTCAAGGCCAAGGGCGAGCCGCAGCGGCGACTGGTGCGTGATGCCGAGGCATTGCGCCAGCGGCTATTGCACGTAGCGGGCGTGAAGAAGGTCAACATCATCGGCGAGCAGGCCGAGCGTATTTTCATTTCCTTCTCCCACGACCGGCTGGCGACCCTGGGTGTTTCGCCCCAGGACATCTTCGCCGCGCTGAACAGCCAGAACGTCCTCACACCTGCCGGTTCCATCGAAACCAAAGGACCGCAGGTTTTCCTGCGGGTGGACGGCGCCTTCGACAAACTGGAGAAAATCCGCGATACACCGCTGGCGATCCAAGGGCGCACCTTGAAGCTTTCGGACGTGGCGACGGTTGAACGCGGTTATGAAGACCCGGCGACTTTCCTGGTGCGCAACAACGGCGAAGAAGCGCTGTTGCTGGGCGTGATCATGCGCGAGGGCTGGAACGGCCTGGATTTGGGCAAGGCGCTTGATGCAGAGACCAGCAAGATCAATGCAGGCATGCCACTGGGCATGACGTTGACCAAGGTGACGGATCAGGCGGTGAACATCAACTCGGCGGTCGACGAGTTCATGATCAAGTTCTTCGTCGCCTTGCTGGTAGTGATGGTGGTTTGCTTTATCAGCATGGGCTGGCACGTGGGGATCGTGGTCGCGGCGGCTGTCCCCTTGACCCTGGCCATCGTGTTCGTGGTGATGGCGGCCACCGGCAAGAATTTTGACCGGATCACCCTGGGCTCGCTGATCCTGGCCCTCGGGCTGCTGGTGGACGACGCCATCATCGCGATCGAAATGATGGTGGTGAAGATGGAGGAAGGTTACGACCGGATCAAGGCTTCTGCCTACGCCTGGAGTCACACGGCTGCACCGATGTTGTCCGGTACGCTGGTGACGGCAATTGGCTTCATGCCCAACGGCTTCGCCCAGTCCACTGCCGGCGAGTACACCAGCAACATGTTCTGGATCGTCGGCATTGCCCTGATCGCCTCTTGGGTAGTCGCGGTGGCGTTTACCCCCTACCTGGGGGTGAAGATGCTGCCGGACATCAAGAAGGTAGAGGGCGGCCATGCGGCAATCTATGATACGCCGCGCTACAACCGCTTCCGTCGGATCCTGACGCGAGTGATCGCGCGCAAGTGGCTCGTGGCCGGCACGGTCATCACGTTATTTGTCGTGGCGATCCTGGGCATGGGCCTGGTGAAGAAGCAGTTCTTCCCCACCTCAGACCGCCCCGAAGTGATGATCGAAGTGCAGATGCCCTACGGCACCTCCATCGAACAGACCAACGCCACCACCGCGAAGGTCGAGGCCTGGCTGCAAAAGCAGGCGGAAAGCAAAATCGTCACCGCCTACATCGGCCAGGGTGCGCCGCGCTTCTTCCTGGCGATCGCCCCTGAATTGCCGGATCCGTCGTTCGCCAAGATTGTGGTACTGACAGATAGCCAGGAATCACGGGAAACCCTCAAGCTCCGACTGCGCGAAGCGGTTGCCGAAGGGCTCGCCCCAGAGGCACGGGTCAGGGCAACGCAAATTGTCTTCGGTCCGTATTCGCCATTCCCGGTGGCCTACCGCGTGATGGGGCCTGACGCGTCGAAACTGCGGGAGATCGCAAGTCGTGTTCAGGCCGTGATGCAAGCCAGCCCGATGATGAGGACCGTCAACACCGATTGGGGCCCGCTGACGCCGACGCTGCATTTCAACCTGGATCAGGATCGCTTGCAGGCGGTCGGCCTGACGTCCAGCGCAGTCGCCCAGCAGCTGCAATTCCTGCTGGCCGGGGTGCCGATAACGGCCGTTCGCGAAGACATCCGTTCGGTGCAGGTAGTGGGACGCGCCGCCGGGGATATCCGCCTTGATCCGGCCCGGATCGAAGGCTTTACCCTGGTGGGCGCTGCGGGGCAGCGGATTCCGTTGTCCCAGGTCGGCGAAGTGGACGTGCGCATGGAGGATCCGATCCTGCGCCGCCGTGACCGTACCCCGACCATTACCGTGCGCGGTGACATTGCCGAAGGCCTGCAACCACCAGATGTGTCGACCGCCATTATCAAGCAGTTGCAACCGATCATCGACACGCTGCCCGATGGCTATCGGATCGAGCAGGCAGGGGCCATCGAGGAGTCCGGCAAGGCCGGCCAGGCCATCGTGCCGCTGGTACCCATCATGATTGCCCTGACGCTGCTGATCATCATCGTCCAGGTGCGATCGATCTCGGCCATGATCATGGTGTTTTTGACCGCGCCACTGGGGCTGATTGGCGTGGTGCCGACGCTGCTGATTTTCCATCAGCCGTTTGGCATCAATGCCTTGGTCGGCTTGATCGCGTTGTCGGGGATCCTGATGCGTAACACGCTGATCCTGATTGGGCAGATTCACCAGAATGCCCAGGAAGGCCTGGACCCGTTCCACTCGGTCATCGAAGCCACAGTGCAACGAGCCCGGCCGGTGCTGTTGACGGCGATGGCGGCGATCCTGGCGTTTATCCCGCTGACCCATTCCGTCTTCTGGGGGACGCTGGCCTACACCCTGATCGGCGGCACATTCGTCGGCACCATCATGACCCTGGTGTTCCTGCCGGCAATGTATTCCATCTGGTTCAAGATCCATGCGGCCAAGCCCGTTCAAACTGAAACAGTAAAGCTGGCATAAGCGATTGATCACTTGCCGTTGCAGCGGGCATCTACGCAAATGAAGAGGTTTTATGAGTACTCCAACAGGTAAAACGCGCATCGTAGTCACCGGCGTGGGTATCGTCGGCCCCTTGGGCTGTGGCGTCGAGGAGGTCTGGCGTCGGCTGCTGGACGGGCGTTCCGGCATTCGCAACTTGCCCGACGTGTTCACCGAAGGTACGGGTGTTGCGGTCGGCGGCCAGGTACCGAGCCTGGAAGAGGATGCTATTGCCGGCTACGACCCGGAGCGTTTTATCGCGCCCAAGGATCGCAAGAAGATGGATCGCTTCATCGAATTCGCCCTGGTGGCCGCCCATGAAGCCCTGGAGCAAGCTGGCTGGCATCCGACTGAAACCGCAGACCAGGAGCGGACCGCCACGATCATTTCATCGGGAGTCGGCGGTTTTGGCGCCATTGCCGACGCCATACGCACTACCGACTCGCGTGGGCCACGTCGCTTGTCACCGTTCTCGGCTCCAGCGTTTCTCGCCAATATGGCAGCGGGGCATGTTTCCATCCGCCATGGCCTTAAAGGTCCGCTCGGCGCGCCGGTCACCGCTTGCGCCGCCGGCGTGCAGGCCATCGGCGATGCGGCGCGAATGATCAGGAGCGGCGAGGCGGACATCGCCGTTTGCGGTGGCACCGAGGCCGCAATCGATCGCGTGACCCTGGGCTGCTTCGCTGCGGCCAGAGCGCTCTCCACCGGTTTTGCCGAACGCCCCCAGGAAGCTTCGCGCCCCTTTGACCGTGATCGCAATGGCTTCGTCATGGCCGAAGGCGCGGGACTACTGGTGATCGAGTCGCTGGAGCACGCGCTGTCGCGGGGAGCCAAGCCTTTGGCGGAACTGGTCGGCTATGGCACCAGCGCCGATGCCTATCACCTGACAGCCGGACCCGAAGACGGCAACGGCGCCCGGCGCGCCATGGAACAGGCGCTGCGCCAGGCCGGGGTCAGCCCGGCCGAAGTGCAACACATCAACGCCCATGCGACCTCTACCCCGGTGGGTGACAGCGGGGAGTTGGCGGCGATTCGCGCAGTGTTCGGGCGTGATGCCGGCGTGGCAATCACTTCGACCAAGTCCGCTACCGGACACTTGCTGGGCGCGGCCGGCGGCATCGAAGCTATCTTCACGGTACTGGCCCTGCGTGATCAGGTCGTGCCACCTACCTTGAACCTGCTTCATCCGGATGAAGGGTCTGAGGGGCTGGATCTGGTCGGGCTGAAGGCCCGCAAGATGCCAATAACCCATGCACTGTCGAATGGGTTCGGGTTTGGTGGGGTCAATGCCAGTGTGCTGTTCCGGCGTTGGGAACAATGACCTGAACAGTTGATGCGATTCCCTGGATCCAGGGCTGTAGGCGGAGCTGCCGGCATGCAATACGCGGCATGATGAGCCAGGTTGGTGTAGCAGGAGCTGGTTCGACTGATCTCACCGGCTCCCGCGACAGGGTTAATTCTCTGAACCAACCCTCATTCTCGTGCAACCAATTACTCCACAGTCACCGACTTCGCCAGGTTGCGCGGCTGGTCAACGTCGGTGCCTTTGAGCACGGCCACGTAGTACGACAGCAACTGCAGCGGGATGGTGTAGAGGATCGGCGACAGGGTGTCGTGGATGTGCGGCATGTTGATGACATGCGTGCCTTCACCATTGGTCATGCCGGCTTTCTCGTCGGCGAACACGATCAACTGGCCACCCCGGGCGCGTACTTCCTGCAGGTTGGATTTGAGCTTCTCCAGCAGTTCGTTGTTCGGCGCCACGGTGACGACTGGCATGTCGTCATCCACCAGGGCCAATGGGCCGTGTTTCAGCTCACCGGCCGGGTAGGCTTCGGCGTGGATATAGGAGATTTCCTTGAGCTTCAGCGAGCCTTCCATCGCCACTGGATACTGCGCGCCACGACCGAGGAACAGCGTGTGGTTCTTGTCGGCGAACAGCTCGGCGACTTTTTCCACGGTGGCATCCATCGCCAGGGCTTCGCCCAGACGGGTTGGCAGGCGGCGCAGCTCTTCAACCAGGGTCGCTTCAACGCCGTCGGCAAGGGTGCCGCGCACTTGGCCCAGGGACAAAGTCAGCAGCAGCAGGGCGACCAACTGGGTGGTGAAGGCTTTAGTGGATGCGACGCCGATTTCACGACCGGCCTGAGTCAGCAGGGTCAGGTCGGATTCGCGCACCAGGGAGCTGATGCTGACGTTGCAGATCGCCAGGCTTCCGAGGAACCCCAACTCCTTGGCATTACGCAGGGCGGCCAACGTGTCAGCGGTTTCGCCGGACTGGGAGATGGTCACGAACAGGGTGTCGGGTTGCACCACCACCTTGCGGTAGCGGAATTCACTGGCCACTTCGACCTGGCACGGGATGCCGGCCAGTTCTTCCAGCCAGTAGCGGGCAACCATACCGGCGTGGTAACTGGTGCCACAGGCAACGATCTGCACATTGCGCACTTTGGCGAACAGCTCGGTGGCCTGCGGGCCGAATGCATTGACCAATACCTGGTTCTGGCTGAGGCGACCTTCCAGGGTGCGTTGCACCACGGACGGTTGCTCGTGGATTTCCTTGAGCATGAAGTGGCGGAATTCGCCCTTGTCAGCCGCTTCGGCGCCATCGCGGTATTGCACGGCTTCGCGCTCGACAGATTGACCGTCGATATCCCAGATCTGCACGCTTTCACGGCGAATGTCGGCAATATCGCCTTCTTCCAGGTACATGAAGCGATCGGTGACCTGGCGCAGTGCCAGTTGGTCGGAAGCCAGGAAGTTTTCACCCAAGCCCAGGCCGATCACCAGTGGGCTGCCACTACGGGCGGCAACCACACGGTCAGGCTGGCTGGCGCTGATGACGGCCAGGCCATAGGCACCGTGCAGTTCCTTGACCGTGGCCTTGAGGGCAGTGGTCAGGTCGCTGTGGTCCTTGAGTTTGTGGTTCAGCAAGTGGGCGATGACTTCGGTGTCGGTGTCCGATGTGAACACGTAACCCAGACCCTTGAGCTGTTCGCGCAGCACTTCGTGGTTCTCGATGATGCCGTTGTGCACAACGGCCAGGTCACCGGAGAAATGCGGGTGAGCGTTGCGTTCACACGGCGCACCGTGAGTTGCCCACCGGGTGTGCGCAATGCCCAGGCGGCCCACCAGCGGCTCGCCGGCCAACGCCTGGTCCAGCTCGCTGACCTTGCCGGGGCGACGCATGCGCTCCAGCTTGCCGGCGTTGGTGAAAACCGCCACACCGGCACTGTCATAGCCGCGGTATTCGAGGCGCTTGAGGCCTTCGATCAGGATGGCGGTAACGTTACGTTCAGCGACTGCGCCAACAATTCCACACATGGTGTTTCTCCTAGATGACTGCCGCGCATATCAGCGTAATGCCGCGGGCTTGGATCTGGTCGCGGGCCTCAGGCGGCAGGCGATCATCGGTAATAAGGGTATGGACACTGCTCCAGGGCAGTTCCAGGTTGGGAATCTTGCGGCCGATCTTGTCGGATTCGACCATCACCACTACTTCACGGGCGACCTCGGCCATGACGCGGCTCAGGCCCAATAATTCGTTGAAGGTAGTGGTGCCACGTTCCAGGTCGATGCCGTCGGCACCGATGAACAATTGGTCAAAGTCGTAGGAACGCAGCACTTGCTCGGCGACCTGGCCCTGGAACGAATCTGAATGTGGGTCCCAGGTACCACCGGTCATCAACAGCACCGGCTCATGTTCCAGCTCGCTCAAGGCACGTGCGACATTGAGGGAGTTGGTCATGACCACCAGGCCGGGTTGATGGCCCAGCTCGGGAATCATCGCGGCGGTGGTACTGCCGCTGTCGATGATGATGCGTGCGTGTTCACGCAAGCGCATCACGGCCGCCCGGGCGATAGCGCGCTTGTAGGCCGAGACGGGTTGAGCCGCGTCACCGACCAGCTCCTGGGGCATGGTGATTGCGCCCCCATACCGCCGCAGTAACAGGCCGTTACTTTCGAGGGCGGCCAGGTCCTTGCGGATAGTCACTTCCGACGTTTCGAAATGCCTGGCCAACACGTCCACACTGACTTCGCCCTGTTCATTGAGCAAAGTCAGGATGTTGTGGCGTCGTTGAGGGGTATTTCGTTTCGACATGATTGCTTTAAGTTTCGTTTCGAAAGATAACGAAGGCAATCAAAACCTATTGTCGAAAGATCGTCAAGCGTCATTTTCTAAATCAGCATGCAGCGAATATGAAAAAGGGGGCTTGTTCCTGGTGGCGGAGGATCAGTCAACATAGGTGTGGACTGACGCGCCGTCATCGAGAGCAAGCTCCTTCCGCGTGGTGATTAGCTGCACTGCGGTTGTGGGTAACTCAAGTCTTCTTGATTTTGACCGGGCGTTTCCAACCGTCGATGTTGCGTTGGCGCGCACGGGCGACAGCGAGTTGGGACTTATCCACATCCTGGTTAATGGTTGAACCCGCTGCCGTGTTCGAACCATCGCCGATGGAAACGGGGGCAATCAGCGAGTTATTGGAGCCGATAAAAACGTCTTCACCAATGGTTGTCTGGTACTTATTGGCGCCGTCGTAGTTGCAGGTAATAGCACCGGCACCAATGTTGCTGCGGGCACCAATCACCGCGTCACCGAGATAGGCCAGGTGGCCGGCCTTGGCGTCGTCACCCATTTTCGCGTTTTTCAGCTCAACGAAATTGCCAACGTGTGCCCTGGCGCCCATCACGGTCCCCGGACGCAGCCGCGCAAATGGACCCGCGTCGCTACCCTCGCCCATCACGGCACCGTCGATATGACTATTGGCCTTGATCACCGCACCTTTGCGCAGCGTGCTGTCTTTGATCACGCAATTAGGGCCAATCACCACGTCGTCCTCGATAATCACGCGGCCTTCAAGGATCACGTTGATATCGATCAGCACGTCACGGCCCACGGTGACTTCACCACGCACGTCGAAGCGCGCCGGGTCGCGCAGGGTCACGCCTTGGGCCATCAGCCGGCGAGCTTCGCGCAGTTGGTAATGACGCTCCAGTTCGGCCAGTTGTTTGCGATCGTTGGCGCCCTGCACTTCCATCGGGTCGTGGGGTTGCTCGGTAGCGACCAACAGGCCATCGCTCACGGCCATTTCGATCACGTCGGTAAGGTAGTACTCGCCCTGCGCGTTGTTGTTGGACAGGCGGCCCATCCAGTCGGCCAGTTTATTGGCGGGCACCGCGAGAATGCCGGTGTTGCCTTCGGTGATCGCGCGTTGGGCTTCGGTGGCGTCTTTGTGCTCGACAATGGCCGCAACCTTGCCGTCGGCATCACGCACAATGCGCCCGTAGCCGGTAGGGTCGTCCAGCTCCACGGTGAGCAGGCCCATCTGGCCAGGCACCACGTGCTTGAGCAGGCGTTGCAGAGTTTCCACTTCGATCAGCGGTACATCGCCATAAAGGATCAACACCGTGTCGGCACTGATGAACGGCACCGCTTGTGCTGTGGCGTGGCCGGTGCCCAGTTGCTTGTCCTGCATGACGAAATTCAGGTCATCCGCGGCAAGGCGCTCACGTACCACATCGGCACCGTGGCCGATCACTACGTGAATTCGCTGTGGAGCCAGTTGCCGAGCGCTGTGGATAACATGACCGAGCATGGAGTTGCCCGCGACCGGATGCAGCACCTTGGGCAGGGCCGAACGCATGCGAGTACCCTGGCCTGCGGCGAGAATGACGATTTCAAGAGACATGAATGGCTACCAATCCTGGGCGGTCCGAGTTCAGACCAAAGAAGTGTTTTGCAAAAAAAGAAAAAGGGTAGCCGAGGCTACCCTTTTTAATCAATCGCGCATGAAGCATGGCGGCGTAGCCGATTACTTCTTGCGGATCTGCTGGAGCGTGCGCAGCTGAGCTGCAGCCTCGGCCAGACGTACAGCAGCAGCGCTGTAGTCGAAGTCCGCACCCTTTTCATTCAGGGCCTTCTCGGCAGCCTTGACGGCTTCCTGAGCGGAGGCTTCATCCAGGTCGCCAGCACGTTGCACAGTGTCGGCAAGTACCTTGACCATGTTCGGCTGAACCTCGAGGAAACCACCGGAGATGTAGAACACCTCTTTTTCCCCGCCTTGCTTGGTCAGAGTGATCGGACCTGGCTTCAAGCTGGTGATCAACGGCGCGTGACCCATGGCAATACCAAGGTCACCGAGTTCGCCGTGTGCAATCACCATCTCTACCAGACCGGAGAAGATTTCCCCTTCCGCGCTGACGATATCGCAATGGACTGTCATAGCCATCTGATTGCCTCAACCTGATGAGCGCCCGTTTCCGGGCGCCTGGATTACAGTTTCTTGGCTTTCTCGATCGCTTCTTCGATGCCGCCGACCATGTAGAACGCTTGTTCTGGCAGGTGGTCGTAGTCACCGTTGAGGATGCCTTTGAAGCCAGCAATGGTGTCTTTCAGGGAAACGTATTTACCCGAAGCACCGGTGAAGACTTCAGCCACGAAGAACGGCTGCGACAAGAAACGCTGGATCTTACGAGCACGGTTTACCAACTGCTTGTCGGCTTCCGACAGCTCGTCCATACCCAGGATCGCAATGATGTCCTTCAGTTCTTTGTAACGCTGCAGCACGTACTGAACGCCGCGAGCGGTGTCGTAGTGCTCCTGGCCGATCACGTTCGGGTCCAGTTGGCGCGAAGTCGAGTCGAGTGGATCGACCGCTGGGTAGATACCCAGGGAAGCGATGTCACGGGACAGAACGACGGTGGCGTCCAAGTGGGCGAAGGTGGTCGCAGGCGACGGGTCGGTCAAGTCATCCGCAGGTACGTATACCGCTTGGATCGAGGTGATCGAACCTTCTTTGGTCGAAGTGATACGTTCTTGCAGAACGCCCATCTCTTCGGCCAGGGTCGGCTGGTAACCTACTGCCGAAGGCATACGGCCCAGCAGTGCGGATACTTCAGTACCGGCCAAGGTGTAACGGTAGATGTTGTCGACGAACAACAGTACGTCGTTACCTTCGTCACGGAACTTCTCGGCCATGGTCAGGCCGGTCAGTGCTACGCGCAGACGGTTTCCCGGCGGCTCGTTCATCTGACCGTAAACCAGCGCCACTTTGTCCAGAACGTTGGAATCCTTCATCTCGTGGTAGAAGTCGTTACCTTCACGAGTACGCTCACCCACACCTGCGAACACGGAATAACCGCTGTGCTCGATGGCGATGTTACGGATCAGTTCCATCATGTTTACGGTCTTGCCTACACCGGCACCACCGAACAGACCAACTTTACCGCCTTTGGCGAACGGGCAAACCAGGTCGATAACCTTGATGCCGGTTTCCAGCAGATCGTTGCCACCAGCTTGTTCGGCGAACGAAGGTGCCGGACGGTGAATGCCCCAGCGCTCTTCGGTGTCGATTGGGCCAGCTTCGTCGATCGGGTTGCCCAGTACGTCCATGATCCGGCCCAGAGTCGCTTTACCGACCGGTACGGAGATGGCTGCGCCAGAGTCGACAACGTCCAGACCGCGCTTCAAGCCTTCGGTGGAACCCATCGCAATGGTACGAACTACGCCGTCGCCCAGCTGCTGCTGGACTTCCAGAGTAGTGTCCGCGCCTTGTACTTTCAGCGCGTTGTAGATGCTCGGTACGCTGTCGCGTGGAAATTCCACGTCGATAACGGCGCCGATGATTTGAACGATACGTCCGCTACTCATAGCTGGATCCTCTGAATATTTGAACCGTTAAACCGCGGCAGCGCCGCCGACGATTTCCGAGATCTCTTGGGTGATCGCAGCCTGACGCGCCTTGTTGTAGATCAGCTGCAAATCGCTGATCAGATCACCGGCGTTATCGGTAGCGTTTTTCATCGCGATCATCCGCGCCGCTTGTTCAGCTGCGTTGTTCTCGACCACCGCCTGGTACACCTGCGACTCCACGTAGCGCACCATCAAGCCGTCAAGCAGCTCTTTGGCGTCCGGTTCGTAGAGGTAGTCCCAGTGGTGCTTGAGTTCCTGATCCGGGGTCGCCACCAGTGGAATCAATTGCTCCACGGTTGGCTGCTGGGTCATGGTGTTGATGAACTTGTTGGATACCACGGAGAGACGGTCAATCCGGCCTTCCAGGTACGCATCCAGCATCACCTTCACACTGCCGATCAAATCATTGATCGACGGCTCTTCACCCAGGTGGCTGATAGCTGCAACGACGTTACCGCCGAAGTTGCGGAAAAAGGCCGCACCCTTGCTACCAACAACACACAGATCGATCTCGACGCCTTTTTCGCGGTTTACCGCCATGTCCTTGACCAGGGCCTTGAACAGGTTGGTATTCAGACCACCGCACAAACCACGGTCACTGCTCACAACCACATAACCCACACGCTTGACTTCGCGGTCGATCATGAACGGGTGGCGGTATTCCGGGTTGGCGTTGGCCAGATGCCCAATTACCTGGCGGATACGCTCCGCATAAGGACGGCTAGCAGCCATGCGCATTTGTGCCTTGCGCATTTTGCTGACCGCCACTTTTTCCATGGCGCTGGTAATCTTTTGCGTGCTTTTGATGCTCGCAATCTTACTGCGAATCTCTTTTGCGCCTGCCATGTAACACCTATCAGGTTAGCAAGCGGGAGCCTTGCGGCTCCCGCTGCGGCTTACCAGGTTTGGGTGGCCTTGAACTTCTCGATACCGGCTTTCAGGCCAGCGTCGATTTCGTCATTGAAGTCACCCTTCACGTTGATCTTGGCCAACAAGTCGGCGTGATCGCGGTTGAAGTAAGCAATCAGCGCTTGTTCAAAGCTGCCGACCTTGGCGATTTCGACGTCAGTCAGGAACCCACGCTCAGCGGCATACAGCGACAACGCCATGTCAGCGATCGACATAGGGGCGTATTGCTTCTGCTTCATCAGCTCGGTAACGCGCTGACCATGCTCAAGTTGCTTACGGGTCGCTTCGTCCAGGTCAGAAGCGAACTGGGCGAATGCCGCCAGTTCACGGTACTGAGCCAGAGCGGTACGGATACCACCGGAGAGCTTCTTGATGATCTTGGTCTGAGCGGCACCACCCACACGGGATACCGAAACACCGGCGTTCACTGCAGGGCGGATGCCCGAGTTGAACATGGCCGATTCCAGGAAGATCTGACCGTCGGTGATGGAAATCACGTTGGTCGGAACGAACGCGGAAACGTCGCCAGCCTGCGTTTCGATGATCGGCAGTGCGGTCAGGGAACCGGTTTTGCCGGTCACTGCGCCGTTGGTGAACTTCTCTACGTACTCTTCCGAAACGCGGGATGCGCGCTCCAGCAGACGGGAGTGGAGATAGAACACGTCGCCTGGGTAAGCTTCACGGCCTGGTGGACGGCGCAGCAGCAGGGAAATCTGGCGGTAAGCCACTGCTTGCTTGGACAGATCGTCATAAACGATCAACGCGTCTTCACCGCGGTCGCGGAAGAATTCACCCATGGTGCAACCGGCGTACGGTGCCAGGTATTGCAGCGCAGGAGATTCCGAAGCACTGGCAGCCACGATGATCGTGTTTTTCAGTGCGCCGTTTTCTTCCAGCTTGCGAACCACGTTGGCGATGGTCGATTGCTTCTGACCAATGGCTACGTAGACACAGAAAATGCCGCTGTCTTTCTGGTTGATGATCGCGTCGATGGCCAGAGCGGTTTTACCGATCTGACGGTCGCCGATGATCAGCTCACGCTGGCCACGGCCGACAGGGATCATGGCATCGACAGCCTTGTAGCCAGTCTGTACAGGCTGGTCTACCGACTTACGCCAGATCACGCCTGGAGCAACTTTCTCGACCGCGTCGGTCTCGGTGTTGCCCAGAGGACCTTTGCCGTCAACAGGGTTACCCAGTGCGTCGACTACACGACCCAGCAGTTCCTTACCAACCGGAACCTCCAGGATGCGGCCAGTGCACTTGGCGCTCATGCCTTCAGCCAGAGACTGGTATGCGCCCAGGATAACGGCGCCTACGGAGTCCTGCTCCAGGTTGAGGGCCATACCGAAGACGCCGCCCGGAAACTCGATCATCTCGCCGGACATAACGTCGGCCAGACCGTGAATCCGCACGATACCGTCAGATACGCTGACGACAGTGCCTTCGTTACGGGCTTGGGAGGTCACATCGAGCTTGTCGATGCGGCCCTTGATAATTTCACTTATTTCGGAAGGATTGAGTTGCTGCATTGCTCTGCTGCCCCTTCAAACTCAAGATTTCAATGCTTCGGCAAGATTCGCGAGTTTGCCGCGAATCGAGCCATCGATAACCAGGTCGCCGGCGCGAATGACAATGCCCCCAATGAGGGACTTGTCTTCCGCAACTTGCAGGCGCACTTCCCGGTCGAGTCGTGCACTGAGAACCTTGGCGAGTTTGTCTTGCTGTTCTTGGTTCAATGCAAAAGCACTGGTTACTTCAACGTCTACCGACTTCTCTTGCTCGGCCTTGCACAGGTCGAACAGAGCGGCAATCTCCGGCAGAAGCAGGAGACGGTCGTTTTCGGCAACGACGTGGATGAAGTTCTGCACTTTCACATCAAACTTGTCGCCGCACACTTCGATAAAAGTGGCGGCCTTGTCTGCGCTCGTCAGGCGCGGGGCCTTGAGCACGCGCTGCATGGTGTCGTCTTGCGACACTGCTGCAGCCAGGCCGAGCATGGCTGACCAAGAGGCCAGTTGCTGGTGGGCCTGGGCGTGCTCGAAGGCTGCCTTAGCGTAAGGTCGGGCCAACGTGGTCAATTCTGCCATGATCGCCCTCGCTTAAATTTCAGCAGCCAGTTTGTTAACCAGCTCCGCGTGCGCGTTTTGATCGATTGTGGCACCGAGGATCTTCTCAGCACCGCCGACCGCCAGAGCACCCAGTTGGGCACGCAGCGCGTCTTTGACGCCGTTCAGTTCCTGTTCGATCTCGGCATGAGCCGAAGCCTTTACACGGTCAGCTTCGACGCGGGCTTTTTCAACAGCCTCTTCGACGATCTGGCTACCGCGTTTCTTGGCTTGCTCAATGATCTCGGCTGCCTGTGCTTTAGCTTCGCGCAGTTGATGACCCGCTTTCTCTTGGGCCAACTCCAGGTCGCGAGCTGCACGGGTGGCAGCGTCCAAACCGTCCGCGATCTTCTTCTGACGTTCGTGCAAAGCCGCGATGACCGGAGGCCACACGAACTTCATGCAAAACACTACAAAAATGAAGAACGCAACGGATTGGCCAATCAGGGTTGCATTAATGTTCACGCCAACACCTCGCTCATTCGTTGTCCATCACCCTAATCACTCGAAAATCGAGTGATTAGCCAGCGAGTTGACCAACGAAAGGGTTCGCGAAAGTGAAGAACAGAGCGATACCAACGCCGATCATGGTCACGGCGTCGAGCAGGCCGGCGACGATGAACATTTTAACTTGCAGCATTGGAACCATTTCTGGCTGACGCGCTGCGCCTTCCAGGAATTTGCCGCCCAGCAGGCCGAAACCAATGGCAGTACCCAGAGCGCCCAGGCCGATCAACAGTGCAACAGCGATAGCGGTTAGACCAACTACAGTTTCCATCTTTCCTCCCGACTTTTACGTCGTATGGTTTAGGTTTTTTAGATTTTAAAGCGGTAAAACAAATCGTTTCATAGCCCGGTAGGGCCACCTTCCCGTATTACCGGGAAGGACATCAGACTAGTCGAGACTGGTCTTAATGGTTCTCTTCGTGCGCCATCGACAAGTAGACGATGGTCAGCATCATGAAGATGAAGGCCTGCAGGGTGATGATCAGGATGTGGAACACAGCCCACGCCCACTGCAGGACCACGCCCAGGCCGCTAAGCCAGAGCAGACCACTGCCGAACATCACAGCGATCAGAATGAACACCAGCTCGCCGGCATACATGTTGCCGAACAGTCGCAGGGCCAGGGAGATAGGCTTGGCGACCAGGGTCACGAATTCCAGCAGGAAGTTCACCGGGATCAGCAGGGCTTGAACGAAAATGTTCTTGCTGCCGAACGGGTGCAGGGTGAGTTCGCCGATGAAGCCGCCGATGCCCTTGACCTTGATGCTGTAGAAGATGATCAACGCAAATACCGACAGGGCCATGCCCAGGGTCGCGTTAGGGTCCGTGGTGGAAACCGCACGGAACGGAATGTGGTGATCGCCGGAGATCAGGATGGCCAGCTGAGGAATCCAGTCGACCGGTACCAGGTCGACGGCGTTCATCAGGAACACCCAGACGAAGATGGTCAGCGCCAACGGTGCAATCACCGGGCTACGGCCATGGAAGCTGTCTTTCACGCTGCCATCGACGAATTCGACCAATACTTCAACGAAGTTCTGCAAAGCACCTGGCTGACCGGAAGTCGCCTTCTTTGCCGCCATGCGGAAAATCAGGACAAAGATCAGGCCCAGTGCGACCGACCAACCCAGAGTATCCAGGTGGAAAGCCCAGAAGCCCATTTCCTTGGCTTCAGCTGCGGTGTGGGCGAAGCCCCAGCCGCCGTTGGGAAGCTGACCGAAAGTCAGGTTCTGCAAGTGGTGCTGGATATAGCCCGAAGCGGTTGTTTCTGCCATGTGTGCCTCAAACGCCCTAAGGTTTCGAAAGTCTTGTTTTCATTAGCAGGGGAGCGAACCAGCTGACCAGTTGGGTCAACACGAAGGCGCCGAATACAGCCAGCGGCGCCAATGGCTTCACACCTGCAAAGGTCAGTGCGAACAGCACTGCCGTCAAAATCAGTTTCCCTGCTTCACCGGCGTAAAAAGACCGGACGATAGCCTGGGCTGCTCGGGCGCCGGAAAACCGAAAGGCCCTGTGAGCAAAATACATATTGGGCAGCAAGGCTATCAGGCCTCCGCAGAGTCCTGAATATCCGGCTACGACTCCATGCCAGTACCAAAGCGCCAATGCGGCGATCAGCAAAATGACAAATTGAGCCAATAAAACCGGAAAAACAGCCAAGCGATGGAACGGCAACGTGTTTGGCGTGCGGGTTTCCATCACTCTTGCTCCTCAATGGTCGGCTGCCGGAAATCAATAACTTGGCATAATTTGTGCCGACAAAATGCGCGCAGAGTATAGGGGCGGTTCTGCCCCTATTCAACTGTCGGGTAGTGTTTTCCGATCGCGCGCTACATAAGCAAATGTTTCAGCGGATGTGGGCAAGGACGCCCTGAAGTTCATCGAGGGAGTTATATCCGATGACCAACTGCCCCTTACCCTTCTTGCCATGGCGAATTTGCACCGCCGAGCCCAGCCGCTCGGCGAGTCGCTGCTCAAGGCGCGCAATATCCGGATCAGGTTTGGCGGTTTCCACCGGTGCAGGTTTGCCGCTGAGCCATTGGCGAACCAGGGCCTCAGTCTGACGAACGGTAAGGCCCCGTGCGACAACGTGTCGCGCCCCTTCAACCTGTTGATTTTCCGGCAATCCGAGCAAGGCACGGGCGTGACCCATCTCAAGGTCGCCATGGGACAACATGGTCTTGATGACTTCCGGCAACGCAATCAGGCGCAGCAAGTTGGAAACAGTGACGCGGGATTTACCCACAGCCTCGGCCACCTGTTGCTGGGTCAGCTGGAACTCCTGCTGCAAGCGCTGCAAGGCGATCGCTTCTTCGATCGGGTTGAGGTCTTCACGCTGGATGTTTTCGATCAACGCCATAGCAATAGCGGTTTCATCCGGCACATCGCGCACCATGGCCGGGATGGTGTCCTTGCCGGCTTGCTGGCTGGCGCGCCAGCGACGTTCACCGGCGATGATCTCAAAGCGACCCGCACCGATCGGGCGCACTACGATCGGCTGCATCACGCCCTGGGCCTTGATCGAGTTGGCCAGTTCTTCCAGCGCCTGGGGGTCCATGTCCCGACGTGGCTGGTATTTGCCACGCTGGATCAGATCCAGCGGCAGGTGTTGCAACTCGCGCTCGTCGGCCTGCACCGCTTGTTCTTCAAGCGATGTGACGGTCGGACCACTCAGGAGTGCATCCAGTCCACGTCCGAGACCTCGTTTCTTGACGGCCATGGGGATTCCTTAAGTTGGCTGGGCTGCAGCGGTACGTGAGTTGCGGCGTTGACGGCGAACCATCTCGCCGGCCAGCGCCAGGTAGGCAATGGCACCACGCGACGACTTGTCGTATGCCAGCGCCGGCATGCCATAGCTTGGCGCTTCGGCCAAACGGATGTTGCGTGGAATCACGGTGTCGTACAACTGATCGCCGAAGTGTTCCTTGAGCTGCGCCGACACGTCGTTCATCAGGCTCAGGCGCGGGTCGAACATCGTACGCAGCAGACCTTCGATCTGCAGGTTCGGGTTCAACAATTCGGCAATACGCTTGATGTTATCCACAAGGTCGCTCAACCCTTCCAGTGCGTAATATTCGCACTGCATGGGGATAATCACCCCGTCGGCAGCCACCAACGCGTTCAATGTCAACATCGACAGCGACGGCGGGCAGTCGATCAAAATGTAATCGTAGTTTTCGCGGATCGGCGCCAGGGCGCTGCGCAGACGGCTTTCTTTCATCTGCATTTCCAACAGCACCACTTCCGCCGCAGTCAAATCGCGGTTGGCCGGCAGTAGTTGATAACCGCCGTGTTCGGAAAAGTGCATAGCCTGGCCCAAGTCGCACTCGCCTATCAGCAAGTCGTAGACCGAGTTTTCCAGGCCATGTTTATCCACACCGCTGCCCATGGTGGCGTTGCCCTGTGGATCAAGGTCGATCAACAGCACCCGACGCTTGGTAGCGACCAGGGATGCTGCGAGGTTGATGCAGGTGGTGGTTTTGCCCACGCCACCTTTCTGGTTCGCTATCGCGAATACCTTAGCCATTCTTGCTTGTGTTCCCAATCATGCCGTGCGGCGCAGTATCAGCAGATGGCGTTGGCCTTGGCAACCGGGTACGGTCAAGGCGTGTTCGCTATCGAGGTGGAAGTCTGCCGGCAATGCTAACAGCTCGTCGCTTGGATGAACGCCCTTCATTGCCAGCCAGCGGGTATCGCGGTCGCCCAAGTGGCGAGTCCAGTTGCTGAAGTTCTCCATGCTGCTGAACGCCCGGGAAACAATTCCGTTGAAAGGCTGTTCAGGCGTGAAGGCTTCCACCCGGCTGTGGATAACTTGCAGGTTGTCCAGCTTGAGTTCGAGTTTGACTTGGGTCAGGAAGCGAGTCTTCTTGCCATTGCTGTCCAGGCAGGTCACTTGCGACTCGGGAAACAGAATCGCCAGTGGAATGCCAGGCATGCCGCCACCACTGCCCACGTCAAGCCAGCGACCGTTTTCGATAAACGGCATGACGCTCAAACTGTCGAGCAAATGGCGCGACACCATTTCGTCGGGGTCGCGCACTGCCGTCAGGTTGTACGCCTTGTTCCATTTGATCAACAAGGCCAGGTAGCCGAGCAGCAATTCCTGCTGGGTTGCAGTCAAGTCGACGCCCAACTGGCGCGCACCTGTGGATAACTCTTCGGCGTGTTGCGAGGTGACCAACGAACTCAAGCGCTTTGCTCCAACTGACGGCCCGCGCCGCGTTTTTTCAAGTGAATCATCAACAGCGAAATCGCTGCCGGGGTGACGCCGGGAATACGTGAAGCCTGGCCCAGTGTTTCCGGACGCGTTATCCCCAGCTTGCTTTGAATTTCTTTCGACAGGCCGGAAATCCCGGTGTAATCGATATCCACAGGCAGCTTGGTGTCTTCACTGGCACGCAGGCGAGCGATTTCGTCCTGCTGGCGATCAATATAACCGGCGTATTTGGTCTTGATTTCGACCTGCTCGGCCACCTGTGGATCTTCTGCACCCTGCCCTGTTACTTCGACCAAGCCAGCGTAGTCGATTTCCGGACGGGACAGCAGATTCAGCAAGTTGTACTCGTGGGTCAGCGGCGTGCCGAATTTTTCCGCAATCGCATCGCCTTGCTCGGTGCCCGGGCGGACCCAGGTACTTTTCAAGCGCTGCTCTTCCAACGCGATGCTCTCGCGTTTTTTGCAGAATGCTGCCCAGCGCACATCGTCGACCAAACCCAGCTCGCGACCTTTTTCGGTCAGGCGCAGGTCGGCGTTGTCTTCACGCAGGATCAAGCGATATTCCGCCCGGGATGTGAACATCCGATAGGGTTCCTGGGTACCCAGGGTAATCAGGTCATCGACCAATACACCGATGTACGCTTCATCACGACGCGGGCACCAGCTGTCTTTGCCCTGTGCACGCAGTGCTGCGTTGGTCCCGGCCAACAAACCTTGGGCGCCGGCTTCTTCATAGCCGGTAGTCCCGTTGATTTGTCCGGCGAAGAACAAGCCGCCGATTACTTTGGTTTCCAGGCTGTACTTGAGGTCACGCGGATCGAAGTAGTCGTACTCGATGGCGTAGCCCGGGCGCACGATGTGCGCGTTTTCCATACCACGAATCGACTGCACGATCTGGATTTGCACGTCGAACGGCAGCGAAGTGGAAATCCCGTTCGGGTACAGCTCGTGAGTGGTCAACCCTTCCGGTTCGATAAAGACCTGGTGGCTTTCCTTGTCGGCAAAGCGGTGGATCTTGTCTTCAATCGATGGGCAATAGCGCGGGCCGATACCTTCGATTACTCCGGAATACATCGGCGAACGGTCGAGGTTCGCGGCAATGATTTCGTGAGTTCGGGCATTGGTGTGGGTAATCCAGCAACTGACCTGTTTTGGGTGCTGCTCTTTGGACCCCATGAACGACATCACCGGGATTGGCGTATCACCGGCCTGTTCGGTCATCACCGAAAAATCCACGGAACGCCCATCGATACGTGGCGGGGTTCCGGTTTTCAGGCGGCCTACACGCAGCGGCAATTCACGCAAGCGTTTTGCCAGGGCGATCGAGGGCGGATCACCGGCGCGACCACCGGAATAGTTTTGCATCCCAATGTGGATAAGTCCGCCGAGGAACGTGCCGGTGGTCAGCACCACAGATTCTGCGAAGAAACGCAGACCCATTTGAGTGACAACGCCGCGGACCTGGTCCTGTTCGACGATCAGGTCATCTGCCGCCTGTTGAAATATCCACAGGTTCGGTTGGTTTTCCAGGGTTTCACGTACCGCCGCCTTGTACAGGATGCGGTCGGCTTGGGCCCGAGTAGCACGCACGGCCGGACCTTTGCGGCTGTTCAGCACGCGAAATTGAATACCACCCTTGTCAGTTGCCATGGCCATCACGCCGCCAAGGGCGTCGATTTCCTTGACCAGATGGCTTTTGCCGATCCCACCAATGGCGGGGTTGCAACTCATTGCGCCGAGGGTTTCCACGTTATGCGTCAACAACAGGGTTTTCACACCCATGCGTGCTGACGCCAGTGCTGCCTCGGTACCGGCATGACCGCCGCCGATGACGATCACTTCAAAACGGGAAGGGAAATCCACCACGCACCTCGTGCCTGCTTATGTAGGTAATTAGGAATTGATTGGTTGAGCTGGTTTTAGAGCTTTGGCGGCAAGTATAGGGACTTAGACGTCCCTAAAGAACCCTTTGCACAAAATTTAACCAGCTGTGGATGAATCGCAGGTAATAGAAATTAAAAGAGAGAAATTTATTAAATCTTTGTTTTTATGTTTATTTCTACTGAGCATGCTTTCTGTGGATAACACTCTAAAGGCCTTTATTTGCGTGGTGTACAAAGATTCAAAACCCTGTGGTCATGTGCCAATGAGGCCCTTGGATAACTGCTTTAAGCCTGTGGATTAAAGCAGTGGTTATCCACAGAGGGAGTTTTACTCAGGTTTGAGGAGGTGTTATCAACTGGGCACAGGCGCGGTTATTCACAGGCCTTAATCCGCAGAAATCCTTAAGCCCAGGCAAATTTCGGCAACACAAATGCCTCCAATGCCTTGGTGATCACGCCATAAATTCGCGGGAGTGGGTTGAACCGGGTTGAACCGAGAAGAACAGACAGGCACGAACGGCCTGTCTGTGAACAAAGAGGGTCTATTTACCGATGCAGAAGCTGGAAAAGATCCGGCCCAGCAGATCATCGGAGCTGAATGCGCCGGTGATTTCACCTAAAAGCTGTTGTGCCTGGCGCAAGTCCTCGGCCAGCAGCTCACCTGCCCCAGCCAAGGTTAGCTGGGCCCTACCGTGCTCCAATGCCGCGCTGGCATGACGCAGCGCCTCCAAGTGCCTGCGTCGCGCACTGAAGCTGCTTTCAGAGGTCTGCTCATAGCCCATGCAGGCCTTGAGGTGGTTACGTAGCAGGTCCACCCCTTCACCAGCTGACTTTGCACTCAGGCTAATGGTGACATGCCCATCCTCACTGGTTTGCATGGCAATGGTTTCGCCCGTCAGATCGGCCTTGTTGCGAATCAAGGTCACTTTCGCCGGGTCCGGCCGTTGCTCAAGAAACTCCGGCCATAAGGCAAATGGGTCCACCGCTTCCGGCGCCGTCGCATCCACCACCAGCAATACCCGATCCGCTTCGCCGATGGCCTTAAGCGCCCTTTCCACACCGATTCGTTCGACCTGGTCATCGGTATCGCGCAGGCCAGCAGTATCGACCACATGCAACGGCATCCCGTCGATGTGGATATGTTCACGCAAGATATCCCGCGTGGTGCCGGCGATCTCGGTAACGATCGCCGCTTCACGTCCTGAGAGGGCGTTGAGCAGGCTCGACTTGCCGGCGTTGGGTCGGCCGGCAATCACCACAGTCATCCCGTCACGTAGCAAGGCACCCTGCCCGGCCTCGCGCAAGACTGTGGATAATTCATCACGGACTTTATCCAGCATTGCCAATACGTGGCCATCGGCGAGGAAGTCGATTTCCTCTTCTGGAAAATCAATCGCCGCCTCGACGTAGATACGCAGGCTGATCAGTTGCTCGGTCAGGTTATGCACACGCAGGGAAAATGCCCCTTGAAGGGAGCGCAGCGCATTGCGCGCTGCCTGTGCGGAACTCGCCTCGATCAAGTCAGCAATGGCTTCGGCCTGAGCCAGGTCGAGCTTGTCATTGAGGAATGCCCGTTCACTGAATTCCCCTGGCCGTGCCAGGCGGCAACCCAATTGCAAGCAACGCTGCAGCAACATATCCAGTACAACCGGGCCACCATGACCCTGCAATTCCAGGACATCTTCACCGGTAAAGGAATTCGGCCCTGGGAAATACAGCGCCAAACCCTCATCCAGTACACCTTCATCTGCATCCAGAAACGGCCCGTAATGAGCAAAACGCGGCTTCAGCTCTCGACCACTGATGGCTCGCGCCGCGACACCCGCAAGCGGCCCGGAAATTCGAACGATACCGACACCGCCGCGACCTTGAGCGGTAGCGACGGCAGCGATGGTTTCACGAGGAGCGCTCATATCAGGTTCCAGAACAAAAGTGACGGAAAGCAAAACGCCCCACTAGGGGGCGTCTTGAGTGGTTATCCACAGAGTAAATTACGCCGCAGCTTTTTTGGTAGCCGCTTCGATTTTACGAGTGATGTACCACTGTTGGGAGATCGACAACACGTTGTTGACTACCCAGTACAGTACCAGGCCAGCTGGGAACCACAGGAAGAAGAAGGTGAAGATGATTGGCATCATTTTCATCACCTTGGCCTGCATAGGGTCCGGTGGAGCCGGGTTCAGGCGCTGCTGGATAAACATGGTAGCGCCCATGATGATCGGCAGGATAAAGAACGGGTCTTTGATCGACAGGTCAGTTATCCACAACATGAACGGAGCCTGACGCATTTCCACGCTTTCCAGGAGTACCCAGTACAGCGACAGGAACACCGGCATCTGCACCAGAATCGGCAAGCATCCACCCAGTGGGTTGATCTTCTCTTTCTTGTACAGCTCCATCATGGCTTGCGACATTTTCTGCCGGTCATCGCCATGCTGTTCTTTCAACGCGGCCAATTTCGGCGCAACGGCACGCATGCGCGCCATCGACTTGTAGCTGGCGGCCGACAGAGGGAAGAAGAGCCCTTTGATCAGCATGGTCAGGAAGATGATCGACCAGCCCCAGTTACCGACGATGCTGTGGATATGTTGCAGCAGCCAGAAGATCGGCTGGGCGATGAACCACAGGAAGCCGTAATCCACAGTCAGTTCCAGACCTGGGGACAACTCTTTCAAGACAGCCTGGCTTTTTGGGCCGGCATACAGAGTAGCGCTGGTTTCAGCCTTGGCGCCTGGCGCAACGGTCAGTGTCGGGCCAGTAAAACCAATGATGTAGTTGCCTTGACTGTCCTTGCGGGTTTGAACCAGGTTGGCTTCACCCTTGTTCGGGATCCATGCGGTCACGAAGTAGTGTTGCAACCAGGCAACCCAACCGCCTTGGACGGTTTCTTTCAGAGCGCCCTTGTCGATATCTTTCATCGACACTTTTTTGTACGGCTCGCTACTTGTCCACAGGGCGGCGCCCAGGTAAGTCGCGGTGCCGGTCGCGGTGCTGGAAGAAGGATCGGCGCTGTTGTCACGCTTGAGCTGGGCAAACAGGTTGCCGTTCCAGGGTTTGTCGCTTTCGTTGTCGATCAGGTAAGTGACCTTCAAATCGTACAAACCGCGGGTGAAGCTGAAACGCTTGATGTAATTGACGCCGTCGAGGCTGAATTTCAGGTCGACGTTCAACTGGTTCTGGCCATCAGCCAGTTGATAAGTCTTTTGTTCGGTCGAATAAACCGGACGACCGGTAGCACGTGCATCCGGGCCATTGGTGCCAGTCAGGCCACTTTGTGCCAGATAAACACGCTCACCACCGTTATCGAACAGTTGGAACGGGACATCCGGGTGGTCTTGACGACGTGGATACAGCGGCAGTTTCAACTGCGCGATGTCACCGCCTTGTGGGTCGATAGCCAGGTCAAGCACATCCGTTTTTACGTGGATGAGGTCTTTATTGGTGATTACCGGCGTTTCTACAGGGGTGCTGGTATCGGCATTTGCGCTGGGTACATCGGCACTGGCGGAAGCGTTGTTACCCAGCGGGGTGTCCGGAATAGCCGGCGCAGCCTGATTGGTAGCAACATTCTGAGTCGGCAGGGCAGCTTGCCCATAGTCCTGGTTCCACTTAAGAACCATAACGTAGGACACGATTGCCAGGGCGACGATCAGGATCGTGCGTTTAATATCCATGATTACTCGGCCATCGAAGAAGAACGGGAGGTAGGGATAGGTGGAACCGGGTCATAACCACCGGGATTCCACGGATGACAGCGACCTAAACGACGAAAGGTCAGCCAGCCACCGCGCAGAAGACCATGATTTTCTATGGCTTCTAACGCGTAGCAGGAACAGCTGGGGTAGAAACGACAGTGGTTGGCCATCAGAGGACTAATGGCATAGCGGTAAAACTGGATCGGAACGATGGCCAGTTTACGCATCAAGGCTGTCTACCCCCACAGTTTCGGTGCCGACTGCTGGTGCTGGCTTGTGGGTACGAGCCAAACGTTTCCAGAGCTTGCCGAAATGCTGAATCAATTCGGGGTTTTCTACATCCCCCAAGCCTTTGCGCGCGACGATAACAATATCCCAACCAACCAGAGTGTCCTGGTGGAGGCGAAACGATTCGCGCATCAGACGCTTGAGGCGATTGCGCTCAACGGAGAGCTTTACGCTCTTCTTGCCGATCACCAACCCGAGACGGGGGTGATCAAGATCGTTGTTACGCGCAAGGAGCAGGAGATTTTTCCCCGGAACCTTGCCGGTGGGGGAGTCAAAGACTGCCTTGAAATGCCGGGGGGTTAGCAGACGCTTTTCCCGACTGAAGTCCTGACTCACCACCAGTGCCGGATTATCAAACTGCCAGACGCGCGCGACCTTTGGCGCGACGACGCGACAGGACGGCACGACCGTTCTTGGTGGCCATGCGGGCACGGAAGCCGTGGGTACGGGCGCGTTTGATGGTGCTGGGTTGGAAAGTACGTTTCATGGCGTTGTTACCTGGTTCGTCCACAACGGGCCGGAATGGCCCCCGTTTTAAGAGACCGGCGATTCTAGAGAAAGCAAGCCTCTAGGTCAATTTCCAACCAGCTTTTCCTTTAATTAGATCTTTATAAGGCAAAGCGCCCTTTTCTTCTCACCTGGCTTCACGTCGAGTCCCATAGATATAGAAATAGAGAAGGAAGTTATTTAAAGCTTTTCTGTAAAGCTTATAAAAGCTAGGCAGCCCTTCATCTGTGGATAACTGCCTTTAGGCCTTATTCCACCTTATGTACAGAGAATGACAACACGGGGGAGAAACGGTGCTCTGCCTGTGCTGCGCTATCGGAAAAGCTGTGTGTGGAATAGCCAGTTATCCACAGGCCGGTTATTCACAGACTTTCGCCCCTACTTTTGCAATGAGCTCACGGGCGTTTATCCACAGAGCTTATGCACAGACCATTGGTCGCCTTTTTCGCGGTTAAGGCATTGATTTTGGCTGCTCTGTGGGCAACCTACATGTGGATAAGTGAGCGGCTGGCCGCTACAATGGCGGCTGTTTTTGCCTCACCGGCTTTCAACTTAGGGGATATCCGTGTCAGTGGAACTTTGGCAGCAGTGCGTGGAGCTTTTGCGCGATGAGCTGCCTGCCCAGCAATTCAACACCTGGATCCGTCCGCTACAGGTCGAAGCCGAAGGCGACGAGTTGCGTGTCTACGCGCCGAATCGTTTTGTTCTCGACTGGGTCAATGAGAAGTACCTGAGCCGCGTTCTCGAATTACTCGACGAACATGGCAACGGCCTCGCGCCTGCGCTTTCCTTATTAATAGGCAGCAAACGTAGCTCCGCACCTCGCGCTGCGCCCAACGCACCGTTGGCCGCTGCTGCAGCCCAATCTGCACCGGCTGTGGCTACGCCTGCCTCTACACCGGCACCGGTCAAGCCTTCTGCTCAGAAGGGCGCGCCGGATAATGAAGAGCCGTCTCGCGACAGCTTTGATCCAATGGCTGGCGCCAGTTCGCAGCAAGCTCCGGTTCGTGCCGAACAGCGCACCGTGCAGGTCGAAGGTGCGCTCAAGCACACCAGTTACCTGAACCGCACCTTCACCTTTGAGAACTTCGTCGAAGGTAAATCCAACCAATTGGCTCGTGCGGCCGCCTGGCAGGTCGCCGATAACCCCAAGCACGGTTACAACCCACTCTTCCTTTATGGTGGTGTTGGCTTGGGTAAGACTCACTTGATGCACGCCGTGGGTAACCACTTATTAAAGAAGAACCCGAATGCCAAGGTCGTGTACCTGCATTCGGAGCGTTTCGTGGCTGACATGGTCAAGGCCTTGCAGCTCAATGCCATCAACGAGTTCAAGCGCTTCTACCGTTCGGTGGACGCCTTGCTGATCGATGACATTCAATTCTTCGCGCGCAAAGAACGTTCCCAGGAAGAGTTTTTCCACACCTTCAATGCCCTGCTCGAAGGCGGTCAGCAGGTCATCCTGACCAGTGACCGTTATCCGAAGGAAATCGAGGGCCTCGAAGAACGCTTGAAATCTCGCTTCGGCTGGGGCCTGACCGTTGCGGTAGAGCCGCCAGAGTTGGAAACCCGGGTTGCGATCCTGATGAAAAAGGCCGACCAGGCCAAAGTCGACCTGCCTCATGATGCTGCGTTCTTCATTGCCCAACGCATCCGCTCCAACGTGCGTGAGCTGGAAGGTGCGCTCAAGCGGGTTATCGCACACTCGCACTTCATGGGGCGCGACATCACCATCGAGTTGATTCGCGAATCACTCAAAGACTTGCTGGCCCTGCAAGACAAGCTGGTGAGTGTGGATAACATTCAGCGCACCGTCGCCGAGTACTACAAGATCAAGATTTCTGACCTGCTGTCCAAGCGCCGTTCACGCTCGGTAGCACGTCCCCGCCAGGTGGCCATGGCCCTCTCCAAGGAGTTGACCAACCATAGCCTGCCGGAAATCGGTGATGTATTTGGCGGCCGCGACCACACCACAGTTCTGCACGCGTGCCGCAAAATCAACGAACTTAAGGAATCCGACGCGGATATTCGCGAGGACTACAAGAACCTGCTGCGTACACTGACAACTTGATGACACCAGCGCAGCTTATTAAGGCAAGGGACTAGACCATGCATTTCACCATTCAACGCGAAGCCCTGTTGAAACCCCTGCAACTGGTCGCGGGCGTCGTCGAGCGCCGACAGACCTTGCCGGTGCTTTCCAACGTATTGCTGGTAGTCGAAGGCCAGCAACTGTCCCTGACCGGTACTGACTTGGAGGTCGAGCTGGTCGGTCGTGTTCAGTTGGAAGAACCCGCCGAACCTGGCGAGATCACCGTGCCGGCGCGCAAGCTGATGGACATCTGCAAAAGTCTGCCGAACGACGCGCTGATCGACATCAAGGTTGATGAGGCCAAGTTGGTCGTCAAGGCCGGTCGCAGCCGCTTCACCCTGTCCACCTTGCCGGCCAATGATTTCCCGACTGTGGAAGAGGGTCCAGGCTCTCTGACGTGCAGCCTGGAACAGAGCAAGCTGCGTCGGTTGATCGAACGCACCAGCTTCGCGATGGCCCAGCAGGACGTGCGTTACTACCTCAACGGCATGCTGCTGGAAGTGTCGGAAGGCATCATCCGTGCAGTGGCCACTGATGGTCACCGTCTGGCAATGTGTTCGATGAAGGCCGATATCGGTCAGCCGGACCGCCACCAGGTGATCGTACCGCGCAAAGGTATCCTTGAGCTGGCACGCCTGCTCACCGAGCCGGATGGCAACGTCAGCATTGTCCTGGGTCAGCACCACATCCGCGCAACCAC
This sequence comes from Pseudomonas sp. BCA17, assembly GCF_004519405.1. Taxonomy (GTDB): domain Bacteria; phylum Pseudomonadota; class Gammaproteobacteria; order Pseudomonadales; family Pseudomonadaceae; genus Aquipseudomonas. Next base: position 116,379 of record NZ_SGWI01000003.1, on the reverse strand, counting down.
TGGCGAGTTCACTTTCACGTCCAAGCTGGTTGACGGTAAATTCCCGGATTACGAGCGTGTGCTGCCAAAAGGTGGTGACAAGTTGGTACTCGGTGATCGTCAGGCCCTGCGTGAGGCATTCAGCCGTACTGCGATCCTTTCGAACGAAAAATACCGCGGTATCCGTCTGCAGTTGGCAAATGGTCAACTGAAGATCCAGGCTAACAACCCGGAACAGGAAGAAGCGGAAGAAGAAGTGGGTGTCGACTACAACGGCGGTTCACTGGAAATTGGCTTCAACGTGAGCTACCTGCTGGACGTACTGGGTGTAATGACCACTGAACAGGTTCGCCTGATTCTGTCGGATTCCAACAGCAGCGCCCTGGTGCAAGAATCCGATAATGACGACTCGGCTTACGTTGTCATGCCGATGCGCCTGTAATTATGTTCAGCAGAAGCTAGATGTCCCTCAGTCGCGTCTCGGTCACCGCGGTGCGCAATCTGCACCCGGTGACCTTCTCCCCCTCTCCCCGCATCAACATCCTCCACGGCGCCAACGGCAGTGGCAAAACCAGCGTGCTGGAAGCCATTCATTTGCTGGGGCTTGCCCGTTCCTTTCGCAGCGCTCGTCTGTTGCCGGTCATCCAATATGAACAATTGGCGTGCACCGTTTTTGGCCAGGTTGAATTGGCTGAAGGTGGGCATAGCAGCCTGGGGATATCTCGTGATCGGGGTGGGGAATTCCAAATTCGCATTGATGGGCAGAATGCTCGCAGTGCGGCGCAACTCGCGGAAATTCTGCCGTTGCAATTGATCAACCCTGATAGCTTTCGCTTGTTGGAAGGCGCACCGAAAATACGCAGGCAGTTCCTCGATTGGGGAGTGTTCCACGTGGAACCGCGGTTCATGGCCACTTGGCAGCGCCTGCAGAAGGCCCTGCGGCAGCGGAACTCGTGGCTGCGGCATGGTACACTTGACGCCGCTTCGCAAGCGGCCTGGGACCGGGAATTGTGCCTGGCCAGCGATGAAATAGATGATTACCGCCGTGCCTATATCAAAGCCTTGAAACCAGTCTTTGAACAGACCTTGAGGGAGTTGTTGGACCTCGAAGGGCTGACGCTGAGCTACTACCGGGGTTGGGACAAAGAGCGTGAGCTGAGTGCAGTGCTCGCCACGTCCTTGCAGCGGGACCAGCAAATTGGCCATACGCAGGCTGGCCCTCAACGTGCTGATTTGCGCCTTAGATTGGGCGCACATAATGCTGCGGACATCTTGTCCCGTGGCCAGCAGAAGTTGGTGGTGTGTGCGTTGCGTATCGCCCAGGGGCATTTGGTTAGCCAGGCCCGACGCGGTCAATGTATTTATCTAGTGGATGACTTGCCGTCCGAACTCGACGAGCAACACCGCCGTTCGCTATGCCGCTTGTTGGAAGACTTACGCTGCCAGGTTTTTATCACCTGTGTAGACCACGAATTATTGAGGGAAGGCTGGCAGACGGAAACGCCAGTCGCTTTGTTCCACGTGGAACAGGGCCGTATCACCCAGACCCACGACCATCGGGAGTGAAGGCATGAGCGAAGAAAACACGTACGACTCGACCAGCATCAAAGTGCTGAAAGGTTTGGATGCCGTACGCAAACGTCCCGGTATGTACATCGGCGACACCGATGATGGCAGCGGTCTGCACCACATGGTGTTCGAGGTGGTCGATAACTCCATCGACGAAGCGCTGGCCGGTCACTGCGACGACATCAGCATCATCATCCATCCGGATGAATCCATCACCGTTCGCGACAATGGTCGTGGTATTCCGGTGGATGTGCATAAAGAAGAAGGCGTATCGGCGGCAGAGGTCATCATGACCGTGCTCCACGCTGGCGGTAAGTTTGACGATAACTCCTATAAAGTCTCCGGCGGTTTGCACGGCGTGGGTGTTTCGGTGGTAAACGCCCTGTCGGAAAAGCTGGTGTTGACCGTTCGCCGAAGCGGCAAGATCTGGGAGCAAACCTACGTGCATGGCGTGCCTCAGGCACCGATGGCAATCGTAGGTGAAAGTGAAACCACGGGTACTCAGATTCACTTCAAAGCTTCCAGCGAGACCTTCAAGAATATTCACTTCAGCTGGGACATCCTCGCCAAACGTATTCGTGAACTCTCTTTCCTCAACTCCGGTGTCGGTATCGTCCTCAAGGACGAGCGCAGCGGTAAGGAAGAACTGTTCAAGTACGAAGGTGGCCTGCGTGCGTTCGTTGAATACCTGAACACCAACAAGACTGCGGTCAACCAGGTGTTCCACTTCAACATCCAGCGCGAAGACGGCATCGGCGTGGAAATCGCCCTGCAGTGGAACGACAGCTTCAACGAGAACCTGTTGTGCTTCACCAACAACATTCCACAGCGCGATGGCGGTACTCACCTTGTGGGTTTCCGTTCCGCACTGACGCGTAACCTGAACACCTACATCGAGGCTGAGGGCCTGGCGAAGAAGCACAAAGTCGCCACTACCGGTGACGATGCGCGTGAAGGCTTGACCGCGATTATCTCGGTAAAAGTACCGGACCCTAAGTTCAGTTCCCAGACCAAAGACAAGCTGGTGTCTTCCGAAGTGAAGACCGCAGTGGAACAGGAGATGGGCAAGTACTTCTCCGACTTCCTGTTGGAAAACCCTAACGAAGCCAAGCTGGTTGTCGGCAAGATGATCGACGCGGCGCGTGCCCGTGAAGCGGCGCGTAAAGCCCGTGAGATGACCCGTCGTAAAGGCGCGCTGGACATCGCCGGCTTGCCGGGCAAATTGGCAGACTGCCAGGAGAAGGACCCTGCCCTCTCCGAGCTGTACCTAGTGGAAGGTGACTCTGCTGGCGGTTCCGCCAAGCAGGGTCGTAACCGTCGCACCCAGGCCATCTTGCCGTTGAAAGGTAAGATCCTCAACGTCGAGAAAGCCCGTTTCGACAAGATGATTTCCTCCCAGGAAGTCGGCACCTTGATCACGGCGCTGGGTTGTGGCATCGGTCGTGACGAGTACAACATCGACAAGCTGCGCTATCACAACATCATCATCATGACCGATGCTGACGTCGACGGCTCGCACATCCGTACCCTGCTGTTGACCTTCTTCTTCCGTCAGTTGCCGGAGCTGATCGAGCGTGGCTATATCTACATCGCTCAGCCGCCGTTGTACAAAGTGAAAAAGGGCAAGCAAGAGCAATACATCAAAGACGACGACGCCATGGAAGAATACATGACGCAGTCGGCCCTGGAAGATGCCAGCCTGCACTTGAACGACGAAGCACCGGGCATCTCCGGTGAGGCTTTGGAGCGTCTGGTTAACGACTTCCGCATGGTGATGAAGACCCTCAAGCGTCTGTCGCGCCTGTACCCTCAGGAGCTGACCGAACACTTCATCTACCTGCCGGCGGTCAGCCTGGAGCAGTTGGGTGATCACGCAGCCATGCAGGATTGGTTGGCTCAATACGAGGTGCGCCTACGTACCGTCGAGAAGTCTGGCCTGGTCTACAAAGCCAGCCTGCGTGAAGATCGTGAACGTGGCGTGTGGCTGCCCGAGGTCGAATTGATCTCCCATGGCCTGTCGAACTACGTCACTTTCAACCGCGACTTCTTCGGCAGCAATGATTACAAGACGGTGGTCACCCTGGGGGCCCAACTGAGCACCCTGTTGGACGAGGGCGCTTACATCCAGCGCGGCGAACGCAAGAAGCCGGTCAAGGAATTCAAAGAAGCCCTCGATTGGCTGATGACTGAAAGCACCAAGCGTCACACTATCCAGCGATATAAAGGTCTGGGCGAAATGAACCCGGATCAGCTGTGGGAAACCACCATGGACCCGAGCCAGCGTCGCATGCTGCGCGTGACTATCGAAGACGCTATTGGCGCAGACCAGATCTTCAACACCCTCATGGGTGATGCGGTCGAACCTCGCCGTGACTTCATCGAGAGCAATGCCTTGGCGGTGTCCAACTTGGACTTCTGATCAAGCCCGCTCGCTAAAGAAAAGGCCAACGCTTAGCGTTGGCCTTTTTTATTGAAGTGTGAAAAGCAGTTTGAAAATGCTCCACGTGGAACATCGTCAGTTTCAGCCTGATGTGGTGGTTGCCACGCTCTCCAACCGATACCCATACCCATAGATGGTCAGCAATTGCCAACCTCGATCCGCCGTCAGTCCCAACTTGTTACGCAGCCGATAGATATGCGTGTCCAACGGTCGTGATGACACCATCTCTTCGTGAGTCCAGAACCGCTCATACAGGTATTCGCGAGACAGCGGCCGCGCCAGGTTGGCGAACAGGCAACTGGCCAGGCGATATTCCCTCTCGGTCAGATTGATCGGTTTACCTGCGCGGGTGACGGTCAATTCAGCGTCGTCAAAGGTCAGGTCGTTGAAACTCTGCAGTTCGCTGGTGGTGGGTTTTTGCAGGCCATGGCGACGCAAAACCGCACTGACCCGTGCTTTGAGTTCATTGGGGCGAAAGGGTTTGCTGACGTAGTCGTCTGCCCCGCTGTTGAGTGCCGTGACGATGTCGCTCTCCGCATCGCGGCTCGTCAGCATAATGACCGCAGGCGGAGCCTCCATGTGTTCTCGAGTCCAGCGCAACAGGGCGATTCCAGTGATATCGGGCAGTTGCCAATCGAGTATCAACAGATCGAAGGTTTCCCGGCGTAGCTGACGCAGCAGGTCTTCGCCGCGTTCAAAAAAATGCAGGGACCAGGGCTGTTCCGCAGTGCTGGGGATCTGTCGCAGTGTCTGTTCAACCCGGCGCAGTTCGGCGGGCTCGTCATCCAGTATTGCGACACGCATGGGTGGGTCCTTTCTACTAAAATGTCGGCCATCGATGGCCTTTTCGACAGCGATTTCGTACAGAACAAATACCGGTGATTGAATCTGAATAATTGTGGCCAGACTCAATACCTCGTGGATCAATCGGTACGCTGATATCAAAGAGCCGTTAACTCGTTGAAAATCTTCAGTCCCGATATAGGAAAGATACCGGCTCCTGCTCTTTAGGAAAAGGATCAGCCGACGCATGCGCTAGCGTAAACCTGCGCGTTTCTGTCAAACGCCTTCTGGAAACCCCATGTCGATAAGCACCATGATCCCCTCTCCCTGCCGCGTGTTTGGTGCCCTGCCCTCGTTCCTGGTCTTGGCCCTGATGGCTGGGCAAGTTTCTGCGGCGCCCCGCGCCGCCTACGTCGATGATCATTTTGCCTGTCGCGCCCAGCCGCTGCCCGCGGTTGTTTTGCACCTGACCGGGGATGCCTGGAAGCTGGACAGCAAGGGCAAGGCGCACCCTCTGCAGGAAGGCATGACCATCGATGAGCAAGAAGGCGTGAGAACTTCGGAATCGGCGTTCACCAGCCTGTTGCTGGGTGATGGCTCGAGAGTGGTATTGCCCTCCAGCTCACAGATGCGTTTGCATTTGGTGCCGGGGCAGTCGATTCCCCAAGTGATTCTCGAACAAGGCCAGGCTGAAGCCTATGTGATCAAGCGAGCCAGCGACCATGATCGGTTCCAGATCGTGACGCCCGTGGGCGTGCTGGGGGTACGCGGTACGCACTTTCGAGTACGGGACGATGCTGGGCAATCAGTATTGGAGGTGCTCAATGGACAGGTTGCGGTGAACCGTGACGTGAACATGAAGCGGGGCCCTGTCGAAGACGAAGTGAAGGTGGGCGCGCGCCAGGGACTGTTGTTCACGAAACAAGGTGACCTCAAACCTGTGGAGCTTCTACCCGCGCCCGTGTTGATCGGCCAGGATGGTTTGAAAGGTGATGCGCCCGTGTGGCATTTGTACCTGCAGCCATTACCGGGTGCACAGCGCTATCGCGCGCAAGTTGCTACGGATACCGCCTTCCTGAACATCAAGCAGCAAAACTTTTCCAGCGAGCCGAAAATGAGCTTCACTGGGCTCAAGGCGTCGTTCTATCACGTGCGTTTGTCGGCCTACGATGAGCACGGCCTGGAGGGGGAAACCGGGGTTTATGACATTTTCTACTACCCGCCCGCCACACAGGCGCAGGCATCCGGTGGCTGACCTATGATGCTCTGGCGCAAGGCCGAGAAACGCCAGCCTACCCATGCCCAGCGTTTATTCCATGGCTTGGTTCGCGAATGGTTGTGGATAGGTTTACTGTTATTGCCGATCACCGCCTACCTGTCCCTCAGCCCGGGCCTGGCGCTGAACAACCCTCTCTACGACAGCCTTCGCCGCCTCACACCGCTGCCGGTGGATCCGCGCATCTTGTTGGTGACGATTGACGACCAGAGCTTGAAAGAACTGGGCCGTTGGCCTTGGCCACGCAGCCTGCACGCCGATCTGATCGACCGCCTGAGTGACGCACGACCGGCCGCTATCCTGTTCGATGTGATCTTCAGCGAGCCTGGCGTGCCCGCCAATGATCGACGCTTGGCTGATGCGATTTGCAACGCGGGCAATGTGGTACTTCCGTTATTGCGTGAAGGCGCCACCAGCTATGGCGAGCCGGACGCCCAAATTTTGCCTTTGCTCAAGTGCGCCAGAGGGCTTGGGCATATCAATGTGGAAGCGGATAGCGATGGCGTCGTACGCAGCCTGTACCTGCGTGAAGGCCCTCCGGGTAATACGACACCGCAGTTGGCATGGGAAGCCTACACATTAAGCGGCCAACCTTCTGACATGCCAGGGGAGCCGTTGGCGCAAACCAATGCACAGTGGCATCGGGAGTACGCTATACGCATCCCGTTCATTGCGGCCCACACGCATTTTCCCAGCGTGTCCTATGCCAGCCTGTTACGTGGTGAGGTTGCTCCCGAGCAGTTGCGCAACCGCCTGATCCTGGTGGGGGCCACCGCCTCCGGAATGGGTGATCGTTTTGTTACACCGCTGTCTTCGTTTGCGGGCACCACGGCGGGGGTGGAGATCCAGGCCAACGTCCTCAATGGCTTGCTGCAGGAGCGCAGTATCGTCGAGCTTCCCGGTTGGCTCGCAGCGCTGATGGCCGCGTCGCTGGTGGCATTGTTATTGGGCCTTCTGTTGTACCTCCCCCGCTACGCCCTGTGGATGACGCTGGGGTGCATGGCTGCCGCTTTGCTGGGCTCATGGGTGCTGCTGCGCATGGGGCACTGGTGGTCGCCAGCGGCGTGTCTGATCGGTTTGCTGCTCAGCTACCTGATCTGGAACTGGCGTCGTCTCAGCGTGATCCTTGCTTATTTCGGCTGGGAACTGGCGCAGCTGGATTACGAACCCAAAGTCCTCCCGGAACGTCGTCGCGCCCCGGCAAGCAAAGGTGATGTATTACAGGCGCGGATCTTTGCCCTGGAGCAAGCGGTCAGCCGTACACGGGACACGCGACGCTTCATGGCCGATGGGTTGGAATGCCTGCCGGTGGCTACGCTGATTACCGACCCCAGAGGCACCATACTGCTCGCCAATCGGATTGCCCGCGAAGTATTCGGCAGCGATCTGGTCAGCACCAACCTGATCGAACAGCTCGCTGACTTGGGCTACCCTCCGCTGCACAATGGCGTTCGACCTGCCCTGTCGGCGTTGGAGCTTGTTGAGTTTCGTGACATTCACCAGCGCAGCCTGCGCATGGAGCTTGCCCCCTTGCTGCCGGCTGAAGGCGATATCGCCCTCGGCTGGCTGCTGAGCCTGACGGACCTGAGCAAGGAACGCGAGGCCCAGCAGCACCGCGAGACCATGCTGCGCTTTTTGTCCCACGACCTGCGTGCACCGCATTCGGCAATCCTGGCGCTGCTGGATGTGCACAACGGCGAGTCACCGGTATTTGCTCAAATCGAACAACAGGTGAAGCGTGCTCTGAGCCTCACCGAATCCTTCGTGCAATTGGCTAAAGCCGAGGCCGACGGCTATCAGTTCCAACCCACGCTGTTTGCCATGCTGGTGATGGATGCCTTTGACCAAGTGGCTGTGCTTGCCCAGCTCAAGGGCATCCATCTGGTTCACGACCTGGATGAAGCCGATGAGGGAATGGTCTCGGCAGATCAATCGCTGCTCACCCGAGCCCTGTTTAATGTGCTGGAGAACGCCATCAAATACTCGCCGTCCGGCACTACCGTAAGGTTGAGCCATAGCAGCGTGCGAGGTGGTTTGGAATGCCGTATCAGCGATCAGGGGCCGGGTATTGCACCTGAGGATCTGCCCGAGCTCTTCAACCAGTACCGGCGCTTTGATTCGGCCCAAGGCAGTGAGGGTCTGGGACTGGGCCTGACCATGGTCAAAGCCGTGATAGAGCGTCACGGTGGCCATATCCTGTGTGAAAGCGAGTTGGAAAAAGGCTCTACTTTCATCCTGCATCTACCGCTTTTGGACGAATAAGAAACGTACTTTTCTTCTGTGCATAAAAAACCGGTCACAAGGACCGGTTTTTTAATGCTGAAAAAACTTATGCACGTTTTTCGAGATTTTATAAGGCTTAGAAATATGTAATAAAATCATCTGGTTAGGATTATAAATCGGCAATTCGCCAACAAACCGTGCACAGGTTATCCACAGAACGTCATACCGCAGGTGTCTCGACTACAACCGGCTCCGGAGGCAGGGAACCCATGGCTCGCTGTTGTGCCTCGTTCCACGCGGCAGCGCGGTCATTCAACGCAGCAATGGCACGCGGTCCTTCACCTTCGGCGTACATCGGCTCGCCAATCACCACGGTGATGGTGCCCTCGCGTTTTGCCCAACCGGTCTTCGGCCAGAACTTGCCGGCGTTGTGGGCAATTGGCAAAACCGGCAGGTTGGCATTGACCGCCAGCGCGGTACCACCGCGTGAGAACTTGCCTACGGTGCCGTAGGGCACCCGAGTACCTTCAGGAAAGATCAACACCCAGACGCCATCCTTGAGCAACTCGTCGCCTTTTTTGGCCACATGCTTGAGCGCCGCCTTGGGATTGTCACGGTCAATGGCGATCGGCCGCAGCATGGCCATGGCCCAGCCGAAGAACGGCACATATAGCAACTCACGCTTGAGCACCTGGCTCAATGGCGAAAAGTAGGCCGACAGGAAAAACGTCTCCCAAGTGCTCTGGTGGTTCGACAGAATCACGCAGGGCTGTTCCGGGACGTTTTCAGCGCCCTTGATCTCGAAACGGATGTTCAGGAATACCTTGGTCAGCCACAACGCGCAGCGGCACCAATAGACGTTGATAAAGCGATAGCGCGCCTTGAACGGCAAAAAAGGCGCAATAAAAAAGCTCAGGGTGCACCAGAGAAACGAACTGGTGCCCAGCAGCAGGTAAAAGAAAAAGGTTCTGATGGCCTGCAAGATCGACATGGCGGCATTTACCGTTGCGGGACACGGCCCGCCTGTTAAAAGCGCACTCCCGAACAGTCCTTGGTCAGGAAGTCGAGGGCGGCTAGTTGTTGATAAGTTCTGCGGCAACCGCCGCCAGATCGTCAAAAATCAAAGTGCCTACCGGCAGGTTTTTCGCCTGGGTCTTTTCGCCTTTCCCGGTCTTAACCAAAACTGGCTGAGAGTCGACGGCTTTGGCCGCCTCCAGGTCACCGAGGCTGTCCCCGACGAACCATATCCCAGCCAAGGGCACCTTGTAATGTTCTGCAATGGTTTTCAACATGCCAGGTTTGGGTTTGCGGCAATCGCAGCCCTCATCCGGCCCGTGGGGACAATACACCACCAGCCCTACCTCACCGCCTTGTTCGGCCACTAACGTGCGCAAGCGCGCGTGCATGGCCTCCAGAGTCGCGATGTTGTAGTAGCCACGGGCAATGCCGGACTGGTTGGTGGCGATGGCCACCGTCCAGCCGGCTTTGCTCAACTGCGCGATCGCCTCGATCGAGCCAGGCAGTGGAATCCATTCCTCCACCGACTTGATGTACGCATCGGAGTCGTAGTTGATCACCCCGTCCCGATCGAGAATCAGCAGTTTCAACATGGTCAGCTCAGTGTCGAAATATCAGCGATGCCGATGAACAGGCCGCGCAGGCGTGCCAGCATGGCATAGCGGTTTTTCCGCACGCCGGCATCTTCGGCGTTGATCATCACGGCTTCGAAGAACGCATCCACCGGCTCACGCAAGCTCGCCAGGCGCGCCAATGCTTCGGCGTAGTTACGCTCGGCGATCAGCGGCTTCACCGCGTTTTCCGCTTTGGCGATGGCCGAGTTCAACGAGAACTCCTTGGCATCGGCAAACAGGCTTGGGTCGACGTCGGCATTGCCCAGGCCTTCGGCCTTGCTCAACAGGTTCGACACGCGCTTGTTCACGGCAGCCAGGGCTTCGGCTTCCGGCAACTTGCGGAATGCCTGTACGGCTTGTACGCGTTGGTCGAAGTCCAGCGCCGAACCGGGTTGCAGGGCACGTACCGACAGGTAGACGGAAACGTCCACGCCTTCGTCTTCGTAACGCGCACGCAGGCGGTCGAAGACGAACTCCAGCACTTGCTCGGCCAGGCCGGCTTGCTTGACCTTGGCACCGAACTGGCCGACGGCGAATACCACGGCCTGGGTCAGGTCGAGGTCCAGCTTCTTGTCGATCAGGATACGCAGCACGCCCAGGGCCGCACGGCGCAGAGCGTACGGGTCCTTGCTGCCGGTGGGCAGCATGCCGATACCGAAGATACCTACGAGGGTGTCCAGCTTGTCGGCGATGGCCACGGCCGCGCCGGTCAGGGTGCTTGGCAGCTCGGCGCCGGCACCGCGCGGCATGTATTGCTCATTCAGCGCCAGGGCCACATCGTTCGGCTCGCCGTCGTTGAGGGCGTAGTAGTAACCGGCAACGCCTTGCATTTCCGGGAACTCGCCGACCATCTCGGTGGCAAGGTCGCACTTGGACAGCAGGCCCGCCCGCGCGGCCCAGGCGGCATCACCGCCAATGCGTGGTGCGATGTAGGCAGCCAGTTTGGAAACCCGTACAGCCTTGTCATAGACGCTGCCGAGTTTTTCCTGGAACACCACGTTCTGCAGGCGCAGGTTGAAGTCTTCCAACTTCTGCTTCTTGTCTTGCTTGAAGAAGAACTCGGCGTCGGTCAGGCGCGGGCGAACGACTTTCTCGTTACCGGCGATGATCTGCTGCGGGTCCTTGCTCTCGATATTGGCCACGGTGATGAAGCGCGGCAGCAACTTGCCGTCCACGTCCAGCAGGCAGAAATACTTCTGGTTGTCCTGCATGGTGGTGATCAGCGCTTCTTGCGGCACCTCGAGGAAACGTTCCTCGAACGAGCACACCAGCGGCACCGGCCATTCAACCAGGGCGGTCACTTCATCGAGCAGGCTTGGCGGTACGATGGCGGTGCCTTCCTGCAGGCGGGCCAGCTCTTCGGTGCGTTTGCTGATCAGCTCGCGACGCTCGTTGGCATCGGCCAGCACGTAGGCGGCACGCAGGTCGTTGAGGTAGTTGCCCGGCGAAGTGATGCGTACGCCTTGCGGATGGTGGAAACGGTGACCACGGGAGTCACGCCCCGCCTTCTGGGCGAGGATGGTGCAGTCGATGACCTGGTCACCGAGCAGCATTACAAGCCACTGAGTCGGGCGTACGAATTCTTCTTTGCGAGCACCCCAGCGCATGCGCTTGGGGATCGGCAGGTCGTTCAGCGAGTCTTCGACGATGGTCGGCAGCAGGCTCGCGGTCGGCTTGCCGGTGATGACCTGGCTGAAACGCAGTTTCGGGCCGCTCTGATCGATATCGCTCAGCTCTACGCCGCACTTCTTGGCGAAACCAAGAGCGGCCTGGGTCGGGTTGCCTTCGGCGTCGAAAGCGGCCTGACGCGGTGGGCCGTCGAGGTTGATGCTGCGATCCGGCTGCTGGGTTTCCAGAGCGGTCAGCAACACGGCCAGGCGGCGTGGCGCAGCGTAGACTTTTTTCGTTTCAAACTTCAGGCCGGCGGTTTGCAGGCCTTTTTCGATACCGGCCAGGAAGGCGTCGGCCAGGGTATTGAGCGCCTTGGGTGGCAGCTCTTCGGTGCCCAGTTCAACCAGGAAATCTTGAGCACTCATTGTGCAGCCTCCAGCTTAGCCAACACTTCATCACGCAGGTCTTCGGTTGCCATCGGGAAGCCCAGCTTGGCGCGTGCCAGCAGGTAGGCTTGAGCGACGGAACGCGCCAGGGTGCGCACACGCAGGATGTATTGCTGGCGCGCGGTTACCGAGATGGCACGGCGGGCGTCCAGCAGGTTGAAGGTATGGGAGGCCTTCAACACCATTTCATAGCTCGGCAACGGCAGCGGCTGGTCGAGCTCGATCAGCCGCTTGGCTTCGCTTTCATAGAAGTCGAACAGCTCGAACAGCTTGTCGACGTTGGCGTGTTCGAAGTTGTAGGTGGACTGCTCCACTTCGTTCTGGTGGAACACATCGCCGTAGGTCACTTTGCCGAACGGGCCGTCTGCCCACACCAGGTCATAGACCGAGTCCACGCCCTGCAGGTACATGGCCAGGCGCTCGAGACCGTAGGTAATTTCGCCGGTCACCGGGTAGCACTCGATGCCGCCCGCTTGCTGGAAGTAAGTGAACTGCGTCACTTCCATGCCGTTGAGCCACACTTCCCAGCCCAGGCCCCAGGCGCCCAGGGTCGGTGACTCCCAGTTGTCTTCGACGAAACGGATGTCGTGGACCAATGGGTCCAGGCCGACATGTTTCAGCGAGCCCAGGTACAGCTCCTGGAAGTTGTCCGGGTTCGGCTTCAAGACCACCTGGAACTGGTAGTAGTGCTGCAGACGGTTCGGGTTTTCGCCGTAGCGGCCGTCAGTCGGGCGACGACTGGGCTGCACATAAGCGGCGTTCCAGGTTTCCGGGCCGATGGCCCGCAGGAATGTTGCGGTGTGGAAAGTGCCGGCGCCTACTTCCATATCGTAGGGCTGAAGTACCACACAACCTTGCTCGGCCCAGTATTGCTGGAGGGCGAGGATCAAGTCTTGGAAGGTACGCACGGCTGGCGTAGGCTGGCTCACGAAATTCACCTGTTACTTGGGCTGCGATTTAAAGAGCGGGAGTATACCCCATTCGGTCCTGCAACCACTCCCTGGAGCCTTATGCCACGCTGCTTTTGGTGTTCTGAAGATCCGCTGTACATGGCTTATCACGATCAGGAGTGGGGAACGCCGTTGCGCGATGCGCAGGGTTTGTTCGAGTTGCTTTTGCTCGAAGGGTTCCAGGCGGGCCTGTCCTGGATCACCGTTTTACGCAAACGCGAGCATTATCGAAAGGTCTTGTTCGGTTTTGATGCGCGGCGGTTGGCGAAACTGACCGATGCGGAAATCGAAGCCTTGATGCTTGATCCGGGAATCGTGCGCAATCGCCTGAAGCTCAACGCCAGTCGGCGCAATGCTGCCGCCTGGTTGGCCCTGGAAGACCCGGTGGGTTGGCTCTGGTCATTCGTTGGCGGCGTGCCCAAGGTCAATCATTTCAAGGATCGCAGCGAAGTCCCGGCGATTACTCCCGAGGCCGAAGCCATGAGCAAGGCCCTGAAAAAGGCCGGGTTCACCTTTGTCGGGCCGACCATCTGCTATGCCTTCATGCAAGCCAGCGGCATGGTCATGGACCACACCCGGGACTGCGACCGTTACGCGCAGTTGGTCAACGCCGGTTAGAATGCGCGCTTTGCGCACCACACACGATCAGGAGTGACCTGTGGAAAAGTTTAAAGGCGCCTTGCTGGTAGGCGCTCTCCGGTTATTTGCCCTGCTGCCTTGGCGCGCCGTTCAAGCTGTCGGTACGGCGATTGGCTGGATCATGTGGAAAACCCCCAACCGTTCCCGCGACACGGTGCGGATCAACCTCTCCAAGTGCTTCCCGGACATGGATCCGGCCGCTCGCGAGCGTCTGGTCGGCCAGAGCCTGATGGACATCGGCAAGTCCCTGACCGAAAGCGCCTGCGCCTGGATCTGGCCGGCCCAGCGCTCGATCGATCTGGTGCGCGAGGTCGAGGGCCTGGAAGTGCTGCACCAAGCCCTGGCGTCGGGCAAGGGCGTGGTGGGTATCACCAGCCACCTGGGTAACTGGGAAGTGCTGAACCACTTCTATTGCAACCAATGCAAACCGATCATTTTCTACCGCCCGCCGAAGCTCAAGGCGGTGGATGAGTTGCTGCAAAAGCAGCGCGTGCAACTGGGCAACCGCGTGGCCGCGTCGACCAAGGAAGGCATTCTCAGCGTGATCAAGGAAGTGCGCAAAGGCGGTCAGGTCGGCATCCCCGCCGACCCGGAACCGGCCGAGTCGGCAGGGATCTTTGTGCCGTTCTTCGCTACCCAGGCGCTGACCAGCAAGTTCGTGCCGAACATGCTCGCGGGCCACAAGGCCGTGGGTGTGTTCCTGCACGCGCTGCGGCTGCCGGATGGCTCAGGCTACAAAGTGATCCTGGAAGCGGCGCCGGAAGACATGTACAGCACCGACACCGCCACGTCCTGCGCGGCCATGAGCAAGGTGGTGGAACGTTATGTCGGCGCCTACCCGAGCCAGTACATGTGGAGCATGAAACGCTTCAAGAAGCGCCCGCCGGGTGAGGCGCGGTGGTACTGACCCGCTGCTGACTCAAAGCCGATACAACACAGAATGTGAGAGAGGGTTGCCCCCGAGAGCGGTGACTCAGTCCACATGCATGGGCTGACACGGGCTAGCGCCTTCTCACATTTTTCGATCTGCTCAGGCCTGGCGGTCGAGTTTCTTCAGGAACACCGTCATTTCTTTCTCGGCCTGCTTGTCGCCGTGGGCCTGGGCCGCTTCAATCCCTTTCTCCCACGCCAGCCGCGCCGCAGCGTTATCACCCAGTCCCGCCTGTGCCTTGCCCAGCAACTTCCACGCCGCCGAATACTTCGGGTCAAACTCGACGCACTTGCGCAAATGTTCCGCCGCCTTGGCGTTGTCCTTCAAGTCCAGATAACCCTTGCCCAAACCAAAGCGCAGCAAGGAATTATCCACACCCTTGGCGAGCATTTTCTCCAGGGAATCTAGCATGCTGGTGTACTCCGTTGTGTCAGAAAAAGCTCAGCCCCACGTGGAACAACTTCTCCACATCGCGGATATGCTTTTTATCCACCAGGAACAGAATCACATGGTCGCCCGTGGCGATCACTGTGTCGTCGTGGGCGATGATCACTTCTTCATCACGAATGATCGCGCCGATAGTTGCACCCGGTGGCAGGCCAATATCGCGGATGGCCTTGCCGATCACCTTGCTCGACTTCGCATCACCGTGGGCGATCGCCTCGATGGCCTCCGCCGCGCCCCGGCGCAGGGAATGCACGCTGACGATATCGCCACGGCGCACATGGGCGAGCAAGGTGCCAATGGTGGCCAGCTGCGGGCTGATGGCGATATCTATGTCACCCCCTTGAATCAGGTCGACATAGGCCGGGTTGTTGATGATGGTCATCACCTTCTTCGCCCCCAGCCGCTTGGCCAGCAGGGAAGACATGATGTTGGCTTCGTCATCGTTGGTCAGGGCCAGGAAGATATCCGCGTCGGCGATGTTTTCTTCCAGCAGCAGATCGCGATCCGAGGCGCTGCCTTGCAGGACCACGGTGCTGTCGAGCGTGTCGGACAAATACCGGCAGCGTGTCGGGCTCATCTCGATGATCTTGACTTGATAACGGCTTTCAATCGCCTCCGCCAACCGTTCGCCGATCTGCCCACCCCCTGCGATCACGATGCGTTTGTAGCTCTCATCGAGCCGGCGCATTTCGCTCATCACTGCGCGAATATTCGCCTTGGCTGCGATGAAGAATACCTCGTCGTCAGCTTCGATCACTGTATCGCCCTGGGGCAGGATCGGTCGGTCGCGACGGAAAATAGCCGCTACGCGGGTTTCCACATTCGGCATGTGCTCGCGCAGCTGGCGCAGTTGCTGGCCAACCAGCGGGCCGCCGTAGTAAGCCTTCACCGCCACCAGTTGCGCCTTGCCTTCGGCGAAGTCGATCACCTGCAAGGCGCCGGGTATCTCGATCAGGCGCTTGATGTAGTGGGTCACCACCTGTTCCGGGCTGATCAACACGTCCACCGGAATCGCGTCGTTGTCGAACAGCCCCGCACGGGTCAGGTAGGCCGCTTCACGCACGCGAGCGATCTTGGTAGGGGTGTGAAACAGAGTGTGGGCGACCTGGCAGGCGACCATGTTGGTTTCGTCGCTGTTGGTCACGGCGACCAGCATATCGGCATCGTCGGCACCGGCTTGGCGAAGCACCGTCGGGAACGACGCGCGGCCTTGCACGGTGCGGATGTCCAGGCGGTCGCCAAGGTTGCGCAGGCGCTCGCTGTCGGTGTCGACCACGGTGATATCGTTGGCTTCGCTGGCCAAATGTTCGGCCAGCGTACCGCCGACCTGCCCTGCCCCAAGGATGATGATTTTCATCCGGTCACTCCCTTAAAACCATTCAGCCGCGCGCGGCGGCGATCTTGATCAGTTTGGCGTAGTAGAAGCCATCGTGGCCGCCTTCCTGTGCGAGCAATTGGCGACCGTGGGGCTGCTTGATACCGGCAGCCGTGGCAAGGTCCAGTTCCCGCGCGCCGCTGGTGCGGGCGAGGAAGGCCTGGATCACCTCGGTGTTCTCGGTGGGCAAGGTGGAGCAGGTGGCGTAGAGCAAGATGCCGCCGACTTCCAGGGTCGGCCACAAAGCGTCGAGCAGTTCGCCTTGCAGCACGGCCAGGGCCGCGATGTCGTCGGGCTGGCGGGTCAGCTTGATGTCGGGGTGACGGCGGATCACGCCGGTGGCGGAACAGGGCGCGTCCAGCAGGATACGTTGGAAGGGTTTGCCGTCCCACCAACTGGCGGTGTCGCGGCCGTCGGCAGCGATCAGGTCGGCATTCAGGCCCAGGCGTGCGAGGTTTTCACGCACACGTACCAGGCGCTTGGCTTCCAGATCGACCGCGACCACTCCCGCCAGGCCCTGTTCGACTTCCAGGATATGGCAGGTCTTGCCGCCTGGTGCGCAGCAGGCGTCGAGCACGCGTTGGCCGGGAGCCAGGTCGAGCAGGTCAGCAGCCAGTTGTGCGGCTTCGTCCTGCACGCTGATCCAGCCGTCGGCAAAACCCGGCAGGCTGCGTACGTCGGTGGCAGCCTCCAGCACGATACCGTCGACGCTGTACACGCACGGCGTGGCGTTGATGCCGGCCCCGATAAGCAATTGCAGGTAGGCATCGCGACTGTGGTGACGACGGTTGACCCGCAGGATCATCGGCGGATGCGCGTTGTTGGCGGCACAAATGCTTTCCCATTGCTCGGGCCAGAAAGCTTTCAGGGCTTTTTGCAGCCAGCGTGGGTGCGCGGTGCGCACCACCGGGTCATGCTCCAGCTCGGCCAGCAGCGCTTCGCTTTCGCGCTGGGCACGACGTAATACGGCGTTGAGCAGAGCCTTGGCCCAGGGTTTTTTCAACTTGTCGGCGCAACCGACGGTTTCACCGATGGCGGCGTGGGCCGGCACGCGGGTGTAGAGCAACTGATAGAGTCCGACCAATAGCAGCGCTTCCACATCCGCATCGGCTGCCTTGAACGGTTTTTGCAGCAGCTTGGCCGCCAGTGCCGACAAGCGCGGCTGCCAACGGGCCGTGCCGAATGCCAGGTCTTGGGTGAAACCGCGATCGCGGTCTTCGACCTTATCCAGCTGGGTGGGCAGTGAACTGTTCAACGAAGCCTTGCCGTTGAGAACGGCGGCGAGGGCCTTGGCGGCGGCCAGACGCGGGTTCATTGGGCGACCGCCCCGAGAACCGTACCCACGGAAAATTTCTCACGACGGCTGTTGAACAAGTCGCTGAAATTCAGCGCCTTGCCGCCGGGCAACTGCAGGCGTGTCAGGCACAGCGCCTGTTCACCGCAGGCCACCAACAGGCCGTCTTTGCTGGCACCGATAATTTCACCGGGAACGCCTTTGCCATCGGCCAAGGTGGCGGCCAGTACCTTCAAGGCTTCGCCATTGAGTGTGCTGTGGCAGATCGGCCAGGGATTAAAGGCGCGCACCAGTCGCTCCAGTTCCACGGCCGGGCGGCTCCAGTCGATACGGGCCTCGTCTTTATTCAATTTGTGCGCGTAGGTGGCTAGGCTGTCGTCCTGTACTTCACCTGGCAGGGTGCCAACGGCGAGGCCGGTGATGGCTTGGATTACAGCCGGTGGGCCCAGCTCGGCGAGACGATCGTGCAGGCTGCCACCGGTGTCTTCGCCGGTGATCGGGGTAGTGACTTTGAGCAGCATCGGCCCGGTATCCAGGCCCGCTTCCATGCGCATCACGGTCACACCGCTTTCGCTGTCGCCCGCCTCGACGGCCCGCTGGATTGGCGCCGCACCGCGCCAGCGTGGCAGCAACGAGGCATGACTGTTGATGCAACCCAGCCGTGGAATATCCAGCACCGCTTGTGGAAGGATCAAGCCATAGGCCACGACTACCAGCAGGTCCGGCTTCAGAGCGGCCAGGTCGGCCTGGGCCTCGGCATTACGCAGGGTCGGAGGTTGCAGCACAGGAATGTTGTGCTCCAGCGCCAACTGCTTGACCGGGCTTGGCGTCAGTTTTTGCCCGCGCCCGGCCGGGCGATCCGGCTGGGTATACACCGCGACGATGTCATAGGGGCTGGCAAGCAGCGCCTTGAGGTGTTCGGCTGCGAATTCGGGAGTGCCGGCAAAAACTATGCGCAGTGGCTCGGTCATGGGAGTTCTCGGTTAAAAACAGTCACAAAAGAAAAAGGCTTGCCGCAGCAAGCCTTTGGAAGAAGGGCATCAAGCTTGCTGGCGATGCTTTTTTTCCAGCTTCTTCTTGATTCGGTCGCGCTTGAGCGTGGACAGGTAATCGACGAACAGCTTGCCGTTGAGGTGGTCGCATTCATGCTGGATGCACACCGCCAGCAGACCATCGGCGATCAACTCGTAGGGCTTGCCATCACGGTCCAGGGCCTTGATTTTCACGCGCAGCGGGCGTTCGACGTTTTCGTAGAACTCCGGCACCGACAGGCAGCCTTCCTGGTATTCGCCCATTTCTTCGGTCAGCGGTTCGAACTCGGGGTTGATGAACACCCGTGGTTCGCTGCGATCTTCCGACAGGTCCATGACCACGACGCGCTGATGCACGTTGACCTGGGTGGCGGCGAGGCCGATGCCCGGGGCTTCATACATTGTTTCAAACATGTCATCGACCAACTGACGAACCTTGTCGTCCACTACGGCCACCGGTTTGGCGATCGTGCGCAGGCGCGAGTCGGGGAATTCGAGGATGTTCAAAATAGCCATAAGCGTAATTGCTGCACATGTGAGGTAGAGGCAAATCGGCGTTGGGATGGACCCAGACAGCCGGTGTGAAACGCTCAAAAGCCGCGGAGGCTATGGCATTTCACGCGAACGCACATAATAAAGGAGATTGACCCCATGAGGAAATCGCTACTCGTCTTGCTGCTGTGGGCCCCGTTTGCCACGGCCCTTATTCCCCAGCCTGCACAGCGGCTGGATCAACCGACGCAACAGGCAATCCAGCGCTTTTTATTGCACAACCGCATTCTCGATACGCCCCAGGATCTGGACCGTGCGCCTTACATTGTCGCGGCAGAAGCAGGACGGGTGTTGGGCGCCAATGGCGAGCGGGTGCATGCCCGGGGCTCTCTCGATCCGTCCCAGGCAAGCTATGGGATTTTTCGCCGCGGTAAAACCTATACCGACCCACACACTCAAGAACTGCTGGGCGTCAATGCGGACGATATCGGCACCGCACGCTTTGTGATGGCGGGTGATCTCACCACCCTGGCCGTGCAGCGAGTGACCCAGGAGGTTCGTCCAGGCGACCGTTTGTTGAGTACCGAACGCCCTGTCGAGCTGACAAGGTGGGAAGCTGCAGAACCGACCGCTTTTATCGAAGGCCAGATCATTGATATCCCCAAGGGCGTCACTCAGATTGGCGTGCTCGACGCGGTAACCCTGAATAAAGGCCGGCGCGACGGGATGGTCGAAGGCCAATTGCTCACCGTGATCAAGAGCGGCTCCACCGTCCGCGACACCCTCACCGGGGCGCCCACGCAACTTCCCGACGAACGTGCCGGCACCTTGGTGGTGTTTCGCACCTTTGAAAAGCTCAGTTACGGCCTGGTGCTCAGTGCCTCGCGTTCACTGGCGGTGATGGACCGTTTCGTGACTGCCCATCAAATGCAATGAATAGCCTGCTAAATAAGTTACCAACAGAGTTATCCACAGCTTGTTCCGATCAAGGATGATCAAGATGTATCCGATAAACAGTGATGAAATTTCCCCTGCCGAACTGGAAGCGCGACTACGCTTGCACAGGCTGCCGGAACTGGGCCCCAAGCGTTTTCGCGTGTTGATCGAAGCGTTTGGTTGCGCTTCAAAGGCCATCAGTGCACCTGCCAGCGCCTGGCGGTCCCTCGGGTTGCCAGCCGTCAGTGCCGAGGCTCGGCGCAGTCCTGAAGTTCGTGATGGTGCGAGTGCCGCCTTGGCCTGGTTAGCCGGCCCGGCCCAGCATTTGCTGATGTGGGACCAACCTGAATACCCCGCGCTACTCGCTCAGATTGACGATGCTCCCCCGTTATTATTCGTCGCCGGCAACCCTGCGATCCTGGAAAAACCCCAACTGGCAGTGGTCGGGAGCCGTCGCGCCTCCCGCCCCGGCATGGACACGGCCGCTGCGTTTTCTCGCAGCCTGGCGAGTGCTGGCTTCGTTATCACGAGCGGCTTGGCATTGGGCATAGACGGCGCGGCGCACCAAGCGGCATTGGAGGTAGGCGGCCAGACAATCGGCGTGCTGGGCACGGGGCTGGAAAATTTTTATCCACAGCGGCATCGCAGGCTCGCCGCGGCGATGATAGAGCAAGGCAGCGCCGTAGTTTCCGAGTTTCCGCTGGATGCGGCCCCTCAAGCGGGCAATTTTCCCCGGCGCAACCGGATCATCAGTGGCTTGTCGCTGGGTGTGCTGGTGGTCGAAGCCAGCATGGCCAGCGGTTCGCTCATTACCGCACGGCTGGCGGCCGAGCAAGGGCGAGAGGTGTATGCGATCCCTGGCTCCATTCATCATCCTGGTGCCAAGGGCTGTCATCAGCTGATCCGCGATGGTGCTGTGTTGGTCGAAACCATTGAGCACATTCTGGAAGGTTTGCGCGGGTGGCAGGCCCTGTCACGCCCTGCCCCCATACCGGTCACTCACCCACTGGTGGCGTTACTGCATGCCGCGCCTCACACCAGCGAAGGCCTGGCGGTTGCCAGCGGCCGGCCATTATCCCAGGTGCTGGCGACGCTGACGGAGCTGGAGCTCGAAGGCCAAGTGATCTGCGAGAGTGGCCGCTGGCTCGCGCGCCCCTAGGTTTTGTAAAGAAGATCGGTAAACTGCGCAGAGCTTTAGTCCGGAGAATGAGCAATGGTCAACAGGTGGCGTGTGTTGGAAGCCGCACGAGAAATTCGCGCAGGCGCGGTGATTGCCTATCCGACCGAGGCGGTTTGGGGCCTGGGCTGCGACCCGTGGAACGAAGAAGCGGTGGACCGGCTGTTGGCGATCAAGAACCGCTCTGTGGATAAGGGGTTGATCCTGGTGGCGGACAATATTCACCAGTTCGATTTTCTGTTTGAAGATTTCCCGGATACCTGGATCGAGCGTATGGCCAGCACCTGGCCGGGGCCGAATACCTGGCTGGTACCCCATCAGGGCCTGCTGCCTGAGTGGGTGACCGGTGTGCATGACACGGTGGCCGTGCGGGTCAGTGACCATCCGTTGGTGCGGGACTTGTGCTCGCTGGTAGGGCCGCTGATTTCGACGTCAGCCAACCCTCAGGGCCGCCCGGCGGCGCGCACGCGGCTTCGTGTGGAGCAATATTTCCGTGGCCAGGTGGACCTGGTGTTGGGGGGAGCCCTGGGTGGGCGCAAGAACCCGAGCCTGATTCGCGATTTGGCGACGGGTGAGGTCGTGCGGCCTTCCTGATACTGGGGTGTGGCTTTCGCGAGCAAGCCCCTCCCCCGGTCGATCGATCTCCAACTGGAGGCGCGCGGTCAGACAGGGAAGCGGGCTTGCTTGCAATGAGGCCCTTCAAACCGCCAAGTGTCTTAAATGTTATGGCAACAGAATGGTCGACCCGGTGGTCCGCCGTCCCGACAACGCTGTCTGTGCCTTCGCCGCTTCAGCCAGTGGATACCGCTGGTTGATATCAATGCGCACCTTGCCGCTCTTGATCATCGAGAACAGATCATCGGCCATTGTTTGCAGGTTTTCCGGGTTGTTGGCATAGGTCGCCAGTGTTGGACGGGTCACATACAGCGAACCCTTGGCCGCCAGAATCCCCAGGTTCACCCCCTCTATTGCGCCCGACGCGTTACCGAAGCTCACCACCAACCCGCGTGGCGCCACGCTGTCCAGCGAGGTCAGCCAGGTATCCTTACCGACGCCGTCGTACACCACCGGTACTTTCTTGCCGTCGGTCAACTCCAGCACGCGTTGTGCGACGTTTTCCTTGCTGTAGTCGATGGTTTCCCAGGCGCCAAGGGATTTGGCCAGGGCGGCTTTTTCCGGTGAACTCACGGTGCCGATCAGCTTCACGCCCAGGGCTTTGGCCCATTGGCAGGCCAGGGAGCCCACGCCTCCTGCAGCGGCGTGGAACAAAATGGTTTCGCCGCCTTTCAGTTCATAGGTCTGGCGCAGCAGGTACTGCACGGTCAAGCCCTTGAGCATGGCGCCCGCGGCTTGTTCAAAGCTGATGTCGTCCGGCAGGTGCACCAGGTTGGCGGTGGGCAACACATGCAGTTGGCTGTAGGCGCCCAGCGGGCCGCTGCCATAAGCCACACGGTCGCCGACCTTGAATTGAGAGACTTCACTGCCTACCGCATCGACAACCCCGGCACCTTCGGCGCCCAATCCCGATGGCAATGCCGGCGGCGCATACAGACCGCTGCGGAAATAAGTGTCAATGAAGTTCAGGCCGATGGCCTCATTACGTACGCGAACCTGTTGCGGGCCCGGCTCTGCGGGCGTGTAGTCCACATATTCAAGCACTTCGGGACCGCCATGGGCGCTGAACTGGATACGTTTGGCCATCTGCACTTCTCCTTAAGATTGAATCGCGTAGCCCGCTATCGGACTCCTAAGCTTGATCTTCGTCAACTGCGATGCACATGGGTGCGGTGTTATCCTGTGCGCCCATTTGCCGCCGACGCCCGATGGCCTCGCGTAGCTTTGCCCGATTCAAGGTGATGCCATGACTACTCGCACTGAGGCTGTTAAAGCCTACCTGCTCGACCTGCAAGACCGTATTTGCAGCGCCCTGGAAACCTTCGAGACGGACACTCGCTTTATCGAAGACGCCTGGACCCGGCCTGCCGGCGGCGGCGGTCGCACCCGCGTGATTGCAGATGGTTCGATCATTGAAAAAGGCGGCGTTAACTTTTCCCACGTGTTTGGCAGCGGCCTCCCACCTTCCGCCAGTGCCCATCGTCCTGAGCTGGCCGGACGCGGCTTTGAGGCGTTAGGCGTGTCGCTGGTCATCCATCCGCACAACCCCCACGTGCCGACGTCCCATGCCAATGTGCGCTTTTTCATCGCCGAAAAAGAAGGCGAAGAGCCGGTATGGTGGTTCGGTGGCGGCTTCGACCTCACGCCCTACTACGGCAACGAAGAAGACTGCATCCACTGGCACCGCGTGGCCGAGCAGGCCTGTGCGCCGTTCGGTCCGGATGTGTACTCGCGCTACAAAGCCTGGTGCGACACCTATTTCCATATCAAGCACCGCAACGAGCCGCGCGGTATCGGCGGCCTGTTCTTCGACGACTTGAACGAATGGGACTTCGACACCTGCTTCGCTTTTATCCGCGCCATCGGCGATGCCTACATCGACGCCTACCTGCCGATCGTGCAGCGCCGCAAGGCCACGCCCTATACCGAGCAACAGCGCGCGTTCCAGGAATTCCGCCGAGGCCGTTACGTTGAATTCAACCTCGTCTACGACCGTGGCACCTTGTTCGGCCTGCAGTCGGGTGGGCGTACCGAGTCGATCCTGATGTCGCTTCCGCCGCAAGTGCGCTGGAGCTACGACTGGAAGGCCGAAGCCGGCAGCGAAGAAGCGCGCCTCACCGATTACTTCCTGCAGGACCGCGACTGGCTGGGTGTGCTCGCACCCAAGGCGGCGGTCTGATGGATCGCTACGTCGTATTCGGTAACCCCATCGGCCACAGTAAGTCACCGTTGATCCACCGTATGTTTGCCGAGCAGACCGGCGAGACGCTGGATTACAGCACCTTGCTCGCGCCGCTGGAGGATTTCAGCGGCTGCGCCCGTGAGTTCTTTGTGCAGGGGCGTGGTGCCAATGTCACCGTGCCGTTCAAGGAAGAGGCCTACCGTTTGGCCAACTCCTTGACCGAGCGCGCCCAGCGCGCCGGCGCGGTGAACACCCTGAGCAAGCTGGCCGACGGCACCTTGCTGGGCGATAACACCGACGGCGCCGGCCTGGTGCGCGACCTGACGGTAAACGCCGGGTTGAACCTGAAGGGCAAACGCATCCTGCTACTGGGCGCTGGTGGCGCAGTCCGCGGTGCATTGGAACCTTTGCTGGCGGAACAGCCGGCCTCGCTGATCATCGCCAACCGCACCGTGGAAAAGGCTGAACTGCTCGCCGAGCTGTTCGACGACCTTGGCCCGGTATCCGCCAGCGGTTTCGACTGGCTGCGTGAGCCGGTGGACCTGATCATCAATGCCACGTCCGCGAGCCTTTCAGGCGATGTACCCCCGATTGCCGGAAGCCTGATCGAATCGGGCAAGACCTTTTGCTACGACATGATGTATGCCAAGGAGCCGACCGCGTTCTGTCGCTGGGCCACTGAGCAAGGCGCAGCTGTAGCGATGGATGGTCTGGGCATGCTGGTCGAGCAGGCGGCGGAAGCGTTTTTCCTGTGGCGCGGGGTGCGCCCGGATTCGGCACCGGTGCTCGCCGAACTGCGTCGCCAACTCAGCTGACTGCGTTCCAAGTGTGGTGGGGGGCGAGCCTCCTTCCACATTATTGGCTATGTTCAGTCTTCGAAGTGGATGGGGCACTTATCCGCCCCTTCCAACTTTTTCAACTCGTCCACAACCTGCGGTCGGGCCCGGCGCAAGATCAAGCTGCGCCCCAACCCGCGCAACCTGCGTGCCTCCTGGTGCAGCATCTCCACCCCGGAATAGTCGATAAAGTTGATCTGCTGCGCCTCAATCACCACTCGTTCGCTCGCAAGGCTTTGCAGGCGCACTTGCAGGTAATGGCTGGCGCCGAAGAAGATCGAGCCGCCTACCCGCAGCACATCGTCTTCGCCGTCACGCCACTGCTGGACACGCGGTTGCGAGGTGCGCTTGAGGTAGAAAAACAGCGACGCCAGCACCCCGGCATAAATCGCCGTTTGCAGTTCCAGCAGCAGCGTGGCGACGCAGGTCAGGCTCATCACCATGAATTCGGCACGGCTCACCCGGAACAACGCGCGAATGCCGCGATGGTCCACCAACCCCCAGCAAATCAGCAGAATGCTCGCTGCCATGCTCGGGATGGGGATGTGTGCAATCAACGCGGCGCCAAACAACGCGAACAGCGCCACCCACAGTGCGGAAAACACCCCCGCCAACGGCGAGCAGGCGCCGGCCTCATAGCTGAGCCCGGAGCGGGTAAAGGAACCGGCTGACAAGTACCCCGAGAAAAATCCGCCGACGATATTGGATAAGCCCTGTGCGCGGACTTCCTGGTTGGCGTCGAGTAATTGCTGCGAACGGGCCGATAGAGAGCGGGCAATCGACAGGCTGGTCACCAGCCCCAGCATGCCCACCGCCACGGCACTGGGCAGCAGGCGCAGAAGCATATCCAGGTCCATTGGCAGCGGGCTGAATGGAGGCAGCTTGCCGACAAACGAGCTGACCAGCGCCACCTGCCCGAACATCGCCGGCGACAGCCAGGCGACCAGGCTGCCGAGGGCCAGGGCGATCAACAGCGTTGGACAGCGGGGCACCCAGTATTTGAGCAACGCGCCCACCAACAAGGTGCCCAGCCCGAGGACGAGTGAAGCTGGGTCCCACTCGCGGCTATGGTCGATCAGCGCCAGCAGGCTATTGATGGCCGTTGCCTGGCTCGGCACATCCAGGCCCAGCAGATTGGGCAGTTGGCCCAGGGCAATCACCACGGCGGCACCCAGGGTGAAGCCGAGCACCACCGAATGGGAGACGAAATTCACCAGCGCTCCGAAGCGCAGCATGCCCAGCAGCCACTGGAAAACGCCGGCCAGGAATGTCAGCAGGAGGATCAAGGTAATGTAGTCCTGCGACCCCGGCACGGCCAAAGGGCTGATGCTGGCGTACAACACGATGGAAATCGCCGCTGTCGGGCCGCAGATCAGGTGCCAGGAGCAGCCCCAGAGGCAGGCGATCAGTACCGGGATGATTGCCGCATACAGGCCGTATTCGGGTGGGAGGCCGGCGATCAGCGCGTAGGCAATGGATTGTGGCAGCGCGAGTACTGCGCCGCTGAGGCCGACGACTGCATCTCGACCGACACTGGCGCGGGTTTGGCGCGGGAGCCAGGCGAGAAAAGGCAAAAGTGTGTGGCGGTTGGGCCGAAGCATCGCAGACTCGGTCAGAAGGTTTGGCTCAGAGTATCAGTACGCATCGGCGACTGTGGGAGGGAGCGAGTCGAATCGGCGCACCGCCCCTCCCACATTCAGCTGGCGAGTGTCTTTAGAGTTTGGCTTTTACAGCGGCCAGAGCATCCTTGCCATCCACTGTCTTTACGCCATCCAACCACTTATCCAACACCGCCGGGTTCGCCTTGATCCACGCCTTCGCCGCATCGGCATTGCTGACCTTGTTGTTGGTGACGTCGGCCATGATGCTGTTCTCCATCTCCTGGGTGAAACTCAGGTTGACCAACAGCTTCCCGACATTCGGGCAGGCTTGCGCGTAACCCTTGCGGGTCAAGGTATACACGCTGCCGGTGTCACCAAAATATTTCTCGCCGCCTTTGAGGTAATGCATTTTCAATTGCACATTCATCGGGTGTGGCGTCCAGCCGAGGAAAGTCACGAATTTCTGTTTCTTGACCGAGCGTGAAACCTCCGCGAGCATCGCTTGTTCGCTGGATTCGATCAGCTTCCACTGGCCGAGATCAAAATCGTTTTTCTTGATGATCTCCTGCAGCGAGATATTCGCCGGCGCGCCGGAACTGATGCCGTAGATCTTCTTGTCGAACTTATCGGCAAACTTGTTCAGGTCGGCAAAGTCATGCACGCCAGCGTCCCACACATAGTCCGGCACAGCGAGGGTGAACTCGGTGCCGTCGAGGTTCTTCGCCAGTTGCACCACGTCGCCATTGGCCACGAACTTGTCATAGAAGCCCTGCTGCGCCGGCATCCAGTTGCCCAGAAACACATCCACCTGGCCATCCCTGAGCCCGCCAAAGGTGATCGGCACCGCCAGCGTGTCTACTTTGTGTTTGTAGCCCAGGCCCGTCAGCAGAAAACCGGCGATGGCGTTGGTGGCGGCGATATCGCTCCAGCCTGGATCAGCCATTTTCACCGTTTCACAACTGCTGTCTGCGTACACATTGGCGCTGGCGAGCGCCAGGATCCCCAGTACTACCGTTAGCTTTTGCATGGCCTTCCCTCTGTTATTTATTGGTTTTGGCAGGGTTGTGGATAACGTGCCTTGCGCTCCAGGTCGTCGAGGTCGATATGGTTGCGCATGTATTGCTGACTGGCGTCTACCAGTGGCTGGTGATCCCAGCTCTTCAGCTTGCCCTGGGTCAGCGCCTCAAATACCAGGCGACGGCGGCGTTGGCTGGCGAGCACCTGCTGGTGGATCGCCGGGATGTCCCATTTGGCCCGCGCCTCATTCAAGAAGGCTGCAAACAGCGCCCGATGTTGCGGCGACTGGCTGAGGTCTTCCTGCTCCCGTGGGTCGTTGTGTACATCGAACAGCAGGCAAGGGTCGTCTTCGCTGTAGATAAATTTGTAGGCGCCACGACGAATCATCATCAGCGGGCTGATGGTGCCTTCGGCCATGTATTCGCCGAACACTTCGTCGTGCCCACCCTGCCCTTGCAAGTGCGGGACCAGTGAACGGCCGTCCAGCGGCAGACGCGGGTCCAGCTCGCCGCCGGCCAGTTCCACCAGGGTCGGCAGCAGGTCGGCGGTGGACACGGCGTGGCTCACGCGGCCCGCAGCGAATTGCCCCGGTGCACAGACCAGAAGTGGTACGCGGGCGGCCATTTCAAACCAGTGCATTTTGTACCAGAGGCCGCGCTCGCCGAGCATGTCGCCGTGGTCGCCGGAAAAGATGATGATCGTATCCTCGGCCAGACCGGTGTCTTCCAGAGTTTGCAAGAGCTTGCCGACGTTGCTGTCGATATAGCTGCAGGCACCGAAATAAGCACGGCGTGCATCGCGGATCTTATCCACAGGCAGCGGCTTTTCCCACAGGTCATAGACTTTGAGCAGGCGCTGGGAGTGCGGGTCCAGATCGGCCTGGGGCGGTGTTGTCGGCAAGGGGATTTCGCTGTCGTCGTACAGCTCCCAGAACGGCTTGGGAATGGTGTACGGGTCGTGCGGATGAGTCATCGACACCGTCAGGCAGAACGGCTGATCGCCGTCTTCACGGATATGGTCGAACAGGTATTGCTGAGCCTTGAACACGACCTCTTCGTCGAAGTCCAGCTGGTTGGTGCGCACACATGGGCCGGCTTGCAGCACCGAGGACATGTTGTGGTACCAGCTGGGACGCACGTGCGGCTCATCCCAGTTCACGGCCCAGCCGTAATCGGCGGGGTAGATGTCGCTGGTCAGTCGCTCTTCGTAGCCGTGTAGTTGGTCGGGGCCACAGAAATGCATTTTGCCCGACAGGGCGGTGCGATAGCCGAGGCGGCGCAGGTAGTGGGCATAAGTCGGTACATCGGCGGGGAAATCCGCAGCGTTGTCGTAGGCGCCGATCTTGCTCGGCAATTGGCCGCTGACCAGAGTGAAACGCGACGGTGCGCACAGCGGGCTGTTGCAGTAGGCGGCGTCGAACACTACGCCCTGTGCGGCGAGGCGACTCAGGTTCGGCAGTTTGATTGGGGACGGTGCGTAGAACGGCAGCATTGGCGCGGCCATTTGATCGGCCATGATAAAAAGAATGTTCTTGCGCTTCATGGGGCTTCGGCATTCCATAGGCAGTGTTTATGCGAATGAGCATGCGGCCCATGAAAAATTGGGTAAAGCCCATGAAATACAATGTCTAGGATAAGTACAGCTTATGTATGAAGCCCTCGGTGATTTATCCCTCGACCTGTTGCGCGTGTTCGAGGCGGCGGCGCGCCATCGCAGCTTTACCGCCGCCGCCATGGAGTTAGGCACCACCCAGCCGGCTATCAGCCAGCAGATCAAGCGGCTCGAAGAACAGTTGTCGATTCGCCTGTTTGATCGCATCTACCGTGGCATTGAGCTGACCGATGCGGGAGCCCTGCTGTTCGAGCACGCCCAGGGCGGCTTGCAGGCCATCAACCAAGGCCTGAGCGCGATCACCCGGCAGGGTCAGCATGAAGTGCTGCAAGTGGCCACCGACTTCGCGTTTGCCGCTTACTGGCTGATGCCGCGTTTGCACCGCTTCCACCAGGCCAACCCGCAGGTCGATGTCAGCCTGGTCACCAGCGAGCGCAACCACGCCACGTTGCGCAGCGATATCGACGTGGCGGTGCTGTTCGGCGACGGTCGTTTCAAGCAGGGCGACAGCCTGTGGTTATTCAACGAGGAGGTCTTCCCGGTATGTAGCCCACAGTGGCTCAAGGAGCAGACCACGTCGCTGACCCTGGCAAATTTGCAGGACTTTCCCCTGCTGCACCTGCGCCAGGAGAACACCAGCCAGTGGTTCGACTGGAGCGGTGTGTTTCGCGAGTTGGGCATCACCGCTGCACCGACACCCGGCCAGTTGCGTTTCGATAACTACACACTGTTGATCCAGGCCGCGATTGCCGGCCAGGGGGTGGCCATCGGCTGGCGCCACCTGGTGGATAACCTGTTGCAGCAGAACTGGCTTTGCCGGCCGATCAGCGACACGGTTATCTCGCGCTTCGGTTATTACGTCGTGCAGCCCCAGCGCAAGCGCCGGGGGCAGTTGGTCGAGCGCTTTGTCGATTGGTTGCTGGCGGAACAGGCCAGCAGCGCGCAGTCCCTGACCGGGCTGGCCCTGCCTTCGATTGCGGTCTAGGATCGGTTCACAATGGACACGGATTTCACCATGCAACGTATCAAGGGCTATCACGCCCATATCTATTTCGACGCCAGTACGATCGACCAGGCGCGCACCTTATGCGAAGACGCAGCCAAGCTGTTCCCGTTAAGCATGGGCCGTGTGCACGAACGGCCTGTGGGCCCGCACCCTGACTGGAGCTGCCAACTGGCGTTCGAGCCGGAGTATATCGGCGTGGTATTGCCGTGGTTGGCGCTGCACCGCGAAGGGCTGGTGGTGTTCCTGCACCCCGAAACCGGCGATGACCTGAAGGATCACACCGACTACGCGATCTGGATGGGTGCGATGCGCGAGCTGGATTTGTCGGCTTTTTAGCCTTCCTCATCAGATAACTCTTACTTCCCTCCGCCGTAAAAAACCGAAGGTGAGGCAAGATTTACTTCGCTATATCTCATTATATGGGATTGATATTTATATATTGAGATATGCGCAAGCATAGGTTTATATTCGCCCATCAGCTTTTTCGGCACCCACTCATTTCAGGTGAAGCGATGCAGGCGCAATTGATCGCGCTCGATTGGGGAACCAGCTCCCTTCGTGCTTATAAACTCGGCCCCGCAGGCGTGGTGCTGGACCAGCGTTCGCTGGCGTGGGGCATCATGCATTTGCCCACCGAGCCCAGGGATATCGCGGGTGTACGTTGCAGCGATGGTTTCGAGTTGGCGTTCGATGCGGCGTGCGGTGACTGGCTCGATGCCCAGCTCAACCTGCCAGTGATCGCTTGCGGCATGGTCGGTAGCGCCCAGGGCTGGAGCGAGGCGGCCTATCGCAATACACCCGTTGACGTCGCCAGCCTCGGCAAGGCATTGCATCGCGTACGCAGCATGCGGGGAACCGATGTGTATCTCGTGCCCGGTGTGATCGAGCAGGTCGGCCTGCCCAATGTGATGCGTGGCGAAGAAACCCAAGTGCTGGGCGTGCTGCAAGGGCTTGGCGCCGATGTGTTGATCGGCCTGCCCGGCAGCCATTCCAAATGGGTCGAGGTGGCCGAGGGTTGCATCACCCACTTCGATACCTTCATGACGGGTGAGCTGTTCGCGGTGTTGAGCAAACACAGCCTCCTCGGGCGTACCCAGAAAATAACCGAAGAGTTCCAGGCCGAAGCATTTGATCGTGGCGTGCAGGTGGCGCTCTCGGAAGACGGTCGGCGCGGCGTGCTGTCGACGTTGTTCAGTGCGCGCACGCTTGGGCTCACGGGCGAGTTGGCGGGCGACCAGCAGCCTGACTACCTGTCCGGCTTGCTCATTGGTCATGAGCTCGCGGGCTTGCCGGCCGGCGCCAGACACAAGCCCATCATCCTGGTCGGCGCTGCCGCCCTCTGCGCCCGTTACCAACGCGCCCTCGCCCTGTGCGGCTTCGACCACGTGAGCCTGGCGCAGGAAGCCACCGAGCGTGGTCTGTGGCAATTGGCGGTGGCTGCCGGGCTCACTCAACCTGCATTGGAGACCTGACATGCTCAAGCAAGCGCTGGCACACAACGGTTTGATCGCAATCCTGCGTGGTGTACGACCGGACGAAGTCCTGGCGATCGGCCAGGTGCTGTACGAGGCGGGCTTGCGTGTCATCGAAGTCCCGTTGAACTCGCCGGACCCGTACACCAGCATCCGCACGCTACGCGACGGCCTGCCCGCCGATTGCCTGATCGGCGCGGGTACGGTGTTGACCCCGGAACAGGTCGAGCAGGTCAAAGCCGCCGGTGGTCAGGTAATCGTCATGCCTCACAGCGATCCTAAGGTGTTGCGCGCAGCGAAAGCGGCGGGCCTTTTCCTGTCGCCCGGGGTGGCCACGCCGACCGAAGCATTTGCCGCCCTGGCTGAAGGCGCCGACGTCTTGAAGCTGTTTCCAGCCGAGCAAATCGGCCCGTCGGTAATCAAGGCGTGGCTGGCGGTATTGCCGACGGGCACGTTGCTGCTGCCGGTAGGCGGCATTACCCCGGACAACATGCAGGTGTTCATCGATGCTGGCGCCAAGGGGTTCGGGCTGGGTTCCGGGTTGTTCAAGCCGGGTATGACGGTGGATCAGGTTGCGAGCCGTGCCCAGGCGTATGTCGCCGCTTGGAACACCCTGAGCTGACTTCAAGTTCCGCGCCCACGGGCGCTGCATCTATAAGAGAGATAACAGATGAAAATCACCAAACTGACCACCTTCATCGTCCCGCCGCGCTGGTGCTTCCTCAAGGTTGAAACCGATCAGGGCGTAACCGGCTGGGGTGAACCTGTGGTCGAAGGGCGCGCCCACACCGTGGCGGCTGCCGTCGAAGAGTTGTCCGACTACCTGATCGGCAAAGACCCACGCAATATCGAAGACATCTGGACTGTGCTCTATCGCGGCGGTTTCTACCGTGGCGGCGCGGTGCACATGAGTGCCCTCGCCGGTATCGACCAGGCGCTGTGGGACATCAAGGGCAAGGCCCTCGGCGTGTCTGTCAGTGACCTGCTCGGTGGCCAGGTGCGTGACAAGATCCGCGTGTATTCGTGGATCGGCGGCGACCGTCCGGCCGATACCGCCCGTGCCGCCAAAGAGGCCGTGGCCCGTGGCTTTACGGCGGTGAAGATGAACGGCACCGAGGAGTTGCAGTTCGTCGACAGCTTCGAAAAAGTCGACCTGGCCTTGGCCAACGTCGCCGCTGTACGGGATGCGGTCGGCCCTAACGTCGGCATCGGCGTCGACTTCCATGGTCGCGTGCACAAGCCCATGGCCAAGGTGCTGATGAAGGAGCTGGACCCGTACAAACTGATGTTTATCGAAGAGCCGGTGCTCAGTGAAAACTACGAAGCGCTCAAGGAACTGGCGCCCCTGACCAGCACCCCGATTGCCCTCGGCGAGCGGCTGTTCTCGCGGTGGGACTTCAAGCGCGTGCTCAGCGAAGGCTACGTCGACATCATCCAGCCGGATGCGTCCCACGCCGGAGGCATCACCGAAACCCGCAAGATCGCCAACATGGCCGAAGCTTACGACGTGGCCCTCGCCCTGCACTGCCCGCTGGGCCCGATTGCCCTGGCGGCGTGCCTGCAACTGGATGCTGTGTGCTACAACGCGTTTATCCAGGAGCAGAGCCTGGGTATTCACTACAACGAGAGCAATGACTTGCTCGACTACGTGCGCGATCCGGGCGTGTTCGACTATGACCAAGGCTTCGTCAAGATCCCCAACGGCCCAGGCCTGGGCATCGAGATCAACGAGGAATATGTGATCGAGCGCGCGGCCATCGGCCATCGCTGGCGCAATCCGATCTGGCGCCATGCCGACGGCAGCTTTGCCGAGTGGTGATCCCCCCTGAAAGAGCGCGAAAAAAAATGTGGGGGGGAGCAAGCCTAATGCCAGTCAGTTAAGCGTAAGTGCCGGCTGTAGGAGCGAGCTTGCTCGCTCCTACAAAAAGCCTTAACTGCCTGGCATTAAGGGAGCAAATCCCTCCCACATTTTGATTCGGTTTCTTCAGTCAGATTTTCCACGGACCTCAATAAACATAAGAAGAGGCACCCCCCATGCAACCTGAATCCTTCACTGGGCAGGCGTCTTTAGTCACGCCGAGCAGAAAGCGTTTCTTCATCATGCTGTTGTTGTTCATCACCGTGGTGATCAACTACCTCGACCGTAGCAACCTGTCGATTGCCGCGCCGGCGCTGACCAGTGAGCTGGGCATCGACCCTGTGCATGTCGGGCTGATCTTCTCCGCCTTCGGCTGGACCTACGCCGCCATGCAGATTCCCGGAGGTTGGCTGGTGGACCGAGTGCCGCCGCGCATTCTCTATACGGCTGCATTGTTGTTGTGGTCCGTCGCCACCGTAATGCTGGGTTTTGCTGCCAGCTTTATCGCGCTGTTTGTGTTGCGCATGGCGGTGGGTGCGCTGGAAGCGCCGGCTTATCCGATCAACAGCCGCGTAGTCACCACGTGGTTTCCCGAGCGCGAGCGCGCTACCGCCATCGGCGTCTACACCTCCGGGCAATTTGTCGGGCTGGCGTTTCTCACGCCGGTATTGGCCTGGCTGCAGCACGCATTCGGCTGGCACATGGTGTTTGTCGTCACGGGCGGCGTGGGCATTGTATGGGCGTTGATCTGGTATGCGGTGTACCGCGAACCGAAGGAATTCAAGGGCGCTAATGCTGCTGAAATCGAATTGATCCGCGAGGGCGGCGGCCTGGTGGACATGCAGGCGAAAACCGTCAAGGCGCCATTCAGTTGGGTCGACCTGGGCATCGTGCTGAGCAAGCGCAAACTCTGGGGTATTTACCTGGGGCAGTTCTGCCTGAACTCCACGCTGTGGTTCTTCCTGACATGGTTCCCGACCTACCTGGTGAAATATCGCGGTATGGACTTCATCAAATCCGGCTTGCTTGCGTCGCTGCCCTTCCTGGCGGCGTTTATCGGCGTGCTGTGCTCGGGGATTTTTTCCGACTGGCTGATTCGTCGCGGTGCGTCGGTGGGCCTTGCGCGCAAGCTGCCGATCATCGGCGGGTTGCTGATTTCCACGGCGATCATCGGCGCCAACTATGTGGAATCGACGGCATGGGTGATTACGTTCCTGGCCGTGGCGTTTTTCGGCAATGGCTTGGCTTCCATTACGTGGTCGCTGGTGTCGACGCTGGCACCGGCGCGTTTGCTGGGGCTGACAGGGGGCGTGTTCAATTTCATCGGTAACTTGTCGGCGATTGCCACACCGATAGTGATTGGCTTTCTGGCGAGCGGCGATTCGTTTGCGCCGGCGATCACCTACATCGCTGTGCTGGCGTTGCTTGGGGCTCTGTCCTACGTGCTACTGGTGGGCAAAGTCGAACGCATAGAGATTTAGGCTACACCCTGTGGCGAGAGAGCAAGCCCTCTCGCCACACCGGCATTCCGGCTCTAGTACAGCGCGCCATCCAGGATCTGATAGACGATGCTGGTGCCGATGGCGATCAATACGATATCGCCACCGGAGCGACGCCATTCATACCCGGGGTATTGCGGCAGATGGGCCAGGGCTCGCCCGTCCAGGCGTTCGCCGTAGTAGTTGCGCGGCAGCGGCTGGCCACGCACCAGGCGCACGCCGGGAGGCGGTGGTGGGCCACGGCGGAAATCGTTGTGGTTGTCACGGATCACCTGGCGTACCGGGCCGAAATCTTCCGGTGGGCCACCCCGGTGGTTGGATGGCGGGCCACGGTGGTCGTCGCCGCGTTGTTCGTGCTGACCTTGCGGGCCACCTCGGTCTGGGCCGGGGCCGCCACGCTCATCGTAGGGCGCGGCCTGCGCCAGGGCACTCGCGCCGAGCATCAGCGCGCCGAGACCAGCGATCCAGCGTTTAGGCATTTTCATGGGGGCTTTCCTCAGTACTGCACGAACAAAAAAGGGATTTCGAACCGGGTTCGAAATCCCTTGGTCTTGTCAGTTTAGGTACTGATTCGTGCGTATGATTCCTCTGTATCAGGAACTTTACCTATCGCTACACCGCCTTTACGTACGGGCGGCGCGAACACCTTCCGACAGCGCCGCGCACAGGCTCAATACGCCATCAATCGCCTGTTGATCATTTTTGGCAGTGGCGATGTGATCGATCAGTGCCGAACCCACCACTACACCGTCCGCCAGGCGGGCGATGGCCGCTGCCTGTTCCGGCGTGCGGATACCGAAGCCAATGCTGATCGGCAGGTCGGTGTGCCGACGCAGGCGGGACACGGCCTCCTCGACGTGTTCCAGGGTGGCCGCGCCAGCACCGGTCACACCCGCTACCGACACGTAGTACACAAAGCCGGAGCTCCCGTTGAGCACGGTCGGCAGGCGCACATCGTCGGTGGTCGGCGTGGTCAGGCGGATAAAGTCGATACCGGCAGCCTGGGCCGGGTCGCACAGCTCGGCGTTATGCTCTGGTGGCATGTCGACCACGATCAGGCCGTCGACACCGGCTGCCTTGGCGTCGCTGATGAACTGCGGCACGCCGTATTTGTGGATCGGGTTGAAGTAACCCATCAGCACCAGCGGGGTGTCGTTGTTGTCTTGGCGGAACTCGCGAACCATTTGCAGGGTTTTCGCCAGGTTCTGCTTGGCGGTGAGCGCGCGAATGTTCGCCAGTTGAATGGCCGGGCCGTCGGCCATCGGGTCGGTGAAGGGCATGCCCAGTTCTATCACGTCGGCACCGGCGGCGGGCAAGCCCTTGAGGATCGCCAGCGAAGTGTCATAGCCCGGATCGCCGGCGGTGACGAAGGTCACCAGGGCGGCGCGGTTTTGTTCCTTCAGGTGCGCAAAGCGGGTTTGCAGGCGGCTCATCAGTGTTTCTCCTGCTGGGCATGCTCTTGTTGAGAAAGGTCCAGGTGGTGCATCACGGTTTGCATGTCTTTGTCGCCACGGCCTGAAAGGTTGACCACCATCAGGTGATCTTTGGGCAGCGTCGGTGCGCGTTTGAACACTTCGGCCAGGGCGTGGGCGCTTTCCAGGGCGGGAATAATCCCTTCCAGGCGGCAGCACTTGTGGAAGGCATCCAAGGCCTCGTCGTCGGTGACCGAGGTGTATTGGACGCGGCCGATATCGTGCAACCATGCGTGTTCAGGGCCGATGCCGGGGTAGTCGAGGCCGGCGGAAATCGAGTGGGCGTCGATGATCTGACCGTCGTCATCCTGCAGCAGGAAGGTACGGTTGCCATGCAGCACGCCCGGTACGCCACCGTTGAGGCTGGCAGCGTGCTTGCCGGTTTCGATGCCGTGCCCGGCCGCTTCAACGCCGATGATCTCCACGCTCTTGTCGTCCAGGAACGGGTGGAACAGGCCCATGGCATTCGAGCCGCCGCCGATGCACGCCACCAGGCTGTCCGGCAGGCGGCCTTCCTGGGCTTGCAACTGGTCGCGGGTTTCCTTGCCGATCACGGCCTGGAAGTCGCGCACCATCGCGGGGTATGGGTGCGGGCCGGCCACGGTGCCGATCAGGTAGAAGGTGCTGTCGACGTTGGTTACCCAATCACGCAGGGCTTCGTTCATCGCATCCTTGAGGGTGCCGGTGCCGGCGACCACGGGGATCACTTCGGCGCCCAGCAGCTTCATGCGGAACACGTTGGCCTGTTGGCGCTCGATGTCGGTGGTGCCCATGTAGATCACGCACTGCAGGCCGAAACGCGCCGCCACGGTGGCGGTAGCCACGCCGTGCATGCCCGCGCCGGTCTCGGCAATGATGCGTTTTTTACCCATGCGCCGTGCCAGCAGGATCTGGCCGATGCAGTTGTTGATCTTGTGCGCGCCGGTGTGGTTCAGCTCTTCGCGCTTGAGGTAGATCTTGGCGCCGCCGCAGAACTCGGTCAGGCGCTCGGCAAAGTACAGCGGGCTCGGGCGCCCGACATAGTCGCGCTGGAAGTAGGCCAATTCCTCTTTGAAAGCCGGATCTTCTTTGGCCGCTTCGTATTCACGGGCCAGGTCGAGGATCAACGGCATCAAGGTTTCAGCGACGTAACGGCCGCCGAACGCGCCGAACAGGCCGTTGGCGTCTGGGCCGTTGCGTAGATCGGTCTGGGACTGAGTCATGGGACGCTCCAGGAAAAAATGCGTGTAGAAAACAATGAGGGCCACTCTACCCCCTCACGCGCCACGCTGAAAACCGATAAGATTGCCGCAACCTGTCAGGAAAACTCACAGATGAGTCGAGACCTTCCGCCCCTCAATGCCCTGCGTGCATTTGAAGCCACAGCCCGCCTCAATAGCGTCAGCCTGGCTGCTGAACAGCTACACGTGACGCATGGCGCGGTCAGCCGTCAGCTGAAAGTGCTGGAAGAACACCTGGGCGTCAGTCTTTTCAGCAAGGAAGGCAGAGGCCTTAAACTCACAGATGCAGGCCTGCGGTTGCGCGACGCCAGCGCCGAGGCGTTCGAGCGATTGCGGGATGTGTGCGCAGAACTCACCCAGGGCGGCGCGGATGCACCCTTTGTGCTCGGCTTGTCGGGGAGTTTGCTGGCGCGTTGGTTCATCCCGCGTCTAGGCCGTTTGAACGCCGACCTGCCGGATTTGCGGCTGCACCTGTCGGCGGACGAAGGCGACCTTGACCCGCGTCGTCCGGGGCTGGATGCGCTGCTGGTCTTCGCCGAACCACCGTGGCCGGCGGATATGCAAGTGTACGAGTTGGTCAGTGAGCGTATCGGGCCGGTCATGAGCCCACGTTTCGCGGATTTCGAGCACCTGCGCGAGGCTCCGCCGCAAGCCTTGTGCGGCCAGCCGCTGTTGCATACCACCTCACGCCCGCAAGCCTGGCCCAGTTGGGCGCGGCAACACGGCATCGAGCCCGGCACGTTGAAGCACGGCCAGGGTTTTGAGCATTTGTATTATTTGCTGGAAGCGGCGGTAGCGGGACTTGGCGTGGCGATAGCCCCTGAACCGCTGGTCGCGGAGGACCTGCGTGCAGGACGCCTGGTAGCGCCGTGGGGTTTCAGTGAAACCCCGGCGCACCTGGCGTTGTGGCTACCCAAGCGCGCCGCAGATGGGCGCGCCCGGCAACTGGCGCAATGGCTCAAGGCTGAGCTGGCGCGCCAGCCTGTTTAATCACCGCGTTTGCAGAGCAGGTAAGCGGCCAGCAAGCCCAATGCGCCAACGGCGACACCGGCTGTGGTCCACGGGTGTTCTTGTGCGTAGTCCCGGGTCGCGGCACTGGTTTCGCGGATTTTGACTTTACTTTCTTCGTAGGCGTCGCTGATCAGGTGGCGGGAGTGCTTGAGAGCATTCTCGGCATTGCTTTTCAGGGCCTTCAGGGTTTTGCGCGACTCATCGGAAGCATCGTCCTTGAGGCTCTCAAGGGACTTGAGCAGGCTCGAAATCTCGGCTTCCATGCTTTCCAGCGATGCTTTGCGTAAAGAAGTGTTGGCCATTTGGACTCTCCTGAAGTGATTGAGTGACGTGTGTAGATACCGACTCCTGGGTTTTCAGAAAGTGCAGTAAATATGAACTTTAGGGTAGGAACGGTCGCCAGAAGCAGTACGAACATTCACTGCTACGCTGATTAAAGCCCTCAGGAGAAACGCTATGTCTGATCACCACACCTACAAGAAAGTCGAACTGGTCGGTTCCTCGACCACCAGCATCGAAGACGCCATCAAAAATGCCCTGGCCGAGGCCAACAAGAGCATCAAGCACTTGGAATGGTTTGAAGTGACTGAAACCCGTGGTCACATCAAGGACGGCAAGGCCGCGCACTTCCAGGTCACGCTCAAGGTGGGGTTCCGAATTGCCAGTAGTTGACCTCGCCGGTTGAACTTGCTGACTGGCCGATTGCCATAACCTGCGCTACAACCTTAGGGTGCCGATGCAACGCGCGTCGGCACGTTCTTTTCGATCAGCGCAAGGAAAGTAACGGATGAAGAAGTTCCTGTTAGCGGTAGGCTTGTTGAGCATTGCGGGTACAGCAATGGCAGCGAAAGACTGCGGAGAGCTGAAAAGCGAGATCGCGGCGAAAATCGATGCCAAAGGTGGATCGCACTACTCCCTGGAGATCGTGGATAAAGGTGCTTCAGCCGATGGCAAAGTAGTTGGCACCTGCGGCGGCGGTACCAAGGAAATCGTCTACAAACGCGGTTGATACCGTGTACCAGACATAAAAAACCGACGCGAGTGCGTCGGTTTTTTTTCGCCTGGAGGGTTTAGCCCTTCATCAACTGCGCCAACAACTCGTAGGAATGAATTCGATCGGCGTGTTCGTACAGGTCGCAGGTAAAGATCAGCTCATCGGCACCGGTTTGCTCGATCAACACCTCAAGCTTGGCGCGGATCTTCGCCGGGCTGCCGACCATGGCCAGGCCGAGAAAGCTGCCAACTGCCTCTTTCTCATGGGGCAACCACAGACCGTCCATGGTTTTTACCGGTGGGCGCTGTACCAGGCTCTGCCCGCGCATCAGCGCGAGAATGCGCTGGTACACCGATGTGGCCAGGTAATCGGCCTGTTCGTCGGTATCGGCAGCCACCAGAGGAATGCCGAGCATCACGTAGGGCTTATCCAATACGGCTGAAGGCTTAAAGTGGTTGCGGTATACGCGAATCGCCTCATGCATCAGGCGCGGTGCGAAGTGGGAAGCGAATGCGTAGGGTAAACCGCGCTCCCCCGCGAGCTGCGCGCTGAACAGGCTGGAGCCCAGCAGCCACACCGGTACGTTGGTGCCGGTGCCCGGGACGGCGATCACCCGCTGGTCTGGCGTGCGTGGGCCGAGGTAGGCCATCAGTTCAGCCACGTCTTCCGGGAAGTCGTCGGCGCTGCCGGAGCGTTCCCGACGCAGGGCGCGGGCGGTCATCTGGTCGGAACCGGGAGCGCGACCCAGGCCCAGGTCGATACGGCCGGGGTAGAGGCTTTCCAGGGTGCCGAACTGTTCGGCGATCACCAGTGGCGCGTGGTTGGGCAGCATTACGCCGCCAGAGCCGACGCGGATGGTCGAGGTGCCGCCCGCCAGATAGCCCAGCAGCACCGAGGTGGCCGAGCTGGCGATGCCATCCATGTTGTGGTGCTCAGCCACCCAGAAACGGTTGTAGCCGAACTTTTCCACGTGCTGGGCCAAGTCCAGGGAATTGCGCAGTGACTGCGCCGGGCTGCCGTTGGCCCTTACGGGTACGAGGTCGAGGGTCGAAAATTTCACGTCGGACAGCGATTTCATAAGCCAGCTTCTCCATTGGGTGCGCAGGCTTAATAGACGAACCAAAACCTGCCGCTTCATGTGCATCTTCCTGCAATGAGGGCATATACCCGAGATTCAATAGATGATCGTAAAATTTCCTACCGGAGCACTAGGTTTTTCCGACAAAGTGAACTTTGCAAAAGCTTCTATCCTCAGAACGCCTACTGACGCAAAAACCACCGTTCGAGGAGATAGCTATGAGTATCAAGAAAAAAGCATCGGCTCATTGGGAAGGTGATCTGAAGACAGGTCTGGGGTCCATCTCGACCGAAACCGGCGTACTACGCGAAGCGCCCTATGGCTTCAAGGCACGTTTCGAAGGCGGCAAAGGCACCAACCCTGAGGAACTGATTGGTGCTGCTCATGCCGGCTGTTTCTCCATGGCGTTTTCCATGATTCTTGGCGACGCCGGCCTCAAGGCTGACAGCATCGACACCCAGGCGGAAGTGACCCTGGACCAGGTGGAGGGTGGTTTTGCGATTACCGCCGTGCATTTGATTTTGAAAGCCAAGATCCCGGGCGCCAGCCAGGCGCAATTCGATGAGTTGAGCAAGAAGGCCAAGGAAGGTTGCCCGGTGTCCAAGGTGCTGAACGCAACCATCAGCCTGGATGCGACGCTCGTTAACTAACGCGGCCAATCCAATGTGGGAAGGCCCAAGTCGCACCGCCCTTCCCACATTTGTTCTGCGTCAAAATCAGAACTCGTATTTCCCGGATGTGGTCATATAGGCTATGCAGCCTTAGGCGCACACCCGTGCGCAGGCATTCAGGGAGCTTCACACATGAAACGTTTTGCCTTGGCGATCATTTGCGGTGCGTTGGCCACTTCGGTTGTGGCCGCGCCAAAAGATTGTGAAGAGCTCAGGAAAGAGATCGAAGTGAAGATCCAGGCCAAGGCGATTCCGTCCTACACCTTGGAAATCATCACCGCTGAAGAAGCCAAGAATCATGACATTGCCATGATTGTCGGCTCCTGCGAAAACGGCACCAAGCGCATCATCTATCAAAAAAACAACGACTGATCACAGGCA
Organism: Pseudomonas sp. BCA17; assembly: GCF_004519405.1. Taxonomy (GTDB): domain Bacteria; phylum Pseudomonadota; class Gammaproteobacteria; order Pseudomonadales; family Pseudomonadaceae; genus Aquipseudomonas. Next base: position 74,625 of record NZ_SGWI01000003.1, on the reverse strand, counting down.
GTTGACGCTGCGCTCTTCAGCCAGCAATTGGCGGGCGGCGTTATATAAACGGATATTCGGCGTGTAGGCCAACGAGCGCCCCTCCAGGCGATAGCGTTGGCCGGCTTCGAAGTGATCGTATTGCAGGGTAATGAAACAGGTACGGTCAGTTGTCTGCCCAAGCCCGCCGAAGCTGCCACCCGTGGGTACCTCAAAATCAAACCGCACCATCAGCTCATGGCTGCCGGGCGGCACTTGGAAAAAACGCCCGTCGTTGAGGTTCTTGCCATCCAGGCGCTGGGCCATGACCAGCTTGGCGCCCGGCGTTGGCGTGGCGAAATCGATCCAGGCCTGATGCGGGTCGGCAGGTGGAACCGGGGTTGAAGCGCAGGCGCTGAGAAACAAGACAGTGATGCAAAGCAAAAGCTGGCGCATGGAGGGCACTCCGGCGGTAGGAAAGCGTAGGACAGGCTCTGCTATCAGTATAAACACGCGGCGCCATGGAAAAATTCTGCGCAGGCAGGCTAGTCTGGCGGGCAATTTACCCAGGAGTCATCGGGGCATGGTCAGGCGTTTTCTTCCAGGGTTGATGGTTGTGCTGCTCAGCGGCTGTTCCAGCGTGAGTTATTACAGCCAATTGGCCAGCGGCCAGTGGCAACTATTGCGGGCCAGGGAGCCGGTTTCCGAGGTTATCGCAGACCCTTCTCGCTCTCAGGTGCTCCGAGATCACTTGATGCAAGCGCAGAAGGCGCGGACCTTTGCCAGCGAGCACTTGCACCTGCCGGACAACCGGAGTTACAGGCTGTACGCCGACATTGGTCGGCCTTACGTGGTCTGGAACGTTTTCGCCACGCCGGAATTTTCTCTCTCGCCCGAAACCCATTGCTTCCCTATCGCCGGTTGCGTGGCTTATCGCGGGTATTACAACCAAGGCGCGGCGCGAGGCGAAGCGGCGTTGTTGCAGCAACGTGGCATGGATGTGTCGATTGGCGGTGTCGAAGCCTATTCCACCCTGGGTTGGTTCAACGACCCGATCATGAGTTCGATGATGAACTGGGGCGATGAGCGCCTGGCCACGCTGATCTTTCATGAGCTGGCACACCAGCGCTTTTATGTGAAGGACGACACCGAGTTCAATGAGTCCTACGCCAACTTCGTTGAGCAGGAAGGCACCCGCCAATGGCGGACAGCACGCGGCCTGGCGCCACTGGGTGATGCGGCGCTGCAGCAACGCGATCAATTTATCCGGCTGATTCTCGACACCCGCAAGCGCCTGGAAAAACTCTACGCGCAGCCATTGGCGACGGATGTGATGCGCCAGGCCAAAGCATCGGAGTTCGAACGCCTGCGCAGTGAGTACCGGCGGATGCGCGACAGCCAATGGGGCGGCGATAAGCGGTATGACGCGTGGATCAACCAGCCGATGAACAATGCACGGTTGTTGCCGTTCGGGTTATATGACCAGTGGGTGCCGGCGTTTGCGGCGTTGTTCAGGCAGGAAGGTGGCGATTGGGTGAGGTTCTTCGCGGCGGTGGAAAAGCTGGGTGGGTTGCCGGCGGAGCAGCGCAAAGCGGCACTGAAGCAGTTGGAAGCAGGTGGGCGTCAGGGCTTCATCGGGAGCAAGCCCCACATTTGACCGTATACGCCAATCAATTGTGGAAGGGGCTTGCCTCCAATGGCTTCCTCAGGGGCGCTGCATAAACGCCTGATGCATCTGATCCACGGTTTCAAAGTGCCAAGTCGGAGCCTCGGCATTCAATTCATCAAAACTGCCGAATCCGTAACCGACCGCCGCCGAATCCAAGCCATTGCTGCGGGCGCCGATCAGGTCATGCTTGCGATCCCCGATCATCAGGGTGGTGGCCGGGTCCAGTCCCTCTTCGCGCATCAAGTGAGCGATCAGCTCCACCTTGTTGGTGCGCGTACCGTCCAGCTCGCTGCCATAGATCACCTTGAAGTGCCTGGCAAAGTCGAAATGCCGCGCGATCTCGCGGGCAAATACCCACGGCTTGGAGGTCGCCACATATAACTGGCGACCTTGGGCGTTCAGCTCTTCGAGCAAAGGCATTACGCCGTCGAAGACGCGGTTTTCATACAGCCCGGTGACCTTGAACCGCTCGCGGTAGAAGTTCACCGCTTCCCACGCCTTGGCTTCATCGAAACTGTAGTACTGCATGAACGCCTGCAGCAGCGGCGGGCCGATGAAATGTTCCAGCTTGGTCAGGTCCGGCTCATCAATGCCGAGTTTGCCGAGGGCGTACTGGATCGAGCGGGTGATGCCCTCGCGTGGGTCGGTCAGGGTGCCATCCAGGTCGAACAGTACGGTGGGGTAATGCAAGGTCATTGATCGAATCCTTCGGCCAGGTGCAGGTCTTTGAGCTTCACGTAGTTCGCGGCGCTGTAGGTGAAAAAAGCGCGCTCCTTGTCAGTCAGCGCCCGGACTTGTTTAACCGGGCTGCCCACATACAAAAAGCCGCTGTCGAGTTTCTTGCCTGGCGGCACCAGGCTGCCGGCACCGATGATCACGTCATCCTCGACCACGGCACCGTCCATGACGATGCTGCCCATGCCGATCAACACCCGGTTGCCCACGCTGCAGCCGTGCAGCATGACTTTATGGGCGACAGTCACGTCATCGCCGATCAGCAGCGGGAAACCCTCCGGGTTGAAGGGGCCGGCGTGGGTGATGTGCAACACGCAGCCGTCCTGCACGCTGGTGCGCGCACCGATACGGATGCGGTGCATGTCGCCGCGAATCACGGTCAGTGGCCACACCGAGCTGTCGGCGCCAATTTCGACATCGCCGATCACCACCGCCGAAATATCGACGAACGCCCCGGCGCCCAGGGTTGGCGTGTGGTTCTGATAGCTGCGAAGGGTCACGATAGCCTCTCTCTCTTTTGCTGATAGCTGCGGTGGGCATTGATTGTAATTAAGATGGCCCCATCTTTGTCTTATCCGTTTCTTCAGCCAAGGTGCCAACCGTGAGCGCGAACAACCCACTTCTGCAGTCCTACGACCTGCCGCCGTTCTCGGCGATCCGTGCCGAGCATGTGCAACCGGCCATCGAACAGATCCTCGCCGACAACCGTGTCGCCATCGAAGGCATCCTGCAAAGCCAAGGTAAAAATCCGACATGGGCCGGGCTGGTCCTGGCGATGGATGAACTGAACGACCGCCTGGGCGCCGCCTGGAGCCCGGTCAGCCACCTCAATGCCGTATGCAACAGCGCCGAACTGCGCGAAGCCTACGAGGCGTGTTTGCCTGCGTTGAGCGCCTACTCCACCGAAATGGGCCAGAACCGTGCCTTGTTCCAGGCCTTCGAAGCCCTGGCCAACAGCCCGGAAGCCGCCGGCTTCGATGTGGCGCAAAAAACTATCTTGGAACACTCCCTGCGCGACTTCCGCCTGTCGGGTATCGATTTGCCGCCTGAGCAGCAGAAGCGTTATGCCGAAGTGCAGAGCAAGCTGTCGGAGCTGGGCAGCAAATTCTCCAACCAGTTGCTGGACGCCACTCAAGCCTGGACCAAACATATTACCGATGAAGCCAGGCTTGCCGGCCTGACCGACTCGGCCAAGGCGCAAATGGCCGCCGCCGCCCAGGCCAAGGGCCTCGACGGCTGGTTGATTACGCTGGAGTTCCCAAGCTACTACGCGGTGATGACCTACGCGCAGGATCGCGCTCTGCGTGAAGAAGTCTACGCGGCCTATTGCACCCGTGCGTCGGACCAAGGCCCGAATGCCGGTCAGAACGATAACGGGCCGGTGATGGAGCAGATCCTCGATCTGCGCCAGGAGCTTGCTCAACTGTTGGGCTACGCGTCTTTCTCCGAACTGAGCCTGGCCACCAAGATGGCCGAGTCCAGTGACCAGGTGCTGAGCTTTCTGCGTGACCTGGCCAAGCGCAGCAGGCCGTTTGCCGCCCAGGACCTGCAACAGCTCAAGGCTTACGCCGCCGAACAAGGCTGCGCCGACCTGCAAAGCTGGGACAGCGGGTTCTACGGTGAAAAACTGCGTGAGCAGCGCTACAGCGTGTCCCAGGAAGCCCTGCGCGCCTACTTCCCGATCGACAAAGTGTTGGGCGGGTTGTTCGCCATTGTGCAGCGCCTGTACGGCATCGAGATCGCCGAGCAGAAAGGCTTCGACGCCTGGCATCCGGACGTGCGCCTGTTTGAAATCAAGGAAAACGGCCAGCACGTCGGCCGCTTCTTCTTTGACCTGTACGCCCGCGCCAACAAGCGTGGCGGCGCCTGGATGGACGGCGCCCGCGACCGCCGCCGCACGATTGACGGCGTGCTGCAGAGCCCGGTGGCCAACCTGGTGTGCAACTTCACCCCGGCCGACAGCGGCAAGCCTGCGCTGCTGACCCACGATGAAGTGACCACCCTGTTCCATGAGTTCGGCCACGGCCTGCATCACCTGCTGACCCGCGTTGAACATGCGGGCGTGTCCGGCATCAACGGCGTGGCCTGGGATGCGGTGGAGTTGCCGAGCCAGTTCATGGAGAACTGGTGTTGGGAGCCGGAAGGCCTGGCGTTGATCTCCGGCCACTATGAAACCGGCGAGCCGCTGCCTCAGGACCTGTTGGAGAAAATGCTCGCGGCGAAGAACTTCCAGTCGGGCCTGATGATGGTGCGCCAGTTGGAGTTCTCGCTGTTCGACTTCGAACTGCACGCCACCCATGGCGATGGCCGTACGGTCGCGCAGGTGCTGGAAGGCGTGCGTGATGAGGTTTCGGTGATGCGCCCGCCGGCCTATAACCGTTTCCCCAACAGCTTCGCGCATATCTTTGCGGGCGGTTACGCGGCGGGTTATTACAGCTACAAGTGGGCCGAAGTGCTGTCGGCGGATGCCTTCTCCAAATTCGAAGAAGACGGCGTACTCAATCCGCAGACCGGCCGTGCCTTCCGCGAGGCCATTCTGGCCCGTGGCGGCTCGCAGGAGCCGATGGTGCTGTTCGTCGATTTCCGCGGACGTGCGCCGTCGATTGACGCACTCTTGCGCCACAGCGGCCTGAGTGAGGACGCGGCAGAATGAGCGAAGGGCCTGTGATTACCAAAAAGCAATTCATCGCCGGGGCGGTCTGCCCGGCGTGCAGCGAGCCGGACAAGTTGAAGATGTGGACCGAGGACAGCGTGCCACACCGTGAATGCGTGGCCTGCGGGTATACCGATACGCTGAATGATCAAGGGCTGTCGGTGCCCAAGGAGTTGGGCACGCGGGTGAATACATCGGCGTTGAAAGCACCGGACCCGAAAGTACAGGCGGTGCAGTTTTTTCCGAATCCGAAGCTGAAAAAAGACTGAAAAAAAGCGGGGCACTGGGTGCCAAATGCCAGTCAGTTAAGGAGGAGCATAGTCACTGTGGCGAGGGAGCTTGCTCCCGCTGGGTCGCGAAGCGGCCCCAGCTTTGGGCTTGAAAAGACTGGGCCTGCTCCGCAGTCCAACGGGAGCAAGCTCCCTCGCCACAGGTTACTGGTTGTCCGCTCTATCGCTTAACTGACTGGCATTAGGCACTGGGTGCCCCGCTTTTTCTTCAGCTACTCAGATGCTGTTCGTTACAGTTGTTTCTCGTCTTTTCCCGAAGTGGTTACCCAACTTTTCATCGAGCACAGGGCAAAGGCACTGGTGCTGCAATCGCCATTTGCCAAGGCGGTGCGCAATTTGTCGATATCGGCCTTCATCATGTAGCGAACGCCGTCCTTGAGGCCATTACTGGTACCGAAGCCGCCCTGGGTCATTTCGTTCAGCGCATCTTCCTTGCTCCACCCCTGTACCACCACACGATACATCGCTGCCATCAGGCCGGTGCGGTCAGTGCCGTGTTTGCAATGCATCAACACCGGGCCGTTTGCCTGGGCCTCCTGAATGGCACGCAAGGCCGCGAGGACATCGGAGTCGTCGACATGGTTGGTGCGATAAGACAGCTGAACCTGTTTGATATCCGTCGATTTCAACCAACTGGCGTCCGTTTCCGGCAGAAAGTTGATCACCGTGCCAATCTTGAGTTTTTCCAGCACCGGCAGCGCACTGCTGTCCGGCAACGCGCTGCGATAAAGCGTGGGCGTCATCTGGTGCAGATTGAATTGGTCGCCCACAGGCTGGGCCCATTCCGGCGAGCGGGTCGAAGCCACATCCTCGGCTTGAGCGTGAACGGTTGCGAACAGTGCCATGAACGCCAGGCCGAGGGCGGGAAGCAATCGAGTCTTGGACATGCGCTTTGTAACCGAATAGGGAAATGGCTGATGGGCCACAGATTCGTCTACGGACGGTCAACAAGGCGTGAGGTCCTCGTCAAAGAATTGTGAACAGGCGGCACTGATCTGCTGTTTTTTGCAGCAGAACTGACTCTTCCAAATCCTTAGGCTGCTATCATTTGTAACTATTGGTTGCCAAGGTGTCGCATGCCTTGGAAGTCCATGCCTTCACGTTGCTCCCAGAAGCGGCGGATAAACCCGTGACCACATGATGAGGTGCTCCCATGTCTGATCAAGATCAAGACAACCCGCGGCGCGACTTTTTGCGCAAATCCTTGACCTTGATCCCGGTGGTCACGGTTGCCAGCACTGGCCTTGGCGGTTCGATGCTGATGGCCACGCCTGAGCCCGCCCAAGCCGCGCCGGCCAAAGCACCTGCGAGCGATAAAGCCTACGAGCCGAGTTATTTCACCGCTGAAGAATGGGCGTTTATCAACGCTGCCGCCGCGCGTTTGATCCCCGCCGATGCCCAAGGCCCTGGCGCATTGGAAGCGGGTGCACCGGAATATATCGACCGCCAGATGAACACACCGTACGCCAGTGGCGCGCTGTGGTTCATGCAGGGTCCGTTCAATGCCGACGCAGCCCCCGAAATGGGCTGGCAGAGTAAATTGGTGCCCAAGGAGATCTATCGCCTGGGCATTGCCGCGACGGATGCATGGTCGAAAGCATTCAACGGTAAAGTTTTTGCTGGGCAAGACAGCGCTACCCAGGATGACATGCTGCGTCGTCTGGAGGCGGGCGGTAGTGAAGTGAGCGCCCATTTTGAAGCGGTGCCGGCGAAGATGTTCTTCAACCTGCTGCTACAAAACACCAAAGAAGGCTTTTTTTGCGACCCGATCCACGGTGGCAACAAAGGCATGGTCGGCTGGACCATGATTGGCTTTCCCGGCGCCCGCGCCGATTTCATGGATTGGGTGGAACGCAACGAGCAATACCCCTTCCCGGCTGTTTCCATCCGCGGCGAGAGGGCATAAACGTGGCGACCATCATGAAGAAAGTGGATGCGGTGATCGTAGGCTTTGGCTGGACCGGCGCGATCATGGCCAAGGAGCTGACGGAAGCTGGCCTCAACGTGTTAGCGCTGGAGCGCGGCCCGATGCAGGACACTTACCCGGACGGCAACTATCCCCAGGTCATCGACGAACTGACCTACAGCGTGCGAAAAAAACTCTTCCAGGACATCTCCAAGGAGACGGTGACTATTCGCCACAGCGTGAATGATGTCGCCCTGCCTAACCGTCAATTGGGTGCGTTCCTGCCGGGTAATGGCGTAGGCGGCGCGGGCCTGCATTGGTCGGGGGTGCATTTCCGTGTCGACCCGATCGAGCTGCGCATGCGCAGTCACTACGAAGAGCGCTACGGTAAGAACTTCATTCCTAAAGACATGACCATCCAGGACTTCGGCGTCAGCTATGAAGAACTGGAACCTTTTTTCGACTACGCGGAGAAAGTCTTCGGCACCTCCGGCCAGGCGTGGACCGTCAAAGGCCAGTTGGTAGGCGAAGGCCGGGGCGGCAACCCCTATGCGCCGGATCGCTCCAACCCGTTCCCGTTGGAGGCGCAGAAAAATACCGTTTCCGCACAGCTGTTTCAGAAGGCAGCTACGGAGGTAGGTTATAAGCCTTACAACCTGCCGTCCGCCAACACGTCGGGGCCGTATACCAACCCCTACGGCGCGCAGATGGGACCGTGCAACTTCTGCGGTTTCTGCAGCGGTTATGTGTGCTACATGTACTCCAAGGCCTCGCCGAACGTGAACATTCTGCCGGCGCTGCGCCAGGTGCCGAATTTTGAGCTGCGGCCCAACTCCCACGTGCTCAAGGTCAACCTCGACAGCACCCGGAAAAAAGCCACGGGCGTGACGTACATCGACGCCCAGGGCCGTGAGTGCGAGCAACCGGCGGACCTGGTGATCCTCGGAGCCTTCCAGTTCCATAACGTGCGGTTGATGCTGCTGTCGGGCATCGGTAAACCCTACGACCCGATTACCAATGAGGGCGTGGTGGGCAGGAACTTCGCCTACCAGAACATGGGCACCATCAAGGCCTTCTTCGACAAGGACACCCACACCAACAACTTCATCGGTGCGGGCGGCAATGGCGTGGCCATCGATGATTTCAACGCGGACAACTTCGACCACGGGCCACACGGTTTTGTGGGCGGCTCGCCGATGTGGGTCAACCAGGCGGGCAGCCGGCCGATTGCCGGTACCTCCAACCCGCCGGGCACCCCCGCCTGGGGCAGTGCATGGAAACGCGCCACCGCCGATTACTACACCCACCAGGTGTCGATGGATGCCCATGGTGCCCATCAATCCTACCGAGGTAACTACCTGGACCTGGACCCGGTATACCGTGATGCCTACGGCCTGCCGCTGCTGCGGATGACGTTCGACTGGCAGGAAAACGACATCAAGATGAACCGATTCATGATCGAAAAAATGGGCAAGGTCGCCGAAGCGATGAACCCCAAAGCCATTGCCGTACTCGGCAAAAAGGTCGGTGAGCACTTCAACACGGCGTCCTACCAGACGACCCACCTCAACGGCGGCGCGATCATGGGCACCAACCCGAAAACCAGCGCGTTGAACCGCTATCTGCAGAGTTGGGATGTGCACAACGTGTTTGTCCCGGGGGCTTCCGCGTTTCCACAAGGCTTGGGCTATAACCCTACCGGCCTGGTGGCGGCGTTGACCTATTGGTCGGCGCGGGCGATCCGCGAGCAGTACCTGAAAAACCCCGGCCCGCTGGTTCAGGCATAAGGAGCGATGACCATGAAAGCATTCGTTATCGCCTCTCTGACGGCCTCTCTGGGGTTGCTCAGCAGTTGCTCGGTCAGTGCGGCTGAAACTGATCTGATCAAACAGGGGGAATACCTGGCCCGCGCCGGCGACTGCGTGGCCTGCCACACCGCCAAGGGGGGCAAGCCCTTTGCCGGCGGCCTGCCGATGGAAACCCCGATCGGCGTGATTTATTCCACCAACATCACCCCGGACAAGGCTGGTTTGGGCGACTACAGCTTCGAAGACTTCGACAAGGCCGTGCGCCATGGCGTCGCCAAGAACGGTAGTACGCTTTACCCGGCGATGCCCTACCCGTCTTACGCGCGCGTCAGTGACAGCGATATGCAGGCGTTGTATGCGTACTTCATGAAGGGGGTCGAGCCGGTCGCTCAAGCGAACAAGGACAGCGATATTCCCTGGCCCTTGAGCATGCGCTGGCCTTTGACGGCGTGGCGTTGGATGTTCGCCCCGGCGGTGCAGGAATCCGTGGCCCAAGCTGCTGCCGACCCGGTGATCAGCCGTGGCGCTTATCTGGTGGAAGGCCTCGGCCACTGCGGCGCGTGTCATACACCGCGCGCCCTGACCATGCAGGAAAAAGCCCTGAGTGCCACCGACGGCAACGCGTTCCTGTCCGGCAGTGCACCGCTGGAAGGCTGGATCGCCAAAAGTCTGCGCGGCGACCACAAGGACGGCCTCGGCAGTTGGAGCGAAGAGCAACTGGTGCAATTCCTCAAGACCGGCCGCAGTGATCGCAGCGCAGTGTTTGGTGGCATGAGTGATGTTGTAGTCCACAGCATGCAGTACATGTCGGAAGATGATCTGACTGCAATCGCCCGTTACCTCAAGAGCCTGCCGGCGGTCGATCCCAAGGATCAGCCGCACCAGTACGACAAACAGGTGGCTGAGGCGTTGTGGAAAGGCGACGACAGCAAGCCGGGTGCGTCGGTATACATCGACAACTGCGCGGCCTGCCATCGCACTGACGGCCATGGCTATACGCGGGTGTTCCCGGCGTTGGCAGGCAACCCGGTATTGCAGACGGCGGATGCCACGTCATTGATCAACATCGTATTGAATGGGGGCACCTTGCCGGCGACCCATACAGCGCCGTCCACCTTCACCATGCCGGCCTTCGCCTGGCGTCTGTCGGATCAGGAAGTGGCGGATGTGGTCAGTTTCGTTCGCGGTAGCTGGGGTAATAAAGGTGCACCTGTGAAGACCAGCGACGTTGCAAACCTGCGCCACAATGATATGCGCACCACCTCTGGTGATGACCTGGGGCAGGTGACGAAGAAAAACTGATCCGCCCTGACCGCCAAACGGCACTGGTCAGAAACCTTGCGCCTCGATACTGTATATAAAAACAGTATCGAGGCGTTTTCATGTCTACTGCGCTGCCGCCCCGTGGCCGGGGTACGGCCACCAACCTGCACAACCGCTTTGCGCCCACCGTCAGCGTGGTCGAGGACGACGGCTGGTTCCAGGAAGTGCCGCCGACCCAAGGCACTGAAGTGCGTATCGAAACGGCCAAGTCCATCATCACCCGCAACAACTCGCCGGATTTGCCCTTCGATCGTTCGATCAACCCTTATCGCGGTTGCGAGCATGGCTGTATCTACTGCTATGCACGGCCCAGTCACGCCTATTGGGACATGTCGCCAGGGCTGGATTTCGAAACCAGGTTGATCGCCAAGACCAATGCCGCCGATGTGCTGGAGCAACAGTTGTCGAAGCCGGGTTACGTGTGTGCGCCGATCAACCTCGGGTCCAACACCGACCCGTACCAGCCTATCGAACGCGAGTACAGGATCACCCGGCAGACCCTTGAGGTACTGCTGCGCTACCGGCACCCGGTGACCATCATCACCAAGGGCTCGCTGATATTGCGCGACCTCGACCTCTTGACCGAGCTGGCCCGCCAGCGCCTGGTGGCGGTGATGATCAGCCTTACCAGCCTGGACGACGAACTCAAGCGCATCCTGGAGCCGCGCACGGCGGCGCCCAAGGCGCGGTTGCGAGCGATTCGTGTGATGCGTGAGGCGGGCATTCCAGTGGGTGTGCTGTGTTCGCCGATGATCCCCATGATCAACGACAGCGAACTGGAAAGCCTGCTCACTGAAGCTCACGCGGCCGGCGCGCAAAGTGCCGCTTACATGATGTTGCGCTTGCCGTTGGAGGTGGCGCCGCTGTTCGAGGAATGGTTGGCCGCGCATTACCCGCAACGCGCGGCCCATGTGATGAGCCTGGTGCGTCAGGTGCGCGGTGGGGAGGTGTACGACAGCCGTTTCGGCGTACGTATGCGCGGCGAAGGGCCGTTTGCCGATTTGCTGGCGCAGCGCTTCAGCAAGGCGATCCGGCGGCTGGGGTTGAACCGCCGGGAAGAGTTCAACCTGGACTGCACAGCGTTCTGCCCACCGGGGCGACAAATGGCGCTGCTCTAGGCTGCCTAGGAATGTCGTACTGATTTTGTAGGAATAGTCGCGTTTTGATATCAATGAAACCCGCGTTCTAGAGCGGTCCATTCAGTTTGAGTTAAGTTTCGATGGGTACCTTGTTCCGCGAGTGACTGATAAGTCTGCGTCGCAGCTGTAGGAGTTTTACTGCCTAGCGTCGATCTGACCTGACTACCTCCCCTGCATTAATCAAGAGGATGAATCATGAGTGACAAGGATAAACAGCCGTTGGCTGCGTCGGCTTCAGCGCCTCAGGTGGCGGAATCCGCCGATGCAGCGCTAAAGCATATCGTTGACGGCTTTTTGCATTTCCATCACGACGTCTTCCCGCAGCAGGAAGAACTCTTCAAGAAACTGGCCACGGCCCAGAGCCCACGGGCGATGTTCATTACCTGCGCCGACTCGCGCATCGTGCCCGAGCTGATCACCCAAAGCTCCCCAGGCGACCTGTTCGTGACCCGTAACGTCGGCAACGTGGTGCCGCCCTACGGCCAGATGAACGGTGGTGTTTCCACCGCCATCGAGTACGCGGTACTTGCCCTGGGCGTGCAGCACATCATCGTGTGCGGGCATTCCGATTGTGGTGCCATGCGCGCGGTACTCAACCCGGGCAGCCTGGAAAAGATGCCGACAGTCAAAGCCTGGCTGCGTCATGCCGAGGTCGCCAAGACTATGGTCCATGACAACTGCGACTGCGCCAGTGAGGGCGAGAGCATGAAGGTGCTGACCGAAGAAAACGTCATCGCCCAACTGCAACATTTGCGCACCCACCCGTCCGTGGCCTCGCGCATGGCCAATGGTCAGTTGTTTATCCATGGTTGGATCTACAACATCGAGACCAGCGAAATCCGGGCCTACGATGCGGACAATGCGGCATTTCGACCGTTGAACGGCACTGAGCCGATTCCTTCCGCGACGCCTAAAGCGCGCTTCTAAAACATTTCCCTGCCGGGTCAAGCGGTGGCTGTCATGGATGCAGCCAGGCTTTGCCGCGACCGGCGAATAGCTCGGGAGAGTGATCATGCGTGCTGCTCAATTGAAAGCTGTACTGCCGCGGGAGCTGCTCGCTTCCGTGGTTGTGTTTCTGGTTGCCCTGCCCCTGTGCATGGGCATCGCCATCGCTTCCGGCATGCCGCCGGCCAAGGGGTTGATCACCGGGATTATCGGTGGGCTGGTGGTAGGTTGGTTGGCGGGGTCGCCGCTGCAGGTCAGTGGCCCGGCGGCGGGGTTGGCGGTGTTGGTGTTCGAGTTGGTGCGCCAGCACGGCATGGTGATGTTGGGGCCGATCTTGCTACTGGCAGGGCTCCTGCAACTGGTGGCGGGTCGCTTGCGCCTGGGGTGCTGGTTTCGCGTGACGGCGCCGGCGGTGGTGTACGGCATGCTGGCGGGGATCGGCGTGCTGATCGTGCTGTCGCAGATCCACGTGATGCTCGACGGCGCGCCCCAACCTTCGGGGCTGGCTAACCTGACAGGTTTCCCGGCGGCGTTGGGCGAAGCGATTCCAACCCTCGGCGGTGGCCTTGGATGGCAAGCCGGCCTGCTCGGCTTGTCGACGATGTTGGTGATGTATCTGTGGGATAAATTACGTCCGCAAAGCCTGCGTTTCGTTCCCGGCGCGTTATTGGGTGTGGGTCTGACGACCGTTATCAGCCTGATGCTGGCGCTGCAGGTCAAGCGTGTGGAGGTCCCGGAAAACCTTGCCGACGCCATCGACTGGCTGCGTCCCAGTGACCTGCTGAACCTGGCCGACCCGCAGTTGTTGATTGCTGCGTTCGCCGTGGCGTTTATTGCCAGCGCCGAGACGTTGCTCTCTGCAGCGGCGGTTGATCGGATGCACAGCGGTCAGCGCTCCGATTTCGATAAGGAATTGTCTGCCCAAGGTGTGGGCAACATGCTGTGTGGTCTGGTCGGCGCATTGCCGATGACGGGCGTGATCGTACGCAGTTCGGCCAACGTGCAAGCCGGTGCCACGACCCGACTGTCGGCCATGTTCCACGGCTTGTGGCTGCTGGCCTTCGTCTTGTTGCTGTCGAGCGTACTGCAGAGTATTCCGGTGGCGAGTCTGGCGGGTGTGTTGGTGTATACCGGAATCAAGCTGGTGGACATCAAGGCGTTCAAGGCGCTGGGGCGTTATGGGCGCATGCCGATGTTTACCTATGCCGCGACGGCGCTGGCAATCATCTTCACCGACCTGCTGACCGGCGTGCTGGTGGGTTTCGGTCTGACATTGGTGAAGCTGGCGTTCAAGGCGTCACGGTTGAAGGTGAGCCTGATCGACCTGCCGCAAGACGGCGAGATGGAGTTGCGCCTGATCGGCGCGGCGACCTTCCTGAAGGTGCCGATGCTGACCCAGGTACTGTCGACGGTGCCGGCGGGGACCACCGTGCACGTGCCGCTGAACAACCTGAGTTATATCGACCATTCCTGCCTGGAGTTGCTGGAGGAATGGGGGCGGGCGAACGCGGCCAAGGGATCGAGGCTGGTGATCGAGGCGCGGGGGTTGAAGCGGCGTTTGGAAGGTCGGGTACGGACGACGGTGGGGATCGGCTCCGCACCTCCAATGACCTGACAAAAGCGTATCAAAAAATGCGGGAGGGGCTTGCTCCCGGTGGCGGTGGGTCAATCAGCTCGTACATCGGCTGGTCCATCGCTATCGGGAGCAAGCCCCTTCCACATGTGTTCTGCGTCGGGTTGGAATTTAAGCAGGCTGATCCAGCGACAGCTCAACCCCCAACTGCCTTGACAGGCACGGCCAGCGTTTCCACGCCGCTTCCGTGTCCGGGCTCTTGAGTGTCTCGCGATAGGCCTCCACCGACTCCAGCGCAAAGTTCTCTTCGTTGAGCATTTCATCCACCGCCAGATGCACCGCTTCATCCAGCTGGTTGGCGAATTGCTCACCGATCAGTTGATGGGCAATCAAATTGGCGACTGTGGTATCGGTTGGAATTAACGGTTGGCCGAAGTGCTTGATATACAGATCGTTGACCTCTTCCACCAAGCGATGCGCCAGATAGGCTTCGTCCAGCAGGCCATCGAGACCCTCATGCCCTGCCAGGATCGCAGGAGGCTGCAGGAAGAAATGCTCGGCGATCTTCAATACCGGCTTGATCTGGCTTTCAATGCCGGCTTCGCGGGCCACGTCGTTGGCGGCTTCCAGCAAGTCGGGAACGAGGTCGATGTAAGCGGTCACGAAGCGAGTCATGACAATGTTGCGATCACCGTCAGCCAGGGAGATGGCCGAATGCAGGTGCGGCAATTGTTTTTCCAATTGCTGGGCAAGCTGGCCCGTAGTGGCTTCGTGTTGATGGGCAAGGGAAATCTGCTCGCGCAATGCGGCGGTGTTCATGAAGGCTCCAGTGAAACAGGCGTAGGAAAAGGGAGAGGATAAGGTAGCTCGTTTATACGAGCACCTAAGATGCATTTGTCATAATTATTTCATGGTTATGCGCCGCGGTTATATCGAATTGCCATCGTCTGTCGGATAAACGTTTGCGTGCCCTGTTTTATGGGGCCCGCCCGTCGATTTTTGTTCATTTGCCCCTACACATTGCGGGGTTGCAGGTGCTGTCTATACTCGGTTTGTACGCAATTAGCTGATGACGCCCAACTGCATGAAGCAGGCAAGGCCTGGCGGTTGTAAGCAGTATGGAAGCCGCTCCCTTCGCCGCAGGTGCAAACCGGCGGGATAACAAGAAACATAAAGGGGAACCCGCAATGACGCGACATCCACATGTTTGGATGGGCCTACTGTTGTGGTCGGTATTCGGCCAGGCGCACGCCGCCTGGACAACGAATATGGCCCCAGGGGCGACTGAAGTCAGTCACGCCGTGTTTGACCTGCACATGACCATTTTCTGGATTTGTGTGGTGATCGGCATCGTCGTGTTTGGCGCGATGTTCTGGTCGATGATCCTGCATCGCCGGTCGACGGGCCAGGTAGCGGCCAAGTTCCACGAAAGCACGACCGTGGAGATTCTCTGGACCGTGGTGCCCCTCCTGATCCTGGTGGCCATGGCCATTCCCGCGACCAAGACCCTGATCAACATCTATGACAGCAGTGAGTCGGATATCGATATCCAGGTCACCGGCTATCAGTGGAAGTGGCATTACAAGTACTTGGGCCAGGATGTGGAGTTCTTCAGCAACCTGGCCACGCCCGCCGAGCAGATTCATAACCAGGCCACCAAAGGCGAGCATTACCTGCTGGAAGTCGATCAGCCGCTGGTGCTGCCGGTGGGAGCCAAGGTGCGCTTCCTGGTAACGGCCGCCGACGTGATCCATTCCTGGTGGGTGCCGGCCTTTGCGGTCAAGCGCGACGCCATCCCCGGCTTCGTCAACGAGGCCTGGACCCGTATCGAGAAACCTGGCATCTACCGTGGCCAGTGTGCCGAGCTGTGCGGTAAGGACCACGGCTTCATGCCGATCGTGGTCGATGTCAAATCCAAGGCCGACTACGACACTTGGCTGGGTGAGCGTAAGGCAGAAGCCGCCAAGTTGAAGGAACTGACCTCCAAGGAGTGGACGCTGGATGAGTTGGTGGCCCGTGGCGACAAGATTTATCACACCACCTGCGTAGCCTGTCACCAGGCCGAAGGCCAAGGCTTGCCGCCGATGTTCCCGGCACTCAAAGGTTCGCCGATCGCCACCGGGCCCAAGGAAGATCACCTGCACCGCGTCTACTTCGGCAAGCCCGGTACCGCCATGGCCGCGTTCGGCAAGCAGCTTTCGGAAGTGGATATCGCCGCCGTGGTGACCTACGAACGCAACGCCTGGGGCAACAACAAAGGCGACATGGTTACGCCCAAAGACGTGCTGGCTCTGAAACAGGCGCAAAGCCAATGACTGCCCTCACCGCGTATGCCCTCAACCCATCCGCCCCCTCGCGTGCAGGAGAACGGCCATGAGCACTGTGATCGACCATGGTCATGCCGACCATGCCCACGGCCCCGCCAAGGGCCTGATGCGCTGGGTGCTGACCACCAACCACAAAGACATTGGCACCATGTACCTGTGGTTTGCCTTCACCATGTTCCTGCTCGGCGGCTCATTCGCCATGGTGATCCGTGCCGAGCTTTTCCAGCCCGGCCTGCAGATCGTGCAGCCGGCGTTCTTTAACCAGATGACCACCATGCACGGCCTGATCATGGTGTTCGGCGCGGTGATGCCGGCGTTTGTCGGCCTGGCCAACTGGATGATCCCGTTGATGATCGGCGCCCCGGACATGGCCCTGCCGCGCATGAACAACTTCAGCTTCTGGCTGCTGCCGGCAGCGTTCCTGCTGCTGGTATCGACCCTGTTCACCCCGGGTGGCGGGCCGAATTTCGGCTGGACCTTCTACGCCCCGCTCTCCACCACCTACGCGCCGGAAAGCGTGACGTTCTTCATTTTCGCTATCCACCTGATGGGTATCAGTTCGATCATGGGGGCGATCAATGTGGTCGCCACCATCCTCAACCTGCGCGCGCCGGGCATGACGCTGATGAAGATGCCGCTGTTCGTCTGGACCTGGCTGATCACCGCGTTCCTGTTGATCGCGGTGATGCCGGTGCTGGCCGGTTGCGTGACCATGATGCTGATGGATATCCACTTCGGCACCAGCTTCTTCAGCGCGGCCGGTGGCGGTGATCCAGTCCTGTTCCAGCATGTGTTCTGGTTCTTCGGCCACCCCGAGGTGTACATCATGATCCTGCCGGCCTTCGGCGCCGTCAGCTCGATCATCCCGACCTTCTCGCGCAAGCCGCTGTTCGGCTATACCTCGATGGTCTACGCCACCGCCAGCATCGCGTTCCTGTCATTCATCGTATGGGCGCACCACATGTTCGTGGTCGGTATTCCGTTGGTGGGCGAGTTGTTCTTTATGTACGCCACCCTGCTGATCGCCGTGCCGACGGGAGTGAAGGTGTTCAACTGGGTCAGCACCATGTGGCAAGGCTCGCTGACCTTCGAGACGCCGATGCTGTTTGCCGTGGCCTTCGTGATTCTATTCACCATCGGCGGCTTTTCCGGGCTGATGCTGGCAATCGCTCCGGCGGACTTCCAGTACCACGACACCTACTTCGTGGTGGCGCACTTCCATTACGTATTGGTGCCCGGAGCGATCTTCGGCATCTTCGCCTCGGCCTACTATTGGCTGCCGAAATGGACCGGCCACATGTACGACGAAACCCTGGGCAAGCTGCACTTCTGGCTGTCCTTCGTGGGCATGAACATGGCGTTTTTCCCGATGCACTTTGTGGGGCTGGCCGGCATGCCGCGCCGGGTGCCGGACTACAACCTGCAGTTCGCCGACTTCAACATGGTGTCGTCCATCGGTGCGTTCATGTTCGGCGCCACGCAGATTTTCTTCCTGTTCATTGTGATCAAGTGCATCCGTGGCGGCCCGCCTGCGCCGGCCAAGCCGTGGGACGGAGCCGAGGGCCTCGAATGGAGCATCCCCTCACCCGCGCCGTACCACACCTTCACCACGCCGCCGGAGGTGAAATGAACATCCGGTTGCGTTGCGAACACCGTCAATCTGGGAGGGTGCTCGCCCTCGATGGCGGTGTGTCAGGCGGCATCATCATTGGCTGTGAAATCGCTATCGGGGGCAGGCCCCCTCCCACATTGGGTGGTCGTCATGGCTGAGTCCGTGCCCATCAGGCGCCTGGTCACCCGCCTGCTGATCCTGGTGGTGGCGATGTTTGCCTTCGGCTTCGCCTTGGTGCCGATCTACGACGTGATGTGCAAGGCGTTCGGCATCAACGGCAAGACCGCCGGGCAGTACGAGGGCGAGCAAGTAGTCGACCCGACGCGCCAGGTACGCGTGCAGTTCCTCTCCACCAACGCGATCGACATGGTCTGGGAGTTTCACTCCAAGGCCGACGAGGTGGTGGTCAACCCGGGTGCGGTCACCGAGATGCTGTTCGTGGCCTACAACCCTACCGACAAAGCCATGACCGCTCAGGCGGTGCCCAGCATTTCGCCGGCTGAAGCGGCGATGTATTTCCATAAGACCGAATGCTTTTGCTTTACCCAGCAGGTGCTTCAGCCGGGCGAGCGTATCGAGATGCCGGTGCGCTTCATTGTCGACCAGGCGATGCCCAAGGATGTGAAGCATTTGACCCTGGCGTACACGCTGTTTGATATCACTGCGCGCCAACCGCCGGTGGCCGTCCATACCGGCGGCTAGCTACTGTTTGCCCCCTCAATCAGGAGAGCGAATACATGTCGTCTCATGATACGTACTACGTACCAGCACAAAGCAAATGGCCCATAATTGCCACGTTTGGCATGTTGATCACGGTGTACGGCCTGGGCGTGTGGTTCAACGACCTCAAAGCGGCACGCCCGGAGTCCCACGGGCCGTGGATCTTTTTCGTCGGTGGCCTGCTGCTGGCCTACATGCTGTTCGGCTGGTTTGGTGCGGTGATCAAGGAAAGTCGCGCCGGTTTGTACAGCTCGCAGATGGACCGCTCGTTTCGCTGGGGCATGACCTGGTTCATCTTTTCCGAAGTGATGTTCTTTATCGCCTTCTTCGGTGCACTGTTTTATGTACGGCACATGTCCGGCCCATGGCTGGGAGGTGAGGGCCATAAAGGCATCGCGCACATGCTGTGGCCGAATTTCCAGTTCACTTGGCCGCTGCTCAATAACCCGGACCCGAAACTCTTTCCGCCACCGGAAGGCACCATCAGCCCGTGGGGTTTGCCGCTGGTCAACACGATCCTGCTGGTCAGCTCCAGCGTGACCATCACCCTCGCCCACCATGCGTTACGTAAGGGCCACCGTGGCCCGCTGAAGATCTGGCTGGCGCTCACCGTGCTGCTGGGTTGGGCGTTCCTGGGCTTCCAGGCCGAGGAGTACATGCACGCCTATAAAGAACTGGGCCTGACCCTCGGCTCGGGCGTGTACGGCGCAACCTTCTTCATGCTCACGGGCTTTCACGGTGCCCACGTGACCATTGGCACCATCATTCTGTTCGTGATGCTGATGCGCATCCTGCGTGGGCATTTCAATGCCGAGCACCAGTTCGGCTTCGAGGCGGCCAGTTGGTATTGGCACTTTGTGGATGTGGTGTGGATCGGCCTGTTTTTCTTCGTTTATGTGCTGTGAGGCGCTTACCACGGCGCATGAGAAACCAGCTGGCCGCTGAAAAAGCCCCAGGCGATCAGGCCTACGGTGATCGCGGCCAGTACGACACGCACGGTCAAGGCCGTGACGAGGCGATTGGAGTTGCCCTCGTCCTTGACCAGAAAGAACAAGCCACTGAACAGGCTCACGACAGTCGCGATCAGCATCAGGGCAATGGCGGCTTTGAGCATGGTCTGGCTCCAGGGCTATAGCGGGAGGGGTGATGAAAACCAGTATAGCCAGTGCCATTCAGCGCTTTCGTCCCGGTATTGCGCCGACACTGGTGGTGCTGGTGCTGCTGCCGTTGATGGTGGGCCTGGGGTTCTGGCAGTTGGCTCGCGGTCATGAAAAACAGCTGCTGGTGGACCGTTATGCCGAGCGGCGCGTGGCCGAGCCGATCAGCAGTGTGCAGCTCAGTGACATGACCGATCCCGCTTTTTACCGGGTGCGCCTGCGCGGTCAATTTGACGCCGGACACAGCGTGCTGCTCGACAATCGCATGCGTGACGGCCGCGCAGGCGTGGAACTGCTGCAACCGTTTCATGACCAGGCCAGTGGCCTGTGGTTGCTGCTCAATCGCGGCTGGCTGCCCTGGCCGGACCGGCGCACGCCACCGCTTTTCACGACGCCTGAACAACCGTTGAATCTGGACGCCTGGGTGTACGTCGCCCCGGGCGAAACCTTCCAGTTGCATGCCGACCCAGCGACCAGCCAGTGGCCACGCCTGCTCACTGCCCTGCACCCGGATGCCTTATGGGCGGAGTTGGGTCGCAACGGTTTTGCCTACGAGCTGCGCGCCGAACCCGGTCCCGGTACGTACGACACCACCTGGGCGGTGGTCGCCATGGGCCCGGAAAAACACTTGGGGTACGCCGTGCAGTGGTTCGCCATGGCACTGGCGTTGCTGGCGCTTTACCTCTACCTCGGATGGCACAACAAAAAGGAGAAGTCCCATGGGAGCGGCCATGAATCCACCCAACATGTCTGAAGCGCCTGACCGGCGCAAAGGCCGCTGGCAGCTGATGTTGATTCTGATGATGGTGATCGGCCCGATGGCGCTCGCCACCTTCATGTACAAGCTGCAGTTCTGGGTGCCGGACAGTCGCAGCTACCACGGTGAAATGATCGGCAACGGCCAGACGCGCGCCGACATCGGCGTGCAGGCGGATGAGCAGCGCTGGCAACTGCTGGTCACCGCGCCCGCCACCTGCGCCGCCGATTGCCGGCAACTGGTGTACCTCGCACGCCAGCTGCAAATCAGCCTGGGGCGCGATGCTTCCCGCGCCAGCCACGCCCTCGCCAGTGCCCAGCCTATGAGCGCTGAATACGAGGCCAAGCTCAAGGCCGAGTACCCGCAACTGCAACGTTATGCGCTGGACCTGTCAACCTTCACCAAAGAGGCCGCTGCACCGGGCGATGCGCAACTGTGGATCGTCGATCCCCATGGCAACCTGGTGTTGCGCTACGACGCCAAGGTCAAGGGCAAGGACCTGCTCAACGACCTGCGCCTGCTGCTGAAACTGTCGAACATCGGATAAGGGCATCGTCATGGCCAAACCTGGATTTCGCCTCGCGTTGTTTGCCACCTTGCTGGCGCTGCTGGTCGTACTGCTGGGCGCCTATACCCGCCTGACCCATGCCGGCCTGGGTTGCCCGGACTGGCCGGGTTGCTATGGCTTTATCAGTGTGCCCAAGACCGAAGCCCAGTTGGCCCATGCCGAGCTGCATTTTCCCGATACACCAGTGGAGGCAGGCAAAGGCTGGGCTGAAATGACTCATCGCTACTTTGCCGGCACGTTGAGCTTGCTGATTGTGCTGCTGGCGGCGCGTTCATGGAGCCATCGACGTGACCCTGGCCAGCCGGTGAAATTGCCGCTGTTCTTGCTCGCGGTGGTGTTCGCCCAAGCGGCATTCGGAATGTGGACGGTGACGTTGAAGCTGTGGCCGCAGGTGGTCACGGGCCATCTGCTGGGCGGCTTTGCGACCTTGAGCCTGCTGTTTCTGCTGACGTTGCGCTTGTCCGGTGTGCTGCCCGCCTTGATCGTGCCCAGGCGCCTGCAATATTGGGCGACGGCGGGGTTGGTGCTGGTGATCGGGCAGATTGCGCTGGGCGGTTGGGTCAGTTCCAACTATGCGGCGGTGGCCTGTATCGACCTGCCGACGTGTCACGGTCAATGGTGGCCGGCGGCGGACTTTGCCAACGGTTTTCATCTGACCCAGCACATCGGCCCCAATTACCTGGGCGGGCAGCTTGATAGCGAGGCGCGCACGGCCATCCACCTCACCCACCGTATCGGTGCGATCATCGTCACCGTGGCGTTGCTGGGCCTGGCCTGGCAGTTGCGCGCCGTGGGCATGACCCGGCTGGCGGGCTTGCTGCTGATCGTCCTGGCGGCGCAAATCAGCCTGGGCCTGAGCAATGTGTTTTTTCATCTGCCGTTGCCGGTGGCCGTCGCGCATAACGCGGGCGGCGCGGCGCTGTTGCTGACGCTGGTGCTGGTCAATTACCACGCGCGTACCAGCCTGGTCCGGGTACGTAATCAGTTGCCGTTCGGTTGGCGCTTCATTCCACGCAAACACGTGTCGGGCCTCATTACCCTCAAGGGAGAAATGCCATGGCGACCTTGATCGGCGCACGTCACGATCAGGCGATCTGGCGTGACTACCTGGAGCTGACCAAGCCCAAGGTGGTGGTGCTGATGCTCATCACGTCCCTGGTGGGGATGTTCCTCGCCACCCGTGCGGGTGTGCCGTGGACGGTGCTGGTATTTGGCAACCTGGGCATTGCCCTGTGTGCCGGTGGCGCGGCGGCGGTCAACCATGTGGTGGATCGGCGGATCGACGCGCTGATGGCGCGTACCCATAAACGGCCGCTGGCCGAAGGGCGCGTGTCGCCTCTCGCGGCGCTGGCGTTCGCATTGTTTCTGGCGGTTGCGGGCCTGGCCCTGCTGCTGGTGTTTACCAATCCATTGGCGGCCTGGCTGACGTTGGCCTCGCTGCTCGGCTATGCGGTGATCTATACGGGCTTTCTCAAGCGTGCGACGCCGCAGAATATCGTCATTGGTGGCCTGGCCGGCGCTGCACCGCCGTTGTTGGGTTGGGTTGCGGTCACCGGGCATGTCAGCGCCGAGCCGCTGCTGCTGGTGCTGATTATTTTCGCCTGGACCCCGCCACACTTCTGGGCCCTGGCCATTCACCGCAAGGAGGAATACGCCAAGGCCGATATCCCGATGCTGCCGGTTACCCACGGCGAGCATTACACCAAGGTGCATATCTTGCTCTATACCTTCGCCCTGCTGGCGGTGAGCCTGATGCCTTATGTGATTCATATGAGCGGCCTGCTGTACCTGGCCTGTGCGCTGGTATTGGGCGGGCGCTTTCTGCAATGGGCCTGGGTGCTGTACCGTGGCAGCAAGCCGCACGCGGCGATCAACACCTTCAAGTACTCTATCGGGTACCTGTTTTTGCTGTTTATCGCCCTGCTCGTAGACCACTACTTACTGTTGAACCTATGACTCGAACTCAAAAAACCGTCTTTATCCTGGTGGCCATCGTCGCGTTGATCATGGGCCTGACCGTCAACAAAGTGCTGAACAGCAAAGGCCAGGGCGATCCCACCGCGCTGATCGACGCCGGCATCATCCTGCTGCCGCAAGCACGCCAATTGCCGCCGGTGACGATGACCAATCAGGACGGTCAGCCAGTGGTGGTCAATGAGCTCAAAGGCAAGTGGAGCCTGTTGTTCTTCGGCTACACCTTCTGCCCGGACATTTGCCCGACTACGCTGGCCCAGCTACGCCAGATCAAGAGTGAGCTGCCCAAGGACGCCGTGGATAAATTGCAGGTGATTCTGGTCAGTGTCGACCCGAACCGCGACACACCCGCCCAGCTCAAGCAGTACCTGGGCTACTTCGACCCGCAATTCGAAGGTCTCACTGGCGCGAATGTGGAGGATGTGCAGAAGGTCTCGAATGCCGTGAGCATCCCTTTCATCCCGGCCGATACCAGCAAACCGAACTACACCGTCGACCACAGCGGCAACCTGGCGTTGATTGGGCCGGATGGTACGCAGCGTGGGTTTATTCGGGCGCCGTTGAACAACCAGAAGTTGGTAGCGCAGTTGCCGGGGTTGTTGCAGCGTAAATAGCAGGCAGCGCAAACAAATGTGGGAGGGGGCTTGTTCCCGATCGCGCAGTTTCAGTCGATGCATACGCTGACTGATCTATCGCTATCGGGAGCAAGCCCCCTCCCACATTTTGGATCTACGGTGTCAGATCAGAACGCCGGCTTGATCGCGCCCTTGTACTTTTCTTCGATGAATTTCTTCACTTCAGGTGTGTGCAGGGCTGCAACCAGTTTCTTCACCGCATCCGAATCCTTGTTGTCTTCGCGGGTCACCAGGATGTTCACGTAAGGCGAGTCGCTGCCTTCGATGATCAGTGCATCCTTGGATGGGTCCAGCTTGGCTTCCAGGGCATAGTTGGTGTTGATCAGCGCCAGGTCGACCTGCGTCAGCACGCGCGGCAGGGTGGCGGCTTCCAGTTCGCGGAACTTCAGGTGTTTCGGATTGCCGGTGATGTCCTTGATGGTCGACAGGATGTTGGTCGGGTCCTTCAGGGTGATCAGGTTGTGCTTGGCCAGCAGCAACAGTGCGCGGCCGCCGTTGGTGGCGTCGTTCGGGATCACCACATTGGCGCCGTCCGGCAGGTCTTCCAGCTTTTTGTACTTGCTGGAGTACGCGCCCAGCGGCTCAAGGTGCACGGCGCCGGCGCTCACCAGGTGAGTGCCCTTGGCCTTGTTGAATTCATCCAGATACGGCTGGTGCTGGAAGAAGTTGGCGTCCAGGCGCTTTTCAGCCACTTGCACGTTTGGCTGCACGTAGTCGGTAAAGACTTTCACCTGCAGGTCCACGCCTTCTTTGGCCAGGGCCGGCTTCACGAATTCGAGGATTTCCGCGTGCGGCACTGGCGATGCGGCGACCGTGAGGGTCTCGGCAGCATGGGCGGAAAACGCGGCAACGGCGGCGAAAGCAACCAGTAGTTTTTTCATCCAGCAAGCTCCTTGTTCGGGCATGTGCCGGCGAGGCCGGCAATGGCCGTTATTTTCGAGAAAAGTGCACCACCAGCTTGTCGCCGACGGTTTGCAGAAT
Organism: Pseudomonas sp. BCA17; assembly: GCF_004519405.1. Lineage (GTDB taxonomy): Bacteria > Pseudomonadota > Gammaproteobacteria > Pseudomonadales > Pseudomonadaceae > Aquipseudomonas. The sequence continues at coordinate 49,895 of NZ_SGWI01000003.1, read as the reverse complement.
TTGCACCAGGATCACCAGCATCACCACGGTGACCACCATTACATTGTCTTGGAAACGCTGGTAACCGAAACGGATCGCCAGGTCGCCCAGGCCACCGGCACCGACCACGCCGGCCATCGCCGTGTAGGACACCAGTGTAATCGCGGTCACGGTAATGGCCGCGAAAATGCCGGGGCGTGCTTCGGGCAGTAGGGCGTTGGTGATGATCTGGCGCGTCGTTGCGCCCATCGACATCGTGGCCTCGATGATGCCTCGGTCCACCTCACGCAGTGCGGTTTCTACCAGGCGTGCAAAGAATGGTGTGGCGCCGATAACCAGCGGTGGAATCGCGCCCGCAACGCCCAGCGTGGTGGCCTCATCCATGTATATGCCAGTGATCAGTTTGGTTAATGGAATCATCACGATCAACAGGATGATGAACGGCAGCGAACGCAGGATGTTCACGATCAGCGACAGAAAGGCGTACAAGCCTTTCTGTTCGAATAGCTGACGTGGGCTGGTCAAGAACAGCAGCACACCCATGGGTAGGCCCAGCACGACCGTGAAGAACAGCGAACCGAACAGCATGGTCATGGTATCGCCGGTGGCGAGCCAGATTTCGGACCAGTCGATGTCGGCAAAAAAACTCAGGAAAACGTCCATTAGCGCAGCACCTCCATATGAACGTCGGCAGCGGTGAAGCGCGCGAACGCGGCTTCCATGTCACCGCCAGTGACAGCGAGGGTCAATTGCCCGTAGGGGGTCTCTTTAATGTGGTCGATACGACCGGCAAGGATGCTGTAGTCCACCCCCGTTTCACGGGCGACGGTGCCCAGCAGCGGCGCGTAGGTCGCTTCGCCTTGGAACGTCAGGCGAATGATACGACCCGGCACGTGAGCGAAGTCATCACGTTGCTCGCTTTCATCGATCTGATCAGCTTCCTGCACGAAGCGCTTGGTGGTCGGGTGCTGAGGGTGCAGGAACACATCGGCCACCGAGCCTTGCTCGACGATCACACCGGCATCCATCACGGCGACCTGGTCGCATACGCGACGGATCACATCCATTTCATGGGTGATCAGCACGATGGTCAGCTTCAGTTCGCGGTTGATCTCGGCCAGCAGTTGCAGGACCGAGGCGGTGGTCTGCGGGTCGAGTGCACTGGTGGCTTCGTCGCACAGCAGGATTTTCGGCTTGGTGGCCAGGGCGCGGGCGATGCCGACGCGTTGCTTCTGGCCACCGGATAACTGCGCCGGGTACTTCTTGGCGTGGTCCGACAGGCCGACGCGGGCGAGCAGCTCGGCCACGCGCAGGTCGATTTCCTTGCGCGACAGTTCGCCGGCAAGGGTCAGCGGCAGCGCCACATTATCGGCGACGGTCTTGGAAGCCAGCAGGTTGAAGTGCTGGAAGATCATCCCGACTTGCTGGCGGAAGCGACGCAGGCCGTTGGCATCCAGGGCAGTGACTTCTTCACCGTCGACATTGATCTGGCCGCCGCTGGGTTGCTCAAGGCGGTTGATCAGGCGCAGCAGCGTGCTTTTGCCCGCACCGGAGTGGCCAATCAGGCCGAATACCTGGCCGTTTTCGACGCGCAGGCTGGTGGGGTGCAGGGCGGGGATTTCCTTACCGGCGACGCGGTAGGTTTTATGGACGTTATGAAACTCGATCACGTAGCGAACCTTGTGGGGCGCATGGAAAAGGGATCAGCGGTTAGCCGGGCGCGCATTTTAGCCTGTCCGTATAGCGTTTCTTAGCATTTATTTCGTATTCAACCAGCGATTTGGCAATAACGCGATCAAAGGTCATAAAAAGGGAACGGTGAAAAAAGGTATCAGTCACTACTTAAGCAATTCGAAATCCTGAGGTGCCGTGCCTGGGGATTGTTCTAGAAGAGCCAGGGATCGCTCTGGCCACTTAAGAAGGAGTTTTTGCCTGATGAGTACTAAAAAGCCAGTCACCCCGCCAAAGAGTGAACTTGCGGGGACCGATACCTTGGACCGTGGCAACACCAACGCCAAGCTGCAGGCTTTGGAGGAGTTTCGCTCGGACGCCACTGGCCAGGCCCTGCGCACCAACCAGGGCGTGAAGATTGCCGATAACCAGAACACCCTGAAAGTCGGCGCCCGTGGTCCGTCGCTGCTGGAAGACTTCATCATGCGTGAAAAGATCACGCATTTTGACCATGAACGTATCCCGGAGCGCATCGTGCATGCCCGTGGTACCGGTGCCCATGGTTATTTCCAGACTTATGAAAACCATTCGGCGCTGAGCAAGGCCGGGTTCCTGCGTAATCCTGAGCATAAAACCCCGGTATTTGCGCGTTTCTCCACCGTTCAAGGTCCGCGTGGATCGGGCGATACGGTACGTGACGTGCGCGGCTTCGCCGTGAAGTTCTTCACCGACGAAGGCAACTTCGATCTGGTGGGCAACAACATGCCGGTGTTTTTCATACAAGACGCCATTAAGTTTCCCGACTTCGTGCACGCCGTGAAGCCTGAGCCGCACAACGAGATTCCCACCGGCGGCTCGGCCCACGATACGTTCTGGGATTTTGTCTCGCTCCAGCCGGAATCGGCGCATATGGTGCTGTGGGCAATGTCCGACCGCGCTATTCCAAAAAGCCTGCGCGCCATGCAGGGCTTTGGCGTTCATACCTTCCGCATGATCAATACCGATGGTGAGTCGAGCTTCGTGAAGTTCCACTGGCGCCCTAAAGTGGGTACGTGTTCGCTGGTGTGGGACGAAGCGCAAAAGCTTGCGGGCAAAGATACCGATTACCACCGTCGCGACCTGTGGGAAGCGATTGAATGCGGTGACTACCCTGAGTGGGAATTGGGTGTACAGATCGTCGCGCAAGAGGACGAACACAAGTTCGACTTCGACCTGCTCGATCCGACCAAGATCATCCCCGAAGAGCTGGTGCCGATTACGCCGCTGGGTAAGATGGTGCTTAACCGCAACCCGGACAACTTCTTTGCTGAAGTCGAACAGGTCGCGTTTTGCCCAGGCCATATCGTGCCGGGTATCGACTTCACCAACGATCCGTTGCTACAAGGCCGTCTGTTTTCCTACACGGATACCCAGATCAGCCGACTCGGTGGTCCGAATTTTCATGAGCTGCCGATCAATCGCCCGGTCACGCCTTTCCATAATGGCCAGCGCGATGCTCAGCACCGTACCGTGATCGACAAGGGCCGCGCCGCGTACGAACCGAATTCGATTGATGGTGGTTGGCCGAAAGAAACACCTCCGGCGGCCCAGGATGGCGGTTTCGAGACCTATTACGAGCGCGTGGACGCCAACAAGGTACGTGAGCGCAGCGAGTCGTTTGGTGATCATTTCTCGCAAGCCACGCTGTTTTTCCACAGCATGAGCCATCACGAAAAAGAGCACATCATCGCGGCTTACAGCTTCGAGTTGGGCAAGGTGGAACGTGAGTTCATTCGTGCTCGCCAAGTCAATGAGATTCTGGCCAATATCGATTTGGAACTGGCCAAGCGCGTCGCGCAGAACCTGGGTCTGCCGGCGCCAACCAAAGGCACGGTGCCGCCGCGTGAGACGTCGTTGAAAGTGTCGCCCGCGTTGAGCCAGGTGAACCTGCTGTCGGGCGATATCAAGACGCGCAAAGTCGCGATTCTTGCGGCTAACGGTGTGGATGGCGCGGCGATTGCGACGCTGAAGGCGGCGCTGGAAACCGAAGGTGCACACGCCAAGTTGCTCGGGCCGACTTCGGCGCCGGTGAAGACCGCTGATGGCAAGAGCCTGGCGGTGGATGCGTCGATGGAAGGCATGCCATCTATTGCGTTTGACGCAGTGTTTGTCCCTGGCGGTAAAGAGTCGATCAAGGCGCTGAGCGGGGATGGCGTCGCGTTGCACTTCCTGTTGGAGGCATACAAGCATCTGAAGGCAATTGCCGTTGCCGGTGATGCCAAGCCATTGCTGGACCTGCTCAAGCTTGAAGTGGATGCGGGGTTGATCGTTGGAGCCGATGCCAAGGCCTTCAAGGCCTTCTTCGCGGCGATTGCCCAGCATCGCGTGTGGGAGCGTGAGCCGAAGGCCAAGGCTATTCCGGCTTAAGTGATCTGCTGTTAGTCGGATCGCTATCGGAAGCGAGCCCGTCCGCACTTGAATGTAATTATCTTCACGTGTGGGACGGGGTCGCTCCCGATGCTTTTACTGCGTCTTGCGTGGAATCAGCACAACCTGCGCGGCAATGTTCTTCAAAATCTGCCGGTGAATCTTCAGGTCATATCCCGAATCAATTCGCTTAACCCGTTTGGTGAGCAATGTGGCCAGCCATGGGTAATCCTGGGTGCGCGGCACTTGAATGCTCACGTCGCACTGGTAATTCACCAGGTCGGTGGCGATCGCATCCAGTTGGTGGCGAAGTTCTTCTATATCGGTGAGGTTCAGCGCCACGGTGGTGCTTTCTGCGGCCGGGTCGATGACTTTGGCGGCAGGCTTGGTTTCAGCGGCTTTCAGGGCGGCTTCGGCTTTTTCCAGTTCGGCTTTGCGGGCGTGGCTGATGGCGCTGTTTACGCCGCCTGTCAGTGCAGGCGCCTTAGGCATCAGCGCACGTGCGCGGCTCAGTGCCGTGGCGGCGGCGTTGACGTCACCCTTTTGCAGCACGATCTGGCTGCGTTGCAGATAGGCTTCGGCCAATTGGCGTTGGTAAGGTTCCAGAGCCGGGTCATCAGGCGACTGTGCCTGCAATGCGGCGAGCTGATCCTCAGCGGTGGCCAGTTCACTGCTGGCCAGGTTTTGCTCCAGTTGCGCGATGGCCGTAGCACGCGCATCCGGAGCATCGGGAGCGGCCGGCGGTGTGCTTTGGCAGGCGCCCAGCAGCAGGGAAAATGCGGCAAGGAGCAGATAACGGGAGTTGAACGGCTTCATTCCTGCGACTCTCTAATTGCGCAAAAAGCGAGCAAGTCTACACCCCTCGACGGGGCAGGACAAAACTCAGCAGAAACAGGGCGGCCGCCGTTACAACAATCGACGGTCCTGCCGGCGTGTCCTTGAACCAAGACAGTGCCAGGCCCCCGCACACTGCCAGCATCCCCAGCAGGCTGGCGCCTATGGCCATCTGCTCGGGAGAGCGGGCGTGGCGCTGGGCGGCGGCGGCGGGAATGATCAGCAGCGACGTGATCAACAATACGCCGACTATCTTCATCGCAACAGCAATCACCACCGCGATCAACAACATCAGGGCCATGCGCAGGGCCGGCACCGGCAAACCCTCCACCGTGGCCAGTTCTTCATGCACCGTAATTGCCAGCAACGGACGCCACAGGGCCACCAGTAAAACCAGTACGGCCGCGCTGCCGCCCAGTATCCATGCGAGATCACCCGGGCTGATCGCCAGTAAATCGCCAAACAGGTAGGCCATCAGGTCGATGCGAACTTCGTGCATGAAACTCAGCACCACCAGGCCCAGGGACAGGGTGCTCGGCGCCAGGATGCCCAGTAGCGTGTCGGAGGCGAGCGGCTGGCGCTGTTGCAGGGTTACCAGCAGCACTGCCAGTAGCAGGCAGCCTACGGTGACGGCGATGGTCGGGCTCACATCCAGTAAAAAGCCCAGGGCGACGCCCAGCAGGGCGGCGTGGGACAAGGTGTCGCCGAAGTAGGCCATGCGCCGCCAGACCACGAACGAGCCCAACGGGCCCGCCACCAGTGCCAAAGCCAAGCCTGCCAGCAGGGCGTAGAGCAGAAAATCAGCCATGCTTGCAGCTATCTCCATGGACGTGGGTATGAGGTTTGGCGGGATCATCCACGACAGCGCCATGCAAATCATGAGCGTGATCGTGATGGTGATGGTATATCGCCAGGCTCTGGGCGTTATTGCCGAACAACTCGACGAACGCCGGATCGCCGCTGACCTGTTCCGGGTGGCCGGAGCAGCACACATGGCGGTTCAGGCAGACGACCTGGTCAGTGGTGCTCATCACCAGATGCAGGTCGTGCGACACCATCAGCACGCCGCAGCCATGGCGGTCGCGCAGGCGGGTGATCAGGCGGTACAGCTCGGCCTGGCCAGCGACGTCGACGCCTTGTACAGGCTCATCCAGCACCAGTAATTCGGGCTCGCGCAACAGTGCGCGGGCCAGTAATACGCGCTGCATTTCGCCGCCGGAGATGCTCTGCACCGGGCTGTCGATGACCTGCTCGGCGCCGACTTCCCTGAGCGCAGCCTGTGCGCGGGCACGGTCGACACCCGGTACCAGGCGCAGAAAGCGCAGTACGGACAGGGGCAGCGTCGGGTCGACGTGCAGCTTCTGCGGCATGTAGCCGACGCGCAGCTTGGGTTTGCGCCATACGCGGCCGCTGTCGGGCTTGAGCAAACCGAGTACGGCACGCACCAGGGTGGTCTTGCCCGCGCCATTCGGGCCGATCAGGGTGACGATCTGCCCGGGTTCCACGCTCAGTGCGATGTTATCCAGTACGTTTTGCCCGGCGAACGTGACTGCGACCTGCTCCAGGCGGATTAACGCGTTGCTCATCAAGCCCCCTGGCAACCCGAGCAGAGCCCGACCACTTCGACCGTTTGCCCTTCAACCTTGAAGCCGACGTCGGCGGAGCTTTGGATGATGGCGTCGCTGATGCTTTTCTGTTCAAGCTCGATGGCGGCGTGGCACTCGCGGCAGATCAGGAACTGCCCCTGATGCGCGTGCTCCGGATGGCTGCAGCCGACAAAGGCGTTGAGGGACGCGATGCGATGCACCAGGCCGTTGTCCAGCAGGAAATCCAGCGCACGGTAAACCGTAGGTGGTGCGGCGCGGCGGCCGTCCTGCTCGCTGAGCACGCCAAGAATGTCGTAGGCGCCCAGCGGCTTGTGGCTCTGCCACACCAGCTCCAGCACCCGACGACGCAAAGCGGTCAGGCGCAAGCCTTTCTGCGCACACAGGGTGTCGGCTTCCGACAGCGCGGTATGCACGCAGTGGGAGTGGTCGTGGGGACGGCTGGCAAGCGGTGTTTTAGGCATGGGCGGCGACAGACATTTGATAGAGACGTTATTATGTTACCCGTTCCTACGCCATCGAGTGGTCATCGTGTTCCGACTTTTTCCCGTTTTTGTCGTATTTGTCACCAGTTTGTTCGTTGCCGGGGCTGCTCAGGCAGAGGTCAAAGTGTTGACCAGTATCAAGCCGTTGCAGCTGATTGCCGCCGCTGTGCAGGATGGCGTAGCGATCCCGGAGGTGTTGTTGCCGCCTGGCGCATCGCCGCACAACTATGCCTTGCGCCCATCCGACGTACGGCGCGTGCAGTCGGTGGACCTGCTGTATTGGATCGGTCCGGACATGGAGAGCTTCCTGCCGCGCGTGCTCAAGGGGCGCAACCTGCCGACCGTGGCCGTGCAGGACCTTCCAGGCATGAAACTGCGTCGTTTTGCCGAAGATAGCCACTCTCACGCTGATGAGGCCGACGAACATGACCATGATCACCGCCCGGGCAGCCTGGATGCGCACTTGTGGTTGTCGACAGTAAACGCGCGCGTGATCGCGGCACGCATGGCGTCTGATCTCAGCGCTGCCGACCCGGCCAATGCCGCACGTTATCAAAGTAACGTGAAAGCCTTCGATGAGCGTCTGGATGCTTTGGATGCGCGGTTGAAGGCGCGCTTGGCGTCAATCGGCGACAAACCTTACTTCGTGTTCCATGAAGCCTTTGATTACTTCGAAGACGCCTACGGGCTCAAGCACGCCGGCGTATTCAGCGTGGCTGCCGAAGTTCAGCCGGGCGCCCAGCACGTTGCGGCAATGCGTACGCGTTTGCAGGAAGTGGGCAAGACGTGTGTGTTCAGTGAGCCGCCATTGCGTCCGCGCCTGGCTGAGACGCTGGTGGCAGGCCTGCCGGTGAAGCTGGCGGAGCTGGATGCATTGGGGGGCTACACGCCGGCCACGGCGCAGGGTTACGAGCAGGTACTGGAGAAATTGGGCAATGATCTGGCGGGGTGCCTGGAGTCGCTCTGAAAGCCGGCACTACGCATCAACCCATGGGAGGGGGCACGCCCCCTCTCACATTTTTTGCGCTTAGAGGGCGAACGGCAGTTGGACAGTGACTTGCTGACGCTGCATAAGCCGACGCTCGAATTCCGCTGGGTCGTGAATCAACACATCCTGGCCGGCAAATGATTCAGCGGCGATCAGGCGCGACAGCCAGAACCGCACGCACGCTACGCGCAGCATGGTCGGCCAGAGTTCCGCTTCCCTGGCGGTAAACGGCCGCAGGCTCGCGTAGGCGCCCAGCAGCGCTCGGGCGCGCGGCCCATCAATCACGCCGTGCGCATCCGAGCACCAATCATTCAGGGCGATTGCCACGTCGTACAGCATCGGACCGGAGCAGGCGTTGTAGAAGTCGATCAGGCCTGTGAGATGCGTGCCTTCAAACATCGCATTGTCGCGGAAGAGGTCGGCATGCACGTTGGCGCGCGGCAAGGCAAGGATCCCGGCTTTGTGGGCTTCGATCTCGGTCAATGCGTCCTGCAGAAGGCGTTGTTGTGCGTGGTTCAGGTGCGAAATCAGCTGTGCACCTTCACTGAGCATCCAATCCAGCCCGCGATCGGTCTTGCGTTCCAGCACCTTCTCACCTTGGGTGGCCAGGTGCAGGTGGCCCAGCAGGTCACCGACCTGGGAGCAATGCTGGGCGTTGGCGTCCTTGATGTGTTTGCCGGCCAGGCGCGGCTGCAGCAGCGCCGGTTTGCCGGCCAGCGTGCGCAGGGCTACGCCGTCGGTGGTGCGTAGGGCATAAGGCACCGGCAGGTCGGCGTCGTGGAGTACGTCGAGCAACTCGATGAAAAATGGCATTTCCGCGACAGGGCCGCGCTCAACCAGGGTCAGGACGAACTCGCCCTGTTCCAGGCTGATAAAGAAATTGGTGTTTTCACTACCAGCGGCAATCCCCTGGAAATCAAGCAGGCGGCCGAGCCCGTAAGGGGCGAGAAAGGTTTCCAGCTCGGGCCGAGCCAGGGGGGTAAACACAGACATGGTTAAAACTGCCAGTACGGGCGCCGCGGTGCGCGGCGCCAATTGAAGTTAAGAAATCATTTCCATTCGAAGATCTTCCATGACGGGATCAGCATATCCGGCTGGTCAGAGCGGATGAAGTTCGCGTCAGTTCCGTCCGCGCGCACCAGGAAATAGGGCGGGGCACCCTTTACCGTGACCTTGATTGCGTACAGGAAACCGTTTTGGCGGTATTCCTGGATGGTTCTGTCGCCTTCCGTGCGAATGGTAACTTCCGGATCGCCCGAAGGGGCGCTGTCTGCCGCCATGGCAGCCATCGGAGCGAGTGCAATCAAGCCAGTGAGGAGCAGGCGATTGAATGTACGCATGATAACCTTGTCCCTTTGTCGTCATTGGTCCGGCTATTCTAGCGCCTGACCCGCCGAAAAGGTTGATACTGCTCATGAGCCAAGCCCCCCTCGTCCTGGTGGACGGTTCTTCTTACCTGTATCGCGCCTTTCACGCGCTGCCACCGCTCACCACGTCCAAAGGCCTGCCGACCGGTGCGGTCAAGGGCGTGTTGAACATGCTCAAAAGCCTGCGCAAGCAGTACCCGGACAGCCCCTTCGCCGTGGTGTTTGACGCCAAGGGTGGGACTTTTCGCGATGACATGTATGCCGAATACAAGGCCAACCGCCCGAGCATGCCTGATGACATGCGCCTGCAGATCGAGCCGTTGCACCAGAGCGTCATCGCCCTGGGCTTCCCGCTGCTGTGCGTCGAAGGCGTCGAGGCCGATGACGTGATCGGCACCCTGGCCCGCAGCAGTGCAGCTGCCAACCGACCGGTGGTGATTTCCACGGGTGACAAAGACATGGCGCAGTTGGTCGATGGGCACATTACCTTGGTCAACACTATGACCGGTAGTTCGATGGACATCGAAGGCGTAAAGGAGAAATTTGGCGTCGCTCCGGAGCAGATCATCGACTATCTGGCGTTGATGGGGGACTCGTCCGACAACATTCCGGGTGTTCCGGGCATTGGTCCGAAGACCGCTTCCGGCTTGCTGGTGGGCGTGAATGGCGGGATCAAAGAGCTTTATGAACAGTTGGATATCGTGCCAACCCTGCCCATCCGTGGGGCCAAGACCTTGCCGGCCAAGTTGGAAGAGCACAAGGAGATGGCGTTCCTGTCGTACCAACTGGCGACGATCAAGTGTGACGTGCCGCTGGACGTCGGCCTGGAAGACCTGCACCTGATCGAACCCGATCGTGAAAAGCTGCTGGAGTTGTACACGCTGCTGGAGTTCAAGAGCTGGTTTGACGAGATTCAGCGTGACGCCAAGCGTGTGGAGCTCAACACCGCTCCCGTCGCTGAAACTGCTATTGAGGTTGCCGTGGCTGCGCCTGTCGAGGCGACTTACACGACAATCCTTGACCAGGCGACCTTCGATACCTGGCTGAAGAAGCTCAATGACGCGAAGTTGTTCGCGTTCGACACCGAAACCACCGGCATCGACGCGCAGCAGGCGCAACTGGTCGGGCTCTCGTTTGCGGTGCAGCCCCATGAAGCGGCGTACATCCCGCTGACTCATTCCTACATCGGCGCGCCGTCGCAGCTGGATCGCGACACCGTGTTGCTCGCGTTGAAACCATTGCTGGAAGATCCGACCAAGCTCAAGGTCGGCCAGCACGCCAAGTTCGACATGAACATCCTGGCCAACTGCGCCATCGGTGGCGACCCGGCGCAAGGCATTACCGTGCGCGGCATCGCATTCGACACCATGCTCGAATCTTATGTGCTCAATTCCACTGCAACGCGGCACGACATGGATAGCCTGGCCAAGAAGTACCTGGACTACGACACCGTCAGTTTCCAGGACATCGCCGGCAAGGGTGCCAAGCAGCTGACATTCGACCAGATCCCGCTTGAGCAAGCCGGCCCTTACGCGGCTGAAGATGCCGACGTGACACTGCGTCTGCATCAGGCGTTGTACGCGCAACTGGCGGCCCTCCCAAGCCTGGCCAGCGTGCTGACCGACATCGAGATTCCATTGGTGCCGGTGCTGGCGCGCATCGAGCGCCAGGGCGCGTTGGTGGATAAGGACCTGCTGGGCGTCCAGAGCATCGAGCTGGGCAACAAGATGGTTGAGCTGGAGCGCCAGGCATTCGAGATCGCCGGTGAAGCGTTCAATCTGGGTTCGCCCAAGCAGCTTGGGGCGATTCTCTACGAGAAACTGGGCCTGCCGGTACTGAAGAAGACCGGCAAAGGCCAGGCGTCCACCGCTGAGGAAGTGCTGGCCAAGTTGGCCGAAGACGACTTCCTGTTGCCCAAGGTGCTGATGCAGTACCGCAGCATGAGCAAGCTCAAAAGCACCTACACCGACCGGCTGCCAGAGCAGATCAACCCACGTACCGGACGCATCCACACGTCTTATCACCAGGCGGTGGCGGCGACCGGGCGTTTGTCCTCCAGCGATCCGAACCTGCAGAACATCCCGGTGCGCACCGCCGAAGGGCGGCGGATACGTCAGGCATTTGTCGCGCCCAAGGGCTACAAACTGTTGGCGGCTGACTATTCCCAGATCGAGTTGCGGATCATGGCGCACTTGTCCAAGGACGAGGGCTTGATGAATGCCTTCCGCAACAACCTGGACGTGCACACGGCCACGGCGGCCGAGGTGTTCAAGGTGGAATTGGCTGAGGTCACGTCCAACCAGCGGCGCAGTGCCAAGGCGATCAACTTTGGCCTGATCTACGGTATGGGTGCACAGAAGCTCGGTAAAGACATCGGCGTCGACACCAAGACCGCCAAGGCCTACATCGATGTGTATTTCGCACGCTACCCGGGCGTTCGCGAATATATGGAGCGCACCCGCGCCCAGGCAGCCGACCAAGGCTATGTGGAAACCTTCTTCGGGCGTCGGCTGTATTTGCCCGATATCAACTCCAATAAGCCTCAGGAGCGCGCGGCCGCCGAACGCACGGCGATTAACGCGCCGATGCAGGGCACGGCGGCGGACATCATCAAGAAAGCCATGGTGCAGGTGGATAACTGGCTGACGGAGTCGGGCCTGGACGCCAAGGTTATCCTGCAGGTGCACGACGAATTGGTGCTTGAGGTGCGTGAAGATCTGGTGGCGCAAGTCAGCGAAAGGATCCGCGAACACATGAGCGCGGCGGCACAGTTGGATGTGCCGTTGGTGGTCGATGTGGGGGTGGGCGATAACTGGGACGAGGCGCACTGATATCGCGGCTCTGCCATTACCAACCGTGATGGCAGAGCGCTTTAGATCGGAAATCGATGCCAGTTATTTCCAATAGTTTTTTAATCTGCCGGAACTTAACCCGTGAACTGCCACTCAGAGTTACTGAATGGGTGGTGAAGCCCTTCAATGCTCCTATGTTGTGTTAAGTGTTGGCAGATATCTGGACCCCGCCCTAGCGGTCCGGAACTTGAACCCCGAACTTCCCCTCCCCATACGAAGTCCGGGGTTTTTTTTGCCCGCAGAAAAGCTATTCCGCGACTTCAGCGCCCTTGTCCGCCAACTCCATCCAGCCGGCCAACACGGTGTAAGCCTCTTCCAGGCCCATACGCTTGGGTGCCGAGAACAATTGGATGGTGATTGCATCACCCCAGCCTTTACGGATATCCGATTGGACCTTCAGCAGCGTGTTCTTGGCGGCGCCGTAGGTCAGCTTGTCTGCCTTGGTCAGCAGGATATGCATCGGCATGCCGCTGGCCATGGCCCAGTCCAGCATCAGCAAGTCGAAGTCGGTCATTGGATGACGGATGTCCATCATCAGAATCAAGCCCTTCAAACTCTCGCGACCGCCCAGGTAGGCCTCCAGGTGACGTTGCCAGTGCAGCTTCAGCGGGATGGGTACTTTTGCGTAACCGTAGCCCGGCAGGTCGACCAGACGCCGATCATCGTCTAGCTTGAAGAAATTGAGCAGTTGCGTGCGGCCCGGAGTTTTCGAGGTGCGCGCCAGGCTGGCGTGGGTCAGGGTGTTCAGTGCGCTGGATTTACCGGCGTTGGAGCGGCCAGCAAAGGCGACTTCAAAGCCTTCGTCATCGGGGCATTGATCAACTTTGGCGGCGCTGAGCATGAACGTGGACTGTTGGCACAGGCCGAGGATGGGATTCTTGAGTTGCATGAGATTTCCGATGTGGGCGGTGCCGATAAAGGGTGCGGCAAGCGGTGTCGTTTCCGTTTCAGTAGCGCCAGTATATAATGCCGCAGATTTTGTGTGTGCTTTGTCCCAGCGAAGGATGAAGTTCACGGGAGCGAAAGACCTTCATTGCGCATTAGAACGCAAAACGCTCTCAAACCCTGAAAAGGTCGATGTATGACCCGATGGTTGTTCGTTTTTGGTGTCCTGATTCCGCTTTATGGCGCTCAGGCTACACAGGAACCGGAAGCGGTGTACAACCGAGTTTGCGTGGCTTGCCATGCCGGCCAACTGCCCAGCGCCCCTAAACGGGGTGATCAGGCAGCGTGGGCGCCCAGACTGGCGCAAGGCATGGACACGCTGGTGCAACACGTAACCCAGGGTTTCAAGGCAATGCCGCCGCGTGGTTTGTGCATGGACTGCAGTACTGAGGATTACCAGGCCGTCATTGAGTTGATGGTGAGTAAACCCGGTAGATAACTCTTAAACCCTTAGCCGTAGTTGGATTAGCTGATGAACAAACTGATCGTGAGTCTGCTGTTGACCTTGGGCATCACCGGTGTTGCCCATGCTGCAGGCGACGCTACAGCGGGTCAGGCGAAAGCCGCCGTGTGTGGTGCTTGCCATGGGCCGGATGGCAACAGCCCGGCGCCGAACTTCCCCAAACTGGCCGGCCAGGGTGAACGTTACCTGACCAAGCAGATGCACGACATCAAGGACGGCAAGCGCACGGTGCTGGAAATGACCGGCTTGCTGACCAATCTCAGCGATCAGGACCTGGCGGATATCGCGGCATATTTTGCCAGCCAGAAAGGCAGCGTGGGAGCTGCCGATCCGAAACTGGTCGAAAAAGGTCAGGCGTTGTTCCGAGGCGGCAAACTCGCTGAAGACCAGCCTATTGGCGGCATGCCCGCGTGCAAGGCTTGCCACATCCCGGACGGCGGTGGTCTCGCCGCAGCAGGCTTCCCCCACCTGAGTGGCCAACATGCCCAATACACGGCCAAGCAACTGAAGGATTTCCGTGAGAAAGTTCGCTATATCGATGGCGACGCTGGTAACAAAATGATGACCGACATTGCCGCCAAACTCTCGGATAAGGATATCGAAGCGCTATCCAGCTACATCCAGGGTCTGCACTGATCGGCCCGGCAACGTTAACGCTCGATTAATCCATCGATGCAAGCATAAAAAGGGTGGCTTAGGCCGCCCTTTTTTGTGGCCGGTGCCGTTACACTAACGAACTCATGCCCGCGTAGACCTGTCACAACAAAGGTCGCGTGAGGCGACTTTATTTGTCCAGGAGTAAAGCATGCGTAATCTGATCCTCAGCGCCGCTCTCGCCGCCGTCAGCCTCTTCGGCATGACCGCACAAGCTGCCGACGTGCCGCTTGAAGCCGGTAAAACCTATGTCGAACTGGCTAATCCCGTACCGGTGTCGGTGCCTGGCAAGATCGAAGTAGTGGAGCTGTTCTGGTACGGCTGCCCGCATTGCTACGCTTTTGAGCCGACCATCAACCCTTGGGTTGAAAAACTCCCGTCCGACGTGAATTTCAAGCGCATTCCGGCCATGTTCGGCGGCCCATGGGATGCCCATGGCCAACTGTTCCTGACCCTGGAAGCCATGGGTGTTGAACACAAGGTCCATAACGCCGTATTCGAAGCCATCCAGAAACAAGGCAAGCGCCTGACCAAGCCAGAAGAAATGGCTGACTTCGTCGCTACCCAGGGTGTCGACAAGGACAAGTTCATCGCCACCTTCAACTCTTTCGCTATCCAGGGCCAGATCAAACAGGCCAAGGAACTTGCGCAAAAGTACGGCGTGCAAGGTGTACCGACCCTGATCGTCAACGGTAAGTACCGTTTCGACCTCGGCACTGCCGGTGGTCCGGAAGCCGTCCTGAACGTTGCGGACCAATTGATCGCCAAAGAACGCGCAGCCAAGTAAGGGGCTCACCATGCGCCGCCGGGGTACCGAACGCGTCGTTGGCCTGCACGAGCCGCGGGTCAACGAACACCACCTGGAATCCACTGGCTTGCCGGCTGACAGCCGCTTGCGCCTGCTCAGTTTCAATATCCAGGTGGGTATCAGTACCGAGAAGTACCGCCACTACCTCACCCGTGGCTGGCAGCACCTGCTGCCCCACAACGGGCGGGCCGGCAACCTGCAAAAGATCGGCAACCTGCTCAACGACTTCGATCTGGTCGCTTTGCAGGAAGCCGATGGCGGCAGCATACGTTCCGGCTACATCAACCAGGTGGAGCACCTGGCACAGCTGGGAGCCTTTCCCTACTGGTATCAGCAGCTCAATCGCAACCTCGGGCGCCTGGCGCAGCACAGTAATGGTGTGCTCAGCCGCCTGAAGCCTACCGTCATCGAAGACCATCCGTTGCCAGGCCCTAAAGGGCGCGGGGCGATTCTCGTGCGTTTTGGCGAAGGTCCGGAAGCCTTGGTGGTGGTGATGATGCATCTGGCGCTTGGAGGGCGTGCGCGCAACCTCCAGCTCGCCTACGTGCGTGATTTGATTGGCAACTACAAGCACCAGGTGCTGATGGGTGACATGAACACCCATGCCAATGACCTGTTGCAGAATTCCCCGCTGCGAGACCTTGCGTTACTGGCGCCGCAAGTCGAGGCCACGTTTCCCAGCTGGCGCCCGCAACGCTGTCTGGACCATATCCTGCTAAGCCCGACCCTCACGCTCGAAAGTGTGCAGGTTCTGGCGCAGCCAATCTCCGATCACCTGCCGGTCGCGGTAGAGATTCGTCTGCCGGGTTCACTCACGGCTGATGCATTACCCGTGTTGAGCCCCGGCCCTCACGGACCTCTTGCATGAGCGACGACGCCCAGCGCTGGAAAGAGAAATACCTCAAGAGTATCGAGCAACAAGACAAGCTCGAACGCCGCTGGGCCGCCCGTCTCGACCTGCTGCGCCGTGGGCTCGTGCGCAGTACGCTGGCCGCCGAGGGGACTGATCGCGCGGTCGACCAATGCATGAAAGAGATGCGCGATGTCGTGCGCACCGACGACATGGACGCCGCGCTCGCCGCCTTGCTGCCGCGCCTGGAAAAAGCCGTGCTGGACTCGGAGCAGCGCCGCGAAACTCGGGTCGACCAGATGAGCACCGCGCTCACTGCCCTGGTCGCCCAGTTGCAGAAGTTGCCGCTGCCCCGTGAAGTGGCGCGCCCGCTGAAAACCTTCGCCAAGCAGCTTGATGGTCGTGTCGGGCAGGCGCAGGAGATACCGTTGTTACTCAGTGAGCTCAGTAGCCTGCAAGGTCAGGCACTGAACAACCTGGAGCCGGACAGCGAAAGCCCGCGTTCAGGGCCCGGTCTGCTGCAGCGTCTATTTGGCAGTAAAGATGTTGCAACCGAAGCCAGCGAGCCCGTCCCGGCAGTTACGCCGCTGCCGGGCGCGCCAAAGCCTGCGCCCGAACCCCAGGAGCAGGTGCAATCCGAGGCGCTGGCCCAAGCACTGCGGGCATTCGAGCCATTACCGTCAGCCCCGGCGACGCCACAGCCTGAACCCGTTGTGCCGGTCACGAAGGCGGATGTCGCCAGCGAAACGTTTGTTTTCGAGGCGCCTGCGCAGTCGGCTGCTGCTGCCCTGCCCGTCGAGGCGACTGACATCGAGGCGCCCGAACAGCGCCTGGAAGAGTCTGCACCCGAAAGTGCACTCGCCGCTTTTATCGAAGCGCCTGCGGTACAGGTCGACATAGTGGAGGCGACGGCCATCGGCAGCCTGTCGCTCCCGCCGGTGTTGGAAAGCGCTGAGCCCGACCCTGATGCGCTGCAGGCGGACGGTGTCTATGCCCTACCCGACTCGCCAGAGCCGTCCTACAGCTCGGTCGCTAAACATATCGAAGACACCTTGCTTGGCTTGCTGGAAGACCTGGCCCTGCCCGAACGCCACCGACCCCAGGCCGAAGCCATGCGTGAGCGTCTGGCCCATGGTTTGAACTGGTACGAGCTGCTTCCGATCCTCGATGACCTGGCGGTGCTGATGCTGGCGGTCACCGACAGCGGCCAGCATGAATTCGAGGCTTACCTCAAGCAACTCAATGAGCGCCTCGAAGCGTTTCAAGGTCATTTACAGGTCGCCAGTGAAGGCCACGCCGACAGCCGCTCGGCCGCGCGGGAATTGGATACACAGATTCGTGAACAGGTCGATGGCCTGCAAAGCAGCGTGCAGGATGCGGCCGACCTGAACAGCCTCAAGCAGGTACTGGAAAGCCATCTTGAAGGGTTGCTCGGCACCATGGACGAGCATCAGCGGCAGCGCGACCAGCGTGAGCAGGAAGTGGCGGCACGTTTGAAAGGTTTGGCCGAACGGGTTGCTAGCATGGAGCAGGAGGCTCAAGGCTATCGTGAGCATCTGGAGGTGCAACGCCAGAAAGCCTTGATTGACCCCCTCACAGACCTGCCTAACCGCGCCGCCTGGAGTGAGCGCCTGGACCTTGAGGTCAATGCCTGGCACCAGCGCGGCAATAACTTGTCGCTGGCCATGCTGGATCTCGACCATTTCAAACGCATCAACGACGGTTACGGTCACTTGGCTGGCGACAAGGTGTTGAAGATCATCGCCAACGTGCTGCGCAAGCGCCTGCGCCCCAGCGACTTTATCGCGCGGTTTGGTGGTGAAGAGTTTGTCCTGCTGATGCCCGATTCGTCGTTGGCCGATGCCTTGGCCGTGGGCGAGGTGTTGCGTGCGGCGATTGAGGCGTGCCCGTTCCACTTCAAAGGCGAGCCGGTGACGATCACAATGTCCATGGGTGTTGCACAGTTTCAGTCGGGCGAGCGCAGCGACCTGGCGCTAAAGCGTGCCGACGAGGCGTTGTACCGGGCCAAGGCGGCAGGACGTAACAACGTGCAGGCCGCTTAAAAGATGTTTCCATTTTGTGATTTGACCGCTGCGCTACACTTCATACGTTACACTGTTGCATTATCGTCTTCAGCGTAACGTGATCTGCCATGAAATCCTTGTACATCGCCTTTGTGTTTCTTCTACTCGCCGGCTGTGCCAGCGGCCCGCGCCTGAACACCAGCCACCCTTCGGCGAACCACGACAACCGCGTGCAATTCGTCATCGTCCATTACACCTCCGCCAACCTCGAACGTTCCCTTGCCCTGTTGACCCACGGCCAGGTCAGCAGCCATTACCTGATCGGCGACGATGCCTCGGGCACCATCTACAAGCTGGTAGATGAGAGCCAGCGGGCCTGGCATGCAGGCGAGAGCGAGTGGATGGGGCGCACCTGGCTCAACTCCAGCTCCATCGGTATCGAAATCGTCAACCCCGGGTATCGCGACACGCCGACGGGCCGCGTGTGGTACCCGTACTCCGAAGCGCAGGTACAGTCACTGCTTGTGTTGCTCAAGGACATCAGCAAGCGCAACGGGATTGATCCGAAGAACATCATCGGCCATAGCGACATCGCGCCGCTGCGCAAACTTGATCCAGGCCCGCTGTTTCCGTGGAAGCGCTTGGCCGCTGAAGGCGTGGGAGTGTGGCCGGACGCGCAGGCAGTTGCTCGTTTCCAGGCGCAGTACGCAGCAGAGGTGCCGAGCGTGACCTGGTTCCAGGAAGAGTTGGCGCGCATGGGCTACCAGACACCACAAACCGGTGAGCTGGATGTCGCCACGCGGCATGTGTTGGCGGCTTTCCAGATGCATTTCCGGCCAGCATTGTTTGACGGCACGCCGGATGCTGAAAGTGCCGCGATCCTGCGGGTGTTGAACCGTCGATAGGGGTTAGAGCGGTAACGCCATATAGAACTGCGTACCCTGCCCTGGCCGTGAATACACACCCATGCGGCCACCGTGCAATTGCACGATCTCCTTGCACAGCGCCAGCCCGAGGCCGGCGCCGCCCTTCTTGCGGCCCACCTGTACGAAGGGCTCGAAGATTCGTCCCTGTTGGCCGTACGCAATACCTTCGCCGTTGTCCTCGACGCTGATAATCACCCGCTCACCGTGGCGACGGGCCTGCAGGCGAATCTGCCCGCCTTCGGCCGTGTGGCGCAGAGCATTGGCCAGCAGGTTGTCGAGCACGCGCTCCAGTTGAGCCTGGTCAGCGTGCAGTCGGGGCAAATCGGCTTGGGCTTCTACCAGCAACTCGATGTGTTGCGCATTCGCCGGTTCCGCAAACCGCGCCCGAGCATGTTCCAGCAAGTCAGTGATATCACACGGCGCCAAGGTGAGTTTCTGCAAGCCATTTTGGTAGCGCGAAAAATTCAGCAGGTCATTGATCAACTGCATCAGGCGCTGCATTTCTTCGTTGACCGTATCGAGCAAGTCCGCTTCCCGCGACTCAACAGGAAACTTTGCCCGCTCGCGGAACAAGCCGAAGGCCATGTGCATGCCGGTCACCGGCGTGCGTAACTCATGGGAGGCGCGCAGGACGAACTCGCTGCGCACCCGCTCAAAGGCTCTCTGTTCCGTAACGTCATGCAGCACCATGACCGCACCGAGAATATGCCCCTGGGTATGGCTTACGGGCGTCAGGCTGTAGGTCAGCAGGCGCAACTCGCCTTCGACTTCCACCTCCAGATCTTCCGGTGCCCGTTCCAGATTGCCGCCGCGCAACACCAGTTGCAGTTGTTCATCCATTTCCGGGCGACCCAGAGCCTCACCCAGACCCTGGCCGAGACGTTCCTCGTCCCATCCCAGTTGGCGCTGTGCCACCGGGTTGAGGTGCTCCAGGCAGCCTTGGCGGTCAATCATCAGCAGGCCGTCATCAATGCTGTCGAGCACCGCCTGCAAGCGTTGCTGGCCGGCCAGCAGCTCATCGACATTGGTCGCCTGATGCTGGCGCAACGCTTCGGCCATGATGCCGAAGCGACGCGTCAACTGGTTCATCTCTGCTGCCGAGGAGATGGGTAGTGTGACTTCAAAGTCGCCCTGCCCAATCTTGTCGGCGGCTTTAGCCAGCGCCTCGATAGGGCCACCGAAACGTCGGGCGATGCCATGGGCGGTGACGAAACCGATGATCAGCACCGCAAGGCCGACCAACCCCAGCAGGCCGGAAATCACCAGCGCACGCTCGCGGGATTTGTGTTCGCTGGTGCTGATGTTTTCCAATGCCTGCTTGTGATCGACGATCAAGCCATTGCGCAACACATTGAAGGTTTCGGTCAGTTGTTCTTTGCTGCCGGGCGGCGGTGATGGCTGCTGGTACTTGTCAAACGCTTGCAGAAGGTTCTGGTAGTCGATGCGCGCCTGGCTGAAACCGTTGCCGCTGCCGTTTTGCTGTTCATGGGCGATGCCCTGGTCCAGCAATTCAAAATAGCGTTGCTTCGAGGCTTGCAGCGCCTCGGAGTCGCTAGGGTTTTCCAGCATCATGATCAGCTGGTCGCCCAGGCTCTGCCGCAGCTTGAGCCCAAGGTCGAGGGTGATGAAACTGCTGCGGAGCAATGACTCCTGGGTCTTGGCCATTTGCATCACGCTGACCAGGCCCAGGATCAACCCCAGCAGGGCGACGGTGATCAGCGCCGAGATACTCAGGAACAACCGAGTGCGCAGTTTCATAGCAAGCTTCATAGGGTGCAGCTCACAGGTTGTACTGTTTGCGTTTGCGGTACAGGGTCGACGCGTCGATGCCAAGGGTGCGTGCCGCCTGATCCAGGGTATCGCTGGTGGCGAGTACGGCACCGATATGCGCTTTCTCCAGCTCGTCCAGGCTCAGCGCCGCGCCGATGCGTGGCGCATTATTGGTCGGTTGTTCGGCCATGCCCAGATGGCTGATCTCCACCTTCTCCTGAGGGCAGATGATGCTGGCTCGCTCCACCACGTTGCGCAGCTCACGGATATTGCCGGGCCAGCGATAGTTGAGCAGTGCTTCGCGTGCCTGATCGCTGAAACCCCGGGCGGGCCGCGCGTACTCCTTCACGAAGCGCGCCAGGAAACGGTCGGCCAGGGTCAGGATGTCTTCACTGCGCTCACGCAGTGGCGGCAGGTGCAAAGTGATGACGTTGAGACGGTAGAGCAAGTCTTCCCGGAAGCGGCCGTCGCGCACCATGTCTTCCAGATTCAAGTTGGTGGCCGCAAGGATGCGCACATCGGCACGTCGGGTTACCGGGTCGCCAACGCGCTCGTACTCTTTATCCTGGATAAAGCGCAGTAACTTGGGCTGCAATGTGAGTGGAAAGTCGCCGATCTCGTCGAGAAAAAGCGTGCCGCCGTCGGCCTGGTTGACGCGGCCCAACGTGCTCTCGCTGGCGCCGGTAAATGCGCCGCGGCTGTGGCCGAACAACTCGCTTTCCATCAACTCCGCTGTCAGCGACGGGCAGTTGATAGTGACGCAGGATTTTTTCGCGCGCTTGCTCCAGCCGTGAATGGCCCGGGCCAATTCACCTTTACCGGTACCCGACTCGCCCAGGATCAGGATGTTGGCGTCGGTACCGGCTACCTGGCGAGCGGTTTCCAGCACCACCATCATGGACGGGCTGTGGGAGTCCAGGCCGTCCTTGGATTTGCGCACTTCACCCTCCAGCGCCTCCAGGCGCGCCGACAATTGGCGCACTTCCAGCTGCTTCGCGGTGGCCAGGCGCAACTGGTCAGGGCTGCATGGCTTGACCAGATAATCGGCGGCACCGGCCTGGATGGCGTCGACAGCGGTATCCACGGCCGAATGCGCGGTGACGATCACCACACGCATCCACGGTGCCTGGATGCGCATCTGGGCCAATACGTCCAAGCCATTGTCTTCACCCAGGCGCAAGTCGAGGAAACACAGGTCGAATACCTGACGCTGCATCAAAGCATCGGCCTGGGCGGCGCTGTTGGCTGTTGCTACGGTGTAGCCTTCGTCTTCCAGGCAGTATCTGAACGTGCGCAGGATTGCGGATTCGTCATCCACTAAAAGAATGCGGCCTTGAAGTTCCTTGGCTGATTCCATCTGTCCCGCGCTCCTTAACTATGAATGATGGTGATTAGTCCCGGAATAATCGGGCAAGTTGCATGGTTCATTCTGATTGATAAAAAGCATCTTCGTGCAGCTATCTGCGCGCCTTCCTACAAACACGCTGAATGAGCAGCGCATTCATGCCTTTGTGCCACTTCGGCAACTCGACCAAGGCTTTTGATCCCTTCACCCGACCATTGGCTATCGTGCAATTCGCACGGCCCTGAGCGGGGCATCGTGCAGGATGCTGGGCGACGCATCTAGAGGCCTATTTTAACTATATGATTTTATTGAGTTTTTTTGTTTAAAGAAGCTGGCATGCACTCTGCAATAACTCTCTCAACAGTGTCATGAACGAATAATCAGAATTGCGGGAGAAATACAGCATGACTCGCCAACGCCTCAGCCAATTGCATATTTCGCCCCTGCGTTTGCAGCAAGGTCTTTTCGCCAGCCTGGCCCTGATGGTCACGCTGATTGCCGGGCAGCAAATGCAGCATTGGCAGCAGAGTCATGCGCAGCAAACTCCTCAATTCGAACGTCCGATGATGACGCAGACCCATTTCTCATCCTTTGAGAGCCGTTCTCTTAACAGCATGACTGCACCGCAGTTGAGAGTAGCCGACCAGGATTCCACCCTGGGCGAACTGCCCGTCCAAGAACGTTGGGTGTTCTAGGCAATGAAAGGTCGTTCGTGTTGAGCGGCTGCACGGTAATACCCCTGTTACCCCCTATAGAAGAAGCGTAAGGAGAATCACCATGTTGAGTTGGGCTATCACATTTCTGATCATCGCCATTGTGGCTGCTGTCTTGGGCTTCGGTGGTATCGCGGGCACCGCTACAGGTATCGCCAAGATCCTGTTTGTGGTTTTCCTGGTGATGTTCATCGCTTCGTTCTTCTTTGGTCGTCGCGGCCGAGGCTGACATGACCACGTCCTTTAAAACCCTGGCTGCCGTCCTGCTCATGGGCGGCAGTGCCTGGGCAATGGCCGCCAATGACGGCCAAACCCGGGCAAACGAATTGCTGAGTTCCGACTCGCAGTTTCGCGAGACCTGGCAAGGTGTGGTGAAGAAAGAAGAGCGCCTGCCGGATTGGGTTATGAACTTGTCGGGCGCGGCCGAACAGATGAACGCCGTTGAAGAGGACGGTGACAAGTACCTGGTGGGTCCGCTTTGTGAAACAGCGGACACCTGCCGGAATAAACGTCTGATCGTCGCATTCAGCTATGACAAGCAGCATGCCTACGCCATGTTGGTACAGGTTCCGGCCGGTCTACCGGCGGACAAGTCGCCGACGCGGCACGCCGACTACCGCTTTCTTGGCAAGCCGGATGAAGGTATGCAAAAGCTGCTGATGGAGCAGCTCAAGAAAGATCCGAATTGGTACTAGGTTTCGTCTGACGCTCTCAGCGTCTACGAAACCTTCATCCATAGAAAGAAGCCCCTTCGCTTCTTTCTGTTTGCATCGCTCGCCAAGGGCGATGCATGACCAAGGGGCCGGGTTGCTCTGATTAATCAAGATCGGCGTGACCTACGGGTACAGGGAGTACCTGCGCAAGGGCCGGGTCAGGCGAAAAGCTGCGACGCAAGTTCACAAGCGCTCATGCTTGCTGAACTTGCGGCGAGCTTATGCCTCTTATCATTCGCTCGCATGTCGCCTCCTCGCATACCGTACGTAGCAACTATTTTCTCTTTTGCCTCGGGCTAACCATTACTTGGTATTTCGGCTCGACCATCTATCGAGAAAATTTTGCGCGCGCCATAGGACATTTCTGGCGCCAGGTATTGGATTTTCCAGGTAATTCCGCCACCGCCCAAAAGTCGTCCAGCATCTCTGAGCGAGCCGGGTTTGGCAGGTTCACGGCATATTTGCCAGACAATCTGTCGCATTTGAACTGACCATTCGGACAGTTATTATTAAAAAACTCATGCCGATTCGGCATAGGGTAGGCGTTTACGGCATTAGACGTCGCTCCCTTGCATCGGAATAGTTGCGCCTTTTTTCGCCTGCCAGTAAGCCATTTCGGCCAAGCTGCGGTGACCTTCCATGGAGGCTGATGCACACACTTTTTCGCTCTCGAGCGTTCCAGCTGGCGCATTCGCCTGTAAGTCCACTTGAAGTAAGGGTAATGACATGAAGAAGGCAAAGCTAAGCCTCGCCTGGCAGATCCTCATCGGTTTGGTGCTGGGGATCGCAATCGGTGCAGTGCTCAACCATTTCAGTGCTGAGAAAGCCTGGTGGATCAGCAATGTGTTGCAGCCGGCGGGCGATATCTTTATCCGCCTGATCAAGATGATCGTGATCCCGATTGTGATTTCTTCGCTGATCGTCGGCATTGCCGGTGTCGGTGACGCGAAAAAGCTCGGCCGGATTGGTGTCAAAACCATTCTTTACTTCGAAGTTGTTACCACCATTGCCATCGTGGTCGGCCTGCTGTTGGCCAATCTGTTCCACCCTGGCGCAGGCATCGACATGAGTACCCTGGGTACCGTCGATATCTCCAAGTACACCGCCACCGCTGCTGAAGTGCAGCATGAGCATGCGTTCATCGAAACCATCCTCAACCTGATCCCATCGAACATCTTTGCCGCCGTGGCTCGTGGCGAAATGCTACCGATCATCTTCTTCTCGGTGCTGTTCGGCCTGGGCTTGTCGAGCCTCAAGCCTGAGCTGCGCGAGCCGCTGGTGACGATGTTCCAGGGCGTGTCCGAGAGCATGTTCAAAGTCACCCACATGATCATGAAGTACGCCCCGATTGGCGTCTTTGCACTGATCGCGGTGACCGTCGCCAACTTCGGCTTTGCTTCCCTGCTGCCGCTGGCCAAGCTGGTGATATTGGTTTACGTCGCTATCCTCTTCTTCGCCTTTGCGGTGCTGGGCCTGATCGCCCGCCTGTTTGGCTTCTCGATCCTCAAACTGATCCGTATTTTCAAGGATGAGCTGGTTCTGGCCTACTCCACCGCCAGCTCCGAAACCGTGTTGCCGCGTGTGATCGAAAAAATGGAAGCCTACGGCGCGCCGAAGGCGATCTGCAGCTTTGTGGTGCCGACCGGTTACTCGTTCAACCTTGACGGTTCGACGCTGTACCAGAGCATCGCGGCGATCTTTATCGCCCAGCTCTACGGCATCGACCTGTCGATCGGCCAGCAACTGATGCTGGTGCTGACCCTGATGGTCACCTCTAAAGGTATCGCCGGCGTGCCGGGTGTGTCCTTCGTCGTGCTGCTGGCCACCTTGGGCAGCGTGGGTATCCCGCTGGAAGGCCTGGCGTTCATCGCCGGTGTCGACCGTGTGATGGACATGGCGCGTACCGCACTCAACGTCATCGGTAACGCCTTGGCCGTATTGGTCATCTCCCGCTGGGAAGGCATGTACGACGACGCCAAGGGCGAGCGCTACTGGAACTCCCTGCCGCACTGGCGCAGCAAGGAAACACTGGCGGTCGGCGAGACCAGCCGTAGCTGATAGCAATATCATCTAAAACAAACCCCGGGAAATCCGGGGTTTGTCGTTTCTGTCAGCCCCGCTATCATTCGCCCCATCTTTCGGGGGATTCAACTGATGCTCAATGGCCTGTGGCTTGGCTTCTTTGTCGTAGCAATGGTGTCGGCACTGGCGCAATGGCTGGTCGGCGGTAACGCCGGGATTTTCGCAGCGATGGTGGAAAGCATTTTCGCCATGGCCAAACTGTCGGTGGAAGTGATGGTGCTGCTGTTCGGCACCTTGACGCTGTGGCTGGGCTTTTTGCGCATCGCCGAAAAAGCCGGCATCGTCGACTGGTTGGCCAAGGCTCTCGGCCCGCTGTTCCGCCGCCTGATGCCCGAGGTGCCCGCCGGCCACCCGGCCATTGGCTTGATTACCCTCAACTTCGCCGCCAACGGCCTGGGCCTGGACAACGCCGCCACGCCGATTGGCCTCAAGGCGATGAAGGCGCTGCAAGAACTCAACCCCATCCCCAACACCGCGAGCAACGCGCAGATCCTGTTCCTGGTGCTCAACGCCTCGTCGCTGACGCTGCTACCGGTGACCATCTTCATGTACCGCGCCCAGCAAGGCGCGGCGGACCCGACGCTGGTGTTCCTGCCGATCCTGCTGGCCACCAGCGCCTCGACCCTCGTCGGCCTGCTGTCGGTGGCGGTCATGCAGCGCTTGCGCCTGTGGGACCCGGTGGTGCTGGCCTACCTGGTTCCCGGCGCCTTGGTGTTGGGTGGCTTCATGGCGTTGCTGGCGACGTTGTCGGCCACGGCGTTGGCGGGCTTGTCTTCGATCCTCGGCAACCTGACGCTGTTTGGCCTGATCATGCTGTTCCTGGTGATCGGCGCGTTGCGCAAGGTCAAGGTGTACGAAGCGTTTGTCGAAGGTGCCAAAGAAGGCTTTGATGTCGCCAAGAACCTGCTGCCGTACTTGGTGGCGATGCTCTGCGCCGTTGGCGTGTTGCGCGCCTCCGGAGCGTTGGACTTCGGCCTGGAAGGCATTCGTCATGTGGTGGCCTGGACGGGCATGGACACGCGCTTTGTCGATGCCTTGCCGACCGCGATGGTCAAGCCGTTCTCAGGCAGCGCAGCGCGGGCGCTATTGATCGAGACCATGCAGACCAAGGGCGTGGACAGCTTCCCGGCACTGGTGGCCGCGACGATTCAGGGCAGTACGGAAACCACCTTTTATGTGTTGGCGGTGTACTTCGGCTCGGTGGGGATTCAGCGCGCCAGGCATGCGGTGGGGTGTGCGCTGCTGGCAGAATTTGCCGGTGTAGTGGCGGCTATTTCGGTGTGCTACTGGTTCTTCGGTTGAGGCCTAGATAGCTATTGGGAGCAAGCCCTTCCCACAGTTGATCGCGTTTTTTCAGGATGAATGCGGTCAACTGTGGGAGGCGGCTTGCTCCCGATAAGGCGCTCAGCGTTTCGACGCTGCATTGCCCTGCGCCACGACCCAATCCACCATTTGCCTGTTCAACTGGTCCCCCGCGAGCCCAAACGCGGTAACCACCGCAGGCACCTTGGTATCACTCACCGGCTGATGCACCTCAAATCGCCGGCTGGCAATAATCCGTTGATCACTCCCACGCACCAGCCGCGCATCCAGGCGGATCACCACCTCTACCGTATTGCCGCGGTATTCACTCTGAAACGCCTGCAGCTGTCCGCCCAGCTCATAGTCGGCTTGCAAGTTGGTCTCGTCGGTACTCAGCAGCGTCACCCGCCCATCGCGCTGGAAACCGTCCATGAAGCGATTGCGCAGCAACACTGGCGATGGGTCGCTCCAGCGTGAGTTGGCATAGCTGCTGATCAGGTTGCCATTGGGCACTACGGCAATGCGTGGGCTGTCGAGAAATTCGCTGGTTTGCGGTTTGGACACACGCAGCGACCAACTGACCGCTGCACCTTGGGTCGCCGTCTGGGCCGACGCCAGGCGGTACACGTCCGAAGGGTCGGGCTTGGGCAGGATCGAGCACGCGCTGACCAGCGCCAGGGCCAGAGGGACGATCATTTGGTAAGCACGCTTCATGGCGTGAACTCCTTGTTCTTGTCGCTGCCCAGCAAGTAACCACTGGGGTTGGCTTCCAGGCGACGGGAGATGGCGCGCAGCGAACCCAGGGTTTCGCGCAGTTCACGCACAGCCGGCGCCAGTTCGTTGAGGCCCTGCATGCCGCTGTTCACCGAGTCTTTATTGTTGGTCAGCAAGGTGTTGATGGTCGCGGTGCTTTGTTCAAGGGATTTCATCGCCTGCTCGGCGCTGCCGAAGGCTTGCTTGCCTTGCTCATTGAGCATGCCATTGGCGTTGCGCATCAGCGTGGTGGTTTGCTCCAGCGCGGCGCCGGCCTGTTTGCTCACCTGCAGCAATTGCTGCATCACTACCTTGATATCGCCACGCTGGTCGGCGATGGCACCGGTGGTTTGCTGCAAGTTGTCCAGGGTGTTGCTCAGGCGCTCGACGTTTTCGCGGGAGAACACGCGGTTGGCGTTGTGCAGCAACAGGTTAACGCTGGTCATCAGATCGTTGCTGTTGTTCAACAGGCGCGCGATGGGTGATGGCGAGGCGATGATTTCCGGCAGGTTACCGTCCTTGCCCTTGAGTTCCGGGCTTTGCGGTGTGCCGCCACTGAGCTGGATGATCGAGGTGCCGGTGATGCCGGTCAGGGCCAGCTTGGCCTGGGTGTCTTCCTTGATCGGCGTCTGCCCGGCCAGGCGGATGCGCGCGAGGACGCGGCGTGGGTCTTTGGGGTCCAGGCGCAGGCTGGTGACGTCACCCACCTTGATCCCGCTGTACTGCACCGAGCTGCCTTGGGACAGCCCGCTGACCGCCTCGTTGAACACCACCTCGTAATCCTGAAAGGCGCTGTCGACGCTGGACTTGGCCAGCCACAGGCCAAACAGCATCGCGCCGACCACCACGATTACGCTGAACAGACCGATCATCACATGATGGGCTCGGGTTTCCATGTCATACCTCGTTGAGCGATTGAGCGGCATCCAATGCCGCGCGGCCACGGGGGCCGTGGAAATATTCGTGAATCCAGGCGTCGTCCGTTTCCGAGACGATATCGATGGCGTCCGCCACCAGCACTTTCTTCTGGGCCAGCACCGCCACGCGGTCGGTGATGGTGTACAGCGTGTCGAGATCGTGAGTGACCAGAAACACGCTCAGCCCCAGTGCATCGCGCAAGGTCAGGATCAATTGATCGAATTGCGCCGCGCCGATCGGGTCGAGGCCGGCGGTGGGTTCGTCGAGAAACAGGATGTCGGGGTCCAGCGCCAGTGCCCGGGCCAGGGCCGCGCGCTTGATCATGCCGCCTGACAGTGAGGCCGGGTACTTGTCGGCCGCCGACAACGGCAGCCCGGCCAACGCCAGTTTGACCGCCGCCAGATGCTCGGCGTCGGCGCGGCTGAGGCCTGCGTGTTCGATCAATGGCAGGGCGACATTTTCGGTGACGGTCAGCGACGAAAATAGCGCCCCCTTCTGGAACAGCACACCAAAGCGCCGTTCCACCAGCGAGCGTTCATGTTCCGACAGGTTCGGCAGGTTTTTGCCGAATACGCGCACCTCGCCTTCGTTGGGCCGGCGCAAGCCGACGATGCTGCGCAACAGCACCGACTTGCCGCTGCCGGAGCCACCGACCACTGCGAGGATCTCGCCCTTATACAAATCCAGGTCGAGGTTCTCGTGCACGCTCTGGCTGCCAAAGCGGTTGCACAGACCCCGCACTTCAATCACCGCCTCGGTGGGCGCACGGTGTAGACGACTCACCACCCCATCTCCATGAAGAACATCGCCGCGACCGCATCCAGCACGATCACCACAAAAATCGATTGCACCACGCTGGAGGTGGTGTGGGCGCCGACCGACTCGGCGCTGCCACTGACCTTGAAACCTTCCAGGCAGCCGATGGCCGCGATCAGGAAGGCGAAGATCGGTGCCTTCACCATGCCCACCAAAAAGTGCTGAACACCGATATCCGATTGCAGCAGAGAGAGAAACATCGCCGGCGAAATATCCAGCGCCACCGCACACACGACGCCGCCGCCGACGATCCCCGAGAGCATCGCCAGGAAGGTCAGCATCGGCAGTGCCACTAATAGCGCCAATACACGAGGCAGTACCAGCAGCTCCATCGGGTCCAGGCCCAGGGTGCGGATGGCGTCGATTTCTTCGTTGGCCTTCATCGAGCCGATTTGCGCGGTGAAGGCACTGGCGGTGCGGCCGGCGATCAGGATCGCGGTGAGCAATACGCCGAATTCGCGCAGAAATGAGAATGCCACCAGGTCCACGGTAAACACCGTCGCGCCGAAACTTTTGAGCACAGTGGCCCCGAGGAACGCCACCACAGCCCCCACCAGAAAAGTCAGCAAGGCCACGATAGGCGCCGCGTCGAGGCCGGTTTGTTCGATATGCGCGACCATGGGCGTCACGCGCCAGCGTTTGGGTCGAAAAATGCCACGGGCGAAGGTTTCGAGGATCAGGCCGATAAAGCCCAGCAATTTCATGGCGTCCTGCCACACCGTGTCGACCGCACGACCGATGCGCGCCAGCACTTGAATGCCGGCGGCCTCTTCCGGTTCTTTGATCGGCACGCAGAAATCATTCAAGGAGTGGTAGACGGTCCTGAGCAAGGCGCGGTCGGCGGCGGACAGGCTGCAATCGGCCTGCTCGGCGGATTGCCCGATCCGGTCCGGGCCCAACAGTTCCACCAGCAGCGATGCGCCGGCGGTATCCAGGGCGCCGAGACCATTGAGGTCGATGCGGGCACCGGCGTCGTATTGACCGTCGAGCGTGTTCGACAACTTTTTCAGGTCTGTGTAGTGGGCAAGCGTCCAGTCCCCCGTGACCCTGAGTAACGGCGGAGTGGTGGACGTATCGAGGTGGGCTGTGCCGGCCGTCGTACTGGTGGTCATAAGCTCCGAGCTTGTTTGGTTATCCACAATTCCTACGTAATAGCACGATCCACCCTACTTTGGGTTGTCCGTTTGTGCGGTGTCAGTGACTTTGAAACGCAACACGCCGATGACTTGTCCGTCTTCGGTCAGCACGCGTACCTGCCAGCGGCCCACCGCATCTGCCGGGAAATTCTGCTTGTGGGTCCAGGCGCGATAGCCTTCCTTGCGCCCGCCATGGATATCCAGGGCAATGCGGTCGACCTCTTTGCCGTTGAATTTCCACACGTGGTAGATCCGCTCATCCAGCCCTCGCGGCGCGTTGATCGCGGTGTAGGCGTACAGCCCGTCGCTGCGCAGTTGGGCGGCGCTGACTTCCTTGAGGTCATCGCCCGGCGTGCGGTCTTGCAATTGGGTGCTGATCGCCACTTCAGTCATCCACAGCGTGGCCGGCGGCACCCAGGTGCGCAGGAACCAGCCGGCGCAACCAATGGCTGCCGTCACCCCCAGCAGCATCGCCCAGCCTTTGGCGCTGCGCAGCGGCAAGCTGGCGGCCAGGCTTGGGATCGACAGCAGCATGGCTACACCCAGGGCCAATTTGTAACTCTCGGCGGTGGTCAGGTGCAGGATGATCGGTAGCGCAGTGAGCAGCGCAGCGAACAGGGTCAAAGTGTGCAGCGCGAGGAACAGCGAACGCTTGGGGGCCAGCCACTTGTAGTACAGCGGGTCGGTGATTGACACCAGCGCCGCCGCGCCGAGCAAACCGGTGAAGATCAATTGGCCGCTGTTCCATGTGGTGGTGATGAAGAAAAACGGCAACACAAAAAACAGACTTTCCTGGTGGATCATCTGGGTGGCGTAACGCAGCAGGGGTTCGGGGATTTCCCGGTTGAAGACCTTGGCAAACAACTGGTTAAAGCTGTTCTCCAGCATCAGCCACAACCAGCTCACCAGCATGATCACCGCGATCCAACTGGCCATGCCCTGCTGGCGATCCACCAGGATGAAGCTGCATACGCCCGAGATAAAGCCGCCGAGTGCGATCACCCCAGGATAGCGCTTGATCAGTTCGAGAATGCGCTGGATAAGGGGTGGCAGGTTTGGCATGGGCGATTCACAGTTGAAGTAGGAAATATCCGAGACAGAATAACGTCTTAGCCATGTGTCCGGTGCTTCATTGCGCGACTCGTGTGCGATAACGCCGAAGGCCGATCAACAACATGGCAATCAGCCCGAGCACGCCGGCACCGATCCACGTCAGGGCGTCATAGCTCAATAGGGGTTTTTCGATGCGCCAGTAGCCCGGCTGGTTGAGCACTTGACGCATGGCCTGGTTGGCCTGCTCAAGGTTAACCGCCTTGATGCGTTTGACCGGGTCGCTGAAGTGGCCATCGGCGTAGTCACCCGATGCGCTCCAGTAATAGTCAGCCAATGCGCTGTTGCCTTGCACGGCCCAGGCTTGGCGCGCGATGGCGGCTTGTTGCAGGCGATTGAAGGTGGCGGGGTCGAGACCGTCCTTTAGCAATTGCGCCTTGAGGTCTTGCAGCACCTGTTCGGCTTTGCCGAGGTTGTCCCGCTCAAGGTCGGCATTCATGCTCAGAAAACCTACGCTGCCGAGCACTTCGCGCTCACTCCATGGGCCGTAGGACAAACCGTGCTTGAGGCGTAATTGGCGGTATAACGCCCAGTCGAGATAGTCCTTGAGCAGGTCGTAGGTTTCATCATGCTGATCGTCCAGCACCGGCTCCGGGAACAGCCAGTGCAACTTGGCGCCGTCACCGACCCAGCCATGGATCAAATCACGCTGGCTGGCGGCGGCATGCTGGATTTCCGGCAGTGGCCGATGCTCGCTCGGCTCCACCGGGTCAAGTTGCCCATAGGTGCGTTCCAGATAAGCCGGGAGCAACTTGTCGAGCTCGCCTACGATGATCAGAGTCATATTGTTGGGCGCGTACCAATCTTTGCGCAGTTTCTCCAGCTGATCGCGTGTCAGGTGGTTGACCTGAGCCCGCTCGGCGCACTTGAGCCCCAGTTCGACAGCCAGTTGATTGCTGGCGCTGTGGCCGAGGTCCTGGCGGTCGAGCAGGCGTTGCAGGTGCGAATAATGACCGCCGTCTTCGCGTTCCACTACCTGTTTGGCGGCATTGATGTGTGCGTCGGTCAATTGGGTGCGGGTGAGGATCGCCAGCAGCAGGTCCAGCACCTTGCGCTGGTTTTGTGCCGGAGCCTCCATAACAAAGGTGGTGTCGGCGTTGCTGGTATAGGCGTTCCACTCGCCGCCGAGGGCTTGCATACGGTCTTCGAGGTCGCCCTCGCCTGCACCGTCGATACCGCTGAAGAGCAAGTGTTCGAGCAGGTGCGGCAGCTCTTTGTCTTCACAACTGAAATCATCCAGGCCGACGCCCACCACCAGGCGGATGGCCACATGCCCGCGCTCGGTGCCCGGTTTGAGCAGCACTTGCAGGCCGTTGGGCAGGGTGTAGCCCTCGACGTGCAGGCGGTCAAAGGCAAAGGTGTATGCCGAACCCATGAGCAGGCAGGCGAATAACAGGCGACGCATAACAAGCTTCCCGGCGGGTGAGGTCCACTGTTAACTGACTTCACGGGCCATCGTACGTTCAGGGCGAATGGGTTATGTCGGCAATTTCTTCGGCGGAGAGTGCACCAGTGTCAGAGGTTTCCAACACTACATAAGCGCTGCTGCAAAACAACGAGTTGAGGCGTTTCATGTCGGCAATCAGTTCCAGGTGCAGGGAGCTGGTCTCCAGGCTTTGTACGATTTTGCGTTGCAGGCGGCTGACATGAGCGTGAGCCAAACGCCGTTCCTGGGCGCGAAAGCGGCGCTTCTCACGCAGCAACTGCCGGGCACTTTCCGGGTCGCCGCTGAGGAACACCGACAGGCCCAGGCGCAGGTTGGCGATCAACTGGCCGTGCAGGTCGGTCAATTCTTCCAGGCCCACCTCGGAGAACTGTCGGCGTTGGGAGGTTTTCTGCTGCTGGACTTTGCGCAACATGCGTTCGATCAGGTCGCCGGCCAGTTTCAAGTTGATCGACAATTCGATGATCTCGGCCCAGCGACGGCTGTCCTGTTCACTGAGGTCTTCACGGGGCATTTGGGCGAGGTACAGCTTGATCGCGCTGTAGAGCGCTTCGACGTCATCGCTGAGGCTGCGCATTTCCTGAGTGATGGCGGTCTGTTTGCCGCGCAGCACTTCTTGCATTGCGGTGAGCATGTTGTCGATCAGGTCGCCCAGGCGCAAGGTCTCTCGGGCGGCGTTGGCCAGGGCCAGGCTGGGTGTGGCGAGGGAGGCCGGGTCCAGGTGGCGCGGCTTGGCCTTGCCATTGGTCTCCGGTTGTTCCGGCAGCAACCAGGCGCAAAGACGGGCCATCGGGCCGATGCTGGGCAACAGGATCAGGCAGCGGCTGACGTTGTAGAGCAGGTGGAACGTGATGACCATGCCCTGGGCGCTGTAGTCCAAACCGTCCATCCAGCGTACGAGGGGGTCGAGTATCGGAATGATCAGCAACAGGCCGATCAGTTTGTACAGCAGGCTGCCCAGGGCCACCTGGCGCCCGGCGGCGTTCTGCATATTGGTACTGAGGAAGGCCAGCACGCCGCTGCCGATGTTGGCGCCGATCACCAGACCGATGGCCACATGCAAGCCGATCACGCCGGCACCGGCCAGGGTGGCGGTCAGCAGCACCGCGGCCAGGCTGGAGTAGGAAATCATCGCGAACAGGGCGCCGACCAAGGCATCGAGCAAGATATCGCCGGTCAGCGAGGCAAAGATGACTTTGACGCCCTGGGCATGGGTAATCGGCCCGGCGGCTTCGACGATCAATTGCAGTGCCAGAATGATCAGGCCCAGGCCGATGCCGACGCGGCCCATCTGCCCCGCCCGTGTCTGTTTGCGCGACAGGAAGAAAATCACCCCGAGAAAAATCAGCAGCGGCGAAAGCCAGGACAAATCGAAAGTCAGTACCCGCGCCATCAACGCAGTACCGACGTCGGCACCAAGCATGGTTGCCAGGGCGGGCGTCAACCCCATCAGGCCCTGGCCGACGAACGACGTCACCAGCATGGCCGTGGCGTTACTGCTCTGCACCATGGCCGTCACCAGGATACCGGCGACAAATGCCAGCCAGCGTTTGGACATGTTCTGCCCGATGACTTGGCGCAAGTTGGAACCGTAGACCCGCAAGATGCCGGTACGGACGATGTGCGTGCCCCAGATCAGCAGGGTCACGGCGGAAAGCAGATTGAGCAAGGTCAGCATGCTCGGCCCCCCGTGTGGGTGCGCCCCAACCGGGGCGAAGGAAAGTTGCCGCGTGCCGTTCTACGTCTTGTAGTTAAGCTGTAGTTGGCGAATGGGTTCTGCGCCAGCATCGCATAGCTGAAGTGAGGATTGAAACAAAACTGTCATCTCCAGGAGCGAGCTGCTCGCGAAAAATTCAAGGACACCGCGTTTATCAGATGACACGCGTTATCGTTGGCGTTCTTCGCGAGCTAGCTCATTCCTACAGATTTATTGACCCGGGATGTCCTTGCGCAGTTTCACCGGATCCTGCTGTTTCTTCTTTTTCGCGATGGCGGTGCGCATCTTGATGTTGATCGCTTCAACCGCCAGCGAGAACGCCATGGCGAAGTAGACGTAGCCTTTTGGCACGTGCACGTCGAAGGATTCGGCGATCAGCACCGTACCCACCACCAGCAGGAACGACAACGCCAGCATCTTCAGCGACGGGTGCTTGTCGATGAAGTCGCTGATGGTGCCGGCAGCCATCATCATTACCAGTACGGCCACGATGATTGCAGCAACCATGACCGGCACATGGGACACCATGCCGACAGCGGTGATCACCGAGTCCAGGGAGAACACGATGTCAATGATCGCGATCTGGATGATGGTGTAGATGAACTTGCCACCGCCGCCCTTTGGCTCGTCGTGGGCTTCGTCCTCACCTTCCAGCGCGTGGTACATCTCCTGGGAGCTTTTCCACAGCAGGAACAAACCACCGAAGAACAGGATCAGGTCGCGACCGGAAATGCCTTGACCAAACACCACGAACAGATCGGCGGTGAGTTGCATCACCCAGGTGATCGACAGCAGCAACAGGATTCGCGTGACCATGGCCAGGGCCAGGCCGAAGATTCGGGTGCGCGCCTGCATATGCTTGGGCATGCGGCTGACCAGGATCGAAATCATGATGATGTTATCGATGCCCAGGACGATCTCGAGGGCCGTCAGGGTGAAGAAGGCAATCCAGATCTCCGGATTGGTCAGCCATTCCATGTGTATTCCTTTGAGCGAGTGTTAAACCGCGCCAGCTGCAGCGCCGCGCGGCGGGGGTGTCACGGTTATAGAGTGCTGAACAGCGGGAAAATCCCCATCAGTAAAGCGGCGAACATTATGCACAGGCATACCAGCACTGCCCACTTGAGGGTGAAGCGCTGGTGATCGCCAAACTCGATGCCGGCCAGGGCCACCAGCAGATAGGTCGAGGGTACCAGCGGGCTCAGCAAATGTACGGGTTGGCCGACAATGGAGGCCCGGGCCATTTCCACGGCGGTGATGCCGTAGTGGCTGGCGGCTTCGGCGAGTACCGGCAGTACGCCGTAGTAGAACGCATCGTTGGACATGAAGAAGGTAAACGGCATGCTCACCAATGCGGTGATCACGGCCAGGTACGGACCCAGTGCATCCGGGATGACTGCCAGCAGGCTCTTGGACATGGCGTCGACCATGCCTGTGCCCGACAGGATGCCGGTGAAGATGCCGGCGGCGAAGATCAGTCCGACAACTGCCAGCACACTTCCTGCGTGGGCCGCGACGCGGTCCTTTTGCTGTTGCAGGCACGGGTAGTTGACGATCATGGCGATACTGAACGCCACCATGAACAGCACCGGAAGCGGCAACAGGCCGGCGATCAGGGTGCACATCAGGGCGAAGGTCAGCGCGCCGTTGAACCAGATCAGCTTTGGACGACGAGCGTCCGGGTATTGCGAGACGCTGATCTCGCTGTGGTCGATCTCGTCGCCCTGCAGGTGCAGTTCACCCAGGCGGGCACGCTCACGCTTGCCGTACAGGTAGGCAATCACCAGGATCGCTACCACACCGGCGGCCATGGCCGGGATCATCGGTACAAATATGTCCGATGGGTCCACATGCAGCGCACTGGCGGCGCGCGCAGTCGGGCCACCCCAAGGGGTCATGTTCATCACGCCACCCGCGAGGATGATCAGGCCGGCCATGATTCGCGGGCTCATGCCAATGCGCTGGTACAGCGGCAGCATGGCGGCCACGCAGATCATGTAAGTGGTGGCGCCGTCACCGTCCAGGGACACCACCAGGGCCAGTACGGCGGTGCCGACCGAGACTTTCAGTGGGTCGCCCTTGACCATCTTGAGGATCTTGCGCACGGCCGGGTCGAACAGGCCGGAGTCGATCATCAGGGCAAAGTAGAGAATGGCGAACATCAGCATCACGCCGGTCGGCGCGAGCTTGGTGATGCCCGCGAGCATCATTGGGCCTATCTCCGGTGCGAAGCCCCCAAACAGGGCGAACAGGATCGGCACGATGATCAAGGCGATCAGCGCGGACAGGCGCTTGGTCATGATCAGGAACATGAACGTGATGACCATGGCAAAGCCAAGGAAAGTCAGCATAGGGAAAACTCCAGGCGTAGCGCGGCTAGGGAATGGCGAACCGGGTGGGGTCAGCGCAGAACGAAAAGCACGAGGCGTACGGGGGAGTCGGGCTGAACAGGCGGGTACGGACGGACATCGGGAATCACCATTGTTGTTGTTAACAGTCGGTCTGTTGCCGACAGTGGGGCGATCCTAGACGCGTAAGCTTTCAGCCAGCTTTCGTTGGGTAGGGGAATGACACACGGTCTTGAAGTTTATGCAGATCAGAATGTAAGAGGTTTCAGGGAAGTTCGAGGCCACCGGCGGCCTTGTGCAGCTTGCGCAGATGTTCGCCCATCTGCTTGAGGTTGGCTTCGCAGGCGGCAATCTCGTTGGCGCGGGAAGGATCCAGCAGCGCCCTCACCTCTTTATCCAGATCGCCGGTCAACGATTGCAGTTGCTTCTGGCGCTCGGCGCTTTCCGATTCCAGGCGTTTGGCTTCCGACGGTTGCGGCAGGCCGTAGCCACCGCTGTCCAGCAGTTCAGCCGGGCGGCTGAGGAAGCCACTGTTGGCGAGGATTTGCTGCAGGGTGTTGTTGGCTTTTTCCATACCGCCATTTTTCAGCTCGCGGGCGTTGAGATAGCGTTGCTTGACCTCGTCCTGGGCCAGCATCAGTTGTCTGCGATAGCTGGCTTGTTCCAGCAATAGCAGCGCGGCGCTGGTGCGCAAGTCGGCCTGGCTGAACCACTGGCGTCGTTCGGCCGCATCGAGGGACAGCCAGTCTTCGACTTGGGTCTGCTTGATCGGCAGACGCTTGCGCAACACATCGAACATGGCCTGGTAGCGCTCGCGGAACGAGTCGAAGTGATAACCCAGGCGCAGCGCCTCGCGCTTGTCGTTGAGTACGCTGGTATCGGCCAGGCCGCGGGCGCTGAGCACTTCCAGCAAGCCGTTGGGGGTGATGTTGTCCAGGCCGGTCAACTGCGGATTGGCGCTGCCGCTGCGCAACAGCTTCAGGCTTTCCACTGCGCAATTGTTGGAAATGAAGAAATAGTTGCCATCGTAGCTCCAGTGCATTTCGGCAGCGTGCTCGACGGTGTCGTTGATTTCCTGGCGGTTGAGCTTCAGTGGCACCGAGGCAAGACCGCGCAGCTCGGTTTTGGTGTATTCATCGATCACTTGGGCCAGGGGCAGTACGAACAAGCGCGACGGGTATTTGCCGATCAGGCCGTCCCAGCTCGACAGTTGCACGTCACCGACGAAGGCGCGATAGGACAGTACCAAGTGCTGGTCCAGGTCCAGGCGGCAGTCCGGGCCGCGCGGGCGACCGGGAGCGCAGATCACCAGGCGCAACATGCTGTGGCCCCAGCGGCTCACCAGGTTCTGGTTGGCTTCGGCCAGCAGGTAGTCGATTTCGTAGACGCGCTCGGGGTCGATCTGGCCCAGCGGCGTCTTGGCGAAGTCGTTGCCGGCGTTCAGGAACGCGTAGGTCTTGGCGCAGGTGTCCTGCGCAGGTGGCGCCCAGCCGAAGTGTTCCTTGTAGTAGCGGAACAGCGCGGGTCGGCGGCAGGCGTAGCTGGGGTCGAGGAGAAAATACTCCATGTTGACCGCCACGAACTCCAGCGGGCTGGTGGTTTCGTAGATATCCGGGCTGCGGGCAACTTGATGGTTGTGCTGTTCTCGCTCGCCACGGCGGCCGACGTATTGCGGCCAGCCGGCAAGGTCCAGCAGGCGTGGGTCGTCGCTGAGTGTAAAGCGGCGGTCATGCTGGCCACGGCACTGGTCGGGCAGGCCGATCAGGCCGGTGATGCTGTTTTGGCGACTGCACCTATTGATCAGTGCACGGTCATCTTTGGACCAGAGACGTGCGCGGTCATAGATGTGGGTCAGTTCATGCAGCACGGTGGCGAGCATTTCGCGACGCACGGTGCCGTGGGGGCGATTGGTTTTCTGGGTGGCGGCGCTGCCATCGGTCAGGCTGGCGAGCAGGTTCCGGTTAAGGTCCAGTTCGGACACCAGAGAAGCTTGGCCGTAGGCGTTTTCAGGCATTTTGTCGGTCCAGCCGACATCGATGCGCCGGTCCAACTGCTCGATAAAGCGCGGCGGCAAGGAGCGCATCGCTTCATCGAGCAACGCCTGGCTGGCCTGCTGTTCGGCCGGGCTCAAACCATCGGTTATGAGCCGCAGTTGCAGGCTGGCCTGGGCGGCGCCTGCACAGAACAGTACAGCCCCGGCCAATAGCCAGGCGGCGACGCGCCTCACAGTGCGAGGATGGCTTCGGCGAGAGTCTGGTCACTGGCATCGCGGGCTTCCGGCACGCGGGTTCGCAGGGTATCGAACGCGGCTTCCAGCTGTGCACCGCGGATTTCGCCATTGGAGGCGACGAAGCTGGCGGCGTCATCGTGAGCTTCACGCACGATCTTGGAGTCGCGGATGGAGGTGGTGGTGTCCGAGGTGAAATCAATGGTGCGGGCCGACGCACGTACGATGATGTTGCTGGTGGCCTTCAGGGTTTGTGCGTGGGCAACATCGGCCAACAACAGCAGGCCGAGAGCGGCGGCGATCAGCGGGCTACGCATGAAATAACTCCAGAATACAAAGATGATTATTGGACGAGAATTGCTTGCGCCAGTTCAAGGTCGCTGGCGTTAAGTTTTGGCCGGGTGCGGCGCAGGTAATCCAGTGCGGATTCCAGTCGTGCGCCCCGCCATTGGCCGTCTGTGGCTATAAATACGGCAGCGTCGTCCTGGGCGGCCAGTAACCTTTTTCTGTCAAAGGGCGCTGATGTCACCTTGCTGGTGGCATAGGCACTTATGACGGTGCTCTGGGTGGACACATCAAAGGCTGAAGCCAGTGGTGGCCAGCAAGCGCAGATCAAAACAGGAACAAACAACAGGCGGTATGAAAAAGCCATGGGTCTCGACAACTGAAAGCGAGCGCCAAGGCTAGCGCAATGCCCGGGCGAGAGCCAGCGCCGAGGTGCCCGGCAGCGGCTCGCGCTGCCGGGATTTCATCTGTTATCAGATCGCCAGGATCGCCTGGGCCAACTGAGCATCAGTCGCCGCATTCAACTGTGGCGCTTGTTGGCGGATATGGGCCAGAGCGCTCTCCAGTTTCACGCCACGGATGGCGCCTTCACTGGCGACGAAGCTGGCAGCATCGTCACGGGCGGCTTGTACCACCTTGTGGTCACGCAGGGAGGAGGTCGCATCGGAGCTGGCGTCGGAAGTGGCTTTGAGCGCGCCGACGATCGAGTCGGTGGTCACGATGAGGCTGCTTGCATTGGCGTTGGCAGCGAGGGCCAACAAGGCAGCAGCACTCAGCAGGCGTAGACGGGACATGGGATAACTCCTGTAGATAAACAAATAAGGCGGCGCAGAGCGGCCACTGTGAAACGGACATGGGTGCTATTGGGCATCAGACGCCTGTTCTACAAAGTTCGCCACGTGGTGGGTGGATATTAAGCCGTCGTCTGTCCGTTCGGAAGTGTGCGATTTAACTGTACTGGTCAATTTTTATTTTAGTGAAACTGTACCAATCCGCCTCAGACCGGCCAGCAAAGGCCCGGAAATAACAAAGCCCGCCTCCGGTTTCCCGGGGCGGGCTTTGCTTTACAAATCAGGGTGCTGGCGGTGGACCCGGCGGGTCAGGGCCAGCGGGCGCCAATTAGCGCCAGAACGGCTTGCTCAGCTCTTCGTAGCGTTGAGCTTCGCTGATACCGGCGTCAGCCAGCAGACGCGAATCCAGACGAGCCAGTTGATGGCGGCTGGAGATGCGGCGCTGCCACAACATCAGGTTGGCAAGAACGCGCAGAGGCAGGGAAGCCTGGGTGTTTACAGCTTTTTCTTCGAAGAACAGTTCGGAACTGAGTGTACGTTCCATGATGACATCCTTCCGCTTGTGGCGGGATTAGGTAGTGGTTTAACTGATGCCAATGATCCTCCTCCTGCGCAAGACTCTGTAGATACAGTTCACCTGTATTGTGAGAGGCCAGTTAACTGTTTATAGGTGCTGTACTGTACGGAAATGGGGCAACTGTACCTGTCTGCCCTGAAATAGTGCGAAATAGGCATTTTCGGTAGAGGAGGTAGGATAATTCGGTAGGAAAAGAACGGTACAGTAGTACAGTTTATTAAAGATGTGCTTGTGGACATGCCGGGCTGATGAAACTGTGTTTGCATCAGCCCAGGTCTGTATCGATCAAGCCTTGAGCATATGCCCGGTTTCCTCCAGGTTGATGTGCCAACTCAGTGCTTCGCGCAGGATGTGCGGAGTATGCCCGCCGACGGCGCAGGCCACGTCGAAGTAACTGTTCAGCGCATCGCGGTAGGCTGGATGCACACAGTTGTCGATGATGACGCGGGCCCGCTCCCGCGGCGCCAGGCCACGCAGGTCGGCCAGGCCGACTTCCGTCACCAGGATGTCGACATCATGTTCGGTATGGTCCACATGGCTGACCATCGGTACCACGCTGGAAATCGCGCCGCCCTTGGCGATCGACTTGGTTACGAAGATCGCCAGGTGTGCGTTGCGTGCGAAATCCCCGGAACCGCCGATACCGTTCATCATCCGCGTGCCGCAGACGTGGGTGGAGTTGACGTTGCCGTAAATGTCGAATTCCAGCGCGGTATTGATA
Source organism: Pseudomonas sp. BCA17 (assembly GCF_004519405.1). GTDB lineage: Bacteria > Pseudomonadota > Gammaproteobacteria > Pseudomonadales > Pseudomonadaceae > Aquipseudomonas. The sequence goes on along the minus strand of NZ_SGWI01000003.1, from coordinate 8,271 downwards.
CCGATAATGCCCAGGCGGCGCACCACTTCGGGGTGGTTGGAGATCTCTTGCGGGCGTAATACCAGCTTGTCTTTATAGTGTTCCAGGTTGCCGAACACATCGGCGTTGCGTCGTTCCGACAGTGTGATCGAACTGCCGGATGCAAAACTCAGCTTGCCGGCGTCGATCAGGTCGAAGGTCGAATCCTGCAACACTTCCGAGTACATGGTCAGTTCTTCGAACGGTGACTCGATCAGGCCGCACATCACGGCGTTGGCAATATTGCCGATGCCGGCCTGCAGAGGGCCGAGTTTGTTGGTCATGCGCCCAGCGTCCACTTCCTGCTTGAGGAAGTTGATCAGGTGATTGGCGATGCCTTGAGTGTCGCTGTCGGGCGGAGTCACGGTTGAGGCGGAGTCTGCCTGGTTGGTGATCACGATGGCGACGATTTTCTCCGGTGGGATCGGAATCGCAGTGCTGCCGATGCGGTCGTCGACTTTGACCAGCGGGATCGGCGTGCGCGTCGGCCGGTAGGTCGGGATATAGATGTCGTGCAGCCCTTCCAGGTTCGGGTTGTGCGCCAGGTTGATCTCGACGATGACCTGCTTGGCGAAAATTGCAAAGCTGGCCGAGTTACCCACGGACGTGGTGGGTACGATATGTCCTTGTTCGGTGATCGCAACGGCTTCGATCACGGCGATGTCCGGCAACTTGAGCTGGTTGTTGCGCAGTTGCTCGACAGTTTCCGACAAATGTTGGTCGATAAACATGACTTCGCCTGCGTTGATCGCGCGGCGCAGGGTGCTGTCGACCTGGAATGGCATGCGGCGGGACAGCACGCCGGCTTCGGTCAATTGTTTGTCGAGGTCGTTGCCCAGGCTGGCGCCGGTCATCAGGGTGATTTTCAGTGGCGAGGTCTTGGCGCGTTCCGCCAGGGCATGGGGTACGGCCTTGGCTTCACCGGCACGGGTGAAGCCGCTCATGCCGACGGTCATGCCGTCTTCGATCAGTGCGGCGGCATCTGCCGGGCTCATGACCTTATTCAACAGCGAAGGCAAGCGGATACGATCACGGTACATGAATGGTTATCTCAGGCTACGGAAGCAAGGTGCGCAGTTTAGTGATTTCGAAAAAATTCGGCCCGCTACCATGGTCGAATGCCGGGCGGCGATTTAGAGCCTTTGGTCGGGTTTCATCACACCAATAAAAAACCCCAGCCTACCGGAGGCCGGGGTTTTGGGTATTGCGCTGGCGCAGTGTTATTCGACGGCCTTGACCATATCTTCGATGACCTTCTTGGCGTCGCCGAAGACCATCATGGTCTTATCCAGGTAGAACAACTCGTTATCCAGGCCGGCATAACCGCTGGCCATCGAACGTTTGTTGACGATGATCGTCTTGGCCTTGAACGCTTCGAGGATCGGCATGCCGGCAATCGGCGAGTTCGGATCGTTCTTGGCGGCCGGGTTGACCACATCGTTGGCACCCAACACCAACACCACATCGGCCTGGCCGAATTCGGAGTTGATGTCTTCCATCTCGAACACCTGGTCGTAAGGCACTTCAGCTTCGGCGAGCAGCACGTTCATGTGCCCTGGCATCCGACCGGCCACGGGGTGGATCGCGTACTTCACGGTTACGCCATGGTGGGTCAGCTTCTCGGTCAGTTCCTTGAGCGCGTGTTGTGCCCGAGCCACCGCCAGGCCGTAGCCCGGAACGATGATCACGGTGTCGGCGTTGGTCAGCAGGAACGTCGCGTCGTCGGCCGAGCCGGACTTCACTGGGCGCGCTTCCTTGGAACCAGTCGCCGCCGCTGCGTCCGAAGTATTGCCGAAACCGCCCAGCAGTACATTAAAGAAGGAGCGGTTCATCGCTTTGCACATGATGTACGACAGGATCGCACCGCTGGAGCCCACCAGGGAGCCGGCGATGATAAGCATCGAGTTGTTCAGGGAAAAGCCGATACCCGCCGCCGCCCAGCCTGAGTAGCTGTTGAGCATCGACACGACCACCGGCATATCCGCGCCGCCAATCGGGATGATGATCAGCACGCCGAGCACGAACGCCAGGGCCAGCATCAGCGCGAACGCTGTGAGGTTGCCCGTGAACATGAATGCCAGGCCCAGACCCAGCGTCGCGAGGCCTAGTACTAGGTTGAGCTTGTGCTGGCCACCGAACTGTACGGGTGCGCCCTGGAACAGGCGGAACTTGTACTTGCCCGACAGTTTGCCGAACGCGATCACCGAGCCAGAGAAGGTAATCGCACCGATGGCTGCACCGAGGAACAGCTCCAGGCGATTGCCGGCAGGGATCGAGTCGCCCAGATGTTTGACGATACCCAGGGATTGCGGCTCGACCACGGCGGCAATGGCGATGAACACCGCAGCCAGACCGATCATGCTGTGCATGAAGGCGACCAGCTCCGGCATCTTGGTCATTTCAACGCGTTTGGCCATGATCGACCCGGCGGTGCCACCAATCAGCAAGCCAACAATCACGTAGCCAATACCCGCAGTGGCCAGCTCAGCGCCAAGCTTATAGATGAGGCCCACAGTGGTCAGCACTGCCAGTGCCATGCCAAGCATGCCGAACAGGTTGCCGCGTCGCGAGGTGGTTGGGTGCGACAGGCCCTTGAGAGCCTGGATGAAGCAGATCGACGCGATCAAGTAGAGCGTCGTGACGAGATTCATGCTCATTACTTAGGCGCCTCTTCTTTTACTTTCGGGGCTTTCTTCTTGAACATCTCAAGCATCCTGCGGGTCACCAGAAATCCACCGAACACGTTGACTGCTGCGAGCGCCACGGCCAGGGTTCCCATGGTCTTGCCCAAGGGCGTGACGGTGAGTGCCGCGGCCAGCATGGCGCCAACAATCACAATGGCAGAGATCGCGTTGGTCACCGCCATCAGTGGCGTGTGCAGCGCGGGGGTTACGTTCCAGACCACGTGATAACCGACATAAATCGCCAGCACAAAGATGATCAGGTTGTAGATACCGGGGGAGATAAGCTCTTCCATCGTCTGAATCCCTGCTTAGGCGTTTTTGCGGATGACTTGGCCGTCGCGGCACATAAGGCACGCGGCGACGATGTCGTCTTCGAGGTTGATTTCAAACTGTCCTTCCTTGGTGAAGACCAGCTTCAGGAAGTCCAGCAGGTTGCGCGCATACAAAGCGGAAGCGTCGGCGGAGACGGCGCCGGCGAGGTTGGTTGGGCCGCAAATAATCACGCCGTTCTCTACCACCACCTGGTCGGCGACGGTCAGCGGGCAGTTGCCACCCTGGGCTGCGGCGAGGTCGATGACCACCGAGCCGGGTTTCATTTGTGCAACGGTTTCGGCGCTCAGCAGAGTGGGGGCTTTACGGCCCGGAATCAAAGCGGTGGTGATGACGATGTCGGCCTGTTTGGCGCGTTCATGCACAGCCAGAGCCTGTCGTTGCATCCAACTGCTCGGCATCGGACGCGCATAGCCGCCTACACCGACGGCGCATTCGCGCTCTTCATCGGTTTCGTACGGCACGTCGACGAACTTGGCGCCGAGGGATTCGATCTGTTCTTTCACGGCCGGGCGCACGTCGGACGCTTCGATCACCGCACCCAGACGTTTCGCCGTCGCGATAGCCTGTAGGCCGGCAACGCCAGCACCCAGTATCAGCACGCGGGCAGCCTTCACGGTACCTGCGGCGGTCATCAGCATGGGCATGAAGCGCGGGTAGTGATGAGCGGCGAGCAACACGGCTTTATAGCCGGCAATGTTGGCCTGGGAGGACAACACATCCAGGCTCTGAGCCCGGGAAGTACGCGGAGCAGCCTCGAGTGCAAATGCGGTAATGCCGCGTTCGGCCAGCTTGGCGATGGTTTCGTTGCTGAACGGATTGAGCATGCCCACCAACACGGTGCCGCTTTTGATCAGCGCCAGTTCGCTGTCGCTGGGGGCAACCACCTTGAGAATCAGTTCGGCACCAAACGCATCGTTGGCGCTGCCAATGGTTGCACCTGCCGTTTCATAGGCACTGTCGACGATGCTGGCTTTGACGCCTGCTCCGCTTTGTACAGTGACCTTATGGCCCTGGCCGATCAGCTTCTTGATGGTTTCCGGGGTGGCAGCCACCCGCGTTTCACCGGTCTGGGTTTCGAGAGGAACACCAATGTGCACGTCAAATCTCCTGCATGATCTTTTTGCTTTTGATCTTTTTGTAAAAAGGCCAGTGCGCCGTGAGTGGTGCATCTGGGGCGGCCGATCAGCACGATCCCGCTGAAATGACAGCGGGGCGCGGCATTTTGCAGGCGAACTTTACGGCCTTCAAGGGATTATGACGGGTGACGAAAAATTAACTACAAGTCACCCTGTGACTGATTGTCGCAATGCCATGAAATAACCTCTTTAAATACAGGTGTTTATAGGCCTTCAGGGATTTATAGAGTCATTTTGCATCGTTGCTGTGAATGGTCGCGTATTGGCCGGTAATAGTCGCTGTAAGCCATGTGGATTATGACTTTGAAGCCTATTTTTGATTAATCGGTACAGTCTGCTTGAATGCGACATATACGTATATCTGTAGTTATTTTTAATATTTGACTACAAGGTCAGTAATTTCTCTATGGCCCTTAGTTACAGGGGCTGTAGCGGTTTGATTGATCGATTAACCAGTCCCTGAATGCGTGAAGTGATGCAGATTCGACTTTTCTCTCAGGAATCATCAGGTAGTAGGCCTTCGAGCTGCTCAGTGCTTCCGGGCTGGCAATCACCAGTTGGCTCTCGTCCAGCTCGCGCTGGATGAGGAAAGGCGGAATCAGAGCGATACCCATGTCATGCATGGCTGCCTGGGACAACATCGAGAATAGCTCGTAACGCGGGCCCGTCATGTCGCGAGGTATATTCAGGTGCTGAGCGTTAAACCATTGGCGCCAGGCGTAGGGTCGAGTGGTTTGCTGCAGCAGCGGCAGTTCTGCGATCTCCTGAGGGCTGAAGTGATCACGGGAGCCCAGTAAGCGCGGGCTGCACACGGGAACCGGGTTTTCTCCCATCAGTCGATGGGATTCGGTGCCTGACCAATCGGCATCGCCAAAGTAAATCGCGGCGTCGAACTCGGTATCAGCAAACAGGAAGGGACGCGTGCGGTTGGTAAGGTTGACCGTGACCTCCGGGTGCTGGCGTTGAAAGTCTTTGAGCCGGGGGATCAGCCATTGGGTGCCGAAAGTGGGGACCACGGCCAATTCGATGACGTTGGCGCCCTGCTGCCCCATGACAGACAAGGTGTCGCGCTCCACGGCATCCAATTGCATCGCGACGCGACGGCTATAGGACAGCCCCGCTTCCGTCAGTTTTACCCCTCGCCGAGAGCGCCGAAACAGCTCGACACTTAAAAACTCTTCAAGGCTTGCGATCTGGCGACAGATGGCGCCCTGGGTGATGGAAAGCTCATGCGCTGCCTTGGTAAAGCTCTCGTGGCGGGCCGCAGCTTCAAAACTGACGAGGGCAGTGGTGCTGGGAATTTTTCTGCGCATGTACGTTGTACTCACTTCTTAAACGCGTGGGCGACGTTTTTGGTCATTTCGAAGTGAGAAATTAGCACAACCCTATGCGGAAACCTCGTTTGCCCTCTGCGCCTGCCCGGCCTAGGCTCCATCCACGACTTCTGATTTTCCACGAGGACTCATTCATGGCTGGCAAGGCAAGCTTCAACTGGATCGATCCACTGCTGTTGGATCAACAGCTCACTGAAGAAGAGCGCATGGTGCGTGACAGCGCTGAGCAATTTGCTCAGGACAAGCTGGCGCCGCGTGTGCTCGAAGCTTTCCGTCATGAAAAAACCGACCCTGCGATCTTCCGCGAGATGGGAGAGACAGGTCTGCTGGGCGCGATGATCCCTGAGCAGTACGGTGGCAGTGGCTTGAACTACGTCAGCTATGGGTTGATTGCGCGTGAAGTGGAACGTGTCGACTCCGGCTATCGCTCGATGATGAGTGTGCAGTCGTCACTCGTCATGGTGCCGATTAACGAATTTGGTACCGAAGCGCAGAAGCAGAAATATCTGCCGAAATTAGCCTCTGGTGAATGGATTGGCTGTTTTGGTCTGACCGAGCCCAATCATGGGTCTGACCCGGGTGCGATGATCACCCGTGCGCGCAAGGTGGATGGCGGCTACAGCCTGACGGGCGCCAAAATGTGGATCACCAATAGCCCCATTGCCGATGTTTTTGTGGTGTGGGGCAAGGACGATGCCGGTGATATCCGTGGTTTTGTCCTGGAGAAAGGCTGGAAAGGTCTGAGCGCTCCGGCGATTCACGGCAAGGTTGGGTTGCGTGCGTCCATCACTGGCGAAATCGTCATGGACAACGTGTTTGTGCCGGAAGAGAACATCTTCCCGGATGTGCGAGGTTTGAAAGGGCCTTTCACCTGTCTTAACTCTGCACGCTACGGTATTTCCTGGGGGGCGTTGGGGGCGGCTGAATTCTGCTGGCATACCGCGCGTCAATACACCCTCGATCGTCAGCAGTTCGGCCGCCCATTGGCGGCAACTCAGCTGATCCAGAAGAAGCTCGCCGATATGCAAACCGAGATCACGCTCGCCCTGCAAGGCTGCCTGCGTCTGGGGCGTATGAAGGATGAAGGTACGGCGGCGGTCGAGATCACTTCGATCATGAAGCGCAACTCATGTGGCAAGTCCCTGGACATTGCGCGTATGGCGCGAGACATGCTGGGTGGCAACGGTATCTCCGATGAGTTCGGGGTGGCGCGCCACTTGGTCAACCTGGAGGTGGTGAATACCTATGAAGGTACTCATGACGTACATGCCTTGATCCTGGGGCGTGCGCAGACGGGTCTTCAGGCCTTTTATTAATAGGAGCACGGCATGGGCGCGCTTTCGCATCTGCGGGTGCTGGACTTATCGCGAGTACTGGCGGGGCCTTGGTCCGGGCAGATTCTTGCGGACCTTGGGGCAGAAGTGATCAAGGTCGAGCGGCCAGGTGTTGGTGATGATACGCGTGCGTGGGGGCCTCCTTTCCTTAAGGATGCTGACGGCGAGAACACCAGTGAGGCGGCGTATTATCTGTCGGCGAATCGTAACAAGGAGTCGGTGACCATCGACTTCACGCGGCCGGAGGGGCAAAAGCTGGTGCGCGACCTGGCGGCCAAGTCCGACATCCTGATCGAGAATTTCAAAGTGGGCGGGCTGGCAGCGTATGGGCTGGATTATGAGTCTCTCAAGGAGATCAATCCGGAACTGATCTATTGCTCGATAACAGGCTTTGGTCAGACGGGGCCTTATGCGACGCGGCCAGGCTACGACTTCATGATTCAGGGGTTGGGCGGGCTTATGAGCCTGACCGGTCGGCCTGAGGGTGATGAGGGAGCCGGGCCGGTGAAGGTTGGCGTGGCGTTGACTGACATCCTGACCGGGCTTTACTCAACGGTAGCGATCCTGGCTGCGCTGGCTCATCGGGACCATGACGGTGGCGGGCAGCATATCGACATGGCGCTGCTGGATGTACAGGTGGCATGTCTGGCTAACCAGGCCATGAATTACCTGGCGACCGGAGTGTCACCAAAGCGTCTTGGTAATGCGCACCCAAACATCGTGCCTTATCAGGATTTCCCCACGGCTGATGGCGACTTTATCCTGACCGTGGGTAACGACGGCCAGTTTCGTAAATTCGCTGAAGTGGCTGGCCAGCTGTGGTGGGCTGATGATCCGCGCTTTGCAAGTAATAAGGCGCGAGTGGCTAACCGTGCCGAGCTGATTCCGTTGATTCGTCAGGCTACGGTCTTCAAGACGACCGCTGAGTGGGTGTCACGGCTGGAGCAAGTGGGCGTGCCGTGTGGGCCGATCAATGATTTGGCACAGGTGTTCGCCGATGCTCAGGTCAAGGCGCGTGGATTGGCGATCACGCTACCTCATGGTTTGGCGGGGACTGTGCCTCAGGTTGCCAGCCCGATCCGGTTGTCCAAGACTCCAGTGGAGTACCGGAGTGCGCCTCCTTTATTGGGGGAGCATACCTTCAAGGTGTTGCAAGACGTTCTGGGATTGATGCCGGCTAGTGTCGCGGCTTTAAGGGAAGCGGGGGTTATCTGAACCATCCTCTCTATATAGAGGGAGATTGGAGTCAGTGCGCTTGGTGTTTTTTGGCCAGTCTCAAGAGTTTGATAGGAAAGAGAAATTAAGTGTTGACGGCGAATTATATCTGTCTATAATTCGCCCCACTTCCGGCGCAGTCGAAACTGAAAACTCCTTGCTAAACAAGAGGTTACGCAGAATCAGGCAGCGAAAGGCTTCAGTTCATCGAAGCCCC
>NZ_SGWI01000028.1 GCF_004519405.1 Pseudomonas sp. BCA17 | reverse complement strand
CTGGTGGCGGTCAGTACCACATCCACTTTGTCGATAGTGTCGTTGATCGTGGTGGTTACGCCATTGCCCGCAACTTCCAGTTTTTCGAAGTTGCCGCCAGTAGCGTCGGTGATCTTGACGGTCTGCGTGCTCTTGTCGATGAACACATCATCGCTTGGCGCCGGGACGGTTACGGTGCCGACGGTGTCGCCAGCCTTGATGGTGATGGACGAACCGTTGTCGAGTTTCAGCGTAACGTCAGTACCGGCT
>NZ_SGWI01000027.1 GCF_004519405.1 Pseudomonas sp. BCA17 | reverse complement strand
CAGCGGTTCTGTCTCGGTAGTCGCTCCAAACGACGTATACAAAGGCGACCAGACTGTCACCACCGCTATCAAAGGTGTGACTGGTGGAGAGCACTTCGAGAACCTGGTGCCAGGCACTACGCCGGTGAACACCACCGTTACCGACACACCAGGCACTGCCGATACCACCACCGTGACCCTGACGGCTCCGTCGGCGGTCAACGAAGGTGGTCAAATCACTTACACCGCCACCTTGAGCAACAAGGCCGGTACTGACGTCACTCTTAAACTCGACAACGGCTCGACTATCACCATCAAGGCTGGCGACACCGTCGGCACCGTAACCGTCCCGGCGCCAAGTGATGATGTGTTCATCGACAAGAGCACCCAGACCGTCAAGATCACCGACGCTACCGGTGGCAACTTCGAAAAACTGGACGTTGCGGGTAACGGCGCAACCACCACGATCAACGACACCATCGACAAGGTCGATGTGGTTCTGACCGCCACTAACACCGTGGGCGAAGGCGGCAACATCGTTTACACCGCGTCGCTGGTTGATAAATCGGGTAATGCGGTGACTAACATCACCAATCCGCTGACCGTCACCCTGGATAACGGCCAGACCATCACTATCGGTGTGAACCAGTCCAGCGGTTCTGTCTCGGTAGTCGCTCCAAACGACGTATACACAGGCGATCAGACCGTCACCACCGCCATCAAAGGCGTCACCGGCGGCGAGCATTTCGAGAACCTAGTGCCGGGCACTACGCCGGTGAATACCACCGTTACTGACACACCGGGCACTGCCGATACCACGACCGTCACGCTGACCGCGCCAAGTGCAGTCAACGAAGGCGGCCAGATTACTTACACT
>NZ_SGWI01000026.1 GCF_004519405.1 Pseudomonas sp. BCA17 | reverse complement strand
CTTCGAGAACCTGGTGCCAGGCACTACGCCGGTGAACACCACCGTTACCGATACCCCAGGTACCGCTGACACCACTACCGTGACCCTGACCGCGCCAAGTGCAGTCAACGAAGGCGGCCAGATTACGTACACCGCCACGCTTTCCAATAAAGCGGGTACCGACGTCACGCTGAAGTTGGACAACGGTTCGTCCATCACTATCAAGGCCGGTGATACGGTCGGCAGCGTGACCGTTCCGGCGCCAAGCGATGACGTGTTCATCGACAAGAGCACCCAGACCGTCAAGATCACCGACGCTACTGGCGGCAACTTCGAGAAGCTGGAAGTTGCGGGTAACGGTGCGACTACCACGATCAACGACACTATCGACAAAGTGGATGTGGTACTGACCGCCACCAACAGCGTGGGCGAAGGCGGCAACATCGTTTATACCGCCAGCCTTGTGGATAAAAACGGCGCGGCAGTGACCAACATCACCAATCCGCTGACTGTCACTCTGGATAACGGCCAGACCATCACCATTGGTGTGAACCAGTCGAGCGGCAGCGTTACTACCGTGGCGCCAAACGACGTTTACACAGGCGACCAAACCGTCACTGCCGCTATCAAAGGCGTCACCGGCGGCGAGCATTTCGAGAATTTGGTGCCAGGCACTACGCCGGTGAACACCACCGTTACCGACACACCGGGCACTGCCGATACCACGACCGTCACGCTGACCGCGCCAAGTGCAGTCAACGAAGGTGGTCAAATTACTTATACCGCCACGCTTTCCAATAAAGCGGGCACCGACGTCACGCTGAAGTTGGACAATGGCTCGTCCATCACCATCAAGGCGGGTGACACATTCGGCAGCGTGACTGTCCCGGCGCCGAGCGATGACGTGTTCATCGACAAGAGCACCCAGACCGTCAAGATCACTGACGCTACCGGCGGCAACTTCGAGAAATTGGAAGTCGCGGGTAACGGCGCAACCACCACGATCAACGACACCATCGACAAGGTCGATGTGGTCCTGACCGCCACCAA
>NZ_SGWI01000025.1 GCF_004519405.1 Pseudomonas sp. BCA17 | reverse complement strand
GCCACGCTTTCCAATAAAGCGGGCACCGACGTCACGCTGAAGTTGGATAACGGCTCGTCCATCACCATCAAGGCGGGTGACACAGTCGGCACCGTGACCGTCCCGGCGCCAAGTGATGATGTGTTCATCGACAAGAGCACCCAGACCGTCAAGATCACCGACGCTACTGGCGGCAACTTCGAAAAACTGGAAGTTGCAGGCAACGGCGCAACCACCACGATCAACGACACCATCGACAGGGTCGATGTGGTACTGACTGCCACAAACAGCGTTGGCGAAGGCGGCAACATCGTTTACACCGCCAACCTTGTGGATAAAAACGGCGCACCGGTGACTAACATCACCAACCCGCTGACCGTCACCCTGGATAACGGCCAGACCATCACTATCGGAGTGAACCAGTCCAGCGGTTCTGTCTCGGTAGTCGCTCCAAACGACGTATACAAAGGCGACCAGACTGTCACCACCGCTATCAAAGGTGTGACTGGTGGAGAGCATTTCGAGAACCTGGTGCCAGGCACTACGCCGGTGAACACCATCGTTACCGACACACCGGGTACTGCTGACACCACCACCGTGACTCTGACGGCTCCGTCGGCGGTCAACGAAGGTGGGCAAATCACTTACACCGCCACCTTGAGCAACAAGGCCGGCACCGACGTCACTCTTAAACTCGACAATGGCTCGTCCATCACCATCAAGGCTGGCGACACCGTCGGCACCGTGACTGTCCCGGCGCCAAACGATGATGTGTTCATTGATAAGAGCACGCAGACCGTCAAGATCACTGACGCTACTGGCGGTAACTTCGAGAAATTGGAAGTTGCGGGCAACGGTGCGACTACCACGATCAACGACACTATCGACAAGGTCGATGTGGTTCTGACCGCGACTAACACCGTGGGCGAAGGCGGCAACATCGTTTACACCGCGTCTCTGGTTGATAAGTCGGGCAATGCGGTGACTAACATCACCAACCCGCTGACCGTCACTTTGGACAATGGCCAAACCATCACCATTGGCGTGAACCAGTCGAGCGGCAG
>NZ_SGWI01000024.1 GCF_004519405.1 Pseudomonas sp. BCA17 | reverse complement strand
CGTGGCGCAGACCCGCCAGGGCAAGGACCGTACCGCCCATGAAGGGTTTTTCAGGGAGATGCTCGGCGACGTCGACGAACCGACCTTGCCGTTCGGCGTGCAGCGCATAGACAGCGAGCGGGATGTCACCGAGGAGGTCGATCAGTGGCTGGGCGCGGCCTTCAGCCAGCGTCTGCGACGCCAGGCCCGGCACCTGGGGGTGAGCGCCGCCACGCTGTATCACTGGGTCTGGGCGCAGGTCATCGGCGCGGTGTCAGCCCGCGATGACGTGGTGTTCGGCACGGTCTTGCTCGGCCGCCTGCAGGCCGGTGACGGTGCGGAGCGTTCACTGGGGATGTTCATCAACACCTTGCCGCTGCGTGTGCGCCTGAAGGATGAAAGCCTGACTGCGGCGGTCAAGAACACCCATGTCGCGCTGAGCCAGTTGGTGGCTCACGAGCATGCGTCGCTGACGTTGGCGCAACGTTGCAGCGGCGTGGCCGCACCGGCGCCGTTGTTCAGTGCCTTGCTCAACTACCGTCACGGGGCGGCCAGCGTCAGTGAGGCCAGCCGCGTTGCCTGGGACGGCATCGAGATGCTCGCCAACGAAGGGGTCAACAGTTACCCGCTGATTCTCTCGGTGGACGACGTGGGAGAAGACTTCCGGGTCAGTGCCCTGGCACCGCGCTCGGTGGGTGCGCAGCGGGTCCTGGGGTACGTGTGCACGGCGTTGGCCGGACTGGTCGAGACCTTGGAGCAGGCACCGCATTCGGCGGCCAATCGCCTGTCGATCCTGGGCGGCGATGAGCGCCGGCAGTTGTTGCAGACGTTCAACCACACTGAGCGCAGTTACCCGCACCAGCAACCGCTGCATCAGGTGTTCGAGGCGTGGGTACAGGCGCATCCGCACGCCCTGGCGGCGTCGCATGGCCAGCAACAGGTCAGCTATGCCGGGTTGAACGCCCGCGCCAACCGCCTGGCCCATCACCTGATCGGCCTGGGTGTAGCCCCCGGCGACCGCGTGGCAATCCTGCTGGAGCGCTCCGTGGACCTGCTGGTCAGCCAGTTGGCAATCAGCAAGTGTGCGGCGGTGTATGTGCCGTTGGATGTCAATGCACCGTTGGACCGGCAAGGCTTCATGATTTCTGATAGTGGCGCGCAACGGGTGTTGACGGCGACCTCGATTGAAGCCCCT
>NZ_SGWI01000023.1 GCF_004519405.1 Pseudomonas sp. BCA17 | reverse complement strand
CGGCCCAGGTACCCACGCGCCACACCGGCGCCGCCGATGTACAACTCGCCCACTACGCCCAACGCCACAGGCTCAAGGCGTGCGTCGAGCACATAGGCGCGGGCATTGGCGATGGGCTTGCCGATCGGCACCGACCCGACCGGCGCGCTGCCGTCGCAGGTCCATGACGTGCTGTCGATGGTGGCTTCGGTCGGCCCATACAGGTTGACGATGCCGTGGCTGGTCAGCGCCCGGGCCTGCATCGCCAGTTGAGGGTCCAGCACTTCACCGCCGCTGAACAGGTAACGGCACCGCACGCCGCTGTCCGGCAGTTGCACCAGCAGGCGCAGCAGGCTCGGCACAAATTGCGCGACGCTGACCTGATGTTCCACCAGTGTCTGCGCCATTTGCTCGACATCCCTCGAAGCGTGCGCCGGCAACAGCACCAGCCGCGCGCCAATCGCCAACGGCGTCCAGATTTCCCAGACGGAGGCGTCAAAAGCCACCGAGGTACGTTGCAAGATCCGCTCGTTGGCATCGAAGCCAAACGCACGGGTCTGCCAAGTGATGTGGTTGACCAGCGAACCATGCTCCACCATCACCCCTTTAGGGCGGCCGGTGGAGCCGGAGGTAAAGATCACGTAGGCCAGGTCATTCGGCCCGGCCACCGCGGCCGGGTTATGCCGTGGCTGCGCGTTCAACGACGCATCGTCCAGGTCCACCTGCGCGAGACCGGAATCCTCCAGCACCGTACGGGTAGCGGCGTGGACCAGCACCGCCAGCGGCTGGCTGTCTTGCAGCGCCAGCGCCAGGCGTTGCGCCGGGTACTCGGGGTCGAGCGGCACATAGGCGGCCCCCGACTTGAGGATCCCCAGCAGCCCGACAATCATCGCCAGGCTGCGCTCCATGCACAGGGCTACGCGTGAATCGGCCTGCGCCCCAAGGCCGCGCAGGTGATGCGCGACCTGGTTGGCCTGCTCGTTCAGTTGGCGATAGCTCAACACCTGCTCACCCAGCACCACCGCGACGGCGTGTGGGGTGTGCAAGGCGTGCGCCTCGATCATCTGCACCACGGTCAGGTCCCGTGGGTAATCCGCGTCGGTGGCGTTGAACGCCGCCAACAGCGTTTCGCGCTCCGCGGTCGGCAGCACCGACAGTTGCTGCAAGGCAGTCTGGGGTGCGGTTTCCAATGCTTGCACCAGGTTGT
>NZ_SGWI01000022.1 GCF_004519405.1 Pseudomonas sp. BCA17 | reverse complement strand
GACTGGTTCACACCGATAGTGATGGTCTGGCCATTATCCAGGGTGACGGTCAGCGGACTGGTGATGTTGGTCACTGCCGCGCCGTTTTTATCCACAAGGCTGGCGGTGTAGACGATGTTGCCACCTTCACCAACGCTGTTGGTGGCGGTCAGGACCACATCGACCTTGTCGATGGTGTCGTTGATCGTGGTGGTTGCACCGTTACCTGCAACTTCCAATTTCTCGAAATTGCCGCCGGTAGCGTCAGTGATCTTGACGGTTTGGGTGCTCTTATCGATGAACACGTCATCGCTTGGAGCCGGGACGGTCACGGTGCCGACGGTGTCACCGGCTTTGATGGTGATAGATGAGCCGTTGTCGAGTTTCAGCGTAACGTCAGTACCGGCCTTGTTGCTCAAAGTCGCGGTGTAGGTGATCTGACCACCTTCATTGACCGCCGACGGAGCCGTCAGCGTAACGGTGGTGGTATCGGCAGTGCCCGGAGTATCAGTCACTGTCGTGGTGACTTTATCGGTGCCAGGTACCAAGTTCTCGAAGTGCTCGCCACCAGTCACACCTTTGATGGCGGTGGTGACGGTCTGGTCGCCTTTGTATACGTCGTTTGGAGCGACTACCGAGACAGAACCGCTGGACTGGTTCACGCCAATGGTGATGGTCTGACCATTATCCAACGTCACGGTCAACGGATTGGTGATGTTAGTCACCGGTGCGCCGTTTTTATCCACAAGGTTGGCGGTGTAGACGATATTGCCACCTTCACCAACGCTGTTGGTGGCGGTCAGTACCACATCCACTTTGTCGATAGTGTCGTTGATTGTGGTGGTTGCGCCATTGCCCGCAACTTCCAATTTCTCGAAGTTGCCGCCAGTGGCGTCAGTGATCTTGACGGTCTGGGTGCTCTTGTCGATGAACACGTCATCGCTTGGCGCCGGAACGGTCACGCTGCCGACCGTATCACCGGCCTTGATGGTGATGGACGAACCGTTGTCCAACTTCAGCGTGACGTCAGTACCCGCTTTATTGGAAAGCGTGGCGGTGTACGTAATCTGGCCGCCTTCGTTGACTGCACTTGGCGCGGTCAGCGTGACGGTAGTGGTATCGGCAGTACCTGATGTATCAGTCACTGTCGTGGTGACTTTATCGGTGCCTGGAACCAAGTTCTCGAAGTGCTCGCCACCAGTCACGCCTTTGATGGCGGTGGTGACGGTCTGATCGCCTGTATAGACGTCATTCGGCGCGACGGTAGTAACGCTGCCGCTCGACTGGTTAACACCAATGGTGATGGTCTGGCCATTGTCCAACGTCACGGTCAACGGGTTGGTGATGTTGGTCACCGATGCGCCGTTTTTATCCACAAGGCTGGCGGTGTAGACGATGTTGCCACCTTCACCGACGCTGTTGGTGGCGGTCAGGACCACATCGACCTTGTCGATGGTGTCGTTGATCATGGTGGTTGCGCCGTTACCTGCAACTTCCAGCTTCTCGAAGTTACCGCCAGTAGCGTCAGTGATTTTGACGGTCTGGGTGCTCTTATCGATGAACACGTCATCGCTTGGCGCCGGGACGGTCACGGTGCCGACCGTATCACCGGCTTTGATGGTGATGGACGAACCGTTGTCGAGTTTCAACGTGACGTCAGTACCGGCC
>NZ_SGWI01000021.1 GCF_004519405.1 Pseudomonas sp. BCA17 | reverse complement strand
TCCGGCCAACGACGTCTACAACAACGGATCCACCGTCAGCACCACGATTACCGGCGCGACTGGCGGCAACTTTGAAAACCTGGTGCCGAGCACGACGCCAGCGGTCACCACCATTGTTGATTCAATCGACACCACCAACGTTTCGTTGACCGCCACCGGCACGGTTGTCGAAGGCGGTCAGATCACTTACACCGCCACCTTGACCAACCCTGCGCAGACACCGGTGAACGTCACCTTGAGCAATGGCTCGGTGATCACCATCAAGGCCGGCGAGTCCGTTGGCAGCGTGGTTGTCGACACCCCACCGAATGATGTCTACGTCAACGGCAGCACTGTCAGCACCACCATTACCGGCGCGACTGGCGGTAATTTCGAGAATCTGGTGCCGAATACGGCTCCGGCAGTCACCACGATTACGGACTCTGTCGACACCACCACCGTGACGCTCACCGCACCGGCGGAGGCGAACGAAGGTGGTCAGATCACCTACACCGCCACGCTTTCCAATAAAGCGGGTACCGACGTCACGCTGAAGTTGGACAATGGTTCGTCCATCACCATCAAGGCTGGCGACACCGTCGGCACGGTGACCGTTCCAGCGCCAAGCGATGATGTGTTCATCGATAAGAGCACCCAGACCGTCAAGATCACCGACGCTACTGGCGGCAACTTCGAGAAACTGGAAGTTGCAGGCAACGGTGCGACTACCACGATCAACGACACCATCGATAAGGTGGATGTGGTTCTGACCGCCACTAACACCGTGGGCGAAGGCGGCAACATCGTTTACACCGCGTCGCTGGTTGATAAGTCGGGTAATGCGGTGACTAACATCACCAACCCGCTGACCGTCACTTTGGACAATGGCCAGACCATCACCATTGGTGTGAACCAGTCCAGCGGCAGCGTAACCACTGTGGCACCGAACGACGTCTATACAGGCGACCAAACTGTCACTGCCGCTATCAAAGGTGTGACTGGCGGCGAGCACTTCGAAAACCTGGTGCCAGGCACTACGCCGGTGAACACCACCGTTACGGACACACCGGGCACTGCCGATACCACGACCGTCACGCTGACCGCGCCAAGCGCAGTCAATGAGGGCGGCCAGATCACTTATACCGCTACCTTGAGCAACAAGGCCGGCACCGATGTCACGCTGAAACTCGACAACGGCTCGTCTATCACCATCAAGGCTGGCGACACCGTCGGCACCGTGACCGTCCCGGCGCCAAGCGATGACGTGTTCATCGACAAGAGCACCCAGACCGTCAAGATCACTGACGCTACCGGCGGCAATTTCGAGAAATTGGAAGTTGCGGGTAACGGTGCGACTACCACAATCAACGACACCATCGACAAGGTCGATGTGGTTCTGACTGCCACCAATAGCGTGGGCGAAGGCGGCAACATCGTCTACACCGCCAGCCTTGTGGATAAAAACGGCGCGGCAGTGACCAACATCACCAACCCGGTGACCGTCACCCTGGATAATGGCCAAACCATCACTATCGGTGTGAACCAGTCCAGCGGTTCTGTCTCGGTAGTCGCTCCAAACGACGTATACAAAGGCGACCAAACCGTCACTGCCGCTATCAAAGGCGTGACCGGTG
Organism: Pseudomonas sp. BCA17; assembly: GCF_004519405.1. GTDB lineage: Bacteria > Pseudomonadota > Gammaproteobacteria > Pseudomonadales > Pseudomonadaceae > Aquipseudomonas. The sequence goes on along the minus strand of NZ_SGWI01000021.1, from coordinate 1,082 downwards.
GTGAGCATTTTGAAAATCTGGTACCTGGTACCGATAAAGTCACCACGACCGTAACTGATACTCCGGGCACTGCTGACACCACGACCGTAACCCTGACCGCGCCAAGCGCAGTCAACGAAGGTGGTCAGATTACCTACACCGCCACGCTCTCCAACAAAGCGGGTACCGACGTCACGCTGAAGTTGGACAATGGCTCGTCCATCACCATCAAGGCTGGCGACACCGTCGGCACCGTAACCGTCCCGGCGCCAAGCGATGACGTGTTCATCGACAAGAGCACCCAGACCGTCAAGATCACTGACGCTACCGGCGGCAACTTCGAAAAACTGGAAGTTGCAGGTAACGGCGCAACCACCACGATCAACGACACCATCGACAAAGTGGATGTAGTTCTGACCGCTACTAACACCGTGGGCGAAGGCGGCAACATCGTCTACACCGCGTCGCTGGTTGATAAGTCGGGTAATGCGGTGACTAACATCACCAACCCGCTGACTGTCAGCCTGGATAACGGCCAGACCATCACCATTGGCGTGAACCAGTCGAGCGGTACCGTCACTACCGTCGCGCCGAATGACGTCTACACAGGCGATCAGACCGTCACCACCGCCATCAAAGGCGTGACTGGTGGCGAGCACTTCGAGAACTTGGTGCCGGGCACCGATAAAGTCACTACAACAGTGACTGATACTCCGGGCACTGCCGATACCACGACCGTCACGCTGACCGCGCCAAGTGCAGTCAACGAAGGCGGTCAGATTACCTACACCGCCACGCTCTCTAACAAAGCAGGTACCGACGTCACGCTGAAGTTGGACAATGGCTCGTCCATCATCATCAAGGCTGGCGACACCGTCGGCACCGTGACTGTCCCAGCGCCAAGCGATGACGTGTTCATCGATAAGAGCACCCAAACCGTCAAGATCACTGACGCCACCGGCGGCAACTTCGAGAAGCTGGAAGTTGCGGGTAACGGTGCCACTACCACGATCAACGACACCATCGACAAAGTGGATGTGGTCCTGACCGCTACCAACAGCGTCGGCGAAGGCGGCAACATCGTTTATACCGCCAGCCTTGTG
>NZ_SGWI01000020.1 GCF_004519405.1 Pseudomonas sp. BCA17 | reverse complement strand
GGGGGCTTCAATCGAGGTCGCCGTCAACACCCATTGCGCGCCACTATCAGAAATCATGAAGCCTTGACGGTCCAACGGTGCGTTGACATCCAGCGGCACATACACCGCCGCGCACTTGCTGATTGCCAACTGGCTGACCAGCAGGTCCACGGAGCGCTCCAGCAGGATTGCCACACGCTCGCCGGGCACCACGCCCAGGCCGATCAGGTGATGGGCCAGACGGTTGGCCCGCTGGTTCAATTGCGCATAACTCACGGCTTGCTCGCCATGCACCGCCGCCAGCGCTTGCGGATCAGCCGCCGCATGGGCTTCGAACAGCGCGTGCAAGGTCAGCGTTTCGGGGTAGGCACGGGGGGCTGGGTTAAACTCGACCAGCACCTGGTGTACTTCGCTCGCCGGCAATACCGACAATTGCTCAAACGGCAGATCGGGGGATTGCTCCAGCGCCTGCACCAACTGCTCCACGACGGTGAGCAGGTAGTCACAGAGACGGCGCGCCTCCAACGGCGAAACCACCAGTGCATTGAGATTGAATTGCTCGCCCAGGTCATCGACGTTCAAGGTAATCGGGTAGTTGGTGCTCTCTGCGGCGTGCAGGAAGTGCATACCGTGCCATACCTGTTCCAGCGCGGTCATGTCCTCTACCGCGCCAGTGTGCCGGTAGTTGAGCAAGGCGCTGAACAACGGCACGCTCGCCGGCACGCCACTGCAACGCTGGGCCAAGGCCAGTGACGCATGCTCGTGCCCCAGCAACGCCGTCAGGCGCGCATGGGTTGCCTTGACGGCCGAGCGCACGCCCATAGCGTCGACATCGACGCGCAGCGGCAAGGTATTGATAAACATCCCCAGCCCACGGTCCGCCCCTTCACCACCTTGCATGCGGCCCAGCAGCACGGTGCCGAACACGACCTCGCGACGGCCCGACACGCTGCCCAACACGCGCGCCCAAGCCAGGTGAAACAGGCTGGCGGCGCTGACGCCGGTCTGGCGCGCCTGTTCGCGCAGGCGCAGGCTCAAGCCCTTATCGAGCACATGTGTGGCTTCGCCCACGCCATGCCCATCGCCCTGCACATCCTGCAGACCGAGCGGCAAGGTCGGCTCATCGATATCGCTGAGCATCTCGCGGAAAAACCGCTCGTGCTCCGCATCGGTGCTGCCCAGGCGCACCTGCGCCACATAATTGCGGTAGGGCACCGCGTGCTTCAGGTGTTCGCCTTGGCCCTGCAGCAGCAGGTGCATTTCCTGCTGCACGACCTCAAAGGCGGTATGGTCCATGACCAAGTGATGGAACATCAGCAACGCGACGATCCGCTGATTGGCCTCGTCACGGGCATAGATGATGCGCATCAACGGCGCCTGGGTCAGGTCCAGGCGATAATGACGGGCGTCGAAACGCTCACGCAGCTGGTTCAAGACGTCATCGCCGCGCGGGTCGGCGAGCATTTCCTGTACCGCCAGCGCGGCCTTGCGCCATACCACTTGCACCGGGGTTTCCAAGCCTTGCCAGACGAGGCTGGTGCGCAGGATGTCATGGCGATCAATGACCGCCTGCAGCACCTCGATAAACACCTGGAAACGCTCCAGGTTGTCAAACCCGTAACTCGATTGCAGCAGGTAGGGATCGCCGGTTTCGGCACGGAGATGGTGGTAGAGCACGCCTTCCTGCAATGGCGCCAATGGGTAAATATCCTGCACATTCGCCGTACCGCCCGGGATCTGGGCGACGATATGGTCGATGCCCGCCTGGTCCAGGGTGATCAGGGGCAGCAGATCGGGCGTGATGCGCACGCAGTCAGGCGTAATCAGGTTGGCCGGTACGGCCACTTCACGCCCGCTGCCCACGGCAGCCGCCAGCGCCGCCAGGGTCGGCTGGCGAAACAGCACGCGCACATCGGCACTGAGGTCGGCCTGGCGCATGCGTTCGATCAAATTGACTGCCAGCAGCGAATGGCCGCCCAGTTCAAAGAAGTTATCGTGACGCCCCACTTGCTCGACCTTGAGCACATCCGACCAGATCTGCGCCAGCACGGTTTCCACTTCACCTTGTGGTGCTTCGTAGCCACGGCTCAGCAGTGCGTCCTGATCCGGTGCAGGCAAGGCTTTGCGGTCAACTTTGCCGTTGTTGGTCAGCGGCAGGTTGTCCAGGCGCACGTAAGCGGCCGGCACCATGTAGTCAGGCAACTGGGTCAACAGGTAGTCGCGCAGTGCTGTGATGTCGACGCTTTCACGCTCGGTGAAGTACGCCACCAGGCGCTTGTGCCCCGGTTCGTCTTCCCGGGCGAGAACCACCGCGTCCTTGACCTGCGGGTGTTCGCTCAGGCGCGTTTCGATCTCGCCCAGTTCGATGCGGAAGCCCCGGATCTTCACCTGCTGGTCGTTACGCCCCTGATACTGCAAGGTGCCGTCGGCACGCCAGGCCACCAGGTCACCGGTGCGGTACATCAGCGCACCGTCGTTGAACGGGTCGGTGAGGAATTTCTCCGCCGTCAGGTCAGCCCGGTTCAGATAGCCCAAGGCAACACCCTGGCCACCGATGTACAACTCGCCGGTCACACCGACCGGCACTGGTTGTTGGCGAGCGTCCAACACGTAGGCACGGCTGTTGCCCACTGGGCGGCCGATTGGAACGCTGCCTTCGTCCGCCCGGGTGATCTCATGGGTGGTCGAGAACGTCGTCGCCTCAGTCGGGCCGTAGCCATTGAGCAAGTGTTGCGGTGCGCCGTCCTTAAGGACTTTGGCGATCACGTTCGGGTCCAGTACATCGCCACCGACAATCAGGTAACGCATCTGCGGGAAGACCGGCAGCAGTCCTTCGGCATATTGATGAAACAACCCGGCGGTCATCCACAACACACTGACCGCCTGCTCCTGCAACATAGAGGCGAAATCGGCCCGGGACAGCAACGTATCCTGATCGACCACCACCACCGCGCCGCCATTGAGCAACGGTGCCCATACGTCCAGGGTGCTGGCGTCAAACGCCGGGTTGGAGGCGAACGCCACGCGATCATGCTGATTGAAATCGGCATAGCCGTTGTTGATCACCAGGCGCGTGATTGCACGGTGCGGCACCAGCACA
>NZ_SGWI01000002.1 GCF_004519405.1 Pseudomonas sp. BCA17 | reverse complement strand
AAGATTAAATTCCGAAACCCCATTTGCGAAAGCAGATGGGGTTTTGTTTTGGGCGGTCGGAAATTTTCACCGGCACTCCCAATAAATTTGCACAGTTATTTCTGAACCAGACCACTAGAATAGGCACCTAACCTTTTTAGAGTCTGAGCCCTACTTATGCCCGATCCGGCTGATACCCTTGAGGTGTCGGATTTACCACTGGACGACCTGGTGGCATGCCATGAGTGCGACCTGCTGATGCGTAAACCGGCGCTCGTCCTCGGTGAAAAAGTCCAATGCCCACGCTGCGGATATGAGCTGTACGCTCACCGCCACAATGTCGTGGAGCGAAGCCTTGCCTTGGTAATTGCCGCGCTATTGCTGTACGTACCCGCGAACTTTTTACCTATCATGCAGCTCAATCTACTTGGGCAATCCTCCGAAGATACCGTATGGAGTGGCGTCGTCGGTTTGTTTGATACCGGCATGCAAGGCGTCGCGGTTGTGGTGTTCCTTTGCAGCATGGGCATTCCCCTGCTCAAATTGCTCTGCCAGCTGGCCGTGTTGCTCAGCATCCGCTGGAAGATCGGCCGCAGCTATGGGTTGTTGCTCTATCGCATTTACCATCATCTGAAAGATTGGGGGATGCTGGAGGTCTACTTGATGGGCGTGCTCGTGGCGATCGTCAAACTCGCCGACATGGCCTCCATCACGATCGGCCTGGGGCTCGTCTGCTTCGTCAGTCTATTAATCGTTCAAGTGCTGCTTGAGGTGGTGATGTCGCCCCACCAGATCTGGCAGGCGCTGTCTGGAGAGGATGATCATGCGAGCGATTGACGCGGGCATTCTGATTTGTACCGAATGCCACGAACTGAACAAGCAAGAGTCGGACACCGATGAGCAGCTTTGCACGCGTTGCGGCGCGTTGATCCACGCCCGGCGCCCCAACAGTCTGACACGCACATGGGCATTGCTGATTACCGCGGCCATCCTGTATATCCCCGCGAATCTGTTGCCGATCATGACCATCAATACCCTGGGGCAGGGCGATCCCAGTACCATCATGGCCGGTGTGATCCAACTGGTGCAGCACGGTATGTATCCCATCGCGGCCGTGGTGTTTATCGCCAGCATTCTGGTGCCAACATTCAAGTTGGTGGGTATCGGTCTGCTCCTGTTTTCGGTGCAGCGCCGTCAACCGCTGTCCGCGCAACAACGCATTATCATGTACCGCTTTATCGAATTCATTGGACGCTGGTCCATGTTGGATATCTTCGTGATCGCCATCCTGGTGGCGGTTGTAAACTTTGGGCGACTTGCCAGTGTCGAGGCCGATCTCGGTGCCGCAGCGTTCGCCAGTGTGGTGATCTTGACGATGCTTGCCGCAGTAACTTTTGATCCCCGACTGATTTGGGATAACACGGAGTCGGACGACGACCATGAGTGATTTGCCTAAAGCTAAAACCCGCCCAGCCTCCAACTGGTCGGCCATTTGGGTGTTGCCCCTGATTGCCCTGATCATCGGTGGCTGGTTGGGATGGCGTGCCTATACCCAACAGGGCATCGAGATCCAAGTCCGTTTTGAAAGCGGCGAAGGTATTCAGGTCAACAAGACCGAAGTGGTCTACAAAGGCATGACCGTGGGGAAGGTCAAAACCTTGGCCCTGGATGACGAAGGCAGCAATCGCGGTGTGATCGCTACCATCGAAATGAACAAAGACGTTGAGCAATACCTCAAGACCAACACGCGTTTCTGGCTGGTCAAACCCAGCGTCACTCTTGCCGGTATCACCGGTCTGGAAACCCTGGTTTCGGGTAACTACATTGCCGCCAGTCCGGGTGATGGTGAGCCCACCCGCAAATTCAAGGCGCTTTCTGAAGAGCCGCCGTTATCCGACGCCAAGCCCGGCCTGCACTTGACCCTCAAGGCTGATCGGCTTGGCTCGCTGAATCGTGGCAGCCCGGTGTTCTACAAGCAGATCCAGGTCGGCCAGGTCAAAAGCTACCTGCTTTCCGAGGACCAGAGCACCGTCGAGATCAAGGTCTATATCGAACCGACCTACGCCAACCTGGTGCGCAAACATACGCGTTTCTGGAACGCCAGTGGCATCAGCATCGACGCCAACCTCTCCGGTGTGAAGGTGCGCAGCGAATCCCTCTCCAGCATCGTCGCCGGAGGTATAGCCTTCGCCACGCCAGAGAATCGCAAGGACAGTCCGCCGACCGACCCGAGCCTGCCATTCCGTCTCTATGAGGATTTTGATGCCGCCGCGGCCGGCATCAGAGTCAAGGTCAAACTCACCGATTTCGAAGGCTTGCAGGCCGGACGCACCCCAGTCATGTACAAGGGCATCCAGGTCGGTAGCCTGAAAACCCTGAAGATCGACCCCAGTCTTTCCAGCGCGAACGCTGAACTGACCCTTGACCCACTTGCCGAGGACTATCTGGTGCAGGACACCCAGTTCTGGGTAGTCAAGCCATCCATCTCCCTGGCGGGTATCACCGGTCTGGAAGCCTTGGTCAAAGGTAACTACATCGCCATCCGACCTGGCGACAAAGGCGGCGCGCAGCAGCGTGAGTTCATCGCTCGGGCCAAAGCGCCACCGTTGGACCTGCGCTCCCCAGGCCTGCACATGGTGCTGCTCACCGATAACCTCGGCTCCCTGGATGTGGGCAGTCCGATCCTCTATAAGCAGGTCAAAGTCGGCTCGGTGCAGAGCTACCAGTTCTCGCGCAAGAACAAGCAACTGGTGATCGGCGTACATATCGAGAAGGAATACGAAAATCTGGTCAACGGTTCGACGCGTTTCTGGAACGCCAGCGGCGTCACCCTGACCGGCGGTCTGACCGGCGGCATCCAGGTGAAGAGTGAATCCCTGGCCAGCCTGATGGCCGGCGGTATTGCCTTCGAGACCCCGGAGCCCAACGTACCACTGAAAAAACGTATCCCGCGTTTCCGTCTGTTCGCCGACCGTGAAGCGGCCAATCAACATGGCACCCTGGTGACCATCAAGGTTGATCGTGCCGATGGACTGCGTCCCGGCACACGGGTGCGTTACAAAGGGTTGGACGTGGGCAAGATCGAGAGCGTCGACCTCAGCGCCGACATGCAGTCAGTATTGCTCAGCGCACGTATCACCCAAGTGGCTGATCGGATCGCGCGCGCCGGTAGCCAATTCTGGGTGGTCAAGCCTGAGCTGGGCCTGATGAAAACGTCGAACCTGGAAACCCTGGTCACAGGCCAATACATCGAAGTGCAACCGGCTGCGAAAAACGCCGGTCCGCAGAAGAGTTTCGTCGCGCTGGACCAGCCACCTGAAGCCGCCCACCAAGAGGCTGGCCTGAGCCTGACACTCAGTGCCGCACGCCGTGGTTCGTTGAAGGAAGGCGTGCCGGTCACCTATCGCGAAGTTACCGTCGGCAAAGTAACGGGCTACGAGTTGGGCCAGACCGCGGACCGTGTCCTCATCCACATCCTGATCGAGCCCAAGTACGCGCCACTGGTACGCAGCGGCAGCCGCTTCTGGAACACCAGTGGTTTCGGGCTCGACTTCGGGCTGTTCAAAGGCGCGACGGTGCGCACCGAGTCCCTGGAGACGTTGGTCGCCGGCGGCATCGCCTTTGCCACGCCAGACGGCGAGCGCATGGGCAACGCTGCACGGCCACAACAAACCTTCCCACTCTTCGACAAGTTCGAAGATGAATGGCTGACCTGGGCACCTAAGATCCCGCTCGGCAAGTAGACCGAGGCGCGGCCTTCGTCGGTAAGCCCGCTCCTGCACTCGACCGCATTCCTACAGGAAAACCCGGTCAACTGTAGGAGCGGACTTGCCCGCGATAGGGCCGTAAGAACAAACCACATTCCAAGCCTACAAAAAAGGCCGCGATCCATAAGATCGCGGCCTTTTGCGTTTCAGTGCCGTGGATTAAACCTCATCCAACTCCGGCTCATCCGCCTGCACATTCATCGTGGCTTTCACCACATCGTGACGACGGATGTACTTCCAGTCCGCCTCATCGATGTAGATTCCATTCGGCCCGCTGCCGCCTTCGAGGTCGATCGCCACCTGAGCGGACACCTGCGGCTTCACACTCGCCAGGATCGGCACGAAGCCCAGCTGCAAGCTGGTTTCCAGCAAGGCGGCCTGGTTCTTCTCGTCGATGTCTGCCGCCTCGTCGAGGTAGTACGGCAAGCGCACACGTCCGGCCTGGTCGCGGTCCATCAAGTGCAGCAACAAGTACATGTTGGTCAGCGCCTTGATGGTCATGGTGGTGCCGTTGGACGCCGCGCCATCGATGTCGGTGTGAATCACCGGCTGGCCGTGCACCTTGGTGATCTCGAACGCCAGCTCGAACAAGTCCTTGAGGCCCAACTGGTTATGGTTGGCGGCTACCAGGCGGGCCAGGTATTCCTTGGCCTCTTCGTTCTTGTTGTCTTGCTCGGCGCTCTGGCTGAGGTCGAAGACCGACAGGGTCTCGCCCTCTTCGTACTGGCCGGCACTGTGAATGATCTGATCGATATGCTTGAGCGCTTCCTTGTTCGGCGCCAGCACGATGCGAAAGCTCTGCAGGTTGGACACCTGGCGCTTGTTGATCTCGCGGTTGAACAACGCCAACTGGTGTTCCAGGCTGTCGTAGTCACTACGGATATTGCGCAGGGTGCGTGCGATATCGGTGACCGCCGCACGGCGCGCCTTGCCCAGCGTCAGCGCTTCGTCGGTACGGTGCGCATAGGCGTTGATCAGCAACTGCAGGCGACGTTCAACGTCATCCTCGCTGTCGAACTTGGCCACACCCTTGAGGCGTACCTGCGCATACAACGCTTCGATCTGGCCATCAGCGCGCAGCAAACCTTGCCAGCTGTCCTGATAGTCATTGAGCAGCGGCAGCAGGTTGTCCATGGAGTCGTCGACCGGGTCCATGAACGGCGTGCCGAACGGCAAGTCCGCCGGCAGCAGCTGACGACGACGCAAGGCGTCATCCAGCGTACGCTGTTTGGCTTCCATATCCGCGATCTGACGGCCGACCAATTGCAACTTGGCCGACAGTTGCTGAACGCGTTCGGTAAAGGCATCGCTGGAGCGCTTCAACTCATCCTGGGCCGCTTCCATCTGCGCCAGGTTTTCCAGCTTCTCGCCTTCTTCGGCACTCAGGGTTTGTGTGCGGCGGAAATCTTCCAACGCCTTTTGTGCATCCAGTACCTGTTGGTACAGCGCTTCGGTCTGTGTCTTGCTCGCCGCGCGGTCAGAGGCTACTGCCTGCTGCGTCTTGAGCTGTTTGAGTTCTTTTTCCAGGCGTTCTTTCTGGTCGCGCAATGCTGCGCGATCCGCCAGGGCTTGCAACGCCGGTGGTTCGATGTGGGAGATGTCGATAGACAGCCCCGGCACTTCGAAGCGCTCGCCCTTGAAGCCATCGAGGATCTGCTCCAGGGATTTGACCCACTGGCCGTCCTCGTCCAGCGTGATGCCATGCTCACCCAACGGCAGGCTGAATAGCGAACTGTTGAACAGGCGCATCAGACGTTCAACATCCTGCTGTGAGAATTCTTCACGCAGTTTGGCGTAGCTGTTGTTGTCCGCGTGGTCGAGTTGCTGCCTGACCGACTTCAAGCGTTTTTCCAGGTCCCGCAGACGCTCGTCCAAATCCTCGGCGCTGAATTGTCGCGACTGCGCCAAGGCACCGGCCAATTCATCGTGGGCGTCCTTGGCTGCCAGCAGTTGCTGCTCCAGCACCCTGACGTCATCGACCAACGCAAAGCGATGCTTGAGCACCGACAATTCGCCCAGCCAACGCTGAATGCCGCTGATTTCCCGCTCCAGGCGCATCAGCTCCTGGGTGCCGCCACGCTGATCGTTCTGCAGGGCATCCTGCTCGTTACGGTAGTGCTCGGCCTGGATCGTCAGCTCCTCCTTGCGTGCACTGGCGTAGTCTGACCAAGTGCCCAGCAACGAATCCAGCAGTGGCGACAGGCGATGCAGTTTGCCGCGCAGGATATCGCGCTGCTTCACGCCATTGGACAGGGCTTCGACCAAAGGCCCGGCGGCCACCAGCGAGTTGTAGTCCTGTTCCATGCGGCGCACATCACGGAAGGCTTCTTCGCACGCGGCGATGTAGTCGACACTGCCCGAACGCAGGCTGTGTTCGAACGCATCGAGAAACAATTGCTTGAGCTTGGCCGCGGTGATTTCGCGCATGTGCAGCAGGTTGATAAACAGTGCCCTGAAAGTCTTCAGGCTCTGTTCGCTGGTGGAGCGCAGCGGAATCAGGGTCAGGTCCAGCGGGATCGACGTGTGGCCGCCCACCAGCAAGCGACGCAGTTCATCGGGTTTGAGTTCGTAGGCTTTCAGGCCTTCGCGCTCAAGGTTGGTGAACAGCTCTTTCTGGCGCAGGCAGGTGTCGTTTTTCTGGTAGTGAGCCAGGTCCAGCTTACCGGCATAGGCAAAGAACTGGTGCCCGAAACCACCCCCCGGGCCACGTCCGACCACGCCGATGACGTGTGGGCCGTGGGGCAGGGCGACTTCCACGAGAATGTAGCTGGTGTCACTGGCGAAGTAGAAGCGTCGCGATTGTTCCAGGGTGTACTTGCCGAAACTCATGTCCGACATGCGCGCCAGGATCGGGAACTGCAACGCGTTGATCGACGCCGATTTGCCCAGGTTGTTCGCACCGTACACCGACAGCGGTTCTTCCAGCGGGAACAGGCCCAGGCTGTATCCGGCGGTGTTCAATAGGGCGAAGCGGCGGATGCCGTAGCGTTCCTTACTCATGCGTCGGTCTCCTGTTCTTCTGCAATGGCGCGAGCCAGAGCGTCTTCTTCGCTTTCTTCGGCAAAGTCACTGAGGTCCAGCGGGTCATCGGTTTTCAGCAGTTTTTCATCGCTGTCTTCATCGATGATCACCGGTGCCGGCAATGGCAACACGCTGTGGATGCTGGCGGCCAGGTCACGGTCCTGCTGTACCGACAGGCACACATCAAGGAACCGGTGCATCGGCGGCAGGAAGCGGTATACGCCGTTGTCTTCGCTGGCAAAACCCAGTTGGGTCATGCGGCGCATGATTTTTTCTTCGAGTTCTTCCTGGGTCTGCACTTCGGCCTGCATAAACAGGTCACGGTACTTTTCCAGCAATGACGGCAGCTCATCGCGGCCCAGGCTGCCACCGTCGAGCACAGCGATCGGGTCACGGCCCTGGTCGGCCAAATGCTCGACGATGATGAAGGTGAACAATGCCAGGCGCTGCGCGGTCTTGTTCACTTGCGCGGCGGCCACGGCGGTGTCCGGCACGAAGTAGTAGAAACCCCGGGTATCGCATACCAGTTCAAAGCCCAGAGCCTTGAACAGCGTGCGGTACTGGTCCTGGAAATTCGACAGTTGTGCGTACAGCTCCGGGTCGCGGCGGCTGACGTGGTAACCCTTGAACAGCTCGCGAAAAATCGGCGCCAGCTGGGACAGTTCGGATAGATCAAGATGCATAAGGCGTGCTCGCAGAATTCTCGACGGCGTCAGGCGCAGCCGGGAGCAGGGCGAATGAGCGCAGGCTGACCTGATGCTCGTGTGTGTGATATTCGCGACGTTCCAGGCGCTCGCGCTTGAAGCGTTTCTCGCGGGACAGGCGCGAGAACCAGTACAGCAACTCGTCGGTGGCACCGTTCGGTTCCTGTTCCAGCAGCCAGGTCATCAGGTCCGGCATCGGCAGCGCGTCCTCGCAGCGCTCGAGCATTTCCTTGACCGTGCGCGGTGCGCGCGGGGCTTCGCCTTTGTGGGATTTATGCGCCTTGGGGAACCGCGCCGGTTTCGGTTCGAAGTTCGCCAGCGCATAGACATAGGCTTCCACCTGGCTCGCGCTGCCGAGGAAAGTGCTCTGCGGCCGGGTAAACATCGGCAACGCCGCCTGCGGCACTGCGTCCAGCCCTTTGCGGCGAATCGCCGACAAGGCCAGCGCCGCGCCACGGGTCACGGCGTTGTGCCGACGGGCTTCCTCGCGCAACGGCAACAGCAATTCCCGCGCATGGCGCAAGGTCAACTGGGCGCTGGTCTGCATTTCGAGGATGCGCGCATGGGTACGCAGCAACATGTCGTCATCAACCAGGTGGCCGAGACGCTGTTGTTCGGTGAGCATGCGCAACAGCACATTCTCGACCTTGCGCACGCCCTGTTCGAATGCGCCGTCGGCGTTCACCAGTTGGATCATTGGTTCGACGTATTCATCCCAGGTCGCCAACACCTCGGCGTAACGCTGGCGCAGCGGGATCTGCCGGTCGCTGGTTTTGGCGCGGTCGGCCACGGCGGCCAGGGCCTGTTCGTCGTTGGCGAGCTTTTTCAGTACGTCACGCACGCGCATGTCGAGCAGGCGCAGTTGGCGGGCCAGGTCGTGGCCGTCGCGGATGTCGAAGGCGTCCTGGATGTAGCCTGCCAGGCGCTCCAGATGGCGCAGGTAGGCTTCGATTTCCAGGCACAGGCCAAGCCGGTGCTCCTTGCGAAGGTAAGCCAGGAAGTCATGGATCTGCGCATTGAGCTCGAAACGGTTCGGGCTCTTGGCGACAGGCACCAGGATATCCAGGCGAATCCATACGTCCAGCAGGCTGGTGATGTCCTGGGGCGTGCTGTCCAGTTGTTGGGCGGCCAGTTGCGCGCGCAGCTCGCTCAGGCTCAAGGTGCCTTGGTCGAAGTGTTCACACAGTGGCTCAAGTAAGGCCCAGTGTTCGGCGAGGGCGCGTAGGACGCGCTTGGGTTCGATCATGGGAATGGCCGGCTGGTTGGCGATTAAAAGTCGCGATTGTACTGCATCAGGCGCGGGATTTATCCACAGCCGGTCAGTGCGCAGTGGGCGATTGTTGCCGAACAGCGGTAGAATCCCCGCTCTTTACTTATCCACAAGTGGCCGAGCTGTGCTTATCGAGTCCCGACGTCGCGCTTATTTGACCGCCATGCAAGTGGTCAACTGGCTGCCCCGCACCGAACTGCCGTTTGCCGCGCCGTCGCGGCCGGAGCTGTTGCAGGCGCTTGAGCCTTATGAGTTCGAGTCATCGGGCGAGGAAGCCGCGGCGCCGGTACCGGTGGTCAAGCCCGTAGCCGAAGCGCGGCCTGTGGTGGAGCGAGCTAAGATCGAAGTGCCGCGCCCATCGCCGGTGTCCAAGCCGGTGGCGGCCGAGGAAGCGGCGCCGGTGGTCAAGGCTCCGGTGGTGCCACCACCGCGCTTTGCCCTGCAGTTGCTGCGTGCCGGGCGTTGCCTGTTGCTGGCGGAACTGCCCACCGGCGAACGTTTCCAGACCCGCGACCCGGCCTACATATTGCTCAAGGACATGCTGCGGGCTGCCGGCCTGCCCGACAGCCCGCAAATCGTCGGCGACCCGGTGCGCTGGCCATTGCTGGTACGCGGCACCATGGACCAGGGCCCGGAGGCTGCGCGGGATTTTGTGCAAGGCTTCGTGTCGGCCCGCCTGGAAGACGAACCCTGTGTATGCCTGTGGCTGATTGGCCTGCCCGCCGTGCGTTTCGCCGGCGAGGCGAATGCCGAAGCCTGGTACCGCGAGTTGCAGGTCGAGGGCCTGGGCTCGGTATGGGCCCTGCCGGGCCTTGAATTATTAATGGAAGAGCCACAGCGTAAGGCTGAAGTCTGGCAAGCCATGCGCCGGCTGATGGCGCGCTGGAAAACGACTGATGAGTGAGGCTTTATCTTTCCGCCCGATGACCGAGGCTGACCTCGACGCGGTGCTGAAAATCGAATACGCGGCGTTCAGCCATCCCTGGACCCGCGGGATTTTTCTTGATGGGCTGGGCAAATACCAGATCTGGCTGATGTTCGAAGGTGAGCAGCAAGTGGGCCACGGCGTGGTGCAGATCATCCTTGATGAAGCGCATTTGCTGAATATCACCGTCAAACCGGAAAACCAGGGCCGCGGCCTGGGGTTGGCGCTCCTGGAACACTTGATGTCCCGTGCCTATGCCGCCAATGCCCGGGAGTGCTTCCTGGAGGTGCGCGACAGCAATACAAGCGCCTTTCGCCTTTATGAGCGGTATGGCTTCAACGAGATCGGTCGGCGTCGGGACTACTACCCCGCCGTGGGTGGCCGTGAAGATGCGGTGGTCATGGCCTGTACGTTGGTCGATTAGGCACACCGTCCCATGTGGGGGGGGGCAAGCCCCTCTCACATTCAGCTCGGCAGCGCTTCAGCGCTTCTCGCCGACGGGGTCCAGGTCGGCCAGTTCTGCCTCATCCAGGCCATTTCCACCGCCGATCTCTGCTTCATCGACAATGCTCAAGTCAAAGTCAGCCGGATTATCTTCACCTTCCTCCCGCGCATCCCGCGCGCCATCCTCACGGATCAGCGTTTCCGGGCTCATGTCATCGTCAGTCGGTTCATGATTGTTGGTAGAGGCTTCGGTCAGCCCGGCTTCACGCGCACGTTCATCACCGATGTGGGTGGAGGGTTCATCCTCGTCAAAGTCCAGTTCGCGCATTGAGCCCATGCGGTCTTCGTTGTCATCAATCGGTTCGGGCTGTGTGGCGTCAAAAGGGCGTCGTGATTCAGTCATGGCCTATCCTCATACTGTGGGGCTTATAGTGAGTGGACAGGCGTGGCTGCCTAAAGATTCAAGCTAATTAGCGCTCAGCGTGACCCGGACGACGGGTTGTCAGTCACAAAACTGCGCATCATTCCTGAGGCTTTCCCTGATGAACGAACTACAAGACTTGCTTGATAACAACGAACGCTGGGCGGATGCGATCAAGCAGGAAGATCCCGAATTCTTCGCCAAGCTCGCCCGCCAGCAAACGCCGGAATACCTCTGGATCGGCTGTTCCGATGCCCGCGTACCGGCCAACGAGATCGTCGGCATGTTGCCGGGGGATCTGTTCGTGCACCGCAATGTGGCCAACGTCGTGCTGCACACTGACCTCAATTGTCTGTCGGTGATCCAGTACGCGGTCGACGTGCTCAAGGTCAAGCATATCCTGGTGACCGGTCACTATGGCTGCGGCGGCGTGCGTGCCTCGATGCAAGATCGCCAGTTCGGTCTGATCGATGGCTGGTTGCGCACTATTCGCGACCTCTACTACGAGAACCGCGACCTGCTGGCCCAATTGCCTACCGAAGAAGAACGCGTCGACCGCCTCTGCGAGCTGAACGTGATTCAGCAGGTGGCCAACGTCGGCCACACCAGCATTGTGCAAAACGCCTGGCACCGCGGGCAGAGCCTGTCGATCCATGGCTGCATCTATGGCATCAAGGACGGCCGCTGGAAGAGCTTGAATACCACCATCAGCGGTTTTGAACAGTTGCCGCCGCAGTATCGCTTGCGCCCGTTGGGTGAAGCCTAAGGAAGCTTGCGCATCCGCCACTGCTCCATGAACGCCTGGCCTTCGGTGTTCAGGGGCTCCTGACTGCCGGTGATCCAACCCCGGCAGTTCAGCTCGCCGCATTGGCACGCGAACTGCCGGAACAACGCGTCCTCGGTGCTGGCGTAATCCATGCTCAGCATCGTGCCGGCGTGTAAGGGCTGCACGCTCCACAACTCCAGGTACGTGGTGTCGAAAAACACGTTCGGATTGCACGAGTGTCTCAATAAACCGGCGAACCAGCGGTCGTACAAGTGAATGCGTGACGACAGCTGCAAGGTATGCAGGCGTCGCTCGCTCACTGCGTAGCCGGAGACCTTGGCGATGCGCACGCGGCTGTCGAAGGCCACGCGGGTCTTGATCCCGGTTCCAGCGCCCCCTTCATCGTGCAAGACCTTGAATTGCCGGGTCGAAGGGTAACCCTGCTCGACAAGCAGCGTATTAAAGGGGTAAAGGCAGTCATTTGCAGCAGGTTTGGCCTTGTCCATGGCATGAGTTTTCATGACGCTCCTGGGTGAGGCTGCATCGACTTGCTGATGGTGTCCGACTACCAGTCCTGCAGCGGATGGGTGCTGTTCAAGGTTCGTCGAAGTCAGGCCCGGTTTCTACTGTCAACTCTGACAGTAGAAACCGTTTTTTGCGTGATTTATAAGGCTGGGGCGGCGAGCGTGGGTGTTGGAGCGGCGGTTTTCAATTGCTTCAGATGTGCCTTGATGACCGGCGTGGCACATTTGGCGTTGGCTTGCTCCGGCGTCAGGTTGCGTACCGAGGTATAGAACAACTCACAGGTCTGCTCCTTGCGCGTGACTTGCCAGGTATTCATGCATGCCTGAAGCAACACGTTGGGATCGCTGGCCGGTTTCTGTCCCATCCCGGCCTGCCAGCAGGCCGCGCTCAAGTCCTGGCCCATGACTTTCAAGCCCGCTTCATCGGCCTTCTGCTCGTTACCGTCATAGGTGGCCGGGTCAGCCGCATACCAGATATAACTCGGATGGTTAGAACCCAGCACCGAAACCGTTTTACCCGCGGCAGGGCTGATCTGCGCCAGGCTCAGCACGCCCACGGTCTGGCCGTATTGCTGCTTGATCCAATTGCGCACTGGCGCGCCGAACGCCACCATCGGCAAGGAGCCGCCGGGCGTCAGGCTCAGTTCCTTGACCATGCGCGTCTGGTAATCGGTGAAATAGCTGTAGACGG
Source organism: Pseudomonas sp. BCA17 (assembly GCF_004519405.1). Taxonomy (GTDB): domain Bacteria; phylum Pseudomonadota; class Gammaproteobacteria; order Pseudomonadales; family Pseudomonadaceae; genus Aquipseudomonas. Next base: position 755,620 of record NZ_SGWI01000002.1, on the reverse strand, counting down.
CCTCCAGATCCTTGCCTGCGTTAGACGGTGCGGCGATCGGTGCGATATCGATGATGGTCTGGTAACCCGGCGTTTCGGTGGCCGGGATGCCGTTGTCGGTGAGCAAGGCCGCCCAGCGGTCGGTGGTGGCCGACTCCAGATAGTCCTGGGCCTGGGTCAGTGAATAGTCCGGCGGGAAGTGCAGCAGCTCAATGCTCTTGCGGTTTTCCAGGGCCATGCCCAGCGGCAGGAACAGGTACCAGTTGTACGCCCACTTGCCGTCGCTGTTGAGCTTGCTGGCACCGTGGTAAGCCAGGTTGGCGGTGTCGAGCAACGCGGTCAAGGGGCGGCCGTAGTTATCAGGCACGCCGCTGAAGGTCGCCGAGAGCTGCCCCTCGTGGGTCTTCACGCTGACCTTGGCCCGGCTATAGCCGTCACGCTGCAGGCTCTGGTTCAAGTAGTGCTCGACGGTCTGTTCCAGCGTCCAGGGCCGAAAGCAGATCACGTTGCAATTATTGGGGAAAGCGAACAACTGGGTGACGCGCTGCGTACTGCCCAGCGGCACCTCGATATCAGCCTGTACGGCCGCACTCCCCATGAGTGCGGCCAGGGCGAAAGACAACCTGGTCGGTTTGAACATGCTTGATTCCTTGTCAGCGAAAGCCCGTCTGCGCGGGGTGAAGGCCCACCCCCACACAGTAGCGGCTGACCAGCAAAACCGCGTGTTAAATCTCCAGGCGTGTCGCTATTGGATAAGAAAACCTACACGTTGAACTGCAAGGCGTTACTCAAGTCGCCCATTGGCTTCTGGCCACGGGCGATCATTGCGTCATCACGTTGCTTGAGACCGTCGAGTTTCTCCAACTGGAACACCCGCGTGATCAAGCGCAGGATCGACGCCGTGTCGTACACCGTATGGTCAACCGTGCCTTTGCGCGCAAATGGCGACACCACCAGCGCCGGAACCCGGCTGCCAGGCCCCCAGCGGTCGCCCTTGGGCGGAGCAACGTGGTCCCACCAGCCGCCGTTTTCATCGACGGTGACCACCACGACCATATTTTTCCACTGCGGGCTTTCCTGCAGCACCTTCAATGCGCGGGCGATGTGGCGATCACCCGAGGCCACATCGGCGTAACCGGCGTGCATGTTCAGGTTGCCCTGGGGCTTGTAGAAGGTCACGGCGGGCAGCTTGCCGGCCTGGGCATCGGCGAAGAACTTGTTGGTGCTGGCTTCGTCGCCCAAGCCGCCATCGCGCAGGCGTTTGTCGCGCTCCGCGCGATTTTCCGGCCCTTGCTGCTTGAAATAGTTGAACGGTTGGTGGTGGTACTGGAAGTTCGGGATTTTCGGAATGCCGCCCGAATCCTTGAACTGGTCCAGGGTCGCCTGCCACGCGCCGGCATACCAGGCCCAGTCGACGTTCTTTTTCGACAACTTATCGCCGATGTGCTCGTGGGTCTGCGGCACCAGTACGTTGGGCAGGTCGGCCTTGGCGTAGTCCGGGTTTTGCGGGTCGCGAATCCAGGTCGGCCAATAGGGCGGCGCCAGGGTGTTCACGCCGTAACCGTCCGGGGTCAGCGCGCTCGGGCCAAACTGGGGCGGGCCGGTCATGGCGCTGGCGGGGGACTTGTCCAACGGCTTGAGACGCGTGTCGGTCGGGTCATCGCTTTGCAGGGTGGCGATCTGCGCCTTGGCTACCGATTGCGCCGCATTTGGATAAAACGGCGCGGTGGCGCTGATCAGGTATTGGTGGTTGAGGAACGAGCCGCCAAACGCGCCCTGGAAGAAGTTATCGCAGAGCACGAACTCCTTGGCCACGTCCCAGAGGCGCAGGGAATATCGGCTCTGGGCGTAATAACCCATCACCAGTCCACCGGAATCGGCCCAGGCGACAAAGTTGTCGTTCTTGCCGCCGTTAATCTGCATCTGGTTCTGATAGAACACGTGCCACAAGTCCCGGGTGACCAGGCTCAGGGGCAGGTCTTCAGCATTCGGGCCCTTGAGGGCGAACGGTGCGTTGGGCAGGTTTTCCTGGAATTGCACTTCACTGGGATAGGTCACCCCGTCCACCGTTTGTGGACCGACTTGCAACACACCGCCCCAGGCCGGCGGCAATGTGGTCAGCAGGCTGCCGTCGCGGTCGCGTTGCTGGACGTCTGCGGTGGAAAGCGCCGACAACGGTTTCTCTACGCCAGGGAAGTCAGCAAACAGGTTGTTGAAGCTGCGGTTCTCGGCATAGATCACCACCACGGTTTTCACCTGCTCGTGCAAGGCCTTGTCCAGCTCTTGCGGCGTAAGTGGCCGCTCTACCGGTTTACCCGGTGTCTCGTTGGCGTTGCCGCAGGCACTCAATGTTGCGCCGACTCCCAACACTGCCGCGCCCCCCAGGAAGCGCCGGCGGCTGGTGTCTACCGGCGGTTGGGCTACGGAATCGGGGGAAGGGCGGTCTTCGTGCTCGTCACTCATTGCGGAGAGTCCTTGCTGGCGGGATGTTGCAAGATATTTCGCAGGACGGTAGCAATGCAATGTGACGGAACGAAGACAGTGACAGGCAAGCACCTGTTGCAACCAACAGGTGCTTCCTCTGCCGGTTAAGGCATCACCGGCGGCAAATACTTCAACGTCGTCCCCAGCGCCCACAACAGGAACAACACCAACGGCGTGTGCACCAGCAGTTGCACGAACGAAAACCCAATCAGATCCCGCGCCTTCAACCCCAGCACGCCCAGCAGCGGCAGCATATAGAAAGGATTGATCAGGTTCGGCAGCGCTTCGGCGGCGTTGTAGATCTGCACCGCCCAGCCCAAGTGATACTGCAGGTCATTGGCCACTTGCATCACGTAAGGTGCTTCGATGATCCACTTGCCGCCACCTGACGGAATAAAGAAGCCGAGTATCGCCGAGTACACGCCCATCAAGAGCGCATAGGTGTCGTGGGAGGCGATAGAGGTGAAGAAGGTCGAGATATGGTGCGCCAGGGTCTGGCCATCGCCGCCCTTGACCACGGTCATCAACGCGGCGATCGAGCCGTACAGCGGGAACTGGATCAGCACACCGGTGGTGGTCGGCACGGCGCGAGCCACCGCATCGAGAAAGCTGCGTGGGCGCCAGTGCAGCAACGCGCCGACCATGATGAACAGGAAGTTGTAGGTGTTCAGCCCCGAGATCGCACTGATCGCCGGCTTAGTCGAAAACTCATGGAACAGCCAACCGGCGGCCAGCAACGCCAGGAGGATGGTCAGCAGCGGGCTGTGTTCCAGCCATTCGCCGGGGCGGCTCGGTGCTTGCGGCTTGGGCAGGTTGAAGGCCGGGTCGACCCCGCACGCCTTGGCATCGCGGGCGCTGTTCGGCCCCGGTGCGGTGGCATAGGCGATGATCAGCGAGACCACAATCAGCGCCAGCAACAGCACGCCGGATTGCCACAGGAAGATGGTCTCGGTGAACGGGATCATCCCCGTGATCGACAGGATCGATGGCGGCAGACTCGCCGGGTTGGCCTGCAACTGCGCGGCGGATGACGACAACCCCAGTGCCCACACGGCACCCAGGCCCAGGTAGGCAGCCGCACCGGCAGCACGGTAATCCATGCGCAGATCCGTGCGCCGGGCCAATGCCCGCACCAGCAACCCACCGAACACCAGGGACAGGCCCCAGTTGAGCAAGGACGCGAGCATGGAGATCAACGCCACCCAGGCCACGGCCGAGCGGCCGTTCTTCGGGATACGAGCCAACCGGTCGATCAACTTCACGGCAGGCGGCGAGCTGGCCACCACATAACCACCGATCACCACAAAGGCCATCTGCATGGTGAACGGGATCAAACTCCAGAAACCGTCACCAAAAGCCTTGGCGGCTTCGGTCGGCGCGGCGCCCATACCCAGGGTCGCCACGGCAACAATGATCACGGCGAGGGCGGCGAACACCCAGGAATCAGGAAACCAGCGCTCGGCGAAGTTGGAGCAACGCAGGGCAAATCGGGCATAGCGGCTTTCTTCGATAGCATCGGCCACGAGTCATTCCTCTTGTATTTATTATGGGGTTTGGCAGTTTTACGGCATGTTCCGCTACGGCCCTTGATAAGGGAATGCAGTTATCTTCATCGATCGATGAGGAAAACAAATATATCTGTCGTGATTGCCATGATTGGTCCCAGCTCATAACCTGCACGCCATTTTGTTTGTCTGCCGAGCTTTCACATGACTGCCAGCTTCTCTCCACAGGCGCAGCGTTTTTCCCGCTCCGACTACAAAACCCTGGGCCTGGCTGCCCTCGGCGGCGCCCTGGAGATCTACGACTTCATCATCTTCGTATTCTTTGCACTGACCCTCAGCCAATTGTTCTTCCCTGCGCAGATGCCCGAGTGGCTGCGCCTGCTGCAAAGCTTCGGTATCTTCGTCACCGGCTACCTCGCGCGCCCGCTGGGCGGCATCCTGATGGCGCACTTCGCCGACCATCTAGGGCGCAAACGCGTGTTCAGCCTGAGTATTTTGATGATGGCCTTGCCGTGCCTGCTGATCGGGATCATGCCGACCTACGCACAAATCGGCTATTTCGCACCGCTGATTCTGCTCGCGCTGCGTGTGCTGCAAGGGGCGGCGGTTGGCGGTGAAGTGCCCAGCGCCTGGACCTTCGTTGCCGAGCACGCCCCGATCCACCACCGCGGCTACGCCCTGGGCTTCCTGCAAGCCGGCCTGACCTTCGGCTACCTGCTTGGCGCTCTTACCGCCACGCTGCTGGCGCAAATCTTCACCGCCGCCGAAATCCTTGATTACGCCTGGCGCTTCCCGTTTCTGCTCGGTGGCGTCTTCGGTGTAATCGGCGTATGGCTGCGGCGCTGGCTCAGCGAAACCCCGGTATTCCTCGAAATGCAGGCCCGCCGCCTGGCCGCTGCCGAACTGCCGCTACGCACCGTGCTGCGTGATCATCGCGCCGTATTGCTGCCAGCGATGATCCTCACATGCGTGCTTACATCGGCCGTGGTAGTGCTGGTAGTCATCACCCCGACCATGATGCAGAAAACCTTCGGCATGAGCCCCAGCCACACTTTCGCTTTGAGCGCGTTGGGTATTGTCTTCCTGAATATCGGCTGCGTGCTCGCCGGCCTGCTGGTAGACCGCATCGGTGCCTGGCGCGCGGTGTTGGTCTACAGCGTGTTACTGCCGGCAGGGGTTGCGGTGTTGTACGCCAGCCTGATCGCCGGTGGTGTCTGGCTGGGCGCGGCGTACGCTGTGGCGGGCTTGAGCTGCGGCGTAGTCGGCGCGGTGCCGTCGGTGATGGTCGGGCTGTTTCCGGCGCACGTGCGGGTATCGGGGATCTCCTTTACCTACAACATTGCCTACGCGCTATGGGCGAGTACCACGCCGCTGTTGCTGATTGCGCTGATGCCGACCAGTCCGTGGATCTGTGTGGGTTACTGCGTGGTGATGGGGGCGGTGGGCGTGGCGAGTGTGGCGCTGTTTGGCAAGCGCCACACTTTGGCCGCCTGAGGTTCAGGTCAAAAAGTGCCAGAGCAGCAACGTACCGATCAGACCGACGACGGAAACAATGGTCTGCAGCACCGACCACACCCAGATGGTCTGCTTGAGCTGCAAGCCGAAGTACTCACGCACCATCCAGAACCCGGCGTCATTGACGTGACAGAAGAACACCGAGCCCGCGCCGATCGCCAGTGCAACCAGTGAGCTTTGCGTCGCGGCCAGTCCCGCCATCATTGGCGCGAGGATGCCCGCAGTCGTCGTCGTGGCGACGGTCGCCGAACCGGTGGCCTGGCGCAGGGCCACGGCGATCAGCCAGGCGAGCAGGAGATAAGGCATGTGCGCGCCTTCGGCGACCTTGCTGATGGTCTGGCTGACACCGGCGTCGAGCAGGGTTTGCTTGAGCCCGCCGCCGGCGCCGATGGTCAGCAGCAGTACGGCGATGGGCGCGAGGGCTTTGCGCAGGGTATTGCCGACGTCGGCACGGGGCATGCCGGCGGCCCAGCCCAGGCAGATCACGGCGGCGATCACGGCGAGACCGAGGGCAATCAGTGGTTCGCCGAGGAACTTCAAGGTCAGGCCGATGGTGCTGTCGGCGGGCAGCGCGACTTTGGCCAAGGTGCTGCCCAGCATCAGAATCACCGGCAACAAAATGATCAGCAACGACACACCAAAGCTTGGCTGGCGCGGGGCCTTGGGCGGTGCGCTGAACAGCGCGCCGATGTCGGCCGGCTCATCCACGTGCAGGCGTTTGGACAGCCAGTTGCCATAGATCGGGCCAGCCAGAATCACTGCCGGTACCGCCAGGCAGAAACCCAGCAACATCGTCAGGCCCAGATCGGCGTGCAACGCACCCACCGCAATCAGCGGCCCCGGGTGCGGTGGCATCAGGGCGTGCAGGGTGGTCATACCCGCCAGCGCCGGGATGGCGATCCTCAGCAGTGGCTGGTTCGAACGCTTGGCCATCACAAAGATGATCGGCACCATCATCACCAGGCCCACTTCGAAGAACAGCGGCAGGCCGATCACCATGGCCACCAGCGCCATCACCCACGGCAATGACTTGCCTTTGCCCAACCCGAGCAAAGTGGTGGCAATACGGTCGGCTGCGCCGGATTCGGCCATCAATGCGCCGAGCATCGAGCCTAGCGCAATGATGATGCCGGCCTCACCGAGGATCGCTCCAGCGCCTTTACTGAAAGCTTTGGCAACTTCCTCCGGTGGCAGCCCGGCGCCGACACCGGCGATAAACGTGCCGATCAGAATCGAAAGGAACGGCGGCAACTTGGTCGCGCTGATCAGCACGATGATGCTGGCGATGGCCAGCAGGACGCAAAACATGAGGCGTGTGTCGTGGACCATCCACGCGGCAGTCGATAACTCCAAGAGGGGACTCCTTATCGAACAGGTTGGCTGATATGTTTCTTTTTGTTTCCTGTTCGAAAAGCATACCTGATAGCGTTGTTCCAGCGCGCTCATGAGCGATTTTGGTGCGTTCAATGTAACGGTGAGCTGGCGAACGGATGACAAGTTTGCAATGCATGCCCGTAGATTTGACCTATAGCTCTATGATCTATGGACTACATCACAGGAAGACATTTCATGAGTGCAGGACATAGCCACGGCCAAATACGCGCCGGTCACGAACGTAAGCTTTGGTTCGCCCTGGGGTTGACCGGCAGCTTCATGATCGCCGAGGTGATCGGTGCCTTTGTCACCGGCAGCCTCGCACTGCTGTCGGACGCCGCCCATATGATGACCGACGCATTGGCGCTGGCGATTTCCCTCGTGGCTATCCAGGTCGCCAAGCGCCCCGCCGACCGCAAGGGCACCTTTGGCTATGCCCGTTTCGAAATACTGGCGGCGGCGTTCAATGCGCTGTTGCTGTTCGCCGTGGCGTTCTACATCCTCTACGAGGCCTACCAACGGTTGCAGGCGCCCGCTGAAATCCAGTCCACCGGCATGCTGCTGATCGCGGTGCTGGGGTTGGTCGTCAACCTGATCTCCATGCGCCTGCTCAGTGCCGCCAGCGGCGAGAGCCTGAACGTCAAAGGTGCATACCTGGAGGTCTGGAGTGACATGCTCGGCTCCATCGGCGTGATCATCGCGGCGGTGGTGATCATGTTCACGGGGTGGGGCTGGCTCGATTCCGTGGTTGCGGCGGCCATTGGTTTCTGGGTATTGCCACGTACCTGGACGCTGCTCAAGGAAAGCATGAACGTGCTGCTGCAAGGCGTACCGGACGGCCTGGATATCGATCAGGTTGAGCAGGCCATTCGCGCTGTACCCGGGGTCAAGGGCGTACACGACCTGCATATCTGGGCCTTGACCAGTGGTAAAAATGTACTGAGCACCCATTTGCTGGCGGACGCGTCAGGAGGCTCCGAGCAACAAATCCTTAGCCGGGTCACGGAAATGCTGCATGAACAATTCGATATTTCCCACGCCACTATTCAGGTCGAAGGTGAGGGTTTTCAACATGACGAGCACGACGAGGTCCACGCCTGATTCCGGCTAACGGATTTGTAATGTTCTACCCACCGCGCTGATAAGTACCGAAAGTTACATTGCCCTCGCTGGGAACCTCAGCGACTTCATGGGCGTGGAACTTTCGTTATGGCAATTTCCGTAAGAACACTTTTGAGGGCGACGGCGTTGTGGATGGCCGCAGGCTACGCCCAGGCGCAAACCCTCACTCTCGACTCAGCCCTGCAGACCGCTTTCGCCAACAACCCTGAACTGGCCGCCGCGCAATGGGAAATCGACATTGCCCAAGGCGGTCGCCAGCAAGCCGGCTTGATCCCCAACCCCGTGGCCTCCTGGGACGCGGAAGACACGCGCCGCAACAGTCGCACCACCACCATCAAGCTCAGCCAGACCCTGGAACTGGGTGGCAAGCGCGGTGCGCGAATTGACGTGGCGACCCGTGCCCAGGAGGCTGCCGCGCTGACCTTGGAGCAACGTCGCAACGGTTTGCGCGCTGCGGTAATCGACAGCTATTACAGCGCCCTGCGTGCCCAGGAGCGCGTTGACCTGGCGCAGCGCTCTATGGCCTTGGCCGAGCGTGGCCTGGTGGTCGCCAACGGTCGCGTCAGCGCCGGTAAATCCTCGCCGGTGGAAGCCACCCGCGCCCAGGTACAAGTGTCCGAGATTCGCCTGGAATTGAACCGTGCGCAGGTCGGTCTCACCGATGCCTATCGCCGGCTGGCCGCCAGTACCGGCAGCGCCGCTCCTGACTTTCAGGCCGTGGCCACGCAAAGCGAATCCGCGCCCCCCTTGCCGCCCTCTGCGCACTTGCTGTCGCGTCTGGAGCAAACCACCGAACTGCGCCTGGCCGAATTGCAGATCCTGCAAAGCGAAGCCGGCGTAGGCCTGGAAAAAGCCCAGCGCATTCCCGACCTCGACGTGTCCATCGGTAGCCAGTACGACGCCAGCGTGCGCGAGCGGGTGAATGTGGTCGGCGTGTCGATGCCGATCCCGTTGTTCAACCGCAACCAGGGCAACGTGCTCGCCGCCAGTCGCCGTGCGGATCAGGCCCGCGACCTGCGTAATGCCACCGAGCTGCGACTGCGCACGGAAACCCGTCAGGCGCTGGACCTGTGGCAAACCGCGAACACCGAGGTACAAGCGTTCAACCAGCAGATTCTGCCGGCCGCTCAGCGCGCGGTAGACAGTGCCACCCGTGGCTTTGAGATGGGCAAGTTCAACTTCCTCGACGTGCTCGATGCCCAGCGCACCTTGATTGCTGCCCGCACCCAATACCTCACGGCGACTGCCCAGGCCACCGACGCCTGGGTGCGTATCGAACGGATCTACGGCGACCTCGCCCGGTTTTGATTTTTCTGGAGTCTTTTGATGAACAACAAACATGGCATGGCGCTCGCCGTCGCCCTGGGACTGATGCTGTCCGGTTTTGCCTGCGCCGATGAAGAGGAAGGCAAACTCGAACTCACTGAGCAGCAGATCCAGGCCGCCGGTATTCAACTCGCCCAGGCACAGCCCCGTGCGATCAGCACGCTGCTGACATTCCCGGGAGAAGTGCGCTTCGACGAAGACCGTACCTCACACATTGTCCCGCGTGCGGCTGGCGTAGTAGAGGCCGTCAAAGTCAACCTCGGGCAAGCGGTGAAGAAAGGCGAACTGTTGGCGGTGATCGCCAGCCAGCAGATCTCCGATCAACGTAGCGAGCTGGCCGCCAGCGAGCGGCGTGTCGAGCTGGCGCGCACCACCTTCCAGCGCGAGCGCCAGCTGTGGAAGGACGAGATCTCTGCCGAGCAGGACTACCTGCTGGCGCGCCAGACCTTGCAAGAAGCCGAAATCGCCCTGAACAACGCCCGCCAAAAGATGACCGCCCTGAGCGGCAGCGCGGCAGGAGTGGGTGGCAATCGCTACGAGCTGCGTGCGCCGTTTGCCGGTGTGGTCGTGGAAAAGCACCTCGGTGTCGGCGAAGTGGTCAGTGAAACCAGCAACGCCTTCACGCTCTCGGACCTGTCCCAGGTGTGGGTCACCTTCGGTGTGTTTCCCAAAGACCTGAACAAGGTGCGCATCGGCAAACCGGTGAAAGTCAGCTCCACCGAAATGGGCACCGACGTGCTCGGCACGGTGGCCTATGTCGGCAACCTGCTCGGCGAGCAGACGCGCACCGCCAGCGTGCGCGTGAGCGTGCCTAACCCGGACGATGCCTGGCGTCCGGGACTGTTTGTGACGGTGCAAGTGGCCACCGACACCTACCAGGCCAAGGTCACCGTGCCGCAAACCGCCGTCCAGACCGTCGAGGACAAACCTTCGGTATTTATGCGTACCCCCGACGGTTTTATCACTCGCCACCTCGAGCTGGGCGTGAGTGAAAACGGCTACGTCGAGGTGCGCAAAGGCCTCGACGCCGGCGCACAAGTGGCGACTGTTGGCAGCTTCATCCTCAAGTCCGAATTGGGCAAAGGCTCGGCCGAACACGCCCATTGATCTGCGAGTGATTTCTTATGTTTGAGCGCCTTATCCAATTCGCCATCGAGCAGCGCATCATCGTGCTGCTTGTGGTGCTGTTGATGGCCGGTGTCGGCATTGCCAGCTATCAGAAGTTGCCCATCGACGCCGTGCCCGATATCACCAATGTGCAGGTGCAGATCAACTCGGCGGCGGCCGGGTTTTCACCGCTGGAAACCGAGCAGCGCATCACCTTTCCCATCGAAACCGCCATGGCCGGGTTGCCGGGTTTGCAGCAGACGCGCTCGTTGTCGCGTTCGGGTTTGTCCCAGGTCACGGTGATTTTCAAGGACGGCACCGACCTGTTCTTCGCCCGTCAGTTGGTCAATGAGCGCCTGCAGGTAGCCCGCGAGCAGTTACCTGAGGGTATCGAAACCGCCATGGGGCCGGTGTCTACCGGCCTCGGGGAAATTTTCCTGTGGACCGTCGAGGCCGAGGAAGGCGCACTCAAAGATGACGGTACGCCCTACACACCCACCGACCTGCGGGTGATCCAGGACTGGATCATCAAGCCGCAACTGCGCAACGTAGCGGGCGTGGCGGAGATCAACACCATCGGTGGTTTCGCCAAGGAATATCAGATTGCTCCGGACCCCAAGCGCCTCGCGGCCTATAACCTGACCCTGGGTGATCTGGTCACGGCGCTGGAGCGCAACAACGCCAATGTCGGCGCCGGTTATATCGAGCGCAGCGGTGAGCAACTGCTGATTCGTGCGCCGGGGCAGGTGGCGTCCCTCGACGACATCGCCAACATCGTCATCACCACTTCGGACGGCACGCCAATCCGCGTGCGCAATGTGGCTCAGGTCGAGATCGGCCGCGAGTTGCGCACCGGTGCGGCTACTGAGAACGGGCGTGAAGTGGTGTTGGGCACCGTCTTTATGTTGATCGGCGAAAACAGCCGTACCGTGTCTCAGGCGGTGGCGAAAAAACTTGAAGAGATCAACCGCTCGTTGCCTGAAGGTGTGGTCGCCGTTACGGTCTACGACCGCACTAACCTGGTGGAAAAAGCCATCGCCACGGTGAAGAAAAACCTCTTCGAAGGTGCGCTGCTGGTGGTCGCGGTGTTGTTTCTGTTCCTGGGCAATATCCGTGCGGCGCTGATCACGGCCATGGTGATTCCCCTGGCGATGCTGTTCACCTTTACCGGCATGTTCACCAACAAAGTCAGCGCTAACTTGATGAGTCTCGGCGCGCTGGATTTCGGCATTATCGTCGATGGTGCGGTGGTGATCGTCGAGAACGCCATTCGTCGTCTGGCCCATGCGCAGCACCGACATGGGCGCCTGTTGACGCGCAGTGAACGCCTGCATGAAGTGTTCGCCGCGGCCAAGGAAGCGCGGCGTGCGCTGATCTTCGGGCAACTGATCATCATGGTGGTCTACCTGCCGATCTTCGCGCTCACCGGGGTGGCCGGGAATATGTTCCATCCCATGGCGTTCACCGTGGTGATCGCCTTGCTTGGCGCGATGATTCTGTCGGTGACCTTCGTGCCGGCGGCAATTGCCCTGTTCGTCACCGGCAAGGTCAAGGAGGAAGAAAACCTGGTGATGCGGACCGCGCGTCGGGCCTATGCCCCGGTGCTGGATTGGGTGATGGCGCGCCGCTCGCTGGTATTTGGCCTGGCGGTGTTGACCATCATTGCCTCCGCGGCGGTCGCCAGCCGCATGGGCAGCGAATTTATCCCCAGCCTCAGCGAAGGAGACTTCGCCCAGCAGGCCCTGCGCGTACCGGGCACCAGCCTGACGCAATCGGTGCAGATGCAGCAGCAACTGGAAAAAGCCTTGCTGGCCCAGGTGCCGGAGATCGAGCGGGTGTTTGCCCGCACCGGCACCGCGGAAATCGCCTCCGACCCAATGCCGCCGAATATTTCCGACAGCTATGTGATGCTCAAACCGAAGGACCAATGGCCCGATCCGAAGAAATCCCGTGAAGCGCTGATTGCCGATATCCAGCGCGCCAGTGCGATTGTGCCGGGCAGTGCGTATGAACTGTCGCAACCGATCCAACTGCGTTTCAACGAACTGATTTCCGGTGTGCGCAGCGATGTGGCGGTGAAAGTATTTGGTGACGACATGGCGGTGCTGAACAAGACCGCCGAGAGCATTGCCGAGACATTGAAAACGCTGGCGGGTGCCTCGGAGGTGAAGGTGGAGCAAACCTCCGGTCTGCCGGTGCTGACCATCAATATCGATCGCGACAAGGCCGCGCGGTTTGGCCTGAATGTGGGCGATGTGCAGGACACCATTGCCGTCGCCGTGGGAGGGCGCCAGGCCGGTACCTTGTACGAAGGTGACCGTCGTTTCGACATGGTTGTGCGCTTGTCCGACGCGTTGCGCACCGATATCGAGGGGTTGTCGCGACTGTTGATCCCCGTACCGGCAATGGCCGGCACCGGGGCGGGGCAACTGGGCTTTATTGCCTTGTCCCAGGTTGCCAGCCTGGACCTGGTGCTCGGCCCGAACCAGATCAGTCGCGAGAACGGCAAGCGCCTGGTGATTGTCAGTGCCAACGTGCGCGGGCGGGATATCGGCTCGTTTGTCGAGGAGGCCGAAGTGGCTATCAGCCGCCAGGTGAAGGTACCCGCAGGTTACTGGACCACCTGGGGCGGTCAGTTCGAGCAGTTGAAGGAAGCCTCCGAACGGTTGCGCATCGTGGTGCCGGTGGCGTTGCTGCTGGTGTTCGGGCTGTTGTTCATGATGTTCAACAACCTCAAGGACGGCTTGCTGGTATTTACCGGGATCCCGTTCGCGCTGACCGGTGGGATCATGGCGCTGTGGTTACGCGGCATTCCGTTGTCGATTTCGGCGGGCGTGGGCTTTATCGCGTTGTCCGGGGTGGCGGTGCTTAACGGGCTGGTGATGATCGCCTTCATCCGCAACCTGCGGGAGGAAGGGCGCTCGTTATCACGGGCGGTCAACGAAGGTGCATTGACCCGCTTGCGCCCGGTGCTGATGACCGCGTTGGTGGCGTCCCTCGGGTTTATCCCCATGGCGCTCGCCACCGGCACCGGTGCCGAGGTACAGCGGCCGTTGGCGACGGTGGTGATCGGCGGGATTATTTCATCGACGTTGCTGACCTTGCTGGTGCTGCCGGCGTTGTATCAGTGGGCGCATCGCAAGGAAGAGGAAACACCAGGCGAAACAGCGTGAAACCACCGGGCAGGCTGCGCACGTCGGCCTGCCCCTGATGCAGGGTCATGATCGACCGCACGATGGCCAGCCCGAGGCCGGTGCCGCCTTCGGCGCGGGCGCGGCTGCTGTCGACACGGTAGAAACGTTCGAACAGGTGCGGCAGGTGCCGGGCCTCGATGCCCGGGCCGGGGTTGCTCACCGATACGGATACGTTGTTGCCATAGGCTTCCACCAGCAGCGAAATGTGCGAACCCGCCGGGCTGTGGCGGATGGCATTGGACAGCAGGTTGGAAAGCGCACGCTGGATCATCAGGCGGTCACCCAACACCTGGGCATCGCCGCTCAAGGTCAGGGTCAGTTGTTTGTCTTCGGCGCTCAGCGCAAACAACGCCATGACCCGATGGGCTTCGGCCGCCAGGGGCACCGCTGTGAACGAAGCGCGCGCTGCCGGGTGGCTGACCTGGGCTAGAAACAGCATGTCACTGACGATGCGTCCCAGGCGCTCCAGTTCTTCAGTATTGGATTCCAAAACAGCCTTGTATTCCTCCGGTGGCCGTTGGCGTGACAGGGTCAACTGGGCCTTGCCCATCAAGTTGGTCAGGGGCGCGCGCAGTTCGTGGGCGAGGTCATCGGAGAACTGCGAGAGTTGCTGCACCCCGGCGTCCAGACGGTTGAGCATCACGTTGAAGCCTTGGGCCAGTTCGCCCAGCTCCTTGGGGAGGTTGTCGATGGACAACCGGTGCGTGAGATCCTGAGTGGTGACTTTGGCGGCCACCTGGCTGAACTGCTTCAGTGGCGCGAGCCCGCGCTGTACCAGCCACCAGGCACCCATGCCGATCAGGATCAACAGCATGGGCAGCGCGATCACGGTGGCCCGCAGGTAGGCGCTGAGCAGTGCCTGATCGTCCATACGGTCCAGGGACAGCAGGACCCGCACGCGTTCACCGTTGGCCAGGCGCATCAGGCTGGAGGCACTGAGCACCTGGTTGCCGTAACTGTCTGTCCAGTTCAGGTAACCGAGGGTTTCCCGTGGCTTGAAGTCGGTCAGCAACGGTTCTTGCGGCTTTGCACCGACGCTCAGCAGCACGCCGTTGTTGGGCGCGGTGCCGACGATGGTCAGGTAGAAGTTGTCGTGGCCCATCACCAGGTCCATCAGCGAATGTGGGCGGGCGCGAATGGCGTGGGCGTCCAGGCCCAGGGCGAGACTGTGCTGGATCTGTTCCATCTTGCTTTCCAGGCCCTTGCGCGCCAGTTTCTCCAGCTCATGGGTCAGGGCCAGGTAGGCCAGGGTCGCCAGCAGCAAGACCAGGCCCGCGCCCATCAGGCTGACGGTCAGGCCCAGGCGCATCGACAAACTACCGGTTTTCATGGGCGTGCCTCCAGCACGTAGCCCACGCCGCGAATGGTATGGATCAGTTTGACCTCGCTCTGGTCATCGACCTTGGCACGCAGGCGGCTGATGGAGACTTCCACCACGTTGGTGTCGCAGTCGAAGTTCATGTCCCACACCAGGGAAATGATCTGTGTGCGGGTCAGCACTTCGCCGGCCTGACGCATCAGCACCTGCAGCAGGGCGAACTCCTTGGTGGTCAGGTCAATGCGCCGGGTGCCGCGATAGGCACGATGGCGGCGAGGGTCCAGCTCGAGGTCCGACACGCGAAACACTTCCGGCTGGGGGATATGTTCGCTGCGGCGCAACAGCGTGCGCACCCGCGCCAGTAACTCGGGAAATTCGAAGGGCTTGACCAGGTAATCATCGGCGCCCATGTCCAGGCCCTTGATCTTGTCTGCCAGTCGGCCACGGGCGGTCAGCATCATCACGCGCTGGGTGCCGTTGCGGCGTAATTGCTCCAACACTTCCCAGCCATCTTTGCCGGGCAGGTTGACGTCGAGTATCACCAGTTCATAGGCGTGTTGCCCGGCCAGGTGCAAACCGTCGATGCCATTGCTGGCGCAATCGACCACGTAGCCGCTTTCGTTCAAGCCTTGCTGCAGGTAGTCGGCGGTTTTCTGTTCGTCCTCAACTACAAGGATACGCATGGGGGTTTACCTGTCACGAAGAGAAGAGGGGCCATTTCCTTATGGAGGTTAATGTTGGGGAGTAGGAAAATTCTGAACCGTGAAGTAGCTTCAGGGTCAACTGCGACCATCGGCCGCATAAATCCGGCATCAAAAAAAACGCCCCAGGCGGGGCGTTAAAAATCCATCTCTTTCCAAAGGAGCTACACAAAAGCTTCAGAGATGAATGTGCTCGGTGAATAAGTTGAGGCCAGTATAGAAAGATCAACTTAACGAGAAGGTGAGGCCAATATTACAGTTTTGATAACCGGCAATTTGTGAACAGATGTTGGTTAACGGCGAACGAATGTAATCACTTACAGCGCTACCAATGGATATTCGGCAATCAAGCGAACTTCTTCCAAGTCCGACTCGAACGCAGTGGAGCGCACCGTGGCCTGGCGCAGGCGCAGGGATAAATCTTTCAAGGTGCCACTTTGCACCACGTATTTGGCCTCGATATCCCGCTCCCAGCGACGCTGGTCGGTCAGCGGGTTGCCCGCTGCATCGCGGCGCATGTATACGGCGTTGGCGTTGCTGTAGTCGGCACCGGTGCCTTTACCGTAGCGGGTCATGAACGACAGTCCGGGGATGCCGAACGGCTGCATGTCCAAGTCATAGCGAACCATCCACGAGCGCTCCTTGGGGGCGTTGAAGTCGCTGTACTGGATCGAGTTGTTAAGGAAGATCGAGTCTGACTGGCGCAGGTAATCGAAGTCGTCATCGCCGTTGTTGCGCTGGTGTGAGACGGCCACGCTGTGGGCGCCGACCTTGACCCCCAGCCTGGCGCTCCAGATGTTGTTATCGAATTCACCCAGGCGCTTTTTGCCTTCATCCACGGCCTTGTAATAATTGAAGTCGCCGAACAACGAGAGGTCATCGCCCAGCGGGTAACTGGCGGCGCTGCCGACGTAATACTGGTCCCAGGCGTCCTTCAAACGGCTGCTGTACAGGCTCACACTGAGGTGTTTGTCGAGCTGGTAATCACCGCCGAAATAGCTGATCGAGGGCGAATCCACCTTACCCGCATAGAAAGTCGAGAAACCCTTGTTCATGCCGCTTTCGTTGGGTTGGCTCATGCCGCTCAGGTACCCGCCTTGCAGGCTCAGGCCCTCGATACGGGTGTTTTGCGCGGTCACGCCACGAAAGCTCTCCGGCAGTAAACGCGAGTCGCCGTACGCCACCACCGGGGTAAGCGGGAACACATCGCCGGCCTTGATCACGGTGTCCAGCACACGCAATTTCAACGCGCCGCCGACTTTGCTGTAGCGACTTTCGGGGTGGTTGTCGCTGTCCACCGGGAGCACGCCGAACGAGCCCTTGCCGCCGCTGCGGCCGGTGCCCGAGTCGAGCTGCAGGCCGTACATAGCGAACGCATCCAGGCCGAACCCCACCGTGCCTTGAGTAAAACCGGATTCGAATTTGCCGATCAGCCCCTGTGCCCAGGCCTCGGAATAACCGTTGCCGGTAGGGCTGGATTGGCCCTTGCGATCATCGCGGTTGAAGTAAAAATTGCGCGCCAGCACGTTGATGCTGCTGCCTTCGATAAACCCTTCGGGCTTGTCCTGAGCAGCCACGGCGGTCAGGGGCAGTGCGGCGATAAACGAAAAGGGAAGGGTGCAGTGGCGGATATTCATGGTTCGCTCCTTGGTATTGGCAGTTATCGGCTTCTTATGGAAGTGGGCGTTTTTATTGATTTGGCCCGGGCTGATAGTTGCAAATGCCAGATAACAAGAAAGTGGCTCGAACATTACAATTCTGGAAAGTCACGATCACCTGACAAATAAGTAATGTTGTAGTGAACATGACGTCAGGGTTCACTGGTTAACCTCGGCACTGAACTTTCAGACGAGGAACCTGTGATGAACTTTTATAAAATTGGCCTGGGTGTATTAACTGCCATCTTGTCTTTTGGCGCATTGGCCGAAGGCGGCGGGGATCGTACTTTTGCCCTGATGATGGAGCGCAATGAAAAGGCGATGGCCGATTACGCGGCTAAGGTCGGCAAGCCGGTACCCGAGGTACGGGCGTATCGCTATGGCATGAAGCTGGACATTGCCAATGTGGTCAACGTGACGCCGCCGATCCGCTCGTGCTCCACAGTGCCGTCACGGATGACCTATGAGGACTCCACCGGCAAGCTCAATACGCTGGAATATCAAGTGATGGGGGTGTGCCGAAACAATGGAGGCTGACTGATCACAAATATAGATGTATCTGGCGTTGAAACCCTCTTCAGAAACCGCCGGTAGCGCCGATGCAGATAATACCTTGTCATCATCTGATCATTGGTGCACCCATGTTCAAGACCCGTTTGAAGCAGGAGCTATCGGCTCTTCGCGAAGAGTTGTCCAGCTTGCAACAGGTTAAAGAGAGCCTGGAGAGCGAAATGATCGCGATGACCCTGGACCCGCAGGGGCGTATCGCGTCGGTCAACACCCTCTTTCTTCAGGAGATGGCTTATCAAGGCACTCAATTGCTGGGGCGCTTGATTGACGAGTTGTTTGCGCCGCATGTGCGCCAGAACGAATTCCAGCAGCGTTTCAAGAACGCGTTGGTACGTGGCGAACACTATGCCGGCACCGTGCGTCTGATGCGCGGCAATGGCAAGGAAGCGTGGTTGCGTTCTATCGTGCAGCCGGTGCGCAGTTCGGACGGGCACATCAAATATTTCTCGATCGTCTCCAGCGACCTGACCCGAACCATCGAGGCCTCGCGTGAGCATGAAAACCTGATCACTGCGCTGGTGCGCTCCACTGCCGTGATCGAGTTCGACCTCGGCGGCCATGTGCTTACGGCCAACGACCGGTTCCTCAGTGGCATGGGCTACAGCCTGGCGCAGATTCAGGGCAAGCATCACCGGATATTCTGCGAACCGGAGGAATACAACAGCGCCGAATACCAGCACTTCTGGAAGCGGTTGAACGCCGGAGAGTTTATCGCGGCCCGTTTCAAGCGTGTGGACAGCCATGGCCGCGTGGTATGGCTGGAAGCGACCTACAACCCGGTGCTGGACGCCAATGATCGAGTGTACAAAGTGGTCAAGTTCGCTACGGTGGTCACCGACCAGGTCAACCGGGAACAGGCCGTGGCCGAGGCCGCCAACATTGCTTACAGCACCTCGCAGCAAACCGATAACAGTGCTCAGCGCGGTACTACCGTAGTGACCCAGGCGGTCGGTGTGATGCGTGACCTGGCCAAGCACATGCAGCAGGCCGGCGAAGGCATTGAAGCGCTGAACGAGCAGTCCCAGGTGATTGGTACCATCGTCAAGACCATCAGCGGCATTGCCGAGCAGACCAACCTGCTGGCGCTCAACGCGGCCATCGAGGCGGCCCGCGCCGGTGAGCAAGGCCGTGGTTTTGCGGTGGTGGCGGATGAAGTTCGCCAGTTGGCCTCACGTACCAGCAAAGCGACTGAGGAGATTGTCGGGGTGGTGCGTCAGAACCAGGACATGGCCCGCGATGCGGTCGCCCTGATGAGCGATGGCCGCATGCAAGCCGAACAGGGCCTGGCTCTGGCGGCCGAGGCGGGCACGGTGATTGTGGAAATCCAGGACGGCGCACAGAAGGTGGTCAGCGCGGTCGGGCAATTCGCCAATCAGTTATCGAACTGAGCATAGGCTCAGGTATCGTAGGTTCTTTCCTGCATGAAGAGCCGATCTGCCATGAGCCTCACCCACCGTCGCCCCGTTCCCTTGTCCAAGGCCTACCGCTTGCTCAACCACGGGCCGACCGTGCTGGTGAGCGCAGCCCACGAGGGCCGGCGCAACATCATGGCTGCCGCCTGGGCCATGCCCCTGGATTTCGAACCGCCGAAAGTCGCAGTGGTACTGGATAAATCCACCTGGACCCGTCAACTGCTGGAAGGCGCCGGCACCTTCGTGCTCCAGGTGCCGTGTGCAGCCCAGGCTGACCTGGTGCAGACCGTCGGCAATACCACCGGCGCTGAAACAGACAAGTTTTCCACCTATGGTCTGCAAACCTTCAGCGGTGAGCACACCGAAGCGCCGCTGCTTGAGGGTTGCGTGGCGTGGTTGGAGTGCCGCTTGTTACCCGAACCCCATAACCAGCAGACCTACGATCTGTTTCTTGGCGAAGTGGTCGCGGCCTATGCCGATGTGCGTGTGTTCAGCGAGGGGCATTGGCACTTCGAAGGGCATGATGAGCTACGTACCTTGCACCATATTGCTGGCGGGAATTTCCTGACCATTGGTGCACCGATTGTAGGGCGTCAACTGTTGCCCTGAACCCACCGTCTGTAGGCGCGAGCAAGCTCGCTCCTACACATAGGTCGAGTCGGTTTTTTCAGCGCCCGAGCATCCTGACCCAGCGCGACGGCGGCATGCCGTAGGTGCTGCGAAATTGCCGGGTCATATGGCTCTGGTCAGTGAAGCCGGCGGTCAGCGCCGCGTCCACCAACGATTGCCCCTGAGCCAGCAGGCTACGCACCAGATCCAGCCGCCGCATGGTCAGGTAGCGATAAGGGCTGGTGCCGAACAACAAGCGAAAGTCCCGCGACAAGGCCCAGCGATCACGGCCACAGTGGTCGGCCATTTCATCCAGGGTAATGCTGCGGCCCAGAGCGCTGTGGATAAACTCCCGGGCGCGCTCGGCGGCGACGTAGTCGAAGGACTTGCGGCTGACAATCACCCCCGAGGCGGCGCTCAACGCCTGCGCCAGATCGTATAGCGCGTCCTGTTCCTGCATCGGATCGATCGGGCAATCCAGGCTTTGCAGCAACACTTCGCTGGCGCGAAACAACCGAGGGTCGGTCGACAGGCCGTTGTGGATAAAGGGCAACGGCCGGCCACCGAGAATCTGCTGGACCAACGCAGGCTCCACATAAATCATCCGGTACTTGAAGCCTTCCACACTGCTGGCACGGCCATCATGGGTTTCGTCCGGATGAATCACCATGGTCGTACCCGGCAGGCTGTGGGTCATGCTGCCGCGATAGTGATAGCTCTGTACACCAAACAACGTGCGCCCAATCGCGTAGGTGTCATGGCGATGAGGGTCGAACGCAAAGCCCGCGAAGTACGCCTCGATACGGTCCAGGCCGCTGGCGTGCGGGGCGCGGTGCAGCCAGTCGAGGGTGGAAGTGGGTTGGCCCATGGTGACTTGTCACAAATAGAGGTGGAAACACGTTAACCCAGTCTGAAGCCCTTGTCTGCCAAGGTCTTGTACGATTGTGCAGGCAGACGGCGAGGCCTATGATCGGCGTTCATACACCGCGCTGATGGAGCCGCACCATGCAGCCTTTTGACCTTGCTTACTTGGCACCCCTGGTTTCGCTGGGCTTGCTGTGGGTGGTTGCCGTCGTCACTCCGGGGCCTAACTTTTTCAACATCGCCCAGTTAGCCGCCAACGCTTCGCGTCGTCATGGCGTGGCGGCTTCGGCAGGCGTGGCCTCGGGTACGGTTCTGTGGGGGCTGGCCGGCGGCCTGGGCATCAAGTCGTTGTTTACGGCGGCGCCCATGTTGTACCTGGCGTTCAAGCTTGTCGGTGGCTGCTACCTGATTTACCTGGGGCTCAAACTGTTCAAGCGTTCGGTGCCGGTCGCGGGCCGGAACCCGTTGGCGGATGGGCATCGGCGTTCGCTGTTGTCGGCTTGGCGGCTGGGTTTGCTTGGTAATCTGTCCAATCCCAAATCCGCATTGTTTGTCGCGACTATCTTTGCCTCGACCATGCCACCTTCGCCATCACCGCTGCTGCTGACGCTGGCGGTGATCATCATGGCGACCTTGTCGTTCAGCTGGTACAGCGCCGTCGCTCTGGTGTTTTCCAGCGAACGCATGGCCAACCTCTACAGCCGCTCGCGCAAGTGGCTCGACCGTTTTGCCGGTGGTTGCTACGTGCTGTTCGGTGCACATCTGGTGGCGAATCGCTGACTGCCCGTGTTAAGAAGCCTTACTTTCAACGGTGAGGCTGGGTCATGAGCAAGGTGCGGGTAGGTATTATTTTTGGTGGCCGTTCGGCTGAGCACGAGGTCTCTCTGCAATCGGCACGCAATATCGTCGATGCCTTGGACCGCTCGCGCTTCGAGCCTGTGCTGATCGGCATCGACAAGGCCGGCCACTGGCACCTCAATGACACTTCGAACTTCCTGATCAACCAGGAAAACCCGGCGCTGATCGCGCTCAATCAGTCCAACCGCGAACTCGCGGTGGTGCCGGGCAAGGCCAGCCGGCAAGTGGTGGAAACCTCCGGGCAGGGCTTGCTGGAACACATCGACGTGATCTTCCCCATTGTCCACGGCACCCTCGGCGAAGACGGTTGCCTGCAAGGTTTGCTGCGCATGGCCGACCTGCCTTTCGTCGGCTCCGATGTGCTCGGTTCGGCGGTGTGCATGGACAAGGACATCAGCAAGCGCTTGCTGCGCGATGCCGGTATCGGCGTCACCCCGTTCATCACCCTGACCCGTGGCAATGCGGCGCGCACGTCGTTTGAAACGGCAGTCAACACACTCGGCTTGCCGATGTTCGTCAAACCCGCGAACCAGGGTTCTTCGGTGGGCGTGAGCAAGGTTGCCAGCGAACCCGAGTACCACGCAGCCGTTGAGTTGGCCTTGGGTTTTGATGAAAAAGTGCTGGTGGAGTCTGCCGTTCAAGGCCGCGAAATCGAATGCGCCGTCTTGGGCAATGGCAACCCCGTCGCCAGCGGTTGTGGCGAGATCGTGGTGAGCAACGGTTTCTACTCCTACGACAGCAAATACATCGACGACCAGGCCGCCCAGGTGGTGGTGCCGGCCGCGATCAGCCATGACGCCAGCGAGCGTATTCGCCAGTTGGCCATCGAAGCGTTCGAGGTGTTGGGCTGCGCTGGGCTGGCTCGGGTCGATGTGTTCCTCACCGACGACGGTGAGGTGCTGATCAATGAAGTCAACTCACTGCCTGGCTTCACCCGCATCAGCATGTACCCCAAGCTGTGGCAGGCGGCGGGGATGAGTTACAGCGAGCTGGTGAGCCGTTTGATCGAGCTGGCGCTGGAGCGGCATGCGGGGCGCGAGGGGCTCAAGATCAGCCGGTAGTCATCGACCGGCAGCTCAGTAGCGTCATCAGGCGTTACTGAGTGCTTCCCGGCAAACGTCTAGCCGTATCTACAAGGCAGCTGTGAATGACGCGTTTCAGCGCAAGACATCACGTGGTTCTATGCTTACGAGCCTGAGAGAGACTTGAGAATATCGTTTGTAAGTGCTCTCTCACCGACCTGAGCGAGCTATCCACGAATAGATCAACGTCTTCGCCTCCTGCGGGTTATGAGTCCTTCGGCGATAGCTGGCGAACGTGGGCGATGTGCAATAAGTGCACACCTCACTGACTTCGATCTGCTCACGCTTAAGCCCCGCCGCCAGCAGAAGCATCACCCCATACCCGCTCAAATCAAACCAGGCGCTTCCCGCTTGCCTGGCATACGGCGGTGCAATCTCGGATGGCAGCAATGGCGACGGTTGCGTAAAGCGCCATGGTGCCAAGCCATCACGCCACAGGTGGCCTTGATCCATCTGGAACTGCCCGATAAACCCCTCACTCACCTCATAACAGCAGGGCTTGATCGACGGCCCGATGGCTACCCGCAACTGGTCCACGGCGATGCCTTCGGCGGCAAAGCGTTGCACCGCGTTTTCGATGATCCCGCCCTGCAAGCCCTTCCAGCCGCCATGCACAGCGGCAACCATTGCGCCGTTTTTGGAGGCGATAAGCACCGGCAGGCAATCGGCTGTAATCACCGCAATCGGCTGATGTGCGCGGGTGAACACGCCATCCGCCTCAATGGTGTTGGTCACCTGATCGGCCTGCCATTCAACCACCGAGGCGCTGTGCACCTGCTTGCAGATGAAAACGCCTTCTGGCCGTAGCGGATCGTTGATCGAGCAAAAACCATGGTCGACGCCGGGTATGGCGCCGAGATTGTCTGCCTGCTGCACAGCATCTCTCCGTTGAAAAAGTTAGTCGCCGAGCGCTTCGCCTTCGCGTCGAGGGTCCGCGCCGCCGCTCAGCGTCGTCTTGCCCTGGGCATCCCGCGTGCGCACGATGGCCTGGATGCCGCTGGTCATATCAATCTCGCTCAACGTGTGGCCTTTGTCCTTTAACGCCTGTTTCAATCCCTGGCTGAACAGGCCGGCCTCCAGTTCGGTCGCGCCATTGCGGCTGCCGAAGTTGGGCAGGTTGATGGCGGCTTGCGGGTCGAGCTTCCAGTCGAGCATTGCCACCAGGGATTTGCTCACGTATTCGATGATCTGTGAGCCGCCCGGTGAACCCACCGCGGCCAGCAACTCACCGCTCTTGCGGTCGAACACCAAGGTCGGCGCCATGGCCGAGCGCGGGCGTTTTCCCGGCTCGACCCGGTTGGCCACCGGCTGGCCGTTTTCTTCGGGGATGAACGAGAAGTCAGTCATCTGGTTGTTCAACAAAAAGCCCTGGACCATCACGTGCGAACCGAACGCCGCTTCCACCGTGGTGGTCATCGATACGGCACCGCCGAGGTCGTCCACTGCCACCACTTGCGAGGTGGAGATGCGCAGTGGCGAGCGGTCCGGCGCGTACGCCACCTGGATACCCGCGGGTTGGCCCGGTTTGGCGATGCCCATGCTGCGTTCGCCGATCAGCGTCGCGCGTTGTGCCAGATAACTCGGCGCGACGAGGCCCGCGACCGGGACGGGGGTGAAGTCTGAATCCGCTACATACAGTGCGCGGTCGGCAAAAGCCAGGCGACCGGCTTCCGCGAGCAGATGCACGGCTTCCGGGGTGGGCTCAAGACCGGCGGGCGATGCGCTTTTCACGGGTGTCATCGGTGCGATGGCCAGGCGAGGATCGCGGGCTTCCACGGCCTGCAATGTGCCGAGGATTTGCGCAACCGCGATTCCGCCCGAGGATGGCGGCGGCATGCCGCACACCTGGTACTGCTTGTAGTCGGTGCACAGTGGCGTGCGTTCCTTGGCGGCGTAGCTCTTGAGGTCAGCCTGCGACAGGCTGCCCGCATTGCGATTGCCCTGGACCTTGCGTGCGATCTCGTCGGCGATCGGGCCGTGGTACAGCGCGTCCGGTCCTTCCTTGGCAATGCGTTTGAATACGTTCGCCAGTGCCGGGTTTTTCAACAGCGTACCGGTGGCTTTAGGTGTGCCATCGGCATTCAGGAAGTAGGCCGCCATGTCAGGCGACTGCGGGATGTAGCGGTCGGCGGCAATCAGCGCGTGCAAGCGTGGAGAAATCGCGAAGCCTTGCTCCGACAACCGAATGGCCGGCTCGAATAACTTGGCCCATTGCAGGTGGCCGGTTTTCTTGTGTGCCATCTCCAGTGCGCGCAAGACGCCCGGCGTGCCGACCGAGCGCCCACCGATCTGCGCCTCGGGAAATGCCATGGGCGTGCCGTCGGCCTTCAAGAACAACCGCTCGGTTGCACCCGACGGCGCCGTTTCGCGGCCGTCATACGCGTGCACGGTTTTCCCATCCCAGAGCATGATGAACGCGCCGCCGCCGATGCCGGACGACTGCGGCTCCACCAGGGTCAGCACCGCCTGCATTGCGATCGCCGCATCGATGGCCGAGCCCCCTTGGCGCAACATCTCGCGCCCGGCTTCGGCCGCCAACGGGTTGGCGGCGGCGGCCATGTGGCGCTGGGCGTGTTGCGTCGCAAGATCGGTGCGGTAGCCCGACCCCAGCTCCGGTGCCGGAGGCTGTTCATTGACGGGGGTGTGACAGCCGGCCAGGGCGAGGGCTGCGGCAACCATTGACAGTTGACGGCGGGAAATCGAAAGCACGCGCTGAACTCCGTTCATTGTGAGAATGATCTGTTGTCCTTGGGTGAATGCTTTTACAGGAAAATCGTACCTTTCAGATAGAGCGCCGCGTACCCGGCGATAATCACGCGGTCGCCCTTGAGTTCGCAACGCAGTTGCCCACGGCGCTTGCCTCCCTGTTCGGCGGTCAATTGCGACTTGCCCAGGCGCTCGGCCCAAAACGGCGTCAGCGAGGAGTGCGCAGAGCCGGTGACAGGGTCTTCATTGATACCGACGTTCGGGCCGAACCAGCGGGAAATGAAATCAAACCGCGTGCTTTTGGCCGTTACTGCAATGCCGCGTCTGGGCAGGCCCTTGAGGCGGGCGAAGTCTGGCGTCAGCGCGGCGACCTGGGTTTCGTCGTCCACCAGCACGATGTAGTCATCAGTGCCATACACCTCGGCGTGCTCAATCCCCAATGCGTCCAACATTCCGGCCGGCGGCTCACAGCGCTCGGGTTGCTTGGCAGGGAAGTCCATCGCCAGTTCGTCGCCATTGCGCGTCACGCGCAACTCGCCGCTGCGGGTGGCAAAGCGCAACACATCAGGTGCACCCGCCAACTGGTGAATCAACACCCACGCCGCCGCCAGCGTGGCGTGTCCGCACAGGTCCACTTCGACTTCCGGAGTAAGCCAGCGCAATTCATAAAACCCGTCGCGGGGCACGAAGAATGCGGTTTCCGAGAGGTTGTTCTCGGCGGCGATATTGTGCAATTGCTCATCGGTCAGCCATTCCGTCAGCGGGCAGACCGCCGCCGCGTTGCCGCCGAAGGGTTGTTGGCTGAAAGCGTCGACCTGGTAGATATCCAATTTCATCGTGACCACTCCGTGCAGGGGAGGCAGGACACTAACAGTGGGCCCGGAGAGCGTCAAAATACAGATACGGAGTTTTTTTGAGCGCATGAGCTACGCTCAGCCCAAGCGCAATACCATCGCCCCGGCGGCAATGATGCAGGCGGCGAGGATGCGCGCCCGCGTCACATGCTCTTTGAGTACCCATGCGCAGATCACCACGCCGAACAGGATGGAGGTTTCCCGGAGTGCCGACACTGTCGCGATCGGTGCGGCAGTCATCGCCCACAGGGCCAGGCCATAGGATGCGACCGTGCCGAAGCCGCCCACCACGCCAAGGTGCCAGTGGCGCTTGACGTAGTCACGAAATACGCCGCGTCGTGTGGCCAGGGCCCATGCGAAAAGCGGAATGCCGGTCAGCAGGAATATCCACAGGGTGTACGCCGCCGGCGCGCCGGATTTGCGCACGCCAACCCCATCGATCAGGGTGTAGCCCGCGATCACGCCGGCATTGATCAAGGCCAGGACCATGCCCTTTCTCTGACCTGCCGAAGGGACGGTGGCCATGCTCA
Source organism: Pseudomonas sp. BCA17 (assembly GCF_004519405.1). Lineage (GTDB taxonomy): Bacteria > Pseudomonadota > Gammaproteobacteria > Pseudomonadales > Pseudomonadaceae > Aquipseudomonas. The sequence continues at coordinate 728,852 of NZ_SGWI01000002.1, read as the reverse complement.
GGATGCCGAGGGAGATGACGGCGATTCCGAGCCAGGCAAATGCCGACAACGACTCGGACAACACCAGCACGCTCACCGTCGCCACCAGCAGTGGCGCGGTACCGCGCATGATCGGGTAGGTCTGGCTCATGTCGGCCAGGCGGTAGGTCGAGGCGACCAGGGCGAAATACAGCACTTGGAAAATCACTGATGCGCCTATGAACAGCCAGCTGTCTCTCGCCGGAGGCTCCAGGAACGGGACGGCCGTCAACGCGATCAGCGAGGCGACTGAGGCGATCATGCAGGTGGTCAAGAGCTTGTCGGCGCCACCTTTGACGACGGCATTCCAGGTGGCGTGAAGTGCCGCACCCAGGAGGATGATGACGAATACGTTGAGGCTCATGAATGGGCTACCGGCTGCGCTCAAGGCTAGGGTGTGGGCTCTGGACCGCAGCGAGTATGCCTCAGTACTTTTCGACAGGCATAAAAAAACGGCCTACCTTTCGGTAAGCCGTTTTTAGTACTTGGTGGCTACACAGGGACTTGAACCCCGGACCCCAGCATTATGAATGCTATGCTCTAACCAACTGAGCTATGTAGCCAAGTGGCGCGCATTATTCGCGCAGAACGGGAATGCGTCAAGCATTTTTATTGAGATTTTTTCTACGCTTTCAACTGTTTAACGAAAAATAGGCTAAACGGCGACGAGTGGTGGGTTGGCCGGCGGGCTTATATCGGTGAAGACCGAATATGAGAGGGCAGGCTGATGCGCGGTTTTGGCGGGATGAGCACGACCAGGGCCGGGCGCCTGGGAAATCTCGCAACAGGGGATGCGTGTACAGGCTGCCCGCGTTCTCGTCATTGCCTGGGGGGCGGGCGTTCTTGCCGTCGCACATGAAAAGGCTTGATCGAGTTGGGCTGATATCCCTGTCGCCCAACAATTGCCAGCTAGCCTGGCTTAAGGTCGCAATGGCGTATGGGTAACGCGCTTGAGTTGTTCACGTGCCCGCGACAAGCGCGAGCGAACAGTGCCGATGGGGATGTCCAGCGCGTCGGCGGTGTCCTGATAGCTGCCATCGGTCTCCAGTGAGGCATATAGGGTTTTGCGCATTTCCTGCGGCAGGCCCTTTATGGCTATGAGGGTTTTCTCCAGTCGGCGATTGATCTCGAACTCCCAGTCCAGGTTGCGGCTGTCTTCCTGGCCATGCCACAGCGCCTCGTCGAATTCGCAATGTACCGGTTTGGCATACAGGCGCCTGAAGTGGTTGCGAATCAGGTTTTGCGCGATTCCACACATCCAGGTGCTGAGTGTCGCCTGGCCGCTGTAGCGCTCCCGATTGCGCCAGGCTTCCAGGTAGGTGAGTTGCAGAAGATCGTCCGCATCTTCCGGGTTGAGCACGCGTTTATGAATGAAGCGCCGAAGTTTTTTTTGCTGGTCGTCCGTCAGGTGGAGCATGAATTGCGGCGAGCTGCCAACAAGGTGAGCGAGGGCACCAATAGGGATATCCATGATTTTTTCCTCAGGGTGGACACGGTCGAAGTGGTTTCGACGTGAACCCCTTTTGCACTGGCTGTGCCAAAGGAAAAAATTACTTAATTCATTGATTTTTAAATAAAAATATATTTATTCCCACCGGGTCTTGTGCAGTTGCTTGCAAAAAGACCGGACGCCGTTGTGCGGGTCTTTTCAAAAATGCCGCAGGGGTGATTTCGATGGAACTGTATGGCGAGCGCTTGCCACATAGGGACACAAACTTCCTGTCCTGGCCCGCCCATGAAAGTCGAACCCTTCAACGATGTGCAAGCGATCCCGACCACGGATCAACCCCGCATCAGCGCCGCTCAAACGCAGGCCGGTGCAGCGGGTATCGACGACATTGCCCAGATATTCAGCGAGGAAGTGGCGCTCAATGGCATCGCCCTGGGCCGTCGGTCGATTGGACGGCAGGTCGCACCGATCGAGCAGATCACTCAGCTCTATGAACAGCTGGGTCATCCTGGCCAGGCGACATTGGCAACCGTCGCTCGTCACGTGCGGATGCAACTGTTGCAGCAGTCGGGTATCGACACATTGCTTGAGCTGACCGGTCGTGATCCGGCACGCACGTTTGTGGTTCTCCAGCGCGTGGCGGCCGAGGCGCAAGCCGAAGCGCGCAAGGTCGAGGCCGCCCTGGCGCGAGATGCAATCGCGAAGCTGGAAATCCGCTTCAAGCGGGAAATCCAGGCCGGGCTGAATATCGCACTGACCCTGCAGCACGCCAGCGATGACCCGCAGGAACGCCAGGCGGTGCGTGCGTTGTATTACGCCAGTGTGGTCATGCGCCAATCCTTGGTGTTGATGATGCAATCGCTGCTCGGGGTGTACGGTGGCGAGCAGTTTGGCGCCGGGCTCAACCTGATGCGCCGGGCCTTGGCCGACGATATCGCCGCACACACGCCCTCGGTCCCCACGGCGCAACTGCGCACCTTGCTACTGGGTCTGCAGAGCTGTAGCCAGCTGGGCGGGGCGTTATCCAATTGCCAGGCGTTGATCCGGCGCCTGGATACCGGGCTGGATGCGGTGAGCCTGCTGCAACGGCTGTTGGGCTACGCCGGCACTGGTATCGAATCGGCAGAAGTCCAGCGGCTGGCCTGCGATTTTGGTGGCGCGCTACCGGCTGCCCAGTTGGTGTCTCTCAATGGCTTGTACCCGGTGATGCAGCGTTTGCCCCTGGCCTTGTGGCGTGACGGCCGCGGGCGTCAAGAGGCTCTGCACAACATCTTGCTGGTGATGGACGAATTCACCCGTGCCGAGCGCGGTCATTCGCACTTCGAGAGCGAGTCGAGGAGCCAGCAGTGACGGTGCTGGCCTCCATCAACGCTGTGCTGCTCAAGGTGGCGCAGCGTGCTGAGGTGTTAGGCGCGGTGGTGGTCATGGCCATCGTGTTTATCTTTATCGTGCCGTTGCCCACCTGGTTGGTGGATATCCTGATTGCACTCAATATCTGTATTTCCTGTCTGCTGATCGTGCTGGCGCTGTACCTGCCTGGGCCGTTGGCGTTCTCATCGTTCCCATCGATTTTGCTGCTGACCACTATGTTTCGCCTGGCACTGTCGATCGCCACCACGCGTTTGATCCTGCTGGAGCAGGATGCGGGTGACATTGTCGAAGCCTTCGGGAATTTTGTGGTGGGCGGTAACCTGGCGGTTGGCCTGGTGATTTTCCTGATCCTCACTCTCGTCAACTTCCTGGTGATTACCAAGGGCTCCGAACGGGTCGCTGAAGTCGCTGCCCGCTTCAGCCTGGATGCGATGCCGGGCAAGCAGATGTCGATCGACAGTGATTTGCGCGCGGGGCTGATCGACGGAGGGCAGGCGCGGGATAAACGCGAGCAGTTGTCCCGTGAAAGCCAGCTGTTCGGGGCCATGGACGGCGCCATGAAATTCGTCAAAGGCGACGCTATTGCCGGGTTGATCATCGTGCTCATCAACCTGCTGGGTGGTTTCTCCACCGGGATATTCCAGCATGGGATGAGTGCGGGTGAGTCGATGGCGTTGTATTCGGTGCTGACCATTGGCGATGGCCTGATCGCACAGATTCCCGCGCTGCTGATCTCCCTGACCGCCGGCATGATCATTACCCGTGTGGCACCGGATGGACGCAAGGGCGCGAATAACATGGGCGCCGAAATTGCCCGGCAGATGACCAGTGAGCCCAAGAGCTGGATGATCGCCTCGGTGGGCATGCTTGCTTTCGCCGCGCTCCCTGGCATGCCCACGGTGGTGTTTATTCTGATCTCGCTGATGACCGGCAGCCTGGGCTACTACCTGGCGCGTCAGCGACAGCGCGAGGCTGCCCCGCCGGCTCAGGCTGAAAAGGTGGTGCGCCCCGAGGAGAACGGCGACGAAGACCTGCGCGGCTTTGATCCGTCGCGCCCGTATCTGTTGCAGTTCCACCCGACGTTGTACGCAACGCCGCAGGTCATCGATATCGTTCATAAAATCCGCCAGGCCCGAAATGCACTGGTCACGAGTATCGGTTTGACGCTGCCGCCGTTTGAAGCCGAATTCGATGACTTGCTGGCGCCCGACGAGATGCGCTTTTGCGTGCATGAGGTGCCGGTGATGGCGGCGACCCTGAGCGATCGGATAGCAGTCGAATACGCGTCGCTGACACCTCCGTTGGAGCGAGGCGAAAGAGGGCTTCCCGAGCGCGATGAACAGGACTGGTTGTGGCTCGCTCCCGATGATCCCTTGCTGGACGATCCCCTGGTCGAGCGTTTCAGTGCCCAGAGCCTGATCATCGAGCGTATGACGCGAGCGATGATGCTGAGCGGGCCACGGTTCCTGGGTATCCAGGAAAGCAAGGCGATCCTCAGTTGGCTGGAGCACAACCAGCCGGAACTGGTGCAGGAACTGCAACGTATCATGCCGCTTTCGCGGTTTTCGTCGGTGTTGCAGCGCTTGGCCGGCGAAGGCGTGCCGTTGCGTGCGGTGCGTTTGATCGTCGAGTCATTGATCGAGTACGGCCAGCACGAACGCGAGCCGGATGCCTTGGCCGATTACGCACGCATTGCGCTCAAGGCGCAGATCTACCATCAGTACAGCGAGCCCGATGGCCTGCATGCCTGGCTGCTGTCGCCCCACACTGAAAACATCCTGCGCGAAGCGCTGCGCCAAACCCAGAGCGGAGTGTTCTTTGCCCTCGACAACGAGAGCAGTGCGGCCCTGATCAACCTGCTCAACCAGGCATTTGTGGCGCGTCCTAAGAGCAAGAGCGTGATGCTGGTGGCACAGGATCTACGCAGCCCCTTGCGCACCTTGCTGCTGGACGAATTCAGCCATGTGCCGGTGCTGTCTTTTGCCGAGTTGGGGAGTACCTCCAAGGTCAAGGTGCTGGGGCGTTTTGATCTGGGCCAGGACGAATTGATGCGCGGGGCGTTGGCATGACCCCGCCGTTAATGCTGACGCGACAGGTGCGATGATGTTCGAGCTGCGGGTGCTGGAGGGTCTGCAAAAAGGCGCCGCTCTGCCGTTGTTTGGCGAGCAATGGAGCCTTGGCGCCCACGCGGACGCCGACCTGTTGTTAAGGGACCCGGGTATCACCGAGCACCACGCACGCTTGCAGTTGATCGACGGGCATTGGTCGGTCCAGGCCGAAGCGGGGCTATTGCAAGACAGCGATGGGCAAGTGCTGGCGCAGATCGGCAACCTGGCCCTCAACACGCCTTTTGTGATCGGTGCCGTTCGCTTGTGTGTGGCGCCTGCCGATCAGCCTTGGCCGCAGGCGCCGGTTGACAGGCCAGCGCAGGTGGCGCCGATACCCGAGCCCGCCAGGCGGCTGTTGCTGTCTTCGATCTCTACGTCGCAACAGAAGCGTTTGATCAGCCTGGTGTTGCTGTGCGCCGTGGTCATCGTTGCAATCGGTATCGTCTCGACAGCGGGGCGCGGGGCACAAGCGTCGCTGATGCCGCCCGTTGAGCAAAAACAGGAGTTGGGTTCACCCTTCGAGGCGCGACAGCAGTTGTTGAAGATGCTCAGCGAGCGCGAGTTGGCCCAGCGGGTCAGCTTGCAAGTGATCAATGGCCAGATTGTCCTCAACGGTGATGTTTCCCAGGAAGACGTCGAGCTGGTCGCACGCATGCTCAGCCGTTTCGCCGAGCAGTTCGACACCGCCGTGCCAGTGATCAGCCGCGTGCAGGTACGCGACAACACGCTCCCATTCAAGATCCTCCAGATCGTGGGGGGCGCCAGCGGCCACGTCGTGCTGGAGGACGGACTCCGGTTGTTCGTGGGCGACGAATTGGATGGCTTGCGGCTGGTGTTGATCGATAACCACAAAGTGATTTTTGACGGTACGCAACGTTATGAGGTGCGCTGGTGAACGACTCGATACAGGCGCGCCTGGAATCATGGCGGTTGAGCCAGTCACAAGCATTGACCCGCTTTGCGCCCGTTTCGATGCGCGGTCGGATACAGCGTGTAAACGGCATGCTGCTGCAATGCCGGTTGCCCGACGCACGTATTGGCGACTTGTGCCAGGTGGAGAAAAAACCGGGTGATTGCATGCTGGCCGAAATCATCGGGTTCGATCAGCAGGACGCTGTGCTCAGCGCCCTGGGCAACCTGGAGGGTGTGCGTGTAGGTGCCAGTGTCGAGCGCCTGGGTGTGCCGCACCGGGTGCAAGTCAGCGAGGCGCTGCTGGGGCAGGTGCTGGATGGATTTGGTCGACCTATTGCGGGTGACGGTCCCAGTGCCTTTGTCGCAAGCGACATGCTCGATGCCAGCACGGTGTTGTGCGAAGCACCGTTGCCGACTGAGCGGCCGAGGATCAATCGGGCGCTTGCCACGGGGGTGCGTTCGATCGATGGCCTGTTGACCCTGGGGGAGGGCCAGCGCGTAGGACTGTTTGCGGGTGCCGGTTGTGGCAAGACCACCTTGTTGGCGGAGATCGCCCGTAACGTGGACTGCGATGTGATTGTGTTCGGCCTGATTGGCGAGCGAGGTCGCGAACTGCGTGAGTTTCTCGATCATGAGCTGGACGACGCACTGCGCGCCAAGGCCGTATTGGTCTGTGCCACCTCCGACCGTTCCAGCATGGAGCGCGCCCGCGCCGCCTTCACTGCAACCGCACTGGCCGAAGGGTTTCGACGTAAAGGCCAGCGGGTGTTGTTACTGATCGACTCCCTGACCCGGTTCGCCAGAGCCCAGCGCGAGATCGGCCTGGCGGCCGGCGAACCCCTGGGGCGTGGTGGCTTGCCGCCGTCGGTGTATAGCTTGCTGCCGCGGTTGGTGGAGCGTGCCGGGCTGACCCGGGACGGTGTCATCACCGCCATTTACACGGTGCTGATCGAGCAGGACTCGATGAGCGACCCGGTGGCGGATGAGGTTCGCTCACTGCTCGACGGTCACATCGTGTTATCCCGCAAGCTGGCCGAGCGTGGTCATTATCCGGCGGTGGATGTGCTGGCCAGCTTATCGAGGATTTTGAGCAATGTGGCGGAGCCTGGACATATCCGGGCCGGCACCGCGTTGCGGCGTCTGTTATCGGCGTATCAGCAGATCGAGCTGATGCTCAAGCTGGGTGAGTATCAGCCCGGCAGTGATGCCTTGACCGATATGGCCGTGGACAGCCGTCAGTCCGTCGATGGTTTTTTGCGCCAGGACCTGCGAGAGCCATCACCTATCACGACGACCCTGGAGCAACTGACGGAGCTGACAGCGTATGTCCCCTTCTGAGTCACTCATCGCTGAAGTCGAGACGCTGCGGCGCTTGCGCCGGCATCGCGCTGATCGTGTCGAGCGAGCCTTGAGCGCCGCCCAACGAGCCCAGCGAACCCTGCTCGAACAGATCGCGCAGGCGCAGCAGACGCTTGAACACACTCGCCTCGAAGAGGCCAGGCAATGCGCGCAATTGTTCAATCAGCACCAGGGGCAGGTGATGACCTTCAAGGCACTGAAAGACTGGAGCGCCCAGGAGCGCAACCTGTCGGCCGGCACATTGCGTGAAGAGGGCCAGTTACAAGCCTTGCATGAGCAAAAGACGCAGCAGGCGGTGCACATCAGCAGCGTGCAGAAGCAGGTTACCCACTGCTTGCGCGAGGTCGAAAAACTTCAGGAGCTGGCCAGGTTATTGACTCGGGAGGAGACGTGACGCAGGTGCCGGCGGACAAGGTCGAGCGTTCACGCCCGCGTGAGCTTCGTGATACGCGTGAGGCAGGGGCAGGCGTGGTTATCCCTGACGAACACGGGCAATTGTTCCGCCGGTTGTTCGTGGATGAGGGTGAGCCCAAGGGTTATGGGAGCCACGCTGCGGCGGGACGAAGCGCGGCCGCAGAGATTGGCATGATCCAGACATTGGCCGAACAGTTGGCACCTCGGATACACGGCGCTTCGCAATGGCCGCTTGAGGCGACGCTGTACTTGCCTCGGCTGGGGCGGATCCAGGCCCGCATCCGACGAGAACACAACACTTGGAATGTTGAATTGGACGCGGAGCACGACACGACGACGCGTTGGCTCAGTGGCGTGCGGCAACGCTGCGAGGATCGGATCGCCCAGGCTGTTGGCGAGCCGGTCAGCCTGCATTTGGTACACCTGGAGCGCACATGATGATGCCACCTCTGGCCTTGCGCGCGGTCGAGGGTGACGTGGTCGCGGCCCTGCGTCGGTTGGGCGGCGGGCTACGCATGCCGTTTGAGGTCGACGGCCAGAGTGGGGCGTTGCAGCTTGAACCCGCGTGTGCGCCGGAGGGCGTCACGCCGTTGTGTTTTGAGACGGCCTGTGGGGTCCTGGCGTTCGGTGAGCCTTCGTCACAACTCAGCCTCCTGGGCCAGTGCCCAGTGACACTGGCCCAGGCTGGAAATGATCCGGACTCCTGGTTCTGGGCCTTGTTTGAACACCACCTGAGCCCACAGGTTCGAGCGTTATTCGGCTACCTGCGTTTGTCACCCACGGTGCCCGCGTTGGACTTCGGTTGCCGGCTGTGGGTAAGCCTTGGCGCGTCCAGGGTGGCGGGCTATCTGTGGATGTCTGCGCAGAGCTTTTTGGCACTGTGCGAGGCGGGGCCTTGGCAGCCGACAGCCGCGCCGATGCCTGATCGGTTTCAACTGACGCTCGCGGTCACGCTGGGGCGTTTGCGTTTGTCGATCGCGCAGATGTGCAGCGTCCGTGAAGGCGACGTCGTGCTACTCGAACACTCCTATTTTCAAGTGCAGGGCAACGGTTACTTGCCCGTCGGTAGGCAGCGCCTGCACGGGCGCATTGACGACGCACACGGGCCGCTGTGCCTGACCGTGAGTTCAATTGAGGAAACAACTGTGGACGAAGATTTGGCTGTTCATCACGCCCCAGAGGCGGGGGACGATCGACCGGTGACGGATGTATTCGGTCATGAGCCATTTGATGAGTTGAGCATGGCGCTCAATGTACGCTGTGGCACACTGAACCTGAGCCTGGGCGAGTTGCGCAACCTCGCCCCCGGTGCCGTGTTGGGGATCACCGGTTACGCTCCCGGCATGGCCGGGCTCTACTATGGCGATCGGCCCATCGGCCAGGGCCAACTGGTCGAAGTTGATGGGCGGCTTGGCCTGCAGTTGTCCCGTGTGGTGTTCTCCCGATGACCTTCCAGGGGGTCGACCCGCTCGTTCTCGCGCTGTTTCTGGGGTCGTTGTCGCTGATGCCGATGTTGTTGATCGTCTGCACGGCGTTCTTGAAGATCGTCATCGTGCTGATGATTACCCGCAACGCCATCGGCGTGCAGCAGGTGCCGCCGAGTATGGCGATCAATGGCATCGCCCTGGCGGCGACGCTGTTTATCATGGCGCCCGTCGGCTATGAGGTAGCGCAGACGCTCAAGACGTCACCGCTGGATTTGAGCAGCGTGCAGACCATGCAGGAGACCGGCCTGGTGGCCATCCAGCCGTTGCGCACGTTCATGCAGCGCAATACCGATCCGGATGTCCTGACCCACCTGAAGGAAAACAGCGCACGCATGTGGCCGGCGGAAATGGCGCAGCAGGTCCAGCGCGAAGACTTGATCCTGTTGATGCCGGCCTTTGTCCTTTCGCAGTTGCAGGCAGGTTTCGAGATCGGCTTCCTGATCTACATCCCCTTCATTGTCATCGACTTGATCGTTTCCAACCTGCTGCTGGCGTTGGGCATGCAGATGGTCTCACCCATGACCATCTCCCTGCCGCTCAAGCTGCTCCTGTTCGTGCTGGTGTCCGGATGGTCGCGGCTGCTCGACAGTCTGTTCCTTTCTTATCTCTGAGTGGCCTATGGAACCGATCGTGCTGTTCAAGCAAGGCATGTTGTTGGTGGTGGTCCTGTCGGCGCCGCCGTTGATTGTGGCGGTGGTTGTCGGTGTGCTGACCTCGTTGATACAGGCGCTGATGCAGATACAGGATCAGACCTTGCCCTTTGGCATCAAGTTGGTGGCGGTTGGCGTCACCTTGATACTGACCGGGCGTTGGATTGGGGTGGAGTTGATCCAACTGATCAACCTGACGTTCGACATGATCGCCCGTTCGGCACTCCACTGAGGTTACCGGCTTGTTGCTTCTGGTTGATTACCTGCCCAGTTTGTTGATCGCTATGGCGCGCATCTATCCGTGTGCTTTTCTGGTGCCCGCATTTTGCTTCCAGCACCTTAGGGGGATGCCCCGACATATCATCGTGATGGTCCTTGCGCTGATTCCGGCACCCGGGATCTACAGCGTGCTCAAGGGCCAGGACTACTCGGCATTAATGATCGGCGGGTTGGTGTTCAAGGAGATGGCGTTGGGGTTCCTGCTCGGGATTTTGCTGGCCATGCCGTTCTGGATGTTTGAGTCAGTGGGCGCGTTACTGGACAACCAGCGTGGCGCCCTGGCCGGTGGTCAGCTCAACCCGTCGTTGGGGCCGGACGCCACGCCCGTGGGGCATCTGTTCAAGCAATTGGCGATCTACCTGTTGATCGCCACCCTCGGGCTTGGCGTGTTGACCCAGGTGATCTGGGACAGCTATCTGGTGTGGCCGCCGACGGCCTGGTTGCCATCGGTGGCAGTGAATGGCTTTAGCGTGTTTGTGGGACTGTTGGGCGATACGCTCATGCACATGATGCTTTACGCCGCACCGTTTATTGCTGTGTTGCTGTTGCTGGAATTTGGTATCGCGTTGCTCGGGCTGTATAGCCCGCAACTGCAAGTGTCGACCCTCGCGCCCCCGCTCAAAAGCCTGGCCGGGCTGATGATCCTGATTCTGTACTTTCCCTTGCTGCAGGATTTGATCGTCGGCCGCATGAGCCTGCTGGGTGATCTCAAGCACTCCCTGGGCCTGTTGTTTCAAGGCCCGACGCCATGAGTGATTCAGGCGAGAAAAAGCACGCGGCTACGCCGAAGAAGTTGCGTGATCAGCGTCAAAAAGGTCAGGTCGCGCAAAGCCAGGATGTCGGTAAATTGCTGGCGCTGACCGCCTTGAGCGAGATCGCCTTGTTCACGGCCGAGCCTAGCATGCAGCGCTTCCAGCAACTGATGGTGCTGCCCATGTCGCGAATGGGCCAACCCTTCGCCCGCGCCTTGGAAGAGGTGCTGCTGGAAAGCTTGATCGTGTTTTTTGCATTTGCCCTGATGATGGCCGGCGTGGCGATCGGCGTGAAGCTGATCAGCAGTTGGATGCAGTTCGGGTTGCTGTTTGCACCGCAGAGCCTGCAGCTCAACTTCAGCCGCCTTAACCCAATCAGTCAACTCAAGCAGATGTTCTCTGCCCAGCAGGTCATGAACCTGTTGATGGGCCTGGCCAAGGCCCTGCTATTGGGGGTGATCCTGTATGTCGTGATCGGTCCGTCAGTGGGAACGCTGATCAAGTTGGCCGGCAGCGACCTGCAAACCTATGTCCAGGCGCTGATTACCGTGTTCCGTCACTTGTTGCATGCCTGCCTGGGCTTGCTGTTGGTATTGGCGTTGATTGACCTGGCGTTGCAGAGGCACTTTTTTGCAAAGCGCATGCGCATGACCCAAGTGGAGGTGCTCAAGGAGTACAAGGACATGGAAGGTGACCCTCATGTGAAGGGGCAGCGTCGCTCCCTGGCTTATCAACTGGCCCAGGAAGAACCCAAGGTCAAGCTGCCCAAGCTGGAAGAGTCGGACATGCTGGTGGTCAACCCGACGCACTTTGCCGTCGCCTTGTATTACCGCCCCGGCAAAACGCCGCTGCCGTTACTGGTGGACAAAGGCACGGATGCCCAGGCCCGTGCGTTGATTGACCGCGCGAAAGCCGCCGATGTCCCAGTGGTCCAGTGTGTCTGGTTGGCCCGTACGCTGTATGAGAAGAAGCTGGGGGCGGGTATTCCTCGCGAAACATTGCAGGCGGTAGCGTTGATCTACCGGACCTTGCGTGAGCTTGACGATGAAGCCAAGCGTGAAACCCTGGAGTTGCCGGAGCTCGAGCGACGTTGATTCAGCGATAGGCGCGTCTGTCCAACGCCTCAAGACTGGCCAGTGAGAGCAGCCGACTGAGGGTTTCGTCCAGCGCCTGGCGTTGTGTCGGCAGTGCATGCCAGATCACCAGGTTGCCCATGGTGTCGAGGTAGATAAAGCAGCCCTTGAAGGCCGCTGCTTGGGCAAACCGGCGTTCAAGTACCCGCTGTAATTGCCCGGATTGCAAGACGTCACAGGTCACCTGCAAGGCCAATCCCGGGCCGGCAGCAGTGGCCCGAGCGCAGATATTGATACCCGGACCGACTGACAGGTGGGCGCCGTTACCGCCCACCCATGCGTCGCAGAACGCTTCGCGACGCTGCTGGTCGGTCATCGTTCCAGTGATATCGTCTGGTAGTCCGAACGCTCTCCTGACGGGCCCGGTTCGGCCCGCATCTGCGGTGGCCACCAGACCACCAGGGTGTCCTTGCCTGACTGCGGACGCGAGCAGGAGTCGCCTTTGCAGGTTGGCGTGCAGCCGGCGACGAGCAGTGCGGCACCGATGAGTGTGGAGCACAACAGTAAAGGCTTCATTGCGGGGCGTTCCGGGTTGGGGTGAGCAGGGAAGGGCGGGATATACCAATGTGTGCGTCTTTCACGACTGGGCGCATGGCGATAAATACCTCGGCTTCCTCGCCCGGCTTGAGCCAGGCCCGGGGCCACACGCTGACGGCCAGGGTGTGTGAGTTACTGCACTCCTTTTCATCAATTCGTACATTGCGTTTGAACTGGTTGCGCAGCACTACGACGGCCACGTTGAAGTCCGGGCCGGTGTACCACTGGCTGCGGTTGGTATTGAGCGCCAACAGCTCGCGTGTGGCGCATAACGTATTGAGCCCCAAGGGCATGGGGGCCGCCTTGAAAGCCTTGGGTACCTGGCCGCTCACCAGATGCGCCAGGGTGCTGGTGATATCGCTGCGTTTGACCACCGGTTGGTGAGGGGCATAGCGCCTGGCCAAGGGTTTGAGTGCCGCTTGCAACTCGGCCTGATCGTCTTGGGGCAAGTAGCGCGAAGGATCGTCCTGATCGCCGATGACCCGAGGGGTCAGGATGAACAGCCTTTCGCGGCGATTGTTCTGGCGTTCGGTGGAGGAAAACAATGCCTTGCCCAGCAGGGGAATATCCCCCAGCAGCGGCACTTTATTGCGCTTGTCGGTGCTTTCGCTGACGTGGAAGCCGCCGATTACCAGTGAGCGTTTCTCCGCCATCACCGCTTGGGTGCTGACCTTGCCCCGGCTCACATCCGGTGTCGTGCTCGGGGGGGGGGACGCATTGAAGTTACCGTCTTCGATATCCACCAGCAGATGGATCTGATGCTTGCCCCTGGAAGTGATGACCCTGGGGACGACCTGGAAACTGGTGCCGACCGTGACGGGTAAAATGGTTGCGTTCTCGGTGCCGCCCACCAGGTATTGAGTACGGTTGAAATCAATCACCGCGGGATGGTTTTCCAGGGTCAGGACCGACGGATTAGACACCAGGGTCGCCAGGCCGCGGCTTTCCAGGGCACGGATGTGTGCGTAGAACTTGTCGCGGTTTTCAAATGAAAGTTGCGATGACGTACCGGGGTTCATGTTCACCCCGCCTCGGAAGCGACTGTTCTGAAAACCCCAGTTAACCCCGAATTCCTGCAGTTGAGTGCGCTCGATATCCAGGATGATCGCGTCAATTTCTACCAGCTTGCGCGCCACATCAAGCTGGGCAATCAGGTCGCGATACATGGCCTGGCGTTCGGGCAGGTCATAGATCAGCACTGCGTTATTGCGCACGTCCGCTTCGACGCGGATTTTGCCGCTGCTGACGGAGGCGCGTGGCGTGACCGTGGGGCCAGTGCCTGATGGCTCCGGGGGCGGGGTGGTGCCGAGCATCTGTCCCAGCAACGGGTTGCTCAAGCGAGCGCCGCTCGCCGCCAGCGGTGCGGGTGCGGAGGGTGGTGTGGCACGCGGTGGCAGTACTGAGGCCGGGCGCGGCTCCAGTAGCCCGCGCAACATATTGGCGACGCCGGGGATCATGTGTTTTTCGCCGCGATAGTCAATCTGGCGGTCTGCGGCGTTGGCAAACTTCAGTGGGAACGTCAGCACGCTCTGTTTTTCATCGGGTGACCGGCGCTGGCTGGCGAACTGTTTGACCTGTTCGATGTAGCGCCTGGGGCCGGAGACCAATATCACACCGTCCTCGGGGAGCTCGCCCCACCCGAAGCGGCTCTCCAGCAAACCGATATCAGTCAATGCCTGCTTCAAATCCGCGATGGTTTCCGAGGACACCTCAAGGCGTGCGGACTCCTGCTGATCCAGGGTGCTGATATAGAGGGTGTTGTTGTACAGGTACCATTGGAAACGATGCTCTACACCCAGCCTGTCGAGGAGAGACTGGGGCGTATTCGCGCGGATTTTTCCATTGACGGTACCCTCCAGAAGGCCCTCGATCTGCAGCTGCGTGCCGAAGGTCTGAGCGAAGTCTTCCAGCACCTCGCGCAAGGGCTTGTGTTCGGCTTCATAGGCATAGGCGGTGTTTTTCCATTCGCTGGGAATGGCGGCCAGCGTGCTTTGCGAAGGGATCAGCAACCATGGCAGAACGAGCAGCCAGCGCCAGTCGGCACGTTTTGCAGATAACTGGGGCGAGGGGCCATGCAAGCAATCAGGCTTGTCGGACGTGTTGTTCATGAGGCGTTCTCTGATTAATGCGAAAGCGGATGTCGCGAGGTTGGGCTCTGCGCACGGGCGGGGCGTGCAAGGCGGGCCATGACTGCCCGCCAGGTATCACGCTGATTGAGCAGCGCTTCTAGACACGTCTGCGCACGCGTTGGGTTCGGCTCGTCGTGCAGGCACCCAAGCAACCACAGCGCGCCGTGGGCGGGGTCTTGGGCGAGCGCCCCTGGAAAGTGATTCAAGCTGGCTGCGCCCAGGCGCATCCAGTTTTCCAACTGCGCATTGGCGGGCACCTGCTGAGTGAGTTGGACGCCGAGTAGCAGCGCGCCTCTGTCACGTCGAAGGACGATGCAGCTATCGCCTTCCGTCAACGTGATCTGCGGATCGGAACTGCTCAACCAGCGCGCCAGACAGTCATCACCGTCAAGGGATCCCATCAAAGATGACCTTGCCTTTTTCGGCCATGTGATTGGTCATCGCGAAGGTTGAGGTCACAAGACGGTTGGCATCCATCTTCAACGCGAGTGCCTGATCCAGTAATGCCGTGAACGTTTCGTTATCGAGGGCCTCTTCTGAGGCTTTACTCATCTGTTCGATGCGGCGGTTGACGGCATCCAGTTCCCTGTATTGCCTTTGATGCAGGCGGTAATCAAAACTCATGGCGGCTCTCCGGTGGCTTTGCCGTTATAAGTGGCTCATGCCTGGTAACGGTTCCACTCGAAGACTTTTGAAAGGCAATGTAATCAGTACGGCCGGAAATTCCTTACCTGCCGCCGGCCGCTGGCTCAAGCAACAGCAGGCTATCAACGGTCGAGCGCCACTCGATGTGAAAGCTGCCTTCGTTGGTTTCCAGAATGAGTGTCTGGGCCGCCAGGGAGTTGTCCAGGCGCAGGCTCCAGGGGGCGTCGCTGTGAAGTGTCAGCCAGTGCTCTACCTGCAAGTGGTCCTGTGGATGGCAGACCAGGTTGGCCGCGATGGCAGGGACTTGCGTGTTCAGCATTTTTTTCAGCAAGGCACTGAGGCGCTCAGCGGGCGGTGTCTGCTCCAGCAGGTTGCTCAGCGCCTGATTGGTAACTGATGTGGCAATCTGCTCAAGCCGCTCGCAAATGGCCTGGCGTTCCAGCTCCCAGCGCTGGAGTTGGCGATTGGCGCGCTGCCAGAACTCGGCTTGTGCCTGCTCAAGCCATTGCTCGCTTTTTTCCTGAGCCTGGCGCAGAAGCGTGTCGGCTTGGGCCTGCGCATGTTTGAGCAGCCGCTCGGCCTGCTGACTGTCGGCAAGGACTGCCCGGGGAATCAAGGCATCGGGCAGGCCGGCGGCGGGAATCGACAGTTCAATCTTGTGTCGGCATAACATGGTGCAGCCCTCCGGAAGGATCCGCGTGAAAGTCGTCCTCTGTCGCAGCGCTGGCACGCCAGATGACCGCCTGCCAGACAGTGTCCAGTTTGCTTCCCGCTTGCGGCGGGTATTGGCTTTCGAGTTCCAGTACCCGACGTTGCGCAAAACTGAGGCGCAGGCGCTGCCACACGCTGCGCTCGACCCAGGCGCGCAGATGATGCAGAGGGTCCTCGCCGGGCTGTCGGAAGCAAGAGGGCAGCGCCATGGATAGACGAGCGCACCACTGCCGCTGTTCATGACTCAAGGCGGTGTCGTGCTGTGGGTGGTAAATGCCGTCGACCAGGGTCAGCATCAACGCTTGTTGCTCCGGCGGCGCCAGCACCATTCGCAGCAGCGCTGGAGAGGGCTGGATGGGCAGGCAGGGCGTGATGCCTAATGCACGACTGATCAGCTCATGTCGGCCGCGACCTAGCGCCTCGTTGGTCGGTAAGTTGAGATCGAAGGCGGCCCATTGGTGCTGCGAACGAGCCCAGGGGCAGGCCCACCAATGAACCCATTCGCGGATGTCATGCATGTGGGGGAGGGCTCGAAGGCACCGACGCCGGTGTGAACGCACCGGGTGGTGGGAGCCGTGCCTTGCGAAGCCATAGAGCGGCAGCGACGCCTGACAGTATCAGGACGATCAGCAAGATCACCATGCTGATCTGCCAGAAGGCCAAGTCAGCCTCGGGCACAAGGAACGCGCCGAAGTAAACCAGGCGTTCCCGCTCGACGTAGGCCGCAGCCGGTACAAACGTGACGGTGAGTTTTTGCGGGTTGTCCGCCGTGGTACTCATGCCAGGGATGCTGCTGGCGACCATCCTGCGCACGCGTGGCCTGATATTGTCCGGCTCCAGCCTGGGGTCGTGCTTGATAAAGACCGAGGCTGAGGCCGGTTGTACGGGTTCGCCCGGTGCTACACGCTCCGGTAGCACAACATGGACGCGGGCAACGATGACCCCGTCAATGTTGGATAACGTCGCCTCCAGCTCTTGGGACAAGGCATAGATATAGCGCGCACGCTCTTCCAGCGGGGTAGAGATAACCCCCTCCTTGCGGAAAATCTCACCCAATGTGGACCGAGCGGTTTTTGGCAGCCCTGCCGCTTCCAGCGTTCGAACCGCGCGGGCGATATCGCTTGTCTGTACCCGCACCACTACACCGTCTTTCTCCAGTACCTTCTGGGCACGGATGTGCTTGTCCGCCAGTTCGGCGATCACATCGTTGGCTTCCTGCTCGGACAGTTGGCGGTGAAGGTCAAGGCGTTCGCCACAGCCGCTCAACACCACCATCAGCGTAAGTAATAAATAGATGACTCGACGCGTGCGCATAAGCGGCCTACTGCAGGTTGGTGGTTTTTTCTACCATCGAAACGCAGTGCTTAATGATTTTCACCGACACGGTCAGGATCTCTTTGCTTTCAACCAACGCCTGCGGGACCTCGGCTGATTTTATGGAGTTCTTGTTTTTCACCAGGTCGCTCAAGCCTTTGGACACGTCATTGGCGCGTGTTTTCAAATAGTTCGACTGCTCGGCCAGAAAGTGAGTGCCAATGGCAGGGCCCGGTGTTTTGACGCTGTCATTGTTTGCCAGGGCTGACGCAAAAAAATGGCTGTCGAGCGTGCCGTCAGGGGCGGCCGTCATTTCGGCGCTTGGAGCAAGCGTGGACGACGGTGAGGCCCACTCGGTTTTTGATAGCATTTAATCTCCACCCATTGCAGGAGGTTGATAACAAAGAGAGCTGCCTCCCTTGCAAACCAAACAAAGGAGGCAATAAGGTCAGGCTCTGGCTATGCCTATCTGCTGCATTACTTTGTTGCCATAATCGATACGAATGCCATCAATGGTTTGCTTGATATTTTGTGCGTTTTTTTCTTTTTGCAGTAAATCTGTTGCCTCTTTCAACTCGTCGTTTGAGACTCCGCCGATACCAGAAGCCAGTTGAGATACGTTGTTGATGGACATATGCAGTACCTGTTTTAGGATTGGAAGTTTCTAAGCGTTTCACAAAATGTGCTTACGCAAGCACTGGCGAGCTAATGCTCATGTAGTGGGTGGCAGAAACGTTTTTATTGGTTCCGGATTGGCGCTGCCTAGTGGTTTCCAGATGTTTCGTATGTACTGCCTGGAGGCTCGACTAGTTGAATATATTCAAGTGTTTCAATCGGTAGTAAAGCGTGCGCTTGGGGATTCCCAGCTCCAACGCCACACTTTCCACGCAGTCGGCGTGACGTTTGAGCGCCGCCTCAATCAGCGACTTCTCGATTTGTTGCAGCTTTTCTTTAAACGGTTGCACGGGATGCTCGACCATGGGCTCGCAAAGGGGTGGCAGGCCCAACACAAAGCGCTTTGCCGCTGAGCGCAGTTCTCGGATGTTGCCGAGCCAGCTGTGACACAGCAATTGTTGGAACAACGTATTGGAAGGCGTTGGCGCGGCGCATTGGAAGTGCTCGGCTTCCTGTTGGACCATGTTCAGGAACAACGGAATGATTTGCTCCTGGCGGGTCCGCAGCGGTGCCAGGCGGATGTTGACGACATTGAGGCGGAAAAACAGATCGCGCCGGAAGGTACCTTGCTCAACCATGTCATTCAGTGATTGCTGGGCAGAGGCGATTACCCGCATATCTACCGGGATGAAGCGGGTCGACCCCAGGCGCTCCACCCCGCGAGACTCCAGTGCACGTAACAGCTTGGCTTGCAGCGAGAGGGGCATGCTGTCGATTTCATCCAGATACAAAGTGCCTAAGTGCGCCGCTTCGATAAACCCCGCACGTGACTGGACCGCGCCGGTATAGGCACCGCTGTTCACGCCGAACAATTGGCTTTCCGCCAGACTTTCCGGGATCGCCGCACAGTTCACGGGAACGAAGTTTCCCCTACGCCCGGATAAACGATGAACGCGTTGGGCCAGTGTGTCTTTGCCTGTACCGGTCTCACCCAGTAATAGAATGTCAACGTTTAGGGTTGCAGTGCTGTTGATCGTATGCTCGATATCGGAACTTTCAGTGAGTGCGGGGTCTGTTTCGTTTTTTTTTTGAAAGGCGGCCGACATAAGGTGGATGCTCTACTCTCACGTTCATTTCACTGCGGGTGGCGTGGATTATAAAGGCCACTCAGTAGAGCTTAAATTGCTAAGAATGTCATGAGGTGTTCAATAGGCAATCGCAAGAAAGTGGGTGGGAAAAGTTGAATTAAATGCGCGCTTAAGTTGTGCAAGTGTTTTTTTGTATTTAACGCCGCACGGTAAGTAAGAATAATCTTAAAGTTGTGAGAAGTTATAGGGTGTGAGCTGGGAGGGTGATGGCTTGAGTGAGATGTTAAACACAACACCTATAAAAAAGCCGATGCATGGCATCGGCTTTTTTGTCGAGAAGTCCAGCAGCTAATGCTTAGACGTTGAAACGGAAGTGCATCACGTCGCCATCCTTGACGATGTATTCCTTGCCTTCCAAACGCCACTTGCCTGCTTCCTTGGCACCGGCTTCACCCTTGTACTGGATAAAGTCGTTGTAGGCGATAACCTCGGCGCGGATGAAGCCTTTTTCAAAGTCGGTGTGGATCACACCCGCGGCCTGTGGCGCGGTAGCACCGACCTTCACGGTCCAGGCACGGACTTCTTCAACACCGGCGGTGAAGTAGGTCTGCAGGTTGAGCATTTCGTATCCGGCGCGAATCACGCGGTTCAGGCCAGGCTCTTCCAGGCCCAGGGCCTCA
Organism: Pseudomonas sp. BCA17; assembly: GCF_004519405.1. Lineage (GTDB taxonomy): Bacteria > Pseudomonadota > Gammaproteobacteria > Pseudomonadales > Pseudomonadaceae > Aquipseudomonas. The sequence continues at coordinate 709,200 of NZ_SGWI01000002.1, read as the reverse complement.
AGGAACATGTCTTTCTCTTCGCCGTCGTCGAGCTCGGCGATTTCCGCTTCGATCTTGTTGCACACAGGAACAACCAGTGCGCCTTCTTCCTCGGCGATGGCCATGACCACATCGAGCAGCGGGTTGTTCTCGAAGCCATCTTCCGCGACGTTGGCGATGTACATCACCGGCTTGGTGGTCAGCAGGTGGAAGCCTTTGATCACGGCCTTCTCATCAGCACCCATGTTCTTCATGAGGCTGCGTGCCGGCTTGCCTTCGGTGAAGTGAGCGATCAGTTGCTCCAACAGGCCCTTCTGGACGACGGCATCCTTGTCACCCCCTTTGGCGTTGCGTGCGACTTTCTGCAGTTGCTTCTCGCAGCTGTCGAGGTCGGCAAAGATCAGTTCCAGATCGATGATCTCGATATCGCGTTTCGGGTCGACGCTGTTGGAAACGTGAATCACGTTCTCGTCTTCAAAGCAGCGGACCACGTGGGCGATAGCATCGGTCTCGCGGATGTTGGCCAGGAACTTGTTGCCCAGACCCTCACCTTTCGAAGCACCGGCCACCAGGCCCGCGATGTCGACGAATTCCATGGTGGTCGGCAGGATGCGCTTTGGATTGACGATGGCCGCCAGTGCGTCCAGCCGTGGGTCCGGCATCGGCACGATGCCGCTGTTGGGCTCGATGGTGCAGAAGGGGAAGTTCTCCGCCGCAATACCGGACTTGGTCAGCGCGTTGAACAGGGTGGATTTGCCGACGTTGGGCAGGCCGACGATGCCGCAATTGAATCCCATGGTGTTTCCCCTCGGTAAGAGTCAGGCCTTCTGGCTGTGCAGGTTTTTCATCGCACGGTTCCATTCACCGGCGAAGATATCCGGCAGCACGCCGAGGGCAAAGTCGATGCTTGCATCGAGTTTTTCCTGTTCGGCGCGTGGCGCACGACCCAGGACGAAATTTGAAACCATACTGGCAACGCCTGGGTGGCCAATGCCGAGCCGCAAGCGGTAGAAATTATTCTGATTACCCAGCTGCGCAATGATGTCGCGCAGACCGTTATGCCCACCATGCCCGCCGCCGAGCTTGAGCTTGGCTACTCCGGGAGGCAGGTCCAGCTCGTCATGGGCCACCAGGATTTCTTCGGGTTTGATCCGGAAGAAGCCTGCAAGCGCCGCGACAGCCTGGCCGCTGCGGTTCATGTAGGTGGTGGGAATCAGTAGACGAACATCCTGACCTTGATGCGAGAAGCGTCCGGTCAGGCCAAAATATTTGCGATCGGCCACAAGGTTCACACCCTGTGCGTGGGCGATACGCTCAACAAAAAGGGCCCCTGCGTTATGCCGGGTCTGTTCGTATTCGGCGCCTGGATTTCCCAGGCCAACGATCAGTTTGATGGCAGTCACGACAGGGGCCCTTCCTTTGGAGTTGTGGATAAGATCGCCAGACCGGAGTGCGGCGAAAGTGGACGACATTACATCATTTACTCAAGAGTAAACGCCGCGTTATCGCCCGCTTTCTCGCTACGTTTCGGTCCGCGATGTTTCCTCAAGCTCCGGCAATACAGAGTGAATTACTCTGCAGCGCCTTCTTCAGCTTCTGGAGCAACGCGTGGGGCGTGAACGTTGGCAACAGCTTTGTCATCACCGTGAGCCAGTGCGACAAACTCAACGCCTTTAGGCGCTTTGAGGTCGGACAGGTGGATGATGGCGCCAATTTCAGCAGCCGACAGGTCGACTTCGATGAACTCAGGCAGGTCTTTCGGCAGGCAAGTTACTTCGATTTCGTTCACAACGTGAGAAATCTCGCCGCCTTTCTTGATCGGTGCTTCTTCACCGATGAAGTGTACAGGAACGATTGCGGTCAGTTTCTGGCCAGCAACAACGCGAACGAAGTCAGCGTGCATGATGAATTGCTTGGACGGGTGACGCTGCATCGCTTTAACGATTACGTTCTGCTTGGCGCCATCGACGTTCAGCTCGATAACGTGGCTGTAGGCAGCTTCGTTTTCGAACAGTTTGGCGATTTCTTTGGCCAGGATGGTTACGGATTCAGCAGGCTTGTTGCCACCGTAAACAACAGCAGGGATGTTGGCGGCGTGACGCAGGCGGCGGCTCGCACCTTTCCCCAGGTCAGTACGCGCTTGGGCGTTCAGAGTAAAGTCAGTCATTTTGTATCTCCAAAATAGCCATCATCGAGGGGCGTTTGCGACCAGCGCCGTACTCGATATGGGCAAAAAAGCCCCGCCCCAGCAGAATGCTGGGGCGGGGCGCTTTTCGTCAGTGGGGTGCTCCGTAGGTTTGACCCTTAACGGAACATCGCGCTGATCGATTCTTCATTGCTGATGCGGCGAACCGCCTCGGCAACGACCGGTGCAATATCCAATTGACGGATACGTGCACAGGCTTGAGCTGCAGCGGACAACGGGATGGTGTTGGTCACCACCAGTTCATCCAGTACGGAATTCTCGATGTTCTCGATCGCTCGGCCCGACAGCACAGGGTGTGTGCAGTAGGCGAAGACTTTGGCCGCACCGTGCTCTTTCAAGGCTTTCGCCGCATGGCACAGGGTGCCGGCGGTGTCGACCATGTCATCAACCAGAATACAGGTACGCCCTTCGACATCACCGATGATATGCATCACTTCAGAGTGATTGGCTTTTTCACGGCGTTTGTCGATGATCCCGAGGTCCACGCCCAGGGATTTGGCAACAGCCCGTGCACGCACGACGCCACCAATGTCCGGGGACACGATCATCAGGTTTTCAAAGCGCTGGTCTTCGATGTCATCCACCAATACTGGGGAGCCGTAGATGTTATCTACCGGAATATCGAAGAACCCCTGGATTTGGTCAGCGTGCAGGTCAACCGTGAGAACACGGTCGATACCTACCACGGTCAGCATGTCAGCAACGACTTTCGCGCTGATGGCCACACGTGCGGAGCGCGGACGGCGATCCTGACGGGCATAACCAAAGTAAGGGATTACAGCTGTGATTCGAGTCGCTGAGGAGCGGCGGAAGGCATCAGCCATCACGACGAGTTCCATCAGGTTATCGTTGGTCGGAGCGCAAGTCGGCTGAATAATGAAGACGTCTTTACCGCGAACGTTTTCATTGATCTCGGCTGTAATTTCGCCGTCGGAAAACTTGCCGACAGAGATGTCACCGAGAGGGATATGCAGCTGACGTACGACACGTCGAGCCAGATCGGGGTTAGCGTTCCCCGTAAAGACCATCATCTTGGACACGCGCAGTACCTAGAGGCTGAGGGTAACCTGGATGAGTATTAGAAAATGGCAGGGGCGGCTGGATTCGAACCAACGCATGGCAGGATCAAAACCTGCTGCCTTACCGCTTGGCGACGCCCCTGTATCTGTTGCAACGAGTGCCTAACACTCGATTCCTTTTAGAGCAGACTTTGCAGCTTGCGATGCAACATCGAAACGTTGCTTCCCTTTGCTACAAACCCTGTAAGGGTCTCTGTAAGAAGGGCCGAGACTTTATCAGCTTCAGCTTTGCTTGGGAAGCCCCCAAACACACAACTTCCAGTTCCGGTTAATTTTGCTTCGGTAAATTTACCTAACAAATTCAAAGCGTTACGTACCTCTGGATAACGCCTTGCTACAACCGGTAAGCAGTCATTTCGACTGTTTCCCTTGGGAACGGGGCGCACTTTAATGGGAGAAGAGTTACGTGTCAACAACGGATCTGAAAAAATTTCTGCTGTACTTACAGATACTTGCGGGACAAGCACGACATACCAAGGCTCCTCGGGGTATTCAGGGGTAAGTTTTTCCCCCACGCCTTCGGCGAAAGCCGCGTGCCCATGCACGAAAACCGGGACGTCGGCGCCTAGCGTCAGGCCCAGGGTAGCCAGGCGATCATGGTTCCAACCCAGCTGCCACAAGTGATTGAGGCCCAGCAGCGTAGTGGCGGCATTTGAACTGCCACCACCGATTCCACCGCCCATGGGCAAGATTTTATCGATCCAGATGTCGATACCCAGCGGGCAACCGGATTGTTCCTGAAGTTTTTTTGCGGCCCTCACAATCAGGTTGCTGTCGTGGGGTACACCGTCGAATTCGGTGTGCAGTTTGATCACGCCATCGTCGCGAACAGCGAAGGTCAGTTCATCGCCGTAGTCGAGGAATTGAAACAGCGTCTGCAGCTCGTGGTAGCCGTCTTCACGGCGCCCGAGAATGTGCAGCATCAAATTGAGTTTGGCGGGAGAGGGGAGCGTCAGTTTTTCCACAATCACGTCATTGCCCCAACTTGCGTGGTTGCCAGTCCTTGATCACCAGCGTGACATCAAGGTCGGTGCCATGCAGCTTGATGCGCTCGGGCAGCCAATAACCGCTCTGTTGGACGTAGCTCAAATACTCGACCTGCCAACCATCCTGCTCGAGGGTGGCCAGGCGGCTGTCGCCGTTGAGGCTCAGGCGACTCTTGCTGTCCGGTGCCGGTAAGCCACGCACCCACCAGACGAGATGGGATACCGGCAGTTTCCAACCGATCTGTTCTTCCAGCAGTGCTTCCGGCGATGCCGCTTCATAGCGCCCCTGGTTGGCCACTTCGAGGCTCACTTGGCCGGGACGACCGGTCAGGCGAGCCGCGCCACGACCCAGCGGGCCGGACAGGCGAATATCGTAGTAGTCCTGGCGTTGCAGCCAGAACAGCGTGCCGCTCCCCGAATCTTTCGGGGCGCGCACTCCGACCTTGCCCTCGATCTGCCAGCCATCAATGCTGCTGAGCTGGTCCTTGTGTTGCTTCCATTGCCCGGGATTGCCCTGGCCTTCAACGGATTCGCGGCTGCCTATGCCCGCGCAACCGGCGAGCAGGGCGATAAGACTGAACACTACAATGTGGCGCAAGAACATAAGCTTAAAGGGTCTCGGATCCGGTCAGGCGCTTGATGGTGCCGCGCAGGATGGGGCTTTCGGGTTGTTCCTTGAGGAATTTTTCCCAGATTTGTCGCGCTTCGCGCTGCTTGCCGTTGGCCCACAACACTTCACCCAAGTGGGCGGCGACTTCCTGGTCGGGGAAGCGTTCGAGCGCCTGGCGCAGCAGGCGTTCCGCCTCGTCCAGGTTGCCCAGGCGGTAATTCACCCAGCCCAGGCTGTCGAGTACGGCCGGGTCTTCCGGGTTGATCTTGTGCGCTTGCTCGATCAGCACCTTGGCTTCGTCGTAACGCGTGGTGCGATCAGACAAGGTGTAACCCAGGGCGTTGAGCGCCATGGCATTTTCGGGATCGCGCTTGATGATCAGGCGCAGGTCTTTTTCCATCTGCGCCAGGTCATTGCGTTTTTCCGCCTGCATGGCGCGGGTATACAGCAGGTTCAAATCGTCGGGATATTGCAGCAACGCTTGCTGCAGCACTTTCCAGGCACGCTCGCCCTGATTGTTGGCAGACAAGGTTTCGGCCTGGATCAGGTAGAGCTGGATCGCGTAGTCCGGTTCGGCGTCGCGGGCTGCGGCCAGGCGTTTTTCCGCTTCATCGGTGCGGCCGTTGCTCATCAGGATGTCAGCCTGGCGCAGCTGGGCGGGCAGGTAGTCGTTACCTGGGCCGACCTGGGCGTATTCGAGCAGGGCGGCTTGTGGGTCATTGCGCTCTTCCGCAATGCGGCCGAGGTTCAGGTGCGCCGAATCCACATGGCTTTCCCGCTCGATCAGCTCTTCCAGATACCCCTTGGCTTCGTCCCAGGCCTTGGCTTCCAGGCACACCAGCGCCAGGGAATAGCGCAGTTCGTCGTCATCCGGGTATTGCTGGACCAGGTTGGCGAATTGCACCTTGGCGTCTTCCATACGATCCTGCTCGACCAGCATTCGCGCATAGGTCAGGCGCAGGCGCTTGTCGTCCGGGTACTTCTTGATGCTTTTTTCCAGCAGGGGAATCGCTTCCTTGCCGCGGCTGAGGTTCTGCAGCAGGCGTGCGCGCAGCAGGATCGGCGCGATCTCGCCATCTTCGGGAGGGTTCTGCTCCAGCAGCTTCAAGGCCGCTTCGGCTTCGTCATCCTGTTGCAACAGCAACGCCTTGCCGAAAATCAGCTGACTGTTCTTCGGATGTTTTTGCAGCAGGCGGTCGAAACTCTTCATCAGGCCATTACGCGTGTCCTGGTCGGTGTCGGCGGCCGACAGCGCGAGGAAGTCGAAATGGGTGTCGCCCTTGCCCTGGAGGACTTTCTCCATATAGACCATGGAGTCGTCATAGCGCCCCGCACGTGCCAGTTGAACGGCCGCGGCTCGCTGGGCTTCCAGGTCGTCCGGGGCGTTTTTTGCCCAGATCAGCGAGGTGTCGAGCGCAGCCTGGTCAGCCCCCAGGTATTCGGCGATGCGAAACGCACGCTCGGAAATGCCAGGATCCTGCGTGTTGATCGCCTGGGTCACGTAGTTATCCAGCGCAATATCGAAACGATTACGCTGGCCGGCCAACTCTGCCGTCAGCAGGCTGTAGACCGTCTCTTCACTGAACGAGGAGTAAACCTTGGGTTTTTCAGGGGCGGGGGCGCTGTCTTCGACCGGCGGCGTACCGTCCGGCGACACGGGTGCCATGGCCTGGCAGCCGCTGAGGAAGACAAAAGCAAGGAGCAACGCGGAAGATCTATTCATATAGGAAGAGGACGACTAACCTGCGGTCGGATCATCATGACACAAGCCTTCGGCCAAACATAACCGAGTCTCAGTTGATGCCTTTATAGACACAAGGCATTAGGACAATAGCCTACGGTGGTTGTTCTGAATCATACGAAGTAGGACAATTGTCGGCTTCCCGACATCATCAGCGATATTGAATGGCCTTCCTCGCACTCGGTATTAACCACAAGACTGCTACCGTAGACGTGCGTGAGCGCGTGGCGTTCACGCCAGAGCAGTTGGTTGAGGCCTTGCAGCAGCTCTGCCGGCTCACCGACAGCCGCGAAGCTGCAATCCTTTCGACCTGCAATCGCAGCGAGCTTTATATAGAGCAGGAACATCTTTCAGCGGATGGGGTGCTGCGCTGGCTGGCCGATTACCACCATTTGAGCCTCGACGACCTGCGGGCCAGCGCCTATGTGCACGAAGAGGATGCGGCAGTTCGTCACATGATGCGCGTCGCCGCAGGGCTCGACTCGCTGGTGTTGGGCGAACCCCAAATTCTCGGCCAGATGAAATCCGCCTACGCCGTGGCTCGCGAGGCGGGAACCGTGGGGCCGCTGCTGGGGCGCCTGTTCCAGGCCACGTTCAATTCCGCCAAACAAGTGCGCACCGACACGGCGATCGGCGAAAACCCGGTATCCGTGGCTTTTGCCGCCGTCAGCCTGGCCAAGCAGATTTTCAGTGACCTGCAGCGCAGCCAGGCGCTGCTGATCGGCGCCGGCGAAACCATCACCCTGGTCGCCCGTCACCTGCACGAGCTGGGCGTGAAGCGTATCGTGGTGGCCAACCGTACGCTTGAGCGCGCGAGCATCCTCGCCGAGCAGTTCGGCGCACATGCCGTCCTGTTGTCGGACATTCCCGCCGAGTTGGTGCGCAGCGATATCGTGATCAGTTCAACCGCCAGTCAATTGCCGATCCTGGGCAAGGGCGCGGTAGAAAGCGCATTGAAGCTGCGCAAGCACAAGCCGATCTTCATGGTAGATATCGCTGTTCCCCGCGATATCGAACCCGAAGTCGGCGAGTTGGACGACGTTTACCTTTACAGCGTCGACGACTTGCATGAAGTGGTCGCCGAAAACCTCAAGAGCCGCCAGGGCGCTGCCCAGGTTGCGGAGGAGATGGTCAGCACCGGCGCCGAAGATTTCATGGTGCGCCTGCGTGAATTGGCAGCCGTGGATGTGCTCAAGGCGTATCGTCAGCAGAGCGAACGCCTGCGCGACGAGGAATTGGCTAAGGCCCAGCGATTGCTGGCCAACGGCAGCAGCGCCGAAGAGGTGCTGATGCAACTGGCCCGTGGCCTGACCAACAAATTGCTGCATGCACCCAGCGTGCAGTTGAAAAAGCTTACCGCCGAAGGCCGCCTCGATGCGCTGGCCATGGCCCAGGAACTCTTTGCCCTCGGTGAGGGCGCGTCAGATAGCTCTTCGGATAAAAAACCGCAATGAAAGCGTCACTGCTCAATAAACTGGATGTGCTCCAGGACCGTTTCGAAGAACTGACCGCCTTGCTCGGCGATGGTGAGGTCATCTCCGATCAGACCAAATTCCGCGCCTATTCCAAGGAGTACGCCGAAGTCGAGCCGGTCGTTGCCACTTACAAGAACTTGTTGAAGGTGCAGGCCGACCTCGAGGGCGCCCAGGCGCTGCTCAAGGACAGCGATCCGGACATGCGTGAAATGGCCGTGGAAGAAGTCCGCGAGGCCAAGGATAAGCTGGCCGAGCTGGAAGGCGACCTGCAACGCATGCTGCTGCCCAAAGACCCTAACGATGGCCGAAACGTGTTTCTCGAAATCCGCGCCGGCACCGGTGGTGACGAGGCGGCGATCTTCTCCGGCGATCTGTTTCGCATGTACTCGCGTTATGCCGAGCGCCGTGGCTGGCGCGTGGAGATCCTGTCCGAGAACGAAGGCGAACACGGCGGCTATAAAGAAGTCATTGCTCGGGTTGAAGGCGAAAACGTCTACGGCAAACTCAAGTTCGAGTCCGGCGCCCACCGCGTACAGCGGGTTCCTGCGACAGAGTCCCAAGGCCGCATCCACACCTCGGCGTGTACCGTGGCGGTGTTGCCTGAGCCGGATGAGCAGGAAGCCATCGAGATCAACCCGGCGGACTTGCGCATCGACACCTACCGCTCGTCGGGCGCCGGCGGTCAGCACGTGAACAAGACCGACTCGGCGATCCGTATCACCCACTTGCCGTCGGGCATCGTGGTGGAATGCCAGGAAGAGCGCTCCCAGCACAAGAACCGTGCGCGGGCCATGTCGTGGCTGTCGGCCAAACTCAACGACCAGCAGACCAGCGCTGCCGCCAACGCGATTGCCAGCGAACGTAAATTGCTGGTGGGATCGGGTGACCGTTCCGAACGCATCCGTACCTACAACTTTGCCCAGGGCCGGGTCACTGACCATCGCGTCAACCTGACCCTTTATTCCCTCGACGAAATTCTCGCCGGTGGCGTTGAAGCGGTGATCGAGCCGTTGCTCGCTGAGTACCAGGCCGATCAATTAGCGGCGATCGGTGAATAACAGGTGAATAAATGACTATCATCGCCAGCCTGCTGCGCGCCGCCGACCTGCCCGACTCATCCACTGCGCGCTTGGATGTGGAGCTGTTGCTGGCGGCTGCCCTGGGCAAGTCGCGCAGTTACCTGCACACCTGGCCGGAGAAAATCGTCAGCAGCGAAGACGCGCTGACCTTCGCCGGTTACCTGCAGCGCCGCCGCAGCGGCGAGCCGGTGGCGTATATCCTCGGCCAGCAGGGCTTCTGGAAGCTGGACCTGGAGGTCGCGCCCCACACGCTGATCCCGCGTCCGGAAACTGAACTGCTGGTGGAAGCCGCCCTGGAATTGTTGCCCGCAACGCCCGCCAAGGTCCTCGACCTGGGCACCGGCAGCGGCGCCATTGCCCTGGCCCTGGCCAGCGAGCGTCCGGCCTGGCATGTCACCGCCGTCGACCGGGTAGTGGAAGCCGTGGCCCTGGCCGAGCGTAATCGCCAGCGCCTGCACCTGAAGAACGCCACGGTGTTGAACAGCCATTGGTTCAGCGCCCTGCAAGGCCAGACCTACGACCTGATCATCAGCAACCCGCCGTATATCGCCGATAACGATCCACACCTGGTCGCCGGCGATGTACGCTTTGAGCCGGCCAGCGCGCTGGTGGCGGGCCACGATGGTCTGGACGACTTGCGGCTGATCAGCGCAGAGGCACCCGCTCACCTGAATGCCGGTGGTTGGTTGTTGCTCGAGCACGGTTACGATCAGGCCGCCGCCGTGCGTGACCTGTTGCTGACCCAAGGTTTTGAAGCGGTGCACAGCCGCATCGACCTTGGCGATCACGAACGCATCACCCTGGGGCGCCGGCCGTGCTGACCGATCAGGAGTTGTTGCGCTACAGCCGACAGATTCTGTTGCAGCATGTCGACATCGAAGGCCAGTTGCGCCTGAAAAACAGCCGTGCCCTGATCGTCGGCCTCGGCGGTCTGGGCGCGCCGGTCGCGTTGTATTTGGCGGCGGCAGGTCTGGGCCAACTGCATCTGGCGGATTTCGATACGGTCGACCTGACGAACCTGCAACGTCAGATCATCCATGACACCGACAGCGTCGGGCAGACCAAGGTCGATTCGGCCATCCGCCGGCTGACGGCAATCAACCCTGACATTACCTTGCTTGCCCATCGTACGGCGCTGGACGCGGATTCACTGGCGGCGGCGGTGGCGAATGTGGACGTGGTGCTCGATTGCAGCGATAACTTCTCCACCCGCGAGGCTGTTAACGCTGCCTGCGTGGTCGCTGCCAAGCCATTGATCAGCGGCGCGGCGATTCGGCTTGAGGGGCAATTGTCGGTGTTCGATCCGCGTCGAGCCGACAGCCCGTGCTATCACTGTTTATACGGGCACGGCAGCGACACCGACCTGACCTGCAGCGAGGCCGGCGTCGTCGGGCCTTTGGTGGGGGTGGTCGGTAGCCTGCAAGCCTTGGAGGCGTTGAAGTTGCTCGCCGGTTTCGGTGAACCGTTGGTGGGTCGGTTGTTGCTGATCGATGCCTTGACCACGCGTTTTCGCGAGCTGCGGGTCAAGCGCGACCCGGGTTGCAGCGTATGCGGGACTCGGCATGGGTAAGGGCGCGCCCATCGGTGTGTTCGACTCCGGCGTCGGTGGCTTGTCGGTGCTGGATGAAATTCAGCGGTTGTTGCCCCATGAGTCGCTGCTGTATGTCGCGGACTGCGGGCATATCCCCTACGGCGAGAAAAGCCCGGCGTTCATTCTTGAGCGCTCCCGGTTAGTCGCCGAGTTTTTCCGCGAGCGTGGCGCCAAGGCGTTTGTGATTGCCTGCAACACCGCTACCGTCGCCGCCGTTGCCGACTTGCGCCAGGACTACCCCGACTGGCCTTTGGTGGGGATGGAGCCGGCGGTCAAGCCTGCGGCTGCCGCGACTCGCAGCGGCGTAGTCGGTGTACTTGCCACCACCGGCACCTTGCAAAGTGCCAAGTTCGCCGCCTTGCTGGACCGCTTCGCCACCGACGTGCGTGTGATTACCCAGCCTTGCCCGGGGCTGGTGGAGTTGATTGAAACCGGTGACCTCGCCAGCCCTGCGCTGCACACCCTGTTGCAGGGGTATGTCGAACCGCTGCTCAGCGCCGGCTGCGACACGATTATTCTCGGCTGCACCCACTACCCGTTCCTCAAACCGTTGTTGGAGCAGATGCTCCCGCCGAGCATCACGCTGATCGACACCGGTGCCGCCGTGGCTCGTCAGCTCAAGCGGTTACTGAGCGAGCGCGACCTGATAGGCACTGGCAGTCCTGAACAGGCGCAGTTCTGGACCAGCGGTGATGTCGACCATTTAAGAAATATCCTACCGATGCTATGGAAATATCCTGGAGTTGTGAGTAGTTTTGGCTTCGTGAAAAATTCGTGAAAAAACCTCGGTTAGACGCTGAACTTCTGACACCACGCAAGCTTCTATACCGAGTTAGCCCGTATATCACACTCCAACTACGTTCTTAAAAGGACTGTTTCTTATGAAGCGCTTGTTCGCTTTGGCCACGATTGTGGCCGCTGTGGTAGGACACTCTGTTTCGGCCCAAGCCGCTGGCCTTGAATTTGGGGTGGGGGGTACGAGTGATTCGACGATGACCTATCGCCTGGGCCTGACTTCTGACTGGGATAAGAGCTGGTGGCAGAGCGACACCGGTCGACTGACCGGCTACTGGAGCGGCGCCTATACCTATTGGGACGGTGATAAGCGCGCCAGTGTGAGCAGCCTGTCGTTCTCGCCGGTGTTTGTGTATGAGTTTGCCGGGGAATCGGTCAAGCCCTACATCGAAGCGGGGGTTGGTGTGGCGCTGTTCTCGCGCACGCGGGTCGAGGACAACAACATCGGCCAGTCCTTTCAGTTCGAAGACCGTTTGGGCTTCGGCCTGCGCTTTGCCGGCGGGCATGAAGTGGGCATTCGTGCCACGCATTATTCCAACGCAGGCATCAGCAGCAATAACGATGGGGTAGAAAGCTACTCGTTGCACTACACCATGCCGCTGTAATTCTTCGCAATACTGCAAACCCCCTGGGGGAGGGGGCTTGCTATCGATGGCATTGGGTCAGTCATGCATCCTTCACTGACACACCGCCATCGATAGCAAGACCTCTTCCGTATCGGGACCTGCACCTCTCTCAACATCAGCGGTAAGCCGTCGCAATCCCTTCACGCTCGGCCAAACACTCCGGCGCTCCCATCTCGAACTCCCGACAAATCAGCGGTCGTTTTTCGTAAATCGTGCACATCATCGTGTCCCGATCCAGTGCCGCGCACCAACCGTCGTCAAGGCGCAACATCACTTCGCCGCCCCAATCATCGGTATCGATATAGCGCTCCGGCACACCGGTATCGGTGATCAGCATGACTTCCAGCTGGCAACAGCAGGCTGCGCATGTCGAGCAGGTGACGGCGGGTTCGGTGATCTGGGTATGGGGGATGTTGGTCATAGGCACGCAGTGTAAGGCAAGCGCGTGATATGCGTATGAATGCTCTGACAGACGTCAGTGCTCCAATTGCCGTGCGATCCAGTGCAGCGTGGGCAATAGCGCGGCCCAGAGCAGCGCCAGGCCGATAAGGGTGAGCGGCGTGCCATAGCCGAAACGCACGCCGGCCAACTGGCTGCCGGCGTAATAAGACAGCGGTCCGCCGATCGCACCCAACAGGCTCGCCCGCCACCATGGCTGAGCGCTCCAGGCCAGGCAATGACGCAGTGTGGTCGCCAGCAACGCCCACAACAGCATCAGCCAAAAGGGAATCAGCGGCCCTGGATAGACGAAATGAAACACCCCAAATGTACGCAAGAACGTATCGATGACGATGCCCAGCAAGGCTACGGCAAGGATCGCCTGGCCTTCCTGGGACCATGAACTTATCCACAGCAAGTGGATGGCCAGCACTGCGGCCCCCACCAGTAACCACCGACTGTCACCGCCGAGCACACAGGCAAACCAGCCGCACTGGAACAGCGCGGCGTTTGCCAACGGTTTAAGCACTGAAGCGTCCGAGCAAGGGCGGGGTGATTGCCGCCGGTTTGGCCAGCAGCAACTGCGCGGTGCCGATCGTTCGTTCCATGAAGCCCCCTTCGCAGTAGCACAAGTAGAACTCCCACAAGCGCAGGAAGTACTCATCGTAGCCCAGCTCGGCGAGCCGCCCATGCGCGCGACGGAAGTTCTCATGCCACAGGCGCAGAGTGCGTGCGTAATGCAGGCCGAAGTCTTCCATGTGCAGCAGGTTCATATCGGTGTCGCGGCTGACGATCTGCAACATATTCTGCACACAAGGCAGGGCGCCGCCGGGGAATATGTAACGTTGGATAAAGTCGACACTGCGCTTGGCCTGTTCGTACCGTTGTTCACGAATGGTGATGGCTTGCAGCAGCATCAGGCCCTGCGGCTTGAGCAGGTGCGCGCATTGCTTGAAGTAGGTGGGCAGGAACCGATGGCCCACGGCTTCAATCATTTCGATGGACACCAGTTTGTCGTATTGGCCGGTCAGGTCACGGTAATCTTGCAACAACAGGGTGACCCGGTCCTGCAGGCCTAAGGTCTCGATGCGTTTTTCGGTGTAGGCGAACTGCTCTTTGGACAGTGTCGTGGTGGTGACCTTGCAGCCGTAATGCTGCGCCGCGTACAGCGCCATGCTGCCCCAGCCGGTGCCGATTTCGAGCAAGTGGTCGCTGGGTTTGAGCGCCAGTTTCTGGCAAATGCGCGCGAGCTTGTTCAGTTGCGCTTGCTCCAGGCTGTCATCGGGCGTCAGGAATTGCGCTGCGGAATACATCATGGTCGGGTCGAGGAACTCTTCGAACAGGTCATTGCCCAGGTCGTAGTGAGCCGCGATGTTTTTCTGCGAGCCCTTGCGGGTGTTGCGGTTCAGCCAGTGCAAAGCCTGAGTGAATGGCCGTGTCAGCCGCGCCAGTCCGCCTTCCATGGCGTCGAGCACGTCCAGGTTGCTGACCATCACCCGTACCACGGCGGTCAGGTCCGGGCTGCTCCAGTAACCATGAATGTATGCCTCACCGGCACCGATGGATCCGTTAGCCGCCACCAGGCCCCACACGGCGGAATCGAGGATCTGGATTTCCCCCAGCAAATGCGCTTCCCGTGCGCCGAATACCTGCCGTTCGCCGTCCTCGATCACGACCAGCTGGCCGTGGCGCAACTGGCTGAGTTGGCGCAGCACCCCTTTGCGCAGCAGGGCGCCGGTTATGCCGTTGACGTTCACGCGATGGGTCTTGACCGATAGGCTAGGGGATTTCATGGCGGTGATCCTTGGTATACCCGACTGCAGTGCGAGAGGCGCCGTCGGCGGCCTGATGGGAAAAAATCGGTGTGCGTTTGAGCAGCAGGCGCAACGCCTGCCAGTAAATCGCCAGGCAGGTCTTGGCGGTCATCCACGGAAAGCGCCACAGGTAGCGATGCAGGCTGGCGCGATCCAATGCTTCCTTTTGCAGGCTCAAGGTGGCGTCGAAGACTTTTTGCGCACCGTGCCAGTCAGCCATATGCACGCCGAGCCTGGCGCCGGGTGGGCTGAAGCTCATGCGATATTCCAGGTCCCGCGGCAAAAACGGCGACACATGAAACGCCTTGGCCACGGCGAAGTGCTGGTGCTCATCGGCGCCCAGGGCTTGGGCCGGCAACACGTAGTGGTAGCGCTCGCGCCACGGGGTGTTGGTCACTTCACACAGGATGGCGGCCAGTGTTCCGTCGGCCTCATAGCAATAGAAGAAGCTCACCGGGTTGAACGCCAACCCCCAACTGCGGGCCTGGGTCAGCAGGCAGATATTGCCTTGTGGCGCTCGCCCCAGGGCCTTAGCGACCTGCTGGCGCACGGCATCGCTCAAACTCATGCCATGGCGGGTGAATTCGCGCAGGTAATCCTGCTGACGAAAGCCAAAGGGCGCCAGGCGACCTGTGCCGGCCAAGGGGGACAGCCCCAGTACTTGATGTTCTTCGCTCAAATCCAGGTACAGCAGGCCGATGCGGTAACGAAAGGCGTGGCCCTTGGGCGCAAAGCGGCGATGGGTGATCCAGCCGCTGTACAAGGCGCTGTTCACAGGCTTTCTCCAAAGGCTTGCGCCACGCGCAGGGCGCTGACGACACCGTCTTCGTGAAAGCCGTTGGCCCAGTAAGCGCCGCAATAGAAAGTGTGACGAGCGCCGTGCAACTCTTCCCAGCGATCTTGCGCGGCCACCGCAGCGAGGCTGTATTGCGGATGGGCGTAGGTGTAGCGCGCGAGGATCTTCAGCGGGTTGATCATCGGCGTCTGATTGAGGCTGACGCAGAAGGTGGTCTCGCTGTCGATGCCTTGCAGGATGTTCATGTCATAGGTCACGGCCGCCTGCGCCTGGGCGTTGCCGGCCAGTCGGTAGTTCCAACTGGCCCAGGCCAGCTTGCGGTCGGGCAACAGGCGTGTGTCGGTGTGCAGCACCACATCGTTGTCGGCGTAGGGCAGCGCGCCGAGAATCTCCTGTTCGGCCTGGCTTGGGTCGGCGAGCAACGCCAGGGCTTGATCGCTGTGACAGGCAAACACCACCCGGTCGAAGGCATCGCTGCCGGCAGGGCTGTGGATAACCACGCCTTCTGCCGTGCGTTCGACCTTATGCACAGGACAATTGAGGCGGATCTGCTCGCGAAAGCTGCGGGTCAACGGTTCGATATAACGGCTGGAGCCGCCTTCGATCACGCACCACTGCGGCCGATTGTTGACCGACAGCAAGCCGTGGTTCTTGAAGAAGCGCACAAAGAACTGCAGGGGAAACCCGAGCATATCAGCCAGGGACATCGACCAGATCGCCGCGCCCATCGGCACGATGTAATGCCGGATAAAGCGTTGGCCGTAGCCGCCCGCTTCAAGGTAGTCACCCAGGGTCATCTCGGCACTGATGCGCTGTTGTTGCAGGTCCAACGGCGCCTGGCGGTTGAAGCGCAGGATGTCGCGCAGCATGCCCCAGAATCCTGGCGATAGAATGTTGCGGCGCTGGGCGAAGAGACTGTTGAGGTTGTTGCCGTTGTACTCGAACCCTGCATGCGGATCGCACACCGAGAAGCTCATCTCAGTGGGTTTGAACGTCACCCCTATCTGCCCCAGCAGACGAATGAAGTTGGGATAAGTCCAGTCGTTGAACACGATGAAACCCGTGTCCACCGCATAGTGTTTGCCCTCGACCGTTACGTCGGCCGTGTGGGTATGCCCGCCAATACGGTCGCCGGCCTCGAACAGGGTAATGTCGTGGCGGCGGCTGAGCAGATAGGCGCTGGTCAGCCCGGCGATGCCGCTGCCGATAATGGCGATTTTCACAGGTCGTCCTTCTGCGGCGGTGGGCTGCGTAGCATGCGTTTGCCGATGATCAGTTGCGCACGGTTGGGCAGTTTCGACAACGGCCACAAAGTGGCGATGAACAGCGCCGGGAAGGCGATTTCCAGCGGCCGTTTTGCAAGCTGGGTGAAGATATGCTTCGCCGCCTTGTCGGCGGGCCAGCTCAAGGGCATAGGGAAATCATTGCGTTCGGTCAACGGCGTATCGACAAAGCCCGGGCTGATCACCGTCACGTCGATATTCTCCGGTGACAGGCTGATGCGCAGCGCCTCGAACAGGTAACGCAACCCGGCCTTGGACGCGCCATAGGCTTCGGCACGCGGCATCGGCAGGTAGGTCACCGCGCTGGCAACCCCCACCAGGTGCGGATGCTGGCCTTTACGCAATAAGGGCAACGCGGCCTCGATGCAATAACTGCTGGCCAGCAGGTTGGTACGTATCACGTACTCGACGATCGACGAGTCGAACTGTTTGGCGTCGACATATTCACAGGTGCCGGCGTTGAGAATCACCGTGTCCAGCGAGCCCCAGGCCGCGTCGATTTTTTCGCCGATCTCGCGCACGGTCTGGCTGTTGGTCAGGTCGCCGGCCACCACCAGCACCTGCCCCGAATAACGTTGGGCGAGTGCTTCCAGCGGGCCTTTTGTTCGCGAGCTGAGCGCCACGTGGGCACCGCTGTTGAGCAACTCCACGGCAAGTGCGGCACCAATGCCGCTGCTGGCGCCGGTCAGCCAATAACGGCGGGGGGGTGTAGGGCTCATCCTATTCTCCTCTTCAGCCAACGGATCAATCGGCCGAATACCGGCAGGTGTTCATAGAGCAGGGCGCCGGCATCGAAATAATCGCGATGGCGGTAGACCTTGTCGTGCCACATCAGGTGTGAGCAGCCTTGCACGTTGATCTCGTCGCCGTGGTTCAGGCGCGGGTGGCGAAAGCTCATGTTCCAGCGCAGGTATCCCTCGCCTTCGGCTACCTGGTCAAAACCCTGGAAGTCAAAACGCAATTGGCTGACTTGGCTGTACAACTGCGTGAAATAACGATGCATCGCGGGCAGCCCGTGAACTTCGTGCAGCGGGTCGGCAAAGACGATGTCTGGGCTGTACAGGCTGTCGAGCAGGTACAGGTTGTGCTTGTCCAGCGCGGCAAAGGCCTGGGCGAATCGTGGCAGGAAGTCACTCATGTCCGGCAACCTCCTGGCGTGGTGGCAGGCTGCGGAACGCAGCCAGTGCGCGTTCGCGGGAGTGTTTCAGGTCGACCATCGGGCGCGGGTAATCGGCCACGCCGAACAGGCCGCCTACCGACTCGGGGTTGTGCACTTGTTTTTTATTCAGCGTGGCCAGTTCCGGCAGCCAGCGCTTGATGAACACACCCTCTGCGTCGAATTTTTCCGATTGGCTCAATGGGCTGAAAATCCGGAAGTACGGCGCCGAGTCGGTGCCGGTGGAGGCGCTCCACTGCCATCCACCGTTGTTGGCGGCAAGGTCGCCGTCGATCAGGTGACGCATGAAGAAGCGCTCGCCTTCACGCCAGTCGATCAGCAGGTTCTTGGTCAGGAACATCGCCACCACCATGCGCAGGCGGTTGTGCATCCAGCCGGTTTCCAGCAGTTGGCGCATGGCGGCGTCGATAATCGGCAGGCCGGTGCGAGCTTGCTGCCACGCAGCCAGCTCCTTGGGTGCCTGGCGCCAGGCCACGGCTTCGGTTTCGGGGCGGAACGCGCGGTGGCGGGAAACCCGTGGGTAGCCGACGAGGATGTGTTTGTAGAACTCGCGCCACAACAACTCGTTGATCCAGGTGATGGCGCCCATGTCCCCGCTTTCGAATTCTCCCTGGTTGGTTTGCAGCGCGGCATGCAGGCATTGGCGCGGTGAGACCACCCCGGCGGCAAGGTAGGCGGAAAGCTGGCTGGTGCCGGGCTTGGCCGGGTAGTCGCGTTCGTCCTTGTAGTAGCTGATCTGTTGATCGGCGAAAACATCGAGACGGCGGCGCGCCTCCTCTTCACCCGCAGGCCAGAGGGCGCGCAAGGTTTCGCTGGGCGGCTCGAATCCTTCAACGCTGGTCGGCACGGCGTCGCTGTCGAGCTTGAGTGGCGCCTGGGCTTTCGGCGTAGCCACGATGAACGGCAAGGCGGTGTGCAGGCGGGTGTAGCAGACTTTGCGGAACTGGCTGAATACCTGAAAGTAAGTGCCGGTCTTGGTCAGCACGCTGCCAGGCTGGAAAAACAGCTGGTCGAGGTGGCTGTGGAAGGTCACGCCATCAGCTTCAAGGGCCTTGGCCACCGCTGCATCGCGGCGGCTTTCGTGGATACCGTATTCCTCGTTGACGTGCACCGATTCAACCGACATTTCCCGGCACAGTGTGCTCAACACGCCCGGCACCTGTGCCCAGGTCGCGGTTGTACGGATCAGTAATGGAATATTCAGCGTGCCCAGTGCCTGACTCAAGTGCTGCAGGTTGCGCAGCCAGAAGTCGACTTTGCACGGTGCATCATCATGGGCCAGCCATTGTTCAGGTGTGATCAGGTAAACAGCTGCCGTCGGGCCTCGCTGGCACGCGGCGGCCAGGGCAGTGTTGTCGTGTAGGCGCAGGTCGGTGCGCAGCCAGATCAAGTGCATTTAAACAATTCCACGCTGGATCAGTATCTGGTGAGCCGACAGTGGATCTTCGGCCACGAACAATTGCGCGGTATCACGGGCCAACGCGGCCAATTCGGCTTGGTGGATGCATACCGCAGGGCCGGCAATCAGCAAGGGGCAAGCGACGCCGCTCAGGTGCTTGGGCAATGCCGGCAACTGGAGCGCTTTGCTCGAGTACAGCACCACGGCGCGAGGTTTCAGATGAGCCACCGCCAGGGCCAGCTCGCCGGCCGGCAGTGGCCAGTCGAAGACTTCCACCGGGCAGTCGGCGCTGCTGGCCAACCAGGCGCACAGCCACAGGTGCGGCTCCACGGGCAAATCGGAATGGTTGATCAGCAGCAACGGGGCGCCATGGAGTTGGCGATTGTTGTGATAGATACGTGCGCCGAACTTGCTACGCAGCCATGACAGGAAAAACACCCGTTCCATTTGCGCGCCGAGCTGGCCTTGCCACTTTTGTTCAAGCTCGTTGAGCAGCGGCAGCATCAATTGCTCACACAGGGTGCGTGGCGGGTACAACGCCATGGCCTGGTTGAAAGCATCGTCGACCCGGCGCTCCGCCAGCTCACCGATGGCCTGCACCAGGGTCTGGCGCAGGGCGTGCCATTCGTTTTCCACGCTGTCTGGCAGGGCTTGGGCAGAGTCAATCAAGTTCTTCACTTGGCTGACCGGCACGCCGCGATTGAGCCAGGTCAGAATGGTGTGGATACGCTGAACATGCTCGGCGCTGAACAGCCGATGGCCCTTGGGCGTGCGCTGGGGCACTATCAGGCCATAGCGGCGCTCCCAGGCACGCAACGTGACAGGGTTGACGCCGGTCTGGCGCGCCACTTCCCGGATCGGCAGCCAGCCATTTTCCAGGGCTTGGGCGATGTCCTCGCCGGGTTCGTCTAGCAGGGCAGCTTTCATGAGTTAGATCGCGTTTCGCAGGCTGAGGTTTTCCGGGTGCGGTTGCAGATAAGCCTGCTGCGCGATATAGCGGTCCGGGTGTTGGCGAAAGTGATGCTTGAGCAAGGTCAGCGGTACCACCAGCGGCACGATGCCGTGACGATATTGGCCGATGACCGTTTGCATTTCTTGCTTATCGTCGGCGCTGATGGCCTGTTTGAGATAGCCGCTGATGTGTTGCAGCACGTTGGTATGGGTGCCACGCGTGGCGCACTTTTTCAGGCCGGTCATCAGCTCGCTGAAATAGCTGGCAGCCAAGTCTTCGAGGATGACGTCTCTGGTCATGCTGCCCAAAAGGTGGCCGACACTCTTGTAATGCGCCGGGCTATGGGCCATCAGCAGGTATTTGTAACGCGAGTGGAAAGCCAGCAGGCGGTGGCGGGTGAGGCCGTCAGCCAAAAGCTGTTGCCAACTGGCGTAGACGAACACACGGGTCAGGAAGTTTTCCCGCAGCACGGGGTCATTCAGGCGACCGTCTTCTTCAACCGGCAGGTTGGGATGGCGTGCGCAAAACGCCTGGGCATAAATGCCTCGACCGCCGCCGTCGATGGGCGTGCCATTGTCGCGGTAGACCTTGACCCGCTCCAGGCCGCATGACGGGGACTTCTGCATAAAGATGTAGCCGCACAGGTCGGTATGTTCCTCGGCCATTTGCCGGCCGTAGTCGCCCAGCGGCTGCGTGACGTTGAGTTCGCGATTCACGGTGCCGACGGCCTGCGGCTGGGCCGGGTCGCCCACCAGGCGAATCGGTTCGCGGGGGATGCCCATGCCGATAGCGACTTCGGGGCATAGCGGCACAAAATCGAAATGGTCGGCGAGGGTTTGGCAGCACAACAGGGATTGTTTGTGTCCGCCGTTGAAGCGCACGTTCTCGCCGAGCAGGCAGGCACTGATGGCGATCTTCGGTTTTGCGGTGCGGGACATGGCCAAACCTCTGTGAAATTCCTGTACAAGCAGCGTGGCTTGTACAACTATCTTCATCATAGGTTTAATATTGTACAAATCAAATATTTTGTACAATATTTTTTGGCGCAGCCTAGGACATGTGTTCGATCAGCCGGCGTGCCGCTTCCTGACCACTGAGCCAGGCGCCTTCCACCCGACCCGACAGGCACCAGTCGCCGCATACGTACAGGCCGAGGTCGGCATCGGCCAATACCCCGAACTCATGGCTGCTGGACGGTCGGGCGTACAGCCAGCGGTGCGCCATGCTGAATGAAGGTGCGGGCATGGTGCTGTGCAGCAATTCGGCGAAGGCGCCGTGCAAGTGCTCGATCACCGCCTCCTTGGATAAGTCCAGGTGGGCTTTGCTCCAGGCGCTGGTGGCATGCAGCACCCAGGTGTCGAGGGCGGTGTCGCGTCCTGGTTTGCTGCGGTTGCGCGCCAGCCAGTCGAGAGGGCTGTCTTGTACAAAGCAGCCTTCCATCGGCGTATCCAGAGGCTGGTCGAAGGCCAGGGCGATGGCCCAGGTCGGGTCCATTTTGACCCCAGCGGCGGCACTCGCCAGCTTCGGCGCGGCAGCCAGCAGAGCCGTCGCTTGAGGCGCCGGCGTAGCGATCACCACGTTGCTGAACGGGCCGTGGCTACCGCCATCGGCGTCCAGCAGGTTCCAATGGCGTTCACCCTGAAACACTTCAGTGATGCGGCAACCAAACTCTACCGGCAGGTCGTCGAGCAAGGCGCGGGTGATGGCGCTCATGCGCGGCGTGCCCACCCAGCGGGTCTGTTCATCGGGGGAGGGGCTGAGTTGGCCGGACTTGAAGTTGTACAACTGTGGCTTCCACTGCTCGGCCCAGCCGTTGCTTTGCCAGCGTTGTACTTCGTTGACGAAGCGTCGGTCGCGGGCGGTGAAGTATTGCGCGCCCATGTCGAGTGCGCCGGCATCACTGCGCTTGCTGGACATGCGGCCGCCACTGCCGCGGCTTTTATCGAAGAGTTGTACGGTGTGCCCCGCGTCTTGTAACGCTCGGGCGGCGGAGAGACCGGCGATGCCGGTGCCGATGATCGCGATGGGAACAGTCATGGGAGGCCTCGTTTACCGTTGGGTACAGCCTACGCCGACACTAATAGCTGTACAATATTGTTTTTTGGTATAAGTTTTGGCGTAACTGTTCTTACAGCGTGACCTATGGTTAAAGCAGAGGCTTGAAACCTGATGGTTCAAACCATGCGGTTCAAGGCCATAGCTACGCCCGATAACAAATGATCCCTGTTTATAAAATAGACCAGTGGCGGGCGGCAAACGTTACATGAGGAGCGTCTTATGCATATTTTGCTGACCGGCGGTACTGGTTTGATCGGTCGCCAACTCTGCCGCTACTGGCTCGCTCAAGGCCATCGCCTCACCGTGTGGAGCCGTGACCCGGAGCAAGTCGCCAAACTCTGCGGCGAGCACGTGTTGGGTGTCGGCCGCCTTCAAGAGGTTATCGGCGCGGTGGACGCAGTTATTAATTTGGCTGGCGCGCCCATTGCCGATCGCCCGTGGACGAAGAAACGCAAGACGCTGCTGTGGAGCAGTCGTATCAGCCTCACCGAAACCTTGCTGGCGTGGATGGAAGGTCTCGAGCAGAAACCCGCCGTACTGATTTCCGGCTCGGCCGTGGGCTGGTATGGCGATGGCGGCGAGCGCGAACTGAACGAGGCGAGCGGGCCGGTGCAGGATGATTTCCCCAGCCAACTGTGTATCGCCTGGGAAGAAACCGCACTGCGCGCCGAGGCGCTGGGCGTACGTGTGGTACTGGTGCGCACGGGCCTGGTGCTGGCCGCCGAGGGCGGCTTTTTGTCGCGGCTGTTGCTGCCGTTCAAACTGGCGCTGGGCGGGCCGATCGGCGATGGTCGGCAGTGGATGCCGTGGGTGCATATAAAAGATCAAATGGCCCTGATTGATTTTCTTCTGCACAAGCCTGACGCCAGCGGTCCTTATAATGCGTGCGCACCCCACCCGGTGCGCAACCGCGAGTTTGCCAAGACGCTGGGCCGGGTGCTGCACCGCCCCGCGTTCATGCCCTTGCCGGCCCTGGCGTTGAAAATAGGCTTGGGCGAGTTGTCCGGGTTGTTGCTGGGCGGGCAGAAGGCCGTCCCCGAACGGCTGCTGGCCGCCGGTTTCACTTTTCAGTTCACTGAGTTGCACGCGGCCCTGGAAGACTTGTCCGGCCGCCTCTAGAGATAGGATGTTGCATGACGGATCACGCGTTGTTATTGGTCAACCTGGGCTCACCGGCGTCCACTTCGGTAGCCGATGTGCGCAGCTACCTCAATCAGTTCCTCATGGACCCTTATGTGATCGACCTGCCGTGGCCGGTGCGTCGTTTGCTGGTGTCGCTGATCCTGATCAAGCGGCCTGAACAGTCTGCCCACGCCTATGCCTCGATCTGGTGGGAGGAAGGCTCGCCGCTGGTGGTGCTCAGCCGCCGCCTGCAACAGCAGATGACCGCGCAATGGACCCAAGGCCCGGTCGAGTTGGCCATGCGTTATGGCGAGCCCTCCATTGAAAGCGTGCTGACGCGGCTGGCAAGCCAAGGTATCCGCAACGTCACCCTGGCGCCGTTGTATCCGCAGTTCGCCGACAGCACCGTGACTACCGTGGTGGAAGAAGCGCGGCGCGTGGTGAGCGAGAAACACCTCGACCTGCGCTTTGCCGTCCTGCAGCCTTTCTATGACCAACCCGAATACCTCGATGCCCTGGTCGCCAGTGCCAGGCCGCACCTTCAGCAGGACTATGATCACCTGCTGTTCAGTTTCCACGGTCTGCCGGAGCGGCACCTGAAGAAGCTCAATCCGAACCATGCCTTTGATGGCGCCACGGACTGCTGTGCCAACGCATCAGCCGAAGTGCGTGCTACTTGTTACCGTGGCCAGTGCTTCAGTGTGGCGCGGGATTTTGCCGCGCGTATGGGGCTGCCCGAAGATAAGTGGTCGGTGGCTTTTCAGTCGCGTCTGGGGCGGGCGAAGTGGATCGAACCCTACACCGAGGCCCGTCTTGAGAGCTTGGCTCAGCAAGGTGTGAAAAAGCTGCTGGTGATGTGCCCGGCATTTGTCGCCGATTGCATCGAGACGCTGGAAGAGATCGGCGATCGCGGGTTGGAGCAGTTCCGCGAAGCGGGTGGCGAGGAGTTGGTGTTGGTGCCGTGCCTCAATGACGACCCGCAATGGGCAGTGGCGCTCAACACCTTGTGTGAAAGAGCGCCGTTGGACCTTTGAATGCGGTCACTCGTGGTGGAGTTCGCCGAGGAACGTCAGCGAGGTGAATAGCCCGCGCGTCGCCACATCGGGGTTGTCTTTAAGCGGCACCTCGACTTGTGCGGCGATCACATTCAAGCCTTCGTTACGTACCAACACCTGGGCACGCCCGTCTTTATCGGTCTCGGTGCTCAAGGTGTTCGGTGCATTGCGATAGTCGCCCACCAGCTTGATCCCGGCCGCCGGCTTGCCGTCGAGCAGCACTCGCACGGGCAATGACTTGCCCGGCCCCACTGTCAGCGGGTCGGCCTCCGGCAGAATCAGCAGTTTGAGCGCGTCGAGTTTGGGCAACTTGGCGCCCGGTTCGTAGATCGCCAGGCTGTACTTGAAGGTTTGCGTCGACTCAATGGCCCCAGGCACCTGGGTACGCCCCTTGTTGATCCACTTTTTATCCGCCGTCTGCGACCACATGCCGTTATCCAGCGCGACGGCCAATATCGCCGGTGTCTTGAGCGGCTTGAGGCGTGCGTGATCGTCGAGGCGCTCCACGGTCACCGGGATCATTTTACCGCCGGCGTCGTAGGCCCAGGCGCCGCTGATCTTCTGGGCGTTGAAGGCGTTGTCCTCGGCACCATGGCCGTAGATCACTTCGATGTTGCCGCGACGTTGTTCGGTCCACAGGCCATGGGCCGATGCCTGAGTGGCGAAGAGCAGGCCGATCAAGGCGAGGGGTTTGAGCGGGAGCATGAGAAGGTCCTTTTACAGGTTGAGGGTCAGGCTCAGGGTCAGGTTGCGCGGCTCGCCGGGGGCAACCCAGTAGGTGCTGTAGGAGCGCTCGTAGTATTTTTCGTTGAACAGGTTGTTGAGGTTCAGGCCCACGGTGACCTGCTCGGTAGCTTTGTAATGGGCCAGCAGGTCGACGGTGTGATAGGCCGGCAATTCGAAGCGACTGCCCGCCTCTCCGGAGCGGTCGCCGACATAGGTGAATGCCGCGCCCAGGTCTGAACCACGCAACGCGCCATCCTGGAATTCATACACACCGAGCAGGCTGGCGCTGCGCTTGGGCACGCCGAGAATCCGGCTACCGGCTGGAATGGCTTTATCGCCCTTGGTGACCTCGGCATCGATGTAGGCGAACGCGCCGATCACGCGCACGGCGTCGGTCACTTGCCCGCTAACTTGCAGATCAAAACCCTGGCTGCGGGCCTTGCCCATGGCGCGCTGAGTGTCGGTGGCCGGATCCAGGGCCAAGACGTTTTCCTTGTCGATATGGAAAGCGGCAAGGGTTGTGCTGAGGCGGTCGTCGAACAGCTCGCTCTTGATGCCCACTTCATACCCCACGCCTTCTTCCGGCTTGAAGGATTTGCCAGCGGCATCCAGGCCGTTATTGGGTTTGAACGACGTCGAGGCATTGGCAAACAGGCCGACTTGCGGTGTGAGCTGGTACAACAGGCCGGCGCGCTGGGTCAGGGCGTCGTGGGTTTGCCGGCTCTTGGCATGGTTACGGGTGAAGTCGTCGGTGCTCTGTTCGAAATGCTCGAAGCGTGCGCCGACCATACCGCGCAGGCGGTCAGTGAAGACGATCTGGTCCTGCAGGTTCAGTGCCTGGCTTTTGACCTGTTCGTAGACGTCTGTGCCGGAGCGCGTGCCATCGGGTTTGGGCTGACCATAAATGGGGTTGTAGAGGTCGATGGCGTAAGGGCTGCCGGCAATGGCGGTGACACGTTCTTTCTTGCGGTAGTCCTCGTATTCGGTGCCGACCAGCAGTTCGTGTTGCCAACTGCCGATATCGAACCGGCCGCGCAGTTCCAGTTGGGTAATGCTGTCGTGCCAGCCGGTGGAGCGTTCACGGTAGCGGCGGTTGACGGTGTGGCCGTCGGCGTTCAGTGCCCGGCTTTCCGAGGCATCGCCCCACAGGCTGCCTTGCTTGTAATGGCTGGCCAGGCGTAATTGCCAGGTGTCGTTGAGGTTGTGTTCGATAGCGGCCTGAAGGCGATTGTTATGGTTACGGATATTGCCGTCGTTGGGTTCGCCCAAGAATGTGGAGTGGGACATGCCGGTGTTGGCGACGATGCCTCGATCGAACGTGGAGCTGTGGCGTACGAATTCGCTTTCTACGAGCAAGTGGGTGTCCGGGCTCAACTGCCAACTGAAGGACGGCGCGACAAACACCCGCTGGGCATCCACGTGATCGCGGAAGCTGTGGTTGTCCTCCACCGCCACGTTGACCCGCGACAGCACGTTGCCTTCGCTGTCCAGCGGCGTGTTGACGTCTACGGCAGTGCGGTAGCGGTCCCAACTGCCGGCACTGGTCTGCACAGTGGTGAAGGCGTCCGGCTGGGGTTTCTTGGTGACGATGTTCACGGTGCCGCCCGGATCTCCACGGCCATACAGGCTGGCAGCGGGCCCCTTGAGCACTTCAATGCGTTCGATATTGGCCGTGTCCGGTGTGCTCGGGTAACCGCGGTTGGCGCTGAAACCGTCCTGATAGAACTCTGATGTGGTGAAGCCACGCACACTGTATTCATAGAGCGTCAGGCCACCGAAATTGTTTTGTTTGGAGACGCCGCCTGCATATTCCAGGGCGCGCTCCACATTGTTACTGCCCAGGTCCTTGAGCACCGTGGCAGGGATCACGCTAATGGATTGTGGGATGTCGCGAATGGCGGTGTCAGTTTTGCTCGCACTGGCGGAGCGGGTGGCACGGTAGCCTTCAACCGGGCCAGTGGCGGATTCATAAGCGCCGGTGGTGACGCTGATGGCGTCCAGTTCAACGGTATTGTCTTCGGCGTAGGCGGGGTCAAGCAGCAAACCCAAGGCCAGGCCGGCCAAGGGCACAAACTTTCGAGACGACATGGTAGAGCGTTCCAATAGCGATATTGAAACAATATAACATGCCTAATGAGAATGAATTGCTTTGAAATAGTTTCTTACAGGTGCCCTCGATCGGGCACCTGTACTGCGGCCTATCCCTCTTCCTTCACGGGCGCAGGCGGTGGGCGCAGGCCAATTTCCGCCGACAGGTTGATCTCTTTACCGTTACGCATTACCTGGATCGTCACCTTCTCCGTCGGCTTGATCCGCGCCACCTGGTTCATCGACTTGCGGCCATCACCGGCCGGCTCGCCATCGATGCTCAGGATCACATCCCCCAATTGCAGGCCGGCTTTTTGGGCCGGGCCGTCGCGGAAGATCCCCGCCACGACAATGCCTGGGCGACCGGTAAGGCCAAACGATTCGGCCAGTTCCTTGGTCAATGGCTGCACTTCGATCCCCAGCCAGCCACGAATCACCTGGCCGTGCTCGATGATCGACTTCATCACTTCCATCGCCAGTTTCACCGGAATCGCAAAACCGATGCCTTGGGAGCCGCCGGACTTGGAGAAAATCGCGGTGTTGATGCCCGTCAGGTTGCCATTGGCATCCACCAGCGCGCCACCGGAGTTGCCCGGGTTGATTGCTGCGTCGGTCTGGATGAAGTCTTCGTAACTGTTGAGCCCCAACTGGTTTCGCCCGGTGGCACTGATAATGCCCATTGTCACCGTCTGGCCAACGCCGAACGGGTTGCCGATGGCCAATGCCACATCACCCACGCGCAGCCCTTCTGAACGGCCGATGGTGATGGAGGGCAGGTTTTTCAAATCGATCTTCAGCACGGCGAGGTCGGTTTCCGGGTCGCTGCCGACCACACGGGCGAGGGTTTCACGGCCGTCGCGCAGGGCCACGACGATCTGGTCGGCACCGCTGGTCACGTGATTATTGGTGAGGATGTAGCCTTCCGGGCTCATGATCACCCCGGAACCCAGGCTGGATTCCATGCGGCGCTGCTTGGGGTCGTTGTCACCGAAATAACGGCGGAACTGCGGGTCTTCAAACAACGGATGCGCCGGCTTGTTGATAACCTTGGTCGTGTACAGGTTGACCACGGCAGGCGCGGCGATGACGACGGCGTCCGCATAGGTCACCGGGCCTTGCACCACCGAACTGGTCTGCGGAGCCTGCTGCAGGTTTACATCAAGGCTGGGTAAGCCCACCCACTGGGGATAACGCTGAATAATCAGCATCGCGATCAGCACGCCAGCCAACAATGGCCATCCAAAAAAACGCAGTGCCTTGAGCATCAAGTAAGTCCTGACAGGTTGCAGGGGGCGGGAGAGCGCCCATAATGTCGCGCATTATACGAGGCTGCGAGCGCCTCGGAACGGGATATTTAGGAGTCTTTACATGGCCGTCCCCCTTACTACCCTCGTCGAGGAAGCGGACCGCTACCTTGCCAGCGCAAAAATTGCCGATTACTGCCCCAATGGCCTGCAGGTCGAGGGGCGCCCGCAAGTGCGGCGCATCGTCAGCGGCGTGACCGCAAGCCAGGCTTTGCTGGACGCCGCCGTCGAAGCCGAGGCCGACTTGGTGCTGGTGCATCACGGGTATTTCTGGAAGGGTGAGAACCCGTGTGTCACCGGCATGAAGCAGCGTCGCCTGAAAACCCTGCTCAAGCACGACATCAGCTTGTTGGCCTACCATTTGCCGCTGGACCTGCACCCGGATGTGGGCAACAACGTGCAGCTTGCCCGCCAACTGGACATCACCGTCGAAGGCCCGCTGGACCCGAACAACCCCAAGATCGTCGGCCTGGTCGGCTCCCTCGCCGAGCCCTTGTCGCCCCGCGATTTCGCCCGCCGTGTGCAGGACGTGATGGGCCGCGAGCCGCTGCTGATCGAAGGCAGCGAAATGATCCGCCGCGTCGGCTGGTGTACCGGCGGAGGCCAGAGCTACATCGATCAGGCAATTGCCGCCGGTGTCGACCTGTACCTGAGTGGTGAAGCCTCCGAGCAGACCTTCCACAGTGCGCGTGAAAACGACATCAGCTTCATCGCGGCCGGCCATCACGCCACCGAGCGCTACGGGGTGCAGGCGCTGGGTGACTACCTGGCACGGCGTTTCGCCCTGGAGCACCTGTTCATCGATTGCCCGAACCCGATCTGACGCGTATCAATGAACAAATGGAGGGTAAGCCCTAACGCCAGTCAGTTAAGGGTGAACGCTGTATGTGTGGCGAGGGAGCTTGCTCCCGTCGGGCCGCGAAGCGGCCCCGCTCTTTGTTTACAAAGCATGGGACTGCTGCGCAGTCCAACGGGAGCAAGCTCCCTCGCCACAGGTTACTTTTTAGCCTTTATCCCTCTTAACTGACTGGCATTAGGGTAAGCCCTCTCGTGCACAGGGCCAAACCGCGGGGCATATTCATATACCGTTTCGATCTAGATGGCTCCCTGAATAGAAGAAGGTGCTGTGCTAGCATGCCTCGCTCGAACACGGCCCGCTGGCCGTCCACAAGATCGTTTTTCCGTGAGTAACCATGGTCGACAAACTGACGCATCTGAAACAGCTGGAGGCGGAAAGCATCCACATCATCCGCGAGGTCGCCGCCGAGTTCGACAACCCGGTGATGCTCTACTCGATCGGTAAAGACTCCGCCGTGATGCTGCATCTGGCACGCAAGGCTTTTTTTCCGGGCAAGTTGCCGTTCCCGGTGATGCACGTCGACACCCGCTGGAAATTCCAGGAGATGTACAAGTTCCGCGACCAAATGGTCGAAG
This sequence comes from Pseudomonas sp. BCA17, assembly GCF_004519405.1. Classification (GTDB taxonomy): domain Bacteria; phylum Pseudomonadota; class Gammaproteobacteria; order Pseudomonadales; family Pseudomonadaceae; genus Aquipseudomonas. The sequence goes on along the minus strand of NZ_SGWI01000002.1, from coordinate 679,387 downwards.
AACTGGGCCTGGACCTGATCACCCACATCAACCCGGATGGCGTGGCGCAGGGCATCAACCCATTCACTCACGGCAGCGCCAAGCACACCGACATCATGAAGACCGAGGGCCTCAAGCAGGCCCTGGACAAACATGGTTTCGACGCAGCCTTCGGCGGTGCCCGTCGCGATGAAGAGAAATCCCGCGCCAAAGAGCGTGTGTACTCGTTCCGCGACAGCAAACACCGCTGGGACCCGAAGAACCAGCGTCCCGAGCTGTGGAACGTCTACAACGGCAACGTCAACAAGGGCGAGTCGATCCGCGTGTTCCCGCTGTCCAACTGGACCGAGCTGGACATCTGGCAGTACATCTACCTGGAAGGTATTCCGATCGTGCCGCTGTATTTCGCCGCCGAGCGCGATGTGATCGAGAAGAACGGCACGTTGATCATGATCGACGACGACCGCATCCTTGAGCACCTGTCCGACGAAGAAAAAGCCCGAATCGTCAAAAAGAAAGTGCGTTTCCGCACCCTTGGCTGCTACCCGTTGACGGGCGCGGTGGAGTCCGAAGCCGAGACGCTGACGGACATCATTCAGGAAATGCTCCTGACGCGAACTTCCGAGCGCCAGGGCCGTGTCATCGATCACGATGGTGCTGGCTCGATGGAAGACAAAAAACGGCAGGGGTACTTTTAAGCGTCGAGTTACAAGCGGCAAGCTGCAGTTAAAGGCGTTATGCGTAATTTGCAGTTTGGTGCTTGCAGCCGGTCGTTGCGAGCCACGTTTGAGTGACTCGTAATGGATTTCGAGAAGTTGGTTGTCTGGCAGAGAAGCAAGTGTCTAGCGGTGAGAATTTACCGAGAGTTTGCTCAATACAGGGATCTTGGTTTCAAGGACCAAATCACTCGCTCAGCACTTTCGGTACCTTCCAATATTGCTGAAGGGATGGAGCGTCGCGGTGCCAAAGAAAAGGTACGTTTTCTCTGGATTGCGAAGGGCTCTTGTGGAGAATTACGAACACAGATTCTCATCGGCAGTGACATCGCTTACATCGCCCAACCAATGGCTGATAACTGGATTGCAGAAACCCGCGAGCTCTCAAAAATGCTCTGCGGCCTGATCAACAAAATTTCTGACTAGCTGTACGCCGACAAGCTTGCCGCTTGAAGCTTACAGCTTGGAGCTTGAACCCGATGAGCCATCAATCTGATTTGATCAGCGAGGACATCCTCGCCTACCTGGGCCAGCACGAGCGCAAGGAAATGTTGCGCTTCCTGACCTGCGGCAACGTCGACGACGGCAAGAGCACCCTGATCGGGCGCCTGCTGCACGACTCCAAGATGATCTACGAAGATCACCTGGAAGCCATCACCCGCGATTCGAAGAAAGTCGGCACTACCGGTGACGACATCGACTTGGCCTTGCTGGTCGACGGCTTGCAGGCTGAGCGCGAGCAGGGCATCACCATCGATGTTGCCTATCGCTATTTCTCCACCGCAAAGCGCAAATTCATCATTGCCGACACCCCCGGCCATGAGCAGTACACCCGCAACATGGCCACCGGTGCATCCACCTGTGACCTGGCGATCATTCTGATCGATGCGCGTTATGGCGTGCAGACCCAGACCCGTCGCCACAGCTTTATCGCCTCGTTGCTGGGTATCAAACATATCGTGGTGGCCGTCAACAAGATGGACATCAATGGCTTTGATCAAAGCGTATTCGAGCAGATCAAGGCCGATTACCTGAAGTTTGCCGACGGCATCGCCTTCAAGCCGAGTACCCTGGCATTCGTACCGATGTCCGCGCTCAAGGGCGACAACGTGGTGAACAAGAGCGAGCGTTCGCCTTGGTACACCGGCCAATCGCTGATGGAGATTCTCGAGACCGTCGAGATCGCCAACGACCGCAACTACACCGATTTGCGTTTCCCGGTGCAGTACGTCAACCGTCCGAACCTGAACTTCCGCGGTTTCGCCGGCACCCTGGCCAGCGGCATCGTGCACAAGGGCGACGAAGTGGTGGTGCTGCCTTCGGGCAAGAGCAGCCGCGTCAAATCCATCGTCACCTTCGAAGGCGAACTGGAGCACGCAGGCCCAGGCCAGGCCGTGACCCTGACCATGGAAGACGAGATCGACATCTCCCGTGGCGACCTGCTGGTGCATGCCGACAATGTGCCGCAAGTGACTGACGCTTTCGACGCCATGCTGGTATGGATGGCTGAAGAGCCGATGCTGCCGGGCAAGAAATACGACATCAAGCGCGCTACCAGCTATGTGCCGGGTTCCATCACCAGCATCGTGCACCGCGTAGACGTGAACACCCTGGCCGAAGGCCCGGCGAGTTCGTTGCAATTGAACGAGATCGGCCGGGTCAAGGTCAGCCTCGACGCCGCCATTGCCCTGGACGGCTACGACAGCAACCGCACCACGGGTGCGTTTATCGTCATCGACCGTTTGACCAACGGCACCGTAGCCGCAGGCATGATCATCGCGCCACCGGTTGGCCATGGCAGTGCGGCACAGCACGGTAAATTGGCTCATGTCGCCACCGAGGAGCGTGCGCTGCGCTTCGGCCAGCAGCCGGCCACCGTGTTGTTCAGCGGCTTGTCGGGCGCCGGCAAAAGTACCTTGGCCTACGCGGTTGAGCGCAAGCTGTTCGACATGGGCCGGGCGGTATTCGTGCTGGATGGCCAGAACCTGCGTCACGACCTGAACAAAGGGTTGCCGCAGGACCGTGCTGGTCGCACTGAAAACTGGCGGCGTGCCGCCCACGTGGCGCGCCAGTTCAACGAAGCCGGCCTGCTGACCCTGGCCGCGTTCGTTGCGCCGGATGCCGAAGGCCGCGAACAGGCCAAGGCACTGATCGGCGCCGACCGTCTTCTGACCGTCTATGTACAAGCGTCGCCGCTGGTGTGCGCCGAGCGTGATCCGCAAGGCCTGTACGCTGCCGGAGGGGATAACATCCCTGGCGAATCCTTCCCGTATGACGTGCCGTTGAACGCCGATCTGGTGCTCGACACCCAGGCGCTGTCGTTGGAAGAGAGCGTCAAGCAGGTGCTCGAGTTGTTGCGTCAGCGCGGCGCGATCTAAACCGCTCCAGCACAAATAAGCCCGCCACCGAGTGATCGGTGGCGGGCTTTTTCATGCACTTACGGTCAGCGCAGATCAACTGCAGCGGAGAGCTTGTTCACGATTGCCGAGTGCCAGTCACGGCCTCAGCTGAGCGTTACCGTCGGGAGCAAGCCCCGTCACACATGATGATTATTTTTTGCCTGGGAATTGCGTGTGCAGTTTCTCCAGGAGGGCGTCCTTGTCTTCCCACAGCTGGTTGATCCAGCCTTGGAATGCCACCCGATATATCCCGTCCTGTTCATAATTCTTGCCAATGAACTCGGCCGGAATCCGTACCTCTTCAAACTGCACGACCACGTCCTTCACATTCCCGCACAGCAAATCCCAATAGCCTGGGCGCCCGGCGGGGTAGTGGATGGTCACGTTGACCAGTGACTTCAACTGTTCGCCCATGGCATCCAGTACAAAGGCGATACCACCGGCCTTGGGCTTGAGCAGGTAGCGGAACGGCGACTTCTGCTGTGCATGTTTGCCTGGAGTAAATCGCGTGCCTTCGGCGAAGTTGAAGATGCCGACGGGGTTGTCGCGAAATTTCGCGCAGGTCTTGCGGGTGGTTTCCAGGTCTTTGCCTTTCTTCTCCGGGTGCTTTTCCAGATAGGCCTTGGTGTAGCGCTTCATGAACGGAAAGCCCAGCGCCCACCACGCCAGGCCAATCACCGGCACCCAGATCAGTTCCTGCTTGAGGAAAAATTTCAACGGGCGGATCCGCCGGTTCAGCACGTATTGCAACACCATGATGTCAACCCAGCTCTGGTGGTTGCTGGTCACCAGATACGAGTGTTGGTAGTCCAGGCCCTCAAGGCCGGTCAGGTGCCAGCGAGTGCGCTGCACCAGATTCATCCAGCCCTTGTTGTTGGTGACCCAGGCTTCATGGGTGTGGTTCATCAGCCATTCGCTGAAGCGCTTGGCAAACGGCAGCGCCTTGAACAAGGCCACGATAAACAGGAACGAACACAGCAGGATCGTGTTCAACGCCAGCAACAGCGAAGCAATGACTCCGCGCACGGCGGCAGGTAGAAAATCCAGCATTTAGATATCCATGGGGCGGTTGGCGGCTTGGATCGCAGTCAATGCGATGGTGTACACGATGTCGTCGACTTGAGCGCCGCGTGGCAGGTCGTTCACCGGCTTGCGCAAGCCCTGGAGCATCGGCCCCAGGCTCACGCAGTCGGCGCTGCGTTGCACGGCCTTGTGCGTGGTGTTGCCGGTGTTCAGGTCCGGGAACACAAAGACTGTGGCTTTACCGGCGACCTGGCTATTGGGCGCCAACTGCCGGGCGACGGTTTCGTTGGCGGCGGCGTCGTACTGCAAGGGACCGTCGATCAGCAATGAGCTTTGCTGTTCGTGGGCGAGCAGGGTGGCTTCGCGGACCTTTTCCACTTCCTCGCCGCTGGCTGAGTCACCGCTGGAATAGCTGATCATCGCCACGCGTGGGGTAATGCCGAACGCGGCGGCCGAGTCGGCGCTTTGCAGGGCGATCTCTGCCAGCTCGGCCGCGCTCGGGTGCGGATTCATCACGCAGTCGCCGTACACCAGTACCTGCTCGGGAAACAGCATGAAGAACACCGACGACACCAGCGTGCAACCCGGTGCTGTTTTAATCAGCTGCAGGGCGGGACGGATGGTGTTGGCGGTGGAGTGGATGACGCCGGAAACCAGGCCGTCCACTTCATCCAGCGCGAGCATCATGGTGGCGATCACCACGTTGTCTTCCAGCTGCTGCTCGGCCATCGGCGCGTTGAGGCTTTTGCTCTTGCGCAGCGCAACCATCGGTTCGACGTAACGCTGGCGAATCAGGTCCGGGTCAAGAATCTCCAGGCCCTCGGGCAATTCGATGCCCTGGGCGCGGGCGACGGCTTCCACATCCGCCGGCTTGGCCAGCAGCACACAGCGGGCAATGCCGCGGGCCTGGCAGAGGGCGGCGGCTTGCACGGTCAGCGGTTCACTGCCTTCGGGCAATACGATGCGCTTGTTGGCGGCCTGGGCGCGTTGAATCAATTGATAACGGAATACCGCCGGTGACAGGCGCATTTCCCGAGGCGTGCCGCAACGTTGGTGCAGCCAGCGCGCATCCAGGTGGCTGGCGACGAAATCGGTGATGATCTCGGCGCGCTCGCGATCGTCGATAGGGATTTCTTTGTTGAGGCTGTTGAGCAGGTTCGCCGTGTCGTAGGAGCCTGTGCTCACCGACAGCACCGGCAGCCCGGCCTGGAGCGCGCCACGGCACAAATCCATGATGCGCGGGTCGGGCAGGGTGTCACTGGTCAGCAGCAGTCCGGCCAGAGGCACGCCGTTGATCGCCGCGAGGCTGACGGCGAGGATGATGTCGTCGCGGTCGCCCGGCGTCACCACCAGTACGCCGGGTTTGAGCAGCTCCACGGTGTTGCGCATGGTACGCGCGCAAATGATGATTTTGGTCATGCGCCGGCTTTCATAATCGCCGGCATTGAGGATCTGCGCGCCCATCAGGTCGGCTACGTCGCGGGTGCGCGGAGCGTTGAGCTCGGGCTGGTAGGGGATGCAGCCGAGCAGGCGGAAATCCCCACTGCGCAACAACGGCGAATGTTCTTTCAGGCGCGCCGAGAAGGCTTCGATGCTTTCGTCGGTGCGCACTTTGTTGAGGATTACGCCCAGCACTTTCGGATCTTTCGGCCCGCCGAACAGCTGCGCCTGTAATTCGACTCGGCCGGAAAGTTCGGTAAGCACTTCGTTTTCCGGGGCGGACACAAGGATCACCTCGGCGTCGAGGCTCTTGGCCAGGTGCAGGTTGACTCGAGCCGCATAACTGGCGCTGCGGGTCGGTACCATGCCTTCGACGATCAACACGTCCTTGCCCACGGCGGCCTGCTGATACAGCGTGATGATTTCTTCGAGCAGCTCATCAAGCTGGCCGTCGCCCAGCATGCGCTCGACGTGGGCCAGGCCCAGGGGTTGTGGCGGTTTCAGGCCGTGAGTGCGCGCCACCAGTTCGGTGGAGCGTTCCGGACCCGTGTCGCCGGGGTGCGGCTGGGCAATCGGTTTGAAGAAACCGACTTTCAACCCGGCTCGCTCAAGGGTACGCACCAGCCCAAGGCTGATGGAGGTCAGACCCACACCAAAATCGGTGGGCGCGATAAAAAAAGTCTGCATGCGAATTCTCTGGAGGTGCATGGCTTCGGCGGTGCTCTATGGTTGAGCGCCTGCCGGGAATCAGGCATCAAGGTTATCGTTATTCGTGCCTTGCGCACACCAGCCGCAGGTAAAGGGTTGGCCTATTTTTTCGAGGCGTTGTGCGGTATCGAGTACCCAGGCCCTGGACTGCCAGGGCGGCTGGTGGCGCAGGTGCTGGGTGTGACCGCAAGAGAGCTCGGCGACCCAGTGCTGGTCGTCGTCCTGGTGGAACCCGATGATAAAGGATGCCGTTGGTCGGTCCCGTCTGTCCGGGTTCTGTTCGCTTTCGGGCAAATCCTTGTTTAGACTTGTCCGTTCTTCATTCTTATGCAAAAGGTCTCGCCCCATGACGATCGCCGCTAACAAGGCTGTCTCCATCGACTATACCCTGACCAACGACGCTGGTGAGGTCATCGACAGCTCAGCCGGCGGCGCGCCGCTGGTCTACCTGCAAGGCGCAGGGAACATCATCCCGGGCCTGGAAAAGGCTCTGGAAGGCAAGAGCGTTGGCGATGAACTGAACGTTGTCGTAGAGCCGGAAGACGCTTACGGCGAATACTCCGCCGAGCTGGTCAGCACTCTGAGCCGCAGCATGTTCGAAGGCGTCGACGAGCTGGAAGTGGGCATGCAGTTCCACGCTTCCGCGCCGGACGGCCAAATGCAGATCGTCACTATCCGCGATCTGGATGGCGATGACGTGACTGTCGACGGTAACCACCCCCTGGCTGGCCAGCGCCTGAACTTCCAAGTGAAGATCGTTGCCATCCGCGACGCTTCCCAGGAAGAAGTGGCTCACGGTCACGTCCACGGTGAAGGCGGTCACCACCACTGATTGATACGTTGATCGGCTGGTAGCAAAAACGCCCCGACTGGTTCGGGGCATTTTTTTGCCTGGGGTTTGAGGCGTGATGTTCATTTTCTGAGTACAAACAAAAATGCCCCGGACCTTTCGGTACGGGGCATTTCTTAACTGTTACGCCGGTAAACCCGCGTTGCAGTTGTTACCACTTAGGCTGCAGCAGCAACGTTCAGAGCCTTGATGTGGCCATTCAGGCGGCTCTTATGACGAGCGGCCTTGTTCTTGTGGATGATGCCCTTATCGGCCATACGGTCGATAACCGGCACAGCCAGAACGTAAGCAGCTTGAGCTTTTTCAGCGTCTTTGGTGTCGATGGCTTTAACTACATTCTTGATGTAGGTACGAACCATGGAACGCAGGCTGGCGTTGTGGCTGCGACGCTTCTCAGCCTGTTTTGCACGTTTTTTGGCGGAAGGTGAGTTGGCCACCGTCGAGCTCCTCGAAAGACTTTTTAGGAAATAGCAAACAAAATAGGCCGCGAATCATGCCGATGACTTGAAGTGTTGTCAAGGGTGGCTGATGCGAACTGCTGAGTGGTCGATCTGAAGAGGCGGGTGATTTATTTCCGGCGCTTGACCTGTAAACTCGCGAGCTTTGGCTCTGTGCTGCTGCAGGTGCGCAGTATCGCATAAGTGGGCGCTTTGTTCGCCTGCTGTTTATCTATAGGCGCAAACTCTTTCAATGAATCTGCTCAAATCGTTGGCTGCGGTCAGCTCTATCACAATGATCTCCCGGGTATTGGGGTTCGTGCGTGACACCCTGTTGGCGCGTATTTTTGGCGCCAGTATGGCCACGGACGCCTTCTTTATTGCCTTCAAACTGCCCAACCTGCTGCGTCGGATCTTCGCCGAGGGCGCATTTTCCCAGGCATTCGTACCGATCCTGGCGGAATACAAGTCCCAGCAGGGCGAAGAAGCGACCCGCACTTTTCTTGCCTATGTCTCGGGCCTGCTGACGCTGGTTTTGATGCTGGTCACCATTGCCGGCATGCTCGCCGCCCCCTGGGTGATCTGGGCCACGGCCCCGGGTTTTGCCAATACACCGGAAAAATTCGCGCTGACCACTGATCTGCTGCGCGTGACCTTCCCTTATATATTGCTGATCTCGCTCTCATCTCTGGCTGGCGCCGTCCTGAATACCTGGAACCGTTTCTCGGTGCCGGCGTTCGTGCCGACCTTGCTCAACGTGAGCATGATTATCTTCGCGGTGTACCTCACGCCGTACTTCGATCCGCCCGTGATGGCCCTGGGTTGGGCCGTGCTGGCCGGTGGCCTGGCGCAATTGTTGTACCAGCTGCCGCACCTGAAAAAGATCGGCATGCTCGTGCTGCCGCGGCTCAACCTGAAGGACACCGGTGTCTGGCGTGTAATGCGCAACATGTTGCCGGCGATCCTTGGTGTATCGGTCAGCCAGATTTCCCTGATCATCAACACCGCCTTCGCCTCGTTGCTGGTGTCTGGCTCGGTGTCGTGGATGTACTACGCCGATCGACTGATGGAGTTGCCGTCCGGCGTACTCGGTGTGGCCTTGGGCACGATTTTGTTGCCGACCCTGTCGCGCACCTATGCCGGCAAAGACCGCCAGGAGTACTCGCGTATTCTCGATTGGGGGCTGCGCTTGTGCTTCGTGCTGGTGTTGCCTTGTGCCCTGGCCCTGGGGATCCTGGCTGAACCGCTGACGGTATCGTTGTTCCAGTACGGCCAATTCAGCGCGTTCGATGCCTCCATGACCCAGCGTGCGTTGATTGCCTACTCTGTGGGGCTGCTCGGCATCATTGTGATCAAGGTGCTGGCGCCGGGCTTTTATGCTCAACAAAACATCCGTACGCCGGTGAAAATCGCGATTTTCACGCTGATCGTCACGCAATTGCTCAACCTGGTATTCATCGGCCCGCTGGCTCACGCCGGATTGGCCCTGGCCATCAGTGCCGGTGCCTGTATCAATGCCGGCTTGCTGTTCTATCAACTGCGCAAGCAGCAGATGTTCCTGCCGCAACCGGGCTGGGGCATCTTTGCGCTCAAGCTGCTGGTCGCGGTGGGCGTGATGTCTGCGGTGCTATTGGGGTTGATGCACTTCATGCCCGCCTGGGACGAAGGGCACATGCTGGAGCGCTTCATGCGCCTGGGCGTGCTGGTGGTTGCAGGTGTTGTGGTTTACTTCGGCATGTTGCTGCTGCAAGGCTTTCGCCTGCGTGATTTCAATCGCAAGTCCCTGAGCTAGGGACTTTGCCTGAATAAAACGATTGTTTTATCGAATCGACCCACTTGGCCTGCGCTGTTGCCTGTCGTCCGGGGCCGGGTGTGGTTATAATCGACCACTTTATGAGCAAGAAGCGCGTTATGCAGCTGGTTCGAGGTCTCCACAACCTGCGCCCCCAGCATCGGGGCTGCGTCGCCACTATTGGCAACTTTGACGGTGTTCACCGTGGTCACCAGGCTATCCTGGCCCGGCTGCGTGAGCGAGCAGTCGAGTTGGGTGTACCCAGCTGCGTGGTGATTTTTGAGCCGCAGCCGCGGGAATTTTTCACCCCGGAAACGGCGCCGGCCCGTCTGGCCCGCTTGCGCGACAAGTTGCAGTTGCTGGCTGAAGAGGGGGTGGACCGAGTCCTCTGCCTGGCCTTCAACCAGCGTTTGCAAAGCCTCAGCGCCGCCGAATTCGTCGACCGTATCCTGGTGGACGGCTTGGGTGTGCAACATTTGGAGGTCGGCGACGACTTCCGTTTCGGTTGCGACCGCGTAGGAGATTTCGATTTCCTGCAGCACGCCGGCGTCAACCAGGGTTTTACCGTCGAAGCCGCGCAAACCGTCGAACTGGATGGCCTGCGCGTAAGCAGCACCCAGGTGCGTAATGCACTGGCCGCTGCCGACTTCGCCTTGGCCGAGCGTCTGCTCGGTCGCCCGTTCCGCATTGCCGGGCGGGTATTGCACGGCCAGAAGCTGGCGCGCCAATTGGGTACGCCAACCGCCAACGTGCAGCTCAAGCGTCGCCGTGTGCCGCTGACCGGGGTTTACCTGGTGAGCGTCGACATCGACGGCCAATCGTGGCCGGGAGTCGCCAATATAGGCGTCAGGCCCACGGTTGCAGGTGATGGCAAGGCCCACCTGGAAGTACACCTTTTGGATTTTGCCGGTGATTTGTATGACCGGCGTTTGACGGTGGTTTTCCACCAGAAGCTGCGTGAAGAGCAGCGTTTCGCCTCCCTTGAGGCGTTGAAAACGGCGATCAATGCGGATGTCGCCGCCGCCCGTGCACTAGCCGCACCTAGCGCCCATCGCTAACCGAAGAGCCTTAAATGACCGACTATAAAGCCACGCTAAACCTTCCGGACACCGCCTTCCCAATGAAGGCCGGCCTGCCACAGCGCGAACCGCAGATCTTGCAGCGCTGGGACAGTATTGGCCTGTACGGAAAGTTGCGCGAAATTGGCAAGGATCGTCCGAAATTCGTCCTGCACGACGGCCCTCCTTATGCCAACGGCACGATTCACATCGGTCATGCGCTGAACAAGATTCTCAAGGACATGATCATTCGCTCGAAAACCCTTTCGGGTTTCGACGCACCTTATGTCCCGGGTTGGGACTGCCACGGTCTGCCGATCGAGCACAAAGTCGAAGTGACCCATGGCAAGAACCTGGGCGCGGATAAAACCCGCGAACTGTGCCGTGCCTACGCCACCGAGCAGATCGAAGGGCAGAAGTCCGAATTCATCCGTCTGGGTGTATTGGGCGACTGGGCCAACCCGTACAAGACCATGGACTTCAAGAACGAGGCCGGTGAAATCCGTGCCTTGGCCGAAATCGTCAAGGGTGGCTTCGTATTCAAGGGGCTCAAGCCCGTGAACTGGTGCTTCGACTGCGGTTCGGCCCTGGCCGAAGCGGAAGTCGAGTACGAAGACAAGAAGTCCTCGACCATCGACGTGGCCTTCCCGATTGCGGAAGACGCCAAACTGGCCGAGGCCTTTGGCCTGACGAGCCTGGGCAAGCCGGCGGCCATCGTGATCTGGACCACCACCCCGTGGACCATCCCCGCCAACCAGGCACTGAACGTGCACCCGGAGTTCACCTATGCCCTGGTGGACGTCGGTGACCGCCTGCTGGTGCTGGCCGAGGAAATGGTCGAGTCGTGCCTGGCGCGTTACAACCTGCAAGGTTCGGTGATCGCCACGACGACCGGTTCCGCGTTGGAACTGATCAACTTCCGCCACCCGTTCTATGACCGCCTGTCGCCGGTTTACCTGGCCGACTACGTTGAACTGGGCTCGGGTACCGGTGTGGTCCACTGCTCGCCTGCCTACGGCGTGGACGACTTTGTGATCTGCAAGAAATACGGCATGGTCAACGATGACATCATCAACCCGGTGCAAAGCAATGGCGTTTACGTGCCATCGCTGGAGTTCTTTGGTAGCCAGTTCATCTTCAAGGCCGACAAGGCGATCATCGAAAAGCTGAGCGAAGTCGGTGCACTTCTGCAGTCCGCTACCATCCAGCACAGCTACATGCACTGCTGGCGTCACAAGACCCCGCTGATCTACCGCGCTACCGCGCAGTGGTTCATCGGCATGGACAAAGAGCCGGTCAGCGGCGACACCCTGCGCGTGCGCTCGCTCAAAGCCATCGAAGACACAGGCTTCATCCCGGCCTGGGGCCAGGCGCGCCTGCACTCGATGATTGCCAACCGTCCGGACTGGTGCATCTCCCGCCAGCGTAACTGGGGTGTGCCGATTCCGTTCTTCCTCAACAAGGAAAGCGGCGAGCTGCACCCTCGTACCGTTGAGCTGATGGAAGTCGTGGCCCAACGAGTCGAGCAGGAAGGCATCGAAGCCTGGTTCAAGCTGGACGCCGCCGAGCTGTTGGGCGACGAAGCACCGTTGTACGACAAGATCAGCGACACCCTCGACGTATGGTTCGACTCCGGCACCACCCACTGGCACGTGCTGCGTGGTTCCCACCCTATGGGCCACGAGACAGGTCCTCGCGCCGATCTGTACCTGGAAGGTTCGGACCAACACCGTGGCTGGTTCCATTCGTCCTTGCTCACTGGTTGCGCCATCGATAACCACGCCCCGTACCGCGAACTGCTGACCCACGGTTTCACCGTTGATGAAAACGGTCGCAAGATGTCCAAGTCCCTGGGCAACGTAATTGCGCCGCAAAAGGTCAATGACACGCTGGGTGCCGACATCATGCGCCTGTGGGTGGCCTCGACGGACTATTCGGGCGAAATGGCTGTGTCGGAGCAGATCCTGCAGCGCAGTGCCGATGCCTACCGTCGCATCCGTAATACCGCACGCTTCCTGTTGTCGAACCTGACCGGCTTCAACCCGGCCACCGACATCGTGCCGGCCGAGGACATGCTCGCCCTGGATCGTTGGGCCGTGGACCGTACCCTGTTGCTGCAGCGCGAGTTGCAGGAGCACTACGGCGAATACCGTTTCTGGAACGTTTACTCGAAGATCCACAACTTCTGCGTGCAGGAGTTGGGTGGTTTCTACCTCGACATCATCAAGGATCGCCAGTACACCACCGGCGCCAACAGCAAGGCACGCCGTTCGGCGCAGACCGCGCTGTACCACATCAGTGAGGCGCTGGTGCGCTGGATCGCACCGATCCTGGCCTTCACCGCCGATGAGCTGTGGGAATACCTGCCGGGCGAGCGCAACGAATCCGTGATGCTCAACACCTGGTACGAAGGTCTGACCGAACTGCCGGCGGACTTCGAATTGGGCCGCGAATACTGGGAGGGCGTAATGGCCGTCAAGGTTGCGGTGAACAAGGAGCTGGAAGTCCAGCGCGCGGCCAAGGCCGTCGGTGGCAACCTGCAAGCCGAAGTCACCCTGTTTGCCGAAGATGGCCTGACGGCCGACCTGGCCAAGCTGAGCAACGAGCTGCGCTTCGTGCTCATCACCTCGACGGCCAGCCTGGCACCGTTCGCCCAAGCGCCGGCAGACGCCGTGGTCACCGAAGTGCCGGGCCTCAAGCTCAAAGTCGTCAAGTCGGCGTTCCCCAAGTGCGCCCGTTGCTGGCACTGCCGTGAAGATGTCGGTGTGAATCCTGAGCATCCGGAAATCTGTGGTCGTTGCGTCGACAACATCAGCGGTGCCGGCGAGGTTCGCCACTATGCCTAGTGGAAACATGCCTAAAGCCAGTCGCTTCGGGCGCCTGGGCTGGCTCGTATTGAGTGTGCTGGTCCTGGTCATTGACCAGGCCAGCAAGGCTCACTTCGAGGGTGCTCTGGAAATGTTCCAGCAGATCGTGGTGATCCCGGATTACTTCAGCTGGACACTGGCCTACAACACTGGCGCTGCTTTCAGTTTCCTCGCCGACAGTGGCGGCTGGCAGCGCTGGCTGTTCGCCCTGATTGCCGTGGTGGTCAGTGCCGTGCTGGTGGTCTGGCTCAAGCGCCTGGGGCGCGACGATACCTGGCTTGCCATAGCCCTGGCCCTGGTGCTGGGCGGTGCGCTGGGCAACCTCTACGACCGTATTGCCCTGGGCCATGTGATCGACTTCATCCTGGTGCATTGGCAGAATCGCTGGTATTTCCCGGCGTTCAACTTTGCCGACAGCGCCATCACCGTCGGTGCGGTGATGCTGGCGTTGGACATGTTCAAAAGCAAGAAAACCGGAGAGACCGTCAATGACTGATCAGGTAGTGACTGAACAACGGATCGGCCAGAACACGGAAGTCACTTTGCATTTCGCATTGCGCCTGGAGAATGGCGACACGGTCGACAGCACCTTCGACAAGGCCCCGGCGACCTTCAAAGTCGGTGATGGCAACCTGCTGCCGGGTTTCGAAGCGGCGCTTTTCGGATTCAAGGCCGGCGATAAGCGCAACCTGCAGATCCTGCCGGAAAATGCCTTTGGCCAGCCCAACCCGCAGAATGTGCAGATCATTGCGCGTTCGCAGTTTGAAGGCATGGACCTGTCGGAAGGCTTGCTGGTGATCTTCAACGATGCGGCGAATACCGAGCTGCCAGGTGTAGTCAAAGCCTTCGATGACGCGCAAGTGACCATCGACTTCAACCACCCGCTGGCCGGTAAAACCTTGACGTTTGATGTGGAAATCATCGACGTTAAAGCGATCTAACTGACGAATTCGGCCTATTGCAGCGCCGGACTTGTGTGGTGAGGGATCAAGCTCCCTCGCCACACAAACTCGTTCCTGCAGGCAAGACACGAGGCACAGCATGCAAATCAAACTCGCCAACCCCCGTGGCTTCTGCGCCGGCGTGGACCGGGCGATCGAAATCGTCAATCGCGCCCTGGAAGTCTTCGGGCCGCCGATTTATGTGCGCCACGAAGTTGTCCACAACAAGTTCGTGGTCGAAGACCTGCGCGCACGCGGTGCCATTTTTGTTGAAGAGCTCGACCAGGTACCGGACGACGTTATCGTCATCTTCAGCGCCCATGGCGTTTCCCAGGCCGTGCGTACCGAAGCTGCCGGCCGTGGCCTGAAAGTATTCGACGCCACCTGCCCATTGGTCACCAAGGTGCATATCGAAGTCGCACGCTACAGTCGCGATGGACGTGAGTGCATCCTGATCGGCCATGCCGGTCACCCGGAAGTCGAAGGCACCATGGGCCAGTACGACGCCAGCAACGGCGGTGCCATCTATCTGGTAGAAGATGAAAAGGACGTCGCCAACTTGCAGGTACACAACCCTGAACGGTTGGCTTTCGTGACGCAGACCACCTTGTCCATGGACGACACCAGCCGCGTTATCGACGCCCTGCGCGCGCGATTCCCGGATATCGGCGGCCCGCGCAAGGATGACATTTGCTACGCCACACAAAACCGTCAGGACGCGGTCAAGCAATTGGCCAACGAATGCGACGTGGTTCTGGTGGTCGGCAGCCCGAACAGCTCCAACTCCAATCGCCTGCGCGAGCTGGCCGAGCGCATGGCTACGCCGGCCTACCTGATCGACGGTGCCGAAGACATGCAACGCAGCTGGTTCGATGGCGTTGAGCGTATCGGTATCACGGCCGGTGCCTCGGCTCCAGAAGTCCTGGTGCGTGGCGTGATCCAACAGTTGCAGGCCTGGGGGGCGACCGGCGCGGATGAGCTGGCCGGCCGTGAAGAGAACATCACGTTCTCCATGCCCAAGGAACTGCGGGTTCGCTCTTTGCTCTGAGCTCCGGCGTGCCGGATCAGCCTCGACATAATGCCTGCTCGGTTTTATCACTGCGCAGGCTTATGCGGCCGCTGGGAGCCAGTACCACCTGATACAGGCTTTGTGCCTGGCCCGTGTCACATATGTGCACGGTGCCGGCACGGAAGCCTCCTCCCGTAAAAACCGGTTCGCCCAATCCGCTGAAGCGCACTTGGTTTCTGACCGGGCCATTGCCCACTATCGTTGCGCGCCCGCTGTCCTGTCGCTCCAACAGTATCGGATTGTCATCGTCCATATGGCCGCGCCCGCTGACATCCTCGATCACTCGCCAACCTCGGCTCCAATCGTCCTCCAGTGCATGAACAATCACCGCGCGATTACGTGCGAGCGCTTCGCTGCGGGCGAAGCGCAGGCCGTCCGCCAGCGAGTTCGCTGCGCTGCGTTGCTGGTGCGATTCGAGCAACCCTTTGAAGCTGGGAACTGCCAGATGCGTCAGCAGGCCGCTCAGCATCAGGCCGAATAACAACTCGATCAGGGTGAAGCCTCGTTCTGTCATAGGTCGTCCCTCCGTGGACGCCGCCGGTGATTCCGCGGGTAGCGATAGGTATAGCTACCGACTGCCAGGGTTGGATGATGGCTTTTATGTCCAAAGTATTTCCCTTTGTTCCGGAAGCAGCGTTGGTTAAAAAGCGGCGCTAGTCTTGGGGCTCACAACAGGTTTTTCCTGCTTTCCCGGCCCTCGACATGGATGACGACGGTGATGCTAATCCGTACGCACACGTTTTTTCTGCGCGCCTGCGAATGGCGCCAAACCGGCATGACGTTGATCGAAGTGTTGGTGGCGGTGTTGATTCTGGCTGTTGGTCTGTTGGGGGCCTCGGCCATCCAACTCAACGCGCTCAAGTACACCGAGAGCGCCAGGATGACCAGCCAGGCCAGTTTCATTGCCTATGACATGCTCGACCGAATTCGCTCCAATCCGGGGATCGATTATTCATGGACGCGAGCCGAGCCCGCGCCGGCCAATGCCCCGACCGCCAGCGTGCGTGACCTGGACTTGCATGATTTCGAGGCCAATATCATTGGCTTCGCCGGCGCAGATGCCAAAGGGGCTGTGTCGATCAGCGGGTCTGAGGTCACCATCACTATCAGTTGGCAAGGAGCCAGGGGGGCAGGCGGCCCGGGAGCCAGGGAGACTTTCGTTCTTACCAGTCGCATGGCCGATGAACAAGGCGCGTTGCAATGAAGCGGCGTGTACGCGGATTCAGCCTGGTGGAAATGCTTGTGGCATTGGCCGTTGGGCTCATGTTGGTGCTGGGTGGGAGCCAGGTGGTAATCAGCACGCGGATGACATACGCCAGCCAATTGGCTGCAACGGTTCTGCAAGACGATGCACGGTTTGTTCTGGGCAAGCTGACGCAGGATATTCGCCAGGCGGGTATGTTCGGCTGCCTGACCACCGCATTTATCGAAGACGCTCCAGCTACCTTGGAGCGGCCAGTGGGGTGGAGTAGGTCGGGCGACGCAACTGCGCTGACACTGATCACTGCGGATGTCGGTAAGGGTGGAGGCAAGCCTGATTGGACGGTGGCGTCCGACTGCAGGACGGTTGCCCGGGCGTATGCTGGAACGCCGCCTGCGCCGACGCCTGGACAGATCCACTTTGCACTGCGCCAGCTCACCTACACCTATGAGTCCGGTCAACTGAAAGTCAGTACCCCGGCGGCGCCGGCTAAAGCGGTGCTGATCGATAACGTGGGGGCGTTCGACATCAGTTTTGGCATGGCGGCCAAGCCTGCATCGACCGGTGTGGTGCGTTACGACAGCAACCCGGCCGACGAATCGTTGATACGCAGTGTGCGCGTCCTCCTGACGCTGCAAGACCCGACAGGGCGTGTCAGGGACCAGACCTACAGCGTTGTGGCGGCGCTGCGAAATCGGCAGGGGTAGGGCCGTGACGAGGACGGTTGGCGGTTTTCATTTGCGTCAGGCAGGGATGGTGTTGCTGGTCAGCCTGGTATTCCTGCTGCTGTTATCACTGGTCGGTTTGTCATCAATGCAAGGTGCGATATCCCAGCAAAAAGTCGCTGGCAGCTTGTGGCATCGCAATCAATCGTTTCAAAGCGCCGAAAGCGGCCTCAGGGTGGGGGAGGTGACGGTAAGGCGAGGTGGCGAGGCGCTGCCCGAATGCCACTCAATCATCACATGCTCGCCACCCGAGGAGGCGTTTTCGCTGATGGGGGCCGGGACGAATCCTGTCTCGGCGGTTAACTGGATCGCCTCGGACGGTGGATTCTTTGGCATTCAGTCCATAGGCGATGGCCTGGGGCTTGTGCATTTGCCGCCGCAAACCTCGGCGCAGTTGTTTCGGGTGACAGCCGTCGGGCTGGTTGGCCAATCGCGCACGGTACTCGAGAGCGTATATGCGCGGGTGGAGGAGGGAGGGCGTGCGCGGTTTCAACGAATCCTATGGCGGCAACTTCAATAAGGAGCAATCGGATGAGCATGGAGAGCCAGGGTTTTACCCTGATCGAGTTACTGGTTGCCATGGCGATCATCGCGGTTTTGGCCGGGGTCGCTTATCCCGGATATACCGGACATGTGAAAAAGGTTTATCGCGGTCAAGTCGCAGCACTGTTGACCGAACAGGCCCAGTACCTGGAGCGCTTTTACACCCGGAACGGCACTTTTATTGGTGCAGAGGACGTCAGTACGGGCAATGATCACTATAGAATCAGCGCTGTATTGACTCCCCAGGATTTTGACCTGCTTGCCACGCCCATCGTCGATTCAGTCATGGCGGACGACGCGTGCGGCGAATTCAGCTTGAGCAGTACCGGCGTGCGAAGCAACCCGGGAGCCCTGCCAGGAATGTCGCGCAAAACGTGCTGGGGGCAGTGATGAGAATGCTGGAAGAATGAGCGCCGGGTGCGCCTATCCCTATATATCGGCTGGATCAAATGATGGCAAAGCAACAGCGAGTGGTAATTGTCGGCGGCGGAGTAATCGGGTTGTTGACGGCGTTCAACCTGGCCACCCAAGGGCAGACTGTCGTGCTGCTGGAACGTGGGGGGCTTGGGCAAGAGTCTTCGTGGGCCGGGGGCGGGATCGTTTCACCGTTGTACCCGTGGCGCTACAGCCCGGCCGTTACCGCTTTGGCCCACTTGTCCCAGGACTTTTATCCACAGCTGGCGCAACGGTTGTTTGCCGCCACGGGTGTTGATCCGGAGGTTCATACCA
Organism: Pseudomonas sp. BCA17; assembly: GCF_004519405.1. GTDB lineage: Bacteria > Pseudomonadota > Gammaproteobacteria > Pseudomonadales > Pseudomonadaceae > Aquipseudomonas. The sequence continues at coordinate 660,910 of NZ_SGWI01000002.1, read as the reverse complement.
CGGGCTTGTACTGGCTTGACCTGGAAGATGAGGCCGAAGCATTAGCCTGGGCTGCACGTGAAGGGCGCCCGCTGAGCAAAGTGGATGTGTCGGCGGCTCATGATGCCGTGCCGGTGCTGGGGGCTGGTTATTCCCAGGCCATCTACATGGCTGATGTCGCCAATGTGCGCAACCCGCGATTGGTCAAGTCCTTGAAGGCGGCATTGCTGGCGTTGCCCTGCGTGACGATTCACGAACAGTGTCAGGTGGCAGGTTTTGTCCTGGAGGGCGACACCGTAGTGGGCGTCGAAACGGCGGCCGGGCGGGTTTGCGGCGATCAGGTCGTGCTCGCGGCGGGAGCCTGGAGTGGGGAGTTGCTGGGGACGCTGGGTTTGGCACTACCCGTTGAGCCGGTCAAAGGCCAGATGATCCTGTACAAATGCGCCTCGGACTTTTTGTCGAGCATGGTCCTTGCAAAAGGGCGCTATGCAATCCCGCGTCGCGACGGACACATATTGATTGGCAGCACGTTAGAGCATGAGGGCTTCGACAAGACGCCGACCGAAGCGGCGCTGGAAAGCCTCAAGGCTTCGGCGGTGGAGTTGATTCCCGCGTTGGCCGAGGCTGAGGTGGTGGGCCATTGGGCGGGCTTGCGGCCAGGCTCGCCGGAAGGTGTTCCCTACATTGGCGAGGTACCCGGCTTCAAGGGGCTGTGGCTCAATTGTGGGCATTACAGAAATGGCCTGGTGCTCGCACCCGCGTCCTGCCAGTTGTTCACTGACTTGCTGCTGGGCCATGCACCGATTATCGAGCCGGCACCTTACGCACCTGCTGGTCGCCTCAACGCTGGCTAGGCTTCGGACCTTGTTCCAGGTGCGCCTGGGTGCAGTACCACTCCTGGCGTACGCTCAGTGCGCGGTCCTGCGGCAGGTGTACGCCGCAGTGCGCACAACGCACCATCGGCGTGGCATCGAGTTCGCTGGACCGTTGCTGTTTAGCGGTCGGGCTTTTGAATTTGCGCCAGAACCATACCGCGGCAGCAATGACGGCAATCCAGAACAGTAGACGAACCATGGTAAGCAGCTTCTCGACAGTGAATGCGCCAGTTTAGCCAAGGACGTGGCAGGCGCACAGCGTAAAATGCCTGCCCACAAAAAAGGGAGCCCTGCGGGCTCCCTTCCATTACTGCCTGGACCGATCAGTCGAAAATACCGAAGGTCATGTAGCTGAACCACGAACGGTCTTCGTTGTTGCCAAGGGCTTGCGGTGCCTGCTCTTCGATCACATCGCCGTTTTCGTCGTGTGGCTTGAGGTCGGAAGGAATGGCATCTTTCGCGTCCTGGAACTGCTTGACCACGTCCTGGTTGGCGCGGGTTTCGCCCGGCGGCAGCGGTGGACGGGACTCGATCAGGCCCAAGGTGTACTTGCTCAGCCACGAACGGTTGTCCGCTTCGGCGACCTGAGGCACGAACTGGCCGTCTTTCAGGCTCGGGTGATCCGGGTAGTTAAGCTTCAGGGTTTCCAGGCTGGTGCTCGCCAGGGCATCCAGGTGCAGGCGCTGGTAAGCCTCGGTCATTACCGCCAGGCCATCGCCCACGGATGGGGTTTCCTGGAAGTTTTCCACCACATAGCGGCCACGGTTGGCAGCGGCCACGTACGCCTGACGGGTCAGGTAGTAGTGGGCTACGTGGATTTCGTAGGACGCCAGCAGGTTACGCAGGTAGATCATGCGTTGCTTGGCATCCGGCGCATAGCGGCTGTTGGGGTAGCGACTGGTCAGCTGGGCGAACTCGTTGTAGGAGTCGCGGGCAGCACCCGGGTCACGCTTGGTCATGTCCAGCGGCAGGAAGCGCGCCAGCAGGCCAACGTCCTGGTCGAACGAGGTCAGGCCCTTCATGTAGTAGGCGTAATCCACGTTCGGGTGCTGCGGGTGCAAGCGGATAAAACGCTCGGCGGCGGACTTGGCAGCTTCCGGCTCGGCGTTCTTGTAGTTGGCGTAGATCAGTTCGAGCTGGGCCTGGTCGGCATAGCGTCCGAACGGATAGCGCGACTCCAGGGCCTTCAGCTTCGCTGTGGCGCTGGTGTAGCTATTATTGTCCAAGTCTTTCTGAGCTTGCTGGTAAAGCTCGACTTCGCTCAGGTTTTCGTCGACGACGTCCTTTGTTGACGAGCAAGCAGCAGTCATGGCGAGGATGGCGATCAGCAGCAGGTGTTTCACTTGCATGGCGGCTTGCGTCCCTATGACGGCCGCTGTCTTGGGCGGGGCCGTCCTGTTATGATGAGCGCCCCGTTGAAAGCCTCGGGGCAAAAGACGCCGTATTTAACCACAAGCGCGCAGCCGAAACCAAAGGCTGTGCCACGCCTAGTCTGAGCATGTCCGATAAAATTGAACTTCGCGCAGAGGTGCCGTCCGAATTGGGCGGCCAACGCCTCGATCAAGTCGCCGCACAATTATTCGCTGAGCACTCGCGCTCGCGCCTTTCCGCCTGGATCAAAGACGGCCGCCTGACTGTGGATGGAGCGGTTATCCGCCCGCGAGACATAGTTCATGGCGGTGCGATTCTTGAGCTGACTGCCGAGCAGGAAGCCCAGGGAGAATGGGTTGCCCAGGACATTGAGCTGGACATCGTCTATGAAGATGACGACATCCTGGTCATCAACAAACCCGCAGGCCTGGTGGTTCACCCGGCTGCCGGGCACGCTGATGGCACTTTGCTCAACGCCCTGTTGCATCACGTGCCGGATATCATCAATGTCCCGCGCTGCGGCATCGTGCACCGTCTGGACAAGGACACCACCGGCTTGATGGTGGTAGCCAAGACCATTCAGGCGCAGACGCAGCTGGTCACACAGTTGCAGAGCCGCAGTGTCAGCCGGATCTACGAGTGCATCGTGATCGGCGTTGTGGTCGCGGGCGGCAAGATCAACGCCCCTATTGGTCGCCACGGCCAGCAGCGCCAGCGTATGGCGGTGATGGAAGGCGGCAAGCAGGCCGTAAGCCACTACCGTGTATTGGAGCGTTTCCGTTCCCATACCCATGTGCGGGTCAAACTGGAAACCGGTCGTACCCACCAAATTCGCGTGCACATGGCGCACATCAACTTCCCGTTGGTCGGAGATCCTGCCTACGGTGGTCGCTTCCGCATTCCGCCGGCGGCCAGTGCAACCATGGTTGAGTCGTTGAAAAACTTCCCGCGCCAGGCGTTGCATGCACGCTTCCTGGAATTGGATCATCCGACGAGCGGTAAGCGCATGAGCTGGGAATCGCCTCTGCCTGACGACCTGGTCTGGTTGTTGTCACTGCTCAAGCAGGATCGCGAGGCGTTTATCGGATGAGTGACTGGCTGATTCCTGACTGGCCTGCGCCGGCTCAGGTGAAAGCTTGCGTCACCACCCGTACGGGCGGCGTCAGTCCGGCGCCGTTCGACAGCCTCAACCTGGGCGATCATGTCGAGGACAGCCTGGAGGCCGTCCTTGAAAACCGTCGTCGCCTTTCCGAGGCCTTTAATATTCAGCCAGCCTGGCTGCGCCAAGTGCATGGCGTGGTCGTGGTCGAGGCCGATCCCGACTGCGTCGCCGAAGCTGATGGCAGTTGGACCAGTACCCCGGGCATTGCCTGCACTTCAATGACTGCTGACTGCCTGCCTGTGTTGTTCTGCAATCGTGCCGGCACTCGGGTCGCGGCGGCCCATGCAGGTTGGCGCGGTCTGGCGGCAGGGGTGTTGGAGGCGGCGTTCGAAAGCCTGGATACCGAACCTGCCGACGTCCTGGTCTGGCTCGGCCCTGCCATTGGTCCGCAAGCTTTTGAAGTGGGTCCGGAAGTGCGTGATGCCTTCATGCAGCAGTTGCCGATGACCGAGCAGGCCTTTTTGCCCAGCCGCAATCCCGGCAAATACATGGCGGACATCTACCAGTTGGCGCGATTGCGTCTGGCTGCGCGAGGTGTCACTGCTGTTTATGGGGGCGGTTTCTGCACCGTGACCGACCCACGCTTCTTTTCTTACCGCTGCCACCCTCGTACCGGTCGGTTTGCCTCCCTGATCTGGCTTGAGCGCTAGACTCTCCTGATCTAAGTCAACTATCCACAGCTTGAATCTCCCAGAATCGACCACATCTATAGGGCTATCTGGCAGGTTTCTTCATTCAGGATGTGTTTGTAGCTCCGGCCTGCTCAAAAGGAAGGTGACTAATGCGTATTGATCGTTTAACCAGCAAATTGCAGTTGGCTTTATCTGATTCCCAATCGTTGGCGGTGGGCCTCGACCACCCGGCCATTGAGCCTGCGCACTTGATGCAGGCGCTCCTGGAGCAGCAAGGTGGTTCTATCAAACCTTTGCTGATGCAGGTGGGCTTTGACGTCAACAGCCTGCGCAAGGAGTTGAGCAAAGAGCTCGACCAACTGCCGAAAATCCAGAATCCGACCGGCGACGTGAACATGTCGCAAGACTTGGCGCGTCTGCTCAACCAGGCCGACCGTCTGGCCCAGCAGAAAGGTGACCAATTCATCTCCAGCGAGCTGGTGCTGCTCGCCGCCATGGATGAGAACAGCAAACTCGGCAAATTGCTGCTGGGCCAGGGCGTCAGTAAGAAAGCCTTGGAAAATGCCATCAACAACCTGCGTGGCGGCGACGCGGTAAACGACCCCAACCATGAGGAGTCGCGTCAGGCACTGGACAAATACACCGTTGACCTGACCAAGCGTGCCGAAGAGGGCAAGCTTGACCCTGTGATCGGCCGTGACGATGAAATCCGTCGCACCATCCAGGTCCTGCAACGTCGTACCAAGAACAACCCGGTGCTGATCGGTGAGCCCGGCGTGGGTAAAACCGCGATCGCCGAGGGGCTGGCCCAGCGCATCATCAATGGTGAAGTGCCGGATGGTCTTAAAGGCAAGCGCCTGTTGTCCCTGGACATGGGCTCGTTGATCGCCGGTGCCAAATTCCGTGGCGAGTTCGAAGAGCGTCTGAAATCCCTGCTCAACGAGCTGTCGAAGCAGGAAGGGCAGATCATTCTGTTTATCGACGAGCTGCACACCATGGTCGGTGCCGGTAAAGGCGAAGGCTCGATGGACGCCGGCAACATGCTCAAGCCGGCGTTGGCTCGGGGTGAGTTGCACTGCGTTGGCGCGACCACGCTCAACGAGTATCGCCAGTACATCGAAAAGGACGCGGCCCTTGAGCGTCGCTTCCAGAAAGTGCTGGTGGAAGAACCAAGCGAAGAAGACACCATCGCGATCCTGCGTGGCTTGAAAGAACGCTATGAGGTCCACCACAAGGTGGCGATCACTGATGGCGCAATCATTGCGGCGGCTAAATTGAGCCATCGCTACATCACTGATCGTCAGTTGCCGGACAAGGCTATTGACCTGATCGACGAGGCCGCCAGCCGTATTCGCATGGAGATCGACTCCAAACCGGAAGTGCTCGACCGTCTGGATCGACGCCTGATTCAACTGAAAGTTGAATCCCAGGCGCTGAAGAAGGAAGAGGATGACGCGGCGAAGAAACGCCTGGAAAAACTCCAGGAAGAAATCGTCCGCCTGGAACGTGAGTATTCGGACCTGGAAGAAATCTGGACCTCGGAAAAGGCCGAAGTACAGGGTTCTGCACAGATCCAGCAAAAAATTGAGCAGTCCCGTCAGGAACTGGAAGCTGCGCGTCGTAAAGGTGACCTGAACCGCATGGCCGAATTGCAGTACGGGGTGATCCCGGACCTGGAGCGCAGCCTGCAGATGGTCGACCAGCACGGCCACAGCGAGAACCAATTGCTGCGTAGCAAGGTGACCGAGGAGGAAATTGCCGAGGTGGTCTCCAAGTGGACCGGCATTCCGGTGTCGAAGATGCTTGAGGGCGAGCGTGACAAGCTGTTGAAAATGGAAAGCCTGTTGCATCAACGCGTCATCGGCCAGGAAGAGGCGGTGGTCGCGGTGTCCAACGCAGTGCGGCGTTCCCGGGCCGGTTTGTCCGATCCGAATCGTCCGAGCGGCTCATTCATGTTCCTCGGCCCGACGGGTGTGGGTAAGACCGAGTTGTGCAAGGCGTTGGCCGAGTTCCTCTTTGATACCGAAGAGGCCATGGTACGGATTGATATGTCCGAATTCATGGAGAAACACTCGGTGGCTCGTTTGATCGGCGCCCCACCAGGCTACGTGGGCTACGAGGAGGGCGGTTACCTGACCGAAGCCGTGCGGCGCAAGCCTTACTCGGTGATCCTGCTGGATGAGGTCGAGAAGGCCCACCCGGATGTATTCAACATCCTGCTGCAAGTGCTGGAAGATGGCCGCCTGACGGACAGCCACGGGCGTACCGTGGACTTCCGTAATACGGTGGTCGTGATGACCTCCAACCTGGGCTCGGCGCAGATCCAGGAGCTGGTGGGTGATCGTGAGGCACAACGTGCTGCGGTTATGGACGCGTTGACCAGTCACTTCCGTCCCGAATTTATCAACCGGGTTGATGAAGTGGTCATCTTCGAGCCTCTGGCACGCGACCAGATCGCGGGCATCACCGAGATCCAGTTGGGTCGTCTGCGAGGTCGCCTGGCCGAGCGCGATCTTGACCTGGAGTTGAGCGGTGAGGCATTGGACAAGCTGATCGCGGTCGGTTACGACCCGGTGTATGGCGCACGGCCTTTGAAACGTGCGATCCAGCGCTGGATCGAAAACCCGCTGGCCCAGTTGATCCTGTCGGGCAGCTTTATGCCGGGGACCAGCGTCAAGGCCACGGTGGAGAACGACGAAATCGTCTTCCATTAAGCCTGGCCAGTTCTGCAATAAGCGAAGGCTCCGCATTGCGGGGCCTTTTTTTTCGATAGGGCGTTGAACTGTAAGGCAAAGGCTTGTAAAGTGCGCCCCGCAACAACGTCAGCCCACGGATTTCTTCTCCCCAAGAAGAAATCAGAAAGAAGCGCAAATCATTGTCTTAAAAGCAATTTAAAGGGTTGACAGGGGTTTTTAAGATTGTAGAATAGCGCGCCTCAGAGACATGAACGTAGCGATACGGACAAGTCGAAGAGAAGGTTACATCGCTGTAAAAGTTGTACATTTGAATATGTAGTTCCGTGATAGCTCAGTCGGTAGAGCAAATGACTGTTAATCATTGGGTCCCAGGTTCGAGTCCTGGTCACGGAGCCAATTCAAAACCGGGGTATAGCGCAGTCCGGTAGCGCGCCTGCTTTGGGAGCAGGATGTCGGGAGTTCGAATCCCCCTACCCCGACCATATTTGGGTCGTTAGCTCAGTTGGTAGAGCAGTTGGCTTTTAACCAATTGGTCGTAGGTTCGAATCCCACACGACCCACCATTTTTGAGACCAGTTAACGCTGGAATCGAATCTTAAGATCAGAGGCCAAAAGCGCTGATCGAAGAAGGCGACTGAAAGGTCGCCTTTTTTTCCGGGGTATAGCGCAGTCCGGTAGCGCGCCTGCTTTGGGAGCAGGATGTCGGGAGTTCGAATCCCCCTACCCCGACCATATTCAAAGAAAAAAGGCGCCTTTATGGCGCCTTTTTTCGTTTGTTCATCGGGCTCATGCCGCGAATCTTGAGCCCATGATTGAATGAACGTGGCTGTTCATCGATTCATGTTCACAGGCTTCGTTTTTTTCGCTCTTCTTAGCCTCAATCTCTGTTAGCTCAACTGCCCTCATAGGGAAGCTGCTCGCGGTCCCGCTGCCGCTCAGGCTCACCCTTCACGAACCGCATTGCGTATGCCCTCCAACAGCATGGCAAACGCCGGGTTGTCATTGTCTTCGCGCCAGATCAGGTGCAACTCGCTCTGCGCGCCTTCGCCCAGGTCGATATCGCGGAACACCACGTTTTTGAATACCACGCTGCTGGCGCACCGGGGCACCAGGGCCAGGCCCATGCCGGCGTTGACCAGCGCGAGGATGGTCAGGGACGAGCCGAGCCACTGCACGTATTCCGGTGCCACGCGGGCGGAGCGCAGCAGGCCGGTGAGCAGCTCGTTGAACGGCGGGTAGGCGGCGTGGGCGTACATCAGGAAAGGTTGGGCATCCAGGTCCTGCGCGCTGACCGTCGCTGCCTGGGCCAGCCGGTGGCTGCTTGGCACGGCCAATACAAAAGGTTCGCGAACCAGGCATTCGGTGGCGTAGCCGGGCTCCAGCAACGGTGCGCGGACGATGCCGAGGTCGATGCGCCGGGCGCGCAGGGCCTCGTATTGCTGGTAGGTGTTCATCTCCGATAGGTCGATCTTGACGTGGGGTTGCTTGAGTCGCGCCTCGGCGATCACTTTGGGCAAGAACTCATACACCGCGCTGCCGACGAAGCTGATATTGACCGTGCCGATATCGCCTTCGGCAAAGCGCCGCGCAGTCACGGCCGCTTGCTGGGCGCGCTCCAGCAGGTTCTGGGCCTCGACGAAAAACGCACGGCCGGCGGCGGTGAGGGCGACGCTGCGGGTCGTACGGGTAAACAGCTCAACCCCCAGGTGATGTTCCAGCAATTGGATCTGCCGGCTCAGCGGTGGCTGGGTCATGTTCAACCGTTCGGCGGCGCGGCGGAAATTCAGCTCGGTCGCCACGGTAGTAAAACAGCGCAGCTGTGTTAGCTCGAACATTGATCTAATCCTGGTATCAATCGTATGTCAAGTTAGATTAGACGGGAACAATCCCCGGCGTCCATGATCCGTGCGTCCCTTAAAAAAACAATGAATGGGAGTTGCCCGTGGATACCCTCCAGAATCCGCCTGACCCGACGGTGCTCGCCCGCGCGGCTGCCAAGGTCAAGCGTCATGTACTGCCGCTGTTTGTGGTGATGTTCATCGTCAATTACATCGACCGCGTCAATATCGGCTTTGTGCGCAGCCACATGGAGACGGACCTGGGTATTGGCGCGGCGGCCTACGGCTTGGGCGCCGGGCTGTTCTTTATTGGTTATGCGATCTTCGAAGTGCCCTCCAACCTGCTGTTGCAACGCTACGGCGCGCGGGCCTGGTTGACGCGCATCATGTTCACCTGGGGCGCGGCGGCGATGGCGATGGCTTTTGTCAAAGGTGAAACCAGCTTCTACATCCTGCGCTTCGTGCTCGGCGCTGCCGAAGCCGGGTTTTTCCCCGGCATCATCTACTACTTCACCCAATGGTTGCCGGCCGCCGAGCGCGGCAAAGCCATGGCGATTTTTCTCAGTGGTTCGGCCATCGCCTCGGTGATCTCCGGGCCGGTGTCGGGGGCGTTGCTCAACGTCAGCGGGTTGAGCCTGCATGGCTGGCAGTGGATGTTCCTGATCGAAGGTTTTGCTTCTATCGTGTTGTGCGGCTTTGTGTGGTTCTGGTTGCAGTCCCACCCCCATCAGGCCAGGTGGCTGAGCGACGAAGAAAAACATGCATTGACCAGCGTCATCGCGCTGGAGCAGCAGGCGCGCGAGGCGAGTCAGAGTGTGCGGCCGTCGATGTTCAAGTTGCTCGCCGACAAACAGATCGCGCTGTTCTGCTTTATCTACTTCTCCATCGCCCTGACTATTTACGGCGCCACGTTCTGGCTGCCCAGCATGATCAAGAAAATGGGCAACCTGGGCGACTTCCAGGTGGGCCTGTTCAATTCGATCCCCTGGTTGATTTCGATCGTAGCCATGTACGGATTTGCCTCCCTGGCCAGCAAATGGAAGCACCAGCAGGCGTGGGTTTCACTGATGCTGGTGATCGCCGCTTTCGGCATGTTCATGTCCACCACCGGTGGGCCGGTGTTTGCCTTTGTCGCCATCTGTTTTGCCGCGATTGGCTTCAAGGCGGCCTCGGCACTGTTCTGGCCGATCCCCCAGGGCTACCTGGATGCGCGGATCGCGGCGGCGGTGATTGCCCTGATCAATTCGGTGGGCAATTTGGGCGGTTTCGTCGCGCCCACGACCTTCGGTTTGCTCGAGCAGACCACCGGCTCCATCGAGGGTGGCTTGTACGGCCTCGCCGCAACCTCGTTACTGGCCGCCGTGGTGGTGTTTTTTGCCCGCACCACGCCACAGGGCGGGGTGCCTCCCGCGTCAACACTTTCTACTCGTCACCACGCCTTGCGTTCAGGTCCACAGGGAGCCGCCTCTTGAAAATTGTCCGCGTTACCGTCACTCCGATTGCCTTCCGTGACCCGCCCTTGCTCAATGCCAGTGGTATTCACGAACCCTTTGCACTGCGCTCGATCATCGAGGTCGAAAGCGACACCGGCTACATCGGCCTGGGCGAGAGCTACGGCGATGCCCCGGCACTGGCGATCCAGCAGCAGGTGCAATCGCAACTGATCGGTCTCGACCCGTTCGACCTCAACCAATTGCGCGCCATCGTGCAAGCCACGGTGGCCGCCCACAAACCGGCGAGCCTGGCCGGGGCGGAACTGGCGCCGGGTTCTCATGCCAGCAAGGCGGTGAGTAATGCCTATTCGGCGTTCGAGGTGGCCTTTCTCGATTTGCAGGCGCACGCATTGAATGTACCGCTGGTGGACCTGCTCGGTGGGGCGATTCGCGACCAGATTCCGTTCAGCGCCTACCTGTTTTTCAAATACGCCGAACACATCGAGTCACCTTACAAACCCGACAGTTGGGGTGAAGCCCTCAACGAGCAACAGATCGTCGCCCAAGCCCGGCGCATGATCGAAACTTACGGCTTTAAAAGCATCAAGCTCAAGGCCGGTGCGCTGCAACCCGAGCACGAAGTGGCATGCATAAAGGCCTTGAAAAAGGCCTTTCCCGGCGTGCCGCTGCGTATCGACCCGAATGGCAACTGGTCCCTGGAAACTTCGATTCGCATGGCCGAGCTGCTCGGCGATGACCTGCAATACTACGAAGACCCGACCCCTGGCCTGGACGGCATGGCCGAGTTGCACAAGCGTACTGGCCTGCCCCTGGCGACCAATATGGTGGTCACCGACTTTGACGAATTCCGCCGCAGCGTGGCCTTGAACAGCGTGCAGATTGTGCTTGCCGACCACCACTACTGGGGCGGCCTGCGCGACACCCAGGCACTGGCGAAGATGTGCCAGACCTTTGGCCTCGGTGTGTCGATGCACTCCAACTCGCACCTGGGTATCAGCCTGATGGCCATGGCCCATGTCGCCGCATCGGTGCCCAACCTCGATTACGCCTGCGACACCCATTACCCGTGGCAAGAACCGGATGAAGAAGTGATCAAGGGAGGCAAGCTGCCGATTGTCGACGGCTGCGTACGGATCACTCGTGCACCGGGGCTGGGCCTTGAGCTGGACCATGACCAACTGGGCAAGCTGCATGATCAGTACCTCAGTTGCGGCATTCGCCAGCGCGACGACGTGAAACAGATGCAGCGCTATCAACCGGAGTGGAAAACCGTTAAACCACGTTTCTGAAGCTGGTCGCTTCGTTTTTGCCCGGTGGTGCATTTGCGTGTGCCTCCGGGCTTTTTTTGCGCGGTTCCCGCGTATCCGTATGCGCCGCGCCAGTTTTGTCCTGCAACAGCATTCCAAACTTGACCCGGCACTTTTGGCGTAAGCATCCCGCTGATACACGCTGATTTAAGACGTAACACGCGAAGCAGTGCTCGCTTGTTGATAGAGGCTCAGTCCAAGGAAGCTGTAGTCATTTCGGTAATGCCGGTTCGGCGAGTGGTGTTCCATTTCGCATGACTGATCTCTCCATATCTTTGTCTTCAAGCACGATCCCGAATCGGCCAGACAGCTCCTTTCGTCCTTTGGATGTCAATGCAAGTGCCCGACTATCAAGGTCTTGGATAACCCACTTGCGACTTATGACAGTCTGTAGAAAAGCTGCTCCGAGTGCTCCCGCAAGATGAGGGCGCCGCATGCTCCAGTCCAGGCATGAGCACGCGAAACGACGTCGCTGTGCCCTTACCGTTTCTATCTCGATACCGAGAGCTGTCATCGCTTTTTCGCCGCTCATAGTAAGCTGATACAGACTCTCCCCAGCGACCGGCGCGATTAACCAGCCCGCCCCCATGAAATAGTCGTGCAGTTTTACAGCCAGTGTTCCTGCCATATGGTCATAACAAGTACGCGCGAACTGCAATCGGGTTGGGGTCGTGGAAACATATTGCGTGTCCGCGTTTTGGGCTATCACCATGAGGGCCTCAATAGCCTGGGCTACTTGCGCGTTTTCCAGACTGTAGTAGTGATGCCTGCCTTGCGTGTGCAACCTCACCAACCCGTCCTCTTTCAATCTTGCTAAATGCGCACTCGCCGTGGAAGCACTAACGTCGGCGATGACGGCCATTTCGGTACTGGTACGCGCGTGCCCATCCATCAGCGAACAAAGCATTTTCGTCCTCGCCGGTTCGGCAATGGCGCCGGCTACCCGAGAAATCGCGGTGTCATTGCTTTGAGCGTCCATATTTCGTTCCTGAGCGAATCGTCGGCATGAAGGGTGTTCGATAGTAGTCGTTCTTTGTGAACAGGACTTGCGGAATGACGCCTTTTGAAGCAGCTACTCATGCTGATCCCTATGTTTATTACTCAGGGCTCAGGCGGCAAAACGGCCTGTTATTCGATGCAGATCTTCGTTTATGGATTGCAAGTGATGCCGAGTTTGTCGAAGCCATTCTGGGGCATCCCGATTGTTGCGTGCGTCCGCTAAACGAGCCGATTCCTCCCGCCATCGCGCGGGGCATGGCAGGAGTGATCTTCGGTCGTTTGATGCGCATGAACGAGGGCCCGCCGCACCTGTGCCCCAGGATGGCTATCGAGCCTGCCTTGGCCTCTGTAGAGACAGAAAACATCGAAGACATCGTGTCACGCGTGGTCGATATCCTCGATAACCCGGTCGACAATGTAGATGAGCTGATGTTCACGTTGCCGGTTTCCGTCATTGCCACCTTAATAGGCCTTCCATCCAGCCGGCTGCAGGAAGTCGCGAAGCTGACACGGGATTTTGTTGCTTGCCTATCGCCGTTAAGCGACGAAATTCAGCTCGGTAAAGCCAATGCCGGGGCCACTCGGCTAAGCGAATTATTCACCGCGCTGCTAAGCAGCGACGATAAATGTAGCCGCTTCTTGAGCCATATCCGGAGCGGATGCGAGGCCACGGCCTGGGGAGATCATCCTGCGTTTATCGCTAATCTTATTGGTCTATTGTCACAGACCTGCGAAGCCACAGCAGGCTTGATCGGCAATACCCTCGTAGCGCTCCATCGCAACCCTGACCTGATTGAGGAGATGCAACTTACGCCGATGATGGTTGCAGACTTGGTGGCAGAGGTAGCGCGCTACGACTCACCAGTGCAAAACACCCGGCGATTCGTAGCAAAGCGATGCACTATCAGGGGCCGCGTACTGGAGGAGGGCGATACCGTTCTATTGCTGCTCGCTTCAGCCAACAGGGATGCCTGCGCGAACCCAGACCCCGATAGCTTCTTGCTCAATCGAACGCAACGACGAACCTTCAGCTTCGGCTCAGGAAGACATGAATGTCCAGGTCAGCAACTTGCATTGACTATCGCCTCCCAGACGATTTTGGTATGGCTACATCGCCAATCAACCCCGTTTGATCGTCCTTATCGGTGGCGCTATTTGCCGTCCCTTAATGGCCGCATCCCTAAGTTTTATCGTGATCAGGAAACTCAGCAATGATCGCAGTTATCTTTGAGGCATGGCCTCATGAGCAGCAATACCAGCGGTATCTTGATCTTGCTGCTGAACTGAAACCATTGCTGGCAGAGTTGGATGGCTTCATCTCGGTCGAGCGTTTCCAAAGCCTAAGTGAACCGGGAAAGGTTCTCTCACTGTCATTCTGGCGTGACGAGGAAGCTATCAAGCGGTGGCGCGGCCTTGAGCTGCATCGTGCTGCCCAATTAGCTGGCCGTAGGCAGGTTTTCGATGACTATCACCTGCGTATAGCCCAAGTAGTTCGAGATTATAGTCTTGAGGACCGCGTCCAAGCGCCGATCGATAGCAATAAGGAATGGCGTGTTGAACCCTTCTGCCTGGCTGAATACCCTAAGCCGCGCTGAAGAACGCCACCTTCTCGGTCAGGCGATCCGCCAAATGCGAGAGCTCCAGGCTCGCCGTCGCAACTTGGCATGACCCTGCGGCGGACTGCACCGTGGAGCCGTGAATACGGTTGATGTTTTGAGCCACTTCATCGGCAACCACGTTCTGTTGCTCCGAGGCGCTGGCGATCTGGGCGTTCATATGACTGATGGCGCCCACTTGCTCGCTGATCCTGCCCAATGCACTTTGCGCTTTGCGGGTGAGTGCCACCGTTTGGCTCGCCATCTCGCAACTGTCACGCATTGTTTGCGCGGCGGTTTCAGTGCCCAACTGCAGCGTACTGATCATCTCCCGAATTTCCTCGGTTGACTGCTGCGTACGGCTGGCCAGCGAACGCACTTCATCAGCGACAACCGCAAATCCGCGCCCATGTTCTCCAGCCCTCGCGGCCTCAATGGCTGCATTCAAGGCAAGCAAATTGGTTTGCGAGGCAATGGAGTTGATAACGTCGATCACTGACTCGATATTTTCACTGTGTTTGGAGACCTGATTCACGGTACTCGTGGTCTGCTCCAGACTAACCGCCAACTGTTCGATGGAGAGGGTCGTGCTTGCAACCAATTGATTGCCGCTTTCCACTTCAGTATCAGCAAGCCTGGAGGCATCGGCTGCCTGAGCGGCGTATCCTGACACCTCAGTAACCGTTGCAGCCATTTGCGTGATAGCTGCAGCCACTTGCTCGGCTTCGCGGATTTGGAGGCTGATCTGTTCATTATTTACCGATGAGGTGGCAGACAACTGCGTGGACGAGTGGTTGACCTCTCGTGCCGCACTGCGCACTTGCAGCATAGTCTCGGCCAGATGGCTAAGCGCGTCTTTCAAGACACCCATGACACTGTCAGGGTAGTTCGTTGAGATAGCCTGATTCAGCTCACCAGCGGCCAGCCGTTCTATGGCCAATGCGACCTCGGTGGGTTCGGCGCCTAACGTGGATTTAACGAATCGGATAATGACAACCGACAGCATGACGCTCAGCATCAGGGCGATACCGGTCGCGATCAACATCAGCGTACTGAACTGGCTTGCGGTCGCCTGCACCGCGCCAAGCTTCGCCTTGATTGACGCCTCTTCGTAGTCGATGAGCGCATTAACGCGCTTTAACCACTCACTGTAATCCAAAGAAGTTTGACGCATCAGCAGTGCCTGGGCTCCCGATACGTCGCCAGCCTGGCGCAGGGAAATGACAGCCTGGGTGGATTTCAGGGTTTGTTGCTCGATGTCCTTGATAGCACTCAGTAACCGGGCTTCCTCGCCCCTCACGTTTAAGCCTTTGAACAACTGATCCATAGGCGCCGCCGAGTCTGAGTAGGCCTTTTCCAGGGTCCTGATTTCCGTGAG
The DNA here is from genome assembly GCF_004519405.1 of Pseudomonas sp. BCA17. Lineage (GTDB taxonomy): Bacteria > Pseudomonadota > Gammaproteobacteria > Pseudomonadales > Pseudomonadaceae > Aquipseudomonas. The sequence continues at coordinate 645,624 of NZ_SGWI01000002.1, read as the reverse complement.
GTGTTTTTCCAGATCAAGGTCGCTCTCTACCAGCACCGCGTCTCGGATCGCAATGGCGCGGTTATGGACACTGCCACGAAAATTGATGGCATAGCGTTGAACCTTCGCCGCGTTTTCGCTGACGTCGCTCAACGTGGAATCTATAAATGCAACGCGCTGAATCCCGACGGCGGTTATGACGATAAGAAGCGCAAGGATGGCTGCGAAGCTAAGCCCTATGCGTGTCGCCAGGGAGACCGGTTTTTTCATGGCTAGCTCGATATATGCCCTGTGTGGGCCTGGATTGGTGCGAATGATGCTATTAAGCCACCACGTTGGTGGTGAAGGTACGTCCAAGTCTGGTGCCCCATCCAGTTAGGAATAGGTACGGACTTGATAGCTAAATGCTATCAATTTGAGCGGGGCGTATTCTTGATCGATGGCCGTGGCAGGGACGGTGGTTACCGCTCTCACCGCCAGATCGAAGCCTCTTGGGCTGGGCGCCGGTCGCTACTCAGGCAAAAAAATCCCCCTATCGAACGATAGGGGGATTTTTTACGCCGGCATTAATCAGTGCAGCTTGAGCCTCGGCTCGGTACCACGTCCGATCTTGCTGCCGAGCATCAGCATCGCTGTGCGGAAGAAGCCGTACAGAGCCATCTGGTGCATGCGGTACAGCGACACGTAGAACATCCGCGCCAGCCAGCCTTCCAGCATGACGCTGCCGGTCAGGTTGCCCATCAAGTTACCCACGGCGGAAAAGCGCGACAGCGAGATCAGCGAGCCGTAGTCAGTGTACTTGTACGACGGCAGATCCTTGCCTTCGATCCGCAGCTTCAAAGACTTGGCCAGCAACGAGGCCTGCTGGTGAGCCGCTTGGGCCCGAGGTGGCACATTGCGGTCGGTGCCCGGTTGCGGGCACGCGGCGCAGTCACCGAACGCGAAGATATTCTCGTCGCGGGTGGTTTGCAGCGTCGGCAGCACTTGCAGTTGGTTGATCCGGTTGGTTTCCAGGCCATCGATATCCTTGAGGAAACCGGGGGCGCGAATACCGGCGGCCCATACCTTCAGGCTGGCCGGAATCACCTGGCCGCTGCTGGTGATCAGGGCATCTGCCGTCACTTCGCTGACCGTCGAGTTGGTCAGCACGGTCACCCCGAGTTTCTCCAGGGTTTTATGCACAGGCGCGCTGATTCGCTCCGGCAGTGCGGGCAAGACTTTCGGTCCGGCTTCGATCAAGGTGATGTGCATGTTTTCCGGTTTGATGCGGTCCAGGCCGTAGGCCGCCAGCTCGTGGGCGGCATTGTGCAGCTCGGCGGCCAGTTCAACCCCGGTGGCACCGGCGCCGACGATAGCGACGCTGATTTTTTCTTCCACATCGGTCTGGCCTGCGTGGGCGCGCAAATAGTGGTTGAGCAACTGCTGATGGAAGCGCTCGGCCTGCTTACGGGTGTCGAGGAACAGGCAGTGTTGCGCCGCGCCCTCGGTGCCGAAGTCATTGGTGGTACTGCCCACTGCGATCACCAGGGTGTCGTAGCTCAGCACGCGCGCAGGCACCAGCTCACGGCCTTCTTCATCGAGGGTGGCGGCCAGCTGAATCTTCTTCTGTTCACGATCGAGCCCGCTCATGCGCCCCAGCTGGAACTCGAAGTGGTTCCATTTGGCTTGGGCGACATAATTGAGTTCGTCTTCCGAAGAGTTCAGCGAGCCGGCAGCCACTTCGTGCAGCAGCGGTTTCCAGATATGGGTCAGGTTGGCATCGGCCAATGTGATGCTGGCGATGCCGCGCTTGCCCAGAGTCTTACCCAGGCGGGTAGCCAACTCCAGGCCGCCGGCACCGCCGCCGACGATAATAATACGATGGGTCATGGGGATATCTCGCAAGGCTAAAAGAAATCGGAGCAGTCACCCCCGCGAGCGCCAGGCAGCTCATAGCGTGAGGTAACTCAAAAGGCGGCTCAGCAAACCGAGCCCGATCACCGCCACCAGCACCACACCAAGGAGCAGCCACGGCCGGAAAGGCTTGCGCTCGACTTGGTTCTGGGAGAGTTGCAGGTACTCTTCGACATGCTGTTGGTCATCGGGGTTCAGGCGGCTGGTCATAAAGGCCTCGTCAGGTAGACGTTGCAAAAGGGCGCCACGTTACAGTCAGGGGATTGGCGGCATCGCCACAAGCGTAGCCTGTGCCCGTGTCACAGGCTGATGCCCACGTCGAATACTATGCTGCGACCCAGGTTGTTACGCAAGAAATCCGGTGCGTCCGGATGGGCGAACAGCACCCGTGCGAAGGTCGGCCCCACCAACGACAGCGAACGCCAGCCCTGGCGCAGGTATTCGGTGGGCGGTGGGAAGTGGCTGTTGAGGTCCAGTACTTCACGTTTGAGGCTGGTGAACGCAATCAAGTCCAGCTCGCCGAGGTCCATGCCGCGTTCTTTGTAGTTATGGGCTTTCTTGCGCAAGGTGGGGGCCAGGCGCAGCAGAAACTCATGGGCGGGAATGCGTCGCGGCTTGGCCTCGCGCCGAACCAGCTGGCTCAGGGAAAACGCACTGCGCCGGCGCAGTAGCTCATCGCGCCATTCGTCGTTCAGGCGTCGGCCTTCGTCCAGAACAAAAAAGACCTCGAAACTGGCGTCGCGAAACAGTACGTCCGGCGGCTCTTGCCCGGCAGGGTGAAACTCTTCAGCCCGGTAGGGCACATTCAAGCCTTGCAGCAGGCGCTGGCAGACCCAACGCTCACGCTCCCATTTGCGGGCATTGGACAAGAATGCATTGGCTTGTTCGGCCGCTACGGTGAGCAGGCGCAAATAATCTGAATCATCCATGTCTGCAGCTTAGCGTTCAAATGATGACCACAGGAAGTCTTGCTTTAAAACAGCGGTGTAGACTGGTCACTCGACAGTGACCCCAGGGATGACATGCGTCATGAGGCTATTTGCAGCAGGAGTATCCCCGTGATCGGCGCAGCGGTCTTGGCGCCGGCAACCCTCGGCTTCGGCTGGCTGTTGTACGCGCCTTTGGTGCTGTGGGCGGTCCTGCGTTCGCCTTGGGTCGAGCTGTTCGCTGATCGCCGGCGCCAGCATTTACTGTTCGGTACGGTGTTTGCGCTGTTCATGCTGTGGCTGGTGCGTCGGGATTTCGACACGGGGGTTTCCTATCACTTTATCGGCATGACCGCCGTGACCCTGTTGCTCGACTGGCCCTTGGCAATCGTCGGTGGCCTTGCCGCGCAAATGGGCCTGGTATTGTTGGGGCGCCAGGATCTGGCCGCCGTTGGCATCAATGGCATGTTGTTGATCGTACTGCCGGTGCTGGTCACCGAGGGCTGCGCGCTGCTGGTGGAGCGAGCACAGCCGCGTAACCCTTTTGTGTATATCTTTTGCTCGGGCTTTTTCGCCGCAGCGCTATCGGCGTTGCTCTGCCTGTTGGCCGCGTTGGGCCTGTTGTGGTTCGACGGCCGTTTTGCGATGCCGGAATGGCTGGAGGACTTCGTCGGTTACTTATGGCTGATCATCTTCCCCGAAGCATTTATCAACGGCATGGTGATCAGTGCCCTGGTGGTGTTCAGCCCTGAATGGCTGGAGACTTTCAACCGCACCCGCTACCTCTCGGCACCTTGGAAGGATGACGATCCGCAGCGTTGACCCAGATCAAATCGCGGGCAATCCGGCGGGCCCATGCTCTGCACAATTTTCCAGGAGCACGGATCATGAGTGTGTATGAGTGGGCACGGCAGGAGTTGCGCAGAAGCCAGGACGCGGCACAGGAAATCGGTTTTGACCCGGGATTGACCCTGCGTGCCATGCTCAGTGCGGTGGTGCAACAGAGCAAGGGCGTGCGCACTTTCGAAGACCTGGCCGACGAGCTGCAATACCTTGCAGAGAGCCTCGACGACCAGCAGGAATACGCTTTTATGCGGCCTTAGTGGCGCGGCTGCAGGTCTTCGGAGAACAGTTCGTCTTCGGCATCCGGGGCCACGGGAATCTTGTGTTCTTCGGCCGCCCAGGCACCCAGGTCGATAAGCTTGCAGCGGTCCGAGCAGAACGGTCGGTTGGGGTTGGTCGTCTTCCATTCCACGGGTGCACCGCAGGTTGGGCATTCGACGGTCAAGGGTTGGCTCATGATCGGCCTCCACGCAAAGTAAGGTAAAAGTGGTGCAATCGCTCGACCTCGCTGTGCAGCCAGGCGAGGTCCTGGTCATTGACCAGCACGTCATCGGCATGGTTCAGGCGGTCTTCACGGCTGGACTGGGCCTTGAGAATCGCCTGCACCTGCTGTTCGCTGATGCCGTCGCGCTGCAGGGTACGCTGAATCTGCAGCGATTGCGGCACGTCGATCACCAGGATGCGCTGGGTCATGCTGTACTGGCCGGACTCGATCAGCAGCGGTGACACCAGGATCGCATAGGGCGATTGCGCACGCGCCAGGTGGCTGCGAATCTCCTCGCCAATCAGTGGGTGCAGCAAAGCTTCCAGCCAGAGGCGTTCTTCAGGAACTTCAAAGATCAGTTTACGCAACGCGGCGCGATCCAATTGGCCGTCGGGCAGCAGCACGCCGGTACCGAAGTGTTCGGTGATGCGCGCCAGTGCCGGCCGGCCGGGCTCGACGACCCAGCGGGCGGCATGGTCGGCGTCTACCAGGTCGATGCCGAGGTCGATAAAGTGCTGGGCAGCGGCGCTTTTGCCGCTGCCTATGCCGCCGGTGAGGCCAAGAATCCAGGGTGTTTCGACAGAAGTGGTCATCTGAAACCGACAGACTGCAAATAGAAGTCTGTTATTTGACCACCCCAAAGCAATGCAATCCAGCCGGCAATCGCCAGGCAAGGACCAAATGGCATCGGCGTCGATACCCGGGACTTGCGCAAATGCATCAGCATCAGCCCGGCAAACACCCCCAGCAGCGACGCCATCAGCAGCGTCATCGGCAGAATCTGCCAACCACCCCAGGCGCCGAGCATGGCCAGTAATTTGAAATCGCCATGGCCCATGCCGTCCTTGCCGGTGATCAGCTTGAACAGCCAGAACACCGTCCACAGGCTCATATAGCCCATGACTGCTCCCCACAGCGCATCGGGCAGTGTCGCCAGCAAGGCGGTACTGTTGAGGATCAGGCCTAGCCATAACAGTGGCAGCACGAGCACGTCCGGCAACAGTTGATGATCCGCATCGATCAGGCTCATGGCCAGTAAGCCCCAACTCAGCACCATCGCTGCACCGGCCTGCCAGCCGAAACCAAAGTGCCACGCAGTGGCGGCCGAAATGAGGGCGCAGGCCAGCTCGGTAAACGGGTAGCGGGCGCTGATGGGCTCGCGGCAATGGGCGCAACGTCCCCTGAGCATCAAGTAGCTGAGCAGCGGGATATTTTCCCAGGGACGAATCGTTTGATTGCAGTGCGGGCAGCAGGAGTTGGGGCGCATCAGGTTGTAGGCAGGCCCGACAGGCGCAGCCGGCAGCCCGAGGACTTCATTGGCCTGGGCACGCCATTCCCGTTCGAGCATTTTCGGCAGGCGCCACACCAACACATTGAGGAAGCTGCCGACGATCAGGCCCAGCATCAGCGCGGTTGCAACGAAGGCCCATGGGCGTTCAGCGAACAGCATGCTCAAAATGCACTCCCCAATTGGAAGACCGGCAGATACATGGCGATGACGAGCGCACCGACAATACCGCCCAGCACCACCATGATCAGCGGCTCCATCAGGCTGGTGAGGTTATCGACCAAGTGGTCCACATCGGCCTCGTAGTGGCTCGCGACTTTTTCCAGCATGCCGTCCAGCGTGCCGGACTCTTCACCGATGGCCGTCATCTGGATCGCCATGCCTGGAAACAAACCGCTGGCGGCCATGGAGTGGTTCAGTTGCATGCCTGTGGATACATCGTGGCGCATACGTTCGATCGCCTCTTTGAAGGGGCCGATGCCGACGGCGCCGGCTGCCGAGCTCAATGCCTGCACCAGAGGCACGCCTGCTGCAAACGTAGTCGAGAGGGTGCGGGCATAGCGGGCGATGGCGGACTTCTTCAGCAGTGTGTCTGCCAGCGGCAGTTTCAACAAACCCGCTTCCAGCTTGTGACGAAAGCCAGGGGAGGCCCGGTAGGCCAGGCGTAGCCCGGCAATCGTCGCGCCCAGGCCCAGTGCCACTAACCACCAGGCGCGCTGCAGGAACTCGGACAGGGCAATGACCCACAGGGTAAAGCCGGGCAATGGGCTGTCGACGCCCGCGAACAGGTTCTGGAACTGCGGCACCACATGAATCAGCAGCAGTGTACTGACCAGGCTGGCAACCACCAGTATCGCGATAGGGTAGGTCATGGCTTTCTTGATCCTGGCCTTGAGCCGTTCGCTTTTTTCAAGATGGATTGCCACTCGCTCCAGCAGGGTTTCCAGGGCGCCGGCCTGTTCGCCGGCGGCAACCAGGTTGCAATACAACTCATTGAAACAGCGCGGGTGCTTGCGCAGCGCGGCAGCCAGATTGCTGCCGGCGGCGATCTCGTGTTTCAGCCCCTCGACCAATTCGCGCAGTTGTCGGTTTTCGACACCTTCCCGGATGACGTCGAATGCTTGCAGCAAGGGGATGCCAGCCTTGAGCAGCGTCGCCAGTTGACGAGTGAACAGCGCAATATCGGTGGGTTTTATTGCAGGAGCGAGCATTGGCAAGCCTTGGGCTTGCTTACGCACATGATCGAGGCAGATCCCTTGTTGGCGCAGTTGGGCCTTGATCTGCGCAAGGTCATGGCCGACTGTTTTTCCGGTCACCCTGCGCCCTTTGCGGTTGATGCCTTCCCAGGCGTAGATCGTCGAAGCGTCGTTCATGTCACGGTTCCGCACACAGGTAGTGGAAGCTTTATAGCTTAGTCAGGTGACGGATTCGGGCATGAAGCAGGTGAGCGATAAAATGTCAGAATGTGCGTCTTGGGCGCGATTGGCCGCTTACGGATGAGTACACTGGCGCCGCTGCAAAATGCAGGGCGCAGGAAGCGCCTTGTCTTGGGTTCTATCTCTGGAGAGTGAATGTGATGCGTCAGAAAGGCTTTACCTTGATCGAGTTGCTGATCGTCGTGGCGATCATCGGCATTTTGGCAACCATCGGTCTGCCCATGTATACAAAGCACCAGGCCAAGGCCAAGTTCACGGCAGGCCTGGCTGAAATCAGTGCATTGAAGGCTGGCTTCGAGGACACCCTCAACCAAGGCACCGTGCCGACGCTGGCGTTGATCGGTGGTACCAGTCCTACCGCCAACTGCAAGATCGACGTGGCTGGCGATGTGGCCACCGGTGCCGGTTCCATCCGTTGTGAAATCCTGGATGCACCTGCGCCCGTGCTGGGCAAGAGCATCACTTTGACGCGCAGTGCCACCACGGGCTGGAAGTGTGCCACCACGGCTGACGCGCAATACATCGCCAAGGGCTGCGGCACCGACGGCGCGTAACGGTTGCCGGGCGGTAGGCGAGTGAGTTGCCGCATGCCCGATGCGGTGCTAGCTTTAGTCCACCGCCCGTGTAGCTCAGCCGGTAGAGCAGCGCACTCGTAACGCGAAGGTCGCAGGTTCGATTCCTGTCTCGGGCAAAAAGGCAACACTGTTTCAAAGGCAACGTTTTCAGATGATCCCAGAATGGTTCTGAAGGCCAGACGAGTCGGCACTCCTGCCGACTTATCAGTATCTGCGCGACCTTGATGACCCAGATGCATCCCCATTCCTCGATCTAAGAGAACAACATGACCACGACTGAGATGACCCAGGAAGTTCGGCACCAGGCAGCCCTCGAAAAATACCTCGAGGAGTCACCGCAGCTTAAAGAAGAGATCAAGGATTTGAGTGCTGATGACCAGCGCGACCAGATCCAGTGGGCATTCGAGGACGAGGCTGAAAGCCAGGGCTATCAGCCCTGGGAACTGACCCTCAAGTACACCTCTACACCGGAAGAGTTCGAAGCCGCACGGCTGGCCTTGCACAAAGAGGCGGCCGAGGTGCTGGGTGTCGAATGGGAAGAGTATTGCGAGATGAATAATCTCGTCGTCTGACAGTACAGTGCAGTGAGCGGGCTTGCCCCCGCTCACTGCTGCATTTGAGTCAGATGCTGAGGCGCATCGACAAATCCACCGCCTTCACATCCTTGGTCATCGCGCCGATGGAGATGTAGTCCACTCCGGTTTCAGCGATAGGCAGCAGGGTGCTTTCATTGATCCCGCCGCTGGCCTCCAGCTTGGCCTTGCCGGCGTTCAGTCGCACAGCTTCGCGCATGTCATCCAGGCTCAATTCGTCGAGCATGATGATATCGGCATTCGCCGCCAGTGCTTCACGCAGTTCTTCCAGGCTTTCCACTTCGATTTCCACCGGCTTGCCTGGGGCGATCTTGTGGGCGGCCGTAATCGCCTGGGCAATGCCGCCACAGGCAGCGATATGGTTTTCCTTGATCAGGAACGCGTCATACAGACCAATACGGTGGTTGTGGCAGCCGCCACAGGTCACAGCGTATTTCTGCGCCAGGCGCAGGCCCGGCAAGGTTTTGCGGGTGTCGAGCAACTTGACCTGGGTGCTGGCGACGAAATCCGCCAGGTACTGAGCCCGCGTGGCCACGCCAGACAGCATTTGCAGAAAGTTCAGCGCGCAGCGCTCACCGCTGAGCAGCGAGCGCGCCGGGCCTTCGAGATGAAACAACGCTTGGTTGGGGCTGACGCGATCACCATCGGCGACCTGCCAATGCACCGCGACGCGCGGGTCGAGCTGGCGGAACACCGCGTCTACCCAGGCGGTACCGGCGATAACCGCCGCATCACGAGTAATGATCGTGGCTTTGGCCAGCCGTTCGGCCGGGATCAATTGCGCGGTGATATCGCCGCTGCCGATATCTTCCAGCAGTGCGCGGCGCACATTGGCTTCGATTTCGGCGGTGAGGTCGGCAAGACGGAGATTCGGCATAACGGGCTCCACAAACAAAGTGCATGGATTATAGGGGCAGCGGGCGTCTGAACCCAGACTCGCTACTCATTTGCCATGCAATGGCAGAGTTTGCTGGCGCAAGTGCCCTCATTTGCAAGATAATCCAGCGCCTTGCAATTGGCGTCATAGCTTTGACGTATTGGTGATACCCGGGGTAATTGCAGCGCCCGTCCAGGCCTGCCCTCGATATTTCTCCATTTAAACACCGCCGTTTCAGGAGGCCAGGATGCACAATGACGGAAAGGTGGTGCCCATCAACAAGGCACAGGCCACGCCATCGCCGCTCGCGCGCCTGCCGGTGGTGTTACTGCAGGTGCGTGACAAAGCTGCGCAACAGTTGCAACAAGGGTTGCAGGAACTGTTCGATAACGCAGACGACACCCTGTTCGAGATGGCCGACAAGGCCCGCAATAACGTCGACCATCACATTTTCTTTGAGGCCATGCGTGACCTGCGCCTCAAGCGCAAGAGTTTCGAGCGCGTCTTCATGGAGCAGCTTTTTGCAGCCTTCGCCAATCTGGGACAGGTTGGGCGCGGTGACGTGCACCTGGTGCCGAGGGTGTCATACGAAGCCGGCGCCGGTAAGTCCAGTGATGAGCGGGAAAAAGCCGTGGCGCTGGAGGCCATGTTGGGGCGCGTGCGCCACCGTGACGGCCTGGCGCTGGGGCAACTGACGGCCCGTTTGAGTGCTTTGCTGGGGCAGCCGCTGGATGAGCGTGAAAACCCGTTAGGCCCGGCATTGTTATGCGAATTCTTTTTGCGGGCGGGGCGCAGCCTGGGGGTGGAGATCCGCGTCAAGCTGATCATTCTCAAACTCTTTGAAAAGTATGTGCTCAGTGACGCTGACCTGTTGTACGGCGAAGCTAATCAACTGTTGGTCGCCACCGGCGTATTGCCGGAGCTCAAGGCTATACCCTCGCGCCGCTCCGGCGGGCGGGCGTCCCGTGACCATCAGCGCGAGGAACGCTCGCTGGCCACCGAGCCGGTGTTAGATGACAGTGGTCAGGAAGCCTTTGCCGCTTTGCAGACGCTGCTGGCGGCCGTGCGTGGCAGTGTCGCTCCTACCCTTGAAGCCAGCGCCGAACCGCAACCGATTGCCTCCCGCGACCTGCTGCGTCTGCTTTCTCACCTGCAGCAATACGTACCGGAACCTGAGGCCGAAGACGATTTTGACCTGCGTAACCAGCTTGAGCAGCTGTTGACCCGGGTCAGCGTCAAGAGCGGCAAATCCCGCGTGGTGGAGGATGCCGACGAGGACGTGATCAACCTGGTCGCGCTGCTGTTCGAATACATCCTTAATGACCGCATCGTGCCTGATGCCTTCAAGGCGCTGATCGGTCGTTTGCAGATCCCGATGCTGAAAGTGGCGGTGCTGGACAAGAGCTTTTTCAGCCGTACCAGCCATCCGGCACGACGCTTGCTCAATGAAATAGCCGCCGCCGCCATGAGCTGGAGCCCTCGGGATGACTATCAGCGCGACAGCCTGTACCTGCACATCGAGCAGGTGGTGCAGCGGTTGCTGAATGATTTCGTTGACGACATGACGATTTTTTCCGAGTTGCTGGCGCAGTTCACTGCGTTTATCACGGATGAGCGCCGCCGCAGCGAGCTGCTCGAACAACACACCTATGTGGCCGAAGAAGGGCGTTTGCGCGCCGAAGCCGCTCGCCAGCGTGTGGCCGAGGTGCTCAACCGACGGTTACTGGGCAAGGTGTTGCCCCAGGCGGTGGTGCAATTTATCCAACAGGCTTGGAGCCAGGTACTGCTGCTGGCCAATCTCAAGCACGGGGAGCAGTCGGTCCAATGGCAGGCGGGGCTGCGCACCATGGACGAACTGATCTGGAGCGTGGGCCTGCAGAAAGACACCGAGGCCGGTCGTCATCTGCTGGAACAGTTGCCCGGGCTGCTCAAGGCACTGCGCGACGGTCTGACCAGTGCCGCGTTCGATCCCTTCAGCACCCGTGAATTCTTTGATCGGTTGCAAGCCATGCATGTGCAGTCATTCGGTGGCGAAGGCTTCGAGACACTGATTGAGGTGCGCGAGCCCTTCGTGTTCGGTTCCGCAGCGTCTGATCCGGTCGTGAGCCTGCCCAATGACGACCCGGACCTGCTCAAGGTCTATCAGTTGCGGATGGGTAGTTGGTTCGAATTCCAGACCGACAAAACCACTACCTTGCGCTGTAAGCTCACGGCGATCATGGCGCCGACCAATAGCTACATTTTTGTCAATCGCTCCGGGCTCAAGGTCCTGGAGAAGAGTGCAGCGCAATTGGCCATGGCCTTCAAGCAGGGTGTGCTGCGCACGTTGGACGACGGCTTGCTGTTTGATCGGGCGTTGGCATCGGTGATCGGCAACCTGCGTCAACTCAATCGCGGCAAGTGATCGCAACGGCAGGGCTGAACGCGGCATACTGGTAACACCTCGTCTCATTTAAGGAGCCAGTATGCAGTTGGACCCCGCCAGCGGTTGGTGCCAGGGCATCCTTCATTGCCCTTCACCCAACTTCAACGAGCGCCCTGCTGGTGAAATCTCGCTGTTGGTGGTGCATAACATCAGCTTGCCACCGGCGCAGTTCGCCACAGGCAAGGTGCAAGCGTTTTTCCAGAACCGCCTGGATGTCACGGAGCATCCCTATTTTGAAGGGATTGCCGCCCTACGAGTGTCTGCGCATTTTCTGATTGAGCGTGACGGCACGGTGACGCAATTTGTCTCGTGCCGTGATCGGGCGTGGCATGCCGGGGTTTCCAGCTTCGAGGGGCGTGAGGTCTGCAATGACTTTTCCCTGGGGATCGAATTGGAGGGAACGGACGAGCTGCCATTTACCGATGCCCAGTATGCTTCGCTGATCGAGCTGACACGCCAGTTATTGGCGGCTTACCCCGACATAACGCAGCAGCGTATTTGTGGTCATAGCGATATCGCACCGGGCCGCAAGACCGACCCCGGCCCGGCTTTTGATTGGACGCGCTTTCGCAGCGCCCTGCAGGATGGAGGACACGCACGATGAGTTTCCTGGTGTTGGTGCTGGCGGTGTGGATCGAGAAGTTCTCGGCCCTGCGCCAGCGGTTGCAACGTGATGGCGGTTGGTTGCGTGAGCTGGCCAAGTTGGAGTCGAGCCCACGCATGGGCAAGCGGCCCTGGCTGATTCTGCTGTTGCTGGTGCTGTTGCCAGTGCTGTTGCTGGCATTGTTGCTGCTGGTGCTGGAGCCGGTTGCTTACGGCTTGTTGGCATTGCCGGTGCACTTGCTGGTGGTGATCTACAGCCTGGGGCGTGGCGATCTGCTGGCGCAGCTTGGACCTTTTCGCGATGCCTGGCGCCGCGGTGACCTGCAGGCCGCCGAGCACGTGGCCGAGCGTGACCTGAAGATCGGCGCAGACAGTGGCGAGCAATTGCTGGAACGGGTTCAAGGGCACTTGCTCTGGCAGGCTTATCAGAGCTTTTTTGCGGTGATTTTCTGGTATTTCCTGTTGGGCCCGGTGGCGGCGTTGGCCTATCGCTTGCTGGCGCTGGCAAACGAAAACAGCCAGAACCCGTTGGTGGCCGAGCGCGCCGGGCAATTGCGGCATGCGTTTGACTGGGTACCGGTACGCCTGCTGGCGGCCAGTTTTGCTCTGGTCGGCAACTTCGTCGCGGTCAGCCGGGTGATGCTCCACGAGTTGTTGAGTTGGGATATCAGCGCTGCGCAACTGCTGGAGAAAGTCGGCCTGGTGGCCGCGGAAATCCCTGCGCCCGTAGTGGGCGCCGACGGTCTCAGCAGCCTGGACAGCTTGTGGGAACTGCTGTTGCGCGCCGCCGTGTTGTGGTACGCCGGGTTTGCCATCTGGACCGTGTTGCCTTAGCGCCCCTGCGAACCGACCGTGGTCGACGCAGGTGATCGAGCTGAAGCAATTGATCGGTGCGTTTCGCGTGTAGGAAGTTTGTGTGGGAACAAGCTTTTTACGGCGTGGTGCTTGTCTGGTTTTTCCTATTGGCCTTCATTGTGATGTGAAACGGTGAGAATTTGTATCACCTAGTAACGATCTCGTGGAGGCACTGCCATGAACGCTGTCATCGGCATCAAAGGGCATTGTGCACAGTGTGATATGACGTTCGAGCTCAAGCCTTGGCAGTTGAATGCCATTGCCATCGATGAGCCCTTTGGCTGCAGGTATTGTCACTCGTGCTTGCAGCTGTGTTGCCATAAGCAGTTACGTCAATTCCGAGCATTGGACCATTGGGCGCTGGTTCGTCCCGGCATGGTCATTCTGACGTGTACGACCTTGCTGATGGCGCTGGTTGCGGAGTGGGTGGGGCTGCTCAGTGTGATCGGGCAGTTCAATATCTCACTGGTGACGGTGTTGGTGCACTGCCTGATCGTGCGTTACGCCCGCCACCGGCAGAAGATGACCTTGAATCTACAGGCCATCAGTTCGCGGCCAATTGAACAGCTCACAGGCGTTGCGGGTGCTCGCCTCGGCCAGGTTTGACGCTTCGATGCCCATGCGTTCAGCCAGGGCGACGCAGATGTCCGGCAAGTGTTGCGGGCTGTTGCGCTGGCCTGGGTACATGGCCGGGGCCATATCCGGCGAGTCTGTTTCGAGCACTACCGCCTCAAGAGGCAGTTGAGCGAGCACCTTGTGCATGCGCAGTGCCTGGGGCCAGGTAGCTGCGCCGCCCAGCCCGAGTTTGAAACCGAGTTTGATGTACTCGCGGGCCTCTTCAGCGCTGCCGGCGAACGCATGGATGATGCCGCCTCGTGGCAGGCGAATGCGCTTGAGCGTGGCGATCACCGCCGCGTGGCTGCGACGTACGTGCAGCAAGGCCGGAAGCTGGAAGTCCAGCGCCAGTTTCAGTTGGGCTTCGAACAGGCTTTGCTGACGTTCGCGATCCAGCTGTTCAAGGAAGTAATCCAGGCCGATCTCGCCGACGGCGCACAGCTGCCGGTGGCCGTGCAGGCGGGTCAGCCAGTCGCCCAGCTCCGTCAGATCGGCGGGGCGGTGTTCATCGAGATACACCGGATGCAGGCCGAAGGCGGCGAATAAGCCCTCATCCGTTTGCACCAGATCCCACAACCGTTGCCAATTCTGCTGATACACGCCCAACACCACCATGCGCTGCACGCCGAGATGGCGGCTGTGGGTGAGGACTTCCCGGCGGTCATCATCGAAATCCGGAAAATCCAGGTGGGTGTGGGTGTCGATCAGCTTCACGTTCAAGCCTCGTGAATGCGCTGCTTGAAGGTACGCCCGATGGCATGCACGCCAGGCTGATACTGCTCTTCTTCAATCGCCGCCAGTGCCAGGCGCAGGGCGGTATCGGCGATCAATTGATGTTGTTGAGCCATGGCATTGACCGGCAATGGCAGGAAGTCCAACAACTGGGTGTCACCGAAGGTGCCCAGGCGCAATGGCCGGGACCGGAGGGGGAAGTCATGCAGCGCGTCGAACACACCTTGCAGCAGCACGTAGGAAGTAGTCACCAGCGCGTCAGGCAAATGGCCCAAGCGCTGCAGCAGTTGTTCCATCAACTGGCGACCGCAATCGCGGCTGAAGGACTCGCCGTGTTCGACGATCACGTCACCGGCAAAACCTTCAAGTGCTTCACCAAAGCCCGCGGCGCGTTCCTGGCTGATGCCTAACTCCGGGCGCGCGCCGATCAGCGCGATCTGCTTGGGCAACGGCAGCAACAGGCTGCTGGTCAACTGCTGGCAGGCCTTGCGGTCGTCGCTGACCACCGAGCAGAACTGCGCAGGCTCCATCACCCGGTCGATGGCGATCACCGGCAAGCCCTTGGCTTGCAGCTCGCGATAACTGTCGTCGCCGGCCGGCAGGCAACTGGCGACAAACAACGCATCGCAGCGCCGCGCGCGGAACAGTTGCAGCAATTGGCGTTCGCTGTCGGCTTCGTCGTCGGAACTGGCGATCAGCAACTGATACCCCCGTGCCCGCGCGCCTTGCTCCAGCAGCTTGGCGATGCGTGCGTAGCTGGGGTTTTCCAGGTCCGGCAGGATGAAGCCCAAGGTGCGCGTATGCCGGCTGCGCAGCCCGGCGGCCTGGGGGTTGGGAGTAAAACCATGGGCTTCAACCACGGCACGCACCCGCTCGACGGTGGCGTTGCTGATGCGCTGCTGTTCGGCCTTGCCATTGATGACATAGCTGGCGGTGGTTACGGACACACCGGCCAGGCGTGCAATATCACTGAGTTTCAAACCGGGATTTCCTTGTTTTTTGGAGCTCGCCCCGACATTTTGTCCAATCCTAACCGATTCCGGCGCACGACCCATGCCTGAGCTCAAGTGCCGAGTGGTCCTTCAAGCTTGCGCAATTACCGCGTAACCTGCCATAAATTCTAGATTAAACGTTTCAGCTGGCGTATTTTTACGACGTTCGTGACTAAGTGGCTACTGCCAATTGACCACTCAGTCAGTTATTTTTGAACACCCTTGCGCTGATTTATTCAAAACAATACCTAGTGCACCCCTTGCACTAACTAGGAGAACGGCATGCTGGAGCTCACTGTAGAGCAGATATCCATGGGCCAGGTGGCTGTGGATAAATCTGCCGCCTTGCATTTGCTTGCTGACAAATTGGTGGCCGATGGCCTGGTCGCCGAGGGCTACCTCAGTGGCTTGCAAGGCCGTGAAGCCCAAGGCTCGACGTTTCTTGGCCAAGGCATCGCCATTCCCCACGGTACTCCC
Organism: Pseudomonas sp. BCA17; assembly: GCF_004519405.1. Classification (GTDB taxonomy): domain Bacteria; phylum Pseudomonadota; class Gammaproteobacteria; order Pseudomonadales; family Pseudomonadaceae; genus Aquipseudomonas. Next base: position 630,031 of record NZ_SGWI01000002.1, on the reverse strand, counting down.
GAAACCCGCGACCAGGTGTTTTCCACCGGCGTGCGCCTGTTGCAGTTCCCCGAAGGGGTGGACTGGGGCGACGGCCAGATCGTTTACCTGGCGATCGGCATCGCGGCCAAATCCGATGAGCACCTGCGCTTGCTGCAACTGCTGACCCGTGCCCTCGGCGAGACCGACCTGGGCCAGGCGCTGCGTCGCGCCGGTTCCGCCGACGCCTTGTTGAAGCTGCTGCAAGGCGCGCCGCAGGAACTGGCACTGGATGCACAGATGATCAGCCTGGGCGTGTCCGCCGATGATTTTGAAGAGTTGGTTTGGCGCGGCGCCCGCCTGTTGCGCCAGGCCGATTGTGTGAGCAATGGTTTCGCCGCGGTATTGCAGCAAGTCGACGCGCTGCCCCTGGGCGATGGCCTCTGGTGGCTGCACAGCGAGCAGACGGTCAAGCGCCCCGGCCTGGCGTTTGTCACCCCGGACAAACCCATGCGCTACCTTGGGCAGCCGCTTAACGGTCTGTTCTGCCTGGCGAGCCTGGGCGAAGCGCACCAGACGTTGCTGGAGCGCCTGTGTGCGTTGTTGATTGAAGGTCGTGGCCACGAGTTGGGCCGCGCCACCAGCAGCCGTGCAGTGCTCGAAGTCCTCGGCGGCGAACTGCCTGCCGACTGGCCCAGCGCGCGTATTACCCTGGCCAATGCCCACGGCCTGCATGCGCGTCCGGCCAAGATCCTCGCGCAATTGGCGAAAAGCTTCGACGGCGATATCCGCGTACGCATTATCGATGGCCCTGTGGGCGCCGTGTCGGTGAAAAGCCTGAGCAAGTTGTTGAGCCTGGGCGCCCGCCGTGGCCAGGTATTGGAATTTGTCGCCGAGCCGACGATTGCCGATGATGCGCTGCCTGCCTTGCTGGCGGCGGTAGAAGAAGGCCTTGGCGAAGAGGTCGAGCCTCTGCCGACGGTGAGCGCCCAACCGGCAATACCCGACAGTGAACCAGTGCTCAATGCGCCCCTGTCCGGCAGTCAGATCCAGGCCATTGCTGCCGCCCCCGGCATCGCCATCGGCCCGGCCCATATCCAGATCCAGCAAGTGTTCGATTACCCATTGCGCGGCGAATCTTCCGCCATTGAACGCCAGCGCCTGCAACTGGCCCTGGCCGACGTACGCCGCGATATCCAAGGGTTGATTGAACGCAGCCAGGCCAAGGCCATCCGCGAAATTTTCATCACCCATCAGGAAATGCTCGACGACCCGGAGTTGACCGACGAAGTCGACACCCGCCTCAAGCAGGGCGAGAGCGCGCAAGCGGCGTGGATGAGCGTGATTGAAGCGGCCGCCAAGCAGCAGGAGTCGTTGCAGGACGCCTTGCTGGCGGAGCGCGCCGCCGACCTGCGGGATATCGGCCGCCGTGTGCTGGCGCAGTTATGTGGCGTGGAAACCGCACAGGAGCCGAATGAACCCTACATTCTGGTGATGGACGAAGTGGGGCCTTCGGATGTGGCGCGCCTCGATCCATCGCGCGTCGCCGGTATCCTGACCGCCCGTGGTGGTGCTACGGCCCACAGCGCCATTGTCGCGCGAGCGCTGGGCATCCCCGCGCTGGTGGGGGCCGGGCCGGCAGTATTGCTGCTGGCGTCCGGCACGTCGTTGTTGCTTGACGGCCAGCGCGGCCGCCTGCATATCGACCCCGACGCCAGCACCCTGCAACGTGCTGTCGTCGAGCGCGACACCCGCGAACAGCGCTTGCAAGCTGCCTCGGCCCAGCGCCATCAACCGGCGCTGACCCGCGACGGCCATGGGGTTGAAGTGTTCGCCAATATCGGCGAAAGCGCCGGGGTGGCCAGTGCGGTGGAGCAGGGTGCCGAAGGCATTGGCCTGCTGCGCACCGAGCTGATTTTCATGGCTCACCCGCAGGCGCCGGATGAAGCCACCCAGGAAGCTGAATATCGCCGCGTGCTCGATGGCCTCGATGGTCGCCCGCTGGTGGTGCGCACCCTCGATGTAGGGGGGGATAAACCGCTGCCCTATTGGCCGATTGCCGAGGAAGAAAACCCCTTCCTGGGTGTGCGCGGTATTCGCCTGACCTTGCAGCGGCCGCAGATCATGGAAGCCCAGTTGCGTGCGTTGCTGCGCTCGGCGGACAACCGCCCGTTGCGCATCATGTTCCCCATGGTCGGCAGCGTGGACGAGTGGCGTGCAGCGCGAGATATGACCGAGCGCCTGCGCCTGGAAATCCCGGTGGCGGATTTGCAGCTGGGCATCATGATCGAAGTGCCGTCCGCCGCGTTGCTGGCACCGGTGCTGGCCAAGGAGGTGGATTTCTTCAGTGTCGGCACCAACGACCTGACCCAGTACACCCTGGCTATTGACCGTGGCCACCCGACGCTGTCGGCCCAGGCTGATGGCTTGCATCCGGCCGTATTGCAACTGATCGACATCACCGTGCGTGCCGCGCATGCCCAGGGCAAATGGGTCGGCGTGTGCGGTGAGTTGGCGGCGGACCCGCTGGCGGTGCCGGTGCTGATCGGTTTGGGTGTGGATGAATTGAGCGTATCGGCCCGCAGCATTCCTGAAGTGAAGGCACGGGTGCGGGAGTTCAGTCTGAGCGAGGCCCAGGGCCTGGCGCAAAAAGCACTCGCGCTGGGTTCGCCCGCCGAGGTGCGTGCCCTTGTGGAGGCCGTGTAAATGGCAAAGATTCTGACCCTGACGCTGAACCCGGCGTTGGACCTTACGGTGCGCCTGGCGCGTCTGGAGCCGGGTGCCGTCAACCGCAGCGAGCCGCTGCTCACCCACGCTGCCGGCAAGGGGGTGAATGTCGCCCAGGTCCTGGCCGATCTGGGCCATCAGGTCACCGTCGGTGGCTTTCTCGGCGAGGACAACCCCCAGGCTTTCGAAGCGCTGATTGCGCGGCGCGGTTTTGCCGATGCGTTTATCCGCGTGCCGGGTGAAACCCGCAGCAATATCAAGATTGCCGAACAGGACGGCCGCGTCACTGATATCAACGCGCCGGGGCCGCAGGTCAGCGAGCAGGCACAGTTGGCGTTGCTCAATCAGCTTGCGTTGATTGCGCCCGGCCATGATGCCGTGGTCGTTGCCGGCAGTTTGCCGCGTGGCGTCAGTGCGCAGTGGTTCCAAGGCGTGCTGGCAACCCTGAAGGACCTCGGCTTGAAAGTCGCCCTGGACACCAGTGGCGAAGCCCTGCGCGCCGGCTTGCAGGCAGGCCCGTGGCTGGTCAAACCCAACACTGAAGAGCTCGCCGAAGCCCTGGATAACGCCGCCGACGCCGTCAGCCGCCTGCATCGGCAAGGCGTGGAACATGTGGTGGTGTCCGATGGCGCTGCCGGCGTGAACTGGTATCGCCCGGGCGTGGCATTGCACGCCACGCCGCCCAAGGTCAGCGTTGCCAGTACCGTCGGTGCTGGCGACTCGCTGTTGGCCGGCATGCTGCACGGTTTGCTCAGCGGCGAGGCCCCCGAGCAGACCCTGCGCCGCGCCACCGCGATTGCCGCCATGGCGGTGACGCAGATCGGTTTCGGCATCAGCGATGACGCGCTGTTGGCGCGTATGGAAAGCGGCGTCGACGTGCGCGCGCTGACAGAACAATAAGAGGGTTTGTGATGAAGTTAGCCATTGTTACCGCCTGCCCGAACGGCATGGTCACCAGTGTGCTGTGCGCTCGCTTGTTGGACGCCGCCGCGCAGCGCCAGGGTTGGAGCACCAGCGTCGAGGTGGTGGACGTCGCACGCCCGGAGCGGCAGTTGTCCCAGGCCACCATCGATGCCGCCGAGTGGGTGCTGCTGGTCAGCAGCACGCCGGTGGACATGCAGCGGTTTGTCGGCAAGCGCGTGTTTCAAAGCACACCTGCCCAAGCGCTGGCGGATGTTGAAGCGGTATTGCGCCTGGGTGCCGAAGAGGCCCAAGTGTATGTCGCAGCGCAGCAGGCGGCTAAAAACACACCGCGTATCGTCGCGATTACCGCGTGCCCCACGGGCGTCGCCCACACCTTCATGGCCGCCGAGGCCTTGCAGCAGACAGCCAAGCGCTTGGGGTATGACTTGCAGGTCGAGACCCAGGGGTCGGTGGGCGCTCGCACGCCCTTGAGCCCGGAAGCTATCGCCAATGCCGACGTGGTGTTACTCGCGGCGGACATCGAAGTCGCTACCGAGCGCTTCGCCGGCAAGAAGATCTACCGCTGCGGCACCGGCATTGCGCTCAAGCAATCGGAGGCAACCCTCAATAAGGCCCTGGCCGAAGGCGCTGTGGAAAATGCAGCCAGTGGCACGGTCGCCAAGCAGGAAAAAACCGGGGTGTACAAACACCTGCTCACCGGGGTGTCGTTCATGTTGCCGATGGTGGTGGCGGGCGGATTGCTGATCGCCTTGTCCTTCGTGTTCGGCATCCATGCCTTTGAAGAAAAAGGCACCCTGGCCTCGGCCCTGAAGATCGTCGGCGACCAGGCCTTCATGCTGATGGTGCCGCTGCTGGCGGGCTACATCGCCTACTCGATTGCCGACCGCCCAGGCCTGGCGCCCGGCATGATCGGAGGCTTGCTGGCGGGCACCTTGGGCGCCGGGTTTATCGGTGGCATCCTCGCCGGTTTCCTGGCCGGTTACTGCGTCAAGTTGATCACCCGCGCGGTACAGCTGCCACAGAGCCTGGAGGCGCTCAAGCCGATCCTGATCATTCCGTTGCTGGCCAGTCTGTTTACCGGGTTGGCGATGATTTATCTGGTAGGCCCTCCGGTGGCGCGGATGCTCACCGGCCTGACCGACTTCCTCAGCACCATGGGCACCACTAACGCGGTACTTCTGGGCATTCTGCTGGGCGGCATGATGTGCGTGGACCTCGGCGGGCCGATCAACAAGGCGGCGTATGCGTTTTCCGTTGGGTTGTTGGCGGCACAGAGCGGTGCGCCCATGGCCGCGACGATGGCCGCAGGCATGGTGCCACCGATCGGCATGGGCATCGCTACGTTTCTGGCGCGACGCAAGTTCGTCCAGACCGAGCGCGAAGCCGGCAAGGCCGCCATGATTCTAGGCTTGTGCTTTATCTCTGAAGGCGCGATTCCGTTCGCCGCCAAAGACCCGCTGCGGGTGATCCCGTCGAGCATCGCCGGCGGCGCCTTGACCGGTGCGCTGTCGATGTACTTCGGCTGCAAACTCGCCGCGCCGCACGGCGGCCTGTTCGTGCTGGTGATCCCGAACGCGATGAACCATGCGTTGCTGTACTTGCTGGCGATTGTGGCCGGCAGCCTGCTGACAGGTTTGATCTATGCGCTGATCAAGCGCCCTGAAGCTGTGGAGCTGGCTGTAACGGCCTGATCCGGTAAAGAATGTGGAAGGGGGAGCTTCCACATTCGATATCTCCCGTTCTTGAAGGCGGTGTCACAACGGTTTCATCCCCGCGTGGTTAATTGGCCCTTTTGATACTCAAGAGGGCACCTGCATGAGCCACTTCAATCTCGGCCGTCGCCGTGTGATGCAAGCCGTCGGCGCCGGCATTCTACTGCCGGGCCTGGCCCCGGCGGTGATTGCTTCGGTAAAGGACCGGCCGCAACTCACCGACGGTGTGCAGTCCGGCGACCTGCTCGGCGACCGCGCAATGATCTGGAGCCGCAGCGACCGCCCCGCCAGGATGGTGGTGGAGTGGGACACTCGCAGTGTGTTCAGCAACCCTCGCCGTTTTGTTTCCCCTCTGGCCGACCAGCGCAGTGATTTTACCGCCCGTGTCGAACTCACCGGTTTGCCTGACGATCAGGCGATCTTTTACCGCGTGCACTTCGAGGATGCCCAGACCGGAGTCGCCAGCGAGCCCTGGTTCGGCCACCTGCGCAGCGTGCCGCAACAGCGTCGTGACATCCGTTTTGTATGGAGCGGCGATACCGTCGGCCAAGGCTTCGGCATCAACCCGGACATCGGCGGTATGCGCATCTATGAAGCCATGCGCCTGCGCCTGCCGGACTTTTTTATCCACAGCGGCGACACCATCTACGCCGACGGCCCGGTGCCGGCGCAACTCACCGTCGAGGACGGGCGCATCTGGCGCAACATCACCACTGAAGCCAAGAGCAAGGTCGCTGAAACCCTCGATGACTATCGCGGCAATTATCGTTACAACCTGATGGACGAAAACGTGCGCCGCTTCAATGCCGAGGTGCCGCAGATCTGGCAGTGGGACGATCACGAAGTGGTCAACAATTGGTCGCCGAGCAAGCAACTGGATGAGCGTTATCAGATCAAGGACATCAACACGCTGGTGGGGCGCGCACGCCAGGCCTGGCTGGAGTACTCACCGATGCGCCGACAGAGTGCCGACGGTGGCGGGCGCATTTATCGCAAGCTCAGCTATGGTCCTCTGCTGGATGTATTCGTATTGGATATGCGCAGTTATCGCGGGCCTAACGACGACAACCTGGGCGGCGAAAAAGCCTTTCTCGGACGCGAGCAATTGGATTGGCTCAAGCGTGAACTCAAGGGTTCGCAGGCACAGTGGAAAGTCATCGCCGCCGACATGCCCATCGGCCTCGGTGTGCCTGACGGCGAGGTCCGCCCAGGCGTGCCGCGTTGGGAAGCCATCGCCAACAATGACCCGGGGGCACCCCAAGGGCGTGAGTTGGAAATTGCCGAGTTGTTGGGCTTTTTAAGGGAGCAAAAGGTACGCAACCACGTGTGGCTGACCGCTGATGTGCATTACTGCGCGGCGCATCACTATCACCCGGATCGCGCGGCGTTCCAGGATTTCGAGCCGTTCTGGGAGTTTGTCGCCGGACCGTTGAACGCGGGGAGTTTCGGGCCTAACCCACTGGACAAGACGTTCGGCCCCGAGGTGGTTTTCCAAAAGGCCCCGGCAGTGCAGAACAGCTCGCCGTTCGCCGGCTTCCAGTTTTTTGGCGAGGTGCAGATTGATGGGCAGACGGCGGAGCTGACTGTGATTCTTCGCGATCTGGATGGGGTGTCAGTGTTCGAGCAGAAGCTGCAACCCGCTCAAGCGTAAGTGCCATCTGTAGGAGCGAGCTTGCTCGCGAAAAACGTCAACGATAACGCGTGTTGCCTGAACGAACGCGGCGCCTGTGAGTTTTTCGCGAGCAAGCTCACTCCTACAAAAAGCCTTAACTGGGCTGGGATTATGCAACCCGCCTGACTTCGAATGCAGCCGGGATTGTGGGAGGGGCTTGCTCCCACATTGATCTCCAGCGTTATCAGGGGTCAGTAGACATCCCGACGATAACGACCTTGCGCAATCAGGCGTTCCACTGCCTCACTGCCGAGCACGTCATGCAGCACGCGGTCCACGCCCGCTGCCATCCCCTGCAGACTGCCGCACACGTAGATGGCCGCGCCATCGGCCAGCCATTTGCGCAGGACGTCTGCCGACTCGCGCAGGCGGTCCTGCACGTAGATTTTCTCTTCCTGGTCCCGGGAAAACGCCAGGTCGAGCAGGGCCAGATCACCGCTGGCCAACCAGCCTTGCAGTTCATCCTGGCAGAGGAAGTCGTGCTTGATATTGCGCTCGCCGAACAGCAGCCAGTTACGCTGCTGGCCGTCGGCAATGCGCGCCTTGAGCAAGCTGCGCAGCCCCGCCAGGCCGGTGCCATTACCCAGCAATATCAGCGGCACCGGTGTGTCTGGCAGGTGGAAGCCGCTGTTGCGACGCAGGCGCAGGCTGATGCCCGAGCCGATCGCTGCGTGTTCGGTCAGCCAGCCGCTCGCCAGGCCCAGGCTGCCGTCGGGGTGACGTTCCTGGCGCACGATCAGCTCCAGCACGCCATCGCTGGCAATCGAGGCGATGGAGTATTCGCGCATGCCCAGCGGCACCAGCGCGTTCACCAGCGCCTGGGCGTGCAGGCCGACCAGATGCGCGCGATGGGTCGGCAGTTGGCGGCTGGCCAGGGCTTGGTCGAGGGGTTGCGTCAAACCGTCGATGACCACGGCGTCGCTGCCGGTCAGGCCCAGGCCTTCAAGGAAATGTTCGACCGCACGCGGGCAGTTGCGCGGCAGCACTTCCACCAGGTCACCCGCCAGCCAGCTTTGCGGCGAAGGGGGGGTAAGGCCGAGCAGGTAAATATCGGCGCCGACGCTGCCGCGGTTGAGCAGGGTGCGTTGGCCGAGGGTCCAGTTCTCATACGGTGCTGCCTGCCAGGCCGCTGCAGGCGTATGGCCGGTGAGTTGGCCCAGTTGTTGTTGCCAGGTCGACAGGGCTGCGGTGTCGCCGCTGTCGACTTCCACCGGGGCAAACAAGGCATTGCCGCCCTGATGGGTCAGCCAGAAGTGCAGGCGACGGGCAAAGCCGCAGAAATGTTCATATTGACGATCGCCCAGGGCCAGCACCGAGTAGTTCAAGCCTTTGAGGGACACGTCCTGGCCGAGCACGCTGCGCTCAAAACCACGGGCGCTGTCTGGCGCTTCACCGTCACCGAAGGTACTGACCACGAACAGTGCATTTTCCGACTGGCTCAAATCGCTTTGGCTGACGCTGCCCAAAGGCTGCACCTTCACCGGCAACCCTGCGGCCTGCAATTGCCCGGCTGTTTGCCATGCAAGTTGTTCGGCAAAGCCACTCTGGCTGGCAAAGCCGATCAACCAGGCCGGCGCGCTGCCCGGGTTGGCGCCCTGGCTCAGGCCCTGGCGTGCATCGCGCACCTGGCGTTTTTTGCGGCGACGGTCGAGGTACAGCAGCCAGCCCGTGATAAAAAACAGCGGCATCAACAGCGAGCTCACGGTGAGGATGATCCTGCCGGTCAGGCCGAAGTAGCTGCCGGTGTGCAACGCGTAGATGCTGGTGAGCCATTGGGACTTGAGAGTCTTGGTGGCGTACTGCTCGTGGGATTTGACCTCGCCGGTGGTCGGGTCCAGGTTGATCTGGTTCAACGCCTGGTTGTGGGGCGATGAGTCGAGCAGGTAGTAGACGATGGCCGGTTGCCCTGCGACGGCCGGCATACGGATGTTGTAAGCGCTCAAGCCGGGGCCGGCATTGGCGTAGATGCTGCTCCAGATGGCGTCGTAGTTGGCCACCGGGGCCGGGCCTTCGGGCGGCGGCCCACGTTTGCGCATCCGCTCGTTATGCGGGGCGTCTGACAGCAGGTTGGTCAGCCCCTGCCGGTACCAATCGTAGGACCAATACAAGCCGGTCAGCGCCGAAAACAGATAGAACAACAGGCACCAGGTGCCGAACACCGAGTGCAGGTCCCAGTTGAAACTGCGACCCTTTTTGCCCCAGTCCAATGTCAGCCAGGCACGCCAATTCGCGACTTGGCGCGGCCAGCGCAGGTACAGGCCGGAGAGGCAGAAGAACACCAGGATCAGCGTGCAGGCGCCGGTGATGTTGCGCCCGGTTTCGCCCATGGCGAGGAAGCGGTGCAGTTGCAGAATGAAGCCGAGGACGTCCTGGCCGACGGCATCGTCCCTGTAGTCGCCGGTGTAGGGGTCGAAGTAACGCATCTGGCCACGCCGCTCGCCCGGCGGCGGGGTGAAGAATACGCGTGCGGCATTGCCGCTTTCGATTTCCACCCACAACATCGACACGGTCTTGCCTTCGCGGGCTTCGAGCTTGCGTACCAGCTCTGCGGGCGGCAACACGCCAGCCTCGCGTTTTTCCACGCTCAGTACCGTGGGGTTGAGCGCCCGCAGGATTTCATCCTGAAACGACACCGCAGCCCCAGTAATCCCCATCAACGCCAGCACCAGCCCGGCCGTGATGCCGAAGAACCAGTGCAACTGAAACAGGGTTTTCTTCAACACGTCTGACCGCCTCGCTCATCTGGGTTTGTTCGTCACGGCGCGCATTATGCCGTGAGTTGTCGAGAAACATTCTGTTTTACATGCAAAAGCCCCGCGCATCCGATGCGTGGGGCTTTCAGCAGAGCGTTGACCGTTTTTAGAAATGGAAGCTGGTGGTCAACAGCGCCGTACGACCGGCCGCCTGGTTGGCGAAGTGCGCCGCGTAGGCTTTGTCGTAGTAGGTCTTGTCGGTCAGGTTTTGCACGTTCAATTGCAGGTCGATGTTCTTGGTCAGCTTGTAGCTGGCCATGGCGTCGTAGCGGGTGTAGGACGGCACGTAGACGGTGTTGGCCGCATCGCCGTAAACCTGGTCGACGTAGAACGCGCCGCCGCCGATGGTCAGCTTTGGCGTGATGTCGTAAGTGGTCCACAGGCTGAAGGTGTTCTTCGGCGTGTTGGGCATTTCGTTGCCTTTGTTGGAACCGCTGCTGACGACACCATTACGGCCATTGAGACCGGCATCCACCAGTTCGCTTTTCAGGTAGCTGTAGCCGGCAAACACCTGCCACTGGTCAGTGAGCTTGCCGCTGGCGGACAGCTCCAGGCCGTCAACACGGGACTCGCCGGCGTTTTGGTAGGTCATCGAATCCACCAGGATTCGCGTGTTTTTCTTCTCGGTGCGAAATACCGCAGCGGTCAGGGACAGGCGGTTGTGGAACAGGTCCCACTTGGTACCCAGCTCGTAGTTGACGGTTTCCTCCGGTTGCAGGTCGCTGGTGGCGGCGCCGGCCGACAGTGGGTTGCCATCGGCGCCTTCACCGACCAGGCCACCGGCAGGGGAGGCCGAGGTGGCGTAGGAGGTGTAGATGCTGCCGTTCTCCATCGGCTTCCAGACCAGGCCCGCCTGCCAGTTGAAGAATTGGCTGTCGTCCTTGATTTTGCTGCGGCCGGTGGTGGCATTGGTATTGGCGACGGTGTCGAAGGTGTCGTAGCGCAGGCCCACGTTCAACAGCCATTTCGGGTCGAGTTCGATGGTGTCGAACACATACGCGGCGCGGCTGGTGGCCTTGGTGTTGGTGCCGTTGTAATTGCGCGCGACGCTGCCGTTCCACGCATCGTCCGGGTTCGGGTTGCTCAATGACGTGCACTGACCGCCCAGGCTGCCCTTGGCTACGGTGCAAACAGGGTTGCCGTTGGGGCTGACGGTGTAGCCGCTGACACGGGTTTCTTCACCGGTGAATTCCAGCCCGGTGGAGTAGGAGTGCTTCATCCCCGCCAGTTGGAAATTGCCAAACAGATCGGTTTGGTTGGTGGTGGTTTCGGTGGTCGAAACACGGGTGTTGGCGCGACGCCACACCGTACCGAACTGGTTGACGTTGTGCTGGCTGTCATCCGGCTGGGTGAGGATGTAGTCCTGGCCGGTGCTGCCATGGCGCAAGGTGTTCTTCAGCGTCATGTTATCGTTCAAGTCATGCTCGACGGAGAACGTGCTGATGTCGGCGCGCGTCTTGCGGAAGTCTCGGTCTTTCAAACCATAGAAGTTGCTGCTGCTGCCACCGTCGGTGGGTTTGTCGTGCACATGGACGGCTTTGGCGCCGCTGTTGCTGTAGCCGTAGGGAATGCCCGAGTCCGGCAGATCATCGCTTTCCATGTGGTAGTAGCTGAGGTTGACGCGGGTTGGGGTGCCTAGGCCGAACGTCAGCGACGGCGCCACGCCCCAACGGTCGTAATTGATCGCATCGCGGCCGGCCACGTTCTGCTCGTGGCTCATCAGGTTCAGGCGGAACGCGGCGTTGTCGAGGAACTGACGGTTCACGTCGAGTACGTAGCGGCGGGTCTGGTCAGAGCCGTAGGTGAAGCCACCGTTGGTGAAGTCCCGCGCCTGGGGCGTCTTGCTTACCAGATTGAGGCTGCCGCCAGCCGAGCCGCGGCCGCCGAAAGACGAGTTCGGACCTTTGCTGACTTCAATCGATTCGATGTCGAAGATCTCGCGGCTCTGGCCGCCGGTATCGCGCACGCCGTCCAGGTAGGTGTCGCCCTGAGCGTCAAACCCACGGATGAACGGGCGGTCGCCTTGAGGGTTGCCGCCTTCACCAGCACCGAAGGTGATTCCCGGGACGGTACGCAGCGCATCTTGCAGCGAAGTGGCGGCAGTGTCTTTCAGCACTTGTTGCGGCACTACAGTGACCGAGCGCGGAGTGTCCACCAGCGGTGCGGTGTACTTCTGCGAGGAGGCTTTTTCCACCTGATAGGACGTGTTGTCCTGTTCCTGGCCGGTAATGCTGGTGGCGCCGAGGGAGATGCTGTTGCGCTCACCTTTTTGTTCGGTGTCTTCAGCCGCTTGCGCCAGGTGGGCGACAGAGCTGGCACTGAGGGCGACGCCGATGGCCGAAGCCAGCATGCGTGGTGAACTGGCGGGTGTTTTTGTAGTGGTGCGCGACATGACGTGTCCTTTCCCCAAGGATGTGAGGCCGCGAAATATAGGGTCAACAAGACTTTCTATCAATTGCGATACATTGCTATTTGCATTGAATTTACATTCTTTACACTTTTGGCTTACGGTTTCTACGAACTCGTTCGTCCCGGTGTTTTACATAGAGGATAAGAATCAATACCATTAGCGCCTTCCGTTTTCAGGATTGCCCCCATGCTGCTGCACATACCCGGCCTGTTCTCTCGTGAGGAAGTGCAGCGCATTCGCCAGGCCCTGGAAACCACTGAATGGGCCGACGGCAAGATCACCGCCGGGCATCAGTCGGCCAAAGCCAAGCACAACCTGCAATTGCCCGAAGGCCACCCGCTGGCCAAGGAAATTGGTGCGGCGATGCTGGAGCGGTTGTGGAAAAACCCGCTGTTCATGTCAGCGGCGTTGCCGCACAAGGTCTTCCCGCCGTTGCTTAACTGTTACACCGCCGGCGGCAGTTTCGACTTCCATATCGACAACGCCGTGCGCCAGGCGCGGGGCAGTCACGAGCGGGTGCGTACTGACCTGTCGTCGACCCTGTTCTTCAGCGACCCGGATGAATACGACGGCGGCGAATTGGAAATCCAGGACACCTTCGGCCTGCAGCGCGTCAAGTTGCCGGCCGGCGACATGGTGCTGTACCCCGGTTCCAGCCTGCATAAAGTCAACGCCGTGACCCGTGGTGCGCGCTATGCCTCGTTCTTCTGGACCCAAAGCCTGGTGCGTGAAGACAGCCAGCGCACCTTGCTGTTCGAGATGGACGGTGCCATCCAGCAACTGACCCGCGACGTCCCCGACCACCCGGCCCTGATCCAGCTTACCGGCACCTATCACAACCTGTTGCGGCGCTGGGTCGAGGTCTGACATGGGCTTTTTATTGCGCCGCGAAGAAGTGCTTGATGTCGAGCAACTGCAACGCATGCTCGACGATTCCCCAGTGCGCGCCGCCCAGGCGATCCTGATGGCGGCGAAGGAAGGCGTGATCGACGCTCAGGCGTTGCTGGGGCAAATCTTGCTGGACGGGCGCGGCATCGAACGGGATGAAGCGTTGGCACTGCGCTGGTTCCGGATTGCAGCCAAGGGCGGCCATTTAATGGCGCGCAACATGGCTGGGCGTTGCCTGGAACAGGGTTGGGGTTGTGCCGTCGATGAGAGGGCGGCTGCGCGGGAATATCGTCTGGCGGCAGAGGCCGGGCTGGATTGGGGCCAGTACAACTATGCCAACCTGCTGGCAACCGGCCGAGGCGTCGCTGAAGACCGAGCGCAAGCGTTGGTGTTTTATCGCCTGGCGGCAGAGCAGGGTCATGCCAAATCCATGAATCTGGTGGGTCGTTATCTGGAAGACGGGCAGTTTTGCCCAAGGGATCTGGATGCCGCTGTCGAGTGGTACCGCCGCTCCGCCCAGGGCGGTGATTTTCGCGGGCAGTTCAGTTACGCAGCGGTGTTGGCTGATCGCGCCCAGACCGATGAAGCGTTGGATTGGCTGCGCAAAGCGCTGGCGGGCGGCAATCTCAAGTTTCTGCAAACGGCTCAAAAAACGTTGGCCGCGGCCAATGATCCGCAGATCCGCGCCATGGCGGACGCTTACCGGCAACGCGCCGCTAGCCTGTCGTGAGGCATAAAAAAACCCATGACATGTCATGGGTTTTTTGTGTGCGGTGGCGTTATACGTAGTAAGACTTCAACGGTGGGAAGCCGTTGAATTCAACCGCGCTGTAGCTGGTGGTGTACGCGCCGGTCGACAGCCAGTACAAACGGTCGCCGATCGCCAGGTTCAGCGGCAGGCCGTACTTGTAGTTTTCGTACATGATATCGGCGCTATCGCAGGTAGGGCCGGCGATGACCACTTCTTCCATCTCACCTTTCTTCTCGGTCCAGATCGGGAATTTGATGGCTTCGTCCATGGTTTCGATCAGGCCGGAGAACTTGCCCACATCGGTGTACACCCAACGCTCGACGGCGGTACGGGACTTACGCGCCACCAGCACCACTTCGCTGACCAGGATACCGGCGTTGGCAATCAACGAACGGCCCGGCTCCAGGATGATTTCCGGCAGGTCGTCGCCGAAGTCTTCCTTGAGGAAGCGGATGATTTCCTCAGCGTAGGTTTCCAGGCTGTTGGTGCGGGTGATGTAGTTGGCCGGAAAGCCGCCGCCCATGTTGATCAGCTTGAGGTGGATGCCGTCTTCTTCTTTCAGGCGCTCGAAGATCACTTTGACCTTGGCAATCGCCGCGTCCCAGACGCTGATGTCGCGCTGCTGCGAACCCACGTGGAACGAGATGCCGTAGGGAACCAGGCCCAGGTCGCGGGCGAGGATCAACAGGTCCATGGCCATGTCGGTCTGGCAGCCGAATTTACGCGACAGAGGCCAGTCGGCCGTGGTCGAGCCTTCGGTAAGGATACGCACATACACTTTCGAGCCCGGCGCAGCCTTGGCGATGTTGCGCAGGTCGGCTTCGGAGTCAGTGGAAAACAGGCGCACGCCTTTTTCGAAGAAGTAGCGGATGTCCTTGGATTTCTTGATGGTGTTGCCGTAGCTGATACGGTCCGGGCTGACGCCGCGGCCCAGTACCTTGTCCAGCTCGTAGATCGAGGCGATGTCGAAGCTCGAGCCTTTGTCCTTGAGCAGGTCGATGATCTCGACCGCCGGGTTGGCCTTGACCGCGTAATAGACTTTGGCGAATTCGAAACCTGCGCGCAGGTCATCATAGGCCTGGCTGATCATCGCGGTGTCGATCACCACGAACGGGGTTTCTTGCTTGTCGGCGAACGCCTTCATTTTGTCAAAAGTGGCGCGCGCGAAATAATCTTCGACCTGAATCGACATGCTGGGAACTCCTAAGGGCAAACTGAAATTAGCAATGGGTGCAAATGAACGTCCTCCGTATCCCCACTTTGGTTCGCCTACTTCCCAAGGCATGTCGCCGAAAGCAAAAAGGCCATGGGTTCAACCGCTTCCCTTGGCCTTGCTGTCTCGTCGTCAGTACTTGAGCCGGATGGATCGTTTCCAGCATGGACGTTCGGCGCGAACTTTAGGACGTGAGGGGCTATAGATCAACTAAAAATGTCGCGTTTTTGCACGCGTTCGTCGCAGCACCCCGTGCAGCTACCTATGTAACCGACCGGTATGACGGATTGATGTTCCCAAGAGGGGCCAAATTGGCGGCAATCGGGGCGGCTTTTGTGGCGAGGGAGCTTGCTCCCGCTGGGCCGCGAAGCGGCCCCCTAACAGCTCGACACCCTAGACCTGACACAATTGAGTCGTCTGTTCTGGGGCTGCTGCGCAGCCCAGCGGGAGCAAGCTCCCTCGCCACAAGGGGGTTGTGTCAGGCCAGGGCAGTCTCGGCAGGCGACGCAATGCTGGTCTTACCCCCACAGGACTCAAGAGTGGGCCAATTGGCGGGAATCGGGGCGGCTTGTGTGGCGAGGGAGCTTGCTCCCGCTGGGGCGCGCAGCGGCCCCCTAACAGCTCGACACCGTATACCTGACACTATTGAGTCGCCTGTTCTGGGGCTGCTGCGCAGCCCGACGGGAGCAAGCTCCCTCGCCACAAGGGGTTGTGTCAGGGCAGGGCAGTCTCGGCAGGCGACACAATGCTGGTCTTGCCCCCACAGGACTCAAGAGTGGGCTAATTGGCAGGAACCGGGTGGCTTTTGTGGCGAGGGAGCTTGCTCCCTCTGGGCCGCGAAGCGGCCCCCTAACAGCTCGACACCCTGTACCTGACACAATTGAGTCGTCTGTTCTGGGGCTGTTGCGCAGCCCGACGGGAGCAAGCTCCCTCGCCACAAGGGGGTGTGTCAGGCCAGGGCAGTCTCGGCAGGCGACGCAATGCTGGTCTTGCCCCCACAGGACTCAAGAGTGGGCAAATTGGCGGGAATCGGGGTGGCTTTTGTGGCGAGGGAGCTTGCTCCCGCTGGGCCGCGAAGCGGCCCCCTAACAGCTCGACACCCTATACCTGACACAATTGAGTCGTCTGTTCTGGGGCTGCTGCGCAGCCCGACGGGAGCAAGCTCCCTCGCCACAAGGGGTTGTGTCAGGCCAGGGCAGTCTCGGCAGGCGACACAATGCTGGTCTTGCCCCCACTGGACTCAAGAGTGGGCAAATTGGCGGGAATTGGGGTGGCTTTTGTGGCGAGGGAGCTTGCTCCCGCTGGGGCGCGAAGCGGCCCCATAACAGCTCGACACCGTATATCTGACACTATTGAGTCGCCTGTTCTGGGGCTGCTGCGCAGCCCGACGGGAGCAAGCTCCCTCGCCACAAGGGGGTGTGTCAGGCCAGGGCAGTCTCGGCAGGCGACACAATGCTGGTCTTGCCCCCACAGGACTCAAGAGTGGGCAAATTGGCGGGAATTGGGGTGGCTTTTGTGGCGAGGGAGCTTGCTCCCGCTGGGCCGCGAAGCGGCTCCTAACAGCTCGACACCCTATACCTGACACTATTGAGTCGTCTGTTCTGGGGCTGCTGTGCAGCCCGACGGGAGCAAGCTCCCTCGCCACAAGGGGGTGTGTCAGGCCAGGGCAATCTCGGCAGGCGACACAATGCTGGTCTTGCCCCCACGGGACTTGCCCGAGCTCAGGTACTCGGCAATCGACTCCTGCGTCACCTCGCCCAGGAACACCCGCTCCGCATCCATGACCGGCAACCAGGAGCGGTTGAATTCGTACATGCGCGACAACAGGATGCGCAAATGCTCGTCATACGCTGCCGTGGCGTTGAACTCGCGCAGGTATTGGCCGCAGGTGCCGGTCTGACGGTGCAGGTCACGACGTCGTACATATCCCAGCGCCTTGTTCTCGGCGCAAGTCACCACCACGTAGCGACGGTCGTGTTCGTCCATCAACTCCAGCGCATCGGCCACTGGGGTTTCCGGGCTCACCGATGGGGCGTTGTCGGCCGCATCCTCGGCTTTCACCAGCAGCAGGCGCTTGAGGGTGCTGTCCTGGCCCACGAAGTTGCTGACGAACTCGTCGGCCGGGTGGGCCAGCAGGGTGTCCGGGTGATCGATCTGCAGCAGTTTGCCGGCGCGGAAGATCGCGATCTTGTCACCCAGCTTGATCGCCTCGTCAATGTCGTGGCTGACCATGATCACAGTCTTGTTCAACGCTCGCTGCATCTCGAAGAACTCGTTCTGGATCATTTCGCGGTTGATCGGGTCGACCGCGCCGAACGGCTCATCCATCAGCAGCAACGGCGCATCGGCCGCCAAGGCGCGGATCACGCCGATCCGCTGTTGCTGGCCGCCGGACAGTTCACGCGGGTAGCGGTGCAGGTACTGCTTGGGTTCCAGCTTGATCATGCTCATCAACTCACGGGCGCGGTCGTGGCATTTCTGCTTGTCCCAGCCGAGCAGTTTCGGCACGACCACAATGTTTTCCTCGATGGTCATGTTGGGGAACAGGCCGATCTGCTGGATCACATAGCCGATGTTGCGGCGCAAGGTCACTTCGTCGAGGTCGGTGGTGTCTTCGCCGTTGATCAGAATCTTCCCCGACGTGGGCTTGATGAGGCGGTTGATCATCTTCAGCGTGGTGCTCTTGCCGCAACCCGACGGGCCGAGGAATACGCAAATTTCGCCTTCGTTAACGGTCAGGCTTACATCGTTGACGGCAGTGATGGTCTTGCCGTTGCTTTGGAAGGTCTTGGACAGGTTTTGAAGTTCGATCATTTGAGCAATCCTTTTGGAGTCAGCGAGCGTTGGAGCCATTGCAGAAGCAGGTCGGCGAAGATGGCCAGGAGACTGACCAGCACGGCGCCGACAATCAGCATCGACATGTCGCTGCGGCTGATGGAAGCCAGAATAAGTACACCCAGGCCACCGGCGCCGATGGTGGCGGCGATGGTCATCACACCGATATTCATCACCACGGCAGTGCGCACACCGGCGAGGATCACCGGTACGGCGATGGGCAATTCGACCATGCGCAGGCGCTGGCCGAAGGTCATGCCGATACCGCGTGCGGCTTCGCGAATGCCCGGTTCCACGCCGGTAAGGGCCAGGTAGGTGTTACGCATGATCGGCAACAAGGAGTAGAGGAACACGGCGGTGATCGCCGGCATCGGCCCCAGGCCCTGGCCGAACTTGGAGTAGAACGGCAGCAGCAGGCCGAACAGGGCGATGGACGGCACGGTCAGCAGCACCGTGGCGCTGGCCTGCAAGGGGCCGGCGAGTGTCGGGAAGCGGGTCATCAGGATGCCCAGGGGCACGCCAATGAAGATCGCCAGCAACACGGCGATGCCGACCAGCGTGATGTGCTGCCAGGTCAGGTGCAGTACTTGGGCCCAATCAAGATGGGAAAAGGCGTTCAGGAATTCCATGTCTTCTCCTCTTATTGGCTGATGGGGTGTTGGCGCAGGAAGTCTGCAGCCACGGCGGACGGGCTTTCATGGCCGACGTCGACCCGCGCGTTCAGCTGGCGCATGGTTTGGTCGTCGAACAGTGCCGCCAGCGGCTTGAGGTCCGCCGCCAATTGCGGATGGGCATCGAGATAAACCTGACGCACCACCGGCGCAGCGGTGTAGTCCGGGAAGTAGTGCTTGTCGTCTTCCAGTAGCGTCAATTTGAAGGCATTCAGGCGACCGTCGGTGGTGTAGACCAAACCGGCGAATACCTGGCCATTACGCAACGCGGTGTAGACCAGGCCCGCGTCCATCTGCCGGGTGTTTTTGCGCGTGAGGTTCATGTCATACAGCTTGACCATGCCGGCAAGGCCGTCGGAGCGGTTGGCGAACTCGGTGTCCAGGGCCACCAGACGGTGGTCGTTGGTGTGTTCGGCCATAGCTTTCGTCAGGTCGCTGATGCTCTTGATGTCTGGATGTGCCTTGGCCACGTTCTCGGGCAGCGCCAGCGCATAGGTGTTGCTGAAGCGCGACGGCGCCAGCCAGACCAGGCCCTTTTTCGCATCGAGCTCTTTTACTCGGGCGTAGGACTGCTCACTGTCGAGCTTTTCATCGATGTGGTTATAAGCCACCAGCGACACGCCGGTGTATTCCCAGATCAGGTCCAGTTGCCCGCTTTCCTGGGCACTGCGTGCCAGGTTGCTGCCCAGGCCGCCGGTCACGCGGGTGTCATAGCCCTTGGTGCGCAGGTATTGGGAGGTGATTTCCGCGAGCAGGGTCTGTTCGGTGAACACCCGGGCGCCGATGCGGATGACGGGTTTTTCAGCCGCCTGTGCAAAACCTGCAAACAGCAGGAAGCAGCTCAGTATCAAGGTCAGTTTTTTCATGTCGGTTCCTTAGGACGCACGCAGCCCGCGTTCCAGCCAGAGGCGGCTGGCCAGGGTCACCAGACCGTCAAGCAGCAACGCCAGCAGTGCGGTGCACGCGGCGCCGAGCAGCAGTTGCGGCTGATTGTTCAGGGCGATACCGGGGAAGATCAGGCTGCCCAGGCTGTTGGCACCAATCAGGAACGCCAGCGGCGCCGTACCCACGTTGATCGCCAGGGCCACGCGCACGCCACCGATGATGATCGGCACGGCGTTGGGCAGTTCCACGCGAAACAGCACCTGGCGCGGCGTCATGCCGATGCCTGTGGCGGCTTCTTTGAGGGAACCCTGGACGTTTTTGAGACCTTCGTAGGTGTTGCGCACGATGGGCAGGAGGGAGGCGAGGAACAATGCGAAGATGGCCGGGCCGCTGCCGATGCCGAGGACGCCAAGGGCGATGGCCAGGACGGCCAGGGGAGGGACGGTGTTGCCGATGTTGAATATCTGCATGAAGCGTTCTGCGCGCCCGACCATGTGCGGTCGGCTGAGCAGGATACCGGCTGGGATGCCCACAACGAGGGCGGCCAGCATGGAGACAAGAACGAGGATCAGGTGAGCTTGCAGGTAAAACAACAAATCGTCGCGGTACAGTTCGATCGTGTTGATGCCGATCCAGTGGACCAGCAGGGCCAGGAGAGCGACGACAACCGCTCCTCCTATCAGCCCTTTGCCATAGCGAATAGCCACAGGCGGACTCCTTTTTTTCTTCTGTCGGCGAACACATTCCTTCGTGGCATGCCATTGCTGGCTGTCGTCGAATGTGTTCGCGAAAAGCAGCTCGCCGATACCGGCAACGCGGTATGCGATCGAGCCATGAGCGCAGCCTCGTCAGGCTAACTTGCTGATTTTTCAGCCCCTGTTCCGAGTGCGGTAGCAGGGGAGTGGACGTCTCTACCTTTTAAAAGGTTCCACACTTGGCAGCATTTAGCCACCCCCAATCGGGTGAACGGTGGTCCGGCCCGCGGGGTTTGCGCTATACTCGCCGCCCTTTTTTGACTCACCTGCCAGGCGATTTCCCATGACCCACCAGGCCGCCGAAGTCGCGAAACGCCGCACTTTCGCCATTATTTCCCACCCCGATGCCGGTAAAACCACTATCACCGAGAAGCTCTTGCTGATGGGCAAGGCAATCGCGGTGGCCGGCACGGTGAAATCCCGCAAATCCGACCGCCATGCCACCTCTGACTGGATGGAAATGGAAAAACAACGGGGTATTTCCATTACCACGTCGGTCATGCAGTTCCCGTACCGCGACCATATGGTCAACCTGCTCGACACCCCCGGCCACGAAGACTTCTCCGAAGACACCTACCGCACCCTGACTGCGGTGGACTCGGCGTTGATGGTTCTCGACGGCGGTAAAGGTGTCGAGCCACGTACCATCGCGCTGATGGACGTGTGCCGTCTGCGTGACACGCCTATCGTCAGCTTCATCAACAAACTCGACCGTGATATTCGCGACCCCATCGAGCTGTTGGATGAAATCGAAGCCGTCCTGAAGATCAAGGCCGCGCCGATCACCTGGCCGATCGGTTGCTACCGTGACTTCAAGGGCGTGTACCACCTGGCCGACGACTACATCATTGTCTATACCGCCGGCCACGGTCACGAACGCACCGAAACCAAGATCATCGAGAAGCTGGACTCGGACGAAGCCCGCGCCCATCTGGGCGATGAGTACGACCGTTTCGTCGATCAGCTGGAGCTGGTGCAAGGCGCCTGCCACGAGTTCAACCAGCAGGAATTCCTCGACGGCCAACTGACGCCGGTATTCTTCGGCACCGCCCTGGGCAACTTCGGTGTCGACCACGTGCTCGACGCCGTGGTGGACTGGGCCCCGCGCCCGCTGGCGCGTGTAGCCAACGAGCGCACCGTGGAGCCGGTGGAAGAGAAGTTCTCGGGCTTCGTGTTCAAGATCCAGGCGAACATGGACCCCAAGCACCGTGACCGTATCGCGTTCATGCGTATCTGTTCCGGCAAATACGAAAAAGGCATGAAGATGCGCCACGTACGCACCGGCAAGGACGTGCGCATCGGCGACGCCCTGACGTTCTTCTCCTCCGAGCGTGAACAGCTCGAGGAAGCCTACGCCGGCGACATCATCGGCCTGCACAACCACGGCACCATCCAGATCGGCGACACCTTTACCGAAGGCGAAACCCTGGGCTTCACCGGTATCCCGCACTTTGCGCCGGAACTGTTCCGCCGCGTACGCCTGCGCGACCCGCTGAAATCCAAGCAACTGCGCCAGGGCCTGCAGCAGTTGGCGGAAGAGGGCGCCACCCAGGTGTTCTTCCCCGAGCGCAGCAACGACATCATTCTCGGCGCCGTGGGTGTGCTGCAGTTCGATGTGGTGGCCAGCCGTTTGAAAGAGGAATACAAGGTCGAATGCTCCTACGAGCCGATCACCGTATATTCCGCGCGCTGGATCGATTGCAGCGATAAGAAGAAGTTGGAAGAGTTCTCCAACAAGGCCGTGGAAAACCTGGCGATGGACGGCGGCGGTCACCTGACCTACCTGGCACCGACCCGGGTCAACCTGGCGCTGATGGAAGAGCGCTGGCCGGACGTGAAATTCCGCGCGACCCGTGAGCACCACTAAGGTCTGAGCGGTAGAGAAAGGGCGAAGCTGTCATGGCTTCGCCCTTTTTTATTGTCTGGCGCCAACCAGAAGAAGGGAGGAGGCTGTTGCGGATAGCAGGGGGCCAGTGTCTGCAACAGTTGACTGACCCAGCGCTGCCGGACGCCAGCCCTGCCGGACGCCAGCCCTTTCCCACATGTTGATCACCTCCAGGGGCCGGATTGGCGAGAACCTCACATTCCGTCTAGCGTTTCAAATATTTCACCCTTTCACCGACGGATCAGGAGACGCCCGTGCGTATAACTCAACGCATCACTCAACTGGTGCTGCTGTTCGCCTTGGGGCTGTGCGGCTCAATGGCGCTGGCGGATGCGGGCACACCCCAGTGGAAGGACACCGGGCCTGTAAGCAAAAAAAAGCAGAAGGAGGTCAACTCCGGTGGCTGGCAGCCCCAGGCTCAACCCGCGCCCAAGGAAGATGCGGAAAACCCCTACAACGAAGGCGAAGACAGCGAAACCTACGATGACGGTGATACGTAAGGCGCAAGTGGCGTAAAACCGGTATCGGAACTAGCTTAATCCACAGCGCCGGTCGAATGCTGGCGCACATGATTCACTGACTGGACGGAAATCGACCATGACTATCTTTCAACGTTTAGTGCTGATGCTAAAAGTGCTGGTGATGTTGTCCCTGGGCATTTCGTCTGCATGGGCCAATACGGCTGTGCAGAGCCAGGCCCCGGGGTACGTGACGGCGAAGACGGCCCAGGCCGCAGGCTTGCAACTGGCCAAGAGTGAATCGGAACCCGGTGATGAAGACCAGGGTGGCTCCAAGGATGACGACGATCAGCAAGCACCGCCGGACGACGATGACACCAGCGACGGTGACAGCGATACATAAGTCGACGTGAAAAAAAGCCCCGCCTGCCGGACTGATGCGCAATCCGACGGGTGGGGCGGTGGAACTCATCCAATGCTCCGGTCTCAACACCCGGAGCATTTTTATTGCGGGGTCAGGCGACGAACTGTTCCGCGTAGTGACACGCCACTTGGCGGTTATCCAAGGCGCGCAACTGCGGCTCCTCGCTGCTGCAGCGAGCCGTCGCGTACGGGCAGCGCTTGTGGAAGGCGCAGCCAGGTGGTGGGTTCAGCGGGTTGGGCAGCTCGCCGACGATCTTGATCTTCGGCTTGTTCGGGTCCGGGTGGATGGTCGGGGTGGCCGACAGCAGCGCCTGGGTGTACGGGTGCAGCGGGCGTGCATAGATGTCTTCCTTGGGGCCCACTTCCACCGGGCGGCCGAGGTACATCACCATCACGTCGTCGGCGACGTGCTGCACCACCGCCAGGTTGTGGGAGATGAACACGTACGCGGTGTTGAACTCCTGCTGCAGGTCCATGAACAGGTTGAGCACCTGGGCCTGGATCGACACGTCCAGTGCGGACGTCGGCTCATCCGCCACCAGCACTTTGGGTTGCAGCATCATCGCCCGCGCCAGGGCGATACGCTGGCGCTGGCCACCGGAGAACATGTGCGGATAGCGCTGATAATGCTCAGGGCGCAGGCCCACTTGCTTCATCATCGCCTGCACTTTCTCGCGGCGCTCGCTGGCGGACAGGTTGGTGTTGATCAGCAAGGGCTCGGCCAGTTGATCACCGACTTTCTGGCGTGGGTTCAATGAGGCGTACGGGCTCTGGAATACCATCTGCACGTCTTTGCGCAGTTGCTTGCGCTGGGCCCTGTCGGCGCCCGCCACTTCCTGGCCGGCGATTTTCAGCGAGCCTGACGATGGCTCTTCAATCAGCGTCAGTGCACGGGCCAGGGTGGATTTGCCGCAACCCGACTCGCCCACCACGGCGAGCGTCTTGCCGGCTTCCAGCTCGAAGGACACGCCATTGAGGGCACGCACCGTGGCGTGGCCCTTGAACAGGCCACGGGACACTTCGTAATGACGGGTAAGGTCGCGGGCGGTAAGAACGACGGCCATTACGCCACCTCCTGGTTCAGCGGGTAGAAGCAGCGGGCGAGGCTGTTGCTTTTCGGGTCAAGGCCTGGACGCTGGGCACGGCAGGAGTCCTGCACGTACGGGCAGCGCGGCGATAGCAGGCAACCCTGCGGGCGGTCATAGCGGCCGGGCACGATACCCGGCAGCGTGGCCAGGCGCGTGGCGCCAAGGCTGTGCTCGGGAATCGCCTTGAGCAGCGCTTCGCTATAGGGGTGTGCCGGAATATCGAACAGTTGTGGCACCTGGCCGACTTCGACCGCCTGGCCTGCGTACATCACGCACACGCGCTGGGCGGTTTCAGCCACCACCGCCAAGTCGTGAGTGATCAACACCAGGCCCATGTTCTGCTCTTTTTGCAGGGCCAGCAGCAGGTCCATGATCTGGGCCTGGATGGTCACGTCCAGTGCAGTGGTCGGTTCGTCGGCGATCAGCAGCTTGGGTTCGCCGGCAATCGCCATGGCGATTGCCACACGCTGGCTCATACCTCCGGACAATTGGTGCGGGTAGGCATCCATACGGCTGGCGGCGCCTGGGATTTCCACTTTTTGCAGCAACTCGATAGCGCGTTTGCGTGCTTGCTTGCCGGACATCTTCAGGTGCAGGCGCAGCACTTCTTCAATCTGGAAACCCACGGTGTAGCTGGGGTTCAACGCGGTCATCGGGTCCTGGAAGACCATCGCCAGGTCCTTGCCGACGATCTGGCGACGCTGACGGTTGCTCAGCTTGAGCATGTCCTTGCCGTCGAAGGTCAGCGCGTCGGCGGTGACAATGCCCGGGTGCTCGATCAGGCCCATCAGCGCCATCATGGTCACGGATTTACCCGAGCCCGACTCGCCAACGATCGCCAGTACTTCGCCTTTGTCGACCGACAGGTCGAGGCCATCGACCACCGGTACGGCGGTCTTGTCGCCGAAGCGGACGTTGAGATTCTTGATTTCTAACAGTGACATGGGAATCTCCTCAGGCGGCGTTCTTGAGTTTCGGGTCCAGCGCATCGCGCAGGCCGTCGCCCATCAAGTTGATTGCCAGCACGCTGAGCAAAATGGTCAAACCAGGCAGGCTCACGACCCACCAGGCGCGTTCGATGTAGTCGCGGGCCGAGGCCAGCATGGTGCCCCACTCCGGGGTTGGCGGTTGCACGCCAAGGCCGAGGAAGCCCAGTGCCGCGGCATCGAGGATCGCCGACGAGAAGCTCAAGGTGGCCTGAACGATCAGCGGCGCCATGCAGTTGGGCAGCACAGTAATGAACATCAGACGTGGCAGGCCGGCTCCGGCGAGACGGGCGGCCGTCACGTAGTCGCGGTTCAGTTCGCCCATCACGGCCGCGCGGGTCAGACGCACATAGGACGGCAGCGACACGATGGCGATGGCGATTACGGTGTTGATCAGGCCAGGGCCGAGGATCGCGACAATGGCAACGGCCAGCAGCAGCGATGGCAGGGCCAGCATGATGTCCATCAGACGCATGATGGTCGGGCCGAGCAGGCGCGGGAAGAAGCCGGCGAACAGGCCCAGCAGGATCCCCGGGATCAGCGACATCACCACCGACGACAAGCCGATCAGCAGCGACAGGCGCGAGCCCTGGATCAGGCGTGAGAGCAAGTCACGGCCCAGTTCGTCGGTGCCGAGCAGGAACTGCATCTGCCCGCCTTCCAGCCACGCCGGAGGGGTCAGCAGGAAGTCACGGTATTGCTCGCTCGGGTTATGCGGTGCGACCCAGGGCGCGAAGATCGCGCAGAACACGATCAGCAACATGAACAGCAAGCCGGCAACCGCGCCTTTGTTCTTGGAGAACGCTTGCCAGAATTCTTTGTACGGGGACGGGTACAGCAGGCTTTGATCGACTGCTGACACTTGAGTAGGTGTGGTCATGGTCATGATCTCAGCGCTGGTGACGGATGCGTGGGTTGGCGAAGCCGTAGAGGATATCCACCACGAAGTTCACCAGGATCACCAGACAGGCGATCAACAGGATGCCGTTTTGCACCACCGGATAATCCCGTGCACCAATGGCTTCGATCAGCCATTTGCCGATCCCGGGCCACGAGAAGATGGTTTCGGTCAATACCGCACCGGCCAGCAGCGTGCCCACTTGCAGGCCGACTACGGTCAATACCGGGATCAGCGCGTTACGCAGGCCATGCACGAAAACTACACGCGTTGGCGACAGGCCCTTGGCCTTGGCGGTGCGGATGTAGTCCTCACGCAATACTTCGAGCATGGAGGAACGGGTCATCCGCGCAATCACCGCCAGCGGGATGGTGCCGAGCACGATGGCCGGCAGGATCAGGTGGTGCAGCGCATCGAAGAACGCGTCCGGCTCGTCAGCCAGCAGGGTGTCGATCAGCATGAAGCCGGTGCGCGGCTCGATGTCGTAGAGCAGGTCGATACGCCCGGAAACCGGGGTCCAGCCCAGGCTGACCGAGAAGAACATGATCAGGATCAGGCCCCACCAGAAGATCGGCATCGAATATCCCGCCAGGGAGATGCCCATCACCCCATGGTCGAACAGGGATCCTCGCTTCAAGGCCGCGATCACCCCGGCCAGCAGGCCCAGGATACCGGCGAACAACAGGGCGGCCATGGACAGTTCCAGGGTCGCCGGGAAGAGCGCGGTGAACTCAGTCCACACGCTGGTGCGGGTACGCAGCGATTCGCCAAGGTCGCCGTGGGCGAGCTTGCCGACGTAATCCAGGTATTGCGCATATAACGGTTTGTTAAGACCAAGGCGTTCCATTGCCTGTGCGTGCATCTCTGGGTCGACGCGCCGCTCGCCCATCATGACTTCGACAGGGTCGCCAGGGATCATGCGAATCAACGCAAATGTGAGCAACGTGATGCCGAAAAACGTGGGGATCAATAACCCCAGTCGGCGGGCAATAAAACTAAACATCGGGTTGTGTACCTCAATCAGCCGGTTAGGCAGGTCCGGCGCCGTCAATGTCGACGGCGCCGAGCGTTTTTCTTATTACTTCACCTGGGTGGTGGCGAAGTTATTGGTCGTCAGAGGGCTTTGGATATAACCCTCGACGTTCTTGCGCATGGCGGTGAACATTTTCGGGTAGGCCATGGGGATCCAGGGTTGGTCCTTGTCGAAAACGTCCAGTGCTTGTTCATAGAGTGCCGCGCGCTGGGTCGGTTCAGCGTTGCCACGGGCTTTGTCGATCAAGTCCTGGAACTCTTTGTTACACCAACGGGCGTAGTTTTCGCCGTTTTTTGCGGCGTCGCAACTCAGGTTCGGGGTGAGGAAGTTATCCGGGTCCCCGTTATCCCCCGCCCAGCCGGCGGATACCATGTCGTGCTCGCCGGCTTTGGCGCGCTTGAGCATTTCGCCCCATTCCATGACCTTGATATTGACCTTCAGGCCGATCTGGGCCAGATCCGCTTGCATGCGCTGGGCGCCGAGCAGCGGGTTAGGGTTGGTCGGGCCGCCGCCGTTACGGGTGAACAGGGTGAACTCGGTACCTTCCGGCACGCCGGCTTCCTTGAGCAGGGCTCGGGCCTTGTCCAGGTCGCGTGGCGGGTTCTTCAACTTGTCGTTGAAACCTAGCAAGGTCGGCGGATACGGGCCGGTGGCGTCGACGGCGTTGCCTTTGCCGTAGAGCGATTCGTTGTAGCCTTTTTTGTCGAACGCGATGTTGATCGCATGGCGCACCCGCGCGTCGCTCATGTACTTGTGCGTGGTGTTCAGGGCGGTGTACGCGGTGGTCATCGCCGCCAGTTCATCGACTTTCAGGTTCGGGTCTTTCTTGATGCTCGGAATATCATCGGGCTTGGGATACAGCGCGACCTGGCATTCGTTGGCCTTGAGTTTCTGCAGGCGCACGTTGTTGTCGGTGGTGATTGCCAAAATCAGCGGATCAGCCGGCGGCTTGCCACGGAAGTACTCCGGGTTGGCCTTGAAGCGTACCTGGGCGTCCTTGGCATAGCGCGTGAAGATGAACGGCCCTGTGCCGATCGGCTTGGCGTTCAGGTCATCGGTGTTGCCGGACTTGAGCAACTGGTCGGCATATTCGGCGGAGTGAATCGAGGAGAATGCCATGGCCAGGTCGGCCAGGAAGGGTGCCTCAGGACGTGTCAGGGTAAAGACGACGGTGTGGTCATCGGTCTTCTCTACGCTCTTGAGCAGTTCCTTGAAGCCCATGCTTTCGAAGTAGGGGTAGCCCACAGCGGACTTCTTGTGCCAAGGGTGGTTCGGGTCCAGCTGGCGCTGGAAACTCCAAAGCACGTCGTCGGCGTTCATATTGCGCGTGGGTTTGAAATAGTCGGTGGTGTGGAACTTGACGTCGTCACGCAGGTGAAAGGTGTAGGTCAGGCCATCGGCACTGATATCCGGCAGGGCCTTGGCCAGTGCTGGAATCACTTCGGTGGTGCCGGGCTTGAAATCCACCAGGCGGTTGAACATGGTTTCAGCGGTGGCGTCGGCGGTGACGGCCGTGGTGTACAGAACCGGGTCAAAACCTTCCGGGCTGGCTTCGGTGCAGACCACCAGCGGTTTGGCCGAAACGCCGATCGCCACGCTCAGCAGCGCGGCGGCCATGGCGGCTTGTAACGGGAGCATTTTCATTCAGAACCCTCTGCAATCGATGGAGCCAGACAAGCGTAGACGGCAGGCTCGTCCTGAGCCCGCCGTGTACCTGGCGCTAATTAAAGAATATTGAACGGGATGGTGGTGACCAGGCGGAATTCACGGATGTTGCCGTCAGCCTGGTTTTCACTGGCGCGGTGGGTCACATAGGTGCCACGAATGGTGGTTGCCTTGAGTGAGCCGCTCTGGATCGCGTAGGACGCGCCCACGCCATATTCCTGGTGGGTTTCGCCGTCCATCAGGCGCAGGTCGCTGCGACGCACGCCCGATTCACCGTAGGCGGTGCCGGTGTAGTGAGTACCGTCGATACCCCAGCCGCGCGCCGAGTAGGCATTGAATTTCAGGCCTGGCACGCCGTATTCAGCCATGTTGAGGCCGTAGGCGATCTGGAAGGACTTCTCGTTCGGTCCGTTGAAGTCGGACGTCAGGGAGTTGGCCAGGTAGATGCCGTTGGTTTCGTGCAGGTAGTCGAAGTATTCGTCACCGTTGATGGCCTGGTAGGCGAAGGTCAGGCTGTGGGCCTGGTGAGTCAGGCCCAGAGACAACGAGTAAGTGTCGTTGTCGATCTTGCCCATCTTCTTGCTGCCGGTGTCGGTGGTTTTATAGTAGTTCAGGCCGGTGGTCAGACCCAGGACGCTGCTGTCGCCCAGTTCGTGAGTGGCGCCGACGTAGTACTGGTTCCAGAAGTCCTCGACGTTAGCCGCGAACACGCTGGTTTTCAGGCTCTTGAACGGCTGGTAGTTGAAGCCCAGGGTTTTCACCTTGTCGGTGGTCTGGCCGTTGCCGTATTCGGAACGGAACTTCGACAGGCTTTGTTCGGTACGTGGCGACACGCGATCGAAAACACCGCCCTGGAACGACAGGTTGCTGAATTCCTGGCTGTCGATCGAAATACCTTCAAAGCTCGAAGGCAGCGCACGGTTGCCGATGGTGTCGACGATTCCGCTGCTGAAGTTCTGACGACCGGCGGTCAGTGTGGTGTTCGAAGCGCGGAACTTGACGTTGGCCAGGCCCAGTTTGCTCCACTGGTCAACGGCGTCGCCGTTGGAGTCGGCCAGCGTACGGTTGGAACCACCCTTGATGTCGCGCTTGCTGCGATCCAGAACCAGGGCGTTGTAGACGGCTACTTCGGTGCTCACGCCAATGGTGCCCTGGGTGAAGCCAGAGGTGCCGTTGAGGATGGTGCCTTGTACCCAGTTGGTGCGGTAGGCGTCGGTACGGGTCTCACCATGTTTTTCATAGGAGAATTTACCGCCACGGAATTTGTTTTCATTGGAAAACCAGTTCCGGGTGGTACCGCCCAGGCTCGCTCCGTCGATAAAGCCCTTGGCCTCGCTTTGGGCGCTGGTGCCGGCCAATGTGGTTGGAACGAAGTCCTGGCTTTGGGTTTCAGCGAAGGCGGTTGCCGTGATGCTGCTGATGGCCAGGGCCAGAAGCGCTTTGCTGCTCAATTTCATGGGTGGAGCTCCTTTGGTTCTCTTTTTATGCCGGTCTTTTTAGGTGAACCGGCTATTGGTGTGTAACTCGTTCAAGCTATTGCAAACGTTTGGCGTAGGAAAAATCCTAACAAAAGGCTGCGCGTTTGCAGCAGAGCCGTTCCCGCCCTGCGCAATCCGGTTATTTATTTTTATGGGTTGATACTGACGCCCGAGAACACGTTACGGCCGAAGGGGCTTACCTTGAAGCCTTCGACTTTGGCGCTTAACGGCTGGTTGACCGTCGAGTGGGCGACTGGCGTGATCGGCACCTGGGCTTTAAGCAGTTGCTGCGCCTGTTTGTACAGAACAGTCCTTTGTTCGCGGTCGGTAACGACCTTGGCTTGCTTGATCAGCTTGTCGTACGCCGGGTCGCACCACATGGAGTAGTTGTTCCCGCCGATGGCGTCGCAGCTGTAAAGGGTGCCCAGCCAGTTGTCCGGGTCACCGTTGTCGCCGGTCCAGCCGATGAGGCTGATATCGTGCTCACCGTTCTTGGTGCGCTTGATGTATTCGCCCCACTCGTAACTGACGATCTTGACCTTGAGGCCGATCTTGGCCCAGTCGTTCTGCAGCATCTCGGCCATCAGCTTGGCATTGGGGTTGTATGGCCGCTGCACGGGCATGGCCCACAAGGTGATCTCGGTGCCTTCCTTCACGCCGGCAGCCTTGAGCAGTTCCTTGGCTTTTTCCGGGTTGTAGGCGGCATCCTTGATGGTGTCGTCGTAGGACCATTGGGTAGGGGGCATCGCGTTGACCGCCAGTTGCCCGGCGCCCTGGTACACGGCGTTCAGAATGCTTTGCTTGTTGACTGCCATGTCCAGCGCCTGGCGCACTTCGAGCTGGTCGAAAGGTTTGTGGCGCACGTTGTAGGCGATGTAGCCGAGGTTGAAACCGGGCTTGGTCAACAGTTGCAGGTTCGGGTCGGCCTTGAGCGCGTCGACGTCGGCCGGACGCGGGTGCAGGGTCACCTGGCATTCGCCGGCCTTGAGTTTCTGCACCCGTACCGAGGCGTCGGTGTTGATGGCGAAGATCAATTGATCGAGCTTGACCCGGCTCGGGTCCCAGTACTGTTTGTTCGCCACATAGCGGATCTGTGAATCCTTCTGGTAGCGCTGGAACACAAATGGGCCGGTGCCGATCGGCTTCTGGTTGATGTCGCTGGGCTTGCCTTCCTTGAGCAACTGCTCGGCGTATTCAGCCGAGAGGATCGCGGCGAAGCTCATGGCGATGTTCTGCACGAATGCAGCGTCGACCGTGTTCAGGGTCATCACCACGGTGTGCGGGTCGGTTTTCTCGACCTTGGCAATGTTCTTGTTCAGGCTCATCCCGTTGAAGTACGGAAACTCGGTGGGGTAGGCCTTGCGAAACGGATGGTCGGGGTCAAGCATGCGGTTGAAGGTGAACAGCACGTCGTCGGCGTTGAAGTCGCGCGTCGGCTTGAACTCCTTGTTGCTGTGGAACTTCACCCCTTCGCGCAGGTGGAAGGTGTAGGTCAGGCCGTCATCGGAGATATCCCACTTGGTTGCCAGCCCAGGCACCACGTTGGTCGCGCCTTTTTCAAACTCGACGAGGCGGTTGTACAGAGGCTCTGCCGCATCGTTGTCGGTGGCGGTGGTGTATTGCGCAGTGTCGAACCCGGCGGGGCTGCCTTCGGAGCAGAACACCAGGCTCTTCTTGTCGGCGGCTTGGCCCATCGTGGCCACAGCCAGCAGGCTGGTGCCAAAAATTGCGGATAGAACGGTGGTATGGCGCATGACGATCCCGATCCTTGTTTGTAGTTATCAACCAGTCAGCAATCTCCCAGGCCTGGGGCCGAAGAGACCTCACTGATCCCACACACAGCAAGTGCCTTTCTCAGAATGAAGCTGCTGCTGTCCTACGACGTTATGGGTCGCGGATCCTGCAGTAAATGCGTCAAATCTGACTGACCTTGTAGGTAACGGAGCCGCGGATCGCAGTTCATTGCTGTAGGACGGCAATGAGTTCGCTGTGGTCTGTTTCCTACAGTCTCGGCGGATGTAATAACGGCGACGCTGGGAAGCGTCGCCGTTATAGATCCTTACTTGCCGCTTACGCTGACGCCGTAGAAGGAGTTCAAGCCAAACGGGCTGATCTTGAAGTCCTGCACGGTGTTGCGCATGGGTTGATACACCGTCGAGTGCGCGATAGGTGTCATCGGGACTGCATCTTTGAGGATATGTTGCGCCTGCTTGTACAGCTCGGTGCGTTTGGCGACATCCGATGTGGCCTTGGCTTCTTTTACGATGCCGTCGAATTTTTTGTCGCACCATTTGGAGAAGTTGTTACCGCTCAGCGAGTCGCAGCCGAACAGCACGTTCAGCCAGTTGTCCGGGTCACCATTGTCACCGCTCCAGCCAATGATCATGGCCTGGTTCTCGCCACCTTTGGAGCGCTTGATGTACTCGCCCCACTCGTAGCTGGTGATTTTCACGTTGAGACCGATCTTCTTCCAGTCGTTCTGCAGCATTTCAGCCATCAGCTTGGCGTTCGGGTTGTACGGACGCTGAACCGGCATGGCCCACAGGACGATCTCGGTACCTTCCTTGATGCCGGCTTCCTTGAGCAGCGACTTGGCTTTCTCAGGATCGTACTTGGCGTCCTTGATGGTGGTGTCGTACGACCATTGGGTCGGCGGCATGGCGTTGACGGCCAACTGACCGGCACCCTGGTAGACGGAGTCGATGATCTGCTGTTTGTTCACCGCCATGTCCAGCGCCTGGCGCACGCGCAGGTCTGCCAGCGGGTTTGGCTGGTCACTGCCCTTGACCTTGTCCATGACGTTGTAAGCGATGTAGCCCAGGTTGAAACCGGCCTGGTGCGGCAGTTTCAGGTCCTTGTCTTCACCCAGCGCCTTGAGGTCGGCCGGACGTGGGAACAGGGTGACCTGGCATTCGTTTTTCTTGAGCTTCTGGATACGCACCGACGGGTCGGTGGTGATGGCGAAGATCAGGTTGTCGATCTTGACGTCTTCCGGCTTCCAGTAGTCTTTGTTGCCGGTGTAACGAATGTTGGAGTCTTTCTGATAGCTCTTGAACACGAACGGGCCAGTACCGACAGGCTTTTGGTTGATGTCGGCAGCTTTGCCTTCTTTCAACAACTGCGCGGCGTATTCGGCCGACTGGATCGACGCGAAACTCATTGCCAGGTTCTGGATAAAGGCGGCGTCCACAGTGCCAAGGACGAACTTGACGGTGTGGTCATCGACTTTTTCGATGTTCTTGATGTTGGTGTCCATCCCCATGTCCGTGAAGTACGGGAACTCGGTGGGGTAGGCTTTGCGGAACGGATCGTCCTTGTTGATCATGCGGTTGAACGTGAAGAGCACGTCATCGGCATTGAAGGTACGCGTGGGTTTGAAGTACGGGGTGGTATGGAACTTCACGCCGTCGCGCAGGTGGAAGGTGTACGTCAGGCCATCTGGGGACACCTCCCAGCTGGTAGCCAACCCAGGAGTTACAGCGGTGCCGCCGCGCTCGAACTGGGTCAGGCGGTTGAACATGGTTTCGGCCGAGGCATCGAAGTCTGTTCCGGTGGTGTACTGGCCCGGGTCAAAACCTGCAGGGCTGCCTTCGGAGCAGAACACCAGGTTAGTCGCCGCTTGGGCGAAAGGGGCTGCTGCCATAAGGCCAGCGCTGACGATTAGCGGAATGACTGCGTGTTTAAGCATGTTGGCCTCATGATTTGTTGTCATTTTTGGTGGTGAGGGCGACCTCGTGAGTCGGCCTGCGGATACTTATGCAGGGGCCATACCCATTGCAAGATGCAGAACCGTTGCGAGACTTAAAGTGTGGTACGAACGTACAGGAATGTCGCAATTATGAAAGTTTGTACATAATTACGTACGTATTGAGGTTTTTTTCGGTGCAGTGCGCGCACCAAAAAAGCCCAACCGAGGCGTCTGGCGCACTTGGTTGGGGCGGCGCTGTTACTTATCTAGACTGACACCATAGAACGGTGTGAGCCCAAAAGGGCTGATTTTGAAATCACGGACTTCCTTGCGCAGGGGCTGGAAAACTGTCGAGTTCGCAATAGGCGTTATAGGTACTTGTTCCTTGAGGATTTTTTGCGCCTGTTGATACCACTTGATGCGTTGCTCGCGGTCGTTGCTGACCTTGGCCTGCTGCACCAGTTTGTCGTAGGCCGGGTTACACCATTTGGCGTAGTTACTGCCCTTGACCGCGGCACAACTGTAGAGCACGCCGAGCCAGTTATCCGGGTCGCCGTTGTCGCCGGTCCAGCCATAAATCATCGCATCGTGTTCGCCGTTTTTGGCGCGCTTGATGTATTCGCCCCACTCATAGCTGACGATGTTGGCTTTGATGCCGACTTTTTCCCAGTCCTGCTGGATCATCTGGGCGGACATCCGCGCATTCGGGTTGGAGGCGCGCTGGACAGTCATTGCCCACAGGTTGATGGTAGTACCGGGTGCAACTCCTGCTTCTTTTAGTAGCGCCCGGGCCTTGGTCGGATCATACGGGGCATCCTTGATTGCCGGGTCATAAGACCACTGCGCTGGAGGCAAGGCGTTTTGCGCCAATTGTCCGGCGCTCTGGTACACCGCCTTGATGATGGCCGGCTTGTCGATGGCCATATCCAGGGCCTGGCGTACTTTTAGCTGATCCAGCGGCGGGTGGGTCACGTTGTAGGCCAGAAACCCCAGGTTGAAACCGGCTTGTTGCAGCACCCGCAGGTCAGGGTCTTGCTTCATAACTTCGATATCGGACGGGCGTGGATAACCGCTGACCTGGCATTCGCCGGCCTTGAGTTTCTGCAGGCGTGCGGCGGCGTCCGGAGTGATGGCGAATATCAGGTTGTCGAGCTTCACGTCCTCGGGCTTCCAATACTGCTTATTGGCCGCGTAGCGAATCTGCGAGTCTTTCTGATAGCGCTTGAACACGAACGGCCCTGTACCCACCGGCTTCTGGTTGATGTCTTCGGCCTTGCCTTCCTTTAGTAACTGGGCGGCGTACTCGGCCGATTGCACGGAGGCGAAACTCATGGCCAGGTTCTGCACGAACGACGCGTCGACGTTGTTCAGGCTGAAACGTACGGTGTGCTCGTCGAGTTTGTCGACGCTCTTGATCGTGGTGTTCAAGCCCATGTCGGTGAAGTAGGGCGATTCGGATGGATACGCCTTGCGAAATGGGCTTTCAGCGTCCAGCAGGCGATTGAAGGTAAACAGCACATCGTCCGCATTGAAGTCGCGTGTTGGCGTGAAGTAATCGGTGGTGTGGAATTTCACCCCTTCGCGCAGATGGAAGGTATAGGTCAGGCCGTCGTTGGATACGTCCCAGCGGGTCGCCAGCCCGGGCTCGACTTCGGTGCCGCCGCGCTTGAACTGAGTCAGGCGGTTGAAGACCGTTTCGGCGGAGGCATCAAAGTCGGTACCGCTGGTGTACTGGCTGGGGTCGAAGCCGGCGGGGCTGGCTTCGGAACAGTAGACCAGGGTGCTCGCCGCCTGGGCCATCGGCATGAAGGCCAGGAGTCCAGCGGCGAGGATGAGCGGTTTTACGGCGATTCTTTCCATGGATACCCCTGAAATGGCAGGCATATATAAGCTGCCCAAACGAAAACGGCGGAACCGAGGTTACCGCCGTTAACGTTTGTCAGATAGGGGTCATTGCATCTGCACTTCGATCACGCCATCAGCGCTCATGTTGACCTGGCTGGTGCCGGCTTCGACTTGCGGGGTCGGCGCCGAATCCATCATGGCCGCCTTCATCATCATCCCGCCATTGCGGGCGTACGGTTGTGGGTAACCGTTGGTGTTGAAGTTCAGGTTGACGATCTTGTAGCCCTTGCCGCCCAGAGCATCGGTGGCCAGTTGCGCGCGGGCCTTGAAGGCGGCAACGGCCTCTTTGAGCAGGGCATCTTCACTGGCCTTGCGCGTGGCATCGGCGATGGCGAAGTCCATGTTTTCCATTTTCATGGTGTTGAGCATTTCACCGGTGAGCTTGGACAGCGCCGGGAAGTCCGCGCTTTCCAGGCGCAGTTCGGCGCGCTCACGCCAGCCGGTGATCTTCTGGTTCTTGCTGTCGTAGATCGGGTAGCTGTTGCGGCTGCCCTGGCGCAGGGTCACCGCTTTGACTTCACGGGCCTGGTCCAGGGCCTTGTTCAGGGTGGTGGTGATTTCAGCAGCGAGTTTGGCAGGGTCGCTGTTTTGGGATTCGGTGTAGAGGGTGACGATCATCTTGTCGCGGGCAACCTCCTGGCTGGCCTCGGCACGCAGGGAAATCTGGTTGTAGTTCAGCCCTTCTGCCGCCATGGCCGGCAGGCTGGCCAGGGTGGCAACGCCGAGGGTGATAACAGCTGCACTGCGAATGAAACGAGACATGGAAGTTCCTTGTGAAAGTCGTATTGGGACAGTCGTGTCCGGTATGACTGTAGACGGGAGCGGTGGGTTCTTCGGGTTTACACATTCGCTACAAGTTACGAGGGGCGGACGAACGGTCATCTGCCCGGCCTGCGTCAAAGAGCCACACACGCCGTGCCGTGCGGTCTGCTTCGTTTATACTCCTGCCGATCCGCCTGCTGCGCTCACCGGGAGAGCTCATGCTCGCCGCCGTAAAACTGACTTCCGCCACCCGCCAGAACCTCTGGCGCCTGACGTTCATTCGCACCTTGGTACTGGCCGCCCAGGCCGGCTCCGTCGGGCTTGCGTATTGGTTCGACCTGTTGCCGCTGCCATGGCTGCAACTGGGCGTGACCCTGGCATTTTCCATGGTGCTATGCGCGTTCACTGCTATTCGCCTGCGTACCACGTGGCCAGTGACCGAGCTGGAATATGCCCTTCAATTGGCGTGCGACCTGTTTATCCACAGTGTCTTGCTGTATTTCTCGGGGGGGTCCACCAACCCCTTTGTTTCTTATTACCTGGTGCCGCTGACGATCGCTGCCGTGACGCTTCCGTGGCGCTATTCGGTGGTACTGTCGGGCATTGCGTTGACGCTCTACACCTTGCTGCTGGCGCAGTTCTATCCATTGCAAACCTTCCCCATCGCCCGGGAAAACCTGCAGATCTACGGGATGTGGCTGAGCTTTGCGCTGTCCGCTGCCGTCATCACCTTTTTTGCGGCGCGAATGGCCGAAGAGTTGCGCCGCCAGGAGGAGCTGCGTGCCATTCGCCGCGAAGAGGGCCTGCGCGACCAGCAATTGCTGGCCGTCGCGACTCAGGCTGCCGGCGCCGCCCATGAACTGGGCACGCCGCTGGCAACCATGAGCGTGCTGCTCAAGGAAATGACTCAGGATCATCATGACCCGGCCCTGCAGGATGACCTCAGTGTGCTGCAGGAGCAGGTCAAACAGTGCAAGCTGACCTTGCAGCAACTGGTGCGTGCTGCCGAAGCCAATCGCCGCCTGGCGGTTGAAATGCAGGATGTGACCCAGTGGATCGATGAAGCGCTGAACCGCTGGCATCTGATGCGCCCCGAGGCCAGTTACCGCTTTCATCTATTGGGGCAGGGCAGTGTGCCGCGCATGGCGCCGCCGCCGGACCTGACCCAGGCACTGCTGAACCTGTTGAACAACGCGGCCGATGCCTGCCCCGAGGGCTTGGGCGTGCAGTTGGACTGGGACGCGGAAAACGTGACCATCAGCATTCGTGACCACGGCGCGGGCGTGCCGCTGGCCATTGCCGAGCAGATCGGCAAACCCTTCTTTACCACCAAGGGCAAAGGCTTCGGCCTGGGCCTGTTTTTGAGCAAGGCCAGCGTGACCCGCGCGGGCGGCTCAGTGAAGCTCTATAGTCATGAGGAAGGTGGCACGCTTACCGAGCTGCGCCTGCCCCGTGTCGCACGAGGAGATATCGATGAGTGACGAGATCCAAGTCGAAGGCGAAGAACTGCCACACCTGTTGCTGGTAGATGACGACGCTACCTTTACCCGCGTCATGGCGCGTGCCATGAGCCGTCGCGGTTTTCGCGTGAGCACCGCCGGTTCCGCCGAAGAGGGCCTGACCATCGCCCAGTCCGACCTGCCGGACTACGCCGCGCTCGACCTGAAAATGGACGGCGACTCAGGCCTGGTGTTGCTGCCCAAGTTGTTGGAGCTCGACCCGGAAATGCGCGTGGTGATCCTCACCGGTTATTCGAGCATCGCCACCGCCGTCGAGGCGATCAAGCGCGGCGCCTGCAACTACCTGTGCAAACCGGCGGACGCCGACGACGTACTGGCCGCCTTGCTCTCCGAGCACGCCGACCTCGATACCCTGGTGCCGGAAAACCCAATGTCGGTGGACCGTCTGCAGTGGGAGCACATCCAGCGCGTGCTGACCGAGCACGAAGGCAATATCTCGGCCACCGCCCGCGCTCTGGGGATGCACCGCCGCACCTTGCAGCGCAAGCTGCAGAAGCGTCCGGTACGGCGCTGAACGCCGGCTGAACAATCTGTTTCAGGCTGCACGGAGCTGCGAACCGATCCTCTATGATCGGTTCAAACGCCTGCCATCTTTTCCTACCGAGCCTGAACGATGAATCAAAACGCTGAGTATTCTGCGGTCAATGACGCTGTGCGCGGGCAATTCTTTCGCCGAACCTGGGCGATGATCACGCCCTATTGGCGCAGTGAAGAGAAGGGCAAGGCCTGGTTGTTGCTCGCTGTCGTGATTGGCTTGTCGCTGTTCAGCGTGGCAATTTCCGTGTGGCTCAACCACTGGTACAAGGACTTCTACAACGCCCTGGAGAACAAGGATACGGCTGCCTTCTGGCGACAGATCGGCTACTTCTGCGGTATCGCGGCGGTGGCTATTCTTGGCGCGGTCTACCGTCTGTACCTGACGCAGATGCTGACCATTCGCTGGCGTGCCTGGCTCACCGAAAAGCACTTCGCACGCTGGCTGGCCGACAAAAACTACTACCAACTGGAGCAGGGCGGCTACACCGATAACCCGGACCAGCGGATTTCCGAAGACCTCAATAACTTCACCTCCAGCACCTTGAACCTGGGTCTGGGCCTGTTGCGCAACGTGGTCAGCCTGGTGTCGTTCTCGATCATCCTGTGGGGCGTATCGGGCAGCATCGAAGTGTTCGGCGTCACCATCCCCGGCTACATGTTCTGGTGTGCGCTGTTGTACGCCGCCGTCGGCAGTTGGCTGACGCATCTGATCGGCCGTCGCTTGATAGGGTTGAGCAACCAGCAACAACGCTTCGAAGCGGACCTGCGTTTCTCCATGGTGCGCGTGCGTGAGAACGCCGAGAGCATCGCCTTATACAATGGCGAGCCCAATGAAAATCAACGCCTGAGCGCGCGGTTCGGCAAGGTTTGGCATAACTTCTGGGACATTATGAAAGTGTCCAAGCGCCTGACGTTTTTCACCGCCGGCTACGAACAGATTGCCACCGTCTTTGCGTTTGTTGTGGCCGCGCCGCGCTACTTTTCCGGCAAGATCGAACTGGGTGAGCTGATGCAAATCAACTCGGCGTTCGGCAACGTGCAAGGCAACTTCAGTTGGTTCATCAGCGCTTATTCCGACCTGGCGGGCTGGCGCGCGACCAGCGACCGTCTACTGAGTTTTCAACAGGCCATGAGCGAAAACGAGCAGCGCCCGGCGACTATCGACGTCAGTGCGCAGGGTGAACGCCTGGTGGTGCAAGGCTTGGGCATGAACCTGGCGGATGGTCGCCACCTGCTCACTGACGCCAACATGATCGTGGAGCCGGGTCAGCGCGTCATGCTCAGCGGCCGCTCCGGCAGTGGTAAAAGTACCTTGCTGCGTGCGATGGGGCACCTTTGGCCTGCCGGCCACGGCAGCATTCGCCTGCCGGACAAACGTTACCTGTTCCTGCCGCAAAAGCCCTACCTGCCGATTGGCACACTCAAGGCCGTCTTGAGTTATCCACAGGACGACAGCGTCTACTCGGCAGAACGTTATGCACAGGTGCTGGAAACCTGCCGCTTGCCGCATCTGGTTGGCTGTCTTGATGAGGCCAACCACTGGCAACGCATGCTTTCACCGGGGGAGCAGCAACGCCTGGCCTTCGCCCGCGCCCTGTTGTTCGCACCGCAGTGGCTGTACATGGACGAGGCTACTTCGGCCATGGATGAAGAGGATGAAGCAACGCTCTATCAGGCGCTGATCGATGAACTGCCGGGCCTGAGTATTGTCAGCGTCGGCCACCGCAGCAGCCTCAAGCGCTTCCATGGGCGGCATGTGCGGATTGAGGGTGGGTGGCTGCAGGAGCAGCCTGTGGCCTGAGGCCAGAACGCGGTCAAAATGTGGGGCGAGCAAGCCCGCTCCCACAGTCGCTGGTCTTGAGAATGAGCACTTAACAAAAAGCCCGGCTGATCATCGATCAGCCGGGCTTTTTTTGTGCTTGGAGAAGACTTACTTCTTCAAGCCGTAATGCTCATCCAGCATGCCGGGGGCGTTCGGCGTTTTTGGCGCGTAGTCCCGTGGTGGCTCCTGGTTTTCCCGTGGTGGGGTCAGGCGCTCACGTGGGGCTTGCGGTGCATCGGAATGCAGCGCGGCCAGCAGGCGCTGACGGGTGATGTCGTCGAGGGCCAGGCGGTTGGCACCATCGGCGAGGTGGTCCTGTACTTCCTGGTAGCTCTGGGTGAGCTTCTTGACCAGGGTCGCGGTGCTGTTGAAGTGGGTAACAACCTCGTTCTGATAACTGTCAAAACGTTCCTGAATGTCATCCAGCTGACGCTGCGTGCGGTTAGGCGCGGCATTTGGCAGCAGGCGAGCAACCAGGAATCCAATGGCGACACCGGCAACCAGGGCGAGAGTCGGCAACAACCAAACTAAGAGCGAGTGTTCCACGAGTCCTTCCTCTATAAACGGCTTTGCTTTACGTTAACGGCTCGGACCTGCGCTGTATACCGCGATTAAGCTCGCAATCATGCCATGCACAGACTTTTAGCTAGACGAGTCGACCCCTTGAGAGGTCACGGAGTTCATCCTTGCTCATGCGTGAAACCCCCGTTTTGATCGAAGGCCCGGTGGGTCAATTGGAAGCCTTGTACCTGGATCACCCCGAGCCACGTGGCCTGGCGCTGATCTGCCACCCCAACCCGGTGCAGGATGGGACCATGCTCAATAAAGTCGTGTCGACCCTGCAACGCACCGCCCGCGATGCGGGTTTGATTACTTTGCGTTTCAACTACCGTGGTGTCGGCGCCAGCGCTGGCACCCACGACATGAGCACCGGTGAAGTGGATGACGCCGAAGCAGCTGCGACCTGGCTGCGGGAAAAACACCCGGACTTGCCGATCACGCTGCTCGGTTTTTCCTTCGGCGGCTATGTGGCTGCCAGCCTCGGCGGGCGCCTGGAGGCCAAGGGGGAAAAGCTTGCGCACTTGTTCATGGTGGCGGCGGCGGTGATGCGCCTGCGCGATACGGACCCGCTGCCGCTGGGCTGCCCACTGACCCTGATCCAGCCGGAAACCGACGAAGTGGTCGACCCTCAGACCGTCTACGACTGGTCCGCTGCCCTCAAACGCCCCCATGAGCTGCTGAAAGTGGCAGAATGCGGACACTTTTTTCATGGCAAGCTGACCGATCTCAAGGATCTGGTACTGCCGCGCCTCTCGAATTGATAGCAGTCTGATAAGCGATTACCCATGACGACTCGTACCCGTATCCTCACCGGCATCACCACCACCGGCACGCCGCACCTGGGCAACTACGCCGGCGCGATCCGCCCGGCGATTCTCGCCAGCCAGGACGCCAATGCCGATTCCTTCTACTTTCTGGCTGACTACCACGCCCTGATCAAATGCGATGACCCGCAGCGCATCCAGCGCTCGCGTATGGAAATCGCCGCGACCTGGCTGGCCGGCGGCCTGGATGTGAACCGGGTGACGTTCTATCGCCAGT
The DNA here is from genome assembly GCF_004519405.1 of Pseudomonas sp. BCA17. Classification (GTDB taxonomy): domain Bacteria; phylum Pseudomonadota; class Gammaproteobacteria; order Pseudomonadales; family Pseudomonadaceae; genus Aquipseudomonas. The sequence goes on along the minus strand of NZ_SGWI01000002.1, from coordinate 588,127 downwards.
CCGATATCCCGGAAATCCCCGAACTGACCTGGCTGCTGACCTGCGTGGCCGCCAAGGGCCTGCTCAATCGTGCCCATGCCTACAAGGCCTCGGTGGACAAGAACGTGGAAGCCGGTGAAGACCCGGATGCGGGCATCAGCATGGGTCTGTACAGCTACCCGGTACTGATGGCGGCGGACATCCTGATGTTCAATGCGCACAAGGTGCCTGTCGGCCGTGATCAGATCCAGCACGTGGAAATGGCCCGTGACATTGGCCAGCGCTTCAACCACCTGTTCGGCAACGGTAAAGAATTCTTCACCATGCCCGAGGCGCTGATCGAAGAAAGCGTCGCCACCTTGCCGGGCCTGGATGGCCGCAAGATGTCCAAGAGCTACGACAACACCATCCCGTTGTTCACCAGCGCCAAGGACATGAAAGACGCCATCTCGCGCATCGTCACCGACTCCCGTGCGCCCGGCGAAGCCAAAGACCCGGATAACTCGCACCTGTTCACCCTGTACCAGGCGTTTGCTACGCCGGCCCAGGAGCAGGAGTTCCGTGCCGAACTGCTGCAGGGCCTGGGCTGGGGTGAGGCGAAGAACCGCCTGTTCCAACTGCTGGATGGCCAACTGGGCGAAGCTCGTGAGCGTTACCATCAACTGATGTCGCGCCCCTCGGACATGGAAGACCTGTTGCTGATCGGCGCCAAGAAAGCGCGCGCCGTGGCCGCACCGTTCCTGGCCGAGTTGCGTGAAGCGGTGGGCCTGCGTTCGTTTGTCGAACAGGCAGCAGCGCCGGTCGCCGCCAAAAAGAAAGCGGCGAAAGCGGCGCGCTTCGTGAGCTTTCGCGAAGACGACGGTAGTTTCCGTTTCCGTTTGCTGGCGGCCGATGGCGAGCAACTGCTGCTGTCGCGCAACTTTGCCGATGGCAAAGCCGCGGGTGCGGTGACCAAGCAGTTGCAAAGCGGTGACCCACTGGACGTACGCAGCGAAGCCCTGGGCTTCACCGTATGGCTGGGCGGCGAGGCCGTGGCCGACAGTGCCGAGTTCGCCGACGAACAGTCGCGCGATGCTGCCATCGCCGCATTGCGCGTAGCGTTGACCCCTATCGAGGATTAACCCGACCAAGGGTTGATTGCCATTATCCAGGGCCGTCGCTACAGTGACGGCCCGTTTTTGTTGCCTTGCTAACGAAATTATGACGCCCCTAGAACGATATCAAGCTGATCTGAAACGCCCTGAGTTCTTCCATGACGCGGCTCAGGAAAATGCGGTGCGTCATTTACAGCGCCTGTACGACGACCTGCTCGCGGCCTCGCAAAGCAAGCCAGGGATGCTCAGCAAGCTGTTTGGCAAGAAAGACCGCACGCCGGTCAAGGGCCTGTACTTCTGGGGTGGCGTCGGCCGGGGCAAGACCTATCTGGTCGATACTTTCTTCGAAGCGCTGCCGTTCAAGGACAAGGTCCGTACCCACTTCCACCGCTTCATGAAGCGTGTGCACGAAGAGATGAAGACCCTGCCGGGCGAGAAAAACCCCCTGACCATCATCGCCAAGCGGTTCTCCGAAGAAGCGCGGGTGATCTGCTTCGATGAGTTCTTTGTCTCCGACATCACCGACGCCATGATCCTCGGCACCCTGATGGAAGAGTTGTTCAAGAACGGCGTGACCCTGGTCGCGACTTCGAACATCGTGCCCGACGGCCTGTACAAGGACGGCCTGCAACGTGCGCGCTTCCTGCCGGCCATCGCGCTGATCAAGCAGAACACCGAAATCGTCAACGTCGACAGCGGCGTCGACTACCGCCTGCGTCACCTTGAGCAAGCCGAGCTGTTCCACTTCCCGCTGAACGAAGCGGCCCACGAGAGCCTGAAAAAGAGCTTCCGTGCGCTGACGCCGGAATGCACTCAGGCGGTGGAAAACGACAAGCTGATGATCGAAAACCGCGAAATCATTGCGCTGCGTACGTGCGATGACGTGGCGTGGTTCGACTTCCGTGCACTCTGCGACGGCCCGCGCAGCCAGAACGACTACATCGAACTGGGCAAGATCTTCCACGCGGTGATCCTCAGTGGCGTGGAGCAGATGAGCGTCACCACCGACGACATCGCGCGGCGGTTCATCAATATGGTCGACGAGTTCTACGACCGTAACGTCAAGCTGATCATCTCGGCGGAGGTCGAGCTCAAGGATCTCTATACCGGCGGTCGCTTGAACTTCGAATTCCAGCGCACGCTGAGCCGTTTGCTGGAAATGCAGTCCCACGAGTTCCTGTCGCGCGGACACAAACCCTAAGACCAGCTTCTGTGGCGAGGGAGCTTGCTCCCGCTGGGCTGCGCAGCAGCCCCAAAAGCTTGGGAACGCTGCGCGCTGGAGCGCCAGCCCGGTCCAGCGGGAGCCAGCTCCCTCGCCACAGTAAATCTACGCCGCTTGCTGGAACTGCTGGCGGTATTGGTTCGGCGACAACTCGGTGTGCTGCCTGAACAACCGCGCAAAGAAACTCGCATCGTCATACCCCACCTCGTAACTGATGGTCTTGATGCTCTTGCGGCTGCCCGAGAGCAGGCCCTTGGCCGTTTCGATTCGCAGGCGTTGCAGATAATGCAGCGGCTTGTCACCGGTGGCCGTCTGGAAGCGGCGCATGAAGTTGCGGATGCTCATGCCGTGTTCGCGCGCGACATCTTCAAAGCGGAACTTGTCGGCGAAGTGCTCTTCGAGCCAGTGCTGGATCTGCAGGATGATCACGTCCTGATGCAGCTTCTGCCCGCCAAAACCGATGCGTCCCGGTGCGTAGTTGCGCTGCACTTCGTAGAGGATATCGCGGGCCACGGCCTGGGCGATGTTGGCGCCGCAGAAACGTTCGATCAGGTAGATGTAGAGGTCGCATGCCGACGTGGTACCGCCGGCGCAATACAGGTTGTCGGCATCGGTGAGGTGTTTGTCCTGGTTGAGTTGGACCTTGGGGAAACGCTCGCTGAAGGCATTGAAGAAGCGCCAGTAGGTTGTCGCTTCCTTGCCATCGAGCAAGCCGGCCTCAGCCAGCCAGAACACCCCGGTGGCTTCGCCGCAGAGTACGGCGCCGCGGCTGTGTTGTTCGCGCAGCCAGGGCAGCACTTGCGGGTAGCGCGTGCAGAGGGCATCGAAATCGTCCCAGAAGGCCGGCAACACAATGATGTCGGCGTTTTCCAGACCGCCATCCACCGGCATGATCACGTCGCTGAAGCTGCGCACCGATTGCCCGTCGGGGCTGACCAGGCGCGTTTCGAATGCCGGGGTCAGGCCCAGGCCCTGCTGTTTGCCATAGCGCAGGCTGGCGAGGTGGAAGAAATCCTTGGCTTGCATGAGGGTTGAAGCGAATACCCGATCAACGGCCAAAATGCTGACGCGCCGCAAGGGCGTGGAGATTTGGTTAGACATAATTTCATTTATTCTTATAGGGGAAAGTGGTCACCAGACGGCTGGATCGTCTTATTTTTTGTCGCATGTGTCCAGTGTCCCGTGACGCCATCGCGGCATAGTCTCTGTGGGCTCGTCCTTGTCCGACAATCCTTGCAGGTGACCCATGATTCCCAGAACCTTGTTCAGCCCAGAGCACGAACTCTTTCGCGAGAGTGTGCGCACCTTCCTCGAAAAAGACGCGGCGCCATTCCACGGGCAATGGGAGAAACAGGGCTACATTGACCGTAATTTATGGCGCAGGGCAGGGGAGGCGGGGATGCTGTGTTCCCATCTGCCGGAGGAATATGGCGGGCTGGGGGCAGACTTCCTCTACAGCGCGGTGGTGATTGAGGAAATCAGTCGCCTGGGCCTGACCGGAATCGGGTTCTCTCTGCATTCGGATATCGTTGCGCCCTACATCCTGCATTACGGCAGCGAGGCGCTGAAGCACAAATACCTGCCCAAACTGATCTCGGGCGAAATGGTCACGGCCATTGCGATGACCGAGCCGGGTGCCGGTTCCGACCTGCAGGGCGTCAAGACCACAGCGGTCCTGGACGGTGATGAGTATGTGATCAATGGCTCCAAGACCTTCATCACCAACGGCTACCTGGCCGAGTTGGTGATCGTCGTGGCCAAGACCGATCCCAAGGCCGGCGCCAAGGGCACCAGCCTGTTTCTGGTCGAAGCCGATACGCCGGGCTTTGACAAGGGCAAGCGTCTGGAGAAGGTGGGCATGAAGGCTCAGGATACCTCGGAGCTGTTTTTCCAGGACGTGCGCGTGCCCAGGGAAAACCTGTTGGGCCAGGCGGGCATGGGGTTCGCTTACTTGATGCAGGAGTTGCCCCAGGAGCGTTTGACTGTCGCGATTGGTGCCTTGGCGTCCGCCGAGGCTGCGTTGGAGTGGACCCTGGAATACACCCGTGAGCGTAAAGCGTTCGGCAAGGCCATTGCGGATTTCCAGAACACTCGCTTCAAGCTCGCAGAGATGGCGACCGAGATTCAGATTGGCCGCGTGTTCGTCGATAAGTGCATGGCATTGCATCTGGAAGGCAAGCTTGATGTGCCTACGGCGGCGATGGCCAAGTACTGGGCGACGGACCTGCAGTGCAAGGTGCTCGATGAGTGCGTGCAGTTGCATGGCGGTTACGGCTTCATGTGGGAATACCCGATTGCCCGGGCCTGGGCGGATGCGCGGGTGCAGCGGATCTATGCGGGTACCAATGAAATCATGAAGGAAATTATTGCGCGGGCGCTTTGAATGGGTGTGTGGCTGATGGCCTCATCGGGAGCAGGCCCGCATTTGAACTATTCATCCATCAAATGTAGGGCTTGCTCCCGATAGCGGCCTAAAGGTCAATCAAGGCGCTGGATTCGGATGATCCTTCTGGATCGCCTCAATCCCTTCCAACACTTCCTTCGACAGCTTCAGGTCAGCGCTGGCAATGTTGCTGTCCAGCTGCGCAAGCGTTGTGGCCCCGATAATGTTGCTGGTCACGAACGGCTGCTGCGTCACGAATGCCAGTGCCATCTGTGCCGGGTCCAGGCCGTGTTCACGCGCCAGCGCGACGTAACGGCTGCACGCGGCTTCCGACTGCGGGTTGAAGTAGCGGCTGAAGCGGCTGTATTCGGTCAGGCGTGCCTTTGCGGGACGTGCGCCGCCTTCGTACTTGCCGCTGAGCATGCCGAACGCCAGGGGTGAATAGGCCAGCAGGCCGCATTGTTCGCGAATGGCGACTTCCGCCAAGCCCACTTCGAAGCTGCGGTTGAGCAGGTTGTAGGGGTTCTGGATCGACACTGCACGGGTCCAGCCGCGCGCTTCAGCCAGCGCCAGGAACTTCATGGTGCCCCATGGGGTTTCGTTGGACAGGCCGATGTGGCGGATCTTGCCGGCCTTCACCTGTTCATCCAGTGCCTCGAGGGTTTCTTCCAGCGGGGTGAGGTCGTCTTCGTCCTTGTGCTTGTAGCTCAGTTGGCCGAAGAAGTTGGTGCTGCGTTCCGGCCAGTGCAGTTGATAGAGGTCGATCCAGTCGGTTTGCAGGCGCTTGAGGCTGGCGTCCAGGGCTTCGACGATGTGCTTGCGGTTGTGGCGCAGGTGGCGGTCGCGGATGTAGTCGATGGTATTGCCGGGGCCGGCGATCTTGCTGGCCAGGACCCAGTCGGCACGGTCGCCGCGACTCTTGAAGTAGTTGCCGATATAACGCTCGGTGGTGGCGTAGGTTTCGGCCTTGGGTGGCACCGGGTACATCTCGGCCGTATCGAGGAAGTTGATCCCCGCGGCCTTGGCTCGTTCGATCTGCGCGAAGGCCTCTGCCTCGCTGTTCTGCTCACCCCAGGTCATGGTGCCCAGGGCTATCGCGCTCACGTTCAGATCCGTACGGCCCAGCTGTCGATAATCCATCGGGTACTCCTTCAGGGAAAACAATCATAAAAGCAGGTTGAATTTTTTTTCGCAATCTGCATAATTGCCCACCTCTTTCTGCAGTGGAAGTGATGCGCCGCCTGCCGAAGAATCTTGCCGTTGAACGGACGCGCCGACCCGAGCCCCCGATAGCGTCTGTATCCGGCTGCCTTTGACCTTGTCAAAGTACGCACTATTCAGTAAGATCCGCCGTCTAAATTTACAGGCGGCCCCTGAGGCTATTAAAGAATGACAACTTTTACTGCAAAACCGGAAACAGTTCAGCGCGACTGGTTTGTCGTCGACGCCGCTGGTCAGACCCTGGGTCGTCTGGCCACTGAAGTCGCCAGCCGTCTGCGTGGCAAGCACAAGCCTGAGTACACCCCGCACGTTGATACCGGTGACTACATCGTCATCATCAACGCTGAGCAGGTTCGTGTAACCGGCAACAAAGCAAGCGACAAAATGTACTACCGTCACTCCGGTTTCCCAGGCGGTATCAAGTCTTCCAACTTCGAAGGCCTGATTTCCAAGAAGCCTGAAGCCCCGATCGAAATCGCGGTCAAAGGCATGCTGCCGAAGGGCCCACTGGGTCGCGATATGTTTCGCAAGCTGAAAGTCTATGCGGGCGCAGCTCACCCTCATGCTGCTCAGCAGCCCCAAGAACTGAAGTTTTAACGGAATAGTTCATTATGTCGGCGACTCAAAATTACGGCACTGGCCGTCGCAAAACCGCAACCGCACGCGTTTTCCTGCGTCCGGGCACTGGTAACATCTCGATCAACAACCGCTCCCTGGATAACTTCTTCGGCCGCGAAACTGCCCGCATGGTAGTTCGTCAGCCGCTGGAACTGACCGAGACAGTTGAAAAGTTCGACATCTACGTCACCGTTATCGGTGGCGGTGTAAGTGGTCAAGCTGGCGCAATCCGCCACGGCATCACTCGCGCGCTGATGAGCTACGACGAAACCCTGCGTAGCGCTCTGCGCAAAGCTGGCTTCGTTACTCGCGATGCCCGTGAAGTTGAACGTAAGAAAGTCGGTCTGCGTAAAGCGCGTAAGCGTCCGCAGTACTCGAAGCGTTAATTCGCTTTACGTTCCACAAAAACGCCCAGTCTCCTCACGGAGCTGGGCGTTTTTTATTGCCTGCGATTTGTGCAGAAAATTTGCCGTGACAACTTGCCACATCCGTAGACCCCCTATACTACAAGGCTTGGAGAGGGAGCCCCGGGCAATTCCCTTGTCATACGTGGGGCTTTTCATTACCATCCGTCAAAATTTTTATAAGTAAAGATTCAACACTTAGTAGACGCCTGATTTAACAGGCCAAAAAGCTGATGGGAGAGGACTGAATGAGCAATGACGGCGTGAATGCAGGCCGGCGTCGCTTCTTGGTAGCAGCCACATCCGTGGTGGGTGCTGCAGGAGCGGTGGGGGCTGCGGTCCCGTTCGTGGGGTCATGGTTTCCCAGTGCCAAGGCGAAAGCCGCAGGTGCACCGGTGAAGGTGAATGTCAGCAAGATCGACCCAGGCCAGCAGATGATTGCTGAGTGGCGCGGTCAGCCAGTGTTCATCGTTCGTCGTACCGAGGAGATCCTGGGAAATCTGAAGAAAATCGAAGGTCAACTGTCTGACCCCGACTCGAAGAATTCCGACCAACCCGCTTACGTAGATAAGGAAATCCGTTCGATCAAGCCGGAGATTCTGCTGCTGATCGGTATCTGCACCCACCTGGGTTGCTCGCCTACTTTCCGCCCTGAAGTTGCCCCTGCAGACCTTGGCAAAGATTGGGTCGGTGGTTATTTCTGCCCTTGTCACGGTTCTCACTACGACCTGGCTGGTCGCGTCTACAAAGCACAACCCGCACCCTTGAACCTGCCAGTTCCGCCACATCATTACGAGACTGACAGTGTCATTGTCATTGGCGTCGACGAGGGGGAGAAAGCCTGATGAGCAAGTTCATGGATTGGGTGGATGCGCGTTTCCCCGCCACTAAAATGTGGGAAGACCATCTCAGCAAATATTACGCACCAAAAAACTTCAACTTCTTCTATTTCTTCGGCTCCCTGGCACTGCTGGTGCTGGTCAACCAGATCGTCACCGGCGTCTGGCTGACGATGAGCTACACCCCGTCGGCGGAAGAGGCGTTCGCCTCCGTCGAATACATCATGCGTGACGTCGAGTACGGCTCGATCCTGCGCCTGCTGCACTCCACAGGCGCTTCGGCGTTCTTCATCGTCGTCTACCTACACATGTTCCGTGGCCTGCTCTACGGTTCGTACCAGAAGCCCCGCGAACTGGTGTGGGTCTTCGGCATGCTGATCTACCTGGCGCTGATGGCCGAAGCCTTCATGGGTTACTTGCTGCCATGGGGCCAGATGTCGTACTGGGGCGCCCAGGTGATCATCTCGCTGTTTGGCGCGATCCCGGTCATCGGCAACGACCTGACCCAGTGGATCCGTGGTGACTACCTGATCTCCGGCATCACCCTGAACCGCTTCTTCGCCTTGCACGTCGTGGCCTTGCCGATCGTGATTCTCGGCCTGGTGGTGCTGCACATCCTGGCGCTTCACGAAGTGGGTTCCAACAACCCGGACGGCGTGGATATCAAGAAGCACAAAGACGAAAACGGCGTACCGCTGGATGGCATTCCATTCCACCCGTACTACACCGTGAAGGACATCGTCGGCGTAGTGGTCTTCCTGTTTATCTTCTGCTCGATCGTGTTCTTTTTCCCGGAGATGGGGGGTTATTTCCTGGAGAAGCCTAACTTCGAACAGGCCAACGCTTTCAAGACTCCCGAGCATATTGCACCGGTCTGGTACTTCACGCCGTTCTACGCCATCTTGCGGGCAATCCCCGACAAGCTGATGGGCGTGATGGCGATGGGCGCTTCGATCGCGCTGCTGTTCGTGCTGCCTTGGCTTGACCGAAGCCCGGTCAAGTCCATGCGCTACAAAGGCTGGCTGAGCAAAATCTGGCTGTGGGTATTCTGCATCGCCTTCGTGATCCTGGGTGTATTGGGTGTACTGGCACCGACCCCTGAGCGTACGCTGCTGTCGCAGATCTGCACCTTCCTGTACTTCGCTTACTTCATTCTGATGCCGTTCTACACCCGGCTCGAGAAGACCAAACCGGTTCCGGAAAGGGTGACTGGCTGATGAAAAAGTTATTCGTTGCTTTGATGCTTGCGGCGCTGCCGCTCCTGTCCTTCGCGGCCGAACATGGGCCTGATCTGGAAAAAGTCGACATCGACGTGTCCGACAAAGCTGCCCTGCAAGACGGTGCGCGCACCTTCGCCAACTACTGCATGGGCTGCCATAGCGTCAAGTTCCAGCGCTATGAGCGCGTTGCCGATGACCTGGGCATCCCACACGAAGTGATGCTCGACAAGCTGGTGTTCACCGGTGCCAAGATTGGCGACCACATGAACATCGGCATGCAGCCGGCGGACGCCAAGGCCTGGTTCGGTGCCGCACCGCCCGATCTGACCCTGGTAGCGCGCGTGCGTGGGACCGATTGGTTGTATGGCTACCTGAAATCCTTCTATGAAGACCCGGCGCGCCCATGGGGTGTGAACAACAAAGTGTTCCCGAACGTCGGTATGCCTAACGTTCTGGTCAGCCTGCAGGGCCGGCAAGTGGTAGGATGCAAACAGGTTCAGGTCGTTGAAGATGGGAAGAAGCAATATGATCCGTTGACCGGTACGCCTTTGACTCATGAAGCGTGCGATCAACTGACCATCGTGCCCAAGACCGGTACGCTGAACGAAGAGCAGTTCGACGAGAAGGTCAAGAACCTGGTGACCTTCCTGGCCTACTCGGCCAACCCGGTCAAACTGCAGCACCAACGTATCGGCACCTATGTATTGCTGTACCTGGCTTTCTTCTTCGTATTCGCTTATCTGCTCAAGCGCGAATACTGGAAGGATGTGCATTGATCCAACCGTAAGCAATTGCTGTTAATCTTGCGCGCCCAGCGGCATCTCTGAACATGTAGCAGTCTGGTTGAACCGGACGTTACGGAGATGCTCACTGGGCGCGCTCGTTTTTGAGCTTTCGATAATTTCAACAAGCGAGGAGGACCGCCATGGGCGTGACCAATCGGTTGGCCTGTTACTCCGACCCCGCCGACCACTATTCCCACCGAGTGCGTATCGTGCTCGCAGAGAAGGGTGTCAGCGCCGAGATCATCAGTGTGGAGGCGGGCCGTCAGCCGCCGAAGCTGATCGAAGTGAACCCTTACGGCAGCTTGCCCACGCTGGTCGATCGTGACCTGGCATTGTGGGAGTCGACTGTGGTGATGGAATACCTGGATGAGCGTTACCCGCATCCACCTCTGCTGCCGGTGTACCCGGTGGCGCGTGCCAACAGTCGCCTGCTGATCCACCGGATCCAGCGTGACTGGTGCGGGTTGGTGGATGTGATTCTGGATTCGCGTACAAAAGAAGCCGTTCGAGTGCAGGCGCGCAAGGAGTTGCGCGAGAGCTTGACCGGTGTGTCCCCGCTGTTCGCTGATAAACCTTTTTTCCTCAGTGAGGAACAAAGCTTGGTGGACTGCTGCCTATTACCGATACTCTGGCGCTTGCCGATTCTCGGTATTGAATTGCCGCGGCCGGCCAAGCCGTTGCTTGATTACATGGAGCGCCAGTTTGCGCGTGAAGCTTTCCAGGCGAGTCTGTCTGGTGCCGAACGCGATATGCGCTAAGGCTTAAGGAGCCGCTGATGAACTCCAGTCGACCCTACCTGGTCCGCGCGCTCTATGAGTGGATTGTGGACAACGATTGCACCCCGCACGTACTGGTCAACTCTGAATTTCCCGCGGTTCAGGTACCGCAGGGTTTCGCCAGTGACGGGCAGATCGTCCTGAACGTATCGCCCAGCGCCGTGCGCCATTTGCACATGGACAATGAAGCGATCAGCTTCGAAGGGCGTTTTGGTGGCGTGCCGCATACGCTGTACGTGCCGATTGGCGCCATTCTTGGGATCTATGCCCGTGAGAATGGCCAAGGCATGGTATTTGATCTGGAGGCGCCTTTCAGCGATGACGAATCGATTGAAGGCGAAGACGGTGATGATGTGCCACCACCGGACACCGAGCCACCGCGTCCCAGCGGCCGGCCGAGCCTGAAAGTGGTGAAGTAACCGGTTTACCCTGGGTGGTAATCCTGGAAAATGCCTCGACCTGCGTCGGGGCATTTTTTTGCGCAGATGATAAAGATGAAAGTCGCGACGGGACGGTGATCGTACAACCGCCATGGGCTATCATGCGTGCTCAAGTTCGCCGAGAAAGATGATTCATCATGGATAACACCCACACCGCCCCGCGTCTTCCCCGCAAGCGCCGCAGTCTTGCCCAGGAACTGGTCACGGTGTTGTCCGAGCAGATCCGCGATGGGCAACTCAAGCGCGGCGATAAATTGCCGACGGAGTCGGCGATCATGGACGCCCATGGGGTCAGTCGTACCGTGGTGCGTGAAGCGATCTCGCGATTGCAGGCCGCAGGGCAGGTGGAAACCCGCCACGGTATCGGCACTTTTGTGTTGGATACGCCAAGCCCCAGCGGCTTTCGGATTGACCCGGCCACGGTCGTGACGCTGCGTGATGTGTTGGCGATTCTGGAGCTGAGGATCAGCCTGGAAGTGGAGTCTGCCGGCCTCGCGGCCCTGCGCCGTAGCGATGAACAATTGGCGGCCATGCGTGCAGCCCTCGATGCCCTGAATGAAAGCGCGTCCCATGCGGGTGATGCGGTGGCCTCTGACTTTGCATTCCACCTGGAGATTGCGCTCTCTACCGGCAACCGTTACTTCACCGACATCATGACCCACCTGGGCACCAGCATCATTCCGCGAACGCGTTTGAATTCCGCACGCCTGGCCCACGATGACCAGCAGCACTACATGGACCGCTTGAGTCGTGAGCACGAAGAGATTTATGAGGCGATTGCGCGGCAGGATTCGGATGCCGCGCGGGCAGCCATGCGCTTGCATCTGACCAATAGTCGGGAGCGGCTGCGCCATGCCCATGAAGAGGCGCAGGCGCAGCGCGGTTAACGGTTACGCGGGTTGGTTGGGCTTATAGTCCTTGAGTAGCAGATAGGTGCTCCATCCCCACCAATCATTCGTCCAGTGTTTGTCGTTCAGGTCATTCACGTCCTTTCGACGCAGCACTTTGTCGCCGTCCATCTTGAACAGCGGCGAAAAGTTATTCGCCGGGTTCTGCGCGGCATTCAGATCGGGCACGTACAGCGGTGCCTTGAAGTTGGCCGGGGAGGGCGCGACACCACTGATAAACGTGTCGAAAATCTCATCCGCCGAAGCCTGCACCGCACGTTTGACCTGCACCCGATTGTCCGCGTCGATCGTATCGAAATAGCGTTTATCCCCATACGCGTGCCACTGATCGCCCATGGCATTGCGCACCTTGAGCCCGAATTTGCTGTCTTCGTCGTGCATGAAGCGACTGATCAGTGAACCCAGTTCGCCGGGAGTCACCACGGCCGCCAGTTGTTTGCGCGGCACACGCAAGTGGCCGGCGGAGAACAGGTCAGTCAAAAAGTGATCCGCGAAGCTGTTCATGGCATACGCCAGCTCCAACGCCTGGTCGGTGCCAGTCTGATGAGCGACGACGGCTTGTTGAAGTGCTGCCGTGTGCCCCGCCAGATAGGCCGAAAGTGCCCACTCGCCGAAATGGTCGGCATTGTCCGCCGCCAACTTCAAGTAGCGTCCCAGTGGGATCAGCGCCGAAACCGCACTGCCGCCGCCGGTGATCCGGTTCCATTCTTCAGATAACGTATCACCCAGGGCGTCATACGCTTCATGGGGCTGCTTGCCGTCTTTGATGGCCTGGTTGACCGCGTTGATCTCCTTTTGCATCACCGCCAGAATTTTCCTGGCCTCTTCCCGCGATGCCGGTAGCACGGCCAGCGAGTTAAACGCTGCGCTAAAGCGTTGCACACGGTCGGCAGGGGAAGCGCCATCGCTGATGGGTTGGCCGGGGATGCCATAGAAGTCTCCACCCAAGGCGATCACTTGGCCATACGTCAGCGCCAGGCCGTTAGGCAGGTGCAACTCGACCTGATGTGCCGGAATCGCCGGAGCGTCTTTGACGAAGCGCAACAGGGTGTCGTCGCCGATGGCGGTGTGTTCACCCCCTTCGAAGCGCAGGGTAGGTGGGTTTTTTTCGGGTGCAGCGAGTTCAAGACCTGACATGTTAGCTCCTTGCTATGTCGTAGGAATCTTCCTTGATAACTGTATGTATATACAGCTAATCGAAGAGTAGAGGAAAAATTTCCTACGTCAAGAAGGAGCGTCTCAACACCGCACAGAATGAAGTCTGATGAATTGCAGTTGACGAATCTTTTTATAGTTGTACGATGACGTACGACATCGCCAAACCAACAACAACCTTTCACAGAAGTCTTTGCCCAGGGTGTTCGAATAATGAATCCACAAGAACTGAAGTCCATCCTTTCCCACGGTCTGCTGTCTTTCCCGGTGACCGATTTCAATGCACAGGGTGACTTCCATCAGGCGGGCTACATCAAGCGCCTGGAATGGCTGGCACCCTACGGCGCCACCGCGTTGTTCGCCGCCGGTGGTACCGGTGAGTTTTTTTCCCTGGCCGCCAGTGAATATTCCCAAGTGGTGAAAACCGCCGTTGATACCTGCGCCACCAGTGTGCCGATCCTCGCCGGCGTGGGCGGTTCGACCCGCCAGGCCATCGAGTACGCCCAGGAAGCCGAACGCCTCGGTGCCAAAGGCTTGCTGCTGTTGCCGCACTACCTCACCGAAGCCAGCCAGGACGGCGTTGCCGCCCACGTTGAAGCGGTGTGCAAATCGGTCAAAATCGGCGTGGTGGTCTACAACCGCAACGTTTGCCGCCTCACTGCGCCATTGCTTGAGCGCCTGGCCGAACGCTGCCCGAACCTGATCGGCTACAAGGATGGCCTGGGTGACATCGAGTTGATGGTGTCGATCCGCCGTCGTCTGGGCGACCGTTTCAGCTACCTCGGCGGCCTGCCGACTGCAGAGGTTTACGCTGCGGCCTACAAGGCCCTGGGCGTTCCGGTGTACTCCTCCGCGGTGTTCAACTTCATCCCGAAAACCGCGATGGACTTCTACCACGCGATTGCCAAGGACGATCACGCCACGGTCGCCAAGATCATCGACAACTTCTTCCTGCCTTACCTCGACATCCGTAACCGCAAGGCGGGCTATGCCGTGAGCATCGTCAAGGCCGGCGCCAAAATCGCCGGCTACGACGCAGGCCCGGTCCGTACCCCGCTGACTGACTTGCTGCCGGAAGAGTACGAAGCCCTGGCCGCGCTGATCGACAAGCAAGGTCCGCAGTAACTTATCAACAAGGCCGCTGAGCAATCAGCGGCCTTTTGCGTCAGGAGAAGATTTGTGTCCCAAGCCAAGCGTTTTGAAAACTACATCAACGGCGAGTGGGTGGCCGGTGCCGACTATTGCGTCAATCTCAACCCGTCGGAGTTGTCTGATGTCATCGGCGAATACGCCAAGGCTGACGTCGCCCAGGTCAATGCGGCTATTGATGCCGCCCGTGCCGCGTTCCCTGCCTGGTCGACATCCGGTATTCAGGCTCGACACGATGCCCTGGATAAAGTCGGCAGCGAAATCCTCGCCCGTCGTGAAGAACTCGGCACACTGTTGGCTCGGGAAGAGGGCAAAACCCTGCCCGAAGCCATCGGCGAAGTGACCCGCGCTGGCAACATCTTCAAGTTCTTCGCCGGTGAGTGCTTGCGCCTGTCGGGCGACTACGTGCCGTCGGTGCGCCCAGGCGTGAACGTTGAAGTCACCCGCGAGGCATTGGGGGTGGTCGGCTTGATCACGCCGTGGAATTTCCCGATTGCTATCCCCGCCTGGAAAATCGCCCCGGCCCTGGCCTATGGCAATTGCGTGGTGATCAAACCCGCCGAGTTGGTGCCGGGCTGTGCCTGGGCCCTGGCGGAAATCATCTCCCGCGCCGGTTTCCCCTCCGGCGTGTTTAACCTGGTGATGGGCAGCGGCCGTGTGGTCGGCGATGTGCTGGTCAACAGCCCGAAAGTCGACGGCATCAGCTTTACCGGCTCGGTGGGCGTGGGTCGCCAGATCGCTGTGAGCTGCGTGTCGCGCCAGGCCAAAGTGCAGTTGGAAATGGGCGGCAAGAACCCGCAGATCATCCTCGATGACGCCGACCTCAAGCAGGCTGTCGAGCTGTCGGTACAGAGCGCTTTCTATTCAACCGGCCAGCGTTGCACCGCATCCAGTCGCTTGATCGTAACGGCTGGTATCCACGACCGGTTCGTCGCGGCCATGGCCGAGCGCATGAAGTCGATCACCGTCGGCCACGCCCTGAAAAGCGGCACCGATATCGGCCCGGTAGTGTCCCAGGCCCAGTTGGACCAGGACCTGAAATACATCGACATCGGCCAAAGCGAAGGCGCACGGCTGGTCAGCGGTGGCGGCCTGGTGACCTGCGACACCGAGGGCTACTACCTGGCACCGACGTTGTTTGCCGACAGTGAAGCCGCCATGCGCATCAGTCGTGAAGAGATCTTCGGGCCGGTGGCCAACGTGGTACGCGTAGCGGATTACGAGGCCGCGCTGGCCATGGCCAACGACACCGAATTCGGTTTGTCAGCCGGTATTGCCACCACGTCGCTGAAGTACGCCAACCACTTCAAGCGCCACTCCCAGGCCGGGATGGTCATGGTCAACCTGCCGACCGCAGGTGTGGACTACCACGTTCCTTTCGGTGGTCGTAAAGGCTCATCCTATGGTTCGCGTGAGCAAGGTCGCTATGCGCAAGAGTTCTACACAGTGGTGAAAACCAGCTACATCGGGTCGTAAGACGTACCCGCAGTAGGAGCCGGTAGCCTGCCGGTTCCTACACCCAACACAGAAATGCTTACCCGCAAAAAAAATAATTAGTGGGAGTACATCTTCATGCAAGCGACCAAGCCGACCCACGTCCGCTATTTGATCCTGCTCATGCTGTTTCTGGTGACGACGATCAACTATGCCGACCGGGCCACTATCGCAATCGCCGGCTCCAGCCTGCAAAAAGACCTCGGCATCGACGCGGTCACCCTCGGTTACATCTTCTCCGCATTCGGTTGGGCCTACGTAGCCGGGCAAATTCCCGGTGGCTGGCTGCTGGACCGGTTCGGCTCGAAAAAAATCTATGCCTTGAGCATCTTCACTTGGTCGCTGTTCACCGTGCTGCAAGGTTATGTTGGTGAGTTCGGGGTTTCCACTGCGGTGGTCGCGCTGTTCATGCTGCGTTTCCTGGTGGGCCTGGCCGAAGCGCCGTCGTTTCCCGGCAATGCCCGTATTGTCGCGGCGTGGTTTCCTACGGCGGAGCGCGGTACGGCATCGGCGATCTTCAACTCGGCGCAATACTTCGCCACCGTGCTGTTTGCACCGCTGATGGGCTGGATCGTCTACACCTTCGGCTGGCAACACGTGTTTATCGTGATGGGTGCGATCGGCATCATCTTTTCGCTGGTCTGGCTGAAAGTGATCCACAGCCCGCGCCACCATCCGATGATCAACGAAGCCGAGTTCAATCACATCGCCGCCAATGGTGCGATGGTCGATATGGATCAGGACAAAGGGAAGGGCAAAAAAACCGACGGTCCGAAGTGGGATTACATCCGCCAGTTGCTGACCAACCGCATGATGCTCGGTGTATACCTGGGCCAATATTGCATAAACGGTATCACGTACTTCTTCCTCACCTGGTTCCCGGTGTACTTGGTGCAGGACCGTGGCATGACCATCCTCAAGGCCGGTTTCATTGCCTCGTTGCCAGCTATCTGCGGGTTTATCGGCGGTGTACTGGGTGGGGTGATTTCCGATTATCTTCTGCGCAGGGGCCATTCGCTGACCTTCGCGCGCAAGGCGCCGATCATTGGTGGCCTGTTGGTTTCCAGCAGCATCGTGGCCTGCAACTATGTGGATATCGAATGGATGGTGGTGGGCTTCATGGCCTTGGCGTTCTTCGGCAAAGGCGTTGGCGCACTGGGCTGGGCGGTAGTGTCCGACACTTCGCCGAAACAAATCGCCGGCCTCAGCGGCGGCTTGTTCAACACCTTCGGTAACCTCGCGTCGATTACCACACCGATTGTCATCGGCTACATCATCAGCTCCACCGGTTCCTTCAAGTGGGCCCTGGTGTTTGTAGGGGCAAACGCGCTGGTGGCGGTGTTCAGTTACCTGGTCATCGTTGGCCCAATCAAGCGTGTAGTACTCAAAGAGCCTCCAAGCAAAGGGCCTGAGCTGACCAACCTAACCGAAGCGCATTCCTGAGGGGTCGTGTGATGCAATTGATTGAACATGCCGATTCGCCGCGCTCGATTCGTTTGCACGAACGCGACAATGTGGTGATCGTGGTCAACGATCAGGGCGTACCGGCCGGGACCGAGTTTCCTGACGGCCTGGTGACGGTGGAGTTTATTCCCCAGAGCCATAAGGTGACCCTGGAGGATATTCCCGAAGGCGGTCGGATTATTCGTTATGGCCAGACCATTGGTTACGCCCTGGCGCCGATTCCGCGTGGCAGTTGGGTGCAGGAAGACCAACTGCGCATGCCCACCGCGCCGCCGCTGGACAGCTTGCCGCTGTCCACCGAGGTACCCGAAGCCCAGGCGCCGCTGGAGGGCTTTACATTCGAGGGGTATCGCAACGCGGACGGTACTGTGGGGACGCGCAATATCCTCGGCATCACCACCACGGTGCAGTGCGTCACCGGTGTGCTGGACCATGCGGTCAAGCGCATCAAGGACGAACTGCTGCCCAATTACCCGCACGTCGATGATGTGGTGGCGCTCACCCATAGCTACGGCTGCGGCGTGGCGATCACCGCGACGGATGCCTACATCCCGATCCGCACGGTGCGCAATCTGGCACGCAACCCGAACCTGGGCGGCGAGGCGCTGGTGATCAGTCTGGGGTGCGAGAAACTGCAGGCCGGGCAAGTGATGCATGAGAACGACAGCTCCGTCGATCTGAGCGAGCCGTGGTTATACCGCCTGCAGGACTCCAGCCACGGTTTCACTGAAATGATCGAGCAGATCATGGCACTTGCCGAAACCCGCTTGAAGAAGCTCGACCAGCGACGCCGTGAAACCGTGCCGGCCTCGGAGCTGATCCTGGGAATGCAGTGCGGTGGTAGTGATGCGTTCTCCGGCATCACCGCCAACCCGGCGCTGGGCTACGCCTCGGACCTATTGTTGCGAGCCGGGGCGACGGTGATGTTTTCCGAAGTGACTGAAGTCCGGGACGCCATCTACCTGCTGACTTCTCGTGCCCAGGACAAGGAAGTAGCCCAGGCGCTGGTCAGGGAAATGGACTGGTATGACCGTTACCTGGCCAAAGGCGAAGCGGATCGCAGTGCCAATACCACGCCGGGCAACAAGAAGGGTGGATTGTCGAATATTGTCGAGAAGTCCCTGGGCTCCATCGTCAAATCCGGCAGCAGCGCGATCAACGGCGTGCTGGGCCCTGGCGAGCGCTTCAAGGGCAAGGGCCTGATTTTTTGCGCGACCCCGGCCAGTGACTTTGTGTGCGGCACGTTGCAGCTGGCGGCGGGCATGAACCTGCATGTGTTCACCACTGGGCGTGGCACGCCTTACGGGCTGGCGATGGCGCCCGTGGTGAAGGTCTCAACCCGTACCGAGCTGGCGCAGCGCTGGCCAGACCTTATCGACATCGACGCCGGGCGCATCGCCACCGGGCGTGCGAGCATCGAGGAGTTGGGCTGGGAGCTGTTTCACTTCTATCTGGACGTGGCCAGCGGCAAGAAGAAGACGTGGGCCGAACATCACAAGCTGCATAACGACATCACTCTGTTCAACCCGGCACCCATTACCTGAGACCGCGTCGACGGCCTTCGCGAGCACGCCCGCTCCCACTTTTTGACCGCATTTAACCTGTAGGAACGCGGTCAGGTGTGGGAGGGGCTTGCCCCCGATAGCGTTAGACCGGACGGCGCGGGTTGCATGGCTTATCATTAGCCACCTGACGACGCTCACCAAGGTTCCCCCCGGCATGCTGGCTATTTTCCTCACCACCCTGACCATCACCGCGCCGGTGTTTGCCATGCTGTTCCTGGGTGTGTTGCTCAAACGCATCAACTGGATCAACGACAACTTTATCCACACCGCCTCGTCCCTGGTGTTCAACGTCACCATGCCGGCGCTGCTGTTTTTGGGCATCCTGCATGCCGACCTGCACTCGGCGCTCAAGCCGGGTTTGCTGATCTACTTTGCTGTCGCCACATTGCTCAGCTTTGCCATGGCCTGGGGGTGGGCGATTTTTCGTTGCCCGCCTGAAGATCGCGGCATTTATACCCAGGGCGCGTTTCGCGGCAATAACGGGGTCATCGGCCTGGCGCTGGCCGCCAGCATGTACGGGGACTACGGCATCTCTCTCGGCGCTATTCTCGCGGCGCTGGTGATCCTGTTCTACAACACGCTGTCGACCATTGTGTTGGCGGTGTATAGCCCGGTGATCAAGTCCGACCCGTGGAGCATCTGCAAGAGCGTAGTGGCTAACCCGCTGATCATCAGTGTGATTGCGGCCACGCCGTTCGCAGTGTTCCAGATTGGCTTGCCGGGCTGGCTGGAGTCCTCGGGGCAGTACCTGGCGGACATGACCTTGCCGCTGGCGCTGATCTGCATCGGTGGCACCCTGTCACTGGCCGCATTGCGCAAAAGCGGGAGCATGGCCCTGAGTGCCAGCCTGGTGAAAATGATCGGCTTGCCGGTGGTGGCGACGCTGGGCGCCTGGCTACTGGGCTTTCGTGGGCCGGAACTGGGGATTCTGTTTCTGTATTTCGGCGCGCCGACGGCAGCCGCGAGTTTCGTGATGGCCAGGGCGGCCGAGGGCAATCATGAACTGGCGGCGGCGATTATCGTGATCACCACCCTGATGGCGGCGGTGACCACGAATATCGGGATCTTTGTGTTGCAGGCGGGAGGCTGGATCTAGCCTTCTTTCTGGTAGCTGTCGATCACTTCCTGGGCCGCACGAAACGCATCAATCGCAGCCGGCACCCCGGCATACACCGCGCAATGCAGCAGCGCTTCGCGGATTTCTTCCACGGTGCAGCCATTATTCAGTGCGCCGCGCACATGGCCTTTGAGTTCCTGCGGGCATTTGAGCGCGGTCAGCGCGGCGAGAGTGATCAGGCTGCGGGTCTTCAGTGGCAAGCCTTCGCGATTCCACACACTGCCCCATGCGTGTTCGTTGACGAAGTCCTGCAGCGGCTGGGTGAACTCGGTCGCGTTGCCCAGGGCATGGTCGACGAACACATCGCCCATTACTTGGCGACGCATTTCAACCCCGGGCTTTTTCTGATCGGTCATTGCGATTCCCTCTTGTGTTGGCGGCGCCAGGCCCGTAGCGATGTGAACAACAGCAACGCCACCAGTACCGGCAGGACGTAATACAGCATCAATTGTTCGAGTTTATTCGCCAGCGGCATGCCGGTGGTAAACGCCATCACATGCAGGCCATACGCAACGTACAGCGCCAGCAGAACCAGGCCTTCGGCGCGAGTGACGCGGTAGCCGGTATAGAACACCGGTAAGCACAAGGTGATTGCACCCAGCATCACCGGCAGATCGAAGTCCAGGGCATTGGGGGACACCGACAACGGCGACGGTGCAACCAACGCCGTAAAACCCAGTACACCCAACAGGTTGAACAAATTGCTGCCGATCACGTTGCCCACGGCTATTTCCCGTTCGCCACGCAGGGCTGCGATCAATGAGGTTGCGAGGCACGGCAGAGAGGTGCCGACACCGATCAGCGTAAGGCCGATGATGCGTTCCGACAGGCCCAGGTCTGCGGCGACATCCACCGCCGCGCCCAGCAGCAGATGCCCGGCCAGTACCAGCACCAGGAACCCGCTCAGCATCAGCAATGCGCTGCTCAACCAGGGCGCTTTGGCCACGGTGTCCAGTGTGCGCGGGCGGCGTGAGTGACGGGTCTGGTAATGCAGCATGCCCAGGTAGCCCGCCAGGGCGGCGAGCAGTAGCAGGCCGTCGAATGGTGTCAGCGCTTCATTGGCCGCCAGGGCGAACACCAGCAGCCCGGCGAGGATCATCAGCGGAATGTCCAGGCGAACCAGTTGTCGCGACACCCGCAGTGGGATGATCAGCGCAGACAGACCCAGAGTGACCAGGATGTTGAAGATGCTGCTGCCGATCACGCTGCCCACGGCAATATCGGTGTTGCCGGCCAGGGTGGCTTGCAGGCTGACGGTCATCTGCGGTGCGCTGCTGCCGAAGGCGACGATGCTCAGGCCAATGATCAGCGGCCGTACCTTGAGACTGGCGGCCAGGCGCACGGCGGCGCGCACCAGGATTTCCGCACCGACGATCAGCAGCAGCAGGCCGCTGATCAGTTCAGCCAGGCTCCAGGGCGAGAGTGCGTTCAATCCGAAAATACTCAAGGCTGCCTCGATCAGTTGCTCATGGCTTGCACACGTACGCGTGCAGTGCCGCTGCCCAGCATACCCAGTTGCTCGGCCGCTTTGCGCGACAGATCGATCAAGCGCCCACGGGTATGCGGGCCACGGTCATTGATGCGTACCACTACGGATTTGTTGTTGGCCAGGTTAGTCACCTTGACCCGTGTGCCGAAGGGCAACCGCCGATGGGCGGCGCTCAGGGAGTTCTGGTTGAAGGGTTCACCGCTGGCGGTCTTTTTGCCATGGTGCTTGGCCCCGTAATAAGAGGCGGTGCCGGTTTCGTCATAGCCGTTGGGGTCAATGAGGCCGCTGGCGCAACCGGCCAACAGTGAGAACAGGGCCAGGAGGCCGAGTAGACGCTTCATTATCAAAGTGCCCCGTTACAAAGTGGAAGGGGGCTTGCCCCCGATAGTGGCGTGTCAGTCGCTACTGGTTTGACTGAATCGCCGCTATCGGAGGCAAGCCCCCTCATACGGTGTGTCCGAGTCAAGCATGAAGTTTCACTCGGAGCACTCACCGCTGTCAGCCTTCGAGCTTGCTTTTAAGCAGTTCGTTCACCTGTTGCGGGTTGGCCTTGCCTTTGGACGCTTTCATCGCCTGGCCGACAAAGAAGCCGAACATCTTGCCGCGTTTGGCTTCGTCCGCCGCACGGTACTGTTCGACCTGCTCGGCGTTGGTCGCGAGCATTTCATCAAGAACCGCGGAAATCGCACCGCTGTCGGTCACTTGCTTGAGGCCGCGCTTCTCGATGATCTCGTCGGCGCTGCCTTCGCCTGCGGCCATGGCTTCAAACACGGTCTTGGCGATTTTGCCGGAGATAGTGTTGTCCTTGATACGCAGCAGCATGCCGCCCAGTTGCTCGGCGGTGACCGGGGCTTCGTCGATTTCCAGACCCTGCTTGTTCAACAGGCTGCCCAGCTCAACCATCACCCAGTTGGCCGCCAGTTTGGCGTCGCCGGCGATGCTCACCACTTTTTCGTAGTAGTCGGCTTGTTCACGGCTGGACGCCAGGACGCTGGCATCGTAGACCGACAGGCCGAACTGCTCCTGGAAGCGCTCGCGTTTCTGCTGCGGCAATTCCGGCAGGGTGGTGCGGATGTCGTTGAGGAATGAATCCTCCAGAACGACCGGCAACAGGTCAGGGTCGGGGAAGTAACGGTAGTCGTTGGCTTCCTCCTTGCTGCGCATGGCGCGGGTTTCGTCTTTGTTCGGGTCGTACAGGCGGGTTTGCTGGATGACCTTGCCGCCGTCTTCGATGAGTTCGATCTGACGACGCACTTCGCTGTTGATCGCCTTTTCGATGAAGCGGAACGAGTTGACGTTCTTGATCTCGCAGCGGGTGCCGAACTCGACCTGGCCCTTTGGGCGGACCGATACGTTGCAGTCGCAACGCAGCGAGCCTTCGGCCATGTTGCCGTCACAGATGCCCAGGTAACGCACCAGCGCGTGGATCGTCTTGACGTAGGCTACGGCTTCCTTGGCGCTGCGCATGTCCGGCTCGGACACGATCTCCAGCAGCGGTGTGCCGGCACGGTTCAAGTCGATGCCGGTAGCGCCCGGGAATTCTTCGTGCAGGCTTTTGCCGGCGTCTTCTTCCAAGTGGGCACGGGTTACACCGACACGCTTGATCGTGCCGTCTTCCAGAGGGATGTCCAGGTGGCCCTTGCCGACGATCGGCAGTTCCATCTGGCTGATCTGGTAGCCCTTGGGCAGATCCGGGTAGAAGTAGTTCTTGCGCGCGAACACGTTGTGCTGGCCGATCTCGGCGTCAATCGCCAGGCCGAACATCACCGCCATGCGCACCGCTTCCTGGTTCAGCACTGGCAGTACGCCGGGCATGCCCAGGTCGACCAGGCTGGCCTGGGTGTTGGGCCCTGCGCCGAATGTGGTGGCGCTACCGGAGAAAATCTTCGATTGGGTGGCGAGCTGGGTATGAATCTCCAGCCCGATCACAACTTCCCATTGCATAGTGTTCTCCTCAGAAGCCGGTAGGGGTGCGAGTGTGCCAGTCAGTGTTCAACTGGTACTGATGCGCCACATTGAGCAAGCGGCCTTCCTGGAAATACGGGGCGAGCAACTGCACGCCTACCGGCAGGCCATCGACGAAACCGGCCGGCATGGACAGGCCCGGCAAGCCCGCGAGGTTGGCGGTGATGGTGTAGAAGTCTTCCAGATACTCGGCGATCGGGTCGTTGTTCTTGGCGCCGATCTTCCAGGCCGGGTTAGGCGTGGTTGGGCCGAGAATCACGTCGACTTCATTAAAGGCTGCCATAAAGTCGTTCTTGATCAGGCGACGGATTTTCTGCGCCTTGAGGTAGTACGCATCGTAGTAACCGGCCGACAGAGCGTAGGCGCCCACCATGATCCGGCGCTGTACTTCTACGCCGAAGCCTTCGCCACGAGAGCGTTTGTACAGGTCGGTCAGGTCTTTTGGGTTTTCGCAACGGTAGCCGAAGCGCACACCGTCGAAACGCGACAGGTTGGAGGACGCTTCAGCCGGGGCGATCACGTAATAGGCTGGAATCGCGTGCTGGTTGTTCGGCAGGCTGATTTCCTTGATCACGGCACCGAGCTTTTCCAGCGCCTTGACGCAGTTGTGCACGCTCTCGGCGATTCGCGGGTCGAGGCCGGCGCTGAAGTACTCCTTCGGCAAACCGATGCGCAGGCCCTTGATCGAGGTATTGAGGCTGGCGCTGTAGTCCGGCACCGGCTCATCGATGCTGGTGGAGTCCTGTTTATCGAAGCCTGCCATGCCTTGTAACAAAATCGCGCAGTCTTCAGCGGTCCGAGCCAGGGGGCCACCCTGATCCAGGCTGGATGCGTACGCGATCATGCCCCAGCGGGAAACGCGACCGTAGGTCGGCTTCAGGCCAGTAAGGTTGGTGAACGCGGCAGGCTGGCGGATCGAACCGCCGGTGTCGGTGGCGGTGGCGGCGGGCAGGAAGCGCGCGGCAACGGCGGCAGCCGAGCCACCGGACGAACCGCCGGGCACGTGTTCCAGGTTCCACGGGTTTTTCACCGCGCCGTAGTAGCTCGACTCGTTGGCCGAACCCATGGCGAATTCGTCCATGTTGGTCTTGCCCAGGGTCACGGCCCCGGCGGCGGCCAGCTTGGACACTACGGTGGCGTCATAGGGCGCTTTGAAGTTGTCGAGCATCTTCGAACCGCAACTGGTGCGAATGCCCTGGGTGCAGAACAGGTCTTTGTGGGCGATAGGGGCGCCCAGCAGTGCGCCATTTTCACCGTTGGCGCGCCGCACGTCGGCAGCCTTCGCCTGGCTCAAGGCCAGCTCCTCGGTGAGGCTGATGAAGCTGTTGACCTTGGGATCGTGCTCGGCGATGCGCGCCAGCAGGGTCTTGGTCAGCTCTTCGGAAGAAAACTTTTTGTCGGCGAGACCGCGGGCGATCTCGGCCAGAGTCATGTGATGCATGAAAGGCTCTTTCCCTTTAGTCGATGACTTTCGGAACCAGATACAGGCCGTTTTCGACCGCTGGCGCGATGGACTGGTAGGCCTCGCGATTATTGTGCTCGGTCACGACGTCTGCGCGCAGGCGCTGGCTGGCTTCCAACGGGTGAGCCAGAGGCTCGATACCGTCGGTATCCACGGCCTGCATTTGGTCAACCAGCCCGAGAATGCTGTTCAGGGCTGCGGTGGTCTGTGGAAGATCGGCGTCATTCAGGCCAAGCGAGGCCAGATGCGCGATTTTTTCCACGTCGGAGCGTTCAAGCGCCATGGGATTCTCCAGTGGAAAACAGAACGGAGGGCGTCCGTGTGTTAGATTGTCGGAACACTACCGCATTTCTACGGTCATATGGCCGCGATTGTGGGGGTTGGTGCACAGAAAGTCGGCCAATTTAGCACATTGGCGCCTTGCCCAAAATCCCTGTCGTTGTTAGAGTTTGCCGCACTTTTTTACCCACGCGTTGCCTAGGGTCCCTTTCCCATGTTCAAGAAACTGCGTGGCATGTTTTCCAGCGATCTTTCCATTGACCTGGGCACTGCCAACACCCTTATTTACGTGCGCGAGCGCGGTATCGTCCTGAATGAACCATCGGTTGTGGCTATTCGGACCCATGGTAATCAGAAAAGTGTCGTTGCCGTCGGCACCGAGGCCAAGCGCATGCTCGGCCGTACACCAGGCAATATTGCTGCCATTCGTCCGATGAAAGACGGCGTGATCGCCGACTTCAGTGTCTGCGAGAAGATGCTGCAGTACTTCATCAACAAAGTTCACGAAAACAGTTTTCTGCAGCCCAGCCCTCGTGTGCTGATCTGCGTTCCATGCAAGTCCACCCAGGTGGAGCGTCGTGCCATCCGTGAATCGGCCCTTGGTGCCGGTGCCCGCGAAGTGTTCCTGATCGAAGAGCCTATGGCTGCCGCTATCGGCGCCGGCCTGCCGGTTGAAGAAGCGCGCGGTTCGATGGTGGTGGATATCGGTGGTGGTACCACTGAGATCGCCCTGATTTCCCTGAACGGTGTGGTCTACGCCGAATCCGTGCGCGTAGGCGGCGACCGCTTCGACGAAGCGATCATCACTTATGTACGCCGCAACTACGGCAGCCTGATCGGTGAGTCCACCGCCGAACGCATCAAGCAGGAAATCGGTACCGCTTATCCGGGTGGTGAAGTGCGCGAAGTCGATGTTCGCGGTCGCAACCTGGCCGAAGGCGTTCCACGTGCCTTCACGCTGAACTCCAACGAAGTGCTGGAAGCGTTGCAAGAGTCCCTGGCCACTATCGTTCAGGCAGTGAAAAGCGCCCTGGAGCAATCGCCGCCGGAACTGGCTTCGGATATCGCCGAGCGTGGCCTGGTATTGACCGGTGGTGGCGCCTTGCTGCGTGACCTCGACAAGTTGCTGGCCCAGGAAACCGGCCTGCCGGTGATCGTCGCCGAAGACCCGCTGACCTGCGTCGCCCGCGGCGGTGGCCGTGCACTGGAAATGATGGATAAACACACCATGGACCTGCTCTCCAGCGAATAAGATCGCCTGGATGGTTCATGCTTCGTTGGCAGGCAGCACTTTGCAGTGCTGCCTGTTGGCGTTTATCTTCTTCAATCTGCATCCAGGCCGGTTAGATGCCGTATGAATAAAGAGAACATTTGCCTGGGAGGAGCGGCTTATTAAACCGCTTTTCGCCAAAGGCCCCTCATTGGGCGTGCGCTTGTTGGTGCTGGTCGTGCTTTCGGTCGCGCTGATGGTGGTCGATGCCCGCTTTGCACTGCTCAAGCCTGTGCGTAGCCAGATGTCGCTGGTGTTGATGCAGACTTACTGGATCACCGACCTGCCGCAACGTCTCTACCAGGGCGTGGCCAGCCAATTTGGCAGCCGCACCGAGCTGGTCGCCGAGAACGAAAAACTCAAGACTGAAAACCTGTTGCTGCAGGGGCGCATGCAAAAGCTCGCGGCCCTTACCGAGCAGAACGTTCGGCTGCGCGAGTTGCTCAATTCCTCCGCACTGGTCAACGAAAAGGTCGAAGTGGCCGAGTTGATCGGCATGGACCCCAACCCCTTTACCCACCGCATTATCATCAACAAAGGTGAGCGTGACGGCGTGGTGCTTGGCCAGCCGGTGCTCGATGCCCGTGGCCTGATGGGGCAGGTGGTCGAGCTAATGCCCTACACCTCGCGAGTATTGTTGCTGACGGATACGACCCACAGCATTCCGGTGCAGGTCAACCGTAACGGCTTGCGTGCGATTGCCAGCGGCACGGGTAACCCGGAGCGCCTGGAGTTGCGGCATGTAGCGGATACCGCCGACATCAAGGAGGGCGACCTGCTGGTCAGCTCCGGTCTTGGTCAGCGGTTCCCGGCAGGGTACCCGGTAGCGACGGTCAAGGAAGTGATCCACGATTCCGGCCAACCATTCGCCATTGTGCGCGCTGTGCCGACCGCCGCCCTGAACCGCAGCCGTTACCTGCTGCTGGTCTTCAGTGACAACCGCACTCCGGAAGAGCGCGCCAATGACGCCGCTCAGGCTCAGGAGGCGGAAGACAAGCAGAACGGCACTACGCCGATCGTTCCGGCGACGGTGCCGAAACCGGCATTCGTGGGGCCGCCCGCACCGGCAGCCGCACCGGCAGCGCCCGTAGCAACCCCGGCCAAGCCGGCGGCCCACACCGCGCGCCCCGCTAAACCTGCGGCGGCTAAACCACCAGCGGCGACGCCGGCAGCCAAGCCTGCGGCAACCACCCCGGCATCTACGCGGCAGAGGGAGGAATAATGGCCGGTACTCATTCGCGCAATGGCTGGATCGTCTGGCTGACCTTTGCCATCGGCTTGCTGCTCAGCGTCTCGCCACTGCCGCAATTCATGGAAATCCTGCGCCCGCTGTGGCTGGCGTTGCTGCTGGCCTTCTGGTCGCTGAACCTGCCGCACAAAGTGGGCATGGTGACCGCGATGTTTCTCGGCTTGGCGGAAGATGTGCTCTATGGCACTTTGCTAGGGCAGAACGCGTTGATCCTGACCCTGATCACCTTTCTGGTGTTGTCGTTGCAACAGCGTCTACGCATGTTTCCTATGTGGCAGCAGTGCCTGGTGATCCTGGTGATCTTCGGCCTGGCGCAGTTGGTGCAACTCTGGCTCAGCGCCTTGACCGGTAACCGTCAGCCGACCCTGGCGTTGGTATTACCGGCCCTGGTCAGCGCGCTGCTGTGGCCGTGGGTCAGTTTCGGTCTGCGTGGGTTACGTCGTCGCTATAAAATCAATTGAATGGATTGCGAGGCTCTGCCTGGTTATCGAACTCTGCAGGGAGAGTCTGGAATGAATTCGCTTTATCTGGCTTCGGGCTCTCCGAGGCGACGTGAGCTGTTGACCCAGATCGGTGTGCCCTTCACCGTGGTCGGCGCCTCCATCGATGAAACGCCTATTGCCAACGAACCCGCTGTTGCCTATGTCGAGCGTCTTGCGCGCGGCAAGGCCGTGGCGGGTTTTGCTGCGCTTGAACAACCCTCCGATGTTTGCGTGCTGGGTGCTGATACGGCTGTGATCGTTGACGGTCGGATCCTCGGCAAGCCTGTTGATCAGGCCGACGCCCTGGCGATGTTGATGGCCCTTTCCGACCGCGAGCATGAAGTCCTCACCGCCATTGCCCTCACTGATGGGCAGCGCTGTGAAACCCGATGTGTAAGCAGCCGTGTACGTTTTCGAAGGGTTTCTGTCGAGGAGGCTACAACTTACTGGCACAGTGGCGAACCCCAGGACAAGGCGGGGGGCTATGCTATTCAAGGGCTGGGGTCGGTATTCGTGGCCGGTCTCAGTGGCAGTTATTCAGCCGTGGTCGGCTTGCCGGTGTGCGAAACCGCGCAACTGCTGGACCAATTCGGCATACCCTGTTGGCAAAACCTTACCGTGCGCTGATCGCTTGACTCCAGCGCCCAGCCTAAAGCGATCGGTCACTATTGTGAAAACGCCTGAACGAGACCCAGCCATGAGTGAAGAGATTCTGATCAATATCACGCCGATGGAATCGCGCGTGGCGGTGGTAGAGAACGGTGTTCTGCAAGAAGTGCACGTCGAGCGTACCCAGAAGCGCGGGATCGTTGGCAACATCTATAAAGGTAAAGTGGTGCGCGTGTTACCGGGGATGCAGGCCGCATTCGTCGACATCGGCCTGGACCGTGCCGCGTTTATCCACGCCTCGGAAATTTCCCTGCGCGAAGGCCCGGCAGTGGAAAGCATCAGCGCCCTGGTGCATGAAGGGCAGAGCCTGGTGGTGCAAGTCACCAAGGACCCCATCGGCTCCAAAGGCGCGCGTCTGACCACCCAACTGTCGATTCCGTCGCGCTACCTGGTGTACATGCCTCGTACTGCCCATGTTGGCATCTCTCTGAAAATCGAAGACGAAGCCGAACGTGAACGCCTGAAGAAAGTGGTAAGCGATTGTGTGGCGGCCGAGGGCATCAAGGAGGCGGGTGGTTTTATTCTGCGCACTGCCGCTGAAGGCGCAGGCGCTGATGAAATCTTGATGGACATCCGGTACCTGCGGCGCTTGTGGGACCAGATTGGTGCCCAGATCAAGACCATTGGCGCGCCAAGCGTCATCTATGAAGATTTGGGCTTGGCGCTGCGTACCCTGCGTGACTTGGTCAGTCCAAAGATCGAGAAAATCCGCATCGACTCGCGGGAAACCTTCCAGCGCACTACGCAATTTGTTGCCGAGTTGATGCCGGAAATTGCCGATCGCCTGGAACACTACCCTGGTGAACGCCCAATCTTTGACCTGTATGGCGTCGAAGATGAAATCCAGAAAGCCCTGGAACGCAAGGTGCCGCTCAAGTCCGGAGGCTATCTTGTGGTAGACCCGGCCGAAGCCATGACCACTATCGACGTCAATACGGGAGCGTTCGTGGGGCACCGCAACCTTGAAGAAACCATCTTCAAGACCAACCTCGAAGCGGCTACTGCGATTGCCCGCCAACTGCGCCTGCGCAACCTCGGCGGCATTATCATCATCGACTTCATCGACATGGAAGACGAAGAGCACCAGCGCCAGGTGTTGCGTACGCTGGAGAAGCAGCTGGAGCGCGATCACGCCAAGACCAATATCATCGGTATCACCGAGCTTGGCCTCGTACAGATGACCCGCAAGCGTACCCGCGAAAGCCTTGAGCAAGTGCTGTGCGAGCCTTGCAGCAGTTGCCAGGGCCGCGGCAAGCTGAAGACCCCTGAAACGGTTTGCTACGAGATTTTCCGGGAAATCTTACGGGAGGCGCGAGCCTACCAGGCCGAAGGTTATAGAGTGCTCGCCAACCAGAAAGTGGTCGATCGATTGCTGGATGAGGAGTCCGGTAACGTCGCGGAGCTGGAGGGTTTTATCGGGCGCACGATTCGTTTTCAGGTTGAAACCATGTATTCCCAGGAACAATACGACGTGGTGCTGCTCTGATCCCCATTCGCTTTCTTTTCGTGAGACCGGCAGGCCATGATCTGCCGTCCGCCAACTGCCTTGAGGGTCGCCTGACATGGAGCGTCTGATACGCTTTTTTGCCGCTTTGACCCGTTGGAGCCTGGGCCTGTGTGCGTTGCTGCTGGTATTGGCGGCGGTGTATGTGAGCCTGGGTCGTCAACTGACGCCGCTGGTGGCCGAATACCGTGCGGAAGTTGAGGCCAAGGCCCAGGCCGCGGTTGATATTCCTTTGCACATCGGCAGCCTCGAAGGCCGCTGGAGTGGCTTCGCCCCGGTATTACTGGCCCACGATGTCATGGTCGGCGAGGGCAGCAGTGCCCTGCGCCTGGACCAGGTCGAAGTGGTGCCGGATATCTGGGCCAGCCTGATGGCCCGGGAAGTGCGCATCGCCCACCTGGAAGTCAGTGGGTTGCAATTGAGCGTCAAGGAAGACAAGGACGGTCACTGGGCCCTGCAAGGCCTGCCGGTGCAGAATGACCAGCCACTGGACCCGGAGCAGGTGTTGACGCGCATGCAAATGGTCAAGCGCGTGTCACTGCTGGACAGCCAGGTCACCTTCCAGCCGTTCGATCAAGCGCCGTTGACCGTGACTTATGTCGGCTTGAGCCTGCATACCGGCATGACTCGGCAACGCCTGGACGCACGCTTGACGCTGCCTGACGGTCAACCGCTTGCCGTCAGCCTGCGCAGCCGCATTCGTGCCAGCCAATGGCGAGATGCAGAAGTTGAAGCCTACCTCAGTCTGCCCCAAAGCGATTGGGCCAAATGGATCCCCGCGAAGCTGACTCAGCAATGGAAGCTCACGCAGTTCCAGGCCGGCGGTGAGTTTTGGCTGAGCTGGGCCAAAGGTACTGTCCAAAGTGCTGCGGTACGTCTCAATTCGCCGCAAGTGAAGGGCAGCTACGCCGATCGCAAGCCTGTGCATATCGAGAATCTTGCCCTGACGGCTTATCTGCAACGCAGTGAGAACGGCCTCGAGGTGCTGTTTGATTCGCTCGCGATGAACCTGGGCGATACCCGCTGGGAATCACATGTGCAATTGCAGCAAACCCTGGCCACGGACAAGGACCAGGAAGTCTGGAAGCTTCAAGCCGATCGCCTCGATCTGACGCCCATCATACCCTTGTTGAATGCCTTGGCGCCGTTGCCGGAAGGCTTCGCCAAGACCCTTGAGCATCTGAAGGCTACGGGTGTGCTGCGCAATGTGCTGGTGGATTTGCGCCCCCAGGACACCACCGACCGCAAAGTCAGCTTCGCCGCCAACCTTGAGCGCATCGGCTTTGATGCGTACTTCGGTGCGCCTGCCGCGCGTAATGTGTCCGGCAGCATCAGCGGCGATCTGGGCCATGGCGAATTGCGCATGGACAGCAAGGACTTTTCCCTGCATCTGTTCCCGATCTTCGCCAAGCCTTGGCAGTACAACCAGGCCAATGCGCGGCTGACCTGGAAGCTGGATAAAGAAGGCTTCACCCTGATAGCGCCTTACATCAAGGTATTGGGCGAGGAAGGCAAAATCGCTGCCGACTTCCTGATTCGCCTGCATTTCGACCACAGCCAGGAAGACTACATGGACCTGCGGGTGGGCATGGTTGATGGTGATGGTCGCTTCACTCCCAAGTATCTACCCGCTGTACTGAGCCCGTCGCTGGATGAGTGGCTGCGCACAGCCATTCTCAAGGGGGCGGTTGACCAAGGGTTCTTCCAATACCAAGGTTCGCTGAATCACGACGCGCTGCCGGCTTCGCGCAATATCAGCCTGTTCTTCAAGGTGCATGACGCCGAGTTGGCGTTCCAGCCGGGTTGGCCTCATGTAAGCAAGGTCGACGGTGAAGTGTTCGTCGAAGAGAGCGGTGTGCGCATCCTGGCCAGCAAGGGCCAGTTGCTCGACACCAAGGTCAAGGATGTCTACGTCAATATTCCCCACGCACCTGCCGGCCAGGACAGCCACCTGCTGCTGACCGGAGGGTTTTCCGGTGGCCTGGGCGATGGCCTGAAAATCCTTCAGGAAGCGCCGATAGGCACCGCCTCGACCTTCGCCGGCTGGAAAGGCGAGGGCGACCTGCAAGGCAACCTGGACCTGGACGTGCCCCTGGCCAAGGGGACCGACCCCAAGATCGTGGTGGATTTCAAGACCGACAAAGCCCGACTGCAACTGGCGGAACCGTCCCTGGACCTGACCCAGCTCAAGGGCGACTTCCGCTTCGACAGCGCCAAGGGCCTGAGCGGCCAGAATATCTCGGCACAGGCGTTCGACCGCCCCATCACCGCGCAGATTGTTGCCGATGGCAAGCCCGGCAATATCAGCACCCGCGTGACCGCCAAAGGCCAGGTTACGGTCAAGCGTCTGACGGATTGGTTGAAGATCAGCCAGCCGCTGCCGGTTTCCGGCGACATTCCGTACCAATTGCAACTGACGCTGGATGGCGCTGACAGCCAACTGATGGTCAGCTCCAATATGAAGGGCGTCGCGGTAGATTTACCCGCGCCCTTTGGCATGCCGGCCAGCCAGGGGCGTGACAGCGTATTCCGCATGACCTTGCAAGGCGCCGAGCGCCGCTATTGGTTCAGTTACGGCGAACTGGCCAACTTCACGTTTGCTGCGCCGCCGGACAAGCTCAACGACGGTCGCGGCGAGTTGTTCCTCGGCGATGGCAACGCTTTATTGCCTGCGGCCAAGGGCCTGCGCATTCGCGGCGTACTGTCGGAGCTGGATATCGACCCATGGAAAAAACTGGTGAGCCGATACGCGGGCAACGATCCGGGCGGCAGCGCCAAGCAACTGCTCAGTGGTGCCGATTTCAAGGTGGGTAAGCTGACGGGCTTCGGCTCCCAGTTGGATCAGGTCAACCTGCAGCTTGATCGCAAGCCGGCTGCCTGGGGCTTGCAGCTCGACAGCCAGCAGGCTAAAGGCACGGTCAACCTGCCGGACGCCAAGGGCGCGCCGATTGCGATCAAGCTGCAATACGTGAAATTACCTGCGGTGGACCCGACGGTACAGGCGGATGAAAACGCTCCTGACCCGCTGGCCGATATTGATCCGAAGGATATTCCGGCACTGGATATCGGTATCGACAAGCTGTACCAGGGGCCGGACCTTGTAGGGGCCTGGTCGCTGAAGATCAGGCCGACCGCCAAGGGCCTGGCGTTTACCGATCTGGACCTGGGACTCAAGGGCATGCTGCTCAAGGGCGCCGGTGGTTGGGAAGGTGCGCCAGGTGCCAGCAACAGTTGGTACAAAGGGCGCCTGGATGGCAAGAACATTGCCGATGTGCTGAAGGGCTGGGGCTTTGCGCCGACGGTGACCAGCGAGGACTTCCACCTGGACGTGGATGGGCGTTGGCCGGGCTCGCCGGCGTGGGTCGGGCCCAAGCGTTTCTCCGGCAGCCTAGATGCATCGTTCCGTAAAGGTCAATTTGTCGAAGTGGAAGGTGGCGCCCAGGCGTTGCGGGTGTTCGGCCTGCTGAACTTCAATTCCATCGGCCGTCGTCTGCGCCTGGACTTCTCGGACCTGCTCGGCAAGGGTTTGAGCTATGACCGGGTCAAAGGTTTACTGGCGGCCAGTGACGGTGTGTTCGTGACTCGTGAGCCCATTACCATGACCGGGCCGTCGACCAACCTGGAACTCAACGGCACCCTCGACCTGGTGGCTGATCGTGTCAACGCCAAGCTGTTGGTTACCTTGCCTGTGACCAACAACCTGCCCATCGCGGCACTGATTGTCGGTGCGCCGGCCATTGGAGGTGCGTTGTTCCTGATCGACAAACTGATCGGTGACCGGGTTTCGCGCTTCGCCAGCGTGCAATACAAAGTGGAAGGGCCTTGGAAAGACCCGAAAATCACCTTCGACAAGCCATTTGAAAAACCAAACTGAGAGACTGTGGAGTAGCATGGCCCCATGCCAATCGTGGAGTGTGGGCCCATGTCCTTTGCAGTAATTCAAATGGTCAGCCAAAGCGATGTGCTGGCCAACCTGGCCCAGGCCCGGCGTTTGCTGGAGCAAGCGGCGCTGCGCGGTGCGACGCTTGCGGTGCTGCCGGAGAACTTTGCGGCCATGGGGCGCCGTGATGTGGCCGATATCGGCCGCGCCGAGGCCTCGGGTGAAGGCCCGATCCTGCCGTGGTTGAAACAGACCGCTCGCGACCTCACCTTATGGATAGTGGCCGGCACATTGCCGTTGCCTCCCGAAGGCCAGCCGAATGCCAAGCCCAACGCCTGTTCGCTGCTGATTGACGATCAGGGTGAGCTTGTCGCCCGTTACGACAAGCTGCATTTGTTCGACGTCGATGTCGCCGATGCTCGTGGTCGTTATCGGGAATCTGACGACTATGCTTTCGGTGGCAAGGTGGTGGTGGCGGATACGCCGGTGGGTCGATTGGGGCTGACCGTGTGTTATGACCTGCGTTTTCCCGAGCTGTACAGTGAGTTGCGCGCAGCGGGCGCAGAGTTGATCACCGCCCCCTCGGCTTTTACTGCCGTGACTGGGGCAGCGCATTGGGACGTGTTGATTCGCGCGCGCGCCATCGAAACCCAGTGTTACGTGCTGGCGGCCGCACAAGGCGGCGTGCACCCAGGGCCACGGGAAACCTTTGGGCATGCGGCGATTGTCGACCCATGGGGGCGTGTGCTGACACAACAGGATCAAGGCGAAGCGGTGTTGTTGGCCGAGCGCGACAGCAGTGAACAGGCGTCGATACGGGCGCGCATGCCGGTGGCGAACCATCGGCGCTTTTTCTCGCAGGGCGCACAGCGGCCTGCTTCAGAACGATGAATTTAAGGCCAAACCTATGAGCGAGTTGTTGTCCTCAGTCAGTGAACACCTCCTGGCACCCGGTGGCGTGACCATCGAAAGCTTGCAAACCGTGCTGGGCGATCTGGCCGGGCCGGGCATCGATGCAGCCGACCTGTATTTTCAGGGGCAGATTTCCGAGTCCTGGGCGCTTGAAGACGGCATCGTCAAGGAAGGCAGTTTCAACCTTGACCAGGGGGTAGGCGTGCGAGCGCAATCGGGTGAGAAAACCGGTTTTGCCTACAGCAATGCAATCACCCTGGAGGCCCTGGGCCTGGCGGCCCGTGCGGCGCGTTCGATTTCTCGTGCCGGGCAAAATGGCACGGTACAGGCGTTCAGCACCCAGGATGTGGCCCAGCTATATGCACCGGATAACCCCCTGGAAGTGATTAGCCGTGCGGAAAAGGTTGAGCTGCTCAAGCGCGTCGACGCGGCCACCCGTGCCCTCGACCCGCGCATTCAGCAGGTCACCGTAAGCATGGCCGGTGTGTGGGAGCGCATCTTGGTGGCGTCCACCGACGGCGGGCTGGCGGCGGATGTGCGGCCATTGGTGCGTTTCAATGTCAGCGTGATCGTCGAACATAATGGGCGCCGCGAACGTGGTGGTCATGGCGGCGGCGGTCGTACCGACTACCGTTATTTCCTCACTGACGACCGTGCCATGGGCTATGCCCGTGAAGCGCTGCGCCAGGCGTTGGTCAACCTGGAGGCGATTCC
The DNA here is from genome assembly GCF_004519405.1 of Pseudomonas sp. BCA17. Classification (GTDB taxonomy): domain Bacteria; phylum Pseudomonadota; class Gammaproteobacteria; order Pseudomonadales; family Pseudomonadaceae; genus Aquipseudomonas. The sequence goes on along the minus strand of NZ_SGWI01000002.1, from coordinate 552,419 downwards.
GGCACCGGCGGGTACCTTGCCGGTGGTGCTGGGTTCGGGTTGGTCCGGGGTTTTGCTGCACGAAGCAGTGGGGCATGGCCTGGAAGGCGACTTCAACCGTAAGGGCAGTTCCGCCTACAGCGGGCGCATGGGCGAGATGGTTGCCTCCAAGCTGTGCACCATTGTCGACGATGGCACTTTGGCGGGCCGTCGGGGCTCGCTGAGCGTCGATGACGAAGGTACGCCGACCGAGTGCACCACGCTGATCGAGAACGGCGTACTCAAGGGCTACATGCAAGACAAGCTCAACGCCCGCCTGATGGGCGTGGCCCGTACCGGCAACGGCCGCCGCGAATCTTATGCGCACCTGCCGATGCCACGCATGACCAACACCTACATGCTCGGTGGTGAAAGCGACCCGGCGGAAATCATCGCGTCGGTTAAGCGCGGGATCTACTGCGCCAACCTTGGCGGCGGGCAGGTGGATATCACCAGTGGCAAGTTTGTGTTTTCCACCAGCGAGGCGTACCTGATCGAAGACGGCAAGATCACCGCGCCGGTCAAGGGAGCGACGTTGATTGGTAACGGGCCGGAAGCGATGAGCAAGGTGTCGATGGTCGGTAATGACCTGTCGCTGGATAGTGGCGTCGGCACGTGCGGCAAGGATGGGCAGTCGGTGCCGGTGGGTGTCGGCCAGCCAACCCTGAAAATTGATGCGATTACCGTAGGGGGTACGGGGTCGTAAGCCGCGGAGCTTCGGGTGGCGAAGGTCGCCACCCGGGGAAGAGGATCAGCGCAGACCGCGTTGAGTCTCGTCCAGCTCTCGGATGTACTTGAAAATTTTACGGCTGGTGGCCGGCGGCTTGTTATGCGCCAGTTCGTGTTGAGCCTGACGGATCTGGGAACGCAGTTGCTGGCGGTCCGCGTCCGGGTACTCCGCTACGAATTTCTCCAGCACGGCATCATCGCCCGATATCAGGCGGTCACGCCAACGTTCCAGGTTATGGAAGCGTTCGTTGTACTGGCGAGTGGAGGCATCGGTTTGATCAAGCAACGCCAGAATCGCGTCAGTGTCCTGGTCGCGCATCAGCCTGCCGATAAACGCGATATGCCGTTTACGCGCGATATTCGCGGTGTGCTTAGGCGCATCGGCCAGAGCCCGGCGCATTTCGTCGGTCAGTGGCAGTTTTGCAATCAAGTCTTTCTTGAGCGTTGTGAGGCGCTCGCCAAGATCAACCAGAGCATGCAGCTCGCGTTTGACTTGGGATTTGCTTTTCTCCCCATCGAGGGAGTCGTCGTAAGAATCAACCATGGTGGCAGTCCGCAAAGAAACGCCGCCATGATAACCAGTCGGGGGCCTCTTGTCCGGCCCGGTCGCTCGATGGCCTTAACCGAAAGCAGAGTTTGAGTGGAGAAAACCATGAGTGCAGCCCAAAGCGTCGGTCCGCAAGCGTTACCGGCACTGCAGGAACAAGTCGAGCAGATCCTTGCCGAAGCCAAGCGCCAGGGGGCGAGCGCCTGTGAAGTGGCTGTGTCGCTGGAGCAGGGGCTGTCTACCTCGGTGCGTCAGAGAGAAGTGGAAACCGTTGAGTTCAACCGCGACCAGGGGTTTGGCATCACGTTGTATGTGGGGCAGCGCAAGGGCTCGGCCAGCACGTCGGCCAGCGGCCCGGAGGCGATTCGCGAGACCGTCGCGGCGGCTTTGGCCATCGCCAAGCACACTTCTGAAGATGAAAGCTCTGGCCTGGCCGATAAGGCGTTGATGGCCAAGGACTTGAAGGATTTCGACCTGTTCCACGCCTGGGATATCACGCCTGAGCAAGCTATTGAGCGGGCGCTGATATGCGAAGCGGCTGCGTTTGACGCTGATGCGCGCATCAAGAACGCCGATGGCACCACCTTGAGTACCCATCAGGGTTGCCGCGTTTACGGCAACAGCCACGGTTTTATCGGTGGTTATGCGTCTACACGTCATAGCTTGAGCTGTGTGATGATCGCCGAAGCCAATGGCCAGATGCAGCGTGATTATTGGTATGACGTGAATCGTCAAGGCGATCTGCTGGCTGACCCGGTCAGCATTGGTCAGCGCGCCGCACAACGTGCCGCCAGCCGCCTGGGCGCACGCCCGGTGGCGACCTGTGAAGTGCCGGTGCTGTTCTCGGCGGAGCTGGCTGGTGGTTTGTTCAGCAGTTTTCTGGGGGCGATTTCCGGCGGTAACCTTTACCGCAAGTCCTCGTTCCTTGAAGGCACCATCGGCCAGAAGCTGTTCCCTGAATGGCTGACCATCGACGAACGCCCGCACCTGATGCGTGCCATGGGCAGCTCGGCGTTCGATGGTGACGGCCTGGCGACGTATGCCAAGCCATTTGTCGAGCAGGGCGAGTTGGTGTCCTACGTCCTGGGTACTTACGCCGGCCGCAAGCTTGGCTTGCCAAGTACTGCCAACTCCGGTGGCGTGCATAACCTGTTTGTGACCCATGGTGACGAAGATCAGGCTGCATTGCTGCGTCGTATGGGCCGAGGCCTGCTGGTGACCGAGTTGATGGGCCATGGTTTGAATATGGTGACCGGGGATTACTCTCGAGGCGCGGCAGGTTTTTGGGTGGAAAATGGTGAGATTCAGTTCGCCGTCCAGGAAGTGACCATTGCCGGCAACATGCGGGACATGTTCAAGCAGATCGTTGCAGTGGGTAATGACCTGGAACTGCGCAGCAACATTCGCACCGGGTCTGTCCTGATCGAGCGGATGACCGTCGCTGGCAGTTGATCCCGCATCGCTTCACGAAAAAGGCGCGCCATCCTGAGGATGGCGCGCCTTTTTCGTGGCTGTCTAGAAAGTGGATTAATCGGCTGCGCTTGTTTTGATTCTTAATATCATTTAATAATGAATATCATTACTGAATGAGTGTGGATCATGAGTTCTGTCCTGCATGAGGATCCTTACCTGGAAAGCTGGCGTTGGATGAGTCGTCAGATCCGTTGCGGCCTCGATCCCAATGAACCTCGCCTGATCGAACATTACCTCAATGAAGGCCGATACCTGGCGTGCTGCACCGCGACCCATCCCTGGACGATCGCTGAAACCTCATTCCGTCTCTTGATCGACACCGCCAGTGATATCGCCTTGCCGTGGCACTGGCGATCCCTATGCCTGGACCAGGCCTGGCGCCCCTTGCGTGATCTGGAAAAACTCTCCCGCTGCGCGTGCCGCCTCAAGCGCTGGCAGACCTTTGCCTGGCAATTGGCGACCTGCGAGTTGCTGCCATCACTTTCTCACTCTGACCTGGTGCAAGGATCTAACGATGAGTAACACCCGTATCGAACACGACAGCATGGGCGAGCTTCAGGTGCCTGCCGACGCCCTGTATGGCGCGCAAACCCAGCGCGCGGTGAACAACTTCCCGATCAGCAAGCAGCGTATGCCGACGCAATTCATTCGTGCCTTGATTCTGGCCAAGGCCGCTGCCGCCAAGGTCAATGTCGACCTCAAACAGATCAGCGAAGCCCAGGGCAAGGCGATCGTCGATGCCGCCCAGGGCTTGCTGGAAGGCGATTTCATGCCGCATTTCCCGCTGGATATCTTCCAGACCGGGTCCGGCACCAGTTCCAACATGAACGCCAATGAAGTGATTGCAACCCTCGCCACCCGCTTGCTTGGTGAGGTCATCAACCCAAACGATCACGTTAACTGCGGCCAGAGCAGCAACGACATCATCCCGACCACCATCCATGTCAGCGCCGCGTTGGTTCTGCATGAGCAAACGCTGCCAGCCCTGCTGCATCTGGTTCAGGTGATTGAGCAGAAGGCTGAAGCCGTTCACCCCTTCATCAAGACCGGCCGTACTCACCTGATGGATGCCATGCCCGTGCGCATGAGCCAGGTGCTCAACGGCTGGGCGCAGCAACTCAAGTCCAACATCGGGCATTTGCAGGACTTGCTGCCCAGCCTGCAGGCCCTGGCCCAGGGGGGCACAGCTGTCGGCACCGGGATTAATGCACACCCTGAATTCGCGGCACGTTTCAGCCAGCAGTTGAGTCATTTGACCGGCGTGAAATTTACACCGGGCAAGAACCTGTTTGCGTTGATCGGTTCCCAGGACACGGCTGTTGCCGTTTCCGGCCAATTGAAAGCCACCGCCGTCTCACTGATGAAAATCGCCAACGACCTTCGCTGGATGAACTCCGGCCCTCTCGCCGGTCTTGGTGAAATCGAGCTGGAGGGCCTGCAACCGGGTTCCTCGATCATGCCTGGCAAGGTCAATCCGGTGATCCCGGAAGCGACCGCCATGGTGGCCGCGCAAGTGATTGGTAATGACACGGTCATCACCGTTGCCGGGCAGTCGGGCAACTTCGAGCTGAACGTGATGCTGCCGATCATCGCCCAGAATCTGCTCAGCAGCCTCGAGTTGCTGGCCAATTCAAGCCGATTGCTGGCGGATAAGGCCATCGCCAGCTTCAAGATCAATGAAGCCAAGCTCAAGGAAGCGCTGTCGCGTAACCCAATCCTGGTCACTGCACTCAACCCGATCATCGGTTACCAGAAGGCCGCCGAAATCGCCAAGAAAGCCTATCAGCAAGGTCGGCCGATCATTGAGGTCGCCCTTGAGCACACTGACTTGCCCCGTAGTCAGCTGGAAATTCTGCTGGATCCGGAAAAACTCACGGCCGGTGGCGTGTAATCACCGACTCTGCTTTGGAGGCTCACCATGGAGCATTGGAAACGCACGATCGAACGAGCCAATCGCTGCTTTATGCAGGGCGAACTGGTCGACGCTCGCGAGGCCTATTTGCAAGCCCTGGCCCTGGCTCAAGTGTTATTCGAGCGCTGGTCGGACGCTGACGAAGCAGTGGCGGCTTGCGTCATTTCCCATCACAACCTGGCGGACCTGCACCTGCGCCTGAACCAGCCAGAGGAAAGCGCGGAATACCTCTGTGCCATTCACCAGCGTCTGTTGCAGACCATGCAGGACTCGCGTCTGAGCCCGCAACTGCGCGAGGCGGCGCTGCGCCAGAGCAGCAAGACCTATGTTGAGTTGTTGAATTTCATCAGCGATCACGGTGAGTACCCACGTACTCATCGCTTGTTGGGCGGCGCTGCGGCGCAACCGAATATGCCGACCCGCAACAGCCCTTATTACGGAGCTCATTGATATGACCTACGCCTTGCCTGCCTTGCCTTATGCCTACGATGCCCTGGAGCCGCATATCGATGCGCAGACCATGGAGATTCACTACACCAAGCATCACCAAACGTATATCAACAACCTCAACGCGGCGGTTGAAGGCACCGAGTTCGCGGGTTGGCCGGTAGAGAAACTGGTGTCCAGCGTCCAGCAACTGCCAGAAAAACTGCGTGCTGCAGTGATCAATCAGGGTGGCGGTCACGCTAATCACTCGCTGTTCTGGGCCGTGATGTCACCCAAAGGCGGTGGCAAGCCCGGGGGCGTGCTGGGCCAGGCTATCGATGAGCAACTGGGTGGTTTTGACAGCTTCAAGGAAGCCTTCACCAAAGCTGCGTTGACACGTTTCGGCAGTGGCTGGGCCTGGCTCAGTGTTACCCCACAAAAGACCCTGGTAGTGGAAAGCAGCGGCAATCAGGACAGCCCATTGATGAGCGGCAACACGCCGATCCTCGGGCTGGATGTCTGGGAGCACGCCTACTACCTGCTGTATCAGAACCGTCGCCCGGAATACATCAATGCCTTCTACAGCGTCATCAATTGGCCAGAAGTCGCCGCTCGTTATCAGGCTGCCTTGGCCTGACGCTCACTCCCTATAACAAGATCTAAGGCCGACTATGGGCACTGAAACACTGACGATCGGCAGCGGGCGCATGTTTCGCTATGCATTTGGCTCGCTGCTGCTATTGGCAGGTACTGCTTTGCTGGTGGCCCACGGGCTGGCCTGGCTGGACTTGCAGCCACGCATCCTGCGTGCCCTGCAAGGCGGGGCGATCTGTGCGCTCGGTACGGCGTTGGGTGCGGTCCCGGTGCTGGTGATTCGGCGGATGCCGTTAGCGCTGAGCGATTCCCTGCTGGGGTTCGGTGCCGGGGTGATGCTGGCGGCGACTGCGTTTTCGTTGATCGTGCCAGGCATTTCTGCTGCCCAGAACCTGGGGCTATCACCCTGGGGCGCGAGTGGGTTGATCAGCTTGGGCATTATGCTGGGCGCTTTCGGTTTGTATCTGGTTGACCGTAAGGTCTCTGGTGCCGGCCCCGAAATGTTGCTGGGCACGCCAGGCAAACCGGTGATCCCGCCACGCATTTGGCTGTTTGTGTTCGCCATCATTGCGCACAACATTCCAGAAGGTATGGCGGTGGGCGTGTCTGCCGGCGGTGGCATGCCGGATGCCGACAGCCTGGCCATGGGGATTGCCCTGCAGGATGTGCCCGAAGGCCTGGTGATTGCGCTGGTATTGGCAGGGGCGGGGATGTCACGGGTCAAGGCGTTCTTGATCGGTGCCGCCTCAGGGTTGGTCGAGCCTGTTTTCGCGGTGATTTGCGCATGGCTGGTCAGCCTGGCCGAAGTGCTATTGCCTTTGGGGCTGGCGTTGGCCGCGGGTGCGATGTTGTTGGTGGTGACCCATGAAGTGATCCCCGAATCGAGGCGCAACGGTCACGAAAAGCTCGCCAGCCTGGGGCTGTGTATCGGGTTTTGCCTGATGATGGTTATGGATACAGCGTTGGGGTGACGCCTTTTCAGCGTCACGCAGTGTTCGAGGGTGAGTTTACTCACCCTCATCGAAGTAGTTGTTGATCAACTTCACCAACGCGTCCATCGCTTCCTGTTCCTGCTCGCCTTCCGTCTTCAGGTGAATCCGCGTGCCCTTGCCGGCAGCCAGCATCATCATCGCCATGATGCTTTTACCATCGACCATGGACTCGGGGGTGCGCCCGGCGCGAATCTGGCAGGGGAACTGCCCGGCAACGCCGACGAACTTGGCAGAGGCCCGGGCATGCAAGCCCAGCTTGTTGATGATTTCAATTTCCAGAGCGGGCATCGCGGGGGTGTTCCTTTCAGCTAAGGTCGCGGTGGCGAACCTGGACGTTCTTGAGGGTTTGTTGCAAAGCCTGGCCCAGGCGTTCGGTCAAATAGACGGAACGGTGATGGCCTCCGGTGCAACCGACGGCAATCGTGACATAGGCCCGGTTGCTTGCGGCGAATCGCGGCAACCATTTGAGCAGGTAGCCGTAAATGTCCTGGAACATCTCCTCCACATCCGGCTGCGCTGCAAGGTATTCGGCTACAGGTTGATCCAGCCCGGACTGATCACGCAGTTCTGGCTTCCAGTAGGGGTTAGGCAGGCAGCGGACATCAAACACCAGGTCGGCATCCACCGGCATGCCGCGCTTGAAGCCGAACGACTCCACCAGAAATGCGGTGCCGGGCTCGGGCTGGTTCAACAGGCGCAGCTTGATTGCGTCGCGCAGTTGGTACAGGTTGAGGCTGGTGGTGTTGATCTTGAGGTCGGCGAGGTCAATGATCGGCCCCAGCAGCTTGGTTTCGTCCTCGATGGCTTCGGCGAGGGAGCGATGCGGGCTGCTGAGCGGATGGCGCCGACGGGTTTCGGAGAAGCGCTTGAGCAGCGTCTCTTCGTCGGCATCCAGATACAGCACGTCGCAATGAATATGCTTGGCGCGCACTTCCTCGAGCAACTCGGGGAACCGGGAGAGGTGGCTGGGCAGGTTGCGGGCATCAATCGATACGGCCACCAACGGTTGCGCCAGTTCGGTATGGATCAATGCACGTTCCGCCAATTCCGGCAGTAGACCGGCGGGCAAGTTGTCGATGCAATAAAAGCCGTTGTCCTCGAGAACATTGAGAGCAGTGCTTTTACCTGAGCCGGAACGGCCGCTGACGATGATCAAACGCATGATTACTGCCCGTTTTGTTCATCCAGGACAACCTGATAGAGCGCCTCGTTGCTGGCGGCACTGCGCAATTTGTCGCGTACTTCCTTGCGGTCGAGCATGCTGGCTATCTGCCGAAGCAGTTCCAGGTGTGCATCGGTGGCGGCTTGTGGGACCAGTAAAACAAACAACAGGTCGACCGGGGCGCCGTCGATGGCATCGAAATCGATGGGGGCTTCCAGGTGCAGCAGGGCGCTCACCGGGGACTCGCAGCCTTTGAGTCGGCAGTGAGGAATGGCGATGCCGTTGCCAAAACCGGTGGAACCGAGTTTTTCACGGGCAACCAGTGCCTCGAAGACATCCTGCATCTCCAGATCCGGCACTTCGCGGTGGATCAGGTTGGCAATTTGTTCGAGGGCTTTTTTCTTGCTGCCGCCCGGCACGTTCACGAGGGAACGGCCGGGGGTCAGGATGGTTTCAAGTCGGATCATGGGGAGGGAGTTAGCGACCTGTACCTTGCATCAGGTGCAGATTCTTTTCCTTATGCTTTTTAAGTTGGCGGTCAAGCTTGTCGGTCAGGGCATCGATAGATGCATACATGTCTTCATGCTCAGCGTTGGCGACTACTTCTCCGCCGGGAATCTGCAGGGTTGCCTCGATTTTCTGCTGAAGCTTGTCGACCTTCATGATGACTTGCACATTGGTGATCTTGTCAAAATGACCCTCGAGCCGCTTCAGCTTTTGCTCGACATAGTCGCGCAATGGAGGGGTGACTTCTACATGGTGTCCACTGATGTTGACTTGCATACAGCTTCTCCTTCGTTGCCAGTGCATAAAGCGGCAGGTAGGAATACCTGCCACTGGAACGCTATGGCCCGCCCGTCACATCAAACGCTTACGCTCGCTGGAAGGCGCGATCCCGAGGGACTCGCGGTACTTGGCGACGGTTCGACGGGCGACCTGAATGCCTTGTGCCTCCAGTAAACCAGCGATCTTACTGTCACTCAATGGCTTTTTCTGATTTTCCGCGGCAACCAGTTTTTTGATGATCGCGCGGATTGCCGTGGACGAGCATTCGCCGCCTTCGGAGGTGCTGACGTGGCTGGAGAAAAAGTATTTCAACTCATAAATACCCCGTGGGGTATGCATGAATTTTTGCGTGGTTACCCGGGAGATCGTCGATTCGTGCATGCCCACTGCTTCTGCGATGTCGTGCAGGACAAGCGGCTTCATCGCTTCGTCGCCATATTCCAGGAAGCCGCGCTGGTGCTCGACGATCTGGGTGGCCACCTTCATCAGGGTTTCGTTGCGGCTTTGCAGGCTCTTGATGAACCAGCGCGCTTCCTGCAGTTGGTTACGCATGAAGGTATTGTCGGCGCTGGTGTCGGCGCGGCGTACAAAACCCGCGTATTGCGGGTTGACTCGCAGGCGCGGCACCGACTCCTGGTTGAGCTCGACGAGCCAGCGCTCATTGTCCTTTCGAACGATTACATCGGGAACGACATACTCGGCTTCGCTGGACTCGATCTGTGAGCCTGGACGCGGGTTGAGGCTCTGTACCAGCTCGATCACCTGGCGCAGGTCATCTTCCTTGAGCTTCATGCGGCGCATCAGCTGGCTGTAGTCGCGGCTGCCCAGCAGGTCGATATAGTCGGTGACCAGGCGTTGGGCCTCGGTGAGCCAAGGGGTCTTGGCGGGCATTTGGCGCAGTTGCAGCAGCAGGCACTCGCTGAGCGTGCGGGCGCCTATGCCGGCGGGTTCGAACTGCTGGATGCGGTGCAGGACGGCTTCGATCTCGTCCAGCTCGATGTCCAGTTCCGGGTCGAATGCCTCGAGGATTTCCTCAAGGGTTTCGTCCAGGTAGCCCTGGTTGTTGATGCAATCGATCAGGGTGACGGCGATCAGGCGGTCGGTGTCGGACATCGGTGCCAGGTTCAATTGCCACAACAAATGGCTTTGCAGGCTCTCGCCGACGGACGTACGGGTAGTGAAATCCCACTCGTCATCGTCGTTGCTGGGCAGGCTGCTGGCGCTGGTCTGGTAGACGTCTTCCCACGCGGTATCCACGGGAAGGTCGTTGGGAATACGTTCGTTCCATTCGCCATCCTCCAGGTTGTCCACCGTAGGGGCGGTTTCCTGATAGGAAGGTTCCTGCACGTCGGCGTTGGGTTTTTGCTCGATGTTATCGGCCAGCGGGTCTGTATTATCGAAGTCGTCGCCTTCTTCCTGGCGTTCGAGCATCGGATTGGACTCCAGCGCCTCCTGGATTTCCTGTTGCAGGTCCAGGGTTGACAATTGGAGCAGGCGGATGGCCTGTTGCAGCTGCGGTGTCATCGTCAGCTGCTGGCCCATTCTCAGGACTAGCGATGGTTTCATGGCAGGGGCTTAACACCTTATTCGCCGGCGCATTGCGCCATCCACGACAGGGCGCGTGAGCGCCAAACATAAGCAAATTATATGCCTGATATCGGGGGCTTTGCCTAGAGCACGGTAACAATAAAAAGCCTGAGGTTTTTATTGACTACCGCGCGCATTGGCGAACAGCCGTGACACCGCGGTGTTTACAGGCGGAACTCGTGGCCCAGGTACACTTCCTTGACCAGTTCGTTGGCCAGGATGGTTGCCGAGTCACCTTCGGCGATCAACTGACCATCGTTGACGATATAGGCGGTTTCACAGATATCGAGCGTCTCGCGAACGTTGTGGTCGGTGATCAACACGCCGATGCCCTTGGCCTTCAGATGGTGGATGATCTGTTTGATGTCGCCAACCGAGATCGGGTCGACACCGGCAAACGGTTCGTCCAGCAGGATGAACTTCGGTGCGGTGGCCAAGGCGCGGGCGATTTCCACTCGGCGCCGCTCACCACCGGACAGGCTCATGCCGAGATTGTCGCGAATGTGGTTGATGTGGAATTCCTGCAGCAGGCTTTCCAGTTCCTTGCGGCGGCCATCGCGGTCGAGTTCCTTGCGGGTCTCCAGGATCGCCATGATGTTGTCGGCTACCGACAGTTTGCGGAAGATCGACGCTTCCTGGGGTAGATAGCCGATACCGGCCCGAGCACGACCGTGCATTGGCTGGTGACTGACATCCAGGTCATCGATCAATACGCGACCCTGATCCGCCTGGACCAGGCCGACGATCATATAGAAGCAAGTGGTCTTGCCGGCACCGTTGGGGCCGAGCAAGCCGACGATCTGGCCACTGTCGATCGAAAGGCTGACGTCGCGCACGACCTGACGGCTTTTATAGGCCTTGGCCAGATGCTGGGCTTTCAGGGTTGCCATTACTCGGCCTTCTTCTTCGGCTGGATAACCATATCGACACGCGGACGCGGTGCGCTGACCTTGTTGCCATTGGCGCGGCCGGCGTTGGCGATCTGTTTCACAGTGTCATAGGTGATTTTTTCACCTTCCGTGGAGTTGCCGTCGGTGCTGATCACTTTGGCCTGGTCGATCAGGATGATACGGTTTTGCTGGGCGTGGTACTGGATGGTCTTGCCGTAGCCCTTCATGGGGCCCGGATCGGCCGCGGCTTGTTTCTGCTCGAAGTAAGCCAGGTTGCCCACCGAAGTCACCACGTCAATGTCGCCGGCCGGGGTACGCGTCAGCGTCACCGTGTTGCCGGTGATTTTCATCGAACCTTGGGTGATGATCACATCGCCTGTGTAGGTAGCAATGCCTTTCTTGTCGTCCAATTGGGCATCGTTGGCCTGAATATGGATCGGTTGCTGGCTATCGTTCGGCAGAGCCCAGGCGCTCACGCTTCCCAGTGCTGCGCCCAGACCGAGCAAAATAGGGAGGGTTTTAACGAGCCTCATACTGTCCTCTTACGTTCGATAGCAGGTGTATCCTGCTTTCTTTCAAATACGCTTTCATTCCCTTGCCAGTCGATACACCGCCAGCGCCGTCGATTCTAACGTCTTGCTCGGTCTGCGCATATTGCTGTTGTGGGAATACGGTCATGCGACTACTGGTGATGATGGTGTCGCGTTTCTGCTCGTCGGTGCGCGCAACGCGTACCGAGTCGATCAACTCCACCTGGGTTCCGTCCGGGTTGACTTCGCCACGCAGGCTGGTGACATGCCAGGGGAACTCGGTGCCACGGTACAGGTTCATGTCCGGGTTGGTCAGCAAAGTGACCTCGGAAGCTTTCAAATGTTCGACCTTGTCGGCAGTCATCTCGTACTGCACCTTGCCATCGGGCAGGAATTGCACGCTGTAGGCATTGGTTGCGTAATAGTCGATAACGCCCTCATCAACCTGCACCACAGGTTTGTCGAGGAAGCGCTCCGGGCTGATATTCCAGTAGCCCACCGCCAGGAAGATCGCGGCGATGACTCCGAATAACAGGAAGTTGCGAATCTTTTTACTCAGCATAAAACGCTCTATAGGTAGGCGGCATGAGCCGCTTCAAGACTGCCCTGGGCGCGCAGGATCAATTCGCAGAACTCGCGGGCAGCACCCTCGCCGCCACGGGCGGTGGTAATGCCATGGGCGTGTTCACGCACAAAGGCTGCGGCGTTCGCGACGGCCATGCCCAGGCCCACCCGGCGAATGACCGGGAGGTCGGGCAGGTCATCGCCCAAGTAGGCGACCTGCTCATAGCTTAGGTTGAGTTGGCCAAGAAGCTCGTCCAGAACCACCAGTTTATCCTCACGGCCCTGATACAGGTGAGGAATCCCCAGGTTTTGTGCGCGGCGTTCCACAACGGGGGTCTTTCGACCGCTGATAATCGCTGTTTGCACGCCCGCCGCCATCAACATTTTGATGCCTTGGCCGTCAAGCGTGTTGAAGCTCTTGAATTCGCTGCCATCTTCAAGGAAGTACAGGCGGCCATCGGTCAGCACGCCGTCAACGTCAAAAATGGCCAGTTTGATGTTTTTGCCGCGTTGCAGCAGGTCGTCGGTCATTTACATCACTCCCGCACGCAGTAAGTCGTGCATGTTCAGCGCGCCAATCGGGTGATCGTCGCTATCGACTACCACCAGCGCGCCGATCTTGTGGTCTTCCATGATCTTCAGGGCTTCGGCCGCCAGCATTTCCGGGCGAGCCGTCTTGCCGTGGGGCGTCATCACCGCGTCGATGGTCGCGGTGTGGATATCAATGGTGCGGTCCAGGGTGCGACGCAGGTCGCCGTCGGTGAAGACCCCGGCCAGGCGCCCGTCGGTCTCCAGGATCACGGTCATGCCCAGGCCCTTGCGGGTCATCTCCATCAAGGCGTCCTTGAGCAACGTGCCGCGTTGAACGTGGGGCAGTTCATCGCCGGCATGCATGACGTTTTCCACCTTCAGCAGCAAGCGACGACCCAGGGCGCCGCCCGGGTGGGAGAACGCGAAGTCTTCAGCGGTAAAGCCGCGAGCCTCCAGCAGCGCTACGGCCAGGGCATCGCCCATGACCAGGGCGGCGGTGGTGGAAGAGGTCGGCGCCAGGTTCAGTGGGCAGGCTTCATGGGCGACATGTACGTTCAGATTGACTTCGGCAGCCTTGGCCAGCGTCGATTCCGGGTTGCCGGTGATGCTGATCATCTGGATGCCCAGGCGCTTGATCAGTGGCAGCAAGGTCACGATTTCGTTGGTGGTGCCGGAGTTGGACAGCGCCAGGATGATGTCATCCTTGGTGATCATGCCCATGTCGCCATGGCTGGCTTCGGCCGGGTGTACGAAAAAAGCCGTGGTGCCGGTGCTTGCCAGGGTGGCGGCAATCTTGTTGCCGACATGGCCGGATTTGCCCATGCCGACCACGACAACGCGGCCTTTACTGGCCAGAATCATCTCGCAGGCGCGCACGAAATCCGCGTCGATATGGGCCAGTAAACCTTCTACGGCTTCCAGTTCGAGGCGAATGGTACGTTGTGCGGATTGAATGAGGTCGCTGGATTGGCTCATGTCTGAAGTCGTATAGCCTGACGAAAAGTCGGCGATTATAGCGGTAATGATCAATTCCCTCACGCAAGTTCGTCAGGCTTTATTCGCGCAGGGCTTGAGATTCATGCTCAGCAACGTTTTTTCCCTGTCGTGAATCTGAACAAGCGCAGTTCCGGCCTTGGGGGCTCTGTACCAGCAGTGATATAGTTCGCCGCCAGTTCGGTCCGCCCAGCCCATGTGGATAATTATTGCGCAGGCGTTGCTAACGAAAGTCGCAAGCATGGTGTCTGAGTGAAAGGCTGCATCCCAAGGAGATTAGATGAGTGCCGATAACGCCTACGCGGTCGAGCTGAAGGGCCTTACCTTCAAGCGCGGGACGCGCAGCATCTTCAATAACGTCGATATTCGCATTCCCCGTGGCAAGGTCACGGGAATCATGGGGCCTTCCGGTTGTGGCAAAACCACCCTGTTGCGCCTGATGGGCATGCAGTTGCGCCCCAGTGCCGGTGAAGTGTGGGTCAACGGCCAGAACCTGCCGACGCTGTCGCGCAGCGATCTGTTCGATGCGCGCAAGCACATGGGCGTACTGTTCCAGAGCGGCGCGCTGTTTACCGACCTCGATGTTTTCGAAAACGTGGCGTTTCCGCTGCGGGTGCATACCCAGCTGTCCGATGAAATGATTCGTGACATCGTGTTGTTGAAGCTGCAGGCCGTGGGGCTTCGTGGTGCCATCGACCTGATGCCCGACGAATTGTCCGGCGGCATGAAGCGCCGGGTTGCGCTTGCGCGGGCGATCGCCCTCGACCCACAGATCCTCATGTATGACGAGCCTTTCGTCGGTCAGGACCCAATCGCCATGGGCGTGCTGGTGCGTCTGATCCGTCTGCTCAACGATGCGCTGGGGATCACCAGCATCGTGGTGTCCCACGATCTGGCCGAAACCGCGAGTATCGCCGACTACCTCTATGTAGTGGGTGATGGTCAGGTGCTGGGGCAGGGGACGCCGGAAGAGCTGATGAATGCCGATAACCCGCGTATCCGCCAGTTCATGACTGGCGATCCCGATGGCCCGGTGCCTTTTCACTTTCCGGCGGCGGATTACCGCTCAGATCTTCTGGGGAAGCGCTGATGCGCAAGACATCTCTTATCGAGAAGGTTCGCCTTTTCGGCCGCTCAGGCATCGACATCGTCGAAGTGCTGGGTCGCTCGACTATTTTCCTGTTTCACGCCTTGCTCGGTCGCGGCGGCATTGGCGGCGGCTTTGGGCTGCTGGTCAAGCAACTGCATGCGGTCGGCGTGATGTCGCTGGTGATCATCGTCGTTTCGGGCGTGTTCATCGGCATGGTGCTGGCATTGCAGGGCTTCAATATTCTTTCCAGCTACGGTTCGGAGCAAGCGGTAGGGCAGATGGTTGCCCTGACGCTGTTGCGTGAGCTCGGTCCGGTGGTTACGGCGCTGTTGTTCGCCGGGCGTGCCGGTTCAGCGCTGACCGCCGAGATCGGCAACATGAAGTCCACCGAGCAACTGTCGAGCCTGGAAATGATTGGCGTAGACCCGCTCAAATACATTGTTGCTCCGCGCCTGTGGGCCGGCTTCATTTCCCTGCCGCTGCTGGCGATGATTTTCAGCGTGGTGGGTATCTGGGGCGGTTCGTGGGTGGCGGTGGACTGGCTGGGGGTCTATGACGGCTCTTACTGGGCCAACATGCAAAACAGTGTGACGTTCAGTGGTGACGTGCTCAACGGCATCATAAAGAGCATCGTTTTCGCTTTTGTAGTGACCTGGATCGCCGTATTCCAAGGCTACGACTGTGAGCCCACTTCAGAAGGGATCAGTCGCGCCACCACCAAGACCGTTGTGTACGCCTCGCTGGCCGTACTGGGCCTTGACTTTATTTTGACCGCCTTGATGTTTGGAGATTTCTGATGCAAAACCGCACTGTGGAAATCGGTGTCGGCCTTTTCTTGCTGGCTGGCATCCTGGCTTTACTGTTACTGGCGCTGCGAGTCAGCGGCCTTTCGGCCAGCCCCACCGCCGATACTTATAAACTTTACGCCTACTTCGACAATATCGCCGGTTTGACGGTCAGAGCTAAAGTGACCATGGCCGGTGTGACCATCGGCAAGGTCACGGCAATCGATCTGGATCGCGACAGCTTCACCGGTCGAGTGACGATGCAGGTGGACAAGAAGGTAGATAATCTGCCGACTGACTCCACGGCATCTATCCTCACTGCGGGTCTGCTGGGCGAGAAGTACATTGGTGTCAGCGTGGGCGGGGAAACAACCCTGCTCAAGGAAGGTTCTACCATCCACGACACACAGTCGTCGCTGGTGCTTGAGGACCTGATCGGTAAATTCCTGCTCAATACGGTCAATAAAGACGCCAAATGAGGAATCTGTTCATGATCTCTACCTTGCGACGTGGTCTGCTGGTGTTGCTCGCAGCGCTGCCGCTGATGGCTAACGCGGCAGGTTCTGCGCACGATCTGGTGCAGGACACGACCAACAAGATGCTGGCTGACTTGAAGGCCAACAAAGAGCAATACAAGCAGGACCCCACCCGGTTCTACGAGGCGCTGAACACCATTGTCGGGCCTGTGGTTGATGCCGAAGGTATTTCCAGAAGCATCATGACGGTCAAGTATTCGCGCAAGGCAACCCCGGCGCAGATGCAGACCTTCCAAGAGAACTTCAAGAAGGGCTTGTTCCAGTTCTACGGTAACGCTCTGCTCGAGTACAACAACCAGGGTATTACCGTTGATGCTCCAAAGGATGAGTCCGGCGACCGCACCAGCGTCGGCATGACCGTCAAGGGCAACAACGGCGCCGTCTACCCTGTGCAGTACACGCTGGAGAAGGTCAACGGCGAGTGGAAGCTGCGCAACGTGATCATCAACGGCATCAATATCGGCAAGCTGTTCCGTGACCAGTTCGCCGATGCCATGCAGCGCAATGGCAATGACCTGGACAAGACCATCAATGGTTGGGCCGGTGAAGTGGCCAAGGCCAAGGAAGAAACCGACAAGCAATCTGCCGGGAAGCCTGCGCAATGACCGAGTCGGCCGTTCGTCTTGGCGCTGCCGGCGAGCTTCTGCTCAGCGGCGTGCTGGATTACCGCACCGGGCCTGAGCTGCGCAAGCAGGGCCAGGCGCTGATCAAGGCCAGCACGGCGTCTGCGCTGGTGCTGGATTGTTCGGCCGTCACCAAATCCAGCAGCGTCGGTTTGTCGTTGTTGCTGTGCTTCATGCGCGATGCCGCAGATGCCAAAAAAGCCGTGAGCATCCGCGTGCTTCCCGAAGATATGCGTGAAATTGCCCAGGTCAGTGGCCTGACCGAGCTGTTAGCGCATCCTTGATCCCACTTATCAATAAAGCCCCCCGTCAGAGTCCTGCTATGCGGGGTTCGCAGGCGCGGGGCTTTTTTGTATGATGTGCGACCCGTGCGCACTGGGCGCCGATAGAGGTTGAGCATGCAGGCCCTAGAAGTTAAGAGCTTCCTTGAAGGAAAGCTGCCGGAAACGATCGTAGAAGTTGAAGGCGAAGGCTGCAATTTCCAGCTGAATGTGATTAGCGATGAACTGGCGGCATTGAGCCCGGTCAAGCGTCAACAGCAGATCTATGCCCATTTGAACCCGTGGATCACCGATGGCAGCATCCATGCGGTCACTATGAAATTTTTCAGCCGCGCGGCTTGGTCCGAGCGCACCTGAGCCCCCAAGGCGTCGAGATTCTTATGGATAAATTGATTATTACCGGTGGTGTCCGCCTTGATGGCGAGATCCGCATTTCCGGTGCGAAAAACTCCGCCTTGCCGATCCTGGCAGCGACCCTGCTGTGCGATGGCCCGGTGACCGTGGCCAACCTGCCGCACCTGCACGACATTACCACCATGATCGAGCTGTTCGGTCGCATGGGTATCGAGCCGGTCATCGACGAAAAACTGGCGGTCGAAATTGACCCCCGCACTATCAAGACCCTGGTCGCCCCGTATGAACTGGTGAAAACCATGCGTGCGTCGATCCTGGTACTGGGCCCGATGGTTGCCCGTTTCGGCGAGGCCGAAGTGGCCCTGCCTGGCGGTTGTGCCATTGGTTCGCGTCCGGTTGACCTGCACATCCGTGGTCTCGAAGCCATGGGCGCGACAATCGACGTCGAAGGCGGTTACATCAAAGCCAAGGCGCCGGAAGGCGGTCTGCGTGGCGCTAACTTCTTCTTTGATACCGTCAGCGTGACCGGTACCGAGAACATCATGATGGCCGCAGCCCTGGCCAATGGTCGCAGCGTCCTGCAAAACGCCGCGCGCGAGCCTGAAGTCGTCGACCTGGCCAACTTCCTGATCGCCATGGGTGCGAACATCACAGGCGCCGGCACCGACACCATCACCATCGATGGCGTGAAGCGCCTGCACTCGGCCACCTACAAAGTGATGCCGGACCGTATCGAGACCGGCACCTACCTGGTCGCCGCCGCCGTGACCGGTGGCCGTGTGAAGGTCAAGGACACCGATCCGACCATCCTCGAAGCCGTTCTGGAAAAACTCAAGGAAGCCGGTGCTGAAATCACCACCGGTGAAGACTGGATCGAGCTGAACATGCATGGCAAGCGGGCCAAGGCCGTTAACTTGCGCACCGCTCCATACCCGGCGTTCCCGACCGACATGCAAGCGCAGTTCATCTCCTTGAACGCGATTGCCGAAGGCACGGGTGCAGTGATCGAGACCATCTTCGAAAACCGCTTCATGCATGTGTACGAATTGCACCGCATGGGCGCCAAGATCCAGGTCGAAGGCAACACCGCCATCGTCACCGGCATCGACAAGCTCAAGGGCGCGCCTGTCATGGCGACCGACCTGCGCGCTTCGGCCAGCCTGGTGATCTCGGCACTGTGCGCCGAAGGCGATACCCTAATCGACCGTATCTACCACATAGATCGTGGCTACGAGTGCATCGAAGAAAAACTGCAGATGCTCGGCGCGAAAATTCGCCGCGTACCGGGCTAGTCGCTGTCATTGCAGTGGGCGGACAACCCCGCTCACTGCACGTTGTGAAGAAGCAGTATGCTGAGTTTGTTTCAAATCGAGGCTGTAATGGCCTCGATCTGTGTCTGGCGCCGTTCGCGACCGGACAGCAATAGCCTGATGAAGGACTGACGTTTCCCATGTTGACCATCGCACTGTCCAAGGGCCGCATCCTTGACGACACTTTGCCGCTTCTGGCTGAAGCGGGCATCGTGCCGACCGAGAATCCGGACAAGAGCCGCAAGCTGATCATCCCCACGACCCAGGACGACGTTCGCCTGTTGATCGTGCGGGCTACCGACGTGCCGACTTACGTTGAACATGGTGCGGCCGACCTCGGTGTCGCCGGTAAAGACGTGCTGATGGAATACGGCGGCCAGGGCCTGTACGAGCCGTTGGACCTGCGTATTGCCCTGTGCAAGCTGATGACGGCCGGTCGTGTCGGCGACGTCGAACCCAAGGGCCGTCTGCGGGTTGCCACCAAGTTCGTCAACGTTGCCAAGCGCTACTACGCCGAACAGGGGCGCCAGGTCGACATCATCAAGCTCTACGGTTCGATGGAGCTGGCGCCGCTGATTGGCCTGGCCGACAAGATCATCGACGTAGTCGACACCGGCAATACCCTGCGTGCCAATGGCCTGGAACCCCAGGACTTCATTGCTGACATCAGCTCCCGCCTGATCGTCAACAAAGCTTCCATGAAAATGCAGCACGCCCGTATCCAGGCGTTGATCGACACCCTGCGCAAGGCAGTGGAGTCTCGACACCGCGGTTGACTCACCCGCGCGGCCTCAGGTCGCGCCCGTCTATCCGCCTCATAGCCAGAATTCTCAGGTGCCCAAGCGGATCGACTGCTAACTTTCGGCGCCTGAGCATTTTTGCCAATCCTATGAGGCCCTCGCTATGACCACGTCCACTGCAATTGCCCGACTCAACGCTGCCGATCCGGATTTCGCCCATCATCTGGATCATCTGCTGAGCTGGGAAAGCGTGTCCGACGACTCGGTCAACCAGCGAGTGCTCGACATCATCAAGGCTGTGCGCGAGCGCGGTGACGCGGCGCTGGTGGACTTCACACGCCAGTTCGACGGCCTTGACGTCAAGTCCATGGCCGACCTGATTCTGCCTCGCGAACGCCTGGAGCTGGCCCTGACGCGCATCACCGCCACTCAGCGTGAAGCCCTGGAAGTCGCGGCGGCGCGGGTGCGCAGCTACCACGAAAAGCAGAAGCAGGACTCCTGGAGCTACACCGAAGCCGACGGCACTGTGCTGGGCCAGAAGGTTACGCCGCTGGATCGCGCTGGCCTGTACGTGCCGGGCGGCAAAGCCTCGTACCCGTCCTCGGTGTTGATGAACGCGATCCCGGCCAAGGTGGCGGGTGTGACCGAGGTGGTCATGGTGGTGCCTACTCCGCGTGGTGAAATCAACGAGTTGGTGCTCGCGGCGGCGTGCATCGCCGGTGTCGATCGCGTGTTCACCATCGGCGGCGCCCAGGCCGTTGCAGCCTTGGCCTACGGCACCGAGAGCGTACCGAAGGTCGACAAGGTGGTGGGCCCGGGCAACATCTACGTGGCCACCGCCAAGCGCCATGTGTTTGGCCAGGTGGGGATCGACATGATCGCCGGTCCATCGGAAATTCTCGTCGTGTGCGACGGCCAGACCGATCCGGACTGGATCGCCATGGACCTGTTCTCCCAGGCCGAACACGACGAAGACGCCCAGGCAATCCTGGTCAGCCCGGACGCCGAATTCCTCGACAAAGTCGCCGCGAGCATCAATAAGTTGCTGCCGACCATGGAGCGCGCCGAGATCATCGAGAAGTCGATCAATGGCCGTGGCGCGCTGATTCTTGCCCGCGACATGGAGCAAGCCATCGAAGTGGCCAACCGCATCGCTCCGGAACACCTGGAGTTGTCCGTAGCCGACCCACAGGCCTGGCTGCCGTCGATTCGTCACGCTGGGGCGATCTTCATGGGCCGCCACACCAGTGAAGCCTTGGGCGACTACTGCGCCGGCCCTAACCACGTGCTGCCGACGTCCGGCACCGCGCGTTTCTCGTCGCCGCTGGGGGTGTATGACTTCCAGAAGCGTTCGTCGATCATCTTCTGCTCGCCGCAGGGTGCCTCCGAGCTGGGTAAGACCGCCTCGGTGCTGGCCCGTGGTGAATCGCTGAGCGCGCACGCGCGCAGCGCCGAATATCGCATCCTCAAGGGGGAATAAGGCATGAGCAAATTCTGGAGCCCTTTCGTCAAGGACCTCGTGCCTTACGTGCCCGGCGAGCAGCCCAAGTTGACCAAGCTGGTCAAACTCAACACCAACGAAAACCCTTACGGCCCGTCGCCCAAGGCACTGGCAGCCATGCAGGCCGAGTTGAACGACAATCTGCGCCTGTACCCGGACCCTAACAGCGACGTGCTCAAGCAGGCCGTGGCCAGGTATTACGGGATTGACGCCGGCAAGGTATTTCTCGGCAACGGTTCCGATGAAGTCCTGGCGCACATCTTCCATGGTCTGTTCCAGCACGACCTGCCGCTGTTGTTTCCGGACATCAGCTACAGCTTTTATCCGGTGTACTGCGGCCTGTACGGCATAAAATCCGACCCGGTGCCGTTGGACGAGCAGTTCCAGATTCGCGTGGCTGATTACGCCAGGCCTAACGGCGGGATCATTTTCCCCAACCCTAACGCGCCTACCGGCTGCGTGATGGCATTGGAAGCGGTAGAGCAGATTCTCAAGGCCAGCCCGGATTCGGTCGTGGTGGTCGATGAAGCCTATATCGACTTCGGCGGCGAAACCGCGATCAGCCTGGTGGATCGTTACCCGAACCTGCTGGTGACCCAGACCCTGTCCAAATCGCGCTCACTGGCCGGCTTGCGTGTGGGTCTGGCGGTGGGCCACCCGGACCTGATCGAGGCGCTGGAGCGGGTCAAGAACAGCTTCAACTCCTACCCGCTGGATCGCCTGGCGATTGTTGGCGCGGCGGCGGCGTTCGAGGATCGTGAGTACTTCGAGAAGACGTGCAAGCAGGTAATCGACAGTCGCAATACGCTGGTCGCACAGCTGGAAGGCAAAGGCTTTGAAGTGCTGCCGTCAGCAGCCAACTTCATCTTTGCCCGCCACCCAGGGCACGACGCTGCTGGCCTGGCGGCCAAGTTGCGCGAGCAGGGTGTGATCGTGCGGCACTTCAAGCAGGAGCGGATTGCCCAGTTCCTGCGGATCAGCATCGGTACACCCGAGCAGAACCAGGCGCTGATTGATGGGCTTGGTGAGCTCTAAGCCACACTGAAGGTCTAAAAAATGTGGGAGCGGGCTTGCTGTGGCGAGGGAGCAAGCTCCCTCGCCACAAAAGCCCCTCCCACATGCGTACAACGATGTTGGTTAGATCAGCGGCTCATCCGGCTTCTTGTTCTTCCAGCCATCATTGCCCGGTAGCAGCAAATTCAAACCAATCGCTACCACCGCACACAGGGCGATGCCCTTGAGGCCGAAGTCATCCGGGCCGGTGCCGGTACCTACCAAGACACCGCCAATCCCGAACACCAATGTCACAGACACAATCACCAGGTTGCGCGCTTCGCCGAGGTCGATCTTGTGGCGAATCAAGGTGTTCATCCCCACCGCAGCAATCGAGCCGAACAGCAGACACAGGATGCCGCCCATCACCGGCACCGGAATGCTCTGCAGCAATGCGCCGAACTTACCGATAAACGCCAGGCTGATGGCAAAGACTGCCGCCCAGGTCATGATTTTCGGGTTGTAGTTCTTGGTCAGCATCACCGCGCCGGTCACTTCGGCATAGGTGGTGTTCGGCGGGCCCCCGAACAGGCCGGCGGCCGTGGTGGCAATCCCGTCACCCAGCAGGGTGCGGTGCAGGCCGGGCTTCTTCAGGTAATCGCGACCGGTCACGCTGCCTACCGCAATCACGCCGCCGATATGTTCGATCGCCGGGGCCAGGGCTACCGGGACGATAAACAGAATCGCCTGCCAGTTGAACTCCGGCGCAGTGAAGTGGGGCAGGGCAAACCATGGGGCCGCGGCGATTTTCGCCGTGTCGACCACGCCAAAGTAGAACGACATGGCAAACCCCACCAGTACACCGGCGATGATCGGCACCAAGCGGAAAATACCCTTGCCGAACACTGCCACGATCAAGGTGGTCAGCAACGCCGGCATCGAGATCATCATGGCGGTCTGGTAGTGAATCAGCTCGCTGCCGTCACCGGCTTTACCCATCGCCATATTGGCGGCAATTGGCGCCATGGCCAGGCCGATGGAGATGATGACCGGGCCAATCACCACGGGTGGCAGCAGCCGGTCAATGAAACCGGTGCCTTTGATCTTCACCGCCAGGCCCAGGAACGTATAAACGAAGCCGGCCGCCATCACGCCGCCCATGGTCGCGGCGAGGCCGAACTGGCCCTTGGCGAGAATGATCGGGGTGATAAAGGCGAAGCTCGATGCCAGGAACACCGGCACCTGTCGCCCTGTCACCACCTGGAACAGCAGCGTGCCCAGGCCTGCGGTGAACAGTGCGACGTTTGGATCAAGACCTGTGATCAGCGGCATCAACACCAGCGCACCAAATGCCACGAAGAGCATTTGTGCGCCAGACAGGATCTGGCGCCAAAGCGGGTCGTTGAATTCATCCTGCATGTTCACGCGTCCTTCTGTTTGGTGCCGAAGATCTTGTCACCGGCATCGCCCAGGCCAGGGATGATATAGCCGTGTTCGTTCAGGCGCTCGTCGATGGATGCGGTGTAGATCTGCACGTCGGGGTGGGCCTTCTCGACGGCGGCAATGCCTTCGGGGGCGGCGACCAGCACCATGGCGCGGATGTCCTTGCAGCCGGCTTTTTTCAGCAGGTCAATGGTGGCGACCATCGAGCTGCCGGTGGCGAGCATCGGGTCGATGATCATTGCCAGGCGCTCGTTGATTTCGGGGACAAGCTTTTCCAGATAGGTGTGAGCCTGCAGGGTTTCTTCATTGCGGGCCACGCCGACGGCGCTGACCTTGGCACCCGGGATCAGGCTGAGCACGCCTTCGAGCATGCCGATACCGGCACGCAGGATCGGCACCACGGTGATCTTTTTACCGGCGATTTTCTCGACCTGGACGGGACCGGCCCAACCTGGAATCTCGTAGCTTTCCAGGGGCAAATCCTTGGTGGCTTCGTAAGTGAGCAGTGCTCCGACTTCCTGAGCAAGTTCACGGAAGTTCTTGGTACTGATATCGGCACGGCGCATAAGGCCGAGTTTGTGTCGGATCAGCGGGTGGCGGATCTCGCGAGTGGGCATGGGGAAGGCTCCGGCAGCGGGCAAAAAAACCGGCCTAGATTAATCTATCCGAGGGTGTTGTCCTATAGACATCAAGTACGTTAGTCCATAAAGGCTTGATTGGAGCGCACGAGAAGCGTACCTTCGCCCGCTTTTCTTGCCACAGCACCCCTTGGAGAGCGCCATGTCCGCTGATCTCGAGCATATCCGTCAAATCATGCGCGAGGCTGACTGCCTGTACACCGAAGCGCAAGTCGAAGCAGCGATTGCCAAGGTTGGAGCGCACATCACCCGCGAAATGGCCGACACCAACCCTGTAGTGTTCTGCGTGATGAACGGTGGCCTGATTTTCGCCGGCAAATTGCTGACGCACCTGCAGTTCCCGCTGGAGGCGTCCTACCTGCACGCTACACGCTATCGCAACGAAACCAGCGGCGGTGATCTGTTCTGGAAAGCCAAGCCGGAAGTCTCGTTCATCGACCGCGACGTGCTGATCATCGATGACATCCTCGATGAGGGGCATACCCTGGGTGCGATCATCGACTTCTGCAAACACGCCGGCGCGCGCAAAGTGCACACCGCCGTGCTGATCGACAAAGACCACGACCGCAAAGCCCGCCCGGACCTGAAAGCCGATTATGTCGGCCTGCCGTGCATCGACCGCTACATCTTCGGCTATGGCATGGACTACAAGGGCTACTGGCGTAACGCCAATGGCATCTTCGCCGTTAAAGGAATGTAATGAATGGCCCGTTTTCTTGATCAATCGCTGTTTGCCGAGTTGGCCGAGAAAGCGGCAGCCAACCCTCGTGGTCGACAGAACGTCAACTTCCATGGCATGGAAGAACCCTGCCATCGCATGGCGGTGGGCTTGCAGCCGAACACGTATGTACAGCCTCATCGCCATCTGAGCGCCGACAAGGCCGAAACGTTGCTGGTACTGAAAGGGCGTCTGGGTATCCTGATCTTCAACGATGTTGGTGAGGTGCTTGGCAAGCGGGTTTTGCAGGCCGGCGGAGAGTGCCAGGGTGTCGATCTGACGCCCGGGGTTTTCCATGGCCTGGTCGTGCTGGAACCTGACAGTGTGATGTTTGAGTGCAAAGCCGGCCCTTACCGTCCCGTGGGGGAGGGTGAGTTGGCCAGTTGGGCGCCTCGCGAGGGCGATGCCGGCACGGCTGATTATCATCGCTGGATGCTTGCCCAGTTCGATTGAGCTACAGTGCTGGGCCCTCTCATATGGAGCGGCCCATGAGCCTGTTGATACGCACCTGCGCCGCTCTGGCGCTGACCTTTAGTCTGCCGCTGGCTGCCGCCCCGATGCACAGCCAATTCCTGCCGCCGGACGAACTGGCCTTGCGTGCCCAAGCGCCTGACCAGCAGCAGTTGTTGCAAGTCACCGAGTACGCCGTGGTGGCGGGCAGCCAGCGCCAATCCATGCAACAGCCAATCCCGATCACGTCGCCGTTGATGATTCGCCTCAAGGGCAAATCGTTGAATAAAGGCGCGACGATCGCTCAAGTGGTGCTCAATTTTGACGCCGAAAGCAAAAGCCTCAAGAAACCGGTCTTCGATGACGCCAGCAAGACCCTGACGTTGTCTTATCCGATGACGCAGTACCGCGTGATTATCGACCTGCTGCGCAATGACACGGTGTATGTGCAGTTCCTCAGTTACGCCAACGGTCATATCTGGGCGGACCTGCATACCGGGGCCGTCAAGTCGCAGTAGGCGGCGCCTACACAATACCGAGTCCCGCAGGTAGACTTCGACCTCCGTGTAAATGTCTGCAGGCTGGAGTCGGTAATGCGTAAAGATAAGAAACAGGTGATTGGTGATGAGATCGGTGACGATCAGATCAAGTTGTTCCTGGATTTCGAGCCGGTTGACGCGACTTCACCGTCCCTGCACAAACTGATCAAGGCTTACCGTGGCCTGCGTATCGACGATTTCGAGCGGTTCCTGGGCTTTTTCAAGGCAGCGGGCCTGGATCTCGATGGCAAGGATGAACATGGCCAGACCTTCGTCGATCTGATCAAGGATCAGCGTAACGCGGACGAGTACATCGAGTTGGTCGAAAAAGCTCGCGGTTGATTATCCGAGACATAAAAAAACGCCCCGTCCTCATGCAGAGGGCGGGGCGTTTTTTATGGCTTGAACGCCTTAAGCGTAACTCTCGGTCTCGGCCGCAGGCTCAACCAGTTCCAGGCTGATATTGTTCTGCGCGTTGATCTTGCGATACAGCTCGGCATCCGTCTCCAGTACTTTTTCCCGGGCCGGGAAGATTTCGTGCAGCTTGGCCGCCCACTCACCACTGGCTTTTTGCGGGAAGCAGCGTTCGATCAGCTCCAGCATGATCGAAACCGTTACCGATGCGCCCGGAGACGCACCCAGCAGCGCCGCCAGCGAGCCATCCTTGGCCGCGACCAGCTCGGTGCCGAATTGCAGCACGCCGCCTTTCTTCGGATCTTTCTTGATGATCTGCACCCGTTGGCCGGCCACTTCCAGGCGCCAGTCTTCTGCCTTCGCCTCAGGGTAGAAGCGGCGCAGGGATTCCAGGCGTTGCTCCATGGACTGCATCACTTCGCTGACCAGGTACTTGGTCAGGTCCATGTTGTCCCGGGCGACGGCGAGCATCGGGCCGATGTTGCCGGCGCGGACCGACAGTGGCAGGTCAAGGAACGAGCCGTGCTTGAGGAACTTGGTGGTAAAGCCGGCGTATGGCCCGAACAACAGGGACTTCTTGCCTTCCACCACGCGGGTGTCCAAGTGTGGGACGGACATTGGTGGCGAACCCACCGCCGCCTGGCTGTAAACCTTGGCCTGGTGGTGCTTGACCACTTCCGGGTTGTCGCAGCGCAGCCACTGGCCGCTGACCGGGAAGCCCCCGAAACCTTTGCTTTCTTCGATACCCGAAGCTTGCAGCAATGGCAACGCCGCGCCGCCGGCACCGAGGAATACGAACTTGGCGTCCACCTCACGGCTATTGCCGCTGTTGACGTCCTTGATGCTCACGGTCCAGCCCGCGCCGTTGCGCTTGAGGCCGGTGACACGCTTGCTGTATTTGACCTGGGCGTCTGCCGAGCTGGTCAGGTGGCTGAGCAGTTGGTTGGTCAGGGCGCCGAAGTTGACGTCGGTGCCGTTCATCACACGGGTGGCGGCAATTTTTTCGTCAAGCGGGCGACCAGGCATCATCAGCGGCATCCACTCGGCCATTTCGCTACGGTCTTCGGTGTAGTGCATGTCCGAAAACGCGTGGTGTTGGCTGAGGGTCTCAAAACGCTTCTTGAGGAAAGACACACCTTTTTCACCCTGCACGAAGCTCAGGTGCGGTACCGGGCTGATAAAGGACTTGGACGAGCCAAAGGTGCCTTTCTTGGTCAGGTACGCCCAGAACTGCTTCGACACCTCGAACTGGGTGTTGATGTGCACCGCTTTCTTGATGTCGATGGAGCCGTCAGCCGCCTGCGGTGTGTAGTTCAGCTCACACAGCCCGGCGTGGCCGGTACCGGCGTTGTTCCACGGGTTGGAACTTTCTGCGGCACCCGAGTCCATCAGCTCAACGACTTCCAGCTTGAGGCCGGGGTCGAGCTCTTTGAGCAGTACGGCCAGGGTGGCACTCATGATGCCGGCCCCTACCAGTACTACGTCGACTGCTTCGTTATGCGCCATTTAACGCGTCTCCAAAATCTGCAGCACCAAATTGACGGCATGGCTGCCAGGAGTGACGGGGCGGTTCACGTGTTGCCCCAGGTTACCCATGGCCAGGATCGCCATGTCCGATTCTTCGCAATTTTTTTGCAACTTCAGCGCACGCTTCCTGCCGGGCTAATCTGCCTATGAACGCATTCATGGGCGCCTGTGGCAATTCGACTTATGGTCAAAGCGTGCGATTCGTGCAACCAAATCCGTAGCGGACAGGTTTCAAGCTCCAGTTTTCGGGGAGTTCTCGGTCCTGTGTTGGGCTGTTCCAGACGCTGATGGTGCTTGTACAAACGCCAAACTATTCATTTGCTCGCCACACTCTTGTGAAGTTGTGAAAACCCGTTTTTTCACGCTCTTTTGAAGACGTGAACCTCAAAAAAGGGCTGCCCCAGCCTGGCACCTTGGCCCGAGGTACTTGCCGACATGCGGCAAAACGGGCAAACAACTCAAGTGGCCGAGCGCAATGGCAGCTCTGGCAGATTCGGTAAAGGCGGGTGGTTTGCAAAAAAAACAGCAAGCGCGCCGGCTTCACTTGGTCTGTGTGGGCGGCTCTCTGTGGGCGATTGGGGGGTTAATGCCAGGGCATTAACGATGCTGCGAGGCCCGATCAGGAGACGTCCTTATAATCGGGGGGAGATTGTAGCGAAGAACGCCGGGGAAATGGGCGTGTTTTATGACTTTTATTAGCGCCTCGGTCAGGAGGCCAACGCTTGCTGTGGTTGCGCCTGCACGGCCAGTGGGTTGAGCCGGGCGCTGGCCGGTAACGGGCGGTTCATCCATCCCAAGTGTGTCTCTGCCACTTCTACCCAGCCTTCACCGACGGGCGGCAAGCTGCATTGCTTGAATGCCACGCAACGGCCATGGGGGTCGAGCAGGGCAAAGTGGCGATGATGGGCGTGTGACATGAAGAATGATTTGAGAAGGCGCATGGCTTTGTACCTGTTACGTTACATGCTTGAAGGTTGCCAGTGTGCCATGACACTGGAGTGACGAAATTATGTGAAATTGTAATTTCCACATGCCTTCAGCTGACGTTCAGGATCGCTGGTGAGCGGCGCACCTGCACCGTTATACTGGCGCCCTGTTTGCACCTAGTCCTGGAGAAATGAGTATGTTGCAACGCCTGTTGTTCGGTTTGATCACTGTGACCAGTTTGACGCTGGTTGGCTGCGCCAACAGCCCGCAACAACTCAGCCCGCAACCTAAAGTCACTGCGCAGTTGGCGCCCGTGGGGCACGGCCAGCCAGTGTCGGTGCGCGTAGTGGACGGTCGTCCGTCGCCTACCCTTGGCTCTCGTGGTGGCCTGTACCCTGAGACCGCGCTTATTTCGGTGACCGGTCAGGATGTGCTGCCCAAGCTGCAAGCCCAGGCGGAAGCCGCTGTACGCCTGCTGGGTTTCACGCCTGCCAACTCGCCGGGTGCGCCTCAACTGACCATCACCTTGGCCGAACTGAAGTACCAGTCGCCAAAAGAAGGCTTGTATGTGACTGAAGCGTCTATCGGCGCGACGTTCAAGTCCGATGTCAGTGCCGGCACCCGTCGCTACAGTGGCCGTTACGGTGCGTCCCTGAACCAGCGTTTCGGTATGTCGCCGAACCAGGAAACCAATACCAAGCTGGTCAGCGACGTGCTCAGCGACGCCCTGACCCGTCTGTTCAAAGACCCAAGCATCGGCCAGTTGCTCAGCTCGCAGTAATCGCCGATCGGAAAAGAACCGGGCTCGGTCATGAGCCCGGTTTTTTTATGCCTGTCGGTTTCATGCCGCCGTTTCGACATACAGCTCCAGCACACTCACACCTGTAAGCAAATCCAGCTCCGGCAGGTCGGCATGCTGATGCCCGGCGAGGGCGCAGTACACCAGCCAATGGCGGTCTTGAACGTTGAACGCCAGGCTGCCGGCCAGCGCCTCTTGCTCTTCGCTTTGGGCGATCAAATACAGTCGATCCTGGTTTTGCGCGTGCAGCATGACAAGCTCCTGAGCGTTCGAAGGGCAACAGAGTGGCTTGTTAAGGTGACGTTCAGGTGACGCTGTAAATTACTGGATACATTAGCGGTTATGGGGGATGGAGCAGGAAGGCGCAGGAGGCGATTATCGCTCAGGTTTGTATCTGAGCTGATACCAGGCCACTGATACATCGAGGTTTGCGATGGCACTGCCCGCACTGCTCATCAATGTTGCTGCACTGTTGGTTGCCTGCCCGGGCGCCGCGCTGCTATTCATTACCCGCCTGCGATCACAGCGGGCGATGGCCGACCTTACCGCGCGAAGCGAAGAACGTGCCGTTGACCAACCGATGCTGTTTCTGGATGTACGCACCGAACGGGCGTATCGCTTTGCCTACCGCGTAGGGTTTGCCTGTCTTGGGCTGGCACTGGCCATCTCCTGGCTCAGCACCCATCTGTAAAACCACTGCCAATCAGATGCAGGAAGGGAGCAATCCCCTCCCACCTGTCTGATTGGCGCTTACAGAGGCATTCCGGCCTTGATCCTATACTGATTGCGCACCGGTGTTGCATATTGCACCACCAGGTAGGGGCGGTGCTCGGCCGGGCATTCGTTCAAGCGCCGCTCCCATTCCGCTTTTGCCTTGGCCAGTTCATCGGCCGGGAACAGGTCTGCTGCCTTCGGCACCTGCAGTTGCGGGTCGGCATCACTCCACTGTGCGTAAGCCAGGTAGTGCACCGGGAACAGTCGATACCCGCTCAGGATCTGCCGGTCCATTTCCACGGCGAGCAACTTGGTGTCTTCAAAGCGCTCGGTGATCGGCGGCGCAAAGTTTATGTGTACCCGGCCCTTGTAGCCGGTGATGCCCAAGGCAATGCTCACATCGTCCTCACCTGGGGCCTTGCTGTAGGTGCCGGTGGTAGCGCGGATGTACAACTCGCGGGCCTTGGCTGAATCGCAGGGGTCATATTCGTAACTGATGGACACCGGCGTCAGGTTCAGCGACTGGATAACCTCGGCAAACGGCTCGTCCTTGCGGCTGACGTGGAACATCTTGAGGATCGCCGATTCGGTGCGATCATCGCCATCCTTGGCCCGGCCTTCGGCCTGGGCAATCCAGATCGACTGGCCGTCAGTGCGAATCGAATGGTTGATGTAGGCCGACAGCAGTTGGTAGGCCGCCATTTTCTCCTTTCGCCCGGTGATCGAGCGGTGCACGATAAAGCTCTTGTTCAGGCGCATCAGGTCGCTGACAAACGGCTTTTGCAGCAGGTTGTCGCCAATGGCAATGCGTGGGGTCGGCAGGCCGGCGTGATACACGGCGTAGTTGACAAAGGCCGGGTCCATCACGATATCGCGGTGGTTGGCCAGAAACAGATAGGCGGTGCCCGATTTTAGCTGTTCGACGCCGGTATAGGTCACGCCGTCGGTGGCGCGGTCGATCGTGTGGTCGACGTAATACTCGACCTTGTCCTGCAGCGTCGCCACGGTGGTGACGCCGGCAAACTCACGGCGCAACTTGCGGGCGATCAGCGGTTTGAGCAACCAGCCCAGAGGGCCGGCAAAGCGCGGGAAGCGGAAGTGGGTCAGGATGTCCAGAAAGGCCTTGTCACTGAACAGGCGTGCCAGCACTGCCGGGACTTCACTGTCGTTGTAAGGTCGGATGGTATCGAATTCGCCCATCATGCTCTCTTGTTAGAAACGGCTAGGGTAAGTAAAGGAAATATCAGGGTGCGGCCGCACTATATATTGGCTCTGCCGTGAATAGCCCTGTAAATAGACCGGCGATTATACGCACAAGTCACCTGGGAGACCGCGATGCTGGAAACTGCGCTGTACGATTGTCCTTATTGTGGCGAAGAGGTCGAGACAACCGTGGATTTGTCCGGCGGTGACCAGACTTACATAGAGGACTGCCAGGTGTGTTGCCGGCCGGTCATTTTCAGTCTGCAAGTCCATGGTGACGAGTGGATGCTGGACACCCGCAGCGAGAACGAATGACAGGTACGCCCATGCAGCGAATCTACGAACCGGAAAACTTGATGGAAGGCGAGTTGCTGCAGCAAATGCTTGCCAGCGAAGGTATCGAGGCGCACCTGGTGGGGCGCCATTTGCTCGGAGGTACGGGGGAGCTGCCGATTTTCGGGCTGCTGGGCCTGGACGTGGACAACGATCAGGCCGCCTATGCCCGTGAGCTGATTACCGCCTACATCGGCGCGCAACCCTTACCCGGCGACGAACCCGACAGCTTCCCTGACGTGCTGGTCTGTTAGGCTGTCGGTCGGTTTACCCCCAAGAGTCGTGTTGCCCCATGTGTGGACGTTATGCCTTGTTTCGCTGGAACCCCGCTTTTGCTGCGTTGCCGGGCTTCCCGGCCGATCAGCAGGCCCAGTGGAATATCTCCCCCAATGATTCGGTGCTGATCCAGCGCTTGAGCGAGGGCCAGCTCACCCTGGCGCGTGCGCGTTGGGGCCTTACGCCACCCTGGCTGACCGATATGTCGCGCACCCCGGCCCATGCCCGTGCCGAAACCCTGGCCGAACAACCGATGTTTCGCGAAGCGTTTCGCCAGCGCCGCTGCCTGCTGCCGGCCAACGGGTTTTATGAATGGCGCGGTACCCAGCGCAAGCGTCCGTATTGGCTCACGCCGGGGGAGGGCTCTGCGTTGTTTTTTGCCGCCATCTGGGAAGCGTACCCGGTGCAGGAGCAGGTGTGGCTGAGCGCGGCAGTGGTGACCCAGGCCGCGCAAAACCAGCGGCGTCCGTTGATTCTGGACGCGCAGGGGCAGGAAGCCTGGCTCAACCCGGAAACGCCCCTGCCTGTACTGCAAGCCTTGCTGGCCAGTGAGCCCGCCGCATTGCGCGAACGGGTCCTGGCCAATATGGTCAACGATCCCAAGCTCAATGGGCCGGAGTGTCTGACTCCGGCCTAAACCTTGAACTGATTGATCAAGCGCCGCTGCTGTTCAGCCAATTTGGTCAGGTCCGCACTGGCCGCGCTGGACTCATCCGCGCCGCCCGCCACTTCATTGGCCACCTGGCCGATATTGATCACGTTGCGATTGATGTCCTCGGCCACCGCGCTCTGTTCCTCGGCGGCGCTGGCGATCTGGGTATTCATGTCGTTGATCACCGACACGGCCTGGGTGATGGTCTCCAGCGCTTCAGCCGCCTTGGCGGCGTGCTGCACGCTTTCGTCGGTGCGGTTCTGGCTGTCTTCCATCACCCGTACCACATCGCGGGTGCCTTGCTGCAACTGCTGGATCATGGCCTGGATTTCTTCGGTGGCTTTCTGGGTTTTTTGCGCCAGATTGCGCACCTCATCCGCGACCACCGCAAAACCACGCCCTTGCTCACCGGCCCGCGCCGCTTCGATGGCCGCGTTGAGTGCGAGCAAGTTGGTCTGCTCGGCAATCCCGCGAATCGCCGTGAGAATCGCATTGATGTTCTCGCTGTCCTTGGCCAGGGTCTGCACCACGCCCACAGCTTTGCCGATTTCCTCGGCGAGCGCACCGATGGAGGTAGAGGTATCGCGCACAATGCGCATGCCCTGGCTTGCCGCCTGGTCGGCATGGCTGGCGGCTTGTGCCGCCTGGGTAGCGTTGCGCGCCACGTCCTGCGCGGTGGCGGTCATCTCGTGCACGGCGGTTGCCACCTGATCGATCTCGACCATTTGTTTATGCACGCCCTGGTTGGTGCGAATCGCGATGTCAGCGGTGTGTTCCGACGAGTCGCTGACCTTCTGCACCGAACTCACCACTTGCGTGATCATGCCTTGCAGCTTGATCAGGAAGGTATTGAAGCCGCTGGCGATCGCGCCCAATTCGTCGGCGCGGTCACTGGTCAGGCGGCGCGTGAGATCGCCTTCGCCCTGGGCGATGTCATTGAGCATGGCCACCATTTGTTTCAGCGGGCGGGCAATGCCGTGGCCTACCAGCCAGATCACCACCAGGCCGAGGCCCGCGATCGCCAGGCCGACCATAGCCATACCGAAGATATCGGTCTTGCGCTGGGCTTGCAGGTCACTTTGCAGTTTGTGCGAATCCGCCATCACGGCGCTCAGGGGCAGTTGCAGCATCAAGGTCCAGCGCGCTTCAGCCTCGCCGATGTTGAACGGTAGGAACAGCTCGATATGCCCGTGTTCCTTGTCGACGTCGTAGCGCACTTCGCCGACTTTCAACTGGCCGAGGTTGGACAGCTCCTGGCTGTCGAGCAGGTCGCCGGCCTTCTCGCCGAGTTTGCTGGCGTCCTTGGTATAGGCCACCAGGCGTCCATTGTTGGAGATCAGCGCCAGTTCGCCGGCGCCGTCGTAAAGGCTCTGGTCGGCGCGGGCCAGCATGTCCTGGATGAAGTTCACCGACAGGTCGGCACCGACGATGCCCTGGAACTTGCCGTCGATCATGATCGGCTCGATAAACGACGCCAGCATCACCATGGCATTGCCCACCTTATACGGGGCAGGGTCAATGGCGCAGGGTTTCTGGCTTTCCTTGGAGCACAGGTAGTACTCGCTGGCGCGTATACCGGTGGAGAGGATTTTCTGGTCGTTGACGTCGGCGAGTTTGTCCAGGCCCAGGCTGCCATCGGCGTTGCGGTACCACCACGGCAGAAAGCGACCGTCGGTGCCCATGCCGACGATCGGGCTGTTCACGTAATTGGCGTCGTTGTGATCGATTGCGTTGGGTTCCCAGCCAATGTAGGCGCCGAGAATTTTCGGGTTACGCACCACTGTTTCATGCAGCAGGCTGATCAGTTGCTCGCGGCCGATCTGCAACGCGGGTTCGCCCTTGGCGTCTTTCATACCGAGCAGGGCGTTGGTGGTGGCCAAACCTTTGGCGGTCACCAGTGGCGCTTCCAGTTCGCGCTGGACCAGTGTGGCCTGGGTCTGCATCAGCGCGGTAAGCCGCTCCTTGATGATTTGCTCGAATTGGGTTTGGGTGCGCTCCTGCACCATTTCCTGCGTGCGCGCACCGGAAAACAAGGCGTAGAGCACTAGCACTGCGACCACGCTCAACACGATGGCGCCAGTAAGTGCCGCCACGGAAAACTGAATCGACTTGAATTTCATGAAGGCTCCGGGCACAGAGGGGTTTGGCTAATGCCAGTCAGTTAAGCGATAGAGCGGACAACGAGGAGCCTGTGGCGAGGGAGCTTGCTCCCGTTGGACTGCGTAGCAGGCCCAGTCTTTTCAAGCCCAAAGCTGGGGCCGCTTCGCGACGCAGCGGGAGCAAGCTCCCTCGCCACAGTGACTATGCTCATCCTTAACTGACTGCCATTAGGGGGGCTCATTTTTTATCGGCCATGCCGCAGGGAGTCTTAAGGTTTGTCCTGCAAATTAGTCGGTGGCGTCGCAAATGGGATGATCACTGGCGTTGTGAGATGTATCCGAAATTTGACGGTTACACGTCTGTTGTATCTGGCTTCTCTATAAATGACCGCCTACGATACGCGCCTGATTTTCAGGGAGAGTGTCATGAAGAAAATAGTGGCGGTAAGCCTACTCAGTTCAGCGGTGCTGCTGG
This sequence comes from Pseudomonas sp. BCA17, assembly GCF_004519405.1. Classification (GTDB taxonomy): domain Bacteria; phylum Pseudomonadota; class Gammaproteobacteria; order Pseudomonadales; family Pseudomonadaceae; genus Aquipseudomonas. The sequence continues at coordinate 517,265 of NZ_SGWI01000002.1, read as the reverse complement.
CAGGTTGCCAGTCGGTCAACACCACCAGTGGCGGCGCCGTGGGAGTCGAGCGTAAGCAGTACATGTTCAGCATGTTGTCGAGTCAGGAAGTCGACCAGATGTATGCCCAGTCCTACCAGCAGACCCTGGGTGAGGCGAGCGGCAAGGGTTTGGTGGACAAGACCAGCGCCAACGCCAAACGCGTACAGGCCATTGCCAACCGTTTGATCGCCCAGGCGCCGACCTTCCGCCCGGATGCGGCGCAGTGGAAGTGGGAAGTGAACCTGATCAAGAGCGATGAGATGAACGCCAACTGCGGGCCTGGCGGCAAGATCTTCGTGTACAGCGCGTTGATCGACAACCTCAAGCTCACCGATGACGAACTGGCTGCGGTAATGGGTCATGAGATTGCCCACGCCTTGCGTGAACACGGCCGTGAAGCCATGTCCAAGGCGTATGGCATCGAGATGGCCAAGCAGGGCGCTGGTGCGCTGTTCGGCCTGGGCCAGGACAGCCTGGCACTGGCCGATACGGTCACCAACTACGGCATGACCTTGCCTAACAGCCGCGCCAATGAAAACGAAGCAGACCTGATCGGCCTGGAGCTTTCGGCCCGCGCCGGCTACAACCCGAACGCCGCCATCACGTTGTGGAACAAGATGGCCAAGGCGTCAGAAGGTGCGCCACCGGAGTTCATGAGTACTCACCCGGCGTCCGACAGCCGGATCGCCTCGTTGCAGGCGGCGATTCCGAAGGTGATGCCGCTCTACCAGCAGGCCAAAAAATCCTGATCTTGTAGAAAATCCAATGCGGGAGCGGCTTTCCGCTCCCGCATTGGATCGGGTTTACCGCCTTAGATCCAGCCGCTGCTCTGCATGGCCTTGTACACCGCCACGATCGCCAGGATGAAAAACGCCGAAGCCGCCAGTCGACGAATCAAGGTCAGCGGTAGTTTTTCCGCCGCAAAATTCCCCGCTAATACCACCGGTACGTTGGCAATCAGCATGCCCAGGGTGGTGCCGATAATCACCAGCCACAATTCCGGGTACTGCGCTGCCAGCATCACCGTGGCGATTTGTGTCTTGTCGCCGATTTCGGCAAGGAAGAACGCGATCAGCGTGGTCAGAAACGGCCCGAATTTGCGTGTGGTACTGGCTTCGTCATCGTCGAGTTTGTCCGGCACCAGGGTCCACAGTGCCGTGGCACAGAAGCTCGCCGCCAGGATCCAGTGCAATACCGCATCCGAGAAGAAACTGCCGAACCAGGCCCCCACGGCACCGGCCGCCGCATGGTTGGCCAGGGTCGCGGCAACGATACCCGCGATGATCGGCCAAGGCTTGCGAAAGCGTGCGGCGAGGATGAGTGCGAGCAGTTGCGTCTTGTCGCCGATTTCGGCCAAGGCAACGATTGCGGTAGGAACGAGTAATGAATCCAGCATCAGGTAGGTTTCCAGGGGCGGGTCGACACGGCTATGACACGTACAGCCTTCCCGCCCCGGGTAAGGTGTGCGTGTCATAGGTCTTGTCAAACCCCGGTCCGTCTGTGCGGACTCCTGGGTCGCATACGCCATGGTCTGCTGACCAAGTATGTTGACGTATGCCGGACGAGCGTGGCGCTCGTGGGAGACTACTCCCCTAGGACGGAGCGGATTCTGCCTAGGCAAAACGCATTCGGCAAGCCTTCTTTTTCAAACGCCCGTCAGCCGCGCTTGGCACGGTAAATGCGAAAGCCGTTGCCTTCGGCCTTGATCGCACAGACCCCGAGATGCTCTTCGATCAGCGGCTGATACTTCAGAAAGCTGTTGGCGACTAACCGAAGTTCGCCGCCTTTTGCCAGGTGTTTCGCAGCTTTTCGCAGCAGGTTTTCGGTAGCGAAATAATCGGTGTGCACCCCGACATGGAACGGTGGGTTGCTCAGGATTGCATTCAAACCCATCGGCGCAGCGTCGATTCCGTCGCCGGTCAGCACGTCGGCTTCCAGACCGTTGGCGGTCAATGTCAGGCGGCTGCTGGCGGCGGCGAATGCGTCCACGTCCAGCAGGGTTACGCTGTTGTGCGGGTAGCGACGCTTGACCGCGGCGCCCAACACACCGGCGCCGCACCCGAAGTCGAGCAAATGACCGCCCGGCAGCTTGTCCAGGTGCTCCAGCAACAACTCGGTGCCGCGATCCAGGCGCCCGTGGCTGAACACGCCCGGCAGGCTCACGACCTTGAGCGGCCCTTCGGCCAGCGGCACGTCGAACACCTGGGCCAGGCTTTCCAGCTCGACCGCTTGCGGAGCGTTGGCCACGGTGACTTGCCACAGCTGGCAATGCCGTGCGTTATCGAGCTTGCGCGGTTTGCCGAAGGGGATCATCTGTTTGGCGGCGCTTTCGATACCGGCTTTTTTCTCCCCCACCAGAAACAGCTCGGCGCCGGGCAGGCGTGCGGCCACGGCGTTGAGCAGGTAGTCGGTGAGGTCCTTGGACTTGGGCAGGAAGATCACTGCCGCATCGAACGAACGCTCAGGCACGTTCACGCCGAACTGGCTGCGCTCGGGGAAGCGTGCATCGAGCGCGGCCTGGTCGCCGGCGTGCCAGCACCAGCCGTGGGCGTTGGGCAAGCGGCCCAGCAGGTCGTCGGCCGGCAAACCGACCAGCAGCAGGTTGCCTTGAAAAAGTTCGGCCTGACGAAGCAGTACTTCACTGCGCGGGTCCATGGTCTGCTCCTTGAAAAGGGGCGCAGTTTATCAACTGACGACGCGCAACGGGGCGCCGTTGAAAAAGCCTTGGGCGTTTTCCACCAGTTGGCCGACGATCCGCTGTCGGGCTTCGCGGCTGCCCCAGGCGCTGTGAGGCGTGACGATCAGCCGAGGAATATCGCCGGCCAGCAGCGGATTGCCATGCACCGGTGGTTCCACGCTCAGTACATCGGTGGCTGCGCCGCCCAGGTGGCCGCTGCGCAAGGCGTCTGCCAGCGCCTGTTCATTGATCAAGCCACCGCGTGCGGTATTGACGATAAAGGCGCCAGGCTTGAGCAATGCCAGTTCGCGGGCACCGATAAAATCGCGGGTGTGTTCATTGAGCGGGCAGTGCAGCGTCAAGGCGTCGACCTGTGCAAGCAATTCGTCCAGCGGCACGCGATCGGCGCGGGCAGGGCGCCCGGGAATCGCGCCGAGCACCACGCGCATGCCAAAGGCTTCAGCCAGGCGCGCCACGGCACTGCCCAGTTCGCCATGGCCGAGCAGCCCGAGGGTTTTGCCTTGCAGTTCGATAATGGGGTGGTCCAGCAGGCAGAACTGCTTGGCTTGCTGCCATTTGCCTACCGCCACATCCCGTTGATAGTCCTGCAAGCGGGTCGCCAGGTTGAGCAGCAACATGATCGTGTGCTGCGCCACCGACGGTGTGCCATAGCCCTGGCAGTTGCTCACGGTGATCCCGTGGGCGCGGGCCGCTTCGAGGTCGACATTGTTGGTGCCGGTGGCCGATACCAGGATCAGTTCGAGTTCAGGACAGGCTGCCAGGGTTTCGGCGTTGAGCACGATCTTGTTGCTGATCACCACTTGGGCGCCTTGCACACGTTCAAGCACATTCTGTGGCGTGGTGTCTGTGAACAGTTGCAGCTCGCTGAAGCTGTTGTGCAACTCGCCGAGGTCGAGGTCGCCTAAATCCAGGGACGGGTGATCGAGGAAGACGGCGCGGCGATTGTTCATTCAACTGTACCTTTTGTGACGAGGTTCGAAGGCGTAATCTGCCGAGCCTATCAGATGAAATAATCAGTTACTTAATGGAGTAAGCATGTACGTCGCCGAGTTTTTGACCGTAGCGCTGATTCACCTGTTGGCAGTGGCCAGCCCCGGCCCGGATTTCGCCGTAGTCGTGCGCGAGAGCGTAACCCATGGCCGGCGCGCCGGGACTTGGACGGCCCTGGGCGTCGGCTCGGCGATTTTCCTGCATGTGGGTTACTCGTTGCTCGGTATCGGCTTGATCGTTTCTCAGTCCATCGTGCTGTTCAACGCTCTGAAATGGGCGGCCGCAGCCTATCTGCTGTACATCGGTTTCAAGGCCTTGCGCGCGCAGCCGGCCAAGCCTGCCGCCGAAGGCGAGTTGCACCGCGAAGCGGGCGAGCGCACCCCGCGCGGCGCGTTTACCGCCGGCTTCGTGACCAATGGCTTGAACCCCAAGGCCACATTGTTTTTCCTCTCCCTGTTCACTGTGGTGATCAATCCACATACGCCGCTGGCCGTTCAAGCCGGTTACGGTGTGTACCTGGCGGTGGCGACGGCGTTGTGGTTCTGCCTGGTGGCCATGTTGTTCAGCCAGCAGCGCGTGCGCGCCGGGTTTGCACGGATGGGCCATTGGTTTGACCGCACCATGGGCGCGGTATTGATCGCCATTGGTGTGAAGCTGGCCTTCACCAGCATGAAATAATTTTTCAGTTGCCGGATGCTGGCGTAAAGCTAGCATTCACTGGGGTCTGCAAATCATTCCTTTGGCTGATTTGGCTGACACATAAGCTCTCTAAAGTGCAGGTCTTCAAGCCAAGACCGTGCAGTCAGATAAGGGATTCGTATGTTGCAGACCCGTGTTATCCCGCCCGCCGAAGGTGCGTACCAATACCCGCTGTTGATCAAACGCCTGTTGATGTCCGGCACCCGTTACGAGAAGACCCGGGAGATCATCTACCGCGACAAACTGCGCTATACCTACCCGACCCTGATCGAGCGGGTCGCGCGGCTGGCCAATGTGTTGACCGAAGCGGGCGTCAAGGCCGGTGATACCGTGGCGGTCATGGATTGGGACAGCCACCGTTACCTGGAATGCATGTTTGCTATCCCGATGATCGGTGCGGTGATCCACACCATCAACGTGCGCCTGTCGCCGGAGCAGATCCTCTATACCATGAACCACGCCGAGGACCGCTTCGTGTTGGTCAACAGCGAGTTCGTGGGCCTTTACCAGGCGATCGCCGGGCACCTCACCACTGTCGACAAGACCCTGCTATTGACCGATGGCGATACCCAGACCGCCGAGCTGCCGAACCTGGTGGGCGAGTATGAAAGCCTGCTGGCCGCCGCCAGCGCGAAGTACGACTTCCAGGACTTCGACGAAAACTCGGTAGCGACGACCTTTTACACCACCGGCACCACCGGCAACCCCAAGGGTGTGTACTTCACCCATCGCCAACTGGTGCTGCACACCATAGGTGTGGCGACCATCATGGGCAGCGTCGACAGTGTGCGCCTGTTGGGTACCAACGACGTTTACATGCCGATCACGCCGATGTTCCATGTACACGCGTGGGGCCTGCCGTATGTGGCGACCATGCTGGGGTTGAAGCAGGTCTACCCCGGCCGCTACGACCCGGAATACCTGGTGGAGCTATGGCGCAAGGAAAAGGTCACGTTCTCCCACTGCGTGCCGACCATCCTGCAAATGGTGCTCAACGCAAAGGCCGCCCAGGGTGTGGATTTCGGCGGTTGGAAAATCGTCATTGGCGGCAGCGCACTCAATCGTTCGCTGTATGAAGCCTCCAAGGCCCGCGGCATTCAGCTGACCGCCGCGTATGGCATGTCTGAGACCGGGCCGTTGGTGTCCTGTGCCCATCTCAACGAAGAGTTGATGGCCGGCAGTGAAGACGAACGCACCACCTACCGCATCAAGGCCGGCGTGCCCGGGCCGTTGGTGGAAGCGGCGATTGTCGACGGCGACGGCAATTTCCTGCCCGCCGATGGCGAAACCCAGGGCGAGTTGGTGTTGCGCGCGCCGTGGCTCAGCGAAGGGTATTTCAACGAGCCGCAGAAGGGCGCCGAGCTGTGGGCCGGCGGCTGGATGCATACCGGCGACGTGGCCACTCTGGATGCCTTTGGGGTGATTGATATCCGTGATCGCATCAAGGACGTGATCAAGACCGGCGGCGAATGGATCTCCTCCCTGGCGCTCGAAGACCTGGTCAGCCGTCACCCGGCGGTACGCGAAGTAGCAGTGGTGGGCATCGCCGACCCGCAATGGGGCGAGCGCCCGTTTGCGTTGCTGGTGGTGCGTGATGGCCATGTGATAGGAGCGCGTGAGCTCAAGGAACACCTCAAGCCTTTCGTCGAGCTGGGGCACTTGAGCAAGTGGGCCATTCCAAGCCAGATCGCGGTTGTTACTGAAATTCCCAAGACCAGCGTAGGAAAACTCGACAAAAAACGTATCCGTCTCGACATCATCGAATGGCAGGCCAACAACAGTACATTCCTGTCGACCCTTTGATGCCCTTCGCCGCGACCGTTCGGGCGCGGCAATGCTCTATCTCAAGCCTTCACGCTTGTGATTTATCGATTTTCAGCCATCCTTGCCGCGCCGGCCTTCGTCGGCGTGGCGAAAGGGTTGTGGCAGACGGGTTGGTGATACAAATCACACTTTAGAGGGATCAAGCGCTACCCCCTGCTGGCTATAGTCCCTTCCAGAGTTATTCGCGGATGTTGCGCTTCGGGCCATGGGAGCTCGGTTGCCGTGCAGCATTGGGATCGTTGTATCCCGGCTGTTACATGCATCTGTAAGAAAGAACTCACTGCCATAACAATAATGCACATGGAGTAGCGTCGATGACCTCAGTAAACCAGTTCTGGCGCCGGGCGAGATTGCCTGTGGCCGTCAGTCTCGCTTCTACGCTTGCCGGGCCCGCATTCGGCGTCAGTTTCAATATCGGTGAAGTCGAAGGTAGTTTTGACTCGTCGCTTTCTGTGGGGGCGAGTTGGTCGACAGCCAAGCCTAACCGAGACCTGATCGGTGCCAACAACGGCGGCAAGGGCTTGTCCCAGACCTCCGATGACGGCCACTTGAACTTCAAGCGCGGCGAAACGTTCTCGAAGATCTTCAAGGGCATCCACGATCTGGAACTGAAATACGGCGACACCGGCGTGTTTGTGCGCGGCAAGTACTGGTACGACTTCGAACTCAAGGACGAAAGCCGTCCGTTCAAGGACATCAGCGACAACAACCGCAAGGAAGGCGCCAAGTCCTCTGGCGGGCAGATCCTCGATGCGTTCATTTACCACAACTACACCATCGCCGATTTGCCGGGCAACGTGCGTTTCGGCAAGCAGGTGGTGAGCTGGGGTGAAAGTACCTTCATCGGCGGCGGCATCAACTCCATCAACCCGATAGACGTGTCCGCATTCCGTCGTCCAGGCGCTGAGATCAAGGAAGGCTTGATTCCGGTCAACATGTTTTATGTGTCTCAGTCATTGACGGATAACTTGTCGGCTGAGGCGTTTTATCAGCTGGAGTGGGACCAGACGGTGACCGATAACTGCGGCACGTTCTTCTCCCAGCCCGATGTAATTTCGGATGGCTGCGACAACAACCTGCGTGTCCTCAACAAGCGTTCGACCATCCCAGGCGCTGCGTTGCCGACGCTCAATGCCCTGGGTGTGGACGTCAACAACGAAGGCGTGCTGGTACGTCGCGGTCCGGACCGAGATGCCCGCGACAGCGGCCAATTCGGCGTGGCCATGCACTACAACTTCGAGCCGCTGGATACCGAGTTCGGCGCGTACTTCATGAATTACCACAGCCGGGCGCCGATCTTCAGTGCACAAGGTGCTCCGTCGTCGGCTTACACGCGCCCTCTGGGGCCTCTGGCTGCCTTGCGTCCATTGATCGTGGCAGGCAGCTCCAACTACTTCGTCGAGTACCCGGAAGATATCCGTCTGTACGGTTTGAGCTTCTCGACAACGTTGCCGACAGGCACTGCCTGGAGTGGTGAACTGAGCTATCGTCCAAACGCTCCCGTGCAGTTGAGCACCACCGATATCCTGTACGCCGGCGTCACTCCGATCCCTGGTTTTGGCAACGCATCCGTGCTCAAAGGCACACCAGGCCAGGACTTGCATGGTTACAACCGCAAGGAAGTGACGCAGTTCCAGACCACCTTCACGCACTTCTTCGACCAAGTCATGGGCGCCAGCCGCCTGACCACCGTCGGTGAGATCGGGGTGACCCATGTCGGGGGGCTGGAAAGCAAATCACAAGCCCGCTATGGCCGCGATCCGGTCTTCGGCCCTGGTAGCTTGCCGGGTGGCTTCTGCAACGCGCTCAACAACTCCACTGCGACGGGGGCAGGCCTGCCCAATGCCGCTGGCCTGAACACCAACTGCAACAATGATGGCTACACCACAGCAACCTCCTGGGGTTACCGCGCTCGAGCCATCTGGGAGTACCCGGACGTGTTCGCGGGCGTCAACCTCAAGCCAAACGTGGCTTGGTCGCATGACGTCAAGGGGTATTCACCCGGCCCCGGCGGTAACTTCGAAGAAGGTCGCAAGGCAGTCAGCCTCGGCTTGGATGCCGAGTACCAGAACACCTACACCGCGAGCCTGGCCTACACCAACTTCTTTGGTGGCAAGTTCACCACGGTGGATGACCGCGACTTTATCGCCCTGAGCTTTGGCGCCAACTTCTAAGCACACTGTATTTTCAGGAAGACCAGAATATGCAAATAACAAAAAGTCTGTTGCACCTGGGTTTGCTGGGGCTGTCGATCCTGGCGAGCAACGCCATGGCCGCGGTATCGGCCGATGAAGCCGCCAAACTGGGCACCACCCTGACGCCGATGGGCGCGGAAATGGCCGGTAATGCGGCGGGCACCATCCCGAAATGGTCGCCGCTGCCCACCAATGCCGGTGCCGTGGATGCCCGCGGTTTCCTGGCCAACCCGTACGCCAATGAACAGCCGCAGTTCGTTATTACTGCGCAGAACGTCGAGCAGTACAAAGACAAGCTGGCGCCTGGGCAGTACGCGATGTTCAAGCGTTACCCCGACACTTTCAAAATGCCGGTCTACCCGACCCATCGCGGCGCGACCGTGCCGGCTGCGGTATTTGCCTCCATCAAGAAGAACGCCACGCAAACCAACCTCGTTTCCGGTGGCAACGGCCTGGAAAACTTCGAGACGGCGGTCCCATTCCCGATCCCGAAAAGCGGCGTGGAAGTCATCTGGAACCACATCACCCGTTATCGTGGCGGCAGCGTGACCCGCCTGGTCACCCAGGCCACGCCGCAAACCAATGGTTCGTTCAGCCTGGTGTACTTCAGGGACCAGTTCGTGTTCCGCGACAAAATGAAGGATTACGACCCGAAAAACCCGGGCAACGTGCTGTTCTACTTCAAGCAGCAAGTGACTGCGCCGGCGCGCCTGGCCGGTGGCGTGCTGCTGGTGCACGAAACCCTGGACCAGGTGAAGGAGCCGCGTTCGGCGTGGGTCTACAACGCCGGTCAGCGCCGTGTGCGTCGGGCGCCGCAAGTGTCCTATGACGGGCCGGGCACTGCCGCCGACGGCCTGCGTACTTCCGACAACCTCGACATGTACAACGGTGCCCCGGACCGCTACGACTGGAAACTGGAAGGCAAGAAAGAAATCTACATCGCCTCCAACAGCTACAAGGTCGACGATCCAAAGCTCAAGTACACCGACATCATCAAGGCCGGGCACATCAACCAGGACCTGGCACGCTACGAGCTGCGCCGCGTCTGGCACGTGGTCGCCACGTTGAAGGAGGGCCAGCGCCACATCTACGCCAAGCGTGATTTCTTCATCGACGAGGACACCTGGCAAGCGGCAGTGATCGACCACTACGACGGCCGTGGCCAACTGTGGCGCGTCGCCGAAGCCCATGCGGAGAACTACTACGACAAGCAAGTGCCGTGGTACGCCCTGGAAACCCTCTATGACCTGCAGTCCGGCCGCTACCTGGCCTTGGGCATGAAGAACGAAGAGAAGCAGGCGTATGACTTCGGCTTCACCGCCACCACCAGCGATTTCACCCCCGCGGCCCTGCGCCAGGACGGTGTTCGCTAAGGTGTAGCCGCTCGACAATGTGTGAGGGGGCTTGCTCCCGATAGCGGTGTGACAGTCAATCATTGCATTGACTGTTCCTTCGCCATCGGGGGCAAGCCCCCTTTCACATTTTTTGTCGCAGTTCTTTTTCAGGTAAATGTTGCAAAGATCTACAAACCTGTGGGTTTTACCGCTAGTCTGCGGACATCTGCAATGCCGACAACAGCCTTCCACAAGAGCCCGGCGATGACTGATCTGTCCCGAATCCAAAGGCCAGCAAGCGCAGTGATTCCGACGCTGGAAGCGCGCTTCTACAGGCCGCCGCTGCCTGACGGCTACGTGCTGCGACCGCGCTTGTGCGAGCGTTTGAGCGCCGGCCTGGAGGGACGGTTGCTGCTGGTCAGCGCACCGGCAGGGTTCGGCAAAAGTTCGTTGGCGGTTGAATTCTGCCAGGCCTTGGCGACGCATTGGCAAAGCCTCTGGTTGGGCTTGAGCCCCCGGGACAGCGACCCCGGCCGATTCCTTGAGCGTCTGCTCGACGGTTTGCAGCAATATTTCCCGCAGCTCGGTGTCCAGTCCCTCGGCTTGCTGAAAATGCGCCAACGCCACCAACCCTTTGCCTTCGAAGAGTGGCTGGATGGTTTGCTGGATGAACTGACGGGGCACCTTTCCACGCAGGCGCCTTTATTGCTGGTTCTGGATGACTACCATCTGGCCCAGGGGCCGGTGCTGGATCGCTGCCTGCAATTTTTCCTCAATCATTTACCTGATGGCCTGGTGGTATTGGTCACCAGTCGACAGCGCCCGGATTGGCATCTGGCGCGCTTGCGCTTGTCGCGGCACCTGCTGGAGTTGCATGAGCAGGACCTGCGTCTGACCCACGATGAGTCCCTGGCTGTTTTGGACCGCCATAGCAGCTCCTTGCGGGGGGAGGCCCTGGATAATCTGATTCGCCGCAGTGAAGGCTGGGTCGCCGGTCTGCGTTTCTGGCTGTTGGCGGCTTCCGAAGCCGGCAATGAAGGCGCGCTGCCGCAAAGCCTGCACGGTGGGGAAGGGCTGATCCGTGATTACCTGCTGGAGGAGGTCATCGACTGCCTGCCGGTCGAGGTTCAAGCATTTTTGTATGACACGGCCCCGCAGGATCGTTTTTGCAGCGAACTGTGCGATGCCGTACGCGAAGCCCATGACAGCGCTGAAATCCTGCGCTACCTGCTGGCCCATCAGGTGTTCCTGGTGCCTTTGGATGAACAGGGACATTGGTATCGCTACCACCATCTGTTTTCCGACCTGCTGCGTACCCGCCGTGCCAGCAGCGCCACGTTGCCCCTGGCCAGTCTCCACTTGCGCGCATGCCGCTGGTTCAATGCCCAGGGTTTGATCGATGAAGCGGTCGAGCAGGCGCTGCGGGCCGGCCATCTCGATGTCGCGGCGAACCTGGTGCAAAACCTGTCGGAAGAGCAACTGCTGGCTGAGCAGAATGTGGGCATGTTGTTGCGCTGGAAGATGGACTTGCCCGACAGCCTGTTGATCAGCACGCCACGGCTGATCGTGTTGTATAGCTGGGCCTTGGGCCTGGCCTGCCAACTGGACGCGGCGCAGGATTTGTCCAGCTATCTCAGTCGCTTCCTGCCGGCCCCGTCGGCCACTGCGCAGAAATCCATGCTGGCCCAATGGCTGGCACTGAGTGGCATCATCGCCCGCGGCCGCGGGGATCGCGAGTTGACCCAGCGCTATTGCAGCGAGGCGTTGGAAAGCCTGCCGCAGAAGCGCTATGGCCAACGCCTGATGTGCCTGTCCACGCTCTCCAACCTGGCTATCGTCGATGCAGACCTATGGCGGGCCCGCGGTTTGAATCGAGAGTCCCTGGAGCTGGCGCAACGCGTCGGCAACCCTCTGTTTGAAGCACTGGCCCATTACGACCGCGCCCGGGTGTTGCAGGCGCGTGGTGAAATCCTGCGCTCGCTGGACGAAGTGCGTCAGGGTTTGCAGCGCTTGCACGGCCTGGCACCGCAGCGGTTGTATGCCGTGCGGGCGCGACTGTCGCTGTATGAAGGTTACCTGTTGCTGGTGCGTTACCAGCCCGAAGCCGGCATCGCTCGGTTGCGGGCCGGGCTGGCGGAAGCCCGCGCCTGCCGGGATATCAGCGTATTGATCGGGCACTGCGTGCTGGCCAGTTTCGAAGGGCGACGCGGTGATTTCCCCAAGGCATTCGCCGAATTGGCCGAGGCCGAGCGCCTGATGCATATATGGGATGTGCCGCCGATCTACTACTTGGCGATGATCACACTGATCAAATGCGAGCTGTGGCTGGTCCAGGGGCGCACTGACCTGGCCGATGCCTGGCTGACCCGCCTGGGGCAGACCTATAACGGTGAGCACGCGGCAGCCGCGCCGGAGTTTCATCCGCACTTGCCGCAACATATCGAGCTGCAACAGGCCGCGCTGGATGCGACTCGTCATCAATCTGATGCCTCGCTGCGACGGCTCGAAACGTTGGCGCACCAGGCACATAACAGCGGGCGCCAGATGATCGCACTGATGGCGTTGACGCAGCAGGCACACTTGCTATTGGAGTGCGGCCAGGAAGCCAAGGCTCGGCCCATTCTCGCCCGAGCCCTGCAAGCGGGCGCCGGCGGTGCACTGCAACCGTTCCAGCGCTTGCTGGAACACTACCCGGACTGGATGCGTGACCAACTTGGCAAGGATCCCCATGGCCTGTTGAACCAGAGTCTGCTGGCGCTGCTCCCCGTGGTTACACCGGCCGAAACGTCACCTGCCCAAGAGACCCTTAGCGCCCGGGAAAGGGCAGTGTTGCAACTGATCGCCCAAGGGTGTTCGAATCAGGAAATCAGCAATCGGTTGTTTATTTCACTGCATACCGTCAAGACCCACGCCAGTCATATCAACAGCAAGCTGGGGGTGGAGCGGCGTACTCAGGCGGTGGCACGTGCGCAGGAACTGGGGTTGATAGGCTAGGGTGCCGCCCGGTGCTTTCAAGTTAAAGCCATGGGGGCTCACTCGATCACCAGGACGCGCAGCACTACACACCCTTGTTGCGCCGGCAGCGCTCCGAGCAGTAGCGCACTTCATTCCAGCAGCGGGCCCACTTCTTTCGCCAGGCAAATGTGAGGCCGCAAGACACGCAGGTTTTGACCGGCAGTTCAGACTTTTTCAAAAAGACTCACCTGCATCAAGCCGGGCAAGCAACATCTGCCCCCGCTGCCAGAGCGCCTTCTGCTTGGCGTCCGTCAGGCGGTCAAGATTTTTATACACCATGCTCATTCGTTGATTCCCTCGCAAAAGGTCGCCGTGACGCATCACAAAGTGCCAATAGAGCGCGTTGAAGGGGCAGGCATCTTCGGTGGTGCTTTCACTGACCTTGTAGGCACAGGTACCACAGTAATCAGACATGCGTTTGATGTACTGACCGCTCGCACAGTAGGGTTTTGAACCCAGATATCCACCATCGGCGTGCATCACCATGCCCAGCGTGTTGGGCAGCTCGACCCAATCGAATGCATCCATGTAGATCGCCAGGTACCACTCGCATATCTGGGGAGGTGCAATACCGGCCAAGAGGGCAAAATTGCCTGTGACCATCAGCCGTTGAATGTGATGGGCATAGGCGTGCTCCAGGCTTTGGTTGATCGCTTGGCGCATGCAATTCATCTTGGTAGCGCCTGTCCAGTAGAACGCTGGAAGCGACCTCGTATTACCGAACACATTGCCATTGGCGTAGTCGGGCATCCTCAGCCAGTAGACTCCCCGGACATATTCCCGCCAACCGATCAATTGGCGAATAAAGCCCTCGGCGGCATTCAGCGCGACAGTGCCCGACCAGTACGCTGCCTCCACGTCGTTGCACAGTTGGCGAAGATCCAGCAGGCCGATATTGAGTGCGGCGCTGATACGAGCATGGAACAGAAAGGGTTCATCAGTTGCCATTGCGTCCTGATAGTCACCGAACGCCGCCAGCCCCCAATCGCGGAAATAATCCCACAGCGCCTGCGCGTCTGCATGCGTTACCGGGTAGTCGAAGTTATCAAGGGTGCCGTAGTGGCTGGAAAAGTGTCTGGCCACCAACGTAAGCACTTCGCGGGTTATTGCGTCTGGCGGGAAACGGGCGGGCGGAGGGGGGCGCACGCCCTTGGGCAGCGGTTTGCGGTTGTCTGCATCAAAATTCCAGGCGCCGCCTGCCGGGGTGCCGTCACCATTGAGCAGTATCCTGTTTTTCCGGCGCATTTCTCGATAGAAAAACTCCATGCGCAGCTGCTTTTTATCTGCGGCCCAGCGGGAGAATTCGGCGCGAGTACAGAGAAATCGACTATCGCAGTGCCATTGAATCGGCAAGCCGCACGCTCGGATCGATTGCTCCAGGCGCCAATCGCCACATTCGGTGACGTGCAGTTCATCGGGTTCCAGCAGTGACTGCCACCGTTGCAGCTCGCTCGGCACGGACCCACTGTTCTGCGGGTCATCCAGGGTTACGTAGTGAACCTGCATTCCACGCTGCCTCAACGCTTCGGCGAAGTGGCGCATGGCACTGAAGATCAGGGCGATCTTCTGCGGGTGGTGAGGTACGTGACGGGCTTCTTCCATTACCTCGACGAAAAGTGCGGCATCGCTCCCCTTATCCAATCCCTGTAGCGAGGCAAGATCGAAAGATAATTGGTCGCCCAGAACAAGGAATAGTCGGTGAGGTGCTTTCATCAAGCGGTTCCAGTGAAAGGAAGAAACGTATAAGGCGCCTGAACACCTGAAGCCATGCTGAAAGGGCGCACGGATGACAGGCTGTTCACTGATACTTGTACAATATTAAAAAATTGTACAATTTCTTATACGTCTTTCCGCAAAACGCGCAATGATTTTTTGCCGCTGGGGCGGGGCAAGCCGGAAAACTCAGCAGGTTTCTGCCTCGCCGTCTGCCGCCCTCTCGTTTGATTGCGCAGAGGCAGCATGCAGGGCTTGTTTACCCATTGCCTCGCCCGCAGCTCTCCGCCCACTGGGCGAAGGATTCACTCGGTGAGTGGAAGTTTTACGAGAAAAGTGGTGCCTTGCTTTGAGTCGGAAGTGACGTCGATCGAACCCTTATGGGATGTCACGATTTCCGACGCGATAAACAGGCCCAGGCCCAACCCTTCGGTAGGTCCGCTTTCAGTTGCAGAACGCTGGGAGAAACGTCCCATCGGGTTGAAGATAAACGGCAGGACATCTTCAGGAATAGGCTCGCCACTGTTATGCACGCTGAAGACGGCGACGTCCTCTGTCACCGACAACTGCACTGTTATTGGAAAGTGGATATTTCCGTGATTCACAGCGTTGCTGATGATGTTTGAAAACACTTGCTCCAATCGCGGCCCATCAAACTTGCCGGCAACCGGAGTCGGCGCGACAAATAACACGTTGGCTTCAGGATGAAACGCCTGGACCTCGTCCACAACTCTTCTGCACACCGGTAAAAGATCCAGGTCCGTCTTATTGACGGGAATGCCTGGCCCCATATGGCAGCGTGTCAGATCCAGCAAATCTCCAACGATCTGGTTCGCCCGTGTAACGCTGGTATGTATCTGGGTAGCGACCTTGGCGGCGCGCGCCTCAAGACCCTGGGAATCTTTGAGTATTTCGCTGCCCAGCAGAATTGCTCCGAGCGGGGTGCGCAAGTCATGGCCGAGAACACCCAGGAAAACGTTGCGCGATGCTTCAACCGCTCGGGAGTAACTGGCGATAGACTCCGCGAGCGCTTGGTCAATGGCCTCGTGGAACCGGGTCATATCATCAATATTCAATGACGTACCGGTTTTAACCTGGCTCATCCACTGTCTGAGCACACTCGCCCTGAGGGCTCGATATTCAGAGACCATTTGATCAATGGTGAAGCCCGCCAGTAACCGAGCAACCGCATGGGTTTCCGCGGCTGTTTCCTGATCTGTCACCGGCCCCAAGCCATGAGATTTTTCAATTTGCTCTTGTGCGGTCTGCGCGGTTCGCAAGTCGGTTACGATCGCCCGCAGCATTTGTTCAGCATGGTCGCGCAGTGCCGCGCGATTGAGGTCTGCGCCTGGCGTCTCAATCGTTCGTGCGAAGTCTTCCCAAGACTGCAAGATGGATTCGAGGTTTTCTAAAATGAAATCTGGCAGGCGCATGTCGGTGTCCCGATCAGGTCCGTTATCAGCGGACTAAACGAAATTGCACAGGGGTGTGCGAGGCGGTGAGACAGTCTAGGAGGTTCTCCTGCGGATATCAAAGTGCGATTAAGTGTGGTCCTTCCCATCGATATCTGCAGGTATTCATGTCTCTTGTCAGCAACCTCGACGTTCTTGTCAATTCTGCCTAAACGCATTGATGGCAGCTCACGACGTTCCGTTGCCAGGCCGCCACAATAAGGCCGCCCAGGGGCGTGATTAACCAGGAAAGTCCGGGCATCCAGGGGGGTTGCTAACTGCAACCATCTCAATGCTCGCTCGGGCAAAGTGCATGAGCGCAACTTGCCATCATTCTGCATAACTTATTGAAAATTAATGTTTTTAAAATTTAAAGGATGTGGCACGGCAAATGCGAGATAGGTATGCAGATAGCCGGCAAAGAACGGCTGAACCATTCCGTGATACCGATAATGAGGTAATAAAATGAATGCCATCGACCTTCTCAAAGCCGACCATGAAAAAGTGAAAGCCATCCTGACCCAACTGAGTGAGTCCACAGACCGCGGGGTAAAGAAACGTACTGATCTTCTGGATAAATTGGAGATGGAAATTTCCATTCATACCCAATTGGAGGAGCAGATTCTGTATCCCGCCTTCAAGGCTGCCGGTGGAAAAGACGAAGCCGAGATGTACTATGAGGCCAAAGAGGAGCACCGCACAGTCGATGCTCTCGTCCTTCCCGATCTGAAGGCCACTGATCCTACGTCCCCGGAGTTCGCGGGGCGGGTGAAGGTGGTTAAAGAATTGCTCGAACATCACATTGAAGAAGAGGAAACCGAGATGTTTCCCAAGGCTAAAAAGCTTCTGGGCAAAGCTCAGCTTGAACAACTGGGTGAAGAAATGCTGGCCATGAAGGCATCGTTGAAAAAGACGCTGACGGCTCAAAAAGTTGCGGCCTGAACCAATGGGGCTGTAAGCGCCGCCTCGTTAGCGATATGAGCCCGATTCCCCGTCGGGCTCGACTTTACGTTCTTCCTGACATGCGCCGTGAACGGTTGAGCTTCTGCTTACGTGGTCCCTGTCTTCCTTTGCTCTTCGGATCTTCTGGATACCAAGTGGCTACTTTCCGGCGACATTTCTGGAAAAATCGACAATCACGGTTCAGCAACGGTCTGCTAGGGTTTGAGTGTGCTCGCCTGCTTCAGAGCACTGCGCGCCGGGTACGGAATTTTTACCGTTTGTCGTGTTCCAAGCTCGGCACAGGTCCATTGCCAATGTCCTCTGCATCATAGAATGCAAAAGTAGGAGCTTCCTTCATGTTTACTCCGCGTCGTCTGCTTGTTGTCGCTACCGCCGTAGCCTTTTTATCCGGCTGCGCTTCACCTAATCCTTATGACGGCAGCAGCCAGGGACAGGCAAGTAATGAGTCCGGCGGTATGAGCAAGACCGCCAAGTATGGTGGCTTGGGTGCCCTGGCCGGTGCATTGGCAGGCGCGGCCATCGACCATAACAACCGTGGCAAAGGCGCACTGATCGGTGCGGCTGTCGCCGGTATTGGTGCTGCAGGTTATGGTTACTATGCCGATCAGCAGGAAAAGAAACTGCGCGAAAGCATGGCCAACACAGGGGTTGAGGTTCAGCGTCAGGGTGATCAGATCAAGCTGATCATGCCGGGCAACATTACCTTCGCCACCAACTCTGACGCGATCGCCAGCAGCTTCTACCAGCCGTTGAACAATCTGGCCAACTCCCTCAAGCAGTTCAACCAGAATACTATCCAGATTGTTGGCTACACCGACAGCACCGGCAGCCGCCAGTTGAACATGGACCTGTCCCAGCGCCGTGCGCAGAGCGTAGCGAATTACCTGACGTCTCAAGGCGTCAGTCCAACCAACCTGAGCGCCCGTGGTGCAGGCCCGGATAACCCGATTGCCAGCAACGCTGACGTGAATGGCCGGGCCCAGAACCGCCGTGTAGAGGTCAACCTCGGTCCGATTCCTGGTCAGCAATACGGCCAGCCTGGCCAGCAGCAACAGGCACCCCAACAGAACAACCAGTTCCAGGGTAATCCTTACCAGCAGTACCAATAAACCCGGGCTGCAAAAAAAAGGGCGGCGTGCACTTAGTGCACGCCGCCCTTTTCTATGCCTGTCGGTTACATCAATCGATGTACTCGAACACCTTCACGATCTTCTGCACACCCGATACGCCTTGCACAAGGTTGGCTGCGCGCGTGGCCTCCGCCTGGGTCAGCAAGCCCATCAGGTAGACGATGCCGTTATCGGTGACGACCTTGATGCGCGAGCCGGGAATGGCGTTGTCGGTCAGCATCTGCGCCTTGATCTTGGTGGTCAGCAAGGCGTCGTTGCTGATGGCCAGCAGGGTAATCGGGTCCATCACCTGCAGTTCGTTGTGGACCTTCTTGACGCGCTGAACACTTGAAGCGGCTTGTTCGGCCTGGGCCTTGAGGTCGGCACGTGGGGTTTGGCCGGCCAGCAATACCACGCCGTTGAAGCTTGTCACGACGATGCGCGAGGCACCGTTGCCCAGGTCCGGTGCGGCTTTGGCAACGTTGACCTCGACCTTGGTTTCGATCAGCGAGTCGTCGATCTTGCTGCCAAAGGTACGAGTGCCCTTATCGTCCTGAATGGGGGTGTCACGTGTTGCGGTGATTGCCGTGCTGCAGCCGCTGATGGCGAGGCACAGCGTCATGGCCAAAAGGCTGAGGCGTTTAACGGTCATTCTTCACTCCCGAACAGTTGGCTGTCGATCAGATCGCACAGGCAGTGGATCGCCAGCAGGTGGACTTCCTGAATGCGTGCAGTGACATTGGCCGGGACGCGGATCTCCACGTCCTCGGGTAGCAACAGCGAGGCCATGCCGCCACCGTCACGGCCGGTCAATGCTACGACAATCATTTCGCGATCATGTGCGGCCTGGATCGCTTGAATAATATTCGCCGAGTTGCCGCTGGTGGAAATCGCCAGCAACACATCGCCGGGTTGGCCAAGGGCGCGGATTTGCTTGGAGAAGATTTCGTTGTAGCTGTAATCGTTGGCAATCGAGGTGATCGTCGACGAGTCGGTGGTCAGAGCGATGGCCGGCAGGCTCGGTCGCTCACGCTCGAAGCGGTTGAGCAACTCGGAGGAGAAGTGCTGAGCGTCACCGGCCGAACCACCATTGCCGCACGAAAGCATTTTGCCTTCGTTGAGCAAGGCATTGACCATGACCTGACTGGCTTGCTCGATGTGCGGTGCAAGTACGTCCATCGCCTGTTGCTTGGTGTCGATGCTGGCCTGGAAAAGCTGGCGAATTCGGGATTGCATGTCCATCTGTGTGACCTTAAGTGGCGCGGCTGATTGGCACGGAAATGTGCAGCCCGCAATGCAAAGAGCAAAGTGTGTGGTGAAGGTGTCCGGTGATTCAGCTGTCGAAGGCATCTTTGAGCCAGTTCAGGCCAGCAAAGCCTGTCGGTGTGCTTTCTATGGCAACCACGTCGAAACGGCAGGGAGAGTCGGCCCAGCGATGCTCTTTTTGCAGGAAAAACTGCGCAGCGAGTATCAGCTTTTGACGCTTGCGCCCGTCGATACTGGCGAGCGCACCACCCCATTGTGCGTGTTTTCTGTAGCGGACTTCGACGAATACTACTGTATCGCCGTCGAGCATGACCAGATCAAGCTCGCCGCGTTTACACAACCAGTTTTGCGCCAGCAGGCGCAAACCCTGTTGTTGCAGATGCTGGAGAGCGTGAAGTTCGGCATCCTTGCCGCTTTGTGCGCTGGACCGCTCGGGCATCAGCGCGGTGTGTCCGGCAGGCGCTGGATGTCGCCACCGACAAACTTCGCCCAAGGCATCTGGCGGTCGACACGCTGGTTGGCGCTGACGCCCAGACTGCCCGAAAGCCCGTCGACCCGAGTGTCAGGCAGCGCCTTGAGCTGGCCCAGGCGTGGTGCCAGGCGATAGGCATCGACGCCCATCGCGTACAGGCGGCCGAGGCTGCCATTGGCCTGCGGCCATTGCGCGGCGACCTGATTGCGCAGCGGGTCGGTGCTGTTGAGCAACCAGGGGGTCTCGCAGAACATGACGTTGGTCATGTCCAGGTACTGGTTCTTGTCACCGCTGGCACTGAACACATGGGAGGTTGCATAAACAGGCACATCACCGGCGTATTGGAAGTTCAGGGTCGGTTTGATCTGCTGGGCCAGTTGCGGGGTGACTGCCAGGAAGATGAACTCGATATCCTGGCGACGCGATGGCTGAGCGGCTACGTCAGTACCGACGGTGCTTTGCAGGCTCTTGGCACGGCCTTCACTTTTACGCAGTTGGAACAGGTCGGCGATCTGTTGGGCGAGGGCGACGGGCTGATCGACGTACCCAACGCCGACGACGGTGCCGCCATTGGCTTCCCAATCCTGGCGGAAGGCCTTGTAGACGCGCTCGCCCCATTCGCCACGAGGAACCATGGCGGCAGCGCGGTGCAGGCCATCGGCACGAGCACGGCGCGATACTTCGCGGGCTTCATCTTCAGCGGCCAGACCGAATTGGAACAGCTGGGCCGGGCTGTGCTCAGCCTCGCTGTAGTTCAGTGCCAGGGTGGTGATCGGCAGTTGCGGGCGTGCGCTGAGTTGTTTGACCAGCGGCTTCTCCAGCGGGCCAACCACCAGTTGCACACCGGCGGCCTGGGCCTTGGCGTAGAACTCGTCAAGGGAGTTCAGGCGCGAGCTGTCGTAGAACTCGATTACCGGTGGCTTCTGCCCGGCCTGTTCGGCCTGGTAGTGCGCGGCCATGAAGCCTTCGCGCAGCGCCTTGCCGACCGAGGCCAGCGGACCTTCCTGCGGCAACAGCAGGGCGATCTTGTTCAGGGGCTGGCTGGCCAGTTCCTTGAGCTTGGTCAGCGGCAGGGGCAGTTGTACTGCCGCTGGATGTCCCGGGTTCTGCGCGCGCCAGGTATCGATAGCCGCTTGTTGCTGTTCCAGGGTACCGGCGCCCTTGACTGCCTGGGCAAGTGTGATCCAGCCATCCAATACAGGGTTGCCGCTGGCTTGCAACTGATCGGCCGGCAGCGCGGCAATCAACACCCAGATCGCTTCGTGGTTGCTCTTGGCGGCGTCGCCGCTGAGCAGCGGGGCCATGGCGACGCGTTCGCGAGCGGCGGCCAGGGTCTGACCATCGGCTTCATAGGCGCGGGCATGCACGGTGCCGGTACGAATCTGCTGGTCTGGCGGCAGATCCTTCAGGTTTTGCAGGCTGGGGTGGTTCAGCGCCGCCAGTGCAGCCTTGGGCTGATTGCGGGTCATGGCCAATT
This sequence comes from Pseudomonas sp. BCA17, assembly GCF_004519405.1. Taxonomy (GTDB): domain Bacteria; phylum Pseudomonadota; class Gammaproteobacteria; order Pseudomonadales; family Pseudomonadaceae; genus Aquipseudomonas. The sequence goes on along the minus strand of NZ_SGWI01000002.1, from coordinate 496,038 downwards.
CAGCGGCCAGGGTGCTGGCAAATATCTGTGCGGCCGGTTTCAGGACATCCAGCGGCACCTGCGCAAGAATCTGCGACGAACGGCCAGGGTTGTTCTGGTGGAACGCCAGGTCAGCCGCACTCAGGCGCAGCAATGCGGCCTTTTCTGGCGTCTTGGCGGTGGTTGCCTGTTCGAGCAGTTGCTCGATACTGGCATCCGGAGTCCGGGGCAGGTCGCCAAGGCTGGACGAGGGCGAGCTGGCACAAGCGGCCAGGAGGGCAGCGAGGCAGAGGGCGGAGAGCAGCCGCAGGCAAGCGATCATGTAAGTGTTCCTGATACCGATCAAATTAGCGTGGAATTGTACCCAAGCACTGGCTCAGGCGCGATGTTACTGGCGTGAAAGCGTCGATTTAGGTCGTGCAAATGTTGCAATCGGTCGTTGATGGCTTGAAACGCATCCATCGCGATGGCGTATTTTCGAAGCGCCTACGCGCTACAATATGGCTTTTGCCAACCATCGAGGTGTGCGTTTTGACTGCTCCAGGTCCTTTGAATTCCACTGCTGGCTCGCTTTTTGTGGTGGCGACGCCCATTGGCAACCTGGACGACATCAGTGCCCGGGCGTTGAAGGTGTTGCGCGAAGTCAAGCTGATCGCGGCGGAAGACACGCGTCACTCCCAGCGTTTGATGCAGCACTTTGGTATCAGCACGCCACTGGCTGCGTGCCATGAACACAACGAACGCGAAGAAGGCAGCCGCTTCATCACCCGTCTGCTTGCGGGGGATGACGTGGCATTGATCTCCGACGCGGGCACGCCGCTGATTTCCGACCCCGGCTACCATTTGGTCCGTCAGGCGCGTGCCGCTGGTATCAATGTAGTGCCTGTTCCGGGTGCGTGCGCGTTGATTGCCGCATTATCTGCCGCCGGCTTGCCGTCGGACCGTTTTATCTTCGAAGGTTTTTTACCGGCCAAGGCGGTCGGGCGGCGTGCCCGTCTTCAAGCATTGAAGGAAGAGCCGCGTACGCTGATTTTCTACGAGGCTCCGCATCGCATCCTGGAATGTCTGGAGGATATGGAGCTGGTGTTCGGCGGTGAGCGCCTGGCGCTGCTGGCCCGTGAGCTGACCAAGACTTTCGAGACGCTCAAAGGGCTGCCGTTGGAGGCGTTGCGTGCCTTTGTCGAGGGTGACAGCAACCAGCAGCGTGGCGAGTGTGTGGTGTTGGTCGCCGGCTGGACTGCGCCGGAAAATGAGGAGGCTGTCGGCGGTGAGGCGATGCGCATCCTCGATTTACTGCTCAAGGAAATGCCCCTCAAGCGTGCCGCAGCGCTGGCGGCGGAAATTACCGGCCTGCGTAAAAACGTGTTGTATCAAGTTGCGCTGGATAAACAGAAAGTCGAATAGTTCCGGGGGTGAGCCTGTATTTCGTCTGAACGTGATGGCCATTCTGAACTTTTATTACTTGTCCTAAGCCCGCCGTGCCGTTAACCTGCGCGGCGGAGAGTCGATTGGACAGTCGCTGCCCTCTATGAGAATTAGGGGGGGGAGGAAAGTCCGGGCTCCATAGGGCGAAGTGCCAGGTAATGCCTGGGAGGCGTGAGCCTACGGAAAGTGCCACAGAAAATAACCGCCTAAGCACTTCGGTGCCGGTAAGGGTGAAAAGGTGCGGTAAGAGCGCACCGCACGACTGGCAACAGTTCGTGGCTAGGTAAACCCCACTTGGAGCAAGACCAAATAGGGTCCCAAGGCGTGGCCCGCGCTGGGACCGGGTAGGTTGCTAAAGATGTCCAGTGATGGCCATCGTAGACGAATGACTGTTCAAGACAGAACCCGGCTTATAGATCGACTCTCCACCTTTTTCCTTTTGTCCGAATCTCGGGCAGAAAACCGGTAGTAACGCAAGAATCCCTCCCTGCCGAATCATTGGCAGATGCATCTTCGTAATACCAAAAAAATCTTACTCTTAATAAATCACTTTAACTTTAAGCCATAGCTCTATGAGCTATTTGCGGTTGTTGAGTCAAAAACATCGCCAAACTCTCGTTTCTCCTCGTTTTACACTCCTAAATCTCCGTTCTGTAAGGCTTTTCCTTGAATCCGTGCCTTGACGGTGTGGTGGGCGCATTCCTATAGTGTGCGCAAGTGGCGGAAAGTGGCACAAAGTGGGTTTTTTGAACGTAAAACGCTAAAATTTGGAGAAACGCATCTGTGTTTCGCGGAGCTAACGCTATCAGTCTCGATGCAAAAGGCCGTCTCGCCATGCCGAGCCGGTATCGTGACGAGCTCATTTCGCGAAGTTCAGGCCAGTTAATCATCACGATTGACGCCGTTGACCCTTGTTTATGTGTTTACCCCCTCGATGAGTGGGAGTTGATTGAAACCAAGTTGCGCGCTCTGCCTTCATTGCGTGAAGAAAACCGCCGCCTGCAGCGTTTGCTGATTGGTAATGCCGTCGACCTTGAGCTCGATGGCAGTGGTCGTTTCCTGGTGCCACCGCGTCTGCGCGAGTACGCCAAGCTCGACAAGCGCGCAATGCTGGTGGGCCAACTGAACAAGTTCCAATTGTGGGACGAAGATGCCTGGGATGCTGTTTCCGCAGCTGACCTGGCTGCTATTCAACAACCGGGCGCCATGCCTGATGAACTGCGTGATTTGATCCTGTGACTATTGATAGCGGCTTTAACCACATCACCGTACTGCTTGACGAAGCCGTTGAGGCTCTCGCCGTACGTGCGGATGGCTGCTATTTGGATGGCACCTTCGGCAGGGGTGGGCATAGCCGGTTGATACTCAGCCAGCTCGGGTCTGACGGCAAACTCCTCGGATTCGACAAAGACCCTCAAGCGATTGCCACCGGGCAAGCGCTAGCGGCCGAAGACGGCCGCTTTGTCGTTGTGCAGCGCAGCTTTGCCGAGCTGGGTGCGGAAGTGGCCGAGCGGGGTATGGCAGGCAAGGTGGCCGGGGTTTTGCTCGATCTGGGCGTGTCTTCGCCGCAACTCGACGACCCGGAGCGCGGCTTCAGCTTCATGAACGACGGCCCCCTCGACATGCGCATGGACCCTACCCGGGGTGTCAGCGCTGCGCAGTTCATCGCCACTGCGCCGGTGGAAGAAATCGCCCGTGTGTTCAAAGAGTACGGTGAAGAACGTTTCGCCGGCCGCATGGCCCGCGCCGTGGTCGAGCGCCGCGAGATCCAGCCGTTCGAACGGACCGCCGACCTGGCCGAAGTGCTGAAGGTCGCCAACCCGGCGTGGGAAAAAGGCAAAAACCCGGCCACCCGCGCGTTCCAGGGGCTGCGTATTCACGTCAATAACGAATTGGGCGATCTGGAAGCCGGCCTCGAAGCCGCGCTGGACGCCTTGGAAGTGGGCGGTCGCCTGGTGGTGATCAGCTTCCACTCTCTGGAAGACCGCATCGTCAAACTGTTCATGCGTCGCCTGGCCAAGGGTGAGTCGGATAACCTGCCGCGCAACCTGCCGGTGCGTTTCGAAGCCTTTGTGCCGAAAATCAAGATCCATGGCAAAGCGCAGTTCGCTTCCGAAGCCGAACTCAAGGCCAACCCGCGTTCCCGTAGTGCCGTCATGCGTGTCGCGGAGAAGTTGCGGTGAGCAAGCTTTTCGCCAAGCCCCTCCCGGGCGGCAGCTTCTTTATGTTGCTGCTGTTTATCGGCGTGCTGGTGTCCGCAATCGCGGTGTCCTACAGCGCCCACTGGAACCGCCAGTTGCTCAATACCCTGTACGGGGAATTGAACGTGCGCGATAAGGCACAGGCGGAGTGGGGCCGGTTGATCCTCGAGCAAAGCACCTGGACTGCTCACAGCCGTATCGAGGTGCTGGCCACCGAACAGCTGAAAATGCACATTCCGGGCGCGGCTGAAGTCCGCATGGTGGCGCCATGATGAAGCTCGAAGGCGCACTCTACCCATGGCGCTTCCGCGTGGTGCTTGGCTTGCTGGCACTGATGGTGGGCGCAATCGCCTGGCGAATCATCGACCTGCAGGTCGTCGACCGTGACTTCCTGATTGGTCAGGGCGATGCCCGTAGCCTGCGTCATATCCCGATTCCGGCGCACCGCGGCCTGATCACCGACCGCAACGGCGAGCCTCTGGCCGTCAGTACCCCGGTGACCACCCTGTGGGCCAACGCCAAGGAACTGCAGACCGCCAAGGAAAAATGGCCGGAGCTCGCAGCTGCCCTGGGTCAGGACCCGAAAGCCCTGGCTGAACGTCTGGAAGCCCAGGCCAACAAGGAATTCATCTACCTGGTTCGCGGGCTGACCCCTGAACAGGGCCAGCAGGTGCTCGACCTTAAAGTCCCTGGTGTCTACGGCATCGAGGAGTTTCGTCGTTTTTACCCGGCCGGTGAAACCACCGCGCACATGGTCGGCTTCACCGATATCGACGACCACGGTCGCGAAGGTGTCGAGCTGGCCTACGATGAATGGCTGGCCGGCGTCCCCGGCAAGCGACAGGTCATCAAGGATCGTCGCGGCAGGCTGATCAAGGATGTCCAGGTCACCAAAAACGCCAAGGCCGGCAAGCCCTTGGCGTTGTCGATTGACTTGCGCCTGCAATACCTGGCCAACCGCGAACTGCGTAACGCGATTATAGAGAACGGCGCAAAGGCCGGTAGCCTGGTTATCATGGACGTGAAGACCGGCGAAATTCTCGCCATGGTCAACCAGCCGACCTACAACCCGAATAACCGTCGCAACCTGCAGCCGGCGATGATGCGTAACCGCGCAATGATCGACGTGTTCGAGCCGGGTTCGACCATGAAAGCCATCTCCATGAGCGCCGCCCTGGAAACGGGGCGCTGGAAACCGAGCGACAAAGTCGAGGTTTATCCAGGCACTTTGCAGTTGGGCAAATACACCATTCGTGACGTATCCCGTACCGAAGGTCCGGTGCTGGATCTGACAGGCATCCTGATCAACTCCAGTAACGTGGGCATGAGTAAGGTCGCCTTCGATATCGGCGGCGAAACCATCTACCACCTCGCGCAAAAGATCGGCTTGGGCCAACCCACCGGCCTGGACTTCCCGGGTGAGCGTGTGGGCAACCTGCCGAACTACCGCGACTGGAAAAAGGCCGAGACCGCCACGCTTTCCTACGGCTACGGCATCTCGGTGACGGCGATCCAGCTGGCGCACGCTTTCTCGGTATTGGCCAATAACGGTCGCATGGTTCCGCTGAGCCTGATCCATGTCGACGAAGCGCCGAAAGCCACCCAGGTGATTCCGGAAAACGTCGCCAAGACCATGCAGGGCATGCTGCAACAAGTGATCGAAGCACCGCGTGGCGTATTTCGCGCCCAGGTGCCGGCATACCACGTGGCAGGCAAGTCCGGTACCGCGCGTAAAACGTCGGTGGGCACCAAGGGCTATGCCGAAAACTCCTACCGTTCGCTGTTCGCCGGCTTCGGCCCAATGAGTGATCCGCGCTACGCCATCGTTGTCGTGATTGATGAGCCGAGCAAAGCCGGCTACTTCGGTGGCCTGGTATCGGCGCCGGTGTTCAGCAAAGTGATGTCGGGCACCCTGCGCCTGATGAACATCACGCCGGACAATCTGCCGCCGACCCAACAAGCGAACGCCGGACCACCGGCTGCCGCTGCAAAAGCCAATGGAGGGCGCGGCTGATGTCTCTTAGCCTGAACAAGATTTTCGCCCACGCCGGTCGCGACCTGTTGATTCGCGAGCTGAGCCTGGATAGCCGCAGCGTACGTGCCGGAGACCTGTTCCTGGCGGTGCCTGGCGGCAAATTCGATGGCCGTGAACATATTGCCGATGCGTTGCAACGCGGCGCTGCGGCCGTGGCTTATGAAGTGGAAGGCGCCACCGTGCTGCCGATCACCGACGTACCGCTGATTCCGGTCAAGGGCCTTGCAGCACAATTGTCCGATATCGCCGGGCGTTTCTATGGCGACCCGAGCCGCCAATTGAACCTGGTGGGCGTGACCGGTACCAACGGCAAGACCAGCGTGACCCAACTGGTCGCCCAGGCGCTTGACCTGTTGGGCCAGCACTGCGGCATTGTGGGTACTCTGGGCACCGGCTTTTACGGTGCATTGCAAAGCGGCCTGCATACCACGCCGAACCCGATCGCCGTGCAAGCGACCCTGGCCGACCTGAAAAAGGCGGGTGCCAAGGCGGTTGCCATGGAAGTGTCTTCCCACGGTTTGCACCAGGGGCGCGTTGCTGCGCTGGCCTTTGATGTGGCGGTGATGACCAACCTGTCCCGCGATCACCTGGACTACCACGGCACCATGGAGGCCTACGCTGCCGAAAAGGCCAAGCTGTTTGCCTGGAATGACCTGAAGTGCCGGGTGGTGAACCTCGATGACGAATTCGGTCGCCAGTTGGCGGCTGAAGAGCGTGAGTCGCGCCTGATCAGCTACAGCCTGGAAGACGCCAGCGCCTACTTGTATTGCCGCGAAGCCCAATTCAATGACGAAGGCGTGCTCGCTACGCTGGTGACGCCACAAGGCGAGCATCATTTGCGCAGCACCCTGTTGGGGCGCTTCAACCTGAGTAACGTCCTTGCCGCTATCGGCGCGTTGCTCGGCCTGGATTATGCCCTCGACGAAATCCTTAAAGTCCTGCCGAAGCTTGAAGGCCCGGTGGGTCGCATGCAGCGTCTCGGTGGCGGTTCGCAGCCGTTGGTGGTGGTCGATTATGCCCACACCCCGGATGCCCTCGAAAAAGTCCTTGTGGCGCTGCGCCCACACGTCAAGGGCAAGCTGCTCTGCCTGTTCGGCTGCGGCGGTGATCGCGATCGGGGCAAGCGCCCCTTGATGGCCGAGATCGTCGAGCGCCTGGCCGACGGCGTGCTCGTGACCGACGATAACCCGCGCAGCGAAAATCCGAGCCAGATTTTCGACGACATCCGTGCCGGCTTCAAAGATGCCTCCAAGGCCACTTTCGTCGCAGGTCGTGGTGCAGCCATTGCCCAATTGATCGCCAGCGCCGGTGCTGACGATGTGGTGGTGCTGGCTGGTAAAGGCCACGAGGACTACCAGGAAATCAACGGCGAACGCCATGCCTTCTCCGACCTGGTCGAGGCCGATCATGCCTTGACCGCCTGGGAGGTTGCCCATGCTTAAAGCGATGAAGTTCAGCGAGCTGACCCAGGCCCTTTCGGCCCGCATGTTGTCGAGCGACTGCAGCTTCGACGGTGTCAGTATCGACAGCCGTAACATCAAGCCAGGCCAGTTGTTTGTTGCCTTGGCCGGCCCGCGTTTTGACGGTCACGATTACCTGAACGAGGTTGCCGCCAAAGGCGCCGTTGGTGCCCTGGTGCAACGTGAAGTCGCGGACTCCACCTTGCCGCAATTGCTGGTCGCCGATACCCGCTTGGCCCTCGGTCAGTTGGGCGCGCTGAACCGCGCCGCGTTCGACAAGCCTGTCGCAGCCATCACCGGCTCCAGCGGCAAGACCACGGTCAAAGAGTTGCTCGCCGGTGTGCTGCGCACGCGTGGGCCGGTACTCGCTACCCGTGGCAACCTGAACAATGATTTCGGCGCTCCGCTGACCCTGCTCGAACTGGCCCCGGAACACACGGCGGCAGTGATCGAACTGGGAGCCTCGCGTATTGGCGAAATTGCCTACACCGTGGCGCTGACCAAGCCTCACGTGACGATTATCAGCAATGCCGGTACTGCCCACGTCGGCGAGTTCGGCGGCCCGCAGAAGATCGTCGAAGCCAAGGGTGAAATCCTTGAAGGCCTGGCTGCTTCGGGCACCGCGGTATTGAATCTCGACGACAAGGCCTTCGAGACCTGGCGCGTGCGCGCTGCTGGTCGCAAGATCCTGACGTTTGCCGTACTGAACGCAGCCGCTGACTTCCATGCTTCCGGTATCACTGTCGATGCCCGCGGCTGTCCGTCATTCACTTTGCACACGCCGCAGGGGAGTGAGCAGGTGCAACTTAATCTGCTCGGCAACCATAACGTAGCCAATGCCCTGGCCGCCGCCGCCGCCGCCCACGCCCTGGGGGTGTCGTTGTTCGGTATCGCTACTGGCCTGGGCGCGGTGCAGCCGGTCAAGGGGCGCACCGTGGCGCAGTTGGCAACCAACGGCATGCGCGTCATTGATGACACTTACAACGCCAACCCATCCTCCATCAATGCTGCCGTGGATCTGCTCAAAGGCTTTGACGGACGCAAGGTGCTGGTGCTGGGCGATATCGGCGAATTGGGCGACTGGGCTGAACAAGGCCACCGCGAAGTCGGTGCCTACGCCGCCGGCAAAGTCGATGCGCTTTACGCCGTCGGTTCGAACATGGCGCACGCCGTCAACGCCTTTGGCCCCGGCGCGCGACACTTCGCGACCCAGGCTGAATTGATCCAGGCGCTGACGGCGGCGGAACAAGACAAAAACACCACTATTTTGATCAAGGGATCGCGCAGCGCGGTGATGGAAAACGTCGTCGCGGCCTTGTGTGGCTCAAGTACGGAGAAACATTAATGCTGCTGCTGCTGGCTGAGTATCTGCAACAGTTCTACAAAGGCTTCGCGGTCTTTCAGTACCTGACCCTGCGCGGGATTCTGGGTGTGCTGACCGCGCTGTCTCTGTCGCTGTTCCTGGGGCCGTGGATGATCCGTACCCTGCAGAACCTGCAAATTGGTCAATCGGTTCGCAATGACGGCCCGCAGTCGCACCTGTCCAAGTCCGGCACCCCGACCATGGGCGGCGCGTTGATCCTGTCGTCCATCGGTATCAGCACCTTGCTGTGGGCCGACCTGCACAACCGCTATGTGTGGGTGGTGTTGCTGGTGACCCTGTTGTTCGGTGCCATCGGCTGGGTGGACGACTACCGCAAAGTGATCGAGAAAAACTCCAAGGGGCTGCCAAGCCGCTGGAAATATTTCTGGCAGTCGGTGTTCGGGCTCGCCGCTGCAATTTTCCTCTACACCACTGCGCCAAGCGCCGTTGAAACCACTTTGATCATCCCGATGCTCAAAGACGCCAGCATTCCCCTCGGCATTGGTTTCGTGGTGCTGACCTACTTCGTGATCGTCGGCTCCAGCAACGCGGTGAACCTGACCGACGGCCTGGATGGCCTGGCGATCATGCCGACGGTGATGGTGGGCGGCGCGCTCGGCATCTTCTGCTACCTGTCGGGTAACGTGAAATTCGCTGAATACCTGCTGATTCCCTACGTACCGGGCGCGGGTGAACTGATCGTATTCTGTGGCGCGCTGATCGGCGCCGGGCTGGGCTTCCTGTGGTTCAACACCTACCCGGCGCAAGTCTTCATGGGCGACGTCGGCGCACTGGCACTGGGCGCAGCTCTGGGCACCATCGCAGTGATCGTGCGCCAGGAAATCGTGCTGTTCATCATGGGCGGCGTGTTCGTGATGGAAACCCTGTCGGTGGTCATCCAGGTGGCTTCCTTCAAATTGACCGGGCGCCGTGTGTTCCGCATGGCGCCGATTCACCACCACTTTGAACTCAAGGGCTGGCCCGAGCCACGCGTGATCGTCCGTTTCTGGATCATCACCGTGATTCTCGTGCTGATCGGCCTTGCCACCCTGAAACTGAGGTAGAAACGAGTGTCCCTGATCGCTTCAGACCATTTCCGCATCGTTGTCGGCCTCGGCAAGAGCGGCATGTCCCTGGTTCGCTTCCTGGCGAACCGGGGTGTGTCGTTCGCCGTGGCCGATACGCGGGAAAATCCACCGGAGCTGGTCACGCTGCGCCGTGACTACCCGCACGTGGAAGTGCGTTGTGGCGAGCTGGATGTCGAGTTTCTGTGCCGTGCCGACGAGCTCTACGTGAGCCCCGGCCTGGCCCTGGCGACACCAGCCCTGCAAGCTGCGGCGGCACGTGGCGTGAAGCTGTCGGGCGATATCGACCTGTTCGCGCGTAACGCGAAGGCGCCGATCGTGGCCATCAGCGGCTCCAATGCGAAAAGCACCGTGACCACCCTGGTCGGGGACATGGCGTTGGCGGCCGGCAAGCGCGTGGCCGTGGGCGGCAACCTCGGCACTCCTGCACTGGATTTGCTCAGCGACGACATCGAGCTGTACGTGATGGAGCTGTCGAGCTTCCAACTGGAAACCACCCATGACCTGGGTGCCGAAGTAGCCACCGTGTTGAACGTCAGCGAAGACCACATGGACCGCTACAGCGGCCTGCCGGCGTATCACCTGGCCAAGCACCGGATCTTCCGTGATGCCAGACAGGTGGTGGTCAATCGTCAGGACGCCTTGAGCCGTCCGCTGATGAGCGAGGGCCTGCCGTGCTGGACCTTCGGTCTCGGCAAACCCGATTTCAAAGCCTTCGGCATCCGTGAAGAGAACGGCGAGAAATACCTGGCCTTCGAATTCCAGAACCTGATGCCGGTGCGCGAGCTGAAAATCCGTGGTGCTCATAACCAGTCCAACGCCCTGGCGGCGCTGGCGCTCGGGCATGCCGTTGGCCTGCCGTTTGACGCCATGTTGTCGGCACTGCGTACCTTTGGCGGCCTCGAGCATCGCTGCCAGTGGGTGCGCGATCTGAATGGCGTCAGCTATTACAACGACTCCAAGGCTACCAACGTCGGTGCGGCGCTGGCTGCCATCGAAGGCCTCGGTGCCGATATCGAGGGCAAGCTGGTGCTGATCGCCGGTGGCGACGGCAAGGGCGCCGACTTCAAGGACCTCAAAGGCCCGGTAGCTGAACATTGCCGCGCGGTGGTGCTGATGGGGCGCGACTCCGACCTGATCGCCGCCGCCCTTGGCGATGCCGTGGCGCAAGTGCGCGCCACCTCGCTGGACGACGCCATCGCCCAATGCAAAGCCCTGGCCCAGCCAGGTGATGCGGTGCTGCTGTCGCCAGCCTGCGCCAGTTTCGACATGTTCAAGAACTACGAAGAGCGCGGCCAGCTGTTCGCCCGCGCCGTGGAGGCCTTGGCATGAGCATGAATTTCAGAAACATCATCAAGCCCTACCCGTCGCCGATCATCACCGGACGCGGTATCGACCTCGATTTCCCGATGCTCGCCGGTTGCCTTGCACTGTTGGGCCTGGGCTTGGTGATGATCACTTCGGCATCTTCCGAAGTGGCCGCGGTGCAGTCGGGCAACACGCTGTACATGATGATCCGTCACCTGGTGTACCTGGTGATCGGCCTCGGTGCCTGCGTTGTCACCATGATGATCCCTATTGCCACCTGGCAACGCCTGGGCTGGATGATGCTGATCGGTGCGTTCGGCTTGTTGGTGATGGTGATCCTGCCCGGTATCGGTCGCGAGGTGAACGGTTCGATGCGCTGGATCGGCTTCGGTGCGTTCAACGTGCAGCCGTCGGAAATCGCCAAGGTGTTCGTGGTGATCTACCTCGCCGGCTACCTGGTACGTCGCCAGAAAGAAGTGCGCGAAAGCTGGATGGGCTTCTTCAAGCCGTTCATCGTGCTGCTGCCGATGGCCGGCCTGTTGCTGATGGAGCCCGACTTCGGAGCAACCGTCGTAATGATGGGCGCGGCGGCAGCGATGTTGTTCCTTGGCGGCGTGGGCCTGTTCCGCTTTACCTTGATGGTGGTGCTGGCGGTCGCGGCCGTGACGATTCTGGTCCAGGCGCAACCCTATCGTATGGCGCGTCTGATCACCTTTACCGACCCATGGTCCGACCAGTTCGGCTCCGGCTACCAGTTGACCCAGGCGCTGATCGCCTTCGGTCGCGGCGAGTGGCTGGGCGTGGGCCTGGGCAACAGTGTGCAGAAGCAGTTCTACCTGCCGGAAGCGCATACCGACTTCGTATTCTCGGTACTCGCCGAAGAGCTGGGCGTAGTCGGGTCGTTGTGCACCGTCGCGCTGTTCTTGTTCGTGTGCGTACGCGGCATGTACATCGGCTTGTGGGCCGAGAAGGCCAAACAGTATTTCGCCGCCTATGTGGCATACGGCTTGTCGTTCCTGTGGATCGGCCAGTTCCTGATCAACATCGGGGTGAACGTCGGCCTGCTGCCGACCAAGGGCCTGACCTTGCCGTTCCTCAGTTACGGCGGCAGTTCGTTGGTGATCTGCTGCGTGTGCCTGGGCTTGTTGCTGCGCATCGAGTGGGAGAGTCGAACCCACCTGGGCAGCGAAGAGATGGAGTTCAGCGAAAGCGACTTCGCCGAGGAGCCATCTCATGGGCGCTAACGTGCTGATCATGGCGGGCGGCACCGGGGGCCATGTGTTCCCGGCCCTGGCTTGCGCCCGTGAATTCCAGAGCCGTGGCTATACGGTGCATTGGCTGGGTACGCCGCGCGGCATCGAAAACGATCTGGTACCGAATGCCGGCCTGCCCTTGCATCTGATCAACGTCACCGGCTTGCGTGGCAAAAGCAAATTGTCCCTGCTCAAGGCACCGTTTGTATTGCTCAAGGCGGTGTGGCAGGCACGCAAGATCATTCGTCAATTGCAGCCAGTGTGCGTGCTCGGGTTTGGCGGCTATGTGACCGGCCCGGGTGGCGTTGCGGCAAAGCTTGCCGGCGTGCCGGTGATCGTGCACGAGCAGAACGCCGTTGCCGGCACTGCCAACCGCCTGTTGGTGCCGTTGGCTGCACGGGTGTGCGAGGCCTTCCCGAAGACCTTTGGCGCATCGGACAAACTGCGTACCACCGGCAATCCGGTACGCACCGAGCTGTTTATGGATATCGCGCGCCAGGCCCTGGCCGGGCGCAAGGCTCACCTGCTGATCCTGGGCGGAAGCCTGGGCTCCGAGCCTCTGAACAAATTGCTGCCGGAAGCGGTGGCGCAACTCCCTGTGGAGTTGCGTCCGGAGATCTTCCATCAGGCCGGCAAGGATCACGGTGAAGTCACCGCCAAGCGCTACCGCGAGGCCGGTGTGGAGGCGAACGTACAGCCCTTCATCAAAGACATGGCCCATGCCTATGGCTGGGCCGACCTGGTGGTCTGCCGCGCTGGTGCGCTGACCGTCAGTGAACTGGCCGCCGCCGGTCTGCCGTCGTTGCTGGTGCCTTTGCCCCACGCCATCGACGATCACCAGACCCGCAACGCCGAATATTTGGCCGGGGAAGGCGCTGCCTTCCTGCTGCCGCAAAGAACGACTGGCGCCGCCGATTTGGCCGCACGCCTGACCGAGGTTTTGATGCAACCGCAACGACTCAGCAACATGGCGAGCACCGCAAGCCGCCTGGCCAAACCTGACGCAACCCGCACCGTGGTCGACATCTGCCTGGAGGTGGCCCATGGTTGAGAATCAGAAAGCCATGCCACAACCGGAAATGCGCCGTATCCGTCGCATCCACTTCGTCGGTATCGGCGGCGTGGGCATGTGCGGTATTGCCGAAGTATTGCTGAACCTGGGTTACCAGGTATCCGGTTCGGACTTGAAAGAGTCGCCGGTCACCGATCGCCTGAAGTCCTTCGGTGCACAGATCTTCATCGGCCATCGCGCCGAGAACGCCGCCGAGGCTGATGTACTGGTGGTTTCCAGTGCCGTGAACACCTCGAACCCGGAAGTGGCGACTGCCCTTGAGCGTCGTATTCCGGTGGTGCCACGCGCCGAGATGCTGGCCGAGTTGATGCGCTATCGCCATGGCATCGCCGTCGCCGGTACCCACGGCAAAACCACCACAACCAGCTTGATCGCTTCCGTATTCGCGGCCGGTGGCCTGGACCCGACGTTCGTGATCGGTGGCCGCCTGAACGCAGCCGGCACCAATGCACAGCTCGGTACCAGCCGCTACCTGATCGCCGAAGCCGACGAAAGTGATGCCAGCTTCCTGCACCTGCAACCGCTGGTTGCTGTGGTGACCAACATCGACGCCGACCACATGGCGACCTACGACGGCGACTTCAACAAGTTGAAGAAAACCTTCGTCGAGTTCCTGCACAACCTGCCGTTCTACGGGTTGGCCGTGGTGTGCCTGGATGATCCGGTTGTGCGTGAAATCCTGCCGCTGGTCAAGCGTCCGACCGTGACCTACGGCTTCAGCGAAGACGCAGACGTGCGCGCGATCAATGTGCGCCAGGAGGGCATGCAGACCTTCTTCACCGTGCTGCGTCCTGACCGCGAGCCGCTGGATGTTTCGGTGAACATGCCGGGCAACCACAACGTGTTGAACTCCCTGGCGACCATCTGCATCGCTACCGACGAAGGCGTCAGTGATGAAGCCATTGTCGAAGGCTTGTCGCGCTTTGCCGGTGTGGGCCGTCGTTTCCAGGTCTACGGCCAACTGCCGGTAGAAGGCGGCGATGTCATGCTGGTCGACGACTACGGTCACCATCCGACCGAAGTCGCTGCGGTGATCAAAGCCGTGCGTGGAGGCTGGCCGGAGCGCCGCCTGGTGATGGTCTACCAGCCGCACCGCTATAGCCGTACCCGTGACCTGTACGACGATTTCGTCAATGTATTGGCTGATGCCAACGTGTTGTTGTTGATGGAGGTCTACCCGGCCGGTGAAGAACCGATCCCGGGCGCCGACAGCCGCAAGTTATGCAACAGCATCCGCCAGCGCGGCCAGTTGGACCCGATCTACATCGAGCGCGGTGTGGACCTGGCGCCGCTGGTCAAGCCACTGCTGCGCGCCGGTGACATCCTGCTGTGCCAGGGCGCCGGCGATATTGGTGGCCTTGCCCCTAAATTGCTGGCGAGCCCGTTGTTCGCCGCAGCACAGGGGAAGTCGAAATGATCACGAATTACGACGCCCTGTTTTCCACCCTCACGCCCGCCGACTTTGGCCGCGTGGCGGTATTGTTCGGCGGCAAAAGTGCTGAGCGCGAAGTGTCGCTCAAGTCCGGCAACGCCGTGCTGCAAGCGCTGCAAAGTGCCGGTGTGAACGCCTTCGGCATCGACGTGGGCGACGACTTCCTCGCCCGTCTGCAGGCCGAGAAAATCGACCGTGCCTTCATCATCCTGCACGGCCGCGGTGGTGAAGACGGCAGCATGCAGGGCTTGCTGGAGTGCGCCGGCATTCCTTACACCGGTAGTGGCATCCTGGCTTCGGCCCTGGCCATGGACAAGTTGCGCACCAAGCAGGTGTGGCACAGCCTGGGTATTCCAACCCCGCGTCACAGTGTTCTGTGCAGCGAAGACGATTGTATTTCTGCAGCCGAGGAACTGGGCCTGCCTTTGATCGTCAAACCAGCCCATGAAGGCTCCAGTATCGGCATGGCCAAAGTGAACTCGGCCGCCGAATTGATCGACGCATGGAAAGCGGCAAGTACCTACGATTCGCAAGTGTTGGTGGAACAGTGGATCTCCGGTCCCGAGTACACCATCGCCACCCTGCGTGGCCAGGTATTGCCGCCTATCGCATTGGGCACGCCCCACACCTTTTATGACTACGACGCCAAGTACCTGGCCTCCGATACTCAGTACCGGATTCCATGTGGCCTCGACGCAACCAAGGAACAGGAATTGATGGACCTCACGGCGAAAGCCTGTGAGGCACTGGGTATCGCCGGTTGGGCGCGGGCAGACGTGATGCAGGATGAGCAAGGGAATTTCTGGTTCCTGGAAGTCAATACCGCTCCCGGCATGACCGATCACAGCCTGGTACCTATGGCTGCCCGTGCTGCCGGTTTGGATTTCCAGCAGTTGGTGCTGGCGATTCTGGCCGCAAGCATTGAGTCAAGAGGCTAAGAACATGAACGGCGCATCGCTTCGTCATCAGCCCCCACAAGCACCGAGCCGCAAGCCGGTGCCGCGGGGTGCCAGCCGGATGGTGGCTAAAGAGCCGATGTCGGTGCGCTTGCCGAAAGCCAACTTTGGTTTTCTCAAGGCGCTGTTCTGGCCGGTGCTGCTGGTGGTGTTGGGTTTCGGCACCTACGAGGGTGCCCAGCGTCTGTTGCCGTATGCCGACCGACCGATCACCAAGATCAGTGTGCAGGGCGACTTGAGCTACATCAGCCAGCAGGCAGTGCAGCAGCGCATCGGCCCGTACCTGTCGGCGAGCTTCTTCACCATCGACCTGGCCGGCATGCGCTCGGAGCTTGAACAGATGCCGTGGATCGCCCACGCCGAAGTCCGCCGTGTGTGGCCGGACCAAGTGACGATCCGCCTGGAAGAACAGCTGCCCGTGGCCCGTTGGGGCGATGGCGCGCTGTTGAACAACCAGGGGCAGGCGTTCGCGCCGCGTGAAGTGGCCAACTACGAGCACCTGCCGCAGCTGTTCGGGCCGCAGCGGGCGCAACAGCAAGTGATGCAGCAGTATCAGGCGTTGAGCCAGATGCTGCGGCCACTGGGCTTCTCCATCGCACGCCTGGAGTTGCGTGAGCGGGGCAGCTGGTTTTTGACGACCGGGGCAGGCAGTTCCGGCCCGGGCATCGAGTTGTTGCTGGGACGCGACCGCTTGGTGGAGAAGATGCGCCGCTTTATTGCCATCTATGACAAAACCTTGAAAGAACAGATTACGAACATTGCGAGCGTCGACCTGCGTTACGCCAACGGCCTGGCCGTCGGCTGGCGTACACCGGTTGCGCCCACGGCAGCACAACCCGCTGTCGCGAAGAATTAAGAAGAGGCAGGACCCATGGCAAACGTGCAAAGCGGCAAAATGATCGTCGGTCTCGATATCGGCACCTCCAAGGTGGTGGCGCTGGTGGGCGAGGTCGGGGAAGACGGCACGATCGAAATCGTCGGTATTGGCACGCATCCGTCCCGGGGCCTCAAGAAGGGCGTGGTGGTGAACATCGAGTCCACCGTGCAATCGATCCAGCGCGCCATCGAAGAAGCGCAGCTGATGGCCGGTTGCCGGATTCACTCGGCGTTCGTCGGCGTGGCCGGCAACCATATCCGCAGCTTGAACTCCCACGGCATCGTGGCGATCCGCGACCGTGAAGTCAGCTCGGCCGACCTCGAGCGCGTCCTCGACGCCGCCCAGGCCGTGGCGATCCCGGCTGACCAGCGCGTGCTGCACACCCTGCCGCAGGACTATGTGATCGACAACCAGGAAGGTGTTCGCGAGCCCCTGGGCATGTCGGGCGTACGCCTGGAAGCCAAGGTCCACGTGGTGACCTGCGCGGTCAACGCCGCGCAGAACATCGAGAAGTGCGTGCGTCGCTGCGGCCTGGAAATCGACGACATCATTCTCGAGCAGTTGGCCTCGGCCTACTCGGTACTGACCGACGACGAAAAAGAACTGGGCGTGTGCCTGGTGGACATCGGCGGTGGCACCACCGACATCGCGATCTTCACCGAAGGTGCGATCCGTCACACCGCCGTGATCCCGATTGCGGGTGATCAGGTGACCAACGACATCGCCATGGCCTTGCGTACACCGACCCAGTACGCCGAAGAAATCAAGATCCGCTACGCCTGCGCCCTGGCCAAGCTGGCCGGTGCCGGTGAAACCATCAAGGTCCCGAGCGTCGGCGACCGTCCACCGCGCGAACTGTCGCGCCAGGCCTTGGCCGAAGTGGTCGAGCCGCGCTACGACGAGCTGTTCACCCTGATCCAGGCGGAACTGCGCCGCAGTGGCTACGAAGACCTGATTCCGGCCGGCATCGTGCTGACCGGTGGCACCTCGAAGATGGAAGGCGCGGTCGAACTGGCCGAGGAAATCTTCCACATGCCGGTGCGCCTGGGTGTACCCCATGGCGTCAAGGGCCTGGGCGATGTGGTGCGCAACCCGATTTATTCCACCGGTGTGGGCTTGCTGTTGTACGGACTGCAAAAGCAGACCGACGGCATTTCCCTGTCGGGCTCGAGCATCCGTGACAGCTACCGCAGCGACGACGATGAGAAAGCGCCGTTGCTGGATCGGATCAAAAGCTGGGTGCAAGGCAATTTCTGACGATTTACCGCAACACCGCAACACCGTTCTAAGCAGTAGGCGAAAAAACTAGAGAAATGAAAGGAGAGGGAACATGTTCGAACTCGTAGACAACATCCCCGCAAGCCCGGTCATCAAAGTGATCGGTGTCGGCGGTGGCGGCGGCAACGCTGTTAACCATATGGTCAAGAGCAACATTGAAGGCGTTGAATTCATCTGCGCCAACACTGATGCCCAAGCACTGAAAAGCATCGGTGCGCGGACCATCCTGCAATTGGGCACAGCCGTGACCAAGGGCCTCGGCGCCGGCGCCAACCCGGAAGTCGGCCGTCAAGCCGCTCTGGAAGACCGCGAGCGTATCGCCGAAGTGCTGCAAGGCACCAACATGGTGTTCATCACCACCGGCATGGGCGGCGGTACCGGTACCGGTGCTGCGCCGATCATTGCCGAAGTGGCCAAGGAAATGGGCATTCTGACGGTCGCTGTTGTGACTCGTCCGTTCCCGTTCGAAGGTCGCAAGCGCATGCAGATCGCCGACGAAGGTATCCGTCTGCTGTCTGAAAGCGTTGACTCGTTGATCACCATTCCCAACGAGAAACTGCTGACCATCCTGGGCAAGGACGCCAGCCTGCTGTCGGCTTTCGCCAAGGCTGACGACGTATTGGCCGGTGCCGTTCGCGGTATTTCCGACATCATCAAGCGTCCAGGCATGATCAACGTCGACTTTGCCGACGTTCGTACCGTGATGAGCGAAATGGGCATGGCGATGATGGGCACTGGCTGCGCCAGCGGTCCGAACCGTGCACGTGAAGCCACTGAAGCGGCGATCCGCAACCCGTTGCTGGAAGACGTGAACCTGCAAGGCGCGCGCGGCATCCTGGTGAACATCACCGCCGGTCCCGACCTGTCCCTGGGCGAGTACTCCGACGTGGGTAGCATCATCGAAGCCTTCGCTTCCGAGCACGCCATGGTCAAAGTCGGCACCGTTATCGATCCGGACATGCGTGATGAACTGCACGTGACCGTGGTTGCTACCGGCCTGGGTGCGAAAATCGAGAAGCCTGTGAAGGTCATCGACAACACCCTGCACAACAGCCAGGCCAGCCAGGCAGCGGCCGCTCCAGCACCCGTGCGTCAGGAACAACCGTCGGTGAACTACCGTGACCTGGACCGTCCGACCGTGATGCGCAACCAGGCTCAGGCCGGTACTGCAGCGTCCCGTAGCCTGAATCCGCAAGATGATCTGGACTATCTGGACATCCCGGCATTCTTGCGTCGTCAGGCCGATTAATGGAATGTATCAGGGCTATGAAGGTGATTGGTGTTCAGCAAAGGTCTGGTCTGCTATTATCGCCAGCCTTTGTTGATACCAGTTCGCAATTTGCGCTGAAGCGGTCCAAGCCATGATTAAACAACGCACCCTGAAGAATATTATCCGTGCAACAGGTGTAGGTCTGCACTCCGGGGAGAAGGTATACCTGACCCTCAAACCTGCACCTGTCGACACCGGCATCGTGTTTGTTCGTGCCGACCTGGACCCTGTGGTGCAGATTCCTGCTCGCGCGGAAAACGTTGGCGAAACCACTATGTCGACCACGTTGGTCAATGGTGACGTCAAAGTGGATACGGTGGAGCACTTGCTCTCGGCCATGGCTGGCCTGGGCATCGATAACGCCTACGTCGAGCTCTCCGCGTCCGAAGTCCCTATCATGGATGGCAGCGCCGGACCCTTCGTATTCTTGATTCAATCTGCCGGCCTGGAAGAACAGGACGCAGCCAAGAAGTTCATTCGCATTCTGCGGGAAGTGACAGTAGAAGACGGCGACAAACGCGCCACCTTCGTCCCGTTCGAAGGCTTTAAAGTGAGCTTTGAGATCGATTTCGATCACCCGGTATTCCGTGACCGCACCCAAAGTGCAAGCGTGGATTTTTCCAGCACTTCGTTCGTAAAAGAAGTCAGCCGCGCCCGTACCTTTGGTTTCATGAGTGACATCGAGTACCTGCGCAAGCACAACCTCGCACTCGGCGGTAGTGTTGAAAACGCCATTGTGGTCGACGCGGATGGTGTACTGAACGAAGACGGCCTTCGCTATGAAGACGAGTTCGTGAAGCACAAGATCCTCGATGCAATCGGTGACCTCTACCTGCTGGGCAATAGCCTGATAGGTGAGTTCAAAGGCTTCAAGTCGGGCCACGCCCTTAACAACCAGCTGCTGCGCAAGTTGATTGAGCAGACAGACGCTTGGGAAGTCGTGACCTTCGAAGATGCCAGCACCGCACCGATCTCTTACATGCGTCCCGTTGCGGCGGTGTAAGTAACAACTCTCTTTCTTTAGTTTTGAAAGGCCACCTTCGGGTGGCCTTTTTTTTGCTCAATTTTAAATGCAGTCCAATCCGGGAGGGGGGTTGGCTCCCTTGCACGTTCAAACGGTCGCCGCATCCACGATACGGTTACGGCCTGTGTGCTTGGCCTGATAGAGCGCCTGGTCTGCACTGAGCAACAGCGCTTCCAGCGACATGCGGCTGCGTTTATCCCAAGTGCTCGCACCAATGCTCACGGTAATCGGCTGATCGGCACCGGCTACCCGAGGCAGGTGCTCGACACTGCTACGGATATGCTCGGCAATCACCCATGCACCCTTGGCATCGGTATTCGGCAGCACCACCGCGAACTCTTCCCCGCCATACCGCGCCGCCAGGTCGGCAGGTCGACGGATGTTGTCGTCTATCACCCGGGCGACTGTGCGCAGTGCCTCGTCGCCGCCGTGGTGGCCGTGGCGGTCGTTGAACGCCTTGAAGTGGTCGACATCGATCATCAACAACGTCAGGGGTTCGGTGGTGCGTTGTGCGCGGTCCCATTCCAAACGCAGACGTTCGTCGAGGGTACGGCGGTTGGCGACCCCGGTCAGGGCGTCGGTGGCTGCCAATTCTGACAGCACCTGCTCGGCGCGATGACGGCGTCCCAGTTCCTTGCTCAGCATCCAGGTCAGCCATAAAAGGCCGGTGCACAGCACCCCGGTGGCGAGGCTGATCAGCACGGTCGCGCGTTTCCATTGGGCAAAGACCTCATCGGTAGACAGCGCCACCGCTACGATCAGCGGCAAGCTGCCGACGCTGGAAAAGGTGTAAAGCCGCTCCTGGCCGTCCACACTGGAAATGCCACGAAAGCTGCCATCCCGCTCTTTGAGCATGCGCGCCACATTGGGGCGTTGGCTCAGGTCTTTGTCGACGATGTCCTGCTCCAGCAACGGTTGTTGCGCGAGCAGGATGCCCCGGTGGTTGATCAGGTTGATGGTGCTGTTACTGCCGATACTCAGGCTGCTGAACAACTGATGGAAGTACGACAGGCGCATGGAGGCCACCGCGACACCCTGGAAACTGCCGTCCGGTGCGGTAAGCCGGCGACTGAACGCGATACGCCATTGGTCATCGCATACGCAGCGCGCCGAAAACGGTCGGCTGATATACAGGCCTGAGTCAGGGTGGGTGCGGTGCACTTGGAAATAGTCACGATCAGCGAAATTGCCCGCCTTGGGGACGAGCAATGAAGAGTCGGCGATCACCTCGCCATCTGCGTCCAGCAGCAGGATATCGCCCTTGTACGGTGCCGCAGCGGAGCGGTCGAACAGCACCAGGTGCCGGATGTTCGCGGAAACACCCTGCAAGTCACTGCGTTGGGCGGCGGCGATCAAGCCTTGGAGGGCCGTGTCATAAAGCTCGACGTTGCGCAGTACATCGGCATCGATGAGTTGTGTGATGTTGTTCGCCGTGCGTGTGGCGGTTCTCAAGGTATTGCCGTGCTCTCGAATCAGCAGTGCGGTGACGATCGCCACGATCAGCATGACAGTGAGGACGCTGCCCAGGATCAACAAACGTTCCGGGCGACGTGTGGGGCGTGAGGGGCTCGGGCTCATCGGGCTGACTTCTGTTTCCTGGATGCCAATAGCGTAGTACGTGCAGGCATTTGCAGGGTACAGGTTGCTGGTGAGTGATCAAGCTCAGAGCAGGCCGGCGTCTACAATTCGATTACGCCCCGTGTGCTTGGCTTCGTAGAGCGCCTGATCGGCCCCGAGCAACAAGGCTTCCAATGAAAGGCGGCTGCCTTTATCCCAGGTGCTCATGCCGATGCTCACGGTAATCGGCTGCTCGGCGTCGGCCACCAGTGGCAGACGCTCGACACTGCTGCGGATATGTTCGGCAATCACCCAGGCGCCTTTGACGTCGGTATGCGGCAGCACCACCGCAAACTCTTCCCCACCGTAGCGTGCAGCCAGGTCGGCCGGGCGACGGATGTTGCTGCCGATTACCTGGGCGACCGTACGCAGCGCCTCATCGCCACCGTGATGACCATGGCGATCATTGAACGCCTTGAAGTGGTCGACGTCGATCATCAGCAGCGTCAGCGGCTCGGTCGATCGCTGTGCGCGGTCCCACTCCAGTTGCAGGCGCTGGTCGAGGATACGGCGGTTCGCCAGGCCGGTCAGGGCGTCGGTGGCGGCCAGTTCCGACAGCACCTGTTCGGCGCGATAGCGGCGGCGCAGTTCCCGGCGCAGCATCCAGGTCAACCATAACAAGCCGATGCACAGTACACCGGTGGCGCCACTGGTCAGCAGTGCGGCACGTTTCCAGGGAGCGAACACATCCTCGCTGGACAGGGCCACCACCACGATCAGCGGCAGCTCGCCCACCTTGGTGAAGGTGTACAGGCGCTTTGCCCCGCTGAGAGTGGAGACCGCCTGGAAACTGCCTTCACCCTCGCGCATGATGCGTTTGAAATTGGGCCGATCGCTCAGGTCCTTGTCGATCATGTCGCTTTCCAGCAGTGGCTGCTGGGCCAGGAGAATGCCTTGGGTGTTCAGCAGGTTGACGCTGCCGCTATTGCCGATAGTGAGGCGATTGAACAACTGATCGAAATACGCCAGGCGCATGGTCGCCACCGCCACGCCGAGAAACTCGCCATTGGGGCCTGATACGCGGCGGCTGAATGCGATACGCCAGACTTGGTCGCAGTCGCAACGGATCTTGAACGGGCGACTGATGAACAGCCCAGCCTGGGGATCTTCTTTCTGCGCCTGGAAGTAATCGCGCTCGGCGAAATTGCGCCGCGTCGGGCGCAGGGTCGAGGAGTCGGCAATCACTGCGCCATTGGCATCCAGTAGCAGGACTTCGCCTTTGAAGGGGGCTGCATTGGATTGATCAAACTGCACCAGGTGCTGGATAGCCGCTGGGGCCTGCGTCAAATCCTTGCGCGAGGTGGCTGCGATCAATCCCTGCAACGCCAGGTCGTAGAGTTCGACATTACGCAGCACATCGGCATTGATCAGTTGGGTGATGTTGGTGGCCATGCGCTTGGCCGCCTGCAGGGTGCTGGCGTGTTCGCGGCTCAGCAACACAGTGACGATCACGACAATCAGGATCACCGTCAGGCTACTGCCCACAATCAGCAGCAGCTCCGAGTGGACAGGCAGTTTACGATTGCGGGGTTGGCTCATCGCGCAGACTTCAACAGGAAGATGCTGGCAGTTTAGTTCTGCACGATGAAAATTAAATCATTGGTTAATAAGAAAAGTGTGTGGTCAGAATACGTTGATCGGGTAATCCACGATCACTCGGTATTCATCCACATCCCGGTCTACCGCCGAGTAGCCATCGCCACCGCGGTTGGTCGCCCATTGCAGGCGCACGGCCAGGTTCTTGGCCTTACCGCCCTGCACGACGTATTTCAGGTCGATGTCACGTTCCCAGTGCCTGGCGTCTTTACCTTCGGCGCTGTACCAGGCGCTGTAGCCGCGGCTGTTGGGGTCGACCTTGGTCAGGTCGGTTTTACCGCTGATATACGATACGGCAGAGGTCAGGCCTGGCATGCCGAGGCCGGCAAAGTCATAGGCGTACTTGAGTTTCCATGAGCGCTCGCCAGGTCCGTTGAAGTCCGAGTACTGCTGGGAGTTGTCCAGGTAAATACTGTCGCCCTGGGTGATGTAGTCGAACGGTGTATTGCCGTTGACCCGCTGGTAGGCGGCAGTGACGCTGTGATGGCCGATGCCCACGGTAAAATGCAGGCTGTAGGTGTTGTTGTCGATGTTGCCCAGCAACGACTGCCCCGTGTCCTGGGTGTGATAGTAGTGCAGGCCAGGGTTGAGGCTGACCAGGTCGTTCAGCGCGTAGGTGTAGTCCAGGTCGTAGTAGTACTGGTGCCAGACATCTTTGAGCTCGGAAGCGTATAGATTGCTGGTCAATCCCGGGACACCGCTGAACGATACGCCGGCCCAGTTCAGGTGCTGGCTGTCGGCGTGGTCCGGCAGGGTGCCGTAGCTGGTGCCGATGCGGCGGTGGCCGCTCTGGTTGTAGAGCTTGGTGAAGCTGGCCTGGCCACCTTCAAGCATCCAGCCATCGAAGCTGTGGTTGGTCAGGCTTACGCCACGGAAGGTTTGCGGCAGCATGCGGGTCATGCCGCCGGCGATCACCGGGTTGTTGAGGAATAAATCGCCGGCCTTCAGCTCGGTGTCGAACGCACGCATTTTCAGGGTGCCGCCAGCGGTGGAGAACGAACCGGGGGCTTTGCCGTTGCCGCTGCCGTAAGGAAGGATGCTGGAGCCGTCGGTGCCGCCGCCGCCATCAAGCTTGAGGCCGAGCATAGCGTTGAGGTCCAGGCCGAAACCGAGCGTGCCCTCGGTGTAGCCTGACTCGAAAGTGCCGATAAAACCCTGGCCCCATTCCTTGCTGTCATCGGTGTGAATGTCGCGGCGGTCGCGGTTCATGTAGTAGTTGCGGGTGTTGATGTTGAGGTGCGAGCCTGCCACGAATCCCTCTTGCGGGGTGGCGTCCGTCGCGTGGGCGAGAGGGGTGATCGTTGCTGCAATGGCAATGAATAGCGGGCTGAATATCAGTGAGGGTTTCACCGGTGAGGCTCCTTTGGTCAATCATTAACGGCCAATGTCGTAGGGAGTGCCTGGCCTTTTTTAGCGCAAAAAAAAGCCGCTGAAGTCAGCGGCTTTAAGACGAATTCCCAGTGTAGAGCCCTGGAAATAAGTCGAGGGAAATTCGGGTGAGCGTTAAGCTGTCTTTGCCGTCGCGCTCATCGGTGCGTCAAAGTAACGCAGGCGAGCGCTGCGATATAGAGTGTAACAAGATAATGACTGTTGCCCAAATCGCAACAGTCAGAGGTTTGGATGGCGGGTGTCCATTCAGACGGGCAGGGTGATACCGAAGGTATTGCCACCGCCCTCGCTGCGTACAAACACATCTCCACCGTGCATCAGCGCAATCGCCTTGACGATGGCCAGCCCCAACCCATGATTGGCCCCGCTGTTGCTGCGGGACGCGTCCACCCGATAGAAGCGTTCGAACAACCGTGGCAAGTGCTCGCCGGCTATCTCATCGCCAGGGTTGGTCACCGCAATCGTCACCTGATGCGCTTGCTGTTCAATGATCACGTCGATGATCTGCCCCGGCGCGGTGTGCTGCACCGCATTGCTCAGCAAGTTGATCAGCGCCCGGCGCAGATGGGCCTTTTCGATATGCACCAAGGCGTCGCCACGTACCTGCACGTTGACCTGGGCGTCTTCGAGGATGAAGTCCAGGTAGTCGAGGGTGGTTGCCACCTCATCGGCCAGTGAGCTTTCAATCAGTTTGGTTGCCTTGCTGCCCTGGTCGGCGCTGGCCAGGAACAACATGTCATTGATGATCGAACGCAGGCGTTCCAGCTCTTCAAGGTTGGATTGCAGCACCTCGAAGTAATGCTCCGCAGAGCGTCCTCGCGTGAGCGCGACTTGGGTTTGACCGATCAGGTTGGTCAGCGGCGAACGCAATTCGTGGGCTACATCGGCGTTGAACGATTCCAGACGCGAGTAGGCCTGTTCCACCCGGTCGAGGGTGGAGTTGAACGAGTTGACGAACTGACTCAGTTCCGGCGGCAGCGGCGATAACTGCAGCCGTCCGGAAAGTTTTGGCGGCGCAAGCTTCTGCGCTTCATCCGAGAGCTTGCCCAAGGGTTTGAGCCCGATGCGTGACACCCAGAACCCCAACAGGGCCGCCAGCATCACGCCGACGAAGGCCAGGCCGATCAGGGCCATCAACAACTGGTGTTGGGTGGCACGGAAATTCTCGGTGTCGATGGCAATCATGAAGCGCAATGGCGGGCGCTGTTCCTTGGCCGGGAATTGGCTCACCAGCACTTTGAACGGGTACTCATGCCCCGGCAGGCGCAGGTCACGCTTGCCGGTTGGGCCGGCGGCGAAGGCGCGAATCTGCGCATCCGGTGCACCGTATTCATAGTTGGGGTCACTGCTGACCACCCAAAACCGGATGCGTTTGTCTTCCTCACCCAACAGCTTGAGCTTGGCGGTGATCTTTGCCCAATGGTCCGGCGTACCGAAGCGTGTCACCGAGGATTCCAGCACGCTGTAGCGTGCATCCAGCTCGGCGCCGGGCAGCAAGCCCAGGCCACGGTCCACCTGCTGGTACAGCGCGCCGCCGATCAGTACGAAGATCAGCAGCGCCACCAGGGTGAACATGCCGCTCAGGCGCAGGGCGATAGAGTTAGCCACCACTTTGGTTCTCCAGCATGCGGCTCTCCAGCACATAACCCATGCCGCGAATGGTGTGCAGCAGTTTCTGTTCGAACGGCCCGTCGAGCTTGGCGCGCAGGCGTTTGATTGCAACTTCCACCACGTTGGCGTCACTGTCGAAATTGATGTCCCAGACCATTTCCGCAATAGCGGTCTTGGACAGAATTTCCCCCTGGCGTCGTGCCAATACACTGAGCAACGAGAACTCTTTCGCCGTGAGGTCCAGGCGTATGCCATTGCGGCTGGCCTTGCGGCTGATCAAGTCGATCCACAAGTCGGCAACGGTGACCTGTACAGGCTCATGCCCGCCACTTCGGCGGGTCAACGCTTGCAGGCGCGCCACCAGTTCCAGGAATGAAAACGGTTTGCCCAGATAATCATCGGCGCCTTCGCGCAGGCCACGGATACGGTCTTCCACGCGCTCGCGAGCGGTGAGCATGATCACCGGCGTCTGCTTGCGCGCACGCAATGCGCGCAGCACACCGAAGCCGTCGAGGCCGGGCAGCATGACGTCGAGCACGATCACCGCGTAGTCATTTTCCAGTGCCAGGTGCAAACCCTCGACGCCTTCGCGTGCTACATCGACGGTGTAGCCTTGCTCTGTCAGGCCGCGGTGCAGGTAATCCGCGGTTTTCTCTTCATCTTCAATAATCAGAACGCGCATGAGCCATTGCTCCAGGACGGGGCCTCAGCCTCAGTGTGGCGTCGCCAGCTCAAGCGCTGGTTTGGGCCGGTGAAAAAACTTCTCGAGGTACAAGTATATGACTGGCGTGGTGAACAGCGTCAGCGCCTGACTCACCAGCAGGCCACCCACCACGGCAATGCCCAGTGGTTGACGCAGTTCGGCACCCGGGCCGGAACCCAGCATCAACGGCACCGCGCCGAGCAACGCGGCGAGGGTCGTCATGATGATCGGCCGGAACCGCGTGACACACGCTTCGTAGATCGCCTCTTGCGGTGGCAGCCCGCGCACGCGCTGGGCTTCCAGGGCGAAGTCGATCATCAGGATGCCGTTTTTCTTGACGATACCGATCAGCAATACCAGGCCGATCAACGCCATGATCGAAAAGTCCTGGCCCAGCAGCCACAGCATGATCAGCGCGCCGAGGCCTGCCGAGGGCAATGTGGAGATGATCGTCAGCGGGTGCACGAAGCTCTCATACAGCACACCCAGAATAATGTAGACCGCCACCAGCGCCGCGAGGATCAGCCACGGTTGGCTGGCCAGCGAACTCTGGAACGCCTGCGCCGCGCCCTGGAACGTACCGATCAACGTTGCGGGCATACCGATTTCATTCTTGGCCTGGTTGAGCATGATGACCGCATCACCCAATGCAACGCCGGGCGCCAGGTTGAACGACAGGTTGGCGGCCGGGAACATGCCGTCATGGCTGATGGACAACGGCCCGACGCTGGGCGGGTCGACCTTGGCCAGTGCCGACAGTGGCACCATTTCGTTGGTCAGCGGCGAGCGCAGGTAAAAGTAGTTCAGGCTTTCGGCCTTGCCGCGCTGTTGGCTGTCCAATTCCAGGACCACTTGGTATTGATTGATCTCGGTCTGGAATTCGTTGATCTGGCGCTGACCGAAGGCATCGTACAGCGCCTGGTCGACATCGGTGGCGGTCAGGCCGAAGCGCGCGGCGGCCTGGCGATCAATACTGATGTGGGTGATGCTGCCGCCCAGTTGCAGGTCGTTGGACAGGTCCCGAAAGGCCGGGTTGGCACGCAGTTTTTCGGTGAGGCGTTGGGTCCAGGTGTTCAGCGTCGGGCCGTCATTGCTCTTGAGGACATATTGGTACTGGGCGCGGCTGGGGCCGGAGCTGAGGTTGATATCCTGGCCTGCGCGCAGGTACAGCACGACGCCCGGCACCTTCGCCAACTTGGGGCGGATGCGGTCGATGAACTGGCTGGCGGACACATCGCGATCACCGCGGTCCTTCAGGGCGATCCAGAAGCGGCCGTTGGCGATGGTCTGGTTGCTGCCGGTCACGCCCACCGAATGGGAAAACGCTTCCACTGCCGGGTCGGCCTTGACGATCTCGGCCAGGGCCTTGTGCTTGGCGACCATGTCCGAGTACGACACGTCGGCCGCCGCCTCGCTGGTACCCAGTACAAAGCCGGTGTCCTGCACCGGGAAAAAGCCCTTGGGGATAAACACATAGCCGACCACGGCCAGGGCCAGGGTCACCAGGAAGATCGCCGCCATGCTGCGTTGATGGGCCAGGGCACGGCGCAGATTGCGCGCATAACCGGCCAGCAGGCGTTCGCTGAAGCCGGGTTTGTCGTGGGCGTGGTGGTGCGGTGCACGCATAAACAGTGCGGCCAGGGTGGGCGCCAATGTCAGCGAAACCACCACCGAAATCAGAATGGTCGAGGTGGCCGTCAGCGCAAACTCCTTGAACAACCGCCCGACCACGCCGCCCATGAACAGCAGCGGAATAAACGCCGCCACCAGCGAGAAGCTGATGGACACTACGGTAAAGCCAATCTCGCCGGAACCCTTGATCGCGGCTGCGCGTTTGTCGAGACCCGCTTCCAGGTGGCGGTGAATGTTCTCCACCACCACGATAGCGTCGTCAACGACAAAACCCACGGCGATCACGATCGCCACCAACGTGAGGTTGTTCAGGCTGAAGCCCAGCACATACATCAGCGCGAAACTGGCGATCAGCGACACGCCGAGCACGCTGGACACAATCAGCGTCGCCGACAACTGGCGCAGAAACAGCGCCATCACCGCCACCACCAGCAGGATGGCGATCATCAGCGTCACTTCCACTTCATGCAGGGACGCGCGGATGGTCTTGGTACGGTCGGTCAACACGCTGACGTTGACCGAGGCTGGCAGCATGCCTTCCAGGCGCGGCAGTTCGGCCTGGATACGGTCCACGGTCTCGACGATATTGGCGCCCGGCTGGCGCGAAATCACCAGGTTGACCCCGGGCGTATCGCCTGACCAGGCTTGTACGTAGGCGTTTTCCGAACCGTTGATGACTTTGGCGATGTCACGCAGTTGGACCGGTGAGCCGTTCTTGTAGGAAACGATCAGTTGGCCGTATTCGTCCGGGTGAAACAACTGATCGTTGGTCGACAGCGTCGACACGCTGTTTTCCCCGTAGATGGCGCCCTTGGCCAGGTTCAGGCTCGACTGCTGGATGGCCAGGCGCACGTCTGCGAGGGTCAGGCCGATGGCCGCGAGTTTATCCGGCGAGGCTTGAACGCGAATCGCCGGGCGCTGCTGGCCGGTGATGTTGATCTGGCCGACGCCATCGATCTGGCTGATCTGGCGGGCCAGCAGGGTTTCCACGTAGTCGCTCAGTTCGGTGCTGGGCATGCTGTCGGAACTGACGCTGAGAATCAGCACCGGGCTGTCTGCCGGGTTGACCTTTTTCCAGGTCGGCAGGCTCGGCATGTCCCTGGGCAGTTTGCCGGACGCGGTGTTGATCGCCGCCTGCACTTCCTGCGCGGCGGTGTCGATGCTCTTGTTCAGCGTGAATTGCAGGGTCAAGAGGCTTGAGCCCAAGGCGCTGCTGGAGGTCATCTGGGTCACGCCGGGGATGGCACTGAATTGCACCTCCAGCGGCGTCGCGACCGATGACGCCATAGTGTCCGGGCTGGCTCCGGGCAGGGTGGCCGTGACCTGGATCGTCGGAAACTCCGCTTCCGGCAGTGGGGCGATAGCCAGGCGTGGGAAGGCAATCAGCCCTAGTAGCACCAGGGCGAAGGTCAGCAGCAGGGTGGCAACCGGGTGGTCAACACACCACGCGGAAGGTGAGCGGCTGCCGCTCATGGTTGCACCTGCTCGTCAGCGGTCTGGACCACCTGGGGCGGTTCCTTGAGCACCTCCACCTGAGCCCCCGCCTTGAGCCGCGACTGACCATCGCTGACCAGCACGTCCCCCGCCTGCACACCCTTGATGATGTTGATGTCGCTGTTCTGATAGGCCACTTGCACCGGCACTACTTCGACCTTGTCACCCTTGACCCGGTACACGAAGTGCGAATCCAGGCCACGCTGCACCACGGTCGGCGGCACCACCAGCGCATTTTTGTCCAGGGCGGTCTGGATCTTGATGGTCACCAGTTGCCCCGGCCACAGGCGCTGGGCGGCGTTGTTGAACTCGGCTTTGGCGCGCAGGGTACCGGTGGTCGAGTTGATCTGGTTGTCGATCAGGCTCAAGTGGCCTTCGCCGAGCAACTCGCCGGTCTGGCCGTCGGTGTCGGCGCCCGTATAGACGTCGACTTTGGCCTGGGCAGGCGCGGCGATCAAACCTTGCAGGGTCGGCAGCATTTGCTGCGGCAGGGAAAATTCGACGGCAATCGGGTCGATCTGGGTAACGGAGAACAGGCCTTGGGCATCACTCATACGCAGGAAGTTGCCCTCATCCACGGTGCGAATACCTACGCGGCCGCTGACTGGCGAGCGAATCTGCGTGTAGGAAAGTTGTACCTGAGCCGCGTCAATCGCGGCCTGGTTTCCCTGGGCGGTGGCCTTGAGCTGATTGACCAAGGCTTGTTGCTGGTCATAAGTCTGCTTGGATACGCCGTCGTCAACGCTCAATGCCTTGTAGCGCTTGAGGTTGACCAATGCCACCTGCAACTGGGCCTGGCTTTCTCCCAACTGTGCCTTGGCCTGGTCGAGGCTGGCACGGATCGAGCGATCATCAATGGTCGCCAGCAGGTCACCTGCCTTGACCAACTGGCCCTCCTTGACCAGCAGCCTGGTAAGAATGCCGTCGATTTGCGGGCGAATCACCACGCTGTGCAGCGACAACACCGAGCCGATGCCACTGACAAAACGCGGGACATCCTGTTGTGCAACGCTCACCACACGCACCGGAATGGCAGCCGGTGCGGCCAGTTTGGTCTTGGCTGGCCGGGTCGATACCCAGGCCGCAACCGCCAGCACCAAAAGAACGCCCACCATCAGGACTGTGTTTCGTTTTATTTGCATAGGTGAGGCGCCAGGGCAAAGTATCGGAAGAATGAAAGCACCTTTATAGCCCGCCGACCGGGTCAGCAAAGTGACCGCTGTCTGACAGCGCTGTCAGTTAAGGTCCGACCATTCGTATGACAATAGATAAAGATACGAGGGCCGCAGGTATACTGCGCACCAGTGTGGCCTGCAAGCCGGCCTCACTCCATTTTTTGCCCGCTCCGGAGCTTTCATGACTTCCCCGACCCTACCCCCTGTTGAAGCGACCGACCTCGTTGATTCGGCCAACGCCGACGGCGTTGAAAAAGCCGAGATCCCGGCTTTCAAGTTCCCTTTCAAGCCAGGTGAATTGGCTGGGGCCAAAAATGCCGGCCAGCCTTGGTACAAGGGCGGTGCCAAGAACGGGCATACCAAGACGCCAGGTATGGCCCCACCGGGTACTCGCCGTTCTATGGGTAAACGTTAAGAGTAAAAAATCGGCAGCATTACCGATCATTGCCTACGCCAATAGCTGAAATTTCGCATTGTAGGCCCGCGGACCTTTCTTGAAAGCTTGCACCGTATCCGCTCCGCTCCGGCTGTTTTTGCCGGGACGGAGTGAGAAGAGGCTGGTTTTTCCGGAAAGGATGTCCCCGTGATACTGAAACAGCTCTGTGTTGTGTTAGCCGTATTGGTGCTGCTCGTGATGTTCAGCACCGCCACCGCCAGTGATCCACCACGCCGCGAAATCCGTTTCGCCGTCGCAGCCCATTTCCCGCCTTTTCAAAGCCGCGATCAGCACGGCCATCTGGTGGGGCTGAACATCGAATTGGGTAACGCCCTGTGCGTGCAGCTCAATGTGCGTTGTACCTGGGTTGACCAGGTTGTCGTGGAAAATTTCCCAGCCCTTGAAGCCCGACAGTTCGATGCGATCATGGGCATCGCGCCTACATCGGCGCGGCGCCAGTGGGTGAATTTCACGGATGATCTCTACCCGATCACTACCCACCTGGTAGCCCGTAAGTCATCGGGTCTAACCCCTGATCGGCGGTCGCTCAAGGGCAAGCGTGTCGGCGTGTTGGTGAAGAGTAATCGTGAAGCCTTTGCCCTGTCGCAGTGGGCGCCGGCGGGGGTGATCATCAAGAGTTTCTGGCTCAATGACCAACTGGTTCGCAGCCTGGTCGCCGGCGACATCGATGCAACCCTGCAAGGGAGCGTGGAAATTCGTGAAGCGCTGCTCGACACACCCGACGGCCTGGGCTTCGATTTCCTCGGCCCCGTCGTCTCGGCGCAACTGTTGGGCGACAGCGTGGCGATTGCGCTGCGCAAACCTGATACGGCGTTGCGCAGCGAACTCAACCGCGCGCTCGAACAACTGATGCAGAACGGCGAGTACCGACGCATCCTCCAGTCTTACCATCTCAATGCGCTGCACGCCTGTCCGTGATGGCTGTTGATACCGTCCGCCGCGTTTACGCAGGGATAGCCGACCGGTCAGGTCGGCGCCACGCTCAGTCGGCGCGCAACGAGATGAATGCGTAGTTGGCTGGCACCTCGGTGGCAATTTGTGCCCCAGCCTCCAGCACCTGTTCGGCGATATCCATCCCGGACACATGAAATACCCACTCATTGGCCACGCACGGCTGATCGACCGCCCACTCGATCGCATGGGTAAAGGCATGCATGTCCGGTAGGTAGGCCGTAAACCCATCACCTTTCAGCGCTGTGGTGCGAATGCCGAGCAGGGCGCACACCGCTTCTTTGGTCTGTACATCATCACGGTCCGCCTGGCGTGAGCGGCGGATGAGCTCCGCCAACTCCGAGTCCATCAACTCGCCGCCGACGATCAGGGCCGGGCCCTGCTCCCAGGATTCCGGCGGGCACTCCTTGGCCGCCGGGTTCAGCGGAATATGCGGGTTGATTTCCATCGGGTAGATACGACACACCAGCGGCCGACGCTCGTAGATAACGCAACGGTTGTCTTCGTCAAGATTCCGGCAGCGTCCGGCGTTGTAGGCGGCAAAGGTGATTGCCACGAAGGCTTCGGTACTGCCGCTGGGCACCACCACCGAACGGCGCTCGGCATGTTCGCGTTGCTGCTGCGGCAAACCCAGGCCGCCGGCCAGGAAACCCTCGACAAGAACGATGACGCTACCGCCATCCGCCGCCCATTGCCGGGCTTCGTCGAGGGTCAGGGGGACATGGTGGTCGCTACAGCATTTGCCGCAACCTACGCAGGAAAAATGAGTGTTCATGGCAGAGCTTTCACCAGGCAAGGTAAGAGGGCACGCAGGACGATGACGGGTTTTTACCTCTATCCACCGCTCGGGCTCTCTTGAAGCAAGTTACACGCCAGCGCCTGTCAGGCCTCTGAAACTTCACCGCGCAGGACAAATTTCATGCCTGCGCTTTCATATAACTGCCGCGCGCGGAGGTTGCTCTCCAGCACCTTGAGGTCCACATAGGGTTCGCCGCGCTGCTTGAACACCTGAAAGGTATGCAGCAACAGCGCCCGGCCCAGCCCCTGGCCTTGGGCGCTGGGGTGGATAGACAGGTTCTTGATAAAGGCGCTGGTCCAGCATTGAGCCACGCCGAGTACGCCGGTGCCGTTACTGGCCACCAGGCACAGCGTCGGGTCGAACTCGGCGTCCGTGACGAACTGGTGTTGCCATTTCTCCAGGTTGGCCACGCGGCCACCGCCCTGGCCTTGGGTCAGGCACAAGACCGAATGGATGGCCGGGGCCAGTTCGGCGCGGTAATGATCCAGCAGAATATCCCTCGGCCACTGCGGCGCGGGCAGGCTGCCCGTGAGGTCACGGCGCAGCAGCTGGAAGAACGCACTCATGCTTCAGAGGCCGTTTTGCGCCACGCTCTGTGCGGCGATCACCAGGCATTTGGTCAGCTCTGGCGAGGAGAACTTGGTCAATACCGAGTTGGCACCGGCCAGGCGAGCTTTCTCGCTGTTCATCGCGCTGTCGAGAGAGGTGTGCAGCAGCACGTAAAGGTGCTGGAAGTCCGGGGTTTCGCGCAAGGTGCGGGTGAGGGCGTAACCGTCCATTTCGGACATCTCGATGTCCGACACCAGCACGTTGATCTGCTGGTCTGTGCCTTGCAACTCCAGCAACACATCAATGGCTTCCTTGGCGCTGCGTGCGGTATGGCAGGTCAAGCCGAGGTTGCGCAGGGTATGCACCGACTGTTGCAAGGCAACCTGGCTGTCATCCACCACCAGGATGCGGGCATGGCCCAGTACTTCGGCTTCTTCCATGGTCAGGTCGGTCGGCGCCGCTTCAATCGGGGCCGGGGCGATGCCGTGAATGACTTTCTCGATATCCAGCACCTGCACCAACCCGCCTTCCACTTGGGTAACGCCGGTGATAAATGCACGATTGCCACCGGAGCCATAGGGCGGTGGGCGGATATCGGTCGTCAGGCAGTGCACGATCTTGCTCACCGCCTGCACATGCAGGCCCTGCTTGGAGCGGCTCACATCGGTGACGATCAGGCATCCGCCGTCCGGGTCCTGCAGGGGCATTTCACCCAGGGCACGGCTCAGGTCGATCACCGACAACGAAGCGCCGCGCAAGGTGGCGATACCTTTGACGTGGGGGTGGGACTCCGGCAGCCGGGTCAACGGCGGGCAGGGAATGATTTCACTGACTTTCAGCAGGTTGATCGCCATCAGCTTGCCGCTGCGCAAGGTAAAGAGCAGAAGCGAGAGTGAGTCTGCGCGGGCTTTGTTGGTGGACATAAAAACCTTCTGTGGATCAGGGAGGGTGATCTATAGAACGTTATCGACTTGGGGGAGCCAGGCTTTAGCCGGATTTTGTTTCGGACCTGCCGCTCCCCCTATTGGATCTATGTCAGCCCTTCCAGACTTGTGGGTTGACCAGATCCTGCGGACGTTGCCCCAGCAAAGCGCTGCGCAGGTTGTCCAGGGCACGGTTGGCCATGGCTTCGCGGGTTTCATGCGTCGCCGAGCCGATGTGCGGCAGCGTCACGGCATTGCTCAGTTGGAACAGGGGGGATTCAGCCAAGGGCTCCTGTTCATATACATCCAGACCGGCACCGCGAATGCGCTGGTTTTGCAAGGCTTCGACCAGCGCCGGTTCATCGACGACCGGCCCTCGGGAAATATTGATCAGGATCGCACTGGACTTCATCAGCCCCAGCTCGCGAGCGCTGATCAGATGACGGGTTTTTTCGCTCAACGGCACCACCAGGCAGACGAAGTCGGCCTCGGCCAGCAACTGGTCCAGGCTGCGAAATTGCGCGCCCAGCTCTTGTTCCAGCGCGACCTTGCGGCTATTGCCGCTGTACAGGATGGGCATGTTGAAACCCAGCCGCCCGCGCCGGGCGATCGCCGCGCCGATATTGCCCATGCCCACAATACCGAGGGTCTTGCCATGCACATCGCAGCCGAACAATGGCGCGCCGACGCTGGCTTTCCATTGGCCGGCCTTGGTCCAGGCATCCAGCTCAGCCACGCGGCGTGCGCTGCTCATCAGCAGGGCAAAGGCCAGGTCGGCGGTGCTTTCGGTGAGTACGTCGGGGGTGTTGGTGAGCATGATCCCGCGCTCGTTGAAGTAGGGCACGTCGTAGTTGTCGTAGCCCACCGAGACGCTGGACACCACTTCCAGTTGGCTCGCCCCTTCAAGCTGCGCGCGGCCCAGCTTGCGGCCCACGCCGATCAGGCCGTGGGCGTGGGGCAGGGCTTCGTTGAACTGAGCATTGATGTCCCCGCGCTTGGGGTCGGGCACGATCACCTCGAACTCCTCTCGCAGGCGTTCGATCATGGGTGGGGTGATACGACTGAAGGCGAGGACGGTCTTTTTCATTGCAGGCGGGCTCATCGACTACGGGAGAATGCCAAGCACGCTAACATTCCTGCCGCGGGTTGTCAGTTCGCCAGGCGCACACCGCCCACACTGCCGCTCAACTCGTACGCCGCCAACTCCGCCTGATGCGCCGCGAGAATCTCCGGCAACGAACCGCGCAGGTATTCCACCCAGGTCTTGATCTTTGCATCCAGGTATTGGCGCGAAGGGTAGATGGCGTACAGGTTCAGCTCTTGCGAGCGGTAGGTCGGCATCACCCGTACCAACGTGCCGTTGCGCAGCCCTTCGATGGCGGCGTACACCGGCAGCAGGCCGACGCCCATGCCGCTGGTGATCGCGGTTTTCATCGCATCGGCCGAGTTCACCAGGAACGGCGAGGTGTTGACCGCCACGCTTTCCTGGCCTTCGGGGCCATTAAAGGTCCATTTATCCAGTTGGATCACCGGGCTGACCAGGCGCAGGCAGGCATGGTTGAGCAAATCCTGGGGGCGTTGCGCGCAACCCTTGGCCTTGACGTAATCCGGCGAGGCACAGGCGATGCTGTAGGTGATGCCCAGGCGTTGGGACACAAAGCCTGAATCCGGCAGCTCGCTGGCCAGTACGATCGACACATCGTAGCCCTCGTCGAGCAAGTCCGGCACACGGTTGGCCAGGGTCAGGTCAAAGGTCACGTCAGGGTGGGTACGGCGGTAGCGGGCAATGGCGTCGATCACGAAATGCTGGCCGATGCCGGTCATGGTGTGCACTTTCAGCTGCCCGGCGGGGCGCGCGTGGGCGTCACTGGCTTCGGCCTCGGCTTCCTCTACATAGGCGAGGATCTGCTCGCAGCGCAGCAAATAGCGCTTGCCGGCTTCGGTCAGCGCGATGCGACGGGTAGTGCGGTTCAACAAGCGGGTTTGCAGATGGGCCTCAAGGTTGGAGACCGCGCGCGAGACGTTGGCAGTGGTGGTATCCAGTTGCGCGGCGGCGGCGGTAAAGCTGCCGGCTTCGGCGACACAACTGAAAGCGCGCATGTTTTGCAAAGTGTCCATGGAGTGTTCTCAAGGGAGATGACAAATTGTGACAGAAAGTTGCGCCGTCCAGTGATCCCTACCAACGGATTATCGCCTGAACGGTAACAAAGATTCACAGGAATGCCAGCTTATCGTCCTGCATGCCGCCGCCTAGAATTGCGCCACCTTCCCCGCATCACCCACCTCAGGAATTCGCTTGCCGTGCCGTGCCGCATCAGCAGAGAGCTGAAGACTCTCAGTGTTTTGGCTTTATCGTTAGCAATCAGCGGCTGCATCGGAACCGGAGGAATCGCCCCACAAGGCCAGGTCCTCAATGCCAATACCCTGGCCACCGACGAAGCCATCCAAAGCGCCGCCGAGGACGCCCACTGGCCCACCGCCCATTGGTGGCAAGCCTACAACGACCCGCAGCTGAACCGTTGGGTCGAACTCGCCACGCAAAACAGCCCGAGTATGGCCATGGCTGCCGCGCGGGTGCGTGAAGCGCGGGCCATGGCGGGGGTGGCGGAGTCGGCCGAATCGTTGCAGATCAACAGCGACACCACCCTCAAGCGCCACAACTGGCCCAAGGATCAATTCTATGGCCCGGGCGAATTGAGTGGCGCGAACACCTGGGACAACAGCTCCACCCTGGGCCTGAGCTATGCGCTCGACCTGTGGGGCCGTGAAAGCAACACCACGGAACGCGCTGTCGACCTGGCCCACATGAGCGCCGCCGAGGCGCGCCAGGCCCAGCTCGAACTGCAGAACAACGTGGTGCGCGCCTATATCCAGCTGTCGCTGCACTACGCCAACCGCGATATCGTCGCCGCCACGCTAGCCCAGCAACAGCAAATCCTGGAGTTGGCCAACAAACGCCTGAACGCGGGCATCGGCACGCACTTCGACGTCAGCCAGGCCGAAACCCCACTGCCGGAAACCCACCGCCAACTGGACGCCCTGGACGAAGAAATCGCCCTGAGCCGTAACCAACTGGCGGCGTTGGCCGGCAAAGGCCCGGGAGAGGGCGCGACGTTGCAGCGCCCGACGCTGTCCCTCGCCGCTCCGCTGAAACTGCCGTCCACGCTGCCCGCGCAATTGCTCGGCCAGCGCCCCGACGTGGTCGCCAGCCGCTGGCAGGTCGCGGCCCAGGCTCGAGGTATTGATGTGGCCCACGCCGGTTTCTACCCCAACGTCGACCTGGTCGGCAGCCTCGGCTACATGGCCACCGGCGGTACGATGCTGGGTTTTCTCAGTGGGCAGAAATTCAACTACACCGTCGGCCCGGCGATCACCTTGCCGATCTTCGACGGTGGTCGCCTGCGTGGGCAATTGGGCGAGGCGAGCGCCGGTTATGACATCGCCGTGGCCAGGTACAACCAGACCCTGGTCAATGCGCTCAAAGGCATCAGCGACCAGTTGATCCGCCGCGAGTCCATGGACAAGCAGGCGGCCTTCGCCGCGCAGTCGGTGGCTTCGGCGCAGAAAACCTACGACATCGCGATGATCGCCTACCAGCGCGGCCTCACGGATTACCTCAACGTGCTGAACGCCCAGACCCTGCTGTTCCGCCAGCAACAGGTCGAGCAACAGGTGCAGGCCGCGCGCTTGAGTGCTCACGCCGAACTGGTGACCGCCCTGGGCGGCGGCCTCGGCGCTGGCGGCGACGTGCCGCAACCGGCCAAAACCCTCCCGAGCAAGACCCCGGCGGCGCTCGCCGTGTTTGACCACTGAGTAGGATGTGATGACTCCTTTGCCTGCACCGTTGCGCTGGCTGCATTCCCTTGAGTGGCGCCGTGGTTTCTTCGACTGGGCACGCAGCGACGGCGTGACCTGGGTCTACATCTTCAAGGTACTGATCGCCGCGTTCCTTACGTTATGGCTGGCCATGCGCCTGGAACTGCCGCAACCGCGCACGGCGATGATCACCGTCTTCATTGTGATGCAACCGCAAAGCGGCCAGGTGTTCGCCAAGAGCTTCTACCGTTTCCTCGGCACCCTGGCGGGGTCAGCGGTGATGGTCTTGCTGATCGCGCTGTTTGCGCAGAACACCGAACTGTTCCTCGGCGCCTTGGCGATCTGGGTCGGCATCTGTACCGCCGGTGCGACGCGTAACCGCAATTTTCGCGCCTATGGTTTCGTGTTGGCGGGCTACACGGCGGCAATGGTCGGTTTGCCCGCCCTGGCCCATCCGGAAGGCGCCTTCATGGCGGCGGTGTGGCGTGTACTGGAAATCTCCCTGGGCATTCTATGTTCCACGCTGGTCAGCGCGGCGTTCCTGCCGCAAACCTCCAGCGCGGCGATGCGCAATGCCCTGTACCAGCGTTTCGGCGTTTTCGCCTTGTTCGTCACCGATGGCCTGCGTGGGCGCAGCCAGCGCGAAGGCTTCGAGGCCAGTAACGTGCGTTTTATCGCCGAAGCGGTAGGCCTGGAGGGGCTGCGCAGCGTCACCGTGTTCGAAGACCCGCATATGCGCCGGCGCAATGGTCGCCTCAGCCGCCTCAACAGCGAATTCATGAGCATCACCACTCGCTTTAACGCCTTGCACCAATTGTTGGAGCGGCTGCGCACGGATGAGGCCGATCACGTTGTGGCGGCGATCAAGCCGGGTTTGCAGGACCTGGCCGAAGTGCTCGACGGTTTTTCCGGTCGCGCCCTTACCAGCCCTGACGCCGCTCGCCTGGCCAACCAACTGAGCGCCTATAAGGACGGCCTGCCGGCCAAGGTACGCAGCCTGCGCGCGACCTTCCAGGAGGGCGAACCCACTGAGGCCGAGCAGTTGGATTTCCACACCGCCTACGAGTTGCTGTACCGCTTCGTCGATGATCTGCACAACTACGCGTTGACCCACGCCTCCCTGGCCGACCACCGCCACGCGCGGGAAGACTGGGACGAGCCCTACACGCCGAAAACCAACTGGCTGGCCTGCGCCGCCTCGGGAATTCGCGCGTCGTTCATTCTCGTCGTGCTCGGCAGTTACTGGGTGGCCACCGCCTGGCCAAGCGGCGCGACCATGACCTTGATCGCCGCCGCCACGGTCGGGCTGTCCGCGGCCACGCCCAACCCGAAACGCATGGCTTTCCAGATGGCCTGCGGCACCTTGATCGGTGCGCTGGTGGGCTTCGTCGAAATGTTTTTCGTATTCCCGTGGATCGACGGCTTCCCGCTGCTGTGCACGATGCTCGCCCCCGTCATCATCTTCGGCGCGTTCCTCGCTTCACGCCCGCAATACGCCGGCGTGGGCGTGGGCCTGCTGATCTTCTTCAGCACCGGCTCGGTGCCGGACAACCTCACGATCTACAACCCCTACACCTTTATCAACGACTACATCGCCATGGTCATCGGCATGCTGGTGTGCGCGGCGGCGGGGGCGATCATTCTGCCGCCCAACAGCCGCTGGCTGTGGCGCCGCCTGGAGCAGGACCTGCGCGAGCAAGTGGTGTATGCGATCAGCGGCAAGCTCAAGGGCCTGGCGTCGAGCTTTGAAAGCCGCACCCGTGACCTGCTGCATCAGGCGTACGGCCTTGCTGTCGGTCAGCCGCAGGTGCAGCGCGACCTGCTGCGCTGGATGTTCGTGGTGCTGGAAGTCGGCCACGCGATCATCGAGTTGCGCAAGGAACAGGCGATCCTGCCGGTGCACCCGGCGTATGCCCAATCCCAGCCGTGGCGCCAAGCGATACGCGTGATGGGCCGCTCGCTGGTGCGACTGTTCCTGCAACCCAGCGCGAGCAACCTGGAGCGTGGCCTGGTTGCCGTCGACCACGCCATCAGTCGCGTGCAAGCCACCGACGAACCCTTCGCCCCGCACTTCGACACCTCGGCCCTGCGCCGGGTGAAAAGCTATCTGCACTTTATCCGCACCTCGCTGCTGGACCCGCAATCACCACTGGCGGCGCTCAAAGGCGCCACGCAAGGAGCCACGCATGCCCCGTGAAATCGCGTTCCACGGCCTCTACATGCCGACCATGACCCTGATGTTCCTGATCGCGGCGGGGCTGGCCTGGGGCGTGGACCGCTTCCTGGCCGGGTTCGACCTGTACCGTTTTTTCTGGCACCCGGCGTTGTTGCGCCTGAGCCTGTTCGTTTGCCTGTTCGGCGCCCTGGCGCTGACCGTCTACCGTTGAGAATGCCCCGATGAAAAAGTTTTTCAGTCTGCTTGCGACCTTGCTGGTGTTGGCCCTGGCCATCTGGATTGGCCGCACGCTGTGGGTGCACTACATGCAAACCCCGTGGACCCGCGATGGCCGTGTGCGCGCCGATATCATCAACGTCGCCGCCGACGTGACCGGCGAAGTGGTGGACGTGCCGGTGCGTGACAACCAACTGGTTAAAAAGGGCGACCTGCTGATGCAGATTGACCCCGAGCATTACCGCATCGCGGTCAAACAGGCGCAATCGCTGGTGGCCTCGCGTAAAGCCACCTGGGAAATGCGCAAGGTCAATGCCCACCGCCGTGCCGACCTCGACGCCCTGGTGATCTCCAAGGAAAACCGTGACGACGCCAGCAACATTGCCGACTCGGCATTGGCCGATTACCAGCACGCATTGGCGCAACTGGAAGCCGCCGAACTCAACTTGAAGCGCACTCAAGTGGTCGCGGCCGTCGACGGTTATGTCACCAACCTCAATGTGCATCGGGGCGACTATGCGCGCATCGGCGAAGCCAAGATGGCCGTGGTGGATATGAACTCGTTCTGGGTCTATGGCTTCTTCGAGGAAACCAAGTTGCCCCACGTCAAAGTCGGTGACAAAGCCGATATGCAGTTGATGAGCGGCGAGACGCTCAAGGGCCACGTGGAAAGCATCTCACGGGGTATCTATGACCGTGACAACCCCGAAAGTCGCGAGTTGATTGCTGATGTGAATCCGACCTTCAACTGGGTGCGATTGGCCCAGCGGGTGCCGGTGCGGATTCATATTGATGAAGTACCGGAGGGAGTGTTACTGGCGGCGGGGATTACTTGCACAGTGATTGTTCGAGAAAATGGCCGATATTGATCGGCCGATTATAATGGGGGAGGGCGTCGACTCTAATGTTTTATAGATAAATTTTAGTTATGTGCAAGTTTGTTTTTGTATAAAGGTTTAGGGTGTGGGTTTTGAGTAATGTAGTCTAAAGCTCAGGCTTGCCTCCTGGGGGCGGGAGTGTTATGTCGGTTGGGTCGGGAAGTTCTGGTTCGCCTACGCCGAGTTCTTTTGCGAATAGGCGTAGTCTCGTTTCTTGTCCGGCAGTTTCTGCTGTAGATGCTTCGATTAAAGCATTTAGTTCCGCTCGCGAACTCTCGTTCCTGGGAAGGTTGTAAATTTGCCAGGCGGTCCACATGGTGCCTGTCCTACCCTCACCAAATCCACAATGAATTAAAACGTTATGCCCTTTCGCTATCGCATCCTGGATCGCCGTGCAGCCGAGGATCAGATCGTGGTTAGTTGGAGTTCCGAAGTCCATAACGGGTAAATGAACATGAATTACGCCAGCGTTGGTCAGTTCGAGACATCCCAATAAAGTATAGGGGGCATTGTGGTTTAGACTGATTACTAGTGCTATAGCATATTGTTGTAAAATCGCAACTGCAGCACTGTCCCAGTAAGGAGGAGTGTCGACATTACCATTGTAGTAAGGCTGTGAGCTTCTAAAAACTCGTGTACCTTGAGGATCAAGGGTTACCCAGTTATTGAATACTGCATTTCCAGTTTGAGGTAAGTTTTGTGTGTATCCGGGAAGACCGCTGGCAGGCTTGTT
This sequence comes from Pseudomonas sp. BCA17, assembly GCF_004519405.1. Lineage (GTDB taxonomy): Bacteria > Pseudomonadota > Gammaproteobacteria > Pseudomonadales > Pseudomonadaceae > Aquipseudomonas. The sequence goes on along the minus strand of NZ_SGWI01000002.1, from coordinate 453,305 downwards.
CATATTGTTTCTCCAGTGAGAATTTTTTAACAGCTCAGTTACAGCTCAGATATTAATGAGTGTGCCGGTGGCGTCTACTGTCAAAGTTGACAGGTAGGAGGGGAGAACCGATGAGTGGTAGATCTTTGATAGTGCATCTAGAGACACTCTGAAAAAGACTTTCTAATTTGGCAAAATCTCCGAACACCAGTTGCCGGGCTTTTCGATGATGAAACAGATGACCTTCGCTGACGCCCAGTACGCCAGTAAGTGCAAGCAAACCCGTAAGGAGTTGTTCCTGATCGAGATGGATCAGGTAGTGCTCTGGAAGGGCTTGGTTACCCTGGTCGAGCTACATTATCCAAAGGGTGAAGACGGTCGTCCGGCCTATCCACTGATGGCGATGCTGCGTGTTCACCTGATGCAGAACTGGTTCGGTTACAGCGACCCGGCAATGGAAGAAGCGCTGTATGAGACGACCATCCTGCGTCAGTTTTCAGGATTGGGCCTGGAGCGAATCCCGGACGAAACTACCATTCTCAACTTCCGTTGCTTGTTGGAGACACGTAAGCGCTCCATAAACCCCACCGACTTCAATATGGGTGGTGCGCTCAGCTACCATTTTCGAAATGGTGAAACGGCAGTCCATCGACGTACTTGGTGGTCAGCAGCATCGCCAGAACACTGGGGCTGGCCATGCTTTTTTCAATCAGTTGAGTCGGCTTGTCAGCACTGACCGGCGTGGATCTGCATCGGCACGATTTCAAGCTGCTCGCTGACTTCCTCGCCAATAGTGTGTTTGTGGCAGTCGCAGATGCACGTCAGTTCATGTTCGGGAAATTCGTGGATGATCTCAATGCGAGGCAGATCGGCGGGCAGTGGCTTTCGTTTGCCTCGGCGCCTGGTCGGGGCAGCGAGCTCTTCATCAGAGGCTTCTCCACAGGCTCGACGACGCTTTCTTCTTCATTGACGAGGGCTAGTTGCGGTGCTGGTGCATCAGCTGTTTGCTCGGAATTACGTCCGAACAGACGCTGAAGCAGGAGGGCATTCTGTTCTTCTAGCCGAACAATCTTTCCCTTATCCAACTGACGACCGTCGAGCAGCTACCCAAGTATTTGCTTGAGCAGAACGGGATCGTCTGGAAGATTTTCGGGCAAGGAATTCATGCCCTGGATTATCCCGAATCAGGCTACTAATCGCGGCGTCAAAACTTGATGAGGACGGTTGCGCCAGAGGTCAAAGCCATCGAGCATCCAGTTGAGTTCCTGGACGGTCAGAACGATCGCCTCGTCGGTGACGTCAGGCGATGTTTTGAATCGTTCGGACTCGAGGAGCTTGAGCCAAAGGCAGAAGCTGTTGCGCTCCCAATACAGAATCTTCACTCGGTTTCGAGGCTTGTTGAGGAGGACGAAAAGCACGGGGCCAAATACTGCGACTTTAATATCTAGCTCAACCAGCACAGCCAAGCCTCCGATGGATTTTCGGAAGTCGGCCGGCTTGGGGTACTTTTGGCTTTGGCATCGGGTCTCATCATGGCGAGCTGGTTCCTGAGAGAATCGGAGCACAGCATCCGGGATCCGCTAAGCGTTTTGAATGTGGGGTTTATGGAGCGCTTACCTTTGAAGAAACCAAGCTGCCCCACGTCAAAGTCGGTGACAAAGCCGATATGCAATTGATGAGTGGCGAGACGCTCAAGGGCCACGTGGAAAGCATCTCGCGGGGTATCTATGACCGTGACAACCCCGAAAGTCGCGAGTTGATTGCCGATGTGAACCCGACCTTCAACTGGGTACGATTGGCCCAGCGGGTGCCGGAGCGCATTCATATCGATGAGGTGCCCCAAGGCGTGCTGCTGGCGGCAGGCATCACCTGCACGGTGATCGTCAACCCGACGACCCGTTGAGCAGGCCGCGTTGCACGGCCTGCCCAGGCACACGCCTACGGGCCGAACCGCACCAGCATGCGTTGACCGACCCGCAGTGACGCCGGCGGGGGCTGGTCGAACGCCAGGATACATTCGACCGTACGCATGTTGGCCCGCACCTGGGCGTCGTCTTCAAGGGTGCTGTTGCCCAGTACCGCACTGATGCGCACCACATGGGCAGACAGCGGTGCCGAACCATTGCCGCCGTCATCCGTCACTTCGGCCTTCATTCCTGGAGTGACCACGCCGGCGAATGATTCATTCAGCTCGGCACGTACGATACGCGGCTGGTTCGGTAGCAATACGAAGGCCGCACCGGACTGCGCGGAGACCGCCGCGCCGGGCTGGATCAGGCGACGGACCACTTCGGCATCGATGGGCGCGCGAAGGCTGCGCCGGGTCAGTTCGTAGCGTGCGGCGTTGAGCTTTCTCGTCGCGATGTCGGCTTGCACCTTATTGGTTTCGCTCTCGTCACGTAGCCGCTCGACCGCTTCGTGGGCCTCATCGGCACTTTGTTGGTCGCCGGCGCCTGCTCCGGCGGCCAATGTCAGGCGCTTGGCCTTCTGTTCGGCGAACTTGAGCTGCCTGGCCAGTTGTTTGGCTTGCACCTGCACCTGTTGTTGCCCGGTCAGTGCAGCACCCACCGCCAGTTGTTGCAGCTCGCTGTCCAGGGTAGCGAGCAGTTGGCCTTTTTTGACCTGCTCGCCTTCTTTTACCTTGATCTCATTAACCACCGCGTCGGAAGTGAAGCCGAGCTTGAGCAGGCCGCCTTCCACGTCAATGCGGCCACGGGCGACCGCCAGGTAGCTGGGGGCCGATGCGGCGGGGTTTGCCGGTTGATCTTCACGGGAGCAACCTGCGAGCAACAACAGTGCGCTACTCAGAACCAGCCATGGGCGAAGCGAACGCGAGTTCATACGGAATGTTCCTGGGCACCGGCCAGTCCGGCGGGTGGGAAGGGTTGGAAGTGATCGTTCAGGATGCGGCCGTCTTCCATGCTCAGCACGCGGTCGGAGCTGTTGATCAGACGCGGGTCGTGACTGACACACAGCACCGTGGTCCCGTGTGTGCGTGCGATCCTGTGCAAAATGTCGATCACGATATGGCCGTTGGCGGCGTCGAGCGCGCTGGTGGGTTCGTCGGCGAACAGCAGTTCGGGCTCTTTGGCCACGGCACGGGCGATGGCGACACGTTGCTTTTCGCCACCGGACAATTCGGCCGGGCGCAGCTTCATGCGCGCACCGAGCCCGACTTCTTCCAGGGCCGTGATGGCGCGCTGGCGTACTTCTTGGTGGGGCAGGCCCAGGTAGCTCAACGGCAGTTCGACCTGTTGCAGTGCGGTCAGGGCCGGGAACAGGTTGAAACCCTGGAACACAAAGCCGGTGTGCTTGAGGCGAAAACGCTCGAGTGCCTGGTTATCCAGGCTTGCCAGGTCCTGCCCCAATGCGGTGGCGCTGCCCTGGTCGGGGCGTTGCAAACCACTGAGGATCGCCAGCAGCGTACTTTTGCCGCAACCGGACGGGCCTGAGATCAGGGTCAGTTCCCCTGGCCGTATCGCCAGGGAAATATCGTGCAGCACAGGCGTCACGATCCGGCCCGAGGTAAACGACTTGCTGATACCGCGGGCTTGAAGCGTGATGGCGGTTGCCGATGTCGAGAGGCTCATGGGCAGTTATCTCAGAAGGCTTGCCGGGTCGGCGTGGCGTAACGTGCGGATGGCCGCGAGGCCCGACACCAGTGCCAGGATCATGCTCAGCAGCACGCACGCCAGAGCCGCGCTGGGCGAAAGTTGCAACGGCACGTTGTAGTGCGCCGCCATGACAAAGAACAGCCCCGCCAGCACCGAACTGCCGAGCAGCCCCAGCGCCCCGACCCAGAACGCCTGTTCCATCACCACTTTGCGCAGGGCATTGACCCCCACGCCAAGGGCATTCAGGGTTGCGTACTCGCGGATCGAACCGATGATGGCGGCCACCAGCGTCTGGCTGGTGATCACGGCGCCGACCAGAAAGACGATGCCTGCCAGAAACAACACGCCTGCACCGGCGCCCGTGTCGAACATCCAGTACATCTGCGAGCGCTGGGCGAACTGCTGGGCGGTCCAGACTGCGTAGTTGCCGAACCCGGCACCGCCGCCCAGGCGCGCGGCAACGGCTTCGGCCTGGCTCGGGTCGCGCACTTTGGCGACCAGGTACGTCATGCGGTCCGCCGTGGCGGTGGCGTCGAGTTGTTGTGCCGTGGAGAGCGATGCCAGCACGTTGACCCCGCCCAGCGCACGCATGCCGCTGGTGACGCCGACCACATGCACGCGCTGGCCGTTGATGATTGCGCTATCCCCCAGCTTGACGCCCAGGCTGTCCAGGTCGGCGCGGTCCACGATCACGGCGCCGGGCTCATCCAGGCGGGCACGCAACAGGGGGGGCAAGGTCCGTTCAAACATCAGGCCGTGGGGGCCGGCATCAATGCCGCAGACGTAGACCGACACACCACCGGTATCGCGTGCACCGCGCCAATCGGCATCCACCCAGCGGAACGACTCCACCCGCTGGATATCGGCATCCATGCGCAGGCGCATTTCTACATCGGCATTGATCGGCCGCCCGAGGTTGACGCTTTGCGTGCCGGGATAACCGACCCAAAGGTCTGCCGTGGAGCCGGTGATATACACACTGGCACTGCCGAAGATGCCCAGTACCAGGGCCGTCTGGAGCAACTGCAGCAAACCGGCGAAGCCTACCGCGATCATCGCGGGCAGGAAGCGGCGCCACTCATGGACCAGTGTCAGACGGGCAAGAGCCACCATCAGTCAGCATCCTTCAACGTTGTCGCCGGTAAAGGCGCGCCGCCGAGCGCCTTGTAGAGTGCGACGTAGGCGACATCCCGTTGGGTGGTCGCGCTGTCGGCCTGTTGCTGGGCACGCAGCGTTTCCACCTGGGCGCCCGTCAGTTCCAGCGGGCTCATCAAACCCAGGTCGACGCGCTGTTGTGCCGCCTCCAGGCGTGTCCGTTGCGCGGCATAGACCTGTTTCGCCGATTGCTCGCGCAGACGCAGTTGCTCAAGGTCACCCAGCGCGATTTCGGCCTCAGCGACGCCTTGCAGCACCGCCTGCCGATAAGCCAGCACGGCGGCCTGCATCTGATGACTGCTGGCTTTGGCGGCGGCGGCTCGCTGGCCCCAGTCGAACAGCGGGATACTGATCCCCGGCCCGGCCGAGAAAATGCTGTTGCCGCTGGGCGTGCGCTTGCGATTGCTGGCAATGTTCAGCGACCACTGCAACGAGGCGCCCAGGCTCAGGTGCGGGTACATATCGGCTTGGCTCAGCCCCAGTTCACCGGCGGCTATCAATACATTGGCCTCGGCGCCGGCAATCTCCGGACGTGTGCGCAACAGGTCCGCCGGCAGGCCGTTGAGTTGCCATTGGCCAAGCGTGGGCGGGGAGCCGGGTTGCAGCCAGTGTGCGTCGGGTTCCGGTTGCCCCGTCAGTAGCGCCAATTGTTGCGCATGGCTGTTGATCCGTTGCCGTGGCTCGGTCAGCAGCATGTCGGCCTGCGCCAGTTCAGCCTCGGCGCCGGCCACGTCAACCCGGGGGGCCAGGGTGAGCTGCTCACGCACCTGCAACAGTTGCAGCTTTTCACGCTGGGTGTCGCGCAGGGTCATCAGGGCGTGTTCAGCCTGTTGCGCCGAACGCAGTTCGATCCATTGGCGCACCACTTCAGCCACCAACGACACCTGGACGCTGCGCAAGTCGGCTACGACCAGCGCCTGATTGCCCTGGGCGACACGGTCAGCGCTTTGTCCGGCGCCAAAAAGCGGCAGTTCCCACTGCGCGTCAAAGCCGATCAGGAAGTACGACGTGCTGGTGTCAGGGCTTATCGCATCGTACGTCTTGATGCCCAGCGTGGGGAGATAGGGCGATTGCGAATGCTCGCGCAAGACCCGCGCGGCCCGCAGGCGCTCGACGGCGGCGGCCACATCCAGGTTGTTCTGCAGTGCCCGCTCCACCAGCGCATCGAGCTGGGGATCATTGAATGCGCGCCACCACTGGCTCAGGTCGGGTTTGAGTGGCGACCCGGGAGGCGGCGCATTGCGCCAGGCTTCGGGTGGGGTGGGCTTCAATGCGGGCAACGGGTCGACTGAACAGCCGGTCACCGCTATCAACACCAGTGACAATGTGCATAGCGTCCGGCAAGAGCGCGATTGGTTAAAAGGCTTGATAAGGTTCACCCAGAAGGTACCAGGACTGCTTTAGAGGATCGACGCGGACTTCGATCAACGACCAGCCGGATAGGAGCGAGGTGATTGTTGAGTCAAGAATCAGGGCGCAACTTTACGCAATGCGCCCGTTCAAGTTTGTAGCGAAATTGTATTGCTCTGTAATGAATGACCGCAGGGTCACGGCTGGCAGTAAGTCTCGTGCAGGTGGCGCCATAGCAGCGCGCCACCGGCCTGCTTCTCGAACACCACCGTGGCCCGGCGGTCCGTCTGTGTGCCGCTGTCATCGATCTGATGTTCGCGATAAGTGACAGTCGCACCGTTCGCGTGTTGATCGATCCCGACCATCTCGCTCAAGGTGATTTTCAAACCCGGGCGCATGCCGCCCAGGCGTGTGAACAGCGCATTGACCCCGGCGGCATTCACCCTGGCGCCGGTCGCGGGTGCGACCATGCTGAACTCGGGCGAGAAACGCGCGAGCAGGCTCTGTAACGTGCCTTCAGGCGCAACCCCGGCAAACCATTGCTCGATCTGGATATGGGTGTGGATCACTTCGTCGAAAAAAACACTGTAATCATTCATGGCTGTCGCTCGTTGGCAGGATGAAGCAGTGCGCGGACCCTGGAGGTATCCAGGCGTAACACTGCAAAGAAGGGCAGCACGGTCAAGGCTGCGGCTATCGTGAAGGTTGTAGCGAAACAATCCAAGGCCGACAACAGCGCACTGAGTGCGGCGGCGCCGAGGCAGAAGCTGACTTGCCGATTGATATTCCACAGGGCACTGGCATGGCCATGAAGGGCTAGAGGGAACCGGACAGCCCGAAGCGCTTCTTCAACACCTTCTCCAGCAAGCCCTTGGGCAACAACGCAGCCATCAACGGCAACGCCCGGCTGCCATTGCCCGAACGCAACAGGCGCGCAGGTTCTTTTTGTTGCACCGCCTTGAGCACATCCGCCGCGAAAACGTTGGCGGGGGTCGGCTTGTCCTGGGAGGCCTGGCTGCGCGCGCGAATGCCGTCCCGCAACGGCCACCACGGCGATTGTTCGTTGATTAACAGCTCCGCCTGGGCGCCGGCATTTTTGGCAAAGCTTGTGTTGATCGCGCCCGGTTGGACTTCCATCACCCGCACGCCAAATGGCGCCAATTCCATGCGCAGTGCATCGCTCAGGGCATGCACGGCGGCTTTTGATGCGCAGTACGCACCGGCAAACGGTGTCACCAGCACCCCGGAAACGCTGCCGATATTCACCACCAGTCCTTTGCTGCGCCGCAGGGCCGGGAACAGGGCCTGGGTCACGCCGACGATGGAAAATACATTGGTCTCGAATTGGCGTTGCATCGCGTCCGTGCCGCCATCGAGCAGGGGGCCCATAGCGCCATAACCCGCGTTGTTCACCAGCACGTCCAACTCGCCCAGTTGTTCGGCCAGGCGCTGCAAGGCGGCATTGTCGTTGACGTCCAGTTGCACGGCATTGAAGCCGGCAGCGGATAGTCCGGCCACATCGTCCTGGCGGCGGGCACTGGCCCACACGTCGTAGCCTGCGGCTTTGAATGCGTCGGCGAGGGCGCGGCCGATGCCGCTAGAGCAACCGGTGATAAGTACGTTGGGCATGGATCAGTCCTTTGTCAGTCCGAGAAACTGCCTTGCAGGTGCTCGGCGCGAAATTCCAGGGTTTGCGGGCGGTAGCCGGGACGTAGCGGTGGTGTGGGCAGGCAATCTTCCCAGGTCTCACCGGCCTGCAGCTCGCCGGGGCCGCGATAGCGTGGAGCGGCGTAGACGTTGTCGGCCAGATTGACCGTATCGCCGGGTGCATAGGCGGCCACGCGCCAGCGCAACTCCGTCAGGGGGACGTCGTTGGTGTTCTTCAAGGTCAGCTTCAACGGGCGGTCAGCCTGGCAGTCTTGTGGCGCGTAGAGGATACGCAGCTCGAGACGCGCCAGTTGCGAGGCTTCGCGGTTATCCAGCCACACCACCCAGATCGCCACGAAACCCAGGCCGACAGCGGCGGCGAGGGAGACCGGCAGCGCCTTGGCGGGGTAGCGCAGCAGCAGGATCAGCCAAGTGATGATCAGGAGAACGCCGAAGAACATGGAGACCACCTCAAGTAGGGAACGAGCATCCTAACTTAAGCGTAGGTGGGATTGGCCAGCTTGAAACAGGTGTTGCCTGGGTTTGCTGCCGATTTGGCCCTCGCCGTCGACGCAAAGCCCAAAGAAAAAGCCCCCGCCCAACCGGCTGCGGATAGGGGACGCAGTCGGCTGGACGAGGGCTTCTTGTACGACTGTTTTACTGCGCGATAGTTTTCACCGAAACGCCACGTTCAATCGGGGTCGAGCGCCCGTAGATATCTTCGAACCGCTCGATATCGTCTTCACCCAGGTAACTGCCCGATTGCACTTCGATAATTTCCAGCGGGATCTTGCCCGGGTTGCGCAGGCGGTGCACCGAGGCAATCGGGATGTAGGTGGACTGGTTCTCGCAGAGCAGGAACACGTTCTCGTCGCAGGTGACTTCAGCGGTGCCGCTGACCACGATCCAGTGCTCGGCGCGGTGGTGGTGCATTTGCAGCGACAGGCATGCGCCCGGCTTGACCGAGATGTGCTTGACCTGGAAGCGTCCGCCCATGTCCACCGAGTCGTAGGAACCCCACGGACGATAGACTTCACAATGGTTCTGGGTTTCGCTGCGGCCTTGCTCATTCAGCGTGTTGACCATCTGCTTGACGCCCTGGACCTTGTCCTTGTGGGCAATCATCATCGCGTCCTTGGTTTCCACCACCACGATGTTGTCCAGGCCGATCACCGACACCAGCTTGCCGTTGCCATGCACCATGCAGTTGCGGCTGTCCTGGATCACCACGTCGCCTTTGCTCACGTTGCCGTTGGCGTCCTTATCGTTGACCGCCCACAGCGAGGCCCAGCAACCCACGTCGCTCCAACCGGCGCTCAACGGCACTACGCAGGCGCGCTGGGTTTTTTCCATCACAGCGTAGTCGATGGAGTTGTCCGGGCAGCAGGCGAAGGTGGCTTCGTCGAACGTCACGGTGTCGGCATCCTGTGCACTGCGTTCCAGGGTCAGCACGCAAGTGTCGTAGATGTCCGGATCGTGCTTTTTCAGCTCTTCGAGGAAGCGGCTGGCGCGGAACAGGAACATGCCGCTGTTCCAGAAGTAACCGCCGTTTTTGACAAACTCCACGGCACGTTTTTCATCGGGTTTTTCCACGAACTGTTGCACGCGGCTTACGCCTTCGGGCAGCAGTGAGTCGTTGGTGGACTTGATATAGCCGTAGCCGGTTTCCGGACGGGTCGCCGGTACACCGAACAGCACCATCTCGCCACGCTCGGCGGCCACGGTGGCCAGGGCCAGGGCGCGTTGCAGGGCTTTCTGGTCATCGATCACGTGGTCGGCCGGCAGCACCAGCATTAATTCGTCGCGGCCTTCATTGACCAGCATCATCGCGGTGAGGGCCACGGCCGGCGCGGTGTTGCGGCCGAACGGTTCCATCAGGATGCGCTGGCATTCGAGCTTACGCGCGGCCAGTTGCTCGTTGACGATGAAACGGTGGTCCTTGTTGCAGACCACGATCGGGGAGTCCATGCCTTCGAACACCAGGCGTTCCAGGGTTTGCTGGAACAGCGTGTGCTCGCCGGTCAGGGCCAGGAATTGTTTAGGGAACTGTTTACGGGAAAGCGGCCAAAGACGTGAGCCGCTACCACCGGAAAGGATTACTGGGATCATGCTGTTTCTCCTTGAATCGATATGGGTCAGAGCTACGAAGGTTTGTCGTTTCACTCTTGTTTTTGTCTCGGTCCGAACTGACCACTCGCTCCTACAGTGGGTAGTCAGTCCGGAAAATAGTTAGCGGGTCGACACGGGGCGTTTTACCCACACTGGCGACAGGCTCGAACCGGAACCGGTGACGTACAGCACCGCGGCCTCACCCCGCTCCAGCGCGACCGGCTTCACGTCGCCGACTTTCTTGTCGCCGTCATACAGCGCCAGGCTGACTTTCACCGGGTTGATCTCGCGCTCGCCACGGCCTTTGGCGGCCACCGACTGGACGACGTCCGTCTTGCCGTCGGCGGTTTTCAGGGTCAGGGCCTTGTCGCTGAGGTTCTGCACGCGTACCAGGGATTTCTGCTTGTTCTTGAACGGTGGTTCTTCGATCAACTGTGGCTGGCCGCTGCCGCTGTTGACCAGGGTGTAGTAGTGGTCCGGGGCGAGTTTGACCGGCACGGTCTGGCTGCCGATCTTGGCGCTGTAGTCACCCCCTGGCATGAAGCTGAAGTCACTGCTGGCCAGTGGCGCTACGTCGCTCAGGTTGGTGGCGCCGACGGTGGCGCTGACTTCCTGGTTGGAAGCGTTGTAGACCCGTACGAAGCTTGAACCTTTTGGCGCGGTCGGGCCGTAGAGCGCGGCGTCGCCACCGGCGAAGGCCGACATCGATACGAAGCTCAAGCCGGCCGCGATAGCCAGGGTTTTAGCGAGACGACGAGGAGTTGTAGTGAAAGTCATGTGAGTTACCTCTCTTTCAGTTTTGCGCCCGGTCGGGCGTCTCGGATTTTTGGTTTTTAACTGGGGTGTTCAGTGCCATGTTCTGTTGGCGCGAACCGGCTTGTTTAAGCTGCGCAACCCACGAGGGGTCGGCGTCACCGATTTCGTTGTTCACGGGCAGATAACGTTCAGGAAACTCCCAGATCAGCACTTGTGGCGGGCTGTTCTTGAAGTCATCGCTTTTCAGGTAGCTGAGCATCGGCAGGATCGGGCCGTGGCCGTCTTCGGCGTAGTTGATGACGTCGCTGTGCAAGGCTTGCTTGAGTGCACCGACGAAGTTCCAGTTGGGGTTGGCGCTGTAGCTGGTGCCAACCAGGGCCACCGGGTGTTCGCTGTCGCTGAACAACGCATCGTCACCTTTAGTTTCAGCCAGATGAGTGACGCGTTTTTGCAGCGGCTCTTTGGGCGGCATCAGGTTTTCGAACAGCGGATCCAGGGGCAGGAACAGGCGCAGGTCGCCTTTATGCGGCTCGGTTTTTTCGGCCTCGGTGACAAAGCGCTGCGGCTCGCCGCTCAAGGGCGTCTTGTCGGCAATCACCTTGGCAATTTGCTTGGCGGCGATTTCGGCACCGTCCGGTGTCCAGTGGGTGTCGGTGCGCAGGAACACCTGCTTGCCGCCGAGCTTGGCCTGTTGCAGCGGGCCAAGCAGGTCGGGAGCGATGATCTTGTCGGCTGCCACACGGGCGTGGAAGTCCTGGTACAGGTTGGCGTGGATGCTCGCCGGTTTCACCTCACCCAGGTGTTCCGGGTACAGGCGCACCTTGGCCGGCACGATCGCCATGACCAGTTGAATGCCTTGGGCCTTGAGCTTCTGGCGTACGCCTTCGACCAGTGCGTAATTGTCTTGCAGGTTCTGGTCTTCGTTGGCGGTAGGGTTGAACTCCTCGTCGCTGTACAACCAGTGATCGCGGCCGAGCACCACGCCCTTGCGGCCTTCATTGAACAGTTTGTAGTCCAGCGCCGCCCAGAGGTTGGTGCCCAGGCGCTTGATCGGGAACTCTTCGTCGTAGTGGGTCTCGACGGCCTTGGTCCAGCGACCGTTGAGTACGGTCGCGTCGGCATTGGTGCTGAAGCCGAAGAAGCTGCGCAGCGACCAGGCGCCCAGGGCCAGCAGCAGCGCCAGGAACAGGCCGATATAGAGGATGCGGAATGAACGGGTCATGGTCGGCTCCCTCAGAATTGGAAGTAAAGGAACGGCGAGAAACTCTGCGCCGACAGTTTGAGAATCGACGCCACGAACAGCAGCAGCACCGCAGCGCGCATGGCGTAGCGTGGCCAGTCAGCGGTCCAGTAGGCCGGTTGCACGGCGGCATCCCGGCCAACGGTGAAGCCTGGCTCATGGATACTGCCTGGGTTGTCGCCCGGTACCGCCTTGATCAGGCTCGGGTCGGCCGGCTTGGCTTTCTCGGCGGGGCGGTTGCTGTAGAAGTCACGCAGGCCGAAGAACGCCAGGGTTGCGTACGCCACCACCAGGGTCGCCACTTGCAGGCCGGTGAGGCTGGCGCGGTTAAGTTCCGACAGCGACCATTCGTTGAAGCTGAACATCGCGCCGTACATACGGCCGGCGACGTGCAGGTTTTCGGCGCGAAAGATCACCCAGCCCATCACCACCAGCAGGAAGGTCAACGCCCAGCGCACGGGGTTGAAGCTGCGCGGGGAAGTGTTGAGGCCGATGGCTTTTTCAATCGCCAGCCACATGCCATGCCACGCACCCCACACGATGTAGGTGATGTTCGCGCCGTGCCAAAGGCCACCGAGCAGCATGGTCAGGAACAGGTTGCGATAGGTGGTCAGCGTGCCTTTGCGGTTACCGCCCAGGGTGATGTACAGGTAATCACGCAGCCAGGTGGACAGGCTGATGTGCCAGCGCCGCCAGAATTCGGTGATCGACTGGCTGATGTAAGGCTGCTTGAAGTTTTCCATGAAGCGAAAACCCATCATCAAGCCCAGGCCGATGGCCATGTCGCTGTAGCCGGAGAAGTCGAAGTACAGCTGCGCGGTGTAGGCCAGCGCACCGAGCCAGGCGTCGCCCGTGGTGGGGTTTTGCAGGGCGAAGCAATGGTCGGCCACCACCGCGAGGGTGTCGGCAATAAACACCTTCTTGATGAAACCCTGCATGAACCGCGTGCAGCCCTCGGAGAATTTATCGAGGGTGTGGGTGCGATTGTTGAACTGGTCGGCCAGGTCGCGAAAGCGCAGCACCGGGCCGGCGATCAGGTGCGGGAAGATCGCCACGAACGCCGCGAAGTCGATGAGGTTACGGGTGGCCGGTGTGTCGCCGCGGTACACGTCGATGATGTAGCTGATGGACTCGAAGATGTAGAACGAGATCCCGATCGGCAACAGCACGTGGGTGAGGATGAACGGCTCCAGCCCCATCGACTTCATCATCACATTGATGCTGTCGACGCCGAAGTTGGCGTATTTGAAGTAGCCGAGGATGCACAGGTCGACCGCCACGCCGAGCAGCAGCCAGCGTTGAGCCGGCTTGGTGCGCACGCCGGCTGCACCGACCTTGAGGCCGATCCAGTAGTTCCACAGCGTCACGGCGGCGAACAGCGCCAGGAAGTCCACTCGCCACCAGGCGTAGAACACATAGCTGGCAATCAGCAGCAGCAGGTTGCGATAGCGTTGCCCGCTCAAATAGTACAAGCCGAGAAAGATCGGCAAGAACAGGAACAGGAACACATTGGACGAGAAAACCATCCCGATCTCTCCATGTTTAACCAACAGTCAAGGGCCAACGGCCCCCCCAAACCCCCCCACGAATTCGGGGAGGCGGTACTACATTCCTACTGATGAAACCGGCTTGAAAATGTGGGTGGGGGCTTGCCCCACGCACATTTTTTTACCGGGTTCGCTCAGGAACCTTTTTTGCCTTTTTCATGCGTCGGGTCGTAGACCTTGGTCAGGTCGCCGCCCAGGCGGAACGTCTTGAACGGCTGCATCCCGTGCTTGCGCTCGATCACATCCGGGGCGCAGGTGTAGAGGGTGCAGAAAGGTTCGAGCCAGGCGAATTTCATGTCCTGTTTCAAGTCCTTCATGTCCTGTTCTTTGCCGTTCTTCTGCTCGAAGATGCTCGGGTCTTTCACCCCGGCCAGCACCTTTTCGCCCAGGCGCTTGAGCGCACCATGGTTTTCCTCGCGCAGATCTACGCCGTTGACCAACGCAAAACTGGCGATCATCGACAGCGGCGGCAGCGCGTAGTTGTGGTAGGACAATGCGCGTTGCTGACGCTTGAGTTCATTCGGCAGGAAGCCTTGGTCGTCGACCTGGTTCACGCCGACCTTGTATTCCTTCACCGCCCAATCAAACAGGTCGCGACGGTTGGTGGCGATGGACGTGGCCATCACCGACCAGGCGGCCCAGTAGGAGTGGTTGTTGGTTTTTTCCAGCGGCAGGTTGTCCCAGTCGCTGACGACTTGATCGGCCAGCTTGTTGAACCAGGCCTCGATCAACTGCGATTCCTGCTGATGGTTGGCCAGCGGGTGGGAGTCGGAGAACTTCAGGCGCACATAGGCCGAGGCCATGCTGCCCAACGCCCATTTGCGCATGGATTTGCCGGTGTGGTTGAAGTCCTTGGACATCAATGCGTCAGCCTTGGCCCACGACACCAGCCAGTTCAACGTGCACTCGAGCTGCTCCGGGCGGCCGTCGTGCATGAACTGCATCACCCGCTTGCTGGTGTCTTTTTCCAGCTTGGTGATATCGGCGGTGCTGTCGCGAAAGGCCTGCTCGGACTTCATGTTCAGCGTGGCGCGAGCCTTGTCCGACCCTTCGTACTTGCTGCGAAATTGCAGAGGCCCGGTGTAGGGCGTCGGCATGGTGTCGCAGTTTTCCTTGAAGTCGCCGGTCTTGAACGCTTCGATCGGTGCGAAGTAGCCCTGGGGTGGCCGCAGCGGGGCGGCGGCGTTGACTGAACCTGCGAAGATCGCCAGGCCGAGCAACGATGGAATCCATAGTTTTTGCATAAGTCACCTCACTTCCCGAGTTGGGCGGTCTGCTGACCACCGCTTGGGAATACGTTGCGTGTGCAAATTTTCGCTTCGACCTTTTGCGCGGCAGCGCCCGCTTCGGGACCCTGCACTTCCACAGCCAGCAAGTTCTGCGAGGCCCAGTCTTCATCGGTGCGCAGTTCAAAGGCGAAACGCCCATCTGTATCGGATGTTTCGGGTTTCTCGATCTTGATGTCCTCATGGCGCCCGTTCATGTACCAGAGGGTGGCTTGCAAGGTTTTCACCGACGGATCGGCGAAGCGGATATCCACTTGATGACTGCTGTTACGCAGGTCTTTGTTCGAGCTGTTGACCAGCAGTTCGTTCTTGCCCGGTTTGAGCGTGGTGCTGGCGCTCATCTGCGCGGGCTTGCCTTCACAGCCGTTGTCGAGCAGCGCCATCATCTGGCGGTAGATGGTTTCCTGGTCCAGGCGATACAGCGGCGAGAACTCCCAGATCAGAATCTTCGGCGGGCTCTTCTGGAACTCATCGCTGCCCAGGTACTGGATCATCGAACCTTCCAGGCCACCGCCAGGGAAGGCGACGTTAAGGATGTCGGCACCGATTTCCTCTTCCAGGAAGCCGGCGAAGTTGTAGTTCTTGCCGCTGTGGCTGGTGCCCACCAGGGTGATCTGCGGGTTGCCCGAATCACCGAACAGGTCGCCGTCGCCCGCTTCGCCCTTGGGCTCGGTGGTGAACTGGTCCATGTACTGGATCGCGTAGCTGGTGCCGCACAGTTGCCCGGCCATATTGTGCAGGGTGCCGGTCTTGCCCATGCGCCCGGAGCGTTTGGTTTCGAATTCACGCTTGGGAATATCCGCGAACTCAGGCATCGCACGTACTTTGGCACCGACGATTTTCGCGGTGCGCTGGGCGCCGTAGGGCGTCCAGTGCTGGTCGCCACGGAAGTAAAAGTCGTGGGCCGGCAATTCATCGGGCAGTTGCTCATTGGTCAACGGTGACAGGTCCGGCACCACAAAGCCCATCTTGGCGAAACGGCCGAGCATGGTCTTGTAGTTGGCCAGCGCCTTGTCGAAATCGAACTTGGCTTTTTCCTCAGGGTTGAGCTTGTTGCGGTTCACCAGGCCGCGGGTCGGCTGGTAGACCACCACCAGTTCCACGCCCTTGGCCTTGAAGGCATCGTGCAGTTGCTGCATGCGTTTGTAGCCGGCGGGGCTGGTGTCGAATTCAGTGCGCAAATCTTCCTGGGTACGGAACAGCCAGTCGCCCTGGGCCTGCACCAGGGTGGTGAAATTCTGCTGGTAACGCGTGGTGTAGTTTTTCGCGTCGTGGGCGGCCGGGCACAGGCTGCAGCACGGTTCGGCGGTGAAGGTCGGGGCTTTCACTTCATCGGCGCGTACGCCCTGGCTGGCCGCGAGCAGGCCGAGGGTCAGACCCGATAGGCTCAGCAGTTTGATCATGTGTGGGTGCATAAGGGTCATCCTCAATCCTGCATTTCGGTCTGGCGTTCGACAGGGTCGATCAGCACGGCTTTCTGCTGGCGTACCAGCAGGTCGAGAATCTCTTCCTGGCGATCCCCTAGGACGCCGGAGAAGCTGATGCCGCTGGATTTGGTCGGTGCCAGCATCGACACGCGGTACAGCTCGATACTCAATGGCGAGTCGATGGACAGTGGCCCGCTGCCGTTACCCGCCAGCTCACCGCCGACCACGATCAGCGACACCTTGGCGTCGAACGGGTCGAGCGCGATGTCGCGGTCGGTGTCGGTCAGGTCCTTGATGTGGCCGTACACGCCGGTCAGGCCGTTGGCCATGGCCGTGTTCTCGTACAGCTTGATGTTCACGCTGTTGCGCACGCGAATGCCGTGGCGACGGTTGCTGATCACCTTGTTGCCCCACAGCAGGTTGTCGCCGCTCTCATAGAGGGTGATGCCGTCGGTGTGGTTGCGGTAGATCTCGTTGTCGACGATCAGGTTGTTCACGCTGTTACGGTCGATCACCAGGCCCGAGAGCTTGTTGTCGTAGCTGCGGTTGTTGAAGATGAAGCTGTCGTTTACCTCACGGGAAATGATGATGCCGTGCTTCTTCTTGGTGCCGTACACGGTGTTGTCGGCGATGATCAGGCCGTGGGAACGGTCGTGGGGGTCGATGCCGTAGACGATGTTGTCTTTGTAGGTATTGCCCTTGAGCACAAACCCCGTGGTTTCGTAGCAGTAGAAGCCGTACCACATGTCCGAGAACTCGGAGTCGATGATCCAGCCGGTGGGCTCGGGACGCTTGAGCACCTTGGCCATGTTCGGCGTGTACTGGGAAATACTCACCCCATAGGACTTACTGTTGGCGTAGCCGAAGCTGGCCATCTTGCTGTTGGCGACGTAGGTCTCGGTACCGCCCCAGGCCAGCAGGAACGGACGGAATTCCTTGGGTGACTGGAACAGCGCCGGCCCGTTGGTCTTTTCGTTCCAGCCGGTGATTTTGGTATCACGCACGAACAGTTGGCCATCGTTGATCAGGAACGAACCGGCTTGCTGGGAGAGGCGCAGTTCCTGGGTTTTCTTGTCGATTTCCAGGATGCCTTTACGCCCGACCACGATCGGCAGCTTGGCCAGGAACACGCCCGGCGAGGCCTCGCTGAAGTACTGCTTGGGCACTTTGCCGAGCAAGTCCTTGAGGTTCATGTAACCGTCATCGACGAAGATCGCCTGGGGAATGCCATGCTGGCGCACCACCCATTCGGCCATCTTGTTGTCACCGCCGATAAAGTCCTTGAGCGCATCTTCCTGCATCATGCGGCGAATGCTGATTTTGCCCGGCTTGGTTCTTACGATCTTTTTTTCCATCGCCGCGGCGGTGTAGCCCGACAGGTCAGGCAGGGCCGGCTTGGCCATTTCCAGCGGCGCCGTCGGCGGGCTGGAAATGGTGTAGGTCTTGGCCTGTTGCAGCCCTTTGGCGATGGTCGGCGCCTTGGCCGCCTGATCGGCAGAGGCCGTGGCACTGGCCAGCAGCATTGCCGCGACGAGTAGGCTTTGAGCGTTCATTGCACAGGCTCCCATCAGAATCGCCAGATCACGTCGACAAAGGCGCGGTGCATGTACGAGTCGACCTGGCTGCCATAGGCATCGCCCGGTTTGAACACGCCTGCGCGAAAGCGCACCAGGGCCGAGGGTTCGTCGATCGACTGGCTCAGCGCGGCCGGCAGCAGACCCTTCTTGAAGTACTTGGTGACCACCAGGTCCATCTCTTGGCCCAGGTCTTTCTTGCCGTCTTCAAGGGGCAGGGAAGTGCTGGACAGGATCGCGCCGGTCACGTCGTCGGTATTGTTCTGCACGGCGTCGATACCGTTGCTGCCCACCGGCTTGTTGCCGTCCACACGCCAGAACTTGTGGTAGACCAGACTGGCGTCATAGTCCTCGCGCAGTTGCCAGGAACCGAACAGGCTCATCGACTGCATGTTGTTCATCTCGCCACGGAACGCCTCGCCGAAGCGGTGCACGCGGGACTGAGTGCCGGTCCAGTTCGAGCGGTTGCTCTGCAGGCCGTTCTGCTCGTATTCGGCGCTGGCGCGGGAGTAGGCCGCACCGACTTGCCATTGCGGATCGAGGCGCAAGCGCACGCCGATATCGGTGGCCCAGCCATTCACGTCATCACTGCGCTTGGCGTTGCTCGGGCGGGTGCCATCGGCGTTCAACGCGTTGACCGTGTCGCGGTTGCCCTGCATGCCGGTGATGCTGGCCCAGTAGTTGACGGTGTTGGTGTTGCGCCAGTTATAGGCGTCGCTGTTGGCTTCGATGCCGAGCCAGGTCAGGTCGCCGTTTTCGCGCTTGTCCAATGGGTCGCTGGCGACGCCGGGTTCGGCGTAGTCGAGCTTGCCGTCGTCATGGGTATGGTGGCCGCGCAGGCCGATCCACTGGCCCGGTGTCCACTGGTAGGACGCATCGGCGTAGAAATGCTGGCGGTCCTTGTCCTTGGGCGACAGTTCCTTGAGGTCGGTGCGGTATTCGCTAAAACGCTCGGCGGCGCCGACGTTGGCCTTGAGCAAGGTGGTGTCGAACGTCCAGTTCAGCGCTTCGATATTGGTGTCGCGCCATTGGCCGTCGTCATTGCGCAGGCGTTGGCGACCCAACTTGAGCAGCTCGCCGGGGTAGGGCGTGAAGCCGCTGTAGCCGACCCAGAACTCGCGCAGGGCGAGGTAGTTTTTCTTGGTTTTGCGGTCGTCATTGCTCGACTGCTCGGTGGCGTCATCGGAGGACTGTTGCAGGGTGTCGGTCTCGATGATGTCACTCGATGTCACGGCCTGGCCCATGGCATAGGCGCTCCACGCGCCGCTTTCACCATAGACCCACGGGCGCAGGTCGAGGCCGATGCCGTTGACGTCGCCGCCGGGCTTGGTGCCCAGGTCGCGGTCGTCTTCGGACTGCCCGGTGATTTTCACTTCCAGGCCGAAGTTCTTGGCTTCGGTCAGCGCGGCCAGGGTCGGGCACGACCATAGCAGGGCGAAGGTCAGGCCAATACCGGCCTTGACGAATGGGTTGAGCTTCATAGGGATTCCTCGCCGTCTTCTTCTTGCAGGGCGTGCAGTTGCAGCGTGCTCTGGGCCAGGGTGCCGCGGGTGGCCAGCTCTTGTTGCACCAGGCGTTGGCCTTCGGCGCGCTGCTCTGGCGTCAGCGGGGCTTCGAGCTGCGTGGCCAATTCATTGGCCTCAGGTGTGTCCTGGGCCTTGGCCAATTGACTGAAGACATAGGCGTTCAATGGGTTGGGCTTGGTGCCCTTGCCTTGGGAAAACAACTGGGCGATGGCGAAATCGGCGCTGTTCTGGCCGTTGCGCGCAGCGGTCAGCAAGTGGTCCAGGGCTTTTTGCGAGTAGACCTTGCCCAGGTAGCCACGGCGGTAGATCTGGCCGAGGTAGTAATCGGCGGCCACTTCCTTGCCCACGGCTTTTTCGAAATGGGCTTCGGCGGCTTTTGCGTCGGCCGGTACCCACTTGCCTTCGTAGTAGAGCTTGCCCAGCAACAGCTCGGCACGCGGCTGGTCGGCGGCGCGGCCGTTGTCCAGGTACTTCATCATCTGATCGACGTCGCCCAGTTCGGGGAAGTCGTAGAGCAACTGTGCCAGGCTGACCCAGGAAGCGGGGTAGCCGGGGGCGATCTTCTCCAGCAGCGCCTGGGCCGTTTTTTCGTCCGGCGTGCCGAGGCTGGCGTCGCCGAGCACACGGGCGACGCTGTCGACGCGCTGTGCGGTGACAGTGCCACGGCTGTAGCCTGCTTCCATCTGCTTGAGCAACTGCGCCTGTTTTTCCGGCTCGGCTTTTTTCTGGTAGACCGTGGCCAACTCGACGTAGCAGATATCGGTGGTGTTCAGTGCGCTCTTGCAGATGCGTTCTACGTCATCCAAGTGCTGGTCGTAGGTGCCCTGGGTGCGATACAGCAGCACCTGGGCCAGGCCGGCCTCCGGATAACCTGCCGCTTGCCACTGGCTGATCTGCTGCTGGGCGTTCACGTTCGCAAAGCTATGCGGGTATTGCAGGTACAGCATCGCCAGCGGGATCAGGGTGTTGCCTTCACCATTGGCAAAGGCTTTTTTCAGCAGGGCTTCGGCTTCGTGGTGCTCGGCTTCGGTGGCACCGGGCTTGGCCACCAGCAGGCGGCCAAGGCGCGCCTGGGCCCGCGGCGAGGTGTCCGCCGCCGCACGGTAAGTGGCTTCTGCCTGTTTGATCTGCGCCGGATCGCGGGTGCCGACCTGGATATCGGCCAGGCCGACTTGGGCTTCGCTGTAACCGAGGTCGGCCAACTGCTGGTAGTTCTGCTGGGCAGTCACGGTGTCGCCGCGCTTGAGAGCTTCATTGGCCAAGCGCTGGTCGGGCAGACCGGCACAACCGGCCAGGCTGACTGCAAGCGCCAGCAACGCGACTGTACCCAAGTGGGAACTGCTTTTGTGGCGAGGGAGCTTGCTCCCGCTGGGGTGCGCACCGCCCCCAAAAGCGGGCTCCAGCTGCGCTGTCGAACGGGAGCAAGCTCCCTCGCCACAGTAAGCCCGCTCCCTCAGGGATTGCGGTGTTTTCAAATGAGTCGTCACAGGCATGTCCTCGCTTACAGACCGTGGGCCATGGCTTTATCGATCAGCCAGTTCAGCGATGGGCCACGGTCGCTCGACACTTCCACCGGACGACCGGCGTAGGTGCTGTCCAGCGGGGCGTCAGGCTTGATCTGCACACGGATATCGGAAGACAGGTCGGCGCTGTTCAGGCTGGTGCTGCTGACGATGGTGCCGGTGCGTACCTGTTCCTCGTCGGCCACCTGGAAGTTCACCGGGGTGCCTGGGCGGACGTCGGCGAACTGGCGATAGGTGAAGCGTGCTTCCACGTTGGCCTGGCTGCCGCGAGGTACCAGGTGGAAGATCACATCGCCCTTGCTGGCGTACTGGCCGTCGGCGACCAGTTGCTGGGCGACCACGCAATCGCATGGCGACGTCAGGGTGCCGGTCATTTGCTTACCGAACAGTTCTTCAACCTTGGCCGGTTGCAATTGGTCTTCGTCCAGGTGGCCCTTGAGTACGTCGAGCATGCTGGTGCTGAAGGTCGCCAGTGGCGCGCCCTTGGCGGCGACCGCATCACCTTTGAGCAGGCTTTGCACGGTACCGTCGCGGGGCATGGTCACGTTCATGCCGGGTACGCTGACCAGGCCGGCCTGGGCGTGGCTGACGAAGTACATGCCGTACAGCGATTTGAAGATGAAGCCGAATGCCGCCAGGCCGACGATGAAGATCCCGGCGCTGAACGTCACTGCCCGCAGGCGACCGAACGCGGTCATGCCGCTGCCGCTGTCCTTGACCTTGCGCGCCTTGGTGAAGTTATCCCGTTGCAGGGTGGCGAGCACGTCGCCCATGGTCACGATGTCACCGGACAAGTGTGAGGTGATCAGGTGGCGCAGGGTGGAAATGTCTTGCGGCTCCAGGTTCTGGAACTGGCAACCGGTGCGGCCGGTCTGGCGGTCGTAGGAGCGGATCTGCAGCTCCACGTCCATCGCCAGGCCGAGGTTGTCGATGACAAATTGCAGGCGGCCTTTGTGCACTGCGCCGACGGTCAGCGGCTGGGTGGCGGTGAATGCCAGGCCCCCGGCAGACAAGTCGAGCACCCGTGCTTCGGTCGGTGCGTGGTCAGTGTTGAAGAAGCGCAACTTGGCCGGAATCTTGACTCGGGCATGTTGGCGCTGGGCTTCGGATTCGTGGACAACATTGGCGTTTACTGGGCTGTTCATACTGTTCGATTTCCTAGTTAATTCAGGCTTGGCAGGGTCAGACCATCATCAAAAGCACGGCGACAAAAATGCTCCCGGCGGAGAAGGTCATGGTCCGAGACGACCAGGTGTTGAACCAACGTTGAAAGCTGGCCAAATCGCGGGTCAGTTTGGTGTCCTGGCGGGTCCAGGACTGTTGATCAAGGCGGAAGAACACGTAGATCTTCACCAGTGCGCCCATGATCTGGTTGTAATAGAGAATCACCGGGTAGGCCGGGCCGATCTTGTGCCCGGAACACGACAGCAACAGGGTGAGAATCAGGCGAGTGATGCCGATCCACAGCAGGTACGCGAGGATGAACGCGCCGCCGTATTTGAAGGTCGCGATGAAGGCTACGGTCAGGCCGAGCAGCGAGGTCCACATCGACACGCGCTGGTCGAACAGCACGATGCTGGTAAACAGACCCAGGCGGCGTACCCCGAGACCCAGGGCCCGGGAGTTCTGGCGCAGGTTGTTGCCGTACCAGCGGAACATCAGTTTGCGGCTGGCCTTGATGAAGCTCTTTTCCGGCGGGTGTTCCACCGTGTTGATCGCGGCATCCGGCACGTAGAAGGTGTCGTAGCCCAGGCGCATGAGGCTGAACCAGCTGGACTTGTCGTCACCGGTCAAAAACTTGAAACGGCCCAGGCGCCAGTGTTGCAGCGAGTCGCTTTCCACGTCGGCGATAAAGCCCGGGTCGGTCACAACGCTGGCACGGAACACCGACATGCGCCCGGTCATGGTCAGCACGCGCTTGGACAGGGCCATGGAGCACATGTTGATGTGGCGCTGGGCGAACCGCAGCTTGTGCCATTCGCTCATGATGTAGCCACCGCGGACTTCGCAGAACTCGTTGGTGGTCAGGCCGCCGACATTGCCGAACAGTTGGAACCACGGCACGGTCTTGCGCACCACGCCTTCTGCGAGCACGGTGTCGCCGTCGATCACGGCAACCACGGCGCGGTCATCCGGCAGGTGGCGGGAGATGGCGCGGAAACCGAAGGCCAGGCCGTCACGCTTGCCGGTACCGGCGATGCGCACGAAGTCGAGCTTGACGTGAGCGGGCGGGTTCATCTTTTCCCACAGGCTCTTGACCAGCAGCTCATCGGACATCTCCACCAGCGAGCAGACCACGGTGGTGGGGAAGCCACATTCGATGGCTTCGCGGATCACCGAGCTGTAGACCTGCGCGGTCGTCAGTGCATCGATGCGGAAACTGGTGACCATCAGGAACACGTGGGACGGGTCGGCGGCCTTGCCCAGCTTGCGTACTTTGCGCCGCAGGTGCGGGTAGACCACGTACAGGAACAGCATGCCGCGAAAGAAATGCGTAGCACCCATGGAGTAGCGCCAGATACCGACGGCGCCAATCAGGAAAATAAAATTCTTCGACTCGGAGTCGAAGGTGCTGGCTGGCAGAGCCAGAGCTAGAAGCGCTAAAAGCCCCAGAAAGAATAGCCAGCCAGTCGCTTGGTTTAACCGTCGCATATTTGTATCCGTCACGAGGGAGTAGAGCCACAAGCCGCAAGCTACAAGCTGAAAAACATCGCTTCTAACTTGCAGCTTGCCGCTTGAAACTAGCCGCTGCTCCTTACCAGCAAATGCCTTCGGTACGGCCTGTCGCGCAGGTGGCCTTGGACATGAAGCCCACCAGGTCGACCACTTGTTTGCCGTCCGGAGCGTTCTGCGCCAAGGCACGGAATTTCTCGTCACGGTTGCCGAGGATGATCACGTCGGAGTTGTTGATCACGTCGTCGAAGTTCGAGTTGAGCAGGGACGACACGTGCGGGATCTTGCCTTCGATGTAGTCCTTGTTCGCACCGTGTACACGGGCGTACTCGACGTTGCTGTCGTAGATGCTCAGGTCGTAGCCCTTGCCGATCAGCATTTCCGCCAGTTCCACCAATGGGCTTTCACGCAGGTCGTCGGTGCCGGCCTTGAAGCTCAGGCCCAACAGGGCGACTTTGCGTTTGTCGTGGCTGGAAACGATGTCGAAAGCGTTCTGTACCTGCGACTCGTTGCTGCGCATCAGCGAGTTGAGCAGCGGTGCTTCCACGTCGAGGGAACCGGCGCGGTAGGTCAGCGCGCGGACATCCTTGGGCAGGCACGAGCCACCGAAGGCGAAGCCTGGGCGCATGTAGTACTGGGACAGGTTGAGGGTCTTGTCCTGGCACACCACTTCCATCACTTCACGGCCATCGACACCGACGGCCTTGGCAATGTTGCCGATCTCGTTGGCAAAGGTGACTTTGGTGGCGTGCCACACGTTGCAGGTGTACTTGATCATCTCGGCGACGGCGATGTCCTTGCGGATGATCGGTGCGTCGAGCTCTTCGTACAGCGACTGCAGCACGTCGCCGGAAGCTGTGTCGAACTCGCCGATAACGGTCATCGGTGGCTGGTCGTAGTCGGCGATGGCGGTGGATTCACGCAGGAACTCCGGATTGACCGCAACACCGAAGTCGACGCCGGCTTTCTTGCCGGAGCAGTCTTCGAGGATCGGGATCACCACATTGGCGACGGTGCCCGGCAGCACGGTGCTGCGCACCACGATGGTGTGGCGGGTGGTCTTGTCACGCAGGACGAAACCGATTTCGCGGCACACCGATTCGATGTAGTTGAGTTCCAGGTCGCCGTTCTTCTTGCTCGGCGTGCCAACGCAGATCATCGACAGGTCGGTGTCGCGGATGGCTTCGGCAAAGTTGGTGGTGCCGCGCAGGCGACCGTTTGCGATGCCCTGGCTCAACAGTTCGCCCAGACCTGGTTCAACGATTGGCGATTTGCCAGCGTTGATCAGGTCGATCTTTTCCTTGGAGATATCTACACCGACCACTTCGTGGCCACGGGCAGACAGGCAACCGGCACATACTGCGCCAACGTAACCTAGACCAAATATGCTGATGCGCATCGCAATTACCTCTGTATTTAAATCATGCCATTAGATGGCTGGAGTTCATGTTTGCAAGCGTCACAAGTGCCGCGAAAGTTAGGCGAATAGACGCCGACTAGCCGCGTGCAGGCATGTTGAATAACGAGTGACTAATTATTGCACTCAAGTTGTGCGCAACTTGGCCTTGTTATTGGGGCTTGCCCTGAAATGCAGCCAGCCTTCCTGGGAGAAGGGCTTGGCGCCAGTGCCGCAGAGCCTTGATAGAGGCTTTAAGCCTTTAATTATCAATGCCTTGGGTTTTATCACTGACCCATTAGGGTAAGCACAGCCTTGGCCTTATAGTTCGTGGCAATGGATCCTTATCGCCGCTCTCTACTGATCGATTGGTAATATGACCACTGAGTCGAAGTTTAATATGACAACTTCGCTACTTCCGTTGGTCTGCCATGTAAGTCATCTCCTACAGAACCAGAGAATTTCGTTACCGGTGGTATGAGCGGTGCTTTAGGACGAAGTTCCGGGCCGCTCATCCTGTTTCCGGAAATTTCTTGAAATATGGGAAAAGATGGCACTGGTACTATATTGATAGCACTTGCTATTTGGCCTAGTAGTTACAGGTAGTTGACGCGCGGGGATAGTTTTGTGCCACTAGTGATTTTAAAAATTGGTGCCACTACGAAAAAAAATCGGAAATGTCGAGTGAAAAAAAAGTTAGAGATGTTTCAGACTGTTTTTTGGCGTCAAATAAATGACTGTTTTGAGGTGTGAAAAGCACGCAGAAAGGGTGGGGGGGTTGCCCCCACCCACCTCTGGATTCCGTTGTCTGAAAAAGAGGTGCGGCCTTATTCCGGTGCGTGATCGCGCAAAAACACCAGATTATCCGGTTTGGACTGCTCCGCGTTGAAGCGATAACCCTGCACGTCGAACTGCTTGAGCTGGTCAGGGTTGTTGATGCGTTGTTCGATCACAAAGCGGCTCATCATGCCCCGGGCCTTCTTGGCGTAGAAGCTGATGATCTTGTACTGGCCGTTCTTCAGGTCCTTGAACTCGGTATTGATGATGCGTGCGTTCAGGGCCGTACGCTTGACCGCAGAGAAGTACTCGTTGGAAGCCAGGTTGAGCAGGACATCGTCGCCTTGTTCGGCCAGGGCTTCATTGAGCCACTCGCTGATGCGTGTACCCCAGAACGCATAGAGGTCCTTACCACGGGCGTTGGCCAGCTTGGTGCCCATCTCCAGGCGGTACGGCATCATCAGGTCCAGGGGGCGCAGCAGGCCATACAGGCCCGAGAGCATGCGCAGGTGGTCCTGGGCGTAGCTGAAATCGGCATCGGTGAAGGTTTCAGCGTTCAGGCCGGTGTACACGTCACCCTTGAAGGCCAGCAGCGCCTGCTTGGCGTTGGCCGGGGTGAAGGCGGGCGTCCAACTGCCGAAGCGCGCAGCATTGAGGCCGCCGATCTTGTCGGAGACGTGCATCAACTCGCTGATTTGTGCCGGGCTCAGTCCGCGCAATTGTTCGATCAGTTCCTGGGAGTGGTCCAGGTACTGCGGCTGGGTAAAGCGCTGGGTTACCGGCGGCGTCTCGAAGTCGAGAGTCTTGGCGGGGGAAATCACCATCAGCATGAAGTCGTCTCCTTAAATCGTGGGGGCGATTCTAGGGGGTGCAGCGTTTTGACTCCACCTATGATGGCGATAGTCGCGATCCGCTATGATGCCCGGTGACTCTGGAGAGGGAGACCCTGTGTGCGAATCGCGCTTTTAATCTCGGCTTGTCTGTTATGCCTGAATGCCCAGGCCGCGTCGGTGGATCTGGCGAGCCTGGATCGCGGCACCTGGCCCGAAAAGCTCAGCAGCCCGGCGCTGTTCGATGTGGCCTCGCGTGCGGAAATCCTGATGTTCGCCCACAGCCTGTTGGCCAGCGAGGCCCAGGATGAAACCGTGCTCAAGCAACGGCTGGGCCTGAAGATCATCAACCTGGCATCCATCAACGACATGCGTCGCCAGCTCTGGCAGCGCCTGCTGGAGAACTACACCTTCGCCCAGCAGAGTTGCGAGGAAGATGCCTCGTTTTGCTACCTGGTGGAGAACATGGATGACCTGCGCGAGCAGGCCGGCAAGTTCGAGGTCAGTGAAAATTCTTTCTATATAGGCTGGGCGGGGCCGAGCCACCGCTTCCATGAGCGCTACCTCGATGAGCTGCTGCGCAAGGCCGCGCTGTTCCCGCAGATCAGCAGCGAAGTGGCGCGTTTTGGTGACCATGAACGCAATGGCGACGAGCTCAACGACCGAATGTTCCTGCTGACCTTCGACGGTGGCCCGGCACCGCTCAACGGCAATACCGACTGGCTCACCGACTATTTGCGCAAACAGAAGATGAACGCCACTTTCTTCGCCCTCGGCAGCAGCCTGCAAACCCGCTTGGAGCGCAGTTCCGCCAGCGATGTGCAGGCGCTGTACCAAGGCCAGTGCGTGGGGACTCAGGGTTGGCAATACCGGTCCCATAGCCACTGGGTCGACTGGCAAAGCTCCATCACCCGCAGTGCGTCACTGACGCAAAACCTGATGCCGGAAAACTACGTGCCGCTGTTTCGCCCGCCGTACGGCCAGCGTCGCGCGGACAGCCAGGGTTTCTTCCAGGCGCAAGGTCTGCAGGTGGCGTTGTGGGATATCGACTCCCAGGATGAGCCGGGCCAGCTCAAGGCCGATGAATCGGCGCAGCGGGTGCTGACGCTGATGTTGCTGTGGCGCAGAGGGATGATCGTGTTCCACGACACTCAGGACAAGGCGCGGGTGGCATTGCCGCTGTTGTTGCAGGCTACGGCGCAGAGTGGCCTGGGCTGGCAGGACTGCCGGGAAGCTTTTCGTTGAAAAGATGAAACGCCCGGCCCTGTTGGGGTTCAAGCATTTTTTGGGTGATTTTGTGCGACAAATCGATGCAGGCGGACTTCCGACTTTAACGGGGTACCTGGCACTCGGCTAGTGCTATTCGTCATCCTGAAAAATAAACTTCAAAAAAGCGTCAAAGTGCTTTTTCCTGTCATGGGTTTTGCGGTATTACGAAGTCAGATCGCCGAAACCTGCAGCACAGGTGGCGTCTTACAAGACTCCTCATGTGGGCACCGCGCTTGACGTCACTCAGGTGCGGTCGGTGGTCGAATCGAGGCGCAGCACCGCCCAGGTATTGCGTCGAATGGCTCCCACAAAGGTGACCGAGTATGGATGATCATGGACGTAACCCTTCTTCCGACCAGCCAATCCTTTATGTGCTTGATACCAACGTATTGATCCACGATCCAAACGCACTGCTTAACTTCGAAGAACACCACGTCGCCATCCCGATGATCGTGCTTGAGGAGCTCGACAAACTCAAAAGCGGGCACCACAGCGTGGCCGCCGAATGCCGCCAGGCGATTCGCCTGATCGACAAGACCCTGGGTGAAGCTTCACCCGAAGACGTTGAGGTCGGCGTGCCGATCCAGCGTGGCAAAGGCGGGCCCAAGGGCTTGCTGTCGATTCTGATGAGCAAGCGCAGCGAGCCCAACAGCCTGCTGCCGGAGAATCTGAACGACAACAAAATCATCAACCAGTTGATCGACTTGCACGCACGCGACAAGGAGCTGCGCGTGGTGCTGGTCACCAAAGACATCAACATGCGCCTCAAGGCACGAGCATGTGGGATCGCTGCCGAGGACTACAGTACCGACCAACTGGTCGACGACGTGTCGATGCTGTCCCGTGGTTATCACATGATGACCGGCTCGTTCTGGGACCGCGTCAGCAAAGTCGAAACCCGTCAGGACCACGGCCGCACCTGGCATCAGGTACAACTGATCGACAACCTGCCGGCCGTGCATATCAATGAGTTTATCGTCGACGAACAGGGCTTCGTGGGTTGGATCAAAGAGATCCAGGTCGACAAGCTGCTGATCCTCGACCTGCATCAGGAACCCCTGTTGCACCAGGAAGCCTGGGGCCTGAAACCGCGCGATATCTACCAGAGCCTGGCGTTGTATGCGCTGCTCGACCCGGATATCCACCTGGTCAACCTGACGGGCGCCGCAGGTTCGGGGAAAACCATCCTCGCCCTGGCTGCCGCCATCGAACAAACCATGGTTACCAAGCGCTATCGCCGCATCATCGCCACCCGCAGTGTGCAGGGCCTGGACCAGGAGATCGGTTTCCTGCCCGGCACCGAGGCGGAAAAAATGGAGCCGTGGCTGGGGGCGATCACCGACAACCTCGAAGCCTTGCACATGGATGACGAAAACACCCATGGCAGCGTCGATTACATCCTCAGCAAAGTGCCGTTGCAGTTCAAATCCCTCAACTACATCCGAGGTCGCAGTTTCCAGCAAAGCCTGATTCTGATCGATGAATGCCAGAACCTTACGCCGCACCAGATGAAAACCATCATCACCCGTGCCGGCGCCGGTTCCAAAGTGGTGTGCCTGGGCAACCTGGCACAGATCGACACCCCTTACCTGTCCGCGACCAGCTCCGGGCTGACCTACCTGACGGAACGCTTCAAAGACTTCCCCAACGGCGTGCACATCGCGCTGCAAGGGGTGCCTCGTTCGATCCTGGCCGAATACGCCGAGTCGCACCTGTAAAAACACACCTGTGATAGTTGGTGGCTAAATGCCACGAACCACCCCGGATTTTTCACGAAATCCGGGGTTTTTGTTGTGGGCGACATTTGTCTTCGTTAATGCGCCCAGGGTGCTTGTGGTCTTTGTAATTATTTTGTTACATTTTTTGCCGCTGCAAAAACAATAAGAACACCGCGTGACCCCGTCGGAAAACCACCTCATTCATTCGACGAAATCTTGAAAACCCCCTTGGGTTTTCTGCGTGACCCTGCCTATTACAAAAAGCCCGATACATCGCTCATTGACGACGCACATATCCAAAGGGAAAGGAAAATGGACGTAGCAGGTAATGGCTCCACTGTGTTTTATCGCAAGCGCAAATCGATACCCCTGACACCCATCGCACTCGGCCTGGCCTTATGGCTCGGTCACGGCCCAACGGCCTGGGCGGACGACAGCAACCCTTACACCGCCCAGGTGCTGGAGTCGGCATTTCGCAAAGCGGTGGCGTCGTTTGGCCCGAATACCGATGTGTATAAAAATCTGCGATTCGCCTATGCCGATATCGTCGATCTTGCAGCCAAGGACTTTGCCGGCCAGTCCGCCAAATTCGATTCGGCTCTCAAGCAAAACTACGAGTTGCAACCGGAAAACCTGACCATCGGCGCCATGCTCGGTGACACCAAGCGGCCGCTGGACTACACCTCACGCCTGGATTACTACCGCAGCCGGCTCTTCAGCAACAGCGGCCGCTACACCACCAATATTCTCGATTTCTCCAAGGCCATCATCGCCAACCTGCCGGCAGCCAAGCCTTACACCTATGTCGAGCCGGGTGTCAGCAGCAACCTCAATGGGCAACTCAACGCCGGCCAGTCCTGGGCCACCGCCACCCGTGACTGGAGCGCCAACGCGCAAACCTGGAAGACCCCGGAAGCCCAGGTCAACTCCGGCCTGGATCGCACCAACGCCTATTTCGCCTATGCCTTGGGCATGACCGGCAAGGGCGTGAATGTCGGCGTGCTCGACTCCGGCATTCTCACTGAACACTTTGAGTTCCAGGGCAAGAATGCCCAGGGCCAGGACCGTGTACAGGCGGTGACGTCCACGGGTGAGTACTACGCCACCCATCCGCGCTATATCCATGACACCCCGGACGGCGAATTTCAAAAAGGCGAGCACTTCAGTATTTCCGGTGAGTACGACCCGACCATCAACGACGGCCATGGCACGGAAATGTCTGGAGTGCTGGGCGCCAGCCGCAATGGCACCGGCATGCACGGCATTGCCTTTGACGCGAACATTTTTGTCGCTAACACCGGCGGTACCGACGACAACCGTTTCCAGGGCTCCAACGATCTGGACTACAACGCGTTCATGGCCAGCTAC
This sequence comes from Pseudomonas sp. BCA17, assembly GCF_004519405.1. Classification (GTDB taxonomy): domain Bacteria; phylum Pseudomonadota; class Gammaproteobacteria; order Pseudomonadales; family Pseudomonadaceae; genus Aquipseudomonas. The sequence continues at coordinate 422,541 of NZ_SGWI01000002.1, read as the reverse complement.
AACGCCCTGGCCGCCAAGAACGTGTCGATCGTCAATCAGAGCTGGGGGCAGAACTCGCGCAATGACGTCGAAAACCATTTCGGCAATGTCGGCGACAGCGCGGCCGACAACTTGCGCGACATGACCGCCGCCTATCGTCCATTCTGGGACAAGGCCCACGCCGGCCAGAAAACCTGGATGGACGCCATGGCCGACGCTGCCCGGCAAAACACCTTCATCCAGATCATCTCGGCGGGCAACGACAGCCACGGCGCCAACCCGGACACCAATGCCAACCTGCCGTTTTTCAAGCCGGATATCGAAGCCAGATTCCTCTCGATCACCGGTTATGACGAGACCAGCGCGCAGGTCTACAACCGTTGCGGCACCTCGAAATGGTGGTGCGTGATGGGCGTTTCGGGGATTCCGTCCACCGGGCCCGAAGGTGAAATCATCCCCAACGCCAACGGCACCTCCGCTGCAGCACCGAGTGTTTCCGGCGCGCTGGCGCTGGTGCTCCAGCGCTTTCCCTATATGACCGCCAGCCAGGCCCGGGATGTGTTGCTCACCACCTCCAGCCTGCAAGCGCCGGATGGGCCGGACACACCCGTGGGCACCCTGACCGGTGGCCGCACCTACGACAACTTGCAACCGGTGCACGATGCCGCGCCGGGCACACCGCAAGTGCCGGGTGTGGTCAGCGGCTGGGGCCTGCCCAACCTGCAAAAAGCCATGCAGGGGCCGGGGCAGTTCCTCGGTTCGGTGGCGGTGGCATTGCCTGCCGGCACACGCGATATCTGGGCTAACCCGATTTCCGATGAGGCGATCCGCGCCCGCCGCGTAGAAGACGCCACCGAGCAGGCGACCTGGGCGGCCACCAAGCAACAAAAGGGCTGGCTCAATGGTTTGCCGGCGAATGCCTCTGACGATGATCAGTTTGAATATGAAATCGGCCATGCGCGCGAACAGGCAACGCTGGCACGCGGCAAGGATTTGCTCACCGGCAATACCTATGTCGGCAGTCTGGCCAAGTCCGGCGACGGCGAACTGGTGCTGGAAGGCCAGAACACCTACTCCGGCAGCACTTGGGTGCGCGGCGGCAAGCTGTCGGTGGACGGTTCATTGACGTCTGCGGTAACTGTGGATGGCAGCGCCGTGGGCACGCGCAATGCCGATAACGGCGTGATGACCACGCTGGGCGGCACGCTGGCCGGCAACGGTACGGTGGGTGCCTTGACCGTCAACAGCGGTGGCCGTGTAGCACCGGGCCACTCGATTGGCACGCTGCACACCGGCGACGTGACCTTCAACCCGGGCTCGGTGTATGCCGTCGAAGTCGGCCCTGACGGGCGAAGCGACCAGATCCAGAGCAGCGGCGTCGCCACCCTCAATGGCGGTGTGGTGACGGTGTCTCTGGAGAACAGCCCTAACCTGTTGTCCGCCACCGAGGCGCGCAGCCTGTTGGGCCAGCCGTTCAATATCCTCACCGCCACCCAGGGTATCAACGGACAGTTTGCGGCGATCTCGCCTGATTATCTGTTCATCGGGACTCGGCTTAATTACCAGCCTGACTCGCTGACCCTGGCCATAGAACGCAACCAGACGACCTTTGCCAGCATTGCGCAAACGCGCAACGAGCGCGCCGTGGCGACGGCGGCCGAGGCATTGGGCGCGGGTAGCCCAGTGTATGAAAGCCTGCTCGCTTCAGACTCGGCCGCCCAGGCGCAAGCTGCGTTCAAGCAACTCTCGGGGCAGCTGCACTCCGACGTGGCGGCGGCGCAGATGGCAGACAGCCGTTACCTGCGTGAAGCGGTCAACGGCCGCCTGCAACAGGCGCAGGCGCTGGATTCCAGTGCGCAGATCGAGACCCACGATAATGGCGGCTGGGTGCAACTGTTGGGGGGACGCAATAACGTCAGCGGCGACAACAACGCCAGCGGTTATTCCTCGTCCACCAGCGGCGTGCTGTTGGGCCTGGACACCGAGGTCGGCGACGGCTGGCGTGTGGGCGCAGCCACCGGCTACACCCAGAGCCACCTCAATGGCACTTCGGCTTCGGCAGACAGCGACAACTATCACCTGTCGGTCTACGGCGGAAAACGTTTCGACGCGATCGCCCTGCGCCTGGGGGGCGCCACCACGTGGCACCGTATCGATGCCTCGCGCCGCGTGGCTTACGCCAACCAGTCGGACTATGACAAAGCCGACTACAACGCCCGCACCGACCAAGTGTTCGGCGAGATCGGCTACACCCAATGGAGCCAGTTCGAACCCTTCGCCAACCTGACGTACCTGAACTACCAGAGCGATTCGTTCAAGGAGAAAGGCGGCGCTGCGGCCTTGCATGCCAGCAAGCAAAGCCAGGACGCCACGCTCTCGACACTGGGCCTGCGCGCGCATACCCAATTGCCGATCAGCTCGACGTCGGCGGTCACGTTGCGCGGTGAGTTGGGTTGGGAGCATCAGTTTGGCGATACCGATCGTGAAGCCTCGCTGAAGTTCGCCGGCAGCGACACGGCCTTTGCGGTCAACAGTGTGCCCGTGGCCCGCGATGGCGCGGTGATCAAGGCCAGTGCGGAAATGGCCCTGACCCCGGACACGCTGGTGTCCTTGAGCTACAGCGGCCTGTTGTCCAACCGCGGTAACAACAACGGGATCAATGCCGGGTTTACCTTCCGCTTCTGACCCTGGCTGTTGTATGGGAAGGGGCGCACTGCGCCCCTTCTTGCCTGGGATAAACAGCCCTGCGCAATTTGACTCACAGGTTTACAATTGCCGCTCCTGATCAGGAGTAACCCTGTGCTGACTCATCTCGATTCCCAAGGTCGCGCCCATATGGTCGACGTCACCGACAAAGCCGTGACGTTCCGTGAGGCTGTGGCCCAAGCGCGGGTGCGCATGCTGCCCGAGACCCTGCAAATGATTGTCGACGGCGCCCACCCCAAGGGCGACGTGTTTGCCGTGGCCCGTATTGCCGGCATCCAGGCCGCGAAAAAAACCAGTGATCTGATCCCGTTGTGCCACCCGTTGATGCTTACCGGCGTCAAGGTCGAACTGCGCGCCGAGGGTGTGGATGCGGTGCACATCCTGGCGCGTTGCAAACTCAGCGGCCAGACCGGCGTGGAGATGGAAGCCCTGACCGCCGCCAGCGTCGCGGCGCTGACGATCTACGACATGTGCAAAGCGGTGGATCGCGGTATGACTATCGAAAGTATTCGCCTGCTGGAAAAGCTCGGCGGCAAGAGCGGGCATTTCAAGGCGGACCAGGCATGAGCATCAATGTATTGTTTTTTGCGCGTTACGCCGAAGCGGTGGGCTTTGATTCGCTGGAGATGGAAGGCGATTTTGCCACCGTTGATGCGGTGCGCCAGGCGCTCGCCACTGACCCCGAGTTTGCCGTGCTCAACGAGGCCAGCCTGATGTGTGCACGCAACGAAGAACTGTGCAGCCTTGATGAGCCCGTGCAGGCCGGCGACGAAGTGGCGTTTTTCCCGCCTGTGACCGGAGGCTGAGCATGGCGATTCGCGTGCAAACCGAGGCGTTTGATCCCGGTGCTGAAGTCAACGCGATGCACGCGGCGAATGTCGGCGTGGGCGCGGTGGTGAGTTTTGTCGGCTATGTACGCGACTTCAATGACGGTCGCGATGTGTCGGGGATGTTCCTTGAGCACTATCCGGGCATGACCGAAAAAGCCTTGGCCAAGATAACTGTCGAGGCCGAACAGCGTTGGCCATTGCTCAAGCTTGAGGTGCTGCACCGGATCGGCGCTCTTGAACCGGGCGAGCCGATTGTTTTCGTGGCTGCTGCCAGCGCACATCGCCAGGCGGCGTTTGATGCCTGTGCGTTTGTGATGGACTACTTGAAGACCCGCGCGCCATTCTGGAAGAAAGAGAACACGCCGGAAGGCCCGCGTTGGGTGGAAGGGCGGGGCAGCGATCACGCAGCGGCGGATCGCTGGAAGTAAGCTTGCTGCAAAACCAAATGTGGGAGCGGGCTTGCTCCCACATTTTTATCGCCTTTGAGCTTACGGGCGTTTGCGTTCCACGGCCCGCAACAGGTGCGTCGGCGGCGTCTCGCAGCTGATCTTGCGGCCCAGCAGCGCCTCGATCGACGGCAACTGATACGAGTCATCCTCACCGGCGAAGCTGATCGACACGCCCGCCGCGCCGGCACGGCCGGTACGGCCAATGCGGTGCACGTAGTCGTCCGGCACTTCCGGCAGGGTGAAGTTGATCACATGGCTGATGCCGTCGATGTGAATCCCGCGACCCGCCACGTCGGTGGCCACCAGCACGCGAATCTTGCCTTCGCGAAAACCTTCCAGGGTCTTGATGCGCTTGTGTTGCGGCACGTCACCTGACAGCTGCGCGGCGTTGACGCCATCACGCACCAGGCGTTCTTCGATGCGGCGAACTTCGTCCTTGCGGTTGGCAAAGACCATCACGCGCTCCCAACCGTTGTCGTTGACCAGGTTGTAGAGCAATTTGTACTTGTCGGCCCCGGCTACGGCATAGATGTGCTGCTCGACGTTGACGTTGGCGACGTTTTCAGACTCGATCTCGACGATGGACGGGTCAGTGGTCCATTGCTTGGCGAGGTTCATCACGTCATCGGTGAAGGTCGCGGAGAACAGCAGGGTCTGGCGCTCGGTTTTCGGCGGAGTCTGGCGAATGATCTGACGTACCTGCGGGATAAAGCCCATGTCGAGCATGCGGTCGGCTTCGTCCAGCACCATCACTTCGACCATGTCCAGGTGCACGTCGCCGCGCTGGTTGAAGTCCAGCAAGCGGCCCGGCGTGGCCACCAGGATGTCGCAGTGGCGGGCTTCGAGATGCTTGAGCTGCTTGTCGAAGTCCATGCCGCCCACGAACGTCATCACGTTGAGGCCGGTGTACTTGGTCAGGTCGGCGGCGTCCTTGGCGATCTGCACCACCAGTTCCCGGGTGGGGGCAATGATCAAGGCGCGCGGTTCGCCCATGTAGCGTTCTTTCGGCGGCGGAGTCTGCAGCAGCTGGGTGATGATCGAGATCAGGAACGCGGCGGTCTTGCCGGTGCCGGTCTGCGCACGGCCGATGGCGTCTTTGCCGGCCAGGGTGAAACCCAGTACTTGCGCCTGGATCGGCGTGCAGTAAGGGAAGCCCAGGTCCTGGATGGCGTGCATCAGTTCCGGGGCGAGCTTGAAATCGTGGAAGCGGGTCTTGCCTTCCTGGGGCTCGACGACGAAGTCTTCGAGTTTCCATGGTGTGACCGGCGGTTTTGGCGCACGTTCGCGGCGTGGCTTGGGCGCAGCGGGTGCAGGCGTGGCCTCGAGCGGTTTTGCCTGTTCAGGTGGCGTCACCGTCGGCTTCTTCGGCTGGGCGGCAGCTGCGGTCCGGCCGGGCTGTTTACCGTCATTGCGGCTGCCGGACGTGGGGACAGGAGCACTGGAAACAGGCGCGAGCGGCTCAGCCTCGCTTTTGCCGAACATCTTCTTAAGTGCTTTGAGCACGGTGATCTCATTAATTGGTTAAGGAATGTACGCCGGCCAGTGTAATGCAAGAAACGGGCGCGGCGTAGTGCGTCTGTCATACGGCTACATAAACAGCAGGTTTCAGCCCAGCCGAGCGCTCAACCAGTTACCGATATCGCGTATCTCTTCTGGTAACACTTCGTGACCCATTGGGTATTCCTGCCATGTCACGGTGACACTACGGGTCTTCAAGTGCTCGTAGGCACTGCGGCCCATGGCGTTCTGTACCACGTCGTCGTAGTGACCATGCAGGCATAGCGCCGGAATGCGCTGCTGGCTGGCGGATAATTCCAGTTCATTGTCGAACGTCGGTGCGTAGGTGGAGAGGGCGATCACGCCACCCAGGGCGCCTTGCCATTTCAAGTACGCGGTGTGGTACACCACGGCGCCGCCTTGAGAGAAACCGGCAAGGAAAATCCGCGAAGCGTCTATTCCGCTGCTTTTTTGTTCTTTGATCAAGTCGGTGACCATTCTGGCCGACGTTTCCAGCTCTTCCAGGCTGATGGAGCGGGCCGGGCTCATGGCCTTGATGTCGTACCAACTGGGCATCTCGTAGCCGCCATTGATCGTCACCGGACGGGTCGGCGCCTGGGGCAAAACGAAGCGGGTTGTCAGTAAGTTTTCCTGCAACGCTTCGGCCACCGGCAGGAAGTCGTAGCGATCGGCGCCCAGGCCATGCAGCCAGATTACGCAGGCGTCTGCGGGCTTGGCGGGCTGAAGAATCAAGGGTTCGGTCATGTCTGCTCCATCTGTGTGCGTGCGCTCCGATTGGGTGCGTCGGAACGGTGCGTAAAAGGTCGATCTGTTAAGAGAATGTCGCAAGGTTGAATCTTTTTCTATTGCATGTGGGCTGAAACGACTCAGCCGGCACTCTGGTACGCGCCTTGCTATGTGTAGGTCGATGTCAGAACTATCCGCAGACGGTAACACTATCAGTGACTGCCGCTTGTGGGATAGCAGCTGGAATTACCGCGACGACTTCATGCCGCTTGACCCCAAAAAAAACCAACACGGGTCGATATCGCCTCAAAAGGGTGCGCTGAAGTTCGAGCTCCGACACAACAAGAGCAATTGGAGGTTTGAATGAAGGTATTGAAATCCACCCTGGCCATCGTCACCGCGGCCGCTGTTTTGGGTGTCAGCGGGTTCGCCCAGGCCGGCGCCACCCTGGACGCCGTGCAGAAGAAAGGCTTCGTGCAATGTGGCGTGAGTGATGGCCTGCCGGGTTTCTCGGTGCCGGATGCCAGCGGCAAGATCCTCGGGATCGACGCTGACGTGTGTCGTGCTGTGGCCGCTGCCGTGTTCGGTGATGCGACCAAGGTCAAGTTCAGCCAGTTGAACGCCAAGGAGCGTTTCACCGCGCTTCAGTCCGGCGAAGTCGACATCCTGTCCCGCAACACCACCATGACCAGCTCCCGCGACGCGGGTATGGGCCTGAAATTCCCGGGCTTCATTACCTACTACGACGGCATCGGCTTCCTGGTTAACAACAAGCTGGGCGTGAAAAGTGCCAAGGAACTGGACGGTGCGACCATCTGCATCCAGGCAGGTACCACCACCGAGCTGAACGTTTCGGATTACTTCCGCGGCAACAACCTCAAATACACCCCGATCACCTTCGACACCTCCGATGAAAGCGCCAAGTCGCTGGAATCCGGTCGTTGCGACGTACTGACCTCCGACAAGTCCCAACTGTTCGCCCAGCGCAGCAAGCTGGCCTCGCCGAAGGACTACGTGGTTCTGCCGGAAACCATTTCCAAGGAGCCGCTGGGCCCGGTCGTGCGTAACGGCGACGACGAGTGGCTGGCCATCGTGCGCTGGGTAGGCTACGCCATGCTCAACGCTGAAGAAGCCGGCATCACGTCGAAAAACGTTGAAGCTGAAGCCAAGTCCACCAAGAACCCGGACGTTGCGCGTCTGCTCGGTGCTGACGGCGAATACGGCAAAGACCTGAAAGTGAAGAAAGACTGGGTTGTACAGATTGTCAAGCAAGTCGGTAACTATGGTGAAGTGTTCGAGCGCAACCTGGGCAAGAGCACCCCGCTGGAAATCGACCGTGGCCTGAACGCACTGTGGAACAACGGCGGCATTCAATACGCACCACCTGTGCGCTGATCGCTGATGGTTCTGTCACCCGGTGGGCCAACCGCCGGGTGATGTTCTGTTCCATTATTTCCGGGGCACTTCATGCAAAATCAAATCGGCGCGCCAAAGCAGAAGCTCAGCTTCAGCGATCCCAAAGTGCGTGCGTGGCTCTTCCAGATCATCACGGTTGTGGCGGTGGTCTCGCTGGGCTGGTACCTCTTCAACAATACCCAAACCAACCTTCAGCACCGGGGCATTACCTCGGGTTTCGACTTTCTTGAGCGCAGTGCCGGCTTCGGCATCGCTCAGCACCTGATCGACTACACCGAATCGGACAGCTATGCCCGGGTCTTCGTGATCGGTCTGCTCAATACCTTGCTGGTAACCGGGATCGGCGTGGTCCTGGCCACCCTGCTGGGTTTTCTCATCGGCGTGGCGCGACTGTCACCCAACTGGATGATCAACAAGCTGGCGACGGTGTATGTGGAAGTGTTCCGCAACATTCCGCCGCTGCTGCAAATCCTGTTCTGGTATTTCGCCGTGTTCCTGACCATGCCGGGACCGCGTAACAGCCATAACTTCGGCGATACCTTCTTTGTCAGCAGCCGTGGCCTGAACATGCCTGCAGCGATTGCCGCTGACGGTTTCTGGCCGTTCGTGGTCAGCATCGTTGTCGCCATCGTGGCAATCGTGCTGATGACGCGTTGGGCCAACAAGCGCTTCGAAGCGACCGGTGTTCCGTTCCATAAGTTCTGGGCGGGCCTGGCCCTGTTCATCGCGATCCCGGGGTTGTGCGCGTTGATCTTCGGCGCGCCGCTGCACTGGGAAATGCCCAAGTTGCAGGGGTTCAACTTTGTCGGTGGCTGGGTACTCATCCCTGAATTACTGGCACTGACCCTGGCGCTTACCGTCTACACGGCAGCGTTTATCGCCGAGATCGTGCGTTCGGGCATCAAGTCCGTCAGCCATGGCCAGACCGAAGCCGCGCGTTCCCTGGGCCTGCGCCCGGGGCCGACGCTGCGCAAGGTCATCATCCCGCAAGCCCTGCGGGTGATCATCCCGCCGTTGACCAGCCAATACCTGAACCTGGCGAAAAACTCGTCCCTGGCCGCCGGTATCGGTTATCCGGAAATGGTTTCGCTGTTTGCCGGCACGGTGCTCAACCAGACCGGCCAGGCCATCGAAGTCATTGCCATCACCATGAGCGTGTACCTGGCGATCAGCATCAGCATTTCCCTGCTGATGAACTGGTACAACAAGCGCATTGCGCTGATCGAGCGGTGAGGAAACGCACATGAGTTCTCATACTTTCAAACCTGACATGCCGCCGCCGAACAAGGTCTTCGGGCCGATGGCATGGATGCGCGCCAACCTGTTTTCCAGTTGGCTCAACACCCTGCTGACCTTGCTGGCGATTTACCTGGTGTACCTGGTGGTGCCACCGATTCTGCACTGGGCGATTCTGGACGCCAATTGGGTCGGCACTACACGCGCCGACTGTACGAAGGAAGGCGCCTGCTGGGTGTTCATCCAACAGCGTTTCGGGCAGTTCATGTACGGCTACTATCCCGCCGACCTGCGCTGGCGAGTAGACCTGACCGTGTGGCTGGCCGTCGTGGGCGTGGCGCCGTTGTTCATCTCGCGTTTTCAACGCAAGGCGGTCTACGGCCTGAGCTTCCTGGTGCTGTACCCGATCATTGCCTACTTCCTGTTGCATGGCGGCGTCTTCGGCCTGACCAACGTGGCGACCAGCCAATGGGGCGGCCTGATGCTGACCCTGGTGATCGCCACCGTCGGTATCGCCGGCGCGTTGCCGCTGGGCATCATGCTCGCGTTGGGGCGGCGTTCGAACATGCCGGCGATTCGCGTGGTCTGCGTGACCTTCATCGAATTCTGGCGCGGCGTGCCGTTGATCACGGTGTTGTTCATGTCCTCGGTGATGCTGCCGCTGTTCCTGCCTGAAGGCATGAACTTCGACAAGCTGCTGCGGGCGCTGATCGGTGTGATCCTGTTCCAGTCGGCCTACGTGGCCGAAGTGGTGCGCGGCGGTCTGCAGGCGATTCCCAAGGGGCAATACGAAGCGGCTGCGGCGATGGGCCTGGGCTACTGGCGCAGCATGGGCCTGGTGATCCTGCCTCAAGCCTTGAAGCTGGTGATCCCGGGCATCGTCAACACGTTTATCGCGTTGTTCAAGGACACGAGCCTGGTGATCATCATCGGCCTGTTCGACCTGCTCAACAGCGTCAAGCAAGCCGCCGCCGACCCGAAATGGTTGGGCATGGCCACTGAAGGCTACGTGTTCGCCGCCCTGGTGTTCTGGATTTTCTGTTTTGGTATGTCGCGCTATTCCATGCATCTGGAACGCAAGCTCGACACAGGCCACAAGCGTTAGGAGTTCTTTTATGAGCGAAGCAAACAAAAAGCCTGTAGGCCCTGAAGGCATTATCCAGATGCAGGGCGTCAACAAGTGGTACGGCCAGTTCCACGTGTTGAAAGACATCAACCTCAACGTCAAGCAGGGCGAGCGTATTGTGCTGTGCGGTCCGTCGGGTTCGGGCAAGTCCACCACCATCCGCTGCCTCAACCGCCTGGAAGAACACCAGCAGGGTCGCATTGTGGTCGACGGTGTGGAACTGACCAACGACCTCAAGCAGATCGAAGCGATCCGCCGCGAAGTCGGCATGGTGTTCCAGCACTTCAACCTGTTCCCGCACCTGACCATCCTGCAGAACTGCACGCTGGCGCCGATGTGGGTGCGCAAGATGCCCAAGCGCAAGGCCGAAGAAATCGCCATGCACTACCTGGAGCGTGTGCGTATTCCGGAGCAGGCCCACAAGTTTCCGGGGCAGTTGTCCGGCGGCCAGCAACAGCGTGTGGCCATCGCCCGTGCGCTGTGCATGAAGCCGAAAATCATGCTGTTCGACGAGCCGACCTCGGCCCTCGACCCGGAAATGGTGAAGGAAGTACTCGACACCATGATCGGCCTGGCCGAAGACGGCATGACCATGTTGTGCGTGACTCACGAAATGGGCTTTGCGCGCACCGTGGCCAACCGCGTGATCTTCATGGACAAGGGTGAGATCGTGGAACAGGCGGCGCCGAATGACTTCTTCGACAACCCGCAGAATGATCGGACCAAGTTGTTCTTGAGCCAGATTTTGCATTGATCGACGTTTGAACAGATAAACCCGGCCCTGGTGCCTGATGCCAGTCAGTTAAGGGTGAACGCTGTATGTGTGGCGAGGGAGCTTGCTCCCGTTGGGCCGCGAAGCGGCCCCCGCTCTTTGTTTACAAAGCGTGGGACTGCTGCGCAGTCCAACGGGAGCAAGCTCCCTCGCCACAGGTTACTTTTCAGCCTTTCCCCTTCTTAACTGACTGGCATTAGAGCAAGCCCCCTGCATATTTTTGAGCGAGTGGTGTGTTAGAGGCGGAACCGCCCCACCATCCCATTCAAATCCACCGCCAGGCGCGACAACTCACTGCTTGCCGTGCTGGTCTGGCTGGCACCGGTCGCTGACTGTGCCGACAGATCACGAATATTCACCAGGTTACGGTCCACTTCATGCGCCACCTGGGCCTGTTCTTCCGCTGCGCTGGCGATCATCGTGCGGATCCAAATGTGCGAGGGAGCAAGCCCTAATGCCAGTCAGGGTGAACGCTGTATTTGTGGCGAGGGAGCTTGCTCCCGTTGGGCCGCGAAGCGGCCCCGCTCTTTGTTTACAAAGCATGGGACTGCTACGCAGTCCAACGGGAGCAAGCTCCCTCGCCACAGGTTACTTTTCAGCCTTTCTCCTTCTTAACTGACTGGCATTAGCCTGGTGCCGGGTTTATTTTTGCCTGCGGGGAAACCCAGGTGCGTTGCCTTTGCCGGCAACTCTGCATAGGCTGTGGGGCACCGCGCGCAACCGGCGCTGAGCGAGCTGTACCCGCACTTTTGCGCTATCGTCGGCGCCCGGTTACGTCAGACCCTCAACCTTTCGCCCCGTCGCCAGGCGGTCTTCGACCTGCATATCGCCCTGCTCGATGCGGTGACGCAGCAAGACCCTGAATGCGCCAAACTCCTCTGCCGGCAGTTGATCAATGAACCTCAAAGCCAAGCGCCCCTCCGAACTTGAAGAACTGTTGATTGACGCCGAAGCCGACGACGACATGGTGCAACACAGCCCACCCGTGGTCAGCCGCGCGTGGTTGTTGCTGCTGGGGCTGGTCCTGGTGGCGTTGAACCTGCGCCCGGCGCTGTCGAGCCTGTCGCCGCTGCTGCGTGATGTGTCCGCCAGCCTGGGATTGTCGGCAGCCAAGGCCGGTCTGCTGACGACCTTGCCGGTGCTGTGCCTGGGCCTGTTTGCGCCGTTGGCGCCGATCCTGGCGCGGCGTTTCGGGGCGGAGCGGGTGGTGCTGGGGATTCTGCTGACGCTGGCTGCCGGGATCATTCTGCGCAGTGCGTTCGGCGAGTTCGGGCTGTTTGCGGGCAGCATCATGGCCGGCGCGAGTATCGGCATCATCGGCGTGTTGCTGCCGGGCATCGTCAAGCGCGATTTTGCCCGGCAGGCAGGCACCATGACCGGCGTCTACACCATGGCGCTGTGCCTGGGGGCGGCGCTGGCGGCGGGGGCGACGGTGCCCATCAGCCATTACTTTGGCGACAGCTGGAACATCGGCCTGGGCTTCTGGATCCTGCCCGCGCTGGTGGCGGCGCTGTTCTGGTTGCCGCAGGTCCGGCAGCCCCATGGCGCACACCCGGTGGCTTATCGCGTGAAGGGTCTGCTGCGCGACCCGCTGGCCTGGCAAGTGACCTTGTACATGGGCCTGCAGTCGTCCCTTGCCTATATCGTGTTTGGCTGGGTGCCGTCGATTCTGATCGATCGGGGCCTGAGTGCCACTGAAGCCGGACTGATGCTGTCCGGTTCGATCATCGTGCAGTTGTTCAGCGCCCTTGCCGCACCGTGGCTGGCCACGCGTGGCAAGGACCAACGCCTGGCCATCGTGGTGGTGATGCTGCTGACGCTGGCGGGTTTGTTCGGCTGCCTGTTTGCGCCGCTGGAAGGATTGTGGGGATGGGCGATTCTGCTGGGGTTGGGGCAGGGCGGGACGTTCAGCCTGGCCCTGACGTTGATCGTCTTGCGCTCGCGCGATTCCCATGTGGCCGCCAACCTGTCGAGCATGGCCCAGGGTGTGGGCTATACCCTGGCGTCCATGGGGCCGCTGGCGGTGGGCGTGCTCCACGACTGGACCGGCGGCTGGGGCGCGACCGGCTGGGTCTTCGCAGTGATCGGCGCAGGTGCCATCATCACCGGCTGCGGGGCGGGGCGTGCGCGGTATGTGAACGTGCGCAGCGAGAAAGTCTCGCCTTGATGCGGGCTGGCCGGCTCCGCCCCTGTTGACGGTGTTTACAGGTACATCACCTCCAATGTAGCGGAGCCATCCAGGCGGGTTTCCGCGCTCAGGTCCAGGTTCTGCCTGGCATTGATCACCGCTTCCAGCGTGACGGTGCTGGTCAGGTTCTTGATCGCTGAAGGGCCTGCGGTACTGCCCTCCAGTTCGGTAAAGCCCAGCAGGCTGCGCGAGCCGATGTTGATGGGGTTGCTGTTGGAGGTACGCCAGGCCACGCCGCCCGTGGTGGACTCGGTGCCGTAGACCACCGCCAGGTCGTCGACCACGGTCTGCCTGGGGTCGAAACTCAGCGAATACACGCCGAGCTTGTTGCCGCCATTGTCCAGACCCAGCCCATAGTAGATCTCACTGTCGACGTGGGCGGTGCCGTCGCGGTTGTCACGCATGAGGAGTACGAAACGGCCAGGTGCGTTGCAACTGACGGTCAGCGTCAAGTACTTCAGCGGCAGGCGCGTGCCATTGGTCAGGTTGAGGTCTTGCCGGGAAATCTTGCCGAAGTCGATCATGCCGCCGCCGGAAAATACCGGGGTGCAGGCCATGGGCGTGATCAGGCCGCTGACCGTGAGCTCCACGGTGGACGCCGCATGTGTCAGGGCTGCGCCGCACAGCAGGGGCAGGGCGAACAGGTGCATCAGGGAACGCTTCATGGGATAGCTCCTAAAGGTAATGGATTTCCAGGGTGGCCGCGCCGTCGAGCCGTACCTCACTGCCCAGGTCCAGGCCGCTCAGCGGCGCAATCAGCGCTTCCAGGCTGGCCGTGGCGCTGAGGTTCTGGATCGCAACGGGGCCGCTGGTGCTGCCGGCGCCAGTGCCGAAGCCCAGGTAGCGGTCAGCCGCGACGGCCAGCGGGCTGCTGCTGGCGCTGCTCCATGGCAAGCCGCCAGTGGCGGAGTCGGTGCGATAGAGTTGGGCATGACCGTCGGCGCTGGCCTGGTTCGGATCGAAGGCCAGGCGGTAGCGGCCGATTTTTTGCTGGCGCGCGTCCAGGCCCAGGCCGTAGGCGCTCGCATCGACGTCACCGGTGGCCGAGCCTGGCCGGTTGTCCTGCATGCGCACGGCGAAATAGGTCGGCGCATCGCAGGCCACGTTGAGCACCACCGGGCGTGGTGGCAGCGGGGTGTCCTGAGTCTGGCTCAGGTCACTGATCGAGAGTTTGCCCAGTGCCACATGGCCGCCGTTGGACAGGGTGGGCGTGCAGGCGGCCGGCGCGAAGCGCGCCAGCAAGCTCAACTCGCGCGACCGCCCAGCGTTGACCGCATCGAATAGCCCGCTGGTTTCCCAGGTCACCGCATCGCTCACGCGGGCTGCGTCTTCGCCGACCCAGGCGCTGGCCTGCAGTTGCACCGACAAACTGCGCCCGATGACCGGCACCCCGGCGCGCATCGGCACGATGCCGTGCCCCGGGCGCCAACGCAGGCTGGTGGCGACCGCACCAGGCGCCTGGCCGATGCCGGCGACCAGGCCCAGTTCCACCGGTTGCCCGTCCAGCACGGCGTCACTGGCTTGCAGGTCATAGCTGCCGCGCTCGGTGAAGCGAAAGCGCTCCACGGTGGCCGCCAAACCACGGTAGAGCAGGGTCATGTCGGTGGCCTGCGGGCAGTTCAGGTTGAGGCTGAAGCGACGCTCGCCCAGCAGGCGCTCGGGCGCGGGCACAAGTGCCACGGCGCGGTTCATCAGGCCGAAATCCAGGCGCGATTCGCTCAGGTTGAGCCGGCATTCTTCGGTGGCCCAGGCGGGGTTGGCCAGCAGCAGCACGGCTGCCAGTAAGACAGGTTTCAGGCCCATGGCGAGAGTCCTCATAGTGGTCGGCACCGGGCCGGTGCGGTTTCGAAATACACATCGGGATCGCCGTCTTTCGGCAGTGCGAAGTCCAGACGGCAGCGCGGTTGCCCCGGCGCCTTGATCCACAGGGGGCGGGTGTCGAGCACACTGGGCAGGAATACCTGGCTGCCTTCCTGGACCAGGGTCACGAACTCACCGTCGCCGGTGCTCACCGCCGCGCCTCGGGGCAGGGGCAAACCGTCTTGGTCGGTCACGGTCAGCAGGGCGCGGCGCGTCACGGCAACGCCGAAGTGCACCTTGTCCACCGCCCCACGCCCGGCTGAAATAACCGCCAGGCCATTGCTGATGTCGGCATTGCGCGGCAGCGAACGGGTTTGCACTTCTACCGGGCTGCGGCCATAGGCGCTGAGCTGCGGCACCACGGCCTGGCCTTGCCAGTCAGTCCACACCGGGCCACTGGGGGTAGTGACTTTGACCCCGGCCATTTCACCCACCGACATCACGGCAAAGGTATCGCGCACCGGGTAAGGCGAAAACGTCACGCCGTCGCCATGCACCACCACGCCACCGCGCGCACCGCCCTGGTAGCTCGAGCGTTCAGCGTCGGAGCGGGTGTAGTTCAGGTCCAGCTGGCTGTACCAGGGCAGGGCGGACACACCGACAGAGGTTTCCACCTCACGGTCACGGCTGTCGCGCTCCACGCCGAGCCGATAACTGAGCTGGTCGTTGAGCTGTTCGCTCAAGCCGCTGCCGATGCGATGCTCGCCGCCGGTATTGCGCGCCCAGGCGCGGCCTCGGCGGCTTTCGCCCAGTGGCATGCTGATGGTCAGGTAAATGCTGTCATCGCTCTGCTGGCGGCCGCCCACCTGCCATTCGGCACTGGCGGAAATCGACACCCCGCCGATGCTCGTGCCCCAGGACGCCAAAGCGCGGCTGCTGCTGAAACCGGCATAGGACGCCGAGCGCGACACCCCGGCGCTGAGTGCCCCCACCCAGGGATGGGCCCAGGAGGCCGTGACACTTTGTTGGTCGCGATAGCGCGAACGCTCCTGCTCGCGGGTATAGCGGGTGTGGGTGGACTCTTCCAGGTCGCGGTAATCCAGGCTGCGCCAGGACGCGGCGGTGGTGATGGCCCAGTTATCGTTCAGACGCTGGGACCACGACAGGTCGGTTTGCACGCCCCGCTCCTGGCCGTTCCGGCTGGCTTCGGCGGCCTGCCCCGAGAACTGCAACTGGCTGTCCTGCCAGGGCAGCCAGCCCAGGTTCATGCCTGCCGAGCGATATTGGTCAGCCACCAGCAGCCCGCCGCCGACGCTGACCTGGGGGTGCAAGGCCCCACTCCAGCCACCGCTGACCACCCAGGGTTCGGCGCCGTCACTGTCACCGATCCGGCGCACGCGGCCGGCCGCTACCGAGTAGCCCGGTGCGGGCAGGCCCAGGCCCAGCATCGCCGCCGGCACGGTGAAGCGCCGCTCCTCGCCGAGGCTTTCCTTGACCGTGACTTCCACGTCCGAGCGGCTGTTCAAACGGCGCACATCGGTGAGGGCAAAAGGGCCTGCCGGAACCACCGTGGAATGAATCAGTGTGCCGTTCTGGCGTATCTCTACCTGGGCGGGGCTGTTGGCGATGCCATTGATCGTTGCGCCCTGGTTCTGGTCCTGCAAGGCGGTTTCGGTCAACACCTGGGCGCCGGTGATTTGCGTGCCGGCCAGCACCGGGTTGTACAGGCTGATCTGCCCACCCTGGAACACCGCCTGTTGTTCGGCGAAGGTGCGCTGGGCATAGGCGTCCAGGTGAGTGGTGCGCGACACCTTGTCTTGCCAGGTCTGCACCTGGCGGCTGCGCACGATCCAGTCGCCGGAATTGAAACCGACCTCGGTGTTGGCCGACGCGAAGCGGCTGTTGTCATCGCCGAACGTGTTGTACAGGCCGGTCACGTCGTAGTTGAGCAAGCCGGCAAAGCCGCCGGTCTGGTAGCCCGAGATATCCCGCACCACCGGCCGCAAGGCTTCAGTGGGCACCACCAGGGACAGGCTCAGGCTGGCGGGGTCCTGTTCGATGACGGTTTGCGGATAGTCGCCGATAAAATCCAGGCACGCGCTGCCGTCAGGGTTATCCGCCGGAACTCTCAGGTCTCCCGCGTCCAGCAGGGCGCGGTCGAAACACAATGCGCCCTGGCGATCGAACGCCACGTCCACGCGACCGCGCCGTTGACCGTTGACGTACAGGTAGACGGCATGCCGCCCGGCGGTGAACCGCGGTGCTTCCAACAGCAGGTTGGCAAGCTCCGGGTCGATACCGCGTTGGGCCAGCGTCTGGGGGTCGAAGGCGCCTTCGGCCATGGCATCGTTGGCCGCGAGGCCGCCGCCGAGGGTCAGCGCCAGGCCGGCCAGGATCCTGCGTAGGCAAACGCCAGGCACGGCTTCGCCGTCGCGGTCAGTGTTTACTGTGCTCACAAGGTCGTTCTCACATACGGGAAGCGTGCGCGCCGACCTTTACTCGTCGGGGCCGCATCCGGTGGCCTTCAAGTAGGCCACTTCGTTTTTATGAGGGCGCCGTCCATTGGCGCCCGGCGATCAAAGGGTGATCGGTGCTTCGTAGGGCGCCACGGCAAAGCCGTAGACGGTGGCCGGCTGCAGTTGCACGCGGGTTGCGCCGGGGGCGTGGGTGTCCACCGTCAGGGTTTCCCCCGGCAGCACATAAGTGCGCGGTAACAAGGCCGCCGAGTCACCCGGCAGCAATCGCAACTCCTGGGCCAGGCGCACCACATAGGGCGACGGGTTATGCACGCTCAACTGGTTGTTCTTCAGGTTCCAGACCAGCCCCGTCCATGGCGTACGGTTGGGGGCCAGGCCCTTGGGATGCAGGATCACCGGCAGGTTCTGGCGCACCGTCACACCGACCCGAGCATGGCCGGCCTGGGCTTCCGAGCGACCTTGGGGCATGCCTTCGAAAATCACCCGTTTCAGGCGTTGGGTGGTCAGCGGCTCCGGCGTTTGCAGGATAAAGCGGATCAGTTGGCTCTTGGACGGTTCGACCCGCGCCAGGGGCGGCGTAACGAACACCAGCTTGGCCGGGTCTTCGGGAATGTCCTCGAGGGTGACATGCAGCAGCGCCAGTTTGCTGTCGGTGTTGGTCACCGACACCGAGGCTTCACCGTCGGCTTCGTTGACGATCACGACAGACGTGTCCGGCACCATGCCGTCAGCCAGCGCGGGGCTGCAAAACAACACGGCCAGGGCGCCGATCAGGGGGAAAGCAGGGAGAGGGAACATAGCTAGAGGTACCTCAGGTCAAGCACGATGGAGCCGTCCAGCGGCACCTCCTGGTTAAGGGTCAGGTAGGCCGCTGCGTTGATTGATGTATTGACGTGCAGGGTGGCGGTGACCAGGCGATGGGGCTCCGGCACCAACGTGCCGGGTTGCGCAAAGCCCATGTAGTTGTCCGGGTAGGCGTTGGACTCGGGGAACCAGGTCAGGCCCTTATTGCTGGAGGCCAGCACCAGCGCCGGCTGGCCGTCGCCCACCGCGTTGCGAATCGCCAGGGACACCGTACCCAGGCGCTCGGTGGGCACATGCGCGTTGGTGCCCAGGCCGTAGTAGAACCCCGGTCCAAGTGAAGATTCGGCGCGGTTATCCACACCCACCAGCACGAATAGCACCGGGTCGTTGCAGCTCACGCTCAGGTCCAGGGTCTGGGCCGGCAACTTGCTGAACTCATACTGGTTGAGGCTGCGCGCGGGGACCCTGCCGTGGTCGACGATGCCGTCGGCCGACAAGGTCGTGGTGCAGGCTTTCGGGGTGATCAGGCCCGAGACCGTCAGCTCCGTACTGGACCCCGCCAGTGCCGGAGCACCGACGCTGAGCAGGTAGAGCCAGGCAAGCAGGTGTGGCGTCGCGTTCTTCATGGCGTGTCTTTCACCGGGTACCGGGTTATCGAGGGAGGGCGGTTACAGGTACACGACCTGCAGGGTCGCGGACCCTTTCAGATCAACTTCGTTACTCAGGTCGAAGTTCCGCGCCGGCCGGATATAGGTGCGTACCCGCAGATCCAGTTGCAGGTTCTGCACCGGAATCGGCGTGGTGGCGTCGGACACCGCACCCACTGACTGGTAGGACAAAGGAATCATGGTGGGTTCGGCGAACCAGGTTTTGCCCATGTCATCGGAAGCAATCGTCTGGACGACTGCTCCATCGGCGATGGCGTTGCTCATCCGAAGCGTGAACGATCCCAACTTTTCGCCATTGAGCAAACCGAGACCGAAGCTGTCGGTGGGCTCCGGCGAAGACTCGGCGGCGTTATCGATCGCCTGGATAGCCATCAACGTGGCCCCGTCGCAGCTCATGGTGAAGCTCAGTGTGCGGTCTTCGAGCAAGGTGCCGGAGTCCTGGTTCAGGTCCTTGGCGGAGACCTTGCCGTGGTCGACCATACCGTTCTGCGACAGGCCGGGGGTGCAAGCACTTGGGACGATCAAGCCTTTGACGGTCAGGTCGACGCTCGACGCAGCGGATGCGTGATGGGCGGCTGCCAGCAGCAGAGTGGTCAACAGTAAGCCGGGTAGAGATTTCATGGCGGTTTCAGATCCTTGGGTTCAGGGGAGACTTACAGGTAGCGCACGGTCAGGGTGACCGAGCCATCGATCGCAGCTTCGTTGGTCAGGGTCAGGCTGCTGGCGGGGGCGATCTCGGGACTCACGATGAGGTCCGCGGTGAACACCTGCACCGGCATCGGTGCGACGGTCGCGGTGTCGGCCACGGAAACCATGTTGTCGCGCATGAAGTAGCGATCACTGAACCAGGTGTTGCCGCCATCACTGGAGGCAATGGTGCGTGCCGCCACACCGTCGGCCATCGGCGAGAGCAGGCGCAGGGTCATGGCACCGAGTTTTTCGGTGCCGTTGATCAACCCCAGGCCATATTCCATAAAGTCATTGCCGTAGTCCGTGCCCTCGCGGTTGTCCTTGCCTTCCAGCGCCATCAGGGTCGCGGCGTCGCAGGTGACGGTCAGTTGCAGGGTTTGTTGTTCGAGAAAGGTCGACTGGGCGACATTCAAGTCCTTGGCCGAAATCTTGCCGTAATCTACCGCGCCGCCATTGGACAGGGAGGGGGTACAAGCGCTCGGCGTGATAAGGCCTTTGACGGTGAGGTCCACGCTGGAGGCGGCGAAGGCGGGGCCGATACCGCTGAGTAGCAGTGCGGCGGTCAGGGCTTTGGGTAGCAGGTTCATGGTCGGGCTCCTGGGAAAGATGGGGGTTACCAGTACTTCAGTTGCAGGGTGGCGTGGCCATCGATGGGCACTTCATCGAGCAGGGTCAGGCTGCTGGCCGGCGCAATCACGGTGAAGGCCCGCAGGCGCGCGCTCAGGTCTTGCAGGGCGATGGGGGTGCTGGTGTCTGTTGCGACGGCGAACGACGTCAGCGCCATATGGCCCAGGTACGAGGACGGGCCCCAACTGGCACCGCCGTCGCGGGACATGATGGTCTGCACCGCCACGTTGTCCGCGATGGGTTCGAATACCCCGAGGGCCACGCTGCCCAATTTCTGGTTGTCATTGACCATTCCGAGGCCGTGATGCGCCGGGTTGATCGCCGAGGTACCGGCGCGGTTGTCGACGGTGGTGAGGGTGAAGAACGTGGCACCTTCGCAATGAATATCAAGCTGCAGTTCACCCGGTTGCAGGCGTGTGGGCAGGTCCGGGTCGAGGTCGCGTCCGGTCAGCTTGCCGTGGTCGACCACGCCGCCACTGGACAGGCTCGGTGTGCAGGCGCTGGGGACGATGGTTCCGCTGACGCTCAGGTCGGTATGGCTCGCGGCCTGAGTGCCGGGCGCCGCGGCGATCAACAATATGGCCAGGGTAGTGAGGGTGTATCTCTGCATGGGCACAAGTCCTTGTGGTGGGGTGGGTTACAGGTAGATCACGTCGACCGTCGCGGCACCGTCCAGCAGTACTTCCTCGGTCAATGTCAGGCTATTGGCCGGGGCGATGCTCGGCTCGATATGCAACTCGGCGGTGACCGTTTGCAGCGGGCTCGGCGCCGGTGTGCCGCTGTCGCTGTTGCCGAACGCGGCGAGCTGGTGCGCCACCAGCCAGGTGCCTTCGGGGACCAGCCACCAGGTGTCGCCGTTGGTGGTCGACATCAGCGTTTGCACCGGGCCGTCGTCCGACACCGGGTTACGCAACGTCAGCAGGTAGGTGCCGAGCTTCTGGTCGCCGTTGATCAGCCCGAGGCCGTAGCCATAGCCGTCGTCCTTGTGCGCGGTGCCGGGGCGGTTATCGCGACCGCGCAGGGCGAACAAGGTGGGCGCGTCGCAGGTCACCGCCAGTTGCATAATCGCTGGCGGTAACCAGGTGGAGGTATCGGGCAGCAGGTCTCGGGCCGCGAGCCTGCCGTAGTCCACCGTGCCGCCCTGGCTCAGGGACGGCGTGCAGGCTGCGGGGATAATCAGGCCCTGGACTTGCAGGTCGACGCTGCTTGCGGCAACGGCGCAGGGCGCCAGTGCCGCGAGCAGGCTGAGCACGCTGCGTTTGACCGTGGATCGCTTCACAGGTAGCGCAGCTCCAGGGTGGCGGAGCCGTCTATCGACACTTCTTCGGTAAGGGTCAAGTCCTTGGCCGGCATCAGGGCGGGCGACACTTCGATATTGAATGTGAGCACCTGGATCGGGATCGGCGCCGTAATGCCGGTCGCCTTGTTGCCAAAGCCAGTGAAAGTATTGGGCGGCCAAGGCTGGGCAATACCCGCGCCATTCCAGGTCTGGCCACCGTCCTCGGATTTGAGTGGAGTGACCGGCACGCCATCGGCCAGTGGTGGTTGGCGGATGTCGAGGAAATAAGTGCCGATCAATTCGTTGTGGGTGGTGACCCCCAGGCCATACAAGGTCGGATTGACCGGCACGGGGCGTTCGGGGCGATTGTCTTGGGTAAGCAGGGCAAACAGGGTCGGCGCTTCGCAGTTCACCGCGGCTTGCAGGGTGACGATGGGCAATCCGGTCATATTGTTCTGGTTGAGGTCTTTGGCGGAAATCTTGCCGTAATCGATCTTGCCGCCCTGGGACAGGCTTGGCATGCAGGCGCTCGGCGTGATGGTGCCTTTGACCGCCAGGTCGACACTGCTGGCCGCCGACGCCCAAGGGCAAGTGACAAACAGCACGGTACCCGCAAGGGCAACGAAAGAGGCTTTCATGGAATACGTATTCCTGTGCAAGGGTTCAGGGACAGATGGGGTGCGCGGGGAAGTTGCCCGTTGGATTTAGGGTTATCGAGGGGCACGCGCTGTTGTTGGTAAAGCGGGAGGGAATTTATCGCCGGGGCCGTGCAGGGTGAATGCAACTTTTACGATAGTGCGAGCAACCCTGTAATGCCGTTCGAAGAGGGCGCCTTTATTCGAAAAAAAACGCCGTTGTCGTAGTTGTTGTATCGCCTTGGCAGGTTCATTTGGATACGTTTCGCGCTTTTTTCGCCTTTACTCAAGTTCAACGGGTGGCGAAACTTTCTGAGCGAGAAGTTCCAGTGCAGTTGTCAGAAAAGCCGACGATGTATCGTCGGCTCCTGGCGTCGGGCAAAGCCAGGTGAGCTTATCGCTCTGCATGAGGTCACTATGCGGGGCAATAAACCAGGCGGAGGGCCGCCTACGGCATTGCCGGCGGACAATCTGCCCAGCCATTGGCAGGATGCCAGGGTATTGGTGGTCGACGATCACGCGACGTATCGGCTGCTGATGAGCGCGTTGCTGGACAAGCTCGGTGTTGCTCACCGGCTGGTCAACGATGGTCAGGCGGCACTGCAAATCCTGGCCACCGATGTGTTCGATCTGGTCATCAGCGATTGCCGCATGCCGGTTATGGACGGCTACACCATGACCCGCGAGTTGCGACGTCGCGAGCGCGAGGCTGGCCGTGAGCGAGTGCCGGTGCTTGCCTTGACCGCGCGGCTGGAGCCCGAGGACATCCGTCTTTGCCAGGCCTGTGGAATGGACGGCTGGCTGGTCAAGCCGGTGTCCCTGGCGCGGTTGCGCGAGCTGCTGAGGCACTGGTTGTCGGATACATGCCTGCATGCTCGCCAAGCCCCACCCCGGCACGCGAGCCCTCCGCGCGAACGGCGCCCGACCCGCGCCAGCCTGCTGGCCTCGTTCGGCACCTGGGAGGTTGTCGAGCCGCTGTTGTCCAGCCTGATCCACGAAGCCCATGAGGACCTCGCAGGTCTGGCCCAGGCCCAGGCAAGCCTGGATGCCGCACTGACGGTCCATCACCTGCACCGTCTGGTGGGGGGCGTGGCATTTCTCGGTGCGACGGAGCTTGAGCCCCAGGCGGTGTGGCTGATGGACAACGTGCAGCGTTCGGGCGTAGCAACCTGCCGTATGGCGCTGGCGATGTTTCATAAGGATGTGGAACGTTACCTACAGTACTTGGGAAAACTTCGACTTGATAAATGAAGGAGTTTTCCATTCTGTTATGTAGTCCTTTTCTGTATGTATTTTCTTTTAATTGTGTAGGTGTTAATGCCGGCCTCCAGAAGTATGGGGCAATAGCCTGTCAAGAGCGTTTATTGACGGTTGTTGCCTGCGGCAGGGCGAGGTATTTTGGCTGCTACTTATTTGCCATCATGGATATTACCGATGCTCCGCATAATTATTGCTGACGATCACCCTATTGTTCGCGTAGGGCAGAAAGTGGTGATTGAGGCGAGTGGTAAGTGCAAGGTTGTGGGCGAGGCCAATGGGCCAGACGAATTACTGGCGTTAGTGGGCAGTGTCCCCTGTGATGTGATAGTGACGGACTTTGCAATGCCCGGCGACCAGCAGGCCGATGGTTATGGATTGCTCGGGTTATTGCACCGTCAATACCCCAGGTTGCCGGTGATACTGGTGACCATGTTTGCCAATGTCGCGACCCTGCGCACGGCGTTGTCCCATGGCGCAAAGGCCGTGGTGGCCAAGAGCGCCTCGGCCAGGGAACTGCCGCAGGCCCTGCAAACCGTGGTGCAGGGGCGTACGTTTGTCAGTGAATGTCTGCGTGCCCAGCTTGAGCAGGCGCAACCTGCGCAAACTCCCAGGCTGTCCGGCAAGGAGCAGGAAGTGGTGCGCATGCTCGCCAGCGGCATGACCGTCAGCCAGATTGCCGCACGGGTCAATCGCAGTATTTCCACGATCAGCAAGCAGAAAAGCACGGCCATGCACCGACTGTGCATTTCCACGGATGTGGATTTGTTTGCTTATGCTCGTGAAGCGGGAATGGTGCCCTGATAGTTGCGGTGTTTTATGATTTTGGTGTGTTTATTGTATTCGTATTACTTGTATTTGGTTTAACTAGTCTGTGCTCTAGAGTGCGCGTGTCCTCTCATCACTAGTGTGTTGGGAATCTGACATCCCTAGTCTATTAATTGAGTCGAACTTGCAGGGTGGCGACGCACGTGTAGTTGCCCTGCTGATAATCGACCGCAAGCGAGCATTGATATGCAAAAGTCTCAACTTGTTATTGCCGCCGCGCTGATGTTGGCCGGTGTCTCTACTGTATCGGCCGCCTCAAGTGTGGACCTGAGCGTCACCGGCAAGATCACCCCGGCAGCGTGTACGCCGTCGTTGTCCAGGGGCGGCACCGTCGACCACGGCAAGATATCGGTGCAGGACCTTAACCCCAGGGGCAATACCCAGTTGCCAAATGCCACGCTGGCGCTGGAGGTCAATTGCGTGGGGGCCACCACCATGGCCATCAAGATCACCGACAACCGCTTTGGCACCTCCGCCTATCACGACGGTGTCGTCTCTTCCTTCGGGCTTGGGCTCGCTTCCAATAATAAAAAAATCGGCTGGTACGAAGTGCAGATGAACAACGCCACGGCCGACGGCGTGCCCGGAGAAGTGATCGAGTCTGTCGACGGCAAGACCTGGCTGTACGCGGGTAGCACCTGGCAACCGAACTGGATGCGCTCGCTGAACGGGGCGACCGGCTCCTATGCGCCGTTGCCGATGCAGGCCTTCAAGGCCGACCTGGACTTCATCACCTGGATCAGGGAAAAAAGCACCCTGCCGGCGGCGGAAGAAGTCCTGATCGACGGCAGCGCCACCCTGGACGTCGTCTACCTGTAATCGGCGCACACCTCACTCATGCCCCTGGCGAATGACCTTGGCTTTCCCCCGCCGCGCGGATTATCGTGCGCTCCTATCAACAACAACGATTCAGGGAGCTGCACATGAGTGATGCCCACACCGCGTTGATCACCCGGTTCTACGAAGCGTTCCAACGCCTGGACGCCGAGGCCATGGCCGCCTGCTACACCGATGATGTGGTGTTCAGCGACCCGGCCTTCGGCGAACTGCATGGCCGGGATGCCGGCGACATGTGGCGCATGCTCACCACCCGCGCCAAGGATTTCTCCCTGACCTTCGACAACGTGCGCAGCGATGAGCACAGCGGCGCAGCACATTGGGTGGCGACGTATCTGTTCAGTGCCACCGGCAACACGGTGATCAACGACATCCAGGCGCGTTTCGTGTTTCGTGATGGCAAGATCTGCGAGCACCACGACCACTTCGACCTGTGGCGCTGGTCGCGCCAGGCCCTGGGCACCAAGGGCCTGTTGCTGGGCTGGACGCCATTGGTGAAAAACGCCGTGCGTGCCCAGGCCCTCAAAGGCTTGAAGGCATTCCAGGCCAGTCGTTGATAAGCTGGGTGCTTCCTTGCATTGCCGAACTCATCTGTGAACACGCCTGACCCCAAACCCTGGTTTGTCTATCTGGTACGCGCCGCCAATGGTGCGTTGTATTGCGGCATCAGCAACGACCCGGTGCGCCGATTTGCCATGCACCAGAGCGGCAAAGGCGCACGGTTTTTTCTCTCCAGCCCCGCCGTGGCCCTGGTGTACACCGAGGTATGTGCCAGCAAAGCCGAAGCCTTGCGCCAGGAGCGGCTGATCAAGAAACTCAAAAAAAGTGCGAAGGAATGCCTGGCGGCGAGCGGTTCATCACGCTGACTGATAAGTTTCCATCAGTCGCATACGGGCGTTTGCAGGCTAAGCTTGCGGCTCACTTCTTGAGCGGAGCCTGGCATGTCTGAGTTGATCCTCCACCACTACCCGCAGTCCCCATTTGCTGAAAAAGCCCGGCTGCTGCTGGGTTTCAAGGGGTTGTCCTGGCGTTCGGTCATGATCTCGCCGGTGATGCCCAAGCCGGACCTCACCGCACTGACCGGCGGCTATCGCAAGACGCCGGTTTTGCAAGTCGGTGCCGATATCTACTGCGACACTGCCTTGATAGCCCGGCGCCTGGAGCAGGAAAAAGCTTCGCCGGCACTGTTCCCTCTTGGCCAGGAACTGGTGACCCAAGGCTTCAGCGCCTGGGCCGATTCGGTGGTGTTCTCTCACGCCGTGGCGCTGGTGTTCCAGCCGGAATCCCTGGCGGTCAAATTCGCCAAAGTGCCACCGGCGATGCTCGATATATTGGTGGCTGACCGTGCCAAGCTGTTCAGCGGCGGTGCGGCAACCCGTCTGCAATTGGATCAGGCCAAGCACCAGTGGCCGGCGATCATCAGCCGCATCGATCAGCAGTTGCGCCACGAAGCGGGGGATTTCCTGTTCGGCGAGCCTTCGATTGCCGACTTTGCCCTGGCCCACCCGTTGTGGTTCCTCAAGGGGTCGTCGGTGACGGCGCCGTTGGTTGATGCCTATCCCGCCGTCAGCACCTGGTTGGCGCGGGTGCTGAGTTTCGGGCATGGCACCGCCAGCGAGATGAGCGCCGCAGACGCCTTGGAGGTGGCGCGCAATACGGCCCCGGCGGCGCTGCCCGATGAAGTGTTCGCGGACTTGAACGGCTTCAAGGCGGGCCAGCAGGTCACTATTGCGGCCACTGACTATGGCGTTGACCCGGTAGCGGGGGAACTGGTGTTCGCCGGCCGTGAAGAGCTGATCCTGCGCCGCACTGACGAACGCGCCGGCACCGTGCATGTGCATTTCCCACGCTTTGGCTTTCGCATCCAGGCGCAATAAAAAAATTATTTGTGAACAGCAGTGAGGTAAACCGACGGCCCATCCGTGTAGTGCTTGAAACTGCGATCTATTCGCATTAACAGCGTTTTCTACACGGGTTCTCACAGCATGAAGTCGATGGCGGGCGGTTTGGTTAAACAGTGGCTGGGAGCCTCGGTATTGGCGGTGTCGGGGCTGGCGTTGCTGCCCATGGCCGTGGCACAGGCGCAGGAGCAGCAAAGCACCCAGTTCAACTTTGCCCTGGCAGCCAAACCGCTGCCCCAGGCCCTGAGTGATTTCAGCCGGGTCACCGGTATCAGTGTGATCTACACCGATGAAGCGCCCTACGGCCTCAGCGCTCCGGCGGTGAGCGGCCAGATGAGCGCGACCCAGGCCCTGCAACGCCTGCTGAGCCAGTCCGGCTTCACCTTCCGCCAGATCGATGCCCGCACCCTGGCCCTCGAACCCGTGCCCACCGAAGGTGCGGTCAACCTCGGCGCGACCACCATCAACGGTGCCAGCCAAGCCCAGGACACCACCAGCTATCAGCCACCGCCCACCAGCTCAGTGATGCGCTCCCACGGCCTGTTGCTGGAAACCCCGCAGACCGTCAACGTCGTGCCCGCTCAGGTATTGCGTGATCAACAACCGCGCAATCTGGACGACGCCCTGGGCAACATCAGCGGCATCACCCAGGCCAATACCCTCGGCAGCACCCAGGACGCCGTGATGTTGCGCGGTTTCGGCGACAACCGTAACGGTTCGATCATGCAGGACGGCATGCCACTGGTGCAGGGCCGCGCGTTGAATGCCACGGCTGACCGGGTCGAAGTCCTCAAAGGCCCGTCGTCGTTGTTGTACGGCATCCAGGACCCGGGCGGCGTGGTCAATATCGTCAGCAAAAAGCCCGAGCTGGTGCAGTCCACTTCCCTGACGGCACGCGGCTCGACCTTCGGCGATGGCAAGAACGGCAGCGGCGGCAACCTTGACACCACCGGCCCGATTGGTGACAGCGGCCTGGCTTACCGTCTGATCGTCGATCATGAAGACGAAGATTACTGGCGCAATTTCGGCACCCACCGCGAGACGCTGGTGGCGCCATCCCTGGCCTGGTATGGCGATACCACCAAGGTGGTCT
The DNA here is from genome assembly GCF_004519405.1 of Pseudomonas sp. BCA17. Lineage (GTDB taxonomy): Bacteria > Pseudomonadota > Gammaproteobacteria > Pseudomonadales > Pseudomonadaceae > Aquipseudomonas. The sequence goes on along the minus strand of NZ_SGWI01000002.1, from coordinate 394,699 downwards.
TCGCCTATGAACACCGCGAATTCCTTTCGCCATTCGACCGTGGCACCGCCATCGACCCCAAAACCAACCACCCGTTGAACATCCCCGCGACCCGTCGCCTGGATGAGCCGTTCAACAACATGGAAGGTCGCTCCGACCTGTATCGCCTGGAAGTCGACCACGACCTGAACGACGACTGGAAAGCTCACTTCGGCTACAGCTGGAACCGCGAGACCTACGACGCCAGCCAAGTGCGCGTGGTCAAGGTCAACACCAACGGCACCCTGACCCGCAGCATGGACGGCACCCAGGGCGCGCTGACGACCGACCGCTTCGCGACCGCCAGCCTCGAAGGCAAGGTGAATGTGGCCGGCATGCAGCACGACCTGGTATTCGGCCTGGACGACGAATACCGCAAGATCTACCGCGCCGACCTGATCCGCCAGGCGCCGCGTAGCGTGTTCAACTACAACAACCCGGTGTATGGCAGAGAAGTGGCGGGCACCACCGTCAGCGCCCCGGACAGTAACCAGACCGACCTGTTGCGTAGCGATTCGCTGTTCTTCCAGGATGCCATCCACCTCAACGACCAGTGGATTCTGGTGGGCGGCGCGCGCTACCAGATGTACGACCAGTACGCCGGCAAAGGTGTGCCGTTCACCGCCAACACCGACGGCAATGGCCAGAAATGGGTGCCACGTGCCGGCCTGGTGTACCGCTACACCGACCAACTGTCGTTCTATGGCAGCTACACCGAGTCGTTCAAACCCAACTCAACCATTGCGCCGCTGGCCAACAAAACCGTGCTGGACGGCAGCCTCGAGCCGGAACAGTCCAAGGCCTGGGAACTGGGGACCAAATTCGATATGCCGGGGCGCATCACCGCGAGCGCGGCGTTGTTCAACATCGAAAAGCGCAACGTACTGGTGCAGGTGGGCGACGGCCTGGCCTCGGTGTACAGCGTGGCCGGCAAGGTGCGCTCGCGTGGCCTGGAACTGGACGCCAGCGGGCAGTTGAGCGACAACTGGAGCTTGATCGGCAGCTACGCCTATACCGATGCGGTCGTGGTCGAGGACAGCAAGTACAAAGGCAACGACCTGCAGAACGTGGCGAAGAACACCGCCTCGTTGTCGGCGGTGTATGACTTCGGCAGCATCCTGGGCGGCGATCAGTTGCGGGTCGGTGCCGGTGCACGCTATGTGGGCGAGCGGGCAGGGGACGCCGCCAATAGCTTCGACCTGCCGAGCTACACCGTGGCCGATGCGTTTGCCACCTATGACACCAAAATCGATGGGCAAAAGGTCAAGTTCCAGCTCAACGTGAAGAACCTGTTCGACCGCACCTACTACACCTCCTCGGTGAACACGCAGTTTGTGTCCATCGGCGATGCACGGCAGGTGTCGGTTTCCAGTACGTTGACCTTCTGATGAAAAAGTCCGCCTGGCTATTGGCCCTGTTCATCGGCACCGCAGCGGCAGCAGACACCGGTGCTATCCATCGCGAACACCGGGTGACCTTGCCCGGCAGCGGGCACAGTTGGGGTTTCGTCGGCCTCGATCCGACGCGTCCCTATCTGTTCGTGGCGCGCCGCGAAAACGGTTTGACCGTGTTTGATGTCCAGCACCAACGTGCGGTCAAGACCGTGGCGCGGTCCGATGGCGCCAACGGCGTAGTGTTCGTGCCCGAGTTGGATCGCGTGTTCGTGCTCAATACCGACGGCAGCTTGAGTGTGGTGCAGTTATCCACACTCAAGCCGCTCAAGCGTATTGCTGTGGCGCAAAGCAACCTCAACAGCGCGGTGTACGAGCCGTCCACCGGCAAGGTGATCATCGTCAGCGGTCGCCGGGCGGATCGCTCGACGCTGTTTGAGTTCGATCCCAAGCAGGAACGCATCACCGGCGCCCATGAACTCGCGGTGAAGAAGATCGACCCCCTGCTGCTCAAGGGCGATGGCAGTTTCTTCCTGCCGATGCGGGATGAGGGCAAGGTTGCGCGGTATGCGGCCGACACCTTTACCGTGCTCGATACCTGGCAATTCACCGACTGCCCCAAACCGAGTGCGCTGGCCCAGGATGTCGAGCGCCAGCGCTTGTTTGTGGCATGTCGGGGCGACGCGCCGGTGCTGATCGTGGCGGATCGTGAAAGCGGCGAGGTCAAGGCGAAGCTGCCGATTGGGCATGACGTCAATGCGTTGGCCTACGATGCGCAACATCGTCGCTTGCTGATCCCCAGCGGCGTGGACGCGAACGTCAGGGTGATCGAGCAAAGTGATGCCGATCATTACGCACTGGCGACCACCTTCAGCACCGTGCCGATGGCCTATAACATGGCCTTCGACGCGCAGCGCCAGCGGGTTTACCTGCCGGCGATGGACTTCAACCAACCCGCGCCGAGCCAAGCCGAACCCAAGCCCGACCCGCAGTTTCAGGCCGGTACGTTCTCCATCACGACCCTGGCACTTGATTGAGGGCCGTGAATTAACCAAGCTGCGCACTCTCGTAGATTCAGGAATGCGGTTTATGCAGTGGGGACGATGGATACACGCCGGCGCGATGGCGCTGGGTTTTGGGCTGCTGCTCAGTGGTTGCGCCACGCCGTCGAAGACGGCGGGCGGGCATGGCCTGGACCAACTGCTGGCCGATCCGGCGCTGCACGGCGCCAGCGTGTCCCTGATGGTGCGTGATGCCAGCAGTGGCGCCACGCTTTATCAGCACAACCCGCGCACGCGGCTGGTGCCGGCGTCCAACCTCAAACTGTTGACCACGGCGGCGGCGATGGATGTGCTGGGGCCGCAATACCGTTTCTCCACGCAATTGCTGAGCAACGGTATACGCCAGGGTGATCGCCTCACCGGTAACTTGTACCTGCGTGGCCTCGGCGACCCGACCATCCAGTTTGCCGACTACCAGGCACTGGCGGCGCAATTGGCCAGCCAGGGCATACGCCAGGTGCAGGGCGACCTGGTGTTCGACGACACCTGGTTCGACGCGGAGCGGTTGGGGGTGGACTGGTCCCATGATGATGAAACCACCTACTACGGCGCGCAGATTTCAGCGCTGACCGTATCCCCCAATATGGATTTCGATGCGGGCAGCGTTCTGGTCACGGCCAAGGCGCCGGTGCGCGCCGGCCAGCCGGTCAGCGTCGAGATCTACCCGCCCACCGATTACCTGCAACTGAGCAACCGTGCCGTCAGTGGACCGGGCAACACCTATGGGATCAATCGCCGTCATGGCACCAACCTGTTGCAGCTCAGCGGTGCGGTCGCGCCGGGCAGGCAGAGCGAGCAACTGGTCAGTGTGTGGGAGCCGACGCAACTGGTCGCCAACCTGTTTGAGCAGGCGCTGGCACAGCAGGGCATCCGCGTGTCAGGGCGTCGCGTGATGGGCGGCGCGAGCCCGGCCACGGCCACCGTGCTGGCCGAGCACCAATCGGCACCGCTGCAGACGTTGATCACGCCGTTGCTCAAACTCTCGAACAACAATATGTCTGAAGCCTTGCTCAAAGCCATGGGCCGCCAGACCGCCAACAGCGGCACGGCGGCGGCCGGCGCGGTGGCGGTGGCCGGGTTTCTCAAGCGTCAGGGCCTGGATACCGCGACGCTGAGCCAGGTGGATGGTTCGGGCTTGTCGCGACGTAACCTGGTGTCGTCCCAGAACCTTACGGATGCGCTATTGGCCGCGAGTAAACAGCCGTGGTTCGACGCCTGGTACAACGCGCTGCCGATTGCCGGCAATCCCGACCGCATGGCCGGTGGCAGTCTGCGTTATCGCCTCAAGGGCACGCCCGCAGAAAACAATCTGCATGCCAAGACCGGCTCCATGGGCGGCGTTTCGTCCTTGAGCGGTTACATCACCGATACCCACGGGCGGCGGTTGGTGTTCTCCATGATCAGCAATAACTATGTGGTGGCGGGCGCCCAGGTCAAAGGCGTGGAAAACCGTGTGGTAGAAGCGCTGTCACGCTGGGACGATTGATTCAGGGTTGGTAGCCCATTCGCCAGCTCACGGCCCGGGTCGCTGCCAGCAGGTGTTGCGCCGCCGGGCCATTTTCATCGGCGTGGAACAATGAGGTGGGGCCGACCACGGTCATCACCGCCGCCACTTGCCCGACGGCGTTGAACACAGGCGCCGACAACGCATCCACCCCAGGCATCAGCAAACCGTGCACAAAGTGCAGGCCACGGCTGCGAATCTGCTCGCAGACGGTGGCGTAGGCCTGATCGTCGGCCAGGGCGTGGGCGATTCCGGCCTGTATCTCACGTTCACGCAATTCCACGGTTTCCCGCGGCGGCAAATAAGCGCTGAACACCAGGCCGGTGGACGAACCGAGCAGCGGCAATACCGAGCCCAGCTGCGTCACTACCGTGACGGCGCGCACCGCAGGCTCGATATGCACCACGGTGGCACCCTGGTTGCCCCACACCGCCAGAAAGCAGGTTTCATTCAATTCATCGCGCAGTTCGGCCAGCGGCATCGCGCCGACTTTCAACACGTCCATGCTGCCCAATGCAGCCAGGCCCACGCGCAACGCCTCGCGGCCCAGGCCATAGTGGTTGGTGGCGGTGTTCTGTTCGGCAAAGCCTGAGGCGATCAACGCCTGCAAATAACGATGCACCTTGCTTGCGGGCATTTGCACGTGTTCGGCCAGGCGCGACAGCGAGGTGGCGGGTGACAGTTCGGCCAGGGCCTTGAGGATATCGGTGCCCACTTCGGCCGAGCGGACTTTCTGTTTACCGGTGTCGCGGGGCTTTTCCATGGAAGGGCGAGAATCCGAGAGATGAATGGGCGTCTTTATAGCTTGACGGTCGATGGTGATCAAATTACGTTATGCGTAACTGGATTACGATAAAAACAACTTCCACACAGAGGATGATCCATGCACCTCGAATATCAATCGGGCTTCGGCAATGAATTCGCCAGCGAAGCCCTGCCAGGCGCGCTGCCTGTCGGCCAGAATTCCCCGCAAAAAGCGCCCTACGGGCTGTACACCGAACTGTTCTCCGGCACGGCGTTCACCATGGCACGCAGCGAAGCGCGCCGAACCTGGCTGTACCGTATTCAGCCATCGGCCAATCATCCGGCATTTGTAAAGGTGGAGCGGCAATTGGCCGGCGGGACTCTGGGCGCGGTGACACCAAATCGCCTGCGCTGGAATCCATTGGATATTCCCAGCGAACCGACGGACTTTATCGATGGGCTCGCAGGCATGGTGGCCAACTCGGGTGCGCAAAAGCCCTCTGGCATCAGCATCTACCACTACCGCGCCAACCGCTCCATGGAGCGCGTGTTCTTCAATGCCGACGGCGAACTGTTGCTCGTGCCCGAGCAGGGGCGCCTGCGCATTGCTACCGAATTGGGCGTGCTGGACGTGGAACCGTTGGAAATCGTCGTGCTGCCGCGCGGCCTGAAATTCCGTGTCGAACTGCTGGATGCCGAGGCCCGTGGCTACGTCGCCGAGAACCATGGCGCACCGCTGCGCTTGCCGGACCTGGGGCCTATCGGCAGCAACGGCCTGGCCAACCCGCGCGATTTCCTCACGCCGGTCGCGCACTACGAAGACCTCAAGCAACCGACCACCCTGGTGCAGAAATTCCTTGGCGAGCTGTGGGCCTGCGAGCTGGACCATTCGCCGTTGAACGTGGTCGCCTGGCATGGCAACAACGTGCCGTACAAATATGACCTGCGTCGTTTCAACACCATCGGTACGGTGAGTTTCGATCATCCGGACCCATCGATCTTCACGGTGTTGACCTCGCCCACCAGCACTCACGGCCTGGCCAATCTCGACTTCGTGATTTTCCCGCCGCGCTGGATGGTGGCCGAGAACACCTTCCGCCCGCCGTGGTTCCACCGCAACCTGATGAACGAATACATGGGCCTGATCCAGGGCGCCTACGACGCCAAGGCCGAAGGTTTCCTGCCCGGCGGTGCGTCGTTGCACAGCTGCATGAGTGCCCACGGCCCGGACGGCGAGACCTGCACCAAAGCCATCAACGTGGAATTGGCGCCGCACAAAATCGATAACACCATGGCCTTCATGTTCGAGACCAGCCAAGTGCTGCGTCCCACACAGTTCGCCCTTGAATGCCCGCAACTGCAAAACACCTATGACGCGTGCTGGGCCGCGCTGCCCGCCACCTTCAACCCGAACCGGAGATAACCCATGACTCAACCGACGCTAACCCGCAGCTGGGTGGCCTCCGCCAACGGTCACCGCGACTTTCCCCTGCAAAACCTGCCGCTGGGGGTGTTCAGCATCAACGGCTCGGCACCACGCAGCGGCGTGGCGATTGGCGACTCGATCCTCGACTTGCACGCCGCTTTGGACGAGTTTGAGGGTGAGGCGCGCCGCGCCGTAGAAGCCACCGCCGGTGGCCAGTTGAATAGCTTTTTCGAACTGGGCCGTGGCCCGCGCGTGGCCCTGCGCGAACGCCTGCTGGAACTGCTGGCCGAAGGCAGCAAGCTGCAAACCCGCGAGGCGCAGGTGCTGCACCGTGCTGTCGATTGCCAGATGCACCTGCCGGCGAAAATAAGCGATTACACCGACTTCTACGTCGGCATCGAACACGCGCAGAACGTCGGCAAACTGTTCCGCCCCGACAACCCCTTGCTACCGAACTACAAGTACGTGCCGATCGGCTATCACGGGCGCGCCTCGACCATTCGCCCATCGGGCACTGAAGTCCGTCGCCCTAAAGGCCAGACCCTGCCGGCCGGCCAGACCGAGCCGACCTTCGGGCCCTGCGCGCGCCTGGACTACGAATTGGAACTGGGCATCTGGATCGGTCCGGGCAACGCCATGGGCGACGCGATTGCCATTGGCGACGCGGCCGAGCATATCGCCGGTTTCTGCCTGCTCAACGACTGGTCCGCACGGGATATCCAGGCGTGGGAGTACCAGCCTCTGGGGCCGTTTTTGTCCAAGAGCTTTATCACCAGCATCTCACCGTGGGTAGTTACGGCTGAGGCGCTGGAGCCGTTCCGCAAGGCGCAACCGGCGCGTCCCGAGGGTGACCCGCAGCCGCTGCCGTACCTACTGGATAACCGCGATCAGAACGCGGGCGCCCTAGACATCGAACTGGAGGTATTGCTGACCACCGCGTCGATGCGTGAGCAGAACCTGCCGGCCCATCGCCTGGCCCTGAGCAACACCCAGCATATGTACTGGACAGCGGCGCAAATGGTTGCGCACCACAGCGTCAACGGCTGCCAGTTGCAGGCCGGTGACCTGTTCGGCTCGGGTACCTTGTCCGGGCCGCAGCCGGGGCAGTTCGGCAGCCTGCTGGAAATCACCGAAGGCGGCAAAAAAACGATCGAGCTGGCCTCCGGCGAGGTGCGCAAGTTCCTTGAAGACGGCGACGAAATCATCCTGCGCGCGCGGTGCCGCCGCGAAGGGTTTGCCTCCATCGGCTTCGGCGAGTGCCGTGGCACCGTGGTTGCGGCGCATTAAGGAGGCCGGGCGATGGAGCTCTATACCTACTACCGTTCCACTGCGTCATACCGAGTGCGTATCGCGCTGGCACTCAAAGGGCTGGATTTTACTGCCGTGCCGATCAACCTGCTGGTCCCGGCGGGCGGCGCCAACCGCCAGCCGGAATACCTGGCAATCAACCCGCAGGGCCGTGTACCGGCGTTGCGCACGGACGATGGTGAGCTGTTGATTCAGTCGACGGCGATCATCGAATACCTGAACGAGCGTTATCCACAGGCGCCGCTGTTATCCAGGGATATCGCCACCCGTGCGCATGAGCGTGCGGTGGCGTCGATCATTGGTTGCGATATTCACCCGTTGCACAACTCCAGCACCCAGAACCTGCTGCGACAGTGGGGACATGACGAGGCGCAATTGCTGGAATGGATCGGCCATTGGATCAGCCAGGGGTTGGGCGCGGTGGAGCAGTTGATTGGCGATGAAGGTTTTTGCTTTGGCGAGCAGCCGGGGATGGCGGATGCGTTTCTGATCCCCCAGCTGTATGCAGCGGAGCGCTTCAAGGTGCCGTTGGCGGCATTCCCGCGGATTGGGCGGGTGGCGGCGCTGGCGGCACGGCATCCGGCGTTTGTGCAAGCGCATCCCGCCAACCAGCCGGATACCCCTGCTACACCCTGAATCCATGTGGGAGGGGCGTTATTCAAATAAAAATAATCAAGGTACCTTGCGATGCACAATCAGATTGCCAGCTTTCGCGCGGCACTCGATGCCCGTCCGGTGTCGCGCTATCAGTGGTTGATCCTCCTGTTGCTGGCGCTGCTGCTGGTGACCGACGGCTACGACGCTCAGGTACTGGGTTACGTAGTGCCGGCATTGGCCAAGGATTGGGGCTTGGAAAAAGCCGCGTTCGGCCCGGTATTCAGTGCCAACCTGTTGGGCCTGACGTTGGGCTCGCTGCTGGTGACACCCCTGGCCGACCGGTTTGGCGTGCGGCGCATCCTGCTGGGCTGCGTGCTGATCTACGCCAGCCTTACCGTACTGATGGTATTCGCCAACTCCCTGACCACACTGATGGTCGCGCGCTTTATCTGCGGCATTGGCATGGGAGGTGCGATGCCGAGCGCCATGGCGTTGATGTCGGAATACTCGCCGCCCCGGTTGCGCACTTTGATGGTGACGCTGGCGGCGTGCGGCTTCTCGTTCGGCGGCGCGGCGGGTGGGTTCGTAGCGGCGGGCTTTATCGAAAGCTATGGCTGGCAGGCAGTTTTCCTGGCGGGCGGCGTCACGCCGTTGTTGCTGTTCCCCTTCCTGGTGGGGTTGCTGCCCGAATCCCTGCCGCGTCTGTTGCGTGATGCACCGCCCTATGCGCGCCTGCAAAAGGTTACGGCACGCATGCTGCCCGACTGGCAACCGCCACTGGCCACCGAGGCCGAAAACCGGCAGGAGCAGGGCAGCCGGCTGACGGTGCTGGAGTTGTTCCGCAACGGCTACGCGCGCCCGACCGTACTGATCTGGGCGACTTTTTTCGTCAGCCTGATCCTGCTGTATTTCATGATCAGTTGGCTGCCGTCGCTGCTGCTGGAAAGCGGCCTGGTTTTGAAAGAGGCCAATCTGGTGACGTCGATGTTTCTGTTTGCCGGCACCCTGGGTGCCATCGGCATGGCCTGGTTCGCCGACCGCCTGAAAAGCAAAGTGCGGCTGTTGTCCGGTGTGTTGACGGCCGCTGCCCTGTGCACCGTCCTGTTGGGGCTGAACCATGACAACCCGCGCTACCTGGTGGCCTGCGTGTTCGCCGCCGGTTTCTGCATTATTGGCGGCCAGCTTACGCTCAACGCCTTCGCCAGCAACTTCTACCCGGCTCACGTGCGCGCCACCGGCACCGGCTGGGCCTTGGGTGTGGGGCGATTCGGCTCGATCCTGGGGCCACTGTTTGGCAGCGCGCTGTTGGCGATGCATATTCCGGTGCAGCAGATTTTCTTCTTCTGCGCGATTCCGGCAGTGATTGCGGCGTTGCTGATTATTCAGGTGCGTTCGCCTGTCGTCAGCACGCCGAAGAGCCCGTTGCAGACCGATATCCTCAAGGCGCCGCAGGCTTAATGCACGACAGTATTGGGCGGCAGATGCCCCAGCCGCTCGGTCAGGCGCAGGCGCTGGATCGGGTCTTCGCTGAGCAGCAGGGCATGTTCCAGGTCAAAGCGCTCGGCGTTCGGGCAGTCCAGGCGTTGATACAGGCTGGCCCGGGCCAAATAGTCGGCGGCGCTGGCATTGCCCAGTTCCAGTACGCGCTCGGCATCGATCAATGCGTCGAGTGGGGCGTCATTGGAAAGGTGCAGTTGGCGCAGGTTGCGTGATAGCCGTTGCAGGATCGAGCGTGGTTCGGCGGTGTGCAGGTGGTCGGCCTGCAGCTTGAGGTTCGGCCCGTATTGACGCTGCAGCAATTCGCGGCAGTCATTGGGGTATAGACGCCGACCGCCACAGGGGTCCAGCAGGTGGTCGGCGCCGGGCACCCGTAACAGAAAATGCCCCGGAAAATTCACGCCCACCAGAGGGATGTCCAGGCGTCGCGCCATTTCCAGTGCAATCAGCGCCATGGCCAAAGGTTGCCCGCGCTTGCGTTGCAGTACCTTGTCCAACAGGGCGGCGGCGGGGCGCAGCGGGGTGAAGTCGTCCTGGGCGAACCCCAGGTCGTTCAAGCGGCGTAACAGGGGTTGGCCCAGTTCGTCAGCCGGCAACATCGGCAGGCCAAGCGCGACCTGTTGTTGCAACAAAGTGAAGTCTTGCAGGATCTGCAACGGCTGTACGGCAGGATCGTGCTCGGCGGCAATCCACAGCGCAGCTTCAAACAGCGCGGGGGGTGAACGGTCCAGGCAGGCAAAAAAGGCTTGGCGGGGATTCATTGCGTTCTCCGGCAGATGCCCCCGTTTTAGCCTTGCTGTGAATTTTCGTCCAGCGTCTTGAGAAATATCCTGCCGCCTTATGTCTTAGGGCCTGCAAAACCGGGAGCCTTATTCCAGCGCAGTCCAGCATTTTTCTACCGCAAGCCTATACTTGGGCCACTACCAGAAGTGATTCGGGAGCTCATTGATGTTTGCGCTCATGCACAGCACCCGCCTTGAATCGCTGCACCTGAGCGTCGACCCGGTGACGGGGCTGAAGGCGATCATCGCCATCCACAACAGTCGCTTGGGGCCAGCCTTGGGCGGCTGTCGCTACCTCAGTTACCCCGACGATCAAAGTGCCGTGGCGGACGCCGCGCGCCTGGCCCAAGGCATGAGCTACAAAGCTGCCCTGGCCGGCCTGCAGGTGGGCGGCGGTACGGCGGTGATCATCCGCCCCGTGCACGTGGAAAGCCGCGCCGCCTTGTTCGAAGCCTTTGGTCGCTGCATCGAGAAACTCGACGGCCGCTTCATCACCGCCATCGACAGCGGCACCTCGGTTGCCGATATGGACTGCATCGCCCAGCACACCCGCTTCGTCACCAGCACCACCGCCGCCGGCGACCCAGCGCCCCATGCCGCCATGGGCGTGTTCACCGGTATCCGCACCACCGCCATGGCCCGCCTTGGCAGCGACAACCTCGAAGGCTTGCGCGTAGCGGTGCAGGGGCTGGGCAACGTGGGCTATGCCCTGGCCGAGCAACTGCATGCAGCCGGTGCCGAGCTGTTGGTCAGCGATATCGATCACGGCAAGGTTCAACTGGCCATGGAGCAACTCGGCGCGCACCCCATCGCCAACGATGCCTTGCTCAGCACCCCCTGCGACATCCTCGCGCCCTGCGGCGTCGGCGCGGTGTTTAATCGCCATACGGTCGGCCAACTGCGTTGCGCCGCTGTGGCCGGCTCCGCCAGCGCGCAACTGACCAACCTGGAGATCGCCGACCAACTGGAAGGACGCGGCATACTCTATGCGCCAGACTACGTGATCAACTCCGGCGGCTTGATCTATGTCGCCCTCAAGCATGGCGGTGCGGAGTTGGCGGACATCACGGCTCATCTGTCAAACATAGGCAGGCGCCTGACCGAAATCTTCGCCCACGCCCAGGCCGAAAAACGTTCCCCGGCACGGGTCGCCGACGAGCTCGCCGAGCGGCTGCTGTACAAATAGCCCAGGCATTAAAAAGGCCCTGAGTCAGTGACTCAGGGCCTGTTCAATTCGGGCTTTATTCCGCTGCCGGGTTCAGCAATTCGGACAACGCGTCCGGCTGGCTCTTGAACGCCTTGGCAAATACATCGCGGTTCTTCGCCATGTAGATCCCGGCTTCTTCCACTTGCTGCTCGCTCAGGGACGGCACGGCTTTTTGCAACACTTCTGCCAGCAACTCAGCGAGTTCAAGCATCTTGTCATGACGGTCAGCTTCGGCTTTATCCATGAACAAACGCTCCAGATCTCGGCTGCTGCGGTATACCACTTCGACGGCCATTCACCACCTCACATGCCTTCACGATAGTTGTCTTTTGCGACTACTGTATTTATATACAGCTAAAAGGGTAAGCCAAACCGTGGGGTTTGGGTAGCAGTTTTTTAATGTAGTCGGGAAATAGCCATCGCATGGACTTTGATTTTTTCTGTTACTCACTTCATCGCTTGGAGCACGACAGTAAAAACTGCAGCGACTAGACTCCTTCCTCATCGACAACGGAGGCTTTTATGGATACTTCCTCTTCCTCTGGTATCCCCCTGGATGCCGAAGAACACACCGACAGCTATGACCATTGGTTTCGCGCCAAGGTGCAAGCCGCTCTTGATGACCCGAGCCCTGGCATTCCTCACGACCAAGTGGTGGCCGAAATGCAGGCGCTGATCGAATCCAAACGCAAGACAGGTGATGCTGATTGAATGGGCTCCCGCAGCGCGGGCGCAACTTCGAAAAATTGTTGATTATCTCAGCGACCGCAATCCCGTAGCAGCTCTTGAGTTAACCCGAGCAATAGACGCCTCGGTACTGGCTCTCTCTCGTAGACCCCACCTTTACCGCCCTGGACGTGTCATCGGTACGCGAGAGATGGTGGTGCATCCCAATTATCTGGTTGTCTATCAGGTGACCGATAACATTCGGGTTCTCTCGGTTTTACACGCGCGCCAGCTATACCCTTGATAGATTCGCTTCTCAGCCGAACAAAGCATCTGCTCTGCTCATCCTCATACGTGTCTCATATCACCCTGCCATCATCTTATACCGGCTGCTGGCCTTTTTTCTGCATGCAGAACAATCGTCACGTCCACCTCGCATTATCCGGTCGAGCCGACCTAAGGAAGCATCATCGTGAAAATCAACTGGGCTGAAAGGCTGCGCCAGAATGTACATGGTCTCGCCGAGTCCCTGGGCAATCTGTTCGTCGAGACATTCCACTACCTGGCGCTGTTCGCCATTGGCGCGGTGACCGCCTGGGCGGCGGTGATGGAGTTTCTGGGGATGCTGGAGAACGGGCATATCAAGATCGATGACATCTTGCTGCTGTTCATCTACCTGGAATTGGGCGCGATGGTAGGGATTTACTTCAAGACCAACCACATGCCGGTGCGCTTCCTGATCTACGTGGCGATCACCGCGTTGACGCGCCTGTTGATCTCCAACGTATCGCACCACAACCCGCCGGACATCGGCATCATCTACCTGTGCGGCGGTATTCTGCTGTTGGCGTTCTCGATTATGGTCGTTCGGTACGCCTCGTCGGCATTCCCGTCGGTAAAGGTTGAAGGCCCGCGTCGCAAAGGCGAGGCGAGCCAGGAAACCGAGAAGGGCGAGCTTTAAAGCCCGACGCTGAAGGGCAGGCTGGGCGTGGGCGGTCGCTGCAGGAGTTTGTGGCCGTCACCGTCCGTCATCATCGCCAGGATCTCCATGGCGCTATGGCCCTGCTCGATAGCGATGCCGAACTGAATGCTTTGTACCAGCCGTTTGAGCCGTTGCGGATCGTTGCGTTGTTCGGCGCTGATCATGCGCTTGGCCACCACGCCCGTTTCATTCGAGAGCGTGAGCATGATGCTGCCGTCGAGCCGTTGGATGCTCAGGTTGACGCGGTACTGGGGGGTGAAAGTGTCCGTGATGATCTGAAAAGGATTGTCCATGGTGCGTTACCGCCTGATAGGAACATGCAGTCATTGACGACCGGTGTCGGGAATAGTTCGCGTTGCCTGACCACCGGCCACTCCGTCGCTGAGGTTTTACAAAGTCCGTTTACCTCGCAAGCTGTACAGCAAGGGCCGTGCCGTACACGGGCCTACCAGGCGCTGTGGGCTTGATGTGAGAGGGGGCTTGCTCCCGATGGCGGTCATTCAGCCGAGTATTTATTGGCTGATGTACCGTTATCGGGAGCAAGCCCCTTTTCACATGAGCGCTGTAGTGTTCTTGAGGTGGGCGACCCGTTTCAGGGCAGAACGGAAAAAACGATCGCTGAAAGCGCAATCAACCCGATCACCACCACAAACACATTCGACAACTGGCCCGAATACTGGCGCAGCGATGGCACGCGGCGGATCGCGTACATCGGCATCAGGAACAGCAGGCAGGCAATGATCGGCCCGCCCATGGTTTCGATCATGCCCAGGATGCTCGGGTTGAAGGTCGCCACGGCCCAGCAGGTCAGCACCATGAACAATACGGTGCAGCGTTCGAGCGCTTTGGACGACATCGAGCGGTTACGCCCACGCAGGGATTTGACGATCAAACCCTGGAAGCCTTCGCTGGCACCGATGTAGTGGCCCAGGAAGGATTTGGTTATCGCCACCAGCGCAATCAACGGTGCGGCGTAGGCGATGACCGGCGTTTGGAAGTGGTTGGCCAGGTACGACAGGATCGAAATGTTCTGCGCCTTGGCGGCCGCCAAGTCGGCCGGCGACAGGGCCAGCACGCAACTGAAGCAGAAGAACATCACTGTCAGCACCATCATGCCGTGGGCGGTAGCCAGGATACCGCCGCTTTTGCGTTCGGCCTGGGCGCCATACACGCGCTTCTGGTCGACGGCAAATGCAGAGATGATCGGCGAGTGGTTGAAGGAGAACACCATCACCGGAATAGCCAGCCACAGGGTCTTGAAGAACAATGGCATTGGCATGCCGTCACCGGCCGAGGCGAAGAACGCGCCGTTCCAATTGGGAATCAGGCTGAACGCCAGCAGCAACAGGGCGGCAACGAACGGGTATACCAGCACGCTCATGGCTTTGACGATCACGCCTTGGCCGCAGCGCACAATGGCCATCAAGCCGAGGATCAGCACCAGCGACAGAATCGCCCGGGGCGGCGGCGTCATGTGCAACTGGTGCTGCATGAAACTGCCCAGGGTGTTGGTCAGGGCCACGCTGTACACCAGTAGAATCGGGAAAATCGCAAAGAAATACAGCAGGGTGATCAGCTTGCCTGCGCCGATACCGAAGTGTTCTTCGACGACTTCGGTGATGTCGCCGGATTTTCCCGACAGCACAAAGCGCGTCAGCCCACGGTGGGCGAAGAAGGTCATCGGGAAAGCCAGCAGCGCCAGCACGATCAGCGGCCAGAAGCCGCCGACGCCGGCGTTGATCGGCAGGAACAAGGTGCCCGCGCCGATGGCGGTGCCGTAGAGGCCAAGCATCCAGGTGGTGTCGTGTGGGGTCCAGCCCGTGGTCACGGTCGTTTCTACGGCAGGATTTTCTACGGCAGGTGTACGTACATCAGTCATCGATATTGCCTCGTTATTATTTTTGCGCGGGCTCACGTTGGGGCGGGTAGCAGTGCTCCGATCAGCACTCCACCCAGCTGACCGCCAGGCCGCCCCGTGAAGTTTCTTTGTACTTGTCGTGCATATCGGCGCCGGTATCGCGCATGGTGCGGATCACCCGGTCGAGGGAAATGAAGTGTTTGCCATCGCCGCGCAGAGCCATTTGCGTGGCGTTGATCGCCTTCACGGCGGCGATGGCGTTGCGCTCGATACACGGCACTTGCACCAGGCCACCGACTGGGTCGCAGGTCAGGCCGAGGTTGTGCTCCAGGCCGATTTCGGCGGCGTTTTCCAGTTGCTCAGGGGTTGCACCAAGAATCTCGGCCAACCCGGCGGCCGCCATGGCGCAGGCCGAGCCGACTTCGCCCTGGCAGCCGACTTCGGCACCGGAGATAGAGGCGTTTTTCTTGCACAGAATGCCGACAGCGGCCGCAGCCAGGAAGAAATTGACCACATCGTCGTCAGAGGCGTTGGCATTGAACTTCATGTAGTAATGCAGCACCGCCGGGATGATCCCCGCCGCGCCGTTGGTCGGCGCCGTGACCATGCGTCCGCCGGCGGCGTTTTCTTCGTTGACGGCGAGGGCGAACAGGTTGACCCATTCCATCGCGGACAGGGTCGAGGTGATGACATTCGGCTTGCCGATTTCCAGCAGGCTGCGGTGCAGTTTCGCGGCGCGACGCGGCACATCCAAGCCCCCCGGCAAGATGCCTTCGTCGCGCAGGCCCTGTTCCACGCACTCGCGCATCACTGACCAGATATGCAGCAGGCCGCTACGGATTTCTGCGTCGCTGCGCCACGCCCGTTCGTTGGCCATCATCAGCTCCGAAACTCGCAGGCCGTGCTTATTGCACAGGGCCAGCAGTTCGACTGCGCTGGAAAAGTCGTAAGGCAAGTGCACATCGCTGGTCGGCGCATTGCCCGAAGCTGCCTCAGCTGCGTCGATGATGAAGCCGCCGCCCACCGAATAATAGGTTTGCTCGCTCAGCAGGCCGGTTTCACCGTAGGCGTGCAGCGACATGGCGTTAGGGTGGTAGGGCAGGCTTTCGTCCAGCAGCAGGAGGTCGGAGTGCCAATTGAAGGCAATGTCCTGGGTGCCGGCGAGCAACAGCCGGCCGGACTCACGCAACTGCTGGATGCGGGCGTTGATCGAGGTCGGGTCGACCTGATCCGGCCATTCGCCCATCAGGCCCATGACGCAGGCCCGGTCGGTGGCGTGGCCGACCCCGGTGGCGGAAAGCGAGCCGTACAGGCGCACTTCGACCCGGCGCGTGTCGCTCAGCACCTGTTGGTCGGCCAGTGCCTGGGCAAAGCTCGCCGCTGCCCGCATGGGGCCGACGGTATGAGAGCTGGAAGGGCCGATGCCCACTTTGAATAGATCAAAAACACTGATAGCCATGCTAAAGCCTTACAAGCAATGGAGTAGGAATCGCTGCCATTTTTGTAGGCCGAGCGCAATTGGCGCGATACTGATCCTCTGGATCGGCACTGACCAACGAATTATCCTAAGACACCCTTTAGCAGGACTAAACCCTATGACCCGCCCCCTCCATGGCCAGACGTACGTCTGGTTGCACGTTTTTTCCTGCGCGGCACGGCATTTGTCGTTCACCCGCTGCGCTGAAGAACTGCACATCACACCGGGGGCGGTGAGCCAGCAAATCCGCCAGTTGGAGGAACGGTTGGGGTTTCGACTGTTCCATCGCCGGGCGCGCGGGGTTGAACTCAGTGCCGAGGGGCAGCGGTTGGCGACGACGGTGGGGGAGGCCTACGGCAGCATCGATGCCGAGTTACAGCGGTTGGACGCCGGCATGATCAGCGGCACCCTGCGCCTGCGTTCCATTCCGTCGTTTCTGGGCAAGTGGCTGACGCCGCGGTTGCCGCGTTTACAGCAACGCTTCCCGGATATCCAACTGCGCATGGTGGCCGAAGACAGCAGCATTGCCCTGCATGAGGGTGACTTTGACTTGGCGATTGACCTCAACGACGGCAGCTACCCTGGCTTGTTATCCACAGCCCTGTTGGATGAGCAGATATTCCCGGTGTGCGCGCCTGGCCTGCTGCGCGGCCGTCCGCCGTTACATGGCCCGGCGGATCTGGTGCACTTTCCGTTGTTGCACGACATTACGGCCTGGCGTGGGAGTTATGAGTACGCCGAGTGGGAGTTTTACCTGAATGCCATCGGCTATCACCACGCCGATGTGCGGCGTGGGCACACCTTCAACCGCAACCATCTGACCATCGAAGCTGCCATCGCCGGCATGGGCGTGGCGATTGCCCGGCGCACCCTGCTCAATGATGAGCTGGAGCGTGGCACCTTGATCGTGCCATTCGGCGTAGCCGTGCCCAACCACAAACGCTACGTGCTGCTGTATGCACCAGGCGCGTTGAGCCATCCGGGCGTGCGGGCGGTGCATGACTGGTTGGTGGAGGAAGCAGCGGTTTTTCGCGGATTGCACCCGCTGGGAGAGGGGCAATTGTAAGGTTCGCAAGGCGTAGGAAGATGTAACTAACTCCCCACCCTAACAGCGTTTTTGCTCGTAGTCAGACTTAATTTGTAATGTGGGATTTATCTTTGCAAAGGGGTTGAAATGTTTCGCTGAGTGCTCAATTGTGTAATCAAGAGGTCATGGTTTCACCGCACCGGTGTTGCAGTCGTGGCCTCCCGCGAGCTAGCTGAAATAAGGGAAGAACTATGCAAATCCAAGTCAATAGCGATAACCATATTGAAAGCAGCATCCGACTGGAGGAGTGGGTACGTACGACCATTGAGAGCACGCTCGAACGTTATGAAGAGCACCTGACCCGAGTTGAGGTCTACCTGCGGGATGAGAACGGCGACAAGCCAGGCCCCCATGATTTGAGTTGCCGCCTGGAAGCGCGGCCAAAAGGCCATCAACCGATCTCGGTCTGCGATAAGGCCGATACGCTTGAACAGGCGATCGACGGTGCGGCTATCAAGCTGGAGCATGCGTTGGAACATCTGTTCGGCAAACTGCAAGGCAAGCCACGCGCTGCCGGGAAAAGTCTGCCGGCCAACAAAGTGAATGAGGGTGCGCTCGAAGCGGAGTTTGAAGAAAACCTGCAGGCAGCGATTAACAGCTGACAGCTCTTTCATCCCTACCCGAACGGGCCTGCATACGCAGGCCCGTTTTCGTTTACCGGCGTCGGAAGAAATACCGGCTCAATAGCGCCAGCCCGCCCGCGCCGATACCGGCAAAGAGCATTGCCCAACCGGCGCCATGGCGCAGTGCCGCCTGGGCTTGCTGGGTGGTCAACCCCAGCCCTTCCAGCTTGCCCGCCGCAATGTGTTGGCTGATGACGGGCCAATTCACCGCCGTGGAGGCGGGCAGCAGGCTGGCCAGTTGATGGCTGATCCCGAGCAACAGCACCAGCCCCATCAGCGCGATATTGAGCGCCAGGGTGATCAGCCGTGCACTGAGATCAATGCCCGACGCCATGCCGGCACGGTCGGCCGAGACCGAGCCGGTGGTGGTGTTGGTGGTCGGTGAATTAGTCAGCGCCAAACCCACGCCCGCGATGCCGCAACTGCACAGCACCAGCACGATACTCGGCTGCTCGGTACCATTGACGATGGCCATGGCGATAAACCCGGCGCCCATCAAACCCAGGCTTATGGGGATAATCCGTTCGGCGCCATGACGCAGTGCCAGGCGTTCAGCCAGCGGCGGCACCAGCAGGGTGGGCAAGGTGTAGGCAAGCAGGGCGCCGCCGCTGGTCAGGGTGTCGTAGCCCAGGCCCGCCTGGAAGTAGAGCGGCAGGTAGATCATGAACGGCCAGAAACTGAAGTTCATACCGATCGAGCCCATCAATGCACCGTTGAAACGCTGGATGCGCAACACCGAGAAATCAAACATCGGATGTGCGCTGCGTCGCTCGATGACAATGAACAACAGCAACCCGACCAGCGACAAACCTGCCCAACCGAGCATGGCCGGTGTGCCGAAGCCGTTCTCGCTGCCCTGGATGATGAAGTACACCAGCGCGAACACTGACAGCGTGAGGGTGAGCATCCCGGCGATGTCCAGGCGATGCCCGGCCGGGTCGCGGGATTCCTGCACGCTGGCCCGCAGCAACGCCAGGGTCAGCAAGGTGAGTGGCACGTGCACCAGAAATACCCAGCGCCAATCCGCTATCGCCAGGATCAACGCGCCCACCATTGGCCCGAATCCGAGACCCACGCCCGCGATCACGCCCCATACCGCGAACGCTCGTGCACGCCCCTCCGGCTCCCGGAACTGGTGCGAAAGAATGGCGAACTGGCAAATCATCATTGCCCCGGCGCCCACACCCTGGACGAAACGCGCCGCGATCAGTGTCGACGCCGTATCGGCTAACCCACAGGCCAGCGAGGCCACGCCGAACAGCCACAAACACAACACCAGCATGCGCCGCCGACCAAAGCGATCGGCCAGCGTGCCTGCCGCCATCAGGACGCTGGTGCAGGCCAGGGTGTAGGCGTTCATGATCCATTGCGCATCCTGGAAGCCCGTGCCCAATTGTTGTTCGAGGGTGGGCAGGATGACCGGCACGCTGGAGATCTCCAGGCCGAACATCAGAGCAACGAGGCACACGGCGGTGAGGGCGAGGCCATCTCTGGCGGTACGCGAGACGCTGACGGCCGATACGGCAGTGGCGGGCGGCATGGGATGTTCCTTTGGATTGAATGAAGGTTTCATTCTCGCGGGAACTGAATTCTTTATTCGTGATAAGTTTTCCGTTGATAAGGGATTCCAGGGCGACAATAAAATCATGGCCATTCCACGTTTCGACGGCGTTGAACTGTTTCTGCACATCGTCGAGAGCGGCAGCCTGACCGCAGCCGCTGAACGTCTGAACCTGACGCGCTCTGCCGTGGGTAAGGGCTTGGCGCGGCTGGAGGCACGCTTGGGCACTTGCCTGTTGCAGCGTTCCACGCGCCGCCAGCGTCTGACCGAAGATGGGCAGGCGTACCACGAGCATTGCCTGCGCGCCCTGGCCGAACTGGAGGCCGCCGAGTCGGTACTCGAAAGCGGCCGGCAACAGCCGCGCGGGCGTTTAAGGGCAAGCTTGCCATTGGCTTTCGGCCACCATTATGCGGCGCCTGCCCTGTGGGGATTGATGGACCGTTACCCGGAACTGGAGATCGAGATTTCATTCTCGGACCGGCTCACGGACCTGGTGCAGGAAGGCTTCGATGTCGCCGTGCGTATCGGCCCGCTACCGGACACCGACCGCCTCAGCGCGCGCCGCCTGGGTGAACAGTCGGTGGGGTTGGCCGCTTCACCGGCGTACTTGCGGCGTGTCGGGCCGATTGAGGGGATCGATGACCTCGCCGGTCACCGAGGCATTGCCTACCGGGGCAGTACGTCCCTGCGCTCCGGGGTGACCTCGCCATTGATGCTCGACGACCTCCAGGCCGTGGCCGATGCCGCGATTGCGGGCGTCGGCCTGGCCTGGTTGCCGAGCTGGTTGATTGCGCATTACGTGCTGCGTGGGCAACTGGAAGCCGTGCTGCCGAGCCATCGCGCGCAGCCTGCGCCGATCCATGTGATCTGGCCGACGGCTGCCCGTATGCCCGCCAAAGTGCGCTGCGCCATCGACGCTTTGGTGGCGGGCACTCCCAGTTGCCTGGCGGGCAGTTAGAACGCGATGGAGGTTTGCACGTAGACCGTGCGCGGCTCGCCGACGTATTTGCCCTTGTTGTTGTCGTCGAACGAGCGGGTGTAGTACTGCTTGTTGAAGATGTTTTTCACACCGACCGCCACGTTCAAATCCGACAGCTGCGGGCCGAAGTCATACGCCGCGCGGCTGCTGAACAGCATGTAGCCGGGGATGCGTCCGTTGGCGCCGTCGGCGCTTTCCGCCTGGGTATTGGCGTTGTCGGCGAACTGGCTGCTCTGGTAGCTGCTGTCCAGGTTGAGCTTCCAGCGACCTTCGGTGTAACCCACGCCCAGTGTGCCTTTGTGCTTGGACGAGAAGGGCACGCGGTTGCCTTTGTTCGGGCCGTCTTCGCGAATGGTCGCATCGACGTAGGCATAAGTGGCGTACACGTCAAAACCCGCGAGCGCCGGGCTCAAACCGTCAAGGGCGTAGTTGACGCTCGATTCGATGCCCTGATGGCGCGTTTCACCACGGGCGATCACGGTGTCGTTGGTCTGGTTGCTGTCGTACTGGTTATCGAAGTTGATCAGGAACGCACCGATTTCCGCGCGCAGGGTGCCGTTGTCGTAACGCGTGCCGAGTTCCCAGGTGCGGGCTTTTTCCGGCTTCACTTCACCGCTGGCTATACGGTTGGGCATCTGGCTGTATTGCACGCTGCCGAACGAGCCTTCGGTGTTGGCGTAGAGGTTCCAGTCTTCGGTAACGTGATAGAGCACGTTCAACGCCGGCAGCGCGGTGTTGTAGTCTCCCTTGTACTTGACGTTGGTCAGGTTGTTGGTCTGTTGGGACTCGATCATCTCGTAGCGCACACCGGGGGTAATGGTCCACTTGCCGATGTCGATGCGGTCGTCGACGAAGAATGCATTGGCTTCGGTGGCGCCACGGGTGTCGCGGTCGTTGCGGCTATCGGTGTTGGGCATTTGCTGGTTGGCGGTGATCGGCGTGCGATAGCGCATTTCGTGGCCGGCTTCGTTGATGTAACGGTAGCCGACGCCGACTTCATGGCGGGTGGGGCCGAGGTCGAAGCCTTGGGCGAAGCGGGTTTCCAGGCCGCGTACCCAGTATTCGCGCGGCGACAGCGAAAGGAAGTTGCCTTGGTCCAGATAGCCGTTACGCAAGGTGGTGGTGAAGAAGGTATTGGCGGTGAATTCGCGACGGTCTTCCTGGTAGCGATAACCGGCGTTGAACATCGTACGGCGGCCCCAGAATTTGTCGTAATGGCGGGTGGACTGGTACGGATCAGCCTTGTAGTCCTTCACGTTCAAGCCCCCAGGCATATCGGCCTGGCCTTCGTAGTACTGCGCCATGGTGTTGAAACTATTGGCGTCGTCGAGCTGGTAGTTGCCCTTGAGGATCAGGTCGTCGATGCGCGTATTGCTGTTTTCGCGCCAGTCGCCGCCACGGGTGCCGGAGTACAGAATCGCGCCGCCCAGGCCGTTGTCGGCGGTGCCGCCAGCCAGCAGGTTACCGGTGGTCTTGAAGCCATCATGGCTGGAAGACGGGCTGGTTTCGGTCTGCAAGCCGCCTTTGACCGTCGGTGCGTCCGGGATTGCGCGGGTCACGAAGTTGACGATGCCGCCAACGTTTTGCGGGCCGTAGCGCACGGCGCCGCCGCCGCGTACCACGTCAACTGCATCCATGTTGCCCATGCTGATCGGAGCGAATGAAAGCTGTGGTTGACCATACGGCGCGAAGGGCACCGGAATGCCATCCATCAACACGGTGGAGCGCGAGGCCAGCCGTGGGTTGAGACCGCGAATGCCGAAGTTCAGCGCCATGTCATGGCTGCCGGTGCCGTTGTTTTCCGGGGCATTGACGCCGGGGATGCGGTTGAGCACGTCACGTGCCTGGGTGGCGCCCTGGCGTTCGAATGTTTCGCGGCGGATCACGTCACGGGCGCCGGGGTGTTCGAACACGTTGGTTTGTTCCGCATCGCCGAGCCAGTCGCCCACGACGTTTGAGGTTTGCAGTTCGACGGTCGTGGGGGCGTTGGCCGGTTGCAGGCTGTAGGCGTTGTTGCCCTCGGGGCGGGCTTGCAGGCCGGAGCCTTCCAGCAGTTGTTGCAACCCATCGGCGGCGCTGTAGTTGCCGGATAAACCGCGGCTCTGCAGGCCTGCCGTGAGGTCGGAGCCGAAGGAAATCAGTACGCCCGCTTCGCGTCCGAATTGGTTCAAGGCCGTTTCCAGCGATGCCGGGGCGATGTGATAGGGCTTGGCTTCGGCCGCCATTACCTGGGGCAGCACGGTGAAACTCAGGCTGGCGCCGAGCAGTAGCTGGCGCAGGGTACGGGCGAGAAGGGTGGGGTGCTGGGGCATGAAGGGCGGTCCTGAGAAGGAAGGATCAAGGTGGCTTTCCTTCTCTGTCACGCGAGGGCTGGAAAACGGCTCACGGTTATCGAGAATATTTTCAGGCGCGTGCCTGCACGGTCACCCAGTAGCGCGTAAAGCGTCGAACCTTGACCGGCAAACTGACTTCCAACAGGTCGAGAATGCGCTCGCTGTCATCCAGCGGGTAACTGCCGGACAGCAGCAGGTTGGCCACCTGCGGATCGCAATTGAGCTGGCCGCGCCGATAGCGGCCCAGCTCGGCGAGGAAATCTTCCAGGCGCATGTGGGCAGCCATCAGCATGCCATCGGCCCAGGCGCCGCTGTTGGCGTCGACAGGGCGCGGGGTGTCCCAGCCTTTGCGGGTGAAATTCACCTGGCGGTTGGCTTCGACGATCAGCGGCAGGCCGTTGTAGTGGTTGGGCATGACCTCGACATGGCCGTCGAGCACCGCTAGTTGGGTGCGGTCATTGAACTGGCGCACGTTCAAGCGCGCCGCCTGGCTGCTGAGCAGGCCCTGGCCGGTCAGCACGCGCAGGGGCGAATGGCCCGCTTGGGCCGTCAGCAGGATTTCGCCTTCGAGCAGACGGATCAAGCGCTGCTGGCCATCAATGTGTACATCCACCGCGCTGCCGGTGTTGAGCTGCAACTGGCTGCCATCGGCCAATTGCACCTTTCGACGCTGGCCCACGGGGCTGCGGTAGTCGGCGCTCAGCGGCGGCAGGACGTGCTGCTGGCGCAGGCCCCAGGCCGCAGCCGAACCCGCACCGAGGATCAGCAGCAATTTCAGCGCCTGGCGCCGGCTGCTGGACTTCGCTGCGTTCAACGTTGCATGCGCCAGGGGCGAGGGCATGCCGCGCAGGCGTTGGTTGATACGTTGGATATGGTCCCAGGCACGCTGATGTTCGCTGTGGGCCGCCAGCCATTGTTGCCAAGCCGCTTGCTGGCGCGGGTTGAGGCCACCTTGCTGCATTTCCATCAGCCAGTGCACGGCCTGTTCGGCGACGTGGGTCGAGAAGTTCATAGGGCAAAGTAGCAGCGCATGGCCGCTTTATTCAGGTGGCGTTTGACGGTGGCAATGGAGATGCCCAGTTCTGCGCCGATTTGCGCATAGGTCAGCCCATCGAGCTGGGCCAGCAGGAAGGCCCGTTTGACTTGGACGGGCAAGCCGTTGAGCAGTTGGTCCAGCTCGACCAGGGTTTGTAGGATGATGGCGCGGTCTTCTTCCGAAGGCGCCACGTGCTCGGGCAGTTGCGCCAAGGCATCGAGGTAGGCGCGTTCCAGGTCCTGGCGGCGGTAATAGTTGAACAGCACGCGCTTGGCCACGGTGGTGAGGAAAGCGCGGGGTTCGATCAGCGTTGGGGTTTCTCGTGCGGTCAGCACCCGGATAAAGGTGTCTTGCGCCAGGTCCGCAGCACTTTCAGGGCAGCCGAGTTTGCGTCGCAACCAGCCGGTGAGCCAGTGGTGATGGTCGTGGTACAGGACTTCGACGGTGTTGGACGGCTGCAACGCGATCACTCCACGGACATTGGTGTGCGTCAGAGAACAAGAATTGTTCGCATTGTAGGGCGCATGACAAGGTTCGGCAATCCGCCGGGGCAGGTGATTCATCCGTTCTCTTTTGCTTATGAGAATATTTATCATTAATATCGCGCACTGATGAACCTGGTGCTTCCCGCATGAAAAGCAAAACCCCGTTGCCTGCTTTCTATCGACCAGGCGTGACATCGCGCGGTGCGTCGTTTGCCACCCTGGCGGGCGTCGTTCTGCTGACCCGTTCTGTTGCGGCCTTCGCCTTATTCTGAGCCTGCCATGATGATCAGCACTCCACCGGAATCCCAAGACAACCCGCACCCGGATGCGGCCGGTGGGCGTGCGCATTTTTTGCAGGTGTTCCTGTCCCAGCGTTCGCAGATGGAAGCCTTGGTCAGCCGCCGCGTGGGTTGCCGCGCCACGGCGGCCGACCTGGTGCAGGACCTGTTCCTGCGCTTCTGGCGCCGGCCGCTGGTGCAGGTCGAAGAACTCAGCACTTACCTGTTGCGCTGCGCCGGCAACATCGCCATCGACCATCTGCGCAGTGAAGGCGCGCGGGTGCGCAGCAACGAAGGCTGGTTGCCGGAGCAGCAGGATAACCAGGGCAGTGAACCCCAGGCGGCACTCGAGGCGGGTAATGATTTGCGCCATGTAGAAGCCGCCCTGCGCAGTCTGCCGGAGCGCACCCGGCAGATTTTCTTGCTTAACCGCATCCATGGCCGCAAGTACGCGGACATCGCCAAGGCCATGGGCTTGTCCCAAAGTGCCGTGGAAAAACATATGATGCGTGCCCTCGAAGCCTGTAAGGCCAGCCTTCGTGAACCACTGCCTCCACGCTCGCCAGGGAAAGCACCGTGAACGTTACCCCCACGCCCGCTCAAGAGCAGGCCGCTCTCGACTGGTTGAGCCTGTTGCACAACCAGCCCAGCAGTGGCGACCAGGTTACCTTCAGCCGTTGGTTACGCGCCGACCCTGCGCACGTCGAGGCCTATTCCCAGGCGCAGGTGCTGTGGGAGTTGAGTGAAGTGCCGGCGCGCAAGCTGGCGGACGAAGAGGCTCTGGCCTTGCAGGGCTACCTCACTGCAATGAACACGGCAAGGCGTTCACGGGTGGTGCGTGGGGCCGGCGCGTTGGCCATGGCCGCGTGCCTGCTGTTGATGGTGTGCATGGGCCTCGGCTGGCAGCCGTCGCGCTGGGTCGATGATTTCGGCGCCGACTACGTGACCGCGCCCGGCGAGGTGAGGACCGTCACCCTGGCCGATCAATCCCAAGTGACCCTGGATGCCGACAGCGCCATTGCCGTGGATTTCAGCCATGGCGAGCGCCACATCCAGCTGCGTCGCGGCGCCGGTTTTTTCAGCGTGACCCACACTGGCCAGCCCTTCGTGGTGGAAGCAGGCAGCGGTGAAGCGCGGGTGCTGGGTACGCAATTCGAAGTGCGGCTGCAACCGGCCGGTGCGCAGGTCACGGTGTTGTCCGGGCGGGTGGGCGTCACCGCGTCCAGGCAGGGGCAGCAGCAGATTCTGACGGCCGGCCAGCAAGTGGCCTACGCCGACGGTATCGCCGAACCCATGCACCCGGTTGACGGCGAGTCGCGCCTGGCCTGGCGCGACGGATGGCTCAATTACTACAAGGCGCCGTTGGCCGATGTGATCGAGGATCTGGGGCGTTACTACCCCGGGCGCATTCTGTTGCTCAACGACGAGATGGCCGGCAAACGTGTGAGCGGCAGCTTTCCGAGCAAAGACCCGCAAGCGGTGTTGAATGCCTTGCAGGCCGTGCTCGGGTTTGAACAGCAGCGTGTTTTTGGTCGGATGATTGTGTTGCGTTAGATACACATCACGCCGACTCTACCTCTTTCGCTCGTCTGTTCGGTCTGCACCGGTGAACGGGCTGGCGCCGAGCACGATTCCCACCCGTGTTCTACTGTGTTTTACCGATTCAACGCGGCCATGATCGCGTCCGGGTTGTAGTCACGAATCAATGTGCCATTCACGTCTACAAACGGAATCCCGCCACCGCCCAACGCTTCATACGCCTTGCGTGCCTGGGCGTCCTTCTCGATGTCGAATGCCTGGTATGGAATGCCTTTCTGGTCCAGGAAGCGGCGGATCTGCTTGCAGTAGCCACACCACTCGGTGGAATAGAGCACCACGCGCGCCGAGGCGCGTACCTGCTCCGAAACCACCTGCGATGGGTTGAACACCCGCTCGATCTTGCCCCAGTTTTGAATCACCACCACGACCAGCAACACCAGCAGGACTTTCTTGAACACCCCGCCAAGCATCAGTTACGACGCTTGAGCTGGTCGGTCAGTTGGGTCGGCAGGCCCTTGATGATCAAGGTACCGGCGGCTTCGTCGTATTCGATCTTGTCGCCCAGCAGGTGGGCTTCAAAGCTGATGGACAAGCCTTCGGCGCGGCCGGTGAAGCGGCGGAACTGGTTGAGGGTGCGCTTATCCGCCGGGATTTCCGGCGACAGGCCGTAGTCCTTGTTACGGATATGGTCGTAGAACGCTTTCGGCCGATCTTCATCGATCAGGCCCGACAGTTCTTCCAGGCCCATGGGCTCGCCGAGCTTGGCCTGGCTGCTGGCGTAATCCACCAATGTCTTGGTTTTCTCGCGGGCGGACTCGTCCGGCAGGTCTTCGCTTTCAACGAAGTCGCTGAACGCCTTGAGCAGGGTGCGGGTCTCGCCTGGGCCGTCGACGCCTTCCTGGCAGCCGATAAAGTCGCGGAAGTACTCCGAGACCTTTTTGCCGTTCTTGCCCTTGATGAACGAGATGTACTGCTTGGATTGCTTGTTGTTCTGCCACTCGGACACGTTGATTCGCGCCGCCAGATGCAGTTGGCCCAGATCCAGGTGGCGCGACGGGGTCACATCCAGCTCTTCGGTCACTGCCACGCCTTCACTGTGATGCAGCAGGGCAATGGCCAGGTAATCGGTCATGCCTTGCTGGTAGTGGGCAAATAAAACATGGCCACCCGTGGAAAGGTTGGACTCTTCCATCAGCTTTTGCAGATGCTCGACCGCCATGCGGCTGAAGGTGGTGAAATCCTGGCCACCGTCGAAATATTCCTTCAACCAGCCGCTGAACGGGTGCGCGCCGGACTCGGCATGGAAGAACCCCCAGGCCTTGCCTTGTTTGGCGTTGTAGCTCTCGTTGAGGTCGGCAAGCATGTTCTCGATGGCGGCGGATTCGGACAGCTCCGTATCGCGGGCATGGAGAACTGCGGGTGTGCCGTCGGGTTTTTTGTCGATCAGGTGGACGATGCAATGACGGATCGGCATAGGCTTCTCGGCTGGTTGAAGGGGAGCTGGTGGCCTCCCCGAAAAGTCGCCCAGTGTACCGCACCCATTGGTCAAGACACGCTCCGAAGGCTGTTTTGGATGCTCTCTGACGGGGCATATGCCTTTTTTTCACGCTTTAGAGCGATAAAGCTGACCAAATGGCTAGGTAGAGGCGGATATTTCCCCGTCTCTGTGCTAGTTTTGCCCCGTCTTACGCCAAGTATCGGCGTTAAGCGTGCATTCAGCATCTGTCAGGTCGAACCAATCCCCGTTTCAAGCATCTATAACCCCGATCTCCGTGGTTATAGCCGGGGGTGCCAGGCCTAGACGGTCAGGCTCGACGGCTGACACTGCACTCTGCAATATCCATATGAATTTGATAGGGAAGGAACACCACAATGGCTTTGACTAAAGACCAACTGATCGCTGATATCGCTGAAGCTATCGACGCGCCAAAAACCACCGCGCGCGCAGCGCTGGACCAACTGGGCCAGATCGTTGCTGATCAGCTGGAAAACGGCGGCGAAATCACTCTGCCAGGTATCGGCAAGCTGAAAGTGACCGAGCGTCCTGCCCGTACTGGCCGTAACCCTTCGACCGGCGCTGCCATCGAAATCGCTGCCAAGAAAGTTATCAAGCTGGTTGTGGCCAAAGGCCTGACCGACGCTGTTAACAAGTAAGACGCGGCAAAAAAAACCGTGCTCCGGAGCGATCCGGGCACGGTTTTTTATTGCCTGCAATTTTTACTGTGATGAAGGGCTAGTCGCGAACCCAGCGTTGACGCCAGATCTGCTGCTCGTTCTTGGTCTGGAAGGTCCAGGCCACGAAACGGCTTTGCTTTTGGCCCTGGGACATCTCCACCACATGACTTTCCAGCGCGTTGGCTTTTTTGAGTGCTGTCTCAATCGCCGGCAAATTCGACGCTTTTGACACCAATGTGCTGAACCACAGCACCTTGTGGGCAAAATGCGCGCTCTCAGCGATAAGCTGCGTGACGAAGCGTGCTTCACCGCCTTCGCACCACAACTCCGCCGATTGCCCGCCGAAGTTCAGGACCGGCAACTTGCGCTTGGGATCGGCCTTGCCCAGCGCGCGCCACTTGCGTTCGCTGCCCTTGGTGGCTTCGTCCATGGACGCGTGGAACGGCGGGTTGCACATGGTCAGGTCAAAGCGCTCGCCCGGCTCCAGCAGGCCCAACAGGATTTGCTTGGGGTTGGTTTGCTGGCGCAGTTGGATGACCTTGCTCAGGTCATTGGACTGCACGATGGCCTTGGCCGCGGCCACGGCGATAGGGTCAACCTCGGAGCCGAGGAAGTTCCAGCGGTACTCCATGTAGCCAATCAACGGATAGACACAGTTGGCGCCCATGCCGATGTCCAGCACCTTGACGATAGAGCCGCGCGGAATCTTGCCGTCGTTGACGCTGGCCAGCAGGTCGGCGAGGAAATGCACATAGTCGGCACGCCCCGGCACGGGTGGGCACAGGTAGTCGGCTGGGATATCCCAATGCTGGATGCCATAGAAGGCTTTCAGCAGCGCCCGGTTGAAGACCCGCACCGCGTCCGGGCTGGCAAAGTCGATACTTTCCTTGCCATAGGGGTTGATGATCACGAATTTCGCCAGTTCCGGCGTCGTTTTGATCAGCGCCGGGAAGTCGTAACGGCCTGTGTGGCGGTTGCGCGGATGCAAGGTGGCCTCTTTGCGCGGCGTGACGGGTTTGGCCGTGGCTGCGGTTTTAGGCTTCTTGCGCGGAGGTTTTGGCGTGCTGGGGGCGGTCATGGGCTACGTCGATTCTGGGGTTGCTTCAAAAGTGGTGGGTATTGTCACACATTCCGAAGTTGACCCCGGTGATTGGGTTTTCAAAGCCCCAAAAAAAAGAGGCCCGAAGGCCTCTTTCTTACACACGGTCCACCTTACAGGCTGGAGATCCGCGCGTGCTGCTCAGCCAGCTTGCCCAGGGCCTGTTCGGCCTCGGCCAGCTTGGCGCGTTCCTTCTCGATCACTTCGGCCGGCGCTTTGTCGACGAATGCCGCGTTGGACAACTTGCCGCCCACCCGCTGCACTTCGCCTTGCAGGCGTGCGATTTCCTTATCGAGGCGGGCCAGTTCGGCGCCCTTGTCGATCAAGCCGGCCATCGGGACCAATACTTCCATGTCGCCGACCAGTGCGGTGGCGGACAGCGGTGCTTCAGAGCCGTCAGCCAAGACAGTGATGGACTCCAGCTTCGCCAGCTTCTTGAGCAGTGCATCGTTCTCGCTGAGACGACGCTGGTCTTCGGCGCTGGCGTTCTTGACGAATACGGCCAGGGGCTTGCCCGGGCCGATATTCATCTCGGCGCGGATATTGCGCGTGCCGAGCATCAGGGTCTTGAGCCATTCGATATCGCTTTCGGCCGCCTCATCAATGCGCGCTTCGTTGGCCACCGGCCAAGGCTGCAGCATGATGGTCTTGCCCTCGATACCGGCCAGCGGCGCCAGGCGCTGCCAGATTTCTTCGGTGATGAACGGCATGAACGGATGTGCCAGGCGCAGTGCCACTTCCAGCACGCGCACCAGGGTACGGCGGGTGCCGCGCTGGCGTTCGATCGGCGCGTTTTCGTCCCACAGCACAGGTTTGGACAGTTCCAGGTACCAGTCGCAGTACTGGTTCCAGATGAACTCGTACAAGGCCTGTGCGGCCAGGTCGAAACGGAACTGGTCGAGCTGACGGGTTACCTCGGCTTCGGTGCGTTGCAACTGGGAAATGATCCAGCGATCGGCCAGGCTCAGTTCGACGGCTTCACCGTTCTGGCCGCAATCTTCGCCTTTATCCAGTACGTAGCGCGCCGCGTTCCAGATCTTGTTGCAGAAGTTGCGATACCCTTCGACGCGGCCCATGTCGAACTTGATATCGCGACCGGTGGACGCCAGCGAGCAGAAGGTGAAGCGCAGGGCGTCGGTACCGTAGCTGGCGATGCCGTCGGCGAACTCGTCGCGTGTCTGCTTTTCAATCTTTTTCGCCAATTTCGGCTGCATCAGGCCCGAGGTGCGTTTCTGCACCAGGGTTTCCAGGTCGATGCCGTCGATGATATCCAGCGGGTCCAGTACGTTGCCCTTGGACTTGGACATCTTCTGGCCCTGGCCATCACGTACCAGCCCGTGCACGTACACGGTCTTGAACGGTACCTGCGGTGTGCCGTCTTCGTTCTTCACCAAGTGCATGGTCAGCATGATCATCCGGGCAACCCAGAAGAAAATGATGTCGAAGCCGGTGACCAGTACGTCGGTGGAGTGGAATTTCTTCAGGAACTCGGTCTGCTGCGGCCAGCCCAGGGTGGAGAACGTCCACAGGCCCGAACTGAACCAGGTGTCCAACACGTCGTTGTCCTGTTGCAGCGCGATGTCTGCGCCCAGGTTGTGCTTGGCGCGCACCTCGGCTTCGTCGCGGCCTACATAGACCTTGCCCGACTCGTCGTACCAGGCCGGAATGCGGTGGCCCCACCACAGTTGACGGCTGATGCACCAGTCCTGGATGTCGCGCATCCACGAGAAGTACATGTTTTCGTACTGCTTGGGCACGAACTGGATGCGGCCATCTTCCACGGCGGCGATGGCAGGTTCTGCCAGCGGTTTGGTGGAGACGTACCATTGGTCGGTCAACCACGGCTCGATCACGGTGCCCGAGCGGTCGCCCTTCGGCACTTTCAGGCCGTGGTCGTCAACGCTGACCAACAGGCCGGCGGCATCGAAGGCGGCAACGATCTGCTTACGCGCTTCGAAACGGTCGAGGCCGACGTATTCAGCCGGGATCTTGCCGTCAATGCTGTCGTTCAGCGTGCCGTCGAGGTTGAATACCTGGCAGGCCGGCAATACGGCGGCATTCTTGTCGAAGATGTTAAGCAGCGGCAGATTGTGGCGCTTGCCGACTTCGTAGTCGTTGAAGTCGTGGGCCGGGGTGATCTTCACGCAGCCGGTGCCGAATTCAGGGTCGCAGTAATCGTCCGCGATGATCGGGATGCGACGACCCACCAGCGGCAGCTCGACAAACTTGCCGATCAGCGCCTGGTAGCGCTCATCGTTCGGGTTAACGGCCACGGCGGCGTCGCCGAGCATGGTTTCCGGACGGGTGGTGGCGACGATCAGGTAGTCGTTGCCTTCAGCGGTCTTGGCGCCGTCGGCCAACGGGTACTTGAGGTTCCACAGGAAACCTTTCTCGTCGTGGTTTTCCACTTCAAGGTCGGAAATTGCCGTGTGCAACTTGGTGTCCCAGTTGACCAGGCGCTTGCCGCGGTAGATCAGGCCGTCTTCGTGCAGGCGTACGAAGGCTTCCTTCACGGCTTCCGACAGGCCGTCGTCCATGGTGAAGCGCTCGCGGCTCCAGTCTACGGACGAGCCGAGGCGGCGGATCTGACGGCTGATATTGCCGCCGGACTGGTCTTTCCACTCCCAGATATTTTCCAGGAATTTCTCGCGACCCAGGTCGTGACGGTTCTGGCCGGTGGCTTCGAGTTGGCGTTCCACCAGCATCTGGGTGGCAATACCGGCGTGGTCGGTGCCCGGCTGCCACAGGGTGTTGCGACCCTGCATGCGGCGGAAACGGATCAACGCGTCCATGATCGCATTGTTGAAGCCATGGCCCATGTGCAGGCTGCCAGTGACGTTCGGTGGCGGAATCATGATGGTGTAGGAATCGCCCGCGCCTTGCGGGGCGAAATAATTCTCGGATTCCCAGGTGTTGTACCAGGAAGTTTCGATGGCGTGCGGCTGGTAGGTCTTATCCATGCGCGGCGGGACCCTAGTTGGCATTAATTCAGGAAAGCCGACAAGTATAGCGGGGGGGAGCAGCTGCAAGCTACAAGCGACAAGCTGCAAGTTGATCGCAGTGCTCTGACTTGCAGTTTGAAACTAGTTACTTGTGGCTGCGGCGATCAGCCTCTCCATGCGCGCATCCAGCCGGCGCTTGATCTCGGTCTCGATATGGGGGGCAAAGTCGTCGATCACGTCTTGCATGATCAATTGCGCGGCGGCGCGCAGTTCGTTGTCCAGGTGCAGCAGCAGCGCGTCCGGCGCTTTTTCGGCGGGCGCTGGCTCGGCGGCGGGCGCTTCGGCAACAGGCTCCGGCGCGGCAGGTTTGCCGCCGACCATGTCGAACAACAGTGGAATCTGTACCTCGCCTTCGACCGTCTCGGTCAACAGCGGCGGTTGCAAGTCATCATCACCCAGCAGCTTGCGGATCGACTCCAGGTCGTCCAGCAGGTGGTCGTCTTTTTTTAGAGGGTTGGGAGTGTCCATCATTTACTCAAAGTCGTTGTAGCCGGTGATCTTGCAGAGGATAGCCCTGTTCGCGGTAGAAACGGAAACTCTCCCGCGCGGCCTGACGAATAGCCGGATCCTCCACCACCACTTCCGCTACGCGGGCGAACGCCTTGGCAAAGGGCGGTACTTTCAAGTCCAGATTGACCAGCAGGTCATTGTGAGCGCCGCAGCTGTCGCCCAATCCCAGTACAACCAGGCCGTCGGGCTCTGACTCGGCGGGGCCGTGAGGCACGAAGCTCTCACCCTTGAAGCGCCACAGGCGGGCATCCAGCTCGGTGCGTTGGTCGGCATCGCTGCAATGCAGGTAGATGCGGTGCCCCATGCGCCAGGCTTTTTCGGTGAGTTTGCAGGCAAAGTCCAGGCGCGCGAGCGGGTCGGCGCTGGGCAATATATAGAAGTCGACTTGGGTCATTGCGGTTCCTGAGCGGCCTCAACCGGGATAAAAGCGAGCGTAGTGTGGCGAGCAAGCTTGCTTGCGCCGGGGCGCGAAGCGGCCTCCAGAAAAGCTGGGGGCTGCTGCGCAGTCCAGCGGGAGCAAGCTCCCTCGCCACGACATGCTCGCTCCTACACGGTTATGCCTTGGCGCGATCCAGCAGGTACTGGGTCAGCAAGGGTACCGGGCGGCCAGTGGCGCCCTTGTCCTTGCCGCCGCTGGTCCAGGCGGTGCCGGCGATATCCAGGTGGGCCCAGTTGAAGTTCTTGGCGAAACGCGACAGGAAGCAGGCCGCGGTGATGGTGCCGGCTTTCGGGCCGCCGATGTTGGCGATGTCGGCGAACGGGCTATCCAGCTGTTCCTGGTATTCGTCGAACAGCGGCAGTTGCCAGGCGCGGTCGTCGGCAGCCTTGCCGGCGCTGAGCAGTTGCTCGATCAACTCATCATTGTTGCCCAGCAGGCCCGAAGTGTGGGCGCCCAGGGCCACCACGCAGGCACCGGTCAGGGTGGCGATGTCGATCACGGCCTGCGGCTTGAAACGCTCGGCGTAGGTGAGGGCGTCGCACAGTACCAGGCGGCCTTCGGCGTCGGTGTTGAGGATTTCGACGGTCTGGCCGCTCATGGTGGTGACGATGTCGCCCGGGCGGGATGCGCCGCCGCTCGGCATGTTCTCGGCACAGGCCAGGATGCACACCAGGTTGATCGGCAGCTTGAGCTCCAGCACGGCACGCAGGGTACCGAATACGCTGGCGGCGCCGCCCATGTCGTACTTCATCTCATCCATGCCCAGGCCTGGCTTGAGGCTGATGCCGCCGGTGTCGAAGGTGATGCCTTTGCCGACCAGGGCGTAAGGCTTCTCGGACTTCTTGCCGCCGTTGTATTGCATCACGATCAGGCGTGGCGGCTGGTCGCTGCCCTGGCCCACGGCATAGAACGAGCCCATGCCCAATTCCTTGATCTTCTTCTCGTCGAGCACTTCGACTTTCAGGCCCTTGAACTCTTTACCCAATGCCTTGGCCTGTTCGCCGAGGAATGTCGGGTGGCAGATGTTCGGCGGCAGGTTGCCCAGGTCGCGGGTGAACGACATGCCATGGGCAATGGCCTGGGCGTGGGTCACGGCGCGCTCGACTTCAGCCTGGGCGGCCTTGATTGTCAGCAGGGTGATTTTCTTCAGGGCGCGGGGTTCGGCTTTCTGGCTCTTGAACTGTTCGAAGAGGTAGCCGCCGTCGACCAGGGTTTCGGCGAGCAGGCGCGTCTTGCCGTAGCTGTCGCGACCTTTGACGACGATTTCATCGAGTGCCAGTGCCGCATCGCTGCCGCCCAGGCCCTTGAGGGTGGAGAGGATGCCGCTGATGATCTTGCGGAACGGACGGTCGCCCAGTTCGGCGTCCTTGCCCACGCCTACCAGCAAGACGCGGTCGGCTTTGAGGTTGGGCAGGCTTTGCAGCAGCAGGCTCTGGCCGACTTTGCCGGCCAGGTCGCCGCGCTTGAGCACGGCGCTGATGGCGCCACCGCTCAATTCGTCCAGTTGCCTGGCGGCGACGCCGAGTTTGCGGCCTTCGCCGACAGCGACCACGAGGGTGGCGGTTTTCAACGTTTCGGGGCTAACGCTTTTTACAACCAATTCCATTTTCGGGTCCCTTATGAAGGTCTGTGAGCCTGAGGTCTGTACACAGGCTTTAAAGCCTGGCGGCTTTGTAAACCGCCAGCGGCAAAGGCCGCAGTTTGAACCTCGCCGACGGAACCTGACAACCCTTGCCATGTGCTTTGTGCACGCGCATGAGCAAGCTCAGTGACAGGCGCGGTCAATCACAGGATAATGCGCAATCTTTTTAGCCGGCCCGTGTAAACGGGTCGACTCGTTATGCTTGCTTGTTTGGCCGCCTTAGCCTGACAACCCTGGAGTGTCTGGTTTGATCGTCTTCCGTTATCTGTCCCGCGAAGTCCTGTTGACCCTGAGTGCCGTGAGTGCGGTCTTGCTGGTCATCACCATGAGTGGTCGTTTCGTCAAATTCCTGGCCCAGGCCGCTTCGGGTGCTTTGGACCCGGGCTCGTTGTTCCTGATCATGGGCTTTCGCCTGCCGGGTTTCTTGCAACTGATCCTGCCGCTTGGCCTGTTCCTCGGCATTCTGCTGGCCTACGGCCGGTTGTACCTCGAAAGTGAAATGACCGTACTCTCGGCCACCGGCATGAGCCAGCAACGTCTGCTGGCCATGACCATGGTGCCGGCCGCCAGCGTCGCCCTGGTGGTGGCATGGTTGAGCATGAGCCTTGCTCCCCAGGGCGCCATGCAGTTCCAGTTGCTGCTGAACAAGCAGGACGCGATGACCGAGTTCGACACCCTGGAACCCGGGCGCTTTCAGGCGCTCAACGACGGTACGCGGGTGACTTATACCGAAACCATGACCGATGACCGTTCCAATCTCGGTGGGGTGTTCATTTCCCAGAAAAACCTCGGTGAGAACCAGAAAGACCGTGGCATTTCGATTCTGGTGGCCAACAGCGGGCACCAGGAAGTACGTCCTGATGGCAGCCGCTACCTGATCCTGGAAAATGGCTATCGTTATGACGGCAGCCCTGGCCTGGCGAATTATCGTGCGATCAAGTACGACACTTATGGTGTGATGCTGGCCAAGCCTGAAATCAGTGAAGAAGTGACCGACCGCGATGCGCTGCCGACCTCGTCGCTGCTCGGCAGCCAGGAGCTGCGCTCCATCGCCGAGTTGCAATGGCGGATTTCCCTGCCGCTGCTGGTGTTCATCGTGACCTTGATGGCCGTGCCGCTGTCGCGGGTCAATCCGCGCCAGGGCCGCTTCCTCAAGCTGTTGCCGGCGATCCTGCTGTACATGGCCTACCTGACTATCCTGATTTCCGCCCGTGGTTCCCTGGAGAAGGGCAAGTTGTCGCCCGTCCTGGGCTTGTGGTGGGTGCACGGGATATTCCTGGTCATCGGCCTGGGACTGCTCTACTGGGAGCCTATCCGTTTGAAAATGAAGAGCCGTCGTGGCCTGAAGGAGTTGGCCCGTGGCTAAGCTTGATCGCTATATAGGTAGCAGCGTACTGATCGCCATTCTGGCGGTATTGGGTATCATCCTTGGCCTGGCCTCGTTGTTTGCCTTCATCGATGAAGTGGGCAACGTCACCGATACCTACACCGTCACGGACGTATTGAGCTACGTGGCACTGACCGCGCCTCGTCGTGTCTACGACATGATGCCGATGGCCGCGTTGATCGGCTGCCTCATTGGTCTGGGTGGCCTGGCCAGCAGCAGCGAACTGACCATCATGCGCGCCGCCGGTGTGTCCATCGGCCGTATCGTCTGGGCGGTGATGAAGCCCATGCTCCTGCTGATGGCTTGCAGCGTGCTTGTCGGCGAATACGTGGCGCCACCGGCCGAAGCCACCGCCCAGGCCAACCGCGCCCTGGCCCAGGGCTCGGGGGATGCACAGAGCGCCAAGCACGGCCTGTGGCATCGCCAGGGTGATGAATTCATCCATATCAACGCCGTGCAGCCGGGCGGCCTGCTGATTGGCGTGACGCGCTATACGTTCGACAAAGAGCGGCACATGCTGACCTCCAGCTTTGCCAAGCGTGCGCAGTACAGTGCCGAGAAGTGGGAGTTGAGTGAGGTCACTACTACCTATTTCCGCAATGTGGGCCAAGGCACCAAGGCCAGCACCGAAGTGATCAATGTGGCCTCCGAGCCATGGGATATCGCTCTGAAGCCGGAATTGCTCAATACCGTGGTGATGATCCCGGAAGCCCTGCCAATCTCCGGTTTGTGGAGCTATATCCACTACCTCAAGGACCAGGGCCTCAATAACGGCCGCTACTGGCTGGCGTTCTGGGTCAAGGTGCTGCAACCGGTGGTCACCGCTGCGTTGGTCTTGATGGCGATTTCCTTCATCTTTGGTCCGTTGCGTTCCGTGACCCTTGGTCAGCGGGTATTCACCGGCGTGCTGGTAGGCTTCACGTTCCGTATCGCCCAGGATCTGCTTGGCCCATCGAGCCTGGTGTTCGGCTTTTCTCCGCTGTTTGCGGTGCTGGTACCGACGGCAATCTGCGCCGTGGCCGGGTTCTGGCTGCTGCGACGGGCTGGTTGATACCGCGCATATGAACAAAAAAATGCCCCGTTCGGTAGATCGGGGCATTTTTGTTCTGGTCAGCAAAGATGACGTCTGGCCTGAGCATCAGGTACAATTCCCGGCTATTTTTCAGCGGGCAATCTGCCTGCAGCCTTTTTGAGTGTTGACCCGTGAGTGATTTGAGTCATATCCGCAATTTCTCCATCATCGCCCACATTGACCATGGCAAGTCGACGCTGGCCGATCGATTCATCCAGATGTGCGGCGGCCTTGCCGAGCGTGAAATGGAAGCCCAGGTACTGGACTCCATGGACCTCGAACGCGAGCGCGGGATCACCATCAAGGCCCACAGCGTTACCTTGTACTACAAGGCCAAAGACGGCATTACCTACCAGTTGAACTTCATCGACACCCCAGGCCACGTCGACTTCACCTACGAAGTCAGCCGTTCCCTGGCGGCCTGTGAAGGTGCCTTGCTGGTGGTCGACGCCGGCCAGGGCGTTGAAGCACAGTCGGTTGCCAACTGCTACACCGCAATCGAGCAGGGCCTGGAAGTCATGCCCGTGCTGAACAAGATCGACTTGCCCCAGGCCGAGCCTGAACGCGTCAAGGAAGAGATCGAGAAGATCATCGGCATCGACGCCACCGACGCCGTCACCTGC
Organism: Pseudomonas sp. BCA17; assembly: GCF_004519405.1. GTDB lineage: Bacteria > Pseudomonadota > Gammaproteobacteria > Pseudomonadales > Pseudomonadaceae > Aquipseudomonas. The sequence continues at coordinate 356,311 of NZ_SGWI01000002.1, read as the reverse complement.
AGCGCCAAGACCGGCCTGGGTGTCGACGAAGTGCTCGAACGCCTGGTGCAGACCATTCCCGCCCCGACCGGCAACATCGAAGATCCGCTGCAAGCGTTGATCATCGACTCCTGGTTCGACAACTACCTGGGCGTCGTTTCCCTGGTCCGCGTTCGCCACGGTCGCGTGAGGAAGGGTGACAAGATCCTGGTCAAGTCCACCGGCAAGATCCACCTGGTGGACAGCGTCGGTGTATTCAATCCGAAACACACCGCGACCGTCGATCTGAAAGCCGGTGAAGTAGGCTTCATCATCGCCGGCATCAAGGACATCCACGGTGCGCCGGTGGGTGACACGCTGACCTTGAGCAGCACGCCGGATGTCGACGTGCTGCCGGGCTTCAAGCGCATTCAGCCACAGGTCTACGCCGGTCTGTTCCCGGTCAGCTCCGACGACTTCGAAGATTTCCGCGAAGCCCTGCAAAAGCTGACCCTCAACGACTCGTCCTTGCAGTACACCCCGGAAAGCTCCGACGCCCTGGGCTTCGGCTTCCGTTGCGGCTTCCTGGGCATGCTGCACATGGAAATCATCCAGGAGCGCCTCGAGCGCGAATACGACCTGGACCTGATCACCACTGCGCCCACCGTTATTTTTGAGCTGTTGCTGAAAACCGGTGAAACGATTTACGTCGACAACCCGTCCAAGCTCCCGGATCTGTCGGCGATCGAAGACATGCGCGAGCCTATCGTGCGGGCCAATATCCTGGTTCCGCAGGAGCATTTGGGCAACGTCATCACGTTGTGCATCGAGAAGCGTGGCGTCCAGCGCGACATGCTGTTCCTCGGTACCCAGGTGCAAGTGACCTACGATATGCCGATGAACGAAGTGGTCCTGGACTTCTTCGACCGCCTCAAATCCACCAGTCGTGGCTATGCTTCGCTGGATTACCATTTCGATCGTTACCAATCGGCTAATCTGGTGAAACTGGATGTGCTGATCAACGGCGACAAGGTAGATGCACTGGCATTGATCGTGCACAAGGATAATGCGCATTACAAAGGTCGGCAGTTGACCGAGAAGATGAAAGAACTGATTCCGCGCCAGATGTTCGACGTCGCGATCCAGGCCGCCATCGGCGGGCAGATCATTGCGCGGACCTCCGTCAAGGCTCTCAGAAAGAACGTACTGGCCAAATGCTACGGCGGTGACGTAAGCCGTAAGCGCAAGCTGCTTGAGAAGCAAAAGGCCGGTAAAAAACGCATGAAGCAAGTAGGTAACGTGGAAGTTCCACAAGAAGCCTTCCTTGCGGTGCTCAGGTTGGATAGTTAGGTCCTATGTCGCTAAATTTCCCGCTGTTGCTGGTCATCGCCGTTGCCGTTTGCGGTCTCCTGGCGTTGCTCGATCTGGTGTTCTTCGCCCCGCGTCGGCGGGCGGCCATCGCCTCCTATCAGGGTAGCGTCAGCCAGCCCGATGCGGTGGTGGTCGAAAAGTTGAACAAAGAACCTTTGCTGGTTGAATACGGCAAATCGTTCTTCCCGGTGCTGTTCATCGTGCTGGTGTTGCGCTCGTTCCTGGTGGAGCCGTTTCAGATCCCGTCGGGGTCGATGAAACCTACCCTGGATGTCGGCGACTTCATCCTGGTGAACAAGTTTTCCTACGGGATCCGCCTGCCGGTGATCGACAAGAAAGTCATCCAGGTGGGTGATCCGCAGCGCGGCGATGTCATGGTGTTCCGCTACCCAAGCGACCCGAACGTCAACTACATCAAGCGTGTAGTGGGCCTGCCGGGCGACGTGATTCGCTACACCAGCGACAAGCGCCTGTTCGTCAACGGTGAGTCGGTGGCCGAGAAGCTGATCGGCACCGAGCCGAATACCTTGGGCAGCGCCGAGCTGTACCAGGAAAAGCTCGGTACGGTGGAGCACGAAATCCGCAAGGAAATGAGCCGCTACCGTGCGATGCCTGATGGCCAGTGGAAAGTGCCGGCCGGTCACTACTTCATGATGGGTGACAACCGGGACAACTCCAACGACAGCCGCTACTGGGATGACCCCAGCATTCCCAAGGACTTGCTGGGCATGGTTCCCGACGAAAACATTGTCGGCAAGGCCTTTGCGGTCTGGATGAGTTGGCCGGAACCCAAACTCAGCCACCTGCCGAACTTCTCGCGGGTCGGGCTGATCAAGTAATACAGGCGGCGCTGTTCACACAGCGCCGAATGCTTTTCTGGGGTTGGGACAATCATTGGCCCGGCCTCATGCAATACCAATCAGGATTTGAATTTGAACACTGCGTCAATCGTCGATGGCCGCCGGTGCCACCAACTAGATATGGATAAACCGTGACCGTTTCTCTAAGTCGTCTCGAGCGCCAGCTCGGCTACACCTTCAAGGACCAGGAATTGATGGTCCTTGCCCTCACACACCGCAGCTTTGCAGGGCGTAATAACGAGCGCCTGGAATTCCTCGGTGATGCCATCCTCAATTTCGTTGCCGGTGAGGCGCTGTTCGAGCGCTTCCCGCAAGCCCGTGAAGGCCAGCTGTCGCGTCTTCGCGCACGACTAGTGAAAGGCGAAACCCTGGCCGTGCTGGCCCGTGGTTTTGGCCTGGGTGAATACCTGCGCCTGGGTTCCGGTGAATTGAAAAGTGGCGGTTTCCGCCGCGAGTCGATCCTGGCCGATGCCCTTGAGGCGTTGATCGGTGCGATCTACCTCGATGCCGGCATGGAAGCGGCGAAGGAGCGCGTCACTGCCTGGCTGACCTCCGAGATCGAGAGCCTGACGCTGGTCGACACCAACAAAGACCCCAAGACCCGCTTGCAGGAGTTTCTGCAGTCGCGCGGTTGCGAACTGCCACGCTACGAAGTGGTGGATATCCAGGGTGAGCCCCATTGCCGCGTATTCTTCGTGGAATGTGAAATCACCTTACTGAACGAAAAAAGCCGAGGCCAGGGTGTGAGCCGTCGTATTGCCGAACAGGTAGCGGCCGCTGCAGCACTGATTGCCCTGGGCGTGGAGAATGGCCATGACTGATTCAACCGCAACACGCTGTGGCTATGTTGCCATCGTTGGCCGCCCGAACGTGGGCAAGTCCACGTTGCTGAACCACATCCTCGGCCAGAAGCTCGCGATCACCTCGCGCAAGCCGCAGACTACCCGCCACAACATGCTGGGCATCAAGACCGAAGGCAACGTGCAAGCGGTCTACGTCGACACCCCCGGCATGCACAAGGGCGGCGAGAAAGCCCTCAACCGCTACATGAACAAGACCGCCTCGGCTGCGTTGAAAGACGTCGACGTGGTGATCTTCGTGGTCGACCGCACCAAGTGGACCGACGAAGACCAGATGGTTCTTGAGCGTGTGCAGTATGTCACCGGCCCGTTGATCGTCGCCCTGAACAAGACCGACCGCATCGAAGACAAAGCCGAGCTGATGCCGCACCTGAGCTGGCTGCAGGAACAACTGCCGAACGCCCAGATCATCCCGATCTCGGCCCAGCACGGTCATAACCTGGATGCACTGGAGCGTGTGATCGCCGAGCACCTGCCGGAGAACGAGCACTTCTTCCCGGAAGACCAGATTACCGACCGCAGCAGCCGTTTCCTCGCCGCCGAACTGGTGCGCGAGAAAATCATGCGCCAGATGGGTGCCGAGCTGCCCTACCAGATCACCGTGGAAATCGAAGAGTTCAAGCAGCAGGGCAAGACCCTGCACATCCATGCGCTGATCCTCGTTGAACGTGATGGCCAGAAGAAAATCATCATCGGCGACAAGGGCGAGCGCATCAAACGCATCGGCACCGAAGCGCGCAAGGATATGGAGTTGCTGTTTGACTCCAAGATCATGCTCAACCTGTGGGTGAAGGTGAAGGGTGGTTGGTCCGATGATGAGCGCGCCCTGCGTTCCCTGGGCTACGGCGACCTGTAAAGGGGCGTAGTGATTGGCGGGCTTGCTGTGGCGAGTGAGCTTGCTCCCGCTGGGCCGCGAAGCGGCCCCAACAAGGTCGACGAGTTATTTCAGGTATGACTCGGTGGCTGCTATAAGGGACTGCTTCGCAGCCCAGCGGGAGCAAGCTCCCTCGCCACAGAAGCCTCTCCTTCTTCAGAGATTCCCCGTCTCATGTCCCAGCTCACCAGCCAACCCGCCTACGTCCTGCACAGCCGCGCCTACCGCGAAACCAGCGCCCTGGTGGATTTCCTCACGCCCCAAGGTCGCCTGCGCGCGGTATTGCGCGGCGCACGAGGTAAGGCGGGCACATTGGCGCGGCCATTCGTGGCCCTGGACGTGGAGTTTCGCGGCAAGGGCGAGTTGAAGAACGTCGGCCGCATGGAGAGCCTGGGCACCTCGGCCTGGCTCAACGGCGAAGCGCTGTTCAGCGGCCTCTACCTCAATGAACTGCTGATCCGCCTGCTGCCCGCTGAAGACCCGCACCCGACGGTCTTCGATCACTATGCCGCGACCTTATTGGCGCTCGGCGAAGGGCGTCCCCTCGAGCCGCTGCTGCGCGCCTTCGAATGGCGTCTGCTCGACGACCTGGGCTACGGCTTTGCACTCGCCAACGACCTGCACGGAGAACCCATTGCCGCCGACGGCATGTACCGCCTGCAAGTCGACGCCGGCCTTGAGCGTGTGTACCTGCTGCAACCCGGTCTGTTTCAGGGCACCGAACTGCTGGCCATGAGCGAAGCCGACTGGAGCGCCCCCGGCGCCTTGTCTGCGGCCAAGCGCCTGATGCGCCAGGCCCTGGCCGTGCACCTGGGTGGACGGCCACTGGTCAGTCGCGAGTTGTTTCGAAAGCCCTGACAACCCCGTGTATGCTGTGCGGCGTTTCTTTCCCTTTTCAGGAGCGCTTCCGTGACCACCAGCAACCGCATTCTTCTTGGCGTCAACATCGACCACGTCGCCACTCTGCGCCAGGCCCGGGGCACCCGTTACCCTGACCCGGTCAAGGCCGCGCTGGACGCTGAAGAAGCGGGCGCCGACGGCATCACCGTGCACCTGCGCGAAGACCGCCGTCATATCCAGGAGCGTGACGTGCTGGTGCTCAAGGACGTGCTGCAAACCCGCATGAACTTCGAAATGGGCGTCACCGAAGAAATGATGCAGTTCGCCGAACGCATCCGTCCGGCGCACATCTGCCTGGTGCCGGAAACCCGCCAGGAACTGACCACCGAAGGTGGCCTCGACGTGGCCGGCCAGGAAGCACGGATCAAGGCTGCCGTGGAGCGCCTGTCGAAGATCGGCAGCGAAGTCTCACTGTTCATCGACGCCGACGAGCGCCAGATCGAAGCCTCACGGCGTGTGGGTGCACCGGCGATCGAACTGCACACCGGCCGTTATGCCGATGCCACCACGCCGACCGAAGTGGCCGACGAACTGCAACGCATCATTGACGGCGTGAGCTGCGGCCTCAAGGAAGGTCTGATCGTCAACGCCGGCCACGGCCTGCACTACCACAACGTCGAAGCGGTGGCCGCAATCAAGGGCATCAACGAGTTGAACATCGGCCACGCCCTGGTGGCCCATGCGCTGTTCGTCGGCTTCAAGGGTGCCGTGGCCGAGATGAAAGCCTTGATCCTGGGCGCCGCCAAGGCCTGACCGCCGATCACCCTGTAGGAGCGAGCTTGCTCGCGAAGGTCGTTAACGATGACGCGGGAAGTCTAGCTCCCCGAGTTGTCCTCGGGTCTTTCGCGAGCAAGCTCGCTCCTACAGGTTTCACCCGCGTTTCGGCCATGCGGCAATGCGAAGTCTTACTGTTTAGACCCTGCAGGTGTATCGTATCTGCCCTTTGCAGGCCCCTGGCCTGTGGCAGATACGTGAGGTTGTTGTGTCCCGATCCTTTTCCCGTCGACAAATCCTGGGTGGCCTTGCAGGCCTGGCCGTAGTCGGTGTGGGCGCCGGTGGCGCCTACCGCTACTGGCTGGGGAAAGTCGCCGAGGCTGAGGCAGGGCACGACTACGAGCTGATCGCAGCGCCCCTGGACGTGGAACTGGTACCGGGGCACAAGACCCAAGCCTGGGCGTTCGGCCCTTCGGCACCGGGCACCGAGTTGCGCGTGCGCCAGGGCGAATGGCTGCGGGTGCGCTTTATCAACCACCTGCCGGTCGCTACCACCATCCACTGGCATGGCATTCGCCTGCCGCTGGAAATGGACGGCGTGCCGTACGTGTCTCAGCTGCCGGTGTTGCCGGGTGAATACTTCGACTACAAATTCCGCGTACCCGACGCCGGCAGCTACTGGTACCACCCCCACGTGAACAGCAGCGAAGAACTCGGCCGTGGCCTGGTCGGCCCCTTGATCATCGAAGAACGCGAGCCCACCGGCTTCAAGCACGAACGCACCCTGAGCCTGAAAAGCTGGCACGTAGACGAAGAGGGTGCCTTTGTTGCCTTCAGCGTGCCGCGTGAGGCGGCGCGCGGCGGCACTGCCGGGCGCTTGTCGACCATCAATGGCGTAGCCCAGGCGGTGATCGATTTGCCGGCGGGGCAGATCACCCGCGTGCGCTTGCTCAATCTTGATAACACCCTGACCTACCGGCTCAATATTCCCGATGCCGAAGCGCAGATCTACGCGCTGGACGGCAACCCCATCGAGCCGCGCCCGCTGGGCAAGGAGTACTGGCTGGGTCCTGGTATGCGGATTTGCCTGGCGATCAAGGCGCCTGCGGCGGGTGAAGAACTGTCCATCCGCAACGGCCCGGTGCGCCTCGGCACCTTCCGCTCGGTGGCCAACACCGACGCGCCGACCGAGTGGCCACCGGCCTTGCCTGCCAACCCGATCAGCGAGCCGGACCTGGCCAACGCTGAGAAACTCAACTTCAATTTCGAGTGGGTTGGCACCGTGTCGGTGGATGACGGTAAACCACCGAGCTTGTGGCAGATCAACGGCAAGGCCTGGGACATCACCGACAAGACCTGCGCCGACCGCCCGATTGCCAAGTTGGAAAAGGGCAAGAGCTACATTTTTGAATTGAAGAACATGACCCAGTACCAGCACCCGATCCACCTGCACGGCATGAGCTTCAAGGTGATCGCTTCGAACCGCCACAAGGTGATCCCATACTTCACCGACACCTACCTGCTAGGCAAGAATGAGCGTGCCCGTGTGGCATTGGTGGCGGATAACCCGGGTGTGTGGATGTTCCACTGCCACGTGATCGACCACATGGAAACCGGCCTGATGGCCGCTATCGAGGTGGCGTAATGCGCCAGATTCGCCCCGCAGCGATTATCGACCGCAGCCGCGACCAGGACTTCATGCGCGAGGCCCTGGCCCTCGCCGCTCAAGGCGCAGCACTGGGTGAGGTGCCGGTAGGCGCGGTGCTGGTGCAGGACGGTGAAGTCATCGGTCGCGGTTTCAACTGCCCCATCAGCGGCAACGACCCCAGTGCCCACGCCGAAATGGTCGCCATCCGCGCCGCTGCGCGGGCGATCAGCAACTATCGGCTGGTCGGCAGCACCCTGTATGTGACCCTGGAGCCATGCAGCATGTGCGCCGGCCTGATCGTGCATTCACGCATTGCGCGGGTGGTGTACGGTGCGCTGGAACCCAAGGCGGGAATCGTGCAAAGCCAGGGGCAGTTTTTTACCCAGGGCTTTTTGAATCATCGAGTGTTGTTTGAAGGTGGGGTGTTGGCGGAGGAGTGCGGTACCGTGCTCAGCGAATTCTTCAAGGCCCGCCGGGCCAAACCTCAGATTTAGCCGATACCTGAAGTCTAATGTGGAAGGGAGCAAGCCCCCTGCACATGTCGGTCTTCAGTTATTCAAGCGGGCCGGGCTTACTTCCTGGCGATGATTACCGCGCGCATCGGCGCAGGCAGCCCTTCGATGGTCTTGCTGTGATCCTGCGGATCGAGGAAATCACTCAACGACTGATACTTCATCCACTCCGTCCCGCGCTGTTCCTCCACGGTGGTCACGCTGACATCCACACAGCGCACATCAGTGAACCCGGCACGTCGCAACCACAGCATCAATGCCGGTACCGATGGCAGGAACCAGACGTTGCGCATCTGCGCGTAGCGATCTTCCGGCACCAGCACCTGCTGCTGATCGCCTTCCACCACCAGGGTCTCCAGGACCAATTCACCGCCTTTGACCAAGGTGTCCTTCAGCGCCAGCAAATGCTCGATCGGCGAGCGGCGGTGATAAAACACACCCATGGAGAACACCGTGTCGAAGCCTTCCAGATTCGCCGGCAGGTCCTCGAACGGGAAGGGCAGATGCCACGCTTTGGGTTCGGACAAGTAACGCTGCACCGCTTGGAATTGGCAGAAGAACAACCAGTTGGGATCCACGCCTATTACGCTGTCGGCCCCGGCACCGAGCATGCGCCACATGTAGTAACCGTTGCCGCAGCCGACATCGAGGATGCGCTTGCCTTTCAGATTCAGGTGCGGTGCAACCCGCGACCACTTCCAGTCAGAACGCCATTCGGTGTCCACATGCACGCCGAACAGATGGAACGGGCCTTTGCGCCATGGGCTCAAGCCCATCAACGCGGTGCGCATCTGCGCACGGGTGGCGTCGTCGCAGTCGGTGTCGAGCGTCAGGCCATTGAGCAAATCCACTTCGCTGGGCTGGATGGCAGGCAACGCATCCAATGCGCTCTGCCAACGCTCCAGGTCGCCATGACCCTTTTCCATCTTGCTATCGAGTTGCGCTTGCAGGCCCTGGGCCCACACGGCCAGGGGAGTGCCGACCAGATGGCGGGCGAGGGAGGACAGATCAATCATGGCAAGGCAATCAACGAGGCAAAGTTAAGACACTGGAACCACGGCACGACTTTCGAGAACCCGGCGGCCAGCAGGCGTTCGCGGTGTTCTTCGAGGCTGTCGGGCTTCATGACGTTTTCGATGGCGCTGCGCTTCTGGGCAATTTCCAGTTCGCTATAGCCGTTGGCGCGTTTGAACGCGATGTGCAGGTCGGTGAGCAACGCATGTTCTTCAGGATCGTTGAAGCGCAGCTTTTCTGAAAGGATCAGCGCGCCGCCCGGCAGCAGCGACTGGCGGATGCGCGTGAGCAGGGCCAGGCGTTCGGCGGGGTCGATAAATTGCAGGGTGAAGTTCAACGCCACCACCGAGGCCGGCTGGAACTGCAGCGCGAGGATATCGCCGTCGATGACTTCAACCGGCAGCAGTTCCTGGAACATCGAGTCCTGGCCATTGAGGTATTCGCGGCAGCGCTCGACCATTGCCGCCGAGTTATCCACAGCGATCACCCGGCAACCGTCGGTGCGCACATGGCGGCGCAGGGCCTGGGTCACCGCTCCGAGGGAAGCGCCCAGGTCGTAGAGCACACTATTGGGTTGGGCAAACTGCGCGGCGAGCACGCCGAGGTTTTCGACGATGGTCGGGTAACCCGGTACCGAGCGCTTGATCATGTCCGGGAACACCCGCACCACGTCCTCGTTGAAGGCGAAGTCCGGCACCTGGGGCAGGGGCTGGGCGAATAGGCGATCGGGTTCTTTGCTCACGGTTGTTCCGGCGACGATAGGGGAAAGGCCGGCATTTTAGCCAAGTTGGCCCTCGTGTGCGCGGGTTGTCTGATGGAAAGCCGATGCCGTGATGCCCCACTGGCCAAGCCAGTAAGTGACGATCAACAGATACGGCGCCGCCTCAAACGACACGACGAACCGATTGATGCCAATCAGCGTATCGGAAAACACAAATGACACCGCCCCTGCTGCTGCCAGCAGTGCCGAGCGTTTCGGCACGTCGCTGCCCAGGCGTGCCAGTGCACGCCAGAGCATGGCGCTGATCACCGTTGCGTAAACCACCACCGGTATCAGCAACTCCCCCAGACCGTGGGCAATCAGGATGCTCAACAACACAACCCCCACACCCAGCGCCAAGATCAACGGCAGCAGCGCCAAGCGGCGGCAATCGCTGAAATAGGCCTTGAGATACGCCAGGTGCGCGAATAGAAACGCGCCGAGGCCAAAGATAAACAAGTCGCCCGGCCAGGCGAGCAACACATCGCCCACCAGGGAAAAAATCAGCCCCAGGCTGATCCAGCGTCGATAGTCGGTGGGCGGCGCATCATGCAGCCAGCCCAGCAGTGCGAGCACCGGCATGGGTTTGACCAGCAGGCACAATAACGTCGCGTGGGTGGTCAAGCCGTAGATAAAGGTGCCGGCGCCCATCAGCGCAAGAATCAGCCATGGCATATCAGTTCACCGTAATGGCGCAGTCGAACGTTTCAGCGGGTTCGGCTTCCGGTTCCCAAGGTTGCTGGGAGGTCAGGCGCAGACGGCCCTGGCCTGCTGCAAAAGCCTGGAAGCGCCAAGTGGACTGGCCGCCGCCGCCGATCACGCCGGATTCCGCGCTGCTGTAGACCTCCGGGCTCAGGGCGCGCAGCACGCCGCCGGCGGAGTCCTGGATGGCCCAGCGGTAGCCGGTGGTGGGGTTGCTTGGCAGGGTGAGGATCAGGTTTTGCCCGGATTTAAGCTGAAGCGGGCAGGCACCCTGATTGTCCACGGTGACATTTTGCTTCGGCGCACTGGCACACGCGGCGAGCAGAGCAAGGCTCAAGGGGAGTAGCAGGCGGGCAGCGGTCATGGAGGCTCCGTTCATTTACGACGAACGGCGAGCATAACCGAAGATGAGACAAGGTGTGACAAGGCGCGGTTTTGTGTCGGTTGGACGGGCTTCTTCGCAAGCCCGCTCCCAGATTCGGCCGTATTCCAAAGGATGTACTGGGTCAAATAGGGGGCGGGCTTGCTCACGAAAGGGCCAGCTCAGGCGCTATATCACTATCAGAACAGCACCTTCGCCACATCCGCAAAGCGCTTGGCAAAGTGCACGGTCATGCCTTCCTTCAAATACTCCGGCAGTTCTTCAAAGCTTCCGCGATTCGGCTCCGGCAGGATCAGTTCATGGATCTTCTGACGCCGCGCCGCGATAACCTTTTCGCGCACCCCGCCAATCGGCAGCACGTGCCCGGTCAACGTCAGCTCACCCGTCATCGCCACGCCTTTTTTCGGTGGCTGGTTACGCGCCAGCGACAACAGCGCACTGGCCATGGTCACGCCGGCGCTCGGGCCATCTTTCGGTGTGGCGCCTTCCGGTACGTGCAGGTGCACGAAGGCTTCGTCGAAGAACTTCGGGTCACCGCCAAACGACTTCAGGTTCGAACTGATGTAGCTGTAGGCGATTTCCGCGGATTCCTTCATCACTTCACCCAATTGCCCGGTGAGCTTGAAGCCGCGATTGAGCGTGTGGATACGTGTCGCCTCGATCGGCAAGGTCGCGCCGCCCATGCTGGTCCAGGCCAGCCCGGTGATCACCCCGGTGCCGGACAGCACTTGCTCGTTACGGAACACCGGCATGCCCAGGGAGCTTTCCAGGTCCTTGTTACCGATCTTGATCACCGAATCCGGCTTGTCCAGAAGCTTGACCACCGCCTTGCGCACCAGTTTGCCCAGCTGTTTTTCCAGCTGGCGCACCCCGGCTTCTCGCGCATAACCGTCGATCAACGCGCGCAGTGCGCCGTCGCTGATGGTCAGGCTGTTTTTTGCCACGCCGGCTTTTTCCAACTGCTTGGGCCACAGGTGGCGCTTGGCGATGGCGACTTTTTCTTCGGTGATATAACCCGACAGGCGGATTACTTCCATCCGGTCCAGCAAGGGGCCGGGGATCGAGTCCAGGGTGTTGGCGGTGCACACGAACAACACCTTGGACAGGTCCAGGCGCAGGTCCAGGTAGTGGTCGAGGAATTCGACGTTCTGCTCCGGGTCGAGGGTCTCCAGCAGGGCTGAAGCCGGATCGCCCTGGAAGCTCTGGCCCATCTTGTCGATCTCGTCGAGCATGATCACCGGGTTCATCACCTCCACATCTTTCAATGCCTGCACGAGCTTGCCCGGCAGGGCACCGATGTAGGTACGGCGGTGGCCCTTGATCTCGGCCTCGTCACGCATGCCGCCGACGCTGAAGCGGTAGAACGGCCGGCCCAGGGATTCGGCGATGGATTTGCCCACACTGGTCTTGCCCACGCCCGGCGGGCCGACCAGCAGCACGATGGAGCCGGCGACTTCGCCTTTGTAGGCACCCACCGCGAGGAATTCGAGGATACGGCTCTTGATGTCATCCAGGCCCGCATGGTGCTTATCCAGCACCTTGCGCGCGTGTTTCAGGTCGAGCTTGTCCTCGCCATACACGCCCCATGGCACCGACGTCGCCCAGTCGAGGTAGTTACGCGTGACGGCGTATTCCGGCGAGCCGGTTTCCAGGATCGACAGCTTGTTCATTTCTTCGCTGATGCGTTTCTGGGCCTGGGCCGGCAACACCTTGCCCTCCAGGCGCTGCTCGAACTGCTCGACGTCGGCACTGCGGTCATCTTTGGTCAGCCCCAGTTCCTGCTGGATGACCTTGAGCTGCTCCTTGAGGAAGAACTCGCGCTGGTGCTCGCCGATCTTGCGGTTCACTTCGGCAGAAAGCTCTTTCTGCAGGCGTGCGACTTCCACTTCTTTACGCAGCATCGGCAGCACTTTTTCCATGCGTTTAAGCATGGGCACGCAGTCCAGCACTTCCTGCAGTTCGTTACCGGTGGCCGAGGTCAGCGCAGCGGCGAAGTCGGTCAGTGGCGATGGGTCGTTGGGGCTGAAGCGGTTGAGGTAGTTCTTCAGCTCTTCGCTGTACAGCGGGTTGAGCGGCAACAGCTCCTTGATCGCATTGATCAGCGCCATGCCATAGGCCTTGACCTCGTCGGTCGGCTCGCTGGGCTGGTGGGGGTATTCAACTTCCACCAGGTACGGTGGGCGGTGGTGCTTGAGCCAGGTCTTGATGCGCACGCGGGTCAGGCCCTGGGCGACGAACTGCAGCTTGCCGTTCTCGCGGCTGGCGTGATGCACCTTCACCAGGGTGCCGTACAGCGGCAGGCTGGAGGTATCGAAATGACGTGGATCTTCGGGCGGCGTATCCATGAAAAACAGGGCCAGTGAGTGGTGCTCGGATTTGCTCACCAGCTCCAGGGTTTCGGCCCACGGCTCTTCATTGACGATCACCGGCAACACCTGCGCCGGGAAGAACGGCCGGTTATGGATCGGGATGATGTAGACCTTGTCCGGCAGGTTCTGCCCAGGCAGGGCCAGGCCGGTGTTGGACGACGGTGTTTCAGCGTTTTCGGGGTCGGCGTAGTCGTTGATATCGTAATCAGGGAAGGCTTGCTGGTCGCTCATGGGGCACCTGCATCAGTAAGTATGCAGGTTAGATGGGGCGGGGTAGCGGTGGTTTCAATGGCGGGCAGCCGTTAGCAACAAATTGCATGAAATTATTGTATCGACCTCGGGCGAGGTGGCACGGGCGAACCCCCTCCCACGTTTGGGTTATGTCGGGTCAGCTGATTTTGTGCAGATAGGCGGGCAATGGCTGCTCGGGCAGCACCGACAGCACTTTCAGACGCTGCAACATCCGCTGACGGGCGCGTTGCAGATGCTCACGCAGGTTGAGTGCCGCCGCATCGAACGCGCCGTGCAGCAGCAACTCCAGAATCAACCGATGTTCGGCCAACATCGCCGGATCGGCGCCGATCCCCAGCAAACGGTAGAAGATCCGGCTGATGATCATCGGACTCTGGCCCTGGCGGATCAGCGCGGCAATCTTACGGTTTTGCAGGCCGGCCAGGCAGTGCTGGTGCAAGTCCTCTTCGATCTGCTCGATGGCTTCCAGGCTGCAGTGGGGGGCGTTCTGGGCGTCCAGCACGCGCTGCAGCATGGCTTCAAGCCGCCCGCGATCAAGGTGGGGCGCGCTCTGGCGCAGGGCTTCGGGCTCCAGGCAGGCGCGCAGTTCGTAGTCTTCGGTGACTTCGCGCGCGGTCAAAGGCCCCGCCAGCCATTGTGAGTAGGGCTCCTTTTCCACCAGGCCACGGTCGCGCAGGCGCATCAGCGCTTCACGTACCACGGCGCGGCTGACGCCGTAATGGTCGGCGGCGGCCTGTTCATCCAGGCGGTAGTGGCCGAAGGCGATGCACGTGGAGAGCGCCGCGCCGATTTCTTCGACGATGCGTTCGCCCAGTGGCCGCGTGTCCACCAACTCGACTTCGTCATCGAGCCCCAGGTGCGCATGGCTCAAGGGCAGGCGTAGCGGCTCCATGGCCAGGCCTTCGGGGTTGATCAGATAGCCGCGACCGTTGAAGCGGCAGATCAAGCCTTCGGCATGCAGCAGGTCCAGCGCCTTGCGCACCGGTACGCGACTGGTGCCGAACAATTCGGCGAGTGGCGCTTCCAGCAGAACCAGCCCGTGGCGGGCGGTACCGCTGACGATCGCGTCACGCAACACTTGGTAAATCATCGCGTAGCGGGAGGCCGAGGCGGGCACTGCTTTCATCGCGTTCTCTGGACAGGTAGGGCGGTGGCTGGGGATTCTCTCACAGTTACGGCTGTCACTCTGCACCCCGGCGGAGGCACCCTTCTGGGGCCGTGACAGCAGGAATGTTACTTTTCTGCACCAAAATGTACTTGTTTGTAAAACATACATTATTAGGTCCTTGGATTGTCCAAGAGGCCTCGTTTGGCTTTTTTGCTTCCTTCCAAACTCTCTATCCCGTGGTTATTGGCGCAGAACCTGAACGACGCACAAAAGGCGTCTACAAAGACTGGCACGGAATCTGCCTTTGTAAAATGTACATTTTATTAATAAGTACGTTTTATGAGGATCGTTACCATGTCAGACGCCACTGCAATGGCGGAGGCTTTCGCCAGCGGCCGCAGCGATCCGGTAGAGGTGCTCGAACAGGCGCTGGTCCATGCAAGCATGGCCCCCAGCGTGTTTATCTCCCTGACCGTCGAACGCGCCCGTCGCGAGGCCGAAGCTGCCGCCGCGCGCTGGCGTGCCGGGCAGCCCTTGAGCGTATTCGACGGTGTGCCCCTGGCCTGGAAGGACCTGTTCGATGTAGCCGGCAGTGTCACTACTGCTGGCGCCGCCTACCGTCGCAATGCACCTGCCGCCTTGCTCGATGCACCGAGCGTGGGGCTGCTGTGTCGTGCCGGGATGGTCAGCCTGGGTAAGACCAACCTCAGCGAACTGGCGTATTCCGGCCTGGGCCTGAACCCGCATTTCGGCACGCCATACAATCCCCATGGCACGGACCAGCCACGTATTCCTGGTGGTTCGTCTTCCGGTTCGGCGGTGGCCGTCGCCGCCGGGATCGTGCCGATTGCCATGGGCACCGACACCGCAGGGTCCATCCGCATCCCCGCTGCCCTCAATGGTGTGGTGGGTTACCGCAGCAGCAGCCGTCGCTACAGCCGCGACGGCGTCTTCCCGCTGGCTCGCACCCTCGACAGTCTCGGCCCGTTGACCCGCAGCGTGCGCGATGCGCTTGCCATCGATGACCTGCTCAACGGCCGCGTGCAACAGCACCTTCCGCGCAGCCTCAAGGGCCAGCGTTTTGTAGTGGAGCAGGGCGCACTGGAGGACATCGAGCCCGCCGTGCGCAATAACCTGCTGCGTGCGACAGACCAATTGAAAACCGCCGGGGCGATGATCACTGTGCGCCCGTCCGTGACGTTCCAGGCCACGCTGGACCTTATCAAGCACCAAGGCTGGCTCGGCGCATTCGAAGCGTTCGCCCTGCATGAAGCGTTGCTCGACAGCGCCGATGCCGAGCAGCTCGACCCCCGCGTACGCCGTCGCCTCGAAGCCGCACGCGGCTTGCCGGCCAGCCAGCTGATCCATCTGCTCGATGCGCGTCGGCACCTGCAACAACAACTGAGCGACGACCTCGACGGCGCCATCCTGATCACGCCCACCGTCGCCCATGGCGCCCCTGCCCTGGCACCGCTGGAGGCCGACGACGAGCTGTTCGTACAAACCAACCTCGCCACCCTGCGCCTGACCATGCCCGGCAGTTTGCTGGATATGCCCGGCGTCACCCTGCCCAGCGGCCGCGATGCCCTGGGCTTGCCCACCGGGCTGTTGCTCAGCGCCCCGATGGGCGAAGACGCGCGCTTGTTGCGGGCGGCGTTGGCCGTCGAATCCGTACTGACTATTTAAGGAGACACACCATGGCTAAAGACATCCTTTGTGCATTTGGCGTCGACGTTGACGCCGTCGCCGGCTGGCTCGGTTCCTATGGCGGTGAAGACTCGCCCGACGATATTTCCCGTGGCCTGTTCGCCGGTGAAGTCGGCACGCCGCGCCTGCTCAAATTGTTCGAGCGCTACGGTTTGCGCACCACCTGGTTTATTCCCGGCCACTCGATGGAAACCTTCCCCGAGCAGATGAAGGCGGTCGCCGACGCCGGCCATGAAATCGGCGTGCACGGCTACAGCCACGAAAATCCCATCGCGATGACCGCCGAGCAGGAAGAAATCGTACTCGACAAGTCCATCGAGCTGATCACCCAAGTCACCGGCAAACGGCCTACCGGCTACGTCGCACCGTGGTGGGAGTTCAGCAAGGTCACCAACGAGCTGCTGTTGAAAAAAGGCATCAAGTACGACCACAGCCTGATGCACAACGACTTCCACCCCTACTACGTGCGCAAGGGCGACAGCTGGACCAAGATCGACTACAGCCAGCATCCCGATACCTGGATGAAGCCCTTGGTGCGCGGCGAAGAAACCGAGTTGGTGGAGATCCCCGCCAACTGGTACCTCGACGACCTGCCGCCGATGATGTTCATCAAAAAAGCCCCCAACAGCCACGGCTTCGTCAACCCGCGTCACTTGGAAGAAATGTGGCGCGACCAGTTCGACTGGGTTTACCGCGAACACGAACACGCGGTGTTCACCATGACCATCCACCCCGACGTGTCCGGTCGCCCGCAAGTGTTGTTGATGCTTGAGCGTTTGATCGAGCACATCCAGCGCCATGCCGGGGTGCGCTTCGTCACCTTCGACGAAATCGCCGACGACTTTATCCGCCGCCAACCGCGTACCTGACCCCAACCCTGTAGGAGCGAGCAAGCACGCTCCTACAGAAAGCCCACTCCACCTCCCGAGGCGCGACTATGTCCATCTACAACAAGCTTGACCTGACTGGCTGGAAACCCCGGCAACTGACGTCCCAGGAAGTCCGCTTCGCTACCTGGATCGCGTTTTTCGCCTGGGTGTTTGCGGTGTACGACTTCATTCTGTTCGGCACCTTGCTGCCGGAGATCGGCCGGCATTTTGGCTGGGGTGAAGTGGAGCAAGCTGAAATAGCCACCTGGGTGGCGGTGGGCACGGCGGTGGTCGCCTTTGCCATCGGCCCGGTCGTCGATAAGTTGGGGCGACGCAAAGGCATTATTTTCACCGTGGCCGGGTCTGCGCTGTGCTCGGCACTGACGGCCATCGGTGGGGCTTGGGGCAAGTCGCCACTGATTCTTATCCGTTCGTTGGGCGGGTTGGGCTATGCCGAGGAAACCGTTAACGCGACTTACCTGAGTGAACTGTACGGGGCCTCGGAAGATCCCCGGCTGACCAAGCGTCGTGGCTTCATCTACAGCCTGGTGCAAGGCGGCTGGCCTGTGGGCGCGTTGATCGCCGCCGGGTTGACCGCGTTGTTGCTGCCGGTCATCGGTTGGCAGGGCTGTTTCATCTTTGCTGCGATCCCGGCCATCGTGATCGCGATCATGGCGCGCAAGCTCAAGGAAAGCCCGCAGTTCCAGATCCACCAACGCATCAGCGAACTGCGTAAAAACGGCGCGGTGAGCGAAGCGCAAAACGTCGCCATGACCTACGGTGTGGATTACGACGAACACAGCAAAGCCGGCCTCAAAGCTGCATTCCGTGGCCCGGCCCGTCGCGCCACACTGGTGATCGGTGCCGCGCTGCTGCTCAACTGGGCAGCGATCCAGGTGTTCAGCGTGCTCGGCACGTCGGTGATCGTCAGCGTGCACCACATCTCGTTTGAGAACTCGCTGATCATCCTCGTGCTGTCCAACCTGGTGGGGTATTGCGGTTACCTCAGCCACGGCTGGATGGGCGACAAGATCGGCCGCCGCAATGTCATCGGCCTGGGCTGGATGCTCGGTGGGTTGGCGTTTGCCGGCATGCTGTTCGGGCCGAGCAACATGCCGATGGTGGTGGGGCTGTACAGCCTGGGTCTGTTTTTCCTGATCGGGCCGTACTCGGCGGCGCTGTTCTTTATCAGTGAAAGTTTTCCCACCAGCATCCGCGCCACCGGTGGCGCGATCATCCATGCCATGGGCCCGATTGGCGCAGTGGTCGCGGGTTTCGGCGCCACCCAGGTGTTGTCCGCCGGCAGTGACTGGCAGACCGCCGCGCTGTGGTTCGGCGCACTGCCGTGCTTTTTGTCCGGTGCCCTGATGTTTGCCGCGCGGCATGTGCGCCCGGAAACCGTTCAGTGAGGAGTGTTCGATGAACCCTAAAGTTGCCTTGATCACCGGTGCCGCCAGCGGCATCGGGCAAGCGCTCGCCGTGGCGTATGCGCGCAGCGGCGTAGCGGTGGCGGGCGGGTATTACCCGGCCGATCCACATGACCCGCAGGCCACGATTACCCTGGTAGAGGAGGCGGGCGGCGCGTGCTTGATGTTGCCGCTCGACGTGGGCGACACCGCCTCGGTGGACGCGCTCGCGGCGCAGACCGTCAAGCATTTCGGGCGGTTGGATTACGCCGTGGCCAATGCCGGCTTGCTACGCCGTGCGCCGCTGCTGGAGATGACCGATGAGTTGTGGAACGAGATGCTCAATGTCGACCTCACGGGCGTGATGCGCACCTTCCGCGCAGCGGCTCGGTACATGGGCGAGGGCAGTGCGCTGGTGGCGATTTCGTCGATTGCCGGCGGCGTGTATGGCTGGCAGGAGCACAGTCACTACGCGGCGGCGAAGGCGGGCGTGCCGGGCTTGTGCCGTTCGTTGGCGGTGGAGCTGGCGGCCAGGGGGATTCGTTGCAATGCGGTGATCCCAGGGCTGATCGAGACGCCGCAGTCGTTGGACGCAAAGAACTCGCTGGGGCCGCAAGGCTTGGCGAAAGCGGCGCGTGCGATCCCGTTGGGCCGGGTAGGACGGGCGGATGAAGTGGCGTCGCTGGTGCAGTTTTTGACCAGCGACGCGTCGAGTTATCTGACCGGGCAAAGTATCGTCATCGACGGCGGCCTGACCGTACGCTGGCCTGACTGACAAGCCAGTTCCCACAGGGGAACGGTGTTTAACAGGAGAATTTCAGATGCCCCAACTCATTAACCGCCGCGCAGTGATCACCGGCGCCGGCAGTGGCATCGGTGCCGCCATCGCGCGCGCCTACGCCGGCGAGGGTGCCCGCTTGTTGCTGGCCGACCGCAATGCCGCCAGCCTTGCCGAAACCGCAATCACCTGCCGCAACCTCGGCGCCGAGGTCGTCGAATGCCTGGCCGATGTCGGCTGCGTCGAAGGCGCCCAGGCCAGTGTCGACCGTTGTGTCGAGCATTTCGGTGGCATTGATATCCTGGTGAACAACGCCGGCATGCTCACCCAGGCGCGCTGCGTCGACCTCACCCTTGAAATGTGGAACGACATGCTGCGCGTCGACCTCACCAGCGTATTCGTCGCCAGCCAGCGCGCCTTGCCTCATATGCTCGCGCAGCGGTGGGGGCGGATCCTCAACGTGGCCTCGCAACTGGGCATCAAGGGGGGCGCCGAACTGACCCATTACGCGGCGGCCAAGGCGGGGGTGATCGGGTTCACCAAGTCCCTGGCGCTGGAAGTGGCCAAGGACAATGTGCTGGTCAACGCCATCGCCCCCGGCCCGATCGAAACGCCATTGGTGGGCGGTATCAGCGACACCTGGAAACGCGCCAAGGCCGCCGAGTTGCCCCTGGGGCGCTTCGGTTTGGCTGACGAAGTGGCACCCACGGCCGTGCTGTTGGCCAGCGAGCCAGGCGGCAATCTGTTCGTCGGCCAGACCCTCGGCCCGAACTCCGGCGATGTCATGCCATGAGCGGGGTGTAGCGATGTGCGGACTCTGCGGCTTGCTCGGCGAAGACCTGCACTGGAGCGATCCGTTGGGCGATGAACTGCCCAGGCGCCGCGAACGCTTGCGTCGGATCGCGGCGATCAATCAGGTGCTGGCAGTGTTTCGACTCAAGGTCGAGGACTTTCAGGGTGCCTCTTATCTGCTGCTGGGCGCCACCGGCAAACAGGCGTTGGCCAGTGGCCTGGATCAACTGTGGCAGGTGGCTGAAAGCATGCTCGGGCGACCGTTGGACCCGCTTGATCCAACGCTGCTTGAGTATCTGGAACACTGAATCCGCCACATTGATAAGTACGGAAACGACTATGAGCATGGCCCTGAATGTGATCACCGGCTTCCTCGGCAGCGGCAAAACCACTTTGCTCAAGCGCCTGCTGCAAGGCGAAAGTCTTGGCGACACGGCGTTGCTGATCAATGAGTTTGGCGATGTCGGCATTGATCATCTGCTGGTGGAAGAGGTCGCGCCGGACACCGTGCTGCTGCCCAGCGGCTGTGTCTGCTGTTCGATTCGCGGTGAGTTGAAAGAGGCGTTGCTCGGCCTGTTGCAACGTCGCGATCGGGGTGAGATCCCGGCGTTCAAACGGGTGATCCTCGAGACCACTGGCCTGGCCGATCCGGCGCCGATCCTCGCCACGCTCAATAACGACATGCAACTGCGTGGGCGCTTCCATATCGGCTTGGTGGTCACCTTGGTGGATGCCAGCCACGCCGCGCTGCAGGAGCGTTTGCACCCCGAATGGCTGGCTCAGGTCGCCGCAGCGGATCGGCTGCTGCTGAGCAAAACCGACGTGATGGGCGACTGCGATGCGTTGCGCGCGCATTTGCAGGCACTCAACGCCGGTACGCCTATCCTCACGACTCAGGACATCCATAGCGGCGATCAACTGCTGCTCGGCGAGGGTTTGCGCAGCGCCGAACCCGCTGTGGAAGTCAATCGCTGGCAATTGCATAAAACCACCCCCGCTTCCCACGGCGCGGCGCGGGTGTGTTGCCTGACCTTCGAGCAGCCGCTGGACTGGGTCGGTTTCGGGGTGTGGTTATCGATGCTGTTAAGATGCCATGGCGAACGAATCCTTCGCGTCAAAGGACTGCTCAACGTGAACGCAAGCTCGGCCCCTATCGTCATTCATGGCGTGCAGCATTGCCTGCATGCCCCGGTTCACTTGCCTGCATGGCCGGGCAGCGATCGGCAATCGCGCCTGGTATTTATCCTGCGCGGCCTCGACCCGGCGCTGTTGCGTCGCTCCTTTGAAGTGTTCTCACGGCGGTTCGCGGCATGATTACCCTACGTGTCCTGGGCACGTCCGTGACCCTGCTCGAATGCTTGCGTGTGCGTGCCGAACAGGAGCTGGGCATTCGCCTGGTGTACCAGGTGCACGATGTCGAACAGGCCCAGCGCATTGCCGTGATGCAACCCGACAGCTATGACCTGTACGACCAGTGGTTCCACAACGTCGACTTCGTGTGGCCGGCGCGGGCGATCCAGCCCATCGACACCCGGCGTATTGCGCTGTGGCACGAGATCAATGACCTGCCCAAGCGCGGTCGTCTATCGGCCAATGACCGCCTCGGCAGTGGCAGCGTGCCGAGCGAGCGCCTGTTCGTGCAGCACGACGGCAGCCTCGGCAGCACGGTGACCGAGCGCATCAGCATGCTGCCGCTGACCCACAATGCCGACAGTTTCGCCTATCGTCCCGAGCGCTTGCCCGACGGCTTCAGCCACGGCAATGAAAGCTGGGGCTGGCTGCTGGACCCGGCGTGGCGCGCGCGCACCGCGCTGCAAAGTGACGCCGCCATCGGCGCCCTCGACGCGGCACTGGCGGTGCAGGGGGCAGGGCTGGCGCAGTTCAAGGACATCGGCAACATGAGCATCGAAGAGATCGATGTGCTCGCCGATATTCTGGTACGCAAACAGAAGGAAGGGCATTTCGCCGCATTCTGGTCGGATGATGAAGAAGCTGCGCAACTGATGCTCAGCCCGAGTATCGATATCCAGAGCCTGTGGTCGCCGACCTTGATGCGCCTGCACCGCGCCGGTGTGAAATACCGCCTGGCGGTGCCCCGCGAAGGCTATCGCGCCTGGTTTGGCGGCTTGTCGTTGTCACGTTATGCCCAGGGGCCGGTGTTGGATGCGGCCTATGCCTACCTCAATTGGTGGTTGTCCGGCTGGCCCGGGGCGGTGATGGCGCGCCAGGGTTACTACATCGGTAACCCGGCACGCAGCCGTGATCACCTGACCCGCGCCGAGTGGGATTACTGGTACGCCGGCAAGCCTGCACGGGAGGAACTGATGGGCAGCGATGGCTTGCCCCTGATCGATGTGGGCGATGTGCGCGATGGCGGTTCCTATGAGCAGCGCATGGGGAATGTCGCGGTGTGGAATTCGGTGATGGATGAGCACAACTACCTGGTGCGCCGCTGGGGGGACTTCATGCGCGCACGCAGCGCTTAATCCGGACAATCCTCAAGCGCCAATAAAGTGACGCGAACGTTCCAGCTTCTATGGGTGTACTTATCTCAGGTCCCAGCTAATCTGCTAAAACAGAACATCCGAGCAAAATGGATGTTTTTTTGACGCCAGATCAGCAGTCGCCAGGGAGGCGCATGACACAGGGACGGCTTGGCAGAGAGCGGCGAATACTGCCCGAGGGCACTGCGATGAAGTGGCGTCACACTTTTCAGACCCGTGTTGCCGGGGTCTTGGCGCTGTTGCTGCTGGTAGTCGTTGCGGCCACCTATTTTGCTGTCCAGGCCGCCACCACCCGCGCGGTAGAGAACCAGGCCGAAGTGCAGTTGGAAACCGGCCGCCAAGTATTCGAGCGGCTGCTGGATCTGCGTGGGCGCCGGCTGCAATACGGGTTGGACTGGCTCACCGTCGATGGCCCTTTCATACGCGCCGTCGCCGATAGCGGCGCCGAACCTATCCTGGCCGAGCTGCGTCGTCATAGCGCCGGCATCAGTTCCAGCGAGGTTTTTGTGCTGGACCTGAAGGGGCAGGTCATGGTCAGTACTTTGCCGATACTCACCCGTGGCCAGCCGTTTCCCTATGACCATGCATTGCGCCAGGCGCTGCGCAATGGCCTGCAAATGTTGATCGTGGCCATGGACGGGCAGCCTTACTTGCTGGTGCAGGATGTGGTCCTCGATCCGCAGCCCATCGCCCGAGTGGTCATGGGGTTTCCCATGGATACGCTGTTCGCCGATGAACTGCGCTCCATGAGCAACCTGGAGGTATCGTTCCTCAGCGTGCAGAACGGCCAGGTCGGACGCCTGTTCACCACTCAACCCTACGAGTACCAGGCCGGCATCATCGAGCGGCTGCGTGACGAGCACTTGAACCCCGAAGCGCAGATGGGTGTGTTTCATGGCAAGCGTGTACTCAGCCAGGTCCTGCCGTTGGCCAATACCGGCGATGGCGATGAGGTGCGCGTATTGCTGCAAAGCCCGCTGGACCATGCACTGGAATCCTTTGCTCCGCTGGACCGGCAATTTCTCGGGATTGCCTTGGCCGTGTTGCTGGTTGCGCTGGCGGCAGCGCTGCTCATGGCTCGCCGTGTATCGCGGCCCCTTGATGCCTTGGTGGCGGCGGCCGGGCGGATTGGTGCCGGTGACTATCGCACGCCCGTGCAGGTGCGCGGCCACGATGAATTCGGCTTGCTGGCCCGTGCCTTCAATGCGATGCAAAGCGGCATCGCCGTGCGTGAACGGCAGTTGGCCCATAATGCCTTGCATGACCCACTCACCGGCCTGCCCAATCGCGCCCTGGCGATGGAGCGCCTGGGCAGCGCGATCAGCGCACAACGCCCGGTGGTGTTGTTGTACATCGGCATTGAAAATTACCGGGTGATCAACGAAGGCTTCGGCCCTGAAGGAGTCGAGGACATGCTGCGCGAAGCCAGCCGCTGTTTGTCCATGAGCCTGCTGGCCGGCGACACTGCCGCACGCATTGCCGGCAGCGAGTTTCTGCTGCTGTTGGAAAACACTGAGATCGACCGTGCCGTGGCCCGTGCCGATCACCTGTATGGACTGCTCACCGAGCCCCAGCGCATCGGCCATGACGAAGTGCGCCATGAAGTCAGCATTGGCATCGCCGCCTACCCCGCCGACGGCCAGCAGGTGGAAGAGTTGATCAGCCGCGCCACCATCGCCCGGCATGATGCGGCGACCTCGCCGGGCCACTTGCAGGTCTACCAGCAGGACCGCGATCTGGCCCACCAGCGCCAGATCACCCTGATCCGCGACCTGCGCCGCGCGGTGATCGAGGACGAATTGTTCCTGTGTTATCAGCCCAAGCTCGACCTCAACCATGGGCACGTGCGCCAGGCGGAAGCGCTGCTGCGCTGGCAGCATCCAACCCTGGGCCAAGTGTCACCCAGCGAGTTCATCCCCCTGGCCGAGCGCACCGGCAGCATGGGGGGCCTGACCCTGTGGGTCATTGAAGAGGCGATCCGGCAAATCGCCGAATGGGGGCAACGGGATTTGCATATCCAGTTGTCGGTGAATATCTCAGTGGATGATCTGGCCGATGATGACCTGGCTATTCGTGTGACCGCCTTGCTGATCCAATACGAGGTGGCGGCCGAGCAACTGATCTTTGAAATCACCGAAAGCGCGATCATGCACAACCCGCAGCAGGCCCTGAGGGTGCTGGAACAATTGCGCGGTTGTGGCATCAGCCTGTCGGTGGATGATTTCGGCACCGGTTATTCCTCGTTGGCGCAATTGCAGCGCCTGCCGGTGCAGGAGTTGAAGATCGACCAATCGTTTGTGCGTAACCTCGACAGCACCACCGGTGACGGCGTGATCGTGCGCTCGACCATCGAAATGAGCCACAACCTGGGGCTCAGGGTGGTGGCCGAGGGTGTGGAGTTCGAGCCCAGCCTGAAATTGCTCAAGCAGTGGAAATGCGACACCGCCCAGGGCTACCTGATCGGCCGGCCGCTGAACGCCATGGCGTTCGAGATGTGGATGCGGCGTGAGCATTTTCTGCTCTAGCGGCGGGCACAAAAAAAGGCGGCTACCCATGGGTAGCCGCCTTTGTTTTGCCGCCGGGATTGCTTATTCCGGCAGTTTGAACGCCATCACATAGTCACCCTGCTTGGTGCCCAGGGAGCCATGACCGCCGGCCATGACCAGCACGTATTGCTTGCCGTCCTTGCCGGTGTAAGTCATCGGTGTGGTTTGCGCGCCTGCAGGCAGGCGGCCTTCCCACAGTTGCTTGCCGTTTTTCACGTCATAGGCACGCAGGTACTGGTCCAGGGTGCCGCTGAGGAAGGCGACGCCACCGGCCGTGGTGAACGTACCACCCAGGCTCGGCACGCCCATGGTCAGTGGAACCGGAACCGGCGAGCTGTCGCGCACGGTGCCGTTTTTGTGCATCCAGATGGTTTTGTGGGTGGTCAGGTCGACCGCTGCCACGTAACCCCAGGCCGGCGCCTGGCACGGCAGGCCCATCGGCGACAGCAGGGCTTCGAGGATCACGCCGTACGGCGCGCCTTTGTTTGGCTGTACGCCTTCGGTTTCGCTGACGCGTGGGCCTTGTTTGGCGATGTCGGCAGCCGGGATCAGTTTCGATTTGAACGCCATGTAGCTCGGGTTCACGAACGCGATCTGGCGGACCGGATCGACGGAGATACCACCCCAGTCGAACACGCCGAAGTTACCTGGGTACACGATCGAACCTTGCAGCGATGGCGGGGTGAACGGGCCGTCGTAGCGCATCGACTTGAAGTCGATCCGGCAGATCAGTTGGTCGAACGGCGTCACGCCCCACATGTCACGCTCCTTGAGGGGCGGTGGCATGAAGTTCAGGTCGGACTTCGGTTGAGTCGGGGAGGTGTGATCGCCGGCCACTGCGCCTTGCGGTACAGGGATTTCGTTGATCGGCACCACTGGTTGGCCGTTGGTACGGTCCAGCACGTAGATGCTGCCTTGCTTGGTCGATGCCATCACCGCTTGCTTGACGCCGTCGGCGGTCTTGATGTCGATCAGGCTTGGCTGGCCGCCCACGTCCATGTCCCACAGGTCATGGTGAGTGAACTGGAAGGTCCACTTCACATGGCCGGTGTCGATGTCCAGTGCGGTCAGGCCGGCGCTGTACTTCTCAGAGTCGGGGGTACGGTCGCCGCCATACTGGTCGGGCATCTGGTTGCCCATCGGCAGGTACAGCATGCCGAGTTTTTCATCGACGCTGAACATGGACCACATGTTCGGCGAGTTGCGGGTGTAGGTTTTGCCTTCGGCCAACGGGGTGGTGTCGTCCGGATTGCCGCTGTCCCAGTTCCACACCAGCTTGCCGGTGTGCACGTCGAACGCGCGGATCACACCGCTCGGCTCGTCGGTGGAAACGTTATCGGTCACGTGACCGCCGATCACGACCAGGTTCTTGGTCACGGCCGGAGGCGATGTGGAGTAGTAACCGCCTGGGGCAAAGCTGCCGATGTTGGCACGCAGGTCGACCTGGCCTTTGTCACCGAAGTCTTCGCACATCTTGCCGGTGTCGGCGTTCAGGGCGATCAGGCGGGTGTCGGCGGTCGGCACGAAAATGCGTTTCGGGCATACGGCGCTGGCGGGCGCCGGGCTCGCGCTGCCGGTAGGGCTCTGCTCGGAAGCGTATACGGCGTCATCGTGATACGACACGCCACGGCAGGTCATGTGCGCCCAACCCTTGAAGTTTGCCGCACCTTCGGTGCTCAGCTTCGGATCGAAACGCCAGATTTCCTTGCCGGTGTCCGGGTCCAGGGCAATCACCTGGCTGTGCGGTGTACACACGTAGAGCATGCCGTTGACTTTCAGCGGGGTGTTTTCCGCGGTGGTTTCACCGGGGTCGCCTGGGCCAGGGATGTCACCGGTACGGTAAGTCCAGGCCGGCACCAGCTTGTGGGCGTTTTCCGGAGTGATCTGCGCCAGTGGCGAGTAACGATCACCGAAGGCCGAACGGCCGTAGGAGTTCCATTCACCATCGGCCTGGCTCGGTGCTGCGCTGGCCATGCCAGGCACGGCGTCGCGGTCCAATTGGCCGGTCTTGACCATCTCGCCCGGGTTGGTGAATTGGCTGGCAACCGCCGTAGCGCCGGCCAGTACCACGGCCACGCTCAGTGCCGCGGTGCCCAGCGGCGCCGCTTGGCCACGCAGCAGCGGACGGCGGAACCACGGGAGCAACATGACGATGCCCAGAGCGAACAACAGCGCCAGGCGTGGCACCAACTGCCACCAGTCCAGGCCGACTTCCCAGAGTGCCCACACGGTACTGGCGAACAGCACCAGTGCGTACAGACCCAGTGCAGCACGGCGAGTCGCCAGCAGCAGCACGCCGGTCAGGGCAATACCGATACCGGCCAGCAGGTAGTACAGCGACCCGCCGAGCATGCTCAGCTTGACGCCACCGGCCAGCAAGGCCAGGCCCATGATCAGCAGCAAGACGCCTAGCAACCTGGGCAGCAGGCGGCTTGGGCTTGAGGCACCATCAGTGCTCATAGTGTGTTTCTCCGTTACGTTGGAATTATGTAACCCCGTGCTTCACTGTAGATGACGATTAGGCGCGGGCTTGGTTCATCGTTGTTTTTGGTTTTTCTGGGGCTGGCGGGGTTATCCACAGGTGGGCGATTTATTCCCAGGCGCAGTCAGGTGCAAGACAGCGCTGTCTTTAAGCAGGGAAAAAATCGGCAAGATGAGGTCGACCGCAGGCGTGAAACGTTTCAGTTTATTGCGGGCAAGGATAATGCGCCGGCGCACCAAGAGAAAGCACGAATCGCAAGATGCATCGTTTCATAATTGGTAACAGTGACAAAGTGTCGCTGCGAAGAACGAGTGTGAAAAGGCTGGCTCTCACAGGCGATGGCTCAGTCAAGCGCTACATTGCCGACATGTCGCCATCGGGAACAGGGGCAGGGGATTGGCTAATGCCAGTCAGTTAAGGGTGAACGCTGTATGTGTGGCGAGGGAGCTTGCTCCCGTTGGGCCGCGAAGCGGCCCCGCTCTTTGTTTAAAAAGCATGAGACTGCTGCGCAGTCCAACGGGAGCAAGCTCCCTCGCCACAGGTTACTTTTTAGCCTTTCTCTTTCTTAACTGACCGGCATTTGGGGATTGGCTGTGTTTTTTAGAAAGTGGTGCGGATGCCGAACTGCACACTGCGCCCCGGTGCCGGCGCGATATCTCGCAGAATCGAGCTGGCATACCGCACAGTCTGGTTAGTCAGGTTTTCGCCGTTGACAAACGCCAGCCACTGGCTGCCGCCCACATTGAAGCGATAACCCGCGCTGGCGCCCAAGGTGGTGTAGCCATCGGTGCCGCTTTCGTTATCCGGCACACGTCCTTGGCCTGCGGCGTGTTCCACATCAATGCGCGCCTGCCAGCGGTCCAGTTCCCACAGCAAACCGCTGTTCAAACGCAGCGGCGCGATACGTGGCAAGGCTTCGCCGGTGTCCAGGTTGGTGGCGCGGGTGTAGTCGCCCGACAGTTCCAATGCGAACTTACCGTAGGCGCCTTCGCCCAGCTTCCAGTGATCCTGTGCTTCGAAGCCGGCGAAACGTGCACGTACGCCAGAGTATTTGTACTCGGGGATCCCGCCGGCATCTTCTTCACCTTCATCGTTCAAGGTGCGCCCGCTGCCCAGCAAGCCGATGTAATTGGAGAAACGGCTGTAGAACACCCCAAAGCTGCCCTTGTGGGTGCCATTGTCAAAGCGCAGGGCCAGGTCGCTGGACACGGCTTTTTCTTTCGACAGGTTGGCATCGCCCACCTCGTAAGTGCCGGTGGCGACGTGGGCGCCATTGGCATACAGCTCGTAGAACGTCGGAGCGCGCTCGGTGTAGCCCAGGGTGGCGGCCAGGGACCATACCGGCGTGAGGCTATATACCGCGCCTGACGACAGGCTGCCGGCGGTGAAGTCATTGGATGTGTCGGCATTGGCGAAACGCGCGTTGCCCTTGGCGTCCGGGTCGATGCGGGTGTGCTCCAGGCGCCCGCCGAGGCTGAGTTTCAGGCGCTCGGTGGCTTGCATTTCTTCGAGGATGAACAGCGCACCGGCGTTGGTATCGGTCTGCGGCACGAAGGCCTCTTCGCCGAGGGACGAGAACTCGTTGCGGCTCACTTGGGCACCGACCACACCTTCAAACGGGCCGATAGGCAGGTGACGGCCCTCGACCCGCGCTTCGTAGCCTTTGTTCTTGAAGGTGGTGCCGGTTTCGCCGCCTTCAATCTCCCGGTGCTGGTAGTCGGTATAACCCGCGTCGACTTTCACCGAACTGAACGGACCTTGCAGGTTGCGCAGCTCGGACGCAAAGGCATAGTGATCCTGCTTCATGCGGATACGCACGTCCTGCTCGGCGGGCGAGCCGTAATTGCTGTCGTAGTTGCTGTAGGACAGACCGGCATAACCGTCATCCCAGGTGTAGGAGCCCCCCACCGCGCCGCCGTCCTGGCGCCCGCTGCTGTTACCCAGTCGGCCATCTTTGCCTGGGCCGTTTTCACTTTCTGCAGCATGACGGCTGCGTGCATAGCCAGGGATTTTCAGGTCGTTGAATTCCCGCGCATTGGCATCCAGGTGCAAGGCGAAGGTGCCATTACCGGCCTCCAGTTTGCCCGCGCTGCTACGGGTGGTGTCGGCGCCGCCGTAGCGCAATTCACCGGCACCGTGGATGCCTTCGATGGCCTCGGTGGGGATGCGGTTGTCGAACGTGTTGACCACGCCACCAATGGCACTGCCACCGTATAGCAGTGCGGCAGGGCCGCGTACGATCTCGATGCGATCAACGTTGATCGGGTCCAGCGGCACGGCGTGGTCATAGGACAGGGACGAGGCATCCAGCGCACCCACACCATTACGTAGGATGCGAATACGATCGCCATCCTGGCCGCGAATGATCGGCCGGCTGGCACCGGGGCCAAAATACGACGACGACACACCCGGTTGCTTGTTCAGGGTTTCGCCCAGGCTGCCTTTTTGTTGCAGGGTCAGGTCATCGCCTTCGAGCACGGTAGTCGGCGACGCGAGTTGTTCGCTACCCAACGGGTTGGCAGTGATGACTTGAGGTTGCAGTTCCAGGGCGTGGGCTTCGGAGCAGATCAGCAAGGCGGCGGCGAGTGGGGTCAAGCGCCGGAGAGAAGAGCGGGACATCGGACATTCCTTGGCAAAACGGCGAAAAGAGCAGGCTCAAGACGGTATCGAACCGGTCATATTTGATATTTGTCGTTACAATATAACATCTCTTTTTTCGCTGAATAGGGGAACTTTTCCTCAAGGTCTATATTCAATGCAGTGCTTCCACCTGTACGCCCCGTCGGCTAAGGTGCGCGGCTGTGTTTCCTCTTTTTGCAAAAAGGCCCGGCATGACCGCGACAAGCAACGACCCGCTCCACGGTGTGACCCTGCAACACGTCCTCACCACCCTGGTGGAACATTACGAATGGGCGGGCTTGGCCGAACGCATTGATATCCGCTGTTTCAAGAGCGATCCGAGTATTAAGTCGAGCCTGACATTCCTGCGCAAAACCCCTTGGGCGCGGGAGAAAGTCGAAGGGTTGTACGTGAAACTGATGCGCACCAAACGCCCGCTGGATTGATTCCATGAAGTGTTTTGTGGCCGCGGCGGCACTGGCCGGTTGGGTCGGGTTGGCGATTCAGCAGTACCTGATTCTCTATTCGCGCTGGTTCACCGGCGCCAGCCTGATGGGCGGGTTGATCAACTTTTTCAGTTTCTTCACGGTACTGACCAATACCCTGGTGGTCGTGGTGCTCAGCTATGCGCTGGTCAATCGCGACTCAGCGGCCAGGCGTTTTTTCCTGGCACCCACGGTCAGCAGTGCAATCGCCGCGAGCATCGTCGTGGTAAGCCTGGCCTACAACCTGTTGCTGCGGCATTTGTGGAGCCCGACAGGTTTTCAATTCATTGCCGATGAATTGCTGCATGACGTGATGCCAATCCTGTTTTTGATCTATTGGTGGCGGTGTGTGCCCAAGGGGCATTTGCGCCTCAGGCACATCGGCGCCTGGGTGATCTACCCGCTGGTGTATTTCGGCTATGTGCTGCTGCGTGGGGATTTGCTCGGGCAGTATCAGTACCCGTTCATCGATGTTGGCACCCTGGGTTATCCACAGGTGTTTGTGAACGCAGGGGGGATTCTGGCGGGGTTTGTCGCGATCGCGCTGGCGGTCGTGGGGCTGGACAGAATCATCAAGCCCCGCGCCTGACTCACTCCTCGTCGCTGCCCTCGGCACGCCAGTAGCCCACGGCCTTGAGGAACTCTTCATTGACCTGGTGGATGTCGAGCAAGACACGACGCACCTGGCGCGACAGTTTGCTTTCGGTCGCCACGAAGCTGTACAGCGAACCGCTCGGCAGCGTCAGCGTACGCACGGTGTCCAGCAAGTCATCCTGGCCACGGATCACCCAGATCACTTCCACATCGGCGGCACTCTGCAGGAGCTGCCGTTCCGCCGCATCGGCGATTTCAATCACCGCCAACACCTGGCGCCCGGCGGGCAGTTCTTCCAGGCGGCGGGCGATGGCGGGCAGGGCGGTTTCATCGCCGATCAACAGGTAGCTGTCGAAAATATCCGGCACGATCATCGAACCCCGTGGCCCGCCGATATACAGGTGCTGGCCGACCTGTGCCTGGTCTGCCCAGGTGGAGGCGGGGCCGTCGCCGTGAAGCACGAAATCGATGTCCAGCTCGCCGATGCTCAGGTCGAAGCGCCGCGGCGTGTAGTCGCGCATGGCGGGCTGTGGGCCGTCACCCTTGATGTTGAATGCAGGGCTTTCCAGCGCCGCCTGTTCGGCGGCGTTCTGTGGGAACAGCAGCTTGATGTGATCGTCACTGCCCAGGCTGACGAACCCCTCCAGTTCAGGGCCGCCCAGCGTGATGCGCCGCATGCGCGGTGTGATATCCACCACCCTCAATACCTGCAGGCGGCGACGTTTGATTTCGTGAGTAACGCGATGGATGGCTTGAGTATTCATTGAGCTTTCCCGTCGGCAATGGCTTGGGCGGTGCCGTTGAGCAGCGCCGCGACACGAACGATTTCTTCCGGGCTCCAGCGCCCGTGATGCGAGTGCAAGGCATGGCGCAGGTTGTGCACCGCTTCGTGGATTTCCGGCGGGCGGTCATGGCCGCGAAGCGAACGTTTGCTGACGTCGAGGCGCATGCGTACACCTTCCAGCGCAACGGCTTGCTCGCTTAGGAAGAGACGACCGGCGTCGGTAATTGTGTAGCGTTTTTTTCCGCCTTCGGTATCGCCGGTGATCAGCTCGCTTTCCTCGAGGAAGGTCAGTGTCGGGTAAATCACCCCCGGGCTTGGGCTATAGGCGCCATCGAACAGAGCTTCTATCTGGCGGATCAGGTCGTAGCCATGGCACGGCTGCTCAGCGATCAGCGCCGGCAGCAGCAATTTCAGATCGCCCGGTGCAAATACACGGGGCCCACGGCCGCCGCGTTCGCGTCCAGGGCGTTTTTCGAAACCATCGTGATGAGGGTGGGGATGGGGGTGGTGCTCTCTCATGTGTGTACTCTCCGTTTTGGTTAGATATAACGTAAGATATATCTTTTGTCCGGCGCAACTCCTTCGGACGAATGGCGCACCTGTCACCATTGCCCCCCCTCAGGCGTGAAACCGAGACGAATTCATATCTGGAAAGAACTCTGTTAGTTGTATAAGTGCGTAGTTGTAATATTGTTCTGACGGACCGAGCCTTTAAAAAACATCCTCGTTTAATTGAACGTAGTCTTCTTCTTACAGTTAATTAATAAGTTTTGGCAAAATGCCATATCTTTCCTATTGGCTTAATCGTTCTCGGGCTACTGAATACGAAGAAACAACCTGCTTACGTGTTGGATAACTCACGGGATACTTGTGCCGCGTTGAAACTTTCGCAGTTGTCAATGCACTTTATTGGAAAACGCCGAGGCGTGTTCCGTAACGCCAACTCCTTTAAGTTTGAAGACAGGTATTCAGTCATGTTGAAAAAAATCGCCATTGCATCGCCACTGGTCGCCGTTGTGCTGGGTTCGTCCCTGGCGTTTGCCGCGGATGATGCGCGCACTTCCATCCAGATCAAGGCGGACATTCCCACCAAGCAGTTCCACGCCCAGCCGCTGGACCCGAACTTCGGTAAAGACGAAGTCATGAACTACAACCCGGTCAGCGGTGAGTTGAGCTCGCTGCGTGCAACCTTCAACGTCAAGCACACCG
This sequence comes from Pseudomonas sp. BCA17, assembly GCF_004519405.1. Classification (GTDB taxonomy): domain Bacteria; phylum Pseudomonadota; class Gammaproteobacteria; order Pseudomonadales; family Pseudomonadaceae; genus Aquipseudomonas. Next base: position 323,252 of record NZ_SGWI01000002.1, on the reverse strand, counting down.
ACGGTTCCGTGCACGCCTACATTGAAGGTGGCCCTACAGCCGCCGCGCTGTACAACGGCAGTAACAGCATCGCGCTGACCAATACGTTCAACGGCGTCGTGCTGACCGCTTCACCTCAAGAAGTGGTGGATGATCCTCAATCCACCCCGGGCACCCAGGCTGACCTGGTGATCACTCCGGCCAAACCGGCGGACAACCAGAACGGCCTGTACACCGCCAACTACACCGTGATCTTTGACGCCGTGCCGCGCTCTCCGGCCCTCTAAGACCCCAGTGTGGTGGAACGCCCGACGCGTGCGACAAGCGCCGGGCGTTTATAAAGGGGCGACGGCCTGTCCTGGCCGCCGCCCTGTTTTACAGCCCTGACTGTTCGTAAAAGCGAGTACTCCGTTCATGTTTTCGATGACGCCTATTGCGGGTGCGCTGGCGCTAGTGCTGTGCGCGAGCGCCCTGGCAGCGCCGACCGCGCCTGGCACGACGCCGGGCAGCCTGCTGTCACAGTCCAAGGGATTGCCGGCCGACTTTGAACAACACTTCTTCGATGTGCCGCTGGCCGTGCGCGTCGAACTCGATCAGCAGTTGCTGGGCGAGGCCATGATTGTCCTTGGCCGCGATGATCAGATCACCCTGCTGGAATTCACCGACCTTGCCGACAGCACGTTCTCGACCGCCGAACGCGGCCGCTGGGAGCAAATACTGCAGCAGGGCATGCCCTTGGGAAGTTGCGAGCGAAGTTGCCCTGCGCAATTACTGGCCGTGCACTACAGCATTGAAAATTCATTGGTGTCGATTCTCACTGAAAACGTCGAGCGTAATGCCGAGATCAAGCGTTATTACGATCAGCCGGAAGTCGGCAGCCTCGGTTTGATCCTGAATAACCAACTTAACCTCAATGGCGGCGCCAATGAGGAACTGGGTGGGCGTTACGGCCTGGAGGCGACTTCCAGTATCGGCAATTGGACCCAGGCGCTGAACCTGCAGGTATCGCGCCTGGGCGGCACCGACACCAGCCTGTATCACGCGGTACATGAGCTCTACACCCAGCGCGAGCTGGAAGGCCAGTTCCTGCGCCTGGGTTATTTCACCCCGGGTTCCGATGGCCTCACGCGCCAGATTCGCGCGTTCGGCGCCAACCCCGATACCGCCGTGGGCCTGATGTATGGCAGCTCCGACAGCCTGCTGATCAACAACCCCAAGCCCAGCGTGTACCCAATCTACGTCACGGCCAGCCGCCAGGCGTCGGTGGAGATTTACCGCAACGGCCTGTTGCTCAACAGCCAGGCGGTGGCCACCGGCCTGCAGACCCTCGACACCCGGCCATTACCCGGCGGTATCTACGAAGTGGAAGTGCGCCTGATCGAAGACGGCCGCACCACCTCCACCACCCAGGAGCTGGTGTACAAACCCAACAACTGGCGCAACGCCGACGAGCGCTGGCGCTACAGCACCTTTCTCGGGCGCGAGAGCAAACTGCTGAGCAACTGGGAGGAACAGGCCTCGGGCTTCATGACCTACGGCGCCAGCCTCAACTACCTCGCGCACCCGCGGGTGATTCTCGGGATGTCGACGCGCAAGGTCCGCGAGAAACTGCAAAACGGCGTGTCCGTCGACTGGACCCTGGCCAACGCCACCAGCCTCTATGCCAATGTCTACCAGACCCAGGACCACGGCACCGGCATGGACGTGCAGGGCCTGTACAGCTATGGCCACGGCAGCCTCGTCGTCAGCCACAACCGCAGCTGGCTCGACACCCGTCGCACCTATGAAGTTCTGCCCGACGGCACCCGCGTGCGGCCGCGCAGCACTTTTGTCGGGCAGACCAGCAACTCCTCGCTGTCGGTCAACCATCGCTTGAGCAACAAGAGTTCGCTCAATTCACGGCTGTCCTACAGCCAGGGCAATATCGAAGGGTTTGGCCTGGACCTGGGTTGGAGCCAGCGCGGCACCCTGCTGGGCAGCGATGCCAACTGGCGCGTATCGGTGTTCGATCGCCCGGCCACGGCCAGTACCGGTGACAAGCGCAATCGCGGGGTCGACGTCAGCGTCAGCCTGGCCCTCGGCGGCCCCAGCGAGCAGTGGTCGGCCAGCATCGGCACGCGCACCGCACGGGATGGCAGCCGCGACAATAATGGCTCGCTGACCTACCAGCGCACGTTGGACGATCACTTCCTGCAAAGCGTCTCGGGCACGGCGACCGCTGACACCTACGGTGTCGGGCTGTCCGGCCGCAGCAGTTTTCAGAACGATGCGTTGTATGGCGATGCATTCCTGCAGCGTTCGTCGTTCAACGAGAAACTCAGCGGCGGCCTGAACCTCAACAGCACGCTCGCGGTGGGCGCACAAAAAATGGTGCTCAGCAGCCAGTACCACAACGGCGGCGCCGGGATGATCGTGGATGTCGAGACCGATCTCGACGACATTACTCTGCGGGCAGACGACCTGGCCGGCGGCAGCGCCAGCCTGCGCCCCGGGCGCAACTTCGTACCGATCACTGCCTACAAGCGCAGCACCTTGAGTTTCGACTTCGACGGCAACCATCCACCGGCCGCCAGCATTCAGCCGGCGCGCAGCAACTACCACCTGAACAAGGGCGGTGTGGACTACCGCAAGATCAGCGTGATGCAAACCGTCACTGTGCTCGGCCGGTTGCTGGATGCCCAGGGCCAACCGCTCAAGGGCCACCATGTGATCAACCACGCCAGCCGCGGGGTCAGCGAAGTGGACGGGTTCTTCTCCATGGAAATGCACGCCCGCATGCCGACTCTCGAAGTGCGCTTCGCCAATCAGCTGCTCTGCCAGTTCAGCCTGGACCCGGACACCGCTCGCCGCGAAGGCGATGTGCTGATGATCGGCGACCTGCGCTGCACGCCGGACACCCTGGCCGACGCAGTGCATGGCACGCAAATCGCCGGTTGACCCCTTTACCCGTTGAGGTTTTTGCAATGAAACGTTTTTGGATGCTCTTGGGCGCCACGCTGTTTTCCCTGGGCGCACACGCCGGCCCGCAGATCAATGTCGGGGTGGTCTACGACTACCTGGATGCGGAAAAAAGTACCTACATGAAGCGCGTGTTCAATGGCGGCACGTCCACGGCTTTCGTCAAGGTCAACATCCTCGAAATGCTCTACGACAAGGACGGCAGCTACCGCGAAGTGCCGTTGCAGGATCAGGTCGGCAGCAGCGCCCGCGACGGCCTGATGGCCAGCCCGGCGCGGCTGATCGTGCCGGCCAACGGCACCCAGGGCACGCGGCTGCTGTTTATGGGCAACCGCGACAAGGAACGGTATTTCCGCGTGCGCTTCGTGCCCGTGGTGCCCCAGAGCGAAGATGAGTTCGCTCTCACCGACGAAGAGCGCGGCGAGTACAAAGACAGCCTCGCCGCCGGTGTGCGGGTGCTGGCAGGTTACGGCACGGTATTTTTCGTGCGCCCGAAAAACACCCGTTTCGATACTCAGGTCGACAACACCGCTAACCGCTATGCCCTGCGCAACAACGGCAACAGCGTGGTGGTGGTCGACGAGTTCAAGGACTGCCTGGTGGATAACCCGCGCGACTGCCGGCCCACCGTCAAGCACCACATCATGGCCGGACGCAGCTTCAGCTTCGACAAGCAACCGGGGCGTGAATACCGCTTCAACCTGATCGAAGGTGCCGCGAAAAAATCCATCGAGATCAAGGGCTGATGCCTCGCACAGGTGAACAACAATGATCAAGACACTGACCGGCGCCGCGCTGAGCACCGTGTGCCTGCTGACGGCGACCCACGCCTGGAGCGCCGTGGAACGGGAAACCTTTGAGGTCTTCGTACAAATCCCCACGGCGGACTTTTATGTGCTGCCGGTGGACCCGCAGGTGGTCCAGCGCGAGCAGAGCCTGCCCTACAACCCGGTGTCGTCGGAGCTGAGCCCGTTACGTGCGCAGTTCGAGGTGAAAAATATCGGCGGCGCCATCGGTGCGCGGCTGGAGGAACTGCCGTTTTTGTACAACGGCTGGAATCGCATCGATCTGCGGGTGACCTTCAATCAACAGGAGTTGGGTCTGGAGCGCACTGAAGTGGTGTCTTCCACCGATGCCAAGCCAGGGAAACGGGTGGCCCTGGAAATTGCCGCGATCAAGCCCTCTGGCGACTATCGACCCGGAAGTTATTACGGGACGGTAAGCCTGATATTCGACGCCACAGCGCCCGGCATTTGAGGGGCACCTATGAAAGAGATGAAATATGCGTGGGCAATCGGCGCCCTGGCGCTGATGCTGCCGATGACGGCGCATGCGTTAACCCAGGAAATCACGGCGCTCTTTCGTCCGGACTCGTCCAACCCGTCCGACAACAAGTTCGTCAACACCACGCCGGAAAGCGGGGTATGTCCTATTTACATGCCACAACGCTGCAAGGACCTGGGGATTTTCAGCATTCGTACCAGTGGCATTCAGTTCAACTCCAACGGGCCGATCCTGGGAGGGCATGCGGACCCGCGCAAGGGCGCTACATTCAAGGCGCCCAGTGAGTGGCGGGATGTCACCGTGACTCATGCCGGAACCCTGCGCTCCGAGACGCTGAAGATGCGTATCTCCGGTATCGGCAGCCGTTATCACCTGCCTCCCGGTCTGGATCGTACGGTATGGGCACGGGGTAGCCTGGGTTGGCTCTATGCGCCCGCACCCTGTGTGGGAACTGGTTACACCGTCGGCAATGACTCGACCATTTTGTGGTCCTGGATGGTCCCGGTGAACATCGGCGCGTGCTCAAACCAAGCCGCGAAGGACATCCCGTCCCTCTACTATCCCTACTTCGAATACACCTATGAACTGAATACGCCAAACCCCCTGACCATGGACGGCGGCATGTACACCGGCTCGCTGACTTACACGATCGGGCCCGGTGGCGATTTTGACTTTGGTGACGTCATGATGCCCACCGACGACCTCTTGACGTTCAACTTCAACCTGCAAGTGCAGCACCTGCTGAAGGTTGAAGTTCCGCCGGGCGGCAACCGCGTTCAATTGGAACCCCAGGGCGGCTGGCAAGCCTGGTTGAATAATGGTCGCCGGCCCACCCGTGTGTTCCGCAACCAGAGCGTGAACATCTGGGCCAGTACCCCATTCAAAATGACTTTGGAGTGCGGCACTCCACAGGGGAATACCTGCAGCGTGCGCAATACGGCGGGCCATCAGGTGCCGCTGGACATCGCCGTGACCCTGCCCGCCGGCCTGAGCGACAGCGTCGGGCGCCCGGTCAATCGCCTGCCTTTGCGGTTGGACGGCAGTGGTACGCAACTGTTTCAACCGGCGCGCTACATCGATCGCAAGCCCAGCATCTTGCACTTTGAAATCAATGCCGATGGCGTTTCACAAATGCTCGAGCACGGTGGTGGCAATACCTATTCAGGCGTGGCCACGGTGGTTTGGGATTCGGAGGTCTGATGTTTTTATCGCAACCGTTTCATGCGGCGGCGCGCGACTGCGCCCAGATTATTAAGGTTTGTTATTTATGAAGTTGACGACGTGTGCGCAGACCCTGTGCGCCGCAGCCCTGATGCTGCCGCTGGCGGCGCAGGCTCTGACCCAGGACATTACCGCGATTTTCCGGCCCGATCCGTCCAACCCGTTGGCCAATAAGTTCGTCAATACCACCCCCGAAAGCGGCATCTGTCCCTGGCACATTCCGGAGCGTTGCAAGGCCCTGGGGATCTTCAGTATCCGTACCGAAGACATCCGTTTTTACTCCAGCACGCCGATCCAGGCCGGCCATACCGATCCACGCAAAGGCGCTATGTTCAAGGTGCCCAGCGAGTGGCGGGAGGTGATCGTCAATCATGCCGAGACCGGCAAGGCCGAAACGGTGAAAATGCGTCTGGCCGGGATTGGCGGTCGATGGGACTTGCCGCTGGGCATCAATCACTCGGTATGGACCCGCGGCGTCCTGGGTTGGATCTATCCCACCGCGCCGTGCCTCGGGACCGGCTACGGCACGGGCAACAGCCGGATATTTTTGTGGTCCTGGATCGTACCGGCTAACGCGGGTGCCTGTGCGATGTTTGCGATCAAGGACATTCCGGCGTTGGAATACCCGGTGTTCGAGTACTCCTACGAACTCAAGACGCCGAATCCGTTGACCATGGAAAGTGGTTTGTACACGGGCGCTGTCAGCTACTCGGTAGGACCGGGTGGCGATGTCGATTTCGGCGACATCATGGTGCCCAACGACAACCTGATGACCTTCAACTTTACCCTCGACGTCGACCACCACCTCAAGGTCCAAGTCCCGCCCGGCGGCAACCGCATCCAGCTGGAACCCCAGGGCGGCTGGCAAGCCTGGTTGCAGAACGGGCGCAAACCGACGCGGCTGTTTCGCGACCAGAGCGTCAACCTGTGGACCAGCACCCAGTTCAAGATGACCCTGGAGTGCGGCGAGCCCATGGGCAACACCTGCAGCGTGCGCAACGCGGCCGGCCACCAAGTGCCGCTGGACGTGGCCGTGACCCTGCCCACCGGCCTCACTGACAGCGTCGGGCGCCCGGTTAATCGCCTGCCATTACGCCTGGATGGCGTGGGCACCCAGCTGTTCCAACTGACCCGCTATATCGACCGCAGGCCAAGTACGTTGCACTTCGAGATCAACGCCGACGGCGTGTCGCAGATGCTCGACCACGGAGGTGGCAATACCTACTCAGGCACGGCCACAGTGGTGTGGGACTCGGAGGTGTAACCGAGATCTGCCTGACCCACCGCCCTCCCACCATTGGCGTGATGTACACCCGCACAATGCGCTGAGGCTGAGCCTGAGCCTGACCTACCGTGGCGAGGGAGCTTGCTCCCGTGACGGCCCGCCAGCCGACCGTGATCGGCCAGATGCACCGCCTTAGAGCTGCGTCGAAACCTGTTGCGCCAGCCGCAGCAAGGCTTCACGGGTATAACGCCGGGCCAGGTTTTTTTCGCTGGGCACGCGGCCGGTGTCGGCGTTTTCGAGAATGTGTTCGTAGGTCTGGGCGCTCATTTCATCGCCGGTCAGCACCTCGGCGTGGGGCACGTTCAGTTCGTCCGCCAGGGCCAGTAACCTGGCGCTGAGCGCCGGGCGTGCCTGGGCGTCGGCCTGCGCCCAGGCTTTTTGCGCGAACAGCAGGTCGTCGATTTTTTCGCCGACCGCGCTGTCACGCGCCATGCTGGCGCGGAACGCCTTGGCATGGCTGCTGCGCAGGTGTTCGTCCCAGAACGGCTGTTCAAGCATTTTGTCCACCAGGCCATCGCCGCGCTCCTGCAAGAGCACGGTGCTGTAGAGGTGATTGATCTGCAGATCGCTGACATTGGCGGTGCCGCGATAGGTCATGTGTGGCGAAATCCAGGGCAAATCCAGGCGTGCCTGCAATTCGCTCTGGTACGCCAGGTACACCTCCACCTCGTCGACGAGCCCAGGCCGGCCATTGATCATTTGTGTGCTGAGGTGTAAGCCCTGGCCGCCGCGGTTGCGTGGGGCGAGGCGTTGGGCGATGTCCTTGCGCACCAGTTTATTCAGGCGGTCCAGGCGGGCTTTGCCGCGGGCCAGGCGGGTCAGGGCCATGTTGCGGTGCAGGCCCGGTGGGTTGCGCTTGATCTCGAACAGCTCCACCTCAAACCCCATCGCATTAAAGGTGTTTGCCCCGGCATCGGCGCAGGTCACCGGGTGGCTGGCCATCAGGAACAGGCGCTTGCGCAGCGGCTCGTCGCCCGACATCGCTTGCAGCATGCGCCAGACCTTGTCGGTCAACGCCTCACGGCCTTCGGCGTAGCGCAACTGGTCCTCCGGGTCTTCAAACACGTCCGGCTGTTCGAGGCTTTTGATCACTTCAAAAAAGCCCTGGGAGCCGTGTTCTTTCTCCAGGTCGTGCCACATCTCGGCCAGCTGCGGTTGCTGTGTCACAGGCTGTCGGTGCAGCCAGAACTCGACCTCGCCCTTGGGCGGGTAGCTGCGGTAGGGATCGAGTCCGTTGGCCAGGCGGTAGCTGACGAGGTTTTCCTCGGCGCTCAGGCTCAGGCGGCTGCGGTCCAGGCGCACGAAGGCAATCAATTGTGCCTCGGGTTGCCAGGGCAGGAACTGCGGCACGCCGGTGATGCGCGTGTCTTGCAGGTCGAGCTGGAAGTTATCCGGGCGCGGTTGGGCAAACAGCCCCGGCGGCCACTCGCTGACGCTGGTGTGGCGCAATGACAGGGAGCGCAGGTGCGGCAGGTTGCCAATGTCCGGCGCTTGGGTCAGGGCGCGATTATCGGCCAGCGACAATTGCCTGAGCTGCCCCATCGACGCCACGTGTTCCAGGCTGGCCGGGTCCCACTGGATCGGGTTGTCGGCCAGGTCCAGGTCGGTCAGGCCGCGCATGCGGGTGACTGCCCGGGGCAGGCGGGTCAGTAGGTTGCTCTTCAGGCTCAGGTGGTTCAGATGCATGAAGTTGTCGAGGAAGCTGCAGTCGGCGTCCAACAGGCCGGTGTCCAACAGGTTCAACTGCTGCACGTGTTCGAAGTTGGCGCGCAGGGTCGGCATGTTGGCCAGCAGGCCTTTGAGCGGCAAGCTGTCGAACGTCAGGCCGACTCCTTGGACGTCCGCGTGCAGGTTGTGTTCCCAGGTCCTGACCAGCGCCTGGGACAGCTCGAGGCGGGTACGGCCGGCACCGGTCGGCTCGCCGGCCACGCGGGTGTTGACCCAGTGGTTGAGGTCATCCTGCAGCCGTGCTTTTTCGAACTCAAGCGTTTCGAAACGGCGCCTATGCGCAGGGGTCTCCACGCGCAGGCGCAAGGCTTCGAGTTCCTCTGGCGTGGCGTTCGGATACAGACGCTGGATGCGTTCACTCAAGGGCCGTGGCATCTGTGGCACGGTCCATTGGAACGCGCGGCGCAAGGGTTTTTGCGTCAACACCAAGGTGTCCGGGGCCGGCGCCTCACGCAGTGGTGCTTGCAGCAGCGTGCGGCGCGCCTGGGGCGTGTTGATCCGTTCGAGCAGCCAGGCGCGCAAGGCCGCGCTGGTTTTGCCGGCGTTGCCCAGGGCCATGCGCTGCTCGGCGGGCAGGGCCTGCAGCAGCGCGCTGTAGAGGTCGGCAGGGGCAGGGAGCAGTGCTTGTTGATGGTCGTAGGCTTGATACACGCCGGTGTCGGTCCTGACTAACTGACGCGAGTGCCTGGCATCCCCTGGCCCCGCCTGGGCGCGGATTTCGCCATTGAGCGTGTGTTTACGCACCTCGATACGCAGCTCGCCGAGGGTATCGCTGTGCAGGCGCAAGGTATTGAGAAGCATGGTTTCGCTGTCGGCCGTCAGCCGCGTCGGGTCGAAAAAACCTTCGTAAGCGTGGCTGCCACGGGCTTGCAGTTGCCACTCGCGGGCGAGGTTTTTCAAGCGCAACGGCAGTCGGTGTTCGTCGCGCATGACCTTCAGCTCATCCGGTCGGGCGCGGGCCAACACGTCGCGGACCAGGCTCTCGGGCAAGGCCGGGAATACCTCGCGCACCCGCAGCCCGTCAGCGCTGCTGACGTATTCACTGTTGGCGTACAAGTAATCGAATACCGACGCCTGACGCTGCGCCAGATGCTCGGCCAGGCGCTGGCGCAAGGCGTTGACCGGGTCGTCGGCGGGCGTGCCGAGCAGGCTTTCCAGTTGCGGTTTGTCGAGAAACTCCACCAGGCGTTGCGGCAGCTGGCCGGCGTTCAGGTCCTCGCGACTGATCGCGAGCACCTGGGTCGCGGTGGTTTCGCCAAACCGCGAAGGCGTGCCGTTCAGATAAGGGTTTTCGTACACATCGATGGCCCTGTCGGCCGGCCAGCCCGGCAGCTCGCAGGCCATATGCGGGCTCCAGTAGGTGTGCTCATCCGCAGCGGCGCCGCTGCGGATACGTTCGGGCAGGCGCTGGGCCTGCTGGTTGAGTTCAAAGCGCTTGAGGCTGTCGACCAGCAGCGCGGGCGGCGGTCTTTTTTCGACTCGGGTGGCGCGCAACACGCCAGGCTCGACGCCGCTGATGCGCTGCACCTGGTCCAGTTGCGCATCGTCGAGGGTGGGTGCCAGCTCGCGTAACAATTGGCTGTCGCTGCGCGCCTGCGGGCGAGCGTCATGATGCACCGGCGGGGCGTAGGCATCGGCGCGCACGGGATGCTGGATGCGATGCACGCCGGTGGCCGTATCGAACTTCACCGCGTAGTGCTCGCCATCCAGCGGCAACAGCGTCTGGCCTTGATGCGTATGCAGGCCGAGGGCGTCCGGTTGCGACGTGCCGGGCAGTGTCACGTCCTTTTGCGCATAGGGGCGCAGATCGGGGTTCCACAGGCGCAACCGGTTATTGACTCGCACCGGGATCAACTGCGTGACGAACGCCGACGGCAGCAGTTTGGACAGCTCCACCCCGGCACCAAAGGTTGCCAGTTGCACGCCTTCACTGACCACACCCAGCAGATGCTTGGCCGCGTCCTTGGCGTGGCCTTCGGCAAGGTCGACCACGCCTTCGACCATTTCATCGAGCAATTGGTAAGCGGTGTAGGCCAGCATCAATTCGCCCAGCAGCGGCACGAAGGGGGTGATCACCAATAGCGCGGCGTTGAAAATACCCTGCGCCACTTTGCTGAAATGATCCCACCAGGCCCAGCGTGCGCGGCTGTCGCGGTCGGCCGTGGGCACCGCCAGTTCCCGTGCGTCGTTGAGGATCTTGTTGAGGCTCTGTTGGTACAGATACGGCCATAAGTCACAGTCGATACGCACCGCCGCGAACGTCAGGCGCGGCTGGTCCAGGCGGCTGAAAAAACCTGTGCGTTCGCTCTGGTCGACGAAACGGCTGAAGAACTGGCGGTAGGCCGGGTCGCGCAGTTTATCGCTGAGCTCGCTCATGAAGACCTGGGGGTTGGGGTAATCCTTGAGCGGGCTTTGATTGTCGTGGGGGATGTAGACCACCAGGCTCGTCGCTTCAGTGGCGGTGTCCAGGTCGGCGGCAATGATCATGATGCCGCTGAGCAGGGTGTCGAGCAGGCGCAGTTGATAACACTGTGCGTTACCGCGCTCGCCGCGCAGGGTGTAGCGCAGTTGTCGCAGCGTCGCGGCGCCGATGTCCTGTTTGTGGAAGGCGATACGGGCAGCGACCTTGAGCGCGGCTTGCTGGCTGGCGATTACCTGTGTGGCCAGGCGCTGTTTGTCCGCCGGCTGCTGCGGCAGCAGGTAGCGTTGCAAGTGCCGCTGGTAGTGCGCGCCGAGGTCGAGTCGACGGCACAGGCTGATGAACTGCTGGATGCTCATGCGCCGCTTGAGCGGCTTGGTATCGAAATGCCCGCGTGCGTCGGGGCGGGTGATGTAGGTGGAGCTGTCGCTGAAACGCTCGTTGCCGGCGAAGTTGTGCAACGCGGCATCGAGCAGCGACAGCGTGCGGCTGGTGGTGCCCCGGAGCACGGTGCCGGTGGGGATGTGCAGCAACAGGTAGGTTTCGCGCACGCTGTCGTCGATCTGGTACTGGTTTTTCAGCGCCTGCACCAGCAGCGGTTCGGCAAATGCGTACAGGTCCTGCACCTGGCTCAGGTAGCGGTCGACGGCATTCTGGGTGGTCCAGGCGTGGGCGTTGGCGGCCTTGAGGTGCTGATGGTCCGTCACGCTGGCGCGGCGGTACCAGGGCGCCAGCGTGAGAGGGGTATCGCGCAGCGCCTGGGCTTTGGTCCAGGACATCTCCCGCAGCCACGGCGGGGTGTTTTCCTGGATCAGTTGGTAATGGGGGTTGGACATGGCGGGTGACCTGGGTTGATGGACAAGGCCATCAGCCTATGGGGCCACCCGCGTGGCGGGAGTTAGATAGTTAGGCCGGTTCGGCGTTCTCCACCGGTACGGCGCAGGCCGGGGGCAGTGACGGACAAGTGGACGGCACGGCGGTGAACAGGCCGTAGGTGTAATCCAGGTCTTCGCTGGCGATCACTTGTCCCACCCTCCAACTGCCGGCCCACGGCGCGGGAAACCCTTCGGCGTTGAACACCAGCCTGGAGTCGAGGTTGTAGCCAGGCTGGCCCGCAACGGGCAAGTAGGGCGCCGTGTTGGGGTGCTGGCGTTTCCAGCGTTCCCACAGCAGATCGAGGTGGCAGTGATGCAGGAAGAAGATCGGGTCATTGGGTGAGGTGGGGAACGACATATTGCCGCCGATCCAGCGGTGTACCGGGTCATGCAATATGCCCTCGGCAAAATTCACCCAACTCTCCGGGCCGGGGTTGTAAGGCACCTTGGTCAGCGCGGTGAGCACTTGATCGGCAGTGGGCAAATGCGCACCGTCGCCGGCGCCGAATTCACGGCGCAGACCGGGGTCGCCGAGGTCCAGGTCCCAGATGCGTATTGCAAAATTTCCCCCCCGATAGGCAAACGGGCCGGAGGTGACGTGGTTGTTCTGGTCGCTGTCGCCATTGCCGCCCATGAAGGCTGGGGTGAACGGATCGTTGGGTCCCGCAAGGGACCAGTCCCAGAAAGGCAGGGTAATGGTGTTGTCATTCGCCGCCGCTTGCAGCGCCAGTTCGAACTGGCGCAGGAACACGCGGTGCCAGGGAAAAAACAACGGCGTGCGATGCGGCATGGGCGCGAACTGCTGCGGCCCGCCCATGGCGTTCTTGTGCACTTGGACGAAGTCGTCGTAGCGGCTTTGATGACCGGGGCGCAGCACGCTGTCGACGTTGTTTTTCAGGTGCAGGATGGCGGCGATGAAGGCATTTTTCTGTTCGCGGGTCATGTGGCGGTGGTTGATGCGGATGTCCATATGCTTGAGTTTCCATAGGTTCAGAGGTTTCCAGACTTTAGGAAACGCGGTTGTGCGGGGTCTATCAAAAAAGGCGGCGGTGGAGGTGAGAGGGTTAAGACGAGGGCGGTAGGCCTGCCGCGACTTTCACTCAGAGGGCGGGCGTGCATTGGGTGTGCCCACCCGGTTGCAGGTAGGGCATCAGGATCGGGGCCATGCCTTTGAGGACTTGCACCGGCAGGGCGGAGGTGAAGGTGAAGTGTTCCGCCGAGCGGCCTGGGACGAAGGCGGTCAGGGTGCCGAAATGGCTGTCGCCCAGGTAGAACACAAAGGTCGCGGTGCGGTTGATCGACTTGGAGCTGATCACGCGCCCGCCGGCACCGATGGCTTCGATGCGATTGTCGCCGGTGCCGGTTTTGCCGCCCATGGCCAGTGGCGTGCCGTCGGCCAGTTTGAAGCTGCCGGAGACGCGCTTGGCGGTGCCGGCATCCACCACTTGGGACAAGGCGCCGCGCAGGGCGTCGGCGACTTCTACCGGCATCACGCGTTTGCCGGGGGCCGGGTCGTTGATCACACGGGTTTCGTACGGGGTGTCGGCGGCGAAATGCAGGCTGTCGATGCGCAGCACTTTGGAGCGCACACCACCGTTGAGGATGATACCCATCAATTCGGCCAATGCCGCCGGGCGGTCGCCGGAGCTGCCGATGGCGGTGGCCAGGGACGGTACCAGATGATCGAACGGGTAACCCACGGCTTGCCAGCGCTGGTGGATATCGAGGAACGCTTCGATCTCGAGCATGGTGCGGATACGGCTGTCGCGCGCGCTTTGGTGGCGGCTCTTGAACAGCCAACTGTAGACTTCCTGGCGCTCGAACTGGCTGGCCTTCACCGCTTCGCCGAAGGTCGCGTCGGGGTGGTTGAGCAGGTAGCCGAGCAGCCACAGGTCCAACGGATGGACCTTGGCGATAAAGCCCTGGTCGGGCAAGTCATAGCTGCCGGGACGGTAGTCTTGATAGAGCTTGGCCAGGCGTTCATCACTGAGCTTGCCGACATCTTTGGTCCCTGCCAGGTGCGAGCGCACGAAGCGATTGAAGCTGTCCTGGCTCGCGTCGGGCAACAGGTAGCGATGCACCGCCGCCAGGCGGATCGGCGTCGGGCGGATGCTGTCGAGGAAGGTGTCGAGGCGCGCCTGGGTGTCTTTCTTCTGGTACTTCTTCCAGAAGCGCAGCAGGAACGCGGTGCCCTCGCGGTCGGCGAATTTGGCCAGGTATTCCTGGCGCCGCGGGTCGTTGTCGTCCTTGAGCAGTTGCGCGCTGTTGTTGGGCCCGGCGTAAGTGGTGTAGCGCACCACGTCACGCATCAGACGAATGAACGGCAGGTTGATCGACTCACGCAGGGCATCGCGCAGGGTCGGGCTGCGGCCATTGTCCTGGCTGCGAAAATTATGAAAGTGGTGCATGCCGCCACCGGTAAAGAATCCTTCGGCGGGGTTGGCCGAGTAGGTGCGGTCCAGCGCGGCGTCGAGCATTTTCGCCAGGCTTTTGTCCGGGGTCTGGCTCAGATAGTCGACGGCCCAGCGGCTCAGGCGGTCCTGCTCGTTCACCTCGACTTTCTTCAGCGCGGCCGGGGTAAGGGCGCCGTATTGGTCGTGCAACTCGGTGATGATTTGCAGGTAGGTGGTCAGCACCCGCAGCTTGGCGGTGGAGCCCAGTTCCAGTTTGCTGCCTTCGTTGATGTCGAAGGGTTGATCGGTGTTGTCGGTCTGCACCCGCACGCGTGAGCCGTCGGATGTCAGTTCAAACAGGGTGAAGCTGTAGCGCACCTGCGGAGTGCTGGCCGGGGTCAGCAGGCGTTCGCCGAGCAGGCCGATCTGGCGCGCGTAATCCGGGTCGGCGAGGCGCTTGAGATAGTCGCTGACCTGGGTTTGCAACTGGCCCTGCAAGGTGCTGGTGGCGGACAGGTCGAGACGGTCGAGGTCGTACAGCGGGCGGTTGAGTAGCGCGGCAACCCGGCTGCGCGCGACGCTGATGCCCTTGTTGGTTTCGATCGGTTGCACGGTGGGTTGCTGCACCCAGTCGCGGTAGCTGATCTGCGCGGTGAGGGCGGCGTTGAGCAATGCGCCATCGATCACGCCATTCTGGGCCAGCAGGCGCAGGTGGCTGTCGGTCAATTGCGCCAGTTCGTCCCGGCCCTTGACCAGGTAATGTGAAGGGCGGCGCTGGGCGATGATCAGCGCCAGTACCTCGCGCAATGCCTGCGCTTTTGCTGCCAGGTCGTTGCCCCTCAGCGCCTGGTTGACCTGGTTGAAATCGGCACCGAACCACACCCGCAGACCTTCGGCCATGCCGTGTACTTCACCATGCCCGGGCACGGCCGATAGCGGCACGCTGTTGAGGTAGTCGCGCACGATATTCTGCCGTGCGATGGCGGTGTCAGGCCCTGCCTGATAAGCCCGCACCCCGGCGGAAAACATCTGCCGCAGTTTTTCCATGCCGGAAAGTGTCAGGCCATCGGGGGAGTGCCGGTACTTTTCCAACTGGGTCGCCAGGGTGCTGCCGCCGGCGCTCTGCCCGGGGAGGTGCAGGGTCTTGGCCACTTGCGACCATGCCGCTTTGGCAAAGCGCGGCCAGTCGACCGCAGGGTTGGCCTGGGGGGCGGCAGGGTCGAGCAGGTCGCGGTTCTCGATAAACAACAGGCTGTTGACCACCAGCGGCGGAATGGCCGCGAAGCTGGCGTAGAGCTGTTGTGGGTAGGTGTATTGGTACAGCGGCAGAGCCTGGCAATCGGTGAGTGACAAACCGGCCTGGATCTTTTCCGCGTAGGGCACGAACAGTCCCTTGTGGGTGTAATCCATCAATTGGGGTGAAAAGCGCGTCTGGGACTGCACTACGTAACCACGTTTGAGCAGGCGGGCCAGGAAGTCGTCGAGGTCGCTGTAGCCCAGGCGTCGGTCAAACGGTCCCGGCCCCGGGTACACGATGGCATCGCTGGGGCCGTCGGCCATCCGGTAAGTCAGTTGGCTGGCCAGGCTGCTTAATTGCTCGGCTTGCAGGCGCGACGTGCGCATCTCTCTGGCGGCGGCAAAGCCCAGGGCCACCAAGGCCATCAGCACGATCAGCCAGAACAGACGACGCCCGTAGCGGGGCCTGGGTTTATTTTCGGGTAAAGGCGCTGGTTCCGAACTGCCTTGTAGTTTCGCAGCCTTGGTCGATTCGGTTTGCCACAGTGCGCCCATAGTCGATTGATCCATTCACGCAGATTGATCGGACTTGCTTGAAGCTTAGACGGTGTGGGCTCGGCGTGAGGAAATTGTGTTTTTTGCGTGGGAGACTTCTGAATCTGCCTCGGGAGACCGGCGTTGACTGCGACGATTAGTCGCCGGGTGCAGGTCATATGCACCCGTAAAATGCCGTTATGGTGGGCACTTCCACTAAATTGCCTGGCTTTTACAGTGAAAGGCACTGGTCGAGGCTTTTTATACTGCAGGCCCCATCGTCCTTGCGTCGCAAGGCGGGGCTGTTCATGAGATGGCCCCGGTTTCGATTCACGCCTGGCCTGACCGGCAGGGCGTGTGGAGCGCGGCGGTCCATCCAATAACAAGATGAGGTTGTATCCCTATGCCAGTCGGCAACCACCTGCCCCATGGCGAGACCGCTCAAGGCGGCCCGCTCAAACGCGAACTCGGTGAGCGGCATATTCGCTTGATGGCGCTCGGCGCCTGTATCGGTGTCGGCCTGTTCCTGGGTTCGGCCAAGGCCATTGAAATGGCGGGGCCGGCGATCATGCTGTCGTACATCATCGGCGGCCTGGCGATCCTGGTGATCATGCGCGCCCTCGGCGAGATGGCCGTGCACAACCCGGTCGCCGGCTCGTTCAGCCGTTACGCACAGGATTATCTCGGCCCGCTGGCGGGCTTTCTGACCGGCTGGAACTACTGGTTCCTGTGGCTGGTGACCTGCGTCGCGGAGATCACCGCGGTGGCGGTGTACATGGGCGTGTGGTTCCCCGATACGCCCCGCTGGATCTGGGCCCTGGCGGCGCTGATCAGCATGGGCAGCATCAACCTGATCGCGGTCAAGGCGTTTGGTGAGTTCGAGTTCTGGTTTGCTCTGATCAAGATCGTCACGATCATTGCGATGGTCATCGGCGGCGTCGGCATCATAGCGTTCGGTTTCGGCAACGATGGCGTGGCCCTGGGCATATCCAACCTGTGGGCCCATGGCGGTTTCATGCCCAACGGCGTGCAGGGCGTGTTGATGTCCTTGCAAATGGTCATGTTCGCTTACCTGGGCGTGGAGATGATCGGCTTGACCGCCGGTGAAGCGAAGAACCCGCAGAAGACCATTCCCAGCGCAATCGGCTCGGTGTTCTGGCGCATCCTGTTGTTCTATGTGGGGGCGCTGTTCGTGATTCTGTCGATCTACCCGTGGAATGCCATCGGCACCCAGGGCAGCCCGTTTGTGATGACCTTCGAACGCCTGGGTATCAAGACCGCCGCCGGCATCATCAACTTTGTGGTGATCACCGCGGCCTTGTCGTCCTGCAACGGCGGTATCTTCAGCACCGGGCGCATGCTTTACAGCCTGGCGCAGAACGGCCAGGCCCCGGCGACCTTCGCCAAGACCTCGAACAACGGCGTGCCGCGTCGCGCCTTGCTGTTGTCGATCTTCGCGCTGCTGCTGGGTGTGTTGCTCAACTACCTGGTGCCGGAGAAAGTCTTTGTCTGGGTAACCTCCATCGCCACCTTTGGCGCGATCTGGACCTGGCTGATGATCCTGCTGGCCCAGCTGAAATTCCGTAAAAGCCTGAGCGCTGCCGAACAGGCCGGGTTGAAGTACCGCATGTGGTTGTACCCGGTCAGTTCGTACCTGGCGCTGGCGTTCCTGGTGTTGGTGGTGGGGTTGATGGCGTACTTCCCGGACACCCGCGTGGCGCTGTATGTGGGGCCGGTGTTCCTGGTACTGCTGACGGTGGTGTTCTATGTCTTCAAATTGAAGCCGGCTGACGCGGGTGAGGGTGTGCCACGCTCTGCTTAGCGGGGTTTGGGGAGCGACTTCGCTCGCTCCCCTGGGTTTAGCTGCGTCTTTGGTTGGCCAGTTGTGCCGCTTGGGTCAGCTGACGGACCACTCGTTCACGTTCGGCAATTTCCTGGTCGGTAATCGACTGACGTCTATCCAGGTAGGTGTCGGAGCGTTTGTCCTTCACTTCCTGGTTCAACGCATTCACCTGCTGCCGGGTGACTGTGTCAATGGTGCTGAAAGGCTCCGGATAGCTGCGGGCCAGGTACTCGAGCCAGAAGTCTTCTTGCAGTAACGAGGTTTGCGGTGCGTCGGTCTTGCCGATGTCCTGCAGCTTTTGCCGGGCGGCGGCAATATCTCTGGGCTTGACCCACTCCCGTGCCGAATACAACAACTCCTCCTGATGCACCGGCAGGCTGAAGTCCTTTGCCAGGCTCATGCGCAAGTACAACTTGACCTCGGCATCGTCAGGCTCGACTCCGGCCTGGTACAAGGTTTTCAGGTGGTCTTCGGCGAACTGGTCGAGTGCGCGCAGGTAGAACAGGCTTTGCGCCAAGGCCAGCAGTTCGCGGTCGGCCATGGCACTGCTCGGTTGCGCCTTGGCCATGTAGCGCAGGTGGCGAATCTCCATATCGATAAAGGCCAGAATCGCCCCGTCGCCACAGGTTCCCGCCAGGTAAGTGTTGAGGAATACGTCGTTGCGTAACTCGGTGGACTCGCCCATAGCGTTCAACAGGTGCCACACCCGTTGAGTCAGGGCTTTTTTCGAGGCCTCATTCTTCACATACGCATACGACTTGGTCAGGTCACTCAATACGCGAAACGCATCGTCGGAGCGCGCGCCCTCGTTGTTCTTCAGCGCGATCCACAGTTTTTTGCTGGCCGGCTGTTCGGCAGGTGAGATGCCGGTGAGCCAATCGTTCAAGCCGTCCGGCACGCTCTGTTGATGCCGGATGCCCGGCAATGTGCCGCCCAGCCGCACGCCGGTCTGGGTGTAGTAGTCCTGTAACCGGCTTAGCGTATCGGCGTCCAATGGGTTGTCGTGCAACAGGGTATTTCGATTGGTGTTGACCATCGTGGTGTCGAACAACGCGTCGGGTAGCGTGGTAATGCTATTTTCCTGGAGCATCAACATGCTCAGGTCGGTACGGGTTTCGGCACCCGTCGGCCATTGGGTGAGGCCGGTATTGCGCAGCGACAGAACCTTCAGCCTCGTCATCGTGGTGATATCCGGTGCCAGGCCAAGCGGGTTGTTATCCAGGTGCAGTTCTTCAAGATGAGTCAGAGCGGCCAGGTACTGCATGGATTGCTCGGTCAGCACGATACTGTTGTCTGACAGATGCAGGCTTTCCAACTGCGTCATCGTGGAGAGGTTGGAGGGCAGTTCAGTCAGCGTGCAGTCGAGTTTCAGATACTTGAGGTGGCTGAACTTGCTCAGAAATGGATTGCCGGTCGCCGGGAACGAATCGCCGGCAATGTGCAGATATTCGATATGTGCAAAGCCTTGAGTGCCGAAGATAAAGTCGGGATCGGGCAAGTCGTTGTCACCCAGTTGCAGCTTGAGCACGTGCACGTCGAACATACCGTTGACATACGCTGCACGGGTTTCCTGGCGCCAGGCCTGGCGAATCTGTTCGGCCAGATAGCGGCGTTGGCCTAAGTTCATGCCTAGTGGGTCGGTGACGGGGTCGTCGTTGGCGTGAGGGGACTCCGCCCAGCGGGTGAGGCCGTAATCCATGGCCTGGTATTCGGCCTTGCGGCGCTCCAGCTCGATCAGCGCGGCGGGTTCGCTCATGCCCAGATTATCGATCAGGGCGTGGGCCCTGGCCACGTTGAAACTGGTATAGATTTCGCGAACCTTGCTCACCAGATCCACCGGTTGGTGGGCATGGAAGGGCCATAGGTCACTCAAGGTAAATGGGTAGGCGGTGAATGAACTGTTGACCGCCATCGGCGGCTGCAACCAGTACGGGAGATGCGGCAGATCGAGCAGGGCCTTGATCGCCACACGTTGGCCCAACGCCAGGTCGGCGATTCGATGCCGCAGCGGGGTGAGGTCTCCACTGTCGTCAACGCCCAGGGCCTGGCGCTCGGTTTCGGTAAGCAGGTCGGCGACACTGCCGAGCAGATCGGTGGTTTCACCGAGCGGCTGGCCCATGTTGTCGTAGGCCCGATAGCCATTGTCCATCTTGACCAGAACCCGATGATCACTGCCGGCGAGGTTCCCCGCATGCTCCAGCAGGCGCCCTTCGGGCTTGCCCGCGTGGATATCCAGGCGCAGTGCCGTCGGCCAGCCGGATACGGTTTTGAGTAAATGCAGGATGATTTTTTCGCTGTCGGGGTTGGCCAGGGTGGTGAGGTACAGGCCCTCGTAGGCACGGTTCAGGCGCACATCATTGGCGGTCAGGCGCGCCTGTTCGGCCAGGCGCAGGCCGACCTCGTCATGGTCGTGCAACCGTTTGCGTTCCTTGGGGCTGGCGCGCTCCAGAATCGCCTTGGCCGCGCTGGCGGGCAGGGCCGGGTGATGGTTCTGCAAACGTTTTTCCAGACGCGTGGCGCTCTGTTCGCTCTGGCGGTAGAGAATATCGAATAGCTGAGCGCGTTCCTGATGAGCATGCTCGGCGATTTTCTTCGCCAGTTTGAACAGGCCTTCCTGCTGGGTGGCCGGCCTCTCGCCCAGCAGCGCCTCGATCAAGGCGTTGTTCAACACGATATTTTTCAGCGGCTCGGGGCCGTGACTGTCGGCCTCGGAGAGACGGACTTTCTCGACGTCGTGGTTGAGCTGGCGCGGGTACTGTCCGAGCACCTTACCGTGGCTGTCGACGACTTCCAGGGCATGGCTGCGCGGCCATCCCGGTAAGGCGCTGACCAACAGCAATTGCAGCGAAGCCCGCGCACTGCGGTTGGCCGTGTAGGTGGTCATGGCGCGGATGAAGTGCAGGATCTCGCGATCGATGCGAAAGCGCTTGCTGGTATCGGCCAGCAACGGGGGCGGGGCGAGGCCGGCACTGTGCACTTCGCGCAGGGCCCGCGCTGGGGTGCCGGTGAGCTTGAGGATGTGTTGCGCGGTGGGTTTGTCGACGTTGAAGTCCTCGCCACCGAGGCGATAGAGCAGGTAATGGTCGTCCCACGACAGCGGGTTTTCACTGGACAGCCGCCAGGCGCCGCGACGATTGTGCTCCAGGTAGGGGGTGTCGACACCGACTTTTTTCGGGTGCCTGAGCCGCCATTTGAGCCGGTTGTTGTCATAGGTTACGGGGTACAGCGAGCCATACAGGGGCACCAGATGTTGCCCGTCGAGTTCGTACAGGCCCAGGGCGTTGGCTACCAGGTTGGCTGGCAGTACCACGCTTTGCGCGTACTGGCCCAATGACTGATCGAGCAGGGTGATATAGCCGCTGGGGCTGCGTTGTGCGCTCATCAGGTCGCCGAGGGTGTTGCGCAGGCCCTGGGCATCGGTGTCTGAGGTCATGCCCAGTTTCAGCCGTTCGTGGGGTTGCAGCACCGAGCCGATCGCCAGGTAGAAGCTGTCGACTATCGGCGACACCTGGATCAGGCCCCCATTGCGCATGTCGTATGCCTGGTAGTGACCGTTGCCGTGGTGCCGCAACTCCACGGTCGTGTCGTCAGGGCCGCTGGTGACATAAGGAGCGTCGTGTCTCTCGGTAATCACAAAGTGGCGCTTGAGTGTGTTGCGGATCAGGCTCGAGGCAAACTCTCGCGCCCATAGATCGGTGTCCGCATTAAAGGCCCTGGCGTGGTAAAGACCATCGATCGCGGCGTCGATCCGCAGGGCAGTGCGGTGGTTTTCCAGGTGTTCACGCAGCACATTGGGCAGGGTGCCATCCTGCAGAAACTGCGCTCGTTCGGTGCTGTTGAAATGCTTGGCGCGTAGCAGTTGATCAAGGTTGGCCGGGGTCAATGGTGGGTAAATTTCACGCAGCCGTTTCAACACCGTTGTGACCTCCACCTGCGAGGGCGCGGCCTTGACCGGCACGAACACCCTGGCGGTATCGGTGGCTGCGACCTCATGACGGGCGAAGCCGGCGTAGCGTGACAGGGCACTGAACAGGTCGACGCGCCGGGCCTGCGCCAGTTCACTGACCTGCAGGCGTATCCGCGCGATGCGCTGGGCTTCGGTGACGGTGCTGCTGCCCTCTTTGCCCAGCGTCGAGGCGGCGGGTTGCTCACGCAGGATCAATTCAAATAAATGCTCCTGGGTCGCGGCGGCGCTTGTGTCGGCCGAGGTGCCGTAGGTGCCATCATCGCTTCGCGTAAGGCTAATGCGCTGTGACGTGGCAGGCGGAGGGTCGCTTTTGGCGTAGGTTTCGAGCAGTGTGCCGGGAGGGTCGTACACGTCGATCAGTACCTGCGCCGGCCACTGCGGCAGTTGGGTCAGCAGGCACAGCACGAGGCTGTCGGCATAAGGCGGCATGTGGCCGCGCCGGTGAAAGTGGTTGATCAGTTGATTGATCAACTGGTCCGCCTGCAGGCGACGTACGCCTTCGGTCAGGTTGATGGGGGCAGGGTTGCCCGACCACACGCTGTCCAGGACGGCGCGCGTAGTCGAAGTGCTGCGCAGCAGCGTGTGCACGTCGGCATTGGTCAGCGCATCAGCCCCGTTGGGCAGCATGCGCTTGATCAATTGGCTGTCCGAGAGCGTATGGGCATCTTGCAGGTCCAGTACCCACACCTGTTGCGTCGGCTCGAAGACGATCGTCGGGGCGTAGCCATTGCCGTCGCCATGCTTGATTTTCCAGCGCATGGCCCGAGCGTCATAGTTGACTTCCACCACTTGCTGTTGCCCGTTCTGCTTGAGCCAGGCGTACTGATGACCATTGATCCCATAAGTGCCTTGTGAGCTGATGAGCTGGCCATTGAGGATGTTCTGGTCAGGTACGGCGTAAGGGCGGATATCGGGTGTCCACAGTTCATAGGTATTGTCGCTGCGCATGACTTTGCGTGGCTGGCCCAGTCGCTGGATCAATTGCTCCAGGCGCTGTTGGTGCACACGCCCGGCGGTGTTGATCAACAAGCCGTTGACCGCGAGGTCGGCCGCGTCGCCCAGTGCCGCCGCAAAGTTGCTGGCTTCGCCTTTAGCCGCTTCGTTGATGCCGGTGATCAGGCTGTAGGCCAGGCTGCCGAATACCACTACCTGCATGATCCGATTCAACCCGCTGACGCCTCCAGGCACCGGGGTCAGCAGCAGTTCCAGGATTTCATCGGCAATTGCCGCCGCCCCATCGATCACTGCTTGAAGGTCGCGTTCCGAGCGGCTGGTGGCAAGGGTCGAAAGGTTGGCCTGGTAGCGTTTCACCTGGCGGAGGGTGATAGCTTCAACCAAGGTGTGTTTGCGGTTTTGCTTGGGGTCAGCCGTAAAGCGCAGGCTATCTAAGGTACGTTCGGGGAACAGACGATGAAAGGTGTCATACAGAAACCCCGCCACTGGGCTGAGACCGGGTGGGCGCGGTTCATCCTTGAGCAGCGCCTGGAATCCGCGAAGTTCGGATGTGGGCAATTGCCGTGCGAACCAGCCCAGGTCGCCCTTGCGATGGCTGTCCTTGAGTTGCTGCGTAAAAGTCTGTTTGGCATTACTGGCATCCGTGTGAAAACGTAATGCGCCGTCGGGTCGAAACGGAAAATAGGATATGACGCCCAGACTGGACACACGAATGATCAGCAAGGGTAATGAAACAGTTTCACCGGTGTGCATGCCGAAGGTCTCGAATTCAAGCGCCGGGCCGCTGCCGTCAATGGCTTGGGTCAGCTTGTCGTAGAGCTCACGGGTCACACCGGTGATGGCGCGGTTGCGGTACGCCTCCAGGGCTTCGAACGACAGGCTTGCGCGGGTGCTGGCCTGCAGCAACGTCCGCAGTTTTCCGCCCTTGCGCAGGGCCTTGTCGAGTGTGGTTTGCAGTTGGCCGCCGAGGTCGAGGTCGCGGCTGATCTGGATGAATTTCTCGACGGTCAGGTTCGGGTCATACACGCCACTCAGAGACGATGCATCAACAAAGGTTTGCCCGGCCTTTGGCGAATTGCCGGTGGTGAAATCAAAGTTGAGACAGGCGGCATCCCACAGCGACAGGGTGGAATGGTGGGCGCGGTATTTCCACGTATCGTAGGCCCGGCGAAAGCGGCGTGCACCTGGTGCATTGTTCATTGCACTGGTGCGGGGTTCCCACGGAAGGGGAGCCACCAACTCCTCCATATAGCGAGTATGTAAGTAGGCCTTCTCAGGGTCTTGGCCGCCGATCCGGTTGCGCAACTGGGCCAGGCCGCGAACCTTGAATTCGCTGATCAGTGCAGCGTTTTGCGTATCCACAGCCAGCAGGGCCTTGTGGGTTTCGCGCTGCAGCCTGACGTAGTCGCGTTGTTGCTCATGACTCAAGCTGGCCATGGAGCGTGCGAAGGTTTCGCGGAGCATTTCCAGGGCTTCTTGGCGAGCCCAGGATTCGCCGGATTGCAGGTCGCCCGACAATGCATTGAGCGGTTGATGGGTTGGCATCGCCATTTCCTTTCACTGTTAAGTGGAAGGCCAATGGAAGCATTCCCGTGCCGTTCGCCGGGGCTACCTATATAGGGTGCGCGGTCCGCGGGACCACCCGCAGCAAAGCGCGAACGGCTGGAAGCGGGCTACGCTGCGCGGGCCTGGGTGAGCGGCCGTTGATCCAGGCGCTTGTTGAATTCCATCCAGGCGGCCAGACCTCCCATCAGCAGCATGCCGATGATGGCGGTCAGCAGTTGCATGATCAGCGTGTCGCCCGTGAGTGCGTTGAGCATGTCTGCCAACGGCGCCAGCAAAACGCCGAGGCAAAACACTTCGAGGGAATAACGCCCCATGCGACAAACCTGTTCGGCCGGCCAATTGCGCGTCCAGCCGGCCGTGGGGAGCAGCTTGGCGGTCACATAGGCCAGGGCCAGGAAATGCACCAGACGCACGGGTGACAGGTCGGTCTTGCTGATGGGGTAGATCAGTTCGCTGAGGGCTGAAGGCATCCAGGCATCGTGCACCTGGGGCCAGCGCCAGGACACGGTCAGAACGCCCGCCAGCAGCACGTACGACGCCGCCACCAGAAATACGGGCTGATGCAACAGCGGTCGGACGTGATTGGGTCGCGGCCCTTGGCTGTAAAGCGCCGCCGCGCCGCCCAGTACGAAGAGGAACTGCCAGGTTACCGGGTTGAAATACCACACCCCGTCTGCAATAGCCCGCAGGTTCCAGCCCATCCACGGCGCCAGCAGGTACACCGTGGCCGACAGGCCCACTACGGCCCAGGTTCGGCGCAGCATCAGCGGCAGGACCAGCGGCAGGCCTGCCAACAGCACGATGTACAACGGCAAGGGGTCCATCAGGTTGGGTTTGAAGCGCAGCAGCAGCTCGTCGGTCAGTGCCTGTTGCGGATGGGTGATGAAATGCGTCAGGCCCATCTCCTGGACCAGGTCGCGGGTTTCCACATGACTGTTGGCGAAGAACACGATGCCCATCAGCATTGCCAGCAAGAAAATATGCACCACATACAGCACCCAGGCTCGGCGCAGGATTTTCAGCGAGGCAAACCAGTAACCATCGCGTTGCAGGATCTTGCCGTAGGCCAATACGGCGGCGTAGCCGGCCAGGAACACAAACATTTCCGCTGCGTCGCTGAAGCCGATGTTGCGCAAGGTGATCTGGCCGAGTGGGTTGTGGGGGACGTGATCCCAGAAAATGAAGATCAACGCCAGGCCCCGAAAAAAATCGATGCGCGGGTCGCGTCCGTTCAGCATGGCAGCGGGCTCTTGAACAATAGGTTTAGTGAAGACAGGCGAATGCGCGTGTTGTCGTACGCCGCACGTCGGGCGGGCGCAGGGTGGCGATATTTGTAAGGAATTGCAAAGGAGGGGTATTACTGAATGTAAAGCCTGCCCGGTCTCGGGCAGGCTTCAGGAGGTTATGCGGCTTCGACTTCGTGGGGCTCGAAACTGTCTGCCCGTGCCATCTGCCACATCCGTGAATAGAACTCGCCGTTCACCTCACCCGTCAGCAGCTCCCCAGGCTTGAGAAACACATGCAACTGCGAGAACAGCTTGATTTCAGTCGCTGACATGCGGCGCACCAGGTGCTTGGCCGACAGTTGCGAAGGGTGTTCGAGACCCGCGGCCGCGAGCATCTCCGCCAGGGCCTTGAGGGTGCTGCGGTGGAAGTTGAACACGCGCTGGGCCTTGTCCGGCACCACCAATGCACGCTGGCGCAGCGGGTCCTGGGTGGCGACGCCGGTCGGGCATTTGTTGGTATGGCAACTTTGCGACTGGATGCAGCCGATGGCGAACATGAAGCCACGCGCCGAGTTGGCCCAATCGGCGCCGATGGCCAGCACGCTGGCAATATCGAACGCGCTGACGATCTTGCCGCTGGCACCGAGCTTGATCTTGTCGCGCAGGTTCAGGCCCACCAGGGTGTTATGCACGAATAGCAGGCCTTCACGCAGCGGCACGCCGATATGGTCGGTGAACTCCACCGGTGCGGCGCCCGTGCCGCCCTCCTTGCCGTCGACCACG
Source organism: Pseudomonas sp. BCA17 (assembly GCF_004519405.1). Classification (GTDB taxonomy): domain Bacteria; phylum Pseudomonadota; class Gammaproteobacteria; order Pseudomonadales; family Pseudomonadaceae; genus Aquipseudomonas. The sequence continues at coordinate 297,001 of NZ_SGWI01000002.1, read as the reverse complement.
ATGAAGTCCGGGAGAATGCCGGTTTCGAGCATGGCCTTGGCGATGCCCATGAACTCCCATGGGTGGCCCAGGCAAAACTTGAAGCCCACGGGTTTGCCGCCAGACAGTTCACGCAGCTGGGCGATGAAATGCATCATTTCGATGGGCGTAGAGAAGGCGCTGTGGCGCGAGGGTGAGATGCAGTCCTCGCCCATCATGATGCCGCGCGTCTCGGCAATTTCTTTTGTCACCTTGTGCTTGGGCAGAATCCCGCCATGGCCGGGCTTGGCGCCCTGGCTCATCTTGATTTCGATCATGCGCACTTGCGGGTTCTGCGCCTGCGCGGCGAAGCGCTCCGGGTCAAAGCGGCCGTCGCTGGTGCGGCAACCGAAGTAGCCGCTGCCCAGTTCCCAGGTCAGGTCGCCGCCGTGCTCACGGTGATAGGGGCTGATGCTGCCTTCACCGGTGTCATGGGCGAAGTTGCCGAGCTTGGCGCCCTGGTTGAGGGCACGGATCGCGTTGGCACTCAGGGACCCGAAACTCATCGCCGAGATATTGAACACCGATGCCGAATAGGGCTGCGTGCACTGAGGGCCGCCGACCATCACGCGGAACGCGCTGGGATCGCTCAGCGGAGCCGGGCGCATGGAGTGGCCGATGAATTCAAAGCCCGACTGGTACACATCGATCAGGGTGCCGAAGGGTTTGTCGGAGGTTTCATTCTTGGCGCGCGAGTACACCAGCGAACGCTGGGCCCGGGAGAAGGGCAGGGCGTCACTGTCGGATTCCAGCAGGTACTGGCGTATTTCCGGGCGGATGGTTTCCACCAGATAACGGATGTTGCCCAGGATCGGGTAGTTGCGGCGCACGGCGTGGGGGCTTTGCAGCAGGTCGAAAATACCGATCAGGCTCAATACACCCGTAACCACGGTAAACGGCCACAACCCTTCGTGCTCGATAAAAGGGAGGCTGGCGAGGGTGAAAATGACGCACACGGCAAAGAAGGCGTAACGGCTTAGTAACGACAGGCTCATACGGGGTTCCTTGGGTTCGGACTCATCGGCCAGGCGTTTTGCGCCTGAAGAAAAATCGAGCACAGCTGCGCTGGGATTGGCTCCCCAGTGTGCTGTACGGGTATTTCTTATGGACTTTCACGGTTTACAGAGCCTTGAAGCTTACGAGCGATCTCCTTGCTGGAGCAACCGCCGGGCATCAAATAGCAGGCCCTGATGCCCGTCAGTCAGGAGACGCATCGTCATTGTGGCGAGGGAGCTTGCTCCCGCTGGGCCGCGAAGCGGCCCCCAGCATTTGGTTTTAGAAGACCGGGCCTGCTACGCAGTCCAGCGGGAGCAAGCTCCCTCGCCACGGGAATCGCTATGCCGCCGTCTGCCGGATCGGCAGCACTACCCGGAACGTCGTACCCTTGCCCACTTCGCTGCTGACGGAGATATTGCCCCGGTGTTTCTTGATAATGCCGTAGGACAGTGACAACCCCAGCCCTGTGCCTTCGCCCACCGGCTTGGTGGTAAAGAACGGGTCGAAGATTTTCTGCACGGTCTCCGGGGGAATTCCACAGCCGTTGTCTGCGACTTCCAGCCAGATGTTCTCGCCCTCCACGCCATTGCTGATGGTAATGGTGCCGCGCTCCGGCCCCATGGCTTGCGCCGCGTTGACCACCAGGTTCATCACCACCTGATTGAGCTGCGAGGCCAGGCATTCGATGTCCGGCAAGGGCGCGTAATGCTTGACCACGTCGGCCTTGTATTTGAGCTCACTGGCGACGATGTTCAACGTGGAATCGATGCCTTGTTGCAGGTTGGCGAATTGCCAGGTCTGATCGGTATCCACCCGGGAAAAGTTTTTCAGGTCCTTGACGATCTGTACCACGCGGCCAATGCCGTCCTTGGACTCCCGGATCAGGATGGGCACGTCTTCTTTGAGAAAGTCCAGCTCCAGCTTCGTGCGTAATGCCCTCAGTTGTTCCAGTGGTTCCCCCGGCGGCAGATGGCTTTCGGCGTGTTGGTAGGCATCCAGCATCTGTTGCAATTGGTTGAAGTAGCTGTCGAGTGTGCTGAGGTTGGAGGAGATAAAGCCCACCGGGTTGTTGATCTCATGGGCCACGCCGGCCGCGAGTTGCCCCAGCGACGCGAGTTTTTCCGACTGCACCAACTGGCTTTCCAGGAGCTTGCGCTCGGCGATTTCCACTTGCAGTGCCTGGGTGCGTTGTTCCACCAACTGTTCCAGATGGGCGGTTTGCAGCGAGGCGCGTCGGGCCATGTCCCATTTGTTGGCCAGGGTATTGGCCATCTGCTGGACTTCGATGTTGTCGAAGGGCTTTTTCAGGATCAGCAAACGGTCATGGCCATGCAGGCGCTCCAGCAACGTTTCCCATGGATAATCCGAATACGCCGTGCATACCACCACTTGCAGGCCGGGGGCGACCTTCCAGAGTTCTTCGATGGTCTTTGCCCCGTCCCAGCCCTGGGGCATGCGCATGTCGACAAAGGCCAGTGCGTAGGGTCGCTCTTGCGCCATGGCCGTTGTCAGCAGCGCCAGGCCTTCTTCGCCGCCATACGCCGAATGCAGCTCGAATGCCTGCGCCTGGGGTTTGCTCGTTTCGCCAAACAACGCCGACTCCATGTCATCCAGCGCCTGGTTGGATTGTTCCTGCGGCATCAGGATTTTGCGGAAATCTTCGTGAATCGACGGCGTGTCATCAATCAACAGGATGCGCCGGTTGGGAGGCTGGTTCATGCGGGGTTTCCGGCAGGGGTGAGAGGAATTTTCAAGGTAAAGACTGCGCCTTTGCCTGGCCCATCGCTGTGGGCAGTGAGCTGGCCGTTCATCTCGACGGCGGCCAGGGCGCAACTGTGCAGGCCGAAACCATGGCCTTCCTTGCGGGTCGTGAAGCCGTGGGTGAAGATGCGCGTCATATTTTCGGCCGGTATGCCTTCGCCTTCGTCTTTTACACTGATCTCCAACATGTCATCACCCTGCTGCCGGACCGCGAGGGTCATTTGCCGTGGCCGGTCACTGAGGTTGGACATGGCGTACTTGGCGTTGCTGATCAGGTTGACCATGATCAGCAACAGCCGGTGTTTGTCACCGAGCACCTGCGGCACCGGCGCGAAGTCCTTGACCACCGTGACGTGGTGACGGCTGAGCGCACCGGCGTTCATGCGCAAGGCATCTTCCATCAAGGTGCCGATCTCGACCGGCTCCAGCAGGCTTGAGGCACCGGCATAGGATTGCTGCGTGGAAACGATGTCCTTGATGTGATCGACACTTTTGCTCAGTTGCGCCAGCTCCTCGGCCATGCCTTGCTGTTCAACGGCAATGGCGTCCACCAGTTGGTTCAAGTAACTGGGCAGCAACTTGCCTTTTTCATCTTCGCTCAGGAAGGTGCCCAGGTCGTGGGGATGCTGATTGATCAGTTGCATGGCTTTGCCCAGGCCCTGGGCTTTGCTGCTGCGCAGTTTGCGCGTGACCAGGTCGGCGGAGATATTCACGCTGTTGAGCACGTTGCCGACGTTGTGCAACACGTTGGTGGCGATTTCGGCCATGCCAGCCTGGCGGGCGCTGTCCATCAGCTCGCTCTGGGCATCCTTGAGCTGCTGGGTGCGCCGTTCCACGCGTTGCTCCAGGGTTTCGTTGGCCGCCTGCAAGGCGCGGTTGACCCGGTTGACCTCGGCGAAACTGCGTAACAGACGCACCGCCAGATAGAGCAGCATCACCACCAGCAAGGTCGAGAAGATCAGCAGGTAGCGATGGTATTGATGATCGACCCGGTCAGCCGCCTGCTGGTCCAGGTCGAGATGGGTGGTCAGTTGGTCGAGGCTTTCGGCAACGGGAACTGCGGCAATGTGCTCAAGCAAGCTATTGACCAGCGGCTGCTCGCGCAGGATCAGTGAAATATGATTGCTCAGGATGTCGACGGGCGTCTGAAACTCAATGGGCATGTTTTCCTTGTTGATCGCCAGTTTGCCCAGGCCCACCAGAATATCGGCAGCCCGATCATCGCTGGTGACCTGGGCGAACTCCAGGCTGCTGAGCAGCAGGTCGTAGGTGTCGGTGGCCAAGCTTTGCAGGTGCAGCTTGCCTTCATCATCAACGCGGTTGAATTGGGCCTGGATATCGTCTTCGGCGGTCGGCAGGAACGCGAGGGAGTTACGCAGCACCGCGTTGTGGGATTTGAACTGGTCCACCAGCCGGGCTTTTTCCTGGACGGCTTCTTCGTATGCCCGCTGGCTGGCTTGCCAACCAGGCAGGTCGGCGGATTCGTGGTAAGAATCACGGCTTTTCAGATCGGCCCATAACTGGGTCATTTCCAGCAAAGGTGCGACCAGTGGGTCGTAGTTGCGGGTAATCGAGATCCTGGCCTTGAGCACCTCACTGTCCCACTGGGCATTGAGTTGCTGCAGGTGCCGGATCAGGTCCCGCGACTGGGTGTAAGTGGCCGTCTGGTCGCGGGAAGACTTGAGGTACAGAAACAGCAGCGTCGAGGCCAGAAACAGGGTCATCAGGGCGAGCAACAGTGTACTGGCGTGCCGGCGGGACAGGGTCATAGTGGCTTGCCCGCCCATTGGCCGGTCAGAGTCTTGAGAAACTGGACGATCAGGTCTTTATCTTCCTGGGAGGGAATGCGCCCCAGTTGGTACTTGAACATTACATCGACCGCTTCCTCCAGGGTCTTGGCCGAGGCGTCGTGGAAGTACGGCGCGGTGACTGCAACATTGCGCAGGCTGGGCACCTTGAACACGTAACGATCCTCTTCATCCTTGGTCACGAGGTAACGGCCCAGGTCCGCTTCGACCGGGTTGCCGCGGGCTTTGAAGTAATCGCCCATCACGCCGAACTTCTGGAACATATTGCCGCCGATATTCACGCCCTGGTGGCAGGCTATGCAGCCGTAATCCTTGAACCGCTGGTAACCGTACTTTTCCTGGATCGTCAACAGTTCGGTGTTGCCCTGCAAGTATTGATCAAACCGCGAATTGGGGGTGAGCAGCGTCCGCTCATAAGTGGCCAGGGCATTTTGCACGTTGGCGGCGGTGATGCCATCGGGGTAGGCCTGGGTAAAGGCCGATTGGTAGAGGGGCATGGCCGACAGGTTCTGCACCACGGTTTTCCAATCGCTGCTCATTTCCACCGGGCTGGTGACCACTTGTTCGACCTGGGCTTCCAGGGTATCCGCCCGGCCATTCCAGAACTGCTTGAAGTTCAGGCTGGCGTTGAACACGCTCGGGGTGTTGATGGTGAGCGGCTTGCCGTCGGAGCCTGAGGAGAACGCTTTGTTATCGGCCCCTCCGGTTTCCAGGCGATGGCAACTGGCGCAGGACAATGTGTTATTCCCCGACAGGCGTGGCTCGTTGAACAACTGACGGCCCAGCTCGACTTTGGCCGGGTCCAGGGTGGGTACCGGCGGCAGCGGTTTGAGCGCTTCGTCCAGCAGCGCAGCCAATGACGGCGCGCTCATGCCCAGCCACATCGTCAGGATAAACCCATAGGTTGACACTTCTCTCAAGCGAGCGCTCCTTGCAGTCGGCTAATGATCGGGCATCAGGCTGGCTTGGCCCGCCTGCAACAATAATGCGAAATCCTGGGAGGGCACCGCCTTGCTGAACAGGAAGCCCTGGCCTTCCTCGCACCGTTCAGCCTGTAGGAATTTCAGCTGTTCGAGGGACTCTACCCCTTCCGCGATAATGTTCAAATCCAGGCTTTTACCCATGCCGATGATCGCGCTGATCAACTGCGCGTCCTGGTTGTTCACACTCAGGCCGTGAATGAATGACTGGTCGATTTTCAATACATCGATAGGGAAGCGCCGCAGGTAGCTGAGACTGGAGTAACCGGTGCCGAAGTCATCCAGGGCCAGGCGGACACCCATGGCTTTGATCCGGTTCAGCGTAATGACGGTGGCGTCGACGTTCTGCATCAACACGCTTTCGGTGATTTCCAGTTCCAGCTGGGTCGGCGGCAGCCCGGTCTGTTTGAGGATGGCTGCCAGGTTTTCAACGAAGTCACGCTGGCGGAAGTCGATCGACGAGATGTTCACCGACATGCACAGGGGAGGCAGGCCCATCTCACTCCAGGCTTGCGCCTGCTCGCAGGCGCGACGCAGCACCCATTGAGTCAGGGGCACAATCAGCCCGCTGTCTTCGGCCACCGGAATGAACTCGGCGGGGCCGACCCAGCCCGAGCGCGGCTGAAACCAGCGTATCAACGCTTCGGCGCCGACGATGCGCCCGGACTTCAAGTCCAGTTTGGGTTGGTAATGCAGTACAAACTCATCGCGTTCCAATGCCTGGCGGATGGCACTTTCCAGGCCCTGTTGGTGTTGCGCGTGCAGGTTCATGTCTTCAGTGTAAAAACGGAAGTCGTTCGGACCCTGTTCCTTGCTGTTATGCATGGCGGTTTCAGCATGCTTGATCAACTCCACCGCCGAGCCGCTGTCGTTGGGGTAAACGCTGATGCCCAGGCTGGCGGTGACGCTCAGGTCATGCCCGGCCACATGCCGGGTGACGTTGATGGCATTGAGCAATTTTTGCGCAATATGCTGGGTTTGCTGGAGATGCTGGATATCGTTGAGCAGGATCACAAACTGGTCGGAGCCATACCGGAACACTGAGTCCGATTCCCGCACAGCCTCCATCAGGCTTTGGCTGACCTGTTGAAGCACTTCATCACCCACCGGATAGCCCAAGGCACTGTTGATGCGTTTGAAGCGGTCCAGGCCGATAAAGATCACCGCCAGTTGGGTCTCGTGCCGTCGGCCCAGGGCGATCGCCTGGGACAGACGGTCACCCAGCAGGGTGCTGTTGGGCAGGTCGGTGAGAGCGTCGTATTGCAACAGGTGCGAAACCTTGAGCAATTCCTGCACCCGCTCTTCGATGGTGCGCTCCAGGTCGATGACTTTGAGGGCGACGTCCTGGGCCAGTTGCCATTTCCAGGTGAGGGCGCTGGCCATCTGGCGGATTTCCAGGTGATCGAAGGGTTTTTTCAGAATCAGTAATTGGTCGTTGTACTTCAGCCGCGCTTCGATGGCCTCGAAGGAATAGTCCGAATAGGCGGTACACAGCGCGATCTGCAAGTTGGGATCGACGTTCCATAGCTCTTCAATGGTTTGCAGGCCGTCCCAGCCCGGTGGCATGCGCATGTCGATAAACACCATGGCGTAGGGGGATTGCTGCGCCAGGGCCTTGTTCACCAGCTCAAGGGCTTCTTCGCCCTGATAGGCGGAGTCCAGCACAAAGGCCTGGCGCACGGGCGCGGCGGTGCCGAACAGGGTTTCTTCGAGGCTGTCCAGAGACTTCTCACCCTGTGCTTCGGCGCACAGGATCTTGCGGAAATCCTCGTGGATCGAGGCCGTGTCATCGACGATCAGGATGCGACGGTTGGCCCGTCCCGCGTCGATGTTCATGGCGCGCTCCGCACAGGCAAAAGGCTCGATTGCATAATCATTCCTTCCTTGGTTTCACCTATGAGTGGGGTGCCAATTGCTAGAGAAGCATAGTCGAGCTCCCTTGATATCGACGGCCAGTTGGCGTCAAATTACCGCGTTCCCGCACGATGACCTGCAGCAGTAAGTCGGCCTTGCCTACAAGCGAAGGAACAAGGTACGACACGATGGGTTAATTTAGCTCAACTTTGTTTTATTTGAAGGCAGAGTCACCATGGATGAACAACTCGCTACGAAACCCGTCGTTTTGCTGGTCGACGACGAAGAATCGATCCTCAACAGCTTGCGTCGCCTGTTACGCACTCAGTCCTACGAAGTAGTGCTGGCCGGCAGTGGTGCCCAGGCGCTGGAGATCCTGGCAGGCCGGCACGTCGACCTGGTGATGAGCGATGCGCGTATGCCCGGAATGGATGGCGCGCAGCTCCTGGCCGAGGTGCATCGCTTGTATCCCGCCACCAGTCGCATCCTGTTGACGGGTTACGCAGACGTGACAACCATCATCAAGGCGATCAACGAAGGCCAGATTCATCGCTACATCAGCAAACCCTGGAATGACGACGAATTGCAGCTGGTCCTGAGCCAATGCCTCGAGCACCAGCGCCTGGAACGCCTGACCCGGGAGCAGAATGACCAGCTCAAAGTGCTTAACAGCACGCTGGAAAAACGCGTGGCGGCGCGCACTTCCGAGCTGCAACAGACCGCCGACATGCTCGACCTGGCCTACGAAGAGCTCAAGCGCAGCTACGTGACGGGCACTGAAGTGTTCTCGCTGCTGGCCAACTTGCGCCTGCCCAAGGACAAGCAGACCAACCGCGCCTTGATCGAGCTGATTCGGGTGTACTGCGCCACCCAGGCGATGGATGAAGCCAGTACCCGTGACCTGACGATGGCGGCCGCGCTGTACAACATCGGCAAGCTGAGCTGGAGCGACGGCATGATGGTCGCGCCGTCGGACAAGCTGCACAGCACCGACCGTGCGCTGTATCGCGAGTATCCGACGCAAAGCGAATCGTTGTTGATGACCCTGGAGCCGATGAAGGATGCGGCGCGGATCATTCGTCATCACCAGGAACGCTGGGACGGTACGGGCTTCCCCGACCATCTCAAGGAAGAGGCGATTCCATTTGGCTCGCGCCTGCTGAAGCTGGCGGTGGACTTCATCGAGCTACAGAAGGGCTTGATCCTTGAGCGGTATTTGAACAGCGACGAAGCGCTGCTGTATATCCGCAAGTACGCCGGGCGCCTGTACGACCCCGCGTTGGTGGAAGACTTCATTCAAGCCTGCGCCGCTTTCTTAAGCGATGTGACGTTGGGCGACCCTCGCGTCAAAGTCCTTTCCACCCGAGAGCTGGAAGCCGGCATGGTCCTGGCGCGCAACCTCAATGCTGACAACGGCATGTTGCTGCTCAACGCCGGCAAGGTATTGAACCTGCCGCTGGTGGACAAGCTGATCGCGTTCGAAGCGATGGAAGGCGCGAAATACAGCGTATTTATCAAACTCCCCGAAGAGACCCCGATTCTTTCATGAGCATTTCAACGATCCGCATTGCCGCCGCCCTCCTGATCGGCCGCGACGGCCAGACCCTGCTGGTGCGCAAGCGCGGCACCCAGGCGTTCATGCAACCGGGCGGCAAGATCGATGCCGGTGAACAACCTGCCCAGGCCCTGGCTCGCGAGCTGCACGAAGAACTCAACCTGCACATCGATCCAGGCCAGGCCATTTACCTGGGCCAGTTTTCGGCCCCAGCCGCCAACGAGCCGGGTTTTACCGTGCACGCCGAGTTGTTTCAGGTGCACATCGATGGCGCGGTGCTGCCTGCTGCGGAAATCGAGGAAGTGCGCTGGATCGACCCCATGGGCGACGGCGGCCTGCACTTGGCGCCACTGACGCGTGACCTGATCCTGCCGTTCTATCGCCAGTCGCTGACGGCGTGATGATCCGTACGCTGGTGGCCGGCGACGCCGCGGCGTATCGCGCGTTGATGCTTGAGGCCTATGGCGCCTACCCACAGGCGTTCACCTCCAGCGTGGCCGAGCGTGCAGCGATGTCGTTGAACTGGTGGGAAAAGCGCGTGGCCGGCCCGCTGGATCGTTTGCTCGGTGCGTTCGCGGGCGAGGAATTGGCCGGGATCGTCGGCCTTGCGTTCGAGCCTCGCGAGAAGGCCAGGCACAAAGTCACCTTGTTCGGTATGTACGTGACCGAGGCGCATCAGCAGAAGGGGCTTGGCCGCCAGCTGGTGGAAGCGGCGCTGGATGAAGCGCGCCGCCAGCCGGGCCTCAAAGTGATTCAACTGACCGTCACCGCCGGCAACGACGCGGCCTTTGCGTTGTACCAGCGCTGCGGGTTTATCCAATACGGCCTGGAGCCGTTGGCGGTGCGGGTGGGCATCGAGTATTTCGACAAAATCCACATGTGGCGTGAATTGAAAGGTCAGTGATATCCCCTGTGGAAGGGGGAAAGCCCCTTGCACAGTTTTCTCGTGTCGTTTATCGAACCGCGCTGACGCCATCCAGGGTAGAAAACGACGTGTCCTTGGCCGTCAGCAAGAAGTCGCGCATGTAGGGCGCGTCCAGCATGTCGGCGCGAATGCCTGCATACAGCGTCGCAAACAAACCTTTCTCGCCCAGGCGCTTGGCCTTCACGTAACCCCGCGAGCTGTACTCATGCAGCGCCCAATGGGGCATGCCGCATACACCACGGCCGCTGGCCACCAGTTGCATCATCATTACCGTCAGTTCCGAGGTGCGTACCTGGGCCGGTTCGACGTCGGCTGGCTCGAGGAAGCGGGTGAAGATGTCCAGGCGGTCACGCTCCACCGGGTAGGTGATCAGGGTTTCGCTGAGCAGGTCTTCCGGCACGATGTAGGACTTGTTCGCCAGCGCATGCTGGTTGGCGACCGCCAGCATGGCTTCGTAGGTGAACAGTGGTACATAGGTGATGCCTGGCAGTTCCAGCGGGTCGGACGTCACCACCAGGTCCAGATCACCCCGAGCCAGGGCCGGCAGCGGGGCGAAGGCGAAGCCCGAGGCCAGATCCAGCTCGACTTCCGGCCAGGCGTCGCGGAACTGGTCGATGGTCGGCATCAGCCATTGAAAGCAACTGTGGCACTCGATTGCCATGTGCAAGCGCCCGGCGGTGCCGCCTGCCAACCGTGCGATATCGCGTTCGGCCCCGCGCAACAAGGGCAGGGTGGCGTCGGCCAATTGCAGCAGGCGCAAGCCGGCGCTGGTGAAGCGCAACGGCTTGGTCTTGCGCACAAACAGCGGCATGCCCAGGCGCTCTTCCAGCTCCTTGAACTGGTGGGACAGCGCAGACTGCGTCAGGTGCAGGCGCTCGGCGGCTTCCACCAGGCTGTCGGCTTCGCGCAAAGCGTGCAGGGTCTTGAGGTGACGAATTTCCAGCACCAGGAGGGCTCCATGAGTAAAACTTGCTGACACGTTAGTTAAGTTGAGTTTGTCTCATGTTCCCTTCCCGGACAAGCCGGTGTGCCGTTACGACTGGGATGGGCCTTGCCACGCCGCCTGGAAATGCTGCCTTGCCAATGGTTTATTGATGTCGCCCCTCCAGATCGATGCCACGTCGCCCGTTGCACTGTCGCGGGCTTGAGCGTGTTGCCATTTCAGCCCCAGACGACGCTGGGCGGGCAGTTTAAGGTGGCCTTTGACAAAGAGGTCGAGCTGGCTGGGCGTAGCCGATTCGTAGTGAAAGTGCGCGTACCACAATGGCTTGGGCGTAGCCTGGCGGACATCGCGGATTTCATATTCCTGCATGAAGTCCGGCCTGCCATCCTGGCGCTTCCCCAGGTCCTCCATGGCGCCTATCTTGCGGATCTCGACAAGCGGCTTGTTATCCAACTGCTGACTGAGCAAATAGTCCAAGTAGCCCTCAGTGGGTGTCTGGCTGTTGATTGACTGGTTAACCCGTAACAGCCGGCCTTGTTCGCGCAGTTCGGTGGCCGCTTGGCGCAATTGCCGGACCAATGCTGCATCCCCCGCCAATTCCCCGATATGACGGGCTTGCAGGTCGAGGGTGTCTGCCTCGCTGGTCATCATGAACTCAAGGTCGGGCGGGAGCATGTTCTGGCGACCGTAGCCGTCGACTCGCGCCTTGTGGGCGGCAAGGTTCTGCAAACGGCTTCTGGCGTCCTGGGTCAAGGCGTTCAGGTCGCGGGCGGTGGGTTGCCAAGGGCTGAGGCTCACTTCGCCCACGCGGCGGAATTTGCCGTCGTTGCCCTGTTCCCAGACATGCTCCTCGCCCCGTTTACCCGTGAGGGTGTAGCGTTGTTTTTGGGCGGCTGAAGTGTTATCGGCTTCACCAATCAGCAGCAGGTTGTCGTCGGTCTCGAATACCCGTTTGCCAGGTGTGCCCGAAACCTTGGACGTGGTGGTGGTCATGGCTTTTTCAGCACGTACTCGCAGGGCGGCGAGTTGGTGATGCATCTGCGCGACATAGGTGTCATCAAACAATTGCGGTGCACCGGCCATCCAACTGTTCAGTTGGCGCTGATAGGTTTCATAGGTGTTGATGCAGTGCTGCAGTATTCGGTTGCGCTGGCCAGGATTGGGGCTTGCCTCAAGCAGATGACGTTGCAGGTACAGCGCCCATATCAAGGCGTTCTCGGCGTTTTTCAGCGGAGCCTGCAGGTAGTGCCAGGCGATGTCGTGGCCGGGCTTGCGATGCGCGATGAGGTCGGTCAATGCCTCGGTCTTGAAGCGTGCGCGTTCAAGTTCGGAATAATGACGGTTGATGACCTCGGCAGCGGTGGCCAGGTTTTTTCGATTGGTTGCAGGGACCAGGGGCAGCCATTGGTTCATCAGTTCAACCGCAGCGTCGATGCGCTGGTAGCAGTCAAATGTCTGGATATGCAGGCCGCGAATCTGTGCCCTGAGGGCTTGCCTGTCGGACACCTGTTCAAAGGGCAGGGCCTGAAGGCGGGTGTCGAGGACGGCGGCTTCATCGGCGTATTTCAGGACTTGTTGCAGGCCAACCTTCACCTGCAGTTGCGTGCACAGGCACACGTTATCGGCGACGCCGCCGCGGGCGTTTCTCAACATGTGGCTGCGGTTCCCCCGCAAATAGCGTGAGAGTGCTACCAGTTCCTCATCCATTTTCAGGGCCTGTGCGGTGAGGTTGCCCGTCGCGCGTTCTAGCTCCGGGATTACGGAGAGATCATCGGCCTGGTAGCGCGGCAGCAGTCGATTGACCTCTGCGCCGCTGGCGTCTATGGACTGCAACGCCGTGCCGATCCGCGACGTCAACCTGCGCTGCTGGCGCAAGGCATGATCGGTCCACCAGCGCGGCAGCCATTGGCGAATCATCGCCGGCCACAGCGGGTCCAGGCGGTCGGCCACGGCACCCATCACATTGCCGCCCCCCGGTAGCCCGCCATCCACCAAGGTGCCGTAGAGGGCGCCATGGGTATCCCATTGGCCGGTGTCGTCCAGCCCGATGGGCTGCTTGTAGGATTTTTTACGGGTGCCGCTGAGTCGCAGGGTTTGGTAAGCCTTGTCGAACTCTACTTGGAAGATCTGGCCCTGGTTGAGGATGAAATCGCCCGCGGGGTGGCGATAGACCTGCCGGTAAATGCCCTGCTTGTCCGGCTGCAGGCCCGCCAGTGAAAGCGGTTTTTCATACGCATATCCGTCGAACCGAGCCAGGATGCTTGCTCGGCTGTGCGATGCCAGGGAGCGCCATGCGCCGTGACTGACGTGGGCTTGTGCCGATTGCCGCAAGCGCATCAACTGGCGCGCCGCATCGGCCCGCACCGCAGGTACGGCGGCCATCGGCACACTATCCATGGCGGCGAACAACAGGCACTCGAACACCGACGCCAGTTGTTCAATGCCGGCGTGCGTTTCACCCTGGCGCAGCGCGTCGACGGCGCCGGCCAGTTGGGTGACGCCATCGATCAGCGACACCGCCGTGCCGACAAAAGGCACGAACCCCAAGGCGATCTTGATCCCATTGAACAGGTGCCCGCTGCGCAGCGCGTAGCGTTCCAGCGCAAGGTTCTCGTTGGAGCGGGCGTCATTGCGGTTGGCCTCGATCAGCCGCCCCATGTGCGCATCCAACAGATGCGCCGACAGTGAGGTGGTGGCCGGCCAGCGTTCGCCCACGCCGATCATGGCCGTGAAGAGTTTTTGCCGGGCCTGGTCGATCCGGCGGATGTGCGCACGCACATCGCCCGTGATGGCGCGGCCGGCGACGTACTGCACCATCTTGTCCAGTCGGCATAGATCGAACAGGCCTTTGCGAGCCTGGTCCAGGCTGTCATAGCGCCGTAAAAAACGTTCGTCGGGCGCGTCGGGCAGGTACAGCAAGGTCAGCCCGCTGGCTTCATCGTGAATGAACGTGATTCCCGACAACGTGATTCTCTGCTCGCCACGGGTATCACGCCCTCCCGTCAAGAGATGCGCCGGTAGCAGGCGGATGCGCCGTGTCCCTGAGTCCCAGGCCGTGGCCGTGTCGGCATCGATGGCGATGTCGAGCAGTTGCAGTTCCGCGTCCGTCAGTTGGTTTTGCAGCCGTGCGTAGCGCCCTTGCAACTGCAAGAGCAGGCGCCAGGGTTTGATCAGCACTTCGCGGCGGTATTGCTGTTCAAAGGTCGACTCTTCCGGGTGACCCCGGAACGTGGCGTAGATATGTTCTTCGTATTTCTTCGCCAGGTTGAGGTCCCGCACCATCGTGCTCAGGTAGCCAGCGGTGAGCCCGGCCTGCAACGCTTGACCTTCCTCGGGGACGTCGCTGGTCACTTTTACCTGCATAAAACCCAGGCGCAGGCTCATTGCGCTGTCGATGTTGGCCAATGCCAGTTGTTCCAGGGACAGGCTGCTGCGTTGGCGACTGGGGACATCCACCAGGCGCGTCGGCGTGCCGCCGATATTGCCGCCGGGGACGATGTCGCGTTGCTGTTGTACCGAATCCGGCAGATCCACGGAGACCGAAAACCCTTGCTCAAGGACGAAATCCTTGCGCAGACGCGCAGCGATATGCCGCCGTACAAAGTCGTCCCGCGCGGGCAATGACTGGTCGAACAACGCTTGCGCACGTTCGATGGCCGGCGGGTAAGCCTGCATCAGCGGTGTCAGGCGTGCACGTTGCTCGGCTGTCTGGTTGCGCAGCCACTGTGGGAGCTGTTCGGCCAGGTGGGCGCCGTTGTCTTGTTCGAGTACCTGCAGGCAGGCCAGGTCTCGGGCTTCATGCACCGGCACCCGCAGATTCTGGAGTGTCTGCAGGCGCAGTTTTTCCAGTTCGGCGGCACGTCGGCGGCCGTCGGGTGGTGCGGGATAATCGGCGCGTATCTGCGCGGCCTGTTCCTCGAACGCGGCATGCTGCAGGTTGAGGCTGTAGTCGAGTGGATCGACGGTCAGTTCCTTGAACTGCATGGAAAGCGCCTGCTCCTCGGGCATCAGGCGTAATACCGAGGAGGCCAGGGCCTGGCGTGAGTCGAACCGCTGCAGGCCGCCTGCGGTGCCAGGCCAGTACAACAACAGGCTGTGAAGGGCGTCGGGTGTGTCGGCCAGTGCGAGCGCGGAGGTAATGACCAGCGGGCCTTTGAGTTCGGTGGTGGTGACGGTGGTCGTGGCATTGCGCTGGCGGGTGATCGACAGCCACAGCGAAGCGACGCACGCCTGCTCGTTGCGCGAAGCGCGCAACGGCTGGTCGAGCACCGTTTCCAGGCGGGTCAGTTCGTGCTGGTTAATCTGCTCCAGGTTCCGTTGCAGCCTGGCCTCGGCTCTCAAACCTTCGCGCCTGGCGGTGTACAGCGCTGTGTATTGGGTGTTGAGGGTCGTGGTGTCCAGCGGCCGCCTGCCCAGCATCGCCACAGCGGCGGCGACTGCCGCCAATTGCTGGGTATGCAGCTCGGCACGTGCTTGCCTGAAGGCGTTCAGGCGCGGCTCATCGCCTTGCAAGGCTTCGATGGCGATGCGTTGTTGCCGGATCATCGCTCGGCGATGGCCGGGGTCAAGGTCGGCACCCAGCCAGCCGAAGGGCGGTGGTGAGTCCAGTTCGACTTCTTCGGCCGCCGGGGCTTGCCAGGGCGGCGCGGCAGAGAACAGAGGGCGCGTGCGTCGTTGCTGGTCCAGTTCGTCACTGTGCAGCAGTGCCAGAGGGGCGCCCTCGCGAAAAACCGGGTGATCGGGTGCGGTGCCCAGGCTCTGCCATTGAGCATCGACCAGCCATGCCAGCCATTGCTCGATGCCGTTGGTCAAGGGCTGCGTCTGTAGGGGGTAGTGGAGGGTCGCCAAGGGATCTTCGACACCGAACAGTTCGCGCTGGTGGCCCAGTACCCAACCCTCCATCCCCGCACGTTGGCTGAAAACCTGCCAGGCCGGCTGATGAAACGGCACGTATAAAAGCTGGCTGACAGGCTGTTCCCCATCCAGGGTGACCACCCAGGCGCCCGGCAGTGAATGCAGGCTGCCGTCGGCAGGTTTGAGCATCAGTTGTTCGGTGAATATTCTCTGGCCGTTCACTGACGGTACGTCCTGCGTCGGCTCAAGCAGTACGAACAGTGGTGTGAGCGGGGTGGCCCGCCCAATGTCCTGGGCCTTGAGCCATAAGCCCGTCGCCTCGAAATGCTCGCGATACAACTGTGCGGCGCGTTGGCGTCGACTGACCGGAGTCTGCGGTGCCCGGCCCGCCCAATAGCGGTTCCAGGCCAGCGTGAGGGCGGCCCTGATATCCAGCTTGTGGACCTGGTCCAACAGTTGCGGCGCCGCCAGCGTGGCCAGTCGATGGCTGGCGGCTAGCTGTAGTACCTGCACATCGCTCAGCGTCGCGGTGTCCGTGGCAGGGTATTTGAGCAGAAACGCACAAGCCTCAGTCAGGGAGCAGCGGCTGGCCAGGTGCTCGCCTATGGGCGGGCTTCGCAGCCCCACCTGGTTACCGTCCAGGTCCAGTTGTTGCTTGAGCGTGTCATTGATGGTCGCTCTCAGTGTCGGCGCATTGGTCATCAGTTCGAGCATGTCTCTACGGCAGTCACGCAAGCGTTGCTCGGCGTGCAGCAGCAGGTTCTCGTCCTGGTTCAACGCCAGGGCCGTATGCGAAGGGGTAAAGTTCGGCAATGGCAGGTCAGCAAGTACTGACGCAGGCAGGTCGGGCATGATGGGGCTTCCTTGGGCAAAAGGCCGATGGTTTCCGGCATCCGCCCATTGAACGCACCTGCGCCGGCGAGGTGGCGCTACATGTGTAGACCTGACCGCTGGGCACTCTTCATCAAACTGTCATGGAACTGTGGCAGCGCGCTTGAACAAACTTCATCAGACTCGCGCTCTACTGGGGTTCTGCGTTTCGGTGTTTTTCATGCGCGTGTTTTTTCTACTGGCCGCTCTATTGTTCGGCCTGCCGTCTTTTGCGGCTTCTCGATGTGATGTCAATGTCCCGACCCAAATGGTCGACCTGGAAAAAGTCAGCATCGCCTACCAGAGTATCGGCCGTGCGTCCGATCCTGCGTTGCTGCTGGTGATGGGCCTGGGCGGGCAGTTGATCCACTGGCCGGACGAAGTGGTGGTCGCCCTGTGTCAGCAGGGCTTCCGGGTGATTCGCTACGACAACCGTGATGTCGGCCTGTCCACCTGGCGTCAGGCTCCGGCCAGCGCCAACCTGACCTTCGAAGTGCTGCGCTACAAGCTTGGCCTGCCGGTGGCGGCACCTTATACGCTGACGGATATGGCCGATGATGCGCTGGGTTTGATGGATGCCTTGCAGATCCGGCAATTCCACGTACTGGGCGCGAGCATGGGCGGCATGATCGCCCAGCACCTGGCGGCCATGGCGCCGCAGCGGGTGGAAAGCCTGACGTTGGTGATGACCAGTTCCGGCGCCGAAGGCCTGCCGGCTCCCAGTGCGGCGCTGGTGCAATTGCTGTCGCGGCGCAGCGCGCCCAATCGCGAGGTGGCGCTGGAGCAGCAAGCGGATTTGCTGGCGGCCCTGGGCAGCCCGCGAGTGAAAGATGATCGTCAGGTATTACTGCAGCAGGCGGCGCTGTCCTATGACCGTGCGTTCAACCCGGATGGCGTGAAGCGCCAGATTATGGCAATCCTCGCCGAGCCCAGCCGCGTGCCGTTGCTCAATCAATTGCGGGTACCGACACTGGTTGTGCATGGCACCGCTGATCCACTGTTGCCGGTGATGCACGGCGTGCACCTGGCCGCGCATATCCAGGGCAGCCAGCTGAAACTGATTCCGGGCATGGCCCATCGCTTCCAGGAAGCCTTCAAGGCACCGTTGCTGACGGCAGTGCTGCCGTACCTGCAAGCCCATCGCGAAGATGCCGCGCACTGGGCACGGATCGACTCGGGTGAGGCTTCGAAGGTGCTGTGAACTTGGTGTATCGTGCAACCTTTACGGCGCGTCAGCGCCAACAAGAACGCCTGCGAGGTTGCCTGTCATGAGTACTCCCCTGAAAATCGATTTCGTCAGCGACGTGTCTTGCCCCTGGTGCATCATTGGTCTGCGCGGCTTGACCGAAGCGCTCGATCAACTGGGCAGCGAGGTGCAGGCAGAGATTCATTTCCAGCCGTTCGAACTCAACCCGAACATGCCCGCCGGCGGGCAAAACATCGTTGAGCACATCAGCGAAAAATATGGTTCTACCGCTGAGCAATCCCAGGCCAACCGTGAACGCATCCGCGACATGGGCGCGGCGTTGGGCTTCGCCTTCCGCACCGATGGCCAGAGCCGCATCTACAACACCTTCGACGCCCATCGCCTGTTGCATTGGGCCGGATTGGAAGGTTTGCAGTACAACCTCAAGGAAGCGCTGTTCAAGGCCTATTTCAGCGATGGCCAGGACCCGTCCGACCACGCGACCCTGGCGATCGTCGCCGAAAGCGTAGGGCTGGACATCAAGCGCGCGGCCCAGATCCTGGCCAGCGACGAGTACGCCGCCGAGGTGCGCGAGCAGGAGCAATTGTGGGTGTCCCGTGGCGTGACCTCGGTACCGACCATCGTGTTCAACGACCAGTACGCGGTCAGCGGTGGCCAGCCGGCGGAAGCCTTCATCGGGGCCATTCGTCAGATCATCAGCGAAGCGAAAGGCTGAGCCTCAGTCAAACTTGTAGCTGATCGCCGTCTGCACCTGGCCCTGGTTCACGTCACCGGTTTTCTTGACGATGCTGCTGTTGGCCGCCGAACCGACCAGGTGCGTCCAACTGGCGCTGGTCATTAACGACCAATGGCTCGCCAGCGGGAACTCAAAGCTTTGGGTCAACGTCAGGTTCTGGAAGCCGGCGCCGGCGTTGTAAGCGCGAATACCTGAGGCGGCGGATTCCTTGGCGTCGACGCCGAAGAAGGCCTGGGTCTGGCGGGCGTCGGCAAAGTACGCCATCAGGCCCGTGCTGCCGATGATGTTGCCACCCAGCGGGTAACCCAGTTCGCCACCGAGTTTGCCCAGCATGCCGGTTCGATTGCGTGCGCCGCCGACGGCTTGGCCGACCTGGGTGTAGACGCGCCAGAAATCGGCCGGGGCGTATTGGATGAAGCCACCGACCTCGGCCATGTCCGGCACATCACGCAAGCCGCGCAGAGACCCGTTGGCAGTGCGGCCCTGCAGGTAATTGATATAGGGACCGGCGGTAAAGCCGTTGGTATTGAGTGCGCTCCAGGTCAGGCCGTCGTCCGTACCCAGGCTGACATTACCCCAATCCAGATCCAGGTAAGGCACCGGCTTGACTTCGTAGCTGCTGGCGGTGGGGTCGCGGGGCTGATAGCTGACACCGGCACCCACCTGGCCGGTGATACCGGCGGCCCACACGGTGCTGGAAACGCCCAGCAAACCGAGCAGACCGGTGAGTACAGTGCAAGTGACTTTGAACATTAAGCGAATTCCTTACAGGACTGGCGCGCATTCACGCGCGAAGGGTGCCCGCCGCGCAAGCACTCATCTTGTTTGTAGCAAGCTACAAAAATTGTAGCTTGCTCGACACATATAACCACACGTCTCAGCCAAAACCCCAGCCCCGCTGGCTTTCAGCCAGTTGGCACATTCTCTGCTATACCTCGGTGGCAAGCGCATACAGCGCGCTCCATCAAGGTAAACGCAATGATCCAGTGGCATATCGTGTGTGACTTCGACGGGACCATCACCCCCACCGATGTCATCGACAACGTCCTCCAACGCTTCGCCGGCCCCGAGTGGGAAACCATCGAACAGGAATGGCTGGATGGACATATCGGTTCCCGCGAATGCCTGAGCCGTCAACTGGCGCTGATCAAAGCGACCCCGGCAGAGTTGCTGGCGTACTTCGATAGCGTCGAAATCGATCCGGACTTCCCGGACTTCGTCGATCACGTCATGGGCCTGGGCGCCACCATCGAGGTGGTCAGCGATGGCATCGAACAGGGCATCGCGCGCATCCTGTCGCGCAACTACGTGACCCTGCTGCCGATCCTTGCCAACCGCCTGCGCCAGGTCGACCAGAACAGCTGGCGCATCGACTTCCCGTATTCCAGCGACGCCTGTCGTGCCGCTGCCGGCAACTGCAAGTGCAA
Organism: Pseudomonas sp. BCA17; assembly: GCF_004519405.1. Lineage (GTDB taxonomy): Bacteria > Pseudomonadota > Gammaproteobacteria > Pseudomonadales > Pseudomonadaceae > Aquipseudomonas. The sequence goes on along the minus strand of NZ_SGWI01000002.1, from coordinate 277,067 downwards.
ATCCACTCCGCGCAACAAGCGCGTGCTGGTGATTGGCGACGGCAAGTCCGACATGTGCGTGGCTTCCACCGCCGACTTCGTCTTCGCCAAAGGCAGCCTCGCTAAATACTGCGAAGCCAACGACATCCCTCACGCGCGCTTCGACACCTTTGCCGAACTGCCTGCGTTGCTGGCCAAGCTGCCGATGGGCATCGCCGCCAACGCCACCACCTTTACAGCTGAAAATCAGGAACTCTTCCACCATGTCTGATATCCGTATCGCTACCGCCGAAGACCAGGTTCTTCTGGATAAAGAAGCCAAGTATTGCTCCTACGGCGACACCGTTCACTACATTGAGCCACCGCGTATTTTCAGCCGTTGCGAAGGCTCCTACGTGTGGGATACCGAAGACCAGGCTTATCTCGACCTGCAAATGTGGTACTCGGCCGTTAACTTCGGCTATGCCAACCCGCGCCTGAACAACGCGCTGAAACAGCAGATCGACACGCTGCCGCAAATCGCCAGCCAATACCTGCACAAAGGCAAGATCGAGCTGTCGGAAATGATCGCAGTCGACGCCAAGAAAAAATTCGGCCTCGATGGTCGCGTGCACTTCAACGTCGGCGGTTCGCAGTCGATCGAAGACTCCCTGAAAGTCGTGCGTAACGCCAGTAACGGCAAGAGCCTGATGTTCGCCTTCGAAGGCGGCTACCACGGCCGTACCCTCGGCGCGTCGTCGATCACTTCCAGCTACCGCTACCGTCGCCGTTACGGCCACTTCGGCGAGCGCGCGCAGTTCATCCCGTTCCCGTACCACTTCCGCGGCCCTAAAGGCATGACCAAGGAAGAGTACGGCAGCCACTGCGTGCAGCAATTCGCCCGTCTGTTCGAGACCGAATACAACGGTGTGTGGGACCCGAAAGTCGGCTCCAGCGAATACGCAGCGTTCTACGTCGAGCCGATCCAGGGCACCGGCGGCTACGTGATCCCACCGATGAACTTCTACCGCGAACTCAAGCACGTACTGGATCAACACGGCATCCTGATGGTGTCGGACGAAATCCAGATGGGCTTCTACCGTACCGGCAAGCTGTGGTCGATCGAACACTTCGACGTGCAGCCGGACATAATCGTCTTCGGTAAGGCGTTGACCAACGGCCTGAACCCACTGGGCGGCATCTGGGCCCGTGAAGAGCTGATCAACCCGAAGATCTTCCCACCAGGTTCGACCCACTCCACCTTTGCCTCCAACCCATTGGGTACGGCGGTAGGTCTGGAAATGTTCAAGATGACCAGCGAAGTCGACTACGGCGCCATGGTCATGGCCAAGGGCAAGTACTTCCTGGAAGGTCTGCAAGACCTGCAGAAGCGTTTCCCGATCATCGGCGACGTTGATGGCCTGGGCCTGGCCCTGCGCTGCGAAATCTGCGGCCCGGATGGCTTCACGCCAGACAAGGCGACCCTGGACTACATGGTCGAAGAAGGCATGAAGGGCGACATGGTGGTTGATGGCCAGAAACTCGGCTTGATTCTCGACGTGGGCGGCTACTACAAAAACGTGATCACCCTGGCCCCGTCCCTGGAAATCAGCTACCCGGAAATCGACCTGGGCCTGAAACTCCTGGAGCAACTGCTGGTGCGAGCGACCAAACGGTGAACAGCATCGGAGTCGACCTCGGTGAGGGTGACGCCGGCTTCATTCTGGGTGAAGGCCCGGTCGGGATTCTGTTGATCCACGGCCTGACCGGCACCCCGACGGAGTTGCGCCAGGTCGCCAAGGGGTTGGCCAAGGTGGGCAACTGCACGGTGTACGTGCCCACTCTGGCTGGACACTGCGGCGATAACAGCGACTTGCAGGCCACTGGCTGGCTGGACTGGTATGAAGGCGTGCGCAAGACTTTTGCGCAGGTCAAGCAGCGCCACGAGCAGGTGTTTGTCGGTGGCTTGTCCATGGGCGCGGTGATGTCGATGTATGTGGCCGCCGAACACCCAGGGCAAGTGGCCGGGCTGCTGATGTACTCCACCACCTTGAAGTACGACGGCTGGAGCATTAACAAACTGGCGTTCCTGACGCCATTGCTGATGAAGATTCCATTCGGCGTGCACATTTGCCGCTTCGAAGAGAAGCCGCCTTACGGCATCAAGAACGAGCGCCTGCGCTCGATCGTCGAACGGCAGATGAAGGAAGGGGAGAGCAGCGAGGCCGGTTTGCTGACCATGGAGGGCATCACGGTGCGCGAATTGCACCGCATGAACGCTGTGGTCAAGAAACGCATGCCTGAGGTCAAGGTGCCGGCGCTGGTGCTGCATTCCATCGAGGACGACATCACCAGCCGTTGGAACGCCGATTACGTGGAGCGCCATCTCGGTGGGCCCGTGACCAAGATCTTGCTGGACAACTGCTATCACATGATCACCGTCGACCTGCAATACCGCCGGGTGATCGAGTTGAGCGCCGAGTTCATCGAACAACATTCCGCCGCTATCCAGGCGCCCGTAGATTACCGCCAGCGGGCATAAGCCTGGGGGCGTGAGGTGATCATCGCCCAAGCCGTCTTGGGCGTTGAATCATCCTGCGCCGGGCCTGGAACGGCTGGAAGAAAGCGCGGTCTGTGTCCTTGACTGGGCGGACGAGCGAGCTCCAGTGCAACAGCCTGTTCTTCCTCCATCATGATGGGGGGCGAACGGGCTGCCTAAACTCGCGAAAATGTTTCTTCGACCGGATCGTTCCGACCCTGCCATGGCTGCTGTGATAAGCGAAACCCGATGATCACCAAAACCCGCCCAAAAGCCCGCCCCTTTGCCATCTCGCGCTGGAGCGTCCAGCGTAAGCTGGTGCTGGCGTTCTGGCTGGTCAGCGTCATTCCTACCATGATTGCGGCTGAATTGGCGGCTACCACGCTGTCCCAGATCTTCGACAGCAACGTGCGCATCTGGCTGCAAGAGTCGACCAAGATCGTCAAGGATGAGGTCGGCAACATCCTCCATGACAACGCGCGCATGGCCAAGCTGTTCATGCGCTACACCAGCCCGCCGTCAAGCAAGCAGGCCGCCAGGCACGACCGGCTTACCGCCGACATTGCCAGCGCCACCGACATCGACGTGGTTGCGTTGGTTCGCGCGAGCGACCACAAGATAGTGTTCAGTACGGCGTCTGACGATGTGGTCAAACAGATCAACCTGACCAGCAACGCCGTCTTGCAGACTGTGCAGGTCGCCGGCGTGACCACAGGGTTGGTGGTCTCGACGTTCGAGACGACGCAGGAGGGGGAAGATTACCTGCTTCTGGTCGCCACCTACCTGGACAGCAGTTTCCTCACCAGCGTGGCGGATGTTCACTCCCTCGACCTGCGCCTGTACCTGGCCAACCCGTCCGGGTTTTCCGAGATATTCTCGACCCAGCGTTTTGATGATCACCCTTCGCGCATTCCGAAGAGTGTCGAGACGGCCATGCGTGCCACCAAACAGCCGAGTGAGCAGTTCACCAACAATTACAGCGGGTTGTATTGGCCGATCTTCAACGACGCCGGCGACTTGCAAGGCGTGATCTTCAGTGGCTTGCTGCGCCACACCAGCCTCGTCGGGCTGGTGAACCAGAGCAACCTGTTTTTGCTGATTTTCCTGCTCAGCTCGGCGTTGTCCCTGGGCGCCGGGGTCTTGGTTTCACGGCGCCTGACCAAACCGCTGCGGGACTTGTCCCAAGGCGTGAACGCGGTGATCTCCGGCAATTATGAGCACCGTGTGCTGGTCAGTGGCGGCGACGAACTGGCGCAGTTGAGCAGCACCTTCAACCACATGACCGAGCGCCTGGGCGAGCTGCACCACCTGGAAGCCCAGTTGCGCCGCCGTGACCGCTTGCACGCCCTCGGCGAGGTCGCCATGGGCCTGGCCCACGAAATCCGCAACCCGCTGGGGATCATCAAGACCGCCACCCAGTTGTTGCATCGCCGCGCCGACTTGGCGGAGACCGACAAGCGCCACCTGGAATACGTGATCAGCGAAGTCAGCCGCATCAACGACCTGATCACCGAGTTTCTCGATTTCGCCAAACCCAACCCGCCGTTGCGCGTGTTGCAGGCGGCGCGCCCGGTGGTAGAAGAAATCCTGGGGTTCTGCGGACCGGAATTGGCCACCCACAACATTGATGCGCACATCATCGACCAGGCCCCTGGCGCGACCCTCTACGCCGATGCCAAACAGGTCAAGCAGGCGTGCCTCAACCTGATTCTCAATGCCGTCGATGCGATGCCCGAAGGCGGGCGCCTGACGTTGGGCATCGCCAGCACGGGCGGCTACACCGTGATCAGCATCGCCGACACGGGCCAGGGCATCCCGGCGGATATGATTGAGCGTATCTTCACGCCATTCGTCACCACCAAGGCGTCGGGCACAGGCCTGGGGCTGGCTAAAGTCTATTCGATCATGGAAAGTCACGACGGCAGCATTGAATGTGCCAGTGAGAAAGATGCCGGCGCTACCTTCACCCTGTACATTCCGGCGCAGGGTGAAGACGACGGTGATGATGAGGAAGGTCATGACGCATAACGTGTTGGTAGTCGACGACGAGCCCAAGCTGTGTGACTTGCTGTCGTCTGCCTTGAGCCAGAATGGTATTCAGGTGTTCACCGCAAGCAATGGCCTGCATGCGCTCAAAGTGCTGGAGCAGGAAGACATCGATCTGGTGATCAGTGACTGGCGCATGCCGGGCATGGATGGTCCCGCGCTGCTGGCCGAGATCAAGGTGCGCTTCCCGGACCTGCCGGTGATCGTGATGACGGCCTACAGCACCGTGAAAAACGCCGTGCAGTCGATGCGCAATGGCGCCTATGACTACATCGCCAAGCCGTTCGACATCGACGAGCTGGATATCACCGTGGCCAAGGCCTTGCAGTTTCGCGACATCCTGCGCGATAACGCGCGGCTGCGTGCCGAGCTGGATCACCATGCACAATTCGACAGCCTGGTGGGCGAAAGCCCGGCCTTTCGCCAGGTGCTGCACTCGATCGACTCGGTACGCGACAGCAATGCAACCATCCTGCTGACCGGCGAAAGCGGCACCGGCAAGGAAATGGTCGCCCGTGCCATCCACAAGCATGGCAGCCGTGCCGACAAACCGTTCGTGGCGGTCAACTGCGCGGCGATCCCCGAAGGCTTGCTGGAAAGCGAGATGTTCGGCCATCGCAAAGGCGCGTTCACCGGCGCGGTGAGTGACCGGGTCGGACGCTTCATGCAGGCGGACAAGGGCACGCTGTTCCTGGACGAAGTGGGCGACATGCCCCTGGCCCTGCAGGCCAAGATCCTGCGGGCGTTGCAGGAGCGGGTGATCGAGCCGGTGGGCGACCCGCGCGAGCGCAAGGTCGATGTGCGCGTGATTGCCGCGACGAACAAGAACCTGCTGGATGCGGTGGCCAATAAAGAATTCCGCGAAGACCTGTATTACCGCCTCAATGTATTCCCGATTCCTTTGCCGCCCCTGCGTGAGCGTGTCGAAGACATCGTGCCTCTGGCCCGGCACTTCGCCGAGACCCTGAGCGCTACTGCCGGCAAACGCATCACCGGCTTCAGCCCGGAAGCGTTGCAGGCCATGGCGGCCTACAACTGGCCGGGCAATATCCGTGAACTGCAGAACTGCGTGGAGCGGGCGACCATTGTGGCGGCCAAACCGGTGATTGAAGACATCGACCTGCCGGCTTATCTGTTCGCTTCCAAACCCGCCGAGGGTGGCGTGAGCACGATTCTCAGCGAAGGCCCCGGTGTACCTCAGGACCTGGATGCGGCGCTGGCGGAGGTGGAGAAAGCCTACATCCTGGCGGCCTTGCAAGAGAGCAACGGAGTACAGGCCGCGGCGGCGTCGAAGATCGGGATTTCCGAAAGAAGCTTCTGGTATCGCCTGAAAAAGCTGGGCATCCAGGTGGAAAAAATTATCCGCTGATCTTCCTGGGTAGCCTGGACCTTGTGTTGGGGCGCGTGTCAGGTGTGCATGCGTACCCAGATGCTCACCAACACCGTCGCTGCGATCAGCCATGCGACCGCTGCCACGGCTAAAGAGGCTTCCAGACGCAGCCGATCCACCATCACGTACAATGTCGCCAAATACACAAAATACGGAATGATCGACCACATCCCGAACAGGATCGTGGTCTTCAAGTCGTCCAACGACCGGCCTTTTCCCACGATGTAATGGGCGATCAGTGCAAAGGTTGGAAACAGCGGCACCAGCCCTGCGATGTAGTAATTCCTGGTCTTGGCCAGTGCGGCCAGAATCAACACCACCGCCGCGCCCAATGCGGCTTTCAATAGCAGATCCACTGTGCGCTCCTTAGTGGCTCAAGCCATATTTCTTGACCTTGTCGAACAGGGTGGTCTTGGCCATCCCCAACTCCTGGCTGGCTTGTGTCAGGTTGCCGCCGCTGCGTTGCAGGGCGTCGTTGAGCAGGTTGCGCTCGAAGGCTTCAACCGCTTCGGTGAAGGCCAGGCCCTGATTGCCGCTGCTGGCGCCGCTTTTCTTGAAGGCGGGCAGGCCCAGGGCGAAACGTTCGGCGACGTTGCGCAGTTCGCGCACGTTACCGGGCCAGTCGTGGCTCATCAGGCTCGAGAGGGTCTGGTTATCCAGCTCCGGCGCGGCGCGGTCGAAACGCAGGGACGACTGCTGCAGGAAGTGTTCGAACAGTTGCAGGATGTCTTCGCGGCGTTCGCGCAGCGGTGGCAATTCCAGGGTCACCACGTTGAGGCGGTAGTACAGGTCGCTGCGGAACTGGCTGGCGCGGCTCAACTCGTCGAGGTCGGCTTTGGTGGCGGCGATGACCCGGCAATCCACCGCCACGCTCTGGTTCGAGCCCAGGCGTTCGAGCGTACGCTCCTGCAACACCCGCAACAATTTGATCTGCAGGTTGATCGGCATGCTTTCCACTTCATCGAGGAACAGCGTGCCTTCGTGGGCATGTTCGATCTTGCCGATGCGTCGCTTGCCGGCACCAGTAAACGCGTTGGCTTCGTGACCGAAAATCTCGCTTTCGAACAGGTTCTCCGGCAGGCCGCCGCAGTTCAACGCGACGAACTGATGGGCGTGGCGCCGGCTGAAATCGTGCAGGCAACGCGCGACCAGTTCCTTGCCGGTACCGGTTTCGCCTTCGATCAGCACGTTGGCCGAGGTGTCGGCGACGTTGGCGATCAGTTCGCGCAGATGCTGCATGGCCGGCGAGCGGCCAATGATGCGGCCTTCCAGGGAGTCGCGCTCAGCCAACTGACGGCGCAGCGCCCATACTTCCCGTGCCAGGCCGCGTTGCTCCAGGGCGCGGCGCGCCACATCGACCAGACGCTCGGGGGAGAAGGGTTTTTCCATGAAGTCGTAGGCGCCGTTGCGCATGGCGCCCACCGCCATGGAGATATCGCCATGGCCGGTGATCAGTACCACCGGCAGGCTTTTATCCCGGGCCTTCAGGCGGGTCAACAGCTCCAGGCCGTCGATGCCCGGCAGGCGAATATCGCTGATCACAATGCCGGCAAAATTCTCGCCGATGCGCTTGAGCGCTTCTTCGGCACTGCCTACGCCCACACTGTGGATATCTTCCAGTGCCAGGGCTTGTTGGCAGCCGAGCAATACATGGGGGTCGTCTTCGACGATCAGGACGGTGAGGTCGTCCTTGGGGACTGTGGCGTCTGTATTCATGTCGACTCAGCTGTTTGAGCGCCTGCCAGCGGCAAGCACAGGACAAAGGCGGTACCACCAGTGGCCGGGTGTTCCACGGCGAGGTTGCCGCCGGTGGCCGCCGCGAGGCTGGCCGAAAGGGTCAGGCCCAGGCCCAGGCCCTGTTCGCCTGGCTTGGTGGTGAAGAACGGTTCGAACAAATGTTTGCGTGCCTCGGGGTCGACACCGTGACCGTTGTCGCGCACTTGCAGGCGGTATTTGCCGTCGGCGCTGTGGCCGTCCAGCCACAGTGCCGGCGCCGGCTGTGCCTGCATGGCGTCAAGGGCATTGCCGATCAGGTTGACCAGGATCTGTTCCAGGCGCGTCTGGTCGATCTGCAACTGGGCGTTGGCGAAGTTGCGATGAAGGGTTATCGGCAAGCCGTCCAGACGCGCCCCCAGCAACTCGAACGCGGCGTCCACGGCTTTGCCGAGGTTGGCTTCGCCCTGGTCGTCACCGCGTCGGGCAAACGAGCGCAAGCTGGCGGTGATGCGGCCCATGCGGTCGATCAGTTCGTTGATGGTTTTGAGATTCGCGCTGGCGGTGTCTAGGGCACCGCGCTCAAGGAAACGCACGGTGTTGCCCGACAGCGTGCGCAGGGCCGCCAGCGGCTGGTTCAATTCATGGGCGATACTGGTGGACATCTGCCCGATGGCTGCCAGCTTGCCCGCCTGTACCAGTTCATCTTGGGCGCGGCGCAGGGTTTCTTCGGCCTGGCGCCGTTCGCGGATCTGACCCTTGAGCCGTTCGTTGCTGGCACGCAGGTCGGCGGTGCGTTCGGCAATCCGCCGCTCCAACTGGCTATTGGCTTCCTGCAAGGCTTCGCGGGCCGCCAGGCGGGTGGCGATGACCTTGCGCCGTTCGTTCCAGGCGATCAGCAGAAAGGCCACCAGGCCGAAGGCGACGGCCACCAGGATGCCTTGATTGATTGCCGCGCGGCGCAGGTCATTGAGCGGCGTCAACAAGGTGAAATTCCACGGCGTGTCGTTGAGCGGACGGGTTTGTGCCAGGTAGCTGACCGCATGCTCATCGTTCACCACTTCACTGTTGGCCGGAAAGGTGAGTTTCTCGGTGCCTTCGTTGAGGCGCTCGCGGGCCAGGGGTTGCAGCTCGTTCAGGGTCGCCCAGTAATATTGCAGGCTGTGGGCCAGGCGCTCCTTGGTGTCATCGCTCAGTGGGCGCACGGCCTTGAGACGGCGGGCCGGGTCGCTGGAGAGGATGATGATGCCGTTTTCATCGCTGACAAACGCTTCGAGGCGTGCACGTTGCCAGCGTTCTTCCAGGGCTTCGAGACGCACTTTGACCACGGCCACGCCGATGATCTTGCCGTGCTCTTCCAGGCCATGGGCCAGGTAATAGCCGGGTTCGCCGTTGGTGCTGCCGATGCCGTAGAAACGGCCGGGTTGGCCACGCACGGCGTTCTGGAAATAGGCACGGAAGGACAGGTCTTCACCCTGGTAACTGTCGGCATCGCGCCAGTTACTGGTGGCCAGTACACGGCCGGTGGTGTCCATCACGTAGATGGCCCGGCTGCGACTGCGTCGGTTCAGGCCCTCCAGGTAATCGTTGACGGTTTTGCGCGTCTCCTGATTCGGATCGGCCAGCAGTTGGGAAACGCTGGACTCCAACTCAAGGAGGCTGGGCAGGTAGGTGTATTTGCTCAGTTCGCTTTCGACGGTGCGGGCGTGCAGCTCCAACTGGCGTTCGCCATTGTCGCTGAGCGTGCGGATGCCATAGAACTCACTGACCCAGAAGCCGATGTAGCCCAGGCCGATCATCAGGGCAATGATCAACGGCGGCAGGAACAGTTGGCGAATCAGACGTGGTTTCACGGCAAGTGATGGCGGTGCGGCGCGAAATTGGTTGGGGTCGCATTTCATCACAGATGCCTTGGGTCAGCTACTTCTCCCCCCGACTGCAGGAGCGAGTTGCTTTTTAGTGCTGCAAGATTTTTTCGAGGAAGTGCTGCGCGCGTTCGGAGCGCGCGCTGATATCGCCGAAGAACTCTTCTTTCGGGCAGTCTTCGATGATCTTGCCGGCATCCATGAAAATCACGCGGTCGGCCACTTTACGGGCAAAGCCCATTTCGTGGGTCACGCACATCATGGTCATGCCTTCCTGTGCCAGTTGCACCATCACATCGAGCACTTCGTTGACCATTTCCGGGTCGAGGGCCGAAGTGGGTTCGTCGAACAACATGACGATCGGGTCCATGGCCAGGGCGCGAGCAATCGCCACCCGTTGCTGCTGGCCGCCGGACAGTTGGCCCGGATGCTTGTGGGCGTGAGCCGACAGGCCAACGCGGTCAAGCAGTTGCAGGCCCTTCTTGGTGGCTTCTTCCTTGCTGCGGCCGAGCACCTTGATCTGCGCGATGGTCAGGTTTTCGGTGATGGTCAGGTGCGGGAACAGTTCGAAGTGCTGAAAGACCATGCCCACGCGCGAGCGCAGTTTCGGCAGGTTGGTCTTCGGGTCGGCGATGGAGGTGCCGTCGACCACGATGTCGCCCTTCTGGAACGGTTCCAGCGCGTTGACGCATTTGATCAGGGTGGATTTGCCCGAGCCCGATGGCCCGCACACCACGATCACTTCGCCTTTTTTAACCTCGGTGCTGCAATCGGTGAGCACCTGGAAGTCGCCATACCACTTGTTGATGTTCTTGATAGAGATCATACGGCAAACCTTTTTTGCAGACGCTTGACCAGCAGCGAGGCGGAAAAGCTGATGATGAAGTAGACGACACCGGCGAAGATCAGGAACTCATTGGAGCGGCCAATGATGTCGCCGTTGGAACGGGCGGAATTGAGGAAATCCACCAGGCCCACGGTGTAGACCAGCGAGGTGTCCTGAAACAGGATGATCGACTGTTGCAGCAGCAACGGGGTCATCTTTCGGAACGCCTGGGGCAGGATGATCAGGCGCATGGTCTGGCCATAGGTCATGCCCATCGCTTGGGCTGCGCCCATCTGGCCCTTGGGGATCGACTGCACGCCGGCCCGCACGATTTCACAGAAGTACGCGGCTTCGAACATCATGAAGGCCACGACGCAGGATGTGAACGCGCCGATCGGGGTGTCCTCGCCTGTGATCCAGCGCAACACGAACGGTACCGCCAGGTAGAACCAAGTGATCACCAGCAGCAGCGGGATCGAGCGGAAGTAGTTCACATAAGCGCCGGCCAGGCGCGACAGCAGTTTGTTGGACGACAGGCGCATCAGCGCGAGGATCGTACCCAGCGCGATGCCGCCGACCACGCCCATGACCATCAGTTGCAGGGTCATGAGCATGCCGTTCCACAGGCCGGGGATGGCGGGGATGATGCCGCTGAAATCGAAGTCCATTATTTACCCCCCACGGAGATCAGGCCGGGCACGGCGACTTTCTTCTCGACCAGACGCATCAGCAACATCAGGCTCATGTTCAGGGTGAAGTAGATCAATGTGGCCAGGGTGAAAGCTTCAAACAGGTTGGCCGAGAACTCGGCGGTCTGCTTGGTTTGCGCCAGCAACTCCATCAGGCCGATCAAGGACGCCACGGAGGAGTTCTTGAAGACGTTGAGGAATTCCGAGGTGAGCGGCGGAATGATGATCCGGTAGGCTTGGGGCAGCAGCACGTTCCAGTAGATCTGCGGCAGCTTGAAGCCCATGGCGCGCGCGGCGGATTCCTGGCCGCGTGGCAGCGCCTGGATGCCGGTGCGCACCTGCTCGCACACTCGAGCGGCGGTGAACAGGCCCAGGCACACGACAACACTCAAGTAGGCCGAGGTGGTCGGGTTGAGGTCTTGTTTGTACCAGTCCTGCAGGTTCTGCGGCAGCATGTCGGGTACCAGGAAGTACCAGATGAACAGCTGAACCAGCAGCGGCACGTTACGAAACAGTTCCACGTAGCAGGTCGCGATGCCCGATACGAGACGGTTTGGCACGGTGCGCATGACCCCCAGTATGGAGCCCAGCAGCAAGGCGATAATCCATGCCACGACAGCGATGGCGATGGTCCAGCCCAGGCCGGCGATGTACCAGTCGAGATAAGTCTCGCTGCCCACGCCGGTGGACTTGAAGAATACGCCCCAGTCCCAGTTGTAATTCATTAGGGTCTCCCCTCGAGATCGATCGATGTACAAGCACCCGCTTGGGGAAGATCCTTTCCCGCCTGACAGTGAACGTCAGGCACACGCGATCGGCTCGAAAACCGCCAGGTCGAGTGTTCCAAATTAAAGCCAGCAGGTAGTAACAGACGCCTGAGGGAGCGTTGGCCCCCTCAGGAGATAAGCTTAGTCAGGTCTCAGATTTTTACGTCAGGCGCTGGCTTGTCGCTTGGGTTGGCGATCAGCTCCTTGACCTTGTCGCTCATCGGGAATTTCAGGTTCAGGCCTTTAGGTGGGATCGGGCTTTCGAACCATTTGCTGTAGATCTTGTTGATTTCGCCGGATTTGAACAGGGCAACGATGGCGTCATCGACAGCTTTCTTGAAGGCTGGGTCGTCTTTACGAACCATGCAGGCGTAGGCTTCGAAGGATTGTGGAGTACCGGTGATGACCCAGTCGTCCGGCTTCTTGGCCTTGGCTTCTTCACCGGCGAGCAGGGCGTCGTCCATCATGAAGGCGACGGCGCGGCCGCTTTCCAGCATCTGGAAGGATTCGCCGTGGTCTTTGGCGGAGATGACGTTCATGCCCATCTGCTTGTCGGCATTCATCGCCTTGATGATGCGCTCGGAAGTGGTGCCGGCGGTGGTCACGACGTTCTTGCCTTTCAGGTCGGCGAAGTCGGCGTAGCTCGGCTTGCCATCCTTGTCTTTCTTGACCAGCAGACGGGTGCCGATTTCGAAGATGTTGATGGTGAAATCAACTTGCTGGGCGCGTTCGGCGTTGTTGGTGGTGGAACCGCACTCAAGATCCGCAGTGCCGTTCTGGATCAGCGGGATACGGGTTTGCGAGGTGACCAGGTTGTACTTGGTCTTCAGGTCGGGCTTGTTCAGGTCTTTTTTCAGTTGCTCGACGACAGCCACTTGAATGTCGTGGGAGTAGCCGACAGGTTTGCCCGAACCATCCGCGATGTAGGAAAACGGAATGGAGCTGTCGCGGTGTGCGAGCGTGATGGTGCCGGAATCGTTGATCTTCTTCAGCGTGCCGGTGAGCTCGGCGGCGAAAACTGGAGTGCTGATCAGAGCAGCAGCGATAGCTGCGCCCAGAATATGGGGAACGATGCGCATCAATACTTCCTCGACATTTGTTTTTTTTATGAAGCCGGCTAGACGGCTCTCTTGTACAGCGAATGCCTGTAACGGCTCCTGAGGCGTCTCAGGCAATCGTCAGGAAGTGTAGAGCATGACTCGTGCCATACCCGAAGTAAAAGGTTAACTGACTGATTTACATGGATATTAAATTTGTATGACGGCGGTTTTACACCGGCGCAATACGGTAAACCGAATGGTGCAGGGGATGCTGTTCGGAAAACCGAATGGGCATGGGGCTATAAAAAAGCCCCTGGACCTTAGGGTGCAGGGGCTTCGGCGATCGGGTTACGGCTCAGGCTGCTTCGATCTTGGCGCGGTTCTGTTCCACCTTGGACAGGTACCGCTGCAGGTTTTCCTGTTCCTGCGGGGTGGTGAACAGGCCCAGTTTGGTACGGCGCCACAACACGTCCTGCGGTTGTGTCACCCATTCTTCGGCGCATAGGTAATCGACTTCACGGGTGTACAGGCCCCCACCCAGGTGGTCGCCCAGGTCAGCCAGCGATTGCACGCCTTCCAGCAGGCGCCAGGTGCGGCTGCCATACGTGGTCGCCCAGCGCTGGGCAATTTCGCGCGGTACCCAGGCGAATTTGCTGCGAATGGCGTCGGCCAGGGCTTGTGGTGTGGTCATGTTTTCGCCGCCGGGCAGGCTGGCTGTTGCGGTCCAGCTTGGACGCATTTGGGTGAAGAACGGCGCTAGCTGTGCCATCGCCGACTCGGCCAGCTTACGGTAGGTGGTCAGCTTGCCGCCGAATACCGACAGGATCGGCGCTTCACCGTTACCGCCGGACAGTGCCAGGGTGTAGTCGCGGGTGATGGCCGATGGGTTATCCGACTCATCGTTGCACAGCGGGCGTACACCGGAGTAAGTGTGGACGATGTCGTCGCGGCTCAGCTGCTTCTTGAAGTGGGCGTTGACTACATTGAGCATGTAGTCGGTTTCACCTTCGGTAATCGCCACTTTAGCCGGGTCGCCGGTGTATTCACGGTCAGTGGTGCCGATGATGGTCAGGTGGTCCTGATACGGAATGGTGAAGACAATGCGCTGGTCTTCGTTCTGCAGGATGTGCGCGTGGGCGCCTTCGTACAGCCTCGGCACGATCAGATGGCTGCCCTGGATCAGGCGGATGCCGTAGGGCGAATCCAGCTTCAGGTCATCCTTGATGAACTTGGCGACCCAGGGGCCAGCGGCGTTCACCAGCGCCCGGGCGCGGATCGAGAACAGACTGCCATCGGCGCGCTCCATGTTCATTTCCCACATGCCGTTGCTGCGATGTGCACTGACGCAACGGGTCTGGGTATGGATATGTGCGCCTTTCTCGCGGGCGGCCATGGCGTTGAGTACCACCAGGCGGGCGTCATCGACCCAGCAGTCGGAGTACTCGAAGCCTTTGGTGATTTCGCTTTTCAGCGGACTGTCAGGGCCGAACTTGAGGCTTTTGGAGCCTGCAAGTTTCTCGCGCTTGCCCAAGTGGTCGTACAGGAACAGGCCGGCGCGAATCATCCATGCCGGACGCAGATGCGGACGGTGCGGCAACACGAAACGCATCGGCTTGACGATGTGCGGGGCCTTGGCCAGCAGCACTTCACGTTCGGCCAGGGCTTCGTGCACCAGGCGGAACTCGTAATGTTCCAGGTACCGCAGGCCGCCGTGAATCAGCTTGCTGCTGGCAGAAGACGTGTGGCTGGCAAGGTCGTCCTTTTCGCAAAGGAATACCGACAACCCGCGCCCGGCTGCGTCTGCTGCAATGCCGACGCCATTGATCCCGCCACCGATTACGGCAACGTCATAGACTTCGGCAAGCGGTGGAGCAGGCAAGGTGGAAGGGGTCATCGGCTGGCCTCGCGATCTTTTCGTCTTTGAATTCGAACATTAATGTTCATTTGCGAAAATGGTAGCTGATAAACACGCCCACAGCCACCCAACTTCGATTGAAAAAACTCATCGAAGGGCGGAAAAAGGAAAATTTGTGAACATGAACCCCGGGGCGGGCTTAAGGATAAGGGCTGCACACCGGAGCTGGCCCCTCCCTCATTCAACCGGGTTCCAGCAAGGGAGCACAGTCAATGCGGGAGGAGGCCTGCTCCGATCACGGCCGGACAGTCGCTAAACGACTTCCAGGCGAACTTTGTGCTGGTTGAGCAACTGCACCAACGCCGGTACCGGCTGCTGGTCGGTCACCAGGCAATCCACCAGACTGATCGGCCCCAAGCGAATCATGGCGTTGCGCCCGAACTTGCTGGAGTCCGCCGCCAGGATAACTTGGCGTGCATTGGCGATGATCGCCTGGGAAACCCTTACTTCCTGATAATCGAAATCCAACAGACTGCCGTCTTCGTCGATGCCGCTGATGCCCACCAAGGCAAAATCGACCTTGAACTGGTTGATGAAGTCGACGCTGGCCTGGCCCACCACACCGCCGTCCCGGCGCACATTGCCGCCGGTCAGCAACACATCGAAGTCGTCCTTGGCACTGAGCATGGCGGCGACGTTGAGGTTGTTTGTGATGATTTTCAGGTGGTTGTGATTGAGCAGCGCACGGGCGATGGATTCGGTGGTGGTGCCGATATTGATGAACAAAGAGGCATGGTCGGGAATTTGTGCGGCGATGGCTTCACCGATGCGCTGTTTCTCATCGCGCATTTGGTCGGCACGCATGGCGTATGCCGTGTTCTCGACACTGGAATCATAGGCCGCGCCGCCATGGTAGCGGCGCAACAGATTGGCGTCCGCCAGTTGGTTGATATCGCGGCGGATGGTTTGCGGGGTGACAACGAACAGCTGCGCCATTTCCTCGATACTGACGTAGCCGCGTTCGCGGACCAGTTCGAGGATTTGTTGTTGGCGGGGAGGCAGATTCATGGGGCGTCCTTTGGGCTGCCATACAAAAAGTGGCCCATGATGACGCAGCAAGCGGCTCCCCGCCAGTTACAACCCGATATGGATCCGGCAGTTGGCTTATTCGGCGCCTTCGTGGGGCTCCCAGTCGCGGGTGCGGCTGACCGCTTTCTGCCAGCCTGAGTACAACTTCTCCTTGGCTGCCTCATCGAGCTGTGGTTCGAATTCGCGCTCGATCACTGCTTTACCGCGCAACTCCTCCAGGCTACCCCAGAAGCCACACGCCAGACCCGCCAGGTAAGCCGCACCGAGGGCCGTGGTTTCGCGCATTTGCGGGCGCTCGACCTGAGTACCGAGGATGTCGGCCTGGAATTGCATCAGGAAGTTGTTGGCCACTGCACCGCCGTCTACACGCAGAGCCCTGAGGCGTTCGCCCGAGTCCTGCTGCATGGCGTCGAGGACGTCGCGAGTCTGGTAGGCAATAGACTCCAGGGCTGCACGAATAATGTGATCCACGCGAACGCCGCGGGTCAGGCCGAACAGCGCGCCACGGGCGTAGGGGTCCCAGTACGGAGCGCCCAGGCCGGTGAACGCCGGCACCAGGTATACGCCGTTGCTGTCCTTGACCTTACCGGCGAAGTACTCGGTGTCGTGGGCGTCATTGATGATTTTCAACTCATCACGCAGCCACTGCACGGTGGAGCCACCGTTGAAGACCGCGCCTTCCAAGGCGTAGGCCACTTCGCCGCGCGGGCCGCAGGCAATGGTGGTGAGCATGCCGTGCTTGGACTTCACGGCTTTGTCGCCGGTGTTCATCAGCAGGAAACAACCGGTGCCGTAGGTGTTCTTGGCTTGGCCCGCTTCGACGCACATCTGGCCGAACAGGGCGGCCTGCTGGTCACCGGCGATGCCGCCGATGGCGATGCCGCTTTTGGTGCGGCCGTAGATTTCGGAGGAGGACTTCACCTCCGGGAGCATTTCCCGAGGGATGTCGAGAATCTCCAGCATTTTCGCATCCCACTCCAGGGTGTGGATGTTGAAGAGCATGGTGCGCGAGGCGTTGGTGTAGTCGGTAACGTGGGTCTTGCCGCCGGTAAATTTCCAGATCAGCCAGCTGTCGATGGTGCCGAACAGCAGCTCGCCGTTGCGCGCACGCTCGCGGCTGCCTTCGACGTTGTCGAGAATCCACTTGAGCTTGGTGCCGGAGAAGTACGGGTCGGTAACCAGGCCCGTGGTGTCGCTGATGTATTGCTCATGGCCATTGCGCTTGAGCTGCTGGCAGATCTCCGTGCTACGGCGGCACTGCCAGACGATCGCATTGTAGATCGGGCGACCGGTGACTTTGTCCCACACCACAGTGGTTTCACGCTGGTTGGTGATGCCGATGGCGGCAACCTGGTCATGGTGCAGGCCGGCTTGGGCCAGGGCCTCGACCATCACTGCGCTCTGGGTGGCGAAGATTTCCATCGGGTCATGTTCGACCCAGCCAGCCTGCGGGTAATGCTGAGCGAATTCACGCTGGGCGGTGCATACCACGTTGGCGTCCCGATCAAAAATGATCGCCCGCGAACTGGTGGTGCCCTGATCAAGGGCAATGATGTAGTTCTTGTTCTGAATGTCGGTCATGTCGATTGCCTTGGACGGAAGTAAGGAAGTCAGTAATCAGCCTGGGCCGCTAAAAGGGCAGTGGGCGCCAGGCTGGCGCGATCAGGAAATATGCGTCTTGCCGTTGACGGAGGTGTCAGTTGTTTCAGAAGCAGCCGGTGCGGCGCTCGGCAGGTGACGGGCAATCAACCCGCGATAGGCTGCAGCGCCGAGGCATGCGCCGATGATCGGAGCGAAAATCGGCACCAGGAAGTAAGGAATATCGCGACCACCCGTGAAGGCTATTTCACCCCAACCGGCGAAAAAGGTCATCAGCTTAGGGCCGAAGTCACGCGCCGGGTTCATCGCAAAGCCGGTCAGCGGGCCCATGGCGCTACCGATCACTGCAATCAGCAGGCCGATCAGCAGGGGCGCCAACGGGCCGCGCGGCAGACCGTTGTTGTCGTCGGTGAGGGCCATGATCACGCCCATCAGGATAGCGGTGATGATCATCTCTACCAGGAACGCCTGGGCGGTGCTCAGCAGCGCATGGGGGTAGGTGGAGAACACCGACGCCAACTCAAGGCTGGCCTGGGAGCCGCGAACCATATGGTGAGTTTGTTCGTAATCGAAAAACAGGTTGCTGTAGAGCGTATAGACCAGTGCTGCGGAGCAAAACGCACCGGCGATCTGGGCAAGGATATAGAAGGGCAGTTTGCGCTTTTCGAAATCGGCGAAAATGCACAGGGCGATACTGACTGCCGGGTTGAGGTGAGCCCCGGAAATACCGGCGCTCAGGTAGATCGCCATACTTACGCCGACCCCCCAGATAATACTGATTTCCCATAACCCGAAGCTGGCACCCGCGACCTTGAGCGCAGCCACACAACCGGTACCGAAGAAGATCAGGAGCGCAGTCCCCAGGAATTCGGCCATGCATTGGCTCGAAAGTGAAGGCTGTTGAAGAGCAGTTGTCATGGAAAACCTCTGTTTTTGTTGTTGTCTGTTGTCTCGTCGCAAAGGGCGAGCGTCGACTTTCACCGTGGAAAGGATCCCCATCCTGGCCCACGGTTTACTGCTCGAGTGCTGCAGGGGTTATTCCTACAGTATTCGGAAACGAAAAAATATAGACAAGAATGGCGCCTGTCAAAGGTCGAAAGTGAACCATTGGTCATTTTCGAACTATTGGTGTGGTGAATGATCATGCGATGCGCATTGCGTGACGGTTATCCAAGGGTTGCACTAGAGCGTTTTGTGCGCACTTGGCCTAGAATTGGCCATCAGTTTGCCCAGCCTGGAGCGCTCATGACCCCCGCATTGGACCTGTTGAAAAAAGTTCGCGCCGAACATCGTATTCACAGTTATGAACACGACCCCAAGGCGGCGTCTTATGGCTTGGAGGCGGCGGAAAAACTGGCGCTCGACCCGGCGCAGGTGTTCAAGACGCTGCTGGCCAGCAGCGAAAAAGGTGAGTTGCTGGTGGCGGTCGTGCCGGTCGTCGGAAGTCTGGATCTAAAAGCCCTGGCCCAGGCGGCAGGGGTGAAAAAAGTCGAGATGGCCGACCCGTTGTCGGCGCAACGCGCCACGGGTTATTTGTTGGGCGGTATCAGCCCACTGGGTCAGAAGAAGCGTTTGCGCACGTTCATCGATGTGACGGCACAACCGTTTGCGACGATTTTTGTCAGCGCGGGGAGGAGGGGTTTGGAGGTTGAGCTGCCGGCGGCCGTGCTGGCTGAACATACCCAGGCCAAATTCGCGGAAATTGGCCGGGCCTGATAGGTGCTTATGCCGGGTTGCTGCGGCGTACGCCAGAGTCGGCGTGAGGGAGGTGCGCTGCAACGCTGCCTGATGCCTGGAACAGCACCAGATGTTCAGCCGCAACGCGAATGCCGACGTCCGCCCCGACCTGATGATCGGCATGGCTGGGGAAGATCGACTCCAGTTGAGCGCCCGTTGGCAACTGCAAGCGGTACAAGGTAGATGCGCCGAGGAAGGTCTTGCCGACAATCCGCGCTTTCAAGGCGCTGTCCGGTGCATAAACGATGTCATCCGGGCGCAGCAACACGTCCACCGCGCCACCTATAGGCCAGGTGTAGGCGCGATTACCGCGCAGGTCGCCCAGTTCGGTGCTGACCGATTCCGGCGAACTCAACTGGCCACGAATGAAATAGCCCTGGCCGATGAAGCTCGCCACGTAAGGCGTCTGCGGCTCGTGATAGAGGTTGTAGGGCGTGTCCCATTGCTCAAGGCGACCCTCTTTGAAAACCCCTACCTGATCACTGACGGCGAATGCTTCTTCCTGGTCATGGGTCACCAGGATCGCACTGGTGCCGCGCGCCTTGAGGATGTCACGCACTTCATGGCTGAGCTTGCGCCGCAGTTCGCCGTCGAGGTTGGAGAACGGTTCGTCGAGCAGCAACAGTTGCGGCTCCGGCGCCAGGGCGCGAGCGAGGGCGACACGTTGCTGCTGGCCGCCGGAAAGCTCGTGGGGAAAGCGCTTGCCCAGGTTCTTCAGGTTGACCAGTTCGAGTAACTCGGCGACCACGCGGTCTTTTTGCGGGTGTTTGCGAATGCCGAAGGCGATGTTGTCGGCCACGCTCAGATGAGGAAACAGAGCGTAATCCTGGAATACCATGCCAATCCGGCGCTTCTCTGGCGCCAGGGTGAAACCTGCGCTGGAGATGACTTCGCCGGCCAGGCTGATTTCGCCTTCATGCACCGGTTCAAACCCGGCAATTGCACGCAGGGTGGTGGTTTTGCCGCAGCCCGAGGACCCCAGCAGACAGCCGATGTCGCCGGCATTGAGGTGCAGGTTGAGATTCTGCACCACCCGTTGATCTTGATAGCCGCATGCCAGATTGCGCAGGTTCAGCAGAAGAGCATGACTCATGCGTGGTGATACGCCGGCTCTACCAGGAACTCGAGCAGGGCCTTCTGCGCGTGCAAACGGTTTTCGGCCTGGTCCCAGGCGACCGAGCGCGGGTCGTCCAGCAGGTCGAGGCTGATTTCTTCGCCACGATGCGCTGGCAGACAGTGCATGAACAAGACATCCGGCGCGGCCAGGTCGAGCAGCGCGCGGGTGACTTGGAACGGTGCGAACAAGGCCAGACGCTGGGCGGTTTCTTCTTCCTGGCCCATGGAGGTCCAGACGTCGGTGCTCACCAGATGCGCACCGATCACGGCATCGCGCGGGTCGCGCACCACGGTGACGCGGTCACCGGCCTGCGCCAGGAAGCGCGCCTCGGGCTCATAGCCCTCGGGGCAAGCGATGCGCAGTTGGAAATCGAACTGGATCGCCGCTTCTATATAGCTGTTGCACATGTTGTTGCCATCGCCGATCCAGGCCACGGTCTTGCCTCGGATCGCGCCGCGATGCTCAAGGAAGGTTTGCATGTCGGCCAGCAATTGGCAGGGATGCAGGTCATCGGACAGGCCGTTGATCACCGGTACGCGCGAGTTGGCGGCAAATTCGGTCAATGTGCTGTGGGCGAACGTACGGATCATCACCGCATCCAGCATGCGCGACATGACGATGGCGCAGTCGCTGATCGGCTCACCCCGACCCAGTTGGGTATCGCGCGGTGACAGGAAGATCGCCTGGCCGCCCAGCTGGATCATGCCGGCTTCGAACGATAAGCGGGTGCGGGTCGAGGACTTCTCGAAGATCATCCCGAGCACGCGGTTTTTCAAAGGCTCAAACAGTACGCCGCGGTTACGCAGGTCTTTAAGCTCAATGCCTCGACGGATCACGCTGACCAGCTCTTCGGGCGTGCAATCCATCAGGGAGAGAAAGTGCCTTGCGCTCATCATTAACTACCTTTTGCAACAGACCGCAGATACTCAAAGCCTTGTTTATTGTGACAACGGGCGAGACCTGCGGCGAAAGCCGCACGGGGCGACGAAATAGGGGAAGGCGCGATATTGACACTAAATGTCGCGTCTTACCAATAGGGCTACGATTTTAAGGGTGTTCAAGAAGGGCACGAGGGCGCTTTTGAAGACTGATTCCTGGCGGCAGCGGGGCATTTGTACACTGGCGTTGCAACCTTTTGCAATGCGCGAGGGCGGGCCCAGGCCAGGCTGTGTCGGTTTCAGAGACCGTGTGGGAAACGTCTGAAACATTTGCTCATGCTTAGCCACATGGCTTGGCCTGATAGCCATCGATTCACAAGGCGAACGGTGCTGGCGACTCCGCGGGGCTGGGTCCATAGTCTGGGCCAAAGCCCCTATAAAAGAGACTGGCCATGACCAAGACTCTCCACCACCGAGCCTGCCACCTGTGTGAAGCCATCTGCGGCCTGACCCTGGAAACCACCCTGGCCGACGACGGCCACCTGGCGATTACCTCGATCAAGGGGGACCCGCAGGACACGTTCAGCCGTGGGCATATCTGTCCCAAGGCCGTGGCGCTGCAAGATATCCAGAATGACCCGGACCGTCTGCGCCAACCGATGCTGAGAGTGGGCAGCGAATGGCAGCCGATCCCCTGGGAGGATGCATTCGCACACGTCGCCGAGCGGCTGGCCGATATCCAGGCGCGCCATGGGCAGAACGCGGTGGCGGTGTATCAGGGCAACCCCAGCGTGCACAACTACGGGCTGATGACCCACAGCAACTACTTCCTCGGCTTGCTCAAGACGCGCAATCGGTTCTCGGCGACCTCGGTGGACCAATTGCCCCACCACCTCACCAGTCACCTCATGTATGGCCACGGCTTGCTGTTGCCGATCCCGGATATCGACCACACCGATTTCATGCTGATCCTTGGCGGCAACCCGCTGGCGTCCAATGGCAGCATCATGACGGTGCCGGATGTGGAGAAGCGCCTGAAAGCCATCCAGGCCCGTGGGGGCAAAGTGGTAGTGGTCGATCCACGACGCAGCGAGACGGCCGCGATGGCCGATCAACACCTGTTCGTGCGCCCGGGAGGGGATGCCGCGCTGTTGTTCGGGGTACTCAACACGTTGTTCAGCGAGAACCTGACCCGCGCCAGTCATTTGCCGGTTGAAGGTCTTGAGGATGTGAGGCAGGCGATCGCCGGGTTTACCGCCGATGCGATGAGCCGCCAATGTGCGGTGCCCGCCGAGCAGATTCGTCAATTGGCGCGAGACTTTGCCGCCGCCGACAAGGCCGTGTGCTATGGACGAATGGGGGTCTCGACGCAGGCCTTCGGCACCCTTTGTCATTGGCTGGTGCAACTGATCAACCTGGTGACCGGTAATCTGGATCGTGTCGGCGGTGCGTTGTGCACCACACCGGCGGTGGACCTGGTGGCGTCAACCGGCGGTGGGCATTTCAATCGTTGGCAAAGTCGGGTTTCCGGGCGTCCGGAGTATGGCGGTGAGTTGCCCGTGTCGGCATTGGCCGAAGAAATGTTGACCGAAGGTGACGGACAGATCCGGGCGCTGGTGACGGTGGCGGGCAATCCTGTGCTGTCGACGCCCAATGGCCGCCAGCTGGAGCAGGCGTTGGATGGCCTGGAGTTCATGGTCAGCATCGACCTTTATATCAACGAGACCACGCGCTATGCCGACCTGATCCTGCCGTCCACCTCGGCGCTGGAGAACGACCACTACGACACCACCTTCAATATGTTCGCCGTGCGCAACGTCACTCGTTTCAATCGCGCGATCCTGCCAAAGCCTGAGGGTGCGTTGCACGATTGGGAGATTTTCGTCGGCCTGGCCAAGGCGTTTGCCACGCTGACCGGCGTGGCGCTCAAGCCCACGATGGAACCCATGAAGATGATTGATTTCGGGTTGCGCGCCGGCGTCTATGGCGATGCCTCCAGTCACAAATTGTCAGTGGCGATGTTGGCCGATCATCCCCATGGCGTGGACTTGGGGCCGCTCAAGCCCAATCTTGCGGCACGCCTGAAAACGGCCAATGGCCAGGTGCAGGCGGCGCCCGCGGTGATTTTGGCGGATCTTGCGCGCTTCGCGGTGCAACCGGTACCCAAGGACGATGAGCTGTTGCTGATCGGTCGCCGGCACGTACGCAGCAATAATTCCTGGATGCATAACTATCACCGTCTGGTGAAAGGCAAGCCTCGCCACCAGCTGTTGATGCACCCCGAAGACCTGGCCCGGCGTCAGTTGAGTGACGGTCAGCGGGTGCGCGTCAGTTCGCGTATCGGCATGGTCGAGGTGGAGGTGCTCGCCAGTCTGGACATGATGCCGGGCGTGGTCAGCCTGCCCCACGGTTGGGGCCATGGCCGGCCAGGCGTGCAGATGGCCATTGCCAGCGGGCAGCCGGGGGCCAGTGCGAATGACTTGACCGATGAACGGCAGTTAGATGAGTTATCCGGGAATGCCGCGCTGAACGGGGTGCCCGTACGGGTTGCGGCGGCATAAGCTGCCTGAGCACCGCGCGGGAATTTTGCGTTACAATGCGTCACCGTGCCGACCTGTGAGTCGCGAAGTTCCTGCAGAGGTGTTCCATGGATATCATCGAAACGATCAAAGAGCAGATTGCCAACAACACCATTCTGCTTTACATGAAGGGCGCGCCAAACGCTCCTCAGTGCGGTTTCTCCGCGAAAGCTTCCCAGGCCATCATGGCGTGTGGCGAGAAATTCGCTTACGTGGATATCCTGCAAAACCCTGAAATCCGCGCCAACCTGCCGAAATACGCCAACTGGCCTACCTTCCCACAACTGTGGGTAGCCGGTGAACTGGTCGGCGGTAGCGACATCATCGTTGAGATGGCGGCTGATGGCTCGCTGCAAGCGCTGATCAAGGAAGCCGCGGCAAACGCCGCTGCCAAGACTGACGCTTGATGCTTGTTAAGGTGCTTTTGTAAAAAAGCCCCGCAATAAAAAGCCCCGCTTCTCCAAGAGAGCGGGGCTTTTTTGTACCTGCGTTTCGGGGTTATTCACCCATCTGCGATTGCAGGTAGTTTTCCAGGCTGACTTTGTCGATCAGGCCCAGTTGGGTTTCCAGCCAGTCGATATGCTCTTCCTGATCTTCCAGGATATCTTCCAGCAGTTCACGGCTGCCGAAGTCGCCCTGGCTTTCGCAATGCGCAATGGCGGCCTTGAGGTCGCTGTGGCTCTTGTGTTCGAACTTCAGGTCGCTGCTGATCATTTCCTGGGAGTGTTCGCCGATATTCAGCTTGCCCAGGTCCTGCACGTTCGGCAGGCCTTCCAGGAACAGGATGCGCTTGATCAGGGCGTCCGCGTCCTTCATGGCCTTGATGGATTCTTTGTATTCACGCTTGCCCAGCTTTTCCAGGCCCCAATCGTCATACATGCGCGCATGCAGAAAGTACTGATTGATCGCGACCAGTTCATTGGCAAGGATTTTGTTGAGTTGCTGGATGACTGAAATGTCGCCTTTCATGACTGGGGTCCTGCCCTGTAATTGCTGTGTATAGGGCGGAGTTTGAGCGGCGAAATACTGGGTGTCAAACCTAAGTTATTGAATAATAAATGAAAATTAATAGGAATAAGAATGTTTGTGTTCCGCGTTTTGACGCTAACTAGTTGAATTGCAGGCATAAAAAAACCGGACACCAAGTCCGGTTCTTCAAAACACGCTGATTTAAGCGTGTGTAAATTCTGCAGAATAGGGGAGCGCTGTCTGTGCGGTCTGCAACTGTGTCAGGGTTTCCCGTACCACTTGTTTGGCCAGGCAAGCACATTTTCCGCACTGGCTGGCAACACCGGTGGTTTCACGCACTTCCTTGTAGCTGCAGCAACCTTCGTAGATTGCTTCGCGGATTTGTCCGTCGGTGACGCCAGTGCAGAGGCAGACATACATAAGGAGAACCGTCGCAGGTTTAAGACTTAAGTGCGGTGGATCTTAATGTTAACGAGAATGATTGTCAAAGTGGATTCGTAGGGTAGTTGCTGGCACTGCGCCCGCACTGACGAACGGTTTTTTCAGTGTATGATGGTCGGTCTTTACGAAGCGTGACTGCGTCACAGGGTTGTCGCCGGAATGCGGCAAACTCAAGGGCCGGTCCTTTTACTTCAATCGTCACCCCTGCATCAGGAGATACCCAATGAGCGTACTCGTCGGTAAACAAGCCCCGGATTTCGACGTACCTGCCGTCCTCGGCAATGGCGAAATCGTAGACAGCTTCAAACTGTCTGAAGCCATCAAAGGCAAATACGGCCTGGTGTTCTTCTACCCGCTGGACTTCACCTTCGTTTGCCCTTCGGAGCTGATCGCTCTGGACCATCGCATGGACGATTTCAAGGCGCGCAACGTTGAAGTGGTAGCCGTTTCCATCGACTCTCATTTCACCCACAACGCTTGGCGCAACACTGCCATCAATGATGGCGGTATCGGCAAAGTCAAATACACCATGGCTGCCGACATGAAGCACGACATCGCCAAAGCCTACGACGTCGAGTCCGAAGGCGGCGTGGCATTCCGTGGCGCGTTCCTGATCGACGACAAGGGCGTTGTGCGCTCGCAGATCATCAACGACCTGCCGCTGGGCCGTAACATGGAAGAACTGATCCGTCTGGTCGACGCTTTGCAATTCCACGAAGAGCACGGCGAAGTTTGCCCTGCCAACTGGAAAAAAGGCGACAAGGGCATGAACGCTTCGCCAGAAGGCGTTGCGGCTTACCTGACCGAGAACGCTGGCAAGCTGTAAGCCAGAATCGCGGTACAAAAAAACCGGCCTGAGAAGGCCGGTTTTTTTATGCCTGGGCGATGCCCCTGTAGTGAGCGGGGCAATAAGCGTAAATGCCGTCCTACGAAAAAGTCAGGGCAAGCCCGCTCACCGCAGAGCCCTTTCAGTCGTTGAAGTCTTCCCAGCCGCCCATGTCTTTCCAGCGGTTTACGATGCCGCAGAACAGCTCGGCGGTCTTCTCGGTGTCGTAGCGTGCCGAGTGGGCCTCGCGACCGTCGAAGTCGATACCCGCTGCCTGGCACGCCTTGGCCAATACCGTCTGGCCATAAGCCAGGCCGGCGAGGGTGGCCGTGTCGAAGCTGGAGAACGGATGGAACGGATTGCGTTTCATGTCCAGCCGAGCCACGGCCGCGTTCAGGAACCCCAGGTCGAAGCTGCTGTTGTGTCCCACCAGGATCGCACGTTTGCAGCCATTGGCCTTCAGTGCCTTACGCACGCCACGGAAGATATCGGTCAGTGCCGCCTCTTCACTCACGGCCATGCGCAGGGGGTGGTCCAGCTTGATCCCGGTGAACTCCAGGGCCGCCGCCTCGATGTTGGCGCCTTCGAATGGCTCGACACGAAAGAAGTGGGTGTGTTCCGGGTACACGAAGCCCTGTTCATCCATGCCGATGGTAGTAGCGGCGATTTCCAGCAGCGCGTCGGTGGCGCAATTGAAACCACCGGTCTCTACGTCGATGACAACCGGCAGATAACCGCGAAACCGCTCGGCCATCGGGTGACGGGAGCCGCCACCACTGTGCTCGTGTTCGTCGTCGAAATGATCTTCACTCACTTGCTTTCCTCCAGCAGGCGCCAGCGCAGTGTCTCACCGGCGCGCAGCGGGATGACGGTCAGCTCGCCGAACGGCAGGCTGGCAGGGGCGGTCCAGTCTTCGCGGACCAGGGTAATGCGGTCGGTATTCGCCGGCAGGCCGTAGAAACGTGGGCCGTTGAGGCTGGCGAAACCTTCGAGTTTGTCCAGGGCGTTACGCTGTTCGAACGCTTCGGCGTACAACTCGATCGCCGCATACGCGGTGTAGCAACCGGCGCAGCCGCATGCGGCTTCCTTGGCGTGCTGGGCGTGGGGGGCGGAGTCGGTGCCGAGGAAAAACTTCGGGTTGCCGCTGGTTGCCGCGTCCAGCAAGGCCACCTGATGGGTGTTGCGCTTGAGGATCGGCAGGCAATAGAAGTGCGGCCGAATCCCGCCCACCAGCATGTGGTTGCGGTTGTAGAGCAGGTGATGTGCGGTGATCGTCGCGCCGACGTTGGCCGAGGCCTCGGTGACGAACTGCACGGCATCGGCTGTGGTGATGTGCTCGAACACCACCTTGAGGGTGGGGAACAGCTCGACCACACGGCGCATATGCTCGTCGATGAAGATCTTTTCACGATCGAATACGTCGACATCACCACGGGTGACTTCAC
Source organism: Pseudomonas sp. BCA17 (assembly GCF_004519405.1). GTDB lineage: Bacteria > Pseudomonadota > Gammaproteobacteria > Pseudomonadales > Pseudomonadaceae > Aquipseudomonas. The sequence goes on along the minus strand of NZ_SGWI01000002.1, from coordinate 249,699 downwards.
CGTGGATCAGCAACGGCATGCCGACTTCGGCCATGGCTTCGATGGCTGGCAGGATCTTGTCGATACTGGTTACGCCGGAATCTGAGTTGGTGGTCGCGCCCGCCGGGTACAACTTGGCGGCATGCACGAAACCGCTGGCTTTGGCCTGGCGAATTTCGTCAGGTTGGGTGCGGTCGGTCAGGTAGAGCACCATCAGCGGTTCGAAGCGGCTGCCGGCCGGCCGTGCAGCGAGGATACGCTGGCGATAGGCGTCGGCTTCGGCGGCATTACGGACCGGCGGTACCAGGTTAGGCATGATGATGGCGCGGCCGAACGTGCGCGCAACATCGGCCACAGTTTGGGTTAACGCAGCACCATCGCGAAGATGAATATGCCAGTCGTCGGGACGCAGCAGGGTCAGGCGGTCGGACATTGGGGATTCCAGGCGGGTCAATCTGGTGGGAATGCTACCGGAAAAGACACTTGCAGGCACTCGCTATCAAGTTTTGCAGGATGCGACCGATATCCCCGGGTATGCCTTAACGATGTATGACGCTTTGAAGTGTTGTAGAAACCAGTGGAGCCTCCCGTGCGCCAGCATTATCTAGCCCTGCTCAGTGTGTTCGCCAGCCTGCCTGTGATGGCCCTCACGTTCCAGACGCGCCTGGAGAATATTGAGTGGAAGGTGGAGGGCGATCAGTTCGAGTGCCGTCTGGCGCAACCGATCACCGATTTCGGTTCCGGAGAGTTCGTGCGCCGCGCCGGCGAGCAGGCGACGTTTCGTCTGAAAGCCTACAACGGCTCGCTCGGCGCAGGTTCGGCCACCTTGTTGGCCGCCGCCGCCCCTTGGCAACCCGGCCGGGGTGATATCAATCTCGGTGCCGTGCGTGTGGGCAGTGGCGATGTGCTGTTCAACAGCTCCCAAGCCCAAGCCAGTCGCCTGTTCAATGGTTTGCTGGAGGGGCGTAGTCCAACCGTGCGGCATTACGCGCGTGAGGGTGGCTATTCGGAGATACGCCTGCTGCCGGTGAAGTTCAACAAGGCCTACAACGATTATCAGGTGTGCACCACCAAGCTGCTGCCGATGAATTACGATCAGGTCAAACAGACCGAGGTCGGGTTTCCGGGCGGCGGCATCGAACTGGATGCCGCCGCCAAGAAAAAGCTGTCGGTGATCATCGCATTCATGAAAGCCGACCCCACGGTCAACCATGTCGAGTTGAACGGTCATTCCGATAACAGCGGCAATCGTCTGGCCAACCGTGATGTCTCGCGGCGTCGTGCGCTGGCCGTGATGGACTACTTGAAGGCCAATGGTATTCCAGAGTCGCAAATCACCATGCGTTTCTATGGCGAAAGCTACCCGTTGGCTCCCAACACCAATGCGGCCAATCGAGCGCGCAACCGTCGCGTCAACATCCAACTTGAACGGGTAGCAGCCCCCGAGAAACCAGCGCCTTCAGCCACAGGCCCGAGCAACCCCGCGCATATTTCATAGGGCGCTTCATAAGGTGCGACCATCGGTCGCCCGTTCGACATAATCTGTCGCTTTATCTTCATTTGCTGTCGCGCCTCTGTAAATTCGCGGTTTTGGTCGGTAGAATCGACGCCTTTCCGTACAACCCCGTGGAGTGATGGCATGGCCGACGTAAACAAGGTCGTTCTCGCGTATTCCGGCGGCCTGGACACTTCGGTGATCCTCAAGTGGCTGCAGGATACTTATAACTGTGAAGTGGTGACCTTCACCGCTGACCTGGGTCAGGGCGAAGAGGTCGAACCTGCACGTGCCAAGGCGCAAGCCATGGGCGTGAAAGAGATCTACATTGACGACCTGCGCGAAGAATTCGTCCGCGATTTCGTATTCCCGATGTTTCGCGCCAACACCGTCTACGAAGGCGAGTACCTGCTGGGTACTTCCATCGCACGTCCGCTGATCGCCAAGCGCCTGATTGAGATCGCCAATGAAACCGGCGCCGACGCCATTTCCCATGGCGCCACCGGCAAAGGCAACGACCAGGTCCGCTTCGAACTGGGTGCTTATGCGCTCAAGCCAGGCGTAAAAGTGATTGCTCCTTGGCGCGAATGGGACCTGCTGTCCCGTGAAAAGCTGATGGATTACGCTGAAAAGCATGCAATCCCGATCGAGCGTCACGGCAAGAAGAAATCCCCGTACTCGATGGACGCCAACCTGCTGCACATCTCCTACGAAGGCGGCGTGTTGGAAGACACCTGGACCGAGCACGAAGAAGACATGTGGCGTTGGACCGTCTCCCCGGAGAACGCACCCGACAAGCCGCAGTACCTGGAACTGACCTACCGCAACGGCGACATCGTCGCGCTGGACGGCGTCGAAATGACCCCGGCCACCGTGCTGGCGACCCTGAACCGTATCGGCGGCGAACATGGTATTGGCCGACTCGATATCGTTGAGAACCGCTACGTGGGCATGAAGTCCCGTGGTTGCTACGAAACCCCAGGCGGCACCATCATGCTGCGCGCTCACCGCGCCATCGAGTCCATCACGCTGGATCGTGAAGTGGCACACCTCAAAGATGAGCTGATGCCCAAGTACGCCAGCCTGATCTACACCGGCTACTGGTGGAGCCCTGAGCGTCTGATGCTGCAACAGATGATCGACGCCAGCCAGGCCCACGTAAATGGCGTCGTGCGCCTGAAGCTGTACAAGGGCAATGTGATCGTCACTGGTCGCAAGTCCGATGAATCGCTGTTCGACGCGAACATCGCCACCTTCGAAGAAGACGGCGGCGCCTACAATCAGGCGGACGCAGCAGGCTTTATCAAGTTGAATGCACTGCGCATGCGTATTGCGGCCAACAAAGGTCGCTCGTTGTTCTGAGTGATTCGCCCGATGTGAAAAATGGCCCCTTGTTCAAGGGGGCATTTTTTTTGCCTGAGTATTTGAATGGGAGTGAAATGTTTAAAGTTATTAAACACCTGTTGATAGTTTTGTAGCAGGCAATATGTGTTGAAATTTTTTGGTTAAATGACGATTGGATTTTGTAGGGAGAATGAATTTTTTACACCTGGGTAGGAACTAGCCTTACAGAAGATTCACTCACAAAAGTACAGCGAAGCCATTAGATGCTGAAACGTCTGTAGGAATTTTGGGTGTAAGAAAATATGTTAAGCGGAACTAAAGCAGCCGAATTTTTTATGCCGGCTTTACCTTGTGTGGGCAAGAGGCAAGGGGCATTTGCTGAAAGATATGTGCGTCACGTTTACCACAGGCCCTGTAGCCGCTGGAGATTTCACTCAAAATATGTACAAGCCCGGAAAGGTCTGAAAGGTTTTATAAAACTGGACACATCCAAGTTGGCGGTTTTTTGTAGGTTAATTCTTATATCGTTGTGGGTTGGGTCTCTGCTTGCTGTTGCTCGGGGGGGAATGCTATGCCAACTATGAAACGACTAGGCTATTGTGCGTGCTCTAAATAATTCGAACAGCGAAATTGGACTTTCTCATGAATAAAGTGCTGATCGTGGATGATCATCCCGTCATTCGTCTTGCTGTGCGCATGCTGATGGAGCGTCATGGTTATGAGGTCGTTGCCGAGACTGATAACGGTGTCGATGCGTTGCAACTTGCGCGGGAACACACGCCGGACATTGTCATACTGGATATCGGAATTCCCAAGCTCGATGGCCTGGAAGTTATTTGTCGGCTGGCTTCAACCAAACAACCTGCACCGTTCAAGGTGCTGGTACTGACATCCCAGGCCCCGGGGCATTTTTCCATGCGTTGCATGCAGGCGGGGGCGGCCGGGTATGTGTGCAAGCAGCAGGACCTGACCGAGTTGTTGAGTGCCATCAAGGCAGTGCTTTCCGGTTACAGCTATTTTCCGAACCAGGCACTCAACTCGGTACGCTCCACCATGGGCAACGCCAGTGAGGCTGACATGGTCGAGCGCTTGTCGGGGCGAGAAATGATGGTGCTGCAGCAACTTGCGCGGGGCAAAACCAACAAGGAGATTGCAGACGGTATGTTCCTTAGCAACAAGACGGTCAGTACCTATAAGACCCGCTTGTTACTCAAACTCAATGCCCGCTCCCTCGTTGACCTGATTGAGCTGGCCCAACGTAACGGGCTGGTATGAGGTAAGGCATTCCACCGCCAGAATACCCGCACAACCGGCAAAAAGCCTCCGTCAGGGAGGCTTCCGGTCGTTAACGAGTCGATCAGAAATCGAAGTCGTAATCGGCCAGCTGTTTTTGCAAGCGTCGCTCTTCCAGAAGATTGTCGATAGTGCGGCGTTTGCTCAAATTGGTCTTGGCGACCTCTACAACAGGGGCGTCCCCATCGTCATCCGACTCCACAATAAGGTCGTCTTCTACATCCAGTTGTTCTTTGCCAGTGCTCATAAGGTTAACTCCAGGCTAAGACTGCCGTTGGCGCTCCTTATAACGATAATCCGTGAACGGGTAAAAAAGATTTTTTCAATCGGTTGATCGGAAAAGCTAATGAGCACTCAATCGTCAGACGTCTTGTCCTTGTATTCACACAGGTCTTCAATGCGGCAGCTCCCGCAGCGAGGTTTGCGGGCCTGGCAGACGTACCGCCCATGCAGGATCAGCCAGTGGTGGGAATCGAGCAAATACGGTTTGGGCACGAACTTCATCAATTGCTTTTCAACCTCCACCACGTTCTTGCCGCGAGCAATGCCGGTGCGGTTGCTGACGCGGAAAATATGCGTGTCCACCGCCATGGTCAGTTGCCGGAACGCAGTATTGAGTACCACGTTAGCGGTTTTTCGGCCTACACCGGGGAGTGCTTCCAGTGCTTCTCGGGTTTGTGGCACTTCACTGCCATGCAGCTCAATGAGCATGCGGCAGGTCTCAATGACGTTCTTGGCCTTGCTGTTGTACAGGCCGATCGTCTTGATGTATTCCGACAGTCCATCCACACCCAGTGCGTAGATGGCTTCCGGCGTATTGGCAACCGGATACAGTTTGGCCGTGGCCTTGTTGACCCCAACGTCCGTGGATTGCGCCGACAGGATCACCGCTATCAGCAACTCGAACGGCGAAGAGTAGGCCAGCTCGGTTTTGGGCTCGGGATTGTCTTCGTGAAACCTGCGGAAAATTTCCAAGCGTTTCGCAGCATTCATGGGGCAGGCGTTTCCTTGCAGGCAGTCAACGTAGTGTTCAAAAGTAGGGCCGGGCTTTGCAGGATAAACCATCGCCAGCAACCCGGCAGCGTCTGTCGCGGCTCAAGCGCCGGTATGAGCGTCCACCTGGCGCTGAGCTTCGTCCAGTTTGCGCTGTGCGGCGTCCAGTTCAATTACGCTGCAGCCGGATTGACGTTGCAGCTTGCTGAGCTCGGCCCGTGCGTAAGCCAAGGCAGTTTTCAACTGGCGCAGTTGGGCGTCGATGGGGCGTTTTTCCACGCGCTGCAATTCGGGCCTGGGTTGTTCACTGTCATTTTCGGCGTCGTGCAGGGCTTGCTCGGCACTGACCAGCGCTGCGTTCAACGCTGCCAGTTGCTGTTGGTCAGCGTTCAGGTCCTGAGCTTTTTTCAGTTCGGCGCGGCGCATGGCCAGTTGGATCTTTGCGCGTTTGAGCGCCGGGTCTTTTTGAGTCGGCGGCGCTGTCGGGCTGGTAACTTCCAGGGCTGCCAGGGCCTGTTCCGCCGCTTCGAACTGCTGTTGCAACACGATCAGTTGCGACTGTTGCTCGAAGGTCGGTGGGTGACCAAAGGCTTTCAAGGATTTGTGCAGCTGAGCGCGGCTCATGGCGACCGTGATCTTGGCTTTTTTGACCGCTGCATCCTGGGCAGAATCGGTCGGCATGGGGGTGACCGGCGACAAGCGCTTGGAACGCGCCAGGCGTTCGGCGAGCTTGCAGGCTTCTTCCCGTTGCAGACGTGCATTGCGTTGCTCAAAGCGTCGCCGTGCGCGATCACGCTTCAGGCCGCGTTCATGACGCTGGTGGTCATTAGCCGCCAGGCCGCCCACAATCGGCAGCACAGAGGCTGCTGGGCGCATCTCAATACAATCGACAGGGCAGGGCGCGACACAAAGGTCGCAACCTGTGCACTCATCAATGATGACGGTGTGCATCAATTTGGCGGCGCCGACGATCGCGTCCACTGGGCAGGCCTGGATGCACTTGGTGCAACCGATGCATTCGGCTTCTCGGATATAGGCGACTTGGGCCGGGGCTTCGCCTCGACTGGTATCCAGCTCCAGGACCGGTACTTGTAGCAATTGCGCCAGGCCTGCGATGGTTTCCTGCCCGCCGGGAGGGCATTTGTTGATCGCCTCGCCAAGGGCGATGCCCTCGGCGTAAGGCTTGCAGCCCGGATGCCCACACTTGCCGCATTGGGTCTGCGGCAACAGCGCGTCGATACGTTGAATCAGGTTCATGATTGCATGCCGGTTAAACAAACAGGGCTTGCTGGAGCGAGCGGGCTTGCCCCGTGTCGAAGCCCGAGGCGACCCTGAAGTCGCCGCGTGCCCTTCAGACAGAAACGGGGCCAAGACCGTTGCGCGCCCCTGCGCGGGCAAGCCCGCGCACTACAGGCGCTGGCAGGTTACTTGATGCGCTGGCCCGGCTTCGCACCGCTGTCCGGGCTGAGCAGGTAGATTTCTTCGCCGCCAGGGCCTGCCGCCATCACCATGCCTTCGGAAACGCCGAACTTCATCTTCCGTGGCTTGAGGTTGGCGATCATCATGGTCAGGCGCCCGTCGAGTTTGGACGGGTCCGGATAAGCGCTCTTGATCCCGGAGAACACATTGCGTCGCTCGTCACCGATGTCCAGGGTCAGGCGCAGCAGCTTGTCGGCACCCTCTACAGCTTCGGCCTTGACGATCAGCGCAACACGCAGGTCCACGGCCGCAAAAGCGTCAAACTCGATTTCCGGGGAAATCGGGTCCTTGGCCAACTCGCCGTTGCCGGTCGCAGCGGACTCGCCGGTGTCGGTCTGGCTGGCAGTCAGGTCTTCTTTAGATGCGTCGGTCATGGCCTGGACTTTGGCCGGGTCGATGCGGGTCATCAGCGGCTTGAACTCATTCAATTGGTGGTTACTGAGCAGGGTGGAGTGATCGTTCCAGGTCAGCGGCGCAACGTTCAGGAACGCTTCTGCGTCGGCCGCCAGCAGTGGCAGCACCGGCTTGAGGAAGATCACCAACTGACGGAACAGGTTGACGCCCGTGGCGCAGATCGCCTGGACTTCAGCCTGCTTGCCTTCCTGCTTGTTCAGCGACCACGGTGCCTTGTCGGCAATCCAGGCGTTGGCGCGGTCGGCCAGGCCCATGATTTCGCGCATGGCGCGGGCGAAGTCGCGGGCTTCATAGGCGTCGGCGATGCTTGGCGCGGCAGCCCGGAAGGCATCGGTCAGTTCCGGCGCGGCGTTATCGGCTACCAGTACACCGGCGTTGCCCTTGTGGATAAAACCGGCACAACGGCTGGCAATGTTGACCACTTTACCGACCAGGTCCGAGTTGACCTTCTGCACGAAGTCTTCCAGGTTCAGGTCCAGATCGTCGACGCCACGGCCCAGCTTGGAGGCGTAGTAGTAACGCAGGTATTCCGGCGACAGGTGGTCCAGGTACGTTCGCGCCTTGATAAAGGTGCCACGGGACTTGGACATCTTCTGGCCGTTGACCGTCAGGTAGCCGTGTACTGCGATACCGGTTGGCTTGCGGTAGCCCGAACCTTCAAGCATCGCCGGCCAGAACAGGGCGTGGAAGTTGACGATATCCTTGCCGATGAAATGGTACAGCTCGGCTGTGGAGTCCTTGCCCCAGAACGCGTCGAAGTCCAGCGCCGGAGTGCGGTCGCACAGGTTCTTGAAGCTGGCCATGTAGCCGATCGGCGCGTCCAGCCATACATAGAAATACTTGCCGGGCTCGCCCGGGATCTCGAAGCCAAAGTACGGCGCATCGCGGGAGATGTCCCACTGTTGCAGGCCGCTGTCGAGCCATTCGGACAGTTTGTTGGCCACGGCGTCCTGCAGGGTGCCGCTGCGGGTCCAGGCTTGCAGCATCTGCTGGAAGTCCGGGAGCTTGAAGAAGAAGTGCTGGGAGTCCTTGAGCACCGGGGTGGCGCCGGAAATAGCCGACTTCGGATCTTTCAGGTCGGTGGGTGCGTAGGTGGCACCGCATTTCTCACAGTTGTCGCCGTACTGGTCTTCGGAGCCGCATTTCGGGCAGGTGCCCTTGATGAAGCGGTCGGCCAGGAACATTTTCTTTTCCGGGTCGAAATACTGGGTGACCGAACGCTGGTCGATGTGCCCGGCCTCCTTGAGGCGCAAGTAGATCTGGCTCGACAGCTCGCGGTTTTCTTCGGAGTGGGTCGAGTGGAAGTTGTCGAAATCCACCAGGAACTCGGCAAAGTCGGCGCTGTGTTCAGCCTGCACATTGTCGATCAGTTGCTCTGGAGTGATCCCTTCCTTTTCGGCGCGCAACATGATGGCCGAACCGTGGGCGTCGTCCGCGCAGACATAGATGCATTGATTGCCGCGATGCTTCTGGAAGCGCACCCACATATCGGTCTGGATGTACTCAAGCATATGGCCAAGATGGATGGAACCATTGGCATAGGGCAGGGCGCTGGTGACGAGGATCTTGCGTGGCTCGGACATGGGGCTCGGCTACTTGATGAAACGGAGGTCGGCCACTATAAAGCGCCGGGAAATATATTTCACCCCGTGGCGTTGTTTCAAAATCATCCTGGCGTTCGAAAGCATGCCGTTGGGCGGCGGGAACGGTTAGGATAGCCGCCTGTTTCAGTCAGTCTTTTTCGGGAGTAGCCCATGAGCGCCGTCAATCGCGCAGCGGTGGAAGCCGTTCTTCGCCAGTACACCGACCCCTATTTGAACCAGGACCCGGTCAGTGCCGGTTGTGTGCGTGCCATTGAGGTCCAGGGCGACCACGTATCGGTCCAGCTGGAGTTGGGCTATGCCGCCGGCCTGTTCAAAAGTGGCTGGGCGCAGATGCTGCAAATGGCCATCGAGGGCCTCGACGGCGTACGTTCCGCCAAGGTCGATATTCAGTGTGTGATTGCCTCCCACAAAGCCCAGGCGCAAATCCCGGGGCTGGCCAACGTCAAGAACGTGGTGGCGGTGGCGTCCGGCAAGGGTGGCGTGGGTAAATCCACCACGGCGGCCAACCTCGCTCTGGCCCTCGCCCGGGAAGGCGCCCGCGTCGGTATTCTCGATGCGGATATCTATGGCCCCAGCCAGGGCGTGATGTTCGGTATTGCCGAAGGTACGCGACCGAAAGTGAAGGACCAGAAGTGGTTTGTGCCTATCGAGTCCCTGGGCGTGGAAGTGATGTCCATGGCCTTTCTCACCGATGACAATACGCCGATGGTCTGGCGCGGGCCGATGGTGTCCGGTGCGCTGCTGCAATTGGTTACCCAGACCGCCTGGGGCGACCTGGACTACCTGGTGATCGACATGCCGCCCGGCACCGGAGATATCCAGCTGACCCTGGCGCAGAAAGTCCCGGTAGCCGGCTCGGTGATCGTGACCACCCCCCAGGACCTGGCGCTGCTCGACGCAAAGAAGGGTGTGGAGATGTTCCGCAAGGTCAACATCCCGGTACTCGGCGTCGTGGAAAACATGGCGGTGCACATCTGCTCCAACTGTGGGCATGCCGAGCACCTGTTTGGTGTAGGTGGTGGCGAGAAGCTGGCGACTCAGTATGGCGTCGAACTGCTGGCCTCGTTGCCCCTGTCTATGGTGATTCGTGAGCAGGCCGATGGTGGCAGGCCTACCGTGATAGCTGAGCCGGACAGCCAGATCGCGATGATCTATCAGGAACTGGCTCGCCATGTGGGCGCGCGGATTGTCCTGCAGGAAGCCGACGCGCCAGCAATGCCGACGATTACCGTCAGCGACGACTGAGCGTGTTGAAGGGAAAGAAGCCTCGACTTGTCGGGGCTTTTTCTTGTCCGCAGTACCGTCAATAGAGCGTGTTTGCCCTTTTACGCAATTGTACGTGTAAGCATTCGCTTACGTTTTCGTAAGTATTTGGTTTTTTTGCCGGGCAGGGGCGTCTCTAATTGACGAGAGACTTTTCTAACCAGTTGAAATATAAGAATTATTTATCGTATTTCGGGTGTGGATGTTTGCGGGGCTGTTAGTCGCATCCCGTTGAACTTCTATTGGAACTCTCTAACATCAGCCCTGTGTCCACGGATTGACACAGCCATCAAGGAACGATGGTTTTAAGGAATGTCGCAGGATGCGATTCATCAGGATGATGAAAAGGAATACAGGGACTAGGGAAAAAATGTGGGCGGGTCAAACCGCCCCTTTTTTTTGCCCGTAGAAAAGAATTCGCCATCCGCAAACGCAAAAAGGCCCGCAAGGGGCCTTTTGGGACGACGACGCTATCAGCGTATGAGGTCTGCGATCTTGCCTTTTTTGCCATCCCACTCCGCGGCATCCGGCATCGGATCTTTGCGTTCGGTGATGTTCGGCCAGATTTCCGCCAGCTCGACGTTCAACTGAATAAATTCCTGCATCTCTGCCGGTACTTCATCCTCGGAGAAGATGGCGACGGCCGGGCATTCTGGTTCACACAGGGCGCAGTCGATGCACTCATCCGGGTGGATGACCAGGAAGTTCGGGCCTTCGTAAAAGCAGTCCACCGGACACACTTCTACGCAGTCGGTGTACTTGCACTTGATGCAGTTGTCGGTGACGACGAAGGTCATTTCTAATTTTCTCCTCAGGCGGCGGCAGCGAAACCCTTTGTGGCAGGGCTCGCGAGGTTCGGGAGCGATAGTCTGCAGGCCAGGCTAAAAGCCTGCAGCATCCCAAACCGCGCGAGAGTCTACCAGCTTGCAAGCGTCTGCGTTATATCCGAGTCTTCAGTGCATATAACATTTCGAGCGCTTTTCGCGGCGTCAAGTCGTCCACGTCAAGTTTAGCCAACTCATCCAACACCGGATGGGGCAGGCTGGCGAACATGTCGCTCTGATGAGGTGTGTTGGGCTTGCTGGTGGCCTTGGCGGTGCTTACGACCACGGTTTCGTGGGGCAGGGCCGTGGTTTCCAGGCGACTGAGGTGTTCACGGGCGCGGGTGATCACATCGTTCGGCACGCCGGCCAACTGTGCCACAGCCAGACCATAGCTCTGGCTGGCCGGGCCTGGCAGCACGTGGTGCAGGAACACGATGCGCTCGTTGTGCTCGGTGGCGTTGAGGTGCACGTTGGCGACCAGCGGTTCGCTTTCCGGTAACACGGTCAGTTCGAAATAGTGGGTGGCGAACAGCGTATAGGCACGCAGGTGTGCCAGCCGCTCAGCCGCCGCCCACGCCAGGGATAGGCCGTCGAAGGTGCTGGTGCCACGGCCCACTTCGTCCATCAGCACCAGGCTGCGCTCGGTGGCGTTGTGCAGAATGTTGGCGGTTTCGCTCATTTCCACCATAAAGGTCGAACGGCCACCGGCCAGGTCATCGCTGGAACCGATCCGCGTGAAAATGCGGTCGACCAGCGACAGCTCGCAACTCGCTGCTGGAACAAAGCTGCCGATGTGAGCCAGCAATACGATCAATGCGGTCTGGCGCATGTAGGTGGATTTACCGCCCATGTTCGGACCGGTGATCACCAGCATGCGGGTATCGTCGTCCAGCGACAGGTCGTTCGCCACGAACGGTGTGGTCAGTACCTGCTCAACCACAGGATGGCGGCCCTGTACGATGCGCATGCACGGCTCGCTGACGAATCGCGGGCAGTTCAGGTCGAGATTCAGTGCGCGTTCGGCCAGGTTGCTCAGCACATCCAGCTCCGCGAGGGCGGCTGCGGTGTCTTGCAACGGTGCCAGTTGGCTGATCAGGTCTTCGAGCAAGGCTTCATAGAGCATCTTTTCCCGAGCCAGGGCGCGGCTTTTGGCCGACAGTGCCTTGTCTTCGAACTCTTTAAGCTCTGGTGTGATGAAGCGCTCGGCGCCCTTGAGGGTCTGGCGACGCTGATAATCGATCGGCGCCGACTCGGCCTGCTTGCTCGGCAACTCGATAAAGTAGCCGTGCACGCGGTTGTAACCGACCTTCAGGTTGGCCAGGCCAGTGCGGGCTTTTTCGCGGGCTTCCAGATCAATCAGGAACTGCCCGGCGTTTTCGCTCAGGGACTGCAACTCGTCCAGTTCGCTGTCGTAGCCGGTTTTCAGCACGCCGCCGTCGCGGATAATCGCCGGCGGGTTGTCGATAATGGCTTTTTCCAGCAGGGCCGCAAGGTCCGGGTACGTGCCCGCGGTGACCGCAAGCTGTTGCAGGTGCGGCGTGTCCAATTCGGTCATCGCCACTTGCAGTTGCGGCAGCGCGCCGAGGGCATCGCGCAGGCGCGCGAGGTCACGGGGCCGCGCGTTGCGCAGGCCGATCCGCGCCAGGATGCGCTCGATATCGCCGATTTCCTTCAGCTGCGGCTGCAGCTTTTCAAAGCGATAGCCGTCCAGCAGGCAAGTAATCGAAGACTGGCGTGCTTGCAGTACGCTCAGGTCCCGCAGCGGACGGTTCAACCAGCGAGTCAGCAAGCGGCTGCCCATCGCGGTCTGGCAACGGTCCACAACCGATTGCAGAGTATTGTCGCGCCCGCCGGCCAGGTTGGTATCAAGCTCCAGGTTGCGACGGCTGGCGCCATCGAGCACCACGGTGTCGTCCAGGCGCTCATGGCGCAGGCTACGCAAATGTGGCAGGGCGGTGCGCTGGGTTTCCTTGGCATAGCTGAGCAAGCAACCGGCGGCACCGATGGCCAGGGTCAAGGTCTCGCAGCCGAAGCCTTTAAGGTCTTGCACCGAAAACTGCTGGCACAGGCTTTTCAGCGCCGAATCGCGCTCGAAATCCCACGGTGCACGACGTTTTGTCCCACGGCGCTTTTCGGCAGGCAAATCCTTCGGCCAGTCGTCCGGGATCAACAACTCCACCGGATTGATACGTTCCAGTTCCGCCAGCAGGTTCTCCCAGCCCTTGATTTCCTGAACGCTGAAGTTGCCGCTGGTGATATCCAATACGGAAAGGCCGAACAAGCGCTCATCGCCCAACACCGCGGCAATCAGGTTGTCGCGTCGTTCATCGAGCAACGCCTCATCACTCACCGTCCCCGGCGTGATAATCCGTACCACCTGGCGCTCAACTGGCCCTTTGCTGGTGGCCGGATCGCCGATCTGCTCACAGATCACCACCGACTCGCCCAGCTTGACCAGCTTGACCAGATAGCCTTCCAACGAATGGTAAGGAATCCCACACATCGGAATCGACTGCCCCGCCGACTGCCCACGCGCTGTCAGGGTGATGTCCAGCAACTTGGCGGCCTTCTTCGCGTCTTCATAGAAGATCTCGTAGAAGTCGCCCATGCGATAGAACATCAACTGATCCGGGTGCTGGTTTTTCAAGCGCCAGTACTGTTGCATCATCGGGGTGTGGGAGGACAGATCGGAAGTGTTTTTACTCATCAGATAGTTGGCAAATTCGTTGAAGGAGTGGGGCAAAGGTGGGGCACTGGCCCGGCTGATTTTGCAATGGTCGCAAGGTTAACACGCGAAGTTGGAGCTTCGCAGGTCATAAGTGGGCAGGTAAAAGGCATGGCTAATGCATAAAATATGCAAATTAGCATTTGCCAACCCTTAAAACTCCCGTCAATATCCGCGCTATGCAAAAACGCAACGTTTCTATCGTCTTAAGAGAGCTGCTGGACCGCGACCGGATCTCCCCTACGGAGCTTCACCGGCGTACCGGCGTGCCTCAATCCACATTGTCCCGGATTCTCAGCGGCAAGATCGTTGATCCGTCGGACAAGCACATCTCCCGTATTGCCGAGTATTTTCGCGTGAGCACCGACCAACTGCGCGGACGCGTAGCGGTGGGCATTGCGCGGGAGGAGGGGCGCGACCCGATGCATTCGGAACTCAAGGACATAAGCCTGTGGGACGACGACACGCCCGTTAATGATGACGAGGTGTCGATCCCCTTTCTGCGCGAGGTTGAATTGGCTGCTGGATCAGGAAGATTCGTCATCGAGGAAAGCGAGAAGGCCAGCCTGCGTTTCGGTAAGCGCAGCCTGCGGCATAACGGTGTGCAGTTCGACCAGGCCAAGTGTGTGACGGTGCGTGGCAACAGCATGCTGCCGGTGCTGCGCGACGGCGCCACGGTGGGGGTGAATGCGGGCAAGAGCGGCATCGGCGATATAGTCGATGGCGATCTGTATGCCATCAATCACAACGGCCAGCTGCGGGTGAAGCAGCTCTATCGCCTGCCTTCCGGGATTCGCCTGCGCAGTTTCAACCGAGATGAGCATCCGGACGAGGACTACAGCTTCCAGGATATCCAGGATGAGCAGATCAGCATCCTCGGTCATGTGTTCTGGTGGGGCATGTACGCCCGTTAACCCTCTTACGTAAGACAAAGCCCGCCACTGTGCGGGCTTTTTTTCGCCCACAGAAAATCGCCAAACCCTTTGCCTGCAAGGCCTGGAATGCATTTGTGCATTTGATCGGCAAAAATAAATGCATTTACGCATTGACTGTATATGCATACATGCATATTCTTCATCTCAAGCCAGCCAACAAGGTCTGGTGGAGGCGGCAAGGATGCCGCCAAGGAAGACAAGGAAGGCACGCAACATCGGCAAGGACGCCATCGAAGTGATGGCAGGGATGCCAGGCAACACCGGCAAGGATGCCGCGCTCTTTAGTTTCAACCTGCTTCAGGAACATGAAGCACAAAACAGGCAGCGATGAACCGGCCTAATAACGGTTCAGAGGGTTGGCAACTGACCCGGGTGTGCAGCGTAAAGCACCAGAAGCAGTTATCCGGCAGACAGGGATCGTGGTCGGAAAAACATTGAGGAAAGAACCGTACCGCGCCAGTAGCGCCGAAAGTTCGAGGAAATCATTACTGAAAAGCCCGGGCGACCGGGCTTTTTGGAATGCCTACCTAACGAAGCATGTGTAAATGAAAAACGGACTATCTAGTGCTCAGCCAGGAGGCGTGACATGACAAATGAACAACAAGCGTTAGCGGAAATGCCCATCTGGCTGGTCATCGTATTGGCAGTGATTGGCGGTGTATCCGGCGAAATGTGGCGCGCTGACAAGGAGGGTGCCCGTGGGTGGTCACTGGTCCGCCGGTTGGCCCTGCGCTCTGGAGCCTGCATGGTCTGCGGGGTCTCGGCCCTGATGCTGTGCTATGCGGCCGGCATGTCAATCTGGACCGCCGGTGCCATTGGTTGCTTGACCGCCATGGCCGGTGCCGACGTTGCCATCGGCCTTTATGAGCGGTGGGCAGCCAAGCGCATCGGGATCAATGAAGGGTCCCGCCAGGATCCGCAGTAACCGCTGCAAGGACGCAACTTAAATGACGCTTATCGAAAAACCCTCTCAACTGCCCCAAGCCATCGGTGAGGCGCTGCACGTTGCCTTCCCTGACCTGAGGGTTGGCAGTCATCAGGACTTCCAGGGCACAGGTGGCGAAACCGGTGTGATGATTACGGTCGAGGGCAACGGCCCGGGCATCCGCTCCCGCGAAGGACGCAAGGCTCACGCCTTGGTGATTTCGCTCAAGGCCATGGTCGCGCCAGGTGCATTGCCATTTGATGCCTGCGACCTGGCCAGCCGGCTCATGGATCTGGTGCTGGATAACCGGTGGAACCTGCCCCAATTACAGTGTGATCTGCCGACGAACATCGTCGCCGCTCCCACGCCCCGGGCTACCGCAGGGACGGACTACGACACCTGGACTGTGTCTTTCACCCAAACACTCTATATCGGGCCTGTGTTGCTCAACGATCCCACAGGCCAACCGCTGTTTGCCTGCACCTGGGACGTCTCGAACATCGACGACCCCGCTCAATACAAACCCTTGTCGGAGTAGCCCATGTTCGACGCGCTGTTACGCATGCAACTGGGGCCGATTGTCGAGCGCCTGGCGGAAATGGAAGCCCAGCTCGAAGACCTTTATCGTCGCGCCGAAAGTTTCTGTCGCATCGGCGTGTGCCAGGAGGTCGACGCTGCCAGTAATACCTGCAAGGTCAGCCACGGTGAGTTGCTCACCCCGGCCATACGCTTTTTCAACCCCAGCGCCGGTGCGCAGACTGAAACCCGCATCCCCTCCGTGGGCGAACAATGCCTGCTGTTCAACTATGGCGGCGGGGAAGGTGGGGGGCAGTCCGTGGCCTTGTTCGGTTTGAACAGTGATCGCTTCCCGTCGGTTTCCAGCATTGCGAGTTTGACCCGGCGTCGGCATCAAGACGGCACCCAAAGCGATTACGACGACGCCAGCCACACCTTCAACTGGGTCAACGGTCCCACTGCGTTCAGCGGTTCCCGCGAGCAAGTCGACGTCAAGGTCGGTGTCGCCAGCCTGACCCTCAACGCCCAAGGCATCATCCTGCAAATCGGCGGCACTCGCCTGGTGCTGGATGCCGGCGGCGCGCACTTCAGCGGCCCGGTGGTGGACCACCAAGGTCGAGTCATCAGCCCGTGATAAGGACATCCCATGATCGGCATCGATCGAAACACCGGGGCAGCCGTCGATGACTGGCTGCAATTTGTGCAGCGCGCCACCCGAGCGCTGACCACTCCCGTAGGCACTCGCCAGAAGCGCCCGCTGTACGGTTCGATGATCCCGCAACTGCTGGGTCAGAACCTCGGCGATGACTTGCTGATCCTCGCCCAGAGCCATGCTGCCCAGGCGTTCTACAACACCCAGAACGGCATTGGCGACTTTCAACCCCAGGTCATCGTCGCCACACGCCAGGGTGCCGGCCTGCTGCTGCGTTTCGCTGGTACCTGGAAAAACCGCCAACAAACCTTCGAGGTCGTGACATGAGCATGCTGATCCCTGGCCAGAACCAACTGGCGGAGCCGGCCATTATTGCGGTGGATGAATTCGAACCGCTGCTGGCCGAATTCAAGGCGTTTGTCGTCGACTACGTCGCCACCCGAGCGCCGCAAAGCGCGGCGAAACTCAAGGTCAGCCTCGACAACGAAAGCGAACTGTTGACCCTGGCCCTGGAAGCTTTTTGTGTGCGCCTGCAGACCCACGAACGCAAATATAACGCCCGCATCAAGCAGATGCTGGCGTGGTGGGCCACCGGCAGTAACCTGGATGCGCGCCTGGCCGACATGGGCCTGGAACGACAAGTACTCGACCCCGGCGACCCGGCCGCTTTCCCACCGGTGCCGCCGACCTTGGAGAGCGACGACGACGCCCGACTGCGCTACTACCTGGCACCCCATGCGCCGGCGGCAGGCTCACGCATGCAGTATCGCCGCGAGGTCTTCACCCTGGGTGAACGCCCTGCGGTGAAAGTGCAAAGTGCAACGCCGGGCGTCGTGACCGTCAGCTACACCTTCGACCCGGACGGCTATGCCGCCCAGGTCAAGGATGGCAACGGTCGACGGACTGCGCCGGGTGAAGTGATGGTCACTGTGCTTTCACGAGAAGGCGACGGCACGCCATCCGCCGATTTGCTTGACGGTGTGCGGCGCCATTTCGCACGGCCTGATGTGAGACCGGAGACCGATCTGGTCACCGTCCAGGGCGCACAGATTCAGCCCTACAAGATTCGTGTGGTGGCCAGGATCAACGCCGGACCTGACTCCGGGCTCACTCAAGTCGCCGCCCAGAAACTGCTGCAAACCTATGCAGACTCCTGCCATCGCCTGGAGGGGCGGGTGGACCCCAGCTGGATCGACTACGCCATCCACAGCGCAGGGGCGGCGCAACTGCAAATCCTCGAACCGTTGCAGCCGATTATCTGCACCGCGTTCCAGGCTCCGTATTGCACGGGCGTCGAGGTTGAGGTGCGTACGCTATGAGTGAGGAACCCAAAGCGAGCCTGTTGCCGGCCAACAGCTCACCGCTGGAAAAAGCCTTGGACCTGGGGTTCGGGACGTTGCTCGACCGGGTCATGCCGCCGTTTCCGGCGTTGATGACCCCGCTGCAAACCCCTACCGAATTCCTGCCCTACCTGGCTGCCGACCGTGGCGTCAGCGAATGGGATGCCGACGCCAGCGAAACCGAAAAGCGCCTCACGGTGGCCCTGTCCTGGCAGATCCAGCGCCAGGCGGGTACGCCCAAGGCCTTGAGCTACGCGGTGGAGTCATTGGGGTTCACCCCCAACATCAGCGCCTGGTATCAACAGCGTCCGCTGGGTGCGCCTTACACCTTCGATGTCCAGGCGATCATCGGGCGCAGTTGGTCCAGTGGCGACCATAACCGGCTGATCCGTCGCATCAATGCGGCGCAGAGCGAGCGTGACCAGGCGACGATCACGGTGGTTCATGAGACCGAAGGCCAGCTCGCGTTCACACAGGTACTCCATGCCCCATTAAGCGACGGCGAGCTTTATTTGGATGGGGCATTGCCGGAATTGGCGCTGGTTGCTCGACTTAACAGTGCCGGGGTTGCCCAGCACTACACCATTAACGACTACGACCTCAGGGCGCAGCCATGACAGATGACATTACGCGCCTGGTGCGCTTCACCTCCAAAGGTTTGGATGAAGTGCTGCAGGCAAAGAACCAGGGCCTGAAAGGCGAAATCACCCACATCGGCGCCGGTACCGGCCGTTACAACCCGGACGGCACGGAAGTGGCCTTGCGTGACGAACGTCAGCGGGTCGCCATTGTGGACTACGAAGACCTCGGCGATCACCAACTCAGGATGGCTGCGCTGTTCGATGGCGAGGCTGAATATGAAATTGGCGAGTTCGGTTTTTACCTCGCCAGTGGGACGTTGCTGGCGGTGTATTCCGTTGCGGGTAAGTTGCTGACGTATAAAGCGGCGGCGGCGCGGGTGCTGCAGAAGTTTACGTTGGATGTATCGCCGTTGCCGGCGGATAGCGTGACGATCGTGGTGGGTGCTGAGAGTTTGAATATTCTCATGGCCGAAGAGTTGGCATCTGTGGCAACTGCCAATATCGATAATATGGCTCGTCATGTCAGTGTGTTATTTCGTGTTATGAAACTTGAACAGAAGTAAATATAGAGTCCAAGGAGAATTATTTTGAGTACGGAAACGCAGATTGCAAATTTGGTTCAGGCTTCAAATAACCTGACCAGCGCTGTAAATGGAAAAATCGGTGCCATCGATGCACGAATGGATCAGGCGCGAGCAGAGTTCGATCAGTTTCGTGCTCTGAAAGATGTTGTAGGTGAAGCTGGAGCACCTGGAACATTGCTGATGAGCGTCTTTCAAGGGTTGATCTGGGGGACTGGTGCACCTTACGACGTCGGCGCGACTGGCGGAATGGTGGCTACGGATCTGGGATCATCTATGAATGTATATGCTCATTTCAAACTCCCATTTTCTATCAATAAAGATGATCAGATGTTTTGGCTGAACATTCGCGGATATAGTTACGGAAGTTCCTTGGTGTTGGACGAAACATTTGCGGGCTATGTGTATTCCCCGCAACGTGCTGTCATTAACCAGTCGTGCTTTGGTAAATTTGATCCAGCTATATATGCTGATAGCGCTGGTAACGCTGTTTGCCGAATCAAGATACCCAATGTCTATGTGACCTCTCTACGAATTGATACGATGCAAATTGGTCGTTACCGGCCGATTAAACTCGGAGAAATTAGTTCTCAACTCTCTCTCTCGCCAACGGTAGTTTTCTAAATGACAGAAATTTTTATCGATGTTGTTCCATCGCTCATTCCAAGCAAAGAAGGTTTGGAATTCTTGGAGTGGTCTTCCATTCGCGTTCGTCGAGATCGATTATTGCGTGAAACCGATCATACCCAAGTCCAGGATAGCCCCTTGAGTGATGCCCAGCGTGCTCAGGCTGCTGCATACCGCAAATTGTTGAGGGATGTCCCGCAAGATGTAGGAGACCCGTTCACGGTTGTGTGGCCAGAAAAGCCAGATTTCCTCAAATAATCATTGCACCGCGAAAGCGGTTTTTTTTCGCCAACCCAAAGCCCCTCCCCGCAGGGGCTTTGGCGTTTCTGACCCCGGAGAATTCAACCTATGCAAAACCGCCAAACCTACACCGTCCTTATCCCATTCCCCACCGGAGGTGGCCATTGGTCCACCGCCGGCGAGGAGCTGGAACTGCTGGACGTCGAAGCATCCGCCCTGCGCACCGCCGGCCGACTGGAACTGACCAGCGTCCTCAACTCCACCCCCAAGAAGGCTGACTAATCATGGCTGAGGTTTTGAACTTCGAGCATAACGGCATCACCGTGAATGCCACCGAATCCCCCGAGGCCATGGGTGGCCTGGGCGACAACGTCATCGGTCTGGTCGGCACCGCGCCGAACGCCCATGCGTCGATCCCGAAAAATGCCCCGTTCCGCATCAACAGCTTTACCACTCAGGCGCTGCTGGACCCTACCGGTACTGAGTCGGGCACGTTGTTTCACGCGGTGTACCAGATCCTCAAAGTGGTGAAGGTGCCGGTCTATGTGGTGATCGTGGAAGAGGGCGCAACCCCGGCCGACACCGTCAACAATGTGATCGGCGGCAATGACCCCGTCACCGGTCGTAAGCTGGGCCTGGCGGCCCTGAGCAGCGTGCCGGAAGACCTGACTATCATCGGTGCGCCTGGCTTTACCGGCACCAAGGCCGTGGCCGGTGAGTTCGCTGCCTTCGGCAAACGCATCAAGGCCCGCGTAGTACTGGATGGCAAGGACGCGTCCGTCGCCGATCAAGTGACCTACAGCGGCGAACTAGGCGGTGCCGACCTCGGTTTCGACCGTTGCCTGCTGGTACACAACATGCCGTCGGTGTACTCCAAGGCCGCGAAGAAGAACGTGTTCCTGTCGCCATCCTCTCTGGCCATCGCCGCATTGGCCAAGGTCAAGCAATGGGAAAGCCCAGGTAACCAGGTGACATTCGCCGAGGACGTTTCCCGCGTGGTCGAGTACAACATCCTCGACACTTCCACTGAAGGCGACCTGCTCAACCGTTACGGCGTGAGTTACTACGCTCGCACCATCCTCGGTGGTTTCTCGCTGCTGGGTAACCGTTCCATCACCGGCAAGTTCATCAGCTACGTCGGCCTGGAAGATGCCATCAGCCGCAAGTTGGTCGAGGCCGGCCAGAAAGCCATGGCCAAGAACCTCACCAAGTCCTTCATGGACCAGGAGGTCAAGCGCATCAACGACTGGCTGCAAACCTTGGTCGCCGACGAAACCATCCCTGGCGGCAGCGTGTACCTGCACCCGGAACTCAACAGTGTCGAGAAGTACAAGAACGGTACCTGGTTCATCGTCATCGACTACGGCCGCTATGCGCCGAACGAACACATGATTTATCAACTCAACGCCCGCGATGAAATCATCGAGCAGTTCCTGGAGGACGTTCTCTAATGTTTACCAACCGTGTAAGACAGGCCATTGCGGCCACCCTTCAAGGCCTGCCGTTGTCCGCGACCGTGGAAGAGTTCACCCCACCGAAGATCGAGTTCGAAATGGAGCCCATGTCCGGCGGGCGTTTCATCGCCGAAGAAATGGCCAAGAGCGGCAAGGTGCTCAACGCTACGCTGGTGCTGCAAGGCGCCGGCCCGGAAATCATGTTGGCCCTGGGCGTGCGCCTGGGTGACGACATCCTGCTGAACGTGCGTGAAGCCGGCCAGGACCAGGACGGCAAGACCTACTTCACCTACCACACTGTCGGCGGCAAGCTCAAATCCCTGGCTGAGGCGAAGTTGAAAATGGGCGACAAGGCACTGACCACCCTGGAACTGTCCTGCCGCACCTACAACCGCCTGGAAAACGGCATTCCGGTGATCGACATCGACGTGCGCACCCAGAAGTTCGTGCTCAATGGCGTAGACATTCTCGGCGACGCCCGCCGCGCCGTGCTGATGCCTTAAGAGAAACCGTGAGCTGAAGTGGGCGCGGTCAAATGTGGGAGCCGGGCTTGCCCGCGTTGCGGGCGACTCTGTGTACCTGGTGTACCGAGGCGATGCCATCGCAGGCAAGCCGGCTCCCACGTTGATCGCGTTCATCTTCAACGCGTTTTTCAACCCCGTTTGACCAAGGAATTGCCTCATGGCCTGGATGCCACCGCTGCACCTGCTGCTCTCGCCGATCACTGCCGACACCGGCGCGACGATCGAGCGGATTCAACTCAAGCCACTGTTCTACGCGGCGCAAAAAGACGCGCTGGCCCGGGCCGGTGATGATGAGGACGACCAGTTCTTCGAACTGGCGAAACTCGCCACCGGCCTGTCGGAAAAAGAACTGGATCAACTCAAGCGTCCGGACTACGTAAGCATTGCGCAGTACGTACACGAAATGTCGACGCTCCCTGCGTCGTTCTTCTTGAAAGCGCCCGAAAAAGCCAGCCACGACCAACCCGTCCAACTGCTGTTACCGCTCGATGCCGCAGGTCGCTCCCTGGCCGAGCTGCCCCTGGAAATGCCGGCGCTGCGTGCCACCAAAGTGATGAAAAAACTCGCCACCAACAAAGAGCGCGCCGAGTTCATCACGGCTCACTGCACCGGCCTGATGATCCCGGATCTTGCCAACCTGACCGTGCCCGACTGGACGGAACTGCAGGAGCGCATCGACGATTTTTTAAATCAACCGGCGGACTTCTTTCGGAGCGCGACATCGAAGTGATCCTCGATGTGGTGCCGCTGATCTACTCGGTCAATGAGGCGGAGATCCTCGACTGGGACGCCGGCAAAGCATTGCGCCGCTACGACATCGCGATCACCCGCCTTGGCGTTAAACAGGAGTAAGCGGGATGCAAGAGACTCAATTTGGGATGAGGCTCGCCCAGGAAGACAAACGCTGGCTGCTTGATGACGCGGACCTTGGCAGCGTGCTGGCACCGTTTTCCGCAAGCCTAGCAGCGCCTGTAAGCCTGGATACGGCACCACAGCCACAACAGGATCCGCAGTCGGTGCTCACCTCGGCATTGGTAACCGTCAGCGTGGATATCAACGCGCTGACGTTGGAGCAAGTGCAACTGCGCGAGGCGTTGGAAACGCTCACCAGCACGTTGTTCATTACCGGTAATACGCTGGCAACCAAGACGGTTGAGGTCAGTGGCGAGCCCGCCAAAAGTCAGCCGAAAGAACCTGCTCCAGCTTCGGCCACCTGGGTGGACAAAGGCCTGCAAGGCGCAACGGATGCCGGTAAGTTTGTCGGCAAGGAACTGCTCACCAGCCTGTGGGATAAAGCCAAGGAACGGGTTTCGGACAAGGCGCTTGATGCCGTGGCTGACAAGTTTCCAACTGCTGCCAAGTGGCTCAAGAAGGACGATAAGGACAAGGGTGGCAAGGCGGACAAGGAGTGCTGCTGTACGGGAGCTCTGCCTGCCGGCATCCGTGGCCCGCTGGATCCGGCGACCGCCGAGTTGCCTGAACGTGTCGGTGAAACCGCCCGGGAGAAAGACCACGGCAAAGGCAAGCCAAGCCCAAAAACCAGTTCGAAGGCGCCGCGCGGCAAGCGTTACAAGACCCGCCAGGCAACATCACGGTCGATTAAAACCAGCGTCGTCAGAAAGCAGGCCGATCTCAAGTCGCAACGTACTGGCGTATCAGCGTCGGTCTCGCGCCCGCTCAATGTCATGGGCCAGCCGTTGCTTGCGTTCGACAGCAAACTGGCGAGCAAAGGCTCGACCAGCCTGCCCGGCAACACGTTTGCCACCTACGCAGCAGCTTCGACGGCCCGCCCCACGGCCCGTCGCACAACCAAGGGCCGGGTGACGGGGCTGTTGGACGTATTAGCCAAACCGGAATCGGCCACAGCCCGTCGCCTCGGCCCATTGAAGTTTATGGACACTGCCGTCGATGTGGTCCAGGGCATACGCAATGGTGACGCTAAAACCATAGGCGCCGGCCTCGGTACCGCCGGTGGCGCATTGGCGGGAGCGTCTGCCGGCTCTGCCATCGGCACCCTGACTCGTCTCGAGTCGGCCGCCGCCCGTCGCCTCGGCCCGCTGAAGTATGTCGACACCGCCATCGATGTCGTCCAGGGCGTACGCAACGGTGACGCTAAAGCCGTCGGCGCCGGCCTCAGCACTGCCGGTGGCGCTTGGGCGGGGGCGTCTGCCGGTGCGGCGATCGGCACGATGATTTTCCCCGGTGTCGGCACGGCGGTCGGCGGTGCAATTGGTGGCTTGCTTGGCAGCGAGGCGGGCAGTTGGCTGGGTGACAAGCTGTTTGGGCCAAGTGATCGCCTGCCTGCGCCCGCAGACGTCAGCAAAAACCTGAACAGCGCTCAAGCTGATAACCGTCAAATCAACTTTGCCCCGCAAATCACCATCAACGCGCCGGAGCCGGCCAGCCATCAACAGCTGGCAGAGTTGGTGGTGCAACAGATCGAAGCGCAGTTTTCGCCGCTGTCGATGAACGACTTGCTGGGGTCGCGACGTGATGCGGCATTGACCGATATTGGAGGGGTGTGATGCGACAACAGATGGCATTGGGCACGTTTATTTTCGGGCTGTCCCGTGGGTTCGCCTACGACACCCTGGACCGTGCCAGCACGGGCGGTTGGGTAGGGCTGCCTATCGTTGCCGGTAAACCCAAGTCCAGCCAGGTCGGCCAGGGGCTTGAAACGCTGACCTTCGGCGGTAAGGCCGCACGTGCAACGGGCATGACTCGGCTGGATGAGCTACGCGCGCTGCAAGCCCTTCGTGCGCCGTTGCCTCTGGTTGATGGCGTGGGTCTCAGTTGGGGGCTGTGGACCATCAAGTCGGTGAGCGAAAAACAATCCAATGTGATCGACGATGGCACTGCGATGGTCATCCATTGGTCGCTGGTACTGGAGGAGTTCGTTAATGCGTAGGGTTCGAAGTATTGCCGGCGATTCGGTGAACCTGTTGCTGTATCGCGAGCTCGGTCGCTGTGATGATGCCGCCGAGGAAATGCTGTGGCTGTTGAATCCGACGTTGGCCGAGCAGGGTGCAGTATTGCCGGCAGGTATCAGTGTGATCGTGCCTGAACTGGACAGGCAGCCTATCGCGACGAAGCCAATCTCGGCCTGGGATTAAGGAGCGACCATGACACTTGGATATACGCCGGTGGTGGAGATCTACGGGGCCAATGCCGCGCTGCTCAATGAGCGACTATTGGAGTGGGAGCATACCGACGCGGCCGGTTTCGTTTCGGATCATCTCAAGTTGACCCTCGATATAGAGGGGCTTGAGGGGTTGCCCGACCTGGGAGGGAAAATCGGCTTGCGCGTGGGCTAC
This sequence comes from Pseudomonas sp. BCA17, assembly GCF_004519405.1. Taxonomy (GTDB): domain Bacteria; phylum Pseudomonadota; class Gammaproteobacteria; order Pseudomonadales; family Pseudomonadaceae; genus Aquipseudomonas. Next base: position 224,597 of record NZ_SGWI01000002.1, on the reverse strand, counting down.
CTGGAGTCCGGCCTGGTGGACAAGGGGCAGTTCAAGATAACCAAGCGCACGCCGTCACTGTTTCCGATGCGCCTGGTGCTGGAGGCCACGGCGGCGCCGTTTGACCAGGACAGGTTTAAACAACGACGCACCGCCAGTCATGGGCCGATTACCTTGGGTACATTGTTCCGCCAATTGACGGTGCGCTACGGTTATTCACCACGGGTGGCGCCAGACCTCGAGGGCAAGCAGATCACGCACATTGACCAGACCAATGAAAGCGACATGGCCTTCCTGACGAGGTTGGCCAAACGTTTCGACGCAGTCGCCAAACCGGTCGATGAACTCTATGTGCTGGGCCGAAAAGGTCAGCTCACCTCGCTATCGGGCAAGGCTCTGCCGGACGTGCGACTGTCGCTCACACGCGACAATCGTCCGGGCGAGCGCGCGTTTATCAGTGCCAGGTTTACTGAGGGCAGCCGCGCCAAATATGCCGGTGCACAAGCCTCATGGTGGGATGCATCGGCCGGTAAAAAACGCATCGTGCGGGTCGGTATCGAGCCTTTTAAACAGGTCATGCAGCGTTACCAGAATGAAGCAGAAGCCCGCGCTGCCGCGGAGGGGGAGATGCGCCGTGTGGGGCGTGAAGGGATGCAGGTCGATGTGATTTGCCCCGGAAACCCGCTGTTCGCTGCTGAAGGTCTGTTGCTGTTGGATGAGTCATGGCCAGGCTTTATGCAGGGGCGTTGGTCGATCAATACCGTGACCGCCAGTGGCAAGCGCAAAGACAGCTATCGATGCACGATCAATGCGAGTGGGTTGTCCGCCGCGGAGTAGACCGAGCCGTTGAAGCCCTTCACCCGCGTGTTTTTGCGCGGGTTTTGCCGCCCATGGAAGGGGGATGCCAGCAAAAGGAATTTGCAGATGTTGAAAGAATTCAGATGCGGTAACTGCAAAAGACTTCTCGCCCGCACGGGTGGGTTTACAGAGCTCCAGATCAAATGTTCCCGATGTGGGACGCTGAATCATGTGAAGGCCGCAAGCCTCGAGCAATCGTCCATGAGCGCCATACGCCCAATATAGAGGCCTGAACTTAAATCAGCTCAGTAACGGAGTTTAAAATGGAAAACGCAAACTCAGCGTCTCAAACCTTGCAAGATCTTTGGACCCAAGTACAACCGGTGGATAACACCGGCATGCTTAGGCGCGTGGTTTTTGCGCAAGGTAAGTTTTATGCGGTTGGTGGCAACGGTCTTCCCACAACCACTCAGGTCGTCATCGGAGGCGCAACTGGTACAGCTTGGACCAAGCTGAAGGGCGCCATCACCTCTGATAGCGGAAAGGTCCTCAACGAGCTGTACTGGAACGGTCTTGGGGTATCGCTTCAAGCCCTTTCTCAATCCGGCAATCTGATCAACGGCAACGCAGACCGCCCTGAAAGGGTTTGGACAGACCTTACGGCAACTGTTCGCGCGTCCGCAGACTTGCAAGGCATTGTGTATTATCAGCCAATTTTCGGCGAAAACACGACCTGGATACTGGTTGGGTCTAACGGTAAAGTCTTTTCCCGTTATGGCGATTGGTCAGGCCAGGTGGAGCGCACTACGACCTTCACTTCTAGCGAGACTGTGTACTGCGTCAACGTCATTGGCAGTTTTGTGTTGGTTGCGGGATCGAATGGGAAGCTGCTTAGCGGTGTGAAGATGGCGACGGATAATCCGCAAACATTCACGACCAGAACCAGCACCTTCGGCACTAGTACCATCCTTTCCATGAAGCTTTGCAATGGGAAAATGTTTATCGTTGGTGCGGATGGCAAGATGGCATATTCATCCGATGGGCTTAGCTGGACTGCTGTTGAAGATGCCAGTTTCGGTGGAACCATCATCCGCGACATTGCTTACGGTAATGGCAAGTATGTAGCTGTCGGCGACGGCGGCAAGACAGCCGTTTCCGAGGATGGGATCGGCTGGGTTCAGCAACCCAACACTTTCGCAGGAACCGATATCCGGAGCGTCGCCTACGGCAACGGCAAGTTTATAGCTGTTGGTGCAGGCGGCAAGATTGCTTACTGGACTCCATGATCATCCATCTCCTTGCGTAATAGAGCCCAGCCGTCGCGCTGGGCTTTTTCATTTCTGATCCAGGCTCGCCACAGCCTGGCTGGCCCTTCGGGGGATGCCTGGACGCGGATAAGCCGGTAGTGCTGCGATGCAAGAAAACACCGGCAGCCCGCGCACCCCTGACCTCAAACTTGCTTTCGGGGTGGCGCGAGACTGGATCAGCGAGATCGATGCATAGGGGCGTCGACGTTGAGAAGGCCTTTGGCGGACAGCTCGGAAAGACGAGCGCACCTATTCAGGGCCTCTGCGATTGCACGGGCTTTTTTAAACCCGCCAGAAACAAAAAAAGCCCTGACATGATCGGGGCTTTTTTGTTGGCTCGGAGAAAAGAGAGGGCGAATCCAGAAGGTGCGCGAACACCTAAAAGAGACGCCAGATCGCAGATAGAGCCTGCAAGCCAGTCAAGGACCTCACTGCTCGCGCGAGCGGGACGGAACCTAGCAGAAAAACAAAGGACTTGCAGATGTTAAAAGAATGCAGATGCGGTAACTGCAAAAGACTTCTCGCCCGCACGGGTGGGTTTACAGAGCTCCAGATCAAATGTTCCCGATGTGGGACGCTGAATCATGTGAAGGCCACGAGCCTGGAGCAATCGCCTTTGAGCGACATGAAAGCGGATGACTCCGCAACAAATCATTCGACTCAATAGGTGAACAAGATGGCTGGACGTACACGTACTCCGTTTCAACGTAGCGGTACTTCGATTCTCCCTGCTTATCAAACCATGTCCCCGGGGCAGTTCCTTCTTTCGCCCAACGGCCGATTCAAACTGTTGCTTCAAACCGACGGCAACCTGGCATTGCAGGACAATGGCGCAGTGGTTTGGATCGCCAATGAAACCACCCCTTACTCTTCCACTGTTCCGTTGCGATACAACGTGCCGGTGCAACTCTACGTCCAATATGGCGCATTTCTCGACGATCCGATTCGGGCTCGTACCTGGCTGACAAACAATTCATCGTACACCAGCGAAGATCAGTGGAACCGAACTCATATGTCGTTGCAGGACGACGGTAACATCGTGCTGATTGATTCTCAGGCGATCTGGAGTGGCACCCCTTCCATTCCGCTTGATCCGACTTCCGGTGCAATTCTGTTCGGAGGCCCATCCGAACTGCAGATGGGGACTCCTTACTTCGCCGGTGATGGTGCGCTGATCTTTCAAGGTGATGGCAACGTCGTGAACTACGGGCCGAACTGGAGTGTGCGCTGGGCTAGCTACACCCAAAACAAGGGTGCAGTTAAAGCCGTCTTTCAGGCGGATGGTAATTTCGTGGTGTACGCGGCGAACGACGTCCCGCTTTGGAATTCGGGCACGGGTGGGCATCCTGGGGCCACTCTGCGCCTACAGCCAAATGGCAACTTGGCTGTTATTCAGGAAAGCCCGGTCTGGGCTCGTTTTGGCTACACGCCGACGGTACGTCGACGTAAGGTCTACTACCCCGATACCACCAGTCCCGAACATAACGGTACCGCGCCATACCCTACCTATGGCCATATCGGTTGGGAGTTCTAATCGCTTCCCTCGCGAGCTAGCGGCGTAATGCCCGGGTTCGGCCCGCTTATATAAAGCGGGAGTAGCAAAAGGGTCGTGCTTGCCTGGCGACCCTGTTAATGCGAGGAGTCTCGCATTCATTTCACGGCTTGGTGTTGATTGAGCCCGTTTCTCTTTCGGCCACGCTGCGCCCTTCGCTCTGAGTCGGGAATGTTGCTGGAGCCGACTAATTTCAAACATGTCCACAGAGTAGATCGCATGGAGTTATTACAGCGCCTGCTCGATCCACAGATTTTATTGCCCGGTAAACCCTGTTTGAGGAGTGCAAGTCAGTGTCGATAACACTTTCCCAGCTTATTCAAGTGTTGCCCGCAGCCCGCCCCAGAGCGGGCCTTTTTTTGTCAGGGCTGAACACTGCCATCGCCAGGTTTGAGATCGCCAGCCCCAAACGCCTAGCTGCGTTTCTCGCGCAGATAGGCCACGAGTCCGCCCAACTGCGCTACGTTCGCGAACTGGGCGGCGACCAATACCTGAGTAAATACGACACCGGCTCCCTGGCCGCCCGCCTGGGCAACACGCCCGAAGCGGATGGTGATGGCCAGAAGTATCGCGGGCGGGGCCTGATCCAGATCACCGGCCGGCGCAATTACCAGGCGTGCAGCCAGGCACTTTTTGGCGATGATCGCCTGCTGCAACAACCTGAACTGCTGGAGCAGCCCCAATGGGCATGTGAGTCTGCAGCCTGGTTCTGGCAAAACAATGGCCTGAACGAGTTGGCTGACAAGAACCAGTTCACCACCATCACCCAGCGCATTAACGGCGGGCTCAATGGCATGGAGGACCGTTTGCAGTTGTGGGCGCGGGCGAAGGCGGTGTTATGCGTTACTTGACCGTCTTGCGCCTGATCGGTGTTTTCCTGCTGATGGCGGTCGTTTGGCAGGTGCAGGCTTGGCGCTACGGTGAGCAGCTCGAGCATCAGGAGGAACTGCATGCCAATGCACTCAATCAGCAAAGCCAGGCCCTTGCGCATCAGCTGGTGGTGGCGCAGGAACAACGGCTGGCCCTCGAACAACAACTCAACACCAGCGACCAACAACACACCCGGGAGTTAAGCGATGCCCAACGCAACCAAACTGCTCTGCGCGACCGCTTGGCCACTGCTGATGTGCGGTTGTCAGTCCTTCTCGACGCCACCGATCCCGCCAACGGCTGTGCAATGCCGACCACCGCCGCCTCCGGCGGCGTGGTTCATGCAGCCCCGCGAGCCCGACTTGACCCAGCGCATGCTCAACGAATTATCAGCATCACCAACGACGGAGATAACGCCCTGATTGCCTTGCGCGCCTGCCAGGCATATGTGCATGCCGTCGCACGGTAGTTTCTTGATGCACGCTGTAACTTGCATGGCCGATGGGCTCCTGTAGGGTAGGTGAACCCCCCGCCCATTCCTGGAGACGACCGTGAAGGAAATCACTCAACTGGCCGCTGAACTGGGCCGCCGCTTGCAAGTGCTCAATGCCCACGTCACCACCGCCGAGTCCTGCACCGGTGGCGGTATTGCCGAAGCCATCACGCGGATACCGGGCAGTTCGGCCTGGTTCGAGGCGGGGTATGTCACCTACTCCAATCGACAGAAAACCTGGCAGTTGAATGTGCCGGAAGAATTGTTCCGCACAGTCGGCGCCGTCAGCCAGGAAGTGGTGGAGGCGATGGTCCGTGGTGCCCAGGAGAAAAGCCTGGCGCGCTTTGCTGTGGCGGTCAGCGGGGTGGCGGGGCCGGATGGCGGTTCGCGGGACAAGCCGGTGGGCACGGTATGGCTGGCGTTCGGCGTCGGCGACGAGGTGACGGCCGAGCTGGCGCACTTCGCCGGCAACCGGGATGAGGTCCGCCGACAAACGGTAAAGGCCGCGCTGGAAGGCTTGATGCGACGAGCTGCAGCAGAAATAGAAAATCAGGGGTAGGCGATCTCGGATCTTTGTGGAACAATACTGTCTACTTATACAGGTGTTGGCCGCCAGGCCTTATTGATTACGTGAGGACTTTAATGGACGACAACAAGAAGAAAGCCTTGGCTGCGGCCCTGGGTCAGATCGAACGTCAATTCGGCAAGGGTGCCGTAATGCGTATGGGCGATCATGACCGTCAGGCGATCCCAGCTATTTCCACTGGCTCTCTGGGTCTGGACATCGCGCTCGGCATTGGCGGCTTGCCAAAAGGTCGTATCGTTGAGATCTACGGTCCTGAATCTTCCGGTAAAACTACCCTGACTCTGTCGGTGATTGCCCAGGCGCAAAAAATGGGCGCTACCTGCGCGTTCGTCGACGCCGAGCACGCTCTGGACCCTGAATACGCCGGCAAACTGGGCGTCAACGTTGACGACCTGCTGGTTTCCCAGCCGGACACCGGTGAGCAAGCCCTGGAAATCACCGACATGCTGGTGCGCTCCAACGCCATCGACGTGATCGTGGTCGACTCCGTGGCTGCCCTGGTACCCAAGGCCGAAATCGAAGGCGAAATGGGCGACATGCACGTGGGCCTGCAAGCCCGCTTGATGTCCCAGGCGCTGCGTAAAATCACCGGTAACATCAAGAACGCTAACTGCCTGGTGATCTTCATCAACCAGATCCGTATGAAGATCGGCGTAATGTTCGGTAGCCCGGAAACCACCACGGGTGGTAACGCGTTGAAGTTCTACGCTTCGGTCCGTCTGGATATCCGCCGTACTGGCGCGGTGAAGGAAGGTGACGAGGTTGTCGGTAGCGAAACCCGCGTTAAAGTCGTGAAGAACAAGGTGGCTCCGCCATTCCGTCAGGCTGAATTCCAGATTCTCTACGGCAAGGGGATCTACCTGAACGGCGAGATGATCGATCTGGGCGTGCTGCACGGCTTCGTCGAGAAGTCCGGTGCCTGGTATGCCTACAACGGCAGCAAAATCGGTCAGGGTAAGGCCAACTCGGCCAAGTTCCTGGCGGATAACCCGGATATCGCCGCCACGCTTGAGAAGCAGATCCGCGACAAGCTGCTGACCGCAGCGCCTGATGTGAAAGCTGCCGCCAACCGTGAACCGGTTGACGAGATGGAAGAAGTCGATACTGATATCTGAAGCAAACGATGACTGTTGTACTGGATACACTTGTCGCCGTTAGGCGTACTGCGATGGACCTGCTCGCTCGCCGCGAGCATGGTCGAGTCGAGCTGACGCGTAAACTGCGTCAGCGCGGCGCGGAGCCTGAGATGATCGAAATCACCCTCGACCGTTTGACGGAAGAGGGGCTGCTTTCTGAATCGCGTTATCTCGAAAGTTTTATTTCATACCGAGCCCGTTCCGGTTACGGCCCTGCGCGAATACGTGAAGAGTTGGGCCAACGCGGCCTGCAACGCGCTGATATTGACCTCGCCCTGCGTGAGAGCGGTATCAGTTGGCAAGCGCAGTTGGAAGACACCTGGCGACGTAAGTTCTCCGGACATCTGCCAATTGATGCCAAGGAGCGTGCGAAGCAGGGGCGTTTCCTGAGCTATCGCGGGTTTTCGATGGAAATGATCAGCCGGTTGTTAAGTGGTCGGGATATGGACGACTGAACAATGGGTTGTTGTCGCATGCGGGTTTGTCTCGCGCTGCGCTGCGAAACAGTCGCAATTTCGATACCCCGTTCATTTTTAAATACCCAAAGGCCCACTATGAAATAGTGGGCCTTTTTTTTGCTCAAAAATCAAGCCGTTTCCGGCGCAGCCCGCTGTTGCGTCTTGCCTTGGGCCTTCGCCCAGTTTTCCGGCAAATTGATGTAGTCCACCAACTCCCGCAACCTGCCTTGATCTCGTCCATTGAAGTTGAACACCAGTCGTGTCAAATGGCTGAACCTCGGCTCGTCATGGTCCTCGCCCGTGTAGGCAAGCTGCTGGAACTCGCCACTTAGACGCAGGCTGGCGAACTCGCTCTGCAAGTGGGCCAATGCGCGATCACTCAACGGATGATTCATGCGCACCACAAACTCGCGCTTCAACCAGCGCGTGGAATGGAAGTTGGCATAAAACCGGTTGATCTCTTCCACCGCTTCTTCTGCGCTGTACACCAGACGCACCAATTTAAGGTCGGTGGGCAGGATGTAGCGATTGGCTTCCAGCTGGCTGCGGATAAAGTCCAGTGCTCCTTGCCAGAACCCACCTCCTGGTGCATCCAGCAACACCACCGGTACCAGTGGGCTCTTGCCGGTCTGGATCAGCGTCAACACTTCCAGCGCTTCGTCCAGGGTGCCGAAGCCTCCCGGGCAGAGCACCAACGCATCCGCTTCCTTGACGAAGAACAGCTTGCGGGTGAAGAAGAAGTGGAATGACAACAGGTTCTCGGTGCCATCGATGGTGGGGTTGGCGTGCTGTTCAAATGGCAGTGTGATGTTGAAGCCGAGGCTGTGTTCCAGGCCTGCGCCTTCGTGCGCTGCCGCCATAATGCCGCCGCCGCCGCCAGTGATTACCATCAGGTCCGACTGGGCCAGCATCGCACCGACTTCGCGGGCCAGGGCATACAGCGGGCTTTCGACGGGAGTGCGGGCCGAGCCGAATACAGTCACCTTGCGGCGGTCCTTGAATTGCTCCAATACGCGGAAGGCGTTATCCAGCTCACGGATTGCCTGCAAGGTGATTTTAGCGTTCCAGCGGTTGCGGTCGTCTTGAGCCATGCGCAAAACGGTGAGAATCATGTCGCGATAGAGGGGGATATTCGGGCTGTTGGGGGCTATCAGCTGGAGCTGCGCGTCGACCTGCTGGGTAAGGTCAGTCCCGTTTTCTTCAAAATGACGAAGCAGGCGATCATTCGATTCATAAGGCATTCAACTTCTCCTTTTTACAGGGCCTGGGTAGTCGACGAACGTATCGTCGGGGGCCACGACACTGCATGTGTCATGACATGCCGCAGGAAGGCAGGCCTCTTTTGCCCTGAAAATGTTACAGAACAGCAGGGGAAACTGCTGCGAACGAAATGAAGGGATGACTTGATCATGGGCCGAAAAACCCTTGGCTGGCAACCGCTTATTGGTTATTCAGCATGGAGTTTAGCGGGTGGCGGGAACTGAAGCAGGGGGAAGTGCGCACCGCTGGACAGCAGCGCGCGGAGAGCAGGCGACGGTTACTTTTTCTTCTTGGCCGCAGCCGGTGCAGGGCAATCGGCTTCTACGAACTTGACCGACGCCACGGGGCGGTTGGTCTTGTTTTCAGTGATTTCGTAGCGCATCACTACGCCCTTGGCCATCAGTTCGCGGTAGCCCTCGTTCAGGCACACGCTTTGTCCCAATTGGAAATACACGGCTTTAGGGTTATCGCGCATCTGCTGCGCCCGATCAGGTTGCACGCTCAGGTGATCGATCAGTTGCATGCCTTCAACGGTGTAGGCCACTTCCAGGGTTTTTTCATCGATTTCCCGGGGCAGGTCCTTGTTGCTTTCGGCCGCGACGCTTTGCAGCTTCCTGTTCATTTGGGCCTCCAGCAGCGAGGCCGCATGGGCGCCCACGGGCAAGACCAACGCAAGGGCGACGGATGGGGCGACAAGGCGCAGCATGGAACGCAGCATGAAACTCTCCTGATTCGGTTACTGGTGCATAGACCAGCCACTGCGCTGTGCGTTCAGTGGCGCGCAATTATAGGTGAGCCCTTGCCACTACAGCCAGGCGTATCGCTGGTAAACTGCCGCCACTTAAGCCTTCATCGAGTTCTCCTGTGTCGATTTATCCCGCTTCGCGGCGCATTTCATGAGCCACGCCGTCTCCCGCCTGCGTTCCGAACGTCTGGCACGTGCTGTCAGGCCGTTCCTCAATCGCGGTTCCCGTGCCGAGCGATGCCCCGGCTGCCGGGTTATTCCCGAGTATTGCCTGTGCGCCTGGCGGCCGAAAGTGCAGGCCAAGTCCGCGATGTGCCTGCTGATGCACGACGTCGAGCCAATGAAACCCAGTAACACCGGCTGGTTGATCGCCGATGTGGTCGATGACACCACCGCATTCGCCTGGTCGCGTACCGAAGTCGACCCCCAATTGCTCACGTTGCTGGCTGATCCGCAATGGCAACCGTATATCGTGTTTCCCGGCGAGTTCGTCGCGCCTGAACGGGTCGTCAGCGAGGTCAAGGTGGAGGAGGGCAAGCGTCCGCTCTTCATCTTGCTGGACGGCACTTGGAGTGAGGCGCGTAAGATGTTTCGCAAAAGTCCCTATCTGGAACACCTGCCGGTGCTGAGCCTTGCCCCGGAACAGCTATCGCGCTACAAGCTGCGTCGCTCCAAGCGCGATGATCATTTCTGTACCGCAGAGGTCGCGGCACTGTGCCTGGAGCTGGCTGCCGATCAAGCGGCGAGCGAAGTGCTGGATGCCTACCTTGATGTATTCAGCACCCATTACCTGGCCGCCAAGTTCCAGATGCCCCTGGACCTGGGAGACATCGTTCACACACGCCTGGCGCCCTATATTCCGGCGGTATGACCAGACGACGTTTGCATGATGGCACCGTAGCCGCATCCCCCGCTAAAATGCCCCAGGGCCAGTGCTTGACCCCCCAGGCTACGCTGGGCATGCTGAGCGCCGATTGGGGCGTAACCGTGAGTTTCCAGCGTTGTTTCAAGCATCCTTGACGCTGGACCTGCCCTGTGGCGATGGCTGTCTGGCCGTTGCCTTGTGCATTGGCGAACCCTGAACCCATCAGGGTTCCCTTAAAAAACAGGATCATTTAACCAATGGCCACATACGAAATCCTGATAGCCGATGACCATCCGCTGTTTCGCAGTGCACTGCATCAGGCCGTAACCCTGGGCCTTGGCCCCGATGTCCGGCTGGTCGAAGTGGCCAGCATTGCCGAGCTGGAATCCCGCCTTACCGAAAAATCCGACTGGGACCTGGTGTTGCTCGATCTGAACATGCCCGGTGCCTATGGTTTCTCTGGCTTGGTATTGCTGCGTGGGCAATACCCGCAGATCCCGGTGGTCATGGTGTCCGCCCAGGAAGAAGCCGATGTGGTGGTGCGCTCCAAGGAGTTCGGTGCCAGCGGGTTCATTCCCAAGTCCAGTGCCATGGAAGAGATCCAGGCCGCGGTGCGCAAGGTGCTTGATGGCGATGTGTCCTGGCCGCCACAAGCGTTTGAAGAGATCAACGTATCCGACGAAGCTAAAGCCGCACGTGATGGCTTGGCCAGCCTGACACCCCAGCAGTTCCGGGTGCTGACCATGGTTTGCGAAGGTCTGTTGAACAAACAGATTGCCTACGAGTTGAATGTGTCGGAAGCGACCATCAAGGCTCACGTAACTGCAATCTTTCGCAAGCTGGGCGTGCGCACGCGCACCCAGGCGGCGTTGCTCTTGCAACAACTTGAGTCAATTTCACAGCATTAAGATGTAACCTATTCACGCTTTTTTGACTTTGCGTGCTCTAGTTTCCCCACTTCTTTGGTTCAGTTGCCTATATCTATGTCGCCGTTCAAGGGTCAAACCGGTATCAAACGTATCTTCAACGCAGGGGGCTATTCCCTGGATGGCCTGCGTGCGGCTTTCACCGGCGAGGCTGCGTTCCGCCAACTGGTGCTGCTCAACGTCATCCTGATTCCGTTGAGCTTCTTCCTGCATGTCAGTCGGGTTGAACGTGCCTTGCTGATCGCTGTGTGCCTGCTGGCGTTGATCGTCGAATTGCTCAACTCGGCGGTGGAAGCCGCCATTGACCGGATTTCCCTGGATCGTCACCCCTTGTCGAAAAACGCCAAGGATATGGGCAGCGCCGCGCAATTTGTGGCGCTGACCATGATCACCCTGGTGTGGGCCGTGATCCTGATCTAAGGATCAGGCTATGTTCGGCAGTACGATCTCGTCGCTGCGCTGAACCCCGGCGGTGAAGGCGCGGCACAGTTCCAGGAACTCGCGCATGGCGGAAGTCTGGTACTTCTGTTTATGCCAGATGAAGTAGAACTGCCGGGCCAGGTCCAGGTCCGGGGTCTCTACCGGTACCAGGCTGCCACGGCGGAATGCATCCCTCAGCGCAAGCCGGGAGATACAGCCAATTCCCAACCCGGACTCCACCGCCCGTTTGATCGCCTCGGTATGTTCCAGCTCCAGGCGGATATTCAGCGCGCTGCGGTGATGGCGCATGGCTTGGTCAAACGTCAGGCGTGTGCCCGAACCTTGCTCACGCAAGATCCACGCTTCATGGGTCAGCTCTTCCATGGTCGCCATGCCCTGCCTGGCCAGGTGATGTTGCGGTGCGCAAAACACCACCAACTCATCTTCCACCCAGGTTTGCACCTCGATGTCCGGGTGGCTGCAATCGCCCTCGATTAGACCCAGGTCAATTTCGTAGTGCGCTACCTGATGCACGATATGTGCAGTGTTCTGCACGTGCAGTTTCACCTGGCTCTCGGGGTGTTGCTGCATGAAGCTGCCGATCAGCAGTGTGGCCAGGTAATTGCCGATGGTCAGGGTGGCACCAACCGCCAGGGAGCCGAAACCGGACTTGCCGTTGAGCAGGTCTTCGATCTCCTTGGCCTGGTCCAGAAGCGCGACGGCCTGGGGCAATAGCTGATGCCCGAGGGCGTTGAGGCTCAAGCGCTTACCGGCGCGGTCGAATAATTGGCAGCTGGATTGACGCTCCAGCTCGGTAATCGAAGTGCTGGCGGCGGATTGAGATAAGGCCAGAAGGCCAGCAGCGCGCGAGACGCTTTCCTGCTGGGCGACGGCAACGAAGACTTGCAGTTGACGGAGAGTAAATCGCATATCGATATAACCGATAACCCTTATCTTAATAATCCAGTTAACAGATATTGTCGCCGCCATTAGAATACGGTGCAATTGCGCATCTATCTTTCGGTGCAGATCCATCTCCAGGAGTTCCCCGTACATGAGCAACATGAACCACGAGCGTGTCCTCAGTGTTCATCACTGGAACGACACTCTGTTCAGCTTCAAGTGCACCCGCGATCCGGGCTTGCGCTTCGAGAACGGTCAGTTCGTGATGATCGGCCTGCAACAGCCCAACGGCCGCCCACTCATGCGTGCTTACTCCATTGCCAGCCCGAACTGGGAAGAGCATCTGGAATTCTTCAGCATCAAAGTGCCCGATGGCCCGCTGACTTCCCAATTGCAGCACTTGAAGGAAGGCGACGAGATCATCATCAGCAAAAAACCGACAGGCACCCTGGTGCTTGACGATTTGAAGCCGGGCAAGCATCTGTACCTGCTCAGCACGGGTACGGGTCTGGCTCCGTTCATGAGCGTGATCCAGGACCCGGAAACCTACGAGCGTTTCGAAAAAGTGATCCTGTGCCACGGCGTGCGTTACGTCAACGAAGTCGCCTACCGCGAGTTCATCACCGAGCACCTGCCGCAGAACGAGTTTTTCGGTGAGGCGCTGCGTGACAAGTTGATCTACTACCCGACCGTGACCCGCGAGCCGTTCGAAAACGAAGGCCGCCTGACCGACCTGATGCGCAGCGGTAAGCTGTTCCGCGACATCGGCCTGCCACCGATCAACCCTGAAGACGACCGCGCCATGCTGTGCGGCAGCCCAAGCATGTTGGATGAAACCAGTGAAGTGCTGAACAGCTTCGGCCTGAAAGTTTCGCCACGCATGCGTGAGCCGGGTGATTACCTGATCGAGCGTGCGTTCGTCGAGAAATAAGCGGCGCAAAAAAAACCGCGCAGCCCGAAGGGGCGCGCGGTTTTTTTATGGCTGCGATTTACTGCGCGGCAACCACTTCCAACACACAAATCATCCCGGGCTCGGGATAGTGCCAGCGCACATCCACATCCCAGAACTGCGCCCCGTATTCCCGTTCCGACGTCGGCACTTGATACGCCGGCCGCGGATCCTGTGCCAGACATTGCTCGATCAACTCAACCAGCGGCTCTTCCAGGCGCTGGGCATGCTCTTGTGCCTGTTGCAGCGCAGTCTTGAGCCACTGCACGCCAATCAACTGCGGCGCCGCGCTGGCGATGCTGTTGGTGGCCGTGTCGATGATGTCGGCGTACGGTACGTAGGGTTTGATATCCAATACCGGCGTGCCATCCAGTAGATCAATTCCGGAAATCCATAGCCGGCCCGGCTCCACTTTGTCCAGCTTCACCACCGATTGGCCGATGCCGTTCGGCCGGTGAGTCGCGCGGGTGGCAAACACACCCATGGACGTGTTGCCGCCCAGGCGCGGTGGACGAACTTTCAGGCGTGGCTTGTCTTCCAGGGCCTGATGGAACAGGAACAGCAGCCACACATGGCTGACCTGTTCCAGGCCCTGCACCGCCTCACCGCCGTCAAACGGTGCCACCAACTCCAGCACGCCACGGGCGGCTGGCGCCAGTTGCGGTTGGCGCGGGATGGCGAACTTCTCCTTGAAGCAGGAGCGCACAAAACCGACGGGGGAGACGTTGTAGGCCATTTCTGGAGCCTCAAGTTACAAGCCGCAAGCTTTTGACTAGCAGCTTGTGGCTATGGCTGCCTTAAGCTCTGACGCGCAGCGTCAGGCCCTTGAGGAAGTTACGCAGCAACTGGTCGCCGCACGGGCGGTAGTTGGTGTGGCCGAACTTGCGGAACAGTGCGCTCAGCTCCGGTTTGGACACCGGGAACTCGGCGGACTTGAGAATCGCGTGCATATCGTCTTCCTTCAATTCGAAGGCCACGCGCAGTTTCTTAAGGATGATGTTGTTGGTCACCGGGGTTTCGATTGGCTGCGGCGGACGGCTTTCGTCCTTGCCGCGCTTGAAGATCACCAGGCCGTCAAGGAAGTGAGCCATGACGTCGTCCGGGCAGAACACAAAGCCTTCTTCCTCGTCCTTCTTGAGGTAGGTCAGCAAATCGTCCTTGGTCACGTCCATGCCGCCGAGCTTGATGATCTCGACCATCTTGTTGTCACTGATGTCGAGCATGTAGCGCACGCTGCGCAGTACGTCGTTGTGAATCATGGTAGGCAATCCTGGTATTCAACTGAGGACATCGCCGCCATGGGGCGATGTCGAGAAAGGGGGCGACGGCTTAGAACTTCTCTTTGCCGGACAGGTAACGCCATTGGCCCACCGGCACTTTGCCGATGGACACACCGCCGATGCGGATGCGCCGGATGGCGATGACTTTCAAGCCGACCGCTTCGCAGAACAGTGCAATCACGCCCGGTTGCGGGTTTTTCATTGCAAAACGCAAGCGGTTTTCGTTCTGCCAGCTGGCTTTGACCGCTGGCAGTTCTTTGCCTTTGTAAGTCAGGCCGTGGTTCAGGCGGTTAAGGCCATGGGCAGCCATGTCGCCTTCGACCTCCACCACATATTCCTGCTCGATCTTGGCGGCATCGGCGGTCAACTTGCGCAGAATCTTCCAGTCCTGGGTAAACACCAGCAGGCCGCTGGCCTTGGCTTGCAGGTCGGCGCTGGCGCTCAGGCGCAGGAAGTGGCCCTTGAGCGGGCGTTTGCCGAAGCGGTGTTCGTCTGACAAGGTTTCGGCGCTGATCGAAGCCATGGCCGTCTCGGTGTCCACGCCGGCAGGGGCGTGCAGCAGGATGGTTACCGGCTCCGGGGCGGTGGCCTTGGCCTCGGGGTCGAGTTCGACCTTTTGGGTGGTGACCTTGAACTGCGGTTCGTCGATCACTTCACCGTCCACCGAGACCCAGCCGCCTTCGATAAACAGTTCAGCCTCCCGACGGGAGCAACCGACCAGTTCGATAAGGCGTTTGGAGAGGCGTATGGGGTCAGTCATGACAAGGGCCGTAACAAAAGGGGGCGGCTATTGTACCTGTGTGGGCGCGGTTAATCCCGGCTCCATTTCATTTAGCCTTGCTGCGCTTGTTGCTGCACCTGACGCAAACGCATGCGCAGCAAAGGATACGGCTGGCCCAGGCCATCATGCTCTGCACGTCCGATCACCTCGAACCCTTGTTTGAAGTAAAAGCCCAGGGCCTGCGGGTTCTGCTCGTTGACGTCCAATTCGTCGGCATTCAGGTGTTCGACCGCATATTGCAACAGCTGGCGGCCCAGGCCCTGGCCGCGGTGCTGGGGGGCGATAAACAGCATCTCGACCTTGCCGCACGCCACTCCGGCAAACCCGGTGATGCGTTGGCGCAGGTCTTTGGTGCAGATCAGCATCACCGAGTCGAGGTAGCGCGTCAGCACCAGTTCCTTGAGTAATACGATGTAACTGTCCGGCAGGAAATCGTGGGTCGCTCGCACCGAGTCTTCCCAGATCTGCGCCAGGTGTGTGTAGTCGCTGCTTTTGGGTGTGTGGATAACCGAATGCTGACGCATGCCCGCTGCCCCTTGCCGATGATCGGCGTCGATGGGCAAACGATAGACCTAAAAAAGCCCCGCATCTTGTCCAGAGGCGGGGCTTTTTCAAAATATTTCGAAGACGCTGATCAGTCGCGCTTTTCAGCCCACAAATCGTATTCGTCGGCGTCGGTCACGGTGCACCAGACCTTGTCGCCCGGTTTCAAACCGCTGGCATCGTCGATAAATACGTTACCGTCGATCTCGGGCGCATCGAAGAAGCAACGGCCTACCGCGCCTTGTTCGTCGACTTCGTCGATCAGTACTTCGATTTCCTTGCCTATGCGCAGTTGCAGGCGCGCCGAGCTGATGGCCTGTTGATGTGCCATGAAGCGCTCCCAACGGTCCTGCTTGACGTCATCCGGCACCACGGCCAGGTCCAGCAGGTTGGCCGGGGCACCCTCGACCGGCGAGTACTGGAAGCAACCGACGCGGTCCAGCTGCGCTTCAGTCAACCAGTCCAGCAGGTACTGGAAGTCCTCTTCGGTTTCGCCAGGGAAGCCGACGATGAAAGTGGAGCGGATGATCAGTTCAGGGCAGATCTGGCGCCAGTTCTTGATGCGCGCTAGGGTCTTGTCTTCGAAGGCCGGGCGTTTCATCGCCTTGAGTACTTTCGGGCTGGCGTGCTGGAACGGGATGTCCAGGTACGGCAGGATTTTTCCGGCGGCCATCAATGGGATCAGTTCGTCGACGTGCGGGTACGGGTAAACGTAGTGCAGGCGCACCCACACGCCCAGGCTGCTGAGGGCTTCGCACAGTTCGGTCATGCGGGTTTTGACCGGCGCACCGTTCCAGAAACCGGTGCGGTATTTCACGTCGACGCCGTAGGCGCTGGTGTCCTGGGAGATCACCAACAGCTCTTTCACGCCGGATTTGACCAGGCGCTGGGCTTCGTCGAGTACGTCGCCCACCGGGCGGCTGACCAGCTTGCCGCGCATCGAGGGGATGATGCAGAAGCTGCAGCTGTGGTTGCAGCCCTCGGAAATCTTCAGGTAGGCGTAGTGGCGCGGAGTGAGCTTGATGCCTTGCGGCGGCACCAGGTCGATCAGCGGGTTGTGGTCCTGGCGGGGCGGCACCACTTCGTGCACGGCATTGACCACCTGCTCGTACTGCTGCGGGCCGGTCACGGCCAGTACGCTTGGGTGCACGTTGCGGATGTTGCCCTCTTCCACGCCCATGCAGCCGGTCACGATAACCTTGCCGTTTTCCTTGATGGCTTCGCCGATCACTTCCAGGGACTCAGCCTTGGCCGAGTCGATGAAACCACAGGTATTGACCACCACCACGTCGGCGTCCTGATAAGTGGACACTACGTCATAGCCTTCCATACGCAGTTGCGTCAGGATGCGCTCGGAGTCTACGAGCGCCTTCGGGCAACCCAGGGAAACAAAGCCGACCTTGGGATTGGCCGTCGCGGGAGTGGTGGACATGTCTAACCTCGGTATTGAATGACGCCGCCAGTCGGGCGCGACAAGGCGGTAGACGGGCGCTTGGGGCGCCTCTGATCAAAAAGTGCGCAATTCTAGCGACGGGCAACGCACTTGACCAGCTTTATACAGGGAAATACGACGAGTGCTGTATTGGGCGAATTCGTACAGCCCTTACCATGCTCTTAAGCCCGTGCGTCTTGCTCTGCGCGGTGTGCAACAACTTTAGACATGCCCACACCTAAAGCTTGAAGCACCTTCAAGAGCGTGGAGAGCTTTGGGTCGCCACCGATAGCGATGGATCTGTAGAGATTGGCTCTATTGAGCCCCGTATTCTGCGACAAGCTGAGCATCCCACCACGAGCCTCCGCCACTCGGCGGATTGCGACAAGGAAGGCGTCCTCACCCCCTGCTTCATCGATTTCCTCAAGTGCTACAGATAGATACTCGAGAGCAAATGCTTCGTCGTTTCGGAGCATCTCGAGAACGCTGTCTTCATGAGGGCGAGTACGAATGGTCATTTTTGCTGCACCTTGTAAGATTTCCAGAGAGCCTTGGCCTGATCGATATCGTTTTGCTGTCTGGTCTTGGAATCACCGCCCAACAGGAAAACAATTTTCCGGTCCTGAATTGCGTAATACACGCGAAACCCTCGTCCGAAATCGAGCTTCATCTCAAAAACTCCATCGCCTACGGGCTCGGTAATGCCAAAGTGACCAAGGGACGCTCGATCCACTCTGGTGGTGATTCTTGCTTTTGAACGCGTGTCTTGCACGGTGTCTAGCCAAGCTTGATAGATATCCACGCCATTGGCTGACAGTACGTGTTTCACTTCGTACATGAGAAATGTACCTTAAAAGAGACAGGTCGATAATTGAATTTTTTGTATCGACGGCGCGTGCCATGCGGGATCAGCATTTATTGATCAGGTACGTTGGCCAAGGAGTTCTCGCTTAGACCACTGAGGCAGCACTACTGAGCCGGGCCGAAAATATACGGGTGGCCGTAAAGGTGATCAATGCAGGCAAAAAGGCTCAAAACTGCAGTGACGTCTATATAAAGACTGCATAAAGAGACACTCGAATCACTTGAGCAGGGAAATACAACGAGTGCTGCGCTATGCTTCGCGCCGTTGCGCACGGGTAAAACCCCGGGGTCAATAAAACGTCTGTTACAAGAAATAAATCAGCGCATGCTAGGGTCAGCTTAGATGCGCTGTTTATAAGAGACCTCAGGTCAAAGGGCAGGAGTGGTTGATGGGTCAGGCAAGTAGTCAGGCAGCAGGTGCCGGGCATTCCAACGCAAAGCCGATTGGCATGCTGGTGGCGGCGGTCGGGGTGGTTTACGGCGATATCGGTACCAGCCCGCTCTATACCCTTAAAGAAGTGTTCACTGGCGGTTACGGGGTTCAGGTCAATCATGACGGGGTCTTCGGCATTCTGGCGCTGATCTTCTGGTCGCTGGTCTGGGTCGTCTCGATCAAATATGTACTGTTCATCCTGCGCGCCGACAACCAGGGCGAGGGCGGCATCATGGCCCTGACGGCGCTGGCGCGTCGGGCGGCGTCGCCGTATCCGAAACTGCGCTCGGTGCTGGTGATCCTCGGTTTGATCGGCGCGGCGCTGTTCTACGGCGACAGCATGATCACCCCGGCGATCTCGGTGTTGTCGGCGGTCGAGGGCCTGGAACTGGCTTTTGACGGCCTGGAACGCTGGGTGGTGCCGCTGTCGCTGGTGGTGCTGGTGGGATTGTTCCTGATCCAGAAGCACGGCACCGACCGCATCGGCAAGCTGTTCGGGCCGGTGATGGTGGTGTGGTTCCTGGTGTTGGCCGGGCTCGGCATCCACGGCATCGCACAACACCCGGAAGTGCTCAATGCGCTGAATCCGGCGTGGGGCGTGCGTTTCTTTGTGTCCCATCCCGGCATGGGCGTGGCAATTCTCGGCGCCGTCGTATTGGCCTTGACCGGTGCCGAAGCACTGTATGCCGACATGGGCCACTTCGGCCGTAAGCCGATCGCCCGCGCCTGGTTTGCCCTGGTGCTGCCGGCGCTGGTGCTCAACTACTTTGGCCAGGGCGCGTTGCTGCTGGAAAACCCCGAGGCGGCGCGTAACCCGTTCTACCTGCTGGCGCCGGACTGGGCGTTGATCCCACTGGTCGCGCTGTCGACCCTGGCCACGGTAATTGCGTCCCAGGCGGTGATTTCCGGGGCATTTTCCCTGACCCGCCAGGCGATCCAATTGGGCTACATCCCCCGCATGCATATCCAGCACACCTCCAGCGCCGAGCAAGGCCAGATCTATATCGGCGCGGTGAACTGGTCGCTGATGGTCGGTGTGATCCTGCTGGTGCTGGGCTTTGAGTCCTCCAACGCATTGGCCTCGGCCTACGGGGTGGCGGTGACTGGTACGATGCTGATCACCAGCATCCTGGTGTCGGCGGTGATGCTGCTGCTGTGGAAGTGGCCTCCGGTGCTGGCGATTCCGGTGCTGATCGGTTTCCTGCTGGTGGACGGCCTGTTCTTTGCCGCCAACGTACCGAAGATCGTCCAGGGCGGTGCCTTCCCGGTGCTGGCGGGGATCGTGCTATTTATCCTGATGACCACCTGGAAGCGCGGTAAAGAGCTGCTGATGGACCGCCTCGACGAAGGGGGGCTACCGCTGCCGATTTTTATCAGCAGTATCCGCGTGCAGCCGCCTCATCGCGTACAAGGCACGGCAGTGTTCCTCACCGCGCGGCCCGACGCGGTGCCCCATGCGCTGTTGCATAACCTGCTGCATAACCAGGTGTTGCATGAGCAGGTGGTGATGCTGACGGTGGTCTACGAAGATATCCCGCGTGTGCCCGCATCGCGGCGTTTTGAAGTGGACGCCTACGGGGAAGGCTTCTTCCGGGTGATCCTGCATTTCGGCTTTACCGATGAACCGGACGTGCCCGAAGCCCTGAAACTGTGCCATCTGGACGACCTGGATTTCAGCCCGATGCGCACCACCTACTTCCTCAGCCGCGAGACGGTGATCGCCTCGCGCATCAAGGGCATGGCCCGGTGGCGCGAAAGCTTGTTTGCCTTCATGTTGAAGAACGCCAACGGCAACCTGCGCTTCTTCAAGCTGCCGGTGAACCGGGTGATCGAGCTGGGCACCCAGGTCGAAATGTAAGTTGCTGCGACACGGGAGCCGGCAATCGGCTCCCGTTTTCCTTCTGAACCCTATGCAAGCCACCGTTGTCGACTAGGCTCTAAGCACTGTTTGAATAGTGCCCACAGAACCCAGAAGAGGTGCGCCATGAGTCAGTTGCTCGAACCCTACACACTGCGCCAATTAACTCTGCTCAATCGTATTGCGGTGTCGCCGATGTGCCAGTACTCCTCGGAGGACGGCTTGGCCAATGACTGGCACCTGGTGCACCTCGGCAGCCGCGCCGTCGGCGGTGCCGGGCTGATTTTCACCGAGGCCACCGCCGTGACGGCCGATGGCCGCATCACCGCCCAGGACCTGGGACTGTGGAAGGATGAACACATCGAACCCCTGCAACGCATCACGCGGTTTATTGCCGCCCAAGGCGCGGTAGCGGGCATCCAGTTGGCGCATGCCGGGCGCAAAGCCAGCACGCACCGGCCGTGGATCGGCAAGCACGGTAGCGTGAAGCCACACGAGGGCGGCTGGGTGCCGGTAGGCCCATCGCCGATAGCTTTCGACCCTAATCACACGCAGCCCCAGCAACTGGACGAAGCACAGATCCGGCAGGTGATCGCCGACTTTGTTGCTGCCGCCAAACGTGCGCTGACCGCCGGTTTTGAAGTGGTCGAAATCCACGCTGCCCACGGTTACCTGCTGCATCAATTCCTGTCACCCATCAGCAACCAGCGTCAGGATCACTACGGTGGCTCGTTTGAAAACCGCATTCGCCTGGTACTCGAAGTGACCAAGGCCGTGCGCGAAGTCTGGCCTCAGGAGCTGCCGCTGTTTGTGCGGGTGTCGGCCACCGACTGGGTGGAAGACGGCTGGAACCCCGATGAAACCGTGGAGCTGGCGCGTCGCCTCAAAGACCTTGGCGTGGACTTGATCGACGTGTCTTCCGGCGGCACCGCCGCCAACGCCGAGATCCCCACCGGCCCCGGTTACCAGACGCGCTTTGCCGAGCGTGTGCGCAAAGAGTCGGGCATCGCCACCGGCACCGTTGGCATGATTACCGAGCCGGCCCAGGCCGAGCATATCCTGCGCACCTGCCAGGCCGACATCATCTTCCTGGCCCGTGAGCTGCTGCGCGACCCGTACTGGCCGCTGCATGCCGATGATGACTTGGGCGGGCGCAAGGCGACTTGGCCGGCGCAGTACCAACGGGCGACCCATCGCGATCAGCCGATCCATGAGTCTGATCTGAGGGATTGATCCATACCTGATCTACCGAAACCCACCCTCGCCCGGTAATGCCAGTCAGTTAACGTAAGTGCCATCTGTAGGAGCGAGCAAGCTCGCTCCTGCAAAAAGCCTTAACTGACTGCCGTTACCCTGACCCGGTGGGTTTTTTGTTGTCCGTGTTTAACGCAAGCCTGAACCTTGGGACGCTTACCCGCGTCCTGGTTGCCTGTTGCTGATACAGCCCGACCCTGAATTGTTTGCGCAGGAGCCGCGCGACATTCATCTCTATCGGCCATTACCTGAGAAAGGGCTGTAGGTCTTTGTTACCGAAGCGATTTATTTAAGTTACTACTCTAAAAAAATCCCACACGGGGGCAGATTGTTTCTACGCTTAAGGTAAGTCTGATTTCTGGCCCAGGGAGTCAGTCGGCTTGTTCGTGAGGGCATTGCGCCCCAGGGAAGGCGGGTGATGGGCGCCAAGCGTCTTAGATCGATATCAGGAGAAACAGTCCATGGCCAAGTCCTATGGTGTTGCGGGTGCGGTGGTGTGTTTTCTGACCCGCAAGATGTCTTTGCGTGGTCAAAGGTTGAGCTCGGATGAGGCCCAATTGCTGGAGCAGTACCGCGCCCTGACCGAGAGCGATCAGGTGGCGATGCGGTACTTGATAGGCGCGATGAAGAGTGTGTCGCGGTTCTGAGCCACACAATGGAACCGCGTTGGAGCGGGTTTGCTCGCGAATGTGATCTATCAGTCAATACAGCCGGTGACTGATCCACTGCGTTCGCGAGCAAGCCCGCACACACTGGGGCCTCGGTGTCAGGTGTACTTGCGCTTGTCCGGTGCCGGCGGGAAGTACTGATACAGCCAGGTCTCACTCAAGGTGCGGTCCTGGGTACGGATAAACAGGCGCAGTTCCACCGGCTCCACGCTGTCGCTGGTCGGGTACCAGTCGAACAGAATGCGGTAACCCTTGATGTTGTCGAGCACCAGCACGCTGAAGTCTTTCACTTCCCCGTGGGAGCAGGTCACCACCGGCTCGATTCCGGTGCCGGCCGGCAATCGGTCCAGGCCGCCACCCTTGAAGTCCACGGCAAACCGACGTGCCCACACTTCAGGGTAGTGCTCGCCCGGTGCCCAACCCTCGGTAAAACCACCCATGCCTGAGCGTGTGGCGTCGACTTGCGCCAACGGTGTGCTTACCGGTGGCAAGGCGCTCCAGTAGAGCTTGTAGCCATAGTTGAGCGAGTCGCCGGCGGCGACGGGCTTTTTCGGGGTCCAGAAGGCCACGATGTTGTCCAGGGTTTCGCCGGTGGTGGGGATTTCCAGCAGGTCAATCGAGCCTTCACCCCATTGCGTAGTGGGTTCGACCCACAGGCTCGGACGCTTGCTGTACCAGTCCACGGTGTCCTGGTAGCTGGCGAACTCATGGTCGGTCTGGACCAGGCCGAAACCTTTCGGATCGGTATCGGCAAATGCGTTGAATTGCAGTTTGGCCGGGTTGTTCAGCGGGCGGCAGATCCACTCACCGTTGCCGCGCCACATCGCCAGGCGGTCCGAGTCATGGATTTGCGGGTGAATGGTGTCGCACATCCGGCGCTCATGAGTGCCGCAACTGAACATGCTGGTCATCGGTGCGATGCCCAGTTGTTCGATGCTGGTGCGCGCATTGATATGCGCATCGATGGCCATCACCACCTGGTTGGCCTGGCAGTCGATATCGAAGCGGTAGGCCCCGGTGGCGCTCGGCGAGTCGAGCAAGGCGTAGACCACAAAGCGCGTGGCGTCCTTGTCCGGCGTTTCGAACCAGAACTGCGTGAAGTCGGGGAATTCCTCGCGCTTTTTCGCGTAGGTATCAATCGCCAGTCCGCGTGCGGAAAGGCCGTATTGGCCGGTGGAGTCCACAGCTCTGAAGTAGCTGGCGCCGAGGAACGACAGCACGTCATGCCGGTCCAGTTCGGGCGCCTTGAACAGCTTGAAACCGGAGAAGCCCAGGTCACCGGTCAACTGTTGGGTGTCCACAGACGTTTTGGAATAGTTGAACAGCGAAGGGCGGAAATGCACTTCGCGGGCCTCACGGGTCTTGGGATCAACGCTGTGCATGCGCACGGGGGTCTTGAAACCCATGCCGACGTGGAAGAACTGCACGTCGAGCTGGCCGTTCAATTCCTTCCACAGCGAATGGTTGCCGTCGTAGCCGATGGCGTTGAAATTCTGCGGCGTCATGGTCGCCAGGGTCGGCGGCAGCACCTGTTTGGTGTCTTTGTAGGCAGCCCCGGCGAGTTGTTTGGCCTGGGCCTTGAGCGACTCGAAATCGAAGGCCACGGCCTTGCCATCGGCCGCGCGGTTGCCGGCCCAAGCCTGGGCGGCCATCAGGCCGCTGGCCGACAAACCGGTGTAAGCCGCAATGGCCATGGATGCTTTGAGCAAATTCCTGCGGAGCATAGAGACAACCTGTCGTGAGCAAATCCCGCGCCGGCCCTGGCGCGTGCTGGATTAGAAATAACGGTTCGGACATGCCTTCGGCCAAACGCTACGGACAATAAACAGACGCTGGATAGCTTAAGCGGTTCGATGAGCCAGGAAAATTGATTGATGGCTGGATGATGGCTTTGCATGTGAAACAAAGCGTTTCTGCGGTGCCGCTCTCTTTGTATCTGGCGTTACATCTGGAAGCACTCTAGCTCGTGGCTTTTTGGTACTTAGTTTTACGCTGTGAGCCTATTGGTGCTACGAACCCAAATGTCTGGAGGCTGCGAATGAATACCCGTGGATTGCTCGATCAGTTGCTCAAGTCTGGCCAGGATATGTTGCAAAACAAGGCTGGTGGCCAACGTCAACAGGACAATAAAAGTGCCCTGGGCGGTTTGCTCGGCGGTGGTGGCCTTGGCAGCCTGCTGGGTGGCGCGGGCGGTGGTGCCCTGGCGGCGGGCGCCATGGGCCTGTTGCTGGGGAACAAAAAAGCCCGCAAGTTTGGCGGCAAGGCCTTGACCTACGGAGGGTTGGCGGCGCTCGGTGTGATTGCCTACAAGGCCTACGGTAACTGGCAGGCGCAGCAGGCCGGCGCACCGCAAACCGAACCGCAAACCATCGATCGCCTGCCGCCGGCCCAGGTCGAGCAGCACAGCCAGGGCATCCTCAAGGCATTGGTCGCGGCCGCCAAGGCCGACGGGCATATCGATGAGCGCGAGCGGGCGCTGATCGAAGGGGAATTCACCAGGCTGGATAACGACGCCGAGCTACAAAGCTGGCTGCACGCCGAGCTCAACAAACCGCTCGATCCTACCGACGTCGCCCGCTCGGCCGTCACGCCGGAAATGGCCGCGGAGATGTACATCGCCAGTGTGATGTTGGTCGACGAAGAAAACTTCATGGAAAAAGCCTACCTCGACGAACTGGCCCGCCAATTGAAACTTGAGCCAGGCTTGAAGGCTGAGTTGGAAAAGCAGGTGCGGCTGAACGCATAAATACCAGCAGGCACCGATCAAACTGGGGGAGGGGGCTTGCTTGCAAGTGTGGCGTGTCAGTCGGATTATCCGGAACTGACCCACCACGCTCGCAAGCAGGCCCCCTTCCGCATGTGCATTCTGTGGACACGTCATCACAAGCTGTTGATAAACGCCGGCATCTGCTCAGCTATACTCCCCTGCATTTGAATGGGCCTTCGAGGAATTACTGTGAAGAACTGGACCTTGCGCCAAAGGATTTTGGCTAGCTTTGCGGTCATTATCGCCATCATGCTGTTAATGGTTGTGGTCTCCTATTCACGGTTGCTGAAGATCGAAACCAGTGAAGTCGCGGTTCGTGACGACGCGGTGCCAGGGGTTTACCTCAGTTCGATGATTCGCAGTGCCTGGGTCGACAGTTACCTGCATATCCTGGAAATCATCGGCTTGCGTGAAAACAAGGGGCTGACCGACGCCGACAAGGCTGCCTTCAAGTCCTTCGAAGCGCGCATCCTGCAACAGATGGCCAACTATCAGGCCACCGTCAACGGGGGTGACGATCAGGCCGAGTTCGATAAATTCGAAGCCGAGCACCAGATTTACAACAAGGCCCTGGCCACGGTAGTTGAGCGCTTGCAAAACAATGATGTCGCCGCTGCGCGCAAGCTGTTCGACACCGAAATGACCCCGGCCTGGACCGCAGGCCGCATGAAGCTCAATGACATCATTACCGAAAACAAAAATGTCGCCGACCATGCAACCAACGCGATTGATGACGCCGTAGCGGCCGCGAAAATCAGTATGTTCGTGTCGCTGGCGCTGGCCATTCTCGCTGCCGCCCTCTGTGGCCTGCTGTTGATGCGCGCGATCATGGCGCCGATGCAGCGCATTGTTTCGATCCTGGGCACCATGCGTGACGGTGACCTGAGCAAACGCCTGAACCTGGAGCGCAAGGACGAGTTCGGCGCAGTCGAAACCGGCTTCAACGACATGATGACTGAGCTGACGGCCCTGGTGTCTCAGGCCCAGCGCTCGTCGGTGCAGGTGACCACCTCGGTGACCGAGATCGCCGCGACCTCCAAGCAGCAACAGGCGACCGCCACTGAAACGGCTGCAACGACCACTGAAATCGGCGCGACCTCCCGCGAGATCGCCGCAACGTCCAGGGACCTGGTCCGTACCATGACCGAAGTGTCCACTGCCGCCGACCAGGCTTCAGTCGCTGCCGGCTCCGGCCAGCAAGGGCTGGCGCGTATGGAAGAAACCATGCACTCGGTGATGGGGGCCGCTGACCTGGTCAACGCCAAGCTGGCGATCCTCAACGAGAAGGCCGGCAACATCAACCAGGTGGTGGTGACCATCGTCAAGGTTGCCGACCAGACCAACCTGTTGTCGCTCAACGCGGCCATCGAAGCCGAGAAAGCCGGTGAGTACGGACGCGGCTTTGCTGTGGTTGCCACCGAAGTGCGCCGTCTGGCTGACCAGACCGCCGTGGCCACGTACGACATCGAACAGATGGTGCGCGAGATCCAGTCGGCGGTGTCGGCGGGCGTGATGGGCATGGACAAGTTCTCTGAAGAAGTGCGCCGTGGCATGTTCGAAGTGCAACAGGTCGGCGAACAGCTGTCGCAGATCATCCACCAGGTACAGGCCCTGGCGCCGCGGGTGTTGATGGTCAACGAAGGCATGCAGGCCCAGGCCACCGGTGCTGAGCAGATCAACCACGCGCTGGTGCAACTGGGCGATGCCAGTAGCCAGACGGTCGAATCTCTGCGCCAGGCCAGTTTCGCCATTGATGAATTGAGCCAGGTTGCGGTCGGTCTGCGCAGCGGCGTATCGCGTTTCAAAGTCTGATGAGCGACTTCGCGGCTAAACGCGGCGCCGTCCCGGCAGCGAAAAAGGCGTTGTTCCTGATGTTTCACATCGGTAATGAACGTTATGCCCTCAAGGCCACGGAAGTGGCCGAGGTGCTGCCGCGCCTGCCACTCAAGCCCATCGCTCATGCGCCGCTGTGGGTGGCAGGCATATTTGCCCATCGCGGGGCGCTGGTGCCGGTGATCGACCTCAGTGCGCTGACCTTCGGCACCGCAGCCCAGGCGCGGACCAGCACTCGGCTGGTGCTGGTCAACTACCAGCCGCAGCCCTGGATCGAGCCACGTTGGCTGGGGCTGATCCTGGAGCAAGCCACCGATACGCTGCGTTGCGACCCTGCCGAATTCCAGCCTTACGGCCTCGACAATCGGCAGGCGCCTTACTTGGGGCCGGTGCGTGAAGACGCCCAGGGCTTGACGCAGTGGATTGGTGTGGACGACCTGTTGACCGCTGAGGTCCGCGCTTTGCTATTTTCTGCCGAGCTGAGCCTATGAGCAGCGACCCACGTTTCTTTACTTTCCTCAAAGAACGCATTGGCCTGGACGTCGCATCGGTGGGCGAGGCCATTATCGAGCGCGCCGTGCGCCAGCGTAGCCAGGCCGTGCAGGCGGCCACGCTGGAGCACTACTGGCAGCAACTGCAACGCTCCCATGAAGAACAGCAGGCGTTGATCGAGGCGGTGATCGTCCCCGAGACGTGGTTTTTCCGTTACCCCGAGTCATTTGCCACCTTGGCCCGCCTGGCCAAGGCGCGCCTGGTCGAGATCAACCAACTGCGCGCATTGCGCATTCTCAGCCTGCCGTGTTCAACCGGCGAAGAACCCTATTCGATTGCCATGGCCTTGCTCGATGCCGGCCTGGCCCCGCACCAGTTCAAGGTACAGGGCATGGACGTCAGCCCGTTATCGGTAGAGCGGGCGCGGCGCGGGGTGTATGGAAAGAATTCCTTTCGAGGAGGCGACCTGGAGTTTCGCCAACGCCACTTCGTTGCGCAGGCCGACGGTTACCACATTGCCGATCGGGTGCGTGAACAGGTGCGTCTGCAAGTCGGAAACCTGCTGGACCCTGCGTTGCTGGCAAATGAGCCAACCTACGACTTCGTGTTCTGCCGCAACTTGCTGATCTACTTCGACCAGCCGACCCAGAAGCAGGTCTTCGATGTGCTCAAGGGCTTGACCCATGTGGATGGCGTGCTGTTTATCGGCCCGGCTGAAGGCAGCTTGCTGGGGCGCCACGGTATGCGGTCGATTGGCGTACCACAGTCCTTTGCCTTCAGCCGGCACGTGGGGCCGGTCGCGCCGGAGCCCGTTTTTGTGCCCGTGTCGGTGCCGGTGCCGCAACGCCGCGCAGTCCCGGTCCCACCCAAACCGCGCCCGTTCAGTACGGTCACTGCCCCGGCGCTGCCGATCAAGGCACCCCAGACAGACGCAGGCGATTTGCTCAACCGGATCGCCACCCTGGCCAACGAGGGCAAAAGCACTGAAGCCCGCGCTGCCTGCGAACACTATTTGAGCAACCACCCACCGGCCGCCCAAGTGTTCTATTGGCTGGGGTTGCTCAGTGATGTGGCCGGCAGCGCCTTGGAGGCCCAGGGGTATTATCGAAAAGCCCTATACCTGGAACCGCAGCATCCGCAGGCCCTGATGCACCTGGCCGCGTTGCTTGAGTCCCAGGGTGACAGTGCGGGGGCGCGCCGTTTGCAGGCGCGGGCCGCCCGTAGCGAGCGAGCTGACAGTGAGTCCAAACGATGAGTACCCCTGATGCGCTCGATACCGTAGGCCTTGACCTGACGCTGACCGACACCCAGGCCATCGACGATTGCTGGAACCGTATCGGCATCCATGGCGACAAGTCGTGCCCCCTGCTGGCCGAACATATTCACTGCCGTAACTGCTCGGTGTATTCCGCCGCCGCCACGCGCTTGCTCGACCGCTATGCCTTGCAGCAGGACGATCGTCATGCGATGGCCGCCGTCGCAGTCGACGAAAAAGTGGTGACCCGCTCCCTGCTGATGTTCCGCCTCGGCGAAGAATGGCTGGGCATCGCCACTCGTTGCCTGGTGGAGGTGGCACCGCTGCAACCGATCCATTCCCTGCCGCACCAGCGCTCACGTGCGCTGCTCGGCGTGGCCAATGTGCGCGGCGCGCTGGTGGCGTGCCTGTCGCTGGTGGAACTGCTCGGCCTGGACGTCACCCCTAATGGCGCGCCGGGCGGGCGCATCATGCCGCGCATGTTGATCATCGCCGCGCAGGACGGGCCGGTGGTGGTGCCGGTGGATGAAGTCGACGGCATCCACGCCATCGATGAGCGCGCCCTGAAGGCGGCGTCCGCCTCCGGCACCCAGGCCAGTGGGCGCTACACCCAGGGTGTGTTGCAGTGGAAGGGCCGCAGCCTGCGGTGGCTGGACGAGGCGCAATTGCTGTCTGCCGTGACCCGGAGCCTCACATGACCCCCGATCAGATGCGCGATGCCTCATTGCTGGAGCTGTTCAGCCTGGAAGCCGATGCGCAGACCCAGGTATTGAGCGCGGGCCTGTTGGCCCTGGAGCGTAACCCGACCCAGGCCGACCAGCTTGAAGCTTGCATGCGCGCCGCCCATTCGCTCAAGGGCGCGGCGCGCATCGTCGGAGTGGACGCCGGGGTCAGCGTGGCCCACGTCATGGAGGATTGCCTGGTCAGCGCCCAGGAAAGCCGGCTGTACCTGCAACCCGAGCATATCGACGCACTCCTGCAGGGCACCGACTTGCTGATGCGCATCGCCACTCCCGGCAATGACGTGGGGGCGGCGGATATAGACGCCTATGTGGCGTTGATGGAGCGCCTGCTCGATCCGTCGCAGCCGATTGCCAAGGTCGCGCCACCGCCCGAACCTGTCCCGGCGCCAATACTTGAAGAGCTTGCCCCCGACCCTGAGCCAGCGTTGCCGCGCCAGAGCAAACCCATGACCGAGGGTGGTGAGCGCGTGCTGCGCGTGACCGCCGAGCGTCTGAACAGTCTGTTGGACCTGTCCAGTAAGTCCCTGGTGGAAACCCAGCGGCTCAAGCCTTACCTGGTGAGCATGCAGCGCCTCAAGCGCATCCAGAGCAACGGCGCACGCGCACTGGATGCGCTGGACGGTCAGCTCAGGGCCCTGGATTTGAACCTTGAGGCCCAGGAGGCGCTGGCCGATACCCGCCGTTTGCTGAGCGAAGCCCAGGCCCTGCTGGCGGAAAAGATCGTCGAACTGGATGAGTTCGGCTGGCAGGCCGGGCAGCGCGCCCAGGTGCTTTACGACACGGCGCTGGCCTGCCGCATGCGACCATTTGCCGACGTGCTGGCCGGGCAGGCGCGTATGGTCCGCGACCTCGGCCGCAGCCTGGGCAAGCAGGTGCGCCTGGAAATCGAAGGGGAAAAGACCCAGGTCGACCGCGACGTGCTGGAAAAGCTTGAAGCGCCGCTCACCCATTTGCTGCGCAATGCCGTCGACCACGGCATCGAAATGCCCGAGCAGCGTATCCTGGCGGGCAAGCCGGCTGAAGGTCTGATCCGCCTGCGTGCCTCCCATCAGGCGGGTTTGCTGGTGCTGGAACTGAGCGATGACGGCAATGGGGTCGACCTTGAGCGCCTGCGCGGCGCTATCGTCGACCGACACCTGTCACCGCCGGAAACCGCCCTGCGCTTGAGCGAGGAGGAACTGCTGACGTTCCTGTTCCTGCCCGGTTTCAGCCTGCGCGACAAAGTGACCGAAGTGTCCGGCCGCGGCGTGGGCCTGGATGCGGTGCAGCACATGGTCCGGCAATTGCGCGGCGCGGTGGTGCTGGAGCAGGCGGCGGGGCAGGGCAGTCGCTTTCATCTGGAAGTGCCGTTGACCCTGTCGGTAGTGCGCAGCCTCGTGGTGGAAGTCGGCGACGAAGCCTACGCCTTCCCGCTGGCGCATATTGAGCGCATGTGCGACCTGTCACCGGACGACATCGTCCAGCTGGAAGGCCGTCAGCATTTCTGGCATGAGGGGCGGCACGTCGGCCTGGTTGCTGCCAGCCAGTTGTTGCAGCGCCCGGCGGCGCAAAGCAATGACGCGACCTTGAAAGTCGTGGTCATACGCGAACGCGATGCGGTGTATGGCATTGCGGTGGAGCGTTTCATCGGTGAGCGTACCCTGGTGGTGTTGCCGCTGGATGATCGCCTGGGCAAGGTCCAGGACATCTCCGCCGGTGCCTTGCTGGATGATGGTTCGGTGGTATTGATCGTCGACGTCGAAGACATGCTGCGTTCGGTGGACAAACTGCTCAACACCGGCCGCCTGGAGCGTATCGCGAGGCGCAGTCAACAGGCCACTGAAGCCCCACGCAAGCGGGTGCTGGTGGTGGACGACTCGCTGACCGTGCGTGAACTGCAACGTAAATTGTTACTGAACCGCGGATATGAAGTGGCCGTCGCAGTCGACGGCATGGACGGCTGGAACGCACTGCGCTCCGAAGACTTCGACCTGCTTATCACTGACATTGATATGCCTCGTATGGACGGTATTGAATTGGTCACACTCCTGCGCCGTGACAGTCGCCTGCAATCGTTGCCGGTGATGGTGGTGTCGTACAAGGACCGCGAAGAAGACCGGCGCCGTGGACTGGACGCCGGCGCCGACTATTATCTGGCCAAAGCCAGTTTTCATGATGACGCTTTGCTCGACGCCGTGGTTGAACTGATTGGAGGGGCCCGGGCATGAGGATTGCGATCGTCAATGACATGCCCCTGGCGGTGGAGGCGCTGCGCCGTGCACTGGGTTTCGAGCCTGCCCATGAAGTGGTGTGGGTGGCCGGCAACGGTCTGGAGGCCGTGCAACGTTGTGCCGAACTGACCCCGGACCTGATCCTGATGGACCTGATCATGCCGGTGATGGATGGCGTGGAAGCCACCCGTCAGATCATGGCCGAAACACCGTGCCCGATCCTGATCGTCACGGTGGACCGCCAGGCCAACGTCAGCCGCGTGTTCGAAGCCATGGGCCATGGGGCCCTGGATGTGGTGGACACGCCGGCGCTGGGCGTAGGAAACCCCAAGGATGCAGCGGCGCCGTTGCTGCGCAAGATCCTCAATATCGGCTGGCTGATCGGTCAGCGCGGCAGTCGCGTGCGCGCCGAAACCACGCCCCAACGTGCTACCGGCAAGCGCCAGAGCCTGGTGGCCATCGGGTCATCGGCGGGAGGGCCGGCGGCCCTGGAAACTCTGCTCAAGGGCTTGCCGCGGGACTTTCCCGCTGCCATCGTGCTGGTGCAGCATGTGGACCAGGTGTTCGCCGCCGGTATGGCCGAGTGGCTGAGCAGTGCGTCCGGCTTGCCGGTGCGCCTGGCCTGCGAGGGTGAACCGCCGCAAAGCGGCGTGGTATTGCTGGCCGGGACCAACCACCACATCCGGCTGCTGAAAAACGGCACATTGGCCTACACCGCCGAGCCGGTAAACGAGATTTACCGACCTTCCATCGACGTGTTTTTCGAGAGCGTCGCCAGCCACTGGAACGGCGATGCCGTCGGCGTATTGCTGACCGGCATGGGCCGCGATGGCGCCCAGGGGCTTAAATTACTGCGTGACCAAGGATATTTGACCATCGCCCAGGACCAACAGAGTTCGGCGGTGTATGGCATGCCCAAAGCTGCGGCGGCGATTGATGCCGCTGTTGAAATTCGCCCACTGGATAGAATTGCGCCCCGATTGCTGGAGGTCTTTGCAAAATGATCAAGACCTCCCGTGCTGCTGGCTTGCAGGTGGTAATTCAGGTGACTGCACATGAATGATTTACAGCTCGACGACTTCAAAACCGATGAAAATGCCGCCATGGTGTTGCTGGTTGACGACCAGGCGATGATCGGCGAAGCCGTGCGACGTGGCCTGGCCCATGAAGAAAACATCGACTTCCACTTTTGCGCCGATCCGCACCAGGCGATCGCTCAGGCGATTCGCATCAAGCCCACGGTGATCCTGCAAGACCTGGTGATGCCCGGGCTGGACGGCCTGACCCTGGTTCGCGAATACCGCAACCACCCGGCCACCGCGAATATCCCGATCATCGTGCTGTCGACCAAGGAAGACCCGCTGATCAAAAGCGCTGCCTTTGCCGCGGGTGCCAACGATTATCTGGTGAAACTGCCGGACAACATCGAGCTGGTGGCGCGCATTCGCTATCACTCGCGTTCCTACATGACCCTGTTGCAACGGGATGCGGCCTACCGTGCGCTGCGGGTCAGCCAGCAACAGTTGCTGGACACCAACCTGGTGCTGCAACGCCTGATGAACTCCGATGGCCTTACCGGGCTGTCCAACCGCCGTCACTTCGACGAATACCTGGAGTTGGAGTGGCGCCGTGCCATGCGTGACCAGACTCAGCTCTCGCTGCTGATGATCGATGTGGACTTCTTCAAGCGCTACAACGACAACTTCGGCCATGTCGAAGGCGATGAAGCCCTGCGCAAGGTCGCTGCCACCATTCGTGAGGCCAGCAGCCGCCCTTCGGATTTGCCGGCGCGTTATGGCGGTGAAGAGTTTGCCCTGGTGCTGCCGAACACCTCGCCGGGCGGTGCCCGACTGGTGGCCGAAAAGCTGCGCATGGCGGTGGCGGCGCTGAAAATCCCGCACATTGCGCCGACCGAGGGGTCGAGCCTGACCATCAGCATCGGCCTGTCGACCCTGACGCCGATGCAGGGCACGGATTATCGGCAACTCATCATGGCGGCGGACAAGGGGTTGTATACGGCCAAACATAATGGGCGCAATCAGGTCGGTATCGAATAATCCTTAGGCAGGGGGCTCGCTCCCACATTGGATCTTCCTTGGGTGTCGGGTCGTGTACAAAGGCCGCCTTTTCGCCAAGCGGGCTGCCGTTTCGGCCCGTTTGCCGTTATACTCGCCGGCTTTCAAAAGTTCGCCAACGAGTGCTGCCCGCCATGGAAATCAACCCGATCCTTAACACCATCAAGGACCTGTCCGAGCGCTCCGAAACTATTCGGGGGTATCTTTGACTACGATCAAAAGCATGAGCGTCTGACGGAAGTCAATCGCGAGCTTGAAGATCCGAGTGTCTGGAACAAACCTGAATACGCCCAGGAACTGGGCCGCGAGCGCGCTGCGCTGGCGCAGATCGTCGACACCCTCGACGAATTGAATAGCGGTCTGGCCGATTGCCGTGACCTGTTGGACATGGCCGTCGAAGAGAACGACGAAGGCGCAGTGGGCGATGTCGTCGCCGAGCTGGCCCGTCTCGAGGAAAACCTCGCCAAGCTCGAATTCCGCCGCATGTTCAGTCACGAAATGGACCCGAACAACGCCTACCTGGATATCCAGGCCGGTTCCGGCGGCACCGAAGCCCAGGACTGGGCCAACATCCTGTTGCGCATGTACCTGCGCTGGGCCGACAAACGCGGTTTCGACGCAACCATCATGGAACTGTCGGCGGGTGAAGTCGCCGGTATCAAGGGCGCGACCGTGCACATCAAGGGCGAATACGCCTTTGGCTGGCTGCGTACCGAGATCGGCGTGCACCGCCTGGTGCGCAAGAGCCCGTTCGACTCCGGCAACCGCCGCCATACCTCGTTTTCTGCGGTATTCGTCTCGCCAGAGATCGATGACAAGGTGGAAATCGAGATCAACCCGGCCGACTTGCGGATCGATACCTATCGCTCCTCCGGTGCCGGTGGTCAGCACGTAAACACCACCGACTCGGCCGTACGTATCACCCACGTACCGACCAACACCGTGGTCAGCTGCCAGAACGAACGTTCCCAGCACGCGAACAAGGACACCGCCATGAAAATGCTGCGGGCCAAGTTGTACGAGCAGGAAATGCAGAAACGCAACGCCGCTTCCCAGGCGCTGGAGGACACCAAGTCGGATATCGGCTGGGGCCACCAGATCCGTTCGTATGTGCTCGATGCGTCGCGGATCAAGGATCTGCGCACTAACATCGAACGCAGCGACTGTGACAAGGTGCTCGACGGTGACATTGACGAATACCTGGAAGCCAGCCTGAAATCGGGCCTGTAACAGCCTTTGTAGGAGCCGGGGGGACGTCTAGTCCTTGCCCGGCGATCCCCGGCCGCGGGCCGGGGACAACGAACCTGATGGAAAATCTAAAGACATGAGCGACCAACAACTCGACCCGCAAGCCCTGCAACAGGAAGAAAACTCCCTGATCGCGCTGCGCAAGGAAAAGCTTGCTGCCGAGCGCGCCAAGGGCAATGCCTTCCCCAACGACTTCCGCCGCGACAACTACTGCGATGTCCTGCAGAAACAGTACGCGGACAAGACCAAGGAAGAGCTGGCAGAGGCTGCGATCCCGGTCAAGGTTGCCGGTCGCATCATGCTCAACCGTGGCTCGTTCCTGGTGATCCAGGACATGACCGGGCGCATCCAGGTCTACGTCAACCGCAAGACGTTGTCCGAAGAAACCCTGGCCGCGGTGAAAACCTGGGACATGGGTGACATCATCGCCGCCGAAGGTACCCTGGCCCGTTCCGGCAAGGGTGACCTGTACGTTGAAATGACCAACGTGCGCCTGCTGACCAAGTCCCTGCGCCCACTGCCGGACAAGCACCACGGCCTGACCGACACCGAACAGCGCTACCGCCAGCGCTACGTTGACCTGATCGTCAACGAAGACGTGCGCCAGACCTTCCGCGTACGTTCGCAAGTCATCGCGCATATCCGCAGCTTCCTGATGAAACGCGACTTCCTCGAAGTCGAAACGCCGATGCTGCAGACCATTCCTGGCGGCGCCGCAGCCAAGCCGTTCGAAACCCACCACAACGCGCTGGACATGGAAATGTTCTTGCGCATCGCGCCCGAGCTGTACCTCAAGCGACTGGTTGTGGGCGGGTTCGAAAAAGTGTTCGAGATCAACCGCAACTTCCGTAACGAAGGCGTTTCGACCCGTCACAACCCGGAATTCACCATGTTGGAGTTCTACCAGGCTTACGCCGACTACGAAGACAACATGGACCTGACCGAAGAACTGTTCCGCGAGCTGGCGCAGTTGGTCCTCGGCAGCACCGACGTACCGTACGGCGATAAGGTGTTCCACTTCGGCGAGCCGTTCGTGCGCCTGTCGGTGTTCGATTCGATCCTCAAGTACAACCCTGAATTGACCGCTGACGACCTGAACGACATCGACAAGGCACGTGCCATTGCCAAGAAAGCCGGTGCCAAGGTGCTAGGCTTCGAAGGCCTGGGCAAACTGCAGGTGATGATTTTCGAAGAGCTGGTGGAGCACAAGCTGGAACAGCCGCATTTCATCACCCAGTACCCGTTCGAAGTGTCGCCGCTGGCCCGTCGCAACGACGAAAACCCGAACGTCACTGACCGTTTCGAGCTGTTCATCGGTGGCCGCGAAATCGCCAACGCTTATTCCGAGCTTAACGACGCACAAGACCAGGCCGAGCGCTTCATGGCCCAGGTGGCCGACAAGGATGCCGGCGACGACGAAGCCATGCACTACGACGCCGACTTCGTCCGTGCTCTGGAGTACGGTATGCCGCCGACGGCGGGTGAGGGTATCGGCATCGACCGTCTGGTGATGTTATTGACCAACTCGCCGTCGATCCGCGATGTGATCTTGTTCCCGCACATGCGGCCACAAGCGTAACCGTAGCGAAGTCCGAAGCCGCCTTTTATAAGGCGGCTTTTTTATGGGGCGTAAATAAGCGTCAAGCGAACAGCGCCAGATTTTGATCTATTCAAGGATGTGTGTGGTGAACCGCGTAATGGCTCAAGAAGGCGCCGCCGGCATTGCTGCTGCCGTGGCTGAAAGTGTCCAGTACCAGGGCCGCAAGGCCAGTCGCCGGGGCAGCGAGCAACGCCGGCAAGACATTCTCGATGCGGCGATGCGCATCGTCGTGCGTGACGGCGTGCGTGCGGTGCGCCATCGCGCAGTGGCGGCGGAGGCGGGCGTGCCGTTGTCGGCCACCACCTATTACTTCAAGGATATCGATGACCTGCTCACCGACACCTTCGCCCAATACGTGGAGCGCAGCGCGGCGTTCATGGGCAAGCTGTGGGTGCGCAATGAGGGCCTGCTGCGCGAGATGGTCGCTTACGGTGATGGCAGCCCTGAGTCACGTTCGCAACTGGCCGACGATATTGCGCGGCTGACCGCCGATTACGTCATGCGTCAGCTGACCAATCGTCGCGAGTACCTGATGGCGGAGCAGGCGTTTCGTCAGGAAGCCTTGCTCAACCCGCGCCTGGCCGAACTGGTGCGTTCCCATCAGCAGATTCTGTTGCAGGGCACCGGGCAGTTTTTCCAGGTATTGGGCTCCCGCGAGCCGCAACAGGATGCCAAAGTGTTGACGGCGATTATCGGTCGGATGGAGTATCAGGGCCTGCTTGGCGGTCTGGACCCGCTGACCGGTGAAGAGATGCTTGAGATACTCAAGCGCTACATGCATTTGGTGTTGGCCTCGGTCTGACACTACGCTCCTACAGGTGAGGCTCACCGTGCGCTTGCAGCGCGCGGGCCGATAACGTTCAAAGAGGAAGCACCAGGTGGACGATTACCAGCAGACGATACGCACCTTGTCTGATCGCATTGTGCTGGCGCAAACACCGATTCGCGTCCTCGACGCCGTGAAGTGGGACGACAACATTCGCCAGGGGTTTCTCAAGGCCAAGGGCAAGGCCATGCCTGCCGTGGACCGTGATTACTACCTCAACCGACCGCTGTCGTTCGATTCCAGCGCCGTGAAGCTTGAATTCCAGAACATTGAGCGCGACATCACCCGCCGCCTCGGCCAGTTCAGCCCGGTAGGGCAGATCATGCGCCGCATGTGCCGTGAGTACCGCATGGTAGTGCGCATGCTCGAGGCCCGCGGCACCGAGGATTTCGGCCTGATTTCCCAGGAGCTGTACGGCGCCGCCTCCGATGCGTTTCATGCCGGCGACCCGACTCTGGCGGACCTCGGCCTGATGCTTTCCGATTATCTGAACAATATCGACGGCCGTGGCGACCTCAAGGACGAAGCCAAGACCCTGACGGCCAAGGATGCCGTCGCCTTGCTGCAAACCCGCTTGAACAAAGTGTTTGGCGAGGCGGAGGAAACCATCCGTGTATTCGAGTCAGACGGCATCGTCGCGGACGCTGCGGCGGGTGCCGACTACATCAAGATCCGCGCCGACGCGATGTTCAACGAGCGTGACGTGCGCGCCCTTGAGGTGCATGAAGGTCTGGTCCATGTCGGCACCACCCTTAACGGTCTGAACCAGCCCATCTGCACGTTCCTGTCCAAAGGCCCACCGTCATCCACCGTGACTCAGGAAGGCCTGGCGATTTTGATGGAGATCATCACCTTCGCGTCTTACCCGAGCCGCCTGCGTAAATTGACCAACCGCACCCGCGCCATCCATATGGTAGAGGAGGGCGCCGACTTCCTGCAGGTGTTCGAGTTCTTCCGCGAGCAGGGCTTTGAGATGGCCGAAAGCTATGGCAACGCCAGCCGGGTGTTCCGAGGTTCAGTGCCGACCGGTTTGCCGTTTACCAAGGATTTGTCCTACCTCAAGGGCTTTATCATGGTCTACAACTACATCCAGCTCGCCGTGCGCAAGGGCAAGTTGGAACAGGTCCCGCTGCTGTTCTGCGGCAAGACCACCCTGGAAGATATGCGCACCTTGCGCCAACTGGTCGACGAAGGTCTGGTGGTGCCACCCAAATACCTGCCTGAGCAGTTTCGCGATATGAACGCGTTGGCGGCGTGGATGTGCTTCTCCAACTTCCTCAACCACCTGAGCCTGGACCGGATCGAGGCCGATTACTCCAATATCCTCTAGGGTATTGGCATGTGGAGGCTTTAACGGATGAGAGTCCTCGGTATTTTATGCCTGTTACTGACATTGAACGGCTGCAGCTCGCTGTTGTTCTATCCCGAACCCGGCCTGCCGTTCACGCCGGAAAAAGCACACCTGCAATACCGGGACGTCACGCTCACTGCCGCTGACGGTGTAAAACTCCACGCCTGGTGGTTGCCCGCCAAGCCTGGTGTGCCGCTCAAGGGTACTGTGCTTCACCTGCACGGTAATGGCGGCAATCTGGCCTGGCACCTCGGTGGCAGTTGGTGGTTGCCGGAACAGGGCTATCAAGTGTTGATGCTGGATTACCGTGGCTACGGGCTATCCGAGGGTAAACCGTCGTTGCCGGCGATTTACCAGGATATCGACGCGGCCTTGCATTGGCTCGATCAAGCGCCTGAAACCCAGGGCCAACCGCTGGTTGTCCTTGGGCAAAGCCTGGGCGGTGCGCTGGCGGTGCATTACCTGGCCGCACACCCGGAGCGCCAGGCCCGGCTCAAGGCCTTGGTACTGGATGGCGTGCCCGCCAGTTATCGTGACGTAGGGCAATTCGCCTTGAGCACCTCCTGGTTAACATGGCCGTTCCAGGTGCCGCTGTCCTGGCTGGTGCCCGACGCCGACAGTGCGATCAACGCCATGCCAGCGCTCACGGGTGTGCCCAAGTTGCTGTTCCATAGCCTGGATGACCCGATAGTGCCGTTGGCCAACGGCATCCGCTTGTATCAGGCCGCGCCGCCGCCGCGGGTGTTGCAACTGACCCGTGGCGATCATGTGCAGACCTTTGCCGACAAGAACTGGCAAACCGTGATGCTGCGCTATCTGGACGACCCGCAGCACTTCAACGGTCTGCGCCGCCTGGGCGAGATTCCGAATTATCCGATTCCTAAAGTTGATTCATCAGAGAGCCCTTAATGAGTGAAGAACGCAACATGATCCCGCTGATTCTCACCGGCATCGGCACCATCATCGGTACCGTCGGTTGCCTGTGGTTCTACGGCTACCTGCATTTTGCCAAGCCGGAGGATGCATTGCTTCTGAGCGACTTCACCCTGCTCAAGACCGTACCCGGTGAGGATTACAAGATATCCCTGACCCCGGCCGCGCAAGTGGCGCAGTGCATTGATGGTGTATTGGTGATGTTCGACACCGAACAGAAGGGCCTCAGCGGTGTGCTGGTGAACAACAAGAAACAGGCTGTGCGTTGCCTGGGCCAGGAAACACCGCAACTTCAGCAGTAAATCGCTTCAAATCAGCGTTTCTGAAATATCTGGAACCGAATTACGTAAGAAACCACTCAGTGCCCAGTCAGCGGTGCTGATGGGTAACTTACGAATAGTCAGCCAGGGGGGAAGTCACGGTGAATATCGGTGCGATCAATAGGATGTTGGACATGGCCCGGGCGCAGCAGATTCTGGATGAGTGCAGCGAGTGCGACGCTGAGCCGTCCCAAGGGACGCGAGACGAATTGAAGCGCCAGTCGGAGTTTGATGCTGTCGGCGCCGACGACAATAAACGCCAGATCCAGTACTGAACGAAAAAACCCACCGTCTCCGGTGGGTTTTTTTATCCAGCTTCAATCAATCAGTTAGCCATGCTGGAGCGAGGCTTGACTGGCTGGTTGTCGTTGGAGATAGTCACTTCAACGCGACGGTTCATGGCACGGCCCGATACGCTGCCGTTGTCGGCAACCGGGTATTCCTTGCCGTAACCCTGGGTCACGATGCGCGAGATATCCACGCCTTGTTGCGCCAGTGCACGTTGTACCGAAGCGGCACGACGCTCGGACAGGGACTGGTTGTACGAGTCCGAACCAGTGCTGTCGGTGTAGCCTTCGACGATCACTTTACGGTCCGGGTTATCGCGCAGGAACTGCGCCAGCTTGGTGATGTTGACCAGGCCGCTGGATTTCAGGTCGGACTTGTTGGTGGCGAACAGCACGTCACCGAAAGTCACCAGGGTGCCACGGTCGGTCTGCTTGGCATTCAGGCTGTCTTGCAGTTGCTTGATCTGTGCATCACGGGCTTGCAGCAGGGCGCGGGCACGTTCGTCACCGGCGTTTTTCAGCTTGGCTTCGGATTCGCGCAACACGATGGTGTCTTTGGCGACTTCAACGCGCTGGTTGGTCAGGTAGGCCAACTGGTCGACTTTTTTCTCGTCTTCTTTGTCACGGTAGGCTTTTTCAGCCTTGTCCAGCCATTCGCTGGCGTCCTTGGTTTCCAGGGCCGCTACCTTGGTGGCTTGCGGGTTCGCCTGCAAAGCCGAGAAGTTGGTCTTGGCGTTTTCCAGGTTCTGGTTGGGCGGGGTGGAGCAGGCCGCCAGAGCAACGCTCATTGCCAACAGGGCAGGGATCATCATTTGTTTACGCATAATCGTGTCGTCCTTTCAATTCGATTTCGGGTGCAATGCAATCAGGTGGCAGCGGCTTATTGCTGTTGGATAACAGCCGGGCGCATGCCTTCCTGACGCAGCTCCTGAACAGCTTTCTGGGAGTCCTTCACGGCCTGTTGGGCTTTGGCAGCCTGGGCCTTGCGCTCTGCAACGCGAGCGTCCCATTCGGCTTGTTCGGCCAACTGACGAGCTTTGTCGTAGTTCTTGTCGTGCATGGCGATTTCGGCTTCTTTGAGCTTGTCTTGGGCCGATTTCATTTCCACGGCAGCGAACTCGGTACCGCCGGCGCTGACTGCACTGTTAACAGCCGATTGAGTCACCGCGTATTGCTCGGTCGGAGGGTTACCTGCGCAACCCGCCAGTACGAAGCTGGTGCCGATTGCCAGCGCGGCCAATTTGAGCCCGCGCAGGTGGTTAAACGAGGATTTGGCAGTGCTGGTTTTCATCGTCTTCAACTCCATTGGATAGCTCCTGAAAAACATCAAAATCCACTTCGTTGGTCAGCGGTTGGGGCCCGGCGGTAAAGCACCAGATGCCCTTTCAAACGGCCGTTCCAAGTTGATGGCTTACTGGCTGTGACCCGAGGCTTTTTTCAAAAGTTCAGAGAAGATGGCGATTTGCCTAAAAAAATATCTGACTGATTGGTCAGCGCCTTTGAGGTGGAACTTTCGTCGCGCACAGCGGTACCCCGAGCCCCTGAGGGGCCCGGAATACCGGGACATTGAAGGAATTTATAAGTAGTTATCAGTGCTTCTGTTCATCGGCACTGGCCGATAAATCATGCAGATAGCGTCGGGACAATGTGAGGAAACGTGGGGTAGGGCCAACGTCCTCGTATAACGGATCGCCCTCTTCATCGGTGGCAATCACCTG
The DNA here is from genome assembly GCF_004519405.1 of Pseudomonas sp. BCA17. Classification (GTDB taxonomy): domain Bacteria; phylum Pseudomonadota; class Gammaproteobacteria; order Pseudomonadales; family Pseudomonadaceae; genus Aquipseudomonas. The sequence continues at coordinate 182,579 of NZ_SGWI01000002.1, read as the reverse complement.
TTGGCCCTTGATGTATGGAAAGCTGGCTTCCAGCTCTTCAAGGGCGGCGCCGATCAGTTCACCGAGCAATTCTTCGGTATTACGCTTTGGGTACATCTCGGCAATGGCCGCCAGCCTCGCGGCGGATTCCACGTCCAAATGGATCGCGTATTCGGTTTTGGTCATGCGACCCTTGGCGGTTTCTTCCCAATGCTGGGCCAATTCTCGGATTTTCATGGCAACCTCAATATGCCCGCTGGTTGCAGGCGCTGATGAGTGACCGGTCGCTGGCGTGGATAACGCCGCGACTCAATAGTTGAGACTAGCTGCAACTCACAAGGTTTAAAGCCTTGTCAGAAACCGACGTCGGCGGCACTCTGGAACCCCTGCGCGTCCCGGATTTCTGGCTGGAGATTGGCTGATGAGTGATATCGATGCACGCTTGCGTGAGGATGTTCACCTGCTGGGTGAGCTGTTGGGCAACACCATTCGAGAGCAGTACGGTGATGATTTTCTCGACAAGATCGAGCAGATCCGTAAAGGCGCCAAGGCCGACCGGCGAGGGGCTGGCGATGAATTGAGCACCAGCCTGAACCAGTTGCAGGAAAATGAACTGCTGCCAGTGGCGCGAGCCTTCAACCAGTTCCTTAACCTGGCCAACATCGCCGAGCAGTACCAGTTGATCCATCGGCGCGATGAGTCGCAGCCGGCGCCCTTCGAGGCCCGGGTACTCCCGCAATTGCTGGCCCGGCTGCAACGCGAAGGCCACAGCAACGAGTCCCTGGCGCGCCAGTTGGCGCGGTTGGAGATCGAACTGGTGCTCACGGCCCACCCCACCGAAGTGGCCCGCCGCACCCTGATCCAGAAATACGACGCGATTGCCGCGCAACTGGCCCTGCAGGATCACCGTGACCTGACCACGGCCGAGCGTGAGCAGATCCGCGAGCGCTTGCAGCGGCTGATCGCCGAAGCCTGGCACACCGAAGAAATCCGTCGCGTGCGGCCGACCCCGGTGGATGAAGCCAAATGGGGCTTTGCGGTGATCGAGCATTCGTTATGGCACGCCATTCCCAATTACCTGCGTAAGGCCGACAAGGCGTTGTTCGCCGCTACCGGATTGCACCTGCCTCTGGAGGCGGCACCGATTCGCTTTGCCTCGTGGATGGGCGGAGACCGCGACGGTAACCCCAACGTCACGGCACCGGTCACCCGTGAAGTGCTGCTGTTGGCACGCTGGATGGCGGCCGATCTGTATTTGCGCGATGTCGATCATCTGGCCTCGGAGCTGTCGATGCAGCAAGCCAGCCCGGCATTGCAAGCCAAGGTCGGTGACAGCGTCGAACCCTATCGCGCCTTGCTCAAGCAACTGCGCGAGCGTCTGCGCGCCACGCGCCAATGGGCGCACACCTCGCTGACGGCTGCTACGCCGGCCAGCGCCGAGGTGTTGCAAAACAACCGTGACCTGCTGGAGCCGCTGGAGCTGTGCTACCAGTCGCTGCACGAGTGCGGCATGGGCGTGATCGCCGATGGACCGTTGCTCGACTGCCTGCGACGCGCGGTGACATTCGGCTTGTTCCTGGTGCGCCTCGATGTTCGCCAGGATTCCAGTCGTCATTCGGCGGCCATGACCGAAATCACCGATTACCTTGGCCTTGGCCGTTATGAAGACTGGGACGAAGAGGCGCGTATTGCCTTCCTGATGAAGGAATTGGCCAATCGCCGGCCCTTGCTGCCGGGTTACTTCAAGCCGTCGGCGGATACCGCTGAAGTGTTGAACACCTGCAAGGAAATCGCTGCTGCCCCGGCCGCGTCGCTGGGCTCCTATGTCATTTCCATGGCCGGCGCTGCGTCGGATGTATTGGCGGTGCAATTGCTGCTCAAGGAGTCAGGCGTCCAACGCCCGATGCGTGTGGTGCCGCTGTTCGAGACCCTGGCTGACCTGGATAACGCCGGGCCGGTGATGGAGCAACTGTTGCAGTTGCCGGGGTACAGGGCACGCCTGCAAGGCCCGCAGGAAGTGATGATTGGTTACTCGGACTCGGCCAAGGACGCGGGCACCACCGCCGCTGCCTGGGCGCAGTATCGGGCGCAGGAGCGGCTGGTGGATATCTGCCGTGAGCAACAGGTGGAACTGCTGTTGTTCCATGGTCGGGGCGGCACCGTCGGCCGTGGCGGCGGCCCGGCTCACGAGGCGATTCTGTCGCAGCCACCCGGTTCGGTGGCGGGGCGTTTTCGCACGACCGAGCAAGGGGAGATGATCCGCTTCAAATTCGGTTTGCCGGACATCGCCGAACAAAACCTCAACCTCTACCTGGCGGCCGTACTGGAGGCCACACTGTTGCCGCCGCCACCACCCGAGCCGGCCTGGCGCCATTTGATGGATGAACTGGCAGCAGACGGTGTCAGCGCCTACCGCGCCGTAGTGCGGGAAAACCCACAGTTCGTCGAGTATTTCCGCCAATCCACGCCGGAGCAGGAGCTGGGGCGTCTGCCACTGGGCAGTCGCCCGGCCAAACGGCGTGCGGGTGGCATTGAAAGCCTGCGTGCTATCCCATGGATCTTCGGCTGGACCCAGACCCGCCTGATGTTGCCGGCCTGGCTCGGCTGGGAAGCGGCATTGAGCAAGGCGCTGGAACGCGGCGAAGGTGAGTTGCTGGGGCAGATGCGCGAACAGTGGCCGTTCTTCCGTACGCGCATCGACATGCTGGAAATGGTGCTGGCCAAGGCCGATGCCGACATTGCCCGTCTATATGACGAGCGTCTGGTGCAGCCTGACCTGCTGCCATTGGGTGCGCACTTACGCGACCTATTGTCGCAGGCGTGCAGCGTGGTGCTTGGCCTGACCGGGCAGTCGCAACTGCTGGCCCATAGCCCGGACACCTTGGAGTTCATCCGTCTGCGTAATACCTACTTGGACCCTCTGCACCTGCTGCAGGCCGAGTTGCTGGCACGCTCGCGTCAACAGGAGGCCGCGCAAGACAGCCCTCTGGAACAGGCGCTGCTGGTGTCCGTGGCGGGTATTGCCGCCGGCTTGCGCAACACCGGCTGAAGTTTTCCAAGTGTTCTCAACGGCTTGCGGATAAACCTCGACGGCCGCTCGGAAACGGGCGGTCGGCGTTTGTGCCGACGGGTTGCACTCAGGCATACCCTACCTATGACGCATACCCGGCGCGGGTTCCTGCGACTTTTGGCGGCTTGTATGGTGACGGCCCGCTGTGTATCTTGATCAGCCTTTGGCCGTTTGATTCGGCCTGGACCCACATATTTACGAGCCATATTTCTACGAGATTTGCCCCTACGCGGCGAATCCGGGCACCATCTCTATAAAAAATTGAGGAGCACATCGATGCGCGTCATTCTGCTGGGAGCTCCCGGGGCCGGTAAAGGTACTCAGGCAAAGTTCATTACTGAAAAGTTCGGTATTCCACAAATCTCCACCGGCGACATGCTGCGTGCCGCCGTCAAGGCCGGCACCGAGCTGGGCCTGATCGCCAAGAGCGTGATGGACAGCGGCGGCCTGGTTTCCGATGACCTGATCATCAACCTGGTCAAGGAGCGCATCAGTCAGGAAGACTGCAAGAACGGTTTCCTGTTCGATGGCTTCCCGCGCACCATTCCCCAGGCTGAAGCCTTGGTGAAAGCCGGCGTAGAGCTGGACGCGGTGGTTGAAATCGCTGTTGAGGACGAAGAGATCGTTCAACGTATCGCCGGTCGTCGCGTTCACGAAGCCTCGGGCCGCGTGTACCACACCGTCTACAACCCGCCGAAGGTTGAAGGCAAGGACGATGTCACTGGCGATGACCTGGTGCAGCGTAAGGACGATACCGAAGAAACCGTGCGCCATCGCCTCTCGGTCTACCATTCCCAGACCAAACCGCTGGTGGATTTCTACCAGAAGTTGTCCGCTGCGCAGGGCAAACCGAAGTACAGCCACATCCCTGGCGTCGGTTCGGTAGAAGCCATCACCGCCAAGGTGTTGCAGGCTCTGAGCTGATTCAGCGATCAGCTTCACGTACAACGGCCCGCTTGCGGGCCGTTGTTGTTTATACTGGCGCACTTTTTTTCGACTTGGACACCCACACCCATGAGCACCCTGCTGGCCCTGGATACCGCGACTGAAGCTTGCTCCGTTGCCCTGCTGCACGATGGCAAGGTAACGAGCCACTACGAGGTGATCCCGCGCCTGCATGCGCAGAAGCTGTTGCCGATGATCAAGCAGTTGCTTGAGGAGGCGGGCACCACGCTTTCTGCTGTGGATGCCATCGCGTTTGGCCGTGGCCCCGGCGCGTTCACCGGCGTGCGCATCGCCATCGGCGTAGTACAGGGCCTCGCGTTTGCGCTGGAGTGCCCGGTGTTGCCGGTTTCCAACCTGGCGGTGCTGGCCCAGCGTGCGTTGCGTGAGCAGGGTGCCACTCAGGTCGCGGCAGCCATTGATGCACGGATGGATGAAGTCTACTGGGGGTGCTACCGCGAAACCGCCGGGGAAATGCGTCTGGTGGGGGCCGAGGCGGTTCAGGCGCCAGAGGCGTCCGTATTGCCCGACGATGCCACGGGCGATTGGTTCGGTGCCGGCACCGGCTGGGGTTATGGTGAGCGCATCGGCGTGAAAACCGTCGGCCAGGCGGCCGATATGTTGCCCCACGCACAAGACTTGCTGAACCTGGCGCGCTTCGCTTACGGACGCGGCGAAGCGATTCCGGCCGATCAGGCGGCACCGGTTTACTTGCGCGATAAAGTGGCGCAGACCAAGGCCGAACGCGGGATTATTTGACGCCAAAAATGCGGGAATTTGGCGACAAATTTCGCCAACCGTCAGAATTTGCCCAGGTTTCTAAACCTTTTACAAATTATGTGTTCTAGTTATCACCAGAGCATTTGCGCGCCATGGAAAGTGCCGCTAAATTGCCATCATTGATACCGAGTCTGCATGTATGCGTATAGACGGTTTTTCCTCACAGTCCTACCCCATCAAGCGCAAGCCGCGTAAGGCGAGCGTCACGGTAGACGAGTCCGTCGAAGATTCGCCGGACTTCATCGAGGTGCAGTCCGACTCGCCATCCAACGCCCAGGCTTCGGCAGGCGCGCGTATCGGCGGTCTTCCCGCCCGCCAGCAAGACATGGTCTTCCCGCGTTCCATGAGCAAAAGCGTCGCCACCGCCCTGGCCAGCTACCTGACCACCGCCGGCTTTGTCGAATGGGATATGGAAGTGCTGGGTCTCGATATCCACATCTAATGCGCCTGCCTTACTTCATCGGTTGTCCCTCCTGGAGCGAAAACGCCTGGCGCGAATACCTGTACCCGGCCGACGCCCGTTCCGGCGATTACCTTGCACTGTATTCCCAGGTTTTCAACGCCGTTGAAGGCAACACCACATTTTATGCCCGCCCCTCGGCCGCCACCGTGCAGCGCTGGGCTGAAATCATGCCTGCGGATTTTCGGTTCACCGCCAAGTTCCCCGGCGACATCAGTCACGGCGGTGACTTGCGCGAGCAACTGCCGGCGGCGGAAAGTTTTATCGGTTTGATGAGCCCGCTGGGCGAGCGTATTTCGCCGTTGTGGCTGCAATTGCCGGCGACGTTTTCGCCACCGCGCCTGGGTGAGCTGGCCGGTTTCATTGATGGCCTGGAGCGCCCGCTGGCGGTTGAGGTTCGTCATTCGGAATTCTTCGCCAAGGGCGATGCCGAACGGATGCTCAACCGCTTGCTGCGTGACCGGGGGGTCGAGCGTATCTGTCTCGATCCCCGCGCCCTGTTCAGCTGTACGTCCACCTCGGCCGCGGTGCTGCATGCCCAATCGAAAAAGCCAAAGGTACCGCCACGCCCCGCGGCGCTCACCCAATTTCCTCAAGTGCGGTTTATTGGCCACCCGGAACTGGAAGCCAATGATCCGTTCCTGCTCCCTTGGGTGGAAAAGATCGCCGGCTGGATCGAGGAAGGGCGCACGCCCTACGTGTTCTTGCACACCTCGGATAATCGCTTGGCCGCGCAACTGGCGCTGCGGTTTCACGACAAACTGATGGCACGCCTGCCAGGTTTACCACCCTTGCCGACGTTGCATCGAGAACCTGTAGCGGAGCAATTGGGTTTACTCTAAGGCTCCCTTTCTGACAGGAGTGAGTCATGGATGCACAAACCCTGCGCGGCGAAACCTTCAAGGCCCTGCATGAACGTGATCGCGCGTTCGTCATGCCCAATCCGTGGGATGCCGGTTCCGCCATCATGCTTGCCAGTCTTGGTTTTGAAGCCTTGGCCACTACCAGCGCCGGGTTTGCGTTCAGCCTGGGGCGGCCGGATGCTGAAGGCGCGCTATCGCTGGAGGAGACGTTGGGCAATGCCTCAACGATCGTCCGGGCGACCTCGCTGCCGGTGGCGGCCGACCTGGAAAACGGCTTCAGCGACACCCCCGAAGGCTGCGCCCACACCCTTTTGCGGGCGGCGGCCACCGGCATTGTCGGTGGTTCCATCGAAGACGCCACAGGCATCGCGGCTGACCCGATCTATCCGTTTGACTTATCGGTTGAGCGCGTTGAAGCCGCTGTCGCGGCTGCGCGTAGTTTGCCTTTTGCCTTCACGCTGACAGCCCGCGCAGAAAACCTCCTGCATGGCCGCCTGGATCTGTCCGACACCATTCGCCGCCTGCAAGCCTACGCCGAAGCGGGTGCAGACGTGTTGTATGCGCCGGCTTTGCGCAATGCCGAAGAAGTGGTGGCCGTGGTCAAGGCGGTCGCGCCCAAGCCTGTGAACGTGTTGATGTCCGGTGGCTTGAACTTGAGCGTGGCGCAGTTGGGCGAGATCGGGGTGCGGCGCATCAGCGTCGGCTCGGCTTTCGCCCTGGCGGCGTATGGCGAATTCTACCGGGCGGCGCAGGAAGTGTATGAGTCGGGCACGTTCGACTTCACCGAACGCAAGATGCCGTTCAGCCAGGCCAATGGGTTTTTCAAGCGGTGAGTCAGGCGGCCAGGCGCAGGTTGTTGAGGATCAGCGGGCGCGCCCAGTGATAGTCGAAGTCCAATGCCTTCTGTTGGGCCACCAGCTCTTCAGCTGGGTACGGCGTGGCAGGCGGTGGCAGCAGGTCCAGTTCGAACTCGGCGATAGGCAGGTGCAGCGGGTAGGGTTGCGGTGCAGGGCCGGGTTCGGGCAGCGGCTGGCCGGCGTTCAACACGATCGGGCGAACCCAGCCGCTTTCGAAATTCTGCTGGCGCTGTTGGGCGACAATTTCTTCAGGCGGGAACGGCGTGGCCGGTGGTGGCAGCAGGTCCGGTTCGAATTCGGCAATGGGCAGGAACAGCGGTTCAGGCGGGGCGATCTCGGTGTCTTTCACGTCGCATTCACGCTGGGTGAGGATCTGCGACAGCAGGTCGGATCCTTCACTGGGTTCTACCGCTGGGTCCAGCAGTGCAGGCGCCTTGGCTGCGAGCGCGTCCGGCGAATCGCCGAGCTGTTCGGCCAACGCACGGGCGAAGAAGTCCTGCCACACATGACTCACCCCGGCCAGCGCTTGAGTATTGCGCAGGCCGTAATGGTTGTGGGTCGGCAGTACACCGATGGTTAGGGGAAGAATGTCTGACATTTTTCTCGGTCGACGCTCAGCTCTGGCAAAATACCTGACTGTTGTTTTTATCGGCCACTGTTGGCCGATCCTTAATATTTTTGAGCGTAGCAATTGATGAGCGAACAACCAGCGGCCAGCCGCATTCGGGTCGAGGCCTTGGCCGAAGGTTTCCAGGCGCGTGCCGAGCAATGGGCTGAACAGCTTGGGCTGCCGTTACAGCTGGAGGCGGCGGATTTTTCACTGCAAGTCGGGGAACAAGGGCTACAACTGCAACAGCTTGGGCCTGACGCACCGGGGCCGGTGCGCGTGGATTTTGTCGAAGGCGGCGCGGCGCACCGGCGCTTATACGGCGGTGGCAGCGGGCAGATGATTGCCAAGGCCGTGGGCATTGCCCAGGGCGTGCGCCCACGTGTGCTGGATGCCACGGCAGGCCTGGGCAAGGACGCGTTCGTACTGGCCAGCCTGGGCTGCGAGATGAGCCTGATCGAGCGCCAACCGCTGATCGGCGCGTTGCTCGAAGACGGCCTGGCACGCGGTGCGGATGATTTCGAGGTGGCGCCGATTGTGGCGCGCATGAAGTTGCTCAAGGGCAACTCCATCGACGTGATGCTCAACTGGGAAGGTGAGCCGCCCCAGGTGATCTACCTGGACCCGATGTTTCCTCATCGTGAGAAAACCGCCCTGGTAAAGAAGGAAATGCGCCTGTTCCGTCCATTGGTGGGTGACGATCCGGACGCCCCGGCGTTGCTCGCAGCGGCCCTGGCCCTGGCCAGCCACCGCGTGGTGGTGAAGCGCCCGCGCAAGGCGCCGTGCATCGAAGGGCCAAAGCCGAGCCACGCGTTGGATGGCAAGTCCAGCCGGTATGACATCTATCCCAAGAAAGCGCTCAAGGCCGATAAGCCCGCATAAACAACCCCACCACCTCCTGCACGTGGGCTTCGGCGTCTTCCTCGCTCAGTTGCCCACCGCAGCCATAGAGCAAACAGAAGTTTGCCGTGCCCTTGAGCAGACAGAAGAAATGTTCGGCTGCCGTAAACGGTTTGTCGATGCTCAGGGCGCCGCTCTGATCGATCTTGCCGAGCAGGCGCTCCATCCCCTGAAGCATGCGCATGGGGCCGGCTTCGAAGAAGATCTGTGAGAGTTTCACGTCCTGATTGCCGGTGGTCATCATCAGGCGGTGCAGGTTCACCGATTCCGTGCTGTTGATAAGCCGATGAAAGCCCCGTGCGATATTCAGCAGTACGGTTTCCACGGGCACACCTTCAGGCAGCTCGAAATACATCACCGGCAACTGTTCTTCGCACTTGGCCACCACGGCAGCGGTGAACAGGGTCTCTTTGTCGGTGAAGTGGCTGTACACGGTCAGTTTCGACACCCCTGCCTCAAGGGCCACGGCATCCATGCTGGTGCTGGCGTAGCCATTGCTCAAAAACAGGGTTTTCGCTGCTTCGAGGATTGCCTGGCGTTTTGCCATGTCCTTGGGACGCCCGGGGCTATTGGTGTTCACAAGATTGTCGGACATTTTCACCTTTAATACTGGACTGGTGAGTTTGGTATTAATAACATACTGGCCAGTATAATTATTCCTAGCTCCATTTGCGAAAGGTCCTTCAGCATGCGCAGCACTTTCCTGCCCCTTGCGTTGCCTGCCAGCCTGGTCTTCCTACTGGCCGCCTGCGGCCATGAGGAAGCGGCCCAAACCACCATCCGCCCGGCCATGGTGGTGCAACCACAACCGTCGGCGCAGGCGATGGACAGTTATCCTGGCGAAGTGCGCGCCCGTTATGAGCCGGACCTGGCCTTTCGCATCGGCGGTAAAGTCAGTAAGCGTCTGGTGGAGGAGGGCGATCGAGTCAAGGCCAATCAACCCCTGGCCGAACTCGACCCTCAGGACGTGCGCCTGCAACTGGAAGCCACCCGCGCCCAAGTGGCCGCCGCCGAGGCGAACCTGAACCTGGTGCGCGCCGAGCGTGATCGCTACAAGACCCTGATGGATCGTCAGATGGTCAGCCGTTCGCAGTACGACAATTCCGAAAACCTCTACCGATCCGGTGAAGCGCGCCTCAAGCAGATTAAGGCCGAGTTCGATGTGTCCAGTAACCAGGCCGGTTATGCCGTGTTGCGCGCGCCCCAAGACGGTGTGGTCGCCAAGCGTGCGGTGGAAGTCGGACAAGTGGTGGCAGCCGGGCAAACCGTGTTCACCCTGGCCGCCGACGGCGAGCGGGAAGTGTTGATCAGCCTGCCTGAGCAGGGCTTCGGTCGGTTCAAGGTCGGCCAACCGGTGTCGGTCGAATTGTGGAGCCAGCCGGACCAACGCTTTACCGGGCACATCCGCGAACTGTCCCCCGCAGCAGACCCCAAGTCGCGTACCTTCGCCGCCCGCGTTGCCTTCACCGGCGGCAAAGTCCCGGCTGAGCTGGGCCAGAGCGCCCGCGTTTTCATACAGACCGAAGGTGCGATTGCGCTGTCGGTGCCGCTGTCGGCCCTCAGTGCGGAGAACGGCGCCGCCTACGTCTGGCGCGTGCAATCCGATAACACCCTTAAGCGTACCCCGGTGCGTATCGGCGCCTTCGGCGAAAAAACCGTGCCCGTGCTGGAAGGCTTGGCCCCTACCGATTGGGTAATTGCAGCGGGTGTGCATGTCCTCCATGAGGGCCAGCAAGTGCGCCCGGTGGACCGCTCCAACCGCGTTGTGAATCTGGCGGCCAAGGAGTAGTCCCCGATGCGTTTCAATCTTTCCGAATGGGCGTTGCGTAATCGCCAGATCGTACTGTTCCTGATGATCCTGCTGGCAGTGGTCGGCACTTTGTCTTACACCAAACTGGGGCAAAGCGAAGACCCGCCGTTTACCTTCAAGGCCATGGTGATCAAGACCAATTGGCCTGGGGCCACGGCCCAGGAAGTTTCGCGGCAAGTGACCGAGCGCATCGAGAAAAAACTGATGGAGACCGGCGACTACGAGCGCATTGTCTCGTTCTCGCGCCCCGGCGAATCCCAGGTCACCTTCATGGCCCGCGACTCGATGCACTCTGCGCAAATTCCTGACTTGTGGTACCAGGTGCGCAAGAAGATCAGCGACATTCGCCAGACCTTGCCGCCGGATATCCAGGGGCCGTTTTTCAACGACGAATTCGGCACCACCTTCGGCAACATCTACGCCCTCACCGGCGACGGCTTTGACTATGCCGTGCTCAAGGACTACGCCGACCGTATCCAGATTCAACTGCAGCGCGTGCCGGACGTGGGCAAAGTCGAGCTGCTGGGCCTGCAGGACGAGAAAGTCTGGATCGAGCTGTCCAACCTCAAGCTGGCCACCCTCGGCGTGCCCTTGGCGGCCGTGCAGCAAGCCTTGCAGGAGCAGAACGCCGTTTCCACCGCAGGCTTCTTTGAAACCCCGACCGAGCGCGTGCAACTGCGGGTGTCGGGTAACTTCAAAACCGTGGAGGAGATCCGCAACTTCCCGATTCGCGTCGGTGACCGGACTTTGCGCATCGGTGATGTAGCCGACATCCACCGCGGCTTCAACGATCCACCGGCGCCGCGCATGCGTTACATGGGCGCCGATGCTATCGGCCTGGCCGTGGCCATGCGTGACGGCGGCGACATTCTGGTATTGGGTAAGGCCCTTGAAGGGGAGTTCGCACGTCTGCAGAAGAACCTTCCGGCGGGCATGGAACTGCGCAAAGTGTCGGATCAACCGGCGGCGGTGAAGACCAGCGTCGGCGAATTCGTCCAGGTGCTGGCTGAGGCATTGGCCATCGTCTTGTTGGTGAGCTTCTTCTCCCTGGGTGTGCGTACCGGCATGGTGGTGGCCCTGGCGATTCCGCTGGTGCTCGCGATGACGTTTGCCACCATGTACTACCTGGGTATCGGCCTGCACAAGATTTCCCTTGGCGCTTTGGTACTGGCCCTGGGCTTGCTGGTTGACGACGCGATCATCGCCGTGGAAATGATGGCGATCAAAATGGAGCAGGGCTACGACCGGCTCAAGGCGGCGAGCTTCGCCTGGACCAGCACTGCGTTTCCGATGCTTACCGGCACGCTGATCACGGCGGCCGGCTTCCTGCCGATTGCCACGGCGCAGTCGAGCACAGGGGAATACACCCGCTCGATCTTCCAGGTGGTGACCATCGCACTGTTGGCCTCATGGGTGGCCGCCGTGGTGTTTGTGCCGTACCTGGGGGAAAAGCTCCTGCCGGACCTGGCGAAGATTCATGCAGCCAAACACGGCGCCGATGGTCCGGATCCCTACGGCACGCCCTTCTACCAGCGTGTAAGAGGTTTGGTCGAATGGTGTGTGCGTCGGCGCAAAACCGTGATCGTGCTGACGTTGCTGTTGTTCATCGGCTCGGTCGCGCTGTTCCGCTTTGTGCCGCAGCAGTTCTTTCCGGCTTCGGGTCGCCTGGAGTTGATGGTTGACTTGAAACTGGCCGAAGGCGCGTCCCTGAGTAACACCGCCGACCAGGTCAAACGCTTGGAAGCCTTGCTCAAGGACCACGCGGGTATCGACAACTATGTGGCCTATATCGGCACCGGCTCGCCGCGTTTCTACCTGCCGCTGGACCAGCAATTGCCTGCGGCCAGCTTTGCGCAATTTGTGGTGCTGGCCAACACCATTGAAGAGCGCGAAAGCCTGCGCACGTGGCTGATCGAAACCCTCAACGAACAATTCCCCGAGCTGCGCTCGCGGGTCACGCGCCTGGAGAACGGCCCGCCCGTGGGGTACCCGGTACAGTTTCGCGTGACGGGCGAGCACATCGAGGAAGTGCGTGCGCTGGCGCGCAAAGTCGCCGCCAAGGTTCGTGAAAATACCCACGTGGTCAACGTGCACCTGGACTGGGAAGAACCGAGCAAGATCGTCTACCTCAACATCGACCAGGACCGCGCCCGAGCGCTCGGCGTAAGCACCGCCAACCTGTCGAAGTTCCTGCAGAGCTCACTGACCGGCTCCACCGTCAGCCAGTACCGCGAGGACAACGAGTTGATCGAAATCCTCCTGCGCGGCACCGTGCATGAGCGCACCGAGCTGTCGCTGTTGCCAAGCCTGGCGGTACCGACCGACAACGGCAAAAGTGTCGCGTTGTCACAGATCGCCACCCTTGAATACGGCTTTGAAGAGGGCGTTATCTGGCACCGTAACCGCCTGCCGACCGTGACCATTCGCGCCGACATCTATGGCAAGGAACAACCGGCGACCCTGGTCCAGCAAATCCTGCCGACCCTTGAAGGAGTACGCGCCGAACTGCCGGATGGCTACCTGCTCGAAGTGGGCGGCACCGTCGAAGACTCCGCCCGTGGCCAGAACTCGGTGAAGGCCGGTGTGCCATTGTTCATCGTGGTGGTGCTGACCTTACTGATGTTGCAACTGCGCAGCTTCTCACGCACTGCCATGGTGTTTCTGACGGCTCCGCTGGGATTGATCGGTGTGACGCTGTTCCTGCTGGTGTTCCGCCAGCCCTTCGGCTTTGTGGCCATGCTCGGCACTATCGCCTTGTCGGGCATGATCATGCGTAACTCGGTGATCCTGGTGGACCAGATCGAACAAGACATCAAGGCCGGCCTGGCACCGTGGCAAGCGATTATCGAAGCCACCGTCCGACGCTTCCGCCCGATTGTCCTTACGGCACTCGCGGCGGTACTGGCGATGATCCCGCTGTCGCGCAGCGTGTTCTTCGGGCCGATGGCGGTGGCGATCATGGGCGGGTTGATTGTGGCGACGGCGTTGACCTTATTGTTTCTGCCAGCACTGTATGCGGCATGGTTTCGTATCAAGAACGAAGCCCGGCAATAACGCGAGGGCGGCGGTTATTGGGCGTATGTAATAAACATGCGCCTGATGACGGTTGGGAAAAGTGGGGGATATCTGAAATTCGCTAGTTGCCTGCAAAGCCTGAATGTCACCCAATTTATTTAGAGAGTGGGCAGCTTCCTGACGACAGTTTTAATAATTGATGTGTTTGTGTCGGCCAGTGGTGTGACTTTCTGCAATGTCAGGTCCAAATGGCCTACCGAATCGGTATAAAGATGGCAAACAAAACTGTCTTCTCCGGTTATTTTGTAGCACACCACGCATTCAGTCATGTCTGCGAGTAGCTGTTCCACTTCCTGAAACTTCCCCGGCAATGGTTTAACTCTGACTAACGCCTGCAACGCATACCCCAATGCCTCGGCGCCGAGCTCTACACTGAACCCGACAATGATGCCTGCCTGCTCCAGGCGCTTCATGCGCTCGCTGCAACCCGGTGCGGACAGGCCTACCTGGCGGGCCAGCGCGCGTATGGACGTACGTGCGTTCTGATGAAGAGCAACAATCAGAGCGCTATCAATAGGGTCTAACGTCTGGCCGCTCTTTGTAAGCTTTTTCATTAGTTTGACCTTACGAATAGTGAAGAATAGCGTGAAGAATCTTACATACCATAGATCCTTAAGAAAAGAATGGTTTTTTTAAAATATCTTGTCTGTGGTTTTTGCGTGCAGTCATGCGCAGTACTGTGCTGTTGTTTTAAATTGTTCTATTGTCGAGGGATTGAAATGAACTACGTACTTGATGAAGCACGCCTGCAACAACACCATGCTGATAACTTTTCTGAAAAAAGAGTGTTCGCGCTGCGTAATGAGTTTTCGCGTAATGGTTTTATAAAGTTGCGCGATATTGTCGATGATTCATTGCGCGAAGTAATCACCGCAGATGTCCACAGCTTGATCGACCGTCAACTCGAACGCCGCGATCTGCACCTGGCGACGACCGACAACACACCGCGCTATATGAGTGTGGTGCGCAGTGAGTTTATTGCTGAGAACAGCCCATTGATCGGTGCGCTGTCCAAATCCGAAGTGCTGCTCGGCACCTTGTCGTTGATCGCCGACACGCAGATCGTCGCGTCCGTGTCCCAGGACGAGGAATACCTGATTACCAGGCAGGAACGCAAAGGCGATACCCATGGTTGGCATTGGGGTGACTACAGTTTCGCGTTGATCTGGATTATCGAGACGCCTCCTATCGCCAAGGGCCGCATGTTGCAATGTGTGCCGCATACCTCATGGGATAAATCCAACCCCAGGATTCATGAATTGCTGTGCAGTAATCCGATTGCCACCTATGGCTTCAAGACAGGAGATATCTATTTCCTGCGCACGGACACCACCCTGCACCGCACGATCCCACTGAATGAAGACGCCACGCGCATCATCCTCAACATGACGTGGGCGGCTGAAAAAGATCTGTCCAGAAACCTGCACGGCAATGACCGTTGGTGGGAAGACCAGCACGCAGAGGCCGCAAAAAACCTGGCATAGAACACCGCAAATGCACCCACGGGATGATAGCTATGCACGATATTCACTGCTTGCAGCACGCCAATACATTACTCAAACAGGCGCAATCGCACGCTGCCATGGCTGATCTGGTTCGGGCGGCGGTGGTTCGTAACGAACAGTGGCGCGGGCAGCAGTGCATCAACCTTGTGGCCGCCGAGTCACCCACCAGCCCGTCCGTGCGCGCTCTGCTGTCCAGCGAGGTCGGCATGCGTGCTTCGGGTGGGCATATCGGGCGCGACAACCGGTTTTTCTCCGGCATGAAGAATATCGACGAGCTGGAATCGCTCTGCGTGGAATTATTGAAAATCACCTTGCGCGCCCAGCAAGCCGATCATCGCCTGATGGGCGGCATGGCAGCCGTACTGGCGGCGTACACGGCGCTGACCCGCCCCCAGGATAATGTCATGACCGTACCGGTGATCAGGGGAGGCGACACCAGCAATCGAACCAATGGCCCGCCCGGTGTGCGTGGGCTCAAGGTCTGGGACATTCCCTTCGTGCATAAGACGGCGGACATCGATCTCACGCGCTTTGGCGAAGTTGCCCAAACCCTGAAGCCTGCCGTGATTGGCCTGGGCATGACACTGACCCTGTTTCCTCTGCCGGTGGCGGATATCAAAGGCATCGTTTCACCCTGGGGTGGAAAGGTCTACTTCGACGCCGCCCACCAATTGGGCCTGATCAGTGCGGGGCTGTTCCAGGACCCGCTGGCGGAGGGGGCGGACCTGATGACCGGCTCTTCCGGAAAGACGTTCAGCGGTCCCCAGGGCGGTGTGATCCTGTGGAACGACGCTGCGTTGACTGCACCTGTGCATGAAGCGATTTTCCCTACCCTGACCGGTAGCCACCAAATCAACCGGGTGGCGGCACTCGCAGTGGCCGCCACCGAGATGCTGGAGTACGGGCAGGCCTACATGAAGCAGGTCGTGAGTAACGCGCAGACGCTGGCCATGCATCTGGATCGCAGGGGCGTGACCGCCTTTTACAGGGAGCAGGGCTACACCCGCACCCATCAGATTGTCATCGATTCAAAACCCTTTGCCAGCGGCCGTGAGGCGGCTCAGCGCCTGGAAGCGGCCAACATCATCGCCAACGAAATGCCGCTGCCGTGGGATACGGACCCCTACAAGGAATCGGGCATTCGACTGGGGACGGTCGAAGTCACCCGGTTGGGCATGAAAGAGCGGGAAATGGCGTGGATAGCCGATCAGATTGCCAAGGTGCTGCTGCATAAAGAGGACCCAATGGCGATCGCCAACGGTGTGATCGATTTCATGAAGAACTACAGAACGGTCTATTACTGCCATGAAAACGGGCTGCCTCGCTAAGTCATTCTCAAAGGAGACCCCTATGCCCGATACCGTCGTTTCCGTTTACCAGGCGACACTGACGTTTGCCGTCGCCGCCATCGCGTTGCTTGCCAGTCCCGGTCCGGCGACCCTGGCACTGGCGGCGAGCGGCGCCGCTTATGGCCTGAAACGTTCAGTTGAGTTTTTCATCGGCATTACGTTGGGCCTGGTGATTGCCATGACATTGGTAGCCTCGGGGCTGTATGTAGTGCTGCACAGCTTTCCGATAGTGGCGACGGTGCTGGCGGTCATTTCCATCCTTTATATTTTGTCGTTGGCTTATCGCATCGGCACTGCGCCGCCGATCAAGGATGAGCAGCCAATCGTCACTCCCGGCTGGAGCGCAGGGTTCGTGCTGGGCGCCGCGAACATCAAGGCGTATGCCGCGTTTGCCGCGCTACTGGGCAGTTTCACCCTGGGTACGTCGCCAGCCTGGGAACAAGCGACGAAGGCGCTGATCTGTCTGTTGGTCTGCGTGGTGTTCGACTTCCTGTGGTTGTTTGCGGGCAGCAAATTGCGCCGCTTGTTCATCCATCCCACTTGGAGCCGGGTACTTAACGTAAGCTTTGCGATTTTGATGATAGCGACGGTCGCCTGGTCATTCACGCTGACGCAGTAGGGCTATCGGTGGAAAGGCGTTTGATCATTTCCGACCGGGGATAAACTCATGTTTGGGACCGTTTCTGCATTGGTGTTGTTGCTGGTAGTGCCTGGCCCGACCAACACCCTGTTGTTGCGCGCCGGAGTGTTGTTTGGCTTTGCCGCTTCCTGGCGCCTGGCGTATATCGAATGCGTGGCTTATCTGCTTCAGGTATCGGTGTGGGGCGGTGCGCTGCTTTACCTGTCAACCTGGTCGCCGTGGGCGATTAAAGCGACGCAACTGGCTGCTGCCTGCTACCTGTTGTTTCTTTCCTGCACCTTGTGGCAGCGCAAGAACAGCGTGGTCGGCCCAAGCCCCGACCGTTTTTCGGGACGGTCTTTCTTTTTGCTGACAGTGATGAACCCCAAGGGCTTGTTGATCGTTTCATTTATCGCGCCGATGGATGCCTTCGTTACCTTGCAGGGGTATGCGGCCTTCATGAGTACGCTGGCGTTGGTCATCATTCCGGTGGGGTCGGCGTGGATTCTGTTCGGTAGCCGGATTACCGGGGTAAACAAGACCTGGATGACGCCGCTGAGGATCAACCGTGTTACTTCGATCGCCGTTGGCTGCTTTTCCACGCTGATGTTGGGCCGCCTGGCTGATTCGGTCATTCATTAGATCGCTCCCCATTGCAGGGAGCGATCCGTCCAGGCTTTACAGTGCGCCGAAGACCTTCTTCGCCAAACTGGTGGCCGCCGCCGCCGGGTTCTTGCGGATGGTTTCTTCCTGCTGCGCGATCATCTTGAACAGCCCGTCCAGCGCCTGTTCGGTCACATAGCTTTCAACGTTGGCACTTTTGGCATCGAGCGCGCCGAAGGCTGCGGCCTTGCCGGCCAGGGCGTTGTACTGCTGGGCTACGCCCACCTTGTCGGTAGCGGCCTTGACGATCGGCAGGAACTTGGCGCGGATCTGGTCACGGCTGCTTTTGTTCAGGTATTGAGTCGCCGAATCCTGGCCGCCGGTGAGGATGCCTTTGGCGTCGGTCACGCTCATGTTCTTCACCGCATTGACCAGGATCGGTTGCGCCTGGGTCACGGCCGTTTCAGCCGCTTTGTTCATGCTGTCTTCCAGTTGGGTGACCTGGTCACCCATGCCGAACATTTTCAGCTTGTCGGCGACTTTGCCGAGTTTGCCCGGCAGGCCGATCTTCACTTCGGGGTTGTTGCTGAAACCGCCGGGCACGCCCAGCTGTTTCACGGCGATCTGTGCGCCTTGGGTCAGTGCGTCCTTGAGGCCGCCGTTGGCGTCACCCTGAGACAGGCTGCCAAGGTCGAGCGCCATGGCGTTGGCACCGAGCAGGAGGCCGGCACACAGGGCGGTAAGGCGAAGGGAGTTACGGAGCATGGACGCTTCCTTGAGTTCGTGAATCAGTGGGCGACCGCATCAACACGCAGGCGCAGCGGTGGTTGAGCCTGGCCGTTGAGCTGTACGGAGTGCCGTTCGGTGGTGACAAACAGTAGCTTGCCATCCAGTTCGATGCGAGCGCTGACCGAGTAACTGTGACCCGGCTTGACTTGCGCAGGGTCGTAGCTCAGGTGAAAGGGCAGCGGTACCTGGCCTTTGACCGGGCCTTTCTGTTCGGCGAGCGTCACGGCCGGGGCGTCCATCAGGGACACGTCTTGCAGGCTCACGCTCAAAGTGGCCGCAGGCGGCAGGGCAATGCGTTGCAGGTAGAACACTTCGCCGTCGAGGCTGGCCTTGGGGGCTGGGGTCATGGACTGGCAAGCTCCGAGCAGGGCGGTCAGGCCCAGGAGGATGATTTTTTTCACGGTGCAGCTCCTTTTCAACGGCGCCGGAAACCCTCCCGGCGCCTGATTCAATCTAGCGGGTTTCTTGAGGTTCGACCGCTGCCTCGGCCGCGCCATCAACCCGATGCAGCGCCACTTGCCGGATCGACAAGCGAATCTCTGCCGGTAGCACGCGTTTCGCTGCGCCTTCGGCCAACTCGCCAAGCAGGTCGTGGTAACTCAATTTACCGGCCTCGTCACGGCGCAGCACATCTTGCTCCAGCAATGTCTGGATAAAATGTCGGAAAAGGCTCTTGTCGAAGAATTCCGGAGCGTTCAGGCCATGCAGGATCGACAGGCGCTGGGCCATGATCGTGCACAGGTCTTCCAGTTCTTCGGCGCTGATGCTGTTCTGGCCGCTGTTGAGCAGCAGCGAGATGGCCATGTAGAAACGCTGCAGGGTCTGGGCAATGCTCTTGGACAGCAGCGTAAGCAATACAAAGTGCCGTGAACTCGGGGCCGGGCGCAGGTACACATCGTTCTCGAAGCGCAGCAGGCCCTGTTCCACAAATGCTTGCAGCCATTGGTCGACGACCGTGTCCAGCTCTTCCAGCGACCAGCGGATAAACAGCTCCGATTGCAGGTAGGGGTAGAGCGCGCGGGTGTAGCGCAGGATCTGCTCGCGGTTCATCCGCGAGCTGCTCTGGAAGAAACTCGCCAGCAGCGCCGGCAGGGCAAAAATGTGCAGCACGTTGTTGCGGTAGTAGGTCATCAGGACGGCGTTCTGCTCATCCAGGTACAGGATCTTACCCAGAGCGTCGCTTTGTTCCGACAGCAGGTCCATGTCCTTGACGTGCTTGATCAGCGCCAGTCCGTCGCCTTCGGGCAAGGTGGTATGAGGCGAGTAGGGCACGCGGCGCAGCAGCGCCAGGTACAGGTCCAACTGGCGTGCCATGGCTTGTTCGTCCAGGGCCAGGCGCGTGGTGGACAGCAGTGCCAGGGCTACCAGGTTTACCGGATTCACCGCCGCGGCTTCGTTCAAGTGGCGCGCCACCTGTTCGCCGAGGCGGTTGGTGGTCTCATTGAGCCACGCCGGTTTGTAGTTCGGGCCCAATTCCTGGGCGCGCCAGTCCGGTTGCTCGGCGTCGAGAAACTCGGCCAGCTTGATCGGCTCGCCGAAGTTGACGGCGACCTGGCCAAAGCGCTGCTTGAGCGCGCCGACCACTTTGAAAATATCGAAGATCGATTCTTTCTTCTTGCTTGCACCGCGCAATTCACCGAGGTAGGTGCGGCCTTCGAGCACGCGCTCATAGCCGATGTACACCGGCACGAACACGATCGGCATGCGTGAAGAGCGCAAGAAGCTGCGCAGGGTGATCGCCAGCATCCCGGTCTTCGGTTGCAGCATGCGTCCGGTGCGCGAGCGTCCGCCTTCAACGAAGTACTCCACCGGGAAGCCTTTGGTGAACAAGGTGTGCAGGTATTCGTTGAACACCGAGGTGTACAGCGGGTTGCCCTTGAAGGTGCGGCGCATGAAAAACGCACCGCCACGGCGCAACAGGCTGCCGATCACCGGCATGTTCAGGTTGATACCGGCGGCGATGTGCGGCGGGGTCAGGCCGTTCTTGAACAGCAGGTACGACAGCAGCAGGTAGTCGATATGGCTGCGGTGGCAAGGTACGTAGATGACCTCGTAGCCCTGGGCAACCTTTTGCACGCCCTCGATGTTGTTGACCTTGATGCCGTCGTAGATCTTGTTCCAGAACCAGCTGAGCACCACTTCGAGGAAGCGGATCGCGGTGTAGGTGTAGTCCGAGGCGATTTCGTTGCCGTAGCGCAGGGCTTGCGCCTTGGCTTTTTCCGGGGAGATTTTTTCCCGTTCGGCTTCTTCGGCAATGGCTTGGCGTACCAAGGGCATATTGACCAGGCCCTTCACCAGGTTGCGGCGGTGGGACAGGTCGGGGCCGATCACGGCGGTCTTCAGGTTACGAAAGTGCACACGCAGGATGCGTTGAGCCATGCGCACGGTACGTTCGTGGCCTTTATTGTGCTCGATCAATTCACGCAGGTTGATTGGCGCAGAGAATTGCACACGGGTCTTGCGACCGAGGATCAGGATGCTCAACAACCGGCGCAGACGCCCGGTGACTGCCCAACTGTCGGCAAACAGCAGTTTCCACGGGCTGGACTCGCTCTCGGGCGATTGGCCCCAGAACACGCTGACCGGAATGATTTGTGCATTCTCTTCGGCGTGTTCGCTCAGGGTATTGACCAGGCGGGTCAGGGTCGGCGGCGCGCCGCGCTTGTCCTGGCGGCCAAGCCAGTCGGGGTCCGGCGTCAGGTAGAAGAACGCGGCAGGTTCCATCAGTGGGCCTACCGATACCGGCAGCACCGGACGCGGCAGACCGGCTTTGGTGCACTCGGCGTCAACCACGGCCAATTCGGTGAGGGAAGGCGATTGCAGGACGTAGAACACCGGCCGGCTGCGGTCGAGGTTGAGGGTTAGGGACGACTGGTTGATCGTCTCCGAGCGAACCCAGAGGTACAACAGTCGGCGCAAGGTGCCAAACACCAGACGGCGGAACGGGGAGCGGGTCATAGGCGTGCTGCTTCAAGTGGAAAAAACCGAGCAGTTGCTCGGGCGGGTAGTGTGCCGTATTCGCCGAAAATCGGCAAAAAGCGGCTAAATAAACTTGAGTTGAAGCTTTTTGAACCTGCCATATACTCGGCAGTTCCATGCGGCTGACTCAACAATAAAAAGCATGTGGGAGAAAAACAGATGACAACGCGCGAAACCGGCAATGTGAAGTGGTTCAACGATGCAAAGGGCTATGGTTTTATCCAACGCGAAGATGGCAAGGATGTGTTTGTGCACTACCGCGCTATTCGTGGTGAAGGCCACCGCTCCCTGGCTGAAGGCCAGCAGGTGGAATATGCGGTGGTGAGCGGCGAGAAAGGTTTGCAGGCGGAGGATGTGGTCGGCCTGTAGGCCGAGCTGCAAGTTTGGAGCGGCAAGCTGCAAGTGCTTTGACTTGCCGCTTGCCGTTCGAAGCTTGCAGCTGTCTTTAAGCCGTCCTCCAGGTGATCTGCTCTTCACCGTCCGCGCTGATGCGAATCCAGGTGTCGGCGCTTTCTTCACCTTCCTCTTCGACCCAGGTACCCGGTGCACAGCGCACTTCCACGTTCAGCGCGGCAAAGGCTGCGCGGGCGCAGGCGATGTCGTCGTCCCATGGCGTCTGGTCGCTCTCCAGGTACAGGCTGTTCCACTTGCCCACGGCCTTGGGCAGCCAGGTAACTGGTACATTGCCGGCTTTGCACTTGTAGGTCTGGCCTTTCTGGACCCAGTCGGTGCACGGGCCCAGGGCGGCGCCCAGCCAGGCGGCGATGGCCTTGTGGTCGACGTCGGCGTCCTTCAGGTAAATCTCGATATCAGGTTGGCGCATGGATATTCCTCGTTGCGGGATTCGAAAATCCATTCGCGGATACTTAAAAGTCGGTTATTGAAGCACGAAATAATCGTAGCGCATCGACACGGTTACCAGCAGCGGCTCGGCCGCCTCGATCACCTGTGCGCGGCGCTCGGCGCTGGCGCGCCAGCCGTGGGGCGTCATGGCCAGCAGATTGGCGCGGTCCCTGGGCTCGGCCAGGCTCAGGCTGTACGTCAGGGTTTCGCTGTGTGCCAGGCTCATGCCCGCCGGCACCAGGGCCAGATGCTTGTCGTCGGTGTACTCGCGCACTTCGTCGTACAGGCGCTCGCGCAGCTCCATCAAGTGGCCGCTGGTCGGGCCGACTTTCATCAGGCCGCCGCCAGGGCTGAGCAAGCGTTTGGCTTCCTGCCAGTCCAACGGGCTGAACACGCTGGCGAGGAACTGGCAACTGGCGTCGGCCAGCGGCACGCGGGCCATGCTGGCGATCAACCAGGTCAGTGCCGGGTTGCGCTTGCAGGCACGCTTGACCGCTTCCTTGGAGATATCCAGCGCATAACCGTCGGCATGGGGCAGGGCCTCAGCCATTTGCGCGGTGTAGTAACCCTCGCCGCAACCGATGTCCACCCAGCGCTGTGGAGCACGTTCGGCGGCCAGCTCGGCCAGGCGCCTGGCCACCGGCGCGTAGTGCCCGGCATTGAGGAAGTCGCGGCGCGCCTCGACCATCGCCAGGTTGTCGCCGGGGTCGCGGCTGTTCTTGTGCTGCACAGGCAGCAGGTTCAGGTAACCCTGGCGCGCGCGGTCGAAGCGGTGCCCGGCCGGGCATACCACGCCATTGTCCACCGCGTTGAGCGGTGCGCTGCAAATGGGGCAGGCGAGCATCAGGCGAGCAACTTGATCAGGGTCTGGTAATAGATTTCGGTCAGCACATCGAGGTCACTGGCCAGGATGCGCTCGTTGACCTGGTGAATGGTGGCGTTGACCGGACCCAGTTCGACGACTTGTGTGCCGAGCGTCGCAATGAAGCGACCGTCCGAAGTGCCACCACTGGTGGACGCCTTGGTTTCGCGCCCGGTAATCGCCTTGATGCTGGCGGACACCGCATCCAGCAGTGCACCCGGTTCGGTCAGGAACGGCAGGCCCGACAAGGCCCAGTCCACATGCCAGTCCAGAGCGTGCTTGTCGAGGATTGCCGCAACGCGCTGTTGCAAGCCTTCGACGGTGGACTCGGTGGAGAAGCGGAAGTTGAACACTGCCGTCAGCTCACCTGGGATCACGTTGGTGGCACCGGTGCCGGAATTGAGGTTGGAAATCTGGAAGCTGGTCGGTGGGAAAAATGCGTTGCCGTCATCCCAATGCTCGGCGGCCAATTCGGCCAGGGCCGGAGCCGCCAGGTGAATCGGGTTCTTCGCCAGGTGCGGGTACGCCACGTGACCTTGCACACCGCGTACGGTGAGGGTTGCGCCGAGGGAGCCACGACGACCGTTCTTGACCACATCGCCCACCAGCGTGGTGCTCGACGGCTCGCCGACGATGCACCAGTCCAGGCGCTCCTTGCGTGCCGCCAGGCGTTCGATCACGGCTTTGGTGCCGTGGTGCGCCGGGCCTTCTTCGTCACTGGTGATCAGGAAGGCCACCGAGCCCTTGTGGTCCGGGTAGTCGGCGACGAAACGCTCTGATGCCACCAGCATGGCCGCCAGGCTGCCTTTCATGTCCGCCGCGCCACGGCCGCACAGCATGCCGTTTTCGTCGATCAGTGCATCGAACGGATCATTCTGCCAGGCCTGCACCGGACCGGTCGGCACCACATCGGTGTGGCCGGCAAAACACAGCACCGGGCCGTCGTGCTTGCCATGGGTGGCCCAGAAGTTATCCACGTCTTCAATGCGCATCGGCTCAAGCTTGAAACCGGCGTCGCCCAGGCGCTGCATCATCAGCTTCTGACAGTCGGCATCGACCGGCGTGACCGAGGGGCGACGGATCAGGTCGATAGCGAGTTGAAGGGTCGGCGAAAGGTCGGCATGGGCCGTCATGGGAAAACTCCGGAAAGCATGTAATGGGTGCTGGGCGAATGTGGAATACAAATCTTGAAACGGCGCAGATCCAATCTGGCGGCGAGCTTGCCTGGTCCAACAAAATGGCCGTTATCTTATAGCAAAACGGCGGCCAGAGGCCGCCGTTTAGTGCTTTGCGCAAGTTTTTACGCGGCAGGCGCGGGTTCCGGTTCCGGCGCAGGTTTTGGCAACGAAGACAGGAAAGCCATGATCAAGGCCGCCACATACGGCAGCGACTGCACCAGCAGCATCACCACCCAGAAGCGCATGTCATTGCTCGGCAGGCCCTGCACCAGGTAGATCCCCAGCGCCGCGCCCCACAAGAGCAGCATGATGAACATCTCTTCGCGTGCTTCCGAGATTGCGACCCAGAAGCCGTGGTTATCCGCGTTTTTCGGTGTGCGAAAGAACGGAATACTGGTGGTGAAGAAACCATACAGCACCGCCTTGGCGATGGTGTGGGACAGCGCCAGGCCAGCGAGGGCGGCGCAGAACGCGTCCTTGAGGTTCACACCCACCGCACGGCGGTAGAGGAAGATGATCTTGCCGACCTTGAACACGAACAACGCCAACGGCGGGATCGCGAAAATCAGCAACGGTGGGTCGACCCGCGTTGGTACGATGATCATCGCTGCGGACCACAGCAGCGCGCCGACGGTGAAGAAGATGTTCATGCCGTCCGCCACCCACGGCAACCAGCCCGCGAGGAAGTGGTAGCGCTGGCCACGGGTCAGCTCGGTGTCCTTGCCGCGCAAGAGACTGGCGGTGTGGCGCTTGATGATCTGGATCGCGCCATAGGCCCAGCGGAAACGCTGTTTCTTGAAGTCGATGAAGGTGTCCGGCATCAGGCCCTTGCCGTAGCTGTCGTGGTAATACGCCGCCGACAGCCCTTTCTCGAACACGCGCAAGCCCAGTTCCGCGTCTTCACAGATGCACCAGTCGGCCCAGCCCAGCTCTTCGAGCACCGAGCGGCGGGTCATGGTCATGGTGCCGTGCTGGATGATCGCGTCACGGTCGTTACGGGTAACCATGCCGATATGGAAGAAGCCCTTGTATTCCGCATAGCAGAGCTTCTTGAAGGTGCTTTCGTTCTGGTCGCGGTAATCCTGTGGCGATTGCACCACGGCGATTTTCGGGTCGGCGAAGTGCGGCACCATGTGCTTGAGCCAGTTCGGCGACACGCAGTAGTCCGAGTCGATCACCGCGATCACTTCGGCGTCCTTGGCGGTGTGCGGGATCAGGTAGTTCAGTGCACCGCCCTTGAAACCGGCCAGGGGCGAGACATGGAAGAACTTGAAGCGCGGGCCGAGGGTTTCGCAGTAATCGCGCACCGGTTCCCACACGGCCGGGTCTTTGGTGTTGTTGTCGATGATCAGGACTTCGTAGTCCGGGTAATCGAGGGCGGCCAGGGCGTCGAGGGTCTGTTTGACCATCTCCGGTGGCTCGTTGTAGCAAGGCACATGGATCGATACTTTCGGGCGGTAGTCCGAATCCCCCTCCACCGGCAGAAATTCACGCCGACGCTTGTGGGTCCATACCGCTTCCGCCAGTTCGTGGGCCTCGGTCAGCAACACGATAAACACGCCGAGGGCGCCGAGTGCCAGCAAGATACCGACGGTCACGCTGAACCAGGTGCTGTATTGCTGGCTGTAGTCGTAGCCGATCCATACCAGCACCGAACCGCACAGGAACGCGATAAAGGTCAGGAAGGTACGGCCGCGCTGGCGCAAGGCCGAGCCATCGATCATCAGCAGGGTGAGGGACAGCAGCGCAAGCACCACCGAGCCGATAGCCAGTACGCGCCATTGCGGGATTGCGACGACGGGGCCTTCAAAGTTGAATTTTTGCTGGCGTGCGGCGTTATAAACGCCCCAATAGGCGCCCGCCGAACCTTCGTCGCTGACTTTCCACGGCTGATCGAATGCCTCGATCACGAAGTAGTTGTAGCCTTGGCGGTTCAGCTTGTTCACCAGTGTGCGCAGGTAGATGGCCTGGTCTGCCGGGGACGTTTCGTTACCGCCGCGCATGCGTCCGTTACTCGGCCAGCCAACCTCCGACAGCAGCAGCGGTTTTTTCGGGAACAGTTTCTTCAGGTCCCGGGCACGGTCGAGTACGTACTGGCCGGCCTTGTCCATCGGAATAAATTCCCAGAAAGGCAGGATGTGCGCGGCGATCAGGTCGACGTGCTTGGCCAGTTGCGGGTTCTTTTCCCAGATGTGCCATTGCTCGGAGGTCGTCACCGGCACTTTCACGGCGGCGCGTACCCGGTCCAGCAACGCAATCAGTGCTTGCGGGGTGATCTCTTCGCGGAACAATGCCTCGTTACCGACCACTACGCGCACGACACTGCGTGAGCTATTGGCGATCTCGATGGCGCGCTGGATTTCGCGTTCGTTACGCTCCAGGTCCGGGCTGATCCAGATCCCCAGTGTCACGCGCAGGCCGAACTCTTCGGCCAGCTTGGGGATGTCCCCCAGGGTGCCATCGACCGAGTAAGTACGGATGTTGTCCGTCAGCTTGCTCATGATCGCCAGGTCCTGACGCATCTGGTCGTCGGTCGGATACTGGTCTTTCTGTGGGAACTGGCCTTGCTGGAACGGCGAGTAAGAGAACCCTGAGATCTGTTCAGGCCAGTTGGGGGTAGTGACCGGGCGGTTGATCAGCGCCCAGAAGCCGGTGAACAGCGCGGCAATTGCCAGCACTACCACCAGGTTGAGTCCAAATTTACGCGATGACATGGCGGTTTCGGGTTCCAAAGGGTGTGGAACGAAAAGAGGTGTCGGCCAACGCCGAACGGCGCGCATCCTACACTGGCACTTCCCTGAGCGTATAGCAGACAGAGAAAAGCCGGACATTAGTCAGCGAAAGACCCTCTAAGTTCTTTACTTGTAGCTTGTCGCTTCGAACTTGTCGCTTCGTAGTCCATAATGCGCGCCGGTTTTTGGGGTAATGGTCATGAGTACAGAAGATCCGCGGTTTGCAGGCGTCGCCCGCTTGTATGGCATTGAGGGCCTGGAGCGCTTGAAGGCGGCCCATGTGGCAATCGTCGGCGTCGGCGGCGTGGGCTCCTGGGCGGCGGAAGCCATGGCCCGCTGCGGGGTGGGCGAAATATCGCTGTTTGACCTGGACGATGTCTGCGTGAGTAACAGCAACCGCCAGTTGCATGCCTTGGACAGCACTGTGGGCAAGCCCAAGGTCGAAGTGATGGCCGAGCGCCTGCGCGGTATCAACCCCGACTGCAGGGTGCATGCGGTGGCCGACTTCGTGACTCGCGACACCATGGCCGAATACATCACAGTGGATATCGATTGCGTGATCGACTGCATCGACGCCGTCAACGCCAAGGCAGCGCTGATTGCCTGGTGCAAGCGTCGCAAGATCCAGATCATCACCACCGGTGGCGCCGGCGGACAGATCGACCCGACGTTGATCCAGGTGTGCGATTTGAACCGTACATTCAACGATCCGCTGGCCTCGAAAGTACGCTCCACCTTGCGTCGCGACTATGGTTTCTCGCGTACCGTGACTCGCCATTACAGCGTGCCCTGCGTGTTTTCCACCGAGCAACTGCGCTATCCCAAGCCGGATGGGAGCATCTGTCTGCAGAAGAGTTTCGTGGGGGATGGGGTAAAGCTGGACTGCGCCGGTGGGTTTGGCGCGGTGATGATGGTCACCGCCACGTTCGGCATGGTGGCGGCGACCAAGGCGGTGGATAAGATCGTGGCCGGGGTGCGCCGGCCTTCCGAGCGGGTCAAGCCCACCTGAATCTCAGAACGTTTGTAGGAGCGAGCAAGCTTGCTCCTACAGGCGGTGGCTTACGCTTAATTGAAGAGTATTAGGGCAAGCCCACTCCCACATTCAGTTTTGTGTTCGGCTCAATTCGCGCATGCGCTGTAAGACGGCATTGAGGCCGTTGCTACGAGACGGCGACAACTGTCGGGAAAGCCCGAGCTGATTGAACCAGTCAGGCAAGTCGACCGTCTGCAATTGAGCAGCCGGCAGCCCATTGACCCGCACCAGCAGCAATGCCACCAAGCCACGAATCATCCGCGCGTCGCTGCTCGCGGCAAACTGCCAATGGCCGTCCTCCAAACGGCCCACCAACCACACCAGGCTTTCACAGCCCTGCACCAGGTTGGCGTCGACCTTATCCTCATCTGCCAATGCGGGCAGCCGCTCGCCCCATTGCATCAGCATGCGGGCGCGCTGTTCCCAGCTGCCTACTGACTGAAAGGCTTGCAGCGCTGCAAGCGCATCGGTCGGCATGCTCATCGCAACATATCCAGTGCCTGGTCCAACGCATCAAAAAAGCGCTCCAGATCATCAGAGTCGTTGTACAGCGCCAGGGACACACGGATCGCCCCGGATAAGTGCATCGCCTTGAGCAGCGGCATCGCGCAATGATGCCCGGCGCGCACGGCAATACCTTGCTCGGTCAGCAGGTGAGCCAGATCGGCGTTATGGACGCCGTCCACCACAAAGCTCACCAGCGCCACCTGCGGCGAACCGAGCACTCGCACGCCGTTTCGCGCTTTCAACCCGCGCAACAGGTAGTCATGCAACGCGGCTTCATGGGCGAGCACTGCCTGTTGATCCAACGAACTCAGGTAATCCAGGCTGGCGCCCAGGCCGATCACGCCGGCAATCGGTGGCGTGCCCGCTTCAAAGCCCAGCGGCGCGCTGCGAAAGCTGGCGCTGTGGTAGTCCGCCTGTTGCACCATCTCGCCACCGAACTGCCAGTGACGCAGGTGATGGAGGGCTTCGTTGCGGCCAAACAACACGCCGACACCGTCCGGACCGTACAGCTTGTGGCTGGAGAATACGTAAAAGTCGCAGCCCAGCGCCTGCACGTCATGGCGGCCATGGACGATACCTTGGGCACCATCCACCACGGTCAACGCACCGTGCGTGTTGGCGAGTGCCAGCAAGGCTTGCAGCGGCTGCCAGACGCCGAGCACGTTGGACAGTTGGCTTACCGCCAGCAGCCGCGTACGTGGGCCGATCAGTTCGGCGGCGGCTTGCAGGTCGATGACGCCCTCATCGCCCAGCGGCAACACCACCAGCGTGAGTGCACGGCGTTTGGCCAGTTGCTGCCAGGGCAGCAGGTTGGCGTGGTGTTCCAGGGCGCTGATGACAATCTCATCGCCGGCAGTGAATAAATGCTCAAGGCCATAGGCCAGGAGGTTCAGCGCAGACGTCGCGCCGTGGGTAAATACGATTTGCCCGCTGTCACCTGCGTTCAGCCACTGCGCGACTTTGCTGCGACTGTCTTCGAAAGCCTGGGTCGCATGGGCGCCCGGCAAATGCTGGGCGCGGTGCACATTGGCTGCGCCGTTGGCGTAGTAATGGCTGATGGCATCCAGTAAGGCCTGGGGTTTTTGTGTCGTGGCGGCGTTGTCCAGATAGGTCTGGTCTTGCCGTTGCAGGGCGGCGATGGCCGGGAAATCGGCGCGCCAGGGAGAGGGCACAAGCATGGTGTTCAAGACTCGTATAAGCGAGCCGCAACCCGCAGGTGCGGCCCGCTAGGGGCATCGAGTGGCTGCTTAGTTGTGAGCGTGCAGCGCTTCGTTCAGTTCGACGGCCGACTTGTGGGTTTTGCACTCCACGGCACCGGTCTCGGAATTGCGGCGGAACAGCAGGTCCGACTGGCCGGCCAGTTCGCGTGCCTTGACCACCTTGACCAGTTGGTTCTGCTCGTCCAACAGGGCAACCTTGGTACCGGCGGTCACGTACAGGCCCGATTCCACGGTGTTGCGGTCACCCAACGGGATGCCGATACCGGCGTTGGCGCCGATCAAGCAACCTTCGCCGACCTTGATCACGATGTTGCCGCCACCCGACAGGGTACCCATGGTCGAGCAACCGCCGCCCAGGTCCGAGCCTTTGCCGACGAATACGCCTGCCGAGACACGGCCTTCGATCATGCCCGGGCCTTCGGTGCCGGCGTTGAAGTTGACGAAACCTTCGTGCATCACGGTGGTGCCTTCGCCCACGTAGGCGCCCAGGCGCAGACGTGCCGCATCAGCGATACGCACGCCGCTCGGCACCACGTAGTCGGTCATTTTCGGGAACTTGTCCACCGAGAATACTTCCAGCAGCTCGCCACGCAGGCGCGCTTCCAGTTGGCGTTCGGCCAGTTCGTTGATGTCGATGGCGCCCTGGCTGGTCCAGGCCACGTTCGGCAACTGTGGGAACACGCCCGCCAGGTTCAGACCATGGGGCTTGACCAGGCGGTGGGACAGCAGGTGCAGCTTGAGGTAAGCCTCAGGCGTCGATGTCAGCGCAGCGTCTTCGGCCAGCAGGGTGGCGACCAGCGGGGTGTGGCTTTCCGCCAGGCGGTTGAGCAGCGCGGCTTGGGCAGCGTCGACATTCTTGAGTGCATCAGCCAGCTGCAGCGCCTGGTTGATGGTAAAGGGGATGGCCTGGTTGCCTTCGGTGTAACCCAGGATCGGCGCGATGGCGGCGACGATTTCGGCCGATGGGTTGAGCAGCGGCTGTGCGTAAAACACTTCCAGCCAGGCGCCTTGACGGTTCTGGGTGCCGACGCCGAAGCCCAGGCTGAACAGGGAATTGGACATGCTGTTACCTCTACAAAAATGGAAGGGCTGGCCTACTTCAGGGCCGCCGAATAACTATCTGGCTTGAAGCCAATCAGGGTTCTGTCTCCGAGATCCAGCACCGGGCGCTTGATCATCGAGGGTTGTGCGAGCATCAATTCAATGGCTTTCGACTGATCGAGATCGGCTTTGCGTTCGTCTTCGAGTTTGCGAAAGGTGGTGCCCGCACGGTTCAAAACCACCTGCCAACCGTGCTCGTTGCACCATTGGGTCAAGTGTTCGCGGTCGATACCGGCCGTTTTGTAATCGTGGAACTCATAGCTCACCCCGTGCTCGTCGAGCCAGGTGCGGGCTTTTTTCATGGTGTCGCAGGCTTTGATGCCGTAAAGCTGTAACTGCTTGATTTCCTTGGGCATAAAATCCTCCCCAAAACTTCCCCAATATCGCCCAAAAATTCAGCCGTCGATTATGCCACGTCGATCCACTCAGCGCCTCGGCTGTCGCGGTACAGATCGGTCATTGTGGCCGAACGGTGACCGAGTAGTTTCTGGGCGTCACGGCCTTCAAGCTCATGAAGGCGTGCAGCCAGCGAGCGTTGTTCGTGAAAGGACGGTGGCTGGCGCCCAAAACTTATACCCAGCTTCGCGCCGGCCTTGTCGCGCGCTTCGGCAAATGCAGAGCTCAGCGTGTCCAGCACCAATGGCTGGCCAGCCTTTGCGCGGCCCGAAGCTTGTGCATGGTGCACCAGGTGTTGTGACAGAACGCGGTCGCGGCATTGCTTAATTACGGTGGACAGATCCAGGCCGACCGACTCGAGGCGAAGCGCGGTGCTGATACGCAGCCTGGCCCCGGTCTTGGACTGAACGACATGAAGGAAGCCGTCGTGCACGTCCTTGAAAAGCATCGAGGCTATATCGTCCCGGCGCTGGCCAGTCAGCACCGCCAGCTCCATTGCCCTGCGAAGCCATGGTTTCTTGGCTTCCTCATAGATTGCCTTCCACAGTTCCAGCGTCAGCCGTTCGCGCTTGATGCTCACCCGCGCGGCCTTGGTCACTTCGACCGGGTTGGCGTCTGCCCACCCCCGCGCCTGAGCCTCGGCGAACACGTCTCGCAACAGCGAACGCATTGCCCTGGCCATCTGCGCCTTTCCCTCTTTGGCCATACCAGTCAGGTAATCAGCCACATCCATCGTTGTGATGTCCTTAATCCCCTTGGAGCCGAATACCGCCGTCAGTCGGTTTATCCGCATGCCTACGTTTTTATTGCTGCTGGCTGACAACTTCCGCTCAGCGAACAGCTCGCGGTACTCGTCCAGCCATTCCGAGAACAATTTTCCAGGCGCTGGCGCCGGCGTACTGATGCGTTCTGCAAGCGTTGGCTTGATCGCGTCTGCGTGGTTGGCGGCGACGGCCTCACGGATCGCCGCCTCCTTGTCCTTGCCCAGGCCGAATACGCGACCACTGACCGGATCGCGGTAGGTGTAATAAGTGACGCCGTTGCGGGCGTCAGTCTTGCGGTAGAGATTGGGCGGAAGATCCTTTGACCCGGTGTTACGCGGCCTGGGCGCCATTGCGTGCTCTCTCTATTCTGCTGATCAGGCTCCCGCCGACGATACGTACGGGCTGCTGATCAGGTTCTTGGTAGTGGGCGTCGGACTCTACATAGTAGTTGCGCCCGTGCTTGACCGGTACCGGCGCGATTCGGCCCTCTCGAGCCCATTTGCGCAGGGTGTTGGGGCTTGGCGGCGTCTTGAACTCGGCCGCCGCCCATTCATCCAGGGTGACTTTGCTCATGGGTTGCTCCCGCCGGCCGCCGTGGGCCGCGCTGTCTTGATGATTTGAATTGCCAGGGCGAAGCTGATCAGCAGCCAGGCACAGGTGCCAGCGAAGGCGTAGAGCAGTGCCTCGGTGGTTCCCGTGCCCACAAGGTCTGGGCCGGCCCAAAAGAACCAGCCGAGTGTTCCTACCAGGTACAGCAAAGCGCCCAGCAGGATCAGGGTGAGTTTCGTTGCGAACATGGGGTGTCCTTGCCGCGCTGGGCGGCAGAAGGTGGGTTAGGAGGGGAGCAGGCCTTTGGCCTTCGCTTCTGCCAGGCACTGCGCTCGGAACTGCCGAGCGGACTCCGTGGCCTGCTGCTTCGTGGATGCCTTCCAGGTCGGACCGATTTGCACAAACTTCCCGCGTAGCTTTCCGCACCAGTGATTGACGAAGTTGCCGTTTTCGATCTGGCTGATGATTCCAGCGGTGGCTTTCGGCGCTGTCGCGTAATCGACCAGTTTTTGTTCGTACGTTAATTCGGGCATAGGAATACCTCGCCCGCCGCTCACCGGCAGGCATGTAGGGGGATTGGGGTTAGGGCTAAAGGCTTACGGTTTCCAGCTTTTGCCGACGCGAAAAACCATCATGAGGTTGTGATGGAGGGGGACTTTGAGAACGTGGTCGAAGAACTCGCCTTTTCCAGAGATGAATCCGGTAGGCACCTTGTTTCCTGCGATCCCGAATTCTCGCCAGCATTCCTCGCCACCGTTCTCGTCCCAGTAGGCGCGTTCGCGTTTGGGGATCTCGTCGTAGGTTTTCACGAACACAGAGTGATCCGGGATATCACAGATCCGGCGCCAGGCGGGATGGCGCTTGCACCAGTCGACGGCCTGCTGAGAGGCTTGCTCGGCAGAGTAAAATTCTTTGGTATTTTGTTCGGTCATGGCCTTGGCCCCTTGTAGATGAAGGCGTAGGCGAACCAGAGGGTGGCGATCATGGCGTCACCGGCTTGATATGGCTGTCGATCCATTTCCGCATCCGCTGCCAGCGCTGCTCTGGAGTTTCGTTCCACCCACATTCGTCGTTCTCGAACACGACTTCGGCGGCCATGGCTGGCGCAATTCCGAAAGCTTCCGACACCGTCTCTCGGCAATGCGCATCGATGGTGCTCATGTCCACACCGCGCTTTGCACCGAGAACGCCGAGGGTGCAGAACTGGCCGTCTGCTTCGAGCGTGTCTGCCACCAGGCGCTTTTCAGGCATGGCGTCCAGAGCATCGCGCAACTCGACCAGGAAAGCCTGTCCGCGCTTTCCCCTGAGCGCCGAATTCACAGCGCCCCGCCAGCAGATCAGATCCCACCCACCACAATCGTCGCTGTATCCGCTCCGGCTCATGACCCTCTCCCGATTTCAGCTGCGGCTTCGACGATTGCGCGGCGAGTTGCCCCGAACGGATCGGCGTGGTGGTACATGGTGTGTTCGCCGAAGCGCTCAGCATCCACGTAGGTATACGGCCCGGTGTCGCCGTCGAATGGCTCGACTATGTGGATGGCTACGCCCAGGCGCTCCATGCGGCCCATGACCACCGCCAAGCGCAGCGCATCCCCGTCATTGATGAGCGGGTTCCAGTGTCCACGGACGCCCGACTTGCCAGCCAGCCGGAAAGGCCACTTAGGATCGCTGCAAGTGCACGGTTCGATATCGATGCGGGCGGAGTGCGCGGCCTGAATGAGTAGCTTGCGATCAGCTGCAGCCAGGTCTTGTTTGTTTTCTTCAGGCATGACTTCGTCCTTGCCGCTATAGCGGCTGACTTTGAAGGGGGAGGAATTACAGAGAGGGGTTGAGGCGTTTCAGCTCGTCGATGCAGGAATTCCAGCCCGATGCGTAATGCGATTCGGTGCATACACCATCGTCGCCCGGCTGGCGCTCAGGCAGAACCACCGATACCGGCGCGGGATGCTCGGCGTGGTCGAACATCGCCTTGTATTCAAAGCCTTGATCTTCCCAGGATTCGACCACATCCCATTCCTGCGTGAAGTGATTGATCGCGTTCCCGCGCGTCTGCACCCAGCCGTACGGCTCATGGTTTTCTGTCTTTCCGCACTTGGTACATGTCAGAGTGAACTCGCCGTCGTCAGTCCATTCTTGCGAGCAGGGTCCAGGCTTATCCAGCGGGTCGCGCAACTCGATCACCTGCTTATCTGTGTCGAATCGCACTCGCTGAGCATCGAGAAAAGCCTTGTCCAGCAGCTCACGCGGCACGCCGTCAATCGTTTGGTTGGCGGTCATATAGCCTCCCTCGTTACCAGGTCATGGGCATTCACAACCGTCATGCCGAGGCGTTCGGCGATCAGGACTTCCAGACGGGCGCCCTTTGAATGCTCCCAGCCGGGCAGGGTGGCCACGGTGTCGCAGTCCATCAGGGCGGCAATGTCGCGGCGCATGCAGTCGTTCCAGGTGCCGCCGTCGGGGTTGATCTCGGCAGGGTTGGTGACTGTGTGGCCGCCGGCGCGCAGGTTGGTGGTCATCGCGTGGAAGGCGGCGAAGTTGAGGCCGGGCAGGCCGGTCATGGGGCCGCTTAGGTAAATCCGTTTCACGGGGAGTCCTTGCCGGGCCATGCCGGGCGGTGGAGTGGGGGAGTTCAGAGTTGTTGCAGAAGGCGCCGGCCGATCCAGCGAACCACGGTGACGGCCTTGCTGTTGCCGATCGCCTTGTAGCGGGGTCCGTCCGGGCACTCACTGGCTGGCTTGCCGCGCCAGGGGATCTGGGTGTAATCGTCGGCCATGCCCTGAAGGCGTTCGCACTCGCGGGGAGTGAGTCGACGGACAGAACTGGTGGAAGACACAACGTTGGGGCCCAGGGATGAGTCTGTGTTGTCGACTTGCTTGCCGTAGTTGCTGGTCAAGGTCTGGGCTACGTCGCGGCATGCGACTATCGGCTGCCCGCGGCCTGTTCCGTCCTCACTCCCATCGAACCCTTCAGCTTTCAGCGTATGGGTGATGTCGCCGGTGATGCAGACGGCGATCTGGCCGCCTGCGTTGGCGTGGCTACCCGAGTGATTCATGGCGCGCAGGGTGGGGGCGATCTCCCCAGCGTCGGCGCCGTGATCCTTGCAGGAGAAGGCCAGCACAGCGTTTTCCTGGCCGTTGTTTCGGCCCAGGGCAAAGGCGAGCTTGTCGCTGATGCCAGGGTCTTGCGTGCCGTGCACGACCAGCAGGCCCGATTCGGCATCCTGCTGAGTGGCGCTTCCGGCCGCCTTGCCACTGGCCTGCAGTGTGCCAGCCACGATGAATGCTTCAGAGTCGGCTCGGTGGCTGCTTTGTGCTTGGGCGCGAAGTGTCGGGGCAGTGATTGGAATGTCGTCGAGCGAGTACCCTCCGGACTTGCGTCCGCCGCCAGCGAGTGTCGGCGCCACGAAGAACGTTTCGCTTTCCACGTCCAGGCGGGTGTCCTTCGCGGTAAGCGTGGCGGATCGCTCAACTGATCCTTCCAGGCCGTGACCGCCGAACGCCGGTATCCCGCCGAACATTGACACCGCCGGCCCTTCATCGCCTTCGCAGTTCGGGCAGCCGTATTGGCCTAGGGATTCAGCGAAGACGGATCCACATCCGCACTGGAGTGCAGGGCCGAAAGGAGCTGTTCCGGTAACGTCTTGCCCCTCGCCTCGGCGCGGCGCAGTATCCCGGCGCACGCCTTCGCGCTCAAAAAGTACCTCGGTGGGATCGAACCCGTCTCGAGCACTTGCGACAACGAACACACGACGGCGTCGTTGGGCCAGGCCGAAATATTGGGCGTCCAGGACCCGCCACGCGATTGTTCTTTTGGGTCCATACACACAACCAGCGTCCTGCCATTTCTTCCCTGGAGGCTGCAGCTCGCAGTCTTCCCCAGCAAGCGCGCCAAGAAAGCATCCGAAGGCGTTCCCTTTGTCGCTGAGGACGCCGGGGACGTTTTCCCAGACGATGACGCTGGCGGGCTTTCGCTGGCCGGCGCGAACATAGTCAACTGCATCTGCAAGCTCCACGTATTTGATGGTGAGGGCGCCGCGTGGGTCGGTGAGGCCTTCCCGCATACCGGCAACGCTGAAGGCCTGGCACGGGGTGCCGCCGACCAGCACGTCCGGCGCCGGGATCTTTCCGGCCCGCACCAGGGCGGCCAGCTTGGTCATGTCGCCGTGGTTCGGCACGTCGGGGTAGTGGTGGGCCAGGACCGCCGAGGGGAACGGTTCGATCTCGGCGAACCAGGCGGCGCGCATGCCCAGCGGGTGCCAGGCCTGTGTCGCGGCTTCGATGCCGCTGCACACAGAGCCGTAGGTGATATCGGGCATAGGGGATCCTCAGTCGCCGCAGAAGCAGTCGATTGCCTCGTCGTGATCGGCGAACATGTCGAATTGGGTATCGGAGTAGTCGAGCATCTGCTGGTAGCTCGGGCGGTCAGTGCGGAATCTGGCCCCGTCACCGGTGAACTTGCCGCCGGACACCACTGAGCTCTCCATGCGCGCCCACCACTCGGCCTTGGGCCGGTCGCTGGCGATGATCGAATAGACCTGCTTGGCGCCTTTGAGGAAGCAAAGGTCGCAGTTGCCTTCCAGCGTTCTGCCGTTGATGGTGGGTAGCATCAGGTCGAAGGGTTGGCCGGCCCAGAAGTCGGTCACGTCCTGGACGCCGACACCAGCGTCAGCCAGCGGCATCACCATCGTGGCCCACTTGCTTTCGCTGGTACTTTTTCGGTGCCTGATCTTCACCACCCGGCGCGGCTCGTCGGCGCGAATGCCGGTCATCATGTCCACCGGCGCTTCCTCGGTCGAAAGGCCCAGGCTGCGGAGATACTTGTGGATGATGCGGATCTTGAGGTCGATGGTGCAGAACCTGGTCACAGGGTTGGGCAGGTACTTGCGTTTGCGGATCAGGGCTTCGAACGGTTCGCCCTGGCGGCTGGCAGTGACGTAATCCACTACCGAATATCCTGCGTCATCGTCGCGAAACTCCAGCCAGACAATCGGCACGGCCCAGCGCTCGGCGCATTCCCGAACGAACTCCAGAGTGGCCGGGTGTTCCTTTCCGGTATTGGCGAAGGTGACGACCAGATCGCTCAGGTCTTCGTTGTTGTCCAGCACCTGGCGCAGCATGTAGGCGCTGGTGCGTCCGCCGGAAAAGCTGACGACCGTCGTCCCGGACAATTTGTAGGGAGGCATAGGGGATCCTCGCCGGCTGGCGTGATTCGTTGATATGGGGTATTACGGGTGACCGGCATGGAGCCGGATCAAGGAGAAGGTTCATGCAGAAGCTGATAATCGCGCCGTTATTGCTGCTGGCGTCAGTCAACTGTTTTGCAGACCTGAAAGTGAGCAGCCCGTCTCAAGCATGTTCGTTGCTGTCTGGATCTTCACTGTCTGGCGGAACGTGGCGCGATCTAGAAGATGGGACTTGGGGGTGCTCAAGTGATTACCTGGATATCGGCTCTGGAAATCCATTACCGAACAACCTTGCGTATTACGTGGAGGGAAGCGTCGTCTCGCCTACCCAGGTTTATCTCGTGCTGAACTACTTCAAACCAAAATCAAAGGATGCTGCAACGAAAGCACTGGTTTCGGCATCAAGCGTCCTTTCTCAAAAGGCATTGGGAGCGAAACTTCCTGTCGTCATCACGAAGGCTATTATGTCGGGGCAGCCGGCGACGTCCGAAGCTGGCTCGGGAGTAATTAATGTTCTTCGCGATGATTGGCCGAATGGTAAAGGGTATGAAATTCACGTTCTCATGAAGTAGGCGCCGCCCTCCGGTGACCGGATGCAGCGAGTAGGGTGGGAGGCAGGCCGGTCTCCCGGCCTGATTGTTACTTCGGATCGAACGCGCCCAGCGACAGGACGGCAGCCTCGCCGATTTTTTCCTGAAGAACCGCCTTGAACTCCTGCGCGATGTCTTCGCGTTGAACCTCTTCACCAACCCAGCGCAGTTTCAGCACTGGTTGCGAGCCGCTGGTGATGACCGACAGGCGCAGCGTGATGACTTGTTCGGTCAGACCCTCGAACGGGATGGTGCTGAACTGCAGGGAGACCGGCAGGGTTTCTTTGCTGCGGGCCTCGATTTGGTCCATCGCGCTGCGGCTGGCGCCGGTCTCGCCAACTGTGGTTTCCGATTCGCTGGAAGCCTTGATGGTGATGGTGCGCACGGCGGCGATTGCCTTGGCCACCGGGATTGGGTCGCCTGCCTCATCAACTGGGGTGAGGTACTGATGCCAGTCTTCGATCCAATCGCTGAGGTCTTTCTGGCTGATGCCGCGCCCGCCGATTTGCTGGGCGGCGGTGTAGCCGGCGGTTGGCTTCAGCTTGAGCACGGCGCGGTCATCGGCGTGGCCGGGTTCGCCGGTGGTGCCCAGGTTGAACAGCAGGACACAGCTCATTGCGTCTTGGTCAATAAAGCCCCGCGCGCCAAGCGCTGCACGCTCAACCACGTAGGCGCTGAAGTCTGCCAGCGAGTGGGTGCTGTAGGTGCCACGGAAGCGGCTGCGCCCGTCCTGGAAGCGTTCCAGATCGACTATTTTCGCATCTTCCGACAGCACCACAGTCGGGATCAGCGTCGCCAGAGTCTTGCCGGCGGCGTCCAGGGCATTCGCGTTGATGAGCTGAAGTGCATCTTTGGTAAGTGACATCGGTTATTTCCTTGGATTGCGGAGGGGAGGGTGGTCTGTAGTTCAGGTGCGCTTTGGGATTGGCGCGTCTTCGCGGGTGAAGAGCTGGTCATGCTTCTCGGCGAACAGCGTCACGCGGCCACCGGTGCCCACGTGCATGGGCGTGTCGAGGCTGGTGTTTTCGCTTCGGGTACCGCGCTTGGTCGGCACCTTGTAGTCGAGCTTGTGCTTGATCTTTACCTGATGGGATTCGCCGATCTGGCTGAAGTCGAGGGTGATGACCAGCTTGCCGGCCTTGCCGTGGTCAACAACGCCGCCGGCTACTTCAGAGATGGCGTGGCCGATTTGGCTGGCGAAAGCGCCGCCGTTAAGCTCTTCGAGGAACTCGGCGGTATTGGTTGCTGTGGACATGGCTGTTTCTCCGGGATGGCCGACAGGCCGCTTGGGGGGAGGTTGAATTGCGATTGACGAAGGCGCTGGCGCACCTGGTTACTGATTCGCTTCATGGGTTGTCGCTGAACTTGAAGCCGTTCTCACGGGCGATAAGCCTGGCGCGCTTGTGGTCGATACCAATTGCTGCTGCGGCCTTGTTGATCGAGGTGCCGATCTCAGCCAACTGCTTGAGCCCAGGCGCAAGACGATCACGCTCGGCGCGCAGCTTGCTGCTGTGACCACCGCCGTAGGTGCCATCCTTCACGCCACTTACGCCCTGGGCGACTTCCTGCACGCTTCGCCCGGCGCCGAAGAAGGCATCCATTTGACGATTGAGATCCGCGATCACTGCGTCCTTCGGGTTGGGCATCGGTTCGCCGATCATGGCTGTGCACCGAAGTAGGCGAACAACACCAACATGGCCGCGAAACCGGCTGTCCAGCGCACCATGCGCCACCCGAAACGCTTTGACGTGGCCTTGGCCGCCTCGAAGAAGTCCGCGTTGCCCTCAAGCTGGTCGGCATACTGGCAGGCGCCGTCATGGCCGGTGCGGGCGCCACGAGAAACGCCGGTGGAGCGCTCGACCACGTCGAATAGGTTCTTGACGAGCGGCACCACGTTGAAGCGGGGCACCTTCACAGGTTCTTCGCGACCGATTATCACGTACATCTCCGAGGTGGACAGTGCAAACCGATCCCGCAACGCCTGCCGGACCGCTTGTTTTTGGCGAATGACTTGGTTCATCACGACTCCTTATGGTGGGTTGCGTTTATTCGTCAGCACCCTGACCACCTGCCGGTTGCTGTTGGGCGCAGGGGAGGGTGCTGACGGATAAAGGCGAGGCGAAAAAAAGCCCGGTCGGAACCGGGCTTTTTCGTTCTGTCACGAACGCCGCCGTACGTGACAAGCCAGCAGTGCCATCTGGGCAGCGCCGGAATCTGTGCTTTTACATGGCTGCCAATCCTCCGTTGTTCGCTCACTGGGTTGGCAGTGGCCACCGCTCTAAAGGTTTGTTGCATGCAGGTGTCCAGCGTCTGCTGGGTTGGCGTCCGCATCCCAAAGCCCACTCAACGAATGGGCAGAGGTGATGCTTTCGTTTAGGCGGTGAGCGTTGGTCGTTCAGCCTGGCGCACCATTCGTACCTGGGCGGTACGGCGCTCTGGCGTTCGGCGATCACGGCGCATAGCGTCGTCACCGATCATTGAGTGCATGGCGATCAGACTGGCCAGAACAAAGCACACTGGTGAGATGATTTGTCGGCGCATGGCCTCGGCAACAGCGGCGGTCTGGCGGGTCACGCCAAGCTTGAACATTGCGCAAGAAAGGCGCTTGGCCACGGTGCAGGCCGCCACGTCGAACTGGCGGGCAATCTCCTTGGCCGTCATGCCCTGGGCAGTGCCGAGTAGGTACTGAACTTCTTTTGGCGCAAGGCCGCGTCCGAGATGACCCTTCCATGCGCCGCTGATGATTTCGTCCATCGTTGTGACTCCCGGTTGGTTTCCCGTCTGGTCCTGTCGCCAAGGCCAGTCGGTGAAACCCCGACCTCGCTACTGGCGACAGGTCGGGTTTGTTGCGTCAGCGATGTTGGCCAGTTTCCCGCTGCTGGCGTGGTCGCCGGCCCCATCAAATTGTTCCTCCAGCCGCGGCTTACCCCGCTGGATAACTGTCTTGGCGCTTTACGCTGCACGCCCGGGTCAGTTGCCAACCCTCTGAACCGTTGAGGCCGGTTCATCGCTGCCTTCCACCTGGCCGGTTGTTATCCGGCGATGGAGCGAACAATACGGAAGCGAATTAAAAGGGTCAAGCTGTATTAATGCAAAAGCGAATAGATTTTTGATCGAACCAAAAAAAATCCCGCAGCTTGGCGGGATTTCGCATTGAGGAGGGTAAGCAGCTACAGGAAGGAATTTGGGTACTTCACATCCACTACACGACCGATAATCTCCACAGAGTCATCCATTACGAGCATTTGGTAGTCGGGATTAAGCGGCTTCAGATATCCGACACCGGCGTCTCTCACATATTGCTTGAGCGTTTTCTCGCCGTCGCGCCGTAGGCGGGCGATGTAGAACTTGCCGCTCACCAGATCGAAGTCTTCCGGCTTGATAAGCACCCGCATTCCTGGAGTGAAGCCATTCCCCTGGACAGGCGTCATTGAATCCCCCTGGACCTCAAGCCAATAGCCGTTTGGACCAGCATTTACGTCGCTTGCGATCCTTTCATGAGGATGCCCGTTATCACAAGACTCTGCCCACGCACCTGCAGCTACCCAGCTTATCAAAGGATACTCCTTGGCTTCCTTGTAGGGTTGCGCAACAGATAACACATTCCCGTGGGCAGGGCCAAACAACAGCCATTCAGGCGTAACCCCCAAAGCCCTGGCGAGTTTTTCAAGAGTTGCCTTTCGTGGAGTGGTGCTATCGCCGTTCAAGATTCTATGAATTGTTGGCTGAGGCACTCCCGATCTGCGGCCCAGCTCGTTTTCCGATAAATCCTTTTCCATCATTTTCGTGCGCAGACGCACTGCGATCGTCATCGTTTCGACCCGGCGTATTAAAGGAGGTCGAAGTGTATTGCTTGATGTAATTCGGTTGCGTATTATCGCAGATATTACAAATCGCATTAGTAGGCCCTTATGACCATTACAGAGATGCTCGGCTATTTGACTGAGCAAGGCTGGAGCCAGGAGCGCATCGCTAAGCAGTGCGGCACGACTCAGCCCACGATTTTCAGAATCACCAAGGGCAGCACTGTTAGCTACGAGGTTGGGACTGCCATCGTGGCCCTCCACAAAAAAGTAGCAAAGGCAAAGCGCAAGGCTGCTTGAGGTGCCCAGAAATTGGCAGTGGCGGCAATTATCCGACCGCACAGCATAAACCGATAGTGAATTAGGGCAGCTGTTAATTCATACAGTGCCCAAATCGCAGACATAAAAAAACCGCCTGGCAGGGCGGTTCAGTACAGCTTCATTTCGAGGTGAATAATGACCAATAACGCCACCGCAGTCAATAGTTATGGGGGTGTCGCGACACTTTCCGTAGAGCCTGAAAAGGTGTCGCGACACCACGACGTGAACCAGTCTGCCGCGATGAATGCCGCCCTTCTGATTGGCGGCCAATACTCGCAGGTATCCAAATCTCAATTCCGCCGGGCATGCCTCAATCACTTGAAGGCATCTCTGGCACATGCCCAGGATGTTTCCGCATGAGCACCATCATCATGAGCCTGTGCTGGCCGTTGCAAGGCATGAGTGGCCCGCAGAAGGCTGTCTTGATATCGCTGGCTGACAATGCAAACGACGAGGGTGTGTGCTGGCCTTCAGTTGCTCGAATCGCTGAGCGCACTTGCTTGGGAGAGCGCACGGTTCAATCGGCAATCAAGTGGCTTGGCGTCTCCGGGATTCTGTCATTTCGCGAGCGTATGGGTCGCTCGACTATGTACACCCTGACCCCCGCAGCATATGCACCCCCGCAGGAGGTGCGCCCCGCAGCAGATGCACCACCACCCCCGCAGGAGAAGCACACCCCCCCCGCAGCAGCCGCACCCAGAACCGTAATAGAACCATCAAGTGAACCGTCACAGGATGGCAACCGCGTTCCTAGGTCGCCGTCTTGCCCGATTCAGGACATCGTTGATTTGTTCAACAAGCTGCTCACTCCATCGCTGCCAGCGGTAGTTCTCGTATCCGATACTCGCAAGAAACAAATTCGTGCCCGATGGAACCAGAGCGATGTTCACCAGTGCCTGGATTTCTGGGTTGATTACTTCGGCATCGTCGCTCAATCGGACTTCCTGATGGGGCGCTCGACTGCAAAGCCGGGCTCAACGCCTTTTCGTGCAACGTTCGATTTCCTGATTTCGCCTTCTGGTTTCGTCAAGGTCGTGGAGGGTAATTACAATGCGTGACCCCTACAGCCTCGAAGCCGAACACGGTGTGTTGGGCGCAATGTTCCTACGCCCCGAGCTGATCGACTTGCTCAGCGCTGACCTGGCCGTCGAAGATTTCTATTACGCGGACAACGCCGCAATCTACCGCGGCATTTTGGACTTGCACGGCGCTGGCCAGCCTGTGGACATTGTCACTATTGGCGCTCGCGTCGGTGACCTACCGTGTGGTTCTCCATCCTTCGCATATGCCGCCGAGATTGCCCGGAACACCCCCAGCGTTGCGAACGCTGCTTCCTACGCCGGAACCGTCCGTGAGCGAAGCCTAGACAGATCGCTGATTGAGCTGAGCGTCCGGATCAACGACATCGCCTATGGCGATCAGCCTACAGCGGACAAGGTCGCCGCAGTACAGGCTGAGGCCCAGGCGGTTGACAGTCAGTCGGCCACGTCCGAGGTGATCAAGGCTGAGGACATCCTGGATGACTACATCGAGGTGCTTCAGGCTCGCGCTGACCGAGGAGATGAGATTGACGGCTTATCCACCGGAATTCCCGATTTGGACGAAAAGCTCCAAGGTTTGAAGCCTGGCCAGCTGATCATCATAGCCGGGCGTCCTGCCATGGGTAAAA
This sequence comes from Pseudomonas sp. BCA17, assembly GCF_004519405.1. GTDB lineage: Bacteria > Pseudomonadota > Gammaproteobacteria > Pseudomonadales > Pseudomonadaceae > Aquipseudomonas. Next base: position 138,642 of record NZ_SGWI01000002.1, on the reverse strand, counting down.
CCACCCTGGCGATGAACATTGCGTCCAACGCAGCTATCCGCGAAGGCAAGAGCGTAATGGCGTTCAGTCTCGAAATGGATAACACCGGTCTGATGGATCGATTCATGGCGTCCGAAGGCCGTATCCCGCTTCAACTGATCAAGAACGGCAAGGCTCCACACGACTACGGCGCTGAGCTCATGGGCGCCGCTGCAAAGCTCAAGCATTCCAATCTGTACCTGTCTGACCGCGCATCGATGTCGATGAACCGGATGCGCGCCGCTGCGCGTCGTCACAAGCGCCGTTACGGCCTTGACCTGATGGTGATCGATTACCTGCAGTTGGTCGACTCCGACTCACGCACGTTCAGCCGCGAGCAGGAAGTCAGCCATATGACCCGCACCGCGAAGCTCATGGCTCGCGAGTTGGGTATCCCGGTGATCCTGCTTAGCCAGCTTTCGCGTAAGTGCGAAGAGCGTCCGAACAAGCGCCCAATGTGCTCCGACCTGCGCGAATCCGGCGCTATTGAGCAGGACGCCGACATCATCCTCTTCGTCTACCGCGACGAGGTTTATCACGAGCACTCCGAGGCAAAAGGTATTGCCGAGATCATCATCGGCAAAGGTCGCGACATCGCAGGTGGCACTGTCCGCGCTGCGTTTCTCGGTCAGTACAGCCGGTTCGAACAACTTGCAGCGGGATGGGTTGAGCCACCCCGAGCCGCGAAGGTCACCAGCATGGCCGATCGCTACAAAACAAAGGAAAAGCACTGATGAGCGCACTCGAAAAGCAGGTGTCTGGTGATCATTACAAGGCGCTAAAAATCCAGCCAATTGAATACATCCACGCGAACAGCATTCCTTTCGCCGAGGGCAGTGTCATCAAATACGTGACCCGCTGGCGTGAGAAGGGTGGCCTGGCTGACTTGGAGAAGGCGAAGCACTTTCTTGAGTTGCTGATCGAGCTGGAGCGGAAAACCGCCGGGGAGCAGGAATGAGAGTCGAGTCCAAGAAGCTCCGCGAGTCTGCTCGTGGCCAGGCCTGCACATTACGCTTGGCTGGTTGCGGCTATGATGATGACACCATCGTTCTGGCACACATCCCCTGCGGGCAGAAGGGGATAGGCATGAAAGGACCTGACGTGATTGCCTGCTTTGCGTGCGATAGCTGCCATTCGATCATCGACGGCCGCAAGCGTGGTGAGTTTGAAGTGGCTGACCTGCTGCGCGCATTGGCCGAGACCCAGCTGCACTGGATCGGCAAGGGCTTGCTCAAAGTCCAGGGGGTGTCCGCGTGAACACCCAGATCAAAACCCTGACGGTGAAGCTCTCGGACGCGGAGATTCACCGCAATGCCAAGCTTGAGCATGTGCGTGACCTGCGGGACGCCAGTCACCCGGCGCTGCACTTTCGGTTCGCCAAGAATCGTGCCCGAGGCTCCTGGTACTTGGTGAACAAACGCCACTGGTACCGCATCGGCACCTTCCCCGAACTGAACACCAAGCAGGTGATCGCAGAGCTTCCGGCGATACGCTTGCGTGTTGGGGCAGAGCATGGAGCCGCCATCTCGCAATGGGTGACGGTGGGTGAGTTGCTGGGCTGGTACGCGGAGCGCATGTCGAGGGATCGTAATCTGTCCAGCAAGCGCAAGAAGACCGGCGCTTCAGCGATCAAGTGCCATCTGATCCCGCGCCTTGGCGAGTTGCCGTTGACCAGCGTGGACAAGGCTGCGCTCGACAGCCAGTTGATGTGGCCGTTGCAGGAGACGCTATCTATCGACTACGTGCGACTGGTGTTCCAGCTACTGGCTCTGGCCTTTCGCCAGGCATTCAAGCTTGAGCTGATCGGTTCCAACCCCATGGCCGGCATCAAGTTCAGCGACTTCTCCAAGGCCAAGGTCGGGATCAAGCCGTCTCGACTGCGCGGCGTCCAGTTGCCTGACTTGCTCGAGCAGTTGGCGGACGTGTTCGTATCGACGCCGCGTGACGCCATGTTGGCCCTTTTGATGCTCTGCCACGGCACGCGCATCGGTGAAAGCCGGTTGACGCAATGGCCGCACGTCAGCCTGGCCGAGCGCGAATGGTTCATTCCTGGCGACCACACCAAGACGGGCGTCGAGCATCACCTGCCGCTGACCGAGCAGATGTGCGAGATCCTTAAGCGCTACCGCGACTGGCAGTACGCCAATGGCTATGACGGCCAGTACGTGTTCCCGGCGCGCAATGGCAAGTCACTGAGCGAAGGCCAGGCCAGCGCCGTCTTCACGCGCCTGGGCCAAGGTGAGTGGACCAGTCACGACTTGCGCAAGGTAGCCAGGACCGGTTGGGCAGACATCGGCATCGACCACCTGATTGGCGAGCTGCTGATCAACCACGCCATGGGCCACAACGTGAAGGTATACATCCAGTCGAATGTGATGGGCCGCAAGCGCGATGCCCTGGAGAAGTGGCACGCGCATCTAGACCAGCGTGGTTTTGCACTGATTCACGGGTTGACCGCCGTTAGATCCGGAGATTCCGGTAATTCGCTGGAAGCCACGGAAATCAAGGGCTGCAAGGCCGTTCAAGAATCAACCATAGGCGAGGTTTAAAAATGATGAAAAAGCAGCATGGCCCCGCCTTCAAGAAGGAAATAGTCCCGCTGGCCTCTTGTCCAGCCTGCAAAGGGAAGGCCTTCGTCAGTGGGGTTTTTCACCAGATTGACTGCTCTCAGTGCAATGCGTCCGGTTGGGTTCGCTTCGATGATGGCCAGGCTTTGGCGCTTCAGGATCTGGTGTTTCAATTGGGCACCGCCCTCACTGCTGCGTGTCAGCAGGCCAACGGTATGCGCGTCCAGCCAGGACCGGTTCGATCCACCGATGTCAGCAGCTATTACGAACAGAACAACCGCCGTGGCCCAGGCGCCACCAACTTCACAGGGGATTGAGCCATGGCTATGTATAAGGACGTGATGGGCACCCTGGTTCGGGTGCTGGCAGCAGACAACATCGACAACAGCACCAAGCAGTCATGGCAGAAGCTGATCGACGCCGATCTGCGCCAGGGCGGTACCGGCAGCACCCTGTCAGTGCGTGACAAGTTCGACTATGACTGCTGCCTGTATGCGCTGCTGCACCGTCAGTTGGACGCTGCGCAGTGGGATGTCCTGGTGGCCAAGTACTCAACACACAAGGCCAACAAGGTCGGCGCCATCGGCAGGCTGGTGGCCCGCATGGTGTCACCGGCGCCTCAACTGTTCATCTATAAGGCGTTGACGGCATGGGCCATACCGAAGCTGAAGGGCGTGCAGGCTGGTAAGCGCTCCACTGACATGATAGTGCTGCCCGCCGAGTTCTACGACATGAACACCTGGGATCTGGCTGGCTCCCCGGAGCGCACACGCCGCAATTGGCGAGGCGGAATCCACAAACGTTTGGAGAAGCTCGAAGAGCAGGCCGTGATCCATGCGACCGAGATATTCGACAGCGAACAAATCTTTGTAGATGCCGCTTGACCCATTGGCCGACTGGCCGTAAATTAACCCCATCATGTCGATCTTGCGCGTTATGAGAGACGACCAAAAATTCTGAGCCCCGCCACTGTGCGGGGCTTTTTCGTTTCTGGAGTATCGGATGGATCCTACTGACCTCGGGCCAGGCACAGCTACCTGGCTGGGCGGTAGTGCCACTGTCGTGCTGGGCGGACTGCTCTGGCTTCGCAAGTTCCTATCTAAAGACGCGACCGATCGGGCCATGGATAACGCCGATATCGGTACGCTGCGCCGGCTCAATGAGCTGCTGAACCAAGAGCGCTCAGCCCGTAAAGAAGCCGAGGCCCGCGCCGATCAGTTCGCGAAAGAGCGGAACGATCTCGCCGCGGCAGTTGGCAGGATGGAAGGGAAGATCGAAGCCCTCACCAGCCAGGTCGGCCAACTTACCGAGCGCGTCACGCTGCAGAGCGAAGAGATCCACCGCCTGCGCACCAAGCTTGGAGGTATCGCCTGATGGACAGATGCGCACTGGAATTCATTGCCCGCCGGTGGTGGAGGCGGGCCGAGGTCTGGGCCATTGCCGTGCTGCTGGTTGGTGGTGGTGCTGTGCTTGGCTACCAGGTCAGCTACTGGTCGCTCGCAGATAAGCAGGGCAAGCAGGTCGAAGACATTCGCAAGGCCTACGACACAGCCATGGAAGAGCGGGATAAGCGCCTTGAAGAGCTGACCCGCAAGACTGGCACCGCTGCTGACAAGGCATCGAGGGCGGCGACTACCGCAGCCCAGGCAGCCGACAAGGCAGATGAAGCCCTCAACCGAGTAGGTCAGTGATGGCTTGCAGTGGATGCGCCGCCCGGCGCGAATGGATCAACAAGATGACGAGGCTGGCATATGAGCGAGCAAGCGAACTGCTTACAGGTCGAGATGCTGGCCGAGCTGAAGAAGCAAACCGCACTGCTGGAGCGGATGGAGAAGCATCAGGCGATGCTGATCCAGGCTCTGGCGGAGGACCAGGCAGAGCAAGACCCTGATGCCCGGCCGCTGACTTACATGGACGGCTCACCGTGCCGCTGAGGCCGCAGAAGCCATGCAATGCCCAGGGCTGCAACACGCTGACACGCAACTCTCGGTACTGCGATGAACATGCCCACCTACTCAAGAGTTCGACCTGGGCCAAGCCTCGAGAGAGCAGCACCAAGCGCCACTACAACTACAAGTGGCAGCAGGCCCGGGCAGGTTGGCTGGCCAAGCACCCGTTGTGCAGGTGCTGCGAGCAGGCAGGCAAGGTGGTCGCGGCGACTGATGTTGACCACATCATTCCTCACAAGGGTGACATGACCCTGTTCTGGGATCGGGACAACTGGCAGAGCCTGTGTGGCCCATGCCACTCCAGTAAAACAGCCTCCGAGGATGGCGGTTTCGGCAATTCCCGGCGCTGAAAGCAAAAAATCACAGAAAAACCAGCGAAAATCGATCAAATGAGAACGATTCGCGCAGAAGGGGAGGGGGAGGGTCGAAAGTTTGGGCCTTTTCGCTTCTAGACCGCGCCCTCAATCGTTTTTTTACACCCGCGAAATTAAAAAATCAGGAGTTGCGCGATGGGAGGCACCGCCACGGTCGCCGGCCGTGGTCGCAAACCCAAGCCAACGGCCAAAAAAGCACTCGCCGGAAACCCTGGCAAGCGTGCGCTGAATACAGCTGAGCCACAGTTTTCCAAGATCACCCAAATCGACCCACCTGAGTGGTTCAGCCCTCGGGCCGCCACCATGTGGAACATGATTGTCCCGGAGCTGCTGCGCGAAAACGTGGTGGCGATCACGGACCTGCACAACGTTGAAGCCTTCTGCTCGGCCTATGACAACTGGCGCATGGCACAGGAGTCCATTGCCGAGCACGGCATCGTCGTCACTGGTGCTATGGGAGGGCCGATGAAGAACCCCGCGCTGACGGCGGCCAATGAAACGATGCGCCAAATGGTGACGTTCGGGTCGATGCTTGGCCTGGACCCTGCCAGCCGCACACGACTTATAGGCGGCAACAAGGAGAAAGAAACCAACGAATTTGCCAATCTGCTGAGAACCTGATGACCAAATCTGCCCACCCCAATGTCGACAAGGCAATGGCGTGGGGAAGGTCTCTGTTGCGCGGCAAGGTTCCGGCGTGCCGGTATATCCACCTGGCGGTGCAGCGCCACTTCGACGATCTGGCAGCAAGCCGCAAGCGCGGCTTCCGTTTCAAGTTCGACCCTGCGAAGGCCGAGAAGAAACTCAAACTGATCCAGCTGCTGCCGCACACCAAGGGTGAGTGGGCCTTCAAGCGTCAGCTGATCACGCTGGAACCTTGGCAACTTTTCGGCCTGGCGGTGACCTTCGGCTGGGTCAAAAAGAAGGGTGGCCACCGCCGGTTCCGCGAAAGCTACTGGGAAGTTCCGCGTAAGAATGGCAAGTCAGTCGTGGCTGGCGGCGTTGGCATCAGCATGTTTGTTGCCGACGGTGAGTTCGGTGCAGAGGTCTATTCCGGCGCGACCACCGAGAAGCAAGCGTGGGAGGTTTTCCGCCCGGCCAAGCTGATGGTGAGCAAGTCGCCCATGCTGATTCAGGCCGCAGGCATTGAGGTCAATGCCTCGAACATGAACATTCCGTCAGACTTCAGCCGCTTCGAGCCGCTGATCGGCAATCCTGGCGACGGCGCTTCCCCAAGCTGCGCGATCGTCGATGAATATCACGAGCATCCGACCTCGGCGCAGTACGACACCATGCTTACTGGTATGGGAGCCCGGCGGCAGCCGTTGATGTTCATCATCACCACAGCAGGCGCCGATATCGAAGGCCCTTGCTACGACAAGCGCCGCCAGGTGATAGAAATGCTTGAGGGCACGGTGCCCGACGATGAGTTATTCGGCTGGATCTGGACGCTGGATGAGGGCGATGACTGGACCGACCCGAAAATGTTGGCCAAGGCCAACCCCAACCACGGAGTGTCGGTGTTCCAGGAATACCTGGAAAGCCAGCAGGCCCGGGCAATTCGCTCGGCACGCTTCACCAACACGTTCAAGACCAAGCACCTGAATCTGTGGGTCAGCGCGAAGGCCGGCTTCTTCAACATGGAAGACTGGAAGGCGTGCGAAGACACCACGCTGACCCTGGAGCAGTTCGAAGGTCAGGAATGGATTGCAGGCTTCGACCTAGCGCGCAAGCTGGACATGAACTCCCGCGCGCGTATTTTTTGGCGGATCATCGACGGCAAGACTCATTACTACAGCGTGGCCCCGAAGTTCTGGGTTCCATACGACACCGCCTACAACACCGATAACAAGCGGATGTCGGAGCGATTCCAGGCGTGGATCAACTCAGGGCATCTGGAGGTCACCGACGGCGCAGAGATCGACTATCGCGAGATTCTCGAGGACACGAAAGAGGCCAATCATCATGCACCGCTGCGGGAGTCACCAATCGACCCCCACGGCGCTACGGGCCTGAGTCACGACCTCGATGACGAGGGTTTCAATCCGATAACCACCACCCAGAACTACACCAACATGTCGGACCCCATGAAAGAACTGGAGGCGGCTATCACCGCCGGCCGGTTCCACCATGACGGTAACCCGATCATGACCTGGTGCATCGGTAACGTGATTGGCAAAAACCTGCCAGGAAACGACGACGTTGTTCGCCCAATCAAGCAGGGTGAAGACAACAAGATCGACGGTGCCGTGGCATCAATCATGGCAGTTGGCAGGGTCCTCATTCTGGTCAACGACAGCAGCGGCAACATTAGCGACTTCTTTTCGAAACCAATCATTGTTGGATAACACAACCATGGATACAGGCCTGATTCTATTTATTGTGGCGGCCGTGGCCGCGCTGTGCCTGTTTGTCGCCGGGGTATTTGTTTTGGTAGGGCTAGGCTGGGCACTCATCGCCTGCGCTGCTTCTTTCTTAGCTGCGGCTGGATTCATCCGTAAGGGGTTGACTGGTGAATAAACCTATCAAGTCAGTCCTGCGCCAGGCCCTATTCAAATCCGCCGAGCCTGGGTTTGTTAAGTCCTCGCTTGCTGGCTGGGTAGGTCGGCGCATTGGCCTGGGTGACGCTTCATTCTGGAATGGTTACTACGGCACTGATTCCGCGTCGGGAAAAACGGTGAGCCAGCAGACAGCGCTCCAGCTGTCGACGGTGTGGGCTTGCGTACGCCTCATCGCCGAAACCCTGGCCACCCTCCCGATCGCACTTTACGAAGACAAGAACGGTGTGCCAGAGGTGGCCACTTCGCACCCCGTGCACCGGGTGATCAGCCAGCAGCCGAACGCCGACCAAACCCCTGTTGAGTTCTGGGAATGTGTGGTTGCCAGCTTGCTGCTCAGCGGCAACAGTTTTAATGAGCCTCATTTGGTGGGGCGCGACCTGTCTTCGTTGGAGTTTATCCTCCCTCAGTCGGTTTCTCCGCCTCGGCGCACTAGCAACGGCGCGATCGAATACCGGTTCATCGACAGCGAGGGAAAGCCTCATACGCTACTCGATGAGCAAATGATGCACACGCGTGGGTTCGGGACCGATCCCATGTGCGGCCTGAGCCCGCTTGCCATGGGTCGCAATGTATTCGGGGCTGCTATGGCTGCCGATGAGTCGGCCAGCAAGATGTTTGCCAACGGGATGAAACTCGGCGGCGTTCTGTCCACGGACCAGATTCTCAACAAAGCCCAGCGGGAGGACATCCGAGAGGACATGGCTGCCAAGTTCGCCGGCGCGGTGAACACCGGCAAGACGATGGTACTGGAAGCTGGCATGAAATATCAGCAGGTGTCCATGACGCCCGAAGATGCCCAAATGCTCCAAACCCGAGCTTTCAACGTCGAAGAGATCTGCCGGTGGTTTCGTGTGCCTCCTTGGATGGTGGGCCACACGTCGAATAGCACGAGCTGGGGCACCGGCATGGAACAGCAGATGCTTGGGTTCCTGAGCTTTACGTTGCTTCCCTGGATGAAGCGAATCGAGCAGAGCATTAATCGTCGCCTTCTGCGGCCCGATGAGCGGCGGCGGTTTTACGCGAAGTTCAACCCAGAGGGCCTGCTCCGCGCCGACAGCGCTGCGCGTGCCGCGTTCTACAGCTCCATGACGCAAAACGGCATCTATACCCGCGACGATTGCCGGATCAAGGAAAACCTTGCACCCATGGGCGGTAACGCAGCGAAGCTCACCGTTCAATCCAACATGCTGCCGATCGACAAGCTCGGCGAGGGCTCGGGCGATGCCCAGCAAGCCCGTTCCGCGCTGTTGGACTGGCTCAACGAAACCCCCAAGGGGAACCAGGAATGAAACGGAAAGACCAGTCCTTGGCGGTGAAGTACCGCTCATTTGATTACGACGTGAAGGCTGTCAGCGATGACGGCCTTTTTTCTGGCTACGGATCGGTGTTCGGTGTCGTCGACAGTTACAACGAGGTGGTTGCGCCCGGGGCGTTTCTTGATTCGATCGCCGACCTCAAGGCGAAAGGCAGGTCTTTACCAGTCCTCTGGCAGCACCGCACCGCCGAGCCAATCGGTTCCTGGTCCATGGATACCCTGAAAGAGGACACCAAGGGCTTGTTCGGTGATGGCGAGCTCTGGCTTGCCGATGCGCCGTATGCCCGCATCGCAATGCGCGGCATGAAGTCCCGATCCATCACTGGTCTTTCCATCGGCTATTACGTGCGCGAATCGAGCTTCGACGAGAAGACCCGCATCCGCACGCTCACCAAGCTTGACCTGGTGGAAATTTCTATTGTGACGGTACCGGCCAACGATGAGGCGCGCACCGACACCATCAAGTCGAAGCTGGCACATGGCGGCCTTCCTTCCCTTAAAGAATTCGAGTTGCTCTTGCGCGAGGCAGGATTCTCGAAAAACCAGTCAACGGTGATTGCCAACCGTGGACTGCAACACCTGCTCCGGAGCGAGTCCGCGGGCGACCTGGCTGAAGCTGAACTCGTCGAGGCGATCAAATCGCGCCCGACACTGACTCTCCCATCGTTTTGAGGATTCACCATGCATAACGCCATGAGCAACCAGGCTCGCGCCGAAAACCGTCAGATGCAACGCAAAGAGCACTCCGACGACAAGGTCCAACTGAAAGCGGTAACCGACCTGCTGGACCAGCGCGACCAGGAAATCAAAGCGTTCGCCGAGAAGGCGAACAAAGAAATCAAAGAGCACGGCACCATTCTGGCCGATACCAAGACCGTTCTCGACGGCCTGGTAAAGGATGGCCTGGGCTTGCAGGATCGCCTGCAGGACATCGAGCAGAAGCTGGCTCGCCGCTTTGCGGCGAACGATCCAACTGACGCCAAGTCGGTAGGCGAAGAGCTGTCCGACTCGGAGGACTTCAAGGCCCTGCAAACTCGCGGCCGTGGCATCGCCCGCATTGGTCGCAAGGCCGTCACCAACATCACCAGCGCAACCACCGGTACTGGCGGCGTGGGCGTTGGCATCCAGCCCACGCGGGTTCCTGGCATCGTTGCAGATCCGGAGCGTCAATTCGTCATCCGCGATTTGATCATGCCCGGCCGGACCGGCTCCAACGCTGTCGAGTTCGTGCAAGAAAGCGGCTTCCAGAACATGGCGGCGATCCAGGCCACTGAAGGCGCAGCGAAAGCCCAGTCGGATATCTCGTTCGCTATGAAAACCACCAACGTGGTGACCATCGCGCACTGGTTTCGCGCCTCCAAGCAGGTTCTGTCCGATATCCCGCTGTTGCAGAGCTACATCAACGGTCGCGCGATCTACGGCCTGAAGTACAAGGAAGAAGAGCAGATCCTCGCCGGTAACGGCGTGGGTGGGAACATGCTCGGCCTGATCCCTCAGGCATCCGCTTTCAACAATGCCCTTCGCAAAGCCGGCGATACCAAGATCGATACGCTGCGTCGCGCCATCCTGCAGGTACGGATCGCCGAATACCGCGCCTCGGCGATCGCACTCAACCCCGTCGACTGGGCTGACATCGAGCTGACCAAGGACAGCACTGGCTCCTACATCTGGGTCAACGTCCAGGAAGGCGGCGCACAACGTCTGTGGAAACTGCCTGTTGTGGATAGCAACGCTGTTCCAGAGGGTGAATTCCTGGTGGGCGCCATGAACATCGCGGCTCAGATTTTCGACCGCGAAGAGGCGGCCGTCGAAGTTTCGACTGAAGACGGCGACAACTTCCGTACCAACATGGTCACGATTCGCGCGGAAGAGCGCCTGGCTATGGCTGTGTACCGTGAAGAATCCTTCGTCCACGGTGAATTCGACGCGCCGTAAGGCTTCGACACCTCATAGGAGCGCGCCCGGGAAACCGGGTGCGAACACCGATGCCAGACATCACTGTAAAAGCGATCAAGGGCTTCAATGCCGACGGCCTGGATTCAGGCGAAAAGTATGTAAAGCGTGGTGCGGAATTCACCGTGGATGAATCGGTGGCCCGCGATCTCCGCCGTAATGGCCTGATCGAGGAATACGACGTGAAGCAGGCGCCCGAACCCGAAAACAAACAGGCTAAGGAAGCGGATAACAAAACCGCCCCAGAAGCCAGCCAAAAGCCGAAACCCGAGCTGAAAAACAAGGCTAAATAATTATGAGCGTGATCGACATCGAACTGGCCATGAAGCATCTGCTCGCGGAGCCTGAGGACCAGGACCTGGTGCAGTCGCAATTGGACGGCGCCGAGGAGGCTGCTCAGCAGTTCCTTCAGCGCCGGTTCTTTGCCGATCAGGCCTCTGTGGATCTCGCAAAGTCCACCACTCTTCAGCGGACCCAGGCGGCGCGCGCCACTTACCGCGCCGCGCTGATTGTGGCTGATGCCCCTGAAAACTCTGACGACCGTTGCCGGCTGCGTGAGCGTGCTCGCCAAACTCTGGCGGACGCCTTCGAGGCTATCGACATGGACGAATTCGGGATAGTGATCAATAAGGGTATCCAGGCGGCGTGCCTGCTCAAGCTTGGGCACCTGTTCGCGAATCGTGAAGAGGTGGTGACGGGGACCATCGCCACCGAGCTGCCACTGACCAGCAAGTCCCTGCTGATGCCGTATCGCATCCGGATGGGTGTGTAATGCGCGCCGGTCGGTTGCGGCACCGCATCGATATCCAGAAGCCGGTGGTGGAGCGCGACCCAGAAGACAACACAGAACTTCCCGTGAGATGGGAAACCGTCTGGGAGCGTTGCCCAGCGTCGGTTGAGCCCTTGAGCGCAAGGGAGTTCTTGGCGGCCCAGGCTACTCAGTCCGAGGTGACAGCCAAGATTGTTGTTCGGTACCGCGCGGGCTTGCTCCCCACGATGCGTATCATCCATCGCGGTGAGGTTTACAACATCGCCGGCGCACTGCCGGACAACGTTTCAGGCCTTGAGTATTTGACGCTGCCGGTCAGCAAGGGCGTAAACGATGGTCGATGAAGTCAAGTTCAGTTTGATCGGCATCGACAGTCTGCTCGGAAAGCTGTCCACCGTGAACGATGAGGTTAAGCGCAAGACCGGCCGCACCGCGCTTCGGCGTGCTGCTGAGATGGTTGCCAAGAACTTCAAAGAAGGTGCCCGGCGTTGGGATGATCCGGACACTGGGCGCTCTATTGCGGACAACATCGTCCTGCGTTGGAACGGACGGCTGTTTCGCCGTACTGGTGACCTGGGCTTTCGCGTTGGCGTGCTGCACGGCGCGGTGCTGGTCAAAAACGGCAGCACCGAGAAAAGCGCACCGACACCGCATTGGCGTCTGCTTGAGTTCGGTACCGAGCATATCGCTGCTGACCCTGTGGCCCGCCCAGCCCTGGAAGATCATATCGGCGAAGTCACCAATGAGTTCGCCACTCAGTTCGAGAAAGGCCTCGACAGGGCAATACGTCGGGCCGAGAAGGCCAGGAGCAGCTGATGTTCGCACCAATCAACGCCGTGTGCGCCCTGGACGCTGGGGTCATCGCAGTCCTGGGCTCAACCCCGCAGCGCCTTTATCCATTCGGCGACGCACCACAAGATGGGCAAAAGCCTTACGCGGTATGGCAGACCATCGGTGGTGACCCCGAGAACTACCTGGCTGGGCGCCCAGACACCGACGGCTACACGTTGCAGGTCGATGTGTACGCCACGACTGGAAAGGATGCCCGGGCCGTTGCCAGGGCAATCAGGGACGCAATTGAGCTGAAGGCCTACATCATCCGCTGGGGCGGAGAAAGCCGCGACCCTTCGACAAAGAATTACCGGTACAGCTTCGACGTGAGCTGGCTCGTTCCTCGATAACGCTTCAACCCACACCAACCCCGCCGAGTGCGGGTTTTTTTATGCCCGACATTTGGAGAACGCCATGTCGATCCTTTCCCAAGGAACCCAGATCTACGCGCTGGTCCCGCCGCTTTCCGGCACCGGGCCTATGACCGTCATGGAAGTTGAGTGCGCTACCAGCTTCGACCCGGGCGGTGCGCCGGCCGAACAGATCGAGGACACCTGCCTGTCCGCCGACGAGCGCAGCTACAAGAAAGGCTTGCGCACTCCGGGCCAGGCTTCGCTCGGCCTCAACGCTGATCCAAACAACGCGAGCCATATTCGCCTGCATCAGCTCTCCGAAGCTAACGGTGATACGACCATCAAGTGGGTAGTGGGCTGGTCGGACGGCAAAGACATCGTTCCGACGATCAGCACTGAAGGCGACGACTTCGATCTGCCACCGACCCGCACCTGGTTCGCTTTCCAGGGCTACGTGGCCGACTTCCCATTCACTTTCGCGCAGAACGCCGTAGTTGCATCGACAGTGTCGATCCAGCGCTCGGGCGGTTCCGCCTGGATTCGTAAGGCCTCCGCATAATGGAACTGAACATCGCGAACCTGAAGAAATCGAAGGCGTTCACCGCCCGGCCTGTGGCCAAGGAAATCGAGTGGGAAGGCGCCAAGTTCACCTGCTACGTCCGGCCCCTGTCGTACCAGACTGCCGTGGGCGACATCGCTGCCCACCGTGGCGCTGACCCGCTGGCCTGCCGCATTGCCTCGAGCATCTGTGATGCAGAGGGCAAGGCAGTGTTTACCGTGGCCGACATCACCGGTGAGGCAGATCCGGAGAAGGGCGCCCTCGACCCTGACCTGACCAACCTGCTGCTGATCGCCATCGGCGAGGTGCAGAACTCGGGAAAGAAGAAGCGCTAGACCCTTCGGATGAGTTGTGGTGCGAGCTGGTCATGAATGGAATCGGCGGCCGCACCATTGCCGAAGCGCAGGAGCGCATGACCTATTCCGAGTTTGTGGTCTGGATGAAGTTTCGCGCCAAGCGCGGATCGCTGCACCAGGGCATGCGGGTCGAGATGGCTCTGGCGCAGTTCCAGGCGTTCTACGTGAATTCGAAAACCGGCAAGGACGCGCCGAGGCTGTATCAGCAGGACTTCGCACCTCACATGGATCCTCGTATCGAGTCGCTGGAGGAGGCGCTCGCGGTTTGGGCCTGACGGCGAGCAATGATAGTCTTTCTCTTTTTAACTCTAGGTGTGATTTTTTCACGCTTAACCATGGAAGAGGAAGATGCATTGTGAGAATTTTCAAGTTGGTTGCGGCAGCAGTTTTTTTGCTCGGTGCGATGAGCGCGCACGCTGAAAAGACTGACTTAAAGCTTACTGGTAGCCAGGGGGTTAACTTCTTTTTCACGATGTCTAATCCTTGGGCGTCAGACAAAGTTTACATTCTCAACACTGCAGAGAGGTTTTGCGCAGACAAGCCTGTTTGCATTGCTCATTTTTATCTAACCGGAACTGCTGCGCCAAAGGGCTTTCCTCTGAGTGATAGCGAGGTTGAGGTAGAGATTGCGACATACAATAAAAATAAAAACACTGGGCTAAATAGGATCTTGTGGAACTGCTCTAAGTTTTCAGGAGTTCCAAGCAGTAGCTGTTTCTGATTTGTGAAGTTTATAAAAAGTACTTAACTGTTAAGTCTTTCAGTTAATACAAGGCCCACCATCTGGTGGGTCTTTTTTTTGCCGGAGGAAAGTATGGCAGGATCACTTGGCACTCTAACCCTAGACCTGATTGCCAAGATTGGCGGCTTCACCGGCCCAATGGATCAGGCCGGAAGAGCAGCAAAAAGATCGTCTAAAGAGATTGCTGATTCGGCAAATGAAGCTTCCTTGGCTTGGAGCGCACTTGGCGAGGTTGCCGCAGGCGTGGTGGCTGGTTTTTCGGTCGCAACTATTTTCGGTCGGTTTATTTCAGAAACAAAGGGTGCTGAAAGAGAGCAGGCTCAGCTAGGCGCAGTTCTTCGATCTACTGGTGAGTCGGCTGGGTTTAATCGTGATCAGTTGAACGCCATGGCGGACGCTATGCAGCGTGCGACAACATTTTCTGGTGGCGATATCAGCCAAGCCCAGACGACTCTACTTGCTTTCACCGGCGTTATTGGGAATCAGTTCAATCGCGCTCTCCAGTCCGCTGCCGATATGGCTGCACGAACCGGTGTATCGGTGAAAGATGCAGCAGAGACAATCGGTAGGGCCCTTGATGTACCTTCGGAGGGGCTTACCTCTCTAAGCAAGCAGGGTTTTCGATTCACCGAAGAGCAGAAGAAAATGGCCGTAGCCATGGAGTCTACCGGCGATATCGCTGGTGCTCAGGGCATAATTCTCAAGTCTCTGGAAGAATCATATGGCGGTGCGGCCGCTGCTGCCCGAGACACTTTTGGCGGATCTCTTGATGCTTTGCAAAACACCATCTCAGGCTTACTCACCGGAGACGGAAGTCTTGACTCGGCGAAGAGCGCGGTTAGCTCGCTTAACGAAGCACTTTCTACACCTGGCGCGAAGGCAGCAGTCGATGCGTTAGGAAAGGCTGCTGGAGTTCTAGCGGTCGTATTGGCTGCAAGGCTAGCCAGCGCAGCAGCTGCGACGGCCGTTTCATTTGCTGCCGCGTCGGTTGAAGCCGTTCGCTATCAACTGGCACTCGCCAGAATGGCTGGGGTGTCAACGGCTGCCGCTGCAGGCCTGGTCGGAATTGGAGTTGCGGCCCGCGCAGCGTCCGCGGCAATGGCTTTGCTTGGCGGTCCCGTGGGTATCGTCATAACGGCAGCTGCGGCGCTTGCTTACTTCATGTCCACCAGCAACGACGCGAAAGAAAGTGCGGGGGCATTGGCTGACAAGGTTGACTGGCTCAATAAGTCATTTGATGGATTTACCAAGAACCAGGCAAAGGCGGCGCTCGCAGGAATCAGCGAGGAATATCGCTTACAGGGTTATGCGATTGATTCTGCGCAAACCAGGGTGCGCCAATACCAGATGAACTTGAAGGCCTTTCCTAAGGACGACAGGGTTCGCGAGTGGAATGAGGGGCTGATAGAGCAGTCCGCAGTTCTTGATACTTTGAAGCAAAGCTTCTCCGCGCTTGGCGTGCAGATGGCTTCGCTCACGAGCCGTATCGAGGCGCCAGATACGACGATCGGTTCAAAAGTCTACGAGGAGATGTCAAAAAAGATTCAGGAGCAAATCCTTCTCGCAGGTAAAAGCAGTGAAGCCGACAAGCTAGCGGCGCGAATCAAAGCCGGTCTTGTCGAGGGCCTTAAGGCTGGCGAAGGGGACTTGCTTGTCGCCTCCCAGAAACGTGCGGATGCAGCGATTAAAGCCGCCGAGGCAACTAAGAAGGCAGACGATTCCGCCAAGGCGTCAGCCAAGTCAGCTGCCGAAGCCCTGGCAAAACGCGGTGTTGATGCTGAGGAAAACTACCGCCGTCAAATCACGCTCATCGATGAGACTACCGGCAAGCAGGGCAAGGCGACCGAAGTCGCAAAGCTCGCCTTCGAGTTGGAAACCGGAAAGCTGAAGGGCGTCAGCGTTGAGCGGCAGAAGGTGCTGAAGGACCTGGCTGCTGAGTTGGACTCGAAGGTCAAACTCAAGAAGCAGAACGAGCAAGACCTGAAGCTGGCGACCCTGGCCGCCAACCTCAAGGACAGCAACACCATTGTGAAGCAGGGCTTCGACATGGAGTTGGCTGGCGCAGGCTCCGGGGAAAAGCTCAGGGGGCGCCTCAAGGAAGACCTGGCGATCCA
The DNA here is from genome assembly GCF_004519405.1 of Pseudomonas sp. BCA17. Classification (GTDB taxonomy): domain Bacteria; phylum Pseudomonadota; class Gammaproteobacteria; order Pseudomonadales; family Pseudomonadaceae; genus Aquipseudomonas. The sequence continues at coordinate 122,181 of NZ_SGWI01000002.1, read as the reverse complement.
GCAGGACTACGCCAAGCAGCGCGCCGAGATGTACAAACAGTACAAGGAAGCCGAACTGCTGGGCGACCCTGACGCCAAGGACACCTACGACAAGGAAACCGCTCTGCTCGAGGAGGCCCTTGCCGAGCGCATGGTCATCCAGCAGGACCACTACAACCAGCAGGATAAAGCCCAAGCCAACTGGATGGACGGGGTCAGTGATGCCTGGCAGAACTACGTCGATGCTGCGACCAACTACACAGCAATGGCTGCCGATGCCACATCCTCGATACTGGATAGCGCCAAGGGAGGGTTAAGCAATTTCCTGTCTGATGTGATCAGCGGCGCCGAATCTGCCGACAATGCGCTCGGCGACCTGGTGGCGAACTTCGCGAAGTCCACGCTGCAAGCGCTTTCTGACATGGCTGCGCAGTGGCTGGTGTATCAGGCGGTGCAGCTCTTGGTGGGTAAGTCCACCCAGGCAAGTGCAGCGCCGATGCTAATTGCGAACGCTCAGGCTACCGCCTCCCAAGCAAGTCTTGCGGCCTACGCCTCGACCGCTGCAATCCCAATCATTGGCCCGGCTGCTGCGCCTGCAGCGGCGGCATCTGCGGCTCTTGCCACTGCTCCAATGGTGGCTGGCGTTGCCAGTGCTGCTCTTGCAGGTATGGCGCACGACGGCATCGATGCGGTACCGGAGACGGGAACCTGGCTGCTTCAAAAGGGCGAGCGGGTAACCACGGCGGAGACTAGTGCCAAGCTGGACAAGACGCTTGATCAGCTGCGCGCAAACTCTGGTGGCGGTGGTGGTGGAGGTATTCACATCAGCGCCCCAGTTAGCGTGCAGGCTCAGCCTGGCATGAGCGGGGATGATGCTCGCAAGCAGGGCGAAGCGATGGGCCAGGGTCTGGTCTCGGAAATCCGGCGAGTGCTTCAAGGTGAAATGGGGCAGGGCGGCATGCTCTGGAGGCGAGTCTGATGGCGGAAACATTCAGCTACTGCGTTCAACTGGGCGGCGACGGAGAGACTGACCAGCGCACATGGGAGAACGATTTCGGCGACGGCTATACCCAGGCTGGCGGCATCGGCATCAACACCAAAAGCGAGAACTGGAACCTGACGCACTCTGGCGTCATGGCTCCCGGTGAGGAGTTGCTGAAGGTGCGAGATTTCATCGACCGGCACGAAGGCTACAAGGCGTTTATCTGGACGCCGCCGGGCGGAACCCAGGGGCGATACCGCTGCAAGGGCTACAAGTCCAAACCGCTCGGCGCTGGCCTGTGGACGCTCTCGTTTACCTTCAAGCAGACCTACACGCCTTAACCGCAAACCTCACCAGACCCCGCCAAGTGCGGGGTTTCTTGTTTCTGGGGCCCTATGAATTACAACACCGATATTCAAAAGCTCGAGCCGGGTAACCAGATCCGGCTGTACCAGCTGGACGCTACGCACCTGGGGGCAACGGTTTGGCGCTTCCACGGCCATGCCCACGAGGGCGACATCATCTGGCAGGGCCAGTTGTATTCGCCGCTCCAGATCGAGGCCAAAGGCTTCGACATTCGCGGGGATGGCCGACCGGCCACACCAACGCTGCAGGTGGACGACGAACTCGGCGGCGTGCGCGGGGCGATCACCGCCCTGTGTTTCCAGTTCCGCGACTTGGCCGGCGCTCGGGTGAAGGTGATCGAGACGTTCCGCCACTTCCTGGATGCCGCCAACTTCCCCGACGGCAACCCGGAAGCCAGCAACCAATCGAAAACGAACCTCTGGTTTATCGAACAGAAGACCGAGGCGCTACCCAGCATCTCGGTCACGTTCTCGCTGTCGAGCCCCACGGACATGGAAGGCCAGATGCTGCCGGCGCAGCAGATCACCAAGCTTTGCCGGTGGGCCTGCCGTGGCGGGTACCGGCAGGAGGCCTGCGCCTACACCGGCACAGCGATGTTCGACAAGAAGAACCAGCCCACCGACAACCCGGCACTGGACCGCTGCGGCGGTTGGTGGAGCAGCTGCAAGCTTCGGGGCAATACTCGCCGGTTTGGTGGGTCCATGGGCGCGAGCCTTATCGCAAGTTCGAGGTAGCGATGCGCATCAATCAAAAATTACAGGACGAGATCCGCGCGCACGCCGAGCAGGCCTACCCTGCCGAAGCCTGTGGTGTCCTGATCAAGTCTGCCACTGGGCGTGAGTACGTGCCCTGTGGGAACCTGGCCACCACGCCGCGCGAACACTTCCAGATCGATCACAAGGACATGGCCCGGGCGGAAGATCGTGGTGAGGTGCTGGCGATCATCCACAGCCACCCCGACAAGGCGCCGACGCCGAGCATGGCCGACCGCGTCAGCTGCGAGTTGCACGAATTGCCCTGGGGCATTGTCGGCTGGCCCGGCGGTGACTTTGAGTGGTTCAAGCCTTCGGGCTTCCAGGCGCCGCTGCTGGGCCGGGACTTCTCCCATGGGCTGCTTGACTGCTGGGCAGCGTGCCGCGACTGGTACGCGCGCGAGGCTGGTCTGGAACTGCCGAACTTCGAGCGCGCCGACATGTGGTGGGAGCAGAAAGACGGGCCAAGCCTCTACGAGGACAACTTCGCGGCCACCGGTTTCTACCAGGTCAACGAGGCGCAGCGCGGCGATATGCTTGTCCTGCAAATCCCAACGCCGGGCCGGGAGTGCTACTTCCCCAATCATGCGGTGATTTACTTGGGCGACGAGCCGGCGCTCACCAGTGAGCCGGCGCCGAAGCTTGGCGGGTCTGGCCCGTTTATTTACCACCACATGCCCGGGCGCCTGGCTGCCCGCGAGATCTACGGCTGGTCGATGGCCAACCGCGTCAAACTCATTCTCCGGCACAAGGACTACCGCCCATGACGATGCGCACCATCAAACTCGGCGGGGTGCTGGGCAAAAAGTTCGGTAAGGAATACCACCTCGATCTGTACGGCGTTCACGACGCCACGGCGGCGCTGTGCGCGATGAAGCCGGGCTTTGAGAAGTTCATGCGGACAGCTCATGAGCGCGGCATGGTCTTCGCAGTGTTCGTCGACGAGCGAAATGTCAGCGAGCAGGAGCTGGAGCTGGTGGGGCGTGCCGAGGGTGACATCCGTATCCAGCCGATCGTGCAGGGTTCCAAGCAGGCAGGCATGTTCCAAACCCTGCTGGGGGTGGTGCTGATCGTGGCGGGCCTGTTCACTGGCGGCACCACCTCCACGCTGGGCATGGGCCTTCTCGCCGCCGGCGCTGCTGTTGGCCTGGGCGGCGTGGTGCAAATGCTATCGCCGACCACCAAGGCCAGCGCCGAGGGCAAGAACGACGACGGCAACAACCCCAGCTACGGATTCGGCGGAGCGATCACCACGATCGCCCAAGGCAACCCCTACCCACTGCTGTACGGCGAGCGCGAGATCGGCGGCGCGGTTGAGTCTGGCGGGATCTACACCCAAGACAACAGCTGATTCAGCAAACACAACCAACCCGCTTCGGCGGGTTTTTGCATTCTGGAGGGCGCATGAGCGCAGTAGAAAAGAAGGCGCGCCGCGCAGCACCTCGCAAGCGTCGGGCAGTGATCGGTAGCAAGGGTGGCCAGGCGAAGCAGAAACAGCCCAGCATCGCCTCGAACAGCGTGCCGTCGATCTCTACTGCGCGCATTACCTACCTGTGGAGCTGGGGCCCGATTGTTGGCCCGGTTGATGGCTTGCGCTCGGTCAAGTTGAACGGAACTGCAATCCAGGCGCCGGACGGCACGATCAATTATCCCAGCGCCAAGTGGCAGTTCCGCAACGGCGAGCTGAATCAGCAGCGCCTCGAGGGCATACAAGAATCCAGTAACGAGATCGACGTAAAGAAAGAGCTGGTCTTCGGCACACCTTGGTTGCACAGCATCACCAACTCGATGATCGACGCCGTGCGCATCCGCCTGAGCTGGCCAACGCTTCGCAGTCAGGACGCCTCCGGCAACATCAATGGCGTACGCATCGATTACGCGGTGGACATCTCCACCGACAACGGTCCCTACGTGCAAGTGCTGGCGTCGGCTGTGGATCGCAAGAACATCACGGAGTACGAACGTGCGCACCGGCTTGATCTGCCTGCTGGTAGTCGCTGGACCATTCGTGTTCGTCGCCTGACCCCGAATGCTAACTCCGACCTGGTCGTAGATCAGATGATCGTCAAGGCGATTGCTGAGGTGGTCGACAGCGACCAGGAGTATCCACTCACGGCTGTCGGCTGCCTCGAATACGACGCGCAGACGTTCGGCGGTGATATCGCCAAGATTGCCGTGCTGATGCGCGGGCGCATCATTCGTGTGCCGACCAACTACAACCCCGAAACCCGCACCTACGCAACGTCAGGCACCGGCACAAGCAACGGCATCTGGGACGGCACCTTCAAAGAGGCCTACACCAATAATCCGGCGTGGATCTTCTACGACCTGGTGCTGCACCCTTACTACGGATTGGGCGACCGGATCGACGCCACAATGGTTGATCGCTGGGCGCTCTATCGCATCGCGCAGTACTGCGACCAGATGGTGCCGGACGGGAAGGGCGGCCAGGAACCGCGCTTCACCTGCAATCTGTACTTCCAGAAGCAGGCCGAAGCCTATGCCGTGCTGCAGGACCTGGCCTCGATCTTCCATGGCTTGGCCTACTGGGACGGCAGCCAGATTGTGGTCAATGCCGATATGCCGGGTGACCCGGTCTACACCTACAACCAAACCCAGATCCTCAACTCCGGGGCCATCAAGTACGAAGGCACCCGCGCGCGTGACCGGCATACACAGTTCATGGTCTCTTGGGACAACCCAGACCAAGGCTTTGAGACGGACAAGGAGCCCGTGTTTGATGATGAAGCCATGGTCGAGCTGGGCGGCATCGTGCGCGATACCGCTATTGGCGCGATCGGGTGCACATCCCTTGGGCAAGCGCAGCGTGCCGGGCAGTGGGCGGCTCTCACCGAGAAGCTACAGACCCAGGGCGGCGTGTTTCGTGTCGGCCTGGACGGCCATATTCCGAAGCCTGGTCAGGTCATTGCCGTCGCCGACCCTATGCTGGTTGGTCGGAACAACGGTGGGCGAATCGCTGCAGCCGCTGGCCGCGTAGTGACGCTTGACCGTGACACCGCTGTACCGGTGGGCGCGCGCCTGATGGTTAACCTGCCCAGCGGCAAGTCAGAGGGGCGCGTGGTGAAGTCGGTCGCCGGTCGCAAGGTAACTCTAATGGCCGACTTCAGCGAGCAGCCACAGGCCGAATGCGGCTGGATTCTCGACTATGAAGACCTGAAACTGATGCAGTTTTACGTCCGCAATGTCACGCGTCCAGAGTGGCACCAGTTCCAGCTCGAGGTGATCCAGCACGACCCCAGCAAGTTCGATGCGATCGACAATGGCGCAGTGGTAGACACCCGGCCAATCACCGGCATTCCGGTTGGCAGCCAGGACGCGCCGGCTCGCGTCATGCTCAGCCAGAACGTGGTCATCGAGCAGGGCATAGCCGTGACGGTCATGTCCATCGCGTGGGATGCAGCGCCCGGCGCCGTGGCTTATGACGTTGAGTGGAAGTGGGGCGCGCGAGAATGGATCACGGTGCCGCGCACCGGCGAACTTATGGTTGACGTGCGGGGGATCTACTCCGGCCAGTACATGGCCAGGGTACGCGCGGTGAGCGCACTCAACGTGTCGTCGATCCCTACAACCTCGGTGTTGACCAACCTCGAAGGCAAGGCAGGTAAGCCGCCGGCGGTGTCGTTTCTGACAACCACCAGCCTGGTCCATGGCATCGGCATCGAGTGGGGATTCCCACCAGGTGCTGAGGACACCCAACGGACGGAGCTCTGGTACAGCGAGTCGGCCGACTTGACGACGGCGACCAAGCTGAGCGACTTCAGCTACCCCCAAGCATCTCACGAAATGCACAGCCTATTGGCCGGCGCGAGCTTGTTCTTTTGGGCGCGCTTGGTGGACCGCACTGGCAACGTTGGCCCGTTTTTTCCGGTGCCCGGCGCCGTCAATGGCCAGGCCAGCACCAAGCAGAGTGATTATGAGGCGTACTACGCGGAGAAGATTGGCAAGGGCGCCCTATATCAGAGCTTGCGTGAAGAGATCGAGATGATTTCAGGTGATGGGCCAGGCTCTGTAAATGAGCGGCTTGAGGAGGCCAAGAAAGAGCTGGAGGATTTGATCAAGCAGGTGAGCGACGCGCTTGCCTACGACCCGGCGAAGCCATATTTGAAGGGTGACATTGTTCGGCTTGATCAGCGCCTCTACCAAGCCAAAGGGCCGGTGCCGGTGGGCGCCGCGCCTCCCAACGCTGATTACTGGATCGATATCGGCACCATTCTTGAGACCACTGATGCACTGGTGTCCCAGGTCCATATCATCGAAGCCAAGATCGAGGAAATCGACGGCAAGGTGTTGGCCACCGCCACATCGGTTGAGGCGTTACGGTCTGCTGCCCGTGGCGATGACGGCGCTGGCGATCTGGCAGACGCAATCAAAGGGTGGACGTCCACCGCAGATCTTGCCGTCGAACGTAAAACCCGGGCGACCGAGACCGATGCGCTGGCTCAGCAACTTCTCACCCTGGGTGCCCAGGTAGGTGACAACAAGTCGTCGCTGACCGTTCTGGAGCAGGTGGTGGCCAGCAATCGCGAGACTTCAGCAGCTCAAATCAACCAGCTGAAAAGCGATCTGTCTGCCGTCGACCAAAAGGCGATCGGCAATGCTCAAGCGATCACAAGCCTGGACACCAAGGTCACCAACTTGGACGGGAAGATCACATCACAAGCTTCGAGCAATGAGGCGCTGCGGGCATCCGTTCGCGGAGATGATGGCTCCGGCGACCTGGCTGGCGCTCTCAAAGCTTGGGACTCCACGGCAGCTATCAGCACCGAAAAACGTGTGCGAGCATCTGAAATTGAGGCTCAGGCCAAGGTTTCGGAAACGCTGCAGTCGAGCATCGGCCAGACAAGTGCGTCAGTGCAAACGGTGAGCGAGACGGTTGTGCAACTCAACGGCAAGGTGCTGGCTCAGACAACTATGAAGGCTCAGACAATTGTCGATGGCCGAAGGGTTGTATCTGGATTGGCCTTCGGGGCAAACGGTGATCAGTCGGAATTTCTGATCTTTGCCCAGCGGTTCGGCGTAGTGAATGAGGTGAACGGCAAGGTTGATCCGATGTTCGTCATCGAGAACGGCCAGGCCGTTTTCAACACAGCGATCATCAGCAAAGCGATCATTCAGGAAATCGTCCTGGGGATGGTCTTGCGGTCGCCTGCGGTGGATTCAAAAGGCCGTCCGCTGCTGGAAATCAACATCCCAGCGGGAACGCTAACCCTGCGCAGCTCTGGAACCGGTGGGTCGTCGCTGCTCAATAACGATGGCCTGACTGTGTTTGATGGAAATGAAGATAAGCGCGTAATGGTGGGGAGACAGTCCTGATGGAAGAGTACGGTATGTGGACTTGGGGGCCTGGAAACGTTCCTGAAATTACACCCAGTTCCTTCACCATGAGAACTGTGTATACCGCGGTTCTCTCACCTGCGACATGGGGGGCTGTCAAATACCTTGATATTGCCGTTGCGGGCGTCACCCCCGACAACGCATCAGCGTTCTGCGTGCTCGCTCAAGCCGCGTCACCTCTGAATGACAAACAACTTGAGCCCGAGGTGCTCAATGGAGTTGTAAGGGTCTGGAAAACGTTGAGAGGAGATCCCTGGGGGAACTCAGGGAGATCTTCTACGGTTATGCGATTGTTTGTAGTGAGGTTCAAATAATGGCCGACTCGTATGGTCTGTCTTTCACCGCCCCGCCTGATGATCGTGTAATTATTGACTCGGAATTTTTCCGGTTAATGGTTATCCACAAAGGCAGGTATGTCGGCACTGAGGAAAGTGGAAATTCTTCTACGACCTATTTCCCGACTCCGTTTACAACCCAGGAACAACCTCTAATTTTTATACGCCCGGACAGTGCCGCTGGAAATATCGGTATGGCGAATATAGAGGTGTACGGCAGTCCGGGTAACTGGACCGGATTCCGCATTCGGATATTTAACAACTACACAATCAAGCCAGTGGGTCGATGGTTTGCTGGCGTGTTTGGCAGTGCTTCAGTTGCAGAATTTGGGGCTCGAATCTGGGGGGCAGGACAGAAATTGATTTTCGACACCGGCACCCCGGCAGCACTTTTCGTAAGGGCGACCAACAGCTGGACGTACACGGGCAGTGGGCAGACTGGGCAAGGTCAAACTATTACGTATTTTCAGGCGCCCTTTACTATGGCGGAAGAAGAGTATGTGTTGATAAACAACATGGGCGTTGGAGTTAACACAATAGGTGTCGAAACAAATAGGCAAATTGGTTTTATTTGGAACTACCCTGGGCGAGTAATTACGGTCGCGGCTATAGGTATTTCTGGGTATAACGCCACATACATGGGCATAACTATCGTCGTTGCACGAATGACGTCTTAAACAAAATTTAACCACCAAATAGCCCGTCGTCGCGCGGGTCTTTTTTTGCCTGGAGAATGAAAATGGCTTCTTGGTTTTCAGAGGGGACCGTAACCGTTACGAACGGCAACGCTGTTGTAACTGGTGTGGGTACAAAATTTTCAAACTGTCGATCCGGTGACATGTTCGTCGGCCCAGATAACGGCATCTACCAAGTGATCAACCCGACAAGCGATACGGCGATCTCGATTTCACCGGTTTATCGCGGAGCAACCGCCGCTGGCGCTTCCTACGGCATTGTCCCGGTGAATGGCTACCCAAAGGCCCTGGCTGATGCGGTCAATCTGCTGGTTCAGCAGTGGGGCTCAACTCTGGCTGGCCTGGGCCCACTGTCTAGCGCAACCATTGCCCCGATCATCAATGGCGGGACAGGTGCGACAAGCGCGGCTGGAGCAAGAACTAACCTCGGGCTGGGGAATGTTGCCACGTTGAACACAGGGCGCGCGCCAGGAAACGTGCCCACTACGGAAATGATTGGCTATGTGGGTAGCCAGTCGACTGTGTCGTGGACGGCCGAGATCAATCCAGGCGTCGACAATAAGGTGTTTGCGTCTGCTGATTTCCCTGGCAACCCACAGGGTGGCAGCGGCCTCTACTACCGGCAGACTATTCAGTACGGCACCACAGGCAATCGCCTAATGATTGCTTGGCCATATGGTGTTTCTGGCAACACTGGCACCATAAAAATGCGCTCGATCTACAACGGCGCCTTCACGCCAGAAATTGAGCTTTATCACACAGGCAATACCACTCGTGCCCAAGACGGCACCTTGAAGGCGATCTGACCATGGCAAGAGCAGCAATTAATATAGTTGGCATCACTGGCGAGATATTCGATCTGACGTCGCTGGGAAGCCGCGAGGTGGACAGCTACCGTAAAGACGTCGGCATTTACTGCGTGACTGGCTCCTTGGGCTTGGTCCCGTTTCCACCAATAGACCAGGGCTGGGGATACTCGCTGCATCCGTCGGAGAACACGGCCAAGGTAGATGCGACCTTTTCTGAAGGTCTTCTCACCGTGACGGTCACAATGAACGGAGAGCCCTACGACCTAAAGACAATGATCACCCTTCACATCCTTGTTCCAGATCTGCCTCCGCAAGAAATTCAGCCAGCCCAACCGATTATTCCAGACCCTATTGAGTCTGCAAATTCCGAGATTGCACGGCTGCGGTCCATCGCTGACTACGCCATTGCCCCGCTGCAAGACGCAGTGGATGTCGATGAAGCCACGGATGCGGAGGTTGCCTCGCTCAAAGCCTGGAAGAAGTACCGAGTTGCGCTGAGTCGTGTGACCGACCAAATCGAATACCCAGATTCCGTCGAGTGGCCACAGGCTCCTGCCTAAGGCCCAATCGTTTACCGATGCCCGCCCTGAGCGGGCTTTTTTTCGTCTGGAGAAAAGTATGCCGATCACCGAGCAGCAGTTGCTGCAGATCCTCCCGAACGCCGGCCGCCAAGCTGGCGTTTTCGTTTCTGCGTTAAACACGGCGATGAATCGCTACTCCATCATTGGTCCGCCGCGGGCTGCTGCGTTCATCGCCCAGATCGGGCATGAGTCTGGCCAGCTGCGGTACGTGCGCGAGATCTGGGGCCCGACGGCGCAGCAGGCCGGCTACGAAGGCCGCGCCGACCTGGGTAACACCGTTAGCGGCGACGGTTCCAAGTACCGGGGTCGTGGACTGATCCAAATCACCGGCCGGGCGAACTATGCCGCGTGCGGTGAAGCGCTTGGCCTGGATCTGGTCAACGAGCCCGCGCTGCTGGAGCTTCCGCAGAACGCCGCGATGTCGGCTGCCTGGTTTTGGTCGACGAAGGGCCTGAACACACTGGCCGATCAGGGCGAGTTCGTGAAGATCACGCGGCGCATCAACGGCGGCGTGAATGGGTTGGCCGATCGCCAGGCGCTATACGAGAAGGCGTTGAAGGTGCTGGCATGACGCAGGTGCAGAAGCTGGCCGGCCTGGTCGTGATGATTTTGGTGCTGATGGCCAGTGCCGCCGGCGGCGCCTGGCAGATTCAGAACTGGCGCCTGGGCAAGCAGCTGTCTGAACAGCTATCAGCGCAGAGCGCCGCGCACCAGGGTCAGCTCGACGCCATCACCAACGAGGCCTGGCGTCAGCAGAAGGCCGAGCAGAGCAAGCGCCTGGCCATCGAGCAGCAGATCGCTGCGCAGGACCAACAACACGCTCAGGAATTATCCGATGCCCAACGCAAACAAGCTCTTCTGCGCGATCGTCTTGCCACTGCTGATGTCCGGCTGTCAGTCCTTCTCGACTCAGCGGATTCAGCCAGTGGCTGCAACGTGCCTTCCACCCCCGGCGCCTCCGGCGTGGTTCATGCAACCCGTCGAGCCCAACTTGACCCAGCGCATGCTCAAAGAATTATCGCCATCACCGACGACGGGGATAACGCCGTGATCGCGCTGCGGGCGTGCCAGGATTACGTCAGGACAATTTCACGGTAGGCCGGCCGACCCGCTGTCTAAGTTCAGCCAGCTCGCGCCGGTCGAAGTTTTTCGAGGTGGTGAGTTCAGCGATCTCCTTTCGCATTGCGGCAGCCTCGGCGCCGCGCTCTCGGAGATATCCAGCGAATTCGGCGTTCTTCGCCTGGACATCAAGTAGCGTCTGGCTGATGCAGAACACATCTGCCCTGGCTTTGCGAAGCTGCAGATTTAGTTCCTTGATCTCATTCTCCAGGATCAGGCAGTGCTGTTTGTACATTTCCAGAGGCGTGGGGAGGCCAAGCCACTCGCAGGTGTCTTCGTCGATGTTCATGCTGGGAAACTCAAATACTGTATGCGTATACAGTAATCGAGGTGGTACAGGTTTGGGGAGTGGTGTTCGTCGGCAGGACGCCGGTGGCGGGATTTCGCGTTGAAGTTTGTTCCCCAAAACGCAACCGTTTGGACCAATGTTTATTGGTTTTAGAAGAGTCGCAAAAGTGGGTGTTTTTGTAAGGTGTTTTTAGGGTCAAGGCCTTGATATTAAAGGCCTTGAGCGTTTCTTATTCGGCATCCCAGGCTTTGATGCCGAAAAGGTGCAACGTTTTGCTTGAAACGGTCAAGGAATTGCCCCCCTCTGATCTGATGTCGTGTGCCGATGAAAAACCAAAGGTCGGGATTATGCCACGACCAGCAGGCAAGGGTGCCGCTCGTCGTGATGGCATGCGACTAAGTGCGACTTATGTGCCAATGCCAGCGGGCAGCATAGGCAGCTAATATGGCACTTCAACGGCGAGTTGTTGCCTGATGTGTGTCGTTGCAAGTCGATTGTCCGGGAACCCCGCGTTATGCAAACCGCCTACACCGTTCTTATCCTGCTGATGCTGGTCAGCGTTTCGCGTCTTGTCGGACGTGTCATTCCTCTGCCGTTACCCTTGGTGCAGATTGCCGCGGGAGCGCTGCTCGCCTGGCCTACGCTTGGGTTGCACGTGGCACTGGACCCCGAGTTGTTCCTGTTTCTGTTCCTGCCGCCGTTGTTGTTTTCCGACGGCTGGCGCATGCCCAAGCGTGAGTTGTGGCAGCTGCGCGGCCCGATCCTCACGTTGGCGGTGGGGCTGGTGCTGTTTACCGTGGTCGGTGCCGGCTACTTCATTCATTGGATATTACCTACGATCCCGTTGCCGGTGGCCTTCGCCTTGGCGGCCGTGTTGTCGCCGACGGATGCCGTGGCGGTGTCGGCCATTTCCCAGAACCGTTTACCCAAGCCACTGATGCACATGCTCCAGGGCGAAGCCTTGATGAATGATGCTTCGGGTCTGGTGACGTTCAAATTCGCCCTGGCGGCCGCGTTGACTGGGGTGTTTTCCCTGGCGGATGCCAGCCTGACGTTCGTCCTGGTGGCCGTGGGTGGCCTGGCGATAGGTGTAGCGTTGAGCTGGCTGGTGGGGCGCCTGCGGGCCTGGATGATCGCGCGCGGTTGGGATGACCCGGCTACCCATGTGGTGTTCATGTTGTTGCTGCCATTTGCTGCCTATGTGCTGGCCGAGCGACTGGGCGCGTCGGGCATTCTGTCGGCGGTGGCGGCGGGCATGATGCAAAGCTGGCTCGACCTGTTGCCGCGTCAGACCAGCACCCGCTTGCTCAATCGAAGCGTCTGGTCGCTGCTGGAGTTTGCCTTCAACGGCTTGATCTTTCTGCTGCTGGGCCTGCAGCTGCCGGACATCATCAAGGCGGTGGTGAGCCATGAACCGACGCTGTGGCCGACCTTGCTGTATCGCTGCCTGGATGTGGTTGCGATCTTTCTGGTGTTGGTGGTACTGCGTTTTATCTGGGTGCAGAGCATCTGGCGGTTGTCGGGCTTGTTGCGCAGGCTGCGTGGGAAAAGCGAACTGACCCTGGTGCCTACGGCCCGCTCCTGCTGGTTGCTGACCGTGGGCGGTGTGCGCGGAGCCGTGACCTTGGCCGGTGTGATGTCGGTGCCTTTACTGCTGGCGCCGGGGCAGGACTTCCCTGAGCGTGACCTGCTGATCTTCATCGCCGCCGGAGTGATCCTGCTCTCACTGGTGGCTGCCTGCATTGCCTTGCCGTTGTTGCTGCGCGGCATCGAGCAGAGCCCCGATGAAAAGCGCCACCGCGAAGTGCGCGAGGCTTGGAAGAAGACCGCCGTGGCGGCGATTCACGCGCTGGAAGCCGAGGAACCCTTAGACGCCGTGGCCCCCGACGCTGCCCAGGCGGCACTGGCGACGGAGCTCAAGGCGCGGTTGATGTCGGAGTATCGCCACCAGTTGGAGGTCTTCAACGACTCAGCCGAAGCCCAGGCGTTGGCGCAGCAGATGGACTTGCTGGAACGCAAGTTGCGGCTCAAGGCCTTGCGGGCGCAACGCCTGGAGCTTTACAGCTTGAGCCGGCATCACCAGATAGGTGATGACGTATTGAGAGAGGTACTGGCGGATCTGGATATGAGTGAGGCGAACCTGGGCCATGTGAAATGACCCAGGCAACGCTTAGCGTCGACGCTGGATGAACGCACGAATCCGTTCAGCGGCTTCCACGCACTCCGCCAACGGCGCAACCAGCGCCATGCGCACACGGCCGGCGCCGGGGTTCAAGCCTTCCACTTCCCGCGACAGGTACGAACCCGGCACCACGGTCACGTGTTCTTCTGCGAACAGGTCACGGCAAAACGCAGCATCGTCGCCGTTCACATTCGGCCACAGATAGAAACCGCCATCCGGGCTTTGCACATCCAGCACCGGCTTGAGAATCGCCAGCACGGCATCGAATTTCTCGCGATACAGGTCGCGGTTAGCCTGCACGTGGGCTTCGTCCTGCCAGGCGGCAATGCTCGCCAGCTGGGTTTGTACCGGCATCGCGCAGCCGTGGTAAGTGCGGTACAGCAGGAATGCCTTGAGAATGTCGGCGTCGCCGGCCACGAAACCGGAGCGCAGGCCCGGCAGGTTGGAGCGCTTGGACAGGCTATGAAACACCACGCACCGCTTGAAATCCTGGCGGCCCAGTTCGACGCAGGCGCTCAACAGGCCCGGCGGTGGGGTTTGTTCATCGAAGTACAGCTCGCTGTAGCACTCGTCGGCGGCGATGACGAAGTCGTATTCGTCGGCCAGTGCGATGAGTTTCTTCAGGGTGTCGACGGGGATCAGCGCCCCTGTTGGGTTACCGGGCGAGCACAGGAACAGGATCTGGCAGCGCTTCCAGATGTCCGGCGTCACGGCATCGAAGTCCGGGTTGAAACCGTTGGCGTCCAGGCACGGCAGGTAATGCGGTTTGGCACCGGCCAGGAACGCCGCGCCTTCGTAGATCTGGTAGAACGGGTTCGGGCTGACTACCAAGGCGTCGTCGCCACGGTTGACCACGGTTTGAGTGAAGGCGAACAGCGCTTCACGGGTGCCGTTCACCGGCAGGATATTGCGCGCCGGGTCCAGCCAGCCCTTGGGCACGTTGAAGCGACGCTCGCACCAGGCGCCGATGGCCTCGCGCAGGGCCGGGATGCCCAGGGTGGTCGGGTAGACCGCCATCTGGTCGAGGTTGTCAGCCAGGGCCTTGGCCACAAATTCCGGGGATTTGTGCTTGGGTTCACCGATGGACAACGCAATCGGGCGCTTGTCCGGGTTCGGCGTGACGCTGCCCAGCAGGGCGCGCAGTTTCTCGAACGGGTAGGGCTGCAACTGGTTCAGGGCGTTGTTCATGGGTATCTCGTTCAATTCGTTGGTAACGCGGTCTGCCGGGGCAGCAGAACCAAGTGTGGGAGGGGCGAGTGCGAATCGTCGCACCGCCCCCCGCGCATAAGCCCCGTTCAAATCGTCAGGCGTGTCAGCTCGACACCGGGCTCCTGGGTTACGCTCAACTGCTGGACGATCGCTTCCTGCAAGCGCAGGCACAGTTCAGGGTCGGACAGTGGGTGGTTGTCGGCGTCGGTGATGAAGAACACGTCTTCCACGCGTTCGCCGAGGGTTGCAATCTTGGCGTTCTGCAGTGACAGGTCGAACTCCAGGAAAATCCCGCCGATACGTGCCAGCAGGCCGGGGCGGTCCGGTGCGCTGAGCTCCAGTACGGTAACCGGGCGCTGGGCGTCGTTGGAGATAGTGACCTGGGGCGCGAAGGCAAAATGCTTGAGCTGGCGCGGCACCCGGCGTTGGATGATCGTCGGATAGTCGTCGGGATTGCGCAGGGCTTCGGTCAGGCCTTCTCGGATCTTTTTCACCCGCGCCGGGTTATCGCCAATCGAGTCGCCGTCGGTGTCGAGCACGATGTAGGTGTCGAGGGTGAACTGGCTGCTGGAGGTGATGACCCGGGCGTCATGGATGTTCAGGTTGAGCTGGTCCATGGCGGCCACCGTCACGGCGAAGAAATCGTGCTGGTCGGGTGCGTAAATGAAGATTTGCGTACCGCCTTCGAATTCGCGCTGGGTGGTTTCCTTGATCAGCACCAGCGGGCCGCCGTCGGCCGGCTGCTGCAGGATGGCATCGGTGTGCCAGGCCACATCGCCGGCAGTGTGGCGCAGGAAATAATCATCGCCCAGTTGCGACCAGAGCTGCTCGACATCGTCGGGGTCGTTGCCGCCACGCACCAGGATATCCAGGGCCGCGCTTTGGGTGCGGCGGATCTGTTCTTCGCGATCCACCGGGTTTTCCAGGCCGCGGCGCAGAGCGCGCTTGGTCTCGGTGTACAGCTGGCGCAGCAGGCTGGCGCGCCACGAGTTCCACAGCGTGGGGTTGGTCGCGTTGATGTCGGAGACGGTCAGCACGTACAGGTAGTCGAGGTGAGTTTCATCGCCAACGATCCCAGCGAAGTCGTGGATCACCTGTGGGTCGGACAAGTCCTTGCGTTGGGCGGTGGTCGACATCACCAGGTGGTTCTGCACCAGCCAGACGATCAGGCGGCTGTCCCACAGCGGCAACTGGTGACGCTGGCAAAAGGCTTCGGCATCCACTGCGCCAATTTCCGAGTGATCGCCATGCCGGCCCTTGCCGATGTCGTGGTACAGGCCGGCCAGGTAGATCAGCTCTGGTTTGGGCAGCTTGGCCATGAGCTTGCTGGCCAGCGGGAATTTCTCGGATACCTGGGTGTACTGCAATTTACGCAGATGCTTGATCAGGTTCAGGGTGTGGGCGTCCACCGTGTAAATGTGGAACAGGTCGTGTTG
The DNA here is from genome assembly GCF_004519405.1 of Pseudomonas sp. BCA17. Taxonomy (GTDB): domain Bacteria; phylum Pseudomonadota; class Gammaproteobacteria; order Pseudomonadales; family Pseudomonadaceae; genus Aquipseudomonas. The sequence goes on along the minus strand of NZ_SGWI01000002.1, from coordinate 106,092 downwards.
CATCTGCCCGACGATAAAACCGAACTCCGGCAGATAGCGTCCGAGAATGCCGTAACGGTTCATCCGGCGCAGGTTGCGGTGGATGCCGATCTTGCACTTGAACAGCTCGATAAACAGGCTGGTGTTGCGGATGTCGTTGCGGAAGTTGTCGTCGATCAGGTGACGGTTTTCGCGCAGCAGACGAATGGTGTCGGCGCGTACGCCTTTGATTTCCGGCTGCTGGGCCATCAGCACGAAGATTTCCAGCATGGCGAACGGGGTGCGGCGAAATACGTTGTCGTTGCGTGCTTCGATATAGCCATCATGCAGTTGGAAGCGTGCATTGATCGGTTGCGGCGGCGCTTCATCTTCGGGAGCCAGGATCACTTCTTCGAAGTGCTGGATGATCAGGTCGCTGAGCTGGGCAATGCTCATGACTACCCGGTAGTACTGCTGCATGAAGCTTTCAATGCTGGTCTTCGCGTCTTCGCCCTCAAAACCCAACAGGGTGGCGATGGAGCGCTGATAGTCGAACAGCAGGCGGTCTTCAGAGCGTCCGGCGAGCATGTGCACGGCGTAGCGCACTTTCCACAGGAATTCCTGGGACGAAGCCAGCAGTGCATTTTCACTCTCTACGAGAAAGCCTTCGCCAGCCAGTGCCCGCAGGTTGAGGGTGCCGTATTGGCGGCGGGCGACCCACAGAATCGTCTGGATATCACGCAAGCCGCCCGGCGAGCCTTTGACATTGGGCTCCAGGTTGTACTCGGTGTCGTTGTACTTGTGGTGCCGGGCCTTTTGCTCGGCACGCTTGGCCAGGAAGAAGTCCTTGCTCGGCCACATGTCTTCGGTGCTGGTGACTTCCAGCATGCGCTGGCGCAGGCGTTCGGGACCGGCGATGGTGCGGCTTTCCATCAGGTTGGTGATCACCGTCAGGTCGGCGCGGGCCTCTTCGGCGCATTCGTCGACCGAGCGCACGCTCTGGCCAACTTCCAGGCCGATGTCCCACAGCAACGTCAGAAAGCGCTCGATGGAATCGCGAAAGGTCTCGTGGTCGGCGCTGTCCAGCAGGATCAACAGGTCGATGTCGGAGTAGGGGTGCAGTTCGCCACGACCGTAGCCGCCGACCGCCACCAGGGCGATATCGGCATCTTTACTCCAGCTGAACTGCTCCCAGGCCTTCTGCAGGATATTGTCGACGAACCAGGCGCGGTCCTCGATCAGTCGACGGATATCCCGGCCGTTGCGAAAGCGCTCATCGAGCACCTCGCGGGCCTGGCGGATAGCCTTTTTGAAGGCGGCGATGGGGCTTGCCTTCAATGCCAGTTCAGCCTGGAACTGGCCACGGTCGAAGAGTTCGGGGTCCACCTGGGGCATCGATTGGCTTTCCTTTCTATCTATCAGTCAGTCACACAGCGTTTGGGAAAACCAAACCGGGCTTTATGCCGAAAGGCGCGGAATCGTGTCATCCGAGCGCAAGGTGAAGATCTCGTAACCGGTTTCGGTGACCAGCAAGGTGTGTTCCCACTGGGCGGAAAGCTTGCGGTCCTTGGTGATAGCCGTCCATCCGTCGCCCAGGACCTTGGTATCGGCCTTGCCCTGGTTGATCATCGGTTCGATGGTGAAGGTCATGCCTGCCTTGAGCTCCATGCCGGTACCGGCGCGGCCGTAGTGCAATATCTGTGGCTCTTCGTGGAACACCTTGCCGATGCCATGGCCGCAGAACTCGCGGACAACCGAGAAACCGTTCTTTTCGGCGTGCTTCTGGATCACTTCGCCGATGTCGCCCAGGCGGCAGCCGGGTTTGACGATCTCAATGGCCTTGTACATGCATTCCTGGGTGACCTGGGACAGGCGCTCGGCCCAGACCGGCACGTTGCCGACGTGGAACATACGGCTGGTGTCACCGTGGTAGCCGTCTTTGATCACGGTGACGTCGATGTTCAGGGTGTCGCCGTCCTTCAACGGTTTGTCGCCTGGAATGCCATGGCAGACCACGTGGTTGATCGAGGTGCAGATCGACTTGGGGAAGCCCTTGTAGTTGAGCGGGGCAGGGATGGCCTTTTGGACGTTGACAATATAGTCGTGGCAGATACGGTCCAGCGCCTCGGTGGTAACGCCGGGCTTGACGTGTTCGGCGATCATTTCCAGCACGTCGGCAGCCAGTTTGCCGGCAACGCGCATGCCTGCGATGTCTTCGGCGGTTTTCAAGGTAACGGTCATACAGGCTCTCTCTAGCGCGATGCGCTGAAATCAATACGGTTCACGGTGTGCGGCAATAAAGGTTACAAAAAACGCACAAACCCCAAAAAACGCGATTCTAGCAGACGATGGCGTCAAATCATGAGCCTCTGATGATCGCTTCTCTCTATAAGGTTGGGCCATGTTGGCGCTATTCAAAGGCTCAGGCAAAGGCAGCGGGCGGCAAATGTCATTGCGGGTTTCGTTTTTTGACTTCTTGTGGTATAAAATGCGCCGCTTTCCGGGGATGCCCCGTGAAGCTTAAATCCACACACGTGTCGACACGATGACCTGGGTGCCGGAGGCCTTGATGCCGCTGGTTGGTCATTGGGATACGTGGAGGCCAAACCCGACTTATTAAGGAACTATCATGTCCCAAGTCAACATGCGCGATATGCTGAAGGCCGGTGTGCACTTCGGTCACCAGACCCGTTACTGGAACCCGAAAATGGGCAAGTACATTTTCGGCGCGCGTAACAAGATCCACATTATCAACCTTGAAAAAACCCTGCCAATGTTCAACGAAGCTCTGACTTTCGTAGAGCGTCTGGCCCAGGGCAAAAACAAGATCCTGTTCGTCGGCACCAAGCGTTCCGCTGGCAAGATCGTTGCTGAAGAAGCAGCACGTTGCGGTTCGCCGTACGTCGATCACCGCTGGTTGGGCGGCATGCTGACCAACTTCAAAACCATCCGTGCTTCCATCAAGCGTCTGCGTGACCTTGAAGTGCAAGCTGAAGACGGTACTTTCGCCAAGCTGACCAAGAAAGAAGCGCTGATGCGCTCCCGTGACCTGGAAAAGCTCGATCGTTCCCTGGGTGGTATCAAGGACATGGGCGGTCTGCCTGACGCACTGTTCGTAATCGACGTTGATCACGAGCGCATCGCGATCACCGAAGCCAACAAGCTGGGCATCCCTGTTATCGGCGTAGTCGATACCAACAGCAGCCCGGAAGGCGTTGACTACATCATCCCAGGCAACGATGACGCAATCCGCGCTATCCAGCTGTACATGGGTTCGATGGCTGACGCTGTAATCCGTGGTCGCAACCACGTTGCTGGTGGTACCGAGCAGTTCGCTGAAGAAGCTCCGGTAGCTGCCGCTGAGTAATTGACGCCCTGGCGTTGACTCAGTAAGCAAAAAGGGGGCTTGGCCCCCTTTTTGCCACCTCGAAAACCATTTGTTGGCGCTCACTTGTGGCAGCGCATCATTGCTCTGTAACGTGCGGCAGCCTACAAGGAAGATTCGGGAAGAATTGAACGCCCGTTTGATCGGGTGGAATGGTTGAAAACCTATCCAAGAGGATTTTGAAATGGCAGAGATTACTGCAGCGTTGGTTAAAGAACTGCGTGAGCGTACTGGCGAAGGCATGATGGATTGCAAAAAGGCCTTGACCAAGGCTGGCGGCGACATCGAAAAAGCCATCGACGACATGCGTGCTTCCGGCGCCATCAAGGCTGCCAAGAAAGCAGGCAACGTCGCTGCTGAAGGCGCAATCGCTCTGGTTGAAGACGGTAAAGCCGCAGTTCTGCTGGAAGTGAACTCGCAGACCGACTTCCTGGCTCTGCAAGATGACTTCAAGGCATTCGTTGCTGCCAGCGTCAAGAAAGCATTTGACGACAAGCTGACCACCGTTGAGCCTCTGATCGAAGCTCAAGAAGCTGATCGCCTGGTACTGGTCGGCAAAGTTGGCGAAAACGTCAACATCCGTCGCCTGACCCGCGTGGAAGGTGATGTTGTTGGTGGTTACCTGCACGGCAACAAGATCGGTGTAGCTGTTGTTCTGAAGGGCGGCGACGTTGAGCTGGCCAAAGACATCGCTATGCACGTAGCGGCGACCAACCCTGAATTCCTGCTGCCATCGGAAGTTTCCGCTGAAGCGATCGAACGTGAGAAGGGTGTGTTCCTGACCCTGAACGCCGACAAAATCGCCGGCAAGCCAGAAAACATTGTTGAGAACATGGTCAAAGGCCGTATCAGCAAGTTCCTGGCTGAAGCGAGCCTGGTTGAGCAAGCGTTCGTCAAGAACCCTGAAATCAAGGTTGGCGAACTGGCCAAGAAAGCCGGTGCTGAAATCGTTTCCTTCACTTACTTCAAAGTAGGCGAAGGCATCGAGAAGCCGGTCGACAACTTCGCTGAAGAAGTTGCTGCCCAGCTGGCTGCCGCCAAGCAATAAGACAGTTTTCAACTGTCGCCCGAAAGAGGCTGCCCGCTCACGCGCGCAGCCTCTTTTCAAATGGGAAGGCCAATTTTATTTGGTTTCCTTTCGGAACTGGCTTACAAAGCCGTGTTCCGATGGCGCTGTGATAGCGTCCAGCTAGAGTGAACGCAAGCCGTAAACGGCTCGCCAAGAATTTTTTAAAAATACGCCGCAGGAGAGATTCGCAATGGCTCAGCAGGGCAGTGGTTATCAGGCTCGCTATAAACGCATTCTACTCAAGCTTAGCGGCGAGGCCCTGATGGGCTCGGAAGAGTTCGGGATCGATCCCAAGGTGCTCGATCGCATGGCGCTTGAAGTCGGCCAATTGGTCGGTATCGGTGTCCAGGTCGGCCTGGTGATTGGAGGTGGCAACCTGTTCCGTGGTGCGGCGCTGAGTGCGGCCGGCATGGATCGGGTCACTGGCGACCACATGGGCATGCTGGCCACTGTGATGAACGCCCTGGCCATGCGTGATGCCCTGGAGCGTGCCAATATCTCGGCTATCGTGATGTCGGCTATTTCCATGGTCGGCGTGACCGATCACTATGATCGTCGCAAAGCCATGCGTCACCTGAACGCCAAGGAAGTGGTGATCTTTGCTGCCGGCACGGGTAACCCGTTCTTCACGACCGATTCGGCTGCGTGCCTGCGCGCTATCGAAATCGATGCCGACGTGGTGCTCAAGGCAACCAAAGTGGACGGTGTATACACCGCGGACCCATTCAAAGACCCGCATGCCGAGAAGTTCGATCATCTGACCTACGATGAAGTGCTGGATCGCAAGCTGGGCGTGATGGACCTGACAGCAATCTGCCTGTGCCGCGACCACCAGATGCCGCTGCGCGTATTTAACATGAACAAGCCCGGCGCCCTGCTGAATATCGTACACGGCGGCGCGGAAGGGACTTTGATCGAGGAAGGCCAACAATGATCAACGAAATCAAGAAAGACGCCCAAGCGCGTATGCAGAAATCCCTGGAGTCTCTGAGCCACGCATTTGGCCAGATTCGTACTGGCAAGGCGCACCCGAGCATCCTGGGCAGCGTCATGGTGCCTTACTACGGCGCCGACACCCCGCTGAGCAGCGTGGCCAACGTAACGGTCAAGGACTCGCGTACCCTGCAAGTCGTGGCGTTCGAGCGCAACATGCTCGCTGCCGTCGACAAAGCCATCCAGAGCGCCGGCTTGAACCTCAACCCGACCAACCTGGGCGAGTTGCTGTTGATCTCCATGCCTGCCCTGACTGAAGAAACCCGCAAGGGCTTCACCAAGCAGGCCCGTAGCGCAGCTGAGGACGCGCGTGTTGCCGTGCGCAACATCCGTCGCGATGCGCTGGGTGATCTGAAGAAGCTGGTCAAGGACAAAGAAATCAGCGAAGACGAAGAGCGTCGCGCCGTCGCCGATATCGACAAGTTGACCAAAGACGCCGAGGCTCAGATCACCAAGGCGACTGACGAAAAAGAAAAGGACCTGATGGCCGTATAAGGGGTCAGGACGCCTTCATGGAAAAGACCAAGCAGACTGTGCCCTCCGTGGTACCGCGCCATGTCGCGATCATCATGGATGGGAATAATCGCTGGGCGAAAAAACGCTTTATGCCGGGTGTTGCCGGGCATAAAGCGGGTGTCGATGCGGTGCGCGCCGTCATTGAGGTGTGCGCCGAGGCCAAGGTTGAAGTGTTGACGCTGTTTGCCTTCTCCAGCGAGAACTGGCAGCGGCCCGCCGATGAAGTCACGGCCCTGATGGACCTGTTCTTCAAGGCGCTGCGGCGTGAGGCCAAGCGCCTCAACGATAACAACATCAGTCTGCGCATCATTGGTGATCGCTCGCGGTTCCATCCGGAGCTGCAAGCGGCCATGCGCGAAGCCGAGGCGATGACTGCCGGTGCCAACCGTTTTGTGCTGCAGATTGCAGCCAACTACGGTGGTCAGTGGGATATTGCCCAGGCTGCGCAACGCCTGGCCCGCGAAGTGCAGGCCGGCCATCTGCGGCCGGACGACATTACGCCCGAACTGTTGCAAACCTGCCTGGTGACCGGCGACCTGCCGTTGCCGGACTTGTGTATCCGTACCGGTGGCGAGCACCGCATCAGCAATTTTCTGCTGTGGCAGTTGGCCTACACCGAATTGTACTTCTCCGACCTGTTCTGGCCGGACTTCAAACACGATGCCATGCGTAACGCACTGGCCGATTTCGCTTCCCGTCAGCGTCGCTTTGGTAAAACGAGCGAGCAGATCGAAGCTGGAGCCCGGGTTTAAATGCTTAAACAACGAATCATCACGGCGCTGATCCTGCTGCCAATCGCCTTGTGCGGTTTTTTCCTGCTCGACGGTTCCGGCTTTGCGCTGTTCATCGGCGTGGTCGTGACGCTCGGGGCCTGGGAATGGGCGCGCCTGGCAGGTTTCAATGCCCAAATGCCGCGAGTGGTGTATGCGGCATTCGTGGCGCTGTCACTGTTCCTGATGCATACCCTGTCGAGCATCATCGTGCCTTGGGTGTTGGGAGCGGCGGTGCTGTGGTGGGCGCTGGCGACATTCCTGGTGCTCAGCTATCCACGTACCAGCGGCCAGTGGTCCAGTGTGGCGTGCAAGCTGGTGATTGGCTTGTTGATCCTGCTGCCCGCCTGGCAAGGCCTGGTGGAGATCAAGAATTCGTCCATGGGTAACTGGTTGATCATGGCCGTAATGGTGTTGGTCTGGGGGGCTGATATTGGTGCCTACTTCTCCGGTCGGGCGTTCGGCAAGCGCAAGCTGGCGCCGGCTGTCAGTCCGGGCAAGAGCTGGGAAGGTGTTTACGGCGGCCTGGCATTGACCCTGGTGATTACGCTGGTGGTCGGCATTGTGCGCAACTGGTCGGTGAAGGAAATCTTCCTGGCGCTGCTGGGCACCGCTATTGTCGTGTTCGTTTCGGTGGTGGGTGACCTCACTGAAAGCATGTTCAAGCGCCAGGCCGGTATCAAGGACAGCAGTAACCTGCTTCCAGGTCATGGTGGTGTATTGGATCGTATCGACAGCCTCACGGCGGCGATTCCGATCTTTGCCGTGTTGTTGTGGATGACTGCCTCGTGAGCCGTCTACAGCAAGTCACCGTACTGGGCGCGACCGGTTCGGTGGGGCTGAGCACCTTGGATGTGATTGCTCGTCATCCTGATCGCTATCAAGTATTTGCCCTGACCGGTTTTACGCGGCTGAGCGAGTTGCTGGCGCTGTGCGTGCGCCACTCGCCACGTTTTGCTGTGGTGCCCGAGGCGGCGGTGGCGCGTGGTCTGCAGGACGACCTGCGGGCTGCCGGCCTGGCCACTCAGGTGTTGGTGGGCGAGGCGGGGTTGTGCCAGGTGGCGGCCGATGCCGAGGTGGACACCGTCGTGGCTGCAATTGTCGGTGCGGCGGGTTTGCGCCCGACGCTGGCGGCGGTCGATGCGGGCAAGAAGATTCTGCTGGCCAATAAAGAAGCGTTGGTCATGTCTGGCGCGCTCTTTATGCAGGCGGTGCGCAAGAGTGGCGCGGTACTGCTGCCCCTCGACAGCGAACATAACGCGATTTTCCAGTGCATGCCGGGTGACTTTGCGCGTGGCTTGAGCCAGGTCGGTGTGCGCCGGATTCTGTTGACGGCCTCCGGTGGGCCGTTCCGGCAGACGCCTCTGGCTGAGCTGGAACATGTTTCTCCGGATCAGGCCTGTGCGCACCCGAACTGGTCCATGGGGCGCAAAATCTCCGTGGATTCGGCGAGCATGATGAACAAGGGCTTGGAACTGATTGAGGCTTGCTGGCTGTTTGATGCCCGGCCGGATCAGGTCGAGGTGGTGGTTCATCCGCAAAGTGTGATTCATTCCCTGGTCGATTACGTGGATGGTTCGGTGCTGGCGCAGTTGGGCAACCCGGACATGCGTACGCCCATCGCCAATGCCCTGGCTTGGCCGGAACGTATTGATTCCGGTGTGGCGCCATTGGACCTGTTTGCAATTGCCCGTCTGGACTTCGAAGCGCCGGACGAGCAGCGCTTTCCTTGTCTGCGCCTGGCGCGTCAGGCGGCGCAGGCGGGTAACAGTGCGCCGGCGATGCTCAATGCAGCCAATGAGGTGGCGGTAGCGGCGTTTCTTGAGCGGCGCATCCGCTTTCCGCAGATCGCGAGTATTATCGAGGATGTCCTGAGTCTGGAGCCTGTGGTCGCTGTTAACGACTTGGGCGCTGTGTTTGAAGCGGATATGAAGGCCCGAGGCCTGGCCGAGCAATGGTTGAACCGCAACGCGCGTTAGCCTGCAGGTGGAGTTGAGTCCTCAGGCACTGGATTGAAAGGCGGAGAAATTAGATGAGTGCGCTCTACATGATTGTCGGCACCCTGGTTGCTCTGGGTGTGTTGGTGACCTTCCACGAATTCGGCCACTTTTGGGTGGCGCGTCGTTGCGGCGTCAAGGTACTGCGCTTTTCAGTCGGTTTCGGCATGCCCTTGCTGCGCTGGCATGATCGTCGTGGCACTGAGTTCGTGATTGCAGCCATACCACTGGGTGGCTACGTCAAAATGCTCGACGAGCGCGAAGGGGAAGTGCCTGCGGACCAGTTGGACCAGTCTTTCAATCGCAAGACCGTTCGTCAGCGTATCGCAATTGTCGCCGCCGGTCCGATTGCCAACTTCCTGTTGGCGATGGTGTTCTTCTGGGTTCTCGCCATGCTGGGCAGCCAGCAGGTGCGTCCGGTTATCGGTGCGGTCGAAGCGGATAGCATGGCGGCCAAGGCTGGTCTGGTCGCAGGTCAGGAAATTGTTTCCATTGATGGCGAACCAACCACCGGTTGGGGCGCGGTCAACTTGCAACTGGTGCGGCGTCTGGGGGAGAGCGGTACCGTCAGTGTTGGGGTCCGCGATCAGGACTCCACTATTGAGACGGCGCGTGAACTGGCCCTGGATCATTGGCTCAAGGGTGCGGATGAGCCTGACCCGATCAAGTCCCTGGGGATTCGCCCGTGGCGGCCGGCGTTGCCGCCCGTGCTGGCGGAGCTGGATCCGAAAGGTCCGGCCCAGGCCGCAGGCCTGAAAGCCGGAGATCGCCTGTTGGCCCTGGATGGCCAGCCACTCGGTGACTGGCAGCAAGTGGTCGATCTGGTTCGTGTGCGGCCCGATACCAAAATTGTGCTGAAAATTGAACGTGATGGTGCTCAAATCGACGTCCCCGTCACCTTGTCGGTTCGCGGGGAGGCCAAAGCCGCCGGGGGTTATCTGGGGGCTGGGGTCAAGGGTTTCGAGTGGCCAGCATCGATGGTGCGAGAGGTCAGCTTCGGGCCGCTGGCCGCAATCGGCGAAGGCGCGAAACGCACCTGGACCATGAGCGTGCTGACCCTCGAATCCCTCAAGAAAATGTTGTTCGGCGAGCTCTCGGTAAAAAACTTGAGTGGACCGATAACCATTGCTAAAGTGGCGGGCGCTTCTGCCCAGTCGGGTGTCGCGGATTTCCTGAATTTCCTGGCTTATCTGAGTATTAGCCTTGGGGTTCTGAATTTGCTGCCTATTCCTGTATTGGATGGGGGGCATCTGTTGTTTTATCTGGTCGAGTGGGTGCGTGGTCGCCCCTTGTCGGATCGGGTGCAGGGTTGGGGGATACAGATCGGTATCAGCTTGGTGGTTGGAGTGATGTTGTTAGCTCTGGTCAACGATCTGGGACGTCTGTAACGCTTCGCTGAATTGCGAATCTGCCGCATTTTGCGGCAGTTTGTTTATTGCCAGTTGGAATAAGAAAGGACTTCATGAAACGTCTGCTGCTAACTGCGGTTCTCACCGTATTGATGATCGCCGAAGTTCACGCCGAGTCCTTCACTATCTCCGATATTCGCGTCAACGGCCTCCAGCGGGTTTCCGCGGGTAGCGTCTTTGGTGCCTTGCCGTTGAACGTCGGGGAACAGGCTGATGATCGTCGCCTGGTGGAATCCACTCGTGCGCTGTTCAAAACCGGGTTCTTTCAAGATATCCAGCTGGGTCGCGAAGGCAACGTCCTGGTCATCACGGTCGTCGAACGACCTTCCGTCGCCAGCATCGCGATCGAGGGTAACAAGGCGATTTCCACTGAAGACCTGATGAAAGGCCTCAAGCAGTCCGGCCTGGCCGAGGGCGAGATCTTCCAGCGCGCAACCCTCGAGGGTGTGCGTAACGAACTGCAACGTCAGTACGTTGCCCAGGGCCGCTACTCCGCGACCGTGGAAACCGAAGTCATCCCCCAGCCTCGTAACCGTGTCGGCCTGAAGGTCAACATCAACGAAGGCACGGTGGCGGCCATTCAGCATATCAACGTGGTGGGCAACACCAAGTTTGCTGACGACGACCTGATCGACCTGTTCGAACTCAAAACCACCAACTGGTTGTCGTTCTTCAAGAACGATGACAAGTACGCCCGTGAAAAACTGTCCGGTGACCTGGAGCGTCTGCGCTCCTACTACCTGGACCGTGGCTATATCAACATGGACATCGCTTCCACCCAGGTGTCCATCACCCCGGACAAGAAGCACGTCTACATCACCGTCAACGTCAACGAAGGCGAAAAATACAAGGTTCGCGACGTCAAGCTCAGCGGCGACCTGAAAGTGCCTGAAGACCAGGTGAAGTCCCTGTTGCTGGTGCAGAAAGACCAGGTGTTCTCGCGCAAGCTGATGACCACCACTTCCGAACTGATTACCCGTCGCCTGGGTAACGAAGGCTATACCTTTGCCAACGTCAACGGCGTACCGACCCCGCATGATGATGACCACACCGTGGACATTACCTTCGTGGTCGACCCGGGTAAGCGCGCCTACGTGAACCGCATCAACTTCCGCGGCAACACCAAGTCTGCGGACGAAGTGCTGCGTCGTGAAATGCGTCAGATGGAAGGTGGCTGGGCGTCGACCTACCTGATCGACCAGTCCAAGACCCGTCTTGAACGTCTGGGCTTTTTCAAGGAAGTCAACGTCGAAACCCCGGCTGTCCCAGGTGTGGACGACCAGGTTGACGTGAACTACGCCGTTGAAGAGCAAGCTTCGGGTTCGATTACCGCCAGCGTCGGTTTTGCACAGAGCGCCGGTCTGATCCTGGGTGGCTCGATCACGCAGAACAACTTCCTCGGTACGGGTAACCGTGTGTCTGTCGGCCTGACCCGAAGCGAATACCAGAGCCGTTATAACTTCAGTTACACCGACCCCTACTGGACTGCCGACGGTGTGAGCCTGGGCTACAACGCCTTCTATCGCACCACCGACTACAAAGACCTCGACGTCGACGTTGCTAGCTATGCAATCGACAGCATGGGTGTGGGCGCCAACATTGGTTACCCGATCAGTGAGACCTCGCGTCTGACCTTCGGCCTGACCGCGCAACAGGACAAGATCAAGACCGGTGTGTACACCGTGGATGAGATCTTTGACTTTACCCGTAGGGAAGGCGATCAATTCCTGAACTTCAAGGCATCGGCGGGCTGGTCCGAGTCGACCCTGAACAAAGGCGTTCTGGCGACCCGTGGTCACTCCCAGAGCTTGACGCTGGAAGCCACTACGCCGGGCAGCGACCTGTCGTTCTTCAAGCTCGACTACCGTGGCCAGTTGTTCCAGCCGTTGAGCGATAACTACACCATGCGCCTGCACACTGAGCTGGGTTATGGCGATGGTTATGGTTCCACCAGTGGTCTGCCGTTCTACGAGAACTACTATGCAGGTGGTTTCAACTCCGTACGTGGCTTTAAGGACAGTACTCTTGGCCCGCGCGGTACCCCGAGCCGTGGCGTCCTAGAAACGGGTAACGTGGGGACTCAGAAAGATACCGACGATAAGCCATTGCCATTCGGTGGTAACGTACTGATCCAGGGTGGTGCGGAGATTCTGTTCCCGCTGCCGTTCGTCAAGGACCAGCGCTCCCTGCGTACCTCGGTTTTCTGGGATGTGGGTAACGTGTTCGACTCCAAGTGCGAGCAGGTCACCAACCCGAATGGTTCGAAGTCCAATACGCAGTGTAACGACGTGAGCTTCAGCAACCTGGCGAGCTCCGTTGGTGTTGGCGTGACATGGGTGACTGCACTGGGCCCGTTGAGCTTTGCTCTGGCCATGCCGGTCAAGAAACCGGATAACGCTGAAACCCAGATTTTCCAATTCTCCCTCGGCCAGACGTTCTAAGCGTCTGACCCAAGATAACGACAACGGATTCTGTAGGAGTGCATCGTGCGTAAGTTGACTCAATTGGTCCTGCTGGCAACTGTGCTGGTAACCACCCCGGCCTTCGCCGAAATGAAAATCGCCGTCCTGAACTATCAGATGGCCCTGTTGGAATCCGATGCGGCCAAGAAATACGCAGTGGATGCCGAGAAAAAATTCGGTCCGCAACTGACCAAGCTCAAGACCCTGGAAAGCAGTGCCAAGGGCATTCAGGATCGTCTGGTAGCCGGTGGCGACAAGATGCAGCAGGGCGAGCGCGAGCGCCTGGAGCTTGAGTTCAAGCAAAAGGCCCGTGACTACCAGTTCCAGTCCAAGGAACTGAACGAAGCCAAGGCCGTTGCTGACCGTGAAATGCTCAAGCAGCTCAAGCCGAAACTCGACAGCGCTGTGGAAGAAGTCATCAAGAAAGGTGCCTTTGACCTGGTGTTCGAGCGTGGCGCCGTAATCGACGTCAAGCCTCAATACGACATCACCCGCCAGGTGATCGAGCGCATGAACCAGCTGAAGTAAGCCATGACCGCGACTATCAAGCTCGGCGAGTTGGCCGAGTTCCTGGGGGCCGTCTTGCACGGCTCCCCGGAGAAGGAAATCACTGGGCTAGCCACCTTGCAGGAGGCTGGCCCAGCTCAGTTGAGCTTCCTCGCAAATCCTCAATACCGTAAATACCTGGTCGGTTGCCAGGCCGCAGCTGTTTTGCTGAAGGCTGCCGATGCTGAGGGTTACGCCGGGGATGCGCTGGTGGTGGCCGACCCGTACCTGTCGTATGCGAAGGCGTCGCACCTTTTCGATCCAAAACCCAAGGCGGCCGGCGGTATTCATCCCACCGCCGTGATTGCCGATGATGCCCGGGTTGACCCTGCGGCCAACATTGGTGCGTTTGCCGTGATCGAGAGTGGCGCGCGCATTGCCGCGGGCGTCACCGTGGGTGCCCATTGCTTTATCGGTGCGCGCTGTGAAATCGGTGCCGATGGCTGGCTGGCTCCGCGTGTCACCCTTTACCACGACGTGCGTATCGGTGAGCGCGTGGTTATTCAGTCGGGTGCCGTGATCGGCGGTGAAGGTTTTGGCTTTGCCAATTCCAAGGGTGTTTGGCACAAGATTGCCCAGGTTGGCGGTGTTTTGATTGGTGATGACGTGGAAATCGGCGTCAACACCGCCGTGGACCGCGGGGCGCTCGCCGATACCGTGATCGGTGACGGCGTGAAGCTCGACAACCAGATCCAGATTGCCCACAACGTGCAGATTGGTGATCACACCGCCATGGCGGCGTGCGTCGGTATCTCCGGTAGCACCAAAATCGGCAAGCATTGCATGCTCGCCGGTGGCGTAGGGCTGGTGGGGCATATCGACATTTGCGACAACGTTTTCATCACCGGCATGACCATGGTCACCCACTCGATTACCGAGCCAGGTGCCTACTCTTCCGGTACCGCCATGCAACCGGCGGCTGAGTGGCGTAAAAGTGCAGCGCGCTTGAGGCAGCTTGACGACATGGCCCGACGCCTCAAACAGCTTGAAAAGCGTGTTGGGGACGTGACCCCTGACGGTAATGCTTCATCAGAAGGCTGATACCATTTCCATATCAAGTGTGCGCAGCCGTTGGACGGCCTCCTTGATTTGCTAGCGGGGCGTGCTTTTAGTCCGCCCGCCCCCAATCTTTATTACAGGCTTCCCCCCGAAATGATGGACATCAACGAGATTCGCGAATACCTGCCTCACCGTTACCCGTTCCTGCTGGTGGATCGCGTAGTGGACCTCAATGTCGAGGAAAAGCGCATTCGTGCCTACAAGAATGTCAGCATCAACGAACCTTTCTTCAACGGCCACTTTCCCGCGCATCCAATCATGCCAGGTGTGCTGATCATTGAAGCAATGGCCCAGGCTGCCGGTATCCTTGGTTTCAAAATGCTCGACCTCAAGCCTGCCGATGGCACGCTCTACTATTTCGTGGGCTCCGACAAACTGCGTTTCCGCAATCCGGTCACGCCGGGCGACCAGTTGATCCTGGAAGCCAAGTTCATCAGCTGCAAACGCCAGATCTGGAAGTTCGAATGCCAGGCCTCGGTGGATGGCAAGCCGGTGTGCTCGGCTGAGATCATCTGTGCGGAACGCAAACTATGAGTTTGATTGACCCTCGCGCAATCATCGATCCGTCGGCCGTCCTGGCCGCCGACGTTGAGGTCGGCCCTTGGTCGATCGTCGGCGCAGGTGTTGAAATCGGCGAGGGGACTGTCATCGGGCCGCACGTGATCCTTAAAGGTCCGACCCGCATTGGTAAGCACAATCGTATCTACCAGTTTTCCTCGGTAGGCGAAGACACCCCTGACATGAAGTACAAGGGTGAAGAGACACGCCTGGTAATCGGTGACCACAACATCATCCGTGAAGGTGTGACCATTCACCGTGGCACCGTGCAGGATCGTGCCGAGACCACGTTGGGTGATCACAACCTGATCATGGCCTATGCGCACATCGGCCATGACAGTGTGATCGGCAACCACTGCATCCTGGTCAACAACACTGCGTTGGCGGGCCATGTGCATGTTGGCGACTGGGCGATTCTGTCCGGATTCACACTGGTCCATCAGTACTGCCACATCGGCGCCCATAGCTTTTCCGGCATGGGTACTGCGATCGGCAAGGACGTTCCGGCATTCGTCACGGTATTCGGCAACCCGGCCGAGGCTCGCAGCATGAACTTCGAAGGCATGCGCCGTCGTGGTTTCAGCGAAGACCAGATTCATGCCCTGCGTCGCGCCTACAAAGTGGTATACCGCCAAGGGCTGACGGTTGAACAGGCGTTGATCGAACTGGCCGAGTCGGCTGCCCAGTTTCCGGAAGTGGCGGTGTTCCGGGACTCGATCCAGGCGTCGACTCGCGGCATCACCCGTTAATCATGGCCAATCTGCGTGTAGCGCTGGTGGCCGGAGAAGCTTCCGGCGATATTCTGGGGGCTGGCCTGATGCGTGCGCTCAAGGTCCAGCACCCTGCCGTGGAGTTTATTGGAGTGGGTGGGCCGTTGATGCAGGCCGAGGGCCTCACGTCCTATTTTCCCATGGAGCGTTTGTCCGTCATGGGGTTGGTGGAAGTGCTGGGGCGACTTCGAGAGCTGCTGGCTCGCCGCAAACTGCTGATCCAGACACTTATTGAAGAAAAGCCCGACGTCTTTATCGGCATCGACGCTCCGGACTTCACCCTCAACATCGAACTCAAATTGCGTCAGGCCGGCATCAAGACCGTGCACTACGTCAGCCCGTCCGTGTGGGCGTGGCGGCAGAAGCGCGTGCTGAAGATCCGCGAAGGCTGCGACTTGATGCTGACCTTGCTGCCATTCGAAGCCCGATTCTATGAAGAGAAGGGCGTGCCGGTACGCTTTGTGGGTCACACATTGGCCGACACCATCCCTCTGCAAGCCGATCGCGCAGCAGCGCGTGCCGAGTTGGGCCTGGCCGATGGCCCGCTGGTGGCATTGATGCCAGGCAGCCGCGGCGGTGAAGTCGGGCGGTTGGGCGCGTTGTTTTTTGATGCCGCCGAGCGTTTGATGGTCCTGAAACCCGGTGTGCGTTTCGTACTGCCGTGCGCCAGCCCGCAACGTCGTGCTCAGGCCGAGGCACTGCTTGTCGGCCGTGACTTGCCGGTGACGCTGCTGGATGGCCAGTCGCACCTGGCGCTCGCGGCCTGTGATGCGGTGCTGATTGCCTCGGGCACAGCGACTCTTGAAGCCTTGCTGTACAAGCGACCAATGGTCGTGGCCTATCGTCTTGCGCCGCTGACGTTCTGGATTCTCAAGCGCATGGTCAAAAGCCCCTACATCTCCTTGCCCAATCTGCTGGCCCAGCGTCTGTTGGTGCCAGAGTTGCTACAGGACGATGCGACCCCTGAAGCTTTGGCGCAAACCGTGCTGCCCTTGATCGATGGCGGCGAAGAGCAGACCCGTGGCTTTGACGATATTCACCGCACGTTGCGCCGTGATGCGTCGAACCAGGCGGCGGATGCCGTACTCTCCTTGATCGGCCACAAACAGGAAAACCTATGACCACGCAGATGGGTCTGGACTTCAGCCTGGTTGCCCAAGCTCATGAGCTGGTGGCCGGTGTTGATGAAGTAGGACGCGGGCCGCTGTGCGGCGCAGTCGTTACGGCGGCAGTCATTCTTGACCCGAACCGTCCGATTCTCGGGCTTGATGACTCGAAGAAACTGACCGAAGCGCGCCGCGAAAAACTCTACGACGAGATCTGTGAGAAAGCCCTGAGCTGGTATATCGCCCGTGCCGAGGTCGAAGAAATCGACGAGTTGAACATCCTGCACGCCACCATGCTCGCCATGCAGCGTGCGGTAGAAGGCCTGCACATCACGCCCAAGATGGCGATGATTGATGGTAATCGCTGCCCGAAATTGGCGATGCCGTCGGAAGCGGTGGTGAAGGGTGATAGCAAGGTGCCTGCTATTGCAGCGGCTTCAATCCTGGCCAAGGTCAGTCGCGACCGTGAAATGGCGGCTTTCGAATTGATCTACCCAGGCTACGGCATGGGTGGTCACAAGGGCTACCCCACACCCGTTCATCTGGAAGCCTTGGCCCGTCTCGGCCCTACGCCGATCCACCGTCGCTCGTTCGCCCCGGTGCGCCTGGCTTACGAGGCACGGGAGAGCCTCACCGAGGTGTAGTCGTGAGGCTGATGTTTTGCTCAAGGCCCGGTACAATCCGGGCCTTGTTGTTTCCACGTATCTAGACAGGATCACTATGCCGGCTTCATTCGTTCACCTACGCCTGCACACTGAATACTCCCTGGTCGACGGCCTGGTACGGATCAAACCGCTGGTCAAAACCCTGGTAGGCATGAACATGCCTGCGGTGGCGGTTACCGACCAGAACAACATGTGTTCCCTGGTCAAGTTCTACAAGAACGCCATGGGCGCCGGCATCAAGCCGATCTGCGGTGCCGACCTGTGGCTGGCCAACAAGGACCCGGATAATCCCCTGAGCCGCATCAGCCTGTTGGCGATGAACGGCGTGGGCTATCGCAACCTCACCGAACTGATTTCCCGTGGTTTTATCGACGGCCAGCGCAATGGCTCGATCATTATCGAGCGCGAGTGGGTGGCGGAGGCCAGCGAAGGGCTGATAATGCTGTCGGCCGCCAAAGAAGGCGAGATCGGCATTGCGCTGTTGGGGGGCAATCCCCAGGAAGCCGAAGTGCTGGCCAGTGAGTGGATGAAGGTCTTTCCCGACCGTTTTTACCTGGAAGTCCAGCGTACCAATCGAGCAAACGACGAAGAGCATCTGCACGCCGCAGTGGCACTGGCCGACAAGTTGGGCGCACCTTTGGTGGCGACCAATGATGTGCGCTTCATCAAGAAAGAAGATTTCGAGGCCCACGAAACGCGCGTGTGCATCGGCGAAGGCCGGGCCCTGGATGACCCGCGCCGCTCGAAAAACTACAGCGAAGAGCAATACCTCAAAAGCGCCGAGGAGATGGCCGAGCTGTTCAGCGACCTGCCCGAGGCCCTGGAAAACTCCGTCGAGATCGCCAAGCGCTGCAACATTGAAGTGAAACTGGGCAAGCACTTCCTGCCCAACTTCCCGATTCCCGATGGCATGACCATCGATGAGTATTTCCGCAAGGTGTCGTTCGATGGCCTTGAGGAGCGATTGGCTGTTCTGCTGCCCAAGGACACCACCGAGGATTACGACGCCAAGCGTCAGGTCTACGTGGATCGGCTGAATTTCGAGCTGGATATCATTATCCAGATGGGGTTCCCCGGTTACTTCCTGATCGTGATGGACTTTATCCAGTGGGCCAAGAACAACGGCGTACCGGTTGGCCCTGGCCGGGGGTCGGGTGCCGGCTCGCTGGTAGCCTATGTACAGAAGATCACCGACCTTGACCCGTTGGAGTATGACCTGCTGTTCGAGCGGTTCCTGAACCCGGAACGGGTTTCCATGCCCGACTTCGACGTCGACTTCTGCATGGACGGCCGAGACCGCGTGATCGAGTACGTGGCCGAGAAATATGGCCGCAACGCGGTAAGCCAGATCATCACTTTCGGTTCCATGGCGGCAAAGGCTGTAATCCGCGACGTGGCGCGGGTTCAGGGCAAGTCCTATGGCCTGGCGGATCGCCTGTCGAAGATGATCCCTTTCGAAGTCGGCATGACCCTGGAAAAAGCCTACGAGCAGGAAGAAATCCTGCGCGACTTTATCAAGGTCGACGAAGAAGCTGCCGAAATCTGGGACATGGCCCGCAAGCTCGAAGGTGTGGTGCGTAACGTTGGTAAACATGCCGGTGGCGTGGTTATCGCGCCAACCAAGCTCACCGACTTTTCGCCGATCTACTGCGATGAAGAAGGCGACGGCCTGGTTACTCAGTTCGACAAGGATGATGTGGAAGCGGCCGGCCTAGTGAAGTTCGACTTCCTGGGCCTGCGGACCCTGACGATCATCGATTGGGCGCTCAAGACGATCAACCGCGACCGCGCCAAGGCTGGCGAAGAGCCGCTGGATATCGCGTTCATCCCGCTGGATGACAAACCGACCTATTCGTTGCTGCAAAAAGCCGAAACCACGGCGGTATTCCAGCTTGAATCCCGGGGCATGAAGGAGCTGATCAAAAAGCTCAAGCCCGACTGCCTGGAAGACTTGATCGCACTGGTGGCCCTGTTCCGGCCGGGCCCGTTGCAATCGGGCATGGTGGATGACTTCATCAACCGCAAGCACGGGCGTGCCGAGCTGGCATACCCGCACTCCGATTATCAGTACGAGGGCCTCAAGCCAGTACTGGCACCGACCTACGGCATCATCCTGTATCAGGAACAGGTGATGCAGATTGCTCAGGTAATGGCCGGTTACACCCTCGGTGGTGCGGATATGCTGCGTCGGGCCATGGGTAAGAAAAAGCCCGAGGAAATGGCCAAGCAGCGCGGTGGTTTCATTGAAGGTTGCGCCACCAACAATATCGATGCCGACCTGGCCGGTAACATTTTCGACCTGGTGGAAAAGTTCGCCGGTTATGGTTTCAACAAATCCCACTCCGCTGCCTACGGCCTGGTGTCGTACCAGACCGCCTGGCTGAAAGCCCACTACCCGGCGCCGTTCATGGCTGCGGTACTCTCGGCGGACATGCACAACACCGACAAGGTCGTGACCTTGATCGAGGAAGTGCGCACCATGAAGCTGCGCCTCGACGCACCGGACGTGAACGCTTCGGAGTTCAAGTTCACGGTAAACGACGAAGGGCGCATCATCTATGGCCTGGGCGCGATCAAGGGAGTCGGCGAAGGCCCGGTGGAAGCGATCACCGAAGCACGTCAGGATGGGCCCTTCAAGGACCTGTTCGACTTCTGCGCCCGGGTTGACCTCAAACGCATCAACAAACGCACCCTGGACGGCCTGATCCGCAGTGGCGCACTTGACCGTCTCGGCCCCTATTTCCATGATGAGCCGAAGGCTTACCAGGCCAATATCGACCGTAACCGCGCGGTGCTGCTGGCCGCCATGGAAGAGGCGATCAAGGCCGCCGAACAGACGGCCCGCACGCACGACAGTGGGCACGCGGACTTGTTTGGTGGGCTGTTCGTCGAAGCGGACGCGGATGTGTACGCGAACCATCGCAAGGCCAAGGAGTTGACCCTCAAGGAGCGTCTCAAGGGTGAGAAAGACACGTTGGGCTTGTACCTTACCGGTCACCCGATTGACGAATACGAAGGGGAAATCCGTCGTTTTGCCCGTCAGCGCATCATCGACCTGAAGCCCGCCCGCGACACCCAGACCGTTGCCGGCATGATCATCGCCCTGCGGGTGATGAAGAATAAGAAGGGCGACAAGATGGGCTTCATCACCCTCGACGACCGTTCGGGGCGGATCGAGGCGTCGCTGTTTGCCGATGCGTTCCACTCTGCGCAATCGCTGCTGCAGACCGATGCCATGGTGGTGGTGGAAGGGGAGGTCAGCAACGATGACTTCTCCGGTGGCCTGCGCTTGCGGATCAAACGGGTCATGAGTATGGAAGATGCCCGCACCAACCTGGCGGAAAGCCTGCGTTTGAAGGTCAAGACCGAGGCGCTCAAGGGCGATCAGCTACGCTGGTTGGGGGACCTGCTCAAGCGTCACCGTGGCGCTTGCCCTGTGACCATGGAATACACCGGCAATGACGCCAAGGCGATGTTGCAATTCGGCGAGACGTGGCGAATTGATCCCGCGGATGGCTTGATTCAAGCTTTGCGTGACCAGTTCGGGCGAGACAACGTCTTCCTCCAATACCGCTGACGGTCAGAACACCTGACCTCGGCTGAACATTTAATCTCGACCTAAACGCGCCTCTCCCTTAAGGTAGGGCGCGAATAGACAACCGGCTGGCCAGGCACTCCTTGGCCGTCGACCCAAGACGGACGCTTATGAACCCGAATTTTCTTGATTTCGAACAGCCGATCGCTGACCTGCAAGCCAAGATTGAAGAACTGCGCCTGGTCGGCAATGACAATTCGCTGAATATCGGCGATGAGATCTCCCGCCTGCAAGACAAGAGCAAGACGCTGACCGAAGACATCTTCGGCAAGCTGACCAGCTGGCAGATCGCGCGCCTGGCTCGCCATCCGCGCCGCCCGTATACCCTGGACTACATCCAGCACATCTTCACCGAGTTCGACGAGCTGCATGGCGACCGCCACTTCTCGGATGACGCCGCGATTGTTGGCGGTATCGCTCGCCTGGATGATCAGCCGGTCATGGTGATCGGTCACCAGAAAGGCCGTGAAGTGCGCGAGAAAGTACGCCGCAACTTCGGCATGCCGCGTCCGGAAGGCTATCGCAAGGCTTGCCGCCTGATGGAAATGGCCGAGCGCTTCAAAATGCCGATCCTGACCTTCATCGACACGCCGGGCGCCTATCCGGGTATCGACGCTGAAGAGCGCAACCAGAGCGAAGCGATTGCGTGGAACCTGCGCGTCATGGCTCGCCTGAAAACCCCGATCATCGCTACCGTGATTGGCGAAGGCGGTTCCGGCGGCGCACTGGCCATTGGTGTCTGCGACCAACTGAACATGCTGCAGTATTCGACCTACGCGGTGATCTCGCCGGAAGGTTGCGCCTCGATCCTTTGGAAAACTGCAGAAAAGGCGCCGGACGCTGCCGAAGCCATGGGCATTACCGCCGATCGCCTCAAAGGTCTGGGGATCGTGGATAAAGTGATCGCCGAGCCATTGGGCGGCGCTCACCGCGACCCGGCTGCCGCCGCTGCGACCATCCGCGCCGAACTGGGTTCGCAACTGGCGATGCTCAAGAAGCTGGATAACGAAGCGTTGCTGACCCGTCGTTATGAGCGTCTGATGAGCTACGGTCTCTAAAAGTCGCCGTAATACTGAAAATGTGGGAGGGAGCTTGCTCCCGATAGCGGTGGGTCGGTCACCCGATGCGTTGACCGATACTCGGCAATCGGGAGCACGCCCCTCCCGCTTTTGCTTTGTGTATTCTTGCCGAACGTATTCCAGATGTGCGGCGGTAACCTGTGATGAAAGCAACGCTGGCCGCTGAACTCCTGCAAATGCTGGCCCCCTGGCGCAACGCCCCGGCCTGGCACGTCGCCTTCTCAGGTGGACTTGATTCCACCGTTCTGCTGCACCTTTTGGCCGCTCTGGCAAAAACCGAAACGTTCCCGCCGCTCTATGCCATCCATGTCCACCACGGCTTGCAGGCTGTCGCCGACGCCTGGCCCAGCCATTGCCAATCGGTGTGTGACAGCCTTGGCGTACCCTTGAGTGTCATGCGCGTGCACGTCCAGCCCGGCGCGAGCCATGAGCGTGCCGCCCGCGATGCGCGTTACCAGGCGTTTACCGAAGTGACTGGGGTAGGGGAGGTGCTGCTCACGGGCCAGCACCGCGACGACCAGGCTGAGACCCTGTTGTTTCGCCTGTTGCGTGGGGCCGGGGTGCGAGGGTTGGCGGCCATGCCCGTCCAGCGTCCATTGGCGAAGGGGTATTTGTTACGGCCGCTGCTGGGTCTCT
Source organism: Pseudomonas sp. BCA17 (assembly GCF_004519405.1). Lineage (GTDB taxonomy): Bacteria > Pseudomonadota > Gammaproteobacteria > Pseudomonadales > Pseudomonadaceae > Aquipseudomonas. Next base: position 83,519 of record NZ_SGWI01000002.1, on the reverse strand, counting down.
CGCGTGAAACGTTGGAAGCCTATGCCCATGATCAGCAGCTCAAGTGGATCGAAGATCCCTCCAACGCGGATTCGCGGTTTTCCCGTAATTACCTGCGCCACCGCGTATTTCCGATGCTGACAGAGCGTTGGCCGCAGGCCGTTTCAAGCTTGGCCCGCACCGCCGAGCATCTTGATGAAGCACAGGGCTTGCTGGATGAGTTGGCGCAGATGGACCTGCAGGCTGCCGACCAGCCTTCGGCATTTCCCTGGCTGCCCTTGCCATCACTGGCCCTGGCGCCACTTCGTGCGCTGTCCGACGCTCGTCAACGCAACGCCCTGCGCCACTGGCTGGCGCCGCTGACGCGCTTGCCCGATAGCGATCATTGGGCCGGCTGGTGCTCCTTGCGCGATGCCAAGGGCGACGCACAACCGTTGTGGCGCCTGGCCGACGGCCAACTTCGCCGCTGTGGTGAGCGCGTCTGGTGGTTGCCCGTCGCTTGGCAGGCTTTTTCCGATGCAACGGTGAGGTGGTCACACCCGCAAAACCCACTAGAGTTACCCGGCAACGGTCAGCTGAAATTTATTGGCGCGGTGCCTGAAGGCCTGTTGGAGGTTCGCTATCGTCGCGGCGGTGAAATCATGGAAGTGCCAGGTCGCGGTCGGCGCGACCTGAAGCGCCTGCTTAACGAAAGTGGTTTGCCGGAGTTCGTGCGTGGCAGATTGCCGCTGCTGTATCGGGGTGAGCAATTGCTGGCTGTCCCAACCCTTGCGGGGCTATGGTCCAGCAAGGTGGACGGCTGGCAATTACATTGGTTGCCACAGAACTGCGATCAAGGTTTGAGCTGATAGAGCCTTTCCGGTAGACTACGCTCCCTTCTTGATACAACTTCTGTGGATTCGCCTGAATCGCAGGAGTTGCCGATTACCAAGCAGTCTTTGCTGGGCGATTCCAAAAAATGTGTAGCGATCAACGTACCGGTGTTTCATTGCTGGTCTGTCACCACGCGGCGGTTTTTTTGAAAGGTGCACTGTGATTAATGCAGGTGATCGGGGGCTTCGGCCTTCCTTCGCTTTCCCCGGCGGCTCGGACCGCTTTAACGCAGACTTCTAGGGTTTTTCATGACGCGCTACATATTCGTCACGGGCGGTGTTGTTTCTTCATTGGGGAAAGGCATTGCCTCCGCTTCATTGGCGGCCATCCTGGAGGCGCGGGGACTTAAGGTCACCATGCTCAAGCTGGACCCGTACATCAACGTTGACCCAGGCACCATGAGCCCGTTCCAGCACGGTGAAGTGTTCGTTACCCACGACGGCGCCGAGACCGACCTGGACCTGGGCCACTACGAGCGGTTTATCCGCACGACCATGACCCAGAACAACAACTTCACCACCGGCCGTGTCTACGAGCACGTGCTGCGCAAGGAGCGCCGTGGTGACTACCTGGGTGCAACCATCCAGGTGATCCCGCACATCACCGACGAAATCAAGCGCCGCATCATCAAGGGTGCAGGCGATGCCGACGTGGCGATGGTCGAGATCGGTGGCACCGTGGGTGACATCGAATCCCAGCCGTTCCTCGAAGCCATCCGCCAGCTGCGTTTCGAAGTCGGCGCCAAGCGTGCGATGCTGATGCACCTCACCCTGGTGCCGTACATCGCCACTGCCGGCGAAACCAAAACCAAGCCTACCCAGCATTCGGTCAAGGAACTGCGTTCCATCGGCCTGCAGCCGGACGTGCTGGTATGCCGTTCCGATCACCCGATCGACATTTCCTCGCGTCGCAAGATCGCGCAATTCACCAACGTTGAAGAGCGTGCGGTGATTGCCCTGGAAGACGCCGACACCATCTACAAGATCCCGGGCATCCTGCATTCGCAAGGCCTGGATGATTTTGTGGTCGAGCGTTTCGGCTTGCAGTGCGGCGGCGCGGACCTGTCCGAGTGGGATGCTGTGGTTGACGCCAAGCTCAACCCTGAGCACGAAGTCACCATCGCGATGGTCGGCAAGTACATGGAACTGCTGGACGCGTACAAGTCGCTGATCGAAGCGATGAGCCACGCCGGTATCAGCAACCGTACCAAGGTCAACCTGCGCTACATCGACTCCGAAGACATCGAGAACCAGGGCACCGCGCTGCTCGAAGGTGTTGATGCGATCCTCGTTCCAGGCGGTTTCGGCCTGCGTGGCGTGGAAGGCAAGATCACCGCCGTGCAATATGCTCGTGAGAACAAGGTGCCGTACCTGGGCATCTGCCTGGGCATGCAAGTGGCCGTTATCGAGTTCGCCCGTAACGTGCTGGGCTGGAAAGACGCCAACTCCACTGAGTTCGATCACACCAGCGGCCATCCGGTCGTCGGCCTGATCACCGAGTGGGCGGATGCCACCGGCGCCGTTGAAACCCGTACCGAAACGTCCGACCTGGGCGGCACCATGCGCCTTGGCGCGCAAGACTGCCTGCTGGAGCCGGGTTCCCTGGTTCACGACTGCTATGGCAAGGACGTGATCGTCGAGCGTCACCGTCACCGCTACGAAGTGAACAACAACCTGCTGCCGCAGATCAAGGAAGCCGGCCTGAAAATCTCCGGTCGTTCCGGTGACGGCGCGCTGGTTGAAGTGGTGGAAGCTCCGGATCATCCATGGTTCGTCGCTTGCCAGTTCCACCCTGAGTTCACGTCGACCCCGCGCGACGGTCACCCGTTGTTCAGCGGTTTCGTCAAGGCGGCACTGACGCAACATCAGAAGAAGGCGTAACCCTGATGGCCCAGAAGATCATTCGCGTAGGCGACATCGAGATTGCCAACGACAAGCCCATGGTGTTGTTTGGCGGCATGAACGTGCTGGAAAGCCGCGACATGGCGATGCAGGTTTGTGAAGAGTACGTGCGGGTCACCCAGAAACTGGGTATCCCCTATGTGTTCAAGGCCAGCTTCGACAAGGCCAACCGTTCGTCCGTGACCTCCTACCGCGGCCCGGGCCTTGAAGAAGGCATGCGGATCTTCCAGGACATCAAGCAAGCCTTCGGCGTGCCGATCATCACCGACGTCCACGAGCCTGAACAGGCTGCCGTGGTCGCCGAGGTGTGCGAAATCATCCAATTGCCGGCCTTCCTGTCGCGCCAGACCGACCTGGTCGTCGCGATGGCGAAGACCGGTGCCGTGATCAACATCAAGAAAGCCCAGTTCCTCGCGCCCCAGGAAATGAAACACATCCTGAGCAAGTGCGTGGAGGCGGGTAACGACCAGTTGATCCTCTGCGAGCGTGGTTCGAGCTTCGGCTACAACAACCTCGTGGTGGACATGCTGGGTTTCGGCATCATGAAACAGTTCGAATACCCGGTGTTCTTCGACGTGACTCACGCGCTGCAAATGCCTGGTGGGCGCTCCGACTCCGCCGGTGGGCGTCGTGCCCAGGTCACCGACCTAGCCAAGGCGGGCATGAGCCAGTCCCTGGCCGGCCTGTTCCTGGAAGCCCACCCGGACCCGGACAACGCCAAGTGCGATGGTCCTTGCGCCCTGCGCCTGGACAAACTGGAGCCGTTTCTGGCCCAGCTCAAGCAATTGGACGAACTGGTCAAGAGTTTTCCGACAGTAGAAACCGCGTAAGCATCGTTTCTCCGGTAGACTTTCCCTCGTTTTATGCTCAGGCCTGTGGGCCTGAGCCTTGTCGTCTGCAAGCCTGCCCCGTTGTTCCACCCTTGCGGTCGGTCAAAAGTTTTCCTTCAGCTGCGTCGTTTTCGTCAACTTTGGAGTGTTTACAACAATGGCAAAAATCGTCGACATCAAAGGTCGTGAAGTTCTCGACTCCCGTGGCAACCCCACCGTCGAGGCCGACGTGCTTCTCGATAACGGCATCATCGGCAGCGCCTGCGCGCCGTCCGGTGCTTCCACCGGTTCGCGCGAAGCGCTGGAACTGCGTGATGGCGACAAGAGCCGTTACCTGGGCAAAGGTGTACTGAAGGCTGTAGCCAACATCAACGGCCCGATCCGTGACCTGTTGCTGGGCAAGGATCCGCTGGACCAGAAAGCCCTGGACCACGCGATGATCAAGCTCGACGGCACTGAAAACAAAGGCAGCTTGGGCGCCAACGCCATCCTCGCCGTGTCCCTGGCTGCTGCCAAGGCTGCCGCCCAGGACCAGGATCTTCCGCTTTACGCCCATATCGCCAACCTGAATGGCACGCCGGGCGTGTATTCGATGCCGGTGCCGATGATGAACATCATCAACGGTGGTGAGCATGCCGATAACAACGTCGACATTCAGGAGTTCATGGTGCAGCCGGTTGGCGCCAAGACGTTCTCCGAAGGCCTGCGCATGGGCACCGAGATTTTCCATCACCTGAAAGCTGTACTGAAGGCCCGTGGTCTGAGCACTGCCGTGGGTGACGAAGGTGGTTTCGCACCGAACCTGGCGTCCAACGAAGATGCACTGAAAGTGATCTCCGAAGCCGTGGCCAACGCTGGCTACAAACTGGGCACCGACGTGACCCTGGCCCTGGACTGCGCGGCCAGCGAGTTCTATGAGGACGGTAAATACAACCTGTCCGGCGAAGGTCACGTATTCACTTCCGAAGGTTTTGCCGACTACCTCAAAGGTCTGACCGAGCGCTATCCGATCATCTCGATCGAAGACGGCCTGGATGAGTCCGACTGGGCTGGCTGGAAAGTCCTCACCGACAAGATCGGCGAGAAAATCCAACTGGTGGGCGACGACCTGTTCGTGACCAACACCAAGATCCTGAAAGAAGGCATCGACAAAAAGATCGCCAACTCGATCCTGATCAAGTTCAACCAGATCGGCACCCTGACCGAAACCCTGGAAGCCATCCAGATGGCCAAGGCGGCAGGCTATACCGCCGTGATCTCCCACCGTTCCGGCGAAACCGAAGATTCGACCATTGCCGACCTGGCTGTGGGCACCTCGGCGGGCCAGATCAAGACCGGTTCCCTGTGCCGTTCCGACCGTGTTTCCAAGTACAACCAATTGCTGCGTATCGAAGAGCAACTGGCAGGTAAAGCCAAGTACAACGGTCGCGGTGAGTTTCGCGGCTGATCGCTACTTGATGGTAAAGCATGGTAAAAAGTCGTCGGGTTGCGTCGGAAAAAACACGACAGTGTGTATTTCGACGCTAATCTGATGGCTATCTAGCACAAGCCTGGTTCTTCCAGGCTTCGTGCTATCAGTTGCTGCAAAAGTTCTACATGGCTGGCTTTTTTCACTGGATACCCGGATTTCGATGCGCAGTCCCAATTGGTTGTTCCTCGTCTTGCTCTTGTTGCTGGCTGGCCTGCAGTACCGCCTATGGGTGGGTAATGGCAGCTTTGCACAGGTAGAAGAACTGACCCAGCAGATTGCCGACCAGCACGCCGAAAACGAACGTCTGCTGGAGCGTAATCGCGTCCTGGATGCCGAAGTGCTTGAGCTGAAAAAAGGTACGGAGACCGTTGAAGAGCGGGCTCGTCATGAGTTGGGCATGGTCAAGGAGGGTGAAACCCTCTACCAGTTGGCCCAATGAGTTACTGCTTACCGGCCTTCTGGGCCGTGATTCCTGCCGCGGGCGTCGGTGCCCGTATGGCCGCTGACCGTCCCAAGCAATACCTGCAACTGGGCGGGCGCACAATTCTCGAACACAGCCTTGGCTGTTTTCTCGACCATCCATCGCTCAAGGGCCTGGTGGTCAGTCTTGCTTCTGATGATCCTTATTGGCCCGGGCTGGCGTGTGCTGCTGACGCTCGTATCCATCGTGCGGACGGTGGCCTGGAGCGTTCGGGTTCGGTGCTCAATGCACTGTTGCAACTCAATGCCCTGGGCGCCGGCGACGACGATTGGGTGTTGGTGCACGATGCCGCGCGTCCCAACCTGAGCCGTGACGACCTCGACAAACTCTTGATTGAACTGGCGGATGACCCGGTTGGCGGCCTGCTGGCCGTACCGGCCCGGGACACCCTCAAGCGTGTCGACAAGCATGGCCGGGTGATGGAAACCGTCGACCGCAGCCTGATCTGGCAGGCCTACACGCCGCAGATGTTTCGCCTGGGGGCGTTGCACCGTGCCCTGGCCGACAGCCTGGTGGCCGACGCTGTGATCACCGACGAAGCCTCGGCCATGGAATGGTCTGGCCAGGCGCCACGCTTGATTGAAGGGCGTTCGGACAATATCAAGGTAACCCGTCCAGAGGATTTGGAGTGGTTGCGGCTGCGCTGGGCGAATCGCAGATAGCCAATGACACCGCATCGACGCCATCGGGGGCTTGCTCCCGATGGCGGTAGAGTCAATCACTGCTCAATCAACTGATGTACTCCGGCCTTTCGGCCAGCCCCGCCTTCAAGAAATCCACCAGCTTCCTGACCTTCGGCGACAAATGCCGCTGCTGCGGATACAACGCCCACACCGCTGTGTTCGGCGGCTGATGCGCCTCCAGCAACGACACCAGCGCGCCATTGTGCAAATGCTCAAGCACGTAATAATCCGGCAACTGACATAACCCGACCCCTTGCAGTGCCGCATCCAGCACCGCCTGGCCACTGTTGCAACGCCAGTTACCCTGTACACGTTGAGAAAATTCCCGCCCGTCCTGAGCCAGTTGCCAGATATCCGAGCTGCCGATCAGGCAGTTATGCCGGCTCAATTCCGACAAACTATGTGGCCTGCCATACCTGGCAAGGTAGGACGGCTACGCGCACAGGTACATGCGGCGGGGGGCCAGCCGGCTGGCGACCATGCGCGAGTCTTGCAGGCGCCCCAATCGAATTGCCAGGTCGAGCCCTTCGTGCACCAGGTCCAGTGGGCGGTTGGTCAGTTCGATATCCACGCGCAATTGCGGATACAGCGCCATGAACCGTGTCACCAGCGGCACGATGAACCGCTCGCCGTAAGCCACTGCGCAAGTCATGCGCAACATGCCCTTGGGTTCACTGGTGAGGTCGCCCACAGCGCGCAACGCTTCTTCGCGCCCGTCTTGCAAGCGCTGGCAGTGCTGCAGGAAGGTCTGGCCGGCTTCGGTCAGGGTCACCTTGCGCGTACTGCGATACAGCAGCCGCGTCTGCAGACGTTCTTCCAGGCGTGCCACCTGCCGGCTGATGTGGGACGACGATACGCCCAAGCGTTCAGCTGCTGCCGTGAACTGGTTGCATTCGGCGACGGCGACAAACTCATCGATGCCTTCCCAGCGGTTTTCCAGCATGTTGATTATCCCTGTACGGCAATAAAGTTTTGCTTTTGCCTGGATTATTTATCAATGAGCCATGTTTTACACTCACTCCCTCAGTTTTTAACCCATGGAGAAACCCGGATGATCAAGTCCCGCGCCGCCGTAGCCTTTGAAGCCAAGAAGCCCCTTGAGATCGTTGAAGTGGATGTGGCCATGCCCAAGGCCGGCGAGGTGCTGCTGCGGGTGGTCGCCTCGGGCGTGTGCCACACCGATGCCTACACCCTGTCGGGTGCTGATCCGGAAGGCATCTTCCCATCGATCCTCGGCCACGAAGGCGGTGCGGTGGTTGAAGCGATCGGTGAAGGTGTGACCTCGGTGGCCGTGGGTGACCATGTGATCCCGCTGTACACGCCGGAGTGCGGCAAGTGCAAGTTCTGCCTGTCGGGCAAGACCAACCTGTGCCAGGCGATCCGCTCCACCCAAGGCAAAGGGTTGATGCCCGACGGCACCACGCGTTTCTCCTACAAGGGCCAGGAAATTTTCCATTACATGGGCACCTCGACATTCTCCGAGTTCACCGTGTTGCCGGAAATCTCCGTGGCCAAGATCCCAAAAGAAGCGCCGCTGGAAAAAGTCTGCCTGCTAGGCTGCGGCGTCACCACCGGTATCGGTGCGGTGATCAACACCGCCAAGGTCAAGCCGGGTGATACCGTGGCGATCTTCGGTCTGGGTGGCATCGGCCTGTCGGCAGTGATCGGTGCAGTCAAGGCCAAGGCGGGTCGCATCATTGCCATCGACATCAACCCGGCCAAATTCGAAATCGCCAAGCAACTGGGTGCCACCGACTGCATCAACCCGAAAGACTATGATCGCCCGATCCAGGACGTCATCGTCGACTTGACCGACGGCGGTGTGGACTTTTCCTTCGAGTGCATCGGCAATGTACAGCTGATGCGTGCCGCCCTTGAGTGCTGCCACAAAGGCTGGGGCGAGTCGGTGATCATCGGTGTGGCCGGTGCTGGTCAGGAAATCGCCACCCGTCCATTCCAACTGGTCACCGGCCGCGTCTGGCGTGGTTCGGCCTTCGGCGGCGTGCGTGGCCGCAGCGAACTGCCAAGCTACGTGGAGATGGCTCAGACCGGCGAGATTCCGCTGGATACGTTCATCACTCACACCATGGGTCTGGAAGACATCAACAAAGCGTTTGACCTGATGCATGAAGGCAAGAGCATTCGTACCGTCATCCATTTTTGAAGCAGCTGCAAGCTACACGCTACAAGCTGACAGTGAGCGCGCCTTACTTGCAGCTTGGAGCGTGCCGCTTGTAACTGGGAGCACTCCCATGACCCTGGAAAATATCTCGTGCCAAAAGAGTTTCGGCGGCTGGCACAAACGCTACAAACACAACTCCCACGTGCTCGGCTGCGACATGACCTTCGCTGTCTACCTGCCGCCACAAGCCGAGCAGGGCACTAAGCTGCCGGTGGTGTACTGGTTGTCCGGCCTGACCTGCACCGACGAGAACTTCATGCAGAAGGCCGGTGCCCAGCGCATAGCCGCCGAGTTGGGGTTGATCATCGTCGCGCCGGACACCAGCCCCCGTGGGCCGGGTGTGCCGGGCGATCCGGATAACGCCTGGGATTTCGGCCTGGGCGCGGGCTTCTACCTCAATGCCACCCAGGAACCTTGGGCCAAGCACTATCGGATGCATGATTACGTGGTGCAGGAATTGCCGGCGCTGGTTGAAGCGCATTTCCCCGCATCGGATAAACGTGGCATCAGCGGTCACTCCATGGGGGGGCATGGTGCGTTGGTCTGTGCGTTGCGCAATCCGGGACGTTACCAGTCGGTGTCAGCGTTTTCGCCGATCAACAATCCGATGGATTGCCCCTGGGGCCAGAAGGCGTTCTCGCGTTACCTGGGTGAGGAGCGCTCAAAGTGGCGCGAATGGGATGCCTGCGTGCTGATCGGTGAAGCGACTGAAAAGCTGCCATTGCTGGTGGATCAGGGCGACCGTGACGATTTTCTCGCCGTACAGCTTAAGCCTGAGGCCCTGGTACAAGCCGCCAAGGCCGCCGGCCACCCACTGGAGTTGCGCCTGCAGCCTGGCTACGACCATAGCTACTTTTTCATCGCCAGCTTCATCGAAGACCATTTGCGACATCATGGTCGTGCTTTGCTCGGTTAAAGTGAGGCAAAAGTAGGTAGAATCACGCCCTGAATTAAATCGGGCGTTTTTTTATGCGTATTGGCCATGGCTACGATGTGCACCGTTTCGCCGAAGGCGATTTCATCACCTTGGGCGGCGTGCGGATCGCGCACCACCATGGGTTGCTGGCTCATTCCGACGGCGATGTCTTGCTGCACGCCTTGAGCGATGCCCTGCTTGGCGCTGCGGCACTGGGTGACATCGGCAAGCATTTTCCGGACACCGACCCGACGTTCAAGGGCGCGGACAGCCGTGTCTTGTTGCGCCACGTGGTCGGCCTGATTCACGCCAAGGGCTGGAAGGTCGGCAACGTCGACAACACCATCGTCGCCCAGGCACCGAAAATGGCCCCGCATATCGAATCGATGCGAGCGTTGATCGCCGCTGACTTGCACATTGAATTGGATCAAGTGAACGTGAAAGCCACCACCACCGAAAAACTCGGGTTTACCGGTCGTGAAGAGGGCATCGCAGTGCACTCCGTTGCCTTGTTGCTGCGCGCATGAATGACCTGCAACTGCTGGGCCCGCGGGCCTACGGCGACGCGTTGGGCCGCGCTGTGCTGAAGGCGACGGCTGAAGATTTCCAGGTCGACGAAGTGCTGGATATCCCGCTGACCGGTGACGGTGAGCACCTGTGGCTATGGGTGGAAAAACGCGGCCTGAATACGGAAGAGGCTGCCCGGCGCATTGCCAAGGCTGCCGGCGTGCCGTTGCGCACCGTCAGTTATGCCGGCCTCAAGGACCGTCAGGCGTTGACTCGCCAGTGGTTCAGCGTGCAACTGCCGGGGAAGGCCGACCCGGACATGAGCGGTGCGGAAAACGACACCCTCAAGATTCTCAAGATGACCCGCCACAAGCGCAAGCTGCAACGCGGCGCACATTCGGCCAACGGCTTTACATTGCGCCTGACGCAACTGGAAGGCGATACGGCCGCCATTGATGCACGCTTGCAATTGATTGCGTCGCACGGCGTTCCCAACTACTTCGGCGCCCAGCGTTTCGGTCATAACGGCGGCAACGTGGTGGACGCCCGTGAATGGGCGGCGCGTAAAGCCTTGCCGGAGCAGCGCAATGTGCGTTCGCGGCTGTTGTCCACGGCGCGCAGCTTCCTGTTCAACAAAGTGCTGGCCGCGCGCGTCGCCGACGGTTCCTGGCAGCGTGCCCAAGTGGGCGACCTGCTGGCGTTTACCGACAGCCGCAGTTTTTTTCCGGCGGGGGAGGCCGAATGCAGCGATCCGCGCCTGGCCATCCTGGACCTGCACCCGACCGGGCCGCAGTGGGGCGAGGGTGACTCGCCCGCCACGGGGGCCACTCATGCCTTGGAACAGGCGGTCGCCGCCAGTGAAGCCGATCTGCGTGACTGGCTGGTGAAGGCCGGTATGAGCCAGGAACGTCGCATTCTGCGACTGCCCATTGGCGGGTTGACGTGGCATTATCCCGGACCTGACATTCTGCAATTGGAATTCGTCCTGCCGGCCGGATGCTTCGCCACTGTCTTGGTGCGCGAGCTTGTTGATCTGGTGCCGGTGGGGCCGACGGACAACCCATGCGTATTCTGATATCAAACGATGACGGTGCCACCGCACCCGGTCTTGCCGCGCTCTATGCTGCGCTGCAGGATTACGCCGAGTGCGTGGTGGTCGCCCCGGATCAGGACAAGAGCGGCGCCAGCAGTTCGCTGACGCTCGACCGTCCGTTGCACCCGCAGGTTCTGGCCAATGGCTTTATCAGCGTAAACGGTACTCCCACCGACTGCGTGCACCTGGCGATCAACAGTTTGTTGGATCAAGAGCCGGATCTCGTGGTTTCGGGCATTAACCTCGGTGCAAACCTGGGGGATGACGTGCTGTATTCCGGCACCGTGGCAGCGGCCCTTGAGGGGCGCTTTCTCGGCCGGACGTCGTTCGCTTTTTCCTTCGCCTCGCGGCAGTTGGATAACCTGGCGACCGCCGCCTACTTCGCACGCAAGCTGGTGGAGGCCCACGGTTCCCTGGCGTTGCCGCCGCGTACCGTGCTCAACGTCAATGTGCCCAATTTACCGCTCGATCATATTCGTGGCATTCAGCTCACCCGTCTGGGCCATCGTGCCCGTGCGGCGGCGCCCTTGAAGGTGGTCGACCCGCGTGGCAAGGAAGGGTACTGGATCGCTGCGGCCGGTGATGCCGAAGACGGTGGCCCCGGCACGGACTTTCATGCGGTGATGCAAGGTTATGTTTCGATTACTCCGTTGCAACTTGATCGCACCTTCAGTGATGCCTTCAGTAGCCTCGACGGTTGGCTCGAGGGGCTGCGTTGATGGCGCGTGAACAAGACGACCTGTTGCGCCGTGGTATCGGGATGACTTCCCAGCGTACCCGCGAGCGTTTGATCCAGCGCCTGTACGAAGAGGGCTTGTCCAATGCCCAGGTGCTGGAGGTGATCCGGCGTACGCCTCGGCATCTGTTTGTCGATGAAGCCCTGGCGCACCGTGCCTATGAAGATACGGCATTGCCCATTGGCCACAACCAGACCATCTCCCAGCCTTATATGGTTGCGCGCATGAGCGAACTGTTGTTGGCGGCGGGGCCGCTGGACAAGGTGCTGGAGATCGGCACCGGTTCGGGCTACCAGACGGCGGTGCTGTCTCAATTGGTAGAGCGGGTGTTCTCGGTGGAGCGCATCAAGGTGCTGCAGGACCGCGCAAAGGAACGCCTGGTGGAACTGAACCTGCGCAACGTGGTGTTTCGTTGGGGCGATGGTTGGGAAGGCTGGCCGGCCCTGGCGCCGTATAACGGCATCATTGTCACCGCGGTGGCCACCGATGTGCCGCAAGCCTTGCTCGATCAACTGGCGCCTGGCGGGCGGTTGGTCATCCCCGTGGGCTCCGGTGAAGTGCAACAATTGATGCTCATTATTCGAGAAGACGAAGGCTTTTCTCGGCATGTATTGGGTGCCGTGCGCTTTGTACCCTTGCTCAATGGCCCGCTGGCCTGATCATTTATTCGCTGGCAGTGAATTCTGTTGGTGGCGATGTGTCTTACGGCGGGGTCTATCGTGTCAACATGATCGGAAGCCGGAATTAAACATGATGGGTTTTTCGTTTTATCCGTCTGCCGGTAAAAATCCAGTGCCCAGTTATAATTGCGTCATATTTCAGGCCTGATACAGGCGTTAATATTCAGCCACCACAAAGGGAGCGGCGGGTGAGTCTCACAGGTCTTGCGCAGCGTATGAGTAAAACAAGTTTTCAGCGACTGGTGCTTGGCCTTGTCTTGAGTTCCTTGTTGGCGGGCTGTTCAAGCTCACCGTCAAGTGGTGCGCGGGTTGTCGACCGTACTAACGCAAGTTCAGTGCCGCAAAAACCGATGGTTACCACCGGGCAATATGTCGTACGAAAGGGCGACACCTTGTTCTCGATCGCCTTCCGTTACGGCTGGGACTACAAAGCGCTCGCCGCTCGTAACAGTATTCCTGTGCCATATACGATACATCCGGGACAAACCATCCGTTTCGATGGTCGCACGGGCTCTGCGCCTACGACAGTTGTGACAAACACCGGATCTTCACCATCTTCTTCGAGCAAGACAACCATCATCACCCGGCCTGCAGGCAGCGCCGCGCCTACGGTTGCGAGCAAACCGGCGCCCGCACCGCTGCCACCTCCAGGCCCTGCGCCAACGGGTTGGGGATGGCCCTCGAACGGCGTGTTGATTGGAAAATTCTCTTCAAACGGTAGTTTGAATAAAGGCATTGATATCGCCGGGGATTTGGGACAGCCTGTTTTAGCTGCGTCTGATGGGACAGTGGTGTACGCCGGGAGTGGTTTACGGGGCTACGGCGAGCTGGTCATCATCAAACACAGCGATACCTACGTCAGTGCCTACGGTCATAACCGCAGGCTGTTGGTTCGGGAGGGGCAGCAAGTCAAAGTCGGACAGACAATTGCCGAAATGGGATCAACTGGTACAGACCGGGTGAAACTGCACTTTGAGATTCGCCGCCAAGGGAAACCTGTAGATCCGCTGCAATTCCTGCCCCGTCGTTGATGTGTTGCACAGCCTGTTCCCTCACGTAGAAGGAACAGGCTCCAGCGTTGCCAAGGATAAAGGCGTCGCTTGAGCTTGAGGTCGAACTCACCAAAGGACTATAACAATGGCTCTCAGTAAAGAAGCGCCGGAGTTTGACATCGACGATGAGGTTCTCCTTATGGAGTCCAGCATCGATACGGAATCGATGTCGAATTATGAAGGGTCTGCACCTTCAGTTCGCACCAAATCCAAGAACTCCACCGCGTTGAAGCAACACAAGTACATTGACTACACGCGGGCGCTCGATGCGACCCAGCTGTACCTCAATGAAATCGGCTTTTCCCCTCTGCTGACTCCCGAAGAAGAAGTCCATTTTGCGCGCTTGTCGCAAAAGGGTGATCCGGCTGGGCGTAAGCGCATGATTGAAAGCAACCTGCGCCTGGTGGTGAAGATCGCCCGACGCTACGTCAATCGTGGCTTGTCCCTGTTGGACCTGATCGAGGAAGGCAACCTGGGCTTGATCCGGGCGGTGGAGAAGTTCGATCCCGAGCGGGGGTTCCGTTTTTCTACCTACGCTACCTGGTGGATTCGCCAGACCATCGAGCGGGCGATCATGAATCAGACCCGCACGATCCGCTTGCCGATCCATGTCGTCAAGGAGCTCAACGTCTACCTGCGGGCGGCGCGTGAGCTGACACAAAAACTCGATCATGAACCTTCGCCTGAAGAGATCGCCAACCTGCTGGAAAAGCCGGTAGGGGAGGTCAAGCGCATGCTCGGCCTGAACGAGCGCGTGTCTTCGGTCGATGTCTCGCTGGGTCCGGATTCGGATAAAACCCTGCTGGACACCCTGACGGATGATCGTCCTACAGATCCTTGCGAGCTGTTGCAGGACGATGATCTTTCCCAAAGCATTGACCAGTGGTTGTCGGAGCTCACGGACAAGCAGCGCGAGGTGGTGATTCGCCGCTTTGGCCTGCGCGGTCACGAGAGCAGTACCCTGGAGGATGTAGGCCTGGAAATCGGCCTGACCCGTGAACGGGTGCGGCAGATCCAGGTGGAGGGGCTCAAGCGCTTGCGTGAGATCCTTGAGAAGAATGGCTTGTCGAGTGAGTCGTTGTTTCAATAAGCGACGCAGCACCTGATGTGGGAGCGGGCTTGCTCGCGAATGCGAAGTGTCAGTCGAGATACGTAGAGACTGACCCACCGCATTCGCGAGCAAGCCCGCTCCCGCATTTTTTATGCCTGGCCATTGCATCGGCGGCAGCACCAAATGGCAGGCATAAAAAAACCCCGCTTTGAGGGCGGGGTTTTTTCGACTAAGTCAGTACAAGTTAGATAACTTGAACTTCTTCAGCTTGCATGCCTTTCTGACCGCGGGTAGCGATGAAAGAAACCTGTTGGCCTTCTTTCAGGCTTTTGAAGCCGTCGGATTGGATAGCTTTGAAGTGAACGAACAGGTCGTCACCGGATTGTGGAGTGATGAAGCCGAAGCCTTTTTCATCGTTGAACCACTTAACGGTACCAGTTTGGCGATTAGACATGGTGTATCTCCTTGGACAAAGTTAACTGCGACTCAGGAAATGCCCTGGCCGAGACTGAGTGCAAAGAGCAGGAAAAATTCTTGGAGATGGTTGGATCGAAATTCAACATATCGTGTAGAGATTCTCAGTGACACAAGCAACACAGTGACGTCACCTTAACCCTTTTTCTGGAACGTGCCAATGATATTTCCTTAGGTTTCTCTATTTTCGTGACTGGCGGTGGTATTTACGGTCACCTGCGGCGCCTACTCAGGCCCCAGTCCGGCTGGCATTGGCTTTATACAGGCCAGCACGTAAGGAAGGGCATCAGCAAGAAAAGCCCCACGCCCTTTGAACCCTTAGGCCGGCCCCGGTAAGATGCCCAACAGAATTTTTCCACCTCGCTATTCAGGACACCCGCCATGAGCATCAAATCGGACAAGTGGATTCGCCGCATGGCGCAAGAGCACGGCATGATCGAGCCCTTCGTAGAGCGCCAGATGCGTGGCGAAGGCGCCGAACGCCTGATCTCGTACGGGGTTTCCAGCTATGGCTACGACGTGCGTTGCGCCGATGAATTCAAGGTGTTCACCAACATCAATTCGGCCACCGTCGATCCGAAAAACTTCGATGAAAAAAGCTTCGTCGACATCAAGAGCGACGTCTGCATCATCCCGCCCAACTCCTTCGCCCTGGCGCGCACCGTGGAGTTCTTCCGCATCCCACGCGACGTATTGACCATCTGCCTGGGCAAAAGCACCTACGCCCGCTGCGGCATCATCGTCAACGTGACGCCGCTTGAGCCTGAGTGGGAAGGGCACGTCACCCTGGAGTTCTCCAACACTACCACCTTGCCGGCGAAGATCTACGCCAACGAAGGCGTGGCGCAGATGCTGTTCCTGCAGTCCGACGAGGCCTGCGAAGTGTCTTACAAGGACCGTGGAGGCAAGTACCAGGGCCAGCGCGGCGTTACTCTCCCACGCGCTTGATCGAAAGGTCTTACACGTAAAGGGAATTAGTCTGCGGGAATCGACTCTATTAGGTGTACAGCCTCGGCGTGTGTGAAACACGTCGGGCCATGCTTGAGGAGTGCTTTATGAAGATCGACCCGCGAATCAGCGCCGAACTCGCCCGGCTTGAGCCCAACCAGATTGGCGTTCTAGCCTGGTCCCTGATGGCCGACCCTGCTTATGCGGGCGGTATCCCTGGCCAACCTGATCCAGACTCTCCGCAGCCTGATGAGCCTAACGAGCCTGCTGGAGTTCCACCTCACGATGAGCCTCCACCCGTACCGGTGGCCTGAGCCTTGTGGCCAGCTCTCAACGAACTGGCCATACGTTCTGATCGGCTATTACGAAAACCTGCTCATCGTCGCTCGACGTCACTGAATACCCGCCGGTAAATGCGCCAAACGCCGGCAGCAGGCTGATTCGCCTGCCGATCCTGAAACACGCCAGGCGCAAGCTTTGTCGGCCTTTCCCCCGCAAGCGATACACCGGGTGCACATGCCCCGCCAATACATGGTGGCTGGCGTGGGCGTCGGGTTCGTGCTGCAGGGCAAACGGGCCCATCAGCAGGGGTTCCGCGACCACTTCGATCCGCAGGTCGGCAGGTGGGTCACCCGCGCGTTTATCGTGATTACCGCGAATCAACGTCATGGACAGGTGGGGATGGCGCTCACGCCAGGCTCTGAGCGCACCCAGTGTGCCGCTGGCGTGTGAGCCTGGTCCATGGAGGAAGTCGCCTAGAAAGATCACCTGCTCACAGGCAAAGGTTGCCAGCAAGTGCTCCAGTTTTGTCAGGTTCTCTCGGGTTGTCCCTTGCGGCACCGGCTGGCCGAGGCTGCGATAAGCCGACGCCTTGCCAAAATGCGCATCGGCAATCAACAGGCACCGGCGTGCGGGCCAGTAAATCGCTTTGTCAGCCAACAGCCACAATTCTTCTTTCTCAAGCGTTATCGAGCAAACCATCAGCGCTTCCCGTTATCTGCGACCCTTTCCAGATCCTTGACCATCCGCGCAATACGCTCCGATAGCTTCTCCGAGCTCATGCTTTCGCGCATGCGCTCAACCAACAGGGGAAAGGCCAGGGGCGTTGGCCGTTCGATCCGGTACATGTCCAGTTCCAACTCGGACAGATGCAGCAACGTTTCTTCCAGTCGACGAATATCCAACTCATCACGCAGGACTTCTTCCCCCGCCTGGGTCAGCAGCAGGTTCTGCGGGTCATATTGCTTGAACACTTCGAAGAACAAACCGCTGGAAGCCTGCACCTGTCGCGTGCTTTTTGGCGCACCGGGATAGCCGGCAAATACCAGCCCGGCGATGCGCGCGATCTCGCGAAAGCGGCGCAGGGCCAGTTCCCCTGCATTCAGGCTGGCCGCCACGTCCGTCAACAGGTTTTGCGGGCTCAGCAAGGCCGGGGTGAGCAAGGCTGGCCAATCCAGCGGCGTTGCACTCAACAGTTCCAGCCCATAATCATTGACCGCAATCGAGAACGTCACCGGCTGTTGCCGGCTGACCCGCCACGCCAACAGGCTCGCCAAGCCCAAATGCACTTGGCGCCCGGCAAAGGGATAGAGAAATAGGTGCCAGCCCTCGCGTGACTTCAGCGCCTCTGCCAGCAGGTGATTGCGTGTCGGCAGGCCCGACCAGCGCAGCTGTGTTTGCAGCAAGGGTTGTACCGCTTGCATTTCCGGCCCGTCGAAATGCCCGTGCGCCGCCGCATCGAAGCGCTCGATCACGGCTTGGGCGAGCTCATTGGAAAGCGGCATGCGCCCACCATTCCAGCGCGGTACCGCGGCTTTTTTGGCCGTGCTGCGTTTGACATAGGCGGTCATGTTTTCCACACGCACCAACTCCAGAAGCCGCCCGGCAAACAGGAAGCCATCCCCCGGTTTGAGCCGTGCAATAAAGCCCTCTTCAACGCTGCCCAGGTTCTTGCCGCCGCCGCCCTTGCTCCAGAACTTCAACTGGATGCTGGCGTCACTGACGATGGTCCCCACGCTCATACGATGCCGACGCGCCAGGCGCGCGTCCGGAACGCGCCAGATGCCGTGCTCATCCGGCTCCACCCGGCGGTAATCCGGATATGCCGTCAGCGACAGCCCGCCATGGCGCACAAAGCCCAAGGCCCAGGCCCAGTCAGCGTCGGTCAGGTTGCGGTAAGCCCAGGCGCCGCGTACTTCCGCCAACAAGGCGTGCGGCGTAAAGCCTCCGCCCAGGGCCATGCTCACCAGGTGCTGCACCAGCACATCCAAAGGCTTTTCAGGCGATTGGCGCGCTTCGATACGGCGTTTTGCAATCGCATCCTGCGCGGCGGCGGCTTCCACCAGCTCGAGGCTGTGGGTGGGCACCAGCGTTACCCGCGATGGCCTTCCCGGCGCATGGCCGGAGCGCCCGGCTCGCTGCATCAGGCGCGCCACGCCTTTGGCCGAGCCGATTTGCAGCACGCGTTCCACCGGCAAAAAGTCCACGCCCAGATCCAGGCTGGAGGTGCACACCACTGCTTTGAGCTGGCCGTCCTTCAAGGCTCGCTCTACCCAGTCACGGGTTTCCCGGGACAGCGAGCCGTGGTGCAGGGCAATCACACCGGCCCAGTCCGGGCGGGCCTCAAGCAACGCCTGATACCAGATCTCCGACTGCGCCCGCGTGTTGGTAAACACCAGGCAACTGCTGCTGGTGTCGACCTCGGCGACCACTTGCGGAAGCATTTTCAGGCCGATATGCCCGGCCCAGGGAAAGCGTTCGGCAATGGGAGGCAAGAGGGTGTCGACCTTCAGTTGCTTAGCCGTCTGCCCCTGCACATTGATCCCGTTGCCTTGTGGGACCAACACCTCAAGCGCGTGTGCCTGATTACCCAAAGTCGCCGAGATCCCCCACACCATTAATTCCGGATGCCAACGGCGCAACCGCGCCAGCGCCAGTTGCAGCTGCACGCCGCGCTTGTTGCCGATCAGTTCATGCCATTCGTCCACCACCACCATGCGCACATGCGCCAGGCTCGTTTCGCTGTCGGCGCGGGCTAACATGAGGGTCAGGCTTTCTGGGGTGGTGACCAGCGACGTGGGCTGGCGTCGGGTCTGGCGTGCACGCTCGCTGCTGCTGGTATCGCCGGTGCGCAGGCCGACACTCCAGGGAATCTGCAAGGTTTCCAGCGGCGCTTCCAGGGCGCGCGCCGTATCGGCGGCCAGGGCGCGCATCGGCGTGATCCAGAGTACGGTCAGCGGCTGCGCGGGCACTTTGCGTTTGCCAGTGGCGGGCGGGCGCACCATCGCGAAGCGATTGAGCGCGGCGAACCACAACGCGTAGGTTTTACCGGCGCCGGTGCTGGCGTGCAGCAACCCCGATTGGCCCGCCTTGACGGCAGCCCATACGTCTTTCTGGAAGGTAAACGGCTTCCAGCCCTTGGCGGCAAACCATGTCTTGGCGAAGTCGAGGGGTTTTGCCATGGGGGCAGGTGCTCTGGAGGCTCTAAGTCAAAGACCCTCCAGGTGCTGCAAAGGTTTACTTCAAATTGCCACTCAAGAACTGCTGCAAGCGCTCGCTCTTCGGGTTGCCCAACACGTCTTCGGGCGCGCCTTGCTCTTCCACCAGGCCCTTGTGCAGGAACAGCACTTGGCTCGACACTTTGCGCGCAAAGCTCATCTCATGGGTCACCATGATCATGGTGCGGCCTTCTTCGGCCAAGCCCTGAATCACCTTCAACACCTCGCCGACCAGCTCCGGGTCGAGGGCCGAGGTGGGTTCGTCGAACAACATCACCTCGGGCTCCATGGCCAGGGCACGAGCAATGGCCACCCGTTGCTGTTGGCCGCCGGACAGGAACGCCGGGTACTGATCGGCCACACGTGCCGGCAACCCCACTTTATCCAGGTAGCGACGGGCGCGGTCTTCGGCGTCCTTCTTGCTGCAGCCCAACACCCGGCGCGGGGCCATGGTGATGTTTTCCAGCACGCTCATGTGGCTCCACAGGTTGAAGTGTTGGAACACCATCGCCAAACGCGTGCGCAAGCGCTGCAGTTCGGCGTCGTCGGCCACGCGCATGCCGTGGCGGTCGCTGACCATACGGATCTGTTGACCGTCCAGGGTCATGGCCCCGTCATTGGGTGTTTCAAGGAAATTGATGCAGCGTAAAAAGGTGCTCTTGCCAGAGCCGCTGGCGCCGATCAGGCTGATCACGTCGCCGGTCCTGGCCTTGAGCGAAACACCTTTGAGCACTTCATTGTCGCCATAGCTTTTATGCAGGCCTTCAACAGTCAATTTGTACATGGAGCGTGCATCCTCAAGGCGAAAGTAGGTAGCCACTGCGGTAGGCCTCTGTGCCAGCGACATGGCTGATTACCATCCCGGCAGTGGCCATGCGCCGTAGCGAACGGGCGTAAAGCAGGCCGGCGCTTTTACAATGCACGGGTGTTACGCGGTCAGTAATGGGGTCGATGATTTCGGCGATCAGCTGCCCGGCTTCCAGGTACTCACCGGGCAGGGCGGTGAACACCAGCAAGCCGCCGACTGGAGTGGCCACAGGCTCCACGCCCGCCAGCGGGGTGGCCGGGTAAGGCAGCTCGGGCAATGGCGCGATGTCGCCTTCAATCGCACCGAAGTGAATCAAATAATCAATCATTGCCTGGCAGTCGAGGGCCGCCAGGCCGTGGTTGACGTCGCCCTGCCCACGCAGCTCGACGGTCACCGAGAAGCTGCCCATGGGAATTGGAAAGCGCTCGCTAAAACGTTGCTGCAACTGCCACCACACCAGGGTGAAACATTCATCGAAGGATTGCCCGCCGGAATCGGTGGCGAGCAGGTTGGCTTCCGAGCCGAGATAGCGCGCCAACGGCTCCACCTGCGGCCACGCTTCGGGTGTGGTGTACAGGTGCGCCACGGCCTCGAAGTCGCAATGCAGGTCGAGCACCATGTCGGCATCGCAGGCCAGGCGTTGCAGCACCAGGCGTTGGGAGTGCAGCTGTGTGTCGGCCGTCTGCGCGGCGAGCGCGTTGAACAGCGCGGTGCGGATCAGGTCGACGTTGTGCTGCGCCTCGTCCCCGAGCAGATCCTCGACCCGGTCACCCACCTCTTCACTGAGGTCGACAAACCGGCGATTGAAGTTCTGCCCGCTTTCCAGTTCGTAGCGGCCCAGCGGAGTGTCCATCAACACTTGTTCCAGGCCTGCCGGGTTGGCAATGGGCACCAGCACGATCTCGCTGCGCAGGCGGCCGGCCGCCTCCAACTGTGCCAGGCGCGCTTTCAGGTGCCAGGCCACCAGCATGCCCGGCAGTTCATCGGCATGCAGCGATGACTGGATGTAGATCTTGCCTTCAGCCTGATCCGGGCCGAAGTGAAAGCTGTGAATCTGTCGCGCCGTGCCTGGCACCGGTGCGATCAGATCATGTACCTGATGTCGCATGACTGCTCCTACATGAAAACGGCTTAATGGCTTGGCCCCAGGAAGGCCAGCCAACGGCGCTCCGCGAGACGAAACAGGCCCACCAGGGCAAACGTCACCGTCAAGTAGATCAGCGCAGCGATACCAAACGATTGAAAGGTCATGTAGGTGGCCGAGTTGGCATCCCGGGCCACTTTGAGAATATCGGGCACCGTGGCGGTGAAGGCCACCGTGGTCGAGTGCAACATCAGGATCACTTCATTGCTGTAATACGGCAACGAGCGACGCAGGGCCGATGGCATGATCACGTAGGTATAAAGCTTCCAGCCGGTAAGACCGTAGGCTTTGGCTGCTTCGACTTCGCCATGCGCCATGCTGCGGATCGCCCCGGCGAAAATCTCGGTGGTGTAGGCGCAGGTGTTGAGGGCGAAGGCGAGGATGGTGCAGTTCATTGCATCGCGAAAGAATGCATCCAGCACCGGTTGTGCCCGCACGGCGGCGATGCTGTAGATGCCGGTGTAGCAAATCAACAACTGGATATACAGCGGTGTGCCGCGAAACAAGTAGGTGTAGAACTGCACCGGCCAGCGCACCCAGCGCTTACGTGACACCCGGGCGATGGACAGCGGGATCGACACCACAAAACCGAACACCAGCGAGAGGCTCAGCAGCCACATTGTCATCGCAAGCCCAGTGATGTGCTGGCCGTCGCTATACAGGAAGGGCCGCCAGTATTGCTGCAGAAGTTCGATCATCGCACGGCCTCCCGGGACCCAGCGGAGTAGCGACGTTCAAGCCGACGCAGGACGAAGTTGGAGGCGCTGGTGATCAGCAGGTAGATCAACGCGGCAAGCACCAGGAAATAGAACAGTTGATAGGTACTCTTGCCCGCATCCTGTGCGGCCTTGACCAGGTCGGCCAGGCCGATGATCGACACCAGTGCCGTGGCCTTGAGCATCACCATCCAGTTATTGCCTATGCCCGGCAGGGCAAAGCGCATCATCTGCGGGAAGGTCACGTAGCGAAACCGCTGCCCGCGCTTGAGGCCATAAGCGGTCGCCGCTTCCAGTTGCCCGCGGGGCACAGCGAGGATCGCGCCACGAAAGGTCTCGGTGAAGTAGGCACCGTAGATGAAGCCCAGGGTGATGACCCCGGCGCTGAATGGGTCGATCTCGATGTAGTCCCACTCCATGAAGTCGGTAAAGCCGGTCAGCCAGATTTGCAGGCTGTAGAAAATCAGCAGCATCAGCACCAGGTCGGGCACGCCACGGATCAGGGTGGTGTAGAGCTGGGCGGGAATGCGCAGCAGGCGCACGCTGGACAATTTGGCGCTGGCGCCGAGCAGGCCTAGCAGGACGCTGACGGCCAGGGAGGCGACCGATAGTTTTACGGTCATCCACGTACCTTGCAGCAACAGCGGGCCGAACCCCTTCAAACTGAAGGCACTCAGCCCCAGGGTTTGTAAAAGATCTTCAAACATGAATTCAGGACCTATGGCGATAAAAAAGCGCCCACCTGAAAACGGTGGGCGCCAGGGTGTTATTTACCGCTGTACAGGTTCAGATCGCCGAAGTGTTTCTTCTGAATGGTGGCGTAGGTGCCATCATCGTGTAACGCTTTGATACCTTTATCGAGAAGCGCCTTGAGCTCTTTGTTACCTTTTTTGATACCGACCGCAGTTTTGGATGGCAGCAGTGGGTCATCAATGGCCTTGCTGACTTCGTAGTCAGCGCCCGCCGGCGACTTCAGGAAGCCCAGCTCGGCTTGCAGCATGTCTTGCACCGACGCGTCGAGACGGCCGGAGGTCAGGTCAGCGTAGACCTGGTCCTGGTTGGCGTAGGCCTTGGTGGTGACACCGGCTTTGTCCAGTACCGCCTTGGCGTAGGCTTCCTGGATGGTGCCTTGCTCGTAGCCCACGGATTTGCCCTTGAGGGACTCAGGCGTGGAGTAGTTCGCGCCTTTCTTGAACACCAGCGACGTCGGGCCGGAGAACAGTTCACTGGAGAAGTCGATCGCCTTTTCACGGGCTTCAGTCACTGTCATGGAGGAAATCACGCCGTCGAACTTGTTGGCGTTGAGGCCTGGAATCATGCCGTCGAAGTCACTTTCAACCCACTTGCACTTCACTTTCAGCTCGGCGCAGATCGCATTGCCCAGGTCGATATCGAAGCCCACCAGGCTGCCGTCGGCGGCCTTGGATTCGAATGGCGCGTAGGACGGATCGACACCAAAACGCAATTCCTTGTATTCCTTGGCCAGCGCGGTACCTGCAGCCATGCACAGAGCCAGTGCAGAAAGGGTCAGCAATGCTTTTTTCATTATGTATTCCCTGGAAACCAAGATAAGCGCTTGTGGCGCGTTTAGGACTGTTACTGAACGGTGTCAGACGGATCACAAGTAGCAATTTCTGCACCATAGTTCCGAATGTAGTTCCGAATGATCGTTTTAAAAGGAAGGACAGGGGAGTTGTGAGTGTAGGAGATGCCCGAAAATGGGCACTGATTTTTCAGTGCACCATTTTGAGGCTCGTGCAGATAAAAACTGAGGTTGCCTGTCAGCTCAGCAAGTCCTGCAGGGTGACCAGCGTGTCCGCCTCGTCCACCGACTTATCCTGCCGCCACCGCAACATCCGGGGAAAACGCACCGCAATCCCGCTCTTGTGCCGTTTGGACAAGGCGATCCCCTCAAACCCCAGTTCAAACACCATGCTGGGCGTCACGCTGCTGACCGGGCCGAATTTCTCCACCGTGGTCTTGCGCACGATGGCGTCGACCTTGCGCATTTCTTCGTCGGTCAGCCCCGAATAAGCCTTGGCGAATGGCACCAGCGTGCGCTCTGTGCCTGGCGGGCCGTCCCACACCGCAAAGGTGTAGTCGCTGTAGAGGCTGGCACGCCGTCCGTGGCCGCGCTGGGCGTAGATCAACACCGCATCGACGCTGAACGGGTCGACTTTCCATTTCCACCACACGCCCATGTCCTTGGTGCGTCCCACGCCATACAAACCGTCACGCGCCTTGAGCATCATGCCTTCCACCCCGAGGCGGCGAGAGTCTTCTCGTTGCTTGGCCAATTCCGTCCAACACGTGGCCGTCAGCAATGGCGAAGGCAACAGTACGGGGCGGTTGCACTGGGCGATGACCTGCTCAAGTTGGGTACGCCGCTCGGCCTGGGTGTGGTTGCGCCAGTCGTGGCCCTGGTATTCGAGCAAGTCATAGGCGAGGACGGCGACCGGCGCGTCCTCGAGGACTTTTTTGCTCAGGGTTTTGCGCCCGATACGCTGTTGCAGCAGGGCAAAGGGTTGCACCGTGTCCTTCCATACCACGATTTCGCCGTCGATCACCGTGCCATCCGGCAGGCTGCCAGCCAGGCTGTTGAGCTCGGGAAAACGCTCGGTAACCAGCTCTTCGCCCCGGGACCAGATCCATAACCGGCCCTCACGCTTGACCAACTGCGCGCGGATGCCATCCCATTTCCACTCCACCTGCCAATCATCGGGCGAGCCGAGCAGCGCGTCGAATTGCTCCAGCGGTTGCGTCAGTCCGTGGGCGAGAAAAAACGGATAAGGCTGCCCGCCCCGTTGCGCGTGTTCATCGCTAGACTCGGCGGCGATCAGCTTGAGGTAGCCTTCGGCCGTCGGGCGGTTGGACAAGTCGGTATAGCCCACCAGGCGCTGGGCCACACGTTTGCTGTCCAGGCCGGCCATGGCGGCGAGGGCACGGGTGACCAGCAGCTTTGACACACCGACACGAAAGCTGCCGGTGATCAACTTGATGCACACCATCAAGCTCGGTTGATCCAGTTGCGCCCACAGTGCAGGCAGGCGCTCCATCAGTTCCTGGGGTGGCAGGCCGCGCAGCGGCAGGAGCTTGTCTTCAAGCCATGTCGCCAGGCCGTCCTGCGAGCTGTAAGCGTATTCGGGTAACAGCAAGGACACCGTCTCGGCCAGATCACCCACCGACTGGTAGCTCTCTTCGAATAACCAGGGCTCGATCCCTGATGTTTGCGTGGCCAAATCCCGTAGCAGGCGTGTCGGCACCAGTTGCCGTGGTCGGCCGCCGGATAAAAAGTACACGGCCCATGCGGCATCTTCCGGTGGCGCCTGCAGAAAATAGGCTTGCAGCGCCGCGAGCTTGGCGTTGCTGGAAGTGGTGGCGTCGAGTTGGGTGTACAGCTCGGCGAAGGCTTTCATGCCGTGGCCTCTTCTTCGTCATCGCCGTATTCCGTGGTGA
Source organism: Pseudomonas sp. BCA17 (assembly GCF_004519405.1). Taxonomy (GTDB): domain Bacteria; phylum Pseudomonadota; class Gammaproteobacteria; order Pseudomonadales; family Pseudomonadaceae; genus Aquipseudomonas. The sequence goes on along the minus strand of NZ_SGWI01000002.1, from coordinate 58,040 downwards.
AACCTTGGGCGTCCAGGCCTTTTTCCCTCAGGTGGCGCACCAACACGTCTACGGAACCGTGGGTGACCATCACCCGTTCGGCACCGGTTTGCTCGATCGCCCATAGCAGGCCGGGCCAGTCGGCGTGGTCCGACAACACAAAACCCCGATCGACACCCCGCCGCCGTCGGGTGCCGCGCAGGCGCATCCAGCCGCTGGCGAACGCATCGCTGTAGTCGCCGAAGCGGCGTATCCAGCTGCTGCCACCCGCGGAAGGTGGGGCGATGATCAGCGCCTGACGCAAGAGTGGGTCGGTCTTTTTGAAATCGCCGGCATACAGGGTCTCGGGAATATAGATGCCGGCCTCGCGGTACACCCGGTTCAACGGCTCGACCGCGCCATGGCTGAGGATCGGGCCGATGCCGGCGTCGATACCATGGAGAATGCGTTGCGCTTTGCCGAAGGAGTAACAGAACAACACGCTGGCCTTACCCGCTGCGATGTTGGCCTGCCACCAATCGTTGATCCCGGCAAAAATCTGCGCCTGAGGCTGCCAGCGGTAGATCGGCAGGCCAAAGGTGGATTCGGTGATGAAGGTGTGGCAACGCACCGGCTCAAAGGGCGCACAGGTGCCATCGGGTTCGACCTTGTAATCGCCGGACGCCACCCAGACTTCGCCCTGGTATTCCAAACGCACCTGGGCCGAGCCGAGCACGTGGCCGGCCGGGTGGAAACTCAAGGTCACGCCGTGGTGCACCAGTTGCTCACCGTAGGCGAGGGTTTGCAGATTGATGTCCTGGCCCAGCCGCGAGCGCAGGATGCCTTCGCCGGGGGCGGCAGCCAGATAATGCTGGTTACCGGTGCGGGCGTGGTCGCCGTGGGCGTGAGTGATGACGGAGCGCTCTACCGGGCGCCAGGGATCGATATAGAAGTCTCCGGCTGGGCAGTAGAGACCTTCGGGGCGGGCAATGACAAGGTCCATGGACGTGCCGGGGCAATGGGCTTATCAGGTAGGAGGCGGGGCGCAGCACAGAAGTTCTATCTAAATGCAGACCGTCCCAACGGTGGGAGGGGGTTCTAAACCCTCCCACGGTTGGAGCCGGTTTATTCCAGTTATTTTCCGGGAGTGAGGGTCAACCGGGTTTTGCCGTAGGCCTTGTCAAAATTCTGCGGTTGCATCGGGAAGCTCAGGTATTGCGCCTTGAGCGACGCGTCGATGCCATTGGCATAGTTCGGGCTGGCCGGGTTGCCGGACTGGCCGATGCCGCCTTGACCCATCATCGGTTCCGCCTGGCCGAAGTCGACGATCATGCGCAGCGCCGGCACCTGGGTGGTGTTGAAGTCCTGTCCCCAGCTGTAGGGCGCCGGACTCAAGGTGTTGTGGTCGCCACCACTGGCAAGCGGGCCGCGAATCACCTGCCCATGGGTGTTTTTCCATGTGGTGCTGTGCAACTTGCCCCATTGCCAGGCTTTGTGATCGCCACCCAGCAGGCTGTCACCGCTGCTGATCGCGGCGGCGAGGCTGCGGGCGAGAATCGCCGGCTTGTCTTCTTTTTGCGGCGTGCGGGTGTCATCCCAGAACGGGCTGTCTTCGCGGCCCAGCAAGTGATCGGCCGTGGCCGAGTAAGACAGGCCGGCATTGCTGACAAAGGCTTTCCAGGTGGCACTGTTTTCCGGGCCGAGCTTGTCGAGGAAGATCTGCCTGGCGCTTTCCTGCAGGAACAATTCATAGATCGCCGCGTCGGCGGAACTGGCCGTGAGGCGACCATCGAAGGCCATCAGGCGATCCAGCGCCTCGCGCGCCTTGGCCCGCTCGGCGACGGGTAGCGCGTCAATCGCCTGCTTCAGTGGCTGGGCCATGCCCGGCGCCTGGAACATGGTCTTGAGCTTGGCGGCGAAGGTGGTGGTCTGGTCGTACTGCATGGCGATCATGCTGCGGCTGTCATGCTTGCCGGCGTTGGCCAGTTGCGCCAGGCGCTCGCTGCGTTCCGGCGCATCCCACGAGTTGGACAATTGCATGCCATAGCCGCGGGGCGCGGTGCGCTGGTTGGCGGTGCCGATCCAGCCTTGGAGCGGATCTTGATCATAAGGGTGCAGCATCGCATCGGCGTAGCCGTCCCAGTCAAAACGCGCATCCCAGCCCGGTGAAGGCAGCAGGCCTTCGCCTTCGCGACGGTTGGGGAAGCGGCCAGTGACTTGCCAGCCAATATTGCTGGCGTCGGCGAAGATCATGTTCAGCGCAATGGCGCGAATCTCCCGGGTGGCATCCGAGGCCTTGCCGGCGTTCTGTGCACGAGACAGGTCGAAGAACGCATCCAGGCTCTTGTCGTCCTTGAGGTCGGCGGTCTGCAGGGCCAGCCCGAAACCACTGGTGAGCGCCTGGCTGCTGTTGAGCAGGGCGCCGTGACGAGTTTCATACACCACTTCGCGAATCGGCCGCTGGCCCTTGGCGAAGAAGGTTTCGTTGCGCACGCCTGCGGGCAGCCATTTGCCGTTGCTCTCGTAGTACAACGCGTTGCCTTGGCGTTTGACCTTCTCCAGGAACAGGTCCTGGGTATCGCCTTTCACCGCGCTCATGCTCCACGCGACTTTGCCGTTGAAGCCCGACAGCAGCGTTGGCAGGCCGGCGATCGAGGCGCCCACGGCCTGGTATTTCGGCGCACGGATCTGCACGTAGCTCCAAGCCGATGGCGCTTGTGGCTGGGCCGCCAGGTCGCTTGCCAGCAGACTTTTGCCGCTGCGGCTGCGCTGGGGGGCGATAGCCCAGTTGTTGGATGTGGTGACGGCCAGCGCATTCAAGCTGCCCAGTTGCTGGCTGACCGCATCCAACCCGGCGAGGCCGGTGATCTGGCTCAGGTTCAGCCCCTTGAGTTTCTCGGCTTCTGCGGTCGGAATGGCTTCATCCGGCGCGCTTGGGGTGAGCCAGGCCAGCTTGTCGACGCCGACTTTCTGCGCCAGCACCAGGGACGATAGTTCTTCCTGCAGGTTGCTCGATTCGCTGAAATTCAGCAGGCAAAACAACAGCGCCGAATCTTCCGGCTTCCAGTACTCGGGCTTGTAACCGGTCTGCGCCAGGTCCGGCGGCAGCTTGTCACGGTAGCGGAACAGGTAGGCGTTGACGCCGCGGGCGTACACCTCAAAGAAGCGCTTGAGGCGGGGCGATGAGGCGTTGTATAGCTCACCGGCGCTTTTTTTCAGGTTGACCGCACGCATGAAACGGTCGACATCCAGCACTTCAGGGCCGGACATTTCCGCCAGACGGCCCTGGGCCAGCAGGCGCAAGGTGACCATCTGCGTGATGCGGTCGCCGGCGTGCACGTAGCCTAGGCTGAACAGCGCGTCATGAAAGGTGTTGCTTTCGATCAGCGGCATGCCTTGGGCATTGCGGCGTACCGACACATTCTGCGCGAGGCCCTTGAGCGGCTGCACACCGGCAGCCGGGGGCAGGGTGTCCTGGGTGCTCTGGAGTTGGCAACCGGCCAGGCTCAAGGCACTGGCCACTGCCGCGGCAACGCCGAACCGGGGAAGAAAATGTGAGAGGGCTGGCGAGGCCATGGCAAAGCTCCTGCGGGGGGTAGCGTCAGTAAAGGCGCTACGTTAGTGAGCGCGGCGAAACGACGCAAGCGGGAGTTTTGGTAAAGCGTGAGATCTTGAAACTTGCACAGTGTTGTCTGTAGGAGCGGGCTTGCTCGCGAAAAAACTCAACGATAACGCGTGTTGTCTGAATGAACGCGGCGCCTGTGAGTTTTTCGCGAGCAAGCTCGCTCCTACCAAAAAGCCTTGACTGACTGGCATCAGGGCAGGGGGCTGGCTTGCGGTAGAGGGGTTTCAGTCAATGACTCTGTGACTGATTCACCCCCAGTCGGGTGTAAGTACCTACCCACATTTTGAGCGAGTATGGCTTTAAGTCATGCCGTGGGCGGGTTCACCTTCTGTACCAGCTCATAGGCCCTGACCGTCGCGGGCCGCGCCTTGATGCTGTTGAACCAGCGCTGCACATGGGGGAAATCTTCCAGGCGCTGGCTTTGCCGCTGGTAGGAAGCGATCCACGGGTAGATCGCCATGTCGGCGATGCTGTAGTCCTCTCCCGCCACAAAAGTACGGTCGGCCAGACGCCGGTCCAGCACGCCATACAGGCGGGCGGTTTCATCCACATAGCGCTTGATCGCGTAGGGGATTTTCTCCGCTGCGAACTGGCTGAAATGATGATTCTGCCCAGCCATCGGCCCCAGCCCACCCATTTGCCAGAACAACCACTGCAACGTTTCCTGACGGCCGCGCAGGTCTTTGGGAATGAACTGACCGGTTTTTTCCGCGAGGTACAGCAGGATGGCACCCGATTCGAACAGCGAAATCGGCGCGCCACCGTCGGTCGGGTTGTGATCGACGATAGCGGGGATGCGGTTGTTGGGAGCGATCTTCAGGAAATCCGGCTTGAACTGCTCGCCCTGGCCGATATTGATCGGATGCACCTTGTAGGGCAGGCCCGCTTCTTCCAGGAACAGCGATACTTTGTGACCGTTGGGGGTAGTCCAGTAGTACAGGTCGATCATGAAGCTCTCCAAAGTGGGTGATGCTTGAGCGGATGCCTGTAGGTATAGGTAATGTTCGGCGTACGAAAACTCAATGAAACATTTGCGCATACCCTTAGAAGCTTTTCATACCGCTCTGTCCACCACTCCCTGTAACGATTGCTGCGAACACCTTTCAATATGCGCCTGCACGCCATACACCTCGGCGAACATCAGCGGGTCCCATACGTTATCCGCTGTGCCACTGGCCTATAACCATCCCTGGCGGAGCAGGCGATAGGGTCGGCAAAGCGTGCGGCGAGGTTGATGTCGTGCAGCACCATCATCGGTGGGCCGGGAATTCCCCAGGAGCCGTTCTACCGCGTGGAGGGTTCACGCAATGCCGAGACTGGCGGGTATGGGCTGGGTTTGAGTATTGCGCACACGATTGCCCGGGCGCATGAGGGGCGGTTGAGCTTGAGTCATCGCGAGGGTGGGGAGCTTGAGGTGCAACTGCAGTTTCAACGCAAATACTGAGTGGGGGAATGCGATTGAAAATGCAGGAGGGCGCTTGCGCCCGATTACCGGGTGACAGCCACCGCATCGGGTGGCTGACGTACCGCAGCCGGGAGCAGGCCACCCCCCTGCATTGGGTTTTCAGTGCTGCTCAAACGGTGTCAGGTGGCTTACGCCCCGTGGCACTTCTTGAATTTCTTCGCACTGCCGCACGGGCAAGGGTCGTTCCGACCAACGTCCTTCAAGGCGTTGCGCACCGGCTCCTGGTGGGCATGGCCGCAGTTCGGACCGTGGACATGGCCGTGGTCGTGATCATGGTGATCGTGGTTGCAGTCAGGACCATGGACATGGGGTTGCTGGGTCATCGATGTCGCTCCGGAATAAAATCGCCGGGGATTATCTCGCCATTGTGGGCGACCTGCACGTCATTACCGATGAATAATCCGGTTTTCAGCTCACCCTCAAGCCGATAGGGCACGGGCTTGGTAGGGTTTTTCAACATTTGCACCACATCACGAATCTGTGGCCAGAGGTTGGTGCGCACCGTCACCCGGAAAAAACCGTGGCTGCGCGGCGGTACCGTCAGCCATTCGTTGGACTCGCCTTCGGTCAGCACGAAGTCGCCCAGGCTGACCTTGTAGATCAGGCCGCGTACCGTCAGGTCGGCGTCGTCGCGGTTATCCACGCGAAAGTACAGTTTGAATTTCTGCTCCAGCAACTTGGCGCGCACCACTTCGACTTTTACCAGGGCTACGTGGGGCGGTGGTGAGTCGTCCTCGAACCAGGAGGCGCAGCCGGTGAGACCCAGGGTTAACGCCAGCAACAAGCTGCAGATCCGAAACATGGCGTTATCCCTGTCAGGTGATTAGAGGTAGCTGGAACAGCACTTCTTGAACTTCTGTCCGCTGCCGCACAAACATACATCATTACGCCCGGCCTTCACCTCAACCGTCGGGTCGATGAAGTACCAGCGCCCCTCGTTCTGTACGAAAGAGGACTGCTCACGGTGACTGTGTTCGCCATTGCTGTCATGCCAGCGTGCGGTAAAGGTCACGAAGGCGTGTTCCGGCTGGCCGCCAAAGACCTCGGAGTTTTCCACTTCGAGGCCCAGCCAGGTGCTCTGGGCACTCCAGGCGGCGATGGCCGCGCGGTCCAGGCCGGCCTGTTGCGCAGGCAGGGTGGTCGCTACCAGGTAGTCCACCAGGCCCAGCACATAGGCGCTGTAGCGCGAGCGCATCAGCGCAGTGGCACAGGGCGCCGGATGGCCGGCGTGATAATGGCCGCAGCAGGCATCCAGAAGGTTGCCGCTGCCGCAAGGGCAGATGGATGTGCTCATGACGTTACCACCAGTACTTTCCGAAGTTTTCCGGGTTGGCCCAGAAGCGGGCGTTGAGCCAGTCCGGCACCTGTTTATAGTCAAGCAGATCATAGGTGAACAGCATCAGTTCCTGCTCGTCGCGCTGGAACCGTTCGCTGGCCTGCAGGGCCAGGGAGAAAAAGTCGGTTTCTTTCCAGCCGCAGACGCTCAGGTCCGCCAGCACCGCAATACGGCTGGCATTGAGGTTGCGAATGCCACCGAGCAAGGTCAGGCCTTGCGGTTTTGACAGGTGCTCCAGGCAGTCAACCACCAGGGCCAGGTCAAACCGTTGCGCCGCCAGTTCTTCCGGCAATGGCCCTGGAGCGGCGCAGAATACCTGCGTATCAGGATGCGCCTGCTTGAAGGCGTCCAGCGCCGGGAACTGACTGGCCCCCAATAGCAACAGGCGTTTTGGAGCATGAAGGTCAAGCAGGGCGGCCAACGCTTGCTGGGGAGTACGGGAAGAAATACCGGCGGTCATCAGAGATCCTCACATCAGGACTGTAGAGACTAGCGCGGCTGAGCGTGCGGGCCTAGAGCGGGTGGGGGCTGAAACCCCTGAAAGTGCGGTGATCTTCAATGAATACGGGGGTACGACGTACTGGCGCAGATGAAAAGAGCCGTCTTTACTCCACCCATCGGCCCCCGCCGATCCCCTCAGGAGAAATCAGATGAGCATCATGCGGACAGCTCTACCCTTGGTTCTGCTAACCGGAGTATTGACAGGGTGCGCAGGCTTGCAGAAGACCGATTGGCCCACGTGTGCCGCCGTCGGCGGTGTGACGGGTGCGGCGATCGGTGCGACGCAAAGTTCAACCTACGCAGGCTACGGTGCGCTGCTGGTTGGCGGCATGGCGGGAGCCTATTGCTGGGTACACGGCGACGGTGATGAAGATGGCGATGGGGTGCCGGACAGCCGCGACAAATGCCCGGGAACACCTAAAGGTGTGAAGGTCGATGCCAATGGTTGCCCACCTGTCGCGCAGCCGGCCGTGGTGGAAGAGGTGGTCGTCGTCAAGGAAGAAACCATCGTGATCCGTGATGTGCACTTCCAGTTCGATTCGGCCAAGCTGACCGCTGCGGACAAAACCAAGCTCGATCTCATCGCCACTCGCCTGAAAAAAGAAGCCCCCGGTGCGCAACTGCGCGTCAGTGGGCATACCGACAGCGTCGGCAAAGACGCCTACAACCAGAAACTCTCGGATAAACGCGCCCACTCGGTGGTTGAGTACCTGATCAGCCAGGGCGTGCCTCGCGGCAATTTCGTGTCGGTGACCGGTGCCGGTGAAAGCCATCCGGTGGCCGATAACAAAACTGCTGAAGGCCGCGCTTTGAACCGTCGTGTGGAAATCCAGATCAACCGCTGACGGCCCTTGCCCCTGTGGATACCACAGGGGCTTCTCTGGCGATCTTCGCCGAAATCACGGCTTTTTTTATCCTTCACTGGCGTATCGCCTGTGGAAGTCGTTACTGTGCGTGCGTCCATGCACAAAATAAGAAGGCCATTCATGCGTAAGGTTTTTCTGTTGGCCCTGTTGGCCAGCCCCATTGCTCTGGCCCAGAGCGTCAGCGTCGAAACCAATTCATTGATGCGTTTGCCCAGCAGCACCAGCGTTTTACAGCTGGAACGCCTGGATGTGGCGGACTACGGCACGCTGTTGATTCCGGCCACTATCAGCCAGGTCTCCGTGGATGAGCTGCATCTGGGACGTGACGCGCGTATCGCTATCGCACCGGGAAGCACCGGGCTGCAATTGCAGGTGCGCCATGCGCAACTGGAGCATGGCAGCCAGATCACGTCCCGTGGTGCCCCCGGCACCCATGAGCGTCCTGCCAAGGCGGGGCGTGACCTGACCTTGCGCATCAATGCCTTGACCGCCGACGAGTTGTCGGTGGATGCCCGTGGTGGCGCCGGAGCCCAGGGCTATGTCGGCCTGGATGGCGCCAACGGCGTGGATCCGGGTTGCACTTGGGGTTCGGCCGGGCGTGGAGCCAATGGTGATAACGGTGGCGACGGCCTGCCGGGTGCGGCGGGTGCGCAGGTGCGTGTTGAGCTGCCGCAAAGCTACCCGGCGGAACAGATCAAGGTCTGGGTGGATGGCGGGGCGGGCGGTGCGGCCGGTACGGCAGGCAAACCCGGCAAAGGCGGGCAATCCAAAGGCTGCCTGGTGTACCGCGCCGAAGGCGGCGAGAAGGGCCGTCCAGGCTTGGAAGGCCAACCGGGGCCGGCTGGGCCGGCCGGTTCTGTGACCATCCAACGCCTGTAACGGTGTAGTGAGCGCGGTTGCCCCGCGCTGGGTGGCGAAGTCGCTCCAACACAGACGCCGCGGTGTTTCAGTACGCTCGAGGTGCCTGGGTTTGGGGCCGCCAGGCATCCCCGCGTGGAGCAAGCCTGCTCACTGGAACATCGGCCGGGCCGAAGCAATCGCCACCACCACCAACCCCACTATCAGGTTGATGCCCACCAGCCTGCGGATCTGCCCCAGAACCGCTGCGCCCGCCGGCCAGTCCTCAGCGCCCACCGCCGCGCGCAATGCCGGGAACTTCAACGCCTGAATGCGGATGAACAGTGCCGTCATCACCAGGTACAGCCCCATCATTACCTGCACATAACGCGGCGCCGTCTCAAAACCACTGAAGCGCAGTTGCAGCAGGCCGACACCGCTGATCGGCAAAATCAGCACCGCTACCCACACCCACACAAAAAAACGTTGAAACACATTTGCCCACAGCTTGAGCCGGGCGGGGCCCTCAAGTGCCGCCATGGCGGCGGGGCGCAGGATCATCCAGGCGAAAAACATGCCGCCGACCCAGATCAGGGCGGCCAGTACATGCAGGGTATAGGTGAGGCTGAATACGGTCATTGTGGTACTCCGTTCTGCGCGGGATTAATTAGCGGGGTATGATAGCGGCCGAACCGAACCACTGAAAATTTATCCAGCGTTTTTTGCGCCCGACTATTCATGATCAGCACTGAACTCAAAACCACGATCCAGGGCGCCTATTCGCGTTTTCTCGAAGCCAAGAGCTTGAAACCGCGGTACGGGCAGCGCCTGATGATCGCCGAAGTGGCCAAGGTCCTCGGGGATATCGACACCGACGACGAAGGTCGCCGCGAGGGTGAGCCTGCGGTCGTGGCCGTCGAGGCCGGCACCGGTACCGGCAAGACCGTGGCCTACAGCCTGGCGGCGATCCCCACGGCCAAGGCCGCCGGCAAGCGCCTGGTGATCGCCACCGCGACCGTCGCCCTGCAGGAGCAGATCGTCTACAAAGACCTGCCCGACCTGATGCGCAACAGCGGCCTGAGCTTCACCTTCGCCTTGGCCAAGGGGCGTGGCCGCTACATGTGCCTGTCCAAGCTCGACGTGTTATTGCAGGAAGGTCACGCACAAACCGCTACCGCGCAACTGTTTGAAGAAGAAGGCTTCAAGATCGAAGTCGATGAAGCCAGCCAGAAGCTGTTCACCAGCATGATCGAGAAACTGGCCGGTAATAAATGGGACGGCGACCGCGACAGCTGGCCCACCGCTCTGGAAGATTCCGACTGGGCGCGCCTGACCACCGACCACAGCCAGTGCACCAACCGCCATTGCCCCAACTTCGGCCAGTGCGCCTTCTACAAGGCCCGCGAAGGCATGGGCAAGGTCGATGTGATCGTTACCAACCACGACATGGTCCTGGCCGACCTGGCTTTGGGCGGTGGCGCCGTGCTGCCGGACCCACGGGATACCCTCTACGTTTTTGACGAAGGCCACCACCTGCCGGACAAGGCCATCGGCCACTTCGCCCATTACACGCGCCTGCGCTCCACCGCCGATTGGCTGGAAACCACTGCCAAGAACCTCACCAAGTTGCTGGCCCAGCACCCGTTGCCGGGCGACCTGGGCAAGTTGATCGAACAGGTGCCGGAGCTGGCGCGGGAGATCAAGACCCAGCAGCAGTTCATGTTCAGCGCCTGTGAACAGGTCGCCGACTTCAAGCCCGGCGAAGACGTGGAAGGTCGTGAGCGGCCACGCCATCGTTTTGTCGGCGGGTTGGTTCCCGAGCATATGCGCGAAATGGGCATCGAACTGAAGAAGGGCTTCTCACGCCTGACAGACCTGTTCACCCGTCTGACCGATTTGCTCAAGGAGGGTATGGACGGCGAAGTCAACATCGGTATCGCCAGCAACCAGGCCGAAGAATGGTACCCACTGTTTGGCAGCCTGTTGTCCCGGTCCCAGGGCAACTGGGAGTTGTGGACCGCCTTTACCGTCGAAGACCCGGAAGACAACCCGCCCATGGCCCGTTGGCTGACGTTGTCGGAGAGCGGCGCTTTGTTCGATATCGAAGTCAACGCAAGCCCCATCCTGGCCGCCGAAATGCTGCGGCGCAACCTGTGGAACGTGGCCTACGGCTGCCTGGTGACGTCGGCCACGCTGACCGCCCTGGGTACCTTCGACCGCTTCCGCATGCGTGCCGGCCTGCCGAAAAAAGCCGTCACGGCAGTGGTGCCGAGCCCGTTCCATCACGCCGACGCGGGTGTGCTGCGGGTGCCTGACCTCAAGGCTGACCCACGGGATGCGGCGGCGCATACGGCCGCGATCATCCGTGACCTGCCGGAACTGGTAGAAGGTTCACGGGGCACCCTGGTGCTGTTCTCCTCGCGTAAGCAGATGCAGGACGTGTTCGACGGCCTCGACCGCGACTGGCGCAAGCAGGTATTTATCCAGGGCAACCTGTCCAAGCAGGAAACCCTGAACAAACATAAGGCACGGGTCGATGGCGGCGATTCCAGCGTGCTGTTCGGCCTGGCCAGTTTCGCCGAAGGTGTGGACTTGCCCGGCGCCTACTGCGAACACGTGGTGATCGCCAAGATCCCGTTCTCGGTGCCGGATGATCCGGTTGAAGCTGCGCTGGCCGAATGGATCGAAGCCCGGGGCGGCAACCCGTTCATGGAGATTTCGGTGCCGGACGCTTCCCTCAAACTGGTGCAGGCCTGCGGGCGCTTGCTGCGCACGGAACAGGACCGGGGCACCATCACGTTGCTTGACCGTCGTCTGGTCACCCAGCGCTACGGCAAGGCTATTCTGAATGCCTTACCGCCGTTCAGACGTGAAATTTCCTAAGCCACTGTGGGCGGATTCGCCCATTTCGTGGTCTATGTCAACGCTGTCGATTTAAGTCATCAGGCCATTCACCGGCCGATTGGAGAGTCTTGTTCGTATGATTCGCACGCTGCCTGCCCTTTTTGCCCTGCTGTTTGCTGCGCCTTTGATGGCCGCGCCTGCCGGGCAACAAACGCTGTTCAACTTCGTCCGTCCTGCCGATGTGGTCAAGGTGGCGACCCAGGACGCCAGCCTGCCGCAATACAACGCCGAACAAACCCCCGAAGGCGAGGTGTTGCGCCGCATCACCTTCAACCCGGTCGCGGAACCGAGTTTGGTGCTCAGCCCACAGGCCGGCGTATGGGACTGGTCCCAGAACAGTGCCATGAGCCTGCGCATCCAAAGTGCCATGGACTGGGCACTGACGCTCTACGTCAAAGTACAGAGTACAGATGGCAAGACCCTGGTCAGTCGCGTTGATCTGCCGGCCGGTCCAGCCCAGACCTTGTTGATCCCGCTGCAAGCCAACTCGCCGCTGAGCCAGGGCATGAAGGCCGGCCCGCCGATGCCGATCACCGTGGATGGCCAGCGTGTGCTGCTGGCCGCCAGTACCGGCGAAATCGACCGCAGCCAGGTAGCATCGGTGACGCTGTCGATGATCAAGCCCGATGTGCCTCAGAGCATTCTGCTGGAACGTTTTGGCGTGCAGGACAGCGAGCCCGTGCTCAAGGCGGCCTACAGTGACCTGGTGGATGCCTATGGCCAGTCCACCCGTGCGCGCTGGCCGGAAAAGGTCGGCAGCGACGAACAGCTCAAGGCCGCCGTGGCCAGGGAGCAGCAGCAACTCAAGGGGTGGCTGGCGGAACGTGACAAGTCCTCCCTGGACCAATATGGCGGCTGGAGCAAAGGCCCGACATTCGACGCCAGTGGGTTCTTCCGCACGGAGAAACGCGACGGGCGCTGGTATCTGGTGACGCCAGAAGGCCACCCGTTCTACTCCTTGGGGGTCAACACTGTCGCGCCGGATAACAGCCAGACCTATGTGGCCGGTCGTGAATGGATGTTCGCCGCCTTGCCCAAGGCCGGCGAGCCCTTCGACAAATACTACGGCCGCGGCGATAACCGCACCGCCAATGGATCGGGTGAGGGCCGCGGCTTCGCTGCCGGGCGTTGGTACGATTTCTATGGTGCCAACCTGCAACGTGCCTATGGCACCGAAGGTTTCGACCAGAAGCGCTGGGTCAGCCATACCCTTGATCGTCTGCAGGCCTGGGGCTTCAATACCGTAGGCAACTGGAGCGATCCAGACCTGGCCACCGCTGATCGCGTGCCTTACACCTTGCCGCTGTCAATCGTTGGCGATTACGCCAGCATCAGCACCGGCACCGACTGGTGGGGCGGTATGCCCGACCCGTTCGACCCGCGTTTCGCCATGGCCACCGAACGTGCCGTAGCCATTGCTACACGTGATCATCGTGACGACCCCTGGTTGATCGGCTACTTCGCCGACAACGAACTGGCCTGGGCCGGCCCGGGAGATGCGCCGCAATCCCGTTACGCGTTGGCCTACGGCACGTTGCGCTTGACCACCGACGTGCCGGCCAAGCGCGCGTTCCTCAAGCAATTGCGCGACAAGTATCGCAACGAAGAGGGGCTTTCGAGAGCCTGGGGCATCCACCTCACCGGCTGGGAGCTGATGGAGGACCCAGGTTTCGTACCGCCGATGCCGAGCCCTGAACACCCGGAAATCGAAGCTGATTTCAAATACTTCCAGAAGACCTTCGCCGACGCCTACTTCAAGACCATTTCCGACTCGCTGAAATGGCACGCCCCCAACCAGTTGCTGCTGGGCGGTCGCTACGCCGTGAGTACGCCGGAAGCCGTGGCGTCCTGCGCGCAATATTGCGATGTGCTGAGTTTCAACATGTACACCCTCAAGCCCCAGGACGGCTATGACTTCGCCGCCTTGCGTGCGTTGGATAAGCCGGTGTTGATCACAGAGTTCAATTTCGGCTCGGCGGACCGTGGTCCGTTCTGGGGCGGTGTAACGCAACTGGCCAAGGAAGACGATCGCGGCGCGGCGTACGGCAACTTCCTCAAGCAGGCCATGGCCGAACCGTCGATCGTCGGTGTGCACTGGTTCCAGTACCTGGACCAACCGGTGACCGGCCGTTTGCTGGACGGCGAGAACGGCCATTTTGGCCTGGTCGGTATCACTGACGTGCCCTACCAGGGCTTTGTCGAGAGTGTGCGTAAAAGCAACCTGGCGGCCGTCGATCAACTGGGCAAGGAGGCGCAGAAAGCCAAGGCGGACAGCGCGGTGCGTGAAAGCGAAGGCGGCAAGTCCGGGCACGAGGGCAAAGGTGCAGGGCAGGGCGCCGGGCATGCCGGCGGGCACTCTGGAAATGGTCACTGATTGAGCGTTGACGGGTTCACAAAACCCATAATGGCTGGAACAATGTCGGCCACTTTTTACAGTGTTTTTCGAGGGCGCTCAGGTGCAGATTCAGGGTCATTACGAACTCCAGTTCGAAGCGGTGCGCGAAGCGTTTGCCGCGTTGTTCGATGACCCGCAGGAACGAGGCGCGGGGCTGTGCATCCAGATCAGTGGCGAAACCGTGGTCGACCTGTGGGCCGGCACCGCCGATAAGGACGGGGCCGAGGCCTGGCACAGCGATACCATCGTCAACCTGTTCTCCTGCACCAAGACCTTCACCGCCGTCGCGGCTTTGCAACTGGTGGCCGAAGGCAAGCTGAAGCTGGACGCCCCCGTGGCCGACTACTGGCCTGAATTTGCGGCCGCCGGAAAAGACGCGGTGACGTTGCGCCAGTTGCTCTGCCACCAGGCCGGTTTGCCGGCGATCCGCGAAATGCTGCCTGCCGAGGCCCTGTACGACTGGCAATTGATGGTCGATACCCTGGCGGCCGAGTCCCCGTGGTGGACGCCCGGCCAAGGACATGGCTATGAAGCCATCACCTATGGCTGGCTGGTCGGCGAACTGCTGCGCCGTGCCGACGGGCGCGGGCCTGGGGAATCCATCGTGGCGCGGGTTGCACGGCCTCTGGGGCTGGACTTCCATATAGGTTTGGCGGACGAAGAGTTTTATCGTGTCGCCCATATAGCGCGCAGCAAAGGCAACATGGGCGACGAAGCGGCACAAAGATTGTTGCAAGTAATGATGCGCGAACCCGCGGCAATGACGACCCGCGCATTCGCCAATCCACCGTCTATTCTTACCAGCACTAATAAGCCTGAATGGCGACGCATGCAGCAGCCAGCGGCAAATGGTCACGGTAATGCACGAAGCCTGGCAGGGTTTTATAGCGGTTTGTTGGACGGTAGTTTGCTGGAAAGCGACATGCTCGAACAATTGACCCGTGAACACAGTATCGGGCCGGATAAAACCTTATTGACCCAAACCCGATTCGGCCTGGGGTGCATGTTGGATCAACCGCAGTTGCCCAACGCTACCTTCGGCCTTGGCCCGCGTGCGTTTGGGCATCCTGGGGCAGGGGGCTCGGTGGGTTTTGCCGACCCGGAACATGATGTAGCGTTCGGTTTTGTGACTAATACGCTGGGCCCCTATGTACTTATGGACCCGCGTGCGCAGAAGTTGGTCGGAATATTGGCCGGTTGTCTGTAAACCGCTTGCTGTTTCACAATTTTTTGTTACAAAGGCATGTATAAGAAGACGCTGAACGAAATGAAGTAACTTCAATGTTCTTTAAGTGTCTGTTTAACGGGTCCTCCAGACCCTCCGGTTTTTTCTCATTTGTGGATATCTCATGTTATCGAACAAGTCCTTGGCACTGGCGCTGTGCCTCACTATTACTGGCTGCGCACAAACTCCACAAAATGATGCCGAAGGTGGGCATTGGTGGTCATTTGGATCTGACAAGGCCGCTACCAAGGATGCAGTGACCCAAACCGAAACCAAACCGGATGCCAAGCCTGCCGCTGGCGCCAAGCCTGCCGCACCCGTGGCCGCCGCAGCCCCTGCAGCCCCCGCAGCCAATGCGCCAACGCCTGCCCCGGTAGCCAAGGCCGACACGGGTTCCAGCTGGTGGCCGTTCTCCTCCAAGAGTGCCGATGAAAAAGCTGCCGATGCCAAGGCCGATCTGAAAGCCGACCTGCAGGCCGCCACGCCGACAGCAACGCCGGCTGCAGCACCTGCCGTCGCCAAGACCGATAGCGAAGCTCACTGGTGGTGGCCGTTCGAAAGCAAGCCAAAACCACTGGCCAAGGTCGATGTGACCAACGTGCCGATGCCTGACCCGAAAATTACCCAAGCCTGGCTCGACGACTACGAGCCACGCCTGCGCACTGCGATCAAGGACAGCAACCTGCAACTTGAGCGCCGCGACAACGTGTTGGTGATCATCGCGCCGGTGGACGGTTCCTATAACCCGAAACGCCCGGCCATGTTGCTGCCGGTGACCCTGGGGCCGTTCACCCGTGTTGCCAAGGCCGTTGAAGGTGACCCGAAGACTGCCGTGCTGGTACTGGGCCATGTCGACGCTAACGGTGCCGAACCGCAAAGCCAGGCGCTGACCAAGGAACGTGCACAATCCATCGCCTCGATTTTCAGCCTCAGCGGCTTGAAGCAGGACCGCCTCATGCTGCGTGGCATGGGTGACCTGATGCCGCGTGCCGCCAACGACAGCAACCAGGGCCGCGCCCTGAACCGTCGTATGGAAATCATGTTCACCCAGCGCACCACCATGTTGGCGTTGTTGAGCAAGTACAACTCGGCTAACCCGCCGAAGGCTGAAATGATCGCTGTGCAGGACGTTCCGGCACCGGTAGCGCCGGCGGCCAAAAAAGCAGCGCCGGCGAAAAAGGCTCCGGCCAAGAAAGCGGCTGCCAAACCGGCTGCCAAGAAAGCAGCGGCCAAGCCCGCTGCTAAAAAGCCAGCCCCAGCCAAAGCCGCAGCACCGGCTTCGAACGACCAGGCAAAGAACTGATTCGGTGAACCAGAAGGATAAAGCCGCATGACCCAGGCACTGGCCGATATGCGCCGTGACTACACAAGGGACGGTTTGAGTGAGGCCCAGGCCCCAGGCGAGCCGTTTGCCTTGTTCCACCAGTGGTTCGGCGAGGCGGTAAAGACCGAGCAGCCACCGGTGGAGGCCAATGCCATGACCTTGGCCACGGTTGACCAGGAAGGTCGCCCGCACTGTCGCATCCTGCTGCTCAAGGGCCTGGATGCACAGGGCTTTACCTTCTTCACCAACTATCAGAGCGCCAAGGGTGAACAACTCGCGGCGCGGCCCTTCGCGGCCATGACATTCTTCTGGCCGACCCTGGAGCGCCAGGTGCGTATCGAAGGACGGGTGGTGAAGGTCACGCCTGAAGAGTCCGATGCTTATTACCAGGTTCGCCCGTTGGGCAGCCGCCTGGGGGCATGGGCGTCCCCGCAGAGCAAGGTCATTCGTGACCGTGAAGAACTGCAGGAATTGCTCAAGGTCACCGAGCAGCGCTTCAGCGATACCCAGCCCGATTGCCCGGAGCATTGGGGTGGTTACCGTTTGCTGCCGGAACGCATCGAGTTCTGGCAAGGCCGCGCCAGCCGCCTGCATGACCGCCTGAATTACCGCCTGCAAGGGACCGACTGGGTGCGTGAGCGCCTGGCTCCCTGAGCTCTCCGTTCCGAGGGTTTACCCTTTCATCCTGAGCCTCGGTTAAAGAGGCTTGAGGTGTTTGCGACTGCGCAGCCACACTGATGAACGCGCCTTCATGACATTCCTTGGAACAGGATAATTGCTACCGTTTGTCGGTTTTTATGGTGCTGGCAGTCTGTACTAGGGCTGAATGAAAGCAATTTTCTGCCGGGCTTGCCGTGACAGGCGTCGAGTCGCAGCGTTTAATGAAACCCTGTCCTTTGGAGTTGATGCTATGCGTAAGTCCGTTTTACTGGTTGCCTGCTTTACCACCCTGTCGTTGCTGTTGGGTGGCTGCGCCTCGAGTCTGACCGGCGACTCGTACTCCCGTGATGACGCGCGACGTGTACAAACCGTTCGCATGGGTACCATCGAATCCCTGCGTCCAGTGAAAATCGAAGGCACCAAGACCCCAATCGGCAGCGTTGCCGGTGCAGTGGTCGGTGGCGTTGGCGGCAGTGCTATCGGCGGTGGCCGTGGCAGTATCGTCACGGGTGTTATCGGTGCGGTTGCCGGTGGCCTGCTGGGTTCCGCTGCCGAAGAAGGCCTGACCCGCACCCAGGGCGTCGAAATCACCGTTCGCGAAGACGATGGCAGCATGCGCGCCTACGTCCAGGCCGTTGACCCGAATGAAATCTTCCGCATCGGTCAACGCGTGCGCATCATGAGTGTTAACGGTCAAAGCCGCGTTTCTCAGTAAGCGCCGGTTGCAGAAATACAAAACCCCAGCCGGGTGACCGGTTGGGGTTTTTTGGTTTTGCGGGCCGCGCTTTCAAACCTGAAAGTGTTTCACCATCGTATTCAGCTCATGCGCGAGGCTGGCGAGGGATTGCGAAGCGCTGGTGGTTTGGGTCGAACCTTCCGCGGACTGAATCGACAGTTGCTGGATATTCAGCAAATTGCGGTCAACCGCCCGAGCAACGTCGGCTTGCTCGGCCGCAGCGGTGGTGATGACCAGGTTGCGGTCGTTGATCTCATTGTTGGCTACCAGAATATCCGCCAGTGCCTGTTGTGCCAGCTCGGCCAGTGACAGGGTTTGCTGGGTCATGCTGCTGCTGTCGAGCATGGTCTTGACGGTGCTGGCAGTGTTGGACTGAATACTGCCGATCATCTGTTCGATTTCCTGAGTCGACTGAGCGGTGCGATGCGCCAGGGCGCGGACTTCGTCGGCGACTACTGCAAAACCGCGACCGGCCTCGCCCGCACGGGCGGCTTCGATGGCCGCGTTCAACGCCAGCAGGTTGGTTTGTTCGGCGATGGTGCGGATAACATCCAGTACCTTGCCGATATCCTTGGCCTGTTCGGCCAGGCTACCCACTTGCTCGGAGCTGACTTCAACGCCACGGGTCAGTGCCAGGATGGCATCCAGGGCTTCGACCATGCGTTGCTGGCCTTTCAAGGCAATGCTGCGCGACTCCTGGGACAGGTCGGAAGTTGATGCGGCGTTCCTCGCGACTTCCTCAATAGCGCTAGTCATCTCGGTGACGGCCGTAGCGGCCTGTTCGATTTCGCCATGCTGCTGCCGCAAGTCGCGGCTGCCTTCGGCGGTCACGGCATTCAGTTCTTCGGCGGCTGCGGCGAGTTGGCTGGATGAGCCGGTAATTTGCCGCAAGGTCTGCACCAGGTTGTTACGCATCGTCTCCTGCGCCCTGAGCAGGCGAGTGGCCTCGTCATTGCCCGTTGGGTTGATGGGCTGGGTGAGATCGCCCTTGGCGATGGTTTCGGCTACCAGCACCGCTTCGTTGATGGGGCTGGTGATGCTGCGGGTCAGCAGCCAGGCAACCAGTAAAGTGCCGCCACTCACCAGCAGGATGACGAGTGCGATGCCCTTCACGGCGTGTTGATAAGCGTCAACCGAGGTCAAGCCCGCTTGTTCCGCACCTTTATTGGCGAGGTCGATCAGTTGGTCGAAGTTCTTGGTCATGTGCTCGTAGCTTTCCCGGATGCTGTTGAGAAAGTCGCGGGCGCCGGCCTTGTCGCCTGAACGTGAGCGCTTGAGCATCTCGGCGTGGTTCTTCGCATACGCTTCCAGGCTCTGGTTGAAAGCGTCGAGGCGGGATTTCTCCTCGGCGGTGTTCAGGAGCCCCGCGTATTGCGCCAACTGTTCCTTGACGGCCTTCAGGCGCCCAGCGGATTTGTCTTCGTAGGTCTGCATGTCTGCATCGCTTGAGGACAGGATGTGCGCCATTTCCCCCAGGCGGAAACGGTCGAGCGAGGCATTGGCCAGGGCCAGCAGTCGGACGCGCTGCAGCCAGTTGTTCTGTATGTCGGCAGCCTGGGACTGCACTTCGCCGATCTGCTTGAGGGCGAACAGGCCGAGAAACACACTCAGTGACGCAATAGCAGCGAAGCTGATGAAGGCTCTGGCTGCGATTCTTATATTTCTCAGGAACATGGGATTGTCGCTCGGGCTGGAAACGCGTTGGAGAGCAGGGTCGGGCGGGTGTCCCGGGGAGGAACAGCAAGATCGCCACATCAGATAGTCGGCGGGAGGAGGGAAGTCTTTAGGGCCTTAAAGGCAAAGCATCGGCAGATCGTGCGAGGTTGCCGCGGCGCCCTTGTGAAACAACACGCGACCGGGGCTATGTGAACATCTGGACATGTGATCGGAAGGGGGGGAGAGGTGGAGAGCAGGAGCCGGCTACCGGCTCCTGCAACGGGCTCAGGCTTTCTTGCGACTGGCCATCGCCGTCACCGCATAGCCGATACAGGCGGCCAGGATCGATCCAGTCAGGATTCCCATTCGGTCTTCACCCGCGAACTCGCTGGCGCCCGGCACGAACGCCAGGGAGCCGACGAACAGGCTCATGGTGAAGCCGATGCCGCACAGGATCGCCACACCGAATACCTGGCCCCAGTTGGCGCCGCTGGGCAGGGCGGCGAGGCCGGTCTTGATGGCGAGCCAGGTGAGGCCGAACACGCCCAGGGTCTTGCCGATCAACAAGCCTGCGGCAATACCCAGGGGTACGTGGTGAGTGAAGCTGTCGAGGCTGACGCCCGCGAGAGATACACCGGCATTGGCAAATGCGAAGAGCGGCAGGATGCCGTAGGCCACCCAGGGATGCAGGGCGTGTTCAAGGGTCAGCAGGGGCGAGGGTTCGGCATTTTTGGTGCGCATCGGGATGCAGAATGCCAGGGTCACGCCGGCCAGCGTGGCGTGCACGCCACTCTTGAGCACGCACACCCACAGGATCAGGCCAACGATCAAGTATGGCCCCAGCTTGATCACCCCCAGGCGGTTCATCGCGATCAACGCAATCAGGCAAGCGCCCGCGCCCGCCAGTGAGGCACCGGACAGATCGGCGGAGTAGAACAATGCGATGACGATAATGGCACCGAGGTCATCGATGATGGCCAAGGTCATCAGGAACAGTTTCAGCGACACCGGCACCCGCTTGCCCAGCAGCGCCAGGACGCCCAGCGCAAAGGCGATATCGGTGGCCATGGGGATCGCCCAGCCGGACATGGCGGCAGGGTAGTCCTTGTTGATCGCCCAGTAGATCAGCGCCGGCACTACCATGCCGCCAATGGCCGCGGCACCGGGCAACACCACTTGCGACGGCTTGGACAGATGACCGTCGAGGAGTTCTCGTTTCACTTCCAGGCCGATCAACAGGAAGAACAGGGCCATCAGGCCATCGTTGATCCACAGCAGGGCGGGTTTGGCGATTTTCAGCGCGCCGACCTGGGCCACCACCGGCACCTCGAGAAAGGCGTTATACAGGTGCGACAACGGTGAGTTGTTAATGATCAGCGCCAAGGCGGCAGCGGCGATCAACAACAGGCCGCTGGCGGCTTCCAGCTGGAAGAAACGGGTGAAAGTGCTACGCAGAGGCAAGGTTGCTCTCCAATCCAAGGGTCAATAGGTGGGTACCCTAACCCGTACCGTTAGTTGTTAAAACAAAAGTTATATTCTTATTTGTTATAAGCGAGGGGCAGGACCGGTACTGCGCCAAAGCCGAGCAATTGTGTGTCTAATTGAGTCCTCACTGTATCTGTGTGCAGTGTAGGAAACCCCCTAGAATTCGGCTGAAATCTTTAGAGAACCATCTTATGAGCGACCACCGTACCTGGGCCCGCGAAGCCATTCGCATCATTGAAGCGGACTTCCAGCGCAGCGCCGACACGCACCTGATCCCGTTGCCATTGCCGGGGCTGCCGGGTATCGAGTTGTACTTCAAGGATGAGTCCAGCCACCCCACGGGCAGCCTGAAACATCGGCTGGCCCGGTCACTGTTTCTGTACGCGCTGTGTAATGGTTGGCTCAAGCCGGGCGCACCGGTGATCGAGGCCTCCAGCGGTTCGACGGCCATCTCGGAAGCCTATTTTGCCCGCCTGCTTGGCCTGCCGTTCATTGCGGTCATGCCGGCTACCACGTCCCAGGAAAAGATCGCCCAGATCGCCTTCTATGGTGGCAAAAGCCATTTGGTACAGGATCCGACGCAGATCTACGCCGAGTCCGAACGCCTGGCGAAGGAAAGCGGCGGTCACTTCATGGACCAATTCACCTACGCCGAGCGGGCCACGGACTGGCGGGCGAATAACAACATTGCCGAATCGATCTTCCAGCAGATGCGTTTCGAGCATCACCCGGAACCGAGCTGGTTGATCTCAAGCCCCGGCACCGGCGGCACCACCGCGACGCTGGGACGCTATGTGCGTTACCGCCAGCATTGCACGCGGGTGCTGTGCGCGGATGCCGAGCGTTCGGTATTTTTCGACTTTTATCAAAGTGGCGACGCCAGTTTGCGCCTGGACTGTGGCTCTCGGATCGAAGGGATTGGTCGGCCACGGGTCGAGGCGTCGTTTTTGCCCAAGGTGATTGATGCGATGGTCAAGGTGCCGGATGCTTTGTCGCTGGCGGCCATGCATTACCTGGCCGAGCGTCTGGGGCGTCGGGTCGGCGGCTCCAGCGGGACCAACCTGGTTGGCGCCCTGGTGGCGGCGCAGCAGATGAAAGCGGCGGGAGAGTCGGGGTCGATCGTGGCGATCTTGTGCGATGGGGGAGAGCGTTATGCCACCACGTATTACGACCAAGCGTGGCTGGCAGCCCAGGGATATGCATTGGAAGGGCTTATTGCCGCGGTTGCGGCCAGTGTCGAGCGAGGCGAGCCGTTGCCGGATAGCATCCTGCGCGCAAACATCTGAGAAAGGCTGCAAAGCTGCAAGAAAGAACAGGCTCAATACCGGCTTTGACTTGCAGCTTTCAGCTAAAAACTCGCAACTTCAGCCTGAGCTGGCCAACATATCCAGGGCCAACGCCTCGGCAATGCGAATGCCGTCAACACCCGCCGACAGAATCCCACCGGCGTAACCTGCGCCCTCGCCGGCCGGGAACAGGCCTTTTACGTTCAAGCTCTGCAACGACTCGTTACGGGTAATCCGCAACGGCGACGAAGTGCGGGTCTCGATACCGGTCAGCACCGCATCGTGCAACGAGTAGCCTTTGATCTGCTTTTCGAATGCCGGCAAGGCTTCGCGGATGGCCTCGATGGCGAAGTCCGGCAAGGCCAGGGCCAAATCACCCAGTGCTACGCCGGGCTTGTAGGACGGTTCCACACTGCCAAGGGCCGTGGAGGGCTTGCCGGCGATGAAATCACCCACCAACTGTGCCGGCGCTTCATAGTTGCTACCGCCGAGGATGTAGGCGTGGGACTCCAGGCGCTCCTGCAACTCGATACCGGCCAGCGGGCCACCTGGGTAGTCCACTTCAGGCGTGATGCCGACCACGATGCCGGAGTTGGCATTGCGTTCGTTACGCGAGTACTGGCTCATGCCGTTGGTGACCACGCGGTTTGGCTCGGACGTTGCTGCGACTACTGTGCCGCCCGGGCACATGCAGAAGCTGTAGACCGAACGGCCGTTCTTGGCGTGGTGTACCAGCTTGTAGTCGGCGGCGCCGAGTTTCGGATGCCCGGCGTATTTGCCCAGGCGCGCGGCATCGATCAGCGACTGCGGGTGTTCGATGCGAAAACCTACGGAGAACGGCTTGGCTTCCATGTAAACGCCACGCTCGTGGAGCATGCGGAAGGTATCGCGGGCGCTGTGACCCAAGGCCAGGACCACATGCTTGGAGAGCAGTTGCTCGCCGCCATCGATCACCACGCCGTTCAACTGGCCATTTTCGATCAACACGTCGGTGACGCGCTGCTCGAAACGCACTTCACCGCCCAGGGCGATGATCTGCTCGCGCATGTTTTCCACCACGCCGGTCAGGCGGAAGGTGCCGATGTGCGGCTTGCTGACGTAGAGGATTTCTTCCGGTGCGCCGGCTTTGACGAACTCGTGCAGCACTTTGCGGCCGTGGAATTTCGGGTCCTTGATCTGGCTGTACAGCTTGCCGTCGGAAAAGGTCCCGGCGCCGCCCTCACCGAACTGCACATTGGATTCAGGGTTGAGCACGCTTTTGCGCCACAGGCCCCAGGTGTCCTTGGTGCGCTGGCGGACTTCCTTGCCGCGCTCGAGGATGATCGGCTTGAAGCCCATTTGCGCCAACAGCAGGCCGGCGAAGATGCCGCAAGGACCAAAACCCACCACGATCGGTCGTTCGACCAGGTCTTGTGGAGCCTGGCCGACCATTTTGTAGCTGACGTCCGGAGCCGGGTTGACGTTGCGGTCGTCGGCGAACTTGAGCAGCAGGGCGGCTTCGCCTTTTACGTTCAGGTCAATGGTGTAGATGAAGCACAGCTCCGACGTTTTCTTGCGCGCGTCGTAGCTGCGCTTGAACAGGGTGAAATCGAGCAGGTCATCACTGGCGATGCCCAGGCGCTGCACGATGGCGAGCCGCAGGTCTTCTTCGGGATGGTCGATGGGCAGCTTGAGTTCGGTGATTCGTAACATGACAGGGTCCGGTAGGCGGCGGGCAAGGAGGCCGGCTGTTTTGCAAACCGGCGATTATAAGCCCCAATGGCAGTTTTCCGTCAGGTTAAAACAGCGCAGGGCTGAATCAGTCGTCCCGCGAACCACCAAACGCCGCACAACCCCGCTGTACCTGGCCGTTGACCCGCAATTCGGCGGTCATGTGTTGCAGGCTGCCGCTGACGCTGTCCACGCAACGCTGCGGTGCCACCCATAGTTCGACGTGCTGGTTGTTGGCTTCGGTCATCAGGTTGAAGCGGCCATCACCGATCTGCTCTTCGACATAAGGCACCGCCAAGGGCGGCTGGCCTTCGCGTTCAAGCACCATGCCCTTGGCGGTGACGTTCATGGCCCAGGCTGGTTTATGGCCGTTGGCGCGCAAGATCATGCGTTTGAAATCCGGATCGTTGCAGGCCGATGTCGAGCGCTCGACGCGATAGAGCTGTTGCAGTTCCACCGAGCCCTGGGTGCCGCTGGCAACCCCGGAGAACTTGCCGCGCAAGTCGGCAAACAGCTTACCTTGCTGGCCGGCCAGCGAGGCGGCTTCCTGCAGCACGCTGGTACCGCCGGTGTCATTGACCACATAGTTGCGCTGGTCGTTGCACGGCTGGAACAACAGCTTGCCGTCTACTGCCGTCAATTCACCCTGCATACGGGTCAGGCCGGCGGTAGACGGCTTGGCCGGTTCGCTTTCGAACATCTGGCAGGCGGCGAACAGGGGAAGCAAGGCAAACAGGGCGAGGGTACGGGCGGCGCGCATTATCGGGTCTCCAGACAAGTGCCGTCACGTTACGCAGGCTGGGGCGGCATCACAAGTCCCGCGCCCTGCTTCAGGAGATTCTTACAGACCTGAAAATCAGCCGACGATAAACGTCTGCCCCGTCTGCAGTCCCTCGACGCTTTTTGCGTAGGCCAGTGCCACATCTGCACCAGGCGCCGGCTTGTAGCCACGGAAGTAAGGCGCGTAGCTGCCCATGGCTTCCAACAAGACGGTCGGGCTGACGGAGTTGATGCGCAGGCCGCGTGGCAATTCGATCGCGGCTGCTTTGACGAAGGCATCCAGTGCGCCGTTGACCAGCGCCGCCGAGGCTCCGGTGCGGATCGGGTCGCGGTTGAGGATGCCGCTGGTGAAGGTGAACGAGGCACCGTCGTTGGCGTATTCACGACCGATCAGCAGCAGGTTGACCTGGCCCATCAGCTTGTCCCGCAGGCCCAGTTCAAAATCGCTTTCGCTCATCTCACCCAGTGGTACGAAGCTCACACTGCCGGCGGCGCAGACCAGCGCATCGAATTTGCCGGTCTGCTCGAACAGCTTGCGGATGGACGCACTGTCGCTGATGTCCACCTGGAAGTCGCCGCTGCTGCGACCGATGCTGATCACTTCGTGACGCTGCGCCAGTTCCGCCTTGACGGCTGAACCGACCGTACCGTTGGCGCCAATCAATAGGATTTTCATCGTGCTGTTCCTCCGGGGAGATAAATGAAGGTTCAGTCTAGTGTGGCTTTTTGAGTGGATAAACGCGCTAATGGGCAACCTTTGGTTTTCAAATGGAAACAATCCATGAGCGAGATGGATGACCTGGCGGCGTTTGCCGTTCTGATCGAAGCCGGCAGCTTTACCGTGGCAGCCGAGCAGTTGGGGTGCAGCAAGGGCCAACTGTCCAAGCGTATCAGCCAGTTGGAAGCGCAGTTTTGCGTGGTGTTGCTGCATCGCACCACCCGTAAGCTCAGCCTCACCGCCGCCGGCGCGGCATTGTTGCCGCAGGCTCAAGCGCTGGTGGTGCAAGTGGAGCGCGCCCGTCAGGCATTGGCGCGACTCAAGGATGATCTTGCCGGGCCGGTGCGTATGACGGTTCCGGTGTCGTTGGGTGAAACCTTCTTTGATGGATTGCTGCTGGAGTTTTCCAAGCAATACCCGCAGGTGCAGATCGAGCTGGAACTGAACAACAGCTATCGGGACCTGGCCCGGGACGGTTTTGATCTGGGCGTACGTTCGGGCGCCATCGAGAATGAACGCTTGGTGGCCAAGCCCTTGCTCGCCTGGCACGAGATGACCTGCGCCAGCCCGGCCTATCTGGAACAGCATGGTGAGCCGTTGACCCCAGCGGATCTGACGACACATACCTGCCTGCTCAACAGCCACTACAGCGGGCGTGAGGAATGGTTGTACCACCAGCAGCACGAGCTGTTGCGGGTGCGGGTCAGCGGCACCTTCGCCTCCAACCACTACAACCTGCTGAAAAAGGCTGCCCTGGTGGGGGCAGGTGTCGCGCGGTTACCGTCCTACGTATTGCCTGCTGAATTAGCTGACGGCCGTTTACGCTGGCTGCTGCGTGACTATTCGACACGCAGTATGCCGATGTACCTGGTTCATCCTTACCAGGGCGGGCTGCCGCGTCGTACCCAGGTGTTGGCCGATTACCTGGTGGAGTGGTTCAAGCGCAGCGGCCAGGCCCTGGATCGACTTCAGCGGTAGCGACGGGCGATCAGGTGGTCGATGGACAGGCGACCTGGCCCTTTGGCGACCAACAACAGCAGTATCGCGATCCAGGTGCCGTGAGTCGGATAGGCTTCCGGGTAGACGAAGAGCTGAATGACCAGTGTCATGCCAATCAGCGCTAACGCCGAGAAGCGCGTGGCAAAACCCACCAGGATCAGTACCGGGAAGAAGTGTTCGGCAAACGCAGACATATGCGCCGCCACCTCCGGCGACAGCAAGGGGACGTGGTATTCGCTGCGGAACAGCGGCAGGGTGGATGCGGCCAGGCGCGGTTCGCCCAGCTGGAAGGTGCCGCTGATCAGGTCGATGGCAAAGCCTTCGACTTTGGTCTGCCCGGATTTCCAGAACACCGCAGCGATGGAGAAGCGTGCGAGAAAAGCGATCAGGCTGTAGGGGATTTTTTCGAACAGCGCAATGACCTGTTTAACCAGGCACGAGGGGGATATGTTCATGGCGAACCCTTTTCTTTTGTGTGCAGATGAGTGATGACGTCGTGGTTGATCAGCAGGTTCAGACTTTGGTGCAGGTCGAATTCGGCCGACACGTCGAGGGCGTATTCCACTGCCGTTTCAAGCTCCGCGCCTTGGTTCAGATGGTTGATGAACGCGACCGTGGCTGGGTCGACGGCGAACACGTTGACTGACAACCCTTGGCGTAACACCAAGGCACTTTGGGCATGCCAGGGGTTGAAGTCGGTAGTAGCTTCTTCGGACTGATGCGCTGCCCAGATGCCGACAATGGCGTAGGCAGAGTCCAAAGTGGCAAGGGACGGATGCAGTTGCAGACGCAGGCTCCCCAATTCGGTTTCAGCTTGCAGTGCGAGCAAAATGGCTTGTCGATCCATTGGCGTGGCATCGGCGGCGTGATAGGCGCGCACCCGTAGCCGTTCCAGCCGTGCGACATCGGCCAGATAAGGCACGCTGGCGGCCGGCCCGAAGTCTTGGATGAACGCGGCAAACGCACCGCCGTATTCGCTGATCAGCGGACTGGTGGGAGGGCACGCCTGCACGAAGAGGCCGGCCATGGCACGGAAGAATTCCTCTGCGACCAATTGCAACGTCACGGGGTAAGCCGTTACCAGGGCGTTGATCAACGCGCTGTGGACGTTGTTGCGATAGACCATAAAACGGCTGGCCGGGTCGGCGCCGTTGCTGCTGAACAGGCCATCCGGGCAGGCAAGGTCCGGTGAGAGCAGGGCACGGGTAAACGCATCGTGATGGCTCATGGGGTGACCTGCGACAGATGCCACTCGGCCTGTTGCGCTTCGCCCAGCAGCACAGGGAAGGCCGGTACCTGGTTATCCCGCTCGATCAACGTGGCGATCGGGCCGGTGCGTGTCAGTACCTGCTCATACAATTGCCACACCGCGTTATCGATGGGCGCGCCGTGATCATCTATCAGCAGGCGATCACCCAGGCTGTCAGTGTCTTCGGCGAAACCAGCCAGATGGATCTCACCCACCGCATGCAACGGCAGTGCGTTGATGTAGGCAAGCGGGTCACGTTGGTGATTGATGCACGATACGTAGACGTTGTTGACGTCCAGTAACAGGCCGCAGCCCGTACGACGGATGATTTCACTGATGAAGTCCGCCTCGTCCAGGGTCGAACGCTGGAACTGCACGTACGTCGACGGGGTCTCCAGCAGCATGGGGCGCTTCAGAGCGTTCTGTACCTGATCGACGTGTTCGCACACCCGGTTCAGGGTCGCGGTGTCGTAGGCCAGGGGCAACAAGTCATTCAGAAACACCGGGCCATGGCTGGACCAGGCCAGGTGCTCGGAAAAAGAGTGGGGTTGATAGCGCTCGATCAGCGTGGCCAACCGTGCCAGGTGCTCACGGTTCAGCGGGCCTTCGCCACCGATGGACAGCCCCACGCCATGCAATGACAGTGGGTACTGCTCGCGGATCAAGCCCAGGTAGTGATGAAACGGGCCGCCGGCCACCATATAGTTTTCGGCGTGTACTTCAAAAAAACCGATGTCGGGCGAGGTCTCGAGCACTTCGATGAAATGCTCATTCTTCAGCCCCAGCCCGGCCTTGGGGGGAAGGCCGGGCACCTGAGCGGGAGAGACCCTGTGTTGGTGTGAAAGCGTCATCGTCCGTACTCAGGTTGTGGCGGGTTTCAAGACTTGGCGGTGAATGCAGCTTCCTGGCCGAAACCAGTCGGCGAGGTGGAGCTTGGGGTTTTAGCGCAGGTGCCGGCGGGGACCAGTTTCCAGGCATTGGCCTGATCCTTGACTTTGGAGGTACCCGCGCAGGTCGTGCCGGCGCCCGCGGCGCAATCGTTCTTGCCGGCTTCGGCGACGCCGAAGCATTTCTGCATGTCATCGGCAGCATGGGCGGTGGTGGCCAGGGTGGACAGGCTCAGGGCTGAGCCCAGGGCCAGAATGAGGGTAGCGGCGGACAGCGAACGGGTCTTGGTGGTCATGGTGTATCTCCAGCAGTGGATGGTTGTGGCAGGCTTGATTGCCTGCTTACTCCACTAGAGGTAGCACAATGATTTTTGTTACAAGCCGGCCGAAAATAATTTCAGACAGCGCAAAAAAAGTGGGAGTGGGCTTGCTCCCGATAGCTGTGGTTCAGTCAGTTGCGCATTGACTGATACACCGCTATCGGGAGCAAACCCACTCCCACATTCAGAGCCGTTTCTTAACCCCCCAGGTACGCCTCACGCACTTTCGGGTCGGTCAACAACTGCTCGCCAGTACCCTGCATCACCACCCGGCCGTTTTCCAGCACATAGGCACGGTCGGCGATCTTCAGCGCCTGGTTGGCGTTCTGTTCCACCAGGAACACCGTCACACCGTCCTTACGCAGTTGTTCGATGATGTCGAAAATCTGCTGGATGATGATCGGCGCCAGGCCCAGGGAGGGTTCGTCCAGCAGCAACAGCTTGGGTTTGCTCATCAGCGCCCGGCCGATGGCGAGCATTTGCTGCTCGCCGCCGGACATGGTGCCGCCGCGCTGGCTGAAGCGTTCCTTGAGCCGGGGAAACAGGTGCAGCACTTTATCCATCTGCTCCTGATAGTCGCCCTTGTCGGTGAAGAACCCGCCCATGGCCAGGTTCTCTTCCACGGTCAGGCGCGAGAACACGCGGCGACCTTCCGGTACCACGGCAATGCTCTTGCGCATGATCTGTGACGACGACTGGCCCACCAGTTCCTCACCCATGTAGCGGACGCTGCCGCTATGAGCCTGGGGCGAACCGCACAAGGTCATCAGCAGGGTCGACTTGCCGGCCCCGTTGGCGCCGATCAGCGTGACGATTTCACCCTGGCGCACTTCCACGTTGACGCTGTGCAGGGCCTGGATCTTTCCGTAGAAAGTGGAAACGTTTTCGAATTGCAGCATTTTACGCTTCCCCCAGATAGGCTTTGATCACTTGCGGATTATCGCGGATCTGTTCCGGCGTCCCGTTGGCCAGCGGCGTGCCCTGGTTGATCACCACGATATGGTCAGAAATGCTCATGACCAGTTTCATGTCGTGCTCGATCAACAACACCGTGGCGTTGTTTTCCTCACGCAACACGCTGATCAACGCCTTGAGGTCTTCGGTTTCCTTGGGGTTCAGGCCGGCGGCCGGTTCGTCGAGCATGAGAATCCGCGGGCGGGTCATCATGCAGCGGGCGATCTCCAGGCGACGTTGCTGACCATAGGCCAGCGTGCCGGCAGGGCGGTTGGCGAACTCGGTGAGGTTGACCTTGTCCAGCCAATACGCCGCGTATTCCATGGCCTCACGCTCGCTCTTGCGGAACGCCGGGGTCTTGAACAGACCCGCCAGGAAGTTGGTGTTCAGGTGGCGATGCTGGGCGATCAGCAGGTTCTCGACCGCCGTCATGTCCTTGAACAACCGCACGTTCTGGAAGGTGCGCACCACGCCCTTGCGGGCGATTTCGTGGCCGGCCAGCCCCTGGATCGGCTGACCATCCAGCAGGATGCTGCCGCCGCTGGGCTTGTAGAAACCGGTGAGGCAGTTGAACACCGTCGTCTTGCCGGCGCCGTTCGGGCCGATCAGGGCTACCACTTGTTTCTCTTTAACAGTCAGGGCCACGCCATTGACCGCGAGCAGGCCACCAAAGCGCATGCTCAGATTTTCGACTTTCAGGATCTCGCGGCTCATTTGCGCAGCTCCATGTGTGGACGTTGCATGGGCAGCAGGCCTTGAGGTCGCCAGATCATCATCAGCACCATCAGGGCGCCGAACATCAACATGCGGTATTCACTGAACTCACGCATCATTTCTGGCAGCAGGATCATCACGATTGCGGCCAGGATCACGCCCAGCTGCGAGCCCATGCCACCCAGCACCACGATGGCGAGGATGATCGCCGACTCGATGAAGGTGAACGACTCGGGCGTCACCAGCCCTTGGCGTGCCGCAAAGAAGCTGCCGGCAAAACCGGCGAATGCGGCGCCCAGGGTGAAGGCGGAAAGCTTGATGACGGTAGGGTTCAGGCCCAAAGCCCGGCAGGCGATTTCGTCTTCGCGCAAAGCTTCCCAGGCGCGGCCGATCGGCATGCGCAGCAGGCGGTTGATCACGAACAGGGCCGCCAGTGCCAGCAACAGCGCGACCAGGTACAGGAACACCACTTTGCTCACCGGGTTGTAGTCGATCCCGAAGTACTCGTGGAAGGTCTGCATGCCTTCGGCCGCGGTGCGGTCGAACGACAGCCCGAAGAACGTCGGCTTGGGAATGCTGCTGATGCCGTTGGGGCCGCCCGTGATATCGGTGAGGTTACGCAGGAACAACCGGATGATTTCACCGAAACCGAGGGTCACGATGGCCAGGTAGTCACCGCGCAAACGCAGCACCGGGAAGCCCAGCAGGAAGCCGAATGTCGCCGCCGCCATCCCCGCCAGTGGCAGGCAGATCCAGAAGCTCCAGCCCAGGTAATGCGAGAGCAGCGCGTAGGTGTAGGCACCCACGGCGTAGAAGCCCACATAACCCAGGTCGAGCAGGCCGGCCAGGCCGACCACGATGTTCAGGCCCAGGCCCAGCAGCACGTAGATCAGGATCAGGGTGGCGATGTCGACCGCGCCGCGCGAGCCGAAGAACGGCCAGATCAGGGCGGCGATGATCAGGCCGATGATGATGTAGCGTTGGGTGCGCGGCAGGGTCAGGAATTGGCTGACCTTGGGCGACACCAACGGCCCACGGTTGCCCTTGAACAGGGCGCCGACCTGCTGGGTGAACAGCACGCGCAGGAACATCAGTACCGAGCACAGGGCGATGATGCTCAGCGTCACGGGACCGGTGCCATGCACTTCCAGGTTGATGCCGACAATGCTCAGCTTGAGGCCGAGTACCGGAAAGGCCACGGCCCATACCAGCAAGGCGCTGAAAAACGCCGATTTAAGATATCTGCTCATACTTTCTCAACCTCCGGACGGCCCAGGATGCCGGTCGGACGGAACAACAGCACCAGAACCAACAGGCCGAACGCCACGACGTCCTTGTACTGGTCGCCGAAGATATCGGCGCCAAAGGCTTCGGCCACACCCAGCACCAGCCCGCCGAGCATGGCGCCCGGGATACTGCCGATGCCGCCCAAGACCGCCGCGGTAAAGGCTTTGAGCCCCACCAGGAAGCCGGCGTTGGGGTTGATCACGCCGTACTGCATGCTTAGCAGTACCGCCGCGACAGCCGCCAATGCGGCGCCGATCACGAAGGTCAGGGCGATGATGTTGTTGGTGTTGATGCCCAGCAGGTTGGCCATCTTGATGTCTTCGGCGCAGGCCCGGCAGGCGCGGCCCAGACGGGAGCGGGAGATGAACAGGGTCAGGCCCAGCATGGCCACCAGGGTGACAATGAAGACCAGGATCTGCATGTAGGAAATCAAGACTTCTTCCGCACCACCTGGGCCGAAGGAGATGCTCCCCGGGATCAGGTTGGGGATGGATTTGTCCTTGGAATCCTGGGACAGCAATACGGTGTTCTGCAGGAAAATCGACATGCCGATGGCGGAAATCAGTGGGATCAAGCGGTTGCTGCCACGCAAGGGACGGTAGGCAACACGCTCGATACTGTAGCCATAGGCACTGGTTACAACGATTGACGCGATAAACGCGGCGGTCATCAACAGCGGCAGGGAGTGGATACCCATCATGGCCAACCCGGCAAGGGCGATAAAGGCCACGTAGGAACCAATCATGTACACCTCGCCATGGGCGAAGTTGATCATTCCAATGATGCCGTAAACCATTGTGTAGCCAATGGCTATCAAGGCATAGGTGCTGCCAATGGTCAGGCCATTAACCAGCTGTTGGAAAAAATGATAGATCTCAGGCATTACAGCGCTCCTAAAAACCCGATACGCATTTCACTGGTGGAGTCATGTTCCGGCCCCGTGCTGTGTTCTTTGAGCACATTTGCACAGAGCGTTTGCCAGCGAACCGCTGGTGACGGTTTTAAGATTTTCAGGTGAGCCAGCGCCCGGATCGCGGGTGTCAGGCCCATAAACCTCGTAAAACAAAGCCCACTGCTTGCACAGTGGGCTTGTGGACCAGTAACGCCTGGCTTACTGAGGGGAAACTTCGGTTTTTGGTTTACCGAAGTGCCATTCGTAGACCACGAATTTGAAGTCCTTCAGGTCGCCCTTGGCGTCGAAGCTCAGGTCGCCGGTAGGGGTCTTGAAGGTGCCCGCGTGGATGGCGGCTGCCACTTTGGCGGTGTCTTCGCTCTTCGCAGCGGTAATACCGCCGGCGATCACTTCAATGGCCGAGTAGGCTGGGAACACGAACGGACCGGTTGGGTCCTGCTTGTTCTTGGCGAACTCTTCAACGATGGCTTTGTTGGCCGGGTCGGTGTCGAAGGATTTAGGCAGGGTCACCAGCAGGCCTTCGGAAGCGTCCTGGGCGATTTGCGAGATGGAGTCGTTGCCGACGCCCTCTGGGCCCATGAACTTGGCGTTCAGGCCTTTTTCCTTGGCTTGGCGCAGGATCAGGCCCAGCTCAGGGTGGTAGCCGCCGTAGTAGACGAAGTCGACGTTGGCTTGCTTGAGCTTCTGGATGATCGAGGAGAAGTCTTTGTCGCCGGCGTTCAGGCCTTCGAAGACGGCAACCTTGGTGCCTTTTTTCTCGAGGGTCTGTTTAACGGCGGTGGCGATGCCTTCACCGTACTGCTGTTTGTCGTGCAGTACAGCGACGATTTTCGGCTTCACGTGATCGGCGATGTAGTTGCCGGCTGCCGGGCCTTGGGCGCTGTCCAGGCCGATGGTGCGGAAGATCAGCTTGTAGCCACGGGCGGTGATTTCCGGGCTGGTGGCAGCCGGGGTAATCATGATCACGCCTTCGTCTTCATAGATGTCGGAGGCTGGTTGAGTGGAGCTGGAGCAGAGGTGGCCGACCACGAACTTGACGCCGTCGTTGACCACTTTGTTGGCGACGGCAACAGCTTGTTTAGGATCGCAAGCGTCGTCGTATTCCTTGGCTTCAAGCATTTTGCCGTCTACGCCGCCCTTGGCGTTGATGTCGGCGATGGCTTGCTTGGCACCCATGAATTGCATGTCGCCGTATTGCGTCACCGGACCGGTCTTGGGCCCTGCGATGCCGATCTTGATGGTGTCGGCTGCGAACGAATGGCCGGCAACCCCAGCCAGGACCATAGCGGCAAACAGTTTGGAAATCTGCTTAGTAGCCTTATTCATAGTGCTCCACTCTTACTGTTGTATTTTTTATAGTTCTAGCGGCCTTGTGAGCTGCAGAACCGGATCGGATATCTCGAATATCCCCCGGCAGTGCCCTGGCAACTGTACCGGTACAGTGTAGAGCGCCGGTTGATCGCTTGAAAAGCTGGCTGCTGGGGGCAAAGCTCGAGCGTGTCGCTTAAATGAAAGAAAAAGACAGAATTGCGGCGCGGTGATGCCAGAGTTCCGGGCAATCCTTGGCTTTCCTGACATTTTCTATCGATGCCTCATTTGCAACTGGGTTTTTCTACCTGGCTTTTTATACGAAAGGCACGACGTTATGATTGCGCCGATTTTTTCTTCAGGTGGATTCCCATGACGCAAGAACCTAGCACCCTCTATGCCAAGCTGCTCGGTGAAACCGCCGAAATTTCCTGGAAGGAGCTTGAGCCGTTCTTTGCCAAGGGTGCCCTATTGTGGGTCGATGCAGGCCTGGATTTGATCGAGGCAGCCGAGGCAATGGCCGAGGATAACCGCGAGAAAGTCGCTGATTGGCTGGCTGCGGGGAGCCTGGGCGAAGTGTCTGCGACGCGGGCATTGGACCTGGTCGCGCGTGATCCGGGCTTGTGGGCAGTGGTGGTTTCGCCGTGGATTCTGATCCAGGAAAGGGCGGCGTAAGAAAAGTCTGCACGAAAAAGGTGCGCGTTTTTTCATGGGTGAAGTGTGTAGCCGAGTAACCGCTGACACGGTGATGGCATCTTGCCGTGGAGAAAGGTCACAGGTGAGGGTGACGTAAACGTCACGGGAACAGTTTTGACGCTGGCTGAGTGCCGGGCGAATTGTTTCAGAAGATGAGCAAATCATCGTGGTGAGGGAGCAATCTCCCTCACCACAAAAGCCTAAGCCGTCTTGCCGGTATGATTATTCAACGAAATAACCTTGGTCTTGCCAATCCGGTGACGATAAATCTCACGCAGATATTTGATTGCCTTTTTCACGCAATCCCGTGACAGGCGAATGTCGTTGATCGACACGAACTTTTCCTTGTCGTTGATCAACTCGCGGTATTTCTTCTCATACATCGGCTTGATCGCATACCAGTTGGTATCGAGGATTTTCGCTGGGTTCTCGAACTCATTGAGCAACTCATCGATGCGGTCTTCGTCGAAGTCCTCGTGGATGATGAAGTCCAGGATCGAATTGTCCAGCGTGTCATCGAAGCGGTAAGGATTACGCGCAAAGCAGCGCTTGATAAAGGCGACGATCAGCGTCAGGAAGTCATCCGAAAGGCACGGGCTCTTGGCGATCAGTGTGGTCAGCGACAGGTTGGCCGATGCGCCGATCACCAACGCATAGCGCTTGAGCGTGGTGTTGGGAAACAGGCTGTTGAGATGGGTCTTGAGCCGGTTCAGGTCCATGTAGGACAGCTTGTAATCCTTGGGCAGCGATACGATGGAGACTACCGACGAGCAGTTCTTGAAGAAGTGCAGGTCATGTAGCGCCGCCGCGTCATAGCCGGAATTCTTGTATTGCTCAAGCGACGCCCGATAACGCTTGGACTCAATCGGCAGCAGGCTGATGCCTTCGATGGCCTGGGTGACCTTGTTGAAGTGCGGCAGGTCGATGGAGCGGAAAAACAGGTCATCGATGTTCAGGCGCTGCGGCTCTTTGTCGAACACCTTGAACTTGTCGTTCGATGGTACCGGGGTTTCCGGCACCACGGATTCGGCGTAGGCAATCGCCACCGGGCCGGCCAGGCTCATGAACAGGTCGTTGGCATCCAGGCGAATGGTCTCGCCGATGTCGATCCCGGCGCGCCGGAAGTAGTTCTGGTCGTAGTCGGTGGTCACCGCCTGGGCGGTGAGAATGTTGAAGATCTGTTGGGAAATGTACTGGTTGGCATGTTTTTCCATGGCATTGACATCAATGTTCTGGATATTGCCGTCATCGCTCTCTTCGGCGTAACGCATGATGTCGTTGGAGATCAGCATCATTGCGTTCCATGGGCGGATGCGACCTTTCACACTGGCTTCGCTGCTGTCTTCATTGGCGAAGTTGTACGAGAAATCCCACTCTTCTGACAGATACTTGCACAGCAGCCGGCCGGCGTTGATGTGCAGGGCTTCGGACATTTCGCTGCGGTGGTCGGAGATATTCGGCAGCACACAGATGCCACTGGTGAAGATCGGCTCGAACACAAACGCATGGCCGCTCTTGCTGTCGTGTTCGTCGGCGGGCTTGGTGTCGAACGTCTTGTTCATGTACGAGTGTTGCTGGGCCAGGCCGAACTCTGAAGCCATGCCCGAGCCGGTGCCACCGCCGGCACTGAAGATCGAGAAGTACAGGCGCGACTGGTTGGCCTTGATGCCGCAGGAGTCGATCAGGTACGAGTGAATCATCTTCCAGTCGGGGCTGGAGAAACGCTGGGTGTCTTTGTTGAGGATGATCTTGGCCAGGTACTGGCCCAGGATCGGCGCGTTACCGGCGCCACCGGCATGGACTTCCGACAGGTCCATGATTTTCATCTTGCTGTAGTCGCGCAAAAAGCCGCTTTTCTCACCTTTGCGCGAGAAACGGATGCGCCCGGCAATGTCTTTGTCCAGGTCGCCCAGCATCACCAAGGGTTCCACCAGGAAGACCGGCTTGGTGGTCTTGCCGCCGCCCAGGCGCAGGTTGTTGCGAATCCATTGGGTTGGGCTGTAACCCTTGTCTACAGGGCTCTTTTTGAATTGAGGCTTATCCTCGGCACTGAATTCGTTCAAGTAAAACTTGCGCGCGTTGTACACCAACTCCGCCACGTCCAAGGCAATGTTCGAGCCGCAGCGGCCCAGGCCGATCAGGCACGCCGACGGGAATTCCTGCTCATGGCCCGGGGCACCGTCACCTTCCTGCTGGGGCGGGCGTGGGAACACCATGTCGCGCAGGCCGTCGAGGTTGTCGAGGATGCGATCGGTATTGGTCTCGGTGAAGTACAAGTACTGTTGGGTGGCCAGCGGGCGGGCGCTGTTCACAGGTTTGGAACCGGCGGGCTTTTCCGCAGGCTCTGTAGGCAACACGTCGGGGATTACGGTGGCGGAGCTGTTTTTGGAAGTCATTGGGCGCCATGTACCTGGACGGATGGCCGCAAAAATCGAGGAGCCATCACGGAATGAGAGTTCGCGACTTTACAGTGCGTCTGAGTCCGGGGCGGCTAGGTTGAGCCCAAGTGTTTACAGGGGAATTCCGGCCGGACTCTGATGAATCGGCCGTTCGTCGGCGTTCTTTAACCAAATGATGGCGAAATGCCAAATAGTCGGCGTCAGCGAATTGGCCTCACGATAGAGGTCGAGCCGGTACGTCCCGGGGCGGGCTCTTTCGATGGGGGGGCCTCCTTGTTACCTTCCGCGCTAAGCGAGTGGAGCGGGTTGCGCATCTGGATGCCCTGCATCACACCGATGATGTCACTGGCAGGCACCGCCGGGCTGAGCAGGTAGCCTTGCACGAAATCACAGCCATGCTTGAGCAGCAGTTCGAATTGCGCCTGGGTTTCCACGCCTTCGGTAACCACCTGCAGGTGCAAGGTGTGGGCCATGCCGATAATCACCTGGACGATCTCGATATCGGCGGTGGATTTGGGAATGTCCTGGATGAACGAACGGTCGATCTTCAAGGTGTTCAACGGCAGGCGCTTGAGGTAGGCCAGGGATGAGTAGCCCGTGCCGAAGTCATCGATGGACAGGGAGACACCCAGTGCTCGAATCTGCCGCAACAGCGCCAGGGTGCTGCTGATATTGCCCATCAACGCATTTTCAGTAACCTCCAGCTCCAGGCGGTTGGCGGCAATCCCGGCAAAGCGCAGGGCGTCTTCGATCTCATCCGCCAATTCATCACGGGCCAGATTCAAGGCTGAGCAGTTCACGGCCATGGTCAGCCCGGTGTAGCCACGGTCGGACAACAAACTCAGGTCGTGACATGCCTGGCGCAGCACCCAGTGATCCAGTTCGGCAATCAGCCCATTGCTTTCGGCGATGCCGATAAAACGGTCCGGCGCCAGCAGCCCGTGTTGCGGATGCTGCCAGCGCACCAAGGCTTCCAGGCGAGTGACCTTGCCGAGCTTCATGTCGAAGATCGGCTGGTAGAACAGCACCAATTGGTTGCGCGCACGCAAGGCCGTGCGTAGTTCCTCTTCCAATTGCAACTCAAGGAAAGCGCGGGTTTTCAGGTTGGAACTGAAGAAACTCAGGTTATTGCGCCCGCTATCCTTGGATTGGTACAGCGCCAGGTCGGCGGTTTTCAACAGCTCTTCGCAGGTCAGGCCATCATCGGGGAACACGCTGATGCCGATGCTGGTGGTCATTACCATGCGTCGCCCGGCCAGTTCGATCGGGTCTTTCATCTTTTGCATGATGCGCTGGGCCATGTGGCGCGCTTCATCGCGGTGGTGGATGTTGATCAGGATGCAGAACTCATCGCCACCAAAGCGCGCCACCACATCTTCATGACTGCGCACCGAGCCCTTGATATGCCCGGCCAACACGCTGAGCAGCTGGTCGCCGGCATCGTGCCCCAGGCTATCGTTGATCCGCTTGAAGTGGTCGATATCCAGAAAGATCACCGCCATCATGCCTTTGGTTGCGGTTTTTTCCGCGACTTTCTCCGCGAAGAGCTGGTTGAACCCCCGGCGGTTGAGCAGGCTGGTCAGCGCGTCGAAATGGGCGACTTGTTGCAGCGACGCACGCGCCTGGTCGAGTTCACTGAGCAGTGCGTTGACCCGGCGCAGGTCGCGCTCCTTGTGCTGCAGTTTTTTGTCCGCCAAGGCGGCGCTGATGCTGCTGCCGATGACCAGCAGCGTGATCACCGCCACCGACAGGCCAAGTTGAATGGGGTTGTTGTCCAGCGGAGACGACAGATCAGCGCCAGTGGGAATCACCATCTGCATGGCGGCCATGCCGGTGAAGTGCATGCTGATAATGCCGGCGCCCAGCGTCAGGCTGGCGGCGTACTTGAGCAATTGATGAAACATGCCGGCGCCGTTGCGCAGGTAGTTGGACAACAACAACGCGGCCAGGCTGGCGCCAATGGCGATAGCCACCGACGCTATGAACAACCCCGATTCGAAGTACACCAGGGCTTGGGAGCGCATGGCTGACATACCGACATAATGCATCAGGGCGATGCCGAGCCCCATCCAGGCCGACGCCAGCAAGTATTGATGGAACCGCAGGTGCGGGTGACTGAGGGTTTGCATGGCGAATAGCGAAGCGATCAAGGCGATCGCCAACGAGGCGAACGTCAGAATCAGATCGTAATGAATAGTGATTGGGGCCTGGAAAGCCAGCATGCTGATGAAGTGGGTCGACCAGATTCCGCCCGCCAGGCACCCGGCACCCAGCCAGCGCCAATGCCGCCGGGCGGTGGGGTCTTCCACATGCCCGACCCGCTCGGCCATATCCAGCGTGCCGAACCCGGCCGCGCAAGCGACCAGGTAAGCCAACAGCACCAGAAAGGGGTTATGACTGCAATTGAGTAATAAATGCCCTTTTTCCGGAAGGTCGGTAAAGAAATGCAACCCAAGCCATTCCATAGCATGTCCCGTCATAGAGTCACGTCACAGCCTGAGGCGATGACCTATGAAAGCGAGTATAGAAGCTTCGAGGGATTCACCATGGATAATGGCACTTTGATTCTGATTTTTTTGGCATCTGACCCATAGCGTTTGATGCTAAGCGCTGAGGGGCAGCGCCTGCTCGACAGGTGCTTCCAGTGGGGCCAGGCCGAACGCCGCACGGGCAGCGTCGCAATCGACATTGTGTTCACCCTGGCTCCACGATGCGTCGAACTCGCGGCACGGGCTCGACCGTTGTTCATAAATCGTACAACGGGTCTCTTTACCCACTTCACCCTCGAGGCTGCAGCAGCGTGCGGGTTTCTGGTCTGTGCCGATCATCGCCACGCGGGTGGGGTTGATCTGTACGACCAAATCGTCGGGGACCGTACCCCCCGATGAGGCGCACTCACCCCAGAAGAAAGACACACGAAAGTATGAACAGCAGGCACCGCAATTCAGACACGGACTGGCTTCGGACATGGGCGTCATCGATTAGAAAAGTAGAAGTAGGGTGTTTCGGGGAAGGCTCGCCATTCTATCCGTGCCGTAGCCGTTGGGAAGAGGGGGCGCATTTATATTTTGTGTAGGCAAAGTCCCATGGCCACGGGCGAAATCATGCCCTATCAGCTTTACGAATCATTACAGACAACCAGGGCCAGCCTGACTATGTTGCAGGTACCTGAGCAGGATGCATCGGACATCGCAGCTCCTATAACAATAAAGAGACGGACCCATGCAGAACTCGACCCAAGCGGCGAATGCCTGGCGCATTCTGTTCCTGCTGTTCCTGGCCAACCTGTTCAACTTCTTCGACCGTACCATTCCCGCAATTATCATCGAACCCATCCGCATGGAATGGCATCTCAGCGACTTCCAGCTCGGTATCATCGGCACCGCCTTCACCATTGTCTACGCCATCGCCGGCTTGCCGCTGGGGCGCATGGCCGATACCGGTTCACGCAGCAAGCTGATGGGCTGGGGCCTGTTCGCCTGGAGCGGGCTGACCGCGATCAATGGCATGGTCGGTAGTTTCTGGACCTTCCTGCTGGTGCGCATGGGTATTGGCATCGGCGAAGCCAGCTATGCGCCCGCGGCCAACTCGCTGATCGGCGATCTGTTTCCGGCACACCGTCGGGCGCGGGCCATGGGCATTTTCATGTTGGGCCTGCCATTGGGCCTGCTGCTGGCCTTTTTCACCATTGGCGCGATGGTCAAGGCTTTCGACAGCTGGCGCGCACCGTTCTTTATCGCAGCCGTGCCGGGGCTGATCCTGGCGATGTTTATGTTCTATATCAAAGAGCCTAAGCGCGGCGCGGCGGAAACCGTACAAGTCTCCCAGGAGCGTGTTGATCGCCCTATCCGTCGCGTGCTGGCGGTACCGACCTTCCTGTGGCTGGTGCTGGCCGGGCTGTGTTTCAACTTCGCCACCTATGCGTGCAATTCGTTCCTGGTGCCGATGTTGCAGCGCTACTTCCTTATGCCATTGCAGGATGCGGCCGTGGCCACTGGGGTGATTGTCGGTCTCACCGGCCTGGTGGGCCTGACCCTGGGCGGCTGGATTGCCGACAAGATCCATCAGCGAGTCGCCAACGGTCGGCTGTTGTTTGCCGCGTGCAGCCTGATCATTTCCACCGTGACCACCGCGTGGGCCTTGCATGCCGGGCGCATCGAGATCGGTGTGTTTGTGGCCTTGTTCAGTGTCGGCTGGTTGTTCGCCTATAACTTCTACACGTGCGTGTACACGGCGATCCAGGACGTGGTCGAGCCACGTTTGCGGGCGACGGCGACGGCGCTGTTCTTTGCCGGGTTGTACTTGCTGGGCGGTGGCATGGGGCCGATCGTGGTGGGTGGCCTGTCGGACCATTTTGCCCACTCGGCCATGTACGCTGCGGGGGCGCAGCAGATGACCGAAGCTTATAAAGCGGTGGGGCTGCACGACGCCATGTACCTGATCCCGGTGGCGCTGTTGCTGACCATGCTGTTTCTGTTCCAGGCCTCGCGCA
Source organism: Pseudomonas sp. BCA17 (assembly GCF_004519405.1). Lineage (GTDB taxonomy): Bacteria > Pseudomonadota > Gammaproteobacteria > Pseudomonadales > Pseudomonadaceae > Aquipseudomonas. Next base: position 16,355 of record NZ_SGWI01000002.1, on the reverse strand, counting down.
GCTTTGTGCGGGATGCCAAGAGGATGAAAGAGGGCTTGAGTGCGGTTGAGGTGCCGGCTTCGGCGGCCACGGTTTGATACTGCGGTAACGCCATCGGGAGTACGCGGCCTACCACAATTGGATGGGTTCCAATGTGTGGGAGGAGGCCTGCACCCGATAAGCCCCTCAAGACGAATGAAAGAAGGCCCGCATTGCGCGGGCCTTCTTTTTGCTTCAAACGGCTATCAACCCGCTACCAGTACCCGGATCGCTTCCAGTCGCAGCGCCGCCTTGTCGAGCATGGCCAAGCCCTGCTCGCGTTGGTTACGCAGGGCAACCAGTTCGCTGTCACGTACAGTCGGGTTGACGGCTTGCAACGCAGTCAGGCGTGCCAGTTCTTCCTCGGTGTCCGCTGCCAGGCGACGCTTGGCCTCGGCCACGCGCTCGATGTGGCGCGGGGCGATCTTCTCTTCGCCGGCGTTGATCCGTGGCGTCAACTGGTCGCGCTGAGCCTGGACGAACTTGTTGGCGCTGGCCCGTGGCACGCTTTCCAATTGGTCATTCAGGGTCTCGAACGACACACGGCCCGACAGGTCGTTGCCGTTGGCGTCCAGCAGGCAGCGCAAGGCCGCCGGTGGCAGGTAACGGCCCAGTTGCAGCGCACGTGGTGCTACCACTTCACTGACATACAGCAGTTCGAGCAACACGGTGCCTGGCTTGAGCGCCTTGTTCTTGATCAGCGCCACGGCGGTGTTGCCCATGGAACCGGATAACACCAGGTCCATGCCGCCTTGCACCATCGGGTGTTCCCAGGTGATGAACTGCATATCTTCGCGCGACAGGGCCTGGTTACGGTCGTAGGTGATGGTCACACCTTCGTCGTCGCCCAGGGGGAAGCTGGCGTCGAGCATTTTTTCGCTGGGTTTGAGGATCAGCGCGTTTTCAGAGTGGTCTTCGCTGTCGATGCCGAACGCGTCGAACAGGGTTTCCATGTAGATCGGCAGGGCGAACTGGTCGTCTTGCTCAAGGATATCTTCCACCAACGCATCGCCTTCACCCGCACCGCCGGAGTTGAGCTCCAGCAGGCGGTCGCGACCGGTGTGCAACTCTTCTTCCAGGCGCTCGCGCTCGGCACGGGCCTCGTCGATCAGGGCCTGCCACTCGGCGTCGTCAGCGTTTTCCAGCAGCGGCAGCAGGCGCGGGCCGAACTGATGCTGCAAGGCGTTGCCGGTCGGGCAGGTGTTGAGGAAGGCGTTCAGCGCTTCGTGGTACCACTGGAACAGGCGCTCTTGCGGGCTGGTTTCCAGGTACGGCACGTGCAATTCGATCACGTGTTTCTGGCCGATCCGGTCCAGACGGCCGATCCGCTGTTCCAGCAGGTCGGGGTGGGACGGCAGATCGAACAGCACCAGGTGATGGGAGAACTGGAAGTTGCGGCCTTCACTGCCGATTTCCGAGCAGATCAGCACCTGGGCGCCGAACTCTTCATCGGCGAAGTAGGCCGCGGCGCGGTCACGTTCGAGAATGTTCATGCCCTCGTGGAACACCGTGGCCGGGATACCGGAGCGCACGCGCAGGGCGTCTTCCAGGTCCATGGCGGTTTCGGCGTGGGCGCAGATCACCAGGACTTTGGTGCGCTTGAGCATTTTCAGTTGATCGATCAGCCACTCGACCCGTGGGTCGAAGCGCCACCAGCGATTGTCTTCCTCGACATCCGGCTGCGACTGGAAGCTGACTTCCGGGTACAAGTCGGCGTGTTCGCCCAGCGGCAACTCGAGGTATTCGTCCGGGTTCGGCAGCGGGTAGGCATGCAGCTTGCGCTCCGGGAAACCCTGCACCGCAGCGCGGGTATTGCGGAACAGCACGCGGCCGGTGCCGTGGCGGTCGAGCAGTTCACGCACCAGGCGCGCACTGGCTTCGGTGTCGCCATCGTTGACGGCGGTGAGCAGGGCTTCACCTTCGTTGCCGAGGAAACCCTGGATGGTCTTGTGCGCGGCCGGGGAGAGGCGGCCCTTGTCCAGCAGTTCCTGCACCGCCTCGGCCACCGGGCGATAGTTCTCGCTTTCTGCGCGGAAGGCTTGCAAGTCGTGGAAGCGGTTCGGGTCCAGCAGGCGCAGGCGCGCGAAGTGGCTGTCCTGGCCCAGTTGTTCCGGGGTGGCGGTGAGCAGCAGCACGCCAGGGATGACCTCGGCCAACTGTTCTACCAGCGCGTACTCCGGGCTGACCTTGTCTTCATGCCACACCAGGTGGTGAGCTTCATCGACCACCAGCAGGTCCCAGCCGGCGGCGAACAGCGCGTTCTGCGCCTTCTCGTCGTCCACCAGCCACTCCAGTGCGACCAGTGCAAGCTGGGTGTCTTCGAACGGGTTGGCCGCATCGCTTTCGATAAAGCGTTCTTCGTCGAACAACGCCACTTGCAGGTTGAAGCGGCGGCGCATCTCCACCAGCCACTGGTGCTGCAGGTTTTCCGGCACCAGGATCAGCACGCGGCTGGCGCGGCCGGACAGCAGTTGGCGGTGGATCACCAGGCCGGCTTCGATAGTCTTGCCCAGGCCCACTTCGTCGGCGAGCAATACCCGTGGCGCGATACGGTCAGCGACTTCACGGGCGATGTGCAGTTGGTGAGCAATAGGTTGCGCACGTACGCCACCCAGGCCCCACAGCGAGGACTGCAATTGGCGGCTGGTGTGCTCCAGGGTGTGGTAACGCAGCGAGAACCAGGCCAGCGGGTCGATCTGCCCGGCGAACAGACGGTCGCTGGCCAGGCGGAACTGGATAAAGTTGGAGAGTTGGGTTTCCGGGAGGGTGACCTGCTCGTTCTGCCCATTGAGGCCGTGGTACACCAACAGGCCGTCGACATCGTCGACTTCCTGTACGGTCATTTTCCAGCCTTCGAAATGGGTGATGGTGTCACCCGGCGAAAACCTCACGCGAGTGAGGGGCGCATTCCGTAGCGCATACTGACGAGTGTCGCCAGTGGCCGGATAGAGCACGGTCAACAAGCGCCCGTCCTGTGCCAGAACGGTGCCTAACCCCAGCTCTGCTTCGCTGTCACTAATCCAGCGTTGCCCCGGTTGATACTGCTGCGCCATGCTGCCTGACTCCCGCCGTGAAAAAGCCGACTATCTTAACGGAACACAGCCCTCAGCCAAAGGACTCTGACAAAAACTACGCTGTTTGAGCGGCGGTTCGAAAGTTGAATCGACAGATGGCGGGCACTCACGAGTGTGGACTGGGTCACAGCTTGGCGACTGGGTGCTCAAGTCACCCGGCAGCCCGCCGACAGCCTGTTGATCAGGAGAATAAAGCCTATGTTGCCACCCATGCTGCCCGTCAGTGTTGTGCCGGTCACGTCACAACTCGATCCGGCGCGCCAGAAGCCGGATATCCCGCCGGTGGTGCCCGTACAAGCGGGCTCCAACGAGAGCACGATCGACCTGAAAAAGGGCGATGCCGAGCAATCGACCTTTCTGCTGCGCGAAGAACAGCGTCGCCAGCAAGAACAACAAAAGCGTCGGCGCGAAGCCGAGGAAGATCCTGAACAGCACTTGGCGATTCCAGGCGATGTACTGAATGCCGACAACACTGTGCCGGTCGTCCCGTTGATCGAAGATGCGCCGCGCCAGGGGTTATGGGTGGACGTCGAGGTCTAGTCGCTTAATTCTCGCAGTGCCGCTATCAGCAACTCGATGTCGCGCTCGTTGTTGAGGGGGCTGACCGAGACTCGCGCAATGCTGCTCAGACCGCGCGCCTGCATGTCCAAAGGGGTATAAGCCACGTCGTTGGCGCCGATGTTGATGCGCTTGAGACCCAGGCGGCGCTTGAGCTCGAAGGCGTCCCAGCCGGCGAGGTTGAAGGCGATCAGACCCGAATGAGCCGTGCCTGAGTCATGCAGGGAAAGGCGCGGGATCTCACGCAGTTCCTCACGAATTTGCTTGCTGAGTAGTAAGACCCTTTCCCAGGTTCGCTCCACACCCAAACGGTTGGCTTCTTGCAGCGCATTGCCCAATCCCGCCAATAAGGCATAGGACGCTTCACTGGTTTCAAAGCGGCGGGCGTCGTTGCGCAAGTCGAAGCCTTTGGCGGTCCAGGGTGCCGAAAACACATCGCGTTGAGCCGGGTTCAAGCGTTGCAGGAAGTCCGGTCGTACATACAGCAGCGCGGTACCGCGTGGCCCACGCAGGTGTTTGCGACCTGCCGACTTGAGCACATCGCAGTGCAGCGCCTGCACGTCCACCGGCAACTGGCCGACAGCCTGGCCTGCGTCAATGAAGTAAGGAACGCCATGGCGCCTGGCCACCACTCCTATCGCCTGGGCGGGATTGATAAGACCGCCGTTGGCGGGAAGCCAGATCAGGTCGATCAACTTCACGTTTGAATCGATCATCGACTCCAGTGCTACGGGGCAGACCGCGCCGCTTTCATCGCAGGGGATGACCTCCACCCGTGCACCCGCTTGCACGGCCAGATCCATGCTGGCGAGGTTGCCACCCCATTCTTGTCGGCCTACCAGAATGCGATCGCCCGGTTGCCAGGCGCCCAAGGCTTGAAACGCCATGCTCCACGCGGTCGAACCGCTGCTGGCAAACGCTATTGAGGAGGCCGGTGCATTGAGCAATTGCGCGGCGGCGCGGCGGGCTTTTTCCACCAGCACTGTGCCGTGCTCGCCGGCTTCCATCGGGCCGTCGCGGGCTTCGCGTTGTAACTGGTCGATGATCGCGTCCAAGGTCGCCCGGCTCGGCAAAGAGGCACCGGCATGATTGAAGTGCACGATGCCCGACTGGCAGCCCGGCGTTTCGTCCCGCAGGTGCTGGACTTCCAGCGGGCTCATGGCTGCAACTCGAAAATGGCGTCCACCTCCACGGCAACGCCAGCCGGCAAGCTTGATACACCCACCGCGGTGCGCACGTGCCGACCCTTGTCGCCGAGGGCGTTGACCAACAGGTTCGAGGCGCCATTGGCTACCGCACTCTGCTGATTGAAGTGGCCGCTGCCGGCGATAAAGACGCCGACGCGCAGAGTGCGCGCCAGGCGCGACAGGTCATCATCGAGGGCGTCGCTCAGTTGCCCCAGCAGACCCAGGGCCGCCAATTGCGCCGCCTGGGTGCCTTCTTCGTCGCTGAGGGATTCGCCGAGTCGACCCACATAGGCGGGCTTGCCGTCGATCAGTGGAATTTGTCCGGAGACAAACAGCTGATTCCCACTGATGACGTGGCTGATGTAGTTGGCCGCCGGCTGGCTGGCCGTTGGCAGCGTCAGGCCGAGGGCGTGCACGCGTTGGCGGATCGAGTCGCTCATGGTGAATCCTCTTGAATTGGGAGGTTTCAGCATGTGGGGCGTGGCGAGGGGCGACAAACGGATAGATCTCACTCGACGTATCGAAAAAGCTCATGCGTGTGCGCAGGCTTCCTTCAACCATTGGCTGAAACACGTGGCCGCTTCGCTGGTGGGCCCGTGGGGAGTGATCAGCCAGTAGCCGATGTCGCTGCGATAAGGCGGCCAGTCGAACGCCTCCACCAAGCTGCCGTCCTGGAGCCTGCGCTCGATCAAACGGTGGCGGCCCATGGCGATCCCCTGGCCGGCCACGGCGGCTTCGACCACGATGTTGTAGTCATGCAGCACGACACGGGGGTGATCGGCGAGCTCGATCTGATAGTGCGCGGACCAATCGGTCCATTCGAACGGTCGATGGGAAGTGGCCATCAATAACGGGCCTTTACGCAGTTGGCCGGCCTTGAATACGGGGCTGCACACGGGTGAGATCGCCTCATCCATCAGGCGCACGGCGTGCACATCGGGCCAGTCGCCCTTGCCATAGCGGATGGCCAGGTCGACCTCGGCGGCGGCGACGTTTGCCAGTTGGATCGCGGGCAGTAATTCCACCTGAATGTGCGGGTGGCGGTTGAGAAAATCGGCCAGGCGTGGAGCCAGCCACAGGGTGGCGAAGGAGGCCAGCAGGCCGATGCGTAACACGGTGTGGCTGGGGGCGACCCGTAGCGTGCGGGTCGCCGCGGCGATGGCGTCCAGGGCGGGGCGTATTTCGTTGTAGTAATGCTCGCCGTCGGTAGTCAGATCAATCGCACGGGTACGTCGGATAAACAAAGGCTTGCCCAAGTGCTGTTCGAGTTTCTGTACCTGGTGGCTCAAGGCACTTTGGGTCACCGACAACTCGTTGGCCGCCTTGATAAAGCTCAAGTGTCGCGCCACTGCCTCGAACGCGCGCAGGGCCAGCAATGGCGGAAGGTCCTTGTGCAGTGCCACTTGGGTACGCCTCCGGGGCTTGGGGGAAGGGTCGATTTTGGGCGATGACCTGCCATTTGTCGCCCGTTGATTTGCCGTGGAGCGGGGGAGGCCGCATTATTGAGCTATTCCCGCCACGACGTAAGCCAAGCCATGAGTGAAGACGCCAAGCTGATCGACCTGAATGCCGAACGTGCCAAACGTGTACATGACCTGAATGATAAACGCCTCAATGAAGTTCGCCAGGCGTTCGAACAGGCGATGCCGTTGCTCTTGAAAAAGCCAAAAGTTAAGAAAAAGCCGAAGAATAATCCGAAAAAACGTTGAAACGGCCGGCATCCGTTGATGCAGGTCAGTTATTGCCCTCCTTTACGCCCAGTTGCGTACGACATTGATCCCCGTCAATTTTCCACTTCGCCTTCTCCTTTAACTTAGCCCTATCGCAACAGGGCACGAGCAGGAGGCCGGTCATGTTTTTCGATAATGTGGTGTTTGCCGGAGTGCTGACTGTAAGCCTCATGGTGTTGTTCTTTGTAGGGTTTGGAATTTTTATCTGGAAAGACGCTAACAAGCGTAAAGAACCGTAAGTCTTTCTGGATTACATGGGCACGCAAGGCATTTTGGGCGACTTCGGTCGCCCTTTTTTTTGCTTTTTAGTTTGTGTACATGTCCGTTATCAAAGACGGATATACCCGCAATCGAACGGCCATAAAAAAAGGTGCGATCCTCATCGAGGTCGCACCTTCTTTTTCAACCGTCGGGTGATCAGCTACCCAGCGCCTTGGACGCCAACCAGAACAACCCGGCCGACAAGGCCACAGTCGCCGGCAGGGTCAACACCCAAGCCATCAGAATCGTCTTCACCGTGCCGCCTTGCAGCCCACTCTTGTTGGCCACCATGGTCCCGGCCACGCCCGACGACAATACGTGGGTCGTCGAAACCGGCAGGCTGAAGATGTTGGCCAGGCCAATCATGCTCGCCGTGGTGATCTGAGCCGACATGCCCTGGGCGTAGGTCATGCCCTGCTTGCCGATCTTCTCGCCGATGGTCAATACCACACGCTTCCAACCGACCATGGTGCCCAGGCCCAGGGCCAGGGCAACGGCCAGGATCACCCAGAACGGTGCGTATTCGGTGGTGGCGGTCAGGTCTTTGCGCAGTTTGTCCAGGTCGGACTTCTCGCGCGCATCCAGGCCCGGCAGCTTGCCGACTTTCTTCGCGGTGTCGTCCAGGCACAGCAGGTAACGGCGTACCTCAATACGATGCTCGGCGGTCAGCGAATGGTAGTCAGCGACGCCTTTCAAGGTTTCCATCAGGGCATTGATGGTCGGCTCGGTCTGTTGCGGGTTGCATTGGAACTTGCCCGGCAGATCGTCCTTCACGCCTTTGCCCAGGGCCAGGAACTCGCCGAGAGTGGCGTTGTTGCGCTGGTAGAACTGGCTCAGGTGCACGGTAGCGTCGCGAGTACGTTCGATCTGGTAAGTGGTGCTGCCCAGGTCGAGTACGAACTGTGCCGGCACGATACCGATCAGCACCAGCATGATCAGGCCGATACCTTTCTGACCGTCGTTGGAGCCATGCACGAAGCTCACGGCCATGGCGGAAATCACCAGCACCAGGCGGTTCCAGAACGGTGGGTGCTTCTTGTCATCCAGCTTGCGGCGCTGGTCCGGGGTCTTGTGCATCTTGGACAGCGGGCGCCACCACTTCAGGCCGATCAGCACCAGGGCTGCGACCAGGAAACCGGCCATCGGCGAGAACACCAGGGACGCGCCGATATCCACCGCTTTCTGCCAGTTCACGCCATCGGCCAGGGGGATGTCGTTGATCAGGGCATTGGCCAGGCCGACACCGAGGATCGAGCCGATCAAGGTGTGGGAGCTGGAGGCCGGGATACCGAAGTACCAGGTGCCCAGGTTCCAGGTGATCGCCGCGGCCAATAAAGAGAAGACCATTGCCAGGCCATGGCCGGTGTTCACATTGATCAGCAATTCCACCGGCAGCAAATGCACGATGGCGTAGGCGACGCCGACACCACCGAGCAATACGCCGAGGAAGTTGAACACCCCGGAGAAGAACACGGCCAGGTGCGGCGGCATGGCTTTGGTATAGATGACTGTGGCCACCGCGTTAGCGGTGTCATGAAAGCCATTGATGAACTCGAAGGCGAGGACAAAGGCCAGGGCGAGCAACAGGCTCACTAGAACCCAAGCATCCAGTCCGCTGAATAAATCGATCATGAAGGTTTTCTGACCCGGTCGTAAGGGGGCGCGATTATGCCAGAAAACCTCGGTAATCGATGCATTAGCTGCTCATCGGTAACAATCTTCACTGAAAAAAACCGCGAGAAGGGCGTTCATCCCAGGGTTTTCGGGGGCTTGGCAAGTCTTTGATTTATAAAGTACAGGTCGGCGAGGGCGGGTTTTTTCAGGCAAATATCATGTTTGAAACATTTGTATGAAATTTCGTTGGCAGCAGCAGGACCCTGACCAATTGGAGGAAGGAGGGTGCCCTCCGCCGCGGGTAGAACGGCGGAGACAGCAAAACCCTGAGAGCTCGTGTCGAAGTGCTTATGGCTCTTCGGCTTTGAGCTCCTGTTCAATCTTTTGAATTTCCTGGGCAAATGCCTGATCCAGCAGGCTGGCTCGTTTGCGCCATGGCTTGCGTTCCGGCTCAGGTTGGGCGGCGTAGGTGGTGACTTCCCCGCCGTAAACGTCCTTGTAACGTTGTTCCTGGCGCTCAAGTTCCGCGCGCAGTTCGTCTTTCGTCACAGTGTTACCTAATTTGAGTTGAGTTTATGTGTTGTGCAACGTCGCACCTGAAAGTCGTTCCCGGGCTACGTCAATTTGAACAGTAGGACGGTTCAAGTTTGAAGGGCCAAAGGACGGAATCTGTTGGCGACTATTTGTTTTTGTTGTGACCTTGTGGTTACCGACGCTGCATACAACCCGCAGCGCCTGACGAGCTCCCATCCCGACATCATTACCGGGCTGACCTCCGTACATGCTGCATTATAGCGACGCGTACGAATAACACTATCACTGTGAAGTTAAAAAAAACGCTATGCCGTGTGAGAGTTTTGTTACATGTCTGCGTCTGATTTTTCGAAACATAGCTTTATAAATCTGCAGCCATCTAGATACCTGTCGAGTGCGCGGCTTTCATATTCATCCCGCACTGTTAAGAACTGATGTACCCGGTAAATTGCGATAATCGCTTGGTTGTCCGATAATCGCCCAATGTTGCCATGGCCACCTTGTGCATCGGGCCACGCGGCTGGTAATAGCTCATTGCAGCCAACCCTCCCAGCGATTAAAAAAGATAAAGGGCCCTCGAAATGAACGATCAATTGCGCAATTCCTTCGCATCAGTGGCGCCGCCGATCGTGGCCTCACCGGCCAAGCGCATCCAGGCGTTCACGGGGGATCCGGATTTCATGACGTCCCTGGCCCGAGGCTTGGCCGTGGTCCAGGCGTTCCAGGAGCGCAAACGCCACCTGACTATCGCCCAGATCAGTCACCGCACCGAAATCCCTCGCGCCGCCGTGCGCCGTTGCCTGCATACCTTGATCAAACTCGGCTACGCCACCACGGATGGACGCACCTACTCGCTGTTGCCCAAAGTGCTGACCCTGGGCCATGCCTATTTATCCTCCACGCCTTTGGCGGTGTCGGCCCAGCCCTATCTGGACCGCATGAGCGAGCAACTCCACGAAGCCTGCAACATGGCGACCTTGGAGGGCGACGACATCCTCTATATCGCCCGTTCGGCCACCACCCAGCGCTTGATCTCAGTAGACCTGTCGGTGGGAGGACGCTTGCCGGCCTATTGCACCTCGATGGGCCGCATCCTGCTGGCGGCGCTGGATGATTCCTCGCTCAAGGACTACCTCGACCACGCCGACCTGCAAACCAAGACCAGCCGTACCCTGACCACACCGCAAGCCTTGTTGGAATGCCTGCAACAAGTGCGTCAGCAGGGCTGGTGCATTGTCGACCAGGAACTGGAACAGGGCCTGCGCTCCATTGCCGTACCGGTGTATGACGCGTCGGGCCAAGTGCTGGCCGCGCTGAATGTGAGTACCCACGCCGGCCGGGTCAGCCGCAACGAGTTGGAGCAGCGCTTCTTGCCGAGCATGCTCAGCGCCAGCCGCGAATTGAGCACCCAGCTGTTTGCCTAAGTGTTCGGTGACCGCACAGATCCCGGCTTGATCAATTGACGGTATTTCCCTTGGCTTATTAATGTGCGGCAGCGCTATCGCTGCCCCCAATAATAATGACGGCCTCAGGTCGTTGACCCGCCCATCGGTGTGGAAATAACAATAATGAATCAGCCTTCTGTCGGCACTAACCTGGACGTACAGTCCTTTATCAATGCCCAGCCGTTGTCACGCTATCAGTGGCGCGTGGTAATCCTGTGTTTCCTGATTGTCTTCCTCGATGGCCTCGACACTGCGGCCATGGGCTTTATTGCACCTGCGCTGTCCCAGGACTGGGGCATCGACCGCGCCAGCCTCGGCCCGGTGATGAGTGCCGCGTTGATCGGCATGGTGTTCGGTGCGTTGGGCTCCGGTCCGTTGGCCGACCGCTTTGGGCGCAAGGTGGTGCTGGTGGGCGCAGTATTGGTGTTTGGCGCATTCAGCCTGGCATCGGCCTACAGCACCAACGTCGACCAGTTGCTGGTATTGCGCTTCCTCACCGGACTGGGCCTGGGTGCCGGCATGCCGAATGCCACCACGCTGCTGTCCGAGTACACCCCGGAACGCCACAAGTCGCTGTTGGTGACCAGTATGTTCTGCGGCTTCAACCTGGGTATGGCGGGTGGCGGGTTTATCTCGGCCAAGCTGATTCCGGCGTTCGGTTGGCATAGCCTGCTGCTGATGGGGGGCATCCTGCCGCTGATCCTGGTGGTCGTGCTGTGGAGATGGCTGCCCGAGTCGGCGCGCTACTTGGTGGTGCGCAATCGCGGCAGCGACAAGGTGCGTAAAACCTTGTCTCCCATCGCGCCCCATCTGGTCGCCCAGGCCACCAGCTTTAGCGTGCCCGAGCAGAAAACCGTCAAGGCGCGCAACGTGTTCGCGGTGATTTTCTCCGGCACCTACAGCGCCGGCACATTATTGCTGTGGCTGACTTATTTCATGGGCCTGGTGATTGTTTACCTGCTGACCAGTTGGCTGCCGACCCTGATGCGTGACAGCGGTGCCAGCATGGAGCAAGCGGCGTTTATCGGTGCTTTGTTCCAGTTCGGTGGCGTGCTGAGCGCTGTCGGTGTGGGCTGGGCGATGGACCGGTTCAACCCGCACAAGGTCATCGGTACTTTCTATCTGTTGGCCGGGGTGTTTGCCTACGCGGTGGGGCAGAGTCTGGGCAATATCACGCTGCTGGCGACCTTGGTGTTGATCGCCGGGATGTGCGTCAACGGCGCGCAATCGGCGATGCCGTCCCTGGCCGCGCGTTTCTACCCGACCCAGGGGCGCGCCACAGGCGTGTCATGGATGCTCGGTATTGGCCGCTTCGGTGCCATCCTCGGCGCGTGGATGGGCGCGACCTTGCTCGGCCTGGGCTGGAACTTCGAGCAGGTGCTGACCGCCCTGGTGATTCCGGCGGCATTGGCCACCACCGCTGTAGTGATCAAGGGCATGGTCAGCCACGCCGACGCGACCTGAGTCCGGGTCCGGCCAAATGGGGGAGGGGTGGATCCCTCCCGCATTCGTTGATGCGCCAGAAAAGATTAGCTAGGTAACAATTGGTTCGATAATCGAACGCTGAGTCGATTATCGGATTGTTCGGGGTATTTTCCCGGCTTAATCTTCAAGCACTTCGGCGCCACCTCAGCGCCTTTTTCGATCCATATCGGGAGCCCTAACCCCATGGCTGAAATTCTCGCGCTGCGTGACGCGGTGAAGCAATTTGTGAACGACGGTGACACCGTCGCTCTGGAAGGCTTTACCCATCTGATCCCTACGGCAGCGGGTCATGAAATCATTCGTCAGGGCAAGAAAGACCTGACGCTGGTGCGTATGACGCCTGACCTGATCTACGACCAGTTGATCGGTGCCGGCTGCGCCCGCAAGTTGATTTTCTCCTGGGGCGGCAACCCGGGCGTGGGCTCCCTGCATCGGCTGCGCGATGCGGTCGAAAAGCAATGGCCGCAACCGCTGGAAATTGAAGAACACAGTCATGCCGACCTGGCCAATGCCTACGTCGCCGGCGCATCGGGCCTGCCGTTCGCCGTGCTGCGTGCCTACGCCGGTTCCGACCTGCCCAAGGTCAACCCGCTGATCAAGACCGTGACCTGCCCATTCACCGCGGAAGTGCTGGCGGCGGTGCCATCGGTGCGTCCGGACGTCACCGTGATCCACGCACAAAAGGCCGACCGCAAGGGCAACGTGTTGCTGTGGGGCATTCTGGGGGTGCAGAAGGAGGCGGCACTGGCAGCCAAGCGTTGCATCGTCACTGTGGAAGAAATCGTCGATGACCTGAACGCGCCGATGAACAGCTGCGTCTTGCCGACCTGGGCCCTGACTGCGGTGTGCCATGTACCCGGTGGTGCGCACCCGTCCTACGCCCATGGCTACAACGAGCGTGATAACCGCTTCTACCAAGCGTGGGATCCAATCGCCCGCGACCGTGGGACCTTTACCGCGTGGATCGATGAATACATTCGCGGTACCGCCGACTTCACTGAATTCCAGGCCAAGCTGGCCACCGCGCAGGAGGCCAAGTAATGGCTTACTCGACCAATGAAATGATGACCGTCGCCGCCGCGCGCCGTCTCAAGAACGGCTCCGTCTGCTTTGTGGGCATCGGTCTGCCGTCCAAGGCCGCCAACCTGGCGCGCCTGACCTCGTCGCCGGATGTGGTGTTGATCTACGAGTCCGGCCCGATTGGCGCCAAGCCCTCGGTATTGCCGCTGTCGATTGGTGACGGTGAGCTGGCGGAAACCGCTGACACTGTGGTGCCGACCGGTGAGATCTTTCGCTACTGGCTGCAAGGCGGGCGCATTGACGTAGGCTTTCTCGGCGCAGCCCAAGTCGACCGTTTCGGCAATATCAACACCACCGTGGTCGGTGACTACCACCAGCCCAAAGTGCGCTTGCCAGGTGCCGGCGGTGCGCCGGAGATTGCCGGTTCCGCCAAGAGCGTGTTGATCATCCTCAAGCAGTCGGCGCGTTCGTTTGTCGACAAGCTGGATTTCATCACCTCGGTCGGCCATGGCGAAGGCGGCGACTCGCGTAAACGCCTGGGCCTGCCGGGTGCGGGGCCTGTCGGAATTATTACTGACCTATGCATCATGGAACCGGAAGAGGGCACCCATGAATTCGTGGTCACCGCGCTGCACCCTGGTGTGACCCGTGAGCAAGTAGTGGCTGCGACCGGTTGGGCCGTTCGTTTTGCCGACCAGGTCGACACCACTGCCGAACCGACTGATACAGAGCTGACCGCCCTGCGTGACCTTGAGGCACGCACGGCGGCCGCCCATGGCCAAGCACCCGGAGAAGCCTGATGCGCGATGTATTTATCTGTGACGCGATTCGTACCCCCATCGGCCGTTTCGGCGGTGGGCTGTCCACCGTGCGCGCGGATGACTTGGCGGCGCTGCCGATCAAGGCCTTGATCGAGCGCAACCCGTCGGTGGACTGGGCCGCAGTGGATGAAGTGTTCCTTGGCTGCGCCAACCAGGCCGGTGAAGACAACCGCAACGTCGCGCGTATGGCGCTGTTGCTGGCGGGCCTGCCGGAGAGTATCCCTGGGGTAACGCTCAATCGCTTGTGTGCCTCGGGCATGGATGCAATTGGCACTGCCTTTCGCGCCATTGCCAGCGGCGAAATGGAGTTGGCGATTGCCGGTGGCGTCGAGTCGATGTCTCGCGCGCCGTTCGTGATGGGGAAGGCCGATGCGGCGTTTTCGCGCAACATGAAACTGGAAGACACCACCATCGGCTGGCGTTTTATCAACCCGTTGATGAAGGCGCAGTACGGTGTGGATGCCATGCCCCAGACGGCCGATAACGTCGCCGACGACTACCAGGTGTCCCGGGCCGACCAGGACGCCTTCGCCCTGCGCAGCCAGCAGCGTACCGCCGTCGCAAAAGCCGCCGGGTTCTTCGCCGAGGAAATCGTGCCGGTGCGCGTCGCCCATAAAAAAGGCGAGACCGTCGTCGAGCAGGATGAACACCCGCGAGCTGACACTACCCTGGAAGCTCTGGCCAGACTCAAGCCGGTCAACGGCCCCGACAAGACCGTCACCGCCGGCAACGCCTCGGGTGTGAATGACGGGGCCGCGGCGCTGATCCTGGCTAGCGCCGAAGCCGTGAAAAAACACGGCCTCACCGCGCGCGCCCGTGTGTTGGGCATGGCCAGCGCCGGCGTCGCGCCGCGTGTGATGGGGATCGGGCCGGTGCCGGCGGTGCGCAAGCTGGTGGAGCGCCTGGGGTTGGCGGTCACCGACTTTGACGTGATCGAACTCAACGAAGCTTTCGCCAGCCAAGGCTTGGCGGTGTTGCGCGAGTTGGGGATTGCCGACGACGCGCCCCAGGTCAACCCGAACGGCGGCGCCATCGCCCTTGGCCACCCACTGGGCATGAGCGGTGCGCGATTGGTGCTGACCGCACTGCATCAACTTGAGAAAACCGGGGGGCGCAAAGGCCTGGCGACCATGTGTGTGGGCGTCGGCCAAGGCTTGGCCCTGGCGATTGAACGCATCTGAAATCTGATAAGAGAGGATTGCACCATGAGTGACAAGCCCGGCTACCGGCGCCCGCAAGCGGGTACTCAACCTGATTACCTGCACCCGGCCTACCAGTCGACGAACCTGCGTTCGCCGTCCAAGCCGTTGGTGTTCCTGCCCCATTCCTTGTCGGAAATCACCGGCCCTACCATCGGCGCCGAGCGGATCAACCCGAAGGACAACGACCTCACCGCCCAGCATGAAGGCGAACCCCAGGGCGAACGCATCATCATTCATGGCCGTGTGCTGGACGAAAACGGCCAGCCGGTGCCGGGCATCCTTGTGGAGATCTGGCAGGCCAACGCCGCCGGGCGCTACAACCACAAGCGCGACCTGCACGACGCGCCGCTGGACCCGAATTTCACCGGAACCGGTCGCACCGTCACCGACGCCGATGGCTGGTATCAGTTCCAGACCATCAAGCCTGGTGCCTACCCGTGGGGCAACCACCACAACGCGTGGCGACCGGCGCACATCCACTTTTCGCTGTTCGGCCCGAGTGTGCTGACGCGGCTGGTCACGCAGATGTATTTCCCGGGTGACCCGTTGCTGGAATACGACCCGATCTACAACTGCGTACCGGACACCTCGGCCAAGCAGCGCCTGATCGCCCGTTTTGACCTGGAAAAAACCATTCCTTCCTATGCCCTCGGCTACCGCTGGGACATCGTCCTGCGCGGCCGCGACGCTACGCCGATGGAGAAATGAGATGACACTCAACGCGACCACGTCCCACACCGTCGGGCCGTATTACCACATCGGCCTGACCTGGCTGAACCGCGAAGACCTGACCGTGCCGGCAACCCTCGGCGAACGTGTGGCGATCAGCGGGCAGGTAGTGGACGGCAACGGTGATGCCGTCAACGACGCCATGCTTGAAGTATGGCAAGCCAATGCCGCGGGCAAATATGACCACCCGGAAGACGAGCAGGACAAAGCCGTCGACCCGAACTTCGAAGGCTTCGGCCGGGTACCGGTGGACGCCGAAGGGCGCTTTCGCTTTACCACCATCAAGCCGGGCGCGGTGCCCGGGCTGAAGGGCACGACCCAGGCGCCGCACTTGGTGGTGCTGGTGTTTGCCCGTGGGTTGGTGAAGCACCTGCTGACGCGGATTTACTTTGACGGCGAGGTCATGAATGGCGATGACCCGCTGCTGGCATGCGTGCCGCAAGAACGGCGCAGTACCTTGATTGCCCGGCAGGATGCAGACGGTGTTCATCAGTGGAACGTGATTTTGCAGGGCACAGACAAGGAAACAGTGTTCTTCGATTATTGATCAGGAGCAGTGGGGAGTTACAAGCTGCAAGCTTCAAGGAAAAGCGGTGATTGTGGCTAATGCCAGTTAAGGGTGAACGCTGTATTTGTGGCGAGGGAGCTTGCTCCCGTTGGACTGCGCAGCAGTCCCA
>NZ_SGWI01000019.1 GCF_004519405.1 Pseudomonas sp. BCA17 | reverse complement strand
CGATGATTTGACGGCCGAGCGCTTCCTGGCGGACCCGTTCACCGGCAATGGGCGCCTGTACAAAACCGGCGACCTGGTGCGTTACCTCGCCGACGGAAACTTGGAGTACGTAAGGCGCAATGACGATCAGGTCAAGCTGCGTGGCTTGCGTATCGAACTGGGTGAAATCCAGGCGCGTCTGGGCGAGTTTGCGCACATCGAGGAAGCCACGGTCCTGGTCCGTGAGGACGTGCCGGGCGACAAACGCCTGGTGGCTTATTACACCGGCGTGCCGGCCGAGACCGAGGCGTTGCGCGCACATCTGCTGGCGCAGTTGCCGGACTACATGGTGCCGCAGCTGTTCGTGCACCTCGAGGCGCTGCCGCTGAGCCCCAACGGCAAGCTGGACCGCAAGGCCCTGCCTGCACCGGACCTGGCGACGCTGCGAGTGCGCGCGTATGAAGCGCCGGTGGGCGACACGGAAATGGCCCTGGCCCGGCTCTGGGGCGAATTGTTGAATGTTGAGCAAGTCGGTCGACATGACCACTTTTTTGAACTGGGCGGCCATTCATTACTGGCCGTCAGCCTCATCGGGCGCTTACGCCAGGAAGGCATCGATGCGAACGTCAAGGCGCTGTTCGAGCAACCCACGCTCTGGGAATACGCCGAAATTACGGAAAGAATGGAGATGGTCCTGTGAGTGTTCTCGAACTGTTGGCGACATTAAAAGAAAAAGACGTTCAACTTGCGGTCAAGGGTGAGCAGCTGGTAGTGCAGGGCAATAAGCAAGCGCTGAAGGAGCCCAGCGTGCTGGCTGCGCTGCGTGAACACAAGGCCGCGTTGATCGCCTTGATCAACGCCGGCGAGTACCGCGCAGAGCGTGCCGGGCAAGTCACCATTCCGGCCAACGGCATCCCCGCCGATTGCACACGCATTACCCCGGACATGCTGACGCTCATGACGCTGGATCAGGCGACTATCGAGCACATCGCAGCGTGCATCCCCGGCGGCGCGGCCAACATCCAGGACATCTACCCGCTGGCCCCGCTGCAATCGGGCCTGCTGTTCCATCACCTGTCCGAGCAACAGGGCGACCCTTACGTGTTGCAATGCATGATCGGCATGGACAATCGCCAATGCCTGGACAATTTCAACCAGGCCCTGCAACACGTGATCGACCGTCATGACAGTTTCCGCACGGCGGTGTTGTGGGAAGGGCTTGCCGAACCTGTGCAAGTGGTCATGCGCCAGGCCCGCTTGCAGATCGAAGAAGTCGCCCTGGACCCGGCCGTCGGCGATATCCGCCGGCAACTGGAACAGCGTTTCGACAACCAGCATTACCGCCTGGATATCAGCCAGGCGCCGCTGATCCGTATTGCCTGCGCTGAAGACCCGGTGACGGGGCGCTGGCTGGCCCTGATGATGTTGCATCACATCGTGTCCGATCACGCCGCGTTGGCGGTGGTGCAGCATGAAATCCAGCAATATTTGCTGGGCCAGGCTGCGCAACTGGGCAAGCCGGTGCCGTACCGCAATTATGTGGCGCAGGCGCGCCTGGGCGTCAGTGAGCAGCAGCACGAAGCGTTTTTCCACGAGATGCTCGGCGAGGTCGACACGCCGACGCTGCCGTTGGGGTTGGCGGATGTGCGGGGTAATGGTCATTTGCTGCAAGAGGCCGCGCTGGTGATACCGGCGGCGTTGGCCCAGCGCCTGCGGGCCCAGGCGCGGCAGCAGGGCGTCAGCACGGCCAGCCTGTGTCACCTGGCGTGGGGCCAGGTGCTGGCGGCAGTCACCGGCAATGAGCGGGTGGTGTTCGGCACGGTGTTCCTCGGGCGTATGGAAAGCGGCGAAGGCGCCGAGCATGCACTGGGCATGCTGATCAATACCCTGCCGCTGCGCGTGGACATCGGCGAGCAGGACGCACAGGCCGCGCTCAAGGCCACCCATGCACGGCTTACGGCGCTGCTTGGGCATGAGCACGCGCCTCTGGTGCTGGCTCAGCGTTGCAGCGGCGTGGCCGCGCCGCAACCGTTGTTCAGTGCCTTGCTCAACTATCGCCACAGTGCGCATGACCTCGCGTCCGAGCAGGCCCAGGCGGCGTGGCGTGGCATCGAGTTCTTCCACACTGAAGAGCGCACCAACTACCCGCTGACGCTCAGTGTCGATGAACTGACTGATGGCTTCTCTTTCACCGTGCAGGCCTTGTCGGTGCTGGGCGCGCAACGATTCTGCGAGCGCATGCACATTGCCCTGGAACACTTGGTGCAAGCGCTGGAGCAGGGCTCGACGCTGGCGATCAATCAACTGCCGGTGTTGCCGAGTGCCGAGCGCCAACAGGTGCTTGAAGACTTTAACCAGACCCAGGTCGACTACCCACGCGGGTTGACTCTCCACCAGCGTATCGAACAGCAAGTGCAGCGCAACCCGCAGGCGGTCGCCGCGGTGTATGACGGACAGACGCTGTCCTATGCCGAGCTGAACCAGCAGGCCAACCACCTGGCGTTTCAACTGATCGAACTGGGCGTGCAGCCTGACGACCGTGTGGCCATCTGCGCGCGACGCAGCCTGGAAACCCTGGTCGGGCTGGTGGCGATTCTCAAGGCCGGTGCGGCGTATGTACCGGTCGATCCGGCGCACCCGTTGGACCGCATCGGCTACCTGCTCGAAGACAGCGCCCCGGTTGCCGTGCTGGTGCAACCGGGCCTTGCCGAACGTTTGCCGACGCTGCAGGTGCCGGTGCTCCAACTCGACAGTCGCCTGCTGCAGGGCGTTGCCTGTGACAATCCGCAGGTCGTCGGCCTGACTCCGGCGCACCTGGCCTATGTGATTTACACCTCCGGCTCCACCGGCCTGCCCAAGGGTGTGATGGTGGAACACCAGACCGTGGAGAACCTGGTCAACTGGCATTGCGAGGCGTTCGACCTGCACGCCGGCAGCCATACCTCCAGCGTCGCCGGGTTTGGTTTCGATGCGATGGCCTGGGAAGTCTGGCCGGCGCTGTGCGTGGGGGCGACCCTGCATCTGCCGCCGGCGGCGCAGGGCAACGAAGACATCGATGCCTTGCTGGCCTGGTGGCTGGCCCAGCCGCTGGATGTCAGCTTCCTGCCCACGCCGGTGGCTGAATACGCCTTCAGCCAGCACCTGCAACACCCGACCCTCAAGACCCTGCTGATCGGCGGCGACCGCCTGCGCCAGTTCAGCCAGGCGCAGCGCTTTACCCTGGTCAACAACTATGGTCCGACCGAGGCCACCGTGGTGGCGACCTCCGGCGTGATCACGGCAGGGCAGACGTTGCACATCGGCAAGCCGGTGGCCAATGCCCAGGCGTACGTGCTCGACGCACAACTCAAGCCGGTGCCGCTGGGCGTGACCGGCGAGCTGTACGTGGGCGGAGCCGGGGTGGCGCGGGGTTATTTGAACCGTGCACAAATGACCGCCGAACGCTTCCTCAAGGACCCGTTCAGTGCCGACCCGCAGGCGCGGATGTATCGCACCGGCGACCTGGTGCGTTGGCTGGCGGACGGCACGCTGGAATACCTGGGGCGTAACGACGACCAGGTGAAGATTCGCGGTGTGCGTATCGAACTGGGCGAGATCGACAGCTGCCTGGCCGCCCATCCTCAGGTCCGTGAAGCGGTGGTGCTGGCCCGTGACGGGCGGCTGGTCGCTTATTTCACCGCCGACGCTGCGCTGGACATCGAGACCCTGCGCGGCTTTGTCCAGGCGCAGTTGCCGGAGTACATGGTGCCGGCGGCCTACGTGCAGTTGGATAGCCTGCCGCTGACCGCCAACGGCAAGCTGGACCGCAAGGCTTTGCCGGAACCAGGGCTGGAGGCGATGCTCAGTCGAGGCTATGAAGCCCCGCAGGGCGAGGTGGAAACCACCCTCGCGCAGATCTGGGCGGACGTGCTCAAGGTGGAACAGGTGGGCCGTCACGACAACTTCTTCGAGCTGGGTGGGCATTCGTTGCTGGCCGTGGGCCTGGTGGAACGTATGCGCCAGGCGGGCTTGCAGGCGGATGTGCGCGTGCTGTTCAGCCAGCCGACCCTGGCGGCGCTGGCGGCGGCGGTGGGTGGCGGGTGTGAGGTGGCCGTGCCGGCCAACCTGATTACGCCTGACTGCGTGCGCATCACTCCCGATCTGCTGCCCTTGGCCACGCTGGATCAGCCGAGCATCGACCGGATCGTCGCCAGTGTGCCGGGTGGCGTGGCCAACGTGCAGGACATCTATGCCTTGGCACCGCTGCAGGAGGGCCTGTTGTATCACCACATCAGCGCCGAACACGGCGACCCGTACCAGCAACATGCACTGTTCGCATTCGACAGCCGCCAGCGCCTGGATCGGTTCGCCCAGGCCCTGCAACACGTGATCGGCCGCCATGACATCCTGCGTACCGGGCTGTTCTGGGAGCAACTGGACGCGCCGGTGCAAGTGGTCTGGCGCGAGGCGCCGCTGGCGGTGGACGAATTCATCCCGCAAGCCGGTGATGTGCTGGCGCAACTGCGTGAGCACTTCAGCCTCGGCCGCCATCGCATGGATATTCGCCAGGCACCGATGATGCAT
>NZ_SGWI01000018.1 GCF_004519405.1 Pseudomonas sp. BCA17 | reverse complement strand
AGACGAAGTGCTTAACCAACCGCTCTTTAACAACTGAATCAAGCAATTCGTGTGGGTGCTTGTGGAGTCAGACTGATAGTCAACAAGATTATCAGCATCACAAGTTACTCCGCGAGAAATCAAAGATGTAACCAACGATTGCTGAGCCAAGTTTAGGGTTTCTTAAAAACCCAAAGATGTTTGAACTGAAGAGTTTGATCATGGCTCAGATTGAACGCTGGCGGCAGGCCTAACACATGCAAGTCGAGCGGTAGAGAGAAGCTTGCTTCTCTTGAGAGCGGCGGACGGGTGAGTAATGCCTAGGAATCTGCCTGGTAGTGGGGGATAACGTTCGGAAACGGACGCTAATACCGCATACGTCCTACGGGAGAAAGCAGGGGACCTTCGGGCCTTGCGCTATCAGATGAGCCTAGGTCGGATTAGCTAGTTGGTGAGGTAATGGCTCACCAAGGCGACGATCCGTAACTGGTCTGAGAGGATGATCAGTCACACTGGAACTGAGACACGGTCCAGACTCCTACGGGAGGCAGCAGTGGGGAATATTGGACAATGGGCGAAAGCCTGATCCAGCCATGCCGCGTGTGTGAAGAAGGTCTTCGGATTGTAAAGCACTTTAAGTTGGGAGGAAGGGCAGTTGCCTAATACGTAACTGTTTTGACGTTACCGACAGAATAAGCACCGGCTAACTCTGTGCCAGCAGCCGCGGTAATACAGAGGGTGCAAGCGTTAATCGGAATTACTGGGCGTAAAGCGCGCGTAGGTGGTTTGTTAAGTTGGATGTGAAATCCCCGGGCTCAACCTGGGAACTGCATTCAAAACTGACTGACTAGAGTATGGTAGAGGGTGGTGGAATTTCCTGTGTAGCGGTGAAATGCGTAGATATAGGAAGGAACACCAGTGGCGAAGGCGACCACCTGGACTGATACTGACACTGAGGTGCGAAAGCGTGGGGAGCAAACAGGATTAGATACCCTGGTAGTCCACGCCGTAAACGATGTCAACTAGCCGTTGGAAGCCTTGAGCTTTTAGTGGCGCAGCTAACGCATTAAGTTGACCGCCTGGGGAGTACGGCCGCAAGGTTAAAACTCAAATGAATTGACGGGGGCCCGCACAAGCGGTGGAGCATGTGGTTTAATTCGAAGCAACGCGAAGAACCTTACCAGGCCTTGACATCCAATGAACTTTCTAGAGATAGATTGGTGCCTTCGGGAACATTGAGACAGGTGCTGCATGGCTGTCGTCAGCTCGTGTCGTGAGATGTTGGGTTAAGTCCCGTAACGAGCGCAACCCTTGTCCTTAGTTACCAGCACGTAATGGTGGGCACTCTAAGGAGACTGCCGGTGACAAACCGGAGGAAGGTGGGGATGACGTCAAGTCATCATGGCCCTTACGGCCTGGGCTACACACGTGCTACAATGGTCGGTACAAAGGGTTGCCAAGCCGCGAGGTGGAGCTAATCCCATAAAACCGATCGTAGTCCGGATCGCAGTCTGCAACTCGACTGCGTGAAGTCGGAATCGCTAGTAATCGCGAATCAGAATGTCGCGGTGAATACGTTCCCGGGCCTTGTACACACCGCCCGTCACACCATGGGAGTGGGTTGCACCAGAAGTAGCTAGTCTAACCTTCGGGAGGACGGTTACCACGGTGTGATTCATGACTGGGGTGAAGTCGTAACAAGGTAGCCGTAGGGGAACCTGCGGCTGGATCACCTCCTTAATCGACGACATCAGCTGCTTCATAAGCTCCCACACGAATTGCTTGATTCATTGAAGAAGACGATAAGAAGCAGCCCGAAATTGGGTCTGTAGCTCAGTTGGTTAGAGCGCACCCCTGATAAGGGTGAGGTCGGCAGTTCGAATCTGCCCAGACCCACCAATTTTGTGTGGGAAACGCCTGTAGAAATACGGGGCCATAGCTCAGCTGGGAGAGCGCCTGCCTTGCACGCAGGAGGTCAACGGTTCGATCCCGTTTGGCTCCACCACTACTGCTTCTGAAAGTTTTGAAAGCTTAGAAATGAGCATTCCATCCAGGTGATGGTGAATGTTGATTTCTAGTCTTTGATTAGATCGTTCTTTAAAAATTTGGGTATGTGATAGAAAGATAGACTGAACGTTACTTTCACTGGTAACGGATCAGGCTAAGGTAAAATTTGTGAGTTCTCTTAATTGAGAAATTCGAATTTTCGGCGAATGTCGTCTTCACAGTATAACCAGATTGCTTGGGGTTATATGGTCAAGTGAAGAAGCGCATACGGTGGATGCCTTGGCAGTCAGAGGCGATGAAAGACGTGGTAGCCTGCGAAAAGCTTCGGGGAGTCGGCAAACAGACTTTGATCCGGAGATGTCTGAATGGGGGAACCCAGCCATCATAAGATGGTTATCTTGTACTGAATACATAGGTGCAAGAAGCGAACCAGGGGAACTGAAACATCTAAGTACCCTGAGGAAAAGAAATCAACCGAGATTCCCTTAGTAGTGGCGAGCGAACGGGGACTAGCCCTTAAGTGGCTTTGAGATTAGCGGAACGCTCTGGAAAGTGCGGCCATAGTGGGTGATAGCCCTGTACGCGAAAATCTCTTAGTCATGAAATCGAGTAGGACGGAGCACGAGAAACTTTGTCTGAATATGGGGGGACCATCCTCCAAGGCTAAATACTACTGACTGACCGATAGTGAACTAGTACCGTGAGGGAAAGGCGAAAAGAACCCCGGAGAGGGGAGTGAAATAGATCCTGAAACCGTATGCGTACAAGCAGTGGGAGCAGACTTTGTTCTGTGACTGCGTACCTTTTGTATAATGGGTCAGCGACTTATTTTCAGTGGCGAGCTTAACCGAATAGGGGAGGCGTAGCGAAAGCGAGTCTTAATAGGGCGTCTAGTCGCTGGGAATAGACCCGAAACCGGGCGATCTATCCATGGGCAGGTTGAAGGTTGGGTAACACTAACTGGAGGACCGAACCGACTACCGTTGAAAAGTTAGCGGATGACCTGTGGATCGGAGTGAAAGGCTAATCAAGCTCGGAGATAGCTGGTTCTCCTCGAAAGCTATTTAGGTAGCGCCTCATGTATCACTGTAGGGGGTAGAGCACTGTTTCGGCTAGGGGGTCATCCCGACTTACCAAACCGATGCAAACTCCGAATACCTACAAGTGCCGAGCATGGGAGACACACGGCGGGTGCTAACGTCCGTCGTGAAAAGGGAAACAACCCAGACCGTCAGCTAAGGTCCCAAAGTTATGGTTAAGTGGGAAACGATGTGGGAAGGCTTAGACAGCTAGGAGGTTGGCTTAGAAGCAGCCACCCTTTAAAGAAAGCGTAATAGCTCACTAGTCGAGTCGGCCTGCGCGGAAGATGTAACGGGGCTCAAACCATACACCGAAGCTACGGGTATCACGTAAGTGATGCGGTAGAGGAGCGTTCTGTAAGCCTGTGAAGGTGAGTTGAGAAGCTTGCTGGAGGTATCAGAAGTGCGAATGCTGACATGAGTAACGACAATGGGTGTGAAAAACACCCACGCCGAAAGACCAAGGTTTCCTGCGCAACGTTAATCGACGCAGGGTTAGTCGGTCCCTAAGGCGAGGCTGAAAAGCGTAGTCGATGGAAAACAGGTTAATATTCCTGTACTTCTGGTTATTGCGATGGAGGGACGGAGAAGGCTAGGCCAGCTTGGCGTTGGTTGTCCAAGTTTAAGGTGGTAGGCTGAAATCTTAGGTAAATCCGGGGTTTCAAGGCCGAGAGCTGATGACGAGTTAACTTTTAGTTAACGAAGTGGTTGATGCCATGCTTCCAAGAAAAGCTTCTAAGCTTCAGGTAACCAGGAACCGTACCCCAAACCGACACAGGTGGTTGGGTAGAGAATACCAAGGCGCTTGAGAGAACTCGGGTGAAGGAACTAGGCAAAATGGCACCGTAACTTCGGGAGAAGGTGCGCCGGTGAGGGTGAAGGACTTGCTCCGTAAGCTCATGCCGGTCGAAGATACCAGGCCGCTGCGACTGTTTATTAAAAACACAGCACTCTGCAAACACGAAAGTGGACGTATAGGGTGTGACGCCTGCCCGGTGCCGGAAGGTTAATTGATGGGGTTAGCTAACGCGAAGCTCTTGATCGAAGCCCCGGTAAACGGCGGCCGTAACTATAACGGTCCTAAGGTAGCGAAATTCCTTGTCGGGTAAGTTCCGACCTGCACGAATGGCGTAACGATGGCGGCGCTGTCTCCACCCGAGACTCAGTGAAATTGAAATCGCTGTGAAGATGCAGTGTATCCGCGGCTAGACGGAAAGACCCCGTGAACCTTTACTATAGCTTTGCACTGGACTTTGAATTTGCTTGTGTAGGATAGGTGGGAGGCTTTGAAGCGTGGACGCCAGTTCGCGTGGAGCCATCCTTGAAATACCACCCTGGCAACTTTGAGGTTCTAACTCAGGTCCGTTATCCGGATCGAGGACAGTGTATGGTGGGTAGTTTGACTGGGGCGGTCTCCTCCTAAAGAGTAACGGAGGAGTACGAAGGTGCGCTCAGACCGGTCGGAAATCGGTCGTAGAGTATAAAGGCAAAAGCGCGCTTGACTGCGAGACAGACACGTCGAGCAGGTACGAAAGTAGGTCTTAGTGATCCGGTGGTTCTGTATGGAAGGGCCATCGCTCAACGGATAAAAGGTACTCCGGGGATAACAGGCTGATACCGCCCAAGAGTTCATATCGACGGCGGTGTTTGGCACCTCGATGTCGGCTCATCACATCCTGGGGCTGAAGCCGGTCCCAAGGGTATGGCTGTTCGCCATTTAAAGTGGTACGCGAGCTGGGTTTAGAACGTCGTGAGACAGTTCGGTCCCTATCTGCCGTGGACGTTTGAGATTTGAGAGGGGCTGCTCCTAGTACGAGAGGACCGGAGTGGACGAACCTCTGGTGTTCCGGTTGTCACGCCAGTGGCATTGCCGGGTAGCTATGTTCGGAATAGATAACCGCTGAAAGCATCTAAGCGGGAAACTAGCCTCAAGATGAGATCTCACTGGAACCTTGAGTTCCCTGAAGGGCCGTCGAAGACTACGACGTTGATAGGTTGGGTGTGTAAGCGCTGTGAGGCGTTGAGCTAACCAATACTAATTGCCCGTGAGGCTTGACCATATAACACCCAAGCAATTTGCTGACCTGAAAAGGCACCAGATTGCGGTGTGTGAAGACGCTATGAACCGAAAGTTCGAGCTCACAGAACACCGACTCTATTACATACCCAATTTGCTGAAGCGAGGCCAACCGGTCACGACTCAGTACCC
>NZ_SGWI01000017.1 GCF_004519405.1 Pseudomonas sp. BCA17 | reverse complement strand
GTGCATCATCGGTGCCTGGCGGATATCCATGCGATGGCGGCCGAGGCTGAAGTGCTCACGCAGTTGCGCCAGCACATCACCGGCTTGCGGGATGAGTTCGTCCACCGCCAGCGGCGCCTCGCGCCAGACCACTTGCACCGGCGCGTCCAGTTGTTCCCAGAACAGCCCGGTACGCAGGATGTCATGGCGGCCGATCACGTGTTGCAGGGCCTGGGCGAACCGGTCCAGGCGCTGGCGGCTGTCGAACGCGAACAGTGCATGTTGCTGGTACGGGTCGCCGTGTTCGGCACTGATGTGGTGATACAACAGGCCTTCCTGCAGCGGTGCCAAGGCATAGATGTCCTGCACGTTGGCCACGCCGCCCGGCACACTGGCGACGATCCGGTCGATACTCGGCTGATCCAGCGTGGCCAGGGGCAGCAGCTCCGGGGTGATCTGCGTGCAACCGACGTCGATGCGATTGGCCGGTACCGCCACTTCGTTGCCGCCACCCACCGCCGCCGCCAGCGCCGCCAGCGTCGGCTGGCTGAACAGCACGCGCACATCCGCCTGCAGGCCCGCCTGGCGCATGCGTTCCACCAGGCCCACGGCCAGCAACGAATGCCCGCCCAGCTCGAAGAAGTTGTCGTGACGGCCCACCTGTTCCAGTTTGAGCACGTCCGCCCAGATCTGCGCGAGGGTGGTTTCCACTTCGCCCTGCGGGGCTTCATAGCCTCGGCTGAGCATCGCGTCCTGGTCCGGTTCCGGCAAAGCCTTGCGGTCGAGCTTACCGTTAGCGGTCAGCGGCATATGGTCCAGGCGCACATAGGCGGCCGGCACCATGTACTCCGGCAAGCACGCCAGCAAACCGCTGCGCAAGGCGTCGATATCCAGCGCCGGCTGTTGCGTGCCGCGCTCGGTGAAGTAGGCCACCAGGCGCCCTTCACGGGCCAGCACCACGGCTTCGCGGACACCGGCCTGTTCGCTCAGGCGGGTTTCGATTTCACCCAGCTCGATACGCACACCACGGATTTTCACCTGGTCATCGTTACGGCCCAGGTAATCGAGCGTACCGTCCTCCAGCCAACGCGCGAGGTCGCCGGTGCGATACATCCGCGCCTGCGGATCCTCGCTGAACGGGTCTTTGAGGAAGCGTTCGGCGGTCATTTGTGCACGGTTCAAATAACCCCGCGCCACCCCGGCACCCGCCACGTACAACTCACCCGCGACCCCCAGGGGGACCGGCTGCTGGTATTCATCGAGCAGATAGACCTGGGCATTGCTCACCGGCTTGCCGATATGCAGCACCTGCCCGGCTTCAACGCGCCCGGAGGTCGCCACCACCGTGGCTTCGGTCGGGCCGTAGTTGTTGATCAGGTTGAAACGCTGCGGCTTGTTGAACTGGCGCAGGCGGTCGCCGCCGATCAACAGGGTCTTGAGCGTCGGGTGTTGCAGGTCTTGACTGATGGCGTATTCGGCCACCGGCGTCGGCAGGAAGCTGACATCCAGCGGCTGGGCCAACCACCACTGCAGCAGCGCGTCGATGTCTTCACTGCCGTCATGGGCCGGCGGCATATACAGGGTCGCCCCCACGCACAGGGCCGGCCAGACTTCCCAGGCCATGGCGTCGAAACCAAACCCGGCGACGCTCGACGTCTTGCTGCCGTGGCCCAGTTCAAACGTATCGCAGTGCCAGCTCACCAGGTTTTCCAAGGTGCGATGCTCCACCATCACGCCCTTGGGCAGACCGGTGGAACCGGAGGTGTAAATCACATAGGCCAAGTGTGCCGGGGTCAGGCTCGCGACCTGGGGGTTGTTGTCACGGGCAGCGCCCTGCAGCCGGCGACTGTCGAGTTCCAGCACCGGCACTTGCAGAGTCGGTAAACGCTGGGCCAGGCCCGGCTGCACCAGCACGGCAACCGGGGCGCTGTCTTCGAGCAAGTAACGGATGCGGTCCAGCGGATGCGCCGGATCGATCGGCACGTAGCCTGCGCCGGCCTTGAGAATGGCGACCAGGCCCACCAGCATTTCCAGGCTGCGTTGCGCACAGATCGCCACGCGATCGTCGGGTTGCACCCCGAGCTCGATCAACCGGTGGGCGAGTCGGTTGGCTTGGCGGTTCAGTTCGACGTAGGTCAGGCTTTGGCCCTGGTACACCGCCGCCAGCGTATGCGGGTACAACTCGACCTGCTGCTCGAAGCGCTGGTGAATGGTCAGGCCGTGGGGGTAGTCGACACGGGTGGCGTTGAAGCCTTCGATCAACTGCCGACGAGCCTCG
Organism: Pseudomonas sp. BCA17; assembly: GCF_004519405.1. Lineage (GTDB taxonomy): Bacteria > Pseudomonadota > Gammaproteobacteria > Pseudomonadales > Pseudomonadaceae > Aquipseudomonas. The sequence continues at coordinate 5,913 of NZ_SGWI01000017.1, read as the reverse complement.
GCGGGCAGCACCGACAGACTGTTCATCGCGGTGTGCGGTGCGTGCTCCAGTGCCTCGACCAGTTGCTCGACGACCCGGTTCACGTACTCGCAGAGGCGTTGCGCGCCAATCGATGCCAGTGCCAGCGCGCTCAGGCTGAAAGCCTCGCCTAAATCGTTGACGCTCAAGGTCAGTGGGTAGTTGGAGCGCTCTCGCGCCTGCAAAAACTCCATGCCTTGCCACGCACGAAGCGACGCCTCTGTGATTTGAGCAGCGTTGTCCGGCGTATGACGGTAGTTGAACAACGCACTGAACAACGGCATCGATTGCGGCACCCCGCTGCAACGCTGCACCTGGGCCAGAGAGGCCAGCTCATGGGCAAGCAGACCCGACAGACGCACATGGGTGGCCTTGACGGCCTCCTGCACGCCTTGGCCGCAGATATCGACGCGCAGCGGCAAAGTATTGATAAACATGCCCACCGCCCGGTCGGCGCCCTCACCGCCCTGCAAGCGCCCCATCATCACCGTGCCGAACACCACCCGCTCAGTGCTGGAAACCACGCCCAGCACCCGTGCCCAGGCCAGATGGAACAGGCTGGCCGGGCTGACGCCATTCTGGCGGGTCACCGCGCGCAAGCGTCGGCTCAGGTCGGCATCCAGGGCCAGGTCGACCTCGTCGATATCGTAGCCGTCATCGCGCACGTCCTGCTGTGCGAACGGCAGGGTCGGCTCCTCGATATCTCCCAGCATGTCGCGGAAGAAGGTCTCGTGTTCCTGCTCGCGACTCGCCAGGCGCGTCTGCACCACGTAATTGCGGTAAGGCACCGAGGCGATCAATTCATCGCCCTTGCCGAGCAGGAACGCCTCCAACTCCCGCCACACTACGTCCATGGCCATGTGGTCCATGACCATATGATGGAACAGCAGCGTGGCGACGATGCGCTGGCCTGCCTCATCGTCGGCGTACACCAGTTGCATCAGTGGCGCCTGGGTCAGGTTCAAACGATGGCGGCGCGGGTCAACGTGCGCCGCCAGTTGCGCGGCGATATCGCCACCGCGCGGATCGAACTGTACCGCCCGGGTGATCAACCGCGCCTGGCGCCAGACCACCTGCACCGGCTGTTCCAGGCCCTCCCAGACAAACCCGGTACGCAGCACATCGTGGCGGTCGATGACCTGTTGCAAGGCTTCGGCAAACTGCTGCAGGCGCGCAAGATCGGCAAACGCGAACTGTCCCTGCTGCACGTACAGGTCGCCCTGCTCGGCGCTGATGTGGTGGTAAAGAATGCCTTCCTGCAGCGGTGCCAGCGGGTAGATATCCTGCACGTTGGCCGCGCCGCCTGCGACCGTGGCGACGATACGGTCGATGCTTGGCTGATCCAGGATCAGCAGCGGCAGCAAGTCCGGCGTAATGTGCGTGCACCCGGCCGGGATGATGTTGGCCGGCACCTGGATCTCGCGCCCGCTGCCCACGGCAGCGGCGAGCGCCGCCAGGGTCGGCTGGTTGAACAAGACGCGCACGTCGGCGTTGAGGCCGGCCTGGCGCATGCGTCCGATCAGGCCGACGGCGAGCAACGAATGCCCGCCCAACTCGAAGAAGTGATCGTGGCGACCGACCTTTTCCACCTTGAGCACATCGGCCCAGATCTGCGCCAGCAGGGTTTCGACCGCCCCGCTCGGTGCCTCATAACCTCGCGCAATCACGGCCTCCATGCCCGGTTCCGGCAGCGCCTTGCTGTCCAGCTTGCCGTTGGGGCTCAGCGGCAGCGCCTCCAGCACCACATAGGCCTGCGGCACCATGTAGGTCGGCACATACTGCTGCACATGCTCGCGCAGGGCTTCGATATCGATGTCCGACTGCGCCTCGCGCCGCGTGCAATACGCCACCAGGCGCTCATCGCGCACCAGCACGACGGCCTCCTGGACAGCGACATGCGCCGCCAGGTGGGCTTCGATTTCACCCAGTTCGATACGCAAGCCACGCAACTTGACCTGATCGTCATTGCGCCTTACGTACTCCAAGTTTCCGTCGGCGAGGTAACGCACCAGGTCGCCGGTTTTGTACAGGCGCCCATTGCCGCTGAACGGGTCCGCCAGGAAGCGCTCGGCCGTCAAATCATCGCGGCCCAGGTACCCACGCGCCACACCGGCGCCGCCGATGTACAACTCGCCCACCACACCCAGCGCCACCGGCTCAAGGCGTGCATCGAGCACATAGGCGCGGGCATTGGCGATGGGCTTGCCGATCGGCACCGACTCGACCGGCGCGCTGCCGTCGCAGGTCCACGACGTGCTGTCGATGGTGGCTTCGGTCGGACCATACAGGTTGACGATGCCGTGGCTGGTCAGCGCCCGCGCCTGCATCGCCAGTTGAGGGTCCAGCACTTCACCGCCGCTGAACAGGTAACGGCACCGCACGCCGCTGTCCGGCAGTTGCACCAGCAGTCGCAGCAGGCTCGGCACAAACTGCGCGACGCTGACCTGGTGCTCCACCAGGGTCTGCGCCATTTGCTCGACATCCCTCGAAGCGTGTGCCGGCAACAGCACCAGCCGCGCGCCAATCGCCAACGGCGTCCAGATTTCCCAGACGGAGGCGTCGAAAGCCACCGAGGTGCGCTGCAAGATCCGCTCGTTGGCATCAAAACCAAACGCGCGGGTCTGCCAGGTGATGTGGTTGACCAGCGAACCATGCTCCACCATTACCCCTTTGGGGCGGCCGGTGGAGCCGGAGGTAAAGATTACGTAGGCCAGGTCATTCGGCCCGGCCACCGCGGCCGGGTTGTGACGTGGCTGCGCGTCCAACGAGGCATCGTCCAGGTCAATCAGTGCGAGACCGGAATCCTCCAGCACCATACGGGTAGCCGCGTGGACCAGCACCGCCAGCGGCTGGCTGTCTTGCAGCGCCAGCGCTAGGCGCTGCGCCGGGTACTCGGGGTCGAGCGGCACGTAAGCGGCCCCCGACTTGAGGATCCCCAGCAGCCCGACAATCATCGCCAGGCTGCGCTCCATGCACAGGGCTACGCGCGCATCGGCCTGCACCCCAAGGCTGCGCAGGTGATGCGCGACCTGGTTGGCCTGCTCGTTCAGTTGACGATAGCTCAACACCTGCTCACCCAGCACCACCGCGATGGTGTGCGGGGTATGCAAGGCGTGCGCCTCGATCATCTGCACCACGGTCAGGTCCCGTGGGTAATCCGCGTCGGTGGCGTTGAAATCCGCGAGCAACTGGCGGGTCTGCGCCGGCGAGAGGATCGACAGGTGCTCCAACGCCCGTTGTGGCGAGTGCTCCAGAGCATCGACCAGTTGTTCAAGCAGGGTCACGAGGTAGCCGCAGATCAGGTGCGGATCGACCGATGCAACCGTCAGCGCATCCAGGCTGAAGTCTTCGCCCAGGTCGTTGACGCTCAAGCTGACCGGGTAGTTGGTGCGTTCCTCGGCAGTCAGGAAGCGCATGCCGTGCCATGCCTGCTCAATCTCGGCCGTCAGGCCGGTATGGGCAGCCGGGGTATGGCGATAGTTGAGCAGCGCACTGAACAGCGGGGTCGACTGCGCAACCCCACTGCAACGTTGCACCAGGGCCAGCGACGCATGTTCATGCCCCAACAGGCCAGTCAGGCGTGCATGGGCGGCCTTGACGGCGGCCTGCACCCCCAACCCTTCGATATCGACCCGCAATGGCAGGGTGTTGATAAACATGCCCAGCGACCGGTCGGCGCCGTCCCCGCCCTGCATGCGGCCCATCAGGACGGTACCGAACACCACCTGCCGCGAGTCGGACACGCTGCTCAGCACCTTCGCCCACGCCAGATGGAACACACTGGCGGCACTGACGCCCAGCAGCCGCGCCCGCGCCCTCAGGCGCCGGCTCAAATCGCTGTCCAGGGCCACCGAAGCCTCACGGATGGCATGGCCTTCGCCTTGCACGTCCTGCAAACCGAACGGCAAGGTCGGTTCATCGATATCGCCGAGCATGTCGCGGAAGAACGCCTCGTGTTCCTGCTCACTGAGCCCCAGGCGTACCTGAGCCAGATAGTTGCGGTACGGGATCGGCGCCGCCAATGGCTCGCGCCCCCCCAGCAGGCTGGCCTGCATTTCCTGGCTGACCACCTCCAGGGCCGTATGGTCCAGCGCCAAGTGATGGAACAACAGAATCGCCACAATCCGCTGGTTGGCGCGGTCTTCGGCGTACACCAGACGAACCAGCGGCGCCTGGCTGACATCCAGGCGGTAATGCCGGGCATCAAAACGCTCATGCAGTTGGCCAAGAATATCGCCATCGACCGGGTCAAGGTGCACCGCCTGTACCGGCAACTCGGCTTTGCGCCAGACCACCTGGGCCGGAATGGCCAGCTCTTCCCAGACCACGCCGGTGCGCAGGATGTCATGGCGCTCGATCACCGTCTGCAATGCCTGGGCAAACGCCTGCAGACGCTCGATATCGTCGAACTCCAGCTGCGACTGCAGCAAGTACGGATCGCCCTGCTCCGCTGCGATGTGGTGGTACAGGATGCCTTCCTGCAACGGTGCCAGGGCGTAGATGTCCTGCACGTTGGCCACACCGCCCGGCACGCTGGCGACGATCCGGTCGATCGCCGCCTGGTCCAGGTTCGCCAGGGGCAGCAGGTCCGGAGTGATGCGCACGCAGTCAGGCGTAATCAGGTTGGCCGGTACGGCCACTTCACGCCCACTGCCCACCGCAGCCGCCAGCGCTGCCAGGGTCGGCTGGCTGAACAGCACGCGCACGTCGGCGCTGAGGTCGGCGCGGCGCATGCGTTCGATCAGGTTGACCGCCATCAGCGAATGGCCGCCCAGTTCGAAGAAGTTATCATGGCGACCGACCTGCTCGACCTTGAGCACATCCGCCCAGATCTGCGCCAGCACGGTTTCCACTTCACCTTGTGGCGCTTCGTAGCCACGGCTCAGCAGTGCGTCCTGATCCGGCGCGGGCAAGGCTTTGCGGTCGACCTTACCGTTGTTGGTCAGCGGCAGGTTGTCCAGCCACACGTAAGCGGCCGGCACCATGTACTCCGGCAACTGCGCTTGCAGATGGTCACGCAATGATTGGATGTCGACGTTTTCACGCTCGGTGAAGTACGCCACCAGGCGCTTGTGCCCCGGTTCGTCTTCACGGGCGAGAACCACCGCGTCCTTGACCTGCGGGTGCTCGCCCAGGCGGGTTTCGATCTCGCCCAGTTCGATGCGGAAACCGCGAATTTTCACTTGCTGGTCGTTACGTCCCTGGTACTGCAAGGTGCCGTCGGCACGCCACGCCACCAGGTCGCCGGTGCGGTACATCAGCGCCCCTTCGTTGAACGGGTCGGTGAGGAATTTCTCTGCCGTCAGGTCTTCTCGGTTCAGATAGCCCAAGGCAACACCTTGACCACCGATGTACAACTCGCCGGTGACACCGACCGGCACTGGTTGCTGACGTGCGTCCAACACGTAGGCACGGCTGTTGCCCACCGGACGGCCGATTGGAATGCTGCCTTCGTCCGCCCGGGTGATCTCATGGGTGGTCGAGAACGTCGTCGCCTCAGTCGGGCCGTAGCCGTTAAGCAGGTGCTGGGGTGCACCGTCCTTAAGGACTCTGGCGATCACGCTCGGATCAAGTACATCGCCGCCGACGATCAGGTAACGCAGCTGAGGGAACACCGGTAGTAGCCCTTCGGCGTATTGATGGAACAACCCAGCGGTCATCCACAACACACTGACGGCTTGCTCCTGCAACAACTCGGCAAAATCGGCCTGGGACAGCAACGTATCCTGATCGACCACCACCACTGCGCCGCCGTTGAGTAACGGCGCCCATACGTCCAGGGTGCTGGCGTCAAACGCCGGGTTCGAAGCAAACGCCACGCGGTCGTGCTGATTGAAATCGGCATAGCCGTTGTTGATCACCAGGCGCGTGATTGCCCGATGCGGCACCAACACG
>NZ_SGWI01000016.1 GCF_004519405.1 Pseudomonas sp. BCA17 | reverse complement strand
GCAAGGCCGTCTGCACATAACCCACTACACGCCCGGCATCCACCGCAGTGGCCTGCACGCACAAGCGGAAATCGTCACCCTGGTCATCCACGCTCAACGCCAACGGGTAGTTGGTGCGCTCCTCGCTGGCCAGGGTCTCGATGCCGACCCAGGCGTCACGGGTCTGGTGCATCACACCATCGCTGGCGCTGTGGCGATAGTTGAGCATCGCGCTGAACAACGGCGCCGGCGCGGCCACGCCACTGCAACGCTGGGCCAGGGACAACGAGGCATGCTCGTGCCCCAACAGCGCCGACAGCCGTGCATGAGTCGCACGCACGCCGTCTTGTGCGCTGTGCTCACCGAGGTCGACGCGCAGCGGCAAGGTGTTGATGAACATGCCCAATGCGCGGTCAGCGCCTTGGCCACCCTGCATGCGCCCGACCAGTACCGTGCCGAACACCACATCCTGCTTGCCCGAAACCGCACCCAGCACCTGGGCGTAGGCCAGGTGGAACAGGCTGGCGACGCTGACTCCCATGGCGCGCGCCGCCGACCGCAGGCGCCGGCTGACGTCTGTCGGCAGTACCTGCGTAACCTCGGCCACCGTGTTGCCGTCGCCCTGTACGTCCTGCAAGCCGAAGGGCAAGGTCGGTTCATCGATATCGCCGAGCATTTCGCGGAAGAAGCTTTCATGTTCCTGTTCAACGCCGCCCAAACGCGTCTGGGCCACGTAGTTGCGGTACGGTACCGGCGTGGCCAACGGTTCGGTGGAACCCAACAGGCCGGCTGCCATTTCCCAACTGACCACCTCCAGCGCGGTGTGGTCCAACACCGTGTGGTGGAACAACAGCACGGCCACCGTCCGTTCGTTGCGTTCATCGCGGGCATAGGCCAGGCGCATCAAAGGAGCCTGGCTGACATCCAGGCGGTAATGCCGGGCATCAAAGCGTGCATGCAGCTGGCTCAGGATGTCGCCGTCGGCCGGGTCGAGCACCAGCTCCTGCACCGCCAGTTCGGCCTGGCGCCACACCACTTGCGCCGGGGTGCTCAGGCCCTCCCAGACAATCCCGGTGCGCAGGATGTCGTGACGGTCAATCACGCCTTGCAAGGCGCGGGCAAAGCGATGCAGACGCTCCACGCTGTCGAACGCCATTTGCGACTGCAGCAAATACGGGTCGCCCTGCTCCGCCGTGATGTGGTGATACAGGATGCCTTCCTGCAACGGTGCCAGGGCGTAGATGTCCTGCACGTTGGCCAGGCCGCCCGGGACCTGGGCGACGATATGGTCGATGCTCGCCTGGTCCAGGGTGATCAGGGGCAGCAGATCGGGCGTGATGCGCAGGCAGTCAGGCGTAATCAGGTTGGCCGGTACGGCCACTTCACGCCCGCTGCCCACGGCAGCCGCCAGCGCCGCCAGGGTGGGCTGGCTGAACAGCACGCGCACGTCGGCGCTGAGGTCGGCGCGGCGCATGTGTTCGATCAGGTTGACGGCCAGCAGCGAATGGCCGCCCAGTTCGAAGAAGTTATCGTGGCGACCGACCTGCTCGACCTTGAGCACATCCGCCCAGATCTGCGCCAGCACGGTTTCCACTTCACCTTGTGGCGCTTCGTAGCCACGGCTGAGCAGTGCGTCCTGATCCGGCGCGGGCAAGGCTTTGCGGTCGACCTTACCGTTGTTGGTCAGCGGCAGGTTGTCCAGGCGCACGTAGGCCGATGGCACCATGTACTCCGGCAACTGCGCTTGCAGATGGTCACGCAATGATTGGATGTCGACGTTTTCACGCTCGGTGAAGTACGCCACCAGGCGCTTGTGCCCAGGCTCGTCTTCACGGGCGAGAACCATCGCGTCCTTGACCTGCGGGTGTTCGCCCAGGCGGGTTTCGATCTCGCCCAGTTCGATGCGGAAACCGCGAATTTTCACTTGCTGGTCGTTACGTCCCTGGTACTGCAAGGTGCCGTCGGCACGCCAGGCCACCAGGTCGCCGGTGCGGTACATCAGCGCCCCTTCGTTGAACGGGTCGGTGAGGAATTTCTCTGCCGTCAGATCAGCCCGGTTCAGATAGCCCAGGGCAACTCCCTGGCCACCGATGTACAGCTCGCCGGTCACACCGACCGGTACTGGTTGTTGGCGAGCGTCCAGCACGTAGGCGCGGCTGTTGCCCACCGGACGGCCGATCGGAATACTGCCTTCGTCCGCCCGGGTAATCTCATGGGTGGTCGAAAACGTCGTCGCCTCAGTCGGGCCGTAGCCATTGAGCAGGTGCTGCGGTGCGCCGTCCTTGAGTACGCGAGCGATCACGTTCGGGTCCAGTACATCGCCACCGACAATCAGGTAACGCAGCTGCGGGAAGACCGGCAGCAGTCCTTCGGCGTATTGATGGAACAACCCAGCGGTCATCCACAACACGCTGACGGCTTGCTCCTGCAACAACTCGGCAAAATCAGCCTGGGACAGCAACGTGTCCTGATTGACCACCACCACCGCGCCACCATTGAGCAATGGCGCCCATACATCAAGGGTACTGGCGTCAAACGCAGGGTTGGAGGCGAACGCCACGCGGTCGTGCTGATTGAAATCGGCATAACCGTTGTTGATCACCAAACGTGTGATCGCTCGGTGCGGCACCAACACGCCTTTCGGCGTACCGGTGGAGCCGGAGGTGTACATGATGTACGCCGCCGTTTCCGCGGATTGCTCCAGCGCCGGGTTATGCGTGGGCTCAGCGCTCAGGTCCAGGGTGTCCAGGTCCAGGCGACGAGCGCCCGCCGGCACTTCGATGGAGGCCGCCGTCAGTACCCATTGCGCGCCACTGTCCACGACCATGAAACCTTGACGGTCCAGTGGTGCATTGACATCCAGCGGCACATACACCGCCGCGCACTTGCTGATTGCCAACTGGCTGACCAGCAGGTCCACGGAGCGCTCCAGCAGGATCGCCACGCGGTCGCCAGGGGCCACGCCCAGGCCGATCAGGTGATGGGCCAGACGGTTGGCCCGCTGATTCAATTGCGCATAACTCAAGGATTGCTTGCCATGCACCGCCGCCAACGACTGCGGTTCAGCCGCTGCACAGGCTTCGAACCGCCGATGCAAGGTGTGCGTGTGCGGGTAATCCCTGACAGTGCCGTTGAACGCCTGCAGCACTTGATGACGCTCGGCCTGCGGCAGCATCGACACGCCGTTGAGTGGCGCAGACGGCGTATGGTCCAGTGCATCGACCAGTTGCTCGATGACGGTGTTGAAGTAAATACAGATTTTCTCTGCGCCCAGCGCGGCAACCGCCAATGTGCTCAGGCTGAACTGCTCGCCCAGGTCGTTGACACTGACGCTCAGCGGGTAGTTGGTGCGCTCATGCACATCCACCACATCAATGCCGCGCCATGCGCGCTGGTATTCGGCCTGCTCGGCCGCTGATGGCAGCGCACTGTGCCGGTAGTTGAGCAAGGCACTGAACAACGGCGTGGATGCTGCGACGCTGCTGCAGCGTTGCGCCAGCGCCAACGAGGCGTGCTCATGGCCGAGCAGCCCGCTCAGGCTGGCATGGGTGGTCTTGACCGCCGCCTGCACGGCCTGGTCATCGATATCAATGCGCAGCGGCAAGGTATTGATAAACATGCCCAGCGCGCGATCGGCGCCGTCTCCGCCCTGCATGCGGCCCATCATCACCGTGCCGAAGACCACGCGGTCGGTGTGCGCGACCACACTCAACACACGCGCCCAGGCCAGGTGAAACACGCTCGCTGGGCTGACGCCCAGTTGCCGGGCATGGAGACGCAGCCGACGGCTCAGGCCCGCGTCCAGGGTCAGTTCGGCTTCGTCGATATCCGCGCCGTCGTCCTCGACGCCCTGGAGGCCAAACGGCAGGGTCGGCTCCTCGATGTCCGCCAACATGTCGCGAAAGAACGCTTCATGTCGCTGCTCACTGACCCCAAGACGCGCCTGCGCGACGTAGTTGCGATACGGCACCGCCGCCCCCAGGCGGTCGGCCTCGCCCAGCAGATACGCCTGCATTTCATGCTGCACCACCTCCACAGCAGTGTGGTCCAGCACCAAGTGATGGAACACGAAGAACGCGACGATTGTCCCGCGCGCCGCATCCTGGGCGTAGACCACGCGCATCAGCGGTGCCTGGTTCAGATCGAGACGGGCGTAGCGCGCCCGCACTTCGGCGCGCAATTGCTCGGCGACTGGCGTTGAGCCAGGGGCCGGCGTGAAGGGCTCAACCCGCAGCGGCGCATGGCGCAACACCACTTGCATCGGCTGCTCCAGCCCTTCCCAGAGCACGGCCGTACGCAGGATATCGTGGCGCTCGACCACCTGTTGCAGGGCTTGGCAAAACGCCTGAAACCGCGCGTTATCCGCCAATTCGAATTGTGACGTGAGTACGTACGGGTCACGGTGCTCGGCCGACAAGTGCAGGTAGAGAATGCCCTCCTGCAACGGCGCCAAGGGATAGATATCTTGCACATTGGCCGCACCGCCGGGCACAGCGGCGACGATCAGGTCGATGCTCGCCTGATCCAGTGTGGCCAGGGGCAGCAGGTCCGGGGTGATCTGCGTGCAACCGGGCTCGATGCGATTGGCCGGTACCCGCACTTCGTTGCCGGCACCCACCGCCGCCGCCAGCGCCGCCAGGGTCGGCTGGCTGAACAGCACGCGCACATCGGCGCTCAGGCCCGCCTGGCGCATGCGCTCCACCAGGTTGACGGCCAGTAACGAATGCCCGCCCAGTTCGAAGAAATTGTCGTGACGGCCCACCTGTTCCAGCTTGAGCACGTCCGCCCAGATCTGCGCGAGGGTGCTTTCCACCTCGCCCTGCGGGGCTTCATAGCCGCGGCTGATCAGCGCCTCCAGCCCTGGTTCCGGCAGGGCCTTGCGGTCGAGCTTGCCGTTGGCCGTGAGCGGCATATGGTCCAGCCGCACATAGGCGACAGGGACCATGTATTCCGGCAGTTGCGCCTGGACAAAGCCGCGCAGGCTCTCGACGTCCAGCGCAGCGTCGGCGCTGAAATACGCCACCAGACGCCCGTCACGCGCCAGCACCACCGCTTCACGGACCAGGGAGTGGGCGGCCAGGCAGCTGTCGATTTCGCCCAGTTCGATCCGTACGCCACGGATCTTCACCTGGTCATCGTTACGCCCCAGGTATTCAAGGGTGCCGTCCTCGCGCCAGCGCACCAGGTCCCCCGTGCGGTACATACGCGCCTGCGGGTCGCGGCTGAACGGGTCACGAAGGAAGCGTTCGGCGCTCATCTCGGGACGGTTCAGGTAACCCCGCGCCACCCCGGCACCGGCCACATACAGCTCGCCGACCACCCCTTGCGGCAGCAGTTGCCGTTGCGCATCGAGCACGTACACCTGCGCGTTGGCCACCGGTTTGCCGATGTGCAGGGGCTTGCCCGCCTCGATCAAGCCGGACGTGGCGACGACCGTGGCTTCGGTCGGGCCGTAGTTGTTGACCAGCTTGAACCGCCGAGGCGTGTGGAACTGACGCAGACGGTCGCCACCAATCAGCAGGGTCTTCAGCGTCGGGTGTTCCAGGCGCTGGCTGAAGGCGTACTCGGCCACCGGCGTCGGCAGGAAGCTCACATCCAGCGGCTGGGCGACCCACCATTGCAGCAGCGCATCAATGTCTTCATGGGCTTGCTGCGCGGGCGGCAGGTGCAGGGTCGCGCCTGTGCACAAAGCCGGCCACACCTCCCAGGCCATGGCGTCGAAACCGAAACCGGCGACGCTGGAGGTGTGGCTGCCGGCGTGCAGGTCGAACGCCTCGCAATGCCAGTTCACCAGGTTCTCCAGGGTACGGTGTTCGACCATCACGCCTTTGGGCTGGCCGGTGGAACCGGAGGTGTAGATCACATAGGCCAGGTGCGCCGGAGTCAGGCCGGCCACGTGCGGGTTGTCGGCCGGTGCGGTGTGCCAGGCAGCCGAATTCAGATCGATGACCGGAACCGGCAGCCCGGTGACCAGGTCGGCGGTCGCCGTCTGCACCAGAACGGCCACAGGGGTGCTGTCTTGCAACAGGTAGGCAATACGTTCCTGGGGGTGCGCCGGGTCCACCGGCACGTAGGCCGCGCCGGCCTTGAGGATCGCTACCAAGCCCACCAGGGTGTCGACGCTGCGGCGCGCACAGATCGCGACGCGCTCATCGGGGCCCACGCCCCGTTCGATCAAATGGCGGGCCAGTTGGTTGGCCCGCTCGTTGAGTTGTTGATAGCTCAGTTGCTGCGCGCCCTGGCGCACGGCTACCGCCTGCGGCTGCGCCAGCGCACGGGCCTCGAACCTGGCGTGAATGGTCTGCCCACGCGGGTAATCCCTGGCCGTGTCATTAAAACCGGCCAACTGGATGCGCCGCTCTTCGGCGGGCACGATCGGCAAAGCCTGCATCGGCGTGGCGTGGCCCTGCTCCAGCGCATCGACCAGGCTGTGCAGCGCGGTGAGCAGATAGCCGAGGATGCGCGGCAACGGCATGCTGGCGACGCCTTGCAGGGTCAGGTGGAAATCTTCACCGACGTCATCCACCGACAGCACCAGCGGATAGTTGCTGCGCCCCTCGCCGCCAAGCAGCTCGATACCGTCCCATTGCGGCCCGTTCGATACCGCCGCCTGGCTCTGCCGATAGTTGATCAAGGCACTGAACAACGGCGTAGGCGCGGCCACGCCGCTGCAACGCTGGGCCAGCGCCAGCGGCGCATGTTCATGGCCCAGCAGGCGCGTCAGGCGCACATGGGCGGCCTTGGTCGCCGCCTGTACGTCCAGCGCGCCCACATCCAGACGCAGCGGCAAGGTATTGATAAACAGCCCGAGCCCGTGCTCACTGCCCTCAGCACCGCCCATGCGCCCCATCAGCACGGTGCCGAATACCACATCGTCACGCCCGGAAATACGCCCCAGCACCTGGGCCCAGGCCAAATGGTGCAGGCTGGCGACGCTGACCACCTGCTGCCGGGCCTGGGCGCGCAGGCGCCGACTCAACTCGGCGTCGAGTCGATGGGCCTGCTCGCCCACCTGCTCGTCGCCCTGCACATCCTGATGACCGAAAGGCAGCGTCGGTTCATCCAGATCGCCGAGCATGTCGCGAAAGAACCCTTCATGCTCCTGCACCGTCGTGCCCAGGCGTGCCTGGGCCACATAGTTGCGGTACGGCACCGCCGCGCCGAGCTGCTCGGCATTGCCGTATAAACAGGCGTGGATCTCCTGATACACGACCTGCATGGCCACATGGTCAATGGCGATATGATGGAACAGCAACATCGCCACCCAACGCTGGTTGGCCGGGTCTTCGGCGAAAACCACACGCAACAGCGGCGCCTGGCCCAGATGCATATGCATCGAGCGGGTGTCGAAGCGTCGGTACAACTGCTCGGTAATCGGCCCGTCAGCCGGGTCGAGTACCACCTCGTCAATCATCAGTTCCGACTCGCGCCAGACCACTTGCACCGGCTCATCCAGCCCCTCCCAGACAATGCTGGTGCGCAGGATGTCGTGACGGTTGATCACCTGCTGCAGGGCCTGGGCAAACGCCTCCAGGCGCGGCCGCGTGGCGATCGCGAACTGTGAGCGCATCAGGTAGAGGTCACCTTGGCGCGCCGTGACGTGGTGGTAGAAAATCCCTTCCTGAAGCGCCGCCAGCGGGTAAATGTCCTGCACATTCGCGGTGCCGCCGGGCACCGTGGCGACGATACGGTCGATGGCCGCCTGGCTCAGGTTCACCAGTGGCAACATAGCCGGGGTGATCCGGGCGCAGTCGGGGCGGATGGCATTGGCCGGTACCTCGACGTGCCCGGTGCGCTGCGCCGAGTAATCGCCGGCATTGATCAAGTCGATCAGCGCGGCTTTATGCTCGCGCAGCGACGCCAGCACACCCGGCTCGCTCAAGGCCAGCTTGTTGCCCTGCAACACGAGTTGATCGCCCTTGACGGACAGTTGCACATCCTTTTCCTTCAGTGTCGCCAACAGTTCGATAACACTCACAGGACCATCTCCATTCTTTCCGTAATTGCAGCGTATTCCCACAGTGTGGAGTGCTCGAACAGCGCCTTGACGTTGGCCTCGATGCCTTCCTGGCGTAAGCGCCCGATCAGGCTGACCGCGAGTAACGAATGCCCACCCAGCTCAAGGAAGTTGTCGTGGCGACCGACGCGCTCGACGCTCAACAACTCCGTCCAGAGCCGCGCCATGGTGGTTTCAATTTCGCCCTGAGGGGCTTCGTAGGCATGGGTGCGCAGCGCTCCCACGTCCGGCGCCGGCAGGGCCTTGCGGTCCAGCTTGCCGTTGGGGCTCAGCGGCAGCGCCTCGAGGTGCACGAACAGCTGCGGCACCATGTAGTCCGGCAACTGCGCCAGCAGATGTGCGCGCAACGCCTCGACCTCGGCCGCCACGCCGGTGTAATAAGCCACCAGGCGCTCATCGCGTACCAGCACGACGGCTTCCTGGACAGCGACATGCGCCGCCAGGTGCGCTTCGATTTCACCCAGCTCGATACGCAAGCCACGCAGCTTGACCTGATCGTCATTGCGCCTCACGTACTCCAAGTTTCCGTCGGCCAGGTAACGCACCAGGTCGCCGGTTTTGTACAGGCGCCCGCTGCCGCTGAACGGGTCCGCCAGGAAGCGCTCGGCCGTCAAGTCATCC
>NZ_SGWI01000015.1 GCF_004519405.1 Pseudomonas sp. BCA17 | reverse complement strand
CCGCGCCATGGATGGCGCGTGGCGGCGGCCCCCCAAATCAATGTCGGATTGCGGGCACACCGAGCCTGGGCGAGGTGCCGAGTGGTGGGGCAAGAGCGTTTTGCTTACTTTTGCGCTTTTCAAAAGTGAGCCGCCGTAAGGGCGGAACCCTAAGCCGCTGTTACCGCAGCAATGGATATGTACTCATTCCATTCCAACAATCGGGGGCGAACTCCCTGGCGGAGGGCCAGTTGGATAGTCGCCGGCTTCCGGGCCGTCACGGGAGCAAGCTCCCTCGCCACCAGGTTTCAACCTGGCAACAGAGTTTTAGAACTGGCAACAGAGTTTTAGATAGGGAAAGAGCGTACTCAGACGAGTAATGGGCCTACAACGGCGTCAGCACATTCATCACCGTATCCAGCGCTACGCGAGTGTCATCCAGCTGCACCAGCGAGGCATGCCGCGCTCCGAGGGCATCTCGGTTCTGGATAGCGGTGAGGATCGCCTTGTGTCGAGGCAGGCTGAGGCCCTGGATATCCGGGCGTCGGTTGGTGATATTGATCGACTCGCGCAGCGGCAGCGACAGCATGTTGCACATGTAGGCGAGCAGGTCGTTGCGGGTGGCATCGGCGATGGCCCGGTGAAAATCCAGGTCGGCTTGCAGCAACTGTTCGTGGGTCTGTGCGGTTTCCATGCCGCGGTAGGCTTTTTCGATCGTCGCGATGTCCTCGACGGTGGCGGTGGTCGCGGCCATCGCGGCGATTTCCGGTTCGAGGATGCGCCGCACACCGGCCAGGGTGTTGAAGAACTCACTATGAGGCGTGGACTGCATCAGCCAGGACAACACGTCCGGGTCGAGCAGGTGCCATTTCAAACGAGGCCTTACCACCGCGCCGACCCGTGGCTTGGAATACACCAGGCCCTTGGCGCTGAGTACTCGCGTGGCCTCCCGCAGCACCGAACGGCTGACCTTGTATTCCTCGCAGAGCGTGGACTCCAAGGGCAGTTTTTCTTCGGGCTTGAAGCGACCGGAAACGATATGCATGCCCAAGTCCTGAACGATCTGGGCATGCATGCTCTTGCGCGGTTTGGGCGGCTGGTGATCCATAACGACAGGGATGCTCTGACTTAGATTCGCGGCATCATAGCATCCCAATTAGTGGGAATGACGTGGGACTTCAGCCCCACGGCAGCCCACGAGGAAGTCAAAGTCGCAGCCCTGGTCGGCCTGCAGCACATGGTCGATATACAACTGGCGGTAGCCACCGACGATCAGCTTCTGCGGTGGCTTGAGATCGGCCATGCGCGCCGCCAGCTCTGCGTCGGGGATGTCCAGGTGCAAGCGACCGTTGGCGCAGTCGAGTTCGATCCAGTCACCTTCCCGCACTGTGGCCAACGGCCCGCCGGCCGCGGCTTCCGGCGCGACGTGCAACACCACCGTGCCGTAGGCGGTGCCGCTCATGCGTGCGTCGGAGATGCGCACCATATCGGTCACACCCTGGGCCAGCAGTTTGGCCGGCAGGCCCATGTTGCCGACTTCCGCCATGCCTGGGTAACCCTTGGGGCCGCAGTTCTTCATGACCAGGATCGAGTTGGCATCCACCTCCAGCTCGGGGTCGTTGATGCGTGCCTTGTACATGTCGAAGTCCTCGAACACCACGGCGCGGCCTCGGTGCTGCATCAGCTCGGGGCTTGCCGCCGAGGGCTTGAGGACCGCACCCAACGGTGCCAGGTTGCCGCGCAACACGCAGATACCGCCATCGGCGCGGATCGGGTTGTCGAGTGTGCGGATGACTTCGTCCTGGCCATAGATCGGCGAATCCTTGGTGTTCTCGCCGAGGGTTTTGCCGTTGACCGTCAGGGCATCCGGGTGGGGGATCAGGTTGGCCTCGCCGAGGCGCCGCAGCACGGCGGGCAAGCCGCCAGCGTAGTAGAACTCTTCCATCAGAAAACGCCCCGAGGGTTGCAGGTCGACGATGGTTGGCATGCCACGGCCGATGCGAGTCCAGTCGTCCAGGTCGAGCTCCACGCCAATACGCCCGGCGATGGCTTTCAGGTGGATCACGGCGTTGGTCGAGCCACCGATGGCCGCGTTCACGCGAATCGCGTTTTCAAAGGCTTGCTTAGTGAGGATCTTCGACAGTTTCAAGTCTTCGCGCACCATCTCCACCGCGCGCATGCCAGACATGTGCGCCAGCACATAGCGCCGCGCATCCACTGCCGGAATCGCCGCGTTGTGGGGCAGGGAGGTGCCGAGCGCCTCGGCCATGCATGCCATGGTCGACGCGGTCCCCATCGTGTTGCAGGTGCCCGCCGAACGCGACATGCCGCCCTCGGCCGCGAGGAAATCGTCCAGGGTAATGGTGCCGGCTTTGACCTGTTCACTGAGCTGCCATACCACGGTGCCCGAGCCGATGTCCTGGCCCTTGTGCTTGCCGTTGAGCATAGGCCCGCCCGTGACCACGATGGCCGGTATGTCGCAACTGGCCGCACCCATCAGCAGGGCCGGGGTGGTCTTGTCGCAGCCGGTCAGCAGCACCACGCCGTCAATGGGGTTGCCGCGAATGGCTTCCTCCACGTCCATGCTCGCCAGGTTGCGGGTGAGCATAGCGGTGGGGCGCAGGTTCGACTCGCCGTTGGAGAACACCGGGAACTCCACGGGGAAGCCGCCGGCCTCGATCACACCGCGTTTGACGTGCTCGGCGATCTGGCGGAAGTGCGCGTTGCACGGGGTCAGCTCCGACCAGGTATTGCAGATGCCGATGATCGGCTTGCCATGGAACTGATGGTCGGCAATGCCCTGGTTCTTCATCCAGCTGCGGTACATGAAGCCGTTTTTATCGGCAGTACCAAACCACTGGGCGGAGCGTAGGCCGGGCTTTTTATCAGGCATGATCGATTCTCTTATTGTATGACTATATGTTCTAACCTTGGCTAAACATAAGCGCAAAAACCCTGCTTTGGAAGAGTTGTTTTGTAAATAGTCATACTATATAGTTTGTTGCAACTGAGGTATGACCCTGGCGGATGTTCGCGAGAGGTGTCCCCCGAGCTTCTATAAAAACAACAATCGGAGATCGACCCATGAGCCAGGAACTGCGGCTTGTTCGGCGCATCACGCTGAAACTGATTCCTTTCCTGATCCTGCTGTACTTGATTGCCTATGTGGACCGTTCCGCCGTGGGCTTCGCCAAATTGCACATGGGGGCCGACGTCGGCATCGGCGACGCTGCCTATGGCTTGGGCGCGGGGTTGTTCTTCATTGGCTACTTTCTGTTCGAGATCCCCAGCAACCTGATGCTCGACCGCTTCGGCGCGCGGCGCTGGTTTGCGCGCATCATGATTACCTGGGGCGCGATCACTATCGGCATGGCCTTCGTGCAAGGCCCCCACAGCTTCTATGTGATGCGCTTTCTGCTTGGCGCGGCGGAGGCGGGCTTCTTTCCGGGCGTGCTCTACTACATCACCCAATGGTTCCCAGTGCGCCATCGCGGCAAGATCCTCGGGCTGTTCATCCTGTCGCAACCCATCGCGATGATGATCACCGGCCCCGTCTCCGGCGGCCTGCTGGGCATGGATGGCCTGCTTGGCCTGCACGGCTGGCAGTGGCTGTTCATCGTGATCGGTACGCCGGCGATCCTGCTGACCTGGCCGGTGTTGCGCTACCTGCCGGACGGTCCCAAAAACGTCACCTGGATGAGCGACGACGAGAAGGCCTGGCTCACCGGCGAGCTGGCCAAAGACCTGCAAGCCTACGGCCAGACCCGTCACGGCAACCCGTTGCACGCCCTTAAAGACAAGCGCGTGCTTCTACTCGCGCTCTTCTACCTGCCGGTCACCTTGAGCATCTACGGCCTGGGCCTGTGGCTGCCGACCCTGATCAAACAGTTCGGTGGCACTGACCTGGTCACCGGGTTCATCTCGGCCGTGCCGTATATGTTCGGCATCATCGGCCTGCTGATCATCCCGCGCAGTTCCGACCGCCTGAATGACCGCTACGGCCATCTAGCGGTGCTCTATGTGTTGGGGGCCATCGGCCTGTTCTTCAGTGCCTGGCTGAGTATGCCGGTGCTGCAAATGGCGGCGCTGTGCCTGGCGGCGTTCGCGCTGTTTTCCTGCACGGCAGTGTTCTGGACTTTGCCGGGGCGGTTCTTTGCCGGTGCCAGTGCGGCAGCGGGCATCGCCCTGATCAACTCGGTGGGCAATCTCGGCGGCTATATCGGCCCGTTCGTGATCGGCGCGCTCAAGGAATACACCGGCAACCTGGCCTCGGGCTTGTACTTCCTGTCTGGCGTGATGGTCTTCGGGTTGCTGCTGACCGGTGTGGTCTACCGCCTGCTGGAACTCAAGCATGTGCTGCCCGCCGACCAATTCGCCGCCAGTGCCCGTGGCGCCACCCGTACTTAATTGAGGAGAAGCTTCATGCGTTTAGTTCAGTTCGAGTTGCACAACGGTGAGCGCCGCGTCGGCGTAGTGGACGGCGACACACTGCGCGAAGTGCGCACGGCCGGCAGCGTGCGAGAGCTGGCATTGGCCGCCATCGAGGCGGGTGTCAAGTTGCAGCAGCAAGTGGAGAGCCTCGGCCTGGGTGACAGCCATGACTACGCAGCGTTGCTGGCCGGGCAGAAAATCCTGCCACCCCTGGACCACCCGGACCCGGCCCATATGCTCATCAGCGGCACCGGCCTGACCCACCTGGGCAGCGCGGCCGCGCGCGACAAAATGCATCAGGCCGGTGACGACAGCGCATTGACCGACACCATGCGCATCTTCAAATGGGGCGTGGAGGGCGGAAAACCCGCCGCCGGCCAGGCCGGTGTGCAACCGGAGTGGTTCTACAAGGGCGACGGCAGCATCGTCGTGCGCCCAGGCCAGGCGTTCCCGGTGCCGCCGTTTGCCGAAGACGCCGGTGAAGAACCGGAAATCGGCGGCCTGTATGTGATCGGCCCTGACAGCAAGCCTTATCGCCTGGGCTTCGCGGTGGGCAATGAGTTCTCCGACCACGTGATGGAGCGCAAGAACTACCTGTACCTGGCGCATTCCAAACTGCGCAGTTGCAGCTATGGCCCGGAGTTGCGCGTCGGTGAACTGCCCCAGCACCTGGCCGGCACCAGCCGCCTCCTGCGCAATGGCGAAGTGATCTGGCAGAACGAATTCCTCAGTGGCGAAGCGAATATGTGCCACAGCCTGGAAAACCTCGAATACCACCACTTCAAGTACCGCCAATTCCTCAAGCCGGGCGACGTGCATATTCATTTCTTCGGTACCGCCACGCTGTCATTTGCCGACGGTATACGTACCCAACCGGGCGATGTCTTCGAGATCAGCCAGGCCGAGTTCGGCGCACCGCTGGTCAACAGCGTCGGCAGCGTTGACGCGGCATTCGCACCCGGCCAAGTCACCCCTCTTTAAGGAGAGCAGCATGAACCAGTTCCTCGGCCACAATTACATCGGCGGCCAGCGCAGCGGCAACGGCAGCGTCAAGCTGCAAAGCGTCGACGCCACCACCGGCGAAGCCTTGTCGCAGGATTTCTACCAGGCCACCCCGCAGGAAGTCGACGCCGCCGCCCAGGCTGCCGCGCAGGCTTATCCGGCCTACCGCGCCTTGAGTGCCGCGCGCCGCGCACAGTTCCTGGACGCTATCGCCGATGAGCTGGATGCGCTGAGCGACAACTTCGTCGAGCTGGTGTGCCGCGAAACCGCATTGCCCGTCGCACGTATCAAAGGCGAGCGCGCTCGCACCGGTGGCCAGATGCGTCTGTTCGCCACCGTGCTGCGTCGCGGTGATTTCTACGGTGCACGTATCGACAAGGCCTTGCCGGATCGCCAACCGTTGCCACGTCCGGACCTGCGCCAATACCGTATCGGCCTGGGCCCGGTCGCGGTATTCGGTGCGAGCAATTTTCCCCTGGCGTTTTCCACGGCCGGTGGTGACACCGCCGCCGCGTTGGCGGCCGGCTGCCCGGTGGTCTTCAAGGCGCACAGCGGGCATATGGCCACGGCCGAGCAGGTCGCCAATGCGATCATCCGTGCGGCTGAAGCCACAGAAATGCCGGCGGGCGTGTTCAACATGATCTTCGGTGGCGGCGTCGGTGAGGCGCTGGTCAAGCACCCGGCCATCCAGGCAGTGGGGTTTACCGGTTCGCTCAAAGGCGGTCGTGCCCTGTGCGATATGGCAGCGGCACGCCCGCAGCCGATCCCGGTGTTCGCCGAAATGTCGAGCATCAACCCGGTGATCGTGTTGCCCGAGGCCCTGCAAGCCCGTGCCGACACTGTCGCGCGCGACCTGACCGCCTCGGTGGTGCAAGGCTGCGGCCAGTTCTGTACCAACCCTGGCCTGGTGATCGGCATCGCTTCGCCGGCGTTTACCGCGTTCACCCAGCAAGTGGCACAGCTGATCGGCGAGCAACCGGCGCAGACCATGCTCAACGCCGGCACGCTCGACAGCTACGGCAAAGGCCTGCAAAAGCTGCTGGCGCACCCAGGTATTCAACATTTGGCGGGGAATACCCAAGCCGGCAACCAGGCGCAGCCGCAATTGTTCAAGGCCGATGCCCGTCTGCTGATTGACGGCGATGAAGTGTTGCAGGAAGAAGTGTTCGGCCCCACCACGGTGTTTGTCGAAGTCGCCGACCCGGCCCAGCTCAGCGCCGCCGTGCAGGGCCTGCATGGTCAACTCACGGCGACGATCATTGGCGAGCCGGCCGACCTGCAACAGTTCGCCGCACTCACGCCGCTGCTGGAGCAGAAGGTCGGGCGCATCCTGCTCAATGGCTACCCGACTGGCGTGGAAGTGTGCGATTCGATGGTGCATGGCGGCCCGTACCCGGCCACGTCGGATGCTCGTGGCACTTCGGTCGGAACCCTGGCCATCGACCGTTTCCTGCGCCCGGTGTGCTTCCAGAATTACCCTGATAGCCTGCTGCCCGACGCGTTGAAAAACGCGAACCCGTTGCGTATCCAGCGCCTGGTGAATGGCACGCCATCGCGCGATCCGCTGTAAGCAAACCGGAGGTTTCATGTCGTGTAATGCGGTCACCGCACACCGTGCGCAACTGGGCGAAGGCCCGTTCTGGGACATGTCGAGCCAGGCATTGTATTGGGTCGATATCGCCGGCAAACAGGCACTGCGCCTGATGGACGGGCAGTTGCGGGTCTGGCAGTTGCCCGAACATGTCTCGGCGTTTATCCCGTGTGAAAGCGGCGATGCGCTGGTGACCTTGAGCAGTGGTGTGTATCGCCTGGACCTGAGCACCGAAGCCCTGACGCTGCTGTGCGTCGCCGACCCGCAACCCGGCAACCGTGGTAATGAAGCGCGCTGCGATGCCCAGGGACGCCTGTGGCTGGGCACCATGCAGAACAATATCGGCGAGCACGGCGAAGACCTGCCGATTACCCGGCGTTCCGGTGGCTTGTTCCGTATCGATGCCGATGCGCAGGTCACGCCGTTGCTGCAGGGGCTGGGTATTCCCAACACCTTGCTGTGGAACGAGGACGGTAGTCAGGTGCACTTCGGCGACAGTCTGGACGGCACGCTCTATCAGTACTCGGTCCGCCCCGACGGCCAGCTTGCACCGCCACAGGTGTGGTTCGGGCCGCACCCGCGCGGCGGCCCGGACGGCTCGGCCATGGACGCCGAGGGCTACATCTGGAATGCGCGCTGGGATGGCGGTTGCCTGTTGCGCCTGACGCCCACGGGCGAGGTGGACCGCATCATCGAGCTGCCCGTCAGCCGGCCCACCAGTTGTGTATTCGGTGGGCCGGACCTGACCACCCTCTACATCACCAGTGCCGCCAGCCCTTTGGATCACCCCCTGGATGGCGCGGTTCTGGCCATCGAGGTCGACGTGCCAGGCACACCCTGTCACCGCTTTGCCGGCTAAAAAACCAAGACTTAAAAACAACAACAAGGAGTCACCCGTATGAACCTTCGTCGTGGTATCCGTTCCCTGTGCTGCACCGCCGTGGCGGTCTCGGCTTTGAGCCTGAGCGGGCTGTTGCTGGCCGCTGAAGAAGTGAAGATCGGTTTTCTGGTCAAACAGGCCGAAGAGCCGTGGTTCCAGACCGAGTGGGCCTTTGCCGAAAAAGCCGGCAAGGAACATGGCTTCACCGTGATCAAGATCGCCGTGCCCGACGGCGAGAAAACCCTCTCGGCCATCGACAGCCTGGCCGCCAACGGCGCCAAGGGCTTCGTGATTTGCCCGCCGGATGTGTCCCTCGGCCCAGCCATCGTCGCCAAGGCCAAGGCCAATGGTTTGAAAGTGATTGCGGTGGACGATCGCTTTGTCGATGCCAAGGGCAACTTCATGGAAGACGTGCCGTACCTGGGCATGGCCGCCTTCGAGGTGGGTCAGAAGCAGGGCGCCGCGATGGCCGCCGAAGCGAAAAAACGCGGCTGGGACTGGAAAGACACCTATGCGGTGATCAACACCTTCAACGAACTCGACACCGGCAAAAAACGCACTGACGGTTCGATCAAATCCCTGGAAGAAGCGGGCATTCCCAAGGACCACATTCTCACTGCCGCGCTCAAGACGCTCGACGTTCCCGGCAGCATGGACGCCACCAACTCGGCCCTGGTCAAGCTGCCCGGCGGCGCGAAAAACCTGATCATCGGTGGCATGAACGACAACACGGTGCTTGGCGGTGTGCGCGCCACCGAAAGCGCAGGTTTTGCCGCCGCTAACGTGATCGGTATCGGCATCAACGGCACCGACGCCATCGGCGAATTGAAGAAGGCCAACAGCGGCTTCTTCGGCTCCATGCTGCCTAGCCCGCACATCGAAGGCTACAACACGGCGCTGATGATGTACGAGTGGGTCACCAAAGGTACCGAGCCGGCGAAGTACACCGCCATGGACGAAGTGACCTTGATCACCCGCGAGAACTTCAAGGAAGAACTGACCAAGATCGGGCTGTGGAAATGACGGCTGCGGCTCTGCGGTTTGACGGTATCGGCAAAACCTTTCCCGGGGTCAAGGCGCTGGACGGCATCTGCTTCACCGCTCACCCGGGGCAGGTGCATGCCTTGATGGGCGAGAACGGCGCGGGCAAGTCGACGCTGCTGAAGATATTGGGCGGCGCCTACATCCCGTCCAGCGGCACGGTGCAGATCGGCGCGCAGACCATGGCCTTCAAATGCGCCGCCGACAGCATCGCCAGCGGTGTGGCGGTGATCCACCAGGAGCTGCACCTGGTGCCGGAAATGAGCGTGGCCGAGAACCTGTTCCTCGGGCATTTACCGACGCGCTTCGGCGTGGTCAACCGGGGCCTGCTGCGCAAGCAGGCCCTGGCTTGCCTCAAGGGCCTGGCAGATGAGATCGACCCGGACGAGAAACTCGGCCGGTTGTCCCTGGGCCAGCGCCAACTGGTGGAAATCGCCAAGGCGTTGTCCCGTGGCGCCCATGTGATTGCCTTCGACGAGCCGACCAGCAGCCTGTCGGCGCGGGAAATCGACCGCTTGATGGCGATCATCGCGCGCCTGCGCGATGAGGGCAAAGTGGTGCTTTACGTGTCGCATCGCATGGAAGAAGTGTTCCGTATTTGCAACGCGGTAACGGTATTCAAGGACGGCCGCTTCGTGCGCACCTTCGACGACATGAGTGCGCTGACCCATGACCAGTTGGTGACCTGCATGGTGGGTCGCGATATCCAGGATATCTACGACTACCGTGCGCGAGAACAGGGCGAGGTGGCGCTCAAGGTTGACGGTCTGCTTGGCCCCGGCTTGCGTGAGCCGATCAGTTTCGCGGTGCGCAAAGGCGAGATTCTTGGGCTGTTCGGGCTGGTCGGGGCAGGGCGCACGGAGCTGTTGCGCCTGCTCAGCGGCCTGGAGCGCGCGAGCGCCGGCAGCCTGCAACTGTGCGGGCAAGCACTGGACCTGCGCTCGCCGCGCGATGCCATCGCCGCCGGCGTGCTGCTCTGCCCGGAGGACCGCAAGAAGGA
>NZ_SGWI01000014.1 GCF_004519405.1 Pseudomonas sp. BCA17 | reverse complement strand
AAGATTAAATTCCGAAACCCCTGTTTGCTAACGCAGACAGGGGTTTTGTCGTTTAGGGACATGCCGCCCGGTCGAACCCCTGCCTAAGTCATCGAAGTGTCAAACCAAGTGTAGGACGGTGCTTTCATCGTGCTCTCTGCATCTATCCGCAGTACCCCCTATACCGTAATCCACTCACCGAGCCGCAGCCCGTACGTAAGTTTTTAGGCCTTAAAGTGCTAACGGTCCGTTTGCCTCTGCAATACGGCTTTCATCAGTATTTCAATCCGGTCCTAAGCTTCAACGCTTGGTCCCATCTACTAGGAAGTGCATTCTTTCTCTTCGCGGCATCCGCAGCATCAATCGTCAATCCACAGCTACCGCTTGTCGACTTCCTGCGCTAAAAGAGGATGCTGCCCACAAATTTCTAAGATTTATCTGCTCTTGGCCGAAAGCCTGATGAGCCATGCGTGCACTGAAATAGAGCGACCCAAGAGTCCGCTATCTTGTACATGGAATGTTCCACTCGGCACGCTCACCCCCCTTTGGCAAAAAGAAGTCGATGAAATGAATCTTAAGTTCAGTCATAAAATTTTGTTGGCCGCGTCAGGCGTTGTGGTTTTAGCCTTCGCATTATTCACGTTGTACAACGACTACCTACAGCGCAATACCATCCGGCAAAATCTGGCATCGTCCATTCAACAGTCCGGTGAACTCACCGCCAGCAGTGTGCAGAACTGGCTCAGTGGGCGCATTCTGGTGCTCGAAAACCTGGCGCAAAACGTTGCCCATCAGGGCAGTGGTGCTGATCTCCCTGGGCTGGTCGACCAGCCAGCGTTCACGTCTAATTTCCAGTTCACCTATGTCGGACAAACCAATGGTGTATTCACCCAGCGTCCCGACGCGAAGATGCCTGACGGCTACGACCCGCGTCAGCGCCCTTGGTACAAGCAAGCAGTAGTGGCCGACAAAACCATGCTCACGCCTCCCTATATGGCGGCTGTGGGTGGGCAGATCGTGACGATCGCCATGCCAGTGAAGAAGAACGGCGAATTGCTGGGCGTTGTTGGTGGTGACCTGAGCCTGCAGACCCTGGTGAAGATCATCAACTCGGTCGACTTCGGCGGTATCGGCCATGCCTTCCTGGTGAGCGGTGATGGTCAGGTTATCGTCAGCCCAGACCAGGACCAAGTGATGAAAAACCTGAAGGACATCTACCCTGGCACCAACCTGCGTATCGAGAAAACCAACCAGGACGTAGTCCTCAATGGCCAGGATCGCATCCTTTCGTTCACCCCTATCACCGGCTTGCCGGGCGCAGACTGGTACATCGGTCTGTCGATCGACAAGGACAAAGCCTATGCGGCATTGGGCAAGTTCCGCACCTCGGCATTGATCGCGATGTTGATCGCGGTGATAGCTATCGCAGTGCTCTTGAGTCTGTTGATTCAGGTATTGCTGCGTCCGTTGACCACCATGGGCGTTGCCATGCAAGACATCGCCCAGGGCGAAGGCGACTTGACCCGCCGCCTCGACGTCACCAGCAAAGACGAGTTCGGTGAAGTCGGTAGTGCGTTCAACCAGTTCGTTGAGCGTATCCACGCCTCCATTTCCGAAGTGTCCTCGGCGACGCGTCAGGTGCATGACCTGTCTCAGCGCGTGATGGCCTCGTCCAACGCGTCGATCATCGGTTCCGACGAGCAGAGTGCGCGTACCAATAGCGTGGCTGCGGCGATCAATGAACTGGGCGCCGCCACCCAGGAGATCGCACGTAACGCTGCTGATGCTTCGCAGCATGCCAGTGGTGCCAGCGAGCAGGCTGACGATGGTCGCAAGGTCGTTGAGCAAACTATCCAGGCGATGTCGGAGCTGTCGCAGAAAATCAGCCTGTCCTGTACCCAGATCGAAACCTTGAATGCCAGCACCGACAACATCGGTCACATTCTTGATGTGATCAAAGGGATTTCCCAGCAGACCAACTTGCTAGCCCTGAACGCAGCGATCGAAGCCGCCCGCGCGGGTGAAGCCGGGCGTGGGTTCGCCGTGGTGGCGGACGAGGTACGTAACCTGGCGCACCGTACGCAAGAGTCAGCGGAAGAGATCCATAAAATGATCACCTCCCTGCAAGTGGGTTCACGTGAAGCCGTGACCACCATGAATGCCAGCCAGGTCTCCAGCGAAGAGAGCGTCGAAGTTGCCAACCAGGCGGGTGAGCGGTTGGTCAGCGTGACGCAGCGGATCGTCGAGATCGACGGTATGAATCAATCGGTCGCTGCTGCCACCGAGGAGCAAACCGCCGTAGTTGAAACCCTCAATGTCGACATCAACCAGATCAATCTGCTTAACCAACAAGGTGTGGCCAACCTCAACGAAACGCTCAAGGATTGCGATGCGCTGTCCCAACAGGCGAGCCGATTGAAGCAATTGGTTGATAGCTTCAAGATCTGATCGTTGCGGTATCGGAGCGAGGCCACTCGCTCCGAGTGTTCAGCCAAGCATTCGGCGCACATTCTGCAACGCGCTGTCGGCGAACGCCTGCACGAACGCCTCAAACTCTACCTGGGTTGTTGCCAATGGCTCCCCCACAAGCGTCCAGGTTGCCCTGGAACTGTTTGCGCCGAGCGCTTGCACACTCATCGCTGCCCAGAATTGGGCGATGCCAAAGGTGTTGTAGAGGGTGGTCCATGTCATCGACATGGCCGCATCGTCTCGACTGTTGAGTTGCTCCACGACGCAGTGCCCATCGTCGAAAAATTTCGTGCGCAATGCACCCACGCCCGCGCCGGTCATCTCAATGCGCGACAGGCCTGGAATGAAGGCATCAAAGGCTGCGAAGTTGCCCACCAAGGTCCACAGGCGAGCTGCTTCGCAAGGGACAACGATGGAGGCCAGTATCGGTGTGCCGTTCGGGTTACGGATTAACGTATCGGGTTGTAGCGGTTTCATGAAGGTGTCCTGAAGCAATTCAGAGAAAGCCGGTGGCCCTGAGGTAGATGCAGCCCTTGCGTAGCAGTGCCGGGCTTTTTATCGGGTAGTGCGTGCCCATCTTTTCCACTCCCCAACGTGCGTTGTCGTGACTGATCGTCGTCGTATCAGCAATGTCCTCACCCAGCGTGCCCAGATAGAAGCCCAGCACATCGAACAATGCGTTATCACGGCTTACCGCATGCAGTGACCGTTGCCACTGTTCAATGCTCACCCGTTCGAAAACGTGCCCAGCCAGACTGAACGCATCGAGATACTGATCCCAGCTCAAGGGTTGCGGGTTGTGCAGGTTGAAAACATTTCGCTCGGCGCAAAAACAGGAGCTGTGGAACGCTATGAAGCGGGCCAGGAAGTCCACGGGCATCAGATCGAAATGCACATCCAGCTGTGGGACCAGCCCCAGTTGCAGGGAACCCTTGAACATCAACATCAATCGATTTTTCTGCGGCTGGCAGACGCCACTTCGACTGTTGAAACTGATGTTCCCCGGTCGATGGATATTTACCCAGGCGCCCTGCGCAACGGCGCGTCCCAGCACGCGTTCAGCGACCCACTTGGAGAGGTTGTAGCCATTTTTCATGTAGAGCGGCAGTGTATTTGCTGCACTGGTTTCGAGAACGTGCCCGTGGGCATCGATGCTGCTGCAGGCGGACAGCGTCGAGATGAAATTGAAGACCTTCTTGCAATGGGTTTCGCAGAGGCGCAGGCACTCGAAGATCGGCTCGACGTTGTCGTCGGCGAGTAAGGTGTAATCCATTACATGATTAACCTGGGCTGCGTTGTGCACCAACACACCGTAACTGCGTGCGAGGTGGTCATAGACGTCGCAGGCGAGGCCCAGGCGAGGCAAGCGGATGTCTGCGGGGTACACCCGCACTCGGCTCAGGTCCAGATGATCCAGGCGATATTCTTGCATCGCCTGGGTGAACCGAGCGGCCGCCGAATTGCCAGGCAGCTCCCTGACCAGGCACGCGACTTCTTGTGCTCCTTCATTCAGCAGCGCCTGGACGATATGGATCCCGACAAAACTGTTGGCCCCTGTGACAATCACCTTGCGCGGGTCACCCACACAGTCCCCCCGCAGCATCTCGACCCCCAGCGGCCTTGTCGCATCCTTCTCCATCGGGCCTGAGGTCGTCTCGGGTAATGCACAGCCCTCCATCAGCGCTGCAAGGGTACGGATCGTGGGGGTTTCAAAGAATCGACCCAAGGAGGGACTGCGGCCAAACCGCTCGCGCAGACGCAACAAGAGGTTCGACAGAAGAATGGAGTGGCCACCCCGGTTGAAAAAACTGTCATCGATAGACAGCCCGTGCACAGGCAACTCTAATAACTCTGCCCACAGTTCCATCAACTGCGCTTGAAGAGGCGTTTGTGCCGCGTAATGAGTCACTTCTTGAGCGACGGGGGGCGGCAGCGCTCGTAATGCCTGGCGATCGATCTTGCCATTGTCTGAGCAGGGCATGCTTGGCAACTCGCTCCAGATAACGGGTTGCATATACTCGGGCAACCACTGCCGCGCATGTTCCTTCAGGCTTGCCAGCGTGGCGCCGGGTTCCGGCTGGGCGGCAAAACCGATGATCTTGTGCATTGGTGTGACCACCACGGCCACCTGGCGGAACAGCCGGCTGTTGCGCAGGCACTGTTCGATTTCCTGGGGCTCGACTCGAAAGCCACGGATCTTGATCTGGTCATCGCGGCGACCGCACAGCTCGATGCCACTGCGTGTCCATTTGGCCAGATCGCCGCTGCGGTAAGTCGCCAGCAACTGCCCGTTCGGCAATGTCAGCGTAACGAAAGGGGTGTCGGCTTGCGATGTTTCGTTGACGTAGCCCAGGCTCACGCCGGGGCCTGCGATGTACAGCTCGCCGACTACCTGCTCATCCACCGGACACAGGTTTTCGTCGAGGATCAGCACCTGGCTGTTGGCAATAGGACGGCCGATGTTGCGATAGCTGTCACCTGGCTGGAACGTCCGGTGGGTCACCAGTACCGTGGCTTCAGTGGGGCCGTAGAGGTTGTGCAATTGACACTGGCCTGCCAATCGCCCGATCACGTAGGGCTCGCAGAAGTCACCACCGGTGAGCACATGGGTAAGGCCCAAGGGTTGGTCCAGTGGCAGGATGCTGAGCAGTGCCGGCGGCAGAAACCCATGGGTCACACGGTGCTGACGCATCAACTCGGCCAGTTGCAGAGGATCAAGCCGTTGTTCTGCGCCAGGTACAATCAACTCGGCGCCAGCCATCAGGGCCGGAAAGATGTCGATCAGGGATGAATCGAAACCCAACGGCGAAAACTGCAGGACACGACTCTGCTCGTCCATCGTCACGCAGGCGCCGAGCCAGGTGGTGAAATGCGCCAGGTTGTGCTGGCTGAGCAACACGCCTTTTGGTCGACCGGTGGTGCCCGAGGTAAACAACGCCATGCAAGGTGCGTCTGCACAGGGCCGCTGGCGCATCAATGGTTGCGTCGAATCGCTGCTACGTGGGTCGATCCTGCTGACATCCAGTGCATCGAAACGGTCCCGTAGAGGGTGCCGACCATCCTCCAGCAGCACACGGGCCCCGATGCTTTCCAGCATGCTGTGTTGGCGTGGCACAGGATGATCGGGTGACAGGGGTAAATAAACTGCGCCGCATCCCAGCACCGCGAGAATGCTGGCGTAGAGTTCGACGGACTTTTCCAGGCACACACCGATTACCTGAGGCGCATCACGGCTTCCCAGCAGCGGGAGCAATTGCTGCTGTATCGCCAAGGCATGTGCGTGAAGTTGATGATAAGCCACCCTCTGTCCCGCAATATTCAGCGCAGGCCGATGGGCGTAGGCCTGAAGGCTCGCCTGCAACCGTTCGATCATGGGTACCTGGGCTGCCTGCATCA
Source organism: Pseudomonas sp. BCA17 (assembly GCF_004519405.1). Classification (GTDB taxonomy): domain Bacteria; phylum Pseudomonadota; class Gammaproteobacteria; order Pseudomonadales; family Pseudomonadaceae; genus Aquipseudomonas. The sequence continues at coordinate 13,625 of NZ_SGWI01000014.1, read as the reverse complement.
GTGCCGGCTGTGCGGTACGATTGAAGCGGTGTAGAAACGCCAAGGCTTCCAACTCTTGCAAGCCATGTTCGGGCCAGTCGCCAACCGTGACGGATGTGCAGAAATAGGCAGGGTCTCTCGCAAAGCCGCTGACCAGCACGGCGACCCATTCCACCAGTGCGTTCATTGCCTGCCGGCGTAGCCGCTGGCCGTTACCGCCAGGCTCCTCGGGAACATCATTCACGGCCATCAAGCACCGCTCACGGTCATAACAGCGAAACTGGAGTGCAGGCAGTCCGTGTTCGCCGATCGGGCCGATACCCACGCGCAGGCTTATCCGGGGTGCTTCGGCCAATGCAGTCGGCAGCGGTTGGCTACCGTCTTCAATCGCCAAGTCGACAGCCTCCATTCCGTCCGTGTGGCCGTACTGTTCCAGCATCTGTTTAATCGCCTCAAGGGCGCTACTGGAGGCGCCCCAGCCAATCGTCAAGCACCTCATGCCAAGCTCCCTGGCCGGGCCAAATAGTCATTTAAAGCCTGGGCAACACTCGGGGTTTGCAGCACGCCGCTGTGATGTAGAAAGCTGACGATGTTGCCCACCAGGGGATGCTGGCGGGTAATGGGAAAGTCCATTGCGTCAGTCTCGTGACGCAGTGTCAGACGAATGTCGACACTGATGTCCAAGTGCTCGATCAACTGCAGATCGAAGCCTTTCTGCAGATCGTTGGTCAGGTAATGCGCCAGGAAAACCGGCAGGATCTCAGCGATGCAGTCACGGTCCTCCGAGCTTGCCCCCTGCCAGTAGAGACGCACCAGCTGCGTCCAGAATTGCGCGTGGCGCCCCTCATCAATCAAGTGATCGGCCATCAAGCCACGAATGGATCGCTTGACGCTGTCGTCCCTGGAAAACGCCGCTACGTCCTGTGTCACGGTGTTCTCGGCAATGGCTACGACAATCAACTCCACGGCATCGTGCAGGTGCGCCGGAGCACGTGCCTGCGCTGCCGGCAGGGCGCGACTCAGCTCAATCTGCCCAGGTAGTTCGAGAGGCTGGATGCCCGTCATGTGCACGGCTTGCTGCAGGAAATCCAGCGCAACCAACGCATGGTAATCCTCGTCTATCACGACGGTCATCGCGTCAATGCGACAGGCGGGTGGGAAAGGCTGCGAGAAGCGGTTTTTGGCAATGCTGCGGGCGATCTTGTCGACGATCTCGGTTTCGAAGATCACCACATCATTGATGAATTTGTAAAAGCTTTGCGCCAGCACAAAGTCGCGCCACTGCGGGCAGTGTTCAAGAAAGGTCTCGCTGAGTACCAATGGTTGGCGGCACGGGGGGTAGATCAATTTTTCGTCGTTTTCCAACAGGCGTCGAGGGCGAGTGCGGATGGTTGCACGACGTTCCCAGTCTTCGGCAAAGGAGCGATAGCCAAGAGTATTCATGGGTGTACCTCTTGCATCGAGGTCCGCACGTCGTTCCAAAACAGGATGCGGTTTTCCATGGCGCTGATTGCCGTACTGTCAGCTTGTCTCTGGCGCGTCGGTTCGGCGTCGATCAAGCGCTGGAGCAGCCGATGGGCTGCCGGGCCATGCCCCTGGCTGTCCATCTCGATGTGGCGGTTGAGGTAGTGATGAAAAGTGGGCGCCTCGCGCTCAATGAAGCCGTTGCCGCACGAAATGCGTTTGAACATCGACGGGATGACGCTTTCACGGCCGTGCAGGAAGGCGGCCGCCACACAATGGGTGGGTGCGTTCAAGGCGATCTGCAACGTGCTGTCAACGAAACGAGCGACACCCAGTGGCGCGGTGACCGCTTGCAAGGCTGCGCTTGCCTCCACTCCCTGATGTTGCAGGCCAATGAAGTGTGTGATCGCGAGCGTGCTGGCGCCCACTTCGGCCATTGCATCCAGATACAGCTCGAAGTGGCTGCAGTAGCCGCGAGTTGGATGCTCGTCCGACTCCTCGCCCAATACGATTTCATTGATCAGGCGGGCGGCGTGTGGGTCGGAGGGTGGGAGCCAGGGTATCCCGGTGCAGGTCAGGTCCTGCTGCAAGCGTTTGGTCAGTGTCATGAAGTCCCAAACGGCAAATACATGGTGCTCCATAAAAGTTTGTAACTTGTTAATTGAAGTTATTTCCATGAATAACGGATGGCTGCACAACTGCAGTCTTTTTTGTTCAAGTAGATGTTGGTACATGGTTGACGCCTGTATTGCGAATGCTCTGAGCAGGGATAAGGATTTTTAAATTATTAAATAGGCAGGTGACGCTAAACCGGGCCGCGCATGCAGCGCCACCATTGATAGCGGTGTGCGGGGCCAATTGAGAGGTCGGTTCTGTTGAACAGTGATAATAAGCTGATTAAACGTTTGGGCGAGCTTATAAATGTATTAGATGTTTTTTCGAAAGATAACAATGAAGGGAAGTGTTGATTTAAAAGGTCGGAAGTTTCCTTGTTGTGGGTCGGCTTATTTAAGAGTAGTCGGTTTTTTTAAGGCCTGACCAATGCGGGACGCTCCAAGATAGGAGTTATCCCGCTAAGTAAAAGAGCCAGGGGAGCGGAGCGGGAAAGCCTTACAAGGCCCTTGTGTTGTCGGCGGTTTCCAGGCCATTGAGGTAGTTGGCGATCACTTCCATCCCGCGCATCAGGTGATTACGTAGCGTCAGGATGCTCTCGTCGATTTTTTTCTGTGCCACCAGGTTCAGCAGTTCCCGGTGATCTTCCTGGGAGGTCTCACCCAGGCCCATCGCCTCGAGATTGAAGCGCAGGAAGCGCTCCTCCTCGTTCAGCCCATGTTCGACCAGTTTGAGTAATCGCTGGTTGGGCGCCTTGCCATACAAGGCCATGTGGAACAGGCGGTTGAGGCGACCGATCTCGGTGTAGTCTTTTTCACGTTCCAGGGCATTGATGCAGGACTCGGCCTCTTCAATGTCGGCGTCAGTGAGCAAGGGAATCGACAAGCGCAACGCTTCGGACTCCAGCAACATGCGCAGGCCATAGGTTTCAGCCGAATTGTCCTCGATCAAGGGTGCAACCACGGCGCCTTTGTGGGTCACCACATGCAACAAAGACTGTGCCTCCAACTGGCGCAGGGCTTCACGCACGGGCATACGGCTGACCCCGAACAGGCTGGCCAGTTCTTGCTGGCGCATAGCCGTGCCACAGGGCAATCGCCCATCGAGAATAGCGTTTCGTAACGTTTCTTCAATAATGGAGCGTGCAAGATGGGCGGGAATAGGCCCGCTGATTTTGATGCTGCTTAAAGGGTTCGGCTTCTGCGTCACGGTTACGCTATCCTCCTTTCTTGAATAGAGTGTGCTTGAATAGAGCGTGTTTAATTGGATCCAAAGCACACTAAAGATGGGTCGCACACTTGTCAAACAGCCAAAGTTTCCGTTTGTAAGGGCTTACAGGAAGTACTTTGTGCATCCCACAAGGGGCGGTTATAAACGCGGTCACTCCATGAATGATTGCACTATGCCATTGTTTTTTCCGGGTCAAGGCTTCACCATCCCTTGAAATTCCGTCTCTCTTCACGGACTGAACGCCTTGGCGGTAAGTTTTATTTCTTCTCGAATCCTGAGCTGGCTGTTTTCAGCGCTATTGTTGGCCGGCTTGATGCTTGGCGGGCTGCATGCCGATTGGGATTTCTCCCAGATCAGCCGCAAAGCCACCGCCTTGTACGGGCCGTTGGGCAAGGGCCAGCAACGCATCGACGACTGGCAGCAACTGCTGGCGACACAAAAACAAGTCAGCGAGCAGGAGCAGCTCAAGGTCGTCAACCTGTTCTTCAACCAGCACATGACCTACACGGAAGACATCGATCTGTGGCATGTGGAGGATTATTGGGAGACGCCCATCGAGGCATTGTGGAAAGGTGCCGGCGATTGTGAAGACTACGCCATCGCCAAGTATTTCAGCCTGCGTCACCTGGGTGTCTCCAGCGACAAATTGCGCATTACCTACGTCAAGGCCTTGCGTCAGAATCGCGCTCATATGGTCCTGACCTATTATCCGACCCCCGACGCTATCCCGTTGGTGCTCGACAGCCTGATGGACGAGATTTTGCCGGCAACCCGCCGTACCGATTTGCTCCCGGTGTACTCATTCAACGCCGAGGGGCTGTACTTGCCGGGTGCCAAGGGCAACAAGAAAGTCGGCGATACCAAACGCTTGTCACGCTGGCAGGATGTGTTGAAAAAAATGCGTGCGGAAGGCTTCCCAGCCGAGCCTGCCAACTAGGAGTAACTGATCGGTGTCTTTGTTCAAACAACTGTTGATCGCAATCTGTCTGTTCCTGGTCGTCGCCTTCAGCGGCAGCTTCATGGTCAGCCTGGAAAGTTCGCGCACGCAATACGTCAACCAGTTGCGCTCCCACGCGCAGGATGCGGCGACGGCATTGGCGCTGTCGCTGACGCCCAATATCGACGATCCGGCCATGGTGGAGCTGCTGGTCAGTTCGATCTTCGACAGTGGCTATTACGCGAGCATCCGAGTGGTGGACCTGGCAACCGACAAAACTATCGTCGAGCGTAGCGGCATCCCCGACAACAATGGCGTGCCCGACTGGTTCGTCAAGTTGATCGGCCTGGAGCCGGCCGGTGGCGACGCGTTGATCAGTCGTGGTTGGGAGCAGGCGGCGCGTGTGGAGGTGGTCAGCCACCCGATGTTCGCCCTGGCCAAAATCTGGCAGAGCACCCTCGGCAGCCTCGGCTGGCTGCTGCTGTGCGGCGCGGTCAGTGCGGTGCTCGGTGCGCTGCTGCTACGGCGGCAATTGAAACCCTTGGACTACATGGTCAAGCAGTCCCATGCCATCGCTCGCCGCGAATTCCTCAGCCTGCCTGACCTGCCGCGCACGCCGGAACTGCGGCGCGTGGTACAGGCCATGAACCAGATGGTGGAAAAGCTCAAGGCGCTGTTCCAGGAGCAGGCCGAACGCAGCGAAAAATTGCGCACCGAATCCTATCAGGACAACCTTACCGGCCTGGCCAACCGTCGCTACTTCGAGATGCAACTCAACGCTCGCGTCAGCAACCCGGAAGACACCAACTCCGGCTATTTACTGCTGTTGCGGGTCAAGGACCTGGCCGGTCTCAACCAGCGCCTGGGTGGCCAGCGCACTGACCAGTTGTTGCAAGCGGTCGGCCAGCAACTGCTGCGCCAGTGCGAGCCATACCCGGAAACCCATAACCTCGTCACTCGTATACGCGGTGGAGAGTTCGCCGTGCTGGCGCCGGGGCTGATGCGTGAAGAGGCGCTGCAGCTGGCGCAAAACCTCGAAAGCACCTTGCAAAGCTTGCAAGCCACCGGCGCCAGCGATGTTACGCCGGTCGCTTATATGGGCCTGGCACCGTTCAACCATGGTGACGCCCCTCAGGCGCTACTGGCCTTGGCTGACCAGGCGCTGGCGCAGGCTGAAGGGCAGGGGGATTCCAGTTGGGTATGCCTCGACCATAGCGTCGCCGCCAGCGTCGGTGACGATCACCATGCCTGGCACACGTTGTTGGACCAGGCTCTGACGCAGCAGCGTTTCGAGTTGTATTTCCAGCCGGTGGTTGCCAGCCAGGATCCGCAGTTGGTGTTGCACTACAAAGTGCTGTCGCGTCTGCAGGATGAAGACGGTCATACGATACCCGCCGGGCGTTTCCTGCCGTGGCTTGAGCGCTTCGGCTGGACGTCCCGCCTGGACCGCCTGATGCTTGAGCACGTGCTCAAGCAGATGGCCAGCCATACCTGTAGCCTGGCGCTGAACCTCTCGGCCGCGACCTTGCAAGACGCCCAGGCGCTGAATCGGATTATTGAGTTGCTACGCCAGCACAGCAACCTGGGCCCGCGCCTGACCCTGGAGATCGGTGAAGAACAGTTGCCGGAGCAGGCCCTGCTGGAGCAGTTGACCCAGCGCCTGCGCGAACTGGGCTTCTCCTTGAGCCTGCAGCGTTTTGGCGGGCGCTTCAGCATGATCGGCAACCTGGCGCGCCTGGGCCTGGCATACCTGAAGATCGACGGCAGCTACATCCGTGCCATTGATCAGGAAAGCGACAAGCGCCTGTTTATCGAGGCGATCCAGCGCGCGGCCCACAGCATCGACTTGCCGTTGATTGCCGAGCGTGTGGAGACCGAAGGCGAGTTGAAGGTGATTCGCGAGATGGGGATTTTCGGCGTGCAGGGGCAGTTGTTTGGCGAGCCGGCACCTTGGAAAACGCAGATGTAATCCGTGTACGGGCTTGCTCGCGAATGCGCCAGGTCGGTCAACCTATCCGCTGACTGACACACCGTATGCGCGAGCAAGCCTACATTCTGTTTCAAGCCCGGCTCAGAAATCAGATCAGCCCAGTCTCTTCATCATTGATCAAATGACTCAGCCCACCCAGCGCCTCCCGCGCGTGAGTACGGTCGATCAGTTTTGCCTGGGCTGCGGGTGGCAGGTCAGTCACGCTGATGATGCCTTTGCGGGTCAGCACCTGGATCAAGTCGTCGAGCACCCGGATCATCTCCAGGTCACTCTGCTTGAGCTGCGCAAGGCTGGTTTCCACCACTTCGTTGGCGTACCAGGCCTGGATCTCATGGTGATCGGCCGGCAGGGTTTCGGTCGATTCGGCAAAGGCGCTAGCCTCCACGCGACTCAGCGCGCCCTGCGCATCACGTTGCACATAAAACATAAGAACCCCTCGAAAATGAACCGCACGCCGTCACCAGCATAGGCCAACGGTGTGTTGATAGGCGCGAGTATGCGATGCAACCGCCCGTCAGGGCCAGCAACGAAATCGGCCGCCCCGGGGGGCGGCCGACATTCGACGCTTAGGCGGTGTGGTCGATTTTGATGGTCGGGTCTGCACCCGAGATCAGCGAATTGATGCTGGTGTGGGACCAATCGTTGCCTTCCAGCTTGATCGTCACATCAGCATTGGCCAGGCCGCCCGCGGCATTGAGCTTGCCTTCACTGCTCACTTGCAAGGTCGACACGCCGTCTACCGTGGTGATCTTCAGGTAGTTGTCGATGGTGCTGTCCGTCTCACCCTTCAATAGATCCCGCAGATCAATCTTGTCACCGTCCGAGACCTTGAAGTCCTTGATCACGTCGTTGCCCAAATCACCGGCTTTCCACACGAAGGTGTCGGCACCCGATCCGCCGATCAGGATGTCATTGCCTGGCCCGCCGATCAGCGTGTCGTTACCTGTGCCGCCCAGCAGGATGTCATTGCCTTTGCCGCCGTCCAGGTAGTCGTTACCGCCCTGGCCGAACAGGATGTCATCGCCTGCGCCACCCAGCAGGGTGTCGTTGCCGTCTTTGGCGCCAGACACATCGAAGTCGGCGTAGTGCTCGGTCACGTATTGGTGCACGTTCGAGGTGGTCACTGCCGTTACGGCTACGCCGGTTTTCTGCGCCACAAAGGCCTGCAGTGCGTTGTAGCCTTCACCGGTAATCCCGCTGAAACTCACCAGGTCGCCGAAGATAATATCGTTGCCGTCACCGCCGTTTACAGTGTCGGCGCCAGGCAGCGTGGCCTCGGTGTGACCGAGGATCGCATTCGCCAGATCCTTCGGATCAATATTGCTTTGCGGCTTGCCATCGCTGTCGTACGGCTTGAGGTCATTGAGGCTGACATCACCGTTGATACCGATCGCTTCCACCTGCGACAACCCACCCAGGAGGGCGAATGCGCTTTTGGCGTTGCTCAGCGTCGCCGAATCGGTGCTGTAGCCTGTACCGTTCAGGTTCGACAACTCGTAGGTGCCGTCACCTTGGGCGTGAAGGGTGCCCAGATTATTAGCGACCCACCAGTAGCCATTCCAGGTTTGCAATTGAGCCGCGCCCGAGGTGTCGATACTGAAGTAGTGGGTGTTATCCAGGTACTTGCCGAACGATGTCCCCAGGGTGTAGTTGGTCGTCGTCACCAAATCGTCGAGCTTGGTGTTGTAGATCGTCGGGTTGGTTTGCTCGCCGCTCTGGTAGTACGTCGGCTGGCCGTCGGTGATGAAGTAGGTCAGGTTGGTCGCGCCGGTGTTGCCGGTCGCCAGGCCGCTCTGGAAGAAGTTTGCCGTGGTTTTGAACACGTCTTCATAGTTGGTGCCGCCACCCGACGTCATCGAGTCCAGTACCGACTTGAGCACGGTCAGCGCATTCGGATCGTTGAGGTTGATCGCGACCGACTTGTTCACCTGTGTATCGAAGTCGGCCAGGAAGATATTCACCGTGCCCGACGTGTTGGCGCCCAGGCTGTTTTTGAGCGAGTTGAATACCGAGGTCAGAGAGTCCTTCGCCGCGTTGATCGAAGCGGTGCTCATGCTGCCTGAACTGTCCACCATGAATGCGATGTTGTAGTTCTTGCCCTGCACCACGTTCAGGCCGCCGATGTCGGAAACTATGATGTCGTTGCCATCGGTGCCGGTGAGGGTGTCGCTGCCCGAGGTGCCGGTAGTGGCGCTGTAAGTCGCCGGGTACACGGTGACCGGCAATTGCGCGGTGGTGGTCGCAGAACCGCCGAGGCTTTCGGTGGAGGTCGAAGTGACCGTCAGGTTGAACTGGCCGCTGTAGTAGGTCGGTGGCTTGATCGTCAGGGTGTTCAGGTCCCAACCGGTCACGTTCACTTCACCCACGGTCTTGGTCGCGGTGAAGGTATGCCCGGCTGCATCGGTGAGCACGGAGCCGGACGGTACGCCGCCGATCTTCACGCTCAGGGTTTCCGAGCCGTCGGTGTCGGTCAGGGCGGTGGTGACTTTGGACAGCTTCACGGTGCCGTTTTCCTGGCCTTCGTTGAGCTTGTAGCCCACGTAGTAACCGTCGCCGTTGCTGCCATGCAGGTCGGATACGGTCACGCCGGCATTGGTCAGGTCGGTCACGCCGGTGTAAAGCGGCACGCCGCTGGTGCTCAGGTCCTGGACCGGTCCGCCATTCACCGACAGGTTGACGTCATAGCTGCCAGGGCCGGACTGGTTGGCGTGGTAGATCTCGAGGCTGTAATAACCACTCACTGTCGGGGTGATCGAGCCGCTGAACTTGCCGCTGTTATTGCCCCACTGAGCGCTGGCCACGTCTTTGCCGCCGACGTTGATCACCAGGCTGTCATCGCCGGTACCACTGAAGGTGTAGGTCTTGCCGGCTTCCATGTACATCAGGCCGGAAATCTTCGAGCCGCTGCCTGCCGCGACACTGGCGGTGGATTCGACGTTGGTCACGACCCCGCTGCTGTTTGGCGTGCCGGCGTTATCAATGGCGTTTTTCAGGTCGGCCGGTGCTGCGCCGTTGCCGTTGGTGCCGATACCGGGAACGCTGTTCCAGCTTTGCTTGAGCAAGCCGATCGAGTTGACGTTGTTGTCGGCCACATTCAGGGTCGGAGCATCGGCCACCGGGGTGATGTCGACTTTCACCATGGCGCTGTTGCCAAGGTCCTTGCCGTCGGTAGGTTGGAACTTGAACTGCGCGTAATCCGCCTGCTTGTTACCCACGCCGGTGCCACCATAACCGTCGGCGCCGGACTCATTGGCGTTCGGCATAAAGCGCAACTGGCCGCCGTCGATCTGGGTTTTGGTGAAGGTCTGGCCCGCGGTCACGTTGGTCCAGGTAGTGCCATCCGCCGCCAGATACTGCAGCTTGCCGGCCACTGGCAGGTCGGTGATTTTCACGCCGAGGCTGCTTTGTGGGGAGTCCACGTCGGTCACGCCGAAGTTGGCCCAGGTCAGCGCCAGCGGCGTGTCTTCGGTGCCGGTGACGGCACTGCCGGTAGCCACCGGTGGATCGTTGACCGCCACCACATTGACGGTGGTGGTAGCCACGTTGGAGTAATTGCCGCCATCGGTCACGGTGACAGTAATGGTCCGCGGCGTGGTGCTTGGGTCGTGGCTGCTGTTGGTGAACGTAATGTTCTGGATACGCTGCATGTAATCAGCCAGCGTAGCGCTGCCCGACAGCGTCAGGGTGATGGTGCCCGTCTGGTTGTTGGTGCTGACGTTAATGCCATTCACGCTGTTGCCCAGGTTCAGTGCATCGCCGACCTGTGCGTTGGTGAGGGTGACGGTCGCTCCGGTCAGCATCGTGCTGTCCGGGTCGGTGATCTTGATATCCGTGTCGGCAATCGACACGCCCGGCCCGGCGGTGCCTTCGGTGAAGGTCGTCTTGTAGTCGGCACCGGTAGCGCCGCTGGAGTTGTTGGCATCCAGGTCGATGACTGGCGGCGCATCGTTGTCGATGATGTTGGTGCTGACACTGCCCTTATCGACCACCAGGTTCTCGAAGTTGCCACCGGTGGTCTTGTCGATGGTGATGACAATCTGCTCGGTCGGCTCGGTGATCTTGTCATCGAGAGTACGGATATCAAATGGCACGCTGCTGGAGCCGGCAGGGATCTTCACGGTGTACACGCCGTTGAAGTCCGAGCCATCGGTGGCGGTGCCGCTGTACTTGAGCGTTACAGTCACATCGGTTTGCGCCGGGTTGCTCAGTGTCAGGGTGTAGTGCGCGGTACCACCTTCAGTCACTGATGCGTCGCCAGTGATGCTGATGGTGGTGTTGTTGACCACATCGGTGACTTTGGTGACCACGGTGCTACCGTCGACGATCAGGTGTTCGTACTTGTCGCCGCCGCTGACCACGCCAGTGATCTTATTGCTGACGTCGTTGGCGCCCGTGTACACATCGTTGGGCGCAGTGGCGGTAATGACGCCGCTGGACTTGCCGTTGCCGATAGTAATGGTCGAGCCGTTATCCAGCTTCACCACCAGGTCGGAGCCGACGTTGTTGACCGCCACACCGTTCTTGTCGACCAGCGACGCGGTGTAGACGATTTGCCCGCCTTCGCTGGTAGAACCGGTGGCCTTGAGCGACACAGTCACATCATCGATCGTATCGTTGATGGTGGTGGTTGCGCCGCCCGGTGTGATGCTCACACCCTCAAAGTTACCGCCGGTGGTGCCGGTAATTTTGACGGTTTGCGTGCTCTTATCGATAAACACGTCATCGCTTGGCGCCGGGACGGTCACCGTCCCGATAGTTGCACCTTGCTTGATGGTGATGCTCGAGCCGTTATCGAGCTGGATCACCATGTCACTGCCGGCCTTGTTGCTCAAGGTGGCGGTGTAGGTGATCTGGCCACCTTCGTTGACTGCGCTCGGCGCCGTCAGCGTAACGGTGGTGAGATCGGTTGTGCCTGGGGTGTCGGTGACGGTGGTGTTTACCGGCGTAGTGCCTGGCACCAGGTTCTCGAAGTGCTCGCCGCCGGTTACGCCTTTGATGGCGGTGGTGACGGTTTGGTCGCCTTTGTAGACGTCGTTCGGCGCCACGGTGGTGACGGTGCCGCTTGATTGGTTCACACCGATGGTGATGGTCTTGCCGTTGTCCAACGTCACGGTCAACGGGTTGGTGATGTTGGTCACCGGCGCGCCGTTTTTATCCACAAGGCTGGCGGTGTAAACGATGTTGCCACCTTCGCCAACGCTGTTGGTGGCAGTCAGGACCACATCGACCTTGTCGATGGTGTCGTTGATCGTGGTGGTTGCGCCGTTACCCGCAACTTCCAGCTTCTCGAAGTTGCCGCCCGTGGCGTCGGTGATTTTGACGGTCTGGGTGCTCTTATCGATGAACACGTCATCGCTCGGCGCCGGGACGGTTACGGTGCCGACGGTGTCACCGGCTTTGATGGTGATAGACGAGCCGTTATCCAACTTCAGCGTGACGTCGGTGCCCGCTTTGTTGGAGAGCGTGGCGGTGTAAGTGATCTGACCACCTTCGTTTACCGCCGACGGAGCCGTCAGAGTCACAGTGGTGGTATCAGCAGTGCCCGGTGTGTCGGTAATGGTGGTATTAACCGGCGTGGTACCCGGCACCAGGTTCTCGAAATGCTCGCCGCCGGTGACGCCTTTGATGGCAGTGGTGACGGTCTGATCACCTTTGTACACGTCGTTCGGCGCCACGGTGGTGACGGTGCCGCTTGATTGGTTCACACCGATGGTGATGGTCTTGCCATTGTCCAACGTCACGGTCAACGGGTTGGTGATGTTGGTCACCGGCGCGCCGTTTTTATCCACAAGGCTAGCGGTGTAAACGATGTTGCCGCCTTCGCCAACGCTGTTTGTGGCAGTCAGTACCACATCGACCCTGTCGATGGTGTCATTGATCGTGGTGGTTGCGCCGTTGCCTGCAACTTCCAGTTTTTCGAAGTTGCCGCCAGTAGCGTCGGTGATCTTGACGGTCTGGGTGCTCTTGTCGATGAACACGTCATCGCTTGGTGCTGGGACGGTCACGGTGCCGACGGTATTGCCAGCCTTGATGGTGATGGACGAGCCGTTGTCGAGTTTAAGAGTGACGTCGGTGCCGGCCTTGTTGCTCAAGGTGGCGGTATAAGTGATCTGACCGCCCTCATTGACTGCGCTTGGCGCGGTCAGCGTGACGGTCGTGGTATCGGCAGTGCCCGGTGTGTCGGTAACGGTGGTGTTCACAGGCGTAGTGCCTGGCACCAGGTTCTCGAAATGCTCGCCGCCGGTGACGCCTTTGATGGCGGTGGTGACGGTCTGGTCGCCTTTGTAGACGTCGTTCGGCGCCACGGTGGTGACGGTGCCGCTTGATTGGTTCACATCGATGGTGATGGTCTTGCCGTTGTCCAAGGTGACAGTCAGCGGATTGGTGATGTTAGTCACCGCATTACCCGACTTATCAACCAGAGACGCGGTGTAAACGATGTTGCCGCCTTCGCCCACGCTGTTAGTGGCGGTCAGGACCACATCCACTTTGTCGATGGTGTCGTTGATCGTGGTGGTTGCGCCGTTACCTGCAACTTCCAGTTTTTCGAAGTTGCCGCCGGTAGCGTCAGTGATCTTGACGGTCTGGGTGCTCTTATCGATGAACACGTCATCGCTTGGCGCCGGGACGGTTACGGTGCCTACGGTGTCGCCAGCCTTGATAGTGATAGACGAGCCGTTATCCAACTTCAGCGTGACGTCGGTGCCCGCTTTATTGGAAAGCGTGGCGGTGTACGTAATCTGGCCGCCTTCGTTGACTGCAGTTGGCGCGGTCAGCGTGACGGTCGTGGTATCGGCAGTGCCCGGTGTGTCCGTAACGGTGGTGTTCACCGGCGTAGTGCCTGGCACCAAATTCTCGAAATGCTCGCCGCCAGTCACGCCTTTGATGGCGGTGGTGACGGTTTGGTCGCCTTTGTACACGTCATTCGGCGCCACGGTGGTGACGGTGCCGCTTGATTGGTTCACACCGATGGTGATGGTCTTGCCATTGTCCAACGTCACGGTCAGCGGGTTGGTGATGTTGGTCACTGCCGCGCCGTTTTTATCCACAAGGCTGGCGGTGTAGACGATGTTGCCGCCTTCGCCGACGCTGTTGGTGGCGGTCAGGACCACATCGACTTTGTCGATGGTGTCGTTGATCGTGGTGGTAGCGCCGTTACCTGCAACTTCCAGTTTTTCGAAGTTGCCGCCGGTAGCGTCGGTGATCTTGACGGTCTGGGTGCTTTTATCGATAAACACGTCATCGCTTGGCGCCGGAACGGTCACCGTGCCGACGGTGTCGCCCGCCTTGATGGTGATGGACGAGCCATTGTCCAACTTCAGCGTGACGTCGGTGCCGGCCTTGTTGCTCAAGGTAGCGGTGTAAGTGATTTGACCACCTTCGTTGACCGCCGACGGAGCCGTCAGAGTCACA
>NZ_SGWI01000013.1 GCF_004519405.1 Pseudomonas sp. BCA17 | reverse complement strand
CTTCTCTTTCTTAACTGACTGGCATTAACCCTTGCGGTGGTTTTTTTATGCCCCGCGTAGCACTCTCAACCGGCAAAACCCTGTGCAGAACGGAGGAGACACCCATGGAGAACACCTGGCTGGCCCAAGCCAAACGCTTGCAGGCGTTGGCGTCCACCGGGCTGCATTTTTGTACCGACGACTTCGAACGCGAGCGTCTGGAAGAGATCGCCGAGATTGCCCACAGCATGCTCGCGCAATTGGGCAATGTGCCGCTGGAACGCATCACGGGTCTGGTGCCGGACTTTGCAAAACGTTATTCCACGCCAATGATCGATGTGCGGGGTGCGGTGATCGAGGGCGAGCGGATTCTACTGGTGAAAGAGCTGACCGATGGCTGCTGGGCATTGCCCGGTGGTTATGCCGATATCGGCTTGTCGGCGGCAGAGAACATCATCAAGGAAATTCGCGAAGAGGCCGGCCTGACCGTTACGGCACGGGCACTGTACAGCGTCACCCACAAGGCCAAGGGTCTGTATCGACCGGACGTGCGGGACTTCTACAAGCTGTATTTCCTTTGCGAACGGGTGGATCAACTCGCGCCCGCGGCGGGGTTCGAAACTACGGACGTGGGATTTTTCAGCCTGGATGACCTGCCGCCCCTGTCCCGTGGGCGCACTATTGAAAGTGACCTTGAGGCGGCTTTTGCGTTTCACCGTGGCGAGACCACACTGACGCTGTTCGACTGATCCAATTTGTATCACCGCTGCACTGCTTTCGTGCCCGAGTGGGCACCGAGAACATTCCCCACGGCGTTTTACGGCTGTTTGGCGACAAATAGTGTGCACGGTGCACAACGCCAACCGTGCGCCCGTCACTGCTGCTGATTTGGCACGCCCGGTGCAACAGGCCTGCGTCACTCATCAGGGAGCAACGCACATGACGCAGCAGGAACCGGGCAACGATTATCCTCTCAGTGAAGTCCCCTTGCATGCGCGCAAGGGCCTGGCGTCCACCGCCATGGTGCTGCTGGGCTTTACCTTTTTTACCGCGACCATGTTCGCCGGCGGCAAGCTGGGCGTGGCGTTCAGTTTTACCGACATGCTCGGCGTCGTGGCATTGGGTAACCTGTTATTGGGCATTTACGCCGCGGGGCTGGGCTATATCGCCTTCAAGAGCGGCCTGAATTCGGTGCTGATGGGGCGCTTCTGCTTCGGCGAGGTGGGGAGCAAACTCAGCGACCTGATTCTCGGTTTTACCCAGATCGGCTGGTACGCCTGGGGTACGGCAACGGCCGCCGTGGTGCTGGGCAAATATTTCGAATTGAGCCAAGGCAGCGTGTTGGCATTGATGGCGCTGTTCGGCTTGGTATTTTGCGCCACCGCGTACGTGGGCTATCGCGGGTTGGAGATCCTGTCCTACATCGCGGTGCCGGCCATGGGCATTCTGCTGTTTCTATCAATGTGGGTCGCCACCGTGAAAGTGGGTGGTTTGAATGGCCTGCTGGCGGTGGTACCGAGTGCAGAGCTGGACCTGTCCACGGCCATCACCCTGGTGTTTGGCACCTTTGTCAGCGGCGCAACCCAGGCCACCAACTGGACCCGGTTCTCGCGTTCGGCCAAGGTTGCGGTGCTGGCCAGCCTGATCGGGTTCTTTGTCGGTAATGGCTTGATGGTATTGATCGGCGCGTACGGCGCCATCGTGTACCAACAGCCCGACGTGGTGGAAGTGTTGCTGCTGCAAGGTTTCGCCACGGCCGCGATGGCGATGTTGCTGCTCAATATCTGGAGCACCCAGGACAACACCATCTACAACTTTGCCGTAGCCGGTTGCAACTTGCTGCGCACCCGGCGTCGCAAGACGGTCACCCTCGCGGGCGCGGTGATCGGCACCCTGCTGGCGTTGCTTGGCATGTACGACATGTTGGTGCCCTATCTGATTCTGCTGGGCACGGTGATACCTCCGATTGGCGGGGTGATCATGGCTGACTTCTTTTACCGTTATCGCGGGCAATACCCGCGTCTGGCCGAGGTGCGCCTGCCTGCTTTCAACTGGCCTGGCTTGATGGCCTATGCGCTCGGTACCGTGCTGGCATTCAACTCACCCTGGGTCGCGCCACTGGTGGGCATTGTCGCGGCGTCGCTGACCTACGTCGCGCTCACGGCCCTACTACGCGCGCGGGCCCCGTTGACCGATGCCCCGGCATGAGCCTGACCATCGCCGATGTGCTGGTTCTGCCTGGCCTGGAATCCATGCGCCTGCGCGCCGGGGAAGCCGGCCGCGACAACCGCGTGCGCTGGCCGTATGTCGCGGAGAACAGCGGAATTGCCGAGTGGGTGCTGGGCGGCGAATTGGTGTTCGTCACCGGCATCAATCACCCACGGGATGACGCCAACCTGCTGCAATTGCTCGAGGAGGCCTGCCAGCGCCAGGTGGCGGGCGTGGTGATTCTGACCGGGCCGGCGTACATCCAGGCGATCCCCCAACGTGTGCTGGAGGCCGCTGAAGCTGCCGGTATGCCGCTGATCGAGCAGCCCTACTCATTGAAAATGGTGCTGGTGACCCAGGCGATCGGCTCGGCACTGATACAGTCCGAGCAGTTGGGGCGCTCGCAGCATGACGTGTTGGAGCGACTGCTGGCCGGTGACTACCAATCCCTGGATTTATTGCTGCATCGGGCCGGGCAGTTGGGCATGCCCCTGGCGGGGCAGTGGCAGGTTGTCCAACTGCAACTGGAAGGCAGTGAGTTGCTGTTTGCCCAAGGGGAGGCAGCGCAGGTAGAGACGCAATTGGCGCGTCAACACGAACATATCGACCGGCAGTTGCGACAGTTTTTGCTGCATTACCCGACCTCGCCGCCCGCATTGGGCCGCGCCGGGCAATGGACGCTGCTGCTACCAGCAATCGACGCCGTCACGGCAATGGTCAATCGTCAGCAGTTGGTCATGTGGCTGAACTCACTGAACGTGAGGCTGGCACCCTTGAAGCTGTTTATCGGCCTGAGTGCGGCGCCACACCCGCTGACACGCCTGGCCCAGGCACAAGATGAAGCACGCCAGGCATTGGCCGCTGCGCGGCGGTTCAGCGAACGCGCCGGCCTCTGCGTGTACGACGAGCTTGGCGTGCTCAAGCTGCTCAGCGGCGTACGAGACCGTGCCCTGCTCGACCAATTCCTCAATGAGCGCCTCGGCCCTCTGCTGCGTCACGACCTGCACCATGGTCCAAACCTGATGCCGACCCTGGAGGCCTGGTTTCACGAGAATGGTAACCTTGTAGCCGCCGCCCAACGCCTGGCCGTGCACCGCAATACCCTGACGCATCGTGTTCAGCGTATCGAAGCCCTGTCCGGGCTGACGCTGGATAACGCTTATGATCGCCTGGACATCGGTATTGCACTGATGATCTGGCGACTGTCTGCCTGATTGTTTTTAGCCAAGAGGAACTTGCCCATGCATATCATCAATGCCCGCCTGCGCAACCGTGAAGGCCTGCACGATCTGCACCTGGAACACGGCCGGATCGCCAGCATCACCCCACAAGCGGCGGCGCCGATTTTATCGCCTGGCGACCTGGATGCCGCCGGTAACCTGGTGACACCGCCCTTCGTCGAACCGCACATACATCTGGACGCGACTCTCACTGCGGGTGAACCGCGCTGGAACATGAGCGGCACCCTGTTTGAAGGCATCGAGTGCTGGGGAGAACGCAAGGCCACCATCACTCAGGAAGACACCAGGACCCGCGCCAAAAAAACCATCCAGACCCTCGCGGCCCATGGCATTCAGCATGTGCGTACCCACGTCGACGTCACCGACCCCGACCTCACGGCCTTGAAAGCCATGTTGGAGGTGCGCGAAGAAACCTCCCACCTGATCGATCTGCAGATCGTTGCCTTTCCCCAAGAAGGCATCGAATCATTCCGCAATGGCCGTGCCTTGATGGAAGAAGCCATTCGCCTGGGCGCCGACGTCATCGGTGGCATCCCACACTTTGAATACACTCGCGACCAAGGCGTAAGCTCGGTGAAGTTCCTCATGGACCTGGCCGAACGCACCGGCTGCCTGGTGGATGTGCATTGCGATGAAACCGACGACCCGCACTCGCGGTTCCTCGAAGTGCTCGCCGAAGAAGCCCGCAGCCGTGACATGGGCGCTCGCGTCACCGCCAGCCACACCACGGCCATGGGCTCCTACGACAACGCTTACTGCGCCAAACTGTTTCGCCTGCTGGGACACTCCGGTATCAGCTTTGTGTCCTGCCCGACCGAAAGCATCCACCTGCAGGGCCGCTTCGACAGCTTCCCGAAACGGCGCGGCGTCACTCGCGTCAACGAACTGCTCGAAGCCGGTATGAACGTCTGTTTTGGCCAGGATTCCATCGTCGATCCCTGGTACCCCTTGGGTAACGGCAACATCCTGCGTGTACTCGAAGCGGGTTTGCACATTTGCCACATGCTCGGTTACCGCAACCTGCAATCCGCTCTCGACCTGGTCACCGACAACAGCGCCAAGGCCATGGCCCTCGGCGATCGCTACGGACTGGAGCCTGGTCGACCGGCCAACCTGCTGATCCTCTCGGCAGACAGTGACTATGAGGTGATCCGCAGCCAGGGCCTGCCGTTGTACTCGATCCGCCACGGTAAAGTGCTGATGAAACGACAACCGGCGCAGGTGGAGTTTATGCACGCGGCAAACTAGACGATTGAGTCGATGTCCAGTGTGTGAGCTCTCCCCTGCTCATTGAGGATCGGTGGCGGGATACTGGCGACTTGAGGCAAGTCCTGATTTTCCCGATGGGTGAACCAGCGCTTGAGGCTGGATTGCAGGTTGGCGTTGCAAGCTTGTTTGCCGTAGACGTCACGGGCCTCAAGGCGGCGCCAACGAAGGGTTGCCAAGCGCTCGCGACTGGTGTGCAACCGGTCAATCTCGGCATTCAAGGCATCGTTATGTTCATAGTCGCGATCATTGGCCGGGCGCCGTCGGGCAAGGTCTCGCCGCTTGGCCCGCAACTGCTCGCGCATATCTTCAAAGGCCCGATCCAGCAGTTCGAACTCCCTCGGCGTGACCAGGGGCCCCTGGTTATCCAGTGTTTGCTGCCAGCGCCGTAAGGTGGCCCATGCCGCCGGGATGTAGCTGGCAGTCATGAAGTGCTGATGAGCCTGGAACAGCTGCTTGAGCAGGTTGTCGCGATTGGGCATATCGCCCTGCAGTTGCAATGCGCGATTACAGCCCGCCTCCTGAATGGACGCACAGCCTGGTCTCCATAACACCGAAGAATGCGTGCCGTCCGCAAGCTTGATCGGCATGAAGTGCTGCTGCTCGCCGTGATGCCGGTAAGGGTTGCCTGCGACGCGTACCAGCCCTGCGGCGAAGAGCAGGCCGCCGTGTGCAGGCGCGCCGAACAACGTTATGGCACCTGGAATCCAGAGTTTGGCGGTGGTATTCATCCACGTAGCCGGGACACTCGGCACGGGGTCGTTGTGGTTGACGATACGGTGGTGGACCAGAGCAGAAGCGCCGTCGACAAACTCGCTGTCGGCCGCTCGAGGGGCGCCGTAGGTGTAGAGGAGGATGTTGTAGCTAGGATCAGATACACGACGCAGTCCTTCTGCCAACAACAGCGCAATGGCGCCGCCCAGGCTGTGTCCGCAAATGACTATTCGCTGGTCTTCATAAAACTGGCTGAGGTAGCGCAGCACGAAGTTTCGCATAGCCCGGTAAGCCTGATAAAACCCCAGATGCACCTTACCGACCCCTTCGGCAAAGGCCACCTGATGGGCATTCGCGTCGCGCAGAGCATCGGCGGCGCTGACAGTACCCCGCACAGAGATCAGAATGATTTCATCGTGGTGGCAGATAAAAGCCTGAGTGTCAGTGCCAAATTCTTCGTCGTCGAAAAAGTGCAGGATCGAGGGATGCTCCTGGTCCTCCTCGCGAGCCGGATCGTTTTGCGGATACAGCTCGGGATCGAAGGGCAGGATCTCGAAACGCCGGGAGTAAGGAACATCTTCATATACGGGAAAAAAGCGTTGCGTTTGCTCGAGATCAACTCGCCAGGCTTCGTGATACCCCGATAACGTTTCGGCAAACAGATTGCCCACGGTAGGGTTGAACGGGAACGTCACTTTATCAATAGGTTTCTTAGAGGGTTGCTGACCAAAATCGCAGTAGCTCAAGGCGGACATCAGCGCCAATTGGTATAAGTTCAAGGCACAGAACTGATCCGCAGTGGAAAGCATTGGCCGTAGCGCACGTAAGGGCCGTACTTCCAACACGCTGAACTGATTGGGAAACAAGACAACTCCCGAGGACAGAGGCGGGCCGAATCCAAGGTCGTTCACCATTTTCAATGCATGACGGTGAGGGCTGAAGATCGCAGGAGCGATCGACGGCAAATGCGCGACATGATTAACCAAATCGCTTACCTCAACGTGATAAAACCGGTCCGCCTGCTGCATGGCGGGATTTCCCTGAATACGCTGCCCCTTGGCATCAGAAAACCGTGTTTGTTCGGCGCGGACTTGAATCTCGGTAATCGGCAGCTTGTACGTCAGGCGCGCGCTCAAGCGGTAATAGGGCTCTTGTGCCCCGCCATACAGGTCATCGAACCTGAGAACCACAGGACCGCGGTGACCCCCCCGTATATCAGCGAACCCCTCTTCATCTAATTTACCGTTGTACTCACATCCCATACTGTCGTGAACCGTATAGGCAAGCCCGCCGTACGCTTTCCCACTCCCCGTTTCATCCACCAGGCAAAAACTCACCCGGTGCCCTTTCATTGCACAAGCAGGCATCTTGTCGCTGAAAAAAGCATGCTTCCATGCATCTTGTTTCATCAATTCGCTCCTTGTTGATTGCATGTCGGGTAGACATCACAGATACGGCCATCCGGCATTTTTACAGGCTTGAACTCCGAGTCGCTGCCGGTGCAATACGCTGCGATATCCTCAAAACTTTTACCTCGGCAGCGCTTCCACCCTCCCGGTACAGCTATCCATCTGTGGTCAAAAGCAGGTAACTCTTCATCAAGAACCGTCAATACCATTCTTAACGTTTTCCCCCGCAACTGATCTCGTTGGGCAACGCCGCCGGCCTTCATCTTTTGCGGCTGACCGGCAGCGTCCAACGAATTGCATTGCAGAATCTTGATGATCGCGTGCATAGGTCCTATCGTGCGGAAATACCACCGGCATTGCCCTCTCAACTCCTGAACACCTTCCTCAGGCATCCCGGGTAGATCACCGCCCAAACGGTCTCGGATACCAATTCCCGCAAAATCCCCACCCACATCCCAATCCTGCTTTCCCCATTTCGCATAAACATCAAATTGCACACTCCTTAATACCGAAGGACACCCCTCAATGGTTTCGCTGAGTGGCAATTCATAGCTCACCCGACTGGCCACGGGCTTGAACTTGGTAAAAAAGACCTTTCGCTCTGGCCTTTTGCCTCGACGGATCGGCAGGGAGCAGGCTGCGCCGGTGGCGGGACGATAATTTGCAGCCGTCTTCAGTTCAAAATCCGCCGGCAGGTCCAGCTCCAGCGTAAAGCTGTCTGTGCTCTTCCCGGCGCACCCCGATAACGCCAGCATCCCCAGCACAATCACCACATGGTTCATCCAGCTAGACATGTTCCGCCCCCTCCCTGCGCCACTGCTCCACCACCCGTTCGTAATGTTCCACCGGGGTCTCGCCTTTCATCGGCTGCCACTGAATCACGCTGCTTCGCGTGGCCTCCTCCAACCGGCGCACCACCAGAAACTCGAGCTGTTGCGGTCCACACCACTGCCAGGCGTGGGCCTGCTCCAGCACCTGGGTCAGCCAGATCCTCGGGTCTTGAAACTCCACCAGCGCCGCCAGGGCTTCACTGTGCTCTGCCAGCAGGTAGCGCAGGATGTTGGCATGCAGGATGGCCGCAGCCTGGGGGTTGGGGACCTGCGACCAGGGTGCGGGATCAGACACCGGATAGTTTCCCGGTGCCGGGTTGTCGCGGCAGCACCACCCGTCGTCGTGCCAATAGCACACACTGACCAGCGGCCCCAGGAACACTGGCCATTGTTCGGCAGGCAGGTACGTCAAGACGCGAGCCAGCGTACGGTTATCTTGAAAACGGTAAAGGGCCTGGCGGCCTGGTTCGCCGACCAGCATTCGCTCGCGCCAATGCCGGGTCACGTCGGTCAGATCGTCATTGAGCAAACTGCCCAGCCATCCCCAGTTCGTTTCGGGCTTTTGCAGCAATTGGGTCAAGCCCGGCTCTGCTAAGTCCTCCAGCAGCAGGATCACCGGACCTGTCTTCGCCAGTTCCGCTACCGCCGTTTGACTGTAGAGGGAGCAGTAGCGCGAGAGGTCGCGAGCCGCTGACAACCCCTGGCATTCTTCGCCGCCCCCATCGAGAATCAAGCACAGCTGGCGTCCCGCCTGTTGCTGTTGGACCATCCATGGATAAGGCATGCCTTGCATCACGCAGCCCTCCCGGTGAGATCGCACTGGCCTTCACGACAGCGTTCGCATACGGGGCAGTAGTCCGCATCCAGTTGCCGGGCCAAGTCCATAACGCTGCCTTGAACGGCGGAAACCTCGGGGCGATCACCGGAAGGTAAAGCGCTCGTTACCGACGCCCCTGCGACAGTGATGGGACGGCTGCTGAAAATACCGCCCGCTTGAATGACCAGGTGTTCACCCCCAGCCTTGAAACTCAACTGTGTGCCCCCGTCGATCACCAGGCTGGCACCCGCTGTCAGGTGAACCTGTTGTCCGGCTCCGATCACCAGGGTTTGGCCAACCTGAATGTGACTGTCGCCTTGTACCTCCAGGCGGCTGTCATGCCCTACCTGTTGCTCCAGGTCACGCTGGGCGCGCAGATAGATAAGTTCTCCACCCTGGCGGTCTTCGAGGTGCAATTCGTTGCTGCCTGTGCTCCCCGGGGTGCTGCGGCTGCGTAACACGCTGCGCGTCTTGTGCTGCGGCAAGGGGTAGGCCGGCAAGTGCGACGCATTGGGCAGGCAACCATTGATCAATGGCTGGTCCGGGTCGCCCTCCAGGAAGCTCACCAACACCTCCATACCGACTCGCGGAATCATCATTGCGCCAAACCCGTCACCGGCCCAACCGGACGCCACACGCACCCAACAACTGCTTTTGTCATCCGTCGGGTCACGACGGTCCCAATGGAAACGCACCTTCACCCGACCATAGGCATCGCAATGCACATCCTCGCCGGCAGGCCCCGTGACAGTGGCGGTCTGACTGCCGTTGATAGTGGGTTTGGGGTGTTTCAGCGGCGGCCTGTGCACTGCACGCCAGGGTGTCGCGGTGAAACGGTTGTGATAGCCCTGAAAGGTATCCGCTTCACTCGTCGCCTCCTCCAGCACCTGCGGTTGATAACCTTCGTGGCGCACCGAGGTGATCAACCACAAGTCGTTGCACACCGGATCGGGATGCTCTTGCAGTTCGAGAAAGTGGCCGCTGCACAGCAGAGGTTGGTCGCTGCGGCCCGAGGCCCGACAGCGATCCGCCAGGTGGCGCTCAAGGCCCCGAGTAGCCAGCTGCCTGCCGCGTCCATGGCCGGAAAACCCCGCGGGGTAGTGATAGTCCTCAAGAGAAGACGCTGTTGCAGAGCCCGCTTCCCCTTGCAACTGCAGGGACGGATGCTCGAAGTCGTATTCACGGCGCACCGTTCTTCGACTGCGGGTGTCCAGGCGCACATCGAAACGCTGGATGCCTGGCACTTCAGCCAGCGGATCGTTGGCCGAGTGATATCGCTGCACGGCCAAGCGTCGGAACACGGTCTGGTCGTCACCAAACACCAGCAGATGATTGTTCGCGCTGTGACGGAAGTGATAGTGGATCCCCTCCTCTTCGCACAACCGCTGAATGAAGTGCAGGTCAGTCTCCGCGTATTGCACGCAAAAAACGCGAGGCGGATACACCACAGGCCCCAGTTCGAATACATACGCATCGGCCAGGATGCCGTGCTGCTCAAGCACGGCGGCGATGATCTGCGGCACGCTGCACTGCTGGAAAATCCGCTGGTCGCGACGGTGAGCGAGGCTCGCCAGGCGGGGGGCCAGCGTCAGGTGATATCGGGTGAGCCGGACGCCGGTGTCGCCACGCCCGATCGCATAGACTTGACCGTGGAAGCCTTGATCCACCTCACCTATATGCAGGTACGCCGGTTGATGCAGCAATGCTTCCAGATCCAGGCAGGGGTTTTCGCTGACCAACTGCACATGAATGAAATATGGCTGGTCAATAAATTCGCGGCCCTTGAAAGCAAGCACCTGAAAGTCGGAAGTTACTTCTGGAATAATCAATTTGAAACGTGACGAAACAAACGCGCCAACCATCCGTTGTTACCCGCCGTTAATAAACCCATTCGCTGATTAAAAGCTCTCCCCCGTGAACACTGATTGCCAGCCGAGAAAAAGCGCCTGAACGCCTTGAAGCTTAGCGATTTCAGGGGAAATTCGGCCCTTCAGAAATAAAAAAGAAGTTTCGTACGAGAGTGATGGAAATGACTTTTACAAAATAATTTATATAGCCGGTCAGCACATTATCCAAAACCGGAAAACTCTTACACTTGAACTTTCCAATGCAACTAAACGCTTAGGAAACAGCTGACAACTTCCCAAGTTACCAGCTAGGGTTCCCTGCTTACGGCTGCCGGTGGGCAGCCCCGAACAGACTGACGCTCAACAATGTTTCCGCCTCTGCGTGCAAGCGGACAGGCACCGTGCCACCCGGCATCACCACGGCCACCTCACCGGCATCAATCCAACCCGCGCGCCACGCCGCACAAGCCACGGCACTGGCGCTGGTGCCCGAAGACGCCGTCGGCCCCTCGCCCCGCTCGAACACCCGCGCGATCACCCGATTGCCCGGGGCTCGCGCAGCCCATTGCAAGTTGACACCGGCCGCGCAGGGTTGGCCGCTGCCCCCAGGAGGCGCGAAGGCAATTGCCCGCAGGCGTTCAAATAATACGGGGACGTCCATCGCCGGGTTTTCCGGCAAGGCCGAGGCCTGCTCCACCAACGTCACGCAATGGGGGTTGCCCACTCGCACGAACTGGCTGCAGGCCCATTGCGGGTCGATGGTAGCCAGGGCGGCTACGTGGCTGAACTCACGATGCCCCACCGAGACGGCTTCAACCTCTTTGGCGCCGACTGCTGAAGGCCCGAACGCCGGCTGCCCCAAGGCCAGCCAGAAGCCCTCGACCCGTTCGTAGATCGCCGGTTCGACATGAGTGACCACCGGGGAGGCTGCATCCGACTTATCGTGATGCACCCGCAGATCACACGCCTGAGCCATCAGGCCCTGATCGGTCAGCGCCTGGGCAAAGATGGTCAACCCGTTGCCACTGCGTTCGGCCAGTGTGCCGTCAGTGTTGACGATCAGCAGATCAAACGGTGGAGCCGCTTGAAACGGTCCGACCAGCAAACCATCGCAGCGATGCGCTTTGGCAGCCGCCGGGCGCGGCATCGTCCCCCAGCCACATTCAGATGCAATGGCCAACGCGGTCCAGGCCAGCCGCGTGCTCACCGCCTGATCGGCGCTGAGTGGCAGGTCGATACCATGGCTGCGCAACTCAGCCGGGCTGACCACCCCATAGATATTGCCGCGCGCGTCGTAGAACTGGGTCATGAGGCGAGCTGCCTGGAAATTTTCATCGGTTCGTCCATACGATTACCTACTGATTGGGCAGCAGCGTATTACAGAACACTCCGGGTGTGGAAAGTGGTCTGGAAGGTGGTAACCCGCTGCAAGAAGCCTGGGGTTCATCAGTCCTCACAGGGATTACGCACCTTCCAGGCCACCTCCTACGCCCGGGATAGTCCTTGTGTGGTCGTCGTCGCCCAGGGCGTTCCATGTTTGTAAAAATAGAATTCGCCCCCCGTAGGTAATCCTGAGGGAACCCGGCTCGCTCGACAGGGCCTGATGTGCAAGGATGTCGCGCCGGACATCGTTCGTTGAACGCAAAACCAAGGATTTTTCATGACTGCCATCCCCACCCCTGCGCCCGTGGTTCCCGGGCGGCTGGAGCAAATGTCGACCCGTATCGCTTTTTTCATTGCCGGTTTCGGCATCGCCGCCTGGGCGCCACTGGTGCCGTACGCCAAGGAGCGTGCGCAACTCAATGAAGGTACGCTTGGCCTGTTGCTGTTGTGCCTGGGGGTAGGCTCGATTCTCGCCATGCCAGTGGCGGGCGTACTGGCGTCACGCTTTGGCTGTCGTCGCGTACTCGGCACTGGCACGCTCATGATCTGCCTGGCCTTGCCGATGCTGGCCACCGTCAGTTCGATTCCGTTGCTGATGGCCGGGCTGTTCCTGTTTGGCGCAGGCTTGGGCACAGTGGACTCAACCGTCAACCTTCAAGCGGTCATCGTTGAACGCGCCAGCGGTAAAACCATGATGTCGGGCTTCCATGGTTTGTTCAGCCTGGGCGGTATTGTCGGTGCCGCCGGTGTCTCCGGGCTGCTGGGGCTGGGTTTTTCGCCGCTGCAGGCAACCCTGGTAGTGATCGTCATCATGGTACTGGCCTTGCTCAAGGCCGGGCCGCATTTGTTGCCCTATGGCAGTGAAAGCTCCGGGCCGGCGTTTGCCGTTCCCCACGGGGTGGTGCTGTTTATCGGCTGTTTGTGTTTTGTCGTTTTTCTCGCCGAAGGCGCCGTGCTCGACTGGAGCGCGGTGTTTCTCAGTGCGGAGCGCGGCCTGGACGAAGCCTACGCGGGTCTTGGCTACGCGGCATTTGCCCTGACGATGACTGCCGGGCGCTTGACCGGTGACGCGATCGTGCGTCGCCTGGGGGCGACCCGGGTGATCCTGATCGGCGGCTCGCTGGCGGCCGCCGGCGTGTTCCTCGCCACGCTGTCCCCGGCATGGGAAGTGGCCCTGTTGGGCTATGCGCTCGTTGGCGCCGGCTGCTCGAATATCGTTCCGGTGCTGTATACCGCCGTCGGCAAGCAAAACGTCATGCCGGAGCACATTGCCGTGCCTGCAATTACCACGCTGGGTTACGCGGGTATATTGGCGGGGCCTGCCGTGATCGGTTTTATCGCCCACGGCAGCAGCCTGGCGACTGCCTTTCTGCTGATCGGCGGGTTACTGGCAGCAGTGGCGGCCAGCGGCAAGATACTGCGGGTTTAATGCGAAAGCAGGCGGGGGCGGCTTGGGCCGTTGAATGCGCTCATGCACGCCCTTCAGTTGCCCTTCTCCTTCCGGTCATTTTCCAGCCATCGATCAATGCTGTAGTTCTTCAGCCATCCCTCACTGTTGTGACTGCCAAAAAGGCTGGTTCCATTGGCTTTTCTACTCTCCAGTGACGCCAGCAAGCCAGGCCGCTCAACCAGATTCCTGGCCAGATACACCTGCTGTTCGCTGTATTTTTTCCTGGGGAATCCAGTGGCCGCGTCCCGTACAACCTCACCTGTTTTGTCGGTTTCGTCAGGGTCCTTGCTCATCTCGATCAGCTTGTCGGTCTTCACATATCGGTGTTTTTCAAAAAAGAAACTGTAGTCTTCCGATGTATCGCGTAGCTCGTCGAACATTCCCCTGAATGCCTTGACCACCTCTGCGTCGGTTTTCGAATGATAGGGATCTACGCTCTGCGTGTTCGGGTGGGTATTGCCGACCATTGAATCAGCAGCCCTGGAAAGGCTGTCGAGGGTGATAAAACCACCATTGGCGATAATCGCCTCATTCAGTCTGGGACGGTTGAGTATCTCTCGGGCCAGCAGGATCGTGCGTTCAGCAACATCGCTCTGGTTCGGTTCTTCGCTGGCGATCTGCTGCAATGAACGCTGGGTCAGTTTTCCATCCTTCTTGAACGGGCCCAACATGGAAAATTCGTTTTTCAGGGCAGTTGCCAACAGATGATCGGCCGAGCTGACATAGGGGTTTACGGCAGTGGTCATTCGCCCAAAGGTATTTTGGCCGACACCATGCGGACCCGCATCGCTCCTGGTGTTTCTGAAAAAATGATTGGAAGACAGGCCTGGCGCAGAAGATGTTCCGAGCGACTGGGCATCCACGCCCGTCGTAGGCGCGCCCCATGCAAAAGGCAGCCTGCGGCCTGGATTATTGATCCCGTCAGTCATGCTTCATACCCACCCTATTTAGATTCCGTAACCTGAGCCCGATTGCCCGACCGCCTCAAACACCTTGAGCGCCGGCGCTGCATACGCATGGTTTGTGTGGTTACGCGAAAATAATGGTTCCGCAAAACAACCGCTCATGGCCCGGAATATCCCCAGTAAAACTTGAGCATTTGTAACCACTCAATCCGTCCGCGTGTCGGCCCCCGAGGGCGTCTTCACATCGAAAACAGCTAGCGCTCCCGGCAGAACAATTTGCTCCAGAGCGTTGCGAAGGCTGACGGTGCAGAACGGGGCGCCGGCTCATCCCCAGACGCTCGGGCGCCTCTGTTGAAGTCCTCGGCGGTAGGCGCCTTGAAGCTGTTCTTGGGCGAGGAATTGAGATTGAGCGCCCGTGCTTTCACGCTCTGTTGAGCGGCGGCCTCATCGGCTGTTGCCGGCAGTGTCGAAGCGCTGTAACGCGAATGGCGAGGTTCAAGTGATGTCGAGTTCATGTGCCACGGCCTGACTCAATAGATGAGGACATCCACGGGTAACCAACCACCGGTGGATGTTCTCTGCATGGTGATCTTAGTGAAAGATTTCTGCGTATTTGAACGATGCGTTCCGCACGGATCTAGCCCAGCACCGTCAGCAACGTTTGCAACTCGCGACGGGAGATCATGTCATCACGCTTCGACTGGAAAAGGCTATCCATCGCCGCCTTGAGTTCCGGACGCGCCATGAGTTCTTTTGCCAAATGGATGAGTGCGTCCTGGGATGCATTGCCCGTCGGCTGTTGCATCGCCAACTGGTCCAGCTTGCCGAGCTTGATCGAACGGGGAAAATAGCCGGTCGCCAACTTACCGAATTGATCGAGCAGCTCCTGGGCAAGTTGCTTATCGCTGTGAAGCTTCAGGGGATTGTCGGAGCGGATAAAGCTCTTGATGTCGGCTTTGGTTAAATGACCGTCCTCGATGCCGGTCTTGCCATTTCGATCGAGGGCCGCCAACAGGCCAGGATGCTGCAGCAAGTTTCGCGCCAGGCGAATATTCGCGTCTTTGACCGAATCACCGGTCAACGCTTGATTGGCCATTGCGCGCACACCGTCGGCCGTTACGCGCTGCAAAGGTGGCACCTTGAACGCGTGGTAATTATCCAGCAGTTGTTGGGCCAGGGCCGAGGGCTGAGCCGGATTGGGACGCGGCACAGGGCCTGGGTTCGGTCGTGCGCCCACCGGCAGCGGGCGCTGAGGTGGGCATGATGAATGACAATGGCCCGGGAAAGGTTTTTGCGCAGGTGGATCAAATACAGGCCCGCAATGCCCACCCGTTGGCGCGTAGTTCATGCCTTCCGGGTGTCGGGGACTGGATGACGTGCCGGGCCGCTGGGTGCCGGGGCCGGCACGTTCGTGGTCAACCTGACCGGGTGAGCGAACGACTGTCTGATTGAATGCGGGGATCGACATAAGGTTCTCCAGTGCTGTGTATTGAGCGTCTTGCCTCACCGCAATCGTCAATCGCAAGCAGGCCATCTTGTGTGGCAGCAGTGCGGATATCGGTTCCTCACCGCGCTGAAGAATTCCACTCGGGGGTAGGAAGAACCTCTCGGTAGAAAAGGCGCACAACGAAAATCGCCGACGCCCCTGTGCAGGGGAGGCGGCGATTTTTCGCTCAATTCAGGTCTAGAACCCGACGCTGGCCTGCACGAAGAAGGTACGAGGCTCGCCCAGGTACAACCCGGCATTATTGTCGCTGGAGCGCGTGTAGTGTTGCTGGTCGAAGATGTTTTTCACGCCGACACCCAACTTCAGGTTGGACAATTGCTCACCGAAGTCATACCCGCTGCGCACGTTGACCGAGACATAACCCGGGATATCACCGTACTGGCCATCGGCTGTGCCCTGGGTGATGTAGGTGGTGCCAGTACCGGGTGCGCGTTGGCCGGACTGGGCGTAGATATCCAGGTTGTGAGTCCAGTGGTTGATGTCGTAACGCAGGCCCAGGGTTGCCACTTCACGGGAGTACAGCGGCAGATCACGGCCTTTGAAGGGCACGTCACCTTCGGAGGTAGCCTTGGTGAAAGTGAAGCCGGCGTTGGCGGTCAGGCCGTCCAGGCGCGCATCCAGGTTGGACAGGTCGTAGTGGGCCGACGCCTCGATACCGGTGTGCTTGGTGGCGCCGAGGTTGGTCCAGCCCACGTCGTTGCTGACGTATTGCAACTCATCCGAAAAGTCGATGTAGAACAGCGTCACTTCGCCACCCCACACGCTGTCGTTGTAGCGCGTGCCGACCTCGTAGGTCTTGGCTTTTTCCGGGTTCAGGCCGTTGGCGGTCTGGTTGCCGGTCCCCCCCTGGCCCAGTTGAAAGTACTGCAGGCTGCCGAATGAGGTTTCGTAGTTGGCGAACAGTTTCCAGGCATCGGAGACGTGGTACATCACACTCAGGGCCGGCAACGGCTCGTTGTTGTGGATCTCGCGGCGTTTTTCCTCGGTACGCTTGCCGTTAAGGGCGACTACCGGACGGTCGTGCCATTCGGTGCGGATGTCTTCGAAGCGAATGCCCGGGGTGATGGTCCACTTGCCGATATCGATTTTGTTATCGATATAAAACGCATTGGCCTCGGTGCCGCCGGTGCGGTCCTGATAGACATGTCCGTCATTTTGGCCGCCTGGCGTCGGCACATTGTTGACCAGGTTGAGACTGGTCGCCTGCTCGTGCATGCCTTCCTTGAGGTAACGGTAACCCAGACTGACTTCCTGGGTGCTCGGGCCTACGTCGAAGACATGGGACACCCGTGGTTCGATGCCGAAGGTGTAGTAGGTACGCGGATAGGAGCCAAGGGTTTTCAGGTCGCGGTTGGCGATGTTGCTGCCACGGAAACTGTCCGAGTAGTAGGTCAACACTTCCGCCTGGGTACGGTCATCGATCTGACGGATGTATTTGAAGGACACATCCTTGCGCCGTCCGCTGAAATTGTCCCAGTCACGTACCGATTGATACGGGTTGGCATCGAACTGCTTCTGGGTCAAGCCACCGGGCATATCGGCGCTGGCGTCGTAGTAATGGAAACTCAGCGAGAAGTCGTCTTGATCGGTCGGCGCCCAGTGGGTCTTGAAGATCACATCATCGATATCGTTGGAGTTATTACTGTTGCGATAGCCGTCGCCCTTGACGCCTGAGTACAGCAATGCCGCGCCGATGCCGTTGTCTGCCGTGCCGCCGACGAAAGCATTTTCGATGTGTTTCCAGCCGCCATGGGCCGAGGTTTCCAGGGTGGTACCGACGTCACCGGAGAACTTCTCGGGAATGGCGCGGGTTACGAAGTTGATCACGCCGCCAACGTTTTGCGGCCCATACCGCACGGAGCCGGCGCCGCGCACAACGTCGATGCTGTCCAGGTTGCCCGAGGAAATCGGCGCCATCGATAACTGCGGCTGCCCGTATGGGGCAAACGCTGCCGGAACGCCGTCGATCAGTACGGTGGAGCGTGGCGACAGGCGCGAAGTCAGACCGCGCACACCAACGTTGAGGGAAATATCACTGCCGCCGGTACCATTGGCTTCCTGCACCTGTACGCCAGGGATGCGACGCAGCACGTCACCAACGTTCATGGCGCCCTGCTCCACCATGGCTTCGCGACGCACGACCGTGCGTGCGCCCGGGTGGTTCTGCACCACTTCAGCATTGGCATCACCCAGCCAGTCGCCGACTACCTTGATATCGGTAACACCCAGTTCAACCGGGGAACCGGCTTCACCGGTGCCGCTGCTCACTGGGTGCAAGGTCACGGAACCGGCGTCGATCTGGTAATCCAGGCCGCTGCCCTGCAGCAATTGGCGCAGGGCTTGTTCCGGCGAAAGGTTGCCGTCAATGGCAGGTGCTTGTTTACCCGCGACCATGTCGGGGCTGAAGAACACTTGCAGGGAAGTCTGCCGGCCCAATTGGCTCAGCGCCGCGCCCAGAGGCTGGGCGCGGATGTGGATACCGTCGGCGGCGTAGGCTGCAGGCAGCGCGGCGCTGACCGCAAGCGCCAAGGCGAGAGGTGCCCAGCAGGAAATTTTATTTTTGTTCACGGCAAGTTTTTTCACGTCGAACCTAGTCCTGTGATCGCAAGAGTGCGCATCCGTTAATGCAAACCAGTTGCAGTTGCAGGAGAAGACGAAGAACTCGAAAAAAACCTGAATGTCAGCGCGAAATAATTTCCTGGCTGCCATCCGGCAAAACGCGCACGGTCACCGGCAAGATGTGCGGAAGGGCTTTAAGCAACGCGTCGGTGTCGCTGGACTTGAACACGCTGCTCAAGCGCAGGTTGCCAACTGCTGCTGTGCCAACCCGCAAGGGCCGCTCGCGGTAACGCGATACCTCCCGCGCTACATCACTCAGTGGGGCGTTGTTGAACACCAGCTTCCCACTGCGCCAGGCCGTCAGTTCATCGGGGTTCACCGCATAGGCAGTGGAGACTTGCCCCAAGGCATCGACATGGGTGCCGCGGCCCGCCGTCAGCGTCACGATCTGATCCGAAGCGCGCCCTTGTACCTTGACCGTACCGGCCTCGACTGCGACGCGGGTCTGGTCGTCATCACGGCGTACATCGAAACGTGTGCCGGTGACAGTCACCTGCCCTGCCCCGGCCGCCACCACAAACGGGCGGCTGGTGTCATGTTCAACGCTGAACATCGCTTCGCCCTGCTTGAGTTCCACAGCGCGCCGGCCTTTTTCATAATGCACCGCAACCACGCTGCGGCTGTTCAGGTCCATCATCGAACCGTCGGGCAAGGCCACCTGCCGGTGCTCGCCCACGTGTGTGCTGAACTCGGCGCTGTAAGGCTTTGGATGATCAAGTCCGCTGAACAGGCCCAATCCCAAGGCGACCGCCACCACACTCGCGGCCGCCGCGTAACGCAAGACGGCGCGATGCTTGGGCCGCTTCACCGGGGTCTCGCATAGCGCCTGCAAGCGCGCCTTGGGCAACAGGTCCGTAGCGTTCCACACCCCTTGCAGCACATCGAATTCGTATTGGTGCTCGGGCCGCTGCGCACGCCACGCATCGAAACATTGGCGCTCTTCGTCGCTCAGCTCGGCGTCTTGCAGGCGTACGAACCATTGCGCGGCTTCGTCGCGAGCACGGCTATCCATCGTGGAAGATCCTGTTTCAAAACGGGTCATGGGGCCATCGCATCCAGGCGGTCACGCAGATGCCGCAGGGTGCGGATCATATACTTTTCCACCATGTTTTTAGACAACCCCAGGCGGTCCGCGATTTCCTGCTGGGTCAGGCCCTCGATTTTCTGCCAGATGAAAATCCTGCGGCAGTTGAGCGGCAACTCGGCCAAGGCCCGCTCGACGGAGTCCGCCAACTGGATCGCGTGCACGTAATGCTCCGGGTCTCCATTGTGGGACGAGCGCTGATCAACGGCATCCAGAGCCAAAGCCTCGCGACGGTCCTCGCGGCGATAGGTGTCCACTGCGATGTTGCGCGCCGTTTGATGCAGATAGGCACGCGGCTGCTCAACCTCTGTGGAACTCGACTCAAGCACCCGAACAAAGGTGTCGTGAGCCAGGTCTTCGGCCTGCTGACGATTTCTCAGGCGACGTGTCCAGGTGCCGATCAACTCTTCGTAGTGCTCGAAAAAGCCTGTTCTGCGGGGCGGCTGGGGAATCATCGCGTGAGCACTGGGAAGGCGGGGCGTGAATAATAATGCTTCCTATTAAGCAGGGCAATTGCCTGCCATCGTTCAGGTTAAAGCTGAACTTGTAGGCCGCAGCCCCTGTCCTCAGAAAGGACTCTCTTAGAACGGTGGGTGGGCAATGCAGATTTCCTTGCAGCAACAGGTGGCCCTGGTCACCGGCGCCAGCTCCGGGATCGGTGCCGGGGCGGCCAAAGCCCTGGCCGAAGCCGGTGCGGCCGTAGTGCTCAATTACAACTCCCAGGCCGCGCCCGCTGAAGCGTTGGCGGCGCAGATCAACGCCGACGGCGGCCGAGCGATTGCTATCGGCGGCGACGTATCCAAGGAGGCCGATGTCGAACGCCTGTTCGCCCAAACGCTCGACGCCTTCGGCCACCTCGACATCCTTGTCGCCAACTCCGGCCTGCAAAAAGACGCCAACCTGGTGGACATGACCCTTGAGGACTGGAATACCGTGATCGGCGTCAACCTCACCGGCCAGTTCCTGTGTGCCCGTGCGGCCGTGCGTATTTTCAATCGACAGGGCGTGCGTGACGGCGTGTCGCGGGCCGCCGGCAAAATCATCCACATGAGTTCGGTGCATCAGGTGATCCCTTGGGCCGGCCACGTGAATTACGCGGCGTCCAAGGGCGGCGTGGAGATGCTGATGCGCACCCTCGCCCAGGAAGTCAGTGAGCAACGCATCCGCATCAACGGCATTGCACCGGGAGCGATTCGTACGGCGATCAATCGTGCGGCCACCGAAGGCGCGGCTGAAAAAGAACTGCTCAAGCTGATTCCCTACGGGAGGGTCGGCGACGTGGAGGACGTGGCCAACGCAGTGGTCTGGCTGGCCAGTGATGCTTCGGACTATGTGGTCGGCAGCACCCTGTTCATTGATGGCGGCATGAGCCTTTATCCGGAGTTTCGCGGCAATGGTTGATTTCAAGAACGAACCTCAAAGTGCCATCGACGCCCACGGCATCATTGGCGATATGCGCAGCGCCGCACTGGTCAACGACAAGGGCAGCATCGATTTTTTCTGCTGGCCGGAGTTCGACAGCCCGTCAATCTTTTGCTCGCTGCTGGGTACGCCCGAGGCGGGTGCTTTCCAGCTCACCCCGGACTTGCCCGACGCCCGCCGCGAACAAATCTACCTGCCCGACACCAACGTATTGCAGACCCGCTGGCTCAGCGACGAAGCCGTGGTGGAGATCACCGATATGCTGGCCGTCAGTGAAGACGTCGACGACTTGCCGCTGCTGATTCGCCGAGTGCGAGTGGTCAGCGGCAAGGCCACGATCCACCTGCGCTGCGCCGTGCGCCATGACTATGCCAGGACGCCAACACACGCCAGCGCCGACGATGGCAGCGTGCTGTTTGCCGCCGACGGCCAGCCTGGCCTGCGTCTGGTCGGCAGCCATCCGTTGACACTCGAGGACCATTCGGCGGTCGCGCGTTTTACCTTGAACCAGGAACAAGGCGCCGAATTCGTACTGGGCGCTGCAGACGATCCGCGCGTCACCAATGCCTGTACCGACCTTTACCTGGAGCGCACCTTGAAGTTCTGGCGCGGCTGGATTGCCCAGTCCAATTACCGGGGGCGCTGGCGCGAAATGGTCAACCGCTCGGCCTTGGCGTTGAAGCTTCTGACCTCACGCAAGCACGGCGCAATCATTGCCGCCGCCACCTTCGGCCTGCCGGAAACACCGGGCGGCGAACGTAACTGGGATTACCGCTACACCTGGATCCGGGATGCCTCGTTCACTGTCTACGCCTTCATGCGCCTGGGCTTTGTCGAGGAAGCCAACGCCTACATGCGCTGGCTCAAGGGTCGGGTCAGTGACTGCTGCAGCCAACCGACCAAAATCAATATCCTCTATGGTATCGACGGCCGCCAGGAGTTGCCCGAGGTCGAGCTGGATCACCTGGATGGCCATGGCGGCGCCAAGCCGGTGCGGGTCGGCAACGAAGCGTTCGATCAGATCCAGCTGGATATCTACGGCGAATTGATGGATGCGGTGTACCTGGTCAACAAATACGGTGAGGCCATTTCCCACGAAGGTTGGAAACACACGGTGGAAGTGGCCGACCAGGTGTGTGAAATCTGGAATCAGAAGGACGTCGGTATCTGGGAAATGCGCGGTGAGCAACATCACTTTCTGCATTCACGGCTGATGTGCTGGGTGGCCTTGGACCGCGCGATCCGCCTGGCCTCCAAACGCTCGCTGCCCGCCCCGTTCGCCCGCTGGGACCAGACCCGCCAGGCGATCTATGCCGACATCTGGAGTAACTTCTGGAACGAGGAGCGCGGGCATTTTGTGCAGCACATCGGCAGCACGGCGCTGGACGGCTCAATGCTGTTGATGCCCTTGGTGCGCTTCGTCGCCGCCACCGACCCGCGCTGGTTGTCGACCCTGGAAGCGATCCAGAAAAGCCTGGTACGCGACGGCATGGTGTACCGCTATCGTAACGACGACAGCCAGATTGACGGCCTGCAAGGCACCGAAGGTGCGTTTGCCGCATGCTCGTTCTGGTATGTCGAATGCCTGGCCCGTGCCGGGCAGGTGGACAAGGCCCATCTGGAATTCGAGCAATTGCTGCGCTACGCCAACCCGCTGGGTTTGTATGCCGAAGAGTTTGACAGCCAGGCCCGGCATTTGGGTAATACCCCACAGGCGTTGAGCCATTTGGCGCTGATCAGTGCGGCGACGTTTTTGGATCGCAAGCTCAGCGGAGAGAAAACCGTCTGGCAGCCCTGATGTTTCGTCTAGAGTCTGAGGGCCCTAGGCCCCCATCAGAGCCCATTCATCGGAGCCCACCATGACCACGACCGCCCCGCTGCTCTCTGTGCGCACCCCCATGCTCGATGTAGCCTATGAAGCCCACGGCGCGGAAGATGGCGAGCCGGTGATCCTGCTGCATGGTTTCCCCTACGATCCTCGCGGCTACGATGAAATTGCACCGCCATTAGCCGAGCGCGGCTACCGGGTGCTGGTGCCGTACCTGCGTGGTTATGGTCCGACGCGGTTTATCCACGATCAGGTGATGCGCTCCGGGCAGCAGGCGGCGTTGGCCAAGGATCTGCTGGATTTCATGGATGCGTTGTCTATCCCGCGAGCGACATTGGCAGGCTACGACTGGGGCGGACGGGCGGCGTGTATTGTCGCGGCGTTGTGGCCCGAACGCGTGCGCGGGTTGGTGACGGGGGATGGCTACAACATCCAGAACATCGCCCGTTCGCTCACACCGCGTGCGCCGCAGACCGAGCATCGGTTGTGGTACCAGTTCTATTTTCACACCCAGCGTGGCGTGGACGGTCTGACCGCCAATCGCCACGCGCTGTGCGAACTGCTGTGGCGGCTGTGGTCGCCGACGTGGGCCGAAGGGCCGAGCCTCTACGACAAGACCGCGCCGTCGTTTGATAACCCGGATTTTGTCGAGGTGGTGATTCATTCCTACCGCCACCGTTTCATGTATGCACCTGGTGACCCGGCGCTGGAATCCATCGAGCAGGCGCTCGCGCTGCAACCGCCGATCTCGGTGCCCAGTATTTCACTGTGTGGTGCCGATGATGGTGTAGGGCCTGCTCCGGTGGAAGATGACGATGTGGAGCACTTCAGCGCTTTTTACCGGCGTGAAGTCTTGCCCGGCGTGGGCCACAACATTCCACAGGAAGCACCGCAAGCGACCCTGGCTGCCTTGCTGGAATTGCTCGCTTATGACACCGGCGAAAAACGCTCGCGGTAAGCCTGCGGCGTCACGGACAGCGCCCGTAGAAAACTGCGGCGCAGGGTTTCTTCACAGCCGAACCCGCATTGCACGGCAATGCGTTTGATAGGCGTCGTACTGTCGGCCAGTTGCCGGCGAGCGGCCTCCACCCGGATCAATTCGACCGCCCGCGCCGGGGTTTGCCCGGTTTCAGCACGGTAATGGCGGACAAAACTGCGTTCGCTCATACACGCCTTGGCGGCCAGGGTTGAAAGGTTGAGGTCCAGGCTCAGGTTTTCTGCGATCCAGGCGTGCAACTCGGCAAAACGGCTATCGCCCTTTTGCAACGACAGCGCCACGCTGAACTGCGATTGCCCGCCTGGGCGCTTGAGGAAAACCACGAGGTGCCGCGCAACCTCCAGGGCAACGGCGCGGCCCAGGTCCTCCTCCACCAGAGCCAGGCACAAGTCGATACCGGCCGTCACACCGGCGGAGGTCCATACGGAGCCCTGCTGGATGAAAATCGGATTGGCCTCCACGGTCAGCGCAGGAAACTTGCGCGCCAGTTCTTCGCAGCGGGTCCAATGCGTGGCCACGCGGCAGCCATCGAGCACGCCACTGGCGGCCAGCAGAAAGGCGCCGGTACATACCGAGGCCATGCGCCGGGTGTGCCGGGCTTTTTCGCGTACCCAATCGACCAGAACCGGGTCTTCAGCAGCGCCATAAACGCCCCAGCCACCGGCAATCACCAAGGTGTCGCCGGGCCTGTCGGCGGGCGGCAGCGGTTCGGCCAGCAATGCCAGGCCGGCGGAGGTCTTCACCGGCTCTGCCTGGGCAGCAATCACCGATACCGCGTAGGGCAGCGGCAAGCCGCGCTGACGGGCAAGGTCGTTGGTAGAGGCAAACACCTGCAACGGCCCGGTGACGTCGAGCACTTGTGCATTATCGAAAGCGAGCACGTGGATGATTCGAGGCATGATTGGCGTGATCTGTGGCTTTAATGGCGTATACGCCAGAGCCTAGGCCTCTAGAGTGAAGCCGTCCACCCCTTCTTCTGGAGCTTCATCCATGACTTTGCAGATCGGCTTTCTGTTGTTCCCCGGCATCCAGCAACTGGACCTGACCGGTCCCTATGACGTGCTGGGCTCACTGCCGGATGTGAAGCTGCACCTGGTATGGAAAGACCTGGCGCCGGTCACTTCCAGCACCGGCCTGGTGTTCACGCCGACCATGACCTATGCCGATTGCCCGCGCCTGGATGTGATTTGCGTGCCCGGCGGTGCAGGCGTGGGCGCGTTGATGGAAGACCCGCAGACCCTGGACTTTCTCAAGGAGCAGGCGCAAACGGCGCGCTACGTGACGTCGGTGTGCACCGGCTCGCTGGTGCTCGGCGCGGCGGGTCTGCTGCGCGGACGCAAGGCCACCACCCACTGGGCTTATCACGATTTACTCGCCCCGCTCGGCGCGATCCCGGTGCAGGCACGCGTGGTGCGTGACGGCAATTTGCTGACCGGAGGTGGCATCACTGCCGGGATCGACTTTGCCCTGACCCTGGCCGCTGAGTTGTACAGCGAAGCCGCCGCACAGTTAGTGCAGTTGCAGATTGAATACGCACCGGCGCCGCCGTTCGACTCCGGCAGCCCCGACACCGCGCCCCAGCATGTGCTGGAAGAAGCGCAGAAACGCACGGTGGAGTCGCGTCGGGTGCGTGGTGAAATTGTGGCCCGGGCAGCCGCGCGTTTGAGCTGATGCAACTGCTCAGGCTGGGCGTGACATCACCGCCAACCGCGCAGCCAAGAGCATCAGTACCGTCGCCAGGCCCCACTTCTGGAGCCTGGCGCTCTGGCTGGTCCCGGCAAAAAATCGGCTGAGCGCACCGCCAAAAATCCCCAGCAATACATGAAACACGCCCGCGATCAGGGTCAGGACGCCTCCCAACACCAACAATTGGATCGCGATGGATCCTGCCTCGGGCCTGACGAACTGGGGCAGGAACACCATGAAAAACAGCAGCGCCTTGGGATTGAGCAAACTGTTGAGCATGGCCTGCAGGAACACTTGCCCCAAACGCACACGACAAACCTGGGCCACGTCCAGACCGGCATTTTTTTGCAACGTCTTGTACGCCAGCCACAACAAATAGATCACCCCGGCGTAGCGAATCAAATCAAACGACGGCGGCCAGCTCGCTACCAACGCGGTCAGGCCGGTGGCGGTCAATACCGTCAACAGCACATCCGCTACGCAGATCCCCAGGCTGGAAGCCACGCCACCGCGCCAGCCATGACTCACACCATGACTGATAACAAACGCCATGTTCGGCCCCGGTGACAACAGCAACAGCAAAACAGCGCCTGAAAAAACCGCCAGGGTTGCCACGTCGATCATGTTCACGCCATCCAGCCAGGAAAGCCCTCAGATTAATCGGCGGGTCTTGTGCCCACAAAAAATTGTGCTGGATACATTTCAGCAATGCCGGCAGCGGGTTCAACGCGCCCTGCTACCTCTTGCCCCTTTTCCTACCTCTGCTTGAAAAGGTTTTCCACTCGAACAGGAAAACTCCCACATTTGTTTCTACACTCAAAATCAAACCCGTCCACGCTGTGCCAGGACAAGGAAAGCCAAAAAAATGACGCATAATAATTATTTACAAGTTGAAATTTGTATCTACACTGAAAAAGTCAAGTTATTGACTAATTCAAAAAAATAAAACATCCTGCATCAACTGCCCCCACCGATCTCCTTCATTTGGATGGTTCCACGTGAATGAATGGTTGCGTTTTACCCAGAAGTAGCCGTCGTTCGACTTGCCCTGATAAGCAGCCACTGCCTGTCGGATCAAACCCTCGAACGAGCTTGGAGTGCGATGAGGGATGTTTTTATGCGCGAGAAGTCGTCGGTCGATAGCCTGTTTCTGACCCGTGCGGGCTTTGTTGAGTTTTTTGTAGTTTTCGTCAAATTGGTCCACGGCTTCACTGCGATCTTGCCGCCTCTGGTCCTGGTGCTTTTCATCGACCCGCTGGCCCATGAAATGCGTTCCCACTTCCTCGGCCTGCTGCTGTTTTTCGCGATCCTGACCATTATTTTGTTTCAAGCCCTGGGGATCTATTCCGAGGAGCTTTTCAGTAATCGCCTGCGCCTGCGCAGCAATATCGTGGCGTGGTCCGCAGCGTTCTGCATCTTGCTGTTCATGTACCAGATCCTGCAGTTCTTCCCACAATTGACCCCACGCAACCTGGTGGTCTGGTACATCGCCAGCCTGGGCTTGTTCTGTGTGGAGCGCCTGGGGGTGCTGCGTCTGTATCGCAACCTGATGCGCAAGGGCAAATACCTGCAACGCACGGTGATCCTGGGCTTCACGGACACCGCCGTGCATGTTGCCGACCACCTGCAACGCAACGGCGATATCCGCTCCGGCCTGATCGGTTTTATCGACGACCGCACCGAGCGCATTCCCAAGGAACTCAGCAGACTGCCGTTGCTTGGCAACACCCGCGACCTCGAAAAACTGATCCGCGCCGAGCAGGTCAACCAAGTGATGATCTGCCTGCCCTGGGCCGCCGAGCAACGTATTCACGGGCTGGT
This sequence comes from Pseudomonas sp. BCA17, assembly GCF_004519405.1. Lineage (GTDB taxonomy): Bacteria > Pseudomonadota > Gammaproteobacteria > Pseudomonadales > Pseudomonadaceae > Aquipseudomonas. The sequence continues at coordinate 22,418 of NZ_SGWI01000013.1, read as the reverse complement.
CAATCGCCTGCGGCAGATGTCGGTGAACGTGATGCTGGTACCGGACATGGCCGCCCTGCGCTACGGCCACAGCCGCATCACCGACGTAGGCGGCATCCTGATGTTCAACACCTCGCAATTGCCGTTGCGCGGGTGGTCGCCGTTTATCAAACGCTGTGAAGATTTGCTGCTGGCCAGCCTGGCACTGGTGGCGTTGTCGCCGGTGATGCTGGTAACAGCCATTGCGATCAAGCTCGATTCCAAGGGCCCGGTGCTGTTCCGTCAGAACCGCTATGGCTACAACGACAATGAGATCCGCGTGTTCAAGTTCCGCTCGATGTTCACCGACCAGAGCGACTTCACGGCGGAGCAGCAGACCACCCGCGAAGACCCGCGTATCACCCGGGTCGGCCGCATCATCCGCAAAACCAGCATCGACGAACTGCCGCAGTTGTTCAATGTACTGCTGGGCAATATGTCCATGGTCGGTCCGCGCCCGCATGCCACGGCGACTAAAGCGGCGGGCATTCCGTTTGAAGTGGCGGTGAGCGAATACAGTTCGCGGCATCGGGTCAAGCCGGGCATCACCGGCTGGGCGCAGATCAATGGCTACCGGGGTGAGACCGATACCCTGGTCAAAATCCAGAAGCGTGTCGAATACGACCTGGAGTACATCTCCAAATGGTCGGTGTGGTTTGACCTGTACATCGTCTGCATGACGATCCCGGCCGTCCTTTCCACCAAGGAAGTGTATTGATGAACACCCTCAACGGATTAATTCCCTGCATTATTTCCGGTGGTTCAGGCACACGGCTCTGGCCGGTGTCTCGGCAGAATATGCCCAAGCCCTTCATGCGCATGCGTGACGGCCAGAGCCTTTTGCAAAAGACCTTCCAGCGCGCCGCCAAACTGCCCGGCGTGGAAAGCGTGCTCACGGTGACCAACCGCGACTTGCTGTTCCGTACCCTGGATGACTACCGCGGAGTCAACAAGGCCCACCTGCCCCTGGACCTGCTGCTGGAGCCGTTCGGCCGCAATACGGCGGCAGCCATCGCCGTCGCCGCGCTGCATGTGCAGGAACACTTTGGCGGCGACGCCCAATTGCTGGTGATGCCCGCCGATCATTTGATCTTGAATGAAGTCGCGTTCGCCCAAGCCGTGACACAGGCCCGCGACCTGGCTGAAGCCGGCTACCTGGTGACCTTCGGCATTCAGCCCGATCACCCGGAAACCGGCTTCGGCTACATCGAAAAAGGCGAAGCATTGAGCACCGGCAACCGGGTCAAACGCTTTGTCGAAAAACCCGACCTGGCCACCGCCCAAGGCTATCTCGACGGTGGTAAGCACCTGTGGAACGCTGGCATGTTCTGCTTCAAGGCCAGCACCCTGGTGGATGAACTGGCGACCCATGCGCCAGACGTACTGGCATCCGCGAGGGCGGCGCTGGAGCACAGCCAGCACCTGCAAAACAAAACCTCGCGCCAGCGTGAACTGGACTCGGAGGCGTTCGGCAGCGCGCCGGATATTTCCATTGATGTGGCCTTGATGGAAAAGTCCAACCAAGTGGCCGTCGTGCCCTGCGACATCGGCTGGAGCGACATCGGTTCCTGGGAAGCCCTGCGCCAGCTCACCCCCAGCGACGCCCATGGCAACCAGGTCAACGGCGAAGCGATCCTGCATGACGTGCACAACTGCTACATCGACTCGCCCAAACGCGTGCTCGGCGCCGTGGGCGTGAAAAACCTGATCATCGTCGATACCCCCGATGCCCTGCTGATCGCCGATGCCAACCGCAGCCAGGATGTGCGCTACATCGTTGCCGAACTCAAGCGCCAGAACCATCCCGCGTTCAGCCTGCACCGCACGGTCACGCGGCCATGGGGCACTTACACCGTGCTGGAGGAAAGCAGCCGGTTCAAGATCAAGCGCATCGTGGTCAAGCCGCAAGCGTCGTTGTCGTTGCAGATGCATCACCACCGCAGCGAACACTGGGTGGTGGTCAGCGGCGCGGCACAGATCACCAATGGCGACCGCGAATTCCTGATCAACGCCAATGAGTCCACCTACATCCCGGCCGGGCACAAGCACCGCCTGACCAACCCCGGCATCATCGACCTGGTGATGATCGAAGTGCAGAGCGGCGAGTACCTGGGCGAAGACGACATCGTGCGCTTCGACGACATCTACGGGCGCGCCCCAGCGGAAGTGAAGAAGTGACATGCGCACCTCGTTGATCATCCCGACCCGCAACGCATCCAGCCACCTGGCACGACTGCTGCCGGCGCTGAAAATGCAGACCGTGCAACCGGACGAGATGCTGGTGGTCGACAGCGCCTCCAGCGACGACACCGTGGCCCGGTTTCGCGAATTCGGCGCGCGGGTCGAGGTCATCGACGCGCGAGATTTCAACCATGGCGGCACACGGCGCTGGGCCAGCGAGCAAGTGGACGGTGACGCGTTGATCGTGATGACCCAGGACGCGATCCCGGCGACGCCCGAGACCTTCGCCAACCTGTTGCACGAACTGCAGGAAGACCCGCTTAACGGCGTTGCCTACGGCCGGCAACTGCCGCATCCCGACGCCGGGGTGTTGGGCGCGCAATCGCGGCATTTCAATTACCCGGACCAGAGCCGCAGCAAAAGCCTGGCCGATGCACCGGAACTGGGGATCAAGACCTGCTTCAGCTCCGATTCGTTTTCTGTGTACCGACGCAGCGCCTTGCAGGCCGTCGGCGGTTTCCCCGCCGATGTGATCGGCAGCGAAGACGCCTATGTGGCCGCGCGGATGCTGCTCGACGGCTACAAGGTGCGCTACGCCGCGACTGCGCAGGTGTATCACTCCCACGATTACCGCCTCATGGATGAGTTCCACCGCTACTTCGACATTGGCGTGTTCTACGGTCGCGAGCCGTGGATCCGCCAGGCATTCGGCGATGCCGGCGGAGAAGGTAAACGCTATGTACTGGCTGAGCTCGCAGCATTGCGCGCAGCCGGTGCATTGCATCGCGTACCCGAAGTACTGGTGCGCAGTGCGTTCAAGTTGCTCGGCTATCGACTGGGCCATCAGGAACGCAGGCTACCCATCGCCCTCAAGCGGCGCATCAGCATGTTCCCCGGTTATTGGAGGTGAGCACATGACCCACAGGAAGTCCCCCTTGATGAAACGAACCTTGCTCGTCCTGGCCATGATGGCCCTGGCCGCCTGCAATACGCCCGCACGCATTGTCCCACCGGACGACAAGACGGTTGAGGAAGGCAAGCGCGCCCTTGACCAATTGGCCCAACTGCCACCTGCCGTGGAACGCATCCGCGTCGGCGACCAGTTGCGCATCGTGCGGGATGCCGGAGAAATGCCGACGCTGTCAGCGTTCAACGTCAGCACCATCTATGAGCTGACGCTGTACACGGTGCAGGCCGACGGCAAGATCAACTACCCGTTCCTGGGGCCGATCCAGGTCGCCGGGCGTCAGCCATCGGAGCTGGCCACGGAACTGAGCAACAAGCTGGCGCCGGTGTATCGCGAGCCAAGGGTGACGGTGAACATCAACCAGGCACCGTCCAACTCGGTGATCGTCGGCGGCGCAGTGAACAACCCGACGGCGGTGCAGATCGGCACAGCCAACACGCTGGAGCAGGCGATTGTCGGCGCCGGCGGGGTGAACCCATCCGGCAATGCGAGCATGGTCGCGCTACTGCGCGAAGATGCCCAGGGCGCCTACCACGCCTACTTCCTGGACTTCAGCCAATACCTCAAGACCGGGCCTAATGGTCGCAAACAAGTGCGGTTGCAGCGCGGGGATGTGGTGTTCGTACCAAAATCCAACGTCGGCGAACGCATCCAAGGGGTGGATACCTACTTGAACCAACTGATCCCGTTCACCAAGTCTATCGGGGTTGGCTACAACTACACCCGAACCAGCGGCGGCAACAACTAAAGGAGCGACATCCCATGATCGAGATCCGTTCTTTTCGGGATCTTCTGCGCCTGTTCTTCATCTTCAGGCATGAGTTCAAGCTGGCGGCCATTGCGGCGCTGGTCATCATCTTACTGGGGGCCTTCCTGCTGCCGGCCAAGTACGAGTCCACCGCGCGCCTGTTGGTCAAGCCGGGGCGCGACTCAACCTTGCCGATCGAAATCAGCAACCGCCAGGCGCTGGTGATGCCCAGCACCCAGCGCGACCCGATTGTCGACGAGGAGCGCTTGCTGACCGGGCGCCCGATCGTGCGCACGGTGGCCGAGCACTACCTGGAAGTGATTGAAAATGCGCCGCCGCCGGAAGGCTTCTGGAAGCGCACCAAGTACTACGTCAAGAACGGCATCGGTGCGGTATTCGACGGCGTGCGCGTAGTGCTGGAAACCGTCGGCATCCTCGAAAAAACCACGCCGGTGGAACGTTTGGCCGCCAGCCTGGAGAAAAACTTCGAGGTGAGCCACGCCGCCGGCTCCACGGTGATGGACATCAGTTTCCGTTGGGGCGACCCCGAGGTTGCCCAGATGGTGGTCAAGGACTGGGTGGAGACCTACATCAGCGAACGCACCCAGGCCCTGGGCCGCAAGAGCCTGTACGCGTTCTATGAGGGCCAGGTAAACACCAGTGCAACCGAGATCAAGAGCTATAAACAACAGATCCTCACGCACCTCAATGAGATCGGCGCGGCGAGCATCACCGACCGCCTGGAGGACTTGTCCGAGCGCATCAACGTGCTGCGCGGCGAGACCTTCAACACCACCCGCCTGATCGCCTCTTCCGACAGCGCCCTCGAGAGCACCCGCAACCAGCTCAAGACCCAGCCCAAGGAAGTGACCACGGTTCGCCAGATCGCCCTGAACCCGCAGCAGCAGGATTTGCGTCGCCTGCTCAACCAGAAGCTGCTGGAAAAGGCCGACATGATGCGCACCTACACCGACAACGCACCGCCGGTCAAAGCGCTGGACGCGTCGATCCTGGCCATGCAGGCCCAGGTCGCGAATGAAAGCAACACGGTGCAAAGCTCGGAAAACCGTGCACCGAACACCTTGGAAATCCACTTGCAGCGCGTGCTGCTGGACGAGTCGAGCAACAACCTGGCGCTGCGTACCCAACTGGTTCAGCAGCAGAAGCAACTGGTCAACCTCGAAGCCCAGCGCAAGCAAGCCCTGGAGATCGAACCGGAGCTGGCGCGCCTTTCCCGCGAGTTGAGTGCCACCGAGCGCAACTATGCGCTGTATGTGGATAACCTGGAAAAATCGCGCATCGACCGTGAGCTGGATAACAGCCAGATCAGCAACATTGCGGTGATCGAAGAAGCTACCCTGAACCCGGGCCGCGTCTTTCCGAAAACCCTGGTGATGCTGATGTTGGCGATCCCGTTTGCCATCGTCGTCGGCCTGTTGGTGGTCTACCTGTGCTACCTGCTGGACCAGCGCATTCACGACGGCGGCCTAGTGGAACGCAAATTCGGCCTGCCGCTGTGGACCACCCTGCCGGAGCTGGACAGCAGCACCGCGCAAGGCACCAACGCGTTCAATGCGAGCATTTACCGGCTGTACGGTCTGCTGCAACTGGACCGCATCGCCGAACAAGGCATGACCCTGGGGCTGACCTCGGCGCGCCACGGTGAAGGGGTGACCTTTGTCGTGGAGCAATTGCGTCAATTGCTGCAAGAGAACGGCATCAGCGTGCGGGTCGGCGGTACGGCCCCGGCGGCGCCGGGCGAGGTGGTGCTGCTGGATGCTTCGGCCTTGCTGGATAACCGCGATGCGTTCGTCACGCTGCGCCGCGCCGACATGATCGCGCTGGTGGTGGAAGCGCAAAAGAGCACGGTGCCCGTGGTGGAACACGCCCTGTCGATCCTCAACACCGCGTTTGGCAAAGTGGACGGCATCATCATCAACCGGCGTAAGTTCGAAGTACCGGCCAAGGTGCTGCAGAACATCGCCAAATACCGGGGGGCGTTCTGATGCGGATCGCCCTGCTTGCGCCCTTGCCGCCGGAGAAGAACGGGATCGCCGACTACGCGAACCATTTCAAGACGGCACTGGAGCAACTGGGGGTGACGGTGGTGACACCGTTGAGTGGCGTGGAGGGCAACAGTGTTGCCATCGGGCACGCCATCGCCGCATTCGACTGGCAAGGTGTGGACCTGGTCCACGCCGAACTGGGCGGTGGGCGATTGGGCGAATTCCTGGCGTTGCGCGAGTTGCGCAAGGCGTTCCCCAAGCTGCCGCTGACCGCGACCGTGCATGACCCGGAGCGCATCGTCTGGCGCCGGGAGCACCTGCCCTTCCCGTTGAACCTGTTGGAACGTTTGCCCAGCCCACTGCCCCAGGCGGCGGTGGTGCTGGCCGACCCGCTGACCTTGCGTGAAGAGCGCAGCGTGGCCCAGGACCTGACCCGGCTGATCACCCTCACCCGCCTGGGTGCCGATTGCCTGAGCGAGCGCATGCGCTTACCCGCCGGCAAAGTGGCCGTCATCAACCACGCCAACCTGGCGATTGCGCCGGCAGCACTGCCGTCGTTGGACACACTGCACCTGCTGTATTTCGGTTTTATCTACCGTGGCAAAGGCATTGAAGACCTGTTGCAGGCCCTGGCCGCCGTCTTCAAGCAAGCTCCCCACTTGCGTGACCGTGTGCGCCTGACCCTGGCCGGTGGCACTGCCGCCGAAATGGCGTTCGGCACAGGCGGCAACTACCTGGAGCAGTTGAACAGCCAGATCGCCGACCTCGGCCTGGCGGGCTCCATCGACTGGCGGCTGAATCTGCCGGCCAGCGAGATTGCCCAGACCATCCAGGCGCACCATGTGATGGTGCTGCCTTATCGCGAATCGAAAAAACTTGGCCTGCTGGGCCGCCAGCGCGGCACCAGCGGCGCGTTGTCCTGGGCCGCCGCGTGCGGGCGCGGGGCGATTACCTCGGATGCGCGCGCATTCGCTGAAGAGGTCGCCAGCGGCAATGGCTTGATCTATCCCCAGGGTGATGTGGCCGCATTGAGCGAACAGCTGATGCGCCTGGCGAACAGGCCGACGCTGGCCGGGGACTGGGCCGAACGCGCCGGGGCAATCGGCCGTGCACGCCTATGGCCGCTGACCGCGCAGAAGTTCAAGCAGCTTTTTGAACAAGCCATTGCAGGAGCACCTTATGGCGAATAAACGGACTTGGTTCGCTACCCTGGTTGTAATTGCCGCCCTCGGCCTGACCGCGTTTATGTGGGGCCGCCAGGCCGATGCCGAGAGCCATGTGCTCAAGGGCAACAAAGTGCTGGTGTGGAAGGACTTCCTGGGGGTGAATGCGCAGTTCCTGTGGTTCAGCCCGACGCTGTATCAACTGCAGATCGACAAACTCAAGGCCTTGGGCTTGCAATGGGTGCGCCTGGACCTGCACTGGGACCAGTTGGAACCCGCCGAAGGCCGGTACCAGGTTGCGACCCTGGACCAACTGGTCGGCAACCTGCAAACCAACCAACTCAAATCGGTGCTCTACCTGGTGGGCTCGGCGCCCTTCGCCACCACTGCGCCGGCCGGTGCGCCGTATCAGGACCAGTATCCGCCCAAAGACCCGAACGTATTCGCCAACCGCATGGCGCTATTGGCCCAGCGCTACCCCAGCGTCGACGCCTGGCAAGTATGGAACGAGCCCAACCTGCTCGGTTTCTGGCGCCCGGTGGCCGACCCGGCAGGCTATTTAACCCTGTTGACGACGACCACCAACGCCCTGCGCACGGTCAACCCGAACAAACCCGTGGTCGCGGCCGGCATGGCCTTCCTCAGCGAAATGCCCAACGGCCAGACCATGCTCGGCGCCCTCAGCACCTTGGGAGTGCACAGCCTCAACACCGTCATGTCCTATCACCCCTACACCCAACTGCCTGAGGGCAATGACCCGGCCAAACTCGACTTTGTCGCCAAGACCAGCGCACTCAACCAGTCCCTGCGCGCCAGCGGCGTGCAAACCTTGTGGAGCACTGAGTGGGGCTGGTCGAGTTACCGTGGGCCCAAAGAGGCGCAGGACATCATCACCCAACAGGACCAGGCTGACTATGTGGTACGCCGCCTGGCGCTGATGAGCGCGATGGATTTTGACAAGATCTTCCTGTTCACCCTCAGCGATCTCGACCAGCGCGCCAGCGTGCGCGACCAGTCCTACGGCTTGCTCGATATCAATGCCAACCCCAAGCCGTCCTACACGGCGCTGAAAAACTTTCTCGATGTGAGCGGCCCGCAACTTACCCCCGGCGATCCGCCCACCGCCGATCAATTACCCGACGGCCTGTTCAGCATCGGCTGGACCCGCGCCGACGGCCATAAACTGTGGTTTTTCTGGTCGGCCCAGGGCGGCAACGCCCACCTGCCGAACCTGACCAGCGCCACCCTGTACGACCCGCTGCGCGGCACGCAAACCCCGGTGAGCGGCACCAATGGGTTGACCGTACCGGTCAAGTCAAACCTGCAAATTCTGTTATGGGATTGAAGCCCGTCATGCGCATTTTATGGATACTGCCCTACTCGCCCTGGCCCGCCACCAGCGGCGGCAAGACGCGCCAGTTCCACTTGCTGCGCAGCCTGGCTGCGCGCGGGCACAGAATCACGCTGCTGCTGCATGACAAGCACCCCGTGTCGCTGACCGATCGCCAGGTGCTGGAAGCCTTCCTGGAACAGTTGATCATCCTGCCGCGCCGCCCGTTGCGCAGCGCGAAAACCCTGGTGGCCGGGCTGGTGGCCCCCTACCCGCTGCTGGCCAGTGTCAATGGCCTGTCAGGTGCGCTGCAGGACGTCTTCAACCCGTTACTCGATGAACATTGGGACGTGGTGCAGATCGAGCATTCCTATACCTTTCAACCCTATGAAGATGCCCTGGCGCGAAAATCCCAACCCTTTGTGCTGACCGAGCACAACGTGGAATCGGCGCTCGGCGCCGCCACGTACGATCGCCTGCCGCGCTGGGCGCTGCCGTTCATTCACTACGACCAATGGCGCTACCGCCGCTGGGAGCGACGCGTCATGCGCCAGGCCGCCCAGGTGGTGGCAGTCACTGCCAGCGACGCGCAGGTGCTGGAGAAAATCGCCGGCAAGCCGGTGCCCGTGGTGGTCAACGGCGTGGATTGCGATCATTTCGCCGGCGCTCGCCCTGACCCGGCGGCCCGCCGTGTGCTGTTCCTCGGCAACTATGAATACGCCCCCAATGTGGACGCCATTGAGTGGGCGCTGGATGAAATCCTGCCCAAGGTCTGGGAGCAGTGCCCGGATGCGCGCATGAGCGTGTGCGGTTTCGGCATGCCCGACAGCTGGCGCGAACGCTGGCAGGACCCGCGTATCGAGTGGCAAGGGTTTGTGCCGAACCTGTTGGCGCTGCAATCGAGTTGCTCGGTGTTCCTGGCCCCGTTGCGGCATGGCGGCGGCTCCAAGCTCAAAGTGCTCGAAGCCCTGGCTGCGGGGCTGCCGCTGGCCAGTACCGAACAAGGGGTATCGGGCCTGGACCTGGTCGAAGGTATGGATTACCTGGGCGGCCAGACGGCCATCGGTTTGGCGGACGCAGTGGTGCGCCTGCTGCGATCTCCCGAGGCGGCAGTGCCCATGGGCGAGGCCGGCCGCGCCTACGCACGACGCGCCCATGACTGGAGTGTTGCCGCCAGCCAGTTGGAGCAGGTATACGCGACGCTTTCGCCGCTCAATCAAAAGGAGCCCGCATGCGTGTAGGTCTGGATTACCGCACCGTCGGCACCTCGCCGCAATCGGGCATCAGTCGCCAGGTGTATGCGCTGGAAGATGCGCTGCGCAGCCTGCCGGATATCGAGCTTGCGCGCTTTACGGTGGCGCCGCTGGGCGATCAAACCCGCCTGCAGGCCCATTGCCCGGCCTGGGGCTGCGCGAAAACCGCGATGCATCAGCCGCAGAACCGCCTGCGTTTCGAAGCAGGGTTCCTGCCACGTGCCTTGCGTGAGCAACACATCGATTTGTACATCAGCACTTTCAATATGGGCCTGCCATTGCCCCCCAAGCCCAAGGGCATGCGTACCGTGGTGCTGTTGCACGACCTGTTCCAGATCACCTTGAACAACTACCACGCCAGCCGCCTGAAGGCGCTGATCTACAAAGCCTGCGATCGCGTATCGATTGCCTACGCGGTGCAGAGCGCCGACCGGGTGTGGACGCCCTCGCAGTACAGCGCGGATGAAACCGTACGCCTGTTTCCCAAGGCGGCGGGCAAGGTGCGCGTGCTGCCCAACCAGGTCGACGGGTTCGTCGAATTGCCGGCGGACCTCACCGCGTACCAACTGCCGCAACGCTACTGGCTGCTGGTGGGAACTCGCGAGTTGCGCAAGAACGTACCGTTCCTGGTGGATGCCTGGCAGAAGGCCCGACAGCAATCGCCCGCCGTACCGGAATTGGTGCTCGTGGGCAGCCTCGACCATCTGCCCGAGGCGCAGCGCGCGCTGCCCGGCATTCGCGCGCTGAGCGGCGTGTCGGATGCCCAGTTACATGGGTTGTACCGGCAGGCATCGCGCCTGTGGCAACCGTCCTACGCCGAAGGTTTTGGTTTGCCGGTGATCGAAGCCCTCAGCGTCGGCACCCCGGTGGCCGTGGCCAGCGGTACCTCGCTGGATGAAATCACGCCACCGTCGGCAGCGCGTTTTTCGCCCACCGACAGCGCGGCGTTGACCGCATTGATGGTGAGCCTGAGCCATCAGCCCGATGAAGACTCACCCGAACAACGTCGCCATTGGGCGGAGCGTTTCAACCACCACGCCTATCGCCGGCGCGTGGCCGAACTGATCGAGGAACTCAAGTGAGAATAAACCTGGCTAGCCTCGTTGCGATTCTGTTCGGCCTGCTGTTTGGCGGGTTGGCCCTGGCACTGTCACCCGCCAAAGCCTTTTTGGCGGTGGTCGGTCTTGCGGCGGCCGTGACCATCCTGCGGTTTCCATTCTGGGGCCTGTTGCTGTTCGCGCTGGTGGCGACGTTCATGCCCTATTCGACCATCAACCTGGGGATACGCAGTACGGTGAGCGAAGCGATCCTGGCGCTGACCTGGGGCGCCGTGATGTGGCACAGCTTCCTGGCACGCCTGCCGGATACGCCGATCCTGTCGCGCCGCCCTACCGACCAGATGCTGCTGTGGCTGATGCTGTTCAGCGTATTCCCGTTCATCGTCGGCCAGGTCAGCATCCATGCCGAGAGCAGCGGCGTGGCCAACTGGTTGCGCTGGTTGCTGAACCTTTCGGGGGTGTTCCTCACCGCCAAGTTGCTGGTGGATCAAAAACGCCGCGAGGCCCTGGTCATGGCGTTGCTGACAGGCACGCTGGCGATGCTGGTGATGTCCATCGCAGTGTTCGTGCGCACGCGCTCAGGGGCCGGGATTGCGCCGATCCTGGCGCTGCTCAATTACGGCAACTTCGACACGTTGAAATTCGGCCTGGAGGCGATGTCTTCGCGGATGGGCTCGCCGTGGATGCACCCCAATGCCATCGGCGGGATCATGGCCTTGCTGCTGCCGCTGGCATTTTGCTTCGGCATGACCGAGCGCGGCTGGAAGCGTGCGCTGGGCCTGGGCGTGGCGTGCCTGGGGGCGGCGGCGCTGCTGCTGGCCAGTAGCCGCGGGGCAATGGTCAGTCTGGCATTGGTGTTGATATGGATGGCCACGCGCCGCGTACCGTACACCGGCCGCCTGCTGATGGTGGGTGCGGTGCTGACCGTGGCACTGGTGATGGCCTACCCGCCGTTGCAGGACCGCCTGGCGACTATCTTCTCGTCGAGCAACGCCAGTACCGAGGTACGCGTCGACGAATACCGCATGTTCCCGCAAGCGGTGGCCGCGTATCCGTTCGGCATTGGCTTCAAGGTCGATCCGCCCGTACCGGGCACGCACCTGCTGGGGATCTCGAACCTGTGGCTTAACTTCATCTACAAGACCGGCATCGTCGGCATGCTGCTGTTTGTGGCGGTTACCGTGCGCTGGTGGCGTGAAGCACGCCCGGAAGCCGGCCCGATCCGCCTGACCAAAGACAACGCGCTGTGGCTGGGCAGCACCGGGGGGATTCTGTCAGCGTTGGTCAGCGGTTTGTTTGACCACTACTTCAGTTTTGCCGTGGTGATGGTGGCACTGTTCTGGCTGATGGTGGGTATCAACGTGCTGGAAGCACGCCGCCTGTTCCCGGCGCGCCTGCCGCAAGTCAAGACCGTGGCGTACCGCAAACCGTTGCTTGACGGCACGCGGTCTTAAGCATGCTCGGTTCCGCCGTCTGGCTGACCGTGGCGACCCTGCTGGGCCTGTGCCTGGGGTTCGCCCGTGAGTGGCTGCTGGTCGCGGCCTGGGGTGCCGGGGAACGCAGTGATGCGTTCCTGATTGCGCTGTTCTTGCCTGAAGCACTGCGCATGTCGTTGGCCGGGGGAGTGTTGAGCGCTGCGGCGTTGCCGTTGTACTTGCAACGCAAGGACGGTGAGCGCCTGGATTGGTTGGCGGTGTTGTTCCCTGCATTGCTGCTGATTGCGCTGGTGACCAGCCTGTTGCTGACGCTACTGGCCCCCTGGCTGGTGCAGTTGCTTGGCCCGGGGTTGGCGGCCAGCGCTACGACGCTGGCGGCGAGCAACTTGCAGATCGTGGCTTGGTGCGTGCCGGGGTTGATGCTGCATGCGCTATTCAGTATCCCGTTGCAGGCCAGCGAGCGTTTTGTACTGGCGGGCCTGGGCTCGCTGTTGTTCAACCTGCCACCGGTTACTTACCTGGCGCTGGCGGGCACTGCGACTCAACCCCACTCACTGGCCTTGGCCTGCCTGGCCGGTAGCCTGTTGATGCCGCTGGCCTTGCTGCCGTCGATCTGGCGCCAAGGCTGGCGGCCGTGGCGCTGGCTCCTGAGCGTCACGCCGTTACGGGAACTGGGCCAACGCATCGGGCCGCTGCTACTGAGCAACGGCGCCAGCCAGGGCTTGGCGTTGATCGAACGACTGGTGGCCTCGTTGCTCGGCGAAGGCGCGGTGACCTGGGTCAACCTGGCCCGCAAGTTGATGAACCTGCCGCTGATTGCGCTGATGAGCCTCAACCAAGTGCTGCTGGGCATGATGAGTCGTCGCCAGGGCGATGAGCGCCTGGCCTTGCTCAAGCGCGGCCTGGAGACCGCCAGCGTGCTGACGTTACCGGCGGGTGTCGGCCTGGTGGCGGCGGCACCGAGCCTGGTGACATTGCTGTTGCCCAAGCAATCGGCGGATTCGCCGTTGCCATTGCTGCTGGCGTGGTTCGCCGTACCGTTGGTGTTCGGCGCCTGGAACGCCCTGCTCGCCCGGTATGCCTACGCCGCCGGCGATACGCGCCAGCCGCTGCGTTGTGAGTTGCTCGGCAGCCTGGTCAATGTGCTGTTGCTCGGTGCCCTGCCCTTTATGTTCGGCTTGGCGGGGATTCCGCTGGCGGCGCTGGCAGGAGTGATTTGCACCGCATTGTTGCTGATGCAGCGCCAGGCATTGCTCGCAGCCCTGCCCTGGGCGCGGCAATGGCTCCTCAGTGCGCTGCTCATGGGCGCGGCGGCGCTGATGCTGTTTTCAATTGAAGGCGTGTGGCTGCAATTGGGGCTCAGTACCCTGGCAGGCACCATGGTGTTGCTGGGCATGGGGCTGTGGCTGAAGCCATGGCGCAAGGCATGAATGATCGATGGGGAGTCGTTAAGTGAAACAGCGCTGGATTCAAATGGATATCGCCAAAGGCGTCGGCATCCTGGTGATCGTGTATGGCCATAGCTGGTTTGTCGCCAACTCCCTGGACCTGCTCTATCCGATACTCGCCTCGTTTGTGTTGCCGTTGTTCTTCTTCCTGTCCGGGGTGTTTTTCAAGCCCGAACAGCCGTTTGTCGAGATGGCGGTGCGCAAGGCCGACGGCCTGCTCAAGCCGTTTTTCTTCACCATGCTGGTGTACGTAATCGTGCGTGACGTACTGCGCGGGCAACCACTGTTACCGGACGTAGGCGGCGTGCTGTATGCCTCGGTAGACACTATTCCGTGGCAGGCGCTGTGGTTTTTGCCGCACTTCTGGGTGGCGATTCTGTTCAGTTGGCTAATGCTGCGCCTGATCCAGCGCCTGAAGCTGCCCTTGCTGGTGAGTTGCCTGTTGATGGTGGCGCAGCTGTTGCTCGGCATCTGGGTACTGCCGTGGTTCTGGCAAGTACCGGTGACCCTCGGCGGGCAAACGTGGACGATGCCCGGCCTGCCTTTCAGCCTCGAAGTCACCCTGATCAGCAGCACCTACTTTATATACGGTTACCTGTTGCGCGACTGGCTACGCAGGCATGAGGGCTCGCTGCTGACACTGGTGATTTCCATCGCGCTGTTCGCCGCCGTGTTCATCTACAGCCACGACACTATGGACCTGGCTCAACGGCGCTATGACCACTGGCTGTGGACCAGCCTGCTGGCGGTGATCGGCGTGTACCTGTGCTGGGCGCTGGCGAAGGTGATGATGGTGTCGACGCTGCTGACGCGGGTGATGACTTACATCGGCCAGTCCACGTTGATCGTGTTGATCTTCCACGGGGAAATCCAGCACAAGGCCGTGGACCTGATGGAGCGCCTGGGCCTGCATCCGTTCCTTTCGGCCTGTGTGGGCCTGGTTATCGCGGTGGTGGTGCCGTTGATGATCGGGGAAGTGATCAAGCGTGTGGCATTCCTGCGGTTTTTCTACTTTCCGTTTCCGGTGCGCAAAGCCCCTAAAGCTTGAGCACAATGCTGAATCTTGCAGGGAGCAAGCTTGCTTGCGCTGGGGCGCGAAGCGCCCCTGAAAAGCCGGAGGCCGGTGCGCCGTTCACGAGAGCAGGCGCCCTCGCCCCGGCAAACCCGCTCAAGCAAGGGGTTAGGTATTTTCAGTCATCCAGTTGTTGTGCGGCGGGCTTGCCAACTGCTTTGGCGGCTTTACCGTTTTTGGCTGGAGGCGCTGCGACAGGCTCCGGCGCGGCGGGCGCTGCGAGGTCTTTTTCGGCCTGGGGCATCTGGTCAATGGCGCTGAAGAACTCTTTCAAATCGAGCGTATCCGGTGGCACGGTCTTCTCGATTTTTTTCTCGCCGTCCTTGCCGATCAGGATCACCTTGGTGCCACTACCGGCACCCAGTTTGAGCGCACGGATCAGTGCATTGGTTTCCGGTGGGGTCAGCTTCTTGTTGTCTTTGGCGTCCTTGGCGAATTTCTCCCCTTCGGCGCCGATGCTGCCGAACTTCACGGTGTAGAACACCATGTTGCGTTCTTCAAAGGATTGTTTGGTGGCAGGCTCGTCCAGTTGTTTCTGGAGGGTGGCCAATGTGGAGTTTCCGGAATCAAGCTCCACGACTACCAGTGGGCGAGACTTGCCCATGTCTTGCTTGAGCGGGTTGATATCCTCAGCGGCCAACAGCGGCCCCGTTAAAGCCATCAAGGTAGCCAGGGTCAGCGACCGGATGAGCATGCGCACCTCCTTTGAATTCCATGCAGGGTTCTTGAGTTTCATGTGTGCGACAGCCAAATTCAAGGATGATTCCTACACCACTTTAAGAAAGCGTAGGACAGGACGCCCGCTGCGCAAGGGGTTGGATAGGCTTGGGCGCCATTGTTTCTTCTGGTTGCGGAAACATTATGAGACCTCCCACTGAGGCCAATGCCGAGCAAACACCGGCGCCACGATGGGATCGGCATCCACCTGCGCCAGGCTCTGGGCAAAGCCGGGTGCCAAGGCGTGCAATGCCTGACGCGCCTCGTCCCAGTGCGACACCGCCGCCGCCATGATGCCCAGGGCGTTCGGCACATTACCCGGTGCGAACAACTGCTCGGCAAATTGATCGGCGAACACGACCCAGGCTTGGTGCAGATAGCGTCGCGTGCCACTGACCAGTTGCGCCTGCAGAGCCTCATCCGCCTGACCCAGCCAGCGCTGCGGATAGTCGATGATGCCGATCGCCGAGTAGCAATTGGCAGTGATGTACAACAGACCGCGCAGGATCTGCGCCCGGTTGCCGCCCAATAAGCCCGACGCGGGAAACTCCAGGCCCAGGTGGATCAGGATGGCGGCGCTTTCGGTCAGCACCTGCCCATCGGGGGTGACCAGCGTGGGGATCTGCTTGAGTGGGTTGATACGGGCCAGGGCTTCGGTGCCCTCGCCCTCCTGCCAGGAGCTGGCCTCCACCCGGTGCCACGGCACTGCGCAACGTTGCAGGGCAATTTCGATCATGCATGAGCCGGAGTCGTCCGTACCGTAAAGCGTATACATGGGCGTTCCCTCTTGTTTATCGCAGCAGTTTGGCCTGCAAGTTGGCCTTCACCTGCGGCCATTCCGAGTCGATGATGCTGAAGCGTACCGAGTTGCGCTTGCGCCCGTCCGGCATGATGCGTTCATGGCGCACAATGCCTTCCTGTACGGCGCCCAGACGCAGGATGGCCGCGCGAGATTTTTCGTTGAGTTCGTCGGTGGTGAATTGTACGCGCACGCAGTCGAGCACTTCGAAGGCGTAGCTCAGCAACAAAAACTTGGCCTCGGTATTGATTCCCGATTTCTGAGTGGATTGCGCCAGCCAGGTGTGGCCGATCTCCAGCTTGCGGTTGACCCGATCGATCTTCCAGAAGCGCGTACTGCCCACGACCTGGCCAGTGTCCCGGCGCACGAGGGTGAAGGGCATGACCGTGCCGGCATTGCGCCCGGCCAGGGCAGTATCCACGTACGTGTCGATGGTGTCCGGGCCGGGCACGTGGGTGACCTTGAGGTGCCACAACTCGCCGTCGGCGGCGGCCTGGAGCAAGGCCGCCGTGTGTTCGAGTTGCAGGGGGTGGAGTTCGACCATAGTGCCGGTCAAGGTGATCTGGGTCATGGAGAGCTGCCGTCTGCGAGTGGTCGTCAGAGGGCAAGAGTGCAGGCTCCCGTCGTGCCTCGGCAAGTGTTTTAGAACAGCCCCATCTGCCCTCCGACCAGGGTGCTGAAATCGTCGTTGACGAACGGCAGGATCGCGTCGGCCACGGGCTGCAATTGCCGCGTGACGTAGTGGTCGTAGTCGATCGGCGCCTGCCGCACCTCCAGCGGTTCCGGGCCGTTGAGCGTGATCACATAGCTGATCCAGCCGCCTCGTTGGTACTGGCGCGGGCGCCCCAGGCGGTCGTTGTATTCATCCGCCAGGCGGGCAGCGCGCACATGGGGCGGCACGTTGCGTTCGTAGTCATCGAGTTGACGACGCAGACGCTTGCGGTAGATCAGCAGTTCATCGAGTTCACCGCTCAAGGTGCGGCGCACGTAGTCGCGGACATATTCCTGATGGGGCTGGCGATGGAAGATGCGCCGGTAGAGTTCCTGCTGGAACTGCCGGGCCAGGGGCGACCAGTCGCTGCGCACGGTTTCGAGGCCTTTGTAGACCATTTCCTCGCTGCCGTCACCGCGCACCACCAAACCCGCGTAACGCTTTTTGCTGCCCTCCACCGCGCCGCGGATGGTTGGCATGAGGAAGCGGCTGAAGTGCGTTTCGTATTGCAGCTCCAGGGCACTTTGCAGGCCGAATTCGCTGTGGAGATGTTCGCGCCACCAATCGTTGACGCTCTTGACCAGCGCCTGGCCAATGCGGCCGGCATCTTCCTGGGAATGTGCTTTGCCCAGCCAGACGAAGGTGGAGTCCGTGTCACCGTAAATCACCTCGTAGCCCTGGGCTTCGACCAGCGTCCGGGTCTGGCGCATGATCTGGTGCCCACGCATCGTGATCGACGAGGCCAGCCTTGTATCGAAGAACCGGCAGCCGCTGGAACCGAGCACGCCATAGAAGGCGTTCATGATGATTTTCAGGGCTTGGGACAATGGTGCGTTGTGTTCGCGCTTGGCGACTTCGCGGCCTTCGGAAACGCGGGCAACAATGGACGGCAGGCAATGCCGGGTGCGGGAGAACCGTGCACCGCGAAAGCCTTCCACGGACGCACTGTCCTCGGGGTGTTTGAGCCCTTCGATCAAACCCACCGGGTCGATCAGGAAGCTGCGGATGATCGACGGGTAGAGGCTTTTGTAATCCAGCACCAACACCGATTCGTAGAGGCCGGGGCGCGAGTCCATGACAAACCCGCCGGGGCTGGCCTGGGGTGGTTTGTCGCCCAGGTTCGGCGCGACGAAGCCCTGACGGTGCATCAGCGGCATGTACAAATGGGTGAAGGCGGCCACGGAGCCGCCGCTACGGTCGGCCGGTAGCCCGGTGACGCTGGCCCGCTCCAGCAGGAATTCGAGCAGGTCGGTTTTGGCGAAAATCCGCGTGACCAATTCGCAGTCCTTGAGGTTGTAGCGCGCCAGGGCGGGCTTGTCCTCGGCGAACATGCGGTTGATTTCGTCCATGCGCTGGTACGGTGTGGAGATGTCCTTGCCCTCGCCGAGCAGGGTTTGCGCAACGTTTTCCAGGCTGAAGGATTCGAAACTCCAAGTGGCTGAACGCAGCGCCTCGATGCCGTCGATGATCAGCCGGCCGGCTGCCGCCGCGAAGTAGTGATTGCGGCTGCCGTGTTCGCGCCACGTCATGGTTTCGCCGCCGCGCCCCAACAGCAACGGCACGTTGAGACGCTGGGCATGTTCATGGAGCACGCGCAGGTCGAACTGCACCAGGTTCCAGCCGATGATCGCATCGGGGTCATGGGTGGCAAGCCACAGGTTAAGGCGTTCGAGCAGTTGGGCGCGGGTGTCGCAATAGTCGAGTTTGAAGTCCACGGCTGTGGTTTTGTTAGGCGGGCCAAGCATGTACACCTGGCGCTCGCCGCAGCCTTCGAGGCCAATGGAGTAGAGATCGCCCTGGGCGGTGGTCTCGATGTCGAGGGACACCAGCTTGAGCGACGGGCGATAGTCGGGCGCGGGTTTCATCTGCGCGTCGCCCAGCACACCCGTGGCATCGGGTTTGCCACTGAACCACACGGGCGCGGTGATGAAACGCTCCATCATGTAGCGCTCAGGTGGGCGTACGTCAGCTTCGTAGACATCGACACCAGCGGCGCGCAGGCGTTTTTCCACGTCCATCAGTTGGCGATGCTGGCGCGTGTAGAGGCCCAGCACCGGACGATGATGAAAATCGCACAGCTGCAAGGGGCGCAATTCGATATCACGCTCCCCCTTGAGCAACCAATCAAGGGGCTTGCGATGGGCCTGCGGAATAAACATAACCGAGGTCTGCACGGGTAACACGACACACCGTGGGCCTTGGTCCGTGGCCAGCCAGAAACTGACCTCCGTGCCCGCCGGAGTATCGCGCCAATGCCGGGTCAGGACAAAACCCTGCTGTAAATCCACCGTACCGCACCTCAGGAATCACTTTCAGAGCGTGATTCTACTCGGCATCCACCTCTACACGGCAGGTTTACGTGCGATACAGGCATTGGCAGCGTAAGCACGCTCTGGTTCACGCCCGGCGGGCTTAGCCCAGGTAAGTCTCGATGTTGCTCATTTGATCGTCCCAGCCACGGGAATTCATCTTGAAGGCCTTTTGGCGTCGGGCTTCGGGGATTGCGTCAAACCCTGACTCGACAACCCGCAGCAGAATGCCCGGCGCACGGTCTTCAAGGGTGAACTCCACCAATGTCGGGGTTTCCTTGTCGTAGTCGGTGTCCCGCTCGACTGCGTAAGGATGCCACCAGAAAGAAAACAAGGTTTGCGGCAGGATGCGTTCGATCCTGGCCTTCCACATCACATGTTCGTAGCCAGGGAAAGTAATCGGCGCTTCGATGGTTTCACCCGCGACGAAGGTTTTACCTTTGAGGGCAATACCGAACCAGCTGCCAAATTTTTCGGCGTCGGTGAGGGCTTCCCAGATCTGTTTGCGTGGAGCGTTGAGCAGGACTTTCCGTTCGATGCGATCTAATACGAGCATAAGTCACCTCTTCCATTGACAGTAGGCGACATCGACCGATGCGCAACCTTGAGTTATGCGCAATGATGATGCCTCTATCTTTGACCCGGCCATACGTTTATGACTGACCCGTTGAATGGAAGTTGCTTCTGCAAGGCTGTGCGCTATCAAGTGGACAGCCTCGACATGCCTATCAGCCATTGCCACTGCGACAGTTGCCGCAAAACGCATGCAGCCGCGTTTGTCGCCACCGCCGGAGTGATGCGCGAGCACTTCCGCTGGATACAGGGCGAGGAACTGCTGTCGGCGTTTGAATCTTCGCCAGGCAAACTCAGGCATTTCTGCTCACGCTGCGGTTCGCATCTGATGGCGGAGCGCGGGCACCAGCCCCATGTGATCGTGCGGGTGGCGACGCTGGATGATGACCCGGGCGTCAGGCCCACCTCGCACATCTGGACGAGCCACGATGTGCCGTGGCTGGCTCATGAGGGGTTGGCGTGCCTGGCGTGACTCAGACGTGCGGGTCACCCGGGGCTTTGGCCGGCGCCGCATATTGTGGTTTCAAGTGACCGTCCTGATCGAGTAGCCAGGCGTCCATGATCTGCCGCACCACAGGGCCGGCGACCCGGCCACCGGCCTCGCCGTTCTCGATCATTACCGAGATCACGATCTCCGGGTGTTCCGCCGGGGCAAAACCGACGAACAGCGCGTTGTCGCGATGGCGTTCCAGGGTCTTGTTACGGTTGTAACGCTCGCCTTGCTTGATCGCGACCACCTGCGCCGTACCGCTCTTGCCGGCGATACGGTATTGCGCTCCTTGCGCCGCTGCCCGTGCGATACCACGCGGATCGTGCATGACAAGCTGCATACCGTGGTTGACCTGCTCCCAGTCACGCGGGTTCTTGAGGACTACGTTAGGCATCGGATGTTCATCCACCGGCGGCACGCCATTGATGGTCTTGGCCAAGTGCGGACGGTTCCACACGCCCTTGTTGGCTATCAACGCGGTGGCCTGGGCCAGTTGCAGTGGCGTGACTTGCATATAACCCTGGCCGATGCCGAGGATCACGGTTTCGCCCGGGAACCAGGGCTGGCGACGTGTTGCGCGCTTCCAGGCCTGGGACGGCATCAGACCAGCAGACTCTTCGAACATGTCCAGGGAGACTTTCTGCCCGAGACCGAATTCAGCCAGATAGTCGTGCAGGCGGTCGATCCCCAGTTTGTGGGCCAGGTCGTAAAAATAGGTGTCGTTGGAGCGCATGATGGCAGCGTCCATATCCACCCAGCCGTCACCGCTGTGATTCCAGTTGCGGTATTTGTGGTCAAAGTCGGGCAACTGGTAATAGCCAGGATCGAACACCCGGGTTTGAGCGGTGACCACACCACTGTCGAGACCGGCGATGGCCACTTCCGGCTTGATGGTCGAGCCGGGCGCGTAGAGCCCCCGCAACACGCGGTTGAACAGCGGACGGTCGATGGAATCGTGCAGTGCGGCGTATTCCTTGAAGCTGATGCCTGTAACGAACAGGTTCGGATCAAAGCTCGGTTTGCTGACCATGGCCAGCACTTCACCCGTACGTGGATCAAGAGCCACCACCGAGCCGCGACGGTCTCCCAGGGCCTCTTCGGCGGCCTCCTGGAGTTTGACGTCGAGGCTCAGCACGATGTTTTTACCGGGGATGGGGTCGGTGTGCTTGAGTACGCGTAACACACGGCCCTGGGCGTTGGTCTCGACCTCCTCATAGCCGACATGGCCATGCAGCTCAGACTCGTAGAAACGCTCGATGCCGGTCTTGCCGATGGACTGGGTACCGCGGTACTCGACCGAGTCGAGGGACTTGGATTCTTTTTCGTTGATGCGGCCGACGTAGCCGATCGAATGAGCGAAGTGCGCGCCCAGCGGATAGTGCCGCACGAACTGCGGCTCGACATCCACGCCTGGCAGACGAAACTCATTGACGGCCAAAACGGCGATCTGTTCTTCAGTCAACTCATAAAACAGCGTGACGGGAACAAATGGATGGCGCGCCTGCTTCAGCGCTTTGTCGAACACCGCACGGTCTTCGGCAGGCAGATGCAGCAGATTGACGATGGCGTCCAGCTCCCCCTTGAGGTCGGTAGTACGCTCGCGGGTGATAGTCAGGTTGTAGCTGGGGCGATTGTCAGCCAGCACGACGCCGTTTCGGTCATAGATCAACCCGCGGGTCGGCGTGATCGGTAGCACGTGGACCCGGTTGTTTTCTGAAATCGTGGAGTGATAGTCGTACTGCACCACTTGTAGAAAATACAAGCGGCCTACCAGGGTACAGGTGATACCGATTACCAGCAGCGCACAGGCGAGCAGGCGCTTGTTGACTAAACGGTTTTCTTTCTCGTGGTCCTTGATCGGTATAGGTTCAGGCATTTCTACAGCATCTCGTTGAAGAAGGTCGACGCCGCATCCTGCGGATAAAGATCAATCCTTGTGAAAATGTGCTGCACCATACCAAAAATGCAGAAACACTTTGCATTGATTTCCCCAACGGCATGCCGTTTTGTCAGGTGAGCACAGATTTTGTGCGCTCAAAAGGCTTCCAAAGTGCAGGTGCCATATTCGCGAGTGCCTGAAGACAATTGGCTTGCCCACGCGGTGTAATCGGTCGCCGATGCCGTAGCCAGCTTGTCGC
>NZ_SGWI01000012.1 GCF_004519405.1 Pseudomonas sp. BCA17 | reverse complement strand
TGTGGCGCAGACCCGCCAGGGCAAGGACCGTACCGCCCATGAAGCGTTTTTCAGGGAGATGCTCGGCGACGTCGACGAACCGACCTTGCCGTTTGGCGTGCAGCGGATCGACAGCGAGCGGGATGCCACCGAGGAGGTCGATCACTGGCTGGGCGCGGCCTTCAGCCAGCGTCTGCGACGCCAGGCACGGTACCTGGGGGTGAGCGCCGCCACGCTGTATCACTGGGTCTGGGCGCAGGTCATCGGCGCGGTGTCGGCGCGCGATGACGTGGTGTTCGGCACGGTCTTGCTCGGCCGCCTGCAGGCCGGTGACGGTGCGGAGCGTTCCCTGGGGATGTTTATCAACACCTTGCCGCTGCGCGTGCGCCTGAAGGATGAAAGCTTGACTGCGGCGGTCAAGAATACCCACGTCGCCCTGAGCCAGTTGGTGGCTCATGAGCATGCGTCGCTGACGTTGGCACAACGCTGCAGCGGCGTGGCCGCGCCGGCACCGTTGTTCAGTGCCTTGCTCAACTACCGTCATGGCGCGGCCAGCGTCAGCGAGGCCAGCCGCGTTGCCTGGGACGGCATCGAGATGCTCGCCAATGAAGGGGTCAATAGTTTTCCGCTGATTCTCTCGGTGGATGACGTGGGAGAAGACTTCCGGGTCAGTGCCCTGGCACCGCGCTCGGTGGGCGCGCAGCGGGTCTTGGGTTACGTGTGCACAGCGTTGGCCGGGCTGGTCGAGACCTTGGAGCAGGCACCACATTCGGCGGCCAACCGCCTGTCGATCCTGGGCGGCGATGAGCGCCGGCAGTTGTTGCAGACGTTCAACGATACGGCGCGTAGCTACCCGCACACCTGCACCTTGCATCGGCAGTTCGAAGCCCATGCGGCGGCTGATCCGCAGGCGTTGGCGGCGGTGCATGGCAAGCGTCCCTTGAGTTATGCGCAGTTGAACCGACGGGCCAACCAGTTGGCTCATCACCTGCTCGGCCAAGGCGTGGCGCCCGGCGAGCGTGTGGCAATCCTGCTGGAGCGCTCCGTGGACCTGCTGGTCAGCCAGTTGGCAATCAGCAAGTGCGCGGCGGTGTATGTGCCGTTGGATGTCAACGCGCCGTTGGACCGGCAAGGCTTCATGATTTCGGACAGCGGCGCGCAATGGGTGCTGACGGCAGCCTCGATCAAGGTGCCGGAAGGTGCCCGTCGCCTGGACCTGGACACCCTGGAACTGAGCGCTGAACCCACGCATAACCCGGCGCTGGAGCAATCCGCGGAAACGGCGGCGTACATCATGTACACCTCCGGCTCCACCGGCACGCCGAAGGGTGTGCTGGTGCCGCATCGGGCGATCACACGTTTGGTGATCAACAACGGCTATGCCGATTTCAATCAGCATGATCGCGTAGCGTTCGCCTCCAACCCGGCGTTTGACGCCAGCACCCTGGACGTATGGGCACCCTTACTCAACGGCGGCGCGGTGGTGGTAGTCGATCAGGATACGTTGCTGTCCCAGGCTGATTTTGCCGAGCTGCTGCAGGAGCAGGCGGTCAGCGTGTTGTGGATGACCGCTGGGTTGTTCCATCAATACGCCGAAGGGCTGTTGACGGTCTTCCCGCAGCTGCGTTACCTGATCGTCGGTGGCGATGTACTGGACCCGAACGTGATCGCTCGCGTACTCAAGGACGGCGCACCGCAGCACTTGCTCAATGGCTACGGCCCGACTGAGGCGACGACGTTCTCGACCACCCATGAGATTACCCGGGCCGACGAGGGCAGCATCCCGATTGGACGTCCGGTGGGCAATAGCCGTGCCTACGTGTTGGACGCCCGCCAGCAACCGGTACCGGTCGGTGTCACCGGCGAGTTGTACATCGGTGGCCAGGGTGTTGCCCTGGGCTATCTGAACCGGGCTGACCTGACGGCGGAGAAATTCCTCACCGACCCGTTCAACGCCGGCGGCTTGATGTACCGCACCGGCGACCTGGTGGCGTGGCGTGCCGACGGCACCTTGCAGTACCAGGGACGTAACGACCAGCAAGTGAAAATCCGCGGTTTCCGCATCGAACTGGGCGAGATCGAAACGCGCCTGGGCGAACACCCGCAGGTCAAGGACGCGGTGGTTCTCGCCCGTCAGGACGAGCCTGGGCACAAGCGTCTGGTCGCCTATTTCACCGAGCGTGAAGCGCTGGATATCGACGTGCTGCGTGCGTACCTGCAAGCGCAGTTGCCGGAGTATATGGTGCCATCGGCCTATGTGCGCCTGGACAGCCTGCCGCTGACCAGCAACGGCAAGGTCGACCGCAAGGCCTTGCCCGCGCCGGACCAGGACGCGTTGCTCAGCCGCGTTTACGAGGCTCCCGAGGGGCCGACGGAAGTGGCGCTGGCGCAACTGTGGGAGACGCTACTCAACGTCGGGCAGGTGGGGCGGCATGACCACTTCTTCGAGTTGGGTGGGCATTCATTGTTGGCGGTGAGCCTGGTCGAGCAGATGCGCAGACAAGGCATGGACGCTGACTTGCGGGTGCTGCTCGCGCAACCGACGCTGGCTGCAATGGCCGCGGCGGTGGGGCAGGTCGAGCATGTGGTCGTGCCGCAATCGAGCGTGCCCACGTTCGAGCGCAAGCGCCGGATCTGATCGGCACACACACGGCAGGCCGGCGCGGGTAAACCGCGCCGGCTTGCCGGGCGTGCGCGCTTGTTGCAGCCGCGTGTCACCCCTGCGTTGTCCCTGCTTCCTATGACATACACCTCCCCGTGGATGTTTTAGTTTTCCAGCCCTGTGGGAAGCCCTGGGGCACGCATTCAACCCATCACTTTTTGAACCTGACGGCGACAGCGCCGAGCCCATGCAGGGCCGAGCGCTGCTGTTTGACGCCGGGTGTTCAGGTTGCAATTGAAGCCGGACTTTCTCGTCACTGTTTTCGAATCTTAAGCAGGTCACACCATGCACTTCAGCGAATTGATGGCAGTTCTTTCGACTCACGCGATCCACCTGCAACGTGAAGAGGATGACCTTGTCATCCTGGGCGACGATGAAGGGCTCGACGATGAGTTGATCGACCACTTGCGCGAACACAAAGCGCAAGTGCTTGAGTTGATCGCGCGCAATGGGGGGGACTGGTTGAGCCCGGCCTACCGCATTACGCCGCAGATGCTGCCATTGACGACCCTGGACCAGGCAACCATTGACCGGATTGTCGACGCCGTGCCGGGCGGCCTGGCCAACGTCAAGGACATCTACCCGCTGGCGCCGCTGCAGGAAGGCATGTTGTACCACCATTTGACGGCGGAGCAGGGCGACCCCTATTTGCTGCAATCGCTGTATGCCTTCGACAGCCGTGCGCGGCTGGAGCACTTCACCCAGGCGATGCAATACGTGATCAAGCGTCACGACATCCTGCGCACCACCGTGGTCTGGGAAAGCCTCGATGAACCTATGCAAGTGGTACTGCGCAAGGCCACGCTGATCAGTGAGGAACTGCATCTGGACCCACGCGAAGGCGATGTGTTGGGCCAGTTGCGCAGCCGCTTCGATGCGCGCCACTACCGTCTGGATATCCGCCAGGCACCGATGATGCGCGTGGCCTTCGCGCTGGATTCGCCGAACCAGCGCTGGGTGGCGGTGCTGTTGTTTCACCATATGGCCCTGGACCATACGGCAATGGAGGTGGTGCAGCACGAAATGCAGGCCTTCCTGCTGGGGCAGACCGAGCACCTGGGCGAGCCGGTACCGTATCGCAATTATGTGGCGCAGGCGCGCCTGGGAGTCACTGAACAGCAGCATGAAGCGTTCTTTCGCGAGATGCTCAGTGATATCTATGAGCCGACGCTGCCTTTCGGTCTGCAGGACGTGCAGGGTGACGGTCATGGCATCGAAGAAAGCCATCGCATGCTGGACAACGCCTTGAGCCAACGGCTGCGCCTGCAGGCCCGGCAGTTGGGGGTGAGTGCGGCCAGCGTGATGCACCTGGCACTGGCCCAGGTACTGGGTAAAGTGTCCGGGCGCCAGGAGGTGGTATTCGGTACCGTATTGCTGGGCCGGATGCACGCGGGCGAGGGCTCGGATCGCGCCCTGGGGATGTTCATCAACACCCTGCCGCTGCGTGTGAGCGTGGGCGCGCAAAGCGTGCGCAGTGGCCTGAAACTGACCCACCAGCGGTTGACCGCATTGCTCCAGCATGAACACGCCTCGCTGGCCCTGGCTCAGCGTTGCAGCGCCGTGGCGACGCCGACGCCGCTGTTCAGCGCCATGCTCAACTACCGCCACAGTGCTGCCGGCGGTAGTGCCGAGGCGCAGACGGCATGGGCCGGCATACACGCCTTGGGCGCTGAAGAGCGCACCAACTACCCGCTGACCGTCAACCTCGACGACTTGGGGGAAGATTTTCATATCACGCTGCTTGCGGACGCCCAAATCGGCGCGGCGCGGATCGCCGATTATCTGCATGCCGCCCTGGAAAGCCAGGTGGCCGCGCTGGAACACACGCCGCAGGCGGCGTTGCAAACCCTGGGCATCCTGCCGACGGCCGAACGTCAGCACCTGCTGCACCACTGGAACAGTTGCGATGCCGTATTTGCCGACAGCGCCTTGATCCACCAGCAGGTCGAAGCCCAGGCAGCGGCCGAACCCGACGCTACGGCGGTGCTGTTTGAAGACCTGCGCCTGAGCTATGGCGACTTGAACCGCCGCGCCAACCAGGTCGCGCACCGCTTGCTGAGCCTCGGCGTGCGCCCGGATGACCGTGTGGCGATCTGCGTCGAGCGCGGCCTGGACATGATCATCGGCCTGCTGGGTATCCTCAAGGCCGGTGCCGGTTACGTACCGATCGACCCGGCGTACCCGCAGGAACGCATCAGCTACACCCTGCAGGACAGCGCGCCGGTGGCGGTGCTGGTGCAGCAGGCGACCCGTGCCCAGGTGAGCGAGGTGTCGGTGCCGGTGATCGAACTGGACGGCGGCGATTGCCGGGCCGAATCCACCGATAACCCGCAGGTCCCGGGCCTGACCGCGTCCAGCCTGGCCTACGTGATCTACACCTCCGGCTCCACCGGCCTGCCCAAGGGCGTGATGATTGAGCACCGCAACGTAGCGCGGCTGTTCAGCGCCACCGAGGGCTGGTTCAACTTCAACGAGCAAGATGTGTGGGCACTGTTTCACTCGTTTGCCTTCGACTTCTCGGTGTGGGAAATCTGGGGCGCGCTGATGCATGGCGGGCAACTGCTGGTGGTGCCGCAGCTCACCAGCCGTTCGCCGGACGAATGCTATGCGCTGCTATGCAACGCCGGAGTGACTATTCTCAACCAGACGCCGAGTGCCTTCCGTTCGTTGATTGCGGCCCAGGGCCAGAGCGAACTCAAGCACTCCCTGCGCCAGGTGATATTTGGCGGCGAAGCCCTGGAGCCGGGGATTCTCAAGCCTTGGTATGCGCGGATGGGCAACGCCGGTACGCAACTGGTGAACATGTACGGCATCACCGAAACCACCGTGCATGTGACTTATCGTGCGCTCCAAGCGGCGGATGCGCAGTTGGTCGGCGTCAGCCCGATTGGTGGGCGCATACCGGACTTGCAACTGTATGTGCTCGACGACCAGAACGAACCGGTGCCGGTGGGCGTGGTCGGCGAGTTGTACGTGGGCGGCGCGGGGGTTGCCCGTGGCTATCTCAACCGACCGGAGTTGAACGCCGAACGGTTTATCGCCGACCCGTTCAGCGGTCGTGCCGAGGCGCGCCTGTACAAGACCGGGGACCTGGGGCGTTGGCAGGCGGACGGCAGCCTTGACTACCTGGGCCGCAACGACGACCAGGTGAAGATCCGCGGTTTCCGTATTGAACTGGGCGAGATCGAAGCGCGCTTGGCGGCCTGTGAGGGCGTGCGCGAAGCGGTGGTGATTGCCCGCGAAGATGAGCCGGGCGACAAGCGCCTGGTGGCCTATGTGATCGCCACCGACGACGCTGAACCGTCGGCCGCCGAGCTGCGTGCGCAGTTGCTGGTGTCCCTGGCTGAATACATGGTGCCCGCCGCGTTTGTGCGGGTGGCGCAGTTCCCGTTGACCACCAACGGCAAGCTGGACCGCAAGGCGTTGCCGGCGCCGGATGCCGATGCATTGGCGCGTCGCCGGTTCGAAGCCCCCGAGGGTGAGGTGGAAGCCACGATTGCCGCGATCTGGCAAGATTTGCTCGGCGTTGAACGCGTGGGCCGCCAGGATCACTTTTTCGAATTGGGCGGCCATTCGTTATTGGCGGTCAAACTGATCGAGCGCATGCGCCAGGTTGGGCTGGGCGCCGATGTGCGTGTGCTGTTCGGCCAGCCGACCCTGGCCGCACTGGCGGCCGCCGTGGCCGATGCAAGCAAGGACGTGGCGGTGCCCGCCAATCGTGTCCCTGAAGGCTGCGAACACATTACCCCGGATATGCTGCCCCTGGCCACGCTGGATCAGGCCGCCATCGAGCGGATCGTCGCAAGCGTGCCGGGCGGCGCGCGTAACGTCCAGGAAATCTATAGCCTGGCGCCGCTGCAAGAGGGGATTCTGTACCACCACCTCGCGGCGGCCCAAGGCGATCCGTACCTGCAATACATGACCTTCAGCTTTGACAGCCGCGAGCGCCTGCAACGCTTTGCCGCTGCACTGCAAGGCGTGATTTCGCGGCATGACATCCTGCGCACCGCCGTGGTCTGGGAGCGCCTCGACGAGCCGGTACAAGTGGTCTGGCGCGAGGCGCAACTGGGGATGGATGAGATTCACCTGGACCCGGCCGCCGGGGATATCGCCGCGCAATTGACCGAGTGTCTCAACCCGCGTCACCACCGCCTGGATATTCGCCAGGCGCCCATGATGCGCATCGGCTACAGCGAAGACGCGCCCAACCAACGCTGGGTCGCGGTGTTGCTGCTGCACCATCTGGTGGATGACGCCACGTCGCTGCGTATGCTCATCTCGGAAATCGAAGCCCATACCCGTGGCGAAGAGGCCCTGCTGCCACCGTCGGTGCCGTACCGTAATTATGTCGCTCAGGCGCGCCAGGGCGTGAGTCGCGAAGCGCATGAAGCGTTCTTCAGCGAGATGCTCGGGGACATCGATGAACCGACCTTGCCCTTTGGTCTGCAGGATGTGCAGGGCGACGGCCACGGTGTCGAAGAGGTCGTCCTGCTGCTGGATGACAGCCTCAGCCGGCGCCTGCGCGCACAGTCCCGCCAGTTGGGGGTTACTCCGGCCAGCTTGTATCACTTGGCGTGGGCGCGGGTGCTGGGCGGCGTGTCGGGACGCACCGATGTGGTGTTCGGCACCGTGTTGCTGGGGCGCTTGCAGGGCGGTGAAGGCTCAGACCGCGCCTTGGGGATGTTCATCAACACCTTGCCGCTGCGGGTCAGCCTCGCTGAAGCCGGCGTACGCGCCATGGTCAAGAGCACTCATGCGCGCCTGACCGACTTGCTCGGCCATGAGCACGCCTCGCTGGTGCTGGCGCAACGCTGCAGCCAAGTGGCGGCGTCGACGCCGCTGTTCAGTTCGCTGCTCAACTATCGCCAGCTCGGTGGCGCGGACGTCTCGGCACAAGCGCTGACGGCCTGGGAAGGCATTGCCGTGCTCGACAGCAAGGAGCGCACCAACTACCCGCTGACCCTGTCGGTGAACGACATGGGTGAGGCATTCAGCCTGTCGGTCATGGCCGACGGTTCGATTGGCGCGGCGCGAGTGTGCGGCTACATGCAATGCGTCCTGGAGAATCTGGTCCAGGCCTTGGAGCAGACCCCGCAGGCTTCGCTGCAAAGCCTGGCGATGCTGCCGGCGGGCGAGCGCGAACACTTGTTGCAACACTGGAACGCTACCGACAGCCTGTTCGCCGACAGCGCGTTGATTCATCACCAGGTCGAGCTGCAGGCCGCTGTGCGGCCCGACGCTACGGCGGTGCTGTTTGAAGACCTGCGCCTGAGCTATGGCGACTTGAACCGCCGCGCCAACCAGGTTGCGCATCGCTTGTTGAGCCTCGGCGTGCGCCCGGATGACCGCGTGGCGATCTGCGTCGAGCGCGGGCTGGACATGATCATCGGCCTGCTCGGCATCCTCAAGGCCGGTGCCGGTTATGTGCCGATCGACCCGGCATACCCGCAGGAACGCATCCGCTACACCCTGCAGGACAGCACGCCGGTGGCGGTGCTGGTGCAGCAGGCGACCCGTGCCCTGGTGACCGAGGTGTCGGTGCCGGTGGTCGAACTGGACGGCGGCGATTGCCAGGCCGAATCCACTCAGAATCCCCACGTACCGGACCTGACTTCGGCCAACCTGGCGTACGTGATCTACACCTCCGGTTCCACCGGCTTGCCCAAGGGAGTGATGGTCGAGCACCACAACGTGGCACGCTTGTTCAGCGCCACCGAGGGCTGGTTCAACTTCAACGATCAAGATGTATGGGCACTGTTCCACTCGTTTGCCTTTGACTTCTCGGTCTGGGAAATCTGGGGCGCACTCATCCACGGTGGGCAGTTGCTGGTGGTGCCGCAGCTCACCAGCCGTTCGCCGGACGCGTGTTATGCGCTGCTGTGCAGCGCCGGGGTGACCATCCTCAACCAGACGCCGAGTGCCTTTCGTTCGTTGATTGCGGCCCAGGGCCAGAGTGCCTTGAAGCATTCCCTGCGCCAGGTGATCTTCGGCGGCGAAGCCCTGGAGCCGGGGATTCTCAAGCCTTGGTACGCACGCCCAGGCAACGCCGGTACGCAACTGGTCAACATGTACGGCATCACCGAAACCACCGTGCATGTGACCTATCGCGCCCTTGAAGCGGCGGATGCGCAGCGGGTCGGCGTCAGCCCGATTGGTGGACGCATTCCGGATTTGCAACTGTATATTCTCGACGACCAGCGCGAACCGGTGCCGGTCGGCGTAGTCGGCGAGTTGTACGTGGGGGGCGCGGGGGTTGCCCGTGGCTACTTGAACCGGCCGGAGTTGAACGCCGAACGGTTTATCGTCGACCCGTTCAGTGGACGTGCCGAGGCGCGCCTGTACAAGACCGGGGACCTGGGGCGCTGGCTGGCGGACGGCAGCATTGACTACCTGGGCCGCAACGACGACCAGGTGAAAATCCGTGGCTTCCGTATCGAGCTGGGCGAGATCGAAGCACGCCTGGCGGCCTGTGAGGGTGTGCGTGAAGCCGTGGTGATTGCCCGTGAAGACGCTCCCGGTAACAAGCGTCTGGTGGCCTATGTGATCGCCACCGACGGCGCTGAACCGTCGGCCGCTGAGCTGCGTGCGCAGTTGCTGGTGTCTCTGGCCGATTACATGGTCCCCAGTGCGTTCGTCATGCTTGATGGCTTCCCGCTGACCACCAACGGCAAGCTCGACCGCAAGGCCTTGCCGGCCCCCGATGGCGAAGCCCTGGCCCGTCGCGAATACGAGCATCCTGAAGGCGAGATGGAACTGACCCTTGCCGCGCTCTGGCAAGAATTGCTCGATGTGGAGCGTGTGGGTCGCCACGACAACTTCTTTGAACTGGGTGGTCATTCGCTGCTGGCGGTCAAACTGATCGAACGCATGCGCCAGATTGACTTGAGCGCCGATGTGCGCGTGCTGTTCGGCCAGCCGACCCTGGCGGCGCTGGCGGCGGCGGTCGGGGGGCATCAGGCACTGGAGGTGCCGGCCAACCGCATCGAGCCGGACTGCCAGCGCATCACCCCGGACCTGTTGCCCCTGGCCGACCTTGACCAGGCCGCTATCGACCGGATCGTCGCGAGCGTGCCGGGCGGCGTGCGCAATGTGCAGGATATCTACGGCCTGGCGCCGCTGCAGGACGGCATGCTCTACCACCACCTGGCGGCGCCGCAAGGCGATGCCTACCTGCTGCACATGCTGTTCACCTTCACCGGTCCGGAGCCGGTGAACCAGTTCGCCAAGGCGCTGCAAAGCGTGATCGAGCGCCACGATATCCTGCGCAGCAGCATCGCCTGGGAAGGGCTCGAGGACCCGGTGCAAGTCGTTTGGCGCCAGGCAACCCTGGGGCTGGAAGAGGTGGTGATCGACCCGGCGGACGGTGACGTGCTGACGCAGCTGCACGAGCAGTTCGACCCGCGCCATTACCGCCTGGACCTGAGCCGTGCGCCGCTGATGCATCTGGCCTACGCCCAGGACAGCGCCCAGCAGCGCTGGGTCGGTATCCTGCTGTTCCATCACATGGTGCTCGACCACACCGCGCTTGAGGTGCTGATCGAAGAAGTCCAGGCCAGCCTGCAGGGCTGCACCGAAGACCTGGCGCCGTCGATTCCCTATCGCAACCATGTGGCGCAGTCGCGCCTGGGCGCGGATCGACAGGCCCACGAACGCTTCTTCAAAGGCATGCTCGGCGACATCGATGAACCGACCTTGGCCTTCGGCCTGCGCGATGTGCAGGGTGATGGCAGCGGTGTCGAAGAAGCCCACCTGATGCTTGACAGCCAACTGAGCGGGCGCTTGCGCGAGCAGGCGCGCTTGCTCGGCGTCAGCGCCGCCAGCCTGATGCACCTGGCCTGGGGCCAAGTGTTGGCGCAGATTGCGGGGCGTGACGACGTGGTCTTCGGTACGGTGTTGCTCGGCCGCCTGCAAGGCGGTGAAGGCGCCGGCCGTGCCTTGGGCCTGTTCATCAATACCTTGCCACTGCGCGTCAGCGTCGGCGGGCAGGGTGCCCGCGAAGCGGTGCGTGTCACGCATGAGCGGCTGTCGCAATTGCTTGCCCATGAACACGCGTCGTTGTCCCTGGCCCAACAGTGCAGCGGCCTGCCGGCGACGCAGGCGCTGTTCAATACCTTGCTCAACTACCGGCACAGCGCGTCGGTCGAGGCCACCAGCACGGATATCGCCGCGTGGGACGGTATCCAGGCTGTGAGCATGGAAGAGCGCACCAACTATCCGCTGGTGTTGAACGTCGATGATTTCGGTGTCGGCTTCCAGCTCAATGCCCAGGCGCTGGTGAAAATCGGTGCGCAACGGGTCTGCGGCTTTATGCAGATGGCCCTGGCGCACCTGGTCAACGCGTTGGAGCACACGCCCCAGCTGGCGTTGAATCAGCTCTCGGTGCTGTCGGCCGCCGAGCGTGATGCCGTGCTGTTCGATGTCAACGCCACCGCTGTGCATTACTCCGAGGCGCAGACCATCCACCGCCTGTTCGAGGCCCAGGTCGAACGCCAGCCGGATGCCACGGCGGTGCGCCAGGACGACCAGCACATCACGTACCGCCAGCTTGATCAGCGCGCCAATCAGTTGGCCCACTGCCTGCTCGAAGCGGGCGTGCGGACGGATGATCGGGTTGCCATCTGCGCGCGCCGCAGCCTGGAAACCCTGGTCGGCCTGGTGGCCATCCTCAAGGCCGGTGCGGCGTATGTGCCGATTGATCCGGCGCACCCGCAGGAGCGCATCACTTACCTGTTGCAGGACTGCGCCCCGGTGCTGGTGTTGGCGCAATCGAGCACGCGCTCGCTGCTGAGCCACACCGAACTGCCGGTGATCGAACTGGACAGCGACCAATGGCACCGCCGTCCGACGCTCAACCCGAACGTGGCAGGCTTGACGCCGGCCAACCTGGCCTACGTGATCTACACCTCCGGTTCCACCGGCTTGCCCAAAGGCGTGATGGTAGAACACCGTACCTTGGAGAACTTGGTGCACTGGCATTGCCAGGCCTTCAACCTGCACGCGGGCGGGCATACCTCCAGCGTCGCCGGGTTCGGTTTCGATGCCATGGCCTGGGAAGTCTGGCCGGCCCTCTGCGTGGGGGCGACGCTGCACCTGCCACCCGCCAAGCAGGGCAGCGAGGACATCGACGCGTTGCTGCGCTGGTGGCTGGCGCAGCCGCTGGATGTGAGCTTCCTGCCGACCCCGGTGGCGGAGTACGCATTCAATCAGCAGTTGCAGCACCCGACCCTGAAAACCTTGCTGATCGGTGGTGACCGCCTGCGTCAGTTCAACACGCCGCAGCGTTTCAATGTGGTCAACAACTATGGCCCGACCGAAGCCACGGTGGTCGCGACCTCCGGCCTGATTGAGGCCGGCGGCGTCCTGCACATCGGCAAACCCATCGCCAACACCCAGGTCTACCTGCTCGACGCGCACCTCAAGCCGGTGCCGCAGGGTGTCGCCGGTGAGCTGTACGTCGGTGGCGCCGGTGTGGCGCGGGGTTACCTGAACCGTGCGGAACTGACCGCCGAACGCTTTTTGCAAGACCCCTTCAGCCACGACCCGCAAGCCCGCCTGTATCGCACCGGCGACCTGGCGCGCTGGCTGGAAGACGGCACGCTGGAGTACCTGGGACGCAATGACGACCAGGTGAAAATCCGTGGTGTGCGGATCGAGCTGGGCGAAATCGAAGCCTGCCTGGCCGAGCATCCGCATGTCGGCGAAACCGTGGTGCTGGCCCGCGACGGGCGCCTGGTGGCGTACTTCACCGAACATCAGGCCCTTGACCGTCAGACCCTGCGCAGCTGGCTACAGACGCAATTGCCGGAGTACATGGTGCCGGCGGCGTACGTGCGCCTGGACAGCCTGCCGCTGACCGCCAACGGCAAGCTCGACCGCAAGGCCCTGCCGGTGCCCGACCAGGACGCCGTGCTCAGCCGCGGTTATGAAGCGCCACAGGGCGAGGTCGAAACCGCCCTGGCGCATATCTGGAGCCAGGTACTCAAGGTCGAACAGGTCGGGCGTGAGGACCATTTCTTCGAACTGGGCGGGCACTCGTTGCTGGCCATGCGCTTGATCTCCCAGGTGCGCCTGCACCTGGGGGTGGAGCTGGACCTGGCGGACCTGTTTGCACATCCGCAACTGACGGCTCTGGCGCACGTGGTGGGCAAGGCCGGGCGCAGCAGCCTGCCGCCGATTGTGCCGGTGTCCCGGGACGAATCCCTGCCGTTGTCGTTTGCCCAACAGCGCCTGTGGTTCCTGGCGCAAATGGACAATGCGGGGGCGGCCTACAACATGCCGATCGGCCTGGGCCTGCGCGGCGCGCTGGACACCCTGGCGCTGGAGCGCGCGCTGGCGCAGATCGTCAGTCGTCACGAGGTGCTGCGCAGTGCCTTTGTGATGGACAACGATGAGCCGCAACTGGTGATCACGCCGGTCGAGGGTTCATTTGTGCTGGAACAGGATGACCTGCGCGAGCTGGCCGACGCACCGCAGCGGTTGAAGGTGTTGACCGAATATGAAGCGTCGACGCCGTTCGACCTGGTCAATGGCCCGCTGCTGCGCGCACGCCTGGTACGCATGGGCGACGAGCACCATGTGTTGTTGCTGACCGTGCACCATATCGCCGCTGACGGCTGGTCGATGGGCGTGCTGAGCCGCGAAATGGTGACGCTGTATGGCGCCTTCAGCCAGGGCCTGGCCGACCCGTTGCCGCCGCTTACGTTGCAATACGCCGACTTTGCAGTGTGGCAACGCCGTTGGTTGAGTGGCGAGGTCTTGCACAGGCAAAACCTGTACTGGCAGCAGACCCTGGCCGGAGCGCCGGCCATACTGACCCTGCCGACAGACCGGCCGCGCCCGGCGCAACAGGATTTCTCCGGCGCAGTGCTGGCGTTTCAACTGGATGAGGAAGTGACCCAGGGCCTCAAGCGCCTGAGTCAACGGCATGGAACTTCGTTGTACATGAGCCTGCTGGCGGCGTGGGGCGTGTTGTTGGCGCGCTTGTCGGGGCAGGATGAAGTGGTGATCGGCTCGCCGGTGGCCAACCGCAACCAGGTGGAGCTGGAAGGTCTGATCGGCCTGTTCGTCAACACGCTGGCGATGCGGATTGATACCTCGGGCGAACCGACGGTGCCCACCTTGCTGGCGCGGGTCAAGGCCCGGACACTGGGCGCGCAGGCGCATCAGGACCTGCCGTTCGAACAAGTGGTAGACATCGTCAAGCCGGTGCGCAGCATGGCCTACAGCCCGGTGTTCCAGGCCATGCTGACCTGGCAGGGCAGTGAAGAAGGGGGCACGCCGGTAGTCGGCGACCTGCTCATGGAAGAGGGCGGCCAGGTCAACACATCGGCGAAGTTCGATGTGTCCCTGGAGTTAAGCGAAGCCCAGGGCCATATCATCGGCTCGCTGAGCTATGCCACGGCGCTGTTCGATGAAGCGACCGTCAAGCGTCACCTGGGCTACTTCGAGCGCCTGTTACGCGCGATGGTTGCCGACGATCAATGCGTGCCGGCGCGTGTACCCCTGCTGGATGAGCAGGAGCGTCAACAGCAGTTGGCCGGCCTCAGCGGCCTGCGCACACCGCTCAACCCCGGTACCGTGCACAGCCTGTTTGAAGCCCAGGCCGTGCGCACGCCCGATGCGGTGGCGGTGCAGGCGGCCGGTGCGGCGCTGACCTACCGTCAGCTTAACGAGCGCGCCAACCAGTTGGCCCATCACCTGCGTGACCTCGGCGTGCAGCCGGACGCGCGCGTGGCGATTTGCGTGGAGCGCAGCGCCGAGCTGATCGTTGGTTTGCTGGCGATTCTCAAGGCCGGTGGCGCCTATGTGCCGATCGACCCGAATTACCCGCTGGAACGCATTCACTACATGCTCAAGGACAGCGCCCCGGCGGCGCTGCTGGTGCACGGCGCGACCACGCAATTGGCTGCCGCAGCGGGCTTGCCGGTCGTCGACCTCGACCGTGAGGACTGGCGTGGGCATGCGTTGGACAACCCGCAGGTGGCCGGGCTGAGCGCAACGCATCTGACCTATGTGATCTACACCTCGGGTTCCACCGGCCAGCCCAAAGGCGTCATGGTCGAACACCAGGGCGTGGTCAACATGCTCGACTGGTACCTCGCGGACGTCGGGCTGGGCGCCGACGATGCGGTGTTGCTGCTGACGTCCCACAGCTTTGACCTGACCCAGAAAAACATCTTCGCCAGCCTGGCCGTCGGTGCCACCTTGCACCTGGCGGACAGCCCGTTCGATCCTTCGAGCATCGTGCGCCAGATCGACGCGCAGGCGATCACCCACATCAACCTGGCGCCGAGTGCGTTTTACACGTTGATCGACGCCGATCAACAGCACGTCTTGAGCCGCCTGCGCCGGGTGGTGCTCGGCGGTGAACCGATCAAACTGTCGCAGTTGGAAAAACTACGGGTGCCGCGTCCGCAATTCATCAACAGCTATGGCCCGACCGAGTGCAGCGACGTGGTGGCCTGGCACAGCGTCAATGCCGACCTTGCCGGCTATGGGGCGGGGGATATTCCGCTGGGCCGGCCGTTGCGCAACCTGACGCTCTACGTGCTGGACGCCTGCGGGCAACAGGTACCCACCGGCAGTGTCGGCGAATTGTACATTGGCGGTGCCGGCGTGGCGCGCGGCTACCTCAACCGCGAAGACCTGACGGCCGAACGTTTCCTCGACGACCCGTTCACCGCCCAGGGCCGCATGTACCGTACCGGCGACCTGGCGCGTTACCGGGCGGACGGCACCCTCGAGTACCTGGGGCGCAATGACGACCAGGTCAAGATTCGCGGCCTGCGCATTGAGCTGGGTGAAATCGAAGCCTTGCTCGCGGCCCATCCCGAGGTGCTTGAAGCGGCCGTCCTGGTGCGCGATGAGCGCCTGGTGGCGTATTTCACCGCGCACATGGCGGGGCAGGCACCTCAGATCGAGGATTTGCGCACCTACCTGCAAAGCGAACTGCCGGAATACATGGTGCCGTCGGCCTATGTTCAACTGCAGACACTGCCGCTGAGCCCCAACGGCAAGCTGGATCGCAAAGCGCTGCCGGCACCGGGGCTCGATGCGGTGGTCAGTGGGGTGTATGAAGCGCCGGAAGGCGAAATTGAAACCACGCTGGCGCAGATCTGGCAGGACCTGCTGGGGCTTGAACAGGTAGGCCGCCAAGGACATTTCTTTGAATTGGGCGGGCACTCGCTGTTGGCGATGCGCCTGATTTCCCAGGTGCGTCAGCGCCTGGGTGTCGAGTTGGCGCTCGCCGAGTTGTTTGCCCATCCGCAGTTGGCGGCGTTGGCCCAGGTGCTCGCCCAGGCGGCACGCAGTACGTTGCCGGCGATCTTGCCGGTGCCACGAGACCAGGATTTACCGCTGTCGTTTGCCCAGCAGCGCTTGTGGTTCCTGGCGCAGATGGAGGGCGCCAGCACCGCCTACAACATGCCGATTGCCCTGGGGCTGCGCGGGCATCTGGATACCCAGGCGCTGGAGCGCGCGCTGACCGCTATTGTGGCGCGGCATGAAGCGCTGCGTAGCCGGTTTGTGCAATACAACAATGAGCCGCTGGTACGTATCGAACCGGCCGAACGGGCGTTCGCGCTCAAGCGCCTGGAGGTGGACAGCGATGTCGACTTGCAGCTGCACGTCAGCAATGAAGCCCTTGAACCGTTCGACCTGGAACAGGGACCGCTGATCCGCGCACGCTTGTTGCGACGCGCCGACGATCACCACCTGTTGCTGCTGACCATGCACCACATCGTTTCCGATGGCTGGTCGATGGGCATCCTGACCCGTGAGTTGATGGCGCTGTATGAAGCGTTCCGCCTGGGGCAGGCCGACCCGCTGCCGCCGCTGGCCCTGCAATACGGCGATTTTGCCGTGTGGCAACGGCGCTGGTTGAGTGGCGATGTGCTGCAGCAACAGAGCCAGTACTGGCAGCAGGCTTTGGCGGATGCACCGGCCTTGCTGTTGTTACCCACCGACCGCCCACGGCCGGCGCGCCAGGACTACAGCGGCGCGACCCTGAGCCTGTTGCTCGATGTCAACCTGACCGCCGGGCTCAAGGCCTTGAGCCAGCGTCACGGCACCACGCTGTACATGACCATGATGGCCGCGTGGGGCGCGTTGCTCTGCCGGCTGTCCGGCCAGGAGGAGGTGGTGATCGGCTCGCCGGCGGCCAACCGCATGCGTGCCGAAGTCGAAGGCCTGATCGGCCTGTTCGTCAACACCCTGGCAGTGCGTATCGGCGCAGGCGAAGAGCTGACGGTGGCAGCGTTGCTGGCCCACGCGAAAGACCGCACCCTGGCCGCGCAGGCCCATCAGGACTTGCCGTTCGAGCAAGTAGTGGAAGTGCTCAAGCCGGCGCGTAGCCTGGCCCACAGCCCGCTGTTCCAGACCTTGCTGACCTGGCAGAGCAGCGATGCCCCGAGCCTGGTGATGGGCGATCTGCAGTTCGAAGGGGTCGGCGAGGCCAGCAGCTTTGCCAAGTTCGACCTGTCCCTGGACCTCAGCGAAGTGCAGGGGCACATTGCCGGTGCCCTGGAGTACGCCACGGCCTTGTTCGACGAGACCACCGTGCAACGTTACCTGGGGTACTTCGAGTGCCTGCTGCACGCCATGGTTGCCGATGACCAGGCCTTGCTGACGCAGATTCCCCTGATCGATGAAGACGAGCGCGACTACCTGTTGCACGGCCTCAACCACACCCAGGTGGCCTATCCGCAGGACAGCACCATTCACCACCTGTTCGAAGCCCGGGTCGAGGCACATCCGGATGCCATCGCCGTGGCGTTCGAACAGCAGCGCATCAGTTACGCTGAACTGAACCGTCGGGCCAACCGCCTGGCGCACCACCTGATCGGCCTGGGCATCAGCCCGGATGACCGCGTGGCGATCTGCGCCGAGCGTGGCGATGAAGTATTGGTGGGCCTGCTCGGGGTACTCAAGGCCGGCGGCGCCTATGTGCCGCTGGACCCCAATTACCCGCCGGAGCGTCTGGCCTACATGATTGCCGACAGTACGCCGTCGGCGGTCTTGACCCAGCGCGCGTTGCAGGACCGGCTGCCGCCGCTGGAGGTTGCGCAAGTGCTGCTGGACGAGCCGTGCAGCGGTGCCGAGCACAACCCGCAGGTACCGGGGCTGACTGCCCGTCACCTGGCGTATGTGATCTACACGTCCGGTTCCACCGGCAATCCCAAGGGTGTGATGATCGAACATCGCGGGCTGGTCAACTACAGCCTGGACGCCGCGCGCCTGTTCGGGCTGACCGCGCGGGACACGGTGTTGCAGCAGAACACCCTGAACTTCGACCTGTCGGTGGAGGAGATCTTCCCGGCCTGGCTGGCGGGCGCGACGCTGGCGCC
Organism: Pseudomonas sp. BCA17; assembly: GCF_004519405.1. Classification (GTDB taxonomy): domain Bacteria; phylum Pseudomonadota; class Gammaproteobacteria; order Pseudomonadales; family Pseudomonadaceae; genus Aquipseudomonas. The sequence continues at coordinate 33,875 of NZ_SGWI01000012.1, read as the reverse complement.
AAGCCGTTATGTGTTTGGCACTGAAGCCGCGCGGGACCCGGCGATCACGCCGACCTTCCTGCACCTGACGGCCGCGCACTGGCACACCCTGGCCGCCGAATGGCACCACAGCCCCGAGCAGGCCCAGGAGCATCTGCGCCATGTGCGGTTGATCAACGTGACCGGTGATGCGTTGTCGGCGCAGAAATTGAAGCTGTGGGACGAGGTCCGCCCGGCCCATACCCGGTTGATCAACACCTATGGCCCGACGGAAGCGACGGTGTCCTGCACCACCGCTTATGTGACCCACACGGGCGATACCACGGGCAATACCACCATCGGTAAACCGATGGCCAACACCCGTATCTACCTGCTCGATAGCCAACAGCAACCGGTGCCGTTCGGCGTGGCGGGGGAGATTTTCATCGGCGGTGACGGTGTCGCGCGTGGTTATCTGAACCTCGACCAGATCAGTGCCGAGCGCTTCCTCCCTGACCCGTTCAACGACGCGCCGGGAGCGCGGATGTACAAGACCGGTGACCTGGCGCGTTACCTGGCGGATGGTTCAATCGAGTACCTGGGCCGCAACGACTTCCAGGTCAAGGTGCGCGGGTTCCGTATCGAACTGGGCGAGATCGAATCGCGCCTGGGCAACTGCGCCGGCGTCAAGGAAGCGGCAGTGATCGCCCGTGAAGATCGTCCTGGCGAGAAACGCCTGGTGGCCTACGTGGTGCCGCACGCCGGGGTCAGCCTGACGGCGGCCGGCCTGCGCAGCTACCTGGCGCCGTTGCTGGCCGAGTACATGATCCCGTCGGCGTTCGTCACCCTCGACGCGTTGCCGCTCACGCCCAACCGCAAACTGGACCGCAAGGCCTTGCCTGCACCGGATCAGTCGGCGGTGGCCAGCCGCGATTACCAGGCTCCCGAGGGGCGCATTGAGCGCAGCTTGGCGCAGATCTGGGCGCAGGTCCTGCAACTGGAGCAGGTTGGCCGGCATGACAACTTCTTCGAGCTTGGCGGCCATTCGTTGCTGGCAGTCAAGCTGGTCGAGCGCATGCGTCAGGACGACCTGCGGGTCGACGTCGGAGCCTTGTTTACCCACCCGACCCTGGCCGGTCTGGCCAAGGTCGTGGGCAGCAGCCGGGCGCTGGTGATCCCGGCCAATGGCATCACCGCCGAGTGCCGGCGCATCACGCCGTCGATGCTGCCGCTGGCCAGTCTCAGCCAGGACGAAATCGACCGCCTTGTCGCCGGCGTGCCGGGCCAATTGGCCAACGTGCAAGACATCTACGGCATGACGCCGTTGCAGGAAGGCATCCTTTATCACCACTTGCTGGCCGATGAGGGCGACCTCTATCTGGAGCAGGCCTCGTTCAATTTCGACAGCCGCGAGCGCCTCGAAGCGTTCGCCCAGGCTTTGCAGGGCGTGGTTGAGCGCAACGACATTTTGCGCTCCACGATGCGTTGGGAGGGTTTGAGCGAGCCGGTGCAGGTGGTCTTGCGTCATGTGCCGTTCGCGCTGGAAGAGATCAGCCTGGACGGCGACGACGAGGCCGGTGCGCAACTGCGTGAGCGTTTCAACCCGCAGCATTTCCGCATGGACCTGCGCGACGCGCCGTTGATGCGTCTGGTGTGCGCCTATGATCGGTCGCAACAGCGCTGGGCTGCGTTGCTGATGTTCCATCACATGCTGTTCGACCACGTCGCCATGGACCTCCTGCAATACGAGTTGCAGGCGTTCCTTGCGGGCCAGGAAGCCCGCCTGAGCGCGCCGGTGCCGTACCGCAATTACGTGGCCCAGGCGCGTCTCGGGATGACAGAACAGGAGCACGAAGCGTTCTTCGGCGCGATGCTGGCGGACATCGACGAACCGACCCTGCCGTTCGGCCTGCACAATGTGCAGGCCGGTGGCACCCTGGAACTGGCGCAACTGCTGGTGGAAGAGGGCCTTGGCCAGCGCCTGCGCAGCTGTGCCCGGCAACTGGGGGTGAGCGCCGCCAGCCTGATGCATGTGGCTTGGGCTCAGGTATTGGCGCATGTCTGTGGTCAGGATGAGGTGGTGTTCGGCACCGTGCTGATGGGCGGCATGCAGGGCGGCGAACGCGCCCTGGGGCTGTTTATCAACACCTTGCCGTTGCGCGTCAGCGTCGGCGCTGAAGGCGCACAGGCCGGGGTCAAGGCCACGCATGCGCGCCTGAGCACTTTGTTGAGTCATGAGCACGCCTCCCTGGCCCTGGCGCAGCGTTGCAGCGGCGTGGCCGCGCCGGCACCTCTGTTCAGTGCCTTGCTCAACTACCGTCACAGCGCGGGCGCTGCCTCCAGTGACGACATGGCCGTATGGGCCGGTATCCAGGCACTGGGCGGTGAAGAGCGCAGCAACTACCCGCTGTCGCTGGACGTCGATGATTTCGGCCAGGCCTTTGCCCTGACCGTCCAGGTCAGCCCGGATGTCGGCGCGCAGCGGGTGTGCGCGTACATGCACGCTGCGCTGGACAGCCTGGTGGATGCCCTGGAACGCACGCCGGACGCGTCGTTGAGCAGCCTGGAGGTCCTGCCGCTGAGCGAGCGCCGCCAAGTGTTGCTGGACTTCAACCAGACCAGCACCACAGACGCACAAGATCAACTGATCCATGCGTTATTCGAGCAGCAGGTGCTGCGCACTCCCGACGCGGTCGCGCTGGAGTTCGACGGCCAGTCGCTGAGCTACGGCGAGTTGAATGCCCAGGCCAACCAGTTGGCCCATCATTTGATCGCCCTCGGCGTGCAGCCTGACGACCGTGTGGCCATCGCCCTGGAGCGCGGTACCCGGATGATCGTGGCCCTGCTCGCGAGCCTGAAGGCCGGCGCCGCGTATGTACCGCTCGACCCGGCGTACCCACCGCAGCGCCTGGCGTTCATGCTGGCCGACAGCGCACCGCGGGTGTTGCTCAGCGAGTACGCCGTGCTGCCGTTGCTCGGTGCACTGCCGCAGGCCTTGCAGGTGGTGACCTTGAACAGCGCGCTGCAACCGTGGCGTGAGTTGGGCGAGCACAACCCGCTCGCGGCTGAGCTGGGGCTTGGCAGCGAGCACCTGGCCTACGTGCTTTACACCTCCGGCTCCACGGGCACGCCCAAAGGCGTGATGATCGAGCATGCGGGCTTGTGCAACGAGATCCGCGCAATCAGCGGCTTGACCGGCCTGACGGTGGGGGACCGCGCGCTGCAATTTGCGACCATCAACTTTGACGCGTCCATCGAGGAGATCTTCGGCGCGCTGACCTGTGGCGCGACCCTGGTCGTGCGCAGTGCCGCGTGGTTGACCGATGCCGCCCGGTTCTGGGCACTGGCGGCGCAGGCGCGTTTGTCGGTGATCAGCCTGCCCACGCGCTTCTGGCAGGGCCTGGCGGACGATCAGGCGAGTGTCATTCCGGCCTCGGTGCGGGTAATCGTGGTCGGTGGCGAAGAGCTGAGTCCGGAAGCGGTGCAGCACTGGTTCCTGCGCAGCGGGCACACGCCACGTTTGCTCAATACCTATGGCCCGACCGAAGCGACGATTATCGCGACCGCCAATGAGGTGTTCGCGGCCAACCCGCATCCTCGCGCAATCGGGCGCCCGATCGCCAACACCCGGGTGTATGTGTTGGATGCCCATGGGCATCCGACCGGGTTGGGGGTGGCCGGCGAGATCCATATTGCCGGTGCCGGTATCGCCCGGGGTTATCTCAACCAGCCGCAACTGAGCAGTGAGCGCTTCCTGGCCGACCCGTTCAGCGAAGTGCCGGGTCGCCTGTATAAAACCGGTGACCTGGGGCGCTGGCTGCCGGACGGCACCCTGGAGTACCTGGGCCGTAACGATGACCAGGTGAAAATCCGTGGCTTCCGCATCGAGCTGGGTGAAGTCGAGAGCGCGCTGCTGGCCTGTGAAGGTGTCCGGGCGGCGGTGGTCATGGCACGCGATGACAGCGAAGGGCAGGTCAGCGGCAAGCAGTTGGTCGCCTACCTGTGCGGTACGCCGGGTTCGGTCGAGCAACTGCGTGAAGAACTGCTGACCCACCTGCCGCAGTACATGTTGCCCAGTGCCTATGTACAGCTGGACAGCCTGCCGGTGACGCCAAACGGCAAGCTGGACCGCAAGGCCCTGCCGGCACCTGAGCAGGTGATGCTCAGCCGCGACTATGAGGCACCGGCGGATGCGCTGGAAGAACGCCTGGCGACCCAATGGGCCTTGGCGTTGAAACTGCCACGGGTCGGGCGTCACGACAGCTTCTTTGAAATGGGCGGGCACTCGCTGCTGGCGATCCGTCTGGTGAGCCTGCTGACCCAGGTCGATGTGCAGGTGACGTTGGCGGAGCTGTTCCAGCATGCCAGCGTCGCGTCGATGGCGGCGCTGTTACGGTTGCGCACCGACGCGCCGATGCCGGAGCAGGGCCTCGTCACCGTGCGTGCCGGTGGCACGCAGGCGCCGTTGTTCCTGGTGCATGAGTTCAGTGGCTTGAATGTGTATTTCCCGGCGCTGGGCCAGCATCTGGATGCCGATGTCCCGGTGTACGGGCTGGAAGGCGTGGCCTGGGGCGACCCGCAACTGAATACCATGGAGTGCCTGGCGGCGCGGCATATCGACCTGATGCGCAAGGTCCAGCCACACGGGCCGTACCGCCTGGCCGGCTGGTCGTTCGGCGGGGTCCTGGCCTACGAAATCGCCGCGCAGTTGATCGGTATGGACGAGGAGGTCGCGTTCCTCGGCCTGCTCGATACCCACGTGCCGCGCCTGGTGGATCAGGGCACGGCGCGCTGGTCGACGGCCCATGCCCACGGTTTGCACCTGCTGGAACAATGCCGCGCGTTCTGTCAGGCCCAGGTGCCGGTGGACAGCCAGGCACTGGCGACAGTCGCACAACTGGAGTCCGAAGCCGAGCACTTGGACTTTGATGACCTGTGGCAGCGTGTCCGCGCGGCGGGTGTGCTGCAACCGCAGCTGGCGGCGCTGTCGCGTGATGCGTTGTGGGCGTACCTGGACCGTGAGGTTGCCCATGGCCATGCGCAGGCCCATTACAGCCTGTTCCCGTTGAACCTCCCGGTGCATCTGTTTACCGCTGAACAGCGCACGGACGAGAGCTCGCGCAGCAGCCAGACCCTGGGCTGGGACCAGATCGTGCCGGCCTCGTTGCTGCACCGCATCGATGTACCGGGCGATCACCAGAGCATGATGCAGGCACCGCATATCGCGGCGTTGGGCAAGGCCATCGACGTGGCGCTGAGCACCCCTGCTCCGACGCCGACCAAGGCGCCGTATCAGCCGGTGCTGACGATCCAGAGCGGGCAGGCGGGGCACGCACCGATCTTCTGCATTCCGGGAGCCGGCGACAGCGTCACCGGGTTTATCGGCCTGACCGATGCGTTCGGACCGGCCTGGCCGATCCATGGCCTGCAGCCGCGTGGGCTGGACGCCAAGGCGGTGCCCCATAGCCGCGTGGAATCGGCGGCGCAGGCTTACCTCGTGGCGCTTGAGCAGCAATGCCCGAGCGGACCTGTGCACCTGCTGGGGCATTCCTTCGGTGGCTGGGTGGCGTTCGAGATGGCGCTGCGCCTGCAGGCCCAGGGGCGTGAAGTGCTGTCCCTGAGCCTGATCGACAGTGAGGCGCCCGGGGGCACCGGCGTGGCGGGCAAGCCCTACACGGCGACCGGCGTATTGCAGCGCTTGATCGAAACCATGCAACTGGCGGCCGGCAAGCCTTTCGGGATTGATCCGCAGGCATTTGCCGGTCTGGACGAAGCGGCTCAGTGGGTGGCGTTGCACCGCGCCATGGTGCAGGTCGGCATGCTCTCCGCACGCTCGACCCCTGACGTGATGTACGGGCCGGCGCGTGCTTTCGGTGCCGCGCTGCGTACGGTCTACCAGCCACGCCAGCGTTACCACGGCCAGGTCCGCCTGGTGCTGGCCGACGATCCGACCCTGGATGCACAGGGTAATCAGCGCGAGCAGGCCGGCATGATCGAGGGTTGGAGCCGGCTTACCGATCACCTGGAAACCTGGTACGGCCCAGGCAACCATTTCACCCTGCTCAAGGCGCCGCATGTTTACAGCCTGGCGTCCTGGTGGCACGACGGGCTGGTCGTACCGGTCGGCAAGGTGACCTCATGAAGTGTGGCAGAGGGGGAGCCGGCACGGGCGCTTGCGCCCTTACCTGAACCGAACATTCACGCAACTTAGTGCGAACCCGGCCACAGGTCGGGTCTACCTTTCAACGTATTAGTGGTCATCTATGGAAAAGTCGAAGTTTCGCAAGGTTTTCTGGGGCGTGGGTCTGGCTGTCGTGGCCGGGATGATTGTCTATTCGGTGCAATCACCTGCCGAGCCACCCGAATATTTGACCGCCAAGGTCGAGCGCGGCGAAATCGAGAACTCAGTGCTGGCCACCGGGATTTTGCAGGGGGTCAAGCAAGTGGACGTTGGTGCGCAAGTCTCCGGCCAATTGAAGTCACTGAAGGTCAAGCTCGGCGACAAGGTCAAGAAGGGCCAGTGGCTGGCCGAGATCGACCCGCTGGTGTTGCAGAACACCCTGCGCCAGGCCCAGGTCAATGAAGAAAATCTGGACGCCCAACGCAAGGCTACGGCGGCGCAGGTCGCCCAGACCAAAGCAGTATGGGAGCGTTACAACAAGCTGCAATCGGATGCGGCAATTTCCCGGCAGGATTTCGAGACCGCCGAATCCAACTACCTGGTGCAGAGCGCCAATCTGGTGGCCCTGGATGCCCAACTGAAAAATGCACGTATCCAGATCGACACCGCCAAGGTCAATCTGGGCTACACCCGTATCGTCGCGCCGATTGACGGGGATGTGGTCGGCATCGTCACCCAGGAAGGCCAGACCGTGATCGCCGAGCAGCTGGCGCCCGTGCTGCTGAAACTGGCGGACCTGGACACCATGACCATCAAGGCCCAGGTGTCGGAAGCGGATGTGATCCATATCCAGCCGGGCCAGGAGGTGTACTTCACCATCCTGGGTGAAGCCAACAAGCGCTACTACGCCAAGCTGCGCGGCACCGAACCGGCACCGCAAAACTACCTGGATACCCAGGCCGCGGGTACCGCCAAGCAGAACACGGCGGTGTTCTATAACGCCTTGTTCGATGTGCCCAACCCGGAGCACCGCCTGCGTATTTCGATGACCGCCCAGGTGCGGATTGTGCGTGACACCGCCAAAGATGTGCTGATGGTCCCGGTGGCGGCGCTGGGCAAGCGCAATGCCGACGGCTCCTACGTGGTGCGCGTGATTGACGAGACCGGCCACGCCCAGGAGCGCAACGTGCAGGTGGGGATCAATAACAACGTCAAGGCGCAGATCAAGGATGGCCTCGCGGAGGGCGACAAAGTTGTCATCGGCGATCCGGCGCCTGCCGTGGCGGGGGCCTGACAATGACTCAAGCCTTGTTGGAACTCAAAGGCATCAGCCGCAGCTTTGTGGCGGGAGAGAAGGCCTTCATGGCCCTCAAGAATGTCAGCCTGACCATCAACGCCGGAGAAATGGTGGCGATCACCGGCGCCTCGGGGTCGGGTAAGTCGACGCTGATGAATATCCTCGGTTGCCTGGACTACGCCACGGAGGGCAGTTACACCATCAACGGCCGTGAAACCCGCGACCTGGCGGACCACGAGCTGGCGGAACTGCGTCGTGACCACTTTGGTTTCATCTTCCAGCGCTATCACTTGCTGCCGCACTTGAGCGCCATGCACAACGTCGAGATGCCGTCGATCTACGCCGGTGTGACGGAAGCTCAGCGCCACAGCCGCGCGAAGGAACTGCTGGTGCGGCTCGGCCTGGCCAATCACCTGGTCAACCGTCCCAGCCAGTTGTCCGGGGGCCAGCAGCAACGGGTGAGTATCGCGCGGGCCTTGATGAACGGTGGCGAGGTGATTCTCGCCGACGAGCCGACCGGTGCCCTCGACACCGCCAGCGGCAAGGAGGTGATGAATATCTTGCTGGAGCTGCACGCGGCGGGGCACACGGTGATCATCGTGACCCACGACGCCAAGGTTGCGGCGAATGCCGAACGGATCATCGAGATGCGCGACGGCGAGGTACTCAGTGATCGCGTCAACGAGCGCGTCGGCGTCGAGGTGGCGCCGCCCGCTGCTACCCAGCTCAAGGCCAACCCGGGGCGGCGTCTGGTGGCGAGCCTGGGGCTGTTCAAGGAAGCCTTTGTGATGGCCTGGATCGCGTTGATTTCGCACCGCATGCGCACATTGTTGACCATGCTCGGCATTGTGATCGGCATCACCTCGGTGGTGTCGATCGTGGCCATCGGCGAAGGCGCCAAGCGTTATGTCCTCAGTGATATCCAGGCGATCGGCAGCAACACCATCGATATCTATCCGGGCAACGACTTTGGCGACAGCCATGCCTCGGCCATCGAAACCCTGGTGTTGTCCGACGTGACCGCCCTCAGCCAGTTGCATTACATCGACAGCGCTACACCCAACGCGGGGCGCAATCTGTTGCTGCGTTTTGGCAATATCGACGTGGATGCCACGGTCAACGGCGTGAGTGCAAGCTCGTTCCAGGTCCGCGGGATCAAGATCGCCGAAGGTATCGCCTTCAGCCAGGACGATGACAATCGCCAGGCCCAGGTCGTGGTGATTGACCACAATACCCGCAACCGCTTGTTCGGGCCGAATGTCGAGGCGCTGGGCCAGATCATCCTGGTGGGGAACCTGCCGTGCACGGTGATCGGCGTGGCGGCGGAGAATAAAAACATCTTCAACACCAGCAAGGCATTGAATGTCTGGGTGCCTTACGAAACGGCCGCCGGGCGCCTGCTGGGCCAGCGTTACCTGGATAGCATTACGGTGCGGATCAAGGATGGGCAGCCGAGCAAGGTGGTGGAGGCCAACGTGGTCAAGCTGATGGAGCAGCGCCACGGCACCAAGGACTTCTTCACCTACAACCTCGACAGCATCATGCAGACGGTGCAGAAGACCAGCCAGTCGCTGGCGTTGCTGCTGTCGCTGATCGCCTTGATTTCCTTGGTGGTGGGCGGCATCGGTGTGATGAACATCATGCTGGTGTCGGTGACCGAGCGGACGCGGGAAATCGGCATTCGCATGGCGGTGGGCGCGCGTCAGTCGGACATTCGGCAACAGTTCCTGGTGGAAGCGGTGATGGTCTGCCTGATCGGCGGGGTGATCGGTATCTCATTGTCGTTCGGTATCGGCTTTGTGTTTTCCCTGCTGATCAAGGAATGGCAGATGGTGTTTTCCCTGGAGTCGATTGTCACCGCGTTCGTGTGTTCAAGCCTGATTGGCATCATCTTCGGCTTCGTACCTGCCCGCAACGCGGCGCGGCTGGATCCGATCGAAGCCCTCGCGCGGGACTGAGGTATTAAAAAGCCCGCCACCGGTGACGGTTGGCGGGCTTTTTTACGGCCGGTGGTCAGGCGGACTGACCGACCCTCTGCAAGCGGTGTGCGGTGGCGGTGCTGACCGCGTCTTCAAAGCGATCGAGTACGTTGCCCACCTGGGCTTCGGTGATCGTCAGGGCGGGCAGGAAGCGCAGGACCGAACCGTGGCGACCGCCGGTTTCGATAATCAGGCCGTTATCGAAGCAGTTGAGCTTGATCGCCCGCGCCAGCGTGCCATCGCCCAGGCCCACCCGGCCGTCCGTTCGCGACTTGGTGACCTCGACGCCGATCATCAGGCCGCGACCCCGCACATCGGCGATCGGGTCATGACGCCCGGCGATTTCCTGCAGGCCGGCCAGCAGTTGCGCGCCACGTGCGGCCGCATTTTCAACCAGCTTGGCCTGTTGGATGTGACGCATGGTGGCGCGCCCGGCGACCATGGCGATCTGATTGCCGCGGAACGTGCCGGCATGCATGCCGGGGCCCCAGGTGTCGAGGTGTTCGGCATAGATAATCACCGACAGCGGGTAGCCGCCGCCGATTGCCTTGGACAGCACCAGGATGTCGGGGACGATACCGGCATGTTCGATGGCAAAGGTGCTGCCGGTACGGCCCAGGCCGGTCTGCACTTCATCGATGATCAGCACAATGCCCAGCTCGCGGGTGATCTCGCGCAATCCGCGCAGCCACTGAGCCGAGGCGGGAATGCAGCCACCTTCACCTTGCACCACTTCGACGAGCACGGCGGCGGGGCGGGTGACGCCACCTTCCGGGTCAGAGAGCACGGTGCGGATATAGTCGATTGACAGCTGATCCGTCTGCTCGCCGTCGGTGCCGAACGGGCAACGGAAGCGGTACGGGTAGGGCAGGAAGTGGGTGTTTTGCGCGGTGACGCTGGGGATGCTTTTCGGATTGAGATTGCCCATGGCCGACAGGGCGCCAGCCGTCATGCCGTGATAGCCGCCGTGAAAGGCCATCAGCGCCGAGCGCTTGGTGTAATGACGCGCCAGTTTGATCGCTGCTTCCACTGCGTCCGAGCCGCTGGGGCCGCAGAACAGAATCTTGCTGGTGTCGCGCATGGCGGCCGGCAACTGGGAAAACAGTTCCTGCACGAAGGCGTGCTTGGCCGGTGTGGCGAGGTCCAGGGCTTGTTGCAGTTGGTCGGTGCCGAGGAAGTCCAGCACCGCTTCTTTGACGACGGGCGGATTGTGACCCAGGGCCAGGGTGCCGGCATTGGCCAGGCAGTCGAGGTACTCCTTGCCTTGGGCATCCTTGACCCATACGCCGTTGCCGCTGACGAACAGGCGCTGAAAAGTGGTTGCATAAGTGCGTGCATTCGACTCGACTTTCTTCAGATAACTCAGCTCTTCCATAATCATGTACTCATCGGCTGCGGCAAAGCGCAGCGCTGGATAGTTGATGGAACAAGAGACGGCGTGTCGTTGATAACGACAGTTCTTTAGGGCAGTAATCGGTGGGTCGGTTATATGACCGTATGACTGTCGGCCTGGCAAAGAAACTCAGCCGAAAAGTTAGCTGAACAGCCTGTTGAATGAGCACTGTAAAGTTAACTTATGACCCTGATTAGTTTGAAGGAAGGCAGCAGCGGCCGCTATCGGTTCAGGCGGGGGGTGTCCCTGAAATCTATGTCAATAAAGTGCAGGTAAAAGCATAAGTCTGCGCGTGCGCTTGAACTGTGAAAGTTGTACGCGAGCGGCGTGCTCAGAACAAAACAATTCTGCTGAAATGACGATCTTGAATAATTAACAAGACAGTTTTATTGCAGGCGTGTAACGGCTGGACTGCCTGGGTTGGCATGCATCCAACGGATCAGCGAATGGCGCCCGCTGATGCCCATTTTGATCACCGCGCGTTTCAAGTAGCTTTCCACCGTGTTGACCTTCAGTTCCAGCGCTTCAGCCAGCTCAGGCGCGGTACGTCCCGCCAGGAGGCCGGCGCAGATTTCCTTTTCGCGATTGGACAGCTTCAAGCCGGACTGCAGCAGGCGGGCCTCAAAACGCTGACGGAGGGAATCCATGTCCCGGTTTTGCGGGACAAGCCCTTCAGTGGCGATATTTTTGTCGGGAATGCCTTGAGAATTTATCGCGTTAATGTGCTTCTCTACCAACGCCAGCAACAGCAAGGAGAAATCCTTGAGGATTATTTGCTCTTGCATCGAGAAGTTATCGGCCTGTGCGCGATAGAACGAAATTATATAAAAGTATTCTTTTTTACGGGATTTCAGATGCAACTGGGAGCTGAACGAGATGGGCGCCAAGTCGTGTTTTGCACCCGTGTCGACCGACGCTGAAAAACCGGTCATGGGTTGAGCAATCAGCCGCTCTTGCACCAGAGGGTCGGTCGGTGACGCAGGTGTTGTTTGTTGCTCGGCTTCAATCAGTGAGGACATGCGCTCAGGGCTCAGGATCTCTGCGCCGTTACCGTTGGGTTCTGCACGTGTTCCGTCGGCGCCCTTTATGCGGATGTGCGTAATGTGCGTGGCATCCACGGGCACCTTGGTCAGTACCAGGTCATGCAAAAACCGCGAGAAATGGCGGCTGCCCGTACTGGCGATGACTTTACCGATGAGAGGGAACAAGGTTTGAGAGTTCATTATTTCACCGTCATGTTTCGGTTGAGGATTGTCGCAGCGGTTGCGTCGGTTGAAGAGCAAGCCTCACGGGGGTAGAGCGGTATGAAAGCCCAAGCTTTGGTTGCATGTTTCTAAACGGTGCCCTAGCATGAATCTCAATGGTGGCACAGTGATATTGTCTACTTGCCCGGCCGTCCTATCGAACTTCACTGCCGGCTGTGTGCACATGTTTTATCCCTGCATCAGTCGCTGTGTGCCCATGACTCCGGACAACAGGCCGATACCCAGCAGAAATACACTGGGCGCCTTGGCCATGATTTTCTGGGCCGCCGCGAGGGACAACAGCTGGCGTGAGATGGCGCCATAGATCAGCAGGATCGTGACGTCGATCACACCCCAGATCAGTGCGAGGATCAGGCCCTGTTTAATGAAGTCGCCATTGGGGTCAATGAACCCAGGTAGGAAAGCGAGGAAGAACAGGATGTCTTTCGGGTTGGACAAGCCCACTTTGAGGGCGCGCCAGAAAAAGTGACGCTGACCTTTTTGCACCGTCGCAACGCTGTCCGAGCTGGCCAGGAGGCTGGACACCCCCAACCAGGCCAAATAAAGTCCGCCGATCAGTTGACCCCAGTTCAGCAGCACCGGGCTGACATCCAGCGCGGTATAGATGAGCGCCAGGGTGATCAGTAGCAAGAGTTGGGCGGACAACACGCCGCCCGTGATCGTAGCGGCAGGCCAGGCTTGCCTGGCATCGGAGATGACCAGGGCCACCACCGGACCGGGCGAGGCGATCAGGAAAAACACAGCCAGGGCAAAGGTCAGGTGCAGCATGCTCATAGGGTGGTTACCAGGTCCAGTACGCGGTTGTTGTTGCCCAGGCGTTGCGCGTAGTAGCGATAGCCGGCCACCGCGAAAGTGCGTTGGATCCAGCGATCACGGCCATCCAGGCCGGCTGAGAAAGCACTACGGGCATGCGCGGTTTTACGGTTGTCGATGATCAACAGGTCGCCGGCCTTGAGGTGTACCGGATGGGCGACCTCCCAGGCGGCCTTGCGCAAGTATTCAAGTTTGAGTTGCGCGTGTTTGCTGTGTGCGACCATGAATTGAGGATCGAATCGGAAATAGGGCGATTCGGGGTCACCGTATAGAACCGTCTGTTTTTGATTTATATCAATACGGCAGTTTTTTTCCGTCTCGCAGTAGTCCGACAGAAAGTTGTACTTTTCTTCATGGAAATAATTCAGGTCTTCCGGTGTAATGATGTCGCGAATGCCATCGATAGAACTAATGAAGGTTGCGGCTTGGGCGCCGGGGTCCTGGCGCAGGCAAAAGAGCACCAGGTAATCCGGAGACACAGCATGGAAGGCATTTTCGGTATGCAGTTCCAACTCGCAATCGTAGCTGTCGGAGTTGGCACCCTTGGAGTATTTTTTATGCGGGAAGAAGTTGTTGATGATAGCGCCGTTGGATTCCTGGATATAACCGATCGGGTCGCCCAGCATGGCCGTCGCTTTCAGGATGATCTGCTCACTGATAGTGCATTCTTTGTTCAGGCTGGCGCGATCGCTGGGTGTCGGCGGAACCCTGCCGATGGGCAGGTTTTTTAAATGCAGGAAGCCTTTTTTATTACCAAATAAACGAAAATTCAATATGTCGGATTCGGTCGTCTGGTCGAGCTTTGCTTGCTGGATACTGGAAGACAGGAGTTGATTGAAATTAGGCATGGTGAAGGATCTGCTGTGTGTTTAAAAAATATTAAAGGCCGCAGAGGTTAGGCGCATGCCAAGCATGATTGATTTTTTTAGTTGGGTTCGGTTGCGCTTGAAATGACTAATAAGTCTGTCGCTTATTTGTACGGTTGATTATTCGTCAACCGCACTGTCTTTAAAAACGGAAAAAAATGATGGGTAAGGATGAGTATGAATCATGATGCGCTTGATCAAGGGACGCGCCGACTGCCACCGCTCTACGCATTGCGTGCCTTCGAATTGGCCGCGCGTTTCAGTTCTTTCACCCAGGCTGCCGACAACCTCTTCATTACCCAAAGTGCCGTGAGCCGGCACGTCAAGGCCTTGGAAGAGCATTTTGGCTGCGCGTTGTTCGAGCGCAAAGGGCCGAAAATTTTCCTCACCCAGGCCGGCCGATTGTTGGCTCAAGAACTGAGAGTCGGCTTTCGCCTGATCGAGAATGCCTGCACCGTCACCCGGCGCAAGGAGAAAACCTTACGGGTCAAGGCGCCCTCGACCTTGACAATGCGCTGGTTGCTGCATGTGCTTGATGAGTTCAATGCAGTCAATGATATAGAGCAGGCGCAATTGTCCAGTGAGTGGATGGACGTCGATTTCGTCAACTTCGATGTCGAGCCGTTCGACTGCGCAGTATTGTTGGGCAACGGGCGGTTCTCCAACGACCTTGAATTTATCAAGCTGTTTGACGAATGGCTGATACCGGTCTGCTCGCCAAGCCTGCTGGAGCAGCACAACCTGAGTGGTGAAGGGGTGTTCTCGGCGGAGTTGATCCACCCGTCCCGCGACCGGCGCGATTGGCAACGCTGGCTGGAACGAGTGGGCTTGATGTCGGCGGTGTCCTGGCAGAAAGGCAAAATTTTCGACACCCTGGAACTGGGCATCTCCGCAGCCATCCAGGGCCGCGGTATTTCCATCGGCGACCTGGCCCTGGTGGGCGACGAACTGGTCAAGGGGTCACTGGTACTGCCCTACAACAAGGCGGTCAGCACCGGCGACAGCTACTACCTGGTCTGGCCCGCGCGCAGCAATAACAACGCGGCGCTGGAGAGCTTCAAGCGTTATCTGCTGGAAACCGTCCCAGTGATCGACGAGCGCGGGTTGGAGTTCTTGAGTTGACGCCGCCAGCCCAGGCAACGCTGCAAAATCCGGCATGCGCTAAACGCTGAAGCACTCGTCGAGTCGGCACACGTCCAGCACTGGTTTGGGGGTACCAGGAACCAGGCTGGAGCCATCCGGCGTCGGTGCCGGCACCTATGGGTGAACGGGATAATCGGTGTAGCCGCGCTGATCGCCACCAAAGAAGGTGCTGGGGTCCGACGCGTTGAGCGCCAGCCCGTCACGGATCCGCCGCGGCAAGTCAGGGTTGGCCAGGAACGGCCTTCCAAAGGCAATGATGTCGGCACGGTTGGCGGCCAATGCGCGTTCTGCCGTTTTCGGATCGTAACCACCGGCAATCATCAGCACGCCTTTCCATTGCGTACGAAGTTGACTGATGATTGCGTCCCAGCGCGGATCGAAATTCTCGTCCTTGACGGTGCCCACCACGGCAGGTTCCACCAGGTGCAGATAGGCCAGGGGCAAGCGGTTCAGCGCGCCCACGATGTGGCCGAACGTGGCTTCGGGGGTCGCATCGCCCATTCCCATGAAGCGGCCCATGGGCGTAAGTCGAACACCTGTTCGCTCGGCTCCCACCTCATCGGCGACAGCCTCTACGACTTCCAGCAGCAGGCGAGCGCGATTTTCCACACTGCCGCCGTAGTTGTCCTCACGCTGGTTGCTGTTGCTATTGATGAACTGGTCGAGCAGATAACCGTTGCCCGCGTGGATTTCAACGCCGTCCATGCCGGCTCTCAAGGCATTGCGCGCGGCGCGACGATAGTCGTCGATGATTTGCGCAATCTCCGAGGTTTCCAAGGCTCGCGGGACGGGGACATCACCCCAGACACCCTTGCCATCTTCATCGACGATAAACGTCTTGCCTGGCACCGGCAGTGCGCTGGGGGCAACCGGCAGGGCGTTATCGGGTTGGAAGCTTGGGTGGGAAACACGCCCCACATGCCACAGCTGCATGAAGATCAGCCCTCCGGCTTCGTGGACGTGTGTACTCACCTGGCGCCAGGCCTGCACCTGTTCCTCGCTGTAAATTCCCGGGGTCCAGGCATAGCCCTGGCCTTGGCGGGAAATCTGCGTGGCTTCGGTGATGATCAAGGCCGCACTGGCGCGTTGTCGGTAATACTCGGCGTTCAGGGCGGTTGGAAGGTCGCCCGGCTGTCCGGCTCGGGACCGGGTCAAAGGGGCCATGGCCACGCGATGGGCCAGTGTGTAGGGGCCAACCGTAATGGGTTGAAACAGGTGCTGAGTCATGAACAGTTCCTTGGGAGGGCATCGAGCGGGATGCCGTGAGTGCTCAGGCGGACGGGGCCTGGTTGAAAAGCAGGTGATTGCCGATTTCCGTACCCTGGATCCGCAGTCGCCGCCCCAGCGCCACTTGAGCGTGCTCCCAGTTGCGCAGCGCCCGATCAATATCGTTGGGGAAAGCACGCAGGGCGGAGCCGAGAGCTAACGCATTGGTTGCAGCCTTCGAGGTACTCGCTGCAGTGTGTGGCCGAGGTATGGCGGCGGCATCACCGAGCAGCAATACCCGGCGGTCAACCATATGGTCGACGGCAAGGTCCCGGATTGCCTGGACAAAAGGATGCTGGGTCGCTTGTACGATGGCGCGGAACTGGGGAGGCAGCAGGGCGTCGGCCTGCTCGAACAGGTCATCGCGCCAGGCCGGCGCCAACCGGCCTTCAGGCACCGAAAAGCCACGTTCGTGGCCGTCCGCATCGGTCATGATGCGCGGGAGGATGTCGAGGGGGGCGACCCGATACCAGACCCAGTTGTAGAGTCGGTGGCCCGGCCGTAAATCGTTATCGGCACCTGGCACCAGATAACCGAGAATGTGTGAGCCCTGGTTGTTGGCAAAGCCGAAGGTGCCGAACATTTCTTCGCGCACCCCGGCGGGTACGGCGTGCTCGGGGACGAGACCTCGCCATGCCACGTAGCCTGCATAGGTTGGCTGGCTGTCCGGCCACAGCAGTCGACGTACCGTCGAGCTTCCGCCGTCGGCGCCAATCAATAGCTGCGCCTGTGCTGCATGCCCGCTATCGAAGACGGCACTGACAAGCCCGGGCTTGGTTTGATCGACGTTTACCAGCGTCTGGCCCCGGTGATAGTGCTCAGGTCCGAAGGCATCGCGCAGAGTTGTGTAGATCAATGACCAGGACGTCTGGACCTGGGGCATGTGTGAATGACTGCGTATCGAGCCGTCCGGACGAAACACGGTTCGGTACTCTGATCGCACGCCCAGTTCGCTGAGTGGAAGCTCGCAACCGCTTTGGCGTAGAGCCTCGACCACCTCGGGCTGCAATACGATGCCGCCACCTCGGCTGTCGAGGTCCTGTGCCGAGCGTTCATACACGTCTACGTCCCACCCCGCGGTGCGCAGCAGATTGCCGGCGAACAAGCCGCCGAGTGAGCCGCCGATGACAAGGGCGCGGCGTTGATGATGCGATGGTGATGCAGTGCCGGACATGGGATTTTCCTCCTGTTGGGCACTAACTTAATCCGGTGGGCCGTGCGTGATAATCCAGACATGGCCCTATGCTGCATTGCGTGAAACGCAACGCTTCGACCGGGGGGCGGCTTCAGGTCATGCCTGCTGCACCGAGCGCGTCAGGGGCAGGTTCAGCCAGCGCCGGCCGGTGGCGTTCGCTATGGCATTGCCAATGGCGGCGGCCATGGGGCCCTGGACGATCTCGGCGGCCCCGAGAAACGGTTGTCCGGGCTGATCGAGTAAATGTACGTCGACCTGCCTGGGCAACTGTGTAAAGCGCAGGATCGGATAACCGCTCCAGTCGTAGCTGCGCACACCGCCCGGGTCGTAGCCGACTTTTTCATACAAGGTCCAACTGGCGGACTGCACGATGCCGCCTTCCACCTGGTTGCGCAGGCCATCGGGGTTGACGATCTGGCCCACGTCCACGGCTGTTATCACGTGGTCGAGCCGAATCTCGCCGGTTTGCGGATGCACCTGCAAACGTACGGCGATTGCGCAGTACCCCATGATGTTTTTGTAGCGGGCAAACGCGAAGCCAATGCCGGCGCCCGGCTCATTACCTTTATGCGGCCAGCCGCTGGCGTCCCGGACGCGTTCGACCACCGCACGGGCTCGCGGGTCTGCCAGATGGGCGAGGCGCAAGGCAACCGGATCGGTGCCGGCCTGGATGGCCAGTTCATCGATGCAGGCTTCGATGGCGAAGATATTGATGTGCGCCCCCAGTGAACGCATGGCGGATGTGCGAAACGGCATGCTGGTCACGAAGTTCATGTCGATGCGGGTGGATGCCAGGGTGTACAGCGGCACCGCGTTGCGATCGCCGTCCCCTTCGGGCTGCGCGATTGGAACCGACGGCGCGGAGACGAATGGCCGAGCCAACAGCCGTGCGGGAATCAGCCTGCCGGCATTGACGATGCGTTCGTTGTGCGGCGTCGTCCACAATTCATAGGCCCAGTCCTGCAATTTGCCCTGCGAATCCAGGTTGGCGCGGACCTCGGTGAGCATGGCACTGCTGTAGGGCTCCCAGAGGTTTTCCTGCTCGCGCATCCATTGCACACGCACCGGCGTGCCTGCAACACGCATCGCAATCAGCGCGGCATCGGCTGCCGCGTCGTCCGCTCCGTTGTGGCCGTAACACCCGGACCCCTCGATATGGATGCAGCGCACCTGCGCCGGGGCCAGCCCCACCATCTCGGCGATCCCTGTGCGCAAAGGGTAGACGCCTTGCGTGTGGGTCCACACGGTGAGCGTGCCATCCTTGAACCAGGCCACGGCACAGGACGGACCAATGGAACCGTGCATGAGGTACTGCTTGGTGACGCGCGCGTGATAACTCACGCCGGCTCCGGCCGCCGGGCTGCCTGCATGGCTGATCGGATAGCGGCGCGCCGGCAGGCGTATCAACAGTGAGTGGATGTCATCCGATTCGGGGATCGCCGCTGCGCCGCTCCAGCGGGCCAGTTCGTACCCGCTGCGCATCGCTTTGATGGCCTGCCATTCATCTCGTGCTACCACGGCCAGGTAGTTGCCGTCGCGCACCACCTGCACCACCCCGGGCAGCCCCTTTATCGACTCGCTATCGAACTCTTCAAGGACGCAACCAGGCCGTGGTGGGCGGATGACGCGGGCATGCAGCATGCCGGGCAGGCGCAGATCCTGGACGAACGCCGCGCCGCCACTGACTTTGGCCGGGATATCCAGGCGCGCAACGGAATGACCGATCAGCTTGAAAGCGGATGCCGGCATCGAGGGTGATTGCGCCTTCGCATAATGGTGCAGGTCGACGCCCTTGACGGCTTGGGCATATGTCATCCGTTGTCCGGCCAGGCCCTGGATGACGCCCTCATGGGTGGTCAGCAGGGCGGCTTCGACTTCCCAACTGCGCGCCGCCGACTCCAGCAGCAACTCGCGAACCTGGGCCGCCGCATTGAACAAGGCCGTGCCGCTGTCGAAAATACTATGGCTGCCGGCCGTATAACCTTCGTCGGGTGTCAGGGCGGTATCCGCGGTGAGCAGATGGATTGCGCTCGGTGGGACATCCAGGCGTTCGGCGGCAATCTGCAGGAGGGCCGTTTTCACCCCCGTACCCAATTCGACCTTGCCGGTGTAGACGGTGATGCCTTCGGCGTCGACGCGGATCCAGGCATCGAGGTAGGGGTTGGTGCGCAGGCTGCCTGGGAGATCGGGTGCCAGCACGACAGTGCCGAGCGTATCGACTTCGCTGTCGGCCAGCGCATGGCGCGCTGCCGGCACCAGTGTGAATGTCAGCACCAACGCGCCTGCGCGCAGGAAAGCGCGGCGGCCCTGATCAACTTCATGCTGAAGAGTCATGGGGCGCTCCTGTCTTGCCTGGCGACACGGCTGATGGCGTCGATGATCCGCAAGTGGGTGCCGCAGCGGCACAGGTTGCTCGCCATATGCTCGCGAATGGTGTGTTCGTCCGGATGAGGCGTGCGCTCAAGCAACGCCTGGGCGCGCATCAGCATGCCGGCGATGCAGTATCCGCATTGAGCGGCCTGTGCCTCGATAAAGGCTTTTTGCAAAGGGCCGGGACGCTCCGCCGTGCCCAGGCTCTCGACCGTACGGATGGCCTTGCCTTCCAGCCCTGTGCAGGGCGTCAGGCAGGAAAATACGGGTTGGTCGTCCACCAGCACGGTGCAGGCACCGCACTGTCCCAAACCGCAGCCGTACTTGGCGCCGTTAAGCCCCAGATGGTTGCGCAGCGCATACAGCAATGGCATGTCGGGCGCGAGCTCCAGCGAATGGGGCGAGCCGTTGACGTTGAGGGTCATTTGGGTCATTGCGCCTCCTGACGTAACTCGAGAAGAGTGGAAGAAAGGTCTGTCCACGGCTGGCCTGGCTTGGCCTGCTCGCGAAGAAATGCAGCCAGCGCCGCGAGCTGGTCGTTGTCCAGGCTGGCAACGAAAGGCGGCATGACCGGCCCGGGTCGCCCAGGTGTGGCAGGCACGCCGTCGAGCACCGTCTTGAGAAAGTTGCGCGCACTGGCTGCCTGCAGGGCCGATGTGCGGTCCAGAGCGGGGCGCCCATCAATCTCTCGCATCGGCGCGGCGGGGCCATGGCAGCCCGCGCAGGCACCTTCGAACAACAGGGCGCCAGGCGTCTGCTCGGCTACCTCGGTGGGGCGTGTGGCCGCCGAGGCGGGTAGGGGCGGTGCGGGGTCAGTGAGGCTCAGCAGGTATTCGGCAACGGCTTGGGCATCGCTGGCGGGCAGGTTGGCCAGGCTGAGGCTGACCGGTCGCATCGGCCCGGCGGCGGTGCCATGGCCCTCCACAACTTCAGCACGCAGGTACCCTACCAACTGTTCGCTGCTCCAGGGCCGGGCACGGTTGGCCATACCCAGCAGAGAAGGCGCCTCCCATCCGTCGACCAGCCCTCCCGCCAGGTGCTGAGCGGTTTTCTCGGCGCCCAGCAGGTTAAGCGCAGAATGGCAGCCTGCGCAGTGGCCAGGGCCTTCGACCAGATAGCGTCCGCGGTTCCAGGTCGCAGATTGCTGCGCCACGGGCGTCAAGGGGTCTGTATGCAGGAACAGCAGATTCCAGAACGCCACCAATGGCCGGATGTTCATCGGGAATTTCATCTGGTTCGGCATGGCTGGCGAGTGCACGGCGGGGCCGCTCATCAAATAGGCATAGACGTCGCTGATATCCCCTTCCGTCAGGCGACGGTAGTGCACGTAAGGGAAGGCGGGGTACAGCAAGTGCCCGTCGCGCGAGACGCCGTCGCGCATTGCCCGTTCAAAGGCCGGCAATGACCATTGGCCAATGCCGGTCTCGGCGTCCGGTGTGATATTCGTGCTGTAGAGCGTGCCGAACGGGGTCACCAGCGCCAATCCACCGGCCAGGTGCTGGCCGCCGGGACGTGTATGGCAGACCGCGCAGTCGCCGGCTTCGGCTACCCGCGCACCCTGTGCTACCTGTGCGGAATCGAAACGCTGCGGCGGTTCGGCCGGTGCGATCGCCGGGCGCCACATCAGCAACACAGCGCCTATCCCGCCTGCCGCAGCGAGCACTGCAGCGCCTATCCATAGCTGCCTGGCTTTCATCACGTCACCCTTCATTCGTCCATGGAACCCGCGAGGGACTTGTATCGCCGAGGGTAGAGAAGAGAAGCGCGGGGCGGTATTGCCAAACCGCGCAATGGCGCTTTGCGCCATCGGCAACACTGAGATCGTTGCGTCATACGCATCGCTCAATTGCCCCGGCGCCGGATTCTCCTCGGCGAACGTCGCGCCTAGCCTTGCCGAAACTGTCCCAATCAAACGAGGTTCATCATGCCTATCGGCAACGTTGCAGCAACGGCAAGCACGACGGTGAAGGGGGAACACCCCGCGTCAATCTCAGGTGCCCTGGTGGTTTTGTTGGCCTTCTGTTGTGGTGCCGTCGTCGCCAATCTTTACTATGCCCAGCCGATAGTCGAGCTGATCGCGCCTCAAATTGGTCTATCCAACGCTCACGCCAGCCTGATTGTTTCGCTGACCCAGTTCGGTTATGCCGCGGGTTTGCTGTTGTTGGTGCCGCTGGCCGACCTGATGGAGAACCGCCGTCTGGTGGTGGGGTTCACGCTGGCTGTGAGCCTTTGCCTGGTTGGCGCCGGCTTTACTCAGTCGCCTTCGCTGTTCCTGGTGCTCTCATTGCTCATCGGCCTGACGTCCGTGGCCGTACAGATTCTTGTGCCGTTGGCTGCGCACATGGCACCTGAAGCAACCCGCGGGCGGGTGGTGGGCAATATCATGAGCGGCCTGCTGCTGGGCATTCTGTTGTCGCGCCCGCTGTCGAGCCTGTTGTCGGAGTCTCTCGGTTGGCGCGGCGTGTTCTTCAGCGCTGCGGGCCTGATGGCATTGATCGCCTGCATCATGGCCGTTGCCTTGCCACGGCGCATGCCGACACATCAGTCCTCTTATGGCGCGTTGATCCGCTCTGTATTTGCGCTCGCACGGCGCCATCCGAGCCTGCGTGAGCGTTCCTTGTATCAAGGGTTATTGTTCGCCAGCTTCAGCCTGTTCTGGACCATCGTGCCAATAGAGTTGATTCGCCAGGATGGCTTCAGCCAGGCGCAGGTTGCCGTGTTTGCCCTGGTGGGCGCCGTTGGTGCGATTGCCGCCCCGATTGCCGGCCGGCTGGCTGATGCGGGGCATGGGCAGCGCGGCACGCTCGTTGCGTTGGTGTTGGCGCCTGTTTCCTTGCTGATAGGCGCCCTGCCGGGCAGTGGCTATGTTTGGCTGGTAGCGTGCGCGGTGCTGCTGGATTTTGCGGTGCAACTCAACATGGTGCTCGGGCAGCGTGAGGTCTACGCCATTGATCCGCATAGCCGGGCACGCCTGAATGCCGTGTACATGACCAGCATCTTCGTCGGCGGAGCCTTGGGTTCGCTGGTGGCCAGCCCCCTTTATGAGTGGGGTGGTTGGAGCCTGTCGGCCGTCTCGATTGCGACGGTCCCTGGTCTGGCACTGGTGATGTTTCTCCGCCGCCGGTACCGCCAGGCGTAGGCCCCGGCGCGAGCGGTTGAGGCCTATCGAAGAGCAAGCAGCCACGCCCGTGCCTGAGCACAGGCGTGCAAGACACCCCATGCGCGGTCAGGCATAGTAATCAGCTTGATTTTTCGCTTGGGATGGCCTGATGGACAAGCTGCTGGCGCTGAAGATGTTTGTTGAAACCGTACGCTGTGGCGGCTATTCATCAGCGGCGCGCAAGCTCGGTCTGTCTACGTCTTCGGTGACGCGGCAGGTGGCGGGCCTGGAAAGTGAATTGGGCGCCAGCCTGCTGAATCGCACCACGCGCAACACCAGTGTCACGGCGGCAGGGCAGGCTTATTTCGAGAAGGCCGTGCTGATTCTCGAGGCCGTCGACGAAGCCGATGCCACCGTCGCCGACCGTGGCAGCGAGGTCCAGGGGCACCTGCGTGCCAGCGTTCCGGTGGAGTTCGGGCGGCGCATCATCGCGCCTCACCTGGGGCGCCTGCTGGAGCGCCATCCGGGCCTGGAGATCAGCCTGTCGTTGAGCGATCGGGTCAGTGACCTGATCAGCGAGCGAATCGATGTGTCTGTGCGCCTCGGCTCTTCGATCGTCAACGATGACATCGTCAGCAAGAAGGTCGGTGAGTTTC
Organism: Pseudomonas sp. BCA17; assembly: GCF_004519405.1. Classification (GTDB taxonomy): domain Bacteria; phylum Pseudomonadota; class Gammaproteobacteria; order Pseudomonadales; family Pseudomonadaceae; genus Aquipseudomonas. The sequence goes on along the minus strand of NZ_SGWI01000012.1, from coordinate 10,453 downwards.
AGCGTTGGGTCGTGGCCAGTCCCGAATACCTGGCACGGGCCGGTCTGCCGCGTCACCCGAGTGATCTGGTGGAGCATCAATGCCTGCGTTTCGACTATGGCGCGGTGCACCACGACTGGACGTTCCAGGGCGATGAGGACACCTTGCGCCTGAGTGTCCAGGGGCGCTTGCAAAGCAACAACGCCGATATCCTGCGCGAAGCGGCACTGGCGGGTGGCGGAGTGGCGCTGCTGGCCGACTGGCTGGTGCGTGACGATGTCGCCCGGGGCGGCCTGACCCGCGTGCTGGAACAGTATGAAGTCAATCCCGGCACTGCCAGCACCTGCATCAACGCGCTGTACCTGCCCAACCACCGTGGCTCCAGTCGCATCAATGTGTTCATTGCGTTCCTTGAGGAAATCCTCTCTTCCTGAAGACCCCTTCAGGTCTTCGACAAAGCAGCGCTGTGCACTGTGTGGCTCTTCCCTGCGGCCGTACCGAACAGGGCGGGGGGGCGCCAGGCGCCGCGTTTGCGTTTGGCCTTCGATCGAAAGGCTGGAATCGACGTATTGACCGACTAAGATTGACGGCAGTGTGCGCGGGTTCATATTTCCTTGTTGTTACAATTGGCCATAATGGTCGGCACTGACGCGCGTCTCCTATTTCTTTGATTTCAGTGACTTACAAACCATGAAAACCGTGGCAATGGTGCTGTTTCCAGACTTCCTCCTGCTTGATATGGCCGGGCCCATGGAAGTGTTTTCCATCGCCAATCGTTATCTGGCGCCGGGCGACCGTTATCAGCTGTCGACGATCGGCACCGAGCATGGCGCGCTGCGCGCATCCAACGGCATCAACGTGCAGGCCGATGTGCATATAGACCAGGCCCGCGACAGCTATGACCTGTTGCTGGTGCCGGGCGGTCCGGGGGCCTACGACGGTAAACATCAACCGTTGCTCGACTGGCTGCAGAGCGCCGTCAGTCGGTCGTCCAGGTATGGCTCGATCTGCACGGGGGCATTCATATTGGGGCATGCCGGTTTGCTGGACGGTTACCAGGTGACGACTCACTGGCATTACACCGAGCGGTTGATCCGGGCCTTCCCTAACGCTCTGGTGAAGACCGATCAGATTTACGTCCAGGATCGCAACCTGAACAGTTCCGGTGGGGTCACCGCCGGCATCGACCTGGCACTGGCGCTGGTCGCTCAGGATCACGGCAAGAAAATCGCCCAGGACGTGGCCAAGGTGCTGCTGGTGGTGATGAAACGCCAGGGCGGACAGGCGCAGTTCAGCCCGTTGATGCCCGCAGTCGCCCCTCCGGAAACGCCGGTGGCCCGGGTGCAGAGCTATGTGCTCGCTCACCTTGATGAAAGCTTCAGCGTCGAACGCATGGCCAGCCTGGCGAATATGAGTGCGCGGCATTTCGCCCGGTTGTTTGCCCGGGAAGTGAACATGACACCCATGGAGTTTTTGCAAAGCGCACGTATCGATTTTGCCAGAAGCCTGCTGGAAACCAGTGACCTGCCGCTCAAGACCGTTGCCTACAAGAGCGGCTTCGGCAGCGTGCGGCACATGCGGTTTCTGTTCAGTGAAAAACTGGGTTTGACCCCCGCGCAGTACCGCGAACTGTTCAGCTGAAACGTTATTGTCCGTACTGCGCACCGCTATGTCCGTGACGCTCCCTCCATGGCCGTTGTTCGGTCACCCCTGTCTGCCAAGATGTTTGTGAACTTTTGGCAATGGAGAGGCGGGAGCCTGGGCGAACGCGTGCAAGGGATGATGCAGTACCTTGAGTCGGGCCCGGTTTTCGGCACGTGAATGTGCATGAACAGACTCAGCGATTTAAATAGCAGTGCGGTGCTGCGGTTTGGCCCGTACGTGTTTCACACTCGTCAACGCCTGATTCTGGAGGGTGATCGGCCGCTGCGTATGGGCGGACGGGCACTGGATATTCTCCAGGTACTGGTCGAGCAAGCGGGTGATGTGGTCAGCAAGGAGGCATTGATTGCCCGCGTCTGGCCGACTTCGGTGGTCGAGGAAATCAACCTGCGCGTGCACATCGCCGCGCTGCGCCGGGCACTGCGCGATGGTCAGGACGGGTGTTGCTACATCGTCAATGTTCCCCAGCGCGGTTATTGCTTTGTCGCCCCGGTGCAGTGCGAGCCGGAGGGGCTGCCGGTCTCGATCGAGGCCGTTGAGCAACCCCGCCACAACCTGCCTGTACGGATCACGCCAGTGATCGGCCGGGATTCGATCGTGGGCAGTGTGGTCCGGCAGTTGCCGGTTTTCCGTTTCATGACGCTGGTCGGCCCTGCCGGCATTGGCAAGACCACGGTGGCCTTGCGCGTGGCCGAACTGCTGTTGCAGCACTATCGAGATGGCGTCTGGTTCGTTGATCTGGCGGCAATCGACGACCCCAAACGGCTTGACGATTATCTGAGCCAGACGCTTGGGCTGGACATTGGCGTGGAGACACTGGCGCAACGGCATGCATTGCTGGTGCTCGACAACTGTGAGCACCTGCTCGAATGTTGCCGAACGCGCGTGGAGAGCCTGTTGGCTTCGGCGCCACGGTTGTCGATCCTGGTCACCAGCCGCGAGCCGTTGCGGGCGGCACGGGAAACGGTGCAGTGCTTGCCGGCCCTGGCGGTGCCGCCGATGTCGGCGCTGCACAGTGTCGCCGAGGCTATGAGCTATTCGGCGGTGCAGCTGTTTGTCAGCCGTGCGCGTACCCGCCAGCAAGGGTTTGCGCTGCGTGAACAGGACCTCGAGGGCGTGCGGGAAATCTGTCGGCGCCTCGACGGGCTGCCCCTGGCCATCGAACTGGCAGCGGCGCAGATCGATGCGCTGGCGCTGGTTGGGCTGCGGGCACAACTGAATAATTGTTTTCAACTGCTGACCCAAGGCCGGCGCACCGCCGTCCCACGGCACCAGACGCTCAAGGCCGCCCTGGACTGGAGCTACCAGCGGCTGAGCCCGCTGGAGCAGACCGTCCTGCAAGGGCTGGCGGTGTTCAAAATAGCCTTTACGCTGGAAGCCGCCATCGGCGTCATCAGTTGTGCGGTACTGCGGCCCGCCAGCCTGGTCGAGGCGATAGAACGGCTGGTGCTGAAATCACTGTTGTCAGTTGAACCAAGCGATGGCATGACCCGCTATCGCTTCCTCAACACCACCCGCACTTATGTACTGGAAAAGCTTGAACTGAGCGGGCTGCAGCGCATGTTTGAAGTGCGTTATGCCGGCTACATCAGTCGGGCACGCTGGGTTTCAGGAAGACCGGTGTTGTTGCAGCTCGTCAAGCAGAAGGCGGACGTTGCTTAGGTCGGGGGTGGCAAAACCTTCGGTGAAGCCGTTGTAGATGGGCGCCAACAGATCATGGGCTTGTTGGAAACGACCCTGACGCTGCCAAAGCTCGGCCAGTGATGTAGCCGTGCGCAGCTCCCACGCCCGAGCACCCTGGGCCTGTGCCACGCCCAGCGCTTTGAGCAGCACCGTCTCAGCCGCAGGCTGGCTGTTTTGTGCAAGCAGAGCATTTGCGCTGGCCCGAAGGATTTCCGCGGTGCTCCAACCCGCCGCGCCGCTTTCGGCGCGTGCCAGCAATGCGTCGTCGACGAAACGGCCATCCAGTGTGACCATGATTTCATTGATCAGCCCGGCGCCGACTGGCGGTGTCGGATGCGTACTCTCGTCATCGATCACCTGCGCATAGTGCCGGGCCCAGTTGTAAAACAGCAGCACCGAATGTTTTTGGGCTTGTTCGAGCAGCAGGCGCAAGAGGTCGCGGGCCGTTTGAGTGTCGCCGTTGTAGTGGGCGATCAGGCAACCGGAGAGTGCCAGGGTGTAGCAGATGGACGTGCCGTGGTCGATCTCGAGCGCAATGTCCAACGCCTGGCGGGCGGCGCGCCAGGCCTTTTCGGGGTGGCCCTGCAACCAGAGGATCCGCGCCAGAATCGTCAGCGAGGCGACGCACTGGTCGTACTGGACACCAAAGCCATGGGTGAAGCGATTGAGGTGTCCACTCTGGGCCATGTGCTGGATAACCTGTTCAGCACGCGTGCGTGCCTTCGGCTGGTCCCCGGCAAAGTGCAGGGCCAGCACCTGCAACCGCTGGGTACTCAGGGACACGGCGGCATGACCTTGCACACCCAGGCGATCGAATTGCAGGCTCTGTTCCAGGGCCGTCTGATAGTTGCCGCAACTGAGGTTGACCGCCATGTGCCCGGACACGGCTCTGAGCTGGCCGGCGACATCGTTGCAGCGTTCGGCGAGGGTTCTGGCGCTCACAAAGGCTTCGACGGTTTCGGCGCTGCCGCCCTGGGTGTGGTAGCAGGAGCTGCCAAGGGCGAGCTTGAGGGCCATTTTCAGGCGAGGGCAGGGCTCGGGCGTCAATTCAAGCAGGGCCAGGGCCTTGCGCACGTACACGCCGTGCTCCTTGAGCAGCGACAGTTCCTGCCAGAGTGACGTCGACACCGAAGCCAGGCGGATCGCCACAGCCTGTGGCCCTTGTGCGTTCAACCCCCAGTCCAGGGCCGAACGGATGTCTTCGAGGCTGCGCGCGTAACGCTCGATCCATACATCGGTCTGGGTGTGCTCCCAGTCGTTCTGGGCTTGATGCATCAAGGCCAGGCAGCACTGGGCATGGCGTCCCAGGGTGTCGGGCAAATCATTTGCCTGGTCGAGTTTTTCCAGGGCATAGCTGCGGGTGGTGTCGAGCAGACGATAGAACACCTGCTCGTCACCGACCTCCACATTCAGCAGGGACTTGGCCACCAGTTGCGTGATTGCGCCAAGCACCGCGCAGCTTTCGACGTGTTCGCCGACAATCACGGCCGCCGCCGATTCCAGCGTGAAACCACCCCTGAACACGCTCAGTCGGCGCAGGCAGATCTGTTCGCAGGCCGTCAGCAGCTCAAAGCTGCAGTCGAGGGTCGCGCGCAGGGTCTGATGCCGCCCCAGCGTCGTCTGGGAGCCCTGTGCGAGCAAACGGAAACTGCCTTGCAGTTGCGTCAGCAAGCCACTCAGGCCGAGGCTGTTCACTTGCGCTGCGGCCAGTTCGATCGCTAGAGGAATACCGTCCAGGCGGCGGCAAATCTCGATCACCAGGGGCAGTTCGGCATCGGTCAGTTCGAAACTGTCATGGCTGGCCATTGCTCGTTCGACAAACAATTGCACCGCCGAAAAGCCCAGGGCCTGGTCGCGCTCCAGCGCGGCGACAGGCGGCGGGCAGTCTAGTGACTCCAGGCGCTGCACGAATTCGCCGTCGGCCCGCAGGCTCTCGCGGCTGGTGGCCAGGATATGCACATCGGGCGCCCCGCACAGGATGCTTTCGCTGAGCACCGCGATGGCGTCGATCAGGTGCTCGCAGTTGTCGATGACCAGCAGCATTTGCCGCTCGCGCAGGAAGGTGGTGAGACAGCTCACCGGCTCTGTGTCATGCAACGACAGGTCCAGCAGCATCGCCAGGTGGGTGGTGATCATCGCTGGCTCGCTGATCAAGGCAAGGTCCAGCAGGCGAATGCCGTCCCGGTAGCGGCCGATCAGTTGTTCCGCGACGCGCAGTGCCACGGTGGTCTTGCCGATACCGCCAGGGCCGACCAGGGTGATGAACCGCTGGCGTGGCAATTGCGTCACCAGGCGGTCCACCAGAACCTGGCGACCAATCATGCGCGTACGACGAATCGGCAGGTTATGACCGTTGTGCCCGTGGCCGCTGCTCGGTGGGCGTTGCTCGATGGGCTCCAGCGAGTACGGCGCGACAAAGCTGTAGCCACGCTGGGCCACGGTGACGATATAGCGCTGGCCGGCTTGACCGTCGCCAAGGGCTTTGCGCAGCGCCGCGATGTGCACTCGCACATTGATGTCTTCGACGACGCTGTTGGGCCAGACCCGTGCGATCAACTGCTGCTTGCTGACCAGATTCCCGGCGTGCTCCAGCAGGATCAACAGAATGTCCATGGCGCGCCGACTCAGGCGCAGGGGATGATCGGCCTCCAGCACCAGGCGTTGTCCGGGATAGACCCGGTAAGGGCCGAAATGCACCGCCTGTTCGGGGAAAAGGGTCAACGGGTCACTCCTGCCTGCCTGCGTCTATCACGCGATATCCGCGCATGTTCCTCAGTTTTTTTCGCCAGCGCAACGCAGCATTCGGGCAACTCGCCCGCGTGTGCGTTGACGGCCGTATTACGGCACCGTTCGCAAGCTGCGTATCGACTGGGCTGGCGCTGACAAAAGGGCGTGTCGTGGCTTTTGGCGCACCACTGAGAATTAACAACGTTTAACTCGTCCTGCGCCTGTCTTACACCCAAAAATCCAATGCCTGCAGTCTATCAACCGAAGGCACCGGTTTTTGTGCTCCGTGCAGTAAAAGGGATGAACACTTCAGGAGAAGGCTGGAATGAGTGATGTGGTGGTGGTCTATCACAGCGGTTATGGTCATACGCGGGTCATCGCCGAAGCTGTGGCCCAGGGTGTGGAGCGACACTTGGGCAGCACGTGCCAACTGATTCCGGTCGAGGAAGTGGACGCGCGCTGGGACTGCTTGCACCGCGCCGACGCGATCATCTTCGGCGCCCCGACTTACATGGGCAGTGCCTCGGGGTCCTTCAAGACGTTCATGGAGGCCACCGCGTCGTTCTACCTGGCACAGCCCTGGCGCGACAAGTTGGCTGCCGGGTTCACCAACTCCGGTTGCCTGTGTGGCGACAAGCTCAATACCTTGCTGCAGATGGCCGTATTTGCCGCTCAGCACTCGATGATCTGGGTCGGCCTCGACCTGCTGCCGGCGCGCTCCAGCGTCGGCCTGTTCGATGGGCAATTGAATCGCCTGGGCAGCTCCCTGGGGGTCATGGCCCAATCGAACGTCGAGCAATCCCCGGAGCATGCTCCACCTCCCGAAGATCGCTGCACCGCCGCTCACCTGGGGGAGCGGGTCGCGCGCCTGGCCGAACGTATGGGCCATTCAGCGGTTTGATGCACGGTTCCCCTACTCATCAGGCTCGGCTCAACGCCGAGCCGCCGGCGCAGCCGTGATCTTGAGAGAAGGCAGCGCATGTACTGCCTGACAGCGCCAGGCGAAAGGCGTGATGCCTTCGCTGCGGGTGAAAATGTGGCAGAAGTGCGCTTGATCACAGAAGCCGCATTCCAGGCTGATCTGCGTCAAGGTCAGGTCGGTATCCTGGATCAGTTGCTTGGCCCGCGTGATGCGCTGCCGACGAATCCAGTCCTGGGGCGACAGGCCGGTGCTGCACTTGAAGGCGCGGGAGAAATGACTGCGGGACAGGGCGCAGGCCCGAGCGAGCTCAGTGACCTCCAGCGTTTCACCCAGACCCTCGAGAATCAGTTTTTTGACCAGGCTTTCGCGCCACGCTGAGAGGCCTCCGGTGGCGGGCAGATGCGTTTCAGTGGCGGGTACGCGGGCGGCGTTGTGCTGAAAATAGGCCATGGCAAATATCCGTATCGAGGCGAATGCGCTGGCACACTGCGCGGTGGGTCAGCAGTTTCACGCGTTGGAAAACAGTTCGGTGCAGAGGGCTTTATTCTTGGTGGCGGGTCGGTGCTTTGCGAGTTAAACGTTGTTAATTCCACCCCGGTACATCGCCGGGCAACGGCCCTCGCTCAGCACATGGCTGCAATTTTTCGGCTGAGAATACCGGCATGATTGGCACATTTGGCCGGCCTGCGGACGGCCGCTTGCGGGTGCGGCCCACATCACTGGGATGGGCCGGCATTTTCAGTGGATGACTATGCAAAACGGGCCTTGCAAGCGGGCGGCAAAACTGCCGATTATCGAGCGATGGCCGAGTGACGAATACCTGGCTCACTACACAATGGGACTGTGCCTATGAACCGTAATGATCTGCGCCGCGTAGACATGAATCTGTTGGTGATTTTCGAGGCGCTGATGTTCGAAAAGAATCTGACCCGGGTGGCTGAAAAACTGTTCATGGGCCAGCCTGCGGTGAGTGCTGCGCTGGGACGCCTGCGGGATTTGTTCGACGACCCGCTGCTGTTGCGCAATGGCCGCGGCATGGAGCCGACGGCGCGAGCGTTGGCGATTCTCAAGGAGTTGCAACCGGCGATGGACATCATCTCGGGTGCCGTCAGCCGGGCCAAGGAGTTTGATCCGGCGACGAGCTGCGATGTGTTTCGCATAGGCCTTTCGGACGATGCCGAATTTGGTTTGTTCCCGCCGTTGTTGCGCCAGCTGCAACAGGAGGCCCCGGGCATTGTGGTGGTGGTACGCCGGGCCAATTATCTGTTGATGCCGGCCTTGCTGGCATCGGGCGAGATTTCGGTGGGGGTCAGTTACACCACCGAATTGCCGGCCAATGCCAAGCGCAAGCGGCTGCGTGATATTGCCTGCAAAGTGTTGCGCGGTGACAACCGGCCCGGTGAGCTGACACTCGATGAATACTGCCGGCGGCCCCACGCGATGGTGTCGTTCTCCGGCGACCTGAACGGCAACATTGACCTCGACCTGGCCAAGGTCGGCCGTACTCGGCGTGTAGTGCTGGGGGTTCCGCAATTCAGTGGCTTGCGCGCGATGCTCGCCGGTACCGAAATGATCGCCACCGTGCCCGATTACGCGGCGTGTGCGTTGGTCGAAGGTAGTGGCTTGAGGGCCGAAGACCCACCGTTTCCCATCGATGCGGCGCAACTGTCGATGGCCTGGAGCGGCGTTCACGACAACGATCCGGCAGAGCGCTGGCTACGCTCGCGGATCAGCCAGTACATGTCTGAACCTTTGAGCATCAAAGTCCCCTAGGTGGCGCCGGCTTGGCGGGCACCAAAAAACTCGCCACACCGGGTGGTGTGGCGAGAGGTCGGGCATCAGTTCAGATGCGTCTTGAGCTCTGCGGCGGCCTGGCGTACTGCCGCTTGGACTTCCGGAGTCCGGCTCAACGGGTTGAGCAGGCCGAAGTCATGAATCATCCCGTTGTAGCGCACCGAGGTCACCGGTACGCCGGCCGCATCGAGGTGGCGGGCGTAACTTTCGCCTTCGTCGCGCAGCACGTCGAATTCGGCGGTCTGCACCAGCGCGGCAGGCAGCCCCTTGAGCTGTTCGGCGCCGGCATTCAGCGGTGAGGCGTGGATGTGCGCGCGTTCGGCCGGGTTGGTGGTGTAGCTGTCCCAGAACCACTGCATCATGCCTTTGGTCAGGAAGTGGCCTTCGGCGAACTGCTGGTACGAGGCGGTTTCGAATCCGGCGTTGGTCACCGGCCACATCAGCAACTGGAAGCGCAGGGCAGGGGTGTTCTGTTCCTTGGCCTTCAATGCCACCACCGCCGCCATGTTGCCGCCGACACTGTTGCCGGCCACCGCCAGGCGCTTGCCGTCGACACCGATCTCCTTGCCGTGCTCGGCCACCCATTTCGTGGCGGCGTAGGCCTGGTTGATCGCGGTCGGGTAATGGGCTTCCGGCGACCGGGTGTAATCGACGTACACGGCCACTGCGCCGGAGCCCACCACCAGGTCACGAATCAAGCGTTGGTGGGTCGGGAAATCGCCCAATACCCAACCACCGCCATGGAAGAACATGAACACCGGCAACTCGCCCTTGACCTTGGCAGGACGCACCACTTTCAGGTTGATCACCTGGCCGTCGACCTTGATCGCCTTGTCGCTGACTTCAACGCCGGACAGATCGACCTGCACCGACTCCTGGGCACCGCTCAGCACGTCGCGGGCTTCTTTCGGGCTCAGTTGCTCCAGCGGTTTACCACCGCCGGCCGCGAGGGCGTCGAGGAACGCCTGCGTGTTGTGTTCGACGCCGGGGCTGCCGGCGGCGAATGCGTTGCCGATGGACAGGGCGAGGAGGGAAGCGGTGAGGGTTTTCTTGAGGCTCATGGTCAATTCCTTTTCAATCGTTCGAGTTTTCATGCCTTGGGATCGGGCTGCTGTGACGCTGGGTTCAGGCCTCAGCAACACCGTGAGCACAGATTAATGAGGTGCCTGAAAGTGAAAAAGCGGCTGGGAACCGTTTAACTGTCAATCAGAAAGTGACAATGAGCGCGCTTGAAAGCGGGCATGGCTTTATGAGGCCGTGGCCGCTGTGTTTTTGATCTTGCTTTTGATCGTAAGCGCTCCGTTAAACCATGCTGGCCGAGCGCAGGTTTGAATCCGCGTAACCCGGTATGACGGCGGCCCATGGATTCAAGTCTATGATCGAGCCTGGGCGGGCCCCCTCGCGGAGGTGCAGTTGGATAGTCGGCGGCTTCCAAGCCGTCACGGGAGCAAGCTCCCTCGCCACAGGGTCATGGCCACACCAGAGTTGTGTAGATACTCTGTGTAGCGCAGGCGAGTTGGCTTCCACAGGGAAGCAAAAGCTACAGCGCAGCATGGCTGTCTACACACATCACGATGCGAAGCGAGCCGCTTTTGATCTTGATCTCAGGCGCCCCGTTAAACCACGCTGGCCGGAATTCGATATTGATTTGGGGGGTAAACCGGCAGGGATGCCGGTTTAGCCGCC
>NZ_SGWI01000011.1 GCF_004519405.1 Pseudomonas sp. BCA17 | reverse complement strand
AGGCATCATCCCGCTGTCCAGTGTCGCCGAGAACATCAATATCAGCGCCCGCGGTGCCCACTCGCGGTTCGGCTGGCTGCTGCGCGAGGGCTGGGAAAAAGGCAACGCCGACCACCAGATCAAGGCGATGAAGGTCAAGACGCCAAATGCCGAGCAGAAGATCATGTACCTCTCGGGCGGCAACCAGCAGAAGGCGATTCTGGGGCGCTGGCTGTCGATGCCGATGAAAGTGCTGCTGCTGGATGAACCGACCCGAGGGATCGATATCGGGGCCAAGGCCGAGATCTACCAGATCATCCATAACCTCGCGGCCCAGGGCATTGCGGTGATCGTAGTGTCCAGCGACCTGATGGAAGTCATGGGCATTTCCGACCGTATCCTGGTGCTGTGCGAAGGCGCCATGCGCGGTGAACAAACCCGCGAACACGCGACTGAATCCAACCTGCTGCAGCTGGCCCTGCCGCGCGGCCTGGCGAACTGAGAGAAAACCATGACCACTCAAAACAACGCGTTGCCAACCGCACGCAAACCCTTGGATGTACGCGCACTGCTGGATAACTGGGCGATGTTGCTGGCGGCGGTGGGCATCTTTGTCCTGTGTGCCTTGCTGGTCGATAACTTCCTCTCGCCGCTGAACATGCGCGGGCTGGGCCTGGCGATCTCCACCGTGGGCATTGCGGCGTGCACCATGCTGTTCTGCCTGGCCTCGGGGCACTTCGACTTGTCGGTGGGCTCGGTGATCGCCTGTGCCGGCGTGGTCGCGGCCATCGTCATGCGCGATACCGACAGCGTGATGCTGGGCATCGGGGCGGCACTGGTGATGGGCCTGATCGTCGGGCTGATCAACGGTATCGTGATCGCCAAGCTGCGGGTCAACGCATTGATCACCACGTTGGCGACCATGCAGATCGTGCGTGGCCTGGCCTACATCTTTGCCGACGGCAAGGCGGTGGGCGTGTCCCAGGACTCATTCTTCATCTTCGGGAATGGGCAGTTATTCGGCGTGCCGGTGCCGATTCTGATCACCATCCTGTGCTTCCTGTTCTTCGGCTGGTTGCTCAACTACACCACCTACGGACGCAACGCCATGGCCATCGGCGGCAACCCAGAAGCGGCGCTGCTGGCAGGGGTGAACGTTGATCGCACCAAGATCCTGATCTTTGCCGTACACGGCGTGATTGGCGCGCTGGCCGGGGTGATCCTCGCCTCGCGCATGACCTCCGGCCAACCGATGATCGGCCAGGGTTTTGAACTGACGGTGATCTCGGCGTGCGTGCTGGGCGGAGTGTCGTTGAGCGGCGGTATCGGCATGATCCGGCACGTGATTGCCGGGGTGTTGATCCTGGCGATCATCGAGAATGCGATGAACCTGAAGAACATCGACACGTTCTACCAGTACGTGATCCGCGGTTCGATCCTGCTGTTGGCCGTGGTCATCGACCGCATGAAGCAGCGCTGATCCAAAGCCATGTGAAGACTGAAGACGGGAGGGGGCTTGCTCCCGATTGCGGTGGGTCAGTAAGCCGCTGTTTCTCTGACCCAGCGCAATCGGGGCAAGCCCCTTTCAGTTTTAATCGGTGGTGAATTTGAAGACGGTGTTCTGGGTGTAGGTCTGCCCTGGGTTCAGGCGGGTCGAGGCAAACTTGGGTTGATTGGGCGCATCCGGAAAGTGCTGGGTCTCCAGGGTGAACCCGCCCCAATGCAGGTAAGTCTTGCCGCCTTTACCCTTCACCGTGCCATCGAGGAAGTTGCTGGTATAGAACTGCACCCCCGGTTCGCTGGTGTAGAGCTGCAAACGCCGGCCCGACGCCGGGTCATGCACCTCGGCGGCAAGTTTCTTGACGTCGCCCTGGGTGTCCAGCGCCCAGTTGAAGTCAAACCCGCCTTGTTTCGGTTCAGCGAATTTAAGCTGTGGGTGATCGTCCTTGAGGTGCTGGCCAATGGCAGTGGGTTTGAGGAAGTCCATCGGCGTGCCCTTGACTGGCGCGAGTTCGCCGGTAGGGATCAAGGTGGCATTCACGGGCGTGTAGTGGCTGGCATGCAAGGTTGCGACCTGCTTGAGGACATCTCCATTACCCGCGCCGGCGAGGTTGAAGTAACTGTGGTTGGTCAGGTTGAGCACGGTGGGTTTGTCGGTGCTGGCCTTGTAGTCGATGTGCAGTTCGTTTTTATCGTTGAGGCTGTAGGTGACCTCGGTTTTCAGGTTACCGGGGAAACCCATCTCGCCGTCCTTGGACAGGTAGGTGAGGGTGACGCCGACCGAGTCCTTGCCGTTGACCGGCTTGGCTTGCCACACCTGCTTGTCGAAACCCTGGGCGCCGCCGTGCAGCGAGTTCGGGCCATCGTTGAGCGGCACCTGGTAGCGTTTGCCATCGAGTTCAAAGGCACCGCCCGCGAGCCGGTTGCCAAAGCGCCCGATGGTCGCGCCAAAAAACGCCGTGCCGGCCTGGTAGCCCTGCACATCGTCGAAGCCCAGCACCACGTCGTCTACCTTGCCGTTTTTATCCGGCACCTTCAGCGACTGCAGCACGCCACCGTAGGTAATCACCGTGGCTTGCATGCCATGGCTGTTGCGCAGGATGTACTGTTCGACGGGCGTGCCGTCGTTGGTTTTGCCGAAAGGTTTGTGCTCGCTGCTGAGCCCTGCTGCCTGGGTGCCGCCGCTGGCAATCAGCAGGGACATGGCGAGACCCGAAAGCAGGTATCGAGGGTGCTTCATGATCGAACTTCCTTTTGTTGTTTTGAGTGGAATAGTTCTACTAATGTGCGATATTTTGTCGTTGTGACAGCGAATTTATAGCCTTTAAAGCCGGTTTCGTAAAATAAAATAAGACTAATTGATCGAGGCAACCGTTATATGAGTACTGCACAGGCTGTTTATCCCGACCTTGAAGGCAAGACCGTGCTGATCTCCGGAGGCGCTTCAGGCATCGGCGAATTCATGGTGCGCGCCTTCGCCGCCCAGGGCGCCAAGGTGGCCTTTGTGGACCGCGCGCAGAGCCAGGGCGAGCGCCTGGCGGCACTGCTCAATTCAAAAGGCTACACGGTGGAGTTCGTGTGCTGCGACATCACCGATGAAATCGCCTACAAGGCGGCCATCGGGCGTTTCGAGCATTCCCTGGGGCCGATCACCGTGCTGGTCAACAATGCGGCCAATGACGTGCGCCACACCTTGGATGAAGTGGACTCGGAAACCTTCGACAAACTGATCTCGGTCAACCTCAAGCACGCCTTTTTCGCCGCCAAGGCCGTAGTGCCGATGATGAAAAGCGCCGGCGGTGGCTCGATCATCAACCTGGGCTCGGTTGGCTGGATGATGGCCTCCGCCGGCTACCCGGTGTACGCCGCCAGCAAGGCCGCCGCTCATGGCATGACCCGTGCACTGGCACGGGAACTGGGGCCAAGCCACATCCGGGTCAATACACTGGTGCCTGGCTGGGTGATGACCGAAAAACAGCTGGCGATGTGGGTGGATGATGCGGCCAAGGAGTTGATCAGCCGCAGCCAGTGCTTGCCGGGTTCTGTCGAGCCGCAACATATCGCCAATATGGCGTTGTTCCTGGCTTCTGATATGTCGGCGATGTGCTCGGCGCAGAATTTTATCGTGGATGGCGGGTGGGTTTAGGCCGTGATGATGCCTGGTCGGGGGCCGGGATGGGCTGCCGGAGGTCCGGCGCGAGTGTCATTTTGGGCTCCAGACAATGCCAATCCGTTAAGCGTAAGGCCCCCTCTGTAGGAGTGGGCTTGCCCGCGAAAAACGTCAACGATAACGCGTGTTGCCTGAATGAACACGGCGCCTGTGGGTTTTTCGCGAGCAAGTGGCTTTTTTCTGCAATTTGATAAGGCAAAGCCACGCAGGCCGATACCCTGGAGAGGGCGTACGGTTTTTAACAACTCTTTACTTTTAGCGTGTGGATTTCCCAAAAAATAAAGTGCTAATTTGCGCGTTTTTTGGGGCGATGGAACGGTGTGAACATGCTAAGGGAAGTGGCTGTTAAAAAGCCGTGCTCATTTATTTTTACAATGGCGCTTATTGTATTGGCCGTACTGCAATACAAGCCCGCGGTGCTCAATTACACCACACGCTTTGTCGATTTTGCCCAGTATATGCTTCAGTATGGCGTCACACTGTTTCCCATCGCGGATGACCTGCAGCCATACCCCGACTACACGGTCTTCAATACGTTACTTGTTTATTTGGTCTCCTTGCCATTCGGGCGCATCTCGATTCTTTCGATGGGCTTTCCCTTTTGTGTTGCCGCCGCCTTGATGCTGGTGTTCATTTACAAGTTGGGTGCTTTGCATGAAAAGAAATGGGGCGCCTACGGGGTCGTGTTCGCATTGTTTACCTGGTCCTTCCTGGACGGTGTAAATTCCCTGGCGCTGGATGTCTATCCGGCACTGTTCACGGTGATGTGTTTTTACTTGGCCTATGCGGGAGAGATGCATCAGCAACGTTTTCGATTGTTGTTGGTTCTCGCAGGCCTTGCGCTGGGTTTTGCATTTCGTGGGCCCATCGGCCTGATCGGCCCTGCCAGTGTCGTCGCCTCTTATTATCTGTTAAGCCGGCAGTGGCGCATGCTGGCGGTGTTCTCCTTGCTGGCCGGCGTGGTCCTGGCGATAGGCGTTGCCTTACTGGCGTGGGCTGCCTACGTGCAGGGCGGGGAGGCTTTTCTACAAGAGGTCCTGGTCATGCAGGGGCTGGGGCGGTTTGGCAGCGATCATGCGCCCCGTTATTACTTCTATTTTTCGGCAGGCTTGATGACCTATGGCGTCACGGCGTTTATTGCCGTGGGCGTTATCATCAGGAAGGGCAAACACTTTTTTGAACGTACGCCTCATCCCGCCACGCACCTGCTGCTGTACCTCACGGGCTGGCTGCTGGTAGTCGTCGTACTGTTCACGATCCCAAGTTCGAAGAAGGCGCGTTATATCCTTTCCATCACCCCGGCTATTTCATTATTGGCCGCTTACATTTTCGTGGACCGTAGCCCGTTATTTACCAGAACCCGGCAAAAGTTACTGCGGTTTTGCTTGAACTTGCCGGCGGTGGGGCTGGGACTGCTGTTGCTGGCCTGGGTGTATGGCTTTTATGCCCAGATACCGCTGCGTCCCAATTATCTCGGCGCGTCCACGGGCATGATTGTGCTTGCCGCACTTCGGCCCTGGATGAAGTCACAGCTGCACGCGCATCCCCATCGTGAGTTCTTGATCTTCTCTTTTGGCGCCGCCGTCTTCCTCGTGCTGGATATGTTTTTCTTCAACGCTATTACTTACCACTTGGAGTTGGCCAATGAGCCGACACCCAAGTTCCTGCCTTATTGGTTCTGGTGAGGCACGTCGTCAGCGGGGCACGCCGATATCAGGCTGGCCGGCCCTATGCCGGGGGCGCTTGAAGGCACCCGCTGCGGCAATGTCAAGTAACCGGCGAAAGTTCGGGCATTGCGCGTGGCTGGGGGCAGGGCACTTTGCGGCATGGCGCAACCCCTTGCTCATTGCCTGCAGTTGCTTAACCGTCGCATCAAGCTCATCGGCCTTGGCCAACAGCACGGCCCTGTCCACAGTCACCTGACCACTGGGGGGCAGCATGGCCTGTATCTCGTCCAGCGAAAGGCCTCCCGCCTGCCCGAGTGCAATCACCGCTAATTGTTCAACCACAGTTGCGGCAAACTGGCGGCGCGCGCCAGGCGGGCTGATTGAGGTGATCAACCCTTTCTTCTCATAGAAACGCAAGGTGTGGGCTGGGATGCCCGTGCGTTTGACGACGTCAGTAATATCCATGGGTAGACCATTGACTTGAAGTTGACTTCAACTTCTATGATGCCTGCGCATGTTTAATGGGTCCATGGAAAGAGGTGGGTATGGCATCGTTGGAGTTGGCTGCACAGGTTGTTTTGTTAGGCGCCGGGGCTACGGTTGTGATGGATCTGTGGATGTTGATCCTGAAGGCCCTTGGGGTTCCAACGCTGAATTTCGCGCTGGTTGGACGCTGGGTCGGGCATGCATGCCGAGGGCAGTTCGCTCATCACAGCATTGGGCAAGCAAGGCCCGTCCGAGGTGAAATAGCCCTGGGCTGGATAGCGCACTACGTCACGGGTGTCGTTTTCGCGGGGTTGCTGGTGTGGATTCAAGGTGTTGCCTGGCTGCAGGAACCCACTTTCCTGCCGGCACTCGCCTGGGGCGTGGTGACCGTGGCCGTTCCACTGTGTGTGATACAGCCCGCCATGGGGGCGGGATTCGCCTCCTCCAGGACGCCGACGCCAGGCAAGAACCGCCTGCGCAGTTTGATCAGCCATGCCGTCTTCGGCGTGGGCCTCTACCTGGCCGGCGTCGCGATTACCTGGGCCTAGAAGGGCGACCAACGCCAGCACGGCCAATGCCGCAGCGCCAAGCCGCCCCTGTAGTTTTCAGCCCTGGGGTTGCACAAAGTCTTCCTCGAAATGCTCGTGCTCACCCCGCGTATCCCCTTGGCGGCGTAGCACTTCCATCTGGCGCAGTTCCACGCGGCGGATCTTGCCGGAAATGGTCTTGGGCAGCTCGCTGACGAACTCGATACGCCGAACCCGTTTATAGGGCGCCAATTGTTCACGGGCAAAAGCCAGAATGTGGCGGGCCAGCTCGGCGTCGCCGACGGCGTCCTGGGCCAGGATCAGGAACGCCTTGGGCACGGCCAGGCGCAATGGGTCGGGACTGGGCACTACGGCTACTTCCATCACGGCCGGGTGTTCAATCAATGCGCTTTCCAGCTCGAAGGGGCTGATGCGATAGTCGGAGGCTTTGAACACATCGTCGGCACGCCCGACGAACGTGATGTAACCGTCGGCGTCGATCTGTGCGGTATCGCCGGTGCGGTAGTAGCCGTCGCGCATCACTTCTGCGGTTTTTTCCGGGCTGTCTTCGTAGCCCAGCATCAAGCCGAGCGGGCGTACCGCCAGGGGCAGGGCGACTTCTCCCTCGGTGCCGGGCAGGCCGTCGGGGTCGAGCAGCGCCACCTGGTAACCCGGCAGCGGGCGGCCCATGGAACCCGGCTTGAGCACCTGGCCGGGTGTGTTGCCCACCAGGGCGGTGGTTTCCGACTGGCCGAAACCGTCGCGCAGCGGCAAGCCCCAAGCCTGCTGGATCTGCTCGATGATTTCCGGGTTCAGCGGCTCACCGGCGCCCACCAGTTCGCGCAGTTTCAGGCGGGGTCGGTAGCGGCCGAGGTCTTCCTGGATCAGCATGCGCCACACCGTAGGCGGCGCGCACAGGCTGGTGACGCCGTAGCGTTCCAGCGCGCCGAGCAGGGCGGGCGCGCTGAACCGCGCGACGTTATGAATAAAGATGCAGGCGCCGGCATTCCACGGTGCGAAGAGGCAGCTCCAGGCATGCTTGGCCCAGCCCGGTGAGGAAATATTCAGGTGCAGGTCGCCCGGCTGCAGGCCGATCCAGTACATGGTCGACAGGTGGCCCACCGGATAGCTCTGGTGGCTGTGCAGCACCATTTTCGGCTTCGAGGTGGTGCCGGACGTAAAGTACAACAGCATCGGGTCGGTGGCCTGGGTGCTGCCCTGGGCTTCGAACGACTCGGGATACTCGAAGGCGGCACTGTGCGCGACCCAGCCGGAAGGTGGCGAGCCGACACAGATCCGACTGCAGCCGTCCGTCAAGCCGACGAATTTGCCGATATGCGCCTGGCCGACCACCAGGTGGCGTACCTGCCCGCGTTCGATACGGTCACGCAGGTCATCGGGGTTCAACAGCGCAGTGGCGGGGATGACCACGGCGCCGAGCTTGAACGCGGCGAGCATGGTTTCCCATAGCGCTACATCATTGCCGAGCATCAGCAGGATGCGCTCACCGCGTCGGACCCCGAGGGCACGCAAGTGGTTGGCGACCTGGTTGGAGCGTGCCGACAGTTGCTGGAAGCTGTAGCGCTGTTCGCTGCCGTCCTCTTCGACGATCCATAGCGCATTGGCTGGATTGCCCTCGGCCATGGCATCGAAGTAATCCAAGGCCCAATTGAACGCATCCAGCTGCGGCCAGCGGAAATCCCGGACAGCGGTGGCGTAGTCAGTGCGGTGAGCGAGTAGAAAATCCCGAGCGGCCAGGAAGGGCTGGGTCATGGTGGCTGTCCTTATTATTGTTGTGGGGACTGGCCCCCGGCTCGACCGGGTGGCTGAGCCGAGTATAGGCACGCATAAATCAGAGCAAAACGCTCAAAAACACCACCTCGTTGTGCAAAAAAGTCATGGGGGGCGGCAGCGACGAGACGTGATTGACGCAAAATACATAAAAGTCCAATATGGAATTATAAGTACAAAAAAGTAGCTTCACCTTGTTCTTCACTCTTGCCAAACCAACAACAACTTGCGAGAACGCGACCATGAAGAAACGCTCCCTCCTGACCGCCCTGGCCTTGAGCCTGATCGCCGCCGGCCCCCTGCAGGCCGCCGAGAAAACCCTGCGCATCGGCATCGAAGCGGCCTACCCGCCGTTCGCCTCCAAAACCGAGGAAGGCAAGATCGTCGGGTTCGACTACGACATCGGTAATGCCCTGTGCGCGCAGATGAAAGCCAAGTGCGTGTGGGTAGAGGGTGAGTTCGACGGTCTGATTCCTTCCCTCAAGGTGAAGAAAATCGACATGGCCCTGTCGTCCATGACCATCAACGAAGACCGCAAGAAGTCAGTGGATTTCACCCACAAGTATTACTTCACCTCGTCGCGGCTGGTGATGAAGGAAGGCGCGGTAGTGGACGATCAGTACGCCAGCCTCAAGGGCAAGACCGTCGGTGTGCAACGCGCCACGACCACCGACCGCTATGCCACCGAGGTGTTCGAACCCAAGGGCATCAACGTCAAGCGCTACAGCAATAACGAAGAGATCTACATGGACCTGGCCGCGGGCCGCCTGGATGCGATTTTCGCCGACACCATCCCCCTCAACGACTTCCTGTCGATGCCCCGTGGCAAGGGCTATGCGTTTGTCGGCCCGGAACTCAAAGATCCCACGTACGTGGGCGAGGGCGCCGGGATTGCAGTACGCAAGGGCAATACGGCCTTGGTCAGCGAGCTGAATGCCGCCATTGACGGTATTCGCGCGAATGGCGAGTACCAGAAGATTTCCCAGAAGTATTTCAAGTCTGACATCTACGGCGATTGATCATGCATCACTGATGTGGCGAGGGAGCCGGCTCCCTCGCCACAGGTTACGCGGGGTGCGCCTGTTCCACAGGGGGGCTGTGGTGTCCGCTCAACCCTTCAATTCCTTCAAATGCTTGTAGACCGTCGCCCGCCCCATGCCCAGTACGTTGGCCACATAGTTGGAGGCGCTCTTGCCCTTGAACGCGCCTTCGGCATGCAGCGCCAGGACCAGCTCGCGTTTGTGGTCGCGGGTCAGCAGGTTCAGGCTCAGTTGGCGTTCACGCATCCAGGCATGCAGGAACGTGTTGATGCGTTCCTGCCAGTCATCGCGAAACAGTGAGTCCGGCTGAGGGATCAGTTTGCTCGGCGACAGGAACAGGTCCAGCGCCGCCTTGGCATTTTCGAACAGTGAAATATTCAGGTTGATGCACAGTACTGCGAGGCGATGGCCGTTGTGGTCGTGCAGCACAGTGCTCAGGCTGCGAATCTTCTGACCGTCCCAATTGAGCTTTTCGTAGGGGCCGATATTCACTTCGCTGACGTCATCGCTGAGCATGTCCTCCAATGAGGAGTCATCGCCTATGGCCCGTTTCGACAGGTTGTTGGCGATGTAGTCGACGGTTTGCGTGCGCAAGTCATGCAGCACCACTTCCGCATGGGGAAAGAACAACGTGGCGATCGCATCGGCGATCGCGCGGAAGTTCTGCATGACCTTGTCGTGTTCAGCGGTGTTCATCAATGGGGCTCCAGGCGGACGGGGGAGAGCATACCAGCGTCCAGGCCGAACCGGGTCAGATGCTCGGGCAGTGGTGCGCCGCGTACCAGGGCAGCACTGGCCTGGCCCATGGCGGGCGAGGTCTGGATGCCATAGCCGCCTTGCGCCGCGACCCAGAACAGGCCGGGCACGCGCACATCGAAGCCCGACAGCAAATCACCATCATGCACAAAGCTGCGCAGGCCGGCCCACGTGCGGGTGGGGCGGCGGATGGTCAAGGTGGTGGCTTCTTCGATCTGGTAGATGCCCATGGCGATGTCCAGCTCTTCCGGCTGCACATCCTGAGGTTGCACCGGGTCGGCATTGGCCGGTGAGCCGAGGAACATGCCGGCATCGGGCTTTATGTAGAAGGCTTCGTCGAGGGCCACCAGCATTGGCCAGGCATGGGTGTCGACGCCCTCAGGCCCGGCGAAGATAAAAGCCGAGCGGCGCTTGGGTTGCAGGCCGATGGGCGCGGCGCCGGCCAACCCGCCGAT
This sequence comes from Pseudomonas sp. BCA17, assembly GCF_004519405.1. Lineage (GTDB taxonomy): Bacteria > Pseudomonadota > Gammaproteobacteria > Pseudomonadales > Pseudomonadaceae > Aquipseudomonas. The sequence continues at coordinate 59,102 of NZ_SGWI01000011.1, read as the reverse complement.
GTGATCGGCCCAGGCTCCCGCGGCGTTGATGATAATCGGGGCGGTGAAGGTCGCGTCCTGGGTGCGCACCTGCCAGAGGCCGTCGACACTGCGGCTCAGGCCCAGTACGTGACTGTCGGTGTGCACTTCGCCTTGATTGCGGCGGATGCCGCGCAAATAGCCTTGGTGCAGGGCGTCGGTGTCGATATCGCTGGCCGTCGGGTCATAGATCGCACCGTGGACTTTTTCGCGGCGCAGGATCGGCAAGCGTGCACAGGCCTCGTCGGCACTCAACTGTTCGACCTGCGGCACCGTGGCCTTGGCGCTCAGGTATTGGGCATTCAATTCGGCGGGGTCATTGTTGAAGTCGACGGTCAACTCACCCCGTGGCATGAGCAAAGGGTGCTCACAGAAACCCGCCGGCGGGTTGTCGAAAAACGCCCGGCTCGCCAGGGTCAGCGCACGCACCTGCGACGTACCATAGGCGGCGGTATAGAGCGCCGCCGAGCGCCCGGTGGAGTGATAGGCCGGGTGGCTTTCACGCTCCAGCACCAGCACCTTGCCGTGCTGCGACAGCCAGAAACCCGTGGACGCCCCCGCAATGCCGCCGCCGATGATGATGAAGTCTGCATGGCTCATAAACACCTCCTTGAATGGGATTCAGCGCTGGACCTGGTAGAGCGCATTGGCCAGCGCCACGTCTTCCAGGCCCAGCCCGATGGAGCGGAAAAATACATGGCGGTCGTAGTCCGGACGCTGTGCCATATCGCTGAGCAACTCGGGCAGGTCGCCGACCACGGCGCGTTTATCCCAGCCGTGTCGTTCGGCGGCAATCAGCATTTCGCCGGCCGCGTCCGGAGTGGTCTGGCGATAGTCGCAGAACACGTGCATGGCGCTGAGGCAATGGGGCGGTACCTCATGGGCGCGGGGGGCGTTGGTACTGATGGACGTGATCAGCGCCGGTTTACGCAGGCGCGACGGGTCGATCACCGGGCCTGCCGCCGAGGTGCACAGCAGGATAACGTCAGCGTCGTGCAGGGCCGCATCGCAGGAAGGGGCGATACTCAGGCGCGGGTCCAGCGCCTTGAGCTGCTCGAGGGTTTCAACGCTGGCACTGCCAAGGCGTGGCGAATACAGGCGGATGCTCTGCCAGTCCCGCAGGTTCTGCACGTAATGCAGGTGGGCCTGGGCAACTTTGCCGCTGCCGATGATCGCCAGGCGCGAGGCGGTCGCAGGTGCCAGGGCATCCACGGCCAGGGCCGTCGTGGCGGCGGTGCGGGCGGTGGTCAGCTCTGCCGCATCGCACAGCAACAGCGGCTGGCCGGTGCGCATCGACATCAGCAATGTCCAAGCCGTCACCAAGGGTACCGATTCGCGCACGATGTACGGCGAAGTCTTTACGCCGTACACCTCATCAGCAGCCAGCACGCCCAGGTAATTGATGAAGTCACCCGCGCCGTGCGGGAACTCCACCCACTGTTGCGCGGGCTGCACCGCCTGCCCGGCAGCCAGGTCGCGGAACAGCGTGTGAAGGATGTGAGGCACATCGACTTGTGCGAGTAATTCACGGGCTTGGGCTTGGTTGATCACCTGAGGCGTGCTGGACATGAATATCTCCGTGTATAAACTAATTTGTCCATTATGGACTTTTAGTTCTATTGGGCAATATCCAGACGAAAAAAAGCCCGAGGCCAGTAATGCCAGTCAGTCAAGCGATAGAGCGGACAACGAGTAACCTGTGGCGAGGGAGCTTGCTCCCGTTGGACTGCGTAGCAGGCCCAGTCTTTTCAGGCCTAAAGCTGGGGCCGCTGCGCGACCCAGCGGGAGCAAGCTCCCTCGCCACAGTGACTATGCTCTTCCTGACTGACTGGCATTTCTCCTGAGAGTGGCTTTCCAGACAGTTAAACGACAGAGCGGACAACCAGTAACCTGTGGCGAGGGCGCTTGCTCCCGCTGGACTGCGTAGCAGGCCCAGTCTTTTCAAGCCCAAAGCTGGGGCCGCTTCGCGACCCAGCGGGAGCAAGCTCCCTCGCCACAGTGACTATGCTCTTCCTGACTGACTGGCATTTCTCCTGAGAGTGGCTTTCCAGGCAGTTAAACGATAGAGCGGACAACGAGTAACTTGTGGCGAGGGAGCTTGCTCCCGTTGGACTGCGTAGCAGGCCCAGTCTTTTCAAGCCCAAAGCTGGGGCCGCTTCGCGACCCAGCGGGAGCAAGCTCCCTCGCCACAGTGACTATGCTCCTCCTTACTGACTGGCATTTTTCCTTGAGAGTAGCTTTCCAGACAGTTAAACGATAGAGCGGACAACGAGTAACTTGTGGCGAGGGAGCTTGCTCCCGTTGGACTGCGCAGCAGGCCCGGTCTTTTCAAGCCCAAGCTGGGGCCGCTTCGCGACCCAGCGGGAGCAAGCTCCCTCGCCACAGTGACTATGCTCCTCCTTACTGACTGGCATTTCTCCTGAGAGTGGCTTTCCAGGCAGTTAAACGATAGAGCGGACACGAGTAACTTGTGGCGAGGGAGCTTGCTCCCGTTGGACTGCGTAGCAGGCCCAGCCTTTTCAAGCCCAAGCTGGGGCCGCTTCGCGACCCAGCGGGAGCAAGCTCCCTCGCCACAGTGACTATGCTCCTCCTTAACTGACTGGCATTTCCCGAGACCAGTGTTATTTCGCCAGCCACACCGTGACACACAACCCGTGCTGCTCCACCTCATCGGTAAACCCCAACTGCAGCCGTGCCCCGGTGCGGTCGGCAATCGCCTTGACGATCGACAAGCCCAACCCGGAGCCGGCCTCCTCGGTGCCCAGGCTGCGATAGAACGGGTCGAATACCCGCGCCTGCTCTTGCACACTGATACCCGGCCCCGAGTCCTTGATCTGCAATTGCACCGCGTCTGCCATCGCCAGCACCGACAGGTCGATCCGGCCACCCGGCGGGGTGTAGCGGATGGCGTTATCCACCAGGTTTTTGACCAGGGTGAACAGGTCCAGCGGGTTGAACATCAGCGGCACATCCAGGGCACTGTCGACGCCGATATCGATCTGCTTGGCTTCGGCCAATGGCAGTAGATCCTCCAGTACCTGCCGGAACACGTCATGCACAGACAGTCGGGTTGGCGCCCGATCCGCCGCCGATTGCGCCGATGCCAGGCTCAGCAGTTGGTCGATCAGTTTGCGGCCACGCTCGATGCCCTGGGACAGTGGCAGGAAGCGCTCGCGGGTCATTGGCGACATGTCGGTGGCGGCCAGTCGGTCGGCTTGCAGCGACAGGGCCGTCATGGGCGAGCGCAGTTCATGGGCGGCATCGGCGACAAAGCGGCGCTGGCTGTCCATGGACTGGGCGACACGCGCCAGCAAGCGGTTGATCGCCACCACGAAAGGGCGCACTTCGGTCGGTAGATGCTGCTCATCAATCGGGTGCAGTTCCTGTTCGGCACGCTGGTCGATCTCCGCCGCCAGCACTCCGATCGGGCGGAACAGCTTGCGCACCAGGTCGCCCACTACCAGCAACAGCACCGGAAACAAAATCAGAAACGGCAACAAACTGCGCCATGCGCTCTCGCGGGCGTCCTTGTCACGGGCATCCTGTTCCTGAGCCACGGCAATGCGCTCGCCCTTGGATGTGGTGCGCACCAGCACACGGAAGGCTTCGCCGGCCACCGCCACGGTGGACAGGCCATCGGTGAGCGTGGTGGGAAAGGGCAGGGGCAGCGCCTCATCGGTGGTGCCTGTCGAATGCTGGCTGTCGCCCAGGTACTGGATGATCACTCGGGACTCCTCATCATCCCCCTCGATGGCCTTGCCTTGCGGATAGTTCAGGCTCATCTGCTGGCGGTCGAACAGCATCGCCACCTGGCGCAGGGTATCGTCCTGTTGTTCGTGGGCTTCTTCAAAAGCCGAGACAAAGGCAAACACACTGGCCACCAGCGCCACCAACAGAATCGCCAGGGACAAGGTCACCGATAACCGCAGTTGCACCGATTCACTCAAACGCTTTTTGAAACCATCCATCCCATGCCCCTGACGTTCTTGATCACGTGAGTGCCCAACTTGCGCCGCAAGGCGTGAATCAAGAACTCGATGGCGTTGCTTTCCACCTCATTGCCCCAGCCATACAGGCGGTCTTCCAATTCGCTGCGCGACAGGATCGCCCCCGGGCGGATCAACAAGGCTTGCAACAGCGCAAACTCGCGACTGGAGAGTGCTACGCCCGGTTGTTCTGCAGTGCTGGCCTCTTTGGAAAGCAGGTCCAGCGAGACCACGCCGTTACTGAGGGAGGAAGAGGCGCTGCCACCTTTACGGCGCAGCACGGCGCGCATGCGGGCCAGCAGTTCGGGCATGTCGAAGGGCTTGAGCACATAGTCGTCGGCGCCGCCGTCGAGTCCGCGCAGGCGGTCATCGAGGCTGTCGCGGGCGGTGATGATCAGCAACGGCACCGGGTTGTTGCGCCCGCGGATAGTCTCCAGCACTTGCAGGCCGTCTTTTCCGGGCAGGCCAAGGTCCAGCAGCACCAGGTCGTAGGGATGGGTGTCGAGGGCAGCCAGTGCCGTGACACCGTTCTTGACCCAATCAGCGGCATAGCTCGCATCGTTGAGCGCGCGCTGGATGGCATCGCCAATCATCGGGTCGTCCTCGACCAGCAGTATCCGCATGTTCCTCTCCAGGCAAAAAAAACGCGGCGAAAGGATCGCCGCGTGTGTATTGAAGCACCTGTGCCGGCAAGCGTCAGCCTTTCATCGAGTCGAAGGTCTTGAGCAGGTCATCCATCGAGGCCTTGCAGGTGGCCTGGTTCGGGCTGCCGTCACGCAGGTCCGAGAGGGCGCGGTCGATGGCTTTGTCCAGCACGTGCCAGTCGCTCGCAGCCCGTGGCTTGATGCCGGCTTCGGCGGCGTCCCAGCTGGTTTCCAGGTCTTTGATACGGGCCTTGGCGCCGGCCAGGTCGTTCTTGGCGACCAGTGCGGACACGTCCGCTGCGATGGTGCGGAATTCGGACAAGTCGCCCAGTTTCGAGGCATGCGCCTGGCTGCTGGTCGGGCTGGCGCCGGTGGTGTCCTTGGGCTTGTCGGCCGGTTTCGAGCAGCCCGTGGCGAGGGTCAACATACAGATGGCCGAAGCGATTGCGACGCGACGAATCAGAGTTTGAGCGATGCGCATGAGGATGTCCTTGATAGCAGAGATTATTGAGTGATGGCTTTGCGGTTGCCGACGCTGATTTGCGCGACGGCCACCAGCAGTACGATGACGCAGAGGAACAGCGCACTGGTCCAACTGGCGCCCATGCCCAGGCCGCCGTAGGTCTTGGCCTGGGTGAGCAGGTCGCCCAGGGACGCACCGAACGGCCGGGTGAGGATGTAGGCGATCCAGAAGGTCAGCACGCTGTTGACGCCCAGGCGCCAGGCCACCAGGGCCACCGCGATCAGAGCGGCGAAGATCACTGCGCCGAGGGTGAAACCCAGGCCCAGCGCTTCGGTGGCCAGGTCACCGGCGGCGGTGCCCAGGGCGAAGGTGCACAGCACCGTGGTCCAGTAGAACCATTCACGCCGTGGGGTCACGATGTCGCGGATCGACAGGCTGCGTTCGGTGCGGAACCAGATGATGAAATTGAGTGCAAGCAGCACAGAGAAAATCGCCGTGCTGGTGTACAGGCTCACGTCGAGCTTATCGGTGAGGATATCGGTGATCTGCGTACCGAAGATGCTCACCAGCACCACGGTCAGCCAGTAGATCCAAGGCGTGTACGCCTTGGTGCGCATCTGGCAGAACAACGCCACCGCCAGCAGCGCGGCCATGCCGATGCTGGTCCAGCCGGCGCCGAAGCCGGCATTGACGGCGAGGTAATCTGCGCCGGTTTCGCCCACGGTGGTGGACAAGATCTTGATCACCCAGAATGACAGCGTCACCTCGGGTACTTTGTTCAGCCAGCGGGCTGCTGTGGCATTCATGGGGTAGCTCTCCTTGACTGCGCTGTGGTTGGCGCAGGGGAGAAGGTAAGCCCCGAAACTTAGCTGAGACTGAGCGTCGCGTCTTTTTTCAGAATGTGTGCCATGCCGATCGTGGTGAGGTACACCACGGTGCCGGTCGGCGGCGCCTGCAAGCCCGAACTGCGCACCAGGATCGCCTGGCCCGGTTCGTCCTCATTGGGGTGCAACACCACGGTCAGCGTGCAGGTATTGCCGCCGAATTCGCGCTCGGTCACCACGCCAGGGCAGCCGGAGCCGTCGGTGGTGCTCAACTGCAGTTGCTCCGGGCGCAGCATGATCCGCGTGGTGTCGTGAAGGGACGGGTTGTCGACCGGTACACGCCCCAGGCCGCAATGGGCCCAGCCGGCTTCGACCCTGGCGGGCAGCACCACCGCTTCACCGAGAAACAGCGCGGTTTGCTCATCGATTGGGTACTGGTACAGGTCCATCGGGTGGCCCGATTGCACCAGCCGGCCCTGGCGCATCACCGCCAGCTGGTCGGCGAACGACAGCGCCTCGCTTTGATCGTGGGTCACCAGAATGGTGGTGATGCCCGCGTCGCTGAGCAGCCGCGCGACCATCTTGCGCATGGCCGAGCGCAGGCCGGTGTCCAGGGCCGAAAAGGGTTCATCCAGCAGCATCAGGCGAGGCTGTTGCGCCAGTGCACGGGCCAGGGCGACCCGTTGCTGCTGGCCGCCGGACAGCTCGTGGGGCCAGCGCCGGGCCATGTTGGCGTCCAGGGCCACGCTGTCCATCAGCTCGGCGATACGGGTGTCCCGGGCCTCACCTTTAGTCGCCAGGCCGAAACCGATGTTGTCGGCCACGGTCATGTGCGGGAACAGCGCGCCATCCTGCGGCACGTAGCCGATCTGGCGCTGGTGCGCCGGTACGGCGTGGGTAGCGTCCACCAGGGGCTGGCCGTTGAGGGTCAGGCTGCCGGTATCGGGGAACTCAAAGCCGGCGATCATGCGCAGCAAGGTGGTCTTGCCCGAGCCGGACGGCCCGACGATCACCGTGCGGCTGCCGGTGGGCACCGACAGGCTGACGTCCGCCAGGGCACGCTGATTGCCGAAGGTCTTGCAGAGGGCGTGGAGTTCGAGGGCGTTCATCGGCCTGCCGTGCGTTTGGATTGGTGGTAGAGAAGGCCGGTCAACGGCAGTGAAAGCAGGATCATGATCAGGGCATAGGGCGCCGCAGCGGCGTAGTCGATCTCGCTGGTCATCGCCCAGAAACCGGTGGCCAGGGTGCGGGTGCCGTTGGGCGCCAACAACAGCGTTGCCGTCAGTTCATTGGTGATCGCCAGGAACACCAGCGCAGCCCCCGCAGCGGCGGCCGGGGCGGCCAGGCGCATCGTGATCAGCCACAACGCGCGGCCCGGCGAACGGCCGAGGCTGCGTGCCATGTTTTCCAATTCCACCGGCGCCTGGGCGATACCGGCGCGCAGACTCACCAGCGCGCGTGGCAGGAACATCAGCAAGTAGGCGAGCAGCACGGTGATCGTGGTCTGGTAGATCGGCCGGGCGAAGTGAATGGTCACTGTGACCAGGGCCAGCGCGACGACGATACCCGGCAGCGAGCTGGTGATGTAATTGCAGCCTTCCAGAATGCGCTGCAAACGCCCCGGCGCACGAATCGACAACCACGCGATCGGTACCGCCGCGCAAGTGGTCAACACCGCCCCGGCAATCCCCAGCAGCACGGTTTGTTCCAGCGCCGGCAACAGTTCGCCGAGTTGCCAGACCTCACTGCCACCGGCGATCAGCCATTTACCCAGGGTCACCAGCGGAACGCCCAGGGCCAGTACACAGGTTGCGACCTGGAGGGCCAGCGCGAGCAGGGTGGTGCCCGTGCCCAGCATGACGGTGCGCTGTTCCCGGGCGCTGCCTGAACCGACCCGTGCATAGCGCGCGTGGCCACGCGCAGCGGATTCAACGGTGAGCATCGCCAGGCAGCACAACGCCAACACGGCCGCCAGCATATTGGCCGCCGGGCCGTTGAAGGTGGATTTGAACTGATCGAAAATCGCCGTGGTGAAGGTGTCGAAGCGGATCATCGCGTACAGGCCATATTCGGCCAGCAAGTGCAGGCCCACCAGCAGCGCACCGCCGCAGATCGCCAGGCGCAGTTGCGGCAGTACCACGCGCCAGAACACCGCCCAGGGTTTGAGGCCCATGGACTCGGCCACGTCTTCAATGGCAGGGTCAAGCCGGCGCAACGTCGCCGCCACCGGCAAGTACAGAAACGGGAAGTAGGCAATCACCGACACCAGCACACCGGCCGGCAAGCCGTGGATCGACGGCACCAGGCTGACCCACGCATAACTGTGCACAAATGCCGGCACCGCCAGCGGCGCCACCGCCAACAACGACCAGGCACGACGCCCCGGCAGGTTGCTGCGCTCGGTCAGCCACGCCAGCGCAACGCCCAGCGCCATGCACAAGGGCAGCGTGAACACCACCAGCAGCACGGTATTGAGCAATAGCTCGCCTACGCGCGGGCGCCAGACCAGCGCCTCGATCTGGGCCCAGCCGATTTGCCAGGACACGCCGATCACAAACGCGATCGGCAACAGCGCCAGCAGTGAAACCAGTACCGATAAGCTGGTGACCCACGTGCCCCCACGGCTTTTGAACACGCCGCGAGGGCGTTTGCGGGGCGCCGCGTGGGCGACGCCGCGCAGGGAAGGTTCAGGCAACAATCAGAGCAGTCCGGCCTGGGTCATCAACTCAACCGCTTTTTTGCTGTTGAGCTTGGACGCGTCGACCTTCGGTGCATCCAGTTGCGCCAGTGGGGCCAGCTTGGGGTTGGATTGGGCGTTTTGGCCCACCGCGTATTCGAACGAGTTGCCATCTTTGAGAATCGCCTGGCCGTCTTTGCCGGTGATCCACTTCAAGAAGGCCTGTGCCTGTTCTTTATGTTTGCTGGAAGCCAATACGCCGCCACCGGAAATGCTCACAAACGCGCCCGGGTCCTGGTGCTTGAAGTAGTGCAACTGGGTGTTCTTGCTGTTTTCGCCGGTCTTGGACTGATCGACGAAACTGTAATAGTGGTAGATCACGCCGCTGTCGACCTGGCCCGCGTTGACGGCCTTGAGCACGGCGCTGTTGCCACGGTAGATGCTGGCGTTGGCTTTCATCGCCTTGAGCCAGTCGAGGGTAGCGGCTTCGCCCTTGAGTTCCAGTACGGCAGCGACGATAGCCTGGAAGTCGGCACCGGCCGGCGAGGCAGCCCAACGGCCTTTCCAGCTTGGCGAGGCCAGGTCCATCAGGGAGCCGGGCAGGTCGCCTTCTTTCAGTTTGCTCGGGTTGTACACAAACACCGTGGAGCGCGCGGCGATGCCGATCCACTTGCCATGGGCCGGGCGGTAGGCGGCATCCACCTGTTCCAGCGTGGTGGGGGCGACCGGCGCGAACAACCCTGCGTTGTCCACCAGCACCATGGCTGGGGAGTTTTCGGTCAGGAACACATCCGCCGGGGACGCAGCGCCTTCCTGCACGAGCTGGTTGCCCATCTCCGTGTCATCACCATTGCGGATGGTCACCGGAATCCCGGTTTCCTGGGTGAACCCTTCGACCCAGGCCTTGGTGAGGCTTTCGTGCTGGGCGTTGTACACCACAATGCCGACCGACTCGTTGGCGGCATACACATGCCCGGCACTGACCAGGGCGGTGGCAAGCAGGGTTTTTTTGACAAACGAAGAAAGGCGGGTGGTCATGCGGTGAGCGCTCCGGGTTTTATTGCTGTACGGGAGATACGCGAGAGGTTGGCTAGACTAAACCAATAGGAATCATTTGCATATTGAGGCGCGGCAATGTAGGGCCGGGAATGAGAAAAAAACGTCAAAAAAACGTGATAAATATCGTCGGCGATGCACGTGGGCGCAACGAGAATCCAGTGGGTTTCGCTACCCCTTGGCCTCCAGTTCCACGCGACAGCCAGGCTGCGCATCACTGACCGTCAATTGCATATCATGCAGCCGTGCCACCGCTGCCACCATGCTCAGCCCCAGCCCATTGCCCGGTGTGTGCCGGCTCGCTTCGGCGCGATACAAGCGGCGCAGTACCGCCTGGCGCTCGGCTTCGGGAATGCCGGGGCCGTTGTCGGTCACTTGAATGACGGTGCGGGAAGCATCGCTGATCACGCTCAGCCGCACCTGGCTGTGCTCCGGTGAAAACTTGATGGCGTTATCCAACAAATTGCACAGCGCATCGAACAACAGTTGCGGGTCACCGGCCATGATCGCCGGGGCTTCGCGGGTGTCGACGGTAAGGACCGTACCGCGCTCTTCGGCCAGTGGTTCGTAGAGCTCGGCGGCGTCGGCGGCGATCTGGTTGAGATCTACCGGGGCGAAGTGGCTGCGACGCGCACTGTTTTCGATTTCAGAGATGCGCAGCAATGCCTTGAAGGTCAGCAGCAAACCTTTGGCGTCGCTCAGCGCGGCATCCACGCTGGCGGCGTAGTCGGTGGGCGCCATGTCGCGGCGTTGTGCACGCTCAAGCCCGGCGATCAGCCGGGTCAGCGGAGTACGCAGGTCATGGGCGATGTCATCGCACACGCCTTTGACTTCGCTCATCAAGCGCTCCAGTTCATCAAGCATGCCGTTGACCACCAGCGCCAGGCGGTCGATGTCGTCGTTATTGCCGCGCACCGGCAGGCGGCCGCTCAGGTCGCCTTCGATAATGCCCTTGATCGAGCGGCTGACCTTGTCCAGGCGTCGATGCGCCAGGTAGCCCAGCCCCACCGCGCCCACCAGGCCGACCAGCAGCAGCAACAGGCCGCCAGAGATCAGTGCGTTGATCAGCAGTTCGTCGAATTCGCGGATGTCGTGCACGTCCTGAGCCACCAGCAGCAGCTTGCCGTCCTCCAGGCGATGCACGATAAATCGCACGGGCCGGTGGTGCCCGTTGGCCCTGAGCCAGCGGAATTCCTGGGGTTTGTCCAAGGCCGTGTACGCCGGCAACTCACGAATTGCGCCGGCAATGAACTGCCCCTGAGCATCGAACAGGCTGTGGGGCAGGCGGGCTTCGGTGTCCTGGGCGACGTGTTTGCGGATTTCATGCAGGCGCAGTTCGGGGTCCTGTGCGCTGCGGTTTTCCACTTGGCGATACAGCGCGGTATCCGCTTCGGTTTTCAGGTAGAACGCAGTCTGCCAGTAGATGTAGCCGAACAGTGCCAGGAACGAGCAGCCGAACAGGCCGAGGAACAACAGCCCGGTACGAAAGCTGATGGTGCGCGGGATTTCACTCAGGCGTGCGAAGGACATAGCCGGCTCCCCGCACGGTATGGATCATCTGGCCTTCACCTTCGCCATCGATTTTGCGGCGCAGGCGGCCAATGTGCACTTCGATGACATTGGTGCGCTCGTCGTAGCTGTAGTTCCACACGGCCTCGAACAGCATGGTGCGGGTGATGACTTGGCCTGCGTTGCGCATCAGGTGTTCAAGCAGGGCGTATTCGCGGGGCACCAGGTCGATGGTGCGTTCACCACGGCGTACGGTGCGGCGCAGCAGGTCGACTTCCAGGTTGGCCACACGCAGGTGGGTTTCCTGCGCGGAGGTCAGCGGCTCGGAGCGGCGGCGGTTGAGCGCATCCAGGCGGGCGGTCAGTTCGATGAATTCGAAGGGTTTGGTCAGGTAGTCATCGCCACCGGCACGCAACCCCCGCACACGTTCATCCAGGGCGCTCAAGGCACTGAGGATCAGCACCGGGGTGGTGGTGCCCGCCGCGCGCAATGCGGTGAGCACGCCCAGGCCGTCAATGCCGCCGGGCAACATGCGGTCGAGCACGATCAGGTCAAACGGCTCGCTCAAGGCTTTGAGCAGGCCATCGCGGCCGTTCAGCGCCGTAGTCACGGTGAAGCCATAATCGCTGAGGGCCAGTTCGATTTCGCGGGCGGTGGTTAAGTCGTCTTCGACGACCAGAACATGAGTCATGGCAAGAGAACCGGTCACGTCTTCAGGGCAGAGGTGGCATAGTGTGGCAAAGCCTGGGGCGGCGCCACGTTCCCGCCAGATAAATTAAAGTTTAGATTCGAGCTGGAGACGCAAACGTGCGCATTCTTGTGGTTGAAGATGACGAGCAGACCGCCACCTACCTGCTGCGCGGCTTGAGCGAAAGCGGGCATGTGGTGGATGTGGCCGCGGACGGCACCAGTGGCCTCGGCCTGGCGCTGGAGGGCATTCACGATGTGCTGATCGTCGACCGGCGCCTGCCGGTCCTGGACGGCATCGCCCTGGTCAAGGCCCTGCGCGCGCGCCAGTCGCGGGTGCCGGTATTGATGCTCAGCGCCCAGTCATCGACCCAGGACAAGGTCGAGGGCCTGCAAGCGGGTTGCGACGATTACCTGGCCAAGCCTTATGCGTTTGCCGAAGTATTGGCGAGACTCGATGCGTTATTGCGCGGCCGTGAGCAAGCGGGCAGAACCCTGCACGTCGGCGAGCTGCAACTCGACTGCGCCACCCGCACCGCCGTGCGCCAGGGGCGCAGCATTGCCCTGCAGCACCGCGAAGCCCTGTTGCTGGAAAAGCTCATGCGCCACAGCGGCCAGGTGGTGACCCGCGACATGTTGCTCGACAGTGCCTGGGACTACGACTTCGACCCCAACGACAACGTGATCGACAAACATATCCACCGTTTGCGGCGCAAATTGGACGAAGGCTTCGAATACTCGCTGATCAAGACCATCCCCGGGGCCGGCTACAGCTTCCAGGCTCCTTAAACAAAAGTTTATCTACCGGCGAACGCCCTGGCAGGCACCTCTCGCTATCCTCGCCGCATTCTTTAGCGGGGGGCGGGTGCCCATGTCAGTTGCAAGAACCTCTTTATGGCTCGTCGGCCTGCTGCTCAGCGGTTGCTCGATGGTGCCGGATTATCAAACGCCCACCTTACCCCTGGCCTCGCAATGGGACGCCGGGCAATCGGCGCAGGCGGCGCAGGGTGGGCGCTGGTGGCGGGAATTCCACAGCGCCGAGCTGGACCAACTGATCGTCCGTGGCCTGGCTGCCAACTACACGCTCAAGGCGGCGGTCAGTCGTATCGATGAAGCCCGCGCTTCGTCTCAGGTGACGGGCGCGGCGCAATATCCGATGCTGAGCCTGGGCGGCAATTTCCAACGCCAGAACAACTACGGCACCACTCCAAAGCGCAGCGTATTTGCCGAAGCCACCTATGAGTTGGACTTCTGGGGCAAACAGCGCGCAGCGGCAGACTCGGCTGACGCACTGGCCAAGGCCACGGTGTTTGATGCCGGCACCTTACGCATGAGTTTGAGCGCGAGCATCGCCGACAGTTATTTCCAGGTGTTGTCCCTGCAAGAGCGCCTGCGCCTGGCCCAGTCCATCGCCGACGACGCACGCCAAGTGCTCGACCTGGTGGAAGTGCAAGCCCGCCAGGGCGCCGTGTCCAACCTGGAAGTGGCCCAGCAGCGCAACGCCATGCAAACCTTCGAAGCGGCCATGCCGCCGCTGCGCCAACAGCGCGACCAGGCGTTGTATCAGTTGGCGGTGCTGGTGGGTGCGCCGCCCGAGGGCTTCCATTTGCAAGGGGAAGGGCTCAAGGGCCTGCAAGTACCGCAGCCGGCCACGGGCCTGCCGATTGGCCTGCTGCGCCAGCGCCCGGACATTCAGGCCGCCGAAGCGCGGCTGGTGTCGGCCAACTTCGACGTGGGCGTGGCTCGTGCCGCATTTCTACCCAACCTGTCCCTGGACCTGCTGGGCGGTATCGACACCCTTGCCGGCGGGCAAATCTGGAGCGCCGTCGGTACCCTCAGCCAGCCGCTGTTCCAGGGCGGTCAACTCAAGGGCCAACTGCATTTCGATCAAGCCCATGTGCAGGAGCTGACTGCCAGCTACCGCGAATCAATCATCGAGGCCCTGCAAGACGTCGAGACCCAACTGAGTGCCGCCCGTGAGCTGGACAAGAGCTACACGCTCAATCAGGCCGCCGTCGATTCGGCCCGCGAAGCCGCGCGCCTGGCCCAGGTGCGCTACCGCTTGGGCTCCACCGATTTCCAGACGCTGTTGATCGTCGAACGCACTCAATACCAGGCCGAAGACAGCCTGCTTCAGGTGCGCCTGCAGCATTTGCAGGCCGCCGTCGGCTTGTTTCGCGCGTTGGGCGGGGATTTTTCCGCCGCCAGCCTTGCTTCCCTATCTCCCGTACAGGTGGCTCAGCCATGAGTGTCTTGAATTCCCGTCGTCGCCTGGTTCTGGGCGCCTTGATCGTGCTGTCGCTGGGCGCCGTGGTCGGCGGCGTTCAATGGGTCCGTCGCGCCCATGGCGCACCGCAGCCGGTAGAGGCGGGTGCCGTGCCGGTGCGGCTGTCCGCGGTTAGCCGTCAGGACTTACCGATCTGGGTCAGCGCCATCGGCAATGTGCAGGCGCTTAACAGTGTCAACGTGCGGGTGCGGGTCGACGGCGAGTTGCAAAAGATTCTGTTCAACGAAGGCCAGATGGTCAGCGCCGGTAGCCTGCTCGCGGTGATCGACCCACGGGTGTATCAGGCGCAAGTCGCCCAGGCCCAGGCACTGGTGGCCAAGGATCAGGCGCAACTGGCCAACTTGCGGGTCGACCTCGACCGGGCCAGTAAATTGGCCGCCGCCAAGGCCGGGCCGACCCAGGATGTGGACACTTTCCGCGCCCAACTCGCTGCGCAACAAGCCACGGTGCAGGCCGATCAGGCCGCGCTGGACAGCGCGCGCCTGCAACTGGAGTTCACCCAGGTCAAGGCGCCGTTCACCGGGCGTACCGGCCAGCGCCTGCTGGATGTCGGCGCCATTGCCCACGGTGCCGAAGCCACGGGGTTGGTGACCATCACCCAGATGAACCCGATTTCGGTGGCGTTTGCCGTGTCCCAGGATGACCTCGCCGAGATTCTTGAAGAAAACGCCAAGGGCGCATTGAAGGTGGTGGCGATGACCCGCGATGGCCGCCAGGCGATTGCCGAGGGCCGCTTGAGCTTTATCGACAGCCAGGTGGCGGCCGCCAGCGGTCAGGTGCAGCTCAAGGCGCAATTCGACAACGCTGCCGGCAAGCTGTGGCCGGGTGAACTGGTCAGCGCACGCTTGCTGGTGCAAACCCGCCAGGACGTGACCGTGGTGCCCGCCGAGGCCGTGCAGTTCGGCCGCCAAGGCAACTTTGTGTACGTGGTCGGCGACGATCAACGTGTGCAACCTCGGCCGGTCGACGCCGGCACTGTGGTCGACGGCAAACAGTGGATTCGTCAAGGCTTGAACGCCGGCGAAACCGTGGTGGTCCAGGGTCAATCCCGTGTCGCCCCGGGGGTCAAGGTAATGCCCGCCGACACCGACACCGCCGCGCTGGCGGAGACTAAACCATGAAGGGCCTTGCGGGTTTGATTCAACGCCGCGTCGGTCTCAGCCTGTTGGCGGTGGGCGTGATGCTGCTGGGCGCGTTTGCCTATTTCCAGTTGCCGGTGGCACCGTTGCCCACCGTGGATTTCCCGACGATTCAGGTCACCGCCAAACTTTCCGGTGCCAGCGCCGAAACCATGGCCTCATCGGTGGCTACTCCGTTGGAGCGGGCGTTTGTCGCCGTGCCGCAAGTCACCTCGATGACCTCGTCGAGCGC
Organism: Pseudomonas sp. BCA17; assembly: GCF_004519405.1. Taxonomy (GTDB): domain Bacteria; phylum Pseudomonadota; class Gammaproteobacteria; order Pseudomonadales; family Pseudomonadaceae; genus Aquipseudomonas. The sequence continues at coordinate 43,580 of NZ_SGWI01000011.1, read as the reverse complement.
TGCAGGCAAGACTCAGATCGTCCTGCAGTTCGACCTCAGCCGTGACATCGACGGCGCGGCCCAGGACGTGCAGACCGCGATCAATACCGCGACGCCGAACCTGCCCAAGACCATGTCCAGCGCGCCGACCTTCAACAAGGTCAACCCGGCCGAAGGCACCGTGCTGTCCCTGGCGGTCACGTCACCCACTCGCACCTTGCCGGAGCTGGACCGCTACGCCGACAACTACATCGCCCAGCGCCTGTCGCAAATGCCCGGCGTGGGCCTGGTGGATTTTCACGGCGAACAGAAACCCGCCGTGCGCGTGCAGATCGACCCGGATGCGCTGGCCGCCCGTGACCTGACGCTGGAGGACGTGCGCAGCGTGATCGGGGTCAGCACCCTCGACCAGCCCAAGGGCAGCCTCGACGGGCCCAGTCGCTCCATCACCCTCGGCGCCACCGACCAGTTGCTCGACCCGCAGCATTACCGTGACCAGGTCATCGCTTATAAAAATGGCATGCCGATCAAGCTCGGCGACCTCGGCCGCGTAATCGCCGGGGCCGAGGACACCCAGCAGGCCGCGCAACTGGGGCGCGAGCCGACGGTGATCGTTGATATTCACAAGCAGCCGGGCTTCAACCTGCTGTCCACCATCGCCACGCTCAAGGCCAAGCTGCCCGAACTCACCGCCTCGTTGCCGCGCGATGTGCAGGTGCAAGTGGTCGGCGACCGTACGCAAACCATCGAAGCCTCGGTCAACGACATGCAATTCACCTTGCTGTTGTCTATTGCGCTGGTGGTTGTGGTGATCTTTATCTTCTTGCGCAAGGCCACGGCCACGTTGATCCCGAGCCTGACCATCCCGCTGTCGCTGCTGGCCACTTTCGGCGTGATGTACCTGCTGGGCTACAGCCTCGATAACCTGTCGATCATGGGCCTGGCGATTGCCGTGGGCTTCGTGGTGGACGATGCCATTGTGGTGATGGAAAACATCGTGCGTCACCTGGAGATGGGCAAGTCTCGCTTGCAGTCGGCGGTGGATGGCTTGCGCGAAGTGGCGTTCACCATTGTGTCGATGACGGTTTCGTTGATTGCAGTGTTCCTGCCGATTTTGTTGATGTCAGGGATTGTCGGGCGCCTGATGCGTGAGTTTGCGGTGACGGTGAGCGTGGCGATCATCATGTCTTGCATCGTTTCGCTGAGCATTACGCCGATGCTCTGTGCCTGGCTGCTCAAACCTCACGCCGAGCAGGAAGAGGGGCGCTTCGCCCAGGCCTGCGAGCGTGCCTTCACGCGCTTGCACACTGGCTACCGGCGCAGCCTGGACTGGGTGCTGGACAACCAGCGCATCACCCTGGCGGTGGCGATCATCACCTTTGCCGCGACGGCGGCGCTGTATGTGGGCATCCCCAAGGGCTTCTTCCCGCAGCAGGACAACGGCCTGATCCAGGGCGTGGCGGAAGCCGCGCCGAATATCTCGCCGGTGGCTATGCGTGCCCAGGTCAACCGTGTCGCCGAAGTCATCGGCCAAGACCCGGCGGTGGCACGCGTGTATTTCTGGATCGGCCCCAACCCGACCGTCAGCCAGGGTAAGGTGATGATCAACCTCAAGCCCTTCAGCGAGCGCACCGCCAGTGCCGGTGAAGTGATCCGCCGCCTGCAACCGGCGCTGGATCGCCTGGACGGTGTGAAGGTGTTCATGCAGGCCAACCAGGACATCCAGATCGGCGGCCGTGCCAGCAAGACCCAATACCAGTACACCCTGCAAGACCCGGACAGTGTCGAACTGGACCACTGGAGCGGCGTGCTGCTGGCCAAGCTCAAGTCCTTGCCGCAGCTGCAGCATGTGACCTCCGACCAGCAGCAGGCCATCGCCCAATCGACCCTGGTGATCGACCGCCCGACCGCCGCGCGCCTGGGCGTAACGGTGCAGGCGATTGACGACGTGCTGTACGACGCCTTCGGCCAGCGTCAGGTCGCAACGATGTTCACCCAGCTGGACCAGAACCATGTGATCCTCGAACTCGACCCGAGCTGGCAAACCTCCACCGCCACGCTGGAACATCTGTTCGTGCGCGCCAGTTCCGGCGCACGGGTGCCGCTCAACCTGCTGGCGAGCGTGCAGACTGAGCAGGTACCGATCATCATCAACCACCAGGGCGTGTTCCCGGCGATCACCTTGTCGTTCGACCTGGCGCCTGGCCAAGCGCTGAGCAACGCCGTGGATGCGATCAACCAGGCGAGCCTGGCGGTGGCGATGCCGGACACGGTGGTGGGCAGTTTCCAGGGCACTGCCCAGGCCTTCCAGGATTCGCTGAAGTCGCAGCCGTGGCTGATCCTGGCGGCAATACTCACGGTGTATATCGTGCTCGGTGTGCTCTACGAGAATGCGATTCACCCGCTGACGATTATTTCGACGTTGCCGTCTGCCGGGTTCGGCGCGTTGCTGGCGTTGATGCTGTGTGGCCAGGATCTGTCGGTGCTGGGTATGATCGGCATCATCCTGCTGATCGGTATCGTCAAGAAAAACGCGATCATGATCGTCGACTTCACTTTGCAGGCCCAGCAACAGGGCCTGTCGCCCCGCGAGGCGGTGCGCGAAGGCTGTCTGCTGCGCCTGCGGCCGATCCTGATGACCTCGTTGGCCGCACTGCTGGGGGCGGTGCCGCTGGCGTTCGGGCATGGGGCCGGCGCTGAATTGCGCCAGCCGTTGGGCATCGCGATTGTCGGCGGGCTGGCGGTTTCGCAGGTTCTTACACTCTATACCACCCCTGTGGTCTATCTTTGGTTCGAGCGTCGGCGGCGCAAGGCATTGCCCGACGCCTCCGGTAGCGCAGTGTGAACGTGGCAGCGGAAACTCGTATGGGCATGGATTTCAGGCAAAGTCTGACGAAGCGGATTGTGGTGGTGTTTGCGCTGATGAGTGCCTTCGTGGCGGGCGTATTTGCGGCCGGCATTGTGGCGACTGTGCATGTGGTCGAGCACAAACTCACCAGTGCCGACCTGGGGGGCGGTTTGAACCGCCTGTTGCGCCAGGATGATGTGGGTACCTGGAGCCACCGCCCGGAAAAAGACACGTTGTTTTTTGCCCAGGGCGGTTCGGGCGATATGGCCCTCGATCCGGCGCTGGCCACACTGGCGCCGGGGTTCCAGGAAATCGAGTATCAAGGGCAGTCTTACTACGCGGTGTCCCAGATGGTGGACGGTCGCCAATACGTGTTGCTGCGCAACCAGGAAAGCTTCGAGCAACGTGAACGCGTACTGTTCGGTGCAGTGGCGGTAGGGTTTGTGCTGAGCATTCTATTGGCGATACTGCTGGGCCGTTTGTTGGCGCGCCGGGTCATGGCGCCGGTGATCCGCCTGGCGCGGCAAGTGCGCCATCGAGACCAGTTGCTGGATATGGCGCCTCCACTGCATCTGGATTACGCCGTGGATGAGGTGGGGGAGTTGGCCCTGTCCTTCGATAAGACCCTGGGTCGGCTGCGCGACGCGTTGAGCCGGGAAAAACTCTTCACCAGTGACGTCAGCCACGAATTGCGCACGCCGCTGATGGTATTGGCCAGCTCTTGTGAACTGTTACTCAGCGACCCGTCCCTGGATCAGCGCTCGGCGGCGCAGGTTGGCCGTATTGCTCGGGCCAGTGATGAAATGCGCCAACTGGTGGACACTTTTCTCATGCTGGCACGCGCTTCGAGTGCCCGGGACAATGGCGTGCAGGCCACCTTGAAAGACGTGGCGGACGGGTTGGTCGAGATCTGGGGGCGGATGATTCGCGAAAAAGGTTTGACGTTCATCTATGACAGCGATAACGCCTCGCCGCAGTTGTACAACCTGACGTTCCTGCAGTCGGTCATGGGTAACCTGCTGCGCAATGCCTGGCATTACACCGATCACGGGTTTATCCGCCTGACCCTGAATGAGCATGGCTTCAGTGTGGAAGACAGTGGCATCGGTATTCCCGATGACAAGCGCGCAGCGATGTTCCTGCCGTTCGTACGCGGCGAGCAAAGTCGTGGCGAAGGGTTGGGCCTGGGCCTGTCGCTGGTGCAGCGGATTTGCAGCGTTCAGCAATGGCGGGTCGAGCTGACTGCCAGGGAGCCGAATGGGTGTTGTTTCACCGTGGGGTTGTAGTGAGCGGGTTTGCCCGCGCTGGAGGCAAGCCCGCTCGCTGCAAGTCTGCGGTCAGCGCATGTGCAGGATGATCGGGCTGCTGCTCGCAGGATCGGTATGACCGCGCAACTTACTCACCGCTGCGGCATCGACGGCACCGCCATGATTGCCCCAGGTACTGCGCACGTAAGTCAGCACCTCGGCGATTTCCGCGTCCGACAACTGCTCACGAAATGCCGGCATGCGGTAAGCGTCCGGCAAGCCGGCGGCTACCACCCGTTGCGAGCCGTTGAGGGTGATGTTGATCGCTGACGCACTTTCCGAGGCCAATGCCGACGTGGCACCGGCCAGGGGCGGCATCCACTCGGGCTGGCCCTTGCCGTCCGGGCCGTGGCAGGACGCGCAGCGGGTGGCGTAGGTATGGGCGCCGGGGCGGGTGTCGACGGCGGCGTTCTGGTATTGCCATGGCGTGCCATCGCGCTGCGGGTCGCCGGGCAGTGACTTGAGGTAATGGGCGATGGCGGCCAGGTCCTCGTCGTTCATGAACTGGGTGGAGTTGTTGAACGCCTCGGTCATCGAGCCATACACCACGGCATGCCGGTTGCGGCCGGTCTTGAGGAACTGCACGATCTCAGGCTCGCTCCAGCGGCCCAACCCGGTGTTGGGGTCCTGGCGCAGGCTGGGGGCGTACCAGCCGTCGAGCAGGGCGCCGGCAAGGAACGGTGTACCGGACTCGTCCAGGGCTTTTTCGTTGAAGGCCAGGCCACGTGGCGTGTGGCAACTGCCGCAGTGGCCGGGCCCCTGGACGATATAGGCGCCGCGATTCCATTGCGCATCCTGGCCTTGTTTGGCCGCATAGGGCGTGCTGGGGGCAAACAGGCCGTTCCATAAGGCGATGGGCCAGCGCATATTCAGCGGCCAGGGAATATCACTGGGGATGTTGGGTTGGTTGGCCGGCTGCACACCTTTCATGAAAAACGCGTACAGCGCACGGATGTCGTCGTCGCTGAGCTTCACATAGGACGGGTACGGCATGGCCGGGTAAAGCCGTCGCCCACCGGGTGCCACGCCGTGGCGTACCGCGCGGTCAAAGTCGGCGAGGGTGTAGGCACCGATGCCGGCACCCTTGTCAGGCGTGATGTTGGTGGCATGGATCGCGCCCAGCGGCGTGGCCATTTCCAGGCCCCCGGCGAACGGCGCCTTGCCCAGCAGGCTGTGGCAGGCCACGCAGTCGCTGACGCGGGCGACATACTCGCCGCGACTGACCAGGGCGGGGTCAAAGGTTTGGGCCTGCTCGAAAGGCGTGGCGGGCTGGCGCGTGACATACCAGGCCAGTGCGCCGGCTGCGACCAGGCCGGCCAGCACCAGCCAGCCTGCGGTTCTTGCGAATCGTGGGTTGTTCATGGGTGGTTCCTGTCGGTTAGGCGAACGTGTATCGGCTCAACGGCAGACTGCGGATGCGCTGGCCGGTCAGTTGCGCCACCGCATTGGCCACGGCCGGCGCTACGGCAGGCAACGGCGGCTCGCCGATACCGCCCATTTTCTCGCCACTCTCGACAATCTTCACATGCACCTGCGCCATGCGCGAAGGCGGCAGGATCGGGTACAGGTCGTAATTGCGCGCCCGGGGTTTACCGTCTACCCACACCGACTCCTCCAGCAAGGTTTGCGACAAGCCCAGCGCCACGGCGCCACTGACCTGAGCCTGGACAATCGCCGGGTTGACGATGCTGCCTGGGTCGATCGCTTCCCAGATGTGATGCACCTTGACCTGACCTTGCTCGATCGACACCTCGGCGACCACCGCCGCGTGGGAACCGAACGGCGAGGCCATGGCGATGCCGCGAGCACGCTTGCTGCCGTCTTCTGCGGTATAGGGCCCGCGCTTCCAGCCGCCGGACAGCTCCGCCGCCGCTTGCAGCAGGGTGGTCAGCCGTGGGTTGTCGCGCAACAGATGCAGGCGCAGCTCGTACGGGTCGTGGCCGCCTTTGTCGGCCAGTTCGTCAAGGAACGCTTCGTAGAAGAAGTCGTTGAGCGAATTGCCCACCGAACGCCAGTAGCCGAGCATGGGCGCGCCTTTGACGTAGATTTGTGCAATGCGTTTATTCGGGATCGCATAGGCCTTGCCCGACAACCCTTCAAGGGCGGTGGGGTCGATTTTATCGCCCTGTTTGCCGGCGAGGGCTTCGGTCGGGCCTTCGGTCGCGCTGACTGCCTCGATGGCGACCGGCAGGCCCTTGTCGTCCAGCGCCGCGCGGAACTTGACCACGGCAACCGGGCGCAGCACATCGCGCAGGAACTCTTCCTCACGGCTCCAGATCAGTTTGACCGGGCGACCGACCGCCTGGGCCAAGGCAATGGCCTGCGGGTACGGGTTGGCCGAGTCATACAGAAAGTGCCGGCCGAAGAAGCCGCCCAGCAGCGGCGAGTGCAGGGTGATTTTTGCGGGGTCGAGCCCGGTACGCTTGGCGATGTCGGCGCGGAACATGTCCGGCGCCTGGTTGGGCAGCCATACCTCCAGGGTGCCATCGGGGTTGAAGCGTGCCAGGGCCGACGGCGGCTCCAGTTGGGCATGGTTCAGGTATTGGTTGTGGTAGGTGGCCTCGACCTTGGTTTTGGCATTCGCCAGCGCGCCGGCCACATCGCCTTGCTTTTCGTCGTCACGGACCGGCCCCTGCTGGGCGGCGAGGAAGTCGCGGTGCTTGTCGGTGGAAAAGTCCGCAGGCATCACCCGCAGCGTCGAGTCGGCCGGGGCTTCCAGCCATTCCACCTGGATGGCCTCGACGGCACGCTTGGCATGCCACCAACGCTCGGCAACCACGGCCACTGCGCCGGGCAGTTGATGGACCGAGTGCACACCCTTCATGGCCTCGACCTGCGCCTGGTTGCGCAGGCTGCCCACGGTCATGCCCAGGCGCGGCGCGTGCTGCACCGCGGCGTGGAGCATGTTGTCGACCTTGAGGTCGATACTGTAGAGCGCCTTGCCGGTGGATTTATCGTAGGCATCCAGGCGTTTCACCGGCTTGCCGATCCAGCGGAACTGGCTCGGGTCACGCAGGGTGATGGTTGCCGGGTCGGGCACCGGCATGTCCAGGGCGCGAGCGGCCAACTCGCCATAACCCAGCGAGCGGCCGGAGGCGGTGTGCACCACGCGGCCGGGTTGGGTGGTCAGTTGGGCCACCGGCACGCCAAGCTGCTCGGCACCGGCCTGCAACAACATGGCGCGGGCCAGGGCGCCGAGGCGACGCATGGTCGGGTAGCTCATGCGTACCGACATGCTGCCGCCGGTGATGCGCATACCGTTTTCCATCACCACATAGGCTTCGCCGGGCGGGGCGGCGTCAACCACGAAATGAGCGGGGTCGACATCAAGCTCTTCACCGACAATCTGCGCCATGGCGGTATGGGTACCTTGCCCGCCTTCCATAAACGGGCTGCGCAGATGAACGCTGCCGTCCGGGCGGATTTCCAGGAACGCCGGCACCTGGGTGCCGCGCTCTGCCGGGTTGGCGGTGGCGGCCAGTACCCTGGACGAGCCCAGCGGCAGGCCAAAGCCAATTACCAGTGCGCCCACCGCGGTACTGGTGAGGAAGCGCCGGCGGGACAGGTTGACCGGGGCGCCCAGAGCCAGGTCGAGGCTTTCGTCGGACGTATTCATCAGACGACCTCCTTCGCCAGGTCATGCATGGCGGCATGGATGGCGTTGTAGGTGCCGCAGCGACACAGGTTGATCATCGCTGCGTCGATCTGCGCCTCCGTGGGGGCGGGCGTGTGCTTGAGCAGCGCCGTGGCTGCCATTACCTGCCCGGACTGGCAATAACCGCATTGCGCCACCTGGTGTTCGACCCAGGCCGCAACCACGCGCTTGCCCACGTCATCGGCTTCGACGGCCTCGATAGTGGTGACCTCACGGCCGACCACTGCGGCCACCGGGGTCACGCATGAGCGCACGACATTACCGTCCACCAGCACGGAACAGGCGCCGCACTGAGCCAGGCCGCAACCGTACTTGGTGCCCGTCATCCCCAGGTCATCGCGGATAACCCACAATAAGGGCGTGTCGGTGTCGGCCTCGACTTGATAGGCCTTTTGGTTGATACGTAATTCCATGGCTCACTCACCTGCTGATCAACGGTAGGTGCGGCCTTGTTTTAATAGGTCTTGCGCTGGCCGCTTATTGTCGAACTCTAGACTACGGCGCAAGTGCAAACTATCCGCCAGTCGATAAATTCAGAGGATCAGGCAAGTATTCAAGAGAATTGAGCTAACGCGGGAATCGGCGAGGGCGCTGTTTCGGCGGCTGTGGTTTACCCAACGAAACGGAACCCGGCCGATAGCCTGCTCTTCAGATAGCCAACCAATGTACTCACCGACTTGGGTACATGAGGCGAATAAGGGCGAATCAGGTAGATCTCGTCGGCAAATACCCCTTTGAGTGTCCAGCCCTTGAGCACCTGCACCAGCGTGCCGTTGGCCAACGCGGCGTGGGCGCTGAAATCCGGGAGCAGGGCAATGCCCAGGTGGTTGAGCGCCGAGTCGCGCAAGGCTTCGCTGTTGTTGGTGGCAAAGCTGCCGGCGATGGGCACCGTGAGGCGTTCGGCGTTGCGTTCGAAGGTCCAGGCCGGTTGGTCGGACCCGCGCGGGTAGAACAGGCAATTGTGCGCAGTGAGGTCGCCGGGTTCGCGCGGCTCGCCGTGGCGTTGCAGGTAGTCGCGGGTGGCCACCAGCACCGACGTCGTGTCGCACAACTTCCAGGCCACATGGGTTTCCGGCACCTGGAAGCCATGGCGCACGGCCAGGTCGTAGCCTTCGGCCGCCAGCGAACTTAACGCATCGGACACATCCAACTGAATGCGCACCTGCGGGTAGAGCTGCAAAAACGCCGACAGATGCGGCACCAACTGTTGCCGGGCAAACGCCACCGGCGCGGTGAGGCGCACCAGGCCGCGAATCTCCCCGGCCGAGTCGCGCACCGAGGAGAAACTGCGGGCGATATGGGCATAGGCGCTGCGCACTTCCCGGGTCAACGACTGCCCCGCATCGGTCAGCCGCACGCTGCGTGTGGTGCGGGTGACCAGCCGGGTGCCGGTGGCTTTCTCCAGGTCTGAAATGCGTTGGCTGACCGCGGATTTACTCACGCCCAGGCGCGTCGCGGCGGCGGTGTAGGTGCCTTGTTCCTCCAGCACCGAAAGCCAGTGGATATGCGTCCACAGCCCCTCGATCTCGGCTTTTTCCATGGTTCTATTGTTCGCTTGAATGGACAATAAGTTCTGGATTCTGCTCTGGTTCGGAACAAAGCGAAAGCCTATCGTGGTTTCCATTGCCACCGACCTGAGAACCCCCTGCCATGACCACCACCATTGAGCACTACATCAACGACCAGCGCGTGTCCCGCGATAATCGTTATCAGGACGTCTACAACCCGGCCACCGGCGAAAAGACTGGCCGCGTCGCCCTGGCCAGCCGCCAGACCGTGGCCGAAGCCGTCACGGCCGCCCAGGCGGCGTTCGCCGGTTGGGCCGATACGCCACCGATCCGCCGTGCCCGCGTGCTGTTCGAGTACCTGCACCTGCTGCGTGAGCGCAAAGACGACCTGGCACGCATCATTGTCGCCGAGCATGGCAAGGTCTTCACCGATGCCCAGGGCGAAGTCGACCGTGGCATCGACATCCTCGAGTTTGCCTGCGGTATTCCCAACCTGCTCAAGGGCGAGCATTCCGACCAGGTGTCGCGTGGGATGGACAACTGGACGATGCGCCAGCCCCTGGGCGTGGTCGCTGGTGTCACACCGTTCAACTTCCCGGTGATGGTGCCCATGTGGATGTACCCGATCGCCATCGCGGCGGGCAACACCTTCATCCTCAAGCCGAGCCCGACCGACCCGAGCGCCTCGCTGTTCATGGCCGAACTGCTGCGCGAAGCCGGCTTGCCCAAAGGGGTGTTCAACGTGGTGCAGGGTGATAAGGAATCGGTGGATGCATTGATCGAGCACCCGGACGTCAAGGCCGTGAGCTTCGTCGGCTCCACACCGATTGCCCAGTACATCTACGAAACCGGTGCGCATAACGGTAAGCGCGTGCAAGGCCTGGGCGGCGCGAAAAACCATATGGTGGTGATGCCCGACGCGGATATCGAGAAAACCGTCGATGCGCTGATGGGCGCCGCCTACGGCAGTGCCGGCGAGCGTTGCATGGCGATCTCGGTGGCGGTGCTGGTGGGTGATGTGGGCGACAAGGTCATCGCCGCCTTGAGCGAACGGGCCAGGCAACTGCGCATCACCGACGGCCGGGACCTGAAAGCCGAAATGGGCCCGATTGTGTCCCGTGCCGCATTGGAACGCATCAGCGGCTACATTGAACAAGGCGTGCAGGCCGGTGCGCAATTGCTGCTCGACGGGCGTGGCTACGTGCCCTCCGAAGCCGGCCTGGAAAACGGCTTCTGGCTCGGCGCCACGCTGTTCGACCACGTGACCACAGACATGAGCATCTACCGCGAAGAAATCTTCGGCCCGGTGCTGGCCTGCGTGCGCGTGAATGACTTCGCCGAGGCCATCCAGCTGGTCAACGCGCATGAGTTCGGCAACGGCGTGAGCTGCTTTACCCGCGACGGCAACATTGCCCGTGAATTTGCCCGGCGGATTGAAGTGGGCATGGTCGGCATCAACGTGCCGATCCCGGTGCCGATGGCGTGGCACGGCTTTGGTGGCTGGAAGAAGAGCCTGTTCGGCGACATGCATGCGTATGGCACCGAGGGCGTGCGCTTTTACACCAAGCAGAAATCGATCATGCAGCGCTGGTCGGAGAGCATCGAGCAGGGCGCGGAGTTCGCGATGCCGGTGTCCAGATAACGCGAGGCAAGTGTGGGAGGGCGCCTGCACCCTCCCACTTTTTTTGACCGTGCAAGGGTTGACGGCTGGGCGAATGCTGAATACTGTATATAAACACAGTGTTTAAGCGCTGACCGACCAACACCGGCAACTTCAGCCATGCCAAACACTGTGTGCAAGTTAACGGATTAACTTGATGCACAGGCCCGTCTTATCGGGCCGTATTTATTGATAGAGAGGGAACTCATGTCGTACCCAGAAAGCAAACTTACCGGGTTGACCGGTTTCGCCCAAGCGGCAAAAGTGACCGGCGGGTGGTCCGGCCCGGTGGTCAGTATCACTACCCTGGATCAACTCAAGGCCAATATTGGCGACACCACCCCTCGGGTACTGGTGATCAACGGCAATATTTCGGCATCAAGCCTTACCAAAGTAAACATGGGCGCCAACAAGACCCTGATCGGCTCGTTCCAGAACCGCACTCTGGAGAATATTCACCTGCGTGCAACCGCGCAGTCGCAGAACATTATTCTGCAGAATATTATCTTCAAGCATTCGGCGAGTATTAAGGCCAATGACGACATCCAGGTCTATCTGAACTACGGCAGCAAGTACTGGATCGACCATTGCTCTTTCGTCGGGCACAGCTGGTCCACCACTGACGGCAGTGAGGACAAACTGCTGTATATCGGTGAAAAGGCCGATTATGCCACCATCAGCAACTGCTTCTTTGGCAGCCACAAGTACGGCCTGATCTTCGGTCATCCGGCGGATGACAACAAGGTGGAGTTCAACGGTTACCCACATCTGACACTGTGCCATAACCGCTTCGAGAATATGGAAGTGCGTGCGCCCGGCCTGATGCGCTACGGTTATTTCCATGTGTATAACAACTATGTCAATAACTTTCACCTCGGTTTCACTCTGGCGCAGAACGCCAATATCCTTTCCGAAAGTAATTACTTTGGCGAAGGCAGCCAAAATAAAGGCATGTTGGATGATAAAGGCACGGGCACTTTCACGGACACGGGCAGTGTGCCTGCAATCACCAACCAGAAGTCGCCCAAGGCACAATGGACAGCAACTTCCAACTACGCCTATACCTTGAAGACGGCCGCACAAGCCAAAGACTTCACGCAGAAGAATGCCGGTGCGCAGTCTGTGGCCTTGGTCTTTGGTAGTTGATTAGCTAGCTTTCTAGTTGGTCAGGCTGTATTGAAAGTGCCATTGTTTTTATATCAAGGATATAAATACAGTGATGGCGTTTCTAATCTAAATAATTCTTCATGTTGTGATAGAAAGGTTTCCATGTTAAACCTTGTATCGCATTTGCGGAGTTAACTATCTACTGCTCTTTCAGTCATCATTAAGTTGCTGGCTGTCAGGAGCTATTTAATCTTCGCTTGCCACTTAAGCGTTAGCAAAAGGACATCATCATGAAACATGCGAATCACACACCCACTCGCTGGACACGGGCCGATGCGCTGAAAGTTAATGAGAATGACCCGACGACTACACAGCCGTTAGTGAGTCCCGACTTTCCTGTCATGAGTGACACGGTCTTTATCTGGGACACCATGCCCTTGCGTGAGCTGGATGGCACGGTGGTATCGGTCAACGGCTGGTCCGTGATCTTCACCCTGACCGCCGACCGTCGTCCCCATGATCCGCAATTCATCAACGCCGATGGCCGCTACGACATCAAGCGCGACTGGGAAGACCGCCACGGCCATGCACGTATCTGCTACTGGTATTCGCGCACCGGCAAGGACTGGATCTTCGGCGGTCGCGTCATGGCCGAAGGCGTTTCGCCCACCACGCGTGAATGGGCGGGCACGCCGATCCTGTTGAACAACAACGGTGACATCGACCTGTACTACACCTGCGTCACCCCGGGCGCCACGATTGCCAAGGTCAGGGGCCGGGTCGTCACATCCGACACCGGCGTCACCCTGCAGGGCTTTGATCAGGTCAAAGCGTTGTTCGAGGCCGACGGCACCTATTACCAGACCGAAGCGCAGAACGCGACCTGGAACTTTCGCGACCCGAGCCCCTTTATCGATCCCAAAGATGGCAAGTTGTACATGGTGTTTGAAGGCAACGTTGCCGGCGAGCGCGGTACTCACGAGGTGGGGCCGAACGAGCTGGGCCTGGTGCCACCGGGGCACGAAGACGTGGGCGGTGCCCGCTACCAGGTCGGTTGCATCGGCATTGCCGTCGCCAAGGATCTCAACGGTGACGAATGGGAAATCCTGCCGCCGCTGGTCACTGCCGTGGGGGTCAACGACCAGACCGAGCGTCCGCACTATGTGTTCCAGGACAACCGGTATTACCTTTTCACCATCAGCCACAAATTCACCTACGCGGACGGCGTGACCGGCCCGGATGGCGTCTATGGGTTTGTCAGCGACCACCTGTTTGGTCCCTATACGCCGATGAATGCTTCCGGCCTGGTGCTCGGCAATCCGCCTTCGCAGCCGTTCCAGACCTATTCCCACTGCGTAATGCCCAACGGGCTGGTGACGTCGTTTATCGACAGCGTGCCCACCCACGGCGATGACTACCGCATCGGTGGCACCGAAGCACCTACGGTGCGGATTGTGTTGAAGGGCGATCGCTCGTTTGTGCAGGAGGCTTACGACTACGGTTACATCCCGGCGATGCGTGATGTTGTGTTGAGTCAGTAACGGTCGGGAAAGCCACTCTCAGGAGAAATGCCAGTCAGTTACGGAGGAGCATAGTCACTGTGGCGAGGGAGCTTGCTCCCGCTGGGTCGCGCAGCGGCCCCAGCTTTGGGCTTGAAAAGACTGGGCCTGCTGCGCAGTCCAACGGGAGCAAGCTCCCTCGCCACAGGTTACTCGTTGTCCGCTCTATCGTTTAATTGTCTGGAAAGTCACTCTCAGGAGAAATGCCAGTCAGTTACGGAGGAGCATAGTCACTGTGGCGAGGGAGCTTGCTCCCGCGGGGTCGCGCAGCGGCCCCAGCTTTGGGCTTGAAAAGACTGGGCCTGCTACGCAGTCCAACGGGAGCAAGCTCCCTCGCCACAAGTTACTCGTTGTCCGCTCTATCGTTTAACGGTCGGGAAAGCCACTCTCAGGAGAAATGCCAGTCAGTTACGGAGGAGCATAGTCACTGTGGCGAGGGAGCTTGCTCCCGCGGGGTCGCGCAGCGGCCCCAGCGTTGGACTTGAAAAGACTGGGCCTGCTGCGCAGTCCAACGGGAGCAAGCTCCCTCGCCACAGGTTACGCGTTGTCCGCTCTATCGCTTAACTGTCTGGAAAGCCACTCTCAGGAGAAATGCCAGTCAGTAAGGAGGAGCATAGTCACTGTGGCGAGGGAGCTTGCTCCCGCTGGGTCGCGAAGCGGCCCCAAGCTTTGGGCTTGAAAAGACTGGGCCTGCTGCGCAGTCCAACGGGAGCAAGCTCCCTCGCCACAGGTTACGCGTTGTCCGCTCTATCGTTTAACTGTCTGGAAAGCCACTCTCAGGAGAAATGCCAGTCAGTAAGGAGGAGCATAGTCACTGTGGCGAGGGAGCTTGCTCCCGCGGGGTCGCGCAGCGGCCCCAGCGTTGGGCTTGAAAAGACTGGGCCTGCTGCGCAGTCCAACGGGAGCTTGCTCCCGCTGGGTCGCGCAGCGGCCCCAGCTTTGGGCTTGAAAAGACTGGGCCTGCTCCGCAGTCCAACGGGAGCAAGCGCCCTCGCCACAGGTTACTCGTTGTCCGCTCTGTCGTTTAACTGTCTGGAAAGCCACTCTCAGGAGAAATGCCAGTCAGTTACGGAGGAGCATAGTCACTGTGGCGAGGGAGCTTGCTCCCGTGGGGTCGCGAAGCGACCCCAGCTTTGGGCTTGAAAAGACTGGGCCTGCTGCGCAGTCCAACGGGAGCAAGCTCCCTCGCCACAGGTTACGCGTTGTCCGCTTTATCGTTTAACTGTCTGGAAAGCCACTCTCAGGAGTGGCTTTTTTATGCCTTTTTTTCAGGCAGGCGCCGTTGACGGCTTCAGGCATTCGATGGAGCGATCCACCGTGGTCCTGGCAATCTCCAGCAAATGCCATACCGCGAGGATCTTCGCCCGCTCGGGGTTTTCCAGCAGCTCGCCGCAGTCCAGCGCAGTCGCCGAAGCACTGTCGAGCAAACTGGCGGTGTAGAGCAGGGCGTCTTCGAAGCTCAGGTCGTCGTTGACGCAGTGAACGCCTTGGGTGGGCAGGTAGTGGTCGATAGCGCGGTTGAAGGCTGCGCGGGCTTTGGCGGGATCGAGAGGTGGGTCGGGTAGGACTTTGTTCATGGTGTAGTTCCTGTCTGAATATCAAGGAGCTGACACTTTTCGCGACTAAACGAAGGTGGCGGCTGTACGCAGGTTAGTCGACCGGTCAGAACAGGAACCCGGCGCGCCCGAGGGCGCCCTGCGCACAGCCACCATAAAGCTTCATGGGGGCATGCGCCTGTTCCGAGTTCGGGCGACTAAACCCGATCACTGAATTGGCAGTGACGGACCGCAGACTAGCCACCGATTCCAACAGGCACAAGGCGGCAGGGATTGTCTAGGAAACGTCCCGCAATTAAAAGCGACCCGCCTTGCTGGCCCTTTACAAACCATGACCAACTGCCACTCACCCGCCGATCAAACAATCGAATGCGCTCGATGTAGCAGGGGGCTTACTCCCGATAGCGACGGATCAGCCAGGTAGGTTTCACTGGCCCATCACCCTCGAGGGCAAGCCCCTTTTGCAGAGGGGATTTGTGGTTCAGCGCCGACCCGCCCGCGTGCTCACATCCACCCAAACCGCCAGCACCAGGATGCTGCCCTTCACGATCATCTGCCAGTAGCTGTCCACATCCAGCATCGACATGCCGTTGTCCAGGCTGGTAATCACCAGCGCCCCGAGCAACGCGCCATACACGGTGCCCGACCCGCCGCGCATCGACGTGCCGCCGATAAAGCACGCGGCGATGGCGTCGAGTTCGCCCATGTTGCCCGCCGACGGTGAACCGGCTGCGAGGCGGGCGGTGTTGACCAGGCCGGCGAGGGCGCACATCACGCCCATGATGCCGAAGATCCACAGTTTGACGGCCTGCACGTTGATGCCCGACAGGCGCGTGGCTTCCATGTTGCTGCCCACCGCGTATACGCGGCGGCCGAACACGGTCTGGCTGGTGACGTAGCTGAACACGCCGAGCAGCACCAGCAATAACAGCACCGGCACCGGGATGCCGTCGTAGCTGTTGAGGGTTGTGACGAACCCGGCCAGCACGGCGCCGATCACCCCTACGCGCAACACGTCACGCACCAGGGAATGAGCCGCCAGACCATGCAATGCCCGGTTGCGCCGCTGCTTCCAGGTGAGGAACAAGGTCAGCGCAAACAGCAGCACACCCAGGCCGACACCCACCGCATGCGGTAAATACCCCTGGCCCACGTACACCAGTGACGGCGATACCGGCGCGATGGTCGTGCCGCCGGTAATTCCCAGCAGAATCCCGCGAAACGCCAGCATGCCGCCCAGGCCTACGATAAACGACGGGATGCGCAGGTAAGCGGTCATGTAGCCGTTGGCCAACCCGATCATCAACCCGCACAACGCCACCAGGCTCAGGTTGGCCAGCAGTGGAATGTGGTAGACCACGTCCAGAATCGCCGCAAGCCCGCCCAGCAGCCCCAGCAACGAACCCACCGATAAATCGATCTCGCCGCTGATAATCACCAGCACCATGCCGCATGCCAGGATCCCGGTGACCGACATTTGCCGCAGCAGGTTGGACAGGTTGCGCGGCGTCACGAAACCGCCCTCGGTCTGCCAACTGAAGAACAGCCAGATAAACGCCACGGCGATAACCAGGGCAAGCATTTTGTAGCGGGTAAAAAGGTGTTTGACCTGATTCATCTACGCGGTCTTCCGATCATTATTGTGTTGGCTGAGCGCGGCGGCGAGCACCTGTTCCTGGGTAAGGCCGTCGTTGATGAAGTCCCCCCGCAGCTGGCCGTCGCCAATCACCAGCACGCGGTTGGACACGCCCAGCACTTCGGCCAGTTCCGAGGAGACCATGATGATCGACACGCCTTCGGCCGCCAGGGCGCCCATCAGTTTGTAGATCTCATACTTGGCCCCCACGTCCACCCCGCGCGTGGGTTCATCGAGGATCAGCACCTTGGGCTTGGCCATCAGCATCTTCGCCAGCACGGCTTTTTGCTGGTTGCCACCGGACAGGCTGGTGATCGATAACGACGGGCTGGCCGTCTTGAGGTGCAAGCGTGCGATCTGCTGGTCGATGCTGCCCAGCTCGGCCTCGGCGTTGATGCGCGTCAGGTGGGAGTAGGTTTCCAGCACCGTCAGGGTGATGTTCTGGCCCACCCCGAAATCCGGGATGATGCCTTGACGCTTGCGGTCTTCGGGCACCATGCACAGCCCGGCGCGGATCGCCTTGAGCGGCGTGCGCGTGTCGATCACGGCGCCGTCCAGCCACACTTCGGCGCTGTAGCGGCCGGGGTAGGCACCGAACAGCGCCGACACCAGTTCCGTGCGCCCGGCGCCCACCAGCCCGGCGATGCCGAGGATTTCCCCGCGCCTGAGCACAAAGGAAATATCATCGACGCGTTTGCGCTTGGGGTTGTCGACGTCATAACAGGTGACGTTGCGCGCCTCGAAAATCACCTCGCCCACCGCGTGGGGTTCTGTGGGGTAGAGGTTGTTCATTTCGCGGCCGACCATCTGGGTGATGATCTGCGGGATGTCCATGTCGGCCATGGCGGTGGTCGCGATGTGTTTGCCATCGCGGATCACGGCGATGGTGTCGCACACCGCCGCCACTTCATCAAGCTTGTGGGAGATGTACACGCACGCCACGCCCTTGGCTTTGAGGTCTCGGATGATATCGAGCAGCACCTCGATTTCCGAACGGGTCAGGGCCGAGGAGGGTTCGTCGAGGATCAGCAGGCGTGCCTGTTTGTTGAGGGCCTTGGCGATTTCCACCAGTTGCTGGTAACCGCCGCCGTACTGCGACACCGGCAGCGCCACATTCATGTCCGGCACCTTGAGCTCGCGCATCAGGGCTTCGGCGCGGTGGAGCATGGCCGGGTAGTTCATGCGCCCGCCGGGCAATGTCAGTTCATGGCCCATGAAGATGTTTTCGGCCACCGACAGGTCAGGCACCAGGGTCAGTTCCTGGTGAATGATGACGATGCCGGCGGCCTCGGTTTCGCTGATCGACTGGGCCTTGAGCGGTTGCCCGTCCCAGAGGATTTCACCGTCCCAGGTGCCGTACGGGTAGACCGCCGACAGCACCTTCATCAAGGTGGATTTACCGGCACCGTTCTCACCGCACAAGCCGACACATTCCCCCGGCCGCACGTTGATATCGATACCGTTCAGGGCGGGGACACCGCCAAAGGTTTTGACGATGCCGCGCATTTGCAGCAGGTAATCGGACATGACCATGGCTCACACAAAGGACTGACGACGTTACTGGAGGAGCGAGCGTGCTCGCGAAAAACGTCAAGTCACCGCGTTTATCCAGGTTTCCCGCGTTTTCGTTGACGATCTTCGCCGGCAAGCCGGCGCCTACAGGCCGATCTGTGCCTTGGTATAGAACCCGTCTTTTTCCAGCACGTCGATATTGGCCTTGGTCAAGGGGGTGGGCGTGAGCAGGATAGTGTCGACCTTTTTGCTGCCGTTATCGTATTGCGAGCTGTAGGTCGGTTTTTCATTGCGCGCCAGCTGTACCGAGAGTTTGGCCGCTTCGGTGGCGATCAGCTTGAGCGGCTTGTACACGGTCATGGTCTGGGTGCCGTCGAGCACGCGCTTGACGGCGGCCAGGTCGGCGTCCTGGCCGGAGATCGGCACCTTGCCGGCCAGCTTCTGCGCGGCCAGGGCCTGGATCGCACCACCGGCGGTGGCGTCGTTGGAGGCAACGATGGCGTCGATCTTATTGTCGTTACGGGTCAGGGCGTTTTCCACGATGCTCAGGGCTTCGGTGGGGTTCCATTCCTTGACCCACTGCTGGCCGACGATCTTGATATCGCCTTTGTCGATGGCCGGTTGCAGCACCTTCATCTGACCTTCGCGCAGCACTTTGGCGTTGTTGTCGGTGGGCGCGCCGCCGAGCAGGAAGTAATTGCCCTTGGGCGCCGCTTGCAGCACGCCGCCGGCCTGCATCTCGCCGACTTTTTCGTTATCGAAGGAGATGTACGCGTCGATATCGGCATTGAGGATCAGGCGGTCATAGGACACGACCTTGATCCCGGCCTTCTTGGCTTCGGCGACGGCGTTGGTGAGCACGGTGGCGTTGAACGGCACGATGACGATCACATCGACGCCACGGGAGATCAGGTTTTCAATCTGGGAAATCTGCTTCTGCTCGTTGGCGTCGGCCGATTGCACGAAGACTTTGGCGTCGAGTTTTTCCGCTGCCGCAACGAAGTAGTCGCGGTCGCGGGACCAGCGTTCCAGGCGCAGGTCGTCGATGGAAAAACCGATTTTCGGGTGCGCGGAGTCGGCCATCACCGGCAGGGCGAGCAGGGCCAGGGCGGTGGCGAGCAGGGTACGTTTGAATGACTTCATGGTAGCGCGTCCTTTTATTGTTGTTGGAAGACTCTAGACAAACATCGTACGCGTGGCGAGCGAGCTTGCTCGCGTTGGGCTGCGCAGCGGCCCCACAAAACAGGGAGCGCTGCGCACTCCAGCGCGAGCAAGCTCGCTCGCCACAGGGGTCAGCGATAGATGAAGCGGTTGACCACGCCCTCCAGCATTTCTTGCCGCCCGCTCACGGCCTGCGGGTTCAGCTCATTGGCGAACGCATGCTCGGCCAGCGATTCCAGGCTGAACTCGCCGGCCAGTACGGCCTGGCCCAGCGGCTGCCGCCAACCGGCATAACGCTGGTCCTTGAATTGCTGCAAGCGGTCGTTCTGCACCATGGCGGCTGCGCGTTCCAAGGCCAGGGCCAGTACATCCATGGCCTCCACGTGCCCATGGAACAGGTCCACTTCGTCCAGGCTCTGACGACGGACCTTGGAGTCGAAGTTATAGCCGCCGTTCTTGAAACCGCCGGCCTTGAGAATTTCATAGGTGGCCAGGGTCATCTCCTCGACGCTGTTGGGGAACTGGTCGGTGTCCCAGCCGTTCTGCGGGTCGCCGCGGTTGGCGTCGATGCTGCCGAAAATGCCGAGGGACACGGCGGTGGCAATTTCATGGTGAAAGCTGTGCCCGGCCAATGTCGCATGGTTGGCCTCGATGTTCACCTTGATCTCCTGTTCCAGGCCGTACTCATGCAGGAAGCCGAACACCGTGGCGCTGTCGTAATCGTATTGGTGCTTGGTCGGCTCCTGGGGCTTGGGCTCGATCAGCAGGTCGCCCTTGAAGCCGATCTTGTGTTTGTGCTCAACCACCATGCGCATGAACCGGCCGAGCTGTTCACGCTCGCGCTTGAGGTCGGTATTGAGCAGGGTTTCATAGCCTTCACGGCCGCCCCACAGCACGTAATTGGAACCCTTGAGCCGCAGCGTGGCATTCATTGCGCTGAACACCTGGGCGGCTGCGTAGGCAAACACCTCCGGGTCGGGGTTGCTGGCGGCGCCGGCGGCAAAGCGCGGGTTGCTGAAGCAGTTGGCGGTGCCCCACAGCAGCTGGATACCGGTTGCTTCCTGATGGCGCTCCAGGTGATCGACCATCTGCGCAAAGTTGTAGCGATACTCCTTGAGTGAACTGCCTTCGGGGGCGACGTCCGTGTCGTGAAAGCTGTAGTAGTCGATGCCCAGCTTGGAGAAAAACTCGAAAGCGGCCTGCGCCTTGCCAATCGCCAGGTCCATCGGCTCGCCGCTGCGCTGCCACGGCCGCTTGAAGGTGCCCATGCCAAACATGTCTGCACCGGGCCACACAAAGGTGTGCCAATAACAGGCGGCCATGCGCAGGTGCTCACGCATGGGTTTACCGAGGATCAGCTTGTCGGCGTCGTAATGGCGGAAGGCGAGGGGCGCCTCACTGTCAGGGCCTTCGAAGCGAACCTTCTCGACACCGGGGAAATACTGCATGGCGTTTTCCTTATTGTTCTTGGCGGTGTCTGGATACTAGCAACGGCGTCGGGCCCGCCGATTATGAAAATCACCAAGGGAGGGTGCGATTTTGAGTGGTGAGGTTTAGTCTGTGACGACTGGCCTCAGGACAACAACAATGAAAACCCTACCGCCCGTTCACCGTATCGCCTTGCTGTTCAACGGCAGCAAAATCTACGACCGCGGCATCATCGCCGGCATTGGCAATTACCTGAGCAGTACCCGTGCGTCCTGGGACCTGTTTCTGGAGGAAGACTTCCTGTGCCGCCTCAGGGGCATCGAGCGTTGGCAGGGCGACGGCATCATTGCTGACTTCGACGACCCGCTGATCGGCGAAGCGCTGGCCGGGAGCCGGTTGCCGGTGGTGGCGGTGGGGGGCTCCTACGAGGATGCACACGCCTATCCCAAAGGCATTCCCTATGTAGCCACCGACAATCACGGTTTGATGAAGCTGGCGTATGAGCATTTGATTGAGGCGGGGTTGACCCGGTTTGCCTGTTTCAGCCTGCCCCAAGCCCAGGCCAACCGCTGGGCGCAGGAGCGCGAAAAGGCCTTTCGCGCGCTGTTGACGCGTGATGGTTTACCGGTGGAGATCTATCGCGGCCTGGGCACCAGTGCGCCGCTGTGGGACAGCGCGGTGGAGCAACAGATCTCCTGGCTGGAAAGCCTGCCCAAACCCATCGGCATCATCGCCGTCACCGATGCCCGCGCCCGGCAACTGCTGCAAGCCTGCCTGACGGCGGGGATCGCCGTGCCGGAAGAAGTGGCGTTGATCGGTATCGACAACGACCCACTGACCCGCACCCTTACGCGGGTGCCGCTGAGTTCGGTGATCCAGGGCACCGAAACCATGGGCCGCACCGCCGCCGCCCTGTTGCACCAGATGCTGCACGGCAAACCCTGCGCCGGTACGCAGATTCTGGTGCCACCGGAGGCGATCAACGTGCAAGCCTCCAGCCTGCACCAACCCTTGGGCAACCCCTACGTGATGCAGGCCCTGCTGTTTATCCGCCAATACGCGTGCCAGGGCATCAAGACCGCCCAGGTGGCGGCGTACGTGGGGGTATCGCGCTCATCCCTGGAATCGCACTTTCGCAAGGAGCGCGGCTGCAGCGTGCACGACGAGATCCTGCGTTTCAAACTGGCGGCTGCCGCCAAGGGCCTGCAGAACCACACCGTGGCGATTGCCGAGATTGCCGCGCGCTGCGGCTTCAAATCGGCGCAGTACCTGCACACGGTGTTTCGCCGGGAGTTCGGCTGCACGCCACGGGAATATCAGCAAGGCGCGGCCTAGAACACGGCTTTGACCTGCAATCCCAGCACCAGCGCGTTGTCGATTTGCTCACCCGAAAAGGCTCCCGGCTCGATGATGTATTGCACATCCGGGCGCAGGGCCAGCCAGGGCGTGGCCTGGTAGCCATAGCTGAGTTCGATCAACTGCTCTGCATTGTTCAGATTGGGGTACTCGGTTCCCGCGTTGAACGCCGCCAGTTCCTGTACATCACGGCTGCGCGGGTTCGGCACGGCCCGTCCATACCCCAGGGCCAGCGTGTCTCGCGGCCGGCCTTCGAACGGTTTGTACAGCACCACACCCGCGCCATACCACTTGCTGAACGGCGACGCCGCCGCGCTGGCCGCGGAGTACTGGCCGAAGGCATGCAGCGTGCGGCCGGCGGAGGAGTCGGAGGCCCACACCGCTTGATCGATCAGCAGGTAATGGCCGCCGCGTCCGTTGACGTCCTTGTTGCTGCCGATGCGTTTGACAGTGGAGCTGTCGTAGTAATAACCCAGCTTGTATTCACCTGGCAGCGGGCCTGCGTGTTTGTAGACCAGCTCCACCGGCACCACGGTGCCGGTGGTGTGTTTCGGGTCCAGGCGCCAGGCGCGGCTGGAATTACCGTTGCTCTCGGGGTCGACATTGAACGCCGCGACGCGCAGTTGCCACGCCGGTGAAAAATCGTATTTCACTCGGGCGCCCAGGCGCGCATTCGGGTAGTTGGTCCAACCGCTGCCGCCGGACATGTTCAGCGGGTGCCCGCAGAAACCGGCGTTCATGAAGTTGCACAGAATGCCGCTGTCGAGGCCGCCGAGGTCATTGCCCATGGCCATGTAGCCCAGCTTGACGTTAAGCGCGGGGGTGAACAGCGTGCGCTCGTAGCTCAGTTCGGTGAGGCGGGTGTAGAGACCGCCGTAGTTTTCCTGGATCGGCAGGCGGTTGCCCACCAGATCCTCGGAGGCGCTGTTGCCGCGACGGTCATTGACGGTGACCTGGATGCGGTCGCCATGGTTGAAACCGTAGAGCTTGCCCAGGTCGAACTGCACGCCGAGCTTGATGTTCTGCGAGTAGCGCGCCGAGCGGTGCAGGCCACCGTCGGCGTTGTAGGCGGTCTCGCCGCTGTAGTCGCCGGTGAAGCGGATGCCTTGTTCGTCGAATTCACGGCGCAGGCCGCCCCAGTCGCCGGTCAGGCGGGTGTCATCGGCTTGAGCGGGCAGGGCGGCGCCAAAGGCCAGGCCCAGCAACAGGCGCCCAATGGAAATAGGAGAAACGGGGATCATGCAGGTTCTTCCAGACAGAAGGCGCGGTGCAGGAGCACCGCGCAAACAAGGGGAGGTCAGGGCAGGGCGTAGGCGATCACGTAGTCGCCACGGTCGGTGGACTGGCGTGCGCCACCCGCGGTGATGACCACGTACTGCTTGCCGGTTTTCGGCGATACGTAGGTCATCGGGCCGCCCTGGCTGCCGACGGGCAGGCGGGCTTTCCAGATTTCCTCACCGTTGCCGCTGTTGAAGGCGCGCAGGTAAAAGTCCTGGGTCCCGGCGATAAAGATCAGGCCGCCCTGGGTCGACAGCGTACCGCCGAGGGTCGGCAGGCCGATCTTGATCGGCAGGTGCATGCGGATACCCAGTGGGCCGGTGTCTTCCACGGTGCCGACGGGGACTTGCCACGCAACCTGCTGGGTCTTCATGTCGATGGCGGTCAGGGTGCCGAACGGCGGCGCCTGGCACGGAATGCCGGCCACCGACAGGAAGCGGTTTTTGTTCACCGCATACGGCGTGCCCTTGAGCGGTACGGCGCCCATGCCGGTGTTGAGTGCTTCACCGCCGGACGAGGCTTGAGCCTTGTTCTGCGACGGGATCATCTGGATCCACAGGCCCAGGCGCATGTCGTTGACGAAGATGAAGCCGTGCACCGGGTCGGTGGAAATGCTGCCCCAATTCATGCCGCCCAGGGAGCCTGGAAAACTCAGCGATTTATCGGTGCCCGGTGCGGTGTACAGGCCGTCGTAGCGCATGCCCTTGAAGTCGATGCGGCACAGCAACTGGTCGTACGGCGTGGCGCCCCACATGTCCGACTCGGTCAGGGTTTGCGCGCCGATCTGTGGCATGCCCACCGATTTTGGCTGGGTCAGGGAGTACGGCTCGTTAGGGATGTTCGCCGCTTTGACGGGCACTTCCTTGACGTCGGTCAGTGGCTTGCCGGTGGCGCGGTCGAGCACATAGATCTGCCCGGCCTTGGTGCCGATCACAACGGCGGGTACGGCCTTGTCGCCACCCGGCGGGGTGAAGTCGATCAGGCTCGGCTGCATCGGCAGGTCGAAGTCCCACAGGTCATTGTGGACGGTCTGGTACACCCATTTTTCCGCACCGGTGGACGCATCCAGGGCCAACACCGAGGCGCCGTATTTGTGGTTGAGCTGGGTGCGCTCCACGCCGTAGATATCGGTGGAGGAGCTGCCCATCGGCAGGAAGACGGTGTTCATCAACGGATCGTAGGACATCGGTGCCCAGCTGTTCGGCGTGCTGCGCACGTAGGTGCTGCCGGCTGCGGGGGCTTGTTTGTCCTCGGGGTTGCCCGGGTCGAAGGCCCAGCGCATTTGCCCGCTGATCACATCGAAACCACGGATCACGCCGCCAGGCATGTCGGTCTGCACGTTGTCCGCCACGCGCCCGCCGACCACCACGGTGGTGCCGGCCATCAATGGCGCCGAGGACAATTGGTAGTAGCTGTCCGGTACATCACCCAGGCCGGCTTTCAGATCCACCTGGCCGTGGGTGCCGAAGTCTTCGCAGAATTTACCGGTGTCGGCATCCACCGCGATCAGGCGCGCATCAATGGTGTTGGTCAGCAGGCGACGCTGGCATTGCGCACCGGCCGGTACGCTGGCGGCGAGGATCGGCGAGCTGTTGGGCTGAGTCGGTTGGGCAATCGGCGCGGTGGCGTCGAAATAGGCCATGCCACGGCAGCGCTGCCAGACCGCCGACTTGGCGTTGACCTCGTTCTTCCACAGCTCTTTGCCGGTGTCGGCATCCAGTGCGATCAGGTTGTTGTGCGGGGTGCAGATGAACACCTTATTGCCGACCTGCAGTGGCGTCAGTTGGTCTTCGGCGCCGTTGCCGTCGCTGATGGCCACGTC
Organism: Pseudomonas sp. BCA17; assembly: GCF_004519405.1. Taxonomy (GTDB): domain Bacteria; phylum Pseudomonadota; class Gammaproteobacteria; order Pseudomonadales; family Pseudomonadaceae; genus Aquipseudomonas. Next base: position 18,208 of record NZ_SGWI01000011.1, on the reverse strand, counting down.
GCCAGTGTGGTAGGTCCAGGCCACCTTGAGCTTATTGACGGTGTCGCGGTTGATCTGGTCCAGCGCGGCAAAGCGGCTGCCGCCTTCGGTATTGCCGTAGTGCGCCCAGTCTTTTTGTGCGTCGGCTGCGGCCACCGGCGTGATGCCGGGGCCTTTACCGGTCGGCGCCACGCTGGGGTGGGCGACAAACATATTGCCTGCCGCGACCGCCACGCCTGCTGCCAGCACGGCGGCAACGCCATAGGCGCCGCGTGCAGGCCGGTTGACCAGCAGCGGATACACCAGCGCCACCGCCACGCCGATCACCGCGAACATGAACACCCGCGAGAACAACGGCCAGAACACCAGGCCTACATCCGCTATGGCCCACACGGCGGTACCTGTCAGGAACGTCGCGAACAACCAGGCGCCGGCGGGTTTGCGCTGGGCGATCAACAGCCCGGAAACCGCCATCGCGGTGCCGCCGACCAGGAAGTACCAGGAGCCGCCAAGGCTGACCAGTTTGGCACCGCCCACGGCCAGCGCCACGCCGAGCAGGCCGATGATGATGCCCAGGCCCAGCAGGAGAAATCTTGAAGCGCCAGCGGCGCGCGATGCTCGTTTCATATCGATAAAGGCTCGAAGGTGAGAGGCAGAGGCGCGATTTTAGCAATATAAGTAACCAGTTAGTACATTGTGCTCGAGAATAGTCTGTTACCGGTTCGGCAATGATGCCCGGCATCAAGCCAGGGCATCACGCTGCATGGACTGCAGGTTTTTCTCGATGTTCTCGCAGATGGTTTCCATCTGGATCTGGTGTTCGCTGGAGCGAAACGGGCTTTGCAGGTCGGTGCCGATGCGTTCGATCGCCAGCAGCATGAAGCCCACCACCGTTGAAGCCAGCGGGGTAAACCAGCCCAGGGACTCCACCAGGCCCACCGGCACGATCAGGCAAAACAGCGTAATGAACAACCGGGGAAAGTACACGTAAGGGTAGGGCAGCGGCGTATTCGCAATCCGCTCCATGCCGCCCTGGCTGTTGGACAAATCCACCAGGGTCGACTCCAGCCGCGCCAGGCGAATGCTGTCCAGGCGCCCGGCCTGGTATTCCCGGGCCAGCAAGGTGGCCGAACCGGTGAGCAGGTCATTGGCAAAGTTATTGGTGGCGCCGTTGCGTGCGAACTCGTCCGCAGGAATGAACGCGCGCACCTCATCGGGGCATGGTCGGCCCCTGAGGTGCGCCGCCAGGCAGTTCACGTAGGCGACATGGCGACGCAACAGGGTCGATTTGACCGGGTTCACTTCGCCTTGGGCATCATCGAGCAAGGTCAACACCTGGCGTGCGTAACTGCGCGAGTTGTTGACCATCGCCCCCCACAACGTGCGCGCTTCCCACCAACGGTTATAAGCGCTGCTGTTACGAAAACTGATCAATACCACCAGGGCCGAACCCAGCAGTGTAAGGGGCATCAGCGGCAGGTTGATCTTGGCATTGAGGAACAGCATGAAGTCCACCGTGACGGCGATATCCCACAACAGCAGCCATAACAGCGACCAGCCCACATAACCCATGGTTTTGATGATCAGACGGTACTTCTTGAGGATGGCGGCTTTCAAATCAAGACCTCGCAGGGACGGTTGATAACAGTGCTCTGATTCGGACGTGCGCAGTCCGAGAAGGTTCGCTGATCAATGTCTGGATGGAGTTATTCAATAAGTGCAAGGCGTAATTACGGGAGAAGTGTCACAAGCGTTCTCTGGGTTATGGGCGATTAGCCCCTTGGAACAACTTTGGTACTGATGACGTCTGGTCGGTCAATCGCTGTACATTGCGCCATCAGGCAAAGCGCTATTACCTGAAGTCTTGCGACGTGAGTTGTTTTGGGACCGGGTCACAGGAACTTCTGTGGCCGAGATCAGTGGAAGATAGTTGGTTGGTCAGGGCTCATTCATGCACGTCAGTTCGTTGAAGTTGGCTATATGTCACACGGCGCAGGAGCTCGAACGCCATGTGGATTTTGAACGTTTCATCCGGGCGCATTACACGGTGCAGTTGGGTCCCTATTCAAAACGGCCGTTTTTCTACAAAAGCGCACTCAAGTACAGCCGTTTGATGGTGTCCGTGGCTTTGTTGAGTGATTACTTCTGCAAACCGACGCCGTTACTGTCCGATGTCAAAAGCTTTTGTGTGGCGCGGGGGTATTGCTCGCGAAACAGCCTGGAATCGATCTTTTCGCTGTTACGCGCGCTGGGCTTCATGGACGTCGCGCCGCACCCCGAAGACAGCCGCTTCCGGGTGTATGCGCCGTCGGAAGAAGCTTGCCGCGAAGTACGTTTGATGTTGACGTCGATTACTCACTCATTGACGCTGATGTGCCCGGAACGCGCCGTCCTCCGGCAAATGCACGCGTTGGACGATCAGCAGTTCCTGGCCACCTATTTCAAAGGCTTTGGCGTCATTCTGGCCGCCGACCTCACCGTCGATGTGTTGCTGCCCGAGTGTTACTGGCTGGTTAAAAGAGATGCCGGGCATATGTTGATGCTCGCGATCTACAACGATGCTTTTGCGCCGGACAATCAACGGGCACGGTTTCGTTCGTCTTCCTACCTGGCCTTGGCCAAACAACTTTCAGTGTCGAAAACCCACGTTATCCGAGTGGTGCAGGAGGGGGTTGAAAAGGGCTATTTCAAAGTCCACTCCAAAACCCGATTGGAAGTGCTGCCGCGGTTTGCCAGCCTGGTGCGGCGGTTCATGGCTTTTTCATTTGCGGTGAGCGTGCATGCCGTTGAGATGGGAGCGTAGAGATGCCTGCTCACTTGAAGTTGAGACTCAGAATGCGCCGGTTGCTCTCGCCGGCGGTCATCCAGGCCGAAGGGATTGGCATTGTGGCCTGGGCGGCGCTGCTGCTGATTCATCCGGCCATTGAGTTCGACAGTTTCTCGTTGTTGCTCAGTGCTTGCCTGCTGGTGGTGTGCCGGCTTCATTACGTCATCGAGAACTTGCACCTGTGGCGCTTGCTGGGGGTTGTCTACGTGGTGGTGTTGTCGGCAGGTTTTGCCTATGTCATCGGCGCTCATGACGAGTTGCGTGTTTTCGTCTTGCCGTTGGCGGTCATACTGGTCATCAGCAGCGCCATCCTGTTTATCAGTGTCCAGGACTATCTGATCTGTACTTCGCTGGTATGGCTGATCCTGTGGCCGTTGATGCAGACGGATGTCTACGTTGAAACGCAGACCTTCCTGTGGCTTTTTTGCGCGTCGTCGGTGTCGATCGGCTTTGTCCTGAGCTTTTCCTATTTGAAGACCCTGCGCTCGGTACTGTTGGTGGAAAGCGAGTTCCGCGTGATGGCGGAGACCGATTACCTGACGTCCATCCTCAACCGACGCGCGTTCATGCAGTGCTTCGACGATCTGCTTGCCGATGGCCAAAGCGGCTACTTCCTGATGCTGGATATCGACAGTTTCAAATCCAAGAATGACCTCTACGGCCACGATGTCGGCGACAAGATCCTGTGCGCCATGGCCGCCTGCCTGAGAAATGCTAAAGGCAGCCACAGTTTCGGCCGGATCGGCGGCGAAGAGTTCGGCGTGCTGTGGCTGGGCGATGACTCGGCGCTTGCCTGCGACTTTGCCCTGGACCTGTTGCAGGCGATCCGGCGCAGTGTTGCCGCGCCGCACAACTACACCTGCAGTGCGGGCATGGCGCGGTTTTCGGCGGGGGCGGATATGTCGGTGGTGCTCAAGGTCGCCGACAGGAATTTGTACAGCGCCAAGCGTAATGGCAAGGATTGCGTGTATCTGGAGGGCGAGCCCGTCGCCGCACCGTGCGGTGCGACGACTGAGTGAGTTTACTCGATGGGGTAGCGTTTGAAGGCCGGGTGCTGCTCCAACTGCTCGGCGTGGCGTTGCAGGTTGGGAAATGCGTCGGCCTTTACCACCGAGGGCACGGTGAACTGGCTGAAGGACCAGGCCACTGCCGCCGTCAGCGACGCTTGGGACAGCACATTACCAGCGGCCTGGCCCAGCTGTTTGTCGAGCAAGCCGAAGGCGGCCAGCAGTTGCCCGCTGACGCGTTCGAGCCAGGGAGCGTGTTGTTTCTCGGCGGGGCGCAGCTTTTGCTCATACACGATCTGCACGCTTTTCTCACAGGCGGCCAGGGCCAGCCCGAGCAGTTGCAGGTCGTGAGCGCGTGCAGCGGGCGATTGAGGCAACAGCTTTTTACCGGCCGGGGCCAGGGTCTCCAGATAATCCAGGATCAGGCTCGAATCCATCAGCACCGTGCCATCGTCCAGCACCAGGGTGGGCGCCTTGACCACCGGGTTGATCTGCGCGAATTCGCTGTAAGTGCTGAACACCGACAGCGCTTCATGGGTGAAGTCCACCCCGTACAGGTCCAGGGAAATGGCCACGCGGCGTACGTAGGGCGAGTCCAGCATGCCGATCAGTTTCATGAAGCCTCCATTGCTTTCGGGGTGTCGGGCTCAAGAGAGTAAGGGCACCGGCTCGGCGTGCGCAATGGCTTCACGCAGTGGCTGGTACGCCTGCACCAATTGTTCCAGGCTGAATGCCAGGTTGCGCCCGCTGGGGTTGGGCAGCACCCACACATTCGCCCCGGCGAAGGGTTGCGGCTGCAACCCCCAGGCAATCGTGCGCCGGCCGGACAGTGCGCTGTAACCCGCCTTGCCGAGAAACGCCACGTAGCGCGGCCGGCAGCGGCCAATTTTTTGTTCGAACGCCGTCGCCGCCTGCATGAATTCATGCCGGGCCAATTCCCCCGCGCTGGCGGTGGGCCGCTCCACCAGCGTGGTCAGGCCGCAGCGGTATTGCAACAACGTGGGGCCGTCCTCGGGGCGAATCTCATGGGGCGTGAAACCCGCCCGGTGCAGCGTGCGCCAGAAGCGGTTGCTGCGATTGGCAAAGTGCTGGCCGATGGCGGCGGAGCCCTTGCCGGGGTTGATGCCGCAGAACACCACGCTCAGGTGCTCGGCGAGGATGTCTTCAAGCCGCTCGTTCATGTAGGGTTCACCTGCAAATGGGTCGGCAGCCACGCGGTGAAACGGCGCGCCATGGGCTCGTGTTCACTGTCACGATGGGCCAGCAATGCCCAACGGGGCCCGCGTATAGTGGCTTGCGCCAGGGGCGACAGCAACCCGTCTGCCCGCGCCTGGCGACTGAGCAACTGGCTGACCAGGTGGCGGCATCCATCGCGTGACCAACCACCCGCCAATGGCTTAGTCTGGAGCGCTTCGTTGATCGCAAGCGCTTCTGGAGCACTCAGCATGACCGATTACGTACCTGCGAAAGTCTGGACCTGGGACACCGAAAACGGCGGCACCTTCGCCAGCATCAACCGACCTGTCGCCGGTGCCACCCACGATAAGGCCTTGCCCGTCGGCAAACATCCATTGCAGCTGTATTCCCTGGCTACGCCAAACGGGCAGAAGGTGACGATCCTGCTGGAAGAGCTGTTGGCGTTGGGGCATGCCGGCGCCGAGTACGACGCCTGGCTGATCAGGATCGGTGACGGCGATCAGTTCGGCAGCGGCTTTGTGTCGGTCAACCCGAACTCCAAGATCCCGGCCTTGATGGATCACAGCGGCGATACGCCGATCCGGGTGTTTGAGTCGGGGGCGATCCTGCTGTACCTGGCGCAGAAGTTTGGGGCGTTCTTGCCCACTGAGCCTGCTGCGCACGCTGAATGCCTGTCCTGGTTGTTCTGGCAGATGGGCAGCGCGCCGTATCTGGGCGGTGGTTTCGGGCACTTTTATGCGTATGCGCCGAGCAAGATGGAATACCCCATTAACCGGTTCGCCATGGAGACCAAGCGCCAGCTCGATGTTTTGGATCAGCGCCTGGCGGTGAGCGAATACATTGCCGGGGACGCATACACCATTGCCGATATTGCGATCTGGCCTTGGTATGGTGGGTTGGTGAAAGGGCGTTTATATGGCGCGGCGGAGTTTTTGTCGGTGCATGAGTACAAGCATGTGTTGCGCTGGGCCGAGGCCATTGAGGCGCGCCCGGCGGTGCAACGGGGGCGGCGGGTGAATCGCGCTTCGGCGGACGAGGGCATACTTGAGCGCCATGATGCCAGCGATTTGGACTGACCCTCAGTCAACGTGCGGGAGCGAGCCAGTCTGCTCGCTTTTTTGATCTGCCCGAATTCAACCCCTCTTTTGTTTGTGGAACACCCTCATGAAAACATGCCCTGTACAGCCGCCCCTGGAGCCGCAGTCCGTCTGCCACCCGATCACCAGCAGCGCGATTTTCATGGTCGCCACCCTCGCACCCGGTGATATCGACGGCGTGCGTGCCTGGTGCGCCGACATCGCCGGCCTGGTGCGTTCGGTGGGCAAACGCGTGCCGTCGGGCAACCTTACCTGTGTGTGCGGGTTCGGCTCACAGGCGTGGGACCGGCTTTTCGGCGCCCCGCGCCCGGCGGCATTGCATCCGTTTCGCGAGTTCGGCGTGGAGGGGCGCAAGGCGGTGGCCACTCCCGGCGACATCCTGCTGCACATCCGCGCCGACCAGATGGACCTGTGCTTCGAGCTGGCCACCCAACTGATGACAGCCTTGGGCGACAGCGTGAAAGTGGTGGATGAAGTCCAGGGTTTCCGCTACTTCGATATGCGCAGCATCATCGGTTTTGTCGACGGCACCGAGAACCCGGTGGGGCGCAAGGCCGAGGCTTTCACCCTCGTCGGCGACGAAGACCCGGGCTTCAGTGGCGGCAGCTACGTGCTTGTGCAGAAATACCTGCACAACATGACGGCGTGGAACGGCCTGACGGTGGAAGCCCAGGAGAAGGTGATCGGGCGTACCAAGCTGTCGGACATCGAACTGGATGACGAGACCAAGCCGACCAACTCCCACAGTGCGTTGACCGTCATCACCGACGAGAACGGTGAAGAAGTGAAGATCCTGCGCGACAATATGCCTTTCGGCCGCCCCGGCGCCGGGGAGTTCGGCACCTACTTCATCGGCTATGCGCGTTCGCCGCAGCCACTGGAGCAGATGTTGGAAAACATGTTCGTCGGTCGTCCGGTCGGCAATTATGACCGCTTGCTGGACTTCAGCACCGCCGTCACTGGTGGTCTGTTTTTCGTGCCTTCGGCCGACCTGCTCGAAGCGCTGGCTGAGCGTACGAGCGGGCTGTAGGAGCGGGCTTGCCCGCGAAAAACGTCAACGATAACGCGTGTTGCCTGAATGAGCGCGGCGTCTGTGAGTTTTTTCGCGAGCAAGCTCGCTACAAAAAGCCTTGATTGACTGGTGTCAGGCGCGAACTCCCTTCTTCATTTTGCGTCAGCTCAGCAGACCAGTGCTGACCGCCACAATCAGGAAGATCCCCAGCAGCGCGCGGTAGATCACGAATGGCCAGGTGGAGAAGCGCTCCAGGAACTTCATCAGGCCCCAGATCGCAAAGAACGCCGATACGCTGGCAACCACCAGGCCGAACAGCAAGTGCGACCAGGCATGGGCGGGCATCTCGACGTGCAGCAGCCACAGTTCCTTCAAACCGGCCAACGCAATGGCCGGCAGGCCCAGCAGGAAGGAAAAGCGTGCGGCTTCTTCACGCTTGAAGTTGAGAAACAGTGCGGCGGTCAGGGTCGAGCCCGAACGCGATACGCCCGGAATCAAGGCGCCGATCTGCGCGATACCCACGATCAACGCGTCGCGCAGGCGCATTTCGCTCACTTCCCGGGTATGTCGGGCACGGACCTCGGCCACCGCCAACAACACCGCCATCACCACGCAGGAAATGCCGACGACCATCAGGCCGCGCAACGGCGAGTTGCAGGCGTTCAGGGTGGAAGACAGCGCCAGGCCGGCGATGCCAATCGGGATGGTCGCCAGCACAATCGCCACCGCCAGCTTGAACCAGCGGTCGTTGTAGTCACCCCGGCGCACTGCACTGATGCTGCCGGTGGTCACCTGGCGTACGTCGTGCCAGAAGTAGCTGACCACCGCCGCCAGCGCGGCCAATTGCATGGCGGCGGAGAATGCCGAGCCGGGGTCTTGCCAGCCGAGCAGGGCGGGCACCACGCGCATGTGGGCGGTAGACGACACCGGCAAGAGTTCGGTAATGCCCTGGATCACACCCAGGATGAAGATTTGCAGGTAATCCAGGGAGGCGAAACCCACGTCCAGGCCGGCGGTACAAACGTTTGTCAAGATAGGCTTCCTTGAATAAAGGGCGGGGTGATCGGTAAATGCCAGTCAGTTAAGGAGGAGCATAGTCACTGTGGCGAGGGAGCTTGCTCCCGCGGGGGTCGCGAAGCGGCCCCAGCTTTGGGCTTGAAAAGACTGGGCCTGCTACGCAGTCCAACGGGAGCAAGCTCCCTCGCCACAGGTTATTCGTTGTCCGCTTTATCGCTTAACTGACTGGCATTAGGGGTAATCGGTAAAGTTTATTCTAAATGTTTCAGGATTTTGGCCGGGGCGGGATAAATACGCAATCGGTTCAGCCAACAGAAAGGTTGGACAATGTATTGGCCTGCCTCCGGGTTTTGTGAACAATGGCGCCCTGCGTTTTTTCACTGAGAGCCCCATGCCTGAAACCACCGTCGAACTGATCCAGACCGGCCCCGAAGCCGCCGAGCTGATCCGCAATCTCTACCAGTACTACGCCTATGAGTCTTCGGACTGGGAGCAGGAAGATGTCGAAGCGGACGGCCGTTTCTACATCCACGACGAGCACCTGGACCGTTACTGGCAAGACCCGCAGTGGAGCGCCAACCTGTTGCTGGTCGATGGCTGCATCGCCGGCTTCCTGTTGATCGAAGGCAGTGAACTGCCGGGCATCCACGCCCTGGAACTGGCCGACCTGTTCATCCTCAAGCGCTACCGCCGCAAAGGCATCGGCCGCGCCATCGCCACCCAGGTGCTGTGCAGCGGCGATACCCAGTGGCTGTTGCGTTTCTATGACCAAGATGAAGTGGCGCAGGCGTTCTGGCGCACCGTGCTGGATAACCTGCCGCGCCTGGTGCAAACCATCGAACTGGATGATGAGCCGCAGTTGGTGAATTACCTGATCACCCGGGCTGCGCTGCACTGAGATAGGGGTGGATGTCGAGATGCCCGGCGGTCAGGCGCGGGTGCTCCCCGTGCGTGTCGCGAACAGCAGCTGCTGCATGGCCTGCGGCGGTTGCCCAAAGGCGCGCAGGAACGCCTGGCGCATGCGCTCGCGATCACCGAACCCGGTTTCGCGGGCCACCACTTCGACCGGATGCCGGCTGGTTTCCATCAAGGCCCGGGCCGCTTCCACCCGCAGTGACTCGATAGCCTTGGCCGGGGTCTGCCCGGTTTCTTCGCGAAACACCCGGCTGAACTGGCGTGGGCTGAGTCGCGCCACGTCGGCCAGGGCCTCCACCGACAAGTCGTGGGTCAGGTTCTCGCGGGCATAGGCCAGGGCCAATTGCACACGGTCGGACTTGGGGTCCAGCTCCAGCAGCGCCGACAGTTGCGACTGCTCACTGCCACGGCGCTGGGCGATCACCAGTTTGCGTGCGATACGCCGGGCCAGGTCGCTGCCCAGGTCGTTCTCCACCATGGCCAGCGCCAGGTCCATACCGGCACTCATGCCGGCGCCGGTCCACACCTGGCCATCGACGACAAACAGTTTGTCCTCTTCCAGATGAATGTGGGGGTAGCGCTTGCGGAACGCCGGGGCGTGAATCCAGTGGGTGGTGGCACGCTTGTCGTCGAGCAGCCCGGCTTCGGCCAGCACGAAGATGCCCATGCACAGCGAAGCGATCCGGCGTGATTGCGCAGAGGCGGTCTTGACCAGTGCCGGCAGGTTGGCCTCGGGTAATTGGAACTCCAGGTAACCGCTGACGATCAACGTGTCATAGCCCTCAGGCCGCATCGGCGTGGTGTTGACCGAAAATCCCTGGGACGTCATCACCGCACCGCCATGCTCCGACACCAGATGGAACGCGTAAGCCGGCTCGCCCTGGAGCAGGTTGGCGCATTCGAACACCGAAGCCAGGCTCAGGCTCAGGGATTGAAAGTTCGGGTAAACCAACAGCGCGATGCTGTGCATCGTGTTTCTCCAGGGGCAGGGGTGAAGGATTGTCGGTGGATGGCAGGCAAACGGCAACTGCCGCGATGGCATGTCCGAAAACCTTGCGGATATGACGTTGTGCGGCGATCACCCGGCTCATAAGCTTCAACCCACAGACATCCCGAGGCACTGAACGATGAAAGTATTAATGGTACTGACCTCTCACGACCAGCTTGGCAACACCGGCAAGAAAACCGGCTTCTGGCTTGAAGAGTTTGCTGCACCCTATTACGTATTCAAAGACGCCGGTGCCGAAGTGGTACTGGCCTCCCCAGCCGGCGGGCAACCGCCCCTGGACCCGGTGAGCGATCAACCGGATGCGCAAACCGAGCAGACGCGGCGTTTTGCGGCGGACCCGGCGGCGCAACAGGCGCTGGCGAGCACCGTCCGGTTGGACACGGTCAAGGCGGCTGACTTCGACACCGTGTTCTACCCCGGCGGCCATGGCCCGCTGTGGGACCTGGCTGAGTCGCCTACGTCCATCGCGCTGATCGAGTCTTTCGAACGTGCCGGCAAGCCCATCGGCTTTGTCTGCCACGCGCCGGGTGCGCTGCGCCACGTCAAGGCCGTGAACGGTGAGCCGCTGGTCAAGGGCCGCCGAGTCACCGGCTTCTCCAATTCGGAAGAGGCGGCCGTAGGCCTGACCGACGTGGTGCCGTTTCTGATTGAAGATGATTTCAAGGCCCTCGGCGGCCACTATGAAAAAGGCGCCGACTGGCAGTCTTTTGTGCTCGAAGACGGTTTGCTGGTCACCGGGCAGAATCCGGCCAGCTCCAGCGACGTGGCCCAGGCCCTGCTGAAACTCACCGCGTAAATCACTAAAACCGCTGTATCGCTTGGCGACTCTTTAGAGTCGCCAAGGCTTTTGTTCGCGCCGAATTTGGAATATCGCTCATGATCCACAGTGTTTTAAATGCCCCGATCAAGCTGGGCAACCATACCTTGAACAACCGTATCGTCCTGCCGCCCCTGACTCGCCAACGCAGTGCCCAACCCGGCGACATCGCCACGGCGCTGATGGCCGAGTATTACCGTCAGCGTGCCACTGCCGGCTTCATGATCAGCGAGGGCACGCAGATCGAGCCCCGAGGCCAGGGGTACGCGTGGACGCCGGGCATCTACACCCCCGCGCAGATCGACGGCTGGCGCACAGTCACCGACGCGGTACATGGCGAAGGCGGGGTGATCTTTGCGCAGTTGTGGCACGTCGGCCGCGTTTCCCATAACGCGCTGCAACCGGAGGGCGCCGCACCGGTCGCGCCGTCCGCCATTGCTGCCCGACAAGCGAAAGCCTTTATTGAAACCGCGCCGGGCACCGGTGAGCTGGTGCAACCGCCCGTACCGCGGGCGTTGAGCGTGCTGGAGATCGAGGAGCTTGTGGGGCATTACGCCCAGGCCGCCCGCAACGCCCTGGACGCAGGCTTTGATGGGGTGGAGATCCACGCCGCCAATGGTTACCTGGTCAACCAGTTCATCTCGGCCCATGCCAACCAGCGTGACGACGAGTACGGTGGCTCGCTGCACAATCGTTTGCGTTTCCTGCGGGAAATTGTCGAGGCCGTGAGTGCGGTGGTCGGGCCGCAGCGCCTCGGCGTGCGTTTTTCGCCGCTGTTCAGCGGCACGGAACAGGACCGCGTGTATATCGGCCTGGTGGAAGACGACCCGCATCACACCTATATCGAAGCGATCAAGGTGCTGGAGGCCTCGGGGATTGCCTATGTCTCGATCGCCGAAGCGGATTGGGACAACGCACCGGACCTGCCCGACACGTTCCGCGAAGCCGTACGCAGCACTTTCAGCGGCCGCATCCTCTACGCCGGGCGCTATACCGCTGAGCGTGGCGCACGGTTGGTCGAGGCGGGCCTGGCGGACCTGATCGCGTTCGGGCGTCCGTTCATTGCCAACCCGGACCTGCCGCAGCGGATCTTCAATGGCTGGCCACTGAATCCGCTGCGGGCCGAAGGCTTGTATGGCGGGACGCAGGTGGGATACACCGATTACCCGGTTTACGCCGGGTAATCAGGCTACCCGCAACACAATCTTGCCGATATGGTCGCCACCTTCCATCCGCGCATGGGCCTTGTCGGCTTCGGTGTAATCGAACACCTGGTCGATCATCGGCACGCAACGTCCCGCTGACAGCACCGGCCATACGTGTTCGCGCAATTGGTCGGCGATGGCGGCTTTCTCTTCCCGGGTGCGCGGGCGCAACAGCGAGCCGGTGATGTTGGCGCGCTTGGCCAGGATGGTCAGCAGGTCGACGTCATGGGCCTTGCCGCCGCCGAGGAAGCCGAGCATCACCAGGCGGCCGTCCATCGCCAGGGCCTTGAGGTTGTTGTTGAGGTAAGAGGCACCCATGATGTCGAGCACCACATCCACGCCGTGGCCGCCGGTTTTCTCGGCGATGACCTGGGCGAAATCCTGCTCGCGATAATTGATCGCCTCGGCACCCAGCCCGGTGATGGCGGCGCATTTGTCGGCACTGCCGGCCGTGGCAAAAGCCTGGATGCCGAACTCGCGACACAGCATCAACGCGGTAGTGCCGATGCCGCTGGTACCGCCGTGGATCAGGGCTCGCTGACCCTTGTGCGCACCGCCCAGGCCGAACAGGTTAGCCCAAACGGTAAAGAAGGTTTCGGGGATGGCGGCGGCATGAATCCAGTCCAGGCCGTCGGGGACCGGCAACACCTGGCCGGCAGGCGCGCTGCAATATTGCGCGTAACCGCCGCCATTGGTCAGCGCACATACTTTGTCGCCCACGGCGTACGCCGTCACACCGTCGCCCAATGCCACCACTTCACCCGCCACTTCCAGCCCCGGAATCGGGCTCATGCCGGGCTTCATCGGGTACTTGCCGGCGCGTTGCAGCGCGTCGGGGCGGTTGACCCCGGCGGCTCGCACGCGAATCAGGATTTCGCCGGCTCCCGGGGAGGGCACCGGTGCCGAGCGTGGCTTGAGCACTTCGGGGCCGCCTGGGCTGGTGATTTCGATCAAGGTCATGTCTTGGGGCAGGGACATCGTGCGATTCCTGTAGTCGTGAACATATGAAGTGGGACTACCTTACGCGGCCGTTGATTCAATCGGAACCCTTTCATGTCAGCACATGGCTGCAAGCCGCCGGCTCGTCGTTGCAAGACAATCGTACCGGGTTCCGGTGCACAGGCGCCGGTCGGTTTTCTTGCACACGAGGTGCTTATGAACGAATCAAAACACCAGGATGCCGGGCTGCTGTTTTTGCGAGCCAGCGGGGCGCTGTTCCTGCTGTGGGTCCATGGTTTGCCGAAGGTGCTGAACTACGGCGCGCAACTGAAATTGATCGAAGACCCTTTTCACCTGGGCGCGAATGTCACTTTGCTGTTGGCGATCTTCGCCGAAGTGCTGTGCCCGTTGCTGATCCTCGCCGGGGTGCTGACCCGCCTGGCGTGCTTGCCGATCCTGGCCGTATTGCTGATTGCGATGCTGGTGGTGCACCCCGAGTGGACGTTGTTCGAAGGGCAGTTCGGCTGGTTGCTGTTGATCATTTTCACCAGCGTGCTGATCAGTGGGCCTGGCCGTTTTACCGTCGCTCAGCGTTGGGCCTGAATAAAAAAAGGGCCGGGCAGGCCCTGATGCCAGTCAGTTAAGCGATAGAGCGGACAACGAGTAACCTGTGGCGAGGGAGCTTGCTCCCGTTGGACTGCGCAGCAGTCCCATCTTTGTAAACAAAGAGCGGGGCCGCTTCGCGGCCCAACGGGAGCAAGCTCCCTCGCCACACATACAGCGTTCACCCTTGACTGACTGGCATCAGGGCAGGCCCGACCAAATAAGGAGAGGGTGTTTCAGCGGTTCAGGAACGCCAGCAAGTCCTCATTCAACGCCTGTGCGTGCGTTGCCGCGAACCCGTGCGGCGCGTCCTTGTAGACCTTCAGCTCGGCACCTTTGATCATCTGCGCGGCGACCTTGCCGGTGGTCTCGATTGGCACGATCTGGTCGCCGTCGCCGTGGATCACCAGGGTCGGTACGTCGATCTTGGCCATGTCCGGGCGGAAGTCGGTTTGCGAGAACGCGGTAACGCAATCCACGGTGGATTTGAGCGAGGCTTGCAGGGCGATCTGCAGGGCCTGGGTCAGTACGCCATCCGAGACCTTCTGGCCCTTGTTGAGGCCGAAGAACGGCGTATTGAAGTCGGCGATGAACTGCGCGCGGTCCTTGAGCAGACCGGCTTTGATGCCATCGAACACGTCGGTCGGCACGCCCTGCGGGTAATCCGGTTTCTGCCCGAACAGCGGCGTCACCGCGCCCAGCAGTACCAGGCCGGCCACGCGGGCGGTGCCATGGCGTGCAATGTAGCGGGCCACGTCGCCGCCACCCATGGAGAAGCCGACCAGGGTCACGTCTTTGAGGTCCAGGTGGTTGATCAACTGGGCGATGTCGTCGGCGAAGGTGTCGTAGTCGTTGCCGGTCCACGGCTGGTCCGAGCGGCCGAAACCACGGCGGTCAAATGCGATGGTACGAAAGCCGCGGCTGCTCAGGTATTCCATCTGGTATTCCCACATGTCGGCATCCAGCGGCCAACCGTGGCTGAACAGGACGGGCTTGCCGCTGCCCCAATCCTTGAAATAGATCTGTGTACCGTCTTTCGCTACGAATGTGCTCATGGAAAACTCCTTGGTCAGGGGCAAGTGGTTCATAGGCACTATCGTGTGAAACGGCACGCAGGTCTTGTATGCCTGTGCTCGGTTGATGGTTCAGGTAAAGAGGCGGGGCTCGTGGGCGCGGTTCTTCAGGCGGGTATCGACAGCCAGGTGCCGAGCACTTGCGTCTCGACACCTGACTTCGGGCGTCAGAAGTCGAAAAATACGGTTTCCGCTTCGCCTTGCACATAAATATCGAAGCGGTAGGCCAGTTGACCCTCCACCGTACAGCGCTTGGCGATCAGCGAGGCGCGACGGTGGGGCTGTTCGATCAGATTCAATACCGGGTCCAGTGCATTGGCCTCGGGCTCGTCATCGAAATACAGCCGGGTCTGCAGGTGAATGTTGATACCGCGAGCAAACAGCGCGACGTTTATATGCGCCGCCATCGGAACCCCCGAAGGCGTTTTCACGCTTCCGGGCTTCAAGGTTTTGATCGTCCATTCACCGGCATCGGTGGTGGCGGTACGGCCAAACCCGTTGAACAGTTTTTCCAGGTCGTAGGCGCTGTCGTAGATACCCTCGTGATTGGCCTGCCAGAACTCCAGAAAGGCATCCCGGATCAGCTGGCCATTCCCATCATAGACGTGGCCCATCAATAAAATATGCTCGCCGGGCGCGCCAGGTCTGGCCATCTCGCTGCATATTTCCTGCGGGCGCGGCGCGTTGCCGGCAGCTTCCAGCGCCAGGCCGATGTGGACATACGGGCCGGCTGTTTGCGACGGGGTTTCCGGCAGAAGTTGAACGGGCATGCGCAGGCCTCCTCAGCGGTTTTCGAAGTGGGTCTTGCGCTGGCCGCGCAGGACGATATCAAAGCGATAAGCCAGGCAATCCATGGGATTGGCCATGCTCATATCCAGCTTGGCGATCAAGCTTTGCACGGCGTCCTGATTTGCGATCGACTTAACGATCGGGCACATCGGAATCAGCGGGTCGCCTTCGAAATACAGCTGTGTGATCAACCGCGTGGCGATGGACGGGCCACTGATCGAGACATGGATATGGGCCGGTCGCCAATCGTTGGGGCCGTTGCGCCAAGGGTAGGGGCCGGGCTTTACGGTGCGGAAGCTGTAGTTGCCCTCGCTGTCGGTCAGAACCCGGCCGACGCCACCGAAGTTCGGATCAAGCGGGGCCAGGTAAGTGTCTTTTTTATGCCGGTAACGGCCACCGGCATTGGCCTGCCACATCTCTACCAAGGTGTGCGGAATCGGCTTGCCGTACTGATCGCACACACGACCGGCGACGATGATGCGCTCACCGATGGGCAGGCCGCCGTGGTTGAAATTCAACAGCAGATCGTTATCGTGCGGCCCCATTTTCAGGTGGGAAAAGTCCGGGCCGCTGGTTTCGGACAACGACTGGGGGATGCTCACCAGCGCCTGGCGAGGCGAGCGCAGGATCGACGTCTTGTAGTCAGGGGTCAGGGCTTTGGGATGCCAGTTACGGTCACGAATGACGAAGCGGCTGTCATGCGCATCAGACATGTCGTATTTCCTATTGTTATGGTTGGACAGAGGCGGCGGACGCTGCCTTGACAGCGTCCCTGCGCCTACTGTCCTCGCAAACGGCCCAGCCCAACATTGAAAAAATCGACCTTATCCATATTCAAATGGTTATGGATACTTCCCCTCCCGGTATTCCTGCCCCACCTCGCGCAGCGCCTGCGCGCACCATTGTGCCGCCTGCGCCAGCGGCAAGGCCGGATTCGAGCAGAACCCCACGGAGCCGCCAGGTTCGCGCATGCCCAGGTCCAACTCGACCAAGGCACCTTGCTGCAAGTCCTGCCTGACGGCATCAAGAGGGGCGACCCAGATGGCCTGGCTGCATTGAACGTAGCGTCGACTCAGGGCTACCGACAGCGTCTCCAGGCGCTGACGCGAAGGCGTTATCCCGTGCTGCACAAACAGGCTGTCGGCGAACTTGCGGATCGTTGTCCCCTCAGACGGCAACACCAGCGGGTAGTCTTCCAGGTGTTGCTGCCCTGGTGAGTCGGCGAGCGCCGGATGGCCGTTGCGGACCACCAGCGTCATGGATTCACTGTAGAGATGTTCGAACGCCAACCCCTGAATCAACGGGCTATCGGTCATTCTGCCGACCACCAGGTCCAGCTCGCCGACGCGCAGCCGCGACAGCAGGTAGGCACTGGGCCCGGTCACGACACTGACCACCAACGCGGGGTGTAGGGCGTGCAAGCGGCACACCGCTTCGGGCACCAGCAGACTTTCGACGGTGGACAGGACGCCCAACTGCACGGTGATGGGCTTATGCACGCCCGAGCGTAAATGGTGAACCCCTTCGCGCAGCGATTGCACGCTCGGCGCGGCGTAGCGCAAAAAGGCCACGCCGGCTTCGGTGAGCGTCGAGCCTTTTTTACCCCGCTCAAACAGGCTGGCTTCGAGCAGCGATTCCAATTCCTTCAACGTCTTGGAAAGGGCGGGCTGACTGATTGCTAATTTGTCGCAAGCACGCGCCAGGCTGCCCTGGCGCGCCACCTCGAGAAAACACACCAGATGACGGAATTTGATTCGAGTATCTATGTTCAATCGCACGCGCTTCCTTCGTGGTATGGCCGCCATTATTGCCGGATGTGAAGCGTTTGGGCGGTTACGCTGCCGATGTTGCGCTTCTCAATCATCGGCCAGGCGGTACAGCGCTTGGGCATGGGATGCCGTCAACCCGGCGCGCTCCAGGTTTCGGCGGCTTTGGGAATTGGCCAACGCGGTCGCAGCGACCCAGCGGCAGCCCAGCTTCTTTGCTTGCGCTATCCGGTGAGCAATCAGCGCGCCATGGTAGCCACGGCCCCGGGCATCCTTTCGGGTTGCAGCCGTGCCAAGGTAGGCAATCCCATTGCTGGCCAAATACATCGACGCCCCGGCTACCGCCTCCCCTTGGGCTTTCAAGAGGTAGATGTTCAGACGCCCGCCAGGCGACTGCCCGGCAAAGGACGCCTGATTCAGCAGCCGATGCTCCGGCTTGGTACGAAAGCCGCTCGCGTGCAAGCCCGCAAAGACCGCCAGAGTGCTCGGTGTGACCTCTTCAATGTCGAATGAAGCACGACTCAACACCGACTTTTCAATCGCATAAGCGAATTGCAAGTGAGTCCACCCCCTCAAACGCTCAAGCCGGGCTTCGCCCACCAAAGCGTACTGCTCCAGCGCCGAAGGTTTTCCGATAAGGGGAGTGACAGCCGAATGCGTCGTTGACCTCTTGAGCCATTTCAGCACTGCGTGGGGATCGTTGGTGATGTCACCGTAAATACGGTTGAACATAGGGCTGGGCGACGCTTTCACTTCAAAGCACGGGAAGTCACCGTTGAGAAAAACGCGTGCGCCATAAGGGTTTCCGCTGACCGCTGTCAGGCTCTCTACACGCGAGCGTAAATACTCGCTTTCTGCGGCCTCGATCTTGTGAGCCAGTTCAAGATCCATGTTGGTTGTCCTTTTTTTTTGGATTTCGAAGGTGGGGGGAGGTGGGGGGAACAGTACGCTCGGGG
>NZ_SGWI01000010.1 GCF_004519405.1 Pseudomonas sp. BCA17 | reverse complement strand
ACAAGGCCGTCTGCACATAACCCACTACACGCCGGGCATCCACCGCAGTGGCCTGTACGCACAAGAGGAAGTCATCACCTTGGTCATCTACGCTCAACACCAACGGGTAGTTGGTGCGCTCGCGGACCTCCAGCACCTGCACGCCGGACCAGTATTGCGGCCCTTCGCGTTCCAGCAACGGGCTGTGTCGGTAGTTGAGCATTGAACTGAACAGCGGCGACGAAGCCGGCACGGCGCTGCAACGCTGCGCCACCACCAACGGTGCATGCTCATGGCCCAACAGTGCCGAGAGCCGTGCGTGTACAGCGCGCACCGCGGCACGCACGCCTTGCTCGTCGACGCTGACCCGCAGCGGCAGGGTATTGATGAACATGCCCAGTGCCCGGTCGGCGCCGTCGCCACTTTGCATGCGCCCCAGCAACACGGTGCCGAACACCACATCATCACGCCCACTGACACTGGCCAGCACGCGAGCCCAGGCCAGGTGGTGCAGGCTGGCCGCGCTGACGCCCAAGTGGCGCGCCTGCGCACGCAGGCGCCGGCACAACTCGGCATCCAGTTGGATCTTGGCTTCTTCAGCCGAGAGCCCGTCGCCCTGCACTTCCTGCAGGCCGAACGGCAGGGTCGGCTCGTCGATGTCGCCGAGCATCTCGCGGAAGAACTGTTCGTGGTCGGCCTGACTGACGCCCAACAGCGCCTGCGCCACGTAATTGCGGTACGGCATCGCCGCGTCCAATTGCGCAAAGCCGCCACTGCGGTAGGCCAGGATCTCCTCGTTGATCACATCCAACGCCGTGTGGTCCATGGCAATGTGGTGGAACAGCAGCATCGCCAGCCAGCGCTGGTTGACCTCATCGTGCACGTAAGCCAGGCGCAGCAGCGGTGCCTGGCTCAACTCCAGCCGTACGTGGCGCGGGTCGAAGTGCGCGTGCAATTGCTCGAGCATGGCGCCCCGGGCCGGATCGAAATGCAGCGCTTCGACAGGCAGCTCGGCGCGGCGCAGCACCACTTGCACCGGCTGTTGCAGGTCCTCCCAGTAGATCGCGGTGCGCGTCATGTCATGGCGGTCAATCACGGCCTGCAGCGCCTGGATGAAGGTATCGAGTTGCGCGCGACTGTCCAGGCTGAAGGTCGCCTGCAGCAGGTAGGGGTCGCCCTGCTCGCTGGTGATGTGGTGGTACAAAATGCCCTGCTGCAACGGCGCCAGCGGGTAGATGTCCTGCACATTGCGCGCCCCGCCCGGCACCCGCGCGACGATGCGGTCGAGGGTGTCCTGCCCGAGGTCGATCAGGCTCAGCATGTCGGCGCGGACGTGTGCGCAATCAGCCGGGATACCGTTGGCCGGCACCTGGATTTCACTGCCGCCGCCCACGGCCGCCGCGAGGGCCGCCAGTGTCGGCTGGCCGAACAGCACCCGCACGTCGGCGCTCAGGCCCTGTTGGCGCATGCGCTCGATGAGCTTGACCGCCAGCAACGAGTGGCCGCCCAGTTCGAAGAAGTTGTCCTGACGCCCCACCCGGGCCACGCCCAGCACCTGGCTCCACAGTTCGGCCAGGGTGGTCTCGGTGGCGGTGTGCGGCGCTTCGTATTCACGGCTGGCAAACGCCTCGACATCCGGCACCGGCAAGGCGCGGCGGTCGAGTTTGCCGTTGGGCGACAGCGGCAGCGCGTCCAGCTGCACATAAGCTGCCGGGATCATGTAGTCGGGCAGCAGCGCCTGCAAATGCTCGCGCAGCGCGTCGACACCCGCCGGCACGCCCTCGGCGTGGGCGGTGAAATAGGCCACCAGGCGCTTGTCGCCGGGGCTGTCTTCGCGCACCAGCACCGCCGCATCGCGGATGGCCGGGTGCTGGGCCAGGCGCGCTTCGATTTCGCCCAGTTCCACACGGAAACCGCGGATCTTGATCTGACCGTCGTTGCGCCCCAGGTAATCGATTTGACCGTCGGCCTGGTAACGCCCCAGGTCACCGGTTTTATACAGGCGGCCGTTGGGCATGAAGGGGTCGGCCAGAAAGCGTTCGGCGGTCAGGTCATCGCGGTGCAAATAGCCACGGGCCACACAGGCACCGCCGATATAAATTTCGCCGGCCACACCCAGCGGCACCGGTTGCAGGTGTTCATCGAGCAGGTAGATCCGCGTGTTGGCCACGGGCACGCCAATCGAGGGCAGCACCGGCCAGGCCCGCGCATCCCCCTCCAGCGTCAGGGCGGTGGTGACGTGGGATTCGGTCGGCCCGTAGTGGTTGTGCAAGCGACAGCCAGGCAGGCCCTGGAACAGCTCACGCATCGGTTCGCTGATACGCAGTTGCTCACCGGCCGTGATCACATCCTGCAGCGCACAAGGCAAACGGCCTAGCTCAGGCGTCTCGGCCACAGCCTCGGCCAACGCCTGCAGGGCAATGCACGGCAGGTACAGGCGCTGCACGCGCTGCTCGCAGATATGCCGGAACAGTTCGCGGAAATTCAGGCGCAAGTCACCCGGAATCAACGACAACTCACCGCCGGCGCACAGGGTGCTGAAGACTTCCTGGAAGGCCACGTCAAAGCCCAGTGCGGCAAATTGCAAGGTGCGTTGGGCCGGACGGCCATCGGCCAGGGTTTGTGCAATCTGCCACTGCATCAGGTTGACCAGCGGCCCGTGGGGCATGGCGACGCCCTTGGGCCGGCCAGTAGAACCGGAGGTGTAGATCACGTAAGCCAGGGCCTCGGCATCCAGGCCCGGTACTTGCGGGTTGTGTGCGGGCTGCGCATCCAGACCCTCGGTGGTATCCAGCAACAGGGTCGGCACGCAGGACGCGTCGAAACGTTGCGCCAGGCGCTGCTGGATCAACAAGGCCTTGGGCGCGCTGTCTTGCAGCATGTACGCCAGGCGCTCATCCGGGTACGCCGGGTCCAACGGGACATAACCCGCGCCGGCCTTGAGAATCGCCAGCAGGCCGGCGACCATTTCCAGGCTGCGTTCGGCGCAGATCGCCACGCGGTCATTGGCGCCGATGCCGTCGGCGATCAGGCGGTGGGCAATCCGGTTGGCTTGCGCGTTCAAGTCGCCGTAGCTCAGGGACTGGCCTGGGTAAGTCACGGCGGTTGCGTCAGGCCGGCGCTGCGCTTGTGCTTCGAACAGCGCGTGCACGGTCGACGTGGCCGGGTATTGCCTGTCGAAGGCGTTGAAGTCGGCCAGCAGCAGCTGACGTTCAACGCCCGGCAGGATCGCGAGGCTGTGCAACGCTTGATCCGGCTGGTGTTCCAGGGCGTCGGCGATGGCTTCCAGCACGCGGTGCATGTAGCCGCAGATGCGCTGCGGGTCGACGCCGGCCACGGCCTGCACGCTCAGGCCGAAGGAATCACCGAGGTCGTCCACCGACAACATCAGCGGGAAATTGGTGCGTTCTTCGCCACCGACCATTTCCACCCCGGCCCACATCAGCGCCTGGCCGGCCTCTTCGGCCGATTGTGCGCCGACCGCGGCATGCCGGTAATTGAGCAAGGCGCTGAACAACGGGGTCGGTGCCGCCACGCCACTGCAACGTTGCGCCAGGGACAGCGGCGCATGTTCATGGCCGAGCAAGGCGGCCAGGCGTGCGTGGGTGGTTTTCAGCGCGCGTTCGACGCCCTGGTCGCCCGCTTCAACGCGCAACGGCAGCGTATTGATGAACATGCCGAAGGCCCGGTCGGCGTCCTCGCCACTGCTCAGGCGGCCCATCAACACGGTGCCGAACACCACGTCGCGGCGCGCAGCCAGATGCCCGACCACCTGCCCCCAGGCCAGGTGGTACAGGCTGGCATTGCTCACCCCCAGGCGACGGGCCTGGGTCCGCAGGCGCTGCCCGAGCAGCGACGCCACCGGCAAGCCGGCTTGCTTGATACCCTGGCCATCGCCCTGCACATCCTGCAAGCCGAACGGCAGGGTCGGCTCATCGACGTCGCCCAGCATCTCGCGGAAAAATGCCTCGTGGGCGGCCTGGCTGATGCCCAGGCGGGTCTGCGCCACATAGTTGCGATACGGCACCGACGGTGCCAACTGATCGCCGCGACCTTGCATCACCGCCTCGATTTCCTGACCCAGCAGCGCCAGCGAGGTAGCGTCATCGATCAGGTGATGGAATTGCAGGACCGCGACATAGCCGCCGCCTGCAAGGTCCTCGGCGAAATGCAACGCCATCATTGGTGCGCGGGTCAGGTCCATACGCGTGTGGCGCGGGTCAAAGCGCTCGGACAGTTGCGTGGCAATCGCTCCCAGCGCCGGCTCGAACTGTACTTCCTGCACGGGCAGACGCGCCTCGCGCCAGACCACTTGCACCGGCTCGTCGAGTCCTTGCCAGGCCACGCAGGTGCGCAGGATGTCGTGACGATCGATGACCTGTTGCAAGGCGTCGACAAAACTCTGCAGCTGCTCGCGACTGTGCATGCGCAACACCGCCTGCAGCAGGTAAGGATCGCCGTCGGTGCTGGTCTGGTGGTGGAACAGGATGCCCTCCTGCAACGGCACCAGCGCGTAGATGTCCTGTACGTTGGCGACACCACCCGGGACAGCGGCGACCACACGGTCGATCTGCTCCTGGGGCAAACTCGCCAGGGGCAGCATGGCCGGGGTGATCCGCGTGCAATCGACCGGGATTGCATTGGCCTGCACCTGTACCTGGTGCCGGCTGCCGGCGGCAGCAGCCAGCGCGACCAGGGTCGGCTGGCCGAACAGCACGCCCACATCGGCGTTCAGGCCAACCTGGCGCATGCGCTCGATCAGTTTGACCGCCAATAACGAATGGCCGCCCAGCTCAAAGAACTGGTCGTGGCGCCCTACCCGCTCGACGCCCAAGAGTTCGCTCCAGAGGCGCGCCAGGGTGGTTTCCAGTTCCCCCTGCGGCGCGACGTACTCGCGTCGCGCAAAGGCTTCGGTATCCGGCGCCGGCAGGGCCTTGCGGTCCAGCTTGCCATTGGTGGTCAGCGGCAAATCCGACAACATCACAAAGGCGCTGGGCACCATGTACTCGGCCAGCGACACCAGCAACTGCGTGCGCAATTCGCCAGCCGACGGTTCGGCCCCCTCGGTGGCGATCACATAGGCCACCAGGCGCTTGTCGCCCGGCTCATCTTCGCGGGCAATCACCACCGCTTCGCGTACCCCTTCACAGGCCGCCAGGCGCGCTTCGATCTCACCCAGCTCGATACGGAAACCCCGGATCTTCACCTGATCGTCGTTGCGACCCAGGTAGTCAATGCTGCCGTCCGCCTGCCTGCGGCCGAGGTCGCCGGTGCGGTACATGCGCGCGCCTGGGGCAGTGTCGAAGGGATCGTCGAGGAAGCGCTCGGCATTCAATTCAGGTCGGTTCAGGTAACCACGGGCCACCCCCGCGCCGCCCACATACAACTCGCCTTCCACGCCGTGCGGGACGGGCTGGCCCTGGGCATCGAGGATGTACAGGCGCAGGTCCGGAATACGCCCGCCAATCGGGCTGGTGCCGACCCGCTGGGCGTCAGCGGCGGTCAACGGATGATAGGTCACATGCACAGTGGTTTCGGTGATGCCGTACATGTTCACCAGCTGCGTACCGGCGTTACCCATCCGCGCATACCACGGCTTGAGAATCCCCGGCTCCAGGGCTTCGCCGCCGAAGATCACCTGGCGCAGGGAATGCTTGAGTTCGCTCTGGCTCTGGGCCGCAATCAGCGATCGGAAGGCGCTCGGCGTCTGGTTGAGGATCGTCACCCCAGCATTGCACAGCAGCGCATAGCATTCGTCCGGCGAACGGCTGGTCAGCTGCGGCACCACCAGCAACTGTCCGCCATGCATCAGCGCGCCCCAGATTTCCCACACCGAGAAGTCGAAGGCGAACGAGTGGAACAGTGCCCACACATCTTGCTCGTTGAAGTTGAACCAGCCCTCGGTGGCGCTGAACAGCCGCGCTACGTTGCGGTGCTCAATCATCACGCCCTTGGGCAGGCCGGTGGAACCGGAGGTGTAGATCACGTAGGCCAGGCTGGACGAGGTCAGGCCCGGGACCTGCGGGTTATCGATGGATTCGGCCCGGCAATCGCCGCCGTCCAGTTCGATCACCGGCACCGACACCTCGCTCACCAGGGCACGGGTCGCCTGCTGCACCAGCACCGCCACCGGCGCGCTGTCCTGCAGGGTGTAGCTGATGCGCTCCTGCGGGTACGCCGGGTCAATCGGCACATAACCGGCACCGGCCTTGAGGATGCCGAGCAGGCCGATGATCATGTCCAGGCCGCGCTCGACGCAGATCGCCACACGGTCATCCGGACGCACGCCGAGGCTCAACAAGCGATGCGCGACCTGATTGGCGCGGCGGTTCAAATCGCCGTAGCTCAGGCGTTGGCCGTCGAAAATCAGCGCTGTCGCAGTGGGACGGGATGCCGCCTGCGCCTCAAACCGGCCATGAATCGTGCCATCGCAGGGGTACGTGCCAACGCCGGCGTTCCAATGCTGCATCAGCGCGCGGTCGGCCTCGGTGGTCAAGGAAAAATCAGCCACGGCCAGCTCGGCATTCTCCAGGGCCTGCTCAAGCACGTAGGTAAAACGCTCGGCCAGGGCCTCGATGTCATCGCCGTTGAAATACGCCTCGTTATAAACGTAGTGCGCCCAGGCCTTGTCCTTGTGATTGCTCGCCCGCAGGTGAAACGCCAGGGGCATCTGTTCGTGGTGGTTGGTGACCTTGAGCGGATGCACGATCTGCTCGGCGAACTGGTACCGGTGGTCGTCCTGTTCGTAAGACAGGGTCAGGTCGAACAGTTGGCCACCTTCGGTACGCAGGTTCATGCCGCTCAGCGGGAAGCGCTGGTGGCGATAATCCTGCTTGAGTGCATCACGTACGGCACCGACCAGGGCGCTGAAGGTCAACTCGCGGCCGAAACTGAAGCGCACGGCGCTGACCTGGGTAAACAGGCCCAGGGTGGTTTTGAACCTGGCCGAGCGGTTGAGCAACGGCAGGCCCACCATCCACTCATCGCGCTGGGTCACACGAGTGAAGTAGACGTACATGGCCGCCAGCAACACGTGGTAGGTCGAGGCCTGGCAGGCTTTCGCCAGCGCTCCCATCCGATCGTGCAACACCACCGGGAACGGCCGCACGTAGTGTCGGCCAGGGGCTTTGCCCTTGGCATGCTGATTCTGATAACGCGGGGCAAACAGCGCTTCGGGCAGGGTCTGATACTTGTGCTGCCAGTATTCGCGATCCTTTACGTAACGTGCCGACTCGCGGTAGCGCAGGTCGTCGTCGATGAAGTCGACATAGGAGCTGGCCTCCATATCAGGCTGTCGCGCCTCGGCCAGGTCACTGTAGATGCCGCCCAGCGATTGCAGCATTTTACCGAAACCCCAGCCGTCGAGAATGATGTGGTGGGCCTGGCTGGCGAAGTAGTAATGCGCCCCCCCCAACTTGATCAGGAAAAAGCGAAACAGCGGCGCCTGGGTCAGCGAAAACGCGCGGGCCATATGCTCGCCCATCCATACCAACGCGGCGCTGACAGGGTCAGCGTGTTCAGAAAGGTCGAGCAGCGGTACCTCCACCGACACCGTTGGCGCGATGCATTGCAGCGGTACGCCGTCGGCATCGGTGGCTTCCAGCAGCGTGATGCGCAGGGCGTCGTGCTTGGCCACCAGCAATTGGGCGGCGCGTTGCATCCGTTCGGCGCTGATCGGGCCGTTGAGTTCCAGGTAAGAGCCGATGTTGTACAGCGGCGATTCACCCTGAGTGATCTGGTCCAGCCAGATGGCTTTCTGCGCGGCGGTCAGAGGGAACGTCTGCGGCAACTGCACGGGCGAATTCATGCGATCACCTGCGCGGTAAACCCAGCCACGGCAAGGCTGCTTGAAAGGACTTTTTTCGCGACAAGGTCGCCCATGGCCACTGCAGAAAAACGTTTCATAAAAGCCTTCTCAGAGTTTTGTCAGTGCCACCTGGGTCACAGCGCAGCAGCGAGGGAGGTTGAGGCAAAAATCGTTAAAACAGTCAGGCCAATGGACAACTCAAAGTGCCGATGCGGCCTCGTACGCCGGATAGAAAAGCCGCCCACAGCGTCACCTGATAAGCGCATTGGCAAATTTAAGCACCGGCGTTTTGGGCTGTATGTCACCCGAATCCCGGACAACCAAGGGACACGCAGAAATTTCGAAATTACTCTTTTATCTTTTTGATATTTAAGAGTTTTTAAAAACAAAAAAGCACGACACCGTTAGTTTTAAAAACTCTCGGTGTCGTGCTTGGGGAAAGGCGTCGGCAGCGCCTGGATCAGGCGCGACGGTCCTCGGCGACAAGGGTTACATCGGAGACGATATGGCCATCGACCAACTTGACGATACGGTCAGCCAACTGGAAGTATTGATCATCATGAGTAATGATCAGCACGGTCTTTCCGCGACGCTTGAGCTCCGGTAGCAGCTCTTCATAGAAGAAGCGCTTGAACGGAGGGTCCTGATCCGCCGCCCACTCATCGAGGACATACACCGGACGATCTTCCATATAGGCACAGACCAGGGCCAGGCGTTTTTGCTGGCCGTAGGACAGCTCTTTGGTGGTGGAATACCCGAGCCCTTCGATCTTGATTTTGTCGGCCAGACCCAGCGCGGCAAGGTACTTCTGCGCCTGGGCCGGATTGACTTCCTCGCCTTCAGGACCAATCAGGCGATTGAACAGATGGAAGTCGCTGAACACTGCGGAAAACAGGTCTCGGTAGTCACTGCGGGTCTCATCGTTGACGGCGACGCCGTCGAGCAATATCTGCCCGGCCTGGGGCACGTACAACCCGCACAACGCCTTGACCAGGGTACTTTTGCCGCAACCGTTGCCGCCGATGATGTAGATCAACTCACCGCTGTTGATGGTCAGGTCGACCGGCCCCAGGGCAAAGCCGTTCTCGGCATCGGCACCGCGATAGTTCATCACCACGCCTTTGAGCGTGATCTGGCGCCAGTGCTTCTTGTGCTCCAGGCGCAGCACATTGGCGTTATCCGGCTCGTCCTGTTCGGCGTGGTGTTCGTTGATCAGGAAACCAAATTCGGCGAGACGGGCGACCGCAATCCGCCCCTGCGCCATGACCGGCATCGCACCGATCAGCAACCCCAACGGCCCCAGGATATACATCACCGTCAACACGCTGGCGGTCATCACTTGACTGTCAGTCACCATCAGCAACGGCAAGGCGAACACCAGGCTGCCGATCAGCAGTGACTGGGTAACCAGCCCCATGTTTTCCGCACCGAGGTACCACATATGCTCGATGAAATTGAACCGCGCCACCCGTGTGGACGACTCCTTGATGGCGGAGCGGCCGAACCAGCGTCGGCGAATACCATTGAGCTTCAATTCCTTGAGGCCGAAGACCAGCCCGTGCGTGTGCTCGTTGAAGGCGGTGAATTCATCACGCACGCGGCCGGTGAACTTCACGCCGCCCAGGAACAGGAAGACGTACAGAATCGCCCCCACGGCCAGCAGCGCCAGGGTCAAGGCAAATACCGTCCAGGACAGGTAAGCCAGATAAGCCAGGCCGCACAAGAACACCGTGCACTCCACCAGTATCACGGGCATCACCAGCAGCGTCGCATTGAGCTGCGGAATATCGGTGGTCAGCAGCGTCAGCACATTGGGCGGCCCGCGCCGATCCACTTCTTCGAGGGGCGAAGAAAGGATTTTCTGGCACAACGCAATGCGCAAGCGCGTCATCAATTTCATGTTGGCGTACGCGGGAAACAAGGTCGCGCCGTTGCGAAACGCCAGCGCCACCACACTCAAGCCGATGAACCAATACAGCAAGTGCAACCGCGATCCCTGCTCGTAAATCGCCTGGTTGATCACGTTGACCACGGCGATTGCGGCCACGCCGCTGACGATGCCGGTGACCACTGAAAAGAAGGCCAGCCAGGGATGATTTTGCCAAAGCAGGCGCAAGACCGAGCCCGGCTTGGGCGGCTTCTCATGCTCTTTATTCATGGATTAACTCCTCAAATACACTCAAGACCGGGCATGGCCGGTCAGGCAAATTGCTGCGACTGGCCAGGGGGTGCCGGAGCCGCAAGTGTACGGATTGCCCCGGATTCGGCTGTCCCCGAAAGCCTGTACAAAACGTCGAGGGAGGCAAATCCGCGAGGGAGAAGCGGATGCGACCTGAATGTCCCCGCTTTCTATTACAGACCGTTGCGCAATCAATGGGCCTAATACGGACCCGAGTTGAAACCTTCAGGAGTGAACGATGGCAGCACGGCTCGCTCACCCGCTACTTATAAAAACATCGCCATCAAGGATGATTGGACTATGGATCTGACCAGCCGTATTCGAAATGCGGACAGCCCCCACTTCTATTTCATACTCGGCGAGTTGATCTCCAGTACTGACCAGGATCACTTCGCACTCAACATGCTCAAGCTGATCGACAAGCTCCTGCCGGTCACGGCGTTGACGCTCTGCGAATGGACGCTGGATAAGTCAAACACCCACCTGACCGACATCAAACCGTTGGGCAATGCCGGCGCCCCTGCCGACATCCCGGCGCTCAACGCGAGCCGTCCCGCCCACAACCCTCAGTTGCTCAAGGAAGTGCTGGAGATGGAGGGCTCGCTGCTGATCCGTGTGAACGCGCGAACCAAAGGCGCGCGCCGTGCGGCGCACCAGTGCACGCTGGTGTCGCGCGACGGCAGCCGGCGCTGCGTCGTGACCTTGTATCGGTCGCACACGCAGAAGGATTTTTCTTTGAGCGAGCTGTCGCTGCTCAAGAATCTCTCCGAAGCCTTGCTACCGCTGATTGAAAGTTATGCCCAGTTCAGTCGTCAGAGTACGTTGCGAAAAATGGGCAGTTGGATGGCGACCCTGGTCACCAATCAGGAGCCGACGCACATTCATCGCGAATTTGAAAAGCGCCTGGCGCTGTGCGACATCACCTTATCGACCCGCGAACAGGAAGTTTGCCTGGGCTTACTCAACGGCAGAACAGTGCCGGAAATAGCAGAAACGCTGCAGCTGAAAAATAGCTCTATTGAAACCTACCTCAAGCGTGCCACCGCAAAGCTTGGGGTCAGCGGCCGACATGGATTGACCAAGTGGATGGTCGGCGCCTAGCGCAATTCAAGCAACGGGTTACTACGCGGTAACCCGTGCCCCTTTTCAAATGAGGCTGGCCCATGAACAAGTTTGCTTTCTCTCTGGTGACGGTTGCAGTGGCGCTGGGCGGATGCTCGCTCATCCCCGATTACCAGCAACCCGCGGCACCGGTGGCGACACAGTACCCACAAGGCCCGGCGTATGCCGCTGCCGCTGGAACGGTCAGCGAAGACGCGGCCGGCCAGGGGTGGCGCACCCTGTTTCACGACCCGGCCTTGCAGCAACTGATTCAGACCGCCCTGACCCAGAACCGCGACCTGCGTGTGGCCGCCCTGAATGTCGAGGCCTACCGCGCGCAGTACCAGATCCAGCGTGCCGACCTGTTCCCGGCGGTCTCCGCGGGCGTCGGCGGCACTCGCCAGCGTGTCCCGGCGAACATGACCCAGACCGGCAAGCCGACGATCACCTCCACCTATTCGGCGACGCTGGGGATCAGTGCGTATGAACTGGATTTCTTTGGTCGCGTGCGCAGCCTCAGCGAGCAGGCGATGCAGGCTTACCTGGCCACCGAGCAAGCGCGCCGCAGCGCAGAACTGAGCCTAGTGGCCAGCGTCGCCAATGCCTACCTGACCTGGCGCGCCGACCAGGAGTTACTGGTGCTGACGCGCCAGACCCTGGCCTCCTACGAGGAAAGCCTGCGCCTGACCACGCGCAGCCTGGCGGTGGGGGCCGCGTCTTCACTGGACGCGGCACAGGCACGCACCAGTGTCGAGAACGCCCGCGCCAACCTCGCCCGCTACGAGCGCCAAGTGGCACAGGACCGCAACAGCCTGACGCTGTTGATCGGCGGCGCACTGCCGGAATCCTTGCCGGCTCGGCCGTTGGCCAGCGACTTGATCGCCCAGATGCCTTCCGGCCTGCCGTCCGACCTGCTGCAGCGCCGACCCGACATCCTGCAGGCCGAGTACCAGCTCAAAGCCGCCAACGCCAATATCGGCGCTGCCCGTGCCGCATTCTTCCCCAGCGTCAGCCTGACGGCGAATGCCGGCGCGTCCAGCTCCCAACTGTCCAGCCTGTTCAAAGGCGGCTCGGGCAGCTGGACGTTCCAGCCCCAGATCAACCTGCCGATCTTCAACGCCGGCAGCCTGCGCGCGAGCCTCGACTACTCCAAGCTGCAGAAAGACATCGGCGTCGCTCGGTATGAAAAAGCCATCCAGACGGCCTTCCAGGAAGTGTCCGATGGCCTGGCGGCACGCCAGACCTATGACGACCAGCTGAATGCACAACGCGACCTGGTGCAGGCGAATCAGCTCTATTACGACCTCGCCCAACGTCGCTATCACATCGGGGTGGACAGCAACCTGGTCTTCCTCGATGCACAACGCTCGTTGTTCTCCTCGCAACAGACGCTGATCACTGATCGGTTGGCGCAATTGATTGCCGAGGTCAACCTCTACACCGCCTTGGGCGGCGCATGGGGGGAACCTACACGCCTGGCGGTTGCCGAGACGCGCCCATGAGCACCTTCGAGCCCGGGCAATATGTGCGCCTGCGCTCGGGGGGAAAGAGAATGCTGGTCAAACCGGCACAGGACAGCGCGCACTTGCCCAATACCGCGCTGGTGCCCTGTGAATATGAAGAGAAGAAACGCACGGTCCTGGGGTTTTACATCGCCGCCAACCTGAGGTTGGCGGACGCGCCGTTGAAGGTGACGAGAGAATGAGACCATCGTTGGCCTGGCCGGCCCTTCGATTCAGGCTGGGCAAGGCCCAGCCCTGCGGAAGGGAACGGCGCGCACTCCGGTTTCCGGGGTAGCCGATTTCGTTCAACGCGTTGCTATCGACGTGGATGCCTGAAAGTTATTTATTCAAGTCACCGGCCATATCATTGCGCATCGATCCCCCGGAGCGAATCCGTGTGTGTACTCCTCGTTTAGAATCGCCGCCAACCTTTGATCCAGATCCGCGCGGGTGTCAGCCTTGAATCCTATCCGCGAGTAAAACGGGGCATTCCAAGGAACGTTTTTGAACGTGGTAAGCGTTACGAAACGCAGTCGTTTTGAACGTGCATAATCCTTGGCAGCCTCAACCAGACTCAACCCCAGACCTTGTCCTTGCATCGATTGCCTCACCGACAATTCAAGGATGTGAAGATCGTCACCGTGGCGCTCCGCGCTGAGAAATCCTTGCGGCTGATTTTCGGTA
Organism: Pseudomonas sp. BCA17; assembly: GCF_004519405.1. Classification (GTDB taxonomy): domain Bacteria; phylum Pseudomonadota; class Gammaproteobacteria; order Pseudomonadales; family Pseudomonadaceae; genus Aquipseudomonas. Next base: position 199,429 of record NZ_SGWI01000010.1, on the reverse strand, counting down.
TCAAGGGCAACCCAGCAGGTTGATAGAGCGATGAGTTGACGGTGTCGCTCAACGGCCATGGGGGGCGAATCCGCCACCCAACTCAAGTTATCAATCGCGCGGAATGCCTGCGCAGCAGAGGTTTCAATGGCCGGCAGGAGTTCTGCATCTTGCGGTACAGCGAAGCGAATAGTTGCGGACATGGGCGCCTTTGGTGAAGAAGTCGAGCCAGTGCAGTGAGTGTATGACGACATGCCTTGTGTAGTTAGACAGTTGCCCCCTTATGCAACAGTAACCGATCGATTTCACTTGCCCGTTGCGTCGGCAATCGCGTGAGGACACTCTTCAGATACGCATACAGCTAGCCAGCACTCCTGTCCTTGGCCATATCAACCTCAAACGTTATCTCGTCAGCAAGCTGCTGAACGCTCGAGCTGTCTGCAAGCTTGGCCAGGTCGATCCCCGTCGTGCAAAACAGTGATTCATGTTCGGGCTGCCGGACAAAAACGGTAGCCGTCCAGCCATTGATCAGAACGCAATCAACCTGGTGCCCGGGCAGACTCCGTTCCAGACCCTCAGTCAGCGATATTTTTTTCCAACTGTGCATGATGACGTACCAACGTGGCAGTGATGCACGATTGACATGCTTCGGCTCAGAAAGTGCCGGTGCAGATACGAGCCGCTCAGCATTGGCCTGGTTTTATGCGCTCAAATTGCAGACAAAGAAAAGCCCGCGATGGGGAGAGCGGGCTTAAAGGGATGTTCATCAGGAGCTGGAATGACAATAGGCGCCCGACTGTGAAAGGGATGTGAAAGGACGGCTACAAGATAAACGTCTGCTCCTCGCGCAAGCCGAAATTTTGTACAGAACTGCTTTTAGCAAGGTACTAAATATATTGCGGACCCATTATTCACAGAACACATACGCTGCTCTTGCTCTTGCGGTTGCGAAGGTACGCTAACGGGTGGGCGCTGGGCGTCTTCTGCTTGAAGTCTGTTCTGCTGCTGCTGAGTCACCGCAAGCTTTTGTTTGAGCAGTTGCAGGGCCCTGGGGCTGTTAGGCGGAACCTTTTCCAATTCCGCATCGATCTCCAAAACAGACGGCGGCAGAATCCCCATAGCGACCAATTGCTGATCCTGCTCAAGTGTACTCATGGGTTTGCGAGCAAGCGTGTCAGAATGGTTTACGGCGCATCCACCCAACAGGCTCAACGCAGACAAAACCAATATGAATTTCCTTGTGGTGCTCATGTGATTTCTCCATTCCCAATCTTCGCCCAGCGAAAAGCAGCCCTACGACAGAGGGGGCTCGTCTAGTTATTCATGTAATTCAAAACAACGTGCTCCGTGCAGGTTGTACCAGCTGTTAGCTGACGCGGGATGGCGCGATGGATCGAACTATCTTGCTTTGGCGTGCTTCTCGGGACCACACCACCCTAAATTAGAACCACTTATTACAGCTTCCGGGAGAGTTTTTAATGGTCTTATAGTCAGTGACTATATTTTGCGCATTAAATGTAATTTCTAAAGTACATTTTTTATCATAGTATTTTGTGCTGGTTGTAGGTGTCAGCATCACGCCACCGCCAGGGCCTGCGCTGACGGTATTTGCCGTGTCCGACAAGGAATATTGGCTTTCATAAAACCATCTCGCAACAGACCCGCCGCCAGCATTCTTCACCACTTGGCCGGGCTTCCCATATTGAGCATAGGCCAACTGTATATCAGCCCCTTCAAACTTATTCTTATTTATAACGTCCGGAATGGTGGGCACAGCATTTGCCAGCACTTCACATCCGGATACCAGCACTGAAAAAATTAATAATATCAAATACTTAAATTTGTGTTCAGCCATACTGAACCTTCCCGGCCGTAAGAATTGATAAGCATGAATGTTGTTGAGCACGCAGTCTTATCCTCCAAACGGTGCGCTCTTTATCGGCTGACCTTTTGGCGCGCAGGACGGCGGGTTGGACATACCGAACGTCAAGATATTGCCTCCGTTGATAATGCAGTTGAACTGCTTATTATCATTGGTTTTCAGCAGTACATAGGTATTGGTGCCTTGCGTTCGCCGGTTGATAACAGTCAAGTCTGTGGGAGCATAACCCAACGCACCAGCGCTTTGAGATTTTACGTCATCGTCACTCAACATATTCGTCTTACTGGCGAGCGCATTGCAGCCACTCAAAAGCACAAGTGTGGCTGCCATTACATACAACTTAATCAGCGACATATCACGCATCCCTTTGTTGACTGAAAACCGAGTAGTTTATTGATTTTAAAACCACAACCCAGCTCGCCTGAATGGTGATGGAGTAATAGTTAACACCGCTCATCAATCCGGCGAACCGAAAGAGCGTTAACTATAAAACGTAACAAAAAAAAACGAGAAAAATTCCTTGCCCCTGTGTACCAATTCCTTGCCTGTCCGTCTCAACCTGGCGTCATTTGATCAAGCATGGTCCGAAGTGAAAAACCGGTGTGCACAGAGGCCTGGCCTGCGGAGTCTAAGGGGTGAGATGCAATGAGGTAGTCACGCGCCTCTTTTGGCGAATAACCGAAAGCCTTCTTGAACGTGCGACTGAAATGTGACTCGCTTTTGAACCCGAATTGAAAGGCCAGCCCCGAGGTTCGATGCTGAACGCTACTATCGCCCTGGAGAATGGCCCTTATCTTGTCTAACCGGCGTCGTTGTATGTAAGCCGCAACACCCGACTCTTGCTCGAATAAACGATAGAGTCCAGCCCTTGAAATCCCTATGTGCCGGCATATGAATGTTGGCGTCAGATCGGGGTTCTGAAGATGCCGTTCGATCAGTTTTCGGGCGCGGTTTAACAGTGTGCGATCAATTTCGGTTTCAGCGCTTTTGAGGTTTGGAATGGAGGGTGTTATCGCGGCCGCGACCATGGCCAGAGTCGCTTGTTGTATATAGGGTATTTCATCACTTTTAAAACTGGCTGACCGCGCTCGTAGCGCGCGCATGTGATCGGCAAGCAGGTCGCTCAAACCGCCCCTCAATACCAGCCCATGAATGTCCTTGTTACCTATTTGAGCTGCCAGCAAGTCCCGAGGAACCGTCAGGATAATCGTATCGCCTGCCGTGATAATGCAATCCAGTTGCCGAGCAAGGTCCAACACATAAATCTGCGAATCACTTGCCACCAACGGTGCCTGACCGGCCGAGCCGTTGATCGAATGAGACAGGCCCAGGCAGATATAGTAATGGTCGAGCCCGTCGCGGCGGACCCTCTGAGCTGACCGTTTGACATCATAATGCACGGGTTTTTCGGTGCCTTCCCATACGCCGCACCCCATCAACAGCGAGCCCAGGTAACAGGTGGTCAGCCGGTAATTGAACGCTGTTGATTCAGGGTCGCCAATCTTCACGTCAAAGATTGCATTAACCTCTTCACGCCAGACTTCAAAACGCTGTCTGGGTGGGTAGGGTTGGGTGCTGAAGCTATAAGAGGCGTTCTCCACATATACTCCACATATACTCCACGTTCTCAGAGCGTGCAGATCTGCACTAATCAGGATCCTGGCTACCTATCTGTAAGAGCGAAAGCTACTTCTGTCGGCCCCCAGTCTAGAGGAATGAAGTCTGGAACCCTACCTTTCGAGAAATTTTCATGTTCGATGCATGACCGGTGCCATTTGAAGCAAGTGCGGGCCCTTTGTGCAGCGTCCAAAGTCAGAATATGTTGATGATCCTGACTCCACCTATGCGGCAACAACTGTTCGATTTCACTCACCGTTTTTGCGTCAAGGTCAGGAAGGTGAGTTGGCCGCACGGTTGTGTTTTCGACACGTACTGACGGCTCTCAGGCCGGAAAATGCTCGGTTATTCCAGACTATCTCCTAGGACTCACTTCATAACGATTGGAGATTTCACGTACAACAACGATCACCAGCAACAGTCCACCCGCTATCCCAAGCGTCAAAGGCGCACCGAGTTGGGCCGCAATCACCCCCGCAAACAGCCCCCCAATAGCCTCGAAACCGAAACGCAAGGCGATGTAAAAAGCTACAACTCGTCCTCGAAGCGCACCAGGCGCGCCACTCTGCAATTGCATATTACTGCTCACGTTACTGATGGTGATTCCAAACCCGAGCATTGCTAAACACAGTAATGCCAAGAGCACATGGGCAGGCATGGACAGCCCAAACAAACCCATTGCGCATAACGCAGCTCCAGCCAATATGAAATGCTGCAGTCTCGACGCTGAACCGCTTACAGCTAACACGATGGTCGCCAGGAACGCGCCGGCACCTGCAGCGCCCCACAACCACCCAAGCGTGCGAGCATCCCCCTCATAAACTGACTTGGCTAAAATGGGGAGCAACGCGGTGTAGCACGACGCGAGCAGGTTGATGATCACGACACTGACCATCAACCGGCGGACTTCAAGGGTCCTCCAGAGATAACGCAACCCTTCACGAAACACTTCACCTGTTGAGCCACTGGCTCTTGGGCTTGGCGTCGTGCGCACTTTCATAAGCCCTATCAACAGACACAGAAACGCTAGGGCGGTCAGTAAAAAACAGCCCGCCTCCCCTGCGAAAGCTATCAGGGCTCCAGCCAAGGGTGGCCCAACAAAGCGAGCCGCATTGATTAACATTGCGTTGAGTACGAGTGCGTTTGGCAGGTCGGCAGGGTCAGGAACAAAGCTTCCGATTAACGCCTGACGAAGCGGAGTCTCCACAGCATTGAGCACTCCGAGCAGCAATGCCATGAGCGCAAGGGTCAGGCCGTTCATCCATAGCCCGTACGCAAGAATCGCCAGTACCAGGGACTGCAGAGCAAGGATGGTCTGCACGATAATCAGCAGACGACGCTTGTCGTGCCTATCGGTCCAGGCACCTGCCAGAGGCCCAATCAGAAGCTGTGGCACCAAGGTCAGGAAGGTAATGGTGCCGAGCAGTACTGCCGACCCTGTCAGGTGGTAGGTCAACCACGACAACGCGACTTGTTGAACCCATTTCCCCAGGGTGGAAACGGCTTGTCCTGCAAAATAGATTTGAAAATTGCGATGCGCCAGCGCCCTCACAGATGCGGGCCACTTACTGCGTTGCGTTGTGGGGTCAAGCAAGTCATTGCTCCTGATTGACAAGTACCAGTAATGCCCGCCCCGCCCGCTTCAATGGCACATCACGGCAGCAGGCAACCTTTTTTCTTCAGCGACTCCAGTACCCAGGTGCGGTCGTTGGTGCCTTGAGCAATTTGCTCCATCTGCTTGCTCTCGGCGGCATGCTTGGCAGCTGCACGGTCATAGACTTCGCCAACTTGATCGAATGGCACACACAGAAGACCGTCATCATCGCCAATAATCAGGTCGCCGGGCTCGATCACCATACCATCGATGGCAATTGGCACATTGATCTCACCCGGCCCATCCTTATAAGGGCCACGATGTGAAATGCCTGCCGCGAACAGTGGGAAATCATCCGCACCGATGACTGCCGAATCTCGAATTGCACCATTGATAACGATACCCGCGACACCGCGCTTGATGGCGTAGGCAACCATCATTTCGCCAATCAAGGCGTTGGACAGATCACCCCCTGCATCAACGACCACCACATCACCTGGTTCTGCAATATCCAATGCGTAATGCAGCATGAGGTTGTCACCGGGACGGGCCTTGACCGTGAGCGCCGGGCCAGCCAATACACCTGCACGATGCATGGGGCGCAGCTTGGCGCCACCCGCAGTCATGCGATTCATTGAGTCGCTGACATTAGCCACTGGAACCTCCCGGTAACGTGCAACCCACTCGACATCAACCTTGCGCGCACGCTCCAGAACCCTGAACCCAATGCTCATGTGCCCTACCTCTATCGACGTTACTTATTGAATTTATTCGCTGCTCATCGGCTGATCAGTCATTTCACATTTTCAGAATCCCATTTCATTTATTAAAAATCAACAACACATTCTTACCGGATATCGGCAATCAAAGGCATTTTTATATCAAATATTGCAACGGCATTTCATTGTGATACTGTCTACTCGTCGCGATGCCCTGTCTTCGATCGCCAGCCGCAACCATAAAAACAAGGTACCTGTCATGACCCGAACCATCCTGCTCACCGGGCCCGAACTCGCTGCGGATGCCATGAATATGGCCGCGAGCCAAGGCGTTAGGGTAATCCCCACCACTCCCTATATTCCTGCTGAAGAGCTGGAAGCGATAATCCGTGCAGAGCAACCAGACGCAATCATTGTCCGCCAGGGCCAATTGACCCGCGCCATGATTGAGGCGTCCTCCAAACTCAAATCTATTGCCAAGCACGGCGTGGGCTACAACACCATTGATATCCAGGCCGCGGCGGAACGCGGCATTCCAGTAAGCATTGCTGCCGGCGCCAATGCGCAGTCCGTAGCCGAACACGCCTTTGCGCTGATGTTCAGCGTTGCGCGCCAGACCGCATTGCTGGACGCGCGCATGCGCGACGGCCACTGGGACAAGTCCTCGGCGAACGGGATTGAATTGTTCGGCAAGACGCTCGGCCTGGTTGGCTTGGGCTCTATCGGCAGCATCCTGATGGACCTGGTCGCCCCTTTGAACATGAAGGTAAAGGTCTACGACCCCTATCTGAAGCAGTTACCGCAACGTGATCATGTGGAGCGCGAACACGATTTCGATCGACTTCTGGCCGAGAGCGATATCATCAGCCTGCATTGCCCGCTGACCGACTCCAACCACAACCTGATCGGTGCCGCGCAGTTGGAGCGCATGCGCCCAGGAAGCCTCCTCATCAATACCGCCCGGGGCGAGCTGATTGATACCCAGGCATTGGTTGAAGCATTGAGCGAACGAAAAATAGCGGGCGCCGGCCTGGACACCTTCAATCCAGAGCCTCCACCTTCCGACAGCCCACTCTGGGGCCTGCCGACACTCGTCGCCACTCCCCATGTCGGCGCAAATACCTCCGAGGCACGTGACCGCGTAGGCCTCGTTGCACTTCAACAGATTTTCGATGTGTGGGCGGGCGCACCTCTGGATCCACGCTGTGTTGTCAACCGACATCTATTCGATGTCTGTTCAGTGCTCGAGTGATCCCCACTCCGCTGTCTTCCCTGAAAACGGGAGCCCCAACGTGAAACGCGACACTCCAGAAAAAATAACAATCGGAGAGCCTCATGACCTCAGCAAGTTCCCCCACAAGCGATCTAGAGCGCAGTACGATGCACCGGGTGGCCTGGCGCATCCTTCCATTTCTGATCATCTGCTATTTGATTGCGATCATTGACCGCGGCAACATCGGCATGGCTTCGCTGCAGATGAACGGAGACCTGGGGCTGACAGCGAAAGTTTTTGGTTTCGCAAGCAGCCTGTTCTTCGTGTCTTACTTCCTCCTCGAAGTACCCAGCAACCTGGCCATGCAAAAATATGGCGCGCGTATCTGGATCGCCAGGATCATGATCACGTGGGGCCTCATCTCCGCCGGCACAGCATTCGTGCAGGGCGCCAATTCACTTTATGTGATGCGCTTCCTGCTCGGCGCCGCCGAGGCAGGCTTCTTCCCGGGTGTACTCCTCTACCTGACCTACTGGCTGCCTTCTGCTTATCGCGCACGCATGGTCGCGATCTTCATGGTGGCTATTCCCGCAGCCAACTTTATTGGCTCGCCCTTGTCCGGTCTTTTACTCAGCCTGGATGGATGGCTGGGGATGCGTGGATGGCACTGGCTATTTATTCTCGAGGGCATACCCGCTGTACTGCTTGGACTTGCCTGCCTGTTCGTACTTACGGATCGCCCCGAGCAGGCCAAATGGCTCAGCGATGAACAGCGCAACTGGTTGACTCAGCGCCTGGCCGACGAAGCCTCGAGAAAGACTGCAATCGGCCATATCTCGCTGTGGAAACTGCTGCGCCATAAGGACATCTGGGTGCTCGCACTGATCTACTCGGGCGCGTCCGCCGCCGGCAGCACCATGAGTGTATGGGCGCCTCAACTGCTCAAGACCTTCGGATTGAGTTCCCTCGAGATTGGCCTGGTGAATGCCATTCCCTACGGCATCGCCTCGGCGCTCATGATCGTGTGGGGGCGCAGTTCAGATCGCACAGGCGAACGTCGCTGGCACACGGCAATGACCTTATTGCTGATCGCGGCCGGACTGCTCATGACACTGTTCACCTCTTCATTGGCCGCCACCGTCATTATGCTGACCATGGTTCTGGTCGGCGCATACTCAATGAAAGGGCCATTCTGGGCATTGGTTTCTGGCTGGCTATCCTCCTCCACTGCCGCCGCCGGGCTGGCAGCTGTAGGCGCGATGGCAAACCTGATCGGTGGTGGTCTGATGGTGAACGCTTACGGCGCGATCCACGATGCAACCGGTAGTTATGCGCTGGCACTCATGCCACTTGCAGCCCTCTGCACATTGGCCGGAATCATGGTCCTGGTGGTCGGTCGCAAGCGCCAGCGGGAACAAGCCGAACTGGGCGCATCCATAATCGCCAAGTAGGCATTTGCTGACTAAAACCACGACACCTACGCTCCCGTAACGGAGCGTCGGCATTACTATGTAAAACAAAAACAAGAGGTTCTGCGATGCTCCTATCCCGTCGCCGCTTCCTGCAGGCAGGCACCGCATTGGGCGCTGCTGCGTCCATGGGTGCGCTTGCCAACGTACCTTTCAGCCAAGGGGACGAAAAACCAAAGCTTACGCCACCGGCCGGCAGCGTAGATTGCCATATGCACTTGTATGATGGCCGCTACCCCGCTGCAACCAATGCAACCTTGTTCCCGCCCGATGCTTCGCTGGAAGATTATCGCCAACTGCAAAAACGCCTGGGCATGACAAGGATGGTTATCGTAACGCCCTCCACGTACGGCACCGACAACCGTATTTTGCTCGATGGATTGCTTCGCAGCCGCGGCGATGCCCGAGGAATTGCGGTTGTTGATGGGTCAATCACCGACACAGCGCTGGCGAGCCTGCACAGCGCCGGCGTGCGCGGCATACGCTTTAATCTGAGTGTCGGCGGTGCAGCACTCGACGACCTCGAACCACTTGCTTCACGCGTGAATGAACTGGGCTGGAACGTCCAGATCGCACCCGGCCCGCTTCTGGTGGAGCTGGAGCCACGACTGGCAAAGCTGTCGGCAAGGGTGGTCATCGATCACATGGGGCACGTGCCGCAACCGGAAGGACTGAACGCTGCCGCCTTCGCTTCGATTATCCGGCTGCTGGATAATGAAAAAACCTGGGTCAAGCTGTCCGCCCCCTACTTGCGCTCAAAGACGGGGGCTCCGACATATGACGATGTCGGCAAGGTAGCCAGTGCCATGATCAGGCATAACGCTGAGCGCATGCTGTGGGGGAGCGACTGGCCCCACCCGACACTTGCAATAGACCAGAAACCTGACGACGCTACTATTCTGGATCTATTGGCCCTCTGGGCCCCGGACACAGGTACACGCGAACTGGTTCTTCGCGACAACCCCATCTCACTTTACGGTTTCTAACTCCACCCCGGCGTTTTGGCTTTCCGCCGGCTTGAGCCCCAAGCTACGCATCAGGTCGCGCGCAGCCTCGAAAAAAACATCCTTCAAGTTGTCGGCGCACTCCTCTGTCAGTCGGCTGGCCGGCCCTGAAATGACGAGTGCGCCCATCAACTCTTGCTGCCCGCCATAGATCGGCAGCGCAATAGAAGACGCATGTGGATCCGTCGCGCCGCGAGAGTAGTACGGTTTTTCCAGCGCAATGCCAACATGAAAAGGGGCTCGCAGTGCCTGGGCTCCAGCAGCCTCATCCATGGGACGCATATCGCCAGGCTGCATATTCAGTCGCAGGCGATGTGAAGAATTCACCCGGTACTGACACATCCGATAAGCGCCGTGGCGAACATAGAAGGAAACGGTCTCACCCGTTTGTTCGGAGAGGTACTGCAGTCGCGGCATCACATGACGCTCAAGATCAAGCGACTCCTGATACACAGCATTAAGTCTCATGACCTCGCTGGCCAACTGATAACGTCCATCGGTCATCCGCGTGATGTACCCTTGGTTTTCAAGCGAAACCATCAAACGCATGATCGTGCTCTTGATAAGCCCTGTTCGCGCCACCAGCTCAACCAGACTCAACGCAGAATCACCGATTCGGAATGCAGACAGAACGGTCAAGACTCGGTCAGCCGAAGCCACACCGTTTACCGCTGGACGCGGCCGCGCCTTTACCATCGAATATACCTCTATTGCTGGGCCCGTTTAAAAACCGTCAGGGCAGGAAAACTCATTATCTTACAACGATAGTCTCCTAGCCATCCCCGCCCTCGCCGTCACTGCCAGGGACAAGCCGTCAATATCGCCGAGGGTGTAGCCTTTGCCGGTGGGCTTGGTCTGCAGGATCGCAGCAACTGAAAGATGCCATGCGTCCAGCCTCGTCAGGGCTGGATATTCAGAAAATGACTCGTCGGGCTTTTGTAACAATCCGATCTCGAAGCCCGCCATTTTTATGGACTGAAAATGTCCGGATAGCCTTGGCTTCCGATGGATTCTGAAGGCCATCACTGTAGACGTAAGGCAGCGGAGTCAATTCTTGCACAGCCCCGACCTGAGCTACGGCTGGACCTGCTGGGCCCAGTTCGCATCTGGCTCGACCACCCCAACCACGAGACGGATAGTGCACTGGTGCGCGGTCTGCCCTTGGATCAGCTACGCGCCAGCTTGACCAGCCATGGCTGGGTCGAACAATCGATACCCTCGGAAATCGGCGGTATTTTGGCTAGCGAGTTTGCCAAGGCCGACATAGTCCTGGCGCTGCCCCCAAGCGCGGGCGCAGATGTACACGGCATTGCCCGCGTGTTGGCGTTACAAACAGCCGACAGGCGCGACAGTAGTTCGCAAATGAGATGAGCTATAAGCTTGCGAAGCATCTCCACGCTCCGAGGGTCCACGCATGAAGCCCTTTAATCGCCGACGCTTCCTCACCACGACGTTGCAGGCCATGGTCCTCGCGCCGCTTTTGCGTGTTCGCCCCACGCTTGCCGACGATAATTTCAGGCCGTTGCGCACGGTCGCCGCGGAACACGGGCTCTCGTTCGGCTTCGCGGTAGATCCCGCCCTGCTCGATACCAACCCATCGTATCGGGACGTCGTGGCCCGGCAAGCGGGCATCGTGGTGCCGGAAAACGCGTTGAAATGGGCCCAGGTCCACCCTGCCCCGGACCGCTATACCTTCACACCGGTGGACCGTATCTTAGCGTTTGCGCAGGCGAATCATCAGCACATGCGTGGCCACACACTGTGCTGGCACCGCGCCCTGCCCGACTGGGTCACACACACGGTGACACCCGCCAACGCGAAACAGGTACTGACGCAACATATTGCCGCGGTGGTCGGCCGCTACCGCGGCAAGATAGTCTCCTGGGATGTCGTCAACGAGGCCATCCAGCTCGACGACGGGCAGGCAGGCGGGCTGCGAGACACCTTCTGGTACCGGATGCTCGGTCCCGGATATATCGACCTGGCCTACGAGGCCGCGCACCGTGCCGACCCAGACGCCGCCCTCTGCTACAACGAATACGGCCTGGAAAGCGACTCACCTGCCGGCACACGCAAGCGCGCCGCCGTGCTTGCCCTCCTGCGGACCCTGAAGCAGCGCGGCGTACCGGTGCATGCGCTGGGCATCCAGTCTCATCTGCGCGCCGCAGACCCGCACAGCTTCGGCTCAGGGCTGGTCGGGTTTCTGCGACAGGTGCATGACTTGGGACTTGACGTCTATATCACTGAACTCGACGTGGACGACAGTCACCTGACGGGAGACGTGAACCAACGCGACGCCATCGTGGCCGGCACGTACAAGCGATACCTGGACCTCGTGCTCGGAACAGGCACGGTATCAGCCGTCTTGACCTGGGGTGTATGGGATACCGTGCACCGCACCGGTGCTACGCCTTCAATGGGACCATCGGCCCAGCGACCGCTGGCGTTCGGCCCGCAGGGAGTGATCAAACCAACCAGTTGGGTCGTCGAGCACTGCCTGGCAAGGCGAGCAAGCTAGCTATGCGCGCGAAACGCGAGTGTTCAATCGAAGGCGCATTTATCGCCTTATGTTTGTGTGGGGTGCGCTCAAAATGCTTTGACGCCCGTCCTTCAGACTCAGCCTGCGGAACTCCACCCACTGATTGAACACGGCCTCGAAGGTATGCTCCGTCGCAAAACGAACAGCAAGCCGCTGTTGTTTGCGATGATCATAGGGGTTTGATGCCCCGGGCAACCAAAGCACGTGCCTCGTCACGACTGGCACGGCCTTTTTTAAACCCAATTTGGGGGTAGCTACCGGGCGACAGATGCTCATCTCGCTACGCACATTGCTCCAGCAACAAACCGATTCAGTACCCGTCAGGATTCTGGACTTAATCCTGGACTTCAACGCATCGGATAATGCTGGATTAAATGATTACGCCGAAACGAAAAAAGGACCCGAAGGTCCTTATTTCAATCACTTACAGAATTCAATGGAACTCTGTAGCGCTATATTTGGAGCGGGAAACGAGACTCGCATCTGGCGTCCGACCCATTGAAATCTAAGGGGTTTATTTTCTTGCCGAAGCAGGAAAGGACTCAATTCTGGACTTGCTCGAAGGGTAGATCAAGAACAGAAAAAATAACTCCAATCCAAGCCGTGCTACCGAGTGCTCTCTACAGCTACTCGGAGAAGCAACCATAAAGCCGCTGTTGTGGAGGGCCGCTCCAGATCGAGGCCTCTGTTTTTTAAATGCCACCTCGATCCAGGGCAATGGTGTCCTCAGCGGCATTACCTCAAAACTATTTCTGACCTATTCGAGTTGGTAATTCAACCAAATATGGTGCGTGCCATCGGTGTCGATTTTGATCCCTCCTGATCCCGATATCCCTCTCAAATCACCTGTACCACTGCCTCCGACTATGCAGAAAAATTCATCTGCCCGATCAGTGCCGGTTGTGGAGGCAGAGTGGATGAAATTGAAGGCGCCTTCTTTTCCATTCACCGCACCTTTGAAGCTCTCAATTGCGATGTAACTGCCCGTCCTGGTCGTCTGGTCGAACGCCGCAGTAAAAACTGTTGAGGAAACACCGTCGATAGCACCCGAGTAGCATTTCTCCATGGTGCTGATAGACACTGGCAAGAAGGTAGTAATCTCGGGGGTTGGGCTCAGGCCTGTTGGTTTGAAATTCTTAGTAGAAAAAGTGGCTAACGCTTCCATTCACATCCGCCTCTATCCAAATGAGTGAGGTTCTCACTCTACTCCGTACAGTACGCACAGAGCCAAATGTAGTGATCAACTAATCCCAGACACGACGTTAAATTTTTCTTCGGCCCGAGCTGGCGCCAGTCCGCCGTTGAATTGATCGGGCCTTGGAAAACGAAAACGAGCGACGTACGGACTTCTACTACCACCCGGTCGGGCACCTGCTGGATGAGACCGGTTTCGATGGCCGCACCACCCGTTATCAGGAAGCCATCGAGTACGTGAAGATCGAGACTTAAACCGGTCGCCCTGAATGGACGCCCGGTTTGCCTGATTTACCAGGTAGTGCCGGGAACCCTATTTCAGCTACTCCCTTCCAGAAATACCTCTATAAGAAAGATCCGTACAAGCACTTAGTATGTTTTATTCTCCTGATCCCATGTTCCTTCGTCGGCAGCCAAACCCTCTAGCAAGCGACAGTAGTCGGCAAACATTGCGTCAACCAGCGTCGAAGTCAGGCGGTTAGCCGCGAGATCCCAGTGGATCAACAAACCTTCTGCCTGCTCGATACTCAGATTGTCCAGCGCCACACCGTGAGTGCGACTCGCACTTTTAACGAGTGTTACTCCCTCGGGCAGGTCCAGTGGACCTTGTGGGTTGAGTCGGGTAAACACCACAGGGAAATCAAGTTTGCGTGGTCGTTGTTTATCCGTCGCCACCTTACGAAGTGCTTGCAGGCCATTGGTCATGCTGTGCTGTTGATCCTCGGTGAAGATCCGTTCGCAACGCCGGGCCTGCTCTATAAAAGTCATAGGTTCATTGTTGAAATCGATCCAGCTCAACGTAGTGAAGTCGCCGACCAGCGCGTCGATCTGCGGGTGTACTGCAGGCCTCTTCCAACCAGGGGCCACCAGAGTAAAGGCCGGCTGGGCGCAATGTTTCGTAATGCTCCAGGCATAGGCAGAAATCAGTACCGCGTCGGCAGAGATTCCCGTTCGTGCGATACGATCACGCAGCGCTGGCCAACAATCAAGGTAGTGCTCATATTCCAGGTACAGGCCATTGATATCCATTTCGTCATTCACCTGCGGCCCTTGGGGCAGCAGTCGGAATTTTTCCTGCCAGTAAAGAGCTGCGTTTTGTGCCGCAGGTGTGCGGTTGTACTGTCCGAGAGCCTCCATATAACTACCAAAATTGATGACCAACGGCGTCTGCGGTAGACCGTGGTAGAGATTCAGTAGTTGATGGATCAACAGATCTCGACTGGGAAGGTCGACGAGCAGCAGGTCCACCGCCAGATGCACCAGGCTGCGTTGTTCATCCAGTGTACTGACCCGCAGTTCAGCGTAAGGCCACTCTCCCAGCGCCGTCACCCGGCCAAGCATCTCTTCGACGATCCGCGATCCACTGATATTCTTCTCGACTGTTTCGAGTTTCATCAATAGCGGTGCTTCCATCATCTGCTGGGTGCCACTGGGCAGAATCCGCGTCCGCAGCATCGGATGGTGCGCCACTAACTGCTGCCAGGCTTTTTCCAGTCGAGCAATATCCAGCGCTTCGATAGCAACGGCCATATAGAGATGTGAACTACCCTGCCCCCGGTGCAAAGAACGGTTGAAAGCGTAGGCCTGCTGCTGATCAGTCAATGCAAAAGGTGTCTTTGGCGGCGCATCGGGCGCCAGCTCAAAAGGCGCCGCATGAACCAGCGTTGATGTTTTGAGCGCCGACCAGTCGTTATCACCGTTCGCCAACGTGACCAGCAACTGGCAATAGTCGCCAAACAGCTGATCGATCATGCCGACGGGATAGCAGTCGATGGCGACGTCCCAGCTGAAACTCAACGCCCCGCCACGCTCGCGCAATTGGTGATCGAGGTTGATCTGTGGCGTCTGAGTGACGCAGTAGTGTTGGGCGTCGCCAAAGCTCGGCGCGCCGTCGATTACCGGGTTGTTGAGCATCGAGGTGAAGACCACCTCGCCACCGTTGAACAGCCTCGATTTGTCGCCACGCTGACGGACTTCGCGAAGTGCAGAGATGCCACTGACGCTGGCGTGATCAAGGTCCGCCAGCAACTGGCGCTGCACCTGTTGCGCCAGTTCGGCCAGGGTTTGTTCCGCCGCGCCGGCAAAGACAAAGAACTGCGTGGAGATCAGCGGCCCGACCAGCCGATCAATGTCCGGGTGCACCGGGAGTCGGCCATAACTGGTCGAGATCAACGAAAAGGCCTTGCCGGCATTGGCCTGTTGCAGGATCAACCCGAACAGACTCAACAGCAGTGCAGTGCCTGAAACCTGCAAAGCATCGCCCCGCGCTTTCAATCGCTGCCAGCAGCTCTGCTCAAGGGTTGAGGTCAATCGACGACGCTCGCGGCCAGCAGGTCGCGATGCCTTGGGCAAGGACAAGCCAGTTGGTGCCTGCGCCAGCTTGTCGACCCAGTACTGCAAATCACGCTGGTAGCGTGGCGACTGTTTGAAAGCCTCCAGCGACAGCTGATAATCACGCAACGACACGCCCTGATCCGGCAACTCGGTGGCAGACTGCTGATAAATCATCAGCCATTGCTGCAACAGCACCTCCAAAGAAGTGGCATCGACAATCAACTCGTCAATGCTCAGGTGAACCCGGTTGACTTGGTGATCCAGCAGCGAAACGACTATTTCAAACAGCGTTTCCTGGCCGCTCAGATAAACCTTGTGCGACATCGATGCGCGAAGGGCTACCAGCGAATGCTCGCGTTCGGCGGGTTCGCTGCGGCGCAAGTCGCGGGTCTTGAAACGATAAGGCATCGGTTCGCCGACCTGCTGGCGACCGTCCGCCAGCAACCTGAGCCGTAGCGCATCGTGGCGAATCATCAGCCGATTCCACGCCTGATTCAGCCGGTAGACGTCCAGCTCCGGCCAGTCGAATTCCAGATAGATATGGCAGCCGACCCGCTCAGCCTCGGCCAACAGCGTACGACCTGACAAAAACGATTGCTGGATATCATTGAGGGCAAAAGGCAGATGGCGGGCGTCGGGCGCCACCTGCAACGCCGGCACCAGTTGATCGTCGCGCTGCCGTTCCTGCACCGCCAGATTGGCTTCGACTTCACCGAGACTCAAGTACGGGCTCAGCTGTGACAGCGATACCGACCGTTGCAGTTGCTGTTCCAGCCTGGCCTTGAGGCCCACGGCGCCCAGAGAGCTGAGGCCGAGGCTGGCCAGGCTGCGCGTTTCGCACCCCGTCAGTGCCTGCGGCTCACACCCCAGCAGTTCGGCGAGGATCTGGCGCACATTTTTTTGGCACGGCGTTTCGCCCTCACTTGGGTGGCTCAGGGGTTCAGCCCGCCGCGGTGCCAGCCAGTGCCGCGATTGCGCAAAGGCGTAGCCCGGCAATCCAATTCGCTGTGGTTCATCGAGACGCGGCATTTTGCGCCAGTCCGGTTCCACGCCCCGGCGCCAATAATCGGCCAGCGCGGGCAAGTCTCGCTCCGCCAGTGCCTGAGTGATTGCGTCGGCATCTGCATCCGACTGCTCATCGGCCAGCACGATGTCATCGCGCATGCCTCGGGCAAGCTCGTCCAGTTGCAGTTGCAGGGACGCAATGCTGTCCGCCACACGCGCCCAGCGGCAAGCCATCGCCGTTCGGCCCACTTGCAGCGTATAGGCGATGTCGGCCAGACACAGGTCCGGGCGTTGGCAAATGGCACGGCTCAGTCGTGCAGCCTGCTCCGTCAGCCTGTCAGCATCGTGTGCCGACAACAGGATCAGTTGCGGCCCGATATCAGCTGCAGTTACACGCAGATGATCAACAAATTCCTCCACCACCAGATGGGCATTGACGCCGCCAAAACCATAACTGTTGATGCTCGCCCGACGTGGCAGCTCGTTGCCGTCGGCATCCTGCACCGCCGGCCATGGCCGGTTCCCGGACGCGAGCGACAGTTGCTGCGGATCGAGCGTGATCGCCGGGCTGAGTTGTTGATACCCAGGTATGCCCGGCAGTTGCTGCTGTTTTACCGCATCAATCACCTTGAACAACGCCGCCATGCCGGACGCCAACTCACAATGCCCGATCAGCGGCTTCAAGGTGCTGAGGCTCCACGCAGCGCCGGGTTTGTCATCGCCATTCAATTGCGTGCGCGCGGCCTGAATCGCGCCGATTTCGATGGCATCGCCCATCGCCGAACCCGTGCCATGGGCTTCCAGGTAACTGACAGTGTGCGGCGCAACCCCGGCGCTGCGGTAAGCGGCCACCATCGCCGCCTGCATGCTCTCGTGATCGGGGGCGGTCAGTGAAATCCCTCGACCGCCATGCCCGACACCGCTGCCCTTGATCTTCAAATGAATCCGGTCACCGTCGCGCAGGGCATCGGCCAAAGACTTGAGCAACAGCACGCCCACCCCTTCGGAGCGCACATAACCATCAGCGCCAGGCTGGAAAGAACGGGTGTGCATCTGTTCGCTGAGAAACCCCATCTGCCGGTAGCCGGCCGTTTCAGCAGGCGACAGCAACAGATTGACCGCGCCGATCAGCGCCTGTTGACACTCGCCGGCCCTGATCGCCTGCATGGCTCGATGCAGCGCAACCAGCACCGACGAGCAGGCGGTGTTGCAATACTCGCTGGGCCCGCGCAGGTCGAGGAACCAGGAAATCCGATTGGCGTACATGCAGGGCGAAGAAGACGTCAGCAGAAACGGGCTGTCGCGGGGGACCTCGACAATGTCGCGGTACTCACTCGGCGCGGCGGCGACAAACACGCCGGTTTGGCGGCAGGCAAACGCTGCGGCAGGAATCGCGGCATCGTCGAGTGCCCACCAGGCATGCTGCAACAGCAGCCGCTGCTGCGGGTCCATCAGCGCCGCTTCCGCTGCCGAAATGCCAAAAAACTGATGATCGAAATACTCGATCCCGTCAATGTAGCCGCCCGCAGGTCCAGCCGTTGCGCGCTCCTTTGGCACTTCGCGTATCAGACTGGCACCGTGGCGAACAGCAGTCCAAAATCCCTCCAGTTCGCCACCGGGAAAACAGCCACTGATGCCGATGACGGCGAAATCATCCTCTTCTTTGACTGGAGTCGATGGCGGTCTTGCCGCCTGAATTTCTTTCGGCGGCGGCATTTGCCTTCCGAGGCGCTCTTGCAACGCCGCGACGATTTTCTCGATGCTGTTGTAGCGAAAGAAAAAGCTCGGTTCCAGCGCCAGACCGAACGTCATTCCCAGCTGTTCGCTGAGAGCGAGCAGATCAGCCGAGTCCAGTCCCAGCTCCATCAGGCTATGACGTGATGACACTCGGCTGTCTTGCGCTTGTCCCAGGCAGCGATTGACGCCCTGGCGCACCGCGTCGTCGATGGAGATCGCCGGCTGCTCAACCATTGCCGTGGTCAGCTGAATTTCCTGGCGCTGACGGCGGGCCAGGTCATAACGCACCAGAACGCCGTACCCTGCATTGTCGGCATCGGCGGGACGATAACCGGGCACCAGCCGCTCGATTCGCGCGCCGTGCAATTCGTGGAAACGCAACACTGGGTCCAGCAGCACGCCCCGCTCGTCACGGCTATGAATGTAGTCCGCCTGGGCGATGTCGCGGTACTTCGGATAGTCCTTGCAACGAGTCACGCCGACCACCGTGTCGACACCGTTGAGCAGCGTGCAATATTGCAGCATGAACTCCAGCAACTGATCGCCGTAACCGCTGTACTGATGCGCCGGCAGGATGTTCAGGCTCTGGATTTGTACGGTGCTGCCATTGCCGTGAAACAGCTGATCGACCGTGGCGAAATTGACCCCGAACAGCGCTTCGATCCGGGTGATCCGCTGGGAATAGATGACACCGACCACTTCGCCCTTGAACTCCAGCGCCAGTTGGCCGGCAGGGTCCTGGCCCAAACGGCGGCGCAGAATGTGTTGATCCACCCGGCCACCTTCGGGCCAGCAGGCCTGTTCCAGCGTCAACAGCGCGGGCATGTCCGCCAGCGTCACATGCCGGACGCGGTATTCACGCGCCCGGTAACAACCGCTGGTGGCCGCGCAGTCGATGCCGTCTAGCGGCAGCCTGTGCAGCATCCCCGGATCGGCAAACAGCCCGGCACCGGCCAGCGCCATCAGGTAGTGCGCTGCTTCAACCGGGTAATGACAGGCAAAGTGATCCACCTTGGGACCGTCGGGGCGCCAGTGACTTTCGCTGAGCACTATCGGTTGCTCGCCGATCAGCGCTGCCAGCGCTTTTGCCGAGGTCTGCAGACTGCCAAGCACGCTGGCGCCTTCCGCCGCCAGGCCGTCGGGCCGCAAGTAATAACGCTGCGGCGCTTGTAAGGCTGATTGCTGCGGCGCCGTCCCCGGCGGTTGCAGATTCTGCTGGCCGATGCCCAGCCACAACACTCGCTGATCGGCACCAACACCCGCGTCCCGAATCCGCTGGCGCAGCGCCGCCGGATCGCTCACTGCTGCGTCAAGCACCAGCAATTGCAGGGGCTTGCTGTCCAGTACCTGGCCCCGGGCCGTATGGTGTCGCACCCATTGCCCCAGCTCGCTCAATGAAACGCCGGGATGGCTGCCCAACTCGACGATCCAGTCCGGTTGCGTGGACAACGGCTGCGCATCGAAGACCTTGTCCAGCAGCTGTTCAAGCGCGGGTCGGTCACCTGACCAGACGTGTTGTTCACCTGCACCCTTCAGCCATTGCAATACGTCTGCCCACTGCTCGCCCTTGCCGAACAACAGGCCATCTAGGGTCGTGGGCAAACTGGCGTAGTACGCCAGAAAAGGCTCGCTCAGACGTTCCGAGAGGAGCGCGCGCCGCTCGGGATTGAACACCAGGTGCCGTTCTTCGCGGCGAATCCACTGCTGAGTGCGCAGAAAATCGCTCAGCAGCCGAGTTTGCTCATGGCCGGTCTGGCCGTCGTCGATGCACCGCGTATCCACCTGGCCAGTGTCAGTATTGATTGCCCCGTTCAGTTGCAATCGGCGCAACAGCACCAGCGACAACAACTCGTTCAGGCCACGGATAAACGCCGGACAGTGCAGATTCCAGTCCAGCGCCGACAGCTCGAGCCAGCGCCACAGGTGCGGTATATCCTGCGCGTCCGGCAATCGCTGCGGCGCCAACCACGAAAACAGTTCGGCCATCTGCGTGGGCAATGTGTCGATTGCCGAGGCCCGACCCGTGAAGAAATACTCGTCGCCATTCGACGGATTCAGCCAGCCAAACGCCTTGAGTCCGTCGAAGGCCACCCGTAACGGACCAGGATTGATCGAAGCCGCGGCGGCAAACCGCTCAAACCCGAACGACTGGTTGATCCCGCGACCGGAGATCAGCTGACGACTTTCCAGGCTCAGCACACTGGCAATGAAAAACAACTGATCGGTCAATGTGGCGTTCATCGTCTTTTCCATGACAAGGCATCCATTCGATTGTGCAGTCACGAAAAGGCGGCAGCGTTTCGCACGGTTTTGACGAGTTTTGTCAGCACCTCGCCCGGCCCGAGTTCCTCGAATTCGAATGCCCCTTGGCGCATCAGGTACTGCACGGTATCGAGCCAGCGCACCGAGCCGCAGATCTGCCGGGTCAGGTTATCGACCAACTGATCATCGCGATAAGGCGCGGCGTCGATGTTGGCGATCACCGGGGTGTGCAGCGGTGAATACTCGAACGTAGCCAGGTACTCGCCGAATGCCCCCATCGCGCCTTCCATGTAGCGGGAATGGAATGGCGCGCTGACTGGCAGCGCTACAAAGGTAATGTCCATCGCCTGGAAAATCTCCTTCGCCTCGCTGAGTGCCTCGACCGGACCGGCAAGCACCACCTGGGAGGGTGAGTTGTAGTTGGCAACGTCCAGCGCACCGAGGCCGTGACGGGCCAGCAGCTCGTTGACTTCGTCAGGACTGCGACCGATAACAGCGGCCATGCTGCCGCCAGTGGCCAGGGCCATCAGCTCGCCGCGTTTTTTCACCAGTTTCAGCCCGGTCTCGAAGGAGAACGCACCCGCGGCAAACAGCGCGCAGTACTCGCCCAGGCTGTGACCGGCGAGAAAGTCGGCTTTACGCGGGTCCGCCTGCTGTTTGGCGAGGAACGCCAAGGCACTGACGGTGTACAGCGCCGGCTGGGTAAACCGGGTGTTGGACAGCTGTTGATCGGGGTCTTCCAGGCACAGTGTTTTCAGCGAATAGCCGAGGATTTTGTCGGCCTCGGCCAGATGCTCGGGGAACTGTTCGAACAACGCCGCCCCCATGCCCAGTCGCTGCGAACCCTGCCCCGGAAACCCATAGACGCGTTTCGGCCCGGACGGCATTGGCGTCGATGGGCGCTGTACCAGGCGGGTCGGCTGCTGGACCTGAAATGTCGCGGGCGGCGCGGCCACCTGAGCCGGTGCTGCTGTCGGCGGTGTTATCAGCGCAGATTTCGCCGGCAGCGGCTGCAAGGCACGACCGAGGGTCAGCACCTCGTCGAATTTCTCCAGGTCGCGGCCGAACGGGCTGAGCACCGGGAAAATCGGCGGCAACGCACGGTCACGAATATTCTGTTTGATCAGGTTGGCCAGCGTGCCGCTCGGACCAAGGTCCAGGTAGATCATCGATTCGCCGCGCTCGGCGGCCTCACGCTCGATCCGCGCCAGGGTCTGGGAAAAACGGATCGGCTGGCGGATGGTCTGCCAGAAGTGATCGGCGTCGAGCTGCTGCAAGGTTTCGGTGTTGTGGCAGGAGATCACCGGAATCTGCGCCTTGTGCAGGCTTGTCTGGCGCAACAATGCCTCGACCTCCGGCCTGAGAAAATCGATATGGCGCGAATGAAAGGCCTGATTGACCGGCAGACGCTGGAACACGATGTCCCGAGCGCTGAGGTGGCGTTCGGCATCGGCAATCGCGCTGGTCGGACCGGCGACGACGATCAGCGAAGGCGCGTTGTGGGCCGCGATATCGCAGTGCTCGCGCAGCGACGGCGTCTGCTGATACAGCGACTCTTCGGCCAGGATCGCCAGCATTGCACCCTCGCCTGCCGGTGACTGGCGCTGGTGAAACAGTTGCCCTTGACGTACAACAAGGCGAATGGCGTCGGACAGAGAAATGACGTCTGCCAGCGCTGCGGCAGCAAGTTCGCCCAGGCTGGTGCCCAGCAGATAATCAGGGGTGATGCGGTGCTCGATCAGTGTCTTGCCGAGGGCGTACTCGATCATGAAGATCGCCGGATGGCTCAGGCGAATATCGTCGAAAGCCTTTGAACGCGGGCTGTTGTCGTGATAAATCCCGGCAATCACCGACTGCCCCAGTTCGGCGTGGATCAGTGTGTCGAGTTCGTTCATCCAGCGGTGGAACACTGAGTTGTTCTGATAGAGCTCGCGGCCCATCTGATAGAACTGGCAGCCCTGACCGGGAAACATGAACACCACGCAAGACGTCTGTCCCTGAAAAAGATAAGGCATAAATTTCGTCCTGAAATAGATAGCTGACGTTACGGCTCGCAGTATAGGAGCCGCTCTGGAACGGTCTGCGATATCGATGAAAAAATATTCGGAGCCTTAGCCCATGACCGCTATGCTCCTCAGGCGGCCGCATCAGCGCCATGCAATTGCCGCCGTTGGCAGAGCAATGCAAACCCAGCAATTTTCGACACGGAGGTAGACATGACGACCCAAGGACAAGAAACCGTATCGCCGATCAGTCAGTGGTACGACATGATGACCCGGATGTTTCCCGACAAACGTCTGACCTTCCTCAACTACGGCTACCTGGCCAAAGACAGCCGCTTTGACTGGATCAATGACGAAGATCTGGAGCAGAAATGCTCGGCGAACCTGATCCGCACCCTGTTGGGCGATACCGATCTGCGCGGCAAGAAGATCCTCGAAATTGGCTCGGGACGCGGCGGCAACTGCTCCTACCTCGCCCGCTATACCGGCGCCGCGTCTATAACCGGGCTGGATTTCTGTCCGGCGCATATCGAGTTGTGCAACCGGGTACACCGTATTGAAGGGCTGACCTTCGTTGGCGGCAACGCGATGGCGCTGCCCTTTGCCGATAACGAATTCGATGTTGTGATCAATATCGAATCGTCCCACTGCTACCCCGACCTCAACACGTTTGGTGAAGAGGTGCAGCGTGTGTTGAAAAAGGATGGCTTGTTTTTTTATGCCGACACCATGAAAGGCGACAACACCAGTGCCCTGTCCGAGCGTGACAGCATTGGTGTCGACTTCTTCACCAACGTGCTGGAGCAGCACCAGGCAATGATTCGCCACACAGGCTTCAAGGTTGAGGAACATGCCGACATTTCCGAAGGCGTGATCAGGGCGTTTGAAAGCGAGCAAGGTCACCTCAAGCACCTGCTCAAGAGCCTGGTGAACGAGAAAAAACAGCACAGTGATTCGCTGCCACCCGAGGTCTGGCACGCGTTCGACACCATGTTCCATTTTTTCGACGACAGCGGCATCAAGGCCTATAAAAACGGCCATCTGGCGTACAAGTTCTGGCGCCTGAAACAAACCGCCTAGCCCCTTCGGGCCGTGGGTGGGGACGCCGCTTTGGGTATTATCCAACGGCATTCTCCACCCGCTTTTCGCCATACAGGGACGCACAGAACTGCGCGATCACCCTGAACACTTCCGGCTGGGTCAACAACGTCATGTGGTTGGCCGACGCCACCTCGATCATCTCGAAATTCGGCAATTGTCGCTGCCACTCCTGCCAGTATTCGGCGTGGTTGAAAGCGGCGAACTCCTGGCTGTCGGTGGAGAAAAACGGCTCCAGTTCGCCCATCCACAGACCGCTGGCGTTGCGAAAGTAATAGCAGGCAACGTCCGAGGCTTTGGGCAATGGCTGGATTCGATAATGCTCAACCTGATACGCCTGCTGGATCTGCGTCACTTGCGCCATCAGTTGCTGCAAACGCTCGTCGCTGGTCTTCAGGCCCCGCTGCCGGGCCAGTGCCGTCAATTGCTGCCGGTAGTCCGCTGGCGCCAGCGACAGATCGACTTCATCGCGATGGATCAACACCTCGGCGAAGCGCTCCGGGGTCTGGCCGATGGTCATCTGCAAGGACATGTTGACGGTCTGCAACAGGCGGGTCTTGTCGCACAGGCGTGCGGTGCGTTCGCCGGTCACGTCCGGTGAATCGAGCATCACCAGGCTGGTGACGGTTTCCCCCAGTTCCTGCAACTGCCGGGTCACTTCATACGCCAGCATGCCGCCCAGCGAATAGCCGCCCAGATCGTACGGGCCCTGCTGCTGA
Organism: Pseudomonas sp. BCA17; assembly: GCF_004519405.1. GTDB lineage: Bacteria > Pseudomonadota > Gammaproteobacteria > Pseudomonadales > Pseudomonadaceae > Aquipseudomonas. The sequence goes on along the minus strand of NZ_SGWI01000010.1, from coordinate 175,061 downwards.
ACCGACTGGATGACCTGGACGTAATAGGCGGCCATTGCCGAAATCCCCAGCAACGGCGCGCGATCGGTCATCCAGCCTCTGGCCTGAAGCCCGAAGAACGGGCGCTGAATGTGCTGGGCAAGACCTTGATAGATTTCACTGCCGCCCAAGGCGCCATGGAACCAGAACACCGGCCGGCCATGTTGCACCTGATTGAGTCGTTGCAACTCCGGGAAGCGTGTGGTCGAACCGCTCAACAGGCCGATGATTTCCGGGGGCAGCACCGGCTTTTTGAAACTGGCCGTTGCGCTCAGCAATTGCAGGACGTCACCGAGGGTCAGGCACTGCTGGATATCAGCCAGGGTAAGTCCGGGATCAATCTGCGCTTGCACCTGCATGGCCCACTGCAACATGACGATGGAATCGGCGCCGTAGGCGTTGAGTGGCTTGGCGGGCGACAAGTCGCTGGGTTGCATGCCCAGCAAGTCGGCCAGCAGACGCAGGCCCTGTTCGGCGGCGGTGTGGTGTTTGCCCACTGCCGGGCTGGCCGGGCTCGCGTCCGTGACCTCCTCACGCAACGCCTTGTTTGACTGTTCCAGCCAGTAACGCTGCTTGTCGAAGCCATAGGTGGGCAAGGCGATAAGGCGTGCACCGTTATTTCGCGCGAGCCTGTCCCAGGCAATCTCGCCGCCCTGGGTCCAGAGCAGTGCCAGTTGTTTCCGGTCATCAGCCTCGATCAGGCCGTTGCTCAGCGCCACGGCACCCGCACCGGACAGCAAGCTGGCCAGTGCCGCCGACACTTCGTCGACATTGCCGAAGGCCAGTGGCAAATCGAGTGTTTCCAGTACGGTCATCGGTTCGCCCTGCTCCAGTGGCCGCAGGATATCGGCCAACACCGTGCGCAATTCGCCGGTGCTGCTCACTTGTAACGCCAGCCGCAGCGGCATCGCTTCCCGGCCGGTTTGCAGAGTGTGGGCCAGATCCTTGAGCCGAAGATCCGGATGGGCATCCAGATGCCGCGCCAACCTGGCCACCGCCTGCTGCAACGAACCGCTGCTGTTGGCTGACAGCGGCACGATATGTACAACACCGTCTTCTGGCGGCACTACGTCGGGCGCGGACGCTGTCGGATATTCCTCGATAATCAGATGGGCATTGGAGCCCCCGGCACCAAACGCGCTGAGCGATGCCCGGCGCGGAACGGATTGCCACACGCCATCGATCTCGACCACCGGCTGAGGCCAATCGGCCAGGGTACGTTGCAGCACGAACGGCGAGTGTTCGAAATCCAGCTTGGGATTCAGTGGCCCCAGCACCAGCGACGGCGCCAGCTGCCGGTGTTGCAGTTGCAGCACCAGCTTGCTGAGCGCGGCCATGCCCGAAGCCGCTTCGGCATGGCCGATGTTGGATTTGACCGAGCCAATGGCGCAGGACTGACTGGCAACCCCCGCTTCGCTAAAAATGCGGCTCAGCGCGCTCAGCTCGATGGCGTCGCCCATCGCCGAACCATTGGCCGCCGACTCGACGTAACTGACGGTGCACGGGTCAATCCCCGCGCGCTTGAAGTTGCGGTCGATCAGCGCCGCCTGCACCTTGGCGCTCGGCACCGAGAAGCCATGGGTGTGGCCGCCGTGGTTGGTAGCGGTCGACTTGATCACCGCCAGGATGTGGTCGCCATCGCGCTCCGCGTCGGCCAGGGTCTTGAGCAACACCGCCCCGACGCCCTCTGCCGGCAGATAACCGTCGCCGTCGGCAAAGCTGCGGCTGCCGGCATGACTGCCCAGCACCTGGCCGACGCTCAGGCCAATGTACTTTTTCGGATGCAGGGTCAGGTTGACGCCGCCGGCAATCGCCAGCCTACAGTCGCCATTGCGCAGCGCTTCGCCAGCGGCATGGATCGCCGAGATCGACGAGGAACACATGGTGTCGATTGCCAGGCTCGGCCCCTGAAAATCGAAGAAATAGGACACCCGGTTGGCAATCGCGCTGTAGGACGTCACCGACACCAACGACTCCCGGACCAGATCCGACTCGAACGCCTGGTACTGCTGGTACATCACACCGACAAACACACCCACCTGTTGTTGATAGCGTTGCTTGATCTGTTGCCGGGTGATCCCGGCGCTTTCCAGCAGGTTCCAGCAGGTTTCCAGGAACAACCGGTCGTTGGGGTTGATGATTTGCGCCTCTCGGGGCGAGAGGTTGAAAAACAGCGGATCGAAGTCTTCGACCTCGTCGAGAAAGCCACCCCACTTGCAGTACGTCTTGTCGAAGCGGTCGCGCGCCTCGTCAAAGTACGCCTGGTGATCCCAGCGCGCGGTTGGCACTTCGCTGATCAGGTCTTCACCGCCAGCAATTTTTTGCCAGAACGTTTCCAGGTCTTCGACACCGGGGTAGCGGCCACTGAGGCCGATGATCGCCAGATCGCGGTTGTTGCTGGCCGCTGGCACGGTTACTGGCGGTTGACGGCGGCTGTGCTGGCGCCGGGACACTTGTGCCGTGGCTAATGGCGGCGCTTTTTCGGAGGGAATGCTGCGCCTGGCCGGCTCGGCCATCAGCAACTGCCGCATCATTTCGGGGTGCTGCCGGATGAAGTAGTCGCTCAGTTCGCGCACGGTCTGGTGTTCGTACAACAGGGTGTTTGGCAGCGAGCCAAAGGTGCGTTCCAGTTGAGTGGTCAGCTCGGTAAGCATGATCGAGTCGACCCCGTAACGCTCGAACGAGCCGTCACTGTCGATCTTATCCAATGGCCGCTTGAGGGTTTTCGACAATAGTTGCTTGAAATGCCGGATCGCCAGCGCGTTCAGGTCGCCCTCCACGGTTTGCGCCAAGGGTGCCGCCTCGACCGGCGCTTGGGTGATTGGCGCAGCTGGCGGCTCCTGCCACTGCCCGGCGATAAACGTCTTGATCCTGGCGATATCCCCTTCCAGCACCATCCAGCGTTCGGCCCCCTGAGCATCGGCCAAAGCTCGGCGTAAAAAATCCAGGCCGCCACTGTCACTCAAGGGTTGAATCCCGGTCTGCTCGACCATCTGTTGCTCGCGTTGAGCATCGATCTGCATCCCGCCGTTGCGCCATAGCGGCCAGTTGATCGCCAGGGTGCGGCCCTGACGGCGACCAGCCTGGGTCTCGCGATTACGCCAGCCGGCCCACTCGTCCATGAACGCGTTGGCCAGCGCATAGTCGCCCTGCCCCGGATTGCCGATCACGGTGCTGACCGATGAGAACAGCACAAAACAGTCCAGCGGCAGATGCGCGCTGGCGCGATCCAGGTTGAGTACGCCCGCCACCTTGGGTGCCAGCACCGCCGTCAGATCGGCCTCGCTTTTGTTCTTGAGCAAGCTGTCGCGGGTGATGCCGGCGCAGTGGAAAATCCCGTTGATCGTGCCGAACGCTTGCTCGCACCGTGCGATCAGCGCCTCGACTGCGCGTGGGTCGGCGACGTCCAGCGCTTCAACTTGCACCTCGGCACCCAGTGCCTTGATCGCCTCGATTCGTCCGCTGACTTCGGCTGAACGTTGACTGGCCGAACGGCTGGCCAGGACCAGCCTCACGCCCCGTGCCTGCCGGGCGATGCTTTCGGCCAGCAACAAGCCCAGGCCGCCTGTGCCACCGGTCAGCAGGTAGACCCCGCCATCGCGCCATGGCGTGGCGTCAGCATCCGGCAGCAACGTCTCCTGCCAGGATGCCACCTGACGGCTACCGCCCTGGTAACGCACCCGCTCATCGTCCTGCTGGCAATTGTCGATCAGCCACTGCGGCGAGAGGCTACCGCGCACTTCGATTGATTGGACGGCAGCGATCAGTCCTTCGTTTTTTGCGGTCTTCAGCAGCGCCAACAGCGAGGCGAAGACCGGGGCGGTTTCATCAAGGTCGGCAAAAACCAGTTGCACCAGCGTGTCCGCAGGGCAGGTTTTCAAAAGGTTGATCAGGAAACCCGCCAGCAATGGCAGCGCGACTGCGGGGTCATCCGATAGCACGGGCAGCCGCTCGATGTGGATCTGCCGACTGTTGCCAGCCAGTGCCCGGCAGCGATCCGCCAATTCGTCCAGCGCAACGGGTTGATCACCGGCCAACACCATCACCTGCCGGGTGAAGTTTCGATGAGCCGTATGGACGAGTTCTTTATCGCGCCAGACCGGTGTCATGGTCAGCATCGGCGTGGCTGCCGGCTCAAGTCGTCTCGACGAGAAGCCTTGCAGGCGCAGTGCCACCCGGCCCTGCTCATCGCAAATGTCCACGTCCAGTTTATTGATACGCCCCGGATGATGGCTGGCGCTGTAGCGCACCCACGCATGGCAGGGCTGGTTGAGCAGGTTCAGGTCGCCAAAAATCACCGTGTCCAGCGCAAACGGCACCAGTGGCTGGCGCTGTTGGTGCGGCTGATTCGGCTCCAGTAACGCCAGCCCCAATGCGGCCTGCAACGCCGAGTCGAGCAAGCCGGGAGACAGGCCGCGCTCAGTGCCTTCGTCCGCCAATACCAGCCTGGCCAACACTTGGCCGTTGCCCGCCTGCAACGCGCCGATCTGGCGAAAGTGATCGCCGTATTCCAGTCCCATGTCGCCGAAAATCTCGTAGCACTGCGCGGGCGCCAGTCGTTGCTCGGTCGTGGCGGCAGCGATGGCTTGCAGGTCCAGCGGCGCCAGACTCTCGGCGGCTCCGACCGTCGCCACACCGGCGCAATAGCTCGGGCCGTCGGCCGGCGTGCCACGAATTTCAAAACGAATCTCGCCGTTGTCCTGCTCCGCCAACTCGATGTCGATGGCCAGCTCGCCGCCGTCATGGCGCATGGGTCGGCGCCAGGCGATGTTCTTCAGGCGAACCACTGCGCGCTCATTGGCCAGCGACAGTTCAAGCGCCACCCTGGCGATTTCCAGATAAGCCACACCCGGCAGGATCTTCAAACCACTGACCCGATGTTCGGCAAAAAACCATTCATTGCCGTCAAACCGGCTGCTGAAACGTTGTCCTGCCAGATCCGACGTATTGCGCTGTACCAGTGGATGCAGCCACGCCTCGCCCGTGCGCTCGAGCGCAGGAGATTCGCTGATCCAGTACCGCTCGCGGCTGAAGGGGTAAGTCGGCAGCGAGATTCGGCGCGGCTGGCTTTGTTGATACAGCTGACGCCAGTCCACGGTTGCGCCCCGGCGCCACAGCGTCAGCACGCTGTCGATATTTTGTTGTTGCAGGGCCCGAAGCACCTCGTCCGGCGCAATCTTGCTGGCAGGCTTACCGCCTTCGCCGGGGCCGCTGGCATGCAGTTGGCTCAACAGACTGTCGCGGCTGTTCGCCACAATCACCAGTCGGTATTCCATCGCCTCGCGACCCAGTTGCAGGCTGGCGGCCAGATCCGCAAGAACCACCTGAGGCTGGCGTTGCAGAAAATCGATCAACTGCTCAACCCGCGACTGCAGCGCTTCGAGGGTTTTGGCAGACAGCGGAAATATCGTCGCGGCGACCCCGTGTTCCGTCAGCGCAGGAACAAGTCCAACCGCCTCCAGCACAACATGAACATTGGCCCCGCCAAACCCGAACGAGCTGACACCCGCCCGGCGCGGCGCCTTGTTGCCCTGGCTGTCGGATAATTGCGGCCACTCCCGGCCAGCCTGCAGGACCTCGAACGGACTGCCGGCCAGATCGATATACGGATTGAGCTGTTCGCTGTGCAGGCTCTTGGGCAGATAACCCTGCTTTAGCGCCAACAACGTCTTGATTACCCCGGCGATGCCGGCGGCGGATTCGAGGTGGCCGATATTGGTTTTCACCGAGCCGAGGTAACAGCGCTGCCCGGCACTGGCGCCCAGTTCGGCAAAGGCCTGCTTGAGTCCGCTGATTTCGATAGGGTCGCCCAGGCGTGTGCCGGTGCCGTGGACTTCGATGTAACCGATGCTGTTGATGTCGATGCCCCGGCAGGCCTGTTTGATCAGGTCGGCCTGGGCTCTGGGGTTGGGCGCGGTCAGCGAGTTGGCGTGGCCGCCATGGTTTTCCGCCGAACCAATAATCGTCGCGACAATGTTGTCGCCATCGGCCAGTGCCTGCTGATAATCCTTGAGGATCAATACCCCGACGCCTTCACCGCGCACATAGCCGTCGGCATCGGCGGCAAAAGCTTTGCAGCGCCCGGTGGGGCTGAGCATGCCGGCCTTGACCGCACCAATGAACACCATCGGTTCAAAGCACAGATTGACCCCACCGGCGACCGCCACCGTGCAGTCACCGTTGAGGATCGACTGCGCAGCCTTGTGTATTGCCACCAGCGAGCTGGAACAGGCGGTATCGATGGGCGCGCTGGGGCCATGGAAATCGAACAGGTAGGAAATGCGATTGGCGATGATCGAATGCGCATTGCCCGTGGCGTCGTGCGCACCGGCTTCGGAACGGGCCAACAGACCGTTGTAGTCGGCGGAAGATACGCCGATAAACACCGAGGTGTTGCTGCCACGCAGGTTGTGCGGGCAGATGGCGGCGTCTTCGAAAGCGGCCCAGGTCTGCTCCAGCACCAGCCGGTGCTGTGGGTCCATGGCCTCGGCTTCGCGGGCGGATATCTTGAAGAAGTCGGCATCGAACGCGGTCGGGTCATTGATGAAACCGCCCGGGCAGGTGAATGTCTCGCGCAGGTGAGCACGCTCGGCAATGCCCGGCAGATGCCAATACGGCAGCTCGCTGATCTGCGAGCGCTCCTCCATCAGCAGTTGCCAGAATTGCTCGGCGTTGTCGGCACCGGGAAAACGCCCGGAAAAACCGACAATCGCCACGCTGGCAGTCGGCGCTGGCGATGGCGCGCTGCCTTGTGTTGGTTCACCGATCTGCCGCCGGGTGCGTGGCGCCGGCGTGGTCGGGTGTTGTTGAGTGGGCCGCTGATTAGGCAAGCGGATGTCATGTGCATCGTTCGACGTGGTGTTGTTCATTGTTCTGAATGCCCTTACCGTCCTGGTTTACCCAGCGGCATCGCCTGCCGGGTCAACTCTTCAGATCAATTGAATGGTTTCTAGACGGCTTGCAGCTTTGCCGCCAGCTCGCCCAGTTGCTGCTTTTCATAAAACAGGTCTGGCATCAGTTTGGTGCCGAAGCGTTTGTTCACGCTGTCCGTCAGTTGCACCACCATGATCGAGTCCAGCCCCAGATCATGAACTTGGGCCGACTCGCCAATCTCCTGCGGTGCAAACCCCAGCTTGTGCTGCAACTCTTGCTGGATAAACGCGAGAATCCGCTCGCTGAGGGCGGATTCGCCATCACCGTCCTGCGCTGGCAAACGGGTGCTGACAGGCTGCGTCGTCGGCTCAGACAATGGCCGAACGACTGCTGCAACGGTCCCTGCCAGCCAGTGGTGATCGTGGCGGATATTGGCTAGTTCCTGCGCGCCAAGATGCAGGCTGACCCGATCAGCCTTGAGGCAAATCCGCGCCTGCTCATCCAGCACCAGCACGCTGAACGCCAATGCATCAGCGTTGAGCCCGATCCGCGTCAGGATCACCGAGAACTGGCCAGCAGGCTGCTCGTAGCAACACAGCTGCTCGATATTGCGCACGATGACCCGGCCTTGTGGCAGCCCCAGCTCTTCGAGCAACAGGTAAAACGCCTTGTCGAGGGTGGTCGCCAGATACGGCGACAGTTGAAGAGTGTCGGCATGGTGATTGTGCCGATTGACCGGTGGCCGGCCTTCCAGCAACAAGCCGCTGCGGCTGATGACCCGCTCGCCTTCGTTGTCGAGATAGGGCGAAAAATCGTAACCGGCCTGCGCCAGTCGCCGGCTGACATCGGCAGCGCCACTGTGCCCCGACCGCCCATTCAACAGTTCACTGGCCGCGTCCAGCAACGACTGCGCCAGTGCGGGTTCGTTGCCGGTCAACGGGTTGATCAGGGCAAAGCCCAGGTTGACCGACTGCTCGCCCTGACGCCGCACATCGAACTCCAGCTCCAGCTGCCCTTCGTCAATTTCCAGCAAGCGGTACGCCAGCCCGCTGACCGTCGCCCAGTCGGCGATAAAGTGCTCGAACGCGCAGGACACCGACAGCGTGCACCCGTCAAACCGCGACACCAGCGCCGGCATCGCCAGCGCGACGTCGGCAAAGTTGAAGGCGCTGATACGCTGCCCCTCTGGCGCCCGGTAAACGTAATCAAGCAATTGCGCCGGGACGAAGTCGGTGCGAAACAGCGCGCCCGGTTGGGTTGTCGAGCAGTTCTCGGCCACCAGTGGGTGCAGTTTTCGGGTGAATGACAGTGGATTGATGATTGCCGACTCGTAGCCTGGCTCGGTGTACCAGCAGCGGTTCTTTTCGAAGGCGTAGACCGGCAGGCTGATGCGCTGCGGCTGCTGGCCATACAGGCCTGCCCAATCGACATTATTGTCGCCGCTCAGCCACTGGCTCAGCAGCGATGTCAATGGGCCGTCCGTGTCTGGCAACTGCGCCACATCGGTTTCCTGAAAGCGGTAGAACGTCGTGCTGCCGTACCGCCCGTCGATACAGGCGGTCAGCGCGTCCAGCAGCGCCTGTCGGCTGTCACAGCGGATGACCAAGCGGTTGCGCAGGTTGTTCTTGCCAACCTGCAGCGTATAGGCGATCTGTGCCAGCAACGCCTCGCTGCTCGCCAGCCAGTCTCTGAAACGGGCCAGGTTTTCCACCAGCACCGAGAGCTTGTGCACCGAAAACACAAACACCAGGCGGTCATCGACAATCTGCCCGGCGCTGTCCGCTGGCTGCGGATACTCCTCGACGATCATGTGCGCGTTCATGCCGCCGGCGGCAATCGAGGTGAGTCCGGCCCGGCGTGGAAACTGTTGTTTTTCGCCGTTGATCACGCGCTCCGGGCGCCGCCATTGCGTCAACTGCTGCGGCACCATGAACGGCGTATCGGCGAAATCAATGTCCTGATTGAGCAGGCCCGAATGGATCGACGGCGCAATCTGCCCGTGCTTGAGTTGCAACAGAGTCTTGGTCAGCCCGGCCACGCCCGATGCGGCCAACAGGTGGCCGATGTTCGACTTGATCGAGCCGAGGTAACAGAACTGCTTGTCGTCGGTGTCGCGGCTGAACGCATTATTGAGCCCCAGTACTTCGATCGGATCCCCCAGCCGCGTGCCCGAACCATGCCCTTCGACATAGGAAATCGACGACGGGTGCACCTTGGCCTGCTCCATCGCCTGACGGATTGCCAGGGTTTGCAGGTCCGGGTTGGGCACGTTGAAACCGTTGCGTTCACCGGCATTGGTGATGGCCGAGCCCTTGATCACGCCGTAGATCTGATCGCGCTCGGCAATCGCCCGGTCCAGGCGCTTGAGCAGCACCGCCCCGACCCCTTCGCCGATCACCGTGCCGTCGGCGCCCACCCCATAGCTGTTGACCGACTCGGAGGTGATCGAGGTGAAGTTGCCCTGTGAGGTATTGACCGCCGTATAGGGGTGGTACATCAGGTTCAGGCCGCCGGCCAGCACCATCATGGTCTCGTCGTGGCGCAGCATCTGGAACGCGGTGTGGATGCAGGTCGAGGACGACGAGCACATGGTGTCGATAAACAGGCTCGGCCCGGTCAGGCCGTAGAAATAAGACACGGTCATCGGGATGGTGGCCATGCCCGAACCGGAGGCGATGGCGCCACCGGACAAATTGTGCTCGAAGCCGTAGTAGTGATAGTCGTTGGTCATGGCGCCCAGCAACACGCCGACGTTGCCGCCATAACGGCTTTGCAGGGTTTCACGCGAATAGCCGGCGTCTTCGAAGGTATGCACCGCCGCTTGAAGAAACAGCCTGACTTCCGGCGACATGTGATCGGCATAGACCTTGGGCATCTTGAAATAGCTGTAGTCGAACTTGTCCACGTCCTTGATGAACGAGCCGTTGATGCAGGTGGTCTTGCCCAGCACGTCACGGTTCTTGTAGTAGAGCTTGCTGTGGTCCCAGCGCTCGGCAGGGAACTCGCTCATGCTGTCAACGCCGTTGGCGAGGTTCTGCCACAGCTGGTCCATGTTGTCCGCGCCGGGGTAATAACCGCCCAGGCCGATCACGGCGACGTATTGCGCCAGGTCGCTGTCTTCGACCTGCACAGTGGAGGCAGGCGTGACAGGTGCGAAACGATTGAATACTGGCTCACTTGAAGGCGCCTGGACGACCGGCGCAGGCGCCGCCTGCGGCTCATCACCACCGAACATCGCGGCAAACCGGTCGCGATATTTCACCGCGAAATGATCGACCATGCCGGCAATGTTGACGTGCTCGAACAGCAGGGTCTTGGGCAGCGAGCCGAGGTGTTTTTCCAGCTCATTGGTCACGCCCACCGCCATGATCGAATCGAAGCCATAGACCTCGAATTTTTCCGCCGGATGGATTTTCGCTGCGTCGATCTGGGTGACCTTGGCGATGATCCGGGTGACAAAGGTTTCGATGTGCTTTCGCAGTTCACTGTCGCTGAGGCTCGTCGTTGCGCTTGCCTGTTGCGACGCTGGTTTTGCCGCAGGTTGAGCAGGCGTTGTCTGGCCAATGCTCGCCAGCCGCGATGACTCGCCATACACCACCCAGGCCTGCGCGCTGACCGAGTGCGTCAACAGTTGCCGCAAGCTGTCGATACCTTCTTCCAGCGGCATGGGCACGATGCCGAACTGCTCGCGCATCTGCTGCTCGATCACCGGCGCCAGGCGCATGCCGCCGCCGCGCCACAGCGGCCAGTTGATGCTCAGCGAGCGCCCCTTGCGTTTGCCGTCGGCAGCAAGGTTCTGCCGGTAGTGCATGAACGCGTCCATCCAGGCATTGGCGCAGGCATAGTCCGCCTGCCCCAGATTGCCCAGCGCCGCCTGGGAAGAACAGCACAGCAGAAAATCCAGTGGCCGCTCACCGATGGCCCGGTCCAGCGCCTCGATACCGGCCACTTTCGCCGCCAGCACCTGTTCGAAGTCAGTGGCGGACTTGTGCATGATCAGACTGTCGCGGATCACCCCCGCGCTGTGGATCACCCCGTGCAGGGCGCCCTGTTCGGCGTAAATGCCGTCAATCCACTGCCTGACGGCCGCTGTGTCGCTGACATCCAGTGGCTGGTAAAGCACACGGGCGCCGAGCGCTTCCAGTTGCTCGAACTTTTGTTGCGCAGGCGAGCTCAGGACCGAGCGCCCGGCCAGGTACAGCACCGGGTTGCGGCAACTGCTGGCGATCTGTTCAGCGAAGATCAGACCGAGACCGCCGGCACCGCCCGTGATCGCATAGACACCGGCATCGCGAAATGGACCCGGCTCAGGGTGTTGCGCCGATTCTGCGGCCAGCTCGCGCCACTGACTGCCGTAGAGGCTGCCATTGGCGAAGATCCGCACCCGTTGCTGACAATGGAAGCGGCTCTGCTCGGCGATCACGAGACTCATCGCCGTGTCGCCCATGTCAGGGTCCACCGCCACCAGTCGGACCTTCAACTCGCAGTTTTCAATCATCGCGGTACTCAGCAACGCATCCAGTGCACTGAGGCGCAGGTCATCCTGGCCTTGGCCGACATACAGTTGCAGGTAGTCGCCCGCCTTGGCGTCCCGTTGCTGCAAGGACTTGAGCAGCGCCAGCGCCGCCGTCTGGTAAATCGCTGCACTGGTTTCGCCCGGCGCACCGGGCAAGACGCTGACCTGACCGCCGAACTGCCGACGCAACTCGGCCACCACCGCATCCGGCAGTCCCAACAGCAACAGGTGTGGCCGAACATCAGCCGGCAGCGCTTCGCCGGGACTGTCGAGGGGCTGCCAGAACGGGGTGCGGATCAGGCGACCAAGGGCTTCGCCGGGCTGCGGCGTGACCTGGGCCGGTGTCTGTTCAGCGCCGGTCCGGCGCGAGCTGAAGCCCTCCAGTTGCAGCAGGCATTCGCCAGCGTGGTTGCAGATCTGCAGATCGATTTTCTCAATTGCCGCGCCGTCTGGCATTGCACGTCGAGTCGCGATTACCGTCAGCGGCCCGAGGCGCAGCGATTGTTCGACCGAGCCATACAGGCGCAGGCTTTCCAGGGCAAACGGCAGCGCCGGTTCGGCAGCAGCCTGTTGCCCGCTGCCCAGCGAGGCGGCGATGTGCAGCGCGCTGTCAAGGATGCCCGGAGGCAGCAGTACGCCGTCCATCTTCGGATCAAGCGCTGCTCCGGACAACTGGCCTAGTACCCGGTCGCGACCCATGTGGATCTGCCCGGCCGCGCGAAAGCTTTTGCCGTAATGCACGCCAATGGCATCGAAGTCGCGATACAGCGCCTCATGGCTGCGCTCGCCGAGGTTGCAGGCAGCCGCCAGTTGCGCCAGCTCTAGCGCTGGCGGCGTGGCGGCGGCAACGGTTGCCAGCAGCGCGTCGCCCTGAGCGTGCAGTTGCTGCGCAGTGCCATCGAAGCTGTAAATCCTGAAGGACAGGCTGTCACCGGCGCTGGGCGTCAACTCACAGAACAGCTCGACCTCGCGAGTATCGCCGGCCACCGCAAAGGCCAGTGGCCGCAACCAGACCATGTTGCGCAACGTGATGTGCTGCGCTGGCAGTTCACTGGCCCGGACAATCGCTTCGCGAGCCATTTCCAGATAAGCGGCGCCGGGGAAAATCAACTGCTCGCCGATCCGGTGATCGGCCAGAAACGTCTCGCGACCGCTGAAGCGGCTGACAAAACACTGACGTGCCAAGGTCGAGATATTGCGATGCAGCAACGGGTGCAGTCGCGCCACACCCGAGCCAGCATCGGGCTGTGAGAGCTGACGAACTTCGGGCCAATAACGCTCGCGGGCAAACGGATAACCCGGCAGCGATACACGCGGCGGCGTCGCCACAAACAGCCGCCGACCGTCGATGTCATAGCCTTGGCGATAACAGTCCGCCAGCCCTGACAACAGCTCGCGCAGCTCGTTTTCATCGGCACTGAGGCTGTCGTCCAGCAACTGCTCGATATAACGCGCAACGGTTTTGCGCGGGGCAAATTCGCGCTCGACTTCGCCGCCAAACAGGTTGGGCCGTTTTTCGCCGGCTAGATAACGTTGCAGGCCGTAGCGCGCTTCTTCCAGGTCCGCCGCCACCAAGGCCAGGCGATAACGGAAGTGGTGCCGGCCTTCGAGCAACGTATGGCTGATCGACGGCAACTGCTGATCAAGGTAACCGCCCTGCTCCAGCGCCACGTTCAATTGCGCGGCTTTTTCCCGCAAGGCTTCGGCTGTTTTGGCCGAGAGCACCAGCAGGTAGCAAGGTCGCCGTAGCGCCGCGTCATCGTGCTGTGGGCTGTAGCTTTGCAAGACGACGTGGACGTTGGTGCCGCTCATGCCGAATGCACTGACCGCGCCGATTCGCTCGCTGTCGCGTCCTGCCTGCGGCCAGGCCTTGTTGGCCTTGTTGACGTAGAACGGACTTTGTTGCCACTGGATATAGTCGTTTTCCTGCTCGCAATGCAGGCTGGCCGGAATGGTTTCGTGGCGCAACGCCTGCAACAGGCTGATGACGCTGACCAGCCCCGAGGCGGCAAAAGTATGGCCCAGGTTGGTCTTGGTCGAGGTCAGCGCGCAATGGCCCGCCGTATTGCCCCGGAACGCATCGTTGAGGGCGTTGATTTCTACCGGATCACCCAGTTGGGTGCCAGTGCCGTGGGTGACGATGTAGTCCACCGCCTGGGTGTCGATTCCGGCGCGGCGATAAACGTCTTCCAGCAGGCGTTGCTGGGAAACGCCGCTGGGCGCGGTGATGCCGTTGGTCTTGCCGTCGTAGTTGATGCCGCTGGCGCGCAGAACCCCGTAGATGTGGTCGCCATCGGCCTCGGCCCGGGACAGCGGCTTGAGCAACACGCAGCACACTGCCTCGCCCGGCACCATGCCGTTGGCCCGGTGATCGAAGGTGAAGCATTTGCCATCCGGCGACAGCATTCCGGCCTGGGTCATGCCGATAAAGGCGTCTGGCGAGAAGATCAGATTGACGCCGGCGGCGATGACCATCTCGCATTCGTGGTTACGCAGGCTGGAGGCCGCCTGATGCAGCGCCACCAGCGCCGACGAACAGGCGGTGTTGATCGCCATGGTCGGCCCGGTGAGGTTCAGAAAGTACGCCAGCCGCGACGCCAGAATGCCGTTATGACTGGAGGTCAGGCTCTCCTCGCCGGCCAGTCGCTGGAAGTCGCCCTCCTCGACGCCGACGAACATGCCGACTCGCTGCGCTGCCAGCTGACGCGGGCCGATACCGGCGTCTTCCAGGGCGTTCCAGGACTCCTGCAACAGCAGACGCTGTCGGGGATCGAGGTTTTTTGCCTCACGCGGTGAAATCTCGAAAAACAGCGGATCAAATTCGCCGATCCCCGGCACGCTGCCCATCCAGATGCAGCGGGTCTTGGCCGGGTTCTCACGCGGGTCGCCATAATGCTCGCGCCAGTCGTAACGCTCAGCCGATATTTCGCCGACCAGGTCGCGGCCTTCGGCCAGCAGTTGCCACAGCTCATCGGGCGTGCGGGCGCCGGGGAAGCGACCACTGATGCCGATGATGGCGATGGTGTCGGCGTTCGGGCTTGAGGTGATGTTGCTGGTCGGCACTCGCACCGGCTCAGGCGCGGTTGGCGCTGCACTGTCGTAACAGGCCTCAACCGCCTGCCGATGCTGCGCCAACAGATGTGCAGCGAGTTTTGCCAGGGTCGAATGGCTGAAAAACACTTCCGGGGTCAACCTCAGGCCCAAGTGCCGGCTCAGCAGACCGGCATACTCCGCCAGGCTGATGGAGTCGAAACCGAAATCGGCCAGATTGGTGTCTTCGCCGAGCGTCTGGCGTTCGGCATTCAGCGGCCGGCTCGCCAGCTCCCGCAGGTCCCACAGCAGCGACCGCTCAAGGCTCAAACCCTTGAGTTCGGGACGGCTGTGCGCGGGGTTGCGTACCGGACTTACTGACGGTGTTTCAGCTGTGGCTTTTGGTGTCGGTTCATTGATCCCGGCGACCATCTGCTGCAACCGCGCCGGTTGCCCGGCCAGCACCAATACCTGCTCGACGTCGCTGCTGACAATCCGGCGCAGCAATGCCAGGCCTTCGGTGCTTTCCAGCATCCGCTGGCCGCTGGACTTGAGGTAGAACTCGGTCGACTCGCGCTCGCCCACCGCCATGCCGCCATCACGCCACAGCGGCCAGTTGATCGCCACGACCCGCCGCGTGCGCCCGGTCTGGACATAACGCGCATAGGCCTGCTGGAAACGGTTGGCCATTGCGTAGCTGCATGCGCCCATATCCCCCAGCAACGCCGAGCTTGAGGAGAAATGGCAGATCAATGCCAGCGGTTGCGCCGACAGCACCTCGCCCAGCACCTGCGTGGCCTTGATCTTGGCGTTGAGCACCGCGTTGAAATCAGCCGCCGAACTGACAAATACACTGCCGCTGGCCTTGAGGCCGGCGGCATGGATCAGGCCGTCGATGGACCCGCTTTGCGGCAGTATCTCGGCCAATGCAGCCGTCATCGCGATACGGTCGGCGCAATCGGCCTGCACATGGAAAATCTTGCAACGCTCATGGCTCAGCGCATCGATTCGCGCCTGTGTGGCCGTCGACAATGGCGAGCGACCGTTGAGCAGCAGATGCAGTTGACCGCTGCTGCGGTGCCTGGCCTGGTTCGACAGTTCGCTCGCCAGCAGCAAGCCCAGCTCGCCGAGTCCACCGGTGATCAGCAGCGTATTGAGTTGCTCCAGCGTCAGCGGCTCGACGGTGGGCTCGGCGAGGGTCGGCGTCAAGACAGGCCGCAGGCTCAGCATGTCCTGGTACAATCTGCTACCGGCCGCTTTGCCGCTGAGTTGCAGCCACACACGGCGCAGCCAGCGACTGTCGTCGGCGTCACGGTGCGGCAAGTCGATGGCCACTTCGACAGGGCAATCCATCACCGCGCCAAGCGAGCGTTCGATGCCGATCCAGGACTCAAGGTGACAGCGTTCAAGCACATCGCCCGCCCGCCCAGCGAGCAGCAAGCGGTCGATGGGCGTTGCGGTGGCGGCCATGGCCTTGAGCAAGGCGACTATTGGGCTGCTGTCGCTGATCCAGCGTCGATCATCCATGCCCCACAGATACAGAATCCGGGTTGCGCCGTGAGCGGACAGCGCCTGTTGCAGTCCTTGCTGCAACTGCTGCGGGTCGTGCGCCGCAACGCGGTAATGGCCCTCCTCGTCGCGGCCATTGGCGTCAGCGGCAGCGATAAATACCAGCTCGGTGTGCGGGCTCAGGGCTTGGATTTCGCGGGCCAGTTGTTGGCGTAGACGAGGCTCAGTCAACAGGCAGATCACCCGTTTGATCCCGGTCCCCCCAACCGGCTCCTCAACCGAAAGCCATTGCTCGGTGTACGTGAGCAACGTGCCTTCTGCCACGGCGGGTATCGTCGGTGCTTCCAGCCAGTGGCGTTCCTTGGCAAAGGCATAACACGGCAGGCTGATGCGTGCAGGATGCCGGTTCGCGCTATAGAGCTGCGCCCAGTCGATAGTGTCCTCATCGTCAGCACCCGCGAGCCACAGCGCTGCCAGTTGCCGCAGGTCAGCGGCAGCCAGGGCCTGCTCGGCGCTCATGACCGGCGCGGCAACGACGCCACCGCGCTCGCCCGCGATCCAGGCTTGCAGTTGGTGTTGCAACTGTTCAAGGCTGTCGACCGTAAAAATCGCCCGCACCGCCATCGCCTCCCGCCCGGTTTGCAGGGTGTACGCCAGTGCGGCGAGGTCCGGCGTGTGTTGCTTCAGGTGGTCCAGCAACCGCAGCACCTGCTCTTGCAGACGTTGTTCATTGCGTGCGGACACTGGCACCAGCACCTGCTGGCCCTGATGCGTGGCGAACGCGCGTTGCTCGCGATATTCCTCCAGCACCGCATGGGCGTTGGTGCCGGAAAAACCGAAGGAGCTGATTCCAGCTCGTCGCGGTGTGTCTTGTTCCGGCCAGTCACGGCCCTCGGTGTCGATCAGCAGCGGCGAGTCTTCGAGCTTGATGTGGGCGTTCTGCTCCTTGAAATGCCCCAGCGCCGGCAGTTTCCTGTGTTTCATCTGCTGCAACACCTTGAGCACCCCGGCGATGCCCGCTGCGCCCTCGGTGTGACCGATGTTGGCCTTGACCGAGCCGATATGGCAGAAGCCCCGGTCGTCGGTATAGCGCGCAAAGGCGCGTTTGAGTGCATTGATCTCGATCGGATCGCCGAGTCGGGTGCCGGTGCCGTGGGCCTCTATGTAGCTCAGGGTGCGCGGATCGATCCCTGCGTTCTGCCAGGCATGCACGATCACGTTTTCCTCGCCTGCCACACTTGGCGCCGTCAGCGAAGGTGTGTAACCGCCATGCAGCGCCGCCGAGCCCTTGATCACACCATGGATCGGGTCGCCATCGGCCAGTGCCTGTGCCAGCGGTTTGAGCAGCAGCGTGGCCACGCATTCACCCGGCACATAGCCGTCGGCGCGGGCGTCGAAGGTGTGGCAACGCCCCGTCGGTGACAGCGCGCGGATCGCCGAAAAATAGCGGTAATGCCAGGACGACAGCAGCAAGTTGCTGCCACCGACAAAGGCCATCCCACACTCGCCGTTGCGCAACGCCACGCAGGCAGCGTGCAACGCGACCAGCGACGACGAGCAGGCGGTGTTGAACATCAGGCTCGGGCCTTTGAAGTCGAACCAGAATGAGATCCGGTTGGCCGCGATGGTGCCGCTGCCGGTGGCGATGTACGGGTCCATCGGCAGGCCGAGTTCGCTGATCTTGTCGACGTACTCGTTGAAGCACGAACCGATAAACACCCCGGTATTGCTGCCGCGCAAGCGCTGGATCACCCCGGCATTCTCGGCGCTGCTGTAGGCGCTTTGCAGCAGCAGGCGCACTTGCGGGTCCATCCACTGGGCTTCGCGGCGCGACATGTTGAAAAAGCCGGCGTCGAATTTGTCGACGTCGTCGATGAAACTGCCCCAGCGCGAATAGGTTTTGTCTTTGGCCTCGGGATCGGCATCGAACCAGGGCGCGATGTCCCAGTGGTCCGCCGGCACCTGTTTGATCAGTTCAAGGTCTTGCCAGATGTTGCGCCAGAACTGATCCAGATCGGCGGCCTCGCCGAACTGCCCGTGCATGCCGATGATGGCGATATCGGTCTGCGGCTGTTCAGCCCTAAGCTCGGTCATGAGGCCGGGTTCAGTCACCGGGGCAACCTCGCTCGTCTTGCCCTGCTCGCCGAGCAACGGGTTGAACGCCGCGCGGTGCTCCTGCCAGAGAAACGTCGCCAGTTCAGCGATGCTCGGGTATTCAAAAAGCACCGTGGGTTCGAGCTCAATCAGCGCTGCGCTGGCGATTCGCTGCGCCAGATTGACCAGTTGCATGGACTCAAGCCCCAGGTCCATCAGGTTGCGTTGGCGTTGTTTTTTACCGACCTGACTGGCGCCGATGGCGTGCAACTGGGCCAGCAAATAGTCTTCGAGCGCAGCGCTGCTGCCTGCAATCTCAACGGCGTGCGGCTCAGCCTGATCAACCAGACTGGCACCGCGCAGCCGCTTCAACGAGCAGCCATTGAATTGGGCAATCAATGCGCCGTCGTCGCCATACAGCTCGGCGTCAAACAACACCAGTTCGCCGGAGTTCTTTACCAGACGGGCTTGGATCCAGCCGGTTGCCGGTGCCTGGCGCTGATGAAACGTCAGGGATTTGATGCCCAGGGGAATGTAATGACTGGCAAGTTGTTCCCCGGCCAGCAGTGGAACGATGGTCAGGAAAGCGCTGTTGATCAGCAATGGATGCAAACCGTACTGGCGCGCATCGCTCAGCGACACCCGTGACAGCGCCTGACTGCGGTCCGCTTGCTGGTAGAGCGCTTGCAGGGTGCGATAGCTCTCGCCAATGTGGATCTGCTCACTGATCTGGTAGATCGACGTCAGTTCCACCGCCGTCATACTGGCCATCAGTTCAGCTGGCAACACGTGCTGGCGCTCGACAGCGACCGCCGACAATTCGCCGCTAGCCACCACCTGCCAGGGCGCCAGCGGCGTGCGCCGGCATACCGCCTCGAAGCCGGGCTGAGCGGCACGGATCGCCACTTCAAGCTGCTCGCCTGCGGCCAGCGCCATCGGCGCGGCAAACGTCAGTTTTTTCAGTTGCAGCGCTTCGCCGTCGGCGAGCTGACCCAGGCCGTGCTCCAGCGCCAGGCTGGCATAGGTCAGCCCCAACAGGATCTGCTGGCGATTGAACTGGTGATCGCGCAGGCACGGCTCGTCATGGCGATAGACAGCGGCAGCGATCAGTCCGGCGCTGGCCGGGGGCGCCTCGATCAGACGCGGTGCGGCATCGTGGCGAGCGTCGAACCTGAGCTTCTCGAATTCCAGCGCCGCTTGTTCGATGCTGATTTCCTGCCGTTGGATCTTGCCGTGCAGAACCCTGATTTTACTGTCCACTGCTTTCTCCAATCCCTGGTTCTGATAGTGCTGCAATACCGAATTATGCTGTGCGCCCTGCCCGATCAGGCGCCGCTGAAGTCGAGGAAGGCTTTGTTCGAGGGCCGCAAAAATGGCAGATAGGCCGGCGGCGGCATCTTGCCCACCAGCCGTGGCGTGAGGCCCTTGGGCCCCAGCTCACGAGCCAGCATCGCGATAAACAGGGTGATTTCCAGCGCCGCGACATGTCGCCCGAGGCACGCGTGCGGACCGCCGCCGAACTGGCAGGTTTCCACCTGGTTCAGCGCACGGTCCAGGCCCAGCCAGCGTTCCGGCCGCCAGCTGTCGGGATCGGGGTAGCGTTCGGGGTTGCGTGAAACATGCAGCAGGCTGACCCCGGCCATCACCCCGGCCGGGATGGTGTGGCCCATCAATTCGAACGCAGTGTGCACCTTGCGCATTTCAAACGGTGCCGGTGGATAGAGGCGCATGGTTTCGCGGAATATCCCTTCGGCCAGCGGCACCTGTTTGACCAGTTCCTCGTGGGTAACGGGCATGCTGTCCAGGCCCGCGACCTGCTCGCACAACTGCTGCCAGACGTGCGGATGCTGCGACAGCATCAGCGCCGACCAGGCCATCACAGCGGCGGTGGTTTCCGAGCCCGCAAAGCCCAGGCCGAGGATGTTGTGCACCAGTTCGACTTCGGACATGCCGTTGCCGTGGTCATCGCGGCCAAAGATCATCGCCCCGACCAGACTGTCGTGGTCATTGTTGGCCCGTGTGGTGGCGACAATCTGCGCCACCCGCTGCTCCAGCCAGCCCCGCGCCTTGCGGCAACGCCAGGCCGGGAAACCGGGCAGGTTGACCTTCAACGGAATCATGCCCAGGAAAAACTCTTCGTACTGGTGACGCCACACTTCCAGCTCGTGGGTTTCAATACCCAGAACGCGAAATACCACTTCGAGGGCGATGTCCTTGGTCTGCGGAAAAATCGCCAGTTTGTTCTCGCGGCTCCAGTGCTTGAGCCGTTGATCGATGGTTTCCACGATGAACTGGCCGACCTGGGCGCGGGTCAGCCCCTTGGGGGTAAACGCATCGGTACTGGCGCGCCGCGCATTGCGGTGGCGCGGGCCATCGAACGCGTTCATGGCCTCGCCGGTAATCACCGGCATCTGTTCGCGCAGGAACGAATTGTCGGTGTATTTGTTCTGCAGGATCGCCAGGCCGGCCTCGTCGAGGATTTGGAGTACCGGCAACTGGGTGCCGAAGTAGGTCCAGAAGATCGGCCCGCACGTGGCCTCGGCCTGGCGCAATTCACCGAGCGCATCCTTGCCGATCTTGTGCACATGACCGAGCAAGGGAATTTTGCCAGGCATGACCGGAAAACCGTCTTTCATTTTCACGTTGGCGGCAATCGGATGGGCGGCCTTGTACGCGTGTTGACCGGCGACTGCGTCACTTTGCGTGGGTGTGTCGGTGTCTTGTATCTGGCTCATAACGTTCCCTGTTCATTGCTTGAGGTGGTGAGCAGTCGTTCAAATTGTGCGGCGTCCAGCTCGCCGCAACTGATGCGCCGATACAGTTCGCTGGAGAACAACGCGGGTGGCGTTCTGCCGGATTTCGGCGACGCCAGTGGATGCTCAAACTCATAACCGGGCAGCGCCATTCGATTGCCGCCGCTCGGGTACAGCGCCGGGATATCCAGCCCGGCACCGCGACTCCAGGCTTCGCCCCTTTGCATCAGTGACCCCGACGCGGTCCCAGGCTCGCCCTCTTCAATGCCATCAACCGGTGATAGCCAACAGCCGCTATCTGGTGTGCCCGCCAACAGCAATTGCAAGCGTGCCCGCAGTTGCTGTTTGTCGCCGACCACCAACGCGGCGCGGTGGGCCAGACGGTGTTCACGCAGGGCTAAACTGTAGGCCAGATCTGACAGATCGAAAGTCGAATTCGCATCGATTAAGGTCTGGAGTTTTTTCAAATAGGCCAAGAGGCTGCCCCGGCTGGCTGCGGCGACAATCAACAGTTGCTCACCGCCTGTGTTTCTGAACGTTGCCCGACTCTCCTGATACTCCTCGACCACCAGACTGGCGTAAGTTCCGCCAGCCCCAAAAGAATTGATCAGGCAACGGCGCGGCTGACCGTAGCCATCAGCCGTCCAGGGCGAAGCGTGTTGTTGCAAATAAAAGGCGCTGCCCTCCAGGCGAATATGCGGGTTCAGCGGTTCGGCATTGATCGAAGGCGCCAACTGCTGATGTTGCAGTTGCAGCAACACTTTGGTCAGTTGGGAAATTCCCGACGCCGCCTCAAGGTGACCGATATTGGACTTCACCGTGCCCAGCGCACAGCTGCCGGGCGGCAGTTCACCGAAGACCTTTTTCAACGCGGCCACTTCAATCGGGTCGCCGAGTTCCGAGCCGTTGGCCGCCGCTTCAACATAGTTGATCTGCGCGGGTTGCAGGCCTGCGCGCTTGATGGTCTCGGCGATCAAGCGGGTTTGCTGGCGGGTGTTGGGCGCCGAGTACATCAGTTTGCCGCCGCCATGATTAACACTGGAGCTCTTGATCACCCCGTAGATCCGGTCGCCATCGGCCACTGCCGCCGCCAATGGTTTGAGCAGCACGGCGCCGGCGCCTTCACCCGGCAGCATGCCGTCGCTCTGGCCGAAGCCGCGGCTCAGGTCCGAACTGCCGAGGAAACTGGCCAGCTTGAGGGTCTGGTATCGGGACGGATCGAGGATCAGGTTGACGCCGCCAGCCATCGCCATCGCACAGTCGTCCATCAAAATGCTCTGGCAGGCCAAGTGGATCGCCGACATCGAACTGGCGCACGCCGTGTTGACCGCCAGGCTCGGGCCCTTGAGATCGAAACAGTGGGAAATCCGGTTGGGGATCTGCCAGTCGGTGACATTGGCCGTGATCGCCGCATGCGCAGGATCGCTCTCGCGCAGCGGCGACGGGTTGTACATCGAACCGATAAACACTCCAACCGCCGCCGTATCGCCCTGCTGGAACCGGGCCAGCGCATCACGGTTGTAACCGGCGCTCTCGAAGGTCAGCCAGGCCACTTCGAGCATCTGCCGCAGCTCTGGCGAAACGTGCTGCACGTCGGCGTCGCCGATGCCAAACAGGCAATGATCAAAGGCCTCGACCTGTTCGAGGAAGCCACCGTAGTAGCGCTCATCGCCGTTCGAGGCCATTGACCAGCGTTGACCATCGGCCTCGCTGACGCAGTTGCGACCGTTGCGCAGGTTGTCCCAGAAGGCGTCCAGATCAGCCGCCATCGGGTAGCGGCCATTGACCCCGATAATCGCGATGTCGCGGTTCGCTGCCTGCGCCTCAACGCTGGTTGACGGTTGCGGCGCGGGCCTGACCGGGGCGTGACGACTGACCGCGAGCGGCGCAACCGACTGCACTGCCACCGACCGCTCAACCTGCTGCACGGGTGCAAAATAGCTGGTCAGCGCAGGCCGATGTTCGGCCAGCAGGTAATTCGTCAGCTGATTGATGGTGTTGTGTTCGAACAGAATGGTGCGCGACAGCTCGCCGGTGCTTTTCTCCAGCGCCTGAATCAGGCTGATCTGCAAGATGGAGTCGATGCCGTAGCGATCGAACGCAGTGTCGCGCTGCAAACGCTCAGGTGCCATGTTCACCAGCTTCG
Organism: Pseudomonas sp. BCA17; assembly: GCF_004519405.1. GTDB lineage: Bacteria > Pseudomonadota > Gammaproteobacteria > Pseudomonadales > Pseudomonadaceae > Aquipseudomonas. The sequence continues at coordinate 152,122 of NZ_SGWI01000010.1, read as the reverse complement.
ACAGCACCTCGGTGATCAGTTGCCTACACTGCCCCGCCAACACTTCTTCATCGATATCTGCTTTCGCAACAGGGCGTGGCGCCTGCGGCTCGACGTTCGCCACGACAGCGCCACCCTGCGCCGGCAGGCACACCACACCATCGCTGGCGGCGACGACTATCTGCTGGCCCAACGAATGACTGGCCGAGGCCGGGAAGGCAATGCTGTCAAAGCCCTGCGCCTGCAACAGTTGCCGCCAGCGCTCGGGATACAGGCCGGGGCATCCGGGAATGCGCAGCGGCGTGTCGTTATGCAACCACCAGCCTTCGAGCAGGCCGAAGGTCAGGTGGGTGAACATCGAACGGTCGCTGATTTCATTGAGCAACAGCAGGCCGCCCTGGCGCAGCGCGGTCTTGGCGTTTTGCAGCGTGCGCCGCAGGTCCGGCGTTGCGTGCAGCACGTTGGTGGCGATCATCAAGTCATAGTGTTGCAGGCTGATGCCTTGCTCGGCGCAGGGTTGGCCGACATCGAAAATCGCCGTGCGCAGGTAAGGCGCCTGGGGCGCGAAATGCGTTTCGGCATGGCGCAGGAACGCCTGGGACACGTCGGTGTAGCAGTATTCACCGATCCCTTGTTGCCACGGGCGCAGCGTGTCGATCAGCCCGGCGGTGGTGCCGCCCGTGCCGGCGCCGATTTCCAGAATCCGCAACGGCCTGCCGCTCTGCGCCTGACGGCGAGCGACATCGGCCACCACCTCGCCGAGCACGGCGTTGAAGTAGTCGCAGACCCGGTTGTTTTTGTAGATGCCCTCCACCAACGCCATCGAACCGTCGGGGAACATCACCCCGGTAGCCGGCTGCTCGCCGCGCAGGATCGCCGGCAGCGCACGGGCGCAGGTTTGCACCAATTGCAACTGAGCGTGCAGATCGGCGTCGCGGCGCCACTGCTCGCTGGCCTGTTGCCATTGCGACCAGAGCGTTGCCGGCTCAGGCAGGGCCGACAACAACTGGCCGTGTGCGTCGATATCAGCATTCTCAGTCAACAAGCGCAGGCTTTCACGCAGCCAGCGACGGTAGAACGGATGGGCTTGCAGATTGGCCGCCACGGCCGGCTCGGCGGCGATCCGTTGCTCGGTCAGCGGTCCGCCAGCAGCCAGTTCACCGAGGCAGGCGAAGGTCTGCGCCAGCAACAGCCGGTTCATCTCGTTGGCCGCCGGGTGATGTTGCGGCGCCGGAGCGCAGTGCCGAACGACCTGCGCCCAGTCATCGGACGCCAGTGATTCCTGCGCCGGGTAGCAATCGAGCTGCCAGCCGCTGTCGATGCCGGCGATGGCCATCGGCTCCAGCAACTTGATCAGCCCCAACTGCGGCAAGGGACTGGCCAGCAACCGGTCCAGCGCCGCCATGCCCTCTTGCGGTTCAATCGAGCCCAGGCCCTGCGCCGCCATCCGCGCCCGGTAACCCGCATCGGCAACCACGCCCACCGAACCCCAATATCCCCAGTTAATGACCTTGACCGGGCATGGACCGTGCTGACCGAGCTGCGCGGCAAAGGCGTCGGCAAAGGCGCAGCCAGCGGCGTAGTTGCCCTGGCCGGCGGCTCGGCTGAAGGCAATCATGGAGGAGAAAAACAGCACGAAGTCCAACACCGGGTTGTCCGCCGCCGTACAGACCTGGGCCATGGCGAGACTGGTCAGGCGCTTGGCGTCGAACACGGCGCTGAACTGCGCCTCGTCCATCTGCGCAAGCCGCGCATCGCCCAGCACCAATGCCGAATGCACCCAGCCATTGATCGGCCCGCAGGTCTCGACCACTTGCTGCCTGGCCCGTGTCAGTGGCCCGGCATCGGTAGCGTCGGCCTGGAGATACAGCGGCGCCGCCGCATTGTGTTGGCGGGCAAACTGCGCCAGCGTCGCGAGTTTTTGATTGATCTGATCGTCAGCCACGCGGCGGCCCAGCCAGACCACTTGCGCACGCCAATGGCTGATCAAATGGCGTGTCCAAACTTCGCCAATGCCACCGGCGCCGCCGATCACCACGTACACGCCGCCTTCGCGGTAATGCACAGCGCCAGCGTCTGTTGGCGCCCCCTCGGTCAGCGGCAACAAGCGTTGGCGAAACCATTCACCCTGACGCCAGGCCAGGCATTCAGCGGGCAATGTTGGCTCGGGCATTGTCTGTGGCAGCGGTTGGCCGTCCGCTGGCAGATCGATCAGCTCAACCCGCCATTGCTCCTGTTCCTTGGCCAACGACCCGGCCAGGCCATGACAAGCCCCCTGCTCCGGCACCAACGGTTCGTCGGGACGCAGGGCGATGCTGGCAGTGAAGATCAGTTGCAGGTGCAACGCTTGTTGGGCCAAACCCAGCTGCAACAGCGCCTTGATCATGCGGAACAGCATCAGCGTGCTGTGCTTCGCTGGCGCCAGCCAGATCAGGCGTTGGAACGGTGCGCAGGCCGACAACTGGGCGGCGATCCCATCGATAGTGGATGACGGCGACGGCAAAAACTCGATCTGTGGATGTAACCCGGCCAGCCAGTCATGGCGCTCACTGGATGCGCCAATGGCCAACGTGGGCAACGCTTTCGCTGACATCGACGGGCTATCGGCGATAACCCATTGAGGCGCCAGCAGGCTCAGGCCCGCCGGCAGCAACTGATCGGTGGGACGTTCACGCCCGGTCCGAATGGGCCGCGAGCTGAACCCGCGTAACGCCACGGCAATCTGCCCGTGCTCATCGCACAGATCGATATCGATCCGTTGCACCGCGCTACCCGCATTGCGCCCATCGACGCTGATCAGTGCCCACATCTGCGGCTGGCAACGCCCGAAGACGTTCAGTTGCTCAAGGGCAAAGGGCAACAGCGTCTCGCCAGTCCCATCGCGGTTTTGCAGCAGGCCAATCGAAGCCTGAACGGCGGAATCGAGCATGCCCGGATGCAGCACCCAATCACCGTCAAACAACCCCGGCGCCAGTTCAAGCCGGGCCAATACCCGGCCCTCACCCAGCCACAGACGCGAAACACCGCGATGGCCGGGACCGTAGTGGATGCCCATCGCTTCAAACAGCGGATACAGCGCGGCCGCTTCAAGGCTGCGCTGCCAGGGCGCGGCGCAGAGAGTGTCGAGATCCAGCGGTTGCACATGGCCTGCCGGGATCACCTGCGCACTGCCCTTGCAGTGCTCCAACACTACACCGTCAGCTTGCGAGTAGATCCTGAAGTCGACTTTCTGTTGTTCCAGCGTCAATTCGATATGCAGTTCGTTGTTTTGCGTAGTCGGCGTGTAAGGCGTCAGCCAGACGATGTTCTTCAATTGCAGCGAGCCGGCATCCAGTACCTGCGCATCCAGCGACCGGGCAATCGCCGCCCGGGCCATTTCCAGATAACCGACGCCGGGCATGGTGTTGCGGCTGTCGACCTGATGGTCGGCAAACCAGCTCTCGTCACCCTGCCAACGGCTGCTGAAACGCTGTTGATAAAAGTCCGAGGTATTGCGTTCGAGCATCGGGTGCAGCCACATGCCTCCTTGAACAGGGCTGGCCACCTGGCCGCTGGCAAGGTCCGTGACCCAGTAGCGCTCCTCGGCAAAGGGATAACCTGGCAGGCTTAGGCGGCGCATCGGCCGAGCGTCACGGTAGAACTGACGCCAGTCGATCGTCAGGCCCTGGGCCCACAGTTCCAGCAACTTGTGGTACTTACGTTTGTCGATCCAGGCCGCCAGCGCGGCGGCCATGTCCTCGTCCTGACGAAACAGCGCCAGTGCCGGATTATCGCCCTCACTGGTGCCGCGATAGAGCGCTTTGCCAGTCGCCGCGAAGTCGCCGAGCTGGCGTTGCAGATCGCCCAGGGAATCGCTCAACAGCGCCACCCGCTCCTGCATCACATCGCGGCCCACTTGCAGCGTATACGCCAGATCATCGAGGTAGCGCGGGTCTTGCGCAGGCGCGGTGGCGATGAAATCTGCCAGGCGACGGGCAGACTCACGCAGCCGTTCCGGGTTTTTAGCCGACAGCAGAAACGCTCGTACGCCTGAAGTCGCTTCGTTGCGAGCTTGCTGTGGCGCGCAATATTCCTCCAGCAGAATATGCGCATTCGCGCCGCCAAAACCGAACGAGCTGACACCCGCCCGACGCGGCAACTCATGGCCGTGGCGGTCCTTGAGGGCGGCCCAGGGTCGGCTTTGCTGGACCACGTAAAACGGGCTGTCGTCGAGTTCGATATAAGGGTTGAGCTGTTCGCAGTGCAGGCTCTTGAACAGGGTCTTGTGCTTGAGTTGCAGCAGGACCTTGATCACTCCGGCAATCCCGGCCGCCAGTTCCAGGTGGCCGATGTTCGACTTCACCGAACCGACGCCGCAATAGCCCTGCCCCGGCGCATCGCTGCTCAGCTCTTCGGCCAGTTCGCGGAAGGCCATTTTCAGGCCGTTGATTTCAATCGGGTCGCCCAGCTCCGTACCGGTGCCATGGGCCTCGATGTAGCCGACACTGCGCGGATCGACCCCGGCCTTGCGCCAGGCCGACTTCAGCAGCTCGGCCTGGGCCCGTGGGTTGGGTGCCGTCAGCGAGTTGGCCTTGCCGCCGTGGTTTTCCGCGGTGCTGCGGATCAGCGCATAGATGTGGTCGCCATCGGCCTCGGCCTGGACGCGTTTTTTCAGCACGATCATCCCGACGCCTTCGCCACGGGCATAGCCGTTGGCCTGGGCCGAGAAAGTCTTGCTGCGCCCGTCCAGCGCCAGCATGCCGGCTTTGCTGAAGCTGATCTGCGCCTCGGGCGCGATCAATGTGTTGACGCCGCCGACCACCGCCATCCGGCAATCACCGCTGCGCATCGCCTGGACCGCGCGGTGGATCGCCACCAGCGACGACGAGCAGGCGGTTTCCACCGGTTCGCTGGGGCCGTGGAAATCCAGCAGGAAACTCATGCGGTTGGGGCCGACCGAGGGCACCATCGCCGTGGCGCTATAGCCTTCGACCGGTACGCCGGCCTTGGCGATCAGGCTGCTGTAGCCGGTCACCCCGGTGCCGACGAAAATTCCGGTGTCGCTGCCCGCCAGATCAGCGGTGGCGTAGCCGGCGTCTTCGATGGCCAGCCACACGTACGTCATCAGCAGGCGCTGCTGCGGGTCCATCAATTGTGCTTCGCGTGGCGAGATGGCGAAGAACAGCGGATCAAAGTGATCGACGCCGTGAATAAAGCCGCCCCACTTGACGTTGGTCTTGTCGACCTCGCGGTGCGGATCGCCGTAGTACTGGCGCCAGTCCCAGCGGTTGGCGGGAATCTCGCTGATGCAGTCGCGTCCGTCGTTGAGATTATGGAAAAACTGCTCGACGTCATCGGCCATTGGGAAACGGCCACTGACACCGATGACCGCGATGTCATCGTCAACCTCAGTGGCAGACGGTTTGGCCAGCGCAACGCTGGCGGTTGGCAGCGAGCGCGGGGCTGTTGCTGCCTGCGGCTGTTGTTGCCGGGGCAGCACTATCGGCGCCGCTATTTGCGGCGCGAGTCTGGCGTCCAATGCGCTGCGGTGCTCGCGCTCCAGATACGCGGCGAAACGGCCGACCGTGGCGTGTTCGAAAAAGATCGTTGGCGCCAGATTGAGCCGCCATTGCTGTTTCAGGGTGTTGGCCAGCGTGGTCAGACTGATCGAGTCGAAGCCGTACTGACTGAACTCCACATCGAGCCGGATTTCGCCAGCGGGGATTTTCATCTGCGTGGACACCAGCTCGATCAATGCCCGGTGCAGCGCTTCGGTCAATGGTGCGTCACTGTTGGGGGCAACCTGCGGGGCAGGTTGCGGCATTGAGACATGGGTGGCACCGCTGACCAACGCGGTAATCGGCTCACGCCGACCGTGCATCACCAGCACCTGCGGCAACGCCAACGCAACGCACTGGCGCAGGGCGTGAATCCCGGCGTTGCTCGGCATGGCGACCATGCCGGTGCTGTGCGCCATCTGCTGCGCGGTCGCTTCATCGACCTGCATGCCGCCCTCTTTCCACAGCGGCCAGTTGATCGCCAGGCTCTGACCACGGCGCAGACCTTGGGCGGTCAATTGGTTGCGATACACGGCGTAGCGGTCAACAAAAGCGTTGGCTGCCGCGTAGTCAGCCTGACCGGCATTGCCGACGACGCCGGTGCCGGAGGAAAAACAGATCCAGAAATCCAGTGCCAATCCGGCGGTGGCCAGGTCCAGGTTGCGGGTGCCGGCCACCTTGGCCGCCATCACCTGTTTCAGTTCGTCATCCTGTTTGTTAATCAGCAGGCTGTCGCGGATCACCCCGGCGCTGTGCAACACGCCGTTGAGGCCATGATGCCCGGCGACAATCCCGTCGATCAGGCGCTGCACCGCCTCGGCGTCGCTGACATCCAGCTGGCGGTATTCGATCTGGTTGCGGCCCGGGTCAATTCCGGCCAGCAGGTGCGGGGCCAGCGCTGAACGGCCAGTGAGAATCAAGGTGGCATCGCTGACACTGGCGGCGATGGCCTGGGCGAACAGCCGGCCGAGGCCGCCGAGGCCACCGGTAATCAGGTACACACCACGGTCCTTCCACGGAGCGTCAATCGCCAGATCGACCGCCGGGCAAGGACGCCAGTGTTGCACTTGGCGACGACCCGCCTGGTAGCGAATCCCGACATCGCCGGCAGCGGCGTTGTCCGCTAGCCGTTGCACCAGTGATTGCTGTTCGTCCAGCTCGATCACCTGGCCGGTCACGTCCGGCACTTCCAGCTGCAAACTGCGCAGCATCGCCGCGAGGCCGCCGATTATCCGGTCGTCATTCGGGTTATGCACGGCGAGCTGCAGCAACCGCCGTCCGCCGCCCGCACCGAGCAGCAACCGGATTTGCTGCAACAGCGCGAGTGCCGTCTGCTGATAATCAACGGCGCAATCCTGCTCGGGAACGTCCAGCACCGTGCAGCAGCCAGCGGCCAGTTGTTGCACCTCGGCGGTGATCGTTGAATCAAAGCCACTCAGCAGGATCAGGCGCTGGCTGAAGTTCGGCGCTTGAGCCAATGGCGGCACCTCGTCAATCCACTGTGGCTGGAACAGCAGGGTTTCCATCAGCGGCTGGTCGCTGGTTGCCGGTTCGGTCGGGTTTCCCAGCACGCGCGAAGTGAAACCCTGCATCAACACACAAAGCTTGCCCTGCTGATCGAACAGCTCGATGTTCAAGCGCTGCAAACCGCTGTCGGTCTGCTGATCGTCGCGGCGTTCGGCGTAGCTCACCCGGGCCCACATCGATTCGCTGCAACGATCCAGAATCTGCAAGCTTTCAAGGCCAAACGGCAGTGTCGGGCGCGTCAACGGCGGCAGGTGCTGCCGCTCGTCTTCACTCAGCACCACCTCGGCACCGAGACTCAGGGCGATGGCCGCCTGTAGCGCCGAATCCATCAGTGACGGGTGCAGCACATAGTCCTCCAGGCTGTCCCGCTGGCAGGCGGGCAGCAACAGTTGCGCCAACACCTCGCCCCGCCCGAGGTCCACCGCTTGCAGGCCCTGATAGGCCGGGCCGTGCTCGAACGTCATCGCCTGATAGGCGTCGTAACACTGCTTAGCGCTTAACTGGCCGCCGGTCATCCGTGCCTTGAGCGCCGCCAGATCCACCTGTTGCGGCGCCGATGTTTCAGCAAATCCGGCCAGCCCCTGACTGTGAAGCAGCGGTTCACCCTTGGCTTGCCCGGTCAACAAATCAAGCTCGCGGCTGGAGATCTCGAAGCGGATCTGCTCATCGTCTTCCAGTGTCAGCTCGATATCGACCTGCCGAGGCTGGGCGCCAATGATCAATGGCCGCAGCCACACCACCTGACTGAACGATGGCTGCCGCCCCGCCGTGGCCATCACCACCGCCGCCCGGGCCATTTCCAGATGCGCGACACCGGGAAAAATCCGTTGCCCGCCGACCACATGCTGCTTGAGGAAAAACGCCTCGCCATCAAACACGCTGCTGAAGCGCTGACGCTGTAGATCGGAGGTGTTTCGCGCCAGGAACGGATGCAGATTGCGTTCTGTAATGCCTGGCCCGACCTGAGCTTCGCCTCCCGCCGCGCCACGGTGCGCGGGCGCTATCCAGAAGTTCTGCCGGACAAACGGATAGACCGGCGCGTGCACACGGCGGGCATCGCCACGGTGCTGACGATTGAATTCGGCCCAGTCGAGTTTGCCGCCCATGACCCAGGCCTCGGCCAGCGGTTGCAGGCTCGTTTGATCGACAATGGCAGGCACCTCGATGTCCGCACGTTCAGCCGTGTCGATCTGCCCGGACCAGCAATGTCGGGGCGAACGCCCGTCCAGCCAGTCATTCAATTGTTGGCGCAACTGGTCCTTGTCGGAACACAGGAAGATCAACCGATGCGCCTGCGCCAGCCGCCCTGTTTGCAGGGTGTAAGCGAGGTCCGGCAGGCGCAGTGCCGGGTCCAGCAGTGCCTGACGCACGCGGCGGGCATAGCGTTTGAGGCTGTCGGCGGTACGTGCCGACAGTGGCAGCAGGCAGGGCCGCGCCTCGTCGGTGACTGGGGCGGCGGCGACTTCGGGCGCCTCGCGGATGACCATGTGCACATTGGTGCCGCTGTGGCCAAAGGAGTTGAGCGCCGCCATTTTCGGGCCGCTGCCGAGCCATTCCCGAGGTTCGGCATGGATATGAAACGCCGAGCCCGCCAGTTCGATCCGTGGGTTGAGCAGTTCGAAATTCAACAGCCCTGGCAACTGGCGGTGCTTCATCGACAGCAGGATCTTGATCAGGCTGACCACGCCGGCCGCCGCCGAGGTGTGGCCGATGTGCGCCTTGGCGCTGCCCAGCGCGCAATAACCTGTGTCGTCGGTAAACTGGCGGAAAGCCCGGGCCAGCGCGTTGACCTCGACCGGATCGCCCAGCGGTGTGCCGGTGCCGTGGGCCTCGACGTAGCTGATCTGCCGCGGATCGATGCCAAAACGCGAATACAACTCGCTGATCAGCCGTTCCTGGGCCTGGCCGCTGGGGGCGGTAATGCCGTTGCTGGCGCCGTCCTGGTTCATGCCCGAGGCACAGATCACCCCGTAGATCGGGTCGCCGTCGGCCAGCGCCTGGGACAGGCGCTTGAGGGTCAGCATGCCTACCGCCTCGGACAGCACAATGCCGTCGCTGCGCTGATCGAAGGTATGGCAGTGCCCGGTTGGCGAGAGCATGTCCATTTGCGCCAGGCTGATCAGGCCGGGCTCGCCGAGGGTGGCGAACACACCGCCGGCCAGCGCCAGGTCCACCTCGCCATTGCGCAGGCTTTCGCAGGCCAGGTGAATGGCCGTGGCCGAGGACGAGCAACCGGTGTTCACCACCAGCGCCGGGCCTTTGAAGTCGAGGAAGTAAGACAGGCGCGAAGCAATGATCGCGTCGGAGGCGCCGATAAAGGTTTCGTGGAAATAGCCGGTCGGTTCGGCGCCGACAAAGATGCCCACCGACTGGTCGCGAAAACTTTTCGGGTTGTAGCCGGCATCTTCCAGCGCCTTCCAGCTTTCCTGGAGGATCAGCCGTTGATGCGGGTTCATCGACTCGGCATCGCGGGGCGAAATATTGAAAAACAACGGATCGAAATCATCGCGCTGCTCAAGGACACCGCCCCATTTGCAATACGTCTTGCCGGGCTGACGCTCGGCCGAATAGCTGCGCTCAGCGTCCAGATAACGCTCGCCCAGTTCAACCACACCGTCGGCACCGGTGCTGAGGTTGTGCCAGAAGCGCTCGACGTTGTCGGCGGCGGGAAACTGCCCCGACATGCCGATCACGGCAATCTCGTCATGCACCTTCGGGCGAGTGGCTGACGGTGTTTCTGTTGTGGCCTGCGCGCCGGCCTTGAGTTGTTGCAGCAGCTGCCGGGCTTCGTCAGCGGTGATCTGGCGCTGTTGAAGCCGGGCGATGATGGATTGAAATGCTTGGCTGCTCATGATTGTCCTTTCCCCGCCGTGGCCTGCGCGGTGCCGTGGTTTGCCGTGGTGCTGTCGTTGATGATTTTCAGCAATTCATCGATTGCCAGTTCGCCGCACAAAAATGCCGCCTCAAGTCGCTGGTCAGATGCCGGTGGCTCAGGCACAACAGGCTGTGCTGCCCCGCCGCCCAGCCGGGCACATTGGGCCGGGTATTGGCCGAGCAGGTAGTCCACCAGGCTTTGCAGCGACGAATAGTCGAACAGCAACGCGGTGTTTAGCTCCGTGCCCAGGGCCTCGCCGATGTGGCTGACAAAACTCACGCCAAGGATCGAGTCGATGCCGTAGTCGGCAAATGGCTGATCCGCCTGAATGCGACCGGGCTCCAGTTGCAACGTCTTGGCCAGGCCATCCAGCACCAACGCGGTCAGCACCTCGCGGCCGCTGCCGGTTGCCGCAGGCACCGTTTGCAGGGTTGGTGCGGGGCTGCCGAGTGGTTTTTCGATTTGATCCAGCACCGCCACGCGCTCCATACCATCGCTGTGCGCGACGATAATCTGCTGGCCAAGGCCATGGACGCATTGCGCCGGGAAGGTGACGCTGTGGAAGCCGGTTTCGCCCAGCACGCTGGCCCAGCTTTGCGGATACAGAGCCGGTGTGCCGGGAATGCGCAGCTCGGGGTCTTCGTACAGCCACCAGCCCTTGAGCAGACCGAAGGTCAGGTGGGCGAACAGCGAGCGGTCGCTGATTTCATTCATCACCACCATCGCGTCACGGCGCAGCAACGCACCGGCATGCGTCAGCGTGCGGCGAATGCTGCCGGTGGCGTGCAGCACGTTGGCGGCGATCACGATGTCATAACTGCCCAGTTCCAGACCCTGGGCTTGCGGCGGTTGCTCGACATTCCATACCTGATAGGTGAGGAACGGATTGGCCTCGCCATAGGTTTTCCTGGCGTACATCAAAAACGCCTTGGAGATGTCGGTGTAGCAATACTCGGCGATCTGCCCGCGCCACGCTTGCAGCGCCGGCAGCACGATGGAGCTGGTGCCGCCGGTGCCGGCACCGATTTCCAGAATGCGGATTTGCCGCTGCGGCTCGCGGATCAACAGCGCTTCGATGTGCTGTTGCACCACGCCTGCGACCACCTGATTGAAGTAGTCGGACAAGGCGTTGTGGCGATAGACGCCCTCGACCTTGTCCATCGAGCCGTTGGGGAACATGACATCGGTGGCCTGGGTTCGTCCGCCAAGTATCGCCGGCAGCTGTTGCAGGCAGGCGTCAACCAACTGCACCTGGGCCTTGCGTTGCGGCACGGCGATCAACTCCTCCCTGAGCAGGCACCAGCGTTGCTCCAGTGGCTGAGAATCCACTTGCTCCGTGACCGCGACCTGGGTGCCCCGGCGCTGCACCAGCCCCTGCTGTTGCAGCAGTTCGAGGCTGGTCGCCCACCAGCGGCCATAGTGCTCGCCGATGCCGGCCTGACGGCGCAGGACTTCGCTGTCCTGAAACTGCCCCGGTTGGGTGAACAGGCCCATGCGACGCAGTTGCACCAGCGTCATCCCGGCCATGGCCTGGTCAAACGGCAGTGGATCATGGGCCGCAAGCAACGGCGCGGCAGCGATGCGGTAGCGCTCAAAGCCATCGTCGGGCGACTGAATGCCGGTCTGGCCAAGGATGATGGGCTGCGGTTGCAGTTGCATCAACTGCTGGACCGGCGCCGAAGCGGCCATGCACAGCACCTGATCGAGCTGGCCGTGACTCAGGGCTTCGACAAAACGGGCAAAGCATCCAAAGCCCTCGCGGTCCTCCAGGGCCCCGGCGTGGCGGCTCATTGGTTGCGCTAACGGGTCCGCCGCCTGTTGTTCGGTCAGCGATGACAGCCAGAACCCCCAATTGATCGCACCCACCGGGAACGCCGCGTGCCGACGCAGGCTGCGCACCAGCGTGTCGCCGAAGGTGATGCCGGCGGCATAGGCCCCCAACCGCGCCGCGCCGGAGAAGGCAAAGCTTTGCCCGGACGAGAAGTAGCACATGAAATCCAGCGGCTCATCAGCCAGCGCCCGGTAGAACTCGATACCGCCACGGCTTTTCACTTGCAGGATTTCGTCGAACTGCGGTTCGGCGATGCGCGTGATCGGATCTTCATGGTTGAACACCACGGCGGAGAAAATCGCCCCGTTGATCGCGCCATGGCGCTGTTTGATCTGCGCCATGGCCCGTTGCAGCGATGCAGCGTCGTTGGCATCGGCTTGCAGGTAGTGCAACTGCGCCGGATCGACCGTGCGGTCAACGCGTTGCAGGCAGTTCGCGAGCCGTTGTTGCACCTTGGGATCGGCGGCGCCGCTGCGTCCCAGCCAGATGACCCGGGCCTGATAATCGGCCAGCAGGTAGCGGCTGATGATCGAGCCCACCGTGCCGCTGCCGCCAAGAATCACATAGACACCGCCCCGCTTGAGCGCCGGGGTGACAAAGCGGCCGTCGGCCAACGGCACCTGGGGTTGCCAGCTCAGGTTGAAAATACGCTGGCGATAACGCACGCCGTCGCGCAGGCACAGTACCTCGCCCCGCGCCAGGCCGTCCTCGCCCTGCACCTGGCGCAGTAAGCCTGGCCGGCGCCGGTGGTCGGCCAGCTCACGGCTGTCGACATCCAGGTTGCGTACCCGGAAGCGGTGTTCACCCTGGGCAATCGCGTAGGCCATGCCCGTCAGGCCGCCACCCACGGCGCTGACTGGCTCGCCGCTGATGTCGAAGTTGTCCTGGCTGATGATGTAGCTGTCGATCGCCTGGCAAGGGCTGTGCTGTTTGAGCCATTTGATCAACCGCAGCAGCAGGATTTCATTGGTTTTCGGGCTGTCGAGCTGCGCTTGCCAGTCAGTGGCCTGGGCGTTGCCGCCGAAGAAATACAGGCAATCGATGGCAGGACAAGCGCTCAGGCAGTGTTCCAGCGCTTGCGGATCAGCGACGTCCAGCGACCAGTGATCCGGCACCAGGCACACCGTTTGTGTGCCGGGCTCCAGACGAATCACCCGGCCTGCACCCGTGGTAAAACCGGCGCTGAGCAGGTAGTGCGCGGTGATCGCCTCTGCCACTGGCCGGATCGACGCATCGCCGACAATCAGCACGCAACGGTGCTCGGCGGTCATGGGTTCGCCGCCCTGCCCGTCGGCCTGCCAGCGTGCCAGATAGCTCAGGTGGTCGCTTGAGGTGGAAGCCGCAGCCTCAGCGCTAACGGTCTCAGGCGTCGCCACAGGCTCAATACCCGGTAACCAGAACGTCTCGCGGGCAAAGGGATAGACCGGCACGCTGATCCGGTACGGCAGCGGCCCGGCCCGCAGAGCATGCGGCAGTGTCCAGTCGACGACTTCGCCGTTGACCCACAGCTCCAGCAGCTTGTGCAGTTTGCCGCTCTCGGCCCAACGGCGAATCACCGGCGCCAGCTCGGCATCGGCTTGGGCGCAGAGCTGTTTACGCTGGATGTCGCCGACGTAAAGGCCTGCGTCCGGCTCGGCACCACGCTCGATAAACCTGCGCAATTGCGTCGCCAGCGCGGCAGGCGAATCGACCACCAGGCCCAGCCGCGCCGCCATCATTTCCCGACCGGTTTGCAGGGTGTACGCCAGGTTCGCCAGGTCGGCGCCCGACAGCGATGGCCGGGCAACCACATAGGCCAGCAGCGCCTGCGCATAGTCGCGCAGGCGTTCGCCGTCCCGGGCCGACAGCAGAATCACTTCGGCGCCGCTGGCGGTTGGCAACTCGCGATACTCGTCGTGCTCTTGCAACAGCACATGGGCATTGGCACCGCCAGCACCAAAGGATGAGACCCCGGCGATACGCGGCCCATCGCCTGCCGGGCACCAATCGCGCAGCGTCTGTTGCAGGTAGAACGGTGTCGCGTCCAACGTCAGGTTGGGATTGAGGGTGGTGGCATGCAGGCTTGGCACCAGCTGTTTGTGTTTGAGCTGGAGAATGACCTTGCTGACGCCGGCGATACCGGCGGCGCCTTCCAGGTGCCCGATATTGGCTTTGACCGAACCCAGCGCGCAGTGGCCGAGCTCGACGCCATCAAGCGCAAAGGCCTGGCTCAGGCCGCTCACTTCGATGGGGTCGCCCAACTCAGTGCCGGTGCCGTGGGCCTCGATGTAGCTGATCTTGCTGGCATCGAGCCCAGCCTGATCGATGGCCAGGCGAATCACCTTAGCCTGGGCCTGGGGATTGGGCACGGTGTAGCCGTTAGTCTTGCCGCCGTGATTGACCGCCACGGCGCGGATCAGCGCGTGGATGTTGTCGCGGTCCGCCAACGCCCGGGATAACGGTTTGAGCAGCACTGAACCGACGCCCTCACCCGGTACAAAGCCGTTGCCGCCTTCGCCGAAACTGCGGCAGCGACCGTCCTTGGAGAGCATCTGCCCGGCGCTCAATTCAACGTAGTTGGAGGGATGCAGGTACAGATTGACCCCGCCGGCAAAGGCCATCCGGCACTCGCCGCGACGCAGGCTTTCGCAGGCCCGGTGCAGCGCGCTCAGCGACGAGGAACACATGGTATCCACCGGTTCGCTCGGCCCGTTGAGGTCCAGCACATAAGAGACGCGGTTGGCGGTCGAGCCGAACGAGGTGCGCGGAAAGACCATGTGCCCCTGCTCCCGCAACGCCGGCCCATAGAGGCTGTAGCCGGTCTTGGTGATGCCGGCAAAGACCCCGACGTTGCCCTGATACTGCTCGGCCAGATCGGCCTTGGTGATCCCCGCGTCTTCCAGCGACTGCCAGCACGATTGCAGGAACAGCCGTTCCTGCGGGTCCATGTTGACCGCCTCACGCGGCGAGATATTGAAGAACAGCGGATCGAAATCGGCAAAGCCGTCGATGAAGCCACCCCACTTGCTGTAACTGCGAGCCTGCTTCAGCGCCTCGGACACCGAGTCGACGTAAAAGCCCTCAAGTGACCAGCGTTGCGGCGGAATCTCGGTGATGCTGTCGCGACCTTCCTTGAGGTTGCGCCAGTATTCGTCGAGATTGGCGGCCTGCGGATAACGACCACTGATACCGATGATCGCGATGGGTTCGGCGGCTGACATCGCCGCAGGTGCCTGGGTGGTCTGAGTGACAATCGGTGCAATTGGCACGGGAACGTCGGCCAGACCGCTCCACAACAGGCAGGCGCGGTGATGTTCGGCCACCAGATAACCGGTCAGCGCGTCCAGGCTGTGGTATTCGAAAAACAGCGTTTTCGACAACAGGCGTTCTGCCGGACGCAGCTGGGTCATCGCCGAAAACACGTCCTCCAGCGCCTTGTTGAGCCGGGTGATCATGATCGAGTCGATACCGTACTGCTCAAGCGGCGCAGCGCTTTCAACCCGGTCGGGCGGCAGTTTGGTAACGGCACAGAACACCGCCTTGAGTCGTTCGAGAATCGCGGCAGTGAGCCGCGTGCGCTCGACCGCGACCGGGGCCGACATCAGTGCTGGCTCAGTGTCGGTTTCTTCGGTGGCGCCAAAGTGCGCACGAATCTGCGCCAGATCGCCCTCGATCACCAGCAGCCGTTCCAGGCCGGCATTCAACCCCAGTTGCAACGCCTGGATGCCATGCACCGACTGCATCGGCGCCATACCGGTCTTGTGGCGGATGTGCGCACGGTCGGCGGCGCTGACCTGCATGCCGCCATCGCGCCACAGCGGATAATTGATCGACAGCGTGTGGCCGAAGCGCAAGCCCTGTTCGACGCGCTTGTTGCGTAGCCCGGCAAAGTGATCGACGAAGCCGTTGGCGGCGGCGTAATCCGACTGACCGATGCTACCCAACACCGCCGAACAGGATGAAAACAGCACAAAAAAATCCAGGTACAGCCGACGGCACGCACGGTCCAGCAGTTCGGTGCCGATCACTTTGGCGGCAAACACCTCGACCATGTCTTGCGCGGTTTTATGCGCGAGCAACCGATCGCGGTTGATCCCGGCGCCATGCAGCACGCCGTTGAGGCCGCCGTGGTTGGTGCAGATGTCGTCGATCAACTGCGCCAGCGCTTCGGCGTCGGTCAGGTCGACCTGCTGATAAATGACCACCGCGCCGGCATCACGAATGGCCTGCAATCGCGCCTGCTGACGCGCATCGAGGGCCGAGCGGCCAATCAGGATCAAGGTGGCGTCGCTGCATTGCTCGGCAATCGCGTCGGCAAAGATCAGCCCCAGGCCACCGGCGCCACCGGTAATCAGGTAGACGCCGTGATCTTTCCAGATGATGCGGTCGTGCTCACGGCGGGCGGCGACATCGTCCGCCAGTTCCTGCCATTGCAGTTCCTGGCACTCGCCTTGTTGGCCGCTGCGTTGCAACACCGAGCTGGCGCGCCGGCGGTTTTCGCCGAGTGTGGTGGTCAGCTGTGCGAGCTGAGTCGCCGACAATGGCTGGTCGGGCTCGACCTCGATCATCAGGCAGCGGGCACTCAGTGCCGGTTGTTCCAAGCACGCGGTTTTCAGCAAGCCGTCGAGACCGGCGTACAGCAAGTGCTCCGGTGCCTGTTCGGCGATCATCAGTTCAACGTGAACCCGGCCCTTGAGCGTCTGCAACCGCAGCAACAGCGCAATCGCCAGTTCCTGATAACGTGCTGCCGGTGCGGTCCTGGTGCAGGGCAGAATTTCACCGCGCACGCCTGCGCCAGCAGCGTTGCTCAGGCTTTGCAACTGTGCCACTTGCGCACTGCTGAAACCAACCCACAACAGCAGGCGCTGGCCGATGTCATCGTGTGCATCAGCGCTTGCCCCCAGCGGCTCCTGCCACACGGGACGTGCCAGAAACAGGCCGTTGGCGGGTTCATCCACTGCGTCTTCGGGCGTGTCCTGTTCGACGATGGGCTGCGGCGTCTGATCGACCCAGTAGCGCTCTTTGGCAAACTGGTAAGGCGGCAGGTGAATGCGCTTGGCCGAGCCGGTCGGCCACAGCGCGGCCCAGTCGATGTCGCTGCCGGCGACCCACTCACTGGCCAGCCGGCCGTTGTCGTCCGCCGCCACAGGCAGTGCGTCGCCATTGGCCAGCAGGGCCAGTTGAATGCGCAGTTGCGCGAGATCACTGACCACCAGCGCCGCCCTCTCCCGCATCGGCTCCCGGGCGGTCTGCAAGGTAAAGGCAATGTGGCTCAGCGGCGGGTCGGTCTTGTCCAGCCAGTGCGCCAGCGCCCGGGCGTTGTCGCGCAGGCTGGCGGCGGTTTTGCCGGACAAAGGAATAACCCGGCTCACTGCCGGTGGCGTTGCGTCTTGGTCTGTGCTGTGGGTTGTTTGGTATTCACCAATCACCAGATGCGCATTGGTGCCGCTATGGCCAAAGGAGTTGAGTGCCGCGATCAGACGTTCGCCGCCACTGGCCTGCCAGGCTTGCGCCTGACGGTTGATGTAGAACGGCGAGTGTTCAAGTTCGATCAGCGGGTTGACCTGTGCAAAGCCCGGCATGACCGGCAAAGTGCATTGGCGGATCGACAGCAGGACTTTGATCAGACCGATGACCCCGGCCCCCGCCGCCGCGTGACCGAGGTTGGCCTTGGCGCTGCCCAGCACGCAATAGCCCTGGGCATCGGTGAACGCGCGGAACGCACGGATCAATGCGTTGGCCTCGACCGGATCACCCAGCCGGGTGCCGGTGCCATGCGCTTCGACGTAGCTGATCTGCGCAGGATCGACACCGAACTTGTGCCAGGTGTCGCGCAGCAATTGCTCCTGAGCGTC
Organism: Pseudomonas sp. BCA17; assembly: GCF_004519405.1. Classification (GTDB taxonomy): domain Bacteria; phylum Pseudomonadota; class Gammaproteobacteria; order Pseudomonadales; family Pseudomonadaceae; genus Aquipseudomonas. Next base: position 134,539 of record NZ_SGWI01000010.1, on the reverse strand, counting down.
GCCGTTGGGCGCGGTAATGCCGTTGCTGGCGCCGTCCTGATTCACCCCCGAGGCCTCGATCACGGCGTAGATCGGGTCGCCAGCGGCCTCGGCGTCTTCCAGGCGTTTGAGCACGACCATGCCCACGCCTTCGGAAATCACCGTGCCGTCGGCTGCCGCATCGAACGCATGACATTGGCCGCTGGGGCTGAGCATGTCGATGGCTGACAGGCTGATCAGCCCGCGTTGATCCAGCAGCGCATACACCCCGCCCGCCAGTGCCAGGCGGCTTTCACCGTGGCGCAGGCTTTCACAGGCCTGGTGGATCGCCACCGCGGAAGACGAGCAACCGGTGTTGACCACCATCGCCGGGCCTTTGAGGTCGAGGAAGTACGACAGGCGAGAGGCGACGATGGCCTCGGAGCTGCCGGTAAAGGAGTCGTGGTGATAGCCCCCCGGCTCGGCGCCGACATAGATGCTGACCGCCTCGCCGGCGAGGGTCATCGGGTTACACCCGGCATCTTCCAGAGCCTTCCAGCTTTCTTGCAGCACCAGCCGCTGATGCGGGGTCATCGACTCCGCTTCGTGGGGGGTGAGGTTGAAAAACAGCGGATCGAAGCAGTCGCGGTCCTTGAGGATGCCGGCGCGATTGCAATAGCTTTTGCCGGGTTGCTTGTCGGCGCTGTAGGCACGGGATTGCAGATAGTCCGGTCCCAGCGCCTGCACGCCGTTGCGACCGGCCAGCAGGTTGTCCCACAGCTCATCAACGTTATCGGCGCCGGGGAACTGCCCGGCCATGCCGATCACGGCAATTCGCCCGGTGTTGCGGGTCTGCGGACGTGTGCTCGGGGATTCTTCTTCACCCGCCAGCGCAGCCGCCATGACCGGCTTGATCAGTGCCGCAGCTGTCTGCGGCCCGTGCGCGGCGGTTGCCGCCAATGGCTCGGCCAGCGCCCGCTCGATCTGCGGGCCATAAGATTTTTGCAGGTAACTGTGCAGTTTGCTCACCGTGGCCTGTTCGAACAGGATCGCGCTGTTGAGCTTGATCCCCAACTGGTTGCCCAGTTGTTTGACGAAACCCACCCCGAGAATCGAGTCCACGCCGTAATCGGAAAACGGCGTGCGCAGCGCGATGCTCTGGCCGTCGGCCTTGAGGGTTTTGCCCAGGGCCTCGATGATCACTTGTTGCAGTCTGTCTGCAACGTCCACGGACGCTCCGGGCCCGCTGGCAGGATGCTGGTTCAACGTAAACTCCTTGTTTTGTGCGGACGTGGCGGGCCGTTGCGGCTCAAAGACTTGCAGGGTCAGTGCATCGCCATGGGCGGTGATGATCTGTTGACCCAGGGCGATTTGCGCCGGGATGTGCAGATCGACCTGTTCAAAGCCGCTGCTCCACAACAGCTCAAGCCAAGTCTGCTCGGCGATCAACGGCGAGCCGGGGATTCGCAGCGCCGGGTCCTCATACAACCACCAGCCATCGAGCAGGCCGAAGGTGGCGGTCGCGGCGGTGGTCTTGCGGTTGAGTTCATTCAGCGCCAGCAGGCCGCCGCTGCGCAACAGCGACCGCACATGGACCAGGGTGCGGCGCATGTTGGCGGTGGCGTGCAGCACGTTGGTGGCGACGACAATGTCATACGGCTGAAGGCTCTCCGCGGGCTGGCTGATGTCGAGAATTTGCGTGGTGAAGTAAGGTCGGCCTGCGGCGAAGCGGGCTTCCCCGTGCTGCAGAAATGCCCGGGACAGATCGCTGTAGCAGTATTCGCCGATCTGCCCCGCCAGCGGTTCCAGCGCAGCCAGCAGCGCGGCGGTGGTGCCGCCGGTGCCGGCGCCGATTTCCAGGATGCGCACCGGGCGCCCCGGTTCGGCCAGAACCTGCCGCCGCACGTGTGCGATCACCTGCGATGCCAATTGCTCGTTGAAGAAGTCCGACAGGGTATTGTGCTGGTAGATGCCCTCGACCTTGTCCATCGAACCGTCGGGAAACAGCAGGTCCGTCGCCTGAATCCGGCCTGTGAGAATCTGCGGCAACTGCTGCAGGCAATCGTCGATCAGCGTCACTTGAACCCGGCGTTCGCGGTCCTGAAAATAGTGATCGCGCTGGGTTTTCCAGGCGGCCAGAATCGCGGCGTGTGGCGTCCGGGCAACAGGCGTTGCCACGGCAAAGACCTCACCGTGCTGCTGCAAGTAACCGTGCTCCACCAGAATCGCCAGGCATTCCTGCCACCAGCGCCGATAGCGCTCGCTGATCCTGGCCTGCTGGCGCCAGACTTCAGCGCTGTGGGCACCGGGCCCAGTGAAGATGCCCAAGGTCTGCAACTGGATCAACAGCAGCACGGCAATCGATTGATCGAGCGTCTGCGGATCAAAGATCTGCTGCAACCGCTCGCGCTCGGCGGGCTCCAGTTCGACGCCCGGCGCCGTTTCTGGCACCAGCACCATTGGATCGAGCCGCAACTGCTGGCCCTCGGGCACGGCCATCAACTGACGCACCGCCGGCGAGGCCTTGAGGCACAGCAGGCGACGCAGCGAACCGCTGGACAGCTGCGCGACAAAGCGGCTGAAACAGGCAAAGCCCTCATCGTCATCAAGCGCGTCCAGATGCTGGCTGACCTTCTGCGCTTGCAGCGAAGCGCGCCAGAAGCCCCAGTTGATTACGCCGACCGGGAAACCCGCCGTCGGCCCGATGGCCTCGGCGAAGGCGTCGGCGAAGGTGATGCCGCAGGCATAGGCCGACAGCTTGGCCGCGCCGGAAAAGGCAAAGCCCTGCCCGGAGGAGAAATAGCAGAGGAAATCCAGCGGTTGCCCGACCAGCGCCTGATAAAAATGCAGGCTGCCACGGCTCTTGATGTCGAGAATCTGCTGGAACTGCGCCTCGGTGGTGTGCTGGATGCTGTTCTCGAAGTCGAAGACCATTGCAGAGAACACGGCGCCATTGATTCGCCCGTAACGCTGATTGACCAGTGCCACGGCCTGTTGCAATTGCACCAGATCTGTCGCATCGACCTGAAGATAATCGACCCTGCCCCGGAACTGCTCGGCCTTCAGGCTGTGCTGTACCTGCTCGCTGTCGGCAGGTTTGCGCCCGAGCCAGATCACCCGGGCCTGATAGTCCTCGATCAACTGACGGCTGATCACCTGACCGATCACGCCGCTGCCGCCGAGGATCAGGTACACCCCGTTCTGTTGCAGCGCCGACGTGCTGGTGTGGGTCGGCGGCAGCGCCAGCGGGATCAACTGCTGGATAAAGCGCTCGCCACGGCTGAGTTTGATCAGCTCACCGCGCGGCGAAGCAGGCTCGGCAAGGATCTGTGCGAGCAGCCGTTGCCGGCTGTGTGGCGTTTCAAGTTCGTCGAGATTGAGGTCCAGAGTGCGCAGGTGCACCCGGTGTTCGCTCTGGGCCATGGCGTAACCCAGCCCGGCCATGCCGGCCCCCAGCGGATTGCCCCGTTGCGGCGCACCAGCAAAGGAGTAGCGGCCGAAGGACAACAGGAAACAGTCGGTCGAGCTGGCGTCGTCCGCTGCCGTTTGCAACGCCTTGAACAGCCGCAGCAGCGGTAACTCGTGGTGTTGCAGGCTGTCGGCCAGCGCCAATGGCGTCATGTGGTTGGCCGTTTGCGCGCCGATCACCAAGATCTGCGCCACCGGGCCGAGGGCCGACAGAATGTGCGCGAAGCCTGTCGGATCATCGTCGCCGCAATGCCAATGGCCTGTCGCCAATTCGGTGGTGGCGCCAATACCGCCGTCGATCCGCAGCACATTCCGGCTGCCTTGATTATGCTCGGCCAATGCCGCCCATAGCAGCCCGGTCGCAGAGGTGGATTCGCCCAGGGTCACCAGCACAACCGCTCCGACGCCTGGCACTGTGGCTTGCTCGTCTGCAGTTTGAGCCTGCCAGCGCGGCAGGTAGCAGCAATCGGTCAGGTCCTGCTCAATGGGCGTTTCGACGAGGGCCGCGTCAGCTGGTGGATGTGCCAGCCCCGGCATCCAGTAGCTGTTTCTGGCGAAGGGATAACCCGGCAGGCTGATCCGCTCAGGGCGTCGATACGCTTTGTCGAGATAGAACTGCTGCCAGTCGATGGCTTCGCCCTGCACCCACGCTGTCGCCAGTTCGGTCAACTGTTGGTGTTGCAGCCAGTGATCGATTGGCCGCGAAGTCGGTTCATCCATCGTCGGGTCATAAGGATCGCTATGGCCGTGGAACACGTTGTCTAGCGCTTCGCCTGCCAGCCACGACGCCAGACAACGCTGCACATCGGCAATGGAATCTACCCGCAGCGCCAACCGCTCGGCCATCGCTTCGCGCCCGGTCTGCAGGGTCCACGCCAGGTCGGCCATTTCCGGCTGTTCAGTGTCCAGCTCTTTGTTTAGAAAAGCCTGCAAGCGCGACGCCGATTCCATCAAGCGTTGCGGATCACGTGCCGATAACAGGATCAGCCAGGGGCCGGGCATCGCCGGGCGTGTGTCGGTCACGCCGAGGTGTTCCTCGACAATCAGCGAAGCATTGGCACCGCCTGCGCCAAACGAGGAAATGGCGGCTATGCGTGTCGCACCATTGGCGGTCCAGGGCGCCAGTTGCTGTTGCAGGCGAAACGAGGTCTGTTCGAAATCAATGCTCGGGTTGGGTTGCGCGGCATGCAGCGATGGCACCAGTTGGCGGTGTTGCAGTTGCAGCAGGACCTTACTCAACCCGGCGATACCGGCAGCACTTTCACAGTGGCCGATATTGCTTTTGATCGAGCCGATGGCGCAGCGGGCGTCGTCGCTATGGGCAAAGACCCGGCTCAGGCCGCTGATCTCGATCGGATCGCCCAGCGCGGTGCCGGTACCGTGGGCCTCGATGTAGCTGATGCGGCTGGCATCGACGGCTGACCGTGCCAAAGCTTTTTCCAGCACACGCTGCTGGGCCCCGGCGCTCGGTACGGTGTAGCCATTGGTCTTGCCCCCGGCGTTTATCGCACCACCACGAATCACTCCGTAGATCCGGTCGCCGTCGGCGAGCGCCTTGTGCAACGGCTTGAGCACTACCGCGCCGACGCCTTCGGCATCGACAAAGCCGTCGGCATCATCGCCAAAGGCGCGGCAGTGTTCGCCGGGCGACAGCATCATCATTTCGCACAGACTGAGGTAGTGCTGTGGATTGATGATCAGGTTGATGCCACCGGCAATCGCCACGTCGCAGCTGCCACTGCCCAGGCTCTCGACCGCCAGGTGGATCGCGGTCAGCGATGACGAGCAGGCACTGTCGACCACGAAACTGGGGCCTTGCAGGTCCAGCTGATAAGACACCCGGTTGGCAATCGACCAGTAGTTGCTGATGGGGTTGTAGCTGCCGTTCATGACCCCGACAAACACTCCGACCTCGCCCTGTTGATGCAGGGTCGCCGGGTTGTAGCCCGCGTCTTCGATGCTGTGATAGGCCACTTGCAGGAACAGCCGTTCTTGCGGGTCCATCCGTTCGGCTTCGGTGCGCGAGATGCGGAAAAACGCCGGATCGAATTGATCGATGCCTTCGATAAAGCCGCCCCAACGCGTATACAGATGCCCGGACTTGCCCTTCTCCGCAGCAAAGTAACGCCGCCAGTCCCAGCGCTCGGCGGGGATTTCGTCGATGGCGCAATGGCCGTCGGCGAGGTTGCGCCACAGGTGGCCCATCGACTGTGCGCCGGGATAACGGCCGTCGAGACCGATAATGGCGATGTGGCTGGCCTCTGCCTTCTCGACCGGCACCGCGGCTTTTTCCAGGCGGGTGGTGTCTGCCGTTGTCTCGCGCACGTCAGCCTCGGGTTTCCCCAACAGCGCTTCAAGTTCTTCGCCGCGATGCTGAATAAAATGCTCGGTCAGCGCCGCCAGGGTCGGCACTTCAAAAAACAATGCGCTGTCGATGGCGGCAAAATGTTCGCTGAACGCATGGGTCAACCGGACCACCAGAATCGAGTCCAGGCCATAGTCTTCCAGCGGCCGCGACAGGCTCATCTTCTCGACCGGGATCTTCAACGTGGTGCTGACCAGATTGCGCAGGTAGTCGGCGACCCGGTGCCGCCAGCCGTCCGGGGCGGTCTCTTCCTGCTTCGGTGTGAACCTGTCTTGAGGCACGCGGCTATCGACGGGCGATGCTGCTGGCCGTTCGTTGCGGGCGACCGGCTGACGGACGATGCCGTCGCTCTCGGCCAGGATAATTTGCTGGCCCCGGTCATGTGCCTGCCGGGCCGGGAACAACACCGGGCTGAAGCCCTCTTGCTCCAGCACCGCCTGCCAGCCTGCCGGCGAAAGTCCGGGGCAACCGGGAATGCGCAGGGCGCCATCGCGGTGCAGCCACCAGCCTTCGAGCAGACCGAAACTCAGGTGGGTGAACAGCGACGCTTCGCTGATTTCATTGAGCATCAGCAATCCGCCTTTGCGCAGCACGGCCTTGGCGTTGCGCAATGTCTGGCGGATTTCCGGGGTGGCGTGCAGCACATTGGTCGCCACCACCAGATGATAGTGGTCGGCGTCAATGCCCTGCTCGGCGCACGGGCGCGACACATCGAACAGTCGGGTTTGCAGAAACGGGTTATCACGGCCAAATTGATCGACGCCGTGTTGCAGGAACGCACGCGACAGATCGGTGTAGCAGTATTCGCCGATCTGCGACCGCCAGGGTGCCAGCGCCGCCAGCAAGCCCGCCGTGGTGCCGCCCGTGCCAGCACCAACTTCGAGAATGCGCAGCGGTTCGGCGCCCGCTGGACGGCTTTCGATATAGGCCAGCGCTGCCTCGATCAGCACCTGATTGAAGTAGTCGCAAATCCGGTTGTTCTTGTAAACGCCTTCGACCAGCGTCATCGAGCCATCAGGAAAGAGCACGCGAGTCGCGGTCTGCTCACCGCGCAGCAGCGCCGGCAGCCCTTTGAGGCAGGCGTCGAGCAACTGCGCCCTGGCGGCCAGATCCGGGTCCTGGCGCCAGAGCGGCAAGCGCTCGTGCCACTGCTGCCACAGCGAATCGGCAGCGTCGGTTTCGATACCGGCGACGTAGTTGAGACTTTCAGCCAGCCACAGGTGCAGATAATCCGGCGTGACATGGCCGTGCTGCATCGCGAGGCATTGCAGGTCCTCGGCGCCAGCCAGCCCAAGCGCCTGCAACTGGCTCGCCAGTAGGTGGCGCGCCAGGGCATCGATTTCGTCGGAGGCGGCGGCGGTGGTCTGATCTGCGGCTGTTTGCATGCTTCAACTTCCCTGTGACGCGTCTGCTGTGGGTGAAATGGATTGTTTCTCTGGGGCGTTACGTGATCGCTGCCAACGCCGCCAGCCTTTCCCCTAACCTGTCCTGCATCGCCGCCATGGCGCCGGATGTGTGCGCGGAGAGCGCGATGTGTTCGTGACCGAGCAAACCGGCCAGGCTGTCGAGCCCGTCGATTTCGTCACTCTGCAAAAGCTTCAACAGCCCCAGCTGGTGCAGCTCGCCCGCCAGCAATTGATCGAGTGCGCGCAGGCCTTCCTCGGGTTCGATGGAGCCCAGGCCAAGCGCGCTCATGCGCTCCTGGTAACGGGCGTCACTCACCGTGCCGACGCTGCCCCAATACCCCCAGTTGATGACCTTGACCGGGCACGACCATTCGCTCCTGAGTTGATCGGCGAAGGCGTCGGCAAAGGTGCAGCCCGCTGCGTAGTTGCCTTGGCCGGCAGCCGTGCTGAAGGACATCATCGAGGAGAAAAACAGCACGAAATCCAGCGCGTCGGCGCTGTTCCCGAACGTGCGGGCCAGGGCCACGCTGGTGGCAACCTTGGCGTTCAGTACGCGGGTGAAGGTCTGCTCGTCCATGTTGGCCAGGCTTTGGTCCTTGAGCACAATCGCCGAATGCACCACGCCATTGATCGGGCCAAACCGCTCGGTGATCTGCTGTTTCGCCGCAGCCAGTTGCTGTTCGTCGGCGGCGTCGACTTGCAGGTAAACCGGCGCCGGGGCGTCATGCATCAGGCTGATGGCGATGAGATCGTCCAGCTTGGCTTCGATCTGCGCATCCCGCGCACGGCGACCGATCCAGATCACCCGGGCGCGATGCTGGCTGATCATGTGGCGGCTCCAGACCGCGCCAATCCCGCCGGCACCACCAATGACCAGATAGACGCCGCCGTCGCGATACACCGGCAGACGGGCTGGCATTGTGTCGGCCTTCACCCGCGCCAGTTGGCGGAACCACCATTGGCCCTGACGCAGCGCCAGCAGTTCACCAGAAGCGATGCCGGCGAACGGTGCTGCGGGCAACAGGGACAACTGCGGGTCTGGCAGGTCCGCGAGCTGCACGGTCCAGTGCGGATATTCCTTGGCCAGTGAGCCCGCCAGGCCATGCACCGCCGCGTGAGTCGCACGGCAGGACTCGCCGGGGCGGATACTGATCGCCTGATCGGTGATCAGGGTCAGGCGCAGTGGCCGAGGGCCGTAGCCCTGGTTCAGCAGCGCCTTGATCAACCGGAACAGCGCGACGACGCCGTGCTGTTGTGCCGCGACCGGGTCAGCGTCGCTGTCGTCGGACGGCGCCAGCCACATTACGTCGGTCAATCCGGGCCGGGCGTGCAGTTCGGCTTCGTAGTCGGGCTGCGAGTCGTCCAACCGTGCGGCCTGAGGATAGAGTTCAGCCAGCGTCTGCTCACGAGCCGGGGTCGCGCCGAAGATCAGCATCGCGCCCTGGACTTCCTCCCGTTCGCTGATCACACCATCGACCACTGACCAGATCGGCGCCAATAGCTGTTGTGTTTTCTTCAGTTTTTTTGGCCCCGCCGTGAGCGGTCTTGAGCTCAATCCTGTGAATCGCGCGCAGAGCTGTCCCTGATCGTCACACAGCTCGATAGTGATCCGGCCAGCGGGATTGTCGGCAAGGTCGCTGCGCAACAAGGCCCACATCCGCCGCTGACACGGCGCGATGATTTCCAGCCGTTGCAGGGCAAACGGCATCACCAGTGACAACGGTGCGGCGGCGCTATCGTTCAGCGGCAGTAACATGCCGATGGCGGCCTGCAACGCGCAGTCGGTCATGCCGGGCTCCAGCCACCAGTCGCCGTCGGGATGGACGCCCTCAAGGTTCAACTGCGCCAGCACTTCGCGCTGGCCGCCCTGCTCCGCTATCAATAACTGGCGGATAGCACGATGGCTGACGCCGTAGGTCAGGCCCATCTGGTCGAACAGTCGATAGACTTCGCCGCCGTCCAGACGCCGTTGCCAAGGTCGGTCGCGCCAGTGCGCCAGATCCAGTCGCTCGGCCACCGGCTGCACATCCGTGATCACGCGGGCCTGACAATGCACTTGATCGCCGTCATCGCCGAGCAACGTCACCGCAAGCTGACCGTCTACGCGCTCCAGGTTGACCCGCAGGCGGCGCGGTGCGGATTCCACCGTCAGCGGCGCCAGCCAGTTGAGCCGCTCGATGACCATGGGCTGCGCCTCGCCGTCCTCCCGCGAATGCGTCACCGCGGCCCTGATCATTTCCAGGCAGGCCGCACCGGGCAGGGTTTTGCGCCCGTTCACCACATGGTCGCGCAGCCACGGCTCGTCACCGCTGAAGTCACTGGTGAATTGCTGGCGGTCGAAGGTCGAGCTGTTGCGGTGCAGCAACGGATGCAAGACCGCCGCTGCCGAAGGCAGGCGATTGGCGCCAACAGGTGCCCAATAGCGGCTGGTGGCGAAGGGATAAGTTGGCAGGCTGATGCGCTGGCGTTGTTCACCGCTGGCGGCCCACAGCGCAGCCCAGTCGATGCGCAGCCCCGCGCTCCACAGCGCCAACAATTGTTGCTGCTCACCGTTGGCAAACAGCCTGGCCAACTGCTCGCGCCACTGGCTCGGGAAGCGGTTTTTGAACTGTTCGACGTGGTCGCTGCTAGCGTTCGTGTCACCGCAAATCCAGCCACGGCTGTCGCCGCCGGCCAGAGCGCGCAAGGCATCCAGCAGGCTTGCCGTCGAAGACGCGATGAACGCCGCACGATGCTCCATCGCCTCGCGACCTACCTGCAAGGTGTGGGCAATGGCGGCCAGGCTGTCAGTCGCCGGCGACTGCTCCAGTCTGGCAAGCAAACGGCTGGCGATCTGGCGCAATTGCTCGGGCTCGCGGGCAGACAGCAGAATCATTTCGGGCTTGCCGTCATGACCGGGTAAAGGCTTGGCCTGTGGGTACTGCGCAACGATCAAGTGAGCGTTGGAGCCGCCCGCGCCGAACGAGGAAATCCCGGCGATGCGCGGCATCGGCTCACCGCCCTGAACCGGCTGCGGCCAGTCGCGCAGGTGTTGGTTGACCTCGAACGGGGTTGCGGCAAAATCGATAAAGGGGTTGAGCGTGCGCGAATGCAGCGAGGGCACGATCTGCCCGTGTTTGAGCTGCAACAGCACCTTGGTCAGGCCGGCAATGCCGGCAGCCGCTTCGCAGTGACCGATGTTGGATTTCACCGAACCGATCCAGCAGGTCTGCGCGGGCGTGCGCTCACCCAGGGCATTGGCCAGGCCGGCGATTTCAATCGGGTCGCCCAGACGGGTGCCGGTGCCGTGGGCCTCGATGTAACTGATGGCCGCAGGATCAACCTGCGCATCCTTGAGCGCACCGCTGATTGCGGCCTGCTGCGCTCGTGGATCGGGCACGCTGTACCCGGTGTTCTTGCCGCCGTGGTTGAGATAGCTGCCCTTGATCAGCCCGTAGATCTGATCGCCATCGCGCTCGGCATCCGCCAGGCGTTTGAGGATCACCACGCCCACGCCCTCGCCCGGCACATAGCCGTCACCGCCCTCGCCGAAGCTGGCGCACTGGCCCTGGTTGGAGATGAACTGGCCGCTGCTGAGCATCAGGTATTTGTTGGGGTGCAGCGTCAGGTTGACGCCACCGGCAATGGCCATCGCGGTACGGCCACTGTGCAGGTCCTGACAGGCCAGATGGATGGCGGTCAGTGAGCTGGAGCACATCGAATCGAGCGACAGGCTCGGGCCTTGCAGGTTGAGGCAGAACGACACCCGATTGGCGATGCTCGCGCTGGACCCGGCAAAGCCCATGCGCTCGCCGCGCAGGCTGGCTTCGGCGCCCAGCAGTTGGTATTCGCTGTACATCACGCCGGCATAGACGCCGACCTGCCGGGTCTTTTCGGCCTGCTCGGCGCCAAGCTGGCGGCTGTAGCCAGCGTCCTCCATGGCCGCCCAAGCGGTTTGCAGAAACAGCCGTTCCTGCGGGTCGATCAGCTCGGCTTCCAGCGGCGAAATATTGAAGAACAGCGGATCGAACTGATCGATGCCCTCAATAAAGCCGCCCCACTTGCTGTTGTGCACCCCGATCTCGCTGCGGTTGGTGCTGTAGTAGCCGCGCCAGTCCCAGCGTTCAGGCGGGATTTCGCCGATGCTGTTTTTGCCCTGGCTGAGATTGTGCCAGAAGGCTTCAAGGTTGTCGGCGTCCGGGTAGCGCCCGGCGATGCCGATGATGGCGACATCGTCGCGCTGTGGCGCGGTCGGCTGGCGAATTTGCGCAGGTTGGTCGAACAGCCGGCGCTGTTGATCACGAGGTGTGGCGACGGGTTCGGCAACCGCTGTGGTCTCTCTGGATGCCAGGTGGTTCGCCAGGGCCCGGAGGCTGGAATGCTCGAACAGCAGCGCCGCTGACAGCGCTCCAAAGCGTTGTTCGAGACGGCGCGTGAGGTCGAGGATCTGCAACGAGTCGATGCCATAGTCCTCGAAACATTGCTGATCATCGAGCTGCTCCGCCGGCGTGTTCAAGGCATCCGCCAGCAGGCTGCGCAGCTGGGTTATCAATGGCGCCTGTGCCGTTTTTGGTGGCTGCCGCGTCGCCAGGTGATCGGCCAGGCTTTGCAGGCTCGGGTATTGGAAAAACAGGGTTTTGGACAACGCGCCGAAGCGTTTTTCCAGCGCAGCGGTCATCTCCATGATCATCAGCGAATCGATGCCGTACTGTTCAAACGGCACGTCGTTATCCAGTCGCGACTGGGCGATCTTCACCGTTTTGGCCAACATCTGACGCAGCCAGGCCAGCAGGTTTTCACCGTCTATAGGTGCCTCTACAACAGGGGCCGGTTCATGGCTGAGCAGCACGAGCAGTTTTTCGGTGTCGCCAGCCAGCACCATCAGTTGGTCTTCGTCGCTGTGCAACGCCTGATAGAACGCCTGAATACCGGTGGTGCTGGCCATCGCTTCGATGCCGGTGCGTTGCGCCAGAAGGCGCCGCGCCGTATCACTCATGTGCAGGCCACCTTCGAGCCACAGCGGCCAGTTGATCGCCAGCGTGCGCCCGTGCCGGGTGCCGGCTGCGACCTGTTGATTGCGCAGGCTGGCGAAGGCGTCCAGATAGCCGTTGGCGGCGGCGTAATCGGTCTGCCCGGCGTTGCCCATGACGCTGGCAATAGAGGAATACAGCACAAAGAAATCCAGCGCCGAGCCGGCACTGAAGCGGTCGACATGGTGCACGCCGTCAACTTTGGCGGCGAACACGGCGGCAAAGTCCGCCTTGGGCTTGTCTGCCAGCAAAGCGTCGCGGGTGATGCCGGCGCAATGGATGATCCCGTGCAATGCGCCGTGACGGCTAACGATGTCAGTGATCAGGCGTTCGACCTGATCGGCATCGGCCAGATCCACGGTGCGGTAGTCAACGCCTGCGCCCAGTTGCGCCAGCTTGTCGAGCACCGACGGTGCATCGGCTGGCGTGCGGCCACAGAGCACAACACGGGCCTGAGACGCGGCAGCGATGATAGCGCGCGCCATGACCGTGCCGACACCGCCCAAACCACCGGTAATCAGGTAGACACCCTCTGGCCGCCAGGGCGCGGGAGCGTTATCCAGCGGCTGGTGGCGCCAGCTCAGTTGCTGACGGCGCAATGTACCGGCCTCGGCCAGATAGCGCAGTTGGCGCTCGCCTGGGTTAGCGGCCTCGGCTGACAATTGCGTCAGTAACTGCTGTGTGTCGAGCCCCGGTGCCACTTCAATCAGCTGGCTGATCAGCGCCGGCTGTTCACGACTGACGCTGCACAACAGGCCGCCGAGGCCGCGATAACCGTGCGGATCGTCAGCCGGAATCAGCAGTTGAATCAGGCAGGGTTGGGCGGTGCGCAGCAAAGGTTTGAGCTGTTCGGAAAGTGCCAGTGCGGCGTGTTGATAGTCCCCCTCTGGCAAGGCGAAACTGCTGATACCCTGCGCCTCTAGAGACTCCATCAAGCCGGAAAACGCATGCGTCAACAGCACCTGAACAAGCCCCGGTGCGGCTGTCGCGCCGGCCGGTTGAGCGTCGAGCCATTGTTTGTGACACAGCAGTCCGCTGCTGGCGCCCGGACGGGTGCCGGAAACGGTCTTGAACGACAGCTGATTCAGCATCGCGCAGCACTGGCCATTGTCGTCGAACAACGCCAGATCAAAGCGATAGCCGCCCGGCGTGGTCCCTGCGCTGCGGATCTGCACCTGCAAGGTCGCCGGACAGTCGGCAAACAACACGCATTCACCCAGCCCGTCGGGTAGCAACAGCGCCGGGCGCTCGCCCTGTTCATCAAACAGCAAGGCCATCACGCCTTGCATGGCGGCATCCAGCAGCGCCGGATGCAGGGCGAAACCGGCGTTAAGCGCCGGGGCTTGCAGTCCGACCCGCGCCAGCGCCTGATCGTCCTGACGCAGCAGCGACTGCAACCGGCGATGACCGACGCCATAGTCGATGCCCATTGCCGCAAAACGCTGGTAGCAGGCCTCGACGTCCACTTTTTGGGCGCCGACATTGTTGAAGTCGAGCCGGGCGGCCTGGACCACGGAGATGAGGGCCAAAGCCCGACAATGCAGCTGCAACTGGCCGGCGCGGTCATAGGAGCAAATCCCGATCTGGTAGTCGCCCTCTGCTTGCACCGACAGTTCAAGGAACAGCTCGCCGTTGTTGGCGGTGTCAACGCTGAACGGCTGGAGCCACGCCAGACTGCGGATCACCAGCGCCCTGTCCGCAGGCACCGCGCCGCCCAGGGCGTCGGTCAATGCCGCGTGGATCATGGCAATCATCGCCGCACCCGGCAACACGCCCTGCCCGTTGACCTGATGCTCGGCCAACACGCTTTCGTCACCGGTGAACCGGGTCAGGTAACGCAAGCCGCGCAGGTCCGACACGTTGCAATGCAGCAGTGGGTGCAGCCGTTGCTCGCCCGCGATGGCCGACACGACCGCTTGCTGCGGTTCGCGCCAGTAGCGCTCGCGGGCAAAGGGGTAACCCGGCAAGCTGAGCGGCGCGGGCGTGCCCTGCGGGTACATCAGGCGCCAATCCAGCGTGGCGCCGCCGAGCCAGGCGTCGAGCAGCTGTTGCTGTTCGCCGCGCTCGATCCAGCCGCCGATATCGGCGCTCGACGCCTGAGCGTCAGGCTTGAGCCGACCACGCGCCTGGGCGCCGCCGTTGTCGATGAATTCCCGCAACCGGGTGTTCAACTGCGCCTGTGAGCTGATCAGCCAGCCGTGGCGATGCTCCATCGCTTCACGAGCGACCTGCAAGGTAAAGGCCAGCGCCGGCAGATCGGTGTCGCCGAGTGCGTCCTGCGCAAGCGCGTCCAGCAACAGACTGGCTTGTTGCAGCAACTGCTCGCGAGTCTTGGCCGACAACAGGATGATCGCCGGTTGCCACTCATTGACGGCAATCGCTGGCGGCACTCTGCGGTCTTCGTACTCTTCGATCACCACGTGGGCATTGGCGCCGCCCGCGCCGAAGGAGGACACCGTGGCAATGCGCTTGAACGTCTGCAATACGCCATCGATCAGCACTTGCGGCCGCGACCATTCGCCCAGCGACTGCTGCACGGCAAACGGGCTGTTGGCGAAATCGATTTCCGGGTTAAGTGCCTCGGCGTGCAGCGACGGCACCAATTGGCGGTGTTGAAGTTGCAGCAGCACCTTGGTGATACCGGCGATGCCGGCGGCGCTTTCGCAATGGCCGATATTGGATTTGACCGAGCCGATGGCGCAGTACTGTCTGACGGGCGTTGGCACGCCGCTATTGAAGGCCCGGGCCAGACCGGCGATCTCGATCGGGTCGCCCAGCGCGGTGCCGGTGCCGTGGGCCTCGACGTAGCTCACGGCCCGGGCGTCGACCCCGGCCCTTGCCAGCGAATCGATCACCAACCGACTCTGGGCCAAGGGATTAGGCACGGTGTAGCCGTTGGTTTTGCCACCGGCATTGATCATGCTGCCTTTGATCACGCCGTAAATCCGGTCGCCATCCGCCTCGGCCTGAGCCAGCGGTTTGAGCAGCAAGACACCCACGCCCTCCCCCCCGACAAAGCCGTCGGCATCGGCGCCGAACGCCTTGCACTGGCGGCCCGAGGACAACATCTTCATCTCGCTCAGGCCCATGTAATGCACGGGGTCGACCACCAGATTGACCCCGCCGACCAGCACACAGTCGCTGATCCCGCTGTGCAGACTTTCCAGCGCCAGATGAATCGCGGTAATGGATGACGAACAGGCGGTGTCCACCGCGAGGCTCGGACCCTGGAAATTGAACTGATACGACACGCGATTGGCCACCGACCAGTAGCTGGACTGGCGGGCGTAGGTGCCATTCATCACGCCGACAAACACCCCGACCCGATGCCGTTCGGCCAGGCGTGCCGGGGTATAGCCGGCGTCGCTGATGCAGTGATAGGCCTCTTCCAGGAACAGCCGCTCCTGAGGGTCCATTTTCAGTGCTTCGCGGGGCGACAGATGAAAAAACAGCGGATCGAACTTGTCGATTTCGCGGATGAAGCCGCCCCACGGGGTATAGATACAGCCCGCCGTACCCGGAGCCTGATCAAAGTACTGACGCCAGTCCCAGCGATCCGCAGGCACTTCATCGATGCAATTCTCGGCATTTTTCAGGTGCTGCCACAACTCGCGAACGTTGTCGGAGTTGGCGTAACGCCCGGCCAGACCGACGATGGCCACGTCTGAACCGCGTGCCATTTCCGGCGTGTTATCGGCTGCCTTGGCGGTAAAGCGCGACTTGCCCGGATTGATCAATGGTTCGACGCTTTCGACTGCGGATGGCTGCACGATTACCGCTGTCTGATCCAGTCCGAGCAGCGTCCTGAGCCGGTCTTTCTGCGTGGCGACAAAATGATCCGCCAGTGCTTCGACGGTCTGGTATTCGAAGAACAGCGTGCTGCTGATCCCCGCCAGTTTGTCCCGTAGCAGGTTGGTCAGTTGCACCACTAGAATCGAGTCGATGCCATAGGTTTCCAGCGCTTCGCGGGCGTCGATCTGTTCGGGGGCGATCTTGAACAGACCACCGATGACCTGCTTGAGGTAGCGGACGGTCTCGGCTTTGAGCTGCATGCTGCTAACTTCGGCCATCGGTGCTGCGATGACGCTGAGTTGTGGCGCTCGCGGTGCCTGCTGAGCGGTCACCTTTGCCCGGCTGACAGGCGCCATTCTGACCGGTTCGATTTTATCGCTGCGGTCCTGCCAGACCATTCCATTGCTCTGGGCGATGACGATCTGCTGCCCAAGGTCGTGGTCGGCCAGCGCCGGGAAATACACCTGCCGATAGCCTTCGCTTTCCAGCACCTGCTTCCACTGTCTGGGCGCGAGCGCCGGGCCGCCGGGCAAGCGCAGGTCCTGATCATCGAACAGCCACCAGCCCTTGAGCAGGCCGAAAGTCAGGTGGGTAAACAGGCCATTGCGTGCAATCTCGTTGATCAATACCAGGCCGTTATGCTTGAGCGCGGCCTTGGCGTTTTTCATCGTCCGGCGCAGGTCTTGCGTAGCGTGCAGGACGTTGGTGGCGATCACCAGATCATAGGCGCCAGGCTGGATGCCCTGTGCTGCCAGCGGCTTGTCGACGTCGAACAGTTGATAGCTGAGGTAGGGGGTCTGCGGGCCATAGACCTGCCGCGCGTGCATCAGGAACGCCTGGGAGACGTCGGTGTAGCAGTACTCGGCGATCTGCGCCTGATACGGCCGCAGTTTTTCAAAAGCGCGGGCGCTGGTGCCACCGGTGCCCGCGCCGATTTCCAGGATCCGGATCGGCGTCTGTGGCGCCAGCTCCAGGCGGGCCCTGACAAATTCGAGCATGGCTTCGAGCAGCACTTCGTTGAAGAAGTCGGACACCGGATTGTGCTTGTAGATGCCCTCGACCATGGACATCGAGGCGTCGGGAAACAGGATGTCGGTGGCGGCGATCCGGCCATCAAGAATCTGCGGCAATACACGCAGGGTTGCTTCGGCGAGCAGTGTTTCGGCTTTCAGGCTGGGGTGTTCGAGCCAGGCCGACTTTTGTGCATCCCATTCGTGCCACAGGGCTTCTACCGCCAGCGGTTGCGGGTGGGTGACACGGCAGCTGTCGCCCTCCAGCTGCACGTAGCCGCGTTGGGCCAGCTCTTGCAGGCTCTTGTCGAGCCAGCGTTGATACATCGGCAACAAGCCGCTGCGTTGGGTCATTTCAGCCACGGATTCGCGCTCGCGACTGAACCAGCCCAGATGCTGCAACTGGGCGTAGAGCAAGCGGACCTGCTGCTCGTCGATAGCCGCCTTGTACGCCTGCACCTGCGCGGTTGCGCTGCGAACCTGCTGATTGTCCACCCGCAGATTCTTCTGCATTCGCCTGATCAGCGATGGATAGGCAGGCGGACGCATTTCGCCGTACTCACCGAAAGGCCCGGCAGGATGTTGGGCCAGCGCCAGGTGGTTGAAGGTGTCACTCAACCGCTGCGAAGTACGCAGGAAGGTCAACTGGCTGAGCGGCGCGCCGTCATCAGCCGCGCCGAGCAGTGTTTCCAGCGCCGCCATTGCCTGCTCACCGTTGATTGAACCGAGGCCAACCTCGGCCATCCGGCGCCGATAGTCGTCGCTGGCCACCGAGCCGACCTCGCCCCAATAACCCCAGTTGATGACTTTCACCGAGTAGCTGCGTTGTTGCGCCAGAGAGTGGCCGAAGGCGTTCTTGAAGGTACAGCCGGCGGCGTAATTGCTCTGGCCTGCCGACTTGGTGAAGCTTTGCAACGACGAGAAGAACAGCATGAAATCCAGCGGCAGGTGTTCAAACACCTCGGCCAGACGTGCGCAGACATCGATCTTGGCGGCGAGGCCTGCGACAAATTTTTGCACATCCATGCGTGCCAGGCTTTGATCCTCAAGCTGGATCGCCGCGTGGATCACCCCGTGAATCCGGCCATGCTCGGCCAGCACTTGCTTCACCGCCTGTTGCAGCGCGGCGTGGTTGCCGGCGTCGGCGCTGATGTAGCGTGGTGCCGGGCCAAACCGGGCCAGTTCGCTGATCGCTGCATCGATTTGGCGGTCCTGCTCGCGACGCCCCAGCCAGATGACCTGAGCGCCACGGCTGCGGATCAGGTGTTCACTCCACAAGCGGCCAATACCGCCGGCGCCGCCAACGACCAGGTACACGCCACCATCGCGGTAGAGACTGGCGGCAGCCGCTTCGGTCGGCGCCAGGCAAGGCACCAGGGATTGGCGATACCAGACGTCGTTACGACAGGCCAGCGCGTCGCCGCGCGGATCGGCGGGCAACGACAACGGATCCAGACTCGGCCAGCTGTCGCCGGCCGGCAGGTCCACCAGCCGCACCTGCCAATGGCTGTATTCCTTGGCCATCACACCGATCAGCCCATGGAGGCTGGCGTGAGCGGGCGCCACCGGTTCGGTGGCGGCCTGATGCAGCGGGCTGGCTTCGCCGAACACTGTCAGCGTGGCGCGGGTGATGACCGTCCATGCCAGTGGCTGCTGGTCCAGTGCCAACGCCAGCAGCGCCTTGATCAAGCGGAAGCAGCTCAGTACGCCGGCTTGCTGGGCATTGATCATGCCGTCGGCGCTGGCGTCATCGACTGACGCGGTCGGCGCCAGCCACAACAGATGCTCTACCGGGCCGGCTTCGCGCAGCAGGCCGGTGAGTGTTTCGATGGATTCGCTTCCGTCCAGCAACAATGAAGCGGCCTGCGGGTAGCGGGCGATCAACTGTTGCTGGCCTTGGGGATCATTGGCGATCAGCAACAGCCGGGAGCTGCTTGGCGACAACGGTTGAGGACTGACCCTGCGCCATTTTTCCACGAGGTAACAGTCGGTCTGCGGGCGGTCGTCGAGCATCATTTCCAGCGGCGACGGCGCTTTCATTTCCCGCAGGACAAAGCCCTGAAGGGCGACGCAATGCTCGCCCTGCTGATTGTAGATATCGATATCAAAAACCGACTGCCCCGCTTCCGTGCTCTCGGCACCGGGCCGCACCCAGGCCCATGTCTGTTCACCCAGTGCCGCGCCGCTCAGCTCTAGCCGGGCCAGTGCAAACGGCACCCAGGTTTGCCCAAGTTGCGGTGCTGCACCTTGATCGAGCTGATCGGCCACCAGCAGGCCCACGGTCGACTGCAACGCGCCGTCCATCAGGCTCGGGTGCAGGATAAATTGCGTGTGGCCGGCACTCAGGGACTGCGGCAGTTCGATCCTTGCCAACAGCTGGTCGCCGTCAATGCGCAGTTCGCGAACCGATCGGTGGCTGGGGCCGTAGTGGATGTCGATGCTGTCGAAAACGCGGTACAGCGCCTCGGCGTCGAGGCGATGGCCTTTGATGGCGGCTTGCATGGAGGCCAGCGATGCAGCCGGTTCGGGCGCGTTTTGCAGCAATACCGCTTCGCCTTGGCAACAAAGGGTTTGTTGTTGCTGTTCGCTAATGTCGAAGGTCAGTCGCTGTGGCTCGACGCTGTTGATGTGGATGTCGACGGTGGCCGGTGTATCGCCCTGCTCGCTGAGCATCAGCGGTTGCGACCACACCAGATTGCACAGACTCACGGTGCCGGAGGATGCCAGCTCGCCGAGTGAGCGGCTGATGGCTTCTCGCGCCATCTCAAGATAGGCCACGCCGGGCAGCACTTTCTGGTTGCGCACGCGATGATCGCGCAGGAAAAACTCATGGCCGCTGAACACCGAGCTGAATTTCTGTTGCGACAGATCGGAGACGTTGCGGTGCAGCAACGGGTGCAAGCGGGCCTCGCCAAGCTGCTCGGCCTGAGGCGGAAAATGGAAATCGCCGGACACCCAGATCCGTTCACGGGCGAAGGGATAACCCGGCAGGCTGATCCGTCTGGCCAGGCCCATGGAGGTGCCCAGCAGCGCCCAGTCGAACGTCAGCCCTTTGACCCACAGCTCCAGCAACTTCTGGTATTTGCCTTTGTCGGCCCAGGCCGCCAGCGTTGCCGCCATGTCCTCATCGTGGGCCAGCACCGCCATGGCCGCCTTGTTGTCTTGCACCCGGCCCAGATGCAGGCCGTCGAAGCAACCAAAGTGTTCCGGGGCCTTGAGCAGTTGCGCCAGGCTCTGCGCCAGGCGGTCTTGCAGCTCACTGATCGAGACGACGCTGAAGGCCAGGCGATATTCCAGCGCTTCTCTGCCCTGTTGCAGGGTAAAGGCCAGGTCCGCCAGGCGCGGCGGCTCGCCCTCAAGGTCGCGTCGTTGCAGGAACTGCTGCAAACGCTCGACTTGCTGTTGCAACTGCGCCGGGGTTCTGGCCGACAGCACGATGATCGCCGGTAGCCCGACAACCGCCTCGTCCCGCTCCGGCGCCACGTACTGGAGGATGATCACATGGCCGTTCGATCCGCCAGAGCCAAAAGACGAGACCGAGGCGGCCAGTGGATATTCGCGTTCGCGGCCATCGAGATTGAGCAGCGGCCGGCGCCACGCTTGCAGTTGCTGGGGAATGTAGAACGGCGTATCGCTGAAGGAAATTCGGGGGTTGAGCCGACTCGAATGCAGCGACGGCGCCAGTTGGCGGTGCTTAAGTTGCAGCAGCACCTTGGCGATCCCGGCGATGCCGGCTGCCGATTCCAGATGGCCGATGTTCGATTTGGCCGAGCCGAGGGCGCACTGCTGCGCCAATCCCGGCTCGCTGCCGAGGGCCGCGCTGCGTCGGGCAAAGCCCTGTTGCAGACCGCTGATTTCAATCGGGTCACCCAACGCGGTGCCGGTGCCGTGAGCTTCGATATAGCTCAGCTCGCGGGGATTCATACCGGCCTTTTCCAGAGACTCGGCGATCATTGCGCCTTGGGCATTCGGGCTCGGCACGGTGTAGCCATGGGTCTTGCCGTTATGGTTGACCGAGGTCGCACGAATGACGCCGTAGATGTTGTCGCCATCGGCCTGCGCCTGGGCCAGCGGTTTGAGCAACACCGCGCCGGCGCCTTCGCCGGGTACAAAACCATCGCCGCCTTCGCCGAAACTGCGGCAGCGGCCATCGGTCGAGGACATGGTCAGCTGCGACTGGATGAAGTATTTGTTGGGGTGCAACGATAGGTTGACACCACCGGCCAGCGCCACCCGACACTCGCCGCGTTTCAGGCTCTCGACGGCCAGGTGCAGCGCGGTCAGCGAGGACGAGCAGATGGTGTCGATGGCCATGCTCGGGCCGTTGCAGTCGAAGACGTAGGACACGCGGTTGGCAATCGAACCGAACGATGAATCCACCGCATCGTCGGCGCAGTCTGCGGCGGCAGAGCGCGTGTACAGCAGGTATTCGCCGTGCATCACGCCGACAAAAACCCCCATGTTTCCCTGGTAGTGACGTTGCAATGCGGCGCGGTCGTAGCCTGCGTCTTCGAGGGTGTGCCAGGCGGTTTCGAGGAAGATCCGTTCCTGCGGATCCATGCGCTCGGCGTCGCGCGGCGAAATATTGAAAAACAGCGGATCGAAGCGGTCTACACCGTCGATAAAGCCGCCCCACTTGGTGTTGATCTTGCCTTTGAGGCGGCGGTCGCGGCTGTAGTAATGCTGGTGCTGCCAACGCTCGACGGGGATCTCGCTGATGCTGTCGACCGCGTTTTTCAGGTTGTCCCAGAAGCTGTCGACGTCCGGTGCACCGGGAAAACGCCCGGCCAGGCCGATGATCGCAATCGGTTCGTCGCGCTCCTGGCGTCGGTTAGTGTCGGGGCGTTGTGCGGTTCTGGCGGGCTGGGTAGCCTGTTTGAGGGGCGCCTGAATCCCCAGCAGTTGCCGGCTGCGCGACGGATGTTCGGCAGCAAAATAAGCGGCCAGTGCGCCGATGCTCTGGTGTTCGAAGAACAGGGTGCTGGACAACGCACCAAACGCCTCGGCCAGCCGTTGGTTGAGCGCGGTGATCATCAGCGAGGTCAAGCCGTAGCGATCAAAGCTTTCAAGGCTGTCGAGGCTGCTCTCGGGAATCGCCGAGACGCTGGAAAAGTGTTGTTTGAGATAGCCCTCCAGCGCAGTGTGCAGCGCGTCATCCCGCGCAGGCGGTGGTGCTGCTTCGTCTCTGGCGGAGGCCGCGATATGACAATCAACGGTTGCAAAGGGGTATGCCGGCAGTGCCACTCGACGAGCGTCATGCCGGACGATCTCGGCCAGATCGGTTTCGCCGGCGACCCAGCGGCTGGCGATGGCGTTCAGGGCATCGCGGTCGAGGCCGCGCAGATCCTGTTCGATAGCAGCCGGTTGTGCCGCTCTGGCGAGGGTGCCTGGCGGCGCTGACTGACCATTGTTGAGCAGCGTCAGCAGTTCGGTTTCGCTGTCGGCCACCAGTGCCAGACGATGTCCCAGTGGCGCTCGGCCGACGCACAGGGTGTAGCTGATATCGCCGAGGCTGGCGTCGCCCAGGCGTCCTGCCTGAAGAGCGTTGGCAAATGCCGCCATCAGTTGATCACGCTGCGCACGGCTGGCGGCGGTAAAGGGAAACAGCCACGGCCCGACAGTCTTCAATGTTGTGGTCTGTGGTGGTGGCGCTTCAAGGATCAAATGACCACCGGAACCGCTGGCGCCGAAGGCGTTGATCAATGCACGTTGCGGCCCTTGCCACTCGCTCAACGTGTCGGCGATGGCAAGGTTGCTGTTCTCAAGTCCAACAAGGGGGCTCAACGGATTGCAGCCGAGGGTCGGCGCTATCTGCCGGTGTTTGAACTGCATCAGTACTTTGGTGATCTGCGACAGAGCCGACGCCGATTCGAGGTGGCCGATGTTGGCCTTGATCGACCCGACTTTCAGCGGTGTATCGCCAAGGCGGCTGCCGAAGACTTTGTTGATCGCCGCAAACTCGGCCCCGTCCGCCAGACTGGCACCGGGGGCTGCGGCCTCCACGTATCCAATCGCCTCGGCAGGTAGGCCCGCCTGTTGCAGCACCCGGCGCATCGACGCGGCCTGACTGTCGGCGCTCGGGGTGCCGTAGCGAAAGGTCTTGCCGCTGTGGCTGATGGCCGTCGCGCGGATGACGCCGAGGATCGGGTCTCCGTCGCGTCTGGCGTCTTCAAGTGGTCGGATCAACAGCGCGCCGACGCCCTCGCCCGCGACCCAGCCGTTGGCGTTGAGGCCGAACGGGTGAGACTGGCCATTGCCGGACAATAGCTCCAGCGACGTCAATAGCTCAAGGTGTGAGGGATGACTGATCAGGTTGACGCCGCCGACAATCGCCGCCTGACATTCCCCCTGACGAATACTCGCGCAAGCAAAGTGCAGGGCCGTCATTGCGGATGAACACGAGGTGTCGAATGCGACGCTGGGGCCATTGAAGTCGTTGAAGAACGACACCCGGTTGGCAATCGCCGAGAGAAACGAGGTGGTTCGCTCGCCCTGTTCGCCGGGCTGATGGTGCTGGTAATCGCCCCACATCGCGCCGACAAACACACCGACTCGCTCGGCCTTGCGCCGCAGACCGGCAGCGGTATAACCGCTGTTTTCCAGGCAATGCCAGACCGTTTGCAGGAACAGGCGCTCTTGTGGGTCCAGAGTCTTCGCTTCGGCGGGGGTGATCTTGAACAGCAGCGGATCAAACAGCTGCTTGTCGGCCAGTGCGCCGACTGCCCATTGCGGTGAATCCGCGCTGATGTCGTCGCCATACAGCAGCGATTCGCGGCTGACGGTGTTGATCGCCGAGCGCCCGGCACTGAGGTTCTGCCACAGCTCTTGTGCATTGGCAGCGCCGGGATAACGACCGCTGAGGCCGATGATCGCCAGCGCGCCATCACTCACCGGCTCGGCGGCGACTCGGCTGCCACTGTGGAGCTCAAGCCGTGGCCAGCGTATCGGGAGCAATTGGCTGACGGTGCCGCCGACGAAGCTGTGCAGCAGTTCGTCACCCTCTTGCAGGTCAAAGGCGCTGCGAATTTTATCGAAGTACATCGAGCCGATGGGGCACAGCCCGATGCCGAATTCGGTTTGTTTTTCCAGCAGCAACTGGCCGATTCGTCCGGCCTGGAGCAGGTTGAAATAGCGACTTTCATCGCCATAAGCCGCTGAGCGACCGGCAATGATGAACATTCGCAACCGAGCCTGTTGCGCATGCTTGCGGTTGAACGGTGTATAGCTGCCGTTGAACGCCAGCGGATCGCCTTCGCCGATGCGGCTCAGGCTGTGGCTGTCGCTGTGGTAGCGGTAAATGCCGGGGGGCGGACAGTGTTCCTGGCCGTGCTCGGTCGGCCCGGCGAGGTGCAGGTAGATCTTCAGGTCCAGTGCGGCGTCGGCGTTGTACAGGTGACCGCTGCCCTGTCCGTCCTTCAACAGGCTCAACAACCGGCTCAATTGCGCCACACTCAGAGGCTCGCCGCCGTACTGGCGCTTGGCGGCCCGCAGGCGCAGCGCGTCGGTGCTGATTGGTGCGGTGGGCAGTTCGATGACGCGGTCACCCTGCTCCGGCAGATCATGGCGAATCTGCAGTTGTTGGCGGTGCAGTTGCTCCAGCGCCTCCTTGCCCGGCAGGTCAAAACCGTTGTTGTTTTCTGCCAGGAAGTCGGCGAACAAGAGGTCGGGCTGACCAGTCAGAACGGCTGGCGCGTCACCTTCGATCAGGCAATGCAGCAAACGGTGGCTCGGCCGCAACTTGAACAGCTCGGCAATCGTCACCACATCCACGCCATAGACCGGGGTCAACGCGATGTCGAAGTCCGCCTGGTGCGACAGCAACATCTGCTCGATATAACCGGCTTCCAGCACCAGCAGCGCCGGGGCGGCATGGTTATAGAGCGGCGTGATGGCGGCGGTTTCGGCGACCAGAAACAGCGCAAAACCGGCTTCGGCCAGTTGCGCGCGCTGCTGCGCACGCAGGGCCTGCGGGTCGAGGCTGGCCGGTACGCTGACAGGCAACAGGCGGTTCAGGCGTGGTTGGTAGTACCAGGCGCCGCCCGGCAGCCCCCCGATCCGCCCCTCGGCGACATACACATAACACTGGACAGCGTTGAGGCCGCCAGCTGATGAATAGAGGTATTTACCCTCACCCTCCAGCGTCACTTCGCGCAATAACGAGAGCAGGCAGCCCAGCCGTTCAAGGCTGGCGGGTGAAGCGTCGTCGGTTCGCTGATAAGCACGCGGATCAAAGCGCACCCGCTCCAGCCGGATCAGTTTCTGGGCTGTTGGCTGTGGTGGCGGCGCGGCCTCCACCAGCGGCGCCTGCTCGGGTGTCACACCCTTGGCGTCAAGGATAAAGGCCGTGACGGCGGCGATGGTCGGTTGCTCAAGGAACATCTCGACCGGCAGCGTGACCTGGTACTGCTGATGAATGCTATGGACCGCTTGCACCAGGGTAAAGGAGGTCGCGCCCTGATCAAAAAGATCGTCGTCAACCGCCAGCTCATTGATGCCGAGCGCCTCGATAAAATAGTGTTGCAGCCAGGCCGTCAGTGCCTGGGGATCCACAGCCGGCGCCGGTGAACCGACTGACGAGAGGCCGTCACCGGCCAGCAGCGCCTGACGGTCCGCCTTGCCATGGGGCGTTACCGGGATCTGCTCGACAAAGTGAACCTGATTCGGCGTCATGTACTCCGGCAAGCGGGATTTTACAAAATCACGCACCGCCTTTTTGTCCAATCCCTCGGCGACGACATAGGCCACCAGTTTGGGATCTTCGGAGCCGGGATCCTTGATCAGCACCACCGCATCACTGATCGACAGATGGCTTTTGAGGGTGTTTTCGATCTCGCCCAGCTCGATGCGAAAACCCCGCAGTTTGACCTGCGAGTCGAAACGCCCAAGCACCTCGATCTCGCCATTGTCGAGGAAGCGCGCCTCGTCACCGGTGCGGTAAAGCCTGGCGTCGGGTTCAGTGGAGAACGGATCGCGGATGAACTTTTCAGCCGTCAGCTCGGGCCGATTGAGATAACCCCGGGCCAGGCCGATGCCGCCAATGCACAGCTCGCCAGTCTGGCCGATCGGCACCGGCTTGGACCCGGCATCGAGGATATGGATTTGAATATTGTCGATGGGCCGGCCGATAGGCACCCGTTGATCTTCACGCGGTTCGGCGAGCCACCAGGTGACGTCCACCGCTGCCTCGGTCGGGCCATAGAGGTTATGCAATTGCGCGCTCAGAAGCGAACGACATTGAAGCAGCAGGTCATGGGTCAGTGCTTCGCCGCTGACGAACACCTTGCTCAGTGACCGGCATTCGCCAACCGCCGGGTGCTTGAGGAAAAAGCGCAACATGGACGGCACGAAGTGGCAGATGGTGATCCGCTGCGCCTTGATGATCTCCACCAGATAGTGGGCGTCCTTGTGGCCTTCCGGCCTGGCCATGACCAGGCAAGCACCGCTGAGCAACGGCAGAAACAGCTCCCACACCGACACATCAAAGGTAAAAGGCGTCTTCTGCAAGATCCGGTCAGCCGGCCCCACGGCGTAATGGCGCTGCATCCACAGCAGCCGGTTGCAGATCGCCTTGTGCGGCAACATGCAGCCTTTGGGCCGACCGGTGGAGCCCGAGGTGTAGATCACATAGGCGAGATCATCAGGGCGGTTGATGGACGCCGGATTGGCATCGTTTTCGTGCAGCACTTCGTTCGCGGGATCGTCCAGGCAAAGCACTACAACGTCATGGGACTTGAGGCGCTGCTCAAAACGCTGTTGCGTCAGTACTACGGTGACCGAGGCGTCGTCGATGATCAGGGCCAGCCGTTCCTCGGGGTAACCCGGGTCCAGCGGCAGGTAGGCGCCACCGGCCTTGAGAATGGCGAGCAGCGCGATCATCAGCTCAAGCGAGCGCTCCATCTGCACGCCGACCAGGCTGTCGGAGCCGATGCCGAGTTCGCGCAGGTAACGGGCCACGCGATTGGCTCGGCGATTCAACTGGCAAAAACTCAGGCTTTGATCGTCGAAGCGCACCGCCACGGCGTCAGGGCTGCGTTCCACCTGTTGCTCGATCAGCTGCTGCAGGTACTGGTCCAGCGGGTATTCGTGGTGAGTATCGTTCCAGCCGGCAATGATCGCGCGTTCCTGGAGACAATCACCGGGCTGCGCTGCGGGCGGAGTGCTTTGTGGACCGTCATGTGTTGAGTTGTTGTCTGACACTGCGCGACTTCCCTGTCAGGTTGGGCCGACGTCATCGGCGGCTTTTGATCCGTGTCATCCCGTCAACGCGGCACGCACATGTAAGCGTCTTGCCGTGCAAGCCTTCAGTCGATTACCGGGGATTGTTCGGATTTTTTGTGCAGATTGAGGGGCGCGTTGCTGCGCAAGCTAACCGTCCTCGAAGGGACGCTTGTGACAAACCCACAGACGCCTGCCCGTGAGAGAGAAAAGCGGAAAGCAGCCCTCGGCCTTGCTGCGGCGGCAAGAATTTGGGCTGTTCAATGTAGATTCAGTGAGGAGCAAGACCAACACATCCGTGTTCCTGAACACAGTAACTCCCTTTACCAGTGAGTGCCTGAGGCTTGCCAGCGACAATGATGCATACCTTGCGCCATTGTAGACTCGCACCACTTGAGATCGTATTTTCTCGCTTGCGCCTGCAGGTCTGGACCTCTTCCTACAGAATACCGGTACCAGCCTAGTAGGAAGAGATGACCTGTCAAATCCAGATTCGAATACTTTACAAATGAAGGACAGACGGCCAACCGGATACTGACCGACCAGACAGCCCCCCCGACGGGGCTCTGCCCCACCAGTTTCGTAGATTAAAAGCTGACTTTCCCCCCTCAAAAAACATTCGCAATGGCAATTTTCCAGATCGGTATTAGGCTAACGATTTACGCGCCAGTCGGTGTACGGCACACTGCCACCATGGAAAAGGATGACATTCATGAGCACTCCCAACACGGATCGTTTTCATATTTTTGGCGTCTGCACGCCAAAAAATTACTGCCTGTTCGTCGACTACGTGCTCGACGAAATCAAGGATCGCGAAAGCAGTTTGCTGCAGCGCATACAGGAAACACCCGACCCGGCATTACGCGTCTGGCGAGAAACCACACCACTGCAAGGCACCGATGTTTTCGAGATCGAATGCGTGAAAGACCGGGAAACAGCGCAAGAAGCGGTCGAGTTCTGGCGTGCGTATTTTCATTCCCTGGGCGAAACCATTATCGAAGCTGACCACGTGTGCGACAGGCTGGATTGAGGGGGAGCGCATGGAGCCTGAGTCGAAACGATGCCCACTGAATACTCGCTACCTGATGTCCTTGAGTGTCTGTACCAAAACCAGCTCGCCTTAGAGGCGGCCTTGATGGAATTGACCTTGAGGGTTGAGCGCCAGGGTGTGGCGGACACTGGCGACAATGTCCACGGTTCGCTTCACACGATCGGTGAGAATGCCGGACACATCAAACAGGGCTTGGCCAAGCTGACGGCCCAAGGCCCACACCAATCAAGCTGCCCCCGACGTCCGCCTGCAACAGCCTTTTTGGACTTTGTGCGCATGCAGTCCGGGTTAGCACGCGCTGTTCGGCGCGAAGGATGACCCCGTACGACCCAGTCCGTCAGATACAAATCCCAAACTATGTGTTCGCAGGTAAAATGGCATAATATGCCAATGGTCGAAAGACCCTGTCTGCCCAGAGCTGGAGCTAATTATGGCGACGCGAAACGTTGTGCTCACCCCTCACCAGGAACAGGTTATCCAGGACCTGGTGCAGTCCGGCCGTTATCAGAATGCCAGCGAAGTAATGCGAGAAGGTTTGCGTCTATTGGAGCAGCGCGTCGCCGAAGACACCG
The DNA here is from genome assembly GCF_004519405.1 of Pseudomonas sp. BCA17. Classification (GTDB taxonomy): domain Bacteria; phylum Pseudomonadota; class Gammaproteobacteria; order Pseudomonadales; family Pseudomonadaceae; genus Aquipseudomonas. The sequence goes on along the minus strand of NZ_SGWI01000010.1, from coordinate 105,693 downwards.
CCAAAATTGAGGCCCTGCGTCAGGCGACCTCGATCGGCATCATGGATCTTGAGCACGGGCACTTCACGCAGTTGAACGAAGGGGATCTGGAGCACTACCTCGAGGGCTTGAGCCTGGAGGCCACCCTCCCCGCGCGTGAGAAACACTGAGCATGCCGCAGTATCGGATTTCCAACGCGGCGCGCGCCGACATTGTCGACATCCTCAGGCTCTCCCAGACGCAGTTCGGCGATCAAGCACGCCAGCGCTACCAGGCACTGATCCTCGCGGCGCTGCAAGCGATTGCCGACACGCCTTACCGCATTGGCAGCCACGACCGCGATGAGCTTGCATCGGGCCTTCGCAGCTATCACCTCATCTATTCACGCCAGCAGGCCAAACAAACCCATGGAACGGTCAAAAGCCCACGGCATATCGTGTTCTATCGTGTGGCAATCGACGACGTGATCGAGGTCGTCAGACTCCTTCATGACGCCATGGAAGTGCAGTTGCACTTGCCTAATGACTGATCACCGACCTGGCCCAACGACTTAACTGGCCATGAACAGCGAAGGCAAGGCGCCCCCCTCTACATCTCAACCTGAGCGCCCTCGCTGTCAGCCGACTCGGCGGCCAATTGAAGCGGGAGGTGCTGGGTCCGACCGGACTATCGAGACCCACGACCAGAAACACGATGTTCAACTTTGCGTACCACCTTCAATGCTGAACAACCGATTCTTAGGCGTTTTCCGTGGCCAGGCGCCTAACATTACGCTCCAGCTGCCGATAGATACGCGGATCGATGCCTCTGGCGACCAGGGCCCTGGCAATATCACGTAGAGCGCGAGCATCTCGTAAGCTAATTTCAGGATAGGTACCGAGAGAAATACGGGGTTGCTTATCCGCCCAGAAAAAGCGGAAGTGCCAGCACTTGGCGCCTTTCGTATTCACGAAAAGAGCGAGGCCGTTGTAGTCTGGGAGGGTGTAGTCCTTGGTTCTGGGTTTGGCGTGCCGGACAGCCGTATTGGTGAGAGCCATCGTACAATCTCCGTCTCGTTTAAATAGAGGAAATTTGTACGGTTTCCAGAGAGGCGAGTCCCACGAAAAAATGATCTACCAAGCGCCGGATTAATGTACTAACAAATGTACTAAAAAATCGTGGCTGCTAGTGGCTTAAAGAAGAACTTACTGGAACGAAAAAAGAGGCCTAAGCCTCTTTTTTGGGTTTCTACATACTTCAATGGAAGCCTGTAGAACAATAATTTGAGCGGGAAACGAGACTCGCATCTGGTAATCTAAGGGGTTTCTTTTCTTGCTGGAGCAGGAAAAGACTTAATTCTGGACTTGTTTTCAGCGTGTATCAATGGCGAAAAAAGTAGCCAAGCCACTGGACTCTATCCGTGGCCAATTGACGAATTTCGTAAATCGACGATTGTTCAGACGATCGCTGATTTGAGAAAAGATCGTTTCCATAAATGACGCTTCCATTAGCCGAGATATTCCACGCTTTCAAGTGCTCACACCACCTCAACCCCAAGCGCTCTGGCCAAGTTGCAAACTTGCTCAACATCCAACTTTGCCCTGTCAAGACTTACTCTTCTAATATCAAGCACCCCTAGCTCTGAGTTCCTTAGATCGCACCCTCTAAAGTCCGCATGCTCCCACTCAAACGAGTTAAACTCCCCACTTGACAGATCTGAGCCATTAAAACTCGCACCTTTAATATTTGTTCCAACCCATCTGTTGCCCCACAACTCACACTTTTCCAGTATCACCTTCGAAAAAATCGCGTATGAGAGGTTACAGTCCGTAATCGTAGCATGGCAGAACCAGCTCTTGTCTGTAATCATGTTCATAAAACTTGTATTGGAAAAATCGGCACCTTGCAATTTGCAACCAGACATCTCTATGCCTAGCGCCTTTGCAAAATTAAAGCTGCACATTGTAAGATCACACTTTGTGAACACAGCTCTCGCTAAAGATGCACTTCTGAAATTGCAACCCAACTCAGTGTCATAATCATAAAATTTACAGTCGATAAATTGCGCCTCACTCAAGTCAGCTTGTGAAAAATCACAATTATAAAATTCAGCACCGACAACCTTGATGCCACTGTATTCATTTTTTTCCATCTTTCTGTCCCGATGGATAAAACCATTCATAATGACGTTCAATCCTTATCTTTTAAAATCAACCCCTTATAGGATCGAAAACGAGCGATTAATAATTTGTCCAACACAACGTTCACCCACGTTCGATCCTCATCCGAATAAAACGCGACAGACGCTCGATACCATCCTCTATCTGCTCGGGGCTCAAGGCACTGATAGATAAACGTATCTGGTTCGCCCCGCCCTCTCCCAGATAGAAATGGGTCATGGGCGTCCATATGACGCCGAACTCATGCGCACATTGCGCAAGGGCTGCTTCGTCAGCCGCGAACGGTACCGTCAGCACAAGAAAAAATCCGCCCGCTGGGATGTTCCAACTGACGGGTAAATCATGCCCCCCCAGTTTTTCTGCCAGGGCAGCCAGCACGGCCATCCTGTTGCGCTCGTAGATGCCGCGCAGATCACGTGTCGCGGTAGAGAGGCTGAGCCGATGCTCGATCAATTGCCCGCCGATGATGGCTTGCACAATCGGGGACGTGTTGACCGTCACCATGCTTTTGACTTTGGCGATTTGATCAGCCAGCAAACCGGCTGTGCCCGCGGGCTCAATGAGCTGGTCGGCGACCACGAAGCCAACTCTTGCCCCGGGAAATATGGTTTTCGAAAAAGACCCCAGGTAGACAACCTGGCGGGTTTTATCCAACGCCTTCAACGTCGGCAGTCTGATGCCATCCCCGTGGAAGTAGCCGTAGGGGTTGTCTTCGATGAGGAACAGCGCTTCATCAGCCGCGAATGCCAGTAACGCCTGACGCGTTTCCAGACTCATGCTCGCCCCAGAGGGGTTTGCAAAGTCGGGCATCACATAACAGGCCTTGAGCTTGCGTCCTTGAGCACGCAAGCCCGCGACGACTGCCTTGAAGTCAGCGAAATCAACGCCGGTCGCGTCGGTGGCAACCGCCACTACCTCAATATCGAGCAGGCGGGCAGCTCCCGTCAGTCCGACATAGGTCGGATTGATGGCGAGAAGCACATCACCGGGGTCACGACAGAGTGCGCGCAATGTCAGCAGGATTGCTTCCTGGCATCCCGACGTGATCACAATCGCGTGCGGGTCAACCTGCAGGTCTTCGTCGATGGCCAGGTGCTCGCTGATCAGTCCCTGGATGATGCCAGCGGTAGGTCCGTACTGGAAAATGGTTCGCCGTACTTTCTCCTCGCTCATTTGGCAGTCATCAGTCAGATAACGGGTAAACACACGAATGGCTCGATGAACTGTCTCCAGTTCAAAGAAATCCTCGTGAGGACGGCCAGCGGCAAGGGAAATGGCTTGAGGATATCGCTCGGCCACTTCATTGAGGAAGTTCATGGAGTTGAGCGCCGGGTCAGTGACGCTGGTGTGCAGATCGTCCAGATTCAGATTCATTGTGCAGATTCCATCCTTTGAAATTGAACGCAAAAAGCCGACTTACCCTACAACCAGCGCTTTGGCGTCAGCGGGTGAATGACATCCGGCCAGGACCATGGCGTCCAGCAGTTCATCCTTGAGCAACGCGAGAACCTGCTCCACGCCAGGCTGACCTTGCGCGGCCAGGCCCCACAGGACCGGCCTCCCCAGCAATACACCATCAGCGCCCAGTGCCATGGCCTTCAGAACATCGCTACCGGTGCGGACTCCACTGTCAAACAGTACGGAACATTCGTTCGGGGTCACCTCGACAATATTCGCCAGACTCTCCAGCGCTCCGGGGGCAGCATCGAACTGTCGACCGCCGTGGTTGGAAACCACGACGCAATCAGCACCGCTTTCGAAAGCCTGGCGCGCATCACGAGGGTCCATGACCCCCTTGACGATAATGGGCAAGGTCGTCATGCCGCGCAGTTGCTCGATGTGACGCCAGCTCAAGCCCGCAAGAAAGGCTTCCCGGGTGTGCCGCTCCACAGCGGAAGTGGCGGCACTGCCGGTATGCGAAACAGCATGCAGATGCGCACTCGGCGTTAGATTGGCGGCATGCACATCAGCGGGCAAGGCGAATCCGTTACGCAAGTCACGGTTACGCCGCGCCATCAGCGGCACATCGGCCGTTACCATGATGCTTTTGCAGCCGGCATCCTCGGCTCTCTTGATCAGGGACCGGACCTGAGCCTGATCCTTGAGCCAATACAACTGGAACCAGAGATCAGCGCCCACTGCGGCGATGTCCTCGATCGAAACACTGCTCAGGGTACTGACGATCAACGGCACACCGCTGACTTTTGCAGCTCGTGCGGTGGCCAGTTCGCCTTGCGGATTGAACAGCTTGTGGTAGGCCATCGGTGCAATGGCGACGGGCATCGCGCTGGCATGTGTGAACCAGGTGCAAGCCGTGCTGTGCCCGGTCAGGCCCGTCAAGACACGCGGCAACAGGGAAATGCGATCCAGTGCCGTCCGGTTGGCCCTCAGCGCGATCTCCTCGCCACTGCCACCGCAAAGAAAATCCCAGATCGAGTCGCACAAGGCCAGGCGCGCCAGTTCCGAATAATCGGCAAGGTTTACGGGAGTCGAGATCATGACGCCCTACTCATTTCTACAGAATCGTACAGCGCTTTGATATTGCTGCTGCCAAAGGTCTTGGCCCCGACACGCTCGATAATTTCAAAGAAAAAATGGCAATCGGGATCAGAGGGTTTGGCGAATATCTGATATAGCTGGCCGGCATGGTCCTGATCAGCCAGCAAGCTCAACTCCATCAGTTTGTCGACATCGTATTTGAGGCTCTCAAGACGCTCCGGCAGCTGCTGATAATAGGCGCTGGGAGACTTCAAGAAGTCGACACCCTTTTCAGCCAGGGCCTGGACCGACTTGACGATATTCGTTGTACGCAAGGCGATATGTTGCACGCCTGCGCCATTGTTCTTCTGAATGAAACTGTCGATTTGCCCTGCTTCATAGCTCAGGTCGGGTTCTATCAAGGTCAACGTCACCCGACCGGACCTGTTCTGTACCACCTTGGAGTTCATGGATTGTTTGCCCACGACGATTTTCTCCTCATAGAGAACGGAGAAATCCAGCGCCAGCATGTAGAAGGCGCAGGTTGCCGCCAGATCACCGGCCTGCAGGCACACGGCAAAGTGATCGAAGGCATGCAATCCGCTGACTGTTCTCCCTGGCATACCCGGCGCACGCCGATGTCCGGACGCTTCTCGCTGGACAAACGTGTGAACGAGGTTCCCCGCGCCAAAAATCGAAGCGCTGACGATGCCGTCTTTCTGCTGCGCAGCCAGGTGCGGCACCGCACCACGCAACACTGACAGCGTGAAGGCCTGCGTGGCATCCGGCACCGCCAAGGCAATGTCCGCAACTCCTTCGCCATGCCGTCGCAAAAACTCGCTGCCCGGATGCGACGGCACCAGCGGCTGGGTCAGGACAATGCAGATATCTTCCTTGTAAAAGCAGCGCGAACGCTCTGCCTCCCGAGAGCAGGCCGGAAGATCGAAATGACATGACGCAAGACCGTATTTCTCGCCCAGAGTCAGTGAGGCCGACTCAAGATCATGCACATACAGGCGTATATGATCGACGCTGACGTCATCGAAAAACAAAGCTTCATCCATGTTGCGACACCTCCCGATTGCTGATTACAACACTCAACCTGTTACGTTCATTGCGCTGACGCGACGCTGACAGCGTCGAGAAACTGCGCAGCGAGGTACTCGATATCAGCCAGGTCGATATTGAGCGGCGGTGCAAAAATGATGTTCCGACCACTGCGGCGGATCAGTACTTTGTTGTCCTGCAGGTGCTTCTTGATCGAGAGGGCGCGCTGGACACTGTCGAACTCGACCGCCATGAGCAATCCGCGGCATCTGATCTCCCGGACCGTTGCCGTCTCGGCGCACGCCCCGACCGCTTCGTGCAACACCGTCGATAACTGATGGACTCGCGCCAACACGCCATCGTGTTGCAGAATATCCAGTACCGCAAGGCCTGCCGCACAGGCCGAAGCGTGCCCGGAATGCGTGTGCCCGTGGCTGAAGCCGGACATTTCCTTTTCGCGTTCAAACACATCGAAAATCGTGTCATGGGTGGTCACCGCCGCCAGCGACATGTAACCGGCCGTCAAGCCCTTGCTGGTGATCAGGATATCGGGGGTGATGTGCGCATATTCATAGGCGAACATCTTGCCGGTACGCCCAAACCCGGTCAGAACTTCATCCAGGATGAGATGCGCACCGTACTGGGTGCAGAGCGCTCGCGCCGCCCGCAGATAGTTGTCCGGCACGATGTAGCCGCCAATGCCTTGGACAGGCTCGACGATGAATGCCGAAATGTTTTTCCCATGCTCGGCAAAAAAACCTTCGAGCGCCTCGACCCCAGAACGCGACAAAGCCAGGCCTTCGCGGCGCACGGCCTCCCAGTCGGGCCCGGGCACTGAAACGAACCCTGCGGGAAGCAGCCCTTGTTCGTCGCCGGCAGAAGATGTCGCACACGTAGAGGCGGCCAGGGTGGTGCCGTGATAACAGTTTTTCAGCGACACAATCAGTGATCGCTGCGGGTCGTTGAGCAACTTGTGATAGCGGCGCGATACCTTGAGCGCCGTCTCGATGCCCTCCGAGCCACTGTTGCAAAAAAACGTCCTGGTCAAGCCCGGTGCGGTCACCTGGGCAATCGCCCGCGCCAGCTCGATGGCGGGCGCATTGCCCCCTTCGACCATGTCGTAGGTCATCAGCTTTTCCAGCTGAGCCGTTATGGCCTTGACGATCTTCTGGTTGGCGTACCCCAGCGTGGCATTCATCCCTGACGCCTTGGCATCCAGGTATCGATCACCCTTGGCATCCGTGATGTGGCTGCCCTCCCCGGCGACGGCAATGACCGTACTGGTGCTTATGCGGTTAGGCGCCCAAGGATGCCAGACGTAGGCAGCATCCTCTCGCAACAACGACTCTTGAGTGTCAGCCTGTCCTGCGTCTTCATGAATACGCATACCCATCACCTCCGTGTAAAAGTCATTTTCCAAACCCGGACCTGGCGTCAGTCACCGGTCATTTGATCGGGTAATTATCGACCCAGGTAAACCTGAGTTCCGACGTGTATTTATTACCGGCATGATCGGTCAACCAGAGATCCTGGTGGTCCGGCAGCATCTCAACGAATGTCACCTCTTTGTTCTTGATTGCCTCAGAGGTTTGATTACGTCGTATCAACTTGGAAAGGATGTTGATGAAGATCGGGCTTTCGAAATCCACATAAAATGGCTTTTCAGTGGTTTTCGACTTGACGAAGACAAAGCGCGGAATGTTTTGAGATTTCCACCAGCTGCGCGCCTTCATGAATCTCAGCGCCTCATCTTTTTCATTGGCGAACTCCAGGTCTTGCGCCTGGAAGCGCCAGCTTTCTCGTGCAATCACCAATTTATCGATACTGACTCTGGGCATGTGCGCGCGGTCCGAGAACAACTGGAACTTATCAATCACACGGCCCATCAGCAGCTCAGCATAAACGTCGACCAGATCAAACGTTTCGCCATTGGGAATCCTGATCTTGATCAGCCCGTCCTCTTCGAGGATGGTGGTGTCTCGACTTTTCACCAGGCGATCGCGGCCCGCATCCACGGTGTGATAGTTGAGTTCGATCATGTAATCGCAGTCTCGCGACAGCACCGGGTGGGTGCGGACCGACAGACGAGGTGGACTTTCCTTGGGAAGGACATTGAGCAACTGCGGTTTGGGGAAGTCCTTGTCCACCTCTTTGAGCAACGCTGATTTATCGGGATGCTGTGTGACGAAACATGAGCTTCTCATGGTGTTGATTGTCAGGTGGATTTCCCCTAGCACCAGTTTGAAGTCACCTGATTTCAGGTCATTGATGTCGACGGCGGAAAGCATCACATCCGGGCAAAAGTAGCGCGCGCCCTCCCAACCGGCCCCTGGGGCGTCAAACTCCTGGTTGACCCGCTCCTCCAGCTGCGCGTACGTGAACTCGACCCGTCGCTCGCTATCCTCGACTGCAATGATTTTCGCCCACTTGGCCCGGAAGACTTGATCAATGTTGTCGAGCGCCGCATCGATGACTTTTGACAAGGGGCCCAGCGATTCCAGCCACATGGTGGTCAGGTCAAATTGCGCCCCGTGCTTTTCGACACAGCGTTGATAGGTTTGCCTGAGCAGTTGCCGAACCTCAGTCCCCAGCCGCCAGCAAATCCAGCGCGCACTCTTGGCCAGCAGGTACAGCGGCGCCAGACCTTGCTTGATATCCTCGCCTACCGATAGCGCCATATTGCGTCGACTATCGTGGTAGACCAGCGTCCTGCCGCCGTAGGTACGGCCTTCGTTCCGCGTCGAGCTGGTCTCGGTAAACCCGGAAAAAAGCGCATCCAGTTCAGACAGCGCCAGGGTCAGCTCGGTAGCGTCACCGCTCGATTCGATCTTGTCGCGCGCGGCTTCCATGGCATCGAGCCTGGCCAGCAACAAGGATTGCAACTGCGTATCGCCAATGCCCAGCAAGAACTGGCGCAGGCATATTTCCGGGTGGGCCCCGGCTGGCAATTCGATCTTCAACACGATCCAGCGCTTGGCCTTGAGCGTATCGAGAATGCCAAGAATATCCATCAACGAGACGGAATAACTGCCTGACAACTCGCGCTCGATATCGTAAACGGACGTCTTGCCGTCACACATCGACAGCACGGCCGTTTCCAGAGCCGGCAGTTTGACCTTCAGGCCGGGGCCGTTGAAATTGATGTCGCCCTCGATCTTTACAAATGTCAGCCGGCGCGGCTTCAACCATTCGCGAATTGCGGGAAGCACTTCGAATGATTCCGCCAGGCAATCGATCGCCCAGGACTCGAAGAACACTTCTCGGCGCTCGATCAGCGTTTCACCCGGCGTGTAGCGGGTGGCCGAGTCGTCGCTGAAGGTGCCCCATCCCGACGGGCCAAAGAAACCGATGGTGTCATTCTTCACACAGTATCGTTGCCAATAGTTGGCGATCAGTTCTTCACGTTGGCGATGCTTGGAATGCCTTGTCTGAGTGGCCGGATCCCATTCGCAAAATGGACGCACGGCACCGTCCAGCAGACGATGGTTCTGCCAGGAGACGGCCCGTAGAAAGTCGTCCTGCCGGGCAATGTCTTGCAGCTCCCGGGAGAGCTCGACAGACACCTTCGCAAATGACCTGCGGTAGTCGCTCAAGTCGGCTTCGGAAAAAGGCGTACTCCCCATCCGATCAGCCTGCGCCGCTAGGCTCGTACTCGCCAGACGCAATACGCCACCGGCGCCAAAGCCTGCGCCGCGTACCAGCACATCGTCCCACCAACGCCAACTTTTGGAGTTTTCCATGTCGTTTCACATCCTTATCTAAACGATGCCAGCTGCCCGGCGATCACTGTTCATCCGCCAGTTCTGCTGCCTCGGTCTCGAGCAGTTTCACCTCAAGCAGATGCGCCTGTTTCGCCAGGGTTCTGTGGTCGAAAATATCTGCCACATTCACGCAGACGCCGAATCGGCGCCCGATCATGCCGGCCAGAATAATGGCGGACAACGAATTGCCGCCGAGTTGAAAGAAGTCATCCTCAACACTGACCAGCGCTGTCTTGAGCCGCTGCTCCCAGAGCGCGGCCAACTCCATTTCGATAAGCCCTTCGGGCTGGCGGCCCTCGGCCCTTTGCGGTCCATAAACCGGGAGTGCGTTGATATCGACCTTCCCGGACGGCAACAACGGCCAGCTTTCAACGGTGATGAACACATCCGGGATAGCCGCCACCAGGACGCGCGACGACAAATGCTCGATCAACGAATCAGTTGCCACCGCATCAGACTGCGCCGCCGGGCGGACATAGGCCACCAGCACTTTTCGCCCTTCCAGCACACGCTGCACGGTCAATGCTTCGGCAACCTGCGCGTGGGTTTTCAGCGCCGCTTCGATTTCCGCGGGCTCGATGCGGATGCCTCGAATCTTTATCTGCCGGTCGGCGCGGCCCAACACATTCAAATCGCCACTGTCACTGAGCACGGCAATATCACCCGTGCGATAGACCCGTCCGCCATCATTGAACAAAGAGGGCGTGAATCGCTGCGCCGTCTGCTTCGCATCGCCGAAGTAGCCGAGGGCAAGAATCTGACCGCCCACCAGCAGTTCTCCGGGCGTCCCGATCGGTGCGTAACCGCCCCCCTCATGCTCCACCATTACCTGTGCACCGGGAATCGGCAGACCGACCGGAGTCAGCAGCGCCGCAGCCTCCCGGACCTCGAACACCGTTGCGTCCGCGCAAACCTCTGTCGAACCATACAAATTGATGAGATTGACGCCCGGCAGGTGTTGCCGGATCTGTTCCACCAACTCCCCTTTGAGCAATTCACCGCTCAAGTGCAGGCAATCGAGCGTGGCCAGCCTGGCGCGCGCTTCGGCGCCCGACTCGAGCATCTCGGTTGCCAGGGCGGGCACGCAGGTCAACTTGGTAATTCGGTGGGTCTGGATGAAGTTCATCAGCTCCACCGGGTCTTTGATGCGTTCCGGCAAGATCACCGTAGGCACGCCTCTGAGCAGTCCATCGAACATTTCGGCGATGCCGTCGACAAAGCCGACTGGCGTTCTCAGCACGAAAACGTCCGAGGGTTTACTCGGTTCCTGGCATCGCGACCACTGCAGGCGCGTCAGAATGGCCTCATCGTGCAACAGGACACCTTTAGGGGTTCCCGTACTGCCAGAGGTGTACATCAAGACCGCTGGATGCCGCGCATTCAGTGGCCAGCTGGCGGTGGAACGCCGCTCATCGACCGGCATCGCTTCAACCGCCACGGCACGAATCTCACCGGGTACCTTGCCCCGGGTCGACTCAGACACGATCAGCAGCCGGGCTTGTGATTGATGCAGGATCATCCCCAGCCGTTCGGTCGGGCTGGCGTGATCCAGCGGCATGTAGGTGGCAGCGAGGCGCAACGATGCCAGCACTGCGACGACATACTCGGCAGATCGCTCGACGCAGATGCCGACGACGGAACCTGGCACCACCTGCTGTTCACGCAGTGTTTCGGCGAACCTGTCGACCCACTGAGACAGGCACGCATAGCTGATCGAGCGCCCCTCACAGAGCAATGCCAATGACTGCGGTGAAGCCTCGCATTGCTGATCAAACGCGACGATCAGACGGGAGACTTCCAGTTCCACCGGTGGCGACACCAGAAGTGCATGAGCGTTGCTGCCTGCCAGCCTGTCCAGAGGGCAGACACTGGATTCAGGGTCGGTCGCCAGCTGTGACAACACCGCGTCATAGTACGAAGCGATTCGCCCCATCGCGGCTTCCGACAGCGCCGTGTTGGAGAACTCAACAAACAGACCGACGCCCTGGGTTAACACATCGAGTCTGAATTGAGCGGTCAACGAGTGATAAGTCTGGTCAGTGGCCCTGATAGACTTGAGCTTCAGCCCCTGATTGTTCGCGAACTGCTCGTAAGGTCTGAAATGGGTGTAGTTGAACGTGGAATCGATGACGTTATCGATACCGGCATCACTCAACATCTGCGCAAACGGGTAGTTCCTGAATGGCAGCGCCTGCGCCTCGAAAGCGTGCACGGCTTGAATCAGCCGGCGGCGCGTCAGGCCCGCGACGTTGATTTGCAACGGCAACGTATTCAAGAACATGCCGACTGCCGACGTGCCCGCTGTCGTTTCCGGACGACTGTTGGACATCAGGCCGGTGATGACTTCAGTACGGCCACTAATGAAGGCAATGACTTGCAAATGGGCGCTGAGCAGGACCGCCTTGATCGACACGCCCAATGATTGCGCAAGACGCTTGAGGTTATCGGACGTCGCGCTGGAGACCGGCACATTGAACGTGCGGTAATCGCTGCCTTTGGCAAGCGGCAATTGGCCCTGATGAGGCGACGCGAGCTGTCGGGCCCAGAACGCCTTGTGGTCCGGGTCATCCAGCGCCTCGGCCTCCCTGAGCAAGAACTCGCCTTGTGCGCGCACGGGCTCGACGACGGGCACAGCGTGCTCCAGGAGCTGCTGATACAACTCCAGCAATTCACTGATGACCAGCGTGACACTCCACCCATCAAGATAGGGTTCGGCGAGTGTCAGGGTGAACCGCGAGGCGCTGTAACGATGCACGGTCATGGCAAACAACGGCGCCTTGTCCCATTGGAACCTGACAGTCCGCTGCTCATCGAACCATGCCTTGAACGAAGCGGCCTGGGCTGCCGGATCGATGTCGCTGATATCGACAACTGCCAACGACACCTCGGCGTCGCGATGAATCAACTGCAGAGGTTGATGGTAAGAAGACACATCAATGGAGCTTCTCAAAAAGGGATGGCGTTTCATCAACAGCGCGACAGCACGCTTGAACATTGGCTCGACAAACGCCCCCTCCAACTCCACTGCCGTTGTATAGATGTGGTAATCCGGGCTGGCCACCGACTCGTAGTAAAGTCCGGTCATCAGCCGGGACAAGGGAAAGGCGTCTTCGATGTCCTGGGAAAGGCCTTCCTGGACGGCCGCTGAAATCAGTCCGAATGGCGCAATGGCCATCAACACGGGGCCACTCAGCGGCGTGGCAACCAGGGCCATCCTGCTCAGCGTGGAGTTCTGGAAAATCTTCTCCACACTCAGTTGCAAGCCTGCTCGCCGGGCTGCCACGACCAGTTCAATACTGCGAATTGAATCTCCGCCCAAATGAAAGAAGTCTTCGTCACCGTGGGTGACCACTCTGCCCAGCACGAGCGCCCAGGCGGCTGCCAATCTCTGCTCGATGCCACTCAACGTCGCTTGCTCAAGCGGCCCCGCAGCGCCAACTGCGTCGGCATACGCGACAGGTATTGGCAAAGCGGACCGGTCGACCTTGCCTGACTGCAATCTCGAGAACACGTCAACGACCGACCACAGGGAGGGAATCATGTACTCCGGCAAGGAGGATGAAAGCGCCTCGCGAGCACGGCGTATCAGTTGCGCGCTGACGTCATCGCTCGCCAGGAATGCCGCCAGCGTCGCGTGGCCATGGATGTCCTGATTGAGTGTCACTACCGCTTCGCGAATGGCCGGCAGGCGCATCAGGGCCGTTTCGATATCACCCAACTCGATGCGAAAGCCCCGCAGTTTGACCTGATTGTCGTTCCGGCCCAGATACTCGATCTGACCATCCCAGCGGTGTTTTCCCAGATCACCAGTCCGGTACAACCGCGCGCCCTGTTCACTGAAGGGTGAGGGAATGAATTTCTGTGCAGTCAGTGCCGGTTGGTTGATGTAGCCACGTGCCAGCCCGATGCCGCCGATATGGATTTCTCCAACAACGCCGGGGGGGACCAGATTGAGGTTTTTATCCAGGATGAATATCTCAAGCCCATCAATGGCACGCCCGATCGGTACGCTACCGGCCTTCAAACTGTTTTCGGTCACCGTGTACCAGGTGACGTCAATGGCCGCCTCGGTAGGCCCATAAAGGTTGTGCAATTCGGCTTCACTGGTTTGCTTGACGGCGTTGGCCAAGCGCAGCGGCAGCGCTTCACCGCTGCAAATCACCTGTCTGAGATGAGTGCAGGACGGCAACACTTCGGCAGCCACGAACGCAATCAGCATGGAAGGGACAAAATGAGCGACGCTCACTTGCTCCCTTGAGAACAGTGCCCCCAGGTACTCGGGATCCTTGTGCCCTTCGGGTTTGGCCATCAACAACGTGGCGCCATACATGAGCGGCCAGAACACTTCCCACACAGAGACGTCGAACGTCAGCGGTGTCTTTTGCACAACGACATCGCTGGCTTGCAGAGGGAAAGCCTTTTGCATCCAGGCCAGACGGTTCAGCAACGCCTCATGGGTATTCATCACCCCTTTGGGCCGTCCCGTGGAGCCCGAGGTGAAGATCACGTAGGCCAGGTCCTTGCTCGCCGGCCTCTGCGCAATGGCCGCATCGCCCGGACCAGCCTGCTCCTGGGTGAACAAGGAAGAAAGGGTGGCCCAAGGCAGCTCCCCGGGAGGCGCCATAGCGCTGTCTTCGACAATCAAGACACGTGGGGAACAATCATCGAGCATCTCCATCACTCGACTCTGCGGCGCCTGGGGATCCAGCGGCATGTAGGCGGCGCCCGCCTTGAGAATCCCGAGCAGGCAGATCGGCAACTCCCTTGAGCGTTGCAACTGGACCGCGACAACATCGCCCGCCTTTACCCTATGATCTGCCAGGGATCGCGCCACATGCCACGAAGCCGCGTCCAGCTCGCGGTAAGAGATCGACTGTCCCTCAAATCGCACGGCAACCCGGTCTGGAAAAGCGCGGCACGTATCGGCGATCTGTTCAAGAATCGTGGTGCCCGGCAGCAGCGGGTCGCCTCCCCTCGCCAGCCTCAACAGGTCCCCGGATTCCTGCTCGGAAAGCAGCGACAACGAGGAAATCTTTTCTTCGGGAGCCGCGAGCATGCCCTTCAGGATATTGTCCAGGTGTGCGAGCATCCTGGCGGATGTTTCCGGTCGAAACAGATCATCTTGCGCCCAGAGCATCATGACGGTTTCGCCACCTTGCGGGCGAAGGAACAACTCCAGGTCGAAACGCGCCGCCCCGGTGTCCACAATGTAGGGATTGACCGCAACGCTGGTGGGCTTTACCCCGTTTGCCTGTTGGCCGTAATAACCGATGAACGCCTGAAACAGCGGGTGGTAACTGGCGCTGCGATCTACGTCCAATGCATCCAGCAGCTTGTCGAATTGCAATCGATGATGCCCCGTCCCCAGCAGGATCTCGCGCTTTACCCGAGTCAGGAACACACTCGTAACGGGATCATCACTCACGTCAACGCGTTGCAGCAGCGTGTTGACAAACAGCCCGACGGTATCGGTGTCCTCTCGCCGAATACGATTGCCGAAAGGGTAGCCCAAGGTCACTTCACTCTGACCCGAATACCGCGCCAGCAGGACATGAAACGCCGCGCTGTAGAGCATGAACGGCGTCACGTGTTGCTTCTTTGCAAAGTCACTGAGCGCGTTGGTCAGAGCCTCATCAAGCACACGTTCGACGTAACGGCCTTTGTAGGAAGGCGTCGCAGGCCGTGCCTTGTCGGTGGGCAAGCTGAGCATGACGGGCTTGCCGGCCATGCGTTTGATCCAGTAGTCCAGGTGCCGCTCGTTCTCCGTCAGGGACCGCTCAGAATGTTGAAAGCGGATGAAGTCGGCATAGGTTGAACTCGGCGCCGGCAGGTCAGCGTGACCAGAAGTACGGTAACCCTCATAAGCCGATAACAGGCTGTCGTTGATCACGCGTAGAGACAAGCCGTCAGCAATCAGATGATGCAACGGCAGCAGCAGAACATGCTCTTCGTCACTGAGCCTGACCAGTACCGGGCGCATCAGCACGCCGCGGTCGAGTTGAAAAGGTCGGCGCATGACGTCAAGTGAAAACGCTGCCAATTGTGCTTCTCGGGAACTGACCGGCGTGTGCGAAAGGTCCTCGAATTCAATGGTCAGTTGAGCCGTTGGCGCGATCCATTGAAAGAGCACTCCGTACATTTCATGCACGGACGCCCGGAGCATCGGGTGAACTCGCTGAAGGTGGAGCAAAGCGTCACGCAGTGCCGCTCGATCCAGCTTGCCGCTGAAGCGCAACGCATGAGGCACTGTTGATGAAACTTCGGCGCCTTCGTGCCGGGTGACGAAGTAATGCCGGCGCTGAATCCAGGACAACGGCAATAGCGTGCCGCCCTGCAAAGGCCTGCCGATTTCCTCCTGCAGCAGGCTCTGCAAGTGCGTCTGAAGTTCCGGTGTCAGTGCTTCCAGGGGCTGCGAGGCCGACGACTCAAGGGTTTGCAGCTCGAATCCTTCGTTGGCAAGGTGCAAGCAAACACCATTCTCAAGATAACGGGACAAGAGATCGAGCACATGATTAGTTATTTCAAAGGTGCTGTTCATTACAGCTCCTCGACCGGCGGTGCCTTTGTCGGCGCAATGTTTTCGCGCAAGAAACCGGGGCGCTGATCCAGCCAGTTATTTTGAATCCAGTTCAAACAAAAATCCTGAGAACCGGTTACGCCAATGGAGGTCCATCCTCCCGGTACCGGCCGGTCGTTATTCCACAAGGAATACTGTTCTTGTTGATTGATGACAACGCCATATACGCTTTTGCTATCCATGCTTGTTCAACTCCCTTTTTTACCAAGGAAAACCTGGCAACTAAAACGACACGAGGAAAACTTTGCTGCAGACCCGACCTCTATCAACGATCTACATGGGTCAGCGCGGGAAGGTCTTCAATATCTCTGGTATGCCGTAACGCCGAAAACACTACAGGAAGGGATGAAACACACATCAATACCGTTGCAATGAATATACTCGCGACTGGACTTACAATACTGCCCAGCCACCCACCGAAAATTGCCCCGCTTGCCGCCGCAATGCCGATACAGGTTCTGATACTTGCAGTCACCTTGCCGAGACTTTCCAGCGGACAAGAGGACTGCCGATAGGAATATTGGGCAATGTCAAACAATACAAAGCGAACAGACGTCAAACATAGATAGAGTGTCGGCAGCAATAGCGGATGACTTTGTGCCCCACCCAAAAGGAAACCTGCCGGACTAAGAAAGACTACCCACCACATTATTTTTGCACTACCGACTGAACGCATCAAAGCACTCGCGAGGATAGCTGCCAACAGCCCGCCACCTTCACCGATAAAAAAGACAATACCGACCATTTGCGGTGAAAGCTTCAAATCGCTAATCAAGTAATATAAAAAAACCGCATTCATCATGGCCAGGCAGAACATCGAGCCAATGGTCGTCATCGCAGTTCGCGCCAATACCGAATTGGCATATAGCAGCTTGAATCCCTCACCTATTTCCTGCAGCAAGGGCGGCCTTTTGGTTACCTTCACCTTGCTCGACTCGTCAGTCTTGGTAAAACTCAGGAGAACAGCGCTGGCAATATAGGAAACGACATCGAATAACAGCGTGAGCGGGGCTCCGATCCAGCCCGCCATGAACGTGCCGATCCCCGGGCCACCGACCCGCGCGGCTGATTCCGTGGTTTCGATCTTGCTGTTCGCCTCGGGCAAATCCTTGCGCGGCACAAAAATCGGATAGTAGGAGTGATAGGCGATTCCGAAGGCGACCGAGAACACGGAACACAAGAAGGACACGGCATACAGCCAGTACATCGAAAGCTGATCGTAAAATGCAAATAGCGGGACGGTAACCAATATCGCCGCTCGCACGAAGTCGCACACGATCATCAAACTTCGCTTGTTGAATCTGTCGATGTAGACACCCGAAGGTATTGACGCAAGCAATACAGCAATGGAGGCCATAGCGCGAAGTAAGCCAATCTCACCCGGAGTTGCACTCAACGTGGTAATGGCGAGCAGTGGAAGAATAATATTGGTGATAGACGAGCCCATCTCGCTGACGGACTGCCCCATCCAAAGACACATGAAGTTTCTGTCCCGCCAGAGGGACCCTTTTTCAATACTCAAGCAATTAGCCTCCGACATTCTTCCGCTTTAACAGGCGGAGTTATATTCCCTTATTTCGCTGGCAAACTTTAGTTCATCCAAGCGTCGGCTTTTACTTGTAGGCTGAATCCAACAGCTTCCTCAGCATTTTTTATTGGTAACACAGGAAAAACGGAGGCGTAAAGATTTTTTTCGCGATCGGCAACAACCGCTTTAACGTCCACACAAGCTGTGCGGTTGCTGCTGAAATCGGCGACAAAACTACCACCACCCTCCCCCGACAAAGCACTTACCCATTGTTTTCAATCACAAAAATTATAATGCAAGCGCTGATTTTGCTGCCATGCCCCCATTACCGTTACAACGTCATTACAAACCCATACCTGAACATCAGCGAATAACCTCAATTATTTTTTATGCTCTGCTACAGCCGCAACGCTAAGTAATATGGGGCTTGCGGTGAGCCTTGGCGATACGCCACTACCGGCTCGGCTGATGAAATTGATTTTTTGCGCTTGACCCTAGCGCAAATGAGATTCTATGGTAATTCGCAGGAGCTACTCGACTATGGATGGTATATCGAATGGATTTTTGTTCTAAGGCTAATGCACATAAAGACCAAAGATCAGCGGCCGAGAGAATTCTCGCCCAGCATATAAAGAGCGCACAGAAAACATCTGAGCCGCACACGCAACTCGATATTGATACATCCGCCCTGTCTTACGGCCAGAAACGCATGTGGTTCCTGCACCTGATGGATCCGAACAGTGCGGCCTACAATATTTTCAGCATCGCCAAATTGCATGGCCACGTTAACTTGGATGCATTACGCCAGGCATTTCAAGCGTTGATCAACAGGCACCCCAGCTTGCGCACTTCTTTCCAGGCCAATGACAACGGCCAGCCTGAGTCGGTAGTCCATGACGCCGTCGACGCTGACGTGTCCGTCATCGACAATCCCGAATCGGCAGAGCAATGCTTGGATAGTTTTATCTGGCAGCCATTTGACCTGAGCCGCGCCCCCCTGCTCAAGGCCGTTGTCATCCGCACTGACGATGAATCCTGCCTGATGGCCCTGGTGATTCACCACATCGTCGCCGATGGCTGGTCGCTGGGTATCCTGCATGAAGACCTGCAACGCTTTTATGCCGCCGCACTTGCCTCGCAAGCGTTACCTGCCACCGGCAATATCGATTTCAGTACCTTCGTCGCGGCCGAAAAAGCCTGGCTTGCCAGCGAAGCGGGTATCCGCAGCCGGCAATTCTGGAAGACCCAGCTCCACGACCTCGCACAAATTGAATTGCCAATGGCAACCCCCCGGCCGGCCATCGCCAACTTCCGGGGCAATCATATTGACCTGACACTTCCACAGGAGTTGGTGCAATCACTGGAAGCCTTGGCCAAGCAATATGACAGCTCGCTCTACATGGTCCTGGGCGCCGCACTTAAGGTGCTGTTGCATCGGTATTCAGGCCAGACTGACATTGTCTTCGGCACCCCTGTCGCCAACCGACCGGTCGAGGAGCTGGAGAATGTCCTAGGGTTATTCGTGAATACGGTCGTGCTGCGCACCCGCATTCTTCCACAGGCCAGCTTCACTACCGTCCTCAAGGCATTCAGAGACACGACGTTGCTCGCGCTGGAGCATCAACGAACGCCATTCGAACAGGTGGTGGAAGACCTGAACCCGGAGCGTTCGCTCAGTCATAACCCGTTGTTTCAGGTGCTTTTCACTCTGCAGAACGTCGAGGCCGGAAAAATTGAGTTGCAAGGTACGCGAACCGAGCTCCTGAAGGTCGATCTGGACGTTGCCCGGGTCGACCTGGAATGGACGTTGTGGCGGCGCCCGACAGACGCGCGCCTGCGGATCAACTATGCGCTGGACCTGTTCGACGAGCAGGTGATCCGGGAAATGGCCAGCCATTACGAATGCTTGCTCAATTGCATCGTGCAGACACCGCAACAGGACATCTCCCAACTCCCCCTCTTCCACAAGCTGTCCTCCACGAACGGCACGCCAGACGAGCAGGTCTGGCCAGACTGCGGGCTGCATGGATTGTTTCTTGACGCGGCGCAAATCTCACCGAACGCCGGTGCGGTCTCGGACAAGCACGGCCTATTGACCTTTGACCAACTCAGCCGCCAGTCAGCCGCGCTGGCCGTGCAGTTACTGCAAAGTGGCGTGCGCCAGAGCGACACCGTCGCAATATGTGTCGAGCGCAGCGTCGATATTGCTGTAGCCACACTGGCCGTCCTGCGAGCGGGTGCGGCATTTGTCCCGATCAATCCGGCGGATCCCGACGATCGACGTGCCTTTATTACCTCGGACTCCAATGCCCGGGCGATCATTGTGTCTTGCGTAGACAAAGGCTGCGATACGATCCCCAGTATCGTCATCGGTAAAGCCCACGACCAGCCGACGCCAGAACAACTGCGCGCGATTGACGCGGCGGTTGTGCCCGAATCGCCTTGCTACATCCTTTATACCTCCGGTACGACCGGCAGGCCAAAAGGCGTCATAGTTTCCCACGGCAATATCGTCAATACGATGCGCGCCTGTCAGTTGCTGCATGAATGCTCGCCTTCGGATGTCGGGCTGGTACTCGCGGCAAGCACCTTTGATGTCTTCTACTTCGAGCTGTTTATCGCCATGCTGGCCGGCGGACAGAGCCGAATTGTGACCCAGGAGGAAATCTTCTCGCTGCAGGCGATTGACGAGCTGCTGAAGACCGCGACGATCTTTCAGGCCGTTCCCGGACTGATGGAAAACCTGCTGACGTCCATGTCGCAATCCGCCTCACACAGTCATGAATCGCTTCGAGTGGTGATCACCGGTGGCGACATCGTACCTGCCGACCTGCTGGCCACCTTGTCCCACGCCTTCCCCAAGGCCAGGGTCTTCGTCGCGTATGGCCCCACCGAAGCGACCATTTTTTCCACGTTGTATCTGTACGACAAACAACGCCCGGTCACCGGTTATCCGATAGGGCAACCGCTGGACGGCGTTGAAGTCGTCATCGCAGATGAGCACGGCAATGTGCTGCCCGATGACGTAACCGGCGAAATCTGGATTGGCGGTCGAGGCGTGGCCACCGGCTACATCAATCGTGAGGCAGAAACCCGCGCCAGCTTCATCGAGTTGAGTGGACGCAAGTATTACCGCAGCGGTGATCGGGGCCGCTGGAACAGGGCGCAACGAACCTTCGAGTTCCGCGGGCGCCTGGACAGCCAGGTGAAAGTCCGCGGGTTTCGCATTGAGCCAGGCGAAATCGAGGCAGTGCTGACCAGCCTGCCCGGCGTTCACAATGCCGTGGTGCTGGCAGTCGGCGATCCCGGGAGCAATTGCCGGCTCGTGGCCTGTGTGACAGCACAGGATGCACCTCTCGAACAGGACCGGAATGCGTTCGACGCCGATGTTGTCGCGCATTGGCGCACCCTCTTCGACCAGACCCACGAAATTTCTGCGTCCGGAAAGAGGGACTTTACCGGCTGGAACTCCAGCTACGATCAGCAACCCATTGCGCCATCAGTCATGGACGAATGGTTGGACGGAACAGTTGAGAACATCCTGCGTTATCTTCCAGAGCAGCGCTCAACGCCACCCAATGTTCTTGAAATCGGGGTCGGCACGGGATTGCTCGCTCAAGAACTCGCACCGCACTGCGCGCGCTATGTTGGCGCAGATTTCTCCACCTCGGTCATTCTCAAGCTGCGCCAGAAACTCCGGCTGTCCAGACTCACGAACATCGAGTTGTCAGTGGCCGAAGCCAGGAACCTGCCTGAGTTTGAGGCCCTGTTCGATGTCATCGTGGTCAACTCGGTAAGCCAGTACTTTCCCGACATGGCCTATTTGACCGAGGTGCTGGACGCCTTGCTCAGCCGGCTCGCCCCAGACGGCGTGATCTACCTGGGAGATGTCCGGAATTACTGCCTGTTGGAAATGTTCCACGCCTCGGTACAGTCTGCTCGGGCGCCGCAACTGACGAACGATGAGTTGCTGCCCAGAATTGCAAAGGCTGTCCAGGATGAGCCGGAACTGAACGTCAATCCGTGCTTCTTCCACAACTACGCGAAAAAAACCGGGCTGATGCCGCGCATCGAACCCCGTCGCGGACGGCACGCCACGGAGATGAACAAGTATCGATATGACGTCACGCTCAGTCGACCCTCGGCCGCTTGCAACGATGACTTGCCAGCGTTGAACTGGCAGGAATGGCGTGCAGGAAACTGGACGTTTGAGAAGCTGGCCAAACATCTACGTTTACGGACAAACGCTGCTTTCGCATTCACCGGTGTACCTCACGGCCTGCTGATTGACGATCTGCGCCGGCGCGATGAACTCTACTCAACTGATACTCCCTCGACGCTGCCTGACAGTGTCATCCCTGAAGCGCTTCGTGAACTTGCTACCGAGTGTGGCTATACCGTCTCGTTCAACTGCTCGGATCATCCGGACGGGTACTACGACATGGTGTTGTCAACAGCGGCGCATCCGGCCAATCTGTTCGCCACGCTTGCCGGGCGCAGCTTCCGGTCAGAGCCGTCGGCCGACGGTAACAATCCGGGGGCACGGCTGAAGAAGGTTCAGCTGTCCAACCTCATCAAGGAGGCGCTCTCCAAACGCCTGCCCAGCTACATGCTGCCTTCGGTGATAACCGTCCTGGACGCCTTGCCGATCACCGCCAACGGAAAAATAGACAGAAAAAGAATACCAACGGTCTTCAGCACCACCACCGACAGTCGGCCACCCAAAAGCCCTTCGGAGCTGTTGATCGCACGAATCTGGCAGGACGTACTGGCCTATAAAGTGGAGTCGGTCGCCGATGACTTCTTCGAGGTCGGCGGAACCTCGTTACTGGCGATCTCCATTACCGTTCACTTGCGGCAGGCCGGCATCAGTTTGATGCCTCAGGTGGTCTTCGAACACAGAACCGTGGAGCTGCTGGCCCGCTGGATCGACACCGTGCAATCTCACCACGAGCAACCGCAAGCCATCACCCATGTGGAGCCCGCTGCCGCCGAGCCCGAAATCGACTTCACGCGCATTGATGCTGGCCTCGACACCTGGCGTCATTGCAGGCAAGTGCTGTTGACTGGGGCCACCGGCATGCTCGGCATCCATATTCTGCATGAGCTTCTTTGCAACTATCCGCAGCTGGAAATTGTTTGCCTGGTGCGTGGCCAGAATGACCAGGCCGCCCAGGATCGGCTTGCCAGTCAATATGCCTGGTACTTCTCCCAGTCCGAGATCGATGCGTCGGTATTTTCCCGACGAGTACGGTGCATCAGGGGGGACTTGCGAGAAAGGAACCTGGGGCTTGGCGACGAGGCACGCTCGGTACTGACAGCGACGTGCGACAGAGTGATACACGCGGCGGCGGACGTGCGTCATGTTGGCTTGGAGCGCGACTTCTTTGCCGTCAACACCGATGGCACAGAGCGCGTGATCGAGCTGTGCTCACAGCTCGCCAAGCCCAACCTGTGCCACGTTTCGACTATCGGCGTGGCGGGACGGAGCCTGGATGGCGTGGCGAGGTCCATCAACGAGTATCAGCTTGAAGTCGGGCAAACACCGACCGAAGCCTATTCGGCCAGCAAGATTTTCGCGGAGCATTTGATCGCCGACTTCAATAAATCAGGCGACTACGCGACCGTCTTCAGAGTGGGCACGGTTTCACCTAACTCCGTGAGCGGCAAATTCCAGCGAAATATCGATGCACACTTTTTCAGCCGCTACGTACGCGCCGTCATGGGCCTGGGCGTTGCCGCCGACTGGACGGAGCGACGTATTCAACTCATACCGGCCGACACCATGGCCCAGGCGGTTCTGCTGCTCGGCGGCCAGCCTCTGGCAGCAGGTCGCACATTCCATATCCAGACCCCCAACGCACTGCCCTATGGTGAGTTCATCCAGACCCTCAATGAGCTGGGGTACGACATCGATCTGGTATCAGCACAGGAATTCGAGGAGACGCTGCCGATATTGGGGCGCGACAAGGCACGGGTTGAAGACGTCGGCCGGATTCTGCCGATGACCTACCGAGGCGCTGGTCGCCCGGTTGCGCTCAAGCATGCCGTGACTGACGCCTGGCTCGAAAAATTGGGCTTCCAGTACTTCAAGCCGACGAAATCATGGATTGCAGACTTCGTGGCCCATGGGGTGGAGCAGGGATTTTTCCCGCCCGCAGGCGGTGCTCGTTGACGTTCACCGACCACTCGAACGCTGGGCAATCCCGTTGAAATTTCGCTGCTCATAACACGTTAAGGATGACCTGAACATGCAACTCAGCCTGTTTTACTTTGCGGATGCGGCAACCGGAAAAAAATCCACCGGCAATACCTATCAATTGTTACTGGATGGAGCTCGCTACGCTGACGCCCATGGCTTCGCCGCCGTGTGGATACCAGAACGGCACTTTCACCCCGTGGGGGGGCTTTACCCGAACCCGGCGGTACTCGGTGCGGCGGTAGCCATGGTGACTGAGCGGGTACATATCCGCGCCGGTAGTGTCGTCGTGCCTTTGCATCACCCCTTGCGCTTGGTCGAGGAATGGTCCGTCGTCGACAATCTGTCGAACGGCAGAGTGGGTATTTCGCTGGCTTCCGGCTGGAATCCTCGCGACTTCGTGCTGGCTCCCGGGGCTTATGAACACAGACGCGATTCAACATTTGAAACCGTGCAGACGCTCAGAAACCTATGGTCGGGCCAGCCCTTTGGGGAGGGGGCTTCGAAGGTCGCGACCTTCCCTCCTCCTGTCGCACCTCTCCAACTGTGGATCTCGTCGTCGGGCACTCTGGACACCTTTGAAGAAGCCGGTCGCGCCCAAGCAAGTGTCTTGACCCATCTGGTCAAGCAGGACATTCCCGAGTTGGCGGAAAAAATCAGCGCCTATCGTACGGCACTGGCGCAAACCGGCAGTGCCTGGCGTGGACACGTCACTTTGATGCTTCATACCTACCTGGCACCTAGCCGTGAACAGGCGCTGCGGGACGCTCAAACTGCGCTGGAAGACTACCTAATCGGCTCCTTGACGCCCTATCGGGCAGGCACCAGCCAACGGGTGGCCCCTGAAACCCATGAAACGGTGCGTGCTCAAATAAAGGACAGCGCGCAGCGATACTTATGTGAGGCGGGACTGATCGGTGATTTGAACTATGCAAGACAAGTGGTTGATCTTTGCCATTCGGCGGGTGTTGATGAAATTGCCTGTCTTATCGACTTCGGCCTCAAGCACGAAAGCGTCATGGAAGGCCTTGACCAACTGAGCATCTTGCGAAAGTACATGTCCGAGTTAGAGCAACCCGTTGCCCACATGGACCATTTGTAACGAAACTTCGTGATACCAACCAAAGGAAGTGGTTATGACCATCGAGATCCAGATCCTGGAAGACAAAATATTAGAAATCTTTCGCTCAGTAACTCAAGTGCCATCACTGACCGCAGACGACGATTTCTTTAACTCCGGCGGCGATTCATTACTGGCGGTGGAAGCCGGATTTCAAATCTCCCAGATTATTGACCAAGAGGTGGACCCAATGGTGATCTTTGTATTTACAACCGCATCCACCTGCGCGGTTGCAGTATCAGAACAGTACTTGGCAGCCTAACCTATACTTTCCCTCGCTCCGAGCGCAGAACTACGTCTACCTGCTCGGGCGAGGCGGAATTGGATGGAGATCGGCAGGGCACCCTGACTAACCGGGCCAAAGGCCCTGTCTTGGTAATGCTGTTGCCAGCGCAAAACCATACCGGTATTAACATCGTGCTCTCGAGCAATCAACGACCGCCTGGCAACATCACGCAGAGCGCCAGCATCTCGTAGGCTGTCTCAGGATAGGTACCGAGCGAAATCCGACGTTGCCCGCCCGCCCAAGAATAACGGAAGCACGAAAAGCGCGAGCCCATCAAAGTCAGGAAGGGTGTAGTTTTTGGTGCGAGGTTTGGCGTGTCGGACCGCCGTGTTGGTAAGGACCATTGTACTAACTCCATTTCATGCGAATGAAGGAATGTTGTACGGTTTTCAGAGTGCCAAGCATCTCTAAAAACTGATTTACCAAGCGTCGAATTGATGTACTAAAAAATGTACTAAAAAATCGTGGCTATCGATGTATCAGAGTAGACTTTAATGGAACTAAAAAAGAGGCCGAAGCCTCTTTTTTTGATTTCTACATACTCCAATGGAAGTCTATAGAAAAATAATTGGAGCGGGAAACGAGACTCGAACTCGCGACCCCGACCTTGGCAAGGTCGTGCTCTACCAACTGAGCTATTCCCGCTTGGTGTTGCGCATTCTATAGATTTATCAGAACCCGTCAACCTCTTGATTCAAAAAAGTTTTATTTCTTTTCAACGGTGGTGCGCAGATGAGGCCAGGCAGCACGCAGGTATTGGAGCATGGACCACAGGGTCAGGCCGGCCGCAATCAGCAGCAAAGCGTAGCCAATGAACACCCAGAACGAAAAGTCCGAAGGGTTGGCCAGCAGGATCACCAGGGCGAGCATTTGCGCAGCGGTTTTCCATTTCCCCATGTTCGACACGGCGACGTGGGCACGGGCGCCGATTTCGGCCATCCATTCGCGCAGGGCCGAGACGACGATCTCGCGGCCGATGATCACCGCGGCCGGCAAGGTCAGCCACAGGTTGCCGTGCTCCTGCACCAGCAGGACCAGGGCGACAGCGACCATCAGCTTGTCTGCCACAGGGTCGAGGAACGCGCCAAACGGCGTGCTCTGCTCCAGGCGGCGGGCCAGGTAACCATCGAGCCAGTCGGTGGCGGCAGCAAAAGCAAACACCGAACTGGAGGCCGCATAGCTCCATTCGTAAGGTAAATAGAACAGCAAAATAAAAATCGGAATAAGCAGGACGCGTAGAACGGTGATCAGATTAGGGATATTCATCGGCACAACTGGCTACGAGGTGAGAAGGCATTCTATTCGCTATGCAGATTGGCATAAATCAACTCAGCGAGCTTTTTACTGATACCGGGTGCTTTAGCTATTTCGTCAATGCTGGCACGGGATAGCTCCTGCAAGCCACCAAAATGTTTGAGCAGGTCGCGACGCCGCGTCGGGCCAACCCCCGCCACCCCTTCCAGGGTTGAGGTTCGCCGGGTTTTGCCGCGCCGGGCACGGTGACCGGTAATGGCGAAACGGTGGGCCTCGTCGCGAATCTGTTGAATCAGGTGCAGTGCAGGTGAGTCGCCCTTCAAAGTGAACTCATGGGCGGCATCATTCAAGTACAACGTTTCAAAACCGGCCTTTCGCGTCGCACCCTTGGCCACGCCGAGCAAGATCAGGTCGGGCACCGCCAGTTCGTTGAGCACGTCACGCGCCATGGACAATTGGCCCTTGCCGCCGTCCACCAGCAGGATATCCGGCAGCTTGCCCTCGCCGTCCTTCAATTTACTGAAGCGTCGTGTCAGCGCCTGGTGCATGGCGGCGTAGTCATCGCCGGCGGTGACGCCTTCGATGTTGTAGCGTCGGTAATCGGACTTGATCGGCCCTTCCGGCCCGAATACCACGCAGGAGGCCACGGTGGCCTCACCGCTGGAGTGGCTGATGTCGTAGCACTCCAGGCGCTGCGGTGGCTCGTCCAGGTTGAGGACTTCGGCCAGGGCCTCAAAGCGTGCGGCAACGTGCTGACGATTGGCCAGACGTGCGCCCAGGGCCTGTTCGGCATTGGTGACGGCCAATTGCTGCCATCGCGCACGGGTGCCGCGTACGCGATGGCTGATGTCCAGCTCACGGCCGCGCAGTTCGTGGATGGCTTCAATCAGCGTGGGAAAGTCCTCATGCACTACGTTGACGATCAGTTCCGCCGGCAGGTCGCGCTCCGGACTGCTGACATAGTATTGCCCCAGGAACGCGGCCATGACTTCGGCGACGTCTTCGTCGATGCCGGTCTGCGGGAAGAAGTTCTTGCTGCCCAGTACCCGCCCGCCGCGCACGCTGATGAGGTGCACACAAGCACCGCCCGGGTTGACGAAAGCGGCGATCACATCGACATCGCCGCTGCCGCCTTCCATGCTTTGCTGGTCCTGGACGCGACGCAGCAGAGAGATCTGATCACGCAGCTCGGCGGCGCGTTCGAAATCCAGGGTACTGGCGGCTTGCTCCATGGAAACCGAGAGTTCATCGGTGAGTGCATTACTGCGCCCTTCAAGGAACATGACGGAATGGCGAACATCCTCGGCATACTCCTGCGGCTCAACCAGGCCCACGCAGGGTGCCTTGCAGCGTTTGATCTGATATTGCAGGCAAGGCCGCGTACGGTTCTTGTAAAAACTGTCTTCGCACTGACGCACAAAAAAGGTCTTTTGCAGCAAGCTCAGGCTTTCACGAATAGCGCCGGCGCTGGGGTACGGGCCGAAATACTTGCCCTTCTGCTTCTTCGCACCCCGGTGAATACTCAGGCGTGGGAAGGCGCCGTCAGATAAAAACACGTAGGGATAGGATTTATCGTCACGCAGCAGGATGTTATAGGGCGGGCGCCATTCCTTGATCAGCGTCTGCTCAAGCAGCAGCGCTTCAGTCTCGTTGGCGGTGATGGTGGTTTCGACCTGGGCAATACGCGCTACCAGGGCAGCGGTTTTCGGCGCGAGACCGGTCTTGCGAAAGTAGCTCGCCAGACGGTTCTTCAGGTTCTTGGCTTTGCCGACGTAAAGCAGTCGTGCCTCGCTGTCGAACATGCGGTAGACGCCGGGGCGGCCACTACAGGTCGAGAGAAAGGCGCTCGGATCAAACGGTGTGGTCATGTCAGGCGCTGGCGTCCACCATGCCGTGGCGCACCGCGAGCAAGGTCAATTCAACATCACTGCTGATGGCAAGCTTCTCGAAGATACGATAGCGGTAGGTGTTGACGGTCTTGGGCGACAGGCACAACTTATCGGAGATGGTCTGCACCTTCTGGCAACCCACGATCATCAAGGCGATCTGGATTTCCCGCTCCGACAGGGCGTCAAACGGCGAATCACTGGTGGGCTGGAATGATTTGATCGCCAACTGCTGGGCAATCTGCGGGCTGATATAGCGCTGGCCGGCAAACACCAGGCGAATGGCTTGCACCATCTCCGCCAGGCCCGCGCCCTTGGTCAGGTAACCCGCCGCCCCTGCTTGAAGCAGGCGTGTTGGAAACGGGTCTTCCTCGCACACGGTCACCACCACGACTTTGATGTCCGGATGGCTGCGCAACAATTTGGTTGTGGCACCAAGACCGCCGATCCCGGGCATCTTGACGTCCATCAAAACCACATCGGGTTTCAACTCCCGAGCCTTGATCAGGGATTCCTCCCCTGATTCGGCCTGGCCGACTACTTGCAGGCCATCGATGTCAGCCAGCATTCGTGTAATGCCTGTACGAACGAGATCATGGTCATCGACTACTAGCACCCTAATCAAGCAGACACCTCGCGATATGGTCTTATAGGTTGCTGAACACCTTAGCAAAAAACCAAGGCGCAGACCTAGCTGCAAGCGTCATATATATAGAGTTTGGCTACATAGCCGCTGTCTAGTGCGAGACAAATGGCGCAGTTTGCTGGGTAAATGGTCAGGATTTCCGGGGGTGCGGCGTGGTTTTGCCACCCAGGCAAGAGGTGCGATCAACGAGGCAACCGGCAGACCCGTTCCATAAGCCAAAAACAGCCTTCGTCACCGACAATGCTCAACCCCATGCGCTGATAGAGCCGCCTGGCCGGATTTGTCTTGAACACGGTCAATCGCAGTAAACCCGGCTCCTGTGCCTTCAGGGTCATCTGCTCCAACACCCAACCTCCAGCACCTTGCCCACGCGAAACGGCGAGCATATGCAGTTCGCGGATGTACAGCGCCGTGCTGTCGCGACTCAGGCTGATGAAGCCGATGACATGCTCGTCTCGGCAAACCAGCCAATTTTCTCGACACGCCCAGGCTGTATCAAAGCCATTATCCGACCACGATAAACCGTACTGCAGGTAATAGTGGTTCATCGCCTCATAGGTCAGGGTTCGGGCGAACGAGCAGTCGTGAGATGTCGCTTCGCGCAGGTGAAACCCCATAGGGTCGCACTCCTTCAACTCAAAGACCTACTGCGTAGCCGCTCCAGCCGCCGTCGGTGCGCTGGGCAACCACAAGTGCATCGCCAACGCCTGGCGCCGCAGCCACCAGGCACCCTTCGGCGTCCCAAATGGCGCTGCGACCGGCGCAGGCCCAGCCCCCAGAAGGGCCGCCGTGGTTGGCCATCAACACCAGCAGGCCATGTTCAACAGCATAGCCCTGGAGCAAGGCACTGTCCGTTGCGTAGCCACCTTCGCTGATCAACACGCCGGCGGCGTACACACTGGCGCCGGCATGCGCCGCGTGGCGCGGATGGCTGGCGTGGGAAAAATCCGCGCACACCGCCAACGCAATCCGCTCAGCTCCACACTCAAACACCCCGCCACCCTGCCCCTCAACAAACGCCACCTCTTCGCCAGGATGCAAATGCTGCTTGGTGTAGACCGTCAATGAGCCCTCTGCCGCCAACACCAGTGCACCAATCAACACGCCCGCTTGCGGTGCCAGCCAGATCGGCATCCCGACTACCACCGTCAACCGCAGTTCACGGGCCTTGTCACGCAGCGGTGCCAACACACTGTCCTGCGGGTCAATCGCCAATGCTGCCGCCAACGACGGCTCATAACCGGTCAACGACAGCTCCGGAAATATCAGCCATTGCACGCCCCGCTCGGCTGCCGCCTGCATGAACGCCAAGTGCCGTTCGATATTGGCCGGTACATCGCCCGCAATCGAAATGGATTGAGCAGCAGCAAGCGTCAAGGCAGTCATGGTTGCGTCCGGGCAGTCATCGAGGTTCCATCAGCATATCGCGCCCCATAGCCGTGACTACCCCCACGCCATAGAAATTACTGATTGAATCCACCCGTACGCCTCTAGTAAGCTCCCTCCATCTTTTGGAGACAGACCATGTTGCAACTCACCCACACTCAGGTTTGCCCTGCCGCCAGCGCCCAGCGCTCGGTGTCGGCTGCCCGTTTGAGCGGTTCGAGCGCAGCTGTCAGTTTTTATTTTGGGTATTGGTTTAGCCACTGGCGCGCCTGATACCTGAAATCGGCGCCCACTACTCAAGGGGTCGCCTGCCAGAGAAATCTAACCCCCGGTCGGCTCCCCGACCGGGGGTTTTGTTTTTTCAGGCCCCACCCTTTTCTGGAACACTTAAAGGAATCACGACATGAACTACGCCACCTATTACCGCTACGACATCTCCACCGCATGGCGATTTAGCAAGCTCCGCTCGGGACAGCCTGCCGCCTCCGATCGGTCACCTATTGGTGGCAAGCCAACACACGTAGCCAATACGGCCAATTGTCGAACACCCCAGTAGGGCACAGCGCGCGGGAACAGCCCGCCGCTTGCCCAGGAAGCCTTGAATATGAACTCCTCCGTCGCCGCTCTGCCCGTTTCGAACCTCAACAGCGCCAATGAAGCCCTGACTCAGCGCCTGCCCAGCTCCCTTGATTTAAAACACCAGTTGCCCCTCAGCCCGTTCCTCAATGAACAGGTCCACGCACATCGCCAAGCCGTGCGCGCCATTCTCAATGGCGACGACTCACGCCTGTTGGTGATTGTCGGCCCATGCTCGATCCACGACCCGGAATCGGCCATGGAATACGCGCGCAATCTGAAGAAGCTGGCCCTGGAAGTCAGCGACCAGATGCTGCTGGTGATCCGCGCCTACGTCGAAAAGCCGCGCACCACCATCGGCTGGAAAGGCCTGGCCTACGACCCGCACCTGGATGGCAGCGATGACATGGCTGCCGGGCTGACCCTGTCCCGCGAGCTGATGCGCGAAATGCTGCGCCTGGGCCTGCCGGTCGCCACCGAGCTGCTGCAGCCGATGGCTGCGGGCTACTTCGATGACCTGCTCAGTTGGGTCGCGATTGGCGCACGTACCACCGAATCACAGATTCACAGGGAAATGGCCAGCGGCCTGGGCATGCCCGTGGGTTTCAAGAATGGCACCGATGGCGGCGTTGCGATTGCCTGTGATGCGATGCGCTCGGCTTCTCACCCACACCGCCACTTCGGCGTCGACAGCCAGGGCCATCCAGCGATTATCCAGACACCCGGCAACCCTGACACGCACCTGGTGCTGCGCGGCGGTCACCGTGGGCCGAACTACGATGCTCAAAGTGTGGCGCAGGTGAAGCACGACCTGGCCAAATCCAAGGTGGCGGCGCGCATCATGGTTGACTGCAGCCACGCCAACAGCGGCAAAGACCCGCTGCGTCAACCGGCCGTATTCAACGAAGTGCTGGAGCAGCGCTTGCAAGGCGATACAGCGCTGATCGGCATGATGCTCGAAAGCCACTTGTTCGAAGGCTGCCAACCGCTGAGCCCGGCCATGAAATACGGCGTGTCGGTGACTGATGGTTGCCTGGGCTGGGGCGGCACCGAGCAGTTATTGCGCAGCGCCGCCGAACGTTTGCGCCTGCACCGCAAAGCCAGCTGACGCCTGCTGGAGCGTGCTTGCTCGCGAAAAACGCCAACGATAACGCGTGTTGCCTGAAAGAACGTGTCGCCGGTGAGATTTTCGCGAGCAAGCTCGCTCCTACAGCAAGTCCTAACTACCGACATTAACGCCAACGCCTGGAGTCGGCTGACGCGGCGATTCGTGATTTGCAGTCAAGAGTCCTTTTCGGATCGAGCGGTGTTTCCGAAGGGACGACGGGCGGATACTCGACGTCGTTGCTTATCACCCTTCAGGAGCTACCGATGTCTATTCCCACACAACATGTTCCGGCCTTCGGCCTCGGCACTTTCCGCCTGCAAGGCCAAGTGGTCATCGACTCCGTCAGCACGGGCCTGGAACTGGGTTACCGCGCCATCGACACCGCGCAGATCTACGAGAACGAAGCGCAAGTCGGCCAGGCTATTGCCGACAGTGGCGTACTGCGTGAAGAGCTGTTCATCACCAGCAAGATCTGGATCGCCAATTTCGCTGAAGGCCAGTTGATCCCGAGCCTCAAGGAAAGCCTGCGCAAACTGCAGACCGACTACCTGGACCTGACGCTGATCCATTGGCCATCGCCGGAAAACCAGGTGCCCGTTGCCCAATTCATGGGGCAGTTGCTGGAAGCCAAGCGCCTGGGCCTGACACGTCAGATCGGCATCTCCAACTTCACCATCGACCTGATGAAGCAGGCTATTGCCGCAGTGGGCGCCGAGAACATCGCCACCAACCAGATCGAACTGCATCCCTACCTGCAAAACCGCAAGGTGGTGGAGTTCGCCAGCGCCCATGGCATCCAGATCACGTCGTACATGACCCTGGCCTACGGCGAAGTGTTGAACGACCCGGTGATCCAACAGATTGCCGAACGCCATCAGGCCACCCCGGCGCAAGTCGCCCTGGCCTGGGCCATGCAGCTGGGCTACGCGGTGATCCCGTCATCGACCCAGCGTGCCAACCTGGCAAGCAATCTCAAGGCCATGCAACTGACCTTGAGCGCTGCCGATATGGCTCAGATTGCCGGCCTCGAACGCGGTCACCGCCTGACCAGCCCCAAAGGCATCGCACCGAAGTGGGACTAGACCCCGGCCACAGGACGGCGGGATAACTCTCGCAGCCACGGCAACACCCGCAGCCCCTGGGGGGACGCGGGTGGATCGATGATGTCCATGAAGTGTTCGAGGTTGACGTTGTCCGGCGCACCCGGCAGGCGAACCAGCACCGCCGGCGTTGCACCGGCGAATGAACCCATGTCGAGCTGGTCGTAGACCAGTACATGGCGGACCTGTGGGTTCGGCCCGTCGGCACAGGCCGCCAAGCCGGCATTGATGATCAGCACATCGAAGGGTTCGGCCGGGATGGCCGTTAGAATCTGGACCTCTTCGAAGGTTTGCACCGGCACGATCCGGTGATACCCCAACTGGTTGAGCATTTTTTCGATGTACAACCGTTGCAGG
Source organism: Pseudomonas sp. BCA17 (assembly GCF_004519405.1). GTDB lineage: Bacteria > Pseudomonadota > Gammaproteobacteria > Pseudomonadales > Pseudomonadaceae > Aquipseudomonas. The sequence goes on along the minus strand of NZ_SGWI01000010.1, from coordinate 72,246 downwards.
TGCTGTTCATCGGCAATCAGGATGGTCAGTGCTTTGTTTGGCATGGCAAGCCCCTGGGCTGGCAGTACTCGTCAGTGAGTGCCGCCCATTTTCCAGACATAACTCGACGACAAAATCAGGCATGTTCCTACTTCACGTAGGAGTTATCCCAAATCCACCGAATGACGATCAACTGCAGTCAAGGCCGCTTGCAATACGCACTCAAGCCACGCTGCAAATCATCGATCGCGTCATCCAGATCCTTGAGCGCCGGCTCCAGCGCTTCACGGTCACGCTGCTCACACACCGCCCCCAACGCTTCACAAGCACGAATCACCGCATGCGCCTTGACCATCCGCGCCCCGCCCTTGGCACGATGGGCCAGGTCGTGCAACCCGGCGAAGTCGGCGTTGCGTTGCAGCGACGCCAACAGCGCGCGATCAGCCTCCAGACTGTCGAGCAACGGTATCAGCAGCTCTTCAAGGACCCGTGGATCGCCGCCCGTCAATGCGGCCAGGGTACTCAAATCAAACGCTGCCACCTCTGGCGCAGAAAGGCCGGCAGTGCGCGACGCCAACGCGGTGCGTAGATCCTCAAGCCCCGTGGGCTTGAACAGACACCCATCCATGCCTGCCTGCCGACAGCGCTCGGTTTCTTCGGGTTGGGCATTGGCGGTGAATCCCAGCAGCAGGCATGGGGCCAAGCCCTGCGCGCGCTCCTGTGCACGAATGTCCTGTGCCAACTGATAGCCGTTCTTGAGCGGCATATTGCAATCAGTGATGACCCCGTCGAAGTGCCCGGCCTGCCACTGTTCAAAGCCTTTGACCCCATCTTCGGCCGTGGTGATTCGATGCCCCAGGAAGATCAACTGCCGGGCCAGCAGCAGGCGGTTGGCCAGGTAGTCGTCCACCACCAGAATGCTCAGTGCTCGGGCCGGCGGAGTCTGCGGATCCAGCGGTACAGCCTGGGCCGGCAATGCAACAGTGCTGGCCAGCGTCAACATCACATCCACACGAGTGCCCTGCCCCAGCACGCTGCTCAGGTGCAACTGTCCGCCCATCATTTCGCACAGGCTGCGACTGATGACCAACCCCAGTCCAGACCCGCTGCGGGCGGAGTGCTCACTGTTGCCGCCCTGGACGAAAGGGTTGAACAACCGTTGTTGATCCACGGCACTGATGCCGACACCCGTGTCCTGCACCCATAACTGCAGCCTTAAATGCTCCCCCTCAGCTACCGCCTGGGCACCGAGCGTTACCTGGCCCTGTGCGGTGAACTTGATCGCATTGCTGAGCAAATTGGAGATCACCTGTTTGAAGCGCAACGGGTCAACCATCACGCTGTGCCCCTTCAGCGCGTCCAGTTCAACCTGCAGCACCAGCGCCTTGGCTCGCGCCAGCCCCTCAAACACGCGCACCACCGATGCCAACAACTCATGCAGACTGGCCGGCTGCAACGCCAGTGATAAATGCCCGGACTCGATCCGTGCGATATCGAGAATATCGCCGATCAACTCCAACATGCCGCGCGAGGCCACCGAGGCCACTTCCAGCGCATCGCGGTCGGCCCGGCCCTGCTCGGCATTTTTCAGGGCAAGCTCGATCATGCCGATCACCGCGTTCATCGGCGTGCGGATTTCGTGGCTCATCGTCGCCAAAAAAGTGGTCTTGGCCCGGTTGGCGGCATCGGCATCGTCCTTGGCTTCCTGCAACTGGCCCAGCAGCCGTTGACGCTCGCTCACATCCACCCAGCCGGCGATCATACCGACCACCTTCTCATCACCGTCGCGGTACGGCAGCATCCACTGGTAAATAGTCAGCACCTCACCCGTGGGCACCTTGAGTATGCGGTCATGGATCTGTGGCTCGCCGTCGGCCATCAACCGCAAGTAATCTTCATGAAAAGACTGGGCCTGCGGAAGGTTGCCGGTGTCGGTTTCCACCACGGTCTTGCCGATCACGTCTTGGAGCTTGAAACCAAACACGTCCAGGTAAGCGTTGTTGCAGGCCATCAACCGCCCTTGCCGGTCACGCACATAAATCGGGTGCGGCGTGCCGTCGATCAAGACGTTCATGAAGCTGATCTGATCGCTCAACGCCCGCTCGGCCTGGAAACGTTTGCGAATCAGGCTACGCAGATAGATAACCCACCCCAGCGTGACCGCCAGCAACACTGCGGCCAACCCGAACGCCTGAATGATCGCATTGCGGTGGCGCAGCCAATAACTGTCCTCGATGAGGATTTCCCTGCGCCAGTGACCGATCAATTCATCCATCTCCTGGGGCGGGATGCTGAGCAACGCCTTGTCGAGGATCGAGTACAACTCCAACTGACTGCGATTGACGCCAAACGTGACGCGAGCAGGCTCGGAGCCGACCGTGCTGGAGATACGCAAGCGGTCGCGGTAATACCGCGCGATCAGGTAGCGCGCGCTGATCAGCGAATTGACCGCGCCGTCTACGTCACCCTTGGCCACCCATGCCATGGCTTGCTCCGGGTTCTCAACGTCGACGAACACAATCCCCGGGAAGTTCTGGGTCATCGCATCCCGCAGGCCATTGCCCGGGATCAGCGCCAAGCGCTTGCCCACCATCTCTTCCAGGGTGACAGGGCTACGCTCATCGCTACGGGTAACCAGCACAAAGGGGTTGGTGAGGTAAGGCCGGGTAAACCGTAGCTTCTCGGCACGCTCGACGCTGGGGGTCACCACCGCCAGCATATCCGCCGCGCCCATACTGACCTGATCGATCTGTTGCGGCATTGAGCTGCCCGGCACCACATCGAATTTCAAGCCGGTACGCAAGCTGATACGCGACAAGACTTCGGCACTCAACCCTTCGAATTGCCCTTGCTCATCGAAAAACGACAACGGCACGAATTTGTCGAGCGTCGCCACCTTGACCCGCGGATGTTTGTGCAACCAGCGTTGTTCACTGGCACTCAACTGCAGCCGGCCGGTACCGACAATCCCCAGGTTGCCGACGCTCCAGCGGCGCAGGATTTCCATCTGCTCGCTCGCCGGAATCACCGCCAGTGCTGCGTCCAGAATAGGCAGCAACCGGGTATTTTCACGGCTGACGGCAAAGGCAAATGGGTTGACTTCCAGCCCGGAGAAATCCGCCATCCGTACGTTATTCATATGGTTGTGGTTGATCAGGTAACTGCTGCTGACGGCATCGCCCAGGTACACATCGGCGTTACCAAAGGCCACGGCGCCGATGGCTTCAACGGTTGAGGGAAACAGCACCAACTGGGCACGCGGGTAGAAGGCCTGCACCGCAGCGGGCGGCATATAGTGATAGAGCATCGCCACGCGCTTGCCGGCCAGGTCATCACTCAGCGCCTGGCTGTCACTGGTGCGAGTCACCAGTGTGGGTTGATCATTGGCGTAGGAACGGGAAAGGCGCAGTTGCGGGTCGGCCGCTTCAAAGCCATTGGCTGAGCCGAGGAAATCCACGGCGCCTTGCTTGAGGGCCGCAATGACTTCGTCACGGGTGTCGTAGCGCCGTACCTCGATGAGGACATTCAGGAGCTGCCCGATCAGGGCGGCATAATCGGGTGTGATCCCTTCAAGTTCGTCGTTGTTATTGGTCAAGTCAAAAGGCGCGTAATCGGGGGCGGACACCCCCATCACCAGGGTTCGCCGCTCGCGCAGCCAGCGCCATTGCGCCTCATCCAACACCACGTTGACGTGCTCCACGTGCGAGTGCCCCAACAGCCGCAGCGTGCGCGGTTCATCGAGAGCGACCGCGCACAGGGGCAACAGGCTCACCAGCCAGATCGCGGCGAACCTCGTGAACGTGGTGGTGGTCATTTCAGATCAGATGATTGCGCTGGGCAAACTTGGAAAGGTGCACCACCGATGACATGCGCAGCTTTTCCTTGAGCCGGGTCTTGTAGGTACTGATGGTCTTGTGGCTCAGCAGCATGTCTTCGGCGATTGTCTTGTTGCACAGGCCCAGGGCGAGTTTTTGCAGCACCGTCAACTCGCGATCCGATAGTGCATCCACCATTGCCGCTTCCGTGACTTGCAAGTCGTCGCGGCGCACCGAACTGGTTGCAATACTGGGGAAGCAGCTGTAACCGGACATGATCGCCTTGATCGCCTTCTGCAACTCGTCCAACTCACCGGTCTTGGCAACAAACCCCATCGCCCCGGCACGCATGCAGCGGGTAGAAAAAAACACTGCCAGGTAGGACGTGAGCACCAGGATTTTGCACGGCAAGCCCAGCGCCTTGATCCGGCTGATCACTTCCAGCCCGCCCAACTTGGGCATCGCCAAGTCCAGGATGATCAGGTCGGGGCACTTCTCCCGTGCCATTTGCATGGCATCGGCACCATTACCCGCTTCGTAGATCTCACCGAAGCCTTCCAGCTTCAACAGATGCTTGACCGTCTCACGGATAAACGGATGGTCATCCACAATTAACGCCTTGATCATAAAACTCCCCTAAGCGAACACTGCACCCTTTCACATTACGCAGGACCTCGATACCTGTGAGAAATGACAGTGCCGACGAACGGCACTGAGCACACCCAAGGCGATCACCAAGCGCTGCCGGGCCCCTTCGATTGAAAACACCACGAGCCTGTGAAGCCGGGCCGAAGGGCCCACCAGTCGTAAGTGCGCAACCTTAACAACGTAATGATGCTCAAATTGAAGGAGTAATCCTGAGTGAGTGTAGGACTTATCCTCACAAAGCCGACCCCATCCATGGATTAAGCGGGTTTTTCATAGGGAGAGTCAGTCGGTGGTGCTCGGACTCCAGAAGGCTTGCACCACCAGAGTCGACATGGAAATACGCGCCACCAGCGCATCCAGCTCATCACCATCGACCGACGTTGCGGCCAGGGTGGCCTCGATTTCCACTTCTTCGCTGCCGAACGGTCGCACGTCGACATCACTGGCCGGGTAGTTGCACCGCGCCAACTCGGCTTCCAGCAACACCATCACGGCTTGTTGCTGGCTACGCCGCGCAATGACATAGAGGATATTGGTGACTTCGGCCGACACCACATCCAACGGCTGGCGGTTGATGTTATTGACGATCGGCCGCAACAGCGTGTTGGCCGCCAGCACAAACAGCGTGCCCAGCAGCGCTTCGAGGATCAGGTCGGCACCGGCACAGGCACCTACCGCCGCCGAGGCCCAGAGGGTCGCGGCGGTGTTGAGCCCGCGCACATTGCCCTCTTCACGCATGATCACACCCGCACCCAGAAAGCCGATGCCCGACACCACATACGCCACCACGCGCACCGCGCCTTCCGCACCACCGAGGCGGTTGGCCATGTCGACAAAAATCGCCGCCCCTACGGCGACCAACACGTTGGTCCGCAGACCCGCCGTACGCTGACGGTACTGCCGTTCGAAACCAATCAGGCCGCCGAGGATAAACGCCGCGGTGAGGCTGACCACGGTGTCGACGAGGGAGTTGAGGTTGATGTTATTGATTGCTTGCATAAGGATTCTTCCCTGCTCATTACCCGCCAAATTTACGGATGTGGAAACCCTTCAGCACCGGGGTACGGCGTGTTGGCATCAACCACATACCACAGGCGTGGAACAGGGTGATGTCAAGGATCGAGCAGCACCGGGCGCCCACCGCAAAAGACGGGCGCAGGCGTGGCATCCCGGGGTGAGCCAGGTGCTGATCAGCGTCTATGAGAGGGATCGGGCAGGGCCAGGACTGGCCGCTGCCGGGATGCCGCTTCTCGCTATCTGAGGCGAGACAACGGCATCGAAAGCATGCGCGTTACCTTGCCAAGTATGTACCGGTTACCGAAACCGGCCGACAACTGTCACTCGAACAAGTACCCACTGAGGGTCTCCGCTATTGATGAAAACGCGCGAAGCTTACGCCCCGTTTACCGGGGAGTAAACCGTAGGAAAGTATCTACATGGTGAATGAGACAATTCTTCAGGGTAAGTTCAGACAGGTCAATTTCAGGGGGCATCCGGTCGATCCCTGGCGACCACAGCCAAGTAATCATCAACCTGCCCATCGGCCAGCGCCTTGATCTGTATCGACACGCGGTTCACGCGCTGCCCAATCGTGACCCCGTCACGGATACGCACCTGCCTATAGCCCAGCCGCGGCCAGAAACGCTCGGCCTTGATATTGCCGATGACGACCGTCAGCCGCAGCCATCGGGCACCGCGCTCTACCGCCCACGCTTCAAGGTCCTCATGTAACTGGTAAGCGAGGCCGGTGCCATGCAGGCGCTTATCGACCAACAACAACCCGATATGCCATACACCGACTGCCGGCACATCCGCGGCAATATTCACCACCGCAACCAGTTGGTCATCAACATCGCGATAACCCAGCCAGTACATCCGGCTGCAGGTCCAGCCTGCGGGCAGGCAGTCCTGCAACTCGTCATGTGCCTCAGTCGGCGTCGCCGGTTCGCCATTCACGGCGATGAAGTAATCCGGCGCCCGCTCAAAAAACCGTTGCAACTCGGCTTCATCGCGACCGCCCAACTCAACCACGCGAACGCCCTCAATGGAGCAGTCCGGTATCACCTGAGCAACCATGCCCACCTCTTTCAGTCATCCCGCGTCAGCACTTCCAGCAATTCAATTTCAAAGCGCAGATTGCTGTTGGGCTTGATATGCGCACCGATGGAACGCTCGCCATATGCCAGGTGCGCCGGCACGAACAACGTACGCACGCCTCCCACTTGCATGCCCATCAGCCCTTGGTCCCAGCCCTTGATCACTCGACCGGTGCCGATCACACACTGGAACGGTTTGCCCCGCTCCCACGACGAATCGAACACCGTGCCATCTTCCAGGGTGCCGGTGTACTGGGTAGTGATCAACGCGCCCTTGACGACGGCCTTGCCGGTGCCGGGGCGGATGTCGGTGATCTGAAGTTCATCAGTGCTCATGGCGTTCTCGTTGTAGACGCAAAGGTTGGGGGTTTTCCCAGAATTGACGGGGTTTGGCAAGTGTGAACGCGGCCAGCTCACCGAGCGAGATACGGGACCAGAGAGCCGCGAGGAAGTGCTGGGCCACCTTAACGGTTTGCGATTGCCCTACGAAAGAACACGATATTCCCCAGCCAAAAATCACTTCCTGCTTATTCTCAGGCACCAGTGGCTACATACAACCTATGGACAGACAATCATATCGGATCAGGGATTATCACCATGACAATAGGCTCAAACTTCAACTACCCTGCGGACGTGGCCCGGGAACATCATCGAAAGAAGCGCTCTTCCAATCATAAATGGAAAGCCAGATTCCCTAACCCACCAGATTTGTGCTTTGACTATCGTGCATTGGTAGAGCAAGAGAATGGCATTGCCCAAGCCACTCAAACCGGTCATAAAATCTGCATTATTGGAGCAGGCATTACAGGTTTAACAACCGCACGGGAACTGCATAGGTGCGGCTTCACAAATATTACGTTAATTGAAAAATCCAAGCGCATTGGCGGCAGACACCTCACAGCACTTGGGAGCAACAATACCAACACAGTCGGTCGCCCCCCTTTTGAAATGGGCGCGATGAGAATGCCATTTTTCAATATGTCAGATGAGCCCCCTAAAGAAGGCCGCTCACTCATGGCCTATTACGCTGACGCATTTGAATTAGTTCATTCAGACTTTCCCAACCCGGGCAGTCCTGCCGTTCGATCAACTGGTATATACCTACGAGAAGGCAGCATAGAAGGTAACAACGAGCCCACCATGCTCATATGGAAAAACACTGACGGAAAGACCGCGCCACCTGGTGAAATGTTAGGGGCTGTATTCGCAAAATGGAAAATATTTGCTGAGCGCATGACGCTACACGTTTCGGAGCATTATGGTTCCGAACATTGGGAAGACATGTGGGCCTCCATTGTCAAAAAATACGAAAGTGTTTCATTTCGCGGCTTAGTGAAAATGCCAGCTATTGACAGATGGAGCCCCAGTGACCCAGGCAATTTTGGCGGAATGGGCATGACTGCTCAGGAGTCAGCGGTTTTCTATTCTATTGGGATTGGTGATGGCAGTTGGGGAGCTTTCTATGACGTTTGCTCAATTTACCCCATACGCACCGCGATATTTGGATTCAGTAGTCATTTGCAATTGATCCACGGACGTGTAAATGCGGATGGAACACCAATAGCCTCGCCCTATCTGAATGCGACGGAAATCGTTGACTCTGGCGGGCTTCACTTCAACACACCCAAGTACGTTGGGTTAGGTGCGCTCGCAGAATCTCTCTTATTCATAAAATCAGACGATACCCATGAGTCTTTGTATGAACACTTAATAAAAAGCCCATCCGGTTTGCTTACCAATAGTTCAGTGACAAAAATAAAAAAACTTAAAAATGGTAAAACACGAGTTTATTATGATTGGAACACCACACAGCCAGAGATAGTAAAGAGGAAATTTATCGATACTGACTCTGTCGTCATGACGCTTCCTTCCTGGCTGATAGAGACACAAATCCTTCTCGAAAACTTTGATCAGAAAATGCTCCCATTCGAGATAGTCGCAGCCTATAAAACAGCTCACTGGGAAACCAGCTGCAAAGTGTATGCCCCTCTTAAAAAGTCCTTTCTGTCACATAACAAAACCATTCCACAAACTATCGTGACCGACAGCTTAGTCCACGACATTTACACTTATCGCTATAATGAAAGCAACACCTACGACTGCATACTGCTCAGCTACACATGGGAAGATGATGCTACAAAACTTTCAATATTCAGCAATGAAGAACTCGTAGACAAATGCATAGAGGAACTTGATAGGATTCTTTTAAAATCAAGCAACATAAAACAAAAAATATCTCCTTATATAGGCCGTGAACAAGCGATCGTCCAGCGATGGATGAATGATAAGAACTCACTGGGTTGTGCAAAGCTTTATCGCGCGGGAACCTATTACGAGGCGGTGCGTTTAATGAAATACAACAGAGACTTCTCTTACGCCTCGGGGCTTTATCTTTGCGGCGAATCATTCTCTGTCGATGCCGGCTGGACTGAGCCCTGCTTCAGAGGCGCGCTGGATACGGTTATCCACATCTGCAATAAAACCCAAGCACGCTTTAATGGGGGATTTAGCATTCAAGACTATCCAGAGTATAAAACTTAAATAGCACAAGAGAAATAGACTACCGCTTAACAGGAACCGTCTGACTTTCATTTAAACAAATTGCCGCTTCTTATAAACATTCAACCACTTCCTGGTTGTATAACAATAAGAGGCTATCTTCATGAGCGAACCCACCAGCCCCGCCCGCGTAGCGGTCATCCAGTTTGACCCTCAAGTCGGTATCGACAACCGAGCCACCAACCTGCAGCAAAGCCTTGCACTGGCAACCGAAGCGGTGAATGGTGGCGCCAACCTGATCGTGCTGCCGGAGCTTTCCAATTGTGGATACTTCTTTCGCAGTCGCCAGGATGCCTTTGATCATGCCGAGACGGTGCCGGACGGCGTCAGTGTTCGGGCGTGGATTGATTTTGCCTGCAGGCATCAGGTGTATCTGGTTGCGGGCTTGAGCGAAATCGACGCTGCGCGGTTGTTCAATACAGCGGTTCTGTTAGGTCCCGATGGCTTCATCGGCAAATATCGCAAAGCTCATTTGTGGAACCTGGAAAAACTCTGGTTCTCCCCCGGAGATACAGGTTTTCCAGTGTTTGAAACGCCCATTGGCCGCATCGGTTTATTGATCTGCTGGGACATCTGGTTTCCAGAAGTACCGCGCATTCTCAGCCAACAAGGCGCCGATATCATTTGCAGTCTGAATAATTGGGTCTGGACGCCACCCCCGCTATTCGATGACGCCGGCAAGTGCATGGCTTCGTACCTGACGATGACTGCGGCCCATGTGAACAACGTATTTATCGCAGCTGCCAGCCGTATTGGTGAAGAGCGCGACGCGCGTTATCTCGGTTGCTCGCTGATTGCCGGAACCAATGGCTGGCCCATCGGTGCTGTAGCTTCGCCCAATCGCCAGGAAATCCTGTTCGCAGATATCGATATCACCAGCGCCCGCAGTGCGCCCATCTGGAACAACCTCAATGACCTGCAACGCGACCGACGCACGGATCTCTACGATCAAATACTCGGGTATTCCCAACACCCTGCCCTGCCACGCTGATCGGAGGGCAATTCATGGGAACGTTATTTACCAAGGCAACACTCATCCGATCGAGAGCAGAAACTGCGGTCTTTATCCTGGGTGTATTGAGTGCGTCACTGGTGCTCTGGGTAACACTGAGTCATCAAGGTTCCTGGCCAGGCTATGGCGACATGACCGACAGCCTGCCCCACCCCGCTGCCTGGCTGCGCTGGATACTGGGGGATATCAGTGAAGTTGCCTTCTACAAGCACGAGCTTGCTTCGCTCGGTTTGCTGAGCGGTGCCTACCTGGCCTGGTGGGCAAGCAAGCGCGGGAAAACCTGGCAAGGCTTTTCAATTTCTTATGGTACCGGGCTGTGGCCTTGGCTGGTCACCAGCTCATTGCTGGGGCTGTTGCTGAGCAACTTGTTGTGGGGTTGGAGCGTCAACTCCCAGACATGGCAACCGACGTTTGCCGCATTCGTCTCATTGCCGGCGGCCATGGTGCTGATGTTCGGTGGCGGCTGGAAGGTCACGCTCACTGGTGCGTTAGCAGGGGCTCTGCTGGTTACGCCGCTGTGTATTTTGATCGTGAACCTCGTATGCGTGCCACTGGGCTTGCCGGTGGTAATCGGCAATGTGCTGGGCATGGCCATAGGGAGTGTCATAGCGTTCGTACTGTGCCATCGCATGCCTTCACTGGTGCGGTCGGACTACGTCGCGCCCATCAGGCCCATGCCTGCCAGGACGCCCACCTACGGCATGGTGTGGAGCCTGCGTCGAGTGTTGGCGGACTTTTCTGAAGCGCCCTTTTTCGGAAATGAACTGGCCAGCCTTGGACTATTGGCCGGCGTATTACTCGCATACGCCCTGAACCCGCTCAGTCCGGCTTATGGGTCGGGCCTGCTCTTGCACATAATCGTCGCACAGGCCCTGACATCGGCGCTGGGTGTAGTGATCTGGCGGCAACAGTGGATCAAGCGGGGCTGGTACCCAACTTACGTTCCGTTGGTATCGGTGGTGCCCGCAGCGGTGCTCACACACGGAGGCAATTGGACGGTGATAGGTTCAAGCGCATTACTGGGCGCACTGATTGCACCGCCACTGGCCTGTGCAATTGCCGGGCGACTGCCTGCGCACTTTCATCCCTATATCGGCAATGTAATAGCGATGGCGCTCAGCACACTTATGGTGGTGCCACTCGTGGGCTGGGTGGCCTGAGCCTGAGCACTGTGCCCACGCTGTGCTGTTGAGACAGCGTGGGGGCAGTCAAACCGTTCGACCTTACAACCACCGCCAGAACCGACTCCAGAACCCCCGCCCCAAATCATCCTTGCACCCGGCATATTGCGCCGCGTACATCTGCGAACGCGCCTGCACTTTGCTGGCCACCGGCGGCAGCCAGGGTTTGGCGGCGTAGGTGCGTTGGCGGTAGCCGCCCCATCCTTCGTGGTAGTTCAGGTATTGGCCGTAGGCGTCGTATTTGTACACGCCGTTGATGGTGTAGGTCTTGTCCATGTACCAGCCGACAAAGTCGATGGCATCGTCGAAGTCCTGGCGACTCGCACCGCTGCGGCCGGTGCTTTTGCGGTAATCGTTCCACACCTCGTCTTTGGCCTGGGCGTAGCCGGCGGCAGTGGAGACGCGGCCCCAGGGGATGATCCACAGCAGATATTTACGCGGGGTCAAGGCGTTCTGTCGAAAGCCGGACTCCTGATACATGATCGCGAACGGCACCTGGATGGGCACGCCCCAGCGCTTTTGCGTGACTTTGGCGGCGTCGTACCAGTCGTCCTTTTCGCGGAAGATACCGCAGATATCATTGGGTGTGCGTGGCGGTGAGGTGCCGCAAGCAGCCAGCATTGAGGTGAGTAACAACAGTCCGACGGCTTTGCCTGCGCTCAAGGGGCACCTTTGCGTGATACGCGTAAAAAGCCGGCATTTTACGCGCTCAGCGAAGCGGCGTCCTTGCCGCAAACCGCTTTAAGCCAAAGGTACTCGACGTGTAGTCAGCGCCATGCGTCCCACAAAGAAGCTCAAGGCCGCGCCCAGCAACAGCATCGCCAGGGTGCCCCACGCCGCGCGGGACACTTGCTTGGCCGCCACTTCAGCGGCTTCACGGGCCTTTTGCTCAGCCTGTTGTTTCAGCTCATCGACCTTTTGCACGGCTTGCTGGTACGCCTGGGCATAGTTGTCGACGATCTGGGTCGCCTCAGCCTTGCTCTTGCCGGTGCGGGCCGCAACGATGTTGATCAGGGCGTCTTTATCCGCGGCATTCAAAGCGGGCTCGCCGGAGGCTTTGACCCGATCGAACCATTGTTTCAAGGCGTCCGGTGCCTGGGCAGGGTCAGTCGCGGCAGCCGTCGCCGATTGTTTGCCATCCTGCGTAGCCTGATCAGCTTTCTGCTCAATGCGGGCCGGGTCCAGTTCAGGCTTGCCGCTTTGCTTGAGCAAGGTGTCGAGCTGACCTTGCAGGCTGTTCCAATCCAGGCGGATGCCCTGCTCGTCCAATTGCTGCTTGACGCTGTCGCTGATACCCGGCGCCACAGCGGCAATGCCACTGCCGGCAGCGGAGAGGCCCTTGCCCACCACATTGCCCGCCGTGCCAACGACGCTGGAAGCCAGTGCCGCCAACAACCAGGTCGTAAACAAGGTGGTCAGCGTCCAGGTGAGCACGCCATGCAGGCCACCGCGATCCGGTGCGGTACGCCCCGCGACGAACGCACCAACGGCGATTGCCAGCAGTGTGGAGACAAACAACCAGATACCGGCGCCCGTACCAAAACCACGCAACGGGTTACCCGCCTCCATCGGGTCGACCGCACTTGCGCCAATGGCAGTGCCCAACACACTGAGCACCAGGTAAGTCACCAGCGCAATCGCGCTACCGGCCAGGACAGCGCTCCAGGACACCCGAAACGCAGAACGATTGGTTTCATAGACAGTGGTCATATTCGATCCTTTGACAGTGATTGACCGTTTCAGTCTGGCGAGCGCACTGCCAGAATTCCCCGTTCAAATGCACCAGTAAACCTGGTGCATTCGCACCCCATCCCGGGAAATTGTTCTGCACTATTCTGAAGCCTGGATGTCGTACTTCCATGCGCTCAAAACCAGGAGAAATCATGACTCAGGACGTTCTCGCCAAAGAAACCAACCGCCGCCAACTGCAGCAGATCATTTCCGGGCTGTCCGACGGTGTGATTCTGGCCGAGGTTGACCAGACCATTCTTTGGGCCAACGAAGCCGCACTGAACATGCACGGTGTCAGCGAGGTCAAGGACCTGGGGGCGAACACCGAGGAATACGCCAAGCGCTTTGCCTTGCGCTATCGCAATAACCATCCGCTGCAACTGGACAGCTACCCCCTCGCCCGTGTGGCCGAAGGCGAAGAGTTCAGCGATGTCATCGTGGAAGTCATGCCTGCCGCCGACGAGGAGCGCAGTTGGGTGCACCGCCTGCGCAGCCTGGTCCTCAACGACGCATCGGGTAACCCCGAACTGCTGGTGCTGATCCTCAGCAACGCCACCGAATGGGCCAGCGCCGAGCAGCGCTTCGAAAAAACCTTCAATGCAAACCCGGCACCCGCGGTGATCTGCCGCTTGAGCGACCTGCGCTACATCAAGGTCAACCAGGGTTTTCTGGAGATGACCGGCTATAACCGCGAGCAGGTCATCGGCAAATCCGTGTATGAACTGGATGTGCTGGAGCAGGCCGAGCGTAAGGACCTGGCCATTCAGCGTCTGGGCGAAGGCGCAACCATCCCGCAGATGCAGGCCGAACTGAGGCTGCCCAAAGGCGGCAGCAAGCTGGTGATCGTCGCCGGTCAGCCGTTGGACATGAACGAAGAAGACTGCATGCTCTTCTCGTTCATGGACCTGGAGCCACGGCGCAAGGCGGAGATCGCCTTGCGCCAGAGTGAAGAGCGCTTCGCCAAGTCGTTCCGACTGACGCCGGTGCCAACCCTGATGTGCAGCGCCGATAACCGCCAGGTAGTGGATGTCAATGAAGCCTTCATGAACATCACCGGCTATACCAGCGAGGAATTGATTGGCAAAGCCATCGAGGAAATCGACTTTATCGACAGTCCCCAAGCGGCCGAACACCTGTTTGCCTGCCTGGAAAAAGCCGGCCAGTTGGAAGGCCAGGACATCAAGGTGCGCAAGAAGGGCAATGAATTGATCGACTGCGTGGTCTCCGCCGACACCGTGATCATTCAAGACGTGCCCTGCTACCTATTGGTGCTGATGAACATCACCGAACGCAAACGCACGGAGCTTGAACTCGTGGCGGCGATCGAAGAAGTGATGCAGGACGCCTCCTGGTTCAGCCAGACCCTGATCGAGAAACTGGCCAACGCCAAGAGCGTCAAGAGTCCCAATTCACCGACTGTGGCGTTTACTGATCTCACCGCCCGTGAGCGCGATGTGCTGGGGTTGATTTGTGAGGGGCTGGCCGACAAGGAGATCGCATCACGCTTGAAGCTGGCGCCTAATACCGTGCGTAACCATGTGGCCACCGTGTACTCCAAACTGGGGGTGCACAGCCGCAGTGCGGCGATTGTCTGGGCCCGTGAACGCGGGCTGTTTGCCGGTGAACTGCGCCTGGCAAACAGGTCTTAAAAAGTGCAAATGCACTAGTGCGACTAGTGCGAACTCACCTTATTGCGGCCCAGGCTAAGCCATAACCTTTAAGGCATCGTACTAATGTCTTGAAGGAACCAGCATGTTTAGTCTCTCTCAACTGCGAAACTGCATCGAAGAAGGCCTGTCGCCGCTGACCTGTGAATTCACCCTGTGCCGGGACGCGTCCCTGACCCTCAAGGTCTTCGATGCCGAAACGGGTCGAGTCGATCTGGTGGTCACCGGGATCAGCACCAATCGACTGCAGACCGCGCAAGAAGTCGCAAAGATGGTCGAAGAGCTGCGCTACGAACTGGAATGCAACAATGTGGGCAAGCTTACGCTGGATGATTTGCCTTCAGCGACGCCCCAATGAAATAGAACACGCCGCCACCCACGATAAACGCCCCCAGCATGTAGAACATGGTGTGGGCCGGCAGGCTGGCCAACACCATCCCGCACAACACCGGCCCCACGGCAGCGCCCAGGTTGGACAGGTTCTGCGCCCCGTAATACATGCCCCGCAAATGGTCCGGGGCGATCCGGTCGATAAACATGTACTCGGCCGGGAACACGATGATTTCCCCCACGGTGAACACCGCCATTGCCAGTACCCACCACAGCACGCTGGTGGACAGCGCAAAGCCAATCAAGCCCAACATGAACATGCCCAGGCCGGCGACCAGCCACTGGCTCAGGTAGCGGTGCGAGATACGCCGGCCAATCACGTACTGCAAGGCGATCACTCCCACGGCATTGGTGGTGAGTACCGCGCTGATCACGGTGTAGGTGTATTGCGCCGTCGTGGTTGTCACCAGGTACTGCGAAAGCCATGCGGTGAACTGGCCGAACACCACGGCACTGAGCACGCCGCCAAGGGTGAAGCACACCAGGCGATAGTCGCGCAGCAGGACTCGGCCTACCGCAATGAACGACACCGGTTTTTGCGCGGCGTCGATGGTGGTCAGCGTGCGATCGCCCCAGCGCCAGTACAGCAGGAAAAACCCCACCCCCAACAGCGCCGACAGCATAAACGGCAGGCTGATATCCAGCTTGGCCACTATTGCCCCAGCCGCCGGGCCGACCGCGTAACCGATATTGGTCAGGGTGTACTTGATGGAAAACACTTCGCTGCGCGCGTCTTCCGGCAACAGGCTGGCAAAGCCGGCTTTCACCGCAATATCGATGACGGCGTGGGCCAGGTTGATCAGTATCAGGCAACTGTAAAACGCCCAGATATTCCCCGCGAGCACCGTGCCGATAAAGCCCACGACAAACACCATGCTCAAGCCGAGCAGCAGGCGATAACTGTTGATACGGTCGACGAGAAAGCCGCCGTAAACACTGAGCAGCGAGCCGACAATCAGCGAACTGCCGATCACCAGGCCCACCTCGGTGATATCGAGGCCAAAGCGGCTGGTGAGGTAAATGACCAGGTACGGAAAGGTGATCGCCTTGGCCAGGGTCAGCATCAACGTGGCGGACAGCAACAGGTTAACGGTGCGCGGGTAGGTTCTTATTGTGGCCAGCATCCTGCTCTCTTTCTTTGAAGGTAACGCGACCCTTCCGGCCGGTTACCTTAACTCAAGAGCAGCGCTTAACGAGAGGTCATTTTTTTACGGGCGTGATTTCAAGAATGGTGCCGTTAGTGGTCTTGAGCAGCACGAATTTATCGCCTACCCGCGCCCATTGGCTGTCGGCTTCAGGTTGCTTGAGGCCGTGCTTTTTCCAATTGCTGACCGCCGATTCCTTGCGCATCAGCATGTCCGGGGCACGGTCGCCCTCCTTCAAATCGCGAGCGTTGATGTTTGAAGGTTGTACGGTTTCCTGCGGAGTATCACCGGCTTGCACGACGAAGCTGGCGGTGGACAGGCCGGCAGTGAGCAGCAGGCAGGCAACGAGGGCTTTGGAATTCATAGGTACTCCTTCAATGAATGATGCATACCCAGGTTACGACCGCCGGCCGATGTGAACATTCAACCCAGAATTCGCGATAAAGGGACCTGGGCAGCTCCGCTGCCCGGCGGGAGCAAGCTCCCTCGCCATAAGGTGTTATAGGGCCGCAGCTGGTGTGCCCTGATGAAACACCATCCGCCACTGCCCTTCCTCCTCTCGCCACACCGAACTGCGCAGTGAATCTCCCACGCCTTCCCGGTGGCAGCGATAAGTCACCAGTGCAACGCCATTGCTCAACAGGTTGAGCGCAAACTCAGTCATAAGGCGTTCGGAAAACACTTCATCGCGCAACCCGGCAATCACCTGAGCCTTACTACCCCAAACATTGCCGCTGACACCAAACTCAACGAAATCATCCGCTAGTAACTGCGACAGCCGCACCGCATCCAAGCGGGTGGTACTGCCTTGCAGCTCCCGCTCCAGCTGGAACAAAAGCGCTTCCAATGTCGTTCCCATTGCTCGCATGAAATAAATCCTGTAATTTTTCATGAAATTATTCGACGTAAATTTCATGAACCAACAAGAAGAACTTGCCACTCTGGCCGTCCTCATCCACGACCTGCGCAAGCACAAGAAACTCACCCTCGCCCAGCTGGCGCAAAAAATCGAGCGCTCGGTGGGTTTCCTGTCCCAGGTCGAACGTGGCCTGTCGCGACCGACTGTGGCGGACTTGACCGCCATCAGCCACGCACTCGACGTGCCCACCACCTACTTCTACAGCCTGCCCAAACCCAAGGCGGTGGATTGGGTCACTCGCCCCAACGAGCGGCGCACGGTGTATTACGCCAACGGCATCACCGACATCCTGGTTTCGCCCAGCATGAATGGCGCCTTCTCGATGCTCGACAGCCTGTTGGCACCCGGCGCCAACAGCGGCGAACAAAGCATGAGCGACCGCGCCGAGCAGGCCGGTTTTGTGCTGGAGGGTGAGCTGACGCTGTGGGTGGAGGACGAGGCCGAGCCGGTCACCCTTGGCGTCGGTGACAGCTTCCACCTGGCCAGCTTCGCCCACTGTCGCTACGCCAACCTGACCGACCTGCCCGCCCGCGTACTGTGGGTTTACAACTAGGAGCTGCACCCGTGAAAAGCCATTCCTCGACGTTGCTGGCCGAAGTACGGACCTTCCGCCAGAACCACCCCGACGTACGTTATGTCGACCTGATCGCCCTGGACATTCCCGGGCATTTCTACGGCAAGCGCTACCCGGTCGAGATGTTGGAAAAGGTTGCCGCCGGCGGCCCCTTGAAGCTGCCGCAAAACGCCGTGCTGCTGGGGGTTCAGGGTGGGTTGTTCAAGATCGGCGATTACTGCTTCAACGACGGCGACCCGGATGCCAACCGCCGCCTGGTGCCGGGCACACTCAAACCCGTCACTTGGGAAAAACAGCCATTGGGGCAGATGCTGATCACCTCGGACGGCACCGAAGCCCCCATCGAATTCGAACCCCGTGAGGTCCTGGCCAAGGTACTGGAACGCCTGCAACACAAGGGTATCCACCCGGTGGTGGCGTTCGAGCTGGAGTTCTACCTGTTCGACAAGAAGCTCGACAACGGCCTGCCGCAATTTGCCCGCGACCCGCTGAGCGACGACCTCGATGACCAGCCCAACCTGCATATCGAGCGCCTGTCGCGCTTCAGCGACGTGCTGGACGACATGGCACACACCGCGAAGGACCAAGGCATCGACATCACAGTGATCACCGCCGAGCTCGGCCCCGGCCAGTTCGAGATCAACTTCGGCCATCTGGACGACGGCCTGCGCGCCGCCGACTGGGCTGCCCTGTTCTGCCGCAGCACCCGTGGCGTCGCACTCAAGCACGGTTATCGCGCCAGCTTCATGGCCAAGCCGTACCTGCAATACCCCGGCAGTGGCATGCATGTGCATGTGAGCCTCTATGACGCGGCGGGTAACAATCTGCTGGCGGCGCACCAGCAACAGCCGCTACGCCATGCCGTGGCCGGTTGCCTGGAATTGCTGCCGCACTGCATGCCGATCTTCTCGCCCAACCACAACGCCTTCCGCCGCCTCGGCGGCACGGTCAACGCGGCGACCCGTGCCAGCTGGGGCTTTGAAGACCGCGACGCGTGCGTGCGCATCCCCGAGTCCGACCCGCGCAACCTGCGTATCGAGCACCGTCTGGCGAGTGCCGATGCCAACCCGTATCTGGTGCTGGCAGCTATCCTCGCCGGTCTGGAACATGGCCTTGAAGCCAAGCGTGAACCTATCGCGCCGCTGAACGAAGACCGCACCAGCGGCACCGATTTCCCCCTGGAAATGCTCGACGCCGTGCGCGCCATGCAGCATCAACCGGTCGTGCGCGATAAGCTGGGCGGCGAATTTGTCGACGTGTATTGCGAAAACAAGCGCCAGGATCATTTGGCCTTCCAGCAAGAGATCGCGGCACGGGAATATCGCTGGTTTCTCTAAACCGCCCCCTATCACTGCATGGACTCACCGATGACCGACCAAAGCGCCCCGGCCCTCAAGGAAATCTTCAACCTCGAACGCCTGCAACACATCGCCACCGAGATGACGGCGGTGTACCCGGCCTTCGACGCCAAGGGTTTCCTCGAACATGCCAACGCGGGGCTTGCCGAGTTGTCGGTGATGCAGCGCATGGCGCGGGTCAGCGAAAGCCTGCATGCGGTCATCCCACTGGATTACCCGCACACCCTCAAGCGCCTGTATGCGCTGGCCCCGCGCCTGAACAGCGGGTTCGTCAGCCTGTTCCTGCCGCAATACGTGGCCAGTTACGGGCGCGACGACTTCAAGCGCTCCATGGCGGCGCTCAAATACTTCACGACTTTTGGCTCTTCCGAATTCGGCATCCGCCGGTTTCTGCTGGACGACTTCGAACGCACCCTGGCGGTAATGCAAACCTGGTCGCTGGATGACAACGAACACGTGCGCCGCCTGGCCAGCGAAGGTTCGCGCCCTCGCCTGCCCTGGTCCTTTCGCCTGGGTCCAGTGCAAGCCGACCCCGAGCTGTGCGCGCCGATCCTCGACAACCTCAAGGCCGACAGCAGCCTGTACGTGCGCAAGTCGGTGGCGAACCACCTCAACGACATCACCAAGGACCATCCCGACTGGGTGCTCAGCCTGCTCGAAGGCTGGTCCCTGGATAACCCGCACACCGCCTGGATCGCCCGCCATGCACTGCGCGGCTTGATCAAACAAGGTAATACCCGCGCACTGGCGATCATGGGTGCGGGCGCCAGGGCCGAGGTAAAGATTCATCATCTGAGTGTCACGCCGGCGGTGATCAGACTGGGCGAACGCATCAACCTGTCCTTCAGCCTGGAATCCACCGCCGCCACCGCGCAAAAATTGGTGGTGGACTACGCCATCGACTACGTAAAGAGCGCCGGGCACAGCGCAGCCAAGGTGTTCAAGCTCAAGACAATGACCCTCGAGGCGGGCGAACATTGCAGCCTGCGCCGCGAACAACATATCCGTGAGCTGACCACACGCAAGCACTACCCCGGCAAGCACGCGGTGCATGTACTGATCAATGGCGAGAAGCTCGCCAGCGCCGAATTCGAATTGCTGAAACCCTGACATAAATCACACAAAAGGCTCTATCTCGGGCCTTTCAGCTGAACATATTGTCGAACAATCCTGGCTTTTGTTGTTGCGATCCATTATCATCCAGCGCCTTCTCACTACCCGTCGGGTAGTTGTTTCAATGTGTCACCCGAGGCGCCAATGTACCGTTTGTACCGTTTTTCGTTTCACCGCCCCTTGCTTGCCCTCAGTCTGGGGCTCGTTGCCCAGTCCACTTACGCAGCGTTACAACCCATGGCCGAAGCCCCGCTGGCCAGCGACACCGAACTGCACTGCCATTTCAACCGCGACGCCAGCACCGACTGCACCACCACCTACCACTACACCATCCTCAAGCCCAACGGCCGCGAAATGCTGTCGCGCATCGATTTCGACTACTCCGAAGGCGACACCTTCGAAGTGATCAGCGCGCAATCCACCCAACCCGGTGCGAAGCCGGTAGCACTGGGTGCCGCGCAGATCGACACACGCACCGCACCCAACCCGGACCAGGGCTTCAAGCGCGACAAGCAAACCTCCCTGGCCTTTCCCAACCTGCGCGTCGGCACCCAGATCCGCTACACCGTGCGCGAACATCATCCGGCGAAACCGCTGATGACTCAGTTTCACTACGCGCTCAAGTTCGGCCCCAGCGCAGCGCGACGCGACCGCTTCAAGGCGCGCTTTACCGCCGAGCGGCCGATCCAATGGCGCAGCGAACTGTTCGATGATTTTAAAGTGACGCCATCGGCCAACGGCAAGACCCTGGACGTGGTGCAAAAAGCCCCGGTCTACCTCAACTACATCAACGAATCCTCCAGCGCCGCACTGTTGCGTATTCCGCGCCTGGAAGTGGGCAGTGCCCTGGATCGCCAGGCCTACTTCG
Source organism: Pseudomonas sp. BCA17 (assembly GCF_004519405.1). GTDB lineage: Bacteria > Pseudomonadota > Gammaproteobacteria > Pseudomonadales > Pseudomonadaceae > Aquipseudomonas. The sequence goes on along the minus strand of NZ_SGWI01000010.1, from coordinate 51,191 downwards.
GCGATTTCGCCCAGCGCTACAACCAGATCCTCGACGCCAGCCTGCCTGCACAAAGTGCCGCCGCCGTGGTCGCTGCACGTGGCCTGGCACCGGCCGAGCAAGTCGCCGCACTGATGCAGCACATCAACGACCACTACCGCTACCTGGGCGACTGGCGCGCCACCGAGCGCGGCTACGTGCCGTTCAGCCTGGAGGAAATTGAGCAGCACGGTTATGGCGACTGCAAAGACTTGGCGATTCTGCTGACCGCCATGCTCAAAGCCCGTGGCATCAAGGCCGAGACGGCCTGGGTCAGCCGTGGCGATGTGGCCGAATCGTTGTTGATCCCCGGTACCCTCGCACCGAACCACGCCATTGTCCGCGCCGAAGTGAATGACCAGGTGTGGTGGCTCGACCCGACCAACCCGGTGTTCGCGCCCGGCCAGGTCATGCCGGACATCCAGGATCGCTGGGTACTGGTCAACGATGCCCAGGGCCAGGTACGCGAAGAGCACATCCCACTGGAACGCCCCGAAACCACCCTGCTCCTGGATAAAAAAGTCCATCTCGACAAACAGGGCAACGGCGCTACCCAGGCCACCATCACCTTCAGCCGCCTGCCGCTGATGCAACTGAGCGTCGCCGACCGCCAGCAAGGCGCCACCGCCACCGACCAGAACATCTGCGCCAACTTCGGCAACGAGATCAGCGACTGCCACATCACTCGCGAGCCCACCGCCTTCGTCGTGCACGACGGCTACACCGTCAAGGCCACCTTGAACGACCAACGTGCCCTGGAAAAACTGGCGAACGACTACGTCTACACCGACCCATCCTTGAAAGACCGCTGGGACGGTTTCATCAACTACCGCCGCCACGGGCAACAGGCTGACCTGGACCTGGGCAACCCCGAAACCCATGACTACACCATCACCCTCACGGGCGGGCAGATGGAAAAAGCCATTCCCGGATGCCAAGTGCGCTCGCCCTGGTACGACATGGACCTGAGTGGAACCCGCAAGGACGGCGAACTGCGCTATCAGTATCGCCTGAGTCAGAAAAAGCGCTGGCTGACCCATGACGAGGTTGCCAGTGAGGCGTTTGGCAAGATGATTGAGGACGCCCGGTCCTGTGCCGAGCAGGTGCATCAGGTGGTCAAGCTCTAAACCTCATCTGACCCGACACCCGCAAAATGTGGGAGGGGAGCAAGCCCCCTTCCACATTTTTTTCAGCTGGCCTCGCCCAGCAGCAGGCTTTGCTCTTGCGCGCACAACTCCACCACGTAATCCCACAACACCCGCAACCGCACAGATTTGTGCAATTCGCGCCTTGAGCTGATCCAGTAACTGCGCTGGATACTCTCCCCCGGCAACAACGCCACCAGATCCGCGTCCCCTGCCGCCATGAAGCACGGCAATACCGCGATTCCCAACCCCGAGCGCGCGGCCTGGTGCTGGGCGATCACGCTGGTGCTGTGGAACACCACTTTAGGGTTTCGGCAAAAGCTGCTGAGGAATTTCAGTTCCTGGCTGAACAGCAGGTCATCCACGTAATCGATCCATGAATGGGCGGCGAGGTCTTCGCGTTTTTCGATTGGCGGATGGCGGTCCAGGTAGGCACGGCTGGCGTAGAGCGCAAGGCGGTAGTCGGTGAGTTTGCGGGTGACGAGTTGGTCGACGCTGGGACGTTCGAGGTGAATGCTGATTTCCGCTTCACGGTTGAGGATGCTGACGAAGCGCGGCACGGCCACCAGCTCCACTTCCAACCCCGGATACCGCTCGAATAGCCCGCCCATGCGTCCGGCCAGGAACATCACCCCCAACCCCTCCGCCACACCCAGGCGGATCTTGCCCAGGGGCGCGGCCGAATGGGTGAGTTCGTCTTCGGCCAGCAAGGCGACGTTTTCCATTGCCTCGGCATGCTTGAGCAGCGCTTCGCCGGCGGGCGTCAGTTCGTAGCCCTGGGCGTGCTGCACGAACAACGCCGTGCCAAGGCTTTTTTCAATGGCTTCGATATGCCGGGCGACGGTGGCGTGGGTGGTTTTCAAGCGTTGCGCGGCGGTGAGCAGGCGGCCACTGCGCTGCAACTCCAGAAAATACCGCAGGTCGTTCCAGTCGAACATATCGCCTCCCTTGCGTAAGTCCGCTGCACGCTGTTTAAAAACGCACAGCAGCTGGGTAAAAACTAACATTTTTAAGACGAAAACTAACAACTAGGATGAAGCCAATAAGAAAAACAAGCGAGGCCCGAGATGCCCATTGCTACTGCTGAATACGATTACGTGATAGTCGGCGCCGGCCCGGCTGGCTGCCTGCTGGCCAATCGACTGTCGGCCAACCCGGCCCACCGCGTGCTGCTGCTCGAAGCCGGCGGTCGTGACAATTACCCCTGGATTCATATCCCCGTAGGCTACCTGTTCTGCATCGGCAACCCGCGCACCGACTGGTGCTTCAAGACCGAAGCCCAGGAGGGCCTGCAAGGTCGTGCGCTGAGCTACCCGCGCGGCAAGGTGCTGGGCGGCTGCTCATCCATCAACGGCATGATCTACATGCGCGGCCAGGCCCAGGATTACGACGGCTGGGCGGCGGCGGGCAATTCGGGTTGGGCCTGGAAGGACGTGTTGCCGCTGTTCAAGCAAAGCGAACACCACTTTGCCGGCAACTCCGAGTTTCACAGCGAGGGTGGCGAGTGGCGCGTTGAACAACAGCGTCTGCACTGGCCGATCCTGGATGCGTTCCGCGACGCGGCAGCGCAAAGCGGCATCGCGCCGATCAACGACTTCAACCAGGGCGATAACGAAGGCTGCGGCTACTTCCAGGTCAACCAGAAGGCCGGCGTACGCTGGAATGCGGCGAAGGCCTTTCTCAAGCCGATTCGTCAGCGACCCAATCTCACCGTGTTGACCGAAGTGGACGTCGACCGCGTGTTGCTGGAAAACGGCCGGGCAACTACCGTCCTCGGCCGCCAGCATGGCCTGCAGGTCAGTTGGAAGGCGCGCAAGGAGATCGTGCTGTGTGCCGGCTCCGTGGGCTCGCCGGGCATTCTGCAGCGTTCGGGAATCGGTCCGTCCAACGTGCTCAAGCCTCTGGGCATCAATGTGCTGCATCACCTGCCGGGCGTCGGCGGCAACCTGCAGGATCATCTGCAGTTGCGCCTGATCTACAAACTGGAAAATGCACGCACCCTGAACCAGATCGCGGGCACCCTGTGGGGCAAGATGGGCATGGGCCTGCGCTACCTGTATGACCGCAGCGGCCCGTTATCGATGGCGCCCAGCCAGCTCGGCGCGTTTGCCCGCTCCGGCCCGGAACAGACCTCGGCCAACCTCGAATACCATGTGCAACCGCTGTCCCTGGAGCGTTTCGGCGAACCGCTGCATGGGTTCCCGGCGTTTACCGCATCGGTCTGCGACCTGCGTCCGCAAAGCCGTGGCCGCGTCGATATTCGCTCGGCCAACCCGGCAGATGCGCCATTGATCCGGCCCAACTACCTCAGCCATCCGCAGGACCTGCAGGTGGCCGCCGACGCTATTCGCCTGACCCGGCGGATCGTTGCCGCGCCGGCGCTGAGCCAGTTCAAACCGGTGGAATACTTACCCGGTGATGCGCTGCAAACCGAAGAACAACTGCACGAAGCCGCCGCGCGCATCGGCACCACGATCTTCCATCCGGTGGGCACTTGCCGCATGGGCGACGACAAGGACGCGGTGGTCGACGCGCAACTGCGCGTACACGGCGTACCCGGCCTGCGCGTCGCCGATGCCTCGATCATGCCGCGCATCACATCCGGCAACACCTGCTCACCTACCTTGATGATCGCGGAGAAAGCTGCGCAGCTCATCTTGTCGCCGAATACTGTAGAAGCGAACTTGCTCGTGAAGAACCTCAACGAAAAAGCAGCACATCCGGCTTAACCTGGCGCTCCCGGTTTTTTCGCGAGCAAACCCGCGCCTACGGATAAATGAAGCAATAGCGGCGCCGCCCCCGGCGCCGACAGTGGAACAACAATAAATAATCACTGTGAGGGCTACCCGATGTCAGAACATGCTCAACCCCTGGGCTCGGCAATCAACGCGAGCACCAGCAACGACTCGAAGAAAGTCATCTTTGCCTCATCCCTCGGGACGGTGTTCGAGTGGTATGACTTTTTTCTCTACGGCGCCCTGGCGGCGGTGATCAGCAAGCAGTTCTTTGCGGGGGTCAACGACACCACCGCGTTTATCTTCGCCTTGATGGCCTTTGCAGCTGGCTTTGTAGTGCGGCCGTTCGGCGCGCTGGTATTCGGCCGTCTGGGGGACATGATCGGGCGCAAATACACCTTCCTGGTCACCATCATCCTGATGGGCGTGGCGACCTTCTGTGTCGGGTTGCTGCCGAACTACGCCAGCATCGGCATCGCCGCGCCGATCATCCTGATTGTGCTGCGCATGCTGCAGGGCCTGGCGCTGGGCGGCGAATACGGCGGCGCGGCCACCTACGTGGCTGAACATGCTCCCACCGGTAAACGCGGTTTGCACACCAGTTGGATTCAATCCACCGCCACCATTGGCCTGCTGCTCTCACTGCTGGTGGTGCTGGCCTGCCGTTACTTCACCGGCGACCAGTTCGAGGTGTGGGGCTGGCGTATACCGTTCCTGTTCTCCATCGTGCTGCTGGGCATTTCCACCTGGATCCGCATGAGCCTGCACGAGTCGCCCGCGTTCCTGAAAATGAAAGAAGAAGGCAAGGCCAGCAAATCGCCGATCCGGGAATCTTTCGGCAAATGGGAAAACCTCAAGGTGGTGTTGATCGCCCTGTTCAGCATCAACGGCGGGCAAGCGGTGACCTTCTACGCGGCACAATTCTATGTGCTGTTTTTCCTCACCCAATTCCTGAAGATGGACCCGGCGCTGGCCAATATGCTGCTGATCATCAGCGTGGTGATTGGCGCGCCGTTCTTCATTCTGTTTGGCTGGCTGTCGGACAAGCTAGGCCGCAAGCCGGTATTGATGCTCGGCCTGTTGCTGGCGACCGTGTTGTACTTTCCGATCTTCAAGGGCCTGGCCCATTACACCAACCCGGCGATGGACCAGGCCAGCCGCCAGGCACCCATCACCGTGCTGGCTGATCCTGCCACCTGCACCTTCCAGTTCGACCCGGTGGGCAAGGCGCGTTTTGACAGCCCGTGCGACAAGGTCAAGACCTTCCTGGTCAAACAAGGCCTGCCGTACAGCAGCGCCGCCGCCCCGGCGGGCAGCCCGGTGCAAGTCAGCGTGGGCGATGTGCGCATCGACGGTTTCGACGAAGCCGCCCTGCGTGGCGCGGTGACATTGGCCGGGTACCCCACTTCGGCGGACGTGGCCCAGGTCAACAAGGTGATGGTGGTGGTGCTGATCGTAGCGCTGATCCTGATTGCCGCCATGTGCTACGGCCCGCTCGCGGCGTTGATGGTGGAGCTGTTCCCGACGCGTATCCGCTATACCTCGATGTCGCTGCCTTACCATATCGGTAACGGCTGGTTTGGCGGGTTCCTGCCAACCGTATCGTTTGCGTTGGTGGTGTACACCGGCGATATCTTCTACGGCCTGTGGTACCCGGTGGTGGTGACCGGGGTGAGCTTGATCGTGGGCTTGTTCTGCCTCAAGGAAACGCGGCATGTGGATATCGATAACAACTGAATGAGCGTCAAGGAGCAAGCGGCAAGCGGCAAGTAAAAGCCCATTGGCTCTTTCTTGCAGCTTGCAGCTGGAAACTTAAAGCTGTACATCCATACAGATAATGGTTGATCAAATTCCTCCGACTGCGCATCCTGCAAGGCATCAACCCGATCTGATGTGATGACCATGCGGCTGTACCTCTGTGAAAAACCCTCCCAGGCCAAAGATATCGCGGCTGTGCTCGGCGCCAGCCGGCGCGGCGACGGGTGCTGGCTGGGTAATGGGGTCACAGTCACCTGGTGCATCGGCCACCTGCTGGAAACCGCCCCGCCCGATGCCTACGACACCCGATACAAGCGCTGGGTACTGGCCGACCTGCCGATTGTCCCGGAAAAATGGAAGATGCTGGTCAAACCCAAGACCGCCAGTCAGTTCAAGGCGGTCAAGCGCTTACTGGGAGAAACCCAGGAGTTGGTGATCGCCACCGATGCCGACCGCGAGGGCGAAATGATCGCCCGTGAACTGGTAGAGCATTGCCGCTATCGCGGGCCAATCCAGCGTTTGTGGTTATCGGCGCTGGATGACGCCTCCATCCGCAAGGCCCTGGCTGCGCTCAAGCCCGGTGCTGAAACCTTCAGCCTGTATCACTCGGCCCTCGGCCGTTCACGCGCCGACTGGCTGATCGGTATGAACATGAGCCGCTTGTTCACCCTGCTCGGGCGCCAGTCCGGTTATCAGGGCGTATTGCCCGTCGGCCGGGTACAAACGCCGACCTTGCGCCTGGTGGTGGACCGCGACCGCAGCATCGCCGACTTCGTGCCGGTGGCCTACTGGGCCATCGATGTCGACCTGCGCCACGAGCGCATGACCTTCATGGCCCAATGGCGGGCAGCCGAAGATGCCTGCGACGACCAGGGGCGTTGCCTCAACCCACAACTGGCGCGGGAGGCGGCCGACGCCATGAGCAATGCCGGCACCGCGCGACTGATGCAGCTGCGTACCGAACGCATGCGCGAAGTGGCGCCCCTGCCCTTCGATCTGGGCACCCTGCAGGAGATCTGTTCGAAGAAGCTCGGCCTCGGTGCCCAGGAAACCCTGGATATCGCCCAGTCGCTTTACGAAACCCACAAGGTCATCACCTACCCGCGCAGTGATTGCGGCTACTTGCCGTTGAGCCAGCACCGTGAAGCACCGGGTATTCTTGCGGCACTGGGGCGTGCGGATGCGACGGTGAATGAACTGATGCCTCATATCGACCCCCAACGCCGCTCCCGCGCGTGGAACGACGCCAAGGTCAGCGCGCACCACGGCATCATTCCCACGGGGGCCGGCAAGGATGTCACGCAACTGACCGGCAAACACCGCGCCGTTTACACCCTGATTCGCGCACGTTACCTGGCGCAGTTCCTGCCCAACCACGAGTACGATCGTACCCAGGCGGATTTTGACTGTGCGGGCCAGGCGTTACGCGCGGTCGGTAAAGTCATCATTGAGCCGGGTTGGAAACGCGCCTTGCCCGAAGCCCTGGCGCCCGCCAAAGGCCGAGAGGCACCGGCCCCGCAAGCCTTGCCGCCACTGGCGCAAGGTCAGGACTACAGCGTCGCCAAGGTCAACCTGAAAGACCTATGGACCCAGCCACCCAAGCCCTTCACCGAGGGCGACCTGATCAAGGCGATGAAAAACGTCGCCAAACTGGTGGAAGACCCACTGCTCAAGCAAAAGCTCAAGGACACCACCGGTATCGGCACCGAGGCCACTCGCGCCGGGATTATCCAGGGGTTGTTGGACCGTGGTTATCTGGTGAAAAACGGCAAGGCGCTCTCTGCCACCCCGGCGGCATTCAGCCTGATCGATGCAGTGCCCCGCGCGATCGCCGATCCCGGCACTACCGCAATTTGGGAACAGGCGCTGGACATGGTGCAAAGCGGGGAAATGAGCCTGGAAGAATTCGTCGCCAAACAGGCAGCCTGGATGAGCAAACAAGTGGCCCGCTGTAACGGCATGCGCATGACGATTACCGGCCCGGCAAGCCCTGCCGGCAAAAACGCTCCTGCGTGGAAAAAGAAACGAAAGAACGCACCACGCAAGGCGGCTACCGCCCCCAGGCGGGGAAAAAGCCGACAAACACCGGATAACCGTTAAAAAAATCGGCAAATGACGTTTTTCGACAGGTTTAACGCCGCTTTGCACCTTGCGGCACGGTGGCGCGTCTAGGATTCTTTAGGAGGACCCTGACTTCCTAACAACAACACCGGAGTGGCCGCCATGAAAACCGTTGCACAAGTGCTTAAAGCCAAGGACCAGAAAAACCAGGACGTCCATACCATCCAATGGGACCACACCGTATTTGAGGCACTGGTCCGGATGTCGGAAAAAAACGTCGGGGCCTTGCCGGTCGTCAAGGAAGGCGTAGTGGTAGGGATCATCAGCGAACGGGATTACGCACGCAAAATCATGCTCAAGGGCCTGTCTTCGGTCACTACAAAAGTGCATGAGGTGATGAGTTCTCCGGTGATAACCGTCGACACCCATAAAAAGGTCGATGAGTGCATGAATATCATGACCGACAGCCACCTTCGGCACCTGCCCGTGGTCGAGGACGGTCAACTGTTGGGCCTGCTGTCCATCGGGGACCTGGTGAAGGAAGCCATCGCCGACCAGGCTGATCTGATCAAGCAACTGGAGCAATACATCCGCGGCGAATAGGGGGACCCATGCTGGACACGCTGGAACATCAAGAAGACCACCTCGACACCCTGCACCGGGCCATGGCCGAACGGCGCTTTCTGGTACTGACCGGTGCGGGGATCAGTACGTCGTCGGGCATTCCCGATTATCGCGACAGTGAAGGCGTACGCCGGGGCAAGGCGCCAATGATGTATCAGGAGTTCCTGGCCACCCCGCAGGCGCGGCGGCGTTATTGGGCTCGCGCCATGCTGGGCTGGCCAAGGGTGCGTATTGCTCAGCCAAACAGAGCCCACCTGGCACTGGCCGCGTTGCAGCACCGCGAACGGATCAGCGGCTTGATCACGCAAAACGTCGACGCGCTGCATGATCAGGCCGGTAGTCATGATGTGATTGAACTGCACGGCAACCTGCACAGGGTACTGTGCCTGGACTGCCAGCAACGCAGCGAGCGCGATGTGATCCAGCGGGTGATGGAACACCAGAACCCGTACCTGGCGGGTGTCGATGCCGTACAGGCGCCCGACGGCGACACCTTGCTCGATCCTGCCTTTGAGGAGCGCTTCCAAGTGCCCCACTGTCCTTATTGCGATGGCCAGCGGTTGAAACCGGATGTGGTGTTTTTTGGCGAGAATGTCGCCCAAGTCACGGCTGCCAAAGCAATGGCTGCGGTGGAGCACGCCGAGGGCTTGCTGGTGGTGGGCTCCTCACTGATGGCCTATTCAGCATTTCGCCTGTGCAAGGCGATGGTGGAGCAAGGTAAACCGGTGATTGCCATCAACCTGGGCAAGACCCGCGCAGATGACCTTCTGCAGGTAAAGATCGAAGCATCATGCGAGCGGCTGCTGCCGCTGTTGGCCGCACGATTGACTTGATTTTGCGTTCGACCTGTCTTTCAAAAAATGACGCCCAAGTCACGTTTTATCGCATTCTCCCGTCCCCACAACGGTTTTTGTAGTGCGCAAAAAAAATCACTACATAATCGTTGACGTAACCTTTTTGTCCTTGCATGATCTAGACGTCTCCCGGATCGGGAGCGTTGGTAACCGTGTTTTGAACAAGCTCGTCTGACCGCCGAGCTGTTTTTTCCGGATGTGCACTGCCCACAAGGCAGATTGATGAAGCTGACCGGCCCGCAAGGTTCGGTACAAGGAGCTCAAACGCTGCTTGTCTTCGTTATGAAACCATTGCGTAGCAGTTCATCAGCAAGACTACATGCATCAGGTTCAAGACCCTGCCCGTATTCGGCAGACAGTCGCTGACGCCCGGTTTTCGGAACCGGAGACAACTAACGTGAATCAACTGATAGATCGCCAACTGGTCAAGGGGCTTACACATGAATCTGAACAACCAACCAACTATCAATGAATTGGCTGAAATGTTCGCAGCGCAGAAAGACACACTCGACGACCATATCCTGTGGGTAGGTAAATCGGGCGAAGTGAAAATCGACTGCCTGGCGCCCCACACCGAAGAAGCCGAGTTCGACCGAAATAACCGCGAACTGGCGGCGCGCCTGAAGATGTACCGCCGCGGCCAGGGTTATGTCGGCAAAAAGGCGGCCGCTGACCGCAACTTTATCGAGCAAGTATTCGACACACTTAACAATGCCTGGGCGTCATTCAAAGACAACTCGCAAGTTAAGGTGATCGACCGTTACTACTAACTGACAAGTAGTACTCACCTCTTTATGGGAGCTGGCTGGCCAGCTCCCATACTTGTATCTGGCATGCTCAAAAAGTTGGAAACCTGCCCTTCTCCGCTTCATCCCGAAAAATATCAAACAACACTTGCGCCGCCGCCGAGAGTTCATGTCCCGGTTTGGTCAGCACGCCAATCGGCCGTTCGATCACCGGGTCACTCAAAGTGATGCAACGAGCGCCCGCCTCCTCCATCTGCCGTGCACATAACGCGGGTACGGCACTGACACCCAGCCCACTGGCAACCATCTTGCCCACCGTCGCCAGCTGATGACTCTCCAAAGCCACCGGCAGCTTCATCTGCAGGGCGCCAAGGTGTTCCTCCAGCATGACCCGTACCGTGGAGGGCCGTTGCAAGGTAATGAATGGTTGCTCCAGCAAGGTTTTCCAGTCGACTTCGGCACGCTCGGCCAAAGGTGACTCACCCGGCACCACTGCAACGAATCGATCGAGGTACAACGGCGTAAATGCCAACGAAGACCCTTCTGAAGGCTCGAACGCCACACCCAGCTCCACCTGGCGGTCGCGGACCATCTCCAGCACCTGCTCGTTGATCAGGTCATGCACTGTCACGTTCACCTGGGGGTAACGTTCGCGAAATATCTTGAGGATCGGCGGCAACAGGTTGCCCGCGAACGACGGCATCGCCGCCACCGTCACCCGTCCGCGCTGCAAGGTGAAGCGCTGGCGCAGTTCATCTTCGGCGTTGTCCCAGTCAGCAATCAGTCGGCGCGCCAGAGGCAACAGCGATTCACCTTCAGGGGTCAGCGCAACGTTGCGGGTATTGCGGCTGAACAAGCGCCCGCCCAGCCCCTCCTCCAGGCCCTTGATGGTCAGGCTCAGTGCCGATTGGGAAAGGTGCAGGCGCTCGCAGGCCGCAGCAAAACTCAGGCTCTGGGCCACGGCGAGGAAGGCACGCATCTGTTTAACTGTCATGAGGCGACTCCGAACGGCCAGGCAACTATGCTGTTTTTTAAATCAATCAACCTTAAAAAACAACTTAACAAATCAATGCTTCGGCGCAACACTCGGTTCATTGGCTGGCCCACAAACAATAAAAGAGGTGCGTATGGCAGGTTTCGATAAACGCGTGGCGTCCTATGAAGAAGCCCTGGCAGGCCTGGAAGACGGTATGACCGTGCTGTCCGGTGGTTTTGGCCTTTGTGGCATTCCGGAAAACCTCATCGCCGAGATCAAGCGCAAAGGCACCCGAGACCTGACCGTGGTTTCCAACAACTGCGGCGTGGATGGTTTCGGCCTGGGCGTACTGCTGGAAGAAAAGCAGATCAGCAAGGTGATCGCCTCGTACGTCGGTGAAAACGCGCTGTTCGAGAAGCAACTGCTCAGCGGCGAAATCGAAGTGGTATTGACCCCCCAGGGCACCCTGGCGGAAAAAATGCGCGCCGGCGGCGCCGGCATCCCGGCCTTCTTTACCGCAACCGGTGTCGGCACTCCGGTTGCCGAGGGCAAGGAAACCCGCGAATTCAACGGTCGCCCCTACTTGATGGAAGAGTCCATCACCGGCGACTTCGCCATCGTCAAAGGCTGGAAAGCCGACCACTTCGGTAACGTCATTTATCGTCACACCGCTCAGAACTTCAACCCGCTGGCCGCCACGGCGGGCAAGATCACCGTGGTTGAAGTCGAGGAAATCGTCGAACCGGGCGAGCTGGACCCGGCGCAGATCCACACCCCTGGCATCTACGTCGACCGGATCATCTGCGGCACCTTCGAGAAGCGCATCGAACAGCGCACCGTCCGCAAATAATCCACCTCCAGCCCAGACAATAAGAGGAAAAGAACATGGCTCTTACCCGCGAACAAATGGCTCAACGCGTCGCCCGTGAAATGCAGGACGGTTTCTACGTCAACCTCGGCATCGGCATTCCGACGCTGGTGGCCAACTACATTCCCGAAGGCATGGAAGTGATGCTGCAGTCGGAAAACGGCCTGCTGGGCATGGGCCCGTTTCCGACCGAAGAAACCATCGATGCCGACATGATCAATGCCGGCAAACAGACCGTGACCGCACGTATCGGCGCCTCGATCTTCTCCTCCGCCGAGTCCTTCGCGATGATTCGTGGCGGCCACGTCGACCTCACCGTACTCGGCGCGTTTGAAGTGGACGTACACGGCAACATCGCCTCGTGGATGATCCCAGGCAAACTGGTCAAAGGCATGGGCGGTGCCATGGACCTGGTGGCCGGGGCGGAAAACATCATCGTGATCATGACCCACGCATCCAAGGACGGTGAGTCCAAGCTGCTCAGTCAATGCAGCCTGCCGCTGACCGGCGCGAACTGCATCAAGCGTGTACTGACGGACCTGGCCTACCTGGAAATCGAAAATGGCGCTTTTGTCCTCAAGGAACGCGCACCTGGCGTCAGCGTCGAGGAGATTGTGAGCAAGACCGCCGGTAAACTGATCGTCCCGGACCACGTTCCGGAAATGCATTTCCAGTGAGGACAGATTCCATGCAAGACGTCGTGATTGTTGCTGCCACCCGCACCGCCGTGGGCAGCTTCCAAGGTTCACTGGCAAGCATCCCGGCACCGGAACTCGGCGCTGCGGTGATCCGCCGCCTGCTGGAGCAGACCGGCCTGGATCCGGCCCAGGTGGATGAAGTCATCCTCGGCCAGGTACTCACCGCCGGCTCCGGCCAGAACCCGGCGCGCCAGGCCTCGATCCTGGCCGGCTTGCCCCACGCGGTGCCAAGCCTGACGTTGAACAAGGTTTGCGGCTCGGGCCTCAAGGCCCTGCACCTGGGCGCCCAGGCCATCCGTTGCGGTGACGCCGACGTGATCATCGCCGGCGGCATGGAGAACATGAGCCTGGCGCCGTATGTCTTGCCGGCCGCGCGCACCGGTTTGCGCATGGGCCACGCCAAGATGATCGATAGCATGATCACCGATGGCCTGTGGGATGCGTTCAACGACTACCACATGGGCATCACCGCCGAGAACCTGGTGGACAAGTACGGCATCAGCCGCGAGGCTCAGGACGCTTTCGCCGCCGCCTCGCAACAAAAAGCCGCCGCGGCTATCGAAGCCGGGCGCTTTGTTGATGAAATCACGCCGATCCTGATCCCCCAGCGCAAAGGCGACCCAGTGGCCTTCGCCGTGGATGAACAACCGCGCGCCGGCACCACTGCCGAATCCCTGGCCAAGCTCAAACCGGCGTTCAAGAAAGACGGCAGCGTCACTGCCGGCAACGCTTCCAGCCTCAACGACGGCGCCGCTGCGGTGCTGCTGATGAGCGCCGACAAAGCCCGCGCCCTCGGCCTGCCCGTATTGGCGCGTATTGCCAGCTATGCCAATGCGGGCGTCGACCCAGCCATCATGGGCATCGGCCCGGTCTCGGCGACGCGCCGCTGCCTGGATAAAGCCGGTTGGAAACTGGCCGACCTGGACCTGATCGAAGCCAACGAGGCTTTCGCTGCACAGTCTTTGGCGGTGGGCAAAGAGCTGGAGTGGGACGCTGACAAGGTCAACGTCAACGGCGGCGCCATTGCCATCGGCCACCCGATCGGCGCGTCAGGCTGCCGTGTGCTGGTGACCCTGCTGCATGAAATGATCAAACGCGATGCCAAGAAAGGCTTGGCGACGCTGTGCATCGGTGGTGGCCAAGGCGTAGCCCTCGCCCTCGAACGCAACTGATTCAACGCGCAGTACGGAAAAGGTCCGGTTCCACGAAAAACCGGGCCTTTTCTTTTTTGCGGTCGCGTCAGAAAAACACAACCCGACTGTGGGAGAAGCTTGCTCCCGATTCGCTGGATCAGCCACCCTATATATCAACTGATCCATGCCCATCGGGAGCACGCCCTCTCCCACGGTTGATCTGCGTTAGCTGTCAGGTTGTGGCACCGCAAACACCGCATTCGCCCGGGCCACCACCCTACCCCCCACCTGCAGGCTCACGGTGGCAAACGCCAGCTGCCGACCGCGTTTATGGTGTTCCAGTCGCACCACAATCCAATCCCCCACCCGCACCGCCCCCAAGTAATCCAATGTCATGCTCGCCGTAATCAACGGCAACGGCGGCTCGCTGGAAAACGCCATCGCATACCCCATGCCGACATCCGCCAGGGTCGCCAACACGCCGCCATGCACCGTGCCGCGCCCGTTGGCGTGGCGGTTATCCGCACGCAGACCAATTTCAAGGTGCAGCCCCTCACCCCGGCCATAGGCAGGGCCCAGCAAATCAAGCAGTGGGCTACTGCGCGGCAGCGAAATAAAACCTTCGGGCACGGCATGAACATTCATGATGAATTCGTCCTTGGAGTGAGGTTTGAGGTGTACTCCAGGGCCGATGTGAGGGCCATCACCATCAGCCACGCATATCCCCTCTGATGCTTTGCGTTAATCCGCCAGACCCGGTTTAATCGCCGTCAATTCCCCCTCCCCCCAAGGAACTGCAATGCGCCATCTGGACGGCAAATCTCGCCCGCTTTTCATGCTGTTACTGGCCGGGCTGACCTTGGCCGGCTGTTCGCCCAAGGACCACACCCGCGCTACGGTGATCAACGGCGAACAAGGCCGGGCCGGCGCGCAACTGGCCTACGAACACGAGCTGACCCTGGCACTGCCCGGCGCTCTGCTCGCACCGCGCATGCAAGCCACTCGCGAAGCCTGTGAAACCGCACGCTTTGGTGCCTGCAATATTCTGGGCATCACCGAAGACGGCAACGGCGGCGAGATCATCCTGCGCATAGCGCCTGCCGGTGTGGAACCGCTGGTCGCGATGGCGGCTGAAGGCGGCAAACTCGGCCAGCGCATCACCACCGCCGAAGACCTGGCCGATGCGGTCAATGACGTAAAGCGTCGCCAGGCGCGCCTGCAAGCCCAGCAGCAGCGCCTTGATGAACTGGCCAAGCGCAAGGACATCACCGTCAGCGATCTGATCGCCTTGAGCAAGGAACAGGCGTCCATCGAGAATGAACTGCAGGAATTAGCCCAGCTCGCTGCCGGCCAGCAGCGTCGCCTCGATACCAACCGCGTTACCCTTAACTTCCGCTCGTCCGACGGTGCGAACCAGCAGTCGCGCTTTAGTCGGATGTTCAGCAACCTGGGCGACAACCTGGTGAACGGCACGGCTGACGCCCTGGAGCGTGCCAGCTATGTATTGCCCTTTGTGATCCTGGCGTTCCCCGTGGTGTGGCTATGGGTAGGGTTGTGGCGCCGGTTCGTCAAACGGCGCACCTGATCAACGCTTCATACAGCGCTGATATCGCTCATCCACCCGCTGGGCAAACCACGCCGTGGTCAGGTTGCGAGTGATCTTCGGGCTCTTGAGCACGATGCCCGGCAGGATCGCCCGCGGCATCGGCTTGCCGGCGGCCTTGTCGGCCAGGGCGAACACGCGCTTGTAGAGCGTGGTGTCCTCAAAATCCAACTGCTCGCCCTGCTCCAACTGGCTGCGGATACTCGGGTTGCGCATGTCCAGTTTCGACCCCAGCGAGCGCACCGCCAGCTCAGTGGTACCCGGCAGCAATGATCCGTAACGAATCAAGTCCCCATCCAACGCCAGTTCGGTGCCAGTGATACGGCTGACGGCGGCCTGGAACGCGGCGTTGCGGCTGGCATACCAACCGGCATTGAAGTCGGCAAAACGGTACAGCGGCCGATCGTAATTCACCGGGTAGCCGAGCAGATGCGTGATGCCGAAATACATGCCGCCACGTCGGGTGAAGACTTCCCGACGAATCGAGCCATCCACCGTGTAGGGATAATCCCGCGCATGTTGCTGCGCAAATTCGATGCTCACCTGCATCGGGCCGGCGGTGTGTACCGGGTTGAAGCCGCCGAACAGGGTATTTCCCAGCGGCACCATGCTGATGAAGTCGTCGAATATCCCGCTCAGGTCCTTCTCCGTGCGCGCGGCGTTCAGGCGCTCGGCGTAGGACTTGCCGTTGGGCGAGCGCAATTGCAGCGTGGTGCGTATCACGAACGCCGGCACGTGGACCTTGCCGGCCCTGCGCAGGATTTCATCCTGAGCGATCTTGCCCATGTTCGGCACCACAGGGTCGACCTGGTAAGTGGACTCCTGCTCGGTGACCGCCAGCACGGCACAGATATTTTCGGTACTGGGATAGATCTTCCGGGTGTCGAAGGCCGTGTAGATATCCTGAGCCCAACCGTTGCGGTCCGGGACTGACGCTGGCAGCAGGCGCACGATCTGAGCCTTCACATCGGCCTCGCTGCGCTCCGGCTGCAGCGGGTTGCGCGTGGTGGAACAACCGGCCAGCACCAGCAAGGTGGTGAGACACAGGATCATGCGGCTTGAATACATGGGGCTTCCTTGAACGACGACGGACCGGGCATTGCGGATATCGACAGGTAAGTCTAACCGGGGTTCGCCGACTTGCTGTCTCCCCCTTCGCAGCACCGTGTTCAGGGCCTTGGCCCAAGGCGCACACAAGCCGCTGAAACATCCCACGTAATAGCCGGATGAGCTCTGCATACCGCCGCCGAGATCCTCTGCAAAGTCCGTCGCCTGATCACACAGTGCGAGGGATTGCAGATGTTGTTTCTTTTTTGTGCGTTGAATGACTCGACGACCTTAGATGCTCCTTGCGTGGGAAGGAGCCGCCAATGACCCACGCCTTCCACATCACCCATATCGAACACGAGCTGGATGGCTTTCATCAGAGCCTGGCGCACTACCGCCGACAGATGAGCGCCTGGTACGCGCAGGCACTGGACTCAGTCAGCCATGTCGCGGATATGCCATCGCTGCTGGGAATGGATCGGGTGTTGCGGGTGGGAGACTCACAGCGCTCGGTTAGCCTTTCCGATGCGGACTTTTCTACCGTAGCCCGTTGCCCGGCGGGCGGTGTGCTGCAGATCGAGAGCCAGTTCGAGTCGGTGTACGACGTACCGATCGGCAATATTCCCGTTGAAGTCATCGGGCTGGATGACGGCAGCTCTGCCGTGGTCGTGCTGGATGAGCATGGCAAAGGCTCGCACGTTTGTGCAGCGGGTGGGCGATACGAGGTACGGGTACAAGGCGGCGTTTCAGCAGAGCAGGTAGACGCTTTGTTCGCCTCCTACACCGGGCTGACGGCGGATCTGGAGCAATGGCTGCGCTCACAGTGGAAGGGTTTCCGGCCGCATTGGGAGGTGGCGACAGCCAGTGCGGTTGGCAGCGGTGTGCTGGCGGGCAGTTGGGCGGCGATCAGGGATGTGTGGGACAGCATCAAGCTGGTGCAGGCGATTCTTGAAGACCCGTTGAAATTTGCCGAACAGCTGGGGGCCGAGGCGGCGAAGTTGGCACAGATCGCCACCGATGCGCCCAAGGTCATGGAACAGGCGATGTTGCTCGCCAGTGATGAAGCCGCGCTGTACCTGTTGTTGCGCACCGCGATGATCTGGCTGGACGCGTTGCCGCCCCAGGAAATGGCCGAGGCGGCTGCCGGTTTTGTGGTCTCGCTGCTGATTGATCTGGTGATCGGCGTGGTGCTGACGATCGCGTTGCCGGCGGCAGGCGTGGCGTACTTGAGCTTGCGCCTGGTCAAGTACGGCAAAGGCATTCTTCAGGCGGCGATGGGCTTTGTCGAAGGCCTGCTGGCGATTCTGAAAAAGTTTATGCAAGCCGTGGGTCGCTACAAGGCGGTCGCGGTTCGTGGTGCGGTCGGCGGGCTGAAACAAGGCCGGATGCAGATGCGCTGGCGAGCGCGGCAGAATGCGGTGCTGAGGCAGAAAGAGTCTGTCGACGACGTACCGGCTTCGGCGAAAAACCCACAGGGCGACGCCGCCGCCAGTGCGGGAAAAACCGCCTCCCATGGCTGCCCGGTGTCGATGGTCACCGGCGAGGAATTACTGACCCTCACCGATGGCACGCTGGATGGCGTGTTGCCGTTTGAGTGGACGCGGTTATATCGCACCAGTGCCGTGGAGGTGGATTGCGGGCTGGGGTTTGGTTGGAGCCATGCGCTGGCGCACAGGCTTGCAGTGTCGGGCGATTCGGTGCTGTGGACGGATCATGAAAACCGCTCCACTGCATTTCCACTGCCCACTGAGCTACGGCCTGCAATCACCAATAGCCTGGCCGAAGCGGCGATCTATCTGGGCGCTCTGCCCGATGAATTAGTGCTGGCCCAGGCGTCGCGGTTCTACCACTTTCGCGACGGTGTGCTGACGGCCATCAGCGATGCGTATGACAACCGGCTGCGCATTGTGCGGGATCGTTCGGGGCGCATTGAGCGGTTGGATAACGGCGTCGGCCGCTCGCTGTGTTTGCGCTATGAGCTGGGCCGCATTGTGGCGGTGGACTATCAGGTTCAGCGCGCCAAGGGGCATGAGTCCTTCGCCTGGATGATGGAGCAGACCGTTGTTTCCTACGCCTATGACGCTCTTGGCCGACTGGTGTCGGCGACCAATGCCGTCGGTGAATGCGAGGTTTACCGGTACGACGATCAGCACGTCATTCTTGAGCGGCAGTTGGCCGGCGGCGCGATTTTCTACTGGGAGTGGGAACGGGCGGGCAAGGCGGCGCGGTGTGTCCGGCATTGGGCGAGCTTCGCGCAGATGGACGCGCGTTACGCCTGGGGTGACGACGGCCAGGTCACCGTGCACAACGCCGATGGCAGCCAGGAAGTCTACGTGCACGACCAGCGGGCACGCCTGGTGCAGCGTATCGATCCGGACGGTGCCAAGCACTTCAAATCCTATGACGCCAAAGGCCGGCTGACGGTTGAGCAGGACCCGCTGGGCGCGGTGACGGCGTATCAGTACGACGACGCCGGACGCTTGGTGGCGGTGTTTCCGGGGGATGACGAACCAACGTCCTACGAGCATGACAACGGCTTCGTACGCGTAGTGCGACGGGGCCAGGCGGTCTGGAAGTATGAGCGCAATGATCAGGGTGATGTGACACGTCGGATCGATCCCGACGGCCACATGACCGACTACAGCTATAACAAGCGCGGGCAACTGACGGCGGTTGGGTATCCCGATCACAGCTGTCATCGGCTGGTGTGGAATGAACGCGGGCAGTTGCTGGAGGAGCAATTACCCAATGGCGGGATCAAGCGTTATCGCTATGACGATCTTGGGCGGCAGGTGGCGCGTGAGGATGAGCACGGTGCGCTGACCCAGTACCAGTGGGACAGCGTGGGTCGCCTGGCGCGTGTGGTACTGCCGGGCGGCGCGTGTCGGGAATACAGCTACAACCCCTACGGAAAAATCACCGCCGAACGCGACGAACTCGGCCACGTCACCCGCTACGAATACGCCGAAGGCCTGCACCTGATCAGCCGCCGCCTCAATGCCGACGGCACCCAGGTCAAGTACCGCTACGACAACGTGCGGTTATTGCTGACCGAGATTGAAAACGAAGTCGGCGAAACCTATCAGCTTGATTACCACCCCAATGGCCTGATCCAGCAAGAGATTGGCTTTGACGGCCAACGCACAGCGTATGCCTACGACCTCAACGGCAACCTGCTGGAAAAGACCGAGCATGGCGACGATAGCACTCAGTTGGTTACCCGCTACGAGCGCGATCACGCCGGTCGCCTCGTACGAAAAACCCTCCCCGATGGCGAGGTGGTTGAATACGCCTACGACCGCCAAGGCAACCTGCTCAGCGTCGACGACGGCCACTGGGCGCTGGCCTACGAATACGATATGCAAAATCGCCTCACCGCCGAGCACCAGGGCTGGGGCACCCTGCGTTATGGCTATGACGCCTGCGGCCAGTTAAAACACCTGCGCCTGCCGGACAACAACCGGTTGGTGTTCAACCACGACAAAGGCGGCCACCTTTCCACCGTCGAACTCAATGGTGCGCTACTCACCTCACACCTGTTTAAAAACGGCCGCGAACACCAACGTCAACAAGGCCAGTTGCTCAGCCACTACCACTACGACGACCAACACCGCCTGCATGCTCATGCCATCACCCAGCAGGAGCACATTCTTTACCAGCGCCAATACGACTACGACAAAACCGGCAACCTCACCCGCCTGCTCGACACCCGCAAGGGCCAGCACGACTACCACTACGACCCCCTCGCCCGCCTGACCCGCGCCAACCACTCGCAAGACGTGCAGGAACGCTTCGGCCATGACCCGGCGGGCAACCTGCTGATGCAGAACCGCCCGGGCCCGGACATCGTTACCGGCAATCGCCTGATGATCCAGGGCGACCACCACTATGACTACGACGCCTTCGGCAACCTGATCCACGAGCGACGCGGCAAGGGCCAGCAACTCGTCACCGAATACCGCTACGACTGCCAGCACCGTTTGATTGGCATCACCCAACCCAACGGCCAAACCGCCCGCTATCGCTATGACCCGTTTGGGCGGCGCATCAGCAAAACCGTGGATGACAAAACCACGGAGTTTTTCTGGCAGGGCGACAAGCTGATTGCCGAGCACCATGTGGGTCGCCATCGCAGCTACCTCTACGAACCTGGCACCTTTCGCCCGCTCGCAATGCTGGAAGGTTTTGGCCCAAAGGAAACGAAGCCCTACCACTACCAACTTGACCACCTTGGCACCCCGCAGGAACTCACCGCCGCCGACGGCGAAATCGTCTGGTCCGCGCACTACCGCGCCTACGGAGAAGTCGCACGCCTTGATGTCGGCAAAATCGATAACCCGTTGCGCTTCCAAGGCCAGTACTACGATGCGGAGAGTGGGCTGCACTACAATCGCCATCGCTACTACAATCCGGATATTGGTCGGTACCTGACGCCGGATCCGGTGAAGCTGGCGGGTGGGACCAATGCGTACCAGTACGTGCCGAATCCTACGGGGTGGGTGGATCCGCTGGGATTGAGTACGTGTCCTGGTGGAGATGGATGCAAGCCGACACACAACGCTGAAGAACCAACGGCCAAATCTAGGGTCAGCGAAGGCGATGCGGAGGTACCTAAAGGTGCTGAAAGCGAGCTTTCAAGGAGCGGTGCTTATAAGAGAGCAAAATTAATTGGAGGGGTTCCTAAAACCCAGCATCCCAAACGTGTCTTCCGAGAAACCATCACAGATCAAAATCTCTACGTACAAGGAAGAGTATATGAGTTTGAGTTACAGGGTAAAATAGTAGAGATTCGTGAACACTCACTAGGTCACAAGAAAGGAAATCATGCCCCACACTTTAATACCAAGGTCACTAACATCGAAAAAAAGAAAGATCCGCTGGCTATAGGTGACGACTCTCACACATATTTCAAGAGATAGATGATGGACACTGTATTTATATATGACACCGGCATACGCCCTTGGGAGCAACCACATTCAGCAGACGAAAAAGAATATGCCACTTTCTCGCTGCTAAACCAAGACTTTGAAAGCGTTTGGAAAACTTGGTGCGCACTCGCATCTCTGTTAATAAATAATTGGCCAACCATAGCAATGTGGTACTCCACGAGCTACCCCCAATACAATAAGACCCAAGAGTACCTTACATTAAAACGCTTCACGAAAAATTTGGGACCTAGAGACATATTCAAAAAAAATGAAACAACATTAGTTTACTCAGGTATAGAACACTTAAACCACAACCCATATCACATAGAGCCGGCAAGACTCAAGACATACCGTAGATCAGTGACTTTAATGATGAAAAACAAGAGTCAGTCAGATCAACTATGGCGGCTTCTAAGTCATTTAAACCACATATCCACACCTGATGACTTCAAGTTAATACTAACCGACAACGAAATTCTGGCATTCAGGTTTTACGACGCTGAAACGCACGGTGTTGCTCAGCTCATATGCCACTCTAAACACTTAAAAAAATTAGAGCATGCAATCAAAACTTTGAGACTCAGGGAAATTTGTCAAAGCGACGTGTACGAATACATTCATAGCTAGCACTTCTGAATCCGACAATTAAACAAACCCGCCCCCTTTGCACACTATCAAAAAAGTTCAATGAAGATACAAGTTAGCGAAGTAGTTTCTGATGCTGACACTATACGTGTGTACTTCCACTCACCTGCTGGAAGTGGCACTGCTCTCTGGATGGGTATCTCACCAGCTATCGGCGAGAAGCAGGATGTCGAACTCGATTTGGATGAAGTTTTTACTTGGGGGAAAATATCACCCCTTCCTCACGTAAGCCCCCACAAATGAATATTATAAACGGCCTTACCCAAATAACGGCTCAAATCATCCAAAACCCAGATGGCGAATGGACAGCACTAAAGCTCGGAGACTCAATAGTCCTTATTGAGCTTGATGAGGCACCCACTCAGAAGTCCGGGTTTGTTGAGCTAAAAGCGACCAAAATTCACTTATATCCAACAAGCATCTAATTACTTCCTCGACACTAAACTAGAAATTAGCGAATTTATTTAGGCTCACCAAAATGAGAGCCTACATAGGTTCGAAGTTAAGCAAACCAAACCTGTGCGGAGCAACCTCCCCCGCCACAGGCTTGCGCAATCGCTTTAGATCCCCGCCAACGCCAGATCCATCGCAAAGTACGTAAAAATCAAATCCGCTCCGGCACGCTTGATCGACCCCAGCGTCTCTCGTACTACACGTGCTTCATCGATCGCCCCGGCTTGCGCGCCGAACTTGATCATCGCGTACTCGCCACTCACCTGGTACGCCGCCACCGGCAGGCGTGAGGCTTCGCGGATGTCGCGGATGATGTCGAGGTAGGCGCCGGCTGGCTTGACCATCAAGGCGTCCGCGCCCTCCTGTTCGTCCAGCAGGGATTCGCGTACGGCTTCGCGGCGGTTCATCGGGTTCATCTGGTAGCTCTTGCGGTCGCCCTTGAGCGCGCTGCCGCCGGCTTCGCGGAACGGGCCATAGAGGGCCGAAGCGAATTTGGTGGAGTAGGCCATGATCGGGATATGGGTAAAGCCGGCATCGTCCAGGGCGCGGCGGATGGCCTGGACCTGGCCGTCCATTGCCGCCGACGGTGCGATTACGTCGGCACCGGCACGGGCGGCGGCCACGGCTTGCTTACCGAGGTTGACCAGGGTGGCGTCGTTGTCCACATGGGCACCGTGCATCACGCCGCAGTGGCCGTGGTCGGTGTATTCACAGAAGCAGGTGTCGGACATCACGATCATTTCCGGCACGGCATCCTTGATGGTCGACGACATGCGCGAAACCAGCCCGCGTTCCTTCCATGTGTCGCTGCCGTTCGCGTCCAGGTGATGGGACACGCCGAAGGTCATCACGGACTTGATCCCGGCGCGGGCAAAGCGCTCGATTTCACTGGCCAGCTTCTTCTCGGGAATACGCACGACACCCGGCATGCTGGTGATCGGCACGAAGTCGTCGATTTCTTCTTCGACAAAAATCGGCAGCACCAGGTCGTTGAGGGTGAATTCGGTTTCCTGGAACAAGCCGCGCAGTTCCGGGGAGCGGCGCAGGCGGCGTGGACGGGCTTGGGGGAACTGGCTGGTCATGGTTTTCCTGAAAACAGTAGAGGCAAAAATAGTTGGGGCGAAAGCTTATGCCCCAAGGCCCCGGCAGCACAAACGCCAAGGGGCCAACAGTGTATTGCGCGGCTCGTAACAATTCATTGATCTAGAGCTGTACCCGCCCTTCGATGCATGCCGCCACCGCACCGCCAATCCAGACTTCATCGCCGTGGCGTTCAACATGAATGCGCCCCGCTCGCCCGATGGCCGTGCCTTGACTGACCTTATAGCGCTCGGGCGCCAGGCCTTCAGCCAGCAGCCATTGAGCCACGCCGGCGTTCAAGCTACCGGTAGCGGGGTCTTCCGGGGCACCGTCGCCGGCAATGAAAGCGCGTACTTCAAATTGCGTGTCGACCTCATCACGCTCAGGGTCACAGGGTGCGATCACGCCCACGACCAAACCTTGCAGTTGCGTGTAGTCCGGTTGCAGGGCCAACAGCTGGTCGCGGTCAGCCAGCATCACGGCCATCCATCCCGCCCCATTGTCGACCCACTGACTGCGCACAATCGCCTGCGCAGGCAAGCCCAAACCCAGGCGGACACGCTCCACCAAAGCGCCTTCGACCGGGCCGGAACGCAACAAGGGCGGGGCAATAAACGCCAACGCCTCGCCTTGACGACGGATACGCACCAGGCCGATTTCGCACTCCTGGATAATCTCTTCGCCTTTCGGAATGCCCCCTGCCTGCAGCCACGCATAGCAGCTGCCCAGCGTGGGATGCCCGGCAAATGGCAGCTCCGTGAGGGTGGTGAAGATCCTTACCCGGTAATCGGCCCGCGCATCACGCGGCGCCAGCAAAAAGGTGGTTTCGCTGAGGTTGGTCCAGTTGGCAAAATCAGCCATCTGCCGGTCGGTGAGGCTGTCGGCGCCCAGCACCACGGCCAGTGGATTGCCTTTGAGCGGCACGGCGCTGAACACATCCAATTGCTTGAAATCGAAAGTCGGCATACTTCAACTCTTTGCGGTTCAGCCAGGAATACTCAGGCCACGGATCACCGCCGGACGTGCCACAAACCCGTCCAGTGCACGCAGCACGTTAGGGAAGTCGGCAATACCCACCAGGTCGCCGGCTTCATAGAAGCCGATCAGGTTGCGGATCCACGGGAACGTCGCGATGTCGGCAATGCTGTAGTCATCACCCATGATCCAGGTGCGGCCCAGCAGGCGTTTTTCCAGTACCGCCAGCAAACGTCGGGACTCCGCGATGTAGCGGTCACGCGGGCGCTTGTCTTCATAAGCCTTGCCGGCAAACTTGTTGAAGAAACCCACCTGACCGAACATCGGGCCGATACCGGCCATCTGGAACATCAGCCACTGGATCGTTTCATAGCGGGTAGCAGGGTCTTCGGACAGCAGTTGGCTGGTCTTTTCCGCAAGGTAGATCAGGATCGCACCGGACTCGAACAACGCCAGCGGCTGGCCGCTGGGGCCATTCGGGTCGATGATCGCAGGGATCTTGTTATTGGGGTTCAGGGACATGAACTCGGGGGATAGCTGGTCCTGCGTCTCGAAGCTGACCTTGTGCGCCTCATACGGCAACCCCAACTCTTCAAGCATGATCGACACTTTGACGCCGTTGGGCGTCGGCAACGAATACAGCTGCAAGCGCTCCGGGTGCTGGGCAGGCCATTTGCTGTTGATCGGGAAAGCGGCGAGTGCATTCATCGGAAAATCCCCAGGCTGAAAGCCCTCATCATAGTCATCTGGGCCTCGCCCTGCATGGGTCATCATTACGCAACATAGCCACGCTAGGCTGCCGCACAGGCGAACCAAAGCGCCAAAGTGCACTCTTACGTGCGCCAAAACGTTGAAATGCAGACTCGAACCGACAATGACAATCTCACCTTTGTGCCTTGTAAAACGACTCAAACGCTACACCTACGTGCTGCCATCATTGTTATTACTCGGCGGTGCAATCGGCTTGACCCTTGAATCCCCGCTCATCAATGCCGGGCCGGTGGATGGCGTGCAAACCCTGGTGTTCCTGCGCCATGGTGAAAAACCTGCCGGCGGCCTGGGCCAGCTCAACTGCCAGGGCCTCAACCGCGCGATGAACCTGGCCACCGTGTTGCCGGAAAAATTCGGCAAGGCCAACTATGTGTTTGCCTCCAACCCGACGCGCAATGTCGAGGAAGGTGAGCATGACAATTCCTACAGCTACATTCGTCCATTGATGACCATCGGGCCCAGCGCCATCAAGCTCGGCCTGCCGGTGAATATCAAGTACTCCGCCAACGACACCAGCGCCCTCGCCGACGAATTGGTGGAGGACAAGTACCACAATGCGATCATCTACACCGCCTGGTCCCACGGCTACCTGCCGGAGCTGATCAACAAAGTGGCCAGCGAAGCGGTGGGCTCGAAGTACACCATCGCCCACGATTGGTCCGGCAATGACTACGATACGTTGTACGTGCTGACATTGACCTGGCACAACGGCAAAGCATCATTGCTGAGCCGCAACTACCAGCAGGGTTTGAACAACGGCCAACAGACCTGCCCGGAAGCAACCCAGGTGAGCGCTGACATCTGAGGGCGTATGATGCACCGATATTGACTCACCTTCGGATCATCAGCATGCCCAACCTCACGTCCACCCAGCCCGCCCGGGGCTGGTCTTTCTGGTGGAAGCCCGCCCTGTTCCTCCTGGTTGCCTGCGTCGGCCTTTACTACGTGAAGTGGTCGCCCTATTACTTCAAGGCATTCGTGGCGGCGGATAACCACAGCATCGGCGCGTCAATCCTCAACGATCAACAAACGGCGCCTCTGACGGCGGCGCTGGCGTATGCCCAGGTGTATTTCCTGGCGATCTGGAAAGCCGCGGTGCTGGCGGTGATTCTCGGCTCGCTGCTGCAAGTGTTGATTCCGCGCGACTGGCTGCTACGTCTGTTTGGCAAGGCCGGGTTGGGGTCGACCGTGCGCGGTGGGCTGTTCGCCCTGCCCGGGATGATGTGCAGTTGCTGCGCGGCGCCAGTGGCGGCGGGCCTGCGTCGTCAGCAGGTTTCAGTGGGTGCGGCGTTGGCGTTCTGGATTGCCAATCCGGTGCTGAACCCGGCCACGTTGGTATTCATGGGCTTTGTTCTAGGCTGGGGGTTTACCGCGCTGCGCTTGGTGGCGGGAATTGTGCTGGTGGTGGGCGTGTCCCTGGTGGCCCAACGTATTGCGCGTCCGGAGCAGGTGCCGGATGCCGCACTGGAGGCGGTGGCAGAAGTCAGCCTGGTGGAGTCGCAGCCGTTCCTGAGCCGCTGGCTGCGCACCCTGTGGCAATTGTTCTGGAGCACCATCCCGGTCTATATCCTGGCCGTGCTGCTCCTGGGCGCAGCGCGGGTCTGGTTGTTTCCCCATGTGGATGGGGCCATGGCCAACAACCTGCTCTGGCTGGTGCCATTAGCGATTGTCGGCACCTTGTTCGTGATTCCGACCGCCGCCGAAATCCCTATCGTACAAACCATGATGACCTTGGGCATGGGCACCGGCCCGGCCGTGGCCTTGCTGATGACCTTGCCGAGCGTGAGCCTGCCTTCACTGCTGATGCTGCGCAAGGATTTCGATGCGCGGGTGCTGGTGACGGTGGCCGGGTTGACCATGTTGGTGGGTGTGGTGTGTGGGCTGATCGGGGCGGTCATCCTCTAGTTACTCTCAGGCATGGGGGGCCAGAAAGGTCACCCCGTCCTTTCACGCAGATACTCCACCACGGCCCCCTGCTCTCCCGAAAACTCGATCCGAGCGCCTTTGCTTTCCTTTTGAAAGGCGTACATCGGGTCGTAATACTCGCGCAGCAGCCCTTCGATCCAGTCTCGGTGCAGGTCCACTGCACCCGTGCGGGCCTGTTCCGCCAAGGCGTCCTGCAAGATTGCCTGTAGCCGCTGGAAGCGTTCGCCGCCCAGGCGCTTGTGAATATTGGCCAGGCTCTGGGTCAGGCGCTCGGCAAACCGTACCTGACCGGTTTCGCCATAGACCTTGATGAATTCGGCACAGAGTTCGACCACGTAATCACGCAGGATCCGCTCGACACGACCCTCCAGGCTGTCTTCGAGCCAGACCATCGGAAACGTCTGCATGCCTTTGTGCAACGGCAGTGGCAGCGCACAACTGCCGATCATGCGGCTCTCGTCCTCGACCACAAACTGTTCGATACCCCCGGCGCGTTTTTTCAGCAGGTCCACCGCCAGGCGGTTTTCGAAATCGATGTTGGACGGCTGCGCCGTAGCACGCTTGCCGAAGCTGGAGCCGCGGTGATTGGCATGCCCCTCCAGATCCAGCGCATTGTGCAGCTGGCTGAGCACTTCGGTTTTGCCGGTGCCCGTCATGCCGCCCAGCAACACGAAATCGCACGCGTGCGTCGCCTGCTCCAAGGTCTCCAACAGAAAGGTGCGCATGGCCTTGTAGCCACCGCCGACCCGTGGATACTCAATGCCAGCTTCGGTCTTCAGCCACTGCTGCACGATCTGTGAGCGCAACCCACCCCGAAAACAGTACAGGTAGCCGTCGGGATTGGCCTTGGCGAACTGCGCCCATTGTTCGATGCGCTCTGCCTTGATCGCCCCGGACACCAGTTCATGCCCCAGCACAATGGCTGCCTGCTGGCCCTGCTGCTTGTAGCAGGTGCCGACCCGTTGCCGCTCGTCATCGGTCATCAGCGGCAAGTTGATCACCCCGGGGAACGCCCCCTTGGTGAACTCGATCGGCGCACGGGTATCCATCATCGGCCGATCATTGAGGAAAATATCGCGGTAGTCGGTGATGTCAGCAGCCATCAAAACACCTCTACCGCATGGGTCTGTCGCTCACCCAACTCGCCGATCGATTCGAGGCTCAAGCCCAGTTCGGCGGCGACTGTATGGAATTCGGCGTCGCCCTCGGGCGTCACGGCAATCAACAAGCCACCACTGGTCTGCGGATCGCACAGCACGCGCTTGTGCAATTCCTGAAGGCGCCCGAGTTTGCTCGCGTAGCTGTCGAAGTTACGCAACGTACCCCCGGGCATGCAGCCTTGGTCCAGGTAATACTCTACGCCCGGCAGCAACGGTACTTTGGCGTATTCGATGCGCGCCGTCAGGCCACTGCCATCGGCCATTTCCACCAAGTGCCCCAGCAAGCCGAAACCGGTCACATCAGTCATGGCCGTCACGCCGGGCAGCTTACCGAAACGGCTGCCCGGTTTGTTGAGGGTGCACATCCAGTCGCGGGCCAGGCCCACATCGGCCTCGCGCAATTTGCCCTTCTTTTCAGCGGTAGTCAGAACGCCGATGCCCAGTGGTTTGGTCAGATACAACTTGCAGCCGGCAGTGGCGGTGTCGTTGCGTTTCATATGGCGCTTTTGCACGATACCGGTCACGGCCAGACCGAAGATCGGCTCCGGCGCATCAATGGAGTGGCCACCGGCCAGAGGGATGCCCGCTGCGTCACACACCGAACGGCCACCACGAATGACCTCCCGGGCAATCTCCGGCGCCAGCACATTCACCGGCCAGCCGAGAATGGCAATGGCCATCAGTGGGTCGCCGCCCATGGCGTAGATATCGCTGATGGCATTGGTCGCGGCAATGCGGCCGAAGTCGAAGGGGTCATCGACAATCGGCATGAAGAAATCAGTGGTGGAGACCACGCCACGCTCGTCGTCGATGGCGTAGACCGCCGCATCATCGCGCGAGGCATTACCCACCCACAGGTTGGGGTCGAGGTTCTGCGCACCACTGCCGGCAAGGATCACTTCCAGTACCTGGGGCGAAATCTTGCAGCCGCAACCCGCGCCGTGGCTGTATTGGGTGAGGCGAATAGGCTCGTTCATGGTGGTCCTCAAGCTGACAAGTGAGTGGAGTCTACCAGACAGCAAAAGGCCAACTGGGCTCGTGGAGCACAGTTGGCCTTTGCCTATCACCTCTTACTGTCTGGCAGCGAGCAAGCGTTTGTGGCGATTACGTCGCGCCATGTTCAGCAGTTCGATCGCCGCCGAGAACGCCATGGCCGCGTATACATAACCTTTTGGCACATGGGCGCCGAAGCCTTCGGCGATCAAGGTCATGCCGATCATGATCAGGAAGCCCAGGGCCAGCATCACCACCGTCGGGTTGTCGTTGATGAACTTGGCCAACGGTTCCGCCGCCACCAGCATCACGATCACCGAGACCACCACGGCAATGATCATGATCGGCAAGTGCTCGGTCATGCCCACGGCGGTGATGATGCTGTCGATGGAAAACACCAGGTCGAGCATCAGGATCTGGCCGATCGCAGCCGCAAAACCGATGGACACGCCATTACCGGCGCTGACCTTCTCTTCCGGCTCCGGGTCCATGCTGTGATGGATTTCGGTGGTCGCCTTCCATACCAGGAACAAGCCACCGGCGATCAGGATCATGTCCTTCCACGAAAATGCCTGGCCGAAGACTTCGATCACCGGCGTCGTCAACTGCACGATGAACGCGATGGTGCTCAAAAGGCCCAGGCGCAGGACCAATGCCATGCTGATGCCGATACGTCGCGCTTTCGCCCGGTGTTTCTCCGGCAACTTGTTGGTGAGAATCGAGATAAAGATCAGGTTATCGATGCCCAGCACGATTTCCATCACGATCAAGGTGGCCAACGCTACCCAGGCAGTGGGGCTTGCAGCCAGCTGTAAAAGATAATCCATAGGTCAGTCCTGAGGTGGTGAGGCTGGGGAATTAGGTTTCTTTGGTATCGGATTCAGACGCCTTTTCGGCGTCCTGGTCTTTCTTCTCAGGGCTGATCAAGCCCTGGGTCGCTTCGCTCAGGGCCTGCTCGGCGGCCTTATGGGTTTCATCGATAACTTGCTTGGCCGACTCGGTAGCCTTGCCCATCACCTGCTGCGCACTTTTTTCAACTTGATCACAGCCGCCAACCATTACCAATGAAAGCGCAAGCAACGATGCCGCGCCCAGGGAATTGAGTTTCATGATGTATTTCTCCTTAGAACCAGAGAGCCCAAATAGTGGCCCCGCGATAGCGACGCATTCTAGGGAGGCAAACAGTTCAGGAAAATTCGTATTTTTATGACATATACTTCGGGTTTAACGAACTGTAGACCCACATGCTCAATTACAGACAACTGCATTACTTCTGGGTGGTGGCCAAGACCGGCAGCATCGTGCGCGCCTGCGAGCAGTTGAACCTCACGCCCCAGACCATCAGCGGGCAAATCAGCCTGCTGGAGCAAGCCTTCGGTGTAGCGCTGTTTCAGCGTGTAGGGCGCCAGTTGGAACTGACCGAAGCCGGGCGCAGGGCGCTGCCCTATGCCGAACAAATGTTCCAGACCGGCAATGAACTGGAGGCGATGTTGCGCGCCCAGCCCAATGAGCAGCAGATCCTGTTTCGGGTCGGCGTGGCGGACGTGGTGCCCAAGTCCATCGTCTATCGGCTGATCGCGCCGACCATGGAGCTAAGCGAGCCTATTCGTATCACCTGTCGCGAGGACAAACTCGAACGCCTGTTGGCCGACCTGGCGATCCAACGCCTGGACCTGGTGATTTCCGACAGTCCGATGCCTACGCACCTGGATATCAAGGGCTACAGTCAGAAGCTGGGCGAGTGCGGCATCAGTTTTTTCGCCACCCAGGCATTGGCTGACGAATACAGTGGCGACTTCCCACAGTGCTTGCAGGGCGCGCCGCTGTTGATTCCTGGGGCAGAAACCGTCGTGCGCAGCCGTTTGCAGCGCTGGTTTGCCGAGCAGCAGATTCAACCGAAGATCATTGGCGAGTTTGACGACAGCGCCTTGATGCAGGCGTTTGGCCAATCCGGCAGCGGGATTTTCATCGCGCCAAGCGTGATCGCCGACGAGGTGGTGCGCCAATACGGTGTGGCGCTGATCGGCCAGACCGATGCGGTGACCGAGTCGTTTTACGCGATCTCGGTAGAGCGCAAGGTCAAGCACCCTGGCATCGTGGCCATTACCGAGGGTGCTCGACGGGAATTGTTTACCACGCTGCCCTGAGGCCTCAGGCGTTGGCCGCGTGGGTTGGTCGGGCGCTCATCAGCCACAGCGCCAGCAGGATCGACACCAGAATAAACCCGGAGGCCGCGAAACCCAGGCTGCCCAGGCCCAGGGTGTCGATCACATGCCCCCCGACCATCGCTCCCAGGCCAATCCCCAGATTGGCCCCGGCGATATTCAACGACGCGGCAAACGCGGGTGCATGGGGCGCGGCCTTCATCAAGCGCACATGGCTGACCAAGAACATCGCCGCCTGGGTCACGCCCCACACCGCCATCGCCGCAGCCAGGCCGACCGTAGAGTGAATCGCCGGCACCAGCGCCACCATGCCCGCGATCATGAAGCCGCAGAACACCATGGACGCGATCAAGGGGTGCCGGTCCACCGCACGCCCGCCAAGGGAATTGCCGATCAAGCCGACCGCACCAAAACCCATCAGGCACCAGCCCACCAGCGTACCGTCGAACCCGGCCAGGCGCTCGAGGATGTCCGCCAGGTAGGTGTAGGCCGTGAACATGCCGCTGAACACCAGGATCGATAACAGGATATGGCCCTGCATCAGTGGGTTGCGCAGGATCTTGAATTGCGAACGCAACGTCACTTGGTCGCGCTTCGGTTCGGTTGCCGGCAAATACAGAAACAGCAGCAGCGCCTTGGCCAGAGCCACCACTGCAAGGATGGCAAACGCAGTGCGCCAGCCGAACATGTCGGAAATCAGCGTACCCACGGGAATACCAAACACTGTGGCGCAGACGATGCCGAAGCCGATTTTCTCGATCGCACGCCCGGCGTACTCCGGGCCGACGATATCCACCGCCGTCTCACTGGCCAAGGCCCAGAACACCGGCAGCCCCAGGGCCGGAATCAAGCGCGCCAGCGCCATCATCCAGATATTCGGCGCAAGGGCCGCCACGGTATTGGCCACGCCGAACATGATCAGGATGGTGATAAACAGGCGTTTGCGTGGGAAACGGGCGAAGTACGCCGTCAGAAACGGACCAAACGCCGCCACGGTAAAGGCGAACAATGTCACCAGCAGCCCCGCCTGGGACACGCTGACGTGCAGGTCGCGGGCGATGGATGGCAATAAACCGACGATGACGAATTCTGTGGTCAGCACGGTAAAGCCGGCGGCCGACAGCAGCAGGATGGGAAACAGCATGAAAACTCCAGAAACAACGACATCAACGACAGCCCGAGGGGCTCGCTGACAGAGAGGAAAGATGAGAGACAGGAATCTTAACAGAGTGTGTCCAGGTTTGGCGAAGGCCCTGGGACGTGGGTGACGCGATGTCGCAGCGCCTGGGGCACGGATGACGGCATGCTAGACTTCGCGCCCTCGCGTCCTACAGCCTTTTCTGCGTGCGCCGCTGTACCTTCAAAAAATTAGAGACAAGTGTTTATGACTGCTGCCCCTTCCCTTTTACAACGACTGGCCCGTGTCAGCCTGGTCACGCAAATCGTCCTCGGCCTGACAGCAGGCATCCTCCTGGCACTCCTTGCACCTGAGGCCGCCAGGGCCACCGGTTTTATCGGCAAGGTGTTTGTCGCCGCACTCAAGGGCGTGGCGCCGATCCTGGTGTTTGTGTTGGTGATGGCGTCGATTGCCAACCATAGACATGGCCAGCAAACCCATATCAAGCCGATACTGTTCCTATACCTGCTCGGCACCTTTGCCGCCGCCGTGGTGGCGGTGATCGGCAGCACGCTGTTCCCCTCGACGCTCGTGCTAGCCACCCATGACGCCACAGTCAGCGCCCCGGGCGGCATCGGCGAAGTGCTGCAAAGCCTGCTACTGAGCGTGGTGGATAACCCGATCAATGCCCTGGTGAACGCCAACTTTATCGGCATCCTGGCCTGGGCTATCGGCCTGGGTGTCGCCATTCGCCATGCCGGTGAGACGACCCGCACGGTGCTCGACGACCTGTCCAATGGCGTGACATTGATAGTGCGCGTGGTGATCCGCTTCGCGCCTCTGGGCATCTTTGGTCTCGTGGCGTCGACGCTGGCCACCTCCGGCTTCGGCGCCCTGCTCGGCTACGCTCACCTGCTGGCCGTGCTGATCGGCTGCATGCTGTTTGTGGCGTTGGTGATGAACCCGGCCATCGTGTACTGGAAACTGCGCCGCAACCCTTACCCACTGGTGCTGATGTGCCTGCGTGAAAGTGGCATCACGGCTTTCTTCACCCGCAGTTCGGCGGCGAATATCCCGGTGAACCTCGCGTTGAGCAAGCGCCTGGGCCTGCATGAAGACACCTACTCGGTGTCGATTCCGCTGGGTGCCACCATCAACATGGCCGGCGCCGCCATCACCATCACCGTGTTGACCCTGGCAGCCGTACACACCCTTGGGATTGCGGTCGACCTGCCTACCGCGGTGCTGCTCAGCGTAGTGGCGGCGGTGTGCGCCTGCGGCGCCTCGGGTGTGGCCGGTGGTTCGCTGTTGCTGATTCCCCTGGCATGCAGCCTGTTCGGTATTCCCAGTGAGATCGCCATGCAGGTGGTTGCCGTCGGGTTCATCATCGGCGTACTCCAGGATTCGGCGGAAACCGCGCTGAACTCGTCCACCGACGTGCTGTTTACCGCTGCGGCGTGCCTGGGCCAGGACGAGCAGCCAGCTTAACGGTCAGGCAAGAAAAAGCCCGGGCCGGTTCGAGCACGAACCGCCCCGGGCTTTTTTTTGCGCTTAGAAAGCGCCCATGTAGTCGCGCTTGCCGATTTCCACGCCGTTGTGGCGCAGCAACGCGTAAGCGGTAGTGACGTGGAAGAAGAACTGCGGCAGGCCGTAGGTCAACAGGTAGGACTGGCCGCTGAAGCGCTTCTCTTTCGGCGTGCCTGGACGGGTGATGATCTCGATGCCTTCCTTGCCGTCGATCTGCTCGGGCTTGAGGGTGTCGATGAAGGCCAGCACCTTGGCGATCAGCGCTTGCAGGTCGGCGAAGGTGACTTCCTTATCTTCATATTTGGGCACTTCGATCTCGGCCAGGCGGGCGCTGACGCCTTTGGCGAAGTCGACAGCGATCTGGACCTGGCGTACCAGCTGGAACATGTCAGGGAACAGGCGCGCTTGCAGCAAGGCGTTGGGCTCGATGTTCCGGGCGGTGGCGTGGGCTTCGGCTTTGTTCAGCACATCGCTCAGCGCGGTGAGCATTTGCTTGAAGACAGGGACAGACGCGGCGTACAGAGAAATAGTCATGACAGTCTCACGGTTATGGCAGGGTTTGAAGCCAGCAGCGATTATAGACCTGCCCGCCGCTTGTCTTTTATTTTTTCCGGCATAGGCTAGTGGGCTCACTGCATAGGGAAAAGCGCGATGACCGCTGAGCATGACACCGAAACCCCTGAGCCGCGCCTCACCAGCACGGAAATCCGCATCCTGGGCTGCCTGATCGAAAAACAGGCGACCAACCCGGAAACCTACCCCCTGACCCTCAATGCCCTGGTACTGGCCTGCAACCAGAAGACCAGCCGCGAACCTGTGACCAACCTTTCCCAGGGCCAGGTCGGCCAGAGCCTGCGTGCACTGGAAGGCCAAGGTTTCGCCCGGCTGGTAATGGGCAGCCGCGCCGACCGCTGGGAACACCGTGTAGACAAGGCGCTGGAACTGGTGCCGGCCCAGGTGATCCTGATCGGGCTGCTGTTTCTGCGCGGGCCACAGACGGTCAATGAGCTGCTGACCCGCAGCGGGCGCATGCATGACTTCGAAGATGCCGAGCAGGTGGTGCACCAGCTTGAACGTCTGATTGCGCGCGGGCTGGCGGTACTGGTGCCACGCCAGGCGGGCCAGCGGGAAGATCGGTACACCCACGCGCTGGGCGATCCGGCGGATATCGAGGCGATTATCGCGGCGCGAGGGAATCCGGCCGAGCGTGGAGCCGGGGCGTCTGTGGACCGTATTGAAGAGCTGGAAGCGCGGATTGCAGCACTGGAAGAACGACTGACGCAGTTGGAACAGGCGTAATTGGATTAACCATGTGGCGGCGGGCTTGCTCGCCAACGCGGTGTCAATTGACCTTCAACTGATCTACCGCATTGGCGATGCAGCCCGTTCCAACATTGGTTCTCAAGCGGGCTTCAGCCTCGGGCAAAAGCTACGGCCGCCTCAAACTGCTGCTGCGTCGGCCGCACGCCGGTATACAACACAAACTGCTCCAGCGCCTGGATCGCGATCAC
Organism: Pseudomonas sp. BCA17; assembly: GCF_004519405.1. Taxonomy (GTDB): domain Bacteria; phylum Pseudomonadota; class Gammaproteobacteria; order Pseudomonadales; family Pseudomonadaceae; genus Aquipseudomonas. The sequence goes on along the minus strand of NZ_SGWI01000010.1, from coordinate 15,674 downwards.
TTCCAAGCCGGTAATCACCCGCTTGCCCTTGGCACGGCCACGCACGATCAGCGGCGTTTCGGCGGGGATCGCCACCACATCAAACACCGTGTCTGCAGCATCCACAGCGTCAGCCTCGAAGGCCAATTGATCGGCCTCGGCACCACCGCTCATGCCGATCGGCGTCACGTTGACCAGCATCTGCGGGCGCAAGTCACCCAGGTCGGCCTGCCACTCATACCCCAGGTTTTGCGCCAGCGCGCGCCCAGCCACTGCGTTGCGCGCCACAATCACACCATTGGCATAACCACCGTCACGCAAGGCGCTGGCCACGGCCTTGGCCATGCCGCCGCTGCCACGCAAGGCGAAGGTCGAGTCCTTGGGCACCGCGTGCTTTTTCAGCAGTTGCTCGATGGCGATATAGTCAGTGTTGTAGGCTTTGAGGCGGCCGTCGGTGTTGACGATGGTGTTCAGGGAATCAATGGCCCGGACCGAATCGTCCAGCTCGTCGACCAGGGCGATAGCAGCCTCCTTGAACGGCATGGACACACCGCACCCACGAATGCCCAGCGCCCGGATGCCACCTATCGCCCCGGGTAAATCCTGGCTGCTGAACGCTTTATAGTAGAAGTTCAACCCCAACTGTTCGTAAAGGTGGTTGTGGAACCGCAAACCGAAATTCCCGGGACGCGCCGACAATGACATACACAGTTTGGTGTCTTTGTTGGGGTGCATCTGCATGGATAACTCCTTTGAGTAAGCAAATCGGTACAGACCTTACACAACATTTACCTATCGGCCGTGCTGTTTTTCAGAAATACGTTGTCTTAAAAGTATCCCCGCGACAATCCTTGAGTCTATTGATTGCAGACCACAAGCGCAGGGGCTAACCGAGGAATGACCATGATTCGTAAAATCCCCAAAATCGCCTTGCTTGTCGGCGCACTCGCTATGGCAGGCCAAGCCTCCGCCCACGGTGGTGGTTGGGGTGGCCCGGCCGTTCTGGGTGCTTTAGTCGGCGCCGCTGTAGTGGGCTCGGTGGTGGCCAGCCAATCCCAACCGGTCTACGTGCAGCAGCCGGTCTATGTCCAGCCGCAACCGGTCTATGCCGCTCCGCCGCCGGTCTACTACGCACCGCCGCCACCGGTGTATGTGCAAGAACGGGTTTACTACCGCCCGGCGCCGGTCTATTACGGCCCTCCACGCGGCTACTACGGCCCTCCTCACGGCTATTACGGCCGCGGCTGGTAACCTCGAACAGATTGACTGAACAGGCCTCGCCCACACGCGGGGCCTTTTTTTGCCTTTAAAGTCTGGATTTATCTTGCCAAGGTCGCAGTGAGGACAATGCCCGGGCGGTAATCCCACATCATGAGGGTTGAATGTCTTCTTGCTCGATCGAGGCCCGCCCTGTCATGTTTACGTCACGAAACGGACTCACTATCGACCTGTCCAGCCAATAACAATTAAGGACGACTGACCATGCCCACGCAAAACCCGCACCGTACCGCCGGCCTCTGCACCTCCAGCAAGGTCTACAGCGCCCTCACGGAACTCAAGCACCTGGAAGGCCACCGCAGCGCCAAATTCCTCGCGCTGCTTGCGGAAAACCTGGTGCGCAAGGGTCTGCTCAATGAGCAAGAAGTGATGAACATGCTCGATCAGGTCGTGGACTGACGCCTCGCGTCGATGTCGACTATCAAGCCAGTTGATTTTTCCTGCACCGCAGAGCCCCGTAAGGTGACCTCAATAGCGATTGGAGGTCCTTATGCCCACTGTTCAAATCATGTCCGTCATCGGTAGCGCCGTCCCCACCTCACTTCGGGAGCTGGGCCTGCTTGCCTGCTGGTACGTGGTACGCGATGGCGAGGCTATCAGCGGCCCGCTGACGTCGTTATCCGATGCTGAAAAACAACTGCAATGCGCAGCCAATTTCAGTCTCAACGCCTGAAAACTACGGCAAAGGCAGCTTGACCCGCGGCTTGGTTTCCACAAACAGCGCCCAACACGACATGAACAACGCCGCCACCAATGGTCCGATCACGAACCCGTTGAGGCCGAACACCGACAGGCCGCCCAGGGTCGAGATCAGGATCAGGTAGTCAGGCATTTTCGTGTCCTTGCCCACCAAAATCGGGCGCAGCACGTTGTCCACCATGCCGATCACCAAAACGCCAAACGACGCCAGCACCACGCCCTGCCAGACCGAACCGCTCAACAGGAAGTAAGCGGCCACCGGCCCCCACACAATCCCCGCGCCCACCGCCGGCAGCAGGGATAGAAACGCCATCAACACCGCCCAGAGCAACGCACTGGGAATGTCCAGAAACCAGAAGATCAAACCGCCCAGTGCGCCTTGAGTCACGGCCACCAGCACGTTGCCTTTGACAGTAGCGCGCACCACCCGATTGAACTTGAGTTGCAGGCGACGTTTCTGGGGCTCGGCCAGCGGCACCGCCGTGCGTACCTTACGCACCAGTTCCGGACCGTCGCGCAGCAGGAAAAACAGCAGATACAGCATGATGAAAAAGCTCACCAGGAAATCAAACGTACCCTGGCCGAAGCTGAACGCCTGGGTCGCAAAGAACTGGCTGCCCTGCATCGCGCTCTTGACGATCTTCTCGCGCAAGCCTTCCAGGTTACCCATGCCGAACCGATCCAGCAGGTGCTGGAAATACGGCGGCAACACGTTCTTGAACTGTTCGATATAACCGGCGACGTCCAGCTTGCCGCTTTCGACGTTTTTGTACAGCGTCGCCCCTTCCTGCACCAGCAATACGCTGGTGATGATGACCGGCAGAATCGCGATCACCAGGCACACCGTCAACGTGCCCAAAGAGGTCAGGTTGCGGTTCCAGCCAAAGCGTCGCTGCAGCCGGCGTTGCATGGGTGCAAAGATGACGCCGAGGATCACCGCCCAGAACACCGCGCCGTAGAACGGCAGCAATATCCAGATAAAGGCAATGGTCACCAGGGCCAGCAACAACAATAGGGTTTTGAATTGCAGGTTGGTTTGGTTCATGTCCGGTCCGTGTCAGAAAACAGTGGGCCTTCATCGGCCCTTCTGCTTAGTCCGCGGGCGAACCCGGGAGTGCCATCCCTTTAATCAATAGCCTTCGCCTCGCGCAGCAGCGCCTGGATCACTTGCTCCTGGGCTTCATAATCACCCTCGCCAAAGTGGCGGTAACGCATCTGGCCCTTGGCATCGATCAGGTAATGGGCCGGCCAGAACTGGTTATCGAAACTGCGCCAGATTACATAGTTGTTATCAAGGGCTACCGGGTAGGTGATGCCCAACTGGCGCACCTGCTCCCTGACGTTACCGCTGACATGTTCATAGGCGTATTCCGGGGTGTGCACGCCAACGACCATCAGGCCATCCTTTTCGTAGCGCTTCGCCCACTCTTTTACGTACGGCAGCGCGCGCCGGCAGTTGATGCAGTCGTAGGTCCAGAAATCCACCAGCACCACTTTGCCTTTGAGCGCCTGCGCATTCAGTGGTGAGGCGTTGAGCCATTCGGTCGCACCCGCCAGTGATGGCATGGCGCCCATGTTGCCAGCCTGGGTTTCACGGCTGGCCACCACGCTGAAGAACAGCGCAACAGTCAGCAACAGGCCGGCGAACAGCAATGTGATAGACCGCATGGATCATTACCTTTTCGGTACTCAGAGCGCCCATTGGAACCCCCTGAGGTATCCCACCTGTGTCGAACACCCGCTGCCGATACACAGCGATACAAAATCAGCAAAGGGCGACCTGGATCAATAAACCCCGCCCCCAGCTCCTTTACCCTCGCGACCTTTTGCGACTTGAGCCCATGCCCCCCGTGATCGCCCCCGAACTGCTCGCCCCCGCCGGCACCCTGAAAAACATGCGCTATGCCTTCGCCTACGGCGCCGATGCGGTCTACGCCGGCCAGCCGCGCTACAGCCTGCGGGTGCGCAACAACGAGTTCGACCACGCCAACCTGGCCCTGGGTATTCAGGAAGCCCACATACTGGGCAAACGCTTCTACGTGGTGGTCAACATCGCGCCGCACAACGCCAAGCTGAAAACCTTCCTCAAAGACCTGGCGCCGGTGATCGCCATGGGCCCGGATGCGCTGATCATGTCCGACCCAGGCTTGATCATGCTGGTGCGCCGCCACTTTCCCGAGATGCCGATTCATCTGTCGGTGCAGGCCAATACGGTGAACTGGGCCAGTGTCGAGTTCTGGCAACAGCAAGGCATCTGCCGGGTGATTCTGTCGCGGGAGTTGTCCCTGGAAGAGATCGGCGAAATCCGCCAGCAGGTACCGGCCATGGAACTGGAAGTGTTCGTGCACGGCGCCTTGTGCATGGCCTACTCCGGGCGCTGCCTGCTCTCGGGCTATATGAACAAGCGCGATGCCAACCAGGGCACCTGTACCAACGCGTGCCGGTGGAAATACCAGGCCACGCCGGCGGTGGAAAACGCCACGGGCGATATCGTCCGGCACTACCATCCGGAACCCACCCTGGGGATCGGCGCGCCGACCGACCAGGTCTTTCTGCTGCGGGAGGCCAACCGCCCCGATGAGCAGATGCCCGCCTTCGAAGACGAACACGGCACCTACATCATGAACGCCAAGGACCTGCGCGCCGTGCAGCATGTGGAGCGCCTGACACACATGGGCGTGCATTCGCTGAAGATCGAAGGCCGCACGAAGTCCCACTTCTACTGCGCGCGCACCACCCAGGTGTACCGCCAGGCCATTGATGATGCGGTGGCCGGGCGCGCCTTCGACCGCAACCTGATGACCAACCTCGAATCCCTGGCCCAGCGCGGTTACACCGAAGGCTTTCTACGCCGTCATGTGCATGACGAATACCAGAACTACCAGAGCGGCAGTTCAGTGTCGGAGCGTCAGCAGTTTGTCGGGGAGCTCACCGGCGAGCGCCGTGGCGACCGGGCCGAAGTCAAGGTGAAGAATCGCTTCGCCGTGGGCGATCACCTGGAGTTGATGACCCCCGCCGGCAACTTTCACTTTGACCTGGCCTCTCTGCACAATACCAAAGGCGAAACCATCGACGTGGCGCCAGGGGATGGACACACCGTGTATGTGCCACTGCCAGCCGACATGGACGTGCGCTTTGGCTTATTGATGCGCGATCTCTAGATCCTGAACTGCCCCACCAACTGCCCCAGACGCTGCCCCAGATCCGCCAGACTGCGCGAGGTCTGGGCGCCCAACTGGGTTTCATCGGCCACACTGTCCACCGCTGCGGCGATCTGATGCACGCTGCGGTTGATCTCTTCGGCCACGGCGGTCTGCTCCTCGGCAGCGCTGGCGATCTGGGCGTTCATCGAGTTGATGGTGCCGATCAGTTGCGCCATGGTGTCCAGTGAGGCCCCGGCTTCATTGGCCTGGGCCGAGGTGCCATCGCCCGCGTCGCTGGAGCGGCGCATGGCATCCACGGCGGCGACCGTGCCTTTTTGCAGGCGGTCGATCATGCCCTGGATCTCCTGGGTGCTGGTTTGGGTGCGGCTGGCCAGGGCACGCACTTCGTCGGCCACCACCGCAAAACCTCGCCCGGCCTCCCCTGCCCGCGCGGCTTCGATCGCGGCGTTGAGGGCCAGCAGGTTGGTCTGTTCGGCAATCGAGCGGATCACACCCAGCACACTGACAATCGACGACACATCCTGCTGCAAGCTGTCGAGGGACACGCCGCTGCTGCGGATATCGTTCACCAGCGCGTGAATCTGCGCGATGCTGCCGTCCACCACACGCTTGGCCGCCTGGCCTTCGGCGTCGGTCTGTTGGGCCGCGACTGAGGCGCCCTGGGCACTTCGCGCCACTTCCTGGGCGGCGGAAGACATCTGGTTAATCGCCGTGGCAACTTGGTCGGTTTCGTGGCGCTGGCGCTCCATGGCCTGCTCGGAACGCTGGGCCTGATCGGAAACCTGGCTGACCAGGCCGGTCAGTTGGGTGGTCATCTCGGTGATCTGGCGCACCAGGCCGTGGATCTTGTCGACAAAACGATTGAACGCACCGGCAAGATCGCCCAGTTCATCCTGGCTGGTAATGGCCAGGCGCCGAGTCAAATCGCCTTCACCGGCGGCGATGTCGTCAAGGTTGGCTTTCATCAGGCTCAGCGGACGCAGGATGGTATTGGCTACCATCATGCCCACGACGGCAATCACCAGCAGCACCACGACGGCGACGCCGAGGATACTCAGCACTACACCTTCCATGCGTTTCTCGACCTTGGCCTCGACCACCGCCACCTGGGCCTCGATGCCATCCAGGTTGACCGACGTACCAATCACCATGTCCCATTTCGGCAAGTACTCGGTGTAGCCGAGCTTGGGCACCAACTCGGTCTGGCCGGGCTGGGTGGAGCTGTATTGGAGGTAGTGAGTGCCGTCTTTGCCGACCTTGACCAGGTCGCGGTTGACGTAGACACCGTTGGGATCGCGGTTGTCCTTGAAGCTTTTGCCTACGCCGTCGGGGCTGTTGCCCTTGAACAGGCGGATGGTCTCGGAGTCGTAGCCGAAGAAGTAGCCATCCTTGCCGTAGCTGGTGCTGGACAGCAGCTTGACCACCTCGGCCCGCGCCGCCGTATCGCCGGGAGCCGCCGCGTCGTAGAGCGGCTTGATGGTGGTCATGGCCACTTCCACGTAACTCTGCAGAGTTGCCTTGGCGTCGTTGAGCAGGCGCTGGCGGGTTTCGTCCACCTCGTTGCGCGCCTGGCCCTTCAGGATCCACACCGTGGTCAGGCTGATGACCACGGCAAACAGCAACACCGGCACGATGGCCAGGGACAGGACTTTGGCCTTTAAACTCAGACGCATGGCTTTCTCTCTTATTCGTGGCGACTTGAGAGGTTAACGGCCCATTGCCCGATTTCTGTAGGACGATCCTGTCAGAGGGTCATCGCGGCAATCCAGCCAAACGCAAGCAATGGGATATTGTAGTGCAAGAACGTCGGCACCACGGTGTCCCAGATATGGTGATGCTGGCCGTCAATGTTCAGCCCGGAGGTCGGGCCGAGGGTAGAGTCCGACGCCGGCGACCCGGCATCGCCCAAGGCCCCCGCCGTACCGACGATGCACACGATGGCCAACGGGCTGAAGCCCAGTTGCACGCACAGCGGTACGAAAATCGCGGCGAGGATCGGCACCGTGGAGAACGACGAACCGATCCCCATCGTCACCAGCAGCCCCACCAGCAACATCAGCAATGCACCCACACCGCGGCTATGGCCGATGAATGCCGCCGAGGTTTCAACCAGCGAACGCACGTCGCCGGTAGCCTTGAGCACTTCGGCAAAACCCGACGAGGCGATCATGATGAAGCCAATCATCGCCATCATCTTCATGCCTTCGGTGAACAGGTCGTCCGTCTCGCGCCAGCGCACGATGCCCGACACCGAGAAGATCAGGAACCCGGCCAGGGCGCCGATGATCATCGAGTCCAGCCACAATTGGATGATGAATGCTGCGGCAATCGCCAGCCCGGCCACCAGCAGGGTCAACGGGTTGTACTGCACCGCCACTTGCTCGACCCGTTCGATTTTCTCCAAGTCATACACACGCTTTTTGCGGTAGCTGACAAACACTGCCATCAACAGGCCGACCACCATGCCCAGCGCCGGCAAGCCCATGGCGTGAGTGACATTGACCTGACTGATGTCTACGCCGCTCTTGGCGACGTTGGCCAGCAGGATCTGGTTGAGAAAGATGTTGCCGAAACCTACCGGCAGGAACATGTAGGGCGTGATCAAGCCGAAGGTCATCACGCAGGCGATCAGGCGGCGGTCCAGTTGCAGCTTGGTCAGCACGTACAACAGCGGCGGAACCAACAACGGGATAAAGGCAATATGAATGGGCAGGATGTTCTGCGAGGCGATCGCTACGACCCACAGCAGGCCGATCAACAACCATTTGACGTGACTGCCACCGGTCGCTTCCTGTCGGTCCACCATCAGCAGCGCTTTGTCCGCCAGGGCATGGGCCAGACCGGATTTGGCAATCGCCACGGCGAAAGCACCGAGTAAAGCGTAAGACAAAGCCACGGTGGCGCCGCCGCCCAAGCCACCGTTGAACGCTTTGAGCGTGGCGTCGATACCCAGGCCACCGGTCAGGCCACCCACCAGGGCACCGACAATAATGGCGATGACCACATGCACGCGGGACAGGCTGAGCACCAGCATGGTGCCGACCGCGGCGATTACTGCGTTAATCATGGTTACCTCAAGACAAAAAACAGAAGAACAGGCGTGCGGCGCCCAGGCGGCCATCAAACAGGGTGGCCGACGTGCAGGCTGAGGAGGTCTTATTAGAGGGCGCGCACTTTGCAGCAGGCGGGCGGCCATGTCAAAAAACGACGCCGCTTTGAGCTTTCTATTGAACGTTTGAATAAAGAAATAAACCGCACAGCCGATAACGGATCTCTACGTGTTTTCAGGTAAGGATGTCCCGATGTCGCTTAGGCAGCTCTCCATTCAATGGAAAATCACCCTGCTCGCCGGTCTCTGCCTGCTGGGGATCGTAACCCTGCTGGTGGGGCTGTCGCTGTATCGCATGGGGCAGAGCTCCGAGCAGGTCAAGGCATCCAGCATGCAGATGCTTGATGCCGCGGCCCAGGCGCGCATCGAGGCGCAGGGTGAAGTGCAGTCACTGGGCATTCGCCAGCAGTTCATGGATGCCTACCAGTACGGCCATGGCTTTTCCCGCCAAGTGCTGTTCCTGCGCGAACAGGCTGAAAAGCGCTTCCTCGATGCCTTCGACACCCGTGAAGACCTGACTCGCCAGGTCAAGGCCGCGCTGCAAGCCAACCCGGACCTGCTTGGTTTGTCCCTGGTGTTTGAAGCGAATGCGCTGGATGGCAAGGACGAGTTGTTCGCCAATCAGAAAGAATTGGGCAGCAACGAAAAAGGCCGCTTTGCCCTGTATTGGTCGCAGCCCACCCCGGGCAAACTGACCTCGATGCCACTGCCCGAAAGTGACATGGCCGACACCAGCGTCGGCCCCAGCGGCGAGAAAGCCAATGCCTGGTTCACCTGCCCGCGCGCGACCCTTAAACCCTGTGTGATCGAACCCTACTTTTATGTGATCGACGGGCAGAACGTGCTGATGACCAGCATCGTGTTCCCGCTGATGGTCAACGGCAAAGTCATCGCCTCGCTGTCGGTGGACATCAACCTCAACAGCTTGCAGGCCGTGAGCCGACAGGCGAGCCAAAAACTGTATGACGGCCAGACTCAGGTCAGCATCCTCAGCCCGACCGGCTTGCTTGCCGGCTACAGCCCGGACGCCGGTAAACTCAGCCAACGCCTGGACCAGGTCGATACCGTCAGCGGCGCGCAGTTGATCAGCGCGCTGGCCAGCAGCACGCAAACCCGCAGCCTGCGTACCGACCACCAACTCAAGGTATTGGCGCCATTTATACCGATCCCGGGCGGCAAGCCCTGGGGTGTGTTGCTGGACGTACCGGAAAAAGTCCTGGTCGCCCCTGCCGAAGCCCTGAAAGCACAACTGGACGCCGACAATGCCAAGGGCACCCTGCTGGAACTGAGCCTGGGCCTGTTGGCTGCGGTGGCCGGCCTGGCCCTGGTATGGCTGATGGCGCGCGGCGTGACCCGTCCGATTCTCGGTGTGGCACGTATGCTCGAAGACATCGCCAGTGGCGAAGGCGACCTGACCCGCCGCCTGGCCTATGACAAAAAAGACGAACTGGGCCAACTGGCCGGCTGGTTCAACCGCTTCCTCGACAAGCTGCAGCCGATCATTGCCGAGGTCAAACGGTCAGTGCAGGACGCCCGTGGTACCGCCGACCAATCCGCCGCGATTGCCACCGAAACCAGCGCCGGTATGGAACAGCAATACCGCCAGGTGGATCAGGTCGCCACCGCCTCCCATGAAATGAGCGCCACCGCGCAGGATGTCGCCCGCAGCGCGGCCCAAGCCGCCCAGGCCGCACGCGATGCCGACCAGGCCACCCGCGAAGGCCTGACCGTGATCGACCGCACCACCAGCAACATCGGCGCACTCGCCGCCGACATGAGTACCGCCATGGCCCAGGTCGAAGGCTTGGCAGCCAACAGCGCGCAAATCGGTTCGGTGCTGGAAGTGATTCGCGGCATCGCCGAGCAGACCAACCTGCTGGCGCTCAACGCCGCCATCGAAGCGGCCCGGGCCGGTGAAGCTGGCCGTGGGTTTGCCGTGGTTGCCGACGAGGTACGTAACCTGGCGCAACGTACCCAGGAATCGGTGGAAGAGACCCGCCTGGTGATCGAGCAATTGCAAAGCGGCACCACCGAGGTGGTCGGCGCCATGGGCAACAGCCACCGCCAGGCCCAGGGCAGTGTCGAACAGGTGGGCCAGGCCGTGAGTGCCTTGCGCCAGATTGGCGACGCGGTCACCGTGATCAGCGACATGAACCTGCAGATCGCCAGCGCCGCCGAGGAACAAAGCGCAGTGGCTGAAGAGATCAACAGCAATGTGGCGACGATCCGGGATGTGACCGAATCGTTGTCGGAGCAGGCCAATGAGTCGGCGCGGGTCAGCCAGGCGCTGAACCGCCTGGCGAATCAACAGCAGGGGTTGATGGACCAATTCAAAGTGTAATGCCGCGCTGTCGAGGCGCCGGGCTCAAGCCTGGCGCCTGGGCAACTCAATCAACACCTTCAACCCGCCCAGTTCACTCTCCTGCAACTGCAACACCCCGCCCCACACCTCAACGATATCCCGCACGATCCCCAACCCCAGGCCATGGCCGTCGATCTGCTCATCCAGGCGCATACCTCGGCTAAGCACCTTGTCGCGATCGGTCTCGGGGATACCGGGGCCGTCGTCTTCCACTGCCAACAGATAGGCCTGCGCCGTTTCGCTGATGATCAGGCGGACTTCGGCGTCCGCCCATTTACAGGCGTTGTCCAGCAGGTTGCCGAGCAGTTCCAACAGGTCTTCGCGGTCCCAGGGCAGTTGCAGGCCGGGCGACACCTGGTAGCTCAAGTCCAGGTGCTCACCGTGGATCATGTTGAGCGTGGCCAACAGGCTGGGCAGTTCTTTTTCACAGTCGAATAATGCGCCGGGCAAGGTTTCACCGGCCAGGCGCGCACGGTTGAGTTCACGATTGAGGCGTTGCTGCACTTGCTCAAGCTGCTCGCGCAACAACTTGCTCAGTTGCGGATGGTCCTTGAGCGGCTCGCTGGACGCTGCGCTCAACAACACGGCCAGTGGGGTTTTCAAGGCATGCCCGAGGTTGCCCAAGGCATTGCGTGAACGCTTGAGGCTGTCTTCAGTGTGGGCCAGCAGATGGTTGATCTGCGCGACCAACGGCTCCAGTTCCAGCGGCACTTGGGTATCGAGTTGGGAGCGCTGGCCTTGTTGCAGTTGGGCGATCTGTTCGCGCGCAGTTTCCAACGGGCGCAAGGCGCGACGCACGGTCACTCGTTGCAGGACCAACACCAGTAATAACGCCGCCAGCCCCAGCACCAGGCCGATCTGACGCATCAGGCGAAAGCTTTCCCGCACAGGCGTGTAGTCCTGGGCCACGCTGATGGAAATCGTCTGGCCGAAGCGTTTGTAGTCCGAACGCAATACCAGCAGTTGTTGGCCCTCCGGCCCCAATTGCAGATTGCCTTTAAGACCGATCTGAGGGAGACGCGGCAGCTCCTGATCCCAAAGCGAACGGGAGCGCCAGTGAATATCGGCAAAATCAATACGAAAGTAATGACCGGAAAACGGCCGTTGATAAGCGGGTGACAAACGCTGCTCATCAAGTTGCATTCCATTGGGCTCACGCACCAGGGCGACCAGCAGGTTCTCGCTGTCGTTGCGCAGCCCCGCCTCCAGGTAGCGCTGCAACCCGGCTTCGAATAACCACAGACTGGTCTGCGCCAGCACCACGCCAACAACCACCATCACACTGATCAGGCCCAGGCTCAGGCGCCGCTGAATGGACTTCATGCAGGGCTGGCGCCAAACCGGTAACCCTGGCCACGCCGGGTTTCGATCACACTGCGCCCCAACTTGCGGCGCAGATGGTTGACGTGGACTTCCAGCACATTGGAATCGCGCTCGTTCTCGCCGTCATATAAATGCTCAGCCAAGTGGCTTTTCGACAGGATCTGCTGAGGGTGCAGCATGAAGTAACGCAGCAGGCGAAACTCGGCGGCGGTCAGCTGGATTTCGTCGCCCTCTCGCAGCACGCACTGGCGACCTTCATCCAGATGCAGGCCGGCGGCTTGCAAGGTGGGCTGGTTGGCCTGGCCGTGGGAGCGGCGCAACAGCGACTGGATACGCAGGAACAGCTCTTCAGGATGGAAGGGTTTGGCGAGGTAATCATCCGCGCCGGCCTTGAGCCCTTCGATGCGCTCGGCCCAGGAATCGCGGGCGGTCAGAATCAGCACCGGCGTCACCAAGGACGCCGCACGCCATTGCGCCAATACGTCAAGCCCGGGCAGGCCGGGCAAGCCAAGGTCAAGAATGATCAGGTCATAGGGCTCGCTGCTGCCCTGATAGGCAGCATCACGGCCATCGGCCAGCCAGTCGACGGCATAACCCTGGCGTTGCAGGCCGGCCAGTAACTCATCGGCCAGAGGGACGTTGTCTTCTACCAAAAGCAGGCGCATCAGTCGTCTTCCTTATCTTTGAGCAGCGCTCCAGTGCTCGCGTCGAGTTCGATTTCGCGCACGACTCCTTCCACCGTCAGCAACTCGATTTCGTAGATATAGGGCACCGCGCGGTCCTTGTGCTCTTCAAGCTCGGCATCGAGCAACTTGGCACCGGGGTAGCGTTCGAACGCCGGGCCCAGCAAGTGCTCCAGGGGGGCGATGATGCCCTTCTGGCGCAGACGCAAGGCTTCGTCCTGGCCGAGGTCATGGGCCGTCAAGTGGGAGCTGGCCAATAGCAATACCAACGCCATTGGACTGCCCACACGTAGATTTACCTTCATTGCGTATCCTGCTGTTCCTTGAGGTCACCACGTTAACCGTCGCAACTTAACTGAAACTGAATTGCCACCATGGCAATTTTCATCGATCGACGCCCCCATCGCCAGGCGAGATTTCCTATACTGCCCCGCTTGCTTCAAAAGAGACCGGTATGACAGCCATCCACATCGAGTTTCCCGCCTTGACCCTCAAGGCCGGCCGGCGTGCCCTGGCACGCATTCGCGAACAGGGCCTCAAGCCTGCCGATGTCGGCATCCTACCCGGTGCGGCCGGTGGCCCCAAGGCCTTGGGGATTCAGGGACTGGACCTGGCGCTGTTCGGCGACTGGCTGGCGCGCGCGCCCCGTGAGCGCGCACTGATCGGCGCCTCCATCGGCTCCTGGCGATTTGCCAGCGCCTGCCTGCCCGACCCGGTACAAGGCTTGCTCGACCTCGGCCGCCTGTACAACGAACAGAGCTTCGCCAAAGGCGTGACCATGGCCGAAGTCACGCGAAGCTGCCAGCGCATGCTCGATGACCTGCTGGCAGGCCGCGATGCGCAGGTGCTGGCCAACCCCCACTATCGCCTGAACATCATGGTGGTCAAAAGCCACGGCCTGCTCGCCGATGACCATCGCGGGCGTCTGGGCCTGGGGCTGACATCGGTGATTGCGGATAACTTGCGCGGTCGCGCGCGGTTGTCACGGCATTTTGAGCGACTGATCATCCACGACCCGCGCCAGGCGCCGCCGGTGCATCCGCTGACGGATTTCCCGTCGCGTTTCCTGGAACTGGAGCTGGGCAACCTGCGCCAGGCATTGCTGGCCTCAGGCTCCATCCCCATGGTGATGCAAGGCGTGCGCGACCTGCCCGGCGCAGGCCAGGGGACCTATCGCGACGGCGGCCTGGTGGACTACCACCTCGACCTGCCCTACCACGGCGACGACATCGTGCTGTACCCGCACTTTACCGACCGGGTCATCCCTGGCTGGTTTGATAAGGGCCTGCCGTGGCGGCGCAGCAACCAGCAGGGTTTGCAGGATGTGCTGCTGCTGGCGCCATCCAGGGACTACCTGGCTCGCCTGCCCCACGGCAAGCTGCCGGATCGCAGCGACTTCAAGCGCTTCATGGGCGACGACCCGAGCCGCAATAGATACTGGCAAACGGCAATGAGCGAAAGCCGGCGGTTGGGCGATGAGTTCCTGGAACTGGCCGATAAGGGTGGGCTGGGCGATCGTTTGCAGGCGCTTTGATGAAGGCTCGGCGCTAGCACGCGGCGCCGTTGCCACCCACGCCGTTGATCTACCAGAAATAGGCTGCCCCTCACTATTCATAGGCTCCGACAAGCGGAGACGACTGCATGCGCAGGGCTGTCGCGGTAAAGAAACTTGAACGTATTCCGCGACCACGTGCTCACACGTTTATGGGCGCTATTGCCCAGCAGATATGAAGAGGGAACTGAATCATGGCAAACGTACTGAAAACTTGCGCGCTTACCCTGCTTGTCGGCTTGGCGTCCCAAGGTGCATTCGCAGCACAGGATGACGATTTTGTAGAAGACGCCTCCGCCAAAGGAGTCGCTGAAGTCGAGGCAGGCAAGCTCGCCCTGGAAAAAGGCAGTGCCGCCGATGTCAAAAGTTTTGCAGACATGATGGTCAAGGATCACACGGCAGCGAACGCCAAGCTCAAATCCATCGCAGACGCCAAGAATCTGAAAGTTTCGGACAGTGCAGAGCTTATGGATAAGGCCAAGGCAATGATCCTGGAATTGCGCAGTGCCAAATCCTTCGATCAGGCTTATGCCAACAATCAGGTCAAGGCGCATGAAGCCACGATTGAAATTTTCGAGAAGGAAATTTCCGAGGGCAAAGATGCTGAAATCAAGGCGTTCGCCACCGAAACGCTGCCTAAGCTGAAGTCCCATTTGGAGCATGCCAAGACGTTGTCCAAGGCTCACGACGGTGATGCCAAGTAAAATCATCGGAGCCTCCCAGGGAGGCTCCTCTCCCCTGCTTTGATATGAAGACTCAAAGCAACCGCCTATAGGGGAAGAGGCCGGGCGAGAAATATCAACTTGTTCCTGTGCCTCGACGAGGGCTTCACACCACCGGCGTGGGCCGAAATACCTTTTATCGTCGGATCAGCGAGGGCACATCGCCAAAACAGGTTAGAATGCCCCCCAATTCGGTCGCCTGACGTCAGTCGGCAATTGCTGAATGGATGAGCTCAATCACCTCCAGCAACGACCAATCGGTACATCGATCAGTTCTACAGAAACTGACGATCCTCTCAAACCCACGCAACACAAGCCCTACAGGTCACACCGTGGAAATCTTCAAAGAGTTTACTTTCGAATCCGCCCACCGCCTGCCGCACGTGCCGGAAGGCCATAAATGCGGGCGCCTGCACGGGCACTCGTTCAAGGTGGCAATCCATCTGAGCGGCGACCTGGACCCGCATACCGGCTGGATTCGCGACTTCTCGGAGATCAAGGCGATTTTCAAGCCGCTCTACGAACGTCTCGACCACAACTACCTCAATGACATCCCTGGCCTGGAAAACCCTACCAGTGAAGTACTGGCCAAGTGGATCTGGAACGAGTTGAAACCCCTGTTGCCGGAACTCAGTGCGATCCGCATCCATGAGACATGCACCAGCGGCTGCATCTATCGCGGCGAATAGACCAGCGATATAAAGAACCACCCTTGCGGTTAATGCCAGTCAGTTAAGAGTGAACACTGTATTTGTGGCGAGGGAGCTTGCTCCCGTTGGGCCGCGAAGCGGCCCCGCTCTTTG
>NZ_SGWI01000001.1 GCF_004519405.1 Pseudomonas sp. BCA17 | reverse complement strand
GGGCATCATCCCGCTGTCCAGTGTCGCCGAGAACATCAATATCAGCGCCCGCGGTGCCCACTCGAGGTTCGGCTGGCTGCTGCGCGAGGGCTGGGAAAAAGGCAACGCCGACCACCAGATCAAGGCGATGAAGGTCAAGACGCCGAATGCCGAGCAGAAAATCATGTACCTCTCGGGCGGCAACCAGCAGAAGGCGATTCTGGGCCGTTGGCTGTCGATGCCGATGAAAGTGCTGCTGCTGGATGAGCCCACGCGCGGTATCGACATCGGCGCCAAGTCGGAGATCTACCAGATCATCCACAACCTGGCGGCGAGCGGTATTGCGGTGATCGTGGTGTCCAGCGACCTGATGGAAGTGATGGGCATCAGCGACCGCATCCTGGTGATGAGCGAAGGCGCCCTGACCGGCGAGTTGGCTCGCGAACAGGCGGATGAAGCACGGCTGTTGCAACTGGCTCTCCCGCGTTCGCGGGCTTGAAGAATGCGAGGTGAATGATGTCCGAGGTAAAAACTGCAAAAGGCTTCTGGCCGGGCTTCAACCAGCGCAAGTTTCTTGATGATTGGGTGATGCTGTTGGCGGCGCTGGCCATCTTTGTGCTCAGCGCACTGTTTATCGACAACTTCCTCTCGCCCCTGAACATGCGTGGCCTGGGCCTGGCGATTTCCACCGTTGGCATTGCGGCGTGCACCATGTTGTTCTGCCTGGCATCGGGGCATTTCGACCTGTCGGTGGGCTCGGTGATTGCCTGCGCCGGCGTGGTGGCGGGGATTGTGATCCGCGACACCGACAGCGTGGTGCTCGGTGTGTCGGTGGCGTTGGCCATGGGCCTGGTGGTGGGGCTGATCAACGGTATCGTCATTGCCAAATTGCGCATCAACGCGTTGATCACGACGCTGGCGACCATGCAGATCGTGCGCGGCCTGGCCTACATCTTCTCCAACGGCAAGGCGGTGGGGGTGATGGATGAAAGCTTCTTCGTGTTCGGTAACGGTCAACTGATGGGCGTGCCGGTGCCGATCATCATTACCGTGCTGTGTTTTGTGTTCTTCGGCTGGCTGCTCAACTACACCACGTATGGGCGCAATACCATGGCCATCGGCGGCAACCAGGAGGCGGCGTTGCTGGCCGGGGTGAACGTCGATCGTACCAAGATCATCATCTTCGCCGTGCACGGTTTGATCGGCGCCTTGGCCGGAGTGATCCTCGCCTCGCGCATGACCTCGGGCCAGCCGATGATCGGCCAGGGGTTTGAACTGACGGTAATTTCCGCCTGCGTATTGGGCGGGGTGTCGTTGAGCGGTGGGATCGGCATGATTCGGCATGTGATTGCCGGGGTGTTGATTCTGGCGATCATTGAGAATGCGATGAACCTGAAAAACATCGACACGTTCTACCAGTACGTGATCCGCGGTTCGATCCTGCTGTTGGCGGTCATCATTGACCGTATGAAGCAACGCTGAACGTGTGCAAAGGGGCCTGCTCCCGATAGCGGCCATACACAGCCGTCGGAGCTGGCCTCCTTCTACATACATTTTTATGTGCGCTGTGTTCGCGTTCATCATTTGCCATAATGCCCCCGCTTTCATACTTATAGGCCCGATATGCAGGAAAACGCCCACACCCCCGTCAAAGACGCCGCCCCCACCGGTACCCAGACCCTGCTGCGTGGCCTGGGCGTGGTACAGGCGGTAGCGGCCGGTGCGCGGGACTTGAAAGAGATTGCCAAGCGCATCGGCACCACCCGCAGTACCACCCACCGCCTGGCCAGTTGCCTGGTGGAGGAGCGTTACCTGCGCGTGGTGCCGCAAGTCGGTTATCTGCTGGGGCCGAAGTTGATCGAACTGGGGTTTCAGGCCCGCGAAGAGCTGCCGTTGGTGAGCTTGGCCGTACCGTATCTGGATGAATTGTCGGCACTGACCGGAGACACCATCCACCTGGCGATTCGCGAGTACGACGACGTGCTCTACCTGCACAAGAACCCCGGCCGCAATGGCCCGGAAATGCGCTCGCGAGTTGGCCATCGCATGCCGTTGGCGCGTACCGGTATCGGCAAGGCGCTCCTGCTGGATGACGGTGTGGAGGAGTGGCAGCGCCTGTACGAAGTCAGCTTGCCGGTCAGTGGCAAAAGCCAGGCATGGCCGCAGCACCCGGAGCAGTCCTGGGCACAGTTCGAACAGCGCATGCGTGAATATGTGGTGGGCGGGTATGCGTTCGATCTGGAAGACAACGAACCATCGATCCGTTGTGTGGCGGCACCGGTGCGCGACGCCAGCCGGCGAATCGTCGCCGGCATCAGCATCGCCAGTACCGTGCCCTACATGCCGCTGGAGAAAATGGCCGAGCTGATCCCTGTGGTCAAACAGGTCGCAGCCCGGCTGTCAGCGGAGTTAGGCGCGAAAGCCTGATCAGGCTTTCAGGGTTGCCATGTCGATGACAAAGCGGTACTTCACATCACCGGCGATCATGCGGGTGTAGGCCTCGTTGATCTGACGGATGTCGAGCATTTCGATGTCGCACGTGATGTTGTGCTCGGCGCAGAAATCCAGCACTTCCTGGGTTTCTGCAATACCGCCGATCAGCGATCCAGCCAATACTTTGCGGCCCAGCACCAGCTTGGCGGCATGCACCGGTGGGTCAACCGGCTCGATCAGGCCGACCAGGATGTGTACGCCGTCAAAGCGCAGTACGTCGAGGTAGGGGTTCAGATCGTGCTGCACGGGGATGGTGTCGAGCAGGAAATCGAAGTGCCCGGCAGCGGCTT
Source organism: Pseudomonas sp. BCA17 (assembly GCF_004519405.1). Lineage (GTDB taxonomy): Bacteria > Pseudomonadota > Gammaproteobacteria > Pseudomonadales > Pseudomonadaceae > Aquipseudomonas. Next base: position 1,888,544 of record NZ_SGWI01000001.1, on the reverse strand, counting down.
TCATCTGCTCGGCGTCGGTGGATACGATGACATGGTCGGCGCCCTGACGACGGCCTTCCTCGGCTTTGCTCGCGGAGCGGGTGAACAAGGTCACTTCCGCGCCCATGGCCTTGGCGAACTTGATGCCCATATGGCCCAGGCCGCCCATGCCGAGTACGCCGACTTTATCGCCGGCCTTCACGCCGTAATGCTTGAGCGGCGAGTAGGTGGTGATGCCGGCGCAGAGGATTGGCGCGGCGCTGGCCGGGTCGAGCTTGGCCGGGATCTTCACCACGAAGTGCTCGCTGACCACGATGCTGTCCGAGTAGCCGCCCATGGTGTTGCTGCCGTCTACGCGGTCCGGGGTGGCGTAGGTCATGGTCGGACCTTCGAGGCAATATTGCTCCAGGTCTGACTTGCACGCCTCACAGTGACGGCACGAGTCGACCATGCAGCCCACACCGACCAGGTCACCGACTTTATGCTGGGTGACCTTGGCGCCGACGGCGGTGACCTTGCCAACGATCTCGTGGCCCGGCATCAGCGGGTACACGGCGATGCCCCATTCGTTGCGGGCCTGGTGGATGTCGGAGTGGCAGACGCCGCAGTAAAGGATCTCGATGGCCACGTCATCAGCGCGTGGGCTGCGGCGCTGGAAGGACATGGGGGCGAGGGGAGTGGTGGCCGACTGGGCGGCATAACCGATGGCGGTGTACATGGGGAAACCTCGCAAAAGCTTGGACAAGTGAGGTGGCGCATTTTGCGCGCCGACCCTGGGACCGAACATGGCAAATGCTCCGAGTCTCATGCCTAAAGCTCCGGAGGAGCAGCTAAAAGCGGCAAGCTGCCAGCGGCAAGCTATAAACTGCGTACTTTCTTGCAGCTTGTGGCTTGAAGCTAGCTAGCCTGCACCAAGACGTGATTTTTCCGAGAGCTGCTTTTATGTTGTTGACCCGCCATCTCGATGCCAATGCTCCGCTGGTTGCCTTGATTGAAGGGCTTGCGCCCCGCGACGGTTTTTCGCCCACTCATCTGCCCGGCGTGCAAGTACTGCGCGCCAGCTGTGACGTGGCGCGCGGGCCGCAGATCTATGAGCCGAGCCTGATGTTCGTGGCCCAAGGCAGCAAGGTTGCCTACTTGGGCCCGCGCACGTTGGAGTACGGCGCCGGGCACTACCTGATCCAGGCGATGCCGGTGCCGTTCGAGTGCGAGACGTTTGCCATGGCGTCGGATGCGCCGCTGCTGGGCGTGACGGTGGGCATTGATCGTGTCGTGCTGGGTGAGTTGGTGATGGCCATGGGCATTCAGGCCGGGCCGCCGCCGACGGCGCAGACGCTGGAGTCGATGAGTTCGGTGGTGCTCGATGATGCGATGCGCGGGTGTGTCGAACGGCTGTTGCAATGCCTGCACGATCCGCTGGAGAGCCGGATCATGGGGCCGGCGCGGGTGCGCGAGTTGTTGTTCACCGCGTTGCGCGGGCCTCAGGCTGATGTCCTGCGCGCATTGGTGGAACAGCAGGGGCAGTTTTCACGGATTGCCACATCGTTGAATCACCTGCACGCCCATTATGCCGAGCCGCTGAATATCGAGACCCTGGCGGGGTACGCGCATATGAGCGCGTCGACGTTTCATGAGCATTTCAAGCGCTGCACCTTGTTGTCGCCGGTGCAGTACTTGAAGCGTCTGCGTTTGCTCAAGGCCCAGCAGTTATTGTTGGTGGAAGGCATGGGCGTGGCACAGGCGGCGCACAGCGTGGGGTATCAGAGCACGTCGCAGTTCAGCCGGGAATACAAACGCTATTTCCTGCGCAATCCGGGCGAAGAGCGAGCCGCCTAGTAATAACGTCGCGGGTCGGACTCGATCAGGCTGGCCAATTTGGTCAGGGCAAAGCGCAATTCGTCCTGGCTGGTGGGCGACATCAGCACCAGTCGCACGCTGCGCGTGGCCCCGGAACGTTCAGCCTGGAACTGCGTGCCACTGAGTACCAGGACGCCATTGGCGCGCGCCAGCATGGTGAATTCGTCGCTGGTCCAAGGCTCCGGCAGTGTCAGCCAGACATGGTAGGAATACGGCTGGGTCTTGAGTTCGAAGTTGGCGAAGATCTCCTGAGCAATGGCCTGCCTTCCGGCGGCTTCGTTGCGCTGGATGCGAATCAGTTTTTTGTCCAGGCCTTCGGTGATGACGTTGCTGGCCAGTTGCGCGGTCAGCGGCGATGGCATCCATACGCTGCTGCGCACCATCGAAGTGAGGCGTGAGAGTAGTTTTGGCGGGCTATAGAGATAGCCGATGCGCAGCGCGGGCATCACCGACTTCGACAGGCTGGTGAGGTACACCGAGCGATCCGGGGCAAACGCCGACAGGGGTTTGATTGACGGGTCGGTGGCCAGGAAACCATAGATGTCATCGTCGAGAATGATGAAGTCGAACTCCTCCGCCAGCGCCGCGATTTGTGCCCGGCGTCTTTGCGACATGATCGCCGCCGTCGGGTTCTGACAGGTCGCTACGCACACCAGCATGGCTGGTTTTTCGCGCAGGCACAGCTCGCGCAACGCCTCGGGAATGATGCCTTCATCGTCCATCGGCACGCCACGCAGGCGGCGTTCAAGGCCGTGGGCCAGGGAAATGATGCCGGGATAGCAGAGTTCTTCGCACAGTACCAAGTCACCGGCGTTGGTCAGGGCACTCATTGCGACCATCAAGCCGTGCTGCGCGCCGGCGGTGATGATCACCTGCTGCCATTGTGCGTCGGGCAACGAATGCCGCAGCCACTGCGCCCCCGCCTCACGGTGTGCCGGGTGCCCGCCGTCTGGCGCGTAATCCAGGGCTCGGGCGAAATCGGTGCTCTTGGCCAAGCCCACGAGTGCGTCGCGCAGCCAGTACTCCAGGGTTTCGCTGTAGGGCTTGATGATCGAAAGATCGAGCAGTTCGGACTGACCCAGGTTCAGTGTTGCAGCGCTGTTACTGGCGGGCAGCTCCAGCTGTTTTTGATTAAGCACATACGTACCGCGCCCCACTTCCCCCTGCACCAGTCTACGCCGATGGGCTTCGCTATACGCCCGGCTGATGGTGCCCGGTGTGACATTCAGCGTCGTGGCCAGTTCTCGCAAGGTCGGAAGACGGTCACCCTCGCTCAACACGCCGTTATTGATATCGCGCGCCAACGCATCGGCAATCGACAAATACATCGGCTGGTTGAACTCGCTTAGCTGGGGAACCCACATGAATGATCACTGCCATCGTAGAAATGATGAATATCCGAGCATATCACATGGAGGTTAGACAACTGATAAATCGAGTCAATCTGATAATTGAGTCGATTGATATCGTAGTTGGGTCGAAGATAATTAGACGATCACGATATTTTTTAAAATAAAAAAGGTTATATAAATCAATAAATTATTTGATTAATTACGCCAAATTCAGAGCTGCTGGCAAAAAAACATCTCGTAACAATCTCATTGGCTATTGAATCAACTCAATTTATTCAAATACACTCGTCTCGAATCGAATCAATCGACTCAATCAATCCACTGGTCACTGCGCGACTCCGCCGCGCCAAGTCGAGACATCATGGACACACTCAGAAAGGATCTATCCCTGTCAGCCGTCATCGCGGGCTTTATCGCCGTGATCATTTCGTATGCCGGCCCCTTGATCATCGTGTTTCAGGCTGCCAAGGAAGCGCACCTGACCAATGACGTGGTGTCTTCATGGATCTGGGCGATTTCCATCGGTAGCGGCATCACCGGTCTGTTCCTGAGCTGGCGCCTGCGGGTACCGGTCATTACGGCATGGTCAACACCGGGGGCGGCGCTGCTGGTGTCGATGCTGCCCACTGTGACCCTGCCGCAGGCTATCGGTGCGTACGTCGTGGCGTCGGTGATCATTGCGCTGGTCGGTTTGTCCGGCGCGTTCGACAAGCTGATGAGTCGCCTGCCCAAAGCGATCGCCGCCGCCATGCTGGCGGGCATTCTGTTTCGCTTTGGCGCTGAACTGTTTACCTCGATCAAGCTGCAGCCGGCGCTGGTGCTGTCGATGATCGCGGCCTACTTGATGTTCAAACGCTTTTCGCCGCGCTACGCAATTCTGTCAGTGCTGATTATCGGGTGTGCGGTGGCCGCCTCGTTTGGTGAGCTCAACAGTGGGGCAATCACCATCGCCGTGGCTCATCCGGTGTTTATCGCGCCGGAGTGGAACTGGCACGCGATCATCAACATTGGCCTGCCGCTGGCGCTGGTGACACTGACCGGCCAATACGTGCCGGGCATGGCCGTGTTGCGTACTTCGGGCTACAACACTGCGGCGCGTTCGATCATCTCGGTCACGGCAATCGGTTCGGTCCTGATGGCGCCGTTCGGCTCCCACGGCTTCAACCTCGCCGCGATCACAGCCGCCATCTGCACCGGTCGCGAAGCCCATGAAAACCGCGATAAACGCTACATCGCGGGGATCGCATGCGGGGTGTTCTACATCCTGATGGGAACCTTTGGCGCGACCCTGGCCTCCGTGTTTTCCGCATTGCCCAAAGAATTGATTGCCTCCCTGGCCGGTCTGGCGCTGTTCGGTGCAATCAGTGCCGGGCTCACCGGTGCTATGGCGGACGAGAAACAACGGGAGGCGGCATTGATTACCTTTCTGGTGACGGCCTCGGGCATGAGTTTCCTCGGTCTGGCCGCTGCTTTCTGGGGCCTGATTTTTGGCCTGGTGGCGCACTTTGTGCTGACGTACACCCGGGAAAGCAAAGCTGCCGCATTGGCCGAGGGCAGCCGACCATGAGTGCCTGTTATGACTTTATTGTGGTGGGCGGTGGCATCGCCGGTGTGTCTGCCGCGTATGAGCTGGCGGCCCATGGCAGTGTCTGCCTGCTTGAGCGGGAACAGCAGTTGGCCTACCACACCACCGGCCGCTCGGCGGCCATTTCCATGGAAAGCTATGGCAACCAGCAGATCCGCTCGCTGACCTGTGCTTCCCGGAGCTTTTTCGAGAGCCCGCCCGAAGGTCTGGCCGAACACCCATTATGGTCGCCACGGGGTGCATTGATCGTGGCGCAGGCCTCGCGAGTGGAGGCACTGGCGGCGCGTTTGCATGCCGTGCTCGAGCAGGTTCCGACCGCCAGGCTCCTTGACGATAAGCAGGTGCTGGAGCTGGCGCCGTACCTGGCCGAAGGCGTCTGGAGCGCGGGTATCTACGAACCCAGCGCTTTCGATCTGGATGTGCATGGCATTCACGGCGCCTACCTCGGCGGTTTTCGGGCCAGGGGCGGTGTGATCAAGCGTGAGGCCGAGGTTGTTCGCGGCGAACATCGTAAGAGTCACTGGGCCTTGCATACCGCTGACGGCCAACGGTTGGAAACGGCCGTCGTGGTCAACGCCGCCGGTGCCTGGTCGGATGAACTCGCCGAGCGCTGCGGTATGGAAAAGGTCGGTGTGCGGCCGCTGCGTCGCACGGTGCTGGCCGTTGACCCGCACTGTGACGTGCACCACACGCCTTACCTGGGCACCATTGACGAAGATATTTTCATCAAGCCCGAAGCCGGGCGTCTGATCGTTTCACCCTGTGATGAAAGCCCCTCGCTGCCTTGCGATGCGCTGCCGGAAGAACTGGATCTGGCCATCACGATGGACCGTCTGCAAAGCACGACGCGTTTACGCCCACGCTCGATCATCAACAAGTGGGCGGGCCTGCGCACTTTCGTCGCTGACCGTTCCCCGGTACTCGGCCAAGATCCACAGCAAGAAAGCTTTATTTGGCTGGCCGCGCTGGGTGGCTACGGCATTCAGGCGGCGCCGGCCATTGCCCGGTTGTGCAGCCACGCAGCGCTGGGCATCGCCATGCCAGCGGACCTCGCGGCGCTGAAACTCAACTATCAGCATTTTTCCCCGTCCCGTTGCCGTGACGAGGATTTTTCAGGCCTGGCCGTCACACAGGTTGCCGATTTGCACTAACCCCAACCCGCTTAACAAGGAACGTCACCATGCAGACAAATGCTCAGCTCCAGCCTGTCGCCAAGCCTTTCCTGGGCGAAGACAACGTGATTTTCACTGACAAGGCGCCGCTGCCCCTGGGTACGTATTCCCAGGGAATCAAGGTCAGTCACGGGCAAACTATTTACCTCTCGGCGCAGACTCCAGTCTCGGCGTTGAGCAATGAGGTGCTGGCCAAGGACTTCGAAGGCCAGTTGCGGCAGACCCTGGACAACTTGCAGCAAATGGCCGAAGCGGCGGGTGGCACATTGGCGAATGTGGTCAAGGTCACGGCGTTCATCACTGACCTGAGCGAATTTCCGACGCTCAACCGGGTGATGGAGGAGTACTTCACCAAACCGTATCCCGCCCGTACGACTGCCGGCGCCAGTGCCCTGGCACGCAACACCCTGGTTGCGATCGACGCGATCATGGTGGTCTGAAACACCTTCCGTCCGTGAAGTGCCCGCCGGCCCAAAGGGGCCGGCCTCGGCGGGAACCACCCGCACACCATACTTTCAGGAGGGGGCTATGAATCATTCGTATAGAGAGTATGTGTTGCAGTGCCTGGTTTGTGATCGCAGCTACCAGCCGCATGAGGTCAGCTATTACTGCCCTCATTGCAAGACTGAGGGTGCGCTCGATGCGCTTTACGATTACCCGACGCTCAAACGCGAATGGTCCAGGGGCAGTCTGGCCCACGAGCATGCCCGTGGCATGTGGCGCTATGACCGGTTGATGCCGTTGAGTTCGACGCAATTCATTCCGCCGTTACTGGTGGGGAACACGCCGCTGTATTCGCGCCCGGAACTGCTCGGCAAGGGTGCGCGGATCAAAGTCTTTATCAAGGATGAATCCCGCCAGCCCACCGGGTCGCTGAAGGATCGTGCCAGTGCCCTGGCAGTGGCCCATGCCATGCAATGCGGCGCGCGCACTATCGCGGTGGCAAGCACCGGCAACGCCGCTTCGGCTCTGGCCGGGATGAGTGCCAGCTTGGGGCTGCGCAATGTGATTTACCTGCCCAAGAGCGCACCCCGGGAAAAGCTCGCGCAGATGCAAGGCTACGGCGCCGAGATTGTGCTGGTGGACGGCCAATACGACGAAGCCTTTGAACAATGCCTTGACGCCTGCGAAACCCACGGCTGGTACAACCGCACCACCGGAATCAATTCGTACATGAGCGAAGGGAAGAAAACCGTAGCGTTCGAGCTGTGCGAACAGCTCAACTGGCAAGTACCGGACTTGGTGTTTGTGCCGGTGGGTAATGGCTGCATTCTCGGCTCGGTGTACAAGGGTTTTTTCGACTTGCTGCAGTTGGGGTGGATTGAGCGTATTCCGCGCCTGATCGGTGTGCAGGCCGAGCACAGCAATTTTATGTACCGAGCCTGGCGCAGTGACCTGCCAATGCAGCAGGTGGAACGCATTGCTCCCACCAGCCTGGCCAGCAGCATCAATGTAGCCCTGCCGCGCGACCGTCTCAAAGCCCTGCGTGCGGTGACCGCCAGTGGGGGCGAGTTCATTTGCGTCAGTGACCCGAGCATTGTCGCCGCCGCTTCCCGGCTAGCCACCAGTACTGGGGTGTTTCCCGAAGCGGGCGCCGCCAGCGCTTTCGCCGGCCTGCTCAAATATGCCGAGGAGAATCCCGGTACTGCGCAAACTGCCGTGATCCTGATCACCGGCAGCGGCTTGAAAGACACCTCCATTTTTCTATCCGACTCGGCCAGAAACCCTTCACGGGTGCAGTCGCATCCTGTACCTGCGGCACTGGCCGACGAGTTCACCTGAGGAATCACAGCATGAGCCTGCAAAACTTTGACCCCGCCGTTGCCCGCCTGATTGATCGTGAGCGCAACCGTCAGGAAACTCACCTGGAATTGATTGCGTCAGAAAACTACGTCAGCGACGAAGTGCTCGAGGCCCAGGGCTCGGTGCTCACCAACAAATACGCCGAGGGCTATCCGGGCAGGCGCTATTACGGCGGGTGCAGCGTTGTCGACGAGATCGAAAACCTGGCCATAGAGCGTGCCCGCAAGCTGTTCAATTGCGAGTACGTCAATGTCCAGCCGCACTCCGGGTCCCAGGCGAACCAGGCGGTGTTTCTGGCGGTGCTTGAACCGGGCGACGCTATCCTGGGGATGTCCCTGGCTCATGGCGGTCACTTGACGCACGGCGCCTCGGTGAATTTTTCGGGCAAGTTCTACCAGGCGTTTTCCTACGGCTTGGAGCGTGAAACCGAGACTCTCGACTACGCCGAAATGGAAGCGCTGGCCCGAGAACACAAGCCGAAGTTGATCATCGCCGGGGCTTCTGCCTATTCGCGAACCATCGATTTCCAGCGATTTCGCAAGATCTGCGATGAAGTCGGCGCCTACTTGATGGTGGATATGGCGCATTACGCCGGCTTGATCGCAGCCGGCGTGTACCCATCGCCGGTCGGTATCGCCGATTTCATCACCTCCACCACCCACAAAACCTTGCGTGGCCCGCGCGGTGGCTTGATCCTGGCCAAGGCGCAATACGCGGCGCTGCTCGACAAGACCATTTTTCCCGTTTATCAGGGCGGGCCGCTGATGCATGTCATCGCCGCCAAAGCCGTGGCGTTCAATGAGGCGCTGAGCGATGGGTTCAGGCACTACCAGCAACGGGTGATCGACAACGCCCGCACCATGGCCGACATTCTCACTCGCCGTGGTTTGCGTGTGGTGTCCGGTGGCACGGATTGCCATATGTTCCTGCTCGATCTGCGCTCAATGAACATCACCGGCAAAGATGCCGAGGCGTTGCTGGAGAGCGCCCACATCACACTGAACAAGAATGCGATCCCTGATGATCCGCAGAAACCGGCGGTCACCAGCGGCATTCGCATCGGTACGCCGGCGCTGACCACTCGGGGCTTTGGCGAAGCGGAGTGCGCCGAAGTGGCGAACCTTATCGCTGACTTGCTGGAGCAGCCGAACAACGCGGCGCTGCTGGATAAGACGCGACGCCGGGTGATGCACTTGTGTGAATGTTTTCCGGTGTATTTGTTGCGCTGATACAAAAAAGCCAACGCCGAAGGGCGTTGGCTTTTTTATGCGGCTGGCTTACATATTCGGGTAAGTCGGCCCACCCGCACCTTCCGGGGTGACCCACGTGATGTTCTGCGAAGGGTCCTTGATGTCACAGGTCTTGCAGTGCACGCAGTTCTGGGCGTTGATCTGGAAGCGCTTCTCGCCGTCTTCCTGGGTGATCACTTCATACACGCCCGCCGGGCAGTAGCGCTGTGCCGGTTCATCGTAGAGCGGCAGGTTGGTGCCGATCGGGATGCTTGGGTCTTTCAATTTCAGATGGCACGGTTGTTCTTCTTCGTGGTTGGTACCGGAGATGAACACCGAGCTCAGCTTGTCGAAGCTCAGCTTGCCGTCGGGTTTGGGGTAGTCGATCTTCTGGCTGTCCTTGGCCAGCTTGAGGCAGGCGTAGTCCGGCTTGGTGTCGTGCAGGGTGAACGGCATCTTGCCGCCGAGGATATTCTGGTCGAACCAGTTGAAGCCTGCGCCGAGGATCGGACCGAACTTGTGCATCGCCGGGCCGAAGTTGCGGCTGGCGAACAATTCTTCGTAGAGCCAGCTGGACTTGAAGTTGTCGACGTAAGCGGTCAGTTCGTCGCCGCCTTCGGATTCGGCAAACAAACGGTCGGCCACGGCGTCGGCGGCGAGCATGCCGGACTTCATCGCGGTGTGGCTGCCCTTGATCTTGGCGAAGTTCAGGGTGCCGAGATCGCAACCGATCAGTGCGCCACCTTTGAAGACCATCTTCGGCAACGAGTTAAGGCCGCCTTTGCAGATGGCGCGGGCACCGTAGCTGATGCGCTTGCCGCCTTCGAGGTACTGGGCCAGCACCGGGTGGTGCTTGAGGCGCTGGAACTCATCGAAGGGCGACAGGAAGGTGTTGCTGTAGGACAAATCGACGATCAACCCCACCACCACCTGGTTGTTTTCCAGGTGGTAGAGGAACGAGCCGCCGGTGTTTTCGGCGCTCATGATGTCCAGCGGCCAACCGGCGGTGTGCACCACCAGGCCAGGCTGGTGCTTGGCCGGGTCGATTTCCCAGATTTCCTTCAAGCCGATGCCGTAGTGCTGGGCGTCGGCCTCGCTGTCCAGGTTGAAGCGCTGGATGAGTTGTTTGCCGATGTGGCCACGGCAACCTTCTGCAAACAGCGTGTACTTGCCACGCAGTTCCATGCCTGGGGTGTAGACGCCTTCTTTTGGATGGCCTTCGCGGTCGACACCGAGGTCGCCGGTGATGATCCCGCGGACTACGCCGTTTTCGTCGAACAGCGCTTCCTGGGCAGCGAAGCCCGGATAGACTTCCACGCCCAGGTTCTCGGCCTGCTGGGCCAGCCAGCGGCACAGGTTGCCCAGGGAGATGATGTAGTTGCCTTCGTTGTGCATGGTCTTGGGCACAAAGAAGTCAGGCACCTTGGTAGAGGTTTCGGGGCTGCGCAGTACATAGATGTCATCGCGCACCACAGGCGTGTTGAGCGGGGCGCCGAGGTCTTTCCAGTCCGGGAACAGTTCGTTCAGGGCGCGTGGTTCGAACACGGCACCGGAGAGGATGTGGGCGCCGACTTCGGAGCCTTTCTCGACCACGCAGACGCTGATTTCTTTACCGGCTTCGGTGGCCTTCTGCTTCAGTCGGCAGGCGGCAGACAGCCCCGCCGGGCCGGCGCCGACGATGACCACGTCGAATTCCATGTATTCGCGTTCCACAGGCTATCTCCTACTCAAGGCTCAACAGGCTTTTTTTTCTAATGGGTGGAGGTTTCGGTGTCGTCTGGCGTCTAGGCCGACCCACCTTGCTCTCTAGGTGGCGCATTATATATAGACCACTGTCAGCGTCCAATACAAACGTTTGTTTGAATCCCTTGGAAGCTAGGTAAATCAAAGCAACGCGGCTTATGACTGGCTATTTTGGCGTATTGACCAGAATAGGCGTTCCGGTCAATATACGGTCGGTTTTGCGCTTACCGTAGGCAGACTGCAGGTTTCAAGAGCACGTCCAAAAGCAAGACAGGTCACGCTAGCCTGAACGATGGCGCGCATTTTACACACTGCGATAAGGAATGACCTCCCGGTCACTACTGACGAACGGTCATCGCTATCCCATTGCTGCGCCATCTCTGCGGTTTTTGGAGGTGCCCTTGTGTGCCGATGAGCATCAACCGCCAGGTTCGCCTAGGCGACTTTCTTTTCACCGGAGAGTAACGAGGAATCCATGAAGGTTCTTGTAGCTGTCAAACGCGTTGTCGATTACAACGTGAAAGTTCGCGTCAAGGCGGACAATTCCGGCGTCGACCTCGCCAACGTCAAGATGTCGATGAACCCTTTCTGCGAAATCGCCGTGGAAGAAGCTGTGCGCCTGAAAGAGAAAGGCGTGGCGACTGAAATCGTGGTGGTTTCCATCGGCCCGACCACTGCTCAAGAGCAGTTGCGTACTGCCCTGGCCCTGGGCGCCGACCGTGCCATCCTGGTCGAGTCCGCTGAAGAGCTGACCTCCCTGGCCGTTGCCAAGTTGCTCAAAGCCGTGGTCGACAAGGAACAGCCGCAACTGGTGATCCTTGGCAAACAGGCGATCGACAGCGACAACAACCAGACTGGCCAGATGCTGGCTGCGCTGACCGGTTACGGCCAGGGCACCTTCGCCTCCAAAGTCGAAGTGAGCGGCGACAGCGTTGCTGTTACCCGTGAAATCGATGGCGGTGCACAGACGGTTTCCCTGAAACTGCCGGCCATCGTCACCACCGACCTGCGTTTGAACGAGCCACGCTACGCGTCGCTGCCAAACATCATGAAAGCCAAGAAGAAGCCGCTTGAGACGCTGACTCCGGATGCTTTGGGCGTTTCCACCGCCTCCACCAACAAGACCGTCAAGGTTGAAGCACCGGCTGCACGCAGCGCGGGCATCAAGGTCAAGTCGGTGGCCGAACTGGTCGAGAAACTGAAAAACGAAGCGAAGGTAATCTAACCATGACTATCTTGGTAATCGCAGAACACGACAACAAGGTAGTGGCTCCGGCCACCCTGAACACTGTCGCCGCCGCCGCCAAAATCGGTGGTGATATCCACGTTCTGGTCGCCGGCCAAAGCGTTGGCGCCGTGGCTGAAGCCGCTGCAAAAATCGCTGGTGTGAGCAAAGTACTGGTCGCCGACAACGCGGCCTACGCTCACCAGTTGCCGGAAAACGTTGCCCCGCTGGTTGCAGAGCTGGGCGCTGGTTACAGCCATATCCTGGCTGCCGCGACCTCCAACGGTAAAAACATCCTGCCACGCGTTGCCGCGCAGCTGGACGTTGATCAGATCTCCGAGATCATCTCGGTCGAAAGCGCCGACACCTTCAAGCGCCCGATCTACGCCGGTAACGCCATCGCGACCGTACAGTCCAACGCTTCGGTAAAAGTCATCACCGTACGCGCCACCGGTTTCGACCCGGTTGCAGCCGAGGGTGGTTCGGCTGCCGTTGAGGCCGTTGCTGCTGCCCACGACGCTGGTACTTCCAGCTTTGTTGGCGAAGAGCTGGCCAAATCGGATCGTCCTGAGCTGACCGCTGCCAAGATCGTCGTTTCGGGCGGTCGTGGCATGCAGAACGGTGACAACTTCAAACACCTGTACGCCCTGGCCGACAAGCTGGGCGCTGCGGTCGGCGCTTCCCGCGCCGCGGTCGACGCAGGTTTCGTACCCAACGACATGCAGGTCGGCCAGACCGGCAAGATCGTTGCGCCACAGCTGTACATCGCCGTCGGTATCTCCGGTGCGATCCAGCACTTGGCCGGTATGAAAGACTCCAAAGTGATCGTTGCGATCAACAAGGACGAAGAAGCACCGATCTTCCAGGTGGCTGATTACGGCCTGGTGGCGGACTTGTTCGAAGCCGTACCTGAGCTGGAGAAGCTGGTCTAATCCAGCGGCTTCACTTATAAAGAGCCCGGTCCTTGTGACCGGGCTTTTTTTTGACTACTCGGAGAGCTTCGCCATGGAATTGCGCCCCTGGGCGGTACTGCTGGGCTTCACGCTGCTGCCAGACCTGGCGCTGGCCGCCGGCAAGTGTGAGCGCCTGGTGATCACCGGCAGCCCGGACGCACCGCCCTTGCTGTGGCGCGATCCCCAAGACCCGACGCACCTGATTGGCGCCACCGCCGACGTGCTGCAACAAGTGGGCAAGGACCTTGGGCTGAAAATCGATCTGCTCTACGGCGGCAAGCGCTCCCTGGCCCTGGATGAAGTGCGCAGCGGGCGCATGGACATACTCGCCGATGCGCCGCTGAACCTGGGCGAGTTGGAAACCCTCGATTACATCCACCCCGCGCTGATGCAGATCGATTACCTGGTCTGGACCCGCAAGGATTCGCCCCTGATCTACGCCACGGCCGCCGACCTGCATGGGCATAAAGGTGCGGTGTCGGAGCGTGCCCGCTTGAGCGCAGGCTTTGAAACCTTTGCGGGCCAGCAGTTGAGCCTGCAACGCTTGCCTGGCCTGACACAGGCCTTCCAGAAGTTGCTGCTCGGGGAAGTGGACTACGTACTTGCCGGACGCTACTCCGGGATGGCCATGGCCCAGAGCCTGGGCATGAGCAATGATCTGATTGCGCGCGAAACGCCTGTCGACCAGCCCGGATTGTACTTGGCGGTTTCCCACAACTCGGCCTGCAATGACCCGTGGCTACGCGGACAGTTGGCCAAAAAGATGACAGAATTGCCCACGTCCGACGTCGCGAACACCGCGCTGCAGCGCAATCTTGAGCGCTGGAAAGCGCAACTGCAGCAACCGGTCGGCACCTCAGCAAAGTAAGGATTTACCGTGACTCTTCGACCTTTTCTCGCGGCCCTCGCCGTTGTCGCTTTGGCGGGATGTGCAGCTGATCCTGCGCCGAATGAACAAATGCGCCTCACCCAGCAAGCCTTGGAACAAGCCCGCGCCGTGGGTGCCAACACCGACGAATCGCCTGAACTGAAACTGGCTGAAGACAAGTTCGCCAAGGCCAAGGCGGATATGGCTGGCCAGTCCTACAAGGATGCACGTATGCAGGCTGAACAGGCCGAGCTGGACGCGCGCCTCGCCGAAGCGCGGATTCTGACCCGCAAAAGCCAGGAACAACTGAACGTGCTCAACACGCGCATCACCCGCCTGCGCAAGCAGTTGCAGTTGGGAGACGCCCAATGAGCCCGATCATGCGTGGTTTGAGTTGTGTCCTGTTGCTGAGCAGTGCCGCCCTGGGTGGTTGCGCCAGCCAGCCCAACAGCGAGCAGGCATTGCAGCAGGCCGGCAGTGACTTCCAGAAGGTCAAGGAAGACGCCAACGTGTTGCGTTTCGCGCCTAAAGACGTGATTCGCGCGGGCGAGTCCCTGGCCCGTGCAGACCGCTTGTCCAGCTATTGGGGCAGCGGTGGCGACGTGGTGCATTACGCCTACCTGAGCCAGCGCTACAGCGCGATCGCCCGTGAGCATACCGAGCAGGGTCTGAACGCCGAGCGCGGCACCAAGCTCGAACTGGAACGCCAGCGCCTGCAATTGGCCCTGCGTGAAAACAAACTGGCCAGTGTTCAGCAGCAGGGCAAGTGGGTCGAAGCACAAATCGCCAGCCTCACCACCCAGACCGACCGGGGCCTGGTGATGACCCTGGGAGATGTGCTGTTTGATACCGGCGAAGCTGAACTGCAGAACTCGGCCAACCGTACAGTGCTGAAGATTGTGCAGTTCCTGCAACTGAACCCCAAGCGTCGGGTGCGCGTCGAGGGCTACACCGACAACACCGGGGGCGAGCAGGAGAACCTGAAGCTGTCCCGCGACCGTGCTCAATCGGTCGCGGACCTGTTGATGGACCTGGGTATCGATGACAAGCGTATCGAGGTCGAAGGTTACGGCGACCAGTACCCGGTAGAAGCCAATGCCTCCGAGCGTGGCCGCGCCCAGAATCGCCGGGTGGAAATCGTATTTTCGGACGAAAAGGGCCAACTGGGCGCCGCTCGCTGAAAGCTCGCCTTACATCAACTGTAGGAGCGAGCTTGCGAAAAACCTCAACGATCACGCGCGCTGCCTGAATGAATGCGGCGCCTGTGGGTTTTTCGCAAGCAACCTCGCTCCTGCACGGTACCAGGGCAATCCCTCCCACAGTTTTTGCTGTCACTCCCGCCCGCGCTCGACTATTGTGGCAACTGTCCCCGTACACTTCTAAACTGTGCCGGTATGTTTCACACAAAAATAAAATACCCGTGAAATCGAGTGCTGCGTCATGACCAATCTGTTGCTTTACCAGCGCATTGCCCAGCAACTGGCTGAGGACATCCGGCGCGGTGTCTATCAGCCGGGGGAGCGCGTGCCGTCGGTGCGCAAGATGAGCTCCCAGCTCAACGTCAGCCATGCCACGGTGTTGCAGGCCTACGCCAACCTGGAAGACCAGGGGCTGATTCGGGCGCGGCCGCAGTCGGGCTATTACGTGCACCAGACCCCTGCGCTGACGGCACCCACGCCGGACATCGCGCGGGTCGAGCGCCCTGGGTTGGTCACCCGCAGCAGCATCATCCAGCAGGTACTGGTCGAGTCGCGCCGCGAAGGCGTCTTCCCGTTGGGCGCGGCGGTGCCGAGTGTCGACTACCTCCCGGTACGCGCGCTGCATCAACAGTTGGCCAAAGTCACGCGCTTCCAGAGCCCACGGGCGTTCAGCTACATGTTCAGCCCCGGTTTCGAACCGCTGCGCCGCCAGGTGGCGATTCGCATGCGCGACGCCGGCGTGGTGGTGGACCCGTCCGAAGTGGTGATCACCCACGGTTGCGTAGATGCGCTGCAGATGTCACTGCGTGTGCTCACCCGTCCCGGCGACCTGATCGCCGCCGAATCACCCACCTATTATGGATTGCTGCAACTGGCCGATCTGCTGGGGCTGAAGGTCATCGAGATCCCCAGCGATCCGGCCACCGGCATGAGCCTGGAAGCCCTGCAACTGGCGGCGAACCAGTGGTCGATCAAGGCCCTGGTGTTGACCACGCGCCTGAGCAACCCGTTGGGCGCGACCATGCCGGAAGAGCGACAGAAACAGTTGCTGCGTCTGGCCTCGGATTTCGATATCCAGATCGTTGAAGACGATATCTATGGCGAACTGATGTTCGAAGTCGGTCGCACCAAGGCCCTCAAAGCCTATGACCGCCTGGATCGAGTGATCTACTGCTCAAGCTTTTCCAAGACATTGTCGCCCGGTGTGCGAATCGGCTGGATGATCGCCGGCAAGTACCAGCAGGAAATCCAGCGCCTGCAGATGTTCAGCACCCACTCTGCCTGCAGCGTCACCCAGATGGGCGTTGCGGCTTACCTGGAGAACGGTGGCTACGACCGACACTTGCGCTACATCCGCCAGGAATACCGGAAGAATCTCAGCGCGTTCCAACTGGCTGTGCAGCAGTATTTTCCTGAAGGCACGCAAATGACCCGGCCAACCGGCGGCTTTATCCTGTGGGTCAGTTTGCCGGGGCGGGTCAATACTCAGGAACTGCACGTGCGCGCCTTGCAACAAGGCATCAGTATTGCGCCTGGGGTGATCTTCAGTAATACCGAACAGTTCAACCACTGTATTCGCCTGAACTGTGGGACGCCGTGGAACCGCGAGGCAGAGCGGGCATTGATGACCCTTGGCATGCTCGCCAACCAGTTGTGCCAGGAAACGGCGGCAGGCTTTTGAGGTGTAGAAAGGGGACAGTTCGCCCGCATGGCTGATCACCGCGCTTGTCATGCCGCGCACAACAAGCGAGCATATGGCTTTCTGCCGTTAATGCTGTTGGCGATATGACCTCTATTTTTCGCGCTGTCTGGATGGTTGGCCTGTTAACCCTGTGTAACGTCGGCACTGTGCTGGCCGCGTCGCCCGTGAGTGAAACCAAGCCCGCCGCCCAGGCTCAGCAGAAGACTCCAGCGAAAAAAACAGCCCCCGCCAAAAAGAAAGCCGCGCCGGCGAAGAAACGTGCACCGGTTGCCAGCAAATCCAAGTCGGCCCATGAAGTGGCGCAGACCAAGCTGCCACCGGCGCAGTTGGACCTGTCTTTGCCCACGGACATGGTGAGGCACTTGCAGCCAATCGGCACCATGCCCAAGCCCAAGAGCGTGCCGTTGTTGCCGCCGATGTTTGGCGAAAAGCCATCCGATAACAGCGCGTTCCAGATCAACGGCCGCTTGCTCAGTAATGAGATGAAGCTACAACTGCGTAACGAAGAACGGCGTGAAGTGGAAGGCGCCGCGCTGGATTTCGAATTCAAGCAGTAAACTTTCCCTGCAACGTGACGTTCGCCTTTGACCATCTGTCGCAGACTGGCCAGTCACTTTTGTTTTGTGCGAAAAACCCCTGTTAGACCATTTTAAAACGGCTGTTTTAGAGCGTACTCTAGTCCGGCCATCTCTATTGAGCCGTCGTCGAGGACTGCTGGTCATGAAATGCCGTGAAGGCTGTGGCGCTTGCTGCATCGCCCCCTCCATCAGTTCACCGCTACCGGGAATGCCCAACGGCAAACCCGCGGGAGAACGCTGCGTGCACTTGTCGGTCGAACAGCTGTGCCAGCTGTTTGGCCGTCCGGAGCGACCGGCGGTGTGCAGCGACTTCAAGGCGGATATCGAGGTCTGCGGCAACGACCAGGCCGACGCGATCCGGCTGATTGGCTGGTGGGAGCAGATGACGGCGGCTTGATGGGCTTTACTATCGGAACTTCAACAATAAGGAATACAACAATGGGTTCGCTGAAACGAATGGCGGTATTGTGCGGTTTTACAGTGTTGTTCGCTGCCACTGCCCAGGCGGAAGATTGGCAGGTTGCCAAGGACGAGGACGGTATCAAGGTGTCCTTGAGCGAAATCGCCGGCTCCAAGTACAAGGCTTATCGCGGTGTCACAGTGATCAAGGCCCCGGTTGCCAAGATCCAGGCCTTGCAGGAAGACGTGGCCGGTGCCTGTTCCTGGATTCACGAATGCAAATCGCAAAAGCTGCTCAAGCAGGAAGGCGACAAGAGCTGGACCTACACCCAGTTCAAGGCACCGTTCCCGGTGACCGACCGCGACTCCATCCTCGAAATCACCACCTCCAAGGCTGCCGACGGCACCGTGACCCGCAAGTTGCTGGAAGTGCCGACCTACCAGCCGGAAGTCAAAGGCTATGTTCGTGTGGCCCAGGTTGAGGGTTTCTGGAAGCTCGTGCCCAAAGGCGAGAACCAGACCGAAGTGACTTACCAGGTGCACACCGAGCCAGGCGGCAGCGTGCCGTCGTGGCTGGCCAACAAGTTCGTGGTGGACGCCCCGTTCAACACCTTGAAAGCCTTGAAAGAACACGCTGAAAAATAAACGTGGTTGATCAGGTGCCTCCGACCTTGGGTGGAACATTTGCCGAGCCCCCAAGGTCAAGATAGATGTGAGCCCACACTTGGGTTTTATCGAGGAGGCACCGATGCAAAAGTGGCAGATTACCTTTGTTGATGACCACGGCGTGAAGTCCGTGGAGCAATTCGATTGCGCGCAAAAGCCCAGCCTCGAAGATGCGGCGCACATGATCCGCAGCAAGCTGGTGCCGGTGGCCGCCGAACTCGACCTCAATGACCTTGAGGGACGCCAGCCTGAGCCTACGGTCAAGATCCTCAAGGACCAGAACAGTATCCAGATCCTCGACATCTCACCTGCTGCCTGAACAATCCCTGTAAGTCATCCAAACCACCTCTGGTGGAGGTGATAGCTTCGCGCTACTCTGCAAACGAGATCAGCGAATGAATCGCTAAGGTCTGGTCTTGTCAGCTACATGCTTGTTTTCCAGCGGTGTTGTTATTGCCGTAGTTCCTGCGCCAGTACGGCGCAGGCTTCGGGAAGCACGGAAAGTCTATCCATCGGTTTGAGGAGGACGTTTCATGAGCACAGCCTATCAAGAAGATATCAGCACCCATGTTCTGCGCCGCATGAAAGAAGGCGGCTTCGACTTCTCGCGTTTTCACCCCATTGAGTTCTACGCCATTTTCCCCGATGAAGAGCGGGCGCGCAGGGCTGCGGGTCGATTTCGTGGGGAATCGCTGAATGCCCAGGTCAGCGCGCGCGACGATGGCGCGTGGTACTTGGAACTGAGCAAAATCATGTCCGCGACCTACGACGGTATAGGAGACTTCGAGCAAGACTTTGAAGCGGTGGTCGAGCCGCTGGGCGGGATCATCGAGGGTTGGGGCGTGAAGCAGGAGGTGCGCGGCTTGCCCATGTAGTTTGTGTAGCGCCTCAATGTATCGGCTGACCTTCGGGTCGGCCGATTTTGTTTGTGTCGTCTGAAAATGTTCTGAACTTGCGCTGCACTTTTTCGGCCTCAAAAAAAAGCCACCCAATGAGGGTGGCCTAAAGGGAAGAGCGGAGCGCTGAAGGCAGTTCAGCAGATGGAGTGATTATCCCTGGAGGCTGCCGGGCAATGAAATCAACTCTGTCTATGCTGTTGATAGTCAAAGCCCGCATTGGGATGAAGCGTGAAGCAAGACGGCGGGCATTCTTCGCACCAGGACGGTGCGGCTGGATTTCGCTGGTTATCCAAAAGACTGATTTATAAGTGTTTATGCCGATGGCACGGGCCTTGCGATGGTTCTTGCGTCCGGGTGACAAGGAGTACGGCATGATCCGCACTTATTACGACGAGATGTACGATGAGGCCGGCCAGGTCCGCCCCCATTACCGCGAATTCGCCCGCTGGTTGGCCGGAACCCCTGCCGAGCTGCTCGCCCAACGCCGGCGTGAAGCCGATTTGCTGTTCCACCGGGCCGGGATCACGTTCACCCTGTATGGGGACGAGCAGGGCACCGAGCGCCTGATCCCCTTCGATACGATCCCGCGCAGCATACCGGCGAGCGAGTGGCGCATTGTCGAACGCGGCTGCGTCCAGCGGGTCAAGGCGCTGAACATGTTCCTCGCCGACCTGTATCACGACCAACGCATCATCAAGGCCGGGATCATTCCCGCTGAACAGGTGCTGGCCAACGAGCAGTACCAGCTGGCTATGCAAGGCCTGAATCTACACCGCGACCTGTATTCCCACATCTCCGGCGTCGACCTCGTACGGGATGGCGACGGTACCTACTACGTGCTGGAAGATAATCTGCGTACACCGAGCGGTGTCAGCTACATGCTCGAAGATCGCAAGATGATGATGCGCCTGTTCCCCGAACTGTTCGCCGCCCAGCGTATTGCACCGATCGATCATTATCCGAACCTGTTGCTCGATACCCTCAAAAGCTCAAGCCCTCTGGATAACCCAAGCGTGGTAGTGCTGACGCCGGGGCGCTTCAACAGTGCATTCTTCGAACATGCGTTCCTGGCCCGGGAAATGGGCGTGGAACTGGTGGAAGGAGCCGACCTGTTCGTGCGCGATGACCGCGTGTTCATGCGCACCACCGATGGCCCCAAGGCCGTGGATGTGATCTATCGTCGACTCGATGACGCGTTCCTCGACCCGCTGGCCTTCAATCCGGCCTCCATGCTCGGCGTGCCCGGCCTGCTCGCCGCCTACCGTTCGGGCAACGTGGTGCTGGCCAATGCCATCGGCACCGGGGTGGCGGATGACAAGTCGGTGTACCCCTTCGTCACCGAGATGATCCGTTTCTATCTGGATGAAGAACCTATCCTGAAGAATGTTCCGACGTTCCAATGTCGTAAGCCTGACGAACTGTCCCACGTACTGGCCAACCTGCCGGACTTGGTGGTGAAGGAAACCCAAGGCTCCGGCGGCTACGGCATGCTGGTGGGCCCGGCGTCCACGGCGGCTGAAATCGAAGCCTTTCGTGCCCGCATCAAAGCCAAACCCCACGCTTATATCGCCCAGCCGACATTGTGTTTATCCACGTGCCCGACCTTCGTCGAAAACGGCATTGCACCGCGCCATATCGACCTGCGTCCCTTTGTGTTGTCCGGCAAGGAAACCCGCGTGGTACCCGGCGGCCTGACCCGCGTGGCGCTGCGTGAAGGCTCGCTGGTGGTCAACTCGTCCCAGGGCGGCGGCACCAAAGACACTTGGGTGGTCGAGGACTGATGCCATGTTGAGTAGAACTGCCTCGGATTTGTACTGGATGTCGCGCTACTTGGAGCGCGCGGAAAACCTCGCGCGCATGCTTGATGTCAGTTATTCGCTGTCCCTGATGCCGCAAGACGGGCACGGTGACGGTCTGCATGAACTGGCCATGCCGTTGCTGATCACCGGCACCCTGGATGATTACCGTGAGCGCCACGGTGAATTGCATGCCGAACGCCTGCTGCACTTCTTTGCGCTGGATGCAGCCAACCCGGCCAGCATCTACAGCTGTCTCGGCTCAGCGCGGGCCAGCGCCCATGCGGTGCGTGGGCGAATTACCGCCGATATGTGGGAAAACATTAACGCCACTTGGCTGGACATCCGTGACATTGCCCAACAAGGCTTGAGCCATTACGGCATGAGCCGGTTTTGCGAGTGGGTCAAGGAGCGCTCGCACCTGTTCCGGGGCGCGACCTACGGCACCATCATGCGTAACGACGCCTTTCGTTTTATCCGCCTGGGCACCTTCATCGAGCGCGCCGACAACACCTTGCGCCTGCTGGACGCGCGTTATGAAATGGCCGGCGACCAGGCCGCCGCCGTCACCGACGGCACAGCCCACGCCTACTATCAGTGGAGCGCCTTGTTGCGCGCGTTGTCGTCGTTCGAGGCCTACACCGAGATCTATCGCGACGCGCCTGGTGCCCGGCAAGTGGCGGAGCTGCTGCTGTTGCGCGCTGATGTCCCACGCTCGCTGCGCGCCTGCAGCGAGGAGATCGACCAGATCCTTGCCAGCCTGCCCGGGCTCAACGGCCGCCCGGCCCAGCGCCTGGCCGCTGAAATGGACGCACGCCTGCGCTTTACCGCCATCGACGAAATCCTTGAGGAAGGCCTGCACGCCTGGCTGACCGATTTTATCCCTTTGGTCCGCCAGCTGGGCGACGCCATCTACAGTTCCTACCTGGAGGCCGCATGAGACTCTCTCTCAGCCACGAAACCACCTACCACTATGAAGACCAGGTGCGCGCCAGCATCCAGTACCTGCGGCTTACGCCCCACGACAGCGAGCGCCAGCACGTCATCAGCTGGAAGCTCGACCTGCCACGGCCGGTGCGGGCGCAGATCGACCCGTTCGGCAATATCCTGCATGTATTGACCCTGGACGAACCCCACGACGCTATCATCATTGGCGCCCGTGGCCAGGTGGACATCGATGAGTTACGCGAGGCTGAACACGAGAGTCAGTCGGCCTTTCCATTCCTGCGCAGCACGCGCCTGACCGAGCCCGACGAGGCGTTGCGCAGCTTTGCCGAGCAGCACTGCCGGCAACGTCGTGACCGCAGCGCATTGATCGACCTGATGCACGCGCTCAACCAGACGATGGTCTACACGCCCGGCGTAACCGCCATCGACACCAGCGCCGCCGAGGCTTTTGCCGGGCAGGCGGGCGTATGCCAGGACCACACTCACGCGTTCCTGGCCTGTGCACGTAGCCTGGGGATCCCGGCGCGGTATGTGTCGGGGTACCTGTACACCGAAGACAGTACGCACCTGGCCAGCCACGCTTGGGCTGAAGCCTGGCTGGATGACGCCTGGTACAGCTTTGACGTGACCAACCAACTGGCGCGACCGGAGCGGCATTTGAAACTGGCCGTGGGCCTGGATTATCTGGATGCCTGCCCGGTACGCGGCATGCGCCGGGGCGGCGGGCATGAGCAGATGCATGCCAAAGTCTACGTGGCCCAGACCCCGGTCATCTCCGTCCATCAGCAATGATCGGAAAACTGACGCGATCGCAGGCGGGAAGGGGCTTGCTCCCGATAGCGGCGCGTCAGCTGAAAATGCCTGACTGACACGCGGCTATCGTGGGGCAAGCCTCCCTACAGGGAGGTCGTCGCGACGATCAGGGTTGTTGTTTACGCCCCGCCATATGCCTCAAATACCCCACCAGCAAATCCAGTTCGGTATCGGGCAACACACTGGCCGTAAACGCCGGCATCTTCGCCTGTGGCCAATGGCGCAGGCTCTGAGGATCGCGGATATAACGCTTGAGGAAATCCCCGCTGAAATATTCGGTGGGGTTGTAGGGAATATTCAGATCCGGTCCCACTTGCGCGTCGCCGGCGCCATTGAGGCGATGACAGGCCAGGCAGTTTTTCTGGAACAACGCAAAGCCTTGGTTGATGGGGTCATTCGCCGCCAGCTTCGGGTCGGGCAGCAAGGCTGGAAACCGTTCGGCGACTGTCTTCAATTGCTTGATCCCGGAGATCTGGAACGGCCACTGCTCAGGGCTGATATGGCCGACTTGCGGGTCGGTCCACACCAGATAAAACGGCCCTGCGCTCGGTTTACCTTCCGCCAGCGCCGGCCATGGGTGGGCGGGATCCTCCACCGCCAGCCAGGCGCGGGCGCCGTGGTTTTGCAGCAGCGGCGCGGCAGCCAGTTCGGCGGCGAAGCCATCGAGGGCGACGGCTTGCAGGTGGCTATCCGGTTTCAGCCCCGGGAGCAGGGCGGCGAGTGGCACTGCTCGATAGGTCATAGTGCGCTTGTAGGAAACGTCATCGACGATCTGCACCGTTTGTATATCCGGCCGCTTGAGCAAGTCGGCGGTCTGCCAGGTCTTGGTGGTGTGCTCCAGTTCGATGGTCAATTGCGCGGCAGAAACAGGCAGAGTCAGTAACGCGATGAGCAGGGCGAGGATCGTTTTCAAGAGAAGGGCCCGATATGAATGGCAATGGCACTCACGATAACGGAAATTGGCACGCAAAACGGCAGCGCCTGCACAGGACCGCTATTCGCAATGTCCCGACAGGTGCTGCCAAAACTGCAGGCCTGATGCTGTGTGCACCGAATGTGAGTGTTAAGCCGTCACCCGATAATCTTGGTCAGATTGGGCAAGATCAGAATCAGTGTGGTGGCGAAAAGAATGAGTCCCGCCTGGCGTACTTTCGATTGTTTAAACATGGCTGACTGCCTTTTGTTGTTATTCCTGAGCGTCAAATGCGTGCCGGTAAATTTCACTATGACGAAATGACGTGTCGCTTTTCTTACAGCTGCTCCAGCAAAACCCGGCAGCAGCCTCTTACAGATTCAACCTTAGAGCCCCTGTTCTGCGCGACTTAGATCCATTTCATATCACCTCATCTGCTTTTGAGCTAAAAACGGCATGAGGCTATTCGCCATCTTGGCGCCAGCCCTAGGGCTAGACAGCTAAAACGATTAATCAGCGGTTTCGCTTAGCTGCCTACCGTTCGTCCGAGCGAGGGTGTCAAAAGCAATGAGCGCATCCGTCATTGAAACCGTGTCAATCGGGCCTAAGGTAGGAGCACACGCACAGCGGTTCGAGGATGTCATGACCCAAGCTTTGATCTTTGACGCAATACGCACGCCCCGCGGCAAAGGCAAGGCCGATGGCGCCTTGCACAGCATCAAGCCGGTAAACCTGGTGGCCGGTTTGCTCACCGCATTGGCGCAACGCGGCGACCTCGATACGCAGCAGGTGGATGATATCGTCCTCGGCTGCGTGACCCCGGTGGGCGATCAGGGCGCCGACATCGCCAAGACGGCCGCGCTGGTAGCGGATTGGGATGTCAGCGTCGCAGGCGTACAGGTCAACCGCTTTTGCGCCTCGGGCCTGGAAGCGGTGAACCTTGGCGCGATGAAAGTGCGCTCAGGCTTCGAGGACCTGGTGGTGGTCGGCGGCGTCGAGTCCATGTCGCGGGTGCCTATGGGCAGCGATGGCGGGGCCTGGGTACTCGACCCGCACACCAATATGCACAGTCATTTCACGCCCCAGGGCATTGGTGCCGATTTGATCGCCACCCTTGAAGGCTTCAGTCGCGAGGATGTCGATACCTTCGCCCTGCAGTCCCAGCAGAAAGCGGCCAGGGCGCGTGCAGAAGGTTCCTTCAGCAAATCCTTGATCCCGGTGCAGGACCAGAATGGCATCGTGCTGCTGGACCATGACGAATTTATCCGCGGCGATTCCACGCTCTACGGCCTGGGTAAACTCAAGCCCAGCTTCGAAATGATGGGGCAGATGGGCTTCGATGCCACCGCGTTGCGGGTCTACAGCCATGTGGAGCGCATCAACCATGTACACACGCCGGGCAACAGCTCCGGGATTGTCGACGGTGCTGCGTTGATGTTGATCGGCTCCGAGGCCAAGGGCCGCGAACTGGGGCTGCAACCGCGAGCTCGCATCGTCGCGACGGCGGTCACCAGCACCGACCCGACCATCATGCTCACCGGCCCGGCGCCGGCCACGCGTAAGGCACTGGCCAAAGCCGGGTTGCGCGTAGAAGACATCGATTTGTTCGAGGTCAACGAAGCCTTCGCTTCGGTGGTGCTCAAGTTCATCAAGGACATGCGCATCGACGCCGTACGGGTCAATGTCAACGGCGGCTCCATCGCCATGGGCCACCCGTTGGGCGCCACCGGCTGCGCGATCCTCGGCACCTTGCTCGACGAGCTGGAGGTGCGCCAGCAGCGCTATGGCCTGGCCACCCTGTGTGTCGGCGGTGGCATGGGCATCGCTACCATCATCGAACGCCTTTGAGCCGAAGGAACCTGTCATGACTGATGCTATTCATTACGAAAAAGGCCAGGACCAGATTGTGGTACTGACCCTCGACATGCCTGGCCAGATTGCCAACACCATGAACGCCGCGTACCGCGAGGCCATGGCGGCCACCGTCACGCGCCTGGAAGCGGAGAAGGACAGCATTGCCGGTGTGATCATCACCTCGGCCAAGAAGACGTTTTTTGCCGGTGGCGACCTCAATGAGTTGATCAAGGTCGACAAGCTCCACGCCAAGGCATTCTACGACGGTGTGCGGGTACTCAAGGCGCAGTTGCGCCGCCTGGAAACCCTCGGCAAACCGGTGGTGGCCGCGATCAATGGCGCGGCCCTGGGCGGTGGCTGGGAGATCTGCCTGGCCTGCCATTACCGCGTCGCGCTGGAAGATAAATCCACTCAACTCGGTTTGCCGGAAGTCACTCTGGGCCTGTTGCCAGGCGGCGGCGGGGTCGTGCGCATGGTACGTATGCTGGGGCTGGAAAAGGCCCTGCCGTATTTGCTGGAAGGCAAAAAAGTACGGCCGCAGCAGGCGCTGCAAGCCGGCTTGATCAATGAGCTGGCCGTGAACCGCGATGAACTGTTGGCCAAATCTCGCGCCTGGATTCTCGCCAACCCCGAGGCCAGGCAGCCTTGGGACAACAAGGCGTATCAAATTCCCGGGGGGACGCCGTCGAACCCCAAGGTGGCGCAGATGCTGGCGATTGCGCCGTCGATGCTACGCAGCAAAACCCACGGCTGCTTTCCGGCGCCGGAGAAGATCCTGTGCGCCGCCGTGGAAGGCGCACAGGTAGATTTCGACACCGCACACCTGATCGAAACCCGCTACTTCACCGAGCTGGTCACCGGCCAGGTGGCGAAAAACATGATCGGCACCTTCTGGTTCCAGCTCAACGAAATCAATGCCGGCAGCTCGCGACCCCAAGGGTATGCGCCTTGCGTGACGCGCAAAGTCGGTGTGCTCGGCGCCGGGATGATGGGCGCGGGTATCGCGTATGTCAGTGCCTGTGCGGGCATCGACGTGGTGCTCAAGGACATCAATCTTGCCGCCGCCGAAAAAGGCAAGGCTCACTCGGCCACGCTGTTGGATAAGAAGGTCGGTCGTGGGCAATTGACCGCCGAACAGCGCGACGCCACCCTGGCGCGCATTCATCCTACGGCCCTTGATGCCGACCTGGCCGGTTGCGACCTGATCATCGAAGCCGTATTTGAAAACCGCGAGCTCAAGGCTCAGGTTTCGGCGGCGGCCCAAGGCGTGGTTGGCGCCGAGGCGGTGATCGCCTCTAACACCTCGACCTTGCCCATCAGCGGCCTGGCCAAGGCCGTAGCCGATCCAGGCAAGTTCCTCGGCCTGCATTTCTTCAGCCCGGTGGACAAGATGCCGTTGGTGGAAATCATCAAGGGCGCGCAAACCAGCGACGAAACCCTGGCCAGAGGTTTTGACTTCGTACTGCAAATCAAGAAAACCCCGATCGTGGTCAACGATAGCCGCGGGTTCTTCACCTCGCGGGTGTTCGGCACTTTCACCAACGAAGGCATTGCTATGCTCGGTGAAGGCGTGGCCGCGCCGATGATCGAGACCGAAGCGCGCAAGGCCGGCATGCCGGTGGGGCCGTTGGCGGTGTCCGATGAAGTGTCGCTCAGTTTGATGAGCCAAATCCGACAGCAGACGGCCAGGGACCTGCAGGCGGAAGGTAAGGACGTGCCGACGCATCCGGCGACGCGGGTGATCGAGCTGCTGGTGAATGAGTACAAACGCGCCGGCAAGGCGGCGGGTGGCGGCTTCTATGACTATCCGGCAAGTGGGCAGAAGCACCTGTGGCCCGAACTGAAAGCCCGGTTCGAACAGCCCGGCAAACAGATTTCGCCGCAGGATGTGCGTGACCGCCTGCTGTTTATCCAGGCCATCGAAACCGTGCGTTGCGTGGAAGAGGGGGTGTTGATGTCCACGGCGGATGCCAACGTGGGTTCGATCTTCGGCATTGGCTTTGCCGCATGGAGTGGCGGTGCGTTGCAATTTATCAACCAGTACGGGTTGAGCGACTTCATCGCCCGGGCGCGCTACCTGGCGGAGCAATATGGTGAGCGGTTCCTGCCGCCGGCCTTATTGTTGGAGAAAGCGGCACGGAACGCGACCTTCTGACGGTTTTGGGCATGTGCGGGGCTTGCCTTGTGGAGGGGTTTCAAGGCAGGCTCTGGGGTGTGCATTATTCCCATCACCGTGTCAGGTATTTTTTATGTCGCTACGCGTCTGTATCCTGGAAACCGATATCCTGCGTCCAGGCTTGATCGATCAATACCAAGGGTACGGGCAGATGTTCAAGCGCCTGTTCTCCAAGCAGCCGATTGCCGCCGAATTTGTCATCTACAACGTCGTGCAGGGCGAATACCCGCCGGAAGATGAAGTGTTTGATGCCTACCTGGTCACTGGCAGCAAGGCCGACTCCTTTGGTACCGACCCCTGGATCCAGACCCTCAAGACCTACCTGCTCGAACGTTACGAGCGTGGCGACAAGCTGCTGGGTATCTGCTTCGGTCACCAGTTGCTGGCGCTGCTGCTCGGCGGCAAGACCGAGCGCGCCGGGCAGGGCTGGGGCATGGGCATCCACGACTACAAGCTCGATGCCAAGGCGCCGTGGATGAGCCCTGAAGTGGAAGAGTTGACGCTATTGATCAGCCACCAGGACCAAGTGACCACGCTGCCGGAAAACGCCACGGTCATTGCGTCCAGCGCGTTTTGCCCGTTTGCGGCGTATCACATTGGCGATCAGGTGCTGTGCTTCCAGGGGCACCCGGAATTCGTCCATGACTATTCCCGCGAGCTGCTGGAGATTCTTCAGACAACCTTGGGTGAGAAGGTCTACACCCATGGCGTCGCCAGCCTGGAACGCGACCACCACGGCGTCACCGTGGCGGAATGGATGATGCGTTTTGTGGCGCACAAATCCGAGGCCAAGGTTTAAAGCCAGCCCGAACGCTTGAAGCTGGCCCACAAACCGGTACAGCCCACCGCGATAAACCCGAGCACTGCAAAATAGCCGTAGTGCCATTGCAGCTCGGGCATGTTCTGGAAGTTCATCCCATAAATCCCCGCCACCGCCGTGGGGAACGCGAGGATCGCTGCCCACGCGGCGAACTTGCGTTGCACTACGCTTTGACGCGAAGCCTCCAGCAACACACCGATCTCAATGGTCTGGCTGGCGATATCGCGCAAGGTGGTGAGGTCTTCCATTTGACGTGTCACGTGGATCTGCACGTCGCGGAAATACGGGCGCATGTTTTTGTCGATAAACGGGAAGCTCAGCTTCTGCAACTCCTGACTGATCTCCACCATCGGGGCGACGTAGCGCTTGAGCCGCAGCACGTCGCGGCGCAAGCCGTGCAAATTCTGGATATCACGCTCACTCAGCGAACTGCACAGTACGTTGCGTTCCAGCTCATCGATCTCGGCATGGATCGCTTCGCTCACCGGTTGGTAATTCTCGGTGACGAAATCCAGCAGTGCATAGAGTACGAAATCTTCCCCATGCTCCAGCAACAGTGGCCGTGCCTCACAACGCTGGCGTACATAGCCGTAGGATGCCGAATGACCATTGCGGGCGGTAATGATGTAGCCGTTGCCGGCGAAGATATGGGTTTCGATAAACAGCAGCTTGCCGTTTTCGCGCACGGGTGAATAAGTGACGATAAACAGCGCATCGCCGAAGGTTTCCAGCTTCGGGCGGCTGTGTTTTTCCAGGGCATCTTCGATGGCCAGTTCATGCAGGTTGAACTGGCGTTGCAGATTGGCCAGCTCCTGAGCGTTGGGTTCTTCAAGGCCGATCCATACAAAGTGGTCGGGTTTGGCGGCCCAGGCCGCGCCTTCGTCGAGGGTGATATCGGTGACTTTCTTACCGGCGCTGTAGACGGCGGCCGCAACAACTCTACCCATGGTGCTGATCGCTTCTTATTGGGATGACAGATGTTGGGCAGCTTAGCTTGAATGACGTTCCTTCGTAGCTGTCATTGCGACGAGCTTTTTGTGGTGAGCGAGCTTGCTCGCGCTGGGGTGCGAAGCGCCCCCAGGCGGTGTTCAAGCAGCCTGCAGCTCACGATCCATCTGCGCGATGCATTCATCCATTTGCTTCTGGCAAGCCTGCATCAACTGAGGGATGTCATCCGAAGTCAGCCCAGTCGTAGGAATCGGCGGCAACGAACGTATGAGCACATCGCCGCTGTTCCAGCGATTGAGCTGCATATGCGTGACGTAATTGCTCACGCACACCTGCACGATAGGCACTCCGGCCGCAATCGCCATATGGAATGCGCCTTTCTTGAACGGCAACAGACCGTTGCCCAGGTTGCGGGTGCCTTCCGGGAACACCCAGATCGACGTGTCCTCATGCTGCAATGTATGGGTGGTGGTGAGCATCGCACGGCGCGCCTTATGTGCGTTGCCTCGGTCGATCAACACATTGCCCGCCAGCCAGAACAACTGGCCGAACAGCGGCACCCATTTCAGGCTCTTCTTGGCGATGCACACCGTGCGGTGCGGCACCACGGTGCCGAACACAAACAAGTCATAGTTGGACTGGTGGTTAGCGATGATCACGCACGTGCCGGGTTTGTTGCGCAACGAGTCGACATCCGCCTTAACGTTCAGACGCAGGATCCACATGGCGGGCAGGGCGTACAGGCGGGCGCACAGGCGACTGTTGTCCGGGTTGAACGGTCGGCAAATACCCAGCACCACGCCCAACACGCCGGCGACGATAAAGTGCAGGCCCATCAACAACATACGTAACAGAAATAGCATCGACACGGCCTATCGGGACAAAGGTGGCGCAGTGTACGGATGTGCACTGTATTCGGCAATTGCCCCTACAGACGTAGGAGATAGGCGATGTTTGAGCACATGTTTCAATATGTGCCGATACAGCCCGATTAGAGCGGCTAGAGACGATTCTGATTTGTTTGCAAGAAAAAGCCCGACTCAAGGTCGGGCTTCGGTGCCGCAGTTATAAGGACTTAGTTCAGGATATGGCCCTGATCCTGGATGATGGCGTCGTCCAACGCCTCCAGCAGCTCTTTGCGCACTTTCAGCTTGGTGTGCTTGTGTGCGTTCATATTGATCTTCTTCAACTGACGCGCCGCCTCCAGGGTCGCCGCCTGCAACTCTTCGGGGGCGACAACTTTGTCCAGGAAGCCGGCAGCCAACGCACCTTGCGGATCAAACATCTCGGCGTTGATCACCGAACGGTGAAAGGCCGACTTGCGCAGACGATCGCGGGCCAGCTCGATGCCGGCGTGGTGCATGGTCATGCCGATCGCCACTTCGTTCAGGCCGATGCTGAACGGGCCTTCCACACCAATCCGATAATCCGCCGACAACAGCAGGAAAGCGCCCTTGGCCACCGCATGCCCTGGGCAAGCGACGATGACCGGGAACGGATGGGACAGCAGGCGACGCGCTAACGTCGAGCCGGACGTCACCAGGCTGATCGCCTCTTTGGGGCCGGCAGTCATCACCTTCAAATCATAACCACCCGACAGCATCCCCGGAGTCCCGGTGATCACCACCACGGCCCGGTCTTTCTCGGCCTGATCCAGCGCCGCATTAAACTCACTGACCACTGCCGGAGAAATGGCATTCACCTTGCCGTTGCTCAAGGTCAGGGTCGCGATACCGTCTTCGAGGTGGTAGGCAATCAACTCACTCATGACGCGGTTCCTTGTAGGATTTGTTATAGAGAGACTATTGATAGAAATGCGTGCGCAGACGTTACCCACCACGCCCGCCCCGGTAAAGCGTCGTGACTGACTACCCAGTCAGACATTCGCGCCATACCCAAGGGTAGACGCCCCGGAGCAGGGCGCACCGGCTGTCCCAGGCTCATGTTACCCATGCCCAAGAATGGCAGAATCACCGCCCTGACCAGGCGGGTACTGACATAACCGTCTAACCGCATGAAAATTCTGAAAAAAACCTTTGCCATCAGAAAGGCTTTCGACTACATTAGCGCGCCTCGACAGACTGAACTGGTTTGCCGAGATACGGTGAAGTGTCCGAGTGGCTTAAGGAGCACGCCTGGAAAGTGTGTATACAAGAAATTGTATCGAGAGTTCGAATCTCTCCTTCACCGCCAAATTACGAAAACGCAAGCCCCTGATTTTCCTAGAGAAAGTCGGGGGGTTGTGGTTTTTGGCGCCTCAAAAAAGGCCATATGGGACTGAGATGGGACTGGGGCCCTATTTTGGTGCGTAAATGGAGACCCGCAAATGGCTGCCGTCCAACCGCAGGTAACCCAGTAACGGCTATGGAAGCCCCAGACACCAATGCGAAAGCTATCTGACGCGATTACGCGACTACGGCTTTTTTATGGCCGCGTCAAAACTGGCTGCTATCATTTCAGCAATAATCGAATCTGCGCTGACCTTGAGGACGTAAGTCATGGTTTCGATTCTTGAATTGCGCCATATGATCGAATGCGGTTTTCTCCCGCTTTCTTGCACATGTACATCGAATCCCGATGGTACGTTGAGGGTTAGAGTGTTTGAGCCTGCCTCTGGTCAGGTTGAACTGCTGGTTACTGCAATCAAAACAGACAAGCTAACGTCCAGTAGGGCGATTGCTAAACTCATCGGCGAGTTGCGAGCTGAGATGGCCGTGAGACGCACCAAATTCGGTTGGGCAAAGATTTCCACATGACGCGCAGGCAAGCCACGATATTTAGGCCATACTGACTTCAGAGGAATAGAGGTTCGTAGTATCGGACCAGTCCTACTCAGAAGTTTGATTATGATCGACATCGATGACTTTCGATACAAATCTCACCACTTGCTATTGGATCTGGATGCGGCGACAAATCATCTAATGATGCTAGTAGTGGCGAACAACGTCTCTGGCTCCATTTGGAATGAAGCAACTCTGCGCCAGAGGCTAGCGTATGAGGCTTGGGCGATTCTGATTGTTACCTTCCAACCCCAGAAAATTCTTTGATTGCTATGGCCAGCCGGATGGCGTTATTTCGGCTTTTATAATGGCTCCCAAGTCGTTCCAGTACGGAAAAAGCAGAATCTAACCGTCACGCTTTTTTTGAAGTGAATGATCGAGTTGACGAGCCAAAGCTTTTGCTACCGCCGTCACCAAGTCATTCATGGACCAAGGCTTGTTTAGGTACGTAGTTGAAGATGGCACGATCGACGGATCCAATCCGTAGCCGGAAGTGAGGATCGTGGCAGTTGTTGGCCATTTCGCCTTCATCAACGCTATGAGGTCCGCGCCTTGGAGTTTGCCCGGTAATCCATGATCTGCGATCACGAGTGGACAGCTAACCGACATACCCAGCATGTGGGTTAGTGCCTCGTCTGCCGTGCCGAAGTCGAGAGTTTGTAACCCAATCTCAGACAAGATTTCAACCATCAGCAAACGAAGTGTTGGATCGTCTTCAACCACTATCACCGATCCCGTGATGAGCAAAAGTTTTTCCCACTCGTCGTGCATTGAATCGTTCCTGTATCCGATCTGTTTTGCTCAAGACGCCTTATTGGCGGCTTTTAGTGTAGGCCATTTCTGAGGGATAGATCTGGTTGAAAACGGAAAAATTGTACATCCCCTTTTGGTCGTTTGCGGCCTCGGACACCGTGATACAGAACGCCGCTTATGTGCAAAAAGGCCCCCACACCTGAGCCCGATGTTGGGGCCTTTTTTGTATCGGGGGACACCGGACTTCACTGGCGTGGGATGCCAGAACCGCCTACATTGGGTTTGAAGCATACAACGCCAATGACTCGGAAAGATGCGGCGTTGAGTGCGCTGATCGCGTGGTTTTGATCGGTAATAACGGTTTCTAGCGTGGGGCGTAGACCCTCGGCGCTAAGGGGGATGCATGACAATCGAACGAGACATAGTCTCCACCAAGGATGAAAGGACGATTGCCAATTTTGCTTTGGGCATATGGAATGACCGCTGGTTGATGCGCGACGAGCACGTGCGTTGTAGCTACTGTCTAGCCTCACAACAGCCGAGCAACGCTGATGTGCCGCTGATCCATTGTGAAGGCTGCGAACTGGTACATGAACATTTCCCGCTGCGTGATTTATGCACCATCTTGCAAGACCGTAGCGCGGTATTCAGCGGCAGCGCTGTGTTCTCAGCGAACGGGTTAAAGCTTCCTGTTCAGATCCGCATAAGGCTGGCCACCCATCTGGAAGGTTTGGTTTGTTGTGGAGATATGCACGTTCTGACATTGCTCCAGGAACGTGCAGAGAGCTTTTTAGAGGGCGTTGAAGCGGCAGGTGTCGTGGGTCAAGACACCCTCGAAATCCTATTAATAGCGATAGAGGTAGCAGCCTCGAAGCGCCGCCGGGAGCTGCAATTATCATCAGAGAGTCCATCCAGACGGACACCCTAATCGCCTTGCCAGCACGCGGTTGGGGAGGTATTGGAAGGCAGGGTGTCCCATGAAAAGGGAATGAACCCTGTCCATCCGTTTAAATGGGCCACCCGGCGCATTCCGGTGCGCTCACGGGCTTGAACCGCAGCGCGCCCAGGCGTTTGACGGATGTTGACCGTTTTGTCGTGTCGGTGGACCTTATTCGCCTCAGTTGTGAACTGGGACCGGCGAAAGCTTGAGGGCCAGCTGCAGCATGCCTACTACATCCGGCCCATCTTCATTAATCCACGTTCCATAATGCTGGCGAATCATATTACCGTTGGTATGCCCCATCTGTTCAGCGATCCAATCGATTGAGGCAATGCCCGTCGTGAGTAACTGACTGGCGTAGGTGTGCCGGCATTGCCCAGGACCACGATAGCGGACCCCGGCCGCGAGCAAGTGAGCTTTGAAAAAACGGTCACGCACGACAAAATCGTTGGCGTGCGGCAAACCGCTTTTGGTGTTCAAGAATACAAAGTGCAGTGTGTGCCGGCGTACTGTTTTATTGTCCCGCTCCACGACTTCCACAGTTTCAGCTTTTCTTTTTCGGGTCAGTGCGTCGACCTTACGCAACGCATCCCACGCCGGCGCCAAGAGGCGAACCTTGCGCATCGAGCGACGCGTCTTCGTGACGCGATAGGCGCCGCGCACCTTCGATCGACGAAAGGTCACCATCCCTTGTTCCAGGTCGACGTCCTCCCACGCCAAAGCAATGGTTTCAGACACCCGAGGACCGGCCCAAATCATGAACTGCACCATCAGTAACTCAAGCGTACGAGTGGTCGGTGTGTCGAGGATCTGTTTGATTTCCGCACGAGTGAACGGGTCCGGTGCTTCGGGGTCAGGCAGGCGCACCATCAAGCCTTCGGTAGGATCGTGCGCGACTTTCATCCGAGTACGGTAGAGCCTGAAAACCTGGCGCACGTTGCTGATAATGTCGCGGATGGTCTTATTTTTGAGGGTTTTCGACAGCGGGCCCTGGATCCACTCTTGCAGGTCCAGGTGATCGATCGCGTTGATCTGCACTTTGCCCCAGCGCGGTCGTACATGTACCTCGGCCTTGTTGGCATAACCTCGATAACTCGATGCCGCGACGCTGTTGGCTTTGATGCGCAACCAGATGTCCAGGTAATGACCGAAGGTGTTTTCTACCAGCCTGGTTGAATTGGGGAAGTGGCGTGCGTAGTCAAAGATGCCAGCTTGGATTTCGTATTCGATGATGGCGAGCAAGCGCTTGGCCTGGGCAACGTTCGCCGGTGTGTTTCCTCCAGGTAACGATTCGCGGCATTTTTCGCCGTCGTATTGAAAATAGATTCTCACGGAATTACCGCGAGCTTCGACCCCACTCATGTAAACCCCTAACGCTGTACTCGTATGGCGACAGTCTGACGATCGGAAACAAAAAGGCCCGTTTCCGGGCCAAGTATTTAGAAGCGCGTCTTCTGGTGGACGCGGCTTAACGCTTAGGCTTGTGATTGCGTAGATGGGCATTCAGCCGTTGGCGTTGCCGGCTGCATTGCTCGTGGTTGCCCTGCGCACGCCACCGATCGCAAAGGTCGCACATGCTGGTGTAGTCGATGTTCCAGGGGAAACGTCGCGCGCGGGTCGAATGGGGTTGCTTAGGCATGGCGCGCCGCCCCCCGGGATGCGTTGTTGGCGAGCAGTTGAGCGACGACTGCCGCATCCGTTTCGCTCAGTTCGCCCAGGGTGTTGGCCATCTGGCTCAGGCTTTCAAGGCGGATGCGTGATTCCGGGGTTTTGTGCACCAGGTAGCCGATGACTGCCGCGCCGATAATCGCGGTGGCCACCAGGTGCCGCGCCGGTGTGGTAGCCTTCGCGGCGCCGCTGCTTAGGTTCTGTGCTTGCATGGTATAGCCCTCTGTTGCGGTTGGGTGTCGAGGAGCTGCAACTCCTCGGCACTGTTTTTTTAAAGGTCAGTCCTTGCGGGCCAGGTGGATCACCAGGTCACCAAAATTTGGCTCATGCTCGACACATGATTGCCATTCCAACACCCTCAAAATCTGTTGCCGGCTGCAGTCGTCCACCAGGATTTCGCGCTGGCCACCGGCTGCGCGGACCTCCAAAATCTCCAGCAAGCCATCTTCCCCATAAGCCTCAGCCTGGATGATCGGCGCCCTTTCTCCCGTAAAGTCCAGACGGTCCTGAACTGACTGGAGCTTGCTGGTTTTGCCTTCGCTGGCACTGCCCATAAACACTTGGATTTGCATCGGTCTTGCTCTCCTTTACGCCTTGAATGTCCAGCACTTAACTGTGGTCGGCCGGGGTTGTGAACACGGATTGCGGTTGTTGAAAGCAGCACGAACAGCGCTGTGCACCGCCTTGTTGCTGTCCAGAAACTTGCGGGAACGGGACTCCTTGAGCAGATCGCGCAACGTGGCCACGTCTGCCAACTTCTGTTTGTGTTCGGCGGCGCGCTCGCAGAATTCGTTGAGATTGATAGCGATCACGGTGGGGTCGCTGCTGTGGTCGACCACCGGGTCTTCGCTTAACGATTCGAGGTAGTCGTAGACCTCCCAAAACTCGGCCACGGCTGAATGGTCGGAACTGATTGAGGTCTGACGCTCGATAGCCATCCGCACAATCTGGCGCTGGGTGGCAGCGACTTGGGGATCACTCAGTTTCAGCACCAGG
Source organism: Pseudomonas sp. BCA17 (assembly GCF_004519405.1). GTDB lineage: Bacteria > Pseudomonadota > Gammaproteobacteria > Pseudomonadales > Pseudomonadaceae > Aquipseudomonas. The sequence goes on along the minus strand of NZ_SGWI01000001.1, from coordinate 1,851,930 downwards.
CGCAGGCAATCCAGCAGCGAGAGCAGTTGCGCGTGGTTCTTGCTGATGCGCTCGACGCGGATATAGCCACGCAAGTCATAGCCGCAGCTGCTGCAGATACCCGCGTCGCTGGTATAGGCGGTACCACAGGCGAAGCAATGGGTATGCAGGCGGCGCAGCTTGGCTTCGTGTTCTGGCATACGCTGAGCGAACAGCTCAAGCACCGCGGATTCTTTGCCGACGGCCCGCAACAGGAAATGGCTAAGAGTGCCGCCATCCAGCGCGTTCAACTGGTCAGCTGCAGCACGGCTTTCCAGCGTCACGGTCGGGCGTACAAAGTGCAGTTTTACAATGCGCGTCATGATCGCTTCGTGGGCGACTACGGCCGCGTTTTGGCTGATAGCGATCGTTCCCCGGAACGGCGGTTCGTACGTCTCGTTACCGGCTGTCTTGACGCCCTTCGTCGCCAAGGTTCCGCCGCCGTAGAAGTCTTTCAGCTCGTCCCATTCAAAGGTTTTAGCGTGTGCTCGATCATCGCTGTGGCGATCGGCTTCCAGGAATACAACCGGCATGCCCGATACCTGGCCCATTAGTCGAGAGCGACCGGCCTTGGTCGATTTCATCGGGTCGAAGCCTTCATAGCCTTCGCGGCCGAGGAGTTTCCATAGGAGGTTCAGCAGGGTTGTTTTGCCGGCGCCGGCTTCACCGGTAGCTTCCAAGAACGGGAAGGACTGGTAGCGAGCACGGATCTGTTCGCAGAAAAGCGAACCGAAGAAGAACACCAGGGCGACAAAGCCTTGGGCGCCGAAGCAAGTCCACAGCAACTGCACCCACTTTTCATCAAAGCCCTTTGCGTCGCGCTGCAGTTTGATAGGGACGCCTTTCTGCAGGGTTTTTAGGCGCAGCTTGCCGAACTCGAAATAGTCCTCACTGTTGACCTTATAGGTGGTGCCGTCCTTGATCGCGATATCCCCGTAGACATAGCAAGCGTATTCCTTGCTGTAGCCTACGTAGTCGATGGTCGAAACGGTTTTGATGCCGAACAGCTGGTCTTTCATAAGCTTGTCGAGCTGCTGGCCACTGCCGGTGAACATCGCGCCCGCTGCCATGCCGAGCAGGCGCTTTTTAAATTCGCTGGCGGCCGACAGCTGGCCGCTGGTGAAGGTGTTTTTCACGCTCTCAGAGTCGTGTGGGAAGTCCACGCGCATGTAGTACCAGGACTCGTCTGTTACCTCGTTACGCTGGAAATACAAGGCTTGTGGGTAGCAGTTGGCAATCTCCACGACACTGCCGGACTGCTGCAGCGCCTTTTCACGCTGTTGTGCCTGGTTGAGCAGTTGATCGTCGTGGTTCTCACTGTCCTCGATGTCGGACATGGCCCGGTTGAATTTCTCCATGTCCAATTTGAACCAGTACAGGCGGTTCCCAAAGCCAAGGTGAAATTCCCCGCGCTTGTTCCAGTCATACATGAGCAATGCTTTTTCCGCCGCGCTCTCAGCCAGCAGCAGGGCGCCCAGGTGTCGGGTTTGTTTGAGGTCGGTGGCGATTTGATCAGCGCGTTTAGTGTCGTCCTGAATGAAGCTCCAGCGTTGGTGAAGGTCGTTCCAGTCCGCTTTGCGGCCGTCGCGTTGCGGGATCTGCGCAGACTCACACGCAAAGCCCAGGGCGCGGGCGTCGCGTACCCAACGTCGGGTGTAGGCGTTGGCGCCGGGCTCGTTATCAAGCGCCCAAACCAGCTTCGGCAACTTCCCGCCCTCGCGGGTTTTAATCAATGCCTTGAGTGAGTCCCCGGGGAACGCATTGGAAGACATGGCCGACACGGCGGCGATGTCGTTGTGCACCAGGGCGATGGCGTCGAAGATACCTTCAACAATCCAGATTTCCTTGGCTTCAAGCAGGTCGACGCAGGGCGGGCACCACCAAACGCCGCGATAGCTGTCCTTGGACTTGAAGCGGGCTTTCATCTTGCCGAAGCGATGGGGCTGATCGATCAGGCGTTCCCACCAGCCACCTTTTTCCAGGGCGAAGCGAACAGTGGCACTGCCGGCGTTGTGTTCAACGGAATAGAACGTTTCCTGGGTGAACCAACCCTGGATCAGCTCAAACCGAAAGCCTCGGGCGAACTCCAGATAGGCGCGTGCTGTTGCGTTGGGATGCTGGTCTGTCGCGGGCGCTCGCTTGCTCCAGTCTTCGAAAAGGTCGTCATAAAGCTCTTTGACGTGCAGGGTGTGGCCGCACTTTTCAGGGCGACCACAAATCACCATCCATGGCGTATCAAACCGGGAATACAACTCTTTCTTTTTGCACTTCGGGCAGGTGCCGCCGCGCATGTAGTCGGTGCCCGTGCGGTGCTTGAGCCCGAAGTCGGCCTGGAGGCGTTGCAGCACGTCGTGACGAAGATCTTCTTTCATGGGGTTACTTCACTGCTTTGAGGCTGTGGGACAGGGCTGCCATAAGGCGTTTTTGCGCAGCCATAACCGGAATGTGAGCGAGAATCGCGCCGTGGCGCAGACCGGCTGCCACGAGGCGGAATTGGTCGTCGTACCAGTGTTCGTTGAGGCTCAAGCGATACTGTTCACGCAGGTTGGCCAGCAACGCTTCGGCCTCGGCTGGGGGCAGTTGTGTGGTGACAATTACGGCGTTTGTCATCGTTAAACCTCAATTTCGGGCGCAGCTCACCCAAACCCACGGCACGTGGGGGCGGCGTTGGTTGGGTTAGGTGTTACGGATTGGCGGGGCGCTTACGGCGTGCGATGTCCACCAGCTCGCTGTGGGCGAGGGCGGTCAGTTTGTCTGCTACGGGTTCGGGCAGGTTGAAGCGGTCAATCAAGTGATCGACCGCACGGCGGTGTAGTGCCCGTGTGTAACCCAGGTGTTCGGCTTGATGGCGCTCAAGAAATGCCAGAGCAGCGTTCTGTACGCATTGTTGGTAGTCCAGAGTGTTGGGTTGAGTGTTCATTGGCCTTTCCCTGATTTGGCGCAGTACAGGTCGATAGCGGCGTGGACTTCGGTAGTGCGTGCGGCCATGTGCAAGATATGAGCGTTCAGGATCAGTTCGGCTTCATCCTCCGTAATTACACCGTCATCAAGCGACTGGGCAATGATCTGATCCACGGTGCCCCGCTTGGCTGAGGTCTGCACTGCTCGGGCATACATCTCAACGTTGTCCAAGTTTTCTGGATGGACGATTGGCACAAACATACCGCCGTACATTGCGGCAACGTAATTGGCCAGGTGCTGTGTCCCCGTGACTTGTTCCAGGTCGAAAATCTGCAAGTCCGTCAGCGGGCGGCAGTTGTTGTTCTCGTAAGCGTGGTTATCAAACTTTTTGAGTGGCAGGCCGATGTGAGCAGCGGCTCGTTCGCGGCCACCTTCGAAGGTGCAAATAATTGCACTGACGACTTCCCTGCGTGTTTTTAGAACCTGATTTTTCATCTTCTGCTGTTCCCTCAGAGACCTGACCATTACTGTGTAATTTCGCCGTCTTTGATCCCCAGCAGGACGGCAGCGCGATGTGCCTCCCCACGGCGACCTTTTCGACGCCTGTTTAATAGGTCGCTGACCAAATTTTTGTTCAGGTCATGAATTCGGCAGAATTCCGCGATGCTCATACCCTTCCGATCAAGGGCTGCGCGGGCTTGCTCCGGTGTAACGGGCGCGGGCATAGTGTGTTCACTCCTGTTGAAACGGGTTTTTTTGTGTTCATTGGTGGTGATTATGCACGTAAATTTGGTCTTGTACAGGGGCGAAGCTTGAAAAATTGTGCATCCGATTCAGGGAATGAAGATTCTGTTGGCGACCGTTTGCGTGAAGAACGCATCAGGTTGAACCTAAGTCAGGAGGACTTAGCGCAGGCAGGAGGGGTGAACCGCAATACACAAGGAACCTATGAACGTGGCGGCCGGAATCCAGACACGTCATATCTCGCGGGCGTGGCAACGTTGGGCGTGGACACGATTTATGTGCTCTGCGGTCGACGGTTCGTAGGTGCGGGACTGAGTGACGATGAAGCGAAAGTCGTTGCAAACTTTCGAAGTATCCCCGAAGACGACCAGCGCACCATTGTCCGAATTTTGAAAGCGATGGCGGACGATGTGGCGCGTCAATCAAAGGGCGATCGTTCATAACCAGGTCAGACATTTTTATACCTTTTACTTTAAAAGTTATGCGGTGCCGATACCTTCGATCCAGCAATGCATTTATGGAGCAATTACGCATGTTGGATCACATTCAAGTCGATCGTATGGCCTCGAAAAACGAAGACCCTCACTGGAATGATCTAAATGATCTTGAGCGTCGTTTAATAAAACTCATTCGTTCGATGAGTGAACGAGACCGACAGAAAATTAGCCGAGTCACTGAAGTGATGGTCATGAGCTATGGCTGGAACGATCACAAGTAGTCATTGACGATGTTCAACCGTCGGCTCATGGAGGCGGCGGTTGTAGTCATATGACGGGCTGCATTCCCAACCGGTCAAACAACTCGCGTTGTTGGGTTCTTGGTAACTCTCGAAGTCGGTCATAAAGCATCCGCTCAAACGTTTGGGCTGATGGACTTAGGGTGTGCGAGAAAGTGAGATTTGCGACCCATGTATGTCCACATGTTGCATCAAGACATTGACAATAGAGCTTTGCAAAATCCACAGATAGGGCCTCTCTAGAGGCAATCCGCCCCTTATGCCCGCATTTACAAGTTACTCGCATTTGTCCCTCCCCAGGGTGTAGCAAATAGCCTCTATTTTGCCAGACTTAAATATGTTTAAAGCTGTTGGTTCAAGTTCAGGCATTTGAAATACTATTGGTTTCTGAAAGTCTCCATATAAACCTTCTGTCTCGCCGTAATGCCTCATTGATCTGGTCAAACAACTGACAGATCGGCCTGATCTCGTTGCTTGTGTAAACGCGATCGATCTTCTCGATATCCCCAAACCCGCCGTTGTTTTCCGGGATAATCCCGGCTAGGGCTGGGTTCATACGCCACGCCGCGATTACGTCATTGCGCGTGATGTTCTTCACCTTCTCCAGTTCGTCCTTGGCCTGAAAGTCCCCCACGGGAATGATCTGAATCGCGTTTTCCTTCCCGTTAGGGATATTGACGAACATCGAGCGGAAGTTGCCCACGCCCTTGCTGGCGCTGATCTGTGCGCGCAGGTTCTCCTCGTCTTCTTCGGTCAGGTCTGGGTCGTTGGTGTAGAAGATGTAACCCGCATGCGCGCCGTTGCTGTAGTAGCGGCGGCGGAAGAGGGTGGCGGCTTCGTTGAGCAACAGCGCTTGCAGGCCGCCCAGGTAGTCGGGCACGCCGTAGATGTTTTGTTCCACGTCGTAGTCCAGGACGTGTTCTATTTCGTCCTGGTGAAAGTCCATGTACTTACTGTCTGGCAGCAGCATCCTGAACCCGCCGTCGACCTTCACACGCATGTTGATAGCGGGGAGGTGCTGCATCTCGAGCACTTCGCCAAAGGCATTGGTATCGCGATAGAAATACGCCTCGCCAAACACCATGTAATCCAGACTCGCCCGGCCCATTGTCTGCGTGCTGCAGCCTTCGGACGGAATGAACTCACGCAACAGCAGGTTGCGTTTGAACTTGGGAATGGCGCCGTGGTGTGCGTTGGCACGTAGCAATTTGGCCAGGCCCGCCCGCGACACTGGAGGCTTGTAGATTTCGCCGTCGTCGCTGAGAAATACCCCCAGGTACTCGCCGATGTTGCCAGACAGCACCTGTTCCGGCTCCCCGAAGGTGAACGCTCGCATGGGCTGCTGCTGTCGTGTCTGCTGGTTGGCTTGGGGCTTTCTGTGTCGTGGCTTGGGCATTGTTTCCGCTCGTGACGTAGCGGCTACGGCGCCGCTTGTTGGTGTTGAGGGGTTCATTGGCCAGGGCGTGCATGACCGCCCAGGCGATGTCGGCGTGGCCGGTGGCGTCGGTGCGCGATGCGCTATAGGTGACCTGGCCGCTCGTGGTGGTGCCGCGCTTGATGGTCAGAAATGCCTGAGCGATATCGGTCCAGCCCGCGTCCCACTCGATGCGACTGCCCTGGATCGTGTCTTGGGCCTTGAGCACCAATGTATTTTTGGTCTCCAGGCTGTAATGGATCGGCGTGGCTTTCGCGTAGAAGTCGCGCACCAGGTCGAATACGCCATAGCCCACACCGGTGATATCGATGCCGATATGTTGCACGTTGAATCGTTCGGTAAGCTTTTTGACCTGGGCTGCTTGGAAGGTGAACGAATGCCCCCTCCAGCTGTGTTTCTCCAGAATGCGGAATTTTGCCCCGGGTTCCAGTGGTGGCGCGACCACCACACAGGTGGCGTCGTCGCGTGTACGGCTCGGATCGTAGCCAAGCCATACCGGACTGTTGCCGAACGGTCGATCCAGTTCCGGGTTGTAGTCCTCCCACAGCGACAGGTCGGAATAACACCGCTCCAGATCCTTGAGGCCGAACGCGCTTTGGCTGCTGTCGATGAACTTGCAGTAGAACAACTGCTGGAATTTGTCTTCGTCGTACTCCAGCTGCAGCTGTTCCAGGTCGAACAGATCGCAGCCGCCGGCGATGGCGTCGTCCAGGGTGATTGTCTTGCGCCATTGACCGTCGGGGCATAGTGCGCCCTGGGTGTAGGACGCCTCGGTGGGCCAGACGCCGCCGGCTTTCTTGCCGCGCTTGCTGTTACGGAATTCCTCGCCCGACCAGAACGGGTATGCCTGGTGTGACACCGCGCTTGGCGTCGAGAAGTAGGTTTTGCGCCACTTCTTGTGGGTGCCCATGGCGCTGGCCACGGTGCTGAGTTTTTCGAAGTCACGTATCCAGAAATACTCATCGACATAGACGTGGCCGTGGTAGCCCTGAGCGGTGCTGCTGTTTGTGCTGAGAAACCGCAACTCGGCGCCGTTGCTGAGCGTGATCGGGTTGCCGGTCAGCTCGATGTCAAACCACTGCTTGGCAAACTGAATGATGTAGCTGCGGAAAATCTCCGACTGCGAGCGACTGGCGGACAGGAACACCTGGTTGTCGCCGGTCAGTACCGCATCCATGAACGCTTCGCCGGCGAAGTAGTACGTCAGGCCCACCTGGCGGCTTTTCAGGATGTTGCGGATTCGGCACGTCAGCGGGTTTTGCTTGGCCGCGAACAGCTCTTGCTGATAGCGGTACATCTTGCTGATGAACTTATCCAGGAAGTCGACTTCGGTTAGCCCGCTGATGTCGTTCTTGGCTTTCTTCTCGCGTTTCTTCCCTGCGCTATCGCCACGACCCGAACGTTCGCTACGCCCGCCCTGGCGGCGTTCCTGGGGCTCGCCGGCTGATTCTCCGGCAGTAGCCGGCGACGGTTTGATCGCTTGCTTTAACAGGCGTTCGCGCACAGTCGTCAGCCGGTCCAGCTCGTTGAGTTCGTCCTTGGTCAGGCTGCTGGCTTTGTCCAGGAGCAGGGTGATTCGCCGGCCGACAGCAGTCAGCGGTTCCTCGTCCGACAGCATGTCTTCCCATCCGCCCTGGCGTATCCAGTAATACACGATGCGGATGTTCGGCAGGTTGAGCTGCGCCTGAATTTCCTTGGCCTTACAGCGGCGCAGAAACAGGCGTTTGGCGGCTTCTTTAACTTCGGTCGAGTAGTACATGGGCCGCAGTCTATGCGGCGAAAACGCTGGGAACGCGGGGTTAAATTCCGCGATTCAACTATATGGCGGATATAGGAGAAACGCGCATGTGAACCGTTTGTTTGGGGCTTGGCTGCTCCCTATCGTGGCGGCTCATTCAGTGATTGAGCGCAGTCAAACCCATGCCCCGTTCCCTTGTTTCGTTCTGGAAACGTGTCGCCACCAGCGGAGCCACCGTTGATGGGCGCGTGATCCTTCCCCAGGAACTGCGCGATATTGCTGAAACCTACAAGCCGTCTTTTTACACGGCAGTGATCTGGTGCGATCACGAACGCTGGCCAGGTTCTCACGGCACCGTTTACGCCGTACGCCTAGTTGAAGAGGCCGAAGACCTGGAGCCGGGCGAAGTGGCGCTGGAAGCGCAATTGAAGCCCAACGATCGATTGCTGTACCTGAATGATCAGGGCCAGAAGCTGTTCACCAGCATTGAGATCACCCCTGACTTCCGTGGCAGTGGCAAAGCCTACCTGACTGGTTTGGGCGTTACCGACCAGCCCGCCAGCGTGGGCACCCAGGAACTCTACTTTTCGCACAAGAACAACCGCGCCTCCTATTACGCCGCCTCGGTCGAACTCGGCCGCCTGCAGGACGACAGCCCCAGCATCGCCGAAACGGGGCTGATTCATGCCTTGACCAGCTTCTTCAAGCGTTTCGCCGCTGATGCGTTACCCGCCGAAACCACTCCACCCCAAACAGAGAGCAAACCCCCAATGGATGAAGCTACCGCAACGGCCCTCAAAGCCCTGCTGGAGCAGCTGCTTGTCGTTGCTGCCGGTATTCAGGCTGTGATTGAACCCGCCGCCGCAGATGCACCAGAACCCGACCAGGCACCCATCGATGATGTGAGCGCGGCCGTAGACGACATCGTCACTACAGCCGAGCAAGAACGTGAGTTCCGCCGTAATGGTGGTTCGAATAAGGCAGTACTGATCCAGTTGGAGAAGCTGCAAAAGCAATTCTCGGCTCTGCAGGAAACCTCAGTCGGTCGCCAGTTGCCCCGCAACGCCGGCCCGGTGACCACCGTCAAAAAGCGGGTGCTCTGATATGGCCTATTCACTGAGCGCCTACGGCGCAAAGATGTACGCCGAACTGCAACTGGCCATTGCCGAAAGTTATGGCGTAGAGCTGGCCAGCAAGCACTTTAGCGTCGATCCGACTATTGCCCAGGAACTGAACGACGCGATTACCGCGAAGGCCGATTTCCTGGAGCGGATCAACATCATTCCGGTCAGCGAGATCAAGGGCCAGAAAGTCTTCATTGGCGTGTCGGGTCCAGTCACCGGCCGAACCAACACCAAAACCACCGATCGTGAAGCCAAAGACGCCTCCGCGCTGGATCAGTCGACCTACGAACTGTCGTCGACCGAATCCGATGTAGGCATGCCATACGCCAAGATCGATGCCTGGGCCAAGTTCCCGGACTTCCATCAGCGCTATTCGGCAGCCGTACAAAAGCAGATCGCCCTGGACCGCATCATGGTGGGTTTCCACGGCACCCACGCTGCCCAGCAGACCGACATCGAAAAATACCCGATGCTGCAGGACGTCAACAAAGGCTGGCTGCAACAGGCGCGTGAACAGATCCCAGCCCAGGTACTCAAGGAAGGCAAGGTTGCCGGCAAAGTCACCCTCGGCGCCGGCGGCGACTACGCCAATCTTGATGCTTTGGTGCACGACACCAAGCAACTGGTGGACGAACGCCTGCGTGATGCCGGCGACCTGATCGCGATCATCGGCACCGACCTGTTGGCCGCTGACAAAGCGAAGCTGTACGCGAAGCAAGGCGACGTGCCGACTGAGAAAGAGCGTATCGAAGACGCCCAGGTGATCGCGACCTACGGTGGCCTGCCAGCGTTCAGCGTGCCTTTCTTCCCCGTCAACGGCGTGGTGGTTACCAGCTTCGACAACCTGTCGATCTACTACCAGGACTCCAGCTGGCGCAAACAGACCATCGACAACCCGAAGCGCTCCCGTGTTGAGGACTACAACAGCCGCAACGAAGGTTACGTGATCGAGCAGATGGAAAAGTTCGCGATGACTGAAAATGTGGAGCTGGTGAAGTGAGCCTGGCTCTCGCGCATAAGCGCCGCACCTTGGCGGCGGGTGGTGCAGCGGTAGTGGCGGCGGCATCTGCCGCATCCCTGCCGTACTCCCCGGCCGAGGCTCTGAGTAGCCCCGCGAATGCCCGCAAGCACTTGCTGTTGCAGGAAGCGGCGTTGGACCAGGACTTGGAGCGAATCAGCGCCATCAACGGCTTGGCAGGGCGTCAGGCTCTCAAGCGCGAAGAGCTGCTGCCCAAGTATCAGGAATACGTGCAGCGCTACTGCGAATCGGGCCTGAACTTCCCTAACCGCGTTGCGGTGCAGGTCATGGTGTGGCTGTTCGACACCGCCCAGTTCGAAGACGCCTTGGAACTGGCCGACTTCCTGATGGAGCAGGGCCAACAGATGCCGGAGCGCTTCAAGCGCCGCGACATCCAGACCTTTGTGGCCGACGCCGTGTGCGAGTGGGCTTATGCCGAGTACAACGCCGGCCGCAGTCCTGAGCCTTATTTGTCCGACCTGCTGCCCCGTGTAGATGGCGAATGGCAACTGACGGAGCAGATCCCGAGCAAGTACCACAAGTTGATCGGCATGCGCGCAATGGAGGCCGAGCAGTGGCAAACCGCGCTCAAGCATTTGGAGCGCTCCACTGAGCTTTACGCCCAGGCAGGCAACGACACGCGCATCAAAAAGGTCCGCAAGGCCCTGGCAAAACAAGCGGCCGCTACCCCGGCCACCGAATAACCGACTACCCCCCCCAGCGGGAACCTGTGGAAGTGGCCGCCCATTTATGGATCGTCCCACTGAAAACAGGCTTCCCGCCCTATTTGAGCGGCCAGCAATGAGCTTTTCCGGGAAACCCACCACCTTTGTGGAACTGACAATCGAGAATGACGGCTTCTGGCCTGACCTCTCTCTGTCTGAGTTTCAAAAGGAACAACGCCTGCCGGCGGAGTACCTGGTGGAGCTGCTGGCCGACACACTGAAAAGCGCCATGTTCGATGTGAACACCGACCTGGCCCGTGTGAAGACCAAGCTGCAGGCGGCAGGTGTATCGAACCTGCAGGCAGCGGCAGGCTTGGCCACCCCGGCCGAATGGGCCTACTCCCATAAAATCACGCTCTATAAACGTGCTGTTTACAGCCGTGCCAAGGGTAATTCGCTGCCTCAGTTCGCCACTGTTACCCGTCGCGAGAGCGCCGAAAACACCGGCAAGGAAGCGCCCGAGCGCGCCGAAACCTTCCTGGCTTTCAGCCAACAGGCCGTCCGTGCGTTGCAGGGGCGTGGCCGCATCACGGCGTCGCTGCAATGATCCAACTGCAGGCGCTGACCGCCTTCCTGATGGCGCGCAACCTGGTGGCGCCGGAGCAGTTCGATAGCTGGACGGAACAGGTCAGTCTTGAACTGATTTGGAAGCCCGACCGCGACGGCCTGCACATGGCCGATATGCGCTACCGCGCTGTGTTCTCCCTGGAGCGATTCGCCGGCAACCCGGCCAGGCTGATGGCTTTGGTGGGCAGTTGGCTGGAAAACCACGATCCCGATCGGGACCGCCACGAACTGCCGGCACCACTGTTCGCGGTTGAACCACTCGACCAGGACAGCTTCGACGTGGACCTGTCCCTGGAATTCGTCGAGCCGCAGTACCTGGCCGAAGACCCTGATGGCGAGATTGAGGCGTTCGGCAAGACCTGGGCGTTCGTGCCATTCGATCTGTGGGTTGCCGAGCATGGCGAGGTGGGCAGCCATGGCCGCTAATCCACTCGACCTCGATGTCAGGGGCTTGCTCGATGTCGACGCTCAGTTGGCGTTGCTTGAGCTGCCGCCCCAACTGCGCCGGCGTTTGCTGAACAGAGTGACCACACGTGTGCGGACGATGAGCCGTAAGCGAGTGCGAGAACAGAAGAACACCGACGGCACCCCATTCGCTGAACGCAAGGGCAGTGCCAAGGGCAAAAAGAAGATGGAAGCCGGCCTGGCCAAGCTGCTGCAGGTCACCCGCGTCAGCTCCGACGAAGCCGAGCTGGGCTGGAAAAACGCCTTGATCCGTTGGGTCGCGGCGCAGCAGCACAACGGCGTCAGCGAGCGACGTACCGCCGCGCAGATGCGCCGCTGGAACAAAGTCCCCCCAGGCATCGCCTGCACCGACAAACAGGCCAAGCGCCTGCGCCGGCTGGGCTTTCGTGTTCGCCAGAAGGGCAAAAAGGCACTGGCCAGGCCGTCGGTGGCCTGGATTCAAGAACACGTGAACTACGCCAAGGCCGGCTTGCTGATCCGCATTTTGAACGACGAACGAACCGAGTCCACCGGCGCGCAAAGCTGGGACATCCCCCTGCCCAAACGCCAGTTCCTCGGTGTGGAGAGCGGGAGCGAAACCCGCGACCTGGTTAACCAGGTGTTCCAACAAATCCTTAATTCACCCCGCTAACGAGGCACAGCATGGCACTTGGCAAAGTCAGCGTTAACAATCTCAATCTGGGCCAAGGCGCCGTGACTGAGATCGAGCGCTATTTTCTCTTCATCGGTCCCGGTCCGAAAAACACCGGCAAATTGATCGCCCTCAACACTGACAGCGATCTGGACACGCAACTGGGCCTACCGGCCAGTGACCTGAAAACCCAGGTCACTGCCGCACGCCTGAACGGTGGCGATCGCTGGGCGTGCCTGGCGGCGCCGATTGCGCCGGACGGCGACTGGACCAAAGCGCTGGAGATGTCCCAGCAGCAGGGCTTTTCCGTCGAGGCGGTGGTGATCACCAAGCCGGTGGCCACCGGTGCCGAACTGTCGGCCATGCATGACGCCGCCGTGTCGATGAATGACACCTACGGCCGTCGTGCCTTCGTCATGGCGGCCACGGCCGGCCTGTCGCTAAGCCCATTCCAAAGCTGGGCCGAGTACCTGGTGGCCCAAAAAGCGATTACGGCCGGTGTATCCGCGCCGCGTGTCCTGGTGGTGCCGCAGTTGCACGGTAACGACCTGGGCGTGTTGGGCGGCCGGCTGGCCAACGCGGCGGTCAGCATCGCTGACAGCCCCATGCGTGTTGCCACCGGTGCGGTGCTGGGGCTTGGCCCCGTACCTGTCGACTCCGAGGGTGTGCCGTTGCCGTCCTCGATCCGCTCGGAATTGGACAAGGCGCGCTTCTCGGTTTCGCAGACCTATTCCGATTACCCGGGCGTGTACTGGGGCGACGGCAACATGTTGGATGCACCAGGTAGCGACTACCAGGTCATTGAATACCTACGTCTTGCCGACAAGGCAGCGCGCCAGGTGCGGCCGTTGTTGATCCGCCGAGTGGCCGATCGCCGCTTGAACAGCACCCCCAACAGCATGGCCGTAAACACCAATGCGCTGATGGCACCTCTTCGGCGCATGGCCAAGTCGGTCAAGTTCGCCGGCGAGGTATTCCCGGGCGAGATCGAAACGCCCAAGGACGGCGACATCGTGCTGGTTTGGAAGAGCAAAACCGCCGTTGAGGCGTTCATCAAGCTCAAGCCGCACAACTGCCCGAAAGACCTCACGGCGAACATTGCCCTGGACCTTTCCAACGACGATTCGGAGTAACCCCCCATGTCACGTATTGGCGGCAAGAACTTTGACGTGAACCTGGGCGATCTGCTGGTCCATGTCGAAAGCTGCACCCTGGATATCACCGACAACAGCAAGACTGCACAAACCCGGGGCGTGCCTGACGGCTACGTCGACGGCGATGTGGCAGCGGCCGGCGAACTGGAGCTGGATTCCACCAACTTCAACCTGCTGATCGAAGCGGCGCGCACTGCCGGCAGCTTTCGCAAGCTCGATGCCTTCGACACGGTGTTTTTTGCGAAGGCAGGCGACGACGAACTGCGCATTGAGGCCTTCGGTTGCAAGTTGAAGGTATCCAGCCTGCTGAGCATCGATCCCAAAGGTGGCGAGAAGACCAAGCACAAGGTGCCGTTCGAGGTCACCAGCCCGGACTTTATCCGTGTCAACGGCGTGCCGTACCTGGATGCCACCGAGATCGAGGGTATTAGCTGATGGTCTGCCCGTTCGATCGCGCCCAAGTCCTGGAACAACGTCAGCGGGACCAGGCTATCAACGCCCAGTTGGCCCAGGCCCGGCGTGAGTCAGCGGGCCCAAGCCTTACCCACTGCCAGGACTGTGATAACGAGATTCCGGCAGCGCGCCAAGCGCTCGGCGGCAAGACTCGCTGTGTCCCGTGCCAGTCTTTTTTCGAAAAAGGAATGCAGCGATGAGCACGAATCAGGCGGCCCAGGACACCGCCATCGCACTGGCAAAAGCGTCGCCTGCGATCGGTGTAGCGGCCACTGGCGCGACAGGGGCCGTCGACTGGTCGGCTATCGCCTACATGCTGACAGCCCTCTATATGGTGCTGCAGATCCTGCTGTTGGTGCCCAAGTACCGCCAGATGTTGCGCGACTGGAAGGTGAAGCCATGAGCCTGCGCGGCAAGATCGCTGCCGGCGCCATTGCGCTTTGCAGCTCCACGCTGGTGGTGTTCCTGGGGACCTGGGAAGGCAACGGCCAAAACACCGTCTACGCCGACAAGCTGGCCCGTGGGTTGCCAACCGTGTGCAAGGGCGTCACCCGCCATACCAGCCCCTACCCGGTGGTTGTAGGTGACTACTGGTCAGACGACCGCTGCAGCGAGGTAGAACAGTTGGTGATCAGCAAAGGCCAACTGCAACTGGCCGACTGCATCACCAACCAGGACGTGGGCCAGAACACCTTCGATGCCCTGAGCAGCCATGGCCACAACTTCGGCACGCCCAGCACGTGCGCCAGTCGCGCCGTGGGCCTGATCAATGCGGGTCGCATCAAAGACGGTTGTCAGGCACTGGCCTGGGCACCTGACGGCAAAACACCGGTATGGGCCTTCGTCACCACCGCCCAGGGCAAGAAGGTGTTTATCCCGGGGCTACATGCCCGCCGCCTGGCAGAAGCCGCGCTGTGTCAGGCGGGCCTGTGATGCGTGAAGGCATTTTTGTCCTGGTGCTGTGCCTGGTCGCCTTCTTCGGCTTCGACCTGCTGCAGCAGCAGCGCGACACCGCACGTACCGAGCGTGACGCCGCGCTATTCGAAGCCAGCGGCCTGCGTGAAGCGGCGCGTATCAGCGGCGAGATGCTGGCCGAGCGTGACGCGATTGATCGTCAACGAACCCTGGAACTGAACCATGAACGTGCTGAAAACGATGCTCTGCGCCTTGACGTTGCTGCTGGCCGTAAGCGGTTGCACCTCAACGCCACCTGCAGCGCCACCGCGACCGACACCACCGGCGCCGGCGGCTTGGCTGATGGCAGAGCCGCCGAACTCACAGACGACGCTCGACAAGATTATTTCACCCTCAGAGATCAGCTTGCCCTCAGTCGGCAAATGATCCTGGGCCTGCAGGACCACGTGCGCCGGGTTTGCCTGCGCTGATTCATCCCACTTTGAACCCTGAACGGAGCAACACCCATGACCGATACGCGCGATATCACCCTGGAAGTAGGCGACAAGGAATTCACTTTCGCACTGACCCCGCAGGACGTGACCAAGTACTTCAATGCCGTGACCCAAGCCAACAAGGTTTCGCCGGCGAATAACTTGCTGGTGACCACCGTTAAGCAGGAAGAACGCGCCACCCTCAAGGCCCAGTTGGGCAACCCTGTGTTGGTCATGCAACTGGCCGGTGCGCTGCTGGAAGAGTACGGCCCGGACGTTGAAATCACCGTAAAAAAGCCCTCGACCACGCCGAACGACTGACCGAGAACGGCCTTGGCCAACTGGTGGCCCTGGCCAGCCGCTGGCTACCTGGTGCCGAGCCCACCGCCGAGGTGATGGGCACGGCCAAGTGGCTGGAGGATGAGCATTGGCGCCGTATGGAAATCGCCATTGCCAATGGCATCGCCTACGCACTGAACGGATGAATTTTGATGGCTGACAAAAGTGCCCGCCTGGCTTTCATTTTGAGCCTGACCGATAAGGTCACAGCTCCCATGGGCAAGGTGAAAATGGGCTTTTCTGACCTGGCTGAACAGAGCGAAAAGCACATTAAGACCATGGGCTTCGGCCTTGCGGGCATTACGGGCGCATATGTCGGTATCACCCAATCAATGGAGCCGGCGCTGGAGATGAACCGCGCCCTGGGCGAAGTCCGTTCGCTGAACGTGGCCGAAGACGCGCTGAATGCGCTGAATCGCAAGTCCCTGGAGTTTTCCGTGGCCTACGGCGAGAACGCCAAAGACTTTGTTGCCTCGGCGTATCACATCGAGGGCGCTATTAAGGGGCTGGCGGGCAGTCAGTTGGCCACCTTCACCAATGCCAGCAACCTGTTGGCCAAGGCCACCAAGTCCGACGCCGGCACCATGGGCACCTACGTTGGCACCATGTACAACCTGTTCAAGGGCCAGGCTGACGCCATGGGCAAAGGTCAGTGGGTCGAAACCCTGACAGGCCAAACCGCCACGGCGGTGCAGCTGTTTCGCACCAGTGGCGAGCAGATTGGCGAAGCGTTCAAAGCTGCAGGCGGCTTGGCCAGCACCGCCGGTGTGAGCCTGGCCGAACAAATGGCCGTGCTGGGCGCCCTTGGCAACACCATGGACGGCGGGGAGGCTGGCGGTCTCTACAAGTCGTTCTTTGAGAACGTCAGCGGTGCATCGGAAAAGCTGGGCATGTCCTTTGTGGACCAAAAGGGCAAGTTACTGCCGATCATGGACGTCCTGGACAAGCTCAAAGGCAAGTTCGGGGATCTGACAATCGAGGCCAATGGGAAGAAGCTACGCGACGCCTTTGGCGGCGAAGCGGCGCGGTTGATCACCACTTTGATGGGCGACACCGAGCGGTTGAAGAACGGTATGGAACAGCTGGGCAATGTGCGCGGCCTGGAAAATGCCGAGCGTATGGCCAAAAACATGGTGGATCCGTGGCAGCAGTTCAGCGCCGCCGTGCAGGCCCTGCGTATTGCCTTTGGCCAGTCGTTGATTCCCATCCTGACACCGCTGATGGATCGCCTGGTGGGCATTGCCGGGACGCTGACCCGCTGGACCCAGTTGTTCCCCAATATCACCCGCGTGATCGGAATCGCCACATTGGTGGTGTTCGGGATCATCGCCGCCATGTCCTTGCTTACCTTGACTGTGGGCATGTCGAAGATGGTCTGGCTGGGTATGGTCACGGTGTGGAAAGTCCTAACCATGGCCGGCCTGCGCAGTATCGCCATGTTCCTCTACCACACCGTGATGGTGATCGGCTTTGTGGCCGGCCTGGTGCTGATGGTCGCCTGGATGGGCCTTGTCAAAGGCGGGATGCTGCTGTGGCAGGGCGCGATCTGGCTGGTTAACACGGCGTTGTTGGCCAACCCGGTGACTTGGATCGTGATCGGCATTGTTGCCCTGGTCGCGGCCGTAGCGGCAGCGATTATTTACTGGGACGAGTGGACCAGTGCGCTACTCAACAGTGAGGCGTTCCAGTGGGTCAGTAGCCAACTGACCGCATTGTCGGAGTGGTTCGACTCCATGGGCGGCTGGTCGAACCTGGCCAGCGCGGCCTGGGACGGCATCGTCAACATCTTCAAAAGCGCTATCAATGGCTTGATCGAGATGCTGAACAAGATCCCCGGCGTGAGTATCGATGCGGTGTTCGGTGACATGCCGGCGGCGCCGGATCTGCCGACGATCAGCGCACCCCAGGTCGAGGCGCCATTGCTGGCGCAGTTGGTCAGCGCGCCCCAGCAGCCGATCCAGGCGTCGCCCCTGATGCTGGCTGCTACACCAAAGACACCGGCGCCGGCGATGCCAGCACTCAACGCGCTGCAGCCGCAGACCCAAGCTCCTGCTCTGGTATTGGCACCGGTGCCGAAAACACCGGCGCCGATCGCCCAGCCACTGACTGCTCCCGAAGCCCCACGCGCAGCGCCGGCCCTGGTCGCCGCGCCGGCATTAAAAACACCGGCGCCGATCGGGCCGCAACTACACGTTGCGCAGCCAACGCAACCGCCGGCGCTGGTCACCGCGTCCAAGCCGACCGAGAAGGCCGAGCAGAGCCAGCAACGGATCAACAACGCCGTAACCAGCCTGTCACCTAAACGGCCCGACGCCGTGCCCCGGGGCGGCTTGCTGGCCAGCATCCAGAACAACAACCAAACCCAAAACAAGGGCACGCACGTGGAGAACGTCAACATTCACACCGGCAAACCGATGAACCCGCTGGAGCTGGAAGGCATGTTGGCCATGGCGGTGGGCGGATGAGCGAATACATCGACCTGCTGATCGCCGACAACGACCTGGTGTTGGACCCATCGCGTCAGCCGTTGCTGATCGAGGACCGGGCCAGCATCGCCCAGGACATCGCGCACATGATCCGCGAGAGCGGCTTGCTGGTCACGCTGGTGGCCGAGCGCAGCAAGCTGCGTCAGCGCGACTGCATCCAGCAACTGGAACTGCTGGTGGAGGCCGACGAGCGCCTGGTACCGGGCACAGCCCTTATTAAACAAGTGGAGTCTGGCCAGTACCTGGTCACGGCGAAAACGCTGAAATTTGGCGACATCGAGGTGACCCTGTGAGCGACGTAGATTTTAAGCAGGCCCTGGTTGACGGCGGCATCCCAGTCACTGAGGAGGGCTTGCGCCAGGCGTGGGAAAAGGAAGTCGCGGCCCAGGGCAGCAAGATGAGCAACACCAGCGCCTATTCGCCGTTCTGGCGTGTGATTACCGCCCTGGTGACCAAGCCAGTGCTGTGGCTGATCAATTTCGTCAGCGGCACGATCCTGCCCAACTTCTTTGTCAAAACCGCACGCGACAAATGGCTGGATATGCTGGCCTGGGCGGTCAATGTCGAGCGCAAAGGCGCGACCAAGGCCAAAGGGGTGCTGCTGTTTACCCGCGATGTGCCGGGTGGTGCGTTGGAATTGCCCGCCGGCGTCGTGGTGCAGTCCGCAGCGATCAACGGGCATATCTATCAGTTGATCACTACCCAGACCGTGACCTTCGGGGACGGCGTGCTGCAGCTGGAAGTCCCGGTAGAAGCCGAGGACGTAGGCAGCGGTTACAACTTGGCCCCGGGTTACTACGCCATCCTGCCGGTGCCCATTGCCGGCATTGTCCAAGTGGTGAACGCGGACGGCTGGCTGATTGCACCAGGTGCAGATCCTGAGCCGGACGATCAGCTGCGTTTGCGCATACGCAACCAGTTCTCGGCGGTCAACCAGTGGCACACCGACTCTGTGTATCGCGCCATGATCTCCGCCTTCCCGGGCGTGCGGCCGGACGGCGTGTATTTCTTGCACGGTGCACCACGTGGGCCAGGCAGTGCCAATGCCTACGTGCTGTTTGATGCAGACGTGCCGGCGGCGACTTACCTGGAGCAAATCAACGCGCATATCCGCGATCAAGGAAACCATGGCCACGGTGATGACCTGCTGGTGATGGTCATGCCAGAAACCCAGCACGCGCTGAGCCTGACCCTGTGGGCACGGCCGCTGCTGACCGTCGAGCAGCGCACCAAGCTGCGCGCCGAGGTGGAACAGTTCATTCGTGCGGCGTTCCGCGAGAGTGGTACCGGTGACTATCAGCCGACGCTGACCTATCCCCAGTCGCGGTTTTCATTCAGCCGCCTGGGCGAAGAACTTCACCAGCAGTTCCCCGGCATTGAGTCGCTGCATTTTGACAATGCCGACATCGTGTCAGAGCTGAGCATCCCCAGGATCAAAAGCCTGCAGGTGGTGCCGGCATGATCAAGCTCAATTTGCCGTTTTGGCTCGATGGCCCGCAGTTGGCCAAGTTGAAAGGCACTGCTCAGTCCTGGTGGGAGACGGTCGAACGCTGGCTGCAGTGGCCGCTGTTGCAGATGGATGCCGACACCTGCCACCTGACCGTGCTGGACCTGCTGGCCTGGCAACGGGATATAAGCCGTTTCAAGGACGAACCGGAGAGCCTGTATCGCCTGCGGGTCAAGTTCGCCTTTATCAACGCGGTGGACGCCGGCAGCACGGCGGGGCTCAAACGCATCCTGCAGCGTTTGGGCGTGGGCTACGTCGAGATTGACGAGCGCATGCCCGATCGGGACTGGGACGTGGTGATGCTGCGTCTTTCCGACTCCCAGCTGTCGCAGAACCCGGAGCTGCTGCGCGTGCTGATTCAGCAGTACGGCCGTACCTGCCGGCGCTATGACTTCGTGACCATCACCCCCGTATCGCTGCGCATTGTCGCGGCTGACTTTAACGACGATCAGCAAACGCTGGTTGCCAGCCTGTAGGAGCCTCTTGTGGGAGCCAGTATTACCCTTGCAGGTGAAAGCCTGATCGCCCAAAAACTGGGCGCGCAACAGCGCCTCGATGTCCTGCGCTTTGTCTTTGCCAACGTGCCCGGGCTGGACCCGAACGGCCCGGTCAATCGCGCCGCGCCGAAGCCGCCGGCGGCGCAGATCGTCCACACCTACACGATCCCCCCGCAGAATATTGGCTTCGTGAACCCGAACCAAGTGGTCTACAGCTCGATGCTGGGTAGTGATATCGGGGACTTTGACTGGAACTGGATCGGCCTGGAAACTGCCGAGAACGTGCTGCTGGCCGTGGCCTACATGCCGTTGCAGCAGAAGCGTAAGAACATCCCGCCGCAGCAGTTGGGCAACAACGTCACCCGCAACATCCTGGTGGTGTTTGACGGGGCCCAAGCGCTGACTGGCATCACGATCGATGCCAGCACCTGGCAACATGACTTTACTGTGCGCCTCAAGGGGATCGACGAGCGCGAGCGGCTGAGCAACCGCGACGTGTTTGGTCGCGCGTGCTTCTACCGTTCCGGTCTGCAGGTGGAAAAGGTCGCGGCCGGGTATCAGCTCAAACCTGGCCTTGCTTACATCGAAGGTATCCGCGTTGAGCTGGCCAACGCCTTGCCGATCGCGCCGCCCGGGTTGCTGTCGCCGGTGTGGCTGCATGTGTCCCTGCGCCGAGAACTGAACGACGTGCTGGCCAACTGGAAGGTGGTATTTGACCCCAACCAGGTGGACTACCTGGACACTGACGGCAGCTGGCATTACTGCATCCCTCTGGCGCACCTGGTGAGCGCGAATCAGATCAACGATCTGCGCGTGGTCGCGCCTATCGATGGCCCGCTGGTGGATCACTTCGCCGCCAAGGTAGGCCATTACCCTGACTTGCGGTCGGGCTCTGCCACGCAGCTGGCCAACCCCCGCGCTATCAATGGTGTGGCCTTCGATGGTACGCAGGACATCACGGTGCAGGACACCACCAAGCTGCCATTGACCGGCGGCACGATGATCGGTGATGTGGTCTATGCGGCCGGCAATTACTTTGGCAGCGCCTGGGCGCGTGGGATGACGTTCACGTCCGGTGGTAACGTCGTCGGCAGCATCGGCGGCTACGGCTCGTCCACGGGCTTCAAAACCTTGTTTATGGGGTTGGGCACTGATGGGTACGTGACAGGCAACGGCGTGCGCGTTTCTGACGCCGGTGTGGCGATCACGGGGAAACTCTCCGGCGACGGTGGCGGACTGGTGAACCTCAATGCCGGCGCGCTCACAGCCGGTACAGTGCCCCGGGTAAACCTGTCCGGGTCCTATGACATCCAGATCACGGGCAATGCCGGCACGGCCACTCGCTTGGAAACGGCGCGGCTGATCAACGGTATTGAGTTCGATGGTAGCCGAAACGTCACGGTTAGCGATGGTACCAAGCTGCCGCTTGCAGGCGGGACGCTGACTGGGGGCATTCGTTTTAACGCACCTATGATCGGCGGGTCATTTGTCAGTTGGCAGGAGCGGCAAACCGCGATCCAGATTGATTGCGCGTCCAATGGCGCCGCGTATTCGGTTTGGAAGGGTACCAATTGGAGCGAGCGACACCTGGCTGCCATGGAGGTGTATGCCGGAGGCACGTCGACCTCCGTCCCTTCGGTGGTCATGCATGTAGGTGGAACCGTTTCGGCTTTTAGCTTGGACGGCTCTGGACACCTGAGCATCAAGGGGTCGTATTTCGGTGACGGCGGGCAACTGACGGGCTTGAATGCCAACGCGCTGACACTCGGCACGCTGCCCAAGGCCCGTTTGAGTGGCACCTATGACATTGCTGTGTCGGGCAATGCCGCCACAGCGACAAAGCTGGCATCGCCTCGTCTCATCAACGGCGTAGCGTTCGATGGGACCGCCAACATCGCGATCGCTGACAACTCAAAATTACCGCTCAGTGGCGGGCTTTTGACAGGAACGGTTACCTATGACTTTCCCTCTATGGCCGGCGGGTTCGTTGACTGGCGTTCCCGAGACCCCGCTATGCAAATCAATAGCACGAACAATGGCAGCGCGTATTTGATTTGGAAGGCTACCAACTGGGCCGAACGTCATCTGGCATCCATGGACGTTTGGTCCGGCGGCGGTTCAAACACGCCTGCCAACGTTGTGTTTCATGTAGGGAATACCAACAACGCGCTGACCATCAGCGAGGGTGGGAACCTGAATATCGTCGGCACCTACAGCGGTGATGGAAGCCAGCTTACCAATTTGCCCCAAGCGACCGCCGATGTGCCAGGTGCCGTCTTGAAAAACACCGCCTCCCTGAGCCCAAACGGCTGGTGGAAGTGCGCACAGACCGGGCTGATTCGGCAATGGGGATTCACGATGGGCGCTTCTGACACCGTAACTCATCGTAGTTTTCCGATCGCATTCCCCAACCGCTGTGTGTCCCTTGTTGCCTCTCGCACCAGCCTTTTCTACTCAGACCCAGCGACAGGCACCAACACTTTGATCGTCAGTAATGCCCAGTTTTCGGTCATTTCTGGTCCATTCAGTTCGCCAGATGAAATTTATTGGGAAGCCACTGGGTACTAACCATGACCATCTTTTTTCACGCCGCAACTGCAGGTTTTTACGACACTCGCGCTCACGGGGAGCGCACTATTCTGGTCGCTGATCCGAAGTGGAAGCACCCGATGATCAGTGTGCCGAATCCCAACTGGATGGCGGGGGAGGATCCAACGGCCAAACCCCCGATGATTAAGGTCAAAGACCCGAAGGCCGCGCCGCCGCTGATTGAGGTTCCCAACCCGGACTGCAGCTTGCCACCGTCCGGCGAGATGCTGGAAATCTCCCAGGGCGAATACCAGGCACTGTTTGCCGCTCAGGCCCTGGGCAAAGTCATTCAGGCTGTGAAGGGTCGTCCCGTGGCGGTCGATCCGCCTCCGTTGACCTGGG
This sequence comes from Pseudomonas sp. BCA17, assembly GCF_004519405.1. Lineage (GTDB taxonomy): Bacteria > Pseudomonadota > Gammaproteobacteria > Pseudomonadales > Pseudomonadaceae > Aquipseudomonas. Next base: position 1,829,073 of record NZ_SGWI01000001.1, on the reverse strand, counting down.
AGCAACGCAAAGCCGAGTACGTGGCCGGAGTACAAGCGTTCCTCGATAAGACCGCAAAGGCCGCCGGGTACAACGACCTCAAGGACGTGATCACCTACGCGGATGAACCCTCGGTACCAAAGTTTCAAGCCGACGGTATAGCGTTTCGCACCTGGCGTTCGCTGTGCTGGGCGTACTGCTACGACCAGTTGACGGCGATCGAGCAGGGCAAGCGCAAGACACCGACCAGCGCCGAGCTGGTGGCCGAGCTGCCTGTCCTGGTGCTGCCAAATGCCTGACATGACCTGGTCGCCGGTAATAATGCGCTGGCCTGCCCAAGCCACCGAGTGGATGGGCCAGCTGTCGGCTGCCCAGGGCCTGGCCGGCGGTGAGCTGGCCAGCACGGCTAAACGCCTGGCGGACCTCAATGGTAAAACCAGCACCAGCCCAGGGCCGGTGGGTGGTGCGGCAGAGGGCGCAATCGCTGCAGGCCGTGCCGCGCTCGCTGACCAAATGGGCGAGGCTCCGGCGTGCCTGGTGGTGACGCCGTTTCAAAGCGGCATTGGCCAGGGCCGTGGCTATCAGCGTTTTCTGTCAGCGCCGAACTTGCTGCAGCAGCTGGCCGGCAAACTGGTGGATGTGAGCGACACCGGCCGGCCCGATGGCCCCCAGTTCGCCTTGTGCCTGATGTTCCTGGCAACACGCTTTGATCAGTTGGCCAACAGCCTGGAGCGCTTCAATGCCCTGTTGCCCATGCCCGACCTGGTGCGAACCGAACGCCGCGCACGGCACCTGTCGAAGCTGGAGACGGAAAAGTGGGAGATCCCCGCCGCCGGCACGTTGCCGCGTTGGCAGGCGCTGCCCCTGGAGCGTTGCACCGTGGTTAAGGCCGCGCAGCAAACCATGGCCGGCCAGCTCGCAGTCCTGGAGAGCTACGCGGCCGACAGCTCGCCCATGGCTGACCTTACCGCCCTGGCCGGACGCAAGGCCGCGCAGCAGCAGGGCCGTGATCAGCAACTGGCCGACCTGAAAGCCCTGCTGGCCGATGGCAACCCGGACAGCAGCATGCGTGCCCGCCTGATCGGCCCCGGCAAAGCCACCGAGCTACGCCAGGCCCTGCTGGCCGGCGATGCCCCAGGACATGAGTGGGTGCTGTGTGCCGGCGCGCTGCTGGTGGGCTCTGAAAAGGGCTTGAGTTTCGTTCGTGAGTTGGTGGGCCTATGACGCTGCTACTCGACGGGCAAGAAGTGCGCGGGAAGAATCTCAAGGTCACCGGCAATCTGCGCATCGAGAGCGACGATCTGTCGGGCCAGACCAGCAACACTGACAAGGGGCATAAAGGCTTTAAGCCTAAGACCCTGACGGTCAGCCTGATGATTCCCTTCGTCGACCAGGTGCAATTGCGTGACCTGATGCGCCTGGTGGAAGCGACTGAAGGCGGCGGTCAGCTCAAGACCTACCGCATCGTCAACGACACCGCTGCCGCGTTCGGGATGCGTCAGGTGACTTTTACCGAAGGCGTGAGCGCCCGGGAAGACGACAATCTGCGCGCCTGGCTGATCCAGTTCACTCTGACTGAAAAGCTGTCGAATCCTGAGAAAGTCGAGGGCCGGCGATCGGGCAACGCGGTTACCGCGCAGTCCGGTCCAGGCGGGGCAGTGGGTGGCACTGGTGGTACCGGTGGCGACTCCAGCAGCGGGACGGAAGAACTGACCGGCTTTGAGGCCACGCTGAAAAAGGTAGACGGCTGGCTGGGCGGGGCTAACACATGAAGTTGCACAAGGAATTGGCCATCAATGGCGTGCCTTACGTCCTGGTCAAAAACGAAGTCCGGCTGGACGCAAAAAGCCCCGGCCGGGCGACGTTCACTATTCAGGCCCCGGCGCCTGTAAAGGGCCTGGTAACGCTCGATATTGGCTACAACGGCAACACACTGCAGCGACACTTCATTGGCTACGTCGAACGCTCCACCACGGCCAGCAGCACCCAGCAGGTGCTGTTCTGCCGCGAGCTGGCCGCGATCCTGGCCAACCCGTTGCCGCTGAACCTGCGCCACGTCGATCTTCGCGCTGTCCTGGTCGAGATCGGCCAGCACACCGGTTTGCGCTTTCGTGTCCCGGACCGGCCCTACGCCGGCGTTAAGGCGCCGTTCTTCTACAGCCTGGCCGCCGGCTATCAAGCCATGGACAGCCTGGCCCGGGTTTTCAACATCCCCGACTTCATCTGGCAGCAGCAGGGTGACGGGGAGGTATTCGTGGGCAGCTGGACTGACAGCTTTTTTGGCGTTCGCTCGCCGCTGCAGCTGCCGGTGGAGCTGTTCGACGATTACCAGGGCAACCAAAGCGCGATGATTGCGGCCCTTCCCGGGTTGCGACCAGGTGCAACAATCAACCACGAGGAGCGCATCACCAGTGTGGCGCTCATCGACAATCAGATGGCCATCCGATGGACGACGCAATCCGCCGCAGCATAGAACGACAATTCCCTGAACTCACCGGCGGTTATCACTTGCCACGCTTTGCCCGGGTTGTGGCCGTGGCTGACGCCCCTGCCAGCGCCGGGATCTGCGACGACTTCCGTCCACGCTACGCGGTCGACATCGAGGTCATGGGACCGGACGGCGAGCCAGATACCAAGCTGCCGATCCTGGCCGGCGTGCCTTTGCCGCTGCCCACCGGTGGCCAGGAAATGGGCATCTATGCGTTCCCCGAGGAAGGCACCCAAGTGGTGGTGTGCTTTGCCTACGGCCTGCCGCACAAGCCCTATATCCAAACCATTCTGCCCCACGGCCTGAGCATGCCCAGGGTGCCGAAGGGGGATCAGGTATGGCAGCACAGTGAGGCTTGCCAGCAGCGCGTCGACGCTGACGGCAACTGGCTGCGACAAACTGACGGCAGGATCCGCGACAAGGCGATCGAGCGAGAAGTCGAAGCGTTAGGGAATACGGAGACGTTCCAGAATCACACCAGGAAGGTGTATGACCATTCAACCGAGTCAGTGGGTGGTATCAAGACCATCGAGGCGCTGGGCGCGCTTAAGCTGCTGTCCGGTGGATCTGCGAGCCTGGCGGCATTGGATGATCTGCACCAGGCGACCGGGCGTGACTTGAACCAGGTGGTGGGGCAGAAGTATAACGCCACGGTGGGTGGTGATATGGAGGAAAAGATTCATGGACTACGCGAGAGTATTGTTACGGTGAGCCAGCGCCTAGAGGCACCTAAGACTTGGCTAGGGTCTGAGGGAATGAATGTGTTGCAGCTGCTATGCGATTTCCTCGAATTAGTAGCGCAAATGAATCATCAGATATCGGATCACATTCATAGTCCACTGTCAGTTCCACACAATGCAGCAACATTTATTGTAAATTCTATTGCTATTGATGCACTTGCCAAAAAATTGAAGAGTATCACGCTCTAACTAAACGCCTGAGGGAAAGCTTTTGTCATACTATATTTAATACTTAATATGTCTTTATGCTGTGGATAGGGAGCTAAGTATAATTATTTTACGTAGATGGACTGGGTAGGGGGGGCGTAAATGACTTGTTTTCTAAAGGTTTGCCCCAGATCATAGGCAAACCTGTAAATATTAAGTTTGATTTAAGCGTAGGCTTTGCTTAAGCATAAATGGTAGCTAAATTTTCGCGAGTTTTTGATAAAAAGTCTACGTTGACCTCACTAATGCAAAATGCGCCAAACACTAAAGGGCCATAGTCTTGCCAGCTATTATTAAGCTTATTTATCTCCGATCTTGGGTTTTCGTAAATTTTTCTAATTCTCGCTTGGGCTGCTGATTTATGTTTCTTGGATACGCTTGAAAAGACCGCAATCACCAAGTCAAAAACTTTATGTCCTTTGACAAATAGATAGATGTTGTTTGGCGTTATATTAGCTGTTAGTAGTTTCTCTTCGTATTCTGAGTAATCGGCGGTTTTATTTGATTTGATTAGTTCTTGATCAATTAATGTTGTTAAATTATCAAGCTCTGAGCAGAAATCTAAAAAAAGTCTTGTTTTAGTGTAGCTCTTGGTTACGTCTAATGCACCAAGGCTGCCTATCGATGAGTAGAATCTAGCACGTATGCTATTAATTAAATTTCTGTCGTTAGTGTTTACATCAAAGAAATTTAATTTGCTGTAACAAGAGAATAGTCGCGTGGATAGGTCTAGTAGAAATTCAGACGGGGGAACAAATAAATTACGGCAAGGCTGGGATATAATAACTTCAAAGGTGCGATCTAAATGATTAGGTTCAAGAATCGCATTTTCAATGGAGTATACGTTTGTGTAATGTATGAAATCGCTTGTTGGCTTGTTAGGGATATGACCGGCCAAGAAGCTTTTTATAAAGCAGTCATCGCTATCCAAACAGGATATCTGAAGTTCAGAAAGCTCTATATCGCCGTTTTCAATTAAGCTCAATACTCTGTTGCAACCATTTGCGGTCTTGTCGTCAGCAGCTTCTGCTTCATCCGGCTGCTTGAACGTGAACTGGTAGTTCAAGTTATCACTAAGAAATTTCATCCAGAACTTTTTGTCGTCGTCAGCCTCGACCCAGACAATTACAGTTTTTCGTAATGAACCATCGCTATTGAAGTTTGCCTTCTTTTTAGCCCAAGAAGACTTAAACTTAAAGCCATAAGTTTGTTTTTCAAAGTCCATTATATGTCGGCTTCCCTTCCTAGACTTGCCAAGTTAATAACTTGCTCGGAATTGGTGTTGAGCACTAGAGCAGGTGAATGCGTGGCAATAATGAACTGTGTGTTTGGAGCTATTTCTCGAAGAACAGGGAAAAGCATTTCCTGCCATTCTATATGAAGTGACAGGTCCGGCTCATCGAAAGTGAAAATAGCGCGATCTTTGTATAGGTAAGTGATCAGTAAAATTGCAAGCAGGGTTTTTTCACCCTTTGAAAAATCTGACCAGCCTACACAAGTCTCATCTTTAAGTCTCAATAAGAAGAATTTTTTATCATCCCATATTAATGTTCTATGAGTTTGAATAAAAAACCTATTGATCTTGTCAAAAAAATCACTTTTTCCTACAAAGCTGATCCCTTCTTTAGCCATTTTTTCTGCTAACTGAAGTTTTAGCTGAGACTTGACTATGTCAAAGCTTGGTAGTTCGTTTTTCTTATTTTTTTTGAGGTATTCGTCAAACAACTCTCTGAGAGAGTTCTCAACTATATCTTTGGTCAGTTCTGGAATTGACGATCTAGCTACGCTCGATACGAATTCATTGATGAGAATGTATAAAGTCTTGTCGATATTTGGGGCGGAATCAAAGACCAGTTCGTCAAGTTCTCTCTTGTAGCTAAAAAACAATCTGTCATCTATAAAGAGGACGCTCTCTATGTTGTTCCTAAAAGAATCTACATCATTGCCTAGACCCTTAAGTCCCGCTATACAAATTACGTCTAAGCCATCGTTGTCGTTGGCTTTACGCATCAGTTCTGAGTTTTTTTTAGGCGATGTTACTCTGTCTGCTTTAACAAAAATATCTCTCAGATGCTCTTCGGTATTGAGTATTTTTGTGAGCTTTTCGTCATCCCCTTCTTTTGCTGCGAAAGTATTTCTTTCTAGCTTTACGGTGCGCAGACGTATGTCACCGTGTTGGCCGGTAAGCAGGATTTCCGCTACCCATTGATCGTATGGGGTTTCATAATTGTAATCACGAACTAAGGAGATGGACTCATGGATCATATTTAATATTCGAGTTTTTCCTGAGCCGTTATAGCCGGTAAGAACTAGAATATTCTTTTTTGCGTCCACAGAAATTACAGACTCAGCACCTTTTTGCGGTGAGTTGTAAAATGCTAATTTCTTAATTCTGTTCAAGCACTAACCCCAAATAGATTCTTGCGCAGCAATGCAAATGTCATACTATGAGAGACAGTCTGTTGTCCTCACTTACCACCGCAGTACATAAAGTTTCGACTTTAGACTACCTTTTCGAAAAATTCTAGCTCTGGACGCCTTGTTTCTTCGCTACCCATGCCTGAAATACCAAAAAAAGCAGTTTCTTTTCAAGTCAGTCGCTTTCGAAGGGAACTCAATACTATTCATGGGATGCGCAGATCGACAGGCGGGCTGGCTTTTTGCGGGCATGTCTCATGCCTCAGGCTCCATAGAGTATTGCAATTGCAAGGTCAGTCAGGGGGAATTCTTCCGCTGAGCGAGATCTATGGCCTTGCCTTGGTCACCAATAGCGACGCTCAGGCCATATTTGGGTCAGCAACTCAGCCTGCCTTCACATGTCTGTAAATAGGTAGTTCGACATTTTCTTTCCTTTTTATGGAGGGAAGACGAATGGCCCATGCTGATGAAAAAAATCGAATGGAAACCACTTATCCCCCTCCCGCCGACGGGGTTTGCGTCCTTTTTTTGTGCAAGCCCAGATGTAGTGCAAACGAACCGGCAGCCCAGGCGAGCCGGGACGCTCTACGGGCAACCGGCAGTTTCACGGATTGCAAAGATTTGAAGAGAAGTGCAGGGCGGTCGCACAGCGACGTAGCAGGCGATCATGAACGGGGCAGGGTTGGAGGCCCCGGGTTCATTGGTCGAAAGAGAAGAAAATATAGGAATACGGGCATTTTCCGAAATGAGATAGATCTTTTTTCTCACCGTGTGTAGCGGTCTTCGAAGAGGCCGAAAGCTGCCATACGCCACGAAACGTGTGGGCCTCGTCGAGATTGGAACATTTCACAATTTGTCTCGCATCCTTAGCTGGCTCCTGACCTTTTCAGGCGTGCCAAGCCTTGCTTGATATGCCCCGCATTCTCACCGATTGCCTCTAAGGCCCCACGCACGTTTTCAGCTACCTCTGCTGAGCCTTGTTGTTCCAGGCGTAGGGTGATCTCCATCACAGCTGCTTCAAGTGCCAACTGATTCTCATACATCCTTTCAAGCACATCTGAGAGCGAATATTCATGCGCCATATGAAGGTTCCTATAGTGAACTCTCAGACTAGCCTCAAGCTGCAGGATTCGCCTCACAGACGGCTATTTTGGAACCAGGGCTGGGAAAAAGGTAATTTTGGTTAGGTAAGGCTCTATAGCAGCTGCAGCCCAGGTAGTCCGTGGGTTTGAGGTATTACCTCGAGGGGTAATATTTGGTAATGGCAAAGGTAATATTTGCCCAAGTGCCCTGTTTTGCTGGGGATTGAGCTTGTCAGGAATTACCCGAGGAAAAGGTAATGACCTAACCTATAAATTACTAAATTATTACCTTTCTAAATATCTATCAAGCTATTGAAATTAAAGGGTTTTTACCTTTTTTATCAAGCGTATTACCAATATTACCTTTTTCCCATGCCTCAACATAAACCGGTCGGCTTGCCGTTTTTTACCCCCTTTCAACCCTCGCGCACTAACTTGGTGCAAAAGCCATGGGACTGCCATGGGACTGAGAGCGCCGTTTTTTTGGAGAGGGAGCATCGCTGGAGCCCGCGTAAACCGGGTACTTGCATAATGAAAGTGACTTTGCGGGTAGTTTCGAATCTCTCCTTCACCGCCACATTAAGTAAACGCAAACCCCTGATTTTCCTAGAGAAAGTCGGGGGTTTGTGGTTTTTACGTTCAAAAAATAGCGCCATGGGACCAGCATGGGACGGGCGCTTCCTTCTGGTGCGGAGTCTGTGTCTGCCGGATGCGGGCTATCATCGAGATAATTTGGTAAGCGAAGACCAGGCCATTGGTTGTGACCGGCGTTCAGAAACGCAAGGGAAGCGCTACCCGCAAGAATAAAATCAACGCATCACGTATAGCTGGCATTCGTTTAAACCCTTGCTACACGTCGTCGCTGCACAACAGGGCAGCGCGTCAACTCGGACCTTGGTATACGGGCGGCTTTATGATCCACGCAGAACACATGTCCTCAGTGGCAGCAATCCAGCGCATTGAAGCCGTACCCATGATCCTGAGCATGGTTAAAAATCTAACCGGCATGCGGTTTTCGGCCGTTGCCAGGGTCACAGACAAAAAATGGATCGCTTGCGCAGTAGACGACTCTATCGACTTCGGTTTAATGCCAGGTGGAGAGCTAGTGCTTGACTCTACGATTTGCCATGAGATTAGGCAGCACAGAAAACCTGTCATTTTCGGGAGAGCTAGTGCACATACGATTTGGTCTCAACATCATACGCCCCGGACTTATGGTCTAGAGAGCTACGTCTCGATTCCAATTATCACGTCGAATGGTGAATTTTTTGGAACGCTTTGCGCTATTGATTCTATACCTGCAGATCTTGATGACCCGGCGATCACGCAAACTTTATCCTCGTTCGCAAAGCTAATCGCAGCGAGCCTTGACGTTCAGCGCTTGTTAGAAGAATCGAAATTAGAACTGACACACGCTCAGACTGATAAAAAATTGCACGAGCAGTTTGTTGCAGTATTGGGCCACGATCTGCGAGTTCCTTTGAGCGCTATTCGGATGAGCGCAGATTTGTTACAGAGCAAAACGAGCGATGTGAGCCTTTTAAGGCTGATCTCTGCAATACGCACCAGCTCAGTGAAAATGGGCATGCTGATCGAGAACGTTCTTGACATGTCCAGGGGAAGACTGGGTGGCGGTATACCGGTGCGACGCACACTTGTAGATGATTTGAAATACACGTTAGAGATGACACTTGATGAAATTAAGCTTTCACATCCCAGCGCCAATTTAGTTACCTCGTTAGACATTCCTGCCGGAGTCTACTGTGACGTTTTACGTATCAACCAGATGCTTTCGAATCTTGTAGTTAACGCTATTAGCCATGGTTTGCTCTCTGCACCCATAACGGTTATAGCATTCTCAGAAGGGCCTGAAATTGTTATATCTGTTGCGAATCTGGGACCGCCAATTAGCGAAGCGTTGATACCCTTATTATTTCACCCCTTCACTCGCTCTGAAATCGCGGCCAGGGGAGAAGGATTAGGGCTTGGGCTGTACATCGCTTCTGAGATCGCGGCAGCACACAGCGGGCGTTTGAGTGTGGTATCTAACGTTGAAACTGGCACTTGTTTCGTCGCACGCTTTCCTGCCCAGTTAGAGGTAGGTGAGCACATATCAGCGCACCTCTAATTCTAATAACACCGCTTATGTTCAAAAGGCCCCCGCACCTAAGCTAGGTGTGGGGGCCTTTTTTGTGCCGGTGAAAACCACCACCCCCTACAGTGGTTTTACGCATTGAAACCCATTCGGAAAGGAAGCGCCCCATGGGCAGCTACGCAATTGCACGGCATCAATCTTCCTACGCTAGCGCGCCAACGCGTGGAGAAGCATTTAGGTTGTATTGAGCGCGCTGAGAACGACGCCACAGAGGTGCAGCCGTATCTACAAAAGGGCGGGGGCAAGAGCCATATACTGGCTCATGGGTGGGTGAAACTCCGGTTGTCAGAGAGTAGCAACCACACATTGGTCGCCAAACAAAAGGGGGGCAGCTGTACGCAGGTTGGCGAACCGGGACAATCGGAAAACCGGCAGACCCGAAGGTCTCCCGCGCACAGCTACCGTTGAGCAGCTCATTGCGCACAGAGGCATCCCGCATATACGCCATGACGTCTCTGTCGATTATTGTCGAGTCGCCAAACCCGATCGACATGCGAGCGACCGAGCGACTATAGGTTGGGCGATTTTCAAGAGGGAGGCTGATGTTTCTGAACGGAGTGTAGGATTCTGCCTTGATTCCCAAGCATGTGGGATTGGCGTGGGCGTGCAAGGGCTGGGAGTACGAGCGTAAAGGTTACAGGGGCGACCACGCTTGAACGAACTATGTTTTCAGGGCGGCCATGAAGCGGCCTTGTTACATTCCGTGAAAACGCTACCCCTTAATGCCTGTGCCGATGACGCACATCGAAAAGATACTGAGGCTCATGGACCACCCTCAAGGTATGGCCCATGATCCATCGCGCTCGGGCCTGAGCCCTGGCGATTTTGACTATTTCACAATCATTTATTGCGCAGTTTTCAGCTTGATCACATCACCCGAGATCTTGGTGGTGTAACCGCTGAGTACCCAGGCCCAGAACCAGTTTTCTTGCACTTGGGTGTTGATCAACGCATCGCCGCCCTTGGCCTTGATAGCAGCGTCCTGCGCGCGCACGAAACGGCTGTTCTGGCCGATCGGGATAACGCCGAACAGCATGATGCCGGTGGCGCTGGCTTCACTGTGACCCAAAACGGTGTATTGGCTGCTGTCGTATTGCGGGGATTTGATCGCGGTACCGGTGCAACCTGCAAGGGCGAAACCCAGAACTGCTGCTGCAACCACTTTACTGACGTACTTCACTCAATAACTCCATGAACTCAATCCCGGGATCCAATTTCCCAGGGGCGCGATACTCTAATCGCTCAGATGGCAGATTGAAATCCGCCAACCAAAGGTTTCGCTTTCACGCCTGCACGTATACCCAGGCTGTCAGGCCGGATACCAACGGCACCGAGACACGCTTGTAGTCCGACACTTCATAGGCATCCGCGGCTGCCAGTTCCTGCTCACTGATCTGAAAGACCATGCCTTCTACGCTGCGGCCGTTTTCCGTGGTGGGAGCGACGATGGGGTGGTGGGTCTTGCCGCTGGCCGCCAACACAGCGGGATCGGTGATTTCTACCCAGCTTTGGGAGTAGCCCAGCATAGCGTCGTGCTGTCCGGCGAGTTCCCGGCCAAAGTTGGCCAGTTGTACGGCTTTGTCTTGCAGGGTGCCGTAGGAAAAAAGCAGTACGGGAAATTCGGTAGAGTGTTCCATTGATTATCCTTAACGGCTCAGGCGAGCAAGTTTTCGTAGACGTGGCTGTAGGGCCGCTCTTCCGCGATCCTATGGGTTTTTCAGCGCGATTCTACAAAGTTTTGCAGGAGGGCTGTTGGCTATAGAGTCGTACCGCCCGCCTCAGATCAGATATGCAGCCACGCCAGGCTACCCAGCACCACCGCCACACCCGCCGCCGCATAGGACATGCGCTTCAACCACTCCCGCCGCGTCAACAAGGTAATCGCCGCCAACGAAATCGCAATCTGGATCGCCGTCATCGCCTGGGCCCAGCGGTGATGCTGGTGCAGTGCTTCTTCGGATTTCTGATCCCATTCCCGTGAAGTGGCCTCGAGCTTTTCGGCTTGTTTGCGCACTTCTTCCTTCTGGCTTTTGTAGCGCTGCACTTCGTCGTTGTAGTGCGCCGCATCGACGCCGGGGATGTGTGCGGCCAGTTCGGCGAGGTTTTGCCGGCTGGATTTGGCCTGGTAGTAATTCCACTGGTTGGCGGCTTCGGTCTTGATGATGGCGGCGTTGTTCTTGTCCATCGCCGCTTCGCTTTCGGTGGAGCCGGCCTGGTAGCTGAGCATGGCGCCGAGGGTGGCCATCAGCGCGGTCATCACGGCAATGCGGCTGGCGAAATTGTCACCGCGGCCGTGGGCATGTTCGGTGGTGTGTTCAATGTGTTTTTCGTGGGGGCTGGGGACTTCGAAGGCTTCGGACATGGGGGCTCCTGCGCACGGAATGAGGGAAGCTTGATTCTTCACCAGCGAAGCTGTCTCAAACCTGTACGTAACGCTGCAAACCGGTCACCAAGGCATCAAACATTACCCGGCAGCGTGGGCTGTTGCGCAGGTCCTCATGCATGGTCACCCAGGTGTCCAGTTTGAGCGCGAAAACCTGCGGCAGCACTCGGCGCAGGCGCGGATCGCGCTTGGCCAGTTGTACCTGGCAGCCACCGATACCGGCACCGGCCCGGATCAGGGCCAGTTGTGCCAGGTCGCTGTCGCTGCTGAGGGCGAAGGCCGTGCGTTCGAAGCCCTTGATGGCCAGGCTGCGGATAAAGGCGTTTTCCTGGTCGAAGCCGATCACCGAATGGTTGGCCAGGTCTTGCATGTGAAGGGGGACGCCATGTTGTTGCAGGTAATCATCGCGTGCGTGCAGGCCCACTTCTATCAACCCCACGCGCCTTGCCAGCAGTTGCTCCTGACTGGGCCGGACCATGCGCACGGCGATGTCGGCTTCCAGTTGCAGCAGGTCGCTGAGGCGGTTGGTCAGTACCAGTTCAACCCGCAGGTGTGGATGCTCATGGCGTAACTGGGTGATGATCGGCGGCAGCACCTCCACACCGACGACCTCACTCGCGGAAATCCGCACGACACCGCGCACCTCGTCGCCGTGGGAAGAGGCGGCGCGCTCAAGGGCAGCTGCGGTGCGTTCCATGGTTTCGGCGTGGGCGCGCAAGGTGTGAGCGACCGCCGTCGGCAGCAGTCCTGCCGGTGAACGCGTGAACAGCACCACGTCCAACGCAGTCTCCAGCGCAGCGATATGCCGACCCACCGTAGGCTGCGTGATGCCGAGCAGCCGCGCGGCCCCCGACAACGATCCTTCCTTGAGTACACCCAGGAACGACCGGTAAAGCTCCCAGCCAATAGTTGATGCCATGCATAAATGTATAGCGACTGGTGGGTCTTCGACAATTCCTCTATAGCAGGGCCGGTAACAGAATGCGCTCAACAACCAACGTGGGAGCGTGTGATGAGCAAGGTTCTGGTAATGGGTGCAACCGGCGGCATTGGTGGCGAAGTGGCGCGGCAACTGGCGGCGGCGGGTTGGGACGTGCGTGCGTTGACCCGGGATGTCGACAAGGCCCGACGTCAAAACCCTGGCCTCACCTGGCTCAAGGGTGACGCACTCAATCGCCAGGAAGTGCTGGCGGCGGCGCGTGGTTGTGAGGTGATCGTCCATGCGGTCAACCCGCCGGGCTATCGTAATTGGGCCGGGCTGGTGCTGCCGATGATCGATAACACCATCGCGGCGGCTATCGCCGAGGGCGCGACCATCGTGTTGCCGGGCACGGTGTATAACTTCGGGCCGGATGCGTTTCCGGTGTTGCACGAGGATTCGCCCCAGCACCCGCAGACGCGCAAGGGCGCGATTCGTGTGCAATTGGAGCAACGTTTGCTGGAGGCCTCCCAACAGGGCGCGCGGGTGCTGGTCGTGCGTGCCGGGGATTTTTTCGGTGCCCGCGCGGCCAACAGCTGGTTTTCCATGGGGCTGCTCAAACCGGGGCAACCGGTTACCAAAGTAAGTTATCCGGGCGCACGTGGCCTGCTGCATCAGTGGGCCTATCTGCCGGACGTAGCGTGCACGATGGTCAAGTTGCTTGAGCGCCGCGCCACCCTGGAGGCGTTCGCCAGTTTTCACATGGCCGGCCATGTCGATACCGACGGCACGCAGATGAGCGCGGCCATCCAACGCGTGGTGTTACGCAGGACGGGGCGCCTGCCCCGCGTGAGAGCGTTCCCATGGTGGTTGTTGACGTTGGCGGCGCCCTTCGTCGTCACCTTCCGCGAGATGCAGGAGATGCGTTACCTCTGGCGCACGCCGCTGCGCATGGACAACCAGCGCCTGGTCGAGGTTCTGGGCAAGGAACCTCACACGCCGTTGGAACAGGCGGTGGAGGCCACATTGGACGACTTGGGCTGCCTGCCTAAGCGCGCCTGATCAAGCGCGCGTACACGGTGAGGTTGATCAGCACCACGACCGCACCCAGTACCCATTGAATGTTCGCTGTCAGGCCCGCGGGATAGATCAGCGTGAGCAGGTAGTGCTCGATGAAGCCGGCGCCATAGCCCTCTTGCCCGGCGAGGTGGCGAAACAGGTTTTCCCAGCGGGTCAGCGGGCAGGGCATGTGCAACACCTCCACTGCGATTCCCCAGGCTACGGCGGGCAGGTGCAGCCACATTACCCAGCGCCATTTGAGGGCGAGCAGGCCACCGAACAGCACGAACAGAATAAAGCTCAGATGGAACAGCACAAGGCTGTCGGCAGCCAGACGGTAGAGCATTGCAGGCACTTCCAAAGAAAAGGCGCACAGTCTAAAGGGTTGCCTGCCGGCAAGCGTGGCCGTTATTGTGCTGAATCCTTTTAGTCCTTCCCCCAGGTTCTGTTGTGATGAATGCACCGCATACCGCTGTCGGTCCGATCAAGGCCGTGATATTCGATATGGACGGGTTGTTGCTGGACACTGAAGGCATCTACACCGAAGTGACGCAGATCATCGCCGAACGCTACGGGCGTACCTATGATTGGGGCATCAAGCAGCACATTATCGGTCGCGGTGCCCAGGACCTGGCCGATTACGTGGTCAAGGCACTGGACTTGCCGATCACACCGGCTGAATTTCTGACCATCCGCGAACCGTTGATGAGCGAGCGGTTCCCCAAGGCTTTGGGCATGCCCGGTGCCGAAGCGCTGGTACGGCATTTGAAAGCACACAATATCCCGATCGCGGTGGGCACCAGTTCGTCACGCAATTCGTTTGGCCACAAGACCACGCTGCACCGCGAGTGGTTCGGTTTGTTCGACACCATCGTCACGGCCGATGACCCGGAAGTCGGCGCCGCCAAACCCGCACCGGACATCTTCCTCACCGCCGCCCGCCGCCTGGGCGTCGCGCCCGGGGATTGCCTGGTGTTCGAAGATTCGCCGTTCGGTGTCACGGCCGCCAAAGCCGCCAACATGACCGCCATCGCCGTGCCGGATGAAGCCATGGCCGACAGCAAGTACCAGCATGCCGACCAGATCATTCGCAAACTCGCGGACTTTGATTTGGCGGCTTATGGTTTGCCACCCATGTCTTGAATAAGCACAGTCAAAACAATAGGGGAGGAGCGGTGCTCCTCCCGCAGTTGCTTAGGCGCTGAAACCACCATCGATGCTCAGGCTGGCACCGGTGATATACCCAGCCTCCGGCCCTGCAAGATAAGCCACAAAGCTGGCGATTTCTTCCACATGCCCATACCGTCCCACTGCCATCAGCCCCATCAGACTTTCCGCAAAATCACTGTCCGCCGGGTTCATATCGGTGTCCACCGGCCCAGGCTGTACGTTGTTGATGGTGATGCCACGCGGTCCCAGGTCCCGCGCCAACCCTTTGGTCAGCCCCACCAGCGCTGATTTGCTCATGGCATACGGCCCGCCGCCGCCAAACGGCATGCGATCGGCATTGGTGCTGCCGATGTTGATCACCCGGCCGCCTTCTTTCATGTGTTTGGCCGCTTCCTGAGTCGCGATAAATACGCTGCGCACGTTGATTGCCAGGGTTTGGTCGAAATCTTCCAGGGTGAAATCCTCCAGCGCCCCGATGGCCAGCACGCCAGCGTTGTTCACCAGGATGTCCAGGCCGCCGAAGGCTTCGACGGTGGTGTTGACCGCCTGGCGTATCGCCGTGGCGTCAGCGCTGTCGGCATGAATCGCCAAGGCTTTGCCGCCTTCGCTGATCACACTGTTCTGCAAGGCTTGTGCCTTGGCGGTCGAACTGACGTAGGTAAAGGCGACGGCTGCACCTTGCGCGGCGAGGCGCTTGACGATGGCGGCGCCGATGCCGCGGGAACCGCCTTGAATCAAGGCGACTTTGCCGCTGAGGTTTTGAGTGGTCATGTCGATCTCCGAGCTGTTCAAGGCGGGATGCCTTGGTGTTGGAGCCGAGTATCGACCTCAGCCATCCAGCCCGGTAGACCGTGATTGCTATAGTCTGTGTAAACCAAAAGTTTAGAGTGGGTCGATATGGAGAGCTTTGGCAGTATCGAATGCTTCGTGCGCAGCGCTGAAGGCGGCAGTTTTGCCGAAGCCGCCCGGCACCTGAGCCTGACCCCGGCCGCGGTGGGGAAAAGTGTTGCCAAGCTGGAGGCGCGCCTGGGGGTGCGCTTGTTCCAGCGCAGCACGCGGCGCCTGACCCTGACCGAAGCCGGCAAGCGGTTTCTCGAGGAAGTCAGCGCCAGCCTCACCACCATTCAAAACGCCGTGGCCAACCTGGCCAGTGCAGAAGGGCGCCCGGTGGGCACGCTCAAGGTCAGCATGGGCACGGTGTTCGGTAATCGGTACATCGTGCCGTTGTTGGGCCAATTCATGCAGCGCTTTCCGGATATCAGCCCGGACTGGCATTTTGATAATCGCCAGGTCGATCTGATTGGCCAGGGTTTTGACGCGGCTATCGGGGGTGGATTCGAACTGCCCCAAGGGGTGGTCGCGCGCAAGCTGACGCCGGCTCATCGGGTGCTGGTGGCTGCGCCGGGCTACCTGGCACAACGTCCGCCAGTGTTGCTTCCCGAGGATTTGGCGTGGTGCAGCGGCATCTTGATCCGTTCACCGCAAACTGGCCGCGTGCGCTCCTGGCAACTCACCAGCCTGGAGCGCGAGCATCGCCCACTGGTGCTCAAGCCCGGCATGACCATGAGCGACTCCGAAGCGGCCTGTTGCGCCAGTGCCCAGGGTTTAGGCATTGCGCTGGTGAGCATGCCGATGGCGTTGCCGTTCCTCGACAGCGGTGAAGTGGTGCGGGTATTGCCCGATTGGTACGTTGACGACGGCAACATCTCCCTCTACTACGCCGAACACAAACTGCTGCCCGGCAAGACCCGGGCATTCGTGGATTTCATCATCGAACAGTTTGCCGAGCAGGGCTTGGCACGGCAGTTCAGCGCGCTCCCACAGTAGACCTTCAGCGTCCGGACCTGCCTGGCCAGCCGATCACCTTCTTCGGCCGCGGCGTTGCATAGGTCCTGATCTTCGACGTCGACAAACCGAGTCGCACCAGCGATTCGGCGATCGTCACCGCCGCCGTCACGCCATCCACTACTGGCACGCCGGTGCGCTGGCGAATCTGTTCATCCAGCCCGGCCATGCCGCCGCAGCCCAGGCAGATCACTTCAGCCTTGTCCTGGCTGATGGCCAGTTCCGATTGGCGCACGATGGCTTCCATCGCAGCCAGCGGGTTTTCTTCCAGCTCCAACACCGCCATGCCACTGGCCCGCACCGAGGCGCAACGCTGGTACAAGCCTGCGAGTTTCAGGCGGTCTTCGATCAGCGGCACGGTACGGTCCAGGGTGGTCACCACCGAATAAGCGTGGCCGAGGAACATCGCGGTGCTGGCGGCCGCTTCGGTGATGTCCACCACCGGCACATTCAGCAACTCCTGCAAGCCCTCGCGGCCGTGCTCGCCGTAACCGGCCTGAATCACCGCGTCGAACGGCTGGTCGTAGGCCATTACCCGATCCATCACGGCAATGGCCGCCAGATAACTTTCAAAATTGCCTTCCACTGACTCTGCTCCGAAGTAGGGCGTGAGCCCGACGATCTCGGTGCCGGGCGAAGCCACGGCTCGCGCTTGTTGAGCGATGGTGTCGGTGATGGATTCGGTGGTGTTGACGTTGACCACGAGGATACGCATGGAATGTCCTTGCATTAGTGACTGACGTTATCGACTGCAATGCTCTCGCCGCTGACATCGGCGTAGAACGGTTGGCGCTTGGCGATCAGCAGGTACAGCAGCCCTGCAATACCGGCGCCAAACAACCAGGAAAAGGGGGCGACGCCGGAAAAGCCGGGTAACAGCGCCAGCACAATCGCGATCACTGCCGCAGGAATGAACGCCGCTACTGCGCGCAAATTGACCCCATGGCTGTAGTAATAAGCGCCGTTCGGATCTTCGCTGTACAGCTGCAGCACATCCACCTGGCTTTTACGGATCAGCCAGTAATCGACCATGATCACCCCGTACAACGGTCCCAACAGCGCGCCCAGGCCCGAGAGGAAATACACGATCACCAGCGGGCTGTTGTAGAGGTTCCACGGCAGGATCAGCACCGCCACGGTGGCGGCGATCAGCCCGGCGCGACGGAAGTTCAGGTACTTGGGGGCCAGGTTGCTCAACACGAAGGCCGGAGCGACGAAGTTGGCCATGATGTTCACCGCCACGGTGACGATTAGGAAAGCCAGGCAGCCCAGCACCAGGAAGAACGTATTGGGAATGGCGGCGATGATTTCGGTGGGGCTTTCGATCACCCGGCCATTGAGTTGGAACTGGCCGCCGCACAGCAGCACGGTGATCGCGGCAAACACCAGGATGTTTACCGGCAAGCCCCAGAAGTTGCCCACCAGGATGGTCTTACGGCAGGGGGAGGAACGGGCGAAGTCGCAGAAATTGAGGATCAGCGTGCCGTAGATGGCCAGCCACAACGCGCCACCGGCAAAGATATTGCGCCACATCTCGCCGCCGCTCAGCGGCTCGCGGATCGACCAGGCGATGCTGCCGCCGACCTGGAAGTACATCCAGCCGGCCAATGAGGCCACCGTCACCAGAATCACCGGCCCGGCGAAGGCTTCATAACGGCGCACCATTTCCATGCCATACGCCAGGATCGCCAGTTGCACGAACCAGATGGTCACAAAACACACCCAGCCCAGGGTCGACAGGCCAAGGATCGAGTTGTGGTCATAGTCGGCAAACCCTGGATGAATCGCCGACAACAGTACGCGGAAAACCACCGACGCCAGGTAGGTCTGGATACCAAACCAGGCAATCGCAATGACGGCCCGAATCAACGCGGGAATCTGTGCGCCATGGATGCCGAAGCTGATACGGCTGATCACCGGAAACGGCACACCTGTCTTCTGGCCCATAAACCCCGACAGGTTCATGAAAAAGTACACCAGCGCCGCGCCGATGCCCAGGGACAACAGGATCTGCCAACCACCGAGCCCCAACGCATACAAGCCGATGGCAAACGAATAGTTGGCGATGTTGTGCACATCGTTGGTCCACAGCGCAAAGATGCTGTAGCGCCCCCAGCGTCGACCTTCGGCCTTGGTGGGCGCCAGGTCCTTGTTGTGCAGGCGTGGGCTGAGGACCAAGGGACCGGGGCTGATTGCCTCGGGGTTCAGGGCGGAGGAGGGCAGATCCAGTGCGATGTTGTTGGAAAGACTTGTACGCATTCCGGCAGGCTCCAGCGCATCTGCGAGCGAGCCGCGGATGGCAAAGTGTATGTATATTTTGTATTTATTGTATACAAAACCTATTTCACCTTAAGCCACATGCGTGCCAGTTTTCGCTCTATGAAAACGGCGGATAATTTCTTTTTTGCAGGTTCATGGAATAACTAGCTGAATTTAAAGCGATATAAACTGACCGTTTGAACAGCTATTTATTTTTCTGTGGGAGAGGATTGGTACGAGACGGGAAATGGCGGATGGATAGAGGTGTTACGTTATGGTGCTGATCAAGAAATACTGCACACATAAATGGCACCGATGGTTACATCTGTGTGTACACATTCGGCGGCCAACACGAAACCAATGTGGGAGCGAGCAGGCCCGCTCCCCACCGAGTTGGTCGTACCGCCCCTCAGGCCTTGCTGATGATATTCCCGGCATGCAGCCCGCATTCCTTCTGCGTGGCTTCCTCCCACCACCAGCGGCCTTCGCGCTCGTGCTGGTTAGGCAATACGGGACGGGTGCAGGGCTCGCAGCCGATGCTGATAAAACCGCGCTCATGCAGGCTGTTGTAAGGCAATTCCAACATGCGGATGTAACCCCAGACCTCCTCGCTGGTCATCTGGGCCAGCGGGTTGAACTTGTACAGGGTGCGCTCCGGCGTGGAAAACGCGCTATCGATTTCCAGCGCGGCCACCTGGCTACGGGTGCCGGGGCTCTGGTCGCGGCGTTGGCCGGTGGCCCATGCCCGCACGCCTGCGAGTTTGCGGCGCAGCGGCTCGATCTTGCGCACGCCGCAGCACTCGCCATGGCCGTCCTTGTAGAAGCTGAACAGACCCTTTTCCTTGACGAAGGGCTCAAGCTTGCTCTGGTCCGGCGAAATCAATTCGATGTCGATCTTGTAGAACTCGCGCACCTGCTCGATGAACCGGTAGGTCTCCGGGTGCAGGCGGCCCGTGTCAAGGCTGAACACCTTGACGTTCTTGTTCAGCTTCCAAGCCATATCGACCAGCACCACATCCTCGGCACCGCTGAAGGAGATCCACAGGTCATCACCGAACTGGCTGAACGCCAGCTTGAGAATATCCTGGGCGGATTTGTTGGCATAAGTCGCGGCGAGTTCGGCGACGTCGAAGGCTGGGTTCATCAGGACGGTTCCTACAGGTCAGTGGCGCTGAGCGCTCTATAGGGGGGTGATGGTATCAAATCCACCCTGCGTTGCGGCGACGAGCTTGAATCGCTAGAGTTCGGCAGTCCTTTTGCTCGCTCAACCAATAACATCCAATGGGAGTGTCTTGTGGAAATTGCCTGTCTTGACCTGGAAGGGGTGCTGGTTCCGGAAATCTGGATCGCCTTCGCCGAAAAAACCGGTATTGAATCCCTGCGGGCCACCACCCGCGACATTCCCGACTACGACGTGCTGATGAAGCAGCGCCTGCGTATCCTTGACGAGCATGGGCTCAAGCTCGCCGACATCCAGGAAGTGATCGCCACGCTCAAGCCGCTGGACGGCGCCATCGAGTTCGTCAACTGGCTGCGCGAGCGTTTCCAGGTGGTGATCCTGTCGGACACCTTCTACGAATTCTCCCAACCGCTGATGCGCCAGCTGGGCTTCCCGACCTTGCTGTGCCACCGTCTGATCACTGATGAGAACGACCGGGTGGTGAGCTACCAACTGCGCCAGAAAGATCCCAAGCGTCAGTCGGTACTGGCCTTCAAGAGCTTGTACTACCGCGTGATTGCCGCGGGTGATTCCTACAACGACACCACCATGCTGGGCGAAGCGGACTGCGGGATCCTGTTCCACGCGCCGGAAAACGTGATGCGTGAGTTCCCGCAGTTCCCGGCAGTGCATACGTTTGAGGATTTGAAGAAAGCGTTTATCAAGGCGTCGAATCGGGCGTTGAGCCTGTAGGTTATTCAGCGTGCCCAAGGGTTCTATCGGGAGCGAGCTTGTTCCCGATAGAGCCGGTCCAGTCGTTACAACGCTTCCAACGTCTGCAGCAGCACGCGCACCTTCGTCAGCGACTCCTGATACTCCGCTTCCCACTGCGAGTCGGCCACAATCCCACCGCCACCCCAGCAGCACACCTGCCCATCCTTGACCAACAGGCTACGAATGGCGATGGAGCTGTCCATCTCGCCACGCACGTCCAGGTACACCAGCGAGCCGCAGTACAAGCCGCGGCGCGTCGGCTCCAGCTCGTCGATGATCTGCATGGCGCGGATCTTCGGGGCGCCGGTGATGGAACCGCCGGGGAAGCTGCCGGCGATCAGGTCGAGGGGATCTTTGTCGTCGGCCAACACACCCGTGACGCTGCTCACCAAGTGGTGCACGTTGGGGTAGCTTTCCAGGCTGAACAACTCCGGCACTTTCACCGAGCCGGTGCGGCAGGTGCGGCCGAGGTCGTTGCGCAGCAGGTCGACGATCATCAGGTTTTCGGCGCGATCCTTGGGGCTGGCCAGCAACTCGGCAGCGTTGGCGGCGTCCTCTTCGGGCGTCAAGCCACGGGGGCGAGTGCCTTTGATCGGGCGGGTTTCGACCCGGCGTTCGCTGATGTGCACGAAGCGTTCGGGCGACAGGCTCAGGACCGCGCCGTCGTCCGGCAGGCTCTGGAAACCCGAGAAGGGGGTCGGGCAGGCTTCGCGCAGCGCGCAGTAAGCGGCCCACGGGTCGCCCGCGCACGACGCCCGGAAGCGCTGGGCAAAGTTGACCTGATAGCAGTCGCCGGCCTGGATGTAATCCTGAATGCGCACGATGGCCTGCCGGTAAGCCTCGGCGGTGAGGTCGGGCGCCATGGGGCCCTGCAGTGTGAAGGTCGCCGGTTTCTCGGCCACCGGCTGACCGAACAAGCTGATCAACCGTTGTCGCTCGCTGTCGGCCAGGGTCGGATGAAACACAAGCTGGCTGGTTTGCACCTGATGGTCACTGATCAACGCCCAGGCATACAGGCCGAAGCGCGCGTCCGGCAGGTGTAAATCATCCGCCGCAAGGTGTGGCATTTGCTCGAGATGCCGGCCAAAGTCATAGCTCAGGTAGCCGATCAGCCCACCGGCAAAGGGCAGCTCATAACCGGCAGGCAGCTCTGCCCGACCTAATTGCCCAAGATTTTTCCGCAAGCGCTGCAGGAAGCCGTCACCACGTTCGTCAGGTAATACCGTCAACGTCGCTTGGGGCCACGCGCTGAGCAGGTCATACCGCCCACGCTCGGCCGCCGGTCGGCCGCTGTCCAGCAGCACGGCGCCTGGCGCGTGGCGAATCGCCGCAAAATACTCGGCGGGGTTGGCCCGGTAGGGCAGAGGGTGTACGGAACAAGTCAGCATTTAGCCTTCAACCGGTGGAATATGCCCAAACATTTCCTGCACGAACTGCACCCGCTCCTGCGGGGTTTCCACCACGCCGGCTGACTTCAATGCTTCCAGCCGCGCTTCTACCGCATGGGTACGCAGGGTCAGCCCGCAGTCGTTGGCGATCTGGATATTCAGCCCAGGCCGGGCATTGAGTTCAAGGATCAGCGGGCCTTTTTCCTGGTCCAGCACCATGTCCACGCCGATGTAACCCAGCCCGCACAACTCATAGCAGCTGGCGGCCAGTGACATGAAGCCGTCCCAGTAGGGCAGTTGTACGCCGTCCACTGCATTCGTGGTATCGGGATGTTTGGTGATGATGTTGTTCAGCCAGGTGCCGCGCAGGGTCACGCCGGTCGCCAGGTCGACACCTACGCCGATCGCGCCCTGGTGCAGGTTGGCCTTGCCGCCCGACTGGCGAGTCGGCAAGCGCAGCATGGCCATGACCGGGTAGCCCATCAGCACGATGATGCGGATATCCGGCACGCCTTCGTAGCTGATGCTTTTGAAGATTTGGTCGGGCACTACGCGGTATTCGATCAGTGCGCGGTCGCGGTGGCCGCCCAGGGAGTACAGGCCGGTGAGGATGCTGGAAATCTGATGTTCGATTTCCTCATGGCTGAGCAACTTGCCGGATACCGTGCGGTAGCGCCCTTCAAAGCGGTCGGCCACCACCAGGATGCCGTCTCCGCCGGCGCCCTGGGCCGGCTTGATCACGAAGTCGCTGCGCCCATCGAGGATCTCGTCGAGTTTGTCGATTTCCTTCTCGGTGGAAATGATCCCGTACATTTCCGGCACATGGATGCCGGCAGCGATGGCGCGTTCCTTGGTGAGGATCTTGTCATCCACAACCGGATACAGGCTGCGCTTGTTGTACTTGAGCACGTAGTCGGCGTTACGCCGGTTGATGCCCATGATTCCCCGTGCTTCCAGGGCCTTCCAGGTTTTCCAGAGGCCGAACATTATGAATCAGCCTTGAGGAATGCCTTGAAGCGCACCAGTTCGGTCAGGCGATAACCGCGATAACGCCCCATGGCCAGCATGAAACCCACCAGGATCAACAGGATCGCCGGGAAGGTGAACACGAAATAGATCAGTTCCGGCACGCTCATGATCAGGTGCGCCAGGGTTGCGGCGAACAGCGTGCCGATCGCCACTTTAAACGCATGGTTGGCGCCGCGTTCTTCCCAGGTGATCGACAGCCGCTCGATGGTCATGGTCAGAATCACCATCGGGAACAGCGCGACCGACAGCCCGCGTTCCAGCCCCAGCTTGTGACTGAACAGGCTGATGGCCGCAATCAGCACCACGACGAAGGTCAGCACCACCGACAGCCTCGGCAGCATCTGCAATTTCAAGTGTTCCAGGTACGACCTGAGGGACAGGCCCAGCGCCGTGATGATCGTGAACAGCACAATGCCGAAGCCCAGTTGCGTCTCGCGGAACGCCAGGGCGATCAGCACCGGGGTGAAGGTGCCCAGGGTCTGCAGGCCGATCAGGTTGCGCAGGATCAGAATCACCAGCACGCCGATCGGGATCATCACCATGATCATGAAGGTCTGCTGGGTTTGCAGCGGCAGGCCGTACAGCGAGTATTCGAGGAAGTTGGCGTCGGTGTTCTCATCGGTCAGCTTGGCCAGGCGAATAGCGTTCATTTCGCTGTTGTTCAGGCTGAAGGTCACGGCCGCTTTCTTGCCGCCCTCTACCGTGATCAGGTTTTCATCGCCGGTCCACCACAGCAGGCGGTCGGCCGGCAGACCCTGTTCACCTGTTTCCGGGTTGAAGTACAGCCAGTCGTTGCCATTGAAGCTGCGCAGCCACAGCTCAGGCGTTTGCGGTTGGTCAGCCACCAGGCGGATGGTGTGCACCTTTTCGATCGGCACATGGGCAATCGACAGCAGCAGTTCGACGATCCGGGCCTTGTGCGGTGTCGACGGATCGCCGGCCAGCAGCAGTTTCACGTTATCGTCGTTGAGGTTGTTGGTGCGTTTGATGGCCTCGCCGATAAATGTCTCAACATCGGCCGAGTGCTGTCGGATCGGCGCCAGCAAGGCTTCGGCGGCGATTTTTTCCGGGCCGTCCACGGCAATGCTGTCGCGGAAGGTCGGGCCCTTGACCTTGACCTTTTCGCCGCTGTAACGCTTGGTCAGCACCAGGCGGTAATACAGGGTCTGCTTGCCCTTGGCCCGGCGTGCCGACCAGGTCACCTTGCGGTTGCCGTCGGTGCGGTTGACGCTCACCCCATAGTTGTTCGAGATGAAGCTTTCATTGAGGCTGACGAAGTCGCGGCTCAGCGGCGGCACGAACATCGAGATTTTCACCGGGTCCTTGGGGCTGGCGACGAACTCGACCTTGGCGTCGATGTTCCACAGGTCGTCGGTGGCGTCCTCGGTCACGGGGATACCCAACACGAAAATCTGGTAGGCGGTAACCGAAATGCCCAGCACCACCAGAATGGTGATCAGGATTTTCAGGTGCAGGGTCAGAGAGCGCATTCGGTTTACTCGGCGGTATAAGCGTCGGCGGCGCAGGCAGGTTTGCCCGCTGCATATTTGAGACTGGGGTCGACCAGCGCATCAAAGCGTTTCAAGGCTTCGGAGCCGATCAGCAGCGGGTATTGGAATGCGCTGCGGTCAGTCAAGTTCACTTCGATGCTGCGTAAAGCGGCGCCCATGCAGATATCCAGGGCAATCACCGGGCGGGCGGTGTAGTGCTTGTTCTCATCCGGGTCGTAGTCACCGGCGCGGCGCTTGATCTTGCTGACGCGGGCCAGGGGCAGTTCGATGGGGTGGGCATGGGCGGTGTCGATGGCGAGGTAAAAGCGCACCCAGGATTCGCCATTGCGCTTGAAGCGCTTGATATCGCGGGCACTGAGCGAAGCGGTCTTGGCGCCTGTATCGAGTTTGGCCGCCACTTCCAGGTCGATGCCGGTCAGCTTGGCGTATTCGTTCAGGCCATACACGGTCTTCTCGGCGCCTACGCCAAGACCCGGTACGCACACTAGGCAAATCAATAGAAGGAAGGGCTTGAGTCTCATAAATCCTGAGGCGGTGCCGTGCGATGTTCAATTCAAGGCGACTGGCATTGCTGCGCAAACTCCCTCGTGCGCCGTTTCATCAGGTGATGTCAGGCGAAAGCGGCGGGCATTCTAACATGATGCTTTTCCGGCGCCAGCGCTGGCAGGCGGCCATGCCCTTGGAAGGTGTGGCGGGGGTTATTAGACGATTGTCGACAATGTGTATTTATTCTTTGACTAATAGGGTCTGATTGGCTAGTTTTTGCGGCATTGCTTTTAAAGGTGTCGACAATATGCTGGAGCAGCTGGAAACCCCAGTGGTAGCGCAAGATGATTCCCAGACCATGTCCGAGAACGTCTTCCGGCGTATCCAGGCCGCCATCGTCAAGGGTGAGATCGCCCCCGGCAGCAAGATTTCCGAGCCGGAACTGGCCCGCACCTACGGCATCAGTCGTGGCCCGCTGCGTGAAGCGATCCACCGCCTGGAAGGCCAGCGCCTGCTGGTGCGGGTGCCGCATGTCGGCGCACGGGTGGTGTCCCTGAGCCACGCCGAACTGATCGAACTCTACGAAATCCGTGAATCCCTCGAAGGCATGGCCTGTCGCCTGGCCGCCGAGCGCATGACCGACGCGGAAATCGAGGAGCTGCGCCAGGTACTGCACACCCATGAGCGCGACGAAGCGTTCCAGGCCGGCCTCGGTTATTACCAGCAGGAAGGCGACTTCGACTTTCATTACCGGATCATCCAGGGCGCCGGCAACCGCACCCTCACCCAAATGCTCTGCGGCGAGCTGTACCAACTGGTGCGCATGTACCGCATCCAGTTCTCCGCGACACCCAATCGTCCACGCCAGGCGTTTGCCGAACATCACCGCATTCTTGACGCGATTGCCGATCGCGACGGTGAACTGGCGGAGTTGTTGATGCGGCGCCATATCGGCGCATCCAAACGCAACATCGCCCGTCACTTTCCAGACACTGCCCCCTAACGAGGTGAGTCATGAGTTCCAACAACAACAGCACTCCAGGCCAACGTTTCCGTGACGCGGTCGCCAGCGAACACCCTTTGCAGGTGGTCGGCGCGATCAACGCCAACCACGCCCTGCTGGCCAAGCGCGCCGGCTTCAAGGCGATCTACCTGTCGGGTGGCGGGGTGGCTGCAGGTTCCCTGGGCGTGCCGGACCTGGGGATCACCGGCCTGGATGACGTGCTGACCGACGTACGCCGCATCACCGACGTGTGCGACCTACCGCTGCTGGTGGACGTGGACACCGGTTTCGGCTCCTCGGCGTTCAACGTGGCGCGCACCGTCAAGTCGATGATCAAGTTCGGCGCGGCGGCCATCCATATCGAAGACCAGGTCGGCGCCAAGCGTTGTGGTCATCGCCCGAATAAGGAAATCGTGTCCCAGCAGGAGATGGTCGACCGCATCAAGGCGGCCGTGGATGCGCGCACCGACGACAGTTTCGTGATCATGGCGCGTACCGACGCCCTGGCGGTGGAAGGATTGGAGTCCGCCCTGGAGCGTGCCGCCGCCTGCATCGAGGCCGGCGCCGACATGGTGTTCCCGGAGGCCATCACCGAGCTTGAGATGTACAAGCTGTTCGCCTCCCGTGTGAAGGCGCCGATCCTGGCTAACATTACCGAGTTCGGCGCGACGCCGCTGTACACCACCGAACAGTTGAAATCTGCCGATGTTTCCATCGTGCTGTACCCGCTTTCGGCTTTCCGCGCCATGAACAAGGCCGCCGAGAACGTCTACACCGCGATCCGTCGCGACGGCACCCAACAGAACGTGATCGACACCATGCAAACCCGCATGGAGCTTTACGATCGCATCGACTACCACACCTTCGAGCAGAAGCTCGACGCGTTGTTTGCCGCGAAAAAGTAACGCGGCACGCCTCCCTAATAAATTCAAGATTGGAGAACGAACATGGCTGAAGCAAAAGTACTGAGTGGCGCCGGCCTGCGTGGCCAGGTCGCCGGGCAGACCGCACTGTCCACCGTGGGCCAGGCCGGTGCCGGCCTGACCTATCGCGGCTACGACGTGCGCGAACTGGCCGCCGATGCGCAGTTTGAAGAAGTCGCCTACCTGCTGCTGTACGGCGAGCTGCCGACCCAAGCCGAACTGGCCGCCTACAGTGCCAGGCTGAGCAAGCTGCGCGATCTGCCGCAAGCACTCAAGGAAGTGCTGGAACGCATCCCCGCCGACGCCCACCCGATGGACGTGATGCGCACCGGTTGCTCGTTCCTGGGCAATATCGAGCCGGAGAAAGACTTCAGCGTGCAGCGCGATGTCACCGACCGTCTGCTCGCGGCTTTTCCGGCGATCATGTGCTACTGGTATCGCTTCAGCCACGACGGCAAACGCATCAATTGCGTGACGGACGAGCCGAGCATCGGTGGCCACTTCCTACACCTGTTGCACGACAAAAAGCCCAGCGACCTGCACGTCAAAGTGATGAACGTGTCGCTGATCCTGTACGCGGAGCATGAATTCAACGCCTCGACCTTCACCGCCCGGGTGTGTGCGTCGACCCTGTCCGACCTGTATTCCTGCGTCACGGCGGCCATCGGCTCGTTGCGCGGCCCGCTGCACGGCGGCGCCAACGAAGCGGCGATGGAAATGATCGAGCGTTTCTCGTCAGCGCAGGACGCCGTCGAAGGCACCCTCGGCATGTTGGCGCGCAAGGACAAGATCATGGGCTTCGGCCACGCGATCTACAAAGACAGCGACCCGCGTAATGAAGTGATCAAGGGCTGGTCGAAGAAGCTCGCTGACGAAGTGGGCGACACCGTGTTGTTCCCAGTGTCCGAAGCCATCGACAAGACCATGTGGGAGCAGAAGAAACTGTTCCCCAACGCCGACTTCTACCATGCCTCGGCGTACCACTTCATGGGTATCCCGACCAAGCTGTTCACCCCGATCTTCGTCTGCTCGCGCCTCACCGGCTGGGCGGCACATGTATTCGAGCAGCGCGCCAACAACCGCATCATCCGTCCAAGCGCCGAATACATCGGCGTCGAGCAGCGCAAGTTCGTGCCAATCGAACGTCGCTGAATGGCTGGCTCTATCGGTTTCCCGTAGGAGCGAGCTGGCTCGCGAAAAACGTCAAGGCGCCGCGTTCATTCAGCGTGCCAGCGTTATCGTTGACGACCTTCGCGAGCCAGCTCGCGCCTACAGGGGCCGGGTTCCCGCCGTAACCTTACCGTGACCGAGTCCTGACGATGAACACAGAATTTCGCAAACCGCTGCCCGGCAGCCGCCTGGATTACTTCGATGCCCGTGCGGCGGTCGATGCAATCAAGCCCGGCGCTTACGCCACCTTGCCGTACACCTCTCGTGTACTCGCCGAGAACCTGGTGCGCCGCTGCGACCCGGCTACCCTCAACGCGTCCCTCGGCCAGTTGATCGAACGCAAGCGCGACCTCGACTTCCCCTGGTTCCCCGCGCGCGTGGTGTGCCACGACATCCTCGGCCAGACCGCCCTGGTAGACCTTGCCGGCCTGCGTGATGCCATCGCCCAGCAGGGCGGCGACCCGGCCCAGGTTAACCCGGTGGTGCCGACCCAATTGATCGTCGACCACTCGCTGGCCGTCGAAGCCGGTGGTTTCGTTCCGCAGGCGTTCGAGAAAAACCGCGCCATCGAAGACCGTCGCAACGAAGACCGTTTCCACTTTATCGAGTGGACCAAAAAGGCGTTCAAGAACGTCGATGTGATCCCGCCAGGCAACGGCATCATGCACCAGATCAACCTGGAGAAAATGTCCCCGGTGATCCAGGTGCGCGACGGTGTTGCCTTCCCTGATACCTGCGTCGGCACCGACAGTCATACCCCGCACGTGGACGCCCTGGGCGTGATCGCCATCGGCGTCGGCGGCCTGGAAGCAGAGAGCGTGATGCTCGGCCGCGCCTCATGGATGCGCCTGCCGGAAAGCGTCGGCGTGGAACTGACGGGCAAGCTGCAACCGGGCATCACCGCCACCGACATGGTGCTGGCGCTGACCGAGTTTTTGCGCAAACAAAAAGTCGTGGGCGCATGGCTGGAGTTCTTCGGCGAAGGGGCTTCGGCACTCACCCTGGGCGACCGTGCGACCATCTCCAACATGGCACCGGAATACGGCGCCACGGCGGCGATGTTCTACATCGACCAACAGACTATCGCCTACCTGAAGCTCACCGGCCGCGAAGACGAGCAAGTCGCCCTGGTCGAGCAGTACGCCCGCCACACCGGCCTGTGGGCCGATGACCTCGGCAGTGCGCAATACGAGCGCGGCCTGACCTTCGACCTGTCCAGTGTCGTGCGCAACATGGCGGGCCCGAGCAACCCGCATGCTCGCGTGGCGACCCGCGACCTGGCGTCCAAAGGCATTTGCGGCCCCTGGGAAGAAGTCCCCGGCCAAATGCCCGACGGCGCGGTGATCATCGCGGCCATTACCAGCTGCACCAACACCAGCAACCCGCGCAACGTGATCGCTGCCGGCCTGCTGGCGCGCAACGCCAACAAGCTGGGGCTGATCCGTAAACCGTGGGTCAAATCCTCGTTGGCGCCGGGCTCGAAAACCGTGGCCATGTACCTGGAAGAAGCCGGCCTGGACCACGAGCTGGAGAAGCTCGGCTTCGGCGTGGTGGCGTTTGCCTGCACCACCTGCAACGGCATGTCCGGCGCGCTCGACCCGGTGATCCAGCAGGAAATCATCGACCGCGACCTGTACGCCACCGCCGTGCTCTCGGGTAACCGCAACTTCGATGGGCGTATTCACCCGTACGCCAAGCAAGCCTTCCTCGCTTCGCCGCCGTTGGTAGTGGCCTACGCAATTGCCGGCACCATCCGTTTCGATATCGAGAAGGACGTGCTGGGCCTGGATGCCGCCGGCAAGGAAATCCGCCTGCAAGACATCTGGCCGAGCGATGAAGAGATCGACGCGGTGGTCAAGGCGTCCGTCAAGCCGGAACAGTTCCGCAAAGTCTACATCCCGATGTTTGCCGTGCACGAAGACACCGGCCCGAAAGTCGCGCCGCTGTATGACTGGCGCCCGCAGAGCACCTATATCCGCCGCCCACCGTACTGGGAAGGCGCGCTGGCCGGGGCGCGACCGCTCAAGGGCATGCGCCCGCTGGCGGTGCTGCCGGACAACATCACCACCGACCACCTGTCGCCTTCCAACGCGATCATGCTCGACAGCGCCGCGGGTGAATACCTGGCGAAAATGGGCCTGCCGGAAGTCGACTTCAACTCCTACGCGACTCACAGGGGCGACCACCTGACCGCACAACGTGCCACCTTTGCCAACCCGAAACTGTTCAACGAAATGGTGGTTGAAAACGGCAAGGTCAAGCAGGGTTCCCTGGCGCGCATCGAGCCCGAAGGCCAGGTCACGCGGATGTGGGAAGCCATCGAAACCTATATGGAGCGCAAGCAATCGCTGATCATCATTGCCGGTGCCGATTACGGCCAGGGTTCATCCCGTGACTGGGCGGCCAAGGGCGTGCGCCTGGCCGGTGTGGAAGCGATTGCGGCTGAAGGTTTCGAGCGCATCCACCGTACCAACCTGGTGGGCATGGGCGTGCTGCCGTTGGAGTTCCTGCCGGGTACCGACCGTCACACGCTGAAGATCGATGGCAGCGAAACCTATGACGTGGTCGGCGCACGCACCCCGCGTGCGCAACTGACCCTGGTGATCAACCGCAAGAATGGCGAACGTGTCGAAGTGCCGGTGACTTGCCGCCTGGACACCGCCGAAGAAGTGTCGATCTACGAGGCGGGCGGCGTGTTGCAGCGTTTTGCCCAGGACTTCCTGGAATCGGCGGCCACCGCCTGAAGAGGATAACCATGGCACACGCAGCGCAAATCAAGATCCCGGCCACTTACATGCGTGGCGGTACCAGCAAGGGCGTATTTTTCAGCCTCAAGGACCTGCCCGAAGCGGCACAGATGCCGGGCGCCGCGCGCGACGCCTTGCTGTTGCGGGTGATCGGCAGCCCCGACCCGTACGACAAACAGATCGACGGCATGGGCGGCGCCACATCGAGCACCAGCAAGACGGTCATCCTGGCGAAAAGCACCCGCGCCGGGCACGACGTGGACTACCTGTTCGGCCAGGTCTCCATCGACAAACCCTTTGTCGATTGGAGCGGCAACTGCGGCAACCTGTCGGCGGCGGTGGGCTCGTTCGCCATCAGCGCCGGGCTGGTCGACCCGGCCCGCGTGCCGCACAACGGCGTGGCCGTGGTGCGGGTGTGGCAGGCCAATATCGGCAAGACCATCATTGCCCACGTACCCATCACCGATGGCGCCGTGCAGGAGACCGGTGACTTCGAACTCGACGGCGTGACCTTCCCGGCCGCTGAAGTGCAGCTTGAGTTCATGGACCCGGCAGCGGAAGAAGAGGGCGGCGGTGGTTCGATGTTCCCCACCGGCAACCTCGTCGACGACCTGGAAGTGCCGGGTGTCGGCACCTTCAAGGCGACGTTGATCAATGCCGGTATCCCGACGATTTTTATCAACGCCGAAGACCTCGGCTACACCGGCACCGAGCTGCAAGGTGCGATCAACAGCGACCCGAAAGCCCTGGCGATGTTCGAGACCGTGCGAGCCTATGGCGCGCTGCGCATGGGCCTGATCCAGCATGTCGATGAAGCTGCCCGGCGCCAGCACACACCGAAGGTTGCGTTTGTGGCCAAGCCTGCGGATTACGTGGCATCCAGCGGCAAGGCGATCAAGGCTGCGGATGTGGACCTGCTGGTGCGCGCGCTGTCCATGGGCAAGTTGCACCACGCGATGATGGGCACGGCAGCGGTGGCGATTGGAACAGCGGCGGCGATTTCCGGCACCCTGGTCAACCTGGCGGCCGGTGGTGTGGAACGCAACGCCGTGCGCTTCGGACACCCGTCCGGCACCTTGCGCGTTGGCGCTGAGGCCAGCCAAGTGAACGGCGAGTGGGTCGTCAAGAAAGCCATCATGAGCCGCAGTGCGCGGGTGTTGATGGAAGGCTTCGTGCGTATTCCCGGCGACGCCTTCTAAAACCCCTGCACAGTTCCAATGTGAGAGGGGCAAGCCCCCTCCCGCAATTCAAGGCAGACATTCAAGATCTGCTTCCTTCAACCGTAAGCCCGAGGACCCACCCCCACCCCTTTTGGAGAACTGCCATGAGTGCCAACGTCGACCAGAACAACCGTCCCGACTACGATCAGGTCCTGCAGGATATTGCTGACTATGTCCTCAATTACCGGATCGACTCCACGGACGCGCTGGACACCGCCCGCAACTGCCTGATGGATACGCTGGGCTGTGGCCTGCTGGCTTTGCGCTTCCCCGAGTGCACCAAGCACCTGGGGCCACTCGTCGAAGGCACGGTGGTACCGTTCGGCGCGCGTGTGCCGGGTACGTCATTCCGGTTGGACCCGGTCAAGGCCGCGTGGGATATCGGCTGTATCGTGCGTTGGCTCGATTACAACGACACCTGGCTCGCCGCCGAATGGGGGCACCCTTCGGATAACCTGGGCGGCATCCTCGCCGTGGCCGACCATCTGTCGCAAAAGCACGTGGCCAACGGGGACGCGCCGTTGACCCTGCGTGCGGTGCTGGAAGCGATGATCATGGCCCACGAGATCCAGGGCGTGATTGCCCTGGAAAACGCCTTCAACCGCGTGGGTCTCGACCATGTGTTGCTGGTGAAAGTCGCTTCCACGGCCGTCACCGCCAAGCTGATGGGCGCCGACCGTGAGCAGTTGCTCGCGGCCTTGTCCCATGCCTTTGTGGATGGCCAGGCGCTGCGTACGTACCGGCATGCGCCGAACGCCGGTTCGCGCAAGTCCTGGGCGGCGGGGGACGCGTCGAGCCGTGGTGTGCGCCTGGCGGATATCGCGCTGCGCGGCGAGATGGGTATCCCCGGTGTATTGAGTGCGCCGCAGTGGGGCTTTTACGATGTGCTGTTCAGCCACACCAATAAGGATCTGGCCCTCAAGCCGGAGGATAAACGTACCTTCAGCCTGTCCCAGCCCTACGGCACCTACGTGATGGAAAATGTGTTGTTCAAGATCAGCTTTCCCGCCGAGTTCCATGCGCAAACGGCGTGCGAAGCCGCGGTGATCCTGCACCCGTCAGTGAAGGACCGGCTGCATGAAATCGAGCGTATCGTGATCAGCACCCATGAGTCGGCGATTCGCATCATCTCCAAGGTCGGCCCGCTGGCCAACGCCGCCGACCGCGACCACTGCCTGCAATACATGACCGCCGTGCCCCTGGCCTTCGGCAATCTGGTAGCGGAGCAGTACGAGGATGAATTCCATGCCGCGCATCCCATCATCGACCAGTTGCGCGAAAAGATGGTCATCGTCGAAGACCCACGTTACAGCCGTGAATACCTGGAGGCGGACAAACGCTCCATCGCCAACGCGGTCCAGGTGTTTTTCACCGACGGCACCCACACCAGGCAGGTAGCGGTGGAGTACCCGATTGGCCATCGCCGTCGCCGGGTAGACGGCGTTCCGTTGCTGGAAGAGAAGTTCAAGGCCAACCTGGCCACACGGTTTACCGCGCAGCGCAGTGGGGAGATTTTTGCGTTGTGCAAGGATCAGGCGCGGCTTGAGGCCACGCCAGTGAACCGTTTCCTGGATCTGTTCGTGATCTGAAAAACACCGGGGATTAATGGGGGAGGGGATCAAACCCCCTCCCGCTGCTTCCAGGGGGCTACATGCTGCCTTCGACGTCCTCCAGGCTGAACGTCTCGGTGTGGTCGTCATAGGAGAAGATCTCCGCATAGCGCCCCCACGCCACCACGGTTTCCAGGGTTTTCTCCACGAACGCTTCGGTCATCGAGTCTTCCAGCTCTTGTTCGAAGCGCACCCGAGGTGCGCGGTGCCCGCTGCGTTCAAGCAGTACCTGGTGAATGCGTGCGGCCAGCGGTACGTGCTGGATCAAGTGTTCGGCGAACAGGGTCTTGCGTTCCTGGGTGCCGTAGTCGGCGAAGAGCTTGCCGGCGTCGGTGAGCGTGATGTCGGCACCCTTGAGTTCGGCGAAGCCCAGGTGCTCCAGCATTTCGGCGACGGGGAACAGGTCGTCGACTTCCAGCAGGCGCCGTTCGGCCACGGTGGGCAGGCCGGCATGGCCGTTGTAGGGCTCGGCGGCGAGGGTTTCGATCAGGCCGGCCATGAGGTTGGTGGACACTTCCGGCAGCAGGCTGCTCATCTTCAGTTCGGGCTTGCCGACGCTGGCATCGGCGCTGCGGCGGTCGGTCATCAGGGCGTAGATGTCGTCGACCATTTGCCGGAAAGTCGGATCCAACCGGTTACGCGGGTGCGGGAACGGCACCTTGATCTCGGCGACCACGCGTCCGGGGTTGGACGACAGGACCAGGATGCGGTCGCACATGAGCACCGCTTCTTCGATGTTGTGCGTCACGATCAGGATCGACTTGATCGGCAGTTGCTTGCCGCTCCACAAATCCAGCAGGTCGGTGCGCAGCGTTTCCGCGGTGAGCACATCCAGGGCCGAGAACGGTTCGTCCATCAGCAGCAGGGTCGGGTTGACCACCAGGCCACGGGCAAAGCCTACGCGCTGGCGCATGCCACCGGACAGCTCACGAGGGTAAGCGTTTTCGAAACCGTCCAGGCCGATCAGGTCGATGGCGGCCAAGGCGCGCTTGCGGGCTTCCTTGCGCTCCACTTGCAGGGCTTGCAGGCCGGCCTCCACGTTTTCCAGTACGGTCAGCCAGGGGAACAGCGCGAACGTCTGGAATACCATGGCGACGCCTTCGGCCGGGCCGGTCAGCGGTTTGCCGTGGTATTTCACTTCACCCGACGACGGCTGGATCAAGCCGGCGATGATGCGCAGCAACGTCGATTTACCCGAGCCGGAGCGGCCGAGCATGCCGACGATTTCGCCTTCGTGCAGGCTCAGGTCTACGCCGCTGAGCACTTGCAGCTCTTCTTTGCCTTTGCCGAAGACCCGGTTCACGTTTTTCAGCGAATAGATTT
The DNA here is from genome assembly GCF_004519405.1 of Pseudomonas sp. BCA17. Lineage (GTDB taxonomy): Bacteria > Pseudomonadota > Gammaproteobacteria > Pseudomonadales > Pseudomonadaceae > Aquipseudomonas. The sequence continues at coordinate 1,794,026 of NZ_SGWI01000001.1, read as the reverse complement.
GCGGGGTGTCGGCGGTGTGTTCGGTATAGGTATTCATCACAGCGAATCCCATTAATTCAGACGAAGTTTGTTTTCGGCGATGGCGTACATGGGGCGCCAGACCGCACGGTTGAACGCCACCACGAAGATCGACATCACCACCACGCCCAGGGCGATCTTGGGGAAATCACCGGCGGCCGTGGTTTGTGCGATATAGGCGCCCAACCCGTGGGCGACCACGTTGTCCTGGCCCCAGGACACGTACTCGGACACGATGCTGGCGTTCCAGGCTCCGCCCGAGGCGGTAATCGCACCGGTGATGTAGTACGGGAAGATCCCCGGCAGCATCACCTTGCGCCACCACAGCCAGCCGCGAATGCGGAAGTTGGCGGCGGCTTCCTTGAAGTCGTTGGGGAAGGCGCTGGCTCCGGCAATCACGTTGAACAGGATGTACCACTGGGTGCCCAGCACGATCAGCGGGCTCAGCCAGATGTCCGGGTTGAGATGGAAATGCAGGATCACGATGACGAACACCGGGAACAGCAGATTCGCCGGGAACGCCGCGAGGAACTGGGCCAAGGGCTGGATTTTTTCCGCCAGCTTCGGGCGCAGGCCGATCATCACACCCAGCGGCACCCAGATCAGCGAGGCAATCAGGATCAGCCCGGCCACCCGCAGCAAGGTAATCAGGCCCAGCACCACCACGTGGCCGACCTCGGCGAAAGTGACCTCGGTGCCGACGTACTGCACGATGTGGTACAGCGCATACGCGGCCATCAGGGCGATCAGTGTGCCCCAGACCCAGTCGATGAGTCTGGACGCGGCGGGGGTTTCTGTCGGCAATGCCTTGAATGCACCGCCCCCCGGGCTGAACCGCTTGTTGCCCAGGCGGCTGAAGGTGCGGGTGACCGGGCGCAGGATGCGCTGGACGACACGGGTACGCTGGATCAGGTTCAGCACCCAGGATTGCGGAGCGGCGCCTTGGGAGGCGGTGGTTTCCATGCGGAACTTGTCAGCCCAGGCCACCAGCGGGCGGAACAGGAATTGGTCGTAGATCAGGATGACCGCGATCATCGCCAGGATCACATAGCCCACGGCGTGCAGGTCTTTCTGGGCGATGGCCAGGGCCAGGTACGAACCCACGCCCGGCAGGGTGATGGTTTTGTCACCGACGGTGATGGCTTCGGAAGCGACCACGAAAAACCAGCCGCCGGACATACTCATCATCATGTTCCACACAAGCCCGGGCATGGCGAAAGGTACGTCGAGCTTCCAGAATTTCTGCCAACCGGAGAGACGCAGGTTGGTGGACACTTCCACCAGGTCATGGGGCAGCATGCGCAGCGACTGATAGAAGCTGAACGTCATGTTCCAGGCCTGGCTGGTGAAGATCGCGAAGATGGCGGCGAACTCGGCGCCGAGCACGCGCCCGGGAAACAGCAGCAGGAAGAACGTCACCGTAAACGAGATGTAACCGAGGACCGGCACCGATTGCAGGATATCGAGCACCGGCACCAGCAGTTTTTCGGCACGCCGGCTTTTGGCGGCCAGGGTGCCGTAGAGCAGGGTGAAAACCAGTGACGCCACCATTGCCGCGAGCATGCGCAGCGTGGTTCGCATTGCATATTCCGGCAGGTTCGCTGGGTCCAGGGAAATGACTTCGCTTTGCAGGGTGGCGATAGGCGCCCAGGTCTCCCGTGCGGTGATGGAGAAAAACAATAGAAAACCGATCACCAGTGGCAGCGCAACCAAATCCCAGCGGTTGGGCAGCAGGCGCAAAGTGGACGCAGGGATGTAATGACGGAACACTTTGTTCATAGGCAGTGGCTCATAGGCAGTCGTTCCTGCAGCGTTCAGGTTCAGAAGGCGTGGTGAGTTTGAGCGTAGCTTCTCTGCAAGCACCCACAGAGAAAGGCTGGGCGCTCTTTCTCCATGAGTCGGGACGGCGTATCTGGGGGAGGTACGCTGCCGGGGGAATTGTACGTTTCTGAATGTTACAAACGCGTAAATTTGCTGTCAGTTTGCTGTACGAACTATCAGTTGGGCGTTATTCAAACCGCAGGATCACTCGGCGGTTGTGCTTGCTCTTTTTCTCGATCTTTTCGCAGAACACCTTGCCGATTTCCTCGGTGTTGATCACGTGGGTACCGCCGCAGGGCTGGATGTCGACGCCTGCAATTTCAATCACGCGCACTGAACCCTGGATCACCGGGGGCGCCACCGCCTGGGTGCGGGTTATCTGCAGCAAGGTCGAATACTCCGTGGCGGGCATCGACAGGGTTTTCACCGCGTGGGCTGCCTCGATCAGGGCGTTGAGGTCGCGCGTGAGGGTGTCTTTGTCGAGGGTCATTTCCGGCAGGTCGAAATCCAGGCGGCCTTTGTCCGCGCTGATGCTGCAGCCGGTCACGGGTGCATCGATGAGCGAGCACAACAGGTGCAGGCAGGTGTGCATCTTCATGTGCTGGTAGCGCCGCTCCCAGTCGAGGCCGGCGTCTACCTGCACGCCGGCCGTCAATTGCTCGGGGCAGTGTTCCACCTGGTGCCAGATGATTGAACGCAGCACCGGGTCGCGCACGGTGCCCACCACGTCGACCCGTGTGCCATCGGCCAGGGTCAGATGCCCGGTGTCGCCCGGCTGCCCGCCGCCCGTGGGGTAGAAGAGCGTATGCTCCAGGGCGATGCCCTGTTCGCTGACGGCAATCACCCGGGCGCTGAAGGCGTTCTGGTAGGGCGCGCTGTCGAACAGCGCCAGGGTTTCCATGGTGTGTACGGACATGTTCATCCTCCAACGATCAAGGGGCTGGCTTGCAGCAGGTGGCGCACCATTGCGCTCAAGCCAGGGGGGGAGAGCAGGGTGATTTCAAATTCCGGCCCGCAGATTTTCAGGTTCAGCGGCAGGCGCGGCAGTTGTTCGCCGATGTCGAGGCGGCGCAGGCGAAATTGCAGGTGATGGCGTTCTTTCACCGTCGGTTCCAGCATCAATCCGCGCAACGGGTGAAAGTCGGCATCCAGCACCGTGACGTTGTAGCTGGCGTTGACCTCGCCGACGACATGCAGGCGCTCATCCAGGGCGAAGGCACCGAGGTAATGGGTGTGGTCCGTTTCAACGTTTTTTTGCAGTTGGACCTGGTTGACCACTCTGACCCGGGTGCCTGCCGGAACGTCCTGGGTGATCACGCACGAAGGGCTGATAAACACGTTATCGCCGATCAGCACATAGCCCAGCACCCGGGCGCCGGCGCCGACTTCGACGTTGTTGCCCAGGCGTGGATGGCGCTTGCCGTCCGGGTTATTGGCGATGCCGCGAGCGCCCAGCGTGACGCCGCAGAGGATGTAGCAGTCGTTGCCGATTTCGCAGGTTTCGCCGATCACCGTGCCGTAGCCGTGGTCCAGCACAAAGCGCCGACCGATACGCGCCGCCGGGTGGATCTCGGCACCGGAGAGGATCTTGCCCTGGTTGCTGAGCTTGAGCGCAATGCGTGAAAACACGCCGTTGGTGTGGCCGGGGAAGTGCCATACCAGGTGCGCGAGCCGGTAGAACAGCACCGCCTTGAACGAGGCATAGGACTCCAGAATCAACTCGCCGCGCCCACGGGACGCCGGATCGCGATAGGCGTAGGCGATCAAGTCTTCGGCGACTGCCTGGGCGGCGTTCTGGATCAAGGGTGCCAGGTGCGGTTCCAGTTGCTTCATCTGCGCAGGCGTCAGGGTCTTGATGAGATGGGTGAGCAACTCATCGTGCAACTGCTGTATGTCGATAAAGCCCCCCATGGAGGTACCCCCGCATTCTGGTTGGTTGGGTAACCGGTTATTCGAAACTGGGCAGGTAGCTGTCAGCATTGTCGTAGACCATGGTCAACACCACCGTTTCGGGCGGTAGTTCGGGAGCGAGTTGGGCGATGGCGACCATGTTGGCGGCTGACGACAAACCCAGGCTGATGGCATCGGTGCGCATGATGCGTTTCATCATGTCGACGCACGCCTGGTGCGGCACCTTGAGCATGCCGTCCAGTACCTCCAGGTTGAGAATGCTCGGGATCAGCCCGATCGACAGCCCCTGGATCTGGTGCGGCGCGTGCCGATCCTTGAGCAGGTCGCATTCTTCAGGCTCCACGCCCATGACGCGGATCGCCGGCCACGCCGCCTTGAGGGTTTCGCCGATACCGGTGATATGGCCGCCGGTGCCGATGCCGCTGACGAAGTAATCCACGCGCCGCTTACCGAAGGCGCGAAGGATTTCCGGCGCGGTGGTGTCACGGTGGGTTTGCGGATTGGCGCCGTTGCGTTGCTGGTTGAGCATCACGTAGTTGGGGTTTTCCAACTGCAGCTCCATGCATTTTTCGCCGTGGGAGTTGTTGCCAAGGCGGCTGTCCGACAGCACCACTTTGGCACCGTACAAGCGCAGCAGTTTTTGCTTTTCGGGGCTGTAGTTGTCGGGGATTACCAGCACGACTTTGTAGCCCAGCACATTGCCGGCCATCACCAGGCCAATGCCGGTATTGCCGCCGCTGGGCTCGATGATGGTTTGCCCGGAGTCACGAATCAGCACGCCCCGGCGCTCGGCGTCGAGGATCATGCCCAGGGCGATGCGCGCCTTGTGGCTGCCGCCCGGGTTGAGGGATTCGAGCTTGGCGTAGACTTCGATGCCGAGGTCTTCGGAAAACTGCGCCAGGCGCACGATGGGTGTCTGGCCGATGACGTCGAGAATGGAGTTATGCAACATCAGTCAATCCCCGATCAATACAAAGGCATGTCGGGTTCGACGTCGCGCACCCAGTGTTTCATGCCGCCCTGCAGGACTTTGGTATTGGCAAAACCTGCCGCCAGCAAGGTGCTCGCCGCTTGCTCGGCACGGGTGCCGGCGTAGCAGATCAGGTAGTGGGTGTTGTCGCGGCTGAGGCTGTCGAGTTGCCCATCCAGCTCGGCCAGGGGGATGTGCACCACGCCCGGCAGTTTGCACACCTCCAGTTCACTGGCATCGCGCACATCCAGCAGCACGTCGGCGCTGCTGTGGTGGTCCAGCACTTGTTTGAGTACGCGCGGCTTGATGTAGCGTTCTTCGGCCAGGGACGGTTGGCTCGGCACAGCGTCGGCGCAGACGGCCGGCGCGACGCTTTCGCTATGGCGAAGGTCCGAACAGCAGGGGCAGTCGGCGCGCCGTTTGAAGCGGATTTCGCTGAATTTCATCGCCAGCGCATCGAAGCGCATCAAGCGGCCGGACAAGGGCTCACCGATACCGATCAACAACTTGATCGCCTCGGTGGCCTGGATCATCCCCACCACCCCCGGCAATACGCCGATCACGCCGCCGGCGCTGCAGTTGGGGGCCAGTTCGGCGGGAGGGGCTGAGGGAAACAGGCAGCGGTAGCACGGCCCACCCTTATAGTTGAGCACGCTGATCTGCCCGTCGAAACGGTAGATGGCGCCGTACACCAGGGGTTTGCCCAACTGCACGCAGGCGTCGTTGACAAGGTAGCGCGTGTCGAAGTTGTCGGTGCCGTCGATCACCAGGTCGTAGGCGCCTACCAGCTCCAGGGCGTTGTCGGCATTCAGGGCGGTGTCGTGGGCGTTGATCTGGATATGGCGATTGAGGTCCAGCAGGCGTTGCCTGGCGGATTCGACCTTGGGCATGCCCAGCGTGCTGTGGCCGTGGACGATCTGGCGTTGCAGGTTGCTGCTTTCCACCACGTCAAAGTCGACCAGGCCCAGGGTACCGACGCCGGCTGCCGCCAGGTACAGGCTGATGGGGGAGCCCAGGCCACCGGTACCGATGATCAGCACCTTGGCCTTCTTCAACTTCAGTTGGCCCTCGCGCCCGACGCCGGGCAGGGTGATGTGGCGTACGTAGCGCTGCACTTCTTCGTTGCTCAGGGCATCGACATCCATGCCGCCGGACGTGGCCAGCAGCACTTCGATCCTGGCTTTTTCCGGTAAGGGTTCATCGGCGCCGATCAGTTCCTCTTCGGCAGTGAACAGGAAGTGCTCCTTGAGCTGGTTGTTCTTTTCGTGAAACAGATGCGCGCGCAGCTGTGGGTGGTGGCTGCAGAGATTTTCAATGACTTCGCGCAATGTCGATCCGGCGCCCTCAAGGGTCGATCCCGGCAGCTTGGCTACGCGAACCAGAATGTCGGGGAAAGAGACAGCGTTCATGGACAACTCCGTGTGCAGGTCGTTGAAAGGGTTAAGGGCGAAATGCTTGCCATCCCAGGCAAACAACTTTGATCCCAGGGCCCGGCCCTGGCGAACGTCAACCACCAGATAGCTGACGGGGTAGATCGGCTCGCCCAGGAACAGCGCCTTGTCCTGGTCTTCGTCACTGAAATAGGCGCCGACATCCGGGTGGGAGTGGTAAATCACCACCACCGGGTTGTCACTGCGAAACGCCTTGTTCATCAGCAAGGTGTCGGCTACGGAAAAGGTGTAGCCGTTGGCCGCACTGCGCGGGTACATCTCGGGGTTCTTGCGGTGCAGTTCGTTCTGGATATTGCTGCCCAGGTACACGCTGCCGTCGGCGAAGACGAAACCACAGCATTCCTCGGGGTAGCTGCGGCTGGCGTGGGCGTAGATCTGTTCCAGGGCTTTTGGGCGCAGGGGGTCCATGTTTCTCTCGCGTTGCTGATGTGGATGGGGCGAGTGGGTCAAGATTTCCTGGCCAGGAACTTTTCAATCGGCAACTTGGTGATTGCAAAGCCGGCCAGCAGGATGGCCGAGTACAGCATCAGGTCCCGGGAAATCGCCACACCCTCGTACCACGCGCCGATGATCACTGCGAACACCGGGAAGATGATGAACACGAACGACAGGATGATCGGGCTCAAACGCTTGAGCAGCATGAAGTACACGATGAACCCGCCCACCGACGCAACCAGCCCGAGATAGAACAACGCACCCCAGGAACGCAGGGAGATGTGTTCGAAGGTGGGCGTTTCAAACCACAAGCCGGCCATGAACAACATCAGCCCGGCGATGCCGATGGGCAGGGTGTTGTAGGTGATCACGCTGATGGCGCTGCCTTTTTGCTTGGTAATGACGTAGCACAGCGCGTGCATGATCGCGGCGCTCAGGATCGCCAGCACGCCGAGGAACTCCGCATGGTCCAGGTGCAGGCCCTGGCTGCGGATGATCATGTAGAGGCTGGCGAAACCGATGCCGATGCCGACCACCTGGGAGAAATAGATGCGCTCACGCAGGAACAGCGCGGAGAAGATCAGGATAAATACCGGCATGCAGCTGAACAGCAGCGCGGTGAGGCCTGACGAGACGTGCATCTCGCCGTAGTTGAGCAGGTAATAAGGAACGCTGAAGTAGGAAAGGGTCACAAACACGAAGAACCAGCGACTTTCCCGGGGAAACAGGATCGGCTCGCGACGAGCCAGGGCAAAGCACAGGAACAATGGAAAGGCGATCAGGAAGCGCAGGCCGGCGGACGTCAGCGGTGGCACGCTCTCCACGGCGATCTTGATGCCCAACCAGGTGGTGCCCCAGCTCAGGCACACAATCAGGAACATGATGCTGGTCACCAGTCCAGCCAACCACTGTTTCTGATTTTTGATTTTTGCAGTGTTTTCGAGAACGGCGGACATTGGCATCGTTTATTGCTTCCCTGAGCCGTAATTGAACTCTATATTGAACTTGTTATGAGTGATTCAATCCGGTGATTGAACCCGCAAAAGCACACTATTAGGGCGAATGATGGCTGTCAAAACAAATATTGACATGGTGTCAATTATGCGCGAGGGGTTGTCCAACGGTCAGGGGGTGAAGTACAAGCGCCTGTCCGACGTCATGGAGCGGGGCATCCTTGAAGGCTTGATTGAGCCAGGAAGAAAACTGCCGCCCCATCGGGTGCTCTCCGACAACTTGGGGGTGACCATTGGCACCATCAGTCGGGCCTACGGAGAACTGGAGCGTCTGGGATTGGTGGTGGCGCGGGTCGGTGACGGCACATTCGTACGCAAGCGTGGGATGGAGCGCCAGCGGGATGAAGGCTTTCGCAACTTCAGCGATGAGCCGCGCCAGTACTTCGACATGAGCCGCAATATGCATATTCCCGGGCAAGAGACGGTATTTCTTGCCCAGAGCTTCCAAACCCTGTCGACCAATGCCAAGTTCCTCCAGGATATCAGCGCCTACACCCCGGACGCCGGCCTGCCACGCTATCGCGAGGCTGGCGCGCAATGGCTGGTGCAGCGCGATTTTCATCCGATTCCCGAGCAGGTCATTTGCGTGAATGGCGGCCAGCATGGCCTGCTCTGCTCAATGATGGCGCTGTTGCGGGCCGGTGATACGGTGGTCACGGAGCAACTGACTTATCCCGGGCTGATCACCGCAGCGCGCATGTTGGGCATCCGGCTGATTGGCCTGGAAATGGATGAAGAAGGCGTGCTGCCGAACGCGTTGGATGAAGTCTGTCGAAATCACCGGGTTTCGGCGTTGTACTGCACACCCACCATCCAGAACCCGACGACGGCGGTGTTATCGGTAGCGCGTCGGGAGGCGTTGGTCAAAGTCTGTCGCGAACACAATCTGTTGATTCTTGAGGACGAAGCCCACGGTGTGTTGGTGGAAGATCGTCCGCCGCCCCTCAGTGCATTCGCGCCCGAACGCACGATTTTGATCAGCAGCCTGAGCAAGGCCGTGTCTGCGGGCCTGCGTGTGGGCTATGTGCATGCGCCGCCAGCGCTGGTCAGCCGTATCTCGGCGGCGCTGCGATCCACTTGCTGGATGGCCACGCCGGTGACGCTGGAACTGGCCACCCAGTGGATCGAAAACGGCACGTCGGAATACCTGCTGCGTCAGCAAATCAATGAGATCAGCCGCCGTAAGGCCCTGGTGCAAGGTCTGTTGACCGGCCTGCAATACCGCACCCATCTCAACAGCCCGCACTTCTGGATCGAAGTGCCGGAGCCTTGGCGTGCATCGGAAATCGAGGCGGAGCTCAAACAGAACAATTATCTGATCGCCACCGCCGAGGCATTTGCCGTGGGGCAAACCGCGGTACCGCAGTTCATTCGGGCGAGTATCTGTAATACGTCGGGGGATGATCAGTTGTTGCGGGCGGGGTTTGATGCGTTGGCTACCGCGCTCGGGCAGGGCGGGGGACGGTTTCAGTTGTAGTCCGGGGGGGCGGTTGCTGTGGTGAGCGGGTTTGCCGAGCGCCGTTGCTACGGCGGCTCGACAAGCTCGCTCACTACAATCGCTTGCGGCAAAAGCGCTTACTTGAAGCGCCGCTCCACACCTTTCTCCACCAGAATCTTCGCGGAAATCTCTTCCACCGAGAAATGCGTGGAATTGATGTGCGCAATATTCTCGCGACGGAACAGGTTTTCCACTTCGCGCACCTCGAACTCACACTGGGCATAGCTGGAGTAGCGGCTGTTAGGCTTGCGCTCGTTACGAATGGCCGTGAGGCGGTCCGGGTCGATGGTCAGGCCGAACAGTTTGTGCTGGTGCGCACGCAGGGCTGCCGGCAGCGTCAGGTGTTCCATATCCTCTTCGGTCAGCGGGTAGTTGGCCGCGCGGATGCCGAATTGCATCGCCATGTACAGGCAGGTTGGGGTCTTGCCGCAGCGGGACACGCCCACCAGGATCAGGTCGGCCTTGTCGTAGTAGTGCGTGCGGGCGCCGTCGTCGTTGTCGAGGGCGAAGTTCACCGCCTCGATACGCTCCATATAGTTGGAGTTGTGCCCGATGGAATGGGATTTGCCCACGGAGTACGAGGAGTGTTCACTCAGCTCTTGTTCGAGAGGCGCCAGGAACGTCGAGAAGATATCGATCATGAAACCATTCGAAGTCGCCAGGATCTCACGAATATCCTGATTCACGATGGTGTCGAAAATGATCGGACGGAAACCGTCTTTTTCAGCCGCCAGATTGATTTGTTGTACCATGGCCCGCGCTTTATCCACGCTGTCGATATAGGGCCGCGTGAATTTGGCGAAGGTAACGTTTTCGAACTGCGCAAGCAGGCTTTGACCCAGTGTCTCGGCGGTGATACCCGTGCCGTCGGAAATAAAGAAAGCAGATCGTTTCATTTGAGCCCTGGGCCTTAAGCTGGTGGCGAATCTTGGATATGATAGGCGCGATTTTGCCGTCCCGCAGTGGGCCGCATTCTCACTTATTTTCCAGGTCCAGGCCACAAGCGCAGGCGTTTGCTCTTATATGAGCCGCCGGCGTCCTGAGCTTTTCCAACACAGTTAGTGGAGAGATCACCTTGGTAGAGTACGTAGTTTCCCTCGATAAGCTCGGCGTCCATGATGTAGAGCACGTAGGGGGCAAGAACGCATCCCTCGGCGAGATGATCAGTAATCTTGCAGGCGCTGGTGTGTCGGTGCCCGGTGGTTTCGCCACCACGGCCCAGGCTTACCGCGATTTCCTCGAACTGAGCGGCCTCAATGCTCAGATCCACGCCGCGCTGGATGCCCTGGACGTCGACGACGTCAACGCCCTGGCCAAGACCGGTGCCCAGATCCGCCAATGGATCATGGAAGCCGAGTTCCCCGAGAAGCTTAACGAAGAAATCCGCACCGCCTTCGCCACCCTGTCGGCCGGTAACCCGGACATGGCGGTCGCCGTGCGCTCCTCGGCCACCGCCGAAGACCTGCCCGACGCCTCGTTTGCCGGCCAGCAGGAAACCTTCCTGAATATCCGTGGCGTGGAAAACGTCATTCGTGCAGCCAAGGAAGTGTTTGCCTCGTTGTTCAACGATCGCGCCATTTCCTACCGCGTACACCAGGGGTTCGACCACAAGCTGGTGGCCCTGTCTGCCGGTGTGCAACGCATGGTGCGTTCGGAAACCGGCACTGCCGGCGTGATGTTCACCCTGGACACCGAATCCGGCTTCCGTGACGTGGTGTTCATCACCGGTGCCTACGGCTTGGGCGAAACCGTCGTACAGGGCGCGGTCAACCCGGACGAATTCTACGTACACAAGGGCACCCTCGAAGCGGGCCGCCCGGCCATCCTGCGCCGCAACCTGGGCAGCAAGGCCATCAAGATGATCTATGGCGACGAGGCTAAAGCCGGTCGCTCGGTGAAAACCGTTGAAGTCGACAAGGCCGAGCGTGCACGTTTCTGCCTGACCGACGCAGAAGTCAGCGAACTGGCCAAGCAGGCGATGATCATCGAGAAGCACTACAAGTGCCCGATGGACATCGAATGGGCCAAGGACGGTGACGACGGCAAGCTGTACATCGTGCAGGCCCGCCCGGAGACCGTGAAAAGCCGCACGTCGGCCAATGTCATGGAACGCTACCTGCTCAAGGAAACCGGCACTGTGCTGGTGGAAGGCCGTGCCATCGGCCAGCGTATCGGCGCGGGCAAGGTACGGATCATCAAGGACGTGTCCGAAATGGACAAAGTCCAGCCAGGCGACGTACTGGTTTCCGACATGACCGACCCGGATTGGGAACCGGTGATGAAGCGCGCCAGCGCCATCGTGACCAACCGTGGCGGGCGTACCTGCCACGCGGCGATTATCGCCCGTGAGCTGGGGATTCCTGCCGTGGTGGGGTGTGGCAACGCCACCCAGTTGCTCAAGGACGGCCAGGGCGTGACCGTATCCTGCGCCGAAGGCGACACCGGCTTTATCTTCGAAGGCGAGCTGGGCTTCGACATCAAGCAAAACTCCATCGACGCCATGCCCGAGTTGCCGTTCAAGATCATGATGAACGTCGGCAACCCTGATCGCGCTTTCGATTTCGCACAATTGCCGAACGCCGGTGTGGGCCTGGCCCGCCTGGAGTTCATCATCAACCGCATGATCGGCGTGCACCCCAAGGCCCTGCTGAACTACGACGGCCTGCCGCTGGAACTCAAGGAAAGCGTCGACAAGCGCATCGCCGGCTACAACGACCCGGTGGGCTTCTACGTCGATAAGCTGGTCGAAGGTATCAGCACCCTGGCCGCGGCGTTCTACCCGAAAAAGGTCATCGTGCGTCTGTCGGACTTCAAGTCCAACGAATACGCCAACCTCATCGGCGGCAAGCTCTACGAGCCGGAAGAAGAAAACCCGATGCTGGGCTTCCGTGGCGCCTCGCGTTACATCAGCGAAGCCTTCCGTGACTGTTTCGAACTCGAATGCCGCGCCCTCAAGCGCGTGCGCAACGAGATGGGCCTGACCAACGTCGAGATCATGGTGCCTTTCGTGCGCACCCTGGGCGAGGCGAGCCAGGTCGTCGACCTGCTGGCTGAAAACGGTCTGTCCCGTGGCGAAAACGGCTTGCGCGTGATCATGATGTGCGAGCTGCCGTCCAACGCCATCCTGGCCGAAGAGTTCCTGGAGTTCTTCGACGGTTTCTCCATCGGCTCCAACGACCTGACCCAGCTGACACTGGGCCTGGACCGTGACTCCGGGATCATCGCCCACCTGTTCGACGAACGTAACCCGGCAGTCAAGAAGCTGCTGGCCAATGCCATCGCCGCCTGCAACAAGGCCGGCAAGTACATCGGCATCTGCGGTCAGGGCCCTTCGGACCACCCGGACCTGGCCAAGTGGCTGATGGAGCAGGGCATCGAAAGTGTCTCGCTGAACCCCGATTCCGTGTTGGAAACCTGGTTCTTCCTGGCTGAAGGCCAAGCGCCCGTCTAAGGTCGATACGTCAAAAGTGCCGGTCACTCGTTGAGGGTGACCGGCATTCTTATCTGTACAGGGCGGGAATCCTTGCGGACGCCGCCCTTTTTTGTGCAAGAGCATTATGCAAAGCAGCAGCAATCTATTTCCCGTCGCCCTGATCAGCGCCGAGCGTCGTGGCGACCTGAGTGAAGATGTGTACCGCCTCAAGCCCGGCAATAGCCCGGACGGCACTGTCGAGCTGGCCGTGACCCGCCTGGGTCTGGCTGATGTCCCGGAAAACCGGGGCATGCCGATTATTTTGTTGCACGGTAGTTTTTCCAATCGGCGCTTCTGGTACTCGCCCAAAGGTATCGGCCTGGGTGCCTATTTGGCACGTCAGGGGTTTGATGTGTGGATTCCGGAAATGCGTGGTCATGGTCTGTCCAAGCGCAACCACGACTATGCCAAGAACCGTGTCGCCGATTATGCGCGCTACGATGTGCCGGCCATTGGCGCATTCGTGCGTGAGCAAAGCGGGCAGATTCCGCACTGGATCGGGCATTCCCTGGGCGCTACGACCCTGGTGGCGGCCCTTGGCGGCCAGCATTTGGGCGCGCCGGCGGCTGCTTCGGTGGCGTTGTTTGGCTGTCAGGTCAGCCGCACGTATTGGCCGTTGAAAATCCCGGTGGTGGAGTGGGGCGGACGCCTGATTTTGAAGCGTCTCGGTCAGCTGTCCGGCCCAAGGCTCAAGCGCGGCCCGGAAGACGAACCCGTAGGTGTCATGATTGAAAGCATGCGCTGGCATGGCCTGTTCGGCCGCTTTGGCGATGCCGACCGCGACTGGTGGAAAGGCTTGGCCGAGGTTGATGTGCCACTGCTGGCTGTGAGCGCTGCGGGCGATCAGCAGGATCCGGATTGGGCCTGCCGCAAGCTGTTCGAGCAGGTGGGCTCCGAGCATCGCCAGTACCTGTGCCTGGGGCGCCAGCAAGGTTTTACCAGCGATTTCGGGCATGTGGAGATGCTGGTCAGCAAGCCCGCGCAGGCCGAGGTCTGGCCATTGGTGGCGCGCTGGTTGAGAGATCCGCTGACACCTTTGTTCGGTGTACAGTCCGAAGTTGAAGCCGTGGTTTGACGAAGCGCTCTGCCAAGGGCGTTTCACTTGTGAATGGTTGCGGCTAAGATATGACGCATTAAACGCTTCTGGTCATATTCAGTCGCGCAACGGGTATTGCGTTGCAGCCAGCCGGGTCTGATCATGGCCGCCGTCAACCGGGCAGCCCTTAAAGAATGCCTGTTGTGACGCGTTTTCCTGATGTACACCGTGGGATGTTGAACCTCTACTTTGCCGACAGGAGTTTCTCGATGAACCATTATGTGACCCCCGACCTGTGCGACGCCTACCCGGATTTGGTGCAGGTGGTTGAGCCGATGTTCAGCAACTTCGGCGGGCGAGACTCCTTTGGCGGCGAAATCGTCACCATCAAATGCTTCGAAGACAACTCCCTCGTGAAAGAACAGGCCGACCTGCCAGGTGCCGGCAAGGTGCTGGTGGTCGACGGTGGCGGTTCTCTGCGTCGGGCGTTGCTGGGCGATATGATTGCCGAGAAAGCCTCGAAAAACGGTTGGGAAGGGCTGGTGATCTACGGCTGCATCCGTGACGTCGACGTTATCGCCCAGACCGACCTGGGTGTGCAGGCTTTGGCGACGCATCCGATGAAGACCGACAAGCGCGGCATTGGCGACTTGAATGTGGCGGTGACCTTTGCAGGTGTGACCTTCCGCCCGGGTGAGTACATCTACGCCGACAACAACGGTGTGATTGTGTCGCCCAGCCCACTGAAAATGCCCGAATAAACCGCAGTAGCCATAGGGGTCAGGATGTTCGAGGAAGAAAACGCGCAATGGGGGTTGGTACATGCCCTGGTGCTGGACGGTAAAGGCGGTGCGCGTTGGATTGCCCGGACTGAGCTCGACGATTTGCAATTGCAGCCCCAGGAAAGCCTGTGGCTGCATTGGGATCGCAGTCATCCCCAGACTCAGACCTGGCTGCGTAAATCCAGTGGTTTGAGCGAGTTTGCCTGTGACCTGCTGCTGGAGGAGAACACGCGTCCGCGCCTGTTGCCGTTGCCGGATGCCCAATTGCTGCTGTTTTTGCGTGGGGTGAACCTCAATCCCGGTGCCGAGCCGGAAGATATGGTCTCGGTGCGCATTTTTGCGGCGGCCGACCGGGTCATTTCCCTGCGTCTGCGGCCGTTGCGCGCCACCGATGAGCTGTTGGTGCAGCTGGCTGAGGGCAATGGGCCGAAAACTGCGTCTGAGCTCATCCTTTATATGGCGCAATACCTGACCAATAAAGTGCAGGATCTGGTCACTGACCTCTCTGAGGTCGTCGATTCCGAGGAAGAAAAGCTCGATGCCGACGAACGGTATACTCCGGAGCACGGCAGCGTCTTGCAGATTCGCCGACGCGCAGCCGGGCTCAAGCGTTTTCTGGCGCCGCAACGGGATATTTTCGCGCAGCTGACGCGCATCAAATTGCCCTGGTTTTGTGACGACGACGCTGACTACTGGAACGAATTACACAACAGTCTGACGCGTTATCTGGAAGAGCTCGAATTGACCCGAGAGCGCGTGGGGCTTGTGCTTGAGACCGAAGACCGGCGATTGAGCGTGCGCATGAACCGCACGATGTACCGCTTCGGGATCATCACCGGAATTTTTCTGCCGATGAGTTTTTTGACCGGCCTGCTGGGGATCAATGTGGGCGGCATACCGTTTGCGGGAAACCCTTACGGATTCGCGATTGCCTGCCTGATGATGGTGGCCGTTGCATTGGGACAATGGTGGCTTTTTCGACGTTTACGTTGGGTTTAACCTGAATATGACCTGAATATAAGAAAGGTCTTATGTGACCTCAAGAATTTTACCCTCGTCTTTTAAAACACTTGCGAGAGGTCTTTATGCACGATCCGTTCGAACAGTCTTTGCGTGACATGCTCAATGCATCGCCGTCCAACCGTGACGACGACGCCTGCCTGGGCCGCGTTTTGAAAACCGCCAACCGTCAGGTTGGGGCGGGTGACCTGTTCGGTCTGTTGGGTCGCTGGTTGCCGGCGCTGATGATGGCCCTGAACAATGGTTCGGCCCATGTGTCGCCGGTTTCCCGTCGTGAACCTCTTGCTCGCACTGCTGATAAGGCTGATTGAATATGGAACTTGATCTCTGGACCCAGAGCCTGGTCACTGCGATGACCGCACTATGGACCAAGGTGGCGAATTTCATTCCCAACCTGTTTGGTGCCCTGGTTCTGGTCCTGCTGGGCTTTGTCGTGGCCAAGTTGCTCGACACCCTGCTGTCCAAATTGCTCGCTAAACTGGGGCTGGACCGATTGATGGCAGGCACTGGCCTGACCAAACTGCTGGGTCGCGCCGGGCTGCAAGTGCCGATCTCCACATTGATCGGCAAGATCGTTTATTGGTTCGTTTTGCTGATTTTTCTGGTTTCTGCGGCGCAATCCCTTGGACTTGAGCGAGTTTCAGCTACGCTCGACATGCTGGCGCTGTATTTGCCGAAGGTTTTCGGCGGCGCGCTGGTGTTGCTGGTAGGCGTTTTGCTGGCGCAACTTGCCAATGGGCTGGTGCGCGGAGCGGCTGAAGGCGTGGGCCTGGACTATGCGGCGGGCCTGGGGCGTATCGCTCAGGGGCTGGTGATAATCATCAGTATTTCTGTCGCAATCAGCCAGTTGGAGGTCAAGACTGACCTGCTAAACCACGTGATTGTGATTGTTTTGATTACCGTTGGTCTGGCTGTTGCGTTGGCAATGGGGTTGGGAAGCCGGGAAATCGCGGGTCAGATTCTTGCGGGAATCTATGTACGTGAGCTGTATCAGGTTGGGCAGCACGTGCGTGTGGGCGAGGTTGAAGGGCAGATCGAGGAGATCGGCACGGTCAAGACGACGGTGCTGACCGATGATGGCGACCTGGTGTCGCTGTCCAATCGGATTCTCCTGGAACAGCAGGTCAATAGCCGCTAATCCGGCAAATCCTGCTAATGTACGCCGCCGCGAACCCGGCTGACCGGATTGCGGCGGACATTGACCTGACTGTCGGCACGACTTGTTTTGAATAAAGCCCAAACGCTGTCCACGCGCTATGACCCCCGTGAGCTCTCTGATGAGGAGTTGGTCGCGCGCGCACACACGGAGCTGTTTCACGTAACACGTGCGTACGAAGAATTGATGCGCAGGTATCAACGCACTCTGTTCAACGTTTGTTCAAGGTATTTGGGGAACGATAGAGATGCGGATGATGTCTGTCAGGAAGTGATGCTCAAGGTGCTGTACGGCCTGAAGAACTTCGAGGGCAAATCGAAGTTCAAAACCTGGCTCTACAGCATCACGTATAACGAATGCATCACGCAGTATCGTAAGGAGCGGCGAAAGCGTCGGTTGATGGACGCTTTGAGTCTTGACCCCCTTGAGGAAGCGTCTGAAGAGAAGGCGCCGGCACCCGAGGAGAAGGGCGGACTTGATCGCTGGTTGGTGCATGTGAACCCGATTGACCGCGAAATTCTGGTGCTACGATTTGTCGCAGAGCTGGAGTTTCAGGAAATCGCTGACATCATGCATATGGGTTTGAGTGCTACAAAAATGCGTTACAAACGTGCTCTTGATAAATTACGTGAGAAATTTGCGGGCGAGACTGAAACTTAGTGCGTGGCAAATATCTCTTACGTGTAGGCAAGTTCTGTTAGACTTGTCGCCGAGTTGTCCCCCGGTTTGTGGGACTGCTTTACAATCACCAGATGGGGATTTAACGGATGAAACTGAAAAACACCTTGGGCTTGGCCATTGGTACTCTTATTGCCGCTTCTTCTTTCGGCGCACTGGCACAAGGCCAAGGCGCAGTTGAAGGCGAGCTGTTCTACAAGAAGCAGTACAACGATAGCGTTAAGCACATCGAAGACGGCTTCAACCCTGGCGCTCGCATCGGTTACTTCCTGACCGACGACCTGTCCTTGAACCTGTCCTACGACGCTACCAACCACACCCGTTCGAACGACGGTACTGGTAACCAGAAGATCAAAGGCGATACCGGCAGCCTGGTTGCCCAGTATCACTTCGGTCAAGCTGGCGTAGACAGCCTGCGTCCATACGTAGAAGGCGGTTTCGGTCACCAGAGCCGTACCAACGTCAAAGTTGACGGCCACAGCGGTCGCGACCAGTCCACCCTGGCCATCGCTGGCGCCGGCGTGAAGTACTACTTCACCAACAACCTGTACGCTCGTGCCGGTGTTGAAGCTGACTACGCACTGGACAACGGCAAGTGGGACTACTCCGCACTGGTTGGTCTGGGCGTGAACTTCGGCGGTAACGCTGGCGCAGTAGCTCCAGCTCCTACCCCAGCACCAGCTCCAGAGCCAACTCCAGAGCCAGAAGCTCCAGTTGCTCAGGTTGTTCGTGTTGAGCTGGACGTTAAGTTCGACTTCGACAAGGCCGTTGTTAAGCCTAACAGCTACGCCGACGTGAAAAACCTGGCTGACTTCATGAAGCAGTACCCTAACACCACCACCGTGGTTGAAGGTCACACTGACTCCGTAGGTCCAGACGCTTACAACCAGAAGCTGTCCCAGCGTCGTGCTGACGCTGTTAAGCAAGTTCTGGTCAAAGACGGTATTGCTCCTAACCGTGTAAGCTCGGTTGGTTACGGCAAATCCCGCCCAGTTGCTGACAACGCAACTGAAGCTGGTCGTGCTGTTAACCGTCGCGTAGAAGCCTCGGTTGAAGCTCAAGCTGCTCAGTAATTACTGAGTAGTAGAAAAAAACCCGGCTCAGGCCGGGTTTTTTTCGCCTGGAATTTGCCTCAGGCGCTGGCTGATACGGCAATGCAGGCCGGCTGCGCAGCGGCGGTAACACGGCCGATCACCAGGATCGCCGGGCTCTTCAGGGCGAATGCCTGCGCATCCCGTTGCATTCGCGCCAGTGTGCTGCGGCATGCACGCTGTTGGGGCAGCGAGGCGTTTTCAATCATCGCCACCGGCATATCGGCGGCCATGCCACCATTGAGCAATTGCTGACGAATCTCCTCCAGCTTCGCCACTCCCATGTACACCACCAACGTCGTCCCTCCCTCGGCCAGTGCCCGCCAGTTCAGGCTGCTGTCGTCCTGGGTATGCGCCGTGACCAGCGTTACGCCACGGCTTACACCGCGCAAGGTCAACGGAATAGCGCAATTCGTCGCACCCGCCAGCCCCGCCGTGATTCCGTTGACCAATTCCACGTCAACACCGCGCTCGCGCAACCACACCGCCTCTTCACCACCCCGGCCAAAAATGCACGGATCGCCCCCTTTGAGCCGAACCACGCATTTTCCCTGGCGCGCATAGCGCAGCATGAGCCGGTGAATAAAATCCTGGGGCGTCGACCGGCAGCCGCCGCGCTTGCCGACGGTGATCACCCGCGCGTCGAGGCAATGCTCCAGCACCTGCGGGTTGACCAGATCATCGATCAGTACCACATGTGCCTCACGCAAGGCCCGCACCGCCTTGAGGGTCAACAGTTCCGGATCACCAGGCCCTGCGCCCACCAACCAGACTTTTGCGTTCATGTTCTTCTCCTCACACATTGATGGCGAATGGCTGCGGGTGGCCGGCCAAAAGACGTTTGATTTCGGGCACGCAAGAGCCGCATTGAGTACCGCAGCCCAGTTCTTGTTTGAGCGCCTCCAGGCTGAGGCCGCGGGCGATGCCGGCGCACACCGCGTTTTCGCTGACGTTCTTGCAGTTGCACAGGATCTTGAGGCTGGCCGCCGTGCCACCGGGCGGTGCACTTAACGGGGCCAGCAGCCACCGGCGTAATTGATCATCTGCGCGGCCTTCCAGCCACAGGCTTTGCAACCAGTGCCGCGCCAGGGTTTCACCCGCCAGGCGCAGCGCGGTAATACGGCCTTTCTCGATCTTCACGCGTTTGCCGATCGAGCGGCGTGGGTCGTCATAGGCCATGACGGGGCCGTCGTTGAGCCCGAGAAGTTCGTCGATACGGGTCAGCAGTGGCAGGCCGGGCGCCTCGCCATGTGCCGCACGCACCAGCAGCGCCGGTCGTTCACGGCCGACCAAACTCAAGCTGACGTAGGCAAAGTCCTCACACAGTGGGCGCAGCGCCTCGAAGTGTTGTTGCACATTTCCTTCGATCAGCGCGAACAGCTGCCACGGCAGGTGTACGGCCTCCAGACGCACGCCACTGTGCTTGAGCTCCGGCTGTTTCGATAAAGGATCAAACGCCGGCTGCGTAAGGGTGTTTACGCCACCCTTGAGAAAGCGATCGCCCCAATGCATGGGCAGGAACGCTTGGCCTGGGCGCACGCTGTCATCGCTGCTGACAGCGACGATCACACTGCCGCGACGGCTTTTCAGGCTGACCAGATCACCTTCCTTGAGGCGATAGCGGCGTAATTCATCCGGGTGCAGGCTCAACAACGCTTCACTGACGTGTCCAAACAACTGTGCCGCCGTGCCGGTGCGGCTCATGCCATGCCACTGGTCCCGCAGGCGGCCGGTGATCAGGGTCAGAGGGAAGCGTGCGTCGCGTTGCTCCTTGGCCGCGCGATAAGGATCAGCGACAAACTGCGCGCGACCGCTATCGGTTGGAAACACACCGTTGCTGTACAGACGCGTGGTTCCGGATTGCGCGCCCATCGGAAACGGCCATTGCTGCGGCCCGATCCGGTCGAGCAGGGCATGGCTGATACCCGACAGGTCGAGGTCACGGTTGCGCGTCAGCCCTTTGTATTCGTCAAAGATCTGTGCCGGTTGTTCGAACGCAAACAGGCTGCTCAAGCCAGGCCGCAATCGCTGCTCCAGACGCTGCGCGAAATCCACGGTGATTGCCCAATCGGGTCGCGCTTCTCCCGGTGGGGCGATGGCTTGGCGCACGTGGGAAATACGTCGCTCGGAGTTGGTCACGGTGCCTTCCTTTTCTCCCCAACTGGCGGCGGGGAGGAGTAAATCGGCATAGGCGGCCGTCTCCGTGGTGCGAAAGGCTTCCTGCAGTACCACGAACGGGCAGGCGGCCAAGGCTGCGCGTACGCGGTTCTGGTCCGGCAGCGATTGCGCAGGGTTGGTACAGGCAACCCACAGTGCCTTGATTTTGCCGGTCTGGATTTGCTCAAACAGTTCGATCGCGGTCAGCCCGGTTGGCTGCGGCAACGAATCAATCCCCCAATACGCGGCGACTTCAGCCCGATGCTCCGGGTTGGCCGCCTCACGATGGCCCGGCAGCAAATTCGACAAGCTGCCGGTTTCGCGCCCGCCCATGGCGTTGGGTTGGCCGGTCAGGGAAAACGGCCCGCAGCCCGCTCGGCCAATCGTCCCGGTGGCCAGGTGCAGGTTGATCAATGCGCTGTTTTTCGCGCTGCCGGCGGTGGATTGGTTCAGCCCCATGCACCACAGCGACAGGAAGCTGCCGCTGGTGCCCACCCATTGCGCACACAGGTGCAGTTGCTCAACGCTGATCCCGCACAACTGCGTGACCATCTGCGGCGTGTAGTCATGCACCAGCCGCTTCAGCTCCGCCAATCCGTCGGTATGTGCCTGGATAAAGTCGCGGTCGATCCAGTCTTCCCACAGCAATAGATGCAAAATCCCATGGAATAACGCCACATCCGTACCCGGCAAAATCGCCAAGTGCAGGTCGGCCAGGTCGCAGGTGTCTGTGCGTCGAGGGTCGATCACCACCACTTTCATCTGCGGGCGTCGCGCCTTGGCTTCTTCCAGGCGTCGGAACAGCACCGGATGGGCGTAGGCCATATTGCTGCCGACGATCATGACGCAGTCGCTGCTCTCCAGGTCTTCATAGCTGCACGGCGGTGCGTCGGCGCCCAGGCTGCGTTTGTAGCCGACCACCGCCGAAGACATGCACAACCGAGAGTTGCTATCGATGTTATGGGTGCCCACCAACCCCCGGGCCAGCTTGTTGAAGCTGTAATAGTCCTCGGTCAGCAATTGTCCGGAGATATAGAACGCTACGCTGTCCGGCCCGTGCTCGACGATCGTGTCGGCGAACACATTGGCGGCGTGTTCCAGGGCCGTGTCCCAATCGGTGCGCGCACGGGCCAGGTGTTTGCCCAGGCGCAGTTCGGGGTACAAGGCGCGGGCGGCCAGGTCGCCGGTCAGGTGCAGGCTGGAGCCTTTGCTGCATAACTTGCCAGAGTTGGCCGGGTGGCTCGGATCGCCTTGCACACCCAGGATCTGTACGCCATCGTGCTCGATCAGCACGCCGCAACCCACCCCGCAATAACAGCAGGTGGACGCGGTGACCTGGCGGTTCATCAACCTGCGTCCCGCAGGGCCAGCATCACACGGCCGTTTTCCACGCGGGCGAGGTGATGGTGAGCGCAGCCGACATCCGGCGCCTGGGCTTCGCCGGACGCCAGGTCGATCTGCCAGTTGTGCAACGGGCAGGCCACGCGTTTGCCGTAGATCAAGCCTTGGGACAGTGGCCCGCCTTTATGCGGGCAACGGTCGTCGAGGGCGAACACTTCATCGTCACTGGTACGAAAAATCGCAATATCGCCTTTCGGCCCTTGGATGATGCGCGAGCCCAGTGCGTTGATTTCATCGAGGGCACAGATATCCAGCCAGTTCATGCCGGCACCTCCAGCTGTTTGACGGGGATGATCTCGAATTCCTTTTTCAGCTGTGGCTGCTCCAGGCGTTCCTTCCACGGGTCCTGTTCGAACGACAGCGAAAATTGCAGGCGCTCATTCAACGCTTGGCGTCGGGCCGGGTCTTCCAATACGGC
Organism: Pseudomonas sp. BCA17; assembly: GCF_004519405.1. Taxonomy (GTDB): domain Bacteria; phylum Pseudomonadota; class Gammaproteobacteria; order Pseudomonadales; family Pseudomonadaceae; genus Aquipseudomonas. Next base: position 1,771,698 of record NZ_SGWI01000001.1, on the reverse strand, counting down.
TTTCTTGATGTGCTCCATGCCTACCCGTTGCAGGTAGTGCACTGTGCGTTCCAGGTAGAAGGCTTCTTCGCGATACAGCTGCAGGAAGGCGCCGTTGTACTCGCGGACTTCTTCGGCGGTTTTCAGCTTGACGAAGAACTCCGCGACTTCGGTCTTGATCCCGCCGTTGCCGCCGATATACATCTCCCAACCGGAATCGACGCCGATGATGCCTACGTCCTTGATGCCCGCTTCCGAGCAATTGCGTGGGCAACCGGACACCGCCAGTTTGACCTTGTGCGGCGACCACATGTTGAACAGGTCATGCTCCAACTCGATGCCCAACTGTGTGGAGTTCTGCGTACCGAAGCGGCAGAACTCGCTGCCCACGCAGGTCTTCACGGTGCGGATGGATTTGCCATAGGCGTGGCCCGACGGCATGTCGAGGTCTTTCCATACGCCCGGCAAATCCTGTTTCTTGATGCCGAGCAAGTCGATGCGTTGGCCGCCGGTGACCTTGACCATCGGCACGTTGTACTTGTCGGCCACATCGGCGATACGGCGCAGCTCCGACGGATTGGTCACACCGCCCCACATCCGCGGTACCACGGAGTAGGTGCCGTCTTTCTGAATGTTGGCGTGGGCACGTTCGTTGATCAGGCGCGATTGCGGGTCGTCCCGGGCCTCGCCGGGCCAGGTCGAGATCAGGTAATAGTTCAACGCCGGGCGGCAGGTGGCGCAGCCGTTGGGCGTGCGCCAGTTCAGGTAGATCATGGTGCCGGCGATGGTCAGCAGGTGCTGGTCGCGGATGGCCTGGCGGATTTGCCCGTGGTTGAGGTCGCTGCAACCGCAGATGGCTTTTTCACTTTTGGGTTTGACATCGGCGGCGCCGCCCACGGTGTTGATCAGGATCTGTTCCACCAACCCGGCGCAGGAACCGCAGGAACTGGCGGCCTTGGTGTGTTTTTTCACCTCGTCGACGCTGAACAGCCCGTGTTCCTGAATCGCCTTGACGATGGTGCCCTTGCACACTCCGTTGCAACCGCAGACTTCGGCGGTGTCGGCCATGCTCATGGCTTTGTCCTGGCCTTGATGGCCTACGTCACCTAAAGCATTTTCTCCGAACATCAGGTGATCGCGAATCTCGCCGATGGCGTGGTTCTCACGGATCTGCCGGAAATACCAGCCACCGTCAGCGGTGTCGCCGTACAGGCAGGCGCCGACCAGGATGTCGTCCTTGATCACCAGCTTCTTGTACACGCCGCCAATCGGGTCGGAGAGGGTGATGGTCTCGGTGCCTTCGCCGCCCATGAAGTCGCCGGCTGAGAACAGGTCGATACCGGTGACTTTCAGCTTGGTCGATGTGACCGAGCCTTTGTAAGTGGCAAAGCCGAGTTGGGCCAGGTGATTGGCGCAGACCTTGGCCTGTTCGAACAGCGGTGCTACCAGGCCGTAAGCGGTGCCACGATGGTTGGCGCATTCGCCGATGGCATAGACGCGCGGGTCATAGGTTTGCAGGGTGTCGTTGACCAGTATTCCGCGATTGCACGGGATGCCGGATTTTTCCGCGAGTTCGGTGTTGGGGCGGATGCCGGCAGCCATCACCACCAGGTCGGCCGGGATGATGTCACCGTTCTTGAACTGCACCGAGCCGACCCGACCGTTGCCGGCGTCGTGCAGGGCCTGGGTCTGTTCGCAGAGGCGGAATACCAGGCCACGGTTCTCAAGTTCGGTTTGCAGCAACTGGCCGCTGGTCTTGTCCAGTTGCCGCTCCAGCAGCCATTCGCCGATATGCACCACGGTCACGTGCATGCCGCGCAGCATCAGGCCGTTGGCGGCTTCCAGGCCGAGCAGGCCTCCGCCGATGACCACCGCGTGCCTGTGGGTCTTGGCGGCGTCGATCATGGCTTGGGTGTCGGCGATATCGCGATAGCCGATGACGCCCTGCAAGGTGTTGCCGGGGATCGGCAGGATAAACGGCGTGGAGCCGGTGGCGATCAGCAGGCGATCGTACTCGGCCTCGGTGCCGTCCTCGGCGATGACGATGCGTTTGACGCGATCGATCTGCACCACTTTTCGGTTGAGCAGCAGCTTGATGTCATTATCCAGGTACCAGCTCAGGTCGTTGAGTACGATCTCTTCGAAGGTCTGTTCACCGGCCAGCACCGGCGATAGCAGGATGCGGTTGTAATTGGGGTGCGGCTCGGCGCCGAACACGGTGATGTCGTACAGCTCGCTGCTCAGCTTGAGCAATTCTTCCAGGGTACGAACCCCGGCCATGCCGTTACCGATCATGACCAATTTGAGTTTTTTCATGTCGTTCTCCGCAATGGCTCGACAAATCGTGCGCAAAAAAAAAGCGCCCCCGCCAGTGATCTAGCGAGGACGCCTTTGTCCGGTCCCGTTCTCTCGGGAAGCTCGTCCCTTCGTCGTTGAAGGGATGGCTATATGTATGTGCTTGGGATCGATAATGCAGTGCTTGTGCCAAGTTGGCCTGTGCCCGGTTTTATTGGGGCTGTCTTCGAAATGCCGGGGGAAATCGCCCTCTAGTGGTGCAACAACCAATACAGCAGCACCAGATTGATCAGCAGCGACGCCGCCGCCAGGGTTTGCCAGACTTTCAGCGGTTCACGCTCCAGCAGTGGGCGTGGCCGTACGCTCAGCTCACGGCGCTCGGCCTGTTCCAGCACCAGCAACCACTCTTCGGCGGTTTCATAACGGTGTGCGGGTGAGGCCGTCACGGCCCGTTCCAGGCTGAGCGGCAACCAATCCGGAAGGTCGGGGCGATAGCGACTGGCGCTGATCGCCTGGGTGAAGCGGGGGCGTTGGAAGGCCTCGATCTCGCCGTAGGGATAATGCCCCGTCAGCAGGTAATACAGGCTTACGCCAACGCTATACAAATCCTGTTGGACTGTAGGGCGCTCGCCGTTAAACGCTTCGGGTGCGATAAAGCTTGGGGTGCCGGGCAGCAGCTGCGCGCGGTCTTCCGAGAGCCCCGGGCAGTAGGCCAGCCCGAAATCCAGCACGCGCAGTTCTCCATCGTCGCCCAGTAACAGGTTCTCCGGTTTGATGTCGCGGTGCAGGATCTGCCGCCGGTGCAATAGGCCCACCGCGCGCAGCAGGCGCTCGGCAATGAACTGCCACTCCGCCAACGGTAGGGGACCTCGACGCCGGAACAATTCAGCCAGGGTTTGCCCCGGGTATTCGCGCATCACGTAGTACAAATGCTGACGCCCGCTGGCCGTGTGAACTTCAGGAAAGGCACGCCCCGCCACTCGGCGCAAAAACCATTCTTCCGACAGCAAGGCCTGGCCCGCTTCGTTGTCATCGTCATAGTCAAGGGGCAGGGTTTTCAGCAACCAGGGCTGCTGCTGGGCGTCGCGCACCCGGTACAACAACGACTGTCGGCTCTGCGCCAACACGCCTTCAACCTGCCAGCCTTCAAACTGTTGCCCGGCTTTCAGCGGCGGCGGCAGCGGCCATTGCTGCAACTGCACCAACGCATCGCCGAGGGTGGCGGCACCGAGTTGGTCGATACGCACCAACAGGGCGCTGGCGTTGTCCAGGCTGCCGGCCAGGTGCGCGGCGTTGACCAGCGTGTTGACCGCCGCATCGAGATTGCTTTGCTCGCGCAGGATTGCACGGATGCTGTGGTCGCCCAGGGTGGCCCATACGCCATCGCTGAGCAGCAAAAAGCATTCGCCCTCACGCAGTTCGCCGTCGAGAAAGTCCAGCACCAGGTGTTGGTCCAGCCCGAGGGCGCGCTTGAGCACATGCTGCATGCCCGGTTGTTCCCAGACGTGATCTTCGCTGATGCGTAACAATTGGTCGTCGAGCCAGCGATACACCCGGCAGTCTCCCACATGCGCCAGGGTGAAACGTTGCCCGCGAAACACCAGGGCGCTCAGAGTAGTCAGCAATGGCTGGCCGCCGCCGTTGGCTTGCAGCCAGCGATTCTGCGCGAGCAGTAACCGTTCGAGCGCCTGGGCCACGCCCCAGGTTTGTGGCGTGGCGTAGTAGTCCATGGCCAGGGCCTGCAAGGTCGAGCGTGCGGCCAAGCCACCGTCGGCACATTGGCTGACACCGTCGGCCATGGCGCACAAATAACCTTTGCTCGCGGCCAGCTCCGCGAGGGGGGTGACCACTCGCAGCGCGTCCTGGTTTTCCGCCCGCGGGCCGATAGCGCTGGCCTGGGCGACGCTTAATTGCAGGCTCATCAGACGCGTGCGGCGGTCACGGCAGCCGAGCCCCAGGTGGTTCTCCAGCGTCGTTTGACGCCGTGCAGGCCGAACCAGGCCAGCACGCCGAGGCTGGCGAACAACCACAGCGCCATTTGATAACTGCCGGTGCTTTGTTTGATCGCGCCCATGCCCGCCGCCAGGGCAAAGCCTCCGATACCGCCGGCCATGCCGATCAAGCCGGTCATCACGCCGATCTCACGGCGAAAGCGCTGGGGCACCAACTGGAACACCGCGCCGTTACCTGCACCGAGGCCGAGCATGGTGCAGACGAAAAGAGCCAGTGCAGCGTAGGAACTGGGCAGGTTGAAACCCACCGCTGCAATGCAGATCGCGGCCACGCTGTACATGCCGAGCAGGGTGCGAATCCCGCCGAACCGGTCTGCCAAGGCCCCGCCCAGCGGGCGCATCAGGCTGCCGCCGAATACACAGGCCGCGGTGTAGTAACCGGCGGTTACCGGGCTCAGGCCGTACTGGTCGTTGAAATAGCCGGGGAGGGCGCTGGCCAGGCCGATAAAACCGCCGAATGTCACGCTGTAAAAGAACATGAACCACCAGCTGTCGCGATCACCCAGCGCCTTGAAGTAGTCGGCCATGGCTTTGGGTTTCGGGCGTTCCGGGGCATTGCGTGCGAGCCAGGCGAAGACGATCAGGGTAAGGACCAATGGAATCAGCGCAAAGCCGAACACGTTGCTCCAGCCGAACGCTGCCGCCAATACCGGTGCCAGCAAGGCGGCGAACACCGTGCCGGAGTTACCTGCGCCGGCGATGCCCATGGCCTTGCCCTGGTGTTCCGCTGGGTACCATTGGGAGGCCAGGGGCAGGGCAACCGCAAACGACGCGCCGGCCATGCCAAGGAACATGCCCAGCAACAAGGCTTGTTCGTAGCTGTGGATGCCAAGTTTCCAGGCCGCGAACAATGCGCCGATCACAATCACCTGGCCAATCAGCCCGGCGGTTTTGGGCGACAGCTTGTCGGCCAGCATGCCCATTGCAAAGCGCAACAGCGCGCCCGCCAGGATCGGCGTGGCCACCACCAGGCCGCGTTGTTGGGTGGTCAGGTGCAGGTCGGCGGCGATTTGCACCGCCAACGGGCCGAGCAGGTACCACACCATGAAGCTCAGGTCGAAATACAGGAACGCGGCAAACAGAGTCGGGGTGTGCCCGGATTTCCAGAAGCTTGATTTCATCACGCACCTCAACGGTTGGGAGTCAGTAAGAAGGCCGAGTGATGGAGCTGCCGACTGAGGCCGCCCCACCCGCCCCATGCGCTGGGGCCAAAACGAAAAAACGCCGCCACCGGGTTCGCGAGGGCAAACCGGATGGGCGACGTCTTTGTCGTGGAGGGGCAACCGCCGTTGGTTACCTGTGATGAATGCTTAGCAAGAGCTGAGCCAGTTCAGCCCAGCAATTCGCTCATGGCGATGATCTGCTCCGCCACCTGAATCAGTTTTTGCTGGCGGCTCATGGCTTGGCGGCGCATCAGGGTGTAGGCCTCTTCTTCATTGCAGTGTTTCATTTTCATCAGCATGCCCTTGGCCAGTTCGATGCGCTTGCGCTCGGCCAACTGCTGGTCACGGGCCTGGAGCTGGGCGCGCAGGGCCTGGTCGCTCTCAAAGCGAGCCATCGCCACATCGAGGATCGGTTGCAGGCGCTGAGCCTGGATGCCTTCGACGATGTAGGCGCTGACGCCGGACTTGATCGCCTGGCGCATCACGCTCGGGTCATGCTCATCGGTGAACATCACAATCGGTCGCGGCTGGTCGCGGCTTAACAGCACCACTTGCTCCATCACATCGCGGCCGGGCGACTCGGTATCGATCAGGATCACATCCGGGCGCACCGTTTCGACGCGTGCGGGCAGGTCGATGGTCAGGCCGGACTCATCGATGACTTCGAAACCGGCCTCGGTCAATGCGGCCTTGAGCCGGCCGACCTTGCCCGGGGTGTCGTTGATCAACAGGATTCGCAACATCGGGCACCTCCTGTCAGCGCAGAACCTGGCGGTTCACAGGCTCGGCCATGGCATGCAGGCGGAAGCTGCGGGCGTAGGCGGCGGGGTCGGAGCCGTCCCAGATCTTGCCGTCGATCAACTGGCTACTGCGCATGTCCTGGGCGTTCACGCTGACGCCTACGGCGCTGGCGGCTTGGCGATACAGGTCCAGTTGCTGCACCTGGCGTGCAGTGGCGAGGTAGTCGGGGTCTTCACGCAGCAGGCCCCAGCGGCGGAACTGGGTCATGAACCACATGCCATCGGACAGGTAGGGCAGGTTCACCTCGCCCTCGGCGAAAAAGCGCAACCCGTGGGGATCTTGCCAACGGTTGCCCAGGCCATCGTCATACACACCGAGCAGGCGCGGTTCTATACAATCGAGCGGCGCGTCGAGGTAGTCGCGGGCGCTGAGCAACTGTGCGGTGGAGCGCCGGTTTTCCTGGCTGTCTTCGATGAAACGGCTGGCTTCCAGGATGGCCATCACCAGTACGCGCGCCGTGTTGGGGTATTGCTCGACGAACGCCTGGGTGCAGCCGAGCACTTTTTCCGGGTGGTCCGGCCAGATTGCCTGGGTGGTCGCCAGGGTAAAGCCCTGGCGCTGCTGCACCGCGCTGGCGCACCAGGGTTCGCCGACACAGAAACCGTCGATTCGCCCGGCTTGCAGGTGCGCGACCATTTGCGGCGGCGGCACGACCACGCTGTCTACGTCTTGAAGGGGATGAATGCCCTGGCTCGCCAGCCAGTAATACAGCCACATGGCGTGGGTGCCTGTGGGAAAGGTCTGGGCGAAGGTCAGTTTTGTTCGGCTTTGGTGCACGTGGCGCTCCAATGCTTCAGGAGTGACCACGCCTTGCTGCTGTAGCCCGTGAGACAGGTTGATGCTCTGGCCGTTCTGATTGAGCCCCATCAGCACGGCCATATCGGTAGGCGCTACGCCGCCGATGCCCAGGTGTACGGCATAGATCAGCCCGTACAGGCTATGGGCGGCGTCCAGCTCGCCGCTGACCAGTTTGTCGCGCAGGTTGGCCCAGGATGCCTGGCGCTTGAGGTTGAGCGTGAGCCCATAGGGTTGGGCAAACCCCTGAGTGGCGGCAACCACGAGGGAGGCGCAATCGGTCAGGGCCATGAACCCAAGGTCAAGGCTGCTTTTTTCCGGGGCGTCGCTGCCGTTGACCCAGGCCAGCGGATCTGAAGTCTTCATCAACACCTACCTTTTCTCTCACAAAAAAGCGTCGCTCCTTCAGATGGCGATGCAGGCCATTGCAGGATAACGACGCCTTTGTCCGTAAGCCCGCTCCGTCGTTGGTGCGCGCTCTGATACAGAGTGCATAGCAAGGCACATGCCACGGGGCTGCCGTCAGCTTTTCATCAAGATTGAGCGACGCCTGCCTTTCAGTATGGCCGCTTCTTCACGCCGCACAGCCCAGGAAACCCAAGGTGCACGCTGATTTCCCTGCAACGACGCACCATCCCTGGCTGCGCAACTGGTTGTTGTGCGCCGTGCTGTTGCTGACCTGTTTCGCGGCCTGGGCCGAGGCCTTTCAGGCAAAGGATGAAAGCCTGCATAGCCTGCTGGTCGAGCTGTCGGTGCCATTGGGTTTGCCGGTCGTGATCAGCCGGGAAGTGGCCGGCAGGCGTGTGAGCGGGACATTCGACTTTAAGGCGCCGCAACAGACCCTGGAGGCGTTGGCCGAGCAGGAAGGCTTGATCTGGTACAGCGACGGGCAAGGGCTGTACGTCTACGGTGCCGCAGAGGCAAGAAGCTCGGCGGTGGGGCTGCGACATATTTCTGTCGACAGGCTGCGCGGCGCGATGCGTCGTACGGGGCTGGATGAGTCGCGCTATCCGCTGCGTGAGAGCGGCGCGCGCACGTTTTATGTGTCGGGGCCACCGAACTATGTCGAGCACGTGTTGCGGCTCGCGCAATTGATGGATCGGCCACGCCGGGAAGTACGCCTGGGGGCGTACTCATTCGCGGTGGTGCAGGTGTTCAACACCCATGTGGAAGATCGCCAGTATGGGAGCGGTGCCAACAGGGTTCATTCGCCGGGGATGGCCTCCATGATCCAGGCGCTGCTGTCCAGCGAGCAGAAGGGATTGCTGGCTGAAGGGAGTCTGACCCTGGCCGCCTACCCGGACACCAACAGCCTGTTGATCAAGGGCAAGCCTGCACAAGTGAGGCTGATCGAAAAGTTGGTGGCGGAGTTGGATGTACCCAAGCGACCGGATGAGGTTTCGGTGTGGGGAGTGGACATTGAGCAGGACGAGCCCACGCCGGCGACCGGGCCACTTCCCCTGACTACGGCGCAATATGAGCGCGTGCAGCGTGCGTTTGTACGATCAGGGCGCGAGCTTCCCCCATGAACAAGCGGGTTTATTCACTCAGTAGCGAATTGTCTTACCGGTAGTGGCCAAAAAGCGTTGTTTGAATGGGTTTATTCCTAACGCGGGCCGTAAGGCAGGTTTTTATAGTCGTGATGTAGGCGACGCGCCGGTACAGGAAACAAGAATTTGAATGTCAGTAGTCGGATACGGAGGTGTGCATGGCCGTCGTGATTGAGCACTCGACGGCGTCCCTCTGCTTTGCTCACTGGACCTTGCACGCTGATGGCCGGTTGACGGGAGGGGAGGCGGACATTCAGTTGCCTCCCAAGGAAGGGCAGGTGCTGCGATTGCTGCTGGCCTCTGCCGGTACGCTGATCACCAAGGACCATTTGCTGGAGCGGGTGTGGCCTCGGGGAGAGGTGGCTGAAGAGTCGCTGACGCGGTGCATCTATGCCCTGCGCAAGCATCTGCGGGACGACAAGGGGTTTATCAAGACGATCTATGGCCGGGGTTATCGTTTTACCTGCCCGGTGCAGGTTGAAGAGGTTGATCGTGGGCGGGTAACTCATGTGTGTCCGGCTTGTGGTCAGCTCAGCCATGTTTAGGTGGTGGGGCAAAGCCCTGTTGTTGAACCTGTTGATCGGCAGCCATCAGGCGTTGGCTTACTGCTGGGAGGAGGTAGCCGGCCGCTATGACCTCGAACCGGAGTTGCTCCAGGCCATTGCTGCCGTCGAGTCTAATTACCGTGCGGGAGCGATGAACTACGCCAACCGTAATGGCACGCGTGATATCGGCTTGATGCAGATCAACAGCATTCATTTGCCGCGCTTGCTCAAGCGGGGCATCACCGAAGAACGGCTGCTGAATGAGCCTTGCCTGTCTGTCGAGGTGGGTGCCTCGATACTCGCCGAGTTTATTCAGCGTTTCGGCTACAACTGGACGGCCATCGGCTCCTACAACGTGGGAGTGGGGGCGGGGCCCAGGCGCGATGCATTGCGCCTGCAATACGCACAGAAGATCTGGGCGCGCTATGAGGAGCTGGTCGCGCATCGCCACTGACGATCAGGCATCACGCCTCGCATGCAGCCTGCGACCCCGGCTATAATCGCCGCCACCTTTCGCCGCCATCCGAGTCTAGCCCGCCCATGTATACCTTGGCCCGCCAGCTGTTGTTCAAACTCTCCCCGGAAACCTCCCATGATCTGTCCCTGGACTTGATCGGTGCCGGTGGCCGCCTGGGGCTCAATGGCCTGGTATGCAAGGCTCCGGCGAAAATGCCGGTGTCGGTGATGGGGCTCGATTTCCCTAACCCGGTTGGCTTGGCAGCCGGCTTGGACAAGAATGGCGCGGCCATCGACGGTTTTGCACAGTTGGGTTTCGGTTTTGTCGAAATCGGCACCGTGACCCCGCGCCCGCAGCCGGGCAACCCCAAGCCACGTATCTTCCGCCTGCCGGAAGCCGAGGCGATCATCAACCGCATGGGCTTCAACAACCTGGGGGTTGATCATCTGCTGTCACGGGTGCAGGCGGCGAAATACAAGGGCATCCTGGGGATCAATATCGGCAAGAACTTCGACACGCCGGTGGAGCGGGCGGTGGATGATTACCTGATCTGCCTGGACAAGGTTTACGCCCATGCCAGCTATGTCACCGTCAACGTCAGTTCGCCGAATACGCCGGGCCTGCGCAGCCTGCAGTTCGGTGACTCCCTCAAGCAATTGCTCGAAGCCTTGCGCCAGCGCCAGGAAGACCTGGCGGTGCGTCACGGCAAACGCGTGCCGTTGGCGATCAAGATTGCCCCGGACATGACTGATGAAGAAACCGTGCTGGTGGCTCAGGCCCTGATGGACTCGGGCATGGACGCAGTGATCGCGACCAACACCACCCTCAGCCGGGTCGGTGTCGAAGGTCTGGCCCATGGAGATGAAGCGGGTGGCCTGTCGGGTGCACCGGTACGGGACAAGAGCACGCATATCGTCAAGGTGCTGGCGGCTGAGTTGGCCGGTCGTTTGCCGATCATCGCCGTGGGCGGTATCACCGAAGGCAAGCACGCGGCCCAGAAGATTGCTGCCGGCGCCAGCCTGGTGCAGTTGTACTCCGGCTTCATCTACAAAGGGCCGGCGCTGATCCGCGAGGCGGTGGATGCGATTGCAGCGTTGCCCAAGGCGTGAACGATTAAATACCGGTCAATAAAAAGGGCTCCATAAGGAGCCCCTGGGCCGAAGCCCGCCGCCCGAATGGGGCGTGCGTGGTTAAGTCATTACATCTTCAAAGGTGGCTTGTCGGAATTAAGTGCCCCTGATTTAGCCGACGGCGTGAAGTTCGTTGAGTCTGTGGATGCCCGCAGTGCCAGTCATACCGTCCCAGTTGTCGCCGCGTCCTTCTCGCCAGCCGTTAATCCAGGCTTGGCGTACCGACGGTAGAGTAAATGGGCAAAGCTCACGGGATTTTCCATGAACGCCATATTGATATCCGCGTAAAAATGCTCTTTCCAACGGATCACGCTTAAGTCTTCTCATAGGGTGTTTCCCTCACTTGTTGACTGTCTAGATATCCTTCGGCCTCGTCCGAGGCCGGGCAGAGTTTTTCTGCCGTTGGTGGGCTCGCTGCCGGCGTGGCGAGCCAATGTGTCGGCGTCGTTACGGCGCCGACCTGTGTTGAGTTCTAACCAATAGGTCACATGGATTCAATGATCGTTTTGTCATAAGCACGTAACGATAACGATGCTATAGCCATAAGCTGGGATGGCTTTTCGCCCCATTTAAAGGGCAAAGCCAGCTATGATGTGCCTTACAAAGAGGATGGGTTTAATCCTTTAGTGAGAATGTCCGCCCGTTGCAGTCGGTTATTATTCGACGAAGGGTCGGAATATTACTTTTTGTTACGGCTAATTGTTTATCTGCCCCGTCGAATCAAGGCTCAAAAGCCCGACAGCCGGGGTGGAACGGCACATTCGTGCCACGCGAGCACTCTTCGAGAAAAGTGCTTGATTGAAAACCGAACCGGCGATGCGTCGCCCGTTCATTTATTGCTGAAAAGCCTGGAATGCCCATGTCGGACCGTTTTGAACTCTTCCTCACCTGCCCCAAGGGCCTCGAAGGCCTGCTGATCGAGGAAGCCGTCGGGCTTGGCCTTGAGGACGCCCGCGAGCACACCTCGGCCGTACGCGGCATGGCCGATATGGAAACCGCTTACCGCCTGTGTCTCTGGTCGCGCCTGGCCAACCGTGTACTGCTGGTACTCAAACGTTTTCCAATGAAGGACGCCGAAGACCTTTACCACGGCGTACTGGATATCGAATGGGCTGACCACATGGTCCCGGATGGAACCCTGGCGGTTGAATTCAGCGGTCATGGTTCGGGTATCGACAACACCCACTTCGGCGCGCTGAAGGTCAAGGATGCGATCGTCGACAAACTGCGCACCCCGACCGGCGAACGCCCGTCCATCGACAAGATCAACCCGGATCTGCGTATCCACCTGCGCCTGGACCGTGGCGAGGCGATCCTGTCCCTCGACCTGTCCGGCCACAGCCTGCACCAGCGTGGTTACCGCCTGCAGCAAGGCGCCGCTCCGTTGAAGGAAAACCTGGCGGCTGCGGTCCTGATTCGCGCCGGCTGGCCGCGCATTGCTGCCGAAGGCGGCGCGCTGACGGACCCGATGTGCGGCGTGGGCACGTTCCTGGTGGAAGGCGCGATGATCGCTGCCGACATGGCACCCAACCTGAATCGCGAACTGTGGGGTTTCACCACCTGGCTGGGCCACGTTCCGGCGCTGTGGAAGAAACTGCATGCCGAGGCGGTCGAGCGTGCCGCCATCGGTATGAACAAGCCACCGTTGTGGGTGCGCGGCTACGAGGCCGATCCGCGCCTGATCCAACCCGCGCGCAATAACATCGAGCGCGCCGGCCTGAGCCATTGGATCAAGGTGTACCAGGGTGAAGTCGGCACCTTCGAGCCGCGCCCGGACCAGAACCAGAAAGGCCTGGTGATCTGCAACCCACCCTACGGTGAGCGTCTGGGTGATGAAGCCAGCCTGTTGTACCTCTACCAGAACCTCGGCGAGCGCCTGCGCCAGGCATGCATGGGCTGGGAGGCGGCGGTATTTACCGGCGCACCGGACCTGGGCAAGCGCATGGGGATCCGCAGCCACAAGCAGTATGCGTTCTGGAACGGCGCCTTGCCGTGCAAGTTGCTGCTGATCAAGGTCAACCCGGACCAGTTCGTCACTGGCGAGCGCCGTACCCCCGAGCAGCGCCAGGCCGAACGTGAGCAAGCCGCTTACGATCAAGCCCCGGCCGAGCCGCAAGAGCGCCAGTACAACAAGAATGGTAATCCGATCAAGCCGGCCCCGGCCCCTGTGGTCGAACAGCCGCGCTTGAGCGAAGGCGGGCAGATGTTCGCCAACCGCCTGCAGAAAAACCTCAAGCTGCTGGGCAAGTGGGCCAAGCGCGAAGGTGTGGACTGCTACCGTGTGTACGATGCCGATATGCCGGAATACTCCATGGCCATCGACCTGTACCACGACTGGGTGCACGTGCAGGAATACGCCGCACCGAAATCCATTGACCCGGAAAAAGCCTCTGCACGCATGTTCGATGCGCTGGCGGCCATTCCACAGGCGCTGAACATCGACAAAAGCCGCGTGGTGGTCAAGCGCCGCGAGCGTCAGAGTGGCACCAAGCAGTACGAGCGTCAGAGTGCCCAAGGCAAGTTCACGGAGGTCAGCGAGGGCGGCGTCAAGCTGCTGGTCAACCTCACCGATTACCTGGACACCGGTCTGTTCCTCGACCACCGTCCGATGCGCCTGCGTATCCAGAAAGAAGCCGCCGGCAAGCGCTTCCTCAACCTGTATTGCTACACCGCCACCGCCAGTGTGCATGCAGCCAAGGGTGGCGCGCGCAGCACCACCAGCGTCGACCTGTCCAAGACCTACCTGGACTGGGCGCGTCGCAACTTCTCCCTCAACGGCTTCTCCGACAAGAACCGCCTGGAGCAGGGTGATGTGATGGCCTGGCTGGAAGCCAGCCGCGATGAGTTCGACCTGATCTTCATCGACCCGCCGACCTTTTCCAACTCCAAGCGCATGGAAGGCATCTTCGACGTGCAACGTGATCACGTGCAGTTGCTCGACCTGGCCATGGCTCGCCTGGCGCCGGGCGGCGTGCTGTACTTCTCCAACAATTTCCGCAAGTTCCAGTTGGAGGACAACCTCAGCGAACGCTATGCGGTCGAGGAAATCAGCGACAAAACCATCGACCCGGATTTCGCGCGTAACGCGAAGATCCACCGGGCCTGGAAAATCACTTCGCGCTGATTTCGCCACTCGGTTCTACCAAAAAGCCGCAAGCCTGGATTATTCCGGGCTTGCGGCTTTTTTGCGCTGGTCAAATACAGGACCGATGGCTATAACTAAATGCCTAGCCAAAGTGACACCCCCGCACGCTGGCGTTGTGAGTGTTGCCTATGCCGTTACAAGGTGCCCGCCCGAAAATTCTAGGCTTTATCAGTGAACAGGCGTCGGCTTGGCTGGTGGCATTGGTGGTGTTGCTGGCAGGCAGTGCGCTGACGGCGGTGGTCGCGTTGGCGGCTGCCGACCTCTATCAACAGCAGGTACGCCAGCGTTTCCAATTACTGGTCAACGAGCGCTATGCCCGCCTCCAGGAACGCTTCGAGGACCAGGAGCAACGCCTGGGCAGCCTGCGGCGTTTTTTTATCAACTCCAATGATGTGTCACGCCAAGAGTTCGATGGCTTCGCCCAGCCCTTGCTCTTGCACACTCGCGCCTATGCCTGGGCTCCACGGGTATTTCGCGATCAGCGCGTTCAGTTTGAACAGGACATTTCCCGCCAGCGCGGCAGCCCTTTTGCCATCCGTGAACTCGATTCGTCGGGCAACCTGGCACCGGCCTCCGAGCGCGACGAGTACGTCCCGGTGCTGTATAGCCAGACCCAGAGCCTGTTGGGCTCGCCTCTGGGGTTCGACCTGCTGGCCCAGCCCCTGCGGCGCTCGGTGCTTGAACGTGCGCAAAAAAGCGGCAAGCTGGCAGTGTCCCAACCGATGCAATTGGTTGGGGTGGAGCCTGCCTACGCCGCCGGCGTACTGTTGGTGTCGCCGGTCAGCAAACAACCCGATGCCGAGCCCTACGGGTTCGTGATGGCGGTGATCAGCATGCGCCAGTTGGTGGCCGATGGTCTGCCCAAGCCGAATCGAGACAACCTGGTGATGCAGATTGTCGACACCTCCGATGATCAGCAGCGAGTGTTGTACGCCTCGAGTAATTCGGTGGGCGACAGCGGCCTGGTCGCCGCGCGCCGGATCACCCTCGGAGATCATGTCTACTCCCTGAGCCTGCGTGCCAGTAAGGTATTCGACCAGGCCAATCATTCTTCGATGAATATGATCCTGACCATGGGCGTGTTGCTCAGTGTCTTGCTCAGTGCCCTGCTTTACGTGCTGGTCAGCCAACGCCAGCGCGCCTTGAAGCTGGTGGAGCAACGCACGGAGCAGCTGCGTCTGCGTGAGCAGCAATTGCGCGGGGCACATGGTCAATTGCGCAGTGTGCTGAATGCGGCGACCCAGGTCGCGATCATCGCCACTGACCTGCGCGGCGTGATCAATACCTTCAATGCCGGTGCGGAGCAAATGCTCGGGTTCAAGGCCGAGCAGGCGCTGGGGCAGTTGACCTTGGAAAGCCTGCACCTGCCTTCGGAACTCGAAGCCCGGGCCGGGTACTTGAGCACGGTATTGGGCAAACGTATCCCGCCCTGCCAGGCGATGCTGGTGGAAAGCCCCGACAGCCAACATGAAGCCCGCGAGTGGACCTTGAGGCGCGAGGATGGCAGCCACCTGACCGTCAACATGCTACCAACCGTGTTGCTCGACGAGCACGGTCTGTGGATCGGGCACTTGGCGATTTACCTGGACGTCACTGAACAAAAGCGCGCCTACGAAGCCCTGGCCGCACGGGATCGGTTGCTGAAAAAACTCAGCGCCCACGTGCCCGGCGGGATCTTCCAGTTCACCTTGGAGCCTCAGGACCGTTGGCGTTTCATCTACGCCAGTGACGGCATGCGCGATATCTATGAAATCGAGCCCGGCGTGTTGCAGCAGGATGCGAGCAGCGTCCTGGAGCGTATCCATCCATTGGACGTGGAGCGCGTGCGAAACTCGATTCGTTTGTCGGCGCTGCAGTTGAGCCATTGGCGCGAAGAGTATCGCGTGCAATTGCCGCAGCGGGGCCTGCGCTGGATTCGAGGCGAGGCCACACCGGAAGAGTTACCGGGAGGTGGCACGTTGTGGCATGGCTATGTGTCGGATATTTCCGATCTGAAACGGGTCGAGGACGAGCTGCGCACACTGTCGATTACCGACGCCCTGACGGGCATCCACAACCGGCGTTATTTCCAGGATCGCGTCAAGGCCGAGATGATCCGGCTTAACCGTACCTGCGGGGCGTTGTCATTGATCATGTTCGATATCGACCATTTCAAGCGGATCAATGATCAGTACGGACACGGCGTGGGAGACGGCGTCCTGCAGGAGCTGTGCAAGCGTATTCTCCAACGCCTGCGTCGCACCGATGTGTTCTGTCGCCTGGGTGGCGAAGAGTTCGTGGTGTTGTGTCCCAACACCGACGGCGAGCAGGCCTACAGCCTGGCGACGCAGCTGTGTCAGTCGTTGCGCTGTGCGCCGATGGAGGTGGTGGGGATCGTCACCGCCAGCTTTGGTGTGGCCAACTGGCGGGTCGATGAAGGGATCGATGGGTTGCTGTTGCGCGCGGACTCGGCGGTGTATGTGGCCAAGCAGGCGGGCAGGGACCGGGTGGAAATGTGTGGCGGCAGCGTTGCGACAAGTCGACCGGCTCGCGAATACGATGGGTCAGTCAAAACCTGGGGTGACTGATCTTTCGTATTCGCGAGCACGTCGCTCCGTCGCTTGCGTTGGGTTAGAGCACCGGCGCTGCGGCGGTCAGTTTCGGCTGGCGATACAGGTCCAGCAGCACCTGATCCAGCACCGACGAAGCACCCCATGGTTTCGAGTCGTTGAGAATCGCCACCACGACCCAGGTATTGCCATTGTTGTCCCGGCTGAACCCGGCGATAGCGCGCACGGTGTTCAAGGTGCCGGTTTTTACATGGGCCTCGCCGCGCAGGGCGGTGGTCTTCAGGCGTTTACGCATGGTGCCGTCGGTGCCGGCAATCGGCAGTGAACTGATGTATTCGGCCGAGTAAGGGCTTTTCCAGGCGGCTTGCAGCATGGCCGCCATCTCGCGGGCGCTGACCCGTTCGGCGCGGGACAGGCCGGAGCCGTTTTCCATCACCAGGTGCGGTGCGGTGATGCCCTTCTTCGCCAGCCATTGGCGTACCACGCGTTGCGCAGCCTTGGCATCGTCGCCGTCGGCATCGTTGCGAAATTGTGCACCCAGGCTCAGGAACAACTGCTGGGCCATGGTGTTGTTACTGTATTTGTTGATGTCGCGGATGATTTCCGCCAGGTCCGGCGAGAACGCACGGGCCAGCACCTTTGCATCCTTGGGCACCGGTGCCTGGATATCGCGGCCCTGGATAGTGCCGCCCAACTCCTGCCAGATCGCCCGTACGGCGCCGGCGGTGTAGGTGGCATGGTCCAACAGCGACAGGTAAGTCTGCGAACTGCAGCCATCGCCCAACTGGCCGCTGACGGTAACGGTCACGCTGCCATCGGCCGCGGTCGTAGGGTTGTAGCGCACGTCGCCGGTGCACTGCTTGGCGTTGTTCGCCTTCACCTGATTGTCGATGCGAATACTCGCAATCGGCGGCTCGACCGATACGATCACCCGGCCTGCATCATTGCGGGTGACGAAGCGCAGGGCCTTGAGGTTGACCAGCAAGGCGTCGGGCTTGACCAGGAACGGTTTGTTTTCGTCGTTGCCGTCGTCATTGAATTCCGGCAGTTGTGGCTGGTTGAAGAAACTGCGGTCCAGCACCAGGTCGCCGGTCACTTGCTGTACGCCGTTGGCGCGCAGGTCGCGCATCAGCAGCCAGAGTTTTTCCATGTTCAACTTGGGGTCGCCACCGCCCTTGAGATACAGGTTGCCGCGCAACACGCCACCGCTGAGGGTGCCATCGGTATAGAACTCGGTCTTCCACTGATGGTTGGGGCCAAGCATTTCCAGCGCGGCGTAGGTCGTGACCAGCTTCATGGTCGAGGCAGGGTTAACCGAGACGTCAGCGTTGAATACGGTCGGTGTACCAGGGCCGGTCAGTGGCAGCATCACCAGGGACAGCGCGGTGTTCTGGATTTTGGCTTTCTGGAGGGCCTGCTGAACATTGGGTGGCAGGGTGTTATTGATGGGGGCAGCGGTAGCGGAAAAGGCCAGTGGGAGGAAAAAACCGGCAATGAGCACTGAACGTAAAGATTTGATCATAAGGAATAAAACCCTACTGCTGAGGAGGGTGAAAAGGTGAGGGGCAAATAAGAAAAATCCCTCAATGGTCCTGAAAGTGTCGGCATTATGCCCCAAGGTGCATCCAGTTGTAGCTGAACGATAGCGGGTATTCGGCGTTTTTTTCCAGGCAGAGGGGCGCTCTCCCTGCCGATTCGGGCGGTGAGTGCGTTGGATATCAGGAATTGGAGGCTTTGGAAGGCTTGAATGACGAGCGCGCGCAGAGCCAGGAGAGGCTTGCTGCAGGTAACGAGGGGGTGACGCTTAAACAAACAGGGCCATCACGAAGGATGGCCCTGATGGCGATCAAGCAACAGGGTTGATCGGCTTTTCCGGGTACCACACGTCCAGCAACGGGCTGACTTCAGCTTTGGTCAGTTCATCACGGGACTTGAGCCAGGCTTCAACCTTGGCGCGCTGCTCTTCGCTGACCGAGCCACGCTTCTGCAGGCAGACCAGACCGTAGTCGTCACCGCCGACGTAGCCCAGGCCGTTGGCTTCCATGGCTTCTTTCAGGAATGCGTCGAGAAATGCATCGATTGCATCGTCAGCCAGATTTTCCTTGAATTCCAGGTTCAGCTCGAAACCCAATTCCTGGAACTCGTCCACACACAGTTTTTTGCGCAGACGCTGGGAGCGGTTAGTGGCCATGAAAACATTCCTCTTAATAAATAACGGTGCGCACTCTACCAGTTAATAGGCGTGACTGCCCCATTTGCGTGCTATCACCGTCTGCCGCCTGGCAGAAAACCGTGGTGTGCCCGGGCGGTAAAGTCTGCCGGAGCGGGCCTGATAAACGGTGGTTTGTACCACCCGACCGGTGTTTTTAACCGTTTATGCATGGCTTCATGGTGGTGTAATGAATCCATGCTGCCGCGATGCCATGACCGACCCTTGACGGATACCCACTTATGCCCGCTCCCTTGATTGCTGTAGAAACTTCTCCCGACTTGCCGACTGACGCTGACGTGGTGGTGATTGGCGGTGGCATCATCGGTTCCTTTACCGCTTACTACCTGGCCAAGCGCGGCATGAAGGTCGCCTTGGTCGAAAAGGGCCGTATAGGGGCCGAGCAGTCGAGCCGTAACTGGGGCTGGTGCCGTCAGCAGAATCGCGATGCGCGCGAGCTGCCGATGGCCACCAAGAGCTTGGAACTGTGGGCGCAGTTCGCCGCCGAGACCGGCGAGCAGACCGGTTTCACTCGCTGCGGCCTGCTTTACCTGAGCAACGACGAAAAGGAAATTGACGGTTGGGCACGCTGGGGCGAGTTCGCCCGCTCGGTCAACGTCGAAACCCATATGCTCACCGCACAGCAAGCCGCTGAGCGCGGCAGTGCGACCGGCAAGCCGTGGAAGGGCGGGGTCTACGCACCCACCGACGGCATTGCCGACCCCTCCCGTGCAGCCCCGGCGGTCGCACGCGCGATCATGGCGCTTGGCAGCACGGTGCATCAGGACTGCGCGGTGCGGGGCGTGGAAACCGAAGGCGGCCGACTGTCTGCGGTGGTGACCGAAAAAGGCACCATCCGCACCCGGCTTGCGGTGCTTGCCGCAGGTGCCTGGGCCTCCTCGTTCTGCCGCCAATACGGCATTCGTTTTCCCCAGGCGACCATTCGCCAAACCGTGCTGCGCGTGTCGCCCCCAAGTCAGGAACTGCCGACTGCATTGCACACGGCCAATGCCTCGATGACGCGCCGTTTCGATGGCAGCTACACCCTGGCGATCAGCGGGCGCGGGCGTGTCGATCCCACCCCGCAGTTGCTCAGCTTTGCGCCGCAGTTCCTGCCGATGTTTCAACGGCGCTGGCGCAACCTCGCCGTGGGTGGGTTCGAAGGCGTGCGGGCAGGCCACGAAAGTTGGAAGCGCTGGCGTCTGGACGAGCCGACGCCGATGGAGAAAATGCGAATTCTTGACCCGACCCCGGACGCTTCGGCGGTCAAGCTGACCTACGAGCGCGGGACGGCATTGATGCCGGCCCTCATGGACTCATCGGTGACGGCCGCGTGGGCGGGGTATGTAGACAGCACGCCCGATGGCGTACCCGGCATCGGTGAAATGGCCAACCTGCCTGGGCTGATACTGGCGGCGGGGTTCAGTGGGCATGGGTTTGGTATCGGGCCGGGGGCGGGGCATCTGATTGCGGACATTGTCAGTGGTGCGCAACCTATCGTAGACCCGACGCCTTATCATCCGGACCGGTTCAAGTCATCGGCGTGGGGCAAAGTCGCGGATTTCTGAGGGGCCGAATGGCTCTGCGCCGGACCGGCATTGCATGCCGGTTTCGGTTCGCAATGTAAGAGGGGGCTTGCTCCCGATAGGGTGACTCACCCCTATCGGGAGCAAGCCCCCTTTTCACAGTCGATGTGCAGCGCCGGCAGACGTTGCTTTAGGCACCGAAGCCGACAATGGCCTTGGTCTCCAGATACTCTTCAAAACCCTGCACACCATACTCCCGGCCATTCCCCGAACGCTTGTAGCCACCAAAGGGTGCCATCGGGTCCCAGGCGGGATGGTTCAGGTGCACTTGCCCGGCGCGAATACGCGACGCCACGGCTCGGGCAAGCTGGATGTCCTGCCCTTGCACATGGGCGCCCAGCCCGTACACCGTGTCATTGGCGATGGCGACGGCTTCATCGAGGCTGTCATACGCGATGATGCAAAGGACCGGGCCGAAAATTTCTTCCTGGGCGATGCGCATGCTGCTCGCGACTTCGGAAAACACGGTCGGGCGCGCATAGAAGCCTGTGTCAAAGCCGGGCACGCGCCCAGGACCACCGCAGACACGTTTCGCGCCTTCGGCGATGCCGATCTCGATCATGGCCTGCACACGCTCGAACTGTGCCTGATTCGCAATCGGCCCGAGTACGCTGTCCACCGATTGCGGGTCGCCCACGACGATGCCGTTGGCGGTTGCCGCCGCGAGCGCTTCAACCTCCGCCAGTCTGTTCCTGGGCACGATCATCCGCGTTGGCGCGCTGCAGGATTGCCCCACGTTGCGAAATGCCGACATCACGCCCAGCGGCACGGCCTTGGCAAAGTCCGCGTCGGGCAGCAACACATTCGGTGATTTGCCGCCCAGCTCCTGGGTGACGCGTTTCACCGTCGGCGCGGCCGCCTGCGCAACCAGGGCCCCGGCGCGGTTGGAGCCGGTGATGGAGATCATATCGATGTCGGCATGCGCGGCCATGGCGGCGCCCACCTCGTGGCCACTGCCATTGACCAGGTTGAACACCCCGGGCGGCAGGCCGGCATCATGCACTAACTGGGCGAACAGCAACGCGCTCAGCGGCGACAGTTCGCTGGGTTTGAGCACTACCGTGCAGCCGGCGGCAATCGCCGGGGCAACCTTGGCGGTGATCTGATACAGCGGCCAGTTCCACGGGGTGATGAGTGCGCATACGCCGATGGGTTCACGCGCGATCGCGGTGCTGCCCTCCAGCGTCTGGAAGCGATAGTCGGCCAGCAGGTCACGTGCGACCCGTACATGCTCGGCCGCCAGTGGCACCTGCATGGCACGCGCGAAACCTATCGCCGCGCCCATCTCCAGGCACAGCGCCTGGGCAAGCGCCTCCTTGCGTTCAAGGATCAGCTCATGGATCTTCCCAAGCACGCGGGCGCGCTCGGCAGGGGCGCACGCCGCCCAGCCCGGAAACGCCGCACGCGCTGCCGCAACGGCGCGATCGACATCTTCGGCAGTGCCGCGCGCCACCTGCGCCACCACCTGCTCGGTGGCCGGGTTGACCACCCCGAGGCTGGCCGGAACTGCCGGCGAAACCCACTGGCCATTGATGTAGAACCTGTCCAGTACGTGGGGATCGACGCTGTGCTGGTTCGTAGAGTGTGTAGTCATTTCAACGGGCTCCCTGGAGCGATAACAGGCGTTGCGAACTTATTTCACCGCGTAAACCTTGCGCACATACACCGTGCCGCGCCAGGCACATGGCGCGCCCTTGGCGACGAAAACCGTGTCGCCGGTGTTGACCGTCAGATCGACACCCTCAGCGTCCTGAAGCGTCATGTTGCCTTCGATCAGGTACATCAATTCGTGCAGTTTGTGCGGGCGAGCGTGGCGGGCATAGGGTGTCGAATCCCAGATGCCGACGCGCAGTTCGGTACTGGCATCGTCAAACAGGTTGTTGGAGCGGCATTGCGGCGCGGAGCCGATCAGGATGTGTGCGTCGGGTGCGGCTGAAGGGTTGAGCATGGCGCGCGGATCGAGCCAGGTCAGGCCGGGACGCAGCGGGGCATCGGTGAGGTTCACGGCGCAGAACGCGCACCAGGTGCCGGGGCTGGCCTGCAGGGTGAGGCGGGTGCCGCGGCCGATCACCGCGCTGTCGCCGACCCCCAGCTCCAGCGTCTGCTCGGCGCTGTGCAGCTGTACTGAACCGGCTTGGACCACCAGCGTTTCACTGTGGGGGAAGTCTTCGATAACGGTTTCGCCGCTCAGCGCGACCAGGCCGGCAGACACGCCGTCGTCGCTCAGCCAGGCAAGCCGGCGGTTGTCGCCGAAGGGGTCGAGCGCGCTCAAGGCCGCGTTGCGAAAGGGCGTGTCGACGGGGCTACCGTCAGCGCGAGCGAGCATCAGGATACGAGGGGAAGACATGGGCAATACTCCAGGAGGGTCAGCCGATCGCTTGGGTGATCAGGGCAAATGCATGCACGCCGGCGCTGGCTCTGGGCGGTTCACCCATGGCCATGCGTGCAACCCTGTCGATGCACTTCAAACCGGCCTGTTCGAGCCAGTCGTTGAGGCCGCATTCGGCCGGGATGTCGATGCGCACAAATGCGTCCGGCACCTCGGCCAGCAACGTGCCGATCAAGTGCTTGGCCTGGTCGAGCGTTTCGGCCACCACCGGGCCGATGCAACGCCCACGACCGAAGGGGCGCAGCAGCGCAATCGCGCGCAACTGGCCGTCGCGTTCGATGCCCACGGCGTGTTCCACTTGCACGTCGCGCAGGATTTCACGGCGGTCCAGGCCGCTGCCGGCATTGGCCAGGGCGATCAAGGCGGCATGATCGTCGGCATTCAGCGTGCGGCAGGTTTCGCCCTCGGCCAGCGCGGTCAGTGCGGGAACTTGCGCCTGGCCTTGATGCTGCTGCACCTGGCCAAACTCGACAAAGCCTTGGCTTGCGTAGAGCGGCGCACCAGCCAGGGTGGCATTGAGCAGTGGCGTGCTTGACCGGCAGGCCTTCAGGGCCATTTCCATCAAGCGGCGGCCGATGCCCTGGCCCTGGTAGTCGTTGCTGACGATCACCAGGCCGATCGTCGTGTAATCGCCTTGGGGGCAGGCGAAAGCCGTGCCGATCAGGCGCTCGCCGTCGAGTACCACAAAGCCATCGCTGACCCGTTGCAACATCGCCCAATCTTCCAGGCGGTGGGGCCATTTGAGTTGCACCGATAACTCATGGGCGGCCGGAAGGTCGGCTGCCGTCATCGAGCGGTAAACGTAATCAGGGTGTGGCAGGGCAGCCATGGCGGGTCTCCGTTAAGCACCGGTTGAGAGTCGTTGAAATGCCTGTATCCCACCTGCTTTCAGGGCTGGCAAGAGGGCGCGCGGTATTCGGTAGATTTGCCGTGCAAGAGGGTAACGCCACCATAGTTACTACCAAATTGGAGGGGGTGCTCAGCAGCAAATGCCTCGCGGCCGATGGGCCTGTTCAGCGCTGTGCGCAGAACGCTTCTTTATAGAGTGCCGTGCGCCACACATTCTGCCGCTCGTCACCCCCAGCCTTGAGCCCTTGCACCTGAAAAGGCCCATAAAAGCGCATGAATACGGGCTTTGCCCAAGCCTGGAGCGCGCCGCAAACTCTGCTGGCGCCGACGGCAAAAACGGTGCTTTGTATTGAGTCAGGGGCATTTTTGATGCCATCTGCTGATTTCACAGTGGTGTAATGAACCTGTGCTGCAACGAGGCCGACGCGCCGTCAGAGCCGCGAATGCTTGTCACTTTCCACTGACTCCAGGACCGCACCCCATGAGCTTCCTTCGTCCCAAATTCATCACGTTCGACTGCTACGGTACGCTGACCAATTTCCAGATGGGCACCATGACCCGCGAGCTGTTCGCGGATCGCCTCGCGCCTGGGCAGATGGACCAGTTCGTCAAGGATTTCACCGCCTACCGTCTTGATCAGGTGATGGGCGACTGGCGGCCCTACGACGAAATTCTCAAGACCGCCCTGGCGCGTACCTGCAAGCGCTGGGGTATCGACTACCGTGAAGAAGGTCAGCTGTATTACGACGCCGTACCGACCTGGGGCCCTCACGCGGATGTGCCGGCCGGCCTGTCGAAGATCGCCGACAAGATTCCCCTGGTGATTCTCTCCAACGCCATGGACAGTCAGATCATGTCCAACGTCGAAAAGCTCGGTGCGCCGTTTCACAAGGTCTTCACCGCTCAGCAGGCCCAAGCCTACAAACCACGCCTGCAAGCGTTCGAGTACATGCTCGACAACCTCGGCTGCGGGCCGGAAGACATCTTGCATGTATCGTCCAGCTTCCGTTACGACCTGATGTCGGCTCACGACATGAAGATCAAGCACAAAGCGTTTGTTGCCCGCGGGCATGAAGTTCCGGGTAATGCTGCCTTCGGCTACCAGCAGATCACCGATATCGGTGGGTTGCCGGGTCTGGTCGGTCTGTAAAAACCAACGTCATTGGCGCACGAGGTTAAACATGGGCAGTGAATCCTATTGGCTCGATACCGCACCAGCCTTCACCGGCGCGCAGTTGGGTGACCTGCCCAGGCAGGTCGACGTGGCGGTGGTCGGTGGTGGGTTTACCGGCCTTTCGGCGGCCAGGGCGTTGGCCATGCGCGGCGCCAGTGTGGTGGTGCTGGATGCCGGGCGGGTGGTCGGTGAAGCCTCGGGGCGCAACGGTGGGCAGTGCAACACCGGGGTGGCCCAGGATTACGCCGGGCTGCATGCCAGCCTCGGGGCAGCCAAGGCGCGGGATTATTACCAGGCTTATGAAAGCGCGGTGCAGACCGTGGTGTCATTAGTGGACCAGGAGCAGATCGCCTGCGACATGGTGCGCAACGGCAAGCTCAAGCTGGCGGCCAAGCCCATGCATTACGAAGGGCTGGCGCGCACCTGCGATCTGATTCGCCGCGAAGTCGATGCCGATGTCGAGTTGCTCGACGCCGGCCAGGCCCGGGCCGAAGTGAATTCGGCGCAGTTTCACGGCGGCTTGCTGCAACGTAACGGCGTGCAAATGCACATCGGCCGTTTCGGTGTGGGCTTGGCCGAGGCGGCGGCGCGTCGCGGCGCGATGATTTATGAGCACACCCTGGTCAATGACTGGAAGGCGCAGGCCGGTGGCTATCAAGTCAACACCGGCCGGGGCTCGCTGCACGCCGGTCAAGTGTTGCTCGCCAGTGGTGCCTGCCAGCACGGTGGGCTTGGCTGGTATCGCCGACGCATCGTACCGGTAGGCAGTTTTGTCATCGTCACCGAAGTGTTGCCCCAGGCGCTGATCGATCAGCTATTGCCGCAGCACCGTGCCTACGTCACCAGCCGCATGATCGGCAATTATTTCCGCCTGACCCCGGATAACCGACTGCTGTTCGGCGGGCGTGCGCGCTTCGCGATGTCCAACAGCGTGTCCGATGCCAAGAGCGGCAAAGTGCTGCAGGCCGCGATGCTGAACATGTTTCCGCAGCTGGCGCAGGTGAAGATCGATTATTGCTGGGGTGGCCTGGTGGACATGACCTCCGACCGCCTGCCACGTGCCGGCCAGCATGGCGGCGTATTTCATTCCATGGGCTACAGCGGCCATGGGGTGCAAATGTCGGTACATATGGGCCAGGTAATGGCTCAGGTGATGGCCGGCAATGCCGAGGCCAACCCTTGGCGTGAACTCGAATGGCCGGCGATCCCCGGGCATTTCGGCAAACCCTGGTTCCTGCCGTTCGTGGGCGCCTATTACCGCTTTCAAGACTACTTACACTGAGTTGCCGTTGTTGCCTCACCGTCGTTTGTGTTTCCAGAACGCTCCGGATAACCGTGAGCACTCGAATCTTCCGATTTTCGACAGGTAGCCTTGCCATGACAGACAACAAAACCACGCCTCCTCTCATCTCCGGTGAAGAGAGCCTGCGGGTATTCGAAAGCCTCAATCGCGGCATGTCGCGCCGCAACGCCTTGCAGATGCTCGGTGTGGCCGGTGTGGCGGCGGCCGGCGCGGGCAGTTTGTTCGGTGCGGCCGGCAAATTGTGGGCCGATGACGCGCCGGCGGCCGGCAAGGGCAAGCCGGGCGGCAAGATTCGCGTGGCCGGTGTGTCCAGCTCCACCGCCGATACGCTGGACCCCGCCAAGGGCGCGCTGTCCACCGACTACGTGCGTCACTACATGTTCTATAACGGCTTGACCCGTTTCGACAGCCATATGACCCCGCAACTGGAACTGGCCGAGCGCATCGATAATACCGACGCCACGCTCTGGACCATTACCCTGCGCAACGGCGTGACCTTTCACAACGGCAAGCCGCTTACCGCCGCCGACGTGGTGTTTTCCCTGAGCCGGCACAAGGACCCGCTCACCGGCTCGAAGGTCATGGCATTGGTCGAGCAGTTCGCCGAGATCAAGGCAAGCGGTCCGAACGAAGTGCAGATCCGCCTCAGTTCACCGAACGCCGAGCTGCCTTCGATCCTCGCGGTGTCGCACCTGTTGATCGTTCCCGAAGGCACCACCGACTTCAACAAGGGCATCGGCACCGGCCCGTTCACCGTCGGCGAGTTCAAGCCAGGGGTGCGTTCGATTGCCGTGCGCAACAAGAACTATTGGAAACCGGGCTTGCCGTACCTCGACGAGATCGAGTTCATTGCCATCGCCGACGAACCATCGCGGATCAACGCGCTGCTGTCCGGTGACGTGCACATGATCAACGAGGTCAATGCGCGCTCCACCACGCGTATCAGCGCCAGCCCCAAGCATCGGGTCGTCGATGCGCCGTCGGGCAACTACACGGACTTGATCATTCGTCAGGACCAGATGCCTGGCAAAAGCCCTGAATTCA
Organism: Pseudomonas sp. BCA17; assembly: GCF_004519405.1. Classification (GTDB taxonomy): domain Bacteria; phylum Pseudomonadota; class Gammaproteobacteria; order Pseudomonadales; family Pseudomonadaceae; genus Aquipseudomonas. The sequence goes on along the minus strand of NZ_SGWI01000001.1, from coordinate 1,744,723 downwards.
CCCAGGCCATGAAGCTGCTGCTGGACCGTGAACAAATCAAATCGGCGGTGTTCCGTGGGTATGCGGTGGTGGGTAACGATCACCCGATCTCGCCCGGTGCGCGTTATTACAATACCGACCTGCCGCAAACCGTGTACGACCCTGAGAAAGCCAAATTCCTGCTTAAGAAAGCCGGCATGGAGAGCATCACCATGCCGCTGGTGGCATCGCCCGCCGCGACCGGCTCGGTGGACATCGCCGTGCTGCTGCAGCAGTCGGCCAAACAGGCGGGGCTCAAGCTGGACGTCAGCCGCTTGCCCACCGACGGTTATTGGTCCAACCACTGGATGAAACACCCGCTGGGCTTCGGCAACATCAACCCACGGCCGAACGCCGACGTGATGTTCTCGCAGTTCTTCCAGTCCAAGGCTCCGTGGAACGAGTCCGGCTGGCAGAACGAGCAGTTCGACCAGTTGCTGCTGCTGGCCCGCGCGGAAACCGATGAAGCCAAGCGCACCCAGATGTACCACGACATGCAGGCGCTGGTGCATGACCATTGCGGTATCGGCGTGCCAGTGTTCATCAGCAACATTGATGGCGTGGACAAGCGTGTGCAGGGCTACGTCGCCAATCCGCTCGGTGGTTTCATGGGCTACATGTTCTCCGAGCAAGTCTGGCTGGACGCTTGAGCACCGTGAGGGCAGGACGATGAATAGCACTACACTGTGGTTGATCGGCCGGCGCCTGGGCGCCGGGGTCGTGACCTTGTTGATCGTGTCCATGGTCGTGTTCGCGATCACGGCGGTATTGCCGGGGGATGCGGCGCAACAAGCCCTTGGCCAGTTCGCCACCCCTGAACAGGTCGCGGCATTGCGCCTGAAGCTGGGGCTCGATCAACCCGGTGTATTGCGTTACCTGCACTGGTTGATGAGCCTGTTGACCGGCGACATGGGCGTGTCGGTTTCCAGCGCCACGCCGGTCAGTGAGCTGATGGCGGGGCGGGTGCCGAACACGCTGATGCTGGCGGGAGCCACGGCGTTGGTCTCGGTGCCGGTGGCGCTGGTGCTGGGCATCGGTTCGGCGATGGGCCGGGGCGGGCGCATCGACAGTTTCCTGAGCTTCGTCACCCTGGCCATGGTCGCGGTGCCGGAGTTCCTGGTGGCCACCCTGGCGGTGCTGATTTTCGCGGTCAACCTGGGTTGGTTGTCGTCATTGTCCTATGCCAGCGATATCAGCTCGCCGTGGCAATTCATGCGCACCTACGCGTTGCCGGTGATGACCCTGTGCTGCGTGATCGTCGCGCAGATGGCGCGCATGACCCGCGCCGCGGTCATCGACCAGTTGGACAGCCCCTACGTGGAAATGGCGCGCCTCAAGGGCGTTGGCCCGATACGGATTGTGCTGCGCCATGCCTTGCCCAATGCCATTGGGCCGATTGCCAATGCCATCGCCCTGAGCCTGTCCTATCTGCTGGGCGGGGTGGTGATCGTCGAAACCATCTTCAACTATCCCGGGATTGCCAGCTTGATGGTGGATGCCGTGACCAACCGCGACATGGCGCTGGTGCAGGCCTGCACCATGTTGTTCTGTGCCGCTTACCTGGGCCTGGTGCTGCTCGCCGACCTGTGTGCAATTCTTTCCAATCCGAGGCTGAGAAACCAATGAATACGCTCATTGCGAAATCCAAGCCTGCCTCTTCCGCCCTGGCCCTCGCCAAAGCGTCCAACGGGCCGCCCTGGCTGGGGTTGGTGGGTGCAGCTGTATGCGTGGCCTGGCTGCTGGTCGCGTTGTTCGGCCCATGGCTGGCGCCACACCCGGTGGGGGAAGTGGTGTCCGATAATGTCTTCGAGGGTTTCAGCCTCGCGTACCCGTTCGGCACCGACTACCTGGGGCGTGACATGCTCAGCCGGGTGCTGGTGGGCGCGCGCTTCACCGTCGGGCTGGCGCTGGTGGCCGCCGTCCTGGCCAGCACCCTGGGCACCGGCTGTGCGCTGTTGTCGGTGGTGTCGCCCAAATGGCTGGACGAAATCATCAGTCGCCTGATGGATGCCTTCATTTCGATTCCGAGCAAAATGCTCGCGTTGATCATGGTCTCGGCCTTTGGTTCGTCCGTGACGCTGCTCATCTGCACCGCCGTGATCAGCTATATCCCCGGCTCGTTCCGCGTGGCGCGCAGCATGGCGGTGAACATCGAAACCCTGGAATACGTGCAGGTCGCCCGCACCCGGGGTGAGCGCCGCTTGTATGTGGCGTGCAGGGAGATCCTGCCGAACATGCTCAACCCGGTCCTGACCGATCTGGGCCTGCGTTTCGGCTACATCGTGCTGTTGCTTGCCGGCATGAGTTTCCTCGGCCTCGGCGTACAGCCCCCCGATGCCGACCTGGGTTCCCTGGTGCGTGAAAACATCGGTGGCCTCAGCCAGGGGGCGCTGGCCATCATTATCCCGGCGGCGGCCATCGGTACCTTGACCGTCGGCGTGAATCTGCTGATCGACTATTTGTCGTCGCGACGCAGTCGACGCACGGGAGGCCACTGACATGAGCGAGTTGATTCGCGTCGAAGACTTGCGCGTGGTTGCCTCCGGCGAGCGCGGCGAGGTCGAGATCGTCAAGGGCGTGAGCTTCGCCCTGGAAAAAGGCGAGGTACTTGCGCTGATAGGTGAGTCCGGCTCAGGCAAAACCACCATCGCCCTGGCGTTGCTGGGGTATGCCCGCAGCGGCTGTCGCCTGTCCGGTGGCGTGGTGCAGGTGGGTGAACACGACATGCTGGCCCTTGGCGAAAAACAGCTGCAGGGCCTGCGCGGCAACCGTGTGTCGTATATCGCGCAAAGCGCGGCCGCTGCGTTCAACCCGGCGAAAAGGCTCATCGACCAGGTGGTCGAGGGCGCCTTGATCCATGGCCTGGGCACTCGCGCCGGTCTCCAAGCCAAGGCCATCGAGTTGTTCCGTGACCTGGCCCTGCCAAACCCCGAGCGCATCGGGCAACGCTACCCGCACCAGGTCTCCGGCGGGCAACTGCAGCGGGTGATGGCGGCGATGGCGCTGATCAGCGACCCCTTGCTGGTCGTGCTGGACGAGCCGACCACCGCGTTGGACGTGACCACCCAGATCGACGTGTTGCGTGCCTTCAAACGTGTGGTGCGCGAGCGTGGCGCCACGGCGGTGTATGTGTCTCATGACCTTGCGGTGGTGGCGCAGATGGCCGACCAGATCGTGGTGCTCAACGGCGGGCAGATCGTCGAACAGAGCGCGACCACCGCCTTGCTCAAGGCCCCGGCCCACGCTTACACCCGCAGCCTGTTGGCGGCTGCGCGCCCCGACAGCAATATCCGGCCGCCTTGCGGCATTGCCGCAGACGTACCGTTGCTCACCATCAGCGGACTCACCGCCGGCTACGGCAATAAAACGCCCCAGGGCATGCCGTCGATCCGGGTGCTGGAAGACATCGAACTCACCGTACGCCGGGGCCAGGCCATCGGCGTGATCGGCGAATCCGGCTCGGGTAAGTCGACCCTGGCCCGGGTGGTCGCCGGCTTGCTGCCGCCGGCCCTGGGCGGCCTGACGTTCGACGGGCAACCCTTGGGTGGCAGTCTGTCCGAGCGCACCCCGGAGCAATTTCGGCGTATCCAGATGGTGTTCCAGAATGCCGACACCGCGCTCAACCCCATGCACAGCGTGGCGACCATCCTCGGCCGCCCGCTGAAGATGTATTTCGGCCTTAAAGGTGCGGCTTTGCAGGCACGCATCGGCGAACTGCTGGACCTGGTGCGCCTGCCGCGGGACATGGCCGAGCGGCGCCCCGGCGCGTTGTCCGGTGGGCAGAAACAACGGGTCAACCTGGCCCGGGCGCTGGCGGCCAAACCGGACCTGATCCTTTGCGATGAAGTCACCTCGGCCCTCGACACGGTGGTGGGCGCGGCGATCCTCGAACTGCTGCGCGACCTGCGCCAGCAGTTGGGCGTGTCCTATCTGTTTATCAGCCACGACATTTCCACCGTGCGTGCGCTGTGCGATGACATTGTGGTGATGTACAGCGGTTACAAGGTGCAGGCCGGCCGCCGCGAATCGTTTGCCGAACCGCCGTTCCATCCGTACACCGACCTGTTGATCCACTCGGTGCCCGACCTGCGCCAGGGCTGGCTGGAAAGCTGCGGCACGGCCTGCGATACGCTGCCGGCCATGGGCGAACGGGCCGGTGTGCCGGGGCTGTGCACCTTCCTCAATCGCTGCCCGGTGCGCGTCGACGGTCTGTGCAACCGCGTCGCGCCCCCTCGTCGGGTCTTGGATAATGGCAGTGAAGTTCTCTGCCACCATGACGCTGCCCAACTGCTCAAGACCCAGCACGGCCTCGTGGCCGAGACCTCGGGAGCCTGCGCATGAGCCGGCGCCTTGCTTTTTTTGCCTTGCAACGGAGCCGGGCCTCATGAAACCTCGCGTACTGGATATCCTGAAAAAACTGATGGCGTTCGACACCGTTTCATCGGAGTCGAACATGGCCCTGATCGACTATGTGCGCGACCTGCTGCTGACCCGAGGCATCGAGTCGCTGATCGTCAAGGACCCGAGCGGCCGCAAGGCCAACCTGTTCGCCAGCACCGGCCCCAAGGGCCAGCCTGGCGTGCTGCTCTCCGGGCACACCGACGTGGTACCGGCGGCGGGGCAGGCCTGGACCTTTCCCGCGTTCGCCGCCACCGTGCAGGACGGGCGCATCTATGGGCGTGGCAGTTGCGACATGAAGGGCTTTATTGCCCTGGCCATTGACGCGATGCTCGATGCGGCCGATCACACGTTGAGCCGTCCATTGCAACTGGCCCTGTCCCATGACGAAGAAATCGGCTGTGTCGGCGTGCGGCGCCTGCTCGATGTGCTGCATTTGGCACCGGTGCGTCCGTTTTTGTGTGTAGTCGGCGAGCCCACCAACATGCAATTTGTGTTGGGCCACAAAGGCAAGGGTTCCTACCGTACCTATTGCCGTGGCCTGGAGGCGCATTCGTCGCTGGCGCCACGCTCGGTGAACGCCATTCACGTGGCCTGCGACTTTATCGCCGCGCTGCGTGAGAGCCAGCAGCAGTTGCAGCGCCACGGTGCCCAGGACAGCGATTACGACGTGCCCTACAGCACCGTGCATGTCGGGCAGATTGTCGGTGGCAAGGCGCTGAATATCGTGCCCAACCTGTGCACCCTGGATTTCGAGGTGCGTAACTTGCCGGCTGACGACCTTGAGCACTTCCTGGGACAACTGCGCGAGCGCGCCGAAGTGATCGTGCACGAGGCGAAAAAGCTGTCGAGCGTGGCGGCTATCGAGATCGAAACCATCAACGTCTACCCGGGCCTTGATACCCATCCCAGTGTTGAAGCGGTGCGCTTTCTCAAACAGTTCGCCGCGCCGGGCACGGGCACTGCCAAGGTTTCTTTCGGCACTGAAGGCGGGCTGTTCAAGCAGCGCCTGGATGTACCGGTGGTGGTGTGCGGGCCGGGCTCGATCGAGCAGGCGCACAAGCCCGATGAGTTTATCGAGATCAGCCAGATGGACGCCGGCGAGGTTTTCCTGCACGGCCTGCTCGACTCGTTGAAGGCCTAGCAGAGCCTGCCGTCCTGGGCGTAATTTCAGCAGGCCACGCTGCCCACGCGACGCTTTCGGCATCCTTATCCGTGGCCCCTCCCTAGACTGGAGCGTGTCTCGAATCAGGACTCGATCATGCTCACTACTCGCCTGCAAGACCCCAGCCTCCTCACTGAACTCGCCTATGTCGATGGCCAATGGGTCGCCGCCGACAGCGGCGCCACTCTGGACATCCTCGACCCCGCCAGCGGCCAGGTGCTCGCCCGGGTGCCGGCCATGGATGCGGTCGACACCCGTCGCGCCATCGAAGCCGCCGAACGTGCCTGGCCCGCCTGGCGTGCGCGCCCGGCAGCCGAACGCGCGGCGTTGCTGGAGCGCTGGTACCAGGCCATGCTGGATAACCTCGACGATCTGGCGCTGATCATGACCCTTGAGCAGGGCAAGCCGCTCAACGAAGCCAAGGGCGAGATCCGCTATGGCGCCGGTTTCGTCAAATGGTTCGCCGAAGAGGCCCGCCGGGTCTACGGTGAAACCATGCCGGCACCCAGCGGCGACCGGCGTTTGCTGACCCTCAAGCAACCGGTGGGCGTGTGTGCCGCCATCACCCCGTGGAATTTCCCCAACGCGATGATCACCCGTAAGTGCGCGCCGGCGCTGGCTGCCGGCTGCCCGATCATCGTCAAGCCATCGGACCTTACTCCGTTGTCGGCCCTGGCCCTGGCGGTGCTGGCCGAGCGCGTCGGCATTCCGGCCGGCGTGTTCAACGTCATCACTGGGCTGCCTGCCGGTATCGGCACTGAGCTGACCGGCAACCCGACGGTGCGCAAGATTTCCTTTACCGGTTCCACGGCTGTTGGCCGCCTGCTGATGCGCCAGAGTGCCGAACACATCAAACGCTTGAGCCTGGAGCTGGGCGGGAATGCGCCGTTTGTGGTGTTTGACGATGCCGACCTCGAGCAAGCGGTGGCGGGGGTCATGCTCAGCAAGTTCCGTAATGCCGGGCAAACGTGTGTGTGCGCCAACCGCATCCTGGTGCAGGACGGCATTTACGCGCGCTTCGCCGCACGCCTGGTGCAAGAGGTGAACAAACTCAAGGTCGGCAACGGCCTGGATGAGGGCGTGAGTATCGGCCCGTTGATCAACCCGGCGGCAGTCGCCAAGGTGACGCGGCATATCGAGGATGCCTTGAGCCAGGGCGCGACGTTGTTATGCGGCGCAATCCCTTCCGACGACAGCCCGTTCGTGCAGCCCACGGTACTGGGCGACGCTCACGCCGGGATGTTGCTGGCCAACGAGGAAACGTTCGGCCCGGTGGCACCGCTGATGCGCTTTACCGACGAAGCCGAGGCGCTCGCCCTGGCCAACGCCACTCCGTACGGTTTGGGTGCCTATTATTTCACCCAGAACCTGGCGCGCTCGTGGCGCTTTGGCGAGGCCCTCGAGTTCGGCATGGTGGGGCTCAATACCGGAATTATCTCAATGGAAGTCGCGCCGTTTGGCGGCATCAAACAATCGGGACTGGGGCGCGAGGGCAGCAAGTACGGGCTGGACGAGTACCTTGAAGTCAAGGCTTTCCACATTGGCGGATTGAACGAGTGAGGCAGGATCAATGAGCAAGGCATTCAGAATCGCCGCCATTGCCGGCGATGGCATTGGCAAGGAAGTGTTGCCCGAAGGGCTGCGGGTATTGGAGCAGGCCGCCAAGGTCTGGGACCTGAACCTAAGCATCGAAGTGTTCGACTGGGCCCACTGCGATTACTACCTGCAACACGGGCAGATGATGCCTGACGACTGGTTCGAGCAGCTCAAGGACTTCGACGCCATTTACTTCGGTGCCGTGGGCTGGCCGGACAAGGTCGCGGATCACATTTCGCTGTGGGGGTCGCTGCTCAAGTTCCGTCGCGACTTCGACCAGTACGTGAATATCCGCCCGGTGCGGCTGTTTCCTGGCGTGCCATGCCCACTGGCCGGGCGCAAGCCGGGTGATATCGATTTCGTGGTCATCCGGGAAAACACCGAGGGCGAATACTCTTCGGTGGGTGGCAAGATGTTCGAAGGCACCGAACATGAGTTCGTGTTGCAGGAGTCGGTATTCACCCGGCGCGGCGTCGACCGCATCCTCAAGTTCGCCTTCGACCTGGCCCAGAGCCGTCCGCGTAAAAAACTCACGGCGGCGACCAAGTCCAATGGCATTTCCATCAGCATGCCTTACTGGGATGAACGCACTGCGCTGATGGCGGCTGCCTACCCAGAAGTGACGTGGGACAAGCAGCATATCGACATCCTGTGCGCGCGGTTCGTGCTGCAGCCGGATCGCTTCGACGTGGTCGTGGCGTCCAACCTGTTCGGCGACATTTTGTCTGACTTGGGGCCGGCGTGTGCGGGCACCATCGGCATTGCCCCGTCGGCCAACCTCGATCCCGAGCGCCGCTTTCCCTCGTTATTCGAGCCGGTGCATGGCTCGGCGCCGGATATCTATGGGCAGAACATTGCCAACCCGATTGCGATGATTTGGTCGGGCGCCTTGATGCTGGTTTTCCTCGGCAATGGCGATGCACGCTATCGTGCGGCCCATGATGCAATCCTGCAGGCGATCGAAGCGGTGATTGCCGAGGGGTTGATCACGCCGGATCTGGGCGGCAAGGCGTCGACGCAGGAAGTGGGAGCGGCGATTACCGAAAGGCTCGTGCGCTGACGCGCCCGATGCAGGCGGGGGCCGCTGTCCGTTACCGTGGTAACGGACAGCGGCTCAATCAGTGAATCTGCCGCTTAATAACCCTTGTCCCGATCTACCTCGCCCACCATCTGCTCGCCACGCTGATGCCGCCGGATATTCTCCAGCAACACCGCAAATGCGCTGTCCGGTTGGGTCATCGCGGCAATATGCGGCGTGAGCAGGATCTGTGGGTGGTCCCAGAATGGGTGGTCCGCCGGCGCCGGTTCCTCTTGCAGTACATCCAGCACGGCGCCGCTGAGTTGCCCGCTGGCCAGGGCTTGCAGTAAATCCTCTTCCACTAGGTGCCCACCACGGCCCATGTTGACCAACGCCGCTCCCCTTGGCAGTTGAGCGAACAGGCGATGATTGAGAATGCCCTGGGTCTGCTCGGTCAACGGCAGCACGCACAGCAGGATATCGCACTGGCTGAGGAACGCCGGCAGTTGCGCCTCGCCCGCAAAGCAGTCCACGCCCGGCAATTGATGAGGGCTGCGCGCCCAACCCGACAAGGCAAACCCCAGCGGCGCCAGCGTGGCGAGGATCTGCTGGGCCTGGGCGCCCAGGCCCATCACGCCGACACGGCGGTTCGCCGCCGGTTGCAACAGATGCGCCTGCCAGTTGCGCGCCACCTGCTGCTGGCGGTAGCGCAGCATATCGCGGTGCAGGCTGAGCACGGCCCAACTGGCGTATTCGCACATACCGCGGGTGATGCCCGGATCGAGCAGGCGCACCACGGGCACGTCCGCGGGCAAACGTGCGAGGTCGAGCTGGTCGACCCCGGCCGACACGGCAAACAGCACTTTCAGATTGGGCAGCAGTTGCTCAAGATCGTCCGGTGCCAGCCAGGCGGCCAGGTATTCGATCTCGGCGGGGTTGCCGATGTCGGGCCAGGCGCGCCATTCGATGTCCGGCGCATGCTCGGCGAACAGTGCCTGCCAGCGCTGGCCGCGTACCGGGTCGGATTTGTAGAGCAGGGCCATGGGTCTCTCCGCAGGGTTGAAAGTAGTCCTCATCATCCTCCAAGCGCGGCGCAGGATCTGTTGAAACACAGGGGAAAAACAGTCGATCCGAATTTCTCACGGGGTAACTTCGGTGCAGTTCGTTTCCGGCAGGTCGTACTCTGAATGGCATCGCAACTGTCTCAGGTTGCCAGTCTCACAATGGGAAATGCCATGAACAGCAGAGTCGACGAAACCCCACATTTGCTCCGTCAGCGCGATCAATTCGTACCTCGTGGCCTGATCACCGCGCACCCATTGGTGATCGATCGCGCCCAGGGCGCCGAGTTGTGGGACGTGGATGGCAAGCGCTATCTCGACTTCGTCGGCGGTATCGGCGTGTTGAACATCGGCCATAACCACCCGCAGGTGGTGGCGGCTGTGCAGGCGCAGTTGCAGAAAGTCTCCCACGCCTGCTTCCAGGTGGTGGCGTACCAGCCCTATCTCGACCTGGCCCAGCGCCTGTGCGAACTGGTCGGTGGGCAGGAAGCCTACAAGGCCGCGTTCTTCACCTCGGGCGCCGAGGCGGTGGAAAATGCGGTGAAGATCGCTCGCTCCCACACCAATCGCTCGGCGGTCATCGCCTTTCGCGGCGGTTTCCATGGACGTACGTTGTTGGGGACCACGCTGACCGGCATGAGCCAGCCGTACAAACAGAACTTCGGGCCGTTTGCGCCGGAGGTCTTCCATACGCCTTATCCAAACGCTTATCGCGGCGTGACCAGCGAGCTGGCGCTCAAGGCCCTGGATGAATTGCTGGCCACCCAGGTTGCCCCGGAGCGCGTGGCGGCGATCATCATCGAGCCGGTGCAGGGCGACGGTGGCTTCCTCGCGGCGCCGGCCGAGTTTCTCCAGGCACTGCGTGCGTTGGCCGACAAGCACGGCATTGTGCTGATCCTGGATGAGATCCAGACCGGCTTCGGGCGCACCGGTACCTGGTTTGGTTTCCAGCACGCCGGGATCCAGCCCGACCTGGTGACCGTGGCCAAAAGCCTGGCCGGCGGTTTGCCGTTGTCCGGCGTGGTGGGCAAGGCGCACATCATGGATGCGCCGCTGCCCGGTGGCCTGGGCGGCACCTACGGCGGCAACGCCCTGGCGTGCGCGGCGGCGCTGGCGGTGATCAGCGCCTTCGAGCAGGAGCAATTGCTGGCGCGCAGCCAAGTGCTCGGCGAACGCCTGCGCCATGGCCTGCTGGGTCTGCAGGCGCGCTACCCGCGCATCGGTGATGTTCGGGGAACCGGCTTTATGTTGGCCATCGAGCTGATCAAGGATGATTCGGCGCGCACCCCGGATGCCGACCTTAATCAACGGGTGATCGATGAAGCCCGCGCCGGTGGTTTATTGGTGATCAAGTGCGGCGTGCACCGCAATGTGCTGCGGTTCCTGGCACCGCTGGTGGCGACCGAGGCGCAGGTCGACGAAGCCGTGCAGATTCTCGATGCGGCCTTGGCACGGGTCTTGAACTGAGCCCGTGCCCGCCTCGGGACCTGTTGGCGGCACTGCCCGTGAACCGTTTTGGCGCACGGGCGATCACACTGCATCATTAGAGGCTTGACCCGCATGGGACTCACAGATTACCGAGCGTTGCTGATCGATTGTGATGGAGTACTGGTGGATCGCGACTCGGGCGTGCTGGCGGCATTGCAGCCGTTGCTCGACAGTCGAGGCGGGAAGTCGCTGCCCCGGGAGCAGGTACTGGCCGAATTCCATGCGGTGATCGCGGGCCTGTACCCGCGCTTTGCCGAGCTCGGCTTCAGCGGCATCTTGTGTTTCGCCCATCGCCAACTTGCCGAGCGCTGGGGGCTGCCGGCCAGTTGGGAGGAGGGTATGAGCTTTGCACGCTCGGCAGGCAACTGGTCGCTGTTCGAAGATGCCCCGGGGGCGATGCTGTACTTGCGCAAGTTCTATCGCCTGCTGGTGTGTGGCGACCGCGATTTCGAAGACCGTGGTCTGTTGTGCGAGCGCCTCGGCATAGAAGCGGACGATTTCATTTCACTGGTCGATGCCCGCCAATGGCTTGACCGGCAAGGCGCGCAGGTCCAGCCTGTGTTGCATGTGACCCGGCCATCGGTCGGCCCCGACGTGTCGCTGGACCGCTGCCTGATCGGCCGTCAGCCGGCTCGACAGCCCGTGCCGTGCGCGGCCGACTATTGCATCAACAGCATGGCTGACTTGGTGGCTCAGCATCAGTTGTGTTTACGGCGCTGATTTTGCTAGAAGATTGTCTTACAAACGGCAGTCAAGAGGTATGCAATGGAAGGGCTCGTCAAGCTGGACCGGATCGACATCAGTATTCTGGTTGAATTGCAAAAGGACGGCCGGATGACCAACGTCAGCCTGGCCGACGCCGTGGGGTTGTCTGCAAGCCCTTGCCTGCAACGGGTCAAGCGGCTGGAGTCGGCCGGGTATATCTCCAGCTACAAGGCACATCTGAACCTGGCCAAGATCACAGATTCGGTCACGGTGTTCACCGAAATCACCCTCAGCGACCACAAGCGTGAAGACTTCGCCAAATTCGAGTCCAACATCCGCCTGGTCGATGAGGTGCTCGAATGCCACTTGATCAGTGGCGGCTACGATTACCTGGTGCGCTTCATGACCCGTAGCATCCAGCACTATCAGGAAGTGGTGGAAGGCTTGCTGGACAAAAACATCGGCATCTCCAAGTACTTCAGCTATATCGTGATCAAGTCACCGGTGTTGAAGGACGGTGTGCCGTTACGCAAGCTTTTGCGTCACTGAGACCGTCCTGCTCAAGACATGGCCGGCGTTCTCGAGGCCGTCCATGCCCGCTTAAGCGCGTGTACGCGCGTTCAGAATCAGCAGTGTCAATATCCCCGCCACAATCCCCCAGAACGCCGAACCGATGGAAAACAACGTCAGGCCTGACGCGGTGACCATAAAAGTGATCAGCGCCGCTTCCCGTTCCTTCGGCTCATTCATGGCGATACTCAGGCCGTTGATAATCGAGCCAAACAGCGCCAAGGCTGCAATCGACAGCACCAGCTCCTTGGGCAAGGCCGCAAACAACGCCGCCAACGTGGCACCGAATACGCCCGCTATCCCATAGAACACTCCGCACCAGACCGCTGCGGTATAGCGCTTGTTGCGGTCTTCATGGGCGTGGGGGCCGGTGCAGATTGCCGCACTGATCGCCGCCAGGTTGATGCCGTGGGAACCGAAAGGAGCCAGCACCAGCGAGGCCAGGCCGGTGGTGGTGATCAGCGGAGAGGCGGGCACGTTGTACCCGTCGGCCCGCAACACGGCGACGCCGGGCATATTTTGCGAGGTCATCGCCACCACGAACAGCGGGATGCCGATGCTGATGGTTGCCGCCAGCGAAAAGTGCGGCGTGGTCCACACCGGTGTTGCCACCTCGAGATGAAAGCCGCTGAAGTCCAGCAGGCCCATCAACCCCGACAGCAACGTGCCGATGATCAACGCGGCCAGCACCGCATAGCGCGGCGACAGGCGCTTGATGATCAGGTAGGTGAAAAACATCCCCAGCACCAGCCCGGTGCGATGTTGTGCGGCGACGAAGATCTCGCTGCCGATCTTGAACAGGATCCCCGCCAGCAATGCCGCCGCCAATGATGCCGGGATGCGTTTGACGAGCTTTTCGAAGCTGCCGGTCAGCCCGCAGATTGTGACCAGCACTGCGCACGTGATGTACGCGCCGATGGCCTCGCCGTAACTCACGCCGCCCAGGCTGGTAATCAACAGCGCCGCGCCGGGTGTGGACCAGGCGATAGTGATCGGCGTGCGATAGCGCAGGGACAGGCCGATGCTGCACACCGCCATGCCGATGGAAATCGCCCAGATCCACGAAGAAATCTGTGCGCTGGTCAAACCGGCGGCTTGTCCGGCCTGGAACATCAGCACCAGGGAACTGGTATAGCCGGTCATCATGGCGATAAAGCCGGCGACGACGGCCGATGCGGATGTGTCGGCCAGCGGGCGCAAGGGCACGTGGGTGACGTCGGTCATGGGGGAGATGTTCCTTTTACCTGAGAAGTTGCTGATTCAAGCCTAAACTCAAACGCAGCGATTCATTGCAATACAGCCGATACCACAAACAGCCGTACAGTGTGTTGGCGTATTGGGTTGTGTACAATGTGCGCTGTTTTTAGGTGATACTTGCCAGCGACCCGTTGTTGCCGTATTACCCGTTAATTCGCCGCCGTTCTCCAAACCCGAGTGCCCATGAACGAACAGTTGCAACCTCTCAAGAAACAACCGCGAGCCGGCAAGGCCGGTCGCAGCGGAACCCAGGACGATATCGTCTACGCGCATATCTTCGAGGCGATCCTCGAACAACGCCTGGCGCCCGGAACCAAATTGAGTGAAGAGGCACTGGGCGAGATCTTCGGCGTCAGCCGCACCATCATTCGCCGTGCGCTCTCGCGCCTGGCCCATGAAGGCGTGGTGTTGCTGCGGCCCAATCGCGGTGCGGTGGTGGCCAGCCCGAGTGTGGAAGAAGCGCGCCAGGTGTTCCTGGCCCGGCGCCTGGTGGAGCGCGCGATCACCGAATTGGCGGTGCAGCATGCCACTGCCGAACAGTTGGCCGAATTGCGCCAGATGGTCAATGACGAGCGCGACAGTTTCTCCCGTGGCGACCGCGGCGCGGGCATCCGCCTCTCCGGTGAATTCCACTTGAAGCTGGCCGAAGCGGCGAAGAACGCACCGCTGATCAGCTTCCAGCGCAGCCTGGTGTCCCAGACCTCATTGATCATCGCCCAGTACGAAAGCGGCAACCGTTCGCACTGTTCCTACGATGAACACACCCAGTTGATCGACGCGATCGAGGCACGGGACGCGACGCTGGCGGTGAATTTGATGATGCACCACATGGATCATATCGACAGCAAGCTCAACCTCGATGAAGAGAGCGCGTCGGATGACCTGCATGCGGTGTTCTCGCATTTGTTGCAGACCAAGAAGCCGGGGCGTTCCTCCATAAAGCTGTAAACCTAATCGAATGTGCAAGGGGGCGTGCTCCCGATTGCAGTCTGTCAGTCATCGGATCCATTGACTGATCTACCGCAATCGGGAGCACGCCCCCTTTTTGCCTGTGGCTGAAATCAGCGCTGATGCACTAACTGGCCGGCCGCATACGTCTGCAGCACCGTCCGATCATCCCCGAGCGTCATCAGCACAAACAACGTCTCGGCAATGTTGTTCGCCTGTTTCAGGCGATAGCTCAACAGTGGTGTGGCGTTGTAATCCAATACCAGGAAGTCCGCATCGGTGCCCGGCTGCAAGGTGCCGATCTTGTCTTCCAGGCGCAGCGCCCGCGCGCCACCCAGGGTCGCCAGATACAGCGATTTGAACGGGCTCAACCGCGCGCCCTGGAGCTGCATGACCTTGTAGGCTTCGTTCAACGTTTGCAGCAGTGAGAAGCTGGTGCCGCCGCCCACATCCGTGCCCAGGCCCACATTCAACTTGTGTTTCTCGGCCATCGGCAGGTTGAACAAACCACTGCCGAGGAAGAAGTTCGACGTCGGGCAGAACGCTACCGCCGAACCGGTCTCGGCCAACCGCGCGCACTCCTCGTCACACAGATGCACGCCATGGGCAAACACCGAGCGTTCACCCAGCAGCTTGTAGTGGTCGTACACGTCCAGGTAGCCATTGCGCTCCGGGAACAGCGCTTTCACCCACTCGACTTCCTGCTTGTTCTCGCTGATGTGAGTCTGCATGTACAGGTCCGGGTACTCGCCCAACAGTTGACCGGCCAGCGCCAATTGCTCCGGTGTGCTGGTGGGGGCGAAGCGCGGCGTGACGGCATAGTGCAGTCGGCCCTTGCCGTGCCAGCGTTCGATCAACGCCTTGCTTTCCTGGTAGCCGGATTCGGCGGTGTCGGTCAGGTAGTCCGGTGCGTTGCGGTCCATCATCACTTTGCCGGCGATCATGCGCAGGTCGAGTTTCTCGGCCGCTTCAAAGAATGCATTCACCGACTGTGGGTGCACGCTGCCGAACACCAGCGCGGTGGTGGTGCCGTTGCGCAGCAGTTCCTTGATGAAAATGTCGGCGACCTCCTCGGCGTGCGCCTTGTCGGCAAACTGGCTTTCACAGGGGAAGGTGTAGGTATTGAGCCAGTCGAGCAACTGCTCGCCATAGGCGCCGACCATGCCGGTTTGCGGCAGGTGGATATGGGTGTCGATCAGACCCGGGGTAATCAGTGCATCCTGGTAATGGGTGACTTCGATATCGGCGGGCAGGGTCGGCAGCAGGTCGCCGGCATGGCCGACCGCGCTGATCCTGCCATTTTCGATGACCAGCAGGCCGTCTTCGAAATACTCATAGGAGGCTTCTATACCCACTTCAGCGGGGTCGGCGATGCTGTGCAGGAGGGCGGCACGGTAGGCTTTGCGGGTCAAAGGCATGGTCATCTCAATTCTTGGCAAAAGAAGTCGAAGCTTGGCTGCGACGTGACGCCGGCAGCAGCTTGGCAATGGGTTCGGCGCTCGCGCTGTGCTGGCCGAAATTGGCGTTATAGGTGGCGATGATTTCGCCGGCGATGGAGATGGCGATCTCCATCGGCAGCTTGCCCTTCACTTCGGTGAGGCCCATGGGGCAGCGCATACGTTGCAGTTGCGTGGCGTCGAAGCCGCGTTCACGCAGGCGGTGTTCGAACTTGACCCGTTTGGTCTTCGAACCGATCAGGCCGAAATAGGCGAAGTCATTGCGCTTGAGCAGGGCGGCGGTCAGCTCCAGGTCCAGCGCATGGTTATGGGTCATGACGATGCAGTAACTGCCCACCGGCAGGTCGGCAATTTCGTCCACCGGCTCCTCGCTGACGATTTTACGCACGCCTTGGGGGATGTGGTCCGGAAACTCCTGGTCACGGGAATCGATCCAACGCACCCGGCACGGGAGGCTCGCCAGCAACGGCACCAACGCGCGTCCCACGTGGCCGGCGCCGAACACCGCGATCTGCGCCTGCACCTGGCCCATGGGTTCGAACAGCAGCACCGTCACGCCACCGCAGCATTGGCCCAGGCTGGCGCCGAGGCTGAAGCGTTCCAGGTGGGTGTTCTGCTGGCCGCGCGCGAGCATGTCGCGGGCGATCTGCATCGCTTTGTATTCCAGGTGCCCGCCGCCGATGGTGTCGAACGTCTGCGTGGCGCTGATCACCATCTTCGAGCCGGCATTGCGCGGCGTGGAGCCGAGCTCTTCGATGATGGTCACCAGTACGCAGGGTTCGCCCTGGTTCTGCAGGTCGGCGAGGGCGCTGATCCAGTTGTTCATAGTCACCTCTTGTGGTGTCTGTCAGGCCGTCAGCGCTGGCAAGCCAGCTTCTACAGGGGGTGGGGTGGTTTGCAACTGCCGCATCTGCTCACACCCCCACAACACCCGCTCCGGTGTTGCCGGTGCGTCGATCCTGGGTTGATGGCGATAGTCGCCCAGGCTCGCCACCGCATCCTTGATCGCACACCATGAGGCAATCCCCAGCATGAACGGCGGCTCACCCACAGCCTTGGAGTGGAACACCGTGTCCTCGGGGTTCTTGCGGTTTTCCACCAACTTCACCCGCAGGTCCAGGGGCATGTCAGCCACCGCCGGGATCTTGTAGCTCGCCGGGCCGTTGGTCATCAGCTTGCCCTTGTTGTTCCATACCAACTCTTCCATGGTCAGCCAGCCCATGCCCTGGATAAAGCCGCCTTCCACCTGGCCGATGTCGATGGCCGGGTTCAGCGAGGCACCTACGTCGTGAAGGATGTCGGTGCGCAGCATCTTGTATTCGCCGGTCAGGGTGTCGACGATCACCTCACAGCAGGCCGCGCCGAAAGCGTAGTAATAGAACGGCCGACCGCGCGCCTGGCTGCGGTCGTAGAAGATTTTCGGGGTCTTGTAGAACCCGGTGCTCGACAGCGACACCTGGGCAAAGTAAGCCTGCTGGATCAGCGCCTCAAAGGTCAGGATCTGATCGCGCACCCGCACATGGCCGTTGTGGAAGGCCACGTCCGCTTCGCTCACGTCGTATTTGCGCGCGGCAAATTCCACCAGGCGCTGCTTGATGGTCTCGGCAGCGTTCTGCGCGGCCTTACCGTTCAGGTCGGCACCGCTGGAGGCAGCCGTCGGCGAGGTGTTCGGCACCTTGTCGGTGTTGGTGGCGGTGATCTGCACACGGTCGATTTCCACCTGGAACACCTCGGCCACCACCTGCGCGACCTTGGTGTTCAAGCCCTGGCCCATCTCGGTGCCGCCGTGGTTCAGATGGATACTGCCGTCGGTGTAGATGTGGATCAGCGCACCGGCCTGGTTGAGAAAGCTGGCGGTGAATGAAATGCCGAATTTTACCGGCGTCAGCGCCAAGCCTTTTTTCAGGATCGGGCTGTGGGCGTTGTACAGCCGGATTGCTTCGCGGCGTTCGGCATACTGGCTGCTGGCCTCAAGCTCGGCGGTCATTTCTTCGAGCATGTTGTGCTCGACGGTCTGGTAGTAGTGGGTGACGTTGCGTTCGGTCTTGCCGTAGTAATTGGCCTTGCGCACGGCCAGCGGGTCCAGCGCCAGGTGGCGGGCGATGGCGTCCATCACTTCCTCGATGGCGACCATGCCTTGGGGGCCGCCGAAGCCGCGATAGGCCGTGTTCGAGGCGGTGTTGGTCTTGCAGCGGTGGCCGTTGACCGTAGCGTCGCCCAGGTAATACGAGTTATCGGCATGGAACATGGCGCGATCGACAATCGAATTGGACAGGTCCGGCGAGCAACCGCAGTTTCCTGCCAGTTCCAGGTTGATCCCGTGCAGGCGGCCGCTGTCGTCGAAGCCCACGTCGTATTCGATGTAGAAGGGGTGGCGCTTGCCGGTCATCAGCATGTCTTCCACGCGCGGCAGACGCATCTTGGTCGGCTGGCCGGTGAGGCGCGCCACCACCGCGCACAGGCACGCCGGGCTGGCGGCCTGGGTTTCCTTGCCGCCGAAACCACCGCCCATGCGGCGCATATCGACGACGATTTTGTTCATCGACACGTCCAGCACTTCAGCCACCAGCTTTTGCACTTCGGTGGGGTTTTGCGTGGAGCAGTAGACGATCATGCCGCCATCTTCGGTGGGCATGACCGACGAGATCTGGGTTTCCAGGTAGAAGTGTTCCTGGCCGCCAATATGCAACGTGCCCTGGATACGGTGTTTCGCGGTGGCCAGTGCGCCTGCCGAATCACCCCGTTGATGGGTGTGGCTGTCCAGCACGAAATGCTTTTTGCGAAATGCCTCGACCACATCCAGCACCGGTTCCAGGTCTTCGTATTCGATCACCGCCGCCATCGCCGCCTTACGGGCGGTCTCCAGGTCGCGAGCGGCGACGGCCAGGACGACCTGGCCCACGAACTGCACCGTATCGATAGCCAGCAGCGGGTCGCCGGGCATCAACGGGCCGATGTCTTTAAGGCCCGGAACGTCTTCATGAGTGATGACGATGCGCACACCGTCGAAGGCGTAACAGGGCGTGGTGTCGATGCTGAGGATTCTGGCGTGGGCGCGGTCGGACATGCGCGCGTACAGATGCAACTGGTTGGGGAATTCCAGGCGGTCATCGATGTACTGCGCTTCGCCGCTGACGTGTTTGGCGGCGCTGTCATGCTTGACGCTGCGGCCGACCCCGCTGGTGAGGTCCTGGGCAAACAGCTCGGCGAGTTCGGCCTGGGTTTTAACGACGGCGTGATGGTTAGACATAAGCGGTCACCCGAGTCTCGATGTGCGGCGTTTGCAGTTCGATGAAGTATTTGCGCAGCAGGTTCTGCGCGCTGAGCAGGCGGTATTCCTTGCTGGCGCGGAAGTCCGACAGCGGGGTGAAATCCTCGGCCAGGGCGGCGCAGGCTTTTTCCACGGTGGCGGCATTCCAGGTGGCACCGACCAATACGGTTTCGCAGTGTTTCGCACGCTTGGGCGTGGCGGCCATGCCACCGAATGCCACGCGGGCCTGGCTGATCACACCATTGTCGATCTGTAGATTGAAGGCGGCGCACACGGCGGAAATATCATCGTCCAGGCGCTTGGATACCTTGTAGGCGCGGAACAGCGTGTGGCCCTTGGGCACGATGATTTTCTCGATGAATTCGCTGTCCTGGCGGGCAGTGACGCGATAATCGATGAAGTAATCTTCCAGCGCCAGGGTGCGACGGGTCTCACCCTTGCACAGCACGATCTGCGCACCCAGTGCGATCAGCAGCGGTGGCGAATCGCCGATCGGCGAGGCATTGCCGATATTGCCGCCCAGGGTGCCCTGGTTGCGGATCTGCAACGAGGCGAAGCGCTGCAGCAGCTCGCCGAAGTCCGGGTACTCGTGGTGCAGGGCGGTATAGCAATCGGACAGCGCGGCGGCGGCGCCGATTTCCAGGCGGTCGTCGAACGACTCGATGCGCTTCATTTCTTCAATATTGCCGACATAGATCATCACCGGCAGGGTGCGGTGGAACTGGGTGACTTCCAGTGCCAGGTCGGTACCGCCGGCCAGCAGGCGGGCTTGCGGATAAGCGTCGTAGAGGTCGGCCAGGTCGGCCACCGTCAGCGGCACCAGGCAGCGTTTGTCACCGCTGTTGAGTTCAGCGGTTTGCGTCGGCGCGATGGCTTTGAGGCGGGCGATGGTCTCGGCCTGGCGGATGTCGAACTGATCCAGGGGTTTGTTGCAGCAAGCCTGCTCGGCGGCAGCCAGGATCGGGCGGTAGCCGGTGCAACGGCAGAGGTTGCCGGCCAGGGCTTCATGGGCTTTCTGGCTGTCGGGTGCCTCGCTGTTTTTTTGCAGCGCAAACAACGACATCACAAAGCCCGGGGTGCAAAAGCCGCATTGCGAACCGTGGCACTCGACCATGGCCTGTTGCACGCTGTGCAGTTGGCCCTGGTGCTTGAGGTCTTCCACGCTGATCAGTTGCTTGCCGTGCAGCGACGAAACAAAGGTCAGGCACGCGTTGAGGCTGCGATAACGAATGTGCTCCACGCCTTGCGCATCGTTGTGCAACTCGCCGACCACCACGGTGCAGGCACCGCAGTCGCCGCTGGCGCAGCCTTCCTTGGTTCCGGGTTTGCCCACGTGCTCACGCAAATAGTTGAGCACGGTCAGGTTGGGGTCCAGGGCGTGCTCGCTACGGAGTTCCTGGTTGAGTAAAAACTGGATCACGGAAGGCCTCGCAGACTCATTATTGTTGTTAACCGCTTTGCGCCGAATCTAGTCATGTCTGACTTTTCGGTCAATGGTTTTCTGACCTAAGGGTCAAGAAACTTCGGTCACAACACTTTCAATTATGGCCCAGTCTCCTGAGGCCAGTGTTTTTCGGGGCGTCTGGGCGTTGGGACTTGCGTGTTTCATGCCAATTCGCCACGGTTGACGTAGCGCCATCAGCGGGCCAATGCGCTACACTGCCGCGCTTGTATTGACAGAAGATTCTGAAGGGAAAACATGACGTTCAAGGCGCCGGACAGTCTCGCCGAGCAAATTGCTCATCACCTCGCCGAACGTATCATTCGCGGCGATCTCAAGCCTGGAGAGCGGATCCAGGAGCAGAAGGTCACGCTGGCGCTCAATGTCAGCCGTGGTTCCGTGCGCGAAGCCTTGCTGATCCTCGAGCGCCGTCATCTCATCGCGATCCTGCCGCGCCGTGGCGCACACGTCACCGAGCTCACCGCGCACAAGGTGCAGAGCCTGTGCACGTTGATGGGCGAAATGTACATCCTGCTCGGCAATGCGGTTGCCGAAGGCTGGCAGACCCAGGCCGACATGGCGCCGTTCCTGCAGATCCAGCAACGCTTGAAGGGCAGTTATGAGCGTGGCGACATCCGCGCCTTCGTCGAAGAAAGCTTCAATGTGATGCGCGCGGCATACCCCTTTGCGAACAATCCGTACCTGCAGGAAACCGTCGAAAACCTGCAACCGGCGATGAACCGTGCCTATTACCTCGCCCTGGATCAGCGCCAGGCATCCATGAGCGAATACCTGGAGCTGTTCGAACAACTGCTCGCCGCCGTGCTGGCCCGTGACCTGGTGCAGATTCGCCTGGTGCTGTCGGCCTACTGCCAGCGCAGCAGCTCGCTGGTTATCGCTGCGTTGGCGGACATCTAAGCGTGCGGCTCAAGTGCATCAAGTTGGCGGGGTTCAAATCCTTCGTCGACCCGACCACGGTAAACTTCCCCAGTAATATGGCGGCGGTGGTCGGGCCCAATGGTTGCGGCAAGTCGAACATCATCGACGCCGTACGCTGGGTGATGGGCGAGAGCTCCGCGAAGAACCTGCGCGGCGAGTCGATGACCGACGTCATCTTCAACGGCTCCACCAGCCGCAAGCCGGTGAGCCAGGCCAGCATCGAGCTGGTGTTCGACAACTCCGACGGCACCCTGGTCGGCGAATACGCGGCCTACGCGGAAATCTCCATCCGCCGCAAAGTGACCCGCGACAGCCAGAACAGCTACTTCCTCAACGGCACCAAATGCCGACGCCGCGACATCACCGATATCTTCCTCGGCACAGGCCTGGGCCCGCGCAGCTACTCGATCATCGAGCAGGGCATGATCTCCAAGCTGATCGAAGCCAAGCCTGAAGACCTGCGCAACTTTATCGAGGAAGCGGCCGGCATCTCCAAGTACAAGGAGCGCCGCCGCGAGACCGAAAACCGTATCCGCCGCACCCACGAAAACCTCGCCCGCCTCACCGACCTGCGCGAAGAGCTGGAGCGCCAGTTGGAGCGCCTGCACCGCCAGGCCCAGGCCGCCGAGAAGTATCAGGAATACAAGGGCGAGGAGCGCCAGCTCAAGGCGCAACTCTCTGCCCTGCGCTGGCAGGCGTTGAATGACCAGGTCGGCCAGCGCGAAGCAATCATCAGCACCCAAGAGATCAGCTTCGAAGCCTTGGTGGCCGAGCAGCGTAACGCCGACGCCAGCATCGAACGCCTGCGTGACGGGCACCATGACTTGTCCGAACGCTTCAATCTGGTGCAGGGCCGATTTTATTCGGTTGGCGGTGATATCGCCCGCGTGGAGCAGAGCATCCAGCATGGCCAGCAGCGTCTGCGGCAATTGCAGGACGATCTGAAGGAAGCCGAACGGGCGCGCCTGGAGACCGAATCGCACCTGGGCCATGACCGCACCTTGCTGCTGACCCTTGGCGAAGAGTTGGACATGCTCACCCCCGAGCAGGAAATCACCAGCGCCGCCGCCGAAGAAGCCGCCGCGGCCCTGGAAGAGTCCGAAACCACCATGCACGGCTGGCAGGAACAGTGGGATGTGTTCAACCTGAAGTCCGCCGAGCCGCGCCGCCAGGCCGAGGTGCAGCAGTCACGCATCCAGCAGCTGGAAACCAGCATGGAACGCCTGGCCGAGCGCCAGCGCCGGCTGCTGGAAGAGCGCGCGTTGCTCGCCGCCGACCCGGAAGACGCGGCGATCATGGAGCTCAGCGAGCAGTTGGCTGAAAGTGAAATGACTCTGGAGGAGCTGGAGGCCAGCGAAGAACAGCAGGTCGAGCGCCTGGAGCAATTGCGCCAGCAACTGCAACAGGCCACCCAGGCCCAGCAGCAGGCACAGGGCGATTTGCAGCGGCTCAACGGTCGCCTGGCATCCCTTGAAGCCTTGCAGCAAGCCGCGTTGGATCCGGGTACCGGCACTGCCGAGTGGCTGCGCGACCAGCATTTGGCCGAGCGCCCGCGCCTGGCTGAAGGCTTGAAGGTGGAGGCGGGTTGGGAGCTGGCGGTCGAAACCGTGCTTGGCGCCGACCTCCAAGCCGTGCTGGTAGATGATTTTGGCGGGTTCGACCTGGCCGGTTTCACCCAGGGCGATTTACGTTTGCTCAGCCCGGCAACCGATGGCACTCGGGTACCGGGCAGTTTGCTGGATAAGGTCGAGGCGGCGATTGACCTGTCGCCCTGGCTGGGTCAGGTCAAGCCGGTGGACTCCCTGGAACAGGCCCTCGCCCTGCGCGGTCAATTGGCGGCCAGTGAGAGCCTGATCAGCCGCGATGGCTACTGGGTCGGTCGCCACTTCCTGCGGGTGCGCCGCGCGAGTGAAGCGGAAAGTGGCGTCCTGGCCCGTGGCCAGGAGATCGTCAACCTGATCGCCGAGCGTGAAGAGCGCGAAGCCACTCTGGAAAGCCTGGAAACCGAACTGCAAACCCTGCGTGCCACCCAACGCCAGCAGGAGACCGGCCGCGAGCATCTGCGCCGGCTGTTGCAGGATGAAGCGCGCCAGCAAGGCGAATTGAAAGCCCAGCTGTCGGCGAGCAAGGCCAAGGTGGAGCAGTTGACCCTGCGCCGCACCCGCCTTGACGAGGAAGTGGCCGAGATGGGCGAGCAGCGCGCCCTCGAGCACGAGCAGATCGGCGAAGCGCGCCTGCAATTGCAGGAGGCGCTCGACAGCATGGCGCAGGACACTGAGCAGCGTGAGCTGCTGCTGGCCCAGCGCGACAGCCTGCGCGAACGTCTCGACCGCGTGCGTCAGGAAGCGCGTCAGCACAAGGATCACGCGCATCAATTGGCGGTGCGTCTCGGCTCTTTGCGCACTCAGTACGATGCCACGCGCCAGGCCCTTGAGCGCCTGGAGATGCAATCCGAACGCCTCACCGAAAAGCGTGAGCAACTGAGCCTCAACCTGGAGGAGGGCGAAGCCCCGCTGGAAGAGTTGCGGCTCAAGCTCGAAGAGTTGCTCGACAAGCGCATGAGCGTCGACGAAGAGCTCAAGACCGCGCAGATCGCCCTGGAAGACGCCGACCGCGAACTGCGCGATGCGGAAAAGCGCCGGACCCAGGCCGAGCAGCAGTCCCAGCTGATCCGCAGCCAGCTCGAACAGCAGCGCATGGAATGGCAGGCCCTGACCGTGCGCCGCAAGGCCCTGCAGGATCAACTGCTGGAAGACGGCTACGACCTGCACGGTGTGCTCAATACCTTGGACGCCCAGGCCAACGAGAAAGACGCCGAAGAAGAACTTGAGCGCATTGCCGCACGTATTCAAAGGCTCGGCGCGATCAACCTCGCGGCCATCGATGAGTATCAGCAGCAGTCCGAACGTAAACGTTACCTGGATGCCCAGGACGCCGATCTGGTAGAGGCCCTGGACACGCTGGAAAACGTGATCCGCAAGATCGACAAGGAAACCCGTAATCGCTTCAAAGATACCTTTGATCAGATTAATGGCGGTTTACAGGCCTTATTCCCGAAAGTTTTCGGTGGTGGCAGCGCTTACTTGGAACTGACGGGCGAAGATCTACTCGATACAGGGGTAACGATCATGGCGCGGCCTCCGGGCAAGAAGAACAGCACCATCCATTTGTTGTCCGGTGGCGAGAAGGCACTGACGGCATTGGCCCTGGTATTTGCCATCTTCAAATTGAACCCGGCGCCGTTCTGCATGCTTGATGAAGTGGATGCGCCGCTGGATGACGCAAACGTTGGACGCTACGCTCGGCTGGTTAAAGAGATGTCCCAGACTGTGCAGTTCATCTATATCACCCACAACAAGATCGCCATGGAAATGGCGGATCAATTGATGGGGGTGACGATGCACGAGCCGGGGTGTTCTCGCCTGGTGGCGGTGGATGTGGAAGAAGCGATGAAGATGGTGGACGCCTAGCGGCGTAGCGGCAAGCTGCAAGTTATAAGCTGCAAGTGAGTTGGCTTGAGCTTGCAGCTTGCAGCTTATAGCTCACAGTTGGCGCTGAGATAAAAGATCGTCCTGTGTATCGAAAGCGACCAATCCGACACACTTTCTGCCAACTGTGCTAATTTAATGTCAATTTTTCGTATGCGTGGGCAAAACGTCAGTCAGAACATAGAGTTGGCGCCACGTTTTAAAGCGGTTTGCACGTTGCTAAGCCCCTTATTTTTCAGCATTTTTTATTAGAGGCACGGGATTACATGGAAATCGGTCTGCGCGAGTGGCTGATCGTCATCGGCATTATTGTCATTGCCGGTATTCTTTTTGATGGCTGGCGCCGCATGCGCGGTGGCAAGGGCAAGCTCAAGTTCCGTCTGGACCGCAACCTGTCCAACTTGCCCGACGACGACGGCAACGCCGAGCTGTTGGGGCCGCCCCGTGTACTGGATACTCACAAAGAGCCGCAGTTGGACGAGCACGACCTGCCGTCCATGAGTGCGCCGCTGCGTGAAGCCCGCGAACCGTCTTCCAAGCGCGGCAAGCGCAACACCGCAACGGTTGCCGAGCCGCATCAGGGCGACCTGAACCTCGATGTCGATGAAGGCCCGAGCTTCAGCAGCCGCGACGATGATTTTCCTGATGAGACTCCGGCCAAAAGCAATGCGCCGCGCCAGTCGGTGAACGATCAGCCGGCGGCCGAAGAAGTATTGGTGATCAGCGTGATCTGCCGCGACGCTGCCGGCTTCAAAGGCCCGGCACTGTTGCAGAACATCCTGGAAAGCGGCCTGCGTTTCGGCGAGATGGATATTTTCCACCGTCACGAAAGCATGGCCGGTAATGGCGAAGTGCTGTTCTCCATGGCCAATGCGGTCAAGCCCGGCACGTTTGATCTGGACGATATCGACCTGTTCAGCACCCCGGCGGTGAGCTTCTTCCTCGGCCTGCCAGGCCCGCGTCACCCGAAACAGGCATTCGACGTGATGGTGGCTGCAGCGCGCAAGCTGTCCCAGGAACTCAACGGCGAGCTCAAGGATGACCAGCGCAGCGTCCTGACTGCCCAAACCATCGAGCACTATCGTCAGCGCATCGTCGAGTTCGAGCGTCGCGCGCTGACACAGAAACGCTGAGGTTCGATCTCAGGCGTTGCCTGTAGAATCCGTGCACTAACATATTGAGCAGCTTCGGCTGCTCTTTTGCTTTATGAGAGAACACCCATGACCGCCGCCCATACCCGTATCCTCGAACTGCGCGCTGAACTGGATCAGCACAACTACCGCTACCACGTCCTCGACGAGCCGAGCATTCCGGACGCCGAGTACGACCGCTTGTTCCACGAGCTCAAGGCCCTGGAAGCCGAGCATCCGGAACTGGTGACGCGCGATTCACCGACGCAGCGGGTCGGCAGTGCGGCGCTGTCGGCGTTCACCCAGGTCAAGCATGAGATCCCGATGCTCAGCCTGGGTAACGCGTTCGACGAAACCACCATGCTCGAGTTTGATCGACGGGTCACGGAAGGTCTCGACCTGCCGGTGGGCGATCTGTTTGGCGGGGGCGCAGCGGTGGAATACAGCTGTGAACCGAAACTGGATGGCCTGGCGGTCAGCCTGCTTTATCAAGACGGCGAATTGGTACGCGGCGCCACCCGTGGCGACGGTACCACCGGCGAAGATATCAGCGTCAATGTGCGCACCGTGCGCAATATCCCGCTGAAGCTGCATGGCAGCGGCTGGCCGACGACCCTGGAAGTGCGCGGCGAAGTGTTCATGTCCAAGGCCGGCTTCGAGCGTCTCAACGCATCGCAACTGGAAGTGGGCGGCAAGACCTTTGCCAACCCGCGCAACGCCGCCGCCGGCAGCCTGCGCCAGCTGGATTCGAAGATCACCGCCAGCCGCCCGCTGGAGTTCTGCTGCTACGGTGTGACGACCGATATCAGCGACACCCATATCGGCAACCTGCAGCAGTTGCAGAAGTGGGGCATGCCCATCAGCCGCGAGTTGAAACTGGCCAAGGGCATCCAGGATTGCCTGGATTACTACCGTGATATCGGCGAGCGGCGTAACAGCTTGCCCTATGAAATCGACGGCGTGGTGTTCAAGGTCAACAGCATCGCTTCCCAGCGTGAACTGGGCTTCCGCGCCCGTGAGCCGCGCTGGGCCATCGCCCATAAATTCCCGGCCATGGAAGAGCTGACCGAATTGCTCGACGTGGAATTCCAGGTCGGCCGTACTGGCGCCGTGACGCCGGTGGCGCGCCTCAAGCCGGTCAAGGTGGCCGGTGTGACCGTGTCCAACGCCACTTTGCACAACATGGATGAAGTGGCACGGCTGGGCCTGATGATCGGCGATACCGTGATTATCCGCCGCGCCGGGGATGTGATCCCGCAGGTGGTTTCGGTGGTCGTCGAGCGTCGCCCGGAAAATGCCCGAGCGGTGCAGGTTCCGCAGAACTGCCCGGTATGTGGCTCCCATGTGGAGCGCACGCAATTGGTCAAGCGCAGCAAAGGCAAGGAAACCGTCAGCGAGGGCGCGGTGTACCGCTGTGTCGGCCGCCTGGCCTGTGGGGCGCAGCTCAAGCAGGCGATCATTCATTTTGTTTCGCGGCGCGCCATGGATATCGATGGCCTGGGCGACAAGACCATCGAGCAACTGGTGGACGAGAAACTCATCGGCTCGCCCGCCGACCTCTACAAACTCAAGTACGAGCAGATCATCGACCTGGAAGGCTTTGCCGATATCTCCAGCAAGAAACTGATCGCGGCCATTGAAAACAGCAAGACGCCGACCCTGGCACGCTTCATCTACGCCCTGGGCATTCCCGACGTGGGCGAAGAGACCGCCAAGGTACTGGCGCGCTCCCTGGCGTCCCTGGAGCGGGTGCAGAAGGCACTGCCGGAGGTGCTGACGTATCTGCCGGACGTCGGTCTGGAGGTGGCGCATGAAATCCACAGTTTCTTTGAGGACAGCCATAACCAGGACGTGATTGGTGCGCTGCTGTCACCGCAGGAATGCGGCCTGCAATTGCAGGATCAGGGCGAACTCAGCGCTGAATTCGCCGCCAGCACGACCTTGGGCGGTTTGCTCGACAAGCTTCACGTGCCGAGCGTCGGCCCGGGTGCGGCGCAGAAACTGGCGGACAAATTCGGCTCCCTGGAAGGTGTGATCAAGGCCGACTGGCTGGATATGCGCCAGGCGCTGCCCGAGAAGCAAGCCAAGGCCGTGCGCGACTTTTTCGATGACGAAGGCAACGCCAATCGCGCCCTGGCTATCGAGCAACAGCTCAAGGACTTCGGCATGCACTGGCAGAGCGAGAAGAAGGTGGTTGAGGGCTTGCCGGAAGCCGGCCATACCTGGGTGCTGACGGGCTCCCTCGAGCTGATGAGCCGCGATGTGGCCAAGGACAAGCTCGAAAGTCTTGGCGCCAAGGTCGCAGGTTCCGTTTCGGCGAAGACCCACTGCGTGGTCGCCGGGCCGGGCGCCGGTTCGAAGTTGGCCAAGGCCAGTGAATTGGGCGTGAAAGTGCTGGATGAAGCGGCGTTCGTCGCCTTCCTGGCCGGGCACAACATCACGGTCTGATCGCGTGTCGTGAAGGGCAGGCTTGTTGCGCTGAACAGGTTTGCCCTGCGCTGGGCTGCGAAGCGGCCCCTGCAGGAAAGTGGAACGATCTCGACCCGCCAATGATCTAGTCTCAGTCACCCAGGGAGAGATCGCCATGTTCCGCTACTTCGAGCAACTCAGTTCACGCATCGCGGCACCCTTCGTGGCCGGCACGTCTCGCGATAGCAAGGTGTGGCAGTGCCGTTGCGGCCAGTCATTGTTCTTTCGCAACAGCCAATGCCTGGCCTGTCAGGCGCTGCTGGGTTACTACCCCCGGCAAGCTCGCCTTTCCTCGCTGCAGCCCGGCCCTGTGGCGGGCACATGGTTTCAGGATGACAATCTCGACGCCGGTGCCTTCCGTCGCTGTGCCAACCTCGATACCCCCGCGGCCTGCAACTGGTTGATACCGGCCCACAGTACGGCGACCTTGTGCACGGCTTGCAGTCTTAACCGCACCATTCCCGATCTCTCGGTTCCGGAAAACCACGAGCGCTGGCGCAAAGTGGAAACCGCCAAGCGTCGTCTGGTGGCGCAACTGATCAACCTGGGCCTGCAAGTCGTGCCCAAAAGCGTCGATGAAGACACCGGCCTTGCCTTCGATTTCATCGGCATCGACCTGGAAGGCAACGCGCCCATGACAGGCCACGCCAACGGCTTGATCACCCTGGATATCAAGGAGGCCGACGATGCCCACCGAGAAAAAGTCCGGGTCCAGATGCGCGAACCTTATCGCACCTTGCTTGGCCATTTCCGTCATGAAGTCGGCCATTACTACTGGGATCGCCTGATTGCCGACACCCATTGGTTGCAAGCCTTTCGCCAGCTGTTTGGCGACGAACGCGCCAGTTACGCCGATGCCCTCGGCCAGTACTACCAGAACGGGCCGCGCCCGGATTGGCAACACACCTGCGTCAGCGCCTACGCCACCATGCATCCCTGGGAAGACTGGGCGGAAACCTGGGCGCATTACTTGCACATGATGGACGCCGTCGATACCGCCCTCGGCTTCGGCATGAGTGCCCGGGAGATGGACCTGGATTACCAGCCATTCCCGCTCACCACCCTCTATGACCCCGAGCATCCCGGCGGCCCGGCGTTCCTGGCGTTCGTCAACGCCTGGATCGAACTGGCCGGCATGCTCAACGAGCTGTCGCGCAGCATGGGCCAGCCGGATTTCTATCCCTTCGTGTTGCCGCCGGCGGTGATCGCCAAGCTGCACTTTATTCACCTGGTGATTCAGGAGGAGGGTGGTCGGGCCGATGAGGTTGTATTGGCCCAATGAGGAGCCGTCTCCCACAGGACTCGGGCGCGATGCTTACGGCTGTGACAAGTACTTGAGCTTCTTCATATTTTTAATCCGGAACCAACGGTTGTAACTTCCGATGAGATCGGTACAATGGCGCGGCTTGCCGAGAGGCAGGCGTCGTTATGGTGACCCCATCGGTCCCCCCGCAACGATTACCCGTTAACCTGGTCAGGCCCGGAAGGGAGCAGCCACAGCGGGAACATTGTGTGCCGGGGTGTGGCTGGTGGGGTTGCCTCCATAACGCTCTTCCTTATGCTCTTCCCGGCAGCATCGTCTCAAATTCAATTCAAAAAATGCTTTCACGCCATCTGCCATCGGGCAGTCCATGGCGGCATACTCCAGTGCCTGGCATTCGGAGACAGCACACGTGGAAAAAGTGGACGACCTCACTCGCGAAAAACTGCGGGAGTGGCAGATGCGGCGTCTGGAAATCAAGGACCGTATTCAATCGCATCCGGAACAGACCCTGGAGTTATCGAGGGTGCTGGACCTCATGGATGACGAGCACGCTGAAATCCTGAGCCAGGCCGAGATGATCCGGGTCGGGGAGGTGGCCCCCGCCGCCGAGCCTGCACCGTCCGCGCTGAACGGCGCGTACACCCTGCAGTTGAATGTGGCCGCGCAGAGCGCCGAGGACTTGCGCCGGTTGTTCGATATGGCCGTCTTCGAACTGCAGCAGCAGATCAATGCAGCCAGTGCAGCGGGTCGGCATCCCGGCGGCATGTCGGGATCGCTCGGCGAGTATCGCTTTGAGCTGGGTATTCAGGTTGAACCCGGCGAAGCCTGACGCCAGCGACGCGACGAGGAAGTATGCAACCGGAACATTTTGATTTATCCAGCCCGGTGTTCTTGCCGGTCACTGCGCAAACCTGCACGGCCTTGCTGGGTGCCGAGGGGGCCAACGTCCTGCTCGGCCTGACGGACCCGGAACTGGCGGCGGTGCTGGTCATCCAGAACCTGGCCCAGGCCGCGGAAAAAGACCTGACCTGTACGGGCGCCGAGCGCATCCTGGCCAAATTGATCGGCTGGGCTGTGGATACGCAGGCAGAGGGCACGGCAACATTACTGTCCGAGGCACAGCGACTGTTCGATCCGCGCACCTTGTATTTCGGTTTCAACGCGCTCAAAAGCATCAACCTGCGCCTTTTGTCGGCTGAAGAAGTCCAGGCGCGCGATTACCTGCTGCCCACCGGCAAATGGGATGTCGACTACAAGGTCCGCCACCTGCGCGGCAATGATCCGTTCAGCCAGCAGATGATCACGCCCCGGCACCGTGAACGTTGGCTCAGCCCCGCCCAGGACAAGCTGGTGCGCACGTTCCGCGCCAATCTCAATGAAGACCTGCACGTGCAGGGTTATGCGGGCATCGGCAAGAGCCATCTGCTCGGCGCCTTGATCGAGTGCCTGCGCCCTGCACAGACGTTGGTACTGGCGCGCACGGGAGCCAAACTGGCGACGTTGCGCGAGCGCATGGGCCTGCCTCGCGACAGCAAGGCCGGCTCTACTTTTGCCGCTTTCGCCAAGGCCCTGTTGCACGGCCCGCGGCCCGTCGTGGTGAACACACCGAGCAGGTTACCCACCAGGCAGGCGGTGGCCCAGGTTCTGGATATCTACGGTTGGCGTGGGCATGACGGCCAGGCGACCCTGGATGTCTGTCTCAAGGTGCTTGAAAACTATTGTCACTCCGCGCATCACAGCCTGTCGGCCCGGCACTTTCCGCATTTCAAGCAGCCTTTGGGCAGCGTGGATGCCCAGGCGCTGCTGGAGTATTCAAGCCGTGTGTGGACCTACCTGGAAAGCAATCCTGAATGGGCCGGCCAGACCGGGTTCGCGTCTTTGTTGCTGATCAAGCGCGCCTGCCTCGCCGGTTGTGTGGTGCCGCCGCGTTACACCCATGTATTGATCGATGAAAGCCAGGACATACCTGCGCCATTGCTGCAGATTATCGAGCGTGGTCGTCAGGTACTGATCACCCTCGGCGACGAATACCAATCGGCCAGTGGTGTGATGGTGCGGAGAAAGCGCGAGGTCCGGCAAAGCGACATCAGCTACTCCGTGCGCTCGGGGCGCAATATCGAGCGTCTGGTCAACCCGTTGATCAGCGTGCACTCAAACAAGTGCAAGATCCCTTTCGAGGGAGCGCGTGATGCCGACGTCGGCATCGAGCACTACCCACAGGGCTTCGTGCCGCCGGAAGGCTGCGTGGTGTTGACCGCGTCCCACTGGGACACCATGAAGTGGGCGATCCAGCTGTACCAGGCCAACTGCCCCTTCGGTTTGCAGGGCAACGCGGCGCAGCAGGACCTGGAGCGCTTCATGATCAGCGTCATCGGTTTGTTCAAGCCGGACTTCTACAGCGATGAGCACAACGAAAAAGGCGCACACGCTTATTTCAGTGGCATGGATGACTGGCGGCAGGTGCGTGAGGCCAGCCAGTTCGATGAGTCGTTCCTGTGGGTCGAGGCCGAGCTGGAAAAAGGTTTCAATGTCGCGGATGTCACGCGCTTGAACCGCCTGGGTGGCGAACCCGGCAAGCGTTGCCTGTTGATGCTGGCGCAAGAGGCGGGGGGGATGGAGTTTGAGCAGGTGCTGCTGACCCCCGAGCTGTTGACCAACGTTCCGTTCAAGGATGCCTACGCGTTCGACCAGAGACTGTGCGCGGTTTATATTGCGATTTCCCGGGCCACGTCGCAGCTGTACCTGCCCTACGATGTGGTTGAATGGATCGATTACCACAGGGACCAGAAGTTTCGTGAGTCCCACGGTTGCTGATTGATTAAGTGCGGCTGATTCACAACTTTCCAAACCTCCTCTGGACAACCCAAAACCGCCTTGTTAGTTTTCGCCAGCCGCTTGTTTCAGAGTATGACAAGGGTATGGGGATGATATTGAAGTGCTATCACTTCTTTAACTAACAAGGATGTCTGTCATGAAAAGCCTGCAAGGGTTGCCTCGACTTATCAGTGCTTCGGTAGGTGCTCCCGGTAAAGCCCGCAACTTGCCCGCCGATGTGCAGTGCATCCAGTACTTATTCAATCTGATCATTCCGAAAATGGGTTTTCCGCTGGCCGAAAACGGCAAGTGCGATGGCCAGTTGGTGCAATGCATCAGCCAATATCAATTCCGTCACCTCAAGTATGCCCACCCCGATGGCGTGATCGACCCTACCGGGCGCACCTTCAACAGCCTGATCGAAGAAGCGGTGAAGGTACCGGTGAAGGCTTACCCGAACATGCGCATTCCGAGCTTTCTCAATGTGTTCGGCAACAACCAGGGGGACGCGGTGCAGGCCACGGTCAACGTGTACCTGGACCGCATGCGCGCGATGATCGAGGCCGAGCGGCGTAACCGCCAGTTGATGCTCCAGGCCACGTGCGACGGGGGCATGACGCTCAGCGAGACCGACTTCCAGAACGCCGCCACGCAGTTGGGTGGTGGCATTTCGGTGAATATCATCAAGGCGTTTGCCACGGTGGAATCCGGTGGGCGTTCGGGGTTCGGGCCAGCCAAGTTGCCGGTGATTGCTTTCGAAGGGCACCTGTTTCGCAAGTACACCAAGCACATCTACGACCAGGCGCACCCGCTGCTGTCTTACCCCTACAAGAAGAAGGCCGGTCCGCAGTGGCAGACCAATAACAAGGACCAGACCAAGGCCTGGGAAACCATGGCCACCGCCTTTGCCCTGGATCAGGAAGCGGCGTTGATGTCTGCGTCCTGGGGCATGTTTCAGATCATGGGATTCAACTACGCGTCATGCGGTTACAAGACGGTGTTTGAATTCGCAGCGGCATTAAAAGTGAATGCCGGCAACCAACTAAAGGCTTTCCTCGGTTTTTGCAGCAAGAGCCCGGCGTTGATGAAAGCCATGAAAGCCAAGGATTTCACTGGCATGGCGCGCAACTATAACGGCGAGGACTACGGCAACTATGACGTCCTTATGCAAAAAGCCTACGAAAAACTGGAAGGGAAAAAATAACATGATGCGTTTTCTAGCGATGGGTGTGTTGTCGTTGTGCGCCGCAGTACCTGCCTTTGCCGGTTCGCCCGCGTTGCATTCAGGCAAATACGAAGGGCTGATGCTGGCAGTGACGCCTGAGCATCAGGTTGAAGGCTACTACTCCGAGGCAATGGGCGAGGGCGTGACCCGCAGCTGCTCGTTCTACCTGCAAGGCAAGCCCGCTGCGCTGACCACCTGGCTCGACAATGCCTACCCCGGCAGCGTGGCACCGTCGTCGGACGGTGTGACCCTGACCGTGGTAGACGGCCGCCAGCACCCTGGTTGCCTCAATGTGCTGATGCCGGAAATCGCCACCGGCCTGGACCTGTCTCAGACCGCCAACACGAAATGGATCGGCCTGGTCAAGGTGTCCGCCGACAAGGCTTACCTGCTAAAGAGCCCAAGTGCCAAGGCCGCCAAGCGCCCTTACATCGTCAAGAATGACGTGGTCGGCGTGCTGGCGTTCAAGGATGGCTGGGCTCAGGTAGAGTTCATCAATGCCGAGGATCGTTCGTTCACCGGCTGGATCAGCCAGGACCAGTACGCCCGTCTGGCCGCCCCGAAGAGCTGAGTCGATACAGGTCGAACGGTGTCAGCCAAAGGTTTCCCGCAGTAACCCGGCGAAAGCATCCCGCGCCAGATGCCGCTGGGTGTCCTTGTGCCAGAACAGCAGGTTGTCCACCGCCTGCAGTTCCTCGAACCGGTACGACGCCAGCTGATTGGCCTGCTCATAGCGGGCCAGGATGCCCTCGGGCGCCAACGCCACGCCAATTCCCGCACTGACGCAACCGATGATTGTGCCCCAGCTTGCATAGCTGGCGATGCTCGGCTTGAAGTCGTGAGGTCTGACCCAGTTTTCCAGTGCGGCGCGGTAGGGACAGCCGGGCGGCCACACCAGCAAGGTGCGCCCGGCCAGGTCCTTGGCGCTGTTGATCGGTGCGCTGGAGGCGCTGGCGATCAACACCAGGCGTTCGCTGTAGACCACGCTGTGTTCGAGCTTGGCGCGCCTGCTGCCGCTGGCCACCAAGGCCACATCGAGGCGATGGTGTTGCAGATCATCGAGCAGTTGCGCCCAGGCGCCGGTGACCAGTTCCAGGCTGACATCGGGGTAGCGCCGGTGGTATTCCGCGAGCAAGGGCGGCAGGCGTCCGCTGGCGCTGGATTCCACGGCACCGATGCGCAAAGTGCCCCGGGGAATTGCGTTGGCATCCACTGCGCGTTTGGATTCCTCCACTAACGCCAGGATGCGCTCGCAGTACTCCAGGAAGATTTCACCGGCAGCACTGATCGCCAGCCCACGCCCGGCCCGGATGAACAGGGGCGTGCCCAACTCGCTTTCCAACTGCTTGATGCGTGTGGTGATGTTTGACGGCACGCAGTGCAGTTGCAGGGCGGCCTGTGCCACGCTGCCGGTTTGCGCCACGGCTCGCACCATTTTCAGTTGGGCCAGTTCCATTGCTCAGTTCCAGTGATTTCAGAAGTCAGAAACGGTTAATTGTCCTGCGTCCCGTGCAAGCCAAGACTGACTGCATTCCTACTCAGTTTGCGGATGCCGTCAATGAATACCCCGTCACCCTTGAAGCTTACGCTAGTCATCGCCGGCGTCATCCTCTGCTGGGCCTACTCGCCGATTGGTGTACATATGGGGTTGCACAGCTACAGTCCCGGGCAACTGGCATTGCTGCGCTTCTTGATCGCGTCGGTATTCATGGCCGGTGTCGCGCTGGCAGCAGGTATCGGTCGGCCGCGCCTGCGGGACCTGCCGTGGTTGCTGGTGCTGGGCTTTTTTGGCGTGTTTCTGCATCACACCAGCCTCAATCATGGGCAGCAGTGGGTGACGGCGGCGGCGTCCAGTGTGCTGGCCCAGTCGGCGCCCTTGTTCAGTGTGCTGATCGCGTCTCTCTGCTTGAAGGAGCGTGTCAGCGCCTGGCGTTGGGGCTGCGTGCTGCTGGGGTTGGCCGGTGTGCTGACCGTGGTCTGGGGCGACGCGGGCAGGGGGGAGTTCGACCCGCGGGGCTTGCTGATCCTGCTGGCGGCGGTTTCGTGGAGTATCTATTTCGCCATCCAGAAGCACTACGCGCACCGCTACAGCCCGCTGACCATGGCGTGCTACATGGTGTGGGCCGGCACATTGATGCTGTGCGTGAACCTGCCTGGCCTGCCGGGCGCAGTGATGCGGGCGCCGTTGCCGGAGAACTTGTCGGTGTTGGTATTGGGCATTTTCCCCAGTGCGCTTGCCTACCTGGCCTGGGGGTATGTGTTGAAGCATGTCGAAGTCAGTCGCGCATCGGTGGCGATGTACCTGATCCCACCAGTGGCGATGGTGATGGCAGCGACGCTGCTGGGCGAGCACATTGCGTTGCAGGTGATGCTCGGCGGGGTGCTCGTGTTGACCAGCGTGGCTGCCATCGCCCTGGAAGGGCGCCGGCGTTCAGTCGCTCAGGCAGAGCGCTCGCAGCCGGTGGCCGTCGAGGTCCTGGGCGACAAAGGTGTAGCCGAAATCCATGGCGGTCGGTGACTGGATGATCATCGCCCCCCGTTCCACCCAATGCTGGTGCAGGGCATCGACAGCCGCTTTGTCGGGCAGCGAGAAGCCCAATTCGGCACCTCCCACCGTGGCCTGGGCCGCCGGCTCTACGGTGTGCCGCGACCACAGGCCCAGCTTCACGCCGTTGTCGAGGATGAACAGGGCGAACGTGGGGCCCAGTTCCACAGGGGGCTTGTCCAGCAGGCGGCTGTAAAATCTGGCGCTGGCGGCTGGGCTGTCGA
The DNA here is from genome assembly GCF_004519405.1 of Pseudomonas sp. BCA17. Classification (GTDB taxonomy): domain Bacteria; phylum Pseudomonadota; class Gammaproteobacteria; order Pseudomonadales; family Pseudomonadaceae; genus Aquipseudomonas. The sequence goes on along the minus strand of NZ_SGWI01000001.1, from coordinate 1,708,232 downwards.
CGTACAGCAGGAAGTAGTGAGCGACGGTATTCATGCAGGCTCCTTGAGCACAGGTGGTGAGTGAAATCGAGTCTATAAGGCCGTGCTGTCAGTTCTTGTCAGGAGCGTGTCGGGTGCAGCGCAGAGCCTGCCAGTTCCGCGAAAGCAGATTAGACGAGCGTGCCGGATGCAATTTCCCCCTTGCTCCGCTAGCATTACCGGCCTCTGCTCTCCAGTTGCGACGGTTTTCGATGAGTTATCAGGTTCTTGCACGTAAATGGCGCCCGCGCTCGTTCCGCGAAATGGTCGGCCAGACCCATGTGCTCAAGGCTCTGATCAATGCCTTGGACAGCCAGCGGCTGCACCACGCCTACCTGTTCACCGGGACTCGGGGGGTGGGCAAGACCACCATTGCGCGCATCATCGCCAAATGCCTGAACTGTGAAACCGGCATCACCTCGACACCCTGCGGCACCTGCTCGGTGTGCCGGGAAATCGACGAAGGGCGTTTCGTCGACCTGATCGAGATCGACGCCGCGAGCCGCACCAAGGTCGAAGACACCCGCGAACTGCTCGACAACGTGCAGTACGCACCCAGTCGTGGTCGCTTCAAGGTCTACCTGATCGACGAAGTGCACATGCTTTCCAGCCACTCCTTCAACGCCTTGCTGAAGACCCTGGAAGAGCCTCCACCCTACGTCAAATTCATTCTGGCCACGACCGATCCGCAGAAACTTCCTGCGACGATTTTGTCGCGGTGCCTGCAATTCTCCCTGAAAAACATGACCCCAGAGCGCGTGGTCGAGCATTTGACCCACGTGTTGGGCGTCGAGAACGTGCCGTTCGAAGACGACGCGTTGTGGCTGCTCGGTCGCGCTGCCGATGGTTCGATGCGCGATGCCATGAGTCTCACCGACCAGGCCATCGCCTTCGGTGAAGGCAAGGTCATGGCCGCCGATGTGCGCGCCATGCTTGGCACCCTCGACCACGGCCAGGTATTCGATGTGCTGCACGCGCTGATCGAAGGCGACGCCAAGGCGTTGCTCGAAGCCGTGCGCCACCTGTCGGAGCAAGGCCCGGACTGGAACGGCGTGCTCTCGGAAATCCTCAATGTGCTGCACCGTGTCGCCATTGCCCAGGCGCTGCCTGAAGGTGTCGACAACGGTCATGGCGATCGCGACCGCGTGTTGGCCCTGGCCCAGGCGTTGCCGGCTGAAGACGTGCAGTTCTACTACCAGATGGGCCTGATCGGTCGCCGGGACCTGCCTTTGGCACCGGACCCGCGCGGCGGCTTTGAAATGGTCCTGCTGCGGATGCTGGCCTTCCGGCCGGCGGACACGGCAGACGCACCGAGACAGCCGCTAAAGCCAGTGGGGATCAGCCAGGCCACAGTTGATTCCGCCAAACCAGTGGCTGGTGCGGCGGTTGTCGCGCCAGTGGTTGCTGCGCCAGCGCCAGCGCCGGTTGCTCCTGAACCTGAACCTGAACCTGAACCTGTGGCCGCTCCCGTGGCCGAGCCGCAGCCGGTTGCCGAGCCTGAGCCGGTCGTCGACCTGCCTTGGAACGACCCGGTGGAGGCCGAGTTACAGCCAGCCGTGGAGCCCGTGCTGGAAACCAGTGGCGAGCAGCCTGAGCTGACGCCGATGCCAACGCCGACCCCGGACAGCGTAGTGCCGGATGCCCCTGAGTGGGTCAGCGCGCCGGTTCCCGAACCGACCGTCGCCCAGGTGGATGCCGCCACCCCAGGCATTGACCTCGACGACGAACCGCCGCTGGACGAAGACTACATCGAGCCGGACATGGATTCGGCCTACAGTTACCTGGACGACCTGGCCAGCGAACACACGGCCGAGCCGGCTCCGGAGCCCGAAGCCGAGCCCGCTGCGGCACCGGCTACCGGCCTGGCCTTGCAATGGCTGGAGTTGTTCCCGAAATTGCCGATTTCCGGCATGACCGGCAGCATCGCCGCCAACTGCACGCTGATCTCCATCGAAGGCGATCACTGGCTGCTGCACCTGGACCCGGCCCACAGCGCGCTGTTTAACGCCACGCAGCAGCGTCGTCTCAACGATGCCCTGAATCAGTACCATGAGCGTACGCTGACCATCACCATCGAGTTGATCAAGCCTGAGCAGGAAACCCCGGCGCAGGCCGCCACGCGTCGGCGTATCAACCGTCAGCGCGAAGCGGAAGACTCGATCCACGGTGATCCGCTCATCCAGCAAATGATGCAACAGTTCGGCGCAGTCGTTCGCCAAGATACAATTGAACCTGTCGAAGCCCCGGTACCCCAGGCATCCTGATACCGGGCTACTAAATTGATCCACGTACTTTGAGGTGATTCCCATGATGAAAGGTGGCATGGCCGGCCTGATGAAGCAGGCGCAGCAGATGCAGGAAAAGATGGCCAAGATGCAGGAAGAGCTGGCCAACGCCGAAGTCACCGGTAAAGCCGGTGGCGATATGGTCAGTGTGGTGATGACCGGTCGTCACGACATCAAGCGCGTGAGCATCGACCCAAGCGTATTGCCAGGTGTTGGCGAAGACGATCTGGAAATGCTGGAAGCGTTGTTCGCCGCCGCCGTCAATGACGCGGTGCGCAAGATCGAAGCCAACAGCCAGGACAAAATGTCCGGCGTGACCGCTGGCATGCAACTGCCGCCGGGCATGAAGCTGCCGTTCTGATCGAGCCGCTTTAGCTGGACTCCAATGCCAGGCTTCGTGCCTGGCATTTTTGTTTGTGCTGATCCAATCGAACCCTGGCAGGGTGCGCAAGGTCTGCACCCTATACCGACATATTCGATAAAGGAGACCTCCCCATGCCTCAAGAACCGGTCCTGAACCAGCGCATTGTTCTGGTCTCGCGCCCCCAGGGCGCGCCGACCCCGGAAAACTTCCGCCTGGAACGCGTGAACCTGCCGGAATTGGCGGACGGCCAGGTATTGCTGAAGACGTTGTACCTGTCCCTCGACCCCTACATGCGCGGGCGCATGAGCGATGCCCCGTCCTACGCAGCACCGGTGGAAATCGACGAGGTGATGACCGGTGGTGCCGTCAGCCGTATTGAGCAATCCCGTAATCCCAAATTCGAAGTAGGCGACCTGGTAGTCGGCTCAACCGGCTGGCAGAGCCACAGTATTTCCGACGGTCGCAACCTGATGCCTGTGCCCAAGGGCTTGGCGAGCCCCTCGATGGCGCTGGGCGTACTGGGGATGCCGGGCATGACCGCCTACATGGGATTGATGGATATCGGCCAGCCCAAGCCCGGGGAGACCCTGGTTGTGGCGGCGGCGTCCGGCGCGGTAGGTTCGGTGGTGGGACAGGTGGCCAAGCTCAAGGGCTTGCGTGTGGTCGGTATTGCAGGGGGCGCCGACAAGTGCCGCTACGTGGTGGACGAACTGGGCTTTGATGCCTGTGTCGACCACAAGAGCGAGCATTTTGCCGATGAGCTTTCCCAGGCGTGCTTCAAGGGCGTGGACATTTACTTTGAAAACGTCGGGGGCAAAGTCTTCGATGCCGTGCTGCCGCTGCTCAACCCAAAGGCACGTATTCCCCTGTGCGGCCTGATCGCCGGCTATAACGCACATGAAGCGCCGATTGGACCGGATCGTCTGCCGGCACTGCAACGCACTTTGCTCACCAAGCGCGTGCGTATCCAGGGCTTTATCGTGTTCGACGACTATGGCGACCGCCAGCCCGAGTTCCTCAGTGCAATGGCGCCGTGGGTGCGCGACGGCAAGATCAAGTTCCGTGAGGATGTGGTTGACGGCCTGGAGCAAGCACCCGAAGCCTTTATCGGTTTGCTGGAAGGGCGCAACTTCGGCAAGTTGGTGGTGCGCGTCGCGCAGGATTGACCATTTGACGCTAATCCGGGGCGCGGGTATAAACCGCGTCTCGTTGTTTTGTCGGACCCATTGCCCATGAGCTTCAGCCCCCTGATTCGTCAACTGATCGACGCCCTGCGTACTTTGCCGGGCGTCGGTCAGAAAACCGCCCAACGCATGGCGCTGCAATTGCTGGAGCGTGATCGCAGCGGCGGCACCCGGTTGGCCCAGGCCCTGAGCCAGGCCATGACCGGAGTGGGTCACTGTCGCCAGTGCCGCACCCTCACCGAGGAAGAACTCTGCCCGCAATGCGCCGACCCACGTCGTGACGACACACTGCTGTGCGTGGTGGAAGGGCCGATGGATGTGTACGCGGTGGAGCAGACCGGTTATCGCGGGCGCTACTTCGTGCTCAAGGGACACTTGTCGCCGCTGGACGGCCTGGGGCCGGAAGCCATCGGTATTCCGCAACTGGTGGCACGGATTGAAGAGCAGGGCACTTTTACTGAAGTGATCCTGGCCACCAACCCTACGGTGGAAGGTGAAGCCACGGCGCACTACATCGCCCAGCTGTTGACCAATAAAGGCCTGATCACTTCGCGTATTGCCCATGGCGTGCCGTTGGGGGGCGAGTTGGAGTTGGTGGATGGCGGCACCCTGGCCCACTCATTCGCCGGACGTAAGCCGATCGCGCTCTAAAAATCACAGCGCTTTGGTTGTGTAGGGTTGGCAGCGTTTGCATTTGGGTTGATAACCAAGCAAGCGCTTGGTAAGTTCGCTCCACCTCACCGTGGAGTTTGCCGATGTCTGCCTATCAGGACTACTTCGATCCCAGCCACCAATTGGTCCGCGATAGCGTGCGCCGTTTTGTCGAGCGCGAGCTATTGCCGGGCGTCGATCAATGGGAAGAGACCGAGAGCTTTCCCCGTGAGCTGTACCTCAAGGCAGGCGCCGCAGGGATTCTGGGCATCGGTTATCCCGAAGCGCTTGGTGGTAGCCATGAGGGCGACCTGTTCGCCAAGGTGGCTGCCAGTGAGGAACTGATGCGCTGCGGGTCTGGCGGTGTGGTGGCGGGCTTGGGTTCGCTGGATATCGGCTTGCCACCCGTCGTCAAATGGGCAAGGTCCGAGGTGCGCGACCGTGTGGTACCGCCGGTGTTGGCCGGTGAAAAGATCATCGCCTTGGCCGTGACCGAGCCGAGCGGCGGCTCTGATGTGGCCAATCTGCAAACCCGTGCGGTCCGTGAGGGCGAACATTACCGCGTCAGTGGTAGCAAAACCTTCATCACCAGTGGCATCTGCGCCGACTTCTACACGGTGGCCGTACGCACCGGCGGGCCGGGCTTTGGCGGCATCAGCCTGTTGCTCATCGAAAAAGGCACCCCGGGTTTCACGGTCGGTCAGCCCCTGAAGAAAATGGGCTGGTGGGCGTCGGATACGGCTGAGTTGTTCTTCGACGATTGCCGGGTGCCCGTGGGCAACCTGATCGGCGCCGAAAATATGGGGTTCGCCTGCATCATGGGCAACTTCCAGAGCGAGCGCCTGGCCCTGGCGCTGATGGCCAACATGACCGCGCAACTGGCGCTCGAGGAAAGCCTCAAATGGGCCACCCAGCGCGAAGCATTCGGCAAGCCCATCGGCAAGTTTCAGGTGCTCAAGCACCGGTTGGCGGAAATGGCCACTGCAGTGGAAGTGTCCCGGGAGTTCACCTATCGCCAGGCGGCAAAGATGGCCGCCGGCAAGAGCGTGATCAAGGAGATTTCCATGGCCAAGAACCTCGCCACCGACACGGCTGACCGCGTCACTTATGACGCCGTGCAGATCCTCGGTGGCCAGGGCTATATGCGTGGCAGCCTGGTGGAGCGGCTGTACCGCGACAACCGCATCCTTTCCATCGGTGGGGGGACGCGCGAAGTGATGAATGAAATCATCAGCAAGCAGATGGGGCTTTGATCACCGCTCGGTCAATGCAAACTGGGTCAGGCAAAACGTTGGAATTCCCATATCTTCCAGACGCTGTGAACCACCCAGCTCCGGAAGATCGATGATCGCCGCAGCTTCGAAGATTTTCGCGCCCATTCGACGCACCAGGTTGGCGGCCGCGATCAGGGTGCCACCGGTAGCGATCAGGTCATCGAACATCAGCACTGAATCGCCTTCGCACAAACTGTCGGCGTGCACTTCCAGGAAGGCTTCGCCGTACTCGGTCTGATAACCCTCGGCCAGCACGTCGGCAGGCAGTTTGCCTTGCTTGCGGAACAGGATCAGCGGCTTGTTCAACTGGTAGGCGATGATCGAGCCGATCAGAAAGCCCCGGGCATCCATCGCGCCGATATGGGTGAAGTCGGCCTCCACGTAGCGATGGGCAAAGCTGTCGGCTACCAGGCGCAGGGCGCGGGGCGATTGGAACAGCGGGGTGATGTCACGAAAGATCACCCCAGGCTTGGGGAAATCGATGACAGGGCGGATCAGGGATTTGATGTCGAACGAATCGAAGGTCATCGTCGAAGAGTCCTGGGAGCGGAAAACGGACTCGAAGTATACCTGCGGCCTTGCCGAATGGCGCGGCCGCAGGTGGCTGGATCAACTGTCCAGCGACCCCCCGGCCAGCGAGCACAGCTGGATCGGGTCAAGGATATGCACTTCCTTGCCTTCGGCGGCGATCAGCTCGTTCTGCTGGAAGCGGGTAAACACCCGGGAAACGGTTTCCACCGCCAGGCCCAGGTAGTTGCCGATTTCGTTGCGCGACATGCTCAGTCGGAACTGGTTGGCCGAGAAGCCACGGGCACGGAAGCGTGCCGACAGGTTGACCAGGAATGTAGCGATGCGCTCGTCGGCGGTTTTTTTCGACAGCAACAGCATCATCTGTTGATCGTCGCGAATCTCGCGGCTCATCACGCGCATCAATTGGCGGCGCAGCTGCGGCAGTTGCAGGGCCAATTCATCCAGGCGCTCGAAGGGGATTTCGCACACCGACGTAGTCTCAAGAGCCTGGGCCGACACCGGGTGAATCTCGGTGTCCATGCCGGACAACCCGACCAACTCGCTGGGCAGGTGGAAACCGGTGATTTGTTCTTCGCCGCTGTCGCTCAGGCTGAATGTTTTCAAGGCGCCCGAACGTACTGCATAGACGGAGTCAAACTTGTCTCCCTGGCGAAACAGGAACTCGCCCTTTTTCAGCGGCCGGCCGCGTTTAACGATGTCGTCCAGCGCATCCATGTCTTCCAGATTCAATGAAAGTGGCAGGCAGAGGGGGGCTAGGCTGCAATCCTTGCAATGAGCCTGGCTGTGAGCGCGCAGTTTAACTGGCTCGGACATTTCTTAAATCCTTGTGGGAAATCACACATAAGACGTAAGGGTAACGCACCGAGGGTAGATCAGGCCAGCATGTACAAAAAAGCAGCAGTGATATAAAGCTCTCTGTATCGATGCCGATACATGGATGTATTCCCTATGAGCTGGAGCTCAGATCATGTCAGTCAGCACCCTCCAGAGCCCGACGATCAACGTACCGGTTGTTGCGATCTTGAAACCTTCTGATGTCGTAAAGGAAAAGGACAAGGACAACGACGCCACCCAGACTGCATCGTCAGTGCCGCCCAAAGCCACTGAAGGCGTCAAAGTGACCATTTCCGGTGCAGGCATGGGCGCTTCCAAAGCCGATGGCGAGAACAGCGATATCGACAACAGTAACCTGAGCGATAACGTCAAGCAGTTGCTGAAAATGATCCGTGAACTCAAAAAGCAACTGGCCGAAAAAATGGCCGAACTGGCAGCGGTCATGGCCGACACCTCTATGACGCCCGAGGCACGCATGGCCAAGTTGGCTAACCTGCAGAGCGCTGTGTCGGCATTGCAGGCCAGCTTTACCACCGCTCAAAACGCTTTGGCCAAAGCGCTGAAAGACGCGCCACCAGCGTCTCAATTGGAAGCCATGAGCCTGGCTTCGCGATAACTGCGCTCAGATCACCCGTGAAAATCGTTGCCTGTTCTGGTGCTCCAGATAGGCATCGAACACCATGCACACCGAGCGCACCAGCAAGCGCCCGGCCGGTAGTACGCGGATGCCCTGTGCGTCCAGTTCGATCAGACCGTCTGCCGCCATTGTCTGCAGCTGTGGCCACAAGTCGTCGAAATAGCCTCGGAAATCAATGTTGAACGCCTGTTCGATCTGCTCGAATCCCAGGCTGAAATTGCAGATCAACTGCTGAATCACCTCCCGCCGTAACCGATCGTCCGTGGTGCACACCAAGCCACGGCTGGTAGCCAATTGCGCACCGGCCAGAGCGTTCTGGTACTGGTTGAGATCGCTGCTGTTCTGGCAATACAGGTCGCCGATCTGGCTGATCGCCGAGACACCCAGCCCGATCAAGTCGCAATGGCCGTGGGTGGTATAGCCCTGGAAATTGCGCTGCAACGTGCCTTCTTCCTGAGCGATAGCCAATTCGTCATCCGGCAGGGCGAAGTGGTCCATGCCGATGTAACGGTAGCCGGCTTGGGTCAACTGCTCGATGGTGGTTTGCAGCATCAGCAGTTTTGCCGCCGGGGACGGCAGATCCTCGGTGTGGATTCGCCGCTGCGGCATGAAGCGCTCTGGCAGGTGCGCATAGTTGAATACCGACAGGCGATCCGGTTGCAGGCTGATCACTTCTTCCACTGTGCGCGCGAAGTTCAACGGCGTTTGCTTGGGCAAGCCGTAGATCAAATCGATGTTGATCGAGCGAAACTGCAAGGTGCGCGCTGCGTCGATCACCGCGCGGGTTTCTTCCAGGCTTTGCAGGCGGTTGACCGCCCGTTGCACCTCGGGGTCGAGGTCTTGCAGGCCGATGCTCACGCGGTTGAAACCCAGTTCACGCAACAGGCCCATGGTGGCCCAATCGGCTTCGCGGGGGTCGATCTCGATGCCGTAGTCGCCGGAGTCGTCACCGAGCAAATTGAAGTGCTGGCGCAGGTGTGTCATCACCTGGCGCAGTTCGTCGTGGCTGAGAAAGGTCGGGGTGCCGCCGCCGAGGTGCAATTGTTCCACCGGTTGCTTCGGATCAAGGTGACAGGCCACCAGTTGGATTTCCTGCTCCAGGCGTTGCAGGTAGGCTTGGGCGCGGCCGCGGTCCTTGGTGATCACCTTGTTACACGCGCAGTAATAACAAATGTTCGCGCAGAACGGCACGTGCACATACAGCGACAAAGGCCGCACGGCTTTGCGGCTGTCGCGCAGGGCGTGCAGCAGGTCGAAGGTGCCGACCTGGCTGTCGAATTGCACGGCGGTGGGATAGGACGTGTAGCGTGGCCCCGCCAAGTCGTAGCGGTGAATCAGATCTGTGTCCCAACGAATGGCGTCGAGCATGCGGGCGGTCCCCCGGATAGGCTAGTGGGCCGAGTCTAGGGGTGCGCCGCTGGTGGCATCTTGATTTGCATCAACAGGGAGCGGCGCTATGCCACATGGCCTTTTAATGACCCATTAGCCAGTGCTGATGCGGGCCGGGTAACGTCCAGATGCCAAACACCATCACCCATACGCCGCCGGCCACGCGCACGCTGCGTTTGCGCAGCAAGGCGGTGACGCGTTCGGCTGCCAGGCCGGTCGCCAGCAGTACCGGCCAGGTGCCTAGGCCAAACGCCAGCATCAGCAGCGCACTGTCCAGCGCATTACCCTGGCTCGCCGCCCACAGCAGGGTGCTGTAGACCAACCCACAGGGCAACCAGCCCCAGAGTGCGCCCAGCAGTAACGCGCGGGGCAGGCTGGAGACCGGCAGCAAACGGGTGGCGACGGGCTGGATGTAGCGCCACAGGCCGCGACCGAGGCGTTCGATACGGGTCAGGCCGCTCCACCAGCCGGCCAGGTACAGGCCCATGCTGATCAGCAGCAGCCCGGCGAGAACGCGCATGAACATCGCCGCCGGGCTGTTGGCCACCGCCCAGCCGGCGAGGCCGATCAACAGTCCGGCCGTTGCGTAGCTGAGGATGCGCCCCAGGTTGTAGGCCAGCAGCAGGCGGAACCTGCGGCCACGTTGCTCCTTGGGGATCGCCAGGGTCAGCGCGCCCATCAGCCCGCCGCACATGCCCAGGCAATGGCCGCCGCCGAGCACGCCGAGGATCAGCGCCGAGACTGCCAGGGGGGCCAGTTCAAGCATCATGGGGTGGGGCTTTGGGCGGTTGCTCCGGGCCGTTCGCTTCGTCGACGGCGGCCAGGTGATTCGGGTCCTGATCGTCAAACAGCACGCTGTGGGCGGGGCCGTCGAGGTCTTCGTACTGGCCGCTGTCCACGGCCCAGAAGAAGATGTAAATGGCTACGCCCACTAATAGCAGCGCCGCCGGGATCATCACGTATAGAGCTGGCATCTGCACTCCATGCCCGCACGCCTCAAACCGGCAGCGGGCGGGTTACCAAAGGGCGCCGGCGGACTGCGCACTCGGCAGGCGAGTCAGGCGCAGAGCATTGAGCACCACGGTCAACGAACTGAGGGACATGCCGATCGCGGCCCAGATCGGGGTGATCCAACCCAGGGCGGCAAACGGAAGCATAAGGCCATTGTACAGCCCGGCCCACAGCAGGTTCTCAATGATTACCCGACGGGTGCGCCGCGCCAGGGTAAAGGCTTGCACCAGAGCGTCAAGACGATTGGACAGCAGCACCGCGTCGGCGCTGGTTTTCGCCAGGTCCGTGGCCGAACCCATGGCCACGCTGATATCGGCGGCGGCAAGCACCGGCACATCGTTGACGCCATCGCCCAGCATCAGCACTTTACGGCCTTCCTGGTGCAAGCGTTGCAGCACCAGCAGCTTGTCATCCGGGCGCAGGCCGCCGTGGGCTTCGTCAATGCCCAGGTCAGCGGCGACGCTGGCGACCATTGGCGAACTGTCGCCGGACAGCAACAGCGTGCGCCAGCCACGGGCCTTGCACGCAGCCAGCAGTGACGGCGCATCGCTGCGCAAGCGGTCATCCAGCACAAACCAGGCAAGGGCGCCGTGGCTGTCGCCCAGCAGCAGCCATTGCCCGGCTTCATCCGGCGAGTCGGGCGGCAGGCAGCCACTCAGTTCACAGACAAAGGCGGGTTGGCCGATGCGCAACCGGCGTTCCCCCACGCGGCCCTCCAGCCCGAGTCCTGGCGCGCTGAGCACTTCTTCAGCGGCCTGCGGCGCGCGCCCGAAGGCACGGGCTATGGGGTGTTCGGAGCGGTTTTCCAGGGCGGCGGCGAGGCTCAGGCAGTCATCGCTGTTCAGCGTGCCCAGAGGGCGAATGGCACGTAATGCCAGGCGGCCTTCCGTGAGGGTGCCGGTCTTGTCGAAAATCACCGTGTCAATCTGGTTCAAACCTTCCAGTACATGGCCGCGGGTCAGCAACAGCCCGAGTTTGTGCAGGGTGCCGGTGGCGGCGGTGAGGGCGGTCGGGGTAGCCAGGGACAGCGCGCACGGGCAGGTCGCCACCAACATCGCCAGGACGATCCAGAACGCCCGGGAGGGCTCCAGTTGCCACCAGACCAGGCCGATCAGCAGGGCGGCGATCAGCGAGCACAACAGGAACCACTGCGCCGCGCGGTCGGCGATTTGCGCCAGGCGGGGTTTCTCGGCCTGGGCGCGCTCCAGCAGACGCACGATGGCGGACAGACGGGTCTCGTGGCCCAAGGCGCGCACCTCGACGGTCAGTGCACCTTCGACGTTAAGCGTGCCGGCGGTGACGGTGTCGCCGGTAAAGCGCGTTTGCGGCAGGTATTCGCCGGTCAGCAGCGACTCATCGATGCTGGATTGACCGTCGAGAATCACTCCGTCTGCAGGCAGTACGGCGCCTGGCTGCACAAGCACCCGGTCACCCAGTGCCAACTCGCTGAGCAGGATACGCTCGCTCTGACCGTCGTTTTTCAAGCGCAGGCACGAGGCGGGCAACAGGTTGACCAACTGCGCGGTGGCGGCGGCGGTACGCTCGCGAGCGCGGCGCTCCAGGTAGCGACCGGCCAACAGGAACAGCGCGAACATGCCTACCGCATCGAAATACAGTTCGCCGGTACCGGTAATCGCCGTCCAGATGCCCGCCAGGTAGGCACCGCCAATCGCCAGGGACACCGACACATCCATGGTCAGGTGACGTGTACGCAAATCGCGCAGGGCGCCCTTGAAAAACGGCGCGCAGCTGTAGAAGACGATAGGGGTTGTGAGAAACATCGCCACCCAGCGCAGGATCACATGCAGTTCCGGGCTCAAGTCGATATTGAATTCCGGCCAGGTCGCCATGGTTGCCATCATCGACTGGAACCATAACAAGCCTGCTACGCCCAACTGGCGCAGGGCCAGGCGGTTCTCGCTGGCCAATTGTTCGGCCGCGCGGTCCGCCTGGTAGGGGTGGGCGGCATAGCCGATATGGCGCAGCTCACTGAGCAACTGACTCAACGGCAACTGCGCATCGGCCCAGCGTACCTGCAAGCGATGGTTGGACAGGTTCAGCCGCGCCTCGGCCACGGCGGGCAGGCTGCGCAGGTGTTTTTCGATCAGCCAGCCACACGCGGCGCAACTGATGCCTTCCATCAACAAGGTGGCTTCCGCCAGTTCGCCCTCGTGGCGTACAAAGGGTTTTTGCACGTCGGCGCGGTCATACAGCGCCAATTCGTCGACTAATTGCACCGGCAGCGCCTCGGGGTTGGCCGAGGCCTCGCTGCGGTGTTGGTAGTAGCTTTCCAGCCCACCGGCGACGATGGCTTCGGCCACCGCCTGGCAGCCCGGGCAGCACAGTTCCCGGCGTTCACCGAGGATTTTGGCGGTAAACCGGCTGCCGGCCGGGACGGGCAGGGCGCAGTGGTAACAGGGGATGGGGCTGGTCATGGCGGGTTCCGCTGACATCAAGGTGTCACTGGTCTTCAGCACCTTGCAGCGGCTCGTCACCCAGCAGCAAGTCCTTGTCGTGTCTGACCTGCTCTTCTTCGAACATGCGCCAGGTCTTGTCGCCTTCTACGCCGAGCAATTCCACGAAGCGCCGGCCGTCGACCTTGTCCGTCACCTGGCCGATGTAGCGGCCGGGTTCGCTGTCGCTACGGGTCAGGATGATCTTGCGATCCTTCTCAGGCTGGGTCGGCGAAATCAGGTTCAGTTCCAGGGTGTTCGGGTTGCTGTTGCCGGTCAGGCGCAGGTCGACTTCGCCGGTCAACTCGTCCAGGTGCACCGACGCGCGCAGTTGCAGGGTTTGGGCCAGCTGTTCGCGATCCAGCGAACGGTTGATGCCTTTGCCGGCCTCGTAATAGTTGTCGTTGACCAGGTTGTCGGGGTTGTTCACCGCGATAGTCACCATGGATAGGGTCAAGGTCACCGAGCAGGCCAGGATGCCAATGATGATCCAGGGCCAGAGGTGCTTGTACCAAGGGCTTGCGGCAGTTGCTGCGGGCATTGTGGCGCTCTCTTTCAACGGTTTTTTTTGTTTATCGGACCTGGGGGCCAATGAATCGGCTCTTGGCTTCAACGTGAACGCTGTCGTCGTCGGCATCCTTGAGGATGAATGTCACCTCGTTGGTGCTCGAGGGCAGTTGCTCGGGGGCGCTGGACAGTTCCACCGGCATGCTGAAGATATCCCCGGCGGCGACTTTGATCTCGCGGCGGCCCTGCAGCTTGAGGTCCGGCAGGCCGGCTGTGTCGAGCACATAGGTGTGGTCGCGCTGGTCCTTGTTCATGATCTTCAGGCTGTAGACGTTTTCGATGCGGCCTTCGGCGTTTTCGCGATAGAGCACGCGGTCTTTGCTGACATCAAAGCCCACCAGCGAACGCATGAAAAAGGCCGTGACCAGCAGGCTGATCATCGCCAGCAGCACCAGCGCGTAGCCGATCAACCGTGGGCGCAGCTTGTGAGTCTTCTGCCCGGACAGGTTGTGCTCGGTGGTGTAGCTGATCAGGCCACGTGGGTATTCCATCTTGTCCATGATGTTGTCGCAGGCGTCGATACAGGCGGCGCAACCGATGCATTCGATCTGCAGGCCGTCGCGGATATCGATCCCGGTAGGGCACACCTGCACGCACATCGTGCAGTCGATGCAATCGCCCAGGCCCTGAGCCTTGTAGTCGGTGCCTTTTTTACGCGGTCCACGGACTTCGCCACGGCGTGGGTCGTAGGAGACGATCAGGGTGTCTTTGTCGAACATCACGCTCTGGAAGCGAGCGTAAGGACACATGTAGATGCACACCTGTTCGCGCAGCCAGCCGGCATTGCCATAGGTGGCGAGGGTGAAGAAACCCACCCAGAAATACGACCAGCCATCGGCCTGGCCGGTGAAGAAGTCGAACACCAATTCGCGTATCGGCGAGAAGTAGCCGACAAACGTCATGCCGGTAACGAAGCCGATCAACAGCCACAGGCTGTGCTTGCTGAATTTACGCAGGAATTTGTTGGCGCCCATGGGCGCTTTATCGAGTTTGATGCGTTGGTTGCGGTCGCCTTCGGTGACCTTTTCGCACCACATGAAGATCCAGGTCCACACACTTTGCGGGCAGGTATAACCGCACCACACGCGACCGGCGTACACCGTGATAAAAAACAGGCCGAACGCCGCCACGATCAAGATGCCCGAGAGCAGGATGAAATCCTGGGGCCAGAACGTTGCGCCGAAAATGAAGAACTTGCGCTCCGGCAAGTTCCACCACACCGCCTGATGCCCGCCCCAGTTCAACCACACCGTGCCGAAATACAGCAGGAACAGACCGGCACCGCCGAGCATGCGCAAATTGCGAAACAGCCCTGTGAAGGCGCGGGTATAGATTTTCTCTCGCGAGGCGTAGAGATCGACAGTGCTGCTGGCGTTTTTGGCAGGCGGGGTAACGTCGTGTACCGGTATCTGGTTGCTCATCATTGCATCCCACGGCGGTAGAGATTGCCTCGGCCAGTACGTGCCAACCGGGGTCAAGAATAGGCTTTTGCAGTGGCGTAATGATACGCCTGTGGCCCTGTGCAAAGGGTGCGACCTTTGGTCGCGTTGGGGGAAATCAATTGATGGTGTACGTGACCTGGGTCAATTGACTTTTGAAGTATGGACGGTTTTTGCGTTTTAGCGGTCATTCGTCTCCTCGCGTTGGATTGTGTTTCGCTGTTTTGCTGGAGGGAACCGGTGGCTACGGTGCGGTACTCACTGAGGTTCCCTCCCCAAGGAGGGGCTATTACTCAAGGAAGACGACATGCGAATTGAAAGACCTGTTGTACCTGCACCGATGCGTAACCAACCCGGCCAACGGTCGGTGGACATCATGCCGGATTGGGTGAACCGCCCATACCGTCCGAGCACCAGCGATGTGCATTTGATCCAGGAGATGCTCTTCAACTTTGGCGCGTTGGAGGATCGCAATCAAAGAGGGCTGATCACGCTCGACTCCCTGATGGATTTTGCCTACCCGGCGGCTGGGCGACGTATGCGCGATTTCGCCCTGCGGAACGTAGTGCGGGATTTTCTGCAGCGTGATGAACTCAGGGCGCTGGCCGATCAAGGGTGGAATGACGGGCCGAATGATAAGTACGAAGTGAAAAACCTGCTGACGGTGCTGGAGATTTATAGTTTGCCGAATCCCAAATAATGTTGCGTTGGGAAGGCGTTAATTATCTATTTGAATGTGCTTGTAATGTAATCGGTCAAGTATGTTTCGTTGTTTGTTTATCAGGAACTGAGTGTCGTGACATGGCACTCATTGGGAAGCCCGCCAAGTGACGGGTGTTCCATCAAGGAGAAGATGCGATGCAAATTGGAAACAGTGGTTTGAATCCACATGTAGGTGTTCGACTGCCTGCGCCTGTCGGCCCTGGGTTTGGGTTTTACCGGCCCAGCCTGGCGGACAGAAAACTGATCGAGGCGATGATCAAGCATTTTTCGGCCTTGGAAGACCCTGGCGACAAAGGGTATATCACCCTGGAGTCGCTGAAGCACATCGCCTACCCACGGGCCGGCCGCCGAGACGTTCCGCCTGCACTCCAGCAAATCGCCCGAGACTTCCTGAACCACGACGTTCTCAGGGTATTGGCTGATCGAGACCCATATCGGCGGTTGGATGATAAGTACGACCGGGAAAACCTCAACATTGTGCTTAAGCAAGCACACGGTCCGACTGTACCTTTGCCGCGCCCGTATCCGGGGCCCAACACTCCGGGGCAGGGAAACTACATCGTGCCTGCTTGACCAAGGTGCCGTATAAAAGCCCCGCGCAGCGTGACTGCGTGGGGCTTTTTCATACGGCTGGCTTATTCCGCGCCTGCCTCTTTATCCCCATGGGACAAGCTGTAAACATACGCCGCCAACAAGTGCACCTTGTCATTGCCTTGCAGCAACTCCTGCGCTGGCATCTGGCCCTGGCGGCCATAACGGATGGTCTGCTGCAGTTGGGCGAAGCTTGAGCCGTAGATGAATGCGCCCGGGTGAGTCAGGTCGGGTGCGCCCATCGCTGGGGTGCCTTTACCGGCAGGACCATGGCAGGCCACGCAGTTGGCAGCGAAAAGTTTCGCGCCGTTGGCCACGTCGGCCTTGGCACCTTCGGGCAACTTGCGGCCGTCGAGGTTGGTCACCACAAAGCCTGCCACGTCGGCCACGCCTTGTTCGCCGATGACTTCGGCCCAGGCCGGCATCACCGCATGGCGGCCTTTCATGATGGTTTCCTTGATGGTGGCCGGTTCGCCCCCCCAGCGCCAGTCGGCGTCGGTCAGGTTGGGAAAGCCGTAGGCGCCCTTGGCGTCGGAACCGTGGCACACCGAGCAGTTGGAGGCAAACAGTCGGCCCCCCATCTTCAAGGCCTGCGGATCCTTGGCCACTTCTTCAATCGGCATCGCGGCGAACTTGGCGAAGATCGGCCCGAACTTGGCGTCCGACTTGGCCATTTCCTTTTCCCATTCGTGCACGCCGGTCCAGCCGGTCTGGCCGTTGGCGAACGGGGTTTGCTTGTCAGTGTCGAGGTAGTTGTAGCCCGGCAGCAGGCCCTTCCAATTGCCCAGGCCAGGGTAGAGCGCGAGGTAGCCGAGGGCGAAGACGATGGTGCCGACAAACAACATGAACCACCATTTCGGCAGCGGGTTGTCATATTCCTCGATGCCGTCGAACGAGTGGCCGACCGTCTCGTCGGTCTGCTCGGCGCGCTGGCCCCGGCGGGTGGACAGCAGCAGCCAGGTCAGGGCGAAGATGGTACCCAGACTGAGGACTGTGACGTACAGACTCCAGAACGTAGTCATTCTTTGTTACTCCTAGAAGCTTGCTCGACGTGCTTGATGGCTTCGGGATCATCCGCAAAGGGCAGCAAGGTCGCGTCTTCAAACTCCGACTTGCGCTTGGGGCTGAACACCCACAACGCCAGGCCGACAAAGGCCACCATCACCACAACGGTGCCCAGGCCACGAATCATCCCGATATCCATGAAGATCACCGTTTGCTTTTGATGATGGTGCCAAGGCCTTGCAGGTAGGCCACCAATGCGTCCATTTCGGTCTTGCCCTTCACGGCGGCGGC
The DNA here is from genome assembly GCF_004519405.1 of Pseudomonas sp. BCA17. Lineage (GTDB taxonomy): Bacteria > Pseudomonadota > Gammaproteobacteria > Pseudomonadales > Pseudomonadaceae > Aquipseudomonas. The sequence goes on along the minus strand of NZ_SGWI01000001.1, from coordinate 1,690,985 downwards.
GGCACCGGCGATGTCTTCATCGGTGTAGGGCACGCCCAGGGTGCGCAAGACTTCCATCTTCTTCGCGGTGTCCTTGCCGTCGAGCTTGTTTTCCACGAGGAACGGATACGCCGGCATTTTCGACTCAGGCACCACGTTGCGCGGGTTGTACAAATGCGCGCGCTGCCAGTCATCGGAGTAACGACCGCCGACACGGGCCAGGTCCGGGCCGGTACGCTTGGAACCCCACAGGAACGGGTGGTCCCATACGCTTTCGCCGGCGACCGAGTAATGGCCGTAGCGTTCGGTTTCGGCACGGAACGGACGGATCATCTGCGAGTGGCAGCCGACACAACCGTTGGCGATGTAGACGTCGCGGCCTTCCAGTTCAAGGGCGGTGCGCGGCTTCATGCCTTCGACCGGCTTGTTGGTCACGTCCTGGAAGAACAGCGGAACGATCTGGGTCAGGCCGCCGATGCTCACGGCGATGACCATGAAGAAGGCCAGCAGGCCGATATTCTTCTCGACTACTTCGTGCTTCATCAGTGGGCTCCCACAACGGCGATCTTGGCGGCGGCTTCGGCTTCTGCAGGGTCGGCGGCACGCACGGTGCGCCAGACGTTGTAGGCCATGAGGAACATGCCGCTGGCAAAGAACGCTCCGCCCAGGGCGCGGACGATGTAGCCCGGATGACTGGCTTGCAACGCTTCGACGAAGGAGTAGGTGAGGGTGCCGTCATCGTTGATCGCACGCCACATCAAGCCCTGGGTAATACCGTTGACCCACATTGAGGCGATGTAGAGCACGGTGCCGATGGTGGCCAGCCAGAAGTGCGCATTGATCAGCCCGACGCTGTGCATCTGCGCACGGCCGAACAGTTTGGGGATCATGTGGTAAAGCGCGCCGATGGAGATCATCGCAACCCAGCCCAGGGCGCCGGCGTGTACGTGGCCGATAGTCCAGTCGGTGTAGTGGGACAGCGAGTTGACGGTCTTGATGGCCATCATCGGACCTTCGAAGGTCGACATGCCGTAGAACGCCAGGGAGACCACGAGGAAGCGCAGGATCGGGTCGGTGCGCAATTTATGCCAGGCGCCCGACAGGGTCATCATGCCGTTGATCATACCGCCCCAGCTGGGGGCCAGCAGGATGATCGACATCGCCATACCCAGCGACTGCGCCCAGTCCGGCAGCGCGGTGTAGTGCAGGTGGTGAGGACCGGCCCAGATGTACAGGGTGATCAGTGCCCAGAAGTGCACGATGGACAGGCGATAGGAGTAGATCGGCCGTTCGGCCTGCTTGGGCACGAAGTAGTACATCATCCCCAGGAAGCCGGTGGTGAGGAAGAAGCCCACGGCATTGTGGCCGTACCACCACTGGATCATCGCGTCCGTCGCCCCGGCGTAGGCCGAGTAGGATTTGAACCAGCTCACCGGCAAGGAGGCGTGGTTGACGATGTGCAGCATCGCCGTCACCAGGATGAACGCGCCGTAGAACCAGTTACCCACATAGATGTGCTTGGTCTTGCGCTTGACGATGGTGCCGAAAAACACCACGGCGTAGGTCACCCACACAATCGCGAGCAAAATGGCGATCGGCCATTCCAGCTCGGCGTATTCCTTGGTGGTGGTGTAGCCCAGGGGCAGGGTGATGATGGCGCCGAGGATCACGGCTTGCCAGCCCCAGAAGGTGAATGCGGCGAGGCCGTCGGAGATCAGTCGCGTCTGGCAGGTTCGCTGCACGACATAGTAGGAGGTGGCAAACAATGCACATCCGCCGAAGGCGAAAATCACCAGATTGGTGTGCAGCGGGCGCAGACGGCCGAAGGTCGTCCATGGCAAGCCGAAATTCAATTGCGGCCAAACCAGTTGCGAGGCGATGAACACCCCGAGCCCCATGCCAAGGATCCCCCAGACCACCGTCATGATGGCGAACTGGCGGACTACCTTATAGTTATAAGCAGTCGGACTGATTGCTGTGCTCATTCTAAGGTTCCACGGTTTAGGTTTTTTTATAGGTAAAATCGGCCGCAAGTATGTAGAAAGCGAGGGGTCATTGCAACGCAATGACTGACCTGTATCAATGCGTTCCACGCCAGATTCTGCGCCCTTTCCATGTTTTGCGTAAGGACAAAATCCGAATTGGAAAGCTGATCGAGTGGACAAGAAAATTTCAGGGTCGCGACGGTACCCGTTGCGTACGCCAGGATCAGTCCGCTGTGCAAGCAAGCGTAGACCCGAATGGCAGGAGGGGAAAGTTGGTGTGTGGAAGGGTGTGACACTTGGTCGCGTGGCTTGGTCAAGAATGACGATGAACCTGTGACGAGGGAAGTTGCTGTTGTTGTTGTTGTTGTTGTTGTTGTTGTGGCGAGGGAGCTTGCTCCCGCTGGGCTGCGAAGCAGCTCCAAAAAAGCCGGCTCCCGCTTCGCTGTCGCACGGGAGCAAGCTCCCTCGCCACAGGTAAATCTGCCGCCCCAGGCCGAGGCGGCAGTCAGGGGTTACTCCGTTTGGCCGTTTGGCGTTGCGCCATCAGCGGTGTGGGACAAGCTATACACATAGGCTGCCAGCAGATGCACCTTGTCATTACCTTGCAATACGTCCTGTGCCGGCATCTGGCCTTGGCGGCCGTGGCGGATGGTCTGCTGCAGTTGCGCCAGGCTGGTGCCGTAGATAAACCCGGCGGGCTCGGTCAGGTTCGGCGCGCCCATGGCTTCCATGCCGTGGCCTTGCGGGCCGTGGCAAGCCACGCACGTGGTGTTGAATGCCGCTTGGCCGGCGGCCAGGTCGGCAGTGCTGTCGGCCGGCAATGGCAGCTTGGCCAAGTCGTGACGCACATAGGCGGCGACGTTTTTCACACCGTCTTCGCCCAATATCTCACCCCAGGCCGGCATCGCCGCGTGGCGACCGTTCAGGATCGTGGTCTTGATCGCCTCGGCTGAACCGCCCCAGCGCCAGATGTTGTCCGCCAGGTTCGGGAAGCCATAGGCGCCCTTGGCATCCGAGCCGTGGCACACCGCGCAGTTGGATGCGAACAGGCGGCCGCCCATTTTCAGCGCTTGCGGGTCTTTGGCGACCTCTTCCACGGGCATCGCCGCGAATTTGGCGAAGATCGGCCCGAACTTGGTGTCAGCCTTGGCTATCTCCTTGTCCCATTCCTTGGCTGACGTCCAGCCGTCTTCATAGCCTGGCAAAACGCCTTTCCAGTTGCCCAGGCCCGGGTAGAGGATCAGGTAGCCGACGGCAAACACCAGGGTGCCGGCGAACAGCATGAACCACCACTGGGGCAGCGGGTTGTCGTATTCCTCGATGCCATCGAAAGCGTGGCCCATCGTCTGGTCGACACTGCCCTTGGTCTCGCCCTTGCGGGTGCCGATCAACAGCCAGGTCAGGCCGATCAGGCTGCCGAGGGTCAGTACGCAGATCCATGTACTCCAAAAGGTGGTCATGGCCGAGTGCTCCTTGTTGCAGGCTCTTCTTGAGCGTCGGATGGAGAAGGTTCATCGGCGAACGGCAGCAGGCGTGCCTGCTCGAATTCCGCATTGCGCCGGTTGTTGAACACCCACAGCGACAAGCCGATAAAGGCGATGGCGACCACCAGTGTGCCGAGGCCGCGGATGGTGCCCGCATCGAATTCAAATCCCATGGCTCACCTCTTGCTCTTGATGGCAGTGCCGAGCACCTGCAGGTACGAAACCAGCGCGTCCATCTCGGTCTTGCCCTTGAGGCTCGCGACGGCGCCACTGATGTCGTCGTCGGTGTACGGCACGCCGAGGGTGCGCATCACTTTCAACTTGGTTTCGGTGTGGCTGCTGTCCACGGGGGCGGTGACCAGCCACGGGTAGGCCGGCATTTTCGACTCCGGCACCACGTTGCGCGGGTTGTACAGATGCGCGCGGTGCCAGTCGTCCGAGTAGCGCGCACCGACGCGGGCCAGGTCCGGCCCGGTGCGTTTGGAGCCCCACAGGAACGGATGGTCCCACACGCTCTCACCGGCCACCGAGTAGTGACCGTAGCGCTCGGTCTCGGCGCGGAACGGGCGGATCATCTGCGAGTGGCACTGTACGCAGCCTTCGCGGATGTAGATGTCGCGGCCTTCCAGTTGCAGCGCGGTATAGGGCTTCATGCCTTCGACCGGCTTGTTGGTCACGTCCTGGAAGAACAGCGGGACGATCTGGGTCAGGCCGCCGATGCTCACGGCGAACACCATCAGCAGCATCAGCAGGCCGACGTTCTTTTCAATCGTTTCGTGTTTCATCACTGACTCCTCAGGCCATCTGCGCGGCGGTGGCAGGTTCGGCGGCTTCGACAGCGGGCGCCGAACGCACGGTGCGCCATGTGTTGTAAGCCATCAGCAACATGCCGCTGAGGAACACCGCACCGCCTACCAGCCGCACGATGAAGCCAGGGTGGCTGGCCACCAGGGTCTCGACGAAGGAGTAGGTCAAGGTGCCGTCTTCGTTGACTGCACGCCACATCAGGCCCTGGGCGATGCCGTTGACCCACATCGAGGCGATGTAGAGCACGGTGCCGATGGTGGCCAGCCAGAAGTGCGCATTGATCAGGCCGAGGCTGTACATCTGCTCGCGGCCGAAGACTTTCGGGATCATGTGGTACAACGCGCCGATGGAGATCATTGCCACCCAACCGAGGGCGCCGGCGTGTACGTGGCCGATGGTCCAGTCGGTGTAGTGGGAGAGGGCGTTGACGGTCTTGATGGCCATCATCGGACCTTCGAAGGTCGACATGCCGTAGAACGCCAGGGAGACCACCAGGAAGCGCAGAATCGGGTCGCTGCGCAACTTATGCCAGGCACCCGAGAGGGTCATCATGCCGTTGATCATGCCGCCCCAGCTCGGTGCCAGCAGCACCAGCGACATCACCATGCCCAGGGACTGCGCCCAGTCCGGCAGCGCGGTGTAGTGCAGGTGGTGAGGGCCGGCCCAGATATACAGGGTGATCAGTGCCCAGAAGTGCACGATGGACAAGCGATAGGAGTACACCGGGCGTTCGGCCTGCTTGGGGACGAAGTAGTACATCATCCCGAGGAAACCCGCGGTCAGGAAAAAGCCCACCGCGTTATGCCCATACCACCATTGCACCATGGCATCTGTCGCGCCGCCGTAGGCCGAGTAGGACTTGGTCCAGCTCACCGGCAGCGAGGCATGGTTGACGATGTGCAGGATGGCCACGGTGATGATGAATGCGCCGAAGAACCAGTTGCCGACGTAGATGTGCTTGGTCTTGCGCTTCATCACCGTGCCGAAGAACACGACGCCGTAGGCGACCCAGACGATGGCGATCAAAATGGCGATCGGCCATTCCAGTTCGGCGTATTCCTTGGAGGTGGTGTAGCCCAGCGGCAGGCTGATGGCTGCCAGCACAATCACCAGTTGCCAGCCCCAGAAGCAGAACGCGGCGATTTTCGGTGCGAACAGCTGCGTCTGGCAGGTGCGTTGTACCGAGTAAAAGGAGCTGGCGAACAGTGCGCAGCCGCCGAAGGCGAAGATCACCGCGTTGGTGTGCAGTGGGCGCAAGCGACCGAAGCTGGTCCAGGGCAAATCGAAGTTGAGTGCAGGCCAGACCAATTGGGCGGCGAGAAAAACCCCGAGCCCCATGCCGACGATGCCCCACACCACCGTCATAATGGCGAATTGGCGGACCACCTTGTAGTTATAGGCGGTACTTAAAGTAGTGTTCATGGTTCCCCATCCACGGTTCAACCCAAGCCAGTGCGGCACTTGGGCTGGAGTTATAGGCAGACTAAAAAGCGAGGCAAGCATGGGCAAAGAGCACAAGGCCAGTATTGACGGGGATCAATGGGCGCACTGCGTACAGGAGCGCGGCTGGTTGTGGGATGCCGCAAAAGGGTCTACCGCGCGTGAGCCTGTGACCCTGATCCTGGCCCACGGCGCCGGTGCACCGATGGACTCGTCGTTCATGAGCGACATGGCTGCACGCCTTGCCGGGCATGGCGTGAACGTGTTGCGCTTTGAGTTTCCCTACATGGCCCAGCGCCGGGTGGACGGCGGCAAGCGCCCACCGAACCCGGCACCAAAACTGCTGCAGGCGTGGCGTGAGGTGTATGTCGAGGTGCGACGCCATGTCGCTGGGAAACTGGCGATTGGAGGCAAGTCCATGGGCGGACGCATGGCCAGTTTGTTGGCCGATGAGTTGCAGGCAGACGGGCTGGTGTGCCTGGGGTATCCGTTCTATGCAGTGGGCAAGCCGGAAAAACCACGGGTCGAGCACCTGGCGGGGTTGCAGACCGCGACCTTGATTGTGCAGGGCGAGCGCGATGCGCTGGGCAATCGGGATGCGGTCGAGGGGTATGCGTTATCGCCGAGCATCGAGGTGATGTGGCGGGTGGCGGGGGATCATGATTTGAAGCCGTTGAAGGCTTCCGGGTTCACTCATGCGCAGCATCTGGAGGCTGCGGCGGTGCAAGTCGCCAGGTTTCTCGACGGCCTGTAGGACCGAGCTTGCTCGCGAAAAGTCGTCAACGATAACGCTGGTATCTGATACTCAGCGGCGATCTTGAGTTTTTCGCGAGCAAGCTCGCTCCTACAGTGATAGCGATCTACCGGTTAAAGCGCTCTACCAGCGAATACTGGGTATTGGCGGTATGGGTCAGCTCTTCACTCAACTGCGCCGAGTTCAGCGCCTGCTCCGAGGTCTGGTCCGCCAACAGCGCAATGGTGCTGATGTTGCGGCTGATCTCTTCGGCCACCGAGCTTTGCTCCTCGGTGGCGGCAGCGATCTGGGTCGTCATGTCGGTGATATGGGCCACCGCTTCGCTGATGCCTACCAGCGCCTGATCCGCCTCCATCACCCGTGCAACACCCTCTTCGGCCTGGCGGTGCCCGGCGTCCATGGTTTGTACCGCGGCGCTGGCGGTCTGCTGCAACTTGGCGATCAAGGTGTGGATCTGCCCGGTGGACTCTGCGGTACGTTGGGCCAACTGGCGTACTTCGTCGGCCACTACCGCAAAACCACGGCCCATCTCGCCGGCACGGGCCGCTTCGATGGCGGCGTTGAGTGCCAGCAGGTTGGTCTGGTCGGCGATGCCTTTGATCACATCGACCACGCCGCCGATCTCATCGCTGTCCTTGGCCAGTTGGGTGACGGTCACGCCGGTTTCACCCACCGCGACGGACAGGCGCTGAATCGCCTCGCGGGTTTCCCCGGCGATGTCGCGGCCACGGCCGGTCAGGCGATTGGCTTCCTGGGTGGCGTCGGCAGTGCGCTGTACATGGCTGGCCACTTCCTGGGTGGTCGCCGCCATCTGGTTGACGGCGGTGGCTACCTGCTCGGTTTCCACGCGTTGGCGTTCCAGGCCGCTGGAGCTGTTATGCGCCAGCGTATTGGACTGGGCGGCCTGGGCGTTGAGGTGTTCGGCGGTGTCCTGCAGGCGTGTGAGGCAGGTCTTCAGGCGTGCTTCCTGGCTGAGGATCGACATCTCCAACCGCGCCTGTGAGCCGCGGCTATCGGTGTACATCTGCGCGATCAACGGGTCGGACGTGGTCTGCTCGGCCAGGCGCATCAGGCGCTTGAGGCCGCGCTGTTGCCAGCTCAGGCCCAGCAGGCCGAGTGGCACCGACAGCCCTGCCGCCAGGGCAAAGCCCCAGTGGGAGTTGAGCGACGCACCGATCATGAAGCTCAACTGGCTGATCAGGATAAATGGCAGCCAGTCCTGTAGCACCGGCAGCCATTTGTCCCGCTGAGGCACGGCGGACTTGCCCTGGTTGATACGTTGGTAGAGCGCTTCGGCCCGGCGGATCTGCTCGGCGGTGGGTTTGACGCGCACCGATTCGTAGCCGATTACCTGGTTGCCATCGAAGATCGGCGTTACATAGGCGTTAACCCAGTAATGGTCGCCGGTCTTGCAGCGGTTCTTGACAATGCCCATCCATGGCAAGCCTTGTTTGAGCGTTGACCACATATGCCCGAACACCGCAGCCGGCACATCCGGGTGACGCACCAGGTTGTGCGGAGCGCGGAGCAGTTCGTCGCGGGAGAACCCACTGATTTCGACGAAAGCGTCGTTGCAGTAGGTGATGACTCCTTTGGCATCTGTGGTGGAGATCAACCGTTGCTGAGCGGGGAAGGTACGTTCGCGCTGTGTAACGGGTTGGTTATTACGCATGATTGTTCAATCCGCAAGGCTTTCAGGGGTTATCGACCGCCGCAGGCTTTTATTTAACTTATTTTTGCAACAATCAGCCCGCCAGCATCGGATAGGTAAACAACCCGAAGTGAAGCAGATTCAAGCCAAAATGCGTGCCGATTGCGGCGCCCAAGCCACCAAATCGATAGGCCAGGCCATAACCGGCGCCGGCGATGGTCGCCAACAGCACCCACTGCCAGCCCGCGCCCAGATGCACCAGGCCGAACAATAACGAGGCCAGTAACAGCGCGAGATTTTCGCCGTAGGGCAGGTGCTTGAAGCGTCGGCTCAGGCCACCCTGGATGTAGCCCCGGAACAGCGCTTCCTCCACCAGGGTCACCAGCAGCAGGTTGTTGAGTACCCACAACCACGCCTGTTCAGGCCACTTCGGCGCCCAACTGATGATCCCCAGCAACGCGGCTCCACCCAGCGCGGCGACCGCGGTCAGGACCAGGGCCAGGGCGGTGACGCAGATCGACAGGCGCAGCGAACGCCGCGCCACGATCCATGGGCAGGCCAGCAATAGCCAGAAGCCGATCAGGGGTTTGTCCTGGTTCAGGTACATCGAGAAGGGGACTGCATCGGCGGTGAACCGCTGCGGGGCGATGCCGCGTCCATTGTAGAAACCCGGCAGCCAATGCATGGCCAGGCCCAAGGCCAGCACTATGAACAGACCGTGGCCGAGGTAGCGCGCCCAAGGGGTGCGTTGCTGGCGTACGGCGTATCCGGCGATCAGTAGCAGGGCGACCGAGACGACCGCCAGCAGGCCCAGTTGCCCGTAGGCCAGGGCCAGTACGTAGCCGATGGAAAGAAGCGCCAGGTACAGCCAGGGCAGAGTGATCATGGGAAATCCTTGAAAAAAACCGGGCGCATTATAACGGTCGCCGGTCTTGGCAGGCATGAAAACTCCTCCACACAAAAGCGCCGACGAGGTGATTGCAAAATGTGTTTGCGGCTGGTTATAGTCGGTGCGTCTTTATCCCTTCAAAAGATCAGCACATGCCAGCTTCCCCACGCACAGCGGTAGTCGATTCGGCGGTCAACGCTGTGGTCGTGCCGTGCGGGAACAAACAGCCTGTGCAGATCAGTCATTACCCTCCACCTGTCAGCAGCACGCCGGTGTACGCAGTCGTATCACCGCCGGGTGTTGGCATCGCGGGCTGATCAGCCGATCGCTGTTCCCCTCTGCCCGCCTGAAAAAAACCAATGAACTTCAGCCTTTGCTGAGTCGGCTTTTTTGCCTGATTACAGGTGGTAATCATGTCTGTTCTTTCGAAACAATCCGTGGCCGCGGCGGCCTCGACGAGCCTGTTTGTGCTGCTGTGGAGCAGCGGAGCGATTTTCTCCAAGCTGGGCCTGGCCCATTCATCGCCCTTTGCCTTTCTGTTGATCCGTTTTGCCATTGCCCTGCTGGGGCTGATACTGCTGATCCCTGTCCTCAAACTGAAACTGCCGCGTCCCGGCAAGCCGCTGTGGTACGCGGTGGCAACCGGGCTGGTGCTGCTGGGCGCGTACCAGATTTTCTATCTGCTGGCGCTGGACCTCAAAGTCACCCCGGGCGTGATGGCAACCATCATGGGGGTGCAGCCGATCCTCACCGTGGTGCTGATAGAACGTCAACGTTCATTCAGCCGGATGTTCGGCCTGGGTCTGGGGTTGGCGGGGCTGATCATGGTGGTCTACCAAGGTATTGGCTTGTCCGGCATGTCCCTGGCGGGGATGCTGTTCGGGCTGCTGGCGCTGGCGAGCATGACGTTTGGCTCGATCATGCAAAAGCGCATCACCGACAACCCTCTGGGCACGTTGCCGGTGCAGTACCTGGCGGGCTTGTTGCTGTGCGCGGCGTTTGTACCGTTCCAGCCATTCCACTATGAGCACGAGGCCGGCTTTTACTTGCCGGTGCTGTGGATGGGGTTGGTGGTGTCGTTGCTGGCGACGCTGTTGCTGTATCGCCTGATCGCCCGGGGCAACCTGGTGAATGTCACCAGTCTGTTTTACCTGGTGCCGGCGGTGACGGCGGTCATGGACTACCTGATCTTCGGCAACACGCTCGCGTTGTTGAGCGTGGTGGGCATGGGCTTGATCATCGTCGGTCTGGTCTTCGTCTTCCGCAAGAACTGATGCGGGTCTGCAGTGAGCGGGCAAGCCCGCTCACTGCATGATTCGTTCACGGTTTTTTCGGCCGCAGTACCAGCCACAACGCCCCGGCGATCAATATCCCGCCATACAGATGCGCCATCGACAGCGGCTCATCCAGCAGCAATGCTCCCCACAACACTCCGAACGGGGGAATCATGAAGGTCACGGTCATCGACTTCACCGGCCCGATGGACGACAGCAGGCGGAAGTACAGGATGTAGGCAAATGCCGTACACACCAGCCCCAACCCGAGTAACGACAACCAGACCTGCCAGCCGCCCCAACTTGCCGGTGGATGGCTGATTGCGCTGTAGGCGAACAACGGCAGCAGAAACAGCGTGGCCCCGAGCATGCTGCCCAATGCTGCGAGTCGACTGTCCAGCCCGCCATGCTGATCCAGCCAGCGTCGCGCCAGGAAACCGGCAAAGCCATAGCAGGTGGTCGCAAGCAGACAGGCCAACGCCCCCATCAATAATTCCAGGTCAAACGCTACCGGCCCGGCGCGTGTCAGCACGCCCACGCCCAGCAGGCCCAGGCTGACACCGGCGATTTTTGACGGTGTCAGCCGTTCGCTGAAGAACAGCCCGCCGATCAGCACGCCCATCAGCGGCGTGGTGGCATTGAAGATCGCCGAATAGCCCGCCGGCAATACCTGGGCTGCCACCGAGTACATCGTCGCGGGTATCCCGGAGTTGATCACACCCAGCAGCAGGACGGTCTTGAACTTGCCCTGGAAGTCCCAGCTCACGCGCATCATCGACAAGATCACCAGCAAGCCCGCGGCGGCGATCGACACGCGAAAGAACGCGGTCGGCACAGTACCGATCTCCGGCGCGATGATGCGCATGAACAGGAAGCTGGCCCCCCAGATGGCGGCCAGCCCCAGCAGGTACAGGGTGTCGACAGGTCTCACGGAACACTCCTACGTCAAAAGGCGGCGAGTGTTGCATGAGACCGTGGCGAATTACACGACAAACCGCGTGACCAAACCGTTGAGGTCCACTGCCAGGCGTGACAGCTCCTGGCTGGCCGCCGAGGTCTGGGTGGCGCCGGCGGCGGTTTGGGTGGATAGGTCGCGGATATTGACCAGGCTGCGGTCCACATCGCGTGCCACCAGCGCTTGCTGCTCGGCGGCACTGGCGATCACCAGGTTACGCTGGCTGATCTGTGAGATGGCGGCAGTGATTTTCTCCAGTGCGCTGCCGGCGCTGTTGGCCCGTTGCAGGGTCTGGCTCGCGTGTTCGGCGCTGCTGTTCAGGGCGTCGACGGTACCCTGGGTGCCTTGCTGGATGCCGATGATCATCTGCTCGATTTCTTCGGTGGAATCCTGGGTGCGCTGCGCCAGGGAGCGGACTTCATCAGCCACTACCGCAAATCCGCGCCCGGCCTCGCCGGCACGTGCCGCTTCAATGGCGGCATTGAGTGCCAACAGGTTGGTCTGCGCGGCGATGCCACGGATCACTTCCAGCACCTTGCTGATGTCTTGAGCCTGTACCGCGAGGCTCTCGGCATTGTTCGAGGCACCGAGCACTTCGTCGACCAGGTTCTGGATCGAGCTGATGGTTTCGCTGATCTGGTAATGACCGTGCTTGCTGTCTTCGTCCGACGCCTTGGACGCCTCGGCGCTGGACACCGCATTGCCCGCCACCTCGTCCACGGCTGCGCTCATTTGCGTGACCGCGGTGGCGGCCTGTTCGATCTCGTCGTTCTGCGCCTGCAGGCCACGCGTGCTTTGTTCCATCACCGAGCTCATCTCTTCGGCGGCCGATGCCAGTTGTCGTGCCGATTCGCTGATGCCACGGATGGTGCCCTGCAACTGCGCCTGCATGGTGGCCAGCGCCTCGAGCAATTGGGCGGGCTCGTCCCTGCCGCTGACGGTGATCGGTTGACTCAAGTTGCCGCCGGCGATATTGCGCGCCACGGCCAGCGCCTGGTCGAGCGGGGCGGTGATGCTGCGGGTCAGCAGCCACGCCAGCACCAAGGTGATGATCAACGCTGACACGATGATCAGGCCGACAATCCACCGCGCGGTGAAATAGGTCTGCGCGGAGACGTCCACTGCGGTTTCCACGCCGCTTTGGTTGAAGGTGATCAGGTCTTCCAGGCTCTTGTTGAGGATCACACCTTGCGGTGCGAGGCGGCTGTTGAGCAGGTCGATGGCATCCTGTTGCTGATCCTTGTCCACCAGGGCAACGATCTGGCCGACCAGGGCCAGATAAGCATTCACGTTATCTTCGAGCCGCTTGAGCATGTCGCGCTCTTCATCGCCGCTGAGCAGGCTCTTGTGATGGTCCAGCAGGGTTTGCAGCTCGCTGCGCTGGCGCGTGATCAGGGCTTTGCTGTTGTCACGGATGCGTGATTCGTCGGTGGTCGCCAGGCGTAGGGCCTCCAGGCGGATACTGGCGATTAGAGACGCGCTGTCATGGATGTTCTCGATGCTTGGCATCCACGACGCTTCGATGACCTGCGCGTTTTGCCGCAATGTGGCCATCTGGCCCAGTGCGAACATCCCGACAATCACCAGCAAGCCGGCCAACACCCCAAAACTCAGACTGGCACGTAGACCGATCCGCATATTCCTCAATGACATCTTAATGCTCCTTGGGCGATTAGAACCTGTTCCCGGATCGGTCTTCTGACCTTGTTAGGGTGGGAGAAGGGAGCGCTGTATATCAAAGTGCCATCAATGTCGTAATAAGGGTTTCCCTTACGTTGTACCCGCTTGGTACAAAGGCTTTCACTTGCGGTGCGGCGTGTTTTTGCCGCGCATAAACGCCAAGCGCCGCCGTTGCTGGCCTATAGCGCGGAGTACGCACTGCGCCAGGGGCATTTATTGACTGCATGGTCGAGTTATAAAAATTGAAAACAAATGTACAAATTGAATAAAGCTGCACGGCTGGGCGGGAAAATCGTTCTTCACCTACCTCTGTTCACTGGCTAAGCTCAGGGCTCCCAGACGCCCGTTCGAGGTTTCCCGCATGTCGCAGCACGCCCTCGCAATCGCCCAGATGATCCTCGACGGCTTCGACGATTACCGTGAGCACTTCCGTCGTATCACCGATGGCGCCCGCGAGCGTTTCGAAAAGGCTCAGTGGCAGCAAGGGCAGGCGGCGTCGGCGGCGCGTATCAACCTGTATGAGGAAAAAGTGGGCGAAGTCACCGCGTGCCTGCGGGCCGGTTTCGAGGCGGCGCAACTGCTGGAGGTGGACCTGTGGCCCCTGGTCAAGAGTGCCTACATCGGCCTGATCGACCTGCGCTTCGATGATGAACTGTCGGAGACCTGGTACAACTCGATCTTCTGCGGCCTGTTCAGCCATGACCTGATCAGCGACGGCTGCATGTTCATCCACACCACGCGTCCAAGTTTGCGCCGGGCGCGATCGGCGCAAACGCGGTTGTACACGCCGGCAGGCAACATCGCCGAGATGCTTGCGCAGATCTTTGCCGACTACAGCTTCAGCGAACCTTACGCTGACCTGCCCGCCGACCTGCGCCGCCTGGAAGCCCAACTGCGCGAAAATCTGCCGGACTGGGTGTGCAAGGACCCGGACCTGAGCGTCGAGTTGTTTTCCTCGGTGCTCTACCGTAATAAAGGCGCCTATCTGGTCGGCCGTCTCTACACGCGCGACGAACAGTGGCCGTTGGTGATTCCGTTATTGCACCGCGAAGGGCGCGGCATCCGGATCGATGCGCTGATCACCGACGAAGCCGAGGTGTCGATCATCTTCTCGTTCACCCGTTCCTACTTTATGGTCGACGTGCCGGTACCGGCGGAGTTCATCGGCTTTCTCAAGCGCATCCTGCCCGGCAAACACATTGCCGAGCTGTACACCTCCATTGGCTTCTACAAACACGGCAAGTCGGAGTTCTATCGTGCCCTGATCAATCACCTGGCGACCACCGACGACCGGTTCATCATGGCTCCCGGCGTGCGCGGCATGGTCATGAGCGTGTTTACCCTGCCGGGCTTCAACACCGTGTTCAAGATCATCAAGGACCGCTTTTCGCCCTCGAAAAACGTCAACCGCGCCACGGTGATCGAGAAATACCGCCTGGTCAAAAGCGTCGACCGGGTAGGGCGCATGGCCGATACCCAGGAGTTTGCCGACTTCCGTTTTCCCCTGAGCAAGTTCGAGCCCGCGTGCCTGGCCGAGCTGCTGGAAGTCGCTGCGGGCACCGTCGAAGTGGAAGGCGACACCGTGCTCATCCGCCACTGCTGGACTGAACGGCGCATGACCCCGCTCAACCTCTACCTCGACAACGCCAACCCTGCGCAGGTGCGCGAAGCGCTGGAAGACTACGGCCTGGCGATCAAGCAACTGGCGGCGGCCAATATCTTTCCCGGCGACATGCTGCTGAAGAACTTTGGCGTCACCCGCCACGGTCGCGTCGTGTTCTATGACTATGACGAAATCTGCTTTCTCACTGAGGCCAATTTCCGCCACATCCCGCCGCCGCGCACCCCCGAGGATGAAATGGCCTCGGAGCCGTGGTACTCCATCGGCCCGCTGGATGTATTCCCCGAAGAATTTCCGCCGTTCCTCTTTGCCGACGCCGCCCAGCGCAGGCTGTTCGATGAGCTGCACGGCGAGTTGTACGACGCCGATTACTGGAAGGGCCTGCAGGAGGCCATTCGCGCGGGCAAGGTCATCGATGTATTTCCTTATAGGAGGAAAGAGCAGCCCTAAGCTTCAAGCTTCAAGCTTCAAGCGGCAAGTAAAAGCGGATCTGCTTTTACTTGAAGCTTATGGCTGCAGGTCGCAAGAAAGCAGCGGCGAGCCTCAAGCCGCAAGTCAGGGCCGATCCGCTTTTACTTGCCGCTTGAAGCTTGCCGCTCACCACTGCTTTTCTGCCACAATCCGCCCCCCACGCATAAACAGACGACCCCAACGCACCTGATGACTGACCAAGCGCCCACTATCGATCAACTGCTCAAGACCCTCGACCACGCCATGCTCGCCGACCGCCACCGCTTGCGGCGGCAGTTGCTTGAGTTGCGCAAAAAGCCCGACGAGGAAAAGCTGGCGCAGTGGGTTGCGCGGATGCAGGCGTCTTGTGCCCAGGTCACGGCGCGGCGGGCCAGCCTGCCGGTGATTCGCTACGACGACAGCCTGCCGATTGCGGCCAAGCGCGATGAAATCAAAGCGGCGTTGAACAAGCATCAGGTGCTGATCATTGCCGGTGAAACCGGTTCGGGTAAAACCACCCAGTTACCGAAGATCTGCCTGGAAATCGGTCGCGGCCAGTATGGCCTGATCGGGCATACCCAGCCGCGCCGGATCGCCGCGCGCAGCGTGGCCACCCGCGTCGCCGAGGAGCTGGCCACGCCGTTGGGAGCGTTGGTGGGCTATCAGGTGCGCTTTGAAGACCAGAGCGACTCCAACACCCTGATCAAGCTGATGACCGACGGTATCCTGCTGGCGGAAACCCAGAACGACCGCTACCTCGAACGCTACGACACGATCATCGTCGACGAAGCCCACGAGCGCAGCCTGAACATCGACTTCCTGCTCGGCTACTTGAAAACACTGTTGCCGCGTCGTCCCGACCTGAAGGTGATCATCACGTCGGCGACCATCGACCTGGAGCGCTTTTCCAAGCACTTCGACGATGCGCCGATTGTCGAGGTGTCGGGTCGCACTTTCCCGGTGGAAACCTGGTACCGCCCGCTGACCCTGGAACAGGACGAGGAGGGCAATCGCGTCGAGGACGACTTGACCGTCGACCAGGCGATCCTCGCCACCCTCGATGAAATCGCAGCCTATGAACGCAGTGAACGGCGCAGCCCAGGCGATGTACTGGTGTTTCTGCCGGGCGAGCGCGAGATTCGCGATGCCGCCGAGATGCTGCGCAAGGCACAGCTCAAGCACACCGAAATACTGCCGTTGTATGCGCGTCTGTCGCCGGCCGAGCAGCAACGGATTTTCCAGTCGCACCCAGGTCGGCGTGTGGTACTGGCGACCAACGTCGCGGAAACCTCGCTGACGGTGCCGGGCATTCGTTACGTTATCGACAGCGGCACCGCGCGCATCAGCCGTTACAGCTACCGCGCCAAGGTGCAGCGCCTGCCGATCGAGGCGATTTCCCAGGCCAGCGCCAACCAGCGTAAAGGCCGCTGCGGCCGTGTCGAACCGGGCATTTGCGTACGCTTGTACAGTGAAGAAGACTTTATCGGTCGTCCGGAATTTACCGACCCGGAAATCCTGCGCACCAACCTGGCTGCCGTGATCCTGCAGATGCTGCACCTGCGCCTGGGTGAAATCACCGACTTTCCGTTTATCGAACCGCCGGATGGCAAGGCCATCAGCGACGGTTTCAATCTGCTGCAAGAGCTTTCGGCGGTGGACCGCAACAGCCAGCTCACCCCGTTGGGGCGCCAGTTGGCGCGCTTGCCGGTGGACCCACGCATGGGGCGAATGTTGCTGGAAGCCGCCAAGCTCGGCAGCTTGCAGGAAGTGCTGATCGTTGCCAGCGCGATGTCGATCCAGGACCCGCGCGAGCGCCCGCCGGAGCGTCAACAGGCCGCCGACCAGGCCCACGCGCAATGGAAAGATGCCGATTCGGACTTCGCCGGGTTGGTCAATCTGTGGCGCGGCTTTGAAGAGCAACGCCAGGCGCTGACCGCCAGCCCGTTGCGCAACTGGTGTCGCAAGAACTTCCTTAATTACCTGCGCTTGCGGGAGTGGCGTGACTCCCATCGCCAGTTGAGCCTGATCTGCCGCGACATGCAGTTGGCCATCAACCAGGATCCGGCGGACTACCCGAAGCTGCACAAGGCGGTGCTGTCCGGCCTGCTCAGCCAGATTGGCCAGAAGACCGAGGACGGCGACTACCTGGGCGCGCGTCAGCGGCGTTTCTGGATTCACCCGTCCTCGGGCATCGGCAAAAAGCGCCCGCAATGGCTGATGACGGCCGAACTGGTGGAAACCACCAAGTTGTATGCGCGCATGGTGGCGAAGATCGATGCCGACTGGATCGAACCGCTGGCCGGGCATTTGATCAAGAAAAACCACTTCGAACCCCATTGGGAGAAGAAGCGTGGCCAGGTGGTGGCATTTGAGCAGATCACCCTGTTCGGGCTGATTGTGGTCGGGCGCCGGCCGGTGCATTACGGCCCGATCGACCCTGTAGTGTCGCGCGAGCTGTTTATCCGCGAAGGTTTGGTGCGTGGCGAGATTCAATCGCGCGCCAGGTGCCTGACGGCCAACCAACAGTTGCTGGAGCAGCTCGACGAACTGGAAGCCAAGGCCCGCCGTCGCGACATCCTGGCCGACGAGGAAACCCTCTACGCCTTCTACGACGCGCGCCTGCCGGCGGAGATCCACCAGACTGCGACCTTCGACAGCTGGTACAAGGTCAACAGCCAGAAAAACCCGCAGCTGCTGATCATGCGCGAAGAAGACGTGCTGGCGCGCGAGGCCAGTGAAGTCACCGCCGCGCATTACCCGGACACCCTGCACCTGGGCGACCTGGCCCTGACCCTGAGTTACCACTTCGAACCCAACCACCCGCGTGACGGCGTGACCCTGCGTGTGCCGGCACCGCTGCTGCCGGCCTTACCCCCGGAGCGCCTGGAGTGGCTGGTGCCGGGGGTGATCGAAGCCAAAAGCATTGCGCTGGTGCGTAATTTGCCCAAGGCACTGCGCAAGAACTTTGTGCCGGTGCCGGATTTCGTCAAGGCCGCGCTGCAGCGCATCGAATTTGGCCAGGGTTCGCTGCCCCAGGCGCTGGGGCGCGAATTACTGCGCATGACCGGCGCACGGGTCAGCGATGAAGCCTGGGCGGAAGCGGCGCAGCAAGTGGAAAACCACTTGAAGATGAACCTCGAAGTGGTCGATGGCGAGGGCAAGTTCCTGGGTGAAGGCCGCGACCTCGCAGAGCTGACCGCACGCTTTGCGCAAGCCAGCCAGGCCGCATTGGCGGTGCCGCAAACAGCGAAAAGCCAGCAACCGGTGCAAGCCAAGGCGTTTGCGGCGGTGGCCGAGAAAACCCAGCAAAACATCGCCGGCTTGTCGATGACGGTTTACCCGGCGTTGGTAGAGGAAAATGGCACGGTCAAGGAAGGGCGTTTCTCCACCGTCGCCGAGGCCGAGTTCCAGCACCGTCGTGCTTTGCAGCGCCTGCTGATGCAGCAATTGGCGGAGCCGGCGAAATTCCTGCGCGGTAAGCTGCCCGGGTTGACCGAGCTGGGCTTGATGTACCGCGAGCTGGGGCGCGTTGACGGGTTGGTGGAAGACATTCTGCTGGCCAGCCTCGATACCTGCGTGCTGGAAGGCGAAGCCAGCCTGCCCCGTGATGGCGCGGGCCTGGCCGCCCTGGCCGAGCGCAAGCGTGGTCATTGGACCGAACATGCCGAGCGTCTGGCGCGACTGACCCTGGAGGTGCTGAAACTCTGGCATGGGTTGCAGAAGCGCTTCAAAGGCAAGATCGACCTGGCCCAGGCCGTGGCCCTGAACGATATCAAGCAGCAACTGAGCCATCTGGTGTATCCCGGTTTTGTCCGGGAAACCCCGGCGCAGTGGTTCAAGGAGTTGCCGCGTTTTCTCAAGGCCATCGAGCTGCGCCTGGAGAAATTGCCGAGCCAGGTGCAAAAAGACCGTGTGTGGAGTGCCGAGCTGAGCGGCCTGTGGGTGCAGTACCAGAACCGCCTGAACAAACATGCCCAGGAAGGTAAGCGCGACCCGCAGCTGGAGCTCTATCGCTGGTGGTTGGAGGAATACAGGGTGTCGTTGTTTGCCCAGCAGTTGGGTACCAAGGTGCCCATTTCCGACAAGCGCCTGAGCAAACAGTGGAGCCTGGTAGAGCCCTGATCTCGAAAACCGGGCCGGTTCAAATAAGGGAGGTGGCGGGTTCCCGATAGCGACGTGCCGGCCACTGGATCTGCACCCGGAATACCGCTATCGGCAGCAGGCCATCTCCCGCATTAACAAGGTGTTGGTCCGGGATGTGGCGCCAAATCCTGGGGTTTGTGGCAAACTTCGTCGTTATAAATGCCGGAGTCGTCGTGATGAGCTGATGTACAGCCACGGCACGATGGAATAAAGCGTTGCCAGTTTGATGTCCGCCGCGCGGAATCGGACTACTTATAGTTTGGTACGACGGTACCAATATCTTCTGCCTGACAGATTTAGAGGAACGACCGTGCATAACGTCGTCATCAGCGGCACTGGCCTGTACACCCCGGCCAACAGCATCTCCAACGAAGAGCTGGTGCAGTCTTTCAATGCTTACGTGCAACAGTTCAACAGCGACAATGCCGCTGCTATCGAGCGCGGTGATGTGCAGGCGCTGACCGAGTCGAGCGCGGCTTTCATTGAAAAGGCGTCGGGCATCAAGAGCCGCTTCGTGATGGACAAGGACGGTATCCTTGATCCACGGCGCATGGCCCCACGCCTGCCTGAGCGCAGCAATGACGAGTGGTCCGTGCTGTGTCAGATGGCCGTGGGGGCCGCCGAACAGGCCCTCCAGCGTGCAGGCAAGACTGCCGCGGACATCGACGGGGTGATCGTTGCCTGCTCCAATCTGCAACGCGCGTACCCCGCCATTGCCATTGAGGTCCAGGCCGCACTGGGCATCGAGGGGTTCGGTTTCGACATGAACGTGGCGTGTTCCTCGGCCACCTTCGGTATCCAGAACGCCGCCAACAGCATCCAATTGGGCCAGGCGCGGGCGATCCTGATGGTCAACCCGGAGGTCTGCACCGGCCACCTGAACTTCCGCGACCGTGACAGCCATTTCATTTTTGGTGATGCGGCCACCGCGGTGGTCCTTGAGCGCGCTGACCTGGCAACCTCCAAGCATCAGTTCGATGTGGTGAGCACCAAGCTGCTGACCAAATTCTCCAACAACATCCGCAACAACTTCGGCTTTCTCAACCGCACGGCGGAAGAGGGCATCGGCGCGCCCGACAAGCTGTTCGTGCAGGAAGGTCGCAAGGTGTTCCGCGATGTCTGCCCGATGGTTGCCGAATTGATCAGTGCACACCTGGCGGAAAACCAGCTGAACGTCACAGACGTGAAGCGCTTCTGGTTGCATCAGGCCAACCTGAGCATGAACCACCTGATCGTGAAGAAACTGTTGGGTCGCGAGGCCACGGTGGAAGAAGCCCCGGTCATTCTCGACACCTACGCCAACACCAGTTCGGCGGGTTCGGTGATCGCGTTTCATACTTACCAGGACGACCTGGCCAAGGGTTCCGTGGCGGTGCTCAGCTCGTTTGGCGCTGGGTACTCCATCGGCAGCGTGATCCTGCGCAAGCGATAAACATCGAGGTTTTGCATGGCCGCAGCGGACGACGCGCACCTGCTTGAACGACTGCTCAAGGGTGAGCAGCGGGCCTACAAGGAATTGGTCACCACCTACCAGAGCGCAATGCGGGCGGTGGCCTACGCCATCGTCGGCCAGCGCCACGCCGACGAAGTGGTACAGGACGCCTGGTTGTCGGTGGTGCGCAACCTGGTCAAGTTCGAAGGGCGTTCCAGCCTCAAGACCTGGCTGCTGACCATCACTGCCAACGCGGCCAAAGGCCGCTACAAACAGAACCGCCGTGAAGTCTTGCTCGACGATCTGCCTTCGCCCCACGGCACCATCGGTGATGATCGTTTCGTACCCGACGACGGCCATTGGGCCGTCGCTCCTTACGCCTGGCATCAAGACACCCCGGAAGCCTTGCTGACCGAGGATGAACTGCGCAAATGCCTGGAGCATACGATTCTGAGTTTGTCGGAGTTGCAAAACAGCGTGCTGATGCTGCGCGAACGCCAGGGCCTGGAGCTGGAGGAGATTTGTAATCTTCTGTCCCTCACGCTCTCCAATGTCCGTGTGCTGTTGCATCGGGCACGGCTTAAAGTCTTCGCCACGGTGGAGCATTTTGAGGAAACCGGCGAATGTTGACCTGTAAAGAACAAGTGGCGCGGTCCAGTGACTACCTCGACGGGCAACTGACCTTTCGCGAGCGTCTGATGGTGCGTCATCACTTGATGTTCTGCCCCAACTGCCGACGCTTTATCCGTCAGATGCGCTTGATGCAGGCAACGTTGAAGATCATGCCGGAAGAACCGGTAAAAGATGCTGATGCGTTGGCTGAACGGCTGGCTGCCGAACGGCTGAAAGGTAGATAGAAGCAGCTTCAAGCGGCAAGCTTGAAGCTGCAAGTCACGTGCTTTTCCTTGAAGCTTGCCGCTCGAAGCTTGCCGCTGCCCCCCTAGAACTTCGCTTCAGCATCCAACTGCAAGGTGTTGGTGTTGGCATCACGCTGGGTGCGGCTGGCGTAGTCGGCCTTGGTCAGGAAGTACGTGGCGCCGAGGGCGAAGTTCTTGTCGATATCGTAGCTGACCTTGAACTTGTGCCCACGCGAGCCGGTGGTGCCGTTGGCAAAGTCCGAGTCGGTGAAGGCGCCAACGACAGCATCACGTTGCGTATCGCGGTAGTTGTAGTCCAGGTTGAAACCGAACACCTTGGACTTGGCACCCAGCAACCAGGCGGTGTCCTGGTCGGTCACGGCATCGTTGTTTTTCACATACTGGCCATAAAACGCCAGCGGCACGGCCAGGCCGCCGATATCGGCTTGGGCAAAGCCTTCATACAGGCGGAATTGGTTGTCGGCCGAGTTACCGTTGACCGCCAGTGCGCAAGGCGTGGTGGTTGTGGTGCAGCGGCTGTCCTTATCGTTCTGGTAGGCGTAGACGCTGCCGCCCAGGGTCATTTTCAGGTTGTCGGTGACCGAGAAACGCGTACCCAACTGACCTGACGTCAGGCGCAGGTCATGGCGGAACTGCACGCCGTCGCCATCTACGTTGTCCTTGAGGTTGTAGTTACCGATGCTGCCAAACAGTTCGGCGCTGCTACCCAGTGGGTATTTGTAGGTCAGTGCCAGACCTTCCGGGTTGATGTCGCTATCCCAGATCACATCGCCCATGTTTACCCATGGCTGGAGCATCTTGCCGCCGATCACGTGCAGGTTCTTGATCTGGTCCGGGTGGTAGTCGATGTAGCCGAGGTCCAGCCAGATCGACTTCTTGTCGAAGTAGTTGTCCTGGTCCTGGTTGGTGGAGCGGGCATCGTCGTTGCTGCCGGTGGCGATGCGGATGCCGGTGTCCACCTGGGAGTTGATTTCGGTGTAGGCACCCAGGCGCGCGCGGATGCGCTGGCGGTCTTTGTCACGGCCGCCGTTGTTGGATTCGCCCTGGATCTTCACGGTTTCCTGACGGAAGCGCACGTCACCCTTGAGTTGTGTGCGCGCAGCCCAGGCCAGCTTCTGGTCGAAGACGCTCAGGTCGTTGGTTTTTTTCGCGGTGGCCGCGATCTGCTCGTTGGTCTCTTGTTGAGCTTGCTGTGCGATCTGCTTTTCTTTCTGGTCTTTGGCCAATTCCGCTTGCAGTTCGGTGTACTGCGCAGCAGTGATCTGGCCGTTGGCCTTGAGCATGTCGAGCAATTTAGCGTCGACTGCAGCGCTGGCTGGAATGCTCAGGGCCATCAGCAGGCCGCCGCACAGGACCGCCGCAGTTTTAGTGGAAGCAAGACGCATATCAATCTCCGAAAGTGAGGAGGGATGGCAAACCATCCAGGACACAACCGACCGATGACGGACGGAAAATAGCCGCCCTATAGAACCGGGCGCTCTAAAAACAGGCGTCAGTATTGCGATCGTTTATGACGGGGTAGTGGCGAAGTGATTTCATCTAAATGACAAATTATTTAATAATGGAACTAATTGTTTCGAGCTTTGTCCGGCCAGTTTTGAGGTGTGCCTTGGGCCGTGATAGGCGATACTCGCCAGGCTTTTATGCCAAGCACCCGTGAGGACGCCGATGCCGCTGCAACGCCTGGAGACTTTGTCCGAAATTGCCCCGACTGCTTGGGATGCCCTGGTGCCGCAGGCTCAACCCTTTGTACGGCACGCATTCCTGAGTGCCTTGGAGGACAGTGCCAGCCTGGGCTCGCGGTCGGGCTGGCAGCCTGAGCATTTGCTGCATTGGGAGGGGGATCGCCTGGTGGCGGCGTTGCCCAGTTACCGCAAGTGGCACTCCTACGGCGAGTACGTGTTCGATCATGGTTGGGCGGATGCCTGTGAGCGCGCCGGTATCGACTACTACCCCAAACTGTTGACGGCGGTACCGTTCAGCCCGGTGAGCGGGCCAAGGTTGTTGGCGGCGAATGCCGAGGACGGTTTTGAATTGCTCAAAAGCTTGCCGGGCTACCTGGAGATTGAGGGGCTTTCCAGTGCGCATATCAACTTCACCGACCCACTGGCTGACGACGCATTGGCCCGGCAAGCGGGTTGGTTGCAGCGCCTGGGCTGTCAATTCCATTGGCAGAATCGTGGCTATCGCGACTTTCAGGACTTCCTCGATGCCCTGAGTTCGCGCAAGCGCAAACAGATGCGCAAAGAGCGTGAGCAAGTGGCGGGGCAGGGTATCGATTTCGAATGGCTGCAAGGCCGTGAACTGAGCGAGGCCCAGTGGGATTTTGTCTACGCCTGCTACGCCAATACCTACGCAGTACGTCGCCAATCACCCTATTTGACCCGTGCATTTTTCAGCTTGCTGGCCGAACGCATGCCCGAGGCGATCCGTGTGGTGCTGGCCAAGCAAGGTACACGCCCGGTGGCCATGGCTTTCAGCCTGGTCGGCGGCGACAGCTTCTACGGTCGCTATTGGGGTTGCCTGGCGGAGTTCGATCGCCTGCATTTCGAGACGTGTTTCTATCAGGGCATGGACTACGCCATCGCTCACGGCTTGCAGCGTTTTGACGCCGGTGCCCAGGGCGAGCACAAGTTGATTCGCGGGTTCGAGCCGGTGATTACCCATTCGTGGCACTACCTGCGCCATCCGGGTTTGAAGAACGCCGTGGGGGATTTTCTGGCGCGTGAGCGCATCGGCATTCTGGCGTATGCCGAAGAGGCGAGGGCAGCCCTGCCTTATCGGCAGGGCTGAACCCCTTTGCTTCAGGCCGTCTCTTCTTTACCCAGCCAGCGATAAACCACACCGCCGACTATTGCGCCGAGGATCGGCGCCAGCCAGAACATCCACAACTGCTGGACCGCCCAGCCACCGACGATCAATGCCGGGCCGGTGCTGCGGGCCGGATTGACCGAGGTGTTGGTGATGGGAATCGAGATCAGGTGGATCAGGGTCAAGGCCAGGCCAATGGCAATCGGCGCCAGACCCGCAGGGGCACGGCGATCGGTGGCGCCGAGGATGATCAGCACGAACATCGCCGTCATCACCAGTTCGGTGACAAAGCCCGCCGCCATCGAGTAACCACCCGGTGAATGCTCGCCATAGCCATTGGAGGCCAGGCCGCCGGCCAGTTCAAAGCCCGGTTTGCCGCTGGCAATGAAGTACAACAGTGCCGCGGCGACAATGCCGCCAATGACCTGAGCCACGATGTATGCCGGTAATTCCTTGGCCGGAAACCTTCCGCCCACGACCAGCCCCACCGATACCGCCGGGTTGAGGTGACAACCGCTGATATGACCGATAGCAAAGGCCATGGTCAGCACGGTCAACCCGAATGCCAGGGCTACACCGAGCAGACCGATCCCGACGTTGGGGAACGCTGCGGCCAACACCGCACTCCCGCAGCCACCCAGCACCAGCCAAAACGTACCTAATCCTTCCGTAACGGAACGTTTGAACAAAGTAGACATGAACACTTCCTTAGTAGATTGCTCTATCTAGTCAACTGGTCGGTGATGCGTCCTTGCAGTCTTACGTCAGGGCCTTCCTGGTTCCTGCTTGCAGTACAGCAGGAGTGTGGCCCGTCACCGGCGCGATAGAGAAAACTGTCAGAATTGTTCGGATTTGCGCGGCGCAATAATGGCCTGCCGCGTTCAGTTGATGCCTACAAAGCCTCCTGTCTGGTGCTGCCACAACCGTGCATACAAGCCACCATGGGCCAGCAATTGGGCATGGCTGCCACTTTCGGCAATCCGGCCTTTCTCCAGCACCACTAACCTGTCCATTCGAGCAATGGTCGACAGTCGGTGTGCAATCGCAATCACCGTCTTGCCCTGCATCAGGGTTTCCAGGCTTTCCTGGATCGCCGCTTCGACTTCCGAGTCGAGTGCCGAAGTCGCCTCATCCATGATCAGGATCGGCGCGTCTTTAAGCAGCACGCGAGCAATCGCAATGCGTTGACGCTGCCCGCCGGAGAGTTTCACACCGCGTTCACCCACATGGGCGTCCAGCCCGGTACGGCCTTCGGCATCCGACAGCAGGGGGATGAACTCATCGGCGCGCGCTTTGTGCACGGCGGCCCAAAGCTCTTCATCGGTGGCGTCCGGCTTGCCGTATAGCAGGTTATCGCGGATTGAGCGATGCAGCAGCGAGGTGTCCTGGGTGATCATGCCGATCTGTTCGCGCAGGGTTTCCTGGGCCACGTCCGCGATGTTCTGGCCGTCGATCAGGATCCGCCCGCCTTGCAGGTCGTAAAGGCGCAGCAGCAAGTTGACCAGGGTCGACTTGCCGGCGCCCGACGGGCCGATCAGGCCGATCTTTTCCCCGGCCTGGATATTCAGGTCCAGGCCGCCAATGATCCCGCTCTTTTTGCCGTAGTGAAAATCCACCTGCTCAAAGCGCACTTCACCGTGGGGCACGTTCAGGCGCGCAGCGTTGTCGCGGTCGGTCACCGCCAGCGGCTGGGCGATGGTTTTCAGGCCGTCCTGCACCATGCCGATGTTCTCGAAAATGCCATTGACCACCCACATGATCCAGCCGGACATGTTGACGATGCGAATCACCAGGCCGGTAGCCAAGGCAATTGCGCCCACGGAAATCAGTGACTGGGTCCACAGCCACAGGGCCAGGCCGGTGGTGGTGACGATCAGCAGGCCGTTCATGGTGGTGATCACCACGTCCATGCTGGTCACCACGCGGCTGGCCAGCTGGGTCTTTTCGGTCTGCTCGATGATCGCTTCCTTGGCGTATTCCTGTTCGAAATGGGTGTGGGCAAACAGCTTCAAGGTGGTGATGTTGGTGTAGCCGTCGACGATACGGCCCATCAGCTTGGAGCGTGCCTCGGAGGAAATCACCGAGCGTTCCTTCACCCGTGGCACGAAATAGCGCAGTGCCAGGCTGTAGCAGACGATCCAGGTCACCAGCGGGATCATCAGGCGCCAGTCGGCCTCGGCAAACAACACCAGGGAACTGATGGCATAGATCGCTACGTGCCAGATCGCATCCACCGCCGCCACGGCGGAGTCACGCAGGGAGTTGCCGGTTTGCATGATGCGCTGGGCGATGCGCCCCGCAAAATCGTTCTGGAAGAAGTTCAGGCTCTGCTTGAGCACGTAGCTATGGTTCTGCCAGCGGATCAGGCTGGTCATGCCCGGGCTGATGGTCTGGTGCACCAGCAGATCATGCAGGGCGCCGAAGATCGGACGTAGCAGCAGGGCAACCACGGCCATCCAGATCAGCTCGGTGCTGTGAATCTGGAAGAAGTCGGCGGGCGGTGTACCTTGGGCCAGGTCAATGATGCGACTCAGGTAGCTGAACAGCGCCACTTCGATCAGCGCACCGATCAGGCCCACCACCAGCAAGGCCGCGAAGTGCGGCCACACCTGGCGCAGGTAGTAGAGGTAGAAGGGCAGGACTTTATCGGGAGGGGCCGCGGTGGGTGCGTCGCGGAAGATGTCGATCAGTTGTTCAAAGCGACGATAGAGCATTGAGTTTGACGCCCGCCGTGCGGGCTCTCCTTTCAAATGTGCGCGCGGCCTTGTGGGCCACGCGCGAAGCTGCCTGCTGAGCTTAGTCGATACGCTTGGCCGACTTGATCACAACAGGGTCGATTGGCACGTTCTGCATGCCTTGCTTGGTGGTGGTCTGGGAGTTGACGATGATGTCGACCACGTCCATGCCTTTGACGACTTTGGCGAACACGGCGTAGCCGGCGTCACGACCCGGGTCGAGGAAGGCATTGTCGGCCACGTTGATGAAGAATTGGCTGGTGGCCGAGTTCGGGTCGTTTGTGCGTGCCATGGACAAGGTGCCGCGTACGTTATGCAGGCCATTGCTGGCTTCGTTCTTGATCGGCGCGTCGGTAGGCTTCTGCGACATCTGCGCAGTGAACCCGCCGCCCTGCACCATGAAGCCCGGGATCACACGGTGGAAAATCGTGTTGGTGTAGAAACCCTTATCGACGTAGGCCAGGAAGTTCTTGGTACTGATCGGCGCCTTGACCGGGTCCAGTTCGATCTCGATCTGGCCGTTGGTGGTATCGATCAGCACGTGGGGCGCCTTGGCGGGTTCAGCGGCCATCAGGTTGGCAGCGAACAGAACGGAGCCGGTAAAGAAGGCGATTTTTTTCAACATGGGTCAGTGATCCTGGGTAGTGGTTTCGACTGTCTTTAGAAAATCGAGCAAGGTCGCGTTAAAGACTTCGGGTTGATCCAAGGGCGTGGCATGGCGGGAATCCTCGATCACCACCAGACGCGCATCGGGCAGCAGTTTTACATAGTTTTCTTTTTGCGCCACGGAGGTGTAGTCGTGGTCGGCGCTGATGACCAGGGTTGGACAGGTAATCCTGGAAAGTTGTTCCTGCACGCCCCAGCCCACAATCGCGTCGAAACTGGCGAGATAAGCACGTTTGTCGTTTTTTGCCCAGCGCTCGGCCATCTTGCGGCGCAAGTCGGCCTGGTGCGGTTTGGGGAACAGCCGGTCGCCGAGGGCCTTGCCGATGGTCGCGAGGCTGAGCAGGCGCGCCAGGCTCCAGCGCTTGGCCCACTGCCAATAATCATCGGCACTGCGCACCTTGACCTCGGGCGCGCTGTTGACGATGCACAGGCTCTTGACCAGGCCGGGTTCGTCCACCGCCAGTTGGAAGGCGATCATGCCGCCCATGGACAAGCCCACCACATGGGCGGGCGGCAGGTCCAGGTGTTCGATCAGGGCGATCAGGTCGAAGGTGAAGCCTGAGATGCTGTAGCGTTCACGGGGTTTGTCCGAGCGCCCATGACCCCGTACATCCACCACGATCAACCGGTAGTGCCTGGCCAGCACCGGAATCTGCAATTCCCAATCCTGGCTGCTGGAGCCCAGGCCGTGGATCAGGATCAGGGGGGTACCGTGACCGTATTCCTCGTAGTGCAGGCTGCATCCTTCGTGGTCGAACCAGGCCATGCATAAACTCCGTTTCAGGCTTGCCGCGGGGCAGCGAAAGGGGCGTCCAGTGGGGCTGTATCAAAGGTGCGCAGCAGTTCGACGAGGATCTGCGTGGCTGGCCCCAGGGGTTTGTCCTTGTTTGAATACAAGTAGAACGTCGGGTTGCGGCTGCCGCCTTTTTCCAAGGGTAGCTGCTTGAGCAGGCCCTCCCTGAGTTCGCGTTCGATCAGGTGCCGGGGCAGCCACGCGAAGCCCAGGCCGCTGCTGACGAACGTGGCGGCGGTGGACAAGCTGCCGACGGTCCAGCGCTGTTCGGCGCCGAGCCAGCCGACGTCCCGCGGCTGCTGACGCCCGGAGTCGCGAATCACCACCTGCATCTGGCTCTCCAGGTCGTGGAAGCTCAACTCGCGGTTCAAGCGATGCAGCGAGTGGTCCGGGTGGGCCACGGCGACGAACTCCACGTCGCTCATTTCCGTGCCCAGGTAACCTGGAATGATGAACCCGCAGATGGCCAGGTCAGCCATGCCATCGATCAACAACTCTTCCACGCCCGACAACACTTCTTCGCGCAGGCGTACGCGGCAGCCCCGGCTTTGCGGCATAAACGCGGTGAGCGCGCGCACCAGGCGCGCGTTGGGGTACGCGGCGTCCACCACCAGCCGCACTTCGGCTTCCCAACCCTGTTCCATATGGTGGGCGAGGTCCTCCAGCTGGCTGGCGTTTTTCACCAGTTGCCGGGAGCGGCGCAGCAGCACTTCACCGGCATCGGTGAGCACTGCCTTGCGTCCGTCGATGCGCAACAAGGGCACCCCGAGCTGGTCTTGCATGCGCGCCACGGTGTAGCTCACCGAGGATTGCGAACGGTGCAGCGCTTCGGCCGCCTGGGCGAAGCCACCATGGTCGACCACGGCTTGCAGCGTGCGCCATTGATCGAGGGTAACGCGGGGCGCTTTCAAGATGAGCTCCTGTTGTCCTAAGCTGGCGGTCCTGATTGGAGACTGCCGAATGAAAAAAATCTGTTGTGTGTTGCTGGCGCTGCTGCCGATGAGCGCGTTTGCCTACCCGATCGACGTGACTAAAAAGATTGACGGCGTGAGCGTCGATTACACCGCATCCGACGTCGACGGCGACATCAGTTCGATCCAGTTGAATAACTACGGCACGAATGACGCTGTCTGTTCGGTGACCTTTACCAACGGCCCGGAGTCCCCGCGTCGTCGCACGGTTACGGTGCCGGCGGGTAAAAGCACCAACACGACGGTCAAGTTCAACCGCGCCATTATCAAAATGCGTATTGCCCTGGCCTGTGCTCCCAAATGAACCGGCAGCGGAGCAGGAGTTTGGCAATACTCCGCTTATTAGCAAATTTATAGATGGGTTATAGCAGTTTTTTGCGCTTTTTTATCGAATAGGCGTTGTTTAATCTTCTCTCCATCGACTTACAGCAAGTACAGATGGAGCCTACATAGCCATGTCCAATGTTCTGATCATCGAAAGCAGCGCTCGCCAGCAGGATTCGATTTCCCGTCAGCTGACTCAACAGTTCATCAGCCAATGGCGGGCCGCGCACCCGGCGGACCAGATCACCGTGCGAGACGTGGCGCTCAACCCTGTTCCGCACCTGGACGCCAACCTGCTCGGCGGCTGGATGAAACCGGTGGAACAGCGCAACGACATCGAACAGGCGTCCCTGGATCGCTCCAACGAATTGACCGACGAATTGCTCGCCGCCGACGTGCTGGTAATGGCTGCGCCGATGTACAACTTCGCCATCCCCAGCACCCTCAAAGCCTGGCTGGATCATGTGTTGCGCGCCGGCGTGACCTTCAAATACACCGCCACCGGGCCCCAGGGCTTGCTGACCGGCAAGCGTGCCATCGTGCTCACGGCGCGGGGCGGCATTCATACGGGCGCGACGTCTGATCACCAGGAACCGTATTTGCGCCAGGTCATGGCGTTCATCGGAATTCACGACGTGACGTTCATTCACGCTGAAGGGGTGAACCTGAGCGGTGATTTCCAGGAAAAGGGCATCAACCACGCCAAGGCGTTACTGGCTCAGGTCGCGTGATCCTTTAATCGTCAGATAATCGCGCGGTGTTTATATAACCCCACGCCAACCCTTCAAGTACGCGTATCGAACCTCCCTTTGCACTTGTGCTCCTGAGTGCTCCTGCCCGACTGCCGCTATAGCGAGGTCGGGTTTTTTTTGCCCCGAGTTTCATGAAGCGCCGAAAACCTTTAATGTCCCGCCCATTCGAAACGAGGCGCGCATGGGTTATCTACTGGTTGTCACTTTGATTCAGGCTTTTTCCTTCAGCTTGATCGGCGAATACCTCGCCGGCCACGTCGACAGCTACTTCGCCGTGCTGGTGCGCGTGCTGTTGGCCGGGCTGGTATTCATCCCGCTGACGCGCTGGCGCTCGGTGGAGCCTGCGTTCATGCGCCGCATGCTGGTGATCGGCGCATTGCAGTTCGGCGTGACGTACGTGTGCCTGTACCTGAGCTTTCGTGTGCTCACGGTGCCGGAAGTGTTGCTATTCACCATTCTCACGCCGTTGCACGTGACTCTGATCGAAGATGCCCTCAACCGGCGCTTCAACCCCTGGGCGCTGATTGCCGCATTGGTGGCGGTGTGCGGCGCAGCGGTGATCCGTTTCGATCAGATTACACCGAACTTCTTCATGGGCTTTTTGCTGCTCCAGTTGGCCAACTTCACCTATGCCGCCGGGCAAGTGATGTACAAGCATCTGGTGGCGCGTTACCCGAGCGACCAACCGCATTATCGGCGCTTCGGTTATTTCTACCTGGGCGCGTTGCTGGTGGTGTTGCCGGCGTTCTTGCTGTTCGGCAAGGCCGACTTCCTGCCGCAAGCGCCGCTGCAGTGGGGGGTGCTGTTGTTCCTCGGGTTGGTCAGCACCGCGCTGGGCATGTACTGGTGGAACAAGGGCGCTTGCCTGGTCAATGGCGGCACCCTTGCCGTGGTGAATAACCTGCATGTGCCGGTGGGCCTGCTGCTGAACCTGCTTATCTGGAACCAGCACGAACCGCTGGGCCGTTTGGCCCTGGGCGGCCTGGTGATTCTGGGGGCGGTGTGGATCAGTCGCCTGGGCGCGCGATCGGCTGCGCCAGTTGCTTCACCAAAAACTCAATGAAGGCCCGCGTCTTCTGCGGCACCCGGCGCGCCGAGGAGTAAACCGCATTCACGCTGATCGCCGGTGCGTGCCATTCGCAGAGCACCGGCACCAGGCGTCCGCTTGCCAGGGCGTCTTCGACGATGAAGTCCGGCAGCAGCGCGATGCCCATTCCGGCTTCGGCCGCCTGGGCCAGCAGGTCACCGTTGTTGGCGTGCAGCGGCCCGGTGACGTTGACGCGCTGGGTGTCCTTGCCGTTGCTCATTTGCAGGCTCACGCCGCTTTGCAGGTAGCCATAGTTCAGGCATTGATGCTGACGCAGGTCGTGGGGGACCTGTGGGATGCCCGCACGCTCGAGATAAGCCGGCGAAGCCACCATGATGCGTGGCGCGGGCGCCAACTGGCGGGCGATCATGGTGGAGTCCGGCAGGCTGGCAATGCGGATGGTCACGTCGAAGCCTCCGCGCACCGGGTCCACCTGTTGGTCGCTGAGCACCAGTTGCAGCTCGATGTGCGGATGCTGTTCATGGAACAGCGGAATCAGCCGCCCCAGCCGATGCAGGCCGAACGACATCGGCGCATTCACCCGCAATACGCCGCGCAACTCCCCAATCCCGTCGCGGGCGCGCTGCTCGGCTTCGTCCAGCGCAGCTATCACTTCCCGAGCCGCCTCAAAGTACTCGGCGCCGGCTTCGGTCAAATGCAGGCTACGGGTGGTGCGTTGCAGCAACTGCACGCCGATGGCGTCTTCCAGCGCCTGGATCTGTTTACTCACTTTTGAACGGGGCACGTCCATGGCGCGGGCAGCCGCGGCGAAGCCGTTTTCGCCGACGGTGACGACGAACGCACGCATGCATTCGATACGATCCATGATTGTCCCTTTTTTAGAATCAATGAATCCGTATTTTAGGTAATTGTTCCGATATTGGCTAGCCCGTAAAGTTACTTCCAAGCCGCCAGCAACGCTGGAAGCACCAGAAAACCAACGTCAAGCCACTAAAGGGAAAACACCATGTCTATTCGCGAACTGCTCAACCCAAGCAACTCCACCCTGATCCTGATCGACCATCAGCCACAAATGTCCTTCGGCGTGCAGTCCATCGACCGTCAGACCCTGAAGAACAACACCGTTGCGCTGGCCAAGGCAGCCAAGATTTTCAACGTGCCGACCATCTTTACCTCCGTGGAAACCAAAAGCTTCAGCGGCTACATCTGGCCGGAACTGCTCAGCGTGTTCCCCGACCAGCAGCCGATCGAGCGCACTTCGATGAACTCTTGGGAGGACAAGGCGCTGGTCGCCGCGGTCAAAGCCACCGGCCGCAAGAAACTGATCATGGCCGCGCTGTGGACCGAGGTCTGCCTGAACTTCCCGGCCTTGGAAGCGCTGGCCGAAGGCTACGAGGTGTACATCGTCACGGATGCTTCGGGTGGTACCACCAAGGAAGCCCACGACATGTCGATCCAACGCATGATCCAGGCCGGTGCGGTGCCGGTGACCTGGCAACAAGTGCTGCTTGAGTACCAGCGTGACTGGGCTCACAAAGAAACCTACGACGCAGTGATGGACCTGGTTCGCGACCACAGCGGCGCCTACGGCATGGGCGTGGATTACGCCTACACCATGGTGCATGGCGCACCACAGCGTCAGGTCAAGTAAACCTGTTGGAGGCCACAGCCCTTGGGCTGTGGCTTTTTTTGCCATTTTTTTCGAACAGGCCAACACCATGACAACCGCCACTGTCCTCTCTCCGTGGAGCCCGTTGAAATACTCGATCTTCCGCGGGCTATGGCTCGCCAGCATCGCTTCGAACATCGGCACCTGGATGCACGAGGTCGGCGCCGGTTGGTTGATGACCTCGTTGTCGGCCAATCCGATGACCGTTGCCCTGGTGCAAGTGGCCAGCGCCGCGCCGATGTTCCTGTTGGCGCTGCCTGCCGGTGCCCTGGCGGATATCGTCGACAGACGTCGATACCTGTTGATGGTGCAAGCCTGGATGGCCGCGGTGGCGTTGCTACTGGCGGTGCTGACCCTGGTCGGCTTGATGACTGTGCCGCTGTTATTGCTGTTGACCCTGGGCATGGGCGTCGGCACGGCGTTGATGATGCCCGCGTGGTCGGCGCTGACGCCTGAACTGGTGCCGGCTGACGAGGTGCCGTCGGCCATCGCCCTGAGCAGCGTCGGCACCAACCTCGCCCGTGCGGTGGGCCCGGCGATTGCCGGGGTGCTGGTGAGCCTGGTGGGGCCGTGGGCTACGTTTGCCGTGAATGCGTTGTCTTTTCTGGCGGTGATTTCGGCATTGCTGATGTGGCGGCGTGACGTGCAGGTAGCCGTGCTGCCGGCGGAGCGGATGTTCGGTGCGATACGGGTGGGCTGGCGCTATGCACGTAGCTCGCGCCCGCTACAACGGGTATTGACGCGTACGCTGGCGTTCTTTTTTGGTGCCAGTGCCGGGATGTCGCTGCTGCCATTGATTGTGCGTGCAGAACTGCACGGCAGTGCGGCGCAGTTTGGGGTGTTGTTGGGCAGTGTCGGCGTGGGCGCGGTGCTGGGGGCAATGGGGCTGCCACGGTTGCGCCAGATGCTGGCGGTGGACAAGTTGGTGGCGATTGCCAGTGTGGTCTATGCGCTGGTGCTGTTTGCCCTGGCCTGGGTGCGCGAGTTCTATGTGTTGATCCCGGTGATGCTGATCAGTGGCGCGGCGTGGATCGCGGTACTGTCCAGCTTCCAGGTGGCGGCGCAGACCTCGGTACCGGCCTGGGTGCGGGCCCGTGCGCTGGCGGTGTATATCTTGATGTTCTTCGGTTCCATGGCCGTTGGCGGCTTGCTTTGGGGGTGGGTGGCCAGCCACAGCTCCATGAGCCTGGCCTTGAGCGTTGCCGGTTCGATGCTGGTAATGGGTGTATGGCTGACCTGGCGTGTGGCCTTGCCGCAACGCAAGGCCGAAGACCTCGCACCGTCCTTGCATTGGCCGCAGCCGTTGCTGGCACAAGGGCAGGACGTTGACCGCGGCCCGGTGATGGTCATGCTGGAGTACGACATCGACCCGCAGTACTCCCAGGGCTTTACCCAGGCCATGCGTGCCGTTCGCCGCATGCGCCAGCGCAATGGCTCGTTTTCCTGGGGGCTGGTGCAAGACACTGAAAACCCGCGCCGCTGGTGTGAGGTGTTCTACGACGAATCCTGGGTCGGCCACTTGCGCCATCACCAGCGCGTGACACGCGCCGAGTTGAAGATCGAAGCGACGGCGCGGCGTTATCAGACCGCGGGTGTGGCGATTGGTATTCGTCATTTCCTCCAGGGTTAGCGCAGTTTCAACGGGTATTCGATCACGACGTATACCCGGTCGATATCATCCCCCGCCTGGGCGGCGTTGGCGCGATGGCTGACATGGGACAGCTGCACCGACAAGTCTTTGGCCGGGCCGGATTGCACCACGTAATGCAGGTCGATATCGCGCTCCCAGTGTTTGCCGCCACGCCCTTGCTGGGGTTGGTATTCACCGCTGCCGGCGTCGAATGGGTTGTAGGCGCCGCCTTGGGGCGCATGGGTGCCGTCTATACCTCGACCGGTGACGTAGCGGGTCATGAACTTCAAGCCGGGGACGCCGAAGGTGGCGAGATTCAGGTCATAGCGCACTTGCCAGGACCTTTCGCCGGGGCCGTTGAAGTCGGCGTATTTGATGGAGTTGGCCAGGTAGATGGAGTCACCGCCGACAAAGTCGAAGGGGGTGTTGCCGTTGATCTTCTGATACGCCAGGGTCACCGATTGCGCAGCAAAGCTGTATTTGCCGGCGAGGCTGTAGGCGGTGTTGGCGATGGCGCCCGCGACGGCGCGGCCCTGGTCCTCGGTGCGGTAGATATTGCCGTCAAGCAACCAGCCAGCGGGTGCCCCATGCAGGTTGGCGTAGTACTGGCGCCACGTGTCGCTCAGTTGCGACGCGTACAGCGCGCCACCCAGCGGCTTGCCTTCGAAGAACTGCCCGCCGAGAAAGTCGATGGCGCCGCTGCGGGTGCTGGCGCCGTAGCCATTGAAATCACCGCGGCTGGTCGACGCATCCTGATTCTTGAACGCAGTGAAGTGGCCCGCCTGCCAGTGCAGGTCGTCGATTTCGTGGCTGTCCAGCAACAGTCCGGTGGCGTATTCGGGTTGCAGGCGTTTGTCGGAGGTGTCGAATACCGGGGTCTCGACGGTCATCTCACCCACCGACAGGGTCGTTTTCGAGGTGCGCAGCTTGAGGGCACCGCCAGCGCTTGAGTCGTTTCGTTCACTGCGGCCGTTGCTGTCCACCGGCAGCAGGCCGGTGCCGGAATGACCTTTGCCACCGTCGAGTTTCAAACCGACAAAGGCATGGGCATCAACACCAAGGCCGATCGTGCCTGGGGTAAAACCCGAGGCGAAGTTGGCGATAAAGCCTTGCGCCCATTCCTCCTTGTGCGGCTTGCTTGCAGCGGTGCGTTGTCTGTTGTCGAGGTAGAAGTTACGGCTAAGCACATCGAGGCTTGAGTCGTCGAGAAAACCGGCCGCCAGCACGCTATTACAGGTGCTGACCAGCCAAAGCGAGAGCAGGGTTGGAGCGCGCATCGGCGTTGCCTCAAAGGATTTTCAATGAGGCACAGCGTCGCGAAATCTTCAGCACAACGATTGGATGGGTGTGCTCAATCGCTCTAGACCGCGGCTTTTTCCGCGGCCGGCAGATGGCTGGCGCCGAGCACGGCAGGTAAAACCCCGGCGCGCAGGTCGTTGCCGCTTGGCTGCTGATACAGGCTCAGGCCGAACTCCGGCAATACCGCCAGCAAGTAATCGAAGATATCGCCCTGAATGCGCTCGTAATCCGCCCACGCCGTGGTGCGGGTGAAGCAATAGATCTCCAGCGGCACGCCCTGGGCGGTGGTTTGCATCTGGCGCACCATGCAGGTCATGTTCGGCTGGATGTCCGGGTGGCTTTTCAGATACGCCAGGGCGTAGGCGCGGAAGGTGCCGAGGTTGGTCATGCGGCGGCGGTTGGCCGACAGCTGAGCGCTATGCCCCTGGGCTTCGTTCCAGGCTTTGAGTTCGGCCTGCTTGCGGCTGATGTAGTCGGTGAGCAGATGCACTTGGGTCATGCGTACTTCTTCATCGTCACGCAGGAAGCGCACGCCGCTGGCGTCGATGTACAGGCTGCGCTTGATGCGACGCCCACCGGAGGCCTGCATGCCGCGCCAGTTCTTGAACGACTCGGACATCAAGCGCCAGGTGGGGATGGAGACGATGGTCTTGTCGAAGTTCTGTACCTTGACCGTGTGCAGGGTGATATCCACCACATCACCGTCAGCGCCCACCTGAGGCATTTCGATCCAGTCGCCGACCCGCAGCATGTCGTTGCTGGTGAGCTGTACGCTGGCGACGAACGACAGCAGGGTGTCCTTGTACACCAACAGAATCACCGCCGACATGGCGCCAAGGCCCGACAGCAGCAACAGCGGCGAACGGTCGATCAGCGTGGCGACGATGATGATCGCGGAAAACACGAACAGCACCATCTTCGCCAGTTGCACATAACCCTTGATCGAGCGGGTGCGCGCATGTTCGGTGCGGGCGTAGATGTCCAGCAGGGCGTTGAGCAGGGCGCTCACGGCCAGCGTCATGAACAGGATGGTGAACGCCAGCGCCACGTTGCCGATAAACAGGGTGGCGGTCTTGCTCAGGTCCGGCACCAGGTACAGGCCGAACTGGACCACCAGTGACGGCGTCATTTGTGCCAGGCGGTGGAAGACTTTGTTATGGCGAAAGTCGTTGAGCCAATGCAGCGCCGGCTGTCGGCCGAGCAGTTTGACCGCATGCAGGATGAGATAGCGCGCCACCCGCCCGACCAGCAAGGCCGCCACCAGCAGCACCAGCAGGCCGAGGCCGGCATGCAGCATCGGATGTTCGTCGAGGGTGCCCCAGAGGTCTTGGACGTTGAGCCAGAGCTGTTTGATATCCATGGGTGAAACCGATTCCTCTATATGCAAGACGGGGCCGATTAGAGCATTTAAGTACGACAAAGTTGGCTTTACGGACAAAAGCTCTAACAAAAAAGCCGCTGATTAGCCCCATTCGCGTAAAGACACTCGGTTTGGACGCCCGAAACCGTTACCCTATGCAGCTGATATTTTGTATTTCTTCGAGGTAGCACCCGTGTTTTCCCAATTCGCCCTGCACGAACGCCTGCTCAAAGCCGTGGCCGAGCTTAAATTTGTCGAGCCTACGCCTGTGCAAGCAGCGGCCATCCCGCTCGCGCTCGAAGGGCGTGACCTGCGGGTGACAGCTCAAACCGGTAGTGGCAAGACCGCCGCTTTCGTCCTGCCGGTTCTGAATCGCCTGATCGGCCCGGCCAAAGTTCGTGTCAGTATCAAGACCCTGATCCTGCTGCCGACGCGTGAGTTGGCCCAGCAGACC
Organism: Pseudomonas sp. BCA17; assembly: GCF_004519405.1. Lineage (GTDB taxonomy): Bacteria > Pseudomonadota > Gammaproteobacteria > Pseudomonadales > Pseudomonadaceae > Aquipseudomonas. Next base: position 1,653,051 of record NZ_SGWI01000001.1, on the reverse strand, counting down.
TTGAAAGAAGTGGAGCGCTTCTCGCAATTCACTTTCATCAAGGCCGGCATTATTACCGGCGGCGAAGATTTCAAGGTCCAGGCCGCCATGTTGCGCAAGGTGCCGGACATTCTGATAGGCACTCCAGGCCGCATGATCGAGCAACTCAACGCCGGCAACCTCGATCTCAAGGAAGTCGAAGTTCTGGTGCTCGACGAAGCCGACCGTATGCTCGACATGGGCTTTTCCGATGACGTACAGCGCCTGGTGGGCGAATGCGTCAATCGCCAGCAGACCATGCTGTTCTCCGCCACCACCGGTGGCTCGACCCTGCGCGACATGGTCGCCAAGGTGCTGAACAACCCTGAGCACCTGCAGGTCAACAACGTCAGCGACCTGAACGCGACCACGCGTCAGCAGATCGTCACCGCCGACCACAATGTGCACAAGGAACAGATCCTCAACTGGCTGTTGGCCAACGAGACCTATCAGAAGGCCATCGTGTTCACCAACACCCGTGCTGCTGCCGACCGTATCTATGGCCGCCTGGTGGCCCAGGAATACAAGGCGTTCGTGCTGCACGGCGAGAAAGACCAGAAGGACCGCAAGCTGGCCATCGACCGCCTCAAGGCCGGCGGCGTGAAGATCCTGGTAGCCACCGACGTTGCCGCCCGCGGCCTGGACGTGGACGGCCTGGACCTGGTGATCAACTTCGACATGCCCCGCAGCGGTGACGAATACGTGCACCGTATCGGCCGCACCGGACGTGCCGGTAACGATGGCCTGGCGATCTCGCTGATCTGCCATGGCGACTGGAACCTGATGTCGAGCATTGAACGCTACTTGAAGCAGTCGTTCGAGCGCCGCACCATCAAGGAAGTCAAAGGCACCTACACCGGTCCGAAGAAGGTCAAGGCGTCGGGCAAGGCTGTTGGCGTGAAGAAGAAAAAAACCGATGCCAAGGGCGACAAGAAGAAAACCGGCGCCAAGTCGCCGACCAAGCGCAGGATCACCAACCGACCGAAGACCGACACCCCATCGCTCGTCAGCAAGGACGGCATGGCGCCGCTCAAGCGTCGTAAGCCGGAAGCCCCGGCTGCCGAATAAGGCTTGAGCGGTATGAAAAAACCGGACGATTGTCCGGTTTTTTTACGCCATCAGTTTTTGGTTTTGGCCGCTGCTTCCTTGAGTTCCTTGAGGCGCGCGTCGATCAGCTGGCATTTGTCGGGGAACTCAGCGCTTTCGGTGTCCAAGTCCATCTTCTGCAGTTCTTCGTTCATTTTCTTGGCCTTGGTCGGGTTCTGTTCAGTCAGTTTGGTCACTTCCTGGGCCAGTTGCTCGCGCTTGGCCGTGGCTTCGTCGGGCGTGCAGGCCCAGGCGGGCAGGGCGCTCAACAACGTTGCCGTAATGGCCAGGTTCATCAGGGTTTTCATGGGCGGACCTCCTTGGCGGGTATGTGCTGTTGAGGCGGCGAACGTCTGGAAAGTTCAGAGAAATGACGTCTGTCTATCCGGCTGAACGGCCAGTGACGCAGCCTGTCCCAACCTTGACGGGCTACTTTCCACCAGCCTGCAGGAGGAATCAGGATGACGACTTACAATTGGGATCTGATCGAACGTCTGCTGCATGAAGTGCAGAACGGCGAAGGCAGCTTTGCCCCGCGCAAATACGCTGAACAAGAAGCGGCCGAGAAGGCCACGGCGGGTGAGCCAACCGGCAATCTGGATGCGTTGAAAAAGACTGCGGCAGATTATGAAGCGCTGCTGTTCAAGCGTGGCTTTATTGAGTCGCGCCCCGAGGAAGAGGGTGGAAATGGCGAGAATTTCATTTTGACCCCACGAGGTGCGAGCTTGCTTTCGCTGATCGACAGCTCCATTCCGGGCAATGACCATCCGCGTCACGTCATGGACCAGCAGGAAGATGCGCTGGATGAGGCGACCTTTGATCGCGTGGCTGCCGAAGCCGCGATTGCCGGTGGCGCAATATAGGGAAAGGCTCTTCCATCCCTAGTTCGCAGTGGCCTTGAGGCACTTGAGTGCCTTGAAGTCGCTGCGTACACCGTCGATTTTCTGCGTCAGTTTCAGGCGCTGTTGCACCGTGCTTTGCGCCATCAGATCGATGATCAGGCTGCGCGCCTCGGCTTCCGTCTGGGCGTAGGCAGCGCGGTACTCCGGCGTCCACAGGCTCTCTCGATCCACCAGCAATTGCTGAATTTTCTGCGGGAAATCGGCGCTGTGGCGCTGCTTCACGGCGTCGATAAATTGCGCCTGCCAACGGGCACGGTTGCCTATCCATGCCTGGTTTTGCTCACCCAGGCTGATCGACCAGGCCGTGACCCGGTTTTTCTGGCTGTCGCTCAACGGTCCCATCCATGCATCCAGGCGTTTATTCATGCGCTCGGCGCGTTCCTGAATCTGCTTGGCCAGCGATGGCTTGAGGTATTCCTCCTGGCGCTTGCGCAGGTCCTTGCCCAGCGCATCGTTCATTTCCTTGACCTGTTGGTCGTCCAACCCTTGCAGCAATTCAATGGCCGACGGGGTTATTTCGCGGGCGATTTGTGCAATGGCTTGCTTGGCTTCGGCCGTGCGCGTCTGCAAGGCGGCATCGTTGACCTGGTTGTCGTCGACCATCTGTTGCAGGCGGTCCAGCCAATCCAGGTAACCGGGCAATTGCGTGGTGCAGTGCCAGGCCAGGTGCTGCTTGAGTGTGTCGTTGAACCAGCTCTTCTGCCCGGCATTCATATCCAGGTAGTCGCTGAGGGTCCACGGGATGATCACGTCGAGATTACGGTAGGCCAGGCCCACGCGATTGCAGCCGGCCAGTATCAGGCTCAGGCTCAGCATTATCACCAGAAGTTTGAGCCGATGCAGCATGGGCAGATCCTTGCGCAGAGGGGTTCATGCATGTGAACCCATGCCGGGTGCGACAGTTCAGCCCATCAATAAAACGACCGCGCCGCCTTCAAGGTCAACAGGCCGTCGCATTGCGAATTGTGCCCTGAGTAGGCCGAGCAGTCGGTGCCGCTGAGGCTGGAGTTGCTGTAGATCAGGTCCAGATCGATGCCTTTCCATTCGCGCGAGAATTGCACCGACCAATCGCTGAAACTGCTGATGGAGCCGCCGTCCACCGAGGCCGGGCTGCCAAGCTGGTGCGTGGTGTACTTCATGCTCACACCGACGCCAAAAGGTTGTGTGCCACCCAGGTCAGCGAACAAGGTGCTGTCCTGGCGATCCGGATCGTTGCTGAAGGAGACGCCGAAGCGGTTGCCCAGCAGGTTGAGGCCACCGTAGAACTCCTGGCTATCAAGTGGGCTGAGTTTGGGGTAGCTGTAGTGGATCAATCCGACTTCGTAGCCCAGGGTCTGGTCGAAGGGGCGTTTGAAGCCCATGTAGGAATCGATTTCGAGATTATTGGCCGAAGACAAGCCCATATTGGGAGAGAACTGGCCGAAATACAGGCCGCTGTCATGGCTCAGGTCCAGGCCGCCGTGGAACGAGCCGCTGCCCGGCGAGGTGGGTTTTACCAGCCCTTGAGCCATGCTGCGGCTGGGTGTGGTGCCTAATTTCAGATCGAAGTCGCCCAGTTCGCGCTGGAAAACCTGCGCTTCGGCCAGCGGGCTTGCGACCAAGGCGCTGATCAGTAACATGCAGGGTTTGAGCATGCTTCACTCCATAAAAAGCGAGGAGCAGTAACGGGGAAGTCGGGCAGATGCCCGCGCTAGACGTGTGCAAGCATACCGACGAATGCCTGGCGGTGAGCCCCGTTCGTCGATTGGTACGAATTAAGAGAGGGTGTTTCGGGCTCTAGTCCTAGCGCCTTGAAGGCAAGACGCTCAGGAACCAGGTGCGTTACGCGGGTGTTATTTTTTGCCCAGGCTGATTTGCTTGGACGGGCCAAAAGTCTGGCCGCTTACGCCCTTGGCAATTTGCTGAATTTCGCCACCGGACTTGAGGAACGCAGCAATCTGGCTGTTGATAGATTCGCTGGTTTCAACGGCGGGAGCTGGCTTTGCTTTGCTGTTGGATGCTTTTACACGCATGGCGGCCACTAACCTTTGGAAAATCAAATGGCCAGGTATCATACAGGAAATACTTGACAATTGCTTGGCAAATATTCCCAAAGAATAGTTGAGGCCGCCGTAAATAATCGAAGTCTATCTTTGAAATAATCCCCTAACTTACTGTTTTAACTCGCAACCACGGCGCATGCGGCGGTTCATGCCCAGGAAAATTTCACACGATTGATCAGACGAGCGGGGCGCTGCCGACGCAAACCCTCGCCAGCCCTGGATTTTTCAGGCGCACGCGCGTGGTGAGCGCAACTCGGGTAGAATGCCGCCCACGTAACGAGGGTATTGGACATGGCTTTAGTCGGGCGCTACAACAGTTTGCAAGTGGTTAAACATACTAACTTCGGTTTGTACCTGGATGGTGCGCAGGACGGTGAAATCCTCTTGCCCAATCGGTATATCCCTAAAGATATTCCCAGCGAAGATGAAGACTGGCTTAACGTTTTTATTTATCTGGACAGTGATGACAAACTTATCGCCACCACTGAAAAGCCGAAAGTTCAAGTGGGCGAATTTGCCAGTTTGAAAGTGGTGGAAGTCAACAGCATTGGTGTATTCCTCGACTGGGGTTTACCCAAGGATCTGTTACTGCCGTATTCGGAAGAAAAGCGCCAGTTGAGCGCCGGTGATTACTGCGTGGTGCATGTCTACCTCGACAAACATACCAAGCGCATCACCGCCACCGCGCGTCTGGACCGTTACCTGGACAAAACCCCGGTCAATTACCAGGTAGGCCAGGAAGTCGATCTGCTGGTGGCCGAAGCCACCGACATGGGCTTCAAGGCAATCATCAACAACAAGCACTGGGGCCTGATCCATAAGAACGAAGTGTTCAAGTTTCTGCGCCCGGGCAAGCAGGAAAAAGGCTTTATCAAAGAGATCCGTGCCGATGGCAACATCAGCCTGAGCTTGCAGCCGGTCGGCCAGGAAGCGGCCTCCAGCCTCAACTCGAAGATCCTTGCCAAGTTGCGCGAAAACAACGGCACCTTGCCGGTCAGCGACAAAAGCGACCCGGCGGTGATCAGCAACTTGTTCGGCGTCAGCAAAGGCAACTTCAAGAAGGCTATCGGTGCGCTCTACAAACAGGGGCAGATTGTGATTCATGCGGATCGCATTGAACTAAGCTAAGCCCGGCCTGCTCTTCTGTAGGCGCCTGCCGGCGCCCACAGAGGTTGCATAAATGACCCGCAAAATACTCTTCGCTTACCTCGGCACCTTGCTCGCCTTTTTGGTGCTTGACGGGCTCTGGCTCGGGGTCCTCATGGGCCCGACCTACAAATCCCTTCTTGGCTCGTTGATGCTCGATCAACCTCGCGTGTTGCCGGCCGCGTTGTTCTATCTGCTGTATGCCGTTGGTTGCGTGGTGTTCGTGGTTATGCCAAGTGACAACTGGCAACGCGCGGCACGCCTGGGGGCGTTGCTCGGTCTGGTGGCTTACGGGACGTATGACTTGAGCAATTGGGCCACGCTGCAGGGCTGGTCTGCCGGCTTGGCGGTGATGGATATGGCGTGGGGCGCGTTTCTCACGGCTGTCTGTTGCATCGCCGGCTATCTGTGTGCACATCGGGTGCAACGTTGATTGTGTACAGGATTGGTATGCACCGTTGCTGAGCGTTCTCCCTGTTTGTAAAGCCTCCGTAGACCATTTGGAATGCCGGTTCGGAGGGATTGTGTGCCATTGGCATGCATTCTGCTGAATGCCTCGTATACAAACCGTGCCGATTGCCGTATGCACACTGCGACGACCGCGCAGGCCGGTATCTCGAGGAGCCCAGCGATGACCGAGCAATTACCCAAAGGCTACAGCCCGCGCCTGTACAACCAGGACCTGGGCCCACTGCCGCAAAAGTGGACCTGGTACAACATCTTCGCCTTTTGGATGAGCGACGTGCACAGCGTCGGTGGTTATGTATTCGCCGCCAGCCTGTTCGCCCTCGGCCTGGCGAGTTGGCAGGTGTTGATCGCCCTGCTTGCCGGTATCTGCATTGTGCAGTTGATCGCCAATCTGGTCGCCAAGCCGAGCCAGCAAGCCGCCGTGCCGTACCCAGTGATCTGCCGGCTGGCGTTTGGCGTATTCGGTGCGAATATTCCGGCGGTGATTCGTGGGTTGATTGCCGTGGCGTGGTACGGGATTCAGACGTATCTGGCATCCAGCGCGCTGATTATCGTGGTACTGCGTTTCTTCCCGCAGATGGCAGTCTATGCCGAGCCGCATTTCGCCGGTTTGTCTTACCTGGGGTGGTTGGGCTTCCTGAGTTTGTGGGTGTTGCAAGCGGCGGTGTTCTGGGCCGGCATGGAATCCATTCGCCGTTTCATCGATTGGGCGGGGCCGGTGGTGTATGCGGTGATGTTTGCGCTTGCCGGTTGGATCGTATGGAAAGCCGGCTGGGCGAATATCAGTTTCACCCTGGCAGAAAAATCCCTGTCGGGTTGGCAGGCCTTCGGTCAGGTGATCGTGGCGACGGCACTGGTGGTGTCGTACTTTTCCGGCCCTACGCTGAATTTTGGTGATTTCAGCCGCTATTGCCGCAGCATGCACGACGTACGCCGCGGTAATTTCTGGGGGTTGCCGGTGAATTTCCTGGCATTTTCTCTGGTCACCGTGGTGATTGTTTCGGGCACTTTGCCGGTATTTGGCGAGATGCTTCACGACCCGATCGCCACCGTCTCGCGCATCGACAACAGCATGGCTGTGTTGCTGGGGGCCTTTGCTTTCGTCACCGCGACCATCGGCATCAATATCGTGGCCAACTTCGTGTCGCCTGCGTTTGATTTCGCCAATGTCGCGCCAAGCAAAATCAGCTGGCGGGCCGGTGGGATGATCGCTGCCGTGGCTTCGATCTTTATCACTCCATGGAACCTGTTCAATAACCCGCTGATGATCCACTACACCCTGGACATCCTTGCCGCGTTCATTGGCCCGTTGTTCGGGATTCTGCTCGTGGACTTCTACCTGGTCAAAAAGCAGCGGATCGATGTGGATGCACTGTTCGATGACAGCCCGAGCGGGCGCTACTATTTCGACGGTGGCGTGAATTGGACGGCGGTCAAGGCCCTGGTGCCCGCGACGCTGGTGGGTGTCGCGATCACCTTCACGCCAGCGCTGCAGGGCATGGCCAACTTTGCCTGGTTTACCGGCTGTTTCCTGGGAGGGCTGTTTTTCCTGGTGCTGGCTCGCCGCGAGCAGGTTCGCTCGCCGACACCGCTGACTGTCGGTTGACCAATATTATTGCGCCCGCCAACACCAAGCCGCCGCCGGCAATCACCAAGGCCGGTTGCAGGCCGCCGCTCAGGTGGCTGCTCACTGACGCCAGCAGTGGCCCGCTCAATTGCCCGACGGCGAAGCTGGCGGTCAACAGCCCGGTGCTGCGCTGGTAGCCGTGGGGGGCGACTTCCCGCAGGCGTGCCATCACCAACTGCATGCAGGCCAGGAACGGTGCGCCACACAACAGCACGCCGAGGGCCAGGCCCCAGCTATTGCCCAACAGGCAAGAGAACACCCCGGCCGCTTGTAGCCATAAAGTGGTCATCAGCCAGCGGCGGGTAGTGTGCGGGTCTTTGCGGCGCAGGCTTGCCATCACCACGCCCATCGCGGCGGCCAGGCCGAAGCATGGCCAGAACAGATCGGCTTGCCAGGCACCCTTGAATTGCGCACTGGCCATTTGCGACAGAAAGGTCGCCGGGATGATGTAGCCCAGGCCATACAGGAAATAAATCCAGCACAGATGCGCGATGCTGCCGTTGCTGCCCGCGTGATGGACATGGGCAACCGGAGCGGTCGGTTGTGGCAGGAACGGCAGGATCGCCAGCAGCATCACCAGCGCCACCACGCCGTACACCAGCCACAGCGTTGCGGAGCTTTGTCCCAGCCAGTTCGAGCCCAGGGCCAGTAGCCCGGTCAGCAGAATGCCCAGCCCCGGCCCGGCAAATACCAAGGCACCCAGGCGTGCCCGCCCGGCGGCAATCGCCAGTGGCTGGCTCAAGCTGGTGATCATCACCAGCGCCCAGGCGCTGGCAACGCCGGTGCCAAAGCGCAGCAGAAGATGTGGCCAGAAACCCTGGGCCCAATACGATCCCAGCGTCAGCAGTACGCAAAGCCACAGCCCGCCGTACATTCGCCCCCGCACATGGTGGTGACTACGGGCGAAGATCGAATCCACTGCACCGACGAAGTACCCCAGGTAATTGGCCGCCGCGATCAGGCCCGCGCCGGTCAGGTCGATCTGCCCTTCACTGAGCAGGTGGGGCATCTGCGGGGTAAGGGCGAAGCGGCCAATGCCCATGGCCATCATCAACGCGATAAAGCTGGCAAGTAAGCGGATCAGGGGGGACATGTTCAGGTTTCCTGCAAGGCAGTGGTTGACCTTCAGGCTAAAGCGAGTTTATTTTCATTAAAAATGAATAATACTGAGCAACTTGTTCAGTTTGGAGAAAGGTATGGAGTTCAGTCAATTGCGCATCTTCCAGGCTGTGGCGGAGGAGGGCTCCATCACCCGTGCGGCCGAGCGCTTGCACCGTGTGCCGTCGAACCTGTCGACACGGCTCAAGCAGATGGAAGAACAGCTCGGGGTTGAGTTGTTTGTGCGCGAACGCCAGCGTCTGCAGCTTTCTCCTGCTGGCAAAGTGTTGTTGGACTACAGCACCCGTCTGCTGGCGCTGCACGATGAAGCCCACGGTGCTGTGCAAGGTGGGCAACCGGCCGGCGATTTTGTACTCGGCAGTATGTACAGCACAGCGGCGATTCATTTGCCGAAGTTGTTGGCGCGCTATCACAAGGCTTACCCGATGGTGAACCTGCAGGTGCAATCGGCGCCCAGCGGCGAGCTACTGGAAGGCCTGATCACCGGTCGCCTGGACGCAGCGCTGGTGGACGGCCCGATTACCATCGCCACCCTGGACGGTGTGCCCTTGTGCGAAGAGCGGCTGGTGTTGATTTGCGAAGCCGATCATCCACCCGTGCGCGGCCCCCAGGATGTGGCGGGCCGGTCGGTGTTCACGTTCCGCCGCAGCTGCGCTTACCGTGCGCGCCTTGAAACCTGGTTTTCCCACGACCGCGTGGCCATGGGACGGGCAATCGAGATTGAGTCCTACCAAGGCATGCTCGCCTGCGTGATTGCCGGTTCCGGCGTGGCGTTGATGTCTGAATCCATGCTCGACAGCCTGCCGGGCAAGGACAGCGTGTCCGTTCATCCCCTGACCGGGCCTTTTGCCACTGCGACCACCTGGCTCATGTGGCGAAAGGGTATGCTCGGCGCTAACCTCAACGCATGGATTGACTTGCAGCAGGCAGGCAAAGCCGAGGTCTTGCACGACACGCGCGCAATTGCTTGAGTGATCCGTCAGGATTTAGATGAATTCAGTAATAGTTCGTTGTGTTTTCGTACAAGCAATGCGTAAGACTTAAGGCTACTATCTGTAGGAAGCGGCGACAGAATTACCGTCGACCTGCATTACCCTCAAAGGGGGCACCACCATGAAAGAGAAAATTCAAAACTGGCTCCATGACCTCGGCGTTGCACTGGGCTTGATCGAGCCTCCGCTGCAACCGGTGCCTATTCGTACGGATGATGAGCAACGTCGTCCACGTCGCAGGTAAGTCCTGAGGCGCTCACGCGATCCAGTCGCGCGAGCGCTCGCAGTAGGTCGTTCTTCAGGGCGTCACGGGTTCCCTGTAATCCGAGTGCCGCCGCTATTTGTTTCGTTCTATGCGCAGCGCTTGATTGTCTGATGAGGCACGCCTCAATGTCGGACCCTTCTGCTTATCCGTTTTCCATACCCTTTCCTCCGCCAGCAAGCAGGAGCGAGGAGTGAATCAGCGCTGCGGGTCTGTCAGTCAGGCTTTGGCGCTCAATTGTCAGAATTAGACTACCTATCAGTCGGAATCGGCTGGCTTATCTAAATCCAGTAATGCACATAGCTTGAAACTCAAGCGCATCTTCGTAGCGCCACAACTTTATTGAGTTCCTCTGCGTGAGGTCTCGGTAATTCTGAGTTGTTGGAGGCAAAGCTATGTTGCTCACTTCAGTTCCGCCCGTCGTCGCGTCGCTCATCGCCACAACCGCTGACGTTTTGCATATTGCACCTGTGTCGAGAGGCTGGAAGGCAGACGCCCCCAGCAACCTGGTGTTTCTTCCCCCAACACTAACCAAGCAAGCCCTTCTCCTGCAGATCGGGCTCTTGCGGCCATCAACTATCATTGTGGCGGACCAAATCATTGATGCAGAGGTCATTTACCAATGGCGTGCATCGCACCCATTTGGCGACCTCCATCTAATTCGCAGAGGCACGAGTCTGGATAAGATTCGGCTGGACCTGTGTGAGTCCAACGGTATTAGAGTGATCAATACGCCTGGCGTGAACGCGCCGCACGTAGCCTCGTATATCGCTCGTTGGTTGACACTCGCCGATGGCTCTATACCTCACGATATCCGTGTGCTGGGGTACGGCAATGTTGGGAAAGAACTTGTCAATATGCTGCTTGAACGCCATCCCGATGTTCGGATCACGGTGTTAGTCCAACCCGGTCGAGCACCGCACGACGTGGGGAAGGTTTTTCCCGATAGTCGAGTGTCATTTGTCGTGAACTGGTTCGAGGCGTTGGAAGGAGCATCTGCCGTCGCCATATGCTTATCCCTGAACGTCGAATCCCGTCATCGCATTGATCAGACCCTTGTTCAGGCCATGCACAGGCAAGCTCGCTTGGTCTGTGTCGCCAAGCCGGATGTTTTTAGCGATGACGCTTTACTCTCCTTGTCAGCGGCGGAAGAAATCCAGCTTATATTGGACTATGGGCCTGCAACGTTGGACGCGTTTCGGCTACGGACACAAACGCTCGGCTGTAGCGTCTCCACGTGGTGTCGACCTGCGATGCTGACGACTCAGGCGGCAACTGCCGAAGCCTGCCAGTGCGACCTTGACTATGCCGTTTCAGTTCAGATGAGCTTGATTGCCTTGCACGGCCTTGTCAGGCGCAAACTTGCACAATCATTGATGATCCCTTCTCAGTACACGGATGCGGGCGCGCCTCGCGCGTCGATCATAGGCAGAGGTATCAATGGGCTGCTCCAAGCCGTGATGCTTCGCCTGGCGAATTTTCAGGTCACGGTATATGGAGGAAATCAGAAGAGCGATGGCGCCAGTCATAAGCCTGTCAACATGCGCCACATGTCGGCAACTGAGACGGCTGCAAAGCCGCTGCATAATACCTATCTACTTCCCGCCAATCAGTATTTGGCCGTTGAGTGCAATCGTGCCGGTATCGAGCTGTTTGAAAAGCTCCTGGCTGACAATCCGACGCTGGCTCAATTCGCTCAGCCGCGGATCGTGCGCGCCTATATGGACGATGGCGGCATGCACGATAGCGGTGCCGTAGAGGCCTCTATCCGCGAGCAATGCGATGTGGAAAAGCGACCATGGCCGAGCGGCAAGCCGGGATCTGAGCTATTAGAGATCAGTCAGCGGCAGTTTCTGGAATGGTATGGCGTTCCTGGGATTGGCCGGGCTATTGAGGTAGCGGGCTACGATCTGGAGTTTATCCATTTAAAGGATGAGATAGAGGCGCTTTTGCTGAAATCCGGGGTTAAATTCCTGCCCCAGCACTTGGATGCCGCTCAAGTTGCTGAGTTAAGCAGAGAACACTTCGTTGTCACTGCCATGGGGGTAGAAGAGCCAGGCATAATTTCGATCATTGGCTGGTTTTTCAAGTTGCGTGCTGTTGGTCCTGAAGGTGCAGGCATGCGCGGGCTCAAGTTGCAGTACGATTTGCCTATCGGGGTCATGAATTGCCGCTTGGACGGTGATTGCATTCTTATTTCCGGCGGCCAGGTTCCGCCCGGTTCGACGCCGCAATATAAGGAGCAGATATTGGCGGCGTGCCTGGCTGCTGTCTCTCGGCACTTTCCACGGTCCTACCGCCAAGCAATCGAAAGTGGTGACTTGCAAGTTATCGAATGTGCCCGGCCCGGTACCTCAGATGGGCTCTCGATAGTCTATTGGTCTGCCTATCATCGAGTTGCGGCTGGGGGAACCTATGCCGGAGGGACAACACAAGGATTGTTATGGGCCTCTCTGGTCCAGGAAATCATCCAAGCAAACCAAACCTTGGCGGTTGGATAAAAAACGGGCCCGACATCCGACGTCGCGCCCGCTGAAGAAACCGCTCTAAAACCCTTCGTGCCTCAAACCGCGCTGGCCGCCACTCCCGCTGGTCGGCGCGACAACACACTCACCAGCACAAAACTCACCAGCCCAACCGCCAGGCTGTAGTAGATCGGCGTATTTGCATCCAAACCATCCTTGATCATGAATACCAGCGCTGTCACAAAACCCAGGGTCATGGAGGTGATCGCGCCAGAGGTGGTTGCCCGCTTCCAGAAGATCGCGCCGATCAGCGGGATCAGCATCCCACCCACCAACAGGTTGTAGGCCAGGGTCAACGCGCTGATCACGTCGTTTACCACCAGCGCGATCCCCAGTACGGCGATGCCGGTCAGCATTGTGAACAGGCGATTGATTGCCAGGCTCGATGTTTTGCCGCCCCGCAGGCGTGGGAGCAGGTCTTCGGTCAATACGGTGGAGGCTGCAAGCAAACCGGCGCTGGCGGTGGACATCATCGCGGCAAGGGCGGCAGCAATCACCAGGCCGCGAATGCCGTCCGGCAGCGAGGCTTTTACGATCGCGGCGAAGGCATTGTTGACGTTATCCAGGTTCGGGATCAGCACATGGGCCGCCATACCGATCAAGGCACAGGCCAGGCCGTACAGGATGCAGTAGAAACCGGCGAAAGTGCCTGCGTACTTGGCGACCTTTTCATCACGGGCGGTGAACACCCGCTGCCAGATGTCCTGGCCAATCAGGATGCCGAAAAAGTAGATCATGAAGTAGGTGATGATCGTGTCCCAGCCGATTTCGGTGAAGCTGAAATTCGATGCCGGCAGCTTCGCTACCAACTCGTCCCAACCGCCGACGCGGTACAGGCAGATTGGCAACAGGATAAACATCAGGCCGACGGTCTTGATCACGAACTGCACGATATCGGTGAGGGTCAGCGACCACATGCCGCCGATGGTCGAGTACACCACCACCACGCCACCGCCCAGTAGCACCGAGACCCAGAAGGGCAGGCCGAACAGCACTTGCAGAACGGTGCCAATCGCCAGGATCGAGGTCACGCCGATCATCAGTGCGTAGGCCAGCATGATCACCGCGCTCGCTTGGCGGGCCATAGGGTTGTAGCGTTTTTCCAGCACCTGGGTGACGGTGAAGATCTTCAGCTTCAGCAGCGGCTTGGCCAGGAACAGGTTCAGCGCGATGATCCCGGCACCCAATGCAGCGCACAGCCAGAAGCCGGAAATGCCGTGTACATAACCCAGGCGCACGGTGCCGACGGTGGATGCACCTCCCAGTACCGTGGCAGCCATGGTGCCCATGTAAAGCGACGGCCCAAGGTTACGCCCCGCCACCAAGTAGTCTTCATGGGTCTTGGCGCGGCGCATGCCGTAATAGCCGAGCACGAGCATCCCGGCGGCGTAGATGAGTACGACGAATAAATCCAAAGCCATGACGGCGGTTCTCCGATTATTTTTTATTGTGCTGAGGGCGCTTGTTGTGGCGAGGGCGCTTGCTCCCGTTCGACGGCGAAGCTGGAGCCGGCTTTTTGGGGGCCGTTTCGCGACCCGGCGGGAGCAAGCCCCTCTGCCGTAACGGCCGGCCCATAAACAGAGGCCGGTTCAGGAAACAGTCGCAGCAAGCTCAGGTACACCACCGACGCCAGCCCCAACGTCACCGGCAGGCTGATATCGATGCCATCGGCCAGGTTGCCCAGCGGCCCGACAAACTGCCCCGGCAGGTTGACGAAGCACAGGCCGACCAGCGCACTCGGTATCCAGGCCCCAAGCCCGCGCCAGTTCCAGCCATGGTTGAACCAGTAGCGGCCGCCGGTCTCACCGCGGGTGAACACCTGCAGATCGTCCGGGCAGTAAAAGCCCCGCCGCACGATCAGGCCGATAATCATCATCACCATCCACGGCGTGGTGCAGGTGATGATCAGCACGGCGAAGGTCGATACGCTTTGCACCAGGTTGGCGGCGAAACGTCCGATAAAGATGAAGGCAATCGACAACACCCCTATCAGTAACGTGGCCTTGACCCGTGACAGCAGGCGTGGGAACACGCTGGACATGTCCAGCCCGGTGCCATACAGCGAGGTGGTGCCTGTGGACATGCCGCCGATCACCGCGATCAGGCACACGGGCAGGAAGAACCAGTTGGGTGCCACCGCCAGCAGGCCGCCGACATAGTTGTTGGTCGCGATGTAGTCCGGTGCCTTGATCGCCACGATGGTCGCGGTGGCCAGGCCGAACAGGAATGGGATCAAGGTAGCGATTTGCGCCAGGATCACCGCCAGCATGATTCGACCTTTCGGTGTTTCACGCGGGATATAGCGCGACCAGTCGCCCAGGAACGCCCCGAAAGAAATCGGATTGCTCATGGCCACCAGCGCGGCGCCGATAAATGCGGCCCAGAAGGCGGGCTGACCCAACGCTACGGTGCCGGCAAATTGGCTGTCGAAGGCCGGCGCAAAGGCGAAGATCCCCAGCAGGAACAACAGGCTCGCTGCCCATACCGCAATGCGGTTGACCCACAGCATGAAGCGAAAGCCGTAGATGCACACCGTTAACACGAGCAGGGCAAACAGACCATAGGCCAGGCCCAGGGACAGGTCTGTTTCTGGCAAGCCAATCAGACGCTTCGCACCACCCACCAGCGCATCACCTGAACTCCACACCGACAGTGAGAAGAAAGCAATTGCCGTCAGCAACGACAGAAACGAGCCGACTATCCGCCCGTGTACGCCGAAGTGCGCGCCGGACGATACGGCGTTGTTGGTGCCATTGATCGGCCCGAACAGGCCCATGGGTGCCAGGATCAGCGCACCGACCAGCACGCCCAGCACAATCGCCCAGACGCCGGCCTGGAACGACAGGCCGAACAGCACGGGAAATGAGCCCAGCACGGCGGTGGCAAAGGTATTGGCACCGCCGAAGATCAGGCGGAACAGATCCTTGGGGCTGGCGGTGCGTTCGTGGTCCGGGATCTGTTCGACCCCGTTGGTTTCTATTTTTCGAATACTTTTATCGTTGTTTTTATTATTCATGATCAGCTCCGATCACATTGGCTAATGGGGCGGCAGCCCTTCCGGCATAGCGGATAAATGTTCGTGACAGGCCAGCCACAGGCCTTCTTTTTGTTCTGCGCGCAGCCCTTGCCGTTTGAAGACAATGGTTTCGCGTTCCTGGCTATTGAATTGCTTCCCGTTCATGCGCAGCTCAGTGGCCACGTCATGAATAAAGATCGCCACGTCACCTTGCAGGCTGACACTGACGTTGCTTGAGGTGCAGGACAGCACCTCAAATCCCGCCTCCCGGCGCCAGCTGTCCCACAACGCCTGGTACGCGTCGCGGCTGAGCAGCGGCTCGGGGAGGGTGTAGAACACAAAGGTGGCATCGGCCGTGAACGCGTCGAAATAGGCGGCGCGGTCATTGCGGGCAAACGCCGACACCAGGTCGGCGGCGGCTTTCAGCACGTCTTGTGTGCTCATCAGCGATGCGCCACGCCAGGCAGTACGCAGAGCATTTCGTACAGCAGGTTGGCGCCCAGCAGCGAGGTGTTGCCGGTGGTGTCGTATGGCGGCGAAACTTCCACCAGGTCGCAACCGATTAGATCGAGGCCTTGGCAGCCGCGGATGATCTCGATTGCCTGGATGGTGGTCAGCCCGCCGATTTCCGGGGTGCCGGTACCGGGTGCCCAGGCTGGGTCGATGCCGTCGATATCAAAGCTCAGGTACACCGGGCCGCCGCCGACTTTTTCACGCACTTCGGCCATCAATGGCGCAAGGGAGTGGTGCCAGCATTCTTCGGCCTGGACTACGCGAAAGCCCTGTTTGCGGCTCCAGTTAAAGTCTTCGGCGGTGTATCCCTGGGCGCGCAGGCCGATCTGCACCACGCGGTCGCAATCGAGCAGGCCTTCTTCCACGGCGCGGCGGAACGTCGTGCCGTGGGCGATTTTTTCGCCGAACATATGGTCGTTGACGTCAGCATGGGCATCGATGTGCACCAGGCCGACCTTGCTGTGCTTTTTATGGATCGCGCGCAGGATCGGCAGGGTGATGGTGTGGTCACCGCCCAGGGTCAGTGGGATCACGTCGTGTTCAAGGATCTCGTCGTAGGCTTCCTCGATGATGCGCACGGCGTCGAGCAGGTTGAAGGTGTTGATCGCCACGTCGCCGATATCGGCCACCGACAGCGAGTCGAACGGCGCGGCACCGGTGGCCATGTTGTAGGGGCGGATCATCACGGATTCGGCGCGGATTTCACGCGGCCCGAAGCGAGTGCCGGCGCGCAGCGAAGTGCCGATATCCAGGGGCACGCCGATAAAGGCGGCGTCCAGGCCCTTGGCCGTTTGCAGGTGGGGCAGGCGCATCATGGTGGCGATGCCGGCGAAGCGCGGCATTTCGTTGCCGCCCAGTGGTTGGTGGTAAATCTTGTCCACGGGAATGCCTCATCGTTGTTTTGTTTATTAGAGGCCGATTCTGCGAAAAGCCCGGGGCAGGAAGAATCGGCAGGGGCAAATACTTAGTTCAGGTTTTTCTAAACTAATGCAGGCAGGTAGACTGCGCCCATCCACACGCGGAGCCGACCATGGCCAACGCCTTGCCCGACTTGAAACTCCTGCGCATCTTTGTCAGCGTGGTGCGCCATCAGGGGTTCGCCAATGCGCAGCACGAACTCAACCTGTCGACGTCGGCCATCAGCACCTACATGAGCCAACTGGAATCGGTGTTGGGCCTGGTGCTGTGTCACCGTGGGCGGGGCGGGTTCAGCCTGACCAGCAAGGGTGAGTTGTTCCACCAGGAAACCCTGCGCCTGCTCGGTGAACTCGAAGGCTTCGAGCAATACGCCGCCGCGTTGAAAGGCGAGTTGCGCGGCACCCTCAAGCTGGGCGTGCTGGACTCGACCGTCAGCGACAAGGCGTTACCGTTTGCCGAAGTGATCGGCGCCTACAGCCTGGAACACCCGGCGGTGCATTTGCATCTTTCGGTGATGAGCCCTTACGAATTGCAGTTGGGGGTGCAGGACAATCGCCTGGACCTGGCCATCGGTGCCTTCTCCAACCGCATGAGCGGGTTGATCTACATGCCGCTGTACCGCGAGCAGCACTGGTTGTACTGCAGCACCCGGCACCCGCTGTTCAACGAGCGGCGCATCCCCGAGCAGGTGATCACGCAGCAACGCATGGTTGGCCGCGGCTATTGGAGCCAGGCGGAACTGGCGCGCCACGGCTTCAAGCACAGCGCTGCGACGGTGGAAAGTATGGAGGCGCAACTGATTCTGGTGCTGTCCGGCGCCTATATCGGCTACCTGCCCGAGCACTATGCCCAGGCGTGGGCCGACAAGGGTGACTTGCGCGTGTTGCTGCCGGCGACCTTCGGCTATCAGGCACCGTTCTCCATGATCATGCGCCGTGGCCGCAGCCGCGAGCCTTTGATCCAGACTTTCCGCGACTTGCTCAAAGCCCAGCTCAACCAGGCCTGAAAAAAACCATGCCCAGACCCCAATGCCCCCGTTGCCTCAGGCCTGTCACCCATTGCCTGTGCCCGTTGATCCCCAGCCTCGACAGTCGTACTCGCGTGTTGCTGCTGCAGCACCCGAGTGAGGTCAACCATGCACTGAATACCGCACGGTTGGCGGCGCTGGGGTTGAACAACGCGCAGTTGGTGGTGGGGGAGGTGTTTGAGGATCTGCCGACCTTACTGAACCCGCCCGGTTACCAGGCGCGCTTGTTGTTTCCGGCGGACACCGCCGAGCCACTGCACACCTACGCGCCAGGGGAGCAGCCGTTGTTGCTGGTGGTCCCTGACGGCACGTGGCGCAAGGCGCGCAAGATGCTGCACCTCAACCCGTTGCTGGCGGCGTTGCCGAGGGTGACATTGGCCGAGGGCGGTGTCTCGCGTTACCGGCTGCGCAAGGCGCCTGGGCCAGGGGCGTTGTCGACGGTGGAGGCGATTGTGCAGGCGCTGCAGGTGCTGGAGGCGCCGGTAGCGTTCGAAGCGTTGCTCAAACCCTTTGAGGCGTTGATCGACGGGCAGATCGCGGCGATGGGCGAGGAGGTCTTCAAGAAAAACCATGGCCGCGGGGATGTCGGCTAGGCGGGGAATCGAGGCGTGCCCATCGGAGGCCGCATTTTCAGGAACCGTGAGAGGGCCTGCCTCGATGGCGTCCGTACAGCCCCATTCCTTGCTTATTCCTATAAGCCATAAGCACCACACTTTGCGTGATATGGCCCGCCGGCCTTTCCCGGTATGATGTTCGCCCCCGCAGTCTGGATTGCGAATACGCCATGACCTTGCAGTACCCAACAATCGCCGATTGCGTCGGCAACACGCCCCTGGTCCGCTTGCAACGCATGGCGGGTGAAACCAGCAATACCCTGTTGCTCAAGCTCGAAGGGAACAACCCGGCCGGCTCGGTCAAAGACCGTCCGGCGCTGTCGATGATCACCCGCGCCGAGTTGCGTGGGCAGATCAAGCCCGGTGACACGCTGATCGAGGCCACCTCCGGCAACACCGGGATCGCCCTGGCCATGGCCGCCGCGATCAAGGGCTACAAGATGATCCTGATCATGCCCGACAACGGCAGCGCCGAACGCAAGGCGGCGATGACCGCCTATGGCGCCCAGTTGATCCTGGTCACCCAGGAAGAAGGCATGGAAGGCGCCCGCGACCTCGCCGAGCGCATGGCCGCCGAAGGCCGTGGCCTGGTGCTGGACCAGTTCGCCAATGGCGATAACCCTGAGGCGCATTACACCAGCACCGGTCCGGAAATCTGGCGCCAGACCCAGGGCACCATCACTCATTTCGTCAGTTCCATGGGTACCACCGGCACCATCATGGGCAATTCGCGTTACCTCAAGGAGCAGAATCCGGCGATCCAGATTGTCGGCCTGCAACCGATGGAAGGCGCCGCGATCCCGGGCATTCGCCGTTGGCCCGAAGAGTACTTGCCGAAGATCTATAATGCGGCACGTGTGGACCGCATCATCGACATGGCCCAGCGTGAAGCCGAAGACACTACCCGTCGCCTGGCCCGTGAAGAAGGTATCTTCTGCGGCGTGTCCTCCGGTGGCGCTGTGGCGGGCATGCTGCGCCTGTCCAGGGAAGTGGAAAACGCGGTGATCGTCGCGATCATCTGTGACCGAGGCGACCGTTACCTGTCGACCGGCATTTTCGACGAACCCAACTGATGGCCAAGCACGAGAGAGGCCTGCGCTTCCAACCGACGGGTGGCAGCCGCGCCCCGCAGATTCCGGTAGGCAAGAAACAACGCCTGATCATTGAGCGCCTGGCCAACGACGGCCGGGGCATTGTGTACTTTGAAGGCCGTACCTGGTTCGTCAATGGCGCGCTCGCCGGCGAAGAGGTGGAAGCGCGGGTGCTGGGTGCCCACGGCAAGGTCGTCGAGGCGCGCACCGAGCGGGTATTCACCGCCAGCGAACTGCGCCGTCCGGCGCCCTGCGCCCACTTTGGGCGTTGCGGTGGCTGCAGCGTGCAGCACTTGGCCCACGCCGAACAACTTGCCCTGAAACAGCGCATGCTTGCCGAGCAATTGTCTCGTGTGGCCGGTGTCGAACCGCAACAATGGGCGGCGCCTTTGAGTGGCCCGGAGTTTGGCTACCGCCGACGTGCCCGCATAGCCGTACGCTGGGATGCCAAGGCGAAAAGACTCGAGGTGGGTTTTCGCGCGGTCGCCAGCCAGGACATCGTCGCCATCGATGATTGCCCGGTGCTGGTACAGGCCTTGCAACCGATTATGCAGCGCTTGCCGAACCTGTTGCGCCGACTGAGCAAACCGCAAGCCCTGGGGCATGTCGAGTTGTTCAGTGGCACGTCCATCGCGGTATTGCTGCGGCATATGGCGCCGTTGTCGGAAGCGGACCTGCAAGTATTGAAAGAGTTTTGCGCCTTCCATGAAGCCCAATTGTGGCTGCATGGCGAGGGTCGGCCGGAGCCGGTCGAAGCCGATTCCGTTCTGGGGTTTCGATTGGAGCAGTGGAACCTGGAGTTGGCCTACCGGCCTGGCGACTTCGTGCAGGTTAACGCCGGGGTCAACGAGGCGATGGTCGCCCAAGCCCTGGAATGGCTGGCGCCACAACCTGACGAGCGGGTGCTGGACCTGTTTTGCGGCCTGGGCAACTTTGCCCTGCCACTGGCGCGCCAAGTGCGTGAAGTGGTGGCGGTGGAAGGTGTGCAGACCATGGTGGACCGGGCGGCCGAGAATGCCGTCAGCAATAATTTGCATAATGCGCAGTTTTTTCAGGCCGATTTGTCCCAGCCTTTGACTGACGCGGAGTGGGCCAAACAGGGCTTTTCTGCGGTACTCTTGGACCCACCCCGTGACGGTGCCCTGGAAGTTGTGCGCAAGCTCGCGACCTTCAAGGCCAAGCGCCTGGTGTATGTGTCCTGCAACCCGGCCACGCTGGCGCGGGACACGGTTGAGTTGGTCAAGCAAGGCTACCGGCTAAAGCGTGCCGGGATCCTCGACATGTTTCCGCAAACCGCGCATGTCGAGGCCATGGCGTTATTTGAAGCGGGCTAGGATGCCCGTTTAATCCGACCGGCCTTGTAGTCTCCAGGGCCTGTGACTTGCTCGGGAGAGTGCAGTAGAAGGTCGGCGATGATTTTTGACGCATCGAAGGTGCGTCGTAGGGAAGGTAAGCAAGATGGTACAGGTGAGAGCACACCAGCCGATCAACACCGACGGCAGTATCAATCTCGAGGCATGGCTGGATCATGCCGTCAGTGTCGATCCGGCACTGGACCGTGAAGCCTTGAAGGCAGCTTGCGAGTTCGCTCGTGAGTCTGAGCAGCAAAACAATGCGGCCAAGAACCTGTGGGCCGAGGGCACTTCGAGCTTTCGTACCGGGTTGGAGATCGCTGAGATCCTTGCCGATCTCAAGCTGGACCAGGATTCGCTGATCGCCGCCGTGCTCTACCGTGGCGTGCGTGAAGGGCATATCGAACTGGCCACCGTCAGCCAGCGCTTTGGTGCCTTGGTCGCCAAGCTTATCGATGGCGTGGCACGCATGGCTGCCATCAGCGCCAGCCTCAGCCCGCGCCAATCGATGGTGATGGGCACCCAGGGCCAGGTGGAAAACCTGCGCAAGATGCTGGTGGCGATGGTCGACGACGTGCGTGTCGCCCTGATCAAGCTGGCCGAACGCACCTGTGCGATCCGTGCCGTGAAGACGGCCGACGATGAAAAGCGCAACCGCGTTGCCCGCGAAGTCTTCGATATCTATGCGCCGCTGGCGCACCGCCTGGGTATCGGCCATATCAAGTGGGAGCTGGAAGACTTGTCCTTCCGCTACCTCGAGCCCGATCAATACAAACAGATCGCCACGCTGCTGCATGAGCGGCGGCTCGACCGTGAGCGCTTTATCGCTGACGTGATGAACCAGCTGCGTTCGGAGTTGCAGGCCACCGGCGTCGAAGCCGATATCAGCGGCCGTGCCAAGCACATCTATTCCATCTGGCGCAAAATGCAGCGCAAGGGCCTGGCTTTCAGCCAGATCTACGACGTGCGTGCCGTGCGCGTGCTGGTGCCGGAAATGCGCGACTGCTACACCGCGTTGGGCATTGTCCATACCTTGTGGCGGCACATCCCCAAGGAGTTCGACGACTACATCGCCAACCCCAAGGAAAACGGCTACCGCTCGCTGCACACCGCGGTGATCGGCCCCGAGGGTAAGGTGCTGGAAGTGCAGATCCGCACCCACGCCATGCACGAAGAGGCGGAGCTGGGCGTGTGCGCGCACTGGCGCTACAAGGGCACCGACGTCAAGGCCGGGTCCAATCAGTACGAAGAGAAAATTTCCTGGCTGCGCCAAGTGCTGGAGTGGCACGAAGAATTGGGCGATATCGGCGGCCTGGCCGAGCAGCTGCGCGTGGATATCGAACCCGACCGGGTGTACATCTTCACGCCCGATGGCCATGCCATCGACTTGCCCAAGGGCGCCACGCCGCTGGACTTCGCCTACCGCGTACATACCGAAATCGGTCATAACTGCCGGGGCGCCAAGATCAATGGGCGCATCGTGCCGCTCAACTACACCCTGCAGACCGGTGAGCAGGTCGAGATCATCACCAGCAAGCACGGCACGCCGAGCCGCGACTGGCTGAACCCGAACCTGGGCTACATCACCACGTCGCGGGCGCGGGCGAAGATCGTGCACTGGTTCAAACTGCAGGCGCGCGACCAGAACGTCGCGGCCGGTAAAACCTTGCTCGAACGTGAACTGGCACGCCTGGGCTTGCCGCAGGTGGACTTCGACAAGCTGGCCGAAAAGGCCAACATGAAGATTTCCGAGGACATGTTCGCCGCCCTGGGGGCTGGCGACTTGCGCCTGGCGCAACTGGTCAACCTGGCCCAGCAACTGGTCGAGCCGGAGCGCGGCAGCGAACAGCTGGAACTCATTCCACGCAAAGCGGCCGGCTACAAGCCCGGCAAGCGTGGCGACATTCAGATCCAGGGCGTGGGCAACCTGATGACGCAAATGGCCGGCTGCTGCCAGCCATTGCCGGGGGACGCCATCGTCGGCTACATCACCCAGGGCCGTGGCGTCAGCATTCACCGCCAGGACTGTGCCTCGGTGCTGCAGTTGGGCGGTCGCGAGCCGGAGCGGATCATCCAGGTGAGTTGGGGCCCGGTGCCGGTGCTCACCTATCCGGTGGACATCGTGATTCGCGCGTACGACCGTTCCGGCCTGCTGCGTGACGTGTCTCAGGTGCTGCTCAACGAGCGGATCAACGTGTTGGCGGTCAACACCCGTTCGAATAAAGAGGACAACACCGCGTTGATGTCCCTGACCATCGAGATCCCGGGCCTGGATGCACTGGGGCGGTTGTTGGGGCGTATTTCCCAGTTGCCGAACATCATCGAGACCCGGCGCAACCGCACACCATGATGTATTCACTCGAAGACCTGCTGCACCTGATGAACCGCCTGCGGGACCCGCAATACGGGTGCCCGTGGGACATCAGGCAAACCTACGCGACCATTGTCCCGCACACCCTGGAAGAGGCTTATGAAGTCGCCGATGCCATCGAGCGCGGCGACTTCGATCACCTGCAAGGTGAACTGGGCGACCTGTTGTTCCAAGTGGTGTATTACAGCCAGTTGGCACGGGAGGAGGGGCGTTTCGAATTTGCCGGGGTGATCGACAGCATCACGCGCAAGTTGATCCGGCGTCACCCCCATGTGTTTCCGACAGGGGATCTTTACGCGCCGCTGGATATTCCTCGGCTGAACGAAGAGCAGGTCAAGGAGCGTTGGGAAGAGATCAAGGCAGAAGAGCGCGCGGAGAAATCCGACGCACCGGAGCAACTTTCCCTGCTGGATGATGTGCCCATTGCTCTCCCGTCGTTGTCCCGTGCCGCCAAATTGCAAAAGCGCGCCAGCCAGGTCGGCTTCGACTGGCCCGCCGCCTTGCCGGTGGTGGATAACGTGCGCGAAGAACTGGATGAAGTGCTTGAGGCCATGGCCGATAACGACCCGGCCGCCATCGCTGAAGAAGTCGGCGACCTGCTGTTTGCGGCGGTCAACCTGGCCCGTCACCTCAAGGTTGACCCGGAAACCGCGCTGCGTGGTGCCAATGCCAAGTTTGAACGACGTTTCCGATTTATCGAACAGGCATTGCGCGACACCCAGCGTCCCATAGAAGATTGCACCCTCGAAGAGTTGGACGCCCTGTGGGGCGAAGCCAAACGCCAGGAAAAGAACGTGTCCAACTGCGGTTGAGCAGTTGCCTAAGTGAGTAAGCACCATGAGCCTTTCCCTTCGTGACCAGTTGCTTAAAGCAGGTCTGGTCAACCAAAAGCAGGCCAAGCAGGTCGGCAAAGAGAAACAGAAGCAGCAGCGCCTGGTCCACAAAGGCCAGGCCGAGGCCGATGATACCCAGGCCCGCCTGGCTGCCGAGGCGAAAGCCGAAAAGATCAAGCGCGACCAGGAGTTGAACCGCCAGCAGCAGGAAAAGGCCGAGGCCAAGGCGCGTACGGCACAGGTCAAGCAGTTGATCGAGACCTCGCGCCTGCCGAAGCTGACGACTGAGGATTACTACAACTTCGTGGATGACAAGAAGGTCAAGCGCCTGTCGGTCAACACGTTGATGCGCAATAAGCTGAGCAACGGCTCCCTGGCGATCGTCCACCACGGCGGTGGTTATGAAGTCATTCCGCGCGAAGCGGCGCTGAAGATCCAGGAACGTGCACCGGAGCGTATCGTGCAGCTCAACGTCCTGACTGAAAGCCAGGTGCCGGATGAGGATGATCCGTACGCCGCGTACCAGATTCCGGATGACCTGATGTGGTAAGGCTGTAGAAACAACAAACCCCGCTCAAAAGGCGGGGTTTGTGCTTTCAGCGAGTCGTGTTACCAGTCCACGGCGTAACTCACGCTGAACGTACGACCCTCGGCATTCGGGTACGGCGCACGAGCGTTGGCCTGGGCAAACATGTTCTGGTAATTGCGGTTGCTGAGGTTGTAGATGGCGCCTTCCAGGCGACCCACCGGCAGCCTGACCGAACCCAGCAGGTCGACCAGTGTGTAGCCCTGGATATCGCGACCGTTGTTGTCTTTGAACGCTGCGTCGTAGTCGTTCAGGCGCATAGCTTGGAGGCGCAAGCTGTAATCGTCGTGGTTGTAGCCGACAAACGCGGTGGTCTTGGCGGGGGAGATACGCGTGGCAGGCAAGTCGATCCATTTGCCGTTTTGCTGGGTCTCACCTTTTGCGTAGGCGTACGTACCACCTACCGACCACTGATCAGTGACGTTGTAGGTCAGGCTGGTTTCGATGCCGCGCACCCGTTCTTTCTGGTTGATCAGGCGCAATACGCGATCATTGGCATCATAGAACTGAGTGACGTCCGAGGTGTTTTCATACGCTGTAACGTTGGCCAGCCACTTGTCCCAATTGCCACGCCAGCCCAGTTCATAGCTGTCGACCTTGAGGGCTTGGGCATTGAGCTTCTGGATGTCGTACTTGCTGTTGACGTCCCGCAGGAAACGTTGGATATCCGGCAGGGAAAAGCCCTGGCTGAAGTTGACGAACACATCCTGGTTTTCGCTCAGGTGGTACACCGCACCGAGGTTGTAGAGGGTGTCGTCGTACTTAAGGGTGCCGCCCGGCAGGATTGCGCGATTGCCGGTCTGAACGATTTCTCCATACGCGATGCTGTCGGAGACCTCGCTTTGGATCCATTCGCGCCGGACGCCGCCACGTAGGGTCCAGTCATCGATATCGTAGGACAGCTGACCAAAGATCGCCTTGGTGGTGGTCGCGATGTCCGGCCCCATTTCGAAAGTGGTGCCTGTCTTGGTGTAGGTAAGGCCGTTAACCCGGTATTGATCGCCACGCTGACGTGAGGTTTCGTGGTCATAGTCAGCGCCCCAGATCAGGTTACCGGTTGCCGGGCCGATGTCGGGCATTTGCGTATCGATGGCTGCACGCAGGCCGTAGACGTCCTGCACGCTGTTGTTATCGGAAATACCGGCGCGTCCCCGGGACAGGTCGGGGAAGAACAGTGCGTCGGCACGGCGCCAGTAACTTTCGACTTGCAGCCCCTGGCCGTAGAAATCCTTGTCGCTGTAGTTGAGGTTGACCGCCTGGTTATGGGTGAAAGGTTGATCGCCCAGGTCCAGGCCTTTTACGGCGACGGCGGTGCTGGTGTTTCGTGGGTCCTTGGTGTAACGGGTGTCCTGTTCGTCTTTATAGTCTTGCAGTGACAGGCTGATCTTCTTGTCGTCATCCAGCTCGTAGCCGAAGCGGCCTTGAAGGTCGTAGGTGTCGGTGTCCATGTTGCTGCCCTGGGACGTGTCCTGGGGAATGCGCTTGCCGTTACCATCGAACTGGTCGTTGCGTTGCACGCCGTTGGCCGATACGTACCAGTCCACGGGGCCCTTGCGCCCAGTGGCACTTTGGAACGCCTCGTAGGCGAAGCCCTTGTGGCTGAAATCGTTGCCGGCCGTCATGCCGATCTTGCTGCTGAACGCGAGGTCTTCACCTTTGTTGCGCTTGGTGATGATGTTGATGATGCCGCCTGAAGCCCCGGCCCCGTAGACGCTGCTCGCTCCGGAGATCACTTCGATGCGTTCGATACTTTCAGGCGCCACGCTGTTGAGCTGACGGAAGTTATCGCGCGTTGCGTTCTGGGACACGCCATCGATCAGGATCAACGTATTGCGCCCGCGAAGGGTCTGGCCGAAGTTGCTCATGCCGCCGCTGGACGGGGAAATGCCCGGTACCAGTTGCCCGAGGATATCCGCTACCCGTCGCCCTGCGCCCGCTTGCTGGCGGATCTGTGCTTCATCGATCACCTGCACGGAGCCGGGGATCGCGGCAATGCTGGTTTCATTGCGCGTGGCCGAGACTACCGTGGCCTGTAATTGCAGGCTGGTGGGCGCTGCCTCCGATTGCTCGGCCCAAGCGGGTGTGCTCATTGATCCGATCAGAGGCAACAGCGCTGCCCATTGCGATTTTTTCATTACCATGCCTTTCAATTATTAGAAGTATTGACAGAAAAAACGGATGACGCGGGTGTCCGGGTGTACGAACGGATGGCGCGGATACCCAGGGCGGCCAGGGCGTAGGTGAGCGCGACCAGCCAGAAACTGTTTGCCAAGCCCACCATCCCCATGCCGATACCGCCCAGCAAGGCACCGCACAGGGCGCCCGCCTTGGCGGCGCTGTTACCCATGCCCAGGGCAAAACCCTGTTGAGCGGGCGCGACGGTGTTGGCGATCAAGGTGTAGGCAACCGGCAATAAGGCGCCTTGCCATATGCCCCACACCAACCGGCTGGCGAGGAAGCCGAACCATTCGTTGGCAATGGCCGTACACGCCAGCGTCAAGGCGCAGGCCCATGTGACCCATTCGATGATGCGCAGCGTATGTGCCGGTGGGTGCCGGTCAAACAGGCGGCCCCACAGTGGCGCCGACAGCGCCAGGGTCAGTGCGCTGGCGGCGTAGCTGGCGCCAATCAGCCAGGCGGGGGCGTGTAATACATCGGCGACATACAAGGCATAAAACGGTTGGGGCATCATCTTGGCGGCCTGGATCAGCACGATGATGCCCAGCATCGCCCCGAGCCAGCCTTTGGGCAGGGCGCTGGGCGTGGTTTTTCGAGCCGACCGCACGCGCTGGGTATCGCTGGGCAGGAACAGGCTGACCACCGCGCACGACAGGCAGACGGCCGTAGCGCTGTAACACAGCAGGGCGAATCCGGAGATATCCATCAGCCAGCCGCCCAATACGGGGCCGGCCAGTGAACCCACGGCGGTCGCTGATTGCAGGCGCGCCATGATGTGACCGCGCCCACTGTCGCCGCAGCAGGCCAGTGCATAGGCCTGAGCCGCCGCGATAAAGCCGGCCAGCGCACCTTGCGCCACTCGGATTGCCACCAACAACCAGGGATCGAAGGTGATGGCGGCCAGCGCCTGACAGGCCGCCAGTGCCAGCAGCGCCCGGATGATCATGGGCTTGTGGCCGGTACGGTCACCCAGGCGCCCCCACATGGGCGTCAGGATCATCGCCGCCATCATCGGCCCGGCATACACCAGCGATGAAAGCAGCCCGGTGTATTGGGCATTGGCGTCGCCGAGCAACTTCTGGATCTGCAGGGGCCAGAAAGGGCCACTCATTTCCATGGCCCCCATCGACACCAGTTGGATCACCACCAGCAGCCGCAGCGCAGTGCTGTTAGTTGGCATGCGCGTCGCTGCTCAACGGGTTCGGCAGTCGCCCGACAATATCCGCATGGCTTTCCAGCAAGCGCATGCGCATGAAGGACTTGGCCGGCCATGGCTGCTCCAGCAGTGCTTCACGTTCGGTTTCCCAGCGTTGGGGGGCGACGGCGTCGCGCAATTGATCAAAGCACTGGCTGACCTGGGCCGACAGTTCGTTCCACAGCAGTGCTTGGGGAATATCGAAATAACGTGCGCTGAGCAGCACCAACTCGCCCAGGTGACACATGAATACGGTGTGCAGCAGTTTGTCGCGTACAAATCCCGCATCGTCATACAGCGTCATCTTGGGGTCGTGCAGTTCGATGTCCAGGCCTTGAGCGTGCAAGGTCTGGCGGTCGATGCGGATATCGCCGAAATCACGTAATAACAGGCGGCTCAACTGCCCGTCAGCGGCCATGACCATGAAGGAGTTTTGCTGATGGGCCTCAAACGCGACGCCATAACGCAGGTACATGCCCAGCAGTGCTGGCACGGTGATTGAGGCGTAGTCTCGAAAGAACCCGAGCATGGCGTCAGCGTCGTCCCGGCCTTTGCTCAGGCGTACCCACTGTCTCAACAATGGCTGCCCGTGTTGGTCGATGGCAAACAGGCTGCCTACCGGAATGGCCAGTTCTCCCGGTTGAAGCAGGCTTTGCGGGTTGTCGCGGTAGAGCACGGCCAGGTGGCGAGAGTGTTCGTCATTGACGGGCTGAGGTTTGAAATGCATGCCGATCCGCTCGGGAACGATGCTCAGAATGTTCTGAATTGCAGGCTCACGCGCAAGGATCGTCAGCAGCAGATGGCTGATTCGCGGGCCCATCCGTGCCGAGCGCGGCGACACCGTGCGCTGTACGCTGGTCAGGCGCAGCGAAACGGGGAGCTTGACCATGGGAGCGTCACCCCGGCCGTCAGGCAATACGGTCCTGAATGACATGGTGGGGTGGGCGGTGAACGCGACGATGTCGGTCAGTACCAGCAGCCGGTCACCGATTTCGTTGGCGAACAACTGTGGAAGCTCCTCGCGAGCTTGCCAAGGGTGGGCGGGCAACGGCAAATAGTCGCGGGCTTCAAGGCCCTGGGCAGTGAGTTGCGCCATCAGTTGCTGTGCGGCGTGCGGAAACTGGGTTTGCCACCACTGCCAGTAATCCGCAGTACCGGCCAGCGCTTCGACGTGGGCGTACTGGCGGTGCAATGCACATAGGATGACCGGAAAACGCGCTTCGAACTCGGGTGAGAAATCAATGACTTGATCGGTGCTCAAACCCAGTTTGGTTTTGTAGTTGGGGTGCCAGGGGTGGCCCAGCGTGCCCCACTGTTCAAGCACGGAGGTCGGATTGGTCACGCTTGGCTCGTCCTTGAGGTAGCGCAGCAGGTTGTCCTGGTGGGCCGGGCTCATGGACGCGTGCAGCCTGAGGCTCCATTGATCGTGAAAAGCCAGGCATAGCGTGTCGTTGACGAAGCTGTCGTCGATCTCGGTATTGAGGCGGCTCAGAACCTGCGGGTCGGCAGGTGTTTCGAGGGCGTTGTTGAGCAGCGTCAGCAACTGCGATGGGAATTGGATCTTCTGTTCCGGCAGGTTGGCCTGACAAAGATTGACGTGGCCACGCAGGTCCCAACTGGCCATGCGACCGGGGCGCAGGTACTCAAACTGCAGATGGGCGTGATTGGACAGTGGCAACCGGCAGTGACCGTGCCCGTCATAGGTGAGCGCGCCGGAGTCCAGCAGTCCTTCACGAAACAGGGCTTGAATGAGGCGTTGAAAGCTGCGCTCCGCGGCAGGTGCCAGGGTATTGATCAGCATATCGAGGGTGATGCGGTTAGCCAGAAATTGCGGAGCCGCCAGTGCTTCCCCCCAGCGGTTAAGCAATGATTGCTCCGGTTTCCTGCTGTTTTCACTCGACATGATGAACTCCCTTTGGTCATGAGGCGGCTGAAAGTGCGCGAATATTATCGAGAATCATTAACAGTTGTCTATTTTTTGATACTTTCAACTGAATCGTTTATGCGCGCCGCGCCGATCACCAAAAACGAAAAACCCCGCTCGATGGCGGGGTTCTTGGTTGTAGGGACCTCAGCTGCGTGGGCTGTGGCCTACTGAAATTTCAGTGTTTCAGGAGCTTTGTGCCTGGCGTTTCATTTCGAGAGTTTCGAGCTCGTTTTTATAATTGTTGGCGTCGCTCTCGTTGTGAAACATACCGACCAATATGTCTTGCTGATGTACATCCCAGATGTGAATCCCGTGAGCTACCGCTTCGTGGGACATATGTTCGTCGTCGCGTTCAGTTACTTTTACAGTCATCTGCTTGCTCCAATCTGGTTGATCTGCGGCAAGTCGTCGCAGGCCTCTTTTATATGTTTTGTTAGCTTGCTAAGTAAACCGATTTTGCAAGCAACAATTCATTGCAGGAAATGCAACAATCCTGCAGCCCGCGTAAATAGCGACATCGCGCCGCCGGTGCGGGAGTTTTATGACAGAAGTTTCATGTTTGCATCAGACCATTTGCCGATCGACAGGCGAAAAAAAGCCCCGCATTTCGCGAGGCTCTTCGACTCATCGGTCGGTCAGCTGCCTTTGACGGCCTTGCCGTCAACGGTGCCGTCCAACAGCATGATGTTGTATTCCTTGCCGTCGGTTTCCACCTGGCGCAGGGCAACCAGGATGCCGCCCCAGTCCTTGGCAAACCACATCTGGGTGATACGTTTGGTCTGCGACGGATCGCGCACACGCTCGACCTTGATCGCATCAATGGAGCCGGCCTTGGTCTGGACTTTTTCCGGGCCAATCACGCGGAAGTCGTAGGTGTCGGTGTCGGTACCTTCAACCACTCGGTAGCTCATGCTCTTTTTGCCGGCAGCCACATCGCGCTGCAGGGCCAACTGATAGGTCGACTTGTCGAGCATGCCGCTTTCGAGGGTGACGTTGACCGGGTCTTTGTTTTCGAAGCCGGTGACCTTGTTGGTCGAGTGGTCGAAGTCCAGGTTGATCTTCTTCGCCTTGCCCAGGCCACCGCGTTCGAACGTGTAGCTCTTGGGTTGCAGAGCATCCTTGTCAAAATTGATCACGCTGGTTTCGGTGAGGCTGGCGATGAGCATGGAGGCCTTGAAGTTCAAGGTCCAGGTGCCGTCGCCGTTGTGGGTCAGGCTGCGTTCAGCCGAGCCACTCATGGGCAACTGTTTCCAGTCGGCGGTGTAGCTGGCGGAGAAAGGGTGTAAATCTGCTGCTTGCACAGCTGGCAAGGCAAACAGCGCAAAAGCGAAGAGCAAGGCGCGACGCATAAAATCTCCTAGGTTCGAATCAAGTGGCCGCTGGCCGCGAGTAACTGGCCGTCCAATAATGCACCCTGCGCACCAAGAATCAACCGACCCTCGGCAAACCAGCGAACTGCCAGCGGGTAAATCCTGTGTTCCTGGGTGTGAACCCGTTGCGCAAGCGTCTGCACTGAGTCAGCAGACTCTACCGGAACCACTGCCTGTACGACCAGCGGTCCGCCATCGAGTTCCTCGGTAACGAAGTGCACGCTGCAGCCATGCTCGGTGTCACCGGCATCGAGCGCGCGCTGATGGGTGTGCATGCCTTTGTACTTGGGCAGCAGGGAAGGGTGGATATTGAGCAGGCGTCCTTCATAGTGGCGCACGAAGCCAGTGCTGAGAATGCGCATGAAGCCGGCCAGGACCACGAGTTTGGGGTTGAAGGCGTCGATAAGTTCGATCAAGGCGCTGTCGAAGGCTTCGCGGCCTTCGAAAGCCTTGTGATCCAGGGAACGGGTTTCGATGCCCGCGTCCCTGGCGCGTTGCAGGCCGTAGGCGTCGCTGCGGTTGGAAATCACCGCAGCGATGCGCACCGGACTGTCGCCGGTGCGCGTGCTGTCGATCAGAGCCTGCAAGTTACTGCCGGTGCCGGAAAGCAGCACCACGACATCACAGGTCTGAGACATCAATGAGCCTTGAGGTTCTTCAGTTCAACCTGAGCCGCACCTTCCGGGGCAGTTGCGATCTGGCCGATGACCCAAGGCTGCTCGCCGGCTTCGCGCAGTACGTTCAGCGCAGTTTCAACGTGTTCCTGAGCCACGCAGATCACCATGCCGACGCCACAGTTGAGCACGCGGTGCATCTCGGTTTCGTCGACGTTGCCTTTCTCCTGCAACCAGTCGAATACCGCAGGACGCTGCCAGCTGGCCACGTCGACGATTGCCTGGGCGCCTTTTGGCAGAACGCGCGGGATGTTGTCCAGCAGGCCGCCGCCGGTGATGTGCGCCATGGCTTTGACCGCGCCCGTGTCCTTGATCAGTTTGAGCAGTGGCTTGACGTAGATGCGGGTCGGGGCCATCAGCAGATCGGTCAGCGGCTTGCCGTCGAGCTGGGTGTTTTCGATGTCGGCGCCGGACACTTCGATGATCTTGCGGATCAGCGAGTAGCCGTTGGAGTGCGGACCGGACGATGGCAGGGCGAGCAGCGCGTCGCCTGCAGCAACCTTGGAGCCGTCGATGATGTCGGCTTTCTCTACGACGCCAACACAGAAGCCGGCCAGGTCGTAGTCTTCGCCTTCGTACATGCCTGGCATTTCAGCGGTTTCGCCGCCGACCAGGGAGCAACCCGACAGTTCGCAGCCGGCACCGATACCGGTGACCACTTGGGCGGCGGTGTCCACGTTCAGCTTGCCGGTGGCGTAGTAGTCCAGGAAGAACAGCGGCTCTGCGCCACACACCACCAGGTCGTTGACGCACATGGCAACCAGATCGATGCCGATGCTGTCGTGCTTGTTCAGGTTCAGTGCCAGGCGCAGCTTGGTGCCCACGCCGTCGGTGCCGGACACCAGCACAGGCTGTTTGTAGCCGGCCGGGATTTCGCAGAGGGCACCAAAACCGCCCAGGCCGCCCATGACTTCAGGGCGCGCAGTGCGCTTGGCGACGCTCTTGATGCGTTCGACCAATGCTTCACCGGCGTCGATGTCTACACCGGCGTCCTTGTAGCTCAGGGAGGGTTGCTTGCTCATGATCCAGGCCTTTAGGGGGGATTCAGGGGTAACGACCGAGCGGGCAGGGGCTTTTGGTAAAAGGCCCAGCCATTGACGGTCTGCGAAGGCGCGCGATTTTATCAGGCTTGAAGGGCAGCGGCCATCCTCGGGCCGACGGGCAGGGCCATAAAGGTTAAAAAACGCGGCTGAAAATTGCTGATTGCCTCTGTCATGGCGTGTATTAAGGTATAGCCTTTAACCCGCTATCGTTATGACAGTACGAAAACTTGCCGGGCTCCTGTGAATGTTTTGTCGGTCGGTGTGGTCACAGCCTTGCCAAGCCGAGTTCAGGCGGCCTGTTCTACCCGTTAAATTTGTCGTTCGGGAATCTTCCATGCGTTTGTGTAAATTCTTTTTTGCAGGTTGTTTGTCGTTGGTCAGCCTGGCGAGTCATGCCGAAACCCTCAATGGCCTCTATCAAGTACTTGAACCCGTCAGCAGTCAGTCGCCCCAAGAGCGCGATCAGGCGACTCAGCGCGCCGTGCAGACCCTGGTGATCCGCCTGACCGGTGATGCCAAGGCTGCCGATGGGCCGGGCCTGTCGGCAATTCGCAAAGACCCGCAGCAGATCATTACCCAGTACGGCTACGACGCCGGCCCGCCGGAAAGCCTGCAGGTGGACTTCGACCCGGTGAGCACCGATCGCGCGTTGCGTCAGGCGGGCCTGGCAATCTGGGGTAGCAACCGACCGTCGATTCTTGGCTGGTGGCTCAACGATTCCACTGACGGCAGCAGCCTGGTCGGCGATGGCCAGGCCGTTGCCCAGGCCTTGCGCCGGGCCGCGCAACACCGTGGCTTGCCATTGCGCTTGCCGCTGGGCGACCTGGATGAACAGGTGGTCGCCACGGCGCCTAATCTTGAAAGCGCGGACGCCACGCCGCTGCGCGCAGCCTCTGAACGTTACGGCGCCGACGCATTGCTGGCGGTGCACGCCCGGCAGGAGGGTAATCAGTGGCAGGCCAAATGGCGCCTGTGGCTGGGCGACAACAGTGAGCAGGGCACCGTCCAGGGTTCTGATACGGGCGCGGTGGCCGATGCCGTGATGTTGGCCATCAGTCAAAAGCTGGCGCCACGTTTTGCCGTCAAGCCTGGTGTCAGTACCGAGCAGTTGCTGGAAGTGCAGGGTATGAACCTGCAGCGCTACGCTGCCTTGGGCCATCTTCTGGAGCCCTTTGGTGGCCAGCCGTTGCTCGTGGATGGCAGTCGTATTGTGTATCGGGTCAATGGCAGTGCCGACCAGTTGCGTACTCAGTTGACCCTGGCGAAGTTGCAGGAAACGCCGCCCGGTGAAGTGCCGGCCCAGCAGCCGGTAGCAACTGGTGCACAAGCGCCCGTGGCCCCAGAGCCGCAGGCACAGTTACGTTTTCATTGGTAAATGATCTTCCTTCTTCTATATAGAGGGAGGAAGCCAATAACAGATGGAGTGGTTTATGGCGGATACGCGTCGTTGGGTGTGGCTTGGCGGGATTGTCCTGCTGTGCGTTTTTGTATTCTTGCTGCATTCGATCCTGACGCCGTTCCTGGTCGCGTTGCTGCTCGCTTATCTGTTCGATCCCGTGGTGGATCGCCTGGAGAAAGTCGGCATGTCACGCACTTGGGGTGTGGTGACGGTGTTTGTCTTGTTTACCTTGATCATCACCACATTGGTGTTGGTGCTGGTGCCGATGCTGGCCAAGCAGTTGTTTCGCTTGTATGAGCTGGCGCCCCAAATGCTCGACTGGCTGCAGCACACGGCGATGCCTTGGGCCCAGGCCAAGCTGGGGCTGGCGGATGGCTTCTGGAAGTTCGACAAGGTCAAGGCGGCAATCAGTGAACACATGGGGCAGACCACCGATATCGTCGGTGCAGTCCTCAGCCAGGCCACAGCCTCCAGCCTGGCGCTGATCGGTTGGCTGACCAACCTGGTGCTGATCCCGGTGGTGGCGTTTTACTTGCTGCGTGACTGGGACATCATGATGGCCAAGATCCGCAGCCTGCTGCCGCGTGACCGTGAGGAGCGCATTGTGTCCCTGGCGCATGAGTGCCATGAAGTGCTCGGTGCGTTCGTGCGAGGCCAGTTGTTGGTGATGCTGGCGCTCGGGATCATCTATGCCGCCGGTTTGATGGCGATTGGTCTGGAGCTTGGCCTGTTGATCGGCTTGATCGCCGGGTTGGCAGCTATCGTCCCGTACATGGGCTTTGTGATCGGTATCGGCGCGGCGTTGGTGGCGGGGTTGTTCCAGTTTGGCGGCGACCTGTACCCGATGCTGGGGATTGTCGCCGTGTTCATGGTAGGCCAGGCTCTGGAGGGCATGGTGTTGACCCCGTTGCTGGTGGGCGACCGGATTGGCCTGCACCCGGTGGCGGTCATCTTTGCGATCCTGGCGGGCGGTGAGTTGTTCGGCTTCACCGGTATCCTGCTGGCGTTGCCGGTGGCGGCGGTGATCATGGTGCTGGTGCGCCATGTGCACGATCTGTACAAGGATTCCGATGTGTACACGGGGGTTGAAGATCCTGATCTGTAACCTCTGCGTAAACAAACCCGGCCTCAGCCGGGTTTGTTTTTTCTGGGGGCGGTGTGTCAAACAATTTGCGCAAATCGCCTTGGGTTAACGCAAACCTTTGATTTTGCTTGTGGTCTGCTGCATTGTGCGCGTGGCGTCACGGGTATAAACTTTGCAAACTTTACACAGAGGCCACTAACGGTTCGTTTGGAGCCGTTCAGTCAGCATGAAACCGATTCAGCTGCCCCTAGGTGTGCGTCTGCGTGATGACGCCACCTTTATCAACTACTACCCAGGCGCCAATGCCGCTGCACTCGGCTATGTCGAGCGGCTTTGCGAAGCCGACGCCGGGTGGACGGAAAGCCTGATCTATCTGTGGGGCAAGCACGGCGTGGGGCGTACTCACCTGTTGCAGGCCGCGTGTTTGCGTTTCGAGCAGATGGGGGAGCCGGCGGTTTACCTGCCGTTGGCTGAGTTGATGGACCGCGGTATCGGGATCTTCGACCATCTTGAGCAGTACGAACTGGTGTGCCTGGATGATCTGCAAGCGATCGCCGGCAAGGCGGAGTGGGAAGAAGCGCTGTTTCACCTGTTCAACCGCTTGCGCGACAGTGGTCGGCGCTTGTTGATTGCCGCCTCTACGTCGCCGCGTGAACTGCCGGTGAAGCTGGCCGACCTTAAATCACGCCTGACCCTGGCACTGATCTTCCAGATGCGCCCGTTGTCCGACGAGGACAAGCTGCGTGCCCTGCAACTGCGTGCATCCCGTCGCGGCCTGCACCTCACCGACGAAGTCGGGCACTTTATCCTCACCCGTGGCACCCGCAGCATGAGCGCGTTGTTCGATTTGCTCGAACAGCTCGATCAGGCCTCTTTGCAAGCCCAGCGCAAGCTGACTATCCCCTTCCTCAAGGAAACCCTCGGCTGGTAGCCAGCCCAGTCATTTCAGGGCTTTCGGCATATTTCAGGCGCCAGAAAACCTGCGTTTGGGCCGGTTTTGCCACGCAAAAGGCGGGTACAGGGTGTTAAGGGCTTAGATGTCGGGGTCAAAACGATAAGTCACATAGATCGCGATTGAATTTGCAAATCGATGTGATAGAAGGCATAGTCTCGACTTCTTTACATATCAGCCACGGTCGTGCCCATGCTAAATCGCTTCGCACCCCTCGTGCCTCTCGCACTTGTTACCCTGTTGTTTGGTTGCGCCTCCCACCCTCAACAAGTGGCTGAGCAGCACAAGACCCAACAGCAGTCCCAGGCAAAATTCGTCGCTTCCCAGTCTTCAACTGTCTATGAAGAGGAAGTGGCAACCGAGAAAGAACTGGCCAATTTCGACGGCAACAAGCCTTATCAGCTTCCAGTTCTGGCCGACAGCATTCTTGAACGCGGCATGTCCCTGATCGGTACCCGTTACCGTTTCGGCGGTACCTCTGAAGCCGGTTTCGACTGCAGCGGCTTTATCGGCTACCTGTTTCGTGAAGAGGCTGGCATGAACCTGCCACGCTCGACGCGCGAAATGATCAACGTGAATGCACCGTTGGTCGCACGCAACAACCTCAAGCCGGGTGATCTGCTTTTCTTCAGTACGGCGGGTCGTGGTCGTGTCAGTCACGCCGGTATCTACTTGGGCGATAACCAGTTTATTCACTCCAGCAGCCGCCGCAGTGGCGGTGTCCGCGTCGACAGCCTGGGTGATAGCTACTGGAGCAAAACCTTCATCGAAGCCAAGCGCGCCCTTGCCATGGCCCCGACTACGGTTACCGCTAGCAAGTAAAGTTAAAGTGATACTTGAAGTTTGACGTGTAAGCGCTAGAATCCCTGGATATTGTTGGAATCCGTTCGCGCAAGCTTTGCTTGCGCGTTCTGGTTTTCAGCGTTCGGCAGCGAAAAGCCGCATCCAGACCAGGATTGTTCTGCCCATGTCGACCTCAGCCCGCCTCATTCTGCTTGTTTGTGCCGCGCTCCTCAGTGCCTGCGCAAGCCGCCCACCACCCGCTCCAGTGGCCGTCAAGCCCAAGCCGGTGTTCAATTACTCCACGCAGAGTTTCTCGCCTGCTGCCGAAGATGTGCTCTTCCGTGCGCTGGGCCTGGTTGGCACGCCTTATCGTTGGGGTGGCAACACGCCGGATTCCGGGTTCGATTGCAGTGGCCTGATCGGTTTTGTCTACCGTGATGCGGCGGGCATCTCGTTGCCACGCACGACCCGTGAATTGATCGTGATGCGGGCCCAGAACGTCAGTGAGGAAAACCTGCAAACCGGTGACCTGCTGTTTTTCGCCACGGGTGGTGGTTCGCAGGTCAGCCACGCTGGGATCTACGTAGGTGAGGGCCGCTTTGTGCACGCACCGCAGACTGGCGGCACGGTAAAACTGGATACGTTGTCCAAGGCGTATTGGCAAAATGCTTATTTGACTGCCAAGCGCGTGCTGCCAGCAAACCTGGCTCGCAATCCATAAAACACAACCCAAAGCTGCAACAAGCGGGTGCAATGCCCGCTTGCAGCTTTGGGTTGTCTGGCCAGCTTTAATTGACGCTCCACCCCCAACCCACTAACCTTCGCGGCTTGTTCCAGGTGCTCTGTGACCCGTGGGTCGACAGAGTGAAACAGGGAAGCCGGTGAGTGAGCGCACTTGTACACAGTGCTGCCGCGATTCCGGCGCTGCCCCCGCAACGGTAAATGAGTCAAGACGCTGCCTTTTGCCACTGTATCGCCGTGCGATATGGGAAGGCGCAACGTCGGCCTGTTCTTTTGTAGAGCGCCACTCATGAGCCCGGAGACCGGCCTGAAGCATCCAACAGCATCACGGTGGGCGATGCTTGGCTGTCTGTTTTTTTCTTTTCTGCCCGCCGTTTTTGTTCAGCCCCAACGGAGAGCTGCCATGACTGATTCCCCTGATCGCGACGAGCGCCACCTGGCGCGCATGCTGCGCAAAAAAGCCGTGATCGATGAGCGCATTGCCAATTCCCCCAACGAATGCGGATTGCTGCTGGTACTGACCGGCAACGGCAAAGGCAAGAGCAGTTCGGCGTTCGGCATGCTCGCTCGCGCCATGGGCCATGGCATGCAATGCGGCGTGGTGCAGTTCATTAAGGGGCGTAACAGCACCGGCGAAGAATTGTTCTTCCGCCGCTTCCCCGAGCAAGTGCGTTTCCATGTGATGGGCGAAGGCTTTACCTGGGAAACCCAGGACCGTCAGCGCGACATCGCCGCTGCCGAGGCTGCCTGGGCGGTTTCCCGAGCACTGTTGCAAGACCCGACTATTGGCTTGGTGGTGCTGGATGAGTTGAACATCGCCCTCAAGCACGGCTACCTCGACCTGGATCAGGTATTGAGCGACCTGCAAGCCCGCCCGCCGATGCAGCATGTGGTGGTCACGGGGCGTGGCGCCAAGCCCGAACTGATCGAAATGGGTGACACCGTGACCGAAATGGGCATGCTCAAGCACGCGTTCCAGGCCGGTATCAAGGCACAGAAGGGCGTCGAGCTTTGAATCAGCCCCGTCATTGCCCGGCCGTATTGATCGCTGCACCGGCGTCCGGCCAGGGCAAAACCACCGTCACCGCCGCGCTCGCCCGTTTGCACCGCAACCTGGGGCGCAAGGTGCGCGTGTTCAAATGCGGGCCGGACTTTCTCGATCCGATGATCCACGAGCGTGCCAGCGGTGCGCCGGTGTATCAATTGGACATGTGGATGGTCGGCGAGCAGGAAAGCCGTCGCTTGCTGTGGGAAGCAGCGGGGGAGGCCGATCTGATCCTGATCGAAGGCGTGATGGGCCTGTTCGACGGCACCCCATCCAGCGCCGACCTGGCCCGACACTTCGGCGTGC
This sequence comes from Pseudomonas sp. BCA17, assembly GCF_004519405.1. GTDB lineage: Bacteria > Pseudomonadota > Gammaproteobacteria > Pseudomonadales > Pseudomonadaceae > Aquipseudomonas. The sequence continues at coordinate 1,613,846 of NZ_SGWI01000001.1, read as the reverse complement.
CAGTCCTTGGGGTGATCGACGGCACCGCGATGGCCCAGACCTTCGGCGCGCTGGCCCTGGGCCTGGCGCGCTATCAGCCGGACTTGCCGTTCGCCGGCGTGCTGGCCAACCGCGTTGGCACGCTGCGCCATGCGCAACTGCTCGAAGGGAGCCTCACTGAAGGCCTGCGCTGGTACGGCGCACTGTCCCGGGAAACCGGGATCGAACTGCCAAGCCGTCACTTGGGCCTGGTTCAGGCCAGTGAGTTGAATGACCTCGACGTACGCCTGGATGCCGCCGCCCAAGCCCTGGGCAGCAGTTGCGAGGTGGCTTTGCCGCCGCCGGTGACCTTTGCCGCCCCTGAGGTGGTCAAGGCCGAGCCGTTGCTTGCTGGCGTGCGTATTGCCGTGGCCCGCGACGAAGCGTTCGCCTTCACCTACGGTGCCAGCCTTGACGTGTTGCGGGCGATGGGCGCCGAACTACGCTTCTTTTCGCCGATTCACGATCGCCAATTGCCTGAGGCCGACAGCCTCTACCTGCCTGGCGGTTATCCGGAACTGCACCACCAGGCGCTGTCGGAAAATACACCGATGCTCGACGCCATCCGCGCCCATCACGCCGCCGGCAAACCCTTGCTCGCCGAATGCGGCGGCATGCTCTACCTGCTTGACTCGCTCACTGACGTCGAGGGTGCGCGGGCGGAGCTGGTCGGCCTGCTGCAGGGGGACGCGGTGATGCAAAAGAAACTGGCGGCTCTGGCCCTGCAAAGTGTCGAGTTGCCGGAAGGGGTATTGCGCGGTCACACCTATCACCATTCCCTGACCAGCACTGAGTGGCAACCGATCGCCCGCGGCTTGAGCCCCAACGGCGGGCGCGGTGCCGAAGCCGTTTATCGGCAAGGGCGGATGACCGCTTCCTACGTACACTTTTACTTTCCGTCCAACCCCCAAGCCGTTGCCGCGCTGTTTGCGCCCGATGTCGAGGTCGCAACAACACCATGAGTGACAACGCTTTCCCCCAGGCCGATCGTGACGCGGTGTACCGCGCTATCGCCGAGCGCCGCGACATGCGTCACTTCAGCGGCGGCACGGTTGCCCCTGAGCTGTTGCACCGTTTACTCCAGGCCGCGCACCAGGCGCCCAGTGTCGGCTTGATGCAACCCTGGCGGTTTATCCGTATCAGCGACCGCTCACTGCGTGGGCAGATTCAACAGCTGGTGGAGGAGGAGCGCGTGCGCACCGCCGAAGCCTTGGGTGAGCGCTCCGACGACTTCATGAAGCTCAAGGTCGAAGGTATCCACGACTGTGCCGAAGTCTTGGTGGCGGCGTTGATGGACGACCGCGAGCGCCATATTTTTGGGCGTCGCACCTTGCCGGAAATGGACATGGCGTCGTTGTCCTGCGCGATCCAGAATCTGTGGCTGGCAGCCCGCGCCGAAGGGCTGGGCATGGGCTGGGTCTCGCTGTTCGAGCCCCAGGCCCTCGCCGACCTGCTGGGTCTGCCGTCCGGGGCGAAACCCTTGGCGGTGCTGTGCCTGGGACCGGTGGCCGAGTTCTATCCGGCGCCGATGTTGCAGCTCGAAGGCTGGACCGAACCACGGCCGCTGAGTGACATGTTGTATGAGAATGTGTGGGGAGTGAGTCAATGAGTGTGGCCTTGCTGTGTGTCGCCGCAGTGGCGCTGGATGCGTTACTGGGTGAGCCCAGGCGTTGGCATCCGCTGGTGGCGTTCGGCAATTTCGCCGGGCGTATCGAGCAGCGTTTCAATACCGGTGGTCGCGGCTGGCGCAGCCATGGCGTGACTGCGTGGTGTATCGCAGTGGTGCCGCTGACCGTGTTGGCCACAGCGTTGTCCTGGGCGCCTTACGTGGGTTGGGTCCTGGAAATTCTGGCGCTGTACTGCGCGCTCGGCATGCGCAGCCTTGGCGAGCACGTGATTCCGGTAGCCCAGGCGTTGCGCAGTGATGACCTGGAACACGCGCGTCAACGTGTGAGTTACCTGGTGAGCCGTCAGACCAGTGAACTGGACCACACCGAAGTCGCCCGCGCCGCCACTGAATCGGTGCTGGAGAACGGCAGCGATGCGGTGTTCGCCGCGCTGTTCTGGTTCGTGGTGGCCGGCGTGCCGGGCGTGGTGCTCTACCGTTTGAGCAATACCCTGGATGCCATGTGGGGCTATCGCAACGAACGCTTCGAGCGCTTCGGCTGGGCGGCGGCCAAGATCGACGATGTACTCAACTATATTCCTGCACGCCTGGTAGCGTTGACTTACGCCGTGCTCGGCAAAACCCGCCTGGCGCTCAAATGCTGGCGCACCCAGGGCCCAACCTGGGACAGCCCCAACGCAGGGCCCGTGATGGCGGCCGGCGCGGGCGCACTGGGTGTTAAGCTGGGCGGCGCAGCGATCTATCACGGTGAACTGCACCAGCGTCCGCCATTGGGTGAGGGCCCGGCGGCCGACGCCGATTCCATCGAGCGTGGCTGGCAACTGGTGCAGCGCGGCGTATGGTTGTGGCTGCTGATTCTCTGCGCGGGGGCGCAATTCTATGCTTGAGCACGGTGGCCGGCTGCGTAAGGCAGTGATTCAGTACGGGATTGCCGAAGCCGATTGGCTCGACCTGTCCAGTGGCCTGGCGCCCTGGCCATGGCCGATCCCGGATATCCCGATGCGCGCCTGGGCGCGTTTGCCGGAAACCGATGATGGCCTGGAAGCGGCGGCCAGTGAGTACTACGGCACCCCTCATGTACTGCCGGTGCCGGGTTCCCAGGCGGCGATCCAATTGCTGCCGCGGCTGCGTCGCACGGGCAAGGTCGGCGTGCTGTCGCCGTGCTACGCCGAACACGCCGAAGCCTGGCGTCGCGCGGGTTATGTGGTGCGTGAAGTGCAGGAGCAGGAAGTCGACTTTTTCCTGGATGGCCTCGACGTACTGGTGGTGGTCAATCCGAACAATCCCACCGGCTTGAGCCTGCCTGCGCAGCGCCTGCTGGATTGGCACTCACGCCTGGCTCAACGTGGCGGTTGGCTGGTGGTGGACGAAGCCTTCATGGACGTCACTCCGCACCTGAGCCTGGCGGGCCAGTCCCATCAGATCGGCCTGATTGTGTTGCGCTCGTTCGGCAAGTTCTTTGGCCTGGCCGGTGTGCGCCTGGGCTTTGTGCTGGCCGAGCGCAAGTTGCTCAAGTTGTTGGCCGAACAGCTCGGCCCCTGGACGGTCAGCGGGCCGACACGGGTGCTGGGCCAAGTGTGCCTGCGTGATAGTGCCGGGCACGCGCGCCAGCGCCAGCGTTGCCTCGATGCCGGCCAACGTTTGTATGAGCTGCTTGACCGTCATGGTTTTCAACCCCACGGCGGTTGCGCGCTGTTCCAGTGGTTGATCACGCCGCACGCCGAACGCATGCATGCGTTCATGGCTCAACGCGGCATCCTGCTGCGCCTGTTTGTCCACGACAGCAGCCTGCGTTTCGGCTTGCCCGACACTCAAGCGGACTGGCTGCGGCTTGATGAGGCTCTCGCGGCCTACAAGGAAGCTTCATGAGTACGCTGATGGTACAAGGCACCACCTCCGACGCCGGTAAAAGTACCCTGGTGACTGCGCTGTGCCGGTGGCTGGTACGCCAGGGTGTGGCGGTCGCGCCATTCAAGCCCCAGAACATGGCGCTCAACAGCGCGGTCACCGCCGAAGGTGGCGAGATCGGTCGCGCCCAGGCCGTACAGGCCCAGGCCGCCCGCCTGGCGCCGCACACGGACATGAACCCGGTGCTGCTCAAACCCAATAGCGACACCGGGTCCCAGGTGATCATCCATGGCCGCGCCGTGACCAGCATGAATGCAGTGGCCTATCACGACTACAAAGCCATCGCGATGCAAGCGGTGCTGGCCTCTCATGCGCGGTTGACCGCCGCCTACCCCGTGGTGATGGTAGAAGGCGCCGGCTCCCCGGCGGAAATCAACCTGCGTGCGAATGACATCGCCAACATGGGCTTTGCCGAAGCGGTGGATTGCCCGGTGCTGTTGATCGCCGACATCAACCGTGGCGGTGTATTCGCTCATCTGGTCGGCACCCTGGAACTGCTGTCGCCCTCGGAGCAGGCACGGGTCAAGGGTTTCGTGATCAACCGTTTTCGCGGCGATATCGCATTGTTGCAGCCAGGGCTGGATTGGCTGGAAGCACGCACCGGCAAGCCGGTAGTGGGCGTGCTGCCCTACGTGATGGACCTGCACCTGGAAGCCGAGGATGGCATTGACTCGCGCCAGATCGACAAGGCGGCCCAGGTGCTCAAGGTGGTGGTGCCGGTATTGCCGCGCATCAGCAACCATACGGATTTCGACCCACTGCGCCTGCATCCTCAGGTGGACTTGCAGTTTGTCGGCCCGGGCCAGCCAATCCCGGCTGCCGACCTGATTATCCTGCCGGGGTCCAAAAGTGTGCGCGGCGACCTGGCGTATCTACGCGCCAATGGCTGGGACACTGCCGTGGCCCGGCATTTGCGCTACGGCGGCAAGGTGCTGGGTATTTGCGGCGGCCTGCAGATGCTCGGCGAGCAGGTACATGACCCACTCGGTCTGGAAGGGCCGGCCGGGTCCAGCGAGGGTTTGGGGTTGCTGGCGTTCAGCACGACGCTGGAGGCAGAAAAGCAACTGCGCAACGTACGTGGACGCTTGTCGTTGGAGGATGCCGAGGTCAGTGGCTATGAAATTCATGCGGGGGTGACGTCCGGCGATGCGCTGTCGAAAGCGGCTGTGCTGCTGGACGATGGCCGTCGTGATGGCGCCCAAAGCGCGGACGGGCAGATTCTCGGCACTTATCTGCATGGCTTGTTCGAGACTCCGGCCGCGTGCAGTGCGTTGCTGCGCTGGGCCGGTCTGGTCGATGTGCAAGAGGTGGATTACCACGCCCTGCGCGAGCGCGATATCGAGCGCCTGGCGGACCTGGTGGAGCAGCATCTGGATAGCGATTTATTGCGCACTTTGTGTGGAGTGGCGCCATGCACCAACTGATCATCGGCGGTGCCCGCTCCGGCAAGAGCCGCCTTGCTGAAAAGCTTGCCACCGACAGCCTGCTGCCGGTCATCTATATCGCCACCAGCCAGCCGCTGGACGGCGAAATGAGTGAGCGCGTCGCCCAGCATCGCCAGCGGCGGCCCGATCATTGGGGCTTGATCGAGGAGCCTGTCGAGCTGGCGCGGGTATTGCGCGAAAACGCCGCGCCCGGGCGTTGCCTGTTGGTGGATTGCCTGACGTTGTGGCTCACCAACCTGTTGATGCTCGAAGATGCCGAACGCCTGGTGCATGAACGCGAACAGCTGCTGCAAACCCTGGCGTCTCTGCCGGGGGAAATCATTTTTGTCAGCAACGAGACCGGTCTGGGTGTCGTGCCGCTGGGCGAATTGACTCGCCGCTATGTGGATGAAGCCGGTTGGCTGCATCAAGCCTTGGCCGAGCGGTGTCAGCGTGTTGTCCTGACGGTCGCCGGCTTGCCCCTGACTTTGAAAGGTACTGCGTTATGACTGACACCTGGTGGCTCAACCCCTGCAAGGCCGTCGACGCCTCTGCGCATGAACAATCGCTGGCACGCCAGCAGCAACTGACCAAGCCGGCCGGTTCCCTCGGTCAATTGGAGGCTGTGGCGGTGCAGTTGGCCGGCCTGCAAGGTCAGCTCAAACCCTCGGTGGATCACGTGTGGATCACCATCTTCGCCGGTGACCATGGGGTGGTCGCCGAAGGCGTGTCGGCCTTCCCCCAGGAAGTGACTGGGCAGATGTTGCACAACTTCGTCACCGGCGGCGCGGCAATCAGCGTGCTGGCGCGGCAATTGGATGCGCAACTGGAAGTGGTTGACCTCGGCACCGTGACGCCATCGCTGAACTTGCCGGGCGTGCGCCACCTGAATATTGGTGCGGGCACGGCCAATTTCGTCAGCGGCCCGGCGATGACCGACGCGCAAGGGCGCCTGGCCCTGCAGGCAGGCCGCGACAGCGCACGCCGAGCCGTGCAAAGCGGCGCACAGCTGTTTATCGGTGGCGAGATGGGCATCGGCAACACCACCGCCGCCAGCGCATTGGCGTGCGCGTTGCTAGATTGCCGGGTGAGTGACCTGACAGGCCCGGGCACCGGCCTGAATGCCCAGGGTGTCAGCCACAAGGTCGCCGTCATCGAGCGTGCGCTCCTGTTGCATGCCGATCAGCGCGACGATGCGTTGCACACCTTGTTCAATCTCGGCGGTTTTGAAGTTGCGGCATTGGTCGGCGCCTATCTGGCTTGTGCCCAGGAGGGCGTGGCGGTGCTGGTGGATGGTTTTATCTGCACGGTGGCCGCGTTGGTCGCCACCCGCCTGAACCCGACGTGCCGTGAGTGGCTGGTGTTCGGTCATGGGGGAGCGGAGCCGGGCCATCGGCATGTGCTGCAAAGCCTGGATGCGCAGCCGTTGCTGGCACTTGGTCTGCGCCTGGGCGAAGGCAGCGGTGCAGCGCTGGCAGTGCCGTTGTTGCGCCTGGCCTGCGCGCTGCATGGGCAGATGGCGACCTTTGCCGAAGCCGTCGTGGCAGACCGCCCCGCATGACCTTGCACCTGGACCTGCTGCGTCACGGCGAAACCGAATTGGGCGGTGGCCTGCGCGGTAGCCTGGATGATGCATTGACCGCCAAGGGCTGGGCGCAGATGCGCGCCGCCGTGGTGGAGCGGGGCCCGTGGGATCGGTTAGTCAGCTCGCCGCTGCAACGCTGCGCATTGTTCGCCAATGAGTTGGGCGCACGGCTGAACCTGCCGGTGAGTCTGGAAAAGGATCTGCAGGAACTGCACTTTGGCGCCTGGGAAGGGCAGAGCGCGGCGGCGTTGATGGAAACCGATGCAGAAGGGCTGGGGCTGTTCTGGGCCAACCCCTACGGCTTCACACCGCCTGAGGGTGAGCCGGTCAGCGAGTTTTCCAAGCGTGTGCTCAATGCTGTCTCACGCCTGCATCAGGCGTATGCCGGTGAACGCGTATTGCTGATCAGTCACGGCGGCGTGATGCGCCTGTTGTTGGCGCAGGCGCGCGGTTTGCCTCGGGAGCAGTTGCTGAATATCGAAGTCGGTCACGGCGCGTTATTCAACCTGCAGGTGACGGCCGATGGCTTGTTGAAGGAAGGGGGCTGACGATGCTGCCGTTCTGGATCGCCCTGCAATTTCTCAGCAGCCTGCCGATTCGTTTGCCAGGCATGCCGCAGCCACAGGAGCTGGGGCGTTCGCTGTTGTTTTATCCGTTGGTGGGCTTGCTCTTCGGTCTGCTGTTATGGGGCCTGAATATCGCACTGATGGGCGCGCCACTGTTATTGCACGCGGCGCTTTTGCTGACGGCCTGGGTGCTGCTCAGTGGCGGTTTGCACCTGGACGGCCTGGCCGACAGCGCGGATGCCTGGCTCGGTGGCTTCGGCGACCGCGAGCGCACGCTGACCATCATGAAGGACCCGCGCAGCGGCCCGATTGCCGTGGTGACCCTGGGCCTGGTGTTGCTGCTCAAGTTCACCGCGTTGGTGGCCTTGATTGAGCAGCGCAACGGTGTGGCGCTGATCCTCGCGCCGTTGATCGGGCGGGCTTCGATGCTGGCGCTGTTCCTCACCACACGTTATGTGCGTGCAGGCGGGCTGGGGCAGGCGCTGTCGGATCATTTACCACGAATCGTCGGCCAGCAGGTGCTGATCCTGAGCGGATTGGCCTGCATCCTGATTGGCGGCTTCAGCGGCGGTGTGGCGGTTTTAATTGCGGCACTGTGCTTTTTCGGCGTTCGCCAACTGATGATCAATCGGCTGGGCGGCACCACTGGCGACACCGCCGGGGCATTGCTGGAGCTACTGGAAGTTGCCGTTCTGATCGGTCTGGCGCTGTAACACTTTCTTGCATTTCGTTAATCCCGGGTATATACACGCTCTATGCTGACCTCCCAGTGTTTATGCATCAACCTGCGACGTGCCGCCCGTGGCGTCAGCAGGCATTACGACGGCGCTCTCGACGGCTTCGGGATCAATGTCGCCCAGTATTCTTTGCTGTGTAACCTGCAACGTCTCGACCAACCGAGCATTTCCAGCCTGGCCGAGGCGATGGGGCTGGATCGCAGCACCTTGGGGCGCAATCTCCGTGTGCTGGAAGGCGAGGGCCTGGTGCAGTTGGTCGAGGGCGACGACCTGCGCAACCGCCTGGTGATGTTGACTGCGGCGGGCGAAGAGCGACTGGCCGCGGCGTTACCGGCCTGGGAGGCTGCGCAGCAGAAACTGATTGATCGACTGGGTGCTGAAAAACGCGAAACCTTGTTGGCCTTGCTGGATGAGCTCGCCTGAAGGCGGGTTTGTTCGAATACAAGCGGGTATATACCCGCGAGCGGAGAATAACAAATGAGCTCGATGTGGCGCACCAGTGGTTGGGTTCTATTAGGGAGTGCGCTGATCCTGGCGTTGTCCTTGGGCGTACGCCATGGCTTCGGCCTGTTCCTGGCGCCGATGAGCGCCGAATTCGGCTGGGGGCGTGAGACGTTTGCCTTCGCTATAGCCCTGCAAAACCTGATCTGGGGTATTGCGCAACCGTTTACCGGTGCCTTGGCCGACCGTTTTGGTGCGACGAAGGCCGTATTTGTCGGCGGGGTATTATACGCCGCCGGCCTGGTATTGATGGGCATGTCCGATTCGGCGTGGTCTTTGTCCCTGAGTGCGGGGTTGCTGATTGGTATCGGGCTGTCGGGCACCTCGTTCTCGGTGATTCTTGGTGTGGTGGGGCGCGCCGTGCCCCCGGAAAAACGCAGCATGGCCATGGGGGTTGCGAGCGCCGCAGGTTCCTTTGGCCAATTCGCCATGGTGCCGGGCACCTTGGGCTTGATCGGCTGGCTGGGCTGGTCGGCCGCGTTGCTTGCCTTGGGCATGATGGTGGCGTTGATCCTGCCGCTGGTCGCGATGCTCAAGGACAAGCCGCTGCCGCCCATGGCCGGCCAGCAAACGATGCGTGAAGCATTGCGGGAAGCCTGCTCACACTCCGGGTTCTGGTTGCTGGCCTTCGGCTTCTTTGTGTGTGGATTCCAGGTGGTGTTTATCGGCGTGCACCTGCCGGCGTATCTGGTGGATCAGCACTTGCCGGCGACCGTAGGCACCACGGTGCTGGCGCTGATTGGCCTGTTCAACGTGTTTGGCACCTACACTGCCGGTTGGCTCGGTGGGCGCATGTCCAAGCCGCGCCTGCTCACCGCTTTGTACTTGCTGCGTGCGGTGGTTATCGTGCTGTTCCTGTGGGCGCCGGTTACCCAGGTCACGGCATACCTGTTTGGCATGGCCATGGGCTTCCTGTGGTTGTCGACCGTACCGCTGACCAACGGCACGGTCGCGACGCTATTTGGTGTGCGAAATCTCTCGATGCTCGGCGGAATTGTGTTCCTGTTTCATCAGCTCGGTTCGTTCCTCGGTGGCTGGTTGGGCGGTGTGGTCTATGATCGAACCGGTAACTACGATTTGATCTGGCAGGTGGCTATCCTGTTGAGCCTGCTCGCTGCAGCCCTGAACTGGCCGGTCCGTGAGCGGCCGGTGGCGCGGCTGGAGGCGCAAATGGAGGCAGCATGAGTGTAACTGCGCGGTTTTTCGCAGTGGCGGCAGGCATGCTTCTGCTGCTGTTAGCTTGGTGGGGCTGGCAGAACGGCGGTTTGGCGTTGATGCAGTTGGGCATGGCGATCTGTTAAGTTCGGTGTCTGAACTGACTCAAGGACCTTCTACATGTTGACGCGTTGGCTCGCTATACCTGTTCTGATGGCTGTTGGTAGTGTGGCCATGGCCGCCGATTGCCCTGCGTTGCTTGAGGGGCAATTGCCCAAGTTGCGGGCCAAGGAGTCCATCGACTTGTGCCAGCGATTTGCCGGCAAACCGCTGGTGATCGTCAACACCGCCAGCTTCTGTGGGTTCGCACCGCAATTCAAAGGGCTCGAAGCCTTGTACCAACGCTACAAAGGTCAAGGGCTGGAAGTGATCGGCGTACCTTCCGACGACTTCAAGCAGGAAGCCAAGACCGGCGAAGAGACTGCCAAGGTCTGCTACGTGAACTACGGCGTGACCTTCACCATGACCGAACCGCAGAAAGTCAAAGGCCCGGATGCGGTGCACCTGTTCAAGATCCTGGCGCAACAGACCAGCGCGCCGAAGTGGAATTTCTATAAGTACGTGGTCGACCGACAGGGCAAGGTGATCGGCAACTTTTCCAGTTTGACCAAGCCGGACAGCCCGGATCTGATCAAGGCGGTTGAGCAGGCGCTGGCATCTAAACCCTGATCTTTGGCCATGAAAAAGCCCCGCCTCCTTTGCAGGAGAGCGGGGCTTTTTGTATAGCGATGAATCAGAACTTGTACGTTACACCCAGGCCGAAGCCGTTGGCGCTGTTTTCGTACTTGGCCGCATAGGACTGGCCCAGCGCGTTCTGTTTGTTCACCTTGATCGGCTCTTCCTTGAGGTAGGAGTAAGCCAGATCGACGGTCATGTTATCCATTACCGCGTAGCCCAGACCGACACTGAAAATGGTCCGGTCGCCAGTAGGAATACGTGGCGAGCGGTCAGTGTTGTTGGTCGGCGACTGGTCGAAGGTCAGACCGGTACGCAGCACCACCTGTTTGGTGACCTGATACGAAGTACCGATGGCGTAGGCCCAAGTGTCGTGCCAGTTTTGTGGCTCTTGGATCTGACCGAGGATCGAAGGTGCAAGCGCACCACCCGCGTTTGTCACGCCTTCGTTCTTGACGGTAATGTCTTTGAGGCGACTCCAGCGCGTCCACGTCGCACCACCGTAAACCTTCCAGGCGTCGCTCAGGTCTTGAGTGACCGAGGCGTCCCAGGATTCAGGGGTGTCAACTTTCAGCGAGGCGTCGTAGCGGCCTTCACCTAGGTAGCGAGGAGAAACTCCAGTGCCCGGAGTGACTTCGGTGTGACCTTCGAGCTTGTATTTCACTCTCGAATGGTAAGTCAGGCCAACACGTGTGGTATCAGTGGCTTGCACCAGGATACCGGCGTTGAAGCCCAAGGCAGTGTCATCGCCTTTGACTTTGACTCTGTTGTCACCAGTACCGGCGAGACCTGGAAGCGGCAGGAGGCCCAGGTTTGGCTGCGACTCAAGCGTGCCGGAGATGCGGTTAATGGTTGGACCGAAACCGATCGAAACCTTGTCGTTGAAAGCGTAGCTGACAGTAGGCTGGAAGGTGAGGACTTGTACTTCGCTCTTGCTACCAAAAGGTGCACCCTGGAAGCCGCGTTCGTAGTCGGTTTTCAAGCCGAACGGTGCATAAACCCCAAAGCCGACTGCCCACTGGTCGTTGAGTTTATTGGTGTAGAAACCAAAAGGCACGGCAGTGAACGGCACCATGTCGCCATTGTTGCTGCCGCGTGAGCGACCGCTGGCATCTTTGATGTCAGTCGATGCATCGATAGCGGCAACACCACCAGTGATTTGCTGACCTTCCAGGCGAGCCATACCGGCAGGGTTACCGTAGACAGTGCTTGCGTTATCCGCAGAAGAAGAGCGGCCTGCGAAACCCGTACCCATCCCGGCTACATCTTGCTCGTTCAGGGCAAAGCCGCTTGCGAACAGTTGGGAAGATGCCATGGTTACGGCGAGGCTAAGTGTGGTCTTGAGCATTACTTTTTTCATTATTAGAACTCCGTGGTGATCACCGCTGCGGAAAGTAGCAATAAATTTGAGTTAGCGCTATAGGCCGTAAGCCGGGAGATAGAGCGGTTTTGTAGGACAATCCGACCAAAATCAGCGTTTTTAGCCGAATCTTGCAAAACACCCGATCAACAAGGGACCTGATTCATAGGTAAAACACAGGTTTGCCACGCGTGGGTGAAATCCCGTAACCGGCCTTGGGGGTGAAATATTTCTTTCCAGATACGCGCCATGGCCAATACATCACCTGCCGGGGGGAGGGCAGGGCTGTGCTGTTCGACGAGTAACCAGGCGATTGCCGTGGCGTACCGCAAGTTCACCGTCAACTCCAGCTGGGGCGCACTGAAGAATGCATGTTGGCTGGCCAGCCCGCGCACGAGGCTGGCACGTTCGGGGTCGAGTGCCAGGTAGTCGTCCCAGAGGGCGCGGTGGCGAGGTTCGGTGATGCTGTATAAGCCGTGGCCACGCCGATCATGCAGGGCTGAACCCAGTTCCGACTGGCTGGCGGCAATGCCCAGCAGCAGGGATTCAGCTGTCGGGTCATGGCGGCCCAGGTACATCAACGTCGGTCGGATCACATAACGACACAATTCGCTGGCGGCGATACCCATACAAGCCTCGATCCATGAAAGTGGATGACGAGGCCTGAGAGGGCAGGGCTTGGCAGCGGTGGTTCGGATCTCAGGCCCGTCGAAAGCGGATCATGCCGCTTGAGTTGAAGTGTAGTGTCATATTTGCGATGTAAAGGTCTGTTTTTAAAATATTTCCTTCATTTAGTTATAACGTTTATATCTATTTGAACTTAAGACAAAAGCTCAATTGGCGAATTTCAGGCAATAAAAAACCCTGTCATCAGACAGGGTTTTTGTATTTCAGCGACCTTGGTCGATCAGGCGATCAATGCCTGACGGGTGCGCTCGATCACAGCCTGCAGCGGTTCAGCGCTGGAGTATTGATCGGGGTACAGGCGTTCGCTATGACGTGCGATGCCGTGTTCGTTGACCAGAGTGAAGCTGAAGCAGCCTTTGCGAGCGGCCATGATCAGGCAGTTCATTGGGGCAAAAGCATTAGTGAGGGTGCGAATGGCATCCTGAGTGTGGATTTGAGCGTTCATGTTATTGGTGTTCCTACAAATGACACGGATAAGAACCGTGCAACGTTAAAACGTTCCAGTAACGTTGATCACCATTGATCAAACGAAGAACCCGACTGGAACAAAGCAGCCAGTTTGAAGCGCTGATAAATTTGGCGCGCTTGGGCTGGCAGGTAGGTACTTAGGAGGGCAGGCAACACAACAAGGGCAAAGGTTCTGGGCCCGGGGTGAAGATCCTGATCAATTTGCAGGTTGGTTCGGTCAGAGTATTGAGACGTTGCGACACCCTTTGTTCGTTCAAAGGCAGTGTCATCGCAAGTGATACCTGGAAACCATCGAGGTGGTCGATCCCATTTTTTTCAGGGAGTTGTTCGACCAGAATTGACTTTCAGCTTGGTACTAACGCCGCGGATAGTAACGGATTGAAATAAGGAAAGGAAGCGTATTCGCAAAAAAATCGATCAGCCACCGAGCAGGCCACGGTAGACCAGCACCGTCAGGGAGGCCGCCAAGGCGCAGCCCAAGCCGTAAGCCGCCAGTGTCAGGCGCCGAGATTGGCCAGCCTCAATCACTTTCATCACGTCGCGCATGTCACTGATCCTGCCTTCGCCCAGCTCGATGCACAGGCTGGCCGCAGTGAAGGCGGCCGACAGCAGGATAGCGCTGGCAAACAGTGCGCCGTCTGGTGAAGGCAGTGCTGCATTGATGCCCAGCGAGGTCGCGCATATCGCCAGCAGCAACATGGCGAATAACAGAATGCCTTTCATGGATGCTTACACGGTTGCGTTGTCGGCGGGCAGTGTGGCGAGGCGGGAGGGTTTTGAAAAGTACCTGACTCTGCCTTGTCGGTCATCATTAGGAGGTGTCGAACCAAAAAACACCCTCGATATAACCATTGGAAGGGCACTTGTGCACATTAGTTGCGAAGTATGTAACCCCTTTGTCAACTGCCCCGAAGCGTCCCCGTCAGCCTGCAATGGAAATTTAAGTCAATGAAAAATCTCGCTTTTTTTTATTGGTGAAAAAATCGTCAGTTTGACTGCGGCCCCCATTCCATGGGCCTTTGGGCGAATTAAAGAGAGGTTGTCCACTGAGTTATCCACAGCTTCTGTGGATTGTCCCAAGCGCTTGCTCTAGGACGGGCCAGCTGGTTTTTTTCAGCTTTACCTGTACGAAAAAAAGAGTAGAGTGGCGCGCCTTCCGTTCTGTCCCACAGTGCTTTATGAAGTTTCGCTCAGTATCACCCTCTGTTACCGATACCCCTCAAACTGTTACCGCGCCCAAGCGTTTCTCCTTGAAGGTTGCTTTGTGGCTGCTCGATAGCCCACGCCTGGGGCAGAGCATCAATATCAAGCACTTCGCCGGGCGCTTGCTCAAGCAGCCGGCCCGGGAAGGCGTGGTGGCCGCACAAAGCCGCCTGGGTCAATTGATGTGCCGTGAATGCGGCAACGCCCGCGACCGCCGTATCGGCCACGACCTGCTGCGCCTGGCGGCTCGCGCCGGTGACCGGCGTGCTCAACGCGAACTGGGTCAAGTCGAAGACTGAGCTGTCTTCCTGCCCTGTGCTTGGTTAACCTTGCTTTTTTTCGGTGAAGGCAGAAATGGCTATGGTTTTTGACTGGACCAGTGTCGCCTTGGGTCTTGCGGGTGCAGCAGTGCCGTTATTGGCGGTGTGCTGGCAGATTCAGCGACGGCTGACGGCGCGCATGACCGGCTGGGAACTGCTTGAAGAGCGCCTGGCGACCGCACAACTGGCCCAGGAAGGACTTGTCGCCCAACTGGACGCCAGTCGTGATGAGATCAGCGACCTGAGCCAGGCAAATGCCGCCAAGCAAGCCGACCTCGCCGCCCTGCGCCGCGAAGTCGAGCTATTGCAGATCGACCGCGATAACGCCCGCGATGCCGCCCACGCCTGGAACCTCGACCGCAATGCCAAGGACACCGAACTGCGCCGTCTCGACGCGCTCTCGGCAGCCCTGCGTGCCGAGCTGCGTGAGCAACAGGAGAGTCACCAACAGCGCCTGGCCGATCTGCAAGGTTCGCGCGATGAACTGCGCGCGCAATTCGCCGAGCTCGCCGGCAAGATTTTCGATGAGCGTGAACAGCGCTTTGCCGAAACCAGCCAGGAGCGTCTTGGCCAATTACTCGACCCGCTCAAGGAGCGCATCCAATCCTTTGAAAAGCGCGTCGAGGAAAGTTACCAGAACGAAGCGCGCGAACGCTTTTCCCTGGCTAAAGAGCTGGAGCGCCTGCAGCAACTGAACCTGCGTCTGTCGGACGAAGCCACCAACCTGACCCGCGCGCTCAAGGGCCAGAAAACCCAGGGCAACTGGGGCGAACTGATCCTTGAACGCGTGCTGGAGCATGCAGGGCTGGAGAAGGGCCGCGAATACCAGACCCAGGTCAGCCTCAAAGGCCCGGATGGCGAGCGTTTCCAGCCGGACGTGCTGATCATGTTGCCCGGCGACAAACAGGTGGTGGTCGATTCCAAGGTCAGCCTGACTGCCTATCAACAGTACGTCGCGGCAGATGACGAGGTGATCGGCCAGGCGGCGTTAAAGCAGCACGTACTGTCCTTGCGCAATCACGTGAAGGGCTTGGCCGGCAAAGACTACAAACGCCTGGAAGGCTTGCACAGCCTGGATTTCGTGTTGTTGTTCGTGCCCATCGAGGCGGCTTTTTCTGCGGCACTGCAGGCAGAGCCGAACCTGTTCCAGGAGGCCTTCGACCGCCATATCGTGATCGTCAGCCCAACCACGCTTTTGGCCACCTTGCGCGTAATCGACAGCCTCTGGAAGCAGGAGCGCCAGAGCCAGAACGCACGGGAGATCGCCGAGCGTGCGGGTTGGCTCTACGACAAGTTCGTGCTGTTTATCCAGGACCTGGACGAGGTGGGCAACCGTTTGCAACAGTTGGACAAGGCTTACAGCGCGGCCCGAAACAAACTGACAGATGGACGTGGGAATCTGGTCAGCCGCACCGAACAATTACGCTTGCTCGGTGCGCGTGCCAGTAAAAGCCTGCCGACGGATTTGCTGGAGAGGGCCATGACCGACGCCGATGGCGTTGCGCACCTGCCGGAGTAAACGCGGTTCATAGGGGCAAATACCGGCTCAGCAGCGCTCGTAACGCCGCCGGCTTGACCGGCTTGGCCAAGTAATCCAACCCGGCCGCGTGCACCTCGGCCACCATTTCTGGCCGCCCATCGGCGCTGATCACTACCCCAGGGATAGGCTCTGCCATTTGCGCACGCAACCATCCCATCAGTTCAGTGCCGGTTTCGCCGCGGTCCAGGTGGTAATCCACCAGCGCCAGTTGGGGGCGCACACCGTCGGCCAGCAGCGCCGCGCATTGCGCCTGGTCGGTGGCGGTCCACACTTCGCAGCCCCAGCGCGTCAACAGGCTGCGCATGCCGATCAGGATACTTTCTTCGTTGTCCACGCACAGAACCCGCGTGCCGCTCAGTGGCTGCCCACTGTCCTGCGTGGCCTTGATCTGCGGGCTGGCCTGGTTGCGCGCCAGTGGCACGCGCACGCTGAACACACTGCCCTTGCCCGGCCACGAGCGCACACTCAGGGTGTGGCCCAGCACGCGGCACAAGCCGTCGGCAATCGCCAGGCCCAGGCCCAGGCCTTTCTCGGCACGTGTCTGATGGCTGTCGAGGCGTTTGAACTCTTCGAAGATCACCTTTTGTTTGTCCTGCGGAATGCCGGGGCCGCGGTCCCAGACTTCCAGGCACAACTCGCCCTGGCGTCGGCGTACGCCCAGCAGCACGGGGCCGTCGGCATAGCGGAATGCGTTGGTGAGAAAGTTCTGCAGGATCCGCCGTAGCAGCTTGATGTCGCTGTCTACCCTCAACCTGCTGCCGCGCAGCCGGAAACGCAGGCCTTGCTCGTGAGCCAGTGCCTTGAATTCAGCGCCCAGGGTGTCGAACAGCTCGTTGAGGACAAAGGGCTGGCGCTGCGGATTGATCTTGCCGTTTTCCAGGCGTGAGATATCCAGCAAGTCGCTGATCAAGTCCTCCGCGGAGCGCAGCGAACTGTCCAGGTGCTGCACCAGTTGCCGGGCTTCGGTGGACAGGCCTTCGTGCTGGTGGGAGAGGGCTGCGGAGAACAGCCGTGCAGCGTTCAGCGGCTGCATCAGGTCATGGCTCACCGCCGCCAGGAAGCGGGTTTTCGACTGGCTGGCGGATTCAGCCACACCCTTGGCATCAGTGAGCGCGACATTGAGCTGTGACAACTCATGGGTGCGCTCGGTCACCCGTTGTTCCAGGCCCTCGTTGGCTTCGGTCAAGGCTTGTTCGGCTTCGCGGAATGCAGTGATGTCGGTGAAACTCATGACAAACCCCCCGCCGGGCATCGGGTTGCCGATCAGCTCGATCACCCGACCATTGGGAAACAGGCGTTCGGACGTATGCGCACGCCCCTGACGCATCCAGTGCAGGCGTCGCGCCACATGGACTTCCGCCTCGCCGGGTCCGCACAGGCCGCGCTCGGCGTTGTAGCGAATGATGTCGGCAATCGGCCGGCCGACGCTGATCAAGCCTTCGGGGTAGTTGAACAACTCCAGGTAACGGCGGTTCCAGGCCACCAGCTTCAGCGACTGGTCTACCACGCTGATGCCCTGGGTGATGTTTTCAATCGCCCCTTGCAGCAATGCCCGATTGAATTGCAAGACCTCGGAGGCTTCGTCAGCGATGCGTACTACGTCCTCCAGCTGCATTTCTCGGCCCTCAATGGCGGCCTTTACGACAGCGCGCGTTGAAGAGGCGCCAAGCACACCCGCCAACAGACGTTCGGTATGAGCAATCCAGTCATTGTCGGCGTTCTGGTTGGGGTTGAAGCCCTTGCCCTGGCGATAGGCGAAACGAATAAAACTCTGCTGGGCGCGTTCTTCGCCCACAAAGCGCGCAGCGAGACTGAGCAGGTCGCTGATCTGCACCGACAACATGGAACGAGTGCTGGCGCGCTGGTTGATTTCCTGGCCGATAAATCGCCCCGCCTGCCAATGCTCGGAAACCCGCGTGCGCGACAGCATCGAGACCCAGACGAACAATGTGAAGTTACCTGCCAGGGAAAACACGGTGCCCAGGGTCAGCGAGGTGACGGACAAGCCGAGCGGGTGTGAATGCATCCACGTCAGCCCCGGGAAAAGGTTGAGCGACCAACCCAGGCTTTTCGCGGTAACCGGTAGGACCAATGTGTAGAACCACAGGAACGTACCCGCTGCCAGCCCGGCAAATACGCCACGCCGGTTGGCCTGCTTCCAGTACAGCGCGCCGAGCATCGCCGGGGCCAGTTGAGTGACGGCCGCAAAGGCGATTTGGCCGATGGTGGCCAGGCTCGCGGTGGAGCCGAGCAGGCGATAACTCACATAGGCCAGCAGCAGGATGATCACAATGCTGACCCGGCGCACCGACAGCATCCAATGGCGGAACACTTCGAATGGCCGCTCGGCACTGGCGCGCCGCAGCAGCCATGGCAGCAGCATGTCGTTGGAGACCATGGTCGACAAGGCGATGCTGGCGACGATCACCATGCCGGTGGCGGCTGATGCACCGCCGATAAACGCCAGTACCGCGAGGGCCGGGTGGGCTTCGGCCATGGGCAGGCTGATCACGTAGGAGTCCGGCAATACCGAACCGGGTAACAGCATCTTGCCGCCGAGGGCGATGGGAATCACAAACAGTGCGGCGAGGATCAAGTACGCCGGAAACACCCATTTGGCCAGGCGCAGATCCTGTGGGTCGATGTTCTCCACCACCGTTACATGGAACTGCCGCGGCAGGCAGATAATCGCCATCATGGCTACGCCGGTCTGCACCACCATCGACGGCCAGTTGACCGTCTCTTTCCAGTACTCCTCCAGACGTGGGGCGAGTACCGCTTGGCTGAACAGGTCAGCGAAACCGTCGTACAGGCCGTACGTCACAAACGCGCCGACCGCGAGAAAAGCGAACAGCTTGACCAGGGATTCAAACGCAATTGCCAGCACCATGCCACGGTGGTGTTCGGTGGCATCGAGGTTGCGCGTACCAAACACAATGGTAAACAGCGCCAGCACCAACGATACGACCAAGGCGGTGTCTTGGGCACGGGTGCCTGTGGTGTCGGGGCCGGAGCCGATCAGCAGGTTCACGCCCAGCACAATGCCTTTGAGTTGCAGGGCGATATAGGGCAGTACGCCGACCAGGCAGATCAGTGCGACAACCACCGCCAGGGACTGGGATTTACCGTAGCGGGCGGCGATAAAGTCGGCAATGGAAGTGATGTTTTCCTGCTTGCTGATCAGAATCATCTTCTGCAGCACCCAGGGTGCGAGCACCAGCAATAGCACTGGTCCCAGATAGATTGGCAGAAACGCCCACAGCTGTTCGGCGGCTTGGCCTACGGCGCCGAAGAACGTCCAGCTGGTGCAGTAAACGGCCAGCGACAGGCTGTACACCCAGGCACGCATACGTGGCGGCAGCGGCGCATGGCGGCGGTCACCGTAAAAAGCGATGGCAAACATAATGGCCATATAGGCCAGGGCAACTGCGGCGATCAGCCCGCTGGACAGCGTCATGGTAACTCCGAGCATAAGAACACCCAGGCATTCCAGGCCCGGTTGGACAGTCTCGCATGATGTTTGGGGTTAGTCAGTGTCGACCAAGGTCGTGTGGGCGCTGTCGAGCCTTGTCGATGTGGCAATGCCGGCGCTGCGCCGTGACGCTAAGTCGCGGTGAACCATCCGCGCTGGCGCTAAGGCTCGTCATCGCGCGTGCGCAGGGTCTTCTGACGCAAGATATAGATCGTCACCAGCACCGCGCTGGTCAGCATGAAACCGCGTGCCCAGGGCAGCGGCACCAGGTAACAGGAAAAACCGATGCTCAGCCACATCAAGCCGATGGCGTAGACCTTGCCCTTGAGCGGTATGCCGTTGCCGTCCAGGTAGTCGCGAATCCACGGGCCCAGGCGTGGGTGTTCCACCAGCCACTGGTAGAAACGCGGGGAGCTTCGGGCGAAGCAGGCGGCGGCGAGGAGCAGGAAGGGGGTGGTCGGCAACACCGGGAGGAAGATACCGATCACTCCCAACGCTACGCTGAGCCAGCCGATGGCCAGCAGCGCGTAGCGCAGGAGCGGGGAGCGATTGCCCATGGGGGGCATGGGCAAACGACTCAATGGTGACGTGGCTTGAGGATCGCCGGTTTTTCGTCAGGTGCGTTGCACAGCAGGTACAGGGCAGTCAGG
The DNA here is from genome assembly GCF_004519405.1 of Pseudomonas sp. BCA17. Lineage (GTDB taxonomy): Bacteria > Pseudomonadota > Gammaproteobacteria > Pseudomonadales > Pseudomonadaceae > Aquipseudomonas. The sequence continues at coordinate 1,593,890 of NZ_SGWI01000001.1, read as the reverse complement.
GCTTCCGGAATCTGTACGATCATGTCGTCCATCAGGTTGGCGTCAGCGGCGATGTCGGAAAACTCGGCTTCTTCTTCAAACAGCCCGGAACCGACCATGATCGGCAGCAGCATTTCGCTGACTTCTTCCTCGGCCGTCTCGAACCAGGCGGCTTCGCGCAGGAACACGCCTTCCATGAAACCGATGCACCAGCCGCGCAGCTCGGAGTCATCCGGCTCTTCGCCCAGGTCCAGATCGCATGGCAGCTCGAACTCTTCGTCGGAGGCCAGTTGGCGACTGATGTGGGCTTTGAGGGCGATCAGGGTGGATTCGATTTCTTCGCGTTGAGCGTCGTCAGCGTAGTGCGGCTCTTCGGCGAACAGCGCGTCGATCCATTCACGCTCAGGCACGACATCGGCGCAGATCGACAGGGCGGTCAGGTAGCCGTGGGCGGCCACGTAGTCCAGCGCCTCGTCATGCAGCTCATCGGCGTCGAGGAAGGCTTGCAGGCGGGTTAGTTGCTCAGCGAAGGACATTGAAAGACTACCTTGGGAATAAACGATGCTGAATTCTAGGCCTTCTTGAGCGCCCAGGCCAGCCGCAACGCCATATTTACCGGGTTTAGCTGCCGGGTTAGAGCGATGTGTCTATTCGTCAGTCACCCCCTTTGCCGGATGACGCTCGGGTATACTGCCGCGTTTTGTGATGCCCCGCAGGCCAAGCGCCCACCCGAGAAAACTTCGCTTACGGATTATTTTCCGTGAAATCGTATTTTCTCGGCCAGCCTGTACAGAGGGGTTTCGGCACTATTTTGGAGTTTTACATGCTCGAGCAGGCTCAACGCGTCCTCAAGGACATCTTCGGCTACGAAAGTTTTCGTGGCCGCCAGGGTGCGATCATTGAGCGCGTGGCCAATGGCGGTGACGCCCTGGTGCTGATGCCGACCGGTGGCGGCAAATCACTGTGCTTCCAGGTGCCGGCCCTGTTGCGCAATGGCCTGGCGGTGGTGGTCTCGCCGTTGATCGCCCTGATGGATGACCAAGTTGCCACGCTCGAAGAGCTCGGCGTCGCCGCCGCGGCCTTGAACTCCACCCTCAGCGCCGAACAGCAGCGCGACCTGGCGGCCCGCATCAGGCGTGGCGAAGTGAAGATGCTCTACCTGGCTCCCGAGCGGCTGGTGCAGCCGCGCATGCTGGCTTTCCTGCAGAGCCTGGAAATTGCCCTGTTCGCCATCGATGAAGCTCACTGTGTGTCGCAATGGGGTCATGATTTCCGCCGCGAATACCTGCAGTTGGGCCAATTGGCCGAGCTGTTCCCCGATGTGCCGCGTATCGCCCTGACCGCCACCGCCGACAAACGTACCCGTGAAGAAATCGTCGAGCGTCTGCACTTGCAGAACGCCGAGCGTTTCCTGTCGAGTTTCGACCGGCCGAATATTTTCTACCGCATCGTGCCCAAGGAGCAGCCGCGCAAGCAGTTGCTGGCGTTCCTGTCCGAACGGCGCAGCGATGCAGGCATCGTTTATTGCCTGTCGCGCAAAAAAGTCGATGAGGTGGCTGCGTTCCTGTGTGAGCAGGGTTACCCGGCGCTGCCGTACCACGCCGGCCTGCCCAACGAGTTGCGTGCCTACCACCAGAAGCGCTTCCTCAACGAGGAGGGCCTGATCATGGTGGCCACCATTGCGTTCGGCATGGGCATCGACAAATCCAACGTGCGCTTCGTGGCCCATATGGACCTGCCCAAATCCCTCGAGGCGTATTACCAGGAAACCGGTCGCGCCGGCCGTGACGGCCTGCCGGCGGATGCCTGGATGGTCTACGGCCTGCAAGATGTGGTGATGCTCAAGCAGATGCTGCAGAACTCCGAAGGCGATGAACGCCACAAGCGTCTGGAGCAACACAAGCTCGACGCCATGCTGTCGCTGTGCGAAGAGACCCGTTGCCGCCGCCAGACGCTGCTCGCCTATTTCGACGAAGACATGCCTGAGCCGTGTGGCCATTGCGACAACTGCGTGGATGGCGTGCAGACTTGGGATGCCACCGAACCGGCGCGCCAGGGCCTGTCCGCCATCTACCGTACCGGTCAGCGTTATGGCGTGGGTCATCTGGTGGATGTGTTGCTGGGCAAGGACAACGAAAAGGTGCGCAGCTTCGGACACGAGAAGCTCTCGGTCTACGGTGTCGGCAAAGCCCGCGCCGAAGGCGAGTGGCGTTCGCTGTTTCGTCAGATGGTTGCACGGGGTCTGGTGGACATCGACATTGAAGGCTTCGGCGGCCTGCGTTTGAACGACAGCTGCCGGCCTTTGCTCAAGGGCGAAGTGAGCCTGGAGCTGCGCCGCGACCTCAAGCCGCAGGCCACCGCCAAGAGCAGTACCAGCCAGGCCAGCCAACTGGTGCGTGGCGAGGAGCGCGAGCAATGGGAAGCCTTGCGTGCCCTGCGCCGCAAACTGGCGCAGGAACACAGCGTGCCGCCTTATGTCATTTTCCCCGACTCCACCTTGCTGGAAATGCTGCGTGAGCAACCCACCACCCTGGCCGAAATGGCGAGGGTCAGTGGCGTAGGTGCGCGCAAGCTGGAGCGTTATGGCCAGGCGTTCCTCGAGGTGCTCGGTGGTCAGGCTGAAGCGCCGAAGGAAGTTGCCGATATCCGCCACGAACTGATCAGCCTGGCCCGTGCCGGGATGACCCCGATTCAGATCGCCGGGCAATTGCAGTGCTCGGAAAAGAACGTCTATACCTTGCTCGCCGAGTCCATCGGCAAGCAGCAGCTGTCATTGGAGCAGGCCCTTGATTTGCCGGAAGATCTGCTAAGTGAAATCCAGGACGCTTTCCTGGACGGTGAAGGCGAATTGCCATTGGTTACTGAGATTGCGCCGCTGTTTACCGGGCGTGTTCCGGAGGGTGTTCTGTACTGTGTGCGTGCCGCTTTGCAGTCTGAATTCGAGATTTAGTGTGCCAATTGCGACAATGTAACGAATCAGTACATAGCGAGGCTTGCCTACTGACATGGCTCATGCTTAGCTGACTAATAATTAGCCATACTTTATTTTCAGTCTAAATCATGAGTTTTTTATGCCGTTAACCGATCAACACCGTTTTGGCATGCAGTTGGCGCAAATGTCCCGAGGTTGGCGCGCCGAACTGGACCGTCGCCTGGCGGGGCTGGGTTTATCCCAGGCACGTTGGCTGGTGCTGTTGCACCTGGCCCGTTTCGCAGAAGCACCCACCCAGCGCGAACTGGCACAAAGTGTCGGCGTGGAAGGGCCGACTCTGGCGCGCCTGCTCGACAGCCTGGAAAGCCAGGGTCTGGTCCAGCGCCAAGCCGTGGTGGAAGACCGTCGCGCCAAGCGCATCTTGCTGTGCGATACCGCCCGGCCTCTGATCGACCAGATCGAAACCATCGCCACGGCCCTGCGCCATGAGCTGTTTGTGGGCGTCGATGAGGAAGATATGCGCGTGTGCATGCGCGTACATGGGCACATCCTGGCGAACCTGGAAAAATCCTGACTTCCCGCGAGCGTTGCCCTAATGCCAGCCAAAGTTCAGCGCTGTCACTGTGGCGAGGGAGCTTGCTCCCGTTGGGCCGCGAAGCGGCCCCAGCTTTTGGTTTGAAAAAACTGGGCCTGCTGCGCAGTCCAACGGGAGCAAGCTCCCTCGCCACAAGTTATCCGTCGTCCGCTCTATCGCTTGATTGACGGTCATTGACCTGCCAGCTAGAAGGTCTGCCCGAGGTTCAGGTACACCGCCTGCTGCTTGTCATCATTGAACCCATAGCTGAAGTTCAGCGGCCCCAGCGGCGTATCGAACCCGAGGAAAACGCTCGCGGCGTTGATATACCCGCTGTCGAACTGGTTGTCGTTGTTCCACGCCCGGCCACGTTCCACTGACGCCCCGAGGTACAGCGGGAAGTCCAGCGGCAGGTACGAGCGTGGCGTCAGGCGGCGGAAATACACCGCACGCATCAGGCTGACGTTCTGGCCCGAGATTGCATCCTCGCGAAAGCCAGACAATTGCCGTGCTCCCCCCAGCAGGAAGCTGGAAATCACTACGTCGGATTTATCCAGGGTACGTCCGTAACGTCCACCCAGGATCAGCGTGTCCGGGCCGTCGCTCATGGCTTTGTCCAGCTTCAACTCCCACTGGCGGTAGCGTTGGTCGGAGCCCAGGCCGGGCTCGAATTCGCGGATGGCCAGGCTGATGTCTTCGCCGGAGTGAGGGAAGTACACGTTGTCCAGGGAGTCGAACGAGTACTTCAGTTCATAGAAACCTTCGCTGAAGCTTATGCTCGGCAGGTCGCGGTCACCGATGCGCACGTCCGCATTGCCCCAGGCTTCCCCGACGCCGAAGCGGATCTCGCCGCTGTTGCCGATCTGTCGCCCCAGGTTCAGGCCGAAACCGTAACGCTCCAGGCGGTATTCGGAGATCGGGTCGTTGTCCAGAGTCAGTTCAACGTTCTGCGCCTGGGCCCTGACATAAGGCGCGATGAAATAGCGTGAGCCGGTGTCCATCGGCTGGTAGAACTCGCTGTACAACTCTTGGCGGTCGCCGATCTGCACCCGTGTCAGCCATTCGGCGCCGAGCCGGTTGATGCCATTCATGCGATAGCTGGCGCCGAGGTTGAAGGCGCTGTCCCCGCGCATGTCATCCGACAGGTTCAAGCCCAGGCGCAAGTAGTCGGTACCGCTGCGCTTGCCCCGTGCGCTGATCACCAGGGTGTTGTCGTGGCCTTTCTTGACCACGCGATATTGCACTTGCTCGAAGTAGTCCAGGCCGTACAACGTGCCCATGTCCGCTTGCAGGCGGCCAAGATTCAGGGGTTCACCCAAGGCTTGGCGGATGTAGTAACGAATCACGTCGTCGCTGATTTTAGAGTCGTTCTCCACTTGGATCGCGGTGATGACCGGCGTGCGTTCGCCCGGGGTGCGCGCACTCACCAGTTGCGGATCCACGGGCGCTGCGGGGCGCAGGTGGGCCAGGCGAATGTCGAGAGCGCGGGTGGCGCGGTAGCCGGCGTCGATCATGTCCTTGGCACGACCGAAATCCGTGACCCCATAGGCCGCCAGCGGCGGCTGGATCAGTACATCCTTGGGATGCAGGGCCTTGAGTTGTTCCTCGGAATTGCGACGAGTCATCAGCGTGATGGATTGGTTGAGTACGTCTACTACGGTTGCCAGTTGCTTGCGTGAGCGTAGCGGGGTGCCGATGTCCACGACGATGGCGATGTCGACGCCCATTTCCCGCGCCACATCCAACGGGATGTTGTCGGTCATGCCGCCGTCCACCAGTAGCCGGCCATCCAGTTCCACTGGGGCGAACACCGCAGGGATCGACATGCTGGCGCGTATCACCTGAGGCAGGTGACCTTTGTTGAACACCACTTTTTCGCCGGTAGTGATGTCGGTGGCGACGGCGCGGAAAGGAATCGGCAGCTTGTCGAAATTGCGGATGTTGCTGGTGTGGGCAAACATGCTTTCCAGCAGCAACGCCAGGTTCTGGCCCTGGATCACGCCCAGTGGCAGGCCAAGGCTGCCGTCGTCGCGAAAACTGAGTTTCTGCTTGACCAGGAAATCACGGTCATCCTGTTTACGTCGAAACGGCACATCTTCCCGTGGTGGTGCATCGGACAGCGCCTGTTGCCAATCGATATCGAGCGCGAGCTTTTCCAGTTCATCGATTTTATAACCTGATGCGTAAAGCCCGCCAATCACTGCGCCCATGCTGGTGCCGGCAATCGCATCGATCTGGATACCTTGCTCTTCCAGCGCCTTGAGCACGCCGATATGCGCCAGCCCGCGGGCGGCACCACCGGACAGCACCAGGCCGACTTTGGGGCGTGGCGTCTCAACGGCGTTGGCAAGAAGAGGGAGCAGACACAGAAACAGGCAAGACAGCAGGCGGCGCATCATGAATCTCGAGGCTGAGCGATAAAGGCCGGTATTATAGCCACTCGATCCTCCGAGCTCGTTACGCCAGGAACCTCTCAAATTATGTCTGCAAGCAAACCCGAGATCGTCATCACCTATTGCACCCAGTGTCAGTGGCTGTTGCGTGCGGCCTGGCTGGCCCAGGAGTTGTTGAGCACCTTCGCCGACGACCTGGGGCGCGTGGTGCTGGAGCCGGCCACCGGCGGCGCGTTCCGCATTACCTGTGAAGGTGTGCAGATCTGGGAGCGTAAGGTGGATGGGGGCTTCCCGGAGGCCAAGGTGCTGAAGCAGCGCGTGCGCGATCAGATCGACCCGCAACGCGACCTGGGTCATAACGATCGGACACCTTGAATAAGGCCACCGCCCCTCAGGGGCGGTGACCCAGGGGCGTGGCTACCTGGCAGCCATTTTGTTCTTGATGAAACCGACGATAAACGTCAGCACCAGGCCGCCGACGCCGCTCCCGATGATGTTGCTGCCGAGCGCCGCAACATTCAGCGCGTCGCCTGCGGGTGCGCCGAGGAGCCAGGAGAGAAGCTGGCCCAGCACCAGCCCGCCCAAGCCGCCAACCATTGAATTGAGCCCGGTGGTGCCCAGGCTTTGGTGGGTCATGCCGGCCAGGTTGCCGCCGATGGCACCGCTGATGAGCTGAACCAACAAACTGATGAACATTTCCATGATGAAGCCCTGCATCGCGTAAAGGGAGTGACCACTCGCGTGCAGCAACTTCAGAAAAGGCCATGGCTGTCGTTGAGGTGGCTTTTATCCGTTGAACGACTACCGACTGTTGCGGATGTTTAAAGTATAGATCAGGCAGTCGCGGGCTGTTTGGCCTGGCTGGCACTGCCCATCAGCCCGGAGAGCACGATGGCAGCGATGATCAGCACGCCGCCCAGCAGCATGCGCAGCGTTGGGGTTTCGGCAAACAGCAGCCAAGCCATGGTGATGCCGTAGACCGGCTCCATGGCAAACACCACCGAGGCGGTGCGCGCCTTGATGACGGCGAGGCTGGCAACGAACAGGCTGTGGGCCAGGCCGGTACAGAACACGCCCAACAGTGCGATCCAGAGCCAGTCGATGGCGCGCACATCCGCCAGCCCTGGCGCTGCCGCGGGCAACAGGCAGGCGGCCACTACCACGTTTTGGCACAGCGCCGCCTGTACCGCGGGAATCCGCCCGGAGCTGGCGCGGTTATTCAGTGACAGCAGCGAAAACAGCAGGCCGGAGGCGATGCCCCACAGCAACCCACCGGTGGCTTCGCTGGCGAGGTTGAAGTCCGGCGTCACCAGCACCAGGCCGACGCTGACCAGTGCAACCAGCACCCCTTCACTGGCGCGAATACGCTCGCGGAAAATCAGCCCTTCGAGAATCACCGTAAAAGCCGGGAATGCGGTAAACCCCAGGGTCGCAACGGCGACCCCGCCAACCTTGACCGCAATAAAAAAGGTCACCCAATGCGCGGCCAGCAACACGCCGCTGACCAGTAGGCGACGCCAGTCGCGCAGCTCCAGGCTTTTCCAGGCGCTGTTGCTGGCAAACCGTGCGAAGACCGCCAGGGCGATCACCGCAAACACTGCGCGGCCAAACACGATGATGGCCGGCGAGGCGGCCGCCAGTTTGCCGAAAACGCCGGTAAGGCCAAACATCAATGCGCCAATATGCAGGGCGCCGAGGGCTGAACGGGGAGTCATTGCGATCCTTTGAACCAACGGGTAACAGAAACGCAGTCTAGAGGGTTGCAGAGGAGGGCGTCTGTCGTGCGGCTCGCGATTTTTATCGCGAGGCTCTTCCTACGTTGAGCGACGCAACATCCCAGGGGATGCGCCGAACTCCCGTAGCATCGCGGCGGCAAATGCGCTTTGTGAGCTGTAACCGACGCGGTCAGCGATTTCACCGATGGGCAAGGCGGTCTCGCGCAGCAGCTTCAAGGCCATCCGCAGGCGGTGGCTGCGGATGTAGTCCATGGGCGTCTGCCCGCATTCGGCCATGAAGCGCGCATGCAGGCGCGCGGCTGACAGGCCTGCGATCTGCGCAAGGTCCGCTACTTGCAAAGGATGCGCGACGTGCCGTTCGATATGCGCATTGAACGCGGCATACGGCAGGCGTCGGCCAGGCAATGGCTGGTCCTGGCAATGATTGAGGCAGGCGAGCAGCAACACTGCACCTTGCTGGACGATCAACGGGTCATCCACCGGGCTGTGGGCCAGCCATTGAACCAACTGGTGTTGCCGTGCGTCCAGCGCCAGGCGCATGGGTTGATCCAGCAGGCGGCGGCTGGCATCGGCGTGTTCGCCCAAGGATTGCCGCAGCCAGTGTTCGGTGGGCACATCCAGCACCAGGCAGTGGCTGCCATCGCGACTGACGCAGGCGTGATGGGTGTTGAAGGGCAGTATCATCACGCTGCTTTCGCGCACCTGGCTGCCACGGCCATCCACTTCCAGGTCCAGATGCCCGGACAGGCCGAACACCAACTGCGCATGATCATGGCTATGGGCAAGGGGCGCTTCGAGGTAGTGGCGCAGCGTGAGGGTCGGTCTCATCGCGGTCTCCAGGGCAACAAGCCCGCAGTCTACAACGCTTCGCAGTTACCTGGCGCTGTCATCAGATTGACGCAAAGCTGTCATGGGCTATTAATCGCCAGGGCGCAAGCTCGCGAAAACACCGTCGAGGGAAGCCCATGACCAGTGCCGAGTCCGCCAAGCCCAGCCGCAAACAACGGGTTCGTACCCTGTGGATTTCCGACGTGCACCTGGGCACCCGGGATTGCCAGGCGGAACACCTGTCGCAGTTCCTCAAGGGGTATCACGCTGACAAGGTGTATCTGGTTGGCGACATCATCGACGGCTGGAAAATGCGCGGTGGCATGTATTGGCCCCAGGCCCACACCAACGTGATCCGTCGCTTGCTGACCATGGCCAAGCGCGGCACCGAGGTGATTTATGTCACCGGCAACCACGACGAATTCCTGCGTCGCTATTCCAAGCTGATCCTGGGCAATATCCAGTTGGTGGATGAAGCAGTGCATGTCACCGCTGATGGCCGTCACCTACTGGTGATCCACGGTGATCAGTTTGACGTAATCACCCGCTACCACCGCTGGCTGGCGTTCCTCGGCGACTCGGCCTACGAATTTACCCTCACCCTGAACCGCTGGCTCAACCACTGGCGTGCCCGGTATGGCTATGGCTACTGGTCGTTGTCGGCGTACCTCAAGCATAAGGTCAAGACGGCGGTGAGCTTTATCAGCGATTTCGAAGAAGCGATTGCCCATGAAGTCACCCGGCGCGAGCTGCATGGCGTGGTGTGCGGGCATATTCACCATGCCGAGATTCGCAAGGTGGGCGAGGTGGATTACCTCAACTGCGGGGACTGGGTGGAGTCGTGCACGGCGTTGATCGAGCACTGGGATGGAAGTATCGAGTTGTATCGGCTGGCGGATGCGCAGGCGAAAGAGGCACTGCTGAAAGCGGAAATGGTCGCGGGCTGAAAGGTAGTGCCCGCTCCCATCGTTTTGATTCGGTATCGTCAGTTGGAGACGTCGGCGATGGCTTCGGCCAGGAGCGCCAGGCGTGTTGCATCAATCCCGGCAACGCTGGCTCGCCCCGAACTCACCATGTAAACGCTGTGTTTCTCGCGCAATTGCTTTACCTGTTCGGCATTCAAGCCCGTGTAGGAAAACATCCCGCGCTGGGCGCCAATATGCGCAAACCGTTCGGCCAGGCCATGGGGCGCCAACGCCTCTACCAGGCCTGCGCGCAATTGCGCGATCCGCGAGCGCATGGCTTCGACCTCGCCGCTCCACACCTTCTTGAGTTCGGCATCACCCAGGATGGTCGCGACCACTGCCGCACCATGATCCGGTGGCGTCGACCACAGATTGCGCGCGATATTCGCCAGTTGGCTGCGCACGTCCGTGAGCTTCTCGGCATCCGCCGCGCACACGATCAACGCGCCGACGCGGTCGCGATACAGGCCGAAGTTCTTCGAACAGGAACTGGTGATCAGCACCTCGGGCAGCTCGGCGGCAAACAGTCGTACTGCCCAGGCGTCCTGTTCCAGGCCGTCGCCAAAGCCCTGGTAGGCGAAGTCGATCAACGGCAGCAACTGGCGCTCGCGCACGATTTGCAGCACCTGGCGCCAATCATCCTGGGACAGGTCGAAACCGGTCGGGTTGTGGCAGCAGGCGTGCAGCAGCACCACATCGCCCATCGGCACGGTAGACAGGGTGGCGAGCATTGCCTGCACATCCAGGCGATTGTCCGTTCCCACATAGGGGTAATGGCTGACCTTGAGCCCGGCCTTGGCGAAGAGGGTTTCGTGGATCGGCCAGGTCGGGTTGCTCAGCCACACGCCGCGGCCGGGCAGGGCTTGGGCGATAAAGTCGGCGCTCAGGCGCAGGGCGCCGGTGCCGCCTGGGGTCTGCGTGGCCCCGGCACGGTGTTCGCGGATCAGCGTCGAATCGGGGCCAAGCACCAGTTCACTGATCAACCTGCCGAACGCGACATCACCGTGACCGCCGATGTAGGTTTTGGTGGTCTGTGTGTCCACCAGGCGTTGCTCGGCCAGTTTTACCGAGTGCGGAATCGGCGTCAGGCCCTGGTCGTCCTTATAGACGCCCACGCCCAGATCGAACTTGTTCGGGTGGGTGTCCTGGGCGTACAGATCCATCAGTCCCAGGATCGGGTCGCCGGGCACGCGGCCAATCGCATCGAAGTGCATTACTTGCGGCCCTCGGCGGTCTTGGCCACTTCGTCAGTGCGTGCGGCCATGATGAAGTCGTTGCGGTGCAGGCCCTTGATGGAGTGGCTCCACCAGGTCACGGTGACTTTGCCCCATTCGGTGAGCAGGCCTGGGTGATGGCCTTCAGCTTCGGAGATTTCACCCATGGCATTGGTAAAGGCCAGGGCGAATTTGAAGTTTTTGAACAGGAAAACCTTTTCCAGCTGCATCACACCGTCGCGCACTTCGATGTTCCAGTCGGGGATCTGCTTGATCAGTACCGGCAGCTCTTCATCGCTGACTTGCGGGGCGTCGGCGCGGCAGGCTTCGCAGTGGGCTTGGTTCAAGGTGGTCATGTAAGTGTCCTGAATTCGAGTTTGAAAAAAACGGTCGTCAGTGGCGTCACCCTAAAGCAACGCGTGGCCAGGGAACAGACTCACCTGGCCTAAAAAGGCACGGTTCAAGCAGCCTTTGGTTTGGGAGGAAATTTCGGCGCGTGCAAGCCAAGCTGCATCCCTCGTTCAACCATGCCCATGATGTCTTCCTGCGCTACTTCGAACAGGCGCTTGAGTTCGGGGAGCACAAAATACAGCGGTTGCAGGATGTCGATACGGTACGGTGTGCGCATGGCTTCCAGCGGGTCGAAGGCTTGATGCTCGGGCTCGTCCGACAGGCTGTATACCGTCTCCTTGGGCGAAGACAGAATGCCGCCACCGTAGATGCGCCGACCTTGGGGCGTGTCCACCAGGCCGAACTCAATGGTCATCCAATACAAGCGCGCCAGGTACACCCGTTGCTCTTTGGTGGCCGCCAGGCCGAGCTTGCCGTAGGTGTGGGTGAATTCGGCGAACCAAGGGTTGGTCAGCAGCGGGCAGTGGCCGAAGATCTCGTGGAAAATATCCGGCTCTTGCAGGTAGTCCAGTTCTTCGCGGGTACGAATAAAGGTCGCGACCGGAAACTGCTTGCTGGCGAGCAGTTCGAAGAAGGTCTGGAAGGGGATCAAGGCCGGCACGCGTGCAACTTGCCAGCCGGTGGTTTCGGCCAGCACGGTATTGATCTCACCCAGTTGCGGGATCCTATCCAGCGGCAGGCCGAGCTTGTCGATGCCGTCCAGGTATTCCTGGCAGGCGCGGCCCTCGATCACTTTCAACTGGCGTGTGATCAGGGTATTCCACACCGCGTGTTCTTCCGGCGGGTAGTGGATAAAACCTTGCGCATCGGGCTCGCGGGCCACGTATTGCGTCTGCTTCATACGGCTCTCCTGCTAGGCATTCGTTCTTGTTATGTCCTGCGATGAGCTTATTGATAACCCGATGCGCGCCGGATTCCATCTACCTCCAGCGGTAGTGTGTAGGAAAATATACTGGTTTTCGTAAAGTATTCGTTACGCCTGTAAGGCCAATCTGTACGCTGGGCTGTGAAATGCGCGCAAGCTGTCACATAATCTTGACGACTATCTACGCCGAGCGACAAAAAGACGCGGCGCCTTCCCACTTTTCGGGCCTTTTCATGCGTATCAAAGTGCACTGCCAAAACCGTATCGGCATTCTGCGGGACATTCTCAACCTGCTGGTGGAGTACGGCGTCAACGTCGCTAAGGGCGAGGTCGGCGGTGAGCAGGGCAACGCGATTTATCTGTTTTGCCCGAACCTGGTGAACATGCAGTTCCAGGCGCTGCGTCCCCAATTCGAAGCGATTGCCGGGGTGTTTGGCGTCAAGCGGGTTGGGCTGATGCCCAGCGAGCGGCGGCACATGGAGCTCAATGCGCTGCTCGGTGCCCTTGAGTTTCCGGTGTTGTCGATCGACATGGGCGGCTCCATCGTCGCCGCCAACCGCGCCGCTGCGCAGTTGCTCGGGGTGCGGGTGGACGAGGTACCGGGCATACCGTTGTCGCGTTACGCCGAAGACTTCGATTTGCCGGAGTTGGTGCGCGCCAGCAAGTCGCGGATCAACGGCCTGCGGGTCAAGGTCAAGGGCGACGTGTTTCTGGCGGACATCGCGCCGCTGCAATCGTCCGAGCATGATGACAGCGAGGCCATGGCCGGCGCGGTGTTGACCTTGCACCGCGCCGACCGTGTCGGTGAGCGTATCTACAACGTGCGCAAGCAGGAACTGCGCGGCTTCGACAGTATTTTCCAAAGCTCCAAGGTCATGGCGGCTGTAGTGCGTGAAGCCCGGCGCATGGCACCGTTGGATGCGCCTCTATTAATAGAAGGGGAAACCGGCACCGGTAAAGAGCTGCTCGCCCGTGCTTGTCACCTGGCCAGCCCGCGTGGTCAGTCGCCGCTGATGGCGCTCAACTGCGCAGGCCTGCCGGAGTCGATGGCCGAGACCGAACTGTTCGGCTACGGCCCTGGCGCGTTTGAAGGCGCACGGGCCGAAGGTAAGCTGGGGCTGTTGGAACTGACCGCGGGCGGCACGCTGTTTCTCGATGGGGTGGGGGAAATGAGTGCGCGCTTGCAGGTGAAACTGCTGCGGTTTCTGCAGGACGGTTGCTTCCGCCGCGTAGGCAGTGATGAAGAGGTGTACCTGGATGTACGCGTGATCTGCGCCACCCAACTGGACTTGTCCGAGCTGTGTGCCCGTGGCGAATTCCGCCAGGACCTTTACCACCGTCTCAACGTGCTGTCCCTGCACATTCCACCGCTGCGCGAATGCCTCGACGGCCTGGCGCCGTTGGTTGATCACTTCCTCGATCAGGCCAGCCGGCAGATCGGTTGCCCCTTGCCCAAGCTGGCCCCCGCCGCGATGGATCGTCTGAGTCACTACCATTGGCCAGGCAATGTGCGTCAGTTGGAAAACGTGCTGTTCCAGGCGGTGTCGTTGTGCGAGGGCGGCACGGTCAAAGCCGAACACATTCGTTTGCCGGACTACGGCGTGCGTCAGCCGCTTGGCGATTTTTCCCTAGAGGGCGGCTTGGAGGAGATTGTCGGGCGGTTCGAGAAAGCGGTGTTGGAAAGCCTGTATGCCGAGCACCCCAGCAGTCGGCAATTGGGCAAGCGGTTGGGCGTGTCCCACACCACCATCGCCAATAAATTGCGCGATTACGCAATCCTCAAGTCCTGATGCCACCGTGTGCAGGCGCGAGCTTGCTCGCGAAAAACCCAAAGGCACCACGTTCATTCAGGCAGCACGCGTTATCGCTGACGTTTTTCGCGAGCAAGCTCGCTCCTACAGAAGATCTTAGCCGGCGGCATCAGGCAAGCTGGGGTTTGCCGCGGGCGGCAGTAGTCCGCCGTTTTTTCGACTATTTCCTGACCTTGAATTTTCAAGTCCCCCCGGAAAACCCCCGCCCCGCCTGGACTTTCTGTTCTTTTTAAAAGTTGGTTCGCAAATTGCTTAAGCCTCCTCAGTACAGCGGTGGGCGGCAAGCGTCCGTCAGAAAGAGGAAAGAGCGTGGACAAGTACCTTTATGTGGCAATGACCGGCGCCAGCCAGAATGCACTGGCGCAGAAGGCCCATGCCAACAACTTGGCGAACATTTCCACCAACGGTTTCCAGCGTGACCTGGAGCAGGCGCGTTCGATGCCGGTGTTCGGTGACAGCTTTCCCGCGCGGGCGTTCGCATTGACTGAGCGACCTGCCACCGACTTTTCCCCGGGCGCCATGATTGAAACCGGCCGCGACCTGGATGTGGCCGTCAGCGGCGACGGCTGGATGGCCGTGCAAACTCCGGACGGCGGCGAAGCCTACGTGCGCAGCGCCAGCATGAATGTGGATGCGCTGGGCGTGCTGCGTGCCGGCAACGGTATGCCGATCATGGGCAACGGTGGCCCGATTGCCGTGCCGCCCCAGCAGAAAATCGAAGTAGGCGCTGATGGCACCATCAGCATCCGTGCCATGGGCGAAGGCCCGCGAGTGATGGCCGAAGTGGACCGTATCAAGCTGGTTCATCCCGACCTCAAGAACATGACCAAAACCCTCGATGGCACCATCCACACCAAAGACGGCAAGCCGGCCCAGGCCGACGCGAACGTCAGGCTGACCTCGGGCTTTTTGCAGGCGAGCAACGTCAATGCGGTGGAAGAAATGACCTCGGTTCTGGCGCTTTCCAAACAGTTCGAGCTGCACATCAAGATGATGAACAGCGCCAAGGAAGACGATCAGGCCATGACTCGCGTTCTGTCGATGAGCTGAAGCCGGCGACGACCGACGACTAATTTTGCAACGCGGCGCCAACAAACAGGCGCACGAAGGAGAACAACATGCTTCCGGCTCTATGGGTTGCCAAAACAGGTCTGTCCGCCCAGGACACCAACCTGACCACCATTTCCAACAACCTGGCCAACGTGTCGACCACGGGCTTCAAACGTGATCGCGCCGAGTTCCAGGACTTGCTCTACCAGATCAAACGCCAGCCGGGTGCTCAATCGACCCAGGACAGCGAACTGCCGTCGGGCCTGCAACTGGGTACCGGTGTGCAGATCGTGGGCACCCAGAAGAACTTCAACGCCGGTAACCTGCAACAAACCGGTCAGCCACTGGATATGGCCATCAACGGCCGTGGGTTCTTCCAGATCCTGCAGCCCGACGGCACCACGTCCTACACCCGTGATGGTACCTTCCACCTCGATTCCAACGGCCAGATCGTCACCGCCAACGGTTTCGCGCTGGAGCCGGCCGTGGTGGTTCCCGCCAATGCCAAGACCTTCACCGTGGGCAACGACGGCACCGTGTCCATCACCGTGGCCGGCAACCCGGCGTCGCAGGTGATCGGCAACCTGCAAACCGCAGACTTCATCAACCCGGCCGGCTTGCAGGCCATAGGTGGCAACCTGTTCCTGGAAACCGCTTCCAGCGGCGCGCCGCAAATCGGCACTCCGGGCCTGAACGGCTTTGGCACCACCCTGCAAAGCACACTGGAAACCTCCAACGTCAGCACCGTTGAGGAGATGGTCAACATGATCACCACCCAGCGCGCCTACGAGATGAACTCCAAGGTGATTTCCACTGCCGACAAGATGCTTTCGTTCGTTACGCAGAATCTGTAATCAAGTCTATGGGGCGCTCTTGAGGGCGCCTGCAGCACCGTGAGGTAAGGGTCATGAATCGCTACGTTTCTGTTCTGGCATTGAGTGGGATCGCCGTGCTCGCGGGCTGTGTCGCCCCGACGCCAAAACCCAATGACCCGTACTATGCGCCGGTGTTGCCACGTACACCGTTACCGGCGGCGGCCAACAATGGCTCGATCTACCAGGCCGGTTTTGAACAGAACCTGTACAGCGACCGCAAAGCGTTCCGCGTGGGTGACATCATCACCATCACCCTGAACGAGAAGACCCAGGCCAGCAAGAACGCCAACTCGCAGGTGGGCAAGACCAGCAAGACCAGCATCGGCCTGACCTCTTTGTTCGGTGGTGTGCCTAATACCAACAACCCATTGGGCAGTGGCGACCTGAGCTTGAACGCTGGTTATTCCGGTGACCGTGCCACCAACGGCAAGAGTGCGGCGGGGCAGGGCAACAGCTTGACCGGTTCGATCACTGTGACCGTGGCCGATGTGTTGCCCAACGGCATCATTGCCATACGGGGTGAGAAATGGATGACCCTCAACACCGGTGACGAGCTGGTGCGCATTGCGGGTATGGTGCGAGCCGATGATATTTCCACCGACAACACCGTGTCATCGACGCGGATTGCCGATGCGCGCATTACCTACTCGGGTACGGGTTCGTTTGCTGATGCGAGTCAGCCGGGCTGGTTCGACCGTTTCTTCCTTAGCCCGCTGTTCCCTTTCTAGGTGATCATTTTGAAACTCAAACAGCTGATGGCGGCAGCACTGTTGCTGTCCCTGAGTGCAGTCGCCCAGGCCGAGCGTCTGAAGGACATCGCCAGTATTTCCGGCGTGCGCTCCAACCAGTTGATCGGTTACGGCCTGGTGGTCGGGCTCAATGGCACGGGTGACCAGACCACCCAGACGCCGTTCACCCTGCAGACGTTCAATAACATGCTCTCGCAGTTCGGTATCAAGGTGCCGGCTGGCTCGGGGAATGTGCAATTGAAGAACGTTGCGGCGGTGTCCATCAGTGCCGATTTGCCGGCGTTTTCCAAGCCGGGGCAGGTGGTGGACATTACCGTATCGTCCATCGGCAACTCCAAAAGCCTGCGCGGCGGCACATTGTTGATGACGCCACTCAAGGGTATCGACGGCAACGTCTACGCCATCGCCCAGGGCAACCTGGTGGTGGGTGGTTTTGATGCCGAAGGTCGCGACGGTTCCAAGATCACGGTCAACGTACCGTCGGCCGGCCGCATTCCGGGTGGCGCCACGGTCGAGCGCACGGTGCCGAGCGGTTTCAACCAGGGCAACAGCCTGACGTTGAACCTCAACCGTTCCGACTTCACCACCGCCAAGCGTGTGGTAGACAAGGTCAACGACATGCTCGGCCCCGGCGTGGCCCAGGCCATCGATGGCGGTTCGATCCGTGTGACGGCGCCATTGGACCCGAGCCAGCGCGTCGACTACCTGTCGATCCTGGAAAACCTTGAGGTCGACCCAGGCCAGGCGGTCGCCAAAGTCATCATCAACTCGCGTACCGGCACCATCGTGATCGGTCAGAACGTCAAGGTTTCGCCGGCGGCCGTGACCCATGGCAGCTTGACCGTGACCATCACCGAAGACCCGATCGTCAGCCAGCCTGGGGCGTTGTCCAATGGCCAGACGGCGGTGGTACCCCGTTCGCGGGTCAATGCTCAGCAAGAAGCCAAGCCGATGTTCAAGTTCGGCCCCGGCACCACCCTGGACGAGATTGTCCGCGCGGTGAACCAGGTGGGCGCAGCGCCCGGCGACTTGATGGCGATCCTCGAAGCTCTGAAACAGGCCGGCGCCTTGCAAGCCGACCTGATCGTGATCTGAGGCCATGGCCATGGATATGCGCAAGAGCGGGATCAGCAGCACAGCGGATTCGGGGGCGTACTCCGACCTGAATCGGCTTAACCAGCTCAAGGTCGGCGACAAGAACAGCGACGGCAATATGCGCAAAGTGGCGCAGGAGTTCGAGTCGCTGTTCTTGAGCGAGATGCTTAAGTCCATGCGCTCGGCCACCGACGCCCTGGGCGAGGACAACCCGCTGAACACGCCGGCTGCCAAGCAGTATCAGGAAATGTACGACCAGCAGCTGGCAGTCTCGATGTCGCGCGAAGGCGGCGGTATCGGCCTGGCCGACGTGCTCATGCGCCAGATGCAGAAGAACAAACCGGTGGACGCCCAGGCGGCCACCTTGCAAGGCCCGGCAGCGGATGCACCGGTCAAGAAAGTCGATGTGCCGACTGAAATTGCGGCAGGTACTCAAGCGGATGGCCCGCTGGGTCGCTCCAACGGCCAGCGTCCGTTGTGGGCTTATCGTGTGGCGGTGCCGGAAGGCAACAATGCCCACGCCAATGATATGGAGCTGATGAACCAGCGCCGTATTGCGGTACCGAGCAAGCTGACCGATCGCCTGCTGGCGGGCATTGTGCCGACCACGGATGCCACAGCCGCCGCCAAAACCGCGCCGCTGCGCAACAGCGCCGCCGAGGACAATGTGATCAACACTGCCGCCCACAGCTTTGCCGTGCCGAGCGGGCGTATGCAGGTGTATGGTCGCGCCATTGCCCAGCCGCCACTGGCGCCGGCGAAGAAAGCCTTCAGTTCGCAGGATGAATTTGTCGCCACCATGCTGCCGATGGCCAAGGCGGCCGCTGCGCGTATTGGTATCGATCCGAAGTACCTGGTGGCCCAGGCCGCGCTGGAAACCGGTTGGGGTAAATCGGTGATGCGTGCCGAAGACGGCAGCAGCAGCCATAACCTGTTTGGTATCAAGGCCGGCCAGAGTTGGCAGGGCGGTCAGGCGCGTGCGATCACCAGCGAGTTTCGTGATGGGGCGATGGTCAAGGAGACGGCGCAATTCCGTTCCTATAACTCCTATCAGGACAGCTTCCATGACCTCGTGACATTGCTGCAAAGCAATGATCGCTATAAAGAAGTTGTGAAATCAGCCGACAACCCGGAACGCTTTGTTCGCGAGTTGCAAAAAGCCGGTTATGCCACCGATCCGGACTACGCCAGCAAGATTTCGCAGATCGCGAAAACGATGAACAGTTATCAGAATTACGCCGCCGCGGGCGCGACCACTCATTTATAAGGTCTGAATCATGAGTTTGCTCAGTATCGGGATGTCAGGGCTCAATGCCGCTCAAGGGTCGTTGTCGGTCTTGAGTAACAACATTGCCAACGTCAATACCCCGGGATACTCGCGTCAGCAGACCACTCAGAACGCCAGCGCCAACAATCAGTACGGTGGAGTGTTCATTGGCAGCGGCACGACCCTGGCCGATGTGCGGCGCATCTATAACGATTTCCTGGGTGCGGCCTATCAGAGCAGTACCGCGCTCAACAGCGACGCCGCCGCCTACGCGGGCCAGGCTGCGGCCATCGACAAGACCCTGTCGGACAAGACCACCGGCATGTCGGCTGCGCTCAGTGCTTTTTTTGCCTCCCTGCAGACCGCTGCCGCCACGCCCAGCGATGTGTCCGCCCGGCAACTTCTGGTGACCAGTGCCCAGACCCTGAGCAACCGTTTCAACTCGATTTCCACGCAGTTGACCCAGCAGAAAGAAACCATCAACGGCCAGTTGGGCACTTTCAGTGATCAGGTTAACAAGCTGACGTCGTCGATTGCCTCGCTGAACAGTCAAATTACCAGCGCTCAAGGTTCGTCGACCAGTGCGCCGAACAACTTGCTGGATGCACGCAACGAGGCCGTTCGCTCGCTCAATGAGCTGATCGGTGTCACTGCCACCGAGAAGAACGGCCAGTTCAGTATCACCACCGGTACGGGGCAATCGCTGGTAGAGGGCAATATCGCCAATACCATTTCGGCTGTGCCCAGCAAGACCGACAACAGCCAGTACACCATCCAGCTCAATATGGGTGACACGCCGATGGATATCGGCAATGTGGTCAGTGGTGGCTCTATCGGCGGCCTGTTGCGTTATCGCAGTGATGCGCTGATGCCGGCCATTAACGATTTGGGGCGCATTGCCATTGCCACCGCTGACAGCGTCAACAGCCAGTTGGGGCAGGGCTTGGACCTGAACGGTGATTTCGGTTCTTCGCTATTCAGCGATATCAACAGCGCGGCAGCTATTTCCCAGCGCAGCCAGGCGGCTTCGGGTAACAGCGTGGGCTCGGGCAACCTGAATGTAACGATTGCCGATAGCAGCAAGCTGTCGACCTTCGACTACAAGGTCACTTTCACCAGCGGCAACCAGTACAACGTGGTGCGTTCCGATGGCAAGGCCATGGGGTCGTTCGATACCACCACCACGCCGCCGCCGATGATTGATGGTTTTACTCTGGCGCTGGATGGTCAGGGGCCGATGGCTGCGGGGGACAGCTTCAAGGTCAGCCCTACCGCCACCGGTGCCAGCAACATCGGTATCAGCCTCAAGGACCCGAACAAGCTCGCGTTTGCCGGGCCATTGGCAGGCAACGCCAGCAAGACCAACACCGGTACCGGCGTGTTCACCCAGCCGACATTGACCGTGCCGATCGATATCAATGGCGGGGCGGCGACTGCGCAATTGCGCACCGGGATCGAAAACTCAATGCCGGTGAAGATGGTGTTCGGCAAGCCTGCCGCGGATGGCACGCAGCCTTATACCGTCAACGATGCCCAAGGCAATCCTATCGGTACGGGCAGCATCATCCCGGGCCAGGGCAACAAGATCACCGTCAACGTGCCGATGCGTGACGCCAGTGGTGCGTTGATTCCCGGCCAGAGCTTTGGCTTCGACACCACCGTGTCCGGCGCGCCTGCCAACGGCGACAGCACGACGTTCTCCTTCAACAGCGGTGCCACCTCTGATGGCCGCAACGCCCAGCAGTTGTTGGGTTTGCAGACCAAGGCGACGGTCGGCGCAGTGGATGGCAACGCAGGCGTGAGCCTGGTCAGTGCCAACAGCCGGTTGGTTTCCCAAGTGGGTTCCAAGGCAGCCCAGGCCAATACCGACAGCGCCGCCACCGGCGCCTTGCTGGCGGCGAACAAGGCAGCCAGCAACTCGGTGTCCCAGGTCAACCTGGATGAAGAAGCGGGCGACATGATCAAGTTCCAGCAGTACTACACCGCGTCGTCGCAGATCATCAAGGCCGCGCAGGAAACCTTCAGCACATTGATTAACGCCCTTTAAAGGAGGCTGGGACTATGCGTATTTCTACACAGCAGTATTTCGATACCAGCTCTACCAAGTACCAGGATAATTATTCAGGTGTGGTGAAGGCCCAGGACCAGGCGACTACCGGTGTGCGCGTGCAGACCGCTTCGGACGATCCCGTTGCGGCAGCCCAGCTCCTTTTGCTGCAGCAGCAGAAAGACATGCTGGGGCAGTACGGCGGCAACATCACCAGCCTGCAAAACTCGCTGACCAACGAAGAAAGCGTCTTGCAGAGCATCAATACGGCGTTGGGCACAGCCAGCGGCCTGGCGCTGCAGGCCGGGAACCAGCGGCTCAGTGATGATGACCGCAAGGCCCTCGCCAGCCAGGTAGGTGCGCTTGAGGATCATGTGCTGAGCTTGCTCAACAGCAAGGACTCCAGTGGCAACTATATGTTCTCCGGGGCCAAGACTGACACGCCGCCCTACAGCCGCAATAACGATGGAACCTACTCCTACCAGGGTGACGAGACACCGCTGAGCCTGCAGGTGTCGAATAACCTGTCGATTGCCGCGGGTGATACCGGTAAGGCGTTGCTCGAAAGCTCGTCCAATACTGGACGCACCCAGGCCACGTTGCTGCCGCCGGCGGTCAATGACGGCACGGTGGCGATTTCAGCGGGGCTGGTGACCTCCAGCACCAACTACATCAATAATTTTGCCGACGGCCAGCCGTATAAGCTGACCTTCGCCAGCAGCACCCAGTACAGCGTAACCGACAAGGACGGCAACGACGTGACGTCCGAGATCACCGGTAACGGCACGTTTGACGCCAGCAAGGAAGGCGGTTCAAGCGTCAACCTGCGCGGGGTCAAGTTCGACATTTCCCTGAACCTGGGCTCGAATGTAGCGCCAGGTGCCGCGTCGGACGCGCTGGTGGTCGGCAAGGCGTTCACGCTGGAAAGCAAGCCGGATACCTTCAGTGTTTCGCGCACCGCCAGCAATGCATCTACGGCACAACTGAGCGGTGGCAGCGTCACGGACCAGGCCGCTTATGCCAGCACCTTTCCCAACGCGGGTGCGGTCATTAAATTCACCAGCGGCACCGATTATCAAGTGTTCGCCCAGCCCTATGGTGCCAACAGCAAGGCTATTGCCAGTGGCACCATCGCTGCTGGCGCGACTTCGATCACCACCGCCGGGGTGACGTTTGGGATTAGTGGTACGCCGGGTGCCGGCGACCAGTTTTCGGTCGGTGCCACCAGTAACAAGAATATGAATGCGCTGGATACCTTGAGTCAGCTGCGCAAGGCTCTGGAAACGCCGGTGGATGGCAATCAGGTTGCCATGAACCAGCTCAAGGACGTGGTGAACACCAGCATCGGGAATATCGCCAATGCCACGGCACAGATCGACCAGGTGCGCGGTTCCATCGGGGCACGCCAGAATGCCTTGGATATCCAGAGCGATGAGAACACCAGCCTGAGCCTGGCGAATACTTCTACTATGTCGTCGTTGGCGAATATCGATATGGGGCAGGCTGCAATCAACCTGACGCTGCAGCAGACCATGTTGCAAGCCTCGCAGTTGGCTTTCGTGAAAATCTCTCAGTTGAGCCTGTTCAGCCGCATGTAATCAGTGTTGGAAAAAACGGCCCACCCTGGCAAACAGGGTGGGCCGTTGTCGTTTCTGGGGCCTGGAATGTTGCCGGGTTTTGCATAAAGCGCACAAAATTGAGTGACCTGTGAGTCATAAAGCGCATCTTCACTGTATCGTGTGAAAAGGATAAGTCGTCACAGGGTCCTTGCAGGGCGGCTTTCAGCGAAATTTTTACGGGGTTTTCCCCTTTATTGTCAGCACTCCAGGCGCAGTCCGAGGGGTGTTCTCCAGCTATTTAGTATTGGGAAGCCACAATGATTGGCATAAAAAGCATCGCCAGTTACGTGCCGGCAGACGGGGTGGATAACTACGCCCAGGGCGCCAAATTCGCCAAGGATGAAGATTTCATCATTGGCAAGATCGGGTCGGCGTTCCTGCCGCGCAAGGACGCTACGCAGGAAACCTCCGACCTGTGCGTCGAGGCGGTCAACGCTTTGTTTGCCAACAACCCGCAGTTGAAGCGTGAATCCATCGACGCGCTGATCGTCGTGACCCAGAACGGCGACGAAGAGGGCTTGCCCCACACGGCAGCCATCGTCCAGGACAAATTGGGCCTGCCCACTCATGTGGCCGCGTTCGATATCTCCCTGGGCTGCTCCGGCTATGTCTACGGCATCTATGCGATGAAGGGCTTCATGGAGGCCACGGGCCTGAAAAACGGCCTGTTGATCACCGCCGACCCGTATTCGAAGATCGTCGACCCGGAAGATCGCAACACCACCATGCTCTTCGGCGACGCTGCCACCGCCACCTGGATGGGCGAAGACGCGCCGTGGTTGCTGGGTAAGTCCAAGTTCGGCACCGACGGTTCCGGCGCACCGCACTTGAAGGTCAGCGATGGCGTGTTCTTCATGAACGGTCGTCAGGTGTTCAACTTCGCGTTGCTCAAGGTGCCGGCACATTTGCACGAGCTGCTCAACGAATCGGACCTCAAGGCCAACGAGATCGACGCATTCTGCATTCACCAGGGCAGTGCGGCGATTGTCGATGCCGTGGCTCGTCGTTTTGAAGATGCACCGGTAGAGAAATTCATCAAGGACATGGTCGAGACCGGCAACACCGTGTCGTCGAGCATTCCGTTGCTGCTGGAAAAGCACATGATGGACGGCAGCTGGAAGCGTGTCGCCATCAGTGGCTTTGGTGTGGGTCTGTCATGGGGTTCGGCGATTCTCCATCGTTCGTGATGCCCTGGTAACACCGCACACAAAAACGCCCAGGCTCGAAAGAACCTGGGCGTTTTTTATTTGACGTCAGAAAACCCAGCAATTGCTGGGCTTTGGGCTATCGTAAATGCTTGAATTGCAAGGGGTGGCCTCGTGCTAGTAAAAAAAATCAAAAAAGTCCTCAAGAGACCTGCATTCACGACGATAACTATTACGAAGGTTCTCTAGGCCACACCCGGCGGTTGCCAGGGCCGGAAGCCGCAGTACACCACCCACGAGGATTTCGTCATGGCATTAACAGTAAACACTAACCTTGCTTCGTTGACCGTTCAGAACAACCTGAATAAGGCTTCCGGCGCCCTGCAAACTTCCATGCAGCGTCTGTCCTCCGGCCTGCGTATCAACAGCGCCAAAGACGATGCGGCCGGCCTGCAAATCTCCAACCGTCTGACCAGCCAGATCAACGGCCTGGGCGTTGCGATCAAAAACGCCAACGACGGTAGCTCGATTGCTCAGACCGCTGAAGGCGCAATGCAGCAGTCCACCAACATCCTGCAAAGCATGCGTACCCTGGCTCTGCAATCCGCCAACGGCTCGCCAAGCGCTGAAGACCGTAAGTCGAACCAGGCTCAATACGCTGCTCTGACCGCTGAATTGACCCGTATCGCTACCACCACTACTTTCGGTGGCAAGAACCTGCTGGACGGTTCTTTCGGTACTACTTCGTTCCAGGTTGGTGCTAACGCTAACCAGACTATCGACATGAGCATCGGTAACGTTGCGGCCAACAACATTGGTTCGCAGCAGCTGAAAACCCAATCCCTGACGCCTTCGGCAACAGGTATTGCTGGTGGCGCGATCACCGTTACCGGTGGTGGCCAGTCTGCAACCGTTACCCTGGCAGCTGGCGCTTCCGCCAAGCAGATCGCTGCTCAAATGAACGGCGCCGTCGGCGGCCTGGCTGCTAGCGCCAGCACCGAAGCTCAGTTCACCGTGAACGCGGCTACCATTGGTGCTGCTACTCCTCCGAACGCTAACTTCACCCTGCAAGTGGGCAGCGGTGCAGCCGTTCAGTTCACTGGCGTGACCAGCACTTCCGACCTGGCTAGCCAACTGGCGTCCAACGCTGCCAAGCTGGGCATCAGCGTTAACTACGATTCGTCGACCAACGCTCTGTCGGTCAAGTCCGACACCGGTGAGAATCTGACCTTCAACGCTGGTGACGGCGGTGCTGCTGGTATCTCGGTTGCAACCAAAGACGGCAACGGTACCTACGGTACTGCTACTGCACTGGCCGCCACCGCTATCGTTGCTACCGGTGCTGTTTCGCTGAACTCCTCCAGCAGCTACGCGCTGAACGGCGCTGGTGTAGCCGGTGTGTTCGCTGCCGGTGCTGCTACCGCTGCCAACTCCACCAAAACCACCGTCAACAACACCGACGTTACTACCGCTGCCAACGCGCAAAACGCGATCGACGTGATCACCCAGGCGATCTCGGACATCGACTCCCAGCGTGCCGGCCTCGGTGCTGTACAAAACCGTTTCGACAACACCGTTGCCAACCTGCAGAGCATTGCAGACAACTCCAGCGCCGCTCGCGGTCAGATCCAGGACGTTGACTACGCTGCAGAAACTGCTCAGCTGACCAAGCAACAAACCCTGCAGCAGGCTTCCACTGCGATCCTGTCCCAGGCCAACCAACTGCCAAGCGCTGTACTGAAGCTGCTTCAGTAATAGCCAATGGCAGATGACTGACGGAAGGGCGCGTTTACGTGCCCTTTTGTCTTTTGCGTGATGAGGTGACTGGACATGGACATGAGCGTCAAGTTGAACCTGTCTTATCCTGCGGCGCCGCCGCAGAGCGCGCCTGCCCCTGTGAGCAACGACTCGCAGACAACCAAGGTTAAGCCTGCGGTTGCCGCGGTCGAAACCCAGCAGGACTCGAAACCGTCCGACCTTAAACAGGCGGTGGCGGATATTCGCAAATTTGTTCAGGATGCCCAGCGCAACCTGGAATTCTCAATCGACGACTCTACCCATCAAGTGGTGGTCAAAGTCATTGCGACCGACAGCGGT
The DNA here is from genome assembly GCF_004519405.1 of Pseudomonas sp. BCA17. Taxonomy (GTDB): domain Bacteria; phylum Pseudomonadota; class Gammaproteobacteria; order Pseudomonadales; family Pseudomonadaceae; genus Aquipseudomonas. The sequence goes on along the minus strand of NZ_SGWI01000001.1, from coordinate 1,568,238 downwards.
GAAGTGATCCGTCAGATCCCTTCGGAGGCCGCATTGAAGCTCGCACAAAGCCTTCACGACGCCAGTAGCGTGCTGTTTGACGCGAAAGTCTGAGCTGGCATGAATTTTGTTGCTGTCGCTTCTTAAGGCGTCATCCGTCAAGAAAGCGCCAGCCCCGGATCAGGAGAACAGTCATGGGTGATATATCGGTTAGCGGCCCGGTTACGAACATCGATACCCAAGCTATCGTGACGGCATTGGTGAACGCGGAACAGGCACCCAAGCAGTCGCAGATCAACAAGCAGACGCAAACGTCGACCGCCCAGCTGTCCTCGATCGGCAAGATTCAAGCGGCATTGGATGCGTTCCGCGGCGCTATGGACAACATGGCCAAAGACGCCAGTATCGGCGGTTTGTCGGCAACGACCTCGGATAACAACGTATCGGCCATCACGCTGGGCGCCGGTGCCTCCGCGGGCAGCTACCAGTTGGTGGTCAATCAGTTGGCGACGGCCTCGAAGGTCGCTACCCAGACTTTTGCAGCCGGGGCGAAGGCTGTCGTCAATACCGGCACTACGTCGACCACCTTGGAGATCTCCCAGTCGGGCAAGAGCTATGGTGTGAGCGTTCCGCCAGGTGCGACGTTGCAGCAGGTGCGTGACTCGATCAACGCGCAATACAGCAGTGCTGGCTTGAGTGCCAACATCCTGACTGACGCCACCGGTTCCCGTTTGGTCATGACGTCGACCAATACCGGCGTCGGCACCGACATTACCCTCGGCGGTAACTCCGGCCTGGAAGCCGGAACCTCTGTCGTGACCCCGCCGCAGAACGCGAAGTACACCATTGACGGTACCGCTCAGGAATCCAAGAGCAATACCCTGGGTGACGCGATCAGTGGTGTGAGCATCAAGTTGACGGCAGTGTCGCCTCTGCCTGCCGGTTCTACAGATCCGCTACCCGCTGACTCAACCGTTAAGCGTCTGAGTTCGACCATTACCATCGCGCGAAGCACCGACACCCTCAAGAGTTCGGTCAAGGGCTTTGTCGACACCTATAACGCCCTGATGACAGCGATCAACACGGAGACCGCGGTGACCACCAATGCCGACGGTTCCATCACGTCGGCTGCGCTGACGGGCGACGCCACTCTGCGTACTCTGACCTCGGCCGTTCGTAGCGAACTGAACGCATTGGGTGGCACGGGCTCGTTGAAATCCCTGGCCCAGTTTGGTGTGAACACTGACCAGAAGACCGGCAAGCTGAGCATCGACGATAAGTTGTTCAGCGCGGCAATTGCGACCAATCCCACTGACATTGGCGGTATTTTCAACGGTGACAATGGGTTGTTGGCTCGGATGAAGTCCGCGACCGACAGCTACGCGCTGAGTGGCACCGGGGTTCTCGCTACGCGTACATCGACGCTGTCGGCAAACATCAAGGACCTGCAAAGCCAGCAGGACACCTTGACCGCGCGCATGGCGGCATTGAAGACGAGCCTGACGGCCAAGTACACCACGATGAACAACCTGGTCGCCCAGCTCACCAGCCAGCGCTCCAGCGTCATGACCACGCTTAACGCACTGAATAATCCGAAGACCAGTTGATCCTCACTGAGGTCGCCCGGCAAGGTGATTACCTTGTTCGGGCGTACCCTTCGCCAGACCATCGGCTTAAAGTTTTTTGCGACGCCGTCGACATAATAATCAGAGCCCATTCTTTTTAGCTGTTGCCTGTCACGAGGTAGAAACATGAATCCCATGAGAGCCCTTCGCCAATACCAGAAGGTCAATTCCCATGCCCAGGTCTCCGAGGCCAGCCCGCACCGTTTGGTCCAGATGCTGATGGAAGGCGCGCTGGATCGCATGGCTCAGGCCAAGGGCGCCATGGCTCGTGGTGATATCGCGCAAAAAGGCCTGCTGCTGGGCAAGGCGATCGACATTCTGATCGGTTTGCGTGACGGCCTGAACCCGGAGAAAACCGACGATCCGGCCGCGTTGCAGCAACTTGATAATCTGTACGCCTATATGACTACGCGCCTGCTGGAAGCCAATAGCAAGAGCGATGTCGCCATGATCGATGAAGTAGCCGGCCTGATGATTACGCTCAAGGAAGGCTGGGACGGTATTGCAACACTGTAGGCCTCTGGGCCTGAGGATGATGTCATGAGCCACGCCCTGCAACGGATTGACGAGACCCGCGAAGCTTTGGTCGATGCATTGGCCGAGCGTAACTGGGATGCCATTGGTGAGCTGGATATGGGTTGCCGTGCGGTCATCGATGAGGCGCTCCACAATGCGCCGGTGGACGAGGATGCCTTGCGGGAAAAACTGGAGAGCCTGCTGGCGGTTTATCAGCAGCTGCTTGAGGTGACGACTGGGGAGCGCCAGGCGATTTTCGAAGAGATGTCGCAGATCAATCGAGCGGAAAGTGCATCAAAGGTTTACCATCTGTTCGGCTGATCAGGGGCTCAGTTGGTCCGAACGGCGCGTCATATATTTGACTGTGCCAGCATTTTTGACTTAACTAGTGCTGTTTTCAGATTTCAGACGTCTAGTAGGTAATAAATCTTACAGACGTCTTGATTGCTCTCATTCCGGGGCAGGAAGTTTTACTAGGGAAGTTGCTATTGCATGTGGCGTGAAACCAAAATTCTGCTGATTGATGACGATAGCGTCCGCCGCCGCGATTTAGCGGTGATTTTGAATTTTCTTGGCGAAGAAAATTTGCCCTGCGGCAGCCATGATTGGCAGCAGGCTGTCAGCTCGTTGGCGTCGAGCCGTGAAGTCATTTGTGTGCTGATCGGGACGGTAAACGCTCCTGGCGCTGTTTTGGGCTTGTTAAAGACACTGTCAACCTGGGATGAGTTCCTTCCGGTGTTGCTGATGGGCGATATTTCTTCTGTGGACCTGCCGGAAGACCAGCGCCGTCGTGTGCTTTCCAATCTCGAAATGCCGCCCAGCTACAGCAAATTGCTCGATTCCCTGCACCGTGCCCAGGTCTATCGCGAGATGTACGACCAGGCCCGTGAGCGCGGCCGTCACCGCGAACCCAACCTGTTCCGCAGCCTTGTCGGCACCAGCCGGGCGATCCAGCACGTGCGCCAGATGATGCAGCAAGTGGCTGACACCGACGCCAGCGTGCTGATCCTGGGTGAGTCCGGCACCGGCAAGGAAGTGGTCGCGCGCAACCTGCACTATCACTCCAAGCGCCGCGACGGGCCATTCGTGCCGGTCAACTGCGGGGCGATCCCGGCAGAGCTGCTCGAAAGCGAATTGTTCGGTCACGAGAAGGGCGCGTTCACCGGGGCTATCACCAGCCGTGCCGGGCGTTTCGAACTGGCCAACGGCGGCACCCTGTTCCTCGACGAAATTGGCGACATGCCACTGCCGATGCAGGTCAAGCTGCTGCGCGTATTGCAGGAGCGCACCTTCGAGCGCGTGGGCAGCAACAAGACCCAGAGCGTCGACGTGCGCATCATCGCGGCCACCCACAAGAACCTCGAAAGCATGATCGAGGTGGGCAGCTTCCGCGAAGACCTGTACTACCGCCTCAATGTCTTCCCGATCGAGATGGCCCCGCTGCGTGAGCGCGTGGAGGACATCCCGTTGCTGATGAACGAGCTGATCTCGCGCATGGAGCATGAAAAGCGCGGCTCGATACGCTTCAACTCCGCAGCAATCATGTCCCTGTGCCGCCATGGCTGGCCGGGTAACGTGCGCGAGCTGGCCAACTTGGTAGAGCGCATGGCGATCATGCACCCCTACGGTGTGATCGGCGTGGTCGAGTTGCCGAAAAAATTCCGCTACGTCGACGATGAAGACGAACAGATGGTGGACAGCCTGCGCAGTGACATGGAGGAGCGCGTGGCCATTAATGGCCATACTCCGGACTTCGGTGCCACTGCCATGCTGCCGCCGGAAGGGCTGGACTTGAAAGACTACCTCGGCAACCTGGAACAAGGCCTGATTCAACAGGCTCTGGACGATGCCAACGGCATCGTCGCCCGCGCCGCCGAGCGCCTGCGTATCCGTCGTACCACCCTGGTAGAGAAGATGCGCAAGTACGGCATGAGTCGCAAAGAAGGTGACGAACAGGCGGATGATTGACGCCTGTTTTTCAAACCGCTGATTTGGGGTGTCCGACTTCACCAATACTGTCCCGTTATGACGGCGCCTATTGCCGTCATACTGCGTTGCCGCTCCTCCCCATAGCGAGCTATGAGTCGTCGCGGCGCCTTGTCTGACAGCAACAGTCACTCGTCAAAACGGAACTGTATTGGTGAAGTCGGGCACCGCGGTTTTTTTCGGCACGGGTATTGCTACAGCACTCGCAACGTTCCGTTTAACTGACGGTCAGCCAAGCGAGAGAGCATGATGCCCCACGCCGCCCAACTATCTCCGTCCCCAGATCTTATAGGGGGCGTCCCGTCTGTAGAGCAGCAGAGCCGGCAAGGTCTGGAGCAGGCGTTTTCGCTGTTCAGCCAGATGTCCAGCCAACTGACCGACTCCTACAGCCTGCTGGAGGCCAGGGTTTCCGAGCTTAAAGGCGAGCTGGCCGTGGTCAGTGCCCAGCGCATGGAAGAATTGGCCGAGAAAGAGCGCCTGGCCAACCGTCTGCAAAACCTCCTCGACTTGTTGCCCGGTGGCGTGATCGTCATCGACGACCAGGGGCGTGTGCGCGAAGCCAACCCGGCCGCCTGCGAGATGCTTGGCCTGCCGCTGGAAGGCGAGTTATGGCGAGAAGTGATCACCCGCTGCTTTGCCCCGCGTGAAGACGACGGCCACGAAATTTCCTTGAAAGACGGGCGCCGCCTGTCCATTGCCACTCGGTCCCTTGACGCCGAGCCCGGCCAGTTGGTGCTGCTCAACGACCTGACGGAAACCCGTCACCTGCAAGACCAGCTGGCGCGTCATGAACGCTTGTCGTCGCTGGGCAGAATGGTCGCCTCTCTGGCGCATCAGATCCGCACGCCCTTGTCGGCGGCATTGATCTACGCCAGTCATTTGACTGATGAACAATTGCCTGCCGCCACTCACCAGCGCTTTGCCGGGCGCCTCAAGGAGCGTCTGCACGAGTTGGAGCACCAGGTGCGCGACATGCTGGTGTTTGCCCGTGGCGAATTGCCGATGACCGACCGCGTCACGCCGGCGGAACTGATGCAATCCTTGCAGTCGTCGGCCGCCACCCATATCCAGGACGTCAATGTGCGCTGGCAGTGCGACAGTCACCTCGGCGAATTGCTGTGCAATCGGGACACCCTGGTAGGCGCCTTGCTCAACTTGATTGAAAACGCCATCCAGGCCAGTGGCCCGAATGCGCGGCTCAAGGTGCACTTATACCGTCGCGACCAGAACCTGCGCTTGTGCATCAGCGACAGTGGCAGCGGTATCGATCCTGTGGTGCTGCAACGTATGGGCGAGCCCTTTTTTACCACCAAGACCAACGGTACCGGGCTCGGCCTGACCGTGGTCAAGGCAGTGGCACGTGCCCATCAGGGAGAATTGCAGCTGCGTTCCCGGTTGGGGCGTGGCACCTGTGCATTGATGACCTTGCCGCTGTTTTCCAGCGCGGCAAGCGCGGAGTAAAAGGACTATGGCTATCAAGGTTTTATTGGTGGAAGACGATCGCGCCCTGCGTGAAGCATTGGCTGATACGCTGCTGTTGGCGAGCCATGACTACCGGGCGGTCGGTTCTGCCGAGGAAGCCTTGGAGGCGGTCGAGCAAGAGGCATTCAGCCTGGTGGTCAGCGACGTCAACATGCCGGGCATGGATGGTCACCAGTTGCTCAGCCTGCTGCGCGCACGCCAGCCGCAACTGCCGGTGTTGCTGATGACCGCTCACGGGGCGGTGGAGCGGGCGGTGGACGCCATGCGTCAGGGCGCGGCCGATTACCTGGTCAAGCCCTTCGAGCCCAAAGCTTTGATGGAGCTGGTTGCCCGGCACGCCCTGGGGGTGATGCCTGCCGCCGAAGGCGAAGGCCCGATAGCCTTTGAACCGGCCAGTGCGCAATTGCTCGAACTGGCCGCACGGGTGGCGCGCAGCGATTCCACCGTGTTGATTTCCGGCGAGTCCGGCACCGGTAAAGAGGTGTTGGCGCGTTATATCCACCAACAATCCAGCCGTGCCAAGCAACCCTTTATTGCGATCAACTGCGCGGCCATCCCGGACAACATGCTCGAAGCCACCTTGTTCGGGCATGAAAAGGGCTCGTTCACCGGTGCCATCGCGGCCCAGGCCGGCAAGTTCGAACAGGCCGATGGCGGCACCATCTTGCTCGACGAAATTTCCGAAATGCCCCTTGGCCTGCAAGCCAAGCTGCTGCGGGTCTTGCAGGAGCGTGAAGTGGAACGGGTCGGCGCACGCAAGCCGATTCAACTGGATATCCGCGTGGTCGCCACGACCAACCGCGACCTGGCGGGCGAAGTGGCGGCGGGGCGCTTCCGGGAAGACCTGTTCTATCGGCTCTCGGTCTTCCCGCTGGCCTGGCGCCCGTTACGTGAGCGCCCGGCCGATATCATCCCGCTGGCCGAGCGCCTGCTGAACAACCACGTCAAAAAAATGAAGCATGCCCAGGCGAGGCTGTCGGCTGAAGCTCAGGCTTGCCTGATCGCTTATCCGTGGCCCGGTAACGTGCGGGAGTTGGACAATGCGATCCAGCGTGCGCTGATTTTGCAGCAGGGCGGGGTGATCCAGCCGCAGGACTTCTGCCTGGCCATGGGCAGTGCGGCTGCGCCATTGCCAACCCTGGCGCCCGCGCCAGTGACTGCCGAAGCTGAATCGGCTGGCGCCCTCGGGGATGACCTGCGGCGCCGCGAATTCCAGATGATCATCGACACCCTGCGTGCCGAGCGTGGCCGTCGCAAAGAGGCGGCTGAGCGCCTGGGCATCAGCCCGCGCACCTTGCGCTACAAGCTGGCGCAGATGCGTGACGCCGGGATGGATGTGGAAGCGTATCTCTTCGCTACCTGACAAACGTGTAGGTCGACATGGTTTGTCGCCTTTTCTTACGAGTCGCCACGGATCTGGCACCCTTGTTGCTACCACCTGTAGTAACCGCTGCATAGTGTCAAAAAATTGCGGGTCGTCAGAGAGAGAAGGTCATGAGCCAGGGTATTGAGTTCAATCGGTTGATGTTGGATATGCGCTCCATGCAAATGGATGCCATGGCTCAACCGAAATCCGTCGCGCCAGCGCCGGGATTGGGCCAAAGCAGTTTCGCCGACATGCTCGGTCAGGCCATCAACAAGGTCAGTGATACCCAGCAAGCATCGAACCAGTTGGCCACCGCCTTCGAGATCGGTAAAAGCGGCGTGGACCTCACTGACGTGATGATCGCCTCGCAAAAAGCCAGCGTGTCCTTCCAGGCCTTGACCCAAGTACGTAACAAGCTGGTTCAGGCTTATCAAGACATCATGCAGATGCCGGTTTAAGGACGAGATTTAAGTCATGGCAGAAGCAGTCGTGGACAACGCACCCGCCAAGGCAGACGGCAAGCCGCCGTTGTTTGGCCTGTCGTTCCTGGAAAACCTTTCCGAAATGACCATGTTGCGTCAGGTAGGCCTTATGGTCGGCCTGGCAGCCAGCGTGGCGATTGGTTTTGCCGTGGTGTTGTGGTCGCAGCAACCTGATTACCGCCCGCTGTATGGCAGCCTGGCGGGCATGGATTCCAAGCAGATCATGGAAACCCTTGCCGCCGCCGACATTACCTACACCGTGGAGCCCAACTCCGGGGCCCTGCTGGTCAAGGCCGACGACGTAGCCCGTGCGCGCATGAAGCTGGCCGCCGCCGGTGTGACGCCGTCCGATGCCAACATCGGTTTTGAAATCCTCGACAAGGACCAGGGCCTGGGTACCAGCCAGTTCATGGAAGCCACCCGCTACCGTCGCGGCCTTGAAGGCGAGCTGGCACGTACCATCTCCAGCCTGAATAACGTCAAGGGCGCCCGTGTGCACTTGGCGATTCCAAAAAGTTCGGTATTCGTGCGTGACGAACGCAAACCGAGTGCTTCGGTATTGGTCGAGCTGTTTGCCGGTCGTTCCCTGGAGCCTGGCCAGGTCCTCGCGATCATCAACCTGGTGGCTACCAGCGTTCCTGAATTGAGCAAGTCGCAAATTACGGTGGTGGACCAGAAGGGCAACCTGCTGTCCGACCAGGCCGAAAACTCCGCGTTGACCCAGGCCGGCAAGCAGTTCGATTACAGCCGCCGCATGGAAAGCATGCTCACCCAACGTGTGCACAACATTCTGCAACCGGTGTTGGGTAATGACCGCTACAAGGCTGAAGTGTCCGCCGATGTGGACTTCAGTGCCGTCGAGTCGACGTCCGAGCAGTTCAATCCCGACCAGCCTGCGCTGCGCAGCGAGCAGTCCACCAGCGAACAACGCACCGCCAGCAATGGCCCGCAAGGTGTGCCGGGCGCCCTGAGCAACCAGCCTCCAGCCCCGGCGTCGGCGCCGCAAACCACCGGTGGCGCTGCCGCGACTGCCGGCGCGATTCAACCTGGCCAGCCGCTGTTGGATGCCAATGGTCAGCAGATCATGGACCCGGCCACCGGCCAGCCGATGCTCGCCCCGTACCCGGCGGACAAGCGTAACCAGTCCACCAAGAATTTCGAACTCGACCGTTCCATCAGCCACACCAAGCAGCAACAGGGCAAAATCAATCGTCTCTCGGTGTCGGTAGTGGTCGATGACCAGGTCAAGGTCAACCCGGCTGACGGTGCGGTAACCCGCGCCCCGTGGAGCGCCGACGAATTGGCACGCTTCACCCGCCTGGTGCAGGACGCCGTCGGTTTCGACGCCAGCCGTGGTGACAGTGTGAGCGTGATCAACATGCCGTTCTCCGCTGAGCGTGGCGAAGTGATCGCCGACCCGGCGTTCTATACTCAGCCGTGGTTCTGGGACATCGTCAAGCAAGTGCTGGGCGTGTTGTTCATCCTGGTGCTGGTGTTTGGCGTGCTGCGTCCGGTGCTCAACAACATCACCGGCCACGGCAAGAAACAACTGGCGGCCTTCGGTGGCAGCGACGTCGAGTTGGGTGGCATGGGCGGCCTGGATGGCGAACTGGCCAACGACCGCGTCAGCCTGGGCGGCCCGCAAAGCATCCTGTTGCCGAGCCCGAGCGAAGGTTATGACGCTCAGTTGAACGCAATCAAAAGTCTGGTGGCAGAAGACCCGGGCCGTGTGGCCCAGGTCGTGAAAGAGTGGATCAACGCAGATGAGTGATAATCGAGCCGCTGTTGCCAAGCTCTCCCGGGTCGACAAAGCCGCCGTATTGCTGCTGTCCCTGGGTGAAACCGACGCTGCCCAAGTGCTGCGCCACATGGGCCCCAAAGAGGTTCAACGCGTCGGCGTGGCCATGGCGCAGATGCGTAACGTGCACCGCGAGCAAGTCGAGCAGGTGATGAGTGAGTTCGTCGAGATCGTCGGCGACCAGACCAGCCTGGGCGTCGGCTCCGACAGTTACATCCGCAAAATGCTCACCTCGGCCCTGGGCGAAGACAAGGCCAACGGCCTGATCGACCGCATCCTGCTCGGTGGCAACACCAGCGGCCTCGACAGCCTCAAATGGATGGAGCCGCGCGCGGTCGCCGACGTGATCCGCTACGAGCACCCGCAGATCCAGGCGATCGTCGTTGCCTACCTGGACCCCGACCAGGCCGGTGAAGTGCTCGGTCACTTCGACCATAAAGTGCGCCTGGACATCATCCTGCGCGTGTCGTCGCTGAACACCGTGCAGCCGGCAGCACTGAAAGAACTCAACACGATTCTGGAAAAGCAGTTCTCGGGCAACTCCAATGCCTCGCGGACCACCCTGGGCGGTATCAAGCGCGCGGCGGACATCATGAACTTCCTCGACAGCTCGATGGAAGGCCAACTGATGGACTCGATCCGCGAGATCGACGACACCCTGTCCGGCCAGATCGAAGACCTCATGTTCGTGTTCAACAACCTCTCCGATGTCGACGACCGTGGCATCCAGGCGTTGCTGCGCGAAGTGTCCTCGGACGTATTGGTGCTGGCGCTCAAGGGCTCCGACGAAAACGTCAAAGAGAAGATCTTCAAGAACATGTCCAAGCGTGCGTCCGAACTGTTGCGCGACGACCTGGAGGCCAAAGGCCCGGTGCGTGTGAGCGACGTCGAAACCGCCCAGAAGGAAATCCTCACCATTGCCCGCCGTATGGCCGAAGCCGGAGAAATCGTTCTCGGCGGGAAGGGCGGCGAAGAAATGATCTAAGGCGCGTCCCATGTCGAACAAAGATGAGACGCCCAGCGATCTGATTCGCGCGCGGGATGTCGGTGCGTTCGATATCTGGTCATTGCCCAGTTTCGATCCGCATGTACCGGAGCCTGAACCCGCGCCGGTCGAAGAACCCCCTGCGGAAATGGAAGAGGTGCCGCTGGAGGACGTCCAGCCACTGACGCTCGAAGAGTTGGAAGCCATCCGCCAGGAGGCCTACAACGAAGGCTTCGCCGCTGGGGAAAAGGACGGTTTCCGCAGTACCACCCTCAAAGTGCGCCAGGAAGCCGAGGCGGCGCTGAGCGTCAAGCTCGCCAGCCTGGAGCGCTTGATGGGCAGCCTGTTCGACCCCATCGCCGAACAGGATTCCCAGCTTGAAAAAGCCATGGTCGGCCTGGTGGAGCACATCGCCCGCCAAGTGATCCAGCGCGAATTGGTGCTCGACTCCAGCCATATCGAAAGTGTGATGCGCGAAGCCCTCAAACTGCTGCCGTTGGGCGTCGGTAATGTACGGCTGTACATCAACCCGCAGGATTTCGAGCAGGTCAAAGCCCTGCGCGAGCGCCATGAAGAAACCTGGCGCATCGTCGAAGACGCGGCGTTGCAGCCTGGCGGTTGCCGGGTCGAAACCGAACACAGCCGTATCGATGCGACGGTGGAAACCCGTATCACCCAGATCATGGCCAAGCTCTTCGACCAACTTCATGAGCAGGCCCTGAATCCGGCCGAACCTGACCTGAGCGTTGACCTGGACGCCCCCGATGCGCCTTGATCGCACCAGCTTCGCCAAGCGCCTGGGCAGCTACGCCCAGGCCACTGAGTTGCCCGGCCAGCCGATCCTCGAAGGGCGCCTGCTGCGCATGGTTGGCCTGACCCTCGAAGCCGAAGGCCTGCGCGCCGCCATGGGCAGCCGCTGCATGGTGATCAACGACGACAGCTATCACCCGGTGCAAGTCGAAGCTGAGGTTATGGGCTTTTCGGGTAACAAGATTTTCCTGATGCCCGTCGGCAGCCTGGCGGGGATCGCCCCCGGCGCTCGCGTGGTGCCGCTCGCCGACACCGGCCGCTTGCCCATGGGCATGAGCATGCTCGGTCGTGTGCTGGACGGCGCCGGCCGCGCCCTGGACGGCAAGGGCGGCATGAAGGCCGAAGATTGGGTACCGATGGACGGCCCCACCATCAACCCGCTCAAGCGTAACCCCATCAGCACGCCGCTGGACGTAGGCATTCGCAGCATCAACGGTTTATTGACGGTCGGCCGCGGTCAGCGCCTGGGCCTGTTCGCCGGTACCGGTGTAGGTAAGTCGGTACTGCTGGGCATGATGACGCGCTTTACCGAGGCCGACATTATCGTGGTCGGGTTGATCGGCGAACGGGGCCGCGAGGTGAAGGAATTCATTGAGCACAGCCTGGGCGAGGAAGGTCTCAAGCGCTCTGTGGTGGTGGCGTCTCCAGCGGATGACGCGCCCTTGATGCGTTTGCGCGCCGCGATGTATTGCACACGTATCGCCGAGTATTTTCGCGACAAGGGCAAGAATGTCCTGTTGCTGATGGATTCGCTCACGCGTTTCGCCCAGGCCCAGCGGGAAATCGCCCTGGCCATCGGCGAACCACCTGCCACCAAAGGTTATCCGCCATCGGTGTTCGCCAAGCTGCCCAAGCTGGTGGAGCGTGCCGGTAACGCAGAGGCCGGGGGTGGCTCGATCACTGCGTTCTATACCGTGTTGTCCGAAGGCGATGACCAGCAGGACCCGATTGCCGACTCGGCGCGGGGTGTACTCGACGGCCACATCGTCTTGTCACGGCGCCTGGCGGAGGAGGGGCACTACCCTGCCATCGATATCGAAGCGTCGATCAGCCGGGTGATGCCGGCGGTGGTCACGCCGGAGCACATGGCGCGAGCGCAGCATTTCAAGCAGTTGTGGTCACGCTATCAGCAGAGTCGCGACCTGATCAGCGTCGGTGCCTACGTGGCCGGCGGCGATCGTGAGACCGACCTGGCGATCGCCCTGCAGCCGCAACTGGTGACGTACCTGCGTCAGGGGCTCAACGACAAAATCAGCATGGGCGAAAGCGAAGCGCACCTTGCCTCGATCTTCGCCCCGGCGCCAGGCGGCTAAGCCATGGCCAGCACCCGCTCCTCGCGCCTGGCCCCGGTGGTGGACATGGCCGAAAAGGCCGAAAAGACCGCTGCCCAGCGGCTGGGCTATTTTCAAGGCCAGGTCCGCCTGGCGGAAAGCAAGCTGGGCGACCTGGAGCGTTTTCGCGGCGAGTACCAGCAACAGTGGATCGAGCGCGGCAGCCAGGGCGTTTCCGGCCAGTGGTTGATGGGCTATCAGGGCTTTCTCAACCAGTTGGAGACGGCGGTCGCCCAGCAGCGCCAAAGCCTGGCCTGGCACCAGAACAACCTCGATAAGGCCCGCGAAAGCTGGCAGCAGGCGTTTGCCCGGGTCGAGGGGCTGCGCAAACTGGTACAGCGCTATATCGACGAAGCGCGGGCAATTGAGGACAAACGCGAGCAAAAGCTGCTGGATGAGCTGTCACAACGTCTGCCCCGTCAGTCGCAGTATTAGGTGTGGGGCTGTTCCCACATTTGCCGAGATCGGGTTCGCCTGCTAAACCTTGTTACACATGGCCAATGACAAGGAAGCAGTCGTATGTCGGTGACATCAGAAGTATCCCTGGATGGGAAAAAGTTGACGATCGCAATCAAGGGCCGGTTCGATTTCGGCAGCCACCAGCATTTCCGTGAGGCTTACGAGCGTTTCTACAAGGTCCCTGACGCCTACACCGTCGATCTGAGAGAAGCCACCTACCTGGACAGCTCGGCCTTGGGCATGCTGCTGTTGTTGCGTGACCACGCAGGCGGTGACGACTCGCAGGTCACGCTGATCAACTGCAGTCCCGACGTGCGCAAGATCCTCGCCATCTCTAACTTCGATAAGCTGTTCGACATCAATTGAGAGTACTGGCCCCGATGTCCGAGCCGCTGACTGTCCTGATCGCCGAGGACAGCGATACCGACCGGCTGCTGCTGGCGACTATCTTGCGGCGCCAGGGGCATCACGTGCTCACCGCAGCCAACGGCGAGGAAGCCGTTGAGGTGTTTGCGCGTGAGCGACCTCAACTGGTGTTGATGGACGCGATGATGCCGGTGATGGACGGTTTCCTGGCCGCGCGGTGGATCAAGCAATTGGCGGGGGAGGCGCTGGTCCCCGTGATCTTTCTTACGTCCCTCAGCGAAAGCGCCGACCTGGCCGAGTGCCTGGATGCCGGTGGGGATGATTTTCTGCCCAAACCCTACAACCCACTGATCCTGGCCGCCAAGATCAATGCCATGGACCGTTTGCGGCGTCTGCAGGCCACGGTCCTTCAGCAGCGCGATCAGATCGCCCGGCATCATGAATACCTGCTGCAAGAGCAGCGTGCGGCCAAGGCGGTGTTCGACAAGGTCGCCCATTCGGGCTGCATCAATGCCGCACCGAACATTCGCTATCTGCAATCACCCTATGCGCTGTTCAATGGCGACCTGTTACTGGCGGCGTATACGCCGTCTGGAGACATGCACGTGCTGCTCGGCGATTTCACCGGCCATGGCCTGCCCGCCGCGATTGGTGCCATGCCCCTGGCTGACGTGTTTTACGGGATGACCGCCAAGGGTTATGACCTGGCGCAGACCCTGCGTGAGATGAATGCCAGGCTCAAGCGCATCCTGCCGGTGGACATGTTCTGCTGCGCCACCCTGTTGTGCCTGAGCCCCCAGCGACGTGTGGTAGAGGTATGGAATGGCGGCATGCCGGAGGGTTATGTGCATGAGGTCGCTACGGGCAAGCGCACGCCGTTGAAGTCACGGCATCTGCCGTTGGGTGTGCTGTCGATGGAGGCGTTTGATGACAGCATCGACGTTTTGCCCATGGCCCTTGGCGATCGGGTATTTCTGCTCTCCGACGGTGTGCTGGAGACCGCTGACGCCAACGACCAGTTGTTCGGCGCCGAGCGCTTGCAGCAGGTGTTCGCCGCCAACTGCGAGCCCGACCGCCTGTTCGAAGAGATCGAGCAGGCTCTGGCGGCCTTTCGTGGTGAAGCACGGGATGACGTCAGCATGGTGGAAATCACCTTGCAGCCCGGCCAGCCGCTGCGTGTGTCCGAGCCTGCGTACACCGACGGCAGCCAGGCGTGCCCTCTGGATTGGTCGGTGAGCTTCGAATATCGCGCCCAGACGCTCAAGTGCTACAACCCGTTGCCCTATCTGCTGCAATTGTTGCTGGAGATCCAGGGGCTGCGCGAGCAGAGCGGGGCGCTCTACAGCGTGATGGCCGAACTGTATTCCAATGCATTGGAGCACGGTGTGCTGGGCCTGGACTCGCAGCTCAAGCGCAATGCCCAGGGCTTTGCCGACTACTACCGACAGCGCAATGAGCGGCTGGCGCAACTGGACAGCGGTTATGTGCGGGTGCATATGCAGGTGGTGCCGACCACCCAGGGCGGCAAGTTGATCTTGCGCGTCGAAGACAGTGGTCCAGGTTTCGATGTGGATCAGGTACTGGCGCGGCCGCCGGATATCGACCGTCTGTCTGGACGAGGCTTGAGCCTGGTGCGCCAGTTGAGCAGCGATGTACGCTGGACGGACGGCGGGCGCAGTGTCTGCGTGGAGTTTTGCTGGACGGCTCTGGCATAATCCGCTGATTCTTGATCAAGGAGCGAGCAAGTGGCTGAGATTCATCTGGACCCCGAGGTGCTGTCGGGTTTGCAGGACGTCATGGAAGATGAGTACCCCAAGTTGCTGGAAACCTTTCTTGACGACTCGCAAAAGCGCGTCGAAGCGCTACGCAAGGCGCGGGATGATGCCAAGGCGCTGGGGCGGATTGCCCATAGTTTCAAGGGCAGCAGCGGCAACCTTGGGGCTGTGCGGTTGGCGCAGTTGTGTCAGCGGCTGGAAGTGGAGTCAGTCGGGGCTGCCGCGGACCTGGGGGCGCTGGTGGATCAGATTGACAGTGAGTTCGCCCTGGTTCGGCCTTTGTATGAGTCGGAGAGGCAGAGGTTCGGGGTTTAGTTGTTGAAGAAGAATACGTGGACGCCTGTAGGCGCGAGCTTGCTCGCGAAAAACTTACAGGCGCCGCGCTCCTCCAGGACACCGCGTTATCGTTGACGTTTTTCGCGAGCAAGCTCGCTCCTGCACAAACTTGGCCCAACTCTTGCTCCACCTCCCAGCACAGCACTCTCGACCCCTGTGCAGTGGAGACCTTTACCTATGCCAGTCGCCCCCAATTCGCTCCTTCAGGCTGCTCCCGCAGCCAAGCCCCAAGCGCCCGCCGCTACACCTCCGGCGGCGGCTGCGGCCCAGCAGGACAAGGGCCCTGGCTTTGCTCAAGTGTTTGCCAGCCAAGGCTCGAAGCCGGCGGTGAAGACCGACGACACCCCGACTAAATCCACCCGTGACAAGCCTGCCGATACCAGCGCCAAGTCTGCCGACAACAACGACAAGCCTGCCGCCAGCAAGCCAGCGGTTGCCGATAGCGGCAATCCCTTGCCTGCCAACCCGCCGGCCAAGTCCGACGACAGCGCCAGCAGTGACGATACCAAGCCCACTGACCCGGCCCTGGCTCAGCAACCTCCCGTCGCACCCGTGGTCGACCCTGCAGTGATTGCAGCCGTCACACCGGTGGCTGTGCCGGTTCCCGTGGAGACACCGGTACCTGCTGCCGCGACCAAGGATGACAAGGCGAAGGATGACAAGGCCAAGCCGGTTGTTGCCGCACCGGTCGCGGCGACCGATGACGCCAACCAACCACCTTTCGATCCGTCGGCCGACCCTCTGGATTCGATGCCGGCCGTGCGTTTGGCGATGGAGCAGGGCGGACACGTATCGGCCAGCAGCCAGACACCGCAGAAAACTGCGCCTGCGTCGAACCTGGATCAGCCGACCGCCGCGCAGAATTTTGCGGCTGGCTTGGCCAACATGGTCGATCAGCAGACTGCCAAGCACAGCCCCGACGGCGGCGACAAAGCCTTCAGCGGGCTGATCGAAAGTGGCCTTAAGGATTTGAAAGACGCCAGCAGCGATACTCGCGTCGATGATTTCGCCAACCGCCTGGCTGCGCTGACCCAGGCCGCCACGCCGAAAACCGCGAACGCCTTACCGTCGGTTGCCAACGCGCCGTTGGCCATGCACCAGAGCGGCTGGACCGAAGACGTGGTCAACCGCGTGATGTACCTGTCCAGCGCCAACCTCAAGTCGGCCGAGATCCAGTTGCAGCCGGCAGAGCTGGGGCGCCTGGATATCAAGGTCAATATGACGCCGGACCAACAGGCTCAGGTCCACTTCATGAGTGGCCATGCGGTGGTGCGTGAAGCCCTGGAAAGCCAGTCCGGACGCCTGCGGGAGATGTTTGCCCAGCAGGGCATGGGGCAAGTGGACGTCAACGTCTCCGACCAGTCCCGAGGCCAGGAGCAGCAGCAACAAGCTCAGGCTCAGGCCCAGGCACGCGTGAGTGGTAGCGGCGGACGCGGGGACAGCGGCGAGGGCAGTGGGCACGTCGACGTGGCTGAAGCGGTGGCGCCGGTCACCTCTACGGTAATCGGCTCCAGTGCGGTCGATTATTACGCCTGATTCGTGCTTTGCACCGACCCCATGTGGGAGTGGCTCGCTCCCCTGTTTGATTGGCCTTGCCTGCGTGCCAGACAACTCTGGCATAACACTTGCTCTTGCCTTTCCGTAGATCTATGAATTCCCGAATAGTGACGGATTATTGGCATGGCGAAGAGCGACGACGCAGCAACTCCCCCCGCTGGCAAAGGTAAAGGCAAGCTCAAGCTGATCCTGGTGATTGTGCTGGGCTTGCTCCTGGCCATTGGCGCCTCCGTGGGCGGCACGTGGTACATCATGCACAGCAGTGCCAGCAAACCGGCTCCCGCCGCCGAGACCGCCACTAACGTCAAGCAACCGGCAATCTTCGAGCCGATGCTTCCAGCCTTTGTCGCCAACTTCAATCAGAACGGTCGTCAACGCTACCTGCAGGTGAGCATCACCTTGCTGGCGCGTAACCAGGCGGATCTGGATGCCCTCAAGGTGCATATGCCGGTGATCCGCAACAACCTGGTGATGCTGTTCTCCGGACAGAATTTCGACACCCTGGCCACCCCGGTCGGCCAGGAAATGCTGCGTCAGAAGGTCACTGCCAGCGTGCAGGAAGTGGCCCAGAAAGAACTCGGCAAAGTCGTGGTTGAGCAGGCGCTCTTCACTAACTTCGTATTGCAGTAGGATCACGACATGGCCGTGCAAGACCTGCTGTCCCAGGATGAAATCGATGCGCTGCTGCATGGCGTCGATGATGGTCTGGTACAGACCGACATGGCTGCCGAGCCTGGCAGCATCAAAAGTTACGACCTGACCAGCCAGGATCGCATCGTCCGTGGACGCATGCCGACCCTGGAAATGATCAACGAGCGTTTCGCCCGCTACACCCGTATCAGCATGTTCAACATGCTGCGCCGTTCGGCGGACGTGGCGGTGGGCGGGGTGCAGGTGATGAAATTCGGCGAGTACGTACATTCGCTGTACGTGCCCACCAGCCTCAATCTGGTCAAGATCAAGCCGTTGCGCGGCACCGCGCTGTTCATCCTTGACGCCAAACTGGTGTTCAAGCTGGTGGACAACTTCTTCGGCGGCGACGGGCGTCACGCCAAGATCGAAGGCCGTGAATTCACCCCTACCGAATTGCGTGTGGTGCGCATGGTGCTGGAGCAGGCCTTCATCGACTTGAAGGAAGCCTGGCAGGCGATCATGGAAGTCAATTTCGAGTACATCAACTCGGAAGTGAACCCAGCCATGGCCAACATCGTCGGCCCCAGCGAAGCCATCGTGGTCTCCACCTTCCACATCGAACTCGATGGCGGTGGCGGCGACCTGCACGTGACCATGCCGTACTCGATGATCGAGCCGGTGCGCGAGATGCTCGACGCCGGTTTCCAATCCGACCTGGACGATCAGGACGAGCGCTGGGTCAAGGCCCTGCGCGAAGACCTGCTGGACGTCGACGTACCTCTGAGCGCCACTGTGGCCCGTCGCCAACTGCGTTTGCGTGACATTTTGCACATGCAGCCGGGAGACGTCATTCCTGTGGAACTGCCGGAAGAAATGATCATGCGCGCCAATGGCGTGCCATCGTTCAAGGTCAAGCTCGGTTCCCACAAGGGCAACCTGGCGTTGCAAGTGATCGAGCCGATCACCCGTCGCTGATCCGCTCTAATTTATTGATGAATGTTTGCTCCGCCGAGGACATGTAATGGCTACCGAACACGAAAACACTTCCGCCGAAGACCAGGCCCTGGCTGACGAATGGGCAGCAGCCCTGGAAGAGACCGGCGATGTAGGCCAGGACGATATCGATGCGCTGCTGGCCGCCGACGCCGCGACCTCGTCGGCCGGTTCCCGCCTGCCCATGGAAGAATTTGGCAGCGTGCCGAAGAACAACGAACCGGTGACCCTCGACGGGCCGAACCTGGACGTGATCCTCGACATCCCGGTATCGATTTCCATGGAAGTGGGCAGCACCGAAATCAACATCCGCAACCTGTTGCAGCTCAACCAGGGTTCGGTGATCGAGCTCGACCGCCTGGCGGGTGAGCCGCTGGACGTGCTGGTCAACGGCACATTGATCGCCCACGGCGAAGTGGTGGTGGTCAACGAGAAGTTCGGTATCCGCCTGACCGACGTGATCAGCCCGAGCGAACGCATCAAGAAGTTGCGCTGATATGAAGTATTCGATGGCGGGACTGTTTCTGGCGCTGCCATTGAGCGCCATGGCGGCCGAGCCGGTCGCGCAAGTGGCGGCGGCCCCCGTGGTCAGCAGCAGTGTCGGCGGCCAGTTGACTCAGCTTGTGCTGGGACTGTTGCTGGTGGTCGGCTTGATTTTCGTGCTGGCCTGGTTGATGCGCCGAGTGCAGCGCATCGGCCCGGGAAATGCCCAGGTCATCGAGATGATCGGCTCGCGCGCCCTTGGCCCGCGTGATCGTCTGGTGTTGGTGCAGGTCGGCGAGGAGCAGATTCTGCTGGGCATTACTCCTGGCCGCATCACCCCGCTGCATGTGCTCAAGAAGCCGGTGGAAGTGGCCGGCACCGAGGCTGCCACGCCAGAATTCGCCCAGCGCCTGATGGAGTTGCTGGGCAAGGATCAGAAGGATAAGAAGTAATGCGCGTTTTATTGACGCTCATGATGTTGCTGGCTGCGCCATTGGCGTGGGCCGCCGACCCGTTGTCGATTCCGGCGATCACGCTGGGCACCAACGCCGCCGGGGCACAGGAGTATTCGGTCAGCTTGCAGATCCTGCTGATCATGACGGCGCTGAGTTTTATCCCGGCGTTTGTCATGCTCATGACCAGCTTCACGCGGATCATTATTGTCTTCTCGATCCTGCGTCAGGCCCTGGGTCTGCAGCAGACGCCGTCGAACCAGATCCTCACCGGCATGGCCCTGTTCCTGACGCTGTTCATCATGGCACCGGTGTTCGACAAGGTGAACCAGCAAGCCCTGCAGCCGTATCTGGCGGAAAAGCTCAGCGCCCAGGACGCGATCGACAAGGCCCAGGGGCCGATCAAAGACTTCATGCTCTCGCAAACCCGCTCCAGCGACCTTGAGTTGTTCATGCGGTTGTCCAAGCGTACCGATATCGCCACCCCGGATCAGGCGCCGTTGACCATCCTGGTGCCGGCGTTCGTCACGTCCGAATTGAAGACCGCGTTCCAGATTGGCTTCATGATCTTCATCCCGTTCCTGATCATCGACCTGGTGGTGGCGAGTGTGTTGATGGCCATGGGGATGATGATGCTGTCGCCGCTGATCATCTCGCTGCCGTTCAAGATCATGCTGTTTGTGCTGGTGGACGGCTGGGCGCTGATCATCGGCACGTTGGCCGGCAGTTTCGGAGGGGTATAGCGCGATGACGCCAGAAGTTGCCGTCGACCTGTTCCGTGAGGCGTTGTGGCTGACCACCATGATGGTCGCCGTGCTGGTGGTGCCGAGCCTGTTGGTCGGCCTGCTGGTGGCGATGTTCCAGGCCGCCACCCAGATCAACGAACAGACGTTGAGCTTCCTGCCGCGCCTGCTGGTGATGCTGATCACGCTGATCGTCGCCGGCCCTTGGCTGGTGCGCACTTTCATGGAATACATCCTGCAGTTGTACGGCAGTATTCCGCAGTTGATCGGCTGACCCCCCATGCAGTCCGTGCTGGCGTTGACCGACACCCAGATCAGCACCTGGGTGGCGTCTTTCATCTTGCCGATGTTTCGCGTAACCGCAGTGCTGATGACCATGCCGGTGTTCGGCACCACCTTGGTCCCGCGGCGTATTCGCCTGTATTTCGCCTTCGCCATTACCGTGGTGATCGTTCCCGGGCTGCCACCGATGCCGCCGGTGAATGCGCTGGACCTCAGCGCGTTGTTGCTGATTGCCGAGCAGATCCTGATCGGCGCGCTGCTGGGCTTCTCGCTGACATTGTTCTTCCAGGCGTTTGTGATTGCCGGGCAAATCATCTCGATCCAGATGGGGATGGGCTTCGCGTCCATGGTCGACCCCACCAACGGCGTGTCGGCGGCGGTGATCGGGCAATTCCTGACCATGCTGGTGACGTTGCTGTTCCTGTCGATGAACGGCCACCTGGTGGTGTTCGAGGTCATGACCGAGAGTTTCACCACCTTGCCGGTGGGTTCGGGCTTGGTGGTCAGCCATTTCTGGGAATTGGTGGGGCGCCTCACCTGGGTACTGGGTGCATCGCTGTTGCTGGTGTTGCCGGCTATCACCGCTTTGCTGGTGGTCAACATCGCGTTTGGCGTGATGACCCGTGCGGCGCCGCAGTTGAATATCTTCTCGATCGGTTTCCCCTTGACCCTGGTGCTGGGCATGGGGATTTTCTGGGTCGGCATGGCTGACATTCTCAATCAGTATCAACCGCTGGCGACCGAAGCCTTGCAGTTCTTACGTGATCTGGCACGGGCGCGCTGAGCCATGGCCGAGAGCGAGAGTGGTCAGGACAAAACAGAAGACCCCACGGATAAACGTAAAAAGGAATCCAGGGAAAAGGGCGAGATCGCCCGCTCCAAAGAGCTCAATACACTCGCGGTGATGTTGGCCGGCGCCGGTGGCCTGTTGATTTACGGTGGCGGCCTGGCGCTGGACCTGATGGAGTTGATGAAACTCAACTTCGTCCTGCCGCGTGAGGTGTTGCTGAGCCCCGGCGCCATGGGCCTGTACCTGTTGCACTCGGGCAAGATCGCTCTCCTGGCGGTGCAGCCGGTACTGATCACGTTATTGCTGGCGGCGCTGATCGGCCCGGTGTCCTTGGGCGGCTGGTTGTTTGCCGCAGGCAGCATGGCGCCCAAGTTCAGCCGGATGAACCCGGGGCCTGGGCTCAAGCGTATGTTTTCCGGCAAGGCGTTGGTGGAACTGCTCAAGGCGCTGGCCAAATTCATCCTGATTCTGTTCGTGGCGCTGACGGTGTTGTCATCCGACATTGACGACTTGCTGCGCATTGCCCACGAGCCGCTGGAGTCGGCCATCATCCACAGCGTGCAAGTGGTGGGCTGGAGTACCTTGTGGATGGCCTGCGGGCTGATCATTATCGCGGCGGTGGACGCGCCGATCCAGTTGTGGGAAAGCCACAAGAAACTGCTGATGACCAAGCAGGAAGTGCGCGACGAGCACAAGGACCAGGAAGGGCGTCCCGAGGTCAAGCAGCGTATCCGGCAACTGCAGCGTGAAATGTCCCAGCGCAAGATGATGGCGGCGGTGCCCGATGCCGACGTGGTCATCACCAACCCGACTCACTACGCCGTGGCCCTCAAGTACGACCCGGAGAAGGGCGGCGCGCCGATGCTGCTGGCCAAGGGCAGCGACTTCACTGCCCTGAAAATCCGCGAAATCGCCGTGGCCAACGATATTTTGCTGCTCGAATCGCCGGAGCTTGCCCGGTCGATCTTTTATTCCACCGATCTCGACCAGGAAATCCCCGCAGGGTTGTACCTGGCCGTGGCCCAGGTGCTGGCGTATGTCTATCAGATCCGCCAATACCGCGCGGGCAAGGGCAAGCGTCCGGACCCGCTCAAGGACCTGCCGATTCCGCCGGAATTGCGTCGGGATTCCTGATCTGCAAACCATCACCTTTCTTTTGACTAAGATTTGTCGGGGCATTACCGCTCGTCACCAACTTTTGTCTACCTGTCAACTTTGACAGTAGCCAGCTTCCCGCTATCGCGCTTCCATGACGTCCTACGCTGCGCGCAGGTGGTTCAACCAGAGGCAGGGAGAGGGGCATGCAGTCGGTAGCGGAAGGGACGATCAAGGTCTATGACCTGGACAGAGGCAGTGGCTTGATTGCGCCGGACGGTGAGGGAGAAAACGTACCGGTGGATCTTCAAGGGTCGGTTGGCGTGCGGCTTGCGCAAGGCCAGAGGGTGTTATTCGAAAGAATCCACCGTCCCGATGGAATATTCGCCACCAGCGTCAAGCGAATCTAGCGACGCCCATGCAAGTGTGCGTATCAGACGTCAGGAGAACGGCAATGGCAGTAGGTACGGTGAAGTGGTTCAACGCGGAAAAAGGCTTTGGATTCATCACTCAGGACGGTGGCGGAACTGATGTGTTCGTCCACTATTCCGCGATTCAAGGTGACGGGTTCAAGACCCTTGAAGAAGGTAGCAGGGTGGAGTTCGAGATAACCCAGGGGCAGAAAGGCCCTCAGGCCGAAAAGGTACGCCCCGCGTAAAAGAGCATCCGGTAACAGGCCCTTGCAGGGCCTATCTGTTACTTGAAGTAAAAGTTGGAAGGCTTCTTGCAACCCGGCCTTCAGGGCGCCTGCGGGCGTCAAAACTTTGCTTCAAGGGACACGAGGAATACCGGTGGATCGCTCTCAAATGCTCAGCACGGCCCGTGGCACCCTGACTGACCTCTCACGGGGCAATCTGGGTGTGCCATTGCTGTTGCTGGTGATGCTGGCAATGATGATGTTGCCGATGCCGCCGTTCCTGCTGGACGTGTTCTTTACCTTCAACATTGCCCTGTCGGTCGTGGTACTGCTGGTGTGCGTCTACGCCCTGCGGCCACTGGATTTCGCGGTTTTCCCCACGATCCTGCTGATTGCCACGCTGTTGCGCCTGGCGCTGAACGTGGCGTCCACCCGCGTGGTCATGTTGCACGGCCAGGACGGCCACGCCGCCGCCGGTAAGGTGATCCAGGCCTTCGGTGAGGTGGTGATCGGCGGTAACTACGTGGTCGGTATCGTGGTGTTCGCGATCCTGATGATCATCAACTTCGTGGTGGTGACCAAGGGCGCCGGGCGGATTTCCGAGGTGAGTGCGCGGTTTACCCTCGATGCGATGCCTGGCAAACAGATGGCCATCGACGCCGACCTCAACGCCGGTCTGATCGACCAGGGCCAGGCCAAGGCCCGCCGTGCGGAAGTCGCCCAGGAAGCCGAGTTCTACGGTTCCATGGACGGTGCGAGCAAATTCGTGCGGGGTGACGCCATTGCGGGTCTGCTGATTCTGTTCATCAACCTGATCGGCGGCATGGCGGTGGGTATCTTCCAGCACGGCATGACCTTCGGTGACGCGGGCAAGGTCTACGCATTGCTGACCATTGGTGACGGTTTAGTGGCGCAATTGCCATCACTGTTGTTATCTACAGCTGCAGCCATCATGGTTACCCGCGCTTCGGGCTCCGAAGACATGGGCAAGCAGATCAGTCGCCAGATGTTCGCCTCGCCTAAAGCGCTGGCGGTAGCCGCAGCCATTATGGCCATCATGGGCCTCGTGCCGGGCATGCCGCACGTGTCGTTCCTGAGCATGGCGGTCATGGCGGGCGGTGCGGCGTACCTGTTCTGGCGCAAGCAGAACCAGGTGAAGGTCCTGGCTCAGCAGGAAATCGCCCGCCAGCAGGAGCTGCTGCCATCCCCGGCCCGCGCCCAGGAAACCAAGGAACTTGGCTGGGATGACGTGACCCCTATCGACATGATCGGCCTGGAAGTGGGCTACCGCCTGATCCCGCTGGTGGATCGCAACCAGGGCGGCCAATTGCTGGCGCGCATCAAGGGGGTCCGCAAAAAGCTGTCCCAGGACCTGGGCTTCCTGATGCCGACCGTGCATATCCGTGACAACCTCGACCTGGCCCCCAGCGCCTACCGCCTGACCCTGATGGGGGTGATCCTCGCCGAAGCCGAGATCTACCCGGACCGTGAGCTGGCGATCAACCCTGGCCAGGTGTTCGGCACACTCAATGGCATTACCGCCAAAGATCCGGCTTTTGGCCTGGAAGCGGTGTGGGTCGAAGTCAGCCAGCGCAGCCAGGCGCAATCCCTGGGGTACACCGTGGTGGACGCCAGCACCGTGGTCGCTACCCACCTCAACCAGATTCTGTACAAGCACTCCCATGAGCTGATCGGCCATGAGGAAGTCCAGCAATTGATGGGGTTGCTGGCCAAAGCCTCGCCGAAACTGGCTGAAGAGCTGGTGCCGGGTGTGCTGTCGCTGTCGCAATTGCTCAAGGTGCTGCAGGCGCTGCTCGCCGAACAGGTGCCGGTGCGCGACATTCGCAGCATCGCTGAGGCCATCGCCAACAATGCCTCCAAGAGTCAAGATACTGCCGCTCTGGTGGCGGCCGTGCGCGTCGGCTTGTCCCGCGCCATCGTGCAAAGCATTGTAGGCATTGAGTCCGAGCTGCCTGTGATCACCTTGGAACCAAGGTTGGAACAAATATTGCTCAATAGTATCCAGAAGGCCGGACAAGGCCAGGAAGAGGGCGTCCTGCTGGAGCCAAGCATGGCTGAAAAGCTCCAGCGCTCGTTGATCGAAGCGGCGCAGCGTCAGGAAATGGCGGGCAATCCGGTAATTCTGCTGGTGGCTGGCCCGGTTCGAGCGATGTTGTCGCGCTTTGGACGCCTGGCAGTACCGAATTTGCACGTTTTGGCTTATCAGGAAATTCCTGACAATAAGCAAGTGACTATCGTCGCGACAGTAGGGCCCAACGGCTGAGGGTAGTGGGTTATGCAAGTTAAGCGTTTTTTCGCCGCCGATATGCGTCAGGCCATGAAACTGGTCCGTGATGAGCTGGGCGCCGATGCCGCGATTATCGGTAACCGTCGCATTGCCGGCGGTGTCGAGCTGACGGCTGCCCTGGATTACACCCCCTCGGCGTTGGCGCCGCGCGTGCCGAACATGGAACTGGAAGACGAGCTGCGCAAGACCGCCTCGCGCATTGTGTCGGCCCAGGCTGAACTGAGCATGCGCAGCGACAGCGATGCTTCCACCAATCGCCAATTATTCGCCGGCCTGCCGCTGACAGCCGCTGAGCCGCTGGTCGAGCCGACTTTCGTCGAACCGCCACGTCCCGCCGCGCCAGCCCCGGCTGCTGCTGTCGATCAGCGTGTGTTCGACTCGATGCGCTTCGAACTCAATGGTCTGCGTGAACTGCTTGAAGTGCAGCTGGGTTCATTGGCCTGGACACAACTGCAAGGCAGCAAGCCGCAACAAGCCAACCTGTGGCGTCGCTTGCAGCGTATCGGCCTGTCGGGGCCGTTGTCCCGCGACCTGTTGGCGCTGACTGCCGAAGTCGAAGAGCCGCGCCAGGCGTGGCGCATGTTACTGGCCCACTTGGCTCGCATGATCGTCACCCCGGAGCTCGAGCCCCTGGAAGAGGGCGGTGTGATCGCTATGGTCGGCCCCGCCGGCATGGGCAAGACCACCACCCTGGCCAAGCTGGCCGCCCGTTATGTCCTCAAGTACGGTGCTTCGAGCATCGCACTGGTGAGCATGGACAGTTATCGCATTGGCGCCCAGGAACAGCTCAAGACCCTGGGCCGTATCCTGAACGTGCCGGTGACCCACGTCGACCCGGGCCAGTCCCTGGCCAACGCCCTTGACCCGCTGTTGCGCAAGCGCGTGGTGTTGATCGATACCGCCGGCCTGCAAGCCAGCGATCCGGCGCTGCGCATGCAGCTGGAAAGCCTGGCCGGGCGTGGCATCAAGTCGAAAAATTACCTGGTGCTTGCAACCACCAGCCAGAAACAGGTTCTTACCGCTGCGTACCATAGCTACAAGCGCTGCGGCCTGGCCGGTTGCATCCTCACCAAACTCGACGAAACTGCAAACCTGGGCGAGGTGTTGAGCCTGGCTATCGGGCATGAATTACCGGTCGCCTACCTGACCGACGGGCCGCGGATTCCAGATGATTTGCATCTGCCGCGTCGTCATCAGCTGGTCAGCCGTGCTGTCAGTGTGCAAATGCAAGAAGAGCCTAGCGAGGAAGCGATGGCTGATATGTTCGCCGACCTTTACCACAACCCGGCAAAACGGGTGGGGTGAGGCATGATGAGCACTGTGAAATGTATCTACATTGATGGTCTGCAAGCGATTCGCGCGACCACGCCATGTAGCCTGCGTCTAAGCAAGACAAGGTAAAGAAATAAAATGGGCAGCATGCATCCTGTACAGGTGATCGCGGTGACCGGCGGCAAAGGTGGCGTCGGGAAAACTAACGTGTCGGTGAATTTGTCCCTGGCCCTGGCAGAGCTTGGCCGTCGCGTCATGCTGTTGGATGCTGACCTGGGTCTGGCGAACGTTGACGTTCTGCTGGGGCTGACACCCAAACACACCCTCGCCGACGTGATCGAGGGCCGCTGCGAGCTGCGCGATGTGCTGCTGCAGGGCCCCGGTGGCATTCGCATCGTGCCGGCCGCCTCGGGCACCCAGAGCATGGTGCACCTGAGCCCGGCGCAGCATGCCGGCCTGATCCAGGCGTTCAGTGATATCGGCGACAACCTCGACGTGCTGGTGATCGACACCGCCGCCGGGATCGGCGAATCCGTGGTCAGCTTCGTGCGCGCCGCGCAGGAAGTGTTGCTGGTGGTCTGCGATGAACCCACCTCGATCACCGACGCCTACGCCCTGATCAAACTGCTTAACCGTGACTACGGCATGAACCGCTTCCGGGTGCTGGCCAACATGGCCCAAAGCCCGCAGGAAGGCCGAAACCTGTTCGCCAAGTTGACCAAGGTCACGGACCGTTTCCTCGATGTGGCCTTACAATACGTTGGCGCAGTTCCCTACGACGAGTCGGTGCGCAAGGCTGTGCAAAAGCAGCGTGCAGTCTATGAAGCGTTTCCTCGTTCCAAGTGCGCGCTGGCGTTCAAGGCGATTGCCCAGAAGGTCGATACCTGGCCGTTGCCCGCCAACCCGCGTGGGCATCTGGAGTTTTTCGTCGAGCGATTGGTGCATCAGACGAGCGCAGGACCGGTGCTATGACATCCAGCGGCTACAACCTTTACAAAAAATCGGCGCGTGACAGTCAAGGCGAATTGATCGAGCGTTACGCGCCCCTGGTCAAGCGCATCGCCTACCACCTGCTGGCGCGTCTGCCGGCCAGTGTGCAGGTGGAGGACCTGATCCAGGCCGGCATGATCGGCCTGCTCGAAGTGTCGACCAAATACGACGCGAGCAAAGGCGCGAGTTTCGAGACCTATGCGGGTATCCGTATCCGTGGTGCGATGCTCGATGAAGTGCGTAAAGGGGATTGGGCGCCGCGTTCGGTACACCGCAATACGCGAATGGTCAGTGACGCAATTCGCGCAATTGAAGCAAAAACCGGTCGCGACGCTAAAGATCATGAAGTTGCGGCCGAACTCCAATTGAGTCTCGATGATTATTACGGGATTTTGAACGATACCTTGGGCAGCCGCCTGTTCAGTTTCGACGACCTGTTGCAGGACGGCGAACACGAAGGGCTGCACGAGGACGGCGCGAGTGCACATCTCGAACCGTCGCGCGACCTGGAAGATGAGCGTTTCCAGGGGGCGTTGGCGGACGCGATTGCCAATTTGCCGGAGCGTGAGCGACTGGTGTTGGCGCTGTACTACGACGAAGAGCTGAACCTCAAGGAAATCGGTGAGGTCCTGGGGGTCAGCGAATCGCGTGTCAGCCAGCTGCATAGCCAGTGCGCAGCCCGCTTGCGGGGGCGATTGGGAGAGTGGCGCGCGCGCTGACAGGCAGTGTGGGGACACTGCAGACGCGCCGCGAAAGTCGAAGGCTTTCGCGGGGTCGTGCCGTGGTGCCCTGGGCAGTCCTTTTTTGTGTAACGCCTGTTGATTGAAATGGCGCGTCCAGGTGCTGGGCGCGTTTAAGACTGCTTGGAGGTCGAATTGGACAAGAACATGAAAATCCTCATCGTTGATGACTTCTCAACGATGCGGCGGATCATAAAAAATCTGTTGCGTGACCTTGGGTTCACCAACACGATCGAGGCGGATGACGGCCTGACTGCGATTCCGATCCTCAACAGTGGGGCCATCGACTTTCTGGTAACCGACTGGAACATGCCGGGCATGACCGGTATCGAGCTGCTGCGCCACGTGCGCGCCGATGAAAAACTGCGCAGCCTGCCTGTGCTGATGGTGACCGCTGAAGCCAAGCGTGAACAGATCATCGAAGCCGCCCAGGCCGGGGTCAACGGTTACGTGGTCAAACCATTCACCGCATTGGCCTTGAAAGAGAAGATCGAAAAAATCTTCGAACGCATCGGTCATTGATGCTGCCACGGGGGCGCTATGGAGCAAAATGAAACGTCACAGGGAGACTTTGAGTCGACCCTGAAAAAGCATGCTCTTCAGTTGGTCGAGTGCCTTGAAAAAGGTCAGTTCGGCGACGCAGTGCAGTTAATCCATGAGCTCAACCAGACTCGTGACCGCGGCCTGTATCAGGAAGTGGGCAAGCTGACGCGAGAGCTGCACAGTGCGATCGTCAATTTCCAGATCGACCCGCACATGCCCCAGGCCGAAGAGATTTCGCAAATCACCGATGCCACCGAACGCCTGTCCTATGTGGTCAAGCTGACTGAGGCGGCGGCCAACCGCACCATGGACCTGGTGGAAAACGCCACGCCTCTGGTCACCGGCATGGCCAACGAAGCCCAGGCCCTCAGCGTTGACTGGGGCCGCTTCATGCGCCGGGAAGTGGGCGCGGAAGAGTTTCGTGAGTTGGCGCGTCGGGTTGAAGGTTTCCTGTCGCGCAGTGAGCAGGATAACCGCACGGTTTCCAGCAACCTCAACGACATTCTGCTGGCCCAGGATTATCAGGACCTCACCGGTCAAGTGATCAAGCGGGTGACCCAACTGGTCACCGAAGTGGAAAGCAATTTGCTCAAATTGGTGCTGATGGCCGGCCAGGTCGACCGCTTTGCCGGTATCGAACATGACCGCGCAGCGATCCTTTCGGAAAAAGATCCACAAAAACACCTCGCCAAGGGTGAAGGTCCGCAGATTCATGCCGATAAACGTGAAGACGTCGTATCCGGTCAAGATGACGTAGACGATTTGCTGTCCAGTTTAGGCTTTTAGGTCCTGATAACGGCAAATGACGGTCACGCCACGCCCCGCAAGGTGCAAGGCCAGGCATGAGGAGAGAGGTTTGGTTTTTCCAAATGAACGACGAATAACGACGGCTTGCGCCTTGCGGGGCGCGATCTGCCATTTGCCGTTATCAGGACCTACAGGAGCACCCACATGAGCTTCGGCGCCGATGAAGAGATCCTTCAGGATTTCCTTGTAGAGGCCGGCGAAATTTTAGAGCAACTGTCCGAGCAACTGGTCGAGCTGGAAAGCCGCCCGGATGATGCGAACCTGCTCAATGCAATTTTTCGCGGTTTTCACACTGTAAAAGGGGGCGCCGGCTTCCTCCAGCTCCATGAGCTGGTGGAGTGCTGCCACATCGCCGAGAACGTGTTCGACATCCTGCGCAAGGGTGAGCGTCACGTCGATTCGGAGTTGATGGACGTGATTCTCGAAGCACTGGATGCGGTCAACGGCATGTTCAGCCAGGTCCGTGATCGTGCACCGATTACTGCCGCCACCCCTGAACTGCTGGCCGCCCTGGCGCGCTACGCGGAACCTGCCGACACCTCGGCCGCGCCGGCTGTGGAAGCGGCACCGGAACCGGTTGCCGAGCCTGAGGCCGATGTGACGGATAGCGAGTTCGAGCAACTGCTCGATTCCCTCAGCGCCGTGAAGGCCGAAGCTGAAGCGCCTGCGGCCCCTGTCGCGGCACCGACCAGCGAAGACATCACCGACGCCGAATTCGAATCCCTGCTCGACCAGTTGCATGGCAAGGGCCAGTTCGCTGCCGACGCCGTGGCACCTGCCGCAGCCCCTGTAGCGCCTGCGGCCTCGGCCAGCACCGACATTACCGACGACGAGTTCGAAGCGTTGCTCGACCAACTGCACGGCAAAGGCACGTTTGTGGCCGAAGCCCTGCCGGAAGTCGCGGCGACGGCTGCTGCGCCCGCTGCCAGCCCGGAGCCCGCCGGCAACGGGCTGATTTCCGAGAACGAATTCGAAGCCTTGCTCGATGAGTTGCATGGCAAGGGCAAGTTCGGCGAAGTGGCCCCGGCGGCTGCCGCGACCGCGACTCCCGTAGCGGCAAAACCCGCACCTGCTGCTGCACCCGCACCTGCTGCCAAGCCCGCCCCGGCCCCTGCAGCGGCGCCGGCCCCTGCGCGTGCCGCCGCTGCTCCGGTGGCCGAAAAGCCTGCCAGCGAAGCCGAAACCACCGTGCGTGTGGACACGGCGCGGCTGGACGACATCATGAACATGGTCGGCGAACTGGTGCTGGTACGTAACCGCCTGGTGCGCCTGGGCCTGAGCAGTGGCGACGAGTCGATGCAGAAGGCCGTGTCGAACCTCGACGTGGTTACTGCCGACCTGCAGACCGCTGTGATGAAAACGCGGATGCAGCCGATCAAGAAAGTCTTCGGCCGCTTCCCACGCCTGGTACGCGACCTGGCGCGGCAGCTCAAGAAAGAGATCAACCTGGAACTGGTGGGCGAAGAAACCGACCTGGACAAAAACCTCGTCGAGGCCCTGGCCGACCCGCTGGTCCACTTGGTGCGCAACGCGGTCGACCACGGCGTCGAAACCCCTGAAGAACGTGAAGCTTCGGGCAAGTCCCGCGGCGGCAAAGTGATTCTGGCGGCCGAGCAAGAGGGCGACCATATCCTGCTGTCGATTACCGATGACGGTAAGGGTATGGATCCGACCATCCTGCGCAATATCGCGGTCAAGCGCGGTGTGATGGATAAAGATGCGGCCGACCGCCTGACCGACACCGAGTGCTACAACCTGATCTTCGCTCCGGGCTTCTCGACCAAGACCGAGATTTCCGACGTGTCCGGTCGTGGCGTGGGCATGGACGTGGTGAAGACCAAGATCAGCCAGCTCAACGGCTCGATCAACATCTACTCGACCAAGGGCCAGGGCTCGAAGATCGTGATCAAGGTGCCGTTGACCTTGGCGATCATGCCGACCCTGATGGTGATGCTGGGCAACCAGGCGTTCGCGTTCCCACTGGTCAACGTCAACGAGATCTTCCACCTCGACCTGTCACGTACCAATGTGGTGGACGGGCAGGAAGTGGTGATCGTGCGCGATAAAGCGCTGCCGCTGTTCTACCTCAAGCGCTGGCTGGTTGCATCGGCTGCCCATGAAGAGCAGCGCGAAGGCCACGTGGTGATTCTGTCCGTGGGCACCCAGCGTATCGGCTTTGTGGTCGATCAACTGGTGGGCCAGGAAGAAGTGGTCATCAAGCCTTTGGGCAAAATGCTGCAGGGAACCCCGGGCATGTCGGGTGCGACCATCACCGGTGACGGTCGGATCGCGCTGATTCTCGATGTTCCGAGCATGCTCAAGCGTTACGCCGCTCGGCGTATTTGATTCTGGTGGGGCTTGGGCGACTTGTCCGCCCCACCTAACGGAGTGTTTATGGCAGTCAAGGTCCTGGTGGTGGACGATTCGGGTTTCTTCCGCCGCCGCGTCTCGGAAATTCTTTCCGCCGATCCAACCATTCAGGTAGTCGGCACGGCCACCAACGGCAAAGAGGCGATTGATCAAGCCATTGCGTTGAAGCCGGACGTGATCACCATGGACTACGAGATGCCGATGATGGATGGCATTACGGCAGTTCGTCACATCATGCAACGCTGCCCGACTCCGGTGTTGATGTTCTCTTCGCTGACCCACGAAGGCGCCCGGGTGACCCTGGATGCGCTGGACGCAGGGGCGGTGGACTTCCTGCCGAAGAATTTCGAGGACATCTCGCGCAACCCCGAGAAGGTCAAGCAGATGCTGTGTGAGAAGGTGCACAGCATTTCCCGCAGTAACCGTCGTAGCCTGTTCAGCACGCCTGCGCCCGCGCCGGTTGCGGCACCTGCGCCGACAACTTCCTCGTTTGCGCGTCCGGCGCCTGCGCCTGTGGCGCGACCTGCCGTGGCGCCGGCGCGCGCCCCGGCGTCGAGCGCTCATTCGCCTGCGCCCAAGCGCAAGGCCTACAAGTTGGTGGCTATCGGTACCTCCACCGGCGGCCCGGTTGCACTGCAACGCGTATTGACGCAACTGCCGGCCAACTTCCCGGCGCCGATCGTGCTGGTGCAGCATATGCCTGCGGCGTTTACCAAAGCCTTCGCCGAACGCTTGGACAAGCTGTGCCGCATCAGCGTCAAGGAAGCCGAAGACGGCGACATCCTGCGCCCTGGCCTGGCATTGCTGGCTCCAGGCGGCAAGCAGATGATGGTGGATGGCCGTGGCGCGGTGAAAATCCTGCCGGGCGATGAACGCCTGAACTACAAGCCGTGTGTGGATATCACCTTTGGTTCGGCGGCCAAGTCCTACAGCGACAAAGTTCTGGCGGTGGTACTCACCGGCATGGGCGCCGACGGCCGCGAAGGCGCCCGTCTGCTCAAGCAGGGTGGCAGCACGATCTGGGCCCAGGATGAGGCCAGTTGCGTGATCTATGGCATGCCCATGGCCATCGTCAAGGCCGACCTGGCCGACGCCGTGTACAGCCTGGACGACATCGGCAAGCATCTGGCGGAGGCGTGCCTCTGATGGATGTATTGAGCTTGATCGGCATCACCCTGGCGTTTGTCGCGATCATCGGCGGCAACTTCCTCGAAGGCGGCCACCTTGGCGCCTTGGCCAACGGCCCGGCGGCGTTGATCGTGAT
This sequence comes from Pseudomonas sp. BCA17, assembly GCF_004519405.1. Classification (GTDB taxonomy): domain Bacteria; phylum Pseudomonadota; class Gammaproteobacteria; order Pseudomonadales; family Pseudomonadaceae; genus Aquipseudomonas. The sequence goes on along the minus strand of NZ_SGWI01000001.1, from coordinate 1,534,983 downwards.
CGGCGGCACCGTGGGCGCGGCGTTGCTGCAATCGCCCCTGAGCTCGTTCAAGCGTGCCATGCAGATCCTGGTGTGGATCATTTTTCCGCCGCGTGTCGACCTGCCCGGCGGCATCGATCGCGTGGTCAACTGGAGCCTCACCGCACGCAAGGAGGGCCTGCTGGGCCTGGAAGGCGTGGCCGATGCAGAGCCCGACAGCTACGCACGCAAAGGTTTGCAGTTGCTGGTGGACGGTGCCGAACCGGAAGCGATCCGCAGCATCCTCGAAGTGGATTTCTACACCCAGGAAAGCCGCGACATCAACGCGGCCAAGGTCTTTGAAAGCATGGGCGGCTACGCGCCGACCATCGGCATCATCGGTGCGGTGATGGGCCTGATTCATGTGATGGGCAACCTGGCCGATCCGTCGCAATTGGGCAGCGGCATTGCCGTGGCATTCGTCGCCACCATCTATGGCGTAGCCAGTGCCAACCTGGTGCTGTTGCCGGTGGCGAGCAAGCTCAAGTCGATAGCCATGCGCCAATCCCGTTACCGCGAGATGCTGCTGGAAGGTTTGCTGTCGATTGCCGAGGGTGAGAACCCGCGCTCCATCGAATTGAAGCTTCAAGGCTTCATGGATTAATGGCCATGGCTATCAACCTGTGGCGAGCGAGCTTGCTCGCGCTGGGCTGCGAAGCAGCCCCGATACAGCCTACATGTTTCTTCAGATGGAGCGCGTTGCCTGGTTTTGGGGGCGCTTCGCGTCCCAGCGCGAGCAAGCTCGCTCGCCACAATCACAATGAAGCGGTCAATCCTGGCCAGAGAGGTGTCTGCCTGTGAGCCGTCGCCGTCGCGAGCCTGAAGAACATGTCAATCACGAGCGGTGGCTGGTGTCCTACGCGGACTTCATCACCTTGCTGTTCGCATTTTTCGTGGTGATGTATTCCATCTCGTCGATCAACGAAGGCAAGTACAAGGTCATTTCCCAGGCGCTGATCGGGGTGTTCAACGACACCGACCGTTCGATCAAGCCCATTCCCATCGGCGATGAGCGGCCCAAGACTGTGACGCCGGCCAAGCCGCTGGTCAAAGACAGCGATGAAGTCGCCGCCGGCATCGGCGGCACCAGTGACCCGCTGAAAAGCATTGCCGACGATATCAGCGCCGCGTTCGGTGACCTGATCAGCTCGAACCAGATGACCGTGCGCGGTAATGAACTGTGGGTGGAGATCGAGCTCAATTCCAGCCTGCTGTTCGCCAGCGCCGATGCCATGCCCAGCGACCAGGCGTTCACCATCATCGACAAGGTGGCGGCAATTCTCAAACCGTTTGAAAACCCGATCCACGTCGAAGGCTTTACCGACAACTTCCCCATCAATACCGCGCAGTACCCGACCAACTGGGAGCTGTCATCAGCCCGTGCCGCGAGTATTGTGCGCATGCTGGCCATGCAGGGCGTGAACCCTGGTCGCCTGGCGTCGGTAGGCTATGGTGAATTTCAGCCGGTGGCCAATAATGCGACCGCAGAAGGGCGCGCACGCAACCGTCGTGTGGTACTGGTAGTGTCGCGCAACCTGGACGTACGCCGTAGCCTGACCGGCACGGGGACGGCTAATGCAACACCGGATGCGGCATTGAGGCGGGCTGGCACACAAACTGCACCGCCCGTGGTTAAGCCGCCGGTTCGGCAGGGTAGCGTCAATTCCCCGTCACTGGCTCAATAACGTATGCAATGTCTCGGTCGCGCTTGTGCCCACCGGGAGGAACCAACCGAATGAGAGTCTGGGCAGTTGCCAATCAAAAAGGTGGAGTCGGCAAGACCACCACCTCCATCGCCTTAGCCGGCTTGCTGGCCGAGGCGGGCAAGCGTGTGGTCGTGGTCGACCTCGACCCCCATGGTTCCATGACCAGCTATTTCGGCTACGATCCGGATGCGCTGGAGCACAGCTGTTACGACCTGTTCCTGCACAAGGGCAGCGTACCCAGCGACTTGCCCGGGCAATTGCTGCTGCCCACCAGCAATGAAAGCATCTCTCTGCTGCCGTCCAGCACCGCACTGGCCACCCTTGAGCGCCAGTCGCCGGGGCAGAGCGGTCTAGGCTTGGTGATCGCCAAGACCCTGGCGCAACTGTGGCAGGACTTCGATTACGCCATCATCGACAGCCCACCGTTGCTTGGCGTGCTGATGGTCAACGCCTTGGCGGCCAGCCAGCAACTGGTGATCCCGGTGCAGACCGAGCACTTGGCAGTCAAAGGCCTGGAGCGCATGGTCAGCACTCTGGCGATGATCAACCGTTCGCGTAAACAGGCGCTGCCGTTCTGCATTGTGCCGACCTTGTTCGATCGCCGTACCCAGGCGTCTCTCGGCACCTTGCGTGTATTGCGTGACGCCTACCCGGACACCATCTGGAATGGCTACATCCCGGTGGACACGCGCCTGCGTGACGCCAGCCGCGCGGGGCTGACACCTTCGCAGTTCGATGGCAAAAGCCGCGGCGTGCTGTCTTATCGCGCGTTGCTCAAGCATCTGCTGTCCCAGCAGCTTGTGGCGCAGGTGGCTTGATGACCCGTCCCGTCAAACTCAAGACCCGGCCGCAACTGGCGCTGGAATCCTACCTGGATGCCTTGCTGCAGGATGCGACCGCGCAAGAATTGCCGGAGCCGGTTCTGGAACTTGAACCGGTCATAGCAGTGGACAGTGCGCTGGATGAATTCCAGTTGGCCGTATTGGAAGAGCAGGCGCGTGATGCCCATGTGGTCGTCGCCCCTGTTGCGGTGCCGATCGTGGCACCGGTCGCGCTGGCCGTGGTCGAGCCAGTAGTGGTTGAGCCCATTGCGGACGTGCACCTGCCCCCAAGCATCACACCGCCGCCGGAAACCGGTGATGGCCGCCCATCCTGGGCCGCCGAGCCATTTGAATGCCTGTTATTCGATGTCGCCGGGCTGACCCTCGCGGTGCCGCTGGTTTGCCTGGGTTCGATCTATTCTTTGGAAGGCCAGGAACTGACGCCGCTGTTCGGGCAACCGGAGTGGTTCCTCGGCATCCTGCCCAGCCAGGCCGGTAACCTGAAAGTCCTGGATACCGCTCGTTGGGTGATGCCCGACCGCTACCGCGACGATTTCCGCCAGGGCTTGCAGTACGTGATCTCGGTGCAGGGTTATGAATGGGGGCTGGCGGTGCATCAAGTCAGCCGCTCATTGCGCCTGGACCCGAACGAAATCAAATGGCGCAGCCACCGTGGCCAAAGGCCTTGGCTGGCAGGCACCGTGATCGAGCATATGTGCGCGTTGCTCGACGTCGCCGAACTGGCCGAGTTGATCGCCAGCGGCGCCGTGAAGTTGATGGCGCAGAACCAACGCAGTTGATTGAACAATAAGGCCCGCATGCGAATGCGGTCAGCGAAGCATACACGCCGGGTAAAGCGGCATTTGAAGGGGTCCGAAGAATGAACAAGTCAGCGTCCGCACAAGGTTTGGATGATCCAATCCTGCAATGGGTAACCTTCAAACTGGACAACGAGTCCTATGGCATCAACGTCATGCGCGTGCAGGAAGTGCTGCGCTACACCGAGATCGCCCCGGTGCCGGGTGCGCCGAGTTACGTGCTGGGTATCATCAACCTGCGCGGCAACGTGGTGACGGTGATCGACACCCGCCAGCGTTTCGGCCTGGTACCGACCGAAGTCAACGACAACACCCGCATCGTGATCATCGAAGCCGACAAGCAAGTGGTCGGGATCATGGTCGACAGCGTGGCTGAAGTGGTTTACCTGCGCCAATCGGAAGTGGAAACCGCGCCGAACGTGGGCAACGAAGAATCCGCCAAGTTTATCCAGGGTGTGTGCAACAAGAACGGCGAACTGCTGATTCTGGTTGAGCTGGACAAGATGATGAGCGAAGAAGAGTGGTCGGAACTGGAGAGCATCTGATTGTTCTTTGAGGCGGCGGTGATAGTCCTGGCCCTGTTGTGGGCCGGGACTCTGACTTTTCTGCTGCGCTACATGCGCCAGCAACGGGAATTGGCCCAGCAGCAGGCTGAGCGCGATGCTGTGCGTGACCGACGCATCATCGATCTGGTCAAGCGTGTTGACCACTTCCAGAAAAGTGCGGTGAAGGTGGGGGATGAGGTGCATGAATTGCGCGCGATCCTCGGGCCGTTGCCGGACAAGCTGGCGCAGATTGAACAGCGTGACCCGACAAGCCTGTCGTTTGCTCAGGCGGCGAAGTTGGTGGGCATGGGGGCTACGGTGGATGAGCTGACGCAGTCGTGTGGGTTGACCCAGGCTGAGGCGCAGTTGATGAGTAAGTTGCACAAGGGCTGATTTTCGGGGTTGTGTGTATATCCGTTTCTTCGGTAATGGCGGCTGGCGGTTCCGCTCTTACAGCGGGTCACTTTTTGAAGAGCGCAAAAAGTAACCAAAAACGCTTTGCCCCAACACTCGGCACCTCGCCCAGGCTCGGTGTACCCGAACCCAGGCTTTGGAGCGTGGGCCGCCGCAATGGGCCATCCCTGGCCCAGTGCGGCTAACCCGGCGTCCTGCCGGGTTACCCACGCTCCAAAACCTGCGTTCGGCCAGCGTGTTTGACGGGGCGCCCCAGATCAAAAGCCAGAGCGCGGCGGCCTTAGAGCCGACCGGGGTTTTGACCGATGTACTCGGTTATAAATGGGGCAGGGCGCCAGTGGAGCTATTTGACTGTCCCCTCCCACAATCTGGTCTCATCAGTCTGCTCTTGATCTGCTCTTGATCTGCTCTTGATCTGCTCTTGATCTGCTCTTGATCTGCTCTTGATCTGCTCTTGATCTGGCTCTTGATCTGGCTTTTGATCTTGATCTTGGGCGCCCCGTTAAACCACGCTGGCCGAACGCAGGCTTGAATCCGTGGGTAACCCGGCAGGACGCCGGGTTAGCCGTCCTGGGCCAGGGATGGCCCATGACGGCGGCCCACGGATTCAAGCCGGAGTGAGGGCACACCGAGCCTGAGCGAGGTGCCGAGTGGTGGGGCAAGAGCCCTTTGGTTACTTTGGGGCTTTTCCAAAGTGACCCGCCGTAAGGGCGGAACCCTAAGCCGTCGTTACCGCAGCAATGGATATGTACTCATTGCACTCCAACATCCTGGTCGGCTCAACGGGGGCGAACCCCGTCGCGGAGGGCCAGTTGAATAGTCGCCGGCTTCCGAGCCGTCACGGGAGCAAGCTCCCTCGCCACAGGTTCATGGCCACACCAAAGTTGTGTAGCGCAGGCAAGCCAGCTCCCACAGAAAGCAAAAGCTGCAGCACAGCATGGCTGTCTACACACATCACGATGCGAAGCGAGCCGCTTTTGATCTTGATCTCAGGCGCCCCAAATCAATGTCGGATTGCGGGCACACCGAGCCTGGGCGAGGTGCCGAGTGCTGGGGCAAGTCCAATGTACTCGATAAACCGGCCAATTAATTTCCACCCCCCAATGACTTTTTCCCCCCGACCCAATGTCCACATCCTTCAGGAACCCTCAACCCCCGGAGTCACCCACCCATGACCACCCCTAAAGCACTATTGATCCTCCACGGCAAACAAGCTCTGAACGAGGACGTGCGCGCCGCCGTACAGGCCCGGCGCGAGCAGGGTGGAGAATTGGCCGTGCGGGTCACATGGGAAGGCGGCGACGCCCAACGCCTGGTCAACGAAGCCCTCACCGACGGCTACACCCACATCATCGCCGGCGGTGGCGATGGCACCCTGCGTGACGTCGCCGAAGCCATGGCCCTGGCCAAGACCGACGCCAGCCTGGTCCTGATGCCCCTCGGCACCGCCAACGACTTTGCCCGCGCCGCCGGCGTGCCGCTGGAACCCGCCCAAGCGTTGGCACTGCTGGACGTGCCACCGCGGGCGATCGACCTCGGCGAGGTCGGCGGGCAAATCTTCCTCAACATGGCCACCGGCGGCTTCGGCAGCCAGGTCACCGCCAATACCTCGGAAGACCTGAAAAAAGTCCTCGGCGGCGCCGCCTACCTGTTCACCGGTTTGACGCGATTCAGCGAATTGAAGGCGGCGTATGGTGAGCTGGAAGGCCCCGGTTTTCACTGGAAAGGCGATTTGCTTGCGCTCGGTATCGGCAACGGCCGCCAAGCGGGCGGTGGGCATGTGCTGTGCCCTGGCGCGTTGGCCGATGATGGCTTGCTGGATATCAGCATCCTGCCGGCGCCCCAGGAGGTGGTCGGCACCTTGCTCACCCTGATGAGCGACGGCTGGGGCCTGGATAACATGTTTGTGCGGGCACGCTTGCCCTGGGTCGAGATCAAGGTGGCCGAGGGGTTGTATATCAACCTGGACGGCGAACCGCTGCAGGGCGACGACCTGCGTTTCAGTGCGTTGCCCAAGGCCTTGCGCGTGCACTTGCCGACGGGTTCGCCCCTAGTCGTCCAGGCTGATGATCTGCTCGCGCACGGCGAATAGCACCAGGCCGGCGACGTCGTAGATCTGCAGGCGTTTCATAATCTGCGAGCGATGGGCTTCCACGGTCTTGATGCTCAAGCCCAGGCCCAGGGCGATTTCCCGGGTGGATTTACCGCGCACGATCAGGCGCAGGATCTCCAGCTGGCGCGCCGTGAGGGTGTGGTTGTGGGCGACGGGCGAGGCCGGCCCCTGGCTGCGGATCAATGCCTGGTTGATCACGGTGTGGGCAATGGCGGGGCTCAGGTAGCGCTCATTGTTGCGCAGGGCCTGCAGGGCGTGTTCCAGCTCGTTGGTCGTGGTGTCCTTGAGCAGGTAGCCATGGGCGCCGGACTCCAGCGCACGCATGATCAGCTCGGGGTCGGTGTGCATCGACAGGATCAACACTTTGCTCTTGGGGTAGGCCGCCTTGAGTTGCTGCAAAGCGTCCAGGCCACCGGTGTGTTTCATCGACAGGTCCAGCAGCACGATATCCGGCTGCTGGGTGCTGAATGCCTCCAGTAGTTGCGCACCATCGTTGGCTTCGCCAATCACGGTGTAGCCGGGGATATCCAGGATCAGCGCGCGCACGCCGGCCCGGATCAGGGCATGGTCATCCACCAGAAGTAATTTGCAAGTCACTCAACAGCCTTAGGGGCGCTGGCCCGTTCGAGGGCGCGGGGCGCCCAGGGGAAAAGTGCATCGATCCGCGTGCCTTTGCCGGGCCGGCTGCTGACGGACAAGGAGCCTCCCAGTTGATCGATCCGTTCGGACATGCCGGCCATACCCCGCTGGCCTTCCAGGCCCGGGTTGGGCGCCGGTGAAAAGCCCTGGCCGTCATCACAGATCATCAGCGACAAGCCTTCGGGGAGTCGTTGCAGGCGCACCAGCAGGTTCTGCGCCTGGGCATGGCGAAGCATGTTGGTCACCGCTTCCTGGGTGATGCGAAAGGCGGCCACGGCCATTTCCTCGGGGATGCCGGTCAACCGTTGCTGGCATTCCAGGCTCCAGTGAACCGGGGTGTTTTCCAGGGTCTTGAGCAGGTGCGCGCGCAGGCTGGCTTCCAGCCCCAGGCTGGCCAACTGGCGTGGATTGAGGATCGCCGAAACATCGCGCACTTTGGCCAGGGTTTCATTCAAGGTATTGCACAGCACCGCACATTGGCTTTGCAGGTCGTCCGGCAGTCGGCGCTTGAGCCATTCGCTTTGCAGTTTGGCGGCGGTCAGCAACTGGCCAATATCATCATGCAAGTCGCGGCTGAGCCGGTGACGTTCGTTTTCCTGGACTTGCAGCAAGCGGTCGGCCAGCTCCTGGGGCTGGAGCTTGATGGATTTGCGCGAGTTCCACTGCCACACACCCACCACGATCAAGGTGGTCAGGTTTAGCAACAGGATCGATAAAGGCAGCGGCACACGGCCGATATAGGCCCACAGGCTGACCAACGATGAGCACAGGCACAAGGCAAGGACCAGGCGGTGGGCATTGCTGCGGGACACGGACCTTGTGATGAGTGACTTGAGGCTGGCGTACATAGCGGATGGAGCCAATGAAGGTTCGGTGCGGGAAGGCCGGTCATGGCGGCTGACAGGCCCTTGTTTGGAATACGGTGCCGAATCGTTTGTAGACATGATGAAGTTGAGCCACTTCGAGCGGGGCATAGTACCACCACTGTTATCGTCGGTCGCCTGGCGCCTTGCTCGGCAGGCTTATTAACCAGGCAAACATTCCAGGTGATAAGCCCAGAGTGCAAAGTGAGTGAGTAGTTGTACTAATAGAGTTGGTTTGTAACGTTATTGCATACATGGCTAAGTGACATATCTGTCGCGCAAGATCGTCTCGAGCGACTAACAAAAGGGTCGTTTTTAGATAACTAACGTATTAAATACGACCTGATCATTGCTCAAACCCTGTGGTGCAGTCGTTGTTGCGGCTTATTGCCGAAGTCTTTCTGTGGGATTTGCAGGGTGACCGTCGCGATCAATGTTGTTTGTTCGCTTTCATCCAGCGTCAGTTCGCCGGTGCGCGTGTCGATCAATTCCAATTGCCAGGCCAGCAACGTCAGGCAGTCATGCAGGGCGTCCAGGGCCTGATCATGCAATTGCATGGGGTTCACGGCGTTGGCGATCAGGTATTGGATATGCCTGGAGAATTCACTGATTGCCTGCAGTGCCAGGCCTTCGGCTTTTTCCGCCAGCTTGGCGAGGCTGGCTTTCATGCAGTCGATGGCATCGCTGTCGTTGCGAATCAAATGCAGGTGGCTCAAGCACTCTTCCGATTTGGCCAGAAGCATTTCGGCTTCCAGCAGGAATTCGGGAAGTGCAGTTTGCCATTCGTTTGCGCTATTCATCATGTAAGTCTCCACAACATAAGGTCGGGTGATGAGATGTCGCACCGGGTGAATGGCGTAAAACTACCGCTGAAATATGACTGGGATCTGTAGGTCGGTTCTGAGATTTCAGTAGGACCGTTATTGAATTGACCACGAAAGCCGCGCGTGACCCGCGTTGTCCGGGGCAATTGCACAACGTTAGTTGCCGCCAACAGAGTGCCTGGAAGACCCGTGGGGTTTGGGCTTGGTGTGGCAAACAAAAGCCTGACTCCATTCATGCAATGAGAATGGCGTCACATTAATGGCTATTAGATATCGCGAATATCAGGTTGGACCTGATTGCGTATAGGGGAATCCCTTACGCAGCGGAACCCCGCGCCGATTTGGATGTCGCGCGGCGTTGCGGCAAGGCGCATGAAGGCGCGATTCAGTAAAGCATGATGTCAGTGTGACATCAACTGATTTACATGGCATTTTACGGGGGGGTCAAGGTCTGGCGTTTGCCGCCGATAACTAGACTTAACTGAGCTGCATACTCTCTCAGCGTGAATCAAGCGCGCACATCAGGAGCTTTTAATGGCCGGCATTCTCGACACGGTAGATCAACGCACGCAACTGGTGGGTGAGAATCGCCTGGAGATTCTCATGTTTCGCCTGGCCGGGCGGCAGTTGTTCGCGATCAATGTGTTCAAGGTGCAGGAAGTCCTGCAACTGCCCAAGTTGACCCTGATGCCCCAGCGCCATCCATTCGTGTGCGGCGTGGTCAACCTGCGTGGCCAGACGCTGCCGGTGATCGACCTATCCCAGGCCATCGGCATGCGCCCGCTGGTGCCGGGGCCCAACAGCACCATAATCGTCACCGAGTACAACCGCTCGGTGCAGGCGTTCCTGGTGGGCGGCGTGGACCGCATCGTCAACATGAACTGGGAAGCCATCCTGCCTCCGCCGACCAGCGCCGGGCGCCAGCATTACCTCACCGCCATCAGCAAGGTCGATGATCAGTTGGTGGAGATCATCGACGTGGAAAAAGTCCTCGCTGAGATCGTGCCGTACAACGCCAAGGTTTCCCGTGAAAAACTCGAAGACCCGGTGCTGGAACGCGCCCGTGGCCGCGAAGTACTGCTGGTGGATGACTCCAACGTAGCCCTTTCGCAACTGCGCGACACCCTTGGGCAGCTCGGGGTGAAGATGCACATCGCCAGCGACGGGCTCAAGGCACTGAATATGCTCAAGGCGTGGGCCGACAGCGGTCAGGTGATGACCGACAAGCTGCTGATGATCTTCACCGACGCCGAAATGCCCGAGATGGACGGCTACCGCCTGACCACCGAGATCCGCAACGACCCACGCTTGCGCGGGCTCTACGTGGTGCTGCACACCTCGTTGTCGGGCAGCTTCAACGAGTCGATGGTCAAGAAGGTCGGCTGCGACAACTTCCTGTCCAAGTTCCAGCCGGACAAACTGGTGGATGTGGTGCGCCAACGTTTGATGCTGGATGCGCAGTGAGCGGGGCAGGCCCGTTGACCATAAACAAAGCCATGGTTTTTGATTCCGTGGCCTTGCTCGTATAGGGTGGCGCTCTATCCCCCCAGGAAAGCAGGCCCATGCTTCGTCTCAGCGCGTTGTACCGTTACCCTTTGAAGTCCGGCAAGGCCGAGGTCTTGCAGCAGATCGGCCTGGATAAACTGGGGTTGGCAGGGGACCGACGCTGGATGCTGGTGGACGAAGCCAGCGGGCGTTTCCTGACGCAGCGGGCGGTGGCGAAGATGAGCCAGTTATCGGCGCTGTGGAATGCTGCCGGTGGCTTGACCCTCAGCACCCCAGGCGTTGCGCCGCTTGCGGTGGCTTTGCCCGGCAATGACGCCGAGTTGCGTGGCGTGACCCTCTGGCGCGACACCTTGCGCGTGCCGGATGCCGGGGATGAGGCGGCGGCCTGGGTCAGCGAGTTTATCGGCAAGCCCACGCGGCTGGTGCAGATGCCGCTGGCGCGGGCACGTACCACCGAGGCTGGTTTCGGCAAGGATGACGACCAAGTGGCCTTTGCCGACGGCTACCCGCTGTTGTTGATCGGCCAGGCGTCGCTGGACGATCTTTCGCAACACGTTGGCCGCCCGATGGAGATGCTGCGTTTTCGCCCCAACCTGGTGATCGAAGGAGGCGAAGCCTTCGCAGAGGACGGATGGAAGCGCCTGCGTATTGGCGACGTCGAGTTTCGCGTGGTCAAGCCGTGCTCACGCTGCATTCTGACCACGATCGACCCCGCAACCGGCGAGCGTAGTGCTGACCGCGAGCCTTTCGCCACGCTCGACTCCTATCGCAAGACGGAGAACGGTGCGATGTTCGGCCAGAACCTGGTCAACGACGGCATTGGCCACCTCGAGGTGGGCATGCCGGTCATGATCCTGGAATAAAAAATGCCCGTCTCCTGCGAGACGGGCATTTTTTTGACGGGCAGAAAAATCAGCCGCGGTATTCGCACAGGTAAGCGGTGTCCACCGCCACCTTCAGCTGGAACTTGCTGTTGGCCGGTACGTTGAACCGGCTGCCGGCGGCGAAGGTTTCCCAATCGCCGGCGTCCGGCAGTTTGACCGTCAGGGCGCCGGATACCACGTGCATGATTTCGCTCTGGGCGGTGCCGAATTCGTATTCACCCGGGGCCATCACGCCGATAGTCGCCGGACCTTCTGCGGTGCCGAAAGCGATCGACTTGACGGTGCCGTCGAAGTACTCATTGACTTTAAACATGGGTGAATCCTCGGAAAAGGGTCTGGAAAGGTCGGCCAGTATGCCCAAGCCCGGAGGAGCTGCCTAGACCGGTAAAATCAACGGCAGCAGGCGTGCGGTGTTGCGCGCATCTTCCAGCGCGCGATGCTGCTGGCCATGGAACTGCATCCCCGCCAATTGCAGGGCACCATTGAGCCCCAGCGGCTTGTCCAGGCGCCGCGCCTTGGCGAAGCGTTGCTTGAGGTTGATATGGGGCGTTTGCGCCAGGGCGCTGGTCAGGTCATGGCGCTGCCATTCCAGTTCCAGCTGCACACGATCGTAATCCCCCCAACTGGCCCAGCTTTCCAGACGTGCTTGATGCTGGCCCAGCCAGCGTTCGAACAGCGACCACACTTCGGTGAACGGGGCGGCAGCGTCGATGTTGGCCTGGGTGATATGGGTCAACTGGCGGCAGAAGGGCGTCAGCAATGGGCGACGCAGCGGCCGCACAAAGCGCTGGAAATGATCCAGTTCGCGGCCCTGGCGGTTGACCAGGCTTGCGCCGATCTCGGTGACTTCCATTTCCGTCACGGGCCAGCCGCCTTCATCCGTTGTGGCTTCAAGGTCAATAATCAGCCAATGAGGCATCGCGCAGGTTCCCGTACTCTTCGTTTCCTGATGGGGATAGAGCGTAGCGTGACCTTGTAGTTCCGCGCTGCTTTTTCATTGAGTCCCAAGGCTAGTGCCAGTCAGTCAAAGGAGTAAGGCTAAAAAGTAACCTGTGGCGAGGGAGCTTGCTCCCGTTGGGCCGTGAAGCGGCCCCGCTCTTTGTGTTTACAAAGCCGGGACTGCTGCGCAGTCCAACGGGAGCAAGCTCCCTCGCCACACATACAGTGTTCACCCTTAGCTGACTGGCATTAAGTCCCAGGGCTGCTTCTACTCGATCTCCAGCAGAACCTGGCGATTGCGCACCTGATCGCCAGCAACGACCTGCAGGCCCTTGATCACACCGTCGATGCCGGCCGTGAGTGGATGCTCCATTTTCATGGCTTCGAGCACCAGCAGCAGTTGGCCTTTGCTGACGGTTTCGCCAACGCTCACACGTATGTCGACAATGGCACCGTCCATTGGCGCCTTGACGGTACCGCTGCTGGCACCGGCTTGGCGGCTGGCGACTTGCTGGGTGCAGTTGGTGATGGTAAGGCCCGGCAGCCACAACCGGTTGCCATTGAGGTGGTAGGCGATACGTCGGCGGATGCCATTGAATTCCAGGGTGGCATGCTGGCCGTCGGTGGTGACGTGCAGGGACGTGGTACTGACGTCATGGATTTCTCCGTTGACCTCCAGGCGGCACGCCCAAGGCGCGGTGGCAGTGCCATGTGCATTATTACTCCACCCCGCCAGTCCAGGTGAGTGCGCGATGGCGCTGTGTTGATAAAACAGCGCGGCGGCCAGGGCGAGTTGTTCTTGCGACGCTGGCTGGGGCGGGATTTGGCTGAAATGCTCGGCGACAAAGCCGGTGCTGAAATCGCCCGCGATAAAGTCTGAATGTTTGAGCATATCGGCCAGCAACCGCTGGTTGGTGGTCACTCCCAGCAGCACGGTGTCCTCAACCGCACGCAGCAGTTTGCGTCGGGCTTCTTCGCGGGTGGCGCCGTGGGCGATGATCTTGCCGAGCATCGCGTCATAGAACGGGCTGATGCGCTGGCCCTGCAGTACGCCGTGGTCGATGCGCACACCGGCAGCCGGCTCCCAGCGCAGCACATCGCCGGTTTGCGGCAGAAAGCCCTGGGCCGGGTCTTCGGCGTACAGACGCACTTCCATGGCATGGCCGCTCAGGAGCACGTCGACCTGTTTCAGCGGCAGCGGTTCACCGGCGGCGATTTTCAACTGCCAGTCCACCAGGTCCAAGCCCGTGATCAGTTCAGTGACCGGGTGTTCCACTTGCAGGCGGGTGTTCATCTCGAGGAAGTAGAAACGGCCGTCGCGGTCGAGCAAAAACTCCACGGTGCCCGCACCGACGTAATTCACGGTGCCCCCGGCCTTGAGGGCGGCTTCACCCATGGCCTGGCGCAACTCGGGCGTCATGACGGGGCAGGGGGCTTCTTCGATGACTTTCTGATGGCGGCGCTGAATGGAGCAGTCGCGCTCGCCGAGGTAGATGAGGTTGCCATGACGGTCGCCGAACAGTTGGATCTCGACGTGACGCGGGTCGATCAGCGCTTGTTCGAGGATCAATTCATCGCTGCCAAACGCATTTTTTGCTTCGGAGCGTGCGGTGTGGAGATTTTCCAGCAGGGCGTCGGCATCGTGCACCAGGCGCATGCCGCGCCCGCCGCCGCCGCTGCTGGCTTTGATCATCAGGGGGTAGCCAATGCGGTTGGCCTCCTGCTGTAAGGTGGCGTCGTCTTGTCGGGTGCCTTGGTAACCCTTGATGCAGGGCACGCCGGCATCGAGCATGGCGAGTTTGGACAGGCGTTTGCTGCCCATCAGTTCGATGGCTTCGGGGCTTGGGCCGATAAAGGTCAGGCCTGCGTTGAGGCAGGCCTTGGCGAACGCGGCGTTTTCGGAGAGGAAGCCGTAGCCTGGGTGGATGGCGTCGGCGCCGGTTTTTTTGGCGGCATCGAGGATGGCCGGGATGTTCAGGTAGGACTGTTGTACCGGCGCAGGGCCGATGTTGACGGCTTCATCGGCCATTTGGACGTGCAGGGCCTGGGCGTCGGCGTCGCTGTAGACGGCCACGGTGCGGTAGCCCAGGGTTTGGGCGGTGCGTTGGATACGACAGGCGATTTCGCCGCGGTTGGCGATCAGGATTTTGCTGAATGGCGGCATTGAGTTATCCCTCGGCTGATGGGGTGTCTGCTCCCGATGGCGTCATTTGCACCACCCCGGCTTACGCTTTTGTACAAACGCCTGCGTTCCCTCAAGCCCTTCGACGCCGGTCGCCGCCTCAGCAAACCACTGCGCGCCCCGATCCAATACACGCTCAAGGGGCTCATCGACACTGGCCAGCAACAGCGCTTTTGTGCGTCCATTCGCCCCGGGCGCACACTTGAGCACCTGCTCCAACACCTCGTCCAAGCGCTGCGCCAGCGCCTGAGAGTCCGTCTCCACAAAATGCACGACCCCCAACCGCTCGGCCTCCACCCCGTCAAACCGTGCCGCCGTCAGCGCCAACCGTCGTGCCTGGGTCAGCCCGATCCGCTTCACCACAAACGGCGCAATCTGCGCCGGCAGCAGGCCCAGGCTGGTCTCCGGCAAACCGAACTGCGCCTGATGATCAGCCATCGCAATATCACTCACACACGCCAAGCCAAACCCACCGCCCAGCACTGCGCCTTGCAACACCACGATCACCACCTGCGGCACCGCTTCAACCTCCTGCAGCAGCGTGCCGAACGCTCGATTCAGCGCCTGTAATCGATCGCCGGCATGGATCATGTCCTTTACATCCGCACCGGCACAGAAATGCCCACCGGTCCCGCTGATCACCAGTGCGCGCACCTGGCTGTCCAACCCCGCCAGCACCGTGCGCAGTTCATTGACCATTTCCAGGCTCATGGCATTGCGGCATTCGGGGCGGTTGAGGGTGATGTGCAGCACGCCGTGATGGGCTTCGAGCAGCAGGGTGTTCATGGCTTTTTACCGGGCAAGGTGCCCATCAGTTTGCAGATGATGCCCAGCATGATTTCATCGGCACCGCCGCCGATCGACACCAGCCGCACGTCACGGTAGGCGCGGGCCACCGGGTTGTCCCACATGTAGCCCATGCCGCCCCAGTATTGCAGGCAACTGTCGCTGACTTCGCGGCCCAGCCGCCCGGCCTTGAGCTTGGCCATGGAGGCGAGGCGCGTCACGTCCTGGCCTTTGATGTATTGCTCGGTGGCCTGGTAGACCAGAGCACGCAGGCATTCGATTTCAGTGGCGAGTTCCGCCATGCGAAAGTGGATCACCTGGTTGTCGATCAGGGCCTTGCCGAACGTCTGGCGTTCCTTGCAGTACTCGATAGTGCTGTCGATGCAGTACTCCAGGCCCTTGATCATGTTGGCCGCGCCAAACAGGCGTTCTTCCTGGAATTGCAGCATCTGCATCATGAAACCCGCACCTTCTTGGCCGATGCGGTTGCGCTGGGGCACGCGCACGTCGTCGAAGAACACCTGGGCGGTCTCGGAACTGTGCATGCCGAGTTTTTCCAGCGGCGGGCTGACGCTGATGCCGGGCGTATTCATCGGCACCATGATCAGCGATTTGTTGATATGCGGTTTGTCGTCGGAGGTGTTGGCCAGCAGGCAGATAAAGTCGGCGCTGGGAGAGTTGGTGATCCACATTTTACTGCCGTTGATCACGTAATCGCCGCCGTCCTTGCGCGCATGGGTTTTCAACCCGGCCACATCGGACCCGGCGCCGGTTTCCGAGACGCCGATACAGCCCACTTGCTCGCCGCTGATGGCCGGGCGCAGGAATTCGTCGCGCAGTTCATCGCAGCCGAAGCGGGCGAGGGCCGGGGTGCACATGTCGGTTTGCACGCCTATGGACATGGGAATGCCGCCGCAACGAATGGTGCCGAATTCTTCGGCAGCGACAATCGAGTAGCTGTAGTCCAGGCCCATGCCGCCGAATTTCTCCGGCTTGGAAATGCCCAGCAGGCCGAGGTTGCCGGCCTTGCGGAAGATCTCGTGGATGGGAAAGCGCCCGGCTTTTTCCCATTCATCCACGTAAGGGTTGATCTCGCGGTCGACAAAAGCGCGGACGGTGCGGCGCAGTTCCTGGTGTTCCTGAGTGAGGATCATCGTGTTTGTTCTCCTGTTAGAAACGCGCTACACCAAAACTGTTGGGCTGCAACTGCCTGACCTCGGCTTCGTGGCAGATATCCAGCAGCAGCCCCAGCAACGTGCGCGTATCGCGGGGATCTATCAGCCCGTCATCCCACAGATTGGCGCTGCCATACAGTGCCGTGGATTGACTGTCGAGTTTCTGCGCGGTCACCTGTTCCAGCATGTCCAGCACCTTGGGGTCGGGCACCAGGCCGTCTTTCAATTGCTTGGCCTCGGTGACGATGCGCAGCACCTTGCCCGCTTGTGCGCCGCCCATCACTGCCGTGCGGCTGTTGGGCCAGGCGAAGATGAACCGCGGGTCCAGGCCGCGGCCGCACATGGCATAGTTGCCGGCGCCGTAGGAACCGCCGACCACAATCGTGAGCTTGGGCACCCGCGCAGAGGCCACCGCCTGAATCATCTTCGCGCCGTGCTTGATCACGCCTTGCTGTTCCGATTCGGTGCCGACCATGAAACCGGTGGTGTTGTGCAGAAACAGCAGCGGTGTGCGGCTCTGGTCGCACAGCTGGATAAACTGCGCCGCTTTGCTGGCACCCTTGGGCGTGATCGGGCCGTTATTGCCGATCACCCCAACGGCACGACCCTGGATGTGCAAGTGGCCGCAGACGGTGTGGGCATCGAACTCGCCCTTGAATTCCAGGAAAGCCGAACCGTCGGCCAGGCGCGCGAGGATTTCACGCACGTCGTAGGGCTTTTTCGGGTCATCGGGGATCAGTCCCAGCAGTTCGTCGATGGGATACAGCGGCTCTGTGTAAGGCCGTTTCGAGGCGGGCGGCAGACGATCATTCCACGGCAGCAGGTCGACGATTTCGCGCACGATACGCACGCCATCCGCATCATTTTCCGCCAGGTACTCTGCCGTGCCGGCGGTTTGCGCATGCATTTCGGCGCCACCTAATTGTTCATCGGTCGCCACTTCGCCGGTGGCGGCCTTGAGCAGCGGCGGCCCGGCCAGGAACAGCTTGGCTTTGCCGCGCACTACCACCACGTAATCCGACAGCCCCGGCTGATAGGCTCCGCCCGCCGTGGCCGAGCCGTGCACCACGGTGATCTGCGGCAAGCCCATGGCCGACATGCGCGCCTGGTTGGCAAAGCTGCGTGCCCCTTCGACAAAAATCTCGGCAGCGTAGTTGAGGTTTGCGCCGCCACTTTCCGCCAGGGTCACCACCGGCAGTTTGTTCTCCATGGCGATCTGTTGCAGGCGCAGGGACTTCTTCAGGCCCGTGGGGGAAATAGTCCCGCCCTTGATCGCGCTGTTATTGGCCACTACCAGCATGCGCACACCGCTGACGTAACCGATGCCGGCGATCAATCCGCCCCCGGCGGCGCTGCCGTCTTTGTCGTCGTGGAGTTTGTAGCCGGCCAGGCTGGCCAGTTCGAGAAACGGTGCGCCAGGGTCCAGCAGCAGGTTGAGGCGTTCGCGGGGCAGCAGTTGGTTGCGTTTGTCGAACTTGGGCTTGGCATCCTGTGCTTTGCTCAGCAGGTTCTGTTCCAGTTGGCGCAACTGCTGAAGACTCGTCAACATGGCTTCACGGTTTTGCGCGAATTGCGGGCTATGGATGTCGATCAGCGTTTCGATCACCGGCATGGTTTATTGCTCCGCCTTGAGCACATCGGGCACATACGCACGGTGAAAACCATTGAACGGCTCGCTGGGTGGCTGTGCCTTGTTCAGCGGCCAGGCTCGGCTGCCCAGGCTGGCGGCGCCGTCGATGCGTAACGTGCTGCCGCTGATAAAGGCGGCGGCGGGGCTGAGCAGGAACACAATGGCGGCGCTGACTTCCGACTCGGTGCCGATGCGCTTGAGCGGCACATGTTCGCGCAGCGTCGGGATCACCGCCTTGAACGCACCTTCGTAGGTGTCCATGCCGCTGGAAGCGATCCAGCCCGGCGCGACGGCATTGACCCGCACACCGGCGTAACCCCATTCGAACGCGGCGGTCTTGGTGAAGTTATCCATGCCCGAACGGGCCGCCCCGGAGTGGCCCATGCCGGGCATGCCACCCCACATGTCGGCAAGCATGTTGACGATGGCGCCGCCGTGCTTGCTCATGGATTGGTTGAACACTTCACGGGCCATCAGAAAGCCGCCGACCAGGTTGGTACGCAGTACGGTTTCAAAGCCTTTCTGGTTGATCGACGCCAGCGGCGCAGGGTACTGGCCGCCGGCGTTATTCACCAACCCGTGGATCGGGCCGTGCTCGCCGATGATCTGGCTGACCCGGGTTTTCACCGCCTCTTCATCGCGGATATCGCAAGCCAGCCAATGGGCGCTGCCGCCGTCTTCGGCAATTTCCGCCGCCACCGTCTGCAGTTTTTCCGGTTTGCGCCCAATGAGTATCACGTTGGCGCCCAGGGCCGCCAGTTCATGGGCGGTGCAACGACCTATGCCGCTGCCGCCTCCCGTGACTATGACGGTTTGCCCCTGGAAGAGGTCGGCTTTGAAGATCGAGTCGAAGGCCACGGCAACGCTCCTTTAGCTGAGTTGGTCGGCAATGTGCTGCGGCACGCCGATGGGGATTTCCAGCAGTTGCTGGGCAAACGCCTTGCCTTGCGGGTCGATGCGCAGGCTGGCAATACCGCCGCCGCCCAGAGCGTTTTCCAACAGGAAGTTCAGGCTGTGGCTGCCGGGCAAATACCAGCGCTCGACGCGGCCGTGGAGTGGGTCGAGCACATGGCCCATCCAATCGACGATCACCTCCGGGGTCAGCACTTCGGCGATCCACGGCAGGTATTCGGGGTCACGGGCGATCACCCCGATATTACTGTGGTTGCCCTTGTCGCCGGAGCGCGCCACGGCGAGTTTCACCAACGGTACGCTGGCGTCTGCACGGCCCTGAGGCTTGGGCGGATCGAGCGGCGCGGTGGGCGTGACGAGCGCATGAGCGGGCGGCAACGCGCAGGCGTGGCGCTGGCCCTGGAACTCGATCAGCGGCTCACACGCCGTTTTATCGATCAGGAACGAAAACAGCCGGATCAACGGATAGACCGAAGGCCGCCCGCCGACGATACCGGTCAAGCCTGGTGCCATGCCCGTCGCCGCCTGGGCGATTTCACGGGCGAACAGCTCCAGCGCCTGCTTGTTCGGGTGCCGTACGGCGAGCTTCACCACCACCTCGCGGCTGTCGTGGCGTTGGGCGTGGGCGCCGTAGGTGGCTTCGCTGCCCAGCAGTTCGATATTCACTTCACTGTAGGGGCCCCAGCCGCGCTGGATGAACAGCTCCGAGGTCTTTTGGATGATTGCCTGGCTGACGCGGTCGGCCTTGGCCACCGCATCGATCCCGGCGAGCAGGCAACTGGCGGTGCAGCGGAACCCGTCGAGGTAAGTGGCGCTGACTTTGTACTGCGCAGTGGGCGGCAAACCCTTGGCGCCGTGCAGGCGGACGCAGTTTTTGCCCTGTTGCTGCAATCGGACCTGGCTGAAATCGCAGATCACATCGGGCAACAGGTACGCACGCGGGTCGCCGATTTCATACAACAGTTGTTCGGCCACGCTGAGTTCACTGATCAAGCCGCCCGTACCGTCGACTTTGTTCACCGTGAACTGACCGTCGGCGCTCACCTCGACGATGGGGAAACCGATGTGTTCGTAGTCCGGCACGTCGCGCCAATCGGTGAAGTTGCCGCCGGTGCACTGCGCGCCGCATTCGATAATGTGCCCGGCCAGCGCGGCTTGGGCCAGGCGGTCATAATCCTGCCAGGACCAGCCGAACTCATGCACCAGCGCTGCGCTGACCACGGCGCTGTCGACCACCCGGCCGGTGATGACGATATCGGCACCCAGATCAAGCGCCTGGACGATGCCCGGGGCGCCGAGATAAGCGTTGGCGGACACACAGGCTGGCGGCAGGGGCGCGCCGTTGAACATGTCGGTGATGCCGCGCAGCTGTTTGAGCTGGGGGTGCAGGTCGTCGCCCAGCAGCACAGCGATTTTCAAGGGCACCCGGGCTTTATCGCAGGCCGCTTGCAGGGCAGCGGCGCACGCTTGCGGATGGATACCACCGGCGTTGCTGATCACGCGGATGCCCTGGCGCTGGATGTCGGCCAGCAGTGGCGTGAGCACGTCGACGAAGTCGGTGGCGTAGCCGGCCTGGGCGTTTTTCATTCGCGCCCCGGCGAGGATCGACATCGTGACTTCCGCCAGGTAGTCAAACACCAGGTAATCCAGCGCGCCGCCCTGCACCAACTGGGCGGCAGCAGTGCTGGTGTCGCCCCAGAAAGCGCTGGCACAGCCGATACGAACCGTGTTGCTCATGAGAAATCCTTCCTCGAATGGCTGACGTCGAGACTACCAAGCAAGCGCTTGGTTTGTAAACTCTCGACACAAGTTTTACCCAAGCGCTTGCTTGGGTGGCGGTCACAGCCTAAATTGCCGCCCAAGACGTCAGTAGAAGTGAAGGAGAGCAGCATGGATGAGCACAAAGCCCAACGGGTGATGCGCACCATGGTCGATGGCGGCCAATTGACCGACCCCGACAGTGCCCGGGGCAAGTTGCTGCAAACCGCGGCTCACCTGTTTCGCAACAAAGGCTTTGAACGCACCACCGTGCGCGACCTGGCCAGCGCCGTGGGTATCCAGTCCGGCAGCATCTTTCATCACTTCAAGAGCAAGGACGAGATCCTGCGTGCGGTGATGGAGGAAACCATTCACTACAACACCGCGATGATGCGTGCATCCCTTGAAGACGCGACGAACGTGCGCGAACGCGTGCTGGCGCTGATCCGCTGCGAATTGCAGTCGATCATGGGGGGCAGTGGTGAGGCCATGGCGGTGCTGGTGTACGAATGGCGCTCGTTGTCGGCCGAAGGCCAGGCCCAGGTGCTGGCCCTGCGCGATGTGTACGAAGCTATCTGGCTGCAAGTGCTGGGGGAGGCGAAGGCCGCCGGTTATATCAGGGGCGATGTGTTTATTACGCGGCGCTTCCTGACCGGCGCGTTGTCCTGGACCACCACGTGGTTTCGTGCCCAGGGCAGCCTGACGCTTGAGCAATTGGCTGAAGAAGCCCTGCTGATGGTGCTGAAGGCCGATTGAGGCGCAAGCTATTAATTTGGCGCCGAAAGTTGTCTCGCCTGGGAAAAACGCCTAGCTTATCGCCATCAAAGTGTTGAACGGTGTGTGCCTCGATGTTTTCGCCATGGCGGCTGGCTGCAGGACTTACATTATGGGCAGTGGGCACCGTAGGGTGGATGCCGGCATCCGCTGCGCAATTGGTGAGGATCGGTGCTGCGCATTTTCCGCCCTACACCGTGCGTCCCGAACAAGGGGCGGACACCGGCATACTGCCGCAATTGGTGGAAGCCCTGAACACGCTGCAAAGCGATTACCAGTTTGTACTGGTGCCTACCTCTATTCCACGGCGTTTCAGGGATTTCGAGCAGGGTCGGGTCGACATGGCGATCTTCGAAAATCCCGATTGGGGCTGGCAGGGCATTGCCCACACCAGCGTCGACATGGGCCTGGAAGACGCGGAAATCTTCGTCGCCCAGCGCGAGCCTGATCGCGACCAGCAGTATTTCGCCGACCTGGCCGGCAAACGCCTGGCCGTGTTCAGCGGCTATCACTACGCGTTCGCCAACTTCAACGCCGACCCCAAATACCTGGCCGAGCATTTCAATGCGACGCTGACCTATTCCCATGACAGCAACCTGCTGATGGTCGTGCGTGGGCGTGCCGATATTGCGTTGGTGACGCGTTCGTACCTGAGCGATTTCATGGTGCGCAACACGGACATGGCCGGGAAATTCCTGGTATCGGAACGCATCGACCAGGTGTATCACCACTACGCCTTGCTGCGCCCGAAAGCGCCGATCACCGGGGAGGCGTTCGCCGCGTTGCTCAAGCAGTTGCGCGATAACGGCCAGATGCTGAAGATTTTCGAGCCGTATCGCATTGATGTGATGCCGGTGCCCTGAAGCTACACCCGCCGAGCGAACGTATCGCTGTGGCTGCCCGATACCTTGCGGCAGTGCACCAGCGCATCCCGAATCATGAAATTCACCAGGGTCGGCGACACGCCCAGCTCCTTGGCGATGTCCTTTTGCGGCACGCCGTGCAGGCGGTACATCTCGAACGCATAGCGGGTGCGCTGCGGCAACTCGGTCAGGGCGTCGGCGATGTTTTCCAGGGTGTTGAAATTAATGTGGGAGGTTTCGGGTGATGCACCGTGAATCACCACATTCAGACCTTCCTCTTCCGGTCCCGAGTACTTGAGTTCCAGCGCCTGCTTGCGGTAGTGATCGATCGCCAGGTTGCGCACGATCTGGAACAGATAGCTCAGTTGCGCCTTGAACGATGAGGTGATCGTCGGCGCCGATTGCAGACGAAAGTAGGCGTCTTGCACGACGTCTTCAGCGCGGGAGCGACACCCGGTAATTCGCGCCGCAATCTTCACCAGGATCAGCCGATTGTCGACGAACGCCTGGAGAAGCGGTGAGTCGCACCTGCCTGTGGATACTTGTTCCGTCATGGAAATCACCTTGTCGCAAAAGAGGTTAGGGGAGGGCGTCCGTGCTGAAGCCTCCTACACATCGGGCAACAAATTATGCTTAATGATAATTATTGTCAAATGAGAGGAAGAACTAATCTTATGCTCATCTGCAAGGTGTGAACCGCGTCTCGCTCGTCCTCGGGGACTAATTATTTGAAGACACCGTCCGTTCTCATGGGTGACAGGTCCGTTAGCGAAACGGCCAGGGATCAACACCCGCAGGAGGGCGAGATGGGTTTTTACCGTGCAAGCAGCGTGTTTCAGTGGGGAGTCCTAAAACCATGAGCACGCCCACCCGTCTACGCCTGTTCTGCCTGCCCCACTCGGGTGCCAGCGCCTCGGTTTACGCCCGCTGGCGCCGCGCCTTGCCGGACTGGTTGCACGTGTGCCCGCTGGAATTGCCAGGGCGCGGCATGCGCATGGACGAGCCGTTGCAGCGTGACATCAAGGTCTTGGCGGCCCAGCTTGCCGATGAAATCAGCCGCAGCCTGGACGGTCCCTATGCGCTCTTCGGTCATAGCCTCGGTGGCCTGCTGGCCTTTGAGTTGGCCCATGCACTGAGCCTGCGCGATGTGCCCGCGCCGCTGGCGCTGTTCGCTTCCGGCACGGCTGGCCCGGCCCGTCGCGATGTCAGCGAATACGCCATCGAAAAGACGGATGAACAACTGATCGCCCGCCTGCGAGAACTGCAGGGCACCGCCGAAGAAGCCCTGGCCAACCCTGAATTGATGCAATTGATGCTGCCGATCCTGCGCGCCGATTTTCTGCTGTGCGGCAGCTTCAGCTATGGCGAGCGTGAGCCGCTGCGCATGCCCATCCATGTGTTCGGCGGCAAGCAAGACAGCGTGCGTGCCGACCAGTTGCTGGACTGGCAGATCGATGCCGCCAGTGGTTTCTCCCTGGACATGTTCGACGGCCATCACTTCTTTCTCGTGCAGCACGAAAGCGCGGTGCTGCGTTGCCTGCGTCGCTATGCCGATGAGCACCTGGCCCGCTGGCGCACTGGCGCGGCGCGGCAGCGGATCGCCGGCTGAACGCCTTCCAATTTCCGATTTTCCCGTAAGCCGATTTCAGGCAGGAACCCCATGATGGACGCCTTCGAACTTCCCCGCACCCTGGTTCAGTCCCTACAACGTCGCGCCGCGCAGACCCCGGACCAGGTCGCCCTGCGCTTCCTCGCCGAATCCGCCGAGCACTGTGTTGTGCTCAGCTACCGCGACCTGGACCAGCGTGCCCGCACCATCGCCGCTGCCTTGCAAGCCAATGCGGCAATGGGCGACCGTGCGGTGCTGCTGTTCCCCAGCGGCCCGGATTACGTCGCGGCGTTCTTTGGTTGCCTGTACGCCGGAGTGATCGCGGTGCCCGCCTACCCGCCGGAGTCCACGCGTCGGCATCACCAGGAGCGCTTGCTGTCGATCATCAAGGACGCCGAGCCGCGTCTGCTGTTGACCATCGCCAGCCTTGGCGATGGCCTGGCGCAGATCGACAACGCGCCGCCTGTGTTAAGCGTCGACAGCCTGGACACGGCTATCGCTGATCGTTGGATTGAGCCCGAGCTGCAGGCTGACGACATTGCCTTCCTGCAATACACCTCAGGTTCCACCGCATTGCCCAAGGGCGTGCAAGTCAGCCATGGCAACCTCGTTGCCAACGAAGTACTGATCCGTCGCGGTTTCGGTATCGACCTGAACCCGGACGACGTGATTGTCAGCTGGCTGCCGCTGTATCACGACATGGGCCTGATCGGCGGGCTGCTGCAACCGATTTTCAGCGGCGTGCCCTGCGTATTGATGGCGCCGGCGTACTTTCTCGGGCGGCCATTGCGCTGGCTGGAAGCGATCAGCGAATACGGCGGCACCATCAGCGGCGGACCGGATTTCGCCTATCGACTGTGCAGTGAACGGGTCAGCGACTCGGCCCTGGAACGCCTGGATTTGAGCCAATGGCGCGTGGCGTATTCAGGCTCCGAACCGATCCGTCTCGACACCCTGGAACGCTTCGCCGAGAAGTTCGCGGCCTGCGGTTTTACCCCGGACAGTTTCTTCGCGTCCTACGGCCTGGCCGAAGCGACCCTGTTTGTGGCCGGCGGCACGCGTGGTCACGGCATCCCGGCCTTGCGTGTGGATGAACAGGCCCTGGCCGCCAACCGCGCCGCGCCGGGGCAGGGCAGTGCGATCATGAGTTGCGGCACCAGCCAACCGGAACATGCAGTGCTGATCGCCGATCCGCAGAGCTTGAGCGAGTTGCCTGATAACTGTATCGGTGAACTCTGGGCCACCGGGCCGAGCATCGCCCACGGTTACTGGCGCAATCCAGAAGCCACCGCCAAGACCTTTGTGCAGCATGCCGGTCGTACCTGGCTGCGTACCGGCGACCTGGGTTTTATCCGCGACGGCGAGGTGTACATCACGGGCCGCCTCAAGGACCTGCTGATCGTGCGCGGCCACAACCTGTATCCCCAGGACATCGAACAGAACATCGAGCGTGAAGTTGAAGGGGTGCGCAAGGGGCGGGTCGCCGCGTTCGCGGTGCAGGACCACGGCCTGGAAGGCATCGGTATCGCTGCAGAAATCAGCCGCAGCGTGCAGAAAATCCTGCCGCCCGAAGTTTTGATCAAAGCCATTCGCCAAGCCGTGGCCGAGGCCTGTCAAGAAGCGCCCAGCGTGGTGGTGCTACTTAATCCTGGTGGCTTGCCGAAGACCTCCAGCGGCAAGGTGCAGCGCGCGGCGTGCGCCCTTCGCCATGCCGACGGCAGCCTCGACAGCTATGCGCAGTTCCCGGATGTGCAAGCTGAAGCCAGCCATGCGGCACTGGCATCGGAACTGCAAAAGCAGATTGCGGCGATCTGGTGCGAGCAGTTGCAGGTGGCCACGGTCGCGGCTGACGACCATTTCTTTCTGCTCGGCGGCAACTCCATCACCGCCACGCAGGTCGTCGCGCGTTTGCGTGAAACCCTGGGCCTGGAACTGAACCTGCGCATGCTGTTCGAAGCGCCGACCCTGTCGGCGTTTGCCGCCGACGTTGCGCAATTGCAAGAGGACGGCGGCGTAGCCCAAGGCGCGATTCATGCGCTGTCGCGTCAGGACGAGCTGCCCCAATCCCTGGCACAGAACCGCCTGTGGATCACCTGGCAGTTGGACCCGCAAAGCAGTGCCTACACCATTCCCGGCGCCCTGCGCCTGCGCGGTGAGCTGGATGAAGACGCCGTGCGTTTCAGCTTCCGGCAGCTGATCCAGCGCCACGAAGCCCTGCGCATACGCTTTTACGAGCGTGAGGGCCAGGCGTTCCAGCGTGTCGATAACACCATCGATTTCGATCTGCCAATCATCGACCTCAGCGACCTGCCGGTTGCCGAGCGGGAATCCCGTGCCCGAAAGATTCGTGAAGACGAAGCGCGCACTCCGTTCGATCTGGAAAAGGGCCCGCTGCTGCGGGTGACCCTGGTACGCCTGGACGACGAAGACCATCAACTGTGGGTGACCCTGCACCACATCATCGCCGACGGCTGGTCGCTGAACATCCTGATCGACGAATTCTCACGCCTGTACGCTGCCGCGACTCAGGGCCAGCCCCTGGAATTGCCGCCACTGGCCCTGCAATACGCCGACTACGGCAGTTGGCAGCGCCAATGGCTGGACGAGGGCGAAGGCCAGCGACAACTGGCGTACTGGCGGGCGCAGTTGGGTGAGGAGCATCCGGCCCTGAGCCTGGCCACCGACCATCCGCGTTCGGCGCAGCGCAATCACAGCGCTTCGCGCCATAGCGTGCGCCTGAGTGCGGACCTCAGCGAGGCGGTTCGCCGGACCGCCCGGGCTAATGAGTCGACCCCGTTCATGGTGTTGCTGGCGGCGTTCCAAAGCCTGCTTTACCGCTACAGTGGCCAGCGCGATATTCGCATCGGTGTGCCGAATGCCAACCGCCCACGCCAGGAAACCCAAGGCTTGATCGGGTTCTTCATCAACACCTTGGTGCTGCGCGCCGAGGTGGACGGGCGCCTGCCTTTCAATCAATTGCTGGCTGCCACGCGCCAATCGGCGCTGGGCGCGCAAGCCCACCAGGATCTGCCGTTCGAACAACTGCTCGAAGCCTTCCCTCAAGCCCGCGAGCAGGGCCTGTTCCAGGTGATGTTCAACCACCAGCAACGCGACTTGAGCGCGCTGCGCCGTCTGCCGGGCATGCTCGCCGATGAGTTGCCATGGCACAGTCGCGAAGCCAAGTTCGACCTGCAACTGCATAGCGAAGAAGACCGCAACGGGCGCCTGAGCCTGTCGTTCGACTACGCCGATGAACTGTTCGAAAGCCGCAGCATCGAGCGTCTGGCCGAGCACTTCATCAACCTGCTGCGCGCCGCGTGCGAGCAACCACAGCAAGCCATCGGCGACCTGAAGCTGATGCAAGGCAACGAGCAGGCTCCATGGAGTGAAGCGCCGTGCGCCCCGGCCACACAGTGGCTGCCCGAACGGCTCAATCAACAGGTTTCGGACAACACGGCGCTGGTCTGGCAGGACGGCAGCCTGACCTTCGCCCAACTGCACACCCAGGCCAACCGCCTGGCCCATTACCTGCGTGACAAAGGCGTTGGTCCGGACGTGTGCGTAGCCATTGCCGCCGAACGATCACCGCAACTGCTGATCGGCTTGCTGGCGATCGTCAAGGCGGGTGGCGCCTATGTGCCGCTGGACCCGGATTACCCCGCCGAACGCCTGGCCTACATGCTCAAGGACAGTCGCGCACACTTGTTGCTGACCCAAACGGCGTTGCTCGAACGACTCCCGGTGGCCGACGATGTCTGTGTGATCGCCATGGACAGCCTGCACCTCGACAGTTGGCCGACCCAGGCGCCGGGCTTGCACCTGCACGGCGACAACCTTGCCTATGTGATCTACACCTCAGGCTCCACCGGCCAGCCCAAAGGCGTGGGGAATACCCATGCGGCCCTGGCCGAGCGCTTGCAGTGGATGCAGGCCACCTATGCACTCGATGATACCGACGTGCTGATGCAAAAGGCGCCGATCAGTTTCGACGTGTCGGTATGGGAATGCTTCTGGCCACTGATCACCGGCTGCCGGTTGGTGCTGGCCGGTCCGGGCGAACATCGCGATCCGCAGCGCATTGCGCAACTGGTGCAAGAGCACGGCGTGACCACGTTGCACTTTGTGCCGCCGCTGTTACAGCTGTTTATCGACGAGCCGCTCGCCGCTGAATGCACCAGCCTGCGTCGCCTGTTCTCCGGTGGCGAGGCGTTGTCCGCCGAGCTGCGCAACCGCGTGTTGGCGCAATGGCCGGCCGTGCAATTGCACAACCGCTATGGCCCGACCGAAACCGCGATCAATGTCACCCACTGGCACTGCCATGTGGAAGACGGCGAGCGCTCACCGATTGGCCGGCCGTTGGGCAACGTGATCTGTCGCGTATTGGATGAACAGTTCAACTCCGTGCCGCTGGGTGTGCCGGGTGAGTTGTGCATCGGCGGTATCGGCCTGGCCCGGGGTTACCTCGGTCGCGCCGGGCTGACGGCTGAGCGTTTCGTTGCGGACCATCAGGGCACCCGCCTGTATCGCACCGGTGACCGCGCCCGCTGGAGCGCCGAGGGTGTGCTGGAATACCTGGGGCGGCTTGACCAGCAGGTAAAACTGCGCGGCTTCCGTGTGGAGCCCGAAGAAATCGAAGCGCGCCTGCTGGCCCTTGATGGCATCGCCCAGGCCGTGGTGCTGGTACGTGACGCCAAGCTGATCGGTTACTACACCGCGCCGGCCGGGCTGGACGAGCAGGCCGTGAAAAGCGCCCTGGCCGCCGAGCTGCCGGAGTACATGGTACCCGCGCTGCTGATGCGCCTGGACGCGATGCCACTCAGCCCCAGCGGCAAGATCGACCGTCGTGCACTGCCGGAGCCGGCGTGGCAGGTGCGTGAGCACGTCGAACCCGAAACCCCGCTGCAGCAGCAAATCGCCGCGATCTGGCGCGAGGTGCTGGGCCTGCACCGTATCGGCCTGCGCGATGACTTTTTCGCCCTAGGTGGCCATTCGTTGCTGGCCACGCAAATCATTTCCCGCACCCGCCAGGCGTGTGACGTCGAGTTGCCGCTGCGTACTTTATTCGAAGCCAGTGAGTTGGGCGCTTTTGCCGAGCAAGTCGGGCTGATCCAAGCGGCGGGCCAACGCAACCAGCAAGCGGCAATCACCCGGGCCGACCGTAGCGCGCCCGTGCCGTTGTCCTATTCCCAGCAACGCATGTGGTTCCTCTGGCAGATGGAACCGGACAGCCCGGCCTACAACGTCGGCGGTATGGCGCGCCTGCGTGGCGTGCTGGACGTGGGGCGTTTCGAGGCGGCGTTGCAAGCCCTGGTCATGCGCCACGAAACCCTGCGCACTACCTTCCCGAGTGTTGATGGCGTGGCGTATCAGAAGGTCTCGCGCCAGACCGGCCTGCGCATGGATTGGCGGGATTTCTCGGCGCTCACTCCCGCCGAGTGCCAGCAACGCCTGCAGCAACTGGCCGACCATGAAGCCCACACCCCCTTCAACCTGGAAACCGGGCCGTTGCTGCGTGCATGCCTGGTCAAGGCCGGTGAGCAGGAACACTACCTGGTGCTGACCCTGCATCACATCGTCACCGAAGGCTGGGCCATGGACATCTTTGCCCGTGAACTCAGCGCGCTCTATGAAGCTTTTATCGACGAGCGCGATTCACCACTGGCGCCGTTGCCGGTGCAATACCTGGACTACAGCGTATGGCAGCGCCAGTGGCTGGAGTCCGGCGAGCGTCAGCGTCAGCTGGATTACTGGATTGCGCAACTGGGCCATGAGCATCCATTGCTCGAACTGCCCGCCGACCGTCCGCGACCCCCCGTGCAAAGTCACCAGGGCGAGCTATACCGCTTCGACCTGAGCGACGCATTGGCCGCCCGCGTGCGTGCGTTCAATGCCGAGCGCGGCCTCACCCTGTTCATGACCATGACCGCCACTTTGGCCGTGCTGCTCTACCGCTACAGCGGCCAGACCGACCTGCGCATTGGCGCGCCGGTGGCCAACCGTATCCGCCCGGAAAGCGAAGGGTTGATCGGCGCGTTCCTCAACACTCAGGTACTGCGTTGCCAACTCAATGGACAGATGCGTGTCGGCGAGCTGTTCGAGCAGGTGCGCCACACCGTGATCGAAGGCCAGTCCCACCAGGACCTGCCGTTCGACCATCTGGTGGAAGCCCTGCAACCCACCCGCAGCGCGGCATACAACCCGCTGTTCCAGGTGATGTGCAACGTGCAGCGCTGGGAATTCCAGCAAAGCCGCCAACTGGCCGGCATGACTGTCGAGTACCTGGCCAACGATGCCCGTGCCACCAAGTTTGACTTGAACCTGGAAGTCACCGACCTCGACCAGCGCTTGGGTTGCTGCCTGACCTACAGCACCGACCTGTTCGACGAACCGCGTATTGCACGCATGGCCGAGCATTGGCGCAACTTGCT
Organism: Pseudomonas sp. BCA17; assembly: GCF_004519405.1. GTDB lineage: Bacteria > Pseudomonadota > Gammaproteobacteria > Pseudomonadales > Pseudomonadaceae > Aquipseudomonas. The sequence continues at coordinate 1,504,776 of NZ_SGWI01000001.1, read as the reverse complement.
GGAAGCCTTGATCGGCGATCCGCAACAGCGCCTCAGCGAGCTGCCGCTGCTCACCGCTGACGAGCAGCGTGCGTTGCAGGGCAGCTTGGGCCGTGAGGCTGGCGAGCACCGTCTCGACCAGTGCCTCCACGGCCTGTTCGGCCGGCAGGCGGCGGTGCGCGGCGATGCGCCCGCGCTGACCTTTGCCGGGGAGACCCTCAGCTACCGCGAACTGGATGAGCGTGCCAATCGCCTGGCCTGGATGCTGCGCGAGCGCGGTGTTGGCCCGCAGGTGCGCGTGGGTCTTGCGCTGCCACGTTCTCTGGAAATGGTCGTCGGCCTGCTGGCGATCCTCAAGGCCGGTGGCGCCTATGTGCCGCTGGACCCGGAATACCCGCTGGACCGTTTGCACTACATGATCGAAGACAGCGGCATTGGCCTGTTGCTCAGTGATGCGGCGATGTTCGCGGCCCTGGGCGAGTTGCCGGCCACGGTGGCGTGCTGGTGCCTGGAAGAGGACCTGCCAGTGCTGGCCAACTATCCGGCGACCGAGCTGCCATTTATCAGCCTGCCACAGCATCAGGCGTACCTGATCTACACCTCCGGTTCCACCGGCAAGCCCAAAGGCGTGGTGGTGTGCCACGGCGAAATCGCCATGCATTGCCTGGCGGTGATCGAACGTTTCGGTATGCGGGCGGATGACTGTGAGCTGCACTTTTATTCGATCAATTTCGACGCCGCCACCGAGCGTTTGCTGGTGCCGCTGCTCAGCGGTGCGCAGGTGGTATTGCGCGCCCAAGGCCAATGGGACGCTGAAGAAATCTGCGGGCTGATCCGCACCCATCGCATCAACATCCTGGGCTTCACGCCGAGCTACGGCAGCCAGTTAGCGCAATGGCTGGCGACCCAGCATCAGACCTTGCCGGTACGCATGTGCATCACCGGAGGCGAAGCGCTGACCGGTGAGCACTTGCAGCGCATTCGCGCGGCGTTCCAACCGGAGGTGTTCTTCAACGCCTACGGCCCGACCGAAACCGTGGTGATGCCGCTGGCCAGCCTGGCGCCGCAGCAGTTGGAGGCGGGCGCCGCCAGCGTGCCGATCGGCAGCATTATCGGTGACCGCGTGGCGTACATTCTCGACGCCGACCTGGCCCTGGTGCCCCAAGGCGCCACGGGTGAGTTGTACGTCGGCGGTGCCGGCCTGGCCCAGGGTTATCACCAGCGTGCGGGCATGACGGCGGAACGTTTTGTTGCCGACCCCTTCGCGGCCCATGGCGGCCGCCTGTATCGCACCGGCGACCTGGTACGCCAACGCGCCGACGGCCTGGTGGAGTATCTGGGCCGTATCGATCATCAGGTGAAGATCCGCGGCTTCCGCATCGAACTGGGTGAGATCGAAACCCGCCTGCTGGAGCACGCGGCCGTGCGCGAAGTCGTGGTGCTGGCGCTGGACTCGCCGAGCGGCAAACAACTGGTGGCGTATCTGGTCAGCGACGCCGACCACGGCAGCTTGCGCGAAGCGCTCAAGACTCACCTCAGGGCGCAATTGCCGGACTACATGGTGCCCGCGCACCTGATCGTGCTCGACAGCATGCCATTGACCGCCAACGGCAAGCTCGACCGTCGCGCCCTGCCGCAACCGGACCCCGAAGCCAATCGCCAACAGTACGTAGCGCCGCGTAGCGAGCTGGAGCAAACCCTGGCGGCGATCTGGGGCGCGGTATTGAACGTGCAGCCAGTCGGGCTGGACGATAACTTTTTCGAGCTGGGCGGTGATTCGATCCTGTCGATCCAGGTGGTCAGCCGTGCGCGGCAGGCGGGGATTCATTTCAGCCCGCGCGATCTGTTCCAGCACCAGACGGTGCACACCCTGGCCGCCGTTGCCACGCGCTCTGAGCGGATCACCGCCGAACAGGGCCTGCTCACCGGCAGCTCGGGGCTCACGCCGATCCAGCATTGGTTCTTCGAAACCGAGATTCCCAACCGCCAGCACTGGAACCAGGCGCTGCTGCTCCAGCCTCTGCAACTGCTCGACCCGCGCCGCCTGGAGCAAGCCTTGCTGGCGGTGTTGGAACACCACGACGCCCTGCGCCTGAGCTTCACCCAACGCGATGCCCAATGGCACGCCGAGCACTTGGCGGTACCCGAAGGCGGTGTGCTGATGCAGGCGCACGTGCGCGATATGGATCAATGCACGGCGCTGTTCACCGACACTCAGCGCAGCCTCGACCTGGCCAACGGGCCGCTGCTGCGTGCCTTGCTGGTGGATGGCCCGCAAGGTCAACAACGGCTGCTGATCGCGATCCATCACCTGGTGGTGGACGGCGTGTCGTGGCGTGTATTGCTCGAAGACCTGCAAACGGTCTACCGCCAACTGAGCGACGGCCAGTCCGTCAGCCTGCCGGCCAAGACCAGTGCGCTACGCGATTGGGCGGCACGCTTGCAGGCGTATGCCGGCAGCGAGTCCCTGCGCGAAGAATTGGGTGTATGGCAGGCGCAACTGGCAGGCCCATCGGTGGCGTTGCCGGTGGATCGCCCGCACGGTTCGCTGCGCAACCGCGATGCTGATACGGTCAGTGTGCGGCTGGATGCCGAGTCCACCCGGCAACTGCTGCAACAGGCGCCGAGTGCCTATCGCACCCAGGTCAATGATTTGCTGTTGACGGCCCTGGCGCGTGTTTTGTGTCGCTGGAGCGGTCACGATTCGGCATTGATTCAGTTGGAAGGCCATGGGCGCGAAGCGCTGTTCGACGAGGTCGACCTGACCCGCACGGTGGGTTGGTTCACCAGTGCCTATCCGCTGCGCCTCACTCCGCTTGAAGAGCAGGGCGCATCGATCAAGGCAATCAAGGAGCAACTGCGCGGCGTGCCGCACAAAGGGTTGGGCTACGGTGTGCTGCGCTATCTGGCGGACGACCTGTGCAAACGCAGCATGGCGGCATTGCCAGACGCTGACATCACCTTCAACTACCTTGGCCAGTTTGACCAGAGCTTCGGTGCCGATGCACTGTTCCATCCGCTGGATGAGTCCGCCGGCCTGGCCCATGACCCGGATGCACCGCTGCCCAATGAGCTGAGCGTCGACAGCCAGGTCTACGGCGGGGAGCTGGTACTGCGCTGGACCTTCAGCCGTGAGCGTCACGACCCTCAGACCATCCGCCAACTGGCCGATGGGTACCTGGCCGAATTGCACAGCCTGATCGCGCACTGCCTCAAAGACGATGCCGGTGGCCTCACGCCGTCCGACTTCCCCCTGGCGCACCTGACCCAGGCACAACTGGATGGCTTGCCGGTTCCCGCCAATGCCATCGAGGACGTCTACCCGCTGACGCCGATGCAAGAGGGCCTGTTGCTGCATACCTTGCTGGAACCGGGCACCGGTCTCTACTACATGCAGGACCGCTACCGCATCAACAGCGCCCTGGACCCGCAGCGTTTCGCCCAGGCCTGGCAGGCAGTGATCTCCCGTCACGAAGCCTTGCGTGCGTCGTTCTGCTGGAACGTCGGCGAAGACATGCTGCAAGTGATCCACAAGCCGGGCAGCACGCCGATTGAATACCTGGACTGGAGCAAAGACCCTGAGGAGGAGCAGGAACCGCGCCTGCAAGCCTTGCTCAAGGCTGAGCGCGAAGCCGGTTTCGATCTGCTCAACCAGGCGCCGTTCCACTTGCGTCTGATCCGTGTCGGCGCTGAGCGCTACTGGTTCATGATGAGCAACCACCACATCCTCATCGATGCCTGGTGCCGCTCGTTGCTGATGAATGACTTCTTCGAAATCTATATGGCACTGGGGGAGGGCCGCGAAGCGCAACTGGCCACGCCGCCGCGTTATCGCGACTACATCGCCTGGCTGCAACGCCAGAACCTCAACGAGGCACGCCAGTGGTGGCAGCAGAACCTGCAAGGGTTCGAGCGCACCACGCCGATCCCGAGCGACCGGCCGTTCCTGCGCGAACACGCAGGCCATAGCGGCGGCATGGTGGTGGGCGATTGCTACACCCGGCTCGATGCCCGCGACGGCGCACAACTGCGCGAACTGGCCCAGGCCCATCAGCTCACCGTCAATACCTTCGCCCAGGCCGCGTGGGCCTTGGTGTTGCGCCGTCTGAGCGGCGACCGTGATGTGCTGTTCGGCGTCACCGTGGCGGGTCGCCCGGTGGAAATGCCGGAGATGCAACGCACGGTCGGTCTGTTCATCAACAGTATTGCGTTGCGCGTGAAACTGCCTGAGGACGATCAGCGCTGCAGCGTGCGCCAGTGGTTGAGCGGCCTGCTCGACAGCAACATGCAGCTGCGTGAATACGAATACCTGCCGCTGGTGACGATCCAGGAACACAGTGAGTTGCCCAAGGGCCAGCCGCTGTTCGACAGCCTGTTCGTGTTCGAAAACGCCCCGGTGGAAGTGTCGGTGCTGGACCGCGCACAAAGCCTGAACGCCACTTCGGACTCCGGCCGCACCCACACCAACTTCCCGTTGACCGCCGTGTGCTACCCCGGCGATGACCTGGGTTTGCACCTGTCCTATGACCAGCGTTATTTCGATGAAACCACCGTGCAAGGCATGCTCGGCGAATTCAAGCGCCTGCTGTTGGCGCTGGTGCAGGGCTTCCATGGCGACATGGCCGACCTGCCACTGATTGGCGAGCAGGAGCGCGATTTCCTGGTGGAGGGCTGTAACCAGAGCAAACAGGCCTACCCGCTGGAACGCAGCTATATCGAGCTGTTCGAAGAACAGGTGGCTGCCCATCCACAACGGATTGTCGTCAGTTGCCTGGAGCAGCGTTGGACCTATGACGAGCTGAACCGCCGCAGTAACGGCCTGGGCTACGCGCTGATCGCCGCAGGCGTCGGCCTGGACCAACCGGTGGCGTTGCTGGCCGAGCGTAGCCTCGACCTGCTGGGCATGATCATCGGCAGCTTCAAGGCCGGTGCCGGCTACCTGCCGCTCGACCCGGGCCTGCCGAGCCAGCGTCTGCGCAGCATCATCGACTTGAGCCGCACACCGCTGCTGGTGTGCACCGAGGCGTGCCGCGAGCTGGCCATCGAACTGCTGGAGGGCTTCGACTGCCAGTTGCTGGTGTGGGAGGAAGTACCGGCACGTGGGGAAAACCCAGGCATCTACAGCGCCCCGGATAACCTCGCCTATGTGATCTATACCTCGGGCTCCACGGGTCTGCCCAAAGGCGTGATGGTGGAGCAGCGCGGCATGCTCAATAACCAGTTGAGCAAGGTGCCGTACCTGGCCTTGGGCGACGCTGACGTGATTGCGCAAACCGCTTCGCAGAGTTTCGATATTTCCGTGTGGCAGTTCCTCGCCGCGCCGCTGTTTGGCGCGCGGGTGGACATCGTACCGAACGCCATCGCTCATGATCCGCAGGGATTGCTGGCGCACGTTCAGGCCCACGGCATTACCGTGCTGGAAAGCGTGCCATCGCTGATCCAGGGCATGCTGGCGCAGGAGCGCATGAGCCTGGATGGGCTGCGCTGGATGCTGCCGACGGGTGAGGCCATGCCGCCGGAACTGGCGCACCAATGGCTGCTGCGCTACCCGCAGATTGGCTTGGTGAATGCTTATGGCCCGGCGGAATGCTCGGACGATGTGGCGTTTTTCCGTGTCGACGTGGCGGCTACTCGCGGTACTTACCTGCCGATTGGTACACCGACCGACAACAATCGTTTGTACGTGCTCGATGGTGCCTTGGAGTTGGTGCCCCAAGGCGCTGTGGGTGAACTGTGCGTTGCCGGCACCGGCGTCGGTCGCGGTTATGTCAGCGACCCGCTGCGCACCGCGCCGGTGTTTGTGCCGAACCCCTTTGGCGCACCGGGCGAACGTCTCTACCGCACGGGTGACCTGGCGCGTCGGCGCAGCGATGGCGTGCTGGAGTACGTCGGGCGTATCGACCATCAGGTGAAGATCCGCGGCTACCGCATCGAACTGGGTGAAATCGAAGCGCGCCTGCACGAACAACCGGAAGTGCGCGATGCGGCCGTCGGCGTGCAGGAGGGCGTCAACGGCAAGCACTTGGTGGGTTACTTGGTGGCCGCCGATGAGAGCCTCAAGCCCGGTGATCGCCTGGACCGCATCAAGCAACGCCTGCGCGCCGAGCTGCCGGAATACATGGTGCCGCTGCACTGGCTGTGGCTCGACCACCTGCCGCTCAACGCCAACGGCAAACTCGACCGCAACGCCTTGCCGGCCCTCGAGATCGGCCAGTTGCACAGCCAGGATTACCTGGCTGCGCGCAACGCGCTGGAGCAAACCCTGGCCGATATCTGGGCCGAGGTGCTCAAGGTCGAGCGTGTTGGGGTGCACGACAACTTCTTCGAACTCGGCGGGCATTCATTGCTGGCCACGCAGATTGCCTCGCGGGTGCAGAAGACCTTGCAGCGCGATGTACCGCTGCGGGCGATGTTCGAGTGCAGCACGGTGGCGGAGCTGGCTGAGTATATCGACGGGTTGGCGGCCAATGAGATCAGTGCTGAGAAGGTGGATAGGTTGAGTGATTTGATGGCGGAATTGGAGGGATTCTGAGGCGGCCGTTGGTCGGATACAGCGTGACGTTGCGTCGGAACTGTCAATTCTGACAGTAGGCAGGCGCCTGCTCCAAGCATCTGATAAGTCGAGTTTCTGGCCTCATGGCCAACCCCGATAGTTATCTAACGCTGGACAGGAGTCTTATCATGTCTAAAAAACCGACCCCCAAACGCACACCCTCCGCGCGAGCCTTAAGCGTTACGTCCCCCCTGCCAACAGAAACATTGGTCGAAGCAGAGCTGCCTTACCCAGTTATCAAGTTCGCAGCGAACAACAGTGTGCTTTATCCCATCGACGCTATCGATGGCACGTCTGCGACACTGACACTGCCGGCGGGGGCCTCCGGGGTCATGTTTTACATGGCTATCAAGGGGCAGGCCGCGCCAGTCTTCGAGCCTGTTTCCGTGGCGGATGGCGTTGACGTCGTCGATATTCCGGCGCAGTTGATCAGTTACTGCATCGGGCACACGGTGCTCTTCGAGTACACGGCCATCGCTGGAGGCCGTGTACAGAAATCCCTGACGCTGGAGTTGGAAGTCCAGCAAATCAGCGAGCAAGACTTGGTTGTATCGAGGCCGGTATTTGTTCACTCCAAGAACGAGTGGAACACCTGGTGGCTGAGGATGCAGAGCTTCACCGGCGATGAAATTGTCGAGATCAAGGCTTGGCCGATGATCTACGAGGGCCAGCGTCTGTTTGTCACCGTTGCCGGTAACCAGCATATCGCGCCTTACCGCTTTATATGGATAGCGTTGGATCATGTGGTGCAGGCACATGAGGCTCATGCAGACCACGTTTTCAGGTTTGCTCTCGCGCGAGGCTGGTTGTCCAGGCTGGAAGACTATTCGGCGATCACCACCCACCTGGGTGTGATTTGGGATACGACAGAGCCTGTGTACCCTGAGCCAGGCGATCCACTTTTAGAAAACCCGCTTCCTGTTAACGCCGAGGATTTCCACCTGCGCACCACCTCGTTGCTGCAGGTTGATCCGGCACAGGATCTGAACCCGCCGCACTTGCGCGAATCGGTAGAGCAACCTGCTGGTCACTGGCAGGTCAACCCTGTCAACACGGTCAATGGCGGGCACGCCATTGTGGGTTATGAAGGCATGTTCGAGGGTGATCACGTGTGTGCCTACGCCTCAGGGCCGAATTACGGGCCAGTGGCACTCGGTTGCAAGGATGTGAAGACGGGCGAAACGAGCCTGTCATTTGATGTTGCCCCGGAAATCATCGCCACCCTTTTTAATAAGACATTGACGCTGAAATACAGCCTTCAATTCAACAATTACGAACCCCAACATTCTCCGGATCGTGTGATCAAGGTACTTGCGCCTCAACTGACCAGACCGGGCATTGAAGAGGCCACTGGCAACAAGGTGGATCTCAATACCTTCAGCGATGACGCAACAGGTGTGGTGCCCATCTGGGATTACGCCATAGAGCGGAACTGCTGCTGGATGTGGGTAACCGGCACCCTTGAGGATGGCAGCGCCTATAAGTTTGATGTGTTGGAGGGCAAGCCGCTGACAGCCGCCTGGTTACACGATGGAGTCGATACACCGATCTCCAGGGCCAAGCTGCAACAACTGGCCGATTGCAGCGAGTTTAGGCTGCATTTCGCGGTGAACTTTGATGGCCAGCGCACGCTGGAGACGGCCATCGAGTTTCCTGTGCGGATTTTCAACATCGAGCAAGAGGCTTGGGTACTGCCTCACCCAACGGTGCTTGAAGCGGTGGATGATCAACTGACGATCTGGAACGGCCAGGATGGCGTGACGGTGCGGGTGGCGTATGAACGGATCAGCCCTCATCACTCGATCCAGCTGAAGTGGATCAGAGCGGACGGCACGAGCCTGCCGTTGGAATCAAAACCGGGCAACAGCGATCCGGGCTATGTGGATTTTGCGATCCCGCGTGAAGCGGTGATTCAGGGCGCAGGTAAAACCATCCCGATCAATTACATAGTGACCAGTACTTGTAAGCTGGCGCCGTCGAAGACGTTGGCATTGAAGATCAGCGTGCCGACGAGACTTCCAACGCCGGTGGTGCCGGAGGCGACTCCACCGGCTACCCAGGGCGGGGTTTTAGATCTGCAGACTTTTACAGGTGAGGCGCATATCACCGTGTATGACGCAAACTTCGACAAAGCGTGGTGGTTTGCTCTTGAGGGGCAAAATGCTTGGCTGCGTGCTGTCGGGACTCTCGAAACCGGTGTCTCCTATACGATCAACGTGCGTATAGACCCACGCGTAACTTCAGATGAAGTCTACAATGGATTGTCGGCAGTACTGCTTCGATCTGAATTAGAAAAATTGAAAAATCACAGCTCGTTGGCTGTTTTTTGCGATGTCACGACTGACGGCAGTTCAAGTGCGACGGACGCAGTGCGTTTCCCATCATTGGAATTGACAGTCGTTTTACCTCCTAAAATAATCTACGAGAATTTTAGTGATACTCCTTTCCCATAATTGGTTTATGCAGGTGGACGTATAGAAACGCCACGGATGTCGATCTCGCATGTCAGCGGTGCGGGAACGTCTGGCATCGCGAACTATCCCTATCAGGCGAGCCCGGATAAGTATGTTCCTCCTGGTTTAATGATTGGATACAACACCACCGGCCCACAGGTGATACGGATGAACTTAAAGTTCAGCTGTGTACGCACCTTATTCGGTATGGTGTGGCTGGACGCAGACGTAAAATTTTCTTTTTATGACGAACAAGATATTTTGCAGGGCAGTTTCACTCGCTATGGTCAAGCGATGGGGGGGGACGTTGACCAGTGGGTGAGTTTTACTGCCCCTTCTGGAGGGCGTATTTCCTCGATAATCGTCACTACTACAACGGCGGAATGGATTGGGTTGGATAATTTTACGTTTTGGCTTAACTAGTTTGAAGTGCCACTGCCTCGCAGTGGCACTTTCTATTAATAAAAAGTTGCGGCTTACCTATTAAAGCATTGAGGTTATTTTTATTTCGCTCCCAGTATCTTCCCCAACTTCTCCGGCGAAGGCGCCCCTTGCTGTTGCTGCAGCCCACCTTTTTCATCCAGATAAAAAATCGCCGGGGTGGCCGATAACTCCAACTCATCCATCAACTTCATATTGGCATCGAGCTTGGCCTCGATATCCGCCGGGATCTTGTCCAGTGCCTGCAACTTGCTGCCCTTGCCGGCGGCTTCGTGTTCTTCCAGGGCTTTTTGCGGATCCTTGGCGGCGAACAGCGCGGCCGACTTGCCCGGGCTGTCCTCGCGGATGATGCCGACCATGATGTGGCGCAGTTGCACCTTGCCGGCTTTCACCCACGGGCGGGCCTGTTCCCAGAACATGTTGCAGTAAGGGCAGTTGGGGTCGCTGAACAGGTAGACGATGCGCGGCGCGTTTTTATCGCCGTCCTGAATCCAGTTGCTGTGTTCCATCTTGGCCCAGACTTCCTTGGCCATCGGCGCGTACACCAGTTTTTCCAGGGGCGCGCTGCTCAGGTCATTGCCCTGGGCGTCGTACAGGTTGCCGGCGAGCACGCTTTTGCCGTCGGCGGTCAGGTACAGCGCCATGCCACGGTTCTGATACTGGGCGGCGTAGCCGGTGAGGCCGCTGGGCGCGTCGAATTTGCCGAGGATCCTGGCACCCTTGGCTTCGATCTGTTTGATCGGCGCCGGCCAGTCTTCGGCCTGGGCCAGGGTAGCGGCCAGGGTCAGTGGCAGCAGGGTCAGCAGGTGGCGGAGGCTTGGCATGTCGGTTTCCTTGTGGCGGCGGGAGCGGAGTCGAAGGGTTCCATGGCGCGGGCCAGGCTGGCCTGGGACAGCTCGCCCAGGTGGCTGTTGATCAGCCTCCCATCGGCTTGGTAGAACAGGGTGGTCGGCAACGCCATGGAACCTACGGCCTGGCCGAGGCGGCCACTGGCGTCAAACAACACGTTGTCGAGGGTCAGGCCTTGGGTGGCGAGGAAGGTACTGACGCTTTGCATGCTTTCGGCCTGGTTGACGAACAGGAAGGTCACGTCGGGCCGTTGGTGCTGGGCGCGTTCCAGCACCGGCATTTCCCGCCGGCACGGTGGGCACCAGGTGGCCCACAGGTTGATCACCAGCGGGCCGCCTTTGTAATCGGCCAGTTGCACCACCTCGCCATTGGCGTTGCGCAAGGTGATGTCGGGCAATTGCGAGCCCTTGTCGTACAGGCTCAGGGACAAGCTGCTCATGCTCCAGAACACCAGCCCGGTGATCACCCCGGCGCTCAGCGGCTTGCGCAGGGCAGGGCGACGCCAGCCGTAGGCCAGCGCGCCGAGTACCAGCGCAATCACGCCGGGCCAGGCGAGAAAGCCGCCGTCACGCAGGTCGACCATCTGCAGCCAGTCGTTGCGGTACTCGCTCCAGTACATCAGCACAAAGCTGAGGCGTGCTACCAGCATGCCCAGCAGGAACAGGCTGAACAGCACCGATTCCGGGTTTTCCCCGCCACGCCTGGCCACGCGCCAGCCCACCAACGTGGCGAGAATCAGCGCGCTGATCAGCAGGATGTGATTCAGGGCAATGGCGAAGGTACCGATGGTCAGGGTCAGCATCAGAGCGCGTTCCGGGTTTGCGTCCAGCGTTGCAGGAAGGCGGCGGCATCCACTTCGCCGGTGATGCGTTGGGCACGGCGCTCTTCACCGTCGGGGCCGATCCACACGAAGCTGGGTGGGCCAGGGACTTTATAGCGGCCGAGCAGCTCGCGGCTGGCGGCATTGTCGGCGGTGACGTCCAGGCGCAGCAGGCGCACGTCTTTCAGCGCATCCATGACTTCGGGTTTACCGAATACCTGCTTTTCCATGATCTTGCACGACACGCACCAGTCGGCGTAGTAGTCCACCAGTACCCATTGCCCCTGGGCCTTGGCGGCGTCGAGCTGGCTTTGCAGCACGGCCGGGTCGTTAATGGTCATGAACGCATCGTGGGCAGTCGTTGCGGCGGAGACGCGCGAGCCGCTGTACACCTTCAGCGGTTGCCACAGGTCATCGCTGCCACCGGCTGCGCCCACCACCAGTACCGCGCCCCACAGGCCCAGCACCAGGGAGCCGGCGCCAAACACCTTGGCGGCCAGCCCGTATTCGCGGGCCAGTGTCCAGCCGCAGTAGGCCATCACCAACGCCAGTGCGCCCCACAGGCCGAGCCACAGGCTTTCGCCGACCACCGGGCGAATCATCAACACGGCGGTACCGAGGAACAGGAAGCCGAAGATGCCCTTGAGTACGTTCATCCAGGTACCCGGCTTGGGCAGGAAGCGGTTGCCCACCGTCACCAGCAGCAACAGCGGCACGCCGATGCCAATGCCCATGGCGAACAGGATCAGGCCACCGTGCAGTGCATTGCCGCTCTGGGCGATGTAGAGCAGGGCGCCAGCCAGGGGGGCGGTCATGCACGGGCCCACCAGCAGGCCGGACAGTGCGCCGAGAACCCCCGCGCCCACCAGGCTGCCACCGCTTTGCTGGCGGCTGACGTTGTCCAGGCGGTCGCGCAGGAAGGCCGGCAGTTGCAGTTCAAAGAAACCGAACATCGGCAAGGCGAGGATCACAAACAGCGCGGCAAAACTGCCCAGGATCCAAGGGGTTTGCAGCAGCGCCGCCAGGTTGCCGCCGAGCAGCGCGGCCAGCACGCCGAGTGCGGCATATACCAGGGCCATGCACACCACATAGCTGCTGGCCAGGGCAAAACCGCGACGTGGGCTGGCGCCACTGCCGACTACCAGGCCGGCAAGGATCGGCAGCATCGGTAGCGAACAGGGGGCAAAGGCCAGCAACAGGCCCAAGCCAAAGAACACCAGCAGGCTCCAGCCCAGGCTGCGCTGTTGCAGGCCGCTGGCCAGGCTCTGGTCCTGGGCTTCAGCAGTGGCAGCCACGGCGGGGTTGCCGCCCAGGTCCACGGTGATCGATTGCGGCGGGTAGCACAGGCCCGCGTCGGCACAGCCTTGCCAGCCCAGCTTGACCTGGCCGGTGGCTCCGGCCGGAATCTTCACTTCCAGGCCCTGGCGATACACTTCCTGATCGCCGAAGAACTCATCGCTATGGGCCTCGCCTTGCGGCAGCGCGGGCTTTTCAGCCAGGCCATCGAACTTCATGCGCTGCTTGTACAGGTAATAACCGTCGGCAATCTGCCAGTACAGCTGGGTCTCGCCACTTTCCAGGCGCTCGGAGGTAAAAGTGAAGGCTTTGCCCACCGGAAGGAAATCAGGTTTGGTCTCAAACGGGTTGCCTGGCGCGGCCTGGGCGAACCCCGCGAACAACACCAGCAAAAAGGTAAACAGATGCCGCATGGTCAAGCCTTAGTTCGATGCAAGTGAGGCACACAATGTGTGGCGTTGATTAACCGATGATTAACCGGCGCTATTCTAGAGTGTAGGGAAAGTCTGGGCGCGTCTCTTTTCACGGCATAATCTGCGCTTAATCCGGCCAACCTTTAATCTCCCCATCTTTCATGAAGGGTTCAGCATGCACGTACTGGTCTGTGAAGACGACGAACTGATCGCCAGCGGCATCGTGGCCGGCCTGACCGCCCAAGGCTTTACCGTCGAGCGCGTGGCCTCGGCCGCAGCCGCGCGGGCGATGCTCAAGGCCGCGACGTTCGACATTATGGTGCTCGACCTCGGCCTGCCCGATGAAGACGGCCTCAAACTGTTGCAGCAACAGCGCAGCCAGGGCCTGGAAATCCCGGTGCTGATCCTCACGGCACGGGACTCCGTGACCAACCGCGTCGACGGCCTGCAGGCCGGTGCCGATGACTACCTGCTCAAGCCCTTTGACCTGCGCGAACTCGCCGCCCGCCTGCAAACCCTGCTGCGGCGCGTAGCGGGGCGCAGCGTCAACCTGATCGAACACGGCCGCCTGACCTACGACCCCAGCAGCCGCGAGACCTTCCTGGGCGGCCAGCCGGTGGACCTGTCCCGTCGCGAGCAGGCGCTGCTGCAAGCGTTACTGCACAACAAGGGCCGCGTGCTCTCCAGCGAACAACTCAAGGACAGCGTCTACGGCTTCAACGACGAACTGGAAAGCAACGCGTTGAACGTGCACATCCATCACCTGCGGCGCAAATTGGGTAATGGCATCGTCGAGACCGTGCGCGGCCTGGGCTATCGCCTGGGCACGGCGGATGACGCAGAGAACGCTTCGTGATGAGCCTGCGCCTGCGCCTGACATTCAAGTTGGGCGCCGCTTTTGTGTTGATCTGGGCCCTGGCGGCCGCCTGGATGCTCAACGACTTGCGCAACCAGATGATGTTCTCCCTCGATCAACGCCTGGTCGCGTCGGCACGCATGGTGGCGGGGCTGACCGAGCAGATGCCGGGCCTGGCCAGTGTGAGTGGCGGTGCGCACCTGCGCACCGAACAACTGAACGTACCGGGCGGCATGGCCTGTCAGGTCAGCTCGTTGCGCGGCGAGATCCTGGCTCGCAGCCATACCACCCCGGAGGAAGGGCTGGAGTCGCGCAAGAGCGGCTTTCGCGACCAGGTCATCGACGGAGTGGGCTGGCGCAGTTTCACCCTGTCCCGTGGTGATTTGCTGATCACCACCGCCGACCGCCAGGTGGAGCGCGAAGCGTTGAACCTGTCGATCCTGCTGGCGGCGTCCGTGCCGGTGGGCGTGGCCTTGCTGGGTTGCCTGTGCCTGTTGTGGCTGGGCATCGGCCAGAGCCTGGTGCCGCTCAATCGCATGCGCGATGCCTTGATGCGGCGCAGTGCCGACTCCCTTGAGCCGCTGCAGATCCACCCGTTGCCCAGCGAACTCAAGCCGCTGCTCGACACCCAGAACCAGCTGCTGCAACGGATTGCCAAGACCATTGAGCGCGAACGCCGCCTCACCGGCGACGCCGCCCATGAACTGCGCAGCCCACTCACGGCGATCAAGACCCACCTGCAAGTGGCCCGCATGACCGAAGGTGCAGCCCGCGACCAGTCCCTGGCGCATGCCGAGGAAGGTGCCGACCGTCTGCACCGGACCTTGGAGCAATTGCTGCTGTTGGCGCGGGTGGAGGGCAACCTGTCGTTCGATGACGGCCTGCACTCCACGGCCGAGGAAGTGGCGCGCCTGGCGATCCAGGATGCCAACGCGGGGGACAACCGGCGTATTGACCTGATCCTGCCCGACAACCTCTCGGCCACCCCGGTTGAAATGCCGGTGGGCCTGGCGGTCGCGGCGCTGCGCAACCTGCTGGACAACGCCCTGCGTCACACCCCTGCGGATACGCGGGTGGAACTGAGCGTGCTGACCGCGACCGATAACGTAGTCTTCCGGGTCCGTGACCATGGCAAGCAGATCTCCAGCGAGGACCTGCAGTACCTGACGCAACGGTTCTGGCGCAACGGCAACAGCGAGGGCTGCGGCCTGGGCCTGGCGATTGTGCAGGCCATCGTCCAGCGTTGTTCCTGCTCGCTGAAGTTCGACAGCCGGCCGGACGGCCTGCGGGTGGACCTCGGGATGCCACTGCGGCGCTGAGCGGCCATCTGTAGGAGCGGGCTTGCCCGCGAAAAACCTCAACGATAACGCGTGTTGCCTGAATGGGCGCGGCGCCTGTGAGTTTTTCGCGAGCAAGCTCGCTCTACAAAAAGCTTCAACTGAGCCTTCTTTTTCAAGGACCAAATAGTTACCGCCAACCTGAACGTGCGCGCTTCAGGATGGCGGTAATTTTTTTGTGCTCCAACGGGTTGAATGATTCGGCCTGTATTGAAAAAGGACGGTCCTTATGTTGGTCATCGATAGCAGTTTTCCTTCCAGCGATTTCAACGAACGTAACGGCGAGCCCGTGCGGCAGGTGGTGCTGCATTACACCGCCGCGCCGTTCACCTCATCCCTGAATACGCTGACCCAGGGCGGCGTCAGCGCGCACTACCTGTTGCCGGATCCGAATGAGCCGGCCTATCGCGCCGGCGGTTATCTTGAGTTGCGGGTATTTCGCCTGGTGCCCGAAGACAAGCGCGCCTGGCACGCCGGTACAAGCCATTGGGAGGGGCGAGACAATCTCAACGGCCGGGCGATCGGCATCGAGATCGTCAACCTGGCGCGGGATGCTGGGGGCGTGTTCACCTTTCCGGCGTACCCGGAGGCGCAGGTCGACATGTTGGTTGCCCTGCTTCGTGACATTCTGGGTCGCTACCCACAGATCGGGCCGACCGACGTGCTTGGCCACTCGGATGTGGCGTATTGGCGCAAAAGCGACCCTGGGCCGCAATTGCCTTGGCGGCGCTTGTACGAAGCGGGCATCGGCGCTTGGTTCGACGAGGCCACGCGGGCTATGTACCAACGCCGGTTTTGCCTCGGGCTGCCGCCGGAGGTGGAAGTGGAACGGGCTTTCCAGCGCTACGGATACGCACCGGCGAAAAATCGCCGGGCATTCGAACAACGAACCCGGGCGTTTCAGATGCACTTTCGGCCGCAGGATTATTGCGGGTTTCTAGATGCGCAAACGTGCGCGGTTCTGTATGCGTTGAATGAGCGGTATCGGGGGATCTGAGTGTCCGGTTGATCGTGACATATCGGTTATCCAAGCCACGGCCACTAAGGGTTAGTCGCCGGCTTCCGAGCCGTCACGGGAGCAAGCTCCCTCGCCACAGGTTCATGGCCGCACCAAAGTTGTGTAGATACTCTGTGTAGCGCAGGCAAGCCAGCTCCCACAGGAAAGCAAAACGCTGCGGCCCACGGATTCAAGTCTGTGTTCGGGCACACCGAGCCTGAGCGAGGTGCCGAGTGGTGGGGCAAGAGCCCTTTGGTTACTTTGGGCTGGGCCGGCATTCCGGCTTTTCCAAAGTGACCCGCCGTAAGGGCGGAACCCCAGGTGGCCGTGACCTGAATAACGGATATGTACGCCGTCTCCCCTAAATCCCCCCGAAGCTGATGCGTCTCCAGAACATGAAATCCGTACACCCACGGATCACCCGTCTGCTCACCCCACCCGCGTATTGAGGGATCGAGAAATGTCAGTCGCCACCATCCGCATCGAAGACACTCAGGTGCACGAAACACTCTACCAATTCGAGGAAACCCCACTGCTGGCCCGCCAACGCCAACAGGAATCCAACGCCCGCAGCTACCCAAGGCGTATCCCCCTGGCACTCAAACGCGCCAAGGGTATCTACGTGGAGGACGTGGAGGGCCGCCGTTTCATCGATTGCCTGGCCGGTGCCGGCACTCTGGCGCTGGGCCATAACCACCCGGTGGTGATCGAAGCCATCCAGCAGGTACTCAGCGATGAACTGCCGCTGCACACCCTCGACCTGACCACCCCGGTCAAGGACCAGTTCGTGCAGGACCTGTTCGGCCTGCTGCCGCCGGCGCTGGCGCGGGAAGCGAAAATCCAGTTCTGCGGGCCGACCGGCACCGACGCGGTGGAGGCCGCGCTGAAACTGGTACGCACCGCCACCGGCCGCAGTACGGTGTTGTCATTCCAGGGCGGGTATCACGGCATGAGCCAGGGTGCGTTGAGCCTGATGGGCAGCCTGGGGCCGAAGAAACCCTTGAGTGCCTTGCTTGCCAATGGTGTGCAATTTCTGCCGTACCCCTACGATTACCGCTGCCCGTTCGGTCTGGGCGGTGCGCAAGGCGTACAGGTCAACCTGCATTACCTGCAAAACCTGCTCAGTGACCCGGAGGCCGGCGTAACGCTGCCGGCCGCGGTGATTGTCGAAGTGGTGCAGGGCGAGGGTGGTGTGATCCCTGCCGACCTCGACTGGTTGCGTGGTCTGCGGCGTATTACCGAGCAGGCTGGTGTGGCGTTGATCGTCGATGAAATCCAGAGCGGCTTCGGCCGTACCGGCAAGATGTTCGCCTTCGAGCACGCCGGCATCATCCCGGACGTGGTGGTGATGTCCAAGGCCATCGGCGGCAGCCTGCCCTTGGCGGTGGTGGTGTATCGCGACTGGCTCGACACTTGGCTGCCGGGCGCTCACGCCGGAACCTTCCGTGGCAACCAGATGGCAATGGCGGCGGGTTCGGCGGTGATGCGCCACCTCAAGGAGCATGACCTGGCCGGCCACGCCGCCGCCATGGGGGAACGGCTGGCTGAACACCTGCGCATCCTGCAACGGGATGTCCCGCAACTGGGCGATATTCGTGGACGTGGGTTGATGTTGGGGGTGGAACTGGTGGACCCGGACGGCACCCCCGATATCCAGGGCCATCCACCGGTACATCGCCAGTTGGCACCGCTGGTACAGCGTGAATGCCTCAAGCGCGGCCTGATCCTGGAGCTGGGCGGTCGCCATGGCGGCGTGGTGCGTTTCCTGCCGCCGCTGGTGATCACCGCTGCCGAGATCGACCGTGTTGCCGAAATCTTCGGGCGCGCCGTGACGGCGGCGGTTGCCGGCCTCTAATTTTTTGCCGGCCTGGTACGTTTCTACAGATATCAGCGCTGCGCGTGGTGCGCAGCCAGCCTTTGAGCGATGGAGAACAGCAATGACCTCAGTATTTGACCGCGACGACATCCTCTTCCAGGTTGTGGTCAACCATGAAGAGCAGTATTCCATCTGGCCCGACTACAAGGCCGTGCCGGAAGGTTGGCGCACCGTGGGCAAGAGCGGCATGAAGAAAGAGTGCCTGGCCTACATCGAGGAGGTCTGGACCGACATGCGCCCGCTGAGCCTGCGCCAGAAGATGGACAGCGCTGCGCTGGCCGGCTGATCCAGCACATCCCATGCGAAGTGGTTTGTGTGGCGAGGGAGCTTGCTCCCGCTGGAGTGCGAAGCGCTCCTGTTTTTTAGGGCGGCTTCGCAGCCCGGCGGGAGCAAGCTCCCTCGCCACGGCAGTGGTTCAGCGGGTGTACAGGTAGTCTGTTGCCAGCGACGCCAGCGTCCTGACCCCCACCACCAACGCCGACTCATCGACATAGAACCCCGGGTTATGGTTCGGCGCAGCCTTGCTCATGTCCTGAGCCCGCGGCGTTACCCCCAGGAACACAAACAGTCCCGGTGCCTCCTTGGCATAAAACGAGAAGTCCTCGGCACCGCCCACCAACGGGCCTTGCACCACATCATCGTTGGCCGCCCAGCGCAGGCTCGGCAGCATTTTTTCGGTCAGGGCCGGGTTGTTGATGGTGGGGTCGTATTTCTCGATGATCGTGACTTCGGCCTTGGCGCCACCGCTCTCGGCGATTTTCTCTACCGTCTGGCGCACATCCGCGTGCAGCTTCTGGCGGATGCCGTAGTCGTAGGAGCGAATGGTGCCGCTCATGTCCACCGATTCGGGAATGATGTTGTAGCGCGTACCGCCGTTGATGGTGCCGATGCTGACCACCGACGGGAATGACGATATGTCGGTGCGGCGGCTGACCACGGTTTGCAGGCCGACGATGGTTTGCGCGCCGACGGTGATCGGGTCGATGCCGTCCCACGGGCGACCGGCGTGGGTCTGTTTGCCGAGGATCCTGATGCGCAGGTCATCTGAACTGGCCAGGGTTGGGCCTGGGCGGTAGGCGATCTGCCCGGCGGGCACACCGGCCCACACGTGCAGGCCGAACACCGCGTCCGGCTTGGGCGCTTTCATCACACCTTCCTGCACCATCATCTTCGCGCCCCAGGTGTTTTTGCCGTCGGGAATGAAGTCGCTCGGGCCTTCTTCGGCAGGTTGGAAATAGAACACGACTGTGCCGGGCAAGCGGTCGCGCATGCCGGTAAGGATTTTCGCCGTGCTCAGGAGGATAGCGGTGTGGGCGTCGTGGCCGCAGGCGTGCATCACGTCGACTTCCTTGCCCAGGTAGGTGCCTTTGGCTTTGGACGCGAAGGGTAGGTCGGCGACCTCCTTCACCGGTAACGCATCCATATCGGCCCGCAGGGCGACGGTTGGGCCGGGCAGGGCGCCTTTGAGTACGGCTACGACACCGGTACGCGCGATGCCGGTTTTGACCTCAAGGCCCAGGTCGCGCAATTGTTTGGCGACCAGTTCGGCCGTGCGGGTTTCGGTGTTGCCCAGTTCAGGGTGGGCGTGAATGTCGCGCCGGGTTTCCAGCAACGCCGGCTCAAGCGCTTTTGCCTGGGCGGCGATTTCCTCGCGGGCGCTGCCCTGGCCGCTGCCGGCGGCAATCACGGCACTGCTGGCGACTGCGCACAGCGCGCCGAAAACCCACTGGTGTGTCAGACCGGTTAAACGCATAAGGACCTCTCCTGAGTTTATTGTTGTTGATCTTTCTCCTGCACAGTGCCGGCGGTCACTACCTGCACACTCAAGCGCGGCGTGGCCAGATCCAGCCCGGCTTCATCCAGATGACGCTTGAGCGACAGGTTGAACGCCCGCGACACTTCCCACTGCTTGATCGGCGCCGTCTTGAACCGCGCGCGCAGGATCGCGCTGCCCGATTCGAAACTTTCGACACCCTGAATCTCCAACGGTGACCAGATATTGCGACGTTGCAGCGGGTCGTTGCGCATTTTTTGGCCGACATCGCGCATCAGCTTGATCGCGTCGTCGATTTCCATGTTGTAGGGGATCGCCACTCGGAAAATTGCGTAGCCGAACTCCCGCGAGTAGTTCTTGATGCTCTTGATTTCACTGAACGGGATAGTGTGTACGATGCCGTCGATGTCACGCAGGCGCACGGTCCGAATGGTCAGGCCCTCGACGGTGCCGAGGTGGCCGCCGACATCCACGTAGTCATCGATGGCCAGGGAGTCTTCGATGATGATGAACAGGCCGGTGATCAAGTCCGCCACCAGTGACTGTGCGCCAAAACCGATGGCCAGGCCGATCACACCGGCACCTGCCAGCAGCGGCGTGACGTTCATACCCATATTCGCCAGGGCGACGATGGCCGCGATGATGAAGATGGTCACGAACAGCACGTTGCGGATCAGCGGCATCATGGTTTGCGCACGGGCGTTGGCCAGGCCTTTGCGCGAGCGGGTCAGGGCATGGTGAATGGCCGTGTCGCTGAGAATCCAGATCAGCCACGCAAACAACAGTGTGCCGCCCAGGCCGAACAGTTTGACGCTGATCTCATGACCGTCGCCTTCGGTAAAGCGGATCAACGACATCCCCCACACACGAAGGCCCAGCTCAATGAATGCCAGCCATACCACCAGATGGGCCAGGGTGTAGACAAAGCTCTTCAGGCGCTCGGAATACAAGGCGTGGCGCTTGTGCCCGCGCTGCGGCTTGAGGGCGTGGCGGCGTACCAGGCCGTTGATCACCATGCACAGCACCAGCAGCACCGTGCACAACAGCGACTGGCGCAACGCCGTGCTGGTGTCGCCCGCCGACAGGAAGGTGGCGAACAGCGAAATCCCGACCAGCAGCAGCGCCGGCAAGTACCAGAAGGTACCGATGATGGACAGGGTGTCGGTGAGAGCGCGGCGTGTGAGGCGGCGGGAGAGCGGTTGGTTGCGAATCAGGTGCGCGATGGGGCGACGGAAACGCAGGATAAACACGCCGGTGGACAGCGCAGCCATCACATTGGCCACGGTCGCGGCGGTGTGAGCCAGGTGTTGCCCCAAGGCCTGGACCAGCCGTGGGTCGCTCAACGCTTCGCCGAAGGCGGCAAAGCTGCCGATCCACCACAGCGGACGGAACGCCTGATGGCGCAGGATATAGAGGGCACGGTGACGGTGAGGGCCGTCGAGCACGGAGAACGCAATCACGCAGATCGCCGAGAAGCAGGTGCCGATCACCAGTGCGTAGGCCAGCACCATCGCCAGGGATTTGCCCAGGGACGAGGGCAGGGCGTAGCTGAGGTAAACCGTGATGATCAGGGCGATCATCCAGGGGCCCAGTTTGCGCAGGGCGAAGCGCACCATGTCCCAGGTGCGTGGGTGCTGCGGCAGCTCTTCGGGCAGGCCGAAACGTTCGCGCACACGGTGGCTGAGCCAGATCAGCGCCGCCGCCAGCAGGCTCCACACTGCCAGGATCACGGCAAAGCCGAAAATGATCGGCAGCCATTCGCTGGCCGGCAGCATCAGGGCGCTGAGTTCGTCCTTGGCCTGGTCGACTTCATTGGACCAGCGCCCCAGTGGGCTGTCGGCCCCGGAAAACTGCGCCTCAAGGCCCGCCAGGGTGCCGCCGATCAGCCCGAGCACGCCTTGTTCGGCGGCGGGTTGCGCCTTTTGGGTGGCTTCACGGAGTTTCTTCAGATCGCTCAGCAGTTGGGTGCGCTGCTGGTCGTTTTCCAGCGTCTTGATCACCTCATCCAGCGACTGCCCCAGGGGGACTTCCGCCTGGGGCTGGGCCTTGGTGGTAGTGCCGAGCAGGCCGGGTAAACCCACGGCTTGGGCAGGCGCCAGCGGCAACAGCGTGAGCAGGGCGATCAGGATATAGCAGGGCAGGGCGAACAGACGGGAGAGCACGAGGCGGTCAACCTTGGAAACGACGAATTGACCGAGTGTACGAGGCCGCTATGCCCAATGCGAGTGCATTTGTCATTCCGCCAGTTTGGCGAGGATCTTGTAAACCACTGTCCCCAGGATCAGCAGCATGCCGATCCACATGCCGAACACGCCGACCGGCTTGTCACGGAAGTTGAAGCCCACGGCCAACATGATCATGCCGATCAGAACCGGGATAAGCATGGCGTGGAAGGAGGACATGGGGATCATGGTGCGACGGCCTTGTCAGAGTGGGAATACTGACAAGTCTAGGTCGGAATGCAGAAAGTGCAGGTGATGCAGATCAGGCATACGCAGACTGCATGTGGGAGAGAGCACGCCCCCCTCCCACGTACCTGCGCGCCCTCAGCCCTGAACGTCAAGGCAAATCGCGGCTCGCATAGAACGCACCGAGCACCTTCACCAGATGCGCCAGGTCGTGACTGCCGCACAGTTCACGAATCGAGTGCATGGCAAACGTCGGCAGGCCGATGTCCACGGTACGTACGCCCAGGTGGCTGGCGGTGATCGGGCCGATGGTCGAGCCGCAGCCCATGTCGCTGCGTACCACAAAGCTCTGCACCGGTACTTCCTGGGCCATGCACAGATGGCGGAAGAAGCCGGCGGTTTCGCTGTTGGTGGCGTAGCGCTGGTTGCTGTTGACCTTGATCACCGGGCCGGCGTTGAGTTTCGGGCCATGGTTGGCGTCGTGTTTCTCGGCGTAGTTCGGGTGCACTCCGTGGGCATTGTCCGCCGACACCAACAGTGATTTCTGAATGGTGCGTACGAATTCATCACCTTCGGGCAACAGGCGGCGCAAGGTCTGTTCCAGCATCGGGCCATCGGCACCGCAGGCGGAGCAAGAGCCGACTTCTTCATGGTCGTTGCACACCAGCACGCAGGTTTCGTCGGTGTCACTGGTGAGCAAGGCTTGCAGGCCGGCGTAGCACGACAGCAGGTTGTCGAGGCGCGCGCCGGCGATGAAGTCGCCATTGAGGCCGATCACCGCCGCACTTTGCGTGTCATAGAAGCTCAGCTCGTAGTCGAGCACCACGTCGGCGTTCAACCCATGTTCCCGTGCCAGTTGCTCGGTGAGCACGGCGCGGAAGTCCACGCGCTCGTCACCGGCGAATTGCGCGAGAATCGGCGGCAGCTCGGTCTGGGCATTGATCGCCCAACCCTGGTTGGCTTCACGGTTCAGGTGAATGGCCAGATTGGGGATGATGGCGATGGGCAGCTTGAAGTCGATCAACTGACTCTCGACCTTGCCGTCACGGCGGAAAGTGACGCGGCCGGCCAGGGACAGGTCGCGGTCGAACCACGGCGCCAGCAGCGCACCGCCATAGACTTCCACGCCCAGTTGCCAGAAGCCCTGGCGTTGCAGCTCCGGTTGCGGCTTGACCCGCAGGCACGGGCTGTCGGTGTGGGCGCCGACCAGGCGAATGCCGCCTTGCAGCGGCGAATGACGGCCGAGCTTGAAGGCGATGATCGAGGAATCGTTACGGGTGACGTAATAGCGGCCGTTGGCTTCGGTGGCCCAGGTGTCGCGCTCGTCGAGACGCTGGTAACCGGCCGCTTCCAGGCGCTGGGCGAGGGCGGCAGTGGCATGAAAAGGAGTAGGGGAGGCCTTGAGGAAGTCGATCAGGCCTTGATTCAACGCTTCGCGCATAAATAGCTCCAGACAGCAATGCGCGGAGTCTACCGTATTGGCTCGGCCGATTCATTGTTGAGCGAGCTTGCTCGCGAAAAACCCAGGAGCGCTGCATTTATCCTGAATGAATGCGTTGCTCTCAGGCTCTTCGCGAGCAAGCTCCCTCCTGGAGGAGATGCGCTCAGCGGTCAGAACGGGGCTGGGCACTCAAAGCGCAGGCGCTCGCCGCTTTGCGGGTGCGTGAAGCTCAACATGCTTGCATGCAGGCACAGCCGTGGCCAGGCGGCCAGGGCCTGTTCATGGGCGTACAGGCCATCACCCAGCAGCGGGTGGCCGATTGACAGCATATGTACACGCAACTGGTGCGAACGCCCGGTGATCGGTGTCAGCTCCACCCGGCACCAGTCGCCACAACGCTCCAGCACCTTCCAGAAGGTCAGCGCATGCTTGCCCTGCTCGTGGTCTACCACATGCCGCGGTTTGGTCGGCGGGTCGTAGCGCAAGGGCAGGTCGATGCTGCCGCTGTCCAGCTCCGGCTGGCCCCAGGCCAATGCGGTGTAGGCTTTTTCGGTTTCGCGGTCGTGAAACTGACGGGACAATTCGCGGTGGGTGTCGGCATCCCGAGCCAGCAGGATGATCCCGGAGGTTTCCCAGTCGAGTCGATGGACGATGCGGGCTTCGGGGTAGCCGTTTTCCTGCAGCCGGGTGATCAGGCAGTCCTTGTTGTCATCGGCCCGACCAGGCACCGAGAGCAACAGGGTAGGCTTGTTCACCACCAGGACGGCGGCGTCCTGATGCAGGATATGAATATTGGACAGCGGCATTAAACAGCCTCGCAACAAACGCCAACGGCGGCTCGCCCACCCGGCTCCCCAATAGGGATCAAGGTGAACGAGCCGCCGTGGCGACCGCCTTTTCGATCAACGATCAGGCAGGGTGATATTAAGTTCCAGAATCGAGCAGCTGCCGTCATTTTCCAGGGCGACATGCACGTCATCGTTGCCGATATTGACGTACTTGCGGATCACCTCGACCAGTTCCTTCTGCAAGGCTGGCAGGTAGTCCGGCGTACTGCGTTGGCCGCGTTCGTGCGCCACGATGATCTGTAGACGCTCTTTCGCGACCGACGCGGTCGTTGGTTTTTTGTTGGCGCGAAAGAAGTCGAGAAATTTCATTGTTTAGTTGCCTCCAAAGATACGCTCGAAGAATCCCTTCTTCTTGACATCGAGGAAGCGATGTTCCACGGACTTGCCCAGCAGGCGATCGACGGCATCGCTGTACGCCTGGCCGGCGTCGCTCTGGTCGTCGAGAATCACCGGAACACCCTGGTTGGAAGCCTTCAGCACGGCCTGGGATTCCGGGATCACGCCCAGCAGGGTCACTGCGAGGATTTCCTTCACGTCTTCAACACCGAGCATTTCGCCGTTGCTGACGCGCTCAGGGTTGTAACGGGTGAGCAGCAAGTGCTCCTTGATCGGATCTTCGCCTTTTTCAGCGCGCTGGGACTTGCTGGCCAACAGGCCCAGCATGCGGTCCGAGTCACGTACGGAGGACACTTCCGGGTTGGTCACCACGATGGCTTCATCGGCGAAGTACATCGCCAGGTGAGCACCGGTTTCGATACCGGCCGGGGAGTCGCATACCACGTATTCGAAGGTTTCTTTCAGCTCGGCCAGGACTTTGCCTACGCCTTCTTTGGTCAGCGCGTCCTTGTCACGGGTCTGGCTGGCGGCCAGTACGTACAGGTTCTCAAGGCGCTTGTCCTTGATCAGGGCTTGTTGCAGGTTGGCTTCGCCGTTGACGACGTTGACGAAGTCGTAAACCACGCGGCGTTCACAGCCCATGATCAGGTCCAGGTTACGCAGACCGACGTCGAAGTCGACGATAACGGTTTTGTGGCCGCGCAGAGCGAGGCCGGTACCGATAGCGGCGCTGGTGGTGGTCTTACCCACACCACCCTTGCCGGATGTAACCACGAGAATCTTGGCCAAGGTGTTTCACCCCTAAGGAAGAAGGACTTTTCAGCCCCTGAAAAACATCTCTTGAAACTCGCTGCAGGCGGACAGCCTTTGTAGGAAAAAACCGTTGTCTCCGCAGGGAAAACGCCAGTCTTTAATTATTCCTACGCAAATCTTGCCGGTTTCGCTGTGCTATCAGAGTCTAGAGATGCTTGGAAAATGCGGCAGTATCCGTTAAAGACGGATGATGTTCAACACGTCGCCCGACAGGCTGACCTGTACCCCGGCTCCCCACAGCGGATCACGGCGCAGATCTTCTGAAACCTTGTACTGGCCGGCGATGGACACTAGCTCAGCGGTCAACTGCTGGCAAAAAATCCGGGCCTTGGTATCACCCTTGATGCCGGCGAGGGCACGTCCGCGCATTGGGCCGTATACATGGATGTTGCCATCGGCCAGAAGTTCCGCCCCGGGGCTGACCGGCGCTACCACGACCAGGTCACCGCCCTGGGCGTAAATCTGCTGCCCGCCGCGTACGGGGGAGGTGATGATCTTTGTAGGCTTGATCGTCGGCTCCGGTGGTTTTTCCGGTTTTTTCTTCACTTCGCCTTCGGTGGGGTCGAGCGGACGCTCGCGGGCACCGGAGGGCGGCAATACGGGCAGTTCAATTGCAATGGCCGCTGCAATGTCTTCGATACGGCTGGCACGAATCGCCAGGGTACGCAAACCATGGGAGCGGCAAACACGCATCAGCCCGGGCAAGTCGATGGCACCCTGGCCGGCCGGCAGTTTGTCGAGGGCCAGTACCAATGGGGCATTGTTGAAAAAATTCGGCGCCAGGGCGACCTTGGCGGCCAGTTGGCGGTCCAGGGCGTCGAGGTCGTTGCGGGCAAGTTCCAGCACGGTGATGGCCAGCATGCTGCCTTTCAGCTGGAACACGGGATCTTGGTCTAGCGGTTCGGTTTGGCTCATGGTCGGCAAAAGCGGCTTGTCACGAAAAGTGTCGAGACTTATAACGAGAACATCCGCGGGCCGCAAGCCGGGTCGAACCGTTGTAGAATGCGCGGCCCATGTCTTTACCGGAATCTGTAATGGATCGCCCGCGTTTTCGAGCTGCATTTCTTCACCCGCGTTTTTGGCTGTTATGGCTGGGACTCGGCCTGTTATGGCTGATCACTCAGTTGCCGTACCGGGCGCTGTTGACCATTGGTCGTTTACTCGGCGCCGGCATGTACCGTGTGGCCGGCGACCGTCGCCGCATTGCTGCGCGCAACCTGGAACTGTGTTTCCCGGAAAAGTCCGCCAAGGAACGCAAGCAACTGCTCAAGGAAAACTTTGCCTCCACCGGTATCGCCTTCTTTGAGATGGCCATGAGCTGGTGGTGGCCCAAGCCACGCCTGGCACGGCTGGCGCATGTCGAAGGGTTGGAACATCTCAAGCAGGCGCAGCTGGAAGGCAAGGGCGTGATCCTGATGGCCCTGCACTTCACCACCCTGGAAATCGGCGCCGCCCTGCTCGGGCAGAAACACACCATTGATGGCATGTACCGCGAGCACGGTAACCCGCTGTTCGACTTTATCCAACGGCGCGGCCGCGAGCGGCACAATCTCGATTCCCTGGCGGTAGAGCGCGACGACGTGCGCGGCATGCTCAAGTTGCTGCGCTCCGGGCGCGCCATCTGGTACGCACCGGATCAGGACTACGGCGCCAAGCAAAGCATCTTCGTACCGCTGTTCGGCATCCAGGCCGCTACCGTCACCGCCACCAGCAAATTCGCCCGCCTGGGCAAGGCCCTGGTGGTGCCGTTTACCCAGGAGCGCCTGGCCGATGGCAGTGGTTATCGCCTGGTGATTCACCCGCCGTTGACTGACTTCCCTGGCGAAACCGATGAAGTCGACTGCCTGCGTATCAACCAGTGGGTCGAGGCCTCGGTACGCGAATGCCCCGCGCAGTACCTGTGGACGCACCGCCGCTTCAAGAGCCGGCCACCGGGCGAGCCTAAGCTGTACGAAAAACGCCGTCGGTAATACCTGCCTTCCCCCCTATGGAGTGATGCAATGCGCCCAGCTGAACCGGTCACAGGCTTGATTCTTTCCGGCGGCGGGGCGCGAGCGGCGTATCAGGTGGGGGTGTTGGCGGCGATTGCCGAGCTGTTGCCGCCAGGGGCGCCGAACCCTTTCCCGGTGATTGTCGGTACCTCCGCCGGGGCGATCAACGCCGTGAGCCTGGCGAGCGGTGCGACAGACTTCACCGCGGCGATCCAACGGCTTACCGCGTTCTGGCAGGGCTTTCGCAGCCACCTGGTGCTGCGCAGCGACTGGCCGGGAGTGATCCGCCAGGCCAGTCGCTTCTTCATTCACAGCCTGTTGGGCCTGGGGGGCCAGGTGCCGGTGGCGCTGCTCGACAGTGCGCCGCTGCGGGACCTGCTCAACGACAAGCTGCACCTGCAAGGCATCGACGAGGCCATTCGCAAACAGCATCTGCATGCCGTAGCGGTGACGGCTTTCGGCTATGAGTCCGGGCAGGCGATGACCTTCTACCAGGGCGGCCGTACCATCGATGCCTGGTTGCGCCATCGGCGTATTGGTGTGCCCGCCCAGTTGACGGTGGAACACCTGCTGGCCAGCTCGGCAATCCCGTTGCTGTTCGCGCCAGTCAAGCTTGATGAGGAATATTTCGGTGATGGCGCGGTGCGCCAGTCGGCGCCGATCAGCCCTGCCTTGCACTTGGGCGCGAGCCGGGTGCTGGTGGTGGGCGTGAGCGGTAACCCGCGGGGCAATGAGCCTGCCACGCAACGTGCCTATACCGGCCAGCAGCCGACGCTGGCACAGATTGGTGGGCACATGCTCAACAGCACATTCATCGACAGCCTGGAGAGTGATATCGAGTTGCTCGAGCGCTTGAACCAATTCAGCCAGGTCGCGCCTGGGGTGGCGCCGGTGGAGGTGCTGGTGATTGCGCCCAGCCAGCCGATCGATGAAATCGCGGCGCGGCATCGCCAGGAACTGCCGGCGGCATTGCGCTTGTTCCTGCGCGGGCCGGGGGCGACCAGGACGAGCGGGGCGGGGGTGTTGAGTTACTTGTTGTTCGAGGCGGGGTATTGCAGTGAGTTGATCGAGCTGGGGCGGCGCGATGCGCTGGCCAAGCGTGAGGAGTTGTCGAGGTTCCTTGGATTGACGCCGAACTGAATGTGGGAGCGCGCAAGCCCGCTCCCACAGGCGATGCAGTCAACCGTTAGAAGTGGTACTTGACCAGGAAACTTGCCGTGTCCTGGTTAGTCTTGAACGCACCGGAATCTTCAATGCCGTACTTGTTCTTCCAGTAGTCGTATTCAAACCCGACATACAACTGTTTCTCGCCCCAATGCAGTGCCTTGCCCAAGTCGTATTTGACCTGTGGGTTGAAGTGCAGGTTGGCGTGGTAAGTGCCGCGGGCGTTCTTGTCGTTGTCGACTACCCAGTCCATGTAGCCGTCGATCAATATGTTGGAATTGCCCACTGGCAGGGTGTACGACCACACAGGAGTGATCTGCCAGACGCCGTCACCCGGGCGATTGCCCTCGGTCTGGCGTTGGTAGAAGTTCAACTGGAAGTAGTCGAAACCCGGGATATTCAGGTCAAAGCCCGGGCCGAGCAGGTACGACTCGTTATCGCCTTCGCCGAACTCGTAAGTGAAGGCCAGCAATACATCTTTGATCGGGCCGAAAGACAGGTCCTTGTCGAATATTTTGCCGAACGACAGCCGTGGGCTGAACTCGCCGTAATAAGTATCCGGGCCGACGTTGCCGTCTTCCTTGCCGTTGTAAAAGATACGGTCGACGAACAGGAAGTTGTCGCCGTACTTCCAGGCGTCGGCATGTTCGAACGTGACGGTCTGCTGGATCTGTGGGTTGATGGTGAAGTTCTTGCCCCACAGGTACGTCAGGCTGTTGTTCTGCCACTGCAACAGATCGCCGGCTACGGCTTGGCCACCGGCCAGCAGGGAACCTGCCAACATCAGGCCTTTCAACATAGGTTTCATTCGGTGCTCCCGAGTCAAAGTTTTAGGATTGTTCTTCTACGCAAGCGCTCTGGTGTGGCGCCTTTTGGTTCGCTGCAAAAATCGTCTGTTTGGTCAGCTTTAATGCTTTTAGCAAGAGCTGCGCCAAGGTGTTTAAAAAACCAATAAAACGCCTTCGGCTGCAGTTCTTGCAGTCGAGTCCGGTGGTGTTTTGTGCACGTTGGCCGCAGACAGTAGGCCCGGATAAGTTGGCCTTGCAGTCAGCTTTTACATTCGCTGTTTTTTTTTGAGTCGATTCGAGCGGGCGCGGAGAATACTGGCTCTCAGGCCGTGGCTCAAGTGCGCTGTAACAGAGCGCGTGGGGCGAGAATGGGGCGCGGCTTGTGGCCGGCCCCAGGTGAATGGCGTACATGGGGATGTTCCTTGTTCGTTATTGTTTTTATTGTTAACGAAGGAATCAGTGGGTAGGGGCGACTACGGATCGCTCGGCGCCACCCAGGATGTTGAACAGTATGTTCAGCGACAGGGCGCTGAGGGTGGCCATGGCAATTCCGCTGTGGGTAATCGGGCTCATCCATAGCGGCAGCTGTGCGAAGAATTCCGGGCGCACCACCGGGATCAGGCCCATGCCGATGCTCACCGCCACCAGCAGTTGGTTACGGCGATCGGCGATGTCGGTTTCCTGCAGGATCTTGATGCCGGTCGCCGCGACCATGCCGAACATGGCAATCGCCGCACCGCCCAGCACTGCCGGCGGAATTGACGCCACCAGAAATGCGGCTTTGGGCAACAGGCTCAGCACAATCAGGAACACCCCGGCCATGATCGTCACCGAGCGGCAGCGCACGCCGGTCATCTGCACCAGGCCGATGTTCTGGGCGAAGGAGGAGTGAGTAAAGGTGTTGAAGAAACCGGCGAAGAATGACGCGCCGGCATCACACAGCAGGCCACGGCGCAGCATCTTCGGCGTGACCTCCTGGCCGGTGATCTTGCCCAGGGCAAGGAACATCCCGGTGGACTCGACGAAGATGATCACCACCACCAGGCACATCGACAGGATCGGCGCCAATTCGAACGTGGGCATGCCGAAATGCAGTGGCGTCACCACCTGCACCCAGGGTGCCTGCGTGAGGCCGCTGAGGTCGACCATGCCGAGCATGCCGCACAAACCGTAACCGAGCGCCATGCCGATCAGCACCGAGATGTTCACCCAGAAACCACGCATGAAGCGGTTGATCAGCAGGATGGTAGCCAGTACCAGCGCGGCAATCGCCAGGTAAATCGGCGAGCCGAACGTGGCGGCAGCACTGCCGCCACCGGCCCAGTTCACGGCGACCGGAAACAACGACAGGCCGATGGCGGTTATGACCGTGCCGGTCACCAACGGCGGAAAAAAACGTACGACCTTGGACATGAACGGTGCGATCAAGATGCCGAAGAACCCGGCGGCGATGGTCGCGCCGAAGATCCCTTGCAAGCCGATCCCGGGCATGCCGGCCATGGCGACCATACTGCCGACAGCGGCGAAGCTGGCGCCCATCATCACCGGCATTCGAATGCCCGCCGGGCCGATGCCGAATGACTGCACCAGGGTGGCGATACCGGCAACCAGCAGGTCGGCGTTGATCAGAAAGGCGATTTCTTCACGGCTCAAGCCGGCGGCCTGGCCAATGATCAGGGGCACGGCGACGGCGCCGCCGTACATCAGCAAGACGTGTTGCAGGCCGACCAGCATCAGTTGCAAGAGGGGCAGGCGCACGATGGCGGGCGCCGCAGGGGTCTGCGTTTCTAACTGGGACATGCAACACCTCGAATCTTTTTATTTTTGTGTTGTTCGGCATTCAATTGCCGGGTGGAGCTTGGTCTTGAAAACGCTGCAAAGGCCCTGAGGGAGCGAGCAAGCCCGCTCCCACAGGTGGATGTGCATCAGGCTGTCAGTTGGTACGGGCTCCCTGGCTGATCCAGGTGCCAATCAAGTCCCGCTCCTGCTGGGTCATCTGCGTGATGTTGCCCAACGGCATGATCTGGCTGGCCACGGCCTGCGCCTGAATGCGCGCCGCCTGCTGCTGGATCTGCGCCGGGGTGTCGAACATCACTCCGGCCGGCGCGGTGCTGAACAGCGGGCTGGTCGGCTTGGCCGAATGGCACACGGCGCAGCGTTCCTGGATCACCCCGTGCACCTTGTCGAAATCAATCGTGGCCTGGGCAGGCGCAGCGGGTGCTGCAGCCGGCTCGGCGGGAGCAGCCGGCGCGGCAGGTTTCAGGCCACCGCCCAACGCGGTTTCCGGCAACGGCTGGTATTCGATCGCCGCCGGTGCCTTGGCCACTTCCGGCGAAGTCGATAGCGGTTTTGGCCCGGTCACATACGCCAGGCAAATCATCGCCAACGCGCCCACCGGAAGGGTCCACGCATACTTCTGGCTGTTATGCCGGGTGTTGAAGTAGTGGCGTACCAGCACCGCCGCCACCGCGATACCGGCCAGGATCAGCCAGTTGTATTGGCTGCCGTAGGTGCTCGGGAAGTGGTTGCTGATCATGATGAACAGCACCGGCAAGGTGAAGTAGTTGTTGTGCCGCGAACGCAGCAGCCCCTTGGCCGGCAATGCCGGATCCGGCGTGCGGTTTTGCTCGATGGCCGCCACCAGCGCGCGCTGGGCGGGCATGATGATGCGGAACACGTTACCCACCATGATGGTGCCGATGACGGCGCCCACATGCAGGTAGGCGCCGCGCCCGCTGAACACCTTGCTGAAGCCGTACGCGGCGGCAATCAACAGCACGAACAGGATCAAGCCGAGCAGAGCAGGGCGCTTGCCCAGGGCCGAGTCGCAGAGGAAGGAGTAGATGAACCAGCCGACGAACAGGGAGCCGATACCCAGCAGTACGCCTTCCGGGCCACTGAGGCTGCTGCCCGGGGCCAGCAGGTACAGGGTCGGGTTGGAATAGAACACCACGCACAGCAGCGCAATGCCCGACATCCAGGTGAAATAGGCTTCCCATTTGAACCAGTGCAGGTTGTCCGGCATGGTCGGTGGGGCCAGTTTGTATTTTTCCAGGTGGTAGATACCGCCACCGTGGATCGCCCACAAGTCACCGGCCAGGCCGTCCTTGGGGTTGACGCGGTTGAGGTTGTTTTCCAGCCAGACGAAATAAAAGGAAGCGCCGATCCAGGCGACGCCGGTGATCATGTGAACCCAGCGCACGCTCAGGTTCAGCCATTCCAACAGATGTGCTTCCACAGTCTTTACCTCTCGCCTGTCACCCTTGTTGTCGGGTGATCAGACCTTCTCTTATTGGTGGGGGGCGAGGATCAAACGCTCATCCTCTTTGAAAAAATGCTCATCGCAGTTATTGCCAGTGCCACTGCGATCAACCACCAGGAAGTCATCCCGCTTTTCGATCGTCAGCACCGGGTGGTGCCAGACGCCGCGATGGTAATTGATGCCCTGCCTGCCGTTGGTGACGAAGGCGCGGACCAAGCCTGATACAGGTGCATCGCCAAGTGGCGCGACCACGATCAGAAAGGGGTTGCCGAGCAGCGGAATGAAAGCCTGGCTGCCCAGCGGGTGTCTCTCCAGCATGCACACGGTCAGCGGCATATCCAGCGCGTCGGCGCGGAAGATGCTGATGATCGCGTTGTCTTCAGGCGTCGCGGTTTCCACCGTCGCCAGTTTGTGAAAGCGCATGGTCGACCCGTTGTTGATCATGAAGTGATCGCTGCCATCGGTCTCGATAACGTCTCCGAAAGGGGCGAAGGCTTCTTTGGTCAGGGGTTCGATCATCAGTGTGCGCATGGCTGTCTTCTTATCCGGATTCTGTGTTGTTTGCTTGTATGGCGAGGGAGCTTGCTCCCGTTGGACTGCGCAGCAGTTCCAGTTCTTGGGGGCGCTTTGCGACCCAGCGGGAGCAAGCTCCCTCGCCACAGGGTTCACTGCTTATTTAGCGACCTTGCCCAGGACGCGCAGGCGGCTCACACCCCCATCCGGGAACACGTTCAGGCGGATGTGGGTAATCGGCCCCAGTGCCTTGATCTGCTCGGCGAAGGTGTGTTCGGCGTGCATTTCCAGCTTCTGCGCCGGCAGCAGTTCACGCCAGAACAACGACTGGGTTTCGATCTGGCTGTCGGTGCCGCCTTTCACGAATGCACCCTGGATCGAGCAGGTGTCCGGGTAGTTGCCCTTGAAGTGCAGGGTGTCGACGATGATCTTCTCGATCTCGCCCGGATGGCCCAGGGCGACGATCACCCAGTCATTGCCCGGTGTACGACGACGCGCGGTTTCCCAGCCGTCGCCCATGTTGATGCCACGGCCCGGGTTGAGAATGTTGCTCATGCGGCCGAAGTGTTCATCGGAGCAGGCCAGGGCGCGACCGCCGTTCAGCGCGGCAGCCAGGTCGACCTGTTCGTTATCGCCCACCGACGACCAGTCGCGGAACGGCACACCGTACACACGCAGACGGGCTACACCGCCGTCCGGGTAGATGTTGAAGCGCAGGTGGCTGAATGCCTGGTCGTTGTTGATTTCGTGGTAGTGATGGCTGTTGCCTTGCAACTCGACGGCCGACAGCACTTCCACCCACTGGGTGTTTTCGTCGGGCTCGCCAGAGGCCAGGAAACACGCTTCCAGGGACGCCGACGGCGGGTAGTTGCCGGTGAAGAACGAAGTGTCGATGTCCACGCCCTTGATCGAACCCGGCACGCCCAGGCGGATGACCGCACTGTCGTAGCCTTCGAAACGCTTGCGGCGCGACTCCCAGCCGTCCATCCACTTGCCGTTGTCATCGAAAACGCCCTCCTTCCACACGGCCGGGGTCGGCTGGAAAAGGCGGTTGGCGTCGGCGAACCAGTCATCGGTCACAGAGATGATCTTGGTGCCCAGGCGGGCATCGGCCAGGTTGACGAACTTTTCGAAAGGTGCGGCGTAAGCTTTCATTCTTCTTGTCTGCCTTGGATAGAGTGGCTGGGAATGGTCTGTTAGAGGGTCAGTAAACGGAACAACGCGATCTTGTTGATCTCGGCCAGGGCGCATTTGAACTCGGTGTCCACCGAGTTGTGGATGCGCGTTTCGAACGCGGCCAGGATCTGATGCCGGTTGCTGCCTTTTACCGCCATGATGAAGGGAAACTTGAACTTGGCCTTGTAGGCCTCGTTCAGCTCGGTGAAGCGTGAGAACTCTTCGGCCGTGCATTGGTGAATCCCCGCGCCGGCCTGTTCATCAGTGCTGGCTTGGGTCAGTTGGCCCTGGACGGCCGCTTTGCCCGCCAGGTCCGGGTGAGCGTTGATCAAGGCCAGTTGGCTGGCGTGATCGGCGCTCAACAGGATGTCGCTCATGCGCTGGTGCAGGGTTTCGATCTGGTCAATCGAAGCGTCCTGGCCCAGGTCAAAGGCCCTTTCGGCCACCCATGGCGAATGTTCGTAGATATCGGCGAAGGCGCTGACGAATTCGTCGCGGCTCAGGCTCGAAGGTTTGAGGCTGTGGAACGCAGTCATTTCGCCGCTCCCGGGCAGGGGTGGGTTTCTTGCCAGTGACGGGCAATGTCCACCCGACGAGTGAACCAGACGTGCTCGTGGCCTTTGACGTATTCAATGAAGCGCTTCAACGAGGCCAGGCGTGCAGGGCGGCCGATCAGGCGGCAGTGCAGGCCGATGGAAAGCATCTTCGGTGCCTCGGCGCCTTCGGCGTAAAGCACATCGAAGGCATCCTTGAGGTACTCGAAAAAGTCATCGCCTTTGTTGAAACCCTGCACCTGGGTGAAGCGCATGTCGTTGGTGTCCAGGGTGTAGGGGATCACCAGGTGCGGCTTGCCGGTGGGGGTGTTGGGTTCCCAATAGGGCAGGTCGTCGTCGTAGGTGTCGCAATCGTAGAGGAAGCCACCTTCCTCCATCACCAGCCGCCGCGTGTTGGGGCCGGTGCGCCCGGTGTACCAGCCCAGGGGGCGCTCGCCGGTCAGTTCGGTGAGGATGCGGATGGCTTCGAGCATGTGCTCGCGCTCCTGGGCCTCGTCCATGTATTGGTAGTCGATCCAGCGATAGCCGTGGCTGCAGATCTCATGGCCCGCTTCGACCATGGCGCGGATCACATCCGGGTGCCGTTGGGCGGCCATGGCCACGGCGAAGATGGTCAGCGGTATATCGAATTCCTTGAACAGCTTGAGGATGCGCCACACACCGGCCCGGCTGCCGTATTCGTACAGCGACTCCATGCTCATGTTGCGTTCGCCCTGCAGCGGTTGGGCCGAGACCATTTCCGAGAGGAAGGCTTCAGACTCTTTGTCACCGTGCAAGATATTGCGCTCGCCACCTTCTTCGTAGTTGAGTACGAAAGACAGCGCAATGCGCGCCTTGCCCGGCCAGTGGGGATGAGGAGGGTTACTGCCGTAACCGATCAGGTCGCGTGGGTAGTCAGCGCTCACTGCAGTCTTCCTTCTTGTTCGTCGTGTTGGCGATGATTGATTGTATACAACTTATCGACGACTTTGTAAGCCTGCATTTCCGCATTTTTTCTGCAGGGCCCTGGGGGGATGCTGTAGCAAGAAACTTGCCTGATTGGTCAGCTAATGGACAAAAGGTCGTTTAAAAGCAAGGATTACTCGTCGGTTGCCCTGGCGAGCCACACGAAGGCATGCATCCAAGGGTTTGTGATTTTTATTGTGTACAATTTTTTTAAAAAGTGTCTTAATCAGCCATCGCCGACTTTTTCCCTGCCCCGAAAAAGTGCGGATTCTCTTCTACTGACCACGGGAGGCGCATAGACGCCATGGGACGTTTGACCACACACGTTTTGGACGCCGCACACGGCTGCCCCGGCAGCGCCATCCAGGTTGAGCTGTACCGCGTCGAAGGCGCTCAGCTTGAGCTGGTCGCCACCGCCCTGACCAACAGCGACGGCCGCTGCGATGCGCCGCTGCTGCAAGGCGACGCCTACCGCAGTGGCGTGTACCAGCTGCAGTTCAGCGCTGGTGATTACTACCGCGCCCGTGGTGTACAACTGCCGGAACCGGCCTTCCTGGATGTGGTGGTATTGCGCTTCGGTATCAGCGCCGAACAGGAGCACTACCATGTCCCGCTACTGATTTCGCCTTACAGCTACTCCACCTATCGCGGTAGCTAGCGTCACCTCGCTTCACACCCCCAAAGCTCTTCGTTGGTTTTTCGCCCGCCCACACAGCGGGCTTTTTTTATTTGCCGAGGGCTCAACTATCTAGTGCTCCTTGGCCTTCGGCGGTACCTAGGCTGGGTGTTTTCCTCAATGAGAAGAAAGCACCATGGGTCCGCTCCCCGATACCGATGATTCAGCCGCTGCGGCCGAAGCCGCGCTACAGGCCATTCGCGATGCGCTTCGATGGCGAATCAATACCTGCTCACACCCCAGCCGCCTGATCAATCAGCTCGCCCTGGCCGACCTGCGGTGCAGCGAGTCGACGCAGGCGTTGGCGCACCTGATCGGCCGTTCTCCCAAGGTGTTGAATGTGCTTCGAGCCGAACTGCGCAAGACCTTCGAGATCGACCCGGACAGCCTGATTTTCACTGAGCCCAAGCCGCCCCGTGAACCGCAGAACGTCGACACGTTGACCGATCGGGCGTTGTTCTCGCTGGTTAAGCCGTCGGTGGTGATTAACGTCAACGCCTTTACCGCTTTGAGCATCAAGGGGAGCCCGAATCGTCGGTTGCCCTACACCCCGTTGGAAGCATTGCGGCGGGTGCTTGCGATGGGGCTGCCTGACGTGTTGGCTCGTGCGCAACGGACCTATTGGGACACGCTGGTGCAAGGTTCCTGGCTGACGCGTCGGGAGCGCTGGGCGGCGTTACACACGCAGCTTTTTGCTGACCGTGCCTTCATCGCACGGCAGCTCGACGAGTTGTCGAGTGCGGGAATGATGATGGTCCAGGCCGTCATCGATGCCCCGACCGCTGCGGCACGCCAGCGCGCCGGTGGCGGCTGGGCCGCTGTGCGAGTGGGCCAGTTGATGTGGCCCGGTTCGCCGGCACTGGCAATTCCCGGGGCCTTGCATCTATACCGTGACGGTGAGCCCGTTGATGCGCCCCATGTCATCTACCTGCCGGGTGTGGTGCGTAATTTTCATGAGTACCCGAGCTTCGAGGCCTTTCAAGGCGGCGTGCTCGAGCTTGGCAGTGAGCGCTTTCACCTACTGTGGCAGTGTTTACCGTTGGATCAGCGCAATGTGGCCTGCCCGCCGGCGGACTTGTCCCCGACAACCCGCTTCGTTCGTGGCCACGCAGTGACGGGCGATGCCCTGGCGCTGGGGGCTGAGGCGTTGCTGAGTGGGCAATGGGGCAATGAGTTGGCGTGTGCCAGGAAGGTCAATCTCGCGCATGTGTTCTCTACTGCCCGACCGCGCCCTCAGCCCTTGGAGGCCAGGGCGTTTCTCGCTTACGTGGAAGGCGCGCGCAAGCAGCTGATCGGTGGCGCTCGGCTCGGTCCGCTCCGTGATCAACTACTCCGATGGGACCATCGACGCCGGCGGGCAGAGATTGTGTTTGCCAGCACGGCACCCACGCTGGCGATGCTGACGGTGGAGCGGCAGGTCAAACGCTACGAAAAAGGCCTGGTCACGTTGTTGGGCCCGGCCGATCCCAATGTGCAGACGCCCGCTTATCAAGGGTTGCTCTCACTGATACGCCAACGGGATGTGCATGCGCAGGCGTTGAAAGCGTTAGTGCAAGCTGCGCCACAACGCTTGCTCGACCTGGTTTTTTGGGCCGGGCGGCCGGGCGGGGCAGGGACGCCCAGGCGGGTTTCGCTGTTCCTGAATGCTCAGGCCGAGGCCCTGCGCTGCGAGGTTTTGCTGCAACACCAGCTCAAGCGGCTGGGCACCGCGCATCGCGATCTGATGATTGAGGTGATAGACCAGCCCCTGGCCTCACGCCGCTCGCAGAGCCAGACCCGGGTGATGTCCGTCGCCATTGGCAATGAGCCAGATGCCTTTTACCCACTGCATAACGTCTGGGTCGTCACGACGGCCGCCGCCGTGAGGGTCCCGACCCGCCAGCGCCCCGTGGTGCTATACGCGTTTGGGACCGACGGCGGCGTGGCTGCTTTTTCCGGGTTGGACGCCCTGACTCAAAGCCTCAAGGCCAGCCTGGGCAGTCATGACGATTCGGTGCTATGGGGCTATGTGGAGCGTGATAAACGCCGCGATCTGCGCGCCCATGCGGCGCGTGAATCCCTGAGCGTGCGTTACCTCCACATCCGTAGCAAGCCTGCACTGGCCAGCCTCAAGAGGCTGCTTGGGACCTGCGACCGTTTGCACAAAAGCACTGAGGACATCACGCGTATTTTCAGCGAAGTGACGGATGCCGAGTTGAGCCGCTCGCTGTTGATGTTCGAGCTGCAAGACAACCTGACGGCTCCGGCGAACAGCGCGCTGAACCAGGCACAAGCGAACGTTGAACTGCTGTGCAAGGTCGCGTCCGAATCCACGCAACTGCCGGCCTGGTTAGTCAGTGCGCCCAGTGTCCAGCGCAGGCACTTCAGGCGCTTGTGGCGTTTGCATCTGAGCAGCGCCTTTGCCTTCGCACGTCGCCTGCAAGACTGCCTGCCCGACCTCGGCACGTTTGCCCGCCGTGCGCTGACGGACCGCTTGCACCAGGATGGTCTGCCCTCGCACCTGGATATCGAGCAGCCGTTGATTGATCTGCCCGATGATGTCCAAGACAGCTTTTGCGGGTGGGAAAGCCGCTGCTCTGTGGGGGATCGCCGGCGAATATTGACCGCCACCCCCGAGCGTACGACGTTCAGCCTGCAGCAACTGGCGCTGCATAATCTGGATCCAGTGGCACCTTGGACACAGTGGCGATTCAACCGCGCCCGCTATCTGCAGCCCCAATGGAAAGAGCGGTTGAACGCCGCTTACCTGATACCCATGGTGGCTTCACTGGATATCGGTGGCGAGTACGCCAGGTTGATCAATTCAGTGTTTTATCCACCTGTTGGCGATGCCCACACGGTGACTGAGGGACGTATTCCAGCGCTGTTGAACCGCACGTTGCGGGCGGGTGCCGAACAGAATCTTTACGCGGCGGTTCAGCAAGGGCTGACGGCGAGTGCAGAGAGTCTGTTGCGCACCGCGATGGCCGCGCGAACGCCCCGGGATCTGCTGAAAAACCAGCATCAGTTGCAATTGCATGTGGTGCACCTGGTGGGGCACACCATGCAGCATGATCGCTACATCGCAGGGCTGGTGGTGGTGCAAGACATCGCCACGGGCCAGTGTGTGGTCTATTGGCCCGGCGGTCCGCCAGAGGCAGTGCTCACCGAATACGGCAGCCTGGAACAGGCGCGGGTTGAGTTGAACCGGGTCGGCTCACTGCCTGGCAGCGTCAAGGTGTTGGCTCGACAGGTTGCACCCGGCTGGGCCTTCGAGGCGCTGACTCACCATCCCGCCCGGGCCGCTGCGCCCGATCCGGCACTCGATATCCTTGATTATTTACCGGGCATTTCCATGGTGAAGGGGATACAGCGCGGGATCGAGTTCATTCGCTCATTCAAGATCAAGCACCTGGAGCCCACGGTGCAGCTCAATGAGCTGGAGAACGTCATCCTTGAGCAGATCGCCAGTGAGCCGCAGGACTGGCTGGCGATTGTCGCTACCTCCCATAGCGATGCCCGGGCATTGCTGTATCGAGCCAGTGTGTTCGAGCTGCAGCGCCAGGCTCAGGCGGTCAGCCGTTCCGGCAAAGAACTGGAGAACTACCGCGCCCGGCGGCTGGCTGAGCAAAGCGGGACCCGCAGTCGCCGGATCGTTGCGTTTTTCTCGCAGTTTTTCTTTCCCTTGTTCGGCGTCCTCAATGACGTTTATGAGTTGCTGCTTGCGGCGCGGCACTATCACCGCTTTGGCGATGCGCACGATGCCGTCGATGTGGGCTTTATGAGCAGCTTTCTGATCATCGACCTGCTGCTGAACGTCATGCCCGGCCCGAAGCCGGCGGGGCGTGTCGCATCGCGCGTCGCCCGCCCCGTATCAAGGGTTGCCCTGGGGCGTATTCATCGTCTGCGCATGACTGCGCAGGGCGGGCCAGTGCGATTGGCATCGCCCCCCGTGATGCAGCTCAAGACCTTGGAACATTTCAAAATCGAGGGTGTGCCCAAAGAGGCCGTGGCGTTGAAGGGACCGGATCAGGTCGGCATCCATGCGAAGGACGGCGTGCTGTTTGTGGCGGACGACACGCACCATTATCCGGTCTATCGACGCGGCAACGAGCCGGTATTCCGCCTGGAAAATCGACAGGTCGCGGGCCAGGGCGAACTGATCTTGAATATCCATCAGCCGGGTGAATGGTTGCTGGGTGCGGACGCGCCGCAACCGATGGCCGGGACGAGTTCGGGGGTGCTCAACCCGTGGCCCGCGCCGGTGTCGGCCTTATCTGACTGGTGGCCACCGGTTTTGCGCAACGCGACGGAAGCTTCGATCCTGCAGTCATTCTCCACGGCAACCCATTGGTTGGACTGGCGGATGCAGATTCCGATTACCGCGCAGTTGAGCTCCCCGGCGCCTGGTGTGTTTCACGTTCCTCTGGCCAGTCCAGGTATTTCCTACAACGTCCTGCGAGTGGCACCACCCAATACCAGCCTGGCGGATCCGTTGAGCGGTTATTACCGGCTGTTGCCCCAGGGCGATCAAGCGCCGCTGCACCGCATCGTGTTCATCACAAGGGATGAGCCGCGCGTTTCCTTGGCGAGCGCTGACATCGAACGGTGGACACGCACGGCGCCTGACGAGCAGCCCATTCCGGCGT
Source organism: Pseudomonas sp. BCA17 (assembly GCF_004519405.1). Lineage (GTDB taxonomy): Bacteria > Pseudomonadota > Gammaproteobacteria > Pseudomonadales > Pseudomonadaceae > Aquipseudomonas. Next base: position 1,463,589 of record NZ_SGWI01000001.1, on the reverse strand, counting down.
CGCGCAGTTCGGCGAACGACTGGCAGCTTCATCAGCCGCTGTTCAATAAGCCGCTGGCAAGGTATGTGAGTGAGGCCTTTCCCACCCTGACAAAGGGTAGCAAGAACTTTGCAGTCGCCAGACTGGTCGAGCTTTCAGGCCCCAGGCGTCCAGCTACGGCCACTCACCTGCTCAATATCCGCGCGACCCTGGACGGTTGGTTGCCTCCGGCCCCCGCGCGGCCCGGGCAGACCGATGATTTGCTGAGAATGTTGCGGCCCAGCGAAAGGGGCAGGGTATCGGTATTCATTGGCTATGACGGCAAAGCGCCTGGCTTCACCCGTGTCGATTTTCGAGTGCAGGGCTTGGACCCGCTGCTGCGCTCCGTCAGCCGCAGGCACACCGTGGTGCGAAACAACGCGCAGCATCCGGCCGTCAGGCAGGTGTTGGAGCAGATGGGGTTCAACGTAGAGGAATTGCGTGTCACCCACGGTAGGAGGACTACACGTGACCTGGTCGTGACTCATGCGCTTTCGGACAAGCTCTATTACGTATCCGTCCGCTGGGTCGAGAGATCGTCTATCACACTGCACTCCAGGCTGACGGACGGTTGGTTCACTAAAGCCATCAACCGTCATCCCGTTTCGCAGGTATTCGCGCGAATCAAGCGTGCCAGGGAGGAAGGGCGCCTTGTCCGGTTAGTAGCAGGCATTCAATGGCCTGTATCAGGCACGCTCCCGCCCAGCATTTACTTTGTCAAAGTGGGCCCGTCCCCTTGATCAGCGACACCATCCCGGCGCCGCCGAACAGCCCGGCGCTGGTGCGGTTGAACCAGCTCTGGCCTTTGCCGCTGCGCAGGTAGCGCGCCGCACCATGGGCACTCAACCCGTAGGCCAGTTTGCACAGCAGGTCGAGCAGGGTCCAGGTGGCGATCATGATCAGCAGCTGCGGCAGGAAGGGTTGCTGGCTGCTGAGAAATTGCGGCAGGAAGGCAGCGAAGAACAGGATGTCCTTGGGGTTGCTGGCGCCGAGCACAAACGCTCGGCCAAACAACGCGCGGAACCGCGGCGTCGCTACCGCTTGTGGCACCACCGCGCCCTGGCTTGGCTGACGGGATTGCTGCCAGCTTTGCCAGGCAAGGTAGAACAGGTAGGCCGCGCCGAGGATTTTCAACGCGCTGAACAACTGTTCCGATGCCAGCAGCAGGGCACCCAGGCCCAGGGCCGAGGCGCTCAACAGGCAGATCGAGGCAAACACCCCGCCGAGAAACGCTGGATACGAACGGCGCAGGCCGTAGTTGAGACTGTTGCTGATCATCAGCAATGACAGTGGCCCCGGGATCAGGATCACGACCAAGGCTGCGCCGCTGAACAGTAGCCAGGTTTCAATCGTCATTTCATTCCTCCAGTTGTCAGCGACAAGCTTCAAGCGGCAAGCTTGTCGCTCGCCGCTGAAAACTTGCCGCTATTTCATAGAAATACAAATTTGGCGATAAAGATCGCGCACAGCACCCACAGGCTCACGGAAATCTCGCGGTGCTTGCCGGTACCAGCCTTGAGCGCCACGTACGTGATAAAGCCCAGGGCGATACCGTCGGCCACCGAAAAGGTCAGGGGCATCATGATCGCGGTGACAATGGCCGGAATGCTGTCGGTGGCTTCATCCCAATTGATATGAGCCATGCTCGCCATCATCAGCATCGCCACGTAGATCAACGCACCGGCAGTGGCGTAGGCCGGGATCATGCCCGCCAGCGGCGCGAAAAACATCGCCGCCACAAACAGCACGCCCACGGTCACCGCAGTCAACCCCGTGCGGCCGCCAGCGGCGACACCGGCAGCGCTTTCCACGTAGCTCGTCACGGGAGGTACACCGACCACCGCGCCGAACACGCTGGAAGCGCTGTCAGCCTTCAGTGCGCGGGACAGGTTATCGATCTTGCCATCGGCATTGACCAGCCCGGCGCGTTGCGCAACGCCCATCAGTGTACCTGCGGTGTCAAACATGTGTACAAAAAGAAATGCAAATACCACGCTGATCATGCTGACATTGAATACACCTTTTACATCCATGGCCATCCAGGTGGGCGCCAGGCTCGGCGGCGTGGAGAGAATGCCGTTGTAATGCACCACGCCCAGGCCCCAGCCGGCCAAGGTCACGGCAATGATGCTGATGAGGATTGCGCCGAACACGCGGTGGTAGCTGAGGATGGCAATCAGCAGGAAACACACCGCCGCCAGCAGCGGCGCAGGCTCGTGCAGCGAGCCGAGTTTGATCAGTGTGGCGGGGCTGTCGACAATGATGCCGGCGGTTTTCAGGCCGATCACGCCGAGGAACAGACCTACGCCTGCACCCATCGCATGGCGCAGGCTCACGGGGATGCTGTTGAGCAGCCATTCGCGCACGCGGGACAGCGTCAGGCCCATGAACAGCACGCCGGAAATAAACACGGCACCCAGCGCGGTCTCCCAGTGGTAACCCATGGTGCCGACCACGGTGTAGGTGAAAAACGCGTTCAAGCCCATGCCCGGCGCCAGGCCCACTGGCCAGTTGGCATACAGGCCCATCAACAGGCAACCCAGCGCGGCGGCGATGCAGGTGGCGACGAAGGCCGCGCCGTGATCGATACCGGCGTCGGCCATGATGTTCGGGTTGACGAAGATGATGTAAGCCATGGTGATGAAGGTGGTGAGGCCGGCGATCAGTTCGGTCTTCACTGTGGTGCCGTGCAAGCTGAGTTTGAACAGACGTTCTAGCCAACGGCTGTCGGGCGGGGCGATGTCCAGCGTAGGGGCTTCGGATTTGCGGCTATCCACAGCGAGTACTCCTCAAGAGTTTTATTGTTATTTCCAGCGCCGGTCACGAATGTGGGCAACAGCGCTTTGAGGTACTGGCGGGTTTGTTGACCAGTAGGTCAGGAACTCGCACGCAGTGGATTATGCTTTTGTATACAAATAAAGCAAATAATGTTTTCGATCATCTGTTCAAAAGAAGATGAAAGGCTAATTCCCCGTGCTCAGCGCCTGATTCACCGCCAGCCACCCCGTCACGGCTTCTTCCCCGGCTTCGTGGAAGGCGCGCTGCAGCAACTTCACTTGTTCACGGCGCAGTGACTGTTCGAAACGCCGGCCTTCCTCGGTCAGTTCCAGCAGGCGCTTGCGCTTGTCGGTCTCGGACGCGACGCTGTCGACCAGATGCATTTCCTGCAATTGGCGCAGTGGCATGTTCAACGCCTGCTTGCTCACGCCGAGCAACTCCAGCAGTTCCTTCACGCTCATTGCGGGGTAGCGCGCGATAAAAAACACGATGCGCTGATGCACGCGGCTCAGGCCACGGCGTCCGAGCATTTCGTCGGCCTTGGCGGTAAACGCCTGGTAGCCGAAAAAGAACGCTTCCATGGCATCTTGCTGGGCAGTGGGGTTTTTAAGGTCAAGCATGTTGACGTATCCGTGCAAGTCGTCGTAATTTCGGTCAACCAGTTTGACGTATTTCCCACAGGCTTCGCTAGCGGTGACCTTATGGCCTTCTCTGAACGTGTTACGCGCCTCAAAAGCTCCTTGATCCGTGAAATCCTTGCGGCAGCCCAGCGCCCAGCGGTGATGTCATTCGCCGGTGGCCTGCCCGCCGAAGCCATGTTGCCGGCGTTGAATTGGGATGACATGCCACTGAATATTGGCCAATACGGCATGAGCGAAGGCGAGCCACGGCTGCGCGAATTGCTTGCGGCCGAGGCCCGTGCGCTGGGCGTGCCGTGCGAGGCCAGCCAGGTACTGGTGGTCAGTGGGTCCCAGCAAACCCTGGACCTGGCGGCCAAGCTGTATATCGACAAGGGCACGCCGATCCTGCTGGAAGGCCCAACCTACCTGGCCGCGCTGCAGATCTTCCAACTGTTCGGCGCCGACTGTCTTACCGTGCAACTGGAGGCCGACGGCCCCAACCTGACGGGGTTGCGCGCCAACCTCGAACGCCATCGACCGGCGTTCGTCTACCTGATCCCGACTTTCCAGAACCCGTCGGCGGTGCGTTACAGCGAGGCCAAGCGAGAAGCCGTGGCCGCCTTGCTCGATGAGTTCGGCGTGACCCTGATCGAAGATGAGCCCTATCGCGAACTGACCTTTGATGGTGGCAGCGCGAAGCCTATTGTCGGGCGCCTGGAAAAAGCCAGTTGGATCTACACCGGTACTGTCTCCAAGACGCTGTTGCCCGGCCTGCGTGTGGGCTATCTGATCGCCAGCCCGGACCTGTTCCCGCACCTGCTCAAGCTCAAGCAATCAGCTGACCTGCATACCAATCGCGTCGGTCAATGGCAGGCGATGCAGTGGATCGGCACTGAAAAATACCAGCAACACCTGGCGCAGTTGCGCAGCTTCTACCGTGAGCGCCGCGATGCCTCCCAGGCCGCTTTGGTGCGTCACTTCCACGAACTGGCTGACTGGCAGGTGCCTCAGGGCGGATTATTCTTCTGGCTGACCTTGAAACAACCCCTCGATACCCGCACTTTGTTGGCGCAAGCATTGGAGCAGAACGTCGCGTTCATGCCCGGTGAACCGTTCTTTTCCGAGCCGGACCAGCATCTCGGCTCGTTGCGACTCAATTTCAGCCATATTGACCCGGCCCGCCTGGACGAAGGTCTCAAGCGCCTGGCCTCGGTGGTCCGTCAAGCACAGCACGCGCAAGCGGCATAAGGGGAGCCTCATGTACAAGGTTTATGGCGATTACAAGTCGGGCAACTGCTACAAGATCAAGTTGATGCTCAACCTGCTGGGCATTGAATACCAATGGATCGATGTCGACATCCTCAAGGGGGACACCCAGACCGCCGAATTCCTGGCCAAGAACCCGAATGGCAAAATCCCGGTATTGGAACTGGAAGACGGCACCTGCCTGTGGGAATCCAACGCGATTCTCAACTTCCTGGCCGATGGCAGCGAGTTCCTGCCCTCCGAACCGCGCCTGCGCACACAGGTGCTGCAATGGCAGTTCTTCGAGCAGTACAGCCATGAGCCGTACATTGCGGTGGCGCGGTTTATCCAGTTCTATCTGGGCCTGCCGCCAGAGCGCCTGGAGGAGTACAAGAAACTGCACAAAGGCGGCTACAAGGCGCTCAAGGTCATGGAGCGTCAATTGCAAGTGACGCCCTATCTGGTGGGGGAGCAATTCTCTATTGCCGATGTGGCGTTATATGCCTACACCCATGTGGCCCATGAGGGTGGTTTTGACCTGGACGCTTATCCGGGCGTGCAGGCGTGGTTGGCCCGCGTTGCCAGCCATCCTAAGCATGTGCCAATGCTGGACTGACTGACCGGCGCGAGCGCAGCGTGCGGGCGATGGCGTTCTTGAGAATGCCATCGCCGGCGGCGCGCAAAGTCGACATGGCGAGGCAACATTCCATTTACCTTAACCCAATGGCACCAGGGCGCTGGGCCTTGTCTCTTGCGGGGAAAGTCTATTGTCGCAACTAATGCGAAGCCGGATAGAAGTGCGGTTGAAGGCGGGTCAGCCGCAACTGGTTCGACGGTTGAATATCAGGACCGGGCCCGGTATTACGAGGCGGCGAGTTGTTCGCTCAGCAGGTCAAAACAGCGTTGCGCAGCCGGGCTCAAGCCTGTACCGCTACGACTGATCAAGCCGATCTCCCGGTTCACCCCGGGATGATCGATACGGATACGTTTCAAGCCTTCCAGGCTGTCCGCCGCCGACTCCGGCAGCACGCTGATCCCCAACCCCTGGCGCACCAGCGCCAGAACCGTCGACATGTAGTTGGCCTCCATGCCCGCATTCATCGTCAGGCGGGTCTGATCGAACAGCTCATCCACTTGCTCACGCACGCTGCTGTCTCGGCCGGTCAGGATGATCGGCTGGTCCGCCAGTTGCTCCAGGGTCAGTTGGCGATGGCGGGTGAGTGGATGATCCAGCGGCACAAAGGCACACAAGCGGTCGTTGAGCACCGGGACGAATTCCAGGCCATGGCTGAGCCGTGCGCGTACGCCAATACCGAAGTCCACTTCACCGGCACGCACCTGCGCATGAATGCGATGGGCCACCAAATCCTGTAGACGCACTTCAATGCCGCCAAAACGTTCGCGAAACAGGCGCAACGCCGGGGGCAGGGCGCCGGCGCACACCGAGGGCAGGGCAGCGATAGTGACTACGCCTCGGCGCAGGGCGGCGAGGTCGCGGGAGCCGGTGACGATGTTGTCCAGGTCCAACAGCAGTTTTTCCATGGGGCCGCGGGCGTCGTGGCCGGCGGCGGTCAAGCTGACGTGGCGCGGGCTGCGGTCGAGCAGGGCGACGCCGAGCCAGTCTTCCAGTTGTTGCACCTGCACGGTGAGAGCCGAGGGTGACAGGTTCAGCTCGTTGGCAGCCTTGGTGAAACTGCCGGTGCGGGCTACCGCAAGGAACGCCTGAATGTGCTGGATTGAATTCTTCATGGGGACGGCTTCATTTTGTTTTTCCGAACGCTGGTCGGTGAATATTCCAATTTACAAAGACTAACCCGCTTCCAATACTCCAGGGAAAACAATAACCGGCCAACCAGGCCGCTCTGGAGTACCCCATGCTCGCTACCCTGGGTGTCATTACCATCCTGTGCCTGCTCGCTGCCGTCATGAGCAAGCGCCTCTCACCGCTGGTGGCCCTGATCGCCTTGCCGATCATCGCCGCACTGCTCGGCGGGTTCGGCCTGCAGACCAGCGCCTTCATCATCACCGGTATCAAGAATGTCGCCCCGGTGGTGGGCATGTTTGTCTTTGCCATCCTGTTTTTCGGAATCATGACCGACGCCGGCATGCTCGACCCCATCATTGATCGTATCCTGCGAACGGTAGGAACGCGTCCTACACGAATTGTCGTAGGCACCGCGACCCTGGCGCTGCTGGTGCACCTCGACGGCTCCGGCGCCGTGACCTTTCTGGTCACAGTGCCGGCGATGCTGCCGCTGTATACGCGCCTGGGCATCGACAAGCGCATCCTGGCCTGCATGTGTGCCATGGCGGCCGGGGTCAACTTCCTGCCATGGACCGGGCCGGTGCTGCGCTCGTCAGCCGCCCTGCATGTGCCCGTGGCGGATTTGTTCCAGCCGCTGATTCCCGTGCAGGTCGTCGGCCTGGTGTTTGTCTTTGCGTGTGCCTGGTGGTTGGGCCGCCGCGAAGAGAAACGCCTGGGCCTGGGCGCCGGCTCCACGGTGGATGCCGTGCCGCAGCGGGTGCTCAGTGAGGCCGATATCGAGCTGCGTCGCCCACGGTTGTTCTGGGCCAACCTGGTGCTCACCGTGATGGTGATGGTGGTAATGATTGCCGGCTGGGTCGATCCGGTGGTGATGTTCATGCTCGGCACCGTGGTGGCGCTGTGTATCAACTATCCGAATGTGGACGCCCAGCGTGCGCGTATCGACGCCCACGCCAAGACCGCCTTGACCATGGCCAGTATCCTGCTCGCCGCCGGGGTGTTCACCGGCATCATGCAAGGCACCGGCATGCTCAAGGCGATGGCCGAAGTGGCGGTGGCGCAGATCCCGGCGGGCCACGGCAAGCTGATCCCGGCAGTGGTGGGTTTCATCTCCATGCCCCTGAGCCTGCTGTTTGACCCCGACTCCTATTATTTCGGCGTGATGCCGGTGATCGCCGAAGTGGGCAAGGCGCTGGGTGTCGACCCACTGCAAGTGGCCCAGGCCTCTTTGCTGGGTGTGCACACCACTGGCTTCCCGGTCAGCCCGCTGACCCCCGCGACCTTCCTGCTGGTGGGCTTGTGCAAGATCGAACTGGCCGATCACCAGCGCTTTACCATCCCTTTTCTGTTTGCCGCGTCGGTGTTGATGACCCTGACTGCGCTGCTCCTGGGAGTGATTTGAGATGAAAACCTTGCGCATCGGTTCCGGCGCCGGCTATTCCGGTGACCGTATCGAACCTGCCGTGGAACTGGCCGAGCTGGGTGACCTGGATTATCTGGTGTTCGAATGCCTGGCTGAACGCACCATTGCCTTGGCGCAACAGGCGCGGATCAGCGATCCACAGGGCGGTTATGACCCGCTGTTGAGTGAACGTATGCGCCGTGTGCTGCCATTTGTCGGCCGGCATGAGGGTCGCCGTCGTCTGCGGGTGATCACCAATATGGGCGCGGCCAACCCGGTAGCGGCGGCGGCTGAAGTACGACGAATTGTCGATGAGTTGGGGCTGAATCTCACGGTGGTGGCTGCACTAGGCGACGATGTCCTGGCGGCCCTGCGGCCCGAACAACGCCTGGATAACGGCCAGACCCTGGGCGCCTTGGGTGAACGGCTGATCTCGGCAAATGCCTACCTGGGGGTCGACGCTATTTTGCAGGCGCTGCACGCAGATGCCGACGTGGTGATCACCGGGCGTGTGGCCGACCCTTCGTTGTTTCTGGCGCCGCAGATGTTTGAGTTCGGCTGGGCGGCGGATGATTGGCAGCGTCTGGGGCGGGGCACGCTGGTGGGGCATCTGCTGGAGTGTGCGGGGCAGGTCAGCGGCGGTTATTTTGCCGATCCCGGTGTCAAGGACGTGGACGACCTGGCGCGCCTGGGGTTCCCCCTGGCCGAGGTTGATGCCGAGGGTGAAGCATTGATTACCAAAGTCGCAGGCTCTGGCGGCCGGGTCAGCCGTGCCACCTGTACCGAACAATTGATCTACGAAGTGCATGACCCGGCGGCGTATCTGACCCCGGACGTGACGGCGGATTTTTCTCGGGTGGCGTTCGTGGAGGAGGGTGTTGATCGCGTTCGCGCCCAGGGGGCGCTTGGGCATGCCCGGCCTGAGCAGTTGAAGGTCAGCGTCGGTTACCTGGACGGTTGGATCGGCGAAGGGCAGATGTCCTACGGCGGCCCGGGAGCTGTCGCACGGGCGCAGCTGGCGCGGGATATCGTGCTCAAGCGGCTTGAGTTGATCGGTGTGAAGATGCAGGACGTGCGCGCCGAACTGATCGGCATGGATTCATTGCACGGTTCGCGCAACAGCGTCGAACCCTGGGAGGTGCGCCTGCGCGTCGCCGCCCGTTGTGAAGATCGTGGCGAGGCGGTGCGGGTCGGCAATGAGGTGGAAACCCTTTACACCAACGGCCCGTCGGGCGGCGGTGGTGCGAGCAAGAGCGTACGCCAGGTCGTGGCGGTGGCATCGTTGATGCTGCCGCGCAGTAGGGTCAACCCGAGGATTCAGGCATGAAGTTGCACACGCTGGCCCATTCCCGCACGGGGGATAAAGGCGATACGTCAAATATCTCGATCATCGCGTACCGCGCCGAAGACTACCCATTGCTCTGCGAACAACTGACAGCCGAACGCGTGGCCGAGTGCTTCGCCGGTTTGCGCGAGCCGGGCGCGGCGCCGGTACGACGTTATGAACTGCCCAACGTGCAGGCGCTGAACTTCGTGCTGCCGGGGATCTTGCGCGGCGGCGTGACCCGTTCGCTGGCGCTGGACGCCCATGGCAAGTGCCTGGGGTCGGCGTTATTGGATCTCGATTTGGCAATAGGGTAAATGCGCGAGGGGGGCTTGCTCCCGATGGTGGTGTATCCGCCGATTCATTCAGCGACGCCCTCATCGGGAGCAAGCACGCTCCCATGTGTTCTGCGTCGGTCAGTCAGAGCGCGGCGAAACGTTTGTCCAGGTAATCGATGATCACCTTGGAGTCATACATCCAAGTGGTCTGGCCATTTTCTTCAATGCGCAGGCACGGCACTTTGATCTTGCCGCCTTGTTCCAGCAGGGCCTGACGGTCCTGCTCGTTGTTCTTCGCGTCCTTCAACGCCACTGGCACATTCAGGCGGTGCAGGGTACGGCGGGTCTTCACGCAAAATGGGCAAGCGTGGAACTGATACAGGGTCAGGTTCTTGGCGGCAGCGTTGACCTTTGCCTGTTGTTCGGCAGGACGCTGTTTTTTACGTGGACGGGTCAGAAAGTCGCCCGCGATGATGACGTGGCCGAGGCCCACTCGAAGTGCTTTGACGAACATGGCTGAAATCTCTTGCCCGATACAGAAGGGGCCGCAGCTTACATTAATTTTGTGGGCGAAAAAAAACCGACGATGAACGCCGGTTTTTTCTTACCCAGCCTGTTACTTGATCAGGCTCAGGAATTCGCTGCGGGTGGCCGCGTTTTCGCGGAACTCACCCAGCATCACCGAGGTGATCATCGACGAATTCTGTTTCTCCACACCGCGCATCATCATGCACATGTGCTTGGCCTCGATCACCACGGCCACGCCTAACGCGCCTGTTACCTGCATCACGGCATCGGCAATCTGGCGACTGAGGTTTTCCTGGATCTGCAGGCGGCGCGCGTACATGTCGACAATCCGCGCAACTTTCGACAGGCCCAGCACTTTGCCGCTGGGGATGTAGGCAACATGGGCCTTGCCGATAAACGGCAACAGGTGGTGTTCGCACAACGAATACAACTCGATGTCCTTGACCAGCACCATTTCGCTGTTGTCAGAGCTGAACAAGGCACCGTTGGTGACTTCTTCCAAGGTCTGTTCATAGCCACGGCAGAGGTACTGCATCGCCTTGGCGGCACGCTTTGGCGTGTCGAGCAGGCCCTCGCGGGAGACGTCCTCGCCGAGTTGGCCGAGGATCGCGGTGTAATTCTGTTCCAGTGTCACAGAGCGTTATTCCGTATGGGTTCTAGAGGGGTACGGTTTCTGCCTGTACCAATTTTGTACCAATCAGGCTTTGCTCAAGCTTCCCGACTTCACTCCAATCTGCACCGGAGTTCATCCATCGGGCGTAAGTCGTCAGAAGCATTTGCACGCTGTGACCGAGCTGATCAGCGATGAACCCAAGGTTCATGCCTGCCATTAGGCACATGGTAGCGTAAGTGTGGCGGCAGTTGTATTGCCCTTCACTGTGACGAGCGCCGCTTTGAGTGCTTGACCATCATGCAGGCCGCCTCTGCGAGCGCTTGGTGGCTGATTCTGTCTTTCGACAGCCTGGCCTGCCTTCTTGATCCGACTAGCCCGTTTGCACGCGTAAAAAAGCCCGCAATCGCGGGCTTTTCACTTGCATCACGGGGCTTATCTGAAAAGGCTGAATCCGGTGACGTCGCCTTACCCCTGTTACTCGTCGCGCCCTTCCATCATGGTGCGCTTGAGCATCACATACACCGCACCAGCGCCGCCGTGACGGGCCTGGCACGAAGTAAAACCGAGTACCTGGGAATGCTGGCGCAGCCAGGTGTTGACGTGGCTCTTGATCATCGGACGCTTGCCATCCAGCCGCACGGCCTTGCCGTGGGTGACACGCACGCAGCGGATTTCGAATTTGGTGGCTTCGGCCAGGAACGCCCAGAGGGTCTCGCGGGCTTTTTCGACGTTCATGCCGTGCAGGTCGAGGCTGCCTTCGAACGGGATCTGCCCGATCTTGAGCTTGCGCATCTGGCTTTCCTGCACGCCATCGCGGGCCCACATCAACTCATCTTCGGGGCCTACATCGATCACGAACTGGTCCGACAGACCATCGACGGTGGTGGCATCGGTGCGTACGGTCGCGGCCTGGCGCAGCTTGGCGATCTGTGCCCGGTCGGTCTTGGGTTTGCCGGTGTCGGCACGGTCGTGCTTGATCGGCTTGACGCCGCGCAGCTCATTTTTGAACAGGGAAAAATCGTCGTCTTGCATGTCGGCCTCCGCGAAGGGCGGGCAGTTTACCTAAATCGCGGCGGCCAGGGCGCAGGAAACGCTATCCAAGCGCCATCAGTCGTGCTTTTTCATCAGGTGTGAAGCGATATTCAGTGACAACGGTTGGCGCATCCGTCGACGACTGCGTCGCCACAAACATACGCCCAGCCACAGTATCAACAGGCCGATCAATGACAGAATCGCCGAACCGCCAGGGCTGGTATTCAGTTCACCCAAGGCGGGTGAGTGACCCAACAAACCGGCGGCGCCAGCCCCGGCCAGCAGCAGACCTACAATCGCCAACAGCGCGGCAAAGCCGGCGACCAGGCGCAGACGCCAGTTGCTCGGGCCCTTGGGGCGCAAGCGACGAGCATCAAAACCATCGGATATCTTCATTCCGACCTTTCCTCCAGGGTATCGGCCCTTCGACCGGAAGATACACAAGTTGTTCCTGGGAGAGCGGTAAATGCGCCAAATGAGGAGGTGTTGCGGATGAGCGGGGCAATAAACACGCCACGCCGCTCATCAGATGTGGATCAGATCAGATCTTTGGTCAGCGCAAGGGTCGCGAAGTTGTCAGCCATGATGGCCATTTCGGTCTGTTGTACGTGCTCGGCGCTCAATACGCCGCCTTTGCAAGGCAGGTCGCGGGTGGCACAGGCGTCTTCCACCAGGGTGCAGCGAAAGCCCAGGTTCTTGGCGGCGCGCACGGTAGTGCTGACGCTGGAGTGGCTCATGAAGCCGCAGACGATCAGGTCCAGGGAACCAAGGTCCTGCAGGTGTTTTTCCAGGCCGGTGCCGTGGAAGGCGCTGGGCAACAGCTTGCCGATGACGGTTTCGTCACCGAGGGGTTCCAGGCCCGCAATGAATTCGCCGCGCTCGCCTTGTGGGTCAAACAGGCCGCCGACGGTGCCCAGGTGGCGCACATGCACGATCGGGCGCCCGGCATTACGTGCTGCGGCTACCAGTTGCTTGATGTTGTCGACTGCTGCATCCATGCCCGAGAGGGCAAGCGGACCGCTGAGGTATTCCTTCTGGGCGTCGATGATCACGAGGGTCGCATGGTTCAGGTTGGCTGCTGCGTAACCGCGACCGCTGAGTTGAAACATCGTCTTTGGAACGGACATTCTGGGGCTCCTGTGAGGGGGGCTTTTGCGACATTGTCCACTGGCTGAGCGGTTCTGTGAATCGCTACCATCGTAAGGTACGCCGTTGTTGACGTGCAGCGATGTCAAGTGGGCGGCTTGTTTAGTGCAATGATGGCAAATTGGATGAAATCCGACGGGTGGTGAAGTTTTTTCGTACATCGAAGGGACAGGCGAAGGCTGATAGAATCGCCAGTCGTTTTTTCCAGGAGCTTGCCCCGTGATTACATCCCGCCTGCGCACTGTGCGCGACCATATCCGTTGGGCTGTCAGCCGTTTCCATGGGGAAGACCTGTTTTTCGGCCATGGCACCGACAATGCCTGGGACGAAGCCCGGCAATTGGTGCTCGGCGCTTTGCACCTGCCTTGGGAAATCGCCGACAGCTACCTGGACTGCAACTTGGAAGAAGAGGAAATCTCCCATGTGCAGCGCTTGTTGCATCGCCGCATCCACGAGCGTCTGCCCACTGCTTACTTGTTGAAAGAAGCCTGGTTCTGTGGCCTGTCGTTTATCGTCGACGAACGCGTGTTGATCCCGCGCTCACCGATTGGCGAGCTGATCGAAAATCGCTTCGAGCCCTGGTTGGCCCAGCCGCCGGCGCGCATTCTCGACCTGTGCACGGGCTCGGGTTGCATTGGTATTGCCTGTGCTTATGAGTTCCCGGACGCCGAGGTGGTACTGGGCGACCTGTCCTTCGAAGCCTTGGAAGTCGCCAACCAGAACATCGAGCGCCATGGCGTGGATCAGCACGTTTATACCGTGCAAGGCGATGGCTTTGACGGCCTGCCGGGCCAGCGGTTCGACCTGATCGTGTCCAACCCGCCGTATGTGGATGCCGAAGATTTTGCCGACATGCCGGATGAGTATCAGCACGAGCCGGAGCTGGGCCTGGCTTGTGGTGACGATGGCTTGAACCTGGTGCGGCGCATGCTGGCCGAGGCGGCGGACCACTTGACCGAGAAGGGCTTGCTGATCGTTGAAGTCGGCAACAGCCAGGTGCACGTCGAGGCGTTGTACCCGGAAGTGGACTTTGCCTGGCTGGACTTCCAGCGGGGTGGCCATGGCGTGTTCATGTTGACGGCTGAGCAGTGCCGAGCGCATCAAGCGGTGTTCGCCGCCAGGGTCTGACGGCAGCAGCACCGTTGGAAATGTAGGAGGGGGCTTGCCCCGATAGCTGTGGTTCAGTCACTGATGAATTGACTGGCACACCGTCATCGGGGGCAAGCCCCCTCTTGCATTCACACTTATGTCATTGCACCGACCGGTTTCAGCGGTGCGTCGCAATCCAGATCAGCAAGCCCGCCTGAAACACGGTAAACGCAACCAGGCAAGTAATGGTGAAGCGCAACCCGCTGTCCTCACGCTTGAACTTGGTGACCTTCTCCTCTTCCTTGCGCAGCTTCACTTCCTGTTCGGCCAGGTTGTGCTCGGCCTGTTGCAGCATTTGTGCAGCCTCGAGAATCTCCACGAACTGCACCTTCTCGGTGTTCCAGCTGTCGAGCACTTCGCTGACTTTGCCCGGCTGTACGTTACCCTTGAGGTGCTGAACGTCGGCGTAGGCCACGTCGAACCCCTGGACGCGCAGGAAATGATCGCGCCGCAGGCGCGTGGCTTCGTTCAGTGCGTCTTTGTTGGCCAGGTCCACGCCGTCGACGCGGTAGTGTGACCACTTCTTTTTCGCCCATGCGGCGCCTTGGGCGACCAGGAAGCGACCAAGGCCCCGGTTGGCCGGCTCGATCTCCAGGCTGTTGCCTGGGCCGAAGTGCACGCGGTGGGTATCGTGATCGACCCAGATATCCAGGTGGTTCTGCTCACGGCGCACCCGTTGCGCCGGCAACTGGATGATCATGCGCAACAGGCTGCGATGTTTGTCATGGCGCTCGGCATAACCGAACTGCACAAAGCGCAATGGCCGCACGCCGGTCGCGCGATCCGTGGCCAGGGGGGCCAGGCGCAGCATCTTGAAGTGTTCGGCCTGTACGTCCGCCCACGGCAGTGCCGCCGCCTCGACGACCTCGGGTTTTTCAGCCGGGGCATCGGCGGTAGGTTCTGGTGTTGCTTCGGTGGTTGTCATGCGGCGCGATCCTGTCCAAGCCTTGCGAGTCGACAGTCTTTTTTGCTGTCGACTCTGGCCTTATCGGCCGTGTTCTTCAGGACTGGAGGCAAATAGTCGCTTAACGGGGCTCAAGTCCGTCGATAAAGCGCACGATGCGTTGGCCCAGCTCGGCGGCGAGGGGCCGTTGCGGGTCGTTGTAGGACTCCAGTTGTTCCTTAACATCCTTGGGGATGATGCGCATCACGTGGTTCATTCCCTCGATCACCGTCAATTGCGCGTCCGGCTTGGCATTTTTCAACAACTGAGCATCGCCGACACCCACCTGTATATCGTGGGTACCCTGGATGATCAGGGCGGGCATCTTCAATCTGGCGAAGGCGGCCGAAGGATCGGCGCGGAACAGGCTGATCAGATACGGCTGCACGCTGGGTCGGAAAATACCTTCCAGTGGGCGGGGCACATCGTCATCCACTTGGCCGGCCTTGAGGTGATCGAGAATTTCATTGCTGCGCAGCAACAGGGCGGGAGGCAGATGGTTGGCCAGTTGCTGACGAATTACCTGGTCTACCGGCCGCGCGCTGCCCGAGAGGGAAATGACGCCCGCGGGGTCAAGCTGCGGTGCGGCGAGGGCGGCCACCAGTGCGCCTTCGCTGTGGCCCAGCACGATCAGCGGGCCCAGGCGCGTATCGGCCTTGAGCAGCTTGCCCCAGGCCACGGCGTCGGCTACATAGGCGTCGAGGGTCAGGTTGCGCTCGTCGGGGGTCGCGGCCAGGCTGGCGGCTACGCCGCGCTTGTCATAGCGCACGCTGGCAATGTTATGGCGCGCCAGGACCCAGGCCAGGCGCTTGAGGCTGTCGTTGCGCGCGCCGTCGGCGCTGTTGCCGTTGCGGTCAGTGGGGCCGGAGCCGGCGATGATCAGGACCACCGGCACCGGCTTGTCGGATTTGGGCAGCAAGAGTGAACCAAACAACTCGCCGCTGCCGGTGTCCAGGCTGATAGGCCGTTGCAGCACGACAGGGGAGGCGGCGAAGCCAAGGCTGGAAAACAGGGTGAGGGTCAAAAGCAAAACTCGCAGCATCATCGCGCCATCATCAGGAAGGTGCCGGTTGGACCAACGTCTACCGGTAAGGTTTCGAGGATGAACTAGTCCGATAGCCTGCGTATACTGGCCGCCTTAAGTTATTACGGTTGACTTGATTCAACTGATTTCACGGAGCGCCCTGCATGTCCGGCAATACCTTCGGCAAGCTGTTCACTGTCACCACCGCGGGCGAAAGCCATGGCCCGGCGTTGGTCGCCATTGTCGACGGCTGCCCGCCCGGCCTCGAGCTGTCCCTGGAAGACCTGCAGCGTGACCTCGACCGTCGCAAGCCCGGCACCAGTCGCCACACCACCCAGCGCCAGGAACCCGACGAGGTCGAAATCCTCTCCGGCGTATTCGAAGGTCGCACCACCGGGTGCGCCATCGGCCTGCTGATCCGCAACACCGACCAGAAATCCAAGGACTACTCGGCGATCAAGGACCTGTTCCGCCCGGCCCACGCCGACTACACCTATCATCACAAATACGGCGAGCGCGACTACCGCGGCGGTGGCCGCAGCTCGGCCCGCGAGACTGCGATGCGTGTGGCGGCCGGTGCGATTGCCAAGAAATACCTGGCGTCCCAGGGCATCGTCATCCGTGGCTACATGAGCCAACTGGGCCCGATCGAAATCCCGTTCAAGACCTGGGACAGCGTCGAAGACAACGCCTTTTTCAGCCCCGATCCCGACAAGGTGCCGGAACTGGAAGCCTACATGGACCAGTTGCGCCGCGATCAGGACTCCGTCGGTGCCAGGATCACCGTGGTTGCCGAAGGCGTGAAGCCGGGCCTGGGCGAGCCGATCTTCGATCGCCTGGATGCCGAGTTGGCCCATGCCCTGATGAGCATCAACGCGGTGAAGGGCGTGGAAATCGGCGCCGGTTTCGCCTGCGTGGCCCAGCGCGGCACCGAGCATCGCGACGAACTGACGCCGCAGGGTTTCCTGAGCAACAACGCAGGTGGCATCCTCGGCGGCATTTCCTCCGGTCAGCCGATTGTTGCGCACCTGGCGCTCAAGGCCACATCGAGCATCACCACGCCGGGCCGTTCGATCGATGTGCATGGCAACCCGGTGGACGTGATCACCAAGGGTCGTCATGACCCGTGCGTGGGCATCCGTGCTACGCCGATTGCCGAAGCCATGATGGCCATCGTGTTGATGGACCACCTGCTGCGCAATCGTGGGCAGAACGCCGATGTACGCGTGAGTACCCCGGTGCTGGGCCAGCTGTGACGGCTTGTGCGGGTGAGCGGGCTTGCTCGCGCCGGGTTGCGAAGCAGCCCCACGCATGACGCCCGCTCTTCCATACTGGCGCCTTTCCAGCTTCTACCTGTTCTATTTCGCCCTGCTGGGCGCAACGGCGCCCTTCCTGGCGCTGTACTTCGATCACCTGGGGTTCCCCAGTGCGCGTATCGGCGAATTGGTGGCCATCCCCATGTTGATGCGCTGCGTGGCACCGAACCTGTGGGGCTGGCTCGGCGACTACAGCGGTCGGCGCCTGGCCATCGTACGGTTTGGCGCGGTGTGTACCCTGGCGAGCTTTTCACTGATCTTCGTCAGCAAGACCTACGCCTGGCTGGCCATGGTGATGGCGTTGCATGCGTTCTTCTGGCACGCGGTGCTGCCCCAGTTTGAAGTGATCACCCTGGCCCACCTGCAAAAACAGACCTCGCGCTACAGCCAGATCCGCCTGTGGGGGTCCATCGGTTTTATCCTGACCGTGGTCATCATGGGCCGCTTGTTTGACTGGCTGAGCCTGGATATCTACCCGGTGGTGGTCGTGGTGATCATGGCCGGCATCATCGGTGCCAGCCTGTGGGTGCCAAACGCACAGCCCGCCGCCCATGGCAGCCGCTTGGCCGGAGACGGTTTTCTCAAGCAATTATGCAGCCCCGGGGTATTGGCGTTTTATGCCTGCGTGGCATTGATGCAAATGAGTCATGGGCCGTATTACACCTTTCTCACGCTGCACCTCGAACATTTGGGCTACAGCCGAGGCGTGATCGGCATGCTGTGGGCGATGGGGGTGGTGGCGGAAGTGTTGATGTTCCTGGCCATGAGCCGCATCCTCGCGCGTTTTTCCGTACGCCGGGTGCTGCTCGCCAGTTTCCTGCTGGCAGCCCTGCGCTGGTTACTGCTGGGCACATTGGCTGAGTGTTTCTGGGTGCTGCTGCTGGCGCAAGTGATGCACGCCGCCACGTTCGGCAGCTTTCATGCAGCGGCGATTGCCTTCGTGCAACGTAGCTTCGGCGCCCGCCAGCAAGGCCAGGGCCAGGCGTTGTATGCCGCCTTGGCGGGCACGGGCGGTGCCGTCGGCGCCCTGTATTCCGGTTATAGCTGGAACCTGTTGGGGCCGACCTTCACCTTTAGTATTGCCAGCGTCGCGGCGCTGGCCGCTGCCGTTATCATTGGCCTTCGATTGCAAGAGCCGAATCAAGGAACCGTGCAATGAGTTATGTAGCCGTCTACCACGTCACCACACCCGATACCCCGAACAAGGTGCTGACCCACTTTGACGATATCCACTCCACCCTGGCTGAACATGGCGTTCGGTTCGAGCGTTGGCAGCCCGGTGTCATTGAAAAGGGCGCCAGCGACGCTGCCATGATCGCGGCGTACCAGCCACAGATCGACACCCTGGGCTATGCGGCCGTCGAGGTGATCAGCGTGACCGGTGATCACCCGCAGAAGGACGAGTTGCGCGCCCGGTTCCTCGACGAGCGCCGCTACGGGGAAGACGAAGTACGCTTCTTCATCGCGGGCCAAGGGCTGTTCAACCTGCATATCGGTGACTATGTGTACGGCGTGCGCTGTGAGAAAAATGACCTGTTGGTGATCCCTGCCGGCCTGCCCCATTGGTTTGACATGGGTGAGAACCCGCATTGTGTGACGCTGCGCATGTTTAACACTGCTGAAGGCGGCGTACCCCAGTTGAGCGGTGACGCAATTGCGCGTCTTTTTCCAGGATTGGATGACTAAGCACAAGTTTTTGAATGTTCAACCCCGGTAAGTGTGAAGTTGCTGTGGGAAGATGCTTAATTGCTCGTAAGTTTTGGCTGTTTATTTTGCGTCCCACGCTTTCATTCCTTTCGTTATGTAACTCTCTGCGAATTCAATGTTTATATCGCCTGTCAATAGGAGGAATCCGAAGGATGGCAGGGGGTTTGTAAATAAAAGGAGAGAGCAATGAGTGACCCCGTCGAGTCATGTCACCCGCTGGATATCCTGCCGACGGCTATCGAAAAACGCATGAATCTGTCCGGCAAGCCCTTGACCCCGGCGGAACTGGAGATCCTGCGATGGGCCTCGGAGGGTAAGACGGTCTGGGAGATCAGCCGGATTCGGGCCACTTCCGAAGCCACGGTGAAGTTCCATCTGCGCAACATCTACGGCAAGTTAGACGTGACCAACCGGGTACAAGCGATGAATGAAGCGGTCCGCAAGGGCTTGTGCTGAAAACAACAAAAAGGGCCGCGACACTTGAAGGTGTCGCGGCCCTTTTTACTGCGCGTGGTTTACGCCGAATGGTAAGTCGGCAGCGCAAAGCGATTCTGGCTTTGCAGCATCGAGATCTGTGGCAGCTCACTGGCTTGTTCGGCCAAGTCGCGGCGGATGGCGCTGATCACCCAGGTCAGTTGATCGGCGGTGTGCAGCTGCTGGTAGGAAATCGAACGCTTGACCTGTTTACCCTCGCTATTGCGCAGGGTCAACAGGATGCCACCATCGGGACGCGGCTGAGTGGTGACGTCGTATTGGGAAAATACAGAAGCGAATTTGTCTTGGATCAGGCTCATGTCTATCAGCTCCGTTGGCTCAAGTTGGCAAGCATGGAGTGATAGGTGCAGCGTTTATGCCAGTATTGCGATGATTAAAAAATCGTTATAAATCAACAAGTTATAAAATATTAAGAATTTCGTTTTCGTGCAATTTGCATGAATGGCCATCGTGCATCCTGCATTTTGCGTTATCAGGCGCGGAGCGTTTGGGCTGCAGGTACTGCTAATGACTGCTTAACCGCCGCAAAATTCCGTTTTTGTGCGTTGCGTGTCCGGGATACAAAACTTTTCAAATCCTGCGTGTACAGCTGAAGAATCGCTGGCGTATTTTCCTTCAAGACGTTCGGGCTCCTGCTCACAGGAGCACCGTTGTTTGTGGGTCAGACCAAGAATAAGAAAAAAGGACGTTCCGCCATGAGCAATCAGCAAGACATGATCACCTGGGGCATGATGCTGCGTAAGTTGCCCGCCATTGTTCGAGCGCTGCCACGGGTCGTGCGGGGTATGCGCGCTGCGAATGTCACTGACCCCGAACAGCCTTGTGGGCTGGGTTGGTACTTTGAACAGGCTGCCTTGCGTAATCCCCAGGGCGCTGCACTGTTGTATGGCGACCGCGTGCTCAGCTACAGCGAGACCAACCAGCGCGCCAACCGCATTGCGCACCACCTGCACGCCCAGGGCATCGCCAAGGGTGATGTGGTCGCGGTGTTTATCGAAAATCGTCCCGAACTGCTCCTGACCGTGCTGGCCGTGGCCAAGCTGGGCGGTATTTGCGCCATGCTCAACACGTCACAAACCCAGGCGGCGCTGGTGCACAGCCTGAACCTGGTGAGCCCGGTGGCGATCGTCGTGGGCGCGGAGTTGGCGGCCGCCCACACGGCGGTGCGCGATCAAGTGGCGATTGAGGCGGGCAGAACCTGGTGTGTCGCGGATCAGCCCGAGTGCGCGGTGCCGGACGGCTATATCGACCTGATGGCCGCCAGCGCCGGCAGCCCGGAGAATAACCCTGACAGCACCAGGCACATTTTCTTCAACGATCCCTGCTTCTATATCTACACCTCCGGTACCACCGGTTTGCCCAAGGCCGGGGTCATGAAACACGGACGCTGGACCAAAACCGCGGTCAGCTTCGGCAGCATTGCCCTGGACATGGGCACGGACGACGTTCTGTATTGCACCTTGCCGCTGTATCACGGCACCGGCCTGTGTGTGTGCTGGGGCTCGGCGATCGTCGGGGCGTCGGGGTTCGCCATTCGCCGCAAATTCAGCGCCAGCCAGTTCTGGGACGATGTACGCAAATTCAACGCGACCACCCTGGGGTATGTCGGTGAGCTGTGTCGTTACCTGCTCGATCAGCCGCCCAGCACGCAAGACCGCGATAACCGGGTGAGCAAGATGGTGGGCAATGGCCTGCGTCCTGGTGTGTGGACGCAGTTCAAGCAACGCTATGGGGTTGAGCACATCTGCGAACTGTATGCCGCCAGTGACGGCAATATCGGCTTCACCAACATCTTGAACTTCGACAACACCATCGGTTTTTGCCTGCAGCACTGGGCGCTGGTGGACTACGCCCACGATACGGGCGAGCCGCTGCGTGGCAGCGATGGTTTGATGCGCAAGGTACCAACGGGCGGGCAGGGATTGCTGCTGGCCAGGATTGATCAAAAGTCACCCTTCGATGGTTACACCGACCCGGAAAAGAACCGCAAAGTGGTGCTCACCGACGTGTTCGAGAAGGGCGACCGGTATTTCAACACCGGCGACTTGTTGCGCAGTATCGGCTTCGGCCATGCGCAATTCGTCGACCGCCTCGGCGATACCTATCGCTGGAAGGGCGAAAACGTATCGACCACCGAAGTGGAGAACGTGCTGTTGCAGCACCCACAGATCGCCGAGGTGGTGGCCTACGGGGTCGAGATCGAAAACACCAACGGCCGCGCGGGCATGATCGCGATCACCCCGAGCGAGTCCTTGGCATCGCTGGACATGCGTGAGTTGCTGCAATTCGCCCACGGCCAATTGCCGCACTATGCAGTACCGTTATTCCTGCGGATCAAGGTGAAGATGGAAACCACCGGCACCTTCAAATACCAGAAGGGCAAGCTCAAGGAAGAGGCATTCGACCCGGACAAGGCAGGCAATGACCCCGTCTATGCGTGGCTGCCGGGTTCCGATTGCTACGTGCCGGTCACTGGGCAATTGCTGGCGCAGATTCAGGGTGGTCAGTATCGCTATTGATTCTGCCTATGACGGGTTTTGACAAAAAAGCCATGACAGTGGGGAACTCCGTAGCGACACTGGGCGCCATATACAGCACCCGTTACGGAGCCCTCACATGACAGACCGCGCCAAACAAATGACCGAAGACGAAGCCGCCGAATTTGCCGAGCAGGTCTTCGATGTGGCCCGCAAAGGCGACGCCGCCATGCTCGCCGCGCTGCTGGCCAAAGGCTTGCCGGCCAACTTTCGCAACCATAATGGCGACACGTTGCTGATGCTTGCGGCCTACCACGGCCACGCCGAGGCGGTAAAAGTGCTGCTCGAGTTCAAGGCGGACCCGCAGATCGCCAATGACAAGAACCAACTGCCGATCGCCGGCGCAGCGTTCAAGGGCAACCTGCCCGTGGTCAAGGCCCTGATCGAAGGCGGCACGCCGGTGGATGCCGCGTCCTCGGATGGCCGCACCGCGTTGATGATGGCAGCGATGTTCAATCGCGTTGAAATGGTCGACTACTTGCTCGGCCAGGGTGCGAACCCCAAGGCTGTGGATGCCCAGGGCGCGACGGCGTTGGCAGCGGCGCGGACCATGGGCGCGGTGGATACGGCGGCGCAGTTGCAGAAACTGGTGTAGGCTACGCGCCCTCAAAAACCAGCCTGCCACAGGATCCGCCCATGAAAACCGCCCTCGTCGAACTCATCAGCAAAATCAGCGCCGGCGTCATGGGCGAGGACGAAGTGGCGCGCATCGCCACCGAGGCTGCCCAGGCCTACGCGGACCCCGTCGCTTTTCTGGCCGCCAACCCGGATATCAACTACGACGATACTTTCCCTATGCCGTTGGGCGAGTGGGTGGTAGTCGGCAGCTTGCCCGAGACTGCGCTGTTCCAGGCCGACACTTACGGCGATCTGTTTGCACAGATCGTTGCGTCGTTCGGCCCGGGCGTGGCGTTCAACCTCAAGCCCAAGCAACTGGCCAAGACCGACGACCTCACCGCGCTGAACCGCATTCAAATCCAGATGAGCGCCCTCAGCCCGGAAGACGGCGGTTACGTGCTGATGAATTTCAGCCAATTGCTCGATGACGAACTACAGATGGTGCTGGTGTATGGCAACGACCTGCCGCGCGTGCTGGAACTGTGCGCCGAAGTCGATATCAAGGCCGAGCCGTCCCTGGAAGCGTTGCGCGTTGCCGTGCACGTCTGAAATAAAACGGAACCCCTGTCAGCACTGACTATCCTACAAGTGCATGCCCCCACTTAGGAGCGACACCATGGGTTCCACTTTTAATGGCCTGATCGGCCTGATCATTCTCGCGTTGGATATCTGGGCGATCATCAACGTGTTCAAAAGCGGCGCGAGCACGGGCGCCAAAGTGCTGTGGATCTTGTTGATCCTGCTGTTGCCGGTATTGGGCCTGATCATCTGGGCAATTGCCGGGCCGCGCGGCAACGTGCGGATCTGACACGCCACTCCATAGGGAGTGGTAGCAGTCAATGCAAGAGGGGGCTTGCTCCCGATGGCAGCGTTTCAGTCGACACACTCGTTGACTGATACGCCGCCATCGGGGGCAAGCCCCCTCTCTCATTGGGTTTCACTGTAGCGGTTGATTTGTGTGTCGAAATATTCGTTGCACGAAATTTTCACATCTTATCCAAGACAATTCGCCGGCTTTATTCCCCATCAAAGGCTCTATCTCAAGTGCCATTAACGGTGGGGCAGTGGTACGCGTTCAGTAATTAATAGCCTTGCCGCCGTTGATCGGGCACCATTCGCGCCACTGCATTACTTCGCACCTTAAACTTCCAATGGGTCCTGAAACGACATGGCAAACCCGGACGCCCTGAATCAGCAGCGAGCTTCAAATCGCCTGCTGCAACCGACCGTCAAATCCCATCTGGCGTACACACTGCTCTGCGCACTGGTCATGATGGTGATGTTCTCCCTGCTGCGCCTTGCGCTGCTGGTCTACAACCGCGAGATGATCCTCGATACGCCGGCCTCGACCTTCTTGGAAGCGTTCGCCAACGGCACGCGCTTCGACATCCGTTTTGTGATGTACGCGCTGGTCCCGCTGCTGCTGGCCTTGTTCAGCGTTCGAGCCATGGCGGCGCGGGGTTTGTTCCGTTTGTGGCTGACCGTCGTGTCCAGCATTGCCCTGTTCCTGGGCCTGATGGAAATGGACTTCTACCGCGAGTTCCACCAGCGCCTCAACGGCCTGGTCTTCCAATACGTAAAGGAAGACCCGAAAACCGTGATGAGCATGCTCTGGTACGGTTTCCCGGTGGTGCGTTACCTGCTGGCCTGGGCCGTGGGTACACTGATCCTGAGCATGGCCTTTAAAGGTGCCGACCGCGCAACGCGCCCCCGTGGCCCGTTCAGCGGCGGCAGTATCGGCACGCGCCAGGTGGCGCCGTGGTACACGCGTATCGCGGTGTTCGTGGTCTGCCTGGTCATCGCCACGGTCGCCATTCGCGGTACCCTGCGCCAGGGCCCACCGCTGCGTTGGGGGGATGTCTACACCACCGACTCGAACTTCGCCAACCAGCTGGGTTTGAACGGCACGCTGTCGCTGATTGCCGCCGCCAAGGCGCGTTTCTCCGAAGAGCGTTCCAACATCTGGAAAGCCACCCTGGACCAGCCGCTGGCGACCCAGACCGTGCGCGACATGTTGCTACTGCCGGCTCATGAAAAGCTGGTGGACACCGACACCACCGCCGTGCGCCGTGACTTCACGCCACCGGCCGAAAAGACCCTGCCGATCAAGAACGTCGTGGTGATCCTGATGGAGAGCTTCGCCGGTCACTCGGTGGGCGCCCTGGGGCGTCCGGGCAATATCACGCCGTACTTCGACAAATTGTCCAAGGAAGGCTTGCTGTTCGACCGCTTCTTCTCCAACGGCACTCACACCCACCAGGGTATGTTCGCCACCATGGCGTGCTTCCCGAACCTGCCGGGCTTCGAATACCTGATGCAGACCCCCGAAGGCAGCCACAAGCTATCGGGCCTGCCGCAGTTGCTCAGCGCGCGCAAATTTGACGACGTGTATGTCTACAACGGCGATTTTGCCTGGGACAACCAGTCGGGCTTCTTCAGCAACCAGGGCATGACCAACTTCATCGGGCGTAACGACTTCGTCAACCCGGTGTTCTCCGACCCGACCTGGGGCGTGTCCGACCAGGACATGTTCAACCGTGGTCTGGAAGAGTTGAAAGCCCGCGAAGGCGGCAAGCCGTTCTACGCACTGCTGCAAACCCTGTCCAACCACACGCCGTACGCGTTGCCGACGCCATTGCCGGTCGAGAAAGTCACCGACCGTGGCAGCCTCAACGAACATTTGACCGCCATGCGTTACTCCGACTGGGCCTTAGGCCAGTTCTTTGAGAAGGCCCGCAAAGAGCCGTACTTCAAGGAAACGCTGTTCGTAGTCGTGGGCGACCACGGTTTTGGTAACGAACAGCAGATCACCGAGATGGACCTGGGGCGCTTCAACGTGCCGATGCTGATGATCGCACCGGGCATGCAGGAGAAGTTCGGCGTACGTGACCACACCGTGGGCACCCAGATCGACATCGTCCCGACCATCATGGGCCGCCTCGGCGGTGACACCTTGCATCAATGCTGGGGCCGTGACCTGCTGAACCTGCCGGAAGGCGATAAGGGCTTCGGCGTGATCAAGCCATCGGGCAGCGACCAGACCGTCGCCTTGCTCACCGGTGATCGCGTGCTGGTATTGCCTAAGGAGATGCCACCCAAGCTTTGGGAATACGAACTGGGCGAAAACCCGACCGGTAAGGTGATCCCGGAATCACCGGATGAAGCGGCGTTGAAGCAGAAGCTTGAATCGTTCCTGCAAACCGCTACCAAGAGCCTGTTGGATAACACCGCAGGCGTGGTGGATGGCAAGCCGGACTAATTAGCCGACAATAAAAAAGAGGCCTCTATATGAGGCCTCTTTGTTTTGCGGACGTTTATATGCGGCCGAGCAACATCAATACCAGCAGAACGACCAGCACAACACCCAGGATACCCGACGGGCCATAGCCCCAATTTCGCGAATGGGGGAATACCGGCAAACCGCCGACCAACAGCAGGATCAGGATAATGATCAGAATCAGGCTCATGTTTTCTTCCTTATTGGCCTTGGGGAAAGACCGGTTATTTAACGAGAGGCTCGCCTTTTGTTTACGGGCGCCTTAATACCTCCGACTCTGCCCATTCGAAGAAAATTCCCTGTTTCTTTAAAGCATTTTGCAAACTTTCTTATTTCCTTTAACGCGTTCGCAGCGGCACAAGCTTAGTTGCAAAAACATTGAACTTACGCTGTAAACCGACCTCGCACCCGTTCGCCGGTTTGCCCGAGGCATTCATCAATTGGATGGTGCGTGGGTAGCGGAAAAACCTTCGCTACACTGCCGGGCATTACCTCCGCGAACACAAGGCAACTTTCTATGCAAAATCGCATGATGATCACTGGCGCCGGGTCCGGGCTGGGTCGTGAAATCGCTCTGCGCTGGGCCCGTGAAGGCTGGCAGTTGGCCTTGTCGGACGTCAGCGAGCCGGGCTTGCAGGAAACCCTCAAGCAGGTGCGCGAGGCCGGTGGTGATGGGTTTACCCAACGCTGTGACGTGCGTGACTACAGCCAGCTCACGGCCTTTGCCCAAGCGTGCGAGTTGAAGCTCGGCGGCATTGATGTGATCGTCAACAATGCCGGCGTCGCGTCGGGGGGCTTCTTTGCCGAACTGTCCCTGGAAGATTGGGACTGGCAGATTGCGATCAACTTGATGGGGGTAGTTAAAGGCTGCAAGGCGTTCCTGCCGCTGCTGGAGAAGAGCAAGGGCCGGATTATCAACATCGCCTCGATGGCGGCGCTGATGCAAGGACCGGCGATGAGCAACTACAACGTGGCCAAAGCCGGTGTGGTGGCGCTGTCGGAAAGTCTGCTGGTTGAACTCAAGCAGCAGCAAGTGAGCGTGCATGTGGTGTGCCCGTCGTTTTTCCAGACCAACCTGCTCGACTCGTTCCGCGGGCCGACCCCGGCGATGAAAGCGCAGGTGGGCAAGTTACTGGAAAGCTCGCCGATCTCGGCAGCGGACATTGCCGACTACATCTACCAGCGCGTGGCCGAAGGTGAGTTCATGATTCTGCCCCATGAGCAGGGGCGGATGGCCTGGGCATTGAAGCAGAAGAACCCGCAGTTGCTGTACGACGAAATGACGGTGATGGCCGACAAGATGCGCGCCAAAGCGCAAGCTGTTAAGGGCTGATCGGGTGCGGTCTGTCAGGTAAGTTACCTATTGATGTAGGTGGTGCCTGATTTGACCGCAAGCCATTGCTGGGCCGTATTCAAGCGCGCATGGTCGAGGTCCTGTCACTCCAAAAGGACAACCGCCATGCTGGTCTTAAGCCGCGCCGTCGGCGAAATCATCTCCATCGGCGATGACATCGCCTTGCACATCCTCGAAGTGAACGGTACCCAGGTAAAACTCGGCATCGTGGCGCCTGTGGACGTCAATGTGCACCGTGCCGAGGTTTATCAAAAGATCCTCGAACGCCAGGCCGCCCAACCCCACACCGCCACCCATCCCTGAAACCTGCTCAGTCGAACAGATGCTTGGGCACATCGTGCTTGAGCATCAACTGGCATTGCTCGCTCTCGGGGTCGAATACGATCAGCGCCTGGCCTTTGGTCAGGGCCTGGCGTACACGCAGCACGCGGGTTTCCAGCGGCGTGTCGTCACCATTGTCAGTGCCGTCGCGGGTGACGAAGTCTTCGATGAGCCGGGTCAGGGTATCGACTTCAAGTGCGTCGTAGGGAATCAGCATACAAGCCTCGGAGGTAGGGTCCCGGCGATCCTACTGCGCCGGGCCCCTTGTTACCAGCAGTTGCCGGCGTCAGGATTTTTGACCGACCAGGCTGTCCACCGACGGTACACGGGTGTCGCTCTCCATTTGCGTCTCGTGTTCCAGCTGATGGCTGAACCTGTCCAGTGAGCCCTGGGCCGGTTGTGCATCGCTGGCGAACACCGGCGGGCTGAGGATATAGGCGCCCAACAGGCGGCTCAGCGCGGCCAGGCTGTCGATGTGCGTACGTTCGTAGCCGTGAGTGGCGTCGCAGCCGAAGGCCAGCAGGGCGGTGCGGATGTCGTGGCCGGCGGTGACGGCCGAGTGGGCGTCGCTGAAGTAATAGCGGAACAAGTCGCGGCGCACGGGCAGCTCGTTGTCGGTCGCCAGGCGCAACAGATGACGGGACAGGTGATAGTCATACGGCCCGCCGGAGTCCTGCATCGCCACGCTCACGGCATGCTCGCTGGAGTGCTGGCCGGGGGCAACCGGGGCAATATCGATCCCTACGAATTCACTGACGTCCCAGGGCAGGGCGGCGGCTGCGCCACTGCCGGTTTCTTCGGTGATGGTGAACAGCGGGTGACAGTCGATCAGCAAGGGTTCGCCGCTGTCGACGATGGCCTTGAGCGCGGCGAGCAAGGCCGCGACACCGGCTTTGTCATCCAGGTGGCGGGCGCTGATATGCCCACTCTCGGTGAACTCCGGCAAGGGGTCGAACGCCACGTAGTCGCCCACGCTGATGCCCAGCGAATCACAGTCGGCGCGGGTGGCGCAGTAGGCGTCCAGGCGCAATTCCACATGGTCCCAACTCACCGGCATTTCATCCACGGCGGTGTTGAACGCGTGCCCGGAGGCCATCAGCGGCAGCACACTGCCACGGATTACGCCATTGTCGGTAAACAGGCTGACCCGGCTGCCTTCGGCAAAGCGGCTCGACCAGCAACCCACTGGCGCCAGCGTCAGGCGACCGTTGTCCTTGATGGCCCGCACGGCGGCGCCAATGGTGTCCAAGTGCGCAGACACGGCACGGTCCGGGCTGTTTTTTTGGCCTTTCAGGGTGGCGCGAATGGTGCCGCGCCGGGTCATTTCGAAGGGAATACCCAGTTCTTCCAGGCGTTCGGCGACATAGCGCACGATGGTGTCGGTAAATCCGGTAGGGCTGGGAATGGCGAGCATTTCCAGCAGTACTTTTTGCAGGTAATTCAGATCCGGTTCGGGGATGGTTCGGCTCATAAAGACTCCTAAGGTCGGATCGTTCAGCTATGGGGAAACAGCAAGTCCACAAACTTTTCCGCAGTGGGCTGCGGCTCATGATTGGCCAGGCCGGCCCGTTCGTTGGCCTCGATGAATACGTACTCGGGTTGGTCGGCGGCAGGCACCATCAGGTCCAGGCCGACCATCGGGATGTCCAGGGCGCGGGCGGCACGAATGGCGGCGTCCACCAGGGTGGGGTGCAGGATTGCGGTGACATCCTCCAGGCAACCGCCGGTGTGCAGGTTGGCCGTGCGGCGCACGGCCAGGGTCTGGCCGGGAGGCAGGATGCTGTTGTAGTCGTAGCCGGCGGCATTCAGCGTGCGTTCGGTTTCGCCATCGAGGGGGATTTTGCTCTCGCCGTCGGTAGCGGCCTGCCGGCGACGGCTTTGGGCCTCGATCAAGGCGCGGATGGTGTGGTGACCGTCGCCGGTGACTTCGGCCGGGCGGCGGATAGCGGCGGCGACCACTTCAAAGCCGATCACCAGGATGCGCAGATCCAGGCCTTCGTGGAAACTCTCCAGTAACACGCGGCTGTCGAACTGGCGTGCCGCTTCGATGGCCTGTTGCACGTCTTCGATGGTCTGCAAATCCACCGCCACCCCCTGGCCTTGCTCGCCGTCCAGTGGCTTGACCACGATGCGCTGGTGCTCGTCGAGAAACTCCAGGTTGTCATCGGCGCTGCCTGCCAATTGTTGCGCCGGTAATTTCAGACCAGCCGCTTTGAGCACTTTATGGGTCAGGCTTTTGTCCTGGCACAAGGTCATGCTGATAGCGCTGGTCAGGTCGCTCAGGGACTCACGGCAGCGCACGCGGCGTCCGCCATGGCTTAAGGTGAACAAACCGGCCTCGGCGTCATCGACCTGTACATCGATGCCGCGGCGATGGGCCTCTTCGACAATGATCCGCGCATACGGATTGAATTCCGCCTGCGGACCCGGCCCCAGAAACAGCGGTTGGTTGATGCCATTCTTGCGCTTGATCGCAAACGTGGTCAGCGCCCGAAAACCCAACTTGGCGTAGAGGCTCTTGGCCTGGCGATTGTCGTGCAGCACCGACAGGTCCAGGTAACTCAAGCCACGGCTCATGAAGTGCTCCACCAAATGGCGCACCAGCACCTCGCCCACACCGGGACGTGTGCATTGCGGGTCGACCGCCAGGCACCACAGGCTGCAGCCGTTTTCCGGGTCTTGAAAGGCTTTCTGATGATTGAGGCCCATCACGCTGCCGATCACCGCGCCGCTGTCTTCGTCTTCGGCCAGCCAATACACCGGTCCGCCCTGATGGCGGGGCGTGAGGCGTTCGGCGTCGACAGGCAACATACCGCGCCCGTGGTAGAGCAGGTTGACCGCCTGCCAATCGGCATCGGTCTGTACGCGACGGATGCGAAAACCTCGAAATACGCGGGTGGCCGGACGATAGTCAGTGAACCATAGGCGCAGGGTGTCGGAGGGGTCGAGGAACAATTGTTGTGGGTCGAGCCCGAGGATCTGCTGAGGCGCCGCCACGTACAACGCTATATCGCGTTCCCCGGGCTGCTCCTTGAGCAGTTCTTCGGCCAGGCTGGCCGGTTCGGGAAAGGTATGGCCGATCAGTAACCGGCCCCAACCGCAATGCACGGCGATCGGTTCGGCGTTTTGCGGGCTGCCATCCTCGGCCAGTCGGGCTTGCAGGCGTTCGTAAGACGGTGCCTGGCCCTTGAGTAAACGTTGGCTGTAAGCCGCTGCATGGGGTTTCATCAATCAGATTCCTTGTTCGCTGAGCCACAGGTTCAGCGCCGCCAGTTGCCACAGTTTGGAGCCGCGCAGCGGGGTCAATTGGCCCTGCGGGTCAGTGAGCAGGCGGTCGAGTGTGGCCGGGTTAAACAGGCCACGATCCTGGCTGGGGTCCAGCAGCAGGTCGCGCACCCAGTTCAGGGTGTCGCCTTGCAAATGCTTGAGACCGGGCACCGGGAAATACCCTTTTTTACGGTCGATGACCTCGCTGGGGATGACGCGGCGCGCCGCTTCTTTCAACACTTGTTTGCCGCCATCGGGCAATTTGAATTTACCCGGCACGCGGGCCGACAGTTCCACCAGGCGGTAGTCGAGGAACGGCGTGCGTGCTTCCAGGCCCCAGGCCATGGTCATGTTGTCGACGCGTTTGACCGGGTCGTCCACCAGCATCACCGTGCTGTCCAGGCGCAGCGCCTTGTCCACCGCGGCTTGCGCACCCGGCATCGCGAAATGCTCGCGCACGAAGTCGCCCGCAGCGTCGTTGGCGGTGAGCCATTTAGGCGCGACGGTGGCGGCATAGTCGTCGTAGCTGCGGTCGAAGAATGCCTCGCGGTAGGCACTGTAGGGATCGCTGGCGCCATCCACCTGCGGGTACCAGTGGTAACCGGCGAAGAGCTCATCGGCGCCCTGGCCGCTCTGCACCACCTTGCAATGCTTGGCCACTTCCCGCGACAACAGGTAGAAGGCGATGCAGTCGTGGCTGACCATCGGCTCGCTCATGGCGCGAAAGGCCGCGGGCAGTTGCTCGATGATTTCGCTCTCGGCGATGCGCAACTGGTGATGGCGGGTACCATAGTGCCGGGCGATCAGGTCCGAGTACTGGAACTCGTCGCCACGTTCGCCGCCGGCATCTTCAAACCCGATGGAGAAGGTCGACAGACCTTCCACGCCGACTTCCCGCAGCAGCCCGACGAGCATGCTCGAGTCGACGCCGCCGGAGAGCAGTACCCCGACATCCACGGCCGCGCGTTGGCGAATGGCTACGGCTTCGCGGGTGCTGTCGAGGACGCGGTCGGTCCAGTCTTCCAGGGTGAGGTTACGCTCATCCTCACGTGGGCCGTAGGGCAGCGTCCACCAGGTTTTCTGCTCGGTCTTGCCGTCGGCGTCGATGCGCATCCAGCTTGCCGGTGGCAGCTTCTCAATGCCGGCCAGCAAGGTACGCGGCGCCGGTACCACGGCGTGGAAGTTGAGGTAATGATTGAGTGCCACCGGATCGA
Source organism: Pseudomonas sp. BCA17 (assembly GCF_004519405.1). Taxonomy (GTDB): domain Bacteria; phylum Pseudomonadota; class Gammaproteobacteria; order Pseudomonadales; family Pseudomonadaceae; genus Aquipseudomonas. Next base: position 1,431,618 of record NZ_SGWI01000001.1, on the reverse strand, counting down.
GGATCGGGTTGATGTCACCGCCCTTGAGCAGCGCCGGCAACGCCGACGCAAAGCGCAAACGCTGACCGGTGCGCGACAGGTACAGCGGCTTCACGCCGAGACGGTCGCGTGCAAGGAACAGGCGCTGGGCGTCACGCTCCCAGATCGCAAACGCAAACATGCCATTGAGCTTGGGCAGCAGCGCTTCGCCCCAGGCGTGATAGCCCTTGAGCAGTACCTCGGTGTCGCCGCCGGAATAAAAGGCGTAGCCCAGGGCTTCCAGCTCTGCCCTGAGTTCCGGGAAGTTGTAGATGGCACCGTTGAAGGCCAGGGACAGGCCCAGATGGGCGTCGATCATCGGCTGGGCCGAGCCGTCCGACAGGTCCATGATTTTAAGGCGACGGTGGCCAAGGGCGATTGGGCCCTGGGCATGGAAGCCCCAGGCATCGGGCCCGCGAGGGGCCAGGTGATGGGTGATGCGTTCTATTGCTGCCAGGTCGGCAGGTTGGTGATCAAAACGTAGCTCGCCAGCTAATCCGCACATAAATTCCTTACCGGTTTTTCCGTTGGGGAGAACAAAACTCACAGCGCCGGAAGGGCGCATACCCTGAAACTGACCCAAGGCAATTGTGGGAGTTTTAGAACAATAAGTTATATGCGGAAGGGGCGCGGGGTACGCACAGTGCAATGACGCGCCTGTGTTGCCCGTGCTTGACGGGGGAAGCCTTTATGGAGGAAGGGGATACCGGCGGCGGCCCATCCGGTATCCGAGGTGTTGCTCAGCGCTTGGTCGCAGTGCTGCGAATCAGCGTGCGCACGGCGAAGCGATTCGGGTGGCAGGCGTGCGCCACGCTGCTCGGCAGCGGCAGCGGTTCATCATCCAGCCAGGCCGCGAGCAGTTCAGCGGACAGCGGCGCGGTGATCAGGCCGCGCGAGCCATGGCCGCTGTTCACGTACAGGCCGTCCAGCCAGGGACACGGTGTCTGCGGACTATGCCGGGCATCCTTGCGCAGTGCGTCGTAGGCCTGGGTGAAGGCCGGTGCGTCGGCCAGCGGGCCGACGATGGGCAGGTAGTCCGGGCTGGTGCAGCGAAAGGCGGCGCGGCCTTGCAGGTCGGCGGGGTCGAGGGCTTCGGCGTGCAGACGTTGGGCCAGGTCTGCGGAGATGTCCTTGAGCAGCGCCAGGTTGCCGGCGTGATCGGCGACGGTGGGTGTGAGGTCATCGTTGTTGAAGTCGAAGCTGGCGCCCAACGTGTGTTCGCCCAGGCGCGGCGGGGCCACATACCCTTCGGCACACACCACCGTCTTGAGCGCGGCGCTCTCGGCTGTTTGCGGCAAGCGGGTGATCTGCCCGCGAATGCGCTTGAGCGGCAGGTCGGCGAACTGTCGGACTTGCGCCGCACAGGCCAAAACCACCACCGGCGCGCCGGCCAGCAGGTGTTCGCCGTCCCAGGCCTGCCATTGGCCATCGACGTTGCGCAGGTCGAGTACGTCATGGTGAGGCCGCACGGTGATGCCGGGCTGGCGGGCTTGCCACTCACACAAGGCGGGCGGGTGCACCCAGCCGCCCTCCGGATAAAACAGCCCGCCATGCTGCAGGGCAACCTCGGCCCTGGCTTGTGCCTGCTCCCGATTCAGCGGGTGCACCAGCGTCGGCGCAAACGCATTGGCCAGTTGCGCCTGGCGTTGGTCTTCCTTGGCGTCGAAGGCCAGTTGCAACACGCCGCAGTCGTCCCAGTCCACACCGCGCTGCAGCTGTTCCAGCAGACGACGGGTGTGCCCGAAACCGGCGACGATCATCTGTGACAAGGCGGTGCCATGGGCTGACAGTTTCAGGTACAGCACGCCTTGCGGATTGCCCGATGCCTCTTGGGCGAGTGCATCGTGGCGCTCCAGCAGGTCGACCTGCCAGCCGCGCGCAGCGAGACTGGCGGCCGTGGCACAGCCGGCCAGGCCACCACCGATCACCAGGGCTTTGCGCTCGCCATGGGCGCGCGCCGGTCGGGCGAACCAGGGTTTGGTTGGCGGCGGTGGTGTGACATCGGCCGGCCAACCGAGAAACTCACCGCGCAGGATCTCCCACTTGTGGCCGATACCCGGCGTGCGCTTCATCTTGAACCCGGCCGCATTGATCAAACGCCGAACCCAGCCGGTGCTGGTAAAGGTGCTGATGGTCGAGCCCGGCGCGGCCAGGCGTGCCAGTTCGGCAAACAACTCGGCGGTCCACATCTCCGGGTTTTTCGCAGGGGCGAAACCGTCGAGAAACCACGCGTCGATCTGCGCGTCCAGTTGCGGCAATTGCTCCAGCACATCACCGATCAGCAGGGTCAGGGTCACGCGGCCGTTATCCAGCACCAGGCGCTGAAAACCCTGGTGGATGGCGATGTACTGCGCCAGCAGTTGTTCAGCGAACGGTTGCAGCTCGGGCCACAGGGCGAGGGCGCGTTTCAGGTCGGTGTGACTGAGGGGGTATTTTTCCACGCTGACAAAATGCAAGCGTGCACCGGCGACCGCGTGTTGCTCGAACAGCTGCCAGGCACACAGGAAATTCAGGCCGGTGCCAAAGCCGGTTTCACCAATCACCAGCCGCCCACCCACCGGCAAGGCCGCAAAGCGCTCCTGCAAACGGTTCTGTTCGAGGAACACATAGCGGGTTTCTTCAAGGCCCGACTGGTCGGAGAAGTACACATCGTCGAACACCCGCGAGTGCGGGCGGCCGTGCTCATCCCAGTCGAGCTGGGCGTGGGTGATCGGGTTCATGGGCGGCTCAAAAAATCGCAGGCAAAGGCAAGGCCGCCATTCTAGCCGATCACGGGGCTGGCGATGGGCGGCGGTTGCCGAGGTTCAGCCAGGCTGCGGCCATTGACCCACGACAAGTTCGTTGGAATTCCTTTCCTGCCGCGTAGCCCAATCCGCTAGTCTTGAGCCATCTTGAAACGGAGCTGCCCCATGTTCGAATCCGCCGAAATCGGTCACGCCATCGACAAAGACACCTATGACGCTGAAGTGCCGGCCCTGCGCGAGGCGTTGCTGGAGGTTCAATATGAACTGCAGCAGCAGAAGCGCTTTCCCGTGATCATCCTGATCAACGGCATCGAAGGCGCCGGCAAGGGCGAGACGGTCAAGCTGCTCAATGAATGGATGGACCCGCGCCTGATCGAGGTGCGCACCTTCGATCAGCAGACCGATGAAGAGCTGGCCCGTCCACCGGCCTGGCGCTATTGGCGCCAATTGCCTGCCAAGGGACGCATGGGGGTTTTCTTCGGCAACTGGTACAGCCAGATGTTGCAAAGCCGAGTGCACGGTGAGATCAAGGATGCCCGTCTCGATCAGGCCATCGCCGGTGCCGAGCGCCTGGAAAAGATGCTCTGCGACGAAGGGGCGTTGATCTTCAAGTTCTGGTTTCACTTGTCCAAGAAGCAGATGAAGGCGCGCCTCAAGGCGCTGGCCGACGACCCCCTGCACAGCTGGCGCATCAGCCCGCTGGACTGGCAGCAGTCCGAGACCTACGACAAGTTCGTGCATTTCGGTGAGCGTATCCTGCGGCGTACCAGCCGCGACTACGCACCGTGGCATGTGATCGAAGGGATCGACGCCCATTACCGCAGCCTCACTGTGGGCAAGCTGCTGCTCGAGGGGCTGCAAAACGCCTTGAAACTGGCCAAGGGTAAATCCAGCGGCATGAACCCGGCGCCCTTGATCGCTTCGGTGGACAAGAAGGGCCTGCTCGACAGCCTCGACTTGAGCAAAAGCCTGGAAAAAGATGATTACGAAGAACAGCTGATTACCGAACAGGCGCGCTTCTCCGGCCTGATGCGCGACAAGCGCATGCGCAAGCACGCATTGATCACTGTGTTTGAGGGCAACGATGCGGCGGGTAAGGGCGGTGCGATCCGGCGTGTGGCGGCGGCGCTCGACCCGCGCCAATACCATATCGTGCCGATTGCCGCGCCCAGTGAAGACGAACGTGCCCAGCCTTACCTGTGGCGGTTCTGGCAGAAGATTCCGGCGCGCGGCATGTTCACGGTGTTCGACCGCTCCTGGTACGGCCGCGTGCTGGTGGAGCGCGTCGAAGGTTTCTGCTCGCCGGCCGACTGGATGCGCGCCTATGGCGAAATCAACGACTTCGAAGAGCAACTGCGCGATGCGGGCGTGATCGTGGTCAAGTTCTGGCTGGCCATCGACAAGGACACGCAGTTGGAGCGCTTCCAGGCCCGTGAAAACATCCCTTTCAAGCGCTTCAAGATCACCGAAGACGATTGGCGCAACCGCGACAAGTGGGATGATTACCGCACCGCCGTGGGCGATATGGTCGACCGCACCAGCACCGAAATTTCGCCCTGGACCCTGGTGGAAGCCAACGACAAGCGCTGGGCGCGGGTCAAGGTGCTGCGCACGATCAACCGGGCGCTGGAAGAAGCGTTCGAAAAAACCGACAAGCACGACAAGCACGACAAGCACGACAAGCACGACAAGAAAGGCAAGAAAGCCAAGAAGTAGCGAACGAGGCAATCCCGCTCACCGCCCTCATGGTTTCGCATACGCCGGGTGAATGATCGTCGCGGTTGGGAGGACCTGGATCTATCCTCGATCCATCTCCCAACAACGACAAGATCGAGGTAGCCCCATGCGTGAAGTAGTCATCGTCGACAGCGTGCGAACCGGCCTGGCCAAGTCCTTTCGCGGCAAGTTCAACCAGACCCGCCCCGATGACATGGCGGCCCATTGCGTCAATGCGCTGCTCGCACGCAACGGCATAGACCCGGCGACGGTTGAGGATTGCATCGTGGGTGCCGGCTCCAACGAAGGTGCCCAGGGCTACAACATCGGGCGCAATGTGGCGGTGCTTTCGCAGTTGGGCACCGGGACGGCGGGCATGACCCTCAACCGTTTCTGCTCTTCGGGTTTGCAGGCGATTGCCATTGCGGCCAACCAGATCGCTTCGGGTTGCAGCGACATCATCGTCGCCGGTGGCGTCGAGTCCATCAGCCTGACTATGAAAAGCGTCAACACCGATAACCTGATCAACCCGTTGCTCAAGGAGCAGGTGCCGGGCCTGTATTTCCCCATGGGCCAGACCGCCGAGATCGTCGCGCGCCGTTATCACGTCAGCCGTGAAGAGCAGGACCTGTATGCCCTGCAAAGCCAGCAGCGCACTGCCCAGGCTCAGGCCGACGGTTTGTTCAGCGATGAAATCGTGCCGATGGCGGTCAAGTACAAAGTCGAGGACAAGAACACCGGCGCAGTGCAGGTGCTGGACGGCGTGGTCGACCGCGACGATTGCAACCGCCCGGACACCACCCTGGCCAGCCTGCAAGGCTTGAAACCCGTGTTTGCCGAAGACGGCTCGGTGACGGCGGGCAACTCGTCGCAGCTCTCCGATGGGGCATCGATGACCCTGGTGATGAGCCTGGAGAAAGCACTGGCACTGGGGCTCAAGCCCAAGGCGTTTTTCCGCGGGTTTACCGTGGCGGGCTGCGAACCGGATGAGATGGGTATCGGCCCGGTGTTCTCGGTGCCCAAGTTGCTCAAGGCCAAGGGGTTGCAGGTGGCGGATATCGACCTGTGGGAGCTCAACGAGGCGTTTGCCTCGCAGTGCCTGTATGCGCGTAATCGCCTGGAAATCGACAATGCGAAATACAACGTCAACGGCGGTTCGATCTCCATCGGACACCCGTTCGGCATGACCGGCTCGCGACAAGTGGGGCATCTGGTGCGTGAGTTGCAGCGCCGTAACTTGCGCTATGGCGTCGTGACCATGTGTGTGGGCGGCGGTATGGGGGCGACCGGTCTGTTCGAGGCGGTGCGTTAGGTACCGCTGGAAAAAAACGGGATCAGTGGGGGAGGGGCTGTCCCCGATGGCGGTGGCTCAGATCGAGGATCTGTGACTGATATACCCTCATCGGGGAAGCCCCTCCCGCATTTTGAACGGCGTCATAGCCCAATCCTTGTGCTTGCCCCTAGAATGCGGTTCCACTTCCTCTGGTTCCTGGGGCTCTCATGCACATCTCTTCCGGCCGCTGGGTCTACGGCTTTGGCTTGACCCTGCTGACCGCGTTTCTATGGGGCATCCTGCCCATCAAACTCAAACAAGTGCTGCAGGTGATGGACCCGATCACCGTTACCTGGTTTCGCCTGACGGTGGCCGGCGGTTGCCTGTTCGTCTACCTCGCGCTCAGCAGGCGCTTGCCCAGTCGCAGGGTGCTTGGCCCGAAGGGCGGCTGGCTGGTGGCGATGGCGGTGTGCGGCCTGGTAGGCAACTACGTGCTGTATCTGGTCGGCCTGAAAATGCTCAGTCCCGGCACCGCACAGTTGGTGGTGCAGATGGGGCCGATCTTCCTGATGATCGCCAGTGTGTTTGTGTTCAAGGAGCGATTCAGCCTGGGGCAGGTAGTAGGGTTGGTGGTGTTGATCTGCGGTTTCGGTTTGTTCTTCAACCAGCGCCTGACGGAGCTTCTCAGCTCGCTTGGCACGTATACGGCGGGCGTATTGACGATATTGCTGGCGACCTCCATCTGGGTGTTCTATGCCCTGGGCCAGAAGCAGCTGTTGACGGTGTGGAATTCGCTGCAGGTGATGATGGTGATCTATCTGTTCTGTGCCCTGTTGCTCACGCCCTGGGCTCATCCGCTGGAAGCGCTGGACCTGAGCCCGCTGCAAGGCTGGCTGTTGCTGGCCTGCTGCATGAACACCCTGGTGGCGTATGGCGCCTTCGCCGAGGCGCTGGCCCATTGGGAAGCTTCGCGGGTCAGTGCGACTCTGGCGATCACACCCTTGGTGACCTTTGTCGCGGTGGCCCTGGCCGCGTGGTTGTGGCCGGACTATGTGCAGGCTGAAGAGATCAACGCCCTGGGCTATGCCGGGGCGTTGGTGGTGGTGCTGGGGTCGGCGACCGTGGCGCTGGCACCATCGTTGCTCGCCGGGCTCAAGGCCCGGCGTTTACGCATGGCCTCCTAGTTTCCGAGCATGTCCTGCGGGCGCACCCATTGGTCGAACTCCGCCTCGGAGAGGTAGCCCAGCTCCAGCGCGGCTTCCCGTAGGGTCAAGCCTTCGGCGTACGCCTTCTTGGCGATCTGCGCCGACTTGTCATAACCGATGTGTGGGTTGAGTGCCGTGACCAGCATCAGCCCGCGGTCCAGGTGCTCGGCCATTTGCGCAGCGTCAGGCTCGAGGCCGGCCACACAATGCTCCTGGAAGTTATTGCAGCCATCGGCCAGCAGGCGGATCGATTCCAGCAGGTTGTGGATGATCACCGGCTTGTACACGTTCAACTGCAAATGCCCCTGGCTGGCGGCAATGCCGATGGTCACGTCATTGCCCAATACCTGGCAGGCCAGCATCGACAGCGCCTCGCACTGGGTGGGGTTGACCTTGCCCGGCATGATCGAGCTGCCCGGCTCGTTGGCCGGCAACTTCACTTCGGCCAGCCCCGCGCGGGGGCCGGAACCCAGCAGGCGCAGGTCGTTGGCGATTTTCATCAGGGCCACGGCCAGAGTTTTCAGCGCACCGTGCAGGGTCACCAGTGGCTCATGGCCGGAGAGGGCGGCGAACTTGTTCGGGGCCGTGACGAAGGGTAAGCCTGACAACGCCGCCAGTTCGGAAGCAATGGCCTCGCCAAAACCGTGGGGCGCATTCAGCCCGGTGCCTACGGCGGTGCCGCCCTGGGCCAGTTCGCACACCGCAGGCAGGGCGCTACGGATCGCGCGCTCGGCGTAGTCGAGTTGGGCAATAAAGGCCGAGAGTTCCTGGCCGAAGGTGATCGGCGTGGCGTCCATCATGTGGGTGCGACCGGTTTTCACCAGCTTCATATGTTTGGCGGCTTGCTCCGCCAACCCGCCGGAAAGATTAGCGATGGCGGGCAGCAGCCGTTGATGCACGGCCTGCACGGCCGCGATGCTCATGGCCGTGGGGAAGCAGTCGTTGGAACTCTGGGAACGGTTGACGTGGTCGTTGGGGTGCACCGGGCTCTTGCCGCCACGGTTGTTGCCCGCCAGCTCGTTGGCACGGCCGGCGATGACCTCGTTGGCGTTCATATTGCTCTGGGTACCGCTGCCGGTCTGCCACACCACCAACGGGAATTGATCGTCATGCTGCCCATCGAGCACTTCGTCAGCGGCTTGCTCGATCAGGCGGGCGATGTCGGCGGGCAGATCGCCGTTGCGGTCGTTGACCCGTGCCGCGGCCTTCTTGATCAGGGCCAGGGCGTGCAACACCGCGAGTGGCATGCGCTGTTCACCAATGGCGAAATTCACCAGCGAACGTTGGGTCTGGGCGCCCCAGTAAGCATCGTCCGGGACATGAACTTCTCCCAGGCTGTCGGTTTCGATACGGCTCATCGGGCTTACTCCTTCAGGTTCGTTTGCGCAGTTTAGGCTGTGATCGGCCGGACGGGTTCCCTGAAAGACTTTTCATCGGCAAATCCACGTCCGACAAGGGGCGGGGTTGAGCCATAAGGTTTTTTAGGCGCAGAATGGGCGCCCTTGGGGTCTTACCTCGCCTGCTAGAAAAGGAAACTCGATGACTCGTCTTCGTGCCATCTGTACCGCGGTTGCTCTGGTTTGCGCCAGCGGCCAGGTTTTTGCCGATACCGCCAGCCACAACGCCAGTGCCGAAGCCTTCCTTACCCTGGCCCACGCCGACAAGCTGGGTACCCCGGTGTACATGCAAGTGCAGCAAATGTTTGCCCAGCGTTTCGAACAGACCAAGGCGCCTGCCGCCAAGCAGTCCGTACTGGACAGCTACCAGGCCAAGGCCAACGCCGCCCTGGATCAGGCCATTGGCTGGCCGAAGCTGAAGCCGGACATGGTCAAGCTCTATACCAGCAACTTCAGCGAGTCCGAGCTTAAGGACCTGGTCGCTTTCTACCAGTCGCCACTGGGCAAGAAAGTCCTGGAAAAAATGCCGCAACTGACCCAGCAATCGGCCCAGATGACCCAGGCCAAGCTGGAAAGCGCCGTGCCGGTAGTCAACAAGCTGTTGGAAGACATGACCAACGAGCTGATGCCGAAAGCTGCCGCACCGGCCAAGAAGAAGTAAGCAGGAATGACCATGCAACAGCGTATCGAAACGGCGCTTGCCGCCCTGGGCTCCGACCACCTGAGCGTGCTGGATGAAAGCCACATGCACAGCCGTGGGTTGCAGACCCACTTCAAGGCCGTGCTGGTCAGCCCTCAGTTCGAGGGGCTCAACCGCGTCAAGCGCCATCAGAAGGTCTACGCCACCCTGGGTGACCTGATGAGCGAGTTTCATGCGCTTGCGCTGCATACCTACACGCCTGACGAGTGGGCGAAAATCGACGCAGCACCGGCCTCGCCGACCTGCGCCGGAGGGCATTGAGGCAGCTAAGCTACAAGCTACAAGCTACAAGCTACAAGCTACAAGCTGCGAGGTTGGAGCTTGCTTACCGCACATAGCTGCCTTTTTGTTAGAATCCTCAGCGCGCCGCCTAGTCGGCGCGTTTTTTTGTCTTTGCTTTTACTTGCAGCTTGCAGCTTGAAACTCGCAGCTGCACCAATCCGGTTCACCCTTTACGAGGGTAGCCACCTGGAGAGAACACCCATGACTCAACCGATTGTCGTGGCGGCACTGTACAAGTTCGTCACCCTTGAAGATTACGTCGCCCTGCGCGAGCCACTGCTGCAGGCGATGGTCGACAACGGCATCAAAGGCACCCTGCTGATCGCCGAAGAAGGCATCAACGGAACCGTTTCCGGCACCCGCGAAGGCATCGATGGTCTGCTTGCCTGGCTGAAAAATGACCCGCGCATGGTCGACATCGATCACAAGGAATCCTACTGCGACGAGCAGCCGTTCTACCGCACCAAGGTCAAGCTCAAGAAAGAGATCGTGACCCTGGGCGTCGAAGGCGTCGATCCGAACAAGAAGGTCGGCACCTATGTCGAACCGCAGGACTGGAACGCGCTGATCAGTGACCCGGAAGTGCTGTTGATCGACACCCGCAATGACTACGAGGTGTCCATTGGCACCTTCGAAGGCGCGATTGACCCGAAAACTACCAGTTTTCGCGAGTTTCCCGACTACATCAAAGCCAACTTCGACCCGGCCAAGCACAAGAAGGTCGCCATGTTCTGCACGGGCGGCATTCGTTGTGAGAAAGCCTCGAGCTATATGCTCAGCGAGGGCTTTGATGAGGTCTACCACCTCAAGGGTGGCATCCTGAAGTACCTTGAAGAGGTGCCCCAGGAAGAAACCAAATGGCGGGGCGACTGTTTTGTGTTCGACAATCGTGTGACGGTACGCCACGACTTGAGCGAAGGCGACTACGATCAATGTCATGCCTGCCGCACACCGGTGAGCGTCGAAGACCGCGCGTCCGAGCACTATGTGGCGGGTATCAGTTGTCCGCATTGCTGGGATAAGCTGCCGGAGAAGACCCGTCGCAGCGCGATCGACCGGCAAAAGCAGATTGAACTGGCCAAGGCCCGCAATATGCCGCATCCGATTGGCTTCAACTATAAGCAAACCCCTTCCGAGGCCTGAGCCATGTCTGCGCGCCTGCTCTATGTAATGGACCCGATGTGCTCCTGGTGCTGGGGTTTTGCCCCGGTGGCCGAGGCGTTGGTGGAGCAGGCCCAGGCCGCCGGCGTGGAGCTGCATCTGGTGGTGGGTGGTTTGCGCACCGGCAGCGGTGCGGCGTTGGAACCTGCGACCCGGCGCTACATCCTGGAGCACTGGCAGGCGGTCACCGATGCCACCGGCCAGCCGTTCAAGCGCGAAGGCGCGTTGCCCGACGGTTTCGTCTATGACACCGAGCCGGCCTGCCGCGCCATCGTCACGGCGCGCAGCCTGGCGCCGGACTGCGCGTGGACGCTGCTGGGGCTGATCCAGCGCGCGTTTTATGTCGAGGGCCGCGATGTGACCCTCGCCAGTGTGCTGGTGGAACTGGCGGAGAAGGCCGGCATACCGCGGATCGAGTTTGCCGGTGCGTTTGACCGCGCCGAGCAACACGCCGCAACGGCCGCTGACTTCACGTGGGTGCAGGACTTGGGTATCGCCGGTTTTCCGACCCTTTTGGCCGAGCGCAATGGCCAGTTGGCTTTGCTGACCAATGGTTATCAGCCGCTGTCCGAGCTGTCGCCGTTGCTGGCTCGATGGCTGGAGCGAGCAACCTGTGCATGATCAGCCTGACCTTGAACCTGGCAAACGCACTGATCGCCTGACCTGGGTGGAAATCCGCCGTCTGGTCCTGCGTCACAAGAAATCCCTGTGGATCGCCAATGGCGTAGCCGTGCTGGCGACCCTGTGCAGTGTGCCCATTCCCCTGCTGTTGCCGTTGCTGGTGGACGAAGTGCTGCTGGGCCACGGCGATGCCGCGCTCAAGGTGATGAACCACGCGTTACCCCTTGGCTGGCAGAAAGCCGCCGGTTATATCGGCCTGATGCTGTTGGTGACGTTGTTACTACGCTGCGGTGCGTTGGTATTCAACGTGGTGCAGGCGCGGCTGTTTGCGCGGTTGGCCAAAGACATCGTGTATCGCATCCGCGTGCGCCTGATCGAACGGCTCAAGCGCATCTCCCTCGGCGAATATGAAAGCCTGGGCAGTGGCACGGTCACCACACATTTGGTCACCGACCTCGACACGCTGGATAAATTCGTCGGCGAAACCCTTAGCCGCTTCCTGGTGGCCATGCTCACCCTGGTGGGCACTTCGGCCATTCTGGTGTGGATGCATTGGCAGCTGGCGTTGTTGATCCTGTTGTTCAATCCGCTGGTGATCTACGCCACGGTGCAACTGGGCAAGCGCGTCAAACACCTGAAAAAACTGGAAAACGACAGCACCTCACGGTTTACCCAGGCGCTGACCGAAACCTTGGACGCCATCCAGGAAGTGCGCGCCGGCAACCGCCAGGGCTTTTTCCTCGGGCGCCTCGGTCAGCGTGCCCTGGAAGTGCGCGACTATGCGATCAATTCCCAATGGAAAAGCGATGCCTCCAGCCGCGCCAGCGGTTTGTTGTTCCAGTTTGGTATCGATATCTTCCGTGCGGCGGCGATGCTCACCGTCTTGTTTTCCGACCTGTCCATTGGCCAGATGCTCGCGGTGTTCAGTTACCTGTGGTTTATGATCGGCCCGGTGGAACAATTGTTGAACCTGCAATACGCCTACTACGCGGCGGGTGGCGCGCTGACGCGGATCAACGAGCTGCTGGCGCGAGCCGACGAGCCGCAATATGCCGGCGGCGATGATCCGTTTACCGGGCATGAGACGGTGGGTATTGACGTGCGTGGCCTCAACTTCGGCTACGGTGAAGACTTGGTGCTCGACCAACTGAACCTGAGCATTGCGCCAGGAGAAAAGGTCGCCATTGTGGGGGCCAGCGGCGGCGGCAAAAGTACGTTGGTGCAACTGCTGCTGGGGCTGTATACGCCACAGGCGGGCAGTATCCGTTTCGGCGGTGCCACCCAGCAGGAGATCGGCCTGGAGACCATCCGTGAACATGTAGCGGTGGTGCTGCAACACCCGGCGCTGTTCAACGATACCGTGCGCGCCAACCTGACCATGGGCCGTCCCCGTTCCGACCAGGCTTGCTGGCAGGCACTGGAGATCGCCCAACTGGAGGCCACCGTCAAGGCTTTGCCCTTGGGCCTGGACAGTGTGGTGGGGCGGTCCGGCGTACGCTTTTCCGGCGGGCAACGCCAGCGCCTGGCCATTGCGCGGATGGTGCTGGCCGAGCCGAAGGTGGTGATTCTGGACGAGGCCACTTCCGCCCTGGACGCCGCCACCGAGTACAACCTGCATCAGGCGCTGGCGCGGTTTCTCAGCGGTCGTACTACACTGATTATCGCCCATCGCTTGTCGGCGGTGAAACAGGCTGATCGAGTACTGGTGTTCGATGGTGGGCATATCGCCGAGGATGGCGACCATCAGCAATTGATTGCCGATGGCGGGTTGTACGCCAAGTTGTACGGGCATCTGCAACAAGTGCATTGATTTAGCTTAGGCTGTGCTATCGGGAGCGGATTTTCGCGTGCGTATTCAGCTGTGCATGTGCAAGGGACTTCATGAAGCAAAAGCGAACTCTCGGAACACCACGGTTGTTGGGCATTGTCTGGCCTTTTATCGCCGTCGTGCTGTTCCAGGCATTGTTGGGTTGCGTCAGTCTCTACGTGCTTTCAGCGGTGCGTGGCTATGTGGCTGGCGAAAGTCTATGGTCCAAGGGTCAGAAAGATGCCATCTATTACCTGACGCTCTACGCTGATAACCGCGACGAAGCGACTTATCTCAAGTATCAGCAAGCCATCGCCGTGCCACAGGGCGGGCATGAACTGCGCATTGCCCTTGACCGCCCCGTCCCGGACCTCACCGCAGCGCGCCTGGGTATTCTCAAGGGCGGCAACCACCCGGATGACGTTTCCAGCCTGATCTGGCTGTACCTCAACTTCCGCCATTTCAGCTATCTGGAAAAAGCCATCGAACTGTGGACCGTGGGCGATGGCTATCTGGTACAACTGGATGAACTGGCGCAGTCGATGCACCAGGCGATCAGCGCGAATCAGGTCAGTGGCGACAACGTACGCGACTGGAAGGCGCACATCATTGCTATCAACGACGGTGTGACCCCGGCAGCCAAGGCATTCAGCGATGCCCTGGGCGAAGGCTCACGCATGATTTTGCGGCTGTTGCTGATCACCAACCTGGCCACCGCTTTGGGCCTGATTGTTCTGGCGCTGTTGCGTACCCACAAGCTGCTGGCCCAGCGCCATGCCTTTGCCAATGCCCTGCAAGTCGAGAAGGAGCGCGCGCAGATCACCCTGGAATCGATCGGCGACGGCGTGATCACGACCGATGTCGATGGCGCCATCGACTACATGAACCCCGCGGCGGAGGCGTTGACCCACTGGAAAAACGCGCAGGCCCAAGGCTTGCCGCTGGCGGCGCTGTTCAAACTGCTGGATGAAAGCGCCGAGCCTGACGGCTTTACCCTGATCGAGCGCATCATCAAGGGCCGGCTTGGTGGCGGCAGTGAACATTCCAAGCTGATCCAGCGCCTGGACGGCAGTACGGTATCGGTGACGTTGGTGGGGGCGCCGATCCGCAGCGCCGGCAAAGTCAGCGGCGCGGTGCTGGTACTGCACGACATGACCCAGGAGCGCCAGTACATCGCCAATCTGTCGTGGCAAGCGACCCATGATGCCTTGACCGGCCTGGCCAACCGTCGCGAGTTCGAGTACCGCCTGGAACAGGTTCTGCAACAAGTGGGGCGCCAGCAAAGTGGGCGGCACGCGTTGATGTTCCTCGACCTGGACCAATTCAAACTGGTCAACGACACCTGTGGGCATGCGGCCGGCGACGAGCTGTTGCGTCATATCTGTGCGCTGCTGCAGTCGGACCTGCGTGAAGGTGACACCCTGGCGCGGCTGGGCGGCGACGAATTCGGCATTCTGCTGGAGAATTGCCCGGCGCCGGTGGCCGAAAGGATTGCCGAGAGCCTGCGCCATACCGTGCAGAGCCTGCACTTTGTGTGGAAGGGGCGGCCGTTCATGACCACCGTCAGCATCGGCCTGGTGCATATCTCGCAAACCCCGACCACCCTGGAAACCTCGCTGCGGGCCGCAGATATGGCCTGCTACATGGCCAAGGAAAAGGGTCGCAACCGGGTGCAGGTCTACCATGCCGATGACTCGGAGTTGTCTGTGCGCTTTGGTGAGATGGCCTGGGTGCAGCGTCTGCACGTGGCGTTGGAAGAAGACCGTTTTTGCCTGTACTCCCAGGAGATTTCGCCGCTGGGCCATACCGACGCAGGCAGTGGGCACATCGAAATCCTGTTGCGGCTGCATGATGAAGGGGGGCGCATCATTTTGCCCGACAGTTTTATCCCGGCCGCTGAACGTTACGGCCTGATGACGTCGCTGGACCGTTGGGTGGTCGAGAACGTGTTCAAGATCATCGCCGAATGCTTGCGTGAGCGTCCGGGTCGACCGATGGCCATGTGTGCGATCAATCTGTCAGGCATTACCATTGGTGATGATGATTTCCTGGGTTTCTTACGTGAGAAATTCGCGGCCTATAACATCCCGCCTGAAATGATATGTTTTGAAATAACAGAGACGAGTGCTATAGCCAATCTTGGCAGTGCGATACGTTTTATTAATGAACTCAAAGCGTTAGGTTGCCATTTCTCTCTTGATGATTTTTGCGCCGGAATGTCCTCATTCGCTTATCTTAAACATTTACCTGTAGACTTCCTGAAGATCGATGGAAGTTTCGTAAAGGATATGCTGGACGACCCGATTAACCGCGCCATGGTCGAAGTGATCAACCACATCGGCCACGTCATGGGTAAGCGCACAATTGCCGAGTTTGTTGAAACACCGCACATCGAACAGGCTTTACTTGAGATAGGTGTGGATTACGCTCAGGGCTACCTGATTGAACGCCCGCAATTGTTTACCTTTGATAGCTTGCAGTGTCGACCTGTGCGGCCGCAGCCTCTGTTATTCAAGGCGCCCGGCACATTCCGCTGAAACATTTGCTGGTCTGTACTATCACACTAAAAAAGGAGCCCTACAGTGATCGACACATTCAACAGAACCGGCCCGCTTATGGAAGCCTCAAGTTACCCCGCCTGGGCGCAACAATTGATCCAGGACTGTAGCGAGAGCAAGCGCCGAGTTGTCGAGCACGAACTGTACCAGCGCATGCGCGACAACGCGCTCAGCGCCAAGACCATGCGCCACTACCTGATTGGTGGTTGGCCGGTGGTTGAACAGTTTGCTTTGTACATGGCGCAGAACCTCACCAAGACCAAGTTTGCCCGCCATCCTGGGGAGGATATGGCGCGACGTTGGCTGATGCGCAACATTCGTGTGGAACTGAACCACGCTGACTATTGGGTGCATTGGGCCCGCGCCCATGGCGTGAGCCTGGAAGAGTTGCAAGCGCAGAACGTACCGCCGGAATTGCACGCCCTGAGCCATTGGTGCTGGCATACCAGTTCGGCCGACTCGCTGATCGTTGCAATCGCGGCGACCAACTATGCCATCGAAGGGGCGACTGGGGAGTGGTCCGCCGTGGTGTGTTCGACCGGTGTGTATGCCGCCGCCTTCCCCGAGGAAGACCGCAAGCGTGCAATGAAGTGGTTGAAGATGCACGCTCAGTACGATGACGCCCACCCTTGGGAGGCCCTGGAAATCATCTGCACGCTGGCCGGGATGAACCCGAGCAAGGCCTTGCAGGTCGAGTTGCGCCAGGCCATCTGCAAGAGCTACGACTACATGTACCTGTTTCTGGAAAGCTGCATGCAGTTGGAAAAAGACAAAGACAAGGTGCTCGCCGCCGTTCGCGAGCGCCCGGCACGCGTCGCCAGCGAGGCGTGATGTAAGCGTGATGGCGGGGTTTTTACCCCGCCATTGCCAAGCGGTTGCGGCCTTCGCGCTTGGCCACGTACAAAGCGTTGTCGGCGCGGCGCAACAGGCTTTCGGCCGACTCGGCGGCCAGCAAGGTTGAGCAGCCGAGGCTCACCGTCAATTCGATACGCGTACCCTCCGCTCCATAATCCTGGGCCTGTACTGCCTGGCGCAGACGGTTGCCGACCATCGCCGCAGCATCCCGGCCGGTATTCGATAGCAGGATCAGAAACTCTTCCCCGCCAAACCGAAACACCATGTTCACGTTGCGCAACTGGCTTTTGATCGTCGCGGCCACGGCGCGCAGCACGCTGTCGCCGGTGGCATGACCATGGGTGTCGTTGATTCGCTTGAAGTGGTCAATGTCCAGCATCAGCAAGGACAAC
Source organism: Pseudomonas sp. BCA17 (assembly GCF_004519405.1). GTDB lineage: Bacteria > Pseudomonadota > Gammaproteobacteria > Pseudomonadales > Pseudomonadaceae > Aquipseudomonas. The sequence goes on along the minus strand of NZ_SGWI01000001.1, from coordinate 1,414,889 downwards.
GGGTTCAGATGCCGCCTGGCCATATCGATCTCCCTTTGCAGGGTCTGGTCCATGGCAATTCGGTTGCCGGTTTCGGTCAGCGGATCACGCAGGGCGCTGCGGGTGGCTACGCGGTAGAGCAGGGCGTTGCGCATCGGATAGAGCAGGGTAGCCAGCAGGGACTCGAGTTGGTTCAGTTCTTCTTCCATGAACCGCTGGTTGCGTCGAAAGATCAGTTCGCCCAAGTGCTCGCCTTCGTGACTCAAGCTGTAACTTACCGAATGATGGCCGCGATGGCCGAACTCCATACGCAGATCGCTGGTTTCGTGACGGTATTGCAGGGCGTCCACGGGGACCAGGCGTTGGGTTTCGCGAAAGAACAGACCAAGAATACGTTCTGGTTCCAGGCTGCTCTGCAACTGTTGGTTCAGTTGCTGGCGAAGTTGGGCAAGGGTAGTAGGGCGCCGGGGAAGCAGAGACGGCTGACCAAATCCCAGACGTTGCAATTTGGCACTGTCGAAGTCAATTGTGTTGGTCTGGGTGGGTGTTTTCATAAATGGACGGCCTCTAAGCACTTAACTGTCTTACAGGCAGGATGAGAATGGCAAAGGCCAAGCGTCTTACTGTTCCTTCAGTTACGTAAAACATTGGAAACAGTTTAAACCGCTTTGGTCCGGGTTATAACCCCGGGGCACTGCCGCACGTCTTGTCATCGCTCAACCTGCTTGGCAGGAAATAGAGCCAGAAGCGTGCCAAGTTCATGGGGTGTTATAAAACACCCTATAAATCAATCAATTGCTCTTAGAGTTAAGAGCAATTGCTTTCTACCTGCGCCAGTTATTTGGCTGGCAGGTTAGACCAGGGTGGTGCGGTCGATCTGCTCAATCGACGTGACCCCGGTCAGGGTCATGGCCACGCGCATTTCCTTGGCGAAGATGTCCAGCAGGTTTTCCACGCCGTGCTGGCCCTCGGCGGCCAGGGCGTAGGCGGTCGCGCGGCCCAGCAGGCAGGCCTTGGCGCCCAGCGCCAGCATGCGCACCACGTCCAGCCCCGAGCGGATGCCGGAGTCCACCAGCACCGTGAGATCGTCGCCGACCGCATCGGCAATCGGTGGCAAGGCCTTTGCCGTGGACAGCACGCCATCCAACTGGCGCCCGCCGTGGTTGGAGACCACGATGCCGTCGGCCCCGAAGCTCACGGCGTCCTTGGCGTCCTGGGGATCGAGGATGCCTTTGATGATCATCGGGCCTTTCCAGAATTCACGGATCCACTCCAGGTCTTTCCAACTGATCGAGGGGTCGAAGTTGTTGGCCAGCCAGCCGATGTAGTCTTCCAGATGGGTGGGTTTGCCCAGGTACTTGGAGATATTGCCCAAGTCGTGGGGACGGCCCAGCAACCCCACATCGAATGCCCATTGGGGCTTGGTGACGGCTTGCAGGATGCGCCGCTGTGCCGCGAACGGGCCGGACATGCCCGAGTGCGCATCGCGATAGCGCGCGCCGGGCGTCGGCATATCCACGGTAAACACCAGTGTAGTGATCCCTGCAGCTTGCGCCCGCTCCAGCGCGTTGCGCATGAAGCCCCGGTCTTTGAGCACGTACAGCTGGAACCAGATCGCCTGCGCGCTTTGCGACGCCACTTCTTCAATCGGGCATACCGACACGGTCGACAGGCAGAACGGAATGCCCTTGTTCGCCGCTGCCTTGGCCGCCTGCACTTCGCCGCGCCGTGCGTACATGCCGGTAAGGCCCACTGGGCTGAGGATCACAGGCATGTCCAGGGTCTGACCGAACAGTGTGGTCTGGAGGCTCAGGTTATCGACATTGCGCAGGATACGCTGGCGCAGGCTGATCTCGGCCAGGTCCGAACTGTTGGCGCGCATCGTGTGTTCGGCGTAGGCGCCGCCGTCGATGTAGTCGAACAGGAAGCGCGGCAGCTTGCGCTTGGCGGCTGCGCGATAATCGGAGGCGGACGAGATGATCATTGAAGAGGGGCTCCACACAGGCAAGAGGCGTCAGGATAGGCAATAATCTGGCATGATAAAAACAACTTTTATCGATTGTAGCCAGTCGCCAAAGGAATACTGATGAACCTGCGAGCTTTGCGTGCCTTTGTCGAAGTGGTGCGCCAGGGTGGCTTCTCCCAGGCTGCCGAGGTGGTGTCCCTGACCCAATCCACCGTGAGCAAGGCGGTCAAGACCCTGGAAGACGAACTGGGCACACCGTTGCTTAACCGCTTGGGCCACCGTAACGAACTCACCGCTGCCGGCGAAATTGCCTACCGTCGCGCCCAAGTGCTGCTCGCCGAGAGCAATGACCTGGTGGCCGAGATCAATGACTTGCGTGGCCTCAAGCGCGGCCAATTGCGTATTGGCCTGCCACCGGTGGGTTGCGGCGTATTGTTCGCGGCCATGTTCGCGACCTACCGCACACGCTACCCGGACATCGAAATCGAACTCACCGAATACGGCAGTAAAAAACTGCGCGGCTGCCTGGAGGCTGGGGAGATTGACCTGGCGGCATTGCTGCTGCCCACGGACGAAGGTTTCGACTACCAACCTGTGCGTAATGAGCCACTGATGGCCGTGTTACCCATGGACCACCCGCTGGCCCGGCGCAAGCGCATCGATTTCACCGACCTGGCCGATGCGCCGTTCATTCTGTTCGAAGCCGGCTTTGCCCTGAACGCCAAGATCCTCGCCGCCTGCGAGCGCAAGGGCGTGACACCCAAGGTCACGGCCCGCAGCGGGCAGATCGACTTTATCGTTGATCTGGTCTCGGCGGGGCTGGGCGTCGCTTTCCTGCCGCGGATGCTGGCGCACAAGCATCAATCCACCGGCATAGCCCTGATCCCCCTGGACGAACCCCATACCGACTGGCACATCGCGCTGGCCTGGCGCGCCAGCGCCCACCTGCCGCCAGCCGCACGTGCCTGGCTGGATTTGGCCAGGGAAATGGCCAGCCCGGAGTAGGGCGCCTGCCGATTATCCGGACTAATTCGATCAAATCCGCTTGGATGCTTGACTTCTTCTTTTTAATCAGTAACATACGGCGAATTCCGCGATAGCTCAGTTGGTAGAGCAAATGACTGTTAATCATTGGGTCCCTGGTTCGAGTCCAGGTCGTGGAGCCAGATAGAGAAAAGCCTGCAGCGATGCAGGCTTTTTTTTGCCTTGGATTTGACCTTTGCCGTCCAAGTGCATGGGGGATTTCCGCTCACCAGAACAGCACCTTCAATGCTGATGCGACCACGGCTGGATCGAAAACTGCCTCCATTCACAGGTCACTTTTTTATGCGACTGGTCAATCTGGGCGCATCAATCAAACAAGATGCGTTGCCCAGACCGTTACACCCAACATCACTTATGCAGGATCGCCTGGTGAATATCCTGCAACGCCATGATGCGCTGGGCGGCGTTGAGCTTGATGGCTTCCTTGGGCATGCCGAACACCACGCAGCTGGCCTCGTCCTGGGCGACTGTCGCGGCGCCGGCGTCGAGCATTTCCTTGAGGCCGCGGGCGCCGTCGTCGCCCATGCCGGTCATGATGATGCCGGTGGCGTTCTTGCCGGCGAATTTGGCCACTGAACGAAACAACACATCCACTGATGGCCGATGGCGGTTGACCAGCGGCCCGTCGATGACCTGAGCGTGGTAGTAGGCGCCGCTGCGTGTGACCATCATGTGCTTGCCGCCGGGAGCGATCAACGCCAGGCCGGGCAGGATACGGTCGTTGTTGCGCGCTTCACGTACTTCGATCTGGCATACGCTGTTCAGACGCTCGGCGAAGGAGGCGGTGAACTTTTCCGGCATGTGCTGCACGATCACCATGCCAGGGCACACCCTCGGTAACGCTGTCAGCACGGCCTCCAGCGCTTGGGTGCCGCCCGTGGATGTGCCGATGGCGACTATGCGCTCGGTAGTCTGGGCCATGGCGTGGCCGTTGGCGGCGGGCAGGATCGCATCCGCCGTCAGCTTGCCGGCGACAGTGGGCGCCGGTGTCGGCTTGGCGATGCGCTTGCCGAGGTTGCTGACGTTGGAGTTGGCCGCCGCGCGGATCGCCGCAATCAGCTCCGGGCCCGACTCGATCAGGAAATTCTTCAGCCCGCTGGTGGGCTTGGTGATGATTTCCACTGCGCCAGCCGATAAAGCCTGCAGGGAGGTTTCCGCGCCTTTCTGGGTCAGTGACGAGCAGATCACTACCGGTGTCGGACGCTCGCTCATGATTTTCCTGAGAAAGGTGATGCCATCCATGCGCGGCATTTCCACGTCCAACACAATCACATCCGGCCATTCACGGGCGAGCTTGTCCATGGCGAAAATCGGGTCGGAGGCGGCGCCTATGACGTGAATATCCGGCGTGTCATTGAAAATCGCCAGCAGCACTTGGCGTACAACGGCCGAGTCATCGACCAGCAATACGCTGATTTTTTTGGTAGGCATTGTTTTCGAGTAATCCCATTGGTTGATGCCGGACCCAGACGTTGCCGTTCCACAGGTCGAACACGATAGTGCGATAGCCGGTGCTGCCCATGTCCTGGGCCGCCAGGTGCAAATGATGGTGCTTGGCGAGTGCCAGTGCGGCGCGGATGTTCAGGTTGGCCACATTCTGCGTCGGTAGTTGGCGGTGCTGCGTGGGGAACATCTCGCCGCCGCCGAACGCCTTCACCTGATAGTCCTGGGCGCGCGTGCCATGGGCGCGTGCGTGCTGAATCAGCAACTCCAGCGCTTCGTCGCCGTACTTGCCATCCAGGGGCTGACCATGACGCAAGCGTGCCGGCAGCATGAAATGGCACATGCCGCCGATCCGCCGCTGCGGATGCCAGAAGGTGAACGCCACGCAGGAACCGAGCAAGGTGCGCAGGCGAGTCGGCCGCGTCGCAAAACTGACCTGGCCGGGCGCCAGCACCACTTCGAGCGCACCGAGGGGCTTTTTCATGGCTTGCGGTAAATCGACGGCGCCACCAGCTTCAAGGTGTCGTTCACACCGTTGAGGCTCTCCGAGTGGCTGATAATGAAATGGCCGCCGGGTTTGAGCTGCGGTAACAGGCGTGCGACCACCTGGCTCTTGGTCTGCTGGTCGAAATAGATCATCACGTTGCGCAGGAATATCACATCGAACTCGCCCAGGCCTGGCAGCGGCTCGTTCAGGTTGACTTGCACGAAGTTGACGCGGCTGCGCAGGCTCTTGTCTATCAGGAAAGTGCCTTCCTGGCGGCCGATTCCCTTGAGGCAGTATTTGGTGAGCAGCGGCTGGGGCAGGGTACCGATGCGCTCCATTGAGTAATGCCCGGTGCGCGCCTTGGCCAGCATCTGAGTGCTGATGTCCGAGCCGATCACTTCCCAAGGCGTGGTGCCCAGGGCCTCGGCCAGCGTCATCGCCAGGCTGTAGGGCTCTTCGCCCGAAGAGCTGGCCGCGCTCCATACGCGGAACACTTTGCCCGGCGCTGCCTTGGGCAGTACCTGCTGACGCAGGAAGTCAAAGTGCTTGGGCTCGCGAAAAAAGTAGGTTTCGTTGGTGGTCAGCAGGTCCAGCGCGACTTGCAACTCGCCCTTGCGCTGGTCGCTCATGATCAGCTTGAAATAGTCCCCGTAACTCTCCAGTTCATAATGCTTGAGGCGCTTGAACAGGCGCCCGGCAACCAAGGCTTTTTTGGCCGGCGACAGATTGATACCGGCTGCACGGTACAACCAGGATTGGAATTGACCGAACTCACGGTCATCGAGGGAGGCGGTGTCGGCCATGATCGGACCTCAACGCTGCTCAAGATCGAGCGCCGGTGCCTGGGCGCTTTCGGCCAGGCTGGACATCTCATCGATAGAAAGTACTTTGCCCACTTCCAGCACAATCACGAACTTGCCTTCGACCTTGGCCATGCCACCGATGAAGTCGGCGCGAATCCGCGCGCCAAAGCTGGGCGGGGGCTCTATCTGAGACGCCGGGATCTCCTGCACGGCTGATACCGTATCCACCAGCAACCCGATGTCCTGGGGCTGCCCATCTTCGGTGCTCGCTTCGATGATGATCACGCAGGAGCGTCGGGTAATCGGCGAGTTCGCCCGGCCGAAACGCGCCGACAGATCAACCACCGGCACCACGGCGCCGCGCAGGTTGATCACGCCGCGCACGAACGCGGGCATCATCGGTACCACGGTCAGGCTGCCGTATTCGATGATTTCCTTGATGCCCAGAATGCCGATGGCGAACATCTCGCCACCGAGTATGAAGGTCAGGTATTGCGCTTCTTCATCTGTCGCAACCGCGGACTGGCGGTTAGTCACTACTGCACCCATGTCATTCTCCCTGTAAGCCCGCATCAATGCTTTGCATCAGAAACGGGTGAATTCCGATTCATCCGGGGCGCTGACCATATTGTAGGCAAACGCTTTGCGGGGTGCCTGCGGTGCCGGGCGGGGTGGTTGGCGGCCTGGCTTGTTGCCCGGGCTGTCCACACTGCTGGTTTGAACCGCGGCGCCGGAGGTGGCGTCGAGTACAAAAAAGCTCATCGCCTGTTGCAACTGCTCGGCCTGGCCGCTCATTTCTTCGGCCGTTGCCGCCAGTTCCTCGCTGCTGGAGGCGTTCTGCTGGGTCACCTGGTTGAGTTGGGTCATGGCCGTGTTGATCTGCGCCACGCCGGCCGCCTGCTCTTCGGAGGCGGCGCTGATTTCCTGTACCAGGTCGGAGGTCTTGTTGATCGAGGGCACCATTTCGTCGAGCAGTTTCCCGGCCTTTTCGGCCATGTCCACGCTGCTTGACGACAGTTCGCCGATTTCCTGGGCGGCCACCTGGCTGCGCTCCGCCAGTTTGCGTACTTCGGCGGCTACCACCGCGAAACCTTTGCCGTGTTCGCCGGCTCGCGCAGCCTCAATGGCGGCGTTGAGCGCCAGCAGGTTGGTCTGGTAGGCGATATCATCGATGATGCTGATGCGCTGGGCGATTTTCTTCATCGCCAGTACCGTTTGTTGCACCGACTCTCCGCCGTCGGTGGCTTCCTTGGCCGCCTTGCTGGCCATGCCATCGGTGACCTTGGCGTTTTCGGTATTCTGATTGATGCTGGCGCTCATCTGTTCCACCGACGCGCTGGTTTCCTCGACGCTGGCGGCCTGTTCACTGGTGGCCTGGCTCATCGACTGCGCGGTGGCACTGACTTGCTCCGAGGCGCTGGCCAGGTTGTCGGCAGCGTTGCGTACTTCGCCGATGATAGTCGCCAGTTTGCCGACCATATTGCGCATGGCATTGAGCACCATGCCGGTTTCATCTTTCCCGCCCGGTGCGATAGGAGTGCTGAGGTTACCTTCGGCCAATTGCTCTGCGGCGGCCGCGGCTTGCTTCAGCGGACGGGAAATAATCCGCGCGATGAACATCGCAAGGCCCAGACCGATCAACAGGGCGGCGACCAGCACCGCGATGATCGACACGCGTGCGCTTTCGTACAACGCCGAGCCCTTGTCACCGACTTGGATCGCGCCGGCTTCATTGAACTCGACCATTTTCTGCAAGCGGTTGGTCACGTCATCGAAATGCGTTCTGGACTCCCCTCTGAGCAAGGTACTCGCAGCGACTTCCTGGTTCTGCCGGGACAAGTCGAGCAACTGCTTGCTGGTCGCCAGGTAGGTGGACCAGGCACTTTTCAAACCGACCAGCAGCTGACGTTCTTCATCGCCCGACAGCAATTGCTCGTAGGTGCCCATGCGGGTATCGAACTGTTGACGCGACTCATCGGCTTCGCGATCGGCCTGGGCCTTTTCTTCGGCGATCTCGGTACTGACGTGGCGGTTTTCCTTCAGCCGATAATTGGCCGCAAAAAAACGCATGCCGGCCGCTGCGCGCATGGACGGCATCCAATCGCTCTTGATCTCCTGGGCTGCCTGGTTAACGGCACCGAGCTGGAGGATTGCGAACCCACCCATGGCCGCAGTGAGCCCCAGGACCACCAGGAATGCGCTGATCAACTTGGTGGAAATTTTAAGATTGTAGAACCATTTCATCGGGGAACCTCCATGGAATTGCAAATGCGTCAGCGAACGCCGACCGCGGGCGACGGAGGCGCCTGAGGTGTGCGGGCTTCCTGTTGTACGATTTGGTTGAGCAGCGCCGGTATATCCAGGATCAGGGCCACCGCGCCGCTGCCCAGAATGGTCGAGCCGCTGATGCCGCGTAGCGCGCCGAACAGCTTGCCCAAGGGTTTGATGACGGTCTGGAACTCGCCGAGCAGGTCATCCACCACCAGCCCGGCCTTGTGTTCGGCATAGCGCACCACCACCACGTTCTGGCGGCGGGCCGGTGGGCCTTCGTGGCTGAAGTGGTCGCGCAGGTCCACCAACGGCAACACCTCGCCGCGCAGATCCAGGTAGCCCTGGTCGCGGCTGGATTGACGCTGGTGTTCGTCCAGTTCGACGCATTCCTGGACCATATCCAACGGAATCACGTAGGTGCAATGGTCGATGCCGACCAGGAATCCATTGATGATCGCCAGGGTCAGTGGCAGGCGAATGCGCACCACGGTGCCCTGGCCGGGGCGGCTGTCGAGGTCGACGGTACCGCGCAACAGGGTGATATTTCGTTTGACCACATCCATGCCGACACCGCGTCCGGAAAGGTTGGTCACCGCCTCGGCCGTGGAGAAACCGGCTTCGAAAATCAGGTTGTAGATTTCCTGGTCGCTGAGCACCGCACCGCTGGCGACCAGCCCGCGCTCCTGGGCTTTTTCCAGAATACGTTCGCGATTGAGTCCGGCACCATCATCGGCGATTTCGATCACGATGCTGCCCGAGTCGTGGTAGGCATTCAGGCTCAGGTGACCCTTGGTCGATTTACCGGCCGCGCGTCGGGCCTCGGCGCTCTCGATGCCATGGTCCATCGCATTGCGCAACAGGTGCATCAGCGGGTCGCCGATTTTCTCGACTACGGTCTTATCCAGCTCGGTTTCCGCGCCGCTGATGATCAGGTCTATATCCTTGCCCAGTTCCTGACTGACATCGCGTACCACGCGGCGGAAACGATTGAAGGTATCGCCGATGGGAATCATGCGCAGGCGCAGCGCGCCATCGAGGATCTCTTCCACCAGCCCGGAGACGGTCGAGGAGGCTTCCTGCAGCGGGTCGTTGTTGCAGGAGCGAGCCAACAGGCTGGCGCCGGCGCTGGCGATGACCAGCTCGCCGACCAGGTTGATCAATTCATCGAGCTTGTCGGCATTGACCCGTACATAACTGCCATCCCTCGGCTTGACTTCGCTGGTCGTCGCCACGCGCTGTTGCGTCGTCACCATCGGGCTGGGAGCAGTCTGCGTGACCAACTCGGTGCCGGCGGCGGCGCTGCTGTCGCTTGGCGCGTCGAGGGCGCTGATGTGCACCTCACAGTCATCGCGTACGAAATCGAACACTTCATTGAGGGTGGCATGGCCGGCTTTCGAACGCAGGTCGATTTCAAAGCCCAAGTAGCAGCTTTCCGGATCCCAGCCGTCCACGGGCGGAATGCTCTCGGTCAGGGTGGTGACCTGTAACAACTGGCCCAGCGTGGCGAGATAGCGCAGGAAAGACAACGGGTCCATGCCGTTGCGGAACACATCCACGCCGAAGCGCAGCGAGATATGCCAGAGCACCTCGTCGCGGTTTTCGTCATGTTGGCCAGCGCTTTCCACAACGGCGATTGCCGTCTGCAGCGGCTGATAAGCGCTCAGTGCCTCGCGCAACACCTCACCGTGCTCCAGCGTCGCAGGCTGCAGTGCTCCATTGTGATGGTCGACCGCCTCGATCAGTTCAAGTATGTGATCGCCGCACTTGAGAAGCAGCGCGATCAGCGCCGCATCCACCGCCACGCTGCCATCGCGCAGGCGGTCGAGCACGTCTTCGACGATGTGCGTGAAACCGACAATCGGCGCGAGGCCGAACAACCCGGCGGAGCCTTTGATGGTATGGGCGGCGCGAAACACTGCGCCGATCGCATCTTCATCACCGGGTTCGCTTTCCAGTTGCAGCAGGGATTGCTCCATGACCTGCAACAGCTCGCGTGCCTCGGCGATAAAGGTCTGCTGTGCCTGATCGAGATCAATACTCACCTGGACACTCCTTGTCGCTCATTGAGCGGGGCTGCGTCGCGCTAGAAGATCGCGCCGCCACATAGTTGAAAGGTGCTCGTGACCGCCTGGCTCTGCCCGGCAAGGCTCAAGTCCGTCCCATTGCCGGCCGCTTCGCGCTTGATGACCGCGAGCAATTGCAGGCCGGCACCGTCGATTTCCGTGACCTGGGACAAGTCGAGTTCCAGGCGCGGCGCCGCGCCAATCTGCGGCAGCAGCTCGGTGGCAAGTTCGGCCACGGTGTAGATCGTCAGTTCGCCGTCAATGCCTATGCGGGCGGTGCCGTCGACTGTTCCGCGGGTGATGGACATAAGGCCTCCGTGCCGTCATCGGTCAGGGCAGGATCAGCTTGGACACCGCCGCCAGCATCTGCGCCGGCTGGAACGGCTTGACCACCCAGGCCTTGGCGCCTGCGGCCTGGCCTTCGGCTTTCTTTGATTCCTGCGACTCGGTGGTCAGCATGATGATCGGGGTGAACTTGTAGCTGGCCAGCTTCTTGACCTCCTTTACGAAGGTGATGCCGTCCATGTTGGGCATGTTCACGTCACTGATGATCAGGTGCACCTTTTGCCCGTTGAGCTTGCCCAGCGCGTCCTTGCCATCGCACGCCTCGATCACGTCGTAGCCGGCGCTTTTCAAGGCAATGCCGACCACTTGTCGCACGCTGCTCGAGTCGTCGACCACTAATACATTCTTCGCCATGCCGTGCTCCTAGAAAAAAGTGATGTCTTGTGAACTCTGTTGCGCCGCGGTGTCGCCCCGATGGGTGCGCCGCTGCTCGTCGGTGGCATAGGTGGCCTCCATGCGCGCCAGCCATTGGCGGGCATCGACGGCTACCAGTTGGTCGGGCGCCTGGCTGGCCTGTAGCAGGTGCTCATGCAGGGCGTGCATGTTGTCGCGTACATGGCTGAGGATCTGGCTGACCCGGTCCTGGAATTGCAGGTTGACCAGTACATCGGTCATCTCGTCACGGATGCCGTAGCTTTCCTGCTTGAGCAGGTCGGCGGAGTCGGCCAGGCGCCCGGTGATGCTCTGGAAGCGTTCGAGCACCTGCTGGATGCTCTGCTCGGACGCGGCGACGGAGTGGCTGTCCTGGTCGGCGCTGCTGGACGCTACCTGGACCAGTTGGGTGATGGCGTTGTTAATGATGTCGACCTTGGCCGACATTTGCTGGCCGGTCTCGCTGGACTTACTCGACAGGCTGCGCACCGCATCCGCAACCACGGCAAAACCGCGCCCGGCTTCACCGGCCCGGGCCGCCTCGATGGCGGCATTGAGGGCCAGAAGGTTGGTTTGTGCCGCAATGGCCGCCACATCGGCGGCCATGGTGCGCAGTTCGCCGGTATAGGCGGTGAGGCTGCGCACTTGGGAGAGGGTCTGGTCACGGCTCGATTGAGCGGCCTTGAGAGAGTCGATGACCTGGCTCAGTTCGGTGTCGCTGCGCGCCAGCGCCTTGAGCGCGCCGTCGGCAGACTGCCCATCGAGCTCACCGGCGGCTTGCTGCGAGGCCTGCACGGTGTCCTGCAGGCGCGCGGAAATCCCGGTGAAGCGGTTGGCCAGGCTGACAATCGCGTCCTCGGTCTGCTGGCGCGAGTTTTCCACTTGCTTGGCCCAGATGGGCATGGCGCCCAGCAATACCTCATCGAGTTGCGCGCGCAAGGCCGTGCTGTTTTGCGTCGCGTCCACATCTGCTTGATCGGCCTTCGCCCATGCCATCGCGCGCAGCACCGCGTCACGCTGTGAGCGTGCGCTCCAGGCACAGGTACCGAGACCGATCAGCAGCAGTACGGCACAGGCCGCCAGGTTGGTCGGCGAGGCTGATTGCAGGAGCGTCCATGCAATGGCAGGGATGACCGGAAGTAACGCAAACCAGCGAAAAGGCAAAGAAACAGGGGGTGAAGTACGGCCGGATTGACGCTGAGTCATGAGTTCGGTCCTTGAACATTGTTGCAGATATGAACGACATAAAGTCTATCTGTCCCTGGCGCCTTAACTTTAGATTTGGTACGTACCTTCCGTCCGGTTTGTGACTGCTGCGTTACTGGGCGCCGGCAGGAGGGTCGCCCTATCTCTGGAGAATCCGCGGCTCTTCAACCGTAGGCAGGATGTACTTGAGCCACCCGGCACGGTGTGAGCCTGGCAGACCCTGCGCCTCGTCGGCACCCGCCGATTCACCTTCATCGTCGTCGTAGCAGTTGTCGCTGCTGCGTCTGCCATCAGCATAGACAATAAAGCCGCCACGGCCTTTGTGGCATTCGTACAGATACACTGGCGACAGGTCTCGGTGCTTATCGATGTGCGCATTCAAGCGGGTGATATAGATACCCATCGATAACGACACGCAAACAATCAGCACCACGCACAGTACCAACTGATAGGTATAGCTGATGTTTACGTCATTAGGACGCATTGGCGACATGAAACGACCCTGTTCGCTCAACGTTCTGGCCCACCAGAAACCAGCTACTCCCGCCAATGCGCATCAACTGAGCTTTCGGTGCGGGGATGCCGGCCATCAGGGCGGAGAAAATCAACACCAGCAGGGCACCGGTGATCATCGAAGACAGGTTCATGGCTGTGACGCGCTCTGGATAAGAAGAGCCTGAGCTTAAGCAGGGGAGGGTTAACGCCAGGTAAACATCATTAGAGGGCAGCCGACTTCCGTTATCCTTCAAACCTCTGCGCAATACTGTCCGAGGCTTTTTCCTGTGCATATTCACCTGCTGTTGGTCGAAGACAACCTGGATCTGGCCACCACCGTCATCGAGTATCTGGCATTCAGCAGCATCGTCTGTGACCACGCCAGTAATGGCCAGGCCGGGCTTAATCTGGCACTCAGCCAACATTACGACGTTATTCTCCTGGATATCATGCTGCCGCGACTGGACGGCCAGCAGTTATGCGAACGATTACGTCAGCAGGGCGTCCAGACGCCCATCCTGATGCTGACCTCGCTGGATGCGTTATCGGACAAACTCGCCAGTTTTGCCGCTGGAGCCGACGACTATCTGGTCAAGCCGTTCGAACTGGCCGAACTGGTGGCCAGGATTCGCGCACTGAGCATGCGCCGCAGCGGGCAGACCAGCCGCCTGCAGGTGGACGACTTGGTGATGGAACTGAGCACCCGCAAAGTCAGTCGCGCAGGACAGGAGCTGCATTTGTCACCCATCTGCTGGAGCTTGCTGGAACATCTGATGCGCGCCAGTCCTGAACCGGTTTCCCGAGAGCGCTTGGAAGCAAAGGTCTGGGGTGATGAGCCACCCGACAGCAATACGCTAAAAGTGCACATGCATCGGCTACGCAAGGCAGTTGATAAACCCTTTGGCCGGCCGTTGATCCACACCCTTCCCGGGGTCGGTATTCAGGTGAAGCCACATGCGTAATGGTTTGAGCCTGAAGTGGGTGATCAGCGGAAGTTTCCTGTTACTGATCGCGGTGGTGTTGCTGATCTACAGCCAACTGCTGCCGGCCTTCACCGTGCGCGGCTTGCTCTACACCGCCAGTGCGATGATGGAAGAAGAAGCCCAATATTTTATCAGGCACTACAAGAAGGACCCGGCCACGCCGCCTCCGCACAATTACTTCTATACCGGTGTCATCGGCAAGGAGGCGTTGCCGGAGAACATCCGCCAGATGCTGGATGCACCGCCGAGTCTGTCCTTCGGCGCGGTCCATATCTTTGGCGATCTTTACTCCGATGACGACGACGCGGTGTTCCAGATAATCCTCGAACAGCCTCTGGGTGACGGTAAAACCCTTTATCTGTATGACGTCGATCATGATCAGGAAGCCGGTGGTGAAGTCGAGACACCGTTGTCTGATGCCTACTTTGACCAGGTGTTGCAAAGCGTCGCCTTCATTAGCCTGGCGGTGTTCGTGCCGGCGCTGTTCATCATCGCCCTGCTGGTCTGGTGGTTGGTCCGCCCGCTGGGGCGCCTGGCCCAATGGTCCAGTACATTGAAAGACCCTGGCGCTATAGCCTGCGGGCGTCCTGGCTTCAGCTTCAAGGAGTTCAATATGCTGGCCGAAGCACTGGCCAAAAGTGTTGAGCAGGTGCAGGCGGCCAGCCAGCGTGAAGGTCGCCTTTTACGCTACACCAGCCATGAACTGCGGACCCCACTGGCGGTGCTCAAGGCCAATATGGAGCTGTTGACCCTGCAATCGGGCGGTGTGCTGCCGACCTCTTTGCAGCGCATCGAGCGTTCCGTGCTGAATATGCAGCTTATCGCCGAGACGTTGCTGTGGATGAGCCGTGAGCGTCCCGAACCGTTGCCGGAGGAAGATGTTGACCTGGGCGAGCTGGTCGGCGAACTGATCGAGAAACATCGCTACCTCATCGGCAACCGGGATATCGAGCTGATCATCGATATCCACACCGGACTTTGTCGATTGCCTCCCACCGCATGCCGCATTGTGATCGGCAACTTCCTGCGCAATGCACTCCAATACGCGGAAGAAGGCCAAGTGGAAATCAGCTTCAACTACCCCCGGCTGTCTATTGCCAACCGGACGAGGGAGACCCCGCCATCGCAGGAATCCAGCGACTTTGGCTACGGCCTTGGGTTGCAGTTGATGCGGCAGTTATGCGCAAAACTGGGCTGGCATATTGAAGTGATCCGCGTGCAACAGCGGTTCACCGTCATGCTCGACTTCACGAACTCGCGGCTAGTCGCGACGGCGCGGTAAATGCTCACGGTTTCAAACCCGGCGCGCGGGCGACGGGAAAACCGCTTGCCGTTGGGCACTAATGTGACTTTGCCCGGTCAATAATCCTCGCAATATCATTCACTTGGCTCCGTTTCGCGGAGCCTGCCGCCTCACTCCCATTCGAAGAATCACTCCATGTACCTGCGCAAAATTGCAGTTGGGCTGTCGGCCCTTGTTTTGCTCTCCTCCGGGGCGCAAGCCCGCGGCCTGTTGGACTTTATCAAGCCACCAGCCCAGGAGCACAGCTCACGCTTCGGCTCGATCAGCCAGGGGGCCGCCCTCGACCTCTATTCCAGCCAACAAAAAAAGCCCTCGTTTGACGGGTGTGCCGATCTGTTCCCCGCTGCGACACCGATCAACCTTGCTACCGTGCCGGTCTCGATGAAGCCCTTGGCCTTGTGCTCGGACAACTTCGCGGTGCTCTATTCACAAACCAGCAGAACGCCGCTGGTGGTGGTCGAACGCCTGAATGCCGCGCAATTGAAAGACGCCAAGGGCGAGGAGCGCACCAACCAGTTCTACCCGGACCCGCGCATTCCCAAGGACGGTCGCGCAGAACTGAGCGATTACCGCGGCCAGCATCCCGCGGTGGACCGTGGCCACCAGTCCCCGGCGGCCGACGCACCGAGTGCCAATGCCATGGCGCAATCCTTCGCGTTGTCGAACATGGTGCCGCAGGACCCCACCAACAACCGCAAGATCTGGAGCAAGGTCGAAGCGGATGTGCGTAAATTTGCCACCCGTGCCGGTGGCAACGTGTTCGTGTTTACCGGCCCGCTGTTTGACCCAGGCTACAGCACCATTGGCCCTCACAAGGTCTGGGTGCCGACGCGCCTGTTCAAGCTGGTGTACGACGCTTCGCCAAAACGCGCCTGGGCCTACGTGCTGCCCAACGCCGAGACTCGCATTCAAAAACCGATGGACTACGACACCTTTGTGAAGAGCACCGGGCTCAGGTTATTGGGCAATCTGCCGGTTACCGGTTCGGTGGGGCGCACTTGATGCCACACCCGCAAGGTCGGTGATATTGCCGGCCTTACTTGCCTTTTTTCAGCGCCTTCAAGCGCAGCGTCGCGCGCTGTACGGCGGCCATCTTTTCCGGGCGCTTCATGCGTTTCCATTTGCGGATGTCATCCTTGCTGCGTCCGCAACTGATGCACAAGTCACCGCTGAGCTGGCAGATGGAAATGCAGGGATTTTCAATATCTTTGGCCAAGGGTTCATCCAGGTGTGCAGTAAAGACCGTAGTTATGCCGGGTGAAACTCGACAGTGAGGTGACTCACTTCATGCACCGGCCCAAGGCGCCGACGGATAGTCTCGGCATCCGTGGTCGGATGGCCGACCACACTGACAATCGCCGCATGGGCCTGGGGGCCGACTCGCCAAACGTGCAAGTCGGTGATCCGGGCATCGCCGGGTTGTTCAACCAACTCGCGGATCTCTGCGGCGACATGTGCATCGGTCTGGTCCAGCAACACGCCGGCGGTGGCTCCCATCAAGCTCCAGGCCCACCGCGCAATCACGGCGGCACCGACAATGCCCATCAGCGGATCCAGCCACACCCAGCCCAGGTACCGTCCAGCCAGTAGCGCGGCGATGGCGAGCACCGAGGTCAATGCATCGGCGATCACGTGCACGTACGCGGAGCGCATATTGTTGTCGTGGCCATGAGCGTGAGGCTCGTGGTCGTGGTCATGCCCGTGGCTATGGCCGTGACCCAGCAGCAGCGCACTGATGATATTCACCGCCAGACCCACCACGGCAATCAGTGTCGCCGTCCCGAATTGCACGTCGGCAGGCTGCAGCAAGCGAATCACCGACTCGATGCCGATGCCTAAGGCTACCAGCGCCAGAATCAGCGCCGAGGCGAAGCCGCCCAGGTCACCCACCTTGCCGGTACCGAAGCTGTAGCGCGGGCTGTTCGCATGCCGTTTGGCATAGGCGTAGGCCGCAGCGGCAATGCCCAAGGCGCCGGCATGGGTGGCCATGTGAAAGCCGTCAGCCAGCAGGGCCATGGAGCCGGTCAATGCGCCGGCGGCGATTTCCGCCACCATCATGACGACCGTCAGCATCACCACCCACAGGGTGCGCTTGGCATTTTCTTCGTGGGATGAACCGAGGAATACATGCTCGTGGGTGTGACTGGTGAGGGTCATTTGGAGTACCGCCGAATGGCTTCGAGCAATTCTTCGACACCTTTGTTGCGGGCTTCTTCGCTAAGGGACGGGTCGGCCACATGTGCCCTGGCGTGGTCTTCGATGATTTCCTCCATCAGCCCGTTAATCGCGCCACGGGTGGCCGCCACCAGGTGCAGGGTCTTGGCACAGTCGGCGTCTGATTCCAGCGCTTTTTCCACCGCCTGGATTTGCCCGGCGATGCGTTTGACGCGCTTGATCAAGCTGTCTTTATTCGCGGCTGTATGGCCCACGGTATACCCCCCCTACCTATAGTGTTGCGAATCATTGCATACCCCATCCCCCTATACAACTGAGTGAAGTGACGTTGAACACTGGCTGAAAGTTTGTGCTCATGAATGTCCGAATCCGTCCTCAACCGGTCCGGCCTGCGCCTGTCGCGCACGTGCCGGCGTGCCTACCATGGCCTGCATCATTCACTGAGATGTAAGCCAAGAGGACTACCCATGAACCGCAAAGCCCTGATCGTGATCGATGCCCAGCATTCGTTCCGCCACGCCACCTACTGGTCCGAAAATGACCTGCCTGGCTACCTTGCCAATCAACAGGCCCTTATTGACGGGTGTGTTCAGCGCGGCATTCCGGTGATACAAGTCTTCCATGTTGAAGATCAGGGGTATTTTTCGATGGCATCGGGCAACGTCAGAACCTTGGGCGAATTGTCGATCGAGCCCGCCCTGGTCATCCATAAGCGCTACCACAGTGCTTTCGCCGGTACACCCCTGGCTGCACGGCTGACGGAGATGGGGGTGACCACGCTGATCATCAGCGGCATTCGCACCGAGCAATGCTGTGAGACCACCACGCGGCACGCGTCGGACAGCGGCTTTGCCGTGGACTTTGTCAGCGAGGCGACGTTGACCTTCCCCATGACTCACACGCGCAGTGCACGGGTCTACACCGTGGCCGAAATCCGCGAGCGCACAGAGCTGGTGCTGGAGGACCGCTTTGCGCGCATCGTCACCGTCGCCCAGGCATTGGAGGCATAAACCTGTGAGCGTGCCGGTGCTTTTCGTGTTGCTGCCCAATGTACTGATGCTGGACCTGGCAGGCCCCGCCGAAGTGTTGCGCCTGGCCGCTCAAGTCGAAGACCCGGCCGCCATCGACTTCGACCTGCAGTACGTCAGCCCGGTGGCGTCCCTGCAAACCTCCATCGGCTTGCCGCTCACAGGCTTGGCGCCGCTGCCACCGGCCCTGGCACCGGGCACGCTGGTGGTGTTGGTGGGCTCCACGTCGAAGGTGACCCAGGCATCCCAGCAGGCTTTTGATACCGCCAGCGCCACACTGACTCATTGGTTGCAAACGGTGTTCGCGCCGTCGGGCGAGCGGCTGGTATGCGTATGTGCGGGCGCGTTGAGTGCCGCCAGGGCTGGGTTGCTGGATGGGCGCCAGTGCACCACGCACCATGCGTTGTGCGAGAGATTGCAAGCCATCGCGCCCAGAGCCCGCGTCCTGGAAAACCGGCTTTACGTCACCGACGGTCCGGTGAGTTGCAGCGCCGGCGTGACCGCGGGTATCGACCTGATGCTGCATCTGCTCGCCGAACTGGCCGGGGCACGGCTGGCCTGCGCGGTCGCCCGGGACATGGTGGTGTACATGCGCCGCAGTGGAGCCGACCCGCAACTGTCACCCTGGATCTCGGGGCGTAATCACCTGCACCCAGCGGTGCATCGGGTGCAGGACGCCATCGCTGCCGCCCCCTGTGAAGCCTGGTCCGTCACGCGTATGGCGAGCCTGGCGTATACCAGCAGCCGCCATCTGGCGCGGCTGTTCCAGGAACATGTAGGTCTCAGTCCACTCGACTACCTGCATCGGCTGCGACTGGCCGTGGCGCGCGAACTGCTGACTGAGTCGAACCTGGCGATTGAAACGGTCGCCGAACGTGCAGGCTTTGGTTCGGCGCGCCACTTACGGCGCATCTGGGGCAAGTACGAAGCCGGTACACCTTCCGCGATGCGGCTGCTTGTCGGGGTCGATTGAGGATTCAGCAAGGCGTATCGGCGGTGGTTTCCGAGGCTTGGCCGGTTTCAGCCGCCATCTTCGCGCGGTCGGCTTTGCTGATGTATTTGTCTTTGCTTTTCGGCGCCAACTTGGCGCTGGCCTTTTTGGCCTTGGCCTTGAAGAGTTGCTGGAGTTTCTTTTGGCGATTCATATCTTTTACCTGGTTGTGCAGATCCGGATGATATCAGTTAAAAAAAGCGCTCGTGATCTGGGTAATGCCAGTCAGTTAAGCGTAAGTACCGTCTGTAGGAGCAAGCTTGCTCCTACAAAAAGCCTTGGCTGACTGGCACTGTTCATGATCTGGGTCGCTTTTCAGCGCCGAACTGTGCATTGAACCACCGGTCTTTTTGCCAATAATCGGGTCGGGTATCCAACGCGAAGGGCGACCCTGATGAGCATCCACACCCGCACAAAACGCATGACCGTCCCGCAACTGGTGGCGATGAAGGGCCAGCAGAAGATCGTCTCACTGACCGCGTATTCCAGCGCGATTGCCAGGCTCATCGACCCCTTGGTTGACTTCATTCTGGTCGGCGATTCCACGGCGATGGTCGGCTATGGCCGCCCGTCCACCTTGAGCATGCAACTGGAAGAAATCATCGGCCATACCCGTGCCGTGGTCGACAGCACGCACCTGGCCTGCGTGATCGCCGACATGCCCTTCGGCAGCTATCAGGAGTCCTTCGAGCAAGCCTTCCGCAATTGTGCCCAGGTGCTGGCACGCACCGGTTGCGATGCGGTCAAGCTGGAGGCTAATCAGGCGCTGGCGGGGACGGTCGAGTTTCTCGTGGCGCGAGGTATTCCGGTGATGGCGCACGTGGGGCTGATGCCGCAGTTCGTTAACGTGATGGGTGGCTTCAAGGCCCAGGGCCTCACGGCTGAAACCGCTGCGGTGATTGCCGGGGATGCCCGCGCCAACCTGGAAGCGGGCGCGTTCAGTCTGCTATTGGAGGGCGTGGCCGAGGGGGTGGCGCGGCAGATCACCCTGGATTCAAGAGTGCCCACTATCGGCATTGGCGCGTCACCGGCGTGCGACGGCCAGGTCCTGGTCACCGAAGATGTGTTGGGCCTGGGGGGCGACCACCTGCCGCGCTTCGTCAAACAGTACGCCGACGTCGGTGAAGTGATACGCGATGCCTGCGCGCGTTTTGCCGACGACGTACGCCATGGCCGCTTCCCTGAAGCGCGTCACTGCTACGGGCTTTGACGGATCGCCTCGGCCAGTTGTTGTACGGCCTGGGCGATATCCTTGTTCCAGTCGAGGGTATAGCTCAGGCGCAGGTGCTGCTGCCAGGCACCTTGCTGGCTGAACAGTTCACCGGGGGCGATGACGACGCGCTGGGCCAGCAAGCGTGTGAACACCGAGTGCATATCCACCGGCCGCTTGGCTTGCAGCCAGAAACTCGCGCCGCCTTGGGGGACCTGAAGGTGCCACACGTCGTGGGCATCCAGCAGGGCTTTGAGTTGGTTCATCCGCGCGCAAAGCTGTGCGCGAAGTGCTTTTAAATGGGCGTCAATGCGCTTGGAAGTGAACAGCTTGGCGATGGCTCTCTGACGAGTCGGCGAGAGGCGAAACCCACGCTCCAGAAACAACCGCTGTAGCGCCGGCCCTTGCTCGCGGCACAGCACATACCCATAGGGCGCTTCGGAGCCGATTACTTTGTCGAAGGTCGAAAACACCAACAGCCTGCGCGGGTCGGCAAAGTCGCGATAGCGCGCAGGGTGTGGCGCGAAGCACAACTCGCCGTAGGTGTCATTCTCGAACAGCCAGATGTCCCGCTCCGCCAGCCAGCGACAGATCTGCTGCTTGTCCTGCGCCGGCATCAGGCCGCCTTGGGGAATATTCACGGTCGACGAAAATACCGCCAACCGAACCGGCTCCTGCTGGAGCAACCCACTGAGTGCCGCCAGGTCGAAACGCCCGTGGGCGTCGAGGTGTAACTCGATCACACGCACCTTCGCCGCTTCCAGTTGACGCAAAACCGCCCATGAACAAGGCGACTCTACCAACGCCACTGTACCTGCCAGCTCCAGGGCATTGAGAGAGATGGCCAGCACACTGTGCAGGTCCGCGCCGATATACACCTCATCGGCCTGCCAGTAGCGGTCGCAGGAGTGGGTGTAGCGTTCGGCCAGGGCGGCGCGCAATTCGGGTTCGCCGAACGGCAGGTACAGGGGCGCAAGCGAGCGTGGATACTGCCGCGCCAACTCGCGCTCCATCATCCGCAGCGGGTTCTCGAGAGACAGCAGCATGGCCGGTGCATCACTACTCAATGCCAGCACTCCAGGTTGCCGCGCGTTGGCGAATACCCGGTCGAGCAGGTTAGATGGGGCCGGGTCCAATGTGCCGCCGGGGAGCGCCTTGATGAAGTAACCGAACTTGGGCCTGGCCTCGACCCGCCCCTCATCTTCAAGCAGCGCATAAGCATACTTGGTCGTCGACACCGACACCCCCAGGCGCTGCGCCAATTGGCGCAGCGATGGCAGTTTCTGCTCGGTGTGCACAGGGGCCGCCTCGATCAACTCGACGAGGTAGCGGTACACGGTCTGGTAGGCAAAGGCAGTGTGTTCGGCTCTTTCCATGATCACTCGAAGCGCTCGACCGAAGCTGATAGGGGACACATCAGGGGGTGGTCCGGCCCAGTATCATCCACGGCGATGCAATACGGGAACCCATCCTCAAGACGCCGTTAACTCGCCGGCGTCGGCCTTCGCACGTGTTGCGCGCCGTGCCATTACCCAAGCCAAGGCCGGTGCCAGGGTAAACAACGCGAACAACCATTGCGCCGCATTGGCGATGCCTGCATTGCCGGTCGCGTCATTGATGCCCGCCACGTTGGAGATCACGCCCGCCAGCGCGGCGCCCATTGCCATGGCGAACAGTTGCAGGGTGGTAATCGACGCAGCGGCCGTGTCTTTATCCTGCTCCGACGCCACTTGCAGAATGCGTGTCAGCAGGTGCGGCCAGCCCAGGCCAATGCCGAAACCTACCAGGAACATCCCCGCGCAGATGGGTGCCAGCCTTGCCCATTCACCCAGGCTGGCCATGGGCGTAGTGATTGCCAGCAGCACCAGTCCACCCACGATAAACAGCGGCCCGGCGAGAATGGCGCGCTGCGCGCCACGGCCGCTCCAACCGGAGCTGAGGATTTCCGAGACGGTCCAGCCGGCGGCCATCAGCGCGGCCATGTAACCGGCGATCAGCGGCGACTGGCCGTGCAGGTGCTGCAGAAAGTACGGCATGAAAATCTCGCTGCTCATACCGATCACCAGCAGGCAGGTAGTCGCATAGAGCGCGCAAAGCGGAGTGCTGAACTTCAACGCGTCCCTGGGCAGCAGGCGGATCGAAGCGCTGGACTCGTGCCGGATCAGCAGGAACACCAGCACGGCGCAGGCCGCGATGCCCAGCACGTTCCAACTTGGCAGCGACGAGACACTGCCGGCACACACCGCCAGTACGGCAGCGGCCAACAGCACCAATTGCGCTACGGGCAAGCGGCTGGTGCTGCCCGCGGTGGTGTCGTGTGCCGGCAGGGCATGGCGGGTCAGTACGATGTAGGCAAGGCTTACCGGCACCATCGCGCCGAAGGCGTAACGCCAGGCGTCCATTTCGGCGAACACGCCCCCCACGGCCGGGCCTACCAGCGTGGCGACGCCCCACATGCCCGACACCAGCGCCATTGCCCGTGGCCACAGGCGCTCTTCGAACACCCGTTGGATCATCGAATAACACAGCGCCAGCAGCATCCCGCCGCCCAGCCCCTGGATCAGGCGACCCGCGAGCATCACCGGCATGCTTGGCGCCAGCGCGCAGATCAACACGCCGCCCATGAAGATCAGCGTGGCGACGGTATAGGCCAGCCGTGGGCCGGTGCGTTGCAACAGCTTGGAGGTGAGTGCGGAACCGAGGATCGAAGCCACGACGTACAGCGTGGTGCTCCACGCATAGAGCGCCAACCCGCCGATCTCAGCGACCACGGACGGCAGGATAGTGGTGGCGATGTATGTGTTGGTGGCATAGAGCGCTATGCCGCCGGAGAGGGCGATGGAACGAGCGGCATTCTTGCCGCGGAGCAACTCGCCCCAACTGCTGTCGTGGGTGTGCATCGACGCTTCCTTGTGCTGCTTTCGGGCTTGGGTTAATTTACCAAGTAACTGCTTTGAATATTGCGTTGAGGCTATTTATTTTGTCAAGAAATGACTTGGAATATTCGTCGGGGTCACCGGCGGATCGTTTGCTGCACCTGCTCAAGACGCGTGGGCCGCAACTGGCCAGTGATGCCGGCGAGTTTCTGGGCACGACCGGTGAAGCGGCGCGTCAGCAACTGGTGAAGTTGGCGGCTGGCGGCCTGGTAGAGGCGCAGTCAGAGGCGCGCGGGGTAGGGCGCCCGACCCAGGTCTGGCACCTGACGGCAGCGGGGCATGCGCGTTTTCCCGACACTCATTCGGAACTGACCGTGCAACTGTTGCAGACGGTGCGCGAGACGTTTGGCGAAGAGGCCATCGACCGCTTGATCGACGTGCGCGAACGTCAGACCCAAGCCCTGTATGAGCGTGAGATGGAAGGCCTGAAGGGCTTGAAAGCACGGGTCGAGCGGCTGGCGCAGTTGCGCACGCGCGAAGGCTACATGGCCCAATGCAGCGAACAACCGGACGGCGCCTTGATACTGGTGGAGAACCACTGCCCGATCTGTGCAGCGGCCAGTGCATGCCAGGGGTTCTGCCGAGCGGAACTGCAGGTTTTCGAACAGGTATTGCTGGCGAAGGTCGAGCGTGTGGAACACATCCAGCTAGGTGCCCGACGGTGTGCTTACCGGATTGTCCAGGTTTGAGCGCGGCGAACTAACAATGGGCGCGGCGGCTCGACGCATCATGAGTGCTCACCTGCCCGCGTCCAGAGTTGATGCGATTTCCTTGGCGACCTCCCTGAACACCCGCGCCGCCGCTGACTGATAAACCCCCTTACGTTGCATCAACACGGCGGTGCGTTGCAGCCGTTGTGGCCCCAGCTCAATCGCCACCAATCCTGGATGCGCCCGTGCAATAGCGGCCGGTAACAGCGTCGACAGCGTGGTCCTGCGCACGCCCTCAATCAGCGCTCCAATCACATTGGCCTCCATCACAACACGCGGACGGATGCCGTGCTGGTTGAAGTAACGGTCGATTTGCTCGCGGGTAGCGAACGCCTTACTCAATAAAATCAGTGATTCGGCATTCAGCGCTTCCAGGCCGATAGCCCGTTCCCCGGCCAGTGGATGTTGATCACCGACCACCAGTGCGAGGGTTTCAACCAGCAGGGGGCAGGCCTCGATGTCCTGCGCGTGCACCTCATCAAACGCGATTCCCACATCCAATTCATCGACCAGCAGCTGACTTTCCATCGCTTCTTGGGCGACCTCATGCAGGCTCAAGGTGATGTTCGGATAGCGACGATGGAAGGCTTCCAGCAGCGGTCCGACAAGGTAAGTGGTGAAGGTGGGCGTTACCGCAATTCGCAGCGTCCCCCGGCTCAAATCCCCTACGTCATGAATCGCACGCTGGCCTTCCTGCAGTTCCTGCGCGGCACGTAGCGCATAGCGCAGGTAAACCTCACCTGCATCGGTCAGACGCGTCTTGCGACCCGAGCGATCGAATAGTTGTGTGCCGAGGCTTTCCTCCAACTGCCTTACCTGCTGCGACAGTGCCGGCTGCGAGACGTGCAAGGCCGCGGCGGCTTTGGTAAAGCCTTGGTGTTGCGCAACGGCCAAAAAGTACTGGATGTGTCGGGCCAGCATGTTCGTGTTCATAAGATTATCTGATGGCTTGAATAATATTTGAGACTTTTACCTTATTTAAAGGGCTGCGTAACCTTCGCTCCATCGCATCGCGAACCCATGGAGTCACCTGTGCAAGACATCATCGACGGTTTCCTGAAGTTTCAACGCAACGCCTTTCCCGAGCGTGCCGGCCTGTTCAAAGACCTGGCCAACCAACAGAGCCCGCGAGCGCTGTTCATCTCCTGCTCCGACAGCCGCCTGGTGCCTGAGTTGGTCACGCAGCGTGAGCCGGGCGACCTGTTCGTGATCCGTAACGCCGGCAATATCGTGCCGTCCTACGGCCCGGAACCCGGTGGCGTGTCGGCTTCGGTGGAGTACGCTGTTGCCGCCCTGCAAGTCAGCGACATCGTGATCTGCGGGCATTCCGACTGCGGCGCCATGACCGCCATCGCCACCTGCAAATGCCTGGACCACATGCCCGCCGTGGCCGGCTGGTTGCGTTACGCCGATTCCGGCCGGGTCGTCAACGAGGCCCGCCAGCATGTCGATCAGCCGGCCAAAGTCGCTTCCATGGTTCGTGAAAACGTGATCGCGCAGTTGGCCAATATTCAAACGCACCCTTCGGTACGCCTCGCCCTCGAACAGCAGCGTGTGACGCTGCATGGCTGGGTCTACGACATCGAAAGCGGATGCATCCAAGCCTTCGACAGCCGTACCGGCACGTTCGTCGCCCTTGCCGACAATCCGAGCGTGCGCGCCGTTTCGCACTGATCCCAGATGTTCACCCACGGAGATAAACTCATGATCCAATCGCAAATCAGCCAGAACACTCGCCTTGCCCTGACCGACGTGATCCTGTTGGCAAAGGCCCGCAAAGACCTGTCGTTCGCCCGGATTGCCGAAGGCACCGGCCTGCATGAAGCCTTCGTTACCGCCGCGTTGCTTGGCCAGCACGCACTGCCGGCCGACGCGGCTCAAGTGGTTGCCGATAAGCTGGGGCTCGATGCGGACGCGGTCGCCCTGCTGCAAACGATTCCTCTGCGCGGCAGCATCGGCAATGGCATCCCCACCGACCCGACCATTTACCGCTTCTACGAGATGATTCAGGTCTACGGCACCACGCTCAAGGCGCTGGTTCACGAGAAGTTTGGCGACGGCATCATCAGTGCCATCAACTTCAAGCTGGACGTTAAAAAGGTCGATGATCCGGACGGCGGCTCCCGCGCCGTGATCACCCTGGATGGCAAGTATCTGCCGACCAAGCCGTTCTGATCGCGTTGTAATGCCCGGCGCCGCGAGGCGCCCGGTTCGCTCTGCACGTTCCAGCAGGCCCGCGGGCTCGAGGCGAGTGATTACTGCGTTTCGAAACCCTCGTAATTCAGCGAAATCCCGTCGTCTTTCGGGTAGCTCACGTACACCACCACCGCATCGCTGTTGTCCACCAGGGCGAACGGCCATTTGCCGTTGGCTTTGCGCATCCGTTCGTACAGTGGCAGGTAAAAATCCTTGGTCTGACCGCGCGGGTCGTAGGGCGCCTGCACATGGAAAACCGGGTAGTGCCCAGCGTTGCAAAGCTGGATGCGTTCAAGCTGGAAATTGTTTTTCTCCAGCAGCGCACGGGCCGGATGCTGCCAGGTGGCGAGATCGACGTCTTGGCAGTTGTGGGCGGTATCGGTGTAGAGCGTAGTGTCTTTCAAGGCGGGGAGCGCGCAGGCCACACCAGGCAACAGCGCCAGTAACAGGGAGGTAAGGCGAGCTTTCATTGTTTTATCGTCCTTGAAATGGGGGGCACATCATGACTTGAAATCGGCAAATTGAGTAGAGGGTGTACGGGACTAGGAAGTTGCCGACGACGTCCTACTTTAAAGTATTACAGATAGGGACTTCGTGTTTTTAGGAAGTGCTGGGGTTACTTGGGTTAATAAATCGTGCAATGGTAAAGGCGTGATTCATACAGCGTGATTGATTGGAGCCTTAGGTACTAACTTTTGACGCTATGGTGATGATTATGAAAAGCTCAGTTGTTTGGTGGCGTTGTGTGAGTGCGCATAAATCCCTATTTATTTTGCTGGGTGTTTTAACAGTATCGGCCAGTGAAGATACTTTTGCGTCTGAATGGTCTATATCTAAAACCATGACGCCCGGCTCCGTACTCGTGTTATCCAACTCGACTATTGATCCGGCTACGGGATTCTCGGTGTTTTATATTATTTCCGCTGATATACCCGCCGGAACGCTTATTGACCCTAAGCAGTTGTTAGAGATTCAGTGGAAAACAACCTACTATCCTCAAAGTACACAAGAGGATGTGCACCTATGCTATTCCCGTCCCTATAGTTCCCAAGAGAATTGCGAGCGGATATACCCCAACTCATCCGGAACGCTGTCAACTTTTAATGATCAAGCTTTCGGTAATGGTTCTCGAGTCAAAATCAAACATTCTGTTTTAGGTGGCACGCCTCCGCTGAATCGTCCGGCGGGTGTCGACTCGGTGACATTCCGATATAGGTATTGATTAAAGCGCAAGCGCTTTCGGCTGATTTGGCTGGAGGTTGCTATCTATATTGGAACTTACAGTGTTTTATCTAAAAAATGTGCGGGGTGCATGCCCATGAACACGATCAATCCCTATGCCTTGATGCCTGGCAGTCGCGTGGCAAGTGATGTTGTTGGTACAGCCACTCCATCCGCTGTTTTGCGTGATGAGGATCAAGCGGACTCTTCTACTTTTACCCGTCGTTTTGCCTCTACCAGCACCGTCTCGGCCCTTGCTCGTCAATTGAGCGAAGCCGCAACACGTACCGACCAGAAGAGCACCGATTTTCTCGACCTGATTACTGGCGAAAGCTACTACGCCAGTAAAACAGTACATGACGCCGAGGTGCCCTCTACCAACGAACCGGAACTCCTGGCGCGGGCCCGCCAAGCGACCGGCTTCGTCAACGGAGCCGACAACAACCCCTTTAAAGGTCTTGCGCGTGATCAACTTGAGTTGATTGTCCGTGATGAGGGCGGTTCGTTCACCATCAATGAGCGACGCGCAGCATGGGAAGAGGTGCAATCAAATTTGTCAGCGTCTGCTTCCAGCCCGAAGTCGACATCTTTTAACGGGCGCGATTTCATGATTGATCGCCTGTTTCATGGCAGTGAACCACCGGTTGCCAAACCACCTGCCACGCGGGACAACAGCTATATGAATCCCGCCGAATTCTTGAATCTCGATGATCGAAGCCTGATCGCGGACATGTACGCATATGCCCATGCGGAAGGTGCGGATCTGACTTATGTCACCTACTTGGCCTCGATACTCAGTACCTATCGCTATTACAGCGACGGCAGTCAGTTGAGGGGCGGCAATAATGGCTATGACGCAGACGGCTATCGGGTCACGTTCGATTTCAAGAAAGAAGAGGCGCAAATCGCCTCGCGCATCCTGAACGGTTCGGCCATCAACAGCACCCGTATCGATCAAGGTTTTTTGCGCTATATCCTGCATCCGGACCATGGCGCGTTCACCAACATCGGAGGCATACCGTTCCTGGAACGAATGGTGAACAAATTCTCCGATGAAGGCGATGATCAACCGCCACTCGGCAGCGAGTTCGCTGCCTTCAAAAAAATCAACTTCGAGGACTACGCTGTTCGTACCACGAACAAGGCCATACGGCTGCCGCCCGACAAGTCGGTCGCCACAGTCACCAATGGCGTCTGGAGCCTCACCGAATATGGCAAGGCCTCCGGCTATGTGATTGACTCGGCCACCGGCAAATTGAGCAGGCCGTCCGATTCCCCTGGCGAAAAAACGCCGCAGCATCCACCGCTGGGGGCACCTGCCACTGACGCCGCTCATCGCACGATTTTGGATGCGCTCGCAGATACCCGCGATCAACCCGCCCAACGCTGGATCTGGCCGGGCCATCTATTCAAGATGTTGAGAGCCTTCAAGCCCTGAAATATCAAGCCACCAGCTCCATGTCGCGCCAAACGCGAGGGGAGCCGGCGCCCGAGGTTGCCAAGGATGAAATGCAGCGCAAGGAGCGGGTGAAGCTGGCCTTGGCTGCATCACGCGAAGGATCTAACGCACCAAGCACGGCTGTTTGTTATTGAAACGCCAGCCTGGAATCAGGAACTGCATCGCTACGCTGTCATCCCGCGCACCCAAGCCCATGCCTTTGTAGAGTTCGTGGGCCTTGGCCACCGCGTCCATGTCGATCTCGACCCCCAGGCCCGGCTTGGCCGGCACCTTGACGTAGCCGCCTTCGATTGTCAGCGGTTCCCGCGTCAAGCGCTGGCCGTCCTGCCAGATCCAGTGGGTGTCGATGGCGGTAATCTCGCCTGGTGCCGCCGCCGCCACCTGGGTAAACATCGCCAGGGAAATATCGAAGTGGTTGTTGGAGTGCGAACCCCAGGTCAGGCCCCAGTCGTTGCACATCTGCGCTACGCGAACCGAACCTTGCATTGTCCAGAAATGCGGATCGGCGAGGGGAATATCGACGGAGTGCAACTGGATCGCATGACCCATTTCGCGCCAGTCGGTGGCGATCATATTGGTGGCGGTCTTGAGGCCCGTGGCACGGCGGAATTCAGCCATGACTTCGCGGCCTGAATAACCGTTTTCCGCGCCGCAGGGGTCCTCGGCGTAGGCGAGTACGTGGTGCTGGTCACGGCACAGGCGGATGGCTTCCTTGAGTGACCAGGCACCGTTCGGGTCGAGTGTGATACGCGCGTCCGGGAAGCGTTCGGCCAGGGCGGTGACCGCTTCGATTTCCGCATCGCCGCTCAACACGCCACCCTTGAGCTTGAAGTCGTTGAAGCCGTATTTGGCTTTGGCGGCTTCAGCCAGGCGCACCACCGCCTCGCTGGTCAGGGCCGTTTCATGGCGCAAGCGAAACCACTCATCCGTCGCGTGCGCCTCGTTGCGATAGGCCAGGTTGGTGGTTGTGCGGTCGCCTATATAGAACAGGTAGCCGAGCATTTTTACCGCGTCGCGCTGCTGGCCTTCGCCGAGCAGGGCGGCCACCGGCACTTCGAGGAATTGACCCAGCAGGTCGAGCAGGGCGGCTTCCATGGCGGTAACGGCATGGATGGTGATGCGCAGGTCGAAGGTCTGCAGCCCACGACCCGCAGCGTCCCGTGACGCAAAGGTGCTGCGCATCTGGTTGAGAATGCGCTGGTACTGGCCGATGGGCTGGCCGACCACCAGGCTGCGTGCGTCCTCCAGGGTTTCGCGGATGCGTTCGCCGCCGGGCACTTCACCGACGCCGGTATGGCCGCTGCTGTCCTTGAGAATCACGATATTGCGGGTAAAAAATGGCCCGTGGGCGCCGCTCAGGTTCAGCAGCATGCTGTCATGGCCGGCCACGGGGATGACTTGGAAGTGGGTGACGACAGGGGTAGTCATGGTGATGTCCTGAGTAAGCTCAAAGAGGTTTGCTGATGACGGTGGCGGTTGGCGTAACGCTCGGCGAGGTCAACGCGGCGGAGGGCGATGTCTTGGCGAAGAACACCAGGATCGCCGCCAGCACCGAGGTGCCGGCCAGTCCATAGAGGCCGCCCTGGATCGAGCCGGTGGTTTGCTCCAGGAAGCCAAACGTGGTCGGTGCCACAAAGCCGCCCAGGTTGCCGATGGAGTTGATCAGGGCGATCACGGCAGCGGCGATGCGCACATCCAGATAGCCCTGGGGGATGGGCCAAAAGAGCGAAGAGGCCGACTTGAAACCGATGGCCGCAAAACAGATCGCCACAAAGGCAAAGACCGGCCCGCCGGTGGTGGACATGAACATGCCTGCAGCGGCAATCAACAGGGCAGCGGCAACCCAGGCCTGCTGGAACTTGAATTTGCCTGATAGCGCGGCGAAGGCGTACATGGCGATGATCGAGATCAGCCACGGGATGGAGTTGAAAAACCCGACCTGCACGTCGCTCAAATCACCCATCTTCTTGATGATGCTTGGCAGCCAGAAGGTGGCGGCGTAAATCGTCAGTTGGATGCAGAAATACAAGATGCAGAACAACAAAATCTGGCGGTCCTTGAGCAGCTTGCCGAGGGTTGGTTTGACCGTGCTCAGCGCTTCACGGTCGCGCTGCTCCTGGTCGATGGCGCCCACCAGCGCGTCCTGCTCTTCGCGGGTCAACCATTTAGCGTCGTGGGGTTTGGAGTCGAGCCAGAACCACACGAAGAACCCCAGCGCCACCGAGGCCAGGCCTTCAATGGCGAACATCCATTGCCAGCCGTGAAAACCGAACCCTTCGATCTGCAACAGTGCGCCCGACAGCGGCCCGGAAATCAGTGACGCCACAGCCGAACCGCTGAGAAAGATTGCGATCGCTTTACCGCGCTCCACGCCCGGCAACCAGCGGGTGAAGTAGTAGATCACCCCTGGGAAAAAGCCCGCTTCGGCCACGCCCAGTAGAAAGCGCAGGATATAGAACTGGGTTTCGTTCTGGATGAACGCCATCAGCGTGGCGACGATGCCCCAGGTGAACATGATGCGGGTCAGCCAGATCCGCGCGCCGACCTTCTGTAGCAGCATGTTGGAGGGCACTTCGAAGAGGGCGTAGCCGATGAAGAACAGCCCGGCACCCAGCCCATAAGCGGCGGCGCCGATGCCCAGGTCATGCTCCATGTGCGTACGCACGAAGCCGATATTGACCCGGTCAATGTAGTTGAGGATGAACATGATCACGAACAGTGGGAGCACATGGCTCTTCACTTTGCTCACGGTGCGGCTGAGCACCGAATCATTGTCTGCAGCGGCGGATACCTGGTTTGAAGTGTCCATGACTCGAGAACTCCCCCTGATTTATTTTTATGCGGGTTTGTGTGTCTTGTTGATAGACATCATACAAGTGGTTTTCCTGGCTTCGCAATCAGGTGAGTGATGTTTTTGTGCTTATAAGGCCGCCATCAGAACAGTTGTTACGGTTATTTGCCTTATTTTATTGGGTTTTTAGTTTTTTTGGCATGGTTGAGACTCAACCTAGGTGACATTTTCAAATGATGCTGGGCGATCGAGCTGAGAGGTTTTCTGTTTAGTTGTCATACAAGTTGGGTGTCTTGGAAATCAGGCAGCGTAGGCTTGAATGCAGGGTGTTAAGCTCCCCCCAGCCCAACCCTGTGGACCCGCAGCGATGCCCATTGAAAACGGAACCCTTGTCCGTAGACGCTCCAACAACCTGGCCCAAGGCGTGGTCGATGCACTGACCCAACGTATCCTGCTCGGGCAACTCAAGCCCGGTGAAAAACTGCCGTCCGAATCCACCATCGTGCTGGAGCACGGCGTCAGCCGTACCGTGGTACGCGAAGCCATTTCCAAGTTGCAGGCCTCGGGCTTGGTGGAGACGCGTCACGGTATCGGCACCTTCGTGCTGGAGCCGCGCGCTCAGCAAGGCTTGCGCCTGCATGTGGATACGGTCGCCAGCGTGCGCAACATGCTGGAATTGCGGCTGGGCCTGGAGGTGCAGGCCGTGGCGCTGGCGGCGTTGCGCAGGTCGGATGAGCAACTGGCCCACATGCGCCAGGCGCTGGATGACTACCAGGCCTCACTGGCCAATAACGACAGTTGCGTGGAAGAGGATAAACGCTTCCACCAACTGATCGCCGAGGCCACCGGCAACACGTTTTTCACCGAGATCATGCTGCACCTGGGCAATGCGATGATCCCACGCACCCAGGTCAAGGATGCCGAACGCGGCGGGGCGGATTTTGCCAGGCTGGGGCAGTTGGCGAACCGTGAACATGAGGCGATCCTCAACGCGATCCAGCGTCAGGACCCGGACGCGGCGCGGGCCGCCATGGTGTTGCATTTGACCAATAGCCGGGATCGGTTTTCCGGGGAATGAAAAGGAACAACTGTTGAACGAACACACTCTGTCCATGCGCCTGGAGCGCGTGGCCGCTAACGTGCCGGCCGGTGCGCGCCTGGCCGATATCGGCTCCGACCACGCCTACCTGCCGGTCGCATTGATGCGCCGCGGCGTGATCGCGGCCGCGGTAGCGGGGGAGGTGGCGACCACGCCCTTCCACGCGGCCCGACGCACCGTGCGCGACAATGGCCTGGAGCACCACATCAGCGTGCGCCTGGCCGACGGTCTGGCGGCGATCGAGCCGGGGGACGAGATCAGCGCGATCAGCCTGTGCGGCATGGGGGGCGAAACCATTCGCGACATCCTCGACGATGGCAAGGCGCAGCTGAGCGGCCGCGAACGCCTGATCCTGCAGCCCAACGGTGGCGAGCAACCGTTGCGCCAGTGGTTGATGGACAACGGCTACTCGATCCTGCGCGAAGAGCTGCTGCAGGAGAACCGTTTCTACTACGAAATCATCGTCGCCGAACGCGCCGGACCCGTGACCTACAGCGCCGAACAACTCTACTTCGGCCCCTTGCAGATGCAGGCACGCAGCACGGTGTTCCTGGCCAAGTGGCAACGCCTGCTGCGCCAGAAGCACAAGACGTTGGCCGGCTTCGAGCAGGCGCGGCAAACGGTGCCGCAGGAGAAGGTGCAGGAAGTGGCCCGAGAGGCTAAGTGGATTGCTGATTTGCTGGCTTGAAAGCTCGCTGGCGACGTCGAATATGCTCCAATACCACCCTTCATCCGCTCACCCAGGACCCCGCGCCATGGCCGAAACCACTGACCAAGCCTTCTACGACCGTGCCGACGCACACATCGAATTGTCGAACGAGCAGCTCAAGACCTGTGAAAACCTCGGCGAGGTCAGTGCCTCGATGATGTTCGGCACGACGCGTTTCAACGCCTGGGCCTGCGCACGCAACTTCAAGTCCGGCGCAGAAATGGCCCAAGCGCGGGAGGCCATGCTGAAGTATTTCTGTGATCAGTATCGGATGATGCTTGAGGATAATCTGGATGATCACATCAATAATTTCAGTCAGTACATGCTCGCCAGATAGGCCGTCGTCACTCGTTGTACCCACCCCGTCCCGGTGTCTGCCTGTCGTTTTCTTTCAATGGTAAGCGGAGCATCGGGGGGCGCTGTATAGGCGTCATGCTCTATGTGAGTCTGGAAATGGTACCGGCTGGGAATGCCCCGCCCGCCTCAAGTGCCGTCAGTCGTTCAATGATCGGGTCGCGCTCGTTTTTCGGTGTATCGCGGTCCGTAATCGCATAGACCTGGGCGTCGGCCCAGAGGCGAATCGGCTCAAGTGAAGACGGCTCAGCCGGCGTGCTTTGAAGCTGCTGAAGAAGAAATCCAGCTTGAGTCCATTTAGGCATCAATCCAAGCAGCGCCAGGCGTCTATCAGAGGTCAAGCTGGCCCAAAGGACTTCAAGTTGAAGGGTAAAAGCCGATGCTATGACGCTCCAGGGGTGAGACCGCAAGCCTGTGACCCCTGTCTCAAATACGCTCTTGGAAGGATCTGCGATCGCGCAAATTAAACGCGCAGGTCGGTCGCCGCCTTCGATGTTCAGCACCAGTGAGCGAACGGCGCCGCTCTTTTGCTCCAATGCCGCAGCCAACCAGTCTTCAGGGACCGGCATGTTCAAGTCCTTTGCCAGTCCAAGGATGCCCAGCCATTGCGCTTTCGTATCGGGTGTTTTGCCACGCAGTCGCGTCTGCAGGACATGCAGGGGGTCGACACCATATTTTTTTGCGGCCCATAACGCTGTCGACCTGTTTGCAGGTGATGGGTCTGTTAAAAAATCTTCGATCAACCGGGTACGGCCCGATGGTATCCGGACCGCTTCTAGGAACGAGAGCCTTCTGAGAATGGCGCTGTTGCTGGCGAGCCCGAATGCGACAGCCCGTTGAGCGGCGTCTTGTGGCAGTTCCATGGCCCCACCAAGGGCCGCTCGGCGTACGCTGAAGTCGGGGTGATGCAAGCTCATTATCAGGAACGGCTCCCGTTCATCGTCCGTCATTGATTGAGCAAGAACCCGAAATAGCAAGCGAGCGCACTGGCCGCGGCTGGTAGGTAAGGCAGGGGCGCACAGTGGCAGGCATTCCGGTGTTGCCAGCAGTGCCTGGAGATTGTCGAGTGTGACGCGATTGTTTTCGCGCTTGCGCATTTCGAGCGCGAGAAGTGCGGGAAGCTGAGCAATCAGCCAAGTTGCATACTTGGGCGTCAAATAGTCACCGAATGCGATTTTCGCTGCCTCGCGAACTTGGGGCACCCAGTCATTGAGCCGTACGATAATTGCAGATAGCCGCTCGCTGGTTTGTTCTGACCGAATTGCCTGTAGGCCGGCCTCGCGGTCAAAGCCATCCCAACTGCTGACCAGCGAATTCCAGCTTCGGGTGGGGGCGGTTTTCGGCAATGGCGCTGGCCCAGGCACCTAGACAGATTGAGCGGGCATTGATGGGGTGGGCAATCCTATCAAAAACTCAGCTACCTCCCGCGCATTGCGTAGATGAATCACCGGCACCTGCGGCGCGACTGTCAAGCGTGCGGCCTCAATGCCTGGGCGGCTCACGCGGTCATAGTTCCAGCAGTAACTCAGGAAACTCAGAAACTCTCTGTCGAGCTTTTCCTTGCATCCTGACGGTTTGTCTGTACGCGGTCGATCCAGCAGGCTGCGCACCAGCACGCGCCGTAGGCACGTGGTGCGCGGAGTGTCGAGCCAGATGATCAGGTTGGCTCGCGGCAGTCGCAGATCGAAGCTGCGCCGTGCGTAATTACCTTCACAGATCCATCTGTCCGAGGCAATCGCTTGCCGGATCCGCTTGCGGAAGATTTCGTTATCGACCTCAACCCAGTTCGGTTCCCAGAACAACTTGTCCAGGTGGACCACCGGTGCTGCCAGGCGCTTGCCCAATTCACGGGCCAGGGTTGACTTACCGCTGCCAGCATTGCCGAGGATGATGATGCGTTGCATGGGCAGATCCTTTGCTGAAAACATAATAATTCCAAGGTTCGTCTCTACGGGTTACAGGCGTGCACGCAACGCTGAGTGCTTTTGCCCCATTTTTGGGCGCACGCCGTTGCGTCTCCGGTGTGCAAGCGCCTGTTTACGCGCTCGGCATCAACGGCCCGCATCTTGCTTGCCCAGTTTAATCAATGACATGGCATTTTGCTTTTAGTCATTTCTTAGCTGTTTGGGAGAGTGGTCGGCGATGCACAGTCTTTTATCACCCGGTATCCACCTGCTCGGCCGTTTCGGGTTCGCACGCAAGTTCCAGATCTTGTTCTTCCTGTTCATGCTGCCCCTGGCCGGAAGCCTGTGGCTGATCGGGCAAGGCTATCGCGACAAGCTCGCGGTGATCGCCAGCGAACAGTCCGGCGTTCGTCAGTTGTTGGCCCTGGACGCGCTCGATGGTCAGCTCACTGCACAACGCAACCTCGCCGCCCGCTGGAAGGCGGTAGACATCCTGCGCTCGCCGACCCCCGCCGCCCAAGCGGCGATGGACAAGGTTGACGCGGCTAATCCGCTGATCCTGCAAAGCCTGAAAGCCCTGGGTGATGTGCTCAACGCCCAGCACGCCAGTGCCGAGACCCTGGCGCGCTTCGAGGCGTTGCAGGCCGCCGTCAAGGGCATGGACACCCAATCCCTGCGCACCGTGGGCTGGTGGCCGGATGGCTATGACCGCTTCACCGCCGCGTTGACCGCCATGCAAACCCTGCGCGAACAGATCACCCTGGATACCGGCCTGATCCTCGACCCTTGGCTGGAAACCTACCTGCTGATGCAGATTTCCAGCCAGCACACCCCGGACCTGATCGAGCGCATCGGCCGCACTGCCAGTGTCGGCGAGTCGTCCATCGCCTCGGGGCAGTTCACCTTGCAAAGCCGTTTGCAGATGCGTGACCTGCGTGGTCGGATCGGCGATGCCCGGGACCAGTTGGTCAAAGCCGCCGCTTCGCTCAAGGCCAAGCAATATCCGGGGATTGAGCCGTGGACCGCGCAATATGACAGCAGCCTGCAGTTGCTGGATAACCAACTCAAGGCCCTGGACGAGGGCGTTTTCGGTGGCACCATTAAGCTCGATACCGCCACGTTCGACAGCAGTGTCGACGCCGTGCTCGGTGCGTTGGGTGCGCTGCGCAGCCAGTCGCTGCACTCGCTGGATGCGCGCCTGGGTTACTACCATGCGCAATCGATCAAACAGTTCATTCCGGTGGCGGCGACGTTCAGCCTGTTGGCGTTGGCGGCCATGTACCTGTTCATGTGCCTGCAAGCCTCGATCCGCCGCAGTGCCAGTGGCATCACCACGCTGGCCGAGTCCCTGCGCGACGGCAACCTGTGCGTTGAAGTGGCAGTGGAAGGGCGCGACGAGTTGGCCCTGATCAGCGCCGCGCTCAACGTGGCGGTGGTACAGCTGCGTACCAGTCTGCTGGGCGTCAACCATGAAACCCAGCAACTCGGTTCGGCCGTACAGACCCTCAACGCACAATCGAGCAGCACCCTCACCGAGGTCGAAGACCAGCAGCACCAAATCAGCCAGATTGCCGCCGCCGCAACCCAACTGGCCGCCACCTCGATGGGGGTCGCCAGAAGTTGCGAGCAAGCTTCTGGAAGCGCGCAGCACACCCGCAGCATTGCCGAAGACAGCAGCCGCGACAGCCAACGCACCACGGCCAGCATCCAACAGCTCAACCAGCGTCTGACCGATACCGCCAACGCCTTGGAACAGGTCAACCAGCAAGGCCAGCAGATTCAATCGGTGGTCGACACCATCCGGGGCATCGCCGAGCAGACCAACCTGCTGGCGCTCAACGCCGCCATCGAAGCCGCCCGCGCCGGCGAACAAGGCCGCGGTTTTGCCGTGGTGGCCGATGAAGTGCGCAGTCTGTCGCAACGCACCCAGGCCTCCACGGCGCAGATCGCCGGTACCGTGGACAGCCTGCGCGCAACCGTCAGCCAGGCGGTTACCCTGATGGGCGCCGCGTGCGAGCAAGCGTTGAGTGACGCAGAGTCCGTTACCGGGTTGGGCGCACGCCTGGGCGAGATTGCCGGTGCGGTGCAGCATGTCACCGACACCCTGGCGCACATCGCCACGGCGGTGGAGGAGCAAGCGGCGACGGCGGATGAAGTGAGCGGCAATATCCAGCAAGTGGACCAGGCGGCAGGGCGCTTGCTCGAGGGCGCGCGGGCAGTCAACCGGGCGGCCGATACCTTGAGCAAGGGCAGCCAGGCACTGAGTGATAACACCGCGCGGTTCCGCCTGAGCTGAAATCAGGTGCGACGCAGGTCGGTGTGGGAGGGGGCTTGCGCCCGATAGGGGTGGATCAGTCGAAATATGAGTTGACTGACCCACTGCTATCGGGAGCAAGCCCCTTCCACGTTTTGTGCGGCAGTATGTCTGGCCAGGTTTGTCTTATGCCTTGCGAGTCATTCAGGATGAATGCTTGCGGTGCATATATGGATATGCGTATATTCGGCTATGCGTATTTACAGGTGCCCCCGATGATAGCCCCTCCCGATTTTTTCAAATGCATGGCCGACGAGACCCGTACCCGAGCGACGCTGCTGATTGCCAGCCAGGGCGAGCTTTGTGTCTGCGAGCTGATGTGTGCCATGGATGACAGTCAACCCAAGATCAGCCGGCACCTCGCACAGCTGCGCAGCAGTGGGTTGCTTCTGGACCGCCGACAGGGGCAATGGGTCTATTACCGCCTCAACCCGAATCTTCCTTCGTGGGTCAATGAGGTTTTACAGGTGACCCTTCGGGAAAATGCGGAGTGGCTCAAGATCAACTCTGCTCGTTTGCAGAACATGGGCGGACGTCCTGTCCGTGAAACTGCCTGCTGCTGAATTTATCGAGCGCATCTGATCTGGGGCGTACTTGTTGTTTTTACATTCATGCTTACGTAGCCAAAAGGCGTGGGCAGCACTGGGCGACTGCGCCCCAGAGCCTTTAAAGCCCGCATAGAGCGCGGCAGGAGCTAACCATGCGAGTTTTGTTTATGTGTACCGCCAACAGCTGCCGGAGCATTCTTTCCGAAGCGTTGTTCAACCATCTGGCACCGGCGGGCTTCGAAGCCGTGAGTTCCGGAAGTTTCCCCAAGGGGACGGTACTCCCCCGCAGTCTGACCACTCTGGAACGCGCCGGTATTTCGACCAAAGGACTTGGCAGCAAGGGCAATGATGCGTTCGAGGATTGCCCTCCGGATATCGTCATCACCGTCTGTGACAAGGCCGCGGGGGAATCCTGTCCAGTCTATTTTGGCGCGGCCATCAAGTCCCATTGGGGCCTTGCAGACCCCTCGGACGTTGAGGGTAATGAAGCGCAAATCGATGCCGCCTTCAGCGCGACGCTGGCTCGCATCGAGCAGCGTTGCCAGGCGTTTTTCAACATCCCTTTCGGTAGCATCACACGCGATGAAATCAAGCGAGAGCTTGACCGCATCGGCACCCTTTGAACAGGAGGACGCATGACAAACCCGCTGCCCAATCTTAATCCCGGATTGCTCGATTCCGCTGTGGCCACGGCGGCTTCTGGTGCCCACAAACCGCGTATTCTGCTTCTCTATGGATCAACCCGTAAGCGCTCCTTCAGCCGTCTCGTGGTGGAGGAATCCGCTCGCGTGCTGGAGTATCTCGGGGCTGAGACGCGGATCTTTAATCCCACCGGCTTACCGCTCCCGGACGATGCCCCCGTTGAGCATCCCAAGGTGCAGGAACTGCGGGATTTGATGCAATGGTCGGAGGGGCAGGTCTGGTGCTCCCCGGAACGCCATGGCGCGATGTCGAGTGTATTCAAAGCGCAGATTGACTGGATACCATTGGCGCTTGGTGCGGTTCGTCCCACGCAGGGCAAAACCCT
The DNA here is from genome assembly GCF_004519405.1 of Pseudomonas sp. BCA17. Lineage (GTDB taxonomy): Bacteria > Pseudomonadota > Gammaproteobacteria > Pseudomonadales > Pseudomonadaceae > Aquipseudomonas. The sequence continues at coordinate 1,375,457 of NZ_SGWI01000001.1, read as the reverse complement.
CGCAGTGATGCAGGTGTGCGGTGGTTCCCAGTCATTCAACGTGGTCAACCAACTCCGCGTCCTTGGTCGCTGGATGCGTATGTTCACTATTGCGAACCAGTCGTCGGTGCCAAAGGCCTACATGGAATTCGACGACACCGACCGGATGAAACCCTCGCCTTACTACGACCGCATTGTCGATGTGATGGAGGAGTTGATGAAGTTCACGCTGTTACTGCGTGACCATCAGGATCACCTGGTCGACCGTTATTCAGAACGCAAGGAATCCGCGGAGCAGCTGTCATCCCGAGTCAATCAGCGATCCATCTGAGGCCGTCACGACGATTGAAATAAGCGTGGGCTCGGCAATCGCCGAGCCTGCCCCCATGACTTCAGGCGAGCTTCACGTTCATGGTGATCTTCGCGGTGAACACCTTCACTTCGCCCTCATCGAAAATATCCACCGGCACGATCTTGTCTCCTGCGGTCGACCAATCAATGCCACTGCCATCCGCCACCGCGCGAATGTTCGACTTGGCCTTTGCCAGGTATTCCACGGTCATGCCCTTGGGAATCCATTTGGCGCCTTGTGGGATCGACACGTCCGTCATCGTCCCTCCGGCCAATTCCGCCGCATTGCACAAGGCTATGGCATGAACGGAGGCCAGGTGGTTGGTGATTTCCTTGCGAAACGGCACGTTGACCACGGCATGCCCAGGGCGTAGTTCGGCAATTTCAGGGTTGATGGTGCTGAAGTAGGGCGCCACCTGGCAGGCCATTTGGCTGAACGCTGCGGGACCTGCGCTATTGAACAGGCTTAGAAACTGGCTCATGGGTAATCCTCTCGATAGATTTACAGAATAATATTCTGCAACGGAACAATATTCCGTAAATTCCAAGAGTGTCAAGCCATGCCTTCTCTAGCGGCCGCTGTACCTTTAGACTCCCCACATTTGGCGAGCCACTTCATGCACGCACCTGATCTGTTCGAGCGCACCTTTCCGGGCCGGCGCAGCGACCTCAAGCGCAGCATCCTGCGCGAGGCCCTGGCCAGCTTTAACGAAGTCGGTATTGAAGCGACGAATATCGAAACCATTCGCGCGCGGTGCGAGACCAGCGTGGGCGCCATCTACCACCATTTCGGCAACAAGGAAGGCATCGTCGCCGCGCTGTTTTTTGCCGCGCTTGAGGACCAGGCCGCATTGCGAGAGCGCTACCTGAAGCAGGCGCAAACCGCCCAGGCCGGCGTGGAAGCGCTGGTGCGCAGTTATGTGGAATGGGTGGACGCGCAACCCGAATGGGCGCGTTTTATGTTCCAGAGTCGTTTCGCCGTCGCCAACGGTCCGCACAAGGACGAACTGCTCTCCCGCAACAAACAGCGCAATCGGCAATTGACCGAGTGGATGAGCGACGAAAACCGCGCTGAGGCATTCAGCCATATCCCGGCAGAACTTTTGCTATCGCTTATCATCGGCTCGGCGGAAAGCTACGCCCGGGCCTGGTTGTCTGGTCGGGTCAAGCACAGCCCGAATCATTATGCTCAGTGGCTGGCGCAGGCCGCGTGGGCATCAATCAGCCAAACGCTTCCACAATCGGCAGAGATTTAATTGTCGGCACTCTCGGGCGTTGGCGTAGTCTCTTTCCAAGACCCCTTTGGCCCTTCGGAGCACACCATGATCACCGTCCACCACCTCAACAACTCACGCTCACAACGTATCCTGTGGCTGCTCGAAGAACTCGGCCTGCCCTATGAAATCAAGCGTTATCAGCGCGACCCGAAGACCAACCTCGCGCCGCCTGAGCTCAAGGCCATCCACCCGCTGGGCAAATCCCCTGTGATCGAAGATGGCGGCCAAGTGCTGATCGAATCCGCCGCCATCATCGACTACCTGATTCGCCGCCACGGCCAGGGCCGCCTGCAACCGGACCCTTCCAGCGCCACCTACGACAAGTACGTGCAATGGCTGCACTTCGCCGAAGGCTCGGCCATGCTTCCCTTGATGCTCAACCTTTACGTCGGCCGCCTCGGTGAGGCCGGTGCGCCTTTGCACCCGCGGATCGAATCGGAAGTGGCCAACTACCTGGGTTACCTGAACGACGTGCTGGCGGATAAATCGTACCTGCTGGGCGACGAACTGAGCGGTGCGGATATCCAGATGAGTTTCATCGGTGAAATCGCCAAGGCCCAGGGCAAGTTGCAGGCCTACCCGAACCTGGCGGCGTGGGTGGAAAAATTCCAGGCGCGGCCTGCGTATCGCAAGGCGCTGGAGCAGGGTGGGGAGTATGCGTTTGCCAAGTGAGGTGAACGAAGCGAGGCGGGTTGCTAACCATCCTAGCGCCGGAAAAGATACTCGCAAATACGCCTGACCGACCCGGCGATCAGCCGCACGCTGGGGTTGAGATCCCGGCGTGGGCGGACGCTGTCGCGCGTGGCGAAGTTGTTGTTTGACCGGCTGATGGCGGTAAAAAAGTAGCCTTATCGCTGCTGCAACGCCACTTTGATGCCCAGGCCCATAAACAGCGTGCCGATGATTTTGCCTTCCCAGCGTCGCAGTCTGGAAAGCCCCTTGATGCTTCGGCTCAAAGGGCGGATGGCGAGGGCGAGGAGGCTGGTGTATATCGCACTGAGCACCGAGAAAATCAGGCCCAGTACCGCGAACTGAACCAGCGATGAGCCGGATTCCGGGTGGACGAATTGCGGAAGGAACGCCAGGAAGAAAATCGCGGTTTTCGGGTTGAGCACCTCGGCGCCGACGGCCTGGAAAAACGCCTGGCGTGAGGTCACTGCGGGCAATGTCAGCCCCGACTGAGTGCCGGTTTTGGCCAGGAACGCACGCACGCCCAGGTAGATCAGGTAAGCCGCACCGACCCATTTCACCGCGTTGAACGCGCTGGCCGACGTCATCAAAATCGCCGACAGCCCCAGCGCTGCGCCCAGGGTATGCAGCAGATCGCCGCACGCCACACCCAGGCCGGTGGCGACCCCGACTCTGCGGCCGCCCTGCACGGTGCGGGTGATCACGAGCAACACGGACGGACCGGGGATCAGAAACAGGCCGATCACAACGGCGATATAAGTGATGAGGGAGGCGAGTTCCAACATGGCGGACGCTCTCGAAAACAAGGCACGACCCCCAGTTATCCTCATGTGAGCGGCTTTTACAACTGTTAACGGATTGAAGGGCGCAATCGCTATAGGCTTTGGGTTGTCCGTACAGGAGCCCTCGGCCATGAACCTGCGAGCTGTCGCCGCCACATTGTTTGCATTCGCGCTTTTGCTGCCCTCACCGGCCGAAGCTGCGACGCCCATCACCCATGTCGCCATCTACCGCGGCCCGGCGGGCTGTGATGACTGTTCCGAGAACGTGGCGAAGGCGCTGCACCGCCTCAACCCGGATTACCAGATTGATTACGTGGGCGCGGATGAGGCCATCGACATCACCCCACACACCCTGGCGCGCTACGACCTCTACGTGCAACCCGGCGGTGGCCAGGACATTCCCGATGCCCTGCGCAGCCTGGGCGATGCGCGCATCGAGGCGATTCGCGGTTACGTCGCCAACGGCGGACGCTACCTGGGGTTGTGCATGGGCGCGTACCTGGCGGATGACAGCAACCTCGGCCTGATCCCCCAGGACCTCGACGGCGAAGCCGGCCGGCCCGGCTTTGAAGTGCCCGGCATCGCCGACGCGGCCGTGCAGGTCACGTGGGAAGGCAAGCGCGACCACGTCTTCTTCCAGGACGGCCCTTACTTCCCCAAGGCCGACCCGAGCGCGCCCTACAAACCCATCGCGACCTACCGCAACGGTGATGTCGCGGCGGCGCGGTATACCTATGAGAAGGGCGTAGTAGTCCTGAGCGGCCCCCACCCGGAGGCAGGGCGCGAATGGTTCGAGAATGCCGACATCCCGTTGAGCAAAATGCCGCGTGGCGATCTCTTTGGGGCGTTGATACGTAACTTATAAGGATCAACGCCCCTGGGGGAGGTGGGCGTGCCCACTGGCACCCTGGCGTTGAGTCAGAACGTTTGCCCCTCGAAGCGCTGCAACGAAAACGACGACAGATCCAGCTCGCTCGTGCCCCGTATGCACCACTGCGCAAAGGCTTCGCCCAACGCCGCTGAATGCTTGAAGCCATGCCCCGAACACGGCGACACCACCAGGGTGTGCTGCAACGTCGGGTGCTTGTCGATGATGAAGTGGTGGTCGGGTGTCACGGTGTAGGCGCACACCGCCGACTTGACCACCTTGGCCGTCAGTCCGGCGATACGCCCCTGTACCTGTTGCGCGTACATCTCTCGCTCCTGCGCGGGCGAGACCGTGCGATCCAGCGTCTGCGGCGTGGAGGCGGTGTGGTACTGCGCCGTCGCCACTTTCAAGCTGCCTTCGCCTGGCAACGCCGGGAAACCGTAGTTGATATGACTCTCGCCCGGACCATGCGTGAGGATGAAGGTCGGTGAGGCCCCCACCAGCGCTGCGCCCGGTTCCAGCTCGAACCAGAACAGCTGTTGCCGATACACCTTGAGCAGCCGGTCAAATGGCGCCCCCAGCAAATCACCCGCCCAGTTGCCTGCGCTCACTACCAGCTTGCCGGCCTGCAAGGTGCGCTGGTCGGTGGTCACCGTCACGCCGTGTTCATCCGAGCTGATGTGCGTCACCGTCTCGCCTGTGTACAGCGTCGCGCCCTGTTGTTCGGCCAGGCGCAGTTGCACCTCGATGCAGCGCTCGGGCCGTACGAAACCGCCACCCGGTTCGTAGTAGCCGATGGCGCTGTCGGCCACGTGGGCGAATTGAGGAAAACGTTGGCGAATCTGCGGGGCATCCAATATCTGGTGTTCGATACCGTAGGTCTGCGCCAGGCCAATGGTGCGCAAGGTGAAGTCGGTTTCATCGCCGGGGTCGAAATCTTCACGGGAGGTCAGCACCAGCAACCCCGACTGCTCGAACAACGACTCGCCCGAGCGTGCTTCCAGCTCTCGCCAGATCCGGTGCGAATTGCGCACGATGGGCACGTACTGTGCGCCTTCACCCACCGACAGCCGCGTAATCCGCGTGTCGCCATGGCTTGAACCCAGCGTGTGGGGCGGGTGATGACGGTCGATACCCGCGACCTTTACACCGGCTTTGGCCAGTTGGTACACGGTGGCGGCACCCATGGCACCCAGGCCGATGACCAGCGATTCATATCGTTCCAAGGTTGATACTCGCGTGAGAGGCTGGGTTGAGAAGCGACACGTTAACGCACCACGCCCAGCGCCGTGAACTCATTCACATAGCGCGTCTGGCTCGACGTCGATTCCAGCGTCACGGCGAGGCCCATTGCAAGGCAGCGGCGAGAACGACGGCGGGTGCGGGCGACTTCATTGCGCGGGATTTGCGTACCGCGGCGGCAGGATGGGCATTATCTAGGGATCAGTCCGTGGGCTCTCGCGCTTGTCAGTGCGCGTCCGGGCCAGCCGTAGACGCCAATCGCCGCCATGCTCCTGGAGACAAGCTTCTTCAGAATCAAAGCGCACACAGCGGTCCAGCTGCACGGCAGGGGCCTCGGCCTCGTGCAGCGCAGCGGCAGTCAACTCGCGCATGCGCTGGTCGACGCCGCTGGCCAGGGCGTGATCCTTGCTGGCGCGCGTGTCGAATACCCAAGTGATGCGCAGGCTTTGCGCAAACGCATCGTAATTGACGGTATGCGTCAGCCACTCAAAACCCGGGATCTCGACTTTGGCGGTTTCGCAGGCATCGGTGAGTGTGGCGACAAGGCGGCGCTCGATGCGGCTGGCGTCGCGTTTGCTCAAGGGCATAAAGGCTTCCCAAAAAGGCTTAATGGTCGTATTTCAGTTGCGCATCATCCCAGCATTTCGCGCAGCAGCAACCGCCAGCACCGGCTTCAGATCCAGCGGTCATTCACGGCCGTGCGTTCTCCGCCTTCATGCCCGGTATTCAGGATGCCCCGAGGTTCGATCATCATCAGCTTGGCTTCCCCCTCGGCCGCCGTCCTGTGCTCTACCCCCCGGGGCACTACATACAACTCACCCGCTGCCACGTACACGGGGCCTTCGGGAAGGTCGATACGCAGCGTCCCCTCCAGCACCAGAAACGCCTCGTCGGTTTCCGGGTGCGAATGCCAAATGAACTCCCCCTCGATACGTACCACCTTGAACTGGTAGTCGTTCATCTCGGCCACCACCCGCGGACTCCACTGCTCATCGATGAGCGAAGCCTTATGGACGAGATTGACGGGGTGTGCCGAATGCTGTGCCTGCGCCATGGTGGATCCTCCAGTAGTAAGAGGCATCACGGTATCGAAAGCACGATCAGCCGGCTTGAACGATCCTGCACGCTCACGGCGTCAGCAATTACCGCCCCATTGCACAACGTGCTCTCGTCCCATGGCACACGCGTGCCGTTGACTTTCCAGGGGATCAAACGCAAAGGAATGTAGCCACTGGTCGAGGATCATTATCTTCAATTGACCGAGTGGAAATGTGCCCACCTTTCTGCCGAAACAGGTCTACCATGCCACCCCGGCAGTGGTTCCACGCGCTACCGATTTCTCTCTTGCAAGGTATCGCCCATGTCTATCGATCAGATTTCCCTCCCTAAAGGCGTAGGTCCCCACGCTACCAAGCTTTTCGACGCTATCACCGGCGCTTCCACCCAGGAAGAACTCAACCGTGCCGGCGGCAAGGCCGAAGGTTTTGTGCTGGGCCTCGAGGCTACCAAAGCGATAAAAAGCCAGATCGCCGAGTCGCTCTATGTGATTTACGATGATGCGGCAACTCATCGTGCGGGGGAGTTGAAGGGCTGATTTTCAGCGGTCAACGCAGATTTCAGGATGAAATGCTTATGCTAAAAGTTGTCGCCGCGTTACTGCTGCTCATTGCCCCGTTCAATATGCGGATATCCATCCTGGGGGCAACTGAAGGTAGCCGTCTGGTTTTGTAGCAAAGGAGTGCACATGACATTAACCGCCGAAACCCTGCTCGACCTGGCCATGGCCAACCCTATCAACGCCGAAATCACTGCGCGCCTGCCTGACCTCGGGGTGGACCAGTGCTTCCTTACGGCGGGCTGCCTGTTCCAGGCGGTGTGGAACCACCAGTCGAATTGGCCTGCTGATCAGGGCGTGAAGGACTACGACGTCTTCTACTTCGATACGGACCTGTCCTACGAGGCTGAGGACAGGGTGATCCGTTCGGCCGAGGTGCTGTTCCAGGATTTGGGCGTAAACGTCGAGGTGAAGAACCAGGCGCGGGTTCACCTTTGGTACGGTCAGCGGTTCGGCCGGCCTTATCCGCAGTTGCACACGGCCAAGCAGGGGATTGATCGTTACCTGGTGGCGGGCACGTGTATCAGCCTGGAGATTGCGACGGGCGAGGTGTATGCGCCCTATGGTCTGGAGGATGTGGAGCAGGGGGTGCTGCGCATCAACCCCGTGCATCCGGAGCGGGAGTTGTTTGCGCGCAAGGCCGGTAGTTATCAGGCACGGTGGCCTTGGTTGAGGATTGTGGAGCCGGCCTAGCGTGAGTGTGGCGGTAATGCTTGCACGATACTGGCAGTGAACTTTTACCGGTGTGCGGCACGTCCAAGCATGAAATGCTCAGCCAAGGACCGACCATGACCTTTTTCATCTTCCTGCTTGCCTGCGTCGCCGCTGCCAGTACCGGCCTGCTCTTCAAGCCAGGCGCCTGGTATGAATCCCTCGTCAAACCCAGCTTCACGCCACCCAATTGGCTGTTCCCGGTGGCGTGGACCATCATCTATCTCTTGCTGGCCTGGGCCGGTTATCGCCTCAGCCTCATCCCCGGCAGCCAAGTGGTGCTGGCCTTGTGGGCGGCACAGATTGCGTTGAATACGTTGTGGACGCCGGTGTTCTTCGGCGCCCATCGCATTCTTGCCGGGATGGTGATTATCGCGGTGCTGTGGGTGACCGTGGCGGCGATGGTGGTGTTGGCCGTGCGCCTGGACCTGATCACCGGTTTGATGCTGTTCCCTTATCTGGCCTGGCTGTGTGTGGCGGCGGCGCTGAACTTCTCGATCCTGCGGAATAATCGTTGATGGCCCATAAACTGTGGCCCGCCAGTGAGCCTGAACTGGCCGAGATGCGCCGTTTCAACCAGAAACTCGCCTGGATGCCACGCTTTAAAATCCGCAACCGGGTCACACCACGTTTGATTCAAGCGTTGTTGCGGGCGGGGCAAAAGATCAAAAAGGCGCCACCGGCGCAATGTACAACTGTCGACTCAGTGCCCGTGCGTATCCTGCGTCCGAGTGTTCAGCCCAAGGGAGTGGTGCTGGATATCCACGGCGGCGGCTGGGTGATCGGCAATGCGCAGATGGATGACGACCTCAACCTGGGCATGGTCAACGCCTGCGACGTGGCGGTGGTGTCGGTGGATTATCGGCTGGCGATCGACACGCCCGTCGAAGGGCTGATGGATGACTGCCTGGCGGCCGCCCGCTGGCTGCTTACCACCGATGAGTTTGCCGGCTTGCCGGTGATTGTCGTCGGCGAATCGGCTGGCGGTCATTTGGCCGCGGCGACCTTGCTCGCATTGAAGCAGTGGCCGCAGTTGCTCCAGCGGGTGAGCGGGGCGGTGTTGTATTACGGCGTTTATGACCTGGCCGGCGCACCAAGCGTGCGCGCGGCAGGAGCGGACACCTTGTTGCTCGATGGGCCGGGCATGGTCGAGGCGCTGCGCATGTTGACCCCGGGCTTGAGCGATGAGCAGCGTCGGCAGCCGCCGTTGTCACCCCTCTATGGCGACTTCGACGGCTTGCCGCCGGCGTTGATGTTCGTGGGGGAACTGGACCCGCTGAAAGATGACACGCTGTTGATCGCTGAGCGCTGGCCGAGGGCTGAGGCGCATCTGTTGCCGGAGGCGGCCCATGGGGTTATTCATTTTCCCGTGAGCATGGCGCGGGGCGTGCTCGGTTACGCTCGGCAATGGATAGTGAACCGGATAGGTAACGCCTGATCATTCGGCAGCGCCACCGCTGCCGATGATGTTTTGTCAGTCAATGTGGGCGTAGCCGCAGTATCTGTGCCCCATCAAACGGGTCTGTCAGGTAATGCGCCTGTACGCCGAAGGTGTCTTGCAAGCGTTGTGGCGTCAGCACGTCCAGCGGCTTGCCCAGCGCTACCAGGCGCCCGCGGTCCAGCACGGCCAGGCGATCACAGGTCAGCGCCTGGTTCAGGTCATGGAGGGCAATCAGCGTGGTCACCGGCAGCGCTTGCACACCTTTCAAAATGCTCAGTTGATGCTGGATGTCCAGGTGGTTGGTGGGTTCATCCAACAACAGAATCTGCGGGCGCTGTGCCAGGGCGCGGGCGATGTGTACGCGTTGGCGTTCACCGCCCGAGAGACTGCGCCAGGCACGCTGGCCAAGATGGGTGGCGTCCACGTCGTGCAGCGCCTGGTTGACGATGGCGTGATCTTCACTCGACCATGGGCTCAGTGCCGACAGCCACGGCGTGCGCCCGAGGGCCACGGCGTCGAACACGCGGATCGCGTCGTCGGTATCGGCCTGTTGCTCCACCACTGCCAGCTGTTGTGCGATGGCGCGGCGCGACAGTTCATTCAGGCGTTGACCGCCCAAGCGTACTTCGCCGCTGGCCGGTGTGCGCAGACCGGCAAGCAGTTTGAGCAAGGTGGATTTGCCGGAGCCGTTCGGCCCGACGATGCCCAGGGTTTCGCCCAACTGAACGTCAAGATGAATGCCGTGCAGTAACTCGGCATCACGCACCTTGAAGCCCAGGTCTTTGCAGCTCAGCACACTCATCGCGCATTTCTCCGACCGATCAGGATCAGCGCAAACACCGGTGCACCGACCAGTGCCGTGACCACGCCCACCGGGATCACCTGGCCTTTGATCAAGGTCCGCGACAGCACGTCGGCGGCGATCAGAAACAGCGCGCCACCCAGCGCACTGGCCGGCAACAAGCGCGAGTGCCCGGTGCCGAGCAACAGGCGTACGGCGTGGGGAATCACCAGCCCGACAAAGCCGATGGAGCCGACAATCGACACCATCACTGCCGTGACCAGCGCCGCACAGCCCACCAGCACAAACTGCACGCGACGCACCGGGATGCCGAGGGACGCCGCCGAATCGGTGCCGAAGGTAAACGCATCCAGTGCGCGGCGATGCCACAGGCAAACCGCCAGACCCAGAACTGCCACAGGCACTGCCAGCCATACCGAGGGCCAACGTACGCCACTGAGGTTACCCAGCAACCAGAACAGGATGCCCCGGGCCTGTTCGGAACTGGCCGATTTGGTGATCAGGAAGGCGGTGAGGGCATTGAACAGCTGCGAACCGGCAATGCCCGCGAGGATGATCTGCCCGGTACCGGTGGCCGAACCGCTGGCGCGCGCCAGCAGGATCACCAGGGCAAACGCGGCCATGGCGCCGACAAATGCACCCGCCGACAGTGAAATCAAGCCACCGCCCACGCCGATCAGGGCCACCAGGACTGCACCGGTCGAGGCGCCGGCGCTGATGCCCAGCAGGTACGGATCGGCCAACGGGTTACGCAGCAAGGACTGTAAAATCACTCCGCAAGTCGCCAGCCCCGCACCACAGGCGGCAGCGACCAGGGCGCGGGTCAAGCGGTAGTTCCACACCACGCCTTCATCGATCGGGTCCAGTACGTAGCCGGCCGCCCACAGTTTGTTGGCGAGCACCTGCAACACCACCTGCGGTTCGATGGCGGTTTCACCGATGGCCACGCCGGCGAGGATCGCGAGCAGGAGCAGGATGAGGGCGAGCAAGGTGCGGATCATTTCGGCAGGTCGTAGCCGTCGATGGCGCCGGCCAATTGTTCCAGGCCATCGAACGTGCGCAGGCTGGCCTGCAGGGCCAGGGCATCAATAATGATGATGCGGTTGTTTTTCACCGCGTCCATGTTACGGGTCACTGGGTCGCTGCGCAGGAAGGCGAGCTTCTTTTCATGATCGTCGGCCGGGTAGCGGCGGCGGTCCATGCGTGCGATCACCAGGAAGGTCGGGTTGGCCTTGGCAATGGTTTCCCAGCCGACCGCGGGCCACTCTTCATCGGACTGCACCACGTTGGACAGGCCCAGGGTTTCCAGCATGAACTGCGGAACGCCCTTGTGACCGGCCACGTAGGGATCGCTGGCCATCTCGGCGCTGGAGAACCACACCAAGGCGCTGGCCTGTTTGAGGGCCTTGCTTTGTGCAGTGGCGACGGATTTGGCCAGGCGCGCCTTGAGCTCATCGTTCAGCTGTTGGCCACGCGCCTGTACGTCGAAGATTTCGGCGAGTTGGCTGATGCTCTTATAAATGGTCTCGATGCGGAACGGCTCCAGCCGTGTACCGTCGGCGCCCACCAGGTTGTCCTTGCCTTCGCAGTCGGAGGGCAGCAGGTAGGTGGGGATCTTCAGTTCATGGAATTGCTCGCGGGTGCCGACCACGCCTTGCGGGCCGACCACCCATTCCAGTTCGGCGGCCACCAGTTGCGGGCGTTTGGCGATCACGGCTTCGAAGCTCGGCTCGTTGTTAGCCAGGCGCTCGATGCGATCGTTCTGTGCCTTGTACTGCGCCAATACGCTGTTGAACCACAGCGAGGTGCCCACCACTTTATCGCCCACGCCCAAGGCATACAGCATTTCGGTGGCGGCCTGGCCGATGGTCACGCTGCGCGCAGGCGCTTGCTGAAAGGTGAGGGTGCTGCCGCAGTTTTGCACCGTCAGCGGGTAGTGGGTGGGCGCGGCGTGGGCCAGGGCACAGAAGCCAATGCCGGTGAGCAGGGCGGTAACGCGTGGCAGCATGGGGCGATCTCCGAGTGAACCGTACGTGGAACTGGGGAGGCACGGTTCGGAAATACACCCTCGAGCGCCGTGGAAGCGCCAGGCAAGAATGTCCTTCCCGGACACCCCGCCGGTTAGTGATTGAGCTTGGGCCGGCAGGTCTCCTGACTGATGCGTCGTCGCCACGCCCCGGCCTTCCCGGACGAGGTCCAGTGGCATCAAGGAGCAGGCTCAGCACCTACAGTTGCGGGGGCAGTTCCGATTGACGCGGGTATACCGCGCTTCGGATTCCCTATTAGTCCCGTTTGGGAACCGGCGCGGTATGGTAGTTGATTAGAGCGAGGCGAAATAGCCCAAGGCGTGCCCGCTCAGAGACGAATGTCCTCAGGACCCTGGATCAGCGCTTCGATCCGCGTGCCGGTGGCGCGCTCTTCGTTGCTGAAACCGTCGTAGTCGGCCAGGTTGGCGAAGCGGATGCCGGTCAGGCGCTCTATCTGGGCCACGCTGCGCTGGTAGGTCCGGAGTTGGCCGAACACCAGGTCGAGCTGACCCAGTTCGCGGGTCTGGTCGATCATGTAGGCGCTGGCTGAGGGCTTGCCGTCGTCGCTGAGGTAGGCGACCACTTTCCAGAAGGCCTTGGGGATCTGAACACCCCGGTACATACGGTCGTCGTCGGCATACACCGGGCCGGTAAACACCGTGGCCCTGGCCTTCCAGCGTTGTGTGTTGTCCAGAATGTAGTCTTCGAGTTCCAGCCAGGTCTTCTGATTGAACCCGCTCATCTGCGGCGAGCAATTGGTGAAATGAAAGGTGTCGAGGTTGGCGGTTTGCGCCACGTCACCCCAATTGGGGTCTTGTCGACGGACCAGGTGGCCGCGATCGAGGCCATTATTGGCGTAGAGCGCTTCGCCCACCTGTGCATCAATGGGCAGGCGGCCGTCGTAGGCCCAAGTATCGTTGCTGCGAACAATGTCTACGTGCTGGCCGCCGTCGATGTTAACCCCGACATAAAGCGCGAGCCGCTTTGAGCGTGACATCGTTATCGAGAAATGCGTGTAGTCCAGCCGCTGGTCGCCACTTTCCAGCGTCTGTACGTCACTGGCGAGGGCTTCCACCACCGTGGGCCAGGGCACGATGAAGCTGCCGAGAAAATCTTCAGCGTAGCCGTGCCGGTCCTTCAGGTCGTTGGCGGAGGTCACGCGGGGCGTCGCCGCCCGCGCCTCCAGTAGCGTGGGGTTCGGCGCGATCAACGGGCGCAGGTCGGCGAGCCGTGGGCGGTACGAAAGGTCGATCTTGGCTTTACGTGCGGGCATCGGTAAGTCCTCCATGGATAAACACGACTGCAACATAGGTTAATGACAATTGATGACACGCGTTAACCCCTGGGAGCTATCCTGAAACGGCTACCCGGACGTTCACCACACGCCAACAAGGAGCCAGTCAATGTGTGATCACTCTGTGCGTAACCCTATTTTTTGCTTGATTCCCCCCTATATGCTCGACCAGATCGCCCGCAACGGTGACAAGGCGCAGCGGGATGTCGCGCTGCGTACCCGCGCCAAAGACAGCACATTCCGCTCGCTGCGCATGGTCGCGGTGCCCGCTAAAGGGCCGGCACGCCTGGCCTTGGCCATGGGGGCAGAGAAACAGCGTTCGATCTACAGCGCCGAGGGCACCGACAGCCTGCCAGGAAAGCTGATCCGTGGCGAAGGGCAGCCCGTGAGTGGTGATGCGGCGGTGGACGAAGCCTATGATGGCCTGGGCGCCACCTTCGATTTTTTCGACCAGGTCTTCGACCGCAACTCCATCGATGATGCCGGCATGGCGTTGGACGCTACCGTTCATTTTGGCCAGAACTATAACAATGCGTTCTGGAACTCGACCCAGATGGTGTTTGGTGATGGGGATGGCCAGTTGTTCAACCGGTTCACGGTGGCTCTTGACGTGATTGGCCATGAGTTGGCCCATGGCGTCACCGAGGACGAGGCCAAGTTGATGTATTTCAATCAATCCGGGGCATTGAATGAGTCGTTGTCGGACGTGTTCGGCTCACTGATCAAGCAATACGCGTTGAAGCAAAAGGCCGAAGACGCCGATTGGTTGATCGGCAAAGGGCTGTTCACTAAAAAGATCAAAGGCACTGCACTGCGCTCGATGAAAGCGCCCGGCACCGCCTTTGACGACAAATTGTTGGGTAAGGACCCTCAACCCGGACACATGGATGATTTTGTTCAGACCTACGAGGACAATGGTGGGGTGCATATCAATTCCGGCATTCCCAACCATGCGTTCTATCAGGTGGCGACAAGGTTGGGTGGGTTCGCCTGGGAGCGGGCGGGGCGCATCTGGTACGACGCGTTGCGTGATGCGCGGCTGCGGCCTAATTCGGGGTTCCTGCGCTTTGCGCGCATTACTTATGATGTCGCGGGCCGCCTCTACGGCGCGAACAAGGATGAGCAGAAGGCGGTCAAGGAGGGCTGGAAAGCAGTCGGTATTTCTGTCTGATGTGAGGAGTGGCCATGCAAATTTCGATCAAGGAAAACGGCGGGCCTGGTTTTTTCCCAGGCCTGGCCAAACCGTGCACGGTGGAACTGGACACGTTGCCTGAGCAGGACCAGCAGGAATTGCGGCAGTTGATCGAGGCCTCAGACTTCTTTCAGTTGCCGCAAAACACCGCACCTGCGCCCGGCAACCCGGGCCAGGTGCATTACACCCTGACTGTGACCGAGGGCCAGCGCGAACACACGGTCTGCGTGCTGGCGCCGGTGAAGTCCCAGGCGCTGGATGGGCTGGTGCAGTGCGTGCGTCGGCATATCCGCAGTTGAGGCTGTTTCAGGTGCGCCTGTGCAGCCCAACGCGAACAGGCTCCCTCGCCACCGGTAGGGCTGGGTTTACTTGCGATCCAGCCATACCGTCTGCGCGTTGCAGAATTCCCGCACGCCGAAGTGCGACAACTCGCGTCCGAAACCACTCTTTTTCACACCACCAAACGCCACCCGAGGGTCGGAGACGCTGAACGCGTTGACGAAGATGCCGCCGGTTTCCAGCTGATTGGCGATATCGCGTGCCTTTGCCGCATCGGTGGTGAAGATGCTCGCGGTCAGGCCGAATTCACTGTCGTTGGCCAGAGCCACCGCGTGGTCGGCATCGCGGGCGGTGATGATCGAGGCCACGGGGCCGAACAGTTCCTGTTTGAATGAGGTCATCTGGTCGGTGACGTTCGCCAATACGGTCGGCTCATAGTAGTTGCCTGCACCGGCGACTTTGTTACCGCCCAGCAGCAGGGTCGCGCCTTCTTCCAGGGTGGCCTGCACCTGGCCGTGCAACTCGTCGCGCAGGTCAAAGCGTGCCATCGGGCCGACGTAGGTATGGGGCGAGGTCGGATCGCCCATCACCAGTTTGCGACTGGCTTCGACGAATTTGGTAGTAAAAGCTTCTACTACGCCTTCTTCGATGATCAGGCGCTTGGCGGCGGCGCAGACTTGGCCGCTGTTCTGGAAGCGGCCAATCACGGCGGCCTGCACGGCGGCGTCGAGGTCGGCGTCGTTGAGTACGATGAACGGGTCGGAGCCGCCCAGTTCCAGCACGCATTTTTTCAGTGCCGCACCTGCCTGGGAGCCGATGGCGATACCGGCCCGCACGCTGCCGGTGAGGGTCACGGCGGCGATGCGAGGATCGGCGATGGCCTTGGATACACCGGCGTTCGTCACGTTGACCACTTCAAAAATGCCTTCGGCGAAGCCGGCTTTCTGCAACGCTTGCTGGATCAGGTAGGCACTGCCCATGACGTTCGGCGCGTGTTTGAGCACATAGGTGTTGCCGGCCAGCAAGGTCGGTACGGCGCCACGCAGTACCTGCCACACCGGGAAGTTCCACGGCATCACGGCGAAGATCGGGCCCAATGGGCGGTATTCGATCTGGGCGCTGCCGTTGTCGACGAGGGTCGGTTCCGGGGCGAGCATGGCGGGGCCGTGGGCCGCGTACCATTGGCTGAGCTGGGCGCATTTTTCGATTTCAGCACGCGCCTGGGCGATGGGTTTGCCCATTTCCAAGGTGATCATTTGCGCCATGGCTTCGGCTTGTTCGCGCAGGGCCGCCGCCAGTGCCAGCAGCAACTCGGCACGCTGGCTGACCGGCTGGCGGCGCCAGGTACGAAAAGCGTTGGTGGAGCGGTCGAGGGCGGCGTCCAGTTGCTGTTCGGTTTCGTAGGGATAGCTGCCGACCGTCTCGCCATTGGCCGGGTTGATCGAGAGGGCGTGGGTCGTCGCGTTCATGGCACCGTCCTGCTGAATGAGTGGGATGGGTTCAGCGTACGGGGCTGTACGTTTTCTGGAAACTGAATAATATTAAGCAATACGTTCACGTTTGGAGAAAGATTTGGATCTCGTGCAGCTGGAAATCTTCAAGGCCGTTGCCGAGCAGGGCAGCATCAGCGCCGCCGCGCAGTTGATTCACCGCGTACCGTCGAACCTGACCACGCGCATCAAGCAACTGGAGCAGGACCTGGGCGTCGAGTTGTTTATCCGTGAGAAAAGCCGTCTGCGCCTGTCACCGGCCGGTTGGAATTTCCTCGGCTATGCGCGGCGCATTCTCGACTTGGTCCAGGAGGCCCGGGCGACCGTAGCGGGAGAGGAGCCCCAGGGCACGTTTGCCCTCGGATCGCTGGAAAGTACGGCGGCGGTGCGTATCCCGGCGTTGCTGGCGGCGTACAACCAGAAACACACCAAGGTCGAGCTGGACCTGAGCACCGGGCCGTCGGGCACGATGATCGAGGGGGTGTTGTCGGGCCGGCTGACCGCGGCATTTGTCGACGGGCCGGTATTGCACGCCACGCTGGAAGGCGTGCCGGTGTTCGAGGAGGAGATGGTGGTGATTGCGCCGCTGCACCACGCGCCGATCAACCGGGGGCGGGATGTGAACGGGGAGAGCATCTACACGTTTCGCTCGAACTGCTCCTACCGGCATCACTTCGAGCGCTGGTTCTCCCAGGATGGCGCGGTGCCGGGCAAGATCTTCGAGATCGAGTCTTACCACGGCATGCTCGCTTGCGTGAGCGCCGGGGCCGGCCTGGCATTGATGCCGCGTAGCATGCTGGAAAGCATGCCGGGGTCTGCGGCGGTGAGTGTATGGCCATTGGCGGACAACTTCCGCATTTTGCACACGTGGTTGATCTGGCGCAGGGGCACGGTGTCGCAGAGTTTGAACAGCTTCGTAAGACTGCTGGAAGAGCGCGGGCTAGAAATTTTATAGATCAATGTGGGAGCCACTGATGCCAGTCAGTTAAGCGATAGAGCGGACAACGAGTAACCTGGGAGCTTGCCTGTGGCGAGGGAGCTTGCTCCCGTTGGACTGCGTAGCAGGCCCAGCCTTTTCAAGCCCCAAGCTGGGACCGCTTCGCGACCCCGCCGGAGCAAGCTCCCTCGCCACAATAACTATGCTCTTCCTTAACTGACTGGCACTTCGATTTCATCAGCCGCCGAACTGCAGCGTGCCCATGGCCAGCTTTGCCATCAGCGCCGTGGCGCCCAGTTGCACCAACCACAATGCCAGCCCACCCAAAAACACCCCCAGCGCTACTTGCAGTACGAGGCTCTTCTGCTGCTTGGCGCGCGGTGTGCGCGGTGGGGTGTAGTCGTCCAGTTCATCGCGATCTGCGCGCAGGTCCAAGTCATCGTTTCTCATGGGGCTCTCACAGCAAAGGGGCAGTTGGGTTCAGTCTAGGAGCTGGATACGAAAGAGGGGAAGCCATTGGCTTCCCCTCTTTTTCAACGGCTGCTCATGCAACGGCTGCAGGCTTACAGCACCTGAACGATTGCCTTTGTGACCGCGTCAATGTTCGACTGGTTCAACGCCGCCACACAGATGCGCCCGGTGTCCAGCGCGTAGATGCCAAACTCGTTGCGCAGGCGGGTGACTTGCTCAACGGTCAGGCCGGAGTAGGAGAACATCCCGCGCTGGCGACCAACGAAGCTGAAGTCATGGCCTGGAGCAGCCTTGGCCAGGTCGGCGACCATCTGCTCACGCATGCCACGGATGCGCAGGCGCATTTCGCCCAATTCGGCTTCCCACTGGGCGCGCAGTTCCGGGTTGTTCAGCACCGCTGCCACGATGGCTGCGCCGTGGGTCGGCGGGTTGGAGTAGTTGGTGCGGATCACGCGCTTGACCTGGGACAGGATGCGCGCGCTTTCTTCCCTGGACTCACCAACAATCGACAGCGCGCCTACGCGTTCGCCGTACAGGGAGAACGATTTGGAGAACGAGCTGGACACAAAGAAGGTCAGGCCCGACTCGGCAAACAGGCGCACCGCCGCGGCATCTTCGTGGATACCGTCGCCAAAGCCCTGGTAGGCCATGTCGAGGAACGGCACCAGGTTTTTGGCCTTGACCACGTCCAGCACGTTCTGCCAGTCGGCCGGGCTCAGGTCGACACCGGTCGGGTTGTGGCAGCAGGCGTGCAGTACCACGATCGACTGTGGCGGCAGGGCGTTGAGGTCTTCCAGCAGGCCGGCGCGGTTCACATCGTGGGTGGCGGCGTCGTAGTAGCGGTAGTTCTGCACCGGGAAACCGGCGGTTTCGAACAGGGCACGGTGGTTTTCCCAGCTTGGGTCGCTGATGGCGACGACGGCGTTGGGCAGCAATTGCTTGAGGAAGTCGGCGCCGATCTTCAGGGCGCCGGTGCCGCCGACGGCCTGTACGGTGACCACACGGCCGGCGCTCAGCAGCGCGGATTCTGCGCCGAACAGCAGGGTTTGTACGGCTTTGTCATAAGCTGCGATGCCATCGATAGGCAAGTAGCCGCGGGCGGCGTGTTGCGCCACGCGAATGGCTTCCGCTTCGGCAACGGCACGCAAGAGTGGAATCTTCCCCTCCTCGTTGCAGTAAACGCCCACGCCAAGGTTGACCTTGGTGGTTCGTGTATCGGCGTTGAATGCTTCGTTGAGGCCCAGGATAGGATCGCGTGGTGCCATTTCGACAGCGGAGAACAGGCTCATTTTTGCGGCAGCTCTATGGGGGAAGGGAGGGACGTGTCGCGCTCCAGCCGAAGGCACTAGAGCGGTGCACAAACGGGGAGCTAGTATAGAGGCCATCACCGCTTGAGGCGACAACCGAAACGGCTTTTCGGCCAAGTTTTTCGGTTTATTTGTTGACCGTTAGTCTTATTGCAACATTGATTCTGGAGGGCAGGTAGGGCGATTGCCTTGAAACCCGTCACATTCGCCACCAGTTCTATGGCTATCATGGTCTTTTCCTACTACCCGCACTGAATCTTCGCGGATGGTGGTCTATTTCGTCCTCGACGGGTTTACAGTCTGGGGGTGACTTCACGAGGTACGTTATGTCGGATTTCCAACTCGTCACCCGCTTTGAACCCGCCGGCGATCAGCCGGAAGCCATTCGCCAGATGGTCGAGGGTATCGAGGCCGGCCTGGCGCACCAGACGCTGCTCGGGGTAACCGGTTCGGGCAAGACGTTCAGCATCGCCAACGTAATCGCCCAGATCAACCGTCCGACCTTGGTGCTGGCGCCCAACAAGACCCTGGCCGCGCAACTGTACGGCGAGTTCAAGGCGTTCTTCCCGAACAATGCGGTGGAGTACTTCGTTTCCTACTACGACTACTACCAGCCCGAAGCCTACGTGCCGTCGTCCGACACCTTCATTGAGAAGGATGCGTCGATCAACGACCACATCGAACAGATGCGGTTGTCGGCGACCAAGGCTTTGCTGGAGCGCAAGGACGCGATCATCGTTACGACGGTGTCGTGCATCTACGGCTTGGGCAGCCCGGAAACCTATCTGAAGATGGTGCTGCACGTCGACCGCGGCGACAAACTCGACCAGCGCGAACTGCTACGCCGCCTGGCCAGCTTGCAGTACACCCGTAACGACATGGACTTTGCCCGCGCCACCTTTCGCGTGCGCGGCGATGTGATCGACATCTACCCGGCCGAATCCGACCTGGAAGCGATCCGCATCGAGCTGTTTGACGATGAAGTCGAGAGCCTGTCGGCTTTCGACCCGTTGACCGGCGAGGTGATCCGCAAGCTGCCGCGTTTCACCTTTTATCCGAAGAGCCACTACGTGACCCCGCGTGAAACCCTGATGGGCGCCGTCGAGGGTATCAAGGTGGAGCTGGCTGAGCGCCTGGAGTACCTGCGCGCCAATAACAAGCTGGTGGAGGCCCAGCGCCTGGAGCAGCGCACCCGCTTCGACCTGGAGATGATCCTGGAGCTGGGTTACTGCAACGGTATCGAAAACTACTCGCGCTACCTGTCGGGCCGCGAATCCGGTGCACCGCCGCCGACCCTCTACGATTACCTGCCGCCAGACGCTTTGCTGGTGATCGATGAGTCCCACGTCAGCGTGCCGCAGGTGGGCGCCATGTATAAGGGCGACCGTTCGCGTAAAGAAACGTTGGTGGAGTATGGGTTCCGCTTGCCTTCGGCGCTGGATAACCGGCCGATGCGCTTTGATGAATGGGAGGCCATCAGCCCGCAGACCATCTTTGTATCCGCTACGCCGGGCAACTACGAGGCCGAGCATGCCGGCCGCGTGGTCGAACAGGTGGTCAGGCCAACGGGCCTGGTTGACCCGCAGGTGGAAATCCGTCCGGCATTGACCCAGGTGGACGACCTGCTGTCGGAAATCGGCAAGCGCGTGGCCCTGGAAGAGCGGGTGCTGGTGACCACGTTGACCAAGCGCATGGCCGAAGACCTGACCGACTACCTGGCTGACCACGGCGTGCGCGTGCGCTACCTGCACTCGGACATCGACACCGTGGAGCGCGTGGAAATCATCCGTGACCTGCGCCTGGGCACCTTTGATGTGCTGGTGGGCATCAACCTGCTGCGTGAAGGCCTGGATATGCCGGAAGTGTCGCTGGTGGCGATCCTGGATGCCGACAAGGAGGGCTTCCTGCGTTCGGAGCGCTCGTTGATACAGACCATCGGCCGCGCCGCGCGTAACCTCAATGGCCGTGCGATCCTTTACGCCGACCGCATCACCGGCTCCATGGAGCGGGCGATTGGCGAGACCGAGCGTCGTCGCGACAAGCAGATAGCCTTCAACCTGGCCAACGGCATTACGCCCAAGGGTGTGTTCAAGGACGTCGCGGACATCATGGAAGGCGCCACTGTGCCCGGCTCGCGCAGCAAGAAGCGCAAGGGTATGGCCAAGGCTGCCGAGGAAAGCGCCAAGTACGAGAGCGAACTGCGTTCACCGAGTGAGATCACCAAGCGTATCCGGCAGTTGGAAGAGAAGATGTACCAACTGGCGCGGGATCTGGAGTTCGAGGCGGCGGCGCAGACGCGGGATGAGATCGGCAAGTTGCGTGAGCGGTTGCTGGCGGTTTGAGGTGATGTGACCGTGCAGACCTCTTCGCGAGCAAGTCCGCCCCTGCATTCCACCGCATTCTCATGTCGGAATCGATCAGATGCAGGGGCCGGCCTGCTCGCGAGTGCAGGCGCCTCGGTCTAGCAGATTCACCCACGCTGGAGCCCAACCACCCCAGGCTGTTACCATTCGCCCCTTGTTTCAATTTTCAGTTTTATCGCCCATTCGAGACCTGCCATGACCACCGTCCGCACGCGCATTGCGCCATCGCCTACTGGGGATCCCCACGTCGGCACTGCTTACATCGCCTTGTTCAACTACTGCTTTGCCAAGCAGCACGGTGGTGAATTCATCCTGCGGATCGAAGACACCGACCAACTGCGTTCGACCCGTGAGTCGGAACAGCAGATTTTCGACGCCCTGCGCTGGTTGGGCATTACCTGGGCGGAAGGCCCGGACGTCGGCGGCCCGCATGGTCCGTATCGCCAGAGCGAGCGTAGCGACATCTACAAGCAGTACACCCAGCAGTTGGTCGACATGGGGCATGCTTTCCCATGCTTCTGCACTGCCGAGGAGCTGGACCAGATGCGTGCCGAGCAAATGGCACGTGGCGAAACCCCGCGCTACGACGGCCGCGCGCTGTTGTTGTCGAAGGAAGAAGTGGCTCGGCGCCTGGCCGCTGGCGAGCCGCACGTCATTCGTATGAAAGTGCCGAGCGAAGGCGTGTGCGTGGTGCCGGACATGCTGCGCGGTGACGTCGAGATCCCGTGGGACCGTATGGACATGCAGGTGCTGATGAAGACCGACGGCTTGCCGACGTACTTCCTGGCCAACGTGGTCGACGATCACCTGATGGGCATCACCCACGTGTTGCGTGGTGAAGAATGGCTGCCGTCGGCGCCGAAGCTGATCCTGCTCTACGAATATTTCGGCTGGGAACAACCGCAGCTGTGCTATATGCCGCTGCTGCGTAACCCGGACAAGAGCAAGTTGTCCAAACGCAAGAATCCGACATCGGTGACGTTTTACGAGCGCATGGGCTTCATGCCGGAGGCGATGCTCAACTATCTGGGTCGCATGGGCTGGTCGATGCCGGACGAGCGTGAGAAGTTCTCGCTGCAGGAAATGGTCGACAACTTCGACCTGTCCCGCGTATCCCTGGGTGGGCCCATCTTCGATATCGAGAAACTGTCGTGGCTCAATGGCCAGTGGCTGCGTGATCTGCCGGTGGAAGAGTTCGCCAGCCGTGTGCAGCAATGGGCGTTGAATCCCGAGTACATGATGAAGATCGCACCGTTGGTGCAGGGCAGGGTGGAGACGTTCAGCCAGGTTGCACCGCTGGCCAGCTTCTTCTTTGCCGGTGGCGTAAGCCCGGATGCCAAGCTGTTCGAGTCCAAGAAGCTCTCGGGCGATCAGGTTCGCCAGTTGATGCAACTGATCTTGTGGAAGCTCGAAAGCCTGCGTCAGTGGGAGAAAGATGCGATTACCGCGACGATCCAGGCCGTGGTTGAATCCCTCGAGCTGAAATTGCGTGATGCCATGCCGCTGATGTTTGCCGCGATCACCGGGCAGGCCAGTTCGGTGTCGGTACTCGATGCGATGGAAATCCTTGGCCCGGACCTCACGCGTTTCCGTCTGCGCCAAGCTCTTGATTTGCTTGGTGGTGTGTCGAAGAAAGAAAACAAAGAGTGGGAAAAGCTGCTGGGCGCTATTGCTTAAGCAGGCTGTTGTAACGACGAAACCCCGGCTTTTCGGGGTTTCGCCGGTAAGTGATTGTTATCCCGGCAAAAAACTTTGGAAATTGTTGAAAATAAATTTGACACACTTCCAAACCGCCATTAAGATTCGCCCCGTCCTCACCGATGAGGGGCTATAGCTCAGCTGGGAGAGCGCTTGCATGGCATGCAAGAGGTCAACGGTTCGATCCCGTTTAGCTCCACCAATTTACAGGTTCAAGGTCTGGCCACACCGTCCTTGAATCGATCAGCTCTCAGCGCTGATCAGTTGTACAGAAGGTTTTGTCCCCTTCGTCTAGTGGCCTAGGACACCGCCCTTTCACGGCGGTAACAGGGGTTCGAGTCCCCTAGGGGACGCCAGTTTCAACAAGCAGTTCGAAAGGTCTGCTGCGCCGCGAGGCGAAAAATCCGGGGCTATAGCTCAGCTGGGAGAGCGCTTGCATGGCATGCAAGAGGTCAACGGTTCGATCCCGTTTAGCTCCACCAATTTACAGGTTCAAGGTCTGGCCACACCGTCCTTGAATCGATCAGTTCTCAGCACTGATCAGTTGTACAGAAGGTTTGTGTCCCCTTCGTCTAGTGGCCTAGGACACCGCCCTTTCACGGCGGTAACAGGGGTTCGAGTCCCCTAGGGGACGCCACGATTACCCGCTCTGCGGGATTTTAAAGGGTCATTCAATTATTGAATGGCCCTTTTGTTTGTCTGGTGTTTAACCCTTTCTCTCCTTTCGCTCAATCTTCTCTTCTGACCAGCGGTCATGCCTGTCGCTTGCGCAATATTATTATGGTAATAATATTCGGCCCATGAGAGAGGGAGGCAACGATGAGCGATAAAAAAGCGCAAACCCGCGAACGCATTCTGCAAGCGGCCAGTGCTGCATTGATCCAGCGCGGCCCTGCCGAGCCCAGTGTGGGTGAAGTCATGGGCGCCGCCGGGCTTACGGTCGGCGGTTTCTATGCGCACTTTGAAAGCAAGGACGCGCTGATGCTGGAGGCATTCACACAGTTATTGGCAAGGCGGCGTGCCTCGATTGACGATATGGATGCGCAGCTCACCGGTGAGGAGCGCAGAAGTCTGGTGGCGGCGTTTTATCTGTCGCGCAAACACCGTGACTCAACCGCCCAGGCCTGCCCGATACCGGCAACCGTCGGCGAGATGAGTCGCCTGCCGGATGAATTTCGCCACGCATTGAATGAACATGTGGAACTGATGGCGGCGCAATTGGCCGCCAGTCCTGAAGACACCGACAAAGCCCTGGCTGACATGGCGTTGATGATCGGTGGCCTGGCCCTTGCGCGAGCCCTGGGCCCGTGCGAGCTGTCTGACCGAGTGTTACGCGCAGCCAAGTCGGCGGTGCGCTGAGAAGAGGAGTCGATCATGGGCGCACTGAAATGGATTCGGGGTTTCAACGGCACCGTCGGCCGCCTGGCGCCGCACACGGTCGCAAGCAAGATGCGTCGTACCTTCATGACACCTCGGGACCTGCCTCCGCGCGATTGGGAGCTGCCGTTATTGGCCCAATCAGAGCGCATCACTTTGCGTTTCGGTCTGTCTGCACTGCGATGGGGGCAAGGGCCTGCCGTATTGCTGATGCACGGCTGGGAAGGGCGCCCCACGCAGTTCGCCAGCTTGATCACGGTGTTGGTGCGCGAAGGTTATTCGGTCATCGCACTGGAGGGGCCTGCCCATGGTCGTTCGCCGGGGCGTGAAGCGCATGTGTTGCTGTTCGCCCGGGCCATGCTTGAGGCCGCTGCCGAATTGCCGCCGCTGCATGCGGTGATCGGCCATTCCATGGGCGGTGCCAGTGCCATGCTGGCCATTCAGTTGGGGTTGCGTACCGGGGCGTTGGTCAGTATCGCTGCGCCGTCGCGTTTCCTGGATGTGCTGCGCGGGTTCGCGGGCATGGTCGGTTTGCCGCCACGGGCACGCTCGGCCTTTATCCAGGAGGTCGAATGGGCCTTCGGCATGCCGCTCAAACACTTGGATGTCGCTCACTACCAAATGAATATCCCGGGTCTGATCGTACATGCCGAAGACGATATGTTCGTGCCGGTCAAGGCTTCTCAAGCCATTCACGAGGCCTGGTTCGACAGCCGCCTGTTGCGTCTGGAGAGTGGTGGTCACCAGAAAGTACTGGCTGATCCCCGGGTGATCGACGGTGTGCTGAGCCTGCTGGCCGGCTGCCGTCTACAGGCGCGGCAAACCGCCTGATACACTGCCCCCGCCGACATTAATCGACTGGAGCAAGCATGGGCTGGGATTTGGCAACGCCGTTTATCATCGATCTGCAGGTCGCCCCTGAGGACATTGATGGCCTGGGGCACGCCAACAATGCGGTGTATGTGTCCTGGCTGGAGCGTTGCGCCTGGCGCCATTCCCAGCGCTTGGGATTGGACCTCACCGAGTACCGCCGCCTGGATCGTGCCATGGCAGTGGTACGTCACGAGATCGATTACCTGGCGGCAGGCTATGAAGGTGACGAGCTTCAACTGGCCACCTGGATCGTCGATTGGGACCAGCGCCTGAAAATGACCCGCCGTTTCCAGTTGGTGCGCCCCCGCGACGGCGCGACGCTGCTGCGTGCGCAAACCACCTTTGTCTGTATCGAGCTGTCCAGCGGCAAGCCCAAGCGCATGCCTGCCGAATTTCTTGAAGGTTACGGCCCCGCCCTGACAGGGGGTTAACGGTTGCCGTAGGAAACCCAGTAAACTGCGCCACGATTTTTGTTGAGTGTTTTCCATGCAAATTGCTTTGGCGCCCATGGAGGGGTTGGTCGACAACATCCTGCGGGACGTATTGACCCGCGTGGGCGGTATTGATTGGTGCGTGACCGAGTTCATCCGCGTTAACGACCGTCTGTTGACGCCTGCGTATTTTCATAAACTTGCCCCGGAACTGCTGCACGGCGCCCACACCGCAGCGGGCGTGCCGTTGCGCGTGCAATTGCTCGGCTCCGACCCGGTCTGCCTGGCGGAAAACGCCGCTCTGGCCTGCGAACTGGGCTCCCAGGTGATCGACCTGAATTTCGGCTGCCCGGCCAAGACCGTCAACAAATCCCGAGGCGGCGCGGTGCTGCTCAAAGAGCCCGAGTTGCTCAACCAGATCGTCGAGCACGTGCGCCGTGCGGTTCCGGCGCATATTCCAGTCACCGCCAAAATGCGCCTCGGGTTTGACAGCCCGGACGGTGCGCTGGTCTGCGCCACGGCTTTGGCCGAAGGTGGCGCGGCGCATATCGTGGTGCATGCGCGCACCAAGACCGACGGCTACAAGCCGCCTGCTCATTGGGAATGGATTCCGCGAGTGCAGGATGTGGTCAAGGTCCCGGTGTTCGCCAATGGCGATATCTGGAGCGTGGAAGACTGGCAGCGTTGCCGGGAAGTCAGCGGCGCCGAGGACATCATGCTTGGTCGCGGCCTGGTAGCGCGCCCGGACTTGGCACGACAGATCGCCGCCGCGCGAGCCGGTGAGGAAGTCGTGGAAATGACCTGGGCGCAGATGCAGCCCATGCTCCAGGACTTCTGGACCCAATCGGTGGCGCAACTGACCGAACGCCAGGCTCCGGGCCGTTTGAAGCAGTGGCTGGCAATGTTGACGCGAAATTATCCGGAAGCGGTAGAACTGTTCGCCGCGATGCGTCGCGAGACGCAGCTGGAGCAGGTCAGCCGTTTGTTGGGCATGCCCCATCCGGCGGTGGCCGCGTAACGCAGAGAGACTTCCCGGCAAGGGCGCCATTGGCGCCCTTTTCTTATTGTGAAACGTGACAGCCGGAACCGAACGGCGCGTTATCCCACGAACGTCAGGGCATATATCAGGA
The DNA here is from genome assembly GCF_004519405.1 of Pseudomonas sp. BCA17. Lineage (GTDB taxonomy): Bacteria > Pseudomonadota > Gammaproteobacteria > Pseudomonadales > Pseudomonadaceae > Aquipseudomonas. Next base: position 1,348,830 of record NZ_SGWI01000001.1, on the reverse strand, counting down.
ATCTGGCCCATGATTGCTTCGAGCTTAAAATCCACCGTCTCTACAGCCCACTCTCAACTGATGGCCTCCACTCAGCCGGTTTCGGGGGGTAAGCAGCCTGTCGTGAATCCCTTCAAGGTCGCCGAGCGGCGGTTTGGTGAGCACTTCGACGGCAGCACCCATGCCGCCGTGATCAAGCTGATGATGGCAACCTTGGGCCCCACGCCCGCCGATATGTTCAATCAGGTGGAGCCTTCAGGTAACGGATACGACGTCACGATGAAGGATGAATTCAAAGTCCATGTGACGCAGGATGAACTGAGGCAAACCGCTCAGGCATCCAGGTTCTACGGTGATGACTATGAGGCGGTCAGGGCGGCCAACTTTGCATTGGCCGTCTTTGTGAAGCGCAAGCAACAGGTCGGCGATTACGCTGGTTTTGAGGCTGCGCTGGCCAAGACGCTCCAGGGTGAAACCACCCTGCGGTGCCTGCAGGGCATGGGGGTGTATGGCCTCTCCCAGCATGTACCGCCGAGCGAAATGATGGGCGAGGGTGTGGTGGCTGTGATGGGCACCCGCCAGTTTGGCAGTGCACTGGTGGTGGGTGGGGTGGGGAGCGACAACGGTCGCGCGTGCCGGGTGGATGGCCGTTATGGTTACAGGTTGTTCGCCGACAAGCCTCGCCCGGGCGCCGCAGCGCACAACGTGTTGGCAGGTCAAAAGCCGGCGGACATCTGGAGCGGCTTTTATCAGGGGCAGCCGGGTAATTGCGTGACGGTGTCGGCGATCAAGGCGGCAATGATGAGGTTCGGGCAAAGGCCTCAAGATATTTTTCGGCAGGTCACTGCAACCCCCGGTGGGTATGAGGTGGTCATGCGGGATGGCTTAAGCCTGTCGCTGACCCATAAAGAGTTGAACCAGGCCAGGGCCGCCTCAGGGCTGGCCGGCAGTGACCAGCGGCTGCTCGACGACGCCAACTTCCTGTACGCCGTGAGTGCCAAGCGGGCACATCTGAAGAACAGTGACTTTCGCGCCGGCCAGAGCTATCAATCAGCCTTGGAGGCGCTCAATGATGGCGAGTTTCCAGGGCAGGCCCTGCGGCGACTGGGGCTATTTGGTTATATACGGGAAAGTGACGTGAATGAATTGGCCAGAGGTGCCATCGGCACGCTGGCGAACAGTAGCCATTCGGTCGCCGTCATTGAGGGGATGCTCGACTTTTATGGGCAAAAACATGAGCTGGCGTCTTCCGGGTGGATGAACACGGGGTTCCGTGCGTTGAAGCTGGTTTGAGGTCGACCTTACAAACCCGAACTGAAATGCCGAAAGGAAAAAATCCTGCCCAGTGGGCTCACTCCAATAGCCGCCGGAACCCCTCGATCGGCAACGGCCGGCTATGCAAATACCCTTGGAACAAGTGACACCCCAGCATTTGCAGAAATGCCAACTGTTCCGGGGTTTCCACGCCTTCGGCAATCACCGTCAGGTTCAGGCTGCGCGCCATGGCCACAATGGCACGGATGATTTCCGCATCGTTAGGGTCATGGGTGGCGTCACGCACAAAGGACTGATCGATCTTCAGCGTATCCACCGGCAGGCGTTTGAGGTAAGTCAGCGACGAATAGCCGGTGCCGAAGTCGTCCATCGCGAAGCTAACCCCAAGTTTTTTCAGGCGGCGCATTTTGGCCACGGTGTCATCCAGATTCTGGATCACGATGCCTTCAGTGATTTCCAGCTTCAGCAGGCTATAGGGCAGCTGGTGTTGCTTGAGGCTGCGCTCAACCTGCTCGACGAAGTCGTTCTGGCGAAACTGTCGCGGACTGATATTGACGCACAGGCTGAAATTCAGCGGGTCTACCAGGCGCTCGGCAATCAATTGCGCAAAGGCGCCGCACGCCTCATCGAGAATCCAGGTGCCGACCTCCAGGATCAGGCCGCTGTCTTCCAGCACCTTGATAAATTCGCTGGGCGACTGTGCACCCAGTTGCGGATGCTGCCAGCGCACCAAGGCTTCGGCACCGACGATCACATTGCCACGCGCATCCACCTGGGGTTGGTAATGCATGCTGAACTCGCCGCGTGACAGAGCCAGGCGCAGGTCGGTCTCCATGCGCTGCCGTTCACTGGCGGTTTTTTGCATGCTGTTATGGAACATCTGGGTGGTATTGCGGCCCGAGTCCTTGGCCCGGTACAGGGCAATATCGGCGCGTTTGAGCAGGTCCGCCGGTGTGGAGCCGTGATCGGGAATCAGCGCTACACCAATGCTCGGCGTGACCTGCAAGCGCTGACCATCGAGGAACATCGGTTCTGAAAGCAATTCGCGCAGGGTATCGGCCAGCTCCTGCACCTGAGCGCTGACCTCCATTCGTGTGCCGTCCAGGCCGCTGAGCAGCACGACAAACTCATCACCGCCCAGGCGTGCCACCGTATCCTCCATGCGCACGCTGGCCTCCAGGCGCGCCGTGACGATTTTCAACACCGTGTCGCCCACCGGGTGGCCGAGGGAATCGTTGATGTGCTTGAAGTGGTCAAGGTCCAGGAACAGCAAGGCACCGCGCAGGTTATGGCGCTTGAGCAGGGCGATCTGCTGGCTCAGGCGGTCCATCAGCAGCGCGCGGTTGGGCAGGTTGGTCAGCGGGTCGTGATAGGCCAGGTGACGAATCTGGGCCTGGGCGTTTTTCAGCAAACTCACGTCCCGGGCCGTCAGCAACAGGCACGGGGTTTCATTCAGGGTGATGGGTTCGACCGAGACTTCCACTGCAAGCAAATCGCCACGCTTGTTGTGCCAGAGCATTTCCAAGTGATGAATACGGCCCTTGATCTGCAGCTCGGCCAGCAGCGCGGTGCGCTGGTTTTCGTCGGCCCAGATGCCGATCTGGTACAGCGTCAGGCCGATGGCTTCTTCGGCGCGGTAGCCGGTCAGGCGGCAGAAACCGTCGTTGACTTCGACGTAGCGGCCAGTATCGCGCTCGGTGATGGAAATGGCGTCGGGGCTGGAATGAAAGGCTTTGGCGAACTTCTCTTCACTGGCCTTGAGGGCCGCCTCCGAGCGTTGCTGTTGGGTGATATCGCGCAAGGTGGTGACGATGCAGGGCTGGTCGCCGACTTTGATCAGCCGGCTGGAAATCATGCAGGTCAGGCTTTGGCCATCTTTGTGATGCACCACGATGGCCACATTGCTTAATGACTGCTCGCGGATCACTTGCTCGATGCGTTGCAGGCGCTTGCTGGAGTCATCCCACAGGCCGATCTGCTCGGCGCTTTTGTCGATCACCTCGGCGGCGGTCCAGCCAAAGGTCAGGGTGAAGGCCGGGTTGATTTCGATAAAGGCGCCGCTGTCCAGGTAAGTCACGCAGATCGGATCGGGGCTGGCCTGGAACAGGCTGGCGAACTTTTCTTCGGAAGCTATCAGGCGTTGTTCGCGTTCGACCTGATCGGTGATGTCGAGCAAGGTGCCGGCCATGCGCAGGGGCTTGCCGGCTTCGTCCCGATAGAGGCGGGCACGGCTTTCCAGGTAACGCGGGCTGCCGTCTTCCATCACGACGCGGTAGGTCAACTGATAGTTGCCGTCCGGACCTTCACGCAAGGTGCGGTAGGCGTTGCGCATGCCCTCGCGTTCTTCGTCGGACATCCCTTCAAAGAAAGCGTCGAAAGACTCGTGGAAAGGCGCGGGCGGCAGGCCGTGCAGTTGGGCGGCGCGAGCCGAGCCGTAGAGCATGCCGCTGGGGATGTGCCAATCCCAGGTGCCCAGTTGCGCCGAATCCAGCGCCAGGTCGAGGCGTTCCTGGCTGTCCTTGAGGGCTTGCTCGGCGTTTTTGCGTTCGGTGGTGTCAAGGAAGGTACTGATCAGGTACGCGCCGTCCTCCAGCTCGACCTTTTGCGCGCTGAGGGTGCCGTCATGGATCTGGCCATTGCTGGCGCAGAACTGCACCTCCATGGTGATCGGTTCGCCTTTGCGCTGGGTGGCCTTGACCAGCAGCGCACGTTGCTCGGGGTCACGCCACAGGCCCAGTTCCAGGGTGGTGCGGCCGATGGCATCGGCCACCGGCCAGCCGAACAGCATTTCGAAATACTGGTTGGCCTCGCTGATCATCCCGTCGGCCTGGCGTGTCAGCAGGACCATGTTGGGGCACAGGTGAAACAGCGTGGCGAAACGCTTTTCGGAATGGCTCAGGGCGGTTTCCCGCTCACGTTGCTGGGTGATCTCGCGGATCACCCCGATCATTCGGCGTCGGCCGGCCTTGTCCGAGACCAGGCTGCCACTGATTTCCAGCCAGTGCAGGCTGCCGTCCGGCCACTGGATGCGGTGATGCATGGCCTGTTCGAACGGCTCGCCCGCCAGCACGGCGTGAAAAGCCCGCACCACGCGGGCGCGATCGGACGGTGCGAGCAGGTCGAGGTAATCCAGGTCTTGGGGCAGCGGTTGTCTGGGGTCAAAGCCGAACAGCGCCTGGGTGCCCCGCGACCAACTGATCCGCCCGGTGTCGATTTCCCAGCACCATGCACCCAGCCGCGCAGCATTGAGTGCCGCCAGTAGCTGGGGCGCGCTGTCCCAGCTTTGTTCGGCGTCCTTGGGATCCAGGGCGTAGATACGGGGCAGAGGTGGTACGGAGTCGACGGGGTTGGGCATTATCAAAGGGCCTTGGCTCAATGGGCGTTCGGCGCGGTTTTCTTCAGGCCTTGAGGCCGCACAGTTTCATGCCGGTGTCCCTGGCAGATCGACCTGTGCATCCAATAGGCTCATGAAAGCCCGCGCAGCGTTCGACAGTGTCCTTTCGGTATGCACGATATAGCCTAGCTGGCGACAGAGCTGTATGCCCGGTAAAGCGATACGTGCCACCTGGTCATCCAGCATAGTGCGTGGCAGTACGCTCCAGGCCAGGCCGATGGAGACCATCATCTTTATAGTTTCCAGGTAGTTAGTGCTCATCGCGATGTTCGGCGTCAGGCCCTGGGCTTCGAACAGTCGGCTGACGATATGGTGGGTAAAGGTATTGCCGCCTGGAAACACCGCCGGGTGCCGGGCGATATCGGCCAGGCTGACGCCGCCATTACTGATGAGGCTGTGCTCCGGCGCCACTACGAAATCCAGCGGGTCATCCCACACTGGCGTGGCCTTTACCACGTGGTGCGGATCGGGGGCCAGGGTGATCACCGCCACTTCGGCACGGCCATGGAGGATTTCTTCGTAGGCCACTTCTGAATCGAGAAACTGGATATCCAGCGCCACATTCGGGTATTCCCGCGTAAAGGTGCGCAGGATCGGTGGCAAGCGATGCAGGCCAATATGATGGCTGGTGGCCAGGGTCAGCCGGCCGCTCACTTCGCCGGTCAGGTTGGTGAGGGCGCGGCGTGTATCGTCCAGCACGTTGAGAATCTGATAAGCGCGCGGCAGCAGGGCCCGCCCGGCCTCGGTCAACCCCACCTCGCGGCCCAGGCGATCGAACAGGCGCACCTTCAATTGTTGCTCCAGCCCGGCAATACGTTTGCTAATGGCCGGCTGCGTCAGATGCAGGCGTTCGCCAGCGCCGGAGAAACTGCCGGTCTCGGCGATAGCAATAAAGGCATTGAGGTTGGCCAGGTCCATTCTTGTATTCCAGTTGGTAATCCAAAGCATAAAAAATATGAATTTGAGTTATTTAATGTAGCGCCATACCATCAGCCTCACAAGCCAAAGGGTTATTGAATGTCTCAAGACCCGGGGCATAGAAAGACCGCTGATGAGGACCGACTGATGGCCGGCAAAACGCTTTACGACAAGCTTTGGGATTCCCATGAAGTGAAACGGCGCGACGATGGCTCGTCGCTGATCTATATCGACCGTCACATCATCCATGAAGTGACCTCGCCTCAAGCGTTCGAAGGCCTGCGGCTGGCCGGGCGCAAGCCGTGGCGCGTCGATTCCATCATCGCTACCCCGGATCACAACGTGCCGACCACCCCTGAGCGCAAAGGCGGTATTGACGCTATTGCCGACCAGGTATCGCGTCTGCAGGTACAGACCCTCGATGACTATTGCGACGAATATGGCATCACCGAGTTCAAGATGAATGACGTGCGTCAAGGCATCGTGCATGTGATCGGCCCGGAGCAGGGCGCCACCTTGCCCGGCATGACCGTGGTCTGCGGTGACTCCCACACGTCAACCCATGGCGCGTTCGGCGCTTTGGCCCATGGCATCGGCACTTCCGAGGTGGAACATGTGTTCGCCACCCAGTGCCTGGTCGCCAAGAAGATGAAGAACATGTTGGTGCGGGTCGAAGGCAAGCTGCCATTCGGCGTGACCGCCAAGGACATCGTGCTTGCCGTGATCGGCAAAATCGGCACCGCCGGCGGTAACGGCCATGCCATCGAGTTCGCCGGCAGCGCCATTCGTGATCTGTCCATCGAAGGCCGCATGACCATCTGCAACATGTCCATCGAAGCCGGTGCCCGCGTGGGCATGGTGGCGGCGGACGAAAAAACCATTGAATACGTGAAGGGCCGTCCATTCGCCCCGCAGGGCGCCGATTGGGATGCCGCTGTGCAAGCCTGGAAAGATCTGGTCTCCGACGCCGACGCGGTGTTCGACACTGTGGTTGAACTCGACGCTGCCCAGATCAAGCCGCAAGTCAGCTGGGGCACTTCGCCTGAGATGGTCCTCGCGGTCGACCAGAACGTGCCGGACCCGGCCCAGGAAGCTGACCTGGTCAAGCGCGGCTCCATCGAACGAGCGTTGAAGTACATGGGCTTGAAGGCCAACCAGGCAATCACCGATATCCAGTTGGACCGTGTGTTCATCGGTTCCTGCACCAATTCGCGGATCGAAGACCTGCGCGCTGCTGCCGTGATCGCCAAGGGCCGCAAAGTGGCCTCGACCATCAAGCAGGCGATCGTGGTGCCGGGCTCGGGCCTGGTCAAGGCGCAAGCCGAGGCGGAAGGCCTGGACAAGATTTTCCTCGAGGCCGGTTTTGAATGGCGCGAGCCGGGCTGCTCCATGTGCCTGGCGATGAACCCGGACCGTTTGGAGTCGGGCGAGCATTGCGCGTCGACCTCCAACCGTAACTTCGAAGGGCGTCAGGGCGCCGGCGGGCGTACCCACCTGGTCAGCCCGGCCATGGCCGCTGCGGCTGCCGTCAACGGTCGTTTCATCGACGTTCGTGAATTGATCTGAGGAATACCCGATGCGTGCTTTTACACAACACACAGGTTTAGTCGCGCCGTTGGACCGTGCCAACGTGGACACCGACCAGATCATCCCCAAGCAGTTTTTGAAGTCGATCAAGCGTACCGGCTTCGGGCCCAACCTGTTCGACGAGTGGCGCTACCTGGATGTGGGCTACGCCTACCAGGACAACTCCAAGCGCCCGCTGAACAAGGACTTCGTGCTCAACGCCGAGCGTTACCAAGGTGCCAGTGTGCTGTTGGCCCGGGAAAACTTCGGTTGTGGCTCCAGCCGTGAACACGCGCCGTGGGCCCTGGAAGAATATGGCTTTCGCAGCATCATTGCGCCGAGTTACGCCGATATCTTCTTCAACAACAGCTTCAAGAACGGCCTGTTGCCGATCATCTTGAGCGATGCCGAAGTGGATGAGCTGTTCAAGCAAGTGGAGGCCGAGGTGGGCTACCAACTGACCGTCGACCTGGCCGCGCAAACCGTGACCCGTCCGGATGGCAAGGTGTACCACTTCGAAGTCGATGCCTTCCGCAAACACTGCCTGCTTAACGGTCTGGATGACATCGGCCTGACTTTGCAGGACGGCGACGCAATTGCAGCGTTTGAGGCCAAGCACCGGGCGAGCCAACCTTGGTTGTTTCGCGACGCCTGATTTGATGTAAGCCGGTCTGGCCGCTTCGCGAACAAGCCCGCTCCCACATTCAACCGAGTTTCTTCAGTTGAAAGGCAATCAAATGTGGGAGCGGGCTTGCTCGCGAAGGCGGCAGTACCCACAACGCAAGGCCCAAGGAAACCACCATGACCAGTACCGCCCACACCCAAGTCGTGCAAAAACAATTCGGCGAGCAAGCCTCCGCCTACTTGAGCAGTGCCGTACACGCCCAAGGTACCGAATTTGCGCTGCTGCAGGCCGAACTGGCCGGGCAGGGCGGCGCGCGACTGCTGGACCTGGGGTGTGGCGCCGGTCATGTCAGCTTCCACGTGGCGCCGTTGGTCAAGGAAGTGGTGGCCTACGACTTGTCCCAGCAGATGCTTGATGTGGTCGCCGCCGCCGCGGTAGACCGTGGCCTGGACAACATCCGCACCGTGCATGGCGCCGCCGAGCGCCTGCCGTTTGCCGATGGCGAGTTCGACTTCGTGTTCAGTCGCTACTCGGCCCACCACTGGAGCGACTTGGGCCTGGCCCTGCGTGAAGTGCGCCGGGTGCTCAAGCCGGGCGGTGTGGCGGCGTTTGTCGACGTCTTGTCACCGGGCAGCCCGCTGTTGGACACTTACCTGCAAACCGTCGAGGTACTGCGCGACACCAGTCACGTGCGCGATTACTCCGCCGCCGAGTGGATGCGCCAGCTCAGCGAAGCGGGCCTGCATGTACGCAACAGCAGTCGCCAGCGCCTGCGGCTGGAATATACCTCCTGGGTCGAGCGCATGCGCACGCCTCAGGCCTTGCGTACTGCGATCCTTGAGCTGCAACAGGCGATGGGCCAGGAAGTGCGCGATTACTACGAAATTCAAGCCGACGGCACCTTCAGCACCGATGTGCTGGTGGTGTGGGCCGAGCGCTGATCAATTTTTCCCGACCTGCCCTCGGGCGGGTCGCTTGATGAAATGAGGAACCCATGAGCAAGCAGATTCTGATTCTCCCTGGCGACGGTATTGGTCCGGAAATCATGGCCGAAGCGGTCAAGGTTCTGGAATTGGCCAACACCAAGTACAGCCTGGGCTTCGAATTGAGCCACGACGTGATTGGCGGTGCCGCCATCGACAAGCACGGCGTGCCGCTGGCCGACGAGACCCTGGAGCGTGCTCGTGCTGCCGACGCGGTGTTGCTCGGCGCCGTAGGTGGCCCGAAGTGGGACAAGATCGAGCGTGACATCCGCCCAGAGCGCGGCCTGCTGAAAATCCGCGCGCAACTGGGCCTGTTCGGCAACCTGCGCCCGGCGATCCTCTACCCGCAACTGGCCGATGCGTCGAGCCTGAAGCCGGAAGTGGTATCGGGCCTGGATATCCTGATCGTGCGTGAGCTGACTGGCGGTATCTACTTTGGCTCGCCACGTGGCGTGCGCGAACTGGAGAATGGTGAGCGCCAGGCCTACGACACGCTGCCCTACAGCGAGAGTGAAATCCGCCGTATCGCCCGCGTCGGCTTCGACATGGCCCGCGTGCGTGGCAAGAAGGTGTGCTCGGTGGACAAGGCCAACGTATTGGCGTCCAGCCAGCTGTGGCGTGAAATCGTCGAAGAAGTGGCCAAGGACTACCCGGATGTCGAACTGAGCCACATGTACGTCGACAACGCCGCCATGCAACTGGTACGCGCACCGAAGCAGTTTGACGTGATCGTCACCGATAACCTGTTCGGCGACATCCTGTCCGACCAGGCGTCGATGCTCACCGGCTCCATCGGCATGCTGCCGTCGGCGTCCCTGGACACCCACAACAAGGGTATGTACGAGCCGTGCCACGGTTCTGCACCGGATATCGCGGGCCAGGGCATTGCCAACCCGCTGGCGACCATTTTGTCGGTGTCGATGATGCTGCGTTACAGCTTCAACCTGGCCGATGCGGCAGACGCCATCGAGAAAGCCGTGAGCCTGGTGCTGGACCAGGGGCTGCGTACCGGCGACATCTGGTCGCAGGGTTGCACCAGGGTCGGGACGCAAGAAATGGGCGACGCAGTAGTCGCCGCGCTGCGGAATCTGTAATCTCTCGGGCCCACTTGCAGTTGTTGCTGCAAGGCGGCCCACTTTTTAACAAGGTGCAGTTGCGATGAAACGTGTAGGTCTGATCGGTTGGCGCGGTATGGTCGGTTCCGTGCTCATGCAGCGGATGCTGGAAGAGCAGGATTTCGATCTTATTGAGCCGGTGTTTTTCACCACTTCGAACGTGGGTGGCCAAGGGCCGTCAGTGGGCAAGGATATTGCTCCGCTCAAGGACGCCTACAGCATTGAAGAGCTGAAAACCCTCGACGTGATTTTGACCTGCCAAGGCGGCGACTACACCAGCGAAGTCTTCCCCAAGCTGCGCGAGGCCGGCTGGCAGGGTTACTGGATCGACGCCGCGTCGAGCCTGCGCATGCAGGACGATGCCGTGATCATCCTTGACCCGGTGAACCGCAAGGTCATCGATCAGCAACTGGATGCCGGCACCAAGAACTACGTGGGCGGCAATTGCACCGTCAGCCTGATGCTGATGGGCCTGGGTGGCTTGTTCGAAGCGGGCCTGGTCGAGTGGATGAGCGCCATGACCTATCAGGCGGCTTCCGGTGCCGGCGCGCAGAACATGCGTGAGCTGATCAAGCAGATGGGCGCGACCCACGCTGCTGTCGCCGATCAACTGGCAGACCCCGCCAGTGCGATTCTCGACATTGACCGTCGCGTGGCCGAAGCCATGCGTAGCGATGCGTACCCGACCGAGAATTTCGGCGTACCGTTGGCCGGCAGCCTGATCCCGTGGATCGACAAGGAATTGCCGAACGGCCAGAGCCGCGAAGAGTGGAAGGCGCAGGCCGAAACCAACAAGATCCTGGGCCGTTTCAAGAGCCCGATCCCGGTGGACGGTATTTGCGTGCGCATTGGCGCCATGCGTTGCCACAGCCAGGCGCTGACCATCAAGCTGAACAAAGATGTGCCGATCGCGGATATCGAAGCGTTGATCAGCCAGCACAACCCGTGGGTCAAGCTGGTGCCGAACAATCGCGATATCAGCATGCAGGAACTGAGTCCGACCAAGGTCACCGGCACCCTGAATGTACCGGTGGGCCGCCTGCGCAAGCTGAACATGGGCAGCCAGTTCCTCGGTGCGTTCACCGTTGGCGACCAGCTGTTGTGGGGCGCGGCCGAACCGCTGCGTCGCATGCTGCGGATCTTGCTGGAACGTTGATCGTTCATGGCTGTACGAAAAGCCCGCGACTGGTGACAGGCGCGGGTTTTTTATTGCCCTTAAGGGCCTCTTTGCGAGCAAGCCCGCGTCCATGTTCGGCTGAGTTGCTTCAGTTGAAATGCGATCAAGTGTGGGAACGGGCCTGCTCGCGAAGGGGCATTCGCCACGCCGCAACCCCCAGGTCAATTGCCTCACCCCCGGTCACCCGGTAAAGTGCCGCTCCCCCTGCAATGCCCGAGGCAAGCCCCCATGACCCAGACCTTTGAAATTGCCGTGATCGGCGCTACCGGCACCGTGGGTGAGACCCTGGTACAGATTCTCGAAGAGCTGGATTTTCCGGTGGGCACCCTGTATCTGCTGGCGGGCAGCAACTCCGCCGGCGCCTCGGTGCCGTTTCGCGGCAAGAATGTGCGGGTCAAGGAGGTCGATGAGTTCGACTTCAGTAAGGCTCAGTTGGCGTTCTTTGCGGCAGGTCCGGCGGTAACCCTGAGTTTCGCTCCGCGCGCCACGGCAGCCGGTTGCTCGGTGATCGACCTGTCGGGTGCCTTGCCGAGCGATCAGGCGCCTCAAGTTGTGCCGGAAGCCAATGCCCATGTCCTCGAGGGTTTGAAAAAGCCCTTCCAGCTCGGCAGCCCAAGCCCCTCAGCTACCAACCTGGCCGTGGTGCTCGCGCCATTGCGCGATGTGCTGGATATTCAGCGCGTCAGCGTTACCGCCAGCCTGGCGGTGTCTGCGCAGGGCCGCGAGGCCGTCAGCGAGCTGGCCCGGCAAACCGCTGAGCTTTTGAATGTGCGACCGCTGGAGCCGCAGTTTTTTGATCGGCAAATGGCCTTCAACCTGTTGGCGCAAGTCGGCACCCCGGATAGCCAAGGTCATACCGCTCTGGAAAAACGTCTCGTACACGAGCTGCGAGCGGTACTGGAAACACCTTTACTGAAGATTTCCGCGACCTGCGTTCAAGCCCCGGTGTTTTTTGGCGATAGCCTGACTGTGTCGTTGCAGTTGGGTGCGCCGGTCGACCTTGGCGCCGTCAATCGCGCACTGGACGCAGCGCCTGGAATCGAGCTTGTGGAGGAGGGTGACTACCCAACGGCTGTGGGCGATGCAGTCGGCCAGGATGTGGTGTACGTAGGACGGGTTCGCGCAGGCGTGGACGACCCTGCGGAACTAAATCTGTGGCTGACGTCAGATAACGTACGCAAGGGCTCGGCCCTCAACGCCGTACAGCTGGCGCAGTTGTTGATAAAAGGCCTTGTGTAAAAGATACTTGGCGGCAATTTGTAGATTGATTCTAACTAAGCGCTATGCTTGGCCCGAAGCGCAATAGAAGTGCGTCGGTGACCTATCGGCTCGCCATGCCTTATGGCAGCGGTTACCAACCTTCTCGCAGGCCGGGGAGTGTTCAAACAAAGGATGAGGCTATGGTTCAAGTTCGCAAACTGGTGTTAGCTATAGCGGCCGCCTCGGCGCTGTCCTCCGGTATGGCGCAGGCGCTCCAGCTTGGGGAGATGACCCTCAAGTCGAAGCTGAACCAGCCGCTGTCGGTGGAAATCGAATTGCTCGATGTCGGTGGCCTCACCGCTTCCGAGATCACGCCGAGCCTGGCTTCGTCCCAGGCGTTTGTGGATGCGGGCGTGGACCGCCAGGCGTTTCTCGATGACCTGACGTTCACTCCGGTGGTCAACCCTAACGGCCGCAGCGTCGTGCGCGTCACGTCCAACAAGCCGCTGCCGGATTCCTACATCCGCTTCCTGTTGCAGGTGCAATGGCCCAATGGCCGCCTGATGCGCGACTACAGTGTGTTGCTTGATCCGGCCAAGTTCGATCAGCCAGCCCCTGTCGCCGGTGCACCCGCCCCGCGCTTGAGCGCACCGGCAGGCGCGGCACCCGCTGCCAGCAAGCCTGCCCAGCACACGACCACACCCCGCGATACTTTGTGGGAAATTGCCGAGAAGAATCGCAACGGCGCGTCGATCCAGCAAACGATGCTGGCGATCCAGGCGCTCAACCCCGACGCTTTTATCGATGGCAATATCAACCGTCTGAAAACCGGCCAGGTCCTGCGCCTGCCGGACCGCGTGCAAGCGACCAGCCTGCCGCAGCCCCAAGCCATCGCTGAAGTGAGCGCGCAAAACACCGCCTGGCGGCAGGGGCGCCGTACCGCGTCCCGTCAAGCGACAGGCAAGCCCCAACTGGACGCCACCAAGCGCACCCAGGCGGGCAATGCGCCGTCGAGCACCACTGGCAAGGACAACCTGAGCCTGGTCTCGGCCGAGTCCGCGAAAAAAGGTGCCAAGGGTAATGCGGGTGACAACCGTGGCTTGAGCGACAAGCTGGCGATGACCCAGGAACAGCTGGATACGACCCGTCGCGACAATGCTGAGCTGAAAAGCCGTGCGGCGGACCTGCAAAGCCAGTTGGACAAATTGCAAAAGCTGATTCAGCTGAAAAATGATCAATTGGCACGGTTGCAGGCCGAAAAAGCCGAGACGGCAGCGATTCCTGCTCAGTTGCCAGGTGAGCCCGCCGCTGCCACCGCTGCCGCCGCTGCACCTACGGAGCCTGTGGCGCCCGTGGCCCCGGCGCCGGAGGCGACCAAAGCTGAAGCGAACAAGCCTGGCGCGGCGCCGGCCAGCACCGAAGGGCCGTTCAACGAACTGCTGACCAATCCGATTGTGCTCGGTGTGGTGGGCGGGGCGGCAGGTTTGGTGGTGTTGCTGCTTCTGTTGCTGTGGGCGCGCCATCGCAATGCCCGACGCGAGGAAGAAAAACACCTGCGCATGGCGCGGGCGCTGGCTGAAGAGCCGGTGTTCGCGCCGGATATGGACCATGACCTGCCTCCCGACAGCTTTGAAGGTCTCGAAGTGCCGCCGCCGAGCGTCAAGCTGACGGCGGCTCCAGCCCCTGCACCGGTGGTTGAGCCGGTTGTCGCACCCACAGTGGCTTCCGTGCTGGCCCCGTTAGCCGTGGCCGTGGCCCCGGCTAACTCCAGTGACGCGTTGGCCCAGGCCCAATCCCATATCGATCGTGGCCACTTGAACCAGGCCGCGGACATCCTGGAGCAGGCGATCAAATATGAGCCCAAGCGCAGCGACCTGCGTTTGAAGCTGATGGAGGTCTACGGCCTGCAAAGCGACAAGGACGGCTTCGTCACTCAAGAGCGTCAATTGGTGGCCAATGGTGAAAACCATGCCCAGGTTGAGCAGCTCAAGAGCCGTTTCCCGGCCATGGCCGTATTGGCGGCGGGTGTCAGCGCTGCCGTCGCGGCGGCGGCGCTCGATGCCCAGTACGTCAAGGATCTGCTGGAGGACAAGCCTGCCCCGTCAACTCCCGAGCCAGAGCCGTTCGACACGGATTTTGACTTGAGCCTGGACGATCTGGAAGCGGCATCGCCGGCCGAGATCAAGGCTGATCAGCAGACATTCGAGGCGCTTCTGCAGCAGCAGACTGAAGCCAAGAGCGGCGCAGACGATCTGTCGGACTTCGACCTGGATCTGCAACTTGATCCGCCATCCTCGCAGTCCGATGACGATTTCCTCTCGGGGCTTGAGGACTCGATGAAGGACGTGTCGTCGGTTGAGCCTCCGACTCTGACACCTGCCGCACTGGACGATTTCGACCTGCCGGCAGACTTCGACCTGTCCCTGGGGGACGAACCTGTTGCCTCGCCGGCGGCCAAACCCGATGCTTTTGCAGCAGAACTGGGCGACGTCAACGCCGAACTCGATCGTCTGTCCCAGAGCCTGGAACATCCGCCTATCGAGCCTACCTTCACGGCGCAAGATGCTGCATTGGGCGGTGACGAACCTGAGTTCGACTTCCTTTCCGGTACGAATGAGGTCGCGACCAAGCTGGACTTGGCCCAGGCTTATATCGACATGGGGGATGCGGACGGTGCACGGGACATTCTGTCCGAAGTGCTGACCGAAGGTGATGAAGCCCAGCGCGGTGAAGCCAAAGAGATGCTCGGGCGACTGGCTTAATCCGAACGTTTGCTTTAGGTGATGAGGGAGCACGTTCCCTCATCACAAAAAAAGCGCCTGGCGCGGACCTGCTTCCTTATAATGGCAGCCTTTGCGCAACTCATCGGGCTCTCAGTTCTTGGCAAATATAGATAACGCGGCCGCCGAAATGGCGGCCGCAGGCTTTCATCGCATCGCCTTGGGCGTGGAATACAAAGGTTCGCGTTATCGCGGCTGGCAGCGCCAGGCCTCCGGTGTGCTGACCGTGCAGGAAACGTTGGAAAACGCGTTGTCGAAGGTCGCTGACTCACCTGTGTCGCTGATGTGTGCCGGGCGTACCGATGCCGGTGTACACGCCTG
Source organism: Pseudomonas sp. BCA17 (assembly GCF_004519405.1). GTDB lineage: Bacteria > Pseudomonadota > Gammaproteobacteria > Pseudomonadales > Pseudomonadaceae > Aquipseudomonas. The sequence continues at coordinate 1,333,497 of NZ_SGWI01000001.1, read as the reverse complement.
CGGCCAGGTGGTGCACTTCGATACCCAGGCCGAGCGCTCGATGAAGGCATGGGTGATGGGCGCCAATATCAATTTGCCCCATGACATCAGTGTCAGTTGGGCCAAGGTCATGCCTGCGCACTTCCATGCGCGCTTCAAGGCCATTGCCCGGCGCTACCGCTATGTGATCTACAACGATCAGATCCGCCCGGCGCACCTCAACGAAGAAATCACCTGGAACCACCGCCCGCTGGATACCGAGCGTATGGCCGAGGCCGCGCAACATCTGGTGGGTGTGCATGATTTCAGTGCGTTCAGGGCCGGGCAGTGTCAGGCCAAGTCGCCGATCAAGGAGGTCCATCACCTGCGGGTGACGCGTCACGGCAAGATGATCGTGCTGGATATCCGCGCCGGCGCCTTTTTGCACCACATGGTGCGCAATATTGCCGGCGTGCTGATGACCATTGGTGCCGGTGAGCGGCCGGTGGAATGGGCCAGGGAAGTGTTGGAAAGCCGCATCCGTCGCACCGGGGGGGTAACGGCGCATCCGTTCGGCCTGTACCTGGTGGGGGTGGAGTACCGCGACGAGTTCGAACTGCCGGAGCGATTCATCGGGCCGCACTTCCTCACGGGCTTCAGCGAACTTGGCGGCTGACGCCCGGAAAAGCTTTTGTTAACATCCGGGACTTTCTCGGTCCAACCCTGAGGTTTCCACGACATGTCAGCCGTTCGCAGCAAGATTTGCGGGATTACCCGCATAGAAGACGCGCTGGCGGCAGTCGAGGCGGGGGCCGACGCCATTGGTTTCGTGTTCTACGCCAGAAGCCCAAGGGCGGTGAATGTGCTGCAGGCGCGGGCGATCATCGCTGCGCTGCCGCCGTTCGTGACCACGGTGGGGTTGTTCGTCAACGCCAGCCGTTGCGAACTCAACGAAACCCTGGATGCCGTGCCGCTGGACATGCTGCAGTTTCACGGTGACGAAAGTCCGGATGAATGCGAAAGCTACCAGCGTCCTTATATCAAGGCGCTGCGCGTCAAGGCCGGGGATGATATCGCCGCCGCGTGTGCCGCCTATACCGGTGCCCGCGGGATTCTCCTGGACACCTATGTTGAGGGCGTGCCCGGGGGGACCGGTGAAGCGTTCGACTGGTCGCTGATTCCTGAAGGGTTGAGTAAGCCGATTATCCTGGCCGGGGGGCTTAATCCCGGGAATGTCGGGGCAGCAATCGCCCAGGTTCGGCCGTATGCCGTGGATGTCAGTGGCGGTGTGGAGCAGGGCAGGGGCATCAAGGATCACAGCAAGATTCGCGCATTCATGCAGGCCGTGCGCAACAGCAGTGGCGGGATGTGACGGCTGGCAGTCTGCCGCCGTCCATAACTACCACTGTGTAAAACAGCCCGGCGCCGCCTGTGGGTGGCCCGGAAATGAAGTGGCAACCCTGCACTGGCAGGTTGTCTGGAAGGCTGAGGATACAGGCGGGAAATGGCAGGTCGAACGTCTGACCCCGTCCAGTCTGTGTCATCGCCACATATGAATTTAGCTCAAGGGCATACGCGGGGCTGTGTTCAAGCCACCGGTACTGGAGAAAGAAAGCATGAGCAACTGGTTAGTAGACAAACTGATCCCTTCGATCATGCGTTCCGAGGTGAAGAAAAGCTCGGTTCCTGAAGGTCTGTGGCACAAGTGCCCGTCCTGCGACGCGGTGCTGTACCGTCCCGAGCTGGAAAAGACCCTGGACGTTTGCCCCAAGTGCAACCACCACATGCGTATTGGCGCGCGCGCGCGCATCGATATCTTCCTGGACGCCGATGGTCGTGCCGAACTGGGTGCGGACCTGGAGCCGGTTGACCGTCTCAAGTTCCGCGACGGCAAGAAGTACAAAGACCGCCTGACCGCTGCACAGAAGCAGACCGGTGAGAAAGACGCCTTGGTTTCCGTCAGCGGCAAGCTGCTGGGCATGCCGGTGGTCGTTTCGGCCTTCGAATTCTCCTTCATGGGCGGCTCCATGGGTGCCATCGTTGGCGAGCGCTTTGTTCGCGCAGCCAACTATGCCCTGGAAAATCGTTGCCCGATGATCTGCTTCGCCGCCTCCGGCGGTGCGCGCATGCAGGAAGCCCTGATTTCCCTGATGCAAATGGCCAAGACCTCTGCGGTATTGGCGCGTCTGCGTGAAGAAGGCATCCCGTTCATCTCCGTACTGACCGATCCGGTCTACGGCGGTGTGTCCGCCAGCCTGGCGATGCTGGGTGACGTGATCGTCGGCGAACCCAAGGCCCTGATCGGGTTTGCCGGCCCGCGCGTAATCGAGCAGACCGTGCGTGAAAAACTGCCGGAAGGTTTCCAGCGCAGTGAGTTCCTGCTGGAGCACGGTGCGATCGACCTGATCATCCCGCGTGCTGAACTGCGTCCGCGCCTGGGCAACCTGCTGGCACAAATGATGGGCCTGCCGACGCCTGTGTACGTCGCGCCTAAAGTCGAACCTGTCGTTGTTCCGCCGGTGCCTGCAAACCTATGACCCAGCGTACCCTCGGCGAATGGCTCGCCTACCTTGAGCAGTTGCATCCGTCAGCCATCGACATGGGCCTGGAGCGCTCGCAGCAGGTAGCGGCCCGCCTTGGGTTGGGACGGCCGGCACCGCGTGTCATCACGGTGACCGGCACCAACGGCAAAGGCTCTACCTGTGCCTTTGTCGCGGCGTTGCTCCAGGCCCAAGGGCTGAAGGTCGGCGTGTACAGCTCGCCGCACCTGCTGCGTTACAACGAGCGGGTGCAGATCAATGGTGTCGAAGCCACCGACGAGCAACTCTGTGAAGCCTTCACCGCACTGGATGCGGGGCGCGGCGAGATTTCCCTGACGTATTTCGAGATGGGCACCCTGGCGGCGTTCTGGCTGTTCGAGCGGGCGCAGTTGGATGTGGTTGTTCTGGAGGTTGGCCTGGGTGGGCGTCTGGACACGGTCAACGTGGTGGATGCCGACCTGGCGCTGGTGACCAGCATTGGCGTGGATCACGCCGATTACCTGGGCAATACCCGTGAGTCCGTGGCCTTTGAGAAGGCCGGGATCTTCCGTCAGGGCAGGCCTGCACTGTGCGGTGATCTGGACCCGCCACACACCTTGCTGGACAAAGTGCGCGAGCTGGATTGCCCGTTTTTCCTGCGTGGGCGCGAATTCAACCTTGAGATAGGTGGCGAGCATTGGAACTGGCGCGGGCGTGATGCCCGGGGACAGAGTGTTGAGCTGCGCGACCTGCCGATGCTGAACCTGCCGATGGAAAACGCCGCACTCGCGCTGCAGGCCTATCTGTTGCTGGATCTGCCATGGGATGCTGGGCGGATCGCCGAGACGTTGCTGGCGACCCGTGTGGTCGGACGTCTGGATCGTCGTACGTTCAACTGGGAGGGTAAGCGCCTGAACGTGCTGCTGGATGTGGGGCATAACCCGCATGCGGCTGAATACCTGGCGCGGCGCCTGTCGCTTAGCCCGCCGGCCGGTCGCCGCCTGGCGGTGTTCGGGTTGTTGGCCGATAAGGACCTGGACGGGGTGGTTGCGCCATTGTCGAGCAGTGTCCAGGCTTGGGCGGTAGCGCCGTTGGATACCCCGCGCAGTCGTCCGGCAGCCGAGCTGGAAGTGGCGTTGCAGAACCTTGGCGCGCCTGTGGCGTCGTATGCAAGCGTCACCGCTGCGCTCGAAGCGCAATGTGCGGTGGCTACGGCCGAGGACGAGATTCTGTTGTTCGGATCATTTTATTGTGTTGCCGAGGCGCTCGAGTGGTTGTCCCGGCGCTCCACGGAGGAAGCTGCAGATGGCATTACTGGATAGCGCATACAAGCAGCGAATGGTTGGAGCCCTGGTATTGGTGGCGTTGGCGGTGATTTTTCTGCCGATGCTGTTTTCCCGTCAGGACGAACAACGCCAGGTGGTTGTCGAGGCACCTGCTGCGCCTCAGGCTCCGGTGATGCCGCAGGTTCAGGTCGAACCGGTGGTGGTGCCTGAGCCGCAGGCGTTGCCTGAAGAAGAACCGGTGCCGAGCGATGCTGAAGTGGCGGCGCAACAGGCTCCGACGATGCCGGTGCAGCCGAGCGTGCCAGTGGTCAAGCCGGCACCGGCACCGGCAGCGCCAGTCGCCGCCGCCAAGCCAGCCGTGCCCGCGCCTGCACCAAAGCCAGTCGCACCGCAGCCTGCTGCGCCTGGCAAGCCGGATGTGGGCCAGAGCCGCATCGATCCGAATGGCTTGCCGGTGAGTTGGTCGATTCAAGTGGCCAGCCTGGGCAACCGTGAAGGCGCCGATGCCTTGCAGAAGAAGCTGCGCAGCCAGGGGTATAACGCCTATATCCGTAGTGCCGACGGTAAGAATCGCGTGTTTATCGGGCCGCTGATCGAGCGTGCCGAGGCGGATCGTCTACGCGATCTGCTGGATCGCCAGCAGAACCTCAAGGGTTTCGTCACGCGTTTCCAGCCTGAGCGGGGCTGAACAACGGCCGACTCCGCCTGGCAATGCGGTTCAAATGTGGGGACGGGCTTGCTCGCGAATGCGGTAGATCAGTTGACTTAGTTGTTGCTGGCCTACGCGTTCGCGAGCAAGCCCGCCCCCACTTTCGTTTTGTGGTGGGGTTGAGATCGGAATTTCTCGCCCCAACTACTGATTTGCAAGGCACTGACAATCACCGCTTACCGATAGCCCGGCGCTCTGCTAAAATGCGCCGCCTTATCCGTACGTAGGCTGCACTGTGCCATTTACCTGGGTTGATTGGGCGATCGTTGCAATCGTCGCCATCTCCGCTTTGATCAGTCTAAGCCGCGGCTTCGTAAAAGAAGCACTGTCGTTGCTGACCTGGATCATCGCAGGAGTCGTAGCCTGGATGTTCGGCGGTTCATTGTCGGTCTACCTGGCCGGATACATCGAGACACCTTCGGCTCGCGTCATCGCGGGCTGTGCCATCATGTTCATCGCCACGCTGCTGGTGGGAGCAATGGTCAATTATCTTATCGGCGAGTTGATACGTGTCACCGGCCTCTCCGGGACCGATCGATTTCTCGGCATGGCCTTCGGTGCTGCGCGTGGCGCGTTGCTGGTGGTCGTGGCGGTCGGGCTGTTGAGCCTTGGGCCGGTACAGCAGGATTCGTGGTGGCAGGAGTCGGTACTCGTGCCAAAATTTCTATTGGTTGCAGATTGGTCCAAGAACCTCATATTGGGGTGGAGCAGTCAGTGGCTGGCCAGCGGAATCAGCGTACCCGCTGACCTTCCGTTCAAGGAGCACCTCTTACCGGCCAAAACGCCTCAGTAAGTTGTGTTCAGTCAAGATTCATTAAGTAGGGGTTGCGTCGCATGTGTGGCATCGTCGGTATCGTCGGTAAGTCGAACGTCAATCAGGCGCTGTATGACGCGCTAACCGTCCTCCAGCACCGCGGCCAGGACGCTGCCGGTATTGTGACCAGCCATGACGGCCGGTTATTCCTGCGCAAGGACAATGGCCTGGTGCGTGACGTGTTTCATCAGCGTCACATGCAGCGCCTTGTTGGGCACATGGGTATTGGCCATGTGCGTTACCCGACGGCCGGTAGCTCGACTTCGGCCGAAGCTCAACCGTTCTACGTCAACTCGCCTTACGGCATCACGCTGGCGCACAACGGTAACCTGACCAACGTTGAGCAATTGGCCAAGGAGATTTACGAATCCGACCTGCGCCACGTCAACACCAGCTCCGACTCGGAAGTGTTGCTCAACGTTTTTGCTCACGAGCTGGCCCAGCGCGGCAAGCTCCAGCCGACCGAAGAGGACGTGTTCGCTGCCGTCACCGACGTGCACAACCGTTGTGTCGGCGGTTACGCCGTCGTGGCCATGGTCACCGGTTATGGCATCGTCGGGTTCCGCGACCCCCACGGTATCCGCCCTATCGTATTCGGCCAGCGTCACACCGACGAAGGCGTCGAGTACATGATCGCTTCTGAAAGCGTATCCCTGGACGTGTTGGGTTTCACCCTGATCCGCGACCTGGCGCCGGGCGAAGCGGTGTACATCACCGAAGATGGCAAGCTGCACACCCGCCAGTGCGCCGTTGCCCCGAAACTCACCCCGTGCATCTTCGAACATGTCTACCTGGCGCGTCCGGATTCGATCATCGATGGCGTTTCGGTTTACAAGGCGCGTCTGCGCATGGGCGAGAAACTGGCCGAGAAGATCCTGCGCGAGCGTCCTGAGCACGATATCGACGTGGTCATCCCGATTCCGGATACCAGCCGTACCGCTGCGCTGGAGCTGGCCAACCATCTGGGCGTCAAGTTCCGCGAAGGCTTCGTGAAGAACCGCTACATCGGCCGTACGTTCATCATGCCGGGCCAGGCGGCGCGCAAGAAGTCGGTGCGCCAGAAGCTCAACGCAATCGAACTGGAATTCCGCGGCAAGAACGTCATGCTGGTGGATGACTCCATCGTGCGTGGCACCACGTGCAAGCAAATCATCCAGATGGCCCGCGAAGCCGGCGCTAAGAATGTGTACTTCTGTTCCGCCGCGCCAGCCGTGCGTTACCCGAACGTGTACGGTATCGACATGCCGAGCGCCCACGAACTGATCGCCCACAACCGCACCACCCAGGACGTGGCCGACCTGATCGGCGCCGACTGGCTGATCTATCAGGACCTGCCGGACCTGATCGAAGCGGTCGGCGGTGGCAAGATCAAGATCGAGCAGTTCGACTGCGCCGTGTTCGACGGCAAGTACGTGACCGGTGATGTCGATGAAACCTACCTGAACAAGATCGAGCAGGCGCGTAACGACTCCTCGAAGATCAAGACCCAGGCGGTCAGCGCGATCATCGACCTGTACAACAACTGAGTGAACACCGGCCCTGAGGGGCCGGTTTTGTATCTTAAATAAAGAATTGAGTAAGGAGTCGCAGCATGAGTCAGGAATGGGATGCCGGTCGGTTGGACAGCGACCTCGATGGCGTAGCGTTCGACACCCTGGCTGTGCGCGCCGGCCAGCACCGCACTCCGGAAGGTGAGCACGGTGACCCGATGTTCTTCACGTCCAGCTACGTGTTCCGTACCGCTGCCGACGCCGCTGCGCGCTTTGCCGGTGAGGTGCCGGGCAACGTGTATTCGCGTTATACGAACCCGACCGTGCGTGCCTTCGAAGAGCGTATCGCAGCGCTGGAGGGCGCCGAGCAGGCGGTGGCCACAGCGACTGGCATGGCTGCCATCCTGGCGGTGGTGATGAGCCTGTGCAGTGCCGGCGACCACGTGCTGGTATCGCGCAGCGTGTTTGGTTCGACCATCAGCCTGTTCGAAAAGTATTTCAAGCGCTTCGGTATTGAAGTGGACTACGTGCCTCTGGCGGATTTGTCCGGCTGGGATGCGGCGATCAAGTCCAATACCAAGTTGCTGTTCGTCGAGTCGCCGTCCAATCCGCTGGCCGAGTTGGTGGATATCGCCGCATTGTCCGAAGTGGCGCACGCCAAAGGCGCGATGCTGGTGGTCGACAACTGCTTCTGCACGCCTGCCTTGCAGCAGCCGCTGAAGCTGGGTGCAGACATTGTGGTGCACTCGGCCACCAAGTTCATCGACGGTCAGGGCCGTTGCATGGGCGGCGTGGTTGCCGGTCGCAGCGAGCAGATGAAGGAAGTGGTGGGCTTCTTGCGCACCGCTGGCCCAACCCTGAGCCCGTTCAACGCCTGGATCTTCCTCAAAGGTCTGGAAACCCTCAACCTGCGGATGAAGGCCCATTGTGCCAACGCCCAGGCCCTGGCTGAGTGGCTGGAACAGCAGGACGGTATCGAGAAAGTGCATTACGCCGGCCTAAAGAGTCATCCACAGCACGCGTTGGCCCAGCGTCAGCAACGGGGTTTCGGCGCCGTGGTGAGTTTCGAGGTGAAGGGCGGCAAAGAGGGCGCCTGGCGCTTTATCGATGCGACCCGCCTGATCTCCATCACCGCCAACCTGGGTGACAGCAAGACCACCATCACTCACCCAAGCACCACCTCACATGGTCGCCTGGCGCCGCAGGAGCGTGAAGCGGCGGGCATCCGAGACAGCCTGATCCGTATCGCGGTAGGCCTGGAAGACGTCGCTGATCTGCAGGCTGACCTGGCTCGCGGGCTGGCTGCCTTGTGATCGAGTGGTCCATGGAGGCCGCAACGGCCAGTAATGGGCGCGTCGCCCTGGTGACGGGCGCGGCGCGGGGCATTGGCCTCGGGATTGCCGCGTGGCTGATCAGCGAAGGCTGGCAGGTGGTCTTGACCGATCTGGACCGCGAGCGCGGCTCCAAGGTGTCCAAGGTGCTGGGCGAGAATGCCTGGTTTATCACCATGGATGTGGCTGACGAGAAACAGGTGGCCCAAGGGGTCGCCGAAGTCCTCGGGCAATTCGGTCGTTTGGACGCATTGGTCTGTAACGCTGCGGTGGCCGATCCGCACAATATCACCCTGGAAAGCCTTGATCTGGCTTACTGGAACCGTGTGCTGGCCGTTAACCTCAGTGGGCCAATGTTGCTGGCCAAGCACTGTGCGCCCTACCTGCGGGCCCACGGCGGGGCTATCGTCAACCTGGCGTCGACCCGGGCCCGTCAGTCGGAGCCGGATACCGAGGCTTATGCGGCGAGCAAGGGTGGCCTGTTGGCGCTTACTCACGCCCTGGCGATGAGCCTCGGGCCGGAAGTGCGCGTGAATGCGGTCAGCCCTGGCTGGATTGATGCCCGTGATCCCGCTGCGCGGCGTGCCGAACCTTTGACTGATGCCGATCATGCCCAGCATCCGGCGGGCAGGGTGGGTACGGTAGAGGACGTGGCGGCGATGGTGGCATGGCTGCTGTCGCGCCAAGCGGGGTTCGTTACCGGGCAAGAGTTTGTGGTGGACGGTGGCATGAGCAAGAAGATGGTCTATGAGCAGTGAAGAGCAGCTTCAAGTCACACGCTGCAAGTGAGGGCGGATTGTGGTGGCTTTTAACTTGTCGCTTGTAGCTTGCAACTCGGAGCTGTTTTTGAAAAAAACTCAATCCTGCTATTGACTTAGGTCCGCTACCTGCGTAAATTTCGCGGCCTCAACGAAGCAAAGGGTGATTAGCTCAGCTGGGAGAGCATCTGCCTTACAAGCAGAGGGTCGGCGGTTCGATCCCGTCATCACCCACCACTTCTTGAGAGTTTTGTCCTTGGGGCAAGACGCAACGTTAAAGGTTGCACCGACGCGCAGCGGTAGTTCAGTCGGTTAGAATACCGGCCTGTCACGCCGGGGGTCGCGGGTTCGAGTCCCGTCCGCTGCGCCATATTTTCCAGGCCTGATTTTTCGGGTTTGAGATTGAACAGCCAACGCTGAACAGCCAACGCTGATCAGTCAGATGTTTAAAGACGGTTGAGGGGTTTTACTCGGCCGGTCAAGCGATACGCAGCGGTAGTTCAGTCGGTTAGAATACCGGCCTGTCACGCCGGGGGTCGCGGGTTCGAGTCCCGTCCGCTGCGCCATATCTGTTTCAAGGCCCACTGAACGCCTTGAAGCACAAAGAAAGCCTCTGGCTACTTTGATCCGATAGCAAAGACCCTGGTCGAAAGACCGGGGTTTTTTGTTTCCGGGATTCGGAAAACCGCTGGAAGAGCCGGCGAACCGGCTCCCGCTGTATTGTCAGAACCCCAGCTTATCCCGCAGCCCGTAATACCAGGCCCCCAGTGCCGCGAACGGCGTGCGCAGCAGTTGCCCGCCTGGGAATGGGTAGTGCGGCAGGTCGGCAAACGCATCGAAGCGCTCTGCCTGGCCTCTCAGCGCTTCCGCCAGGACCTTGCCCGCCAAGTGGGTGTACGTCACGCCATGACCGCTGCAGCCCTGCGAGTAGTAGATGTTGTCACCCAGGCGCCCGACCTGCGGCAAGCGCGACAGGGTCAGCAGGAAGTTGCCGGTCCAGGCGTAGTCGATCTTCACATCCTTGAGTTGCGGGAAGGCCTTGAGCATCTTCGGGCGGATGATTGCTTCGATGTTCGCCGGGTCGCGCGCGCCATACACCACGCCGCCGCCGAAGATCAGGCGCTTGTCACTGGTAAGGCGATAGTAGTCGAGCAGGTAGTTGCAGTCCTCTACGCAGTAATCCTGCGGCAGTAGGGTCTTGGCCAACTCATCCCCGAGTGGCGCGGTGGTGATCACCTGAGTGCCGCAAGGCATCGACTTGGCCGCCAGCTCCGGAACCAGGTTGCCCAGGTAGGCATTGCCCGCGACGATGATGAATTTGGCCCTGACCTTGCCTTCGGCGGTGTGTACCACCGGATTGGCACCACGCTCGATACGCACCGCCGCCGATTGTTCGTAGATCGTACCGCCTAGGGACTCCACTGCCGCGGCTTCGCCCAGTGCAAGATTGAGTGGGTGAATATGCCCGCCGCTCATGTCCAGCATGCCACCTACATAGTTTTCACAGGCCACCACGTCGCGAATGCGGCGTTCGTCCAGCAACTCCAACTGGGTGTGGCCAAAGCGTTCCCACAGGCGCTTCTGCGACTCCAGGTGAGCCATGTGCTTGCTGTTGAGGGCCGCGAACACGCCGCCGTCCTTCAAGTCGCACTGGATCTGATACTTGGCCACGCGCTCGCGAATGATCTTGCCGCCTTCGAAAGCCATTTGCCCCAGTAGTTGTGCTTGCCTTGGGCCGACACTGCGCTCGATCACATCAATGTCACGGCTGTAGCTGTTGACGATTTGCCCGCCATTGCGGCCCGAGGCGCCGAACCCCACTTTGGCGGCCTCCAGCACCGTCACGCGAAAACCGTTCTCCAGCAGAAACAACGCGCTGGAGAGGCCGGTATAGCCGGCGCCAATCACGCATACGTCGGTTTCCACTTCGCCCTGCAGCGTCGGGCGAGGCGGGACCGCATTGGCGGACGCTGCATAATACGACTGGGGGTAGGGGGTGTTCGCCATCCTGGAACCTCTGTTTTATATTTTTTACGAGTGCTCCGATCCTACCTGAGTTGAAAATTGCCTGCCAGCCACCCAAAAATCACGCGCATCCCCGCCGCAAATAAAAAATTCGCATATTCATAGGGTTAGCTGCAAAAAAGATGTTGACACCCCTCCGGAATTCCGTAGAATGCCGCCTCACAGCAGGCACGTAGCTCAGTTGGTTAGAGCACCACCTTGACATGGTGGGGGTCGTTGGTTCGAGTCCAATCGCGCCTACCAAACAAAATCCGCTCTGCTGGGCGGTCTAGAAGGGCTCACCGAAAGGTGGGCCCTTTTTTGTCGTCAACAAAAAAGCGTCGCTATCGATAGCAGGCAGATGATTTGAACCACCACCTGGCACCGAAACTCACCTAGAGTTGTAGTTGTCGCCATGCTCTTTTGTCCCGCGTACATAATGGCCACCTCTTTGTCGGCGATATTGCCGCGCTGCATGCGCACGAGCGCGCCACTGCTTATCCGAGTATAGATTCCCAATCGAATTCTTCACTGTCGAGCCCGTTCGGGCCGACGCACCGTATTGCGCGCGCTCCTCCACTGCCCATTGCCCACAAAATTTATTGGTTCGCAGCAACAATTTTTCTTGTTGGACACCCCCCGTCTCCAGGCAGCAAAGTTGCCGCCACTGACGCTCGACCTTCCAGGTCAACAATAAAAAAACCGAGCCGACTGCACGCCACTTTCATGCTGTGAGCCCTTGCCCACATCCTGCTGTAATGGCGCCGCAGCGCGCACTAAAGGACCTCTCCGCCATGCAAACAGTTGTGAACTTATGGCCGTTGATCGGCGTACTTGTCATCGTGGTCGGCTTTGTATTGCGCTTCAATCCGCTGTTGGTAGTCACCGCGGCAGCCATCGCCACCGGATTCGCCGCCCAGTTCCCGCTGGAAAAAATTCTTGCCTCCATGGGTGACGGCTTCCTTCAGACCCGTGCCCTGCAACTGATTCTGTTATTACCGCTGGCGGTGATTGGCTTGCTGGAACGCCATGGCCTGCGCCTGCATGCTCAAAACTGGATCGCCCGTTTCGAGCGTGCGACGGTTGGGCGCTTGCTGATCATGTATCTGTTCGTGCGTGAGTCCACGGCTGCCATGGGGCTGACCAGTCTCGGTGGGCATCCGCAAATGGTGCGGCCGCTCTTGGCACCGATGGCCGAAGGCGCAGCGGAGAAACGCTATGGCAAGCTGCCAGACAAGCTGCGCCACAAGGTACTGGCCATGTGCGCCGCCACCGACAATGTCGGGCTGTTTTTTGGTGAAGACATCTTTGTTGCCTTCGGTGCGATTGCGTTGATGCACACCTTCCTGCTCGGCTCGGGAATTGATGTGGAGCCGTTGCACATTGCGGTGTGGGGCATCCCGACGGCGATCTGCGCCTTCATCATTCATGCGATCCGGCTCCATCGCTTCGATCGACGACTGACCCACGAAATGAGCCGTGCCGCCGCCCCGGTGGAGGCTGCTCAATGATCATTTCCATTCAATATCTCTACTGGCTGGCGGGTGTTCTGTTGCTGATCACCGCCGGCATGATCCTGCTGGACCGTTCCCACCCCAAGCGGTGGTCCAGCGCACTGTTCTGGTTATTGTTCGCCGTGCCGTTCCTGATTGGGGAGCGTCTGCCTTCGGTGGTCATCGGTGTCGGCGTAGTGGTGATGGCATTGATCGCGGGCTTGGGCGGCGTTGGTCGTGGCCAGCACGCTGAACTTCACGACAAGGCTTCCCGCGCCAGTGCCGGACGCCTGGGCCACAAGCTGTTTATCCCGGCGCTGGCTATCCCACTGACCACGGTGTTGGGTTCGGTGTTGCTCAAGCACACCGAAATTGGCGGTATACCGCTGCTGGACCCGAAAAACACTACTTTCGTTTCCCTGGGCATCGGCTGCCTGATTGCGCTTGGCCTGGCCTGTTGGCTGACCCGCGACACACCGTTACAAGCCCTGCGCGAATCCCGTCGTCTGACCGAAGCGCTGGGCTGGGCCATGGTGCTCCCGCAGATGTTGGCGATGCTCGGGTTGCTGTTCAATGAAGCCGGGGTTGGCACTGCTGTCGCCCATGTCACCACCACTTACGTCAACCTGGATTACAAGTTGGTGGCGGTGATGGTTTATGTGCTGGGCATGGCCTTGTTTACCGTGATCATGGGCAACGGATTTGCGGCTTTTCCTGTTATGACTGGCGGCGTCGGTGTGCCGGTACTGGTGGGGATTTATGGCGGCAACCCTGCGGTGATGGCAGCCATCGGTATGTTTTCCGGCTACTGCGGGACACTGATGACGCCGATGGCGGCCAACTTCAATATTGTTCCGGCTGCGTTGCTGGAGCTGCCCGATAAAAATGCGGTTATCAAGGCGCAGATACCGACTGCATTAATGATGCTGGCGGTCAATATCGTGCTGCTTTACCTGTTGATGTGAGGCCGCTATGCAAAGTGTACTGCTGACGGGCTTCGAGCCTTTTGATAACGACCTGGTGAATCCCTCATGGGAGGCGGTGCGTCAGTTGGATGGTGTTCTGCTCGGCGAAGGGGTGCAGATTGTTGCACGTTGCTTGCCCTGCGCATTTGCCACCGCTGCCGAGACGTTGATCCGGTTGATCCACGAACTGCACCCGGTAATGGTCATCGCCACCGGCTTGGGACCTGGGCGCAGCGATATTTCCATCGAGCGCATTGCAATCAACGTCAACGATGCGCGCATTCCCGACAATCTGGGGGCGCAGCCGATCGATACGGCAGTGCTGGACGGTGGCCCGGCTGCGTACTTCTCGACATTGCCGATCAAGAGCATGGTCAGGGCGGTGCGCGAAGCGGGTGTTGCGGCCTCGGTTTCGCAGACGGCGGGGACTTTTGTGTGCAATCAGGTGTTTTATCGGTTGCAGCACGCATTGGCGGGGACTGCGGTGCGCAGTGGGTTTATTCACGTACCAAACCTGCCTGGATCGGGAGAGCCCTCAATGGCGCTATCGACGGTGGTGGAGGGGTTGCGTGTTGCGGTTTCGGCAGCCTGGCAAACCCAAGTGGACGTCGTCTTGCCCGGTGGCCGGATAAGCTGACGACAGGCGCTACGATTCAGTACGCTGTGCATCCGTTTCGACTATGGTTCAAGCACACCATTGCCGCGGAATGTCACCATGTTCAAACGGATGAAATTAGTATCTGCAGTTTTAACGCTTGTAGTGTCCGTGACCAGTGGCCTGGCCTTTGCCGATCCGGGTAATGGTAAAGGGCAGGGTAATAATAAAGGCAATGCCCATGGTGATCAGGGGCCGGACAAGCTCACTGGCAAGGGTGGGTCAGCCAGGGGCGGCCCCAACGTTGATCGCGGCGCAGTCCTGAGTGCGTTGGGTGGCTACCGCAATTATTGGAGCCCCGGGCCGGCCTTGCCGCCTGGCATTCAAAAGAAACTGGCACGTGGCAAGCCGCTGCCGCCGGGCATCGCCAAGAAGCTGGACGGCCGCTTGGTGGGGCATTTGCCCCGTTACGATGGCTACGAGTGGCAGCAAGTGGGCACCGACTTGATATTGGTGACCATTGCCACTGGCATCATCTACGAAGTGCTTAACGGTGTTTTTGATTGAGCTGCAGCCCCTCGCACCTCATGATCAGGTAAACACCGCTCAAAGCACGTCGCCCCGTATTCATTGCTCACGCGGTACCGCCCGTTATGCGGGTGCGTGGCGGTCGCTCGAGAGTGTTGGCGCGCATATGCCTGGCGAGGAAATCTACCCGATCCGGGTTGATGGCCGAGTACCTGTCGCTTTATTCCAAGGTTGCGATGCAATGGCGTGATCCGTAGATTGCATCGGGGTCAGCCCATGTTCGCGAATAAGGAAAACCAGCAGTGTCCGCTCCAGGCCCCTCCGTATTTAACCAACGCTACCGTGCCTTTCTGTTCGATATGGACGGCACCCTGCTCAATTCCATTGCCGCCGCCGAGCGTGTGTGGAGCCGCTGGGCTGGGCGCCATGGCTTGGATGTCGAGGCGTTCCTCGCCACTATCCATGGTGCCCGGGCCATCGATACCATCACTCGCCAGGCGTTACCGGGCGTTGACCCGGAGGTCGAAGCGCAGTGGATCACCGAGGCTGAAATCGATGACGTCCAGGGAGTTGTGGCGATTCCCGGTGCTGTCGAGTTTCTGAACAGCCTGCCAGGTGAACAATGGGCGTTGGTTACATCTGCACCCAAAGCGCTGGCATTGCGTCGCTTGCAAGCGGCGGGCATTGCCGCGCCGGCGGTGTTGGTGACGGCGGAAGATGTTGATCGCGGCAAGCCTGATCCTGCCTGTTACGTGCTGGGCGCGCAGCGCCTGGGCGTACTGGTGCAGGACTGCCTGGTGTTCGAGGATGCCGCGGTGGGGATTCGCGCGGGGGAGGCTGCGGGAGCAGATGTGATGGTGGTCACCTCAACGCACCTCACGCCCCTGGCGACGGCACATCCCTGCATAGACGGGTATGAGGGACTGCGAGCCCGGCGCGATGCTGACGGCTTGTTGTACTTGAGGCATTTGCCAAGGTGATGTGAAAGCACCGAGGCTGTTATCGGTCTCGTTGTTCTTCACACATGGCAAGAGCTGATGAGGCTTGCAACCGGCTACTTCTCATGCCCTGGCGCGAGAGCACCATTTCCCTGAGTATCTCATTGGCGAGCCGGGCAATGGCTTCGGCGCCGCGATAGTGTGCACGCACGATTCCGGTAATCGCAAAGTGGTCGGTTTCCGGGCCACTGAGAATGGCCGACAGGGTGCCGTCCGCATGCAGCGTGCAGGTCACCGTGTAGCTGGGCAAGCGTGCGGCCAGTGCCTGTTCGATTTGAGATTTATTGAGAGTGTCCATCAGCTTTAGCACCTTTCACTGCCCGTGCCAGCCCAAGCATAGGTGTTACTGCGAGTCTGTAAATACCGGCAATCTGATAGCGTGGCAATGTCAACGTGTGGTCTTCTGAGGCGCTCGATGGGCTGCCCGTTGGCATAACTTACGCAAAACAGTCTTCTGGATCGGCTTGAGGCAGAACACCAGCAGGTAACCACACAGCAGTAACGCGAGGTCCAGCCAGGAGTGAGTACTCGGATCGGTGGCGCCTTCGATTTCGAACCTCAAACCGCATCCGGCAGCGAACAAAACCAACCCTATGAGCAGGGCGATCATCCAGGATCTGGAAATAAGCGGTTGTGTTGCTGGATGCCTCATCGACGTGCTCCTAAATGCACACAGATGGCAGGATGATTATCTGAAGGTTCGGCTGCGAATAACGCAGCAAGTTCCAGGCTTCATGACAGTTTCATCTCACGGCGAGGGGAAATGCACTAGGCGCGCTGGTCACGTAAGCAAACGCGAGCAGGCTGAACGGGTTTTCGCCAGCCATCACTGTGAACGAAAAGGCTGGCTACTCGAGGTGCTTCAAGGAGTCTGGTTTTTGTCCGGAGCTGTAAGGCCGGCCTGGATGCGTTGGTAAATTTCCTCACGATGCACGGCAACGTCCTTGGGGGCGTTGATGCCGATTCGAACTTGCTGGCCGCTGACGCCCAGGATGGTGATCGTAATGTCATCACCGATGTTTATGCTTTCACCGACTTTGCGGGTGAGTATAAGCATGGACTTCTCCTTGATTACTTTTAAGGACACATGTTTCAGACAGGGTAGGTGTCAGATGTGTGTAGCTTACTGCTAAGCGCTTCCCTGTGACTGCCTCTTTTAGGACGCATAGAGGCGACATTAATTCCCATGGCGGCATCATACAGGTCTGCGGTACATCATTCGCATTGTTTAAGCCAACGTTTATGACGGCCAGAATAGACAGTGAATGGTAAAGTTGCCTCTTTATCCTCAAAGGAGCAGGGCTGTGCGTAAAGTAGCGATGGCAATTGCGGTGTTGGCATTGGCCGGTTGCGGTGAAGGTAAAAGTGTCGATGCTCCCAAGGCCAAGCCTGCCGTGACCGAAAGCCAGCCACAAACCGGTGCAATTGCCGCTCAGGAATGGGATGTGTGGGTCGGTCCTCCGGACCACAAACTGCAGGCGATCACCGACCTGACCGCCTGGTTGCTGGAACACGGCTTCAGTTTTTATATTGTGAAAGTGGACGGTAAGGACGAGGTATTTCTAGGGCCGTTTGCCAGCAAAGCCGAAGCCGAAGCCAAGCAGGCACTGCTGACCGAAAAGTTGGCCCGTGCCAAGAAGAACGACACCGAGTCGCAGGTCGTCGAGCACAAAACCGCGCAGTAGTGGGCAGGTTGGGCGGGAGTGCCGCCCACATTCAACTGCAGGCTTTCAAGTTCACCGGGCCGACGAATTCATTGCCGCGCCCCATCACGCAAGCCACTGTCTGGTTGCGCTGGCGCTCCCAGGTTTGCACCGGATAGGTCTTGTTCCAGGCTTCGTACAGTTGGCGATCCTGTTTTGACAGGCGCAAGCCGTATTGCTTGCTCATATAAAAGTACGTGCGAGCGATCATTCCCCGGATGGACGGGCGCGGCATGACTTTCTTGGCCTTGAAGTCCACTTGGGTCAGGCATGAGCCGTACTGCCCGCTTTGTACCGGCAACCAGCCAAAGCTGAAGTTGTTACGGTCGCCATTCACTTCGCCGATACTCGGCACCAGATTGTGCAGGTCCGCCTCGGCGCGCTTGAACACATCATCGTGGCGCGTGCAGTTTTTTCGCCCGCCATTTTGCCAGCACTGGCGCTGATGCCCGATTTGCCAGGCCGGCACAATGTGTTCCCACTCAATGCGCGCGGCGCGGTTGGCATTTTTGCGCGGGATGTAACCACAGGCTTTCAGGTCCACGCGGTTGCCGGTGTATTTGCAGCCGCAATAGAACTCGGTGGATTGCGGAGCGTAGAGCTTCCAGGCGATTTTCTTGGCTTCGCTGAAGGTTCGAGGGGCTTGGGCGTTGGCGGTGAGGGTAAAAAGCAGGCAGCACGCAGCAATAAAACGGACACTCATTCAATCAATCTTCCTTCGGCACAACCCAGAAAATCTGTACACCCCCGTCATCCCGATAGGCGAGGGTGACGTTGTCGTTCTCGGCGATCTCTTCCAGCAGGCGCTCCCATTCATCCACAGGTTCATCCGGCAGGCGGAAGATCAACGCTGCCTTGGCTTTCTGGGCGTTGGTTGAATTGATGATCTTTTGCACGCGAAGGGCCAGGCGCTCGTAAGCGTCGGGCGCTGCGGAAGAGGAGTTTGCCACCGAGGTTTCCTTAATTGGCTGTACGCACATACAGTATTTAACTGTGGGCGATTTCGCAACTACTTAAAATTCAAGCAGTTCGTCTGACAGCGATTCAGGAGTTTTGGTGTAGGGCGGGAGTTTTATGGGGGAGGCGGGGGAGATAGGGGCGGTAAAGCCCCTACCGAGTATCAGCGCAAATCAGTATTCCCAGAACATCCGCTGCAGCTCTTTGCTGTCCTGGGTCTTGGTCAGGGCGACCATTGCCAGGATGCGGGCTTTCTGTGGGTTCAGGTCAAGGGCGGCGACCCAGTCGTATTTGTCGTCCGGCTGTTCGGCATTACGCAGAACCATACCGCCGGCGTTGACGTGGGAAGAGCGGATGATCTGTACGCCTTGCTTGCGCAATTCCACCAGCGCAGGAACGACTTTGGACGATACCGAACCATTACCGGTACCGGCATGGATGATGGCTTTGGCGCCAGCTTGCGCCAGTGCTTTGTAGGCGGTGTCGCTCACATTGCCGTAGCCGTAGGCAATTTCAACATCAGGCAGGCTCTTGATGGTCTTGATGTCGAATTCCGAATCCATGGTGTGGCGTTTGGCAGGCAGACGGAACCAGTAGGACTTGCCTTCCACCACCATGCCCAGCGGGCCCCATGGGCTCTTGAACGCTTCGGTCTTGATGTTGATCATTTTGCTGACGTCGCGACCCGACTGGATCTCGTCGTTCATGGTCACCAACACGCCCTTGCCACGAGCATCTTTGCTGCCGGCCACGGCCACGGCGTTGTACAGGTTGAGCATGCCGTCTGCCGACATTGCGGTGCCTGGACGCATGGAGCCGACCACCACGATTGGCTTATCGGTTTTTTCCACCAGGTTGAGGAAGTAGGCGGTTTCTTCCAGGGTGTCGGTACCGTGGGTGATCACGATGCCGTCAACATCTTTGCTGTCGGCCAGTTCGGCCACGCGACGGCCCAATTGCAGCAGGTTTTCGTTATTGATGCTTTCCGAGGCAATTTGCATCACTTGTTCGCCACGTACGTTGGCGATCTGGCCAAGCTCGGGAACGCCGGCGATCAGCTGTTCGATGCCGACTTTAGCTGCCTGGTAGGTAGCGCTGTTGGCCGCACTGGCGCCAGCGCCGGCAATGGTGCCGCCGGTGGCGAGGATCACCACGTTGGACAGCTTGGTCTTGGTTTCAGCTTCCTTTGCGTGGGCGGCAACGGGGAACAGCAGCAGAAGGGCGAGGGCGCCCGGAACAAAGTTCTTCAATGCAGATTTCATTATTTTTCTCTCTGGTTTTTGATGAGTGCGGTAGCAGGTTCATCTAGAACACCCGGGCGGTTCTGAACGCCTCAAGGTGCTGAGAAAGAGCAGGATTTGTACCAGGCCGATTGTGTGCATGGATATAAATTAACGTATTGATTTAAAACAACTTAATTTGTCTTTTTTAATGTGTGAAAGGCTTGGTTGTCCGGCTTTCCGAACAGTGCGCTGGTATTTCGTTCGGTTGTCCGAAAAATATGACGGAGTATTCCTCGCTCTGGTATGACCCTGGCGTCAGAGCCTGTCGTTTTGGAGCAAGGCAAGGCGAAGGCGATGCTCAAGCGCATCCATGGCGGTGCATAAAGCAGGGGCTGAAAACCTTGGATGAAAGACGGTTTCCCCCGTTGACAAATCTCGACAAGGTTCGCATAGTTTGAATAACGCAAACGTTTGCGAGATGTTTCACGGGCCGCTCCTGGAGTGTCGTGACAGCTCGTTTAAGCCACCCGGGTGGGACGGCTGCCGAAGAGGGTTTCGGTGCAAGCGTTGCTCACAATAATCATAAGATCGGAGTGAACCCATGAAGCTGCCATTTGCTGGACGTCTTCTTGCTGTCGCTGTGCTTGCTGCCGCATCCGCTGCCTTGCCTCTCTCCTCTGCATTTGCCGATGACGCCGCCGCCAAACCCAAGGTCGGCCTGGTCATGAAATCCCTCGCCAATGAATTTTTCGTCACGATGCAAGACGGTGCCAAGGACTACCAGAAGGCCCACGCCGCCGACTTCGACATGATCACCAACGGCATCAAGAACGAAACCGATACCAGCGCGCAGATCGATATCGTCAACCAGATGATCCTCGCCAAGGTTAACGCCATCGTGATCGCCCCTGCAGATTCCAAGGCGCTGGTCACCGTGCTGAAGAAAGCCTCGGATGCGGGCATCAAGGTCGTCAATATTGATAACCGTCTCGATCCTGAGGTGCTGAAAAGCAAGAACCTCGACATTCCATTCGTAGGCCCCGATAACCGCAAAGGCTCCAAGCTGGTCGGCGATTACCTGGCCAAGCACCTGACCTCGGGTGACAAAGTCGCGATCATCGAAGGCGTGCCAACCACCACCAATGCCCAGCAGCGCACCGCGGGCTACAAAGATGCGATGGACGCCGCCGGCATGAAGATCGTCTCCACCCAGTCCGGCAACTGGGAAATCGACCAGGGTCAGAAAGTGGCTTCCGCCATGCTGAGCGAATACCCAGACCTCAAGGCTCTCCTGGCCGGTAACGACAACATGGCCCTGGGCGCTGTCTCTGCCGTACGTGCGGCAGGCAAGGCCGGCAAAGTGCTGGTGGTCGGCTATGACAACATCGAAGCCATCAAGCCGATGCTGCAGGACGGCCGTGTACTGGCGACCGCCGACCAGGCTGCTGCCCAGCAGGCCGTATTCGGTATCCAGAACGCGCTCAAGCTGGTCAAGGGTGAGAAAGTCGATGCCAAAGACGGCGTGATCGAAACCCCTGTCGAACTCGTCCTCAAGAAGTAATCCCGGCAGTACCCAACAGCGCCCGCTCGTCCTGAGCGGGCGCCTGGAGATTTTCCTATGTCATCTTCCGCCCCGAACGCTGTCCTCTCGGTCAGCGGTATCGGCAAGACCTATGCCCAACCGGTTCTGGCTGACATCACCCTGACGCTCAATCGCGGGGAAGTGCTGGCACTGACCGGTGAGAACGGTGCAGGTAAAAGCACACTGTCGAAAATTATCGGTGGGTTGGTTACGCCGACCACCGGGCACATGCAGTTCAATGGCCAGGACTATCGCCCGGGCAGTCGCACCCAGGCCGAAGAGCTGGGCGTGCGCATGGTCATGCAGGAGCTCAATTTGCTGCCGACGCTGACCGTGGCCGAGAACCTGTTCCTGGATAACCTGCCCAGCAAGTGCGGCTGGATCAGCCGCAAGCAATTGCGCGCGGCCGCCATTGAAGCCATGGCCCAGGTCGGCCTGGATGCAATCGACCCGGACACCCTCGTCGGTAGCCTGGGTATCGGTCATCAACAAATGGTCGAAATTGCGCGCAACCTGATCGGCGATTGCCATGTATTGATCCTCGACGAGCCCACGGCCATGCTCACTGCCCGTGAAGTCGAGATGCTGTTCGAGCAGATCACCCGTCTGCAGGCTCGGGGCGTGGCGATCATCTACATCTCGCACCGGCTCGAAGAACTGGCCCGTGTTGCCCAACGCATTGCGGTATTGCGTGATGGCAGGCTGGTCTGCGTCGAGCCGATGGCCAACTACAACAGCGAGCAACTGGTCACCCTGATGGTTGGCCGTGAGCTGGGCGAGCAGATCGACCTGGGGCCACGGACCATTGGTGGCCCCGCCTTGACCGTGAGTGGGCTGACCCGTTCGGACAAGGTCCGCGACGTGTCCTTTGAAGTGCGTGCCGGTGAAATCTTTGGCATCTCCGGCCTGATTGGTGCCGGTCGTACTGAACTGCTGCGCCTGATCTTTGGCGCTGATCTGGCCGACAGTGGCACGATTGCCCTTGGCTCGTCAGCCCAAGTGGTAAGCATTCGTTCGCCGGTAGACGCTGTGGGGCATGGCATTGCCTTGATCACCGAAGACCGCAAAGGTGAAGGCTTGCTGCTGACCCAATCCATCAGCGCCAACATCGCGCTGGGCAACATGCCTAAGATTTCCGGTGGCGGCGTGGTGAATAGCCGTGACGAAACCGCCCTGGCCAAGCGTCAGGTCGATGCCATGCGCATCCGCAGCTCCAGTCCGGCGCAGTTGGTCTCCGAGCTTTCGGGCGGTAACCAGCAGAAAGTCGTGATTGGCCGTTGGCTGGAGCGCGATTGTGCAGTGATGCTGTTCGACGAACCCACCCGGGGCATCGACGTTGGCGCAAAGTTCGACATCTATGCCTTGCTGGGCGAGCTGACTCGCCAGGGCAAGGCGCTGGTGGTGGTGTCCAGCGACCTGCGAGAGCTGATGCTGATCTGTGATCGGATCGGCGTGCTGTCAGCCGGGCGCCTGATCGAAACCTTCGAGCGCGATAGCTGGACCCAGGACGAGTTGCTCGCCGCCGCCTTCGCCGGTTACCAAAAACGTGATGCGCTGCTCAACGACGCAGTGCTTAGGGATACCCCATGAAAACAATAACTTCCCCCGGTAAAGCCGGCGGTAACTTCTACGGCCTGGGTACCTATCTGGGCCTGGCCGGTGCCTTGCTCGCGATGATTGCGCTGTTCTCGGTGCTCAGCGACCACTTCTTGTCCTATGACACCTTCAGCACCCTGGCCAACCAGATTCCGGACCTTATGGTGCTGGCGGTGGGCATGACCTTCATCCTGATCATCGGCGGTATCGACCTGTCGGTGGGCTCGGTGCTGGCATTGGCTGCGTCGGCGGTCAGCGTGGCGATTCTTGGCTGGGGCTGGAGCGTGTTGCCGGCCGCCGTACTCGGCATGGGGTGCGCGGCACTGGCTGGCACCCTAACCGGCTCCATCACCGTCGCCTGGCGGATTCCATCGTTTATCGTCTCCCTCGGCGTGCTGGAAATGGCGCGAGGCGTGGCCTATCAGATGACCGGCTCGCGCACCGCTTATATCGGCGACTCGTTTGCCTGGTTATCCAACCCGATTGCCTTTGGCATTTCCCCGTCGTTCATCATCGCGTTGCTGGTGATTATTGCGGCGCAGTTGGTGCTGACCCGTACGGTATT
Organism: Pseudomonas sp. BCA17; assembly: GCF_004519405.1. Lineage (GTDB taxonomy): Bacteria > Pseudomonadota > Gammaproteobacteria > Pseudomonadales > Pseudomonadaceae > Aquipseudomonas. Next base: position 1,310,423 of record NZ_SGWI01000001.1, on the reverse strand, counting down.
CGGTCGTTACCTCATCGGTATTGGTACAAACGAAGAAGCTGTGCGCCTGGCGGGGATCAATCCCAAGCCCTACAAGATCCTGGTATTCAGCCTGATGGGGTTGTTGGCCGGTGTTGCGGCGCTGTTCCAGATATCGCGCCTTGAGGCGGCAGACCCGAACGCCGGTTCCGGCCTGGAGCTGCAAGTGATCGCCGCTGTGGTGATCGGCGGCACCAGCCTGATGGGCGGACGCGGTTCGGTCATCAGTACCTTTTTCGGTGTGTTGATCATTTCGGTGCTGGCGGCTGGCCTTGCCCAGATCGGTGCTACGGAACCCACTAAGCGCATCATCACGGGTGCTGTGATTGTGATCGCCGTAGTCCTCGATACCTATCGCAGTCAGCGTGCCAGTCGGCGAGGCTGAACCATGGCAACGATCAAGGATGTGGCAGCGCTTGCGGGTATTTCCTATACCACGGTGTCCCATGTGGTGAACAAGACGCGTCCGGTCAGCGAGCCGGTACGCATCAAGGTCGAGGCGGCGATCAAGCAGTTGGACTATGTGCCCAGCGCCGTAGCACGTTCGCTCAAGGCCAAGACCACGGCGACCATCGGCCTGTTGGTGCCCAATAGCCTCAACCCGTATTTTGCGGAGCTGGCTCGGGGGATTGAGGATTATTGCGAGCGCAATGGCTACTGCGTGATTCTCTGCAACTCCGACGACGACGCTGATAAACAGCGCAGTTATTTGCGCGTGTTGTTGGAAAAGCGCGTCGACGGCTTGATCGTGACGTCCGTGGGCGGCGATGACAGTGGTCTTGCCGCCGGCTTGAGTGCGGTACGCACGCCCATGGTGATTGTCGACCGGGCGCTGGATGGTATCGATGTCGATCTGGTGCGTATCGATCACGAAGAAGGCGCTTACCTTGCCACCCGGCACTTACTGGAACTGGGGCATCGGGACATCGCCTGTATCGGCGGCCCTGGGCATACCCGCGTGGCTCAGATGCGTCTGGCGGGATATCAGCGTGCGTTGCGCGAGGCGGGCGTCGAGGCGTTGGATGGTCGCGTCCTGGAAAGCGACTTCACCAGCACGGGTGGTTATGCCGCAGCGGTGCAGTTGTTATCGGGAAAACCGCCCAGCGCGATTTTCGCCTGCAACGATATGATTGGTTTTGGCGTGCTGCGCGCGGCCGCGGAGCGCAATATCCGTGTGCCGGGCGAGCTGTCGGTGATCGGTTTCGATGATATTCAGATGGGGCGCTACGTTTACCCCGCGCTGACCACGGTCGGGCAGTCGATCCTGCAATTGGGCGAGACCGCTGCCGAATTATTACTGCAACGCATAGCAACACCCCAATTGCCGATCGATCAACGCATCGTGACGCCCAGCATTGTTTTGCGTGAGTCAACCGCGCCATTGGCCGATGCGTTCGCCCAATACCGCTGAACCGAATTGATGAGTACTGATGTATGCCAGCAAAAGTAGTGGTAATAGGCAGCTTGAACATGGACCTGGTCACCCGTGCCAGTCGCTTGCCGCGTGCCGGAGAAACCCTGGTCGGCCAGACGTTTTCCACCGTTCCCGGTGGCAAGGGCGCGAACCAGGCAGTCGCATTGGCCCGTCTGGGGGCTGATGTCGCAATGATTGGTTGCGTGGGTACTGATGCCTATGGCAGCCAATTGCGTGATGCGCTGCTGGCGGAGGGGGTCGACTGCCAGGCGGTCAGTACCGTGGACGGTTCCAGCGGTGTCGCGTTGATCGTGGTGGATGACAACAGCCAGAACGCAATTGTCATTGTCGCGGGCAGCAATGGCCAGTTGACGCCAACGTCTCTGGAAAACTGCGATGCGGTGTTACAGGCGGCAGAAGTGATCATCTGTCAGCTTGAAGTGCCGATGGATACCGTTGGACATGCGCTCAAGCGCGGTCGCGAGCTGGGCAAGACGGTCATTCTCAATCCTGCCCCGGCAAGCGCACCTTTGCCTGCCGAGTGGTATCGCTCGATCGATTACCTGATCCCCAATGAAAGTGAAGCCACCGCCCTGAGCGGCGTGACGGTCGACTCACTCGACAGCGCCAAGGTCGCGGCGACAGCGCTGATCAAGGCGGGGGCAAGCAAGGTGATCATCACCCTTGGCGCCCAGGGGGCACTGTTTGCCGACGGTAAAGGCTTCGAACACCTGGCTGCGCCGAAGGTCAAGGCGGTGGATACCACGGCCGCCGGCGATACCTTCGTAGGTGGCTTTGCCGCCGCGCTGGCCGCAGGCAAGAGCGAGGCCGAGGCGATCCGTTTTGGCCAGGTGGCGGCGGCGTTGTCAGTGACCCGTGCCGGCGCTCAGCCCTCCATTCCTACGCTGCACGACGTACAAGGTTTTGTGCCCTCATGAAAAAGACACCTCTGCTTAATATTGCCCTGTCGCGGGTCATCGCGTCTCTGGGCCACGGCGATATCCTGGTCATCGGTGACGCCGGCCTGCCGGTGCCTCCCGGCGTGGAGTTGATCGACCTGGCGCTGACCCAGGGTATTCCGGATTTCATCAGCACCTTGCGTATCGTGCTTAGCGAAATGCAGGTGGAAAGCCATGTGCTGGCGGAAGAGATCCTGGTTAAACAACCACCTGCTCTGACCGCGCTCAATGCGCTCGCAGAGCAGGCTGCGTTGGGTGAGAGACGTCTGCTCAGCCATGACGAATTCAAGCAACTGAGTCGCAATGCCCGTGCGGTTGTGCGCACCGGCGAGTGTCAGCCGTACTGCAATATCGCGCTGGTGTCCGGCGTAACGTTCTAGCGTCCCCCCTATGACAAGGAGTGCTTTATGCAACGTGGTCTACCTACCCTGAAAAACCTGTTCCGGAGTGTTCTGCTTTTGTCCGCGCTCACTGCTGCAAGCGCCCAAGCGGCGGAAAAAATCGACCTGATCATCGATACCGATCCGGGGGCCGATGATGTGGTGGCGTTGCTGTTCGCCATGGCCTCGCCGGAGGAGTTGAACATTCGTGCGTTGACCACCGTCGCCGGCAATGTGCGCCTGGACAAGACCTCCCGCAATGCTCGCCTGGCACGCGAGTGGGCAGGGCGCGAAGATATTCCGGTGTACGCCGGTGCGCCAAAACCGCTGCTGCGCACGCCGATCTACGCAGAGAACATTCATGGCAAGGAAGGCATTTCCGGCGTTACCGTGCACGAGCCCAAGAAAGGCCTGGCCGAAGGCAATGCCGTCGACTACCTGATCAAGACCCTGAGCACTGCCAAGCCGCACAGCATTACCCTCGCCATGCTCGGCCCACAGACCAACCTGGCGCTGGCATTGACCCAGGCACCTGAAATCACCCAGGGCATCAAGGAAGTCGTCGTGATGGGGGGCGCGCATTTCAATGGCGGCAATATTACGCCAGTGGCCGAGTTCAACCTGTTCGCCGATCCGGCTGCGGCTGAGATCGTGCTGAAAAGTGGTGTAAAGCTGACCTACCTACCACTGGATGTGACCCACAAGGTGCTGACCAGCGAGGCTCGCCTGAAAAAAATCGCCGCGCTTAACAACAATGCAAGCAAGGTGGTGGGCGATATTCTCAATGAATACGTCAAGGGCGACATGGAGCACTACGGCATTCCTGGCGGCCCGGTACACGACGCCACGGTCATTGCCTACCTGCTGAAGCCTGCGTTGTTCAGCGGACGTGAGGTGAATGTGGTAGTCGACAGCCGCGAAGGCCCAACCTTCGGTCAGACCATCGTCGACTGGTACGACGGCCTGAAACAGCCGAAAAACGCGTTCTGGGTTGAGAACGGCGATGCCCAGGGCTTCTTTGATCTGCTGACTGAGCGTTTGGCACGCCTGAAGTAATGCAGTTGCCGGTCGGCGTTCGCCGGCCGGTTCTTATTCGCGCTCCGGATTGTGGGCGCCCAGGTGGTCGGCCGGGTATTTTTCGAATACTTGGCCGATGAACGCTTGTGCCGCCAGGGTGCCGAGCTCCTTGACCAGCAGGTCGATACCAATGATTGCCAGCTCTTCAGGGCTTCCAGGGCTATAGGCGCTTTGTCCCTGGGGCCATTTGGCTTTGATGTCGGCTTGGAGCGTTACGGTGGTCATGAAGGTCTCGTGAGCTGTAGGTACGGGGCAGTTCGCTAAAACGCGGCGTTAGCGTGGGAAGTTAACCACTTTAAGCCACGATTGGCACTGCTACTTAGGCATAGGGCAGGTGCTGTGCGACACTGTGTGCCTGTTTAAAGGTTGGGAAACGCCGCGTGCAGATCGATTTGAGCAACCCCGAGAACCTGACGCTGGAAGCCGTGCGTCAACTCATTGCCAGTGCCAGTGATGACGAACATACCCAATTGCGGGTAACCAGAGCCGGTATCGCCTATATATCTTCCGGCAAGGCTGTCGGCGGTTTCGACGTTGAGGGCCTGCTGTTTCGCCTGGAGACCTGGGCCAAAGGGGCCGGCTATGTGGGCATCGTGGCGGCCAGCGATGAAGTCTGGGTCATGCAGATTTTCAATGCACTGAAACAGAATTGGCCAAAACCGTCGTCTGACTACATCGATATCTACTGAATACGTTCATATCTAGTCACGATTGACCGTGCGCTTGCCGGTCATGAGTCAGGCAGACTTGCGCGCAGGCGGTTAACGTCTTGAAACCAATCGCCTTGACTGCTGTCGCACGATCTCTGTCCATTTTTTATCATAGGAGGCTTCATGCCTTGGAAGCTCGCATCATTCGGTACTTTGTTGGCAGCACTCGCATTGGCGGGTTGCAGCACCCCGGGTGCCTCTGAGCCAGGCAAAGATGCCACCGTGACCGATTCCGGCCATAGCCGCTGTGAGTCGAAGGCCGCCGAGTTCACGATCGGCCAGAAAGCCTCGCCTCAGTTGCTGGAGCAGGCGCGTACGCGTGCCGGTGCGCAGAACGCACGTATCCTCAAGCCCAACGATATGATTACGCTGGAATATCGCTCCGACCGCTTGAACCTGAACACCGACGACAATCTGGTGATCACGCGGGTCAATTGCGGCTGATAGCGTCTCGTCTTTTGTAGCGCCCATAAAAAACCCCGTCACATGGACGGGGTTTTTTTAGCTCAGCGGGGAATTACTCGCCGCGAACTTGTGCAGCTTGCATACCCTTTTGGCCTTTCTCAGCCACGAAGGAAACGGTTTGGCCTTCTTTCAGGCTTTTGAAACCGTCGCTTTCGATAGCTTTGAAGTGTACGAACAGGTCGTCACCGCCACCTTGAGGAGTGATGAAGCCGAAGCCTTTTTCATCGTTGAACCATTTAACGGTGCCGGTTTGGCGATTAGACATGGTGTATCTCCAAGAAACATATATTTTCAGTAGTGCTGTGCTGCTCAGGCCAACTGGGCACACCGAGCTATCATAGTCGAAATGTTCGACTTGGGAGCCCCCCCAAGGCACTGTTTGCTAATCAATAGCGTTGTGTTTCATGCCCTGGCCTGCTGAAAGCCCCGATCTACGGGGCTTTGGCCCGAAATATCAACTGATAAAAAAAGCCGTAAAAGCTGCGTATTTTGTGAGAAATGGCGGCTTTTGGACTGTTTTATCCGCAGTGAAGCTGTGTGATCAGTGGCAAATCTTAGTTTTTCTTCACGACTTTGCAGGACGAAATAGCCGCGACGGCTTTGTTCCTAAGCTCCGGGCTGGCGTTCGGGTTAGTCATGAGCTCCTTGATTTCGGCGGTGCTCAATTCGGCGTTGATCTTGTCGGCGCCGCATTCGCAGTGAGTTTTTGCGGTTTTGGCATCCACGTTCTGGCTGGCAGCCTTGCTGCAGTCGCTGACGAAGCTGTCCCGTGCGCCAGCTGGCCAGTTCGATGGGGCTGCTGCCTGTGCACCGAGGGAAAGGAGGGTCAGGGAGGCGGCGAGAGCGAGGCTGGAGGTAAAACGCATCATGGAGTGCTCCTTTGGTTTGAGGACGAACGTCGATTCTCAGTGGGTTTGAGGGCTGTCGTACAGTCCAAGTTCACTTTTGCGGCTATAAAGCCTGGAATTTGTCTTCACATAAAGAGTCGCCAACGCGATGACCGTTCATCTGTGCTAGCATCCGCTTTCTGGCTATTTCCCAGGCGCGCCATTTGCCGCCTCGCCATGTCTTTTTAGCTCACTCCAGTCACTCTGGTTCGATTATCGGTTGGCCGAAAGGCTCCTGCCGCTGTAAGGCAGGCGTTCATCATTGAACGGCCTGGTATTGGATCTTGTACTGGCTCATCCCAACCCACGTGACCTTTGGTAGGGGTCACCACTAGGAGAGGAGGCGCCATGCCAACTATTACTCTTCCCGACGGCAGTCAACGTTCATTCGATCATTCGGTTTCCGTAGCCGAAGTCGCCGCATCCATTGGTGCCGGCCTGGCCAAGGCCACCGTGGCCGGCAAGGTCGATGGCAAGCTGGTCGACGCCAGCGACCTGATCACCACCGATGCCAGCCTGCAAATCATCACGCCCAAGGATCAGGAGGGGCTGGAGATCATTCGCCACTCTTGCGCGCACTTGATTGGCCATGCGGTTAAGCAGTTGTACCCGACGGCGAAAATGGTGATCGGCCCGGTCATCGAAGAAGGCTTTTATTACGATATCGCCTACGAGCGTCCTTTCACTCCGGACGACCTCGCGGCCATCGAGCAGCGCATGCATGCGCTGATCGAAAAAGATTACGACGTGATCAAGAAGGTTACGCCGCGCGCCGAAGTGATCGACGTCTTCACCGCTCGTGGTGAGGACTACAAGCTGCGTCTGGTGGAAGACATGCCGGACGAGCAGGCGATGGGCCTGTACTACCACGAAGAATATGTCGACATGTGCCGTGGTCCGCACGTGCCGAACACGCGCTTCCTCAAATCGTTCAAGCTGACCAAGCTGTCCGGTGCCTACTGGCGCGGTGATGCGAAGAACGAGCAACTGCAGCGGATCTACGGCACTGCATGGGCTGACAAGAAACAACTGGCGGCCTACATCCAGCGCATCGAAGAAGCTGAAAAGCGCGATCACCGCAAGATCGGCAAGCGCCTGAACCTGTTCCACCTCCAGGAAGAGGCTCCGGGCATGGTGTTCTGGCACCCGAACGGCTGGACCCTGTATCAAGTGCTCGAGCAGTACATGCGCAAGGTTCAACGCGAAAACGGCTACCTGGAGATCAAGACGCCTCAGGTCGTTGATCGCAGCCTGTGGGAGAAATCCGGGCACTGGGCCAACTACGCCGACAACATGTTCACCACCCAGTCGGAAAACCGCGACTACGCCATCAAGCCGATGAACTGCCCTTGCCACGTGCAGGTGTTCAACCAGGGCCTGAAGAGCTACCGCGAGCTGCCGATGCGCCTGGCCGAATTCGGTGCCTGCCACCGTAACGAGCCATCGGGTGCGTTGCACGGCATCATGCGTGTGCGTGGCTTCACCCAGGACGACGCCCATATCTTCTGCACCGAAGAGCAGATGCAGGCTGAATCCGCCGCGTTCATCAAGCTGACCATGGACGTTTATCGAGATTTCGGCTTTACCGAAGTCGAGATGAAGCTGTCCACTCGTCCGGAAAAACGTGTCGGCTCCGATGAGCTGTGGGATCGCGCCGAAGCTGCATTGGCCGCAGCGCTGGACAGTGCGGGGCTTGCGTACGACCTGCAGCCGGGTGAGGGCGCTTTCTACGGTCCGAAGATCGAATTTTCGCTGAAAGATTGCCTTGGTCGCGTCTGGCAGTGTGGTACCCTGCAGCTCGATTTTAACCTCCCGATCCGTTTGGGCGCCGAATACGTCTCCGAAGACAACAGCCGTAAACACCCGGTTATGTTGCATCGGGCGATCCTCGGCTCGTTCGAGCGGTTCGTCGGTATCCTGATCGAGCACTACGAGGGTGCATTCCCTGCGTGGCTGGCTCCGACCCAGGCAGTGATCATGAATATCACTGATAAACAGGCGGATTTCGCCGCTGAAGTTGAAAAAACTCTCAACGAAAGCGGATTTCGTGCCAAGTCCGACTTGAGAAATGAAAAGATCGGCTTTAAAATCCGTGAGCATACTTTGCTCAAGGTTCCCTATCTTTTGGTTATTGGAGATCGGGAAGTCGAGATGCAGACTGTCGCTGTGCGTACTCGTGAAGGTGCTGACCTGGGCTCGATGCCCGTCGCCCAGTTCGCTGAGTTTCTCGCGCAAGCGGTTTCCCGGCGTGGTCGCCCAGATTCGGAGTAATTATTATTAAGCGTGAAATGAGACAAGATAAACGAGCTGCACCGAAAGCCCCGATCAACGAGAATATCTCGGCACGCGAGGTTCGGTTAATTGGCGCTGACGGCGAGCAGATTGGCATCGTCTCGATTGATGAAGCGCTTCGTATCGCTGAAGAGTCCAAATTGGACCTGGTGGAAATCTCCGCCGATGCAATCCCACCCGTTTGCCGGGTGATGGACTACGGCAAGTCGATCTTCGAAAAGAAGAAGCAGGTTGCTGCAGCGAAGAAGAACCAGAAGCAGATTCAAGTAAAAGAAATCAAGTTTCGTCCAGGGACGGAGGAAGGGGATTACCAGGTAAAACTGCGCAACCTGGTACGTTTCCTGAGTGATGGGGACAGGGCCAAGGTATCCTTGCGATTCCGCGGCCGTGAGATGGCCCACCAGGAGCTGGGGATGGAACTCCTCAAGCGGGTTGAACAAGACCTGCTCGAGTACGGTTCTGTCGAACAGCATCCTAAGATGGAAGGACGCCAGCTGATCATGGTCATCGCCCCGAAAAAGAAGAAGTAATCAACAGGGCACGGCAGGCCTTCTGATTATGTTTATCAACTGAATGCGGAGTATCCGAACATGCCAAAGATGAAGACTAAAAGTGGTGCTGCTAAGCGGTTTCTGAAAACTGCTAACGGTATCAAGCACAAGCACGCTTTCAAGAGCCACATCCTGACCAAAATGTCGACCAAGCGTAAGCGTCAACTGCGCGGTAGCAGCTTGCTGCATCCGTCTGACGTGGCAAAAGTCGAGCGCATGCTGCGCCTTCGTTAATTTTTGGATCAAGAATAGAGGAAGTAACTCATGGCTCGTGTAAAGCGTGGCGTCATTGCCCGTAAACGTCACAAAAAAATTCTGAAACTTGCTAAAGGCTACTACGGCGCGCGTTCACGCGTATTCCGTGTTGCCAAGCAAGCGGTAATCAAGGCTGGCCAATACGCCTACCGTGACCGTCGTCAGAAAAAGCGTCAGTTCCGCGCTCTGTGGATCGCTCGTATCAATGCTGGTGCTCGTGTTAACGGTCTGTCCTACAGCCGTTTCATCGCTGGCCTGAAAAAAGCGTCCATCGAAATCGACCGTAAGGTTCTGGCTGAACTGGCCGTGAACGAAAAAGCGGTGTTTGCTGCGATTGTCGAGAAAGCTAAAGCCACCTTGGCTTAAGTACCCCCGACAGTCACCCTGGGCTGCTCCTGTAGCCCAAGGTGGTAAACGTCATAAATAGGGGAAGAGCCTTCAAGCTCTTCCCCTATTTTGTATCTGGAGTCTGTACATGGAAAACCTGGACGCGCTCGTCGCTCAAGCTCTTGAGGCTGTGCAAAGCGCTGAAGATATCAATGCCCTGGAGCAAATCCGGGTTCACTACCTTGGCAAAAAGGGTGAATTGACTCAGGTGATGAAGACCCTGGGAAATTTGCCGGCTGAAGAGCGCCCACAAGTCGGTGCGCTGATCAACGTCGCCAAGGAGCGTGTCACAGAGGTTCTCAATGCGCGCAAGGCGTCGCTCGAGGAGGCTGACCTTGCAGCCAAGCTCGCGGCCGAGTCCATTGACGTAACCTTGCCTGGCCGTGGCCAGGCCTCGGGCGGTCTGCATCCGATCACCCGGACTCTGGAACGTATCGAGCAGTTCTTCACCCACATCGGCTACGGCATTGCCGAAGGCCCTGAGGTCGAAGACGACTATCACAACTTCGAGGCGCTCAACATCCCAGGCCATCACCCGGCCCGGTCGATGCATGACACCTTCTATTTCAACGCAAACATGCTGTTGCGCACCCATACCTCGCCGGTACAGGTCCGCACCATGGAAGCGAACAAGCCGCCGATCCGCATTGTCTGCCCAGGCCGTGTGTACCGTAGCGACTCGGATATCACCCACTCGCCGATGTTCCACCAGGTCGAAGGCCTGCTGGTTGATCGCGATATCAATTTCGCCGACCTCAAAGGCACCATCGAAGAGTTCCTGCGGGTGTTCTTCGAGAAAGAGCTGGCGGTGCGTTTCCGTCCTTCGTTCTTCCCGTTCACTGAACCATCCGCTGAAGTCGATATGGAATGCGTGATGTGCAGCGGTAAAGGCTGCCGCGTCTGCAAGCAGACCGGCTGGCTGGAAGTGATGGGCTGCGGCATGGTCCACCCTAATGTACTGCGCATGTCCGGGATCGACCCGGAAGAGTTCTCGGGCTTTGCCTTCGGCATGGGCGTTGAACGCCTGGCCATGCTGCGTTACGGCGTGAACGACTTGCGTCTGTTCTTCGACAACGACTTGCGGTTCCTCGCGCAATTTCGCTAGTCGTAACGAATCTTTAGGAGAGCAGGATGAAATTCAGTGAACAATGGCTGCGTGGCTGGGTAAGCCCGCAGGTAGATCGCGACGAGCTGGTTGCCCGTCTGTCGATGGCCGGCCTTGAGGTCGATAGCGTGACGCCGGCCGCCGGTGTTTTCAGCGGCGTGGTGGTGGGTGAGGTGTTGAGCACCGAGCAACATCCCGACGCCGATAAATTGCGTGTGTGCCAGGTCAGCAATGGCATCGAAACCTTCCAGGTCGTGTGCGGAGCGCCGAATGTGCGCCCGGGCCTGAAGATTCCGTTCGCCATGATCGGCGCAGCACTGCCAGGCGACTTCAAGATCAAGAAAGCCAAGCTACGCGGTGTCGAGTCCAATGGCATGCTCTGCTCCCAGGCTGAACTGCAGGTGGGCGAGGGCAATGATGGCCTGATGGAGCTGCCGGCTGATGCGCCGGTAGGTCAGGACATCCGCGTTTACTTGAATCTGGAAGATGCCAGCATCGAGGTCGACCTGACCCCGAACCGCGGCGACTGCCTGTCCCTGGCCGGCCTGGCTCGTGAAGTCGGCGCGTTGTACAACGCACCCGTCACGCGTCCGGTTGTGGCCCCAGTAGCTGCAGTGCACGACGAAGTGCGCTCCATTGAAGTGCTGGCGCCAAACGCCTGCCCACGTTATTTGGGCCGTGTGATCCGTAACGTCGACCTGTCCAAGCCAACCCCATTGTGGATGGTTGAGCGTCTGCGTCGCGCCGACGTACGCAGCATTGATGCTGCTGTCGACATCACCAACTATGTGATGTTGGAGTTGGGTCAGCCGCTGCACGCCTTCGATCTCGCCGAAATCAACGGTGGCATCCGCGTACGCATGGCTGAGGAAGGTGAAAAGCTGGTTCTGCTCGACGGCCAGGAAGTTAGCCTGCGTGCCGATACCCTGGTAATCGCTGACCATTCCCGCGCCCTCGCAATTGCCGGCGTGATGGGTGGCGAGCACAGCGGCGTGTCCGCTACCACGCGCGATATTTTCCTGGAAAGTGCATTTTTCGATCAGATTGCCATCGCTGGCAAGGCGCGTTCCTACGGCCTGCACACCGATGCCTCGCACCGCTATGAGCGTGGCGTGGACTGGAAACTGGCCCGTGAAGCCATGGAGCGTGCTACCGGCCTGCTGCTGGAAATCACTGGTGGCGACGCCGGTCCGATCACTGAAACCGTCAGTGAGCAGCACCTGCCGTCCGTTGCACCCATCACCCTGCGCGCCAAAAGCGTTGAGCAGATGCTTGGCCTGAAGATCGAGCCAGCTGAAATCGAGCAACTGTTGTCGGCCCTCGGCCTGGGTATTTCCTTGAGTGGGGAAGGCCAGTGGCACGTCGAGGTGCCGAGCCATCGCTTCGATATCAGCCTGGAAGTTGACCTGATCGAAGAATTGGCCCGCCTGTATGGTTACAACCGCTTGCCGGTTCGTTACCCGCAAGCGCGCCTGGCGCCGCAACCCAAGGCTGAGGCACGTGCTCACTTGCCTGAGCTGCGTCGTCTGCTGGTCGCCCGCGGCTATCAGGAAGCGGTCACCTACAGCTTCATTGATCCGAAGCAGTTCGAACTGTTCAACCCAGGTGTTGAACCGCTGATGCTGGCTAACCCGATTTCCAACGACATGGCGGCCATGCGTTCGTCGCTGTGGCCTGGCCTGGTGAAAGCACTTTCCCATAACCTGAACCGTCAGCAAGATCGCGTGCGCATGTTCGAAAGCGGCTTGCGTTTTGTGGGGCAACTGGACGGTCTGAAGCAAGAGCCGATGCTGGCCGGTGTCGTCTGCGGTAGCCGCTTGCCGGAAGGCTGGGCGCAAGGTCGCGATGCCGTGGACTTCTTCGACGTCAAAGCTGACGTGGAAGCAGTATTGGGCTTTGCCGGTGCGCTGGGCGACTTTACGTTTGTACCAGGCAGCCACCCGGCGTTGCACCCGGGCCAGACTGCACGGATCGAGCGAGAAGGGCGCCTGGTGGGCTTCGTCGGCGCTATTCATCCTGAGCTGTCGAAAACCCTGGGACTGGATCGTCCAGTCTTCGTGTTTGAACTGGTCCTGGCTGAAGTGGCTTCGGGCAAAATGCCTAAATTCAGCGAGTTGTCGCGCTTCCCTGAAGTGCGCCGTGACCTCGCCTTGATCGCTGACCGCGAAGTCGCCGCTACTGCGGTTCTGGACGTAATCCGTGAAAATGCAGGGGAATGGCTGACAGACCTCAGGCTATTTGACGTCTATCAGGGTAAAGGCATTGATCCGCATAGAAAAAGCCTTGCAGTTGGCTTGACCTGGCAGCATCCATCGCGCACTCTTAATGACGATGAGGTGAATACCACGACACAAAATATCCTCACCTCGCTCGAACAAAGGTTGAACGCCACGTTAAGGAAGTGACGTATGGGGGCTTTGACGAAAGCTGAGATGGCGGAACGTCTGTACGAAGAGTTGGGTCTGAACAAGCGCGAGGCCAAGGAATTGGTCGAGCTGTTTTTTGAAGAAATCAGGCACGCTCTGGAAGACAATGAGCAGGTCAAACTGTCCGGTTTCGGCAACTTTGACCTGCGGGACAAACGCCAGCGGCCTGGCCGCAATCCAAAAACGGGAGAAGAAATCCCGATCACGGCTCGCCGTGTGGTCACCTTTCGTCCAGGGCAGAAGTTGAAGGCCCGAGTTGAGGCTTATGCTGGAACCAAGTCATAACGACGAGCTACCCGTCATCCCAGGCAAACGCTACTTCACCATTGGTGAAGTCAGCGAGCTGTGTGCGGTAAAACCGCACGTGTTGCGCTATTGGGAGCAGGAGTTTCCTCAACTCAACCCCGTCAAACGCACCGGGAACCGTCGGTATTATCAGCGCCAGGATGTGCTGATGATCCGACAGATCCGCGCGTTGCTGTACGACCAGGGGTTCACCATCAGCGGTGCGCGCCAGCGCATGTCCGGTGATGAAGCCAAAGACGACACCACCCAATACAAACAACTGATCCGCCAGATGATCTCCGAACTCGAAGATGTACTCGTGGTTTTGAAGAAATAATTCAGGCTTTTAAAATACTTCCACATTTCAAAAGCTTGCGGTATATTCCTGATCGCTTCGTTGCGAAGCGAACCCAGTAACACGCCTAGTCGGGGCGTAGCGCAGTCCGGTAGCGCACTAGCATGGGGTGCTAGGGGTCGAGTGTTCGAATCACTCCGTCCCGACCATACAATTCAAAGGGTTGCGAGATTTTATCTCGCGACCCTTTTTTATGTTTGGTCGTTTTTACTCCCACAAATTCACCGGCTCTGGGTGGAGTCCTCAACGCTGGAGGTTTTCAACCAGCACGGGGTTGGAAACCTGCGGGATAGCATTAGTGGAAGGTTCACCCGCTCACTGAAATTTCAACCATTGAAATCTTGAAAGACTCATCAAAAAGCTGCTCTCCACCAGCGAGCCGACCTTCGGTGCCTGCTGCCCTTGAGACGTTCCAAGGCGGACGTTAAACGATATCGTCTATGAGTATGTGGTACAGCCCGCGACTGCATTGCTCGATTCGTGCTTCGACCTTGTAGACATTGCGCAACATCTGTTCAGTAATGACCTCGTTGCTTGGGCCACTGCCTTGCGTGGTGCCCTCGGCGATGACCAGCACCTGGTCGGCAAAACGCAGTGCCTGGTTCAGGTCATGGATCGCGATGAATACGATGACTTCGCGTTGGCGGGCCACTGTACGCATGAAGTTCAGTACCTGCACCTGGCGATGCATGTCGAGGGCGCTGGTCGGTTCGTCCATCAGCAGGATTTCGGGCTCGCGCACGAGGGTTTGTGCAATGGATACCAACTGTTGCTGCCCGCCGCTGAGTTCACCGAGGTTGCGGAAGGACAAGCCGCTGATGCCCAGTGCAGCGAGAATCTCGTCGACCAGTCTCAGTTCGTCATCGTGAACGACCCAGCCCGGCGTCAGTTGCTTGCGCGCCAGCAATACGGATTCATACACCGTCAACCGCGCACTGGCATTCAGACCCTGCGGCATGTAACTGATGCCCGTCAGTCCTTTCTTCGACTCCTGCAAGATCACCTGCCCGGGGCCGTCGATCAGTCCGGCCATGCGTTTGAACAGCGTCGATTTGCCCGCCGCGTTGGGCCCGACGACGGCGACCACCTGACCGCCGAAAAACGTAGCCGTCGAGACATCACGAATGATTTCGCGCTGGCCGTAGCGGGCACCGAGACTCACCAGTTGCAGCTTCACCATGAGTTTTTCTTCCCGCCGAGAATCAGAGATATGAAGAACGGTACGCCGATCAGCGACGTGACCACGCCGATGGGGAATATCGCGCCGGGGATCAGGGTTTTGCTGACTACGGAACTGACCGACAGAATCAACGAGCCGGTCAGCAAGGAGGCTGGCAGGAAAAACCGCTGGTCCTCACCGATCATCATACGGGCGATGTGCGGCCCGACTAGCCCGATGAACCCGATTGTGCCGACAAACGCCACGGGAAACGAGGCGAGCAGACTGACCATGATCAGCGTCTGAAAGCGCAGGCTGCGTACGTTGATGCCGAAACTGGCGGCCTTGTCGTCGCCCAGGCGCAGGGCGGTCAGGGCCCAGGCGCGTTTGGCGAATATCGGCAGGGTGATCAGGATCACCAGACAGATAACGCCGAGTTTCGGCCACGTCGCTTTGGTCAGGCTACCCATGGTCCAGAACACCACGGCCGCCACGGCTTGTTCGGTGGCGAAGAACTGCACCAGCGCCAACAGCGCATTGAAGGTGAACACCAGCGCTATACCGAGCAACACAATGGTTTCGGCGGTGACGCCGCGACGCATGCTCAGAAAGTGGATCAGTAGCGCCGACAGCATGGCCATGATGAACGCGTTCAGCGGCACCATGAATTGCGCCGCCAGCGGGAACAGCGCGACGCCGAATGCCAAACCCAACGCCGCGCCGAAGCTGGCGGCGGCGGAAATGCCCAGGGTGAATGGACTGGCCAGCGGGTTGTTGAGGATCGTCTGCATCTGCGCGCCGGCCAGCGACAACGCCGCGCCGACCGCCACTGCCATCAGCGCCACCGGCAGACGAATATCCCACATCACCACGCGCACTTGTGGTGAAGCGCTGTCCGGTGAGAACAGGGCTCCCAGTACTTCGCTGAAGCTGTAACTCGCCGGCCCCAAAGCAAGGTCCAGCAGCACGCTGCACAGCAGCAGAACTACCAGCCCGGCAAGGATCAGGCGTTTACGCAGCACCAGCCGCCGATAGGTGTCGCGCTGCACCTCGACGGTGTCGGTCAACGAACTCATGGTTTGACCTCAGGATTGCGCAGGCTGACAAAGTAGCCCGACTCATACGGCACAGGCAGAAAACGCTCATGCAGTTCGCGAAATGAAGCGTCCGGATCGAGATCGGCAAACAGTTCCGGGTGGAACCATTTGGCCAGTTGCTGGATGGCCACGAATTGGTAAGGGCTGTTGTAGAACTGGTGCCAGATGGCGTGAAAGGCTTGGTTTTCCTGAGCTTTGATGCCGGCGTAGGCCGGGCGCTGGGTATACCATGCGAGTTTTTTTCGCGCCTCGGTCATGTCTGCACCCGGGCCGACGCCGACCCAGTGACCACCCGGGGCAAAGGCTTCCCAGTTGGCTGTGGTGACGACGACGTGTGCCGGATTGGCGACGATGACCTGCTCGGGATTCAACTGGCCGAACGTGGTCGGAATGATCTGCCGGGCGATATTGTTGCCGCCGGCCATCTCGACGAACAGGCCAAAGTTTTCGTTGCCGAAACTCAGGCAGCAATCATCGGTGTAGCCACCGATGCGCTCGATGAACACATTCGGGCGCAGTGGATGCTGTTTCTCGATGACGTCGGTGACGCGGTGAATCTGCTGGTTGCGAAAATCAATGAAGGCTTCGGCGCGTTGTTCCTTGCCGAACAACTGACCGAACAGGCGCATGGTCGGCTCGGTGTTCTGCATCGGGTTATTGCGAAAATCGACGTACACCACCGGGATGCCGAGGGCGTCGAGCTTCTCGATGTAGCGCGCGTCCTCCGTAGCGTGTTGCGCTTCGATGTTGAGGATGATCACGTCCGGGCGTTGCGAGATTGCCTGCTCGATATCAAAGGTGCCATCTTCAAAGCCGCCGAAAGTGGGGATTTTGGCGATGCCGGGAAATTTGCGCAGGTACGCGTTATAAGTGTCCGGATCCGACTGGATCAGGTCCTTGCGCCAGCCAACGATACGTTCGATTGGGTTGTGTGTGTCCAGCGCGGCAACCAGATACAACTGCCGGCCTTCACCGAGGATGACCCGCCTGACCGGCAGATGAACCTTGACCTTGCGCCCGAGCAGGTCGGTCACTTCGGTGCGTGTTGCATCAGTTTCGCTGGCGTGGGCATTGCGCGGCGCCAGTGTCATCAGGCTCAGCAGTCCTGCCAGTAACAGCGCAGCAAACGCGAGGCTGCGTCGATCAACAATCACCATGGTCAAAGCCTTTGCAATGGTCAGTTCGGTCAACGGTTCACACCGTGCTCCGGCTGAACGTTTCAGAAATCGACAGTCGCCGACAGTAATAAGGTGCGCGGTGAGCCTTGCGAGAACGCGCCATAAGAGGCGACGCCTGACCAGTACGCGTGGTCGAACACGTTCTGCACCGTGGCGCGAAACGTAGTGGGTCGATCATCGATGCGTGTGGTGTAGCGTGCGCCAATATCAAAGCGGGTCCAGTCATCGAGCTTTTGCGTATTGGCCTGATTTACGTACTGGCTGCCGGTATGGATTGCGCCCCCCGTGAGTGTCAGGCCTTCGAGCCATGGTGTGTCCCATTCGGCCCAGAGGTTGGCCTGGATTTCGGGCACGCCGACCGGTTTATTGCCGCGGTTGGCGGCTACCCCGGACCGGGTCAGTTCGGCATTGAGCAAGGTCACACCGCCGAGCAGGCGAGTGCCCGGCGTGACTTCGCCAAACACGTTCAGCTCTAGCCCACGGTTGCGTTGTTCGCCTTGTACCGAGAACACACCGGAGGCCAGTTCGCCGCTGGGCTTGGTGATCTGAAACAGGCTGATGGTGGACGTAAACGTGCCGTAGTCGGCCTTGATCCCGAGTTCGTGCTGGCGGGAAATATAGGGGGCAAAGATCTCGCCGGCGTTGGACGCGGTGGAGGGGGCGATGTCGCCCTTGCTGAGCCCTTCGAGGTAGTTGTAGTAGAGCGAAACGTGATCCCAGGGTTTGACTACGACACCGAACAGCGGCGTCGTTCGGCCGTCGTCGTAAGACGTAGTGACCACGCCAGCGGCGTTGTAATTGTCGGATTTGATGCTCTGTTTGCGTACGCCGAGGGTCACCTGGACACGGTCATCGAGTGCCGACAGGGTGTCCGCCAACGCCACACCGGTCAGCTCGCTTTCCGACACTTTCGGTGTGTCCGGCTTGGGAATGTAAGGCTTCGGCCGATCCACCGGGTGGTAGATATTGGACAGGATCGGTGCGCCGGAAATAATCCCGCGCGACAACACATCGCGATAGCGACTGACCTGCACCGTGGTGCGGTGACTGATCGGCCCGGTGTCAAAGCGCAGCCGCGCACCGGCATCGACGGTGTAACGCTCGACTTCGAATTTGTAATAGCCGGGGATCGAAGAGGTATCGCCCGCCGAATTGATGAGGGTCGGCGTCTGGTCGGACATCCGCGCGACATCCGATTTGCCGCCACCGGCGTGAGCGAACACGGTCAACGCGTCGCTGAGGTCGTATTCGCCACTGAGCAGCGCCGACTTGTCACGGGTTTGCGACCAGCCCCAATCCTGGCTGACGTTGCGGCGGCCGTTGGCGGCGGAAGGAATGTCCACGCCCGAAGCAATGAGAAATGGCCGTGAGGCAGCGTCGAAGCTTTCTTTCTGGCTAAGCCAGTCGAAGGTCGTGCGCAGGCGTTCGCCCTGATAGTCGAGGGAAATTGCACCGATATCGACATACCGCGATTGATCGTCGATCACCGTGTCGCCCAGTTGCGTACTGCCATTGATGCGGACGCCGAAGCGGCGTTCTTCGCCGAAACGCCGACTGACATCGAGGTGCCCGCCGAGTTGCGAATCCATGGCGTAACTGGCGGTGAAACGCGACAAGTCTTCATCGAGCGAGCGCTTGGGTACCACGTTGATCACGCCGCCGACCGCATTGTTCGGTGACATGCCATAGAGCAGGGCGCCGGGGCCTTTGACCAGTTCGATGCGCTCGGCGTATTCGGTAAACACCCGATAGTTGGGTGCCACGCCGTAAACGCCGTCGAAGGCCAGTTCGCCAAGGTTGCCTTCGCCAACGGGAAAGCCACGGATAAAGAACGAGTCGACAATTCCCCCGGCCTGGCCGGTGGAGCGTACCGAAGAGTCACGTTCCAGCACATCGCCAACGGTGACGGCCTGTTGATCCTTGATCAGCGCCGAGGTGTAAGTGCTGACGCTGAATGGCGCGTCCATCACATCGGTATTGCCCAGGATCCCAAGGCGTCCGCCATTGGCGACCTGGCCACCGGCGTACACCTCTGGCAGGGCATCGGTGCGTTTGTCGGTGCCGATCACGGCAGTTTCATCCAGCGTCACCCGGCGCTGCACCAGCGTGTAGCTGCCGTCGCTGCGCAACACCATGTCCAGGCCACTGCCGGTCAGCAAGCGATTGACCGCTTCCTGCGTCGAGAACTTGCCGATCAGCGCAGGACTGTTCAGACCCTCGGTCAGCGCTGGCTCGAACGACAGCGCGATACCGGAGTCCACGGCAAAACTCGACAGGGTCGTGCCCAACGGCCCGGCAGGAATGTTGTAGGCACGCACCGCAACAGTGTCCAGTTGCACAGGCACGGCGGCCAAGGCAAACGGGCAAACCACACCGATCAGGACAAGGCTTAACAACGCACTGCGAACAACTGGTTTGAACTGACGATCCGGGCGCAGGAGGCGTGCAGCAAGCATGGATGAATGAGCCTATAAACAGGACGGAAAGGTGCTTCTCCCCAATAGCCAGTCGAAACCAGAAAAAGTATCAGCCCGAGGCGAATATTTTTTCCCTCAGGCGGGGGAAAGCATGACCCAGTAGCCATTCAGGTGGCCGCTGACGAGGATCGGGTAGGTTTGCGCCAGCATGTTCAAGGTGCGCTGGCTGTCGCTGATCGGGTAGGCGCCGGAAATGCGCAGATCGGCGATTGCCGGATCGAGGCGTACGAAACCGCGGCGATAGCGCGTAAGTTCGTCGACGAAATCGGCCAGGCGCATTTTGTCAGCCATCAGCATGCCTTGGCTCCAGGCGCCGACGTAGCGGTCGGCAGTGCTGACCTGGCCAAAGGTGTCGGAAGAGAAGTCGGTGCGTTGACCGGCGTTGACGATCAGCGGAGTGCGCTGGCGATTGTCCGCGAGTTCGACTTTCACCGCGCCTTCCAGCACGGCGAGGTGCGTGCGTGGTTGCAACTCTCGAACCGTGAAGCGCGTGCCCAGCGCCTGCATGCGGCCCTTACGGGTGCTGACCAGAAAGGGGCGGGCCAGCGGTGAAGTATCCGCTGCGGTCTGGACCAGTATTTCGCCTTCACGCAGATGGATGAGGCGTTGATTGGTGTCGAACAGCACGTCGATGGCAGAGTCGGTGTTCAAGGTGATTTTCGAACCGTCGGCCAGGGTCAGCTCGCGTTGCTGGCCAACGGCCGTGCGATAGTCGGCTGACCATTGCTGGGTTTCTGCCAGCTTCCAGCTGCCCCAGCCGGCCGGCAGGATGGCCAGAATCATCGCCAGTTTGCCGAGTGCTGCGCGCCGTTCAGGGCTGCTTGGACGATCAAGTGCCGACATTGCCAGTGAAGGAGGCAAGCCACCTAGCTTGGTCTGCAGCAACTGCGCGCGCGCCCAGGCGCGACCGCGCTCGGGGCTGCTGGTTTTCCAGTATTCCCATTCGCCGCGCTCGCTGTCGCTGAGTTCGCCGTCACTCATGCGGATCAACCAGTCGGCGGCTTCTTCCAGGGCCTGGTGATCGAGGTGCGGCTCATGGCGGCGGCTGAGCATTCACTCCACCAGCAACAGGCACTGCACGAAGGCTTGCTTCATGTAGCGTTTGACGGTGATCAGTGAAACACCCAATTGCTCGGCGATGTCGTCGTATTTAAGGCCGCTGATCTGTGACAGCAGGAACGCGCGTTTGACCAGCGGCGGCAGGGCGTCAAGCATCGTGTCGATTTCGTGCAGGGTTTCCAGCACCATGAAACGCAGTTCCGGCGAAGGCACTTCCGGCGCCGGTACATGGGCGAGGGCGTCCAGGTAAGCGCGCTCCAGCGCCTTGCGCTGATACCAGTTGACCAGAATGCCCTTGGCCACGCAGCTCAGATACGCGCGCGGCTGCTCAATGACGGTGACTTGCGAGGCGAGGATTCGGGTGAAGGTGTCCTGCGTCAGATCCGCCGCATCCATGGCGTTACCCAGTTTTTTTCTCAGCGTCGCGTACAGCCAGCCGTGATGGCCGCTGTACAGGGCTTCGATCGCGCGCAGGTGCTTGTCGTTATTCGCGGGAAGGGTTTCGCTCATGGCTGCAAATTTTCATGCAATTGAGAAGTATTCCCAATGCTAGTTTACAAAGCCGCTGGGACGCAAGCACCGATTGATGTCCGCTTCAGACTCACGACAGACGACTCAGCGCAGCAATCATCGTGTCGATTTCCGCCTCGGTGTTGTACGCATGCACCGAGGCACGGCTGACTTCCAGCAATTCCCTGTGTTGCATGTCGAGCAGGGTCGAGCGGAACGTCGAGGTGCTGACGTTGACGGGTTTTTCCTGGCCGGCCAGCCACTGTTGAACCTGCGCGGCGCTGTGGTTTTGATGGGTGAACGTGACGATACCGGACTTCTGCCTCCCCAGATCCTGTGGCGTGACGCCGGAAAGCTCTGCCAGTCGTTGGCGCAGGTAACCGGCCAATTGTTGAATCCGCAACCACATCGGTTCGATACCTTGCGCCAGCGCGTATTCCACCGCCGCACCGAGGCCCAGCTTGGCGGCGACGTTGCATTCCCAGTTCTCGAAACGCCGGGCGTCGGCGCGGATGGTGAACGTGTCGGCGCTCTGCAGCGCGGCGGCATGCAAGTCGAGAAACGCCGGCTCGAGGTTCTGACACAGGGCTTTTTCGACATACAAGAATCCCATCCCGCGAGGCCCGCGCAGGTATTTGCGGCTGGTGGCGGCGAGCATGTGGCAGCCGATCTTCTGCACGTCGATCGGCATCTGCCCGACACCCTGGCAAGCGTCGAGCAGAAACAGCACGCCGGCCGCACGGGCGAGGGCGCCAATCTGCTCGATGGGCTGCACCGGGCCGCCATTGGTGGCGATCACCGGCAGCGAGACCAGCGCGACCCGTTCATCGTGAAGTAACTCTCTAAGTGCCGATAACGAAACCTGCCCGTGCTCATCATTAGGGATGAGCCGAATCTCGATGCCACGCCGCTGCTTCATTTGCAGATAGGGAATGTAATTGCCCGCGTACTCGGTGGTCGACGTCAGCACCACATCACCGGGTTGCAACGGCAAGGAGTAGAACGCCATGTCCCAGGCGCGGGTCGCGTTTTCGATCACCGCGATTTCGTCAGGCTCGGCATTGATCAAACGCCCGATGGCGCCATAGACGTTCTCCACCTGGGCCGACTGCTGCGCGGCCGCCTCATAGCCGCCCAGACTAGCCTCAAGCTGAATATGACGGGTCATCGCGGAGATCACCGACGAAGGCATCAGCGCGGCGCCAGCGTTGTTGAAGTGGATCAGGTGCGCGACGGCGGGGGTGTCGGCGCGCAGTTGTTCAATATTCAAAGCCAGACTCCTTGATCAATCCCCGGGCGGGGCAGGGCTTGCTTGCATCACTGCTGGCCAGTAGCGCAGCGCGACAATCGGGATCAGCGCGACGACGTAGGCCAGACACACAAACAGATAGGTGTACTGCAAGCCGTAGACCTGACTGAGCAAGCCGCCAGCCGATATCCCCGCAATCGAGGCGAATTGCGCGGTGCCCTGAGCGATCCCCAACACATGGCCTTGCTGCGAGCTGTCAGCGGTTTTCGAGATCAGCGCCATCAGCACCGGCGTTGTTGCACCGAGCAGTACGCCCCAGATGAAATAGGCGATCACGAACACCAACGGGTTACGGGTTACGCCGGCCACCGCAGTGAGGACGATGCAGCCGATCACCACGTAGGTCATGCGCTGCAAAGTGTCCTGCTGGCCACGGTGTTCGAAGTAGCGCGACCAGGCCGTGGCCGACAGAATGAAGCCCAGCGCCAGCAAGCCATAGCAGAGGCCGACCACCGAATTGCTGACCTCGAACACCGAGCTGACATACAGCGAGAACGAGGTCTGCGGCAGCATCCGCGCCAGCAACAGAATGCCCATCACGCCCAGCAGCGACAACAACGGCGAACCTTGCCAGAGGCTGGCGGAACGCGCCGGCGCGGTCTTGTCCACGACCACGGTTTTTTTCACCGGCGGCACGTCCGGCAAGGTCACGGCGGCGATCACGGTACACACAGCACACAACGCCGAAGCGATGATATTGATCCAGAAGAACGTCGCGTAATCGAGGATCAAGCCACCGACCACCGCACCCAGCAGCGAGCCGACGTTGGTAGAAATTTGCAGAATGGCGAACAGCCGTGCTCGTCGCGACGGCGCTTCGATACTGACGCCATAGGCCTGTGCCGGGGCGATATAGCCGGCAAACGCGCCTTGCAGGAAACGCAGGACCAGAATCACCCAGATGTCACTGAACAGGGCCAGCCCAAGCTGGGTCAATGACAGGCCGGCGAGGGCACGGATCATCATCAACTTGTGGCCGTAGCGATCGCCGATGCGGCCCCAGAATGCACTGGTCAGAATAATGCCCAGCATCGGCCCGACGTACACGGCGATGCTGGCGAAGCTGAAAAGCGACTCTGACGTCGTCAGCCCACGCAGGTGGACAGGCCAGAACGGCCCGCTCATTTCCATCGCGCCCATCGATACCAACTGGATCGCAAATAGAAGATAAATCAGGATTCTTACTCTCGAACCCTGGATGGCACCTGCATGGGACATGAGTCAGCCTCGGTTAAACGCTAGCGAGCGGGTTGGTCAGTGTGTGTTGCAAACGATAGTTGCTGTACTGCATCAAGTGCATGCGCAACAACGAGCGCGTCGGCCATGGATCTTCGACGAACGCCTTGTGCTCGACTTCCCACACGTCTGCCGCGACACGGTCGCGCACGGCTTCGAAGGCGAGGTCGGTTTCCTCGCGCAACACCTGCCAGAGCCGCGTGTTGTTCAAGCCGTACTCCTTGGTCAGCCACAGGGCGATCTCATGCAGGTGCGTGAGGAACGCCGCGTCGAGCACAAACATGCGCACCGGCTCGATATCACCCGAGAACACCGTCGGCAGAATACCCGGTTGCACATGCGGTTGCAGGCTGTAGCCGCGTCCTTCCAGCAAGGGCGCGTACGTGCGGCCATCGCCAAAATCGCGGATCAGCAAACTACGCGCCTTGCCGTCAGGGGAGAACAGCACCATGGTGTTTTGCTGATGGGCTTCGAGGCCGATGCCGTACATCAAGTAGATCGCCACCACCGGGTGGGTGACGACTTTGGCGTATTCGCGGAACCAGCTCTCGACCTGCGCGGCAGTGGCGAGCACGCCGTCGCGTTCGATCAGGTCGGTAAACAGCGGACGACCGTTGCCGGGCAAACGGGTGAACAACGCCGCCACAGTAATCGGCAGGCAATCATCCTGGCGTTGAAACGCGGGTGCACTGGCGCGATAGACCACGGACAAATGCCGCCCTGGATGATCGTCCTGAGTCACCGCGTTTTTGTAACGCACACCGATTTCTTCCGGGAATATTTCCAGGCGCTGATCGAAGCCATTTTCCGCTTCGAGAATCTTGCTGATCACCGTGCTGATGCGCGGCCCCATGTGAATCGACTTGGCTTGCAGACTGCGCAGTTCGCTGGTCATCCACACCGCGATCGGCAGTTTGATCAGCGGCGCGCAGTCATCCAGAACCGGCATCATCGTGCGATACGACATGGTCGGCAGGGTTGGCAGGTCCGGACCGTCAGTGATCAGAATGCCCTCGGCGATCTCCTGCGCGAAGGTTTCCAGCACATAGGCCTGCAAATGCCAACCGTGGATCGGCAAGGGCAGCCACTGGTTTTCGTTCAGCCCCTTGTTGTTCAGTGAGGCTTTCCATTGCTCCCACTGCGCCGGGAAGTTCTCGGCGAACCAGGTGCGGTAATCCATCACGTGCGGCATGCTTTCGGTTTTCGCGTTGTCGGCGCGCAGTGCGGCGATGCGTAGCGGCACCTGTGCATTGAACTCAGGTGAGAGTTGCTCGACTTCCTCATCGGTCAGGCCCGGGCGGGCTTTCCAGGTCGGGTAATACGGGTGGCCTTCCAGTGAACCCCACTGGTCGAGAAGAATCGCGGCGTCCTTGGTGTTGGCGTGTTGGCGCAGGTAGTCGGTGAAGCTGTCGAGCCCGGCATCCTTGCTGGCCTGCAGCAGTCGAGCGTTCCAGTGCTGGCGATGCTGACGGGCGTGGGCATCGTTGGTCAGGCTGTTTTCCATGTCGGCCTTGAGCCCGGCCAAGCCTTCGTCAGTTGGGGCGAAGTCGAAACTGTCACGCAGCACATCGAGCATGTCCTGATGACTGCTGATGAGCTGGCGCACGCCTTCATCGGTCACCAACATTACGTCACCGTCGTTGATCACGGTATCGGCCGGGCCTTTGGCGATATCGGAAAAGGCCAGGTGGGCGTGGCCGCCCTTGAGCGGGTAAGTGGCCTGGTTGCCCTCGGCGGAAAAGCGCAGGGCCGATCGGTCGAGGATGTTTTCCGCGAACAGGCAGCGCACCAGACGGCGCATGGCGTTTTTGCGGGAGTAGGCGATCAGTGTGTTGAAGTCATCCATATCAGCGGTCTGCTCGTCGAAAATTGAATAGAGAGATCAAGCGGCGGCGCTTGTCGTGTGCGGCCATTGGCTTGGGAAGTAATCGAGTGCCGAGTCGCGCAGGCCTTGCATATAGGCCACGCTCCACTGCAACACTTCCTCGATGTAAGGCACCTTGAGGTCGAAACGTTTGGCCATTTCCGCCAGCAGCACCAGACCGTAGGCGACGTCTTCGTTGAAGGCACGGCTTTCGCGCTCGATCACGTAACCGGCGCGGTTGTCGGCGGCCGGCACCATCGGCGCAAGGATGTTGTTGTAGGCCTGATTGGTGCGCAGTATCGAGAGCATGCTGCTCGGGTCGCGGATCTGCTCGCCGTAGGCTTCGACGATTTCCTGTTTCAGGGATTTCACCGAAGACAGGTCGATGCCCAGGCGCTGGCTGATCACTGCACACAGCGCCTGACTTTCCTGATCCATGCGTTCGAGGAAATAGGCGCCGAGTTCCGGGCACTCGGTCCACCAGCACATGGGTTGCGGGAAGATCTTGCGATGCCACTGGCCGTAGGGGCCGATCAGCCCGTAGATCACCGAGCTGTGCATGATCGGGTTGCCTGGCGTCAGCGTGATTTCCAGATAATGGTCGAGCATCGTCACGCAAGGGCCGTACAGTCTGATCAGTATTTTTTCCAACAGTTGGCGCGCTGTTTGCGGCTCCCGGGCGTGGGTCGCCACATACAACTGGCTTTTGCCACCGCCCATTTTGATCGAGCGTCCCGGGGTCAATTCGAACGCTGTGTGCGGCACATCCTTCATGCCCCAAATCACCACATTCGGCCGGTCGGGCAGGGTGGCTTCGGCCAGCCAGTCGAACCCGCAAAAGCCGGGAATGGCACCGATAAACACCGGTTTGCCGGTGGTCAAATGCGGTGCGATGTCCTTCAGGGTTTGCGGGCGGGCATGGGCCGGCACGGTGATGATGACGATGTCGGCATCTTCAACCGCTGCTTTGGCATCGCTGGTCACCCGATCCAGTCGGGCGCTCAGGGTCGAACCGTCGGGCAGCAACGCCTGCATCGGCGTCTGGCGGGCGTGTTGTTCGATGACCTCCTGATTATGGGTGTGCATCGAAACCTGGACATTCGGTAGCTGCTTGAACAGGATGGCGTTGAGATGGCCAGTCCTGCCGCCACCACAGATAGCGACTTTCAACAGATTCATCGAGAGGCGTTCCTGTGTGAAGGGGGGGTCATGCGACGCTCAGTTGCAGCGGCGCGGAAACGGTGTCCAGCCATTGGGTCTTGCCCAGCCAGGCGTCCAGTTGCGGGGCGATGCTCGGGTCGATCAGATCGCGCTCCTGCAGCCATTTGTCATCGAACACCGTGTGCAGGTATTTCTCGCCACCGTCGGCAATCGGCACCACGACGTTGCCGGTCAGCACGCCTTTGTGGATCAGCTCCAGTGCCTTGAAAATCGCACCACCGGTCGAGCCTCCGACCAGTAAGGCGAAGTTGCGCGCGATATAGCGGGCGGTTTCGAACGCCTGCGAGTCGGTGACTTGCACGCCAAGATCGATGCAGCTGTAGTCGAGCACCAGGCCCACGGTGTCACCGGCCGGCGTACCGGTGCCGGATTGGTAGTAGGGATAGCCGGGGTGACCGAAGACGATCGAACCGGCGGGTTCCACCGCGACGGTGACAGTGTCCGGGTTGTGCACTTTCAGGCCGCGCGCGATGCCGGTCATCGAGCCGCCGGTGCCGACACAACCGACGTAAGCGCCGACAGCGCCTTCAGCCTGGGCAATGGTTTCGCGGACGAAATCGCTGTAGCCGCCGGCATTGGCCGCATTGTCGGACTGGTTCATGAACACCGCGCCGGGAATCTCGCTGGCCAGCTCGGCTGCCATCTGTTGGCGCTCGACTACGGCCACTTCATCTTCGCGATAGGTGCCTTTGACGAAACGAATATCGGCCCCGAGGGCCTTCATCACGGCGATCTTGTCTTGCGCGGCGTGGTGATCGACCACGGCGATGAAATGCAGCCCGAACTCGACCGCAGCCATGGCCAGGCCAATTCCGGTATTGCCCGACGACGATTCGACAACGACACCGCCGGGTTTCAGGCGACCGGACTTGAGCGCCGCCAGCACCATATTGCGCGCCATGCGGTCTTTGATACTGCCGCCGGGATTGTTCTTTTCAATCTTCAATAACAAACGGGCACTGGTGTCCGGAACATCAATGCCCAACATAGGTGTATTACCGATAAGGTCCGAAACTTTTTTCAATATCATTTTAATTGGTCCCTTTAGTAGTCAGGTGAAAACGCATAGTTACCTTCCGTACAACAGGTCGCCGTCAACCGCTGGGGCAGCGGATGACGATGAAACTCGTTTTCCAGCAAGTCCATCTGATAACCGGCGGTGTTGACGTAAATCAATAGGTCACCGCAGCGGGGTTGGTTTGCAAAGTTGATCAAGCGATAAGTGATGACGTCATCGTCGAGGCAACTATGCCCAGCGATATATGCCTGGGTTTGTGTAGGTGGATGTTGTCCTGTGCTGATCAGGATCGGATCAATCAGATATTCAGAGGCGAACCAGGTTTCGCAAGCACTGAAACTACTGCCCTCGACGAAAATGACGGTTTTATTATCGGCCAGCTTTTTTGTGCGCGTTACACGAAATATTGAAATCGCCGCTTGGTCCACCAGGCTTCGGCCCGGTTCCAGTGCCAGGGTTATATTTTGCTGAATCAAATAGTTGGCAATTGACAGACCCGGTGAATGTTCGGCTTCGAGTAATAACCTCAACCACTGTGGCGCTGTCAGTTCGCTGCCGTAAGGGTAATAAGCGGCGGGAACGGTCTGGTTGTAATAATGGCTCGGGTTATTATCATTTTGCAGGAACTGTGCGTAAGTCTCAGGCTCGACATAACGAATCGGCAAACCGCCGCCAATATCGATCATCTGCGGATTCAAGCAGATTTCCCTGGCTGCGTCGACGAACCCGGTGACTTCACGGAACGCTTGCGCACGGGATTCGAATCCATAGCCACCCAGATGGAAATGAAAGCCCTCGAAGTGAAAAAAGCGGGTGTGTTTCGTCAGCCGTTGCAGGCATTCGAGCATGTCTTGCGAACCCATCCCGAACCGGCTTTTCGCACTGCTTTTTGGCTTGTACCGCAGTAAAACTCGGACTTTTGCAGGGGGTGGCTGCGTTTCAATTACGCCATGCAGATGATCGAATTCCTCCAGCGAGTCCACGCAAATGAGTGAGCCGGCGCCGATCAGCGCTTGATGGAATACCGCCGTTTTCGCCGGTCCCGTGGCGCAGATTTTTCTGCCGGGCGTACCTGCGCGCAGCGCGGCCTGCAACTCATGGACGCTCGATACATCGACACCGATCCCCGAACTTGCCGCTGCGCTGAGCATGCTTTGCGACTTGTTGGCCTTGGCCCCGTAGAAAATGGCATGGGGCACGTTGTACTGCTTTAACACCGTCAGCAAGGCCTGCGTATTTAATTCAAATGCATGGGGCCAGACCAGATTCAACGGCGATCCATGCTGTTCTACAAGATCCGCAAGTGTCGTCGGGAAGTTGTTGATAAACGTGGCAATAACCGGGTCAATCAGTGGCTTTAATAGCTCCGGATGATGGACTTTGTTTTGCAATACGACCAGCAGCGTATTTGTTTTAGGCATAGTTGGCCCCTGGCGTTGGAAGTGACCTCGCCATTGATATTTCAATAACTAAACGTTATCGATTTTTTAATGTGTTAGCTCGTCAGAAACGAGGTTGTAAATGGCTCGGAGGTGGATGCCAGACAAAATTCGATGCTGATTCAGAAACGCAAGTCTTCATAAATGGTTCACAAATCAATTGCATGAGAACCCCATTCCATAAGGTTTGCACGGATGTATGAGCTGACCGGTAGTTATAGGTCAGCGCCCTGTAAATGCCCGTGGTTGATGTTTAAGTGACATCACTGAAAGGTACTTACCGAGATACGAATGTCTTGCTTTGAAGCGAGGATAGTTCCTCTTGGCGGGGTGAACAATATTGCGAACAGGAACGATTATCAAGTAAGGTTTTCAAATATTTTTGAATAAACACCTGCTCCAGGCGAATCCATGAACGTGCATTTACACGCTCAAGGACTCGTTCGTCCCGAGATTAAAAAGTCTCTTAATTGCTTGATCAATAAGGCGTTAAAGGCTGTTGCAACAAGCCCCGCAATAGCAGGCAAATCCGCCGTTCAAGGGGCCTGAAAATTTTCACAAACCACGACTGGTTCACGTCATAGGAGCAACGCCATGCAATCCGATCGACTCAACCGCAAAGCCCCACTCGCGATCAGCTACCTGTTCGTGCCGGGCAATCGCCCCGAGCGCTTTTCCAAAGCCTGCGCAGCGGGGCCGGACGCAATTATTCTCGACCTTGAGGATGCCGTTCATCCGGACAGCAAAGCCGCTGCCCGCACCGCCATCCGGGTATGGCAGGAGGGTACGCCGAGTGTTGCCTGCGAGCGGTACATCCGCCTGAACAGCGTCAGCAGCGCGCTGTTTGTCGAGGATCTGAATTGGCTCAGCGACCTGCGCTATCCCGAGCGATGCGACGGGATTTTCTTGCCCAAGGCTGAATGTTCCGAGGCACTGGCGCGCGTCGTCGAGCGTTTGCTGGAATGGCAACCGACGCTTGCGATCGTCGCCATCATCGAGACCGCCAAAGGTTTGCAGCAGATCGAGTCGATCGCTGCGATTCCGGGCTTGGCGCGGTTGGCGTTCGGTTCGCTGGATTTCTCGCTCGATATCAGTTGCAGCCAAGTGCCGGAGGCGTTTCTGTTCGCCCGCAACCGCATCGTACTGGCTTCGCGCACGGCGGATTTACCGTCGCCGATCGATGGCGTGTCGCCGGCGATCGGCGACCTGGCGGCGGTCGCCAAGGACGCGCATTACGCCCGTTCGTTGGGGTTCGGCGCCAAGCTGTGTATCCATCCCGGCCAACTGGCCACGGTGCAGCGCGCGTTCCTGCCGGATTCACGCCAACTGGCATGGGCCGATCGGGTGATGAGAGCGGTTGCGAGCGGCAGCCATGCGGTGCAAGTGGACGGCGAGATGGTCGATTTGCCGCTGATCGAACACGCCCGGCGCCTGCTTGAAGTGGCCGGTCAGCATGCGCCCGTCGTCCGCGCCGACGCCTGCTGACATCCTCGGCGAATCAGGAGAACCCCCATGGACCACGGTTATCAGATTGCACTGCGGCCACTGTGTGAAGTGTTGCAGTCGGAGCAGGTCGACCCGGCCAACGTGACGTTGCTGCGCGAGTCGATTGTCCGCGCCGGGCATTGGCTGGAACCGATCATCGTCGAGCGTTCGCGCGGCATCGTGATGGACGGCAATCACCGTTTCACTGCGGCGTTGCAACTGGGTTTGAAACGGGTGCCGTGTATCCAGCTCGATTACACCGATCCGCGGGTGTGCGTGCGGCATTGGCAAACCGGGCAGGCGTTCGAGGTGGCGCGTATTTTCAGCACCATCGCTCGCGGTGAGATATTTCCGTACAAGACCACCCGGCACGCTTTTGACCCGGCGCTGCCGGTGGTCGCGATTCCGCTGGAACGCCTCTACGCCTGACCCTGTGCGGACCTCAGCAAAAAACTGTACTGCGGGTGATACTTTTTCGCGGGTCGACTGGCAATAGGAGTGATTACCATTTTCTCTCGATGAAAAGGATCCTCAAGTCATGCCTGTTGTCAGTCGTCCTTGCGGTGAGCGGGTGTTAACACTCGCTGTGCGTACCGCCATGCTGAATTTCGTTTTGGTCGCGGGAAGCGCCAACGCTTGGGCCGCCAACGCCGAGCAACCAGGCGTCGTCGCGGACCAGACCGCGAACGCCGCTCCGGACGCGCTGATCCTCGACACCACCAACGTCAGTGCCCGTTACAACGGCGCGACGGCTTTACCGGACACCCTCGCCGGTGGTCAGGTTGCTCGCGGTGCCCGACTGGGCATGATGGGCAACAAAGATGTGATGGACACGCCATTCAGCGTCACCAGTTACACCGCCAAAACCCTCGCCGATCTGCAAACCGTGACCGTCGCCGATGCGCTGGAGCGCGATCCCTCGGTGCGTTCGACCGGCCAGACTGGCGGTATCGTTGACTCGTTTTTCATTCGTGGCTTCCCGATTGGCGAAGGCAACCTCGGTGAATTGGCGTTCGACGGTGTCTATGGCGTCGCGCCGAATTATCGTGTGTTCACCGACTACGCCGAGCGAGTCGAGGTGCTCAAAGGCCCCGGCGCGCTGATGTACGGCATCTCGCCCAACAGCGGCGTCGGCGGTGTGATCAACATTGTGCCCAAACGTCCGCTGGATGAAGACCTGACCCGCTTCACCGGCACCTATGCCTCCGACTCTCAAGTCGGCGGGCATCTGGATCTGAGCCGGCGCTTCGGTTCGGAAAACCAGTTCGGCGTGCGTTTCAACGGCAACCTGCAAGGAGGTGATACGGCGATTGACGATCAACATCGCGATCTCGGTATCGGCGCCATTGCGCTGGATTACCGCGGCGAGCGCTTGCGCTTGAACCTCGATTACATCAGCCAGAAAGAAAGCTGGGAGGGCGCTTCGCGGCCCTTCACTATCGCGCCGGGGGTTGATGTGCCGTCCGCGCCTAACGGCCGCACCAACCTGTCGCAGGACTGGGGCTGGTCGGACACCAAAGAACAGTCGGCGTTGCTCGGCGGTGAATATGACCTGACGGATAACGTCACTGTGTTCGCTCATGCCGGCGGAGGTAAATCCGATGTCAAACGCCTGTCCGACCAGGTGCCGAGAATCCTCAACGACGCCGGTGACACCAGCAACATTCCCGGTTATTACAAATTCAACGTCGATCGCTCGACTGCCGATATCGGCCTGCGTGGTGTGTTTGACACCGGGCCGATCACCCACACCACCACGGTGATGGCGACCCGGTATCAGGATGAACTGTCGCGCGGCATCAACAACGGCACGGCCATCCTGTCGAATATCTACCACCCGATCGACAGGCCGCAGCAGTACATCAGTTCACCAAACGTGTTGCGCGTTTCCGAATCGGAGCTGTCCGGCGTGGCGTTGACCGACACGATGTCGATACTCGATGACCGCTTCCAGTTGACCCTCGGTGTACGGCGTCAGGACATCGAATCGCGTAACTACAGCGCCGCCGGTGCGGTCAGCTCGAAATATAAGGACAACGCCACAACTCCGCTGGTCGGTGTGGTGGTCAAGCCCTGGGAAGACGTTTCGCTCTACTACAATTATGTAGAAGGCTTGAGCAAGGGCGACATTGCCCCGGGCACGGCGGCCAACGCCGGAGAGACCTTCGCGCCGTACGAGTCGAAGCAGCATGAGATCGGCGTCAAATATGAACACGGCACGTTCATGACCACGCTGGCGTTGTTCCAGATCGAGAAACCCAGTGGCGAAGTCGCTGCCGACAACGTGTTCTCAGTGCAGGCTGAGCAACGTAATCGCGGTATCGAGTTGAGCATGTTCGGCGAAGTTGCACCGGGCACGCGATTGATGGGCGGTGTGACGCTACTCGACGGCGAGCTGACCGATTCGGCGACCAAGGCCAATCGCGGCAACAAACCGGTGGGCGTGCCGGACGTGCAGGCCAATCTCTGGGCCGAATGGGATACGCCATGGCTGGAGGGCTTTACCCTCACTGGCGGCGCAATCTATACCGACAGCCAGTACGTCAATCAGGCCAATACGCAGGAACTGAGCTCCTGGACCCGCTTTGATGCCGGCGCGCGTTATGCCACCAAAATCGAAGGCCGGCCGACGACGTTTCGGGCCACCGTGCAGAACGTGTTTGATCGTGAGTACTGGTCGGGCGTTGCTTCCTACGGTGCATTCTCCCCGGGTTATCCGCGGACCTTGCAGCTATCGGCCACCGTCGACTTCTGACGAATACGGGAAGGGTTGCTACGGCAGACGTAGCAACTCCATCTGAACATTTCGGAAAGGGAGTATTCGCATGCTGGACAACCAGGGATTTACCTCCACTGACAGGTGTCGTCCGTTTCAGGCCACGACCAGTCAACTCGCACTCGAATGTGATTACAGTACGAACCACCATATCCGCGAGATGCTGCGTGTTTACGGGTTGCGTACCAGTCTGTTTCGTTTGAAGGTGATCAATGCATTAGTCCTGGCTACGCAGGAGGAACGTTTGATCGGTGTGCAGGGCGTGCATGCTTATATAGAAGCGTCTTCTTCCGAACTGACGATTGTCAGTGTGCGGGAAGTACTCAAGCGTCTTGCCGAGGTGGGCGTCATCGCTTTTCAGTCGGACAGGAGTTACCGATTTACCACCAAAGCGTGGGGCATGCTAAAGCCACATCTTGGATAAACAGCCCTGGAAGCCCGGCCGTCAGTCGCCGTTCAACCAGAATGAAATGCACAGTCCGCTCTGTTGGGGGGCGGCGCGTCAGGTCGGTTATGACGGCCGTGCTGATCTGGGTAATACCATGGCCGTTGTGGCCGAACGTGCTTACCGCCACCAGCGTCATTGGCGTGGTTCATACGACCCTGCGAACCCAACTGGGCCCCACGCATACCCAAAAATTATCGCCATCACCGGTGAAGTTGAACAAGGACTGATTGCGCCGTGGGCATACCAGGCGTACGTCACTGCTATTCTTCGCTGACGTCTAAGTCCGTTGGTTCTACGCCACCTCACAAGGCTGTGTGGGCGCTTGATCAGCAGCAAGATTGGAGAAAAAAATACAGCCTATGAGCTTCGCAAATAACATCAAAGTTTCTTCCAGGTCAGGATCTTCAAATAACATTGAACGCGAGTCTAGTGCGCACAGAGCACCATAGAGTCGTCCGTCAGGAAGAAAGATGGGAGCACCTGCATAACTTTCTAATCCGTACCGCTTTACGACGCTGCGCTCTGAATATCTGCTATCGCTACTGATCGTTGGGATAAAAAGTGCTTGGGGGTTTCTTCTCAGCTCGCTGCAGAGCGTAATTTCCAGCTCTAGAATGTTTCCGATCTCTATACCCAGATGAGTGGGGTCGTGAACCGAGCAAACTATCCAGTCCGTTTCTGTGAATTTGGCAATACCGGCAAACCGCATCCCTGTAAGGCGCGTAACCAGCTGCAAAATAGCGCTTGTGGACTCAAGTTCAGCTATTGTCGAGCGTTCATCTGCGCTCAGCACAGAATGCAAGGCGGTCTCATGAGAAGCCATTTTTATCCTCTGCTATCTGTAGCTGAGCGGTTCACTGGAGGTTTTGTATCGGTGTTATGACTTGGCACCACACTGGGGCCTGCTGCTATGTCCTGAACCGGAGCACCAAGTCGTTCAAGTTGATTGCCAAACGCGACAACTCATTACTGGCAACCAGGGTCTGACGGGTGCCCTCAGTACTCTGAACGGCAAGGTCGCGAATGCTGATGAGGCTGCGATCAACGTCACGTGCTACGTGCGCTTGTTCCTCAGACGCGGTAGCGATCTGGATATTGCGGTCGTTGATTTCTAGAACGGAATCAATAATCTGGCGTAGTGAATTACCGGCTTGCTCCGCCGTATCTCGTGTGTTGTAGACCTCAGACGTACTTTTCTGCATCGATTCGACTGCGGCTGAAGAACCTGCCTGGATCGTAGATATCATCTGTTCAATTTCTTGAGTCGAAGTCTGGGTGCGGTGCGCCAAGGCCCGAACTTCGTCTGCTACGACTGCAAAACCACGACCTTGTTCTCCTGCACGGGCCGCCTCAATCGCCGCGTTCAACGCCAAGAGGTTCGTTTGCTCGGCAATCGCTCTAATCACGTTCAGAACTTTGGTGATGTCCTGGGCTTGGTCTGCGAGTTCTTTTACCTGTTCCGAGGAGACCTCGACCAGCCCTGTCAGCCCGCGCATTGCTGTCAGCGTTTCAGTCACTTTTTGATTGCCGAGGTCAGCTGCCAAGCTCGACTGCATCGCCGCCTCAGATGTGGAGTTGGCATTCCGGGCGACCTCTTCGACAGCAGCACTCATTTCGGTTACCGCTGTGGCTGCTTGCTCTATTTCGCTGTTCTGCTGTTGCAGGGTGCGATCAGCACTTTCTGTGATCGAGGTCATTTCAACGGCCGCAGTACTCAGTTGGGTAGAGGCCCCCGAGATTTCTAAAATTGTACTCCTGAGATTTTTCTGCATCAGATTGAGTGCATGCATCAAGCGCGAGGCTTCATCCGAACCTGTTACTTCCAGGTCGTGGGTGAGGTCGCCGGAGGCAATGTCTTCCGCCAACTTAAGCGAGGAAGTGATGGGGCTGACAATGCTGTTAGTGAACAGTGTCGCCAACACGATGGTTAAGATAAATGCCACGACCAGTACCGCAATCAGCACATTAACGCTATGCGTATAGACGTTTGCCGCGTCTTGGCCAGACATTACCGCCTGACGCGCATTCTGCTCTCGAAGAATGGTTAGCTGCTCTTGATAAGCAATGGCTCGTTGTGCCTGTTCTGTGTTGGCAAAGATGACAGCCTGGTCATGGTCAGACGAATCCAGGGCAAGTACTTTTTTGAGGCCGTCGATGTACACATTCAGGGCCTGATTGGTTTTCGCGAACTGGATTTCATCCTGCTGGCCGGATAGGAGGTGGTCGCGGTAAAACGCTGTCTTCGCTTGAAGTGTCTGTATAGCGTCTTCGACCAATGACAGCGATTTATCGTGCACATCCTTGGTCGTGCTCGAGAGCATGCGGATACTTTCAAGGCGAGCGTGAAGAAGGGCGATTTGAATATCGTCGATGACCTGGACGCTGGGTAGTGAGTTTTGCTCGATGTCCTGCTCTGCATTGCGCAGATGATCTATCTGCACATACGAGAAGCCTGCCAAGCTGATGAGTACGAGTGTGATTAACCCGAAGCAGACGAAAGCTCTGCGGGCGATATTCAAGGATCTTAATTTCATAGAGGCCTCCAGGGGCCAGGTTTGGTGGTGGGGTTTTCCCACATGCGAACATCGGCAGCCTGTTCGGGCGACACAGTGATTCTCAGCTTCAGCTTGGAGGCCGTTTGGAAATTCAGGAATACAAAAGAATCAATCGAAATAATAGGCGCGCTAAATAATTGCGAGCAAATTTATTGCGGAGTGTCTGCCTGAGTTGTGCAAAGCGCCTTCGGCGCACGCTCAAAGCGCGCCCTGCGGTCCGTCTACCGCCAATCCCAACACCTCGGAGAAAGCACTCGCGTGCTGCCAAGCCCAGCCAATGCAGCAGAAAAACATTCTTAATAGGAATAAAGATTTTATAAATAATAAAATTAGAGAATATTAGCTTATATCAAAACAGCATTATATTTTTGAAATCCATTCCGTTATGTTTGGACTCAACAGCCTACCCCTGACCCCGGATGGTACCCAGCGTGATTCAGATTCCGCGCACCATGCCAGGGTGATCAACCCCTGAGCCCACCGCGAATCGTTGGAAGGGAGCTCACCCCATGTTGTCGATTCAACCCCCTCGCCACACCTAGCCCAAACCGCCGACACAACTCCTGACACCGCGCAGTCTTCACGACCGCGTGACTGCCCGACTTCGCGATTTGGAAATGCTGGAGTGGATATGAAGCACGTCTTATCACCAAGCGCCGCACTGGCATTGGCCCTACTGGGCAACACGGCGCAAGCCCAGGACGACAGCACCCTGTCCACCGTTGTCGTCACCGGCAACCGTGGCGCCGAGCAACGCACCGTCACCAGCAGCCCGGTGCCCATCGATGTGGTCAGTGCCAAACAATTGCAGAGCACCGGCAAGCCCGGCCTGATGGAGGCCTTGAGCGCGGTGATTCCGTCGCTCACCTTGCCGGAGAAAACCGGCTGGGACGCCAGCGGCATTGCTCGCGCACCCAACCTGCGTGGCCTGAGCGCCGCCGAGGTGCTGGTGCTGGTCAATGGCAAGCGCCGCCATACCAGCGCCACGCTGAACATCAACGGCATCAACACCGGTGCGGCGCCTGCCGATCTCGACCTGATCCCCATCAGCGCCATCGACCATGTGGAAGTTCTGCGCGACGGCGCTGCCGCCCAGTATGGTTCCGACGCCATCGCCGGCGTGATCAACGTGATCCTCAAGGCCGACACCAGCGGCACCTCGGTAACCAACGTCGGCCAGGGTTACGACGGCAAGAAGCAGACCGTGCAGCAAAGCCTTAACAAGGGCTTTGAGATCGGTGACGGCGGCATCCTGCAACTGGCGCTGGATGCGCGCAGCCAGAACGATGACAACAAGGCCAGCGCCAACGGCTACACCTATGAGCAGGCTTATGGCTTGGCAGGCAAGGCCACCTATGGCGGCTACGGCACCCCCAAGACCAACTTGCTGACCCTGGGTTACAACGCCGAGCTGCCGATTGACGACAGCCTCAGCCTGTACTCCTTCACCACCTATTCGCGGCGCAAGGCCGAGCAGGGCCAGAATTTCCGCCTGCCGACCATCACCAACACCATCACCACCGGGCCCAATGGTTACCCGGCCGGGTATACGCCCACCTGGTACATCGACGAGGACGATTTCCAGGCGGCCTTCGGCGGCAAAGGCACCCTCGGTGAGTGGAACTGGGACTTGTCCACCACCTACGGGCGTAACGAAGCGGAGCAGGGCACCACCCATAACCAGAACCCGTCCCTGGGTGAGGCTACGCCAAACAGTTTCACCTCCGGCACCTGGATTTCCACCGAACTGACCACCAACCTGGACTTCAAGCGCGGCTTCGATATCGGCCTGCAAAAGCCGCTCGATCTGTCCTATGGCTTCGAGCATCGGCGCGACACTTATGAGGTGCAGGCCGGTGACTACGCGTCCTATGCCAACGGCGGCTACTGTGTGGCGCCGGGCAATTGCGCTTCGTCCGGGGCGCAGGTCACCAACGGCATTTCGCCGGATGAAGAAAGCAGCGCCTCGCGTAACAGCCTCGCCAGTTACGTTGATGTGGGGTTCAACCCACTGCCGGACTGGTACGTCGGCACGGCCTTTCGGTATGAGCATTACAACGAAGGCGTGGGCGCCACCCGCAGCGGCAAGCTCACCACCCGCTACGATTTCACCCCGCAATTCGCCGTGCGTGCCACGGTCAGCAATGGCTTTCGGGCACCGTCCCTGGCCAACAGCCTGTTCAGCGCGCGGTCCACGACTTATGGGGTGGTCGATGGCGTCTACCAGTCGATCAACTACGGTGTACTACCGGTCGGCTCGGCGGCGGCCAAGGCCTTGGGCGCCCAGGATCTCAAGCCCGAGCGCTCGACCAACTTCAGCCTCGGTTTCACCCTGACGCCTTCCGACCGCTTGAACTTCACCGCCGATGCCTACGTGATCAACCTGCGCGACCGCATCACGCTCACCGGCACTTTGCTCGGCCCCGAAGTCACCCAGGTCTTGCAGAACAATGGCATCAACTCCACTTCGGGCGGCCAGTACTTCATCAACGGTGCCGACACCCGTACCAAAGGTGTCGACTTGGTGGGCAACTACAGCCAGGACCTCGGCCGGTTCGGTGCCTTGAAATGGACGGCGGCGTTCAACTGGAACCAGACCCAAATCCTCAATTACAAGGCCTCCACCACTATCCTGGGCACCTCCTACGATTTGATGGACCGCCAGGCCCGCAACCTGATCACCGGTGTGCAACCCAATACCAAGTTGATCCTGGGCGGCGACTGGAGCATCGAGCGTTTCAACCTCAACCTCGCCCTGACCCGCTACGGTTCGTACAAGGAGGTCAATTCCTCGGCCAATCGTGACCTCGACCGGGTCTACAACGCCCGCTGGATCACCGACCTCGACCTTGGCTACAACCTCACCAAAGCCCTCAACATCGCTGTCGGCGCCAAGAACCTGTTTGACCTCTACCCCAAGAAACAAGGCGTGCCGAGCAGCACCATGCTCGCCAGCTACGGCACCTATTCGCCCTACGGTTTTACCGGCGGGTACTACTACACCCGTTTGACCTACGCCTTCTAACGCCTGCACGAGCGAGGAACAGAACATGCCTATCGTCGCCAAATCCTATGACCTGATTGATGAGGTCAGCCCGGTTCGCCAGGCCCGTGTCGTCACGCCGATCAAGGCCCTGCACGTGGTGCCCGCCCGGCATCCCTGGCGCTGGGCCGGGTCGATATTCGCCGCAGTGGTGCTGCTCGCCATCGCGCATTCCCTGGCCACCAACCCGCGCTGGGAATGGGGTGTGTTCGGCCAGTGGTTCTTTTCGCCGTCGGTACTGCGTGGCTTGGGCCAGACGTTGCTGTTGACGCTGCTCAGTACCGTGTTCAGTGTCATCCTCGGCACCGCACTGGCGCTGGCGCGGCTGTCGGGTTCGCCGCTGCTGGCGGCATTGGCCTGGGGCTACATCTGGTTTTTCCGCTCGATGCCGGCGCTGCTGGTGCTGATCATCCTGTACAACTTTGCGTATCTGTATGACCACATCGTGCTCGGTGTGCCGTTCACCGAAGTGGTGTTTGCCGAGTGGTCGACGGTGGATGTGCTCAGCCAATTCACCGTGGCGGTGCTGGGCTTGAGCCTGATGCAGGCGGCCTATGCGGCGGAGATCATTCGCGGCGGCCTGATCGGTGTCGACGCCGGCCAGCATGAGGCGGCGGCGGCCCTGGGGTTGCCCGCCTCGCGGCGGATCTTTCGCATCATCCTGCCCCAGGCACTGCGCTCGATTTTACCGTCGGGGTTCAACGAGATCATCGGCCTGGTCAAGGGCACGTCCATCGTTTACGTGTTGGCCTTGCCGGAGCTGTTCTACACCGTGCAGGTCATCTACAACCGCACCCAGGCGGTGATCCCGCTGCTGATCGTGGCGACCGTGTGGTACCTGATCATCACCACCGTGCTCACCAGCGCCCAGTACTACGTCGAGCGCCACTTTGCCCGCGGCACCGCCCGCGTATTGCCGCCCACGCCGCTGCAGCGTGTACGCGGCTGGCTCAAGGAGAAGGCCCATGGGTGAAGCACGCGCCGGACGCATTCAGATCCAGGGCGTTGGCAAGCGCTTTGGTAACCAGCAGGTCCTGCGGGACATCGACCTGACCATCGACCCGGGCAAAGTCACGGTGATCCTCGGGCCATCCGGCTCGGGCAAATCCACGTTGCTGCGCACCATCAACCACCTGGAGAAGATCGACAGCGGGCATATCACCATCGACGGTGAATACGTCGGCTATCGACGCAAGGGCGACCTGCTCTACGAACTCAAGGAACGCGAGATTCTCAAGCGCCGCATCGACGTAGGTTTCGTGTTCCAGAACTTCAACCTGTTCCCGCACCTTACCGCCTGGGAAAACATCGCCGAAGCGCCCCTGGCCCATAAGCGCTGGAGCAAGGCCGAGGCGCAGGCCAAGGCGGCCGAGTTGCTGGCCAAGGTTGGCCTGGCGGACAAGGCCGATGCCTTCCCGCGCCAGCTCTCCGGCGGCCAGCAACAGCGCGTCGCCATCGCGCGGGCCTTGGCGCTGGACCCCAAGGTGCTGCTGTTCGATGAGCCTACTTCGGCCCTCGACCCGGAGCTGGTGGGCGAAGTGCTCGACGTGATCAAGGGCCTGACCCGACTGGGCGTGACCCTGGTAATCGTCACCCATGAGATCGGTTTTGCCCGGGAAGTGGCCGACCACGTGGTGTTTCTCTGCGACGGTCAACTGATCGAAGAAGGCCCGCCCGAACAGATCTTCCGCCAGCCCCGACATCCCCGCACCGTGGCCTTTCTCGGCAAAGTGCTTTAGTTCAAGGAGTGACTGCCCATGTTCATCCATACTGCCCGCGTGGCCTTGCTGACGCTTGCTGTCGGCACCGCGCACACCGCCTATGCCGTGCAACAGGTCGACCTCAGCCCCGACCGCGTGCGCATCCATGTGCCGCGCAATGAAGCGGCTATCGCGCAGATCCCGCCAGGCTTCAAGTTCGCCCAGCCGGGCAAGTTCACCGTGGCCGTGTCCGGCGTGGCCGGGCCACCGCTGGCGCTGCTGGCCAATGACGACAAGACCACTATCGGCAGCGAGGCCGACACCGCGCAACTGGTCGCCGATAGCCTGGGCCTGCAACTCAACGTGGTGCAGACCAGTTGGGAAGACTGGCCGCTGGGCGTCAGCTCGGGCAAATACGACGCGGTGATCAGCAACGTAACCGTGACCGAAGCGCGCAAGAAGCGTTTTGACTTCGCCACTTATCGCCAGGACGTGCTCGGGTTTTATGTGAAGAGCACCAGCAAGATCAGCGAGATCAAACAGGCGTCGGACATTGCCGGGCTGAAGATCATTGTCGGCTCCGGTACCAACCAGGAAAAAGTCCTGCTGGCCTGGAACGAGGCCAATGAGAAGGCCGGCATCAAGCCTGCGCTGTTGCAGTACTTCGACGACCAGGCCGCCGCACAACTGGCGGTACAGTCGGGGCGCAGCGATGCGTTGTTCGGGCCCAATTCGGTGTATGCCTATTCCGCGGCGATCACCGGAGGCATCAAGCGCGTCGGCACCGTGAACGGTGGCTGGCCGCTGCAGGCGGATATTGCCGTGACTACACGCAAGGACAACGGTCTGGTCAAGCCGATCCACACCGCTCTGGAGGGCGCGATTGCCGGCGGCCAATACCAGCAGGTGCTGCAGCGTTGGGGCCTGGATGTGGAGCGTGTCGACCGGTCGTTGATCAACCCTCCGGGCCTGCCGGATTAAGGAGCATCGACCATGGGACTGACACGACGTGAAGCA
This sequence comes from Pseudomonas sp. BCA17, assembly GCF_004519405.1. Taxonomy (GTDB): domain Bacteria; phylum Pseudomonadota; class Gammaproteobacteria; order Pseudomonadales; family Pseudomonadaceae; genus Aquipseudomonas. The sequence continues at coordinate 1,268,266 of NZ_SGWI01000001.1, read as the reverse complement.
CTGTCGAGCCTCGCCGCCGTGGGGGGCGAGAAAGCCGTCAAGGATGCACTGGCGGTACTGGGCCTGGGACCTTCGTCGCACCGCCGGCCGCAACCCTTGAAGCTCAAGGATGGCCTGGGCCAGGGCACTTGCGTGCTGGTGCTCGGTGCCGGGATCGCCGGCCTGGTCACGGCCCTGGAGCTGAGCCGCGCCGGGTTCAGCGTGCAGGTGCTGGAAGCCCGGGAGCGGGTCGGCGGGCGTACCTGGACAATCCGTCACGGCGACCGTGTGGACTACAAGGACGGCCGCACGCAAACCGCCGCTTTTGACCAGGGCCACTATTTCAACGCGGGGCCTGCGCGCATTCCCAGCCAGCACCGCACGATTCTCGACTATTGCAGTGAACTGGGCGTGCCGCTGGAAGTGCTGGTCAACAGCAGCCATGGCGCCCAGGTGCGGCCGGATCTGCAACGGCCGGCGTTCACGGTCGGCCAGGCGGTCAACGATGCGCGTGGGCACCTGTCCGGTTTGCTGGCCAAGGCCGTGCAACGGGATGCCCTCGATGATGTGTTAAGCGGCGAAGAGCGCACCCGGTTGCTGGCGTTCCTGCAAGTGTATGGCGACTTGTCGCAAGAGTTGGCCTTTGAAGGCACGCTGCGTTCGGGGCACCTGGAATCAGCGGCCCATCCCGGCGCCTTGCCCGCCAGTCGCAGCCCATTGGCGCTGGATCAACTGCTGCACCCCGAGCTCTGGGGCGCGTTATTGCACACTGAATTCCCGGAGTTCTCGGCCACCATGTTCCAGCCCGTGGGCGGCATGGACCGTATCACCGAGGCCTTCTACCAACGCGTGCGCGGACAGGTGCAACTGGGCGCCCAGGTGCGGCAGATCCGCCAGCTCGAAGACGGCGTTGCGGTGACCTACCACGACTCAACCAGCGGACGCGAACAGGTAGTGCGCGCCGATTATCTGGTCTCGACCTTGCCGCTGCCGCTGTTGGCCAGGCTCGACACCGACTTCAGCGATCCGATCAAGGCCGCCTTGCGCAGCACGCGCAACGATCAGGCGACCAAGGTGGCGTGGCAATCGCCGCGCTTCTGGGAAACCGATTACCGCACCTACGGTGGCCTTTCCTGGATCGAGCACCCGGCACGCCTGTTGTGGTATCCGAGCAACGATCTCAATACGCGCGAAGGTTTATTGGTGGCCGGTTACGTGACCGGGGAGGGGGCCGACGTGTTTGGCGCACAACCCCTCGATAAGCAGTACGCCACGTCCAGGGATGCGGTGGAGTGGCTGCATCCGGGCTACTCGAAACACCTGCGCAACCCGCTGGCGGTGTCGTGGGAGCAGATCCCCTACAGCGAAGGCCCCTGGCTGCAACGCGAACACTTCCCGGCTGACGCCAGCGCCTTGCTGGAGCAACCCCATGGCCGTGTGTACTTCGCCGGTGACGGCCTGGTGCAAAGCGGCGTGGGTATCTGGCAGGAATCGGCGGCCAACTCGGCGCGTCATGTGGTGGGGCAACTGGCCGAACGCGTAACTCAGCAACGACAGATCGCGGCAGTGGCCGCCTCATAAGGAGCAATACCATGAGCGACAGCATTCAACGCACCAGCCTCGGCGAATTCCCTATTTCGCAGACCGTCACCGTACCGGCTTCAGCGAGCCTGGTTTTTGTCAGTGGCACCTTGCCGGACCTCGTCGATCCTAACGTTCCGGGCGTCTACGGCAACACTGAAATACAGACGGTTTCGGTGTTCAACAAAATCCGCCGGATCCTGCGCCAACACGACCTGGACCTGGGCGACATTGTTCAGTTGCGCGTATTTCTGGTGGGGGCCGAGGAGACCGCCGGCAAGCTCGATTTCGCCGGGTTGCAGCGTGGCTATACGCAGTTCTTCGGCACGCCGCAGCAGCCCGAAAAACCGGCGCGCACCGCGTTGCAAGTGGTGGCCTTGCCATTGCCCGGCGCGTTGGTGGAAGTGGAGGCGATTGCCGCGCGCACCGCATGATCCAGGCGCCTGCCCACGGTCCTGCTTGGCGCCGTGCCGCGCGTATTTGCTAAGTGCGCTTGGAGGCTTCCAGGTCGTCCCACGCTTCTGCCTGCGTCGCCGAGGGTTTGGCGTCGAGCATCCGGTGCAGCGTTTCGCGATGGCAGGCATTTTCCGACAGCGAAATCACCACCGTCGCGACGGCATTGCTGGCCAGGCTGGTCAGGGCCCGCGCTTCCGACATGAAGCGGTCTACGCCGATCAGCAGAGCCAGGCCGGCCACCGGGATGTCGTGGATGACCGTCAGGGTCGAGGCCAGTGCCACGAACCCACTGCCGGTGACGCCGGCGGCGCCCTTGGAGGACAGCAGCATGATTGCCAGCATGGTGATGATCTGCGTCAGGCTCAGCTCGATGTTGCACGCCTGGGCAATGAACATCGCCGCCAACGACAAGTAGATCGCGGTGCCATCCAGGTTGAACGAGTAGCCGGCTGGCAGTACCAGGCCCACGAACCCTTTTTTACAACCCAGCGCCTCGAGTTTCTCCAGCATGCGCGGCATGACGGACTCCGTAGAGGACGTGCCGAGCACCACCAGGAACTCTTCGCGGCAGTAGCGCAGCAGTTTCCACAGGCTGAAACCGTTGGCGCGGCAAATGCTGCCCAGTACCACGAACACGAAAAAACCGCAGGCGATGTACAAGGTCATGATCAGCTTCGCCAGAGAGCCCAGCGAGGTGATGCCGTACTGGCCGACGGTGAACGCCAACGCCCCGAAGGCGCCGACCGGAGCAAAACGCATCAGGTACGCAAAGATCTTGAAGACTACCTGCGAGGCGGACTCGAGCAGGTCGAGCATCGGTTTGCCACGCTCGCCCAGTGACGACAAGGCGAAGCCGGTCAACACCGCAATAAACAGCACCGGCAGCACTTCTTCCTTGCTGAAGGCACCGATATAAGTCTCTGGGATGATGTGCATGAAAAACTCCACCACCCCAAGCTTTGCGGCCGGCTCGGTATATTGGGCCAGGCCTTTGGTACTCAGTTGGCTGGGATCGATGTTCATGCCCGCGCCGGGCTGGAGCAGGTACACCGCCACCAGGCCAATCAACAGGCTGATCACCGTCAAGCCGAAGAACAACAGCATGGTCTTGCTGAGCAGGCGTGCGAGGGAGCGCTTGTCGCTCATCCCGGCGATGCCAGTGACGATGGTGCAAAACACCACGGGCGCAGTCATCATCTTGATCAGCTTGATGAATGCATCACCCAGCGGCTTGAGTGCAATGGCCTGCTGAGCCCAGAAGTGCCCGACCACGCTGCCCAGTATCACGGCGCAGAGAATCTGGAAGTAGAGCGATTTAACAACTTTCATGGCATCACCCATTCTTAGCATTCTGCGGATGCAAAAATGCCAACCACCGCCGAAATTATCCGTCGAAGCGCTGTGAGTCTGTGGCGTAAACGTAGTCGGAGAAAAGCCTGCGTACGGTACGTACAGAGCACGCCAGGATTGTCTCACCGTTGAGCCCGGTTTAGGACAGTACGCCATCAATTACGCCGCTTGGGGACTCGATATGCACCGCTTCAGGGCGCGGCGTCCAGTTCTGCCGGGCTTTCATCCGATGCTGGTTACTGAAATGCCGTCGATCGCGTCCCCCGTGTCGTCGCCAGGAAAGCACTTGCCGGCCTCGCTGCCGGCCGCATTGAGGAACGTCAATCGGAGGAGGGCGTATCGTGCTTGGCTGGAGTGGTGTTAATAAGAATGTTTTTTGATTGCGTCGCGCCGTTATGGAATAGTACCCGCCGTTTTCCCCAGCCTGCCTAGCTGGGGTGTTTCAACGCCGAGGTTGTTCATGCGAATACTGCGCTCCATCCCGACCCTTGCCGCCTTTGTCCTGGCATTCTCTTCAAGTGTGTTATGCGCCGCCCCCATCGACCTCAACGACGGCCAGCACGCCGTGCACCTGCCGGATGCGCCCAAGCGCGTGGTGGTGCTGGAGTTTTCCTTTCTCGACAGCCTTGCGGCAGTAGACGTCACGCCCGTAGGGGCGGCGGATGATGGCGATGCGAACCGCGTGTTGCCCAAGGTACGCAAGGCTATCGGCCAGTGGACATCCGTGGGCTTGCGCTCGCAGCCGAGCATCGAGGAAATCGCCCGGCTCAAGCCTGACCTGATCGTCGCGGACCTGAACCGCCACCAGGCACTGTATAGCGACCTCTCCAGCATCGCCCCCACCTTGCTGTTGCCGTCGCGTGGCGAGGATTACCAGGGCAGCCTCAAGTCCGCGGAACTGATCGGCAAGGCGTTGGGCAAGAGCCCGCAGATGGAAGCGCGCATCGCGCAGAACCGTGAGCACCTGAAGGCGATCGCACAGCAGATCCCCGCCGGTGCCAGTGTGCTGTTCGGCGTCGCGCGCGAAGACAGTTTTTCCGTGCACGGTCCGGACTCCTACGCCGGCAGCGTGCTCGAGGCCATCGGCCTGAAAGTACCGTCGGTACGCGCCATGGCCGCCCCTACCGAGTTCGTCAGCCTGGAACAACTGCTCGCGCTCGACCCCGGCTGGTTGCTGGTCGGCCACTACCGCCGCCCGAGCATTGTTGACGCCTGGAGCAAGCAGCCGCTGTGGCAAGTGCTTGGCGCCGTGCGCAACCAGCATGTGGCCGAAGTGGACGGGGACAGTTGGGCGCGCAATCGAGGTGTGTTGGCCTCGGAGCAGATCGCAGAAGACGCCCTGGCGATTCTCAAGGGCGGCAAAGCCGTACTGAGTCAATAACCGTGCAGCGCCGTTTAGCCGCCGTCGGCGTCGTGCTGTCGGGGGCCTGGTTGTTCTGGCTGTCGCTGTATAGCTGGTCGCCGTTTGTAATTACCGCGGGCGACGCGTGGAATGGCTTGGTGCACCAAGGCCATCAGGGCGGGAATATGGCTTACATCGTCGCCCAACTGCGGGTGCCACGTGCGGTGTGTGCGGCTTTGGTGGGCGCGTGCCTGGGCTTGGCGGGCGCATTGATGCAAGGCATCACGCGCAACCGCCTGGCCTCGCCGTCTTTGTTCGGCGTGACGGCGGGGGCAGCCCTGGGCCTGGCGTTGTTTTCCACCGGGCTGGTGGCACCACCCTTTGCAGGGGGCGCCTTGTTGATGACTTGCGTGGGGGGCGCGCTGGCTTGGGTCACCGTGTTCAGCCTCGGCGGCGCGTGGTCACCCGCCACGTCCCAAGGCCGCCTGGTGCTGGCCGGCGTGGCCGTGGCGGCGTTGTGCGCGGCCTTGACCCGGCTCACGGTGATCCTGGTGGAAGCCCAGGCGCAAAGTGTCCTCAACTGGCTGGCCGGTTCCCTGGCCAACACTGGTGCCGCACAGGTGCAACTGCTCTGGCCTTGCACCTTGGTCGGCGGCCTGTGGGCGCTGTGGTGCGCGCCACGCTTGAACCTGATCAACCTGGGCGAAGATGCCGCCCGTTCGCTGGGCGTGGGTATCGCCAGCCTGCGCCTGCAGGTCTTCGTCGCCAGTTTGCTGCTGGTGGGCGCCAGCGTCTGTGCGGTCGGCCCCATCGGCTTCGTCGGGCTGATTGCGCCCAATATCGTCCGGCAGTTTCTCGGTAACGATTATCGCTGGCTGATCCCGCTGAGTGCCGCCCTGGGCGCCGTGATTGTGCTGGGCGCCGACTTGCTCAGTCGCGCCGTGGCGTTCCCGGTGGAAACCCCGGCCGGTGTGGTCACTGCACTGATCGGCGCGCCATTCTTTCTCTTTCTCGCCAGGCGCGCCCTATGATTCGGCCACGTTTTCGCCTTGGGCTGTTATCGGGCCTGTTGCTGCTGGTGGCGTTTGTCAGCCTCAGCGCCGGCACTTCGTGGCTCACGCCCGACACTGTGCTTGAGCGCCTGTTGGCCCACGACGCCCTCGATTTTGAAGTGTGGAACCACCGCCTGCCTCGCAGCCTGATCGCGATCCTCGCCGGGTGTGCCTTCGGCCTGGCAGGGGCGATTGTGCAAGGCGTGATTCGCAACCCTTTGGCCTCGCCGGAAATTCTTGGCGTTACTCAAGGCGCGGGGTTGGCGCTCACCGTGGCGATCATCACCTGGCCGCAATTGCCGATCGCCTGGCTGCCACTGGTGGCGTGCCTGGGCGGGGCCGGCGGAGCGCTGCTGTTGGCGCTGTACAACACGGGGGTGAGTTTTTCCGGGGTACGCTTTGCGTTGTCCGGAGTGGCGATTGCGGTGACCTTGTCCAGCGTCACCGAATTTCTGATCCTGTCCCACCCGCTGGATATCAACACCGCGTTGCTCGCGCTCACCGGCAGCCTGTGGAGTCGGAGCTGGCACCATGTGGCGTTGGTGCTGCCGTTCCTCGTACTGATCCCAATGGGGCTGTGTCTGGCCAAGCCACTGAACCTGATCGCGCTTGGAGATGAGGCTGCGCATAGCCTGGGCACCGCACTGCGCCGCACGCGCTGGGTGGCGATGGCCTGCGCAGTGATGCTCACCAGCCTGGGCGTGGGCGTGATCGGGCCGATCGGTTTCATCGGGCTGGTGGCGCCCCATATGGCCCGGCGCCTGGTGGGTGGGCATCACCACCACCTGATGCCGGCCGCGATGCTGATCGGCGCGTTGTTGCTGGTGCTCGCCGATACCCTCGGGCGCACGTTGATCGCACCCAGCGAAATCCCGGCTGGGGTGCTCACGGCAGTGATCGGCGCGCCCTATTTTCTTTGGTTACTGGCACGGTTCAAGGGCTGATCACATGAGTATTCTGCACGCACACCAGCTCGATATCGGTTATGGCGCGACGCGCATCGTGCAGGGGTTGTCGTTCGCGCCGCCGGCGGGGAAGGTCACTGCGTTGATCGGCCCTAACGGCTGCGGCAAGTCCACTTTGCTCAAAGCCTTCGCCCGTATCCTCAAGCCAACCCATGGCGCGCTGACCCTGCAGGGGCAAGCCTACGCCAGCTTGTCCGCTCGGCAACTGGCGCAGCAGATCGCGTTCCTGCCGCAAGTGTTGCCCGTGCCGGAGGGTGTGAGTGTGCGCCAGCTGGCTGCCTACGGTCGCAGCCCGCACAACTCGTTGTGGGGGCGCCTGAGCGGCAACGACCAATCCCATGTGAGCCAAGCCCTGCAACGCCTGGAACTGGATACCCTGGCCGAGCGTGCCTTGGCGGACCTGTCCGGCGGTCAACGCCAACGTGCGTGGTTGGCCATGGTGCTGGCACAGAACGCACCGGTGGTGCTTCTCGACGAACCCACCACGTACCTGGACATCAGCCATCAGGTTGAACTGTTGGACTTGATGGGCGAGCTGGCTGCCGAAGGCAAGACCGTCATCACCGTGCTGCACGACATCAACCAGGCGTGTCGCTATGCCGATCATCTGGCAGTGATGCACGGCGGCAGGTTGGTGGCCGACGGTGCGCCCGCGGCGGTGATCAGTGCCGAGTTGATGCGGCGGGTGTTTGATGTGCACGTGCAGATCGTCAATGAACCGGTGGCGGGCACGCCAATGTGTGTGGTGGAGAAGAGCGCACGAACTCATTGATTGTCGGCGCCGCTGCCACAGGTTGCTTCACGCATCAGCTCAATTCAGTCTGTTCCTGATCTGCTTGGGGACTGGTTTTGAGCTTGGGCGCCCCGTCGAATCACGCTGGCCGAACACAGGCTTGCGCCATCGGCCTGGCGAAAACGGATCATTGTGCGGGCTTGCACACCAGTGCCTGGCGTTCGTAGTTCAGCGCCTTGTTCCGGGGTGGCAGCGTGTAGCTCGCACTGCAATGCCGCTCGCCCCACTTGATGACCAAGGTGCCTTGATCCTGCTCCACCAATGCCAGGGCGTTGCCGTTCGGGTCTGCGATCGCCAGTTGCTTGCCTTGGGCGTCTTCCAGCGAGGCGCCGAATGATAACGGCTGATGCTGGGCATCGAACAACTCGAACAACACGCGCCGCCCGGTGGTGCCACTGTAATGCGCTACCACGATGGCGCCACGGCGCGGCACCAGTTGTTGGGTGGCATTGGTGATTTCTACGTCGCCGCCCAGGTCGCGGGTGTCCAGGCTGACCCAGTTCACCCGATAAGGTTGGGCCGTGGGGATCACCGCATAGCCGTTGTAGCCGGTTTCGACGCCGCTGTAGCTGCCGATTTTTGCCCCGCTGATACCGGGTACTTCGGCAAGCGCGAAGGTTTCACTGACGGTCTGCCCCAGGTTGATGCCACCCGCATGGGCCACCACGGAGCCCGCGAGGTTGAGGTTCTGCGAGTTGTAGCCCTGGCCCTGGCTGTAACCCAGGCTTACGTCCGCCACCGAGGTCCGGCTGTTGATATTCACCGAGCCCGAATCGCCACTGGTGTCGCTGTGGCCGGCTTGCACCGAATAAAAGGTGTCGCTGGTATCGGCGACGTAGCCGTTGATACCGGCTTGGGTGGTGGTGTCGCCGTGGTTGCTGCTGGTGGTGGCAAACGCTCGTGGCGCACGCGGTTGGCTGCCCAGTGGGAAGGAGATGGACAGGTTCACCTGGGTGTCATCGCTGGGTTCGCCCCAGGTGACGATTTGCTTGGTACGCGTTACACCGACGTTGTACGTCACATCGCCCCAGTTACTGGTGTAGCCGGCGGAAAAACTCTGCGAGCCACCCCGGTTCCAATAGCGCTGATCGCTGGCGTTCATATACAGGCTGCCGTACTCGCGGTTACGCCCGATGCTCTGGTTGATGGTCAGGTCGGTGCGGGTCTTGGAGTTGCCGGTGCGCACACGGGCGCCTTCACTGATGTCTTCGACATGGTCGGCGAAGCTGCGGTAGCCCTCGGTGGAGTAGCGGTACGCCGCCAGGGTGAAGTTGGTGTCGGTGCCGGCAAAGGTCTTGGCATACAGCGCACGGATGCTGTTGCCCTGGGTGGTCTGTCCGCGGGCCTTGCTCGACGAATGCGTGACATCCAGCGACACCGCGCCCAGCGCTGTGTTTTTACCGGCGCCGAGGGACAGCGCATTGTACGCCTCACTGGCCTGCACGCCGACGATACCGCTCAGGCTGCTGGTCAAGCCGTACGCCAGGGTGCTGCTGACAAACCGTGGGGTGGCCAGGCCTTCGGCATTGCTCTTGAACGTGCCCGCCGAGACGCTGTACTTGACCTGGCCTTCACGCACCATGATCGGCAGGCTGGAAAACGCCTGCGTCGTCACGCGGCGGCTGCCGTCGGCTTCGATCACGGTGATCTGCAAATCACCGTTGGAACCGCTGGGGTAAATGTCGTTGATCTCGAACGGGCCCGGCGCGACGTTTGCGGTGTAGAGAATGTAGTCGTTCTGGCGTATCTCTACCGTCGCGTTGGTCTGCGCCACGCCACGGATCACCGGCGCATAGCCGCGCTCGCTGTCGGCGCGCATGCCTTCGTCCGAGGCCAGCTTCACACCGCGATAGCGCACGCTGTCGAACAGGTCGGTGTCGGAGAAAATCTCACCGGCACTGAACTGGCCCTTGATCGCCGTCACGTCATGCTGCACGTAGGTTCGGTTGCTGGTGAAGGTGTTCGCGCGGGCGGTGCCGCCACTGAAGTTGGACTCGTTGCGCAGGCGCCAGGCGCCCAGGTTGATGCCGTTGCGCAAGCCCAGGTTATTGGCGACACGGGTTTTATAGTCGCCGGCCGTGCGGCTGCTGTTGAGTTGATAGTTGATGAACGCGGCCGGCACGCCGTCGTCCCACAACTGCGGGTCGACATAGCCGCGCCGGCCGCGTTGCAGGGCTATTTGTGGAATGCTCGCCATCAGGCGCAGGCGGCTGCTGTCATACCGCACGCTGGCGTCTTCGATCAACTGAGGCAGTGAATAGCAGGGCGCGGGATGCTCGGGGTCGATTTTGCCCTGGGCCTGCAAGCGGGCCATGTCGATGCCCAGTTGCTTGAGCAGGTCGAGGGTCAGGCAGGCTTCGACCTGGCCATTTTTCGGGTTGCGCAGGAAGTCGATATCGCGCCGGCCCACCAGCACTTCGTTGCTGTACAGGTCCACCCGGTAATTGCCGGGTAGCACGCTGTTGGCCGCGAGCAATTGCTGCAGGTCGACCGCCTGCCCACCTTGCAAGAACGTGGTGTTGAACGCTTCGCCGGCTTCATCGGCCATCGCCCAGGCCGGCAGGCTGGCGGCAATCGCCAGCGACAGTGTCTTGAGCCTCAGCGCGTAACGCGCGGGCCTGTTGCTGGAAAGAGAAGACATGCGAAGACCTTTGACATCCCTCCTCAGCGAACAGGCGGGCACGTAGATACGCGCCCCGCGTTCGCCCGGGGGTTAGAGAAAATGCTTAAGGGGCCAGACGTGATTCAGTGGCGCGTGCGGGGGCCGAAACGCCGCTGGACAGGGGCGCGGTGTAGTGAGTCTGCGCGCCGTAGTCGTTGATGCTGTAGAACGACAACTGCACCGGGCCGCTGGTGGGCAGGGCACCGAGCGGAAATTGCTTGTGCTCACCGGGCGCGATCATGGTGGAGTCGCTCGCCAGTTGCGCCTGCACTTTGATGTCGGCCATCGACACGTGATACAGCGTCGGGTTTTTCACGCTCAACAGCGTCTGCGCACCGTGGCGGACCAATGCCCACTCAAGCTGTGCCGGGGCCTGCAAGGCGCTGCCGGGCAGGCCGGCAGGGCGGAAAAAAATCTTGATGCGTTGGCGGATGGCCAACTGCAAGGTGTTCTCGGCGTCACTGGCCTTGGGGATTTCCTGTACGTTGAGCCACACCACCGACTCACGGTCCGTGGGCATGCCGGTGCCTTCATACAGAATTCGCAGCAGTTGCTGCTCCTTGGCAAACACGCGGGCCAGGGGCGGCGTGACGGCGAAGGGCGCGCGGCTGGCGCTGGCGCCATTCATGTCGACCCAGGATTGCACCAACACATCCTGGTTGCCGTTGCGCACGGTGATGTTGGCTTCCTTGTGGTCGCCATCGAACACGATACGGGTGGCATTCAGTGAAATGCTGGCGCTGGCCTGGGTCGCCAAAAGCATGCCCAGCAGCCCCAGGCATGCAGCAATCGAACGAGGCAGCATGAGGTTTTCCAGTGTGATCAGAAAGAAAAATGGCGAGGCCGCAGGGCCTCGCGCGTTCGGTGCTCGTGCGCCGATTATTCGTATTGCAGGATGAACGGCAGGGTCGCATCACCACGACCGGCAACGGCGGAGCCGGCGGCTGCGGTGGTGACGTAGGCGGCCGCGAAGCTCAAGGTGGCGTCGCCGCCTTCAGTACCCTGGCCGTGGATGGTGCTTTCAATGCGCGCGGTGGACGGCGAGCTGAGGTCGATCAGTGCACCGTTGCTGTCGAGCAGGGCGATACCGACGTTTTTCGCCGATGCGGAACCGGCGTTCAGCGCCAGGACCTTCTTGCCGGTGACCAGGCCCGAACCGCCGTTGTTCGCGTCAAAGATCATCGCCACCTTGGTGCCTTTGTTGCAGTTGACGTTCAGGTTGAAGTCTTTGGCGGTTACGCGGCCGGCGGCCGGGTTTTCTGCGGTGCCCATGTCCTTGATCGAAACGTTGCCCATATCGACTGAGATGGTGCGGTCGGAGTTGGCACCGTCTACCGAGCACGCGTCGTTGTTGATGACGCCGGTGAAGGTGATTTTGCCGCTGCCACCCAGGGTTGGAGTGGGCGTTACCGGGTCTTCGGCGAACGCACTGCCGGAAGCGGCGATAATGGCCGAGGCGATAACAGCCAGGGAAAACTTCTTCATGATGATGTCCGTAAGTGTTAGTTGGGAAATACTGTTGTTGAACTGCCAGGAAAGAGTAGTGGGCGGCGGCAGGCGGGAAAATAAGACGATTCTTATAAGCGGCTCAAAAGGCGGGGAGGCTGCGCTGGTCGATTGGGTTTAAGGCCAGTAAATAAAGGGCGAAGCCATTGTCCAGGAATGGCTTGCAAGTTGTTCGTTAGTTGAAAATGTTGCGCGCCAGGCAATAAGCCAACAGGTCTTGGTCACTGCTGACTTCAAGTTTTCGCATGGCTGAAATCTTTTGCGCGCTGATGGTTTTAGAACTTCGATTCTGGCAGCGCGCAATATCACTTACGCTCATGCCGGAAATAAATAAGCGCAGGATTTCAAACTCTTTGGGTGACAAGGTGGAAAAGCGCTCGTCGATGGCCGTCAGCGTTTCGATCACCGACGTCTTGGCCGGCTCCAGGCTGTGATAAGTGCCTTGTTGAGCAATCGCCTTGAGCGCCAGTTGGATCTCGGTATGCAGTTGGCTTTTCTGGATGATGCCGACCACCCCCAGCTCCTGCAGGCGGGTGAGAATCAGCTGATTGGAAATCATCGTCAGGATCAGGATTTGGACCTGAGGAAAGTGCCGTTTCAGGTACTCCACCAGCTTCAGGCCGTCGCCGTAGGGCGAGTCGCCCGGCATGTTGTAATCGGTGATCACAATGTTGACTACCTGGTGTTGCAGCAACTCGATCAAGCCCGCCGAACAGACGGCCTCGCCCACGACCGCAAAGCGCGTATCGCGCTCCACCAATTCGCGTACACCGAGCAGCACGATCGGGTGATCGTCCGCGATAACCACGTTGAATGTTTTCATAAGGGGCCGTCCGTAATGCCAGTTCAAGTGAGTGAAGTGTGCCCAGGCTGGAGTGTCTCCAGAATGGCCGACATTCGCTGCATGACAGCCTTCACCTTGAGTACCAGTGCGGTGTTGAGGCTGCTGCTGTTGAGTGCGCTTTCCAGTTCGATGCAGGCCTGGGACAGCGCCACTGCCTGCACGGCGCCCAGGGCGCCGGCGACTGAGTGCAGGTGGTGCCCGAGGCTGTGGGCATCGCGTTGTTCCAGCGCTGCGCCGATGCGCCGCAGGTCTTGCTGCACAGTGCTGATGAACAGCGCGCGCATCTTGTCCGACAGTTGCACGCCGTCATCGAAAACCTCGGCTACAGGCTCCGGCGGCGGCTTGACCCGGCACCACTTGATCAACTGGGCGCGCAAGGTTTGCAAGCTCAGGGGTTTGACGATCCAGGCGTTCATGCCCACCGCCAGGCAGCGCATGCCTTCCTCGCGCATTGCATTGGCGGTCACGCCGAGGATCGGCAAGTGCGGGTCATGCTCACGGAGCGCCCTGGCCAGTTCATAGCCGTTCATCAACGGCATATTCACGTCAGTCAGCACCAGGTCAAAGACCTGCGGTTGCCACAGTTGCAGCGCCTGCTCGCCGTTGGCGGCCAGGGTCACCGAACAACCAAGCGCCTCAAGCTGTTCCTTGATGATCGCCTGGTTGACCGGGTTGTCCTCGGCCACCAGGATGCGCAACCCCAATTGCCCCGCGCTTTGTGGCTGTGCCGCCGCCAGTTGTTCATGCTTGCCGTGCTGCGCCAGTGACACGGTGGCGGCGAGCGTACGCACGTCGTGCATATCCACCACCCAACCTTGCGCCGTGTACAGCGGCGGGCTGTGCGCACCTGGCAGGCAGAGCACACGCTGGCCGGGCCAGGGGTGCAAGGGCTCGTTGGGCAGCAGGTCGACCAATACCGCGTGGCGGTGGTGTTTTTCCTGTGCGGTCGCTGCCAGAACCGCGGCAATACCCAGGCGATTGAGCCAGTCGCTCGTTGCCTGCGCCAGCTCAAGTACCGGTGCCTGCACATACACCGGCGTCGAGCTCGGTTCGATCAGTGGCAGGTTGGGCAGCGTGCCGCCGCACAGTGGCAGGCGCATCTTCAAGGTGAAACTGCTGCCCAGGCCCGGCTCGCTGACCACCCTGATTTCACCCTGCATCATCTGCGCCAGCCACCGGCATATAGGCAGCCCCAGGCCTGCGCCACCTTCGCAGGCCGTATCCGGCGCCTGGTAGAACAGATCGAACAGTTTGGCCTGCTGTGCCTCGGGAATACCGACGCCGGAGTCGGCGACTTGCCATTCAAGGTCGACGTTGTCGGCATCGCGCCCTGTCACTCGGGCACGAATGACTACACGTCCGGAGTCGGTGAACTTGATGGCATTGCTCACCAGGTTGTTGAGGATCTGGCGAATGCGTATCGGGTCGCCTATTACGCCGTCCGGCAACTGCGGGTCGATGCAGCTGTACAGCTGCAACCCTTTGCGTTGGGCGGATGCGGCATAGGTGTGCAGCGTATCTTCGAGTATGTCCAGTGGGCAGAAATCCATGGCTTCTATCACCATTTGCCCGGACTCGATCTTCGATACATCCAGCACATCGCTGATCAGTTGAAAGAGCGTGGCGGACGAGCGCTGGATGGTGTGCAGGTAGGTTTGCTGGTGCGGGTTCAGGTCCGTCAGGCCGAGCAATTCCAGGGTGCCGAGGACGCCATACAGCGGTGTGCGGATTTCATGGCTCATGGTCGCCAGGAACAGCGTCTTGGCCTTGTTGGCGGTATCGGCAGCGTGGCGCGCCTCTTCCAGCGCCTGGGCATCTTCGACATGCCGAGTGATGTCGTTGAACGCGTACAACCGCACGTTTTCCGCTTGGTAGCGGGTCGACACGAAGCCGATTTGCAGGTGCCGGCCTTCGATCTCCAGATGCGTCTCGCCGTTCTCGGCATGCTCATGTTGACCGGCCATGGCCGCCACCAGGCGAGCGCTGCCTGGCCATTGCTGGGCACGCTGGTTTTCGATCAATACCTTGCCGTCGCTGCGCCGCACCACACACAGGCCGGTGGGGGCGGTGTCGATGACAACGCGGCTGAATGCCACGCTTTCGGCAATGTGTTCATGGGCCAGGCGCGCCGGCGTGATTACCTGGCGCCGATACCAACGGCTGCCGGCCCAACCCAGGGTGATCAAACTGGCCAGCAGTAGCGTAAGCGTACTCAGCGGCCATACGGCGGAATGGAAGAAGTGCGAGTAATCCAGGCCGTAGACCGCGCTCCAGGGCTGGTCGCCGGCCTGGGTAATCTTGAATTCGAAGCCCTGGGCGGTGAAGTGCACGCCATCACTGAGTGGCGCCAGTGTCGCGGGTCCGATCAATCGGTTGCCGTCGGGTGCAATCAGGGTGAAGCGATCAAATGCCGAGTGATCCAGGGCACGCTGCACGTCGTCGACCTGCGCCAGGTCGAGCAAGGTGCCCACCACCGCCTGGCCCTGACCGTCGAGTGGCAGGCCGATATAGGCCAGCAGGTGTCCGGGTTCTGGTCCGGTCTGCCAGTACACGCGATCTTCCTCCAGCGGCTGCGGCGTCTGCGCGAGGGTGTTTTGCACGGCCTTGACCAACGCCACCAGGTTGCCAGTTTCCTCGGTAGTTTCCCGTCGCTGGTAACCCACGGACGGAATGGTGATGGTGTAGTTTGTCTGGCGGTTGAGCAGGAAGGTTTGCGGCGCCTCGTACGGCGACGAGGACCAGAAGGCGCTGTAGTAGCTGGTCAGGTGCGCACCCAAGGCAAAAATCGGCGGTCTGGCGGCGACACCGACCTGCTGCTCATCGAACTTGACGCTGAACGGCACCGAAAACGAGTACTTCTGGCCTTCGTACAGCGTGCGGCGGTTGTCGACCATGCGGCTTTTCAGGCTGACCTGAACGTGAGTGGCACGCAACAGTTCGGCCTGTATGCCCGGGTGAGTCAGGCTCTTGAGGTAGGTTTGCTGCTCAGCGAAGTTTTCCATCAGCCGCGCGAAGTGAAAGCGCGTGGCGCCGTAGCGGGTCTCGATTCCCCGTTGCAGTGACCAGTAGTTGCTGAGGAGCAGCAGCAAAGCGATTCCAATCAGCACCATCAGGCCTTTATTCAGGCGTACAGAGCTACGGGTAAAGGCTTCGAGGATCGCGTTGTTGTGCTTCATCTGGGGTTTCCGCAGGCGCTGGATAAATCGGCGCTGGATGGAGCTTAGCCCTTAAAAAGGCAAATGATCCGGGGCCGTCAGCTAGTGAGATGTCGCGGGGCCATCATTGTTCAGTAGCTGCTGAAATTGGTCTGAAGACACCGCATGGGAGATCAGGAAGCCTTGTACCTGATTGCAGTCGATCTTGCGCAGCAGGGCCAGTTGCTGGGGTGTTTCCACGCCTTCGGCGACCACGGTCAGGCCGAGTTTGCGGCCCAGCGCGATGATGCTCGCCAGCGCCTGGGCCATGCCTTCGTTGTCGTGGCTGCCCTGGACCAGGGCCTGGTCGATCTTCAGTTCGGTGAACGGGGTGGACACCAGGTTGAGGTATGAACTGTAGCCTTTTCCGAAATCATCCTGGGACAGTCCGAAGCCCTTGATACGCAGGCGGCAGGCTCCGGCGTAGAAGTTACTGATGTCCTGCGGCACCGAGCACTCCATCAGCTCGAAGCAAATCATTCCGGGAATGCCATCGTAGTGCAGCACGAACTCCAGCAGGCGGTCGGCCAGGTCATGACTGTTGAGCAAGTGTGTGGGCAGGTTGATCGACACCGGTATTTCATAACCGCGCTGGCGCCAACGCTCCTGGGCGTGAATGGCCTGCTTGAGCACCACCCACAACAGGCGCTCCTCCAGCTCGAACGCCTTGATCGCCGGCAGGAACGCGGCCGGCAGCATCACACCTTGCTCGGGATGCATCCAGCGCACCAGGGCTTCGGCGGCAACAATACGACCGTTGGCCAGGGATTTTTTCGGTTGGAACCACGCTTGGAGCTGGCCGTTGCTCATGGCCTGGATCAACGTCTGACGGTCGATGTCCAGGTACTCGGTCAAGTCGGGAGAGGGCTGGTGCATTTTGTTCTTGAGTTGCTCAACCAGGCTGCGCAGGGCCTCGACGGCGACCGGTTTGGAGATCAGCCCGATCACTTCGACATCAAGGTTTTTCGCCACCAGGCTGGCCGCCATCAGCATGCGCCGCGAGGCTGCGCTCATGATCGCCAGGGCCGGTTTGCAGCGCAGGTTGGCCAGGCACTGGATGAATTGCACGCCGTCCATGCCGGGCATCAGCAGGTCGGTCAGTACCAAATCGAAATCCCGCTGGCGCAGACGCTCCAGTGCTTGTTTGCCATCCTCGGCGGTTTCGAGCCTGAAATCCCCCAACTCAGTGAGCAGGTGCTGCAGGTAGATGTGCTGCAGGGGATGATCCTCGACAATCAAAATACTAAGGGGCTTCATGGGTGATCCGTGCATAAGGCGCCAGGGAATTGAATAGAGCCCGCAACGCAAAGGGTTTGACCAGGCAGTGGTTCATGCCGGCGGCCAGGCACAGGTCGGCCTCGCCGCGCATGGCGTTGGCGGTGGCTCCGATAATCGGCAACGGGCAGCCCTGGCGGCGCAGTTCGCGCGCCAGTTCATATCCGTTGATGTGGGGCATGTTGACGTCGGTCAGCACCACGTCGAAATGCCCGGCGCTGTACAACTGCAGCGCCTCCTGGCCATCGGCTGCCAGCTCCACCGTGCAGCCGAGTTCTTCGAGTTGGTCGCGCAATATCAGTTGGTTGATGATGTTGTCCTCGGCCACCAACAGGTGCAGGTTGAGTGCGTCGACATCGCGCTGGCGCGTTTGCTCATCGCTGCGGGCCACCCACAGCCCCTGGGCCTGGCTGACTGCCTGATGGATCGCACCGAGGTGGTTGAGGTTGACGTGCCACGCGCCGGCCTCGGCTTCCACGCTGGTGCAGGCGTTGCTGCTGACATGGATCACCGGCCCCGGCCAGTCGGGTGCCAGCAATGGGTCGACGCTGCCGGGGTGCAATTGCAGCAGCAGGTTCTGGTCGGGCAGGGTCGGCAGGCCGGCCTGGGCCCGTGCGCCCCAGCGCCGCAGCCAACCGCTGATGGCGTGGGCGAGTTCCGGAATGGGGGAGGCGACATAAATGGTGTCGGCCAGTAATGCACTCATCGGCAGGGTAGGCGCTTCTTCCAGCGGCAGGGTAAGGCTGAAGCTGCTGCCCAGGCCCAGTTCGCTGACCATGCGCAGCGAGCCGTTCATCAACTCGGTCAGGCGCTGGCAGATCGGCAGGCCCAGCCCGGTGCCGGCGACCACATTAGTGTTGCCTTCGCTCTGGTAAAACGGCTCGAAAATCATCGCCTGGTCTTCCTGGGCGATGCCTTTGCCGGTGTCCGAGACTTGCCACAACACACTGGAGCGCTCGCCGTCGCGGCCGAGCACCTTGACCCGTAGCACCACCCGCCCGTAATCGGTGAATTTCACCGCATTATTGAGCAGGTTGTTGAGGATCTGGCGGATACGCGTCACATCGCCAATCAACCGCTCGGGCAACTTGGGATCGAGGCAGGCATACAGCTGCAAGCCTTTAGCCTGGGCGGCCGCGGCGTAGCCCTGGATGATTTCATGCACCAGGTCCAACGGTGAGAACTCACTCATCTCCAGCGCCAGTTGCCCGGCCTCGATCTTCGATACGTCGAGCACATCGCAGATCAGTTGCAGCAGCGTGGCGGACGAGCCTTCGATGGCATGCAGGTAGTCTTTCTGCTGGGTATCCAGTTGGGTTCGGGCCAACAGTTCCAGGGTGCCCAGCACTCCGTATAAGGGCGTGCGGATCTCATGACTCATGGTCGCCAGGAACAGGGTTTTCGCAGCATTGGCGGCATCCGCCGATTGCCGGGCTTCTTCCAGCGCGGCCTCGACCTGTTTGCGGGCGCTGAGGTCGCTGAAGGCGCAAAACAGCACGTCTTCGCCTTTGTAGCGGGTGGGCACGCTGCTCAGGTACAGGTGGCGACCGTCGACGGTTTCAAAGTAGTCGCTGCGTTCGGAAGGTTCGCCGGCAAAGGCTTGCTCGATCCAGCCGTCGCGCAGGGTTTCGCGTTCCGGGCCGTTGCCCAGCCATTGCTGGGCCAGGGTGTTCTCCAGCACCACCTGGCCGTCGGTACGGCGCAGTACACACAAGGCGACCGGCGCGGTCTGGATGACATCGCGGCCAAAGGCTTCGCTTTCGATCAAGGCCTGGATGCGATGGATCGACGGGATGATGAAGCGCTGGTCGACCCGGCGCATCACCAGCCAGATCAGCGTGAGGCTGAACAGGCAGAATAACAATGAACCGAGCAGTTGCTTCCATAGACCGATGACTACCGCACGCAGATCGATGGAATACATCAATTGCCAGTCGGAGGATTTCAAGTGCTTGCGGATCACCAGGTGGTCGGGCAACCAGCCGTTGCCGACAAATCCGAAAAAGCTGTCTTCTCCAGGCTTGAGGCGTTGTTGGCTCAGGCGCGTATCGGCACTGTTGGTGAATACCAGCATGCCTTGGGAATTGAGCATCATGAACTCGCCGGCGCTCTGGTCGCTGAGCGCCGAGGAGACCTCGCGGCTTTCCATCTCCAGGCCGAGCCAACCTGAATTGACATCGCGCTCATCCAGCCGGGTAAACACGTACAGGTGCGAGTGGTGCTCGGTCCTGTCACTGAGCCATAGCTCCCCGAGCATGGTCGGGTTGCTACGTTGCAGGGCCTTCAGGCGGTTGAGCATGCACTTGGAAATAGGCAATGCCTGCGCGGTCGAGTTGTACAGGCGCATCACCTGTGGGCTGGGACCGGCGTTCACATAGAGCAGGTTGAGTTGCTTGGCCTTGAGGTAGTCGCGCATGCGCGCGGTGAGCCAGATGCTCCACTGGTTGCCGGGCATGTCGCCCAGTTGCAGGTGTTCTTCTTCCGGGGAGGGCGGGTAGATCCGCGCCTGTTTGCGCACGGCCGACAGGCTGAGGCTTTCGAGCAAGGCCTCGCGATTGGTGAAAAAAGTGTGTGCCTCGGCGATGGCGCTGCTCATGTAGCCGCGTCGCTGGGAGATGTCGTTGTTGAAGGTGGACAGCAGGAAGGTATAGACCCCGCTCAGGATGCCGATCAATAACACGGTGGCAAACGTACGAAGCAGCCTTCTGGCTGCTTCGGGTCGGGAAAGGACGGGGTTGATCTGGAGCAGATAACTTTTCAATCGCATCGGCAGAGAGTAGTGGCAGATCGCTGCCAGTGGCATAAGACGATCCTTAAAGTCGTCAGCTACTTGTAAAACATGTCAACCACTACGGCCGCCTCGAAAGCCCCGGGAATCGGCAGGGTGCGCCAGTTCAGGTCCGCGCGGAAATCGTTGCGCGCCTGGCCGGAGCCCATCAGCGTCTGCAAAGTGAACCATTCATTGAACGGCAGGCGCTGATCGCTTTCGGCACGGGATAACGCGATGCCCACCGAGCTGTTGTTGGCTGGCACCAGCAAACCATTGATCACACTGCCGCCGCCCGGGGTGGTGGCGAAGCGCGCATTGACGGTGTAGGGCGTGTCGCAGGCTTTGCGCAGACTCAGGTTGAAATTTGCACTGCTGGCCACGGCGCCGACCTGCGCCGTACGTGAAGGCGTGGGGAAATTGACCACGCTGGGGGTGATGGTCAGCTCGGGCGCACAGGGCACGAAACGGATGTCGTTCATACCGGTGACGATGTAATTGAGGTTGCTGTTGGGATTGGTGTTAAGCCCACGTACACCGTCCAGTTGAAATACACGGTATTGGGTCAGGGTGCTGGCTTGGCCGTTGGGCGGCGTCTTGCCATATTTCTCAATGAATACACTGAAGTTCAGGGTAAAGCGTGCCTTGTCCCAACCTTTGCAGTTGGACCAGGTGCAGCCATGGTCCGAGAAGAAACCGGTACCGACCTTGCCCGTGCTTTGGGTGATCGGCGCGTTGTTGTAGCGGATGCCCACGCGGATGCCCTGGCCGATGCTGACATTGGCCGGGTTGACGTAGAAATACACCTCTTCGCGGCCATGGTTCCGGTCGTCCTTGCACAGCACATTAGTGGAGCGCGGGCCCGACTCCCAGATGATCGTGCCATCCGGTGCGTCGGCCGCGACCGCCAGCGAAGTGCCAAGAGGGTTGATGTCCACGTACGCACCGCTGCCATCTTCCACGCAGCTCAGCGCATAGCTGGTGGCGGGCAGCGCAGCGCAGCCGCAGAGCAATAAAGGGACAACACGTTTGATGAGTGACATAGGTGCCAATACCCCGCGATGGATCAGTTGAGCGCCGCGCGATGGCGCGCTTGCAAACCGATATCGTTGATTTCGGTGAAGTGGAGGGTGGTGCCTTTGGGCAACGCGCCCGGCGTGGTCAGGGTCTTGCTTTCGTGGGGCTTGAGCAGCAGATAGTCGCTGAGCGCCTGGGTGTCGGTGTGCACGTTGACCAGCGACAGGTGGAACGCGCTGGGGTTACTCACGGTGATGCTCTGTCCGTCGTGGCGCCATGCCAACTGCTGCACCGCTTCGCTCGAGCCGCCTTCAAGCATGGGTGGTCGGTAGTACAGCTTGAGGCGTTGGCGTATCGCGAATTGCACGCTGTTGGGATCTTCCGGCTTGAGCGGGACTTCCATGACGTTGAGCCAGAACAACGATTCACGATCGGTGGGCAAACCGGCCCCCGCGTACAGAATTCGCAGCCGGTGATGCTCCCCGGGACCGAGTTTGACCAGCGGCTCGGTGGCGGCAAACGGCACGTCGCGGTTGGCGGTTTCGTCCTCGGCGGTGATCCAGGTTTGCACCACCACATCCCGTGACGCCTGATTGACCACGCTGATGCCGGCCGCCTTGTCCTGGCCGAAATAGATCAGGCGCGTACCTTCGATTTTCAGCGCGGCGCGGGCGGGCGGCGCGAGGGCCAGCAACATGCCGGCGATCAGCAGCATTCGCAAAAGTGACATCAACACAGTGAGTTCCATGGGGCGTTTGTGGACGGCGGCCATGGTAGAGACCAGGCGAGGGCAGGGCTTTGAGGCGATTCTTAAAAGTGCGCCCTGACCACCGTTCACCGTTTCAGGATTGCCTTAAAGTCATCTCCGGCCACTGACCGTTACCGTGTTCACCGTTGATCAACGTTGATGCCCAACTGTCAGGTTTACCCTATGTCTAACAAAGCGCTGCGCCTTCTGATTGCCGATGCCGACCTGCTGCAACGGATCAAGCTTGAGAAAATGCTGAATCAACTGGGTTATTACCGTATTGCTCCCATCAGTTCATTCGAAGAACTGCAGGGGCTGACACGTTCGGTGGGGGTGGCGTTCGACCTGTTGATCATCAACACGGCACTGGTGCATTCGCGCCAGGTCAACCTGCTCAAGTACTGCCACGACAACCCGTTGATCCGCCACACCCTGATCTATGACGGGCAGTGTGCATTGAGTTCAATGGTGTCGGTGTCAGTGAGCCAGACCCTGCACTTGTCACTGTCGCAATCGCCCGATTTCAACTCGTTGCGCCGCTGCATGGAAATCGTCGACCCGGCATACAGTCCGCCAGTGGTTGAGCGACCCGTGTTGCGAGCGGTGGACACGCGAACGCTGCATGCGCCGATCAGCCTGCGCGCGAACGGTGTGGGCGACCCCGCCGTGGTGGCCTGTGCGGTGGGGTTATCGCCCAAGCGGTGATGCACCTTCAAGGGCTGCCCGGCAGCCTGGCGCAAGCAAGCTCGCTCGCCAGGGTAAGCCTGTGTTCCTATGTGTATCTGCACGGTGCCGAGGATTATTTTTAAAAAAACTTCATGAATTCTTCGCGCGCGTACCTCACCATTGCGCCAACAGGATCAAGAGGAACACCGTGTCCATGAGCGCACTGATAGAAACCCGCGCCCTCACGCGCCAGGACGAACGTCGCCAGGCGACCTTGCTGCAACCCACCGATTTCATGTTGAACCGCGCCGACCGCGTGTCGATCACCGGCTCCTCAGGCTCCGGCAAAAGCGTGTTCCTGCGCGCGCTGGCGCTGCTGGACGCAGCCACCAGCGGCCAGATCCTGTGGAATGGCCAACCGATTGCCAACACGCAGATTCCCCATTACCGCAGCCATATCAGCTACCTGTCCCAGCGCCCGGCGTTGATCGAAGGTACCGTGGAGGACAATTTGCGCTTCCCGTTCAGCCTCAAAACCCTGCGCAATCGCCGCTTCGATCTGCACGCCGTGACCCAGTTGCTGGGACATGCCGGTAAGCAACCGGACTTCCTGGCCAAGAACGCCGGCGATTTGTCGGGGGGCGAATCCCAGGTGGTGTCGTTGATCCGCACCCTGCAATTGGGCCCCGAAGTGCTGTTGCTGGATGAGCCGACTGCCGCCCTCGACCCTGCTTCGTCCCGTGATGTCGAAGCACTGATCGATGCCTGGTACGCCGCCGACAAGGCCCGCGCCTACATCTGGGTTTCCCACGACCTGGACCAGGCCCGGCGCATGAGCGACCTCCATTTGCAGATGAGCGGCGGTGTTCTGCACGGAGTCGCCCAACCATGAATTATCAAAATCTCACCGCCGTGGATATGGGCATCGCCGCCTCGCTGATCCTGATCAACGGCGCGTTATCGTTGCTGCTGCGTCTGGGCCTGGAGCGCCAGTTGCTGTGGGCCGCCGTGCGTACGGTGGTGCAGTTGATGGCTATCGGTTATTTGTTGGGCTGGGTGTTCGAGTTTGCCTACTGGTACGTGGTGCTGCCGTTGATGTGCGCGATGACCTTGATCGCCGGGATGTCGGCGGCGGGCCGTGGGCGACGCACTTACCGTGGGCAGCGGGTCGACAGCATTGTGTCGGTATGGGGCAGTTCCTGGCTGGTGACGGCGGTGGGCCTGTTCGCGGTAATCCGCATCCACCCGTGGTATGAGCCGCAGTATGCGATCCCGATTCTCGGCATGATCCTGGGCAATACCCTGACCGGCGTGTCCTTGGGCATTGAGCGCATGACCCAGGAACTCACGTCGGGGCGCAACACCATCGAGATGATCCTGGCCCTGGGCGGCTCACGTTGGGAAGCCGCCCAGGAGGCGATCCGCCAGGCCGTGCGGGCCGGGATGATCCCCACGCTGAACCAGATGACGGTGGTCGGGATTGTCAGCCTGCCCGGCATGATGACCGGCCAAGTGCTGGCGGGGGAGAGCCCGCTGGATGCCGTGCGTTACCAGATCGTGATCATGTTTTTGATCGCGGCATCATCGGCGTTGGGCACGGTGGGGGCGGTGCTGCTCACCTACCGGCGGTTGTTTTCCGTCAGCCATCGGTTTTTGCGCGACCGCCTGGAGGAGCGCTGAGAGCCCTTGGGGATTGTTCCACCCGGTGAAATGCTGGATTGTAAATCCTGGTGATTCCAACGATTCGGATCGTGGTGGAACATGGCGGGCGTCTAAACCCCAACCTTTGGAGCCTCTCAATGTCCCAGCCTGCGATCAAACTGTATGGTTTCCCGTTGTCCGGTCACTCCCATCGGGTCGAGCTGATGTTGTCCCTGCTAGGCCTGCCGACGGAGTTCATCCTGGTGGACCTCAAGCAGGGCGCGCACAAAACGGCGGCTTATCTCGCTGAGGTCAACAGCTTCGGGCAAGTCCCTGCGATTGACGACAACGGTGTCGTGTTGGCGGATTCCAATGCGATCCTGGTGTATCTCGCGGCCACCTATGGTAAAGGCCAATGGCTGCCGGGCGACCCTGTCGGGCAGGCGCGCGTACAGCGCTGGCTGTCGGCCGCCGCCGGCCAATTGCATGTCGGGCCTGCGTCGGCGCGCCTGGCCGTGGTGTTTGGCGCCGAGATCGACACCGTCAATGCCATCGCCCGTTCCCACGCCTTGCTGAAACTGGTGGAGCAGCAGCTCAACCAGACGCGTTTTCTCGTCGGCGAACAACCGACCATCGCCGATATCGCGTTTTACTCCTACGTGGCCCACGCGCCGGAAGGCAATGTGTCGCTGGCCGACTACCCTCATGTGCGGGCCTGGCTCGCCAGTATCGAGGCGCTGCCGGGTTTTGTCGGCATGCCCCGCACGGCGGCGGGTTTGCAAACCCAATAACGTCCGGAAAGGGGTGCCGATGGATCGATTTCATGAAATGCGGGTGTTCCTGGCGGTGGCCGAGGAGGAGGGTTTTGCCGCTGCCGCCCGCCGCCTGAAAACCTCCCCGCCCAGCGTGACCCGGGCTATCGCCGCGATGGAAGCGCGCATCGGCACCCAGTTGCTTTCGCGCACCACGCGCAGCTTGCATCTGACCGAGGCCGGCCAGCGTTACCTGGAGGACTGTCGACGCATACTGGCCGAACTCGATGAAGCCGAGGAAGCGGCGGCGGGGAGTTACTCCATCCCCTGCGGACACCTGACGGTGACGGCGCCGGTGCTGTTTGGCGAACGGTATGTGGCGCCGATCCTGGGCGATTACCTGGACCGTTTCCCCTTGGTGACGGTTAACGCGTTGCTGGTCGACCGCGTGGTCAACCTGCCCGACGAGGGCGTCGATGTGGCGGTGCGCATCGGTCATCTGCACGAGCCGGGGCAACAGGCGGTTAAAGTCGGCGAGGTGCGCCGAGTAGTGTGTGCGGCGCCGGCCTTTCTCGATCAACAGGGGCGGCCCGGGCACCCAGCGCAATTGCGTGAATTCAAGATTGCCACGTCGTCCGCCAGCCAACGGGTGAACGAGTGGACATTTGTCGAAGCGGGCCAGCCACTGACGGTACCTGTCGAACCGCGACTGGTGGTGAGCGCGAACAATGCGGCGATCAATCTGGCCCGGTTGGGCTGGGGTTTGACGCGTGTGCTGTCCTATCAAGTCGCGGCGGCGGTGGCGGCGGGTGAGTTGGAAATTGTGTTGGAGGCATTCGAACCGGCACCGTTGCCGATTCAAGTGGTGTTCCAGAAAAGCGCGCGGGTGCCGGCCAAGGTCAGCACCTTCGTGGACTTCCTTTCCCAGCGTCTGGGCCAGGACATTGCCTTGAACCCGACGACGATGCGGAGCGGCTGATGCAGCGCTATCGCGATATGCAACTGTTCGCCGCACTGGCCGGGCAACCGAGCCTGGCGGCGGCGGCGCGTGCTGCGCACGTTTCCGGCCCGACATTGGTACGGGCGCTGGGACGGCTGGAAGCACACTTGCGCGTGCCGTTGCTGCTGCGCAGTACCCTGGGTGTCAGCTTGACCGACGCGGGCCACGCGTACCTGGCCGATTGCGTGCGCTTGCTGGCCGCCGTGGAGGCCGCCGAAGCATCGGCCAAGGGTTTGCATGTGCAGGCCGAGGGCAATCTGCGGGTGTTCTTGCCGTTACTGTTCAGCCGCTATGTGATGGCGCCGGTCTTGGCCAGTTACATGGAGCGTTATCCCGGCGTGCGCCTGGAGGCGCACTACCACGACTATCTTGTGAACCTGCATGAAGAGGGCGTGGACGTGGCGATACTGATGGGCAAGTTGCCTGATTCGTCGCTGATCGCGCGGCCGGTGGGGCAGGTGCGACCTATCCTCTGCGCCAGCCCCGAGTACCTCGCGGCCCACGGCGAGCCCGGGCATCCGGCTGACCTCAAGCAACATCAGCTGATCGCCAATGCCGACCCGATCTATTGGGAGTTTCAGGATTATTTGCTCAAGGCCCGTGCGCGCTTGGTCTGTTCTACGGTGCAAGGCGCGATCAATGCGGCCGTCGGCGGCGCGGGGCTGATCCGCTGCCTGAGTTACCCCGTGCATGATTACCTGCTTAAGGGGCAATTGTGCCGGGTGTTGCCCGCCTATGAGCGGCCGGCGTTGCCCGTGCAGGTGGTGTATCGCGAAGGGCGCCATGCCTCACTGCGCGTGCGCAGTTTTGTCGACCACTGCGTGGCGGCGCTGCGTGAGCATCCGGCATTTCAGTTGGCGTAATAGTGGATTGCCGGGCGTGGTTATTCTCGCGCCGATGGGCAGGGTGCAGTATCGAGGCATTCATTATGAGGTGCTCGCCATGAACTCCATCGAACAAACACCCTGGCATGCCGGCGAACGGCACCTGCAAGCGCTGGCTGGCGTGGCCGACCGCATGGCCGTGGTCGGGCCCAAGGTGATCCGCGATCACCTGCCGGAACAGCACCGCAATTTCTACCCCTTGCTGCCTTACCTGATGCTGGGCGTGGTCGACGGGCAAGGTATCCCCTGGGCGACGATGATTGAAGGGGCACCGGGATTTGCCCACTCGCCGGACCCACAGACTTTACAGATCGACAGCCTGCCGTCTCCGGGCGACCCGGCCCGCCATGCCCTGCGAGACGGCGCATCGGTGGGCCTGCTGGGTATCGACCTCAATACCCGCCGCCGCAACCGCATGAACGGCCGGATCGGCGCGCTCGATCACGAGGGCTTCTCGGTCGACGTGGTGCACACATTCGGCAACTGCCCCAAGTACATCCAACTGCGGCCGGTTGATTGTGTCGTGCGCAAACCCGGCACGTTGGCCGAGCATTTCGACAGCCTGGATGACGCGGCACAAACAATGATCCGCAATGCCGACACCTTCTTCGTCGCGAGTTACGTCGAGGTGGACGGCCAACGTTCGGTGGATGTTTCTCATCGAGGCGGTAACCCGGGGTTTGTGCGGGTCGAAGGCAACGTGCTGACCATCCCTGACTTTGCCGGCAACCTGTTTTTCGCCACATTGGGCAACCTGCAGGCGAACCCGGTGGCAGGCCTGTTGTTCATCGACTTTGAGTCGGGGGACGTGCTGCAAGTGACGGGACGGACGTCGTTGATCCTCGACGGCCCGCAAGTGGCCCTGTTCGAGGGCGCGCAGCGGCTGTGGACGGTCACCGTGGAACATGGGGTGCGGCGTCCGGCGGCGTTGGCATTGAGATGGCGGTTTGCAGCGTTTTCGCCCGAGGTGAGCGGGCACAGGTAGGGAGTGGGCAGGCCCCGCGCCCGCCCCCTGGTCACTGGGTATGTTTTCAACCGACGCCATGCATGACGGCAAGCTCGTCAATACCGCAGCATCACCGATTTGAGCGTTGTGTAATCCTCGATAAACGCACTGCCGAACTCGCGGCCGAGCCCCGAAGAACGATTGCCGCCAAACGGTACCGCCGGGTCAAGCAAGGTGTGCATGTTCACCCACACAGTGCCCGCGTTGACCGCCGGGATCATGCGCAGCGCTTTGCCGAGGTCGTTGGTCCACAAGCTGGCGCTCAACCCGAAAGGGCTGTTGTTCATCAGGGCGAGCAGTTCGTCTTCGCTGTCGTAGGGCAGGAAGGTGGCGATGGGGCCGAAGGTCTCTTCGTTGAGCAGGGTGTCGTTGATGCCGTTGGCCAGGATCACCGTAGGTTCGACATAGCAACCGGGGCGGTCGAGGAGGGTACCGCCGTGGATGATTGTGTTGTTCTCGGCGCGGGCCTGGGTGAAGTAGCCGAGCAGTTTGAGCTGGTGCTGGCGGTGGGTCACCGGGCCAAACTCGGTGCGTTCGTCCAGGGGCGAGCCGATGGTCAGGCGGCTCAGGCGTCGGCTGAGCTTTTCCAGTACGGCGTCGATCTGCGAGCGATGCACGAAGAAGCGTTCAGCTGCCGCGCAGATTTGCCCGGAATGCAGAAAGCCTGCCTCGATGATGCCTTCTACCGCTTTGTCCACGTCCATGTCGGGCAGGAATCCTGCGGCGTTTTTGCCGCCCAGTTCCAGGGTCGCACGGGTCAAGCCAGCCCCCATGGCGCTGCGGCCCACGGCGATGCCGGTGGGCACCGAACCGGTGAATGACACCTTGTGGGTGCCGGGGTGCTCTACCAGGCCCTTGCCGACGTGGCCGCTCCCCGTCAGCACATTGAGCACACCCGCCGGCAACCCGGCTTCGATAGCCAGCTCGGCGATGCGCAGCAGGGTCAATGGTGTGAACTCGCTGGGTTTGATGATGATGCTGCAGCCGGTCACCAGCGCCGAAGCGAGTTTCCAGATGGCGATCATGGTCGAGAAGTTCCATGGCACGATGCCCACCACCACACCCACCGGCTCGCGCAGGGTGAAGGCGGTGTAGCGCTCGCCATTGAAGGAAGGCAGCGATGGCGTAATCGTCTGGCCGCTGATCTTGGTGGCCCAACCGGCGTAATAACGCAGGAAGTGCGCGGCCTGGTCGACCTCAAAGGCGCGGGCAATCTGGATGATCTTGCCTGACTGGCAGGTTTCGATCTGCGCCAACTCTTCACGGTTCTGTTCCAGCAGGTCGGCGAGTTTCAGCAACACATTGCCACGCGTCGCCGGTGCGGTCTGTGACCACAGCGCAAAGCCGCGGTTGGCGGAGCTGACTGCGGCGTCGATATCCGCAAGGTTCGCATCGGCAACTTCGGCGATGACCTGGCCGGTGGCAGGGTTGGTCACGGCCAGCGTCTGGTCGGCGTGGCTCGGCACGTTGATGCCATCGATGAACAGCCCATGGCGGCGATGCAAAAAGGCTTCGACTTGAGGCAGCAGCGGGATATCGCTCATGGCAGGTTTCCTGGCAGTTCACTGAGAAAAGCCGAGGGTAACCAAGGAATATCGAGGTGGCTTGACTGTGCCTGCCAGGGTTCATGCCTGTGCCTGCCGAGCCTGTGAAAAGTACAACCTTGCCTGTGGAACGTGCATTTTCCGCCTGGGCCGAGCGGTCGATACTGGCCCTGCATCCGGCGTCGTTCCTCGATCCGGAGCGTGTGCCGGACTTCCAATAATAAGCAGGGCCATCCATGAAAAAGCCAAACCCGCTGCTTGAAGACCTCAAGCCTCTCCTGTCTACCATCGCCGCAAATGCCGCACGCGCTGAACAACTGCGCCAGGTGCCGGACGAAAATATCGCCTTGCTCAAAAGCATCGGCCTGCACCGTGCTTTCCAGCCCAAGGCCTTTGGCGGCCTGGAACTGTCGCTGCCCGAGTTCACCGAGTGCATCGCCTTGCTCGCCGGCAGTTGCGCCAGCACCGCCTGGGCCATGAGCTTGCTGTGTACCCACAGTCACCAGCTGGCGCTGTTCTCGGCGAAGTTGCAGCAGGAGATCTGGGGCGAGAACCCGGACGCCACGGCCAGCAGCAGTATCGCGCCGTTCGGGCAGGTGACGGAGGGTGAGGGCGGCGTGTATTTCAGCGGTGAGATGGGCTGGAGCAGTGGCTGTGACCATAGCGAGTGGGCGATTGTCGGCTGCCGCCGCCAGAACGCCGAAGGCAGCCAGGATTACTGCTTCGCGGTACTGCCGCGCAGCGATTACCAGATCCGTGATGACTGGCACGCCGCCGGTATGAAAGGCAGCGGCACCAAGACCTTGCTCATCGATAACGCCTGGGTGCCCGAGCACCGTATCCAAAAGGCCAAGGACATGATGGAAGGCAAATCCGCAGGTTTTGGCCTCTACCCCGACAGTCAGATTTTCTACGCGCCGTATCGGCCATACTTCGCCAGTGGTTTTTCCACCGTCAGCCTCGGCGTGGCCGAGCGCATGCTGGAAGTGTTCCGTGAAAAAACCAGAAATCGCGTGCGCGCCTACACCGGTGCCGCCGTAGGCGCCGCCACCCCGGCGTTGATGCGCCTGGCCGAATCCACGCACCAGGTGGCCGCTGCCCGCGCCTTCCTTGAAAAAACCTGGCAGGACCACGCCGAACACAGCGCAGCGCAACGCTATCCCAGCCGCGAAACCCTGGCGTTCTGGCGCACCAACCAGGCCTATGCGACCAAAATGTGCATCGAGGCAGTCGATCGCCTGTTCGCCGCAGCAGGCGGTAATGCCTGGTTCGAGCACAACGAAATGCAGCGCCTGTTCCGCGACTCCCATATGACCGGTGCCCATGCCTATACCGATTACGATGTCTGCGCGCAAATCCTGGGCCGCGAGCTGATGGGGCTTGAGCCGGACCCGAGCATGGTGTGACGCGTTCTTTCCTAATAACAATCAGGGCGCGCCCACGGGGCCGCCCGGGAGTCTTGCATGTCTGATAGCCGCCTTTTCGACCCACGGGCCTTTCGCCGCGCCTTGGGCAACTTCGCCACGGGTGTGACCGTGGTCACCGCCGCCACCGCCTCCGGGCGCAAGGTCGGCGTGACTGCCAACAGTTTCAATTCGGTGTCCCTCGACCCGCCGCTGGTGCTCTGGAGCATCGACAAACGTTCCAATAGCCATGAAGTGTTCGAGGAAGCCAGCCACTTTGCGGTAAACGTGCTGGCGGCTGACCAGGTGCATCTGTCCAATAACTTTGCGCGCCCGCGCGAGGACCGTTTTGCCCTGATCGAGTACGAGCCCGGGGAAGGCGGTTCGCCGGTGTTCGCTGATTGCTGCGCACGTTTCCACTGTGAGAAATACCAGCAGGTGGACGGCGGCGACCACTGGATCATGATCGGCAAGGTGGTGGCCTTCGATGACTTCGGCCGTGCGCCGCTGGTCTATCATCAAGGTGCCTACGCAGAGGTGCGGGCGCTGCATCCGTGTGCGCCCGAGGGGGTTCAGAAGGGTACGGCAACCACTAACTGACTGTAGACATTGGTACCGTTGCCACCGACCTGGTTGCCGCCGGTCTCTGCCGCCTTGTCGGGTTTGTACAGGCCCAGCAGTGGGGTGATGATCAGGTGCTCGTTCACTGCCCACTCGGCGTACAGGTCCAGCTCGCGGCCATCCAGGTTGAGCTGGCCGCGGGTGCTGACGGTGCTGTAGTCGAAAAACAGTGCGCCGAGGGTGACGTTGTCCAGCGGCTTGACCTTGAGCGCCACGTGTTGCACTGCCGTATTGGTGTTGTACGGCCCGGAATAGTTGCCTGCTACTTCGCCCTGCACCCAGGTGCCGTAGCCACGGTTGAAGCCCGAGAACATACCGTCCCAGTTTTTCGAGTAACGTGCGTAGCGATATGTCAGGTCGGGTGACCACGGCAGGTTGGTGAAGGTATAGCCGGCTTCGGCGTAGCCGGCGTTTTGCTGACTGTCGCGGCGGTCCTGGCGGGCCAGTTCAAAGGCGAAGTGTGCGTTGTCGATGCCGGCATTGCCGGCGCCGCGCAGGCTGTACAGGTTCATGCCTTTGCGTTGGCGTTGTACCTCGCTGGCGAAGCGCTCATCCACATCGATGCCGTGAAGATAGGTGAGCCCCAGGGTGCCCGGCGCGGCGCTGTATTCCAAGGTGCCTGCGGCCATTTCGGTCATGGCCTGGGCGGGGTTGTCGGACTTGATCCACATCAGGCTGCCATGCACGCCATCCTTGCCGCCCAGGCGGATTACCGCGGTTTTGTCGAAGGCATGTCGCGCCGCAATGTAGTAGGCGCCGCCTCGATTGAATTCTCCATCACCCACGCCCTTGCCCAGGTTGGGCCCGTCGTCGTTGACGATAAAACCGTCGCCCAGGGTGATGATCTGTCGGCCGAATGACAGGTCCACGCCGTCTTTGCCCAAGGCTGTGAACAGGTCGCCGGAGCGCCAGCCGGCAAAGGCTTCGTCAAACTTGGTGGTGCGTTCTTTGCCGGTGGTGACCCCGGATGCATCGCCGTCGCCCCAGGTCCCGGAACTCACCAGGTTGGCGGTGCCATACACGCCGCCAAAGCTGCCCAGGCTCTGGTCCACGCTCAGGCCATACTTGATGAAGGCCTCACGCCAGGTGGAACCCCCGCTGCGTCCATCGTAGTTCTTCGGGCTGTTGAACATGCCGTACACGGCAAGGAAATTGCCTGTGACCTTGGTGTCGGCGTCGGCGTACAACTCGATGGCGCAGGCTTTGCCCGCCAGCAGGCTGATACCCAGCACGACCGCCTGGCGCAGGCGACGATTCTTCAGTGTGTGCTCCATTATTATTGCCCTTATGCTTGGTTGAGAGTGAGGGCGCATTAGGGGGAGCGGCGAGTAGCCAAGTCTTTCCTCTGCGTGCCAGGGAATTGACCCAGGCCGCCAGCCGGCACGTTGTGGCAGGGAGCAACAAAACCAGCGGCACACAGGGGCAAGACGAGCAACTCGGGTGGGGCGCAGAGTGCCGATACATTAAAAAAAACCTTTTCGAGGGCCCCACCATGTCGAGCAACGACCTACTCACCGCACACCTCAATCGGGGTACGGTAGGTTTCCCCACCGCGTTGGCCAGCACCATCGGCCTGATCATGGCAAGCCCTGTGATACTCACCGCCACCATGGGCTTCGGCATCGGCGGCAGTGCGTTTGCCCTGGCGATGCTGATCGCCGTGGTGATGATGCTGGCCCAGGCGAGCACCTTCGCCGAAGCCGCCTCCCTGCTGCCCACCACGGGTTCGGTGTACGACTACATCAACTGCGGCATGGGGCGTTTTTTTGCGATCACCGGGACCTTGTCGGCCTACCTGATCGTGCATGTGTTTGCC
Source organism: Pseudomonas sp. BCA17 (assembly GCF_004519405.1). Classification (GTDB taxonomy): domain Bacteria; phylum Pseudomonadota; class Gammaproteobacteria; order Pseudomonadales; family Pseudomonadaceae; genus Aquipseudomonas. The sequence goes on along the minus strand of NZ_SGWI01000001.1, from coordinate 1,235,402 downwards.
GGCACCGCCGAAACCATCCTCTCAGGGGTGATGGCCCTGGTGAACTTCGAACACCTCAATACCCTGGCCGAATCCGCCGGCGGTTCGTGGTTGCTCGGCGTGGGCTTCGTGGTGGTCTTCGGCGTGCTGAATGCCTTTGGCGTCAGCGCGTTCGGCCGTGCGGAAATCATCCTGACCTTTGGCATGTGGACCACCCTGATGGTGTTCGGCGTGCTCGGCCTGATCGCTGCGCCGGCGGTGCAGTTGGATGGCTGGTTCGGTGCGTCGCTGGTGGGCACCGACCTGATCACTGTGCTGTCGCTGGTGGGTCTGGCGATGTTCATGTTCGTCGGCTGCGAGTTCGTCACGCCGTTGGCGCCGGACCTGCGCCAATCGGCCAAGGTGATGCCGCGCGCGATGATGCTCGGGTTGTCAGGCGTGGCCATGTGCATGTTCATTTATGGCGCGGCGATGAAGCGCCAGGTAGAAAACGTAGTGTTGGATGCCGCGTCCGGTGTGCACCTGCTGGACACGCCGATGGCGATCCCCAAATTTGCCGAGCAGGTGATGGGACACGTCGGCCCTCTGTGGCTGGGCATCGGCTTTCTGTTTGCCGGGGCGGCGACCATCAACACCCTGATGGCCGGTGTGCCTCGCATTCTCTACGGCATGGCGGTGGACGGCGCACTGCCCAGGGTCTTTACCTACCTGCATCCGCGTTTCAAGACGCCGCTGCTGTGCATCCTGGTGGCAATGCTGATCCCCTGCCTGCATGCGCTTTACCTGGGTGGCAACACCGACAACATCATGCACCTGGTGCTGGCGGCGGTGTGTGCGTGGAGCTTTGCCTACCTGCTGGTGACGGTGTCGGTGGTGATCCTGCGCATCCGTCGCCCGGATTTGCCCCGGGCCTACCGCTCGCCATGGTTCCCGTTGCCGCAGATCGTATCGAGCTTCGGCATCCTGTTGGGCATGTGGTTTATCACACCGCCAGGCATGCACCCGGCCGATATCTATGTGCCGTTCGGCGTGATGCTCGGCGTGACCGCAGCGTATGCATTGTTCTGGACCCTGGTGGTGCAGAAGGTCAATCCCTTCAAACCGGCCTCCGTGGAGGAGGTACTGGCCAAGGAATTCAGCAACGAACCGGGGCATCTGCGTGATGGTTATAGCGACTTTGCGGCAAAAACTGTTTGAGCTGTTACGCGCCGACCGCACCCCGACAGGGTATCGGCCAGGAGTCACCCTGGCGCATTTGCGGCGCAATCTCGGGCTGGCGACACTCCAAGTGAATGGCTTTGCGTTTGAGATCGTCGAGCGCACCGAGTCGCAACTGTTGATGCATGTGGTCATGACCGAATTTCTTCTGCAGGTACCTGCTTCGGCAGGAGGCACGAGGCGTTTCGAGGTGCACCATGGCGGCGCGATCCGGCGCAATGGCATTCGCGTACGTTGCCGCTCCGGTAATCCGGCAATGGGCCGTGAATTGCAGGCGCGGTTGCAGGCCGACGACGTGCTTTTACAGGCCCTGATGCCACTGGATTTCAAGCGCTTGCGGATTGAGCTGCAAAACCGGCAATGGAGCGTACGGCTGGAGCATATGGGCGGCAGTGAAGTGGTTAATCGAATGCCGGCGTTTCGTCGTTATATCGCCTTGAGCCCTGTGCAGCGCGAACATTTACTCGCGACGTTGGCCGGGTTGCAACGCGTATTATCGACGCTCTGATTGGCATCAATAGTGCTTCTGCAATGGCAAACAGGTAGTTGTTGCGTGCATATAGATAACATGTTAACTATTGCGCCAGAACAACAAAAAGAAGCCATTGCGGAGACACCCCATGAGCATCCCACAGCATGCACACAACGGGCTCGACAGCTGGAACAGCGAACTGCGCGCCGCGTGCGGTCACTTCGATACCGAACTGGCCTTCAACCGCTCGCTGTTCATCGGCGAGATCCACAACCTCCCGCGCGGCCTGGCCATCCTGCGCACCAATGCCGGGCTGATCAAGCGTGCGTCGCACCATGCCGACCATGACGACGACCAGGCGTGTTTCCTGATCAGCCAGCGCAGCGGTTACTCGCAGATCGTACAGAACGGCCAGACCCTGCAACTGGCCCCCGGCGAGATGCTGCTGATGGACTCGGTAGGCTCCATCGAAATCACCCCCTTCGGCCTGATTGAACATGCCTCGCTGTCCCTCGCACGCGCCGAGGTGTGCAAGCACGTGGGCGGTGAAGCCCGCGCCTTCGGCAAGATATCTTCGACCAAGGCCTGTGGGCGCATGCTGCACGTGCTGATGGACCAACTGTGCAAGGACGACACCGAAGATGGCGCAGGTGAGGTCGAGGCGCTGCAAGCGGCGTTCGTCTCATTGCTGGGCTCGGCCCTGGAGCAGGGCGATAAGTGCTGCGAAGGCGTGGCGGCGCTGCAGGGCAATAACCTGCGTAGCTATGTGCAGAAGGTGATTGATGAGTCACTCAGCCAGCCGGGCCTGAGCCCGATCGGCCTGGCCAACCGGCTCAACATTTCAGTGCGCCAGCTTTACCGGTTGTTTGAAGAGCAGGACGACAGCGTCTGCCGTTATATCCAGCGGGCGCGGCTCATGCGCAGCGCGGATGACTTGACCAACCCGTTCCTGCGCAGTGAGTCGATCACCTCGATTGCCTACAAGTGGGGCTTTACCGATTCGGCCCACTTCAGCCGGTCGTTCAAGAAGCAGTTCGAGGTGTCGCCGAAGGATTTCCGGTCGAGCCGGTTGCAGGCTTGATGTGGGAGGGCGCCTGCTCCCGATGAGGCTGGGTCAGTTGATACATCTGTAGCTGACCCATCGCTATCGGGAGCAAGCCCCTCCCTCATTTGAATCGGGTTTCAGGTTTCAGGCAGGGTAGACCCGCCATCTACCACCAGGGTTTGCCCGGTGATGTAACTGGCCAGGTCCGATGCGAGAAACAACATGGCCCCCGCGATATCCGCCGCCGCGCCCAACCGCCCCAGGGGCACGCGGCTGGCGATGCTGTCGGTCAGCGAGGCGTCACCCAGATTGCCCATCGCCGGGGTGGCGATCATGCCGGGCTCCACGCCGTTGATCCGCACATTCAGCGGCGCCAGCTCCAGCGCCGCATTGCGGATAAACCCGTTGACCCCGGCCTTGGACGCCGCGTAATGACTCAGCCCCGGGTAACCGACCCGGTTGCCGGTGACGGAAGACGTTACCAGCACGCAGCCCTGGCCTTGTGCGCGGAACATCGGCAACGCCGCCTGGGTCAGCCAGAACAGCGCCGACAGGTTGACCGCCAAAGTGCGCTGCAGCAGCGCAGGGGTGATGTCCTGCAGGGCGGTCAGTGGAAAATACCCCGCGTTGTGCACCACGGTATCCAGCCGAGGCAGTCCTTTGACGCAATCGAATATCGCCTCGGCCTCTGCCAGGTCCACACCCAGCGCTTCGACGTAATAACCCTGCGCGCACAACGCTGCGGCTACTGCCTGGGCCTGCGCCAACAGGCGGTCGGCAATCACCACCCGTGCGCCACGCTGGGCAAATGCCTCGACGATGCCGCGCCCGATGCCTTGGGCACCGCCGGTGACCAACACCACGCGCCCGCTGAATTCCAAGTCATTCATGGTGGGTCTCCAGGTGTGCGAAGGCCAGAGTGGGGACGTCCACGATGCTTGAACCACCGTCGGCCACCACCGTGGCGCCGGTCATGATCGAGGCATCGCCGGATGCCAGGAAGCGGCACACCTTGGCGATCTCTTCTGGCTGGGCGGCACGTCGCAAAGGCACGTCGGCGCACACGCGCGCATAGGCCTGCGGCAAGGTCTCGCCATAAGCGTCCATCAACGGCAGCATCTCCGCATCGGCCATGGGCGTGTGAACCCAGCCCGGGCACACCGCGTTCACCCGTACACCGTGTGGCCCGTAATCGCGCGCAAGGGAGCGGTTCAGCCCGAGCAACGCATGTTTGGTCGTGGTGTAGCCGCACACTTCAGGCCCCGCTGCCAGCGAGGCGATGGAGCCGATCAGTACGATGTTGCCCGCACTTGCCTGCAGCAGCGGCAAACAGGCGCGGGCACTGTAGAACGCGCTGTCGAGATTGCTGCGCAGGGCGTCTGCCCAGGTGGCGGGACTGGTGTGGGTCGCACTGCCCAGGCCATGGCCACCGGCACAGGCCAGCAGCACATCGAGGCGGCCGTAATGTTCACGGACCTGGCGGATAAAGCCGTCCCAGGCGTCCGGGCAGGCAGCGTCGCCCACCAGGATCAGCCCACCGGTATCGCGCGCCACTTGTTCCAGCGGCTCACGACGCCGGCCGACCAGCACCAGACGCGCGTCTTCCTCGGCATACATTCGTGCGCATGCGGCACCGATACCGGTGCCGGCCCCGGTGATCAGCACCGTGCGCCGCTCAGTCACGAGGGTACTCCGTGCGGTTGAGCACCTGGCAGTACGAGCTGATCGGGAAGTTCGACAGCGCATCGAACGACGCCCCGGCATAGCCGAAGATCTTGCCGTCGCTGCGGTGCTGTTGCAGGTCAATCAGCACCAGGCCGAGGGTGGGCACGATCTTCTCCTGCCATACAAACAGGTACAACTGCTCGGCGATTTTGTAGTAATGGCAACGGTCGGTGTCGCACAGGCCTTGTTCCACGCCTTTGAGGCATTGCCACGCGTAGAAGCGCTGGTTGAGGTAGATATGCTCGTAGACCTCGCTGGGGCTGTAGCGATACTGATTGCGCAGGCCCACCAGTTCGCCGGTAGGGGCGTGCAGGCAATGGCCGTCCTGCCAGGGACGGTCGAGGCTGCCGTGAGGGAAGTCAACCTGCACCGAGGTCAGCGGCTTGCCGGCCAGGGCCCGATGGTAAAGGCCCTCGTGGGTCTCCTGTTGGCTTGGCAGGCTGCCGATCACGGCAGTGAATGACGCTGCCGGTACATCCAGCACCAGGCTGATCGACCAGCTTTGCCCGGCTTCGTGCTTGATGAAGTCCACCAGGTACAGCCCTGGGCGGATCGAGGTGGCCCGGTACGGCGCGCTGCCGCTGGAGTGGCCATCGGCGGCGTGCCAGGCCAGGCGCTCCTGCTCGAAACGGTGCTCGATCTGCCAGCCATTGGCGAAGTGCAGGGTGAACGTCTGGCCGGCCAGCTCGGCCAGGTTCGGCAGGATAAAAGCTTGCGGGGCGAAACCGTCGGCCAGCGCGCCCACGGTGATCCAATCCGGAGAATTCGTCATGGCAACGCTTCCTTATGCGACGGCGAAGTAGTGTTTGACGAAACTTTCGCTGACCACTTCCCACAATACCGGCGTGCCTTTGGTCACGAACCAGCTGTCACCGGCTTTGTAGCGTGCGGACTGGCCGGTGGATTCATCGGTCAGCACCACTTCGCCAGTCACGATGGTGGCTTGTTCGGCGAACGGGTAGACCATGCGGAACTTGCCTTGGGTCGTGCCGAAATAGGCGCTGCTGACGGGGTCGGTGGGCGCGCCAAACGTCATCTTGCCGAAGGCGCGCACTTCGCCTTCGAGAATCTGCGAGCCGAGGTCGGCCACGGTACCCCAGGCGTCGAGTTCCGACAGCTGGACGTTGTGCTTGAGGGTGATAAGCGTCATGGCAGTTGCTCCTGATGAGTAAGGGGGATTAGCGGCGCCCGTTCCAGTAACCGGAAAGTTGGTGCCAGGATTTGCCCGCCGTCAGCAGCAACGGGCGGATGGCGTCCTTGCCGATAATGGTCGGGCGATGAATGGAGCTGACCAGGTCATAGCGCGCCGAGCCTTCGCTCATGCCTTCGGCCAGGACCTTGCAGATGATGTGGCTGGGGGTCACGCCAAAGCCTGAGTAGCCCTGCACGAAAAACGCATTGCTGCGGCCCGGCAGGGTGCCGATCTGCGGGAACAGATTGGGGCTGCACGCCATCGGGCCGCCCCAGGCCAGGTCGATCTTTACGTCTTTGAGGTAGGGGAAAATCTTCAGCATCAGGTGGCGGTTCCAGGCCTTGAGGTCGCCGGGAATATGCTCCACCAGAGGCGTCGCGGCGCCGAACAGCAGGCGGTTCTCGTTGGTCACGCGGTAGTAATCGATCACCGGGCGAATGTCGCTGTAGGCTCCGCGAATCGGGCTGATGCGCTGGATCAGCTCTTCGGACAACGGCTCGGTCATCATCTGGAACGCGTAGGTGTTGATGGTCGAGCGGTGCAGCTCCGGTTCGAGTTTGTTGAGGAAGCTGTCGCAGGCCCACAACAACTTGCTGGCGCGCACCGAACCGCGCCCGGTACGCACGGTGATGCGCTCGCCGTAACTGACTTCCAGCGCGGGGCTGTTCTCGAAAATCCGTACGCCGTGGCTGGCCAGGGCGGTGGCTTCGCCCAGCAGCAGGTTCAGCGAGTGCACATGCCCGCCGCCCATGTGCAGCAGGGCGCTGGTATAGGCGTTGGAGCCGATGATCTGTTGCACATCGCTGCCGCCGAGAAAGCGGATTTCGTGCTGGCTGTTGATCGATTTGAAGTCTTTTTCCCAGGCGCGCAGGGTTTTTTCCTGGCGGGCGTTGAAGCCCATGTAGCCGTAGCCGTGGCAGAAGTCTGCATCGATGTTGTACTTGGCGATGCGGTTCTTGATGATGTCGGCGCCCAGGTCGCTGATCTCGAACACCTGGCGCAGGCCGTCCTCGCCGACGTCTTTCTTGATCTTCTCCAAGTCATGGCCGATACCTGCCATGATCTGCCCGCCGTTGCGGCCGGTGCCGCCGAAGCCCAGGTAGCGTGCCTCCAGCACCACAATGTCAGTAATGCCTTTTTCCGCCAATTCCAGGGCCGTGTTGATGCCGGAAAAACCACCGCCGATCACCACCACATCGGCTTCGATGTCCTGTTCCAGGGTGGGGAAGCTGAGGTTGTATTTCTTGGTGGCGGTGTAATACGTGGGAGTTTCGATGTTGATCATGGCGCAGCCTGAAAAGGTGAAGGAAGGCTCTGAAGCGGATGCCTCCATTAAGGGCCCTGACGGGATGGAAGTCTTGACGCTGCGTGCCCGTGCATTTGATTCAGAGCGCCACGGGCAGTGCGCTCAACAAGTTATAGCGCTCTCACTGGCAGGGAATGCTAGAGTTTCGTTAAATTATTAACTAAATACCTCGTGACCCTGATCCCTATGTCCAAACCTCGCCAGTCCCTGACCTTGACCCTGCTGCAAGCCCGCGAAGCCGCGATGAGTTTCTTCCGCCCGTCGTTGAATGAACACGGCCTGACCGAACAGCAATGGCGGATCATCCGCATCCTTGAACAGTACGGTGAGCTGGAGATTTACCAGTTGGCGGAACTGGCCTGCATCCTCAAGCCGAGCATGACCGGCGTGCTGGTGCGCATGGAAGCCGCCGGCATGGTGCACCGACGCAAAGCCGAGCAGGACCAGCGCCGCGTGTTGGTGACGCTGGCCGACAAGGGCAGGGCGAGTTTCGAATCGATGAGCCATTGCATGGAAGCCAACTACCAGCGCTTGCAGGATCAGTTGGGCGAAGAGAAGTTCGATGCCCTGCTGGGCCTGCTGGAAGACTTGAAGAACATCAAGCGCTGAGTCACCGCCACATCCGAACGTGCGATTTCAGTACACCCCACCAGTGGTTGCAGGCTCTGGAATACCCTTGAACTTCCCCGCCAGGGCCTGCAGCCCGCGCATCAACACCGTGGTATCCACGCCCACTGCCACAAACGTTGCACCCAGTTCGATATAGCGTCGAGCAAGCGTTTCATCGGCACTCAAGATGCCTGCCGCCTTGCCCGACTGCACGATGCGCCGGATGGCGGTTTCTATCGCCGCCTGCACGTCGGGATGCCCGGGATTACCTCGATGTCCCATGGACGCACTCAAATCTGCCGGCCCGATGAACACACCGTCGACGCCGTCGACCGCCGTTATGGCCTCCAGATTGGCCAAGCCTTCGCGATTTTCAATCTGCACCAGCAGGCACATCTGTTCATCGGCCTGGTCGAGATAACCGGAAATGCTGTTCCAGCGCGAGGCGCGGGCCAAGGCACTGCCGACGCCACGGATACCCGCAGGCGGATAACGCATGGCGCGCACCAGATCGTGGGCTTGGGCGGCACTTTCCACCATCGGCACCAGCAAGGTCTGGGCGCCGATATCCAGCAGTTGCTTGATCAGCGCGCTGTCGCCGATCACCGGGCGAATCAGCGCCTGGCTGGGGTAGGGCGCCACGGCCTGCAACTGCCCGAGCAGGCCTTGCAACTGGTTGGGCGCGTGTTCGCCGTCGATCAACAGCCAGTCGAAACCGGCGTTGGCGGCCAGTTCCGCGCAGTAGGCGTGTGCAAGGCCGAGCCACAGGCCGATCTGTACTTCGCCGTTGAGCAAGCGTTGTTTGAAGCGGTTGACGGGCATGTCCATGGCAATCCTCCAGGGCTTAGACGAAGCGGCAGGCAATCGACCCGAGCAGGTCGTAGTCGACATGAAAGGTATCGCCAGGGTTGGCCGCCACCGGCCGGGTGAAGGAGCCACCGAGGATGACTTGCCCCGGCAGCAACGTGACGTCATACGGCGCCAGTTTGTTGGCCAGCCACGCCACACCCTTGGCCGGGTGGTTGAGCACCGCCGCGGAGACGCCGGACTCCTCGATCACTCCATTGCGGTACAGCACCGCCGGCACCTTGCGCAGGTCGATCTCGGTGGGGCGCACGGCGCGACCGCCCAGCACCACACCGGCATTCGCAGCGTTGTCGGAGATGGTGTCGAACACCTTGCGGGTCGCGCGGGTCTGCGGGTCGACCTGCTGGATGCGGGCATCGATGATCTCCAGCGCCGGGATCACCCATTCGGTGGCGTCGAGTACATCGAACACTGTGCAGTTCGGGCCTTTGAGGGGCTTGCCGAGGATGAAAGCCAGCTCCACTTCCACCCTTGGCACGATGAAGCGATCGAAGGGGATGTCGCTGCCTTCGTCGAAAAACATGTCATCGAGCAGCGCGCCGTAGTCGGGTTCGGTGATGTTCGACGACACCTGCATGGCCCGCGAGGTCAGGCCGATCTTGTGGCCTTTCAAGGTGCGCCCGTCCTTGATCTTCTGGGCGACCCAGGCGCGCTGGATCGCATAGGCGTCCTCGAGCGTGATGTCCGGGTAGTCGAGGGAAAACTGGCGCACTTGTTCACGGCTGTGTTCGGCGCGGTCCAGGCGGGCGGCCGCTTCAAGGATTTGCTGGGAGTCGAGCATGGCAACAATCTCTAGTGTGGGTTGACGATGGCGGCGTGTGTGCGTAGCACCAGCAGGCCGCCGAGGGCGATAAACAGGGCAAGGACATACAGGGCCAGGCTGGCGCTTTGGGTGGCGTCGCGCATCCAGCCGATCAGGTACGGCGCGAGAAATGCGGCGACGCTGCCGAACGAACTGATCATGGCGATGCCGGCAGCCTGGGTGGTGTTGGATAGAAACGCCGGCGGCAGTTGCCAGAACATCGGCAGGGCCGCACTGGCGCCCATGCCGGCCACCACCAGCCCGCCCATCACCAGCAATGGATTGCCTGGCGCCAGGCCTGCCACGGCAATGCCGACGGCGGCCATCAGCAATGGCACACACAGGTGCCAGCGGCGTTCGCGATGGCGGTCGGAAGAACGCCCGCAGCCGATCATAAAGCAGCAGCCGGCCAGGTACGGCACGGCACTGAGCAGGCCAATTTGGCTGTCGCGGCCGATGCCGGCGCCATGGATCAGGGTGGGCATCCAGAACGCGAGGGTGTTCACTGCGAGCATCACCGCAAAGTACACCGCGACCAGCAGCCACACTTGCGGATCGCGCAGGATGCCGCCGAATGAGGTGATGGTCTTGCGTTGTTCTTCGCTGTTCAGTTGGGCGCGCAACTGCTGCTTTTGTTCGGCGGTCAGCCAGCGCACCGAGTCGAAACCGTCCGGCAGCCCCTTGAGCACCACCAGCCCCAGCAGCACCACCGGCGCACCCTCGATGAGGAACATCCACTGCCAGCCACGCAGGCCGCCTGCATCATGGAAGTGTTCGAGAATCGCCCCGGACAGGGGGCCGCCCAGCACCCCGGCCATGGGCACGGCGATAGCGAACAGCGCGGTGACCTGGGCGCGACGGCGGGCCGGGTACCAGCGGTTGAGAAACACCAGGATGCCCGGGAAAAACCCAGCCTCGGCCACCCCCAGCAAGAAGCGCAGCACGTAGAAGCCGCGCGCACTCTCGACCCACAACATGCCGGTGGACAATAAGCCCCACACCACCATCAGGCTGGCGATCCAGCGCCTGGGCCCGACCCTGTCCAGCGCCATGTTGCTCGGCACGCCGAACAGCGCGTAGGCGATGAAGAACAGCCCCGCGCCGAAGCCATAGACCGTATCGCTGAAGTGCAGGTCGCTGCTCATCTGCATCTTGGCGAAGCCGATGTTGATGCGGTCCAGATGGGCGAACAGATAACACACCAGCAGAAGCGGCATCAGGTGCCAGGTGACTGAACGATGGGTGCGATCGTGCTCGGCCAGTACGCGGCTGGCAGTGGTTTGGGCTGTGCTCATGATGGTGTACTTTTTGTTGTTAGGAGCGAGCTTGCTCGCGAAAAACGTCAACGAAAACGCAGCGCCTTTGGTTACCCACGGTGCGTGTGGGATCTTCGCGAGCAAGCTCGCTCCTGCAAGGACTGCGTCCGTTTCAGTTCGCCGGATTGTTCAGAAACGCATGCACGTTGTTCTGCTTGAAGTTGAGCTGTGGGTGCAGCTCGACCATCTCGAACGACAGCGCCAGCAGGCGCTGCGCCTGCAACTCGGCGAAGTGCGTGGTGATCAGCGCGAACACCGCTTCGGCTACCGCCTGGCGCGTGGCCAGGTCGCGGCCGTGGCCAACCTTGAGCGTCATGTGCACAAAGGCGTAGTCGTGCTTGCCATCGGCCATGCGCCAGGTGTCCAGGCGCACGCCACGGCTGCGGATACCGCCGAGGGGAAACACGCCACTGTCTCCCAGCACGCGGTGGACCTGTTCAAACAAACCGGGCAGGTCGGCCTGTTGTTCGATGTTGTCGGTGTACTCGACGATAAAGTGCGGCATGGGTTTCTCCCAGGTTTACAGCGGGAAAATCGCGTTGATCTGGCCGGTGCCCGAGCTGCCGAACGGGGGCGTGATGATCTCGGCGGGCTGGGCATATTCGGGCCCGCCCAGCAGGCCGAGGAGCATGGCGGTGTCATGCATCTTGCCTTCACCAAAACAGTGCTCGGCGTAGTCCGGCAACATCGCGCAGAACTCCTTGAAACGGCCTTGCTGCCACATATCCACCACGTGCAGGTCCATCTGCTTGTCGAATTCGCGGGTCCAGTTGTGGATATTCGCTTCGGCCTCGCGGTCGTCCGAGAAGCGGTGGGATAGCGAGCCGGAGGCCAGTACCAGTACCTTGCGGTCACTCTTTTCGATGGCTCGGCGTACGGCGGCGCCGAACGTGAAGCTGTCTTCCAGACGGTGCCAGGCGCACCAGGCGGCGATGGAAATGACCTTGAATTTCTCATCATCCGGCACGCCCATGTGCATGTAGCGCATGGGCACCAGCGTGCCGTATTCCAGCTCCAGGCTCGGGATGTTGTGGGCCATGCTGCGCACACCGGCCAGGTTGGCCTCGGCGGCGATCAGTTCGCCCAACTCGGGGCAGCCGGGGTAGGCGTACTCCATGTTCTTGATGAAGTGCGGCAGCTCGTTACTGGTGTAGGTGCCCTGGAACTGTTCGCCGCAGTTGACGTGATACCCACTGTTGACCAGCCAGTGCACGTCGAACACCACTGCGGTGTCGGCGCCCAACGCTCGCGCACGACGGCCGATTTCCTTATGCCCGGCAATCGCCGCTTCGCGACAGCCATGATGTTTGCCGGGCAGTTCCGACAGGTACATCGACGGCACATGACAGATCTTCGCTGCCAGAACCACTTCGCCCATGATGATTCTCCTGAGTCATTATTCTTGTTGGCGTGCAAAGGTGGCTGGCTATACGCCCCAACGCGGGATGTGATGGCTGCCCATGGAAATGCATACGTTCTTGATCTCGGCAAACACTTCAAAGCTGTACTGGCCGCCTTCGCGCCCGGTGCCGGAGCCTTTGACCCCACCGAATGGCTGACGCAGGTCCCGCACATTCTGGCTGTTGATAAATACCATGCCGGCTTCAATGCCGCGCGCCAGACGATGGGCCTTACCGATATCCTGGGTCCAGATATAGGAGGCCAGGCCGTACTCGGTATCGTTGGCCAGTTGCAGCGCCTGGGCCTCGTCCTTGAACGGAATCAGGCACACCACCGGACCGAAGATTTCTTCCTGGGCGATGCGCATCTTGTTGTTCACATCGGCAAACACGGTCGGCTGGATAAACTGGCCTTTGCTCAAGTGCGCCGGCAGGTTGGCGGGGCGCTCCAGGCCTCCGGCGAGCAGGGTGGCGCCTTCTTCGAGGCCGATCCTGATGTAGCCGGTGACCTTGTCGTAATGCGCCTGGGTGATCATCGAGCCGACCTGGGTGTTGGGGTCTTGCGGATCGCCGACGATCAAGCGTCTGGCGCGGGCGGCAAACTCGGCGACAAACTGCGGGTAGACGCTTTCCTGGATGAAGATCCGGCTGCCGGCGGTGCAGCGCTCGCCGTTCAGGGAAAAGATGGTGAACAGCGCGGCGTCCAGGGCACGCTCAAGGTCGGCATCTTCAAAGATCAACACCGGCGACTTGCCGCCCAGTTCCATGGAGTATTTTTTCAGGCCGGCCGTCTGCATGATTTTCTTGCCCGTGGCGGTGCCTCCGGTAAAGGAAATCGCCCGCACGTCCGGATGGCGTACCAGGGCGTCGCCGGCGGTGGCGCCATAACCCTGGATCACGTTCAGCACGCCGTTGGGAATCCCGGCTTCCACCGCCAGGCGCCCGAGTTCATTGGCGGTCAGCGGTGACAGCTCCGACATCTTCAACACCGCCGTATTGCCCAGGGCCAGACACGGCGCGGTCTTCCAGGTGGCGGTCATGAACGGCACGTTCCATGGCGACACCAAGCCGCACACGCCCACCGGCTGGTACAGGGTGTAGTTGAGCATCTGGTCATCCACCGGGTAGCTGTGGCCGTCCATGCGCGTGCAGACTTCGGCGAAGAAATCGAAGTTATGCGAAGCGCGCGGGATCAGCACGTTCCGGGTCTGGTGGATCGGCAGGCCGGTGTCGAGGGTTTCCAGTTCGGCCAGGTGCGGCACGTTCTGCTCGATCAATTCGCCGAGTTTACGCATCAACCTGGCACGCTCTTTGGCCGGGGTGTTGGCCCACTTGGGAAACGCCTCCTTGGCGGACGCCACCGCTTGGGCGACTTCCTCGGCGCCACCACTGGCGACTTCGCCAATGGCCTCGCCGGTGGCCGGGTTGTAGTTGATGAAGGTGTCTTTGCTTTCGACTTCACGGCCGTTGATCCAGTGTTTGATCATGTTGCTCACGCCTCTTTCCGGGCGAAAAAAAAGTCCGCCTCGCTGACAATTCGGTTGACCAGACGGCCCACGCCTTCGACTTCCACCACCACTTCATCTCCCGGCACTACATCGGCCAGGCCTTCGGGGGTTCCGGTGGCGATCATGTCGCCCGGCTGCAGGGTCATGAAGCTGGACAGGTATTCGATCAGATAAGGAATATCGAAAATCATGTCGCGAGTGCTGCCGACCTGGCGCAGTTCACCGTTGATCCAGGTGCGCAGGGTGAGATTGCTCGGGTCGGGCACGTCGGCCACATCGACGATCCAGGGGCCGACCGGTGTGGTGGCGTCGCGGTTTTTCACTCGCAGGTTGGGGCGGTAATAGTTTTCCAGGTAGTCGCGGATCGCGTAGTCGTTGCACACCGTGTAGCCGGCGAGGTAGTCCAGGGCGTCGGCGCGCTTGACGTTGCGCGCGGCCTTGCCGATGACTGCTACCAACTCGCACTCGTAATGCATGTAGGCGACGTTGTCCGGACGCCACGTGACCTGGCGATGGCCGGTGTAGGTGCCCACCGACTTGATGAACACCAGGGGTTCGGTCGGCGGCTTGAACGCCAGCTCGGCGGCGTGGTCGGCGTAGTTCAGGCCGAGGGCGAACATGTTGCCGGTGGCCGGTGGCAACCATTGCACCTGATCTTCCGCGACCCGGCGGCCATCGTTCAGGCGTACGGCATTATCGGCTTCAACCTGTACGGCGTGGACTTCACCTTCAAAACGGATGCGCGCGTGTTTCATGCTTGAGTCTCCGCTTGAACATGGCTGACCAGGCGGCCCACGCCGTCGATCTCGACTTCAACCTTGTCGCCGGGCAGCACATCCACACGACCTGGCGGAGTGCCGGTGATCAGCACATCGCCCGGGTGCAGGGTCATGAACTCGCTGATCTCGGCGAACAATTGCGGGATGTCGCGCACCCAGTTGGACGTGGAATCTTCCTGGCGCAGCTCACCGTTGACCCAGAGTTTGAGACTCAGCTGATTGGGGTTGGTGACTTGATCCCGTGGCACCACCTGCGGCCCCAGGGCACAAAAACCATCGCGGCATTTGGCTTTGACGGCAGGGCGGTAGTAGCTGTCTTCCGGCAGGCTGAACTCATTCACCACCACATATCCGGCCACATGGGCCATGGCGTTTTCCAGGCTGACGCGGCTGGCGCGCCGGCCGATCACCACGCCCAACGCCGGCCCCGGTTGCAGGCGTTCTCCTGCAGGATGCAGCACCACGCCGCCGTGCTCGTTGCGTGTATTGGGGGTCTTGATAAACAACACCGGCTTGGTCGGCGGATTCTGATAGGGCGCCTGTTCGAAGGCGGCGAGATGCTGGTCCAGCAGGCCCTGGTAGTTCAGCGCAACGCCGAACAGGGTGCCGCTGGCAGCATCATGCAGGGTACGGCTCATGCGTTTCTCCTGGCGGTGGCAACGGCTGCGTAGGCAGTTCGTTAATGTGTTAACGTTATAATTAATATGTTAACTATCGTCAAGCATGGCAAAATCCAGCGACACCGCAATAACAAGAAGAGAGCAGCGTGAAGCCGATTCCCAACATCAACATCGGGCAGGTCTACGACCAGCGTTACAGCGACGCCGAGGTGCATTACGACAAGCTCGCCAACCTGGCGGAATTTTTCGGGCGCAACATGCCCGTGCATCGGCATGACCGATTTTTCCAGGTGCATTACGTGAAAAGTGGTGCGGTGCGGGTGTTTCTGGATGACCGCCAATACGTCGAAGCGGGGCCGATGTTTTTCCTCACGCCCCCCACGGTGCCCCACGCTTTTGTCACCGAGGCTGACGCCGACGGGCATGTGTTGACGGTGCGCCAGCAACTGGTCTGGGCATTGATAGAAGCCGACCCCAGCCTGGCCTCAGGTGCTGCCTGCGTCACCTTGACGGAGGATGCCCAAGGGCTGGATCAACTGTTTGAAGCCTTGAACAGCGAGATCAATGCCCAACGGCCAGGACGCGCCGCCGCCCTGGATAGCCTGACCCGCCTGATCATGATTCGCCTGCTGCGCCTGTGTGCCCATTCGCTGCCGGCGCGTCCGACGCGGCATGAGGATTTGCGGATCTTCCATCGCTTCAACGAACTGATCGAGGCCCACTACCTGGAGCATTGGCCGCTGGCGCGTTACGCCGAGAGGATCGGCGTCACCGAAGCGCGCCTCAATGAGGTATGCCGACGCATGGCCGACTTGCCGTCCAAGCGTCTGATCCTGGAGCGCCTGATGCAGGAGGCCAAGCGCCTGCTGCTGTTTACCGGCAGCTCCGCGAATGAAATCTGCTACCAGCTGGGGTTCAAGGACCCGGCCTATTTCAGCCGGTTTTTCCTTCGTTACGCGCAGGTGACACCGGGGGAGTATCGGCTGCGGCAGTCGGGCTTGCGGTGACGCTCCATGCGCCGCCCAATGCCGTGTACAGGTTCACTTCTGCCACCAGTTGCGCCAGGCGGTCCACAATCAACGCTTGTTGCGAACTGAACAACGAGCGTTGCGCATCGAGGAACGTCAGGTTGCTGTCTACGCCGCTGCGGTAGCGGTGTTGAGCCAGGTCGTAATACGCCTGGTTGGCGGCGACGAAATCCCTTTGCGCCTTCAATTGGTCGTTAAACGTCTGGCGCGCGGCGAGGCCGTTGGCGACTTCCTGGAAGGCGGTCTGGATGGATTTTTCGTACTGGGCCACGGTGATGTCTTTTTGCAGCTTGGCGTAGTCGAGGCTGGCCCGCAGGCTGCCGGCGTTGAAGATCGGCAGGTTGATCTGCGGCTGGAACGTCCAGGTGCCCGAGCCCCCCTTGAACAGCCCCGACAGGTCAGTGCTGGTGCAACCGGCGTTGGCCGTGAGAGTGATCGACGGGAAGAACGCCGCGCGCGCCGCGCCGATATTGGCATTGGCGGCCTGCAGTTGGTATTCGGCCTGGAGGATATCCGGACGGCGCTGCAGTAAGTCGGACGGTAGCCCCGCCGGCACGCGTGCCACCAGGTCATCGGCTAATGGGCGCGCCGGCAGGTTTTCATCCACCGGGGCGCCCACCAGCAGAGCGAGGTTGTTGAGGTCCTGGGCAACCTGGCGTTCATAGCGGGCCGCGCTGGCGCGGGTGCTTTCGACCGCCGTGCGGGCCTGCACCACGTCCAGCGCCGAGGCTTTGCCTGCGGTTTTGCTGCGGTCGGTCAACTGCCAGCTGTGGTCGTTGGCTACCAGCGTTTGCTGGGCGAGGACCAGCAGTTCCTGGTCGGCCCGCCAGGTCAGGTAGGCATTGGCGACGTTGGCCACCAGGCTCAACTGTGCGCTGCGCCGTGCCTCTTCGGTGCCCAGGTAGGTGAGCATCGCCTGCTCACTGAGGCTGCGCACGCGGCCGAAGAAATCCAGTTCATAGGCACTCAACCCCAAGGTGGCGGAGTAGGCGGATGTGATCGCCGACTTGCCGGTGCCCGTCACATTGGCGGGTAATTTCTGGCGTTTACCGGCCCCGTTGGCCGACACCGCCGGGAACAGGTCGGCGCGCTGGATGCGGTACTGTGCCTGGAACGCCTCCACGTTGAGGCCAGCCACCCGCAGGTCACGGTTGTTGACCAGCGCCGCGCCAATCAGGTGTTGCAGAGCCGGGTCATGGAACAAGGCCTGCCAGTCCGGCTTCACTGCAACGGTGTCGGCCTGTGCCAGTGCGTAGACACCGCCTTGCGGGTATTGCGCAGGTGTGGGTGCCTGTGGCCGTTGGTACTCGGGAATCAGCGAGCAACCGCCAAGCATCCAGGCCAGGCCCAGGGCGGTGAGCGTCACTCTGCTCATCAGGCGCCAACCATCCATTTGGCCAGGCCATGGCGGCCGCTCACGCCCAATTTGGCGGCGGCACGCTTGAGGTAGGTTTCGATCGAGCTGTTTTTCACACTGAGTTTTTCCGCCATTTGCGGCACGGTGCCGCCGGTCAGCAGCCCGAGGCAGACTTCTTGTTCCCGGGCGGAGAGGGTGATGTCACTGAGGGACAGGCGCTTGTAGAACTCACGCTGCAACTGTGACGGTTCCAACAGGTTGTGGGTCGGCTCTGCCTCGCTGATGGGGGCCTGGCGCAGCAGTTGTGCGTGGCGCTCCATCAGGGGCAGCAAGGTGTCCGACAGGCACTTGAGGAACGACAGTTCGGTCAGGGAAAACCCGCGTTGGGTCGCCTGGCGATACAGCGAAATCACACAGCGCCGATTGCCCTGGCGCGATACCAGGTTGCACTGGTGCGAGGTGCCCAGCGGGTGGGTACTGTCGGCCTTGGCCTTCAACTGGATCAGCAGCGGGTCCTGCATGCGCAGCATTTCCCGCAGCAGTGGGTGGTCTTTGAGGGGCTGCAGAGGCTGGGGGGCGCACAGGTCTTGTTGCAGGCCGGCGCTGCCCAGCAACGTGATATCGAGCACGCTGTCGCGCAGCTCATCGAGGGTCCATTCGCTGAGGTCCACCAGGTGAATCGGTACCCACTTGTCCAGCAGATGCAACATGTTGGCGGCAAAACTCGTATGACCGCTGTTTGAAATCAACTCACCTAATTCGGCGTAGAACTGCGGGTTTTCCGTGTTGCCAATATTTCGGGGCAGACTCATAGCCATCTCATCCTTGATGTCGAAAACCGTCAACGGTCGCCCTGGGTCTGTAGGGGGCGTTCCGTACTCCTTGAACGTAGCTCGGAGTTCGAGATTTCATTTAGCCATAGCGATTTGTCCTACGTATGTAGCGGAAACGAGGGACACAACCTGCCATAAAAATGGTGTCATTAATTAGACGTTTCTGAGGGTGGATTCCGACAGAAAAAAATCGGCGTTGGTTTTTAGAGCTATTTAACTATTTGATATATAAGTAAAAATTATGTTTTAAATAAAATTTTAGAAAAGCGACATCGGCGATAAATAGCCAATGTCCTACAACGCTTTAATCGTTTCAGTAATGAACTCTCAGCGTGGCCCGTTCGCCTGCCTCGATGTCCGGGTTTCGGGTGACAGACGCCCCCCGCCCCCCATGATCCAATCCGGCAGATTCGTCGTAATGGACTCCCCTGCGCGGCCAGTATCTGACCCCCATGAGAAGGATCTTATGAAGTATCTCAACAGCCCGCCGGTCAGCTTCCCCCTAACCGCCCCCCAACAGGACATCTGGCTCGACCAACTGCGGGTAGGCGACTCACCCCTGTACAACATCGGCGGTTATGTCGATTTTGCAGGTCCCGTGGTGCCGGATTTGCTCCAGCGTGCCGTTCAGATGCTGGTGGCCAAGCATGATGCGTTGCGAACCCAACTGCACTGCGATGGGAATGGCTTGCCCCGCCAGACCTTCGCCAGCACCTTGACGACAGAGGTGAAGCTGCATGACTTCTCTGCGCTCCCCGATCCCAAGGCTGCGACCCAGGCCCTGATGCAGGAGCAGATGTCCCGGCCATACGCCATGACCGGCGAGCCGCTGTTTCGCTTTTTTTTGGTCAAGCTCGACGATGGTCACTATCGCCTGGGCACCCAGGCCCATCACCTGATCCTCGACGGTTGGGGCTTTGGCCAGATGCTGCAATCCCTGGCTCGCCTGTACACCGACCTGCAGCACGGCCGGCCACCGGAACTGCGGGCATCGTCCTATATCGATTTTATCGACACTGATCTGCACTACCATCAAGCCGCGCGCTACGCCCGCGACCGTGACTATTGGCTGGACAAATACCAGGTGCTGCCCGAGCCGCTGCTCACGCCCAGGCTGAACACCCAGGCACGGAGCAACACCTTGGTGCAACCCTTCGCGGTGACGCTGCTCGACCGTATGGAGCACATGGCCAACCATTACCAGGCCTCGGCGTTTCATGTGTTGCTGGCGGCGCTCTATGTGTATTTCACCCGCACCCATCAGCGTGATGAGTGGGTGGTGGGGCTGCCGATTCTTAACCGATCCAATGCGCGGTTTCGCTCCACCGTGGGGTTGTTCACCCAAGTGAGCGCGGTGCGTTTTCAGTTCAGTGAGCAGCTGCCGTTCAGCGCATTGGTGCGCGGTGTGCGCGATCAGCTCAAGCGGGATTTCCGCCACCAGCGTTTCCCCTTGAGTGAGATGAACCGCGAATTGGGCCTGCGCCGCACCGATCGCGGCCAGTTGTTCGACCTGTCGGTGTCCTTCGAACAGGACGACCATGACTTGCACTATGGTGATGTCCAGGGCCGGGCGATCAAGGTGTCCAACCATCACGAACCGTTGCCGATCGCCATTCACCTGCGCAGTAACCGCTCCCAGGACAGCGCATGCCTGCATTGCGTCTACAACGAAGCGTACTTCCAGCACGATGAAGTGCAGGCGCTGGCGCAGCGCTTCACCTGGCTGCTGGAGCAGGGCCTGGACAACACCGATTTGACGCTCGGGCAATTTTCCTTGGTGACGCCGGCCGAGCAGGCGCAGCTGCAACGGTGGAATGCCACGGCGCAGCCCTACACTGCGCCGCAGACCCTGCACGGGCGCATCGAGGCCCAGGTTGCACGTACGCCCCAGGCCGTCGCGGCGGTGTACCAAGGGCGGCAGTTGACCTACCTGCAGCTCAATCAACAAGCCAATGCGTTGGCCCATCAACTGGTGGCGCACGGCGTGGAGCCGGATGATCGCGTAGCACTTGTGGCCCGGCGTGGCCTGGATACGTTGGTGGGGTTGCTGGCGGTCCTCAAGTCCGGCGCCTGCTATGTACCGGTGGACCCGGCCCATCCTGCCGAGCGGCTGGACTACCTGTTGCACGACAGTGCTCCCGTGGTCGTGCTGACCCAGCATGATCTGCTGCATCGGATTTCGGTCTCGGACGTGCCGGTGCTGTTGCTCGACCGGCCCATCGTACACTTGGGCGACAGCCCACGGGTGGCGGCCGGACCTTCGAACCTGGCCTATGTGATCTATACCTCCGGCTCCACGGGGCTGCCCAAGGGCGTGATGGTGGAGCATCACACCGTGTCCAACCTGGTGGACTGGCACTGCCAGGCGTTCAACCTGCATGCCGGCAGCCATACCGCCAGCGTGGCCGGCTTCGGTTTTGATGCGATGGCCTGGGAAGTCTGGCCGGCACTGTGCGTGGGTGCGACGCTGCACCTGCCACCGACCCATGACGGCGCCGAAGACATTGATGCACTGCTCGACTGGTGGCGCTCACAGCCGCTGGACGTCTGCTTCCTGCCGACGCCGGTGGCCGAGTACGCCTTCAGCCAGCACCTGCAACACCCGACTCTGCGCACCCTGTTGATCGGCGGCGACCGCCTGCGCTCTTACAACCGGGCGC
This sequence comes from Pseudomonas sp. BCA17, assembly GCF_004519405.1. Classification (GTDB taxonomy): domain Bacteria; phylum Pseudomonadota; class Gammaproteobacteria; order Pseudomonadales; family Pseudomonadaceae; genus Aquipseudomonas. The sequence continues at coordinate 1,214,686 of NZ_SGWI01000001.1, read as the reverse complement.
AAACCTTCGAGGTGATCAACAACTATGGCCCCACTGAAGCCACGGTGGTCGCCACCAGCGGGCGTGTTGAAGTCGGCCGGCCGCTGCATATCGGTGGGCCGATCGCCAATGCCAGCGTGTACCTGCTCGATGGGCAACAACGCCTTGTGCCCGTCGGCGCAACAGGCGAGTTGTACGTCGGTGGCAAAGGCGTGGCGCGCGGCTATCTGAATCGCAGCGAACTGAGTGCCGAGCGCTTTCTTGATAACCCCTTCGGCGAAGGCCGCCTCTACCGCACCGGCGACCTGGCGCGTTGGCTGCCCGACGGCAACCTTGAGTACCTGGGGCGCAACGACGACCAGGTGAAAATTCGTGGCGTGCGTATAGAACTGGGAGAAATCGAATCGGCCCTGGCGACCCACCCGGCGGTTCAAGACGCGGTGGTGCTGTTTCGCGAGGGGCAATTACTGGCGTGGTTCGTTGAGCGGCACACCGTCGATATCGAAGCGTTACGTGCTCATTTGCAGAGGTCGCTGCCGGACTACATGCTGCCCTCCGCTTACGTGAAACTCGACGGGCTGCCCCTGACCGCCAACGGCAAACTCGACCGTAAAGCGTTGCCCGCGCCGACCCAGGCCGCTTTCATCACGCGGTTGTTCGAGGCGCCGCATGTGGGGGTGGAAACCACCCTGGCGCAGATCTGGACCGACCTCCTGCAGGTGCGGCAGGTCGGGCGTCACGACCACTTTTTTGAGCTGGGCGGGCATTCATTGCTGGCGGTGCAACTGGTGCAGCGCATGCGCCAGGCCGGCTTGCAAGCCGATGTGCAGGTGTTGTTCGGCCAGCCGACCCTCGCCGCACTGGCGGCGGCCAGTGCTCCACGTGGCAAGGACGTGCCGGCCAATCGGATTGCGTCGGACTGCACCCATATCACCGCGGACATGCTCGCCCTGGCCGAGCTGGATCAACCGAGCCTGGACCGCATTGTCGCGGGCATTCCGGGTGGCGCGGCGAATGTGCAGGAAATCTACCCGCTGGCGCCGTTGCAGGAAGGCTTGCTCTACCACCACATCACCGACGAACACGACCCGTACCAGCAACATGCGATGTTCAGCTTTGCCCGCCGCGAGCAGTTGGACGCGTTTGCCCTGGCCCTGCAACAGGTGATCGACCGCCACGATATCCTGCGCACCAGCCTGGTGTGGGACACCCTCGAGCAGCCGATGCAAGTGGTGTGGCGCCATGCTCACTTGCGGGTCGAGCCGCTGCATGAACCCCGCGTACCCCTCGATTTGCGCCAGGCGCCGCTGATGGCCCTGGAGTACGCCGAAGACCCGCAGCAGCAACGCTGGATTGCTAGGTTACGCTTTCATCACCTGGTCAATGACGCCACCTCGATGACGGTACTGGCCAACGAAATTCGCGCCCACATGCTCGGTCAACAGGCGCAACTGCCGCCGTCGGTGCCTTATCGCAACGTTGTGGCGCAGAGTCGCTCTCCTGCGCAGCAGGCCGCCCACGAGGCGTTCTTTCGTGAGCGGTTGGCGGATGTCAGCGAGCCGACCCTGGCGTTCGGTTTGCTGGAGCATCAAGTCGACCGCACTGAAATCGAAGCATTCGAACGACCGATGGCTGACTCTCTCAACCGGCGTTTGCGCGCGCAGGCCAGCAAGCTGGGCGTGAGCGCCGCCAGCCTGTTCCACCTGGCCTGGGCCCAGGTGCTTGGCTGCGTATCGGGCCGCAATGATGTGGTGTTCGGCACTGTGCTGCTGGGGCGCCTGCAGGCGGGCGAGGGCGCCGACCGTGCACTGGGTATGTTTATCAATACCTTGCCGCTGCGCGCATGCCTGGCCGGGAAAACCGTGGTCGGTGCGTTGGGCGACACCCATGCGCAATTAACCGCCTTGCTCGTGCACGAGCAAGCGTCCCTTGCGTTGGCGCAGCGCTGCAGCGGCGCGACGCCACTGTTCAACAGTCTGCTCAACTACCGTCATACAAGCGCCGACAAGCGCTTTGACCTGGTGCCGGGCGTCGACTTGCTCAGCAGTGAAGACATCCTCAGTTATCCGCTGATGATCAGCGTGGACGATACCGCGACCGGGTTCCGTCTCAAGGTGATGGCGCCACGCGAGGTGGGCGCCGAACGTTTGCTCGGCTACCTCGACACCGTGTTGCACGGTCTGGTCGACGCCCTTGAGCAAAACCCGCAGACGCCTTTGAGCGAGGTGCCGGTGTTGCCCGCCAGCGAGCTGCACAGGCTTGTGCTGGGTTTGAACCCCGGCGCAATCGACTCCCCGACGAACGCCACCCTGCAAGGCCTGTTTGAAGCCCATGCGCGACATACTCCCCATGGGATTGCCGTGCAAGCCGACGCAGGCCAACTGACCTACCGCGAGCTCAACGAGCGTGCCAACCAGCTGGCATTCCATCTACGTGAGCGTGGGGTCCGACCGGATTCGCGGGTGGCGTTATGCGTCGAGCGCGGGTTGGAGCTGGTCGTGGGCTTGCTGGCGATTCTCAAGGCGGGGGGCGCCTATGTCCCACTGGATCCAGGCTTCCCGAGCGAACGCCTGGCCTACATGCTTAAAGACAGTCAACCCGTAGCGCTGCTGGTACACGCAGCTACGCGCGAGTTACTGGGTGACGTCTCGGTCCCGGTGATCGATTTCGACCGTTGTGCCTGGAGCCAGGCCCCGACCGGCAATCCCTTGGTCGGCGACTTGACCGCTGCCAACCTGGCCTATGTGATGTATACCTCCGGCTCCACCGGGACGCCAAAAGGCGTAATGGTCGAGCATCGCGGGCTGTGCAACCTGATGCAGTGGGCTTCCCGGTTGTGCCCTGAGGCTGAGGGTGGAGCATTGCTGCAAAGGGCTCCGTTCAGTTTCGATGGCTCGGTGTGGGAGCTGTTCTGGCCGTTGACCCATGGCATGCGCCTGGTGCTGGCGCGGGTAGACGGTCATCGCGAACCGGCTTACCTGGCTCAGCTGATTCGTGAGCAGCACATCACGGTGATCCAATTTGTACCGGCCATGTTGCAGCAATTCCTCGAGCTGGAAGAGTCGGCATTGTGCAGCAGCCTCACCGACGTCTTTTGCGGCGGCGGCGAATTGACTGAAGCCTTGGCCCGCAGTGTCCAGGCGCGCTTGCCCCAGGTGCGCTTGCACAACGTCTATGGGCCTACCGAAGCCACGGTCGACAGTTGTATCTGGACCCTGGAGCCCGGCGCACCAGTGCCTGCCGTGCAACTGCCGATCGGACGGGCAATCAGCAATACCCGTCTCTATGTGCTGGATGAGCACGACAGACCGGTACCACTGGGGGTCAGCGGCCAGTTACACATCGGTGGCGTCGGCGTAGCACGCGGCTACCTGGGGCTGGAGCAAATGACCGCCGAGCGCTTTATCGAGAGCCCATTCGTGCCCGGTGACCGGCTGTACCGTACTGGCGATCTGGTGCGTTACCTGCCGGATGGCAACCTGGAGTTTCTGGGGCGCAACGATTTTCAGGTCAAGCTGCGCGGCGTGCGCCTGGAGTTGGGTGAAATCGAAGCGTGCCTGGTGGCGCACCCGGCGTTGCGTGAAGTGGTCGTGCTGATTCGCGATGAACGTCTGGTCGCCTACTTCACCCTGCGTGGCCCGGCGCCGAGCCTGGAAGCCTTGCGTGCCCATGTACTGGAGCAATTGCCGGAATACATGGTGCCGGCGGCCTTTGTGCAATTGGATGAATTGCCCCTCAACCCCGCCGGTAAACTCGACCGCAAGGCCCTGCCGGAACCGGGGGTGGATGCCGTGCTCAGTCGTGCCTATGAGCCGCCGCAGGGCGAGGTGGAAACCGTGATGGCGGGCATCTGGGCCGATGTCTTGAAGCTGGAACGGGTAGGGCGCCACGACCATTTCTTTGAACTGGGCGGGCATTCCTTACTGGCGGTGAGCCTGGTCGCACGCCTGCGCAAGGCGGGGTTGGAAGTGGACGCACGCACCTTGTTCAGCCAGCCGACCCTGGCGCAACTGGCGGCACGTACAGTGGCTCGAGTGCAACGCGTGGAGGTGCCCCAAACCGCCATCCCGCAACTCGACCGGCGCCGCCGGATATAAGCGTTGGCATGTGGACGGCGTGGGATGGGGCTCGCTCGCGATGGCGGTGGTCAGCTGATACATCGGATGCTGACACTCCGTCATCGGGAGCAAGCCGTCTTATGATTGCGCGCTACTGACGCGCGGGAACAAACGCGACACTCCCCCCCGAGCGCTTCTGGAACAGTCGCTCGCCATTGTCCGGCTGGGTGGTGATGACCTGATGGTCCGCTCCCAGAAATGCCAGCGGCGTCGGGTCTTCCTTGGAATACTGCGCGAGGATGATCGTGTGTTGCGGGTCGAAGTCCTGGCCGCTGGTTTTTTTCAGCCAGGCCATGAACGCGGCGCTGTCGCCTTGGCGCGGGAAGTCCTGGGTTTCGCTGACGTAGTAGAACGGTTTGCCGTTTGGCATGTCTTTTTGCAGGTACATCGGCAGCTTGTTGTCCACTTCCACCAACACCAACTGCCATTGGTTCCACGGCGCGGTTTTGACGGCCTCGGCCTGCACGTCCTCGGCGAAACGGGTCACGCCGCCGTTGCCGGTGGTCCATGGGTAGATCACGCCAAGCACCAACAGCAGCAAACCGGCGGTGAAACCAAAACCTTTTTGCCAGCGTGGCCAACTGGCCTGCTTGTTCTCCAGGCGCTCGCTCAACCACCAGGCGGCCAGCAACTGGGCGAACGGCACCAGTGGCAGCACGTAGTAACTGCGCCGGCTGCCGCTGGCGGTGAAGAACATGAACAAGAGGCCCAGGCCCCACACCAGCCAGCGCACATTCGGTGGCGTCTGCCGCCAGTTGCGCACGGCCAGCCACAGGCCCAGCAACCAGCACGGCGCCCACGGCAGGGTGTAGACCGGCAGGTAGATCAGGTAGGTGTAGATCGGACCCATATGGTCGAAGGGATCGAAGAAACGCACCACGTTTTCGCGGAACACCAGCTCCAGGCCGCTGGCGCCGTAGGTCGGTGCGCCGTAAAGGTGGGACAACACAAACGGAATGGCGTAGAACCCCGCTGCGATAACGATGGCTACCGGCAGGCGCAGGTTGAGGTGGCGCTTGTAGCGGTGCTCAGTGAGCAGGTGCGGCAACAGCACCAGGCCCGGCAATACGAAACCGATCAAACCTTTGAACAGGGACGTTGCCGCCAGCAGCAGGAAAAATACGGTGTAGCGGCCCAGGCGCGTGTCATCCGGCCCGCGCCAGTACCACCAGACGGCCGCCAGCACGCCGCACACCGTCAGCACGTCTGCCGTGGCCACACGGGCCCAGAACAGGAAGTAGAACGTAGTGGCGAGCATCCAGCCGGCAATCAACCCGGTGCCCTTGCGGAACAGGCGCTCGCCGATCAGGTACACCAGCCAGATGCTCAACCAGGCGGAGATGACCGACGACAGTCGCAACGACCAAGGGCCCAGGCCCCCCATCAGGTTGGCAAAGCCGGTGATCAGCCAGTAGGAGGGCAGGGGTTTGTCGTAATACGGCGTGCCCTTGAGGTAGGGGTCGAAGTAGTCGCCACTTTGCAGCATCTGCAAGGTGATGTTGGCCCAGCGGGTTTCCGGCCCCCACAGGTCGCGCGCGCCCAGCCCGAGCAACAGGAGCAGGGCGGAAACGCTCAGCAGCAGCACCAGCGCGCCACGTTCGGTTTTCCAGAAACTCATGGGATCTTCCTGTGGCAGGCGCTGCATTAAGGTTGCTGTGGGTAAACGATCAGAAGCAGGTCGCCCTTGCGATAGCGCTTGCCACCCGGTGGCAATTGCCCTTCTTCAATATGTTCACTGGTGCTCTTGACCCGCATCAGCACGCCGACCGAGCCCTGTTTACGCGCATCGGCCAACCAGCCCTGGACACTGGCCAGGTCGACCTTGCGGTGCACCGAGTCGGCATATTGCAGGCCGTAGCGCAACTCGCCCTCGGTGTCATAAAACGCCACTTCCGGGCGACGCAGGCGCCACGACAACGCCGATGCCGAGCCCAATTCGTTGCTCAGCAAAGCATGGGTTTGTTGCAATTCATCCAGATGCTCCGCCACGAACTGGTCGGGCATTTCGGTGTCGGTGATCATCGCCGGCATACCCGCCGGCAACAGCGCCACCAGCAAGCCGATGCCCAGGGCCGGCATGGCCCACAATGTGAGTGGGCGAACCACTTGCAGCAGGTTGGCCAGAATCCAGCCCAGCAGCACGATAAAGGTCAGGGACAGGCTGAACATCTCGGCGTGGCTGTTGCCGTACACCGGGTTGCTGACTTGCAGGTAGATCAGCGCCACCATCGCCGTCAGGCCGATCAGGAAGTTGACCACACCGTTGACCAGGATCGAGCGTGTCTTGCCTTGCTTGACGAGGTCGATCAACGCGTGGCCCATCAACAGGGCCAGGGGCAGCAGGCACGGCATGATGTAGGTCGGCAGCTTGCCCTTGCTCAGGCTGAAGAAGCCCAATGGCAGCAACATCCACAAGGCGAGGAAGGCAATCGCCGGCTGGCCTTTTTCCTTCCAGGCCTTGATCAGGGTTGCCGGCAGCAGCGCCGACCAGGGCAGGCACGCCACCACCATGATCGGCAGGAAGAACCAGATCGGCCGCGCATGCTGGGCGTTGTCGGCGGCGAAGCGGCGGATATGCTCGTGCCAGAAGAAGAAGCGCCAGAAGTCAGGTTCCTTCAGGTGAACCGCCAGCACCCAGGGCAGGCACACCACCGTGGCGACCAGCACCGCCAGCGGGCCATAGCGCAACAGCTCACCCACACGGCGCTGCCAGACCAGGTAAGGCACGGCGATCAGGACGGGCAACAGCCACGCCAAAAAGCCTTTGGTCATGAAACCCATGCCGCAGGCGACGCCCAGCAATGCCCACGCCCCGAGCCGGCCGCGAGTGGTGCGGTTACCCAGGGCAAACCACAGGGCAACCAGGCTCAGGTTGACCCAGAACGTGAATTGGGGATCGAGGTTGGAGTACCCCGCCTGCCCGGCCACCAGGCCAAAGCTCATGTAGAGCAGGGCGCAGGCGAAGCTCTTGCGTGGATCATTCCACAGACGGCGGGCAAGCAAGTAGGCCAGCAATACACTCAGGCCCGAGGTGAGGACCGAGGCGATGCGCACACCGAACAGGTTTTCGCCAAACACCGCCTGGCCGAGGGCGATCAGCCAATAACCGCCGGCCGGCTTTTCGAAATAACGCACGCCCATGAAGTGCGGCGCCACCCAGTTGCCGCTCATGAGCATTTCCTGGCTCACCTGGCCATAGCGGGCCTCATCCGGAATCCACAGACCGTGAAAGCCCAGCGGCAACAGAAAGAAAATGGCAAAGCCGAGTAAAAGCAGGGGGAGAGGTTTCAACCGGGTCACGAACACGTCGCTCCTTGACGTTTAATGGAGGGCACTGAGTGTAATGAATTCATAGAACAAAGCATCACAATGTTCACTAAGCGGTTGGAGAAAGTCATAACGTCCTTAACTAACGGGCGCGATTAAACATGCCAGAACAGGGCTGTCGTTTGGCTGAACACGACAGGCACCGACATGTAAAAAAGTGTATTTAAAGTTGTTTCAGAGCCGCCGCCCATTCCTCGGTTTTCATGGTACCCACCGCCTTGAGCTTGCCGTTTGGCAATACCTGCACAAACAGCGCGCTGCCGTATTCGGCCGCATCGGCACGGGGGTAACCCAGGGCGGTCTGGAGGTCGCTCATGCAGGCACTGTGAGTGATCAGCATCAAGTTGCGGCCAGGTTGCTTGTGGGTGAGTGCTTCTTCGCCCATGGCCTCGCCGCAGATGGCCAGGGGGCCCGGCGACAACGTGGTCTTGCCGAACATGAACTGCGAGGTCTGGGCGGTACGCGTGGTCGGGCTGGCCAACACATCGGTACCCTCCATGCCCAGGGAAATGAAGGCTTTGCCCAGTTTGGCCGCCTGCTGGGTGCCGATGATCGTCAGGCCATCAGCCGGGCCGAAACAGGGGTTGCTGGAGCGATCACAGCGTTCTTCATGACGCACCAGTACGATCAGGTCGCCGTTGCGCCAACTGGCCAGGACCCCGGAGGTCACCAGGCGGTTGCCGACACCAAGGTCTGTGGGTGATTTTGGCCAGAACAGAAAGCCGGCCAGCAGCAGGCCGATGACCGCGATGCCAGCCAATGGCAGCCGGATTTTTTTCAAGCGCTTTAACATTGCCCCATTGGATTGGGATTTGCTCAGGGTCACGTCAGCCACGCTGTTCACCATCGGCACTATTGTTGTGTTGTATAAAACAGGCGCAACTAACTGGCAGGTGCCCGTAATGGGGCAAAAGCCTGTCACAGCGCTGCTGTCTTTTAGCTGAACACGTAGATGTTAAGAAGGGTCGATGCTGGCAACTAACAAGTTGCCGGCAGTTGACGCTTGACGGGTAATTTAGAGAGGCGAGGGTGGGCAAGCGGTGAAATCCATGTGAAAAATTTGCGTGGGGCATGCAGGCAGCCGTTATTCTCGTTTGGAATCCTTCAAACGAGCGTTCTTATGTTGCAGGTGCAAGGTGTTCGCAAAAACTACGCCACGCCCCAGGGACCATTGACGGTGCTGGCGGGTGTGGACCTGTACCTGAAGGAGCGTAGCAGCCTGGCGCTGATGGGCGAGTCGGGCAGTGGAAAAAGTACCTTGCTGCACCTGATAGCCGGTCTGGATCGCGTGGACTCGGGCAGTATTGAAATCGGCGGACAGCGCCTGGAGCAACTCAGTGAAGGGCAACTGGCTCATTGGCGTCGAACCGAAATCGGCCTGGTGTTCCAGCAGTTCAACTTGATCGGCAGTTTGCGCGTAGAGGACAACCTGGCGTTCCAAGCGCGCCTGGCTGGGCGTCTTGACCCGCATTGGCAGGCGCAGTTGATAGAGCGCCTGGGGCTGGGCGACTTGCTCAAGCGTTACCCGGAGCAATTGTCCGGCGGCCAACAACAACGGGTCGCGGTGGGGCGTGCGCTGGCTTCTCGACCGGGCTTACTGCTGGCCGATGAGCCGACCGGCAATCTGGACGAAGCCACCAGCGACGAGGTTCTGCAATTGCTCCTGGACCTGCTGCGCGACAGCCCGACCAGCCTGTTGATGGTCACCCACAGCCCACGCATCGCCGCCCGACTCGATCAGCAGGTGGTGTTGCATCGCGGCCGCGTCGTGCCGACGGACGCCCGCTGAGATGGCCGTGTTTTATTGGACGTTGCGCGCCCTGCTGAGCCATTGGCGGCGTCATCCCGTGCAGTTCTTCAGCGTGCTCACCGGTTTGTGGCTGGCCACTGCGTTATTGACTGGGGTGCAGGCGCTCAACAGCCAGGCGCGGGACAGCTATGCGCGTGCCAGCCAATTGATCGGAGGGGAACCCCTGGCCAGTTTGAGCGCACCGGACGGTGCCGGTTTTGCGCAGACGCTGTTTGCCCAATTGCGCCGCGCCGGATGGCCGGTTTCTCCGGTTGTGCAGGGGCGGCTGGTGCTCAAGGGGCATGAGGAGCAACGCCTGCAATTGATGGGTATTGAGCCATTGTCGTTGCCCGGCAGTGGCGCCGTGGCGGGGCAACGCTTGAGCCAGGCGCAAATGCGCGCGTTCTTCGACCCGCCGGGGCGCACCTGGATCGCCCCACAGACCCTGCACGCGCTCGGGTTGCACGAGGGCGCGCAGCCGCTGACGGCTGACGGGCAAGCCCTGCCGCCGTTACAGGTGCAGCAGGACATGGCCCCCGGCATGCTGCTGACCGATATCGGGTATGCCCAACCGTTGCTGGCGATGCCCGGAAGGCTGTCGCGTTTGCTGCTGGATAAAACCTTCGCCGCGACTCATCCCACGCCACCGGCCGAATTGCAGCTCAAGCAGGCTGAGGACAACAACCTCGCACGCCTGACCGAGAGCTTTCATCTGAACCTCGACGCACTGGGCTTTTTGTCCTTTGTGGTGGGGTTGTTTATCGTCCACGCCGCCATCGGCCTGGCCCTGGAACAGCGCCGTGGCCTGCTGCGCACTTTGCGCGCCTGCGGCAGCAGCGTGCGCATGTTGCTGGTCAGCCTGGGGGTGGAACTCGGCGTGCTGTCGTTATTCGGAGGTGGGTTGGGTGTTGCCAGTGGTTACCTGCTGGCCAGCCTGTTGCTGCCGGATGTGGCCGCCAGTTTGCGCGGGCTGTACGGCGCCGAAGTGGCGGGGCAACTGAGCCTGAGCCCGGTGTGGTGGTTGAGCGGGTTGGGCTTGAGCCTGCTGGGGGCCTTGCTGGCCGGCGCCGGCAGCCTGTGGCGGGCTGCGCGGCTACCATTGCTGGCGTTGGCCAATGCCCAGGCCTGGCACGAGGCCCATGGGCGTTGGCTGCGACGCCAGGGATGGGTCGCCGGCGGGACGCTGATCATTGCGCTGCTGGCGCTGTGGTTGGGCGACAGCCTGGCTGCCGGCTTTGTGCTGATGGCGGCGTTGCTGCTGGGCGCTGCGCTGGGATTGCCGGTGCTGCTCAATGGATTGTTGAAGGCGGTGCTGGGGCGTAGCCGTTCAGTACTCGGCCAATGGTTTCTCGCCGATTGTCGCCAGCAGTTGCCGGCATTGAGCCTGGCGCTGATGGCGTTGCTGTTGGCCCTGGCGGCGAACATCGGCGCGGGCTCGATGACCTCAGGGTTTCGCCAGACCTTCAATAACTGGCTGGAACAACGCCTGACCGCCGAGCTGTACATCAACCCGCAAAACCCGACCCAGGCGTCGCAACTGGGTACGTGGTTAGCGCAGCAGGCGCTGGTACAGACCGTGTTGCCCACCTGGCAGGTCGCGGTGCAATTGCAAGGCTGGCCGGCGGATGTATTCGGCGTGGTCGACGACCCGACTTATCGTCAGCACTGGCCCTTGCTGGAAGCGGTGAGCGAACCGTGGGACCGCTTGCTGCAGGACGACAGCCTGATGCTCAGCGAGCAATTGGCGCGGCGCCTGAAGGTGCAGTTGCGCGACACCGTTGATATCCCAACACCACACGGTCTTTGGTCGCCCAGGGTGGTGGGGATATACGCCGACTACGGCAACCCCAAGGGCCATCTGCTGGTCAACGCACAGCACCTGTTGGCGCATTGGCCGACGCTCTCGCCTGCACGCTTCAACCTGCGCGTGGCACCGCACAACGTGGCGCCGCTGGTGCATGCGGTACAACGCGAATTTGGCCTCGAGGACAGCCGTATTGTCGACCAACAGCAACTCAAGGGCTGGTCCAGCCAGGTCTTCGAACGCACCTTCGCCGCTACCGCCGCGCTGAACAGCCTCACCCTGGGCGTCGCGGGTGTGGCGCTGTTCATCAGCCTGCTGACCCAGAGCCAAAGCCGCCTCGGCCAGCTCGCACCGCTGTGGGCGCTGGGGGTGACGCGCAGGCAATTGATGTTGCTCAATCTGGGCCAGACCTGGTTGCTGGCGGTCCTCACGTTGATCCTGGCATTGCCCTTGGGGCTGCTGCTGGCGTGGTGCCTGGACGCCGTCATCAATGTGCAGGCGTTCGGCTGGCGCCTGCCTTTGCAGGTGTTCCCGGGGCAGCTTGTGCAATTGTTGGGGTTGGCGATGCTCGCGACGTTGCTCGCATCGGCCTGGCCTCTGTGGCAGTTGTATCGCAGCCGCCCGGCGGACTTATTGAGGACCTTTGCCCATGAAGATTAGTGCCTGGTTATGGGCGGCGTTACTGCTGTTGAGTGCGTGCGACAAAGCCCCTGCGCCCGCCGAAGAAAGCTTTGCCGGCCTGGGCAGCGACGCAGCGGACTTTGCCCAAGTGGTGCCCGCCAGAGTCTTCAGCTTTCCCGAGGACCACGGTCCCCATCCAGGCTTTCGCATCGAGTGGTGGTACGTCACCGCCAACCTCAAGGATGCGCAGGGCAATGTGTTCGGCGTGCAATGGACGCTGTTTCGCAACGCCTTGAAAGCAGGCCCCACCCAGCCGGGCTGGCACGACTCGACGATCTGGCTCGGCCACGCCGCGGTCACCTCCGCCACTCGGCATTACGCGGCCGAACGCTTTGCCCGCGGCGGTGTCGGCCAGGCGGGGGCACAGGCGGTACCGTTCACTGCCTGGATCGACGACTGGAACTTCGCCACCCGTCCCGGCGCGGCGAGCCCGCTGGCGCAGATGCAACTCAAGGCCAGCGGTGCGCAATTCGCCTATGACCTGCACCTGACCAGCCACCGCCCGCTGGTGCTGCAAGGCGATAACGGCTACAGCCGCAAATCCGACCAGGGCCAAGCCTCCTATTACTACAGCCAGCCGTTTTTCACGGCTGACGGCAGTGTCACCCTCGACGGCAAAACCTACCAGGTCAGCGGTTCCGCCTGGCTCGACCGCGAATGGAGCAGCCAACCCCTGGCCGCCAGCCAGACCGGCTGGGACTGGTTCTCCCTGCACCTGGACCGAGGCGAACAGTTGATGGTGTTCCGCGTTCGGCAAACAGACGGCGCGGGTTACCTGACCGGCACCTGGATCGACCCGCAAGGCCGCACCCAGACCCTGCACAATGCCGATATCCAGCTCACTGCGCTGAACACCACCGACATCGACGGTCGTAAGCTTCCCACGCGCTGGTCGCTGAAAATTCCCGGCAAACAGCTGGATATCACCCCTGATGCCGTCAACCCGAAGGCGTGGATGAATCTCAGTATTCCGTACTGGGAAGGGCCGGTGGAGTTTGAGGGTGGGGTGGGGTATTTGGAGATGACGGGGTATTGAAGAGTGAGCCTGGGTCATAGGGCTCATGCGAAGTGAGCTTCCTGCAAGGTCGAAGGAGACCTCTTACGATACCTACAGAAAAATACTGTACATCCATACAGTTTTATCCTACAGTCCATCCCAGGTGACAGGACGTCACCCGTCACCTGAGCTTCAATTTTTTAACTATGGATGGATAAAAAATGAAATCGAAAAAAAGCCTGATCCTGGGCGCGGCCATGATGGCTGCCTGCTTCACTTCGGCTTCTGCCCTGGCCGACCAGACCCTTCCCAAACTCACCCCCGGCACGGTTAACCAAGCCGTACTGGATGCGCTGAAACCTGGCGGCACGATCAAGGCGGAGCCGGTCTCGGCCGAGCTTCGGCAGAAAATGCTCGACGCCATGAAGGGCAAGACCAAGGCGATCGCCAAGAGCGCCAAATCGGCACCGTTCAATACCGTCGTCGATGCGTTGAAAAAGCCGAGCCAGGCTCAGTTGAAAAACGCTGCCGCCGCCGACTTTGTCCCGCTGTTCCCGACCCTGGATGTCAACACCCTCTACACCATCGACCAGGTACAGGCCGGCCAGGACTTCACGTATCACTTCAACCTGCCGCAAAACGCGCGGGCGGTGGTGCAGTTGATCGACCAGAGTGCCGGTGCCGATATGTCGCTGAGCCTGTTCGTGGATGACGGCCAGGGCAATCCGCTGTTGGTGGCGACGTCCGATAACCCAGGCAGTGCCGATGAGTACCTGGACGGCATCCTGCCGGCCGGAGACTACTACTGGTTCATGCTGGCCAAGACCGCCAGCAATGCGCAGTTCAGTTTCGGCGTGGCGGTGGACACCAATATCGATGCCTTCGAACCCAACGATTCCGCGCAAACCGCCTTTGTGTTGCCGGACTCGATGAACAAGGTGAGTGGCAACCTCGATAACGCCGGCGATGTCGATTACTTCGACTTCAAGGCCGTGCGCGGCCAGAGTGTGAGCATGTACCTGGCGGGCGATGAGAGCGGCAGCCGCGACCAGTGGCTCTTCGATCGCTTCGACGGCGTGAACTGGGTGACCGTGCCGGCCGGCTCCAGCTCCACCTACCCAAGCGTTGCGCCCGGCACCACGGTCAAGGTGCGTGTGCGTGCCAACCCGGCTGTGGCGCAGGACCCGAGCAAGTACTACCAACTGAGCCTGGGTTCCACGCCACGTCTGGATAAGCACGACGTGAAGGGCGACAACATCGTGCGGGTACCGGTGGGCGAGATGCCTTTGGCCACGCAAACCGCTCGCGTGCTGAACTGGTCGACCAAGTGGTCGGACTCCACCGGCGCGCCGCTGTTGGGCGTCACCCCGGTGCTGCGCGTGGATAACCACTTTGTCGACTTGAACTACCGCTGGGTCGACTACACCGCGACCACCAACAGCGCTGGCGAGTCTTCGGCTTCGGCCAACATCGGCACCTGTTTTGGTGACTACAGCACCGTGATCAACGACAGCAGCACCGGCGTACCGTACAAGTGGGCGACCACCTATAACCAGGGTGGCTGGCGCATCGAGCTGGCCGAGTTCCCCGGTGTGGGCGTGGGCGGCAACAATGTGCAATACGTGAGCCTGGGGCATATCTGTACCCAGACCATTATTCACTGATCGAACGGCGTCATCGGAAGGGGCAGCCTTGGCGGGCTGCCCCTTTTTTCATTCGTCGTTGAGTGCCAGTTTCATGGGCAGGCGCGCCATGCTCGTGTTCGTCAACGAGCCGAAGTACAACCAGTTGCCACATTCCCGCGCGGTGGTGATGGGCGAGTAGTTGCCCGCAGTGCCATCCTGCAGGTTGGCGATTACTTTGCCGTCGGTATCCAGCCCCAATACAAAGGCTTTGCGTTCGATGGGCTTGGGCACCACCATCAGTGCGCGCACCATCACTTTACGCAGGGTGGGATAACCGGCGAATACATCCAGCAGGGGATTACGCGGCGAATACAAGGCGACCCAGAAGCGATCGTGACCGTTGAAGCTGAGGTTGTCCGGCAGGCCGGGCAGGTTGTCGATAAACAGATCGTGACTGCCGCTGCGTTCGCCCTTGAGCCAATAACGGCTGATACGGTAGGCACCGGTTTCATTGACCAGGACATAATTTTCATCCGGGCCCAGCGCCACACCGTTGGCAAATTGCAGATGATCGAGTAGCACTTCCGTCGTGCCGTGGTTGAAGTCATAGCGCAGCAGGCGCCCATCGGCGCCATGCTCAATTACCGCTTCGCCATCCTGGCCGTAACCCCAACGGCTCGACGCGTCGCTGAAGTAGGCATAACGCCCAGCGGCATCGACGGCCACGTCATCGGTAAATCCAAAGGGCACGCCACCGGCGCTGGTGCTCAAGGTCGTGAGTTGGCGAGCGCCATCCAGGGCGAGCAGGCCCTTGATCCCATCGGCAATGATCAAGCGACCATCCGGGTGCAACGCCATGCCCAGCGGCCGCCCGCCCGTATTGGCCAGCACTTCCAGGCTCTGGCTGTCGGGCGAGGTGCGAATGATGCGCCCGTCATGCAAACCGCTGATCAGCAGGCCCTGGGCATCCAGCAGCAAAGCCTCCGGCCCGGGGATGTCCTGCGCGCCGACCTTTTGGATATGCCTGAGCCGCTGGTTCTCGGCGTACACCCCGTCTTTCAATGAGGGCGCCTTGGGCGGCGTCCAATTTACCGGCTGGACTCTGGTCGGCATCAGCAGCAGAAAAGCGATCACCGCCAGACATAGCACGAACAGCAGATGGCGCAGTTTTTTGGGACGGGTACTCATGACGACTCCTGGTTGTCGTGGGGAGCCGGCTCCCAATGGAGGGTGCCGAACAGGTAGTCCATCAGTGGCAGCACAATGTTGAAATTACGCCCCTGCATCAGCTCGCGGCGATGATGCAGGGCGTGCAGTCGGTGCATCTGGCGCACCCAGGGCAGGCGCGCTACGGGGTGTGCAACGGGCAGGTGTTCGCAAGCGTGAAACACTTCGTAAATTAAATACCCGAGGATCATGCAGCCGGCAAACAGCCCGGCGACGTTGGGGCTCAGTTGCTTGAGCAGCCACCAGGCGGGAAGGGTGATGGCCAGGCTGTGCAGCACAATCAGCCAGGCCGGGAACAGGATCACGCGCCAGTCCCTGGGGCTGCCGTACGTCATGTGGCCGGGGGTGAAGAAACTGTGGTGGTCGCCGGTGTGACGTGCGTAGAACAGCCGGGCGAAGGCGTGTTTGTGATGGCCGAGGTGACGGTGGACCAGGTAGATGCAGAGGTTGAAAAACACCAGCGTCAAAGGCACGGCCAGCCACTGCAGCGGGCTGATGTTCGCCGTGGAGGACCACGCCAGGGTAATGCATGAAATGCCGTAGCCCAGCACGAAACCGGCATGCAGCCAAGGGTTGTAATGCGGGCTGACGTCGGCGCGGTAGCGGGCGCGAAAGGTTTCGGTGGGATGGGCCATGACGAGCTGCTCGGTGTTTTTTTGTTGGAGCCTGAGCTTAGTTGGTGCTCGAAATTGTGCGAATTTTTGCAGGCGATGCGATCGGAGTGTGGGAGGGGCTTGCCCAACCGGTCAGTTGAGGCGCAACGCTGTCACTGTGGCGAGGGAGCTTGCTCCCGCTGGACTGCGCAGCAGGCCCAGTCTTTTTCAAACCCAAAGCTGGGGCCGCTACGCGGCCC
Organism: Pseudomonas sp. BCA17; assembly: GCF_004519405.1. GTDB lineage: Bacteria > Pseudomonadota > Gammaproteobacteria > Pseudomonadales > Pseudomonadaceae > Aquipseudomonas. The sequence goes on along the minus strand of NZ_SGWI01000001.1, from coordinate 1,198,286 downwards.
AACGGGAGCAAGCTCCCTCGCCACAGGTTACCCGTTGTCCGCTCTATCGCTTGACTGACCGGCATTGGGGCTTGCCCCCGATTGCGGTGTGTCAGCCACAGGTATTGGTTGATTCAAATCAGTGGATCCCAGCGCTGGGACCAGTCATTTTCGACCTTGACTACGCCGCGCAACAGTTCCAGCGCCTGCTGCAACACTGCCGAATCCCGCGCCCGCGAATACACCAGGTAAGTCGGGAAACTGAACTCGGGTGCCTTGGGCACGCGCTGCATGACGCCGCTGTCCAGGTAGCTCTGCACCACGCGGGTCCGGAAGTAGCCGGCGCCGCCATTTTCCAGGATGTATTGCAGCGCCAGCGGCCCGAGGTTGAAGCTCAGGGCGGCACGTGCCTTGTCGGGCAGGGCGGCGTCGTGCTGCTGGCGAAAGCCCGGGCCCCAGTCGATATACACATACGGGTCCGGCTTGCTCACCAGTTGCACCAGGATCAGTTTTTCTTCGAGCACCTGCTCCACCTGCAACCCTGGCCAGTATTGCGGTTGGAATACCAGGGCAGCGTCCAGCACACCCAGTTCGAGTTGACGCAGCAGGTATTCGCCTTCGCGCACTTCGGTGCGCAGCGCGTACCCCGGAATCCGTTCGCGCAGAACCCGAGCCCAGCCGAGCATCAGCGGGGCGCACAGGCTGACTTCACCACCGATGTGCAGCACGTTGCGATAGCCGTCCGGCAGCGGCAGGTCGCGCCGCGCGGCTTCCCAGGTTTGCAGCAGCTGGTTGGCGTAAGCCACAAATGCCTCGCCATCGGCGGTCAATCGAGCCCCTGCGCGGTTACGCACAAACAGCGTGCTGCCCAATTGGCTCTCCAGGCTTTTAACCCTTGCGGTAATGGCGGTCTGGGTGACGTGCAACTTCTCGGCCGCGGCGGCCAGGCTGCCGCAGCGGGTGATTTCGAGGAAGGTGCGTGCCAGTTCGATGTCCATGGAGGCCCTCATTCAGATGAAGGGCCATTGTAGAACATGCGGTCAAGTGCGGGCGTCGGCTTATTCCCAGGTGCCGGGATCCAAGCAGCGTGCGGTGGCGGGCGGTTGATGGCCATACACCAGAAAATCTCCCAGCCAACGGGTAACACATCCATCGCTGCCGGACCGGGCCGACGCCTTGAGCAGCAATTGCTCGACACCCGGAACGCTTGCTTCACCCTGCCAGGCGTCGACCAGCACCATGCGCGCAACGCGCTCGGGAAACAGCGTGCCGTAGCGATTACCGAGCCGGGTGCCCTGGGCGTTACCCAGATAATACAGCCGGGCCTCACCCAATTGTTCGCGCACGTATTCCATGTCGCGTGCTGCCTGTTCGAGTGCATTCGGGGCATCGAGGTCTCGCAGGCTCAATTCGATGACGTCATATCGGTCGACCAGTGTGCGATAGGCCGGGGTGGCGTAAGACTCCCAGCGGCTGACCTGGTGCAAGGCGAACGTCGTGCGTTTGACGGTGTGCGGCTCGCCGGCCTGGATGAACACCGCGCCTGCCCGATTGAGCGGTTGCCGCGCGCCGACACGGGTCAGGTTCAGGCGCATGCGGCCGCGTCCGGGCGCGGCATGGTCGCGGGGTACGCTCACCTGGCCGCATTGGGTGCGTTCAAGCACCTCGGGATCCAGCCGTTCAACCGCGGGGAAGGGACAGTCCAGCAGCCAGTCAATCGCGGTGGGCGCGATCAGGGGTTGGGCATGGGCCGCCTGTGCTATCCACCATAAGCAGGCACCTGCCAGGCTTTTTACAAGAACACTGGGTTTCATCGAGAGGTCCCGGGCAGCCGTGTGATGGCGGCTTTTTTACCAAGGACCTGAGGTTATAAAATGTAGGGAGAGAAAACGGTTCGTGTAAGAAACAGGAGTTTCGTTTATCGGATGTCTGTACTCCAACCGCCGCCCAGGGCTTTGTACAAGGCAATGCTGGCTTGCAGGCGCGACAATCGCAGTTGCACGTTCACGTCCTGGGCGGCGTACAGGGTGCGCTGGGTTTCCAGCACTGTCAGCAGGTCTTCGGCGCCGGCCTGGTAGCGGCTTTGCGCGATCTGGAATGCCGTCTGGGCCTGCTGCAGTTCTTCGGCTTGCCACTGCCGCTGCTGGTCCAGGCGCGTGATGGTGCTGAGGGCTTTTTCCACATCGGCGAAGCCGTTGATGATCGCGCCGCGGTAAGTCTGCAACAGCTCATCCTGGCGCGCGCGGGCTTTGTCGCGTTCGGCGGTTAAACGGCCATGGTTGAAAATCGGTGCGACCAGTCCGGAGGTCAGGTTGTAGAACGGGCTGCGCAGGATCTCTTCTGCCCTGGACGACGCCGAGCCCAGCGTGGCGCCCAGGGTCACGGTAGGCAGCATCGCCGCACGGGCGACCGTGACGTCGGCGCTGGCTGCGGCCAATTGCGCTTCGGCCTGGGCGAGATCGGGACGGCGGCTCAATAGCTGGCTGGGCACGCCGGCACCGATGGCCGGCCAGGTCAGGGCCTGGAACGGTTCGCTGCCCAGGTCCAGGGCTTGCACCGGCTGGCCGAGCAGCGTGGCGAGGGTGATCCGCGATTCCTCGGCCACCTGCTGGATCAACGGCAGTTGCCGCTGCTGGCTGGCCACCAGGCTTTTCTGCTGTGCCAGTTCCAGGGCGGTGGCGGAGCCGGCGTCAAAGCGGGTTTGCACCAGGTTCAGCACGTTGCGCGCATTCGTCAGATTCAACTCGGCAATCTGCAGGCGTTGGCGTGCGGCAAGGGTTTGCGCGTAGCGGTCGGCCACGTTGCTGAGCAGCGTCAGTTCCACGGTGGCCTGGTAGAACTCACTGGCGCGCAGGGCATACAGCGCACTGTCCCGGGCGGCGGCGCGGCCACCCCAGAAATCCAGCTCATAACTGGCGGTAAGGTTGGCGCCGAAATCGTCCACGGTCTTGTCGTTTTCGGTGGCATCCAGCGACGAGTTACCGCTGCCGTGCAGCAGTTTTTCACGGCTGGCGGTCAGGTTGAATTTTACCTCGGGCCACAACGGCGCTCCGGCTATCACTGCACTGGCCTGTGCCTGGCGCACCCGTGCCATGGCGGCGGCCACGTCGAAACTGTCACGGCGCGCCTGGTCGATCAGACGGTTGAGTGACGCGCTACCGAACTGCGTCCACCAACGCTGGTTACTCGCCTGGGCCGCCTCACGTTCCGCGTACTGCCAGGCGGTTGGCGGCGCGATGCCGTTGTCCACGGCAGGCGGGTTGCCGCTGCAGGCGCTGAGCGACAGGCACAGGCTGAGCACAGAAAGCGGGAATGGTTTATTCACTGGTCAACGCCTTAACCGGATCGAGCCGGGCTGCTTTACGGGCCGGCATAAAGCCGAATACGACACCGGTGACCAGCGCACAGCCAAACGCACCCGCCACCGCCACCAGGGAAAACTGCACCGCCACCTGGGCCAGCACCAGCACGCCACCCACCAGCAGCGCCAGGCCGATACCGCACAGGCCGCCGACCACCGAGAGCATCACCGCTTCGGTGAGGAACTGGCGCAGGATGTCGCGCTGGCGCGCACCCGTCGCCATGCGGATGCCGATTTCGCGGGTACGTTCGCGCACAGTCATCAGCATGATATTCATCACGCCGATGCCGCCCACCAGCAGTGAAATCGCGGCGATCGAGCCGAGCATCAGCGACAGGGTGTTCTGCGTCCGGGCTTCGGCCTGGATCATGGCGGCGTTGTTGGTCAGGTGATAATCGGACTTGCCGTGGTGCAGGCGCTTGAGCAACTGGTCGATGGCCTGCTCCGCGTCGTGCACCCGGCTGGCGTCGGCGGCGGCGATCACCACGTATTCCGGGTTGTAGCTGCCAAACAACCGGATGCTCGCGGCGGAGTAGGGGATAGCGATGCGGTCATCACTGTCTTTGTTGCCGGAGCTGGAGCCCTTCTCCTGCAGCACGCCCACCACCTGGAACGGCACGTTTTCGATCAGGATGTATTGGCCGATCGGGTTGATCAGACCTTTGAACAGTTTGTCGCGCACCCGGGCGCCGATCACCGCCACCGTGGCGGCGTTACGCTCGTCGGCTTCGGTGAAGTAGCTGCCTTCCACGACCGGCCAGTTGAAAATGCCCGGGAACTGCGTGTCGTTGCCGCCCACGTAGGCCATGTAGTCGATATTGCCGAAGCGTACGCCGGCTTCGGCGCCGTTGACGGGCATGATCCGCTTGACCTGCGGCAGGGTGGCCAGGGCCGCCACGTCCTGGGGGGTAATGATCCCCAGCGGCGTACGCGGGTTCGGCGACGAACCACTGACATACAAAATGTTCGAGCCGAAGGCGCCCATTTGCGCCATCACCTGGCGCTTGCTGCCTTCGCCCACCGCCAGCATCACCACCACCGAGGCGACGCCGATGATGATCCCCAGCAAGGTCAGGGCCGTGCGAAAACGATTGATCCACATCACCCGCCACGCCGCGCGTATGGCGTCGAGCAGCTCGGCCTTCCAGGCACCGTTGTGTTCGGCGCCGTCAGCCAGGCGCTGGCGCAGGTCCACGGCTTGCAGAGCGCCGGCCGCGGGGGCGGGGGCTGTGGTGTGGGTATCGGCCGAGTCACTGATGATCAGGCCGTCGCGAATCTCGATGATACGGTTGGCGCGTGCGGCCACATCCCGGTCGTGGGTGATCAGGATCACCACGTGGCCCTGGCTCGCCAGTTCGTCCAGCAAGGCCATCACCTCGGCACCGCTGTGGCTGTCGAGGGCGCCGGTGGGTTCGTCGGCGAGGATGATATGCCCGCCGTTCATCAGCGCCCGGGCAATCGACACCCGTTGCTGCTGGCCCCCGGAAAGTTGGTGCGGGCGGTTGCCGGTGCGCTCGGCCAGGCCCAGGCGCGTGAGCAGGGCGTTGGCTCGCGCACGGCGTTCGTCGGCGCTGATACCGGCGTAGATCGCCGGCATCTCGACGTTTTCCTGGGCGGAGCCCGACGGAATCAGGTGATAGCCCTGAAACACAAACCCGAACGCCTCGCGGCGCAGCCAGGCCAGTGCATCGCTGTCCAGGTGCGCGACATTTTCGCCGGCAAACAGGTACTCGCCCTCGGTGGGGCGGTCCAGGCAACCGAGGATATTCATCAGCGTGGATTTGCCGGAGCCGGACGCCCCGACGATGGCAACGAATTCCCCGGCATGAATCGACAGGTCGATGCCGCGCAGCACGTCGACTTGCGGGCTGTCGCCGCCACCGTAGGATTTGCGGATGTGCTTGAGTTCGATCAGGGGTGTGCTCAACTCAGCCCCCATTGCTATCGGCCGGGCCGATCAACAGGTGATCGCCTTCGCGCAGGCCATCCAGCACCTCGACGCGCAGGCGGTCACTGATGCCCAGGCGCACTTCGCGGTCTTCGACAGTGCCGTTTTCCGCCACCACCCGGGCGATCTGGCGGTCGGCGTTGGCGCTGCCCTGCAGGGCGGCGACGGGCACGGTCAGGGCGTCCTTGACCTGGCTGGCGACGAAAAACACCTGGGCGGTCATCTCGGCCATCAGCGCGTTATCGGCGTTGTCTACATCCAGCAGCACGGTGTACAGCACCACGCGGCCACTCCCGCTTTTGCTTGTGCTGCTGGGGCTGCCACCGCCCTGGCTGGTCTCATTGAGGGGCTTGGGCGGGATCGGCAGGATCTGGCGCACGGTGCTGGTCCAGCGCCGGTTGCCGCCGCTCAACGTGGTGAAGTAGGCCGTCATGCCGGGCTTGACGTGGCCGATGTCCGCTTCTGAAACCTCAGCCCATACCGTCATCGGCGACAGCCTGGCGATCCGCAGGATCAACGGCGTCTGCTGCTGGGCGTTGAGGGTCTGGCCGACGCGGGCGTCCACGGCTACCACGGTGCCATCCATGGGCGCGAAGATCCGCGTATAGCCCAGTTCGGCTTCGTCACTGCGCAGGCTGGCCTGGGCCTGGCGGATCTGCGCCTGGAACATGTCGACCCGCGCCTGGGTGGCACTCAGTTCGGCCTGGGCGGTCTGCACATCTTCTTCGCGGGTGGCATTGCCGGCGGCCAGGCGTTGCTGGCGCTGGTACTTCTGGCGCGCCAAGGCGTGCTGGGCTTTTTGCTCCTGCAACTGAGCCTTGAGGTTTTCGATGGCGTAGCGACTGGCATCGAGCTTGGCTTTTTGCGTGGAGGGGTCGATCTCCACCAGCAACTGGCCGGCCTTGACCTGATCGCCGGCCTCGACGTGGATCTTCTGGATTTGCCCGGAAGCCTGGGCGCCGACGTCTACATAACGTCGGGGTTGCAGGGTGCCGAGGGCGGTGACGCTGTTTTCGATACTGCCGCGGGTTACGGTGACGGTCGCGAACGTATCGCGGCCCGGTGGAAGGACCTGCCAGGCTGCAGCCGCGATGATGGGAATCAGGCACGCGGCGATAAGCAGGGCGCGTCGGGCAGGTCGAGGGCGTTTCATGCGTAGGTTCCAGCCAGTCAGGATCGGGGCGCAGTCGCGCAGAGCTGACAGTTAAACGAGGAAATTGGCTGGAGATTTAGGCGGTTACACAAGCGGTTACAGCTTGTGTGAAGAAAAAAAACGACCGTTGGTGCGAGACCTGTTTAAAAGTAGATGAGAATTACTATAAATTGCACGCACTCAAACTGCTATCACTGAATGGCTGCACTTGTAGGCGCGAGCACCTGATGCCGCCATGTGTCTGTCGGGAGTCATGTTGGAAAACTACTATCGCGAGCTGGTGTGTTTCCTCAACGCCAAGCTGGGCAACCGTCAGGTGGCCGAGGATGTGGTGCATGACGCTTATGTCCGCGTGCTGGAACGCTCCAGTGACACGCCGATCGAGCAGCCACGCGCGTTTCTGTACCGCACCGCACTTAACCTGGTGATCGACGGCCATCGACGCAATGCGTTGCGCCAGGCCGAACCCCTGGAGGTGCTCGACGGTGAAGAGCGCTTCGCCACGGATTCTCCGCACATCAGTCACGACCAGGGGCAGCGCCTTGAAATGCTCGAGCGCGCCCTGGCCGAGTTACCGGCCACATGCCGCGACAGCTTCCTGCTGCGCAAACTCGAGGGCCTGTCCCACCTGCAAATTGCCGAACGCCTGGACATTTCTCGCAGTGTGGTGGAAAAGCACATCGTCAATGCCATGAAGCATTGCCGGGTGCGGATGCGTGAGTGGGAAGCGCACTGATCGCCGATCAGTTAAATTTTATTTCATTGTCCTCGTTTCCTATCAACACACGACCTGATGTTCGGGTCTTGAAGGTATTCCCGCCCCACCGCCAAGGGGCTTATCCAGAGGACACTGGAATGACACAGGCAATTGCTTCGCCCGCGGTTCACGACCTGATCGGTATCGGTTTCGGCCCTTCGAACCTGGCGCTGGCCATCGCCCTGCAGGAGCGCGAAAAGGCCCAGGGCAAACTGGATGTACTGTTCCTGGACAAGCAGGCTGACTACCGCTGGCACGGCAATACCCTGGTCACCCAGAGTGAATTGCAGATTTCCTTCCTCAAAGACCTGGTGACCTTGCGCAACCCCACCAGCCCTTACTCCTTCGTCAATTACCTGAAGGCCCACGACCGCTTGGTGGATTTCATCAACCTGGGCACCTTCTACCCATGCCGCATGGAGTACAACGACTACCTGCGCTGGGTGGCCGGGCAGTTCCAGGCCCAGGCTCGCTACGGCGAGGAAGTCTTGGCCATCGAGCCGATCCTGCATCAGCAGCAGGTTGAAGCGCTGCGCGTGATTTCCCGCGATGCCGTGGGCGAGCAGCATGTACGCACCGCCCGCAACGTGGTGGTGAGCCCAGGTGGTACGGCGCGTGTGCCTGAAGCGTTCAAAGGCCTCAAGGATGACGGGCGGGTGTTCCACCACTCCCAATACCTGGAACGCATGGCCACCCAGCCGTGTGTCGAAGGCAAGGCAATGCGCATCGCAATCATCGGCGGTGGCCAGAGCGCGGCCGAGGCCTTTATCGACTTGAACGACAGCTTCCCGTCGGTGCAAGTCGACATGATCCTGCGCGGTTCGGCGCTCAAGCCCGCCGATGACAGCCCGTTCGTCAACGAAGTGTTTTCGCCGGCCTTCACCGACCTGGTGTTTCAGCAAGTCGGTGCCGAGCGCGAGCGGCTGGTTGCCGAGTACCAGAACACCAACTATTCGGTGGTAGACCTGGACTTGATCGAGCGCATCTACGGCATCTTCTACCGCCAGAAAGTCTCGGGTATCGCCCGCCAGGCGTTCCGCACCATGACCGTCGTGGAAAAAGCCACCGCCAGCGCGCTGGGCATCGAACTGGTCTTGCGCGACAACGCCACCGGCGACACCCTCGTCAACCATTACGACGCCGTCATCCTCGCCACCGGTTATGAGCGCCAGCAACACCGCGAGCTGTTGGCGCCGTTGCAAGCCTACATGGGCGACTTCGAAGTGGCCCGTGATTACCGCATCATCACGGATGAACGTTGCAAGGCTGGCGTCTACATCCAGGGCTTCAGCCAGGCCAGCCATGGTTTGAGCGATACCTTGCTGTCGGTGCTGCCGATTCGTGCGGATGAAATTGCGGCGTCGCTGTTTGAGCATGATCGCCATCGCGGCACGGGGCATTCGGTGCAGGACCTGTTGTTGGCCACCGCCAGCTGACAAGCTGCACTTGTGACACGGTGGGCTGCCTGATACTGTACAAAAAACCAGTATCGGTAGCCCTCCATGCAGTTGATCGAAAAACTCAGCATCCTCGCCGACGCCGCCAAGTACGACGCTTCCTGCGCCAGCAGTGGTGCGCCCAAGCGCAGTTCCGAGGGCAAGGCCGGGCTGGGTTCCACCGACGGCATGGGCATCTGCCACAGCTACACCCCGGACGGGCGCTGCGTGTCATTGCTCAAGGTGTTGCTCACCAACTTCTGCCTCTATGACTGCCAGTATTGCGTCAACCGTCGCTCCAGCGACGTGCCCCGCGCGCGCTTCAGCCCCGAGGAGGTGGTCACCCTGACCCTGGACTTCTACCGGCGCAATTGCGTCAGCGGGCTGTTTCTCAGTTCCGGCATCATCCGTTCGGCCGACTACACCATGGAACAGTTGGTGCGCGTGGCCAAGCTGCTGCGAGAAGAGCATGACTTTCGCGGCTACATTCACCTCAAGACCATTCCTGAAGCCGACCCCGCGCTGATCGCCGAGGCGGGGCGATATGCGGATCGCCTGAGCGTCAATATCGAATTGCCCACCGACGCCAGCCTGCAAACCCTGGCGCCGGAGAAACAGATCGGCTCGATCAAGCAGGCGATGCGCACCATCTACACCGGCGAGCAGACCGTACTCAACGAGCCCCGGGCGCCGCGCTTCGCCCCCGCCGGGCAGAGCACGCAGATGATCGTCGGCGCCGATGACACCGACGACAGCACCATCCTCCATGGCGCCGAAGCGCTGTATGGCAACTTCAAGCTGCGCCGCGTTTATTACTCGGCCTTCAGCCCCATTCCCAACAGCCCGAAAAGTGTGCCACTGGCGGCACCACCGCTGATGCGCGAGCACCGCTTGTACCAGGCCGACTTCCTGTTGCGCAGCTACGGTTTCAGCGCCAACGAGCTGTTTGAAGGCCCAGGCCACCTGGCGTTGGATATCGACCCCAAGCTGGCCTGGGCCCTGGACAACCGCGACGTGTTCCCCCTGGACCTGAACCGCGCCGAACCTACGTTGATCGCGCGCATCCCCGGCATTGGCTTGCGCACCACCCAGCGCCTGGTGGACTTGCGCCGTGAACGCAAGATCCGCTTCGAAGACCTGGCGCGCATGCGCTGCGTGCTGGCCAAGGCCAAGCCGTTCTTCATCACCAGTGATTACCACCCGCAACAGGCCGACAGCACCAGTGTGTTGCTGCGTGAACAACTGCGCGACCGTCCGCAGCCGCAACAAATGGGGTTATGGGGATGATCAGCCTGGAATGCGACAACCTGTTCAGCACCTGGCGCGAACAGGCGCGCTGGTTGCTCAGCCATCAGGTCGACCCGAGCCAGGTGAGTTGGTGCGAGGCAGAGGTGGCCGATCTGTTTGCCACCGATGAGCCGGTTCCTGCCGGGCTGGGTCCGTTCCAGGCGCGAATTCCCAAGACACTGCTGGCGTTGCTGGAGTCGGCTGCCCGTTACCACGGCGACCAGCGCTGGAGCCTGCTGTATGAAGTGCTGTGGCGAGTCAGCCATGGTGACCGCACGGCGATGATGGCGGGGGACAAGTTGGGCAGCGAGTTGCAGCGACGGATCAAACAGGTAAGCCGTGAGGCCCACCACCTGCATGCATTTGTCCGCTTCATTGCGCTGCCGGCCGAGGCGGGGTCGCAGCTTCCGGAGTATGTCGCGTGGCATGAGCCGGCCCATGACATTCTGGAAAGTGCCAGCCAGCATTTTATTGGACGCATGGGGCGCCATCGCTGGATGATCGCCACGCCGCTGGATGGGGTCTATTACGACGGCGAGCAGTTGATCCATCAACGCGAATGCCCCGAGGCCTGGCGACAACTGGCGCAGAATGTCGAAGACCCCCACAGCGGCATGTGGCTGACCTACTACAGCCATATCTTCAACCCGGCGCGCCTGAACCCCAAAGTGATGGAAGGGCACTTGCCCAGCCGTTTCTGGAAGAATCTGCCGGAGGGCAAATTGATACCGGGGTTGATCAGCGAAGCGCGGACGGGGAAACAGAAGGATGGTCAGGCGAAGTTGATTGGCGCCAGGCCGGGCAAGAGAATCTCAAGCAGCCACGGTTAAAAGTGTGGGAGGGGGCAAGCCCGCTCCCGCGTTTGATCAGAGTGTTTGGGGCGTGGCGCTCACGCCAGCTCGGTGGCGGTGTTCTTCACTACTGCCAACTCCGGGTGCGCCACCAACTTATCAATGTGCAACTCATCATTGTTCAGCCAGGTCTCGGTCAAGACGCGGTAATGCTCCATATCGCGGCAGCGCATGCGCAGGCTGTAGTCGAACGGCCCGCTGATCAGTTGGCATTCGAACACTTGCGGGCAGGCTTTGACGCACGCTTCGAAAGCCTTCTGCGCCGAACGCCCGCTTTGGTTGGACAACGCCACCAGCACCAGCAGCGATAGCCCCGGCGAGACCATCTGTACATCGATGATCGCCCCATACCCGCGAATCACCCCGCGTCGCTCAAGCTTGCGCACCCGTTCCAGGCATGGCCTGGGCGTCAGGTGCACCAGCGACGAGAGCTTTTCGTAGGTGATACGCCCCTGATGGCGCAACACATCGATGATCGCCTCATCGATGCGATCCAGCGCAGGGGAAGAATGGGGTCCGTTGGCCTTGGTATCCATGAGTTCACTTCAAACGGTTGGAAAGAAATTGCTGCAAGCGTTCGCTGCTGGGGTGGTCGAGGATGTCGGCGCCGCCTTGTTCCTCGACCCGGCCCTGGTGCAAAAACAGCACTTGGCTGGACACCTGGCGGGCAAAGCCCATTTCGTGGGTGACCATCAGCATGGTACGACCTTCCTCAGCCAACGTCTGTATGACTTTGAGGACTTCTCCTACGAGTTCTGGGTCCAGCGCGGAGGTCGGTTCATCGAACAGAATAATCTCGGGTTCCATCGCCAGTGCCCGCGCAATGGCCACGCGTTGTTGCTGGCCACCCGATAGAAACGCCGGGTATTGATCCGCCACGCGGCCCGGCAGGCCGACTTTGTCCAGGTACAGCCGGGCGCGTTTCTGCGCCTCGGCGGCGCTTACGCCCAGTACCCGTCGCGGGGCCATGGTGATGTTTTCCAGCACGGTCATGTGGCTCCACAGGTTGAAGTGCTGAAACACCATGGCCAGGCGTGTGCGCAGGTTTTGCAGTTGCGCCTGGTGCGGCGCGCGGGTGCCGGCGCGGTCGGGCTGCATTTCGATGCTGATGCCGTCCAGGGTGATGACCCCGGCGTCCGGCTGTTCGAGAAAATTGATGCAGCGCAGCAGGGTGCTCTTGCCCGAGCCGCTCGCGCCGATCAGGCTGATCACGTCGCCGTTGCGGGCGTTGAGGGACACGCCCTTGAGCACTTCGTGTTCGCCGTAGCGTTTGTGGACGCCTTCGACTTGCAGCTTGATGGCTGTGGTTGCGGATTTGGCCATGGGCACATCGATGGGGTAAGCGGCCAGGGCCTGCGCAGACTGATTCATGGGTTAGCCTCGGGTAGAAACAAGGAAGCGCATCCAGCGACGTTCGGCCAGTCGAAACAGGCCCACCAGTGCAAAGGACAGCAGCATGTACAGCAGGGCGGCGATACCGAACGCCTGGAACGTCAGGAACGTCTCGGCATTCGCATCGCGGGCCACCTTGAGGATGTCGGCGACGGTGGCGGTGAACGCCAGCGAGGTGGCGTGCAGCATCAGGATCATTTCATTGCTGTAGGCCGGCAACGCGCGCCGCAATGCCGCCGGCACCACCACGAACAGATTGAGCCGCCAGCCATGCAGGCCATAGGCGCAAGCCGCTTCGATTTCGCCGTAGGGAATATTGCGGATCGCCCCGGCGAAGATTTCCACGGTGTAGGCGCAGGTGTTGAGCACAAACGCCAGCAGGGTGCAATTGAGTGCATTGCGGAAAAACTGGTTGAGCAGCGCGTTGTCTTGCACCACTTCCAGGCTGTACAGCCCGGTGTAGCAAATCAGCAGTTGGATGTACAACGGCGTGCCGCGAAACAGGTAGGTGTAGACCTCCACCGGCCAGCGCAGCCAGAAGCGTTCCGAAACGCGGGCCAGTGCCAGTGGTATCGACAGTACAAACCCCAGCACCACCGAGACAATGAACAGCCACAAGGTCATGGCCACGCCGGACAGGCCCGTTCCATCGCTGAACAGGTAGGCCAGGCCGTATTGCTGGAACAGTTCGATCATCGCGCCATCCCCTTGATGCCGAGGTTGTAGCGCCGTTCGAGGCGCTTGAGGATACGGTTGGACAAGGTGGTGATCACCAGATAGACGAGGCCGGCGAGGATCAGGAAATACAACGGTTCGTTGGTGGTCTTGCCGGCGTTCTGTGCGGCTTTGACCAGATCCGACAAGCCGATGATCGACACCAACGCCGTGGATTTGAGCAGCACCAGCCAGTTGTTGCCCAGGCCCGGCAGGGCGAAGCGCATCAATTGCGGGAACAGCACCAGATGAAAACGCTGCCAGCGGCTCAGGCCGTAGGCGGTCGCGGCTTCCAGCTGGCCGACCGGCACGCTGAGGATCGCGCCGCGAAAGTTCTCGGTAAAATACGCGCCATAGATAAAGCCCAGGGTGATGACCCCGGCGGTAAACGGGTCGATTTCAAAGTAGTTCCAGCCGAACACTTCACTCAGGTCGTTGAGCCACAGTTGCAGGCTGTAGAAGATCAGCAGGATCAGCACCAGGTCCGGCACGCTGCGGATCAAAGTGGTGTACAGCGTAGCCGGCACGCGCAGCCATTTGGCACTGGACAGTTTGGCGCCGGCGGCAATCAGGCCGAGGGTCAGGCTCAGGGCCAGTGCCAGGAATGCCAGCTTAAGCGTCATCCACGCGCCTTGAGCCAGCATCGGGCCGTAGCCGTGCAAGTTGAGGAATTCATTCATGGGGGGATCTCTAAAGGGCGCAGACATACCCTGCGGGAACCGGCGCATGTGGCTGGGGCTTGCGTCCGATAGCGGCAGCTCAGTCAATGCGTGTCGACTGGCGCGCACTCATCGGGGAGCAATCCCCTCCCACACACGTGTTCTCCCGCAGGCGCAGCGTTGGCATCACTCGTGGTAGATGTCCTGATCGCCGAAGTACTTCTTCTGGATCTGCGCATAAGTGCCATCGGCCTGCACGGCGGCGATGCCCTTGTTGATCAGCGCACGTAATTCCTGATCGTTCTTGCGCAGGCCCATGGCGATATCCAGCGGCAGGGTCGGGTCCTTGAAGGCCGGGCCGGTCTTGAAGTCGGCGCCTTCAGGCTTGGACAGGAAGTTGAGCTGGGCTTCGAGCTTGTCGGTCAGGGTGGCATCGAGGCGACCATTTTGCAGGTCGGCGTAGTTCTGTTCCTGGGACTGGTACGCCTTGATCTGCGCCCCCAGCCTGGCCAGTTGCGCACGGGCATAGGCTTCCTGCAGCGAGCCTTGCAGCACGCCCACCTGTTTGCCTTTCAACGATTCCGGGGTGTCGCCGAAGTCGGCGCTTTTGCGGGTGATCACCGACGTCGGGCTGAGGAACAGCCGGTCGGTGAAGTCGATGACCTTCTCGCGTGCCGGGGTCACGGCCATGGATGACATGATCGCGTCGAACTTGCGCGCTCGCAGGGCCGGGATCATGCCGTCGAATTCGTTATGTACCCAGGTGCATTTGACCTCGAGCTTGGCGCAGATTGCATTGCCCAATTCAATATCGAAGCCCTGCAGGCTGCCATCGGCGGCCACGGACTCGAAGGGGGGATATTCGGGGAACACGCCGAAGCGGATTTCTTTCCAGTCTTGGGCCTGGGCGGCGGTGGCGCACAGTGGCAACAGCAATGCAGCGAAGAGTGATCGCAGTGGCGTCATGGTGGAGTCCCTATATTTTGTAATTGATGTCAGGGGCAGTCATAAAGGTGAAATAAATCTTTGTCGTCGGCGCAGAGAATGCTCCATGGTGGTGCGTTTTTTGTGTCGTTTACCCCGTGCATAAAGCGCGAATTGCGCTGTTAAAAAGTGCAATGCAGCGGAATCGGCTGTTGCACGCGCTGAATCGGCTTTTCCGGGGGAAAGTTCTGGCCTGCCTCGGGCTTGAAGCGGCAGGCCAGAGCGGTCTCAGGCGCGCTTTTTCTGCTGTGCCGCCGGTTGCTGGGCCAGGCGCGCATACAAGTCTTTCGGGTTGGTCAGGTCCGGCACCAGCTCCAGTTCGCGGCCTACGTCCAGGGCCTTGGCCACATCCAGCACGTAGCGCAGGGCCGAATAGTCTTCGATGGCAAAGCCCACCGAGTCGAACAGGGTGACTTGTCGCGCATTTTCGCGGCCCGGCTTCTGGCCATTGATAACCTGCCACAGCTCGGTTACCGGCGAGTCTTCCGGCATGTGCTGGATTTCCCCTTCGATGCGGCTCTGCGGTTCGTATTCGACGATCACCCGGGCGCGCTCGACGATGCGTCGGTCCAGCTCAGTCTTGCCCGGGCAATCACCGCCCACGGCATTCAGGTGCATGCCCGGTTCGATCATGTCGTCGGTGAGGATGGTTGCGTAGGCTTTGTCGGCGGTCACGGTGGTGACGATGTCCGCACCTTTCACCGCTTCGGCCACGCTGCCGGCCAGGATCACCTTGATTGCCGGGAACGCTTTGAGGTTGGCGGCGAGTTTGGCGGTGGCCTTGGCGTCGATATCGAACAGGCGGATTTCATTGATACCGAGCATGGTGTGGAACGCCAGGGCCTGGAATTCACTTTGCGAGCCGTTACCGATCAACGCCATGCTGCGGCAGTTGTCGCGGGCCAGGTAGCGAGCCACCAGTGCCGAGGTAGCGGCGGTGCGGATCGCGGTGGTCAGGGTCATTTCCGCCAGCAGTACCGGCCGGCCGGTATCCACATCGCCCAGGGCACCGAAGGCCATCACTGTGAGCATGCCGGCCTGGGTATTTTTCGGATGGCCGTTGACGTATTTGAAAGCGTACAGCGAAGCGTCGGATACCGGCATCAACTCGATCACGCCGTCCGGCGAATGGTTGGCCAGGCGCGCGCATTTTTCGAAATCCTGCCAGCGCAGGTAGTCGGCGCGGATGTACTCGGCCATTTCGCTGATGCAGGTTGGCAGGCCTTTCTGCGAGACCAGGTAGCAGAGGTCGTTGACGTCGATGTAACGGGTCATGGCAAGACTCCTTATTGAAATGAGGGGCGGGCAGGCAGATGCACTTCCGCCAGCATGCAGCGGGCGCTGCCGCCGCCGATGCGTTCGATGTTGTCGATGTTCACCACCACCGGGCGGGCGTGACGCTCCACATGCTGGCGTTGCGTCGGTTGCAGGGCGCCCCAGGCGCTGGCGGACATCACCAGCAGGGGCTGGCCGTCGCGGTCGTGCACTTCGAGCATGTTGCCGGCGAAGGCTTCGAGCTGGTCGAAGTCGAGGCCGAGGATGTCCTTGCCGGTGTCGCGCAGGGAGCGTTCCAGGGCCCGGCGTTCGTCGGCATCGGGCAAGGCGTGCAGGCACACCACCGAGAGGTCGCGGCCGACGCTCATCATCACGTTGCTGTGGTAGATCGGCGTCTGGTGGCGGTCGACGGCATGGAACACGCACAACCGGTAGTCGAGGCGTTCGGCAAACTGGCGCAGGGCGTCTTGATGAGTACGCCCGGAGTGGCAGGCGTAGCTGATGCGGTGCTGGCGGTCGAGCACCATGCTGCCGGTGCCTTCGAGAAAGATGTTCTGTTGTTCCAGGTGGCTCAGGTCGATGGTGTGGTTGATCGCAAAGCGCTGCTCCAGCACTTGCAGCACACCCTTGTTGCGTTCCAGTCGTCGGTTCTGGCCTTCCATCGGGTACAGCACCAGGCTGCCGTCGGCGTGGCTGCTCCACCAGTTGTTGGGAAAGATCGAGTCGGGCGTGTGAGGCGCCGGCGTGTCCTGTACCACCAGTACTTCCACGCCGTGGTTGCGCAAGGTATCGACATAACCGTCGAACTCTTCCAGCGCTTTCTGCTGCGCACCGAACGGGTCGAGGGGCGGACGTTGGAAGCGATTGTTGATCGCGGTGTCCGGGTTAAAGGCAAAGCGCGCCGGGCGGATCATCAAGACAGTGTTGGTGGTTTGCATGGGTGCACGAAATCCATGGGGTGAACTGTGGCGTTATTTTGTGCGTTGTGCCGGGTGAATCCCGGCTGAAACAGCGGGACGCCTCAGCCGGGAAAGCTGAAAAGGGCAGTGAGACAGCCGAATCGGCTGCCGCGTTTGAAATGGGCTCGAATCGGGCAGGGGCGGCGTGCCGGTCAAAAAAATCACTGATCTGGCGCAATCGGGAGCAAGCCTCCTTGCACCTTGGTATTGTGGCGTCTGCCATAACGCCGTCAGCCAGGAGAGATCATGTCTACCGCTGTCCGTCTTGCCCAAACCTCCGATGCCGAGGGGATCAGTCAGGTCATCCTGGCTGCCTTGTACAGCAGCAATGCGCAGGATTACCCGGCCGAGGTGATCGCGCGGGTCGCGAGCAACTTCACACCGGATGCGGTGTTGGCATTGCTCAAGCGCCGGGTCGTGCTGGTGGCGATTCAAGATCAGATGATCGTGGCCACCGCAGCCCTTGATGCCAATGTGGTGCGTTCGGTGTTCGTCAACCCGAGCCTGCAAGGGCAGGGGATTGGCCGGCTGTTGATGATTGAAATCGAGCTGCGCGCCCGCGAAGCCGGAGTGACCACCCTGAGCGTACCTTCCTCGCTGACGGCCGAACCGTTCTACACCAAGCTGGGTTTTCATACCGTGCGCGATGTCTATCACGGCAATGAACGCACCTTGGTGATGGAAAAATCACTGTCCTCCCGCCATCCCATCGGCCCCTACCGTGACCGCCAGCACCGCGCGCAAGTGGTTGCGCTGTGGCAGCAAGCGTTTGGCTATGACACTGCCCATAACCTGCCGACGCTGGCGATTGATAAGAAACTGGCGGTCAACGATGGGCTGTTCTTCGTCGCGACGGATAAAAAGGCGGTGATAGGGACAATCCTTGCCGGGTACGACGGCCATCGCGGCTGGCTGTATTCGGTGGCGGTGCACGCGGACTATCGGCGCCAGGGCCTGGGCGCCTCGTTGGTGCGCCATGCGGAGCAGGCGCTGACGGCGCTGGGCTGCATGAAGATCAACCTGCAGATCACCGGCGGCAATGAGGGGGTGGTGGGGTTTTATGAGGCGTTAGGGTATGGGGTGGAACCAAGGATCAGCATGGGCAAGAAGATCGCCGCGAATATCCCGTCCCCATCCTGAGAACACTGCAGATTAAATGTGAGAGGGAGCAAGCCCCTCCCACATACGCTTTGCTGAGCTGCGGGCTCCGGCTTAGACCTTGACGATCCAACCCGCCGGCGCTTCAACTTCGCCGGTCTGCACGCCGGTCAGCTCTTTGTAGAGCTTCTGGGTGATCGGGCCGACTTCGGTCTCGCTGTGGAATACATGCAGCTTGCCGTTGTACTGGATGCCACCAATCGGCGAGATAACTGCGGCAGTACCGCAGGCACCGGCTTCCTTGAACTGATCCAGCTTGTCGATGAACACTTCGCCCTCGACCACTTCCAGGCCCAGTCGGGTCTTGGCCAGTTCGATCAGCGACAGGCGAGTGATGCCTGGCAGTACCGAAGGCGACTTCGGCGTGATGAACTGGTTGTCGTGGGTGATCCCGAAGAAGTTGGCCGAACCGACTTCTTCGATTTTCGAATGGGTCAGCGGGTCCAGGTAGATCGCGTCGGCGAAGCCGGATTTCTTCGCCTCGGAGCCCGGCATCAGGCTGGCGGCGTAGTTGCCACCGACCTTGGCGGCACCGGTGCCCTGTGGGGCGGCGCGGTCGAAGGTGGAAATCTGGAAGTTGTGTGGCACCAGGCCGCCCTTGAAGTAGGCGCCGACCGGGATTGCGAATACCGAGAAGATGAACTCCGGCGCGGTGCGCACGCCGATGTTGTCACCGGTACCGATCACGAACGGGCGCAGGTACAGCGCGCCGCCGCTGCCATACGGCGGAATGAACCGCTCGTTGGCCTTGACCACTTGCTTGCAGGCATCGATGAACACGTCGGTCGGCACATGCGGCATCAGCAGGCGCGCGCAGCTGCGTTGCATGCGGGCGGCGTTCTGGTCCGGGCGGAACAGGTTGATCGAGCCGTCCTTGCAACGGTAGGCCTTGAGGCCCTCGAAGCACTGCTGGCCATAGTGCAGGGCGGTGGAACCCTCGCTGATGTGCAGCACGTTGTCGTCGGTCAGGGTGCCTTCTTGCCAGTCGCCGTTTTTCCAGACCTGGAGAAACCGCTTGTCGGTCTTGATGTAGTCAAAGCCCAGCTTGTCCCAATTGATGCTCTCGTTACCCATGACACCCTCTAATCTCTGGTCAAGTCGGTTTTTTTCTGAATGGGCACAACAATACTGCATTCTGGCTGTGTGTGGGAGCGGGCTGATAGTGGCGAGGGAGCTTGCTCCCGCTCGACTGCGTAGCAGGCGCCAGCTTTTAGGGGCGCCTCGCACCCCAGCGGGAGCAAGCTCCTTCGCCACAAAGCCTTTCCGGTCAAAGGTGCAAGGCATGCCCCAGTGCCCGTAGCGCGGCTTCCTGCACCGCTTCACCCAGGGTCGGGTGGGCATGGATGGTGCCGGCCACGTCTTCCAGGCGCGCGCCCATTTCCAGGCTCAGGCCGAAGGCGGTGGACAGTTCGGACACACCGACGCCCACCGCTTGCCAACCGACGATCAGGCGGTTGTCACGCCGCGCCACCACCCGTACGAAGCCGGTTTTCGATTCCAGGGTCATGGCCCGGCCATTGGCTGCAAACGGGAAGCTCGAGACGATGCAATCCAAGCCTGCTGCCTTGGCCTCATCCGGGGTCTTGCCGACCACCACCAATTCGGGATCGGTAAAGCACACCGCGGGGATTGCCGCCGGGTTGAACTCACGGTGTTTGCCGCTGATCAGTTCGGCGACCATTTCGCCCTGGGCCATGGCCCTGTGCGCCAGCATCGGCTCGCCGCTCAGGTCGCCGATGGCCCATACGTTG
Source organism: Pseudomonas sp. BCA17 (assembly GCF_004519405.1). Taxonomy (GTDB): domain Bacteria; phylum Pseudomonadota; class Gammaproteobacteria; order Pseudomonadales; family Pseudomonadaceae; genus Aquipseudomonas. The sequence goes on along the minus strand of NZ_SGWI01000001.1, from coordinate 1,178,622 downwards.
CGCATGCTGGTCTGGCAATGCTGGTCGATCTTGATCGCCGACCCGTTCATCGCAAGGTTCAGCGCCTCGAGGTTCCAACCCTGGGTGTTGGGTTTGCGCCCTACGGCCACCAGCACCTGGTCAGCTTCCAGTGACAGCCTCTCGCCGAGCGGGTCACGCACTTGCAGGCGGTTGTTTTCAAACCCGGTGACGCTGTGCTTGAGATACAACTTCACGCCCAACTGCTTGAGCGCTTCCGCCACCGGCAGTGTCAACTCGCTGTCATAGGCCGGCAGGATCCGCTCCTGTGCTTCGACCACACTGACCTCGGCACCCAGCTTGCGGTAGGCCGTGCCCAGCTCCAGGCCGATATAACCCCCACCCACCACGATCAAGCGCTTGGGCACATGGGTGGGTGCCAACGCTTCGGTGGAAGAGATGACCGGGCCACCCAACGGCAACATCGGCAAGTTGACGCTTTTCGAACCGGTGGCCAGCAGCAGGTGTTCGCAGTGAATGCGCTGCTCGCCCACCTCGATGGTCTTGCCGTCCACCACGTTGGCCCAGCCATGGATCACCTGGACCTTGTGCTTTTTCAGCAACGCGGCGACGCCGGTGGTCAGGCGGTCGACGATGCCGTTTTTCCATTCCACGCTTTTGCGGATGTCCAGGGTCGGTACATCCACTTCGATACCCAACTGCGAACCCTGGCTGTGATGCACGGTTTGCTGGAACTGCTCGGCCACATGGATCAGGGCCTTGGATGGGATGCAGCCGATGTTCAGGCACGTCCCGCCCAGCGCCTGGCCTTCCACCAGAATGGTCGGGATGCCCAACTGGCCGGCACGGATCGCGGCTACATACCCGCCGGGGCCGCCGCCGATAATCAGCAGCGTGGTGTGCAATGTCTGAGTCATGCCGTTACTCCAGGAACAGGCTGGCGGGTTGTTCGAGCAGGCCACGAATGGCCTGGATGAATTGCGCCGCGTCCATGCCATCGACCACGCGGTGATCGAAGGAGCTGGAGAGGTTCATCATCTTGCGCACCACGATCTGGCCCTTGATCACCATCGGCCGCTCCACAATGCGGTTGACGCCGACAATCGCCACTTCCGGCAGGTTCAGCACCGGCGTGCTGACGATACCGCCCAGGGCGCCCAGGCTGGTCAAGGTAATGCTTGAACCGGACAGCTCATCGCGGCTGGCCTTGCCGTTGCGCGCGGCTGTGGCCAAACGCGCGATTTCTGCGGCATTGCCCCACAGGCTGCGAGCCTCGGCGTGACGCACCACCGGCACCATCAGGCCCACGTCGCTCTGGGTAGCGACACCCACATGCACCGCGCCAAGGCGGGTGATGACCTGGGCTTCGTCGTCGTAACGCGCATTGATCTGCGGGAAGTCGCGCAGTGCCACCACCATCGCACGCACGATAAACGGCAGCAGGGTCAGCTTGCCACGCGTGGCGCCGTGCTTCTCATTGAGGTGCACGCGCAATTCGTCCAGGGCGGTGACGTCGATTTCTTCCACGTAACTGAAATGCGCGGCGCGCCGGGTCGCCTCCTGCATGCGCTGGGCGATCTTGCGGCGCATGCCGATCACCGGGATCTGTGTTTCGTCGTTGCGTTCGGCGTAGGGGTTGGCTGCCGTCGATGCTTTCGCCGTCCCTTGTTGCAGGTAGGCGTCGAGGTCTTCGTGCAGGATCCGGCCGGCCGGGCCCGTGCCCTGGACCAGGCGCAGCTGGATACCCGCGTCCAGCGCATGCTTGCGCACGGCGGGGGAGGCCAGGGGGCGCTCACCGGCATCGCGGGCGACGGGCGCTGCGGCAGGCTTGGCCGGCGCCTTGGTTTCAACCACGACGGGGGCCGGCTTGGCTTCGATAACGGGAGCCGGCGCCGCCTTGACGGGCTCAGCCGCTACCGGCACATCCTTGGTGTTCCCCGCGCCTTCCACTTCAATGCTGATCAGAATACTGCCCACGGCCATGACCTCGCCCGGCTCGCCGCCGAGGGAAATCACCCTGCCGTGCACCGGCGAGGGAATGTCCACCATCGCCTTGTCGGTCATCACATCCGCCAGCACCTGGTCTTCGACGACCATGTCGCCGACCTTCACATGCCACACCGACAGTTCCACTTCCGCGATGCCTTCGCCAATGTCCGGCATCTTGATAACGTGCGTGCCCATTCAGACCTCCATGACCCGTTTCAACGCCGCGCCCACTCGGGACGGCCCTGGGAAATACGCCCACTCCTGCGCGTGCGGGTAGGGGGTGTCCCAACCGGTGACGCGCTCTATCGGCGCTTCCAGGTGATGGAAGCAATGCTCTTGCACCAACGACACCAGCTCGGCACCAAAACCGCAGGTGCGCGTGGCTTCATGCACCACCACGCAACGACCGGTCTTTTTCACCGATTTGACGATGGTTTCCAGGTCCAGCGGCCACAGGCTGCGCAGGTCGATGACCTCGGCGTCGATGCCGGTTTCTTCGGCGGCAACTTGCGACACATACACGGTGGTGCCGTAGGTCAGCACAGTCACGGCGGAGCCCGGGCGCACGATAGCGGCCACGTCCAGCGGCACGGTGTAGTAACCGTCCGGCACTTGCGCTTGCGGATGTTTTGACCACGGCGTGACGGGACGGTCGTGGTGCCCATCGAACGGGCCGTTGTAGAGGCGCTTGGGCTCGAGGAAGATCACCGGGTCATCGTTTTCGATCGAGGCGATCAACAGGCCCTTGGCGTCGTAAGGGTTGGACGGCATCACCGTGCGCAGGCCGCAGACCTGGGTGAACACCGCCTCGATACTCTGGCTGTGGGTCTGGCCACCGTAGATGCCGCCGCCGCAGGGCATGCGCATGGTCAGCGGCGCGGTGAACTGGCCGGCCGAGCGGTAACGCAGGCGGGCCGCTTCCGAGATGATCTGGTCAGTGGCGGGGTAGACGTAGTCGGCGAACTGGATCTCGGCGACCGGGCGCAGGCCATAGGCGCCCATGCCCACGGCCACGCCGATAATCCCGCTTTCCGAGATCGGCGCGTCGAACACCCGCGAACTGCCGTACTTGTTCTGCAACCCTTCGGTGCAACGGAACACGCCGCCGAAGTAACCGACGTCCTGGCCGAACACCACCACGTTGTCGTCACGTTCGAGCATCACATCCATGGCCGAGCGCAGGGCCTGGATCATGGTCATGGTGGTGGTGGTCATGGCGGTTTCCAATTCGATGCTGTTGTTGTGATCGTTCATGTCAGATCCCCAACTCTTGACGCTGGCGCTTCAAGTGCTCCGGCATCTCTTTGTAGACGTCTTCGAACATGGTCGCGGCGCTTGGAATCTGGCCGCCGGCGAGGGTGCCGTACTGTTCGGCCTGTTTTTGCGCGGCGATCACTTCGGCTTCGAGTTCGGCACTGACGGCCGCATGTTCCTCCTCGGACCACTCGCCAATCTGGATCAGGTGCTGCTTGAGGCGGGCAATCGGATCGCCCAGGGGGAAGTGGCTCCAGTCATCGGCGGGGCGGTATTTGGACGGATCATCGGAGGTCGAGTGCGGGCCGGCGCGGTAGGTCACCCATTCGATCAGGCTAGGCCCCAGGTTGCGGCGCGCACGCTCGGCAGCCCAGGCGGAGGCGGCGTACACCGCGATAAAGTCGTTGCCGTCCACGCGCAGGGAGGCGATACCGCAACCGACGCCGCGTCCGGCGAAGGTGGTGGCTTCACCGCCGGCAATGGCCTGGAAGGTGGAGATGGCCCACTGGTTGTTGACCACGTTGAGGATCACCGGCGCACGGTACACGTGGGCGAAGGTGAGGGCGGTGTGGAAGTCGGATTCGGCGGTGGCGCCGTCGCCGATCCAGGCCGAGGCGATCTTGGTATCGCCCTTGATGGCCGAGGCCATGCCCCAGCCCACGCCTTGTACGAATTGGGTGGCGAGGTTGCCGGAAATAGTGAAGAAACCGGCGTCTTTCACCGAGTACATGATAGGCAACTGACGGCCCTTGAGCGGGTCGCGTTCGTTGGACAGCAGTTGGCAGATCAGGTCCACCAGCGGTACTTCACGCGCCATCAGGATGCTTTGCTGGCGGTAGGTAGGGAAGCACATGTCGTCGATGTTCAAGGCCAGGGCCTGGGCACTGCCGATGGCTTCTTCGCCGAGGCTTTGCATGTAGAACGACATTTTCTTCTGACGCTGGGCGACCACCATGCGGTTGTCGAAGATCCGCGTCTTGAGCATTGCGCGCATGCCGCGGCGCTTAATCTCGACTGAAACACCTTCAGCCCAGGGACCAAGCGCCTGGCCCTGGTCGTCGAGCACGCGGATCAGGCCTTTGGCCAGGTCGGCGGTGTCGGCGGGTTCTACGTCGATGGCGGGTTTGCGCACCAGGCCGGCGTCATTCAGGCGCAGGTAGGTGAAGTCGGTCTTGCAGCCTGGGCGGCCCGAGGGTTCGGGAACGTGCAGGCGCAGCGGTTCGTACTGCTGGGTCATGGCTTTCTACGCTCTATCTTGTGAATTTCTTGTAGTGGGCGCGCTAGCTGACAGTCAGACTCCGGGTAGGAGAAATCTTGTCCTACAACAATCATAGGCGTGGCGTAGAAGAATATTTATCTCTGTTTCGTTGCACCCGAGACCATTTGCGGATAAAAAAACTGCATAAACATAATAAACAGGTGATTTTGTCTCATGCGCAAACTGGACCGTACCGATATCGGCATTCTCAACGCTTTGCAGGAGAACGCCCGCATCACCAACGCCGACCTGGCGCGTTCGGTGAACCTGTCGCCCACGCCGTGTTTCAACCGGGTAAAGGCGATGGAGGAGTTGGGCCTGATTCGTGACCAGGTCACGCTGCTGGACGCCGATCTGTTGGGGCTGCACGTCAACGTGTTCATCCATGTCAGCCTGGAAAAACAGAATGAACTGGCGTTGCAGCAGTTCGAAGGAGCGATTTCGGACCGGCCGGAAGTGATGGAGTGCTATTTGATGGCGGGCGACCCGGACTATCTGATCCGGGTGTTGGTGCCGACGATCCAGTCGCTGGAGCGCTTCATGATGGATTTTCTGACCAAAGTACCGGGTGTGGCCAACATCCGCTCCAGTTTTGCCCTCAAACAAGTGCGTTATAAAACGGCACTGCCATTGCCGCGGGATGGGCTGATGGTGTGATGGTAAATAATCGGAAGAGACTGTTTTTTCGATATTTAGCTACGTAATTAATCGCACTTTTATTGGGCGGCTTCGATAAAAAATCGCTTGGACAGTCACACTTTTTTCACCTTCACTTGTACACAGTTGTATTCGTCAAGCCGCGTCCTACGCGGCCAAGGGAAGGGTGAGCCGCATGTCCATGAGATCCTTTAAGCTGAACTTTCGTACCACCCTGTGCTTCGGTGTGGTTTGTTCCCTCCTGCTGATACAAGGCGCAATGACCCTCATAAAAGTCGACAAGATGTATGCGTCGACGGTCGAAGTAGGCGCCAACTGGCTTCCCAGTATTCGCCTGGCGGGCAAGATGGACTCGGCTTTTTACAAACTACGTCTGGATCTGCGTCGTTACGCCATGGAGTACAGCGCCAAGGACCCTGCCTCCCTTGAAAAGGTCAAGGCCGCGCGCGATGAGGCGCTGCAAGTTGCCGATAGCTATGCAAGCAAGGTGTCGAGTCCCGAGGAACAAGCCAAGTACAACGAAGTACTCACCAACATAAAGAGTTACAGCCAGAAAACGGATGAGTTTCTGGCCCAGGCCTCCACCTTTTCCCCTGAGCAGATGGCGGCGTACTTGCGTGACGTCAACGGCCCTATTGGGGCCCAGGCGCAAAAGGCCATGGACGAGTTGATAGCGATCAATGAACGGGGCTCCACGTCGACGGTGCAAGTCGCCTCCAGTGAGCATGATGCCGCCCGTTTGTTCACCTGGGTGCTGATGGTCAGCTCGGTGCTGATCGCCGTGGTAGTGGCACGCCTGTTTACCCGCAGCATCATCAACCCGGTGCGTGAGTTGTTGATATCGACCGGCAAAATCGCCGACGGTGATCTGCGCCTGACCATTGCCATCAGCGGCAAGGACGAATTGACCGACCTGCAAAGGTCGACCGCCGCCATGCAGATGAACTTGAAAAGCACCCTGCAGCATATATCGGAGGCGTCCGGGCAGTTGGCTTCGGCAGCGGAGGAAATGAGTGCGATCACTCGGGAATCCACCGCCGGCATCGAGCGCCAGAGTATGGAGACTGACCAGGCCGCCACGGCGGTCAACGAGATGACCGCAGCGGTGGAGGAAGTAGCGAGGAATGCGGTGTCTGCTTCCCAGTCGACGCAAGACTCCCAGCGCTCGGCCAAAGTGGGCCAGGAGCGTGTGACGCAAACCATTGCATCGATTGAGAAGTTGAGTACCACGGTGCAGCAGACCGGGGTGGAAGTCGAAGGGCTGGCCAAGCAGGCCCAAGACATTGCCCGGGTGGTGGAAGTGATTCGCTCCATTGCCGAACAAACCAATTTACTCGCCTTGAATGCGGCGATTGAGGCGGCGCGGGCCGGGGAGCAGGGCCGAGGCTTTGCGGTAGTGGCCGACGAAGTAAGGGCGTTGGCCCATAGAACGCAAACGTCGACCCAGGAAATCGAACAGATGATTGCCAGGATACAGAGCTGTTCGAGCGAGGCAGTGGCGTCCATGGCCCTTAATCGCGACGAGGCGATGGATTCCTTGAAAGTTGCCCATGAAGCCGGCGTGGCCATTACCCAGATCACCCAAGCCATTACCGACATCAACGAACGCAACCTGATGATCGCGACCGCTTCGGAACAGCAGGCTCAGGTGGCGCGTTCCGTTGACCAGAACCTGATCAGCATTCGCGATTTGTCTATCCAGAGTTCTTCGGCGGCGGGCCAGACGTCTACGGCCAGTCATGAGCTGTCCAGATTGGCGGTAGACCTCAAGCAGATCGTTGGGAAGTTCTCCATAGCTTGACCGCAGGATCGCGGTCGTGAGGGGGGAGGGATGTTGAAGTGCATTTCTGCATCGCAAGTCGTCCAGGGGATGTACGTCCATAAACTGGATGGGGCCTGGATGGATCACGGCTTCTGGAAAACCAGCTTTCTGCTGCGCCAGGCCGAGGATGTGCAGCGCTTGCGCGACGCTCCTGTGCGCGGTGTATGGATCGATACCCTCAAGGGCTGTGACGTCAGCCCCAGCGTCGCGCCCAGCCCGGAGCAGCAGGTCGTGGCGGCGCCGCGACCGACGCCGTCCGAGCCTGTCGACCTCAAGGTTGAGGTGGCCCGCGCGGTCAAGGTGTGTGCCCTGGCCAAGCGCGCGTTGATCGAAATGTTTGGCGACCTGCGTATGGGGCGGGCGGTGGAACCGACCCAGGCGGCCGCGCTGGTGGACGAAATTTCCCAGTCCATTCTGCGTCATCCCCATGCGCTGATCAGCCTGGCGCGCCTGAAGACCGCAAACGAATACACCTACATGCACTCGGTGTCCGTCTGCGGATTGATGATCGCCCTGGCGCGTCAGTTGGACCTGACACCGGAGTTGGTGCAGGAGGCGGGCCTGGCGGGGTTGTTTCATGACGTGGGCAAGATGAGTGTTCCCGAACCGATCCTGAACAAACCGGGTGCCTTGACCGAAGGGGAGTTTGGCATTGTGCGCAAGCACCCGGTGCTGGGCGCTGAGCTGTTGCGCCTGTCACCCCGGATCAGCGCCCTGGTGCTGGATGTGTGCCTGCATCACCATGAAAAATGCGACGGCAGCGGCTACCCCCACGGGCTGGTACAGGACCAGATCAGCCTGTTCGCACAGATGGGCGCGGTGTGTGACGTGTACGACGCCATCACGTCCGACCGCCCCTACAAGAAGGCGTGGGGCCCCGCCGAGGCGATTCAGAAAATGGCGGAGTGGAAAGGCCATTTTGATGAGCGGGTGTTCCAGGCCTTTGTCCGCTGCGTGGGCATTTACCCGGTAGGCGCCCTGGTGCGCCTGGCGAGTGGTCGTATTGCGGTGGTCGTCGAACAGAACCCCGGCTCGTTGCTGACGCCCATCGTCAAGGTGTTCTTTTCCGTGCATTCAAGGTTGCCGTTGACCCAGGTTGAAGTCGACCTGGCCAAGCAGCCCGACAAGATCGTCGGCCGCACCACAGCTCAAGAATGGGGCTTCAAGCGGGTCGACACGTTATGGTCCGGAATTACCCGGGGCAGTGGCTTTCCAGACAGTTAAACGACAGAGCGGACAACGAGTAACTTGTGGCGAGGGAGCTTGCTCCCGTTGGACTGCGCAGCAGGCCCAATCTTTTCAAGCCCAAAGCTGGGGCCGCTTCGCGACCCCGCGGGAGCAAGCTCCCTCGCCACAGTGCCTATGCTCCTCCTGGCTGACTGGCATTTCTCCTGAGAGTGGCTTTCCAGGCAGTTAAACGATAAAGCGGACAACCAGTAACTTGTGGCGAGGGAGCTTGCTCCCGTTGGACTGCATAGCAGGCCCAATCTTTTCAAGCCCAACGCTGGGGCCGCTTCGCGACCCAGCGGGAGCAAGCTCCCTCGCCACAGTGACTATGCTCCTCCTTACTGACTGGCATTTCTCCTGAGGTGGCTTTCCAGACAGTTAAACGATAGCGCGGACAACGAGTAACTTGTGGCGAGGGAGCTTGCTCCCGTTGGACTGCGTAGCAGGCCCAGTCTTTTCAAGCCCAAAGCTGGGGCCGCTTCGCGACCCCGCGGGAGCTTGCTCCCGTTGGACTGCGTAGCAGGCCCAGTCTTTTCAGGCCCAAAGCTGGGGCCGCTTCGCGACTCAGCGGGAGCAAGCTCCCTAGCCACAGTGACTATGCTCCTCCTGACTGACTGGCATTTCTCCTGAGAGTGGCTTTCCAGACTGTTAAACGATAGAGCGGACAACGAGTAACCTGTGGCGAGGGAGCTTGCTCCCGTTGGACTGCGCAGCAGGCCCAGTCTTTTCAAGTCCAAAGCTGGGGCCGCTGCGCGACCCCGCGGGAGCAAGCTCCCTAGCCACAGTGACTATGCTCCTCCTTAACTGACTGGCATTAGGGCAGTGGCTCTTATTTTGACTGAGTCCCTTAGAGCTGGTTGAGCGGGATCTTCAGGTACACCACACCGTTGTCTTCCGCCGGCGGCATATTCCCCGCCCGTACGTTCACCTGGATCGCCGGCAGCAGCAGCGTCGGCATGCCCAGCCCCGCATCGCGCTGCGTGCGCATGGCCACGAATGCCGCTTCATCCACGCCGTCATGCACATGAATATTTCCCGCGCGTTGCTCAGCCACGGTCGTCAGGCACTTGGCTTCACGCCCTTCAGGCGGATAGTCATGGCACACGTACAGTTGGGTCTCCAAGGGGAAGGCCAGCAACTTGCGCATCGACGCGTACAACTGCCGCGCATCGCCGCCGGGGAAGTCGCAGCGGGCGGTGCCGACATCGGGCATGAACAGGGTGTCACCCACCAGGATCAACCGACCTTCGATCAGGTAGGCCATGTCTGCCGGCGTATGCCCGGGCACATGCAACGCCTGGGCTTTCAAGCCGCCGATGTGGAAGAGCTCGTCCGGCGCAAACAAATGATCGAACTGCGACCCGTCCGCCCGGAATTCCGGCTCCAGGTTGAACAGATTCTTGAATACGCCCTGCACCTTGCTGATGCACTGGCCAATGGCGATCTTGCCACCCAGGGTGCGGCGCAGGTACGGCGCAGCGGACAGGTGGTCGGCGTGGGCATGGGTTTCCAGCAGCCATTGCACCTGCAACTGGTGTTCCCGGACAAAGCTGATGACTTTGTCCGCCTGGCGCGTGTCGGTACGCCCGGACGCGGGGTCGTAGTTGAGCACCGAGTCGACGATGGCGCACTGCCCGCCGTCCGCTTCATAGACGATGTAGGTGTAGGTCGACGACGCCTCGTCCAGAAAGGATTGAATCAACGCTGACATGACGGCTGCCCCCGATGCTGAAAAAAGTGATTACAATCACTTTACATTTACACATAATGTTTTGAGCTTAAGTGACGGAAAGGACCTGAGGCAAATGGAATCTACGTTGAGTGAAGGCGAAGTCGCCCAGCTGCGTGCATCGGCGTCCAAGGCCTGTACGTTGCTCAAGGCGTTGGCCAACGAGGATCGTTTGTTGATTCTCTGCCAGTTGACCCAGGGCGAGCGCAACGTGGGCGAGCTGGAAACCATGACCGGCGTACGCCAGCCCACCCTGTCGCAACAACTGGGCATCCTGCGTGATGAAGGCTTGGTCGCTACCCGTCGGGAAGGCAAATACATTTTCTACGGGCTGGCCAGCCACGAAGTGATTCAAGTGATGAAGACCCTGTCCGGGCTGTACTGCGGCGCGGTCATAAAAAGCTGGGCGTGACGCCATCCGGCAGCGACCCTTGTGTGCATGCAACAAGAAGGCGATCGACCATGAATGACCAACACGGTGGCCCAACCATCAGTGGCGATATCGTAGTCATCGGCGGCGGCTCGGCAGGCATTGGCCTGCTGGCCAGCCTGCTCAAGCGCGACCCCCACCTGAACATCACCTTGATTGAACCGAGCGATCACCACTGCTACCAGCCGGCCTGGACGCTGGTGGGCGGTGGCGCCTATGACGTGAAAAAGACTCGCCGCCCGCTGGCTGACGTGCTGCCCAATGGCGTCACCTGGGTGCAGGCCGCCGTCACCGAATTGCTGCCGGACGAGCGCAGCCTGGTGCTCGACAGCGGGCAACGCGTCACTTGGAACAACCTCATCGTGTGCCCCGGCCTGCGCCTGGCCTGGGAGAAGGTCGAGGGCCTGCAAGAGACCCTTGGCCAGAACGGCGTCACGTCCAATTACAGCTATGAACATGCCGCCTACACCTGGCAATTGGTGCAGCAACTCAAGGGCGGCAAGGCAATCTTTACCCAGCCGGCGATGCCGATCAAATGCGCGGGCGCACCGCAAAAGGCGATGTACCTGTCCTGCGATCACTGGCTCAAGCAAGGCCGCCTGAACAGCCTCGACGTGGAATTCAACCTGGCCGGCGCTGCGCTGTTCGGTGTGGCGACCTTTGTACCGCCGTTGATGAAATACGTGGAAAAGTACAACGCCCGGCTGGCGTTCAATTCCAACCTGGTGAAAGTCGATGGCCCGGCCCGCAAAGCCTGGTTCGAAGTGAAGGACACCGAGGGTAACGTCACGCTCCAGGAAAAAACCTTCGACCTGCTGCATGTGGTGCCACCGCAAGTGTCGCCGGACTTCATCCGCCACAGCGCCTTGGCCGATGCCGCCGGCTGGTGCGAGGTGAACCCCCACAGCCTGCAACATGTGCGTTACCCGCACATCTTCGGCCTGGGCGATGTGTGCTCCACCACTAACGCCAAGACCGCCGCTGCGGTACGCAAGCAAATCGTGGTGGTTGCCGAAAACCTGCTGGCCCTGCGCAAGCAAGCGCCGCTGCCGCTCAAGTATGACGGCTACGGTTCCTGCCCGCTGACGGTGGAGAAGGGCAAGGTGGTGTTGGCCGAGTTCGGCTACGGCGGCAAGCTGCTGCCGACCTTTCCCCTCGACCCCACCCGGGCGCGGCGTTCGATGTGGTTCCTCAAGGCGACCCTGCTGCCATGGTTCTACTGGAACGGCATGCTCAAGGGCCGCGAATGGCTGACCCGCCTGAGCAAGGTGGACTGAATGCTGCTGGCCAGTGTGTTGGGCTTACTGATGGGCGTGGTGATGGGCTTGACCGGTGCGGGCGGCGGTATCCTCGGGGTACCGGCGTTGGTGCTGGGGCTGGGCCTGAGCATGACCCAGGCCGCGCCGGTATCGCTGCTCGCCGTCGGCGCGGCTGCGGCCGTCGGTGCGGTCGATGGGTTGCGCCATGGGTTGGTTCGTTATCGTGCGGCGTTGTTGATCGCTGTGCTCGGTGGCCTGTTTTCACCCCTGGGGGTGTTCCTCGCCCACCAATTGCCGGAACACCTGCTGATGGGCCTCTTCAGCGGGTTGATGGTGCTGGTGGCCTGGCGCATGTTGCAGCGCGAAAAAAACCAGACCGGGCCGAGTGACCATGGTGCCGCTTCCTGGGGCCAGAAGAACTGCATGCTCAACCAGCAGACCGGGCGCCTGGCCTGGACCGCCAAGTGCAGCGCGACGCTGGCTGCGCTGGGCGCCGTGACCGGTGCGGTGTCGGGGCTGCTGGGGGTGGGTGGCGGCTTCCTGATCGTGCCGGCATTCAAGCAACTCACCGATGTGCAGATGCGCGGCATCGTCGCCACCTCCTTGATGGTGATCAGCCTGATCTCGTTGATCGGCGTGGGCGGCGCGTTCCACGCGGGCGTGCGCATAGAGCCGCTGGGCTGGGTGTTCATCGGTGCGAGTGTCGTCGGCATGCTGGTCGGCCGGCGCCTGTGCGCGCGGGTTCCCGCCCGCACCTTGCAGGTGGGTTTTGCCGGCCTGTGCGTGCTGGTGGCCGTTGGCATGTTGTTCAAGGCCGTTCTTACATCCTAAGTGCCGGGCCCGTGACCGGGCCCGTCTTATCCCATCGCAGCCCCCGCCCAGTACCCAAGTAGCATAGGCCCCATCCCCAGCCCTTCGTACACTTGGGCCTCAGAAGGGGAGTCCACGATGCACAACACCGAAGGCGTAGTCAGTGCCATGTCCCAGGCTGCCGATGCCGGGCAGGCCGCCGAGGAGCTGGCGCGGCAACTGCTGCATCCGTACCTGGGGTTCGTGTTGTTTTTCTGCTCGGCGTCTTATGACTTGCAGGCCCTGGGCCAAGCCTTGCAAGAGTGTTTCGGCAGTGTGCGCGTGGTCGGCTGTACCAGCGCTGGCGAGATCACGCCCCAGGGCTACGGGCGCAATTGCATCACCGCAATAGGCTTCCACCACGCGCACTTCTCTATCGCCACCGAGCTGATCGACCAGGTGGAGCACTTCAGCCTGATTGACGCCCAGGACATGGTCGAACGTCTTGTCGGCGGCTGTCGCAGCAACACCCTGGCGCCGATCAAGGGCAACACCTTCGCCTTGACCCTGCTTGACGGCTTGTCCAGCCGTGAGGAAATGGTCCTTGCCGCCCTCAGCGCCGCCCTGGGCGATATCCCGCACTTCGGCGGTTCGGCCGGTGATGACAATTTCCTTACCCACACCCACGTGTACTTCAACGGCGTGTTCCACAGCGGTGCGGCGGTGGTGGTGCTGGTCAATACCTGGCTGGATTTCGAGGTGTTCACCACCCACCACCTCCTGCCGCGCACGGAAAAACTGGTGGTGACCGGCGCCGACAGCCCATCGCGTCGCGTGTTCGAACTCAACGCCGAGCCCGCCGCCGAAGAATACGCGCGGCATATCGGCGTCGCCGTGGCCGACCTTGACCACCGCACCTTCGCCGCACACCCGCTGGCGGTGCGTATCCACGACTATTACTACGTGCGTGCGATCCAGCAGGTGCATGACGACCTCAGCCTGAGTTTCTACTGCGCGGTGGAAAACGGCATCGTGCTGACCGCGATGAAACCGGGACCGATCCTGCCCAACCTGGAACGTTTGTTCGACGGCCTGCAATCGCGCCTCGGCGACCTGCTGCTGACGATCGGCTGCGATTGTTTCCTGCGCCGCCTGGAGCTGGAAGACAACGGCGACCTGGAGCCGATGGGCACCTTTCTGCGCGACCACCGGGTGATGGGCTTCAACACCTATGGAGAACAGTTCAATGGCATGCATATCAACCAGACCTTCACCGGGGTCGCCATTGCCCGAGGCCGACGCTGAACTGCTCGCCCAGGTGGCCCGGTTGCAACAGGACAACCACAAGCTGGCGCGCATCAACGCGGCGCTGATCGAGCGCATCGAGTCGGGCATGACCCAGGGCAACAACCCTTACACCACCTTCCAGCATTCGGTGGTGTTGGCCGAGCAAGTGCGCGAACGCACCGATGCGCTGAACCAGGCGATGGCCGAACTCAAGGCCAGCAACCATCTGCTGATCAACGCCCGGCTGCGCGCCGAAACCCTGCGCGGCGAACAGGTGGCGGCGCAGAAGGCTCAGGAAAGCGAGCGCTGGATTCGCCTGATCACCGACAACGTGCCTGCCCTGATCGGTTACCTGAATGCCGACCTGGTCTACGAATTCACCAACAAAGTGTATGAAGAGTGGTACTGCTGGCCGCGCGGCATGATGCTCGGGCAAAGCCTGCGCGAAGTGCACAGCGAGCAGCACTGTCAGCGCCTGGACGCCTATGTCGCACGCGCCCTGGCCGGGGAGAGCGTGACCTTCGAATTTGCCGAGACCAACATCAACAACCAGGAGCGCTACATGCTGCGTTCCTATGTGCCGAACGTGTTGGCCACTGGCGAAGTGGTGGGGATTTTCGTGCTGATCCGCGACATCACCGAGCGCCGCCGCACGGCCGAAGCCTTGCACCAGGCTTATCAACATCTGGAGCAGCGTGTGGCCCAGCGCACCTCGGAACTCACCGCGCTCAACGACCAGCTGTTGAAGGAGATCGATGAGCGTCGCCGTATGGAGACCCGCTTGCGCGACGCCAAGCTGGAGGCCGAACGGGCTAATCTGTCGAAAACCAAATTCCTCGCCGCCGTCAGCCATGACCTGTTGCAGCCGCTGAATGCCGCCCGGCTCTTTACCAGCGCGTTGCTGGAGCGTCCCTGCGAAACCCTGGTGCGTAACGTGAGCAACTCCCTGGAAGACGTGGAAAACCTGCTGGGTACCTTGGTGGATATTTCCAAGCTGGATGCCGGGGTGATCAAGGCCGATATCGCACCTTTTGCCCTCAGCGAACTGCTGGACAACCTGGCCGCCGAGTACACCCAACTGGCCCGCGCCGAAGGGCTGGCGCTGCACTTTATCGGCTGCTCGGCGCTGGTGCGCAGTGACATCCAGCTGCTCGCGCGGATTCTGCGCAACCTGCTGAGCAACGCACTTCGCTACACCTATAAAGGGCGCGTGGTGCTCGGCTGTCGGCGCCACCATCAACGCTTATCGATCCAGGTGTGGGACAGCGGCATGGGCATTGCCGAGGAGCGCCTGGAGGAGATTTTCCAAGAGTTCAAACGTGGCGACGTACAGCGCCCGGACCAGGATCGTGGGCTGGGCCTGGGGCTGGCGATCGTGGAAAAAATCGCCGGGATACTCGGCCACCGCATCAGCGTCAGGTCCTGGCCGGGCAAGGGGTCGATGTTTTCGGTGGAGGTTCCGCTCAGCGCCACCGCGCCCAAGCCACTGCCGTTGGCCTCTGTGAGCGAACCGTTGCTGGAACGCCTGCAAGGCGCACGGGTATGGGTACTGGATAACGACGCGGCAATCTGCGCCGGTATGCGCACGTTGCTGGAAGGGTGGGGCTGCCGGGTCATCACTGCGTTGTCGGAGCAGGACCTGGCGCGGCAGGTGGATAACTACCATGCCGAGGCCGACCTGTTGATCGCCGACTATCACCTGGACGACGATCAGAACGGGGTGGACGCCGTGGCCCGCATCAACGCCCGGCGCGGCAGTGCAATCCCGGCCATGATGATCACCGCCAACTACAGCAATGAGTTGAAGCAGCAGATCCGTGAGCTGGGGTACACGTTGATGCACAAGCCTGTGCGACCCATGAAACTCAAGACCGCCATGAGCCACCTGCTCGGCCCGGCCCGCCGTCTGTAGGAGCGAGCTTGCTCGCGAAAAACGTCAACGATAACGCGTGTTGCCTGGATGAACGCGGCGCCCGTGAGTTCTTCGCGAGCAAGCTCGCTCCTACAATAAATGGGGCTTGCCACCTTGCGTGGGGTGAGGTCAGCGGCGCAGGTATGAGCCGAAATCGATGTCCCCGGCACTGAGAATCGCCTGCACACGGTTATGCACATTCAACTTGCGCAAAATGGCCGATACATGGGCCTTCACCGTGGTTTCGGCGATTTCCAGGGTATAGGCGATCTGCTTGTTCGACTCACCCTTGGTCATGCGTTCCAGCACCAGCAATTGCTTGCGTGTCAGCGCCTGCAGCAGTTCCGGGGCAAAGCTCGGGTTATCGTGCATGCGCCGTTGCCCGGTGTTTTTCTGGGTGCGAATGATGTCCGGTGGCAGGTATACGTTGCCGTTGAGGATCTGCCGGATCGCCTCGGTCATTTGCTGGCGCGGTGAGGACTTGGTGATGAAGCCCACCGCACCATAGGTGATGGCTTGCAGCACGATCTGCTTGTCCTGCTCGGCCGAGACAATCACCACCGGGATGGTCGGCGACTCGTTGCGCAGGTTGATCAGGCCGTTGAGGCCATGCATGCCGGGCATGTTCAGGTCCAGCAGGATCAGATCAAGGTCGTCGTGGTCCTGGGTCAGGGCGAGAGCGCTGTCCAGGTCGGCGGTTTCCATGATGTCGCTGCCGGGGAAGCCATCGCTGATGACGTTATGAATCGCCTCGCGAAACAACGGGTGATCGTCGGCAATCAGGATTTTGTACATGGCCGTTCACCTTTTTATTTTGATTATTGGAAGGGTTCTGGTTGTGCCGTTGCCACCGGCAGCTTTGCCGCCTCCCACGCGTCCAGGCCGTCGCGATACCAGTACACAGAGGTATAGCCCAGGTTGGCGGCTCGTTTTACCGCGTTCCAACTCAACCAGCAATCGGAGCGGCAATAGAACACCAGCGGCCGTGTCAGGTCGCCGCCGGTGTAGTGGTACAAGTGGCGGGCGAAGTACCCCTGCCACTCAGGCGTGAGGTCGCCGTCGCCGGTATTGGCCAGCCAGTGGCTGCCGGGCAGGTTGACGTGGGGCTGGTCTTCGATGAAGCGGCCTTGCAGCCATTGGCGGCGGTAAACATCGATCAATACCGGTGGCGGCGTCCGGGTGAGCAGGGCTTGCAGGGCGGGCGTGTCGAGAGTCGTCGCACCGCTCACCTGCTCGGGAGTAGGGCTGCGATACAGGCCGATGCGCATACCCTCGGCCGAAAACAGCGGCGTGTCGCCCTGGGCGTGGGCGACAAACAGGCACAACAGGGCCAACAGGGGCAGTCGAGCGGGCAGCATGGCAGGATAATCCTTATCGTTATGCCGCCATTACACGCCAGTCCCACGCCCTTGGGAATGCGACGATAGACATGAAAACCAGTACCAAAGTACTGGTTTCAAGCGTTTCAGCCTTTCTTGCGCAGGGCCGCATGTTGAGGGTTGAACGTCAGCACCGCCAGCAGCGCGAACACCAGGGTCAACCCCAGGCACACCGCCAGGGCCAGGCCGGCAAAGCGTTCATACAGCGCAAAACGCACCAGTTCCACCGCATGGGTGAACGGGTTGACTGCGCACAGCCAGTACAGCCACTCGCTGGAGTCGCGCATCTTCCACAGCGGATACAGCGCCGACGACAGGAAGAACAACGGGAAAATCACAAAATTCATCACCCCGGCGAAGTTCTCCAACTGGCGGATTGCATTCGACAGCAACAGACCCAGGGCGCTCAGCATCAAAGCCACCAGCAGCAATGCCGGCAACGCCAGCAACAGGCCCATGGCCGGGGGCTGCACGCCGTAGACCCAGGCAATCGCCAGGAACCCATACACCTGCAGCAGCGAAATCAACGCGGTCGCCACCAGCTTGCTGCACAACAAAAACGTGCGCGGCAACGGGCTGGTGAGCAGCACACGCATGCTGCCCATCTCGCGGTCGTAGACCATCGACAACGATCCCTGCATGCCGTTGAACAGCAGGATCATGCAGGCCAGCCCTGGAATGATGTACACCTCGTAGGGGATGTAGGTGTCGTAGGGTTCGATCACCGAAATACCCAGGGCGGCGCGAAAGCCGGCGGCAAACACCAGCAGCCACAGCAGCGGGCGTACCAGGGCGCTGAGAAACCGCGTGCGTTGCAGCACAAAGCGCAGCCATTCACGTAGCACGATGCCGCGCAGACACTGCCAGTAAGCGTTCATGCCGAGGCTCCCATCGGGGTGGGGCGCGTCAGGCGGGCGAACAGGCCGCCCAGGTCGCCGCCTTGTTCCACCAGCAACGCGTCGACCTGCCCGCTGGCCACCAGCCGACCCTGGTGCAGGATCAGCAACGCATCCTCGGCGCGCACTTCATCGAGCAGATGGGTGGTCCACAACACGCTGATGCCCTGTTCCAGGCACAGGCTGCGCACGTGCTGGCTGAGCGCCAGGCGGCTGGCCGGATCGAGGCCCACGCTGGCTTCGTCCAGCAGCAGCAGGCGTGGCCCGTGCAGCAGCGCCCGAGCGATTTCCACCCGGCGCCGGTGGCCGCCATTGAGTTCGCGTACCCGTTCCCGACGCCGTTCGCCGAGGGCCTGGCGGGCCAGCTCGGCGTCAACCCGTGCGGCCGCCTCGCGACGGGACAGGCCATGCAACGCGGCGTGATAACGCAGGTTCTGCTCCACGCTCAAATCCAGGTCCAGGGTGCTTTGCTGGAACACCACCCCCAGTTGCTGCAACGCCGCGCGCGGGGTTTGTACCAGGCAATGCCCGCCTACCCGGATCGCGCCGGCCTGCAAGTCGTACAAGCGGGTGAGCAGGGCGATCAACGTCGACTTGCCGGCCCCGTTCGGCCCGAGCAACGCCGCAAAGTGCCCCGGCGCCAGGCTGAAACTCACCTCCTGCAACGCCTGTCGGGCGCCATAGGCGAAGCTGATCCGGCTTACGTCCAGCGTGTTCATGGTGTCACCACCACACCCCATGGGTAGCGCCCGACCTTGATCGACTTGACGACCTTGAGGCTATCCACGTCGATGACCGACACATCGCCGCTCACACCGTTGGTGGCCAGCAACTGTTTCTCATCAGGCGTGAATGCCAACTGCCAGACGCGGCGGCCGACCACCAGATAGTCAAGGATCTCGAAGGTCTTGGCGTCAATCACCGCCACATGATTGGCCGGGCCCAGCGCGACAAAAGCGTACTTGCCGTCGGCACTGAGCTTGATGCCCACCGGTTGCACTTTGTCCGGGTGCACGCCCTTGATCTTGAAGGCCAGGGTCTTGAGGACCGCGCGACTGGCCACGTCGAGAATCGTCACGGTGCCGCCGATTTCCGCCGAGGCCCAGAGTTGCGCGCCGTCGTGGCTGAACTCGACAAAGCGCGGGCGCTGGTCCACCAGGGTACTGTCGGCCAGGGTCTGGGTGCTGGTGTCGATCCAATGCAGCATGTTCGTGGTTTCGCTGGTGTTGACCGCCCACTTGCCATCGGGGCTGACCGCCATGCCTTCGGGCTCGACGCCGACGTTTATCTGGCCGAGGACCTTGGCGGTTTCGGTGTCGATCACCGTGACCAGCGCGTCGTCTTCGTTGGATACGTACAGCCAGCGGTTATTGGGGTGCAGGGCGAATTGCTCGGGGTCTTTGCCGGAGGGCAGTTCCTTGATGATCTTGCGGGTGGCCACGTCCATCACTTGCACCCGGTCCGAGTCGCTGGCGCAGATATATAGCAGCTTATTGTCATGGGACAGCAGCAGGCCGCGTGGACGCTGGCCGACCTTGAGGGTGTCGGTGACTTGCAGGGTCTGCATGTCGATCAGGCTCAGGCTGTTGTCTTTCTCGTTGGAGACCCAGGCGGTGCTGGCCACGGCGTGCCCGGCGGCAAGCAGCAGGGCGCATGAAAGCAGGGTGCGGCGCATGGCGGATTCCTTATTGTTTTAAGCGTTCAGGGGTAGCGGCAGGTCACCTCGGGCTTGTCATAGCCCAGGCTGTCCATTTCGTTGAAGGGGTGCAGGAAGCCCTCCTGGGGCGAGGTGCTGACCAGTGCGCGCGGTTGCACGATGGGAATCGGCTGGCGCAATTGGCCGTTCCAGGGGCGATAACTGAGCTTGCGACCCTTGAAGCCATCCAGCGGCAACTGCTCGCCCAGCGCCAGTTGGCGGATCGCCATGGGGTCGGCCTGGCGCAACTTGCTGACGGCGCTGGCGACGCTGCGCACGGCCATCCAGGCGGCGAAGTCGCGGTCGTTCATCCAGCGTCCGGCCAGGGCCTCGAAACGTTTTTGCAACTGGGCGGCGCCGTAGGTTTCCACGGTCTTGTGCCAGCCGGTGGGTGTCAGGCCCTGGGTGCCGGCCACCGGGCGTGGGTACCACGTCTGGTAGGGCACGTATTCGCCGAAGTCGCCGCGCTCGTCGGCCACCAGCACCACGTCATAGTCATCGGCCTGGGTGAACAGCGGCATATCGGCCTGGGCGCTGCGGCGCTGGTCGTTATCGAAACGCCAGGCCTTTTCCGCCACCCAGCGCACGCCGAAACGCTTGGCGGCGCGGCGCAGGGCGCTGGCATACGCTTGGTCATCCTCGGTGGTGCCGACGATCAGCAGTGCCCGCTGCCATTTGCGCACCACCAGAAACTGCATCAGCGCATCGGCCAGCATCGCGCGGCTCGCCAGGCTGTGCAGCACGTTGCCCAGGCAATCGGTGCTGCGCAGGCTGTCGTCGGCGCTGCCGGCGTTGAACAGCAGGCTGTCGGGCAATGCGGCGCTGAGTTGGCGCAGGCTGGCAGCGGGGGCGTTGACCACAAACAGGCGCAGGCCCTGGTCATGCTGGGCCGTGGCGGCGGCGAGCAAGGCCTCGGGCGTGTCGACCGTGGCGCTTGTAAGGCTGTAGCGCTGGTTTAGAAAGGCCCCGGTGCTGTTGCTGTCGATGATCGCCAATTCGGCGCCGCGCTGCCCGGCATCGGCGGGTTCGCCGATGACATTGGACAGCAACGGCCCCGGGTCGGGGCGATAACCCAGGTAACCGATTTGCACCGGCAACGGTGCCTCGGCGGCCTGGCTGCCAGGGGCACACACCATCGCCAGCAGGCAGATCAGGGCATAGGGGGCGAGCGGGCGCATAAGGCACTCCATGACAGGTAGCGCCAGCATAGAAAGGCCCATGCCCCCTGCAAATATGCAGAAAGTACCGCTGAGCCAGTACCAAGGTAGTAGCCCATTGCGCGGGGCGCGGCATTGCCGGTGACGGAGCCGGACGGGCTGGATGCGTGGTCGGTGGCCTTGATGACGTTGCCGTCCTGGTCCTTGCAGCTCTTTGATCAGCACCGGTGCTCCGGTCACGGTGCAGCCGGCGGCGGGGTCGCCGAACGTCTTGTTCCAGACCACTTTGGCGGAGGGCTACGGAAAAAGTCCCGCTGAGGCCGGGAAGACTTCCCGCGGCGCCGCTGTTTCAGGTGTGCCTCGCAAGCCCTACTACCAAGGGAGGAGGGCGCGGCCACCAAAGCAGCATACGGCCCGTGGCCCAGGGTTTCTAAGATGCCTGCCATAACCTCGAACAATGAGGTTTTGCGTGCAACCCTGAGGGCAAAAATAATGACAACAAAACGCAATGCCTTGCTCGTGGCCGGGCTGTTGGTGGGTGTGATCGGGGCCGGTTCCGCGTTGGCCCATGGCAACGTGGTTCCG
Source organism: Pseudomonas sp. BCA17 (assembly GCF_004519405.1). Taxonomy (GTDB): domain Bacteria; phylum Pseudomonadota; class Gammaproteobacteria; order Pseudomonadales; family Pseudomonadaceae; genus Aquipseudomonas. The sequence continues at coordinate 1,157,317 of NZ_SGWI01000001.1, read as the reverse complement.
CAAGCGGTGGAGACCAAAGGCCTGACGTCGATCAAGGATGCCGGTGTGGCAGTCGACGCTGACGGTTGGGCTGCCGTGAACCCTTATCGCACCTCCCCGGAACACGATAAAGCGGTGGAGATCGGCGCGTCCGCCTACAACCAGAACTGTGCCGCGTGCCATGGGCTGGAAGCCAAGTCCGGAGGCATCGCCCCCGACCTGCGCATGCTCGATGCGGGAGAGGCGGGGGATGAGTGGTTTGTCGAGCGCGTGCGCCATGGCGCGGTACGCGACGGCCGGGTATACATGCCGAAAATGGCGGACTATTTGAGCCAGGAGGCGTTGTGGGCGGTGCGCACTTACCTGGACTCCGTGCGCGTCGAGGAATAAGCCATGCGCCTGCTCGCAGCGGTGCTGGGCCTGTTGTTGCTGTGCGGCCAGATCGCCCAGGCGCAGGTGCGCAGCTATGACCAGATGATCGCCGCCGGCGAGTTGAAAGTGGCGGTGTACCAGGATTTCGCCCCTTATAGCTTTAAGCAGGACGCTACGCCGCGCGGGGTCGATGTGGAGCTCGCGCAGGCGCTGGCCAAGGCCCTGGGCGTGCGGTTGACGCTGATCTGGATGCCCGCCGGGGAAAAACTCGACGACGACCTGCGCGATTACATCTGGCGCGGCAGCCCGTTGCACCATCATCAATTGGCTGACCTGATGCTCCGCGCGCCCTACGACCACGACTACGCGCAGAGGCGCAACGACCAAGGCGAACTGGAAAACGGCCAGGTGGTGATGTTCGGGCCTTACCAGAACGAACAATGGCAGGTTGCCTATGATCGTCGGCGCCTGGACAGCGTCGCCAGTGTGGCGGTATTCGAACGGCACCCCATCGGCGTCGAAGTCGACAGCGTGCCGTCGTTTTACCTCACGTCGGTGTTCAACGGCATGCTCGCCGGCAAGACCCATCATTACCCCGGAGTGCCCCAGGCCTTTGCGGCGATGAAAGCCGGGAAGGTCGACGCCGTGATGGCCATGCGCGGTGAAGTCGACTGGCAGGTGCACGAGGCCCACGACCCGCAACTGGCCCTGGCCGAAAACGCCTACCCCAATATGGGCAAACAACGCTGGGAGATCGGCATGGCGGTGCATGAAAGCAACCGCCAGTTGGCCTACGCCGTCGAAGAAGCGTTGGAAGGCCTGATCCGCGACGGCTCGCTGCAAGCCATCTACAGCCATTACGGCCTGCGCTATGAAGTGCCCGAGATGTACCAATGAACTGGCGCCTGGGGCTGATGTTGGCTTGCTGGCTGCCGCTCGCGGCCCACGCTGCTGAGGTTGATCCGGTGCCGTCGGTGATGTGGGCGTTTTATCAGAAGCAGTTTTTGGGCGATGCGCCGTTCGTGTTCGACGAGCGGGTCAAGCTGCTGGCGCCGCCATTTGCCGAAGATGCGCGGCAGGTGCCGCTGGAGATCGACGCCCGCGCCTTCAACGGCCACGTGGTGAAAATCCTCGTTTGGGCCGAGCTCAACCCGCTGCCGAAAATCGTCGACTTCCAACCCAAGGCCGGCGTACTGCCGTGGCTGTCGATCCGTATCCGCGTCGAACAGGCCACGCCGCTGCGCGCGGCGGTGCTCACCGATGACGGCGTGTGGCACGTCGGCTCGACCCTGATCGACGCGGCCGGTGGCGGTTGCACCGCGCCCAGTGTGGTGCGCACCCAGGCGGGCTGGGAAGAGCATATTGGCGAGGTGCTGGGCGGGCGTTACCCGCGCGGTGAGTTCAGCCGCTTGCGCGTGCAGGTGGCGCACCCGATGGACAATGGCCTGGTCAGCGGTATCCCTGAGTTTTACCTCAACCACGCCCAACTGCGCGATGAGCAGGGCCGGGTGTTGGCTGAGCTTGAACTGTTTGCGGCGGTCAGCGAAAACCCCAACCTGGCCTTTGACATCCAAAGGCGCGGGCAGACGCGCCTGCTGCTGCGCGACACCAGCGGCAACCAGATCGACGCCGCCATTCCCTGACCCAGAGGAGCGCGGTATGCGCTGGATACTGTTGTTCTGCCTGAGCCTGAGCCTGCCTGCATTGGCCGGCCTCGACTACGACCTCAAGCCCCGGCTGATTGCCGACGACACCTGGCTGCTGGAGGGCAGCACCGACAACTTCAACAAGGCCAATGGCGGCAACATCGTCAACACCGGGTTCATCGTGACCGAAGCGGGTGTGGTGGTGATCGACACGGGGCCGTCCAGGCGCTACGGCGAAGCGATGCGCCAGGCGATAGCCGGCGTCACGGCCAAGCCGGTGATCCAAGTGCTGCTGACCCATCATCATCCCGACCACGCACTGGGCAACCAGGCGTTCAAAACGGTGCCCATCGGCGCCCTGGCCGACACCACGCGCTTGCTCCACGAGCAGGGCGATGGCATGGCCGAAAACCTCTACCGCCTGGTCGGCGACTGGATGCGCGGTACCGAAGTGGTGTTGCCCACCCAACTGCTCGAACCCGGTGTGCTGAGCTTTGGCAGCCATGATCTGCGCTTGCTGGCCTTCACCGGGCATACCGGCGCCGACCTGGCGATCCTCGACAGCAAGACTGGCGTGCTGTTTGCCGGCGACCTGGTGTTCTACCAACGCGCGCTCACCACCCCCAACAGCCCGGGGTTGGCCACATGGCTGGCGGATATCGCCCGCCTGCAAGCCTTGCCCTGGACCCTGCTGGTGCCCGGCCACGGCCCGGTCGCCGACGATGCGCGGCCGCTCGAGCAAATGCGCGACTACCTGACCTGGCTCGATCAGTTGCTGCGCGACGGCGCCGCGCAGGGCAGCGATATGGCCGAGCTGATCCGCAGCCCGATCCCCGAGCGCTTTGCCGCGATCAGCCTGAACCGCTACGAGCTGATCCGCAGCGTCAGCCACCTGTACCCACGTTACGAACGCGAGCAACTGCAGCGGGTGGACATCCCGGCACCGCTACTAAGGAACTAGCAATCTCGATACAGCGGTCAATTGTGACGACGGCCTGCGCGCCCAAGAATCGGTACCAGACCGGGAAAATTTCCCGGGTATAACAAAAAAACCGCAGAGGTAGCCGTCATGACCCAACCCGCACGTCGCCAACCCTTCGCCTTGAGTGTGTTGCTCGGTGCCATCCTGTTATCCGGCCAGGCCCATGCCGGCGTGACCGATCAGGACATCCTCCAGGACCCGCAAAACCCTGGCCAGATCGTTACCAACGGTCTGGGGGTCCAGGGTCAGCGCTACAGCCCGCTCGATACGCTGAATGTCGACAACGTCAAAGACCTGCGCCCGGCCTGGGCCTTTTCTTTTGGTGGCGAGAAACAGCGTGGGCAGCAGGCGCAGCCGATGGTCAAGGACGGCGTGATGTACCTCACCGGCTCCTACTCGAGGGTGTTCGCGGTGGACGCGCGCACGGGCAAGAAACTCTGGCAGTACGACGCGCGCCTGCCCGATGACATTCGCCCCTGCTGTGACGTGATCAACCGGGGCGTGGCACTTTACGGCGACCTGGTGTTCTTCGGCACGCTCGACGCCAAACTCGTCGCGCTGAACAAAGACACCGGCAAAGTGGTGTGGAGTAAAAAGGTCGCCGACCACAAAGAAGGCTACTCCATCAGCGCCGCGCCCCTGGTGGTCAACGGCAAGCTGATTACCGGCGTGGCCGGTGGCGAGTTCGGCGTGGTGGGCAAGATCGAAGCGTATGACCCGAAGAACGGCGACTTGCTGTGGACCCGGCCAACGGTCGAAGGTCATATGGGCTATGTGTACAAAGACGGCAAGGCCGTGGAAAACGGTATCTCCGGCGGTGCGCCCGGCAAGACCTGGCCCGGCGACCTGTGGAAGACCGGCGGCGCCGCGCCCTGGCTGGGCGGCTACTACGACCCGCAAACCAAGCTGCTGCTGTTCGGCACCGGCAACCCGGCACCGTGGAACTCCCACCTGCGCCCTGGCGATAACCTCTATTCCTCCTCGCGCCTGGCCCTCAACCCGGATGACGGCACCATCAAGTGGCACTTCCAGAGCACGCCTCACGACGGCTGGGACTTTGACGGCGTGAACGAGTTGATCGCCTTCAACTACAGCGAAGGCGGCAAGGAAATCAAGGCGGCGGCCACCGCCGACCGCAATGGCTTCTTCTACGTGCTCGACCGCACCAACGGCAAATTCATCCGCGGCTTCCCGTTTGTCGACAAGATCACCTGGGCCAGCGGCCTCGATAAGGAGGGGCGGCCGATCTATAACGAAGCCAGCCGTCCCGGCGCCCCCGGCAGCGAAACCAAGGGCACCTCGGTGTTTGTCGCCCCGGCGTTCCTGGGGGCCAAGAACTGGATGCCGATGGCCTACAACCGCGATACAGGGCTGTTCTATGTGCCGTCCAACGAGTGGGGCATGGACATCTGGAACGAGGGCATCGCCTACAAGAAAGGCGCGGCGTTCCTCGGCGCGGGCTTCACCATCAAGCCGCTGAATGAAGACTATATCGGCGTGCTGCGCGCCATCGACCCGAAAACCGGCAAGGAAGTCTGGCGCCACAAGAACTTCGCGCCGCTGTGGGGCGGGGTGCTGACCACCAAGGGCAACTTGGTCTTCACCGGTACGCCGGAAGGCTTCCTGCAGGCTTTCAACGCCAAGACCGGTGAGAAAGTCTGGGAGTTCCAGACCGGCTCCGGCGTACTGGGCTCGCCCGTGACCTGGGAGATGGACGGCGAGCAATACGTGTCGGTGCTCTCCGGCTGGGGCGGGGCGGTGCCGCTGTGGGGTGGCGAGGTGGCCAAGCGGGTCAAGGATTTCAACCAGGGCGGCATGCTCTGGACCTTCAAGCTGCCCAAGGAGCTGGTGGCCAAGCACTAGTTCTACGACCAAATGACAAGAGCCCTCCTGCCAACGGCGCATTCGCCCGGCGGCGAGGGCTCTCTACCATCGGCTCATCGCCTGTTGACCGACAGGCCCGGACCCCGACAGAGGCCTCACCATGATCTACGCACAACCTGGCACCCCTGGCGCCATCGTCACGTTCAAGCCGCGCTACGGCAATTACATCGGCGGCGAGTTTGTCGCGCCGCTCAAGGGTGACTACTTCACCAACACCTCGCCGGTCACCGGTGAAGTGATCGCCGAATTCCCGCGCTCCAGCGCCGCCGATGTCGACAAGGCATTGGACGCCGCCCATGCCGCCGCCGATGCCTGGGGCAAAACCTCGGCCCAGGACCGTTCCCTGGTGCTGCTGAAAATTGCCGAGCGTATCGAGCAGCACCTGGAAGTACTGGCCGTCGCCGAAACCTGGGACAACGGTAAGGCCGTGCGCGAAACCCTCAACGCCGACGTGCCCCTGGCCGCCGACCACTTCCGTTACTTTGCCGGTTGCATCCGTGCCCAGGAAGGCGGCGCGGCCGAGATCAACGAGCATACCGCGGCCTATCACTTCCACGAGCCGCTGGGCGTGGTCGGGCAGATCATTCCGTGGAACTTCCCGCTGCTGATGGCCGCGTGGAAACTGGCCCCGGCGTTGGCGGCCGGTAACTGCGTCGTGCTCAAGCCCGCCGAGCAGACGCCGCTTTCGATCATGCTGTTTGCCGAGCTGATCGGCGACCTGCTGCCGCCCGGCGTGCTCAACATCGTGCAAGGCTTTGGTCGCGAAGCCGGGGAGGCGCTGGCCACCAGCAAGCGCATCGCCAAGATTGCGTTCACCGGTTCCACCCCGGTGGGCGCGCACATCATGCATGCCGCCGCCGAGAACATCATCCCGTCCACCGTCGAGCTGGGCGGCAAGTCGCCGAACATCTTCTTTGAAGACATCATGAGCGCCGAACCGGCCTTTATTGAAAAGGCCGCCGAAGGGTTGGTGCTGGCGTTCTTCAACCAGGGCGAGGTGTGTACCTGCCCGTCGCGGGCGCTGGTGCAGGAGTCGATCTACGAGCCGTTCATGGCCGAGGTGATGAAGAAAATCGTCAGGATCAAGCGCGGTAACCCACTGGATACCGAGACCATGGTCGGCGCCCAGGCGTCGCAGCAGCAATACGACAAGATCCTGTCCTACCTGGAAATCGCCCAGCAAGAAGGCGCCGTGCTCCTCACCGGCGGCGCGGCGGAGCGTTTGGAGGGCGACCTGTCCAGCGGCTATTACATCCAGCCGACCTTGCTCAAGGGGCATAACAAGATGCGCGTGTTCCAGGAGGAAATCTTCGGCCCCGTGGTGGGCGTGACCACCTTCAAGGACGAGGCCGAAGCGCTGGCGATCGCCAACGACAGCGAGTTCGGCCTGGGCGCCGGCCTATGGACCCGCGACATCAACCGCGCTTACCGCATGGGCCGCGCGATCAAGGCCGGGCGGGTGTGGACCAACTGTTATCACCTGTACCCGGCACATGCGGCGTTCGGCGGGTACAAGAAGTCGGGTGTGGGCCGTGAGAACCACAAGATGATGCTCGATCACTACCAGCAGACCAAGAACCTGTTGGTGAGCTACGACATCAATCCGCTGGGTTTCTTCTAAGCCTAAAACTGGCAATGCGGTCCATGTGGGAGGGCGCAAACCCCGTCCCACATGGACCGCATGCCGATGTTTGATTGGCAGGGCTGGTGGCATTTGGTCATGCTTTGTAAAGGGCCAGCAAGGCGCATCCCTTTAAATTGCAGGACGTTTCCTAGACAATCCCTGCCGCCTTGTGCCTGCTGGAATCGGTGGCTAGTCTGCGGTCCGTCACTGACAAATCAGTGATCGGATTTAGCAGCCTGACTCAATAGGTACACGGTTCACTGCTTCTTTTATGGTGGCTGTGCGTGGGGCACCTTCGGGTGCGCTGGTTTTCCTATTGACCGGTCTGCTAACCCGCGTACAGCTGCCACCCTCGTTTAGCAGGCCGTCTGTAGGAGCAAGCAAGCTCGCTCCTACAAAAAAGGCATGGCGGATTGGCCGTCCCTGCATCCGCGACTAATGCACGGCGGCCGCTACGTCGAAAGTAGCATTCGCCTCCCAACCCCCCCATGCATTAATGACCTGACCGGGATCTTCCGGCACAACAAGAGGACATGCCCATGTGGACTAAACCCGCGTTTACCGACCTGCGTATCGGCTTCGAAGTGACCATGTACTTCGCCAGCCGTTGATTCACCCCGGCCAGCCTTGTGCTGGCCGGTGCTGTGTGGAGGATGCCCCTTTGGTCTGATTGCAATCGCAGCCGGATGGGTTAGTGTGGAGCGCATCTTCCAAAATAATAAAAACAGGCTTACCAATGAGCCAGACCCTGAGCCAGCTGCGTAAATTCGTCTCTCCTGAAATCATCTTTGGTGCCGGCTGCCGGCACAACGTCGGTAACTACGCCAAGACCTTCAGCGCACGCAAGGTGCTGGTGGTCAGCGACCCCGGTGTCATCGCCGCCGGTTGGGTGGCGGATGTCGAAGCCAGCCTGCAAGCCCTTGGCATCGACTACTGCCTATACAGCGCCGTCTCGCCCAACCCCCGCGTCGAAGAAGTGATGCTCGGCGCCGAGGTGTACCGCGAACACCACTGTGACGTGATTGTCGCCATCGGCGGCGGCAGCCCGATGGACTGCGGCAAGGCCATCGGCATCGTGGTCGCCCACGGCCGCAGCATCCTCGATTTCGAGGGCGTGGACACGATTCGCGTACCCAGCCCGCCGCTGATCCTGATTCCGACCACCGCCGGCACCTCGGCGGATGTCTCGCAGTTCGTGATCATCTCCAATCAGCAGGAACGCATGAAATTCTCCATCGTCAGCAAGGCCGTGGTGCCGGACGTATCGCTGATCGACCCGGAAACCACCGCCAGCATGGACCCGTTCCTGTCGGCCTGTACCGGTATCGACGCGTTGGTGCACGCCATCGAAGCGTTCGTTTCCACCGGCCACGGCCCGCTCACCGACCCCCACGCGCTGGAGGCGATGCGCCTGATCAACGGCAACCTGGTGCAGATGATCGCCAACCCCGGCGACATCGCCCTGCGCGAGAAAATCATGCTCGGTAGCATGCAGGCCGGGCTGGCGTTCTCCAATGCGATCCTCGGCGCAGTACATGCCATGTCCCACAGCCTGGGCGGCTTTCTCGACCTGCCCCATGGCCTGTGTAACGCGGTGCTGGTGGAGCATGTGGTGGCGTTCAACTACAACTCGGCGCCGGAGCGTTTCCAGGTGATCGCCGAGACGTTCGGCATCGACTGCCGGGGCCTCAACCACCGGCAGATCTGCGGGCGGCTGGTGGACCATCTGATTGCGTTGAAACACGCGATTGGCTTCCACGAAACCCTGGGCCTGCATGGGGTGCGAGTGGCAGACATTCCGTTCCTGTCACAACATGCGATGCACGACCCGTGCATCCTCACCAACCCACGGGAGTCGAGCCAGCGCGATGTCGAGGTCGTCTATGGCGAAGCTCTCTGACGACCAGCAGCGTGCCCTCGCCGGGTTGCTGGGCCTTGGCGACCAGTCGGCGCGTAAAAGCCATTACCCGGAGCTCACCGCACGGCTGGATGAACTGGAGGCCGAGCGCAAACGCTATATCCGTCTCAACGACGAGCTGGAGCAACGGGTCGCCGCGCGTACCGATGAGCTGCTGGAAGCCAACCTCAACCTGCAACAACAGATCGCCCAACGCGAGCGCATCGAACAGGACCTGCGCGACGCTCGCGACGCTGCCGAAGCCGCCAACCGCAGCAAGGACAAATACCTCGCCGCCGCCAGCCATGACTTGCTGCAACCACTGAACGCCGCACGTCTGTTGATCGCTACGTTGCGCGAACGGCAATTGCCCAGCGTCGAGCATGTCCTGGTGGAGCGTGCGCACCAGGCGCTGGAAGGCGCCGAGGATTTGCTCACGGACTTGCTGGATATCTCGCGACTGGACCAGGCGGCGGTCAAGCCGGACCTGGCCGTGTATCGGCTCGATGAACTGTTCGCGCCGCTGGTTTCGGAGTTTCAGTCGGTGGCCGAGGCGACGGGGCTGAACCTGCGGGTGCACACCGGCCGTTATGCGATCCGTACCGACTTGCGCCTGATGACGCGCATCCTGCGTAACTTCCTGAGCAATGCCTGCCGCTACACCGATGAGGGGTGCATTCTGCTCGGCGCACGGCGCCGGGGTGACCGCCTGTGCATCGAGGTATGGGACACCGGGCGTGGGATTGCGGCGGACCGGCTGGAGGCGATCTTCCTCGAGTTCAACCAACTCGACGTCGGCCGTGCGGCGGACCGCAAGGGTGTCGGGCTGGGGTTGGCGATTGTCGAGCGTATCGCCGAAATCCTCGGCCACCCGGTGGCGGTACGGTCCTGGCCGGGGCGCGGTTCGATGTTCAGCATCGAAGTCCCCCTGGGCGCAGAGATGCCGCCGGCGATCAGCCAACTGTCGGTACAACCGAGCACCGGCAACCCGCTGCCGGGTCGGCGTCTACTGGTGATCGACAACGAAGTGAGCATCCTCGACAGCATGCAGGCGTTACTCGGGCAGTGGGGCTGCGAAGTGCTCACCGCCACCGACCAGGCGGGCGCTTTGCTGGCGTTACAGGGCAGGGCGCCGGAGTTGATCCTGGCGGACTACCACCTGGACCATGGGGGTCTCGGGTGTGAGGTGGTCAAGCACCTGCGCGAGCATTTCGGGCAGAAGATTGCGGCGGTGATCATTACCGCCGACCGCACCGACCAATGCCGCCGCGCGTTGCGTCGGCTGGACGCACCGTTGCTGAATAAACCGGTCAAGCCGGGCAAGTTGCGTGCGGTGTTGAGCCAGTTGTTGGCTTAGAGCGTTGATACCTGTCAACACGCCACGCGGCGCTTTGCCTCATGCTCCAGGCCTGATTTAGAGGCCTGGAGTCCCCCATGAACGCCCCTGCCACAACCGCTGCATCCTTCAAATTACCCCTGGGCCTGGTGGTCGCCGTACTGGTGATGGTCGGCGTGCTGCTGTTGCCGCTGCCGGCCGACCTGCCAGTGGCGGGGCAGCGCATGCTGGCGATCCTCGCATTTGCCGTGGTGGTGTGGATCAGCGAAGCGGTGTCTTATGAAGCCAGTGCGATCATGATCACCTCGCTCATGGCGTTTTTGCTTGGTACCGCACCATCGCTGCAAGACCCGACGCACCTGATCGGCTCCAGCCCAGCCATCAGTATGGCGCTGACGGGCTTCTCCAATCCTGCGCTGGCGCTGGTGGCGGGGGCCCTGTTTATTGCGGCAGCGATGACCCACACCGGCCTGGACCGGCGCATCGCGTTGGTGACCCTGAGCCGCGTCGGCACCAGCACCCGGCGCATCCTGCTGGGCGCGATTGCCGTCACCCTCCTGCTCAGCCTGGTCGTGCCCAGCGCCACGGCGCGCAGTGCCTGTGTGGTGCCGATCATGATGGGGGTGATCGCCGCTTTTGGCGTCGACAAGCGCTCGAACATCGCCGCCGGCATCATGATCGTGGTGGCCCAGGGCACCAGCATCTGGAACGTCGGGATCCAGACCGCGGCAGCGCAGAACCTGCTGACCGTCGGCTTCATGGACAAGATGCTCGGTCAGCGCGTGTCGTGGATCGACTGGCTGATCGCCGGCGCGCCGTGGGCGCTGATTATGTCGGCCGTGCTGTTGTTCCTGGTGCTCAAGTTGCTGCCGCCGGAAACCGACAGCATCCCCGGTGGTAAAGAAGCGGTGGCGCAATCGCTGGTGGAGATCGGCCCCATGACCGGCCCGCAGAAACGCCTGCTGGCCGTTTCGGTGTTGTTGCTGCTGGCGTGGGCCACTGAAGGGCGCCTGCACAGTTTCGATACCACCTCCACCACCTACGCCGGGCTGGTGTTCCTGCTGCTGCCGGGCCTGGGCGTGATGACCTGGAAGGATGTGCAATCGCGTATTCCGTGGGGCACGGTGATTGTGTTCGGTGTGGGTATCAGCCTGGGCACGGCGCTGCTGACGACCCAGGCCGGGCAATGGCTGGGTTCGCAGGTGGTGGCGCACACCGGGTTGGATCAAGTGGGGCCGTTGGGGGTCTTCGCGATTCTGGGAGCGTTCCTGATCCTGATTCACCTGGGGTTCGCCAGCGCGACGGCATTGACCTCGGCGTTGCTGCCGATCCTGATTGCCGTGTTGCAGACCCTGCCGGGAGAATTCAGTCGCCTGGGGATGGCGATGTTGCTGGGGTTTGTGATGAGTTACGGGTTTATTTTGCCGATCAATGCGCCGCAGAACATGGTGTGTCTGGGGACGGGGACATTTACGGCGCGCCAATTTGCCAAGGTGGGCATCCTGGTGACATTGGTGGGTTATCTGTTGATGCTGGTATTTGCCGCCACTTACTGGAGCTGGCTGGGCTGGATCTGATCGCAAATGCGCTCCAGAAACATCTGAACAACCACTGTAGGAGCGAGCTTGCTCGCGAAAAAGCCATAGGCGCCGCGTTCATTCAGGAAGCACGCGTTATCATTGACGTTTTTCGCGAGCAAGCTCGCTCCTACAGAATACGGGCTTCAATCCCACCCCAAGATGGCAAGATGAGCGGCTCTCAGGTTTACTATCCCTGGGTCATGGTTTTACCGACCTAACCCGTCGGCTCATCTAGGTCATCGAATGGACAAATACACTCCCCACACCTGGGAGCCTCACGAGCGTCCGAGCCTGCCCGGCTCGCCGTCTACACCGCTGCACCCCACACGCAAGCGCTGGCTGTTCGCGCTGGTGGGCGTGCTGGTGGCGATCACCGGTGGCCTGGGCAATGCCCTGGTCATCGCCAACCTGCAATACCTGCAAGGCGCATTGGGTGCGACCACCGCCGAAATGGCCTGGCTGCCCGCCGCCTATGTGATGACCAATGTGTGCATGAACCTGCTGCTGGTGAAGTTCCGCCAGCAGTTCGGCCTGCGTGCGTTTACCGAGGTGTTCCTGGTGCTGTATGCGCTGGTGACCTTCGGCCACTTGTTCGTCAACGACCTCAGTTCGGCGATTGCGGTTCGGGCGGCCCATGGCATGGTGGGGGCGGCGCTGAGTTCCCTGGGTTTGTACTACATGATCCAGGCGTTCCCGGCCAAGTGGCGCCTCAAAGCCCTGGTGCTGGGGTTGGGCACCGCGCAGTTGGCCTTGCCCCTGGCGCGATTGTTCTCCGAAGACTTGCTGCAGATTGCCGAGTGGCGTGGCCTCTACCTGTTTGAGCTGGGCATGGCGCTGATCTGCCTGGGTTGCGTGTTCCTGCTCAAGCTGCCACCCGGCGACCGCTTCAAAACCTTCGAAAAGCTCGATTTCCTCACCTTCGCCATCCTCGCAACCGGCGTGGCGTTGCTGTGCGCGGTGCTGTCCCTGGGCCGTATCGACTGGTGGCTGGAAGCACCCTGGATCGGCATCGCCTCGGCCTGTTCCCTGGTGCTGATCATGGCCGGGCTGGCCATCGAGCATAACCGCGCCAACCCAATGCTGATGACCCGCTGGCTCGGCAGTGGCACCATGATTCGCCTGGCGCTGGCGGTGATCCTGATTCGCATGGTGCTGTCGGAACAGTCCACCGGTGCGGTGGGGTTCATGCAGATGCTGAACATGAGCTACCAGCAGATGCACACGCTGTATGTGGTCATGCTGGCCGGGGCGATTGCCGGGCTGGTGGTCAGCGCATTGACCATCAACCCTGCGCACCTGCTGATGCCATTGGTGATTTCTCTGGCGCTGATGGCCGTGGGCTCGGTGATGGACAGTTTCTCCAGCAACCTGACCCGACCGCAGAATCTGTATATCAGCCAGTTCCTGCTGGGCTTTGGCGGCACTTTCTTCCTGGGACCGACCATGGTGCTGGGCACGAAGAACGTGCTGACCAACCCGCGCAACCTGGTGAGTTTTTCGGTGATGTTCGGCATTTGCCAGAACCTCGGCGGCCTGATCGGCGCGGCCTTGCTCGGCACCTTCCAGATCGTGCGCGAGAAGTATCATTCGAGCATGCTCGTCGAGCACCTGACCTTGCTCGACCCGCGTGTGGCCGCGCGCGTGCAGAGCGGCGGTTCGGCCTATGGCGGTATCGTCGCCGACCCGGAACTGCGTAACCTCATGGGTATCCGCAGCCTTGCCACGGCAGCGACCCGGGAGGCAAACGTAATGGCTTACAACGATGTCTTCATGCTGATCGCGATCATCGCAATACTGACTATGCTCTGGATCTTTATCCGCAGCCTGTGGCTGATGAGCACTACCCGAGCAGCAGCCCCTCCCGTTCAACCCAGCGGCGTTTCTTCATGACCGAATCAACCACAACCACCACCAACGCCATCGCCTCAACCCCGGAAGGCAGTACCCCGCCGGGCTCAACCATCACCGAGCCGCGCTCGCTGCGGGTGCGCATCATCTCATCCCTGGGCTTTGCCGCGATTGCCATCGTCGGCGTGCTGATCGTGCTGTATGCCTGGCAGTTGCCACCGTTCAGCAGCGCCGTGGAAACCACGGAGAACGCATTGGTTCGCGGCCAGGTGACGATCATCGGGCCGCAACTGAGCGGTTATGTGTTTGAAGTACCGGTGCAGGATTTCCAGTACGTCAAGGCTGGCGACCTGCTGGTGCGCCTGGATGACCGCATCTACAAGCAGCGCCTCGACCAGGCGCTGGCGCAATTGGCGGTGCAGAAAGCCTCGTTGGTCAATGTGGTGCAGCAGCGCAACAGCGCCGAAGCCACCATCAAGCTGCGCCAGGCCGCGTTGGCGGACAGCGAGGCGCAGTCACGCAAGAGCATCGCTGACCTGCGCCGCAATGAAGAGCTGATCAGCGACGGCTCAGTTTCCAAGCGCGAGTTGGACGTGACCCGTGCGGCGAATGCGCAGACGATCGCCGCGGTGGCCCAGGCCAAGGCCAGCCTGGAAATTGCCCGGCAGGATCTGCAAACGGTGATCGTCAATCGCGGCTCCCTGGAAGCTGCCGTGGCCAGTGCCGAGGCGGCGGTGGAGCTGGCACGTATCGACCTGTCCAACACTCGCATCACCGCGCCGCGTGACGGCCAATTGGGGCAGATTGGCGTGCGCCTTGGCGCCTATGTCAATTCCGGCGCACAGCTGATGGCCCTGGTGCCCCCGCAGTTGTGGGTGATCGCCAATATGAAAGAAACCCAGATGGACCACGTGCAGGTCGGCCAGCCGGTGACCTTCACCGTGGACGCACTGAACCACCGCAAGTTTCACGGTACGGTGCAGCATATTTCCCCGGCGACGGGTTCGGAGTTCAGCCTGTTGCAGGCGGACAATGCCACCGGCAATTTCGTGAAGATCGCTCAGCGCGTGCCGGTGCGGATAACGGTTGACCCTGATCAGGCCGAGAGCGAGCGGCTGCGGCCGGGGTTGTCGGTAGTCGTCAGTATCGACACGGCGGGCCGCCTGAAAAACAGCCCGCCTTGAAGCGCTACCTAGCGCGCAAAGGTGGGTTCGGGTAGCCCCTGGACTCCCGGGTTGAGGGCGAATACGCCGCCGGCCGGGGACTGCTGGCTCTGGTCGTCACGGATCGAGGTGACGAACAGGGTGTCCAGGCGACTGCCGCCGAAGGCGCACATGGTGGGTTTTTTTACCGGCACGCTGAGGGAGCGGTCGAGGCGACCCTCAGGGGTGAAGCGGTGGACGAGCCCGGCGTCGTTGGCGCAGATCCAGTAGCAACCGTCGGCATCGACGGCAGCACCGTCGGGGCGGCCGGGGTGGTTGTGCATGTCCACGAACACGCGGCGATTGGACGGCGTGCCGGTGTCGATGTCGTAGTCGAAGGCCCAGATCTGCTGCACCAGCGGGTGTGAGTCCGAGGCATACATCGTGCGTCCATCGGGGCTGAAGGCCAGGCCGTTGAGGGTGATAAAACCGCCCAGTTGAGCGTGTGGCGGCCGGCCGGACTCGTAGCGGTAGAGGGTGCCCTCGGCCGCGTTCAAGCCCATATTCAGTACCATGCTGCCGGCCCAGAAACGCCCTTGACGGTCACAGCGGCCGTCGTTCAGGCGCATGTCCGCACGCGGGTGTTCGACGGTCGCCAAGCCTGTGCTGTCGAGGCTGCCGTCGTTGTGGGGGGTGAGCTGGAAAAAGCCGGTTTCCATCCCGGCGATCCAGTTGCCGGTCGCGGTGCGGGCGATACAGGCGAGCATCTGCGGGGCTTTCCAGGCGGCGATGTGACCGGTGCCGGCGCTCCAGCGCTGCAGGCCGCCATTGGGAATATCCACCCAGTACAGCGCGTTTTCCTCAGGCACCCACACCGGGCATTCGCCCACGGCATTGCGCGCGTCGACAATCAATTCAGCGGTCATTGGTCAATCACCGAACGGTCCGGCCGCGCAGAACGCACCGCCCTGGTAAACCTTGGCCGGGTCATTGTCGGCCACGGGCGGTTGGGTTTCGACCTGGGCGCGGAACACCTCGGAGCTGTCCTTTGGGGTAAAGCCCAGGTGCGCGGCGTAGCGGTTGTCCCACCAGGTGTCGAGGTTATCCGACATGCCGTACACCACGGTATGCCCGACGTCGGGTGTGTAGAGCGCGCGCTCCAGCAGGTGTGTGAGGTCGTCGAAGCTCAGCCAGGTGTGCATCATCCGGCGGTTCTGCGGCTCCGGGAACGAGGAGCCGATACGGATGCTCACGGTCTCGATGCCGTAACGGTCGAAGTAGAAACTGGCCATGTCTTCGCCGTAGGATTTGGACAGGCCGTAATAGCTGTCCGGACGGCGAGGGGAGTGGGCGTCGAGTTTTTCACCTTGCTTGTAGAAGCCGATCACATGATTGGAACTGGCGAAAATCACGCGCTTCACGCCATGGCGACGGGCGGCTTCGTAGATATGGAAAATCCCGCAGATGTTGGCGCCGAGGACTTCTTCGAACGGGCGCTCAACCGACACGCCGCCGAAGTGCAGGATCGCATCCACACCTTCGACCAGATGATGCACGGCTTGTTTATCGGAGAGGTCACAGGTTTGCACTTCTTCGCCAGCGTCGGCAGCCGGGGCCATGTCAGCGATATCCGACAGGCGCAGTACCTGGGCGTAGGGGCGCAGGCGTTCGCGCAGCACCTTGCCCAGCCCACCGGCGGCACCGGTGAGCAGTAAGCGGTTGAATGGAACAGGCGTGGTTGTGGTGGTGGTCATGAGGGTTCCATTGTTGTTGTAGGTTGTCGTATGACTGGGTGGAAGTATTGTTAGGGATCCCCCAGGTTGTCAACGCCATTACCGGTGATGGGTTTTCAAATGAGGGATGTGCAATGACTCAACGTGTGTGCTCGGTCCGCAACCTTACAACAGCGAAATCGGGTAGCTGATAAAGATCCGATTCTCGTCAAACTCATTGTTGCTGAAATCCCGACGCATGGTTGAATTGCGCCAGCGCACATTCAGATCCTTCAAGGCACCGCTTTGCACCGTGTAGGCCAGTTCCGATTCACGGCCCCATTCCTTACCGTCGGTGATCGCCCCTGTGTGCACGTTACTGCCGCTGATATAGCGGTTCATCATGGTCAGCCCCGGAATGCCGAGCACTACGAAGTTGAAGTCATGGCGCACCTGCCAGGATTTTTCCTTGGCGTTATCGTAGCTGGCGTTGTAGCTATCGTTCGCCAAGGTGCCGCCACTGGTGCCGTTGACCCGCATCCATACGCTGTCACCGGTGAGTTTCTGCAGGCCCACATAGAAGGTGTTGCCGTTGTACTTGGCCGACAGCAGGGCGAAGGCGGTCTTGTTGTCGAGGTTGCCGGCCAGGGCGCTGCCGTCTTCCTTGCCGTTGAAAAAGCCGAGGTTGGCACCCAGGGTCCAGTCGCCCACGGGCTGGCTGTGAGTCAGGTTGAAATACTGTTGCTGGTAGATATCGGTCAGTTCGGCGTACCACACACCGACCTGGGTGCGCTTGTCGTTGAAGGTGTATTCGGCGCCGCCAAAGTTGAAGCGGTCGGAGGTGAACGCGGCTTTACCGTTCATGAACATGTCTTCCATGCTCGCGTCGTTGCGCGGGCTGTTACCGCGGAACTGGCCGCCATAGAGGGTCAGGCCGGCGATTTCGTTGGAGGTGACCTGGCCGCCACGAAAAGTCTGCGGCAGCGAGCGGCCGTCGTCGGAGCGCAGGATCGGCAGCACCGGCATCCATTCGCCCACCTTCAATTCGGTCTTCGACAGTTTGGTTTTCAGCGCCACGCCCAGGCGACCGAAGTTGTCGGCCGGACGGCCATCGCTGTGGATCGGCAGCAACTGCGTGCCGCCCGTGCCTTTGCCGCCATCCAGCTTTTGCGAGTACAGGCCCAGCACATCAATCCCGAAACCCACGGTGCCCTGTGTGAAGCCGGACTTGGCATCGAGGATGAAGTTCTGTGTCCACTCTTGCGCCATGCCCTGGGGATTGGTCGGGTTGGTGAAATTGCGGTTGAAGTAGGCGTTGCGCAAATTGAGCGTGGCCTTGGCGTCGTCGATAAAACCTTCCGCCTGAGCGCTGAGGGGGAGGGTAAACGCCAGGCTGCCAAGGCTGAGGAGACCGATACACGACGAGGAATTGCGGGCGAATGAACGCACAGTGAAGCTCCCATTTTTGTAATTTTTATTATTTGTCGTACGTCGTCGTACAACATCTGGCGGGATATTTACGGGGTTTTCGAGGGCTGTCAAGCAGAGGTTGTACGATAACCAGGGTGATTCGACCAAGAACCGCTATGTCAATGTGGGAGCCAGGCTTCTGCAAGGGTATCACCGCGGCGTTCGTGCCGGATCGCGTCGCCTGCATTTCAGCGTTGGTTTTTTAGCCGGTCATGACCATCGGTGGGAGAGTGCCAAGCAGGGAGACCGCAGCCACCGCCGCTATGCCCAGTAACCCTTCCAACAGCACACTGGCTTTCAGGCTGCCCAAGTGCTCTTCACAGCGTTCGATACGCAACCGGTTCAGCAGCGCCAGCGCCAACATGCCCAGCACCAGCAGCACTTTGATCAACAGAATCAGGGCAAAACCGTTGAACAAGGGCGTGGGCCATAGCTGCCCGGTGAGCACGCGCACATTGATCAACCCCGTCACCAGCAGCCCGGCGACCAGACCATACCCCACGCCGCTGAAGCGCTTCAGGATCGCTGCCAGCGCATGCTGTCGGGGCTGTATGAGCACCAACACCAGCAACAGCAACCCGCCGAGCCAGGCACCCACGCACATCAGGTGCACCACCTGGTTGAGGATCAGCAACTGCCCGCTCAACCCATCGAGCATGGCGCCATGACCCACAGGTGCCAGCGTGGCCAACAGCAGAATGATCAACGGCAGGCGCAAAGCGGGCCAGGGCTTGATCAGTGCGATCACCAGCAGCAGGTTCAACAACAGATGCCAGACCCACACCTGGCCAAAGAAGGTTTTGCCCAGCACCAACTGCACGGTAGCCGGTTGCAGCGCCGCGTCCCAACTGCCGGCCACGCTGGCGGTGATCAACAGCAACCAGGCCACGCCGGAGCACAACCCCAACGCGGCGAGCACGCGAGTGATACGCAGCAATTGCCGGTCAAGTGCCGGTTGCCGTTCTGTGCCCAACAACCTGGGCCTGAATGCACAGGCCCCGAACATCAACAGCACAACGATGAAATGCACAAAGCGGCACAGCACCAGCAGTGTCGCCATGGGTTATTGGCCGACCTTGAAGCTGTATTCACCGTTGCTCTTGTGGGTGTCGACCGACACGGCATTCCACACCACTTTGTAGTTGCCGGCAGCGAGGGGGGCGGCTGGCGTGACGACCAGGGTTTTCTTGTCGGTGTCGGGGGTTTCCAGGCCTTTGATCGCGACTTCGGTGCCATCCTTGCTCAGGGACACCTTGGTGAAGGTGGCTTCGACGCCTTCGCTGAAGGTCAGGCGCAGGTCGGCGGGCGCGGCGACGGTGCTGTCGGCCGCGGGCGTCGAGCTCTTGAGGTGGGCATGGGCAAATGCGGCCGAGGTGCCCAGCAGGGATGCGAGCAGGGCGACGGTGGTCAGGGCGTTCTTGATCAGCATTGTTCGATACCTTCAGTTCAGGAAGTGGGTAAAGCCATATGCAGCAAGGGAAAGGGTTTGCCTTCGCCATCCAGCGGCGAGCGCGCGACCTGGATAAAACCATAGTGCAGATAGAAGCCCACGGCCTGTGGGTTTTGTTCGTTGACGTCTACCGTCAGGGTGTCATGGCGCGCACGGACGTGGTCGAGCAATTGCCGGCCGATGCCCTGGCCGCGTCGATCGGGGTCGATAAACAGCATTTCCACATTGTGCCCGCCGGTGGCGATGAACCCGCCGATACCGTTTTGGTCTTCATACACCCACACATCCAGGGCGGGCATGGGCAGGTAAGCATCACGCACCACGGGCAGCAAACGTTGGATGTCGTCCTCTGGCAGGAAGTCATGAGTGGCACGCACCGAGCGTTCCCACAGTGCACCCAGCACGGCGTCGTCAGTGGCGACACGCGGTCGAATAGTCATGATCAGGGTCCTTCGTCGGGACCGCGATGCTAACCAATCCGTTTTCCGGGGGAAAGGTTCGCGTCAGAAGTTTCGTTGTGGCGTGTCGCCGCGGCCTAGAGCCGATGGTAGTCTTGAAGCCATGTTGTTGTCAGGGAGCCCTTATGGGCAATCACAAAATCGGAATTCGTCGAGTCAACGTCGAAAAAATCCTGCTGGCGGCGGAAAAGGTCTTCGCGGTGAAAGGGTATGGCAGCACCGCCATGGCCGACATCGCCGAGGAAGTGCAACTGCCGCGTTCCAACCTGCATTACTACTTCACCACCAAGAGCGAACTGTACAGCGCTGTGCTGTTCGACCTGCTGGACGTGTGGAAACAGGATGCCCTGAGCTTCGAAACCTTCGACGACCCGCGTGTGGTGTTGAGCAGTTACATCCGCGCCAAGATGCAGCGCTCGCGCACGCGGCCCTATGGGTCGAAAGTCTGGGCCAACGAAATCATTCACGGCGCGCCGACCTTGGGCCAGGCGCTGGATGAAAGCCTTTACGACTGGGCCAAGATGAAGGAAGCGAAAATTCGCCAATGGGTGGAAGACAAACGCATCCTGCCGGTGGAACCGTCGAGCCTGCTGTATATGATCTGGGCGTCAACCCAGCACTATGCGGACTTTGATCATCAGGTGACGATTCTGAATGATCACCAGCCGTTGTCGGACATGCAGTTCGAGAAGGCGATTCAGACCGTGACCAGTGTGATTTTGCGGGGGATTGGCCTGGAGCCTTGAGGTCTGTGTTGGGGGGCTGGCCTCAGCGGGAGCAAGCCCCATTTGACCCTATTCACAAGCACAAAATTGCGAACCCGGCCTGATGGGGGGACTTGCTCCCGATAGCGCTCTGAAGACCTACACCGCTTCCCGATAAGGGTTACGCGGATCCTGCGTCCAATTCAAAAACGGCTTGCCCGTGTCCATCGGCACCATTTCGATACAGTCCGCCACCGGACAGGTGATCTGGCACAGGTTGCAACCGACGCACTCATCGTCGATCACCTCGTATCGCTGCGTGCCATCCGCCTGCTTCAAACTCGCAATCGCCTGGTGCGAGGTGTCTTCACAGGCGATATGACAACGCCCGCAGCCAATGCAGGCTTGCTGGTCAATCTTGGCGATCACCTGGTAGTTGATGTCCAGGTACTTCCAATCCGTGGTATTGCCCACCGCCCGCCCGGAGAAGTCCTGCAGGCTCGTGTAACCCTGACTGTCCATCCAGCGCGACAGCCCGTCCTTCATCTCTTCCACAATGCGAAACCCATGCAACATCGCCGCCGTGCACACCTGCACCGCGCCGCAACCCAGGGCGACGAACTCCGCTGCATCGCGCCAGTTGCCGATGCCGCCGATTCCGCAGATGGGCAGGCCTCGGGTTTGTGGATCGCGGGCGATTTCCGCGACCATGTTCAGGGCAATCGGTTTGACCGCCGAGCCGCAATAACCGCCGTGGGTGCTCTGGGTGCCGACCACCGGCAGGGCGACCATACGTTCCAGGTCCACACTGGTGATGGAGTTGATGGTGTTGATCAGCGATACCGCGTCCGCGCCGCCGCGATAGGCGGCACGCGCCGCCACTCGGATGTCGGTGATATTCGGCGTGAGCTTGACGATCACCGGCAGCGAGCAGTACGTCTTGCACCAGCGTGTCACTTGCTCCACATACTCCGGCACCTGGCCTACCGCCGCGCCCATGCCGCGTTCGGGCATGCCGTGGGGGCAGCCGAAATTCAGCTCGATCCCGTCGCAGCCGGTGGCCTCCACCAGGGGCAGGATGTTTTTCCACGACTCTTCAACACAGGGCACCATCAGCGAGACGATCAGCGCGCGGTCCGGCCAGTCCTTTTTCACCTGGGTGATTTCCCGCAGGTTGATCTCCAGGGAGCGGTCGGTGATCAGCTCGATATTGTTGATGCCCAGCACTTCACGATTGGCGCCGTAGTGGGCCGAGTAGCGTGACGACACATTCACCGCCGCCGGGTCTTCACCCAGGGTTTTCCACACCACGCCGCCCCAGCCGGCCTCGAAGGCGCGTACCACGTTGTAGGCTTTATCGGTAGGCGGCGCGGAGGCCAGCCAGAATGGGTTGGGGGCCTTGATACCGGCGAACACAATCGAGAGATCGGCCATTACGCAGCCTCCACATTCAGCATGAGTTGAGCGTGCATGGACTCGGCGGCCAGCTTGCCATGTTGCACCGCCTGCACGGTGAGGTCCTGGCCGAGGCTGACGCAGTCGCCCCCGGCATAGACGCCTGGAATGCTGGTGCGCAGATGCTCGTCGACGAAGATGCGCTCGCCGACGCGGTGCAGTTGCTGGGCCAAGGGGTCGCGCAGGGCCGCGTCGTCGAACCCTTGGCCAATGGCCTTGAAGATCGCGTCAGCGGCCAACTCAAAGGTTTCGCCGGTCGGGTGCAGGCGACCGTTTTCCTGGTGCGTGCGCAGGAAGCGCATGCCGCGTACACGACTTTGATCATCCAGCAGCACCGCTTCGGGCTGGGCCCAGGTCAGCAGCCGCACCTGATTGGCCTTGGCGATGTCCTGCTCATGCTGGGTGGCGCCCATCTCCGCCAGGCCACGACGGTAAACGAGGTTCACGTCGCGAGCCCCCAGGCGGGCCATTTGCACGGCCATGTCGATGGCGGTGTTGCCGGCGCCGAGCACAATGCAACGGTCGGCCAGGGGCAATTGACTCAGGTCATCGGTCTGGCGCAGTTCGCGGATGTAGTCGGTGGCGGCAAGCAGGCCGGGCGCATCTTCGTGGGGCACACCGAGTTGTTTGCTGGCGGCCAGGCCGAGGCCGAGGAACACCGCATCAAATTGCTGGTGCAGCTCGCTCAAGGCCAGGTTGTCCCCCAGGCGCTGGCCGTGGCGAATCTCGATACCGCCGATCTGCAACAGGAAATCCAATTCCTTCTGCGCAAAGTCATCCACCAGTTTGTATTTGGCGATGCCGTATTCATTCAGCCCGCCGGCTTTTTCCCGCGCTTCGAAAATCACCACGTCATGACCGTGCAAGGCCACGCGATGCGCGCAGGCCAACCCCGCAGGCCCGGCGCCGACCACAGCGATGCGTTTGCCGGTGGCTGCGGCGCGCTGGAACGGGTGTTCGCTGAAGTGCGCGTTATCGATGGCGTAACGTTGCAACAGGCCAATCAACACCGGGGCGCATTCCTCGGCGTGGTTACGCACGCAGGCCTGCTGACACAGGATCTCAGTCGGGCAGACCCGGGCACAGCTGCCGCCGAGGATGTTGGCCGAGAGGATTTTCTGCGCCGCACCTTGCACGTTTTCAGTATGGATATTGCGGATGAACGACGGGATATCGATCTCGCTGGGGCACGCATTCACGCACGGCGCGTCGTAGCAATACAGGCAGCGCGAGGCTTCCAGTTGGGCTTGACGGCGGTTGAGGGGCGGCGCCAGGTCGGTGAACTGGCTGGCTAACGTTGCCCCGTCCGCATGAGGGTGGGGGAGGTGGGTCAGGGTCTGGATCACGGTGTTGGCCTCACGGTTATTGAGGTGCTGCCTCTGATGGGCATTGGTTTTTGTGTTGCCTGTGCGGGCCCCTTCGCCGGCAAGCCAGTGCCCACATGTTGGATGTGTTCACACATCGACAGGTGGGAGCCGGGCTTGCCGGCGAGAGACTGAAGGCCGCTTTCAGCGTTCCACAGCGGTGGGCCTGGAATGCTCAGCCCGCTTGCTCAACTGCTCGAACACCGGCGGATACGCCGGCCGCTCTACATACCGCCCGGCACCGCGCTCGGCGCGCAGGTCGCCATCGGCCCAGACCAGCTTGCCCTGGCTGATGGTGTGGCTGGGCACGCCGCGTACGGTCTTGCCTTCGAAGATGTTGAAGTCGACGTTTTGGTGGTGGGTCTTGGCGGAGATGGTCCGCGTTCCTTGCGGATCCCACAGCACCAGATCGGCATCCGCACCCACCCGGATCGCACCTTTGCGGGGGTAGAGGTTGAAGATCTTTGCGGTGTTGGTGGACGTCAGCGCGACGAACTCCTGCATCGACAGGCGCCCGGTGTTGACGCCTTCATCCCACAGCAGCGCCATGCGGTCTTCGATACCGGCGGTGCCGTTGGGGATCTTGCTGAAGTCGTCGCGACCGGCGGCTTTTTGCTCGGCGCAGAAGCAGCAATGGTCGGTGGCGGTGGTGTGCAGGTTGCCTGATTGCAGCCCATGCCACAGCGCTTCCTGGTGCCCGCGTGGCCGGAACGGCGGGCTCATCACGTAGCCGGCGGCGGTTTGCCAGTCGGGGTGCCGGTAGACACTGTCATCGAGCAGCAGGTGCCCGGCGAGGACCTCGCCGTAGACCGGCTGGCCCTTGCCACGGGCGTAGGTGATTTCGTCGAGGGCTTCTTTGGTCGACACATGCACCAGGTACAACGGTGTACCCAGGGTCTCGGCGATACGGATCGCGCGGCTGGCCGCTTCGCCCTCTACCTGGGAAGGACGCGACAGCGGGTGCGCTTCCGGCCCGGTAATGCCCTGGGCCATGAGCTTGCGTTGCAGGTGGTACACCAGCTCGCCGTTTTCCGCGTGCACGGTGGGCACCGCACCCAGTTCCAGGCAGCGTTCGAAGCTGGCGACCAGGGTGTCGTCGGCCGCCATGATCGCGTTCTTGTAGGCCATGAAGTGCTTGAAGCTGTTGATGCCGTGATGGCTGACCAACTCGGCCATTTCCTCGCGCACCTGCTCGCTCCACCAGGTGATCGCGACGTGAAAGCCATAGTCGGCTGCAGACTTCTGCGCCCAGCCGCGCCATTGGTGAAAAGCTTCCAGCAGCGACTGCTGGGGATTGGGAATCACGAAGTCGATGATCGAGGTGGTGCCGCCCGCCAGGCCCGCCGCCGTGCCACTGAAAAAGTCTTCGCTGGCCACGGTGCCCATGAAGGGCAGTTGCATATGGGTATGAGGGTCGATGCCGCCGGGCATCAAGTATTGACCGCTGCCATCGAGTATTTCAGTGCCGGCGGGAAGTTCCAGATTCGTGCCAATAGCCCGAATTAGACCGCCTGCGCATAAAACATCGGCGCGGTAACTTTCATCATGGGTAATAACGGTGGCGCCACGGATCAACAGCGACATGTCGAGTTCCTCACAGGCTTGACCGGCTTGTGCCAGTTCTAAGTGTTGTAATGCGGCTTGCCGATGGTCGATTAATTCCTGTCATCGGTGACAGGAATAGAAACTAGCCCGAGATTTTAGAATGGGCAAGAAGATTTTTTATAAGCTTATTCTTTGTTTAATTGGTTGATTTATAAGGATAAAAATTAAGAATCACCAAAATGTAGCGAGCTCTCACCATTTTGACGCACTTGACAGGTTCTTAAATTCAGCAACATTTCTTATTGCAAATCAGACGCTTGAGATATGCCACTTGACGGCGACGGGAAATAAAAATAATTGTGTTGCACCAGATTGGTCCTGACGGTCGGGCAACTTCCACGTTATTTAGCCTGAGTAACGTCGCAAGTACCCGAGGCTCAATCGGAAAGCTGATAAACATCAGCAGGTTATATAAGCGGTGCGGGTTCGAGGTGGGTTGTCGGCACGGTTATTGAGTGCAATGACGGCTGGCCGGGCCCGTGATGTCATGTTGTTAACGCGGTACTCCGGCCATCCTGCGTCAGCGCGGGGTGAGCAACAATAATTCGAAAAAACCGTGGAGCGGCCATGCAACAGAACAGATCGCAAGTCATTGAGCGCAACGGCCTGTACGAACTCGACGCCGGCCCCGACGTCCTCGACAGCCCTCGCTACAACCACGACATGGCACCGAGCAAGGTGCATGAGCGTACCTGGAACAAGTGGCACATCACCGCGCTGTGGGTCGGCATGTCGATCTGCGTGCCGACCTACACCCTGGGCGGGGTGCTTACCGCGTATTTCGGATTGTCGGTGGGCGAAGCGCTGATTGCGATCCTGTTGGCCAATATCGTGGTGCTGATTCCGCTGACCCTCAACGCGTTTCCGGGCACCAAGTACGGCATTCCGTTTCCGGTGTTATTGCGTTCGTCCTTTGGCATTCTCGGCTCCAACATACCGTGCCTGATCCGGGCGCTGGTGGCGTGCGGCTGGTTCGGGATCCAGACGATGTTCGGCGGGTTGGCGATCCATCTGTTCCTGGGCTCGATTTTCGAAGGCTGGAAGTCCCTGGGCGGCACCGGCGAAGTGATCGGCTTCATGATCTTCTGGACCCTGAACCTGTGGGTGGTACTGCGTGGCGCCGAGTCGATCAAGCGCCTGGAAACCCTGTCGGCGCCGTTGCTGGTGGCGGTGGGGATCGGCCTGCTGGTGTGGGCGATGCCGAATGTGTCGCTCAGCGAACTCATGGCCATCCCACCCAAGCGCCCGGAAGGGGCGAGCCTCATTGGCTACTTCATGGCCGGCCTTACCGCGATGGTGGGTTTCTGGGCCACGTTGTCGCTGAACATTCCCGATTTCAGCCGCTATGCCAAAAGCCAGAAAGACCAGATTCTCGGCCAGATTTTCGGCTTGCCGCTGACCATGTTCCTGTTCGCTGCCCTCGGCGTGATCATGACCGCCGCCTCGGTAAAACTGGTGGGCGTCAGCGTCTCCGACCCGGTGAGCTTGATCGGGCATATTCAGAGCCCGGTGTGGGTGGCGGTCGCCATGGCGTTGATCATCATCGCAACGTTGTCCACCAACACGGCGGCGAACATCGTATCGCCCACCAATGACTTCCAGAACATCGCGCCCAAGCTGATCAATCGCACGACCGCCGTGATTCTGACTGGTTTGGTGGGGCTGGCATTGATGGGGCACGAGTTGCTGAAAAAACTCGGGCTGATCGTCTCGGATGTGAGCCTCGAAACCGTGTATTCCAACTGGTTGCTGGGCTATTCAAGCCTGTTGGGACCGATTGCCGGGATCATGGTGGTGGACTATTTCATCACCCGCAAGCAGCAACTGGACCTCGCCGGTCTGTACCGCGACGACGTCTATCCGGCGTGGAACTGGAGCGGTTTTATCGCCTTCGGCGTGCCGGTGGTGCTGACCTTGCTGTCGCTGGGCAGTGACGCCTTCAACTGGTTCTACAGCTATGGCTGGTTTACCGGTTCGGCGTTGGGCGGCTTGTTGTACTACGGCTTGAATGCCAAGCGCGGGGCCAGTCCGGTCGCCGTCAATTCCTGAGAAATGTAGCCTGAGGAGATCCCCATGAACGCTGCCCTGGACGTTCTGCAATCCACCCATCAGCACATCAACCGTGAACGCTTGTGGCAGTCCTTGATGGACTTGGCCAGGCTCGGCGCCACTCCCAAGGGTGGCGTGTGCCGCCTGGCCCTCACCGACCTCGATCGCCAGGCCCGCGACCTGTTCGTGCAGTGGTGCGAGGAGGCCGGTTGCACGGTCACCGTCGACGGTATCGGCAATATCTTCGCGCGCCGCCCCGGGCGCAATCCCAACCTGCCACCGGTGATGACCGGCAGCCATATCGACACCCAGCCCACCGGCGGCAAGTTCGACGGTTGTTTCGGCGTGCTGGCGGGGGTGGAAGTGTTACGCACGCTCAATGACCTGAAGGTGGAAACCGAGGCCCCACTGGAAGTGGTGGTGTGGACCAACGAAGAGGGGTCGCGTTTTCCTCCGTGCATGATGGGCTCGGGGGTGTTTGCCGAGAAATTCAGCCTGGCGGATACCCTGGCCAAGATAGATGCCGATGGCGTAAGCGTGGGCGATGCGTTGAATGCGATTGGCTACGCGGGCTCACGTCCTGCGACAGGCCATAAGGTCGGCGCCTATTTCGAAGCGCATATCGAGCAGGGGCCGATTCTCGAGGACCAGAAAAAAACCATCGGCGTGGTGCTGGGGGCATTGGGGCAGAAGTGGTTCGACCTGAAGCTGCGCGGCGTTGAAGCCCACGCGGGACCGACGCCGATGCACCTGCGCAAGGACGCCTTGGTGGGCGCGGCGGCGGTGGTCGCAGCCGTGAATGCGGCAGCGTTGGGGCACCAGCCCCATGCGTGTGGAACGGTGGGTTGCCTGCAAGCCTATCCTGGCTCACGCAACGTCATCCCGGGTGAAGTGCGTATGACCCTGGACTTCCGGCATCTGGAACCGGCACGGCTGGATTCGATGATAGCCCAAGTGCGCACCGTGATTGATGAGACCTGTGCCAGGCATGGGTTGAGTTTCGACATGGAGCCCACGGCGGATTTCCCGCCACTGTATTTCGACGAAGGTTGTGTCAATGCTGTGCGCGACGCGGCGAACGGGCTGGGCCTGTCGAACATGGACATCGTCAGCGGGGCAGGGCACGACGCGATTTTCGTCGCCGAACTCGGCCCGGCGGGGATGATCTTTGTGCCCTGTGAAGGCGGCATCAGCCACAACGAAATCGAGAACGCCGCACCGGATGATCTGGCAGCGGGGTGTGCGGTGTTGTTACGTGCAATGGTGGCTGCTTCAGCCGCCATCGCCAGCGGCAAACTCGCTGCCTGAAATGGGGTGAAAGAACGTGTGGGGGCTTGCTCCCGATAGCGATGGTTCAGCTGAAACATCGCTATCGGTCGTCCTGTCAGGCGCCCGGTTGCCACCCACCGCCCAAGGCGGTGACCAACCCCACGCTCGCCTGCAACTGCCGTGTCTGCACGGCCTGCAACGCCCGTTGCGCCTGCAATGCAGCGGTCTGCGCGGTGACCACATCCAGATAACTCACGGCCCCGGCCTGATAGCTGTTCATCGCCAGAGACTGCGTGTGCTGCGCCGCATCCGCCGCCGCTTGTTCATCCTGGGCTTCCTGCTGCAAATCCCTCAGTTGCGCCAGGTTATCCTCCACCTCGCGCACGGCTTTCAGTACATGGCTGCGGTACTGCGCCGAGGCCTCTTCAAACTCAGCTTTGGCCTGGCGCTCATTGGCGCTCAAACGCCCGCCGTCAAAGATCGGCAGATTCACCAACGGCCCAAGCGCCCAGTAACGGTTGCCGGCCGACAGCAGATTGCCGACGCCTTGCGTCTGCCCGCCGATCAATCCGGTCAGGCTGAAGTCCGGATACCACGCCGCCTTCGCCACGCCAATAGTTGCATTGGCCGCAAACACCCGGCGTTCCGCCGCTGCAATGTCCGGTCGACGTTGCAGCAGTTGGCTGGGCAGTTGCGACGGAATGCCCGGTAAGGCCATCAGTTGCCGGCTCGGTGGCAACGAAAAATCGCTGGCCGCCACGCCGACCAGCTCGCCAATGGCATGCTCGGTCAGGTTGCGTTGCCCACGCACTTCATCCAGCTGTGCCTTGGCTTCGGCCAACTGGTTTTGTGCGCGCGTCAGGTCCAGTTCCGAAGCAATCTGGCCTTCATAACGGCTACGTGTCAGTTGCAACGCCTGGCCGAAATCATCCAGCGAGCTGCTGAGAATCCGGCTTTGCGCATCCAGCCCGTTGAGCTGCACATACAAGGTTGCCAATTGGTGTTGCAGGCTCAGGCGTGCCGCTGCCAGGTCATCCCCGGACGCCTGCGCCTGGGCATCCCCGGCCGCGACCTGATTACGGATTTTGCCCCACAGGTCGAGGTCGTAGCTCAGGGAAAACCCTGCGGTGTTGCTGTTGTACACCGATGGCTGGGTAGTACCGCGCAGCGGCCGCGAATCCGACTGGCGCTGACGCAATGGTTGTGCGCTGGCGCTGATCTGCGGGAACAGTCCCGCGTGCAGTTGGCTGGCGTAGGCCTGGGACGCGTCGAAGTGCGCCAGTGCCGCCGCCAGGTCCGGGTTGGCCTTGAGCAGTTGTTGTTGCAGGTCGTTCAGGCGCGAGTCGTGGTAAAGCTTCCACCATTCGGGTGCTAGATGATCGGACGGTTGCGCGCTGTGCCACGGGCCGTCGCTGGTCTGTTCGCGGTAGCCGGCCGGCAGGTCCACCGGGGGCACCTTGTAGGTGGGCGCCATCGAGCAGCCTTGCAGTACCAGCAGCACCAACGCCACGAGGGGCTTAAGCCTTGGGCGCATGCGCACCTCCGGAGGCGTCGGCCAGTTGTACCGGGTCACCCTCGCGCAATGCGTCGGGCGGGTTGTCGACTACGCGGTCGGCAGGTTTCAAACCCTGGTCGATGATCAGGCGCTCGCCGAGGTCGAGACCGATGTGGATGTCTCGCAGGTGCACGTGGTTTTGCGCGTCCAGCACCGCGACCTGGGTGCCTTGGGCGCGGAAGATCAACGCGCTGGCCGGGATGCTCACGCCGTGGGTATCCGCCGGAATCGGCAGGGTCGCTTCGGCGTAGTCACCTGGCAGCAACTCGCCCTTGGGGTTGTCGGCGACGAACTGGGCGAGCAGGGTGCCGGAGCGGCGGTCAATGGCGGTGGAATCGCCGATCAGGCGCGCCTTGAAGTGTTCGCCAGGGTGTTCAGGTACGGTCAGTTCGGCTTCAAGGCCCGGGTGGATCACCGCTGCGTAGTTCTGTGGCACCGGTACATAGAGGCGCAGCTGATGAGTGTCGGCGATGTCGAACAGCTCCGGGTCGCTGTCGGTATCGGCCTTGATCAATTGGCCGATATCGGTGTTACGCGCCGTGATAGTGCCGGTGAAGGGCGCGCGGAGGGTCTTGTAGCTTTCCAGCGCCGACAGGCGTGCGTAATCGGCAGCGGCGGCTGCGGCGTTGGCTTTGGCGGCGGCGGCGTTGGAGGTTTTTTCATCGGCCTCCTGGCGTGACACCGAGTGGCTTGCCAGCAGGTTTTGCCAACGCGTGGCGGTGGTTTCAGCCAGGCGCGCATCGGCCTGTTCCTGGACCAGTCGGGCGTGGGCTTGCGCCAGTTGCTGATCGAGGTCCGGGCTGTCGATTTCGGCGAGCACTTGCCCGGCGTTGACCTGGCTGCCGATATCGACTTTCCAGTCCTTCAAGTAACCGCTGACCCGGGCGTGGATCGGCGCTTTGCTCCAGGCTTCCAGATGCGCGGGCAAGCGCAGGGTGTCGCCGGTGGCGTTCTGTTCGGGTTGGAACACCATCACCTGCGGGATGGCCGCGGCTTCCGTCCAGGCGGTAACCGATTGTTCGTGCATCGTGCGGGCGTGGAGGCCGTTGGCGACCAGCAGGGCGGCCAACGTCAGGCCGCCGACACCCATGAGCATCAGACGCTTGCGCGAGGGTTTGTGATCAGACGACATGAGACGTTTCTCCAGCAGCAGCGCGAGTAGGGTGACGACCGTGGACCAGGCTGAAGACCACGGGAACAAACAACAAAGTGGCAGTGGTGGCGAGGATCAAGCCGCCGATCACGGCTCGGCCGAGCGGGGCGTTCTGCTCTTCGGAAATGGCCAGGGGCAACATGCCGATGATCATCGCCAGGGCCGTCATGCACACCGGGCGGAAGCGCGTGTAGCCGGCTTCCAGCGCAGCCTTTAATGCATCGCCATGTTCGGCCAGGCGCTCACGGCAGAAGCTCACCACCAGGATCGAGTTGGCGGTGGCCACGCCCATGCACAGGATGGCGCCGGTGAGCGCCGGTACCGACAGCGAGGTGCCGCTGAGGAACAGCATCCATACGATGCCCGCCAAGGCTGCCGGCAAGGCGGTGATGATTACGAACGGATCGACCCATGACTGGAAGTTGACCACGATCAGCAAGTAGATCAGCACCACCGCGCCGAGCAGGCCGAAGCTCAAACCGCTGAACGCCTCGTGCAACGCGTCGATTTGCCCATGCAAGCTGATCACCGCGCCTTTGGGGCGCATGGAGGCGGTATCGTCCAGCACTTTTTGCACATCGCGGGCCACGCCACCCAGGTCACGACCTTGCACGTTGGCGTACAGGTCCAGGGTCGGCTGGATGTTGTAGTGGGTCACCACCGCCGGGCTTTGCACGCGGGAGATGGTCGCCACGCCGCCGAGGATCTGCGACTGGCCGCCGGCACCTGTGACCGGCAACGCTTCCAGTGACGGTAGGCTGTCCAGGCGGTATTGCGGCGTCGCCGCGACGATGGAGTACGACACGCCGTTGGCCGGGTTCAGCCAGAAGGTCGGCGCGGTCTGCGAGCTGCCGGCGAGGGAGGCGACCATGCTGTTGGTCACGTCCCTCTCGGTAATGCCCAGGCCATTGGCCCGCATACGGTCGACGTTGACTTGCAGCGACGGGTAGCCGGTGGACTGCTGGATACGCAGGTCGGCGATGCCCGGAATATGCGAAAGGCGACGTTCCAGTTCCACGGCGTAGGCGCGGTTTTCCTCATCGCTGCGCCCGGAGATTTTCACATCCAGCGGCGCCGGGGCGCCGAAGTTGAGGATCTGGCTGCTGATGTCGGCCGGTAGAAACGCGAAGTGACTGCCGGGGAAACTTTCCGGCAAGGCTTCACGCAGTTTTTTCACGTAGTCGGCGGTGGGCGCATGGTCTTCTTTCAAGGTGACCTGGATGTCGCCATCCTGCGGGCCGATGGTGCCGCTGCTGCTGTAGGCCATGTCGATACCGCTCAACGGAATACCGATGTTGTCGACGATGGTGTCCAGTTCTTGCGCCGGGATCACTTCGCGAATCCGCGCTTCAATCCGGTCGAACGCCGCCGCGCTTTCTTCAATACGCGTGCCCAGCGGCAAGCGTACGTGCAGGGCCAGGGCACCGGCGTCGGTGGCCGGGAAGAAGTCCTGGCCCAGGCTTGGCAGCAGCAGGAACGAGGCGATCACGCAGGTCAGGAAGCCGACGATAAAGCGCTTGCGATTGCCCAGCGCCAGGGTCAGCAGGCCGTGGTAAGTGTCGCGGATGTTCGAGAAGTGACGCTCGAAACCTTGCTGAAAATTCAGCACCGATTGCAGCACGCGATTGCGCGGTTTGCTGTGTTGCTCGCCCTCGTGGTGATTGATGAAGTCATCTTCCGGGTGATGCCCCGCACCTTGCTCCGGTGTATGCGGCTTGAGCAGGAACATCGCCAGGGTTGGCACCAGCGTCCGCGAGAGGATGAACGAGCTGGCCATGGCGAAGATCACCGCCAGGGCCATCGGCCGGAACAGGTACCCGGCGATGCCGTGCAGCAGGAACATCGGCACGAACACGATGCAGATACACAGCAGCGAGACGAATGCCGGGCCGACGATCTGCGCGGCGCCGTCGAGGATCGCGGTTTTCACCGCCTTGCCTTGTTCCAGGTGCCAGTTGATGTTTTCGATCGTCACCGTAGCGTCGTCCACCAGGATCCCTACCGCCAACGCCAGCCCGCCGAGGGTCATCACGTTGAGGGTTTGCCCGCTGACCGCCAGCAGCGCGATAGCCGACAGCACCGCCAATGGGATCGAGGCGGCGATGATCAGTGTGGAGCGCCAACTGCCGAGGAACAGCAAGATCATCGCGCTGGTCAGCAGTGCGGCGATGATGCCTTCCCGGGCCACGCTGCCGACCGATTGCTTGACGAACACTGAGGCGTCACCGAGCAGCGAGGTCTTCAGTGAAGGTGGCAGGGTTTCGTTGATGCGCGGCAGCATCTGGCGAATACCATCGATGATCGACAGGGTGGAGATGCTGCCGTTTTTCAGCGCCGGCATCAGTACGGCGCGGTGGCCGTCGACCCGCACGATGTTGGTCTGCGGCGGCGAGCCGTCGCGCACGTGGGCTACCTGGCCGATGGTGATCAGTGCGCCGTCGACGGTCTTGATCGGCAGGTCGTTGAGTTCATCGATGGCCTTGGGGCTGTTGTTGAGCAGGATCGTGTATTCATTGGGACCGAGCTTGGCGGTGCCCACCGGGATGATCTGGTTTTGCAGCGCCAGGGCATTGCCCACGTCTTGTGCCGACAGGCCTTTGGCGGCCAGTGCCTGAGGGTCGAGGTCGAGGGTGATCTGCCGCTGCTTTCCGCCCATTGGCGTGGGCATGGCCAGGCCGGGCAGGGCGCTTAAAGGCAGGCGAATGTTGTTCTGCACCAGGTCGCGGATCTTGGCTTCCGACAGGCTCGGGCTGGAGAACGCCATTTGCAGGATCGGCACCGTGGAGGCGCTGTAGTTGAGGATCAGTGGCGGCGTGATACCCGGTGGCATCTGCTTGAGCACGGTTTGTGAAACCGCGGTCACTTGGGCGTTGGCGGTACGGATATCCACGCCGGGCTGGAAGAAGATCTTCACGATGCCCATGCCGGGCAGCGATTGCGATTCGATATGTTCGATGTCGTTGACGGTGGTGCTCAGCGAGCGTTCGTAGGTATAGATCACCCGCCCGGCCATGGCGTCCGGTGACAGGCCGTTGTACTGCCAGACCACGGCGACCACAGGGATACCGATATCGGGAAACACATCCGTAGGGGTTCGCAGGGCCGCCATCGGCCCGATGATGCAAATGAATATGGCCAACACGATAAACGTGTACGGCTTTTGCAGTGCGGTCTTTACCAGCCCGAGCATGCGTGAACCTCCGAGGGAGCAGGATTGCAAACCCCGGCAGTCTTGCCCGACCCACCTAACACGCACCTTTCAGCCAAATGAAGGAACATTTAGTTAAGCGCTGAAGAACGTTTCATGTGTATTCATTTGTTCTACAAAGGGCCGCTCTCCAAGCTTGTCATCCATCGGACGCGACACATTTCGCCTCGTCTTTTTACTCACGTTCTTTGGAGCCCTGCCATGTCACTTAAACCTCTGTTGTTGATTCCTGCCCTCGGTGCTGTATTGCTGCTGTCGGCGTGTGCCGGCCCGATCCCCAAGGCGGACCCGAGCGAAGCGTGGATTGGTTTGAAGGAAGAAGCCCCGAATGACCTGATGGCCGAACGCGTCGACGGCAAGCGCGTGGATGACGGGCGTTTTTTTGAAGTGACCCCGGGCGACCATCGCCTGGATGTGACCTTATTTGAAGAGGAGGCGGGCGACGACAACCAGCAGGACTGTCAGGGACGTGTCGAGTACAAACACTTCAAGGCGGGTGAGCATTACACCCTGGTCGAGTCGAGCCTGGGCACTACCGTGCGCGCGGTGCTCAAGGATGGTCATGGCAAGGAAGTTGCCGCGACCCAGGACTTCAATTGCATGCCTGGCTAAGCGTGCCGTGCCGCCGCTTCAGGTGGCTTGGCGGGCTTGACGTGGGGGTGATGATGGCGACGTGTCACGCGCATCACGCCCCACAGCATGGCGCCGGCTACGGCCAGCCAACCGCAGATCAACAGGAAAATCGTAGTTGCAAGGCTCATTTTGGCCTCCTTTCGCCCCGCTCGGGGCACACACACAGTCTTCTCAATGGACAGTCTAGCTAGCCGGCGGTTGCCTGCTATTGACCAATGGTCGAGTCCGTCCAACTTGTTTGCTATATCAATGCCGCCGCTCTCCTACCTGAACGCGATTGGGCTATGATCTGGGGCCTCACCGGCAGTTGATCAAGAGAGTAAAAAATTGCGGTTACGCTCGAACGTTAAAACCACCTTGTTGCTGGCCTGTGCCCTGGGGCTCGCGGCGTGTTCCGGGCACCCCTCGAAACTGCCGGGCCTGCCGGAACGCGTCGAACTCAATGGCGTACCGACCTTTCGCAGCGAGGCCTATCAGAGTGGCCCCAGCGCCTTGGCCAGCATGCTGTCGCAACAAGGCATTGTCATGACACCGGGTCTTTTGGATAAGCCGCTGCACCTGCCGGGCGGTGAGGCCGACCTCGAGCGCAACATGCAGGTGCTGGCGCGGGAGTACGGGCTGATGGTGTACCCGCTGGAGAGCCAACTGACGGCGGTGCTGGCGCAAGTGGCGGCGGGTTACCCGGTGATGGCGCGGCTCAACCCGAGTTTCTGGTCCGGGACCCGGTATGTCGTGGTGGTGGGGTTCAATCAACAAAAGAGCACCGTGCTGCTGCGCTCCGGCATGGAGCGGCGGATGCAGATGAGCTTCAGTGACTTTGAATCCGCGTGGAAAAGCGCCGGTCACTGGGCCATGTTGACCCAGCGTCCAAGCCAACTGCCCGCCAATGTGGATGCACAACGCTGGCGTGAGTCGGCCAATGCCACGGCCCAGGCCGGGCAGGAACAGGCGGCGGCGCAGGCGCTCAAGGTGTTGGCGCAACGCAAATGAAAAACGGCGCCCCAGGCGTAATGCCAGTCAGTTAAGCGAAAGTGTGGTCTGTAGGAGCGAGCTTGCTCGCGAAAACCGTCAACGATAACGCGTGTTGCCTGAATTAACACGGCGCCTGTGAGTTTTTCGCGAGCAAGCTCGCTCCTACAAAAAGCCTTAACTGACTGGCCTTAGCCCAAGGCGCCGTTTTTGCCGATCTGCCGCTTAGCGACGCACTTCTGCGGCATTCGGACGGTTTTTCAGATTCTTGTCGGCCTTGTAGCGCAACGCGACGTCCGGCACCGAACCACTCTTGCCGGTCTCGACCCAATTGCGAATACGACCGGCGTCGGCGAAGTGCGTGAATTTGCCGAAGGCGTCCAGGATCACCAATGAGACCGGGCGGTTACCCATGCTAGTCACCAGTACCAGGCAATGGCCGGCCTGGTTGGTGAAACCGGTCTTGGTCAGCTTGATATCCCAGTTGGCGCGGTTGATCAGGTGGTCGGTGTTGGAGAAGCCCAGGGTGTAGTTGGGTTTGCGGAATGACACTGTCTTTTCTTTGGTGGTACTGAGCTGGCTGAGCATCGGAAATTTGCGCGCATAGGCCAGCAGCTTGCTCAGGTCACGGGCCGTGGATACGTTGTGAATCGACAGGCCGGTGGGTTCGACGTAGTGGGTGCTGGTCATGCCCAGCGCCTTGGCCTTGGCGTTCATCGCCGCGATAAAGGCCGGATAGCCGCCCGGGTAGTGGTGAGCCAGGCTGGCGGCGGCGCGGTTTTCCGAGGACATCAGGGCGATCAGCAGCATCTCTTTGCGTGGCATTTCGCTGCCGATTTTCACCCGGGAAAACACGCCTTTCATCTCCGGCGTGTCCTTGATGTTGATATCGATGTATTCATCCATGTTCTGCTTGGCTTCCAGCACCACCAGGCCGGTCATCAATTTGCTCACCGAGGCGATAGGTACCACCACGTCGGGATTGCTGGAATAAATGACTTTATTGGTCTGCAGGTCGACAAGCATGGCGCTGCCAGAAGCGATCTGAAGCTTGGACGTATCACGCGGAGCCAGGGTGGTTTCGGCTGCGTGTGCGAAGGTGCCTGTAAATGCAAAAAATAGGCTGACAATAGAGAGACGAATTTTCACGCGGGTGAACTCGCTAAAAAGTAAGGAAATACCGTTTGGAAACGGGTTTTATGACAAATGCCGTTACATTTTAGGAGTATGGATCAGAAAGTGATAGAGAGCCTTTAAATAAAGGCTGTAAGCCGATGATTGGTTACGCTTGTACCGATTTTGTACCAATCATTGATTTTTCGAGCTTTCCAACTTCTGACCAGTCAGTGGTAGACGACATCCATTTTGCATAAGTCGTCAGCAACACTTGGATGCTGTGTCCAAGCTGGTCGGCGATAAATGCAGGATTTACGCCCGCCATAATGCACATGGTGGCATACGTGTGTCTGCAGTTGTACTGCGGCCGATGCCGCAGATCAAGCGCCGTCAATGCCTTGCTGAATTGGTCGCCGGTCTGAGACGGTCGGCAGATGAATTCAGAGCCACCCGATGGTGGAAACACAAACGGCGATGCCGTTTTAATCCTACGTCTCTGTAGCAAGCGATCATCCGCGATCTGCCTGGCCTGCCGCAAGGCATTCAGCGCTCGGCTATTGAGCATCACTGTCCGCGCGTACTTAGTTTTGGTGCGCTCCTCTACTTCCCCATCTACAACGATCCGGCAAACGTGTGCTGTTCGCGCATCCATGTCGATCTCATCCCAGCGCAATGCCGCTATCTCTCCTGTCCTCATCCCACTGAAGAAAGCAAATTCAAAGTAAGCAGCAAATATCCGTACACCAGGCTTTTTAAAATTTGCGTACATCCATTCAATGATTGCGGCCGCTTCATCTCCGGAAAAAGGATCAACCTGTTTTTTTGTCTTCTTGGGTAGCTTGATCGGTGCAGCAGGATTACGTTCAATCAGCTCATCTTGCATGGCTGCTTTCAACAGCGATGTGACCCGTGCTATCGACTCGCGCTTAACCGACTGCGTTTCCCAGGCCGTTTCGCTGATTACTCTGCGCAGCACCATCGTAGTGATTGAAGTGATTGGGAGCTGGCCAAGCCAAGGCATCCAGTAAGTGTTGATCGTTGAGCGATAGTTTCTGCGGGTGCCTGGCACGATCTCCAAGCTGTTGATCCAAGCCTGTGCATACTCACCGAACGTCATCACCAGTGAAACAGGCGTGTAACTGGAGTTCGGGAACATCTCGGCGTAACGCTGATCATTCAGAACCCCATGCTTGGCCAGGCTTATTACTTGATCGCGTAGATCGGCTGCCGCTTTAATCCCTTTTGGGGTTTGTGGGTATGCGAGAGTTTCGCAGCGCCGCTCGCCTCTCCAAGTGAACCGAATGCGAACGGACTGACCAACGAATTCAACTCCTGTGGGCAGGCCCATTGGCTTTCTAGCCATGCTTCATATCTCCTCAAGCTATAAAAAATTCGCCCATCTATCTTGTTCCAGACGCCCTCAGGTATTACGCCTCGGTCGCGCTTGCCTTCCAGCGCCCGCTTGGTGGTGCCGATGATTTCGGCCATGCGAACTTCCGGCACTTTATCGAGCTGAAATGCTTCTGATTTTTCATTGGCTTCTGCCATAGCTACCTCCCGCCAGCCGTGGGCCGCGCTGCTTTGATAATTTGTACGGCAACACCAAAGGTGGTCAGTAGCCAGGTGCAGGTCCCGCCAAAGGCGTAAAGCAATGCTTCAGTGGTGCCGGTCCCGAGCAGGTAGGGGCCGGTCCAGAAGAACCAGCAGCCGGTACCGAACAGGTACAGCAAAGCGCCCAGCAGTATCAGGGTGAGTTTCATAGCGAACATGGGGTGTCCTTGCCGCGCTGGGCGGCAGAAGGTGGGTTAGGGTTTGGCTGAGTGCTTCGCGAGCATCGCCTTCTTCTTGACGATGGCGTCCGCTCTCTTCTGAAGCGCACTCCACTGTTCATCCAGCCGGCGACAACCGGCCTCGATGGCTCTTTCCTTGGAGGTGAACAGATCCACCTGGTGGTAGGTCTTCCGACTCTGGGCTCGCATCCAGCCGTCCGAGCTGAAGATTCCAACGATCTCGACTTTCTTTGGCGCAAAGCCGGCGGTCAGCACCCAGGCCTCATAGGGAAATTGGTTTTCAGTCATGCAGGAATACCTCGCCCGCCGCTCACCGGCAGGCATGTAGGGGGATTGGGGTTAGATGAGCTCGGTGGGGATGCTGACGGTGTCGCCCAGGTTGGCGCCGACGATGGCGCGGCATGCGGCGGTCAACGGGGTTTCGCAATGCTCGGTCGTGTACTGCTGGCCACCGTTATAGTAAATGTCCGCATACCAGCGCTCGGACATCACCGTCCCTTCCAGGCCGTCATGTGCTTCAGGGATCAGGGCGATTTGGTATTTCTCGATCAAAGGTCCCGTCTGATTCCAGTCGGTTGACGGTGACCACCGGTCGCCATGGTGAAATCCCCCGATGTTCGTCCACAGGCTGTTGTCGTCCTCATTCAGAGAGACGGTGCCTTCGGGTGGGCACAGGCCGCCGTCTGGGTAGCAATACACCTTGTCATGCACAGCCATCGCCATAGCCCAATCCAGAGCCGTGCCGGTAAGATCTTGCGTTTTCACTGCGGTCGTATTCATGGCCTCGGCCCCTTGTAAATGAAGACGTAGGCGAACCAGAGGGTGGCGATCATGACTTCCTGCTCCGGCTCACGTCTTCAGTGGTGACGATGTGTGGCGTTATGTCCTTGATCGTGAAGAACTCTGGCTGGCAATGCTTACGAGCCCAGGCCTTTAGCGGCGCGAGGGCGATCTGCAGTTCTGCCTTTGCAACCTTGCTTAGGTCTGGATAGGCATCAACCCATTCGCCAGCGTCGCTATCGCAAGCGTTTTCGAACATTCGCTCGGTCACATCGTCGGCATCTGGCAGGAAGCACGCGGGGTCGTCCTTGCAGACAACCCCGCGATAGACCGTACCGCCTTCATATAGGCCAGGCCGGTAGCTGGCCGGATGCCCATCGCCATCGCTGTCGTGGCCGTAGTTGTCCTCAAGCAGTTCGTCGAGGCTGTCGTAATCCCAGGAGCCGTTTTCGCCGTCCAGCGACCACTTTTCACCGGTCACGAGCGCCTCATAGGCGGGTATCGAGTTCGCGGCAGCTATCGGTAATGCTGCCTTGAATTGCTTGAGGTACTCAGCCTGTGTCGACCCCCAGCTATTTACCAGGCAGTCGTCATCTACCGGATGCCCTGTGTCTTCGGGCTCATCAGATGGCTCGCCGGGCACCATGAAAAACTCGCGCTCAACTGCGTGCAACAGATCGGAGAAGCGCTTCGTGTTTTCGATATTGACCAGCAGGGTCGACAGCTCATGGTTTGAGCTGAGGCCGAACACGTTGTAGATGCGGGCCAGTTCTGGCTGATGTTTTGGCATGACTTCGTCCTTGCCGCTATAGCGGCTGACTTTGAAGGGGAGATGAGAGAAATTTTTGTTGCGCAGGCTTTTGCCCCGCTTATAACAAGTCGCATAATCGCCGCCTAAATTTCAGGGCGACGCAGATGAGAAACAGGGGCAAGGTGTTCTGGGATTGGGCTGATCCTTCGCTTCACACTCGATCAGTAGACGAGCGTCAGCCGAATGGCACGCTTTTAAATGTACAAGTCCGCATGTCGCTTCTCGGCAGAACGGAAATGTTCATCGGGGTTTACGGGGCGCGTGGGAAAATGCTCTTTGAGGAAACGCCTGAAACTTTGCCTGGTGAGACGATGACAAGCGCTCTGGCCAGGGGTTTGGATAGAGCACGTATAAAGGCCCCGCCTGCTACCGCTCGTAAACTTGAGCGACTACCTAGGTCCGGCTCACCGCCGAACTCAAATACTTAGAAAAAGCGCTCCTATCGGGATATCGCGACCAGGCGTAACACATCGGAAAGGCGTACAAGCGGCTCGACGCGGTAGAACCCTGGTATCGATGGCACCTGACCAGCATCGCCATCTACCCATGGCTCTTTGCGATAACCCTGAACGGCTTTCATGGCCTCCGATGGAAAGCACTGGCGCCCAACAATTTCCAGCGATTGAACCGCTACCGGCGCGGGCTGCTCGGCGATGTGTTCCAGCAGCATGGCCATTTCTCCCTGCCATGCCTCCAGACGATCATCCCCCGAGCCTTTCAGCATCCTTTCCAGGAACCCCACTGCGGTATGCTCGCCCTGGGGCTGGGCGGCATCCAGTTGCGCAAGAACGCTCTTGTACGCTGGGCGCAGAGTTTCAAGCTCAGCCGAAAGCCTTGTACGGTCGTCAGCGAGCTTAGCGTTGTCGGACTTGAGCGCTTGTATAATCCCCATTTGCTCGTTCGCTACGGCCTTCCAGTTGACCCCATCACTCGCCGAGGCAGGCGCATCCAGCAGGGCGCGCAGCTCTGCACGGGCCAGCTCCTGGCCTTTGGGTGCGTAAGGGTTGGAAACCCTGCGCAACAGCTCACGCGATACCAGCACGCCGTCAATCGTTTGGTTGGTGGTCATTGCCGCACTCCAATTCTGTGCGTTCGTCTGCGATAAGCTGAGCCACAAGCGACTCAATCTCACCGATTTTCGCTATCTCATTTTGAGAGCGCCGGATCTCAACGCGCAGAAGCTGAATCGCAGCGGCAACACGAGAGGGGTAAACATGCGCCTCAAAACCGGCGTGCTGCGCCTCCTGTACCATGATGTTTCCGCTTACATTCATTCCACTCATAAATCACCTCATCAAATCAGTTGTGCCAGTGCCAGCAGGCACCAGCAGTAGGCGGGGAGTTGGTATTTCATGGGATCACCTTGAGCGCGGATTTGACCTCCAAGAGCAAATCCTCAGGGAAGCAAGACTCCGTGTAGTAGGCGAGTGTTCTTAAGAGAAGATCGCTCAGCAAATCCGCCCGCTCATCCGCTGCTGTCAGGAGAACCTGCAGGGCGTCACGCTCGGCGTTCAGTCGCGCAACTTCAGCCGCATCGGGATGTTCGTAGAGAGGAACGCTGAAGCGTGCAGCCCGATCCTGCTGGCCGAGGAAGTCGCTGTTCTTCTTTGCCTGCGCCGAAAGGATCTCACCCCG
The DNA here is from genome assembly GCF_004519405.1 of Pseudomonas sp. BCA17. Taxonomy (GTDB): domain Bacteria; phylum Pseudomonadota; class Gammaproteobacteria; order Pseudomonadales; family Pseudomonadaceae; genus Aquipseudomonas. The sequence goes on along the minus strand of NZ_SGWI01000001.1, from coordinate 1,115,841 downwards.
TTGGATGCTATCTGGATCAAGCCACGCCGCTGGCACCAGTTTCCATTGATTGCTCATACAGCCTCCCTCGTTACCAGATCATGGGCATCCACTACCTTCATGCCGAGCTTCTCGGCGATCAGGACTTCCAGGCGTGCGCCTTGCGACTTCTCCCAGTCGGGCAGCAGGGCAATCATTCCGCATAGGCCCAGGCGGGTCAGGTCGTAGGCCATGTAGTCACCCCACTGCGCACCCTCGACGACGCCGTGATCGGCGGGGTTCTCGACTTCGTAGCCGAGGGGTCTCAGCTGGTCGGCCACGGCGTTGAAGGCCGGGTAGTTGAAGTCGGCGATACCCGTCATGGGCCCGGCCACGTAGACGCGGTTGGCGCGGGCGGCCTGGAGGGTTACGCCGGACGCTGCTGGCACCGGCGAGAGGTCGTGCCAGGTGTCGACCTCGAACTCTTCCTTGCGCAGCCCAAGGCGCGATCCATCAGGCATCACCGCTGCTACGGCGCCGAGGCTGTTTGTCCAAGCCGGATAACTGTGTCCAGCCTCTGCAACCGGATGTTCGCCTCGGATGTAAGCGAGCCCGATACGCGGCATAAGGTCGGCAGTAACCGTCTTGAGCATCCGCACGGTGCGTGGAACGCGGTCACCGTAAGGGTAAAACTCGCGGCGCCTGTGCAAGGCCGGGCAGTCGATATGGTTTTCTGTAGGCATGGGGAGTCCTTGCCGGGCCATGCCCGGGCGGCAGAGTGGGGGGGAATTTTGAAGTCCCATGTAGTGGTAGAAGGACAACGTCCCTCCCATAACTTGGAGACATAACTCAATGAACCGCTTAATTCGCGCGCTTCAATTAACTACGGCGCTGGTGCGCCTATTTTTTGATTTCACTCGCATTGTCGACGCGCTCATCCGTGCCGGCTGGCTTTGAGCTACGATGGCCCCTTCCTCTAAATGGGCAGGACCATGACCAAGCACGATATTTACGATGAGATCGAAGGCTTTCAGGTTTGGAACTACATGGAGTGCGACAAGGACGAGGAAGGCCGGGAGACCTGGCGTATCAACGTCGAGGTAAAGCGTGGTGGTGAGGTGGTGGTGCCGGTTGTTGCTGGTGACCGAACCTATGTTGACCGTGGCCTGGCGCAGGTGGATGGGCGCGAAGTCGGAGCCAGGCTTATTGCTGGGCGCGTAGCTCGCTAATCAGTGCTGTCAGGCGGCGTAAGTCGCCTCCGGCACCCAGTCAGCAAACCCAACCTTTGGCGCACCAGTTTTGGCATTCAGGATCGGCTTTTTCTTGGCGTCGACCAGGACGGCCTTGGTCCTGATCTTCAGGTCGCGACAGACTATGCTCTTTCGGGCCATGTCCATGAACTGCTGTGCGTACTGGGGGGCGTCGAACATCGGTGACAGGCGCACGCATTTTTTGCCCGCCATGATCTTGGCCACCTGAACCTCCACCTCGGCCTCCCATTGTGAAACGGTCAGGTCGATGCGCTTACCGCCCTCATTTTTGAAGGTGGGCGTGTGCTCTTTGGCCTCTTCGCGAGCCCAGTTCTCGCTCATTCCAAACACTGCAAAAGTGGTCATGGCCTTACTCCAGGCAATCGAGGGCTTTCTGAAGAAGCTTGCTCACCGGCAACTCTTCGTGCTCGTCGTGATTCATTGCGCGCCTGATGTAGCTGCGAGCCTCTTCGGCATAGTCTCGAAGGCGATCCAGCTCGTCTTCAGCATCATCAGCCTGGCTTTCGAGCATGCGGATATCTTCGCGAAGACTCTCGGCCTCGGCGCCAGGATCAATACATTGCGCGGTAAAACGCCGGGTAAGCTCAGCAGCGGCGGCGGGCTCAAGCGCCGCGTAGTGCAGGCACTCTTCATCGCTCAAAGCACTTGCGGGGATGCTCATGGGTTATCTCCAAGCGTGCGCCTGCCTCGCCGGCTGGCGTGATTCGTTGATATGGGGTATTACGGGTGACCGGCATGGAGCCGGATCAAGGAGCGGGTATGGCTTTTAACAGTGGTTCGATAGCTTGGCCGGATAAGCTTTATAGGTACATGAACGATCCCGATCATGTGGATCAGTTCGTTTCTGGAAAGATTTATCTAAGCACCCTCGACAAGTGCCGGAGACACGAAAACAAACAGCAACGAGATGTAGGCGAAGGTATGCAGACCTACAATTCTGGAGCTCCGATCACGGGAGATATAAGCAATCCTGAATTTGCCTATGTCGCGGCGATGTCCGGCATTGAGATGGATGAGACCTGCAAAAACAATACGATCACTAATAATACTGTCGTGCGTTCGACGGATGGGTACGTCCTTTGTATGACATCAGGATTTGCCGAAGAGAAACTTACTGACGACTTTGGCAAACACTGTGCGGAGATTAATAACCCTGAGGCGTTCTTTCTGCTCTTGAATGCTGAGCTGTTCCGAAGGTGGCAAACGGGGCAGGGCCAGTTCGGGCCGATTGTTTATAGGCAAAGACATTTCACGGGCACTCAACAGGCACCGGGTCGGCCAGCATTTGTTAAGCCACCAGATCAATATGAAGACCAGCAAGAGTTTAGGTTTTTCTGGCCGGGACCTCGGGGGCAGTTCGTGAGTCCTGGCCCATTCACCGTTCCAGGACTTGCGGAGTTCTGCCGAAGGATTGCTTAATTACCAAACCTGCGTATACCGGATGCAGCGAGTAGGGTGGGTTATGCTTCTTCGGCGTCGAGCCGTGATGCTTGGCGCTGGCCGATGGCGTAGAGTTCTGCCGCCACGTTTTCGTTTACTTCGATTTTGTGGCGCGAACGTAGCGCTTCACGCGCACCATCGCGGCCTAGTGAGTGGACATAGCGAAGGGAGCCGGCCATTACTGAGGCCTGCTCAGTGTCTTCAGTCCAGGCCATGAGGTCAGCGAGCATCCGCTTCTCGCCAGCCCGCACCCTGTGCCGGAGCTCTTCCTCGCCAAGCTCCTTGCGTTTCGCCGCGCTCTTTGCTGATCGCGCTTGTTGATCCATGGCCATTGCCTACCTCTTCTATTCCGCTGGCCGGCAGTGCGAGCCAGGTTTGTCGTTTGCGTTGCTGGGGTCGGGCTATGGATCGTTTCAAGGCTTGATCTTTCCGTTCCTTAGGTGAAACGGGAGCGCCGGGAATTCGATCTTGTAGTCCTTCAGCAGACGGTGGAATTTCTCGTAACACATGCCGGTCTGCTTCATGACCTTGGAGCGGCTCAGGCCTACGTCGCGCAGGGCAATGATCCGCTCAACCATTGGGCCGTCGGCAGCCTTGTGCCCCTGGTTGGTGGTGTAGCCGCGCTTGAACTTGAAGCCCATGCGGGACGCCAACAGCTTTAAATCGCGCTCACTGAGGTGGAACGTCTTCATGGCCTCGGTGACAGTCAGCGTTGGCGCTGCTTCCGCAATCTTGGATTCCAGCGAAGGGTTAGGCTCGGCCCGCGAACCATCCTTAGCCTTTCCGTTGAACATCGTGCCGAAGTCAGCGTCGCGGACCTGCATTGGAAGTGTTTCGAGGGTGTCACGGCCTTCGTATTCGGCCATGGCGCGGGCGATCCAGTCGCGGTCTAGATCCTTTTGGCGGATGGTGCTGAGTTCTGGGCTGATCATGCTGCTTTGCTCCTGAGTGCCGCCTCGTACCCGTCGACCAGCAGCTTGAATTCCCACAGGTCTTCCTCAAGGCTTTCGATGTAGTCGTCGTCGCGCTTGAACTCTTTCCACCAGAGCTGGCGGCCTACCGGCTTCAGTAGTGGGCAGTACATTCCGATGTGCCACCACTTTTTGTCGGCGATCCACATACAACCCTGCACCTGGTCGATGACCTCGCTGGCATCGTTGTCGATGTGGAAGGCGCGAAGCTTGTCAGGGGCTAGGAAGCACTTGTACTCAGCACCGCCGTCCTCGCCGATGAATCCGTCCGCGCTGGCGCCGAAGACGCCATCGTCAGTCTTCACCAGTCCGACCTGTGTGACGATCAAGCCCGTCTGAATTTCGTGTTCCATGCGGGCTTCCGGCTCCAGTTCATGCCCTCGGCGCATCTGCCAAGTTTCGAACCCGCCATCCAGCGGCGCACCGCCGATCCGCTCAACCGCCAGCTCAAAGGCATAGGTAAGCGCGGCGTTAGATGGCTCGCCGACTTTCTCCCCATCTAGAGCGCGCTGAACGACCTCTGCTTTTGGCCCAGCCTTGTACCCGGCCAGGTCGCGGGATTTGCTTTCGCTGTGCCCGGCCAGCATGGCGTCGACGTAGATCTTCTGTTGTGCTGTCAGTCCGTTAACCTTGGAGCGGGCGGTGCTGAACATGCTTGCGGTGATGACCCCGGCGCGGGCCTGTAGCCATTCAGCGGAGCCTTGTGTGCAGTTGACGATGATCATTGGCTTACTCCTTCTTGCGGCGCTGCGCTGAGCTGCGTGCCGCGAGTGGTTACCGCTACTTTCAATGCTTCGTAGAGGTCAGTCGCGGTCTTATTGTCGGTGGCTTTCAGGTCCTTAGAGGCCTTTACGCCCTCTTGCCAAATTGCCGTGAGTGATTCTTTGGAGTCGGCGGCGTAGGCCTTCGGAATCCACTCATTCATCAGCTCACCAAGGCTGTGGGGCTGGACCTCTTCGCCGTTTCCGTCGTTATCCTCGTTCGTCAGCACAACATTGAAAATCATCATTGTCAGGTAGCGACGGGCGTAACTGAAGGTAGATCCTGCTGCATGAACCCCGGTCTTGTTCACGCTACCTTTGATGCCCGCAGAGTCGATAGGAAGATCGACGTGATAGGTCTTTGTGTGCCCAGCCTCATGCATGCAGTCGCAGACAGTGCGGATGTGACCGACCAGTGGGCTATCGCCAGTGCCAAACGACAGCGAAAATCCGTGGAGCGTGTAGACCGGTGAAATCTTGCGATCAATCGACTCAAGAGCCGCATAGGCGCTACTCGTTTGGGCGTTGAACTTGTCACGAAATACGGGACCGATTTCCGCTTGAGCCCGAACCATCGCGGCGTTAAAGGCTGCTGCTGCCGTGCGATCCGTGTGGCGCTCGTACATCTCCATCATCTTCTGCATTTTGTCTGCATCGAACGCCGGGTCGGTCGCGGCCCGCTGGATCATTGTCAGCATCGCGGTTGATTCGTTGGTGGCCGCCGGGCTGGCGACCTGCCGAGTTTCGGTGCGCTCGGCCAGGGCTGAGTTAGTCATGGCGACCTCAATAGGAAATGGTGATAGCTGGGATCTTGCGCTGGGCAATCAATTTGACTGCCTGCTTGGCGCATTCCTCTGGCATGCCGCCTGCGATGAAGGCTTCCAGGGCAGTGCGATTAATGGCGCGGCGATGCGCCTCGTCGCGTTCGCGCATCTCTTGCTGACGGACAATTTCGGCGGCGGCCGCATCAGCTCGACGGCGCTCATCTTGACGAGCTAATTCGGCAGCCTCTTCAGCCCGTCGCACCGCAGCAATGCGTTCTTGCTCAGCGTGCTGCTCGGCGGCGATGCGATTGGCTTCAGCCTGTGCCGCTGCTGCGCGGGACTGTTCGGCTTGCAGCTCCAGTTGCAGGCGCTGGCGTTCGGCGGCGGCCTCGGCATCCAGTGCAGCCTGTGCGGCGGCGCGCTGAGTGGCGGCGGCCTGGTCCAGTAATTCCTGTTCACGTCGCGCGGCAGCTTCTCGCTCGGCCTTGGCCTGCTGCTCGGCTTGGATTCTGGCTTGTTCTGCGGCAACCCTTGCAATCTCTGCATCACGGTCCCGCTGGGCCTGAGCTTCCGCCTCGGCACGCAACCGGACCAGTTCGGCCTGCTCAGCCTCGTATTGTTCGCGCTTCACTAGGGCGGCACGCAGCGCTTCTAAGGTGTCCGCCTTCAAACGCAGCGCCTCGGCCTCGTAATCGCCAAGCCACTCGCCATCAATCACGATGCCTTCAAAGGCGCCGATGCTGATTTTCAGGTATTCGGAGTCGGCAGTGCTGATAGTCAGCGGGTCAAGGCGCAGCTCACCAACCCATGCTTCGATCTCGCGCTTCTTGGCAGCCACAGCCGCTTCCCAGTCAGTCAGAGGCTTGCGCGTCTCGTCGCGCAGAGCATCCATAGCGTCGACGAACTCGCGAAGTTCAGCCTCGACCACCTTGGGCATTTCCTTCAGGCGCTTCAGGTAATCGCGGCCAGGTGTTTCGACTGCCTTTTTGGATTTGCTGACGGTTGCGGCCAGGGATGCAATGCGAGCGCGACCTTTCACAGTAGTCAGATCGGGCACCTCGCCTGTGACTTCGGCCTTCACCGCCTCGAAGAACTGGCCCAGGCCGCCAGCTACGTAAATAGCCGGCGCGTTGTCGGCGCTGATGTCGTCGATGGTGATTACTTGCTGTTGTGCGGACACGGTGACTCCCTGCCGCGATGCTCGCAGCGATTAGAGGTGTTGTTTATTGAGTGATCAGGCCACCGATAGCGGGGCCCAGTAGAACGATGGTGAGGAAGGTCAGGCCAACGATGGCCGACAGAGCGCGGATGGCGCGGCGCCGGTGCCGCTGGTGGGTGGTCATGGCCAGGGCCTCAACTGCTGCAGCACCAGTTCATGCAACGCTTTTCCGTTGCGGCTCATGCGCTGCCCACGGAGCTGCCACTTCTTCGTGCTCGGCCAGCAGTCGATCATTCGGCCATCAGGAAGCGTCAGCACGACGTGGTAGCCGTTGTTGTGCTTCTTGTGAGCGATGCCGGTCCGAGACAGCCAGCCGTCGAAGCGCTGCATGGCTTCTGCCTTCATGCGTTTTTTGTGACCTTCGGGGTTGGGCTCGCTGCCTTCGCCGCCGCAATTCCGGCAGCAGCGCGGATAACCAACATCCTCACCGATGAACTCGCAGCAGCTCATGCAGTGGCTGCCGTCTTCGATGTTGTCTTCAAAGAAGCTCACGGCCGAACCCTCACCGCGATACGACCGCCCTTCATTGTCGGCGCCAGGCGCTTCGGCAGGCTCGCCACGGCGCGTTCGCGCGGCAGGCCTATCACTTCATTAAACGGGAGGCCGAAGCCCAGCATTGCAATTTTTGACTCGATGTCGTCGAGCTGGCTGTCTATCAGCGATTTAACCGGCGCGGTAGTCATGCGGCCTCCTTGCGCTGCCTGGTGATTTTCAGCAGGCGCTGGCAGTAGTGGGCGAATTCTTCGTTGGTGATGGCGTTACCGGTGAGCATGTTGGTGATCATGTTCAGGACGACTCGCTGGGCGCCGGGCTCGCTGGCTGGATGCTCCAGGGCCTCGAGCGCCTCATCGATCAGGATGTGCGGGCTCATAGGTCCGCATCCACGTCGTCTTCTGCCTCTTCCCGCTCCGCTGCTACGGCGTCGGCGGCGTACGGCCTGAGCAGTTCCATTGCGATCTTCTCGGCGGCTTCGATGGGGCGGGGCTGGCCGATCAACTCAGCGGCGTGGCCTCGCGAGTCTGCCTGGCTGCCCAGGGTCGACGAGAGGAACAGCCGGGCAAATGAGTCGCGATGATCCAGGCCGTCGATTTGGCGCTGGTTCAAGACGCCTTGCAGATAGGTGCAGTACCGATCAAACGTCACCACCTGCGGCTGGCCGTAGCGGCGCTTCCATTTGATGTCCATGCCGCAAACCAGCTGTTCCGCCGAGTGTTCCAGCCACTCCTGCTCGGCGCTCGCCTCGCTGGCCTCTGGAGGCAACTGAGCGTCGTAACGCTCCTGGCATATCTTCAATGCTGCGTTCATGGTCGCCTCCAGGGTGGCGTTAGTCGGTGTATGCAACGTATTTGAAGTGGCCGTCTTTGAATCCCGGCGTAAATAGGCCTGTCCGGAACCTGACCGGTAAGGTTGTTGGTAGTGGGGGGGCTATGGGGGGGGAAACTGGAAAATCGCCAATCAATAGCGCTATGATGAATTTCAGTTTTTCAGGGAGATCAATGATGTTTTTAAAGCGAATTTCTGCAGCGTTTCTGCTATTGAGCGTTTCTTCGGTCGCAAGTACCTTGGCAAGCGCAGCAGAGGACGACACCGAAAACGCCGTCAATTTGCTGGCCATTGAAAGCCTTTGCGTCAAGGCCAATCCAGATTCGAATAGCAGCGTTGAGAACGCTTTAAATAGCGACCCGGAGACGACCGATTCGCTTAGAGCGGAAGTTCGCCGAGTCAAAGCTGATCCAGCTTCCAAGGCAAAAATCCAATCGTTGGCGTTCAATATGAGCAACTCTGTCGTCGTATCTAAGCTTCCAGATATGTGCTCGCACTACCTCCCCAAGAAGTGAGAACGCATACCTGATGCTAGGTGTTCCGCACCTGCGGGTTGGCGTTTGACATCGGTGGAAGGATCTCATCGCACAGTCAGCCTAAGCTGACCGCAACCGGCGCCGGGTGCCGTCCCACCGTTACCGGCGCTTGCGGGCGTCGATCTCGACCCAGAGCGCATTGACGATTGGCGGACTCCAGTGCTTGGGGTTAGGCGGAAGCCGCGACCGGAATAGATTCACGAAAGCGCGAAGGGCTCCAGTCGCAAGACTCGTCAGCAGGGATATGACCGAACATCGCGGTACATCGCTTGCAATGCACACAGTCGCCGCAGGTCTTGCCCTCGGGCAGGTTCATCTGGTCAGCGTTATCCGCCGACCGTGGATATGGCGCTCGTTGTTCAGGCATGACTCTCTCCAGTGGTTGGTTCACCTGTATTCGTCAACACACATTCCTCCCGCTGGTTGCCGATGGGCGCGGGGGAGGAGTGCTGACGGGTAGAGGCGGGGGGGGGGCGGACAACTCATAAGACTTCGTTGAAGTTGTCCTTTCATTGCTGGGCAGCGCAGTGTCCTGATAGTCTAAAAACAGTCATGCGCGAGAAGCGCACTGCCAATTAGCGAGACATTTAAGTGTTCAGATTTTTTCTAACCGTTACTTTTGCCTTTGTTTTTCTCGGCGCAACCGCTGGTTGCTCTTCCACTGCAGATCAAGAAAAAAAACTGATCGTCGGGCTCACGGAGCATTTGACTAAGTTCAAGATTTACCCGGTAGCCTCACAATTGGCGGGGATTGAAGGCACAAACAAACTTCGTTTTACGATAGACGGCGACGGAAATGTCGTTTCTTATGAGCTGGTACAAAGTTCAGGCAGTGCGGATTTGGACGCGGCCACTCTAGAATTATTCCGTCGCGCCCAGCCACTGCCAAAACCACCTGCCGGTTTAATGAAAGACGGCCCGATTACGATCACTGCCCCTCTTATCTACTCTCTAGACGGGAATATCTGAGCAGCACTTGCAATCCGCCGCCGTCATTCGATGACCGTCCTCGCACTCAACAACGCGCACGCCACTGGTGAGTCCGCGTTCAGCGTTGAGCCTGTTTGCCTCGCGGATACAGGCATTCAGGTCGTCATCGGCGAAGACCTGCAGCTCACCGCGCAGGGTGATGTGGATGACCTTATTCATCGTGTTGCCTCCGGTTGTCTTCCCGATGCCCACCGCTCTGGATGGGCATCAGTGAAAGGGTCCGTCAGCCTTCGTAACCGGGCTTTTCGCCGAGCTGCTTCAGCTTTTCAGCCTGGAAAGCCGTCGCCATGCTGAAGGCCTGCGTGGAAAGGGTCTCCACAGGTCGCTCATCATTTCCGGCGAGAAGCCCAACCATTGCTGCTACTGCGTAGCCTTCGATATCTTCGTATTCACTTCTGGTCATGGTGTTGCTCCGGGTTGATTTCCCATCAGGCCCTCTTGCGAAGGCCTGCCGGTGAAAGCTTCACTCCGGTACGCTGATCGGCTGCTGGTCGATGATCGTGATCGAGCCGCGATCAGTTACCGCGACCCTGGCGGTCAAGCCTGGGTGCATCTCCGCAAGCCTTGGGTGCGCCTTGAAGTCAACGACCCGCCCAGTGCGATCTCCCAGGCCGAGGTAGATCACGTCACCTATTCCGATTTCGCTTCCGCGCTTTGTTGGCATTTCGTGTGCTCCTGGTTGTCATCCCAAGCAGCCCTCGCGAGAAGGCTGCTCAGTGATGCTTTCCGCCGTGACCCGCTACTGGCGTCGGTCACCGGCTTGAATAAAATGTGCCCGGCCTCGCTACTGGCGACAGGCCGGGGTATTGCGTCAGCGATGTTGGCGAGTTACCCGCGGCTGATTGCAGGGCTGGCCGATCTTCGTCGGTGTGGGCGTCGAGCTTCCTCCCCGCGGCGTCAAACAGCATCTGTTCGCCTTGGATCAAGGGTCCATACAACATGCACGCTACAGCTCTAGATGCCCTGATTGGTTGGGGCAGGGTGCATGAGGTCCGGCGTACCCGGCCGAAGCAATCGGGCACGCTAATTCAGTTCGATATCTCTCCCTTCTACCGCTGGGATTCGCGGGGCGCATTGCTTGCCGGGTCGTTCGCACGGTTCGAGCGTTTCGCTCTCGATCAGCCGTAAAGGGTTCTCCTGTCGTGGGCGGGCTATCTGACCCGTCTGATCGCCGGTCGCCGGTAGAGGCAATGCGGTCTGTTGGTATTTCTGTATTGCGCTGACTGTTAAAGAGCGGTCAGGCCCTGAGGCCCTTCGCAGTCCCTCGTGAGTCGCTGCGATGGAGTAAATATAGGCAATCCCATATTTATCGTCAATGGGTATTCCCATATTTTTTATGGAAGGCAATAAAAAGCCCGCTCAGTGGCGGGCTCTTTTATGAGTCGCAGTACTCGCGCCAGCCGATCCTGACGGTGCCGCCATCCAAATGCTCTACCCTAATACCGACCGTTTCGCCGATATCCTGGATGACCTGGTGCCAGGCTTCAGGGCTTTCATCGTCTCGCCTGGAAACCTCCACAAGCTGGATTCTCTGTACTCGAGGAGAGGCAATTATGCGCTGCAGCCGGTGGCCTACGAGCTCATAGGAGTTTCTGGGTTTGGGTGTGGGGTAGGGTGCCAGGTTCATGCTTCGCTCCTTGCGAATACTGTATGTGCGTACAGTATTGGTGCTGACATATATTGGCAATAGGGCGGCGAGAAGTTTCATGCGTAAATGCATATTCGAGCTGGCGGGGGTTTTTGGCGCGCATGAAAAAGCCCGCGCATGGCGGGCTTCGTTGACATGCATGTATCAGTCGGGAATAGGTGGGTACTTGCCACTCACCGAGTCTCTGTAGACGATCTCGCTGAACAGCCTAGGGCCGTCCCGCATCGTTATCAGGGCCTGCTTGGCCTCTTCCTTGGTTTCAAATGGGCCGGCACCTACAGCCAGTCCGATCATGGGAACTACCGGAAGTCCGGTGCCGGCAATGGCTTCGATGGTACGTTGCCGGTCATCTTCATCGCGACAGGTGGTTGAGGCAACCCACCCATAATCAAGGCGTGGAGCAGCGATGGGCTCAACATCAGCTCCGCAGTGTTTGCACTTGACTGCAGCAGTCTTGATGCTCTCGGCACACATAGGGCAGGGGCGAGTGTCCTTCTCTGCCTGGGCAGCAGCAGGGGAGCCTTTACCACCCAGCAAAACCATGAGCAGGCCGGCGAGCGCAATCACCCCGCCAATGATGGTGTGGATCTGGCGGTTAGCCATGAGCCCCAGGTTATTCACTCGGCCGCCTGCGCCGGTCGGCACGGACACGTCCATGCTCAGCGCGAAGATCAGCCAGCACACACCGACGATGAGCGCGAACATCCCAAGCCCTTTCATTGGATCCCTCCCTTAACTGACCGCTACTTTAGCATTCGTAGCGCATAGCAGGCACGCATGCATCCGGATTTGATGGCTAGGCGATCTGCGAAACACGGCTAGGGAAAATCTCAATCTCCGCTGCTATACTGGTTTTATATACAGCTATTGCTAAAAGATACAATTGTGAGGATTGTAGGATGAATGATTGCGATATGATGGCATCAGCCCAGGGAGGGGGAGTCCATGCTAGGTAAACCTACTCGAGTGCTTTTAGCGCTCACAGCGATTGCACCGGTTTCGGTATCGCTGGCATACGTTTTTGGCGCACGAAAGGGTGAGTGGTTGCTTTGTGTGCTGGCGATCTGCGTCTGCCTCATCCTCGGAATTATATCTAGTTGGATTATCACTGAAGCCTCAGCCCAATTTGAGAGACTTCCTGTTGTAATAAAGAAGGTTAAGAGTGCTGACAAAGAAGTTGTAGGCTTCTTCGTGGCTTATGCACTTCCTTTGATATTTAAGGGGGAGGCTGGTTTAGACTTTGGCGCTTGGATGCTTGCGGGGGGGATGCTGATATTTGTGCTCTGGACGACTCATGCTTTGCATGTGAATCCCGTGCTGGGTCTTCTTGGGTTTCACTTTTATGAGGTTGAGACTCAAGAGGGTGTGACGTATTTGATGCTAACGAAAAGAACAATTAATAACGTCTCCAGTATTAAAAGCGTAGTTCAGCTTACGGAGTACGGTATTTTGGAAGCAAAAACTAAGGAAAAAACAAAATGAATTTGTTTGCACTAATGGATGTGGCTGGAGCTAGACTGATTCGTTTTCCACTTTCGGTGGATTTAAGCGCCGATATTTCTACTGTTTTTAACGATCAACACACAGAGTTTTTCCGGGGTGTTGATACTATAATACCCTTTGATGGTAGATACACTCCAGAGGAAGGCGAGCTTCTTGAAATTCCTGACTTCGCAGACGTCGACGGCCTATTAGCTGCCGTTGCAAACCCACTGTCTGTTGATCAGTATGATCCCAACACTCACAGCCTTGACTTAGTACGAGCGATTTTTACTGGAATAGAGGTAGGTGGCGTACCTCGTGTTCTGGTACAGATTTTCGAACGCCGCAGACTCATTGCCCGTGCAGGGTTAATGCTATTTTTTGCAAATAATCAATTTCAAAAAATGAGTGAGTCGGGACTGTCTCTCGACACTAAGCTCTTAGCTGTACTCGAAGGTACTAATTTAAAATTTCAAAGCTTTCACTTTGCTAAGCGCGTATTCGATCTTTCGGAATACTTTCGAGAGGCGACTAATGAAGAAGTGACTACTTTTGCTGGGCATGAAAAGTTGGCGGTTCAAGATGTACAAGTTTTTTTGGCTGCGGCAGGTCCGCAAATCAGAAAGAAAATATCACTCATCCGGCAGTCGGCGGTTCTTGAGAATTACAGCACAGATCAAATTGTTGCCGTTGCAGCCAGTATGCAATTTCCATTAGCTCTGTCAGATGACGGACGCATTATCGTTCCTGATAATAATACTGAACTAAGAAAATTGCTGCGTTTTCTAGATGAGGATTACTATGAGTCCCCTCTATCTAATACTAGATTTATTTCTAACTCAAAGCGCAAAGCTGATTGATATGTAAAATTGTTCCTCAGGGTTATTTGAGGTTTAATTTAAGGATCTAGCTTGCTGAGATCAACACCTCGCCGAGGCGAGGTGTGCCTTTGATATTTATTGCCTAACTCAATAGAAATGAATCAGCGCTATCAGCTCAGCCACAGCGACGAAAACGCACAGTACAACGAAGCTAGGACTGAACACTCGCTTGCGACCGGATGAGCTCCAGCTAAGACCAGCTGCGTCGGACTAGCCGGGGAGCATCATAAGCAATGCGATACAGGTAATGACCCCAACCTTGCTCAAGAAGGACTGCTCTCGCCATGAGGTCGATGGCGTTCCAAGGGCGGAGGGCATCAGTAAAACTTCTGCAGCGCCTGCACAACCACGCCTACGATCCGACAGTTCTCGTCGACGGCCTCGATGGGATAGCTCGGGTTCAAGGGCTTCAGGAACAGCCGACCGCCATCGCTGACCAGCTTTTTGAACGTTGCCTCGTTACTGTCCGGCAGCTTGGCCACCACCAGCTTACCTGGTGCGACTTCAGCCTCAGTGTCGACCAGAATCAGTGTGCCTTCTGTGATGCTCTGGCCGGCGGGTGCGGTCATCGAGTCGCCTTTGACTGTCAGCCAGAACGCCGGGCCTTTGGCGTCGTACTCCGAAAACTCGTAGGTGTCCGAGATTCCGGCAGGGTAGGGCTCAACTGCTTCCGCCCAAGCGCCTGCGGCAACCCAGCTAACTACCGGGTAGCGAAATGATTTGGTGGGCTGTGCGGCAGGGGAGACGTTCGATTCACCAGATCCGGACGCTAACCCAGGAGTCAGCATTGGCCCGATCTCGTCTGAGAGCCATTTGGCGCTCACCCCACATGCGTCGGCGATCTTCACGACGTGTGCGGTGGCTTTCGATTTTCCACGCTCAAGGTCAGAAATCGACGTCTGCGTGATACCAGCTTTAGCGGCCAATTCGCCCTGGTTGAGCTTGGCGTGCCGGCGCGCGGCCTTTAAACGGTCTTTGAATTCCATTCGACGAGTATTACGGGTGCTCCCATATCCTTGCAAATCGGTATTCCCATAACCTACTATATGGGTATTCCCGTATGGAGGGGCAGCATGAACACTATTTATAAGGACCTCGTTGCCTTCTTCGGCACTCAGGAGGTCACGGCTGAAAAGCTCAAGGTTGATCAAAGCACCGTTTCCGGTTGGGTTCGCGAGAAGCACGGCATGTCTCCAGTGGTTGCCAAGCGAGCGGAGGCGTTGACCGGAGGTGCTTTCAAAAAAGAATCCCTTTGTCCGTCGTTTCCATGGGCCGAGATGGCCGCCTAAGCGACATCCCTGTCCACCGTTCCATTGAAGCCAGATTAGAAGAGAGCAGTCCCCATGCAAACGTCCAGTTCCAGACACACCGTACAAACCCGTGATCAGGTTCTGGTTGCCCATGCCCAAAACCAGATCGCGCGCACCAGCTTGAGCCAGGACGACTTCGCCCAGGCGCTTAGCCGCGAGCTGCACCTGTCGATTCCTGATCGCGCCAAGAAGAAAGACGTCCCGGACTTCAATTCTGCGGAGCTGACCGGCGACGTGAATGAGTTCATGAAGGCGACCGGTCGCTGGCTCAAGCGTGTTCAACGCTGGCTTAACGGCGATCAGGAAATGCCGTCCTGGCTTGAAGAGTCTTGGGTCAACGCCCTTGAGCCTGAATTCCGCGACCACTGCCTGAACGAGCTCGCGAGCCGTCACGGATTGACCGGCGCCCGGCAGATGGTCAGCGACCAATGCGCGAACAAAAGCTTCGGCGCGCTGATCCGCGCCCTTGGCGATGTGATCGACACCGGCAGCGAAGTGTTTGACGACCAAGTGATGTGCGAGCAGGACCTGCCGCACTTGCCAGCGTTCGCCAAACAGTGCCGCCAGGTTGAGGCGAAGGCGGGGGAGCTGGGGCGCCGCGCGGAGCAGTTGCTCGCTTCGGCCCAACGGAATTTGAAATCTGTTTCCTGATTTTCCCGCGCATGCGCGGATCAGTGCCCTTTGGCTTCGCACTATCAATTGAGCGGACCAGAAACCCAGGCACAAAAAAGCCGACGGTCGAGGTCGGCTAATTCGATAACACTTTGTGAGGCCGATTATATGCAAACCCAGCCACATATCAATAGCGCTACCAATCTCGCGCCACGTTTTCCGCAATCCGAAAACGTGGCGCGCAATTCATCGGTGATTCCGTTCGACTTCGACGGCGCTGCGATTCGGGTCATCACTGACAAGCTCGGTGATCCGTGGTTTGTCGCGCGCGATGTCGCCGACGCCCTTGGCTACTCCAAACCAGAGAACGCCGTCGCCCGTCATTGCAAAGCCGCGACCACTACCCCGAAACAGGGTGGTGGTTTCATGACCATCATCCCGGAGCGGGACCTGTACCGTCTGGTGATGAAGTCCAAGCTGCCGGCTGCTGAGCATTTCGAAGAGTGGGTGGTCGGGCAGGTGCTGCCGAGCATCCGCAAGACCGGCACCTTTTCTGCCCAGGGCCCGAACAACTCCAAGATTGTCGGAGAGCTGGCCATTCTTGAGTGCTTTGACCGCCTGTTGAAGCCCGCCAACTCCAGCAAGATGTTGATGCTCGCCAAGATCGCTTCCAACAACGGTTTGGACGCCAAATTCCTCCCTGGCTACGCCGTCGACGCCGCGCCAGATGCCGCTGGCGGCTCTTCGATGCCTACCAAGGCAATCACCGCCCTTATCAAAGATCACTCCATAGCCAGCACCGCCCGCGCTTTCAACATTGCACTAAAGGCTCACGGGTTCCTGACTCTGCTTCAGCGCAAAAACTCCAAACAAGAGACTGTCGATTTCTGGTCCGTGACCGAGAAGGGCCTGGCCTACGGCAAGAACCTCACAAGCCCTCAATGCCCCCGCGAGACGCAGCCTCACTGGTACGTGGATCGCTTCCTTGAATTGGCCGCTAAGGTCGGGAAGGCCTGACATGCAATACACCGTCACGATTAACCAGGTGAAGGCGTTGGAGTGGGGGCTGAATTCTCAGCAGGCCCTGTTGTTCGCTTTCGTCTACGGCTGCCCGAGCTGGACCAAGCCAATCAAGACCGATGACGGGATCTTCTTCGCGCTGAGCAAGGCCAAGATCATCGAGGAGTTGCCGCTGCTCACTGATAAGCCGGACACTGCTTATCGCATGCTGAAGGCCCTTGAAGAGGCCGGTTTGATTGAGCTTTCCAGCACTTCGAACATCACGCTTTTTCGCCTAACCGAGAAGGCCGTCGAGTGGAACCAGAAGCTGGATGGGTCGGAAAAATATCCGACCCCGCCAAAATACAAGGATCGGAAAAATATCCGATCTACCTCGGATAAATCTCCGAGCAAGGTCGGAAAAAAATCCGGGCAAGGGTCGGAAAAATCTCCGACAAATCAGGATACCAATCATCAGGGTACCAATCAGGACACCAGTCAGGACTTGCAGGACGCCACCGGCAAGCCGGCTCAGTCCCGCGGCTTGGTGCTGGTGGTTGACCGTACCGATACTCCCCGGGTTGAAATCCCCGCCGACATGCCAGGCCCCAAAGACCAGACCTGCAAAACCTTCAAGGTTTGGGCGAACTACGCCATGGCCTACCGCAAGCGCTACAGCGCCTGGCCGGTGTGGAACGCCAAGGTCGGCGGTCAACTCGGTCAACTGGTCGACCGTCTCGGCGCCGATGTCGCCCACCATGTCGCCGCACACTTCCTAAAGACCAGCGACGCCGCTGTGCTGCGCAAGTGCCATAGCCTCAATGAGCTGCTGGCGAACGCCGAGAGCTACCACACCCAATGGGTAACCGGGCAGCGCATCAACGGCACAACCGCCCGCCAGATGGAGCGGACTGAGGCAAACCTGTCCGCAGCTGAGCAAGCGGCCCAGATGGTTCTGGCCAAACGCCAAGCAGGTGAACGCAATGAATACCTTTGAAATGAACGACCAGCAGGTCGCAGGGCTGGCCGCCGCCATCTGCGCGACTGCCGAAGCCATGGGCCAGGAAATGAACCCTGGCACCGCTGCAATGATGGCCGAAGACCTTTGCGCCTACCCAGTGCCCGTCGTCAAGGCCGCGCTGAAAGCCTGCCGCTTTGAGGTGAAGGGCAAGCTGGCAATGGCCGACATCCTGCAGCGTGTCCAGTCCTCCGACGGTCGTCCCGGCAAGGACGAAGCCTGGGCCATCGCCATGACCACCAACGACGAGTTCGAGACCGTGGTATTGACCGACGAGATCCAGCTGGCCCTAGCCGCTGCCAAGCCTGTTCTCGACGCCGGTGACAAGGTGGGGGCTCGCATGGCGTTCATCAGCGCTTACGAGCGGTTTGTCGGTCAGGCTCGCGAAGACGCTAAGCCGTTGAGCTGGCACGTCTCTGTAGGGTTCGACGTCAATCGCCGCGTTCAGGCCGTGACCAAGGCCATGGAGCTGAAGCGTATTCCCCGCGAGCACGGCCAGAAGTACCTGGCAGACCTGAGCCTTGAGCCGATCACCGAAGACGGGCGTGCCGTTGCGGGTTTGCTGACTGGAGCTGTTACTCGGCCAGAACCGGCACTACGCCAGAAGCTCGAGCTGGTGAAGAACTCCATGCTGGAAATGCGCAAGGCCAGCGCCGAGCGGAAAACTGAATTACGGATTGAAGCGGCCAACGAGTTGGCGGACCGCCGGGCGCTGCTAATCCAGCAGGCCCACGATTTGGAAGCGAAGAGGGCGGCGCAATGACCAAGTCAGCGAAACCCCGCCCAATGCCTGTTTACCTGGTTCTGCGCCGCCTTGTAGATCCCGCCACCGGCAAAGAGGTCGCCGCGTTCGTGCCGTCCTCCGACGCTGACCGGTCGATCCTGCGGGAGCGTGATTTTCGGATCAACACGAAGATTCGCGCCGATCTCAAGCAGCCGCGCAATCCGCGGTTCAATGGTTTGGTCCATGGCCTGGGCCGAGTACTGAGCCAGAACATCGACCGGTTCTCTGGCAAGCAATCCCACGACGCCATCAAAGCCCTGCAACTGGAGTCAGGCGTCTACTGCGACGAGGAGCTGTTCGACATCCCCGGCCTGGGCCAACTCACCCGCAAGACGCCCCGTAGCCTTTCCTACGACTCTATGGGGGAGGAGACATTCCAAGATTTTTGGCGCCAGTGCTGCGCGTACCTGGTGCTGCACGACTGGCCGACGCTCACGGAAGAGCGCCTGACCGAAATGGCAGAATTTGAAGCATTCAAGGAGGCTGCATGAGCCACGACAACGGATACGGAAAGCCTTGCCCTGACTGTGGCGAACCGATGACAAACCTGACGAGCCTGAACCTGCGCCAGTGCGCCACGGGTTGCAAAGAGAGATTCGACTGGATGCTGGCCGAGGGGCAGGCACCGTTGTTCGGCAACAACCGACAAAAAGCCAAGGAGGGCAAAGCATGCGTTTAACCATCAAGGAGAAGAGGGCGCCCAAGCCCAAGACCTGCAAGAGCCCTGCGTGCAGGGCCTCATTCGTCCCGAAGGTTAGTTTTCAGTCCTGGTGCTCGCCGGACTGTGCCGTTGTCATCGCGCGGAACAAGCAGGACAGGCAGCGCAAGTCCCTGGCGAGCATCGAACGCCGGGAGATAAAGGTGCGCAAGGAGAAGCTGAAGAGCAGGGCGGATCACCTCAAAGACACTCAACAGGCGTTCAATGCCTGGGTCCGCGCCCGTGACGCGGATCTGCCTTGCGTAAGCTGTGGTCGCCACCACGAAGGCCAATATCACGCCGGGCACTATCGGACGGTTGCATCCAATCCTGCTATCCGCTTCGAGCCCCTGAATGTGCACAAGCAATGTGCCCCCTGCAACAACCACAAATCGGGCGACATCGTTAACTACCGCGTTGAGCTGGTTAAACGGATCGGCCCTGAAGCTGTTGAGTGGCTTGAGGGGCCTCATGAGCCCAAACGGTACACCGTAGAACAACTCAAGGCGATGACTGCCCTTTACCGGGCAATGACCAGAGAGCTAAAAAAAGGAGAAGCCGCATGACCTATCGCAACGTTGTTTCAGCTGTAGTTAGAGCGCTCGCGGCCGAGACTATCAGCTCTGCCGGTGGCTGCGATTTTGAGCCCAAGGTGCAATGCGCCAAGCAGAAGGGGGAAATTGTCGGCAAGGAGGCGGCGTTTCTCCAAGATTGCTGGGTGTTTGGGCGGCTGCACAAGGCTTTGACCCCGTCGCACTGGCGGGCCTTGGTGGCGAAGTACTCGACGCATGTTGAGCGCAAGCATGCAGCTATATCTGAGCTGACTCGATCTGTACGGTCACCGGCACCAGAGCGATTCGTGCACTGCGCCGTTGTGACCTGGGCACTGCCCAAGCTTCCAGGAGTGGACGGTAAGCGCTCCACTAACGTGCTGCCCGCCGGCTGGTATGAGATGGACAACTGGGCAGATGGGCCGCATCCGATCAAAACCCAGGAGCGGTGGCGACGCGATATTCGCAAGGTCCTCAATCGAGAAGTGGACGAGGCTCTGGTTTGCGCTCAAACACTACTGGACACAGAAGACCTCATCGATACAAAAGCCGCTTGACACTAAATGATCCATTGAGCCAATATGTATCCATCCTGTCATTCCTGCGTGTGTAGGATTGAAAATGAAAGCCCGGCCATCGCGCCGGGTTTTTTATTGCCCATGGAAAGGGCGATTCAGCAAAAGGAATTTGCAGATGTTGAAAGAATTCAGATGCGGTAACTGCAAAAGACTTCTCGCCCGCACGGGTGGGTTTACAGAGCTCCAGATCAAATGTTCCCGATGCGGGACGTTGAATCATGTGAAGGCCACGAGCCTCGAGCGATCGCCTTTGAGCGACATGAAAGCGGAGTCCTCCGCAAACAATCATTCGACTCAATAGGTGAAAAAATGGAACCAGTACAAATCGGCAGCCGCTTCAAATCGATCGCAACCAGCTACGCAGAGGCAGTTTTCACTCCGGCGCAGAACGTTAATGGCGCGGTAGTTCGAACAGCTACCATGATCAGCCCCGTCGGGAACGGATTTATTAGTACCGGTACGACCATTCCGGAAGGGCGCTGGGTGACCAACGTGCCCGTTATCTTGTCCGCCGTTGGCGGTGCTTCCACTCTCCCGTTCTCTGTGACCATCCCTGCCGGTCAGGGCCTGTGGGTAGCAATGACTCAGAACGGCGGCGGTACTGCTTATGTGACCTACGACCTGCTGCCGTAAGTAGTAGTTTCTCGCGCACAACAACCAGAAGGTCGTGAGCCTCTCCCCATCGCCTTTGAGCGACATAAAAGCGGAATTTTCCGCGACAAATCATTCGACTCAATAGGTGAGATAATGGAACTTCCAAGTATTAATGTTACTGCGCCAGATCCATTTTATCCTGGTCTTAATCAGACTGGTGGTGGAACTATGCAAAGCCCGGTAGTGGCATTCAATGGAATGCAGCTAATTCGGAATGACTATTACGCAAAAGGTATGTGGCGTGAGGTTTTGGTTAAGCTCTGCTCGGAGGTTGATTTTTATATAAAAAGCTACGGGCGATTTGAGCCATGGATGCTAGGCGATCCATTTGGTCGAGATCTTAAGTTTGTCCCGTATGCAGATAACTATATGTGCGCTACTGGAGTTAGTTCTGCAGTAGCTTTGGCCTATGCGTACCGTAACCCACTGCTCGTGACATATCCAGCGCCGTCAAATGAGATCAAGCAAATTTCCGCAACAGAACTGGGGCCAGTATCCGCGCTAGGGCACTTCATTAATGGTAATGGCGCAACTGTCAGAATGGACATTACCAAGCTCGGGCTAAATCCATCCGTCACTAAAATTCCAATGCTTGAGCAGCAGTTCAGTGCTTTAACCGTTGGTACCTCAAGGATCGTATTGGATAAAGTTCCCTATAATACTTTCGACGATTCCTTCAACACGGGTTCCGTTCTGGGGAATATCACCCTGAAGATCGAAGGTAATGCAACAAAGTACGAAAATGGTTCTGTGGTGTTTAATGGAGAAGCTCGCGCTTACAACGATAAGTATGACGCGAACCAAGGCTCTTTCAGGAATGCGTTGCCCGAAGCGGCGACGACTGTGCTGCGTGCGATTCAGAACGGGACTGGCGCCAAGGAATTTGAAATCGAAATCAGGGGCTCGCTACCGATCGATATCCAGCGGTAACTAGGTCCGATTGGGGGGGGGAGGTCTCCTCTAGGCACGGTCATGCCAGCTTTTTGGCATGACCGCTGTTTGTGGGTTTTGTGTGGAGATTTGTGGTTTTTCGAATGAGTGGTTTTACATACTCAAAAAACACTTCTAATATTGGTCGTCATTTCAGACGATTGATTCATGTGGAGTTGTATTGGTATGAGCTCATGGAAGTGGTATTTTTTTCTTTGTTTCCTATCGCTGTCAGCGTTTCTTTTGTATGTGTATTCCGTTGCTGGCGCGTTCGAAAACCCAAATGACCCAAGCGACACAGCGGGAGTTCCTGCAGCATATATTTTCTCAGCATTTATCATGGGGTTGGGAATGCTTTCTTGGTGTTTGTCATTTATTGGGTTGTTGGTCTGTAAGTTTGTGAGCGGTGAGCGATTTAAAACTAGACTTTTTATCTCTACCGTCGCTGACTTTCCTTTGCTTTTAACGTGTGCTCTTGGTGTTTTTTCAGTAGCGGCATTTTCGTACGATTCTATAGTTGGAATTTTTAGTGGTTTGTTGTTTTTTTCGGTTGCGATCTTACTTTGCATGAGATTAATTCAGGCTGTTAGATCAATCCGACCATCGATTTAGCATTTGCTCTTGGTTTTCAGAGGTTAAGCCTGGAATTGTCTAGCTGTTTTCATCACTACAAACCAACCTTATGGCCTCGACTTTGATTGAGGCCTTTTCGTTTTCGTCCCGCCACACCCTTCGCACTGAGCAGGGTGTGCTGCCGGGGCTGACCTATTTCAAACATGCCCCACGGAGTCGAGCGCATGGAGTATCTACAGCGCCTGCTCGACAAGATCGACAGGTTCGAATTACTGATTGCGGGCCTTGTTGGGGCTGTGATCGCCAGCTGGTGGCATAAGGACGACTTGAACGACTGGCGCGCCTGGATGATCTTCCTCATCACCGGTATGGCCTGCTCGATCTATCTGACGAGCATGGTCAGCACCTACTTGGGCGTGACCGAGCCGAAGATTGTCGCAGGGATCGGCTTCCTGCTGGGTGCCTTCGGCGGCTCGCTCCTGGCGGCCATCAACAGAGCCATTAAATCCGCTGACCTCTGGGCGCTCATTCGCCAGCGGTTTGGGGGAGGCAATCCACCATGAATCTTGAACTGATCAACTCCATTGCCTGCGGCCTGATCGCGCTGTGGGCGACTTGGTGCGTACTGAGCGGGAAGGTGAGGGACGGCATCCTAGGGAAGCTGATCTACTCGACGATCGCCATCACCGGTTTTGTTGTGATGGTGCGCAGCCAGAACATCTTCTTCGGCCCAACTACCGCCGGACTGACACTGCATGTCGCCCTAGCCCTGGCTGGTGCTCGCCACATCTTCATGGTCACGTACTGGCAGCGGGTGAAGGTCTGGCTGTGTCGGGCGCTGAACTGTGAGCACTGCCTGCGGTGCGAGAGGGCGCCAGGTGGTGTCGAGCGCAGGAAGCCGTAACCCGCGCTACGGGAGATGAGTCAGCGAGATGTGCCGCGGGACTTGAGCCTGGAGACGGAGAAAGGAGATCTATATTAACCCGGCTGATTTATGAGCTAATCCATGCTGCGGCTGCCGTATATCCTTTGGCTGCTCCAATAGCAAGAGCCTTTCCTACAAGGGTTTTCACGGAGTCCACTAGACCAGACTTTGCCGCATCTTGCAGTTGAGAGCCAATACTGGATTCCGTCAGGCTATCTGGAGTGGCCTTGAGAACCTCAAGCCCCTTTGCTGTCAGTACGCAGTCTTCGAAGACGAATCGATTGTCCTGTTTGCCATGGGTCACATATCCGCTTGATGCAAGCCAGCGTACGGTCGCGACGAAGAAGAATTCAGCATTGAAAACTGGGTCCAGGCCCTTCTCGCCGTGAGATATGTCGGACAGCGTTTTTGGTAGCGGGAATGCTTCATATAGATCCGCGAATATTCTTCCTGCCAGTTGATCAAATCTCTCGATATTAGATGCGGACATACTGATTCCTTGGTATTGGGAAAAGCTATCGTTGATACCGTTAACAAATCACCATTTCAAGTCTTAGAGAAATCCTATGACAACCAAGCAACCCGATTGGGAGGCAATCGAACGCGCCTACCGGGCCGGGATTTGCTCTGCAGAGCTCTTCGCAAGCTCCACTGCAGCGGTGATGGCCGCTCTGGCCTGAGGGCTGTTCTTCCAGCAAGTCGAGCCTAATGCCGCGGATGCTTGAGTCAGGATGTCGCCAACATCTGATTTTCGGAGTTCTGCGAGCGATTCGATACCCATTTGCTCAAGCCGAGTAATGACGGTTGGCCCTACGCCTTTGAGCGCGAGCAAAGCGGTTCTTTCATCTGATGAAAACGGCATCGTAAATTCCTTTTTTTGGCGATGAGTCCACGGAAGTGTGCACGACGCTAGAGGGTGCCTCAATAGCCCGGTGTGCTCGTTTTGAGAATCTCCAAGGAGGGCCTATGAACAGACCTGTGCCGCCGGCATCACTGCTTGAGCTGTCTGAGCTTTCCGACTTCGGTATGCGCCTGACTTCAGCGCCAGAGGTGTGGGAGTGGCTTCAGGCCGAGATCCTTGCCGACACCGGCAGTATTCACAACGAAGACCATGCCCATCTTCTGGATGCAGACATCCGTGTCATGTGGGCTTCGTCTTGTTTCGAGAAGCAGGGCCGCACAGTCCTGGGCCAAGCCGAACAGGTAGCGTTCCGCGCCGGCGGTTGGCAGAAAGCCCGGATGGAACAACAGATGCGTGATTGGTTCGGCGACGTGCCGGCCTTCATCATCACGCTGGCTGCCGACTACTGCGCCCAGTGCAGCGACCTTGAGTTCTGCGCGCTACTGGAACACGAGCTGTATCACCTGGCTCACGCGACCGACAAGTACGGTCAACCAGCATTCACCCAAGACGGTGCACCAAAGATCAAGCTGCAGGGCCACGACGTCGAAGAGTTCGTCGGTGTCGTTCGCCGCTACGGTGCGAGCCCCGACGTTCAAGCGTTGGTGGATGCTGCAAACAGTCCTGCTGAGGTGGGGAAATTGAACATATCGAGGGCCTGCGGAACCTGTCTGCTCAAGTTGGCCTGATCCTTGACAGGACCTTGACGGAATAAACCCATATGGCAGCCCTGAAAGATGAGGTTAAGCGCTTCATTGTGCAGGCCCTTGCCTGTTTCGATACGCCCTCCCAAGTTGTACTGGCCGTCAAGGAAACGTACGGCCTCGAAGTGACGCGTCAGCAGTGCGAGCTGTATGACCCCACGAAGTACGCCGGACGCGATCTCGGTGTGAAGTGGAGAACCGTGTTTGAAGATACCCGTAAGCGTTTTCGCGAGGACACGGCCGAGATCCCAATAGCCAATCGTGCATTCAGGCTTCGCGGCCTGGGGCGGATGGCAGAGAAGGCCGAGAACATGCGCAACCTGGCGCTGACTGCACAGCTTTACGAGCAGGCCGCCAAAGAGGTGGGCGACGTGTACGTGAATCGCCGCCTCGAACCTGAAAAACCACTTGGCTCCCACGCGGACCAGCAGCACGCCGTTGCTGAATACACGCTGGAGCCAGACGAGAATGTCCCGACTACCCCGTACCTATGATGCCCCGGTTCACCTGACGAAGAAGCAGGCCAATATTTACGTCTGGGGATTCCAGCCCGATGCGCGCTTTCGCGATGCTGTGTGTGGGCGCCGGTTTGGTAAGACTTTCCTCGGCAAGGCTGAGATGCGCCGAGCTGCGCGACTGGCTGCTGAGTGGGGCGTGAGCGTCGAGGATGAGATTTGGTACGCGGCTCCTACACAGAAACAGGCCCGACGCGTCTTCTGGCGCAGGCTGAAGCAGGCCATCCCGCCAAAGTGGCGCGAGAGCAAGCCAAACGAAACCGACATGCTGATAACGCTTAAGAGCGGTCACTTGATCCGGTGCGTGGGTCTTGAGAACTACGACGACCTGCGCGGGTCGGGCCTGTTCTTTGTCCTGGTGGATGAATGGGCAGACTGCAAATACGCAGCCTGGGAAGAAGTGCTGCGCCCGATGCTTTCGACCTGCCAGTACACGATTCCCGGCGTGGGAGTCCGCAAGGGCGGCCACGCGCTGCGCATTGGCACTCCGAAGGGCTTCAACCACTGCTACGACACTTATCTGGACGGCAAGCCAGGCGGCGAGCCGGATCACAAGAGTTGGCAGTACACGTCGCTTCAAGGTGGAAATGTCCCACCAGAAGAGCTTGATGCGGCAAAGCGCAAGATGGATCCGCGTAC
Source organism: Pseudomonas sp. BCA17 (assembly GCF_004519405.1). Taxonomy (GTDB): domain Bacteria; phylum Pseudomonadota; class Gammaproteobacteria; order Pseudomonadales; family Pseudomonadaceae; genus Aquipseudomonas. Next base: position 1,090,207 of record NZ_SGWI01000001.1, on the reverse strand, counting down.
TTTCCGCCAAGAGTACGAGGCGGGGTTTGAGAATTATTCGGGCGTTGTTTACTACACGTTCAGCCGTGAAGAGTGCCGAACCAGCGAGCGAATCAAGCCGGGCGAGGCGTTGCACATCGGTATGGACTTCAACGTCATGAAGATGGCTGCTGTGGTCTATGTCGTTCGCGACGACCTGCCGATGGCACTGGATGAGTTTCACGGTGTGCGTGACACGCCGGAGATGATCGAGAAGATCCAGACACGGTTCCCTGGTCACTCGGTGGCGGTATACCCCGACGCCAGCGGGCAGAACACCAGCAGCAAAAACGCGAGCGAGTCCGACTTGTCGCTGTTGAAGAAAGCAAAATTCACGGTGATCGTCGACTCCACAAACCCAGGCGTGAAAGACCGCGTGAACTCGGTGAACGCCATGTTCCTGAATGCCTACGGCGAGCGACGACTGAAGGTCAACATCGACCAGTGCCCTCAGCTCACCTTGTGCCTGGAGCGACAGACCTACACCGACAAGGGCGAGCCGGACAAAGATCCCAAAAAGGGTCATGACCATATGAACGACGCCGCCGGCTACTTCATCGCCAAGCGCTATCCGATCAAAGCGATCGTCACTTCTATCAAAATGGGATACGCCCGATGAGCAACGACGTCTCCTTCAAGCGGGCGGAATACACGGCAGTGCTGGATCGCTGGGCAACTGTTCGCGACGTCTGCGCGGGCCAGCACCGGGTAGTCGATCGGCTGCCGTACATCAACGCGCACGACAAGTCGCCGGAGAACGAAGATCGGAACCGGGCTTACCGCGAGCGGGCGGTGTTCAAGAATGCCACCGGGCACACCCGTAACGGGCTGCTGGGCTTGGCCTTCCATAAAGACCCGACACTCACGGTGCCCAAGAAGCTGGAGTACCTGCAGGACAACGCCAACGGCTCCGGGGTGAGCATTTACCAGCACTCCCAAGGAACGTTGGAGAAGGTGCTCGAAGCTGGCCGCCACGGCCTGTACGTCGACTATCACCAGGACGACGGCATCGGTGGTCACTCGGTGATCCTGTCTTATTGCGCTGAAGACATCATCAACTGGCGCACGGGCATGGTGAACGGTCACAGCGTGCTGACGCTGGTGGTGCTGCGCGAGTCTCCGGAGATTCCTGACGGCTTCGGCTACAAGACGGCTGAGCAGTACCGGGAGCTGGCGCTTGAGGATGACGGTTTCGTTTGTCGTGTTTGGCGCCGGTCCGGTCCGAAAGGTGGTGGGCCGCTGGCGGTCATCGGAGAGTTCAAGCCGAAAGGCGTCACCGGGCGTCTCAAGGAGATCCCGTTCACTTTCGTCGGCGCGCAGAACAACGACCCAAGCATCGACGAGTCGCCGCTGTACGACATCGCCATGATCAACCTGGGCCACTTCCGGAACAGCGCCGACTATGAAGACAGTGTGTTCTGGTGCGGGCAGGCTCAGCCGTGGATCAGTGGGCTCGACGAGTCCTGGCGCGACTGGATGGAGAAGAACGGCATCTATGTCGGTTCCAGAGCCCCGATGATGTTGCCGGTCGGAGGCGCTTTCGGCTACGCCCAGCCTGCACCGAATACGCTGGTCAAGGAGGCCATGGCTGACAAGAACCAGATGATGATCGAACTGGGTGCGCGGATGGTGGTGGCGTCACTTGCCACCAAGACCGCAACCGAGTCTCGTGGCGATCAATCAGCATCTACATCGGTTCTTGCTGGATGCGTAGCCAACGTCAGCGAGGCCTACACCCGGGCAATCATGTGGTGCTGCGCCTACATGGGCATCGCTGACAAGAAGGTCGCCTACCAGGTGAATCAGGAGTTCGTCGAGCTGACGGCCGATCCGCAGATGATCACGGCCTTGGTTGGCTTGTGGCAGAACGGCGGGTTCGCGAAGGCGGATCTTCGAGCGTATTTGCGCAAGTTGGGGCTGATCGCGCCAGAGCGAACTGACGAGCAGATCGACGGTGAGCTAGAAGAGCAGGGCGATGGCCTGGGCCTGGACGACGAGGACAAAGTAGATGGCGGCGAACCAAGCAATCCTTGACGCAACCATCCGGCACGCTGTCTTTCTCGAAAAGCTCAAGGCTGGGGAGGCGGGCAAGTTCGCCCCCTTCCTCAAGGAGATTGACCGTTCTATCCGGGACCGTCTCACACGGTCGGACCTGACCGAGTACAACGTCAAACGTCTTGAAGCGCTGCTGAAGGAAGTAGATAGCCTGCTGCTGGACATCTTCGACCGCTACAGCGCACAACTGAACCTTGACCTGGTGGACATCGCCAATTACGAGGCAGAGTTTGAGGCGACCAGCCTTGCCAGGTCGGCGCCGGTTGGCGTTTCGCTGGATGTGGTCGCGACGAGCGCAGCTGCAATCCGTACCGCAGTACTGACCAACCCACTCAGCGTGCGCGGTACCGGCGGCGGCAAGTTGCTGAAGGCCTTTATCAAGGGTTGGACCAGTGCAGAGCGTGAACGCGTTACCGGCACTATCCGGCAGGGCTTCTTCGAAGGGCAGACGAACTTCCAGATCATTCGGAACATTCGCGGCACCAAGGCGGCAGGGTACAAAGACGGCATCCTGGCCACTACCAACCGCAATGCCAGCACGGTCGTGCACACCGCGATTCAGCATGTGTCGTCCCAGGCGCGCATGGAGGTGGCCAAGGCGAACACGGATATCGTGGAAGAGATCCAGATGGTGGCCACGCTGGACAGCAAGACCAGCCAGTTGTGCCGCTCGATGGATAAGCGCAAGTTTCCGGTGGATTCCGGCCCAAGGCCGCCTTTCCACCCTAACTGCCGCACCACCTTCATTCTGTTGACCAAGCTCAGCGCGATGTTCGCCAAGGGCGCAACGCGTGCCTCGGTGGGTGCTAATGGGGGGCAGCAGGTGAGTGCTGACCTCGATTACTACCACTGGCTTCAGCAGCAGCCGGCGTCGTTCCAGGACGTCGCCATCGGCCCAGTCCGGGCAAAGCTGTTCCGTGAGGGTGGCTTGACCGTTGAGCGCTTCACCGAGCTGCAGCTTGATCGCAATTTCGCGCCGCTCACTCTGGCGCAGATGAAAGGATTAGAGCCGCTGGCATTTGAGCGGGCCGGGATCTAACCGAACACATTCAATCAGCCGCCTCCGGGCGGTTTTTTATTGCCTGCAAAGCGGGCGAAACATACCCAAGGGGTGCATCAACGTGGCAGAAGAAAACGTAATCGACCTGGAAAACCCGGCAATCAAGGCCGCTATCGCGACTGCCGTTGAAGCATCTGTTTCCGGCTTGAAAACCAAGAACTCGGAACTGCTGGGCAAGCTGAAGGAAACCTCCGGCAAGCTGACCCAGTTTGAAACACAGTTTGAAGGCATCGACATCGACGCAGTCAAAGGCCTGCTCAGCCGCGCCGGGCAGGATGAAGAAACCAAACTGCTGACCGAGGGCAAGGTGGACGAGGTGTTCAATAAGCGCACCGAGCGCCTGCGTGGCGAGCACGACAAGCAACTGAAGACGCTCGCCGGTCGCGCTGAGAAGGCTGAAGCCTTCGCCGCGAAGTTCCAGGGCAAAGTCCTGGGCGACTCGGTACGCGGTGCAGCACTGAAAGCTGGTGCATTGCCGGAAGCAACCGACGACATCATCTTGCGCGCCAAAGGCGTGTTCTCACTGAACGAGGAGGGAGAAGCCGTCGCTGTTGACGAGAATGGCCAGACCATCCTCGGCAAAGACGGCAAGACCCCTCTGACTCCGCTCGAATGGGCCGAGTCTCTGCGCGAAAGCGCACCCCACCTGTGGCCAAGGGCTTCAGGGACACAAGCCCCGGGCGGGGGTGGCGGCCAGGCTGCATTCAAGCGCTCCGAAATGACCTCCGAGCAAAAGCGCGACTACCAGCGCAAGCACGGCCAAACCGCATTCCTCGCATTGCCCAAGTAAGGGGACAAACCCATGGCTACAACCGTAAACAGCGACCTGATCATCTATAACGATGAGGCGCAAACTGCATACCTGGAACGCATCCAGGACAACCTGGACGTGTTTAACGCATCGTCCAACGGCGCAATCGTTCTGGACAACGAACTGATTCAGGGCGACTTCCGCAAGCGTGCTTTCTACAAGCTCGGCGGCGGCCTGGAGCATCGCGATGTCAACTCCGACGGCAAGGTCACCGCCAAGAAAATCGGCGCTGGCGAAGCTGTAGGCGTCAAGGCCCCTTGGAAATATGGGCCGTACCAGACGACCGAAGAGGCGTTCAAGCGTCGTGGTCGTGCCGTAGAAGAGTTCTCCCAAATCATCGGCGCCGACGTGGCTGATGCCACAATCGAAGGCTTCATCGAGTACGCCACCGGCGCTCTGAAGGCTGCTATCGGTTCGAACGCCGCAATGGTGGTGTCCGCCAACATCGAAACCGACGGCAAGAAGACCCTGACCCGTGGCATGCGCAAATTTGGCGACAAGTTCGGTCGTATCGCGCTGTGGGTCATGCACTCGTCGGCCTACTTCGACATCGTTGATGAAGCGATCGCGAACAAGGTCTACGAAGAAGCGGGCGTCGTGATCTACGGCGGTCTGCCTGGCACTCTGGGCAAACCGGTGCTGGTGACCGACAAGGCGCCAGTGGATGCGATCTTCGGCCTGCTGCCGAATGCCGTGGTGATCACCGAATCCCAGGCCCCGGGTTTTCGTTCGTACGACGTGAACGACGAGGAAAACCTGGCTATCGGTTACCGCGCCGAGGGTACCGTCAACATCGATGTGTTGGGTTACAGCTGGAAGGAAACCACCGGCGGCACCAACCCAACCCTGGCGGCCGTCGGCTCCGCGGCGAACTGGGTCAAGCACTCGGACAGCAACAAGGTCACCGCCGGCGTGATGATCAACCTCACCACCACGCCACCAGTCGGCGGCTGATAACCACCCCAGGAAGCGGCCAGCGATGGCCGCCACGGAGATTCCGATGGAACTCGTTTATACAAACCAGCTTGACGGCTTTGAGCCTGGCAAGCGTTACCGCGTGCCCGGCCTGTTCCGTAACGTTGAGCGTGAAGCAACTGTGGTAACAGTGGTGGGCGACTATCCCGAAATCGTCACGGCATACGAAGATGCTGGAGTTGATGTTGAAGTGGTTGAGTTGCCAGAGGCTGTTGTTGTCGGCACTCTGGCGGTCGCATCTGACGAGCTGTCCAGGCTGCTTGCCGATCTGCAGTCCGAGAGCAGCGCAATGGTTCTGCTGATCGAAGGTTTGGAGGCTGGCAAAATCCATCGTCCAGAGTCCGGCGAGCTGGCGTTGCGCTTGTTTGAAGTGTTGGGAGCCACCCATGCTTCGGTTGGTGAGTTGACCACTGAACGTGACGGTCTGGCCTTGACTGTCGACGCGCTGCGCGCCGAGGTTGAGGCGCTGAAGAAGTCTGCCCTCATGCCACCGGCTGATGAGGCCGGTGAAATCGCGGCGCTGAAAGCAACGCTTGACGAAGCCAAGGTCCAGTATCGGGCCAACGCCTCCAAAGACTCCCTGGACAAACTCGTCGCTGAGTTGCCCAAGGGGTAATACTGCTGGCTGTCGGTGATCCGGCGACCAATCTACAAACCATTCCAGCGAGTTGACGCATGACACTCATCATCGAGGACGGTACCGGCAAGCCTGACGCCGAAAGCTACGCGAGCGCCGAGGAGCTGGCCATGTATGCCGTGAAGTTCGGCACGGTCATCCCCGCAGGCGTTCCCGAGCAGGAAGCGCTGCTGCGCCGGGCCGCCTTGGCAATGGATGGCATGACCTGGAGGGGGCGAAAGACGAACAGCGAGCAGGCACTGTCCTGGCCGCGCCGGGAAGTGCTGCTGGATCACGAGGTCAAGCCGAACAACTACCTGCCGGCGCGAATCCAGTACGGTCAAATGGCGCTGGCTGGTGAGATTCATCAGGACGACATCGATCCAGTGGAAAAGCGCAAAGGCGCTGTGTTGCTGGATCGCGTTGAGGGGGCTGTGACGCGGCAGTACGCAGCGATCCCCACCACCAGCAACAGGCTGTTGCCGGCGGCACCGGACCGGCCGAGCGCTACGCAGTTCGCCGACTACCTACAAAAGCGCGGGCTGTTCGCAATACGCGCATAGCAGAAACGGAGACCACCATGGCCACCTTCTACGACGAAATGGCCGTGATGGCTCTGGATATGATCACAGAGTTCGGCCAGCCTGTGACCATCAGCAAGACGGAGCCGGGCGAGTACGACCCGGATATCGGCGGCGAAGCGCCAGGCACAATTGTCGAGCAAATCGCCCAAGGCATCCTGCTCGACTTCACCGGCCAAGAATTTCAAACCAACAGTCTCATCCGGCAGGGCGACAAGAAGCTCAAGATTGCCGCGCAAGGCTTGGCCTGGGTGCCTGGTCTGCTCGACAAAGTGGTCGCCCAGGGGCGCACCTGGTCAATCGTACCGCCGCTGAAAGAGATCAATCCGGCCGGCACGCCGGTCCTGTATGAACTGCAGGTGCGGTCTTGAGCCGGGCAGGTGCCGGCCAGTCCGGTAGCTTCGCCCTGAGCCTGGCCGAGTTCGCCGCTCAGACGGGTGAAGCCATCGATGCCAGCGTGCGTGAAATTATCATCGAGGTCGGCAGCAGCCTGATTCGCATGTCTCCCGTGGGTAACCCAGAGATCTGGGCGCAGAACGCAGTGGCAACCCAGTACAACAAGGCCGTCGACGACCACAACAGCGCGCTGCGCAGCGACCCGGCCAACCTCACCAAGGGCGGCAGGCTCAAGAAAGGCCGCAAGCTCAACGATGGCATGGACATCAAGGCGCCTGAAGGCTACGTCGGCGGCCGGTTCCGCGCGAACTGGCACATATCGCTCGGCGTGGTCGAGAACGTCACGTTTGACGAAGTAGACCCCAGCGGCGCCGAAACCACTGCGGCGCTGGTCGCAGCTATGAGCGACTTCACCGCCGGCCAGATGGCCTACATCATCAACAATTTGCCCTATTCCATCCCGCTGGAGTTCGGCCATTCCACCCAAGCGCCCGGCGGTATGGTTCGGGTAACCGTGGCTCGCTTTCAGCAAATAGTGCTGGAGGCCATTAGGAACAACCAGGTATGAGTCACGCACGCGCTCGTCAGGCCATAGAAACGAAGCTGGCCGCATGGGCGGCTGCGCGCCCAATACGAGTGGCCTATCCAAATCAGCCGTTCACACCGAATTCGTCTGAAACCTATCTACGGGCTTTCCAGTTGCCGGCCAGCACCACCTGCCGCTATCTCGGCGGGGATGCCTACGAGTACTCAGGTGTGTACCAGATCAGCATCGTGTGCCCCTCTGCCCAAGCCATGGCCATAGCCGAGTCACTTATAGACGAACTGACCTGGCTGTTTCGCGTCGATACGCCACTAGCACGCAACGGGTTCGAAGGCTTGATCACCGAACCAGTAGACCAGGGACCAACTATCACAGAGTCGGCGACCTACACGGTCCCGGCCAGCTTCACCTATCTGGGTGTCGCAGACCAACTGCCCGCTGGGGCATAACCTACCGCCGTCAGGCGGGCACTCAAGAGGAAATACATCATGGCCGCACGCTTCCCGCTGCCGAACGGCGCTGTGCTGGAGATCGCCAGCGTTTTGGGATCTGCCGTACCGTTCACTGCCCTGACAAATGCCAAGCCGCCAGTCGCCGCATCTGTCGGCCATAGCATCGAAAACGGTGATGTCCTGCTGATCAATTCCGGCTGGGCTTTGATCAATGATCGCGCAGTAAAGGCATCTAGCATCACCGCTGACGCTTTTTCTCTGGCCGGCCTAAATACCACGAACACCGACAAGTACACAGTCGGTGCTGGGGCTGGCTCGGTGATCCCTGTTTCCGGCTGGACGCAAATCTCGAAGGTCACATCTTTCACATCCTCCGGCGGCGAGCAGCAGTATCAAACTGTCGGCTACCTGGAGGATGACGACGACAAGCAGTTTCCAACCAACCGCAACCCGACCACGATCACCATCGTGGTAGAGGATCAGCCAGCGGCGCAGTACGTCGAAACCGTCGAAGGCTATGACGATACCAAGGAACTGGCTGTGGTCCGCATGAAGCTGCGTAACGGCGATCAGATCCTCTACCCGGGTTACGTGAGTATCACTCCGGATCCGACCATGGAGCGAAACAACGTGATGACGCGCACCATCAGCATTGGGCTTTCGGCTCGCTCGCTCCGCTACTTGGCTGGCGCATAAGGAGCTCCCATGGCAAAGATCAGGATTGCCCAGAACCCAACATTCAAGGCATTTGTATTGATCCCGATTGTTGGGGAGGAGCCCGAGAAAATCGAGTTCACCTTCAAGTACCGGGATCGCCCAGGGCTCGCCGCGCTGTTCGATGATTGGAGCGCAAAGGGAAAGGAGATGCGCGCCAGTTTTGGAGTCGACACCACATTGTCCGATGTCGTCGCGGCCGAGACCGAGCTTCAAGTGCAGCAGATCAAGGATCTGGTCGTTGGCTGGGGCTTCGATGACAAGTTCGACGATAAGGGCATCCAGGCCCTTGTTAAGTCCTGTCATGGAACCGCCGAAGCGGTTGTTAACGCTTATCAGAGCGCGTTCAGCCAGGCTCGCTTGGGAAACTGAGGGCGGCAGCCAGCGCGATGTATGCAAGCGGTCAATCTGCTGAGCAGTTGGCTGCTCTCGGGCTTACGGCTGCCGACCTCGATGAGGAAGATGTGGAAGTTTGGCCCTGTAACTGGCCGGCCTTTCTCTTGTTCAACCGCATGTCCACCCAATGGCGAGTTGGCACTGGCGGTGCAGTCGGTCTCGATTACAGCAGCATTCGCGACGTGGCCAGCTTCCTCGGCATCAAGAAAAAGAAACTCGCTGAAATCTTCCCGGACCTCCAAGTGCTGGAAGGCGAAGCCCTGCGCGTTATGGCGGAGGAAAGGGAAAACAGCCCGTAACCACGGGCACTTATTCAAGGTGAGTCGATGAACATTGCAGAACTCGGCGTCAAGATCGACTCGGCCGATGCAATCCAGGCGAAAACGAGCCTGGATGAAATGGCGAAGGCTGGCGGCCGGGCCGAGCAGTCCGCCGTCTCGCTGATGAACGAAATGCAGGCCCTGGAAAAGTCGCTGTCCACCAGCGCTAAATCTACCCAGGACCTGGCGAAGCAGCGTGACGCACTTGCCAAGCTGACGAAGACCGGCGCCTACGGTGAAGCCGAGGCGGCGAAGATCTCCGCGCAGCTCGACAAACAGCAGGTGGCCCTGGCCAAGTCTGCTATGGACGAGCAAAAGGCTCTGAATAGCCTGTTGGGTGCCATCGACCCGGCTCGCGCCGCCATGGCCAAGCTGGATACCCAGGTAGAGCAGCTGGGCAAACATCTGGATGCTGGGCGCTTGAGCCAGGAGGATTACAACAAAGCCCTGAGCAATATCGATAAGGATTACGCAAAGCTCGAAAAAACCAATACCGGTTTCGACAAGCTGCGCCTCGGTACCCGCCAGGCGCAGGAAAACGTCGTGCAGCTGGGTAATGCTCTTTCCTCGGGTGACTGGGGCAGCGGCGTGCGTGCTGTTGCTCAGTTGGGCGCCGGGGCTGGCGCAGGTGCTGCCGGGTTGCTCGCCATCCTGGGCCCGCTGGCGCTTGCAACGGCTGCTGTTGGCGGCCTCGCATACGCCTACTACAAGGGCAGCGAGGAGCAGGACAGTTACAACAAATCGCTGGTCCTCACCGGCAACTACGCGGGGGTGAGTGCCGGGCAACTGGGCGATATGGCGCGTCAGGTGAGCGCAACAGTCGGCACCACCGGTCAGGCCACCGCTGTGCTGGCGCTGCTGGCTGACAACGGCAAGATCGCCGGGGACAGCTTCACCGGCATCACCCAGGCTGCCGTGTCGATGCAGGAAGCCACCGGCAAGGCGGTTAGCGAGACGGTCGCAGAGTTCTCCAAGCTGGCAGACGATCCGGTAAAGACCTCTGCTGCGCTGAACGAACAGTACCACTACCTGACGGCCTCGGTTTATTCGCAAATTGCGGCACTGGAGCAGCAGGGCGATCACGCCGGCGCCGTGAAGCTGGCGACCGAGTCGTATGCCGATGCAATCAACGAGCGCACGCCAAAGATTCTGGAAAACCTGAGCTTCTGGGAGCGGGCGTATAACGCAGTTGCCAAAGCGGCAGATGGACTGAAAAACGCCGGACGTCGTGACATTAATTCGGACATTGAGGACGCGAAGGCCGGATTGCTCGAAGCCCAGAATATGGATGGGTTGTTTCAAAACCAAAAATCAAAGGATGCCCTGATTGAGTTCCGGCAGAATCGCCTAAACATGCTTGAGGACGAAAAGGCGGCCCAGGCTGACATCGCCAAGTGGGAGGGCGAGCAGGCCAAGGCGCAGGGCGATGCTGTTTCGTCGATGGCCAAGATCGATGCTCTAACTAAATCGTCGTGGACGAACGAGCAGAAGCGCACCGAGGCGATCAAGGAGTACAGGCGGCAGCTCGACGATATCCGCAAGGTTGACCCGAAGGATTCGCGGCTCGATCCGTCGGCGATCGACAAGAATATTTCCAATATCAACGACAAGTTCAAGGACCCGAAAACAGCCGGCACTCAGGTTGACATGACGGGCTTCAATGATGCCAAGAACAACCTTGCAGCGATCGTTGATGAGTACAAAAACACCCAGAAGCGACTGGACGCCGCGGAGAAGGCCGGGCTGATTTCTCAGGCCGAATACGCGCTGAAGCGTGAAGCCCTGATCGGCAATCAGCGCGACGAGGTGAACGCAGCCTATGAGGCCGAGATTGCCGCGCTGGAGGCCGTCAAAGGCAAGAAGTCCACGACTGCCGCCCAGAGCATCCAGCTGGACCAGAAGATCGCTGACGCACGCGCAGGGATGGTCAAGGCGCAGAAAGAGGCCGACAGCCAGCTTGAGGTTTTGGCCACCAACGAAACCGGACGCCTGGTCAAGCAGGAGCGGTCAATCATCACCTATGTGCAGGCCCTGGCTCAGCAGCAACGAGCCCTGGAACTTGCCGGCCAACGCGCAGTAATTGGCGTGGGCCAGGGGGACCGCCAGAACGCACTCAACGGCGAACTGAACAGCCAGCAAGACCGGTTTGCTCAGCAGTCGCTGGAGTTGGCCAACCAGAAGTCGGATCCGTCGCGCAATATGTCGGAGGAGGAGTTCAAGCGTAAATCGCAGGCGCTCGCAGACGCGAACAAGGCCGCGACGGACCAGATCCGGCAGAACTACGCGGATGTTGAGGCCGCCCAGGGCGACTGGACGAAGGGCGCAACAGCGGCCTGGGCTAACTACCTGGATTCGGCACAAAACATCGCCGGCCAGACAAAGAGTCTTTTCGGTAATGCCTTCAGCACCATGGAGGATGCGGTTGCCAATTTTGCGATCACTGGGAAGCTGTCTTTTGCTGACTTCACCAAGTCGATTCTGGCCGACATGGCGAGAATTGCCACTCGACAAGCGAGCTCGCAGCTACTCAGCAGCTTGTTTGGCGCGGGGCTGAGCTACTTCGGCGGCGGCGGTGGTTCTGGTGGGGCAAGTCAGGTCGGCTACACCGGAGCCGACCTATCCAACTTCACCCCCGGCAGCATTCAGGCCAAGGGCGGCGCCTGGTCGGGCGGTGTGCAGATGTTCGCCGATGGTGGCGCTTTCACCAACTCAATCGTCAGCAAACCAACTGCGTTCGGCATGGCCGGGGGCAAGACAGGAGTCATGGGGGAGGCGGGCGATGAGGCAATCATGCCGCTCACTCGCACAGCCAACGGCAAGTTGGGTGTTTCTGCGGTCGGAGGCGGCGGTGGCGGGGTAAATCTCAGCCTCAGCATGCCGATCATCCTGAGCGATCAGGAAGCTGGTCGGCCAGATGGTGCTGAGTTCGACGCCGAGACCTTCCAACGCAATATGGAGGCGCGCACACGGCAGGTTGCAGTCGAAGAAATCGCCAAGTCTTGGCGTCAGGGTGGTGTAAGCCGCCGCAACGTGAAGGGGTGATTCATGGCGATTGAGCGATTCACTTGGGCAACAGAGAAGGGCGCGGAGGGCGAAATCACCCAGCGCGTCCGCACAAAGCAGTTTGGCGATGGATACGCCCAGTCGGTCGAGGACGGGATAAACAATCAGTCTGAATCCTGGCCGGTGACCTTCACTGGCTTGGCGTCAAAGATCATGGAGATCCGGGCGTTCCTCGACAGACACAAGGGGGCGAAAGCCTTTCTCTGGACACCACCCTTAGGCGTGCTTGGCCTCTACAAGTGCAACGGCTACAAGCCCGTGCACCGTGGCGGGCAGGTCTACGCCATCACCGCAACCTTCCAACAAACCTTTCACCCCTGAGATAACCGCCCATGGCACTGATCACGGACATCCAGAAACTGGAGCCCGGCGGCGAAATTCGCCTGTTTGAAATTGACGGGACTGAGTACGGCGCGGATTACCTTCGCTTCCACGGTCACGCCATCCCGCACACGCCCGAGGAATTGCTGGCCTATGAAGGCTCAGAACAGGAACTGCCCGCCAAGTCCATCATCTGGCAGGGCGAGGAGTACGCGGCCTGGCCGGTGCAGATCGAAGGAATCGGCTCCAGCAGTGACGGTACAGCCACCCGGCCAACGTTCGCTGCCGGCAACATCAACGGCCGCGTCACCGCGCTCTGCCTGGCGTTTGAGGACCTTCTGAAGTTCAAGCTCACAGTTCGCGAGACGTTGGCCCAGTACCTGGACGCGGCGAACTTCCCCGAGGGTAACCCGAGTGCAGATCCGACCCAGGAGGCTCTGGAGATCTGGTACATCGACCAGAAAACCAGCGAGGACGGCGAAGCGGTGGTCTGGGAGCTGTCCTCCCCTGGCGAGATCGATAACCACGGGCTGCCCGGCCGGCAAATGACGACGTTTTGCCACTGGGCCATGACCAATGGGTACCGCGGGCCGGACTGCGGCTACACCGGCCCGGCCATGTTCGACGACGAGGACAACCCCACGGATGACCCGGCGCTTGACCAGTGCAAGGGCTGTCTGTCGTCCTGCAAGTTGCGGTTCGGTGAGAACGAAGAATTGGGATTCGGGGGATTTCCTGCAGTGAGCCTCGTGTCCAGATCGTAGTAGAATGTCCTTGTGGCTAGGGCATGCAACCCGAAAAGTCGGCACCTAACCGACCTGCCACTCCTTTCCAGTTAGGTCTCACGCTTTAGGGGTGTGAAATGCCAAAGCTTATTGATTTGACGGGCGAGCGGTTTGGCCGACTTACCGTGGTCACGAAATCTACAGATAAATCTCAATTTAAGAGTACGTCGGCAAGATGGTATTGCCTGTGCGATTGCGGCAACGAGAAAGCATATGCGGCTCAGGCGCTCCGCAAAGGCGTGACACAATCATGCGGATGTCTCGATGCCGAAGTAAAGAAAAAGCACGGTATGTATGGCACTCCAACGTATCGCTCTTGGAATAGCATGATCGCTCGCTGTACAAATCCCGAAGCACCGAACTTTGCCAACTATGGCGGCTCTGGGATCTTGGTTAATGAGCGGTGGAGAGATTTTGCCAATTTTTTCGAAGACATGGGGCTAAGGCCAGAGGGCACCACTCTCGACAGGAAAGATTCGGGTGGAAACTATGAGCCCGGCAACTGTCGATGGGCCACGGACAAGCAACAGCAAAGAAATAAAAGCAGCAATCACATGCTGACAGCTAACGGGGAAACTCGGTGCATATCGGAGTGGGCAGAGCTTACCGGGATCAAAAAAGTAACTATACGAGCCAGGGTCCGGAAGGGTTGGACTCACACTGCCGCGGTAAATACGCCGCCAGAGCCAAGGCGAAGCAGAACCGCCGAATGAAAAGGAGCCCACAGAAATGTGGGTTTTTTTATGCGCAAACATTTGTTAAAAGCCATTCAAATTCATGCAGAGGAGTGTTATCCCGCCGAGTCGTGCGGCCTGCTGCTCGCCATCGGTCGCAAGCAGAAGTACTTCCCGTGCCGGAATATCGCCACGGAGCCGAACGAAGAGTTCCAACTCGATCCCGAGGATTATGCTGCGGCGGAAGACTTGGGCGAAGTGATCGGCATCGTTCACTCGCACCCGGACGCCACCAGCAGGCCGTCACCGCACGACCTGGCAATGTGCGAGGCCACGGCCTTGCCCTGGCATATTTTGAGCTGGCCCGAGGGCGACCTGCGCACGATCACGCCGACGGGCAGCACGCCGCTTCTCAAGCGCCCGTTCGTGCACGGTGCTTGGGACTGCTGGCAGGTCTGCGCTGACTGGTATTCCCGCGAGTGGGGCCTGGAATTCGAAACCTTCCAGCGCGCCGATGGTTGGTGGGAGAGTGCGGAGAACGCGAGCCTGTACGAGCAACACTACGAGGCGGCCGGTTTCGTTCGCGTTGACCAACCGCAGCGCGGTGACATGATCGTTATGCAGGTTGGCCGGACGGCTCACCCGAACCACGCTGGCATATACCTCGGCACTGATCCGTCGCTGCCTGGTGAGGATTCAGGTGTGTTCGGTCCGGGCCCCTTCCTGCTGCACCACCTGTACGGCAGGCCATCGGAAATCATCATCTTTGGCGGCCCCTGGCATGACCGGACGCGCCTGATTCTTCGTCATCGTGACGCTCGGTGATACAGTCGCCACTTTCAGGACGAGGATCGATCATGCGGATTTTGATAGCTGCGGCGGTGGTAGCAATGCTGGCGGGGTGTGCCTCATCGGCGATTTCGGTAAGGGATGCGAAACCGGTGCCGTCAGATGAGCTGTACGCCTTCCAGTCCAAGCCGTCCGGCGAAAGCGGGAAGATCACGGTTGTCCGTGACTCCGGCGCGGTCGGTTCAGGCTGCGATATCGTCGTCTACGTGGATGGACGCAAGGCCGCGAAAATAGGTACAGGCCAGCGAGCTACCTTCTACCTGCCACCAGGCTCCCCGAATATCGGCGCCGGTCTCGCCGGTTCAGGCCTGTGTGCCGGGGCTGCAATCCGCACCATCGCAGCGACGGTGCAGTCCGGTAAAGAAAGCCTATACCGCATTAGCGGCGATATGGCCGGGTTCTACATTGGCCCCTATGTCGACTACAACTGAACCAAGAAAGCCATGAAACCGCCTACGGGCGGTTTTTTATTGTCCGGAGAAAGTGATGCAGGCATCAGCGATCAACTATCAACCCATGACCACCATTCGTCTGCATGGGCAACTCCGGCAGTTCGGGAAGTCCTTCAGGCTCGCGGTAAACTCGCCGGCCGAGGCGATCAAGGCACTATGCGTGCAGATCCCTGGGTTCGAGCGGTTCCTGTCTAACGCCAAGTCGCGCGGCCTTGAGTTCGCGGTGTTTCGCGATAAGCGCAATATCGGGGAGAGGGAGCTGAGCTACAACGGTGCCGGAGACATCCGCATTGCGCCCGTGGTCGTAGGCAGCAAGCGCGGCGGTATTCTTCAGACAATCGTCGGCGCGATCTTGATTGTCGTGGGGGTTATTTTCTCGGCGACTCCGTTCGGTACCCCGTTAATTGGGGCAGGCATCGGCCTTGTCGCCGGCGGCGTGATCCAAATGCTCAGCCCACAGGCCGGCGGCCTGAAAACCAGCGCTGCGCCAGAGAACACCCCTGGATACGCCTTTGGCAGCGCCAAGAACACCACTGCATCCGGTAACCCGGTACCGCTCTGCTACGGCAAGCGGCGCGTGGGCGGTGCGATCATCAGTGCCGCCATTTATGCCGAAGACCAGATGTAGGAAGGTTACGGAAGACCGGCTGTGGTGGGCCTCGCCTGTTTTCTAAAGTTAGATGTTCGAATGTATCTAGCGAGCTTCCATAGTCCGGCACCGATAGCCGCTGATATGGCAACCATTAAGAAGTCGAAAAGTCGTGCTCCGATGAGTTCTGGCGTCATAAATGCGAAAAGCATTTTCACTGTGGTAACGAACAGATACACGGAGGAAATCCAAAACCCGACTGACACTGCGTAAAGCGGTATCGACAGGGTTGTGCGTAGCCAGGTAGGGGCTTTATTCATCAGCAGGTACTTCCTTGAAGGCTGAGAGGAGCGCCCCATGGTAAGGGCTTCTCTTGCAAAGTCCAATATCGATACCGTCATACGAAACGCCACCAAGCCGCCCACGAGGCGGTTTTTTTTGCCTGGAGAAAAGCATGGGCGCAGCACAGAAGCTCGAAATCTACGGCGCCAAGGGCGGCTCCGATAAGCCAAAAACGCCAACCGAGGCGCCGGATAGTCTGCGTTCTGTCGCTATAGCCAAGATGCTGATTGCGGTCGGGGAGGGCGAGTTTGAAGGCACGCCCACGGCTAAGGACATCTACCTCGACAACACCCCGCTGCAAGACCCTCAGGGCAACATGAACTTCCCGAACGTGAAGTGGGAGTGGCGCACCGGGGCGGTAGATCAGTCGTATATCCAGGGCATTCCCTCAATCGAGAACGAAACCACCATCAGTACCGAGCTGCGTAGCGGCACACCATGGGTTCGGGCCATCACCAATACCCAGCTTTCGGCTGTGCGCGTGCGTTTCGCCTGGCCGGCGCTCCAGTCGGTAGATGCCGGTGGCAACATTAACGGTTACGCGATCGGCTACAAGGTCGAGCTGGCTACTGATGGCGGCGCTTATCAGGAGGTTCTGAATGAGGCCGTGTCTGGAAAGACCACCAGTCTTTACGAGCGCACCCGCCGAATCGATTTGCCTAAGGCAACCACCGGCTGGCTGATGCGCATCACTCGTCTGACGCCCAACCAGAACAACAACAAAATCTCCGACACGATGCAGATTGCCGGCTTCACCGAGGTGATCGACGCGAAGATCCGCTACCCAAATACTGCGCTGCTATACATCGAGTTTTCAGCCGAACAGTTCCGCAGCATCCCGGCAGTAACCGTCGAGACTAAGCTGAAGAAGATGCAGGTGCCGAGCAACTATGACCCAGTTTCGCGCTCATACAGTGGCGTCTGGGATGGGACCTTCAAGCAGGCGTGGACCGATAACGCGGTCTGGATGACTTACGACATCACCACTGCGGACCGCTTCGGCCTGGGCCGCCGCATCAAGCCTTGGATGGTGGACAAGTGGGAGCTGTACCGCATCTCGCAGTACTGCGACCAGTTGGTGCCGGACGGGAAGGGCGGGCAGGAGCCGCGCTTCATCTGCAACATGAATCTGCAGAGTAAGGCTGATGCTTGGTCGCTGCTGCGCGATATCTCGGCGATCTACCGGGGGATGACCTATTGGGCCCAGGGTCAAGTGTTCACCCTGTCGGATATGCCGCGGGCCACTGACTTCGATTTTGCCTACACACGGGCCAACGTCCTCGATGGTAAGTTCACGTACTCCAGTGCGTCGGAGCGAACCCGGTACACGCGTGCGCTGATCAGCTACGACAACCCGCTGAACAACTACGACACTGACGTCACGGCCGTGACTGACCAAAAGCTACAGCGGCGCTACGGCGACAATCCGCTGGAGATCAGTGCTATCGGCTGCACGCGTGAATCTGAGGCCCAGCGCCGCGGGAAGTGGGCGCTGCTGACCAACTCCAAGGACCGGGCCGTTACCTTCAAAGTTGGCTTGGACGGGCGTATTCCGTTGCCTGGCTACGTAATCCCGATCGCCGACGAACTGCTGGCCGGTCGGCCCGTGGGCGGGCGTATCTCGTCGGTGAACGGCAAGGTCATCACCCTGGACCGCGACACCCAAGCCAAGCCTGGCGATAGGCTGATCCTCAACTTGCCCGACGGTAAGTGCGAAGGCCGCACCGTGCAACTCGTCAGTGGTCGGCAGGTGACCGTCACCGTTGCTTATTCGGTCGCACCCGAGCCTGAGTTGGTCTGGGCGCTCGACGCTGACGACCTGGCCATCCCGTTGTACCGCGTGGTCAGCGTGGCCAGGCCAGAGCCTGGCGTGTTCGAGATCTCGGCGATTCAGTACGACCCGAGCAAGTTTGCTCACATCGACACTGGCGCGCGGTTGGAAGAGCGCCCGATCAGCGTCATCCCGATCACTGTGGTTCCGCCACCGGCCACCGTCACACTGACATCCAGCTACGCCGTGAACCAGGGCATAGCGATCAGCACCATGAATATCTCGTGGCCTGCCGTGACCGGCGCAGTCGCCTATGACGTGGAGTGGCGCAAGGACAACGGCAACTGGATCAAGGTGCAGCGCACCGGCTCGACCAGCGTGGACGTCACCGGCATCTACTCAGGCGCTTACCTGGCCCGAGTGCGTGCTGTGAGCGCCTTCGAGATCTCGTCGATTTGGAAAAGCTCAAACCTGACCAACCTGGAAGGGAAGGTCGGCCTGCCGCCGGCGGTGTCGTTCCTCACAACCACCAGCGAGCTTTTCGGCATCGGCATCAAGTGGGGATTCCCTGCTGGCGCCGAAGACACCCAGCGTACCGAGCTGTGGTATGGCCCGGCAAACAACCTGCAGGCGGCGACCAAACTGGCCGACCTGGCTTATCCGCAGGCCGACTACCGCATGCAGCAACTGCTGGCGGGCGCAACTCTGTTCTTCTGGGCGCGCCTGGTGGACCGTACCGGCAACATCGGGCCGTTCTACCCGGTGGTAAACGGCGTGATGGGCCAGGCCAGCTCGGATGCCGGGCCGATTCTTGAGCAGATCAAGGGGCAAATCGATGAGTCGTCCCTTGGCCAGCTGCTGAAGGATCGCATCAACCTCATCGACGGTAATGGGCCTGGCTCGGTGAATAGCCGCATCGACGCTGCCAAGGACGAGTTGGAAGGGCTGATTGACCAGATCGTTGACGCGCTTGAATACGACCCGGCCAAGGCGTACGCGCTGAACGATATCGTGCGAGTAGGGCAGCACCTCTATCAAGCAATTGGGGCGGTGCCCGCTGGCAATTCGCCGCCGAACGCCACTTACTGGGTCGATATCGGCACGGTAACGCAGACGGTGAACGCGCTGGTCACGCAAGTTCAGCAGAACTCGGCGACGATCAACCAGCACGGCCAAGACATCACCGCCCAGGCTTCGCAGCTCAATGCGGTGAAGGCCACGGTGAACGATCCTGTCACCGGTGTGACGGCTACGGCCAGCGGGCTTAGCACCCTCAAGGCATCGGTGACCACGCTCGACGGCAAAGTCAACACCACGGCGGAGCGGGTAGAAGGCATTTACTTGCAGGTAAACCCGCCGCTTCAGGGCGATAGCAGCGCGCTGATGGGGTCAGAGACAGCCTACGTTGGTGTCTGGTCTACCCAGTCCGCTCTGATCGAGGGCGACCTGGTTCAGGGCCAAAAGACGGAAGCAGTTGAGGTTAAGGTGGCAAACAACGCGGCCGCCATCGCTACCGAGCAAACCGCCCGGCTCACTGCAGAGGGTGCGTTATCTACCAGCATTGAAACGGTCAAGACTGCTGTAAATGGCAATACCTTGGCGATCCAGACCAACACCTCAGCCATCCAAACGGTTGACGGCAAGGTCACGGGTAGCTGGTCGGTGCGGATGCAGTACGAAACCGCTACTGGGCTCTACAAGTACGCAGGTATCGGGCTGGGTCTGGAAAACGGCCCAGGCGGATTGCAGTCGCAGTTCATCATCGATGCCGACCGTTTCGCCATCGGTCAGGCTGGAACGGTGCCGTTTGCAGTAACTGGTGGGCAGACCTTCATCAACGCCGCATTCATCCAGGACGGCACGATCACGAACGCCAAGATCGGCAACTACATCCAGTCCAACAACTACGTTGCAGGCCAGTCGGGATGGAAGCTTTTCTTTGATGGGACATTCGAGATTAACGGAGTTGTACCTGGTCAGGGGCGATCCATGATGACCAACCGTTCTTTGCGCTTCTGGGACGTAAACGGAGTTAAGCGAGTTCAAATTGGAGATCTTACCGAGTGAGTAGCGGAATAAAGATATGGGGCGCTAATGGCGCCCTTCAGCTTGACGAGAACTCGTTTACAGTGAGGATTGTTTATTCAGCACTCATACCACTTTCAAGCACCGGGTCTGTTATACAGATACCCGGAGTTACACCGGCAACCTGCACGGCATTTTGCGTGCCGAATACCAGTTCATGGAATGGTAGTTCAACGAGCCAAGACGCCAACGTCGCTCAGTACGATGTGCAAGTTCTCGATGGTGGCGTTATTGTCCGCTCAAGGAACAGGAATTACCCACAAGGAGCAGTTGCGGTTTCAACACAAAGATTACTTGTTTTGAGATATAGATAATGGCCTACGGTCTCACGTTCCTAAACTCTTCAGGCGTCGTAACCCTCGACTCCGAATTCTCTAGGCTTGTCATAATTTACTCGGGAAGGTACTCGGGAGGAGGGGCTATATTTCCATCACCAGTCACCTCTCAGGAGCCCCCGCTTATATTTGCCAGGCCCGATTCAAGCGCCAACTTCCAATGGGTGCGAATTGCCGGTAGCCCGGGTAATTGGACCGGATGGTCTAACTCGTCTTCGGCGGGCGTCCCCGGCTCTTACTTCCTGGCGGCTTATGAGTCAAAGCCTACGGATACTTACGGGATGCGGATATGGGGTGGCAGCTCAAAGCTGCTTTTTGATAGCGGTACGCCTTGCGCTCAGTTCACCACCGTTATCACCGCGTGGACGTTCAATGGCTCCGTCAATAACTCACCGGGCCGGTGGTCGTTCTATTGGTCTGCTCCATCTCCGCTTAGCAACGGCGACTACATGTTGATAAACAACATTGCCCAGGATATCCCGGGGGGAGACACCTTTTCCAAGCTTACATGCACGTTCAATTACCAAACGAACACGGTGAATGTCTTGCTACAAAACATTGGTGATTTCAACGGGAATAATTTGTTTCTGCCTGTGTTGTTTGCAAAACAAATAAGTTAGTGGAGGCAACATGGCAAGACAAGAAATAAATCTAGGAACTGCGCCTACAGGTGCCGGTGGAGACACTACGCGGAGCACTGGAGCCAAGATAAATGTTATGACGACTGAGTTATACGCTCGCACCGACAACCTTACTCCTACTGCCTACGCGGCACTCGTGGGAAGCGCAAGTGGCGGTGCAGTGTTTGAGACTGGGACCAATGCAAATGGTAGATATATTCGATATGCAGACGGAACCCAAATTTGTTTTGGAGTTGTCGCAAGGTCTTGCGCTGCTACCAATGCTTTAGGGTCGCTGTTCTATGGGTATGCAAATAGTATTACTTTTTCCGCTGGGTTTCTTGAGGCTCCCGCATTTGTTTGCCAGTCGTTTTCCTCGGGTGTCATTACGTGGGATGGTAGCGGCGGATCAACTGCCGGTATTGGAGTTCCTTTGATACTATCTACTTCATCTTTAGCTGCTCGTAGTTATACGTGCAACTATATGGCAATAGGTAAATGGAAATGATCATTAAGCTGGTTTCGACTAGGTCCGATGATAATCTTGAGATTATTAAGTTTGGTGACGTTCTTACAATAAATGGTGTTGTTCTGGACTTTGGCCCACTGCCGGATGGCGCAACGCTGCCTGCGCAAGCGATCGGTTGCCAATGGATAAACGATGCTGTCGAGAGAGTTGACGGTAATCTCGTGGTAACAGTCACGATGCCCGTCGGGCCAGGTGCTGGGCAAAAATCTTGGTACCCGGACGACATAATTAACCCGCCAGATGGACGTGTAGCGTTGCCCACCGATCTTGATCCAAGGCCTAGCCAAGAGGTGATGGAATGATCGATTTCAGCCAAGTCGTGACAGTAGAGAAGAAAAGAGCCGAGGAATACCGAACCGCTCTTGAAACGGCGCGCTCGCGACGTCGTGCCGCATATCAAGTTGAGTCGGACCCGATTCGATTGGAGATCGCATACGACGCTCTCTTGAAGGGCGTTGCTCCGGACTTTGGCCCTTGGGTCGAATCGGTGACAGCCATCAAGGAACGATACCCGCTACCGCCCGTGCCTGGTTAACCGCTTTGTACGATCCGCCATCACCCGCCCTGAGCGGGTATTTTTTTGCCTGGAGAAAAGTATGCCGATCACTGAAACCCGTGGGGTGCGCAACCGTAACCCCGGCAACATCGACTACAACCCGGCCAACCAATGGCAGGGCCAGCTCAAGCCCGACCCATCGGTCGAGAAACGATTCGCTAGGTTCGATTCGCCCGAGAACGGTATCCGCGCCCTTGGTAAAACCCTGCTGACCTACCAGCGCAAGTACGGGCTCAAGACCGTGAAGGCAATCATTAGCCGGTGGGCACCCTCGGCAGAGAACGACACGGCCGCCTATGTGCGGGCCGTTGAGATGAGTACCGGTACCCAGCCTGGCGCTGAGATCGATTTGACCACACCGAAAGTTATGACTGGATTCATCAAGGCGATCATCCATCACGAGAACGCTGGGTATGCCTACCCTGATGCCGTGCTGGCGGAAGGCGTGCGGCGGGCGCTGGTATGACGTCCGTTCAGAAGCTTGCGCTGGTACTCCTGGCCATGCTCGTGAGTTTCGGCGCTGCCTGGCAGGTGCAGGAGTGGCGAATGGGCGAGAAGCTCGCCGAGCAGTTAGCAGAGCAGGGTGCGGCGCACCAGAAAGCTTTGGACGCGATAACCGACGAGGCCTGGCGGCAACAAAAGGCCGAACAGGATAAGCGCTTGGCCCTAGAGCAGCGCGTCGCCACCGCAGACCAACAACATACCAAGGAATTATCCGATGCCCAGCGCAACCAGGCTATGCTGCGTGACCGCCTTGCTACTGCTGATGTGCGGCTGTCAGTCCTCCTTGCCGAGGACTCAGCCAGTAGCGGCAACGTGCCTACCACCCCCGGCGCCGCAGGCGTGGTTCATGCAACCCGTCGAGCCCAACTTGACCCAGCGCATGCTCAAAGAATTATCGCCATCACCGACGACGGGGATAACGCCGTGATATCGCTGCGGGCGTGCCAGGCGTATGTCAGAGCTATTGCTCACTGACAGGCCTGATCAGCTCAGGCCCTTTGTTGCGTACGTTGCCCACGGCTTTATCGACCTTGAACCATTCGAACACCTCCGATGGCTCGCCTTGGCGCAACACCATCTGCTCGGCTCGCTCCTTGGGTGTGGCCGGGTCCAGCCATTCCCGGGCCAGTTCAGGCGTCAGCACCACGGGCCGCCGGTCGTGAATGTCCACCATGCCGCCGGCACTGTCGGCGGTGATGATCACAAAGCCGTCATGCTCGCCCTGGCCTTCATCGACGTCTGGCAGTTGGCCAATTGAGGCGCACAAAACCGGGGCACGGTCCCGGCGGCGGATCAGGTAGGGCTGTTTCTTCGGTCCGCCTTCATCCACCCACTCAAACCAGTTATCAATTGGCGCGATTACCCGGTGCGGCCAGATCGCCCGGAAGAAGGGGCCGTGCGCGACCCTCTCAGCGCGGGCGTTGATCGGCGCGGCCCTGTCTTTGGCCCAATGAGGTCGCCACCCCCAAGGCACGGAATCGACGCGCAGCAGGTCATCCTGAATGTGCAACAACGCAACCCGGTCTGTCCGGGCGATGTTGTAGCGCTCAATCGGTTGATCGCCAACCGAGTTCGCCAGGGCGTTGGGCATGCTCAGAGCCGCGACGAAGTCATGAATGCCGCTGTACTGTGAAAGGCGTCCACACATTGTCTTCTCCGCTCGTCGGTACCGATGAACAGCCGGAGTCCGGCCAATCTCTACACTGTAGACATTGGCCTTGGGTATTCGTCATGACGATCAACATTGAGCGGGCTAACGCAGTGCAAGCCTGGTTCGCGCTGCGCGGCGACCCCGCCTTCATATCAACGACGCCGGAGGATCGCTATGAAATCCGCCTCGCCCTGGCCGATGATCTGAAAGCCTACGGCGCAATAGACGGCAAGGAATGGCAGGAGCTGGTCGAAGAGGCGGCCGCTGGCTATTCAGATGAGGTGGGTTGACTCGCCCGCTTGTCAGATATCTCTTACATCAAATTGACCCAAAGTCGCCTGCAATATTAACTGTACATTCGTACAGTATCTGTAGAAGGCTGCGTCATGAGCTTCGCAATTTTAGGTCCTATCGCCGAGGGTGGCACGAAGCTGCCTTTCTGCTCGTTTCGAGTACCTGCGGGATTTCCATCGCCCGCGGCTGACCATATCGAGCAGCACATCTCATTGGATGAGGTCTTAAATATTCGGGCGCCGCACGTTTATCTGATCGCCATTACCGGTGAAAGCATGCAGGGGGCCGGGATTTTCGAGGGAGATCTCGCAGTGGTGGATCGATCCATTGAGCCTGCCCACGGCCATATCGTCGTGGCATTGCTCAACAACGATCCAATGTGCAAGCGGCTTTGCAAGCGCGGGAAAGAAGTCATTCTTTTATCGGAGAACCCGAAGTACCCGGCGCGGTATATTTTAGAGGGTGACGAACTGTCGATCTGGGGCGTTATCACCAGCACAGTGCGCAGTCATGTCTAATCCGCCGGTGTTCGCACTCGTCGACTGCAACCGTTTCTATGCAAGCTGTGAGCGCGTCTTTCGCCCGGATCTGGCTCGCACTCCGATTGTCGTCTTGAGCAATAACGATGGCTGTGTCATTGCGCGCAGCTATGAAGCCTCTCCCTTCGTCAAAATGGGCGAACCGTATTTTCAGATCAGGCACAAGCTTAGACAGCACGGGATTGTCGCCTTCTCTTCTAATTACGCGTTGTACGGCGACATGAGCCAGCGAGTCATGAGCGTAATTGAATCGCTGGTTCCAGCTGTTGAGGTGTATTCGATTGACGAGGCTTTTGCGGATCTGACAGGAATCAGGGATCTGGATCCCCTGGGCAGGAACATTCGCGCTCAGGTGCTACGCAGCACTGGTATTACAGTCGGTGTTGGTATTGCTGGGACAAAGACCTTGGCCAAGTTGGCAAACCACACAGCGAAGCGCCTGCAGGCCCAAACTGGGGGCGTTGTAAACATCACCGATCCCGTCAAGCGCGATTGGGTGCTGCGCAACACTGACGTGTGCGAGGTGTGGGGCGTAGGACGGAAAATGAAACTTCACCTGGACGCCATGGGCATCAAATCAGCGATGGACCTTGCCAAAGCCGATCCCTGGACGTTGCGCAAAAAATTCAGCGTGGTGATCGAGAAAACAGCGCGGGAGCTGGCCGGCACCTCTTGCCTGGAGTTGGACGAGCCAGATCCTCCAAAGCAGGAAATCTGCTGCAGCCGGATGTTCGGCATGCGGCTGACGGAACTGGCACCGATCAAGGAGGCCGTGGCCACCTACATGATGCGGGCTTCGGAAAAGCTGCGCGCGCAGAACTCGCTGTGCAAAAAGGTCCGTGTCTGCATCCGCACCGGGATGTTCAACCCGGAGGAGGCGAAGTATGCCAATGGCGTGGTGGTGGATATGCCGTATCCCACTGACGACGTGCGATTGCTGACCAAGGCGGCGGTGGACGCCCTGGATCGAATTTTTCGACCAGGCTTCAAATACAGCAAGGCTGAGGTGATGTTGCTCAACCTTTGCCAGCCAGGCGAATACACGGATGATCTATTCGCGGTGTCTCAGCCGACAGAAGCCACCAGAGTGATGAGTGTGCTGGACCAGATCAATGACAGGTGGGGAAGGGGGACGTTGCGTTCGGCAAGTGTGCCCACGAACCCAGGCTGGGGTATGCGCCGAGAGATGATGAGCCAGAGCTATACCACGAAGCTTGATCAGCTCTGGTCGGTCGCTTGCAAGTAGGGGAATTTATTCAGTCTGCAGGACGCCACATATCAGGGCCGTGGCCCCCTCAGAACGTTCAGTTCCAGAAGCAGCCGCTGGTTCTCACGAAATAGTAAATCGTTCTGCGATGCGATCATCTTAAGTTCGTAAATCTGATTCACTTTTTGTGAACTCTCAAAATTTAAGGTACCCACCTGTTGCCGCAGCTTCGTCGCCTCGGCTTCCGCAGCTGCTTTTCCTGTGGCGAGCAGGTCGTTCATCTGGACGAGGCCGGCGACGTTTGCCCGTGCCTTGCTCAGCAGGCGATAGGCGGTCGTCAGCTCATCCTCGAGCAGCGCGCATTGGTGCTTGTACATTTCCAGGGGTGTAGGGCATCCAAGCCACGTCGAGGTGTCTTCGTCGATGTTGTTCATTTGGGTAACTCAAATACTGTATGTGTGTACAGTAATCGAGGTTTGAGCGTTGTGCGATTTGAGGCGACGGGAGGTGTGGTTTCCGGATGGACTACTCACTCAGGAGTCATGAGGACGGCCAGGGTCAGCTTTATGAACTCTTCGTTCTCGTCGATGGTATGCAGAGCGCCGCGTACGTTTTCAGCTACGTCGGCGGAGCCACGCTGCTCGACCCAGTTCGATAGCTCCATGATGGAAGCCTCAAGGGCCTGTTGGTTTTCGTAGAGCTTTGAGAGCAGGGAGGGGAGTAGGTCTGAGTTGGGCATCGGCGTTCCTCTGGTGGAGTGAACAGCTTAGCAGCGGTGCTTTGGGTTGGTTTGTGTTCGTCGGCAGGACGCCGGGGGAGGGTAGGAATCTCGTACCAATTTTTGTACCAATGACCGCGTTTTGCTATCGAGCGGCGAGTATCACAAAGTAGGCAAACCCCCGGTTTTGCTGGGGATTGCCACTTTGCACAACCTTGCGATACTCAAAATTAATATTAGGAGTATGGATGAAGAACTGTCGAATGTTCTTCTGAAACCGGACGAAAGTGCTTAAAAACAAACAATAAAAGGTTTTATTACGTGCATTAAAAAGCCCCGCGATAAGGCGGGGCTTTTTCAGTGCGGCAGGTTATTAGCCATGCAGGGTTTCGGCTGCGTACAGCGTATTTTCCAGCAGGCAGGCCCGTGTCATCGGACCGACGCCGCCCGGCACCGGGGTGATCCAGCCGGCACGGGGCAGGGCGGTCTCGTAGACCACGTCACCTACCAGCTTGCCATCTTCCTGACGGTTGATGCCCACGTCGATCACGATGGCGCCTTCCTTGATCCATTCACCCTTGACCAGGCCGGGCTTGCCGGCAGCGACGACTACCAGGTCGGCGCGGCCGACGTGGCCGGCGAGGTCCTTGGTGAAGCGATGGGTGACGGTCACGGTGCAGCCGGCCAGCAGCAGTTCCATGGCCATCGGGCGGCCGACGATGTTGGAGGCGCCGACGACCACGGCGTCGAGGCCATACAAGTCGACGCCGGTGCTTTCCAACAGGGTCATGATGCCTTTCGGAGTGCAGGGGCGCAGCAGCGGGATACGCTGGGCCAGGCGGCCGACGTTATAAGGGTGGAAACCGTCGACGTCTTTGTCCGGGCGGATGCGTTCGAGCAATTTGGAGGCGTCCAGGTGCTCGGGCAGCGGCAGTTGCAGCAGGATGCCGTCGATGCACGAGTCATCGTTGAGGCTGTCGATCAGGTCGGTAAGGGCCTGCTGGGTGGTGTCGGAAGGTAAGTCGTAGGCCTTGGAAATAAAGCCGACCTCTTCACAGTCTTTACGCTTGTGCGAGACATAAACCTGAGAGGCAGGATCGCTGCCGACCAGGATCACCGCAAGGCCCGGCGTGCGCAGGCCTTGCTGGCTACGCTCGCTGACGCGTTTGGCGATCTGCTGGCGCAGGCTGGCGGCGATTGATTTGCCGTCGATAAGTTGTGCAGTCATTACGCGTGATTAACCATCGAGAGGGGGAAGAAAAGTGCGCGCATTCTCGCACGCCAGGGCGTGAGGGCAAAGGCGCTTGGTCTGCAAATTGCCCTAACTCCTTAAATAAAATGAATTTTTTTCAAAAAAGATTTGACGGGTTTTCGGCGCCTCTATACTATTCGTCGCACTTGTCGGGCACAGCCTAGCACTGGTTAAGAAGGTCAAGCAGAATAGTTGTTCTGCAAGGCTGGAAGCACTTAGTTTGTAATCCTCCAAGAGTACAGATTAATAAGGCGCCCGTAGCTCAGCTGGATAGAGCATCCGCCTTCTAAGCGGATGGTCGCAGGTTCGAGTCCTGCCGGGTGCGCCATTAGGCAGCTTTGGCACAAGTAGCGCGATATGGTGGGCGTAGCTCAGTTGGTAGAGCACGGGATTGTGACTCCCGTTGTCGAGGGTTCGATCCCCTTCGTCCACCCCATATTTAGAAAAGGCGCCAGATTAATCGTCTGGCGCCTTTGCTTTAAGAGCTTCAAGCGCGGATGTGGTGGAATTGGTAGACACACTGGATTTAGGTTCCAGCGCCGAGAGGCGTAAGAGTTCGAGTCTCTTCATCCGCACCAATTTCCAGGCGTCGCCCTGCCGCAAGGCGAGGTGAGGTTAAACAAAGAAGATGTTCGAGTTCTTTGTTGATGCAATATGGTGGGCGTAGCTCAGTTGGTAGAGCACGGGATTGTGACTCCCGTTGTCGAGGGTTCGATCCCCTTCGTCCACCCCATATTCGAAAGGCGCCAGATTTAACAGTCTGGCGCCTTTTTTGGTTTTAGCGCTTCGAATATTCACTGGCTGCAGGTAGTGGGTCGCAACGGCAGGGCGTTTCGTCGTATTTATGTATCTCGATGATGCCGCACTGCCTGTCGGCCTTGAGGGTCGGCCGTCAGGGCGATGAACTGCCACTTCTATATATAGAAGGGTTGGCGCAGGGCCTTGGCGTGATGGGATGAATTTGTCACCGGGGCGAGGTCGTTCAGTGCCTTCGTGCCGATAAATTGCCGGCTGTTTTCGGGCGTATTTCCAGTAGGGTGACTTCTTGAGTTTGACCCACTAGAATGCATGCCCTTGATTGGGGTCGGAAATGGCCGGCTAACGTCTGTGCAACGAGGAATATCCATGCAAGTTTCTGTTGAAAATACTACTGCTATCGAGCGTCGCCTGAGCATCACCGTGCCGGCTGAGCGTATCGAGACTGCGGTCAACAAGCGTCTGCAGCAGACTGCCCAAAAGGCCAAGATCGCTGGTTTCCGTCCAGGCAAAGTGCCAATGAGCGAAATCAAGCGTCGTTTTGGTGCTGATGCGCGTCAGGAGGCTGTGGGTGACGTGATCCAGGCTTCTTTCTACGAAGCAGTGGTTGAGCACAAGCTGAACCCGGCTGGCTCGCCATCGATCGAGCCTAAGTCCCTGGAAGCTGGCAAGGACCTGGAATACGTTGCCGTATTCGAAGTGTTCCCAGAATTCACCGTTGCCGGCTTTGAAGATATCGCCGTTGAGCGCCTGAGCGCTGACGTAGCTGATTCCGACCTGGACAACATGCTGGAAATCCTGCGCAAGCAGAACACCCGTTTCGAAGTGGCCGACCGTGCCGCCCAGAACGAAGACCAGTTGAATATCGATTTCGTGGGCAAGGTTGACGGCGAAGCTTTCGCCGGCGGCTCCGCCAAGGGTACTCAGTTGGTGCTGGGCTCCAACCGCATGATCCCTGGTTTCGAAGACGGCCTGGTTGGCGCAAAAGCCGGCGAAGAGCGCGTTCTGAACCTGACTTTCCCTGCTGACTACCAGAACCTGGACCTGGCCGGTAAAGCCGCCGAGTTCACCGTTACCGTCAACACCGTATCCGAGCCTAAGCTGCCAGAGCTGAACGAAGAGTTCTTCGCTCAATTCGGCATCAAGGAAACCGGTATCGAAGGCTTCCGCACCGAAGTTCGCAAGAACATGGAGCGCGAGCTGCGTCAGGCCATCAAGTCCAAGGTCAAGAACCAGGTCATGGACGGTCTGCTGGCTGCCAACCCGATCGAAGTGCCCAAGGCGCTGCTGTCCAACGAAGTGGATCGCCTGCGCGTTCAAGCGGTTCAGCAGTTCGGTGGCAACATCAAGCCTGACCAACTGCCGGCCGAACTGTTCGAAGAGCAAGCCAAGCGCCGCGTTGTACTGGGTCTGGTCGTGGCTGAAGTGGTCAAGCAGCACGACCTCAAGCCTGACGAAGATCGCGTTCGCGAAATGATCCAGGAAATGGCTTCGGCCTATCAGGAGCCTGAGCAGGTCGTGGCTTGGTACTACAAGAACGACCAGCAACTGAACGAAGTACGTTCGGTTGTGCTGGAAGAACAAGTTGTGGATACTGTTCTGCAGAAGGCTAAGGTGACCGATAAAGCGGTCTCTTACGAAGAAGCAGTCAAGCCGGCGGAAGCAGCACAAGCCGACTGATTGTCCAACTCGTTGGAAATACAACCATAAGCCAGCCTCGCGCTGGCTTATGCGTTTTCAAGACATGACTATTTGGGAGTAACTGCAGAGCATGTTCCGTAATTCCTATATTCAGCAGAACTCTGATATCCAGGCCGCTGGCGGCCTGGTCCCGATGGTTGTCGAGCAATCTGCTCGTGGCGAACGCGCCTACGACATCTACTCGCGCCTGCTCAAAGAGCGAGTGATCTTTCTGGTTGGTCCCGTAGAGGACTACATGGCCAACCTGATCTGTGCGCAACTGCTGTTCCTTGAAGCGGAAAACCCGGACAAGGACATCCATCTCTACATCAACTCTCCAGGCGGTTCGGTGACGGCGGGTATGTCGATCTACGACACCATGCAGTTCATCAAGCCGAACGTGTCGACCACGTGCATCGGCCAGGCGTGCAGCATGGGCGCATTCCTGCTGACAGCCGGTGCCGAGGGCAAGCGTTTCTGCCTGCCTAACTCCCGCGTGATGATTCACCAGCCGCTGGGCGGCTTCCAGGGCCAGGCGTCGGACATCGAAATCCACGCCAAGGAAATCCTGTTTATTCGTGAGCGTCTCAACACGCTGATGGCCAAGCACAGCGGGCGCACCCTGGAAGAAATCGAGCGCGATACCAATCGCGACAACTTCATGAGTGCCGAGGCCGCGCGTGAATACGGGCTGATCGATGCAGTGATCGACAAGCGCCCCGCTTAATATAAGCCGCTCAAAATAGGGCTGGTCGGCATGTCCGACCACCGGCGGGCTTGAAAAAGCCCGCATAAGCCTTCATCTTGTGTTGCAAGCCTATCGGATTTGGATCGAACGAATGACTGACACCCGCAACGGCGAGGACAACGGCAAGCTGCTCTATTGCTCCTTCTGTGGCAAAAGCCAGCATGAAGTACGCAAATTGATTGCCGGCCCCTCGGTGTTTATCTGCGACGAGTGCGTCGACCTGTGCAATGACATCATCCGCGAGGAGGTGCAGGAAGCCCAGGCCGAGAGCAGTGCGCATAAATTGCCTTCGCCTAAAGAAATCAGCGGCATCCTTGACCAGTACGTGATTGGTCAAGAGCGTGCAAAGAAGGTTCTGGCCGTAGCGGTGTACAACCACTACAAGCGCTTGAACCAGCGTGACAAGAAAGGTGACGAAGTTGAACTCGGCAAGAGCAACATCTTGCTGATCGGCCCTACAGGCTCGGGTAAAACCCTGCTTGCAGAAACCCTCGCTCGCCTGCTGAACGTTCCGTTCACCATCGCTGACGCCACCACCCTCACCGAGGCTGGCTACGTGGGCGAAGACGTCGAGAACATCATTCAAAAGTTGCTGCAGAAGTGCGACTACGACGTAGAGAAGGCCCAGATGGGTATTGTCTACATCGACGAAATCGACAAGATTTCGCGTAAGTCGGACAACCCCTCCATCACCCGGGATGTTTCCGGTGAAGGCGTGCAGCAGGCCCTGTTGAAACTGATCGAAGGCACGGTTGCTTCCGTTCCGCCCCAAGGTGGTCGCAAGCATCCGCAGCAGGAATTCCTTCAGGTTGATACGCGCAATATCCTGTTCATCTGTGGCGGTGCGTTCTCCGGTCTGGAGAAAGTTATCCAGCAGCGCTCCACCCGTGGTGGCATCGGCTTCAGTGCCGAAGTGCGCAGCAAGGAAGAAGGCAAGAAGGTGGGCGAGTCCCTGCGTGAAGTCGAACCTGACGATTTGGTCAAGTTCGGTCTGATCCCGGAATTCGTTGGCCGTCTGCCGGTCCTGGCCACGTTGGACGAGTTGGATGAGGCGGCTCTGATTCAGATCCTCACCGAGCCGAAAAACGCCCTGACCAAGCAATACGCCAAGCTGTTCGAGATGGAAGGTGTGGACCTCGAGTTCCGTACCGACGCGCTCAAATCAGTGGCCAAGCGCGCGTTGGAGCGCAAGACCGGTGCACGTGGTCTGCGTTCGATCCTTGAGGGCGTGTTGCTCGACACCATGTACGAAATCCCCTCGCAGTCCGAGGTGAGTAAAGTGGTGATCGACGAAAGCGTTATCGAAGGCAAGTCCAAGCCACTGTATATCTACGAAAACAGTGAGCCGACTGCCAAGGCTGCGCCGGACGCGTAAGCGTTTTGCAGTTGCAGTACAAGCAAGGGGCCTTTCGGGGCCCCTTTGTTTTTTGGGGTGGTTTTTCAGGACGGCTTTTAAATTCATGTCTATTCATGCGTTTAACTGCAGGCATTGAGCTTGTTTTTTTTGCAAGCAGCCCCCATCTTGGCTTCAAGCTTATTTTTCAACTGTCATAGAGGCGAAATCATGAAGACAACCATCGAATTGCCTCTCCTGCCGTTGCGTGATGTCGTCGTCTATCCGCACATGGTTATCCCGCTGTTCGTGGGGCGCGAGAAGTCTATCGAAGCCCTCGAGGCTGCGATGACGGGCGACAAGCAGATCCTGCTGTTGGCCCAGAAGAATCCTGCTGATGATGATCCAGGCGAAGATGCCCTGTATCGCGTCGGTACTGTTGCTACCGTGCTGCAATTGCTCAAGCTGCCTGATGGCACCGTCAAGGTGCTGGTGGAGGGCGAACAGCGTGGTGCTGTCGAGCGTTTCATGGAGGTGGACGGCCACCTGCGTGCCGAAGTCGCGTTGATCGACGAAGTCGAAGCGCCTGAACGCGAATCCGAAGTCTTTGTTCGCAGCCTGCTCTCCCAGTTCGAGCAGTATGTGCAGTTGGGCAAGAAAGTCCCGGCTGAAGTCTTGTCCTCTCTCAACAGCATTGATGAGCCAAGCCGCCTGGTCGACACCATGGCTGCGCACATGGCGCTGAAAATCGAGCAGA
Source organism: Pseudomonas sp. BCA17 (assembly GCF_004519405.1). Taxonomy (GTDB): domain Bacteria; phylum Pseudomonadota; class Gammaproteobacteria; order Pseudomonadales; family Pseudomonadaceae; genus Aquipseudomonas. Next base: position 1,057,360 of record NZ_SGWI01000001.1, on the reverse strand, counting down.
AGCAGGACATTCTAGAAATCATCGACCTGCCGGCCCGTGTTGAACATGTACTGGCACTGCTGGATGGCGAAATCGACCTGTTGCAGGTTGAGAAGCGCATCCGTGGGCGCGTGAAGAAACAAATGGAGCGCAGTCAGCGCGAGTACTATCTGAATGAGCAGATGAAGGCCATTCAGAAGGAGCTTGGCGACAGCGAGGAAGGCCACAACGAAATCGAAGAGCTGAAAAAGCGCATCGATGCCGCCGGTCTGCCTAAAGACGCCCTGGCCAAAGCCACCGCCGAGCTGAACAAGCTCAAGCAAATGTCGCCGATGTCGGCCGAAGCCACCGTGGTTCGCTCTTACATCGATTGGCTGGTGCAAGTGCCGTGGAAGGCCCAGACCAAGGTGCGCCTGGACCTGGCACGTGCTGAAGATATCCTCGACGCCGACCACTACGGCCTCGAAGAAGTCAAAGAACGCATCCTTGAATACCTCGCCGTGCAAAAGCGCGTGAAGAAGATTCGGGGTCCGGTGTTATGCCTGGTCGGCCCTCCTGGCGTGGGTAAAACCTCCCTGGCCGAGTCCATCGCCAATGCCACCAACCGTAAATTCGTACGCATGGCCCTCGGCGGTGTGCGTGATGAAGCGGAGATCCGTGGTCATCGTCGGACTTACATCGGTTCGATGCCAGGAAGATTGATTCAAAAGATGACAAAGGTGGGTGTGCGCAACCCGCTGTTCCTGCTCGATGAAATCGACAAAATGGGCAGCGACATGCGTGGCGATCCGGCGTCGGCTTTGCTGGAAGTGCTCGACCCTGAGCAGAACCATAATTTCAACGACCATTACCTGGAAGTCGATTACGACCTCTCCGATGTAATGTTCCTGTGCACCTCCAACTCCATGAACATCCCGCCGGCCTTGCTGGACCGGATGGAAGTGATTCGTCTGCCGGGCTACACCGAAGACGAGAAGATCAACATCGCTGTCAAATACCTCGCGCCCAAGCAGATTTCGGCCAACGGCCTGAAAAAGGGTGAGATCGAATTTGAGGTCGAGACGATCCGCGACATCGTCCGCTATTACACCCGCGAGGCCGGTGTGCGGGGGCTTGAGCGCCAGATTGCGAAGATCTGCCGCAAAGCCGTGAAGGAACATGCGCTGGAAAAACGCTTCTCCGTGAAGGTGACTCCGGACTCCCTGGAACACTTCCTGGGCGTGCGTAAATTCCGTTACGGCCTGGCTGAGCAGCAGGACCAGGTAGGGCAGGTGACTGGCCTGGCGTGGACCCAGGTGGGCGGCGAATTGCTGACCATCGAAGCGGTGGTAATCCCCGGCAAAGGCCAGTTGATCAAGACCGGCTCGCTGGGTGATGTGATGCTCGAGTCGATCACCGCCGCGCAAACCGTGGTGCGCAGCCGCGCCAAGAGCCTGGGCATCCCCCTGGACTTCCATGAGAAGCACGACACTCATATCCACATGCCGGAAGGGGCGACCCCGAAAGACGGCCCTAGCGCCGGCGTAGGCATGTGCACGGCGTTGGTCTCGGCATTGACCGGCATTCCTGTGCGAGCGGATGTGGCCATGACCGGAGAAATTACCCTGCGTGGTCAGGTATTGGCCATCGGTGGTTTGAAAGAGAAGTTGCTGGCCGCGCACCGAGGCGGTATCAAGACAGTCATCATTCCTGAAGAGAATGTTCGCGACTTGAAGGAAATTCCTGACAATATCAAGCAGGATCTTCAGATTAAACCGGTTAAATGGATTGACGAGGTCCTGCAAATTGCGCTGCAATACGCGCCGGAGCCCTTGCCGGATGTGGCTCCGGAGATCGTCGCTAAGGATGAAAAGCGCGAGTCTGATTCCAAGGAAAGAATTAGCACGCATTAACGCGATTAAGCCTGGGGGCTTCCTTGACAGCTTTTTAGAGCCCTTGTTATAAAGCGGCTCTTAAGTGTCTGTAGGCCATTCAGCACTGGTTTTTGCTTTCACCAAAAAACTTAGAATCATACTCAATAGATATATAAGGGGACTTAGAGTGAACAAGTCGGAACTGATTGATGCTATCGCTGCATCCGCTGATATCCCGAAAGCTGCTGCTGGCCGTGCGCTGGACGCAGTAATCGAATCCGTCACTGGCGCTCTGAAGGCCGGCGACTCCGTGGTACTGGTAGGCTTCGGTACTTTCTCTGTGACTGACCGCCCAGCTCGCACTGGCCGTAACCCACAGACCGGCAAAGCACTGCAAATCGCTGCTGCCAAGAAACCAGGTTTCAAAGCCGGTAAAGCCCTGAAAGAAGCCGTTAACTAAGCTTCGCTCAAGCCTTACCTACCCGGGCCAGACGCAGGTCTGACCTGGCAGCGGAGCGGCAGCTGACCCAAGTATCCAACGGGTCGCCACGCCGGGGGTGTGGGTTCAAACCCCCGTCCGCTCCGCCAGTTACGAGAAGGCGCATCCTCGGATGCGCCTTTCTTCTATCCGGACTCTACCCACGCTCCACGGTTGCCTAATCTTGAAGTTCAACCGTTTCTGGGGGACGCATGCTGCAAAATATCAGGGACAATTCACAAGGCTGGATTGCCAAGACCATTATCGGGATCATCGTCGCATTGATGGCGTTCACCGGTATCGAGGCCATTTTTCAGGCTTCGACCAACAACAAGCAGGACGTGGCCAAGGTCAACGGTGAAGAAATCACCCAGGCCGAATTGAGCCAGGCCGTCGATATGCAACGTCGCCAGCTGATGCAACAGCTGGGCAAGGATTTCGATGCTTCCCTGCTGGACGAGAAATTGCTGCGCGACGCAGCCCTCAAAGGGCTGATCGATCGTAAGCTGCTGCTGCAAGGCGCTGCGGATTCCAAGTTCGGTTTCTCCGACGCGGCCTTGGACCAAGTGATCCTGCAGACGCCGGAATTCCAGGTGGACGGCAAGTTCAGTGCCGAACGTTTTGATCAGGTAATCCGCCAACTGGGCTACAGCCGTATGCAGTTCCGGCAGATGCTGACCCAGGAAATGTTGATCGGCCAGGTTCGCGCAGGTATTGCCGGCAGCGGTTTCGTCACCGACGCTGAAGTGCTTGCATTTGCCCGTCTGGAAAAACAGACCCGCGATTTCGCTACCGTCAATATCAAGGCCGACCCTGCGGCGGTGAAGCTCACCGACGACGAGGTCAAGGCTTACTACGACCAGCACGCCAAAGAGTTCATGACCCCGGACCAGGTCGTCATCGACTATCTGGAACTGAAGAAGTCTTCCTTCTTCGACCAGGTCACCGTCAAGGACGATGAACTGCAGGCTGCCTATCAGAAAGAAACCGCCAACCTCGCTGAACAGCGTCGTGCCGCGCATATCCTGATTGAAGTCAACGACAAGACTACCGACGCGCAAGCCAAGGCCAAGATCGAAGAGATCCAGGCACGCCTGGCCAAGGGTGAGAAGTTCGAAGCCCTGGCCAAGGAGTTCTCCCAGGATCCGGGTTCGGCCAACAATGGCGGTGACCTCGGTTTCGCCGGTCCTGGCGTCTACGATCCGGATTTCGAAACCGCCCTGTATGCCTTGAACAAGGACCAGGTGTCGGCACCGGTGCGCACTACCTTCGGTTGGCACTTGATCAAATTGTTGGGCGTTGAAGCACCGCAGGTGCCATCGTTTGCCAGCCTGAAAGACAAGCTGACTCGCGAGCTCAAGACCCAACAGGTTGAGCAGCGCTTTGTCGAAGCCACCAAGCAATTGGAAGATGCGGCTTTCGAAGCCTCCGACCTGGCCCAGCCGGCGTCTGACCTGAAGCTGACCGTGCATACCTCCGCGCCGTTTGGCCGTGAAGGTGGTGAAGGTATCGCGGCCAACCGCGCCGTGGTCACTGCTGCGTTCAGCCCGGAAGTGCTGGATGAGGGCGCCAACAGTACCGCCATCGAACTGGACCCGGAAACCATCGTCGTGTTGCGTGCCAAAGAGCACCTCAAGCCTGCGCAACTGCCGCTGGAAAAGGTCTCTGCAGCGATCCGTACCCAGATGACCAAGGAGCGCGCCATCGCGGCTGCCAAGGCTCATGCTGACGAGCTGATCGCCAGTTTGCGTGACGGCAAGACCTCGTTGAACCAGCCGGTCGACGGCCAGGCCTGGAAGGTTACTGAAGCAGCTACCCGTAACGCGGAAGCGATTGATCCAGCGGTGCTGCAAGCTGTGTTCCGTATGCCCAAGCCCGCAAGCAAGGACAAGCCGACGTTCACCACCGTGACTCTGGCTGATGGCAGCCTGATGCTGGTGCGCTTGAACGGCGTCAACGAAGCGGCTGCCCCGTCGGACGAAGAAAAGGCGCAATACCGCCGCTTCCTCGCTTCGCGTGTTGGCCAGCAAGACTTCGCGGCGTACCGCAAGCAGTTGGAAGCCAAGGCTGACATCAAGAAGTTCTGATGGCGGTCTGAATGAGAAGCCCCCGGCCTGAAAAGACCGGGGGTTTTTTATGTGCGCCAGGAAACCCACGGGTAGGTAATGTGGCCTGCGAATAGGGTGGACGCTCCCGCGGTATTACTGATATTCGACGAGGTGTGGTTTCCCATGGGGTGGGTTCGTGCAGGTGCGTTTTCAGGGGGGCTGAGCAGATGAGCGCACCTCAGTTTTTGACGTGGACGGCTGGCCGGGGCAGCTGTTGGGGCGCAGTCTGTGCGGCACCGGCCAGCGCCAGCAGCATCAACAGAACCACTGCCCACGGAAACGCCATGACTCCCCAGCCTTCAAGCAGCACGCCACCGGCCAACCCACCTCCGGCTATTCCCAGGTTCCACACGGTTACCAGCATCGATTGCGCGGCATCCGCCGATGCTCCGGCTGACTTGGCCAGCGCAGTCTGTAATAGCGCCGGCAGCCCACCGAACGACAGGCCCCATAAGGCGACCGCGAGGTAGATCACCGTCGGTGAGCGGATCCAGAACGCCAGTGCCACGGCGATCAAGCCGAACAGCGCGCAACTGAGCACCAGCAGCCTGTGTAGCCAGCGATCAATCAACACGCCTGTCAGCCAGATGCTCATCAGTGCTGCGAGACCGAACACCAACAGCACTTGGTCGATGTCGGCCATCAGCCCCGCAGGCACCAGCAGGGGAGCGATGTAGGTATAGAGAATGTTGTGGGCCAGCACGTAGGTAAAAGTCACCCAGAGCACCGGACGAATACCCGGCAAACTGAGCACTTGGCGTAACCCCAGGCGTTTACCCGCGGGTTCGCCAGCGAAGTCCGGCAGTTGCCAGCGTGCCCACCCCAGGAGCAACAGCGTCAGGCCGGTCATGATCACAAAGCTCAGGCGCCAGCCAACTGCGGTGCCGAGGAACGTGCCTGCGGGTACACCGAGGGACAACGCCAAGGGCGCTCCGAGCATGGCCACGGCAATCGCCCGGCCTTGCAGGTGCGGTGCAACCATCCGGCTTGCGTAACCGGCCAGCAGCGCCCAGAGCAATCCGGCGAACACCCCGGCGAAAAAACGCGCTATCAGGGTCAGCCCATAATGGCTGGAAAACGCGGTGACGCTGTTGACCAGGGCAAAACCGCCGATGGCTACCAGCAGCAATGGCCGACGTCGCCAACCACGGGTCCAGAACGTCAGCGGAATAGCGGCCAGTAACGAACCCAGCGCATACAAGGTTACCAGTTGGCCGACCAGGGCTGGCGAGACGCCAAGCCCTTCGCTCATCTGCAGTAGCAGCCCGGCGGGCATGGCTTCGGTGAGGATGGTGATAAACCCGGCGCAGGCCAGGACCAGCAACCCCGTAAGGGGTAACGCATCACCTTGATGGGTGGCAGTTGAAGGGCAGTCGCTCATGATCCGTCTCCATGCAAAGGGCAAGGATGCAGAGTAGGGGGCTGCCAGCTGCGGAAAAACAGGCTAAGGTTCCGAACTTATCGGACGATAGTGTCCGTAATCTTCCGGGTGCGGCGATGGACAGTCTGGGCAGCCTTTCAGTGTTTGTGCAGGTCGCGGAAACCCGCAGTTTCACCGCTGCGGGCCGCCTGTTGGGGATTTCGTCTTCCGCCGTGGGCAAGAGCATCGCACGCACCGAGGAGCGGCTGGGCGTGCGCTTGTTTCATCGCAGCACCCGTAGCATCACGTTGACCAGTGAAGGGGCGCTGTTCCTGGAGCGTTCGCGCAGGATTCTTGCGGAGGTGGAGGCTGCCGAGCAGGAGTTGACCTCGGCCAGTGCCACTCCGCGCGGCAAGCTGCGCATCAGCTTGCCGCAAGTGCGTGGCCTGATGATGCCGGTGCTCAGCGACTTTATGCGTGCCTATCAGGATATCGAGTTGGATGTGGACTTTTCCGATCGCATGGTGGATGTGATCGAGGAAGGCTTTGACGCGGTGATCCGCACCGGCAAGCCGGAAGACTCTCGCTTGATGGCGCGCCATTTGGGGCATTACCAACTGGTGCTGGTCGGCACGCCTGGATACTTCGATCAATTCGGCACCCCGCAAAGTCCGCAGGACTTGAACCACCACGCGTGCCTGCGCCATAAGTTCTGTGCCACCGGAAAACTGGAGCCCTGGCCGTTGCGCCCGGTTGCGGGCGTCGCCGAGCCCACATTGCGCACGCCTCTGGTGAGCACCACCATCGAATCTCTCAAGCATGTGGTTCTCGAAGGCTTGGGCATCGCCTGCCTGCCGGACTTCATGGTCAATGACGCGGTGCGGCAAGGACGTTTGCGACGGGTGCTCGACGACCACCTCGAACACCGCGGCAGTTTCTGGTTGTTATGGCCATCAAGCCGTCATGCGTCAGCCAAACTGCGTGTATTTATCGACCACATGTGCGCCGGGCTTTTCCCTGTGGGGACTGCTCCGTAGATCTGTGACGTTTTACCGACAGGAATACGCGCGCCAAGGTCTCGTTCTGTTGCACAATACCGCCCTGACTGTTTTCCTCAGGATTTTCGATGTCGACATCATTTCACGTGCGTAGCCTCGGGTTGGCGCTTGTGTTGGCGGGCGCCGCGGGCTGCTCGTCGCCCAAGACCGCTATTTATGAACATGAGAACTTCGACGATTCCGGTACGTTTTCCCGTGATTATCCGGTCAGCGCTACTGCGTCCTGCGAGGCGGCGCGTCGAGCACTGCTGAGCCAGGGCTACATCATCACCAGCAGCGATCCTAAACTGGTCGTGGGTAACAAGAGCTTCCAGCAAACCGGCGAAACCCACATGCAGATCAGTTTCAATGTGGTGTGCGCCAATGATGGCAAGGGCAACAATCATTCGACGATGTTTGCCAACGCCTTGCAGGATCGGTATGCGCTGAAGAAGGTCAACAATTCCGCGAGCCTGGGTGTGGGCGTACTGGGCTCCGTGTCGATGCCCATCGGTTCCACCGACGACTCGATGGTGAAGGTGGCGAGTGAGACCGTATCGGCACCGAAGTTCTACGAGCGTTACTTCGCGCTGGTGGATGTGTTCCTGCCGCAGGAAGCCAAGCCGGCCGAGCAGGCCCCCGAGCAGCCTAAAGCTGAGCTAGGGATCCCGGAGCCTAAAGCTGCACCCGCTGCGGAGAAGGTTGAACCACCGAAGGACGTGCCAGCCGCTTCGTCGCCAGCCGTTTCGACGCCTGCCGTTTCACAGCCAGCCGTTTCACAGCCAGTCACGCCGCCCGCCGAGGCCGCGCCGATTGTGCCGCAAGCGGAACCCGCACCGGCAGCCACGCGCACCGATCTGCCGCCGCCGACAGAGGCGATCCCGCCCCTGCCGACGCCTGCGCAGTAAATCAGGCTGCACCCCGCGCAGGCTTGAGCCACTGCCCGTCAGTTGCACCTGAGCCTGCTTGCCGCCTCGCACCCTTCATCTTCCGCGCCTTCGGGGCCGCGGGATGCGGGCAGTTTTCGTCGATTGATTGGTCAATAACGTTTAACGCTTGAGTGCAGGAACATCATGACGCAGACATTTTTTCGTCATCACGGCACTTTAGGCTGTCTATGCAGGTCATTTATTTGCAACGACATTAAACACAGTGAGGATTGACCATGGACGATTACCAGGAAGAACTGCTGGAGTACCAGGCGTTTGAATTGGACCCGCTGGATCCGGTTGACGACGCTACCGAGCTGTAACCCCGACTTCAGGCGGAATGCCGCTGGCTGCGGCGAAATTCCCCTGGGGTCTGGTTGTTCCACCGCCTGAACGCCCGCTGAAACGCCTGGGCTGAGGCAAAACCGAGCAAGTAGGCGATTTCGCCGAACGCCAGTTCCGTGTCGCGAATGTAGGTCATGGCCAAGTCGCGGCGGGTATCGTTGAGAATCGCGCGAAACTGAGTGCCTTCTTCGGCCAGTTTGCGGCGCAGTGTCCAGGTGGGCAGCTTCAAGCGCGCCGCCACTTCTTCCAGGTCGGGTTCCCGGCCGCCATTGAGCATCGGCCCGAGCAAACGGGTAATGCGCTCGCGCAGGCTGCGGGTGCGGGTCAGCTGTTCCAACTCCCTTTCACACAACTGCAGCAACAGATGCCACGTGCTCGGGCAGTGCTGTGGGTTGCGCAGGGCCAGGGTTTCCTGGCCCAGACGCAGTTGGTTGGCGTCGGCGCCGAAGTGAATGTCTCCGAGCGCACTGTAGTGTTCGCTGTATTCGGGCGCTTCGAACTCGATGTCGATACGCTGCGCACGCACGGGTTGCTGGGCCAGGCTCGACAATTGGTGCAGCCAGCCAGCGATGATCGAGTCCACCACAAAACGGTTGTAAGCGTTGTAGGGGCTGATGGAGTAGAACCGCAGCCAGGCGCCTTCGGCATCCTCATGAAAGCTCGACTGCCCGCGATAGTTGGAGCCGTACAAGGCTTCGAAGCGCGTCAGCGTACGTGCGGCTTCGCGCACGTTGGGCGCCTGGGCGGCGGTGACGCCTGCCAGCCCGGCCTGGCTCAAGCGGCTGAGCTCGCCCATACGCAGGCCCAGGCTTGGGTCTCCGGTCAGCTGGATAGCTGCGTGGCCCAGGCGCATATAGCGCGGGATCGACAGGCGTGCGCCAGCCTCGGCCAGGCGTGCCGGGTCCAGGCCGTATTGCAGCAGCAGCGGTTGCGGGTCAAGGCCGTGGCTGTGGACGGCGTCGGCCAGGGTGTGCACGAAACCCACCGACAGATCCCCAAGGCGCACTGGCTTCAAGGGGCTACAGCCAGATATTCAACAGGCGTGCGCCACGGGCGTCGCTGTCGGCGGTGATCTGCCCGTTGTTGCTCAAAAAGCTGTGCCCGGCGGTACCCAGGTCCCAGAACTGCCCACGCAGAAACACGCTCATGCCCGCCGTGGCCTGGCTGATGGGCTGCTGGCTGATCAGGGTGAGGCGGCGCCAGGCTTCGCCTTCGCTGAGTTCTTCGGGCTTGAGGCTGATTTCGGACGGTGTAGACACGCTTTTGAAACCGCGCCACGGTCGGTCCCACGTGTCGCGGCCGATTACAAAGGCCGGCACCGCGACCAGTTGCGCGCCTTGTTCGTTGAGCTTGCGGTAGTTGTCCGGGTACCAACTGTCGCTGCCGATCAGGATGCCCAGGCGTCCGGCCGGCGTGTCGACCACACTGACGAGGTCTTCAGCGCCCGGTTGGATAAAACCGCGCTCGTCATAAATGGGATAGAGCTGGCGCTGGGGCTGGCCCAAGGGCGAACCGTCGGCGCCGAACACCAGGCTGGCGTTGTACAGCGCGCCATGGCCTATGTGCAGTTGCCCCTGGCTCACGTTCGGATCGGGCAGGGCGATGGAGCCGGCCACCAAGGTGACGCCGAACTCTTTGGCCAGGCCGCCGAAAAGTGCTTGATAGTCGCGGGCCATCGCTGGCGCTTTCATGCGCAGGTAGGCGTCGTCCATGCGATTCTCGCCGGTGGCGCCGAGCCAGGCGCGGGCAAACAGGAATGGGTTACTGGCCGACAGCCAGTTCATCGCGTCCTTGAGGTGGATGGCCTGGTACAGCTCGTTTTTCTCGCCACCCAACATCAGCCAGGTACCGATATGTTCCGGCAGCACCACGATAGTCTTGCTGTTGATCAACCCCTGGTCCCGGGCCTTTTGCAGGTAGGCCGCGAGTTTCAGGTGCAGGCGTTCCGAGCTCTGGTAGTCGGCGGGGAACAGCTCCGGCTGGATGCCCAACAGGTTGCCGCGATCTGCTGGCACACCTTCGTTGACGGCCAGGGTGATGCGCAGGTCCGACAGGTAATGCGCCACGGGGCGCTCCTGGGTCCAGACCAGATACGCGGCGACGGCGGCAACCAGGGCCAGGGTGACGGTGAAGGCTAAAAGTTTACGCATGGGGCAACAGACAACAGACCGGGTGGAGGGTTCGCGACTAGGGTAGGGCCCAGGGGGCGCCTTGCCAAGGGGCGCTGTACATTTGGATCAATAACTTGTCAGTTTCAGTCATTGAGCGCTGGTCCACCGGCTCTTAGTCTGTGGGACATAAACCGATGGGGTGTCATACGAATGCCCCACGTCCCGTGATGATCTGTTGTGGAGCTTGACCATGACCGCTGCTGCCTACCCGCATCTGCTGGCCCCGTTGGACCTGGGTTTTACCACCTTGCGCAACCGTACCCTGATGGGCTCGATGCACACCGGCCTGGAAGAAAAACCCGGCGGATTCGAGCGCATGGCGGCTTATTTTGCCGAGCGCGCCCGTGGCGGTGTAGGCCTGATGGTCACCGGCGGCATTGGCCCGAATGATGAGGGTGGGGTGTACGCCGGTGCGGCCAAGCTGACCACCGACGCAGAGGCGCAGAAGCACAGGGTCGTGACCAAGGCGGTGCACGAAGCGGGCGGCAAGATCTGCATGCAGATCCTCCATGCCGGCCGTTATGCCTACAGCCCCAAGCAGGTGGCGCCGAGCGCGATTCAAGCGCCGATCAACCCGTTCAAGCCCAAAGAGCTGGACGAAGAGGGCATCGAAAAACAGATTCAGGATTTCGTTACCTGTTCATTGCTGGCTCAGGTCGCCGAATACGACGGCGTGGAAATCATGGGCTCCGAAGGTTACTTCATTAACCAGTTCCTCGCGGCCCACACCAACCACCGTACCGACCGTTGGGGCGGCAGCTACGAAAACCGCATGCGCCTGGCGGTAGAAATCGTGCGCCGTGTGCGCGATGCCGTCGGACCGAACTTCATCATCATCTTCCGCCTGTCGATGCTTGACCTGGTGGAAGGCGGCAGTACCTGGGAAGAGATCGTGCAGTTGGCCAAGGCTATCGAGCAAGCCGGTGCGACCCTTATCAACACCGGTATCGGCTGGCACGAAGCGCGTATCCCGACGATCGCCACCAAGGTACCGCGTGGCGCATTCAGCAAAGTCACCGCCAAGCTGCGCGGTGCGGTGCAGATCCCGCTCATCACCACCAACCGCATCAACACGCCGGAAATCGCCGAGCAGATTCTCGCCGAAGGCGATGCCGACATGGTCTCGATGGCGCGGCCGTTTCTCGCCGATCCGGAGTTCGTCAACAAAGCTGCAGCCGGGCGTGCCGATGAAATCAACACCTGCATCGGCTGCAACCAGGCCTGCCTGGACCACACCTTCGGCGGCAAACTGACTACCTGCCTGGTCAACCCTCGAGCGTGCTACGAGACCGAGCTCAACTACCTGCCGGTCAAACAGATCAAGAAAATCGCCGTGGTCGGCGCCGGCCCGGCCGGCTTGGCGGCGGCAACGGTGGCTGCCGAGCGCGGCCATCAAGTGACGCTGTTCGATTCGGCCAGTGAAATCGGCGGCCAGTTCAACATCGCCAAGCGCGTGCCGGGCAAGGAAGAATTTTATGAAACCCTGCGCTACTTCAAGCGCAAACTGCAGACCACCCATGTCGAGTTGTGCCTCAACAGCCGTGTGGATGTGGCGCAACTGGCGGCAGGCGGTTATGACGAGATCATCCTGGCCACTGGCATTGCACCGCGCACCCCGGCGATCCCGGGTATTGATAATGCCAAGGTGCTCAGTTACCTGGACGTGATCCTGGAGCGCAAGCCGGTGGGCAAGCGTGTGGCGGTGATTGGCGCCGGCGGTATCGGTTTCGACGTCTCGGAGTTCCTCGTGCACCAGGGTGTGTCCACCAGCCTGGACCGTGAAGCGTTCTGGAAGGAGTGGGGCATCGACACTCACCTGCAAGCCCGTGGCGGCGTGGCCGGGATCAAGCCCCAGCCCCATGCGCCGGCACGTGAAGTGTTCCTGCTGCAACGCAAGACCTCCAAGGTCGGTGACGGTTTGGGCAAGACCACCGGCTGGATTCATCGCACCGGTTTGAAGAACAAACAGGTACAGATGCTTAACAGTGTCGAGTATTTGAAGATCGACGATGAGGGCTTGCATATCCGCATCGGCGCCGAGGGCGAGCCTCAGGTGCTGGCGGTGGATAATATTGTGATCTGCGCGGGCCAGGACCCGCTACGCGAATTGCACGACGGCCTGGTCGCGGCGGGCCAGAACGTGCACCTGATCGGCGGCGCCGATGTGGCGGCCGAGCTGGATGCCAAGCGTGCGATCAACCAGGGCTCCCGTCTCGCTGCAGAGCTGTAAGGTCCCAAGCGGGGCGGTGTTAGACTACCGCCCCGTTTTTCATGCAGATCCCCCGATGGGTCCCTTCGACTGGCTTCCCCACGCTCCCCTTGAACCCTTGCACCTGGGCTGGTTGAAGGGCGTCGAGTTGGCGGTATTGCGCCTGGATCGTATCGACCCGCTGATCAGCGGCAACAAGTGGTTCAAGCTCACCGGGCATCTGGCACAGGCGCAAGCGCTGGCCGCCAGCGGCATCATTAGCCTGGGCGGCGCTTACTCCAACCATTTGCATGCCTTGGCGGCGGCCGGGCAACGTCTGGGGTTCCCCACCGTTGGCCTGTTGCGCGGCCACCCTCAAGACACGCCTACCGTCCTCGACCTCAAAGCCTTCGGCATGCAGCTGCATTGGCTGGGCTATGGCGGCTACCGTGCGCGGCATGCGCCGGACTTCTGGTTAGCCTGGCGCGAGCAATACCCGCACCTGCATCCGGTGCCCGAAGGCGGTGGCGGAAGGGCCGGCGCAACGGGCTGTGGGGGACTGGTGGAGCAGGCTCGCGCACAATTGCCCACGTTGGGCTGGTCGGGTTATGACGGTTGGTGGTTGGCGGTGGGTACCGGTACGACGCTGGCGGGGCTGGTGATGGCTGAAGGGGGGGCGCATCCGGTGTACGGCGCCATGGCCGTGCCGGATGACCACGGTGTTGCGCAGAACGTCGAAGCTATCGTGCAGGGCGGTTATGAACTGCTGGACGCCAGCCGGGGCGGTTTCGCCAAGGTCGACCCGGTGTTGCTCGACTTTATCGAGGCCACCGAGCAGGCCTGTGGCTTGCCGCTGGAGCCGCTCTACACGGGTAAAGCATTGCTTGCGTTGAAACAGCGGATCGAGGCCGGGCGCTTCACGCCTGGCACCCGGTTGATCTTCATCCATACCGGCGGCCTGCAAGGCCGCCGAGGGTTCACGGGGTAGCGCGCTTGCCCGGCATCATGCGCAGCGCCGTGTTATCGCGCACGATGTAGTGGTGGTAGATCCCCGCCAATGCATGCAGCCCGATCAGCCAATATCCGACGGTGCCGCTCAGTTCATGCCACTCCTTGATCTGCTTGGCCAAGTCTTTGTTTTCGCCGATCAAGGGCGGCAACTCTATCCCGTAGAACATCACGGAATGCCCTTGGGCACTGACGATCAGCCAGCCCAGAATCGGCGTGCCGATCATGAATACGTACAGCGCCACATGCATCAGTGTCGCCAGTGCCGCCTGCCAGGGCGGCGGTGCCGGGAGGATTTTCGGCGCGACGCCCAATGCGCGTGCGAACAGACGCAGCCAAACCAGTACAAACACGGTCAGGCCGAACATGAAGTGCATTTCCACAATCAATGCCCGACCGCCACTGCCTTTGGGAAAGACCCCACGAAACTCAATGCAGGCGTAAACCACCGCCAGCAGCACCACCATCAACCAATGCAGCGCAATTGACATGGTGCTGTAACGCGTATCGGAATTTTTCCACGGCATCGCTGGGTTCCTCACTCATCAGGGCAAACCTCCGTTCTTTGGTGACGGAGTACTTTAACTGTAAGCCTGTTTTGAGGGTTTTGCCCGGTGTAAGTGCGGTTGTTTTGATCTCTATCAGTTGTTGTGGGGCCGTGCCTGGGCAGGCGCTCGTCGTTCTGCTTTGTAGGACAGAGGCCGCTCGGATGTGTGGCATATATATAGATTGAGTGGGATGGCTATTTGCGAGTGCGTCGGAAAGTTGGCTTAAGATAAATAAAGTAATGGACATAAGTTGTTCGAAGTTGCTGCTTGTAGTTGTCGGGCGTGGGCTGGCAGGATGCGTGTGCTTCAGGGTTGTTTCTGTTTTTACCCCTATGAAAACTCAATTAACGGATAAGGCTGTTGTATGATTAATGGTTTTTCGGCTAACTCAAACGCTATATATTATAAGGGCGATCAGTTTGAACCCCGTGTGGTTAAAAATGCCGGGCAACAGCAGATGGCACTCGCCGATTCTGTAACTGCGTCGTCAACCCCTCCTGCTCCTTCCTCCAATGAAATCGCGGCGTTAATGCAAGCCTTGGCCATGCTTATCCAGATGTTTAATCGGCTTTTCAGTCGCAAAGAGGTCGTGAATGAACAACCGGTGATGCCACAGACAGTCGCACCGGCGGCAATAAAAAAACAGAGTCATGAAGTTTCCATACAATCCGAGCCATAGAAGCTTGCGCATATTTCCTCGACGAAAAAGGGCGAGATGCCCACCGACGTGTGGGTCGAACTTAATCGTGATAAAAGATACACCGATAATGAATCTGCGATTAAAGCGGCGATGATGAAGTATGGCCAGAGTCCTCTGGGAATTTACTCCGCTATAGAAAATCATGATGATGGTTATCACATTGAAATGCGTGACGGTTTTAAACTTACGCTATCTCCACAAGAGATCGAAAAGTCACAAAAAAGGACCGGCATATGGTCGCCCTCGCACCCCGATATGGCCATGGATGTCAACTTCATGCATGCCGCCAGTATCAAGCGGGTCCAACTCGAAACAGGCCTGGACAGCTTCGATCACGCCCTCGACGTTGTGCAGAGTGGCAAGGATGTAGGCAACGGTTTTAAACGACTGGGCCTGGAGGCTTATGTTCGGCGTACCACTTGGCCGGAGCTGCGCGCCTCAGGGGGGAAAGGTGTGGTATTTGCGCCGGGAGGCGTTCAATTCGGCTATGACGGCAACGTAGACTGCTGCAGTCGACGTTCTGGGATCACGATTATCCGTACGAAGGGGGGGCCTACGGAACCCTATCCTTGCGATGCGCTCGAGTTGACCTGAAAAGTTCGCGTCGGCCCTCACCACGCATGCCGAGGTGAGGGCTGCATCTGGTCGGTACTCGACCTGTTCAACTGCTTTGGGGCATCTCCCCGTTAGCCATACGCTGGTTGATTGCGGTAATCACCGCGGGCAAGTCGCTGATGGTGTCGATCAGGTAATGCGGACGCGAGGCGTTGAACAGTTTTTCGATGCGCGTGCGTTCGCCGGCCAGGGTCGGTTCGTCCAAGGCGCGGAACTGTTCGTAGGTCAGGCCAAGGGCATTGCCGGAACAGGTCAGGGCCACGGTCCACATACCGGCACGGCGGCCTTCAAGGATGCCCGGCACGGTGTCGTCGACCTTCACGCAGGCCGCTACATCGTCGATGCCCAGTGCGATCACGTTGGCCAGGGCCTGGGCCGGCCATGGTCGGCCGTTGGGCACTTCGTCGGTGGCAACCACATGGTCGGCGATGTAGCCATTGGTGGCAGCCAGGGCAACCACCTTGTCCATCACCTGCTTGGGGTAGCCTGAGCAGGAGCCGATCTTGATGCCCTGCACACGCAGACGGGCAATGGTGTCGAGGGCGCCGGGGATCAGCGCCGAGTGCTCGCCGATCTTCTCGATCTGTAGCGGCATGAAGCGCTGGTAGATGGCGGTGACGTCATCGTCGGTCGGCGTGCGGCCGAACACCTTGCGATAACGTTCGGCCACCTGCGGCTGATCGCACAGGGTGCGGATATGCTCCCATTTACCCATGCCCATCGGGCCACGGGCTTCTTCGATGGAGACTTGCACTCCGAATTCGGCGAAGGCTTCGACAAAGATCTGCGTGGGCGCGAAGGAGCCGAAATCGACCACGGTGCCGGCCCAATCGAGGATCACGGCCTGCAGGGTAGTAGGGTTCTGATAGTTCATACGGGTGATCCAGGCAAAGAAAGGTTGATGTGCATGGCGTGCAGCGCTTCGGCGATGGCGGTGACGGCGGCGCGGATGTCAGTGGCGTCGATATGACCGATGCAGCCGATGCGGAAGGTTTCCACCTTGGTCAATTTGCCGGGATACAGGATGAAACCCTTGGCCTTGACCCGTTCATAAAACGCCTTGAATTGGTAATGCGGGTCTTGCGGAGCGTGGAACGTGACGATGATCGGCGCCTGGATTGCGGCCGGCAGAAAGCTGCGCAAGCCCAGTTCGGCCATGCCCTCCAGCAGCGCCTGGCAATTGTTGGCGTAGCGTTGATGGCGCGACGGCTGCCCGCCTTCCTCGGCGTATTGCACCAGCGCTTCGTGCAGGGCAGCGACCACATGGGTCGGCGGAGTGAAGCGCCATTGGCCGGTCCTGGCCATGTAGCTGTGTTGATCGAACAGGTCCAGCGCCAGGGAATGACAATTGCCTTGAGAGGCGGCCAGTGCGTGTTTTTCCGCGAAAACGAAACCCATGCCCGGCACACCTTCCAGGCACTTGCCCGAGGCGGCGATCAGGGCATCGAAAGGCACCTCGCAGGCATCGATCGCAATGGCGCCGAACGAACTCATGGCGTCGATGATCAGGCGCTTACCGTGGTTTTTCACCACCTGGGCGATCGACGCCAGCGAGTTGAGAATGCCAGTGCTGGTTTCGCAGTGAATCAATGCGACGTGGGTGATGCTTTCGTCCGCCTGGAGCAGGCGGTCCACGTCAGCGGCGGTGATCGGTTCGTTTTCGGCGGTTTCAAAGGCGGTGAATGAACGGCCGAGCACTTCGCAGATCGTCGCCAGGCGCTTGCCGTAGGCGCCGTTGATCAACACCAGCACGTTGCCGTTGCGTGGTACCAGGGTACCGATGGCGGCCTCGACGGCAAAGGTGCCGCTGCCTTGCAACGGTACGCAATGATGGCTGGCGGCGCCGTTGATGATCGCCAGTAACTGCTCGCAGACACCCGCGGTAAGTTGGTTGAAACGCTCATCCCATGAGCCCCAATCCTCCCTCATCGCCTGACGGGTGCGAGCGGAAGTGGTCAGCGGGCCGGGCGTCAGCAGAATCGGCGGGGTCATTGCAGCTCCTCATGAAGCGGTCGAGTCAATCTACGGCCCCTAAATTGCAGTTTGGGTTGTCATCAATCAAATTGTTTGTTGTTATGCGAGCTATCAGTGAGGCCGATAGCTATGAATTTATTCCAACTGCGCGCATTCGATGCCGTGGCCCGCGAGGGCAGCTTTACCCGGGCGGCGGCACGATTGTTTATCAGCCAGCCGGCAGTGACCGGGCATATCAAGGCGCTGGAGGAGCACTACCAGATCCCGCTGCTGCGTCGTACGGCACGGCGGGTGGAACTGACTGAGGAGGGGACGCGCCTGGCCGCCATCACCCGGGCGATCTTCGGCCTGGTGGATGAAGCGCAGGCGCTGCTGGAAGCCAACCGGCAACTGCTGAGCGGGCGCTTGGAAGTGGCGGCGGATGGCCCGCACCTGGTGATGCCGATGATTGCCAGCCTGCGTGCGCGTTACCCGGGCATCACCGTCAACCTGCGCCTGGGCAATGCTCAGGAAACCCTGGCGGCGTTGCTGTCCGAACATGCGGATGTGGCGGTGCTGACCGAGGTGGAACCGCGCCATGGCCTGCATTTGCACCCCTTGAGTGAGTCGCGAATCTGCGCGCTGGTGCCTTCGGGCCATGCCTGGGCCAGGCAGTCCGGGGGGATCGCCCTGGAGCAGCTCAATGAGGTGATCATGGTGCTGCGTGAGCCCGGTTCCATCACCCGGCGTACCTTCGATGACGCCTGCCAGGCGCGGGGTGTACAGCCCAAAGTGCTGCTGGAGCTGGATAGCCGCGAAGCGGTAACCGAAGCGGTCGCCGCTGAATTGGGCGTGGGCGTTGTGTCGTCAATGGAGGTCAGCCCCGACCCTCGAGTGCAGGCGATTGCCTTGCGAGGTGATGGGCTGGTCAACCGGCACATGCTCGGTTGCGTGGAGCGGCGTCGCTCATTACGCCTGATCCAGGCGTTTTTCGAGTTGGCCTCTTGACGGTTTTTTGGTGGATTGGAGCGTTTTTGCCCTATAAACTCTGCCCCCAAAGCGCCGGCCAGTAGACGTTTCGGTGCGATGGACGAGAAGAGAGTGAGTCATGGGCGCACAGTGGAAAGTCAAACATAAAGAAGCGGCAGCCAATGCCAAGGGCAAGATCTTCGGCAAGCTGGTGAAAGAAATCACCATTGCCGCCCGTAACGGTGCCGACACCGCGACCAATGCCCACCTGCGTCTGGTGGTGGAGCAGGCCAAAAAGGCTTCGATGCCCAAGGAAACCCTCGACCGCGCCATCAAGAAAGGCGCCGGCCTGCTGGGTGAAACCGTGCAGTACCACCGCGTGACCTATGAAGGGTTCGCCCCGCACCAGGTACCGTTGATCGTCGAATGCGTGACCGACAACATCAACCGCACCGTGGCGGAAATCCGCGTGGCGTTCCGCAAGGGCCAACTGGGGGCCTCGGGCTCCGTAGCCTGGGACTTCAATCACGTCGGCCTGATTGAGGCGTCGCCGGATACGCCGGACGCCGATCCGGAAATGGCCGCCATTGAAGCCGGTGCCCAGGATTTCGAAGAGGGCGAGGAAGAAGGCACCACCCTGTTCATCACCGAAACCACCGACCTCGACGCTGTGCAGAAAGCCCTGCCTGAGCAGGGGTTCACCGTGCTGTCAGCCAAACTGGGCTATATCTCGAAGAACCCGGTCAGCGGTTTGACCGATGAGCAGATGGCCGAAGTCGAAGCCTTTCTGGAAGGCCTGGACAACCATGATGACGTGCAGGATATGTTCGTCGGTCTGGCCGGCTGAGGTGTGAGAGGGGCGGGCGACGATTCGACCAGCCCCTCCCACATGTGTTCAGCGCTGTTGAATAGACTGCAGCAGCGCTTCGATCTCCTGGAAGCCTGGCCGCTTCGACACATCGGGCTGGCAGCAGATTTGCTGCAGCGCCACCAGCCTTTCATCGATCGAACCGTCAATTCGCTCCAACAACTCCCCCAGCAGCACCCCGAACGCTCGCACCTCAATACGTTGCAATGCCCTGGTTTCCAGGGTGTCCGTCGTCGCATGGAACGAGGCCGCGCCAAAATCTCCCAGCAGGCAATCGCCCACGGCGTTCCACAAGATGTTGTGGGCGTACAGGTCGCCATGGGTGATGCCCTGGCGGTGCAGGTGCGCCGCCACCGACGCTACGCCCCGGATCATGCGTAACGCCACCTCAGGGCTGAAGCGAGTACCGGCTTCGTAGATATCCCGGGTGCAAGAGTCCAGGCTGGGCAGGGCTGCCAGGTTGCGGTAACTCGGGTCGATCAGATCCATGACCAGCGCGGCCTGGTCGTCGGGGTGGCCGACCACGCGGCCTTCCACTTTGATCAGGTTCGGGTGCAGGCCCGCGGCGATACAGGCTTGCATTTCGTGCAAGGGCGAGCCGTCGCTGGTGATGGTGCCTTTGTACAGTTTGACGGCGACAGGTTTGGCCAACGGCTTCCACAGGGCTTTGCGGATGATTCCGGAAGCGCCTTCTCCGAGCACTTCGGCCAGTTCCAGTTCGGGCCAGGGAATATTCGCTGTGGTGGGGTCATCGGCCACCACCGTCGCTGTTTCCACCGGGTTGCCGGCATAGGCCAGCCAGGTCAGGCTGGGCAGGTTCAGCAGCCATTCGGGCAGTTGCGTGAAGCGGTTGGAGGCGATGCGGATCAACTCCAGGTTGTGGCAATGGGTCAGGCTTTGCGGCAAGTGCTCCAGTTGATTACCGGCCAGCATCAGCTTTTGCAGCAACGGCCGTTCACCCAGTTCGTCGGGCAATTGGCGGATGCAGTTGTCGGTGAGGATCAGCCAGCGCAACAGCGGCGGCAGGGCGGCGGCGGGCACGTGGCTGATCTGGTTGGACTTGAAGCCGATCATGCTCAGCTCGGCGCACTGGCCCAGGCATTCCGGCAACTCGGTAAAGGCATTGTTCGAGCAGAACAGGATGCGCAAGTGGGTCAGGCGGTGAAGATCGTCGGGCAGGCTGCTCAGGGCATTGCCGGTGAGGTTGAGGATCTCCAGGGAATCGGCCAGTTCAAAGATTTCCGGCGGGAATTCGGTCAGCCCGCAGGACAGGTCCAGGCGTTGGGCGCCGGCCAATTGGCCGGCCTTGAGTTGGGCGAGGGTATTCATGAACGACGCGATCACTCGGCAAGGTAGGCGTAAATGGCGCTCATGATACCGGGTCGGATGCCCGTTGCGGGCAGACCGTCTGTAATTGGCTCAGGCGGCTCGCCGTGCGGGCAAGGTCGATGGCCTGACCTTCCAGGGCGTGCGACAGCGCTTGGTGGCCGATCAGGGTCAGGCGCTTATCGCGGTCGTAGAGCACGTCTACCAGGTTGATAAAACGCTGTTGCACGGCAATTGGGCACTCTGCCAGTTGGGGCAGGCCGTCGATGATCCAGTGATCGTAGTCCTGGCACAGCAGCAGGTAATCCATCACCGCCGTGAGTTGCTCGCACAGGTCGTTGAAGGTAAAGGCGATGGTGCGCGCCTGCCGCTGGCGGTACGTCAACTGTCGGGTGCCGACGCTCAAGCGGTGGGGCGGGGAGTCGGCGACGGGCAACCCGAGGTCTTGGCGCTGTTGCGCGGTGCCGGGCCACACGTATTGCCCTTCGGTAAAACGTTGCTCGGTGTGGGCTTGGGGCAGGCTGCGGAAATCCTGCGGCGAACTGACCTCCATTACGTCCATGCGCGTGGCGATCAGGTCGATCACCGGCTTGAAACGTTCGTGGTAAAGAGGGTTGGGCAGCAACCCATCGGGTGGGTAATTGGAGGTCGCCAGCACCCATACGCCACGCTGGAACAGCGCCTTGAACAAGCGGCTGATGAGCATGGCATCGCCGATGTCGTGCACATGGAACTCGTCGAAACACAGTACGCGACAGCCCGCCAGCAGCTCATCGAGGGTGACGGCCAGGGCGTCGGTGTGTTCGCGGTGCTGGAACATGCCCTGGTGCAGGCGGGCGAAAAAATCGTGGAAGTGCACGCGCTGCTTCTCGACTATCGGCAGCGCCTGGAAAAAACCATCGAGCAGCCAGCTTTTACCACGCCCCACCGGGCCATGCAGGTACAGGCTGCGTGTGCGTTGACCGGTGAGCAGGTGCCCGGTTTCACGGGCCAGGGCGGCAATCGCCTGGGTCTGGCCGTCACTGAGGGTATAGCCCTGTTGCGCGGCTTTTTGTTGAAAAAACGTCGTGATAGGCGAGGTGTCCGAGACGTCGGTTTTTTTACCCAGCAGGCGTTGGATCAGGGAAGGCACGGCCAATGCGAATCGCTCTGTGTTTCGGTGGTCGCCTACTTTAGGCGGCCGGGCGCGATTTGACCAATAGAGAAGGGTGCCCACCGTTATCTCAAAAAGGCATGGCGCGTGCGTGGCGCCGCTCAAACTGGCGGATTCTCTTTAAATGTCTAACCTCATACAAAGTTTGTATCCCTGTATAAGGAATTGGGGCTGTGAAGGGACACACAGTATTGGCAGTCATGGGTGCCATGCTCGGCAGTACGGTTTACGGCGCGCAATTGCAGGTGGTGGTGCAGATCAACGTGCAGCGTGGCTGCCAGTTGGTGGGCGCCACCCGCAGTGCCGGTATCGAACAGCTGGGGGTGCTGGACTTCGGCAGTGGCCCGCGTCTGGACGACCCGGCCGGCCCCTTGAGCGCCGCCCTGATCAGTCAGCGCCAACCGCGCCTGGAATGTAACCCCGATACACCCTACCAAGTGCGCGTGGATGGCGGCTTGCATGGTGGTATCGGTGAAGTGCGTTACCTCACCACGGCTGCACCTTCGTCCCGACCCATTCCCTATCGCCTGTACGCTGACGCCGCGCGACGTATCCCCTTGCCCGTGAATGAGCCGTTGAGCGGGCGCGTGCCGGAGTCCGGCAGCATCGACCTGCCGCTGTATGGCCGTATCGAACCGTTGAAGGATATCCCCGCCGTCGGCCGCTATTCCGACCTGCTCAAGGTCACCGTCACATGGTAAGCCGGGGTTGGGCCCTTGTGGCCATGGGCAGCTTGTTGCTGCTGGCCGATGACGCCGAAGCGGCGGTCAGCGGGCAGGTTCAGGCGCGTCTGGTGATCATTGCCAGTTGCGAGGTGAGTACAGGCGGCGTGACGACGCCGCTCAGCTCGACAGGCGGCACCGCAATGCTCGATTTCGGCAGCAAGGGCCCAACCTGGACCAACCCTGTAGGCGCGGTCGTTACTAACGTCACCAAGGCACCGCTGTCGGTGTCCTGCAACCCTTCGGTGGTGAGCAGTTTTAAAGTGACCATCGACGGTGGCACCAATGGTGACGGAACTACGCGGCGCCTGAGCAATGGTCGTCAGAGCATTCCGTATCAGTTGTCGGCCGATCCGCTGGGGAGAATCTCCTACAGCATCGGTAAGCAACACCATTTCGTCATGACCGAGGGCACACGAGTACCGATCCTGTTATTCGGCTCGGTGGTGGCGAATACCAAGGCCTTACCGGCCGGCATCTACACAGACACCCTGACGGTGACTCTGGATTGGTAAACCATGAGGATGAATATCATGCATGCACTTGTCTCCAAAGCAGTTTTTCCCTTGATGGCACTGGCGTGGGTGTCGGGTGCGCAGGCGGCCACGGTGGCCGGCACGGTGACTTCCACCCTGGTGTTGACCAGCAGTTGCCTGGTCAACGGTGCGGCGGCGACCGGCGGGATGAGTTTCGGTACGTTGAACTTCGGCACCGCCAATAGCCTGTTTACCCAAGCTACCGGCCAGGTGCTGGGTGGTGGCGGCGGGGCGTTGTCGATCTTGTGTTCGGCGGGTACCTCACCCTCGTTGACGGTGTCCGCAGGCGCCAACGATGGCAAGTCCGCCGGTGGTGGACGTGCTCTGTACGACGGCGTGGCCAATTACGTGCCTTACGACCTCTACACCGACAGTGGCCATTCGAACCTGCTGGCCATCGGTGGGGTGATCAACCTGGCGCCGAGCACGGGGGTCGCCCAGGCCGTGAATATCTACGGTAAGGCTAGCGGCAAGGCGGGGCTGCCGGCCGGCACCTATACAGACACCGTTGCCGTGACCCTGACCTTCTAAACGCATGAACCGCGTTGGGTGGGCGGCGTTGGCGGTTTGCCTGGGCTGGGGCATGCCGGTGTCGCTGTTGGCCGTGACCAGCCAGTCGTTCCAGGTCAGTGCGACGATCACCCCGGGGTGCCTGGTGGTTGGCGGCGGTACGGATTACGGCAGCCTGGCGTTCGGCACCTATTCAGCGTTGGCGACCAGCACGGCATCCGTCGCGCTCACCGGCGGCGTGACCCTGCAATGCACGCCGGGGGTCGCGCTGAGCATGAGCGTCGATGGCGGTTTGCATAACAACAGCGGTCGGCGGATGCAGCTCAATAGCGGCACTGCCCAAGTGGCTTACCAGTTGTTTCGGGACGCAGCCTTCAGCCAGAGCCTGGGGATCAGCCAGAGTGTCAGCGTGACCTATAGCAACGCCAACAGCATCACCTTGCCGATTTATGGGCGAGTGCAGTTACCGGGTAATCAGCCTGGGGGGACGTACAGCGACACGCTGCAGGTGCAGCTGTCGTGGTAAAGCGATCGGCACAAGGAGTGGGATTTATGTATGCAGCTTCCCGGCGAGGATGGATCGCGGGTGTTATCGGCTTGATGATCGCGGGCGTTGGGCATGTGCAGGCCGCCAGTTCGGTATTGATCTGGCCGATCGACCCGGTGCTGGAGGCCGATCAACAGGCCAGCGCGCTGTGGCTGGAGAACCGTGGCACCGAGACGGCCAACCTGCAGGTCCGTGTGTTTGGCTGGACCCAGAGTGGCTTTGACGAGCAGTACCAGAATCAGCGCGACGTCATCGGTAGTCCGCCCGTGGCGAAGATCGAGCCGGGGCAGAAGCAACTGGTGCGTCTGACCCGTACTAAGGCGGTGCCGCCGGGCCAGGAACTGGCGTATCGCATCATCATCGATGAAATCCCATCGGCCACGCCTATTGTTACGCCTGCCGATGGCAAGACCGCTGCCGCGATCCGCTTCCAGATGCGTTATTCGGTGCCCTTGTTCGCCTATGGCCCAGGCTTGTGGAGTAAGGACGACGGTACCCGTGATCGCGACCCGAAGAGCGCAGGCAAACCTGACTTGAGTTGGAAGAAAGTCACGGTGGGGGGGCGCAGCTACGTCGAAATGCGCAACAAGGGCGCCGTGCATGCGCGATTGACCGATGCCGCGTTCAAGCAGGGCGGCCAGTCCAGGCCGCTTGTGGAGGGGTTGTTGGGCTACGTGTTGCCGGGTGCGACCATGCGCTGGCCGGCACCGGATGGGTTACCCGCCGATCAACCGCTACAGGTACGCATCAATGGCGCGACGCAATTGGAGAGCCTTGCGCCGGGGCGGTAGAGCAATGCGGTAGGGCATGGAACAGCCCCAGGTGTTAACGGATGGAGATGTCCATTGATGGACACAAAGCCTTGGTGAGCCCGGATCGGGCTCGATGTCTATGGCGAACGGTGCGGGTGGTGAGTGGCCTGTCCGGCCTGGTGCTTGCGCCGCTGGGCGTGGCCGCACCGTTGCCGCCGCCGCCCAGCAGCATGGAGGCTGTTGCCGATGCACAGTTGTTCCTGGAATTGGTGGTCAACCAGCGGGACACCGACCGTGTGGTCGCGGTCAATCAGCGCGCCGGGCAATTGTTCCTGCCGGCGTCGGTGCTACAAGAGGTGGGTATGAAACTGCCCGGGGACGTCGGCAGCGAAATCGCGCTGGATAACCTGCCGGGCCTGCACAGCGACTACGACAGCCAGGCCCAGCGCCTGATGCTCACGGTGCCGCCCGCGTGGTTGCCGGAGCAGTTTATCGGCAATCGCAACAACTACCCGCGCACTCCCGCGTTGACCAGCTTTGGCGCGATGCTCAACTACGATGCCTATCTGAACAACACCGATGACGCGGGCACCTACCTCGGCATCTTTAACGAAGTGCGGCTGTTCGATACCTGGGGAACCTTCTCCAACACCGGGCAGTACCGCACCACCATTGGCCGCGAGACTGCCGGCAGCACCCTGGACAATGCTTACCGACGGTATGACAGCACCTGGCGGTTTTCCGATGACGAACGCCTGCTGACCTACGAAGCGGGGGATGTGATCAGCGGCGCGCTGCCCTGGAGCACCTCGGTGCGCCTGGGCGGGGTGCAGGTGTCGCGGGACTTCGCGGTACGCCCGGACCTGGTGACCTACCCATTGCCGCAGTTCGCCGGCGAGGCTGCGGTGCCGTCGTCGGTGGACCTGTTTATCAACGGCTATAAATCCAGCAGTGCCGATCTGCAGCCTGGTCCCTACACCCTGACCAACGTCCCGTTTATCAACGGTGCGGGGGAAGCGGTGGTGGTGACCACCGATACCCTGGGCCGGCAGGTGTCGACCACGGTGCCGTTCTATGTCACCAGTACGCTGTTGCAACAGGGTTTGTCGGACTTTTCGGTGGCGGCGGGTAATCTGCGTCGTGATTACACCGTGCGTGATTTCGGTTATGGCCCCGGGCTGGTCAGCGGTACGTTTCGCTATGGGCTGTCGGATGCGTTCACTTTGGAAAGTCACGCCGAAGCCTCCAACGACCTGAACCTGGGCGGCGTCGGTGGCAACTTGCGAATGGGCACCTTCGGTGTGCTCAACACGGCTATCAGCCAAAGCCGGTACGACGGCCGGACCGGCCAGCAATTCAGCCTGGGTTACCAATACAGCAACCCGTTCTACAGCCTGTCGTACCAGCGGGTAGAGCGTCGTGATCAATACGCCGACCTGAGCCTGATCGACACGCCTTATGCCAGCCTGAGCAAACGAAGCCAGCAGGCGACCTTGAGCCTGAACCTCAACGATTTCGGCAGCCTGGGCGTCGGTTATTTTGATGTGCAGGCGGCCGATGATTCACGTACGCGCCTGGTGAACCTGACCTGGAGCAAACCGCTGTGGCGCAACAGCAGTTTTTACCTGTCGGCCAACCGTGAGGTTGGCGACAGCAATTGGGCAGTGCAAGCGCAGGTGGTTATTCCTTTCGATGTCTACGGCAGCCTCAGCGTCGGCAGCGAACGCAGCAAAACCGGGCAAAGCCTGCAGCGCGTCAATTACAGCCGCGCCGTACCGGCCGAAGGTGGGGTGGGCTTTGACTTGGGTTACGCCAGTGGTGATGGGCCGGCGTATCGCCAGGCCGACCTGACCTGGCGCTTGCAGTCGGTGCAGTTGCAGGCGGGCGTGTATGGCAGCAGCGACGCCGAAACCCGTTGGGCGGACGCCAGCGGTTCGCTGGTGTGGATGGACAGTCAAGTGTTCGCCGCCAACCGCGTCAACGATGCGTTTGTGGTGGTGAGCACCGAGGGCTTCAGCGGCGTACCAGTGCGCTACGAAAACCAGGTAGTGGGTGAGACCGACCGCAGCGGGCACCTGCTGGTGCCGTGGACCAGCGCCTATTACCGCGCCAAATATGAAATTGACCCGCTGAACCTGCCGGCCAACGTGCAGGTGCCCAACGTCGAGCAACGCGTGGCCGTGCGCCGAGGCAGCGGCTATCTGCTGGAGTTTCCGATGCGTCGGGTGCTCTCGGCGAGCGTCACGCTGGTCGATGCCCGGCATGAGGAACTGCCTCTGGGCAGCCAGGTACGCCACGAGCAAAGCGGTGCCTTGGCGGTGGTGGGCTGGGATGGCTTGGTCTACCTGGAAAACCTGGCGGCCCATAACACTTTGCAAGTCACCCTGGGTGACGGCCAGACGTGCCAGGCCACGTTCGAGCTGGATATCACGCAGGAGCAGCAAGTGCCATTGATTGGGCCACTGGTGTGCCAATGACATAAGGAGTGTGCAAGTGCGGGGCAAGCAATGGCTATGGATGATGGCGAGCGTGGGCGTGTCGTTGCAGGTGCAGGCAGCCTGCTCGGCGGTGGCCTCGGTGCCGGCCAGCTTCGGTACGACGGTAAGCTCGATGACGGTACGCACCACGTCCCAACCCAGTTCGACCACCAATAGCGGTATCAGCTGCACCCCGGCGTTGCTGTCAGTACTGACTTCCGGTGATCACTTCTACGCAACCATTACCGGTTCGGCGCAAGGCGGCATGGTCGGGCCGACAGGTGATGTCATCAGCTATACGCTCTACGCCAACAACACCGCGTCGTTTCCGATAACGCGGGGCACGGCGTTTGACTTCGGCGGCAGTGGCGGCATTGCCGCGAACCTGGGACTGGTGTTCGGCCCCGGTACAAAAACCTTGCCACTGTACTTCGCTACCACCGTTGGCAGTAACGTGGCGGCGGGCTTGTACAGCGAGACATTGAGCATTTTATGGAACTGGAACTATTGCGCGGGCATTGGCATTGGCGGCATCTGTGCGGGGCGGGATACCGGCAGCGGCACCACGACGCTGAACGTCAGTATGACCGTGGCCAATGACTGCCAGATCACCACGCCGGCAATCGCGTTCGGCAGCGCGCCGGTGGTCAGTGCCTTCACTACCGTCACCGGCCAGGCCAGTGTGGCCTGCACCAAGGGCAGCGCTTATACCGTCGGCCTCGGCGACGGGCAGAACCCGGTGAGTGTGGGCGGGCGGCGGCAGATGATCTCCGGCAGCTATTTTTTGGCCTACGACATCTTCCAAGGCGCCGGCAGCACCCGTTGGGGGAGCGTGGGCGCAACACGCCGCGCCAGTTCCTCGGCGGAAATCAACCCCGGCAACGGCCTGGGCACCGGCAGCCAGGTGTTCAACTACAACGCCAGGATCTACACGGATCAGACCACGCCACCGGGCGGAACCTACCTCGATAACGTGGTGCTGGATGTGGGGTTCTAGAACTTCAGCAGCGGTGTGCCCGGCTGATCCGCCGGGCTGACCATGGCGTAGTTGTACCCGCCGCCGGACCAGTACTGCGCCTCTAAACCGTCGGCGCTGCGGCTGCCACGGGGCAGGAACCCGTTGTTCGGGCCGGGTGGCCGGATGTAGAAGCTGAGGCGGTGACCTTGTGCATCTTCGTACAGCACCATGGCGGCCGCGCCTTGCTCAGTGGTGAGCAGGCGTCCGCTGACCGGTTTGAAGCCCGCCGGGCTCAGGTCGGGCAGGCGATGGGCCCGGTTGAAATAGCGGTCCAACCAAGCCTGCATCGCAGCGCCGTCCTGGGTTTGGTAATCGGCCGGCATGATGCCGTCCTGGGCGAACAGGCGGAACGCTTGCATCGCATCGGCCATCGGTAAAAGAGGCGTTTGCGTGGCTTCGCGGGCATGCCAGCCGCCCAGGCCGCCGAGGCTGACGGCGATCAACAGCACGGCGGCGCTGGCGAAGTGGCGGCGCGTTTGATGCTTGAGGCGTCGGCGAATCAGCGCCGGGTCCAGTTCGGGGTTGGCCGGGGATTGCAAGGCGCCGCTCAGGGACGCGCGCAGCAACTGCGCATCCCGTTGCCATGCTTCCACTTGAGCCGTGACGTCGGGGTGGGCGGCCAGCCAGGTTTCGAGCACGCGGCGGTCGCTCTCCGACAACTGGTGGTCAACGTAGGCATGCAAATCGCGTTCACTGGGGGGCAGGCTGATCATTTGAGTATCCGCAGGGAAGGGCTGGCAATTTCGCCATCACTGAGTTGACGCAACGCTTGGCGTGCCCGGGACAGGCGCGACATCACCGTGCCGACAGGTACG
Organism: Pseudomonas sp. BCA17; assembly: GCF_004519405.1. GTDB lineage: Bacteria > Pseudomonadota > Gammaproteobacteria > Pseudomonadales > Pseudomonadaceae > Aquipseudomonas. The sequence goes on along the minus strand of NZ_SGWI01000001.1, from coordinate 1,028,395 downwards.
TCGAGAATCTCGGCGACTTCCTTGTAACTCAAGCCTTCGACGCTGACCCAGAGCAGCAGGGCGCGTTGTTCGGTGTTGAGCTGATCGAAGGCTTGCAGGGTCGATTGGGCCATCACCGTACGTTCTACCGAGGGGTATGTGTCGTCGCGGCCGGTGAAGAATTCGAGCATGCGTGTGTACCGACGGCTGCGGCGGTGGGCGTCGAGGAACTGCCGGTAGAGAATCGAAAACAGCCATGCGCGCAGGTCGCCTTCGGCGCGTTTGTCGCCCCAGCGGGTGATTGCCCGTTCCAGGGTGGTTTGCACCAGGTCGTCGGCACTGCTGGTGTTACGCGTCAGGGACACGGCAAAACGCCGCAACCTGGGGATGAGTTCACGTAACTGTTCGTCGAGTTCATGCATGGGCATCTGGCTGGTTACTACGCTGGGACTAGAGAGACGTCCGGCGTTGAAGGTTATTCCCTGTCCTGAGAAATAAATCCGAGGCGAGGGAATAGAGGGTATCGGCGTTCGTCTTAATGCTCCGACCTTATGTTTCACCCTTAGGCCTCTGGCCCTGGAGTCACTTCATGGTAGATCACTCATCACCGCCCCGTCCTCCGTTGAGCACGGCGAGCCTGATCGCACGGCTCGCCGGTATCGGCGTCGTGGTTGCTGTCGTTGCCGGTGCTTTTGCCTACGTTAATGGCACCCTGGACCCACAGCGTCTACGCCCCAAGACCCTTGTCAACGCACTGGAAACCAATAATGGCCTGCACCCGGGCTTCCGGCGCAATCATGCCAAGGGCGTGTGTGTAGCCGGTTATTTCGAGAGCAGCCCCGAGGCGCGTGCATACTCCACCGCCCAGGTATTCAGTGCGGCGAAAACCCCGGTGGTGGGCCGATTTGCCTTGCCCAGTGGTAACCCTTATGCGCCGGACAGCAGTGTGCCCATCCGCAGTTTTGCCGTGCAGTTCAGCCAGGCCAATGGCCAGCAATGGCGCACGGGGATGAACAGCATGCCGGTGTTCCCGGTGGGCACGCCCGAGGCGTTCTACCAGATGCTCAAGGCTGGCGCGCCGGACCCGGTCACCGGCAAGCCGAACCCTGCGAACATGCCGGCTTTTTTTGCCGCGCACCCGGAGACGGCACCGTTCCTGGCGTGGGTCAAGACAGCCAAGCCGTCGGCCAGCTATGCCACCGAAACCTATAACGGCATCAATGCGTTTTACCTGGTGGGCAATGATGGCAAGCGCCAGGCCGTACGTTGGGGCGTTGTGCCGCAGGGCCAGGACGCAACGGGTGACAGCGCGCCGCCGGGCAGCGACTTTCTGGAAAAAGACCTGGTGCAGCGCTTGGCTGCCGGGCCGCTGCGTTGGCAGTTGAACATGACCCTGGCCAACCCCGGTGACCCAGTGGACGACGCCAGCAAGCCCTGGACCGGTGAACACAAGGTGCTCAACGCCGGCACCCTGGTGCTGCAAAGCAGCCAGCCCCAAGCGGACGGTGATTGCCGCGATATCAACTTCGACCCGTTGGTTCTGCCCAGTGGCATCGAAGCCTCCAGTGACCCATTGCTGGCCGCGCGTTCGGCCGCTTATTCCAGTTCATACCTGCGCCGAGCGGGTGAAGTCAGCCCCCTGCACAGCACCCCACAGGAGTCGAAGCCATGAATGCTCAACCCAGGTTTTTCGCGCCGCTGGCGCGCCTGCTGCATTGGCTGATGGCACTGATGATCATCGCCATGTTGTTTATCGGTGCGGGGATGGTGGCATCCGTGTCGGAGCGTCATGAGTGGCTGATTCACCTGCATAAGCCACTGGGTATCGCGATTCTGGCGCTGGTGATCGTGCGCTTGGTGGTGCGCTTCTGCACCCGGCAACCGCCGTTACCTGTCGATTTGCCACTGTGGCAAGTGTTGGCGGCCAAGGCGTCCCATCTGGTGTTGTACGCGTTGATGCTGGTGTTGCCGCTATTGGGGTGGGCGATGATTTCGGCGGCCGGCGATCCGGTGATGCTCAGCAGTTCGGTGCAACTGCCGGCGTTGGTGGGGGCGAACGCGCCGTTGTTTGCGCTGTTGCGCAAAGCCCACGGCTATCTCGCCTACCTGTTGTTCCTGACGGTGTTGTTGCACCTGGCCGCGGCATTGTTCCACGGGCTGATCCGGCGTGACGGCGTACTGCAGAGCATGACCGGCACCAAGGACTGATGCCGGGGGCAGGGGGGTTAGCGCAGTGCCGTGACGATATCGGCCACGGTGCTCAAGACGTCCTTGCCCAGTTGCTTGGAGCGTTCACCTGACCAGCCGGTTTTCGGGTTGGGGGCGTCGTCGTTGTCCTTGAAGGGCATCTCCAGGGTCAGCGAGAGACAGTCGTATTTCTCTCCGACGGCGTTGCAGGCCAGCGTCATATTGGCTTCGCCCGGCAGGTCGCGGGTGTAGCCGTGGGTGGTCTGGAAATCGCGGGTCAGGCCACTCAAGTGGCGGCGGAAGTGTTTTTCGAGTTTCTCGATGCGCGGGGTGTAACCGGGGTTGCCTTCGCAGGCTGCGGTGAAGACGTAGGGGATTTCCTCGTCGCCGTGTACATCGATGAACAGGTCGACGCCGTACTTTTCCATCTGCTGCTGGGTGAACAACACTTCAGGGCTGGTTTCCGGGTTGGCGCTCTGCCAGGCACGGTTGAGGTCCTGGCCCATGGCGTTGGTGCGCAAATGACCGTGGTAGGCGCCGTCGGGGTTCATGTTCGGTATCAGGTACAGGTCGGCGACGGACAGGAGTTTTTTCAGTTCGGTATCGCCGTCTTGCTGCAGGCGCTCGATGATGCCTTCCATAAACCATTCGGCCATGTGCTCGCCGGGGTGTTGCTGGGCGATGATCCAGACCTTGCGCCGACCATCGCCGCCTTTGCCGCGACGCAGCAATTGGATATCACGGCCCTCGGCACTCTTGCCGGTGGCGAGCAGTTCGGTGCCGGCGCGATTCAGGGCCTGATCGATCAGCCAGTCATGCCGTTCACGGCTGTAGGGTTCGAAGTAGGCCAGCCACGCCTGTTTTTCCCGTGTTTCAAGACTGATGTGCAGGATTTCGCCATCAAAGCGCGTGGGCACGCGGAACCAGTTGATATGGTCGTACGAAGCCACGGCGTTGTAGCCGCTCCAGGCATGTTTGTAAGAAGAGCGCCCTGCGTTGCTCAGGCGGAAGGTGTGGGTGTGGCCCACGTGCATGCCTTCGGCCTTGAAGTGGAACCATTGGAAATGTGGGCTGTGGGTGTCGGGTTTGATCGCCAGCAACAATTGATAAGCATCGCTTGCATCCAGGACCTGGATGTTGCCGCTGTCGAAGTTGCTGCTGATCTTGATGGAGGTCAAGGCCACGGTCATAGTCTGGCTGCCTGATTATGAGTGTTGTGGCGGATATCTTACACAGGAGCAGGGAAAAATCTGGATGCAAAATTGTTGAAGGGGGAGGGGGCGTCATCCTTGACGCTTTGGCAGCTTAGAATCTATGAGATTGATTCTCAAGCGCTATTTCTCAAAGATAAGGGCTAGAGCGTTCGTTCGACTTTCTTTGCTTGATGCTCTTTTGCTACCATGCGCGCCATCAAGCAACACACAGTCTTCATTAGCCTGAAGCCATGCCAGGGTAACTGGCAAAAAAAAGACCCGGCCAAAGAGCCGGGTCAAAAACCGTGATTAGCCTGATGAGGAGATATTCCAAGAGTCCGACCTAAGGTCCCTTGGTCTATCGACTGATCTCGCGATCAGCTGAGTCCAATAATAATCATTATCATTTGCAAGTCAAATGTTTTTATCCGTGGGATAGAAATATTTTTCTCTTGTGCCCGTCATGCCTGTGACTGAGGCACTGACGCTTGCAACGATCGCTCCACCATCGCTTTCGCCATATCAATCAAATACACCACTGAAAATGCCAGGTCCCGCTGGTTGCCCTGATGGTTGCTCGCCGATTCGTAGGCCGTGGCCGCAGCACTGCGCAACAGGTCCGAGGCGTGTACCAGGGCTTCCTCCTGGCTGAGGCCCGGGTTGATGGCGAATAAGGCCCCTTCCGGGACCGACGCAGACATATCTTCTTTCAAGTAGAAGTCCAACGCGCGCTGGGCGGCACCGCTGCTGCGCATGCCATGCAGTTCATCGTATTCAAGCGTTTCGGGCAGTAAAGATGGGCTCGTCATCATAAGGGGCGCTACTCTGGGTGGGTGTCGAAAACCTTATGTCCGATGATAGTACGTATCGTATTTATGTCGTTTTATGGATTACTACAAACTGTTTATTGCCCTGGAAAATACGCAACGTATTGTCAGGCACCATGGATAACTGGATAGCGTTGGTCAGAGCCAACATGAAAGATCGCAAGATCACGCAGGATCAGCTGGCGGAGCGCCTGGGCATGTCCCAGGGAGGCGTTGGCCATTGGCTGAATAAACGCCGTGTGCCGAGCCTGGCGGACATGAATCGGGTGCTCGAGGAGCTCGGCCTGGGGTATCTGGAAGTCGTGCTGGAGATTCGCGAGCGAATCGATGCGGTGGCGGTGCCCCACGAGAAGCACTACAACCCGTACTTTCGCTACCCGGTCAGCGATTGGAAAGGCGTGTGCGAAATGCGCGAAGAACGCGGCACTTACGCGACGGCGCGCTTCGAGCTGACTGACTATCACGCCCAGGGCGAGGCATTCTGGCTACCCGTGATGGGGGACGCCATGACAGCGCCCAGCGGTCTGAGCATCAGCGCCGGCATGATGATCCTGGTGGACCCGGCCATTGACGCCGCACCTGGCAAGCTGGTGCTTGCCCAATGGGCCGACAGCGCTCAGGCGACCTTTCGCCAACTGCAGGAAGAGAGCGGCCAGCTTTACCTGGTACCGCTCAATCCGACCTACCCCAAACAGGTGTTCAGCGACGGCTGCCGAATCCTCGGCGTCGTGGTGCAGGCCACCGCGAAGTTTTAGTCCGCCGTTTCCAGCTCTACCAAGGCACTGCCTTCGGCCACCATTTCGCCTTCCTGGCAAAACAACGCCTTGACCACCCCGGCCTGAGGGGCGCGGATGCTGTGCTCCATCTTCATCGCTTCCAGCACCACCAACTGGGCGCCGGCTTCCACGGCCTGTCCAACCTCCACCAGCACTCGAACAATGCTGCCGTTCATCGGCGCCGTGAGGCCGCCTTGATGTGACTGGTTGGCCTCGACCGCCGCAATCGGGTCGAACAGGCTGACCGCTTGCATTTCGCCGTCCCAGCGCAGGTACAGCACCGCCCCGTTGCGCACTGCCAGATGGGAGCGGCGCACGCCCTGTTGCTCGGTGAGCAACTGCTCAGCGCACCATTGCGACGTGTTGTCTGCCAGCGTCACCAGCCGGTCCTGGCCGCCACTGCTCAAATGCAGGGACACTTCGGCTGGCAACCCGACGCGAAACCCGCGTCTGTCCGCCCAAGGGCCATCGGCTGTCGGCAAACTCTGCATGAAGGCCACGCCTGCCGTCTGCCAGAACGCGTCGCTCAAGTCTCCGGATGGCGGCAACAGCTCATCCTGATAACGTGGAATAAACCCGGTATCCAACTCGGCGGCCGCAAACGCCGGATGCCCGATGATTCGTCGCAAAAAGCCCAGGTTGGTCTTGAGCCCGCCAACGGCGAACTCATCGAGCATGCTCAACAACCGCAGCCGCGCCTGCTCGCGGTCTTCGCCCCAGGCAATCAGCTTGCCCAGCATCGGGTCGTAGAATGGCGAGACACTGTCCCCTTGGGCAACGCCGCTGTCGACGCGGCGCCCGGGGCCAGGCGCGGACTCGCGGTACAGCGCCAGATTCCCGGTGGCCGGCAGAAAATCATTGGCTGGGTCTTCGGCATACAGGCGCACTTCAATTGCATGCCCGATCAGCGGCACCTGCTCCTGGGTGATCGGCAGCGGCTCGCCTTGGGCGACACGGATCTGCCAGGCCACCAGGTCGAGGCCGGTAATCGCCTCAGTGACCGGGTGTTCCACCTGCAGCCGTGTGTTCATCTCCATGAAAAAAAACTCGCCGCGCGCGTCCAGCAGGAATTCCACTGTGCCCGCACCCACATAACCGATGGCCTGCGCTGCGCGCACGGCGGCTTCGCCCATGGCTTTGCGTTGTTCCACACTCAAGCCGGGTGCCGGCGCTTCTTCCACGACTTTTTGATGGCGACGCTGAATCGAGCAGTCGCGCTCATTAAGGTACAGGCAGTGACCCTGCTGATCGGCAAATACCTGGATTTCCACATGCCGTGGCTTGAGCAGGTATTTTTCCACCAGCATTTGCCCATTGCCGAATGACGACAGCGCCTCGCGCTGGGCGGAGGCCAGGGCTTCGGCCAGTTGGCTGACGTCCTCGACCACCTTCATGCCCTTGCCGCCGCCGCCGGCCGTGGCCTTGAGCAGCACCGGGTAGCCGATGCGTTCACAGGCGCTGCGGAAGGTTTCCAGGTCCTGCGCTTCGCCGTGATAACCCGGCACCAGCGGTACGCCAGCGGTTTCCATCAGTGCCTTGGCCGCCGATTTGCTGCCCATGGCGTCGATGGCCGAGGCGGGGGGGCCGAGGAAGATCAAACCGGCCGCTTCAATCGCACGGGCGAAGTCGGCGTTTTCCGAGAGAAAGCCGTAACCCGGATGAATCGCCTGGGCGCCGCTGGCCTGGGCGGCGGCGATCAATTTGTCGATTTGCAGGTAGCTGTCGGTCGCTTTGCTGCCGCCCAGGTCAACGCGAATATCCGCCTCGCGCGTATGGCGCGCATCGCGATCGATAGCGCTGTGCACGGCCACGGTGGTCAACCCCATGGCCTTGGCCGTACGCATCACGCGACAGGCGATTTCGCCACGGTTGGCGACCAATAGGGTGGTCAGGTTGCTCATGAACGTGACTCCTGCGCCTGCCAGCTGGGTGAGCGTTTTTGCAGGAAAGATCGCAAGCCTTCCTGGCCCTCGGCGCTGACGCGAATCCGCGCGATGGCATTTTCGCAATAGCGGCGCAGGGCCGGAGTGAGAGCACCGTTGCCCACTTCGCGAAGCAAGTCCTTGCTGGCACGCATCGCGGCCGGGCTGTTTTGCAGCAGGTTGGCGACCCACTGTTCGACCTGTCGGTCGAGTTCGCCGGCGGGGTAGCTTTCCGCCAACAAGCCGATATCGCATGCGCGCCGGCCGTCGAAACGCTCGGCAGTCAAGGCATAACGCCGCGTCGCACGTTCGCCGATGGCTTGCACCACAAACGGGCTGATCACGGCCGGGGCCAGGCCAATGCGCACTTCCGACAAGCAGAACTGCGCGTCATCGGCGCCAATTGCCATGTCGCAGCAACTGATCAGGCCCAATGCGCCGCCATAAGCCGCGCCCTGTACCACCGCCAGGGTCGGGATCTTCAGCTTGGCCAGGTTGTACATCAACTCGGCCAGTTCGCGGGCATCGTCCAGGTTGGTGTGGTAATCCAGTTCGGCCGATTGTTGCATCCAGGCCAGATCGGCACCGGCGCTGAAGTGTTTGCCGCGCCCGCGCAATACCAGAAAGCGCAGGGAAGGGTCGCCTTGTACCTGGTCGAGGGCGATGATCAGTTCGCGGATCATCTCGGCATTGAACGCGTTGTTCTTGGTTTCACGACTGAGCCACAGGGTGGCAAAACCACGTGGGTCGGTGACCAGTTCGAGGGTGTTGAAATCGCTCATGGGGTTCAGCTCCATTTACATGCGGAACACGCCGAAGCGGCTCGGCTCGATGGGGGCATTCAGTGCGGCGGACAAGGCCAGGGCCAGCACGTCACGGGTCTGCAACGGGTCGATGACACCGTCGTCCCACAGGCGCGCGCTGGAATAATAGGGATGGCCCTGGGTCTCGTACTGGTCGAGGATCGGCTGCTTGATCGCCGCTTCTTCCTCGGCGCTGAACCCGCTGCCCGCACGTTCGGCTTGTTCGCGCTTGACCTGCACCAGCACGCCGGCCGCCTGTTCGGCACCCATCACGCCAATGCGCGCGTTCGGCCACATCCACAAAAAGCGTGGGTCGTAGGCACGGCCGCACATGCCGTAGTTACCCGCGCCAAAACTGCCGCCGATGATCACCGTGAACTTCGGCACCTTGGCGCAGGCCACCGCTGTAACCAGCTTGGCGCCATGTTTGGCGATACCACCGGCTTCATACTTCTGGCCGACCATGAACCCGGTGATGTTCTGCAGGAACACCAGAGGAATCCCGCGCTGGCAGGCCAGTTCGATAAAGTGCGCGCCTTTTTGCGCGGCTTCGGCGAACAAAATGCCGTTGTTGGCCAGGATCGCAACCGGGTAGCCATGCAGGTGCGCAAAACCGCACACCAGAGTGGTGCCGAACAGTGCTTTGAACTCATCGAACACCGAGCCGTCCACCAGCCGCGCGATCACTTCGCGTACATCGAACGGCTGCTTGGGGTCGGCCGGGATCACACCGTAGAGTTCTTCGCCGCTGTACAACGGCGGCACGGGCGGGCGTTGCCGCAACTCACCCTGTTTGCGCCAGTTGAGGTTGGCCACACTGCGGCGGGCCAGTGCCAGGGCGTGTTCATCGCTGTCGGCATAGTGGTCGGCCACGCCGGAGACTTTGCAGTGCACATCTGCGCCGCCCAGGTCTTCGGCACTGACCACTTCGCCGGTAGCGGCTTTCACCAGCGGTGGGCCGGCGAGGAAAATGGTGGCTTGCTGGCGCACCATGATCGCTTCGTCCGCCATGGCTGGCACATAGGCACCACCGGCGGTGCAGGAGCCCATGACCACGGCGATCTGCGGGATGCCCTGGGCGCTCATGTTCGCCTGGTTGAAGAAAATCCGCCCGAAATGCTCACGGTCAGGGAACACTTCATCCTGGCGCGGCAGGTTGGCACCACCGGAGTCCACCAGGTAGATGCACGGCAGGCGGTTCTGCTCGGCGATGGTCTGGGCACGCAGGTGTTTTTTTACGGTGAGCGGGTAGTAGGAGCCACCTTTCACCGTGGCGTCATTGGCGACAATCATGCACTCGACGCCTTCTACGCGACCGATGCCTGCAATCACCCCAGCGGCAGGCACGTCTTCGCCGTACACCTGGTGCGCGGCCAGTTGGCTGAGTTCGAGGAACGGCGAGCCGGGGTCAAGCAGGCGGTTGATGCGCTCGCGGGGCAGCAGTTTGCCGCGTGAGGTGTGCCGCTCCTGGGCCTTGGCGCCACCGCCTTGCTGTACTTGAGCCAGCAAGGTGTGCAGAGCGTCGACCTGTTCGCGCATCGCCGCACTGTTGGCGACGAACTCCGCCGAGCGCGGGTTGAGCTGAGTGTGTAAAAGCATGGCTTACTCCCTAAGCGCGGCAAGCTTCAAGCTATAAGCTGCAAGACAACGCTGCGCTTGCTTGTAGCTTGAACCTTGCCGCTGCGAAATTCATTTCGTCTCATTGAAGAGTTCACGACCAATCAGCATCCGGCGAATTTCGCTGGTGCCGGCGCCGATTTCATACAGCTTGGCGTCACGCAGCAGGCGCCCGGCGGGGAACTCATTGATGTAGCCGTTGCCGCCGAGAATCTGGATGGCGTCGAGTGCCATCTGTGTAGCGCGTTCGGAACTGAACAGGATCACCCCGGCGGCATCCTTGCGCGTGGTCTCGCCACGCTCGCAGGCCTGGGCGACCGCATACAGATACGCGCGGCAGGCATTGAGTTGGGTGTACATGTCGGCGACCTTGCCCTGGATCAGCTGGAACTCGCCGATGCTCTGGCCGAACTGCTTGCGGTCGTGGATATAGGGCACGATCAGGTCCATGCAGGCTTGCATGATGCCGATGGGGCCGCCGGCCAGTACCACTCGCTCGTAGTCCAGGCCGCTCATCAGCACTTTGACCCCGCCGTTGAGTGTGCCGAGGATATTCTCTTCGGGCACCGCGACGTCGTCGAAGAACAGCTCGCAGGTGTTGGAGCCGCGCATGCCCAATTTGTCGAACTTGGTGCTGCGGCTGAAGCCTTTCCAGTCGCGTTCGACAATAAACGCGGTGATGCCATGCGGGCCTTTTTCCAGCTCGGTCTTGGCATAGATCACGTAGGTGTGGGCGTCCGGGCCGTTGGTGATCCAGGTCTTGCTGCCGTTAAGGATGTAGTGATCGCCGCGTTTATCGGCGCGCAGCTTCATCGAGACCACGTCGGAGCCGGCATTCGGTTCGCTCATGGCCAGGGCGCCGATGTGTTCGCCGCTGATCAACTTGGGCAGGTACTTGAGTTTCTGTTCGTGGTTGCCGTTGCGGTTGATCTGGTTGACGCAGAGATTGGAGTGGGCGCCGTAGGACAAGCCGACCGAAGCCGAACCGCGGCTGATTTCTTCAATGGCCACCACATGGGCCAGATAGCCCAGGCCGGCGCCGCCATATTCTTCCGCGACGGTGATGCCCAGCAGGCCCATGTCACCGAACTTGCGCCACATGTCGACGGGGAACAGGTTATCGCTGTCGATCTGTGCCGCACGGGGTGCCAGTTCCTTGGCCACGAAGGACTGCACTTGGTCGCGCAGCATGTCGATGGTTTCGCCGAGGGCGAAGTTCAGGGACGGGTAACTCATGGACAGGCACCTTAATGTGAGCTTTGTTTTTGTGTGGGGCGAGTGCCAGGGGAGGGCGCTGACCTTTACGTTAACGTAAGCTTGCCTTGCGACGCTGTCAATCGTAGTTTACGTTTACGTCAACCTACAAAAAAGACAACAGGGGTCGTTATGGATCAATCGCACCAGAGCTACAGCCGTGGCTCCCAGGACAAGACCTTGCTGGCCATGACCATAGGCCAGGCTTTCGATCGCACCGTGGCGCAGCATCCGGATGGCGAAGCCCTGGTGGTGCGCCACCAGCAACGTCGCTACACCTGGAGGCAGTTGTCCGAGGCGGTGGAGCTGCACGCCCGTGCATTCCTGGCGCTGGGCATGCAAACCGGCGACCGCCTGGGGATCTGGGCGCCCAACTGCGCCCAGTGGTGCATCAGTCAGATCGCCAGCGCCAAGATCGGCGCGATTCTGGTCAACATCAACCCGGCGTATCGCAGCAGCGAGTTGGAGTATGTGCTCAAGCAGGCCGGCTGCCAGTGGCTGGTGTGTGCCGGGTCGTTCAAGACCTCCGATTACCACGCCATGCTCCTGGAATTGAAACCCGACCTGCGCGGTATCATCAGCCTCGACCCCGCCCCGCCTGCGGGGTTCTTGCCCTGGGCGCAACTGGCGGCGCTCGGTGCAGGCGTCCCGCCCGAGCACCTGCACACCCGTCAAGCCAGCCTGCACTTCGATCAAGCCGTCAACATCCAGTACACCTCAGGCACTACCGGCTTTCCCAAGGGTGCCACCCTCAGCCATCACAACATCCTCAATAACGGTTACATGGTCGGCGAGAGCCTGGGGCTGACGGCGCAGGATCGGCTGGTGATCCCGGTGCCGCTGTATCACTGTTTTGGCATGGTCATGGGCAATCTGGGCTGCATCACCCACGGCACCACCATGATTTATCCAAATGACGGTTTCGATCCGCTGCTGACCCTCAGCGCCGTCGCCGAAGAGCGTGCGACCGGCCTGTACGGTGTGCCTACCATGTTTATCGCGGTTCTGGACCACCCCCGTCGCAGCGAATTCGATCTATCGACCTTGCGCACCGGCATCATGGCCGGCGCCACATGTCCCATCGAAGTGATGCGCCGGGTGATCGGCGAACTGCACATGGGGGAAGTGCAGATCGCCTACGGCATGACCGAAACCAGCCCGGTGTCGTTGCAGACTGGCCCGGATGATGACCTGGAACGCCGCGTCACCACCGTTGGCCGCACCCAGCCGCAGCTGGAAAACAAGATCATCGACGCCGCCGGTAACACCGTCGCCCGGGGCGAGATTGGCGAACTGTGCACCCGTGGCTATAGCGTGATGCTCGGCTACTGGAACAACCCGCAGGCCACCCGCGAGGCCATTGACGATGCCGGCTGGATGCATACCGGCGACCTGGCGAGCATGGATGAGCAAGGGTATGTGTGCATTGCCGGACGCAACAAGGACATGATCATCCGCGGTGGCGAGAATGTGTACCCGCGTGAGCTGGAGGAGTTTTTCTTCACCCACCCGGCGATCGCGGACGTGCAGATCATCGGCATCCCGGACGAGCGCTACGGTGAAGAGATCGTCGCCTGGGTCAAGTTCCATCCCGGCCATGGTGTCAATGAGCTGGAACTGCAAACCTGGTGCAAGGGCCGTATCGCCCACTTCAAGACACCCCGGTATTTCAAGTTCGTGGATGAGTTTCCGATGACAGTGACGGGCAAAGTCCAGAAATTCCGCATGCGTGAGATTTCGCTCGAAGCGTTGCGCAAAGGGCGGGATTAAACGCTGGAAAGCACAAAGGGGACCCGAAGGTCCCCTTTAATTTGTCGTTGCGTGCTCTTTTTTTATTATTGAGGGGCGGTCTATTGTTGTTTTTGGCAACCGTTACCCTTTACCGCTGTTTTTTTGCAACCCCCATCCGGGGTCAAGAGCAAACGTATTTTTTTGAACGCTGATCTGCTTCTTCGTCTACGATCCAACCAGTGGGTAGCTACCTGAAGGTAGTTTTATTTTTCTCTAGCCGGTTGCGGGTTTCGGCATGCCGTACCCTGCGAAGCACATCTTCTCCAAAAAAATCTGTTAGCTGCGTCTCTGCCGTGTTGTTTTTGTTATGTCAGAGTCGTTTCGTCTTATTTTTATTAGGTTTGGCGCTTTTTATTCTTGTTATGCCATAGAGATAGCAGAAGCCGTGCCAACTTTTAAAAAGCCTTTAAAATCAATGGTTTGATTTTTTTGTCGGAAACCGCCTACGACAAATACGACAAAACATGTTCCCGTGTTACTCGATATGTAGCTGTGCGGTAACACATTGTCACGGCCGCGCTACTCACTTGGCGTTACGCGCCTTGGCTACACGCGCACCGCTGGGACGACCCAGCACCGTGCTGATCTGTTGGCCCGCACGTATCAATGCGTCCAGGTCGATACCGGTCTCGATCCCCAGGCCGTTGAGCAGGTACAGCACGTCTTCGCTGGCGACGTTACCGCTGGCACCCTTGGCATAGGGGCAGCCGCCGAGGCCCGCAATAGAGCTGTCGAACACGCTGATCCCTTCCAGCAGGCTGGCGTAGATATTGGCGATCGCCTGGCCATAGGTGTCGTGAAAGTGGCCTGCCAACTTGTCGCGGGGCACCTGGGCTCCCACCACCTCGAACAATCGCCGCGTGGCGCCTGCGGTGCCGGTGCCGATGGTGTCGCCCAGGGACACCTCATAGCAGCCCATGGCATACAACTCCCGCGCGACAGCCGCCACTTGTTGCGGTGCGATTTCGCCTTCATAAGGGCAACCCAGCACACAGGACACATAGCCGCGCACGCTGACGCCATGCTGCTTGGCGGCGCTCATGATCGGCGCGAAGCGCTCCAGGCTTTCGCTGATGGAGCAGTTGATATTGCGTTGGGAAAACGCCTGCGACGCCGCCGCAAATACCGCCACCTCCTTCACGCCCGCGGCCAACGCATCTTCAAACCCGCGCAGGTTCGGCGCCAGTGCAGCGTAGGTCACCCCGGGCTTGCGTTGGATCTGCGCAAAAACCTCAGCCGACCCGGCCATCTGCGGCACCCACTTGGGTGAGACAAAGCTGCCGACTTCGATATAACTCACGCCCGCAGCGCTGAGCGCGTCCACCAATTGGACCTTATCGGCCACGCTGATGGGCTGGGCTTCGTTCTGCAAACCATCGCGTGGGCCGACTTCGACCAGGCGGACATGGGAGGGGAGGGACATGGCAGTTACCTTCTGATCAATGGCCAGCCTGGCTCATGGTGTGCGCCAGGGCCTGGGTGCAGCGCTCTTCGGCGGTGTCCAGTTCCAGCTTCATCTGTTCGATATCCAGCAACTGTTGCTCAAGCTGCGCACGGCGCTCGGCGATCTTGGCCAGCATGCTGTTGAGTTGGACGTGGTTACCGCTGGTGGGGTCGTAGAGTTCGATCAATTCGCGGCACTCGGCCAGGGAGAAACCGATGCGCTTGCCACGCAGGATCAACTTGAGGCTGACCTTGTCCCGCGCCGAGTAGATGCGCTCCTGGCCCCGGCGTTCAGGGGCCAGCAGGCCTTGTTCTTCGTAGAAGCGAATGGCGCGGGTGGTGATGTCGAGCTCGCGGGCGAGATCGGAAATGCTGTAGGTCGTGCTCATGGGAGTACCCAGGAAAAAGTCATGGGCGCTAAGCTAATGGTTGCTTGACGTTAACGTCAAGGTGCGTCGATTATCGGGCCTGTTGCGCAGCCCGGCGCGGGCAGGCCCGTCTATCACCGGTCACGCCTGTTTGCCGTCGAGTTTCTTTTCCTGGGCCATGACCTGTTGGCACAACTCAATCATTTGCTCACGCATCCAGCGGTTCGCCGGGTCCTGGTCGGTGCTCTCATGCCAGTACAAATGGGTTTCCACCGGCGGCACGTCGTTGACCGGCAGGTTGAACCAGTGCAGTTCGTGGCGGCGGGCGAAGCGTTCGGGCACGGTCATCACCATGTCGGTCTGCTGCAACACCTGTGAGGCCATCAGGTAATGCTGGGAGCGCAGGGCGATCTTGCGCTGGATGCCCATCTTGCCGAGGGCCAGGTCGACATGGCCCAGGCCGTTACGACGGCTTGAGATATGAATATGGGTCAGCGACAGGTAGTCATCCAGGCTGAATTTGTCCTTGCCCGCCAGCGGATGGCCCTTGCGCATCGCACACACGTAGCGGTCCTCCATCAACTTGACATGGCGCACCTGCGGGTCGGTGTTCAGCGGCGCATCCACGGCAAAGTCCAGGCGCCCGGCCGCCAGCTCTTTAGTGGTCTCGCGACGTTTGGACAGGAAGCTCTCGATCGCCACTGTGGGCGCCAGGCGGCGCAGGCGTTGGAACAGCAGTGGCAGGATCACCGCCTCGGTGAGGTCGGTCATGCTGATGCGGTAGGTCTTGGCCGCCTGCTGCGGGTTGAAAATCCGGCTTTCCTGCACCGACACGCGCAGCAACGACAACGCATTGCGCACCGGGCCAATGATGTTCTGTGCCATGGGCGTGGGCACCATGCCTTGGGCGGTGCGCACGAACAGCGGGTCGTTGAAGGTTTCGCGCAGGCGCGCTAATGCGTTGGACACCGCCGGCTGGGTAATGCCGACAATCTGCCCGGCGCGGGTCAGGTTGGCTTCGGTGTAGATCGCGTCAAAGACGATAAACAGGTTGAGATCGACCTTGCTCAGATTCATTTCGTTGCGCTCTTATTGTTAGGTGTCCATGCGCCGATCATATATCGGTGATGAATGTTAATACACGCCGAGAATAGGCTAGGTAAATTATCAGCGCTGTTCTAGCATCAATTCCATGCCCTAAACAACCTCTCAAAGAAGGGAGCTGCCCATGGATTTCGCCTATTCGCCCAAGGTTCAGGAACTGCGTGAACGCGTCACCGCGTTCATGGACGCTTATGTCTACCCGGCCGAGCCGGTATTTGAACGCCAGGTCAGCGAAGGCGATCGCTGGCAGCCAACAGCCATCATGGAAGAGTTGAAGGCCAAGGCCAAAGCCGAGGGGCTGTGGAACCTGTTCCTGCCCGAATCCGAACTGGGCGCCGGCTTGACCAACCTCGAATATGCGCCGCTGGCCGAAATCATGGGCCGCTCCTTGCTCGGCCCGGAGCCGTTCAACTGCTCGGCCCCCGATACCGGGAATATGGAAGTGCTGGTGCGCTACGCCAACAGCGAGCAGAAGCAGCGCTGGCTCGAACCGTTGCTGCGTGGCGAAATCCGCTCCGCCTTCGCCATGACCGAACCGGACGTGGCGTCTTCAGACGCCACCAACATGGCCGCCCGCGCCGAGCGCCAGGGTGACGAATGGGTGATCAACGGTAAAAAGTGGTGGACTTCCGGCGCGTGCGATCCGCGCTGCAAGATCCTGATTTTCATGGGCCTGAGCAATCCGGACGCGCCGCGCCACCAGCAGCATTCGATGATCCTGGTGCCGGTGGATACGCCCGGCGTGAAAATCCTGCGCCCACTGCCGGTATTCGGCTACGACGATGCACCCCACGGCCACGCCGAAGTGCTGTTCGATAACGTACGGGTGCCCTACGAAAACGTGCTGCTCGGCGAAGGCCGCGGCTTTGAAATTGCCCAGGGGCGCCTGGGTCCAGGCCGTATTCACCACTGCATGCGCTCAATCGGTATGGCCGAGCGCGCATTGGAATTGATGTGCAAACGCTCCGTCAGCCGTACCGCATTCGGCAAACCGCTGGCCCGTTTGGGCGGCAATATCGACAAGATCGCCGACTCGCGCATGGAAATCGACATGGCGCGCCTGCTGACCTTGAAAGCGGCGTACATGATGGACACCGTGGGCAATAAAGTGGCGAAAAGCGAAATTGCCCAGATCAAGGTGGTGGCGCCGAACGTGGCGCTGAAGGTCATTGATCGGGCGATCCAGATCCATGGTGGCGCGGGTGTGTCCAACGACTTCCCGTTGGCCTATATGTACGCCATGCAACGCACCCTGCGCCTGGCCGACGGCCCGGATGAAGTGCACCGTGCGGCGATCGGCAAGTTCGAGATCGGCAAGTATGTACCTCGGGAGCTGATGCGCAGCGGGCAATAAAACCGCGTCGCCTGCAATCGGGAACAAGCCCGCTCCCACCATTGGCCTGCGTTGCTTCTGTAGACGTGGATGGGAAGGGGCTTGCCCGGTATGAGGCCTGCATCAACGGCGCCAGTCCCAGGGGTTCAGTACACCCACACCTCCACCCGCCGGTTTTTGATCCTGCCTTCATCCGCGGAATTCGTCGCCACCGGCATCTGCGCGCCGAAGCCACGGATATCGCGCAGTACCACGCCGCTCTTGACCAGTTCCCGCCGCACAGCCATCGCCCGCAGCTTCGACAGCAGCGCTGCCCGTTGCGGATCGTTCTTCATATCGCCGAACCCCACCAGCATGACCTTCTTGTCGAGCTTGCCGTGGCCTTTCAGGTACGCCACCACCCGCTGCAAATCCTGGCGCGCCTTGCTGTCCAGGCTGGCGCTGCCTTCCTCGAAGCGGAAGTTTACGGTCAGGCGCTGGGCGTCCCGCGCGATGGCTTGATAGTCCTCGGGCATCGATGGGCGTGGCTCCACTCCGATCGCCTGCACCTGCTGGGCAATAAACCCGTTGGCCGCCACCATCGCCTGGCCTTTGCCGCTCTGGGTAAAGTCCACCAGGGCTTTGGCCCACGGGTTGCGGTTGGACGGCGGCAGGTAAAAGAACAGCCGGCGAGACAATGGGTAGTCTTCGGTAGCAATCAGGCTGGCCAGCGGCAACATGGGTTGGGAGTCGCCGTCGACAATCGCCACGGCCTTGGCCTGGCGCACATAGGGCAGGCCGATAAAACCGATGCCTTGGGGATCATGGCTCACTGCATCCGACAGTGCTTCGCTGGACTCGAAGCGCTGGGCGCTAGGAGCCAGGGGCTTGCCGCGCCGGCTCAATACCAGCTCCTTGAACGTGTCATAGGTGCCGGACTGATCATCCCGCGCATACAAATGAATAGTGCCACCGACCCCGCCCAGTGCTTCCCAGGTGCTGATTTCCCCGTTGAAAACCTGCGCCAACTGCTCGGTGTTCAAGGTATTGAGCGGGTTGCGCGGGTTGAGGATGATAGCCAGGCCATCGATGGCGATCACTTGCTCGGCGTCAGGGCTTTTCAGGTCGCCCAGGGGCTCAAGGTCGACCAATTCGCTGTCCTTGATTGGGCGCGAAGACGCCGCCACGTCGGCATTGGCCCTTTTCAGCGCGGCAAACCCGGTGCTGGAGCCGTGTGCCGCCACCTCGATAGTCACCGTTTTACCTTGGCGAGTACTGCCGAGTATGCGCTGTTCATTGGCGCCTTCAGCCGGTTCGCTGTGTACCCCCTGCAGGCCCTGTTGCACCATCAAGCCTTTGACCAGTGCCGGCCCCAGTGCTGCACCAATGGTGTTGGAACCCTGAATGCGCAACGCAGGGCCTTGGTCAGGAACGGGCAGGGCAGCGGCAACAGCGAAGAAGGGGAAGAGGGTCAACAGGAACAGAACGCGCAGCCTCATGCCGGCACCTTCTCAAGCCAAAGGGAGTGCCGCGAGATTAAGTCAGGCAGGTTGCATAAATATGACGGGTAAGCGATGGGCAAAGGTGGAGGGGGTTGCCCCCTCCCACAGGGTTGATCAGCTCAATTCGAGCCAGATCGGCGCATGATCCGATGGTTTTTCCAAACCGCGCAGCTCGTAATCCACGCCCGCATCCTTGACCCGCGATAGCAAGCCGTTGGACGCCAGGATCACGTCGATGCGCAACCCACGCTTGGGCTCGTCTTCAAAACCGCGGCTGCGATAATCGAACCAACTGAAACGGTCGGCCACGTCCGGGTTCAGATGACGGAAACTGTCCACCAGGCCCCAGTTCTTCAGGCGCGCCATCCACTCGCGTTCTTCCGGCAGGAAGCTGCACTTGCCGGTTTTCAGCCAGCGCTTGGCGTTGTCGGCACCGATGCCAATATCGCAATCTTCCGGGGAAATGTTCACGTCGCCCATTACCACCAGCGCTTGTTCATTGCTGAACTGGCTTTCCAGCAACTGTTGCAGGTCTTCGTAGAAGCGCTGCTTGGCCGGGAACTTGGTCGGGTGGTCGCGGCTTTCGCCCTGGGGGAAATAGCCGTTCATGATGGTGACCGGTTGGCCATTTTCATCGGCGAAGGTGCCCCAGATAAAACGGCGCTGGGCGTCTTCTTCATCCGTGGCAAAGCCTTTGTGCACGCTCAGGGCTTCCTTGCGGGAAAGCAGCGCCACGCCGTAATGGCCTTTTTGCCCGTGGTAGTAAACGTGATAGCCCAAGGCTTGTACTTCGGCCAAGGGGAACTGGTCATCGTGGACTTTGGTTTCCTGCAGGCCGATCACGTCGGGTTGGTGTTTCTCGATCAACGCCGCCAGCTGATGAGGGCGGGCGCGCAGCCCGTTGATATTGAAGGAGACGATTTTCATGGTCGGCAGTCCAGTCTGGCAAAACGGCGATGCTAGCCGACAAGTCGGACGGGGGCCAGCGTGGCGGCAGGGTGGATGCACTGCTAATGTCTGGGAACGACTCGCGCCGTACAAGTTCGTACCCATAAGAACGCCATCTTTCAATGGCGCCCAGGGAGATTGAACGTATGCCTGACACCATGGCCCAGATTCATCTGCTCGACAGCGGTTATTCCCGCGAAGCCCGTTCATTGTTGTACCAGGCCTATCGCCATGAACCGACCTTTGCCTACATCTTCGAAGCCGAGCGCCCGGGCTACGAGCAACGTGTGCGGGCCACCGTGCGCGAGCTGGTCAAGCAGCATTTCTTCCAGAGCTTGCCCGCCATCGGCTTATTGGTGAACGACCGCTTGATCGGCATCGCCCTGATCGCGCCACCGCAACGGCGCCTGGGGATCACCGAAAGCTGGGCCTGGCAATTGCGCATGTGGCTGAGCACCGGCGTGCGCGGTACGCGCCGTTATCTGGAATACCATCACGCGGTGCTGGCATGCCTGCCGGGGGATGCGGTGCACGTGTTGCCACTGTTGGGTATTCACCCGCAATTCCAGGGCAAACACTACGGCGAGCAGCTGCTTGAGGCGGTGCACAACTGGTGCGCCGAAGACCCGCACTCTTCGGGCGTGGTGCTCGACACCGGCAACTCCCGCTACCTGGAGTTCTACAAACGCCAGGGCTATGAGGAAATTGGTGAAGTCGCCGTGGGACCGGTGCTGGAGCATGTGTTTTTTCACCCCAATCCCCAGGCGTTACATGCTGCAACGGCTTAAGACAGAATTATTCAGACAATTCCGAGTTCAAAGTGTCTCCCCAGCTCGTGTAGCATCCGCGCCTATGAAGTTTCCAGGAAGATTTACCAGCGGCTTGGTTCTGCTGTTCACAAGCTGCGGCGCGTTGGCGCAAAGCGAATTGGACGTGCGGGTCAACCCCTCAAACGACGCGTTGAAAGCCAACATCGAAGGCTATATCGGCGGGGTTGGCGACCGTGATGAAGAAGCGTTGCTGCGGTTCAGCCGTGGCGCCGAGGAGCAGGCGCGCAAAGCGGCGCAGGCTTTGGGTTTCTATCAGCCACAGATCGCCAGCGATGTGAAGGGCGGCAAGAATCCGCGCCTGATCCTCACCATCGACCCCGGCGAACCGGTGCATTTGCGCAACGTGACCATTCGGGTCGACGGCCCGGCCGCGAGCCTCAAGGCGTTTCGCGTGCCGACCGGCGACGACCTCAAGCCCGGCGCGGCGCTCAACCATGGCCATTACGAAGACGCCAAGCGTCTGATCCAGAACCAGGCTTCACGCTACGGCTTTTTCAGCGGGCGCTTTACCAGCCAGAAACTGTCGGTGGACCCCAAGGCGGGCGTGGCCGATATCGAACTCATTTACGACAGCGGCAACCGCTACAGCATGGGCAAGGTCAACTTCACCGGCGACACGCCGTTCGATGCCGACCTGCTGCAACGCATGGTGCCGTTCAAAAGCGGCACTCCCTACGACTCCGAATTGATCGCCGAACTCAACCAGAACCTGCAGGCAAGCGGGTTCTTCGAAGGCGTGCGCGTCGACGCCGCGCCTGCTGCCGCTACCGACGACGTGATCCCGGTGGCCGTGCAACTGGAAACCCGCAAGCCCCGCACCATGGGCCTGGGCCTTGGTTACTCGACCGACGTCGGCCCGCGCGGCAAGGCCAACTGGACCCGTCACTGGGTCAACCCCCAAGGCCATAGCTACGGCTGGGAAGCTGAATTATCGGCGCCGCGCCAGAACGTCGGCCTGTGGTACGACGTGCCGCTCGACCCGCCGCTGACCGACAAGTTGCGCTTTGCCGGCGGCTACCAGAACGAAGAACTGGCCGGCACCGACACCTTGAGTAAATTGCTCACCGTCGGTCCCGAATGGCACAGCAAGTTGCCCAGCGGCTGGACCCGTATCATCTCGCTCAAGTACCAGCGCGAAGAATATCGCCTGGGCAATGATTCCGGCTTGAGTAACCTGGTGATGCCGGGCATCAGTTATTCCTACCTGCGCAGCGACAACCGTATCGACCCCCATAACGGCTACCGCTTGATGTTCGATACCAAAGTCGCCAAGGAAGGCTTCGGTTCCGACACCAACCTGCTTTACGGCACGGCGACCATCAAAGGCTTGACCACGCTATGGGACAACCATCGCTTCCTGGGCCGTGCACAGTTCGGCGGCAGTGCCACCAACGGCTACAAATCCGTGCCGCCCTCGCTGCGCTTCTTTGCCGGTGGTGATCAGAGCGTGCGCGGCTACGAGTACCAGACCTTGTCGCCAGAGAACGACCTTGGCGACCGTATCGGCGGCCGCTACATGGTGGCCCTGAGCGCTGAGTATCAATATTCTATCGCCGAGAAATGGCGGATCGCGACCTTTATCGACCAGGGCAACTCGTTCAACACCCTGGACATGCCCAGCCTGAAAACCGGTGTCGGCGTCGGTATCCGCTGGGTCTCGCCGGTGGGGCCGATCCGCCTCGACCTGGCCCATGCCCTCGAAGATCCGGGCGGCATTCGATTGCACTTTTCCATGGGGCCTGAGCTGTGATGCGTGGTTTGAAAATAGCGGGGCTGGCCGTGGCGGCGGTCCTCGCTTTAGTGTTACTGGCGTCGTGGACGCTGCTCGGCACCCAGGCGGGCAGTCGTTGGGCGCTGGGCCAGGTGCCGGGTTTGAGCGTCGAGAATTTCCAGGGCCATTTGGGTGGCCAGTGGAGTGCCGATCACCTGCTGTGGCAACAGGGCACCAGCCGCGTCGAGCTCAATGCGCCGAAATTCGATTGGTCGCCGGCCTGCCTGTTGCGCATGACCGTGTGTATCAATCAGCTGGACGTGGAGCAGGTCAGCCTGCAATTTCCCCCCAGTACGCAAGAAAGCAGCGGGCCGATCCAATTGCCTGAGTTGAAGTTGCCGCTTGCCATCCAATTGGGCGAGGTTCGCGTCGGTAGCCTGTTATTTAATGGCAGCGAAGAACTCAAGGGCCTGCAATTGGCGGCGCATTGGACGGCGGCCGGCCTGCAGATCGATTCGGTGCACCTGCAGCGCGACGGTCTGGTGCTGGACCTCAATGGCCTGCTGCAACCTGTGGGCGACTGGCCTTTGACCGCCACCGGTAACCTGAGCCTGCCGTACGCCCCGGGCGGCGCGCCGTGGAAGGTTGCGCTCAAGGTCGATGGCGACTTGCTCAAGACTCTCAAGCTCGACGCCGACAGCAGCGGCTACCTGCCCGCCAAGCTCAGCGGCGAACTGCAACCCCTGGTGGAAAACCTCCCCGCGCAATTGCATATCACCGCCGACAGCTTCAAAGCCAGCGCCGACCTGCCCGACACCCTGCAACTCAATCAACTGGACCTCACCGCCAAGGGTGATTTGCACAACGGTTACCAATTGCTGGGCAAGGCTGTGTTGCCGGCGGAAAAAGCTCCGGTGGACCTGTTGCTGCAAGGCAAGGTCGACGCCAAGGGCGCGCAGATTGCCGGGCTGGACCTGACTGCCGGCGACAAGCAAAGCCTCAAGCTCAGCGCCAATCTGGACTGGCAACAGGGCTTCAGCGCCGACGCCAAGGTCGACTGGCTGGATTTCCCGTGGCATCGCCTCTACCCCGTGATCGAAGAGCCGCAGGTTGCAGTGCGTACCTTCAAGGGTGAAGTCTCCTACAAAGACGGCAACTACCTCGGCAACCTCAAGGCCGACCTCGATGGCCCGGCCGGTACGTTCAATGTGGTCACGCCGTTCAGCGGTGACCTCAAGCAAATCTTCCTGCCTGAGCTGAAACTGACCGCCGGCCAAGGCAAGGCCGAGGGCCACCTGAACCTGCAATTTGCCGACGGCATCGCCTGGGACACGGCGTTGGACCTGTCGGCGCTGAACCCGGCGTATTGGGTCGCTGAATTGCCGGGGACCCTGGCAGGCCCACTGCGCAGCAAGGGCGAGTTCAAAAACGAACAGCTCAAACTGAACGCCGACCTGGACCTCAAGGGCCGCCTGCGTGGGCAAACCGCCGTGCTGGCGGCCAAGGCCGAAGGCGTGGGCGAACAATGGACCCTGGCCAACCTGGATATCCGCCTGGGCGACAACCGCATCAACGGCAGTGGCAGCCTGCAACAACGCCTGGCCGGGCAGATCGATATCAAGCTGGCGCGCCTGGCCCAGTTGTGGCCGCAATTGCGCGGTCAGATCGATGGGCGGATCAACGTCGCCGGCAGCCTGAAGTCGCCCCAAGGTAAGCTCGACCTCAAAGGCCAGCAACTGGCATTCGCCGACAACCACCTGCAAAGCCTGAACCTCGATGCCACGCTGGACAGCGCCCAGCGCGCCAAAGTCGACCTCAAGGGCAGCGGCATCCAGGCCGGCGAAACTCAGGTCGGCAGCCTGACCGCCAGCGCTCAAGGCGATATCAAGAACCAGAAAGTCCAACTGGATCTGGTCGGCCCGTTGGTCAAGCTGGCCCTGGCCCTGGACGGCAATCTCGACAAAGGCAACTGGCGCGGGCGCCTGGCCAGTGGCGATGTGCAAGCCGGTGGCCAGGACTGGAAGCTGCAAGCCCCGGCAAAGATCGAACGCCTGGCGGACGGCAAACTGACCTTCGCGGCGCATTGCTGGGTGTCCGGCGCCGCCAGCCTGTGCGGTGAAGATCAACGCCTGATGCCCGAACCCAAGTTGCGTTACCACCTCAAGCAATTCCCGATTGACAGCCTGGCGGCATTCTTGCCGAAAGACTTTGCCTGGCAGGGCAAGCTCAACGCCGACGTGCAGCTCGACCTGCCCGCCAGCGGCCCTAAGGGCGTGGTCGCGGTGGATGCCAGTGGCGGTACGTTGCGCGTCAAGGACAAGAACCAGTGGCTGGATTTCCCCTACGACACCCTGAAACTGGAAACCACCCTCAACCCCAAGCGCATCGACACCCAGCTCAACTTCCGTGGCGGCAAGCTCGGCGAGTTGCTGTTACAAGCGCAGATCAACCCGTTGCCGAAGAACAAGCCGATCACCGGCAATTTCAGCTTGACCGGTCTGGACCTTGCGGTGGCGCGACCCTTTGTGCCGATGGTGGAAAAGCTCAACGGCAAGCTCAATGGCAGCGGCCGCATCTCCGGTGGCTTGCTCGCGCCGCAGGTCAACGGCAACGTGGACCTGGTGGGCGGCGAGATTTCCGGGCCTGAATTGCCGGTGAGCCTGGAGAACCTGAATGTGCAGGCGCTGATCGCCGGTGAGAACGTACAGCTCAACGGCGCTTGGCGCAGCGGCAAGGCTGGCCAGGGTAGCCTCAAGGGCCATATCGGTTGGGGCCAGGCCCTGGCGGTGGACCTCAATTTGCAGGGGGCGCAACTGCCGGTGACGGTGGAGCCATACGCCGTGCTGGAAGTGGCGCCCGACCTGAAGATCAGCCTCAAGGGCGACAAGCTGGCCATCGCCGGCAAGGTGCACATCCCGCGCGGCGATATCACCGTACGTGAATTGCCGCCGTCGACCGTCAAGGTCTCGGATGACACGGTCATCGTCGGCAGCCAGACCGAAGAAGGCAAACCGCCGATGGCGATGGCCATGGATATCGACGTGGTGGTGGGCGAAGATCAGCTCAATTTCGCCGGCTTCGGTCTTACCGCCAAAGTGCAGGGCCAGGTGCATATCGGCGACAACATGGACACCCGAGGCGAGCTGTGGCTCAACGACGGTCGCTACCGTGCCTATGGTCAGAAACTCGATGTGCGCCGTGCTCGGCTATTGTTTGCCGGGCCGCTCGACCAGCCTTACCTGGACATCGAAGCCATTCGCAAGACCGGTGACGTCACCGCCGGTATCCGTCTGAGCGGCAGCGCCGAGCAGCCCACCACGCAAATCTTCTCGGAGCCGGCCATGAGCCAGGAGCAGGCGCTGTCCTACCTGGTGCTGGGGCGTCCGCTGAGTACCACTGGCGAAGACAACAACGTGCTCGCCCAAGCGGCATTGGGCCTGGGTCTGATGGGCAGCGCCGGGGTGACCTCGGACATCGCCAAGAACCTGGGTATTCAGGACTTCGAACTCGACACCCAGGGCAGTGGCAACACCACCGCCGTGGTGGCCAGCGGCAAGATCACCGAGAAGCTCAGCCTGCGTTACGGGGTAGGGGTGTTCGAACCGGCCAACACCATCGCGCTGCGCTATCTGCTCAGCAAGAAGGTGTATCTGGAAGTGGCCAGTGGTGTGGCCAGTTCGTTGGATATTTTCTACAAAAGGGATTTCTAAGTCTTACTCGCTCAAGAAATAGGCTGGCTGATGCCAGCCAAGGCTTTTTGTAGGGACGAGCTTGCTCGCGAAGAACTCACAGGCGCCGCGTTGATTCAGGCAACGCGCGTTATCGTTGACGTTTTTCGCGAGCAAGCTCGCGCCTACAGACGGCATTTTTCAGGGGGGGCTTGCTGCCGATAGCGGTGCATCAGTCACAGATAAGCTGGCTGATTCATTGCTATCGGGAGCAAGCCCCCCTTTCACATTACCAAGCAAGCTAATAATTCCATTTGACATTCGCTGCCTAAGCAGTAACATCTTGTCATACATTCACTGCCTAGGCAGTAATAAGGTGACTTCCGATGGCCCACTTCACCCCTGACAGTTTCCGCAACTGTCACCTCGGTCTCCTGTTGGGCCGAGCCGCGTTGCTCAAGGACCGCATTATCGACACCCATATGGAACCTCACGGCGTGACTGCCGCGCAGTTCAAGGTGTTGATCATCATTGCCCAATTCGACGTCGACACCCCGGCCGAGCTGTGTCGCAACCTGTCCCTGGACAGCGGCTCCATGACGCGCATGCTCGACCGCCTGGAACAGAAGGGCCTGCTGGCGCGCAAGCGTTCCGAGCAGGACCGGCGCCAGGTGCAACTGGTGCTCACGGAGGACGGCCAGCGCCTGGCGGACATGCTGCCTTATATCGGCGCCCAGTCGATGAATGAACTGGCCGGTGCCCTGGAGCCCGGCGAGTTGCAGACCCTCGAACGCATTCTCAAGAAAATTCTGGTAGCTGCCGGTGACGCTATCGTCATCCAGCGGGTAGGTGATCAATGAACACACGCACACTCAGCCTGGTGCTGGTGGCGATGACCCTAGCCGGTTGCGCTAATTACAGCGGCCTCGACACCCAAGGCAAACGCCTCGACGCGAACACACTGCAAGCCGGCAAATCTCTCAGCGGCGTGACCCTCTCGACGGCCGCCTGGCCCACCGCCGATTGGTGGAAAAGCCTGGGCGACCCGCAACTCGACGGCCTGATCCGCGAGGCCCTGCAAAACAGCCCCGATATGCAAGTGGCCAGTGCCCGCGCTCATCAGGCCGAAGCCGCTGCCTTTGCCGCCGACGCCGCACGCCTGCCAACCCTGGATGCCAGCGCCGGTGTCAGCCGCTCGCGGTTGGCCAAGGATCAGGACCCGCGAGGGCAGGGCGATGCCTACGCCACCGTGCGTAACATCAGTGCCGGCTTCAATTACAACTTCGACCTCTGGGGTGGCCAGCGCGCCGCCTGGGAAGCCGCGTTAGGCCAGGCCCGCGCCGCCGAAGTCGACCAGCAGGCCGCGCGCCTGACCCTGGCCGCCAACGTGGCCAAGGCCTACAGCGACCTGGGCCAGGCGCACATCGTGCGTGACCTGGCCGATGATGACCTCAAGCGCACTCGCCAAATGCTCGACCTGAGCAAGCGCCGCCTGAGTTCGGGTATCGACAGCGAGTACCAGTACCAACAGACCGAAAGCCTGGAAGCCAGCTCCGAATCGCAACTGATCGATGCGGAAAAACAACTGCAAAGCGCCAAGATCGCCCTCGCCGTATTGCTCGGTAAAGGCCCCGATCGTGGCAACGAACTGGCCCGCCCGAGTGTGTTGAAAGCCAGCGCCGTGGCGGTGCCGTCGGTGCTGCCGGCCGAGCTGCTGGGCCGGCGCCCGGACCTGATTGCAGCGCGCTGGCGTGTAGAGGCGGCGAGCAAAAATATCGACGCAAGCAAAACCCGCTTTTACCCCAACCTCAACCTGAGCGCGAGCGCCGGTGCCGAGTCGTTGCTGGGGGATGCAATGTTCGGGTCGGCCAGCCGTTTCTTCAGCATTGCGCCGACGATTTCCTTGCCGATCTTCGATGGTGGCCGCCTGCGTGCCGACCTCGATGCTCGCGACGCCGATTACGACCTGGCGGTCGCTCAGTACAACAAAACCCTGGTTCAAGCCTTGGGCGATATCGGTACCACCCTTTCCCAGCTGCGCGACACCGCACGGCAGATTCAGGCCCAGCAGCACGCCGCGGACATTGCCAAGCAGTCTTTTGACACCGGTATGCAACGCTACAGCTCCGGGATCGGTAGCTACCTGGATGTGCTCAGCATCGAGCAGCAATTGCTGCAGGCCCAGCGTCAGCTGGCGACCCTGAATGCGGCACAGATCGATTTGTCGATTCAACTGATGCAGGCCCTGGGTGGCGGGTTCAACGCCAATAACGTGGCCGCAACCACCCCAGCCACACGCACGGAATAATTTGAGGTATTTGTCATGGCCACTGCCGACAGCAACAACGCAAACGAACAAACCAACGACAGCAACCCTCGCAAACGCAAGGTGATGCTGCTGCTCCTGGCGCTGATCGTCATCCTCGGTGCCGTGGGCGTGTGGGGCTGGTATGAGTTTTACGGTCGCTTCAGCGAAAGCACCGACGACGCTTATGTGAACGGCAACGTGGTGGAAATCACCCCGCTGGTCACCGGCACCGTGGTCAGCATCGGCGCCGACGATGGCGACCTGGTCCACGAAGGCCAGGTGCTGGTCAACTTCGACCCGAATGATGCCGCCGTCGGCTTGCAAAGTGCCCAGGCCAACCTCGCGCGCACCGTGCGCCAGGTGCGCGGTTTGTACAGCAACGTCGACGGTATGAAAGCCCAGGTCAATGCCCAGAAAGCTGATGTGCAGACAGCCCAGGATAACTACAACCGTCGTAAGACCCTTGCCCAGGGCGGGGCGATTTCCCAGGAAGAACTGTCCCATGCCCGTGACAGCCTGACCGCCGCGAAGAACGCGCTGACCAACCTTGAGCAGCAACTCAAGACCAGCAACGCGCTGGTGGACGACACCGTGATCAGCTCTCATCCCGACGTACAAGCCGCCGCCGCGCAACTGCGTCAGGCTTACCTGACCAACGCCCGCAGCACGTTGATCGCGCCGGTTACCGGTTATGTGGCCAAGCGCACCGTGCAACTGGGCCAACGCGTGCAGCCGGGCACCGCCTTGATGGCCGTGATCCCGCTGGACCAGCTGTGGATCGACGCCAATTTCAAGGAAACCCAGCTGCGCAATATGCGCATCGGCCAGCCGGTGGACATTGAAGCGGATATCTACGGCAGCGACGTGAAATTCAGCGGTACTGTCGACAGCCTCGGCGCCGGTACCGGCAGCGCATTTGCCCTGCTGCCGGCGCAGAACGCCACCGGTAACTGGATCAAGATCGTGCAGCGGGTACCGGTGCGCATTCACATCAACGCCGAAGAACTGGCCAAGAACCCGTTGCGGGTGGGCCTGAGCACCCTGGTCAATGTAGACCTGCACGACCAAAGCGGCCCGGTACTGGCGCAACAGGCACCACAAAAGGCCTCGTTCACCACCAATGTGTATGACCGTCAATTGGCCGAAGCCGACGCCATGATCACCCAGTTGATCCATGACAACAGCGTCGTCGCCCCCAAGGCTGTGCAACGCTGATGAGCAATAACGCCTCCTTCACGCCACCCAGCCTGTTGATGGCCACTATTGGCCTGTCGCTGGCGACCTTTATGCAGGTGCTCGACACCACCATCGCCAACGTGGCGTTGCCGACCATTTCCGGCAACCTGGGCGTGAGTTCGGAGCAGGGCACCTGGGTCATCACCTCGTTTGCGGTGAGCAACGCAATTGCGTTGCCGCTCACCGGCTGGTTGAGCCGGCGCTTCGGCGAGGTGAAGCTGTTTTTATGGGCGACGATCCTGTTCGTGCTGGCATCGTTTCTGTGCGGTGTGTCCACCTCGATGCCCGAGTTGATCGGCTTTCGCGTGCTGCAAGGCTTGGTGGCGGGGCCGTTGTACCCGATGACCCAGACGTTGCTGATCGCGGTGTATCCGCCGGCAAAACGGGGTATGGCCCTGGCGCTGCTGGCGATGGTCACGGTGGTGGCGCCGATCGCCGGGCCTATCCTCGGCGGCTGGATCACCGACAGCTACAGCTGGCCGTGGATCTTCTTTATCAACGTGCCCATCGGTATCTTTGCGGTGATGGTGGTGCGTTCGCAGCTGAAGAAACGCCCGGTGGTCACCAGCCATCAGCCGATGGACTATGTCGGGCTGTTGAGCCTGATCGTCGGGGTCGGCGCCTTGCAGATCATCCTCGACAAGGGCAACGACCTGGACTGGTTCGAATCCAACTTCATCATCATAGGCGCCGTCATCTCGGCCATTGCCCTGGCGGTGTTCGTGATCTGGGAAATGACTGACAAGCACCCGGTGGTCAACCTGCGGCTGTTCGCCTACCGCAACTTCCGGATCGGCACCATCGTGTTGATCCTGGGATACGCGGGTTTCTTCGGCATCAACCTCATCCTGCCGCAATGGTTGCAGACCCAGATGGGCTACACCGCAACCTGGGCCGGGCTGGCGGTGGCGCCGATCGGTATTTTGCCGGTGCTGATGTCGCCATTCGTAGGCAAGTACGCACACAAGTTCGACCTGCGCCTGCTGGCGGGCCTGGCATTCCTGGCGATTGGCTTGAGTTGCTTCATGCGCGCAGGGTTCACCAACCAAGTGGACTTCCAGCACGTCGCCCTGGTGCAATTGTTCATGGGCATCGGTGTGGCGCTGTTCTTTATGCCGACCTTGAGCATCCTGATGTCCGACCTGCCGCCGCAACAGATTGCCGACGGCGCGGGGCTGGCGACTTTCCTGCGTACCCTGGGCGGCAGCTTCGCGGCATCGCTGACCACCTGGATCTGGATTCGCCGGGCGGACCAGCACCACGCGTACATGAGCGAGAACATGACCACCTACGACTCGGCCACCCGCGACGCCTTGAATGCGCTGGGTGGGGCAGGGCAAAAGGCCTACACCCAGTTGGACCAGATCCTGACCAGCCAGGCGTACATGATGTCCACCGTGGATTACTTCACGTTGTTGGGGTGGATGTTCATGGGCCTGATTTTGCTGGTGTGGCTGGCCAAGCCGCCGTTTGGGGCGAAGGCGGGGCCCGAGGCCTCCGGCCACTGATACCCGGTGTTTGCGGTCAAAAAAAGTGCGAGCGGGCTTGCTCGCGAAGGCGGTGGTTCAGTCGATCAACGAGCTGACTGGCGCACTGTCTTCGCGAGCAAGCCGCTCGCACATTTGGATCTTTGTTCAAAAAGGGATTCGGGGTGTCCGAGGCTCACGCCCCAGGCAACGCCAATTGCGGATTGACGAAGTCAAACGCCGCCAGTTGAAACCCTTGCTCATCGACCTGCAACGCCCACCCTTGTTTATCCCAGTCCCCCAGCACAATGCGCTTGGCCGCCTGATCGCCGATCTGCAGCTTGTGAATGGCGGGACGGTGCGTGTGGCCATGGACCAGGGTGCGCACACCGAAATGCTGCATCACCCGCGGTACTTCTTCGGGGGTGACATCGACAATGTCGTTGGCCTTCATGCGCGTTTGCGCACGGCTTTCGCTGCGCAGCTTGCGCGCCAGCTTGTGCCGGGTGCTCAGGGGCAGGTGGCGCAGGATAAACAGCACAATCGGGTTACGCAGGATGCGCCGCAGCTTCATGTAGCCGACATCGCGGGTGCAGAGGCTGTCGCCGTGCATCAAGAGCACCGGCTCGCCGTAAAACTGCACGACACTCGGGTCCTTGAGCAAGGTGGCGCCTGCGGCTTTGCAGAACGCCTTGCCGATCAGGAAATCGCGATTGCCGTGCATGATGAAAATCGGGGTGCCGCTGTCGCTCAGTTCGCGCAGAGCTTCGCAGATGGAACGCTGGAAAGGGGTCATGCCATCGTCGCCAATCCAGGCTTCGAAGAAGTCCCCCAGAATGTACAACGCCTGGGCGCCACGGGCGCGGCCTTGGAGCAGATCCAGAAACGCCCGGGTAATGTCCGGGCGTTCCTCTTCCAGATGCAAGTCTGAAATAAGCACTATCACGCTTAGATGATCTCGGCTTTCTCGACGATAACGTCTTCTACCGGAACGTCCTGGTGACCGGCTTTACCGGTGGTCTGCACGCCTTTGATCTTGTCGACGACGTCCTGGCCTTCGGTCACTTTACCGAATACCGCGTAGCCCCAGCCCTGTACGTTCTTGCCGCTGTGGTTCAGGAAGGCGTTGTCGGCGACGTTGATGAAGAACTGCGCGGAGGCCGAATGCGGCTCCATGGTACGGGCCATGGCGACGGTGTACTTGTCGTTGGAAAGGCCGTTGTCCGCTTCGTTCTGGATGCTTGGGCGCTTGTCTTTCTTTTCCTTCATGCCAGGCTCGAAACCGCCGCCCTGGATCATGAAGTTGCCGATGACACGGTGGAAAACGGTGTTTTCGTAGTGGCCGGCGTTCACGTACTCGATGAAGTTGGCGACGGTGATCGGCGCTTTCTCGGCGTTCAGCTCGATGACGATGTCACCGTGGTTGGTGGTCAGTTTGACTTGAGTCATGTTCACTACTCTTTTCAGGGAATTCGTGGGTTTGGGTGCCTGGGCACCACGACCGGTATGGCGAAACTGCGGCCAAGGCGCGCAGTTTAGCGTGCCCGGCAGGAATTTCGAGGTGGTTTTTTATCGCCCTGGTCATTAAAAGAGTAATTAAACAGCAGTTTTTGGTCCCAGCCTGTCAGTGTCTTGACAGCATCAGCTATGATAACGGCTTTGTTTTATCTGGCCCCAACCGGCCACGTACCTGTCTGTTCAAGGATCCTATGAGCAAGCCCACTGTCGACCCTACCTCGAACTCCAAGGCCGGACCTGCCGTCCCGGTCAATTTCCTGCGCCCGATCATCCAGGCGGACCTGGATTCGGGCAAGCACACGCAGATCGTCACCCGCTTCCCGCCAGAGCCCAACGGCTACCTGCACATCGGTCACGCCAAGTCGATCTGTGTGAACTTCGGCCTGGCCCAGGAGTTCGGTGGCGTCACGCACCTGCGTTTCGACGACACCAACCCGGCCAAGGAAGACCAGGAATACATCGACGCCATCGAAAGCGACGTGAAGTGGCTGGGTTTCGAATGGTCCGGTGAAGTGCGCTATGCCTCGCAATACTTCGACCAGTTGCACGACTGGGCCGTCGAGCTGATCAAGGCCGGCAAGGCCTACGTCGACGACCTGACCCCCGAGCAGGCCAAGGAATACCGTGGCAGCCTGACCGAGCCCGGCAAGAACAGCCCGTTCCGCGACCGTTCGGTGGAAGAGAACCTGGACTGGTTCGCCCGTATGCGCGCCGGCGAATTCCCGGACGGCGCCCGTGTACTGCGTGCCAAGATCGACATGGCCTCGCCGAACATGAACCTGCGCGACCCGATCATGTACCGCATCCGCCATGCCCACCACCACCAGACCGGTGACAAGTGGTGCATCTACCCGAACTACGACTTCACCCACGGTCAGTCGGACGCCATCGAAGGCATCACCCACTCCATCTGCACCCTGGAGTTCGAAAGCCATCGCCCGCTGTACGAATGGTTCCTCGACAGCCTGCCGGTACCGGCGCACCCGCGCCAGTACGAGTTCAGCCGCCTGAACCTGAACTACACCATCACCAGCAAGCGCAAGCTCAAGCAACTGGTGGACGAAAAGCACGTCAACGGCTGGGACGACCCGCGTATGTCGACGCTGTCGGGCTTCCGTCGCCGTGGCTACACGCCGGCTTCGATCCGTAACTTCTGCGAAATGGTCGGCACCAACCGTTCCGACGGCGTGGTCGACTACGGCATGCTTGAATTCAGCATCCGCCAGGACCTCGACGCCAACGCCCCGCGCGCCATGTGCGTGTTGCGTCCGCTGAAGGTCGTTATCACCAACTACCCGCAAGACAAGGTCGATAACCTTGAACTGCCGCGTCATCCGCAGAAAGAAGAACTCGGTGTGC
This sequence comes from Pseudomonas sp. BCA17, assembly GCF_004519405.1. Lineage (GTDB taxonomy): Bacteria > Pseudomonadota > Gammaproteobacteria > Pseudomonadales > Pseudomonadaceae > Aquipseudomonas. Next base: position 995,273 of record NZ_SGWI01000001.1, on the reverse strand, counting down.
GCAAGCTGCCGTTCGCCCGTGAAATCTACATCGACCGCGATGACTTCATGGAAGAGCCGCCGAAGGGCTACAAGCGCCTGGAACCGAACGGCGAAGTGCGCCTGCGCGGCAGCTATGTGATCCGTGCTGACGAAGCGATCAAGGACGCCGAGGGCAATATCGTCGAGCTGCGTTGCTCGTATGACCCGGACACCCTGGGCAAGAACCCTGAAGGCCGCAAGGTCAAGGGCGTGATCCACTGGGTGCCGGCCGCGGCCAGCATCGAGTGCGAAGTGCGCCTGTACGACCGCCTGTTCCGCTCGCCGAACCCTGAAAAGGCCGAAGACAGCGCCAGTTTCCTCGACAACATCAACCCTGATTCCCTGCAAGTACTTACTGGTTGTCGTGCCGAACCCTCTTTGGGCGAAGCACAGCCGGAAGACCGTTTCCAGTTCGAGCGCGAAGGTTACTTTTGCGCGGATATCAAGGACTCGAAACCAGGTGCTCCGGTATTCAACCGTACCGTGACCTTGCGCGATTCGTGGGGCCAGTGATCAAGTCTTAAGGGATTCATCGTGCTAACGATCTACAACACACTCAGCAAGACCAAAGAAGTCTTCAAGCCGCTGGATGGCAACAAGGTGCGCATGTACGTGTGCGGCATGACCGTGTACGACTACTGCCACATTGGCCATGGCCGCAGCATGGTTGCCTTCGACCTGGTCACCCGCTGGCTGCGTTTCAGCGGGTATGACCTGACCTATGTGCGCAACATCACCGACATCGACGACAAGATCATCAACCGCGCCAACGAAAACGGCGAGTCGTTCGACGCGCTGACCGAGCGCATGATTGCCGCCATGCATGAGGACGAGGCGCGCCTCAACATCCTCAAGCCGGACATGGAGCCCCGTGCCACGGACCATATCCCTGGCATGCACGCGATGATCCAGACCTTGATCGACAAGGGCTACGCCTATGCCCCAGGCAACGGCGACGTGTACTACCGCGTCGCCAAGTTCATGGGCTACGGCAAGCTGTCGCGCAAGAAAATCGAAGACCTGCGCATCGGCGCGCGTATCGAAGTCGACGAAGCCAAGCAAGACCCGCTCGATTTCGTGCTGTGGAAAGGCACCAAGCCGGGCGAGCCGAGCTGGGAGTCGCCTTGGGGGCCAGGCCGACCAGGCTGGCACATTGAATGCTCGGTGATGTCCACCTGCTGCCTGGGCGAGACCTTCGACATTCATGGCGGCGGCAGTGACCTCGAGTTCCCGCACCACGAAAACGAAATCGCCCAGAGCGAAGCCGCCACCGGCAAGACCTACGCCAATGCCTGGATGCACTGCGGCATGATCCGCATCAATGGCGAGAAGATGTCCAAGTCCTTGAACAACTTCTTCACCATCCGCGACGTGCTGGCAAAGTACCACCCGGAAGTGGTGCGTTACCTGCTGGTGTCCAGCCACTATCGCAGTGCGATCAACTACTCGGAAGACAACCTCAAGGACGCCAAAGGCGCCCTGGAGCGGTTCTACCACGCGTTGAAAGGCTTGCCTGCCGTGGCGCCTGCCGGCGGCGAAGCGTTCGTGGCACGGTTTACCGAGGTGATGAACGACGACTTCGGCACCCCGGAAGCTTGCGCCGTATTGTTCGAGATGGTGCGTGAGATCAACCGCCTGCGTGAGAGCGATCTGGACGCAGCGGCGGGCCTGGCGGCGCGCTTGAAAGAGCTGGCGAGTGTGCTCGGGGTTCTGCAAATGAAGCCTGAGGAGTTCCTGCAAGCCGGCGCTGAAGGGCGTGTGGACGCCGCTGAAGTGGATGCGCTGATCCAGGCGCGTCTGACCGCGCGTACCAACAAGGACTGGGCGGAATCCGACCGTATCCGTGACCAACTGACCGCGATGGGGGTGGTGTTGGAAGACGGGAAAGGTGGGACGACGTGGCGGTTGGCTGATCAGGCGTGATCGTTAAACGCTGAATGAAAAACGCCCCGACTGGTTCTGGGCGTTTTTTTGCATATTGCTAAGTTTTTCGAATCAAACCTCTATTCGTGTCCAAGACCTGCATAGTCAGAGCGGAGGTCTCACGGAACACGGCTCTGAAATTTTTCCTGCTTGGTATTGGCAGTCTTCTATCAACGTCCCGTCTCGGCCCCACTGCCGTGATTGTCCGTTTCTCTCGCCGTGTGCGTATTCGATAGAATAAAGTTGAGTTCCATCCTCAGACCAACCTTGCATCTTTCCATGTAGTTTTCCATCTTTATAGACTGAGTGCTTTCTTTTTTGTCCGTTGTCATACCATTTTATGTCGTCGCCTTGGCGGTTATGATTTTCGTCTTGTTCCCATTGACTGACTTTTATACCGTCAATGTTCCATTCGTGGCTCATTCTTATGCGCTGATTCGTATATAGTGTTTGTGATTCGGTCTCGCCGTTTGCGAAGTATTTGACGTCCCAGCCATCCAACTGTCCGCGGTCATAATCTTGTATGTTTTTTAGTGTGCCGTCTTCATAGTAATAATTTGATATTCCTGAGCGACTGCCATCTATGTATTTTTCCATGGATTCAGGATTTCCGTTAGCGTACAGTTTGACTCTTGGGCCATTTAGCACTCCATTTACATAATGCTCACGGATCTTGATTTTTCCTGTCGGGTCGTAAGTTATGTACTCGCCGTCAGTGATTATTCCGTTATTGTAGTTTATGGATTTTTCAATTTTTCCGTTTTTGTGGCGAACAATGCTTTTTCCTTCACGTTGCCCCTGCGCGCTCATTTCAATAGAACTCGAAACCATGCCGTTACTATGAAAGGTGCGGAATTTATGGATGAATTTGCTCGCAGCATAGTCTTCATTGTCGATGAATCCATCGGCCGCAATCTTCTTGGTTTTTTTATCGTAGATATAGACTTTCCAGGCTTTTAGTTTTTGGTCATAAGTTTGGGGTTGCTCTATGAAAAAAAGACTGCGCGCAGCTGGAGCGGGTCGGTAGTTTTTGTCTAAGTACATTTTTCCATCAATTGTTACATCTGTGAGTGATCTGCATATTTCACCCGAGCAGGTAGCGAATTTGGTTGCCATCGGTATTTTTCGATCACAATCCTGATGTGTGATAAATAGTGCGACTCCATCATCAGCGTATTTTTTGATTTTCTTAACTTCTGCTAGGAAACTTTCGACAGGAACGCCGATGGAGTCCGGTGTGATATGCAGTTGTGAAGTGCCACAACTATGTTCTGTTGAAAGCGTCAGACGCACTGCCGCCATGAACTTTACGCCGAAAGAGTCCGTGGTTTCTGGATCTATGTCGAGATAGGTTGCATTCATTTTTATATTTAGGATTGTCGATAGGTGAGTCTGTTCGGCTTGAGCGTATATTGCATTCGAGATGAGTGCTAGTGTCACTAAGAATTTCCTATATTCGAATTGCATCCTGATTGTCCATTAATTGACTTGTATAGAGAGGGCAAAGTTTTGGGTGGCGGCTGTGCGTGACTTCGATTTACGTTTGAGTGGAAGGTATGCCCGCTAGAAGCGCTCAATGGAGTATCGGGCACCAAAGAGAAGACTATGGGTCAATCGTTGACTACAAAGAAGCGAGGGTTTCTGGCGCGGACGTAGGATGTTTCTTTGGAAAATATGCCACGGTGCTTTACGTTGTTCGTGCTGGCGGGTGTTCAATAGCTGACGGTAAAAGGGGGCGGGTCTACTTGTACCAACATAGCGGCACCCCTCATCACTTCTACCTTTGAACACCGTTCAATTTAGGGTTGCTGCTCTGTCCACCATCAACTGAATCCCCTCTAGCATCCGACAAATCCCCAAGGCCACGCTGCGGGGATTGCCGTCGATCTCAAAGGCCAAATGGCTTGCCAGTGCATGAACTGAGGCTAGATCCTCCGACGCGTTTACCAGCAGCGTCTCGATGTCTAGTCCTTCGCATATGGTAAACAGGCCATGGTTCTCAGCAGATGGCTCTGGTTTCTCAGAGGGGTTTAGATAGTGGTTTATTGCTCGATGAGCGGCAGTGTGAAGCGAGGTCGAAACCGACGGTGGATTCGGACTGTCTTTGATCATGACGAAGCTCCTAGAGTATTGGAGCCACCACCCATCGCTGCGAAACGATACCCAGGTGGCAGCTGTGCGCGGGTTCGCAGACCGGGACTCTAGGCACCCGGCATACCCGAAGGTATCCCGCGCACAGCCGCCATAACATAAGGCATAAAAAAGCGCCCGCTATCTTGTGGTGGACGCTGTGCGTCTAGAGTTTAACCGGGCTGCGAAACCCGGTCGCTGAATTTGCAGCGACCGCCGAAGATTAGGCAGCCATCTTCCGAGCGACAACCCTAAAAAGCTGTCGGAAACTTCTGCTGAGCTCAGAGCTTGCTACTCACCTCATACCGACTCTGCACAAAACCATTGTCCGACACATGCGTGCTGACGTGGTGAAGTTCGTGCTCACGGCCAACCTGGCTGAACAGTGGAATGCCTTGCCCCAGCAGAACCGGGATACGGGTGATGATCAGCTCGTCAATCAGGCCGGCCTCAAGAAACGCCTGGATCGTCTGGCCGCCGTCGATATACAGATGTTTCATGCCGCGCTTGGCCAATTGGCCCACCACGGCGGGCGCATCGGCGGCCATGATCTCTACCTTGCCCTCCAAGTGGGCGGGCAGCTCAAACGGTCGATGCGAAAGCGCGATGACCGGCGTGCCCTCATAAAACCATTTGGGGAAGGACGCTACTTTCTCCAGGGTGTTGCGGCCCATCACCAGCGCATCAACGCTGGCGATATAGCTTTCAAACGTCATACCGTTCAAGGCCGCGCATTCATATTCCGGCCGAAGAAGCCATTCGATATCGCCATCGGGTCGTGCGATAAACCCGTCGATGCTGGCGGCGATAAAGACAGAACATTTGATCTCCATGGCATTGCATTCCTTTTGTGCGGTCGGGGTAAAAGTGCTAATGGTCATTTAATCTTTACGTGTAACAACCGAGCGTAGCCAAAACAACTGGGTGTCTGGCGGAGTGCCAACGCCCCTTTCTGCAGTGCGAGGATGTATGCGCCGTTGGTTGAGCCGTTACCGTTATGCAATCATTTTCTGGCTGTGCTTCGGCATTTTCCGTACGTCCCTGGCCGATTGGAACCCCATTCCGTCCGGCTCCATGCGCCCGACATTGCTGGAGGGGGACGTGGTGCTGGTCAATCGCGTGGCGTATGACCTCAAGGTGCCGCTCACGGATATTACCCTGGCTAAGCTCGATAACCCCCAGCGCGGCGATGTGGTGACGTTTTCGTCGCCCAAGGATGGCATGCGCTTGATCAAGCGGATCGTCGGTATTCCCGGTGACACGCTGGAAATGAAAGATGAGGTGCTGTGGGTCAACGGCGTGCCGGCCACCTACAGTGATGCCCAGGACATCAGTGAGCCCATCGTCCCAGGTCACACAGTGCCGGGGATCAAGTTGAACGAGCTGGCAGCCAACCGTCAGCGCACGGTGCAGTTCATGCCGACGGTGCGGGCGTTGCGCGATTTCGGGCCTGTGGTAGTGCCGGCCGACAGCTATTTCATGCTGGGGGACAACCGCGATAACAGCGACGACTCCCGGTATATCGGCTTCGTACCGCGTCGGCTGTTGATCGGGCGAGCGCACCATGTGCTGGCGTCAGCTGAAATTCTCGATCATTGGATGCCTCGGTTACGCAGGTTCGGCGCGCCGATTTTGTAACAACGAGCGCCTCCATCGGCATCCCGAGACACCTGTGGGCGCTGGCTTGCCTGCTGTGGCGTCTTGCCGGAGGCGAAGCGAGTGATGAAAGGCGACTTTGGCTCCCCAGGCGCCTGCGCTGCGTGGTTCGAGAGGGAGCGTGAGATCAATCGCCTTCGTGAGCGTGATCTCGACGCAGCGGCAGGCCTCTCTGTTCAATCAGGTGAAGGGCTGTCATCGGAAAGTGAGAGCGGAGCTGCACCAAGGGCAGACTATTTCGAGCCGATGGCCAGCGTCCCGCGAGTAACTTCCGCAATTGCAGTTTCCTCCTCATTGAATTTTCGCGCCTTGAAATGAAAAGTCCCGTGAACGTATTCCAGCGTCGGCGCGTTTACAAACGTGATGCTGCCCTGGATGGCGTTGTAAGAGTCGAGCGGCGCGGTATTGGGCGGGAGCAGTTGCGCGACGATCCCGTTGCTGGGGTCGCCCAATCGATAAGTGCCGGCCAACGTTCCGAGCGGGATGCCGAAGCTGATTTGCACGATCCGGAAAGGGTTGAACATGTGCTGGTAGGCCCGCACGACCAGCCGCGTCCCGGAGGTGGTGGTGGTCGTTGAGTTTGAAACGAAGATGGAGTGTTCGCCGTTCACCGAGAGGTCGGCGTGGACTTCGTTCTCCACCACGACTGTGGAGGTAGCGACTGAATCATTCATGGCTCGAGTTCCTTATTCGCTGGCTGCACCAGGCTGGGCAGTACGGCCAACAGTAAGGAGTGGCTCAGGTTTTGGTAACTGTCATATTTGACAGTCCAATAGTACGGTATGGCGCATCGCGAGGCGTGTTCATCGCGAAAGCCTCTATGCAGTCATCTCCCTTTCAATCCGCCAGCTCAGGCCCACGCGCCCTGTTTTGCGAACAGCACATACGTTGCAATTGGGCAGGCTCTGCCGCTAAATCCGCTGCGCCGATGGCGGACGTGCAGGTCTTGCTCATCGCATACGCCTGGGTATTTCGTAAATTTGTCATTTGTATTCAGGCCGCCCACATCGTAGCTTCGGAGGGTCGATACACCCAAACCAAGACCACACCGGCGGTGATTCACATGGATTGTATTTTCTGCAGCATTGTTCAAAAGACCTCTCCGGCGCACATCCTGTGGGAAGACGATCAGCATATGGCCTTCCTTTCGATTTTCCCCAATACGCCGGGTTTCAGTGTGGTGATCCCCAAGCAGCATTACGGCAGTTATGCCTTCGCGCAGTCGGATGAGGTGCTGGCGGCGCTTGCGGTGGCGGCGAAAAGGACCGCGCTGCAGATCGACCGGGCGTTTGCGGATGTGGCGCGTACGGGGATGATGCTGGAAGGGTACGGGGTGGATCATCTGCATGCGAAGTTGTTTCCCATGCATGGGACGGGGGGTGACAGTACCTTCAAGCCGATCAGCTCCAAGGTGGATAAGTTCTTCGACGCCTATGAAGGCTATATTTCGTCCCATGATCACGTGCGGGCGGATGACGCCGAGTTGGCGGCGTTGGCGGCACACATTCGCTCCTTCGCCTAGCCCCATCCAGATCGCCGTCTGTAGGAGCGAGCTTGCTCGCGAAAAACCTCAACGATAACGCGGGCTTCCTGAATGAACGCGGCGCCTATGAGTTTTTCGCAAGCAAGCTCGCGCCTGCAAAAAAGTCAGCTTTCAGCGACGGCTGCTGACTTCGGCCGGTACGTCATCACCGGCCATGCGCTTGCGGAACAGGGCCGTGCGGGCGATTAGCAGCGTGGTCACCGGCACGGTGATCGACAGCAGGATCGGGATCAACCAGCCATGCAACACCGGCCCGGATTTGAGCACCGAAAAATAGATAATCGACGCCAGCGCCACACACCATGCCCCCAGCGTCGAAGCCAATGCCGGTGGGTGCATGCGTTGGAAAAAGTCCTTCAACCGCAACAACCCGATCGCGCCAATCAGCGCAAACACACTGCTGAGCACCAGCAGCGCTGCGACGACGATTTCTGTCCATAGCGGCATCATTCAATCACCTCCCCACGCAGCAGGAATTTCGCCAGGGCAAACGAACCGACGAAGCCGAACAGCGCGATCAGCAGCGCTGCTTCAAAGTAAGTATCACTGGCATAACGAATACCCAGCACCAGCATCATCAGCATCGCCAGGATATACAGGTAGTCTAGCGCCAGCACCCGGTCCTGGGCCGAGGGGCCTTTGAACAGGCGCACCAGGGTCAGCACCATGGCCAGCGAGAACAGGAACAGGCTGCACAGGATCGCATTGGAGAGCAGGGCGCTCATTCGAAGATCTCCATCAAAGGCCGTTCGTAGGTGGTCTTGAAGTGCTCGATAAATGGCGCTTCATCCTCCAGGTCGAACACATGCAACAGCAGCACGCTGCGGTCCAGTGCCAGCTCCGACCAGATGGTGCCGGGCACCACCGTGGTGATCATCGACAGCGCGGCGAGGCCGTTGGGGTCGCGCAGGTCCAGGGGGATCTTGATGAAGCGTGAGCGCGGTGGGCGTGAGCCGCAGGTCAGCACGCCCCAGGCTACTTGCAGGTTGGAGATGATTACATCGCGACCTACCAGGAAGAACAGGCGAATGATCACCCCGGGACGGCGGATACGGATCGGCAGTGGGCGCAGGGGCGCCATCATCAACGGTGCAAGGAAGCCCAGTAGAGCGCCCAGCAGCAGGTTGCCGGGGCTGATCGACAGGTTCAGCACCAGCCACAACAGCCACAGTGCCAGCGACAACCACGGGGCAGGGAGCAGGCGCTTCATGGTTGCACCTCCAGGGCGGCAGCCTTGGCTTCAGGGCTCGGCACCGGACGCGTCGCCATCACCGCCATCACGTAGTGCTCCGGGTTGTTCAGGCTGACGGCAGTGTCCTGGGTGTAGCGCATCAACGGTTCGGCCTTGAAGGTCAACAGGATGCTCAAGCCGAGCAGCAGGAAGATCGGTATGCACTCGTAGCGACGCAGAAGCGGCGAGGGGCGCTCTTCCGGGGTCCAGAAGCGTTGGATGCCCAAGCGTGCGAAGGCGATCAACGACGCCAGGCCGGAGAGGATCAGCAGCGCTACGAGGCCCCAGGCCGCCGGGCGGATCGGTTCGTCTACGCTGACGCCCAATCCGAGCGGGTTGACCAGCGCACTGAGCAAACTGAGCTTACCGATAAACCCGGACAGCGGCGGCATGCCGATGATCAACAGGGCGCAGGCAATAAAGCTGAGGCCGAGGAACGCCATGGTCCAGGGGATCACCTGGCCGACCACCGCCTGTTGTTCATCGTCGAGGTTTACGCCGGGACGTGGGTGCAGGGACTCCATGGGTTTGGGCAGCGCATCAATTTCTTCATCCAGCGGCAGATCGTTGGCTGAGCGTGAACGCTCGATCAATTCAGCCAGCAGGAACAGCGCGCTCAACGCCAGCGTCGAGCTGATCAGGTAGAACAGCGCACCCGCGGTCAGGCTCGGCTGAGCAAAACCGACCGCAGACAGCAAAATCCCCGCCGACACCAGAATGCTCAAGCTCGCCATGCGCTCCAGCCGCTGTGCGGCCAGCATCGCCAGTGCCGCGCAGAGGATGGTGGCCATGCCGCCATATACCAGCCAGTCTCCACCAAACAACGCCGAGGCACCGGCCTGGCCGGAAAACAGCAGTGTCCACAGGCGTAGCACGGTGTACACACCGACCTTGGTCATGATCGCAAACATTGCCGCCACCGGCGCACTGGCCGAGGAGTAGGCGGGCGCCAGCCAGAAATTCAGCGGCCACATGCCGGCCTTGGCCAGGAATGCCGTGGCGAGGATCGCCGCGCCGGCATGCAACAGTCCGCGATCGGCCTCGGGCACCAGCGGGATCTTCAGCGCCAGGTCAGCAAAATTCAGGGTGCCGGTAACGCCGTAGATCATCGCCGCGCCGATCAGGAACAGCGACGACGCCAACAGGTTGATAGAGATGTAATGCAGCCCCGCCGAGACCCGCGCACGACCCGAGCCGTGCAGCATCAAGCCGTAGGAAGCCGCCAGCAGCACCTCGAAAAACACGAACAGGTTAAACAGGTCGGCGGTCAGGAAGGCGCCATAGAGGCCCATCATCTGGATCTGGAACAACGCATGGAAACTGGTGCCCGCACGGTCCCAGCGGGCCATCGCGAACAGCAGTGCACTGACGCCGATGATTCCGGTAAGCACCAGCATCAACGCCGACAATTGATCCACCACCAGCACGATACCGAACGGCACCTGCCAGTTGCCCGGCAGGTATACGCCAATCGAGCCGGGGCCGCCTTTTTGTGTCCAGTACAGCAGCAGGATCGCGATGCCCAGGCCGACCATGCTGGAGACCAGATTGATCCTGGCTTTGAGAGGACGGCGTTTTTCGCCGAGCATCAGCATCAGCGCGGCGGTCAGTAATGGCAGCAGGATCGGTGCGATGATCAGTTGGTTCATCCACATCATTCCTTGGGCTCCCGGCCGTCCACATGGTCGGTTCCGGTCAGGCCCCGGGAAGCCAGCAGCACCACCAGGAACAACGCAGTCATGGCGAAGCTGATCACGATCGCCGTCAGCACCAGCGCCTGGGGCAGGGGATCGGTGTAGTTGAGCAGGTCTTGCGGTACGCCGTCCTTGATGATCGGCTCCTTGCCGATAAACAGGCTGCCCATGCTGAAAATGAACAGGTTCACCCCGTAGGACAACAGGCACAGGCCCATCACCACCTGGAACGTCCGGGGTCGCAGGATCAACCACACACCGGAGGCCGCCAGGACCCCAATGGCAATTGCGATGACTTCTTCCATCAGGCGGCTCCTTCAGTTGCGGCAACCACTTTGGCCTGGTTGCTCGGTTTATGCGCGCGCACCGACTGGTGGCCGAGGGCGGTGAGCATCAGCAGCGTGGAACCGACGACCATGGCGTACACGCCGACGTCGAAGAACAACGCGCTGGCCACGTGAATATCGCCCAGCAGCGGCAGGCTGAAATGCCAGGTATGGGTGGTGAGGAACGGGTAACCGGCAAACAGGGCACCGAGCCCGGTCAGTGTCGCCGAGAGCAGGCCGAAGCCCATCCAGCGCATCGGCCGCAGGCTCATCTGCGCCTCGACCCACTGGGTGCCGGCCACCATGTATTGCAGAATGAACGCCACCGACATCACCAGGCCGGCGACAAAGCCACCACCCGGCTGGTTGTGACCGCGCATGAACAGGTAGAACGACACCACCAGCGCAATCGGCAACAGCAGGCGCACCAGCACCGCCGGCACCATCATGAAGCCCAGGGCGGTGTCGCTGGCCTGGCGTGGGTTGACCAGGTCGGTGGCCACGTCCGGTGCCAGTTGGCGTTGTTGCGGTGGCAACTCCATGCTTTCTTTCGAAGGCCGGAAACGGCGCAGCAGGGCGTACACCGTCAATGCCACGGCGCCGAGCACGGTGATTTCACCGAGGGTGTCGAAGCCGCGGAAATCGACGAGCATCACGTTCACCACATTGCTGCCGCCGCCTTCGGGCAGTGCGCGACTGAGGTAGAACGAGGAAATATCGTTGGGCGTCTGGCGGGTCAACATGGCGTAGGACAGCAGTGCCATGCCGCCACCGACCACGGTGGACAGCAGGAAGTCCCGCAGGCGGCGGATGCGTGCCTTGCGCAGCGAGCTGGGCAGGGGCGAGACTTCTTCGATCCGCCGCGGCAGCCAGCGCAGGCCCAGCAGGATCAGCACGGTGGTGACCACCTCGACGACCAGTTGCGTCAGCGCCAGGTCCGGCGCCGAGAACCACACGAAGGTGATGCACGTCACCATGCCGCACACGCTGACCATCGTCAGGGCCGCCAACCGGTGGTACTTGGCTTGCCAGGCGGCGCCCAGGGCGCAGGCGATCGCCAGCAGCCACAGGGTAACGAACACGATGGAACCGGGGATCTTCGGCCGGTCGCCCCAACTGAGGCCACTGTTGAGCATCGGGATCATGCCGCCGATCACCGCCACCAGCACCAACAGGAACAACTGGGTCTGCAGACGCTTGGTGCTGATGCGTTTCTCGATCTTGCGCACGCTGCGCATCATCACCACCAGGCAGCGTTCGAACATGCGCTTGCCGTTGAAGTAGCTGATGATCGGCGGGTACTTGAAGCGGCCGCGCTTGAGCTGCTTGCGCAGCAGCAGGTACAGCACCACGCCGCCGGACATGGCGACCAGGCTCATGATCATCGGCGTGTTCCAGCCGTGCCAGATCGCCAGGCTGTACTGCGGCAGCTCGCCGCCTACAACAGGCAAGGCGGCAGCGGCAAGGATCGAACCTACCACCTGAGCCGGGAAAATCCCCACCAGCAGGCAGGTAAACACCAGCAGTTCAACCGGCGCACGCATCCAGCGCGGTGGCTCGTGGGGCGTGTGAGGCAGGTCTGTGGCGGGCGGGCCGAAGAACACATCGACGGTAAAGCGCAGGGCGTAGGCCACGCTGAAGGTGCCGGCAATGGTCGCGATCAAGGGCAGGGCGATTTCCACCCATTGGGTCGCCGAGATAAATACCGTTTCGGCGAAGAACATTTCTTTGGACAGGAAGCCATTAAGCAACGGCACGCCGGCCATGGAGGCACTGGCCACCATCGCCAGGGTTGCGGTAAACGGGATCAGGCGGACCAAACCACTGAGCTTGCGAATGTCACGGGTGCCGCTCTCGTGGTCAATGATCCCTGCCGCCATGAACAGCGAAGCCTTGAACGTCGCATGGTTGAGGATATGGAACACCGCGGCGACGGCGGCCAACGGGCTGTTGAGTCCCAGCAGCAAGGTGATCAGCCCGAGGTGGCTGATGGTGGAATAGGCCAGCAGGCCCTTGAGGTCATTCTGGAACATGGCGCAGTACGCGCCTAGGAGGAGGGTGAGCGCGCCGGCACCGCCGACGATCCAGAACCATTCTTCGCTGCCGGACAGCGACGGCCACAGGCGGGCCAGCAGGAACACGCCGGCCTTCACCATCGTCGCCGAGTGCAGGTAGGCCGATACCGGCGTGGGGGCTGCCATTGCGTGGGGCAGCCAGAAATGGAAGGGGAATTGCGCGCTTTTGCTCAACGCGCCGATCAGCACCAGCACCAGCATGACCGGGTACAGCGAATGCGCGCGAATCTGATCGCCCGCCGCCAGCACCTGGTCCAGGTCATAGCTGCCGACGATATGCCCCAGCAACATCACGCCCGCCAACAGGCACAAGCCGCCCGCGCCGGTGACCATCAACGCCATATAGGCACCACGACGCGCGTCTGCACGGTGGTGCCAGTAGCCGATCAACAGAAACGAGAACAGGCTGGTCAGTTCCCAGAAAAACACGATCTGGATCAGGTTGCCGGAGATCACCAGCCCGAGCATGGCGCCCATGAACGCCAGGAAAAACGCGAAGAAGCGCGGCACCGGGTCATCCGGCGACATGTAGTAGCGCGCATACAGCGACACCAGCGTGCCGATGCCCAGCACCAGCATCGAGAACAGCCAGGCAAACCCGTCCATGCGCAATACAAAGTTCAGCCCGAGGCTGGGCAACCACATGAATTCTTCACGGATCACGCCGCCATGGGCGATTGCGGGGTAGAGCAGGGCCACTTGAACAGTGCCGACCAAGGCCACGAGGCCGGCCAGCAGAGATTCGGTATTACGTGCATTGTGCGGCAGCAAGGCCGCCAGACAGCTGCCAATGAATGGCAGAAGCAGTAGAACTATCAGGGACATAGGCTTCTAATCTGCGGGAGTTTGGGATGCATCATACGTGCCGCTTTCACGATCACCAAACGGCAAGGTGTGGCAGGATCCTACAGAAGCAGTGGGAAACAGCTACAAGCGGCAAGCTGCAAGTGCAAGAGAATAGCCGCACGCGTACTTCTTGTAGCTTGTAGCCTGTAGCCTGTAGCTCAAAGCATCAACCCAGGTTTTCGGGTTCAACTGTGCTTTCTTCAGCATCGCCAACTTTCGAGCTGCTCCTCTTCATCTCACTGACGATCACCGCCACCACAATCAACGCCGCCCCCAGCATTGCAATCGGCGGGAAGCGCTCCCCGGCGATTCGCCCGATCACGCCTGCCCATACCGGTTCACCGGCATAGATCAAGGTGGCGCGGGTTGGTGAAACACTCTGCTGCGCCCAGTTCATCGCCACCTGGATGATCGCACTGGTCAGGCCCAGGCCGACTGCGCTGAACAGCAGCAGCCACGAGAACTGGGGCAGCGCCTCACCCATCGGCACTACCATCAGGAACGACAACAGCGACGCCGTCGCGAGTTGCACCACGGTGACGCGGCGCACATCCACCTGACCGGCATAGGCGCCGATGAGGATGATCTCCGCCGCGACCGCGATTGCGCAGATCAGCGTGGCGATCTCGCCGGGGCTGAAGTTCAGAGAGGCACCGGTCGGGCCTGTGAGCAGCATCAACCCGGTAAACGCCAGCATGATGCCAATGCTCGGCATCAGCCCTGGGCGACGGCCGAGCACCAGCCACTGCAACAGCGGCACGCACGGAACATACAACGCCGTGATGAATGCTGACTGGCTGCTGGGGATCGTCTGCAAGCCGATGGTCTGCATGCCATAGCCGAACATGATCGACGTGCCGATGAAGGCGCCGGCCCTCAATTCGAACAGGGTCAGGTCGCGCAGCGTACGTAATGAGAAAAAACCTACCACGATCGCCGCCGCCGCAAATCGCAGACCCACGAAAAACATCGGCCCGCTGACCGTCATCGCATGTTGCACCAGCAAGAAGGTGCCGCCCCAGATCATGGTGATCATCACCAGGATGCATTCGGCTTTGCTGAAACGGTTGAAACGTGGGGAAACGTTCGAGGAGGTCATGGCGGCTCGGTCTTGCAAGGGAAAGGCACGGACCGCACAATGCGCCGCACGCTGGGCAGTATACTGCGCACACCCACTCTATGAGCAATATAGTGCACAAAGAAAATCCGCAAAGGGCTTCGGTCCTGCAGCACGTCAGCCAAAACGTCCGTCGCCTGCGCCACGCCGCCGACCTGAGCCAAACCGCGCTCTCGGAAAAGTCCGGGGTCAGCCGGCGCATGCTGGTGGCCATCGAGGCGGGCGAGAAGAACGTCAGCCTGTCGACCCTGGACCGCGTGGCCGAAGCGCTGGAAGTGGCGTTCAGCGACCTGATCCAGGCGCCGGATGCGGGTGACCACAGCCGCATCAACGAGCTGGCCTGGGCCGGTGATATTCCCGGTAGCAAGGCTGTGCTGCTGGCAAGGGCCAATGCCCGGCGCGAAGTCGAATTGTGGGAGATGCGCCTGGAACCCGGTGATCGCTACAGCCCCGAACCCGACCCGGAAGGCTGGAGCGTGCAATTGTTTGTGTATGAAGGGGCACTGACCCTGATTCTCGACGACGAAGAAAAGCACATCGCGGCGGGTGAGTTCTTCATGTTTGCCAGCCGCCAGTCCCACCGCTATCGCAATGATGGTGGCGTGGCCGTGTGTTTCGTGCGGACCGTAGTGATTTAAGGAGTGACCTAACTGTTCGCCAGGCAACAGTACCCGGGCACTTTGCTGGTTTGAAACACGCTCCACCGCGCTGAATCAGCAGCAATCCCCTGATTTTATTGACGATTAAATTCAGGCACGACTCCTGCAATCGCACAGGTCATCCCCTCGGAGCCTGGAGTCGGCCCATGTCAGCCCATCCTCAACACCCTGCCCATATCATCCGCTCGGATGCGGAAGCCATCGAAGTGGCCACGCGCCTGGCCGCACGTTTTGCCGTCGAAGCCAGCGTGCGCGACCGTGAGCGTCGCTTGCCGGTGGCCGAGCTCGACGAGTTCTCCGCCAGCGGCCTGTGGGGCATCACTGTGCCTAAAGCCTACGGCGGTGCCGAGGTGTCGTATGTGACCGTGGCCGAGGTGATCAAGTTGATCTCCGCCGCCGACCCGTCACTGGGACAGATCCCGCAGAACCACCTGGGCGTGGTGGACATCCTCCTGCAAACGGCCACTGAGGAGCAAAAACAGTATTACTTCGGCAAGGTCCTGGCAGGCTACCGTTTCGGCAACGCCTTCTCCGAAGCCAAGAGTAAGAACGCCGGCACCTTCGACACGCAGATTCGCTTCCATGGTGATACCGCGCAAATCAACGGTGAGAAGTTCTACTGCACCGGTGCCTTGTTCGCCCACATAGTGCCTGCGGTCGGCAACAACGAACACGGTCAGGCGTTTATCGCCTTTGTCGAACGCGATGCCCAGGGTTTGACGGTGATCGACAGCTGGGACGGCTTCGGCCAGCGCACCACCGCCAGTGGCGGCGTGACCCTTGATGGCGTGACCGTACCCGTCAGCGCGGTAATCCCAGCCCACTTGGCTTTCGATCAGCCCACGGCCAGCGGCCCGATCTCGCAGATCATCCAGGCGGCGGTCGATACCGGTATCGCCGTCGGAGCCCTCGAACAGGCGAAGATCTACGCACGCCAGGCGCGGCCATGGATCGACAGCCAACAGGATCACGGCTGGCAAGACCCGTTCACTATCGCCGCCATCGGCGACCTGCAATGGCGTGTACACGGCACTGAAGCCATCCTCGCCAAGGCGGGGGTCGCCGTCGACCTGGCCCTGGCCGAACCCAATGAAGACACCGTGGCCAATGCCTCGCTGGTGGTCGCCCAGGCCAAGGTCCTGTCCGCCGAAACCGCGTTGCTCGCCAGCAGCAAGCTCTTCGAACTGGCCGGCACCCGCTCGGTCACCGGCAAGCACAACCTCGACCGCTTCTGGCGCAACGCACGCACCCACACCCTGCACGACCCGGCCCGCTGGAAATACCACCTGATCGGCAACTTCGTGCTCAACGGCGTGAAACCTGCGCGCCACGCCTGGAATTGAGGAGCCTTCCATGACTGCACTGAACCCTGTTCTGAATCAGGCGCGCCAACTGCTGGACAGTACCCGCCGCCACGTCGAGAAAAGCGACGACCCCTACGTGATCAGCCGCTTCGGCGACCTGCAGATCCGCGTCGATGTGGCCGCGGCTTTGCTCGAACGCGCCGAAACCCACCCCAGCCCGGTCGCTTTGACCGAAGCGCAAATCGCCGCTGCCGAAGCCCTGATTGCCGCCAGCAACGCCGAATTCGAACTGACCGGCCAGCGCACCGCCTTGCCGTCGACCCTCGATGACCCCCTGCGCTGGAAATACCAGGTTGTCGGCAATTTCCATCTCAACGGAGTGCTTTGATGGCCCGTGAAATTCGCTTGAATGCCTTCGACATGAACTGCGTGGGCCACCAGTCGCCTGGCCTGTGGGCGCATCCGCGGGACCGCTCGTGGCAGTACAAGGACCTGGAGTACTGGACCGATCTGGCGAAAATCCTCGAGCGTGGCAAATTCGACGGCCTGTTTATCGCTGATGTGCTGGGTATCTACGACGTTTACAACGGCAACGGTGACGCGGCGATCCGCCAGGCTGCACAGGTGCCGGTCAATGACCCGTTGTCGCTGATCGCGCCGATGGCACTGGTCACCGAACACCTGGGTTTTGGCCTGACCGCTTCGCTGTCTTTCGAGCACCCATACCCGTTTGCCCGTCGGCTCTCGACCCTTGATCATCTGACCAAGGGCCGCATCGGCTGGAACATCGTCACCTCCTACCTGGAGAGCGGCGCCAAGAACCTCGGCCAGAAAGCCCAGACCGAGCACGATGCGCGCTACGACTACGCCGAGGAATACCTGCAGGTTTGCTACAAACTTTGGGAAGGCAGCTGGGAGGAGGGGGCCGTACTGCGTGATCGCGAGCGCCGGATTTTCAGCGACCCGAGCAAAATCCACGAGATCCGGCATGTCGGCAAGCACTTCCAGGTGCCGGGTATTCATTTGTGCGAACCCTCGCCGCAGCGCACCCCCGTGCTGTATCAGGCCGGTGCGTCCAGCCGTGGCAAGCAGTTCGCCGCCGAGCAGGCCGAGTGCGTGTTCGTTGCCGCACCGTCCAAGGTGCTGCTGAAAAAGACCGTCGCCGACATCCGCCGTCGCGCCGCCGAGGCCGGGCGCGATCCGAAGAAAATCCTGATTTTCAATTTGCAGACGGTGATCGTCGGTGAGACCGACGCCAAGGCCAAGGCCAAGTTCGACGAATACAAGGCCTACGTCAGCTACGAGGGCGCAATGGCGCTGATTTCCGGTTGGACGGGCATCGACTTCAGCCAATTCAAGCCGGACGAGCCGCTCAAACATGTGCACACCAACGCCATTCAATCGGCGGTGGAAGCGTTTTCCACGGCCGATCCGAACAAGGTCTGGACGCCCAATGAACTGGCGGACTGGGTCGGCATCGGCGGTTTTGGCCCCCTGTTCGTCGGTGGCCCGCAAACCGTCGCCGATCTGCTGCAGGAGTGGGTGGAAGAGACCGACGTGGACGGTTTCAACCTGGCCTATGCGCTGACCCACGAAACCTTTATCGACGCCGTCGAGTTGCTCGTGCCCGAATTGCAGAAGCGTGGCGTGTACAAGGCCGACTATGCCCAGGGCACGTTGCGCGAGAAGTTGTTCAGTGAGGGCGCGCGGTTGGCGCCGAACCATCCCGGCGCCGGCTACCGCAAGTTATCTGAAGTACACAAAACCAAAGTGGAAGGGGACTTGCTCCCGATGGCGGGAGTTCATTCAGAAACCTGCAACTGATACACCGCCATCGGGAGCAAACCCCTTTCCAGATGTGCCGGATGTCGATCCAAATTCAGCCAGCGGACCACCGCACGCTTAAACACAAATAGGAGTACTCCCTATGAGCGTGCACGAACTCACACGTCCGCTGACCCTGGAATGGCCCGCCGAATCGCTCGGTAATTTGCCCCAGGCCCTGGAACAACTGCACCACTGGGCACAGATCACCCCGCTGCAAACCGCTCTGCGCCACAAGCGCCAGGGCCAGTGGTACGCCTGGCGCTGGATCGACGCTTTGCGCGATGTCGAGCGCCTGGCCGATGGCTTGCGTCAGCAGGGCTTCGATGAGCAGTCGCGGCTGGCCCTCAGCGGCGCTTTTGAGCCCAACCTGTTGCTGCTTGCCCTGGCTGCCCAGTCTGTCGGCGCGCCGGTACTGACCCTGGCCGATGACCTGCCGCCCGAGGCGCTGCAGCAGCAACTGTGGCGCATTCGTCCCACCCACGGCTATGTGCAAAGTCGCCAGCAGGCGCGACATTGGCAGTCCATCCAGCGGTTGGATTTCGCCCAACTGCTCGGCCCGATCGACCCGGCGCAGCACGTGCAGCGTTGGTGGCGACCCACGGGTGAAACCGCGCTGTGGAGCGAGGAGGGCACCCACTGGCAAGGTGGCCTCGCCGTAGTCTTGGAACAATGGCTAAGCAGCGGCCATGGCCTGGCTTTCCCGGAAAGCCCGGCGTCGGCCCGCCGTGACCGCAGCGAAGTGGCGCCGACCGGCTTGCTGTTGTCGCCATCGCGTTTGCAACACCTGGCCGACGATATCGAAAGCCGCCTGGCTCCCCTCGGCACCTGGCGCCGTCGCCTGTGCGACTGGGCTATCGCGCATCCGCAAAGCGGCCTGCGCCGCGTGTTGAAAAACCGCGTGCGCAGGCTGCTGGGTTTCCAGCGCCTGGCCTATATCTGGCAACCCCTCAAAACCAGCGCCGAGCCGACATGGCTGGCTGAATTCAAGCGGGACATTGCATGAGCCAGGCCATTTTGCAGGTACGGGATATCTCGCTTTCGTTCAAAGGGGTCAAGGCCATCAACGCCTTGTCCTTTGATGTGCGGCGCGGCGAGATCTGCGCGCTGATCGGGCCCAATGGTGCCGGCAAGAGTTCGTTGCTCAATGTGCTCAACGGCGTGTATCGCTTCGATGCCGGTGAGATCGTATTCGACCAACAACACTTCCAGCGCATCGATCCCCTGGGCGCCGCCCGTCGCGGCATTGGTCGCACTTTTCAGAACAACGCGCTGTTCAAGAAGATGAGCGTGCTCGACAACCTCCTCACCGGCCTGTCGCGGCATATGCGCACGACCTTTATCGAACAAGCCCTGCACCTGCCGCGCGCGCGACGGGAGGCCGAAGCGTTCCGTGCGCGCGCCCAGGGCATCCTCGAATTCCTTGACCTGCAAGCCCATCGCGAGGTGCTGGTAGGCAACCTGTCCTACGGCCTGCAAAAGCGCGTGGAACTGGGCCGGGCGCTGATCGCCGGGCCCAGCCTGCTGCTGCTCGACGAACCCATGGCCGGCATGAACGCCGACGAAAAACGCGAGATGGCGCGTTTCGTTGCCGATGTGAACCGCGACCTCGGCACCACCGTGGTGTTGATCGAACATGACATGGGCGTGGTCATGGGCCTGTCCGACCATGTGGTGGTGCTCGACTACGGGCGCAAGGTCGGCGACGGCACGCCGGCAGAGGTGCAGGCCAACCCTGACGTGATCGCGGCCTACCTGGGAGTTGCACACGGATGACGTTCTTCTTCGAAACCCTGCTCGGCGGCCTGCTCGCCGGCACCATGTACTCGCTGGTCGCCATTGGTTTTGTGCTGATCTACAAGGCCAGCGGCGTGTTCAATTTTGCCCAGGGCTCGATGCTGCTGTTCGCCGCGTTGACCTTCGTCAGCCTGCATGACCAGGGCATGCCGTTTGCCCTGGCACTGCTGTTGACGGTGCTCGTGATGAGCGTCGGCGCCTTGTTGATTGAGCGCCTGGTGTTACGGCCGCTGGTGAACCGTTCGCCGATCACCCTGTTCATGGCCACGCTGGGCCTGTCGTTCATCATCGAGGGGCTGGCCCAAGGTTTGATGGGGTCGCAGGTGCGTGCCCTCGACCTGGGTATCGACGACGTGCCGCTGTTCGTCGGGCTGCTGATGCTCAGCCAGTTCGACCTGGTCGCGGCCGCCGCCGCCGTGGTGCTGGTGACGATGCTGGCGCTGCTGTTCAACAAAACCCGCATCGGCGTGTCGCTGCGCGCAGTGGCGGATGACACCACGGCGGCGCTGTCCATAGGCATCAACCTCAACCGCATCTGGCAGATCGTCTGGGCGGTGGCGGGCGTTGTCGGGCTGGTCGCCGGGTTGCTCTGGGGAGCGCGCCAGGGCGTGCAGTTTTCCTTGTCGCTGGTGGTGCTCAAGGCGCTGCCGGTGCTGATCATCGGCGGCTTTACCTCGATTGGTGGGGCGATTGTCGGCGGGTTGATTGTCGGCGCGGCGGAGAACCTGGCCGAGGTGTACATCGGCCCGTTGATCGGTGGCGGTATCACACCGTGGTTTGCCTACGTATTGGCCCTGGCCTTCCTGTATATCCGCCCCGCCGGCCTGTTCGGCGAGCGCGCCATCGAGCGAGTCTGAACCCATGTCGATACCTGTTGTTCAAGAAACCGCGCCACTGCTGCTGACCGAGCGACGCATCCCGTGGGGCCTGATTGGCCTGTTGACGCTGGCCTTTGTCGTGGTGCCGCTGTGGGGCAATGACTATTGGCTCAATGCGATCCTGATTCCTTTTCTGGTGCTGTCCCTGGCCGGACTGGGCCTGAACCTGCTGACCGGCTACACCGGGCAGACCTCGGTCGGCGCAGCCGGTTTCATGGCCGTCGGCGCATTTGCCACCTACGGATTTCTGTTGCGCATGCCCGAGTTGGGCTTGCCGGTGGCCCTGTTGGGCGGCGGGGTGGTCAGTGCGTTGACCGGGCTGTTGTTTGGTTTGCCCAGCTCGCGGATCAAGGGCTTCTACCTGATGGTCACCACCCTGGCCGCGCAGTTTTTCCTGGAGTGGCTGTTCGTCAAGTTCCCGTGGTTCTACAACTACGGTTCTTCCGGGACCATTTCCGCGCCGAAGCTGGCGCTGTTCGGCCATGACCTCAACACACCGCTGGGCCGCTACCTGCTGGCGCTGGTGACGGTGCTGCTGTTGACCTGGGCCGCCGTCAACCTGGTACGTAGCCAGATCGGCCGCAACTGGATGGCGATCCGCGACATGGACACTGCCGCTGCCGTGGTGGGTATTCCGGTGGCGCGCTACAAGCGCCTGGCGTTTGCCGTCAGCTCGTTCTACCTGGGCATCGCCGGTGCCTTGTGGGCCTTTGCCTACCTGGGCACGGCCAGTGCCGGCAGCTTCGATATCAACCGCTCGTTCCAGATCCTGTTCATCATCATTATCGGTGGCATGGGCAGCATCGCCGGTAATTTTGTCGGCGCGGCCTTTATCAGTCTGCTGCCGATTTTCCTCAGCCATGCCGGGCAGGCGTTGTTCGGCGGCGCGATAGATGCGGGGCAGTTGCAGAACCTGCAGAAAATCATTTTTGGCGTGTTGATCATCGTGTTCCTGATCAAGGAGCCCGAAGGCTTGATTCGCCTGCTGAGCAACCTTCGCGACCGGCTGCGTCAGTGGCCTCTACGTTTCTGAACCGATAAGAGAATCCCAATGCGTGCAACCTTGAAACGTTCCCTGGCCGGCGCTGCCTTTGCGCTTGCCACCTTGACTGGCGCCGTCCCCCACGCGATGGCCGCGCCTGACCAGCAATTCATTCCCCTGGCGACCTATCGCGTCGGGGCCTATGCCTCCAGCGGCGTGCAGGTGTGGGCCGGGATGATCGACTACCTGCGCTATATCAACGAGGTCGAAGGCGGCATCAACGGTGTGAAACTGGTGTGGCAGGAGTGCGAGACCGAATGGACGGCGGAGAAGGGCATCGAGTGCTACGAGCGCTTCAAACATGGCCTGGAGGGCGCGCCGGTGGCGGTGTACCAGCCCAACGGCGCACCGGCGGCGTACGCCTTGAGCGAGCGCGCCGAGGTGGACAAGATCCCGCTGATCACCCTGGGTTACGGCCGCACCGAAGCCACCGACGGCACGGTGTTCCCATACAACTTCCCGGTGATGCTGACTTTCTACAGCGAGGCGTCGACCCTGGTGAACTACATCGCCCAGCGCGAAGGCGGTTTCGACAAGCTCAAGGGCAAGAAGATTGCCACGGTCTACCACGACTCCGCGTATGGGCGCGAAACCCTCGGCCCGTTGAAGTTGTTGGCCGAGAAGTACGGCTTTGAAAATATCCAGATCCCCGTAGCCGATCCGGGCAACGAACAATCGGCGCAATGGCGCCAGGTACGCCAGGCCAACCCGGACTGGGTGTTCCTGCGTACCTGGGGGGTGTCCACGCCGGTGGCGGTCAAGACGGCGGCGCGTTTCGGCTTCCCGGTAGACCATATCATCGGCGACATCTGGGCCAGTTCCAGCGAAGACGTGCTGCCTGCCGGCGCTGCCGCCAAGGGCTACCTGGCGCTTACGCCGTACCCGGCCGGCGCTGATTTCGAGATTCACAAACGCCTCAAGCAGTACGTCCTCGACAAGGGCCACAGCGACCTCAAGGACCTGGGCAATTTCGGCAGCGTCTACTACAACTCCGGCCTGGTGAACGCCGCCGTGGCGGTGGAAGCGATCCGCACCGCCCAGGCCAAGTTCGGCAAGCGCCCGCTCAATGGCGAAGAAGGCCGCTGGGGCCTGGAACACCTGAACATCGATGATGCACGCTTGAAAGACATGGGGTACCTGGGCCTGATGCAGAACCTCAAGCTGTCGTGCCGCGACCACGAAGGCGGCGGCTCGGCGCGGGTGCAGCAATGGGACGGTGCCCACTGGACGCTGATCAGCGACTGGATCGCCGCTGACCGTGCGCTGCTGCGCCCGTTGATCGATGAAAAATCTGCTGCGTTCGCCAAGGAAAAAGGCCTGACGCCGCGCACCTGCACCGGGGATGAATAAACCATGAGCCAGACCGCCGCTGAACCTGCGAGCCCGACACTGTTAAGCGTCAATGATATTGAGGTGATCTACGATGGCGCGATCCTGGCGGTGGCCGGGGTGTCGCTTCAAGTACCCAAGGGCGCCATCGTTGCCTTGCTCGGCGCCAATGGTGCGGGCAAGAGCACCACGCTCAAGGCTATCTCGGGCCTGGTGCGGGCCGAGCGCGCCGAGGTCAGCCGTGGGACCATCGAATACGCCGGGCATGACCTGGCCGGTATCGACCCCAGCCAGCGGGTGCGCCAGGGCATGGTGCATGTGTTGGAAGGCCGCCATGTGTTCGGCCAACTGACGGTGGAAGACAACCTGCGCAGCGGCGGCTTTGTGCGGCGCCTGAGCCGCCAGGATATGGCGCGGGACCTGGAGCGTCTGTATGCCTGGTTTCCGCGGCTCAAGACCAAGCGCCACACCCGCGCCGGGCTCACCTCGGGCGGCGAGCAGCAGATGGTCGCCATCGGCCGGGCGTTGATGACCCGTCCTACTTTGGTACTGCTCGACGAGCCGTCCATGGGTTTGGCGCCTATGATCGTGCAAGAGATCTTCGAGATCATCGCGCAGCTCAATCGCGAGCAGCAGGTGAGTTTCCTGATCGCCGAGCAGAACATCAACGTCGCGCTCAACTATGCGTCCCAGGGCTACGTGCTGGATACTGGGCGGGTAGCCTTGAGTGGCAGCGCCGCCGAGTTACTGGCGCGGGGTGACTTGCAGGATATTTATCTGGGCAAACAGTAAGGGCCTATGTGCATGAGTGAATCCTTCCGCAACGCCGATGTGCTGATCATCGGCGGCGGCCTGAGCGGTACGATGCTGGCGGTGCAACTGTTGCGCCTGCCTGGGCAGCGGCAGATACGCGTGATCGAGCCACGCGCCGAACTGGGCCGTGGCGAGGCCTACAGCGCGGTCGAGCTGGGCCACACGTTGAACGGCAACGCCGCGCGCATGAGCGTCGACCCGGACAACGCCGATGACCTGACCCAGTGGCTCACAGACTACATTGGCGCCGGTGGTTGGCCGGAGTCGGCCGAGCAACACGTACCGATCAGCGAACTCTTCCCGCCACGCGGGCTTTTTGGTGTGTACGCGCAACAGCGACTGGCCGAAGCCAAGGCGCTGTCCGCGTCCACGGTGGAGCATGTGCGTGCCGAAGTGGTCGACCTGCAAGTCGAGGACGCCTCCACCCTGGTCACCCTCGATAACGGCGAGCAACTGCGCGGCAGGTTCGCGGTACTCGCCACCGGCATGTTCCCGGCGGCGCGCACGCCACAGACCGAGTCCAGTGGTTTGAACGCCGCGGCGGTGGACCCATGGGACGTGCAGGCCATGACCCACATCGACCCGCAAGCGACAGTGCTGATCATCGGTTCCGGGCTGACCATGGTGGATGCGGTGGTGTCCTTGGAACAGGCCGGCCATCGCGGGCCGATCGAGATCTTCTCGCGCCACGGGCTGCTGCCCCATGTGCGTCGGCAGCCGCCGGGTTGGATAGACTTCCTGGCGGCCGACCCGGGCCTGCGCAGCCCCCGGCAGTTGCTGCGCGAGGTGCGCAGGCAATGCCGGCTCGCGCAGCATGAGGGCATCGATTGGCAAGCGCCGTTGGACACCGTGCGTGCGCATATCGGCCGGTTGTGGAGCCAGGCCAGTGAGCGTGAGAAACGCCAGTTCGTGCGGCATGTGCGACCTTGGTGGGAGAGTCACCATCACCGTTCACCGCCGTTGAGTGCGCAGTTGGTGGCGCGCCTGCAAGAGGAAGGACGGCTGCGCATCCAGGCGGCGTCGTTCAAGGGGCTGCTGGCTTCGGAAAAGGGCGTGACCATTGGTGTGCGCCGACGAGGTGAGCAGGTCGTCACTCAGGTCTCGGGGGCTGCGTTGATCAACTCCAGTGGCATCGAATACGACTGGCGCCGCGTGGCCCGGCCGTTGCCGCAGCAGTTGCTCAAGCGTGGGTTGATCCAGCCTGGGCCGTTGGCCCTGGGGATTGCGGCGCACGCTTCGGGTGCGGTACTGGATGCCCAGAGTCAGGTCAGCCAGCGGTTATTCGCCATGGGGCCACCGTTGCGCGGGATGTGGTGGGAGAGCACAGCGGTGACGGATGTGGCGATTCAGGCCAAGGCATTGGCTGCCAAATTGGCGCAGATCTGAAGGGGGC
This sequence comes from Pseudomonas sp. BCA17, assembly GCF_004519405.1. Lineage (GTDB taxonomy): Bacteria > Pseudomonadota > Gammaproteobacteria > Pseudomonadales > Pseudomonadaceae > Aquipseudomonas. The sequence goes on along the minus strand of NZ_SGWI01000001.1, from coordinate 969,673 downwards.
AGGGCGACGATCCGACCTGCTCCTGCGTTCGCGTCTTCATTTATCGCGCGATCTTCACAAATCCGGGCTTGAGGCCGAACACTTCCACCCCTTGCGCCGTCGACTGCCCCGTCTTCACCGTCACCCGCTCCACCGGTTTATCCATGGCGGCCCGATACTCCACCGTCATGTCCGGCTGGATCGCCTGGCTTGGAATCACCATCGCCTGATCATTGTTGTACGTCACGATAGTCAACCGCGCGCTCATGCCCAATCGCACACGTTGCAGTTGCTTCGGCGTGAGCTTGGGAATCGACAAGGTCACCGGAAACTGCGCGCTGCCCTGGCTATCACTGGCAATCGCCAAGCCGCTGACCACGCTGACGGAGCCCGTCAACCGCTCGCCATCGAAGCCATCGCCCATCACTTCCACCGCCTGGCCCTGATGCAGCTGGTTGATGTCCAGTTCGGATACCTTGGCGACGATTTTCAGTCGTTCGATATTGGCCAGGCCGAACAGCACCTGGCCCTGGTTTACCTTGCTGCCGGCCTGCACGGGAGGCGTGTTGGCGTTACCGCCCGAGGATGAGTTGTTGTTGCCGGGGGCGGGCACCACTATGCCGGAGAACGGTGCCTTGACTTCCTTGCCATCGAGCAGCGTGTGCAGGGCGTCGTATTTCACTGTGGCGTTGGTCAACTCCATGTCCGCGATCTGGCGGTAGGCACCTCTGCCTTGGTCCTGCGCTTGTTGCAATTCGCTGCGTGCGGCGACCAGGTCCAGCTGTTGCTGTTGTGCCTGTTGCTTGAGGTCATCGAGTTCGTTGCGCGGGATGATGCCGCGTTTGAACAGGTTCTCGCTTTCGGTGAGTTTGCGCTGGGTATTACCCGCCGTCATTTCGGCGGTGCGCAGGCTGCGACGGGCGCGGCTGACGGCGGGGCTGCTGTCCCAATCCTGCATTTCCTGCACGGTGCGCCGCGCCTTGAGCTGGAGGGAGAGGGCATCGCGCAGTTGCACTTCGAGGGTGGCCGGGTCCATGCGCAGCAACACTTGGCCGGCCTCGACGCGTTGGCCTTGCTCGACCAGATTGGCCAGGACATTGCCGTCGAATGGCGCCGTGAGGGTCACGGTGGTGTCGGGTTCGATCTTGCCCACCAGGCCGATCTGGTGCACCAGCGCGTCCGGCTTTACCGCCAGCCACTGCTCGGTGGGGGCGGGCGAGTCGGCGCCCGGGCTGCGCAGCGCCACCCCGGCACCCGCCAGAAGCAGCACCGACAGAGCACCGATCAGGTATTTTTTATTAATAGTCATTGAGGGCGATTTCCCAACTTTCCAGCGTCATGCCCAGGGTCAAGTCGAGCTGGGTCTGGGCGTTCAAATAAGCGATCAGCGCGTTGAGCTGCGCGTTTTCGGCGTTGCGCAGGTCCGTCTCGAAACTCAGCACCTGGAAGTTGGTGGAGCGCCCGGCGCTGAGTTTTTCGCGTTCGATCTCGATCTTGCGGCGCGACAGCTCCACGGCACGCTGGGAGATTTCATATTGGCGCCAGCGGGTACCCAGGTCGCGCACCACGTCGTTGACACTGCGTTCCAGTTCCTGGCGGGCGTCGGTGATACGAATCTCCTGGTCTTCCACGTTGACCCGTGCACGCACCTCGGCCTGCCGCGTGCTGATGTCGCCGATGGGGATCTGCACCTGCACCCCGGCGTAGCTGTCCCACGTGCGATTATTGGTGTTGCCGTTGTCGTTATTATTGTAGGCGTCGCGTATCTGATTGGCCCCCGCCACCAGGTCGACCTGCCAGCGCCCGGAGTCTTTGGCGATGACCAGGTTCAAGTCCGCCTGCTGGCTGCCCAGTAGGGCGGCGAGGTATTCCGGTTGTTGGGTTTGCGCCAGGTTGAACGCCTGGCGCCGGTCGATGCTCATCGGTTTGGCTTCCAGGGCTTCACTGGCACGGATCGGCGTAGACAGGTCCAGTGCCAGCAAGCGCAGGAGGGCGAGGCGGCTGGTGTCGAGTTGGTTCTGCGCTTCCTCCACGCCCAGTTGTTGGGTGGCGATATCGGCTTCGGTCTGCACGATTTCGAATTCGGCCATGCGCCCGGCGCTGATCAACGCCTTGTTCACCTCCAGTAGCGTGCCGGAACGCTTGAGCGCGTCCTGCACGATGCTCAACTGCTCCTGGGCGCGCAACAGCTCACGGTACGTGGCGATGATCTGGCTGATGGTCTGCGCCACGGTGGCCTTGAGGTTCAGGCGGTTGGCCTGTTCCGCCAGGCGCGACAGGCGCAGCGGCGCAGTGGTGGCGTCCCAGCCGGCGCCGCGCATCAGCGGTTGGATAATCGACAGGTCAAGCCCATCGCGGCGGTAGCGGCCGGCGCGATCGGCGTTGTTCAGTTGTTGGGTCCAGTTCATGCTCAGCCGGGTGCCGTACTCACCGAGCAAGGTCGCGTTGGGGGCCAGGTTGGCGTTGCGCGCATTGTCCGCCGAACCCCGAGTGGCGCGGTAATAGCTGTTGAGGGTGAGCTTGGGGTTGAAGGTGTCTTCGGCCACGCGCAAGTCGAACTTCTGCGCTACCCGTTGCAGGTAGGCGCTGCGGATCGCCGGGTTATTGCGCAGGCCCAGGTACACCGCATCGCCCAGGGTGATGTCGGTGACCTGGGCCTTGAGTGATACGCCCCGGTCGTAGCCGCTGCGGGTCGTACTGGGGGCCGAAGGGTTGATCACCACGTCGGCGGCTATCACCGGCAGGCTCATCAGCGCCAGCAGCCATAGCCACTTACTCATCGCGCAAGGCCTCCACCGGCTGCAGCCGTGAGGCCGAGACCGCGGGGTAGATGCCAAAGAACAGCCCCACCAACAAGGTGCTGCCGACCCCCAGTGGCAGGGCGGCAACCGCCATGGAAAATGCCCAGCCCGACAGCCAGGCGTAAAGCCAGGCGGCTGTCATGCCCAGCACCGCACCGCAGAGCGCACCGACGGCCGTCAGGGTCACGGCTTCCAGCAGGAACAGGTTGCGGATGTCGCGCTGCCGCGCCCCCAGGGCCATGCGGATGCCGATCTCGCGGCGGCGCTCCGACACATTCATCAGCATCACGTTCATCACACCCACACCGCCACCTACCAGGGAGATGGCCCCCAGCGCCAGCAACAGATAAGCAAAGGTGCGGCTTTGGCGAGTCATGCCATCGATCATTTGCTGGGGCACCTGAATGTCAACGTCGTGGTCGGTCAACTGGGCTTTCAGAGCAACGGCGGCGTCCCGCGCGATACGGTCCATGTCCTGGCCGGGCAGGGCGCGGATGATCACGTTGCCGATCTGCGGGCTGGCGTAGATGCGGCGCATGCCTTCGGCGGGGATGAACAGGGATTCGTTGGTTTGTACCGGAATCAGCAGGGAACGGGGTTGGCTGTTCAGGATGCCTATGATCAGGAACAGGTAGTCGTTGATGCGCACCCGGTCGCCCAGGTTCAACGAATCGCCCGGTTGGCTCAGGGCCTGGGCGAGTTGGTCGCCAATGACCGCGTAGGTTTCATGGGTGTCGAAGCCCGACAGGAAACGGCCGCCCCGCAGGGTCAGGCGCATGGCATCCTTGAGGTCCGGCGTGCTGCCGACGAAGTTGGCATTGACGGTGCGCCCGTGAAACACCATCGGGCCGCTGAACAGTGTGATCGCGCCGATATGGGCAATGCCTGGCACCGCCTGGCGCACCGCTTCAAGGTCGAGGCTGGCCCGCATGGTTGCGCTGCTGTTGCCTTTGGGCGGGAATTGGGCGACCAGGGTGTCGGTGCCCATGTCCTTGAAAATCATTGCCGCGTCGGTGGCGGCGTTATGGCCGATGTTGATCAGCGCCACCACCGATGAACTGCCGATGATGATGCCCAGCAAGGCCAGGATCGAGCGTTTGCCCAGGGTACGCAGGCTGACGAATGCTTCATGCAGCAGTTGGCTCAGGCTCTGTTCGACCCGCAGGCTCATAGGCGCCCGGCCTCATGCACCACGCCGTTGCGCACCAGGATCTTGCGCTCCAGGCGCTCGGCGATGTGGGCGTCGTGGGTGACGATGACCAGCGTCACCTGCTGCTCGCGGTTGAGTGCCAGGAGCAGGTCCATGATCTCTTGGGCGGTAGTGCTGTCGAGGTTGCCGGTGGGCTCATCGGCCAGGATCACTGAGGGTTTGCCGACCAGGGCACGGGCAATCGCCACCCGTTGGCGCTGGCCGCCGGAGAGGTCGGCGGGGCGATGGTGGGCGCGTTCGGCCAGGCCGACTTGTTCCAGCATGTGCAGGGCATGTTCCACCGACTCATGCCGTGATACGCCACGGTAACTCAGGGGCAGGGCGACGTTGTCGAGGGCGCTGAGGCGCGGCAGCAGGTTGAAACTCTGGAACACGAAACCGATTTGCTGGTTGCGGATGGCGGCCAGTTCATCGGGCGAGGCGCTGAAGATATCGTGCCCGGCAAAGTGGTATTGCCCGCCGTTGGGCAGATCGAGCAGGCCGAGGATATTGAGCAGGGTGCTTTTGCCGGAGCCGGAGGCGCCGAGGATGCCGCAGCTGTCACCGCGGGCGATGGACAGGCACACGTCATTGAGAATGGACAGTTCCTGCCCGGCGAGCTGATAGTGTTTGCCGATGCCTTGCAGGGAGATCAAGCCTGGGTGCGCGGGGGTATCTGTCATCATGACTACGCCTGCAGTCTCGACGGTGCCAGCCTGCGCCCGTAAATCTTTGTAACAAGTTCGGGAGCTGCCTGGTACGCGTCACGGACTGTTTTTATTTCTTGTTTTTAAAATATTGTTTGAATAGTAACCGCGTTCCCTTCGCTTCGCCAGCCATGGATGTAGAGCGGTTTAACGCTTTGAAACGATTTGGCGGGGGGCCGCTACAGGCCGTCGAAAAAACCTTGAAACCGCCTCCATAGCCCCATTTATACAGGCTTTTGTTAGCATGGCGCAGTCTCACTACTTGCTTTCGATGGGCCGCACCGGTATAAAAAATCAAATTATTTTTTAAAACAATATTTCCCCTGTGGAACTCTTATGGTCGCGAAGAAACTCAGCGCTCCAAACGTTACCAAGACTCGATTGCTGGATGCGACAGAGGCTCTCTTCATCAAATATGGTTATGACGCGGTCTTGTTGCGGCAGATTACCGAGCGTGCCCAGGTCAACCTGGCTGCGGTGAACTACCACTTCGGGGACAAGGATTCCCTGATGCAGACCTTGCTCAAGCAACGCCTGGAGCCGCTCAACGAGCAGCGCCTGGAATTGCTGGCGCGCTGCGAGGCCGAATCCGACGGCCCGCTGGACTGCGACACCTTGCTCGGCGTGCTGTTCGCGCCGGCCATGGGCCTGGAGCGCAGCGATCCGGCCAGCGGGGAAGGGCGCTCGTTCATTCGTTTCCTGGGCCGGGTCTACAGCGACACCTCACCGTTTATCCAGGAATACCTCAAGGTGCATTACCAGCCGGTGTTCCAGCGCTTCTTCGAAGCCTTCGCCCTGGCCTTGCCGGACCTGCCGCGCAACGAACTGGGCGTGCGCCTGCAATTTGCGCTCAAGGCGATTTCCGGGGTGATGGCCGGCACTGAACTGCGCCTGCTGATGAACTCCATGAGCCTGGGTCGCCCGGCCACGGATGCGGAAGTGATGGCTAAGTTGATCACCCTGGTGTCGGCGGCGATTCGGGTGCCGCAGCAGAGTCCGGAAGCGGAAACCGCGCTGGCCAAGGTGCTGGATACCCAACGGGCCATCCGCGAACAAGCGGCAACCCCCGCCGCCAAGGCATCGGGCTAGGTCAAATCCCAGGCAAAAAAAACCCGCTGGGGCGGCGGGTTTGATGTGCAACGTTTGTAACGGATGAGGCTTCACACTACGGCTGGAGATGTGAATAAAACGTGAAAAAAATGTAAGAAAAGGTGTGAAGTTTGCGCATGATCGAACACTCGCAATAAGCGGGCCTAGGACCACTTGTCGGGACTGTCATTTCTCACAGGTTACCGAGGGTCGTCCCAAGGTGTTTGATTTCTCCTGGCGATTCCCTGCCCAGGAGACGACGATGACGACCAAACCCACCCGCGTTAAAAAAAACGTTGTAACACAATCAACGGAAGAAACAGCCGGCACTGATACCATCAAGAAAGCGGCAGAAAAACCGCTTGCCTCGGCGAAAAAAAAGCGCGGCCCAGGTACTCCGCCGAATTCCCCCAGCGTCGTTGAGGACCTGGACTCTCCCTATTCGATCCCTATGTCGGTCATCCCTGTGTTGGGAGCGGCTTACGGTCTTGGCCGTCGCCATATCAAGGATGGCTTGACTTACGCCTTCGAGCGTTGGACTCAGTGCCGTGCAGGGGACGAGTTTATAATTTGGATGAACGGCATTCGGATGGCCTTTGACAACGTCACGCCGGCCAATGAAAGCGACCCACGATTCTTTCTGGTCATTCCCAGGACGAGCTTGTTACTGCAATTTGTCGACGACGTCCATGGAGAGGTGCGGCGGGTCGGCGCTGGTACGGTCAGTACTTCAGAGCACCAACGCATTCTGATACTGAACACACTGCCAGGTGGGGAAGGGAATTGTGATGGCACTTATCACACGGGCCTCACCTTTACGCTTTCCCACACGATTATTGACAGCGTCGTTGCCTCACGGGGTGTGGATGTCACTATTCGTGCGTGGGCCAATATGCGTGTCAATGATCTGGTGATGTTTTACTGGGGCAACCACCGTTTTGAACTCCCCCCCGTCCTGCCAAGCGAAGTCGGGCGAGACCTGAGCTTTCTCATAACACCCGATTTTCTGAGCGCCGTCGGGGACGGCCATTTTGTCGTGCAATTTTATTTGTATGACGAAGTGCTCGATGAATCCGGACCCTGCCATCGCTGGAGCAAGCCGGTCCCGGTCGAGGTCGTCCTCAATACTACGCTTCTGGAGGAGCCAGAGATTATCGAGGCGGACCCTGATTTACTGATTCTGGACGCCGACTCATTGCATGGGTTGCCGGCCACCGGGTCTGTATTCATTCGTAGAAATCATCCGGCCTTCGTCGCGGGGGATCACCTTATCTGGACGGTGATGGGCAGCACGCCAGAGGGGGAAGAGGTCAGCTACAGTTTTCGCCTGCCCGTGATGCTGGCCAGCTACAACGATTTCTCAATTCCCAATGCAATTGTCCGGTCATTGATCCAGAGTACGCTGAGAATTTCCTACGTCAGGGAAAGAGAGATGTTGGCTTCACGGCCAACTGTCTATGCGGTCGCGGGCATTCGCTACACGTTGCCCGAGCCTGAGGTGCTTCAACGACACGGGCCATTTGTCGAACCGGACTTGCCTTTTATCACGGCGGCAATGCCTGACTATGACCCACCAGGCAATTCGGGAGACGATCTGCAAGTCAATATTCTGGGTGAACACCTGGATGGTAGTGTGGAGCGTGTGTTCAGTCACCGGGCGGCGGGTGTTCATCCCCGCTTCCGCGATTTCGTAAACGCGCAATATGCGCGGTTTGAAGGACTGCTCCGGACTCGCGTTTACTACCTGGTCACTGGCCCGGTCACTGTACGTGAATCCGAGCGTCGGTATATCCAGATCGGCCGGCCGGCGCGTACGCTGGTTGCGCCGAGTATCCAGGAGGCGGATGTCACGAACAATATTGATCCCGCCACGGTGGGCAGTGTCGCCACCTTTGAGGCTCGCGCGGAATTCAGGTCGGGTGATGAAGTCACCATCAAGTATGTGGGCTCGGTGACTGCAAGCTCCACAATTGAATATTTGCTGGCAGTTGATTCCAACCCTTTTCTGGCTGATGTTCCCAAAAAGCTGATTGACGACAACCTGGATGGCACACTCAGTGTCAGCTATGTGCGCAGGCGATTTGGTGTTGATGAGTTGTCCGAAGAGCAGACCTACACCATAGGCCGGGCGTTGGGCGAGTTGTTTCCACCTGAAGTGGTGGAGGCTACAACAGGGCCGGATGAACTCGACCCCCGTTTGGTTGCTATTTCGGGGGCGACCGTTCGGTGTCGCTACGACCAACCCAAGGACGGCGATCAGGTCGAGGTCTGCTGGCGTGGTCTGGCGGGTGCCGGGACGCACTTTGAAAGCAAGGACGCCAATCGGGGGGACACCTTTGTCGAAGTAGCCGTTCCGCCCTCTGCAATTGGTTTTAATATCCACCCTCAGGGACGAGATATCGACGTCTCGTTCAAAGTTATCCGCAATGGCGTTCCCACCGACTCGCCGGTGCTTACGTTGAACCTGCTCACTCTGAGTCATTTGCCTGGAGCGACAATCGACAGCATCGGTGAAAGTGCCATTCTCGAGATACCCAAGTTGGATGACCTTGACCAGACTCGCGTTGCTCCCTGGCCATACATTGAGATTGGTCAGCGTATGTGGTTGCGTAATGAAGGCACTCTGGATACCGACGCCGCCTATTTGGAGGAAACCTATGTAGGCCGCGAGGTCTCGGTAGCGGATGTCAACAATGGGCCTGCTCCGTTTACGCCGGTAAGCCGGCTGCGCCGTTTGAAAGAGTGGACGCCCTTCACGATTGACTTCGGGGTAACCTTCAATCACACCAACAATCCTGCCGATATCGTGTGGTTTGAAACCCGCCACCATTTGGTCCAGACGGAACCTAACGTATTCCCCCATCCGGAAATCCGGTATTCGTCGCCGCCCAGTGGGCCGGAAGTCGTTATCAGCCCGATCACCGTCGAGAACAAATGCCAGGTGCTGGTGACCTACCCCAATATGAACCAGGGTGGGACGGACATGATTACGTTGTACTGGATCGGCGCGGATGGCATGCCGATTGAAGTTGGCACGCAGCCAGGCCTGGACGGTGGCACGGTGACGTTCAACATCAGTAATGAGTTGGTGGGCGTGAGTATCAACACCACGATCCAGTTGCAGTATGAAGTGATATTGGGCCGGGGCGGGGAAGGTTCGTCGGAAGTGCAGATGGTGCATGTTCAGGCAATTCCACAGGCCAGTTTGCCTAGGGCTTTGATCAACAATGTGGCGAATGGGGGGTCCATAAACCCGGCGACTTTAACGGGCGATGCGATGCTGAGGATGATCAAGTGGCCTTACAGCGCTAAAGATCAAGTTGCCTGGCTAACCCTGTCGGCGTCAGGCGCGGTGACGCAGAATCTCCTGGTGGAACATCTGGTTTCCGAGAATGAAGCCAGCAACGGTTTCGCCGATATCAAGGTGCTACGCAGTTGGCTGATGTCCGTGCCGAACAATGGCACGGTGACGATCGACCCCCGTATTAACTTTAATCAACAGAATGATAAGGGAATGGCGGTGGTCTTTCCGCCGACTCAGTACAGGATTGCCCACACCACGGCCCTGGTCTTTGATTCGGGGGCTGTTTACTTCAATAGGAAAACCTTCTTTTTGGACGGTTCCCCTAACGTCTTGCCCATTTTCGGCTCCGGGAATTCGATTCAGCGGGTGGCAAACGGGGGGACCAGGCCTTATCTGTACTCAACCTCCAATGCTGGCGTCGCGCACGTTGACGCCACTACGGGCTATGTCACCATGCGCGGCAACGGCAGTGCGGTAATCAGCGTGCGTGACTCGTCGGTGCCTGCACAAGTCCGTAGTTACCCCGTGTATGCAAGCAATGCAGTCCGTTGTGTCGGTTTGGGACGCAGTACGCTTGGCAACATCCGGTCTTCTGCGAATAACGCCGGGGCACGGTTGCCGAGCCTTGATGAAGCCCGCGAGCTGCATCAGGTTTTCGGCTATTTGTGGCCGATGGGCAATGCGTTCTATTGGACGTCGACCTTCTCCCACAGTTTTTTCTTTATCAACTACTACTACGGCTTGAATATCAATACCGGAGAAATATTGGCAGGCAAGGACCATGTCATTGGATCTCACTTCAATGGTGTCGGGCTAAGGTAGCGGGGTACGGCGTTAAAGGGACGCAAGAGGGAGGGGCACGATAAGTCGTGAACCTCTCTTTTTTGTTTGGGGATGCGCAAAGTTGTCAGATGTTCCAGCGTTTTGCGCATTGCCCTAAACGTGAACGCATCACGTCTACATTCGCCGCCAATTGCAGGGTCAACAACCGATAACCATCCAGACCCGAGTAAATCGGCGTATCCAGAGTGGGCTCGGCGACCGCGATATTCCCCTCCCGCTCCAACCGCTCCGTCACCCCGGATTTCAACGCACGCGCCATCCCCACCAGTTGCACGCGGATCTGCCGGTGTTCGGCCTTCAACATCATTCGCATCCGCGCCATCGCCGGTTCATCCTGCGGGCTCGGCCGCGTATTGCCCAAGATTTCCAACGTGCTGATGCACATGCGCAGGTGCCGCTGGATCGCGTCCAGTTCGGTCATCGAAATGCGCACTTCCTTGGACACCGATGGCATCAGCGAGCGCAGTTGCACCATCGCGGCATTCAAGCGATTGAGCAGTTTGAGGTGCTCATCATCGGTGACCGACTGGCCATTGATGATCCGGCTGTAAATAGCCGCGCAGTCGCGTAATGCACTGGCCAGGTTGTAGCGCCAGGAGTACACGGCATACAGCGGCAGGGCGAAGGAGAAGGCCAGCGCCAATACAATGCCGATCAGAATGTCGACAGTGCGCCACAAACCATCGGAGATCGGGTTGTCCCCGTGGCCGGCAACGATAAACACCGTGATCGCCGACAGCAGCGCGATATAACCGCCCTTGCCGATGGCGTGATAGGAAAAGAACCCGCACACCACCGACATCAGCAGATAGGTGAGCAGCGGCTGGCCCAGCCAAGCCTGTTGCACCACCAAGGCCAAGCCGACACTGGCGCCGATCAAGGTGCCATAAGCGCGCTCCACGGCTTTTTTGCCGATATTGCCGTGGTGCTGCAACCCGCCGATCACGATCAGCATGGTCACCGACGCCCATTCGCCGTGGGGCAGGTTGATGCCCGTGGTGAGCAGGATGGTTGCCAGCAAGCCGATGGACACGCGCACGGCGTGGATCAGCTTGGCATGGCGATAGCGCCGATACGGGTCGAGCAACGGGCGCAGCAGGCGTCGGGCAAAGAGGGGCAGGTTCATCAGGACTAAAATCGCCTTGGTTCTAAAGATGTGCACACTCTAAATGTGAGAACGGGCTGGGTGTGGCCACACCCAACCCGCTCCCACATTTTTGATTGGCATCCACTCAAAAAATGTAGTCAGTGGTCAGGAAACTCGAATCGCGGTTACGCAGAATGTCGCTGACCAGCGCCTTGTTGCTCTCCTGGAACTTGGTCGCCACCAGGGTACGGATCGAGAACACGCGCAACGCGTCATGCACTGACAGCGTGCCCTCGGCCGAGTTCTTGCGGCCGTTGAACGGGAACGTATCCGGCCCACGCTGGCACTGGGCGTTGATATTGATACGACCGACCTGATTGGCGAAGGTATCCACCAGGCGCCCGACTTCCTCGGGGTTGGTGCCGAAAATGCTCAACTGCTGGCCGAAGTCCGACTCCAGCACGTAGTCAATCACCGTGTCCACGTCACGGTAAGGCACGATCGGCACCACCGGGCCGAACTGTTCCTCGTGGTAAACGCGCATCTGCGGGTTCACCGGGTACAGCACCGCCGGGTAGAAGAACGAACCGCGACTGGCACCGCCATTGGCATTCACCACCTGGGCGCCGTGTTGCGCTGCATCGGCTACCAGACCGTTGAGGTAATCCACCTTGCCGACTTCCGGTAATGGGGTCAGCGACACGCCGTCTTCCCATGGCATGCCGGGCTTGAGTGTCGCCAGTTTGGCGTTGAATTTCTCGATAAATGCCTCGACCACGTCTTCATGCACGAACAGGATTTTCAGCGCGGTGCAGCGCTGGCCGTTGAACGACAAGGAACCGGTGATGGCTTCACTGACGGCATTGTCCAGGTCCACTTCGGGCAGCACGATGCCGGGGTTTTTCGCATCCAGGCCCAGTGCGGCACGCAAGCGGTGTGGCTTGGGGTGGAGTTTCTTCAAGTCACTGGCGGCTTTATTGGTGCCGATAAACGCAAAGATGTCGATCTTGCCGCTGGCCATCAGCGCGCTGACGGTTTCGCGACCGCTGCCGTAGATCACGTTGATCACCCCGGCCGGGAAGCTGTCGCGGAAGGCCTCCAGCAGCGGACGGATCAACAGCACGCCGAGCTTGGCCGGCTTGAACACCACGGTGTTGCCCATGATCAGCGCCGGGATCAGCGTGGTGAACGTTTCGTTGAGCGGGTAGTTATAAGGCCCCATGCACAGCGCCACGCCCAGCGGTACGCGACGGATCTGCCCGAGGGTGTCCTGTTCCAGCTCGAAGCGGCTGCTGCGGCGGTCCAGCTCCTTGAGCGCATTGATCGTGTCGGTGATGTAGTCGCAGGTACGGTCGAACTCTTTCTGCGAGTCCTTGAGGTTCTTGCCGATCTCCCACATCAACAGCTTGACCACCGCATCGCGCTGTTCACGCATGCGCCGTAAAAAGGCTTCGACGTGCTGGATACGCTCAGCGACGCGCATCGTCGGCCATGCGCCCTGGCCCCGGTCATACGCGCGTACGGCGGCATCCAGGGCGGTGAGGGCGGTGTCGGCGTCCAGCAGCGGCGTGCTGCCGATATGCACGCGCTCATCCCCCAATTGCACGGGGCTTTGCACCCGGGCCAGCGGGCCGTTCCAAACCCGCAATGTGCCGTCAACCAGGTAATCACGCTGTTCAATGGGAGCCGCCAGGCGGAATTGCTCGGGCACGTCTTGGGCGGTGAGAGGAAACAGCTGGGCGAGCAGGTTGCTGGTGGTCATGTCGCTACCCCTGGAATAGTTGCAAAACATGACTAGAGAGTCACCCAACACCGGGCTCTATGGCAAGGCTTGTGCGCATTGCTGTACGCACAAAGGCGTGCGCCGGGTAAACTCTGCGCCTTTCTTGAAGGAGTTCACATGAGTCAGTACCAGCCGGGCATTCTTGCCGCACCGGTGCCGTTGCAGGCACGCCATCTGTTTTTTGCCGTGGACGCCCTGGGCGCCGTACCTGCTGCGCTGGACGCACTGGTGCAACTGGCCAATTCGGCGGCGGTGGTCGGTTTGGGTGAACCGCTGGTAGCCGCGCTGGGTGCCCACATTGAAGGGCTGCGCACATTCCCCGCCATCAGCGGCCCGGGCGCGCACAACCCATCGACCCAACAGGCGTTGTGGGTGTGGTTGCACGGTGAGGATCGTGGTGAGTTGCTGTTACGCAGCCGTGCCTTCGAAAAAGCCCTGGCCCCGGCGTTTCGCCTGGTACAGATGATCGAAGGTTTCCGCTACAAGACCGGCTTCGACCTCACCGACTATGAAGACGGCACCGAAAACCCCCACGCTGACGCAGCGGTCGAAGCCGCACTGACCGGCAGTGGCGCCAGCTTCGCCGCGCTCCAGCAATGGCAACACGACCTCGACGGCTTCGCCGCCTTGCCTGCCCAGGAACGCGACCACATCATCGGTCGCCGTCATGGCGACAACGAAGAGCTGGACGACGCCCCCGCGTCCGCCCACACCAAGCGTACCGCCCAGGAAAGCTTCACCCCGGAAGCCTTCGTGGTACGCCGCTCGATGCCGTGGGCCGAGAACGGCCAGGCCGGGTTGATGTTCCTCGCGTTTGGCCATTCCTTCGATGCGTTCGAAGCGCAACTGCGGCGCATGAGCGGCCTGGAAGACGGGATTGTCGATGGCCTGTATCGCATCAGCACGCCGTTGACCGGCGGCTACTACTGGTGCCCGCCGATCAGTAACGGGCATCTGGACCTGAGTGCCCTGGCGCGCTGATTGACTGCACGCACCGCGGCCTGAAACGCGCCCTGACCTGAACGGTCAGGGCGTTTTTTTTGTGGCTGTGTATCACGTTGTATCTGAACACCCTCCTGATACACCCGCATGACGTTCTATCGCGTTCGCGACACAGAGCGGATACACGCCTGGCTTTAACTCTGTTCACCAGCTGGCGCAGGCGGTCATCGACCCCAAGGCGCCCTGGTCACACTCAGTCAAACCAGGAGAGTCACCCCCATGAAGCGTCCTTATGCAGCCCTTGCGGCAACCCTCGCCTTGTCCCTCAGCGCCTTTGCGGCCGTGGCTCATGCCGATGAGCCCAAGCCCCAGGAAAAATGCTTCGGCGTGTCTCTCGCAGGGGCCAATGACTGCGCCGCGGGCAAAGGCACCTCGTGTGCAGGCACCGCCACCACCGACTACCAGGGCAACGCCTGGGTACTGGTGGACAAAGGCACCTGCACCCAGATCAAGACCCCTAAAGGCTACGGCAGCCTGACGGAGCAGCCATGAGCCGAGCGGCCCCGGCGCTCGTGATCCGGCGGCTGTTGCCCGAGGCCCTGCTGTTGCTGGTGGCGCGCGTGGGCATTGCGGCGGTGTTTTTCCTGTCGGGGCGGACCAAGGTCAGCGGTTTTCTTCAACTCAAGCCGTCGACCTACACGCTGTTCCGCTCGGAATACGCCTTGCCCCTGATTCCACCGGACTGGGCCGCGCACCTGGCGACCTATGCCGAGCACCTGTTCCCGCTGTTGCTGGTGCTGGGCCTGCTGACCCGTCCGGCTGCCGCCGCACTGTTGGGCATGACCCTGGTGATCGAGGTGTTTGTGTACCCCGATGCCTGGCCGGTGCACCTGACCTGGGTGGGGCTGCTGCTGCCGCTGCTGGCGTATGGCGGCGGAGCCTGGTCGCTGGACCGCCTGCTGTTCGCCAAACGTGGCTGACCTTTCGATACCTGAATGGAGATTTCCAATGCGTATGCTTTCTTCTCTGGCCATTGCCATGGCCTTGACTGTTCCAGCGCTGGCCCAGGCGGCGGATGCCCCACAACCCGGCGCCGGCAAGAGCGTGGTGATCGTGCCGGGCTCGTTTGTCGACGGTTCCGGTTGGCGGGTGGTGCACGACATCCTGATTCACAAGGGCTACAAGGTCACGGTGGTGCATCAGGGCCACGAAAACCTCGCCGCTGATGTGGCAGAGGCCCGCGAGGTGCTGGAGCAACAGGTCGGCCCGGTGGTGCTGGTAGGGCACAGTTCCGCTGGCGGGGTGATCTCGATTGCGGGGGACCGTGACAAGGTCAAGTCGCTGGTCTATGTCTCGGCGTTGCAGCCGGAGGTGGGCGAGAACATGGCCCAGTTGATCGGCTCCATGCCGGCCCCCAGCGATGATGTCCAGCAGAAACGCGATGGCCACCTGTTCTTTGATCGCACCCGATTCAACGCGGACTTTGCCGCCGACCTGAGCACCAACCGCACCGACTTCATGGCCGCCTCCCAAGTACCGGCCACCACCGCACTGTTCGGCGGCACGGTGTGGGCCGCGGCCTGGCACAAGAAGCCGAGCTACGCGGTGGTGTCCACCGAAGACCGCGCCCTGAGCCCCGACCTGCAGCGCTGGATGTACAAGCGCGCCGGTTCCAAGGTCACCGAAATCAAAGCCAGCCACGCGGTGTACATCTCCCAGCCTGAGGCTGTGGCGAAGGTCATCGAAGACGCTGCATCCGTTATCCAATAACCCACGACACCCTGGAGAAACACCATGAACACTGCACTCAAATCCCGCTTGAGCCTGGCTGCCGCTGCCGCGCTGATTGCCCTGTCTTCGGCTTCGTTCGCCACTGCGGCCGGCGCTGCCGACCAGCAGGAAAAGCCCGGTCGCTGCTACGGCGTCAATACCTGCAAGGGCACCAGCCTGTGCGCTACCGCCAAGAACGACTGCAAGGGCCTCAACAGCTGCAAAGGCGAAGGCGTGATCGTCAAGACACCGTCCGAATGCCTCAAGGCCGGTGGCACCTTGACTGAACCGAAATAACCACCCCTGGCAGGCGCGAACTGACTGTGGCGAGGGAGCAAGCTTGCTCGTCACAGCCAGGTCGCGCTTGCAGGCCAAGGAGAACCCGGCATGCCGACACACAATCCTCACTTTTCAGGCTACGGCCTGGGGTTGCGCAAGGAGCATTACTGCGACTTTCTGGAGACCTCGGTGCCCGTGGATTTTGTCGAAGTGATCTCCGAGAATTTTATGGTCGCGGGCGGCCAGCCCCGGCACATCCTGCGCCAGATTCGCGAGCGGCACCCGGTGGCGCTGCATGGGGTGTCGATGTCGATCGGCACCGCCGAAGGGCTCGACACCCACTACCTGCGGCGTCTCAAGTCGCTGGTCGATGAGATCGAGCCGCTGTTTGTCTCCGACCATCTGAGCTGGTCACGCAGCGGTCACTTCAATGCCCACGACCTACTGCCGGTGCCCTACACCGAAGAGGCGCTGGACATTGTGTGCGCCAATATCCACCAGGCCCAGGAGACGCTGGGCCGCACGATGCTGTTCGAAAACCCGTCGAGTTACCTGGCCTTTGATGGCGCGGTCATGAGCGAATGGGCATTTATCGACGCCATGGCCAAGCGCACCGGCTGCGAGCTGTTGCTGGACGTCAACAATGTGTTTGTGAGCGCCAGCAATCACGGTTTTGATGCCGAGGCGTTCCTGGATGGCATTCCCGCCGAACGAGTACGCCAGGTTCACTTGGCCGGCCATAGCCGGGGCCGCGAATTGTTGATCGACAGCCATGACAGCCCGGTGTGTGCCGGGGTGTGGGCGTTGTATGCCAAGGCCATGGCCAAACTGGGCCCGGTGGCGACCATGATCGAGCGTGACGATGAGATTCCGCCGTTGGCTGAATTGCTGCAGGAATTATCGATGGCCCGGACGCTGGGAGCGCAGCCATGAACCTGGTCGAGTGGCAGCAAACCTTTCGCACCTGGCTGGTGAGCGCATCGGATGACGCGGCGCTTCGGCTGGGTAATCACCACGCCGGCCTGGCGGTGTACCAGAACAACTACCGCGCGCAATTGGTGGGGTGCCTGGAGCAGGCATTTCCCAACCTGCGCCGTTGGCTCGGCGAGGAGGCGTTTCTGTCGGCCAGCGTTAGCTATATCGACCAGCAGCCACCCCACGCCTGGACGCTGGATGCCTATCCCGAGGGTTTCTACCACGGCTTGAAGCGCGTGTTTCCCCACAACCCCGATGTGCACGAACTGGCCTGGATCGAGTCCGCCTTGAATGAGGCCTTTGTGGCCGCCGATGCTCAGCCGGTACCGCCGGCGGCGCTGGCCGCGGTGGATTGGGACACTGCCCACTTGCAGCTGACGCCGTCGTTGCGGTGCCATGGCCTGATCACCAATGCCGAGGCCATCTGGTCGGCGCTGTGGCAAGACACCCCGCCACCCGAGGCGGCGATGCTTGAAGCGGCGGGCGGTTTGCTGGTGTGGCGGCGTCAGTTCACCTCGCGCTTGCGCCAGGTGGATGAACTGGAACTGCACGCCTTGTTGCAGGTGCAGACCGACGGTAGTTTTGCCGGGTTATGTGAGTATCTGGTGCAGCGCCTGGGGGAAGAAGCCGGTGTGATGCAGGCCGGTGAGTACCTGGCCGGCTGGCTGGGCAGTGAGTTGATTGTGGGGGTTGGCCATGTTTGAGCGTCGTGATAGTCGCCTGCGGGCGGCAGTCACTGGTCTGCAAACATGAAAATGCTGACAGCCGCGCAATCGACCACTGAAAAAAATTCCCTCAGCCCGTAATCTAGCGGTCTTGTCACCTGTGTGGATTGTTCATGTCTTCTGTCGCCGATGGGTTGCCCTCCAATAAACGCTGGCCGGCGGTGATCGCCCTGTCTCTGGGGATCGGCATGGCGACCCTGGACACGGCCATCGTCAATACCGCGTTACCGACCCTGGCCGAAGGTATCGGTACCGATTCGGCCTCGGTGATCTGGGTGGTCAATGCCTACCAGCTGGCGATTATCGCCACGGTGCTGCCCTTTGCCTCCTTGAGTGATGTACTGGGACACCGTCGGGTGTATCTGGGTGGCTTGCTGCTGTTCATTGTCTCGTCGCTGTTCTGTGGGCTGGCCGGCTCACTGTTGACCTTGACGGCCGCGCGGGTCGCGCAAGGGCTCGGCGCCGCCGCATTGATGAGTGTGAACACCGCGTTGCTGCGGCATATCTACCCGTCAAAAATGCTTGGGCGCGGCCTGGGCTACAACTCATTGGTCGTGGGGCTGGCGTTTACCCTCGGGCCGACCGCCGCGTCGGCGATTCTGTCGGTGGCGACCTGGCATTGGCTGTACCTGATCAACGTGCCGCTGGGGCTGTTGGCGCTGGGGTTGGGGTTGCGCGCTCTGCCGGTACTGCCATTGACCGGGCATGCGTTCGACCGTCTTGCCGCGCTGCTGTGTGCCGGGTTGTTTGCCTTGCTGGTGCTGGGGCTGGGCACCGCCGTGCACGGTGCGCAGGGCGCATTGACCCTGGGCCTGTTGGCCTTGGCGCTGGTGTGCGGTGCGTTGCTGTTGCGCCGCGAGGTCGGTCATCCGGCACCTATGTTGGCGGTGGACCTTTTCAAGCGTCCGGTGTTTGCCTTGTCGTCCCTGACGGCCATCTGTGCATTCAGCGCCCAGGGGCTGGCCTTCGTTTCGCTGCCATTTCTGCTGCAGGCGGTGCTGGGGCACAGCCAGGTGGAAACCGGGTTTCTGATGACGCCGTGGCCGGCAGTCGTAGCCGTGATGGCGCTGGTGGCGGGGCGCCTTGCGGATCGGGTGTCGCTGGGCGTGTTGTGCGGCGTCGGGCTGCTGATGCTCAGTGTGGGCATGGCCGCGTTGGCAACGTTGGGCAGTGACGCCTCGGCCTTTGATATTGGATGGCGCATGGCGCTGTGCGGCGCCGGTTTCGGTTTTTTCCAATCCCCCAACCTCAAGGCCATCATGACCAGCGCTCCGTTGGCCCGCAGCGGCGGCGCCAGCGGCATCGTGGCGATTTCGCGGTTACTGGGGCAGACGCTGGGGGCGTCGTTGGTGGCGTTCTGTTTCCATCTGTCTCAGGGCAGTGGCCCTGAGTACGCGCTGTGGCTGGGGTGCGCGTTTGCCCTGGTGGGCGCCGTGGCCAGTGGCTTGCGTCTGCTGCCTTATGACAAAAAGACCGGATAAGGCGTTGTAAAACACCGGTAGGGAACGCTACCGTGGCCACCTGAATATTTCGGGATGTTTCAGAATTATGTCAGCCCAGGCCCAACGTACTGCTGATGTATCCTCTCGCCGCGCCGCGCTGACCCTGGCTTTATGCCTGCCCAGCGATGTGTTGCTGTACCTGCTGCTGCCCATGGAATCCCAGGCCTTCGGCATCACCTTGGCGCAGGCTGGGGTGTTGCTGGCGGCGAACCGCCTGGTGCGGATTTTCGGCTATCGCCATGTGTTGAATTTCTACGCACGCCATGGCGACCGGTTGACCTGCATGATCGCGGCGGGGGCGGCCACGGTGTGCGCCCTGGGCAACTCGATGCTGTCGGGGTTCGCCGCGCTGCTGGGCTTGCGGTTGATCTGGGGCCTGTGTTTCGCCGCGCTGAACCTCTCGACCCAGGTGCTGGCGACCTCGGAGCCCGCCGGTGCGGCCCGCCGGGCCGGGCGCTCACGGGCGATGATCGCCCTCGGGCCGATGCTGGCCTTACCCCTGGGCGGCTGGTTGACCTTATGGGCCGGGCCACGTCCGATCTTTCTGATTCTTGCCGGCAGTTGCTTGTTGGGCTTGTGGGCGGCGCACGGCCTGCCCAGGGTCGGCCATGACTTGCACAGCTCGGGGCGTCGTTTCAAATGGCCCGACAGCGTGGCGACCTGGTCGTTTGTCGAAGGTGTGGCGCTGGATGGGTTGTTTATCTTCGGCCTGTCGATCCAGGCGCAGAAGTTGCTGGGGGGTAATGCGGTGCTGATCGCAGGTGGATTGATGGCCCTGCGGTATGCCTCCGAGATGCTCCTGAGCCCGCTGGGCGGCCGCGCGGCGCAGCGTTTCGGCGCGACCTCGATGTTGCTGCTGTTTTCGTTCCTGAGCGCTTTAGCCCTGGCTGCATTCGGCAGCTATTGGGTGATCGTCGGCGCGGCGGCGGTGCTGGTGCTGCGCGCATTGCAACTGCCGTTGGTGACCACCTTGGTCGCGGAGCGCAATCCGGGCTCGATGCGCGTGTCGGCACTGGCTTCCAACGCCGTATGGCGGGATATCGGCGCGGGTCTTGGGCCGTTGCTGGCGGGCCTGTTGCTGCCGGTGGCCGCGGCACCCTGGGTGTTCGGCCTGGCCGGCGCGGCGATTGCGCTGAGCGCGGTGTTCTGCTGGCGGGCAAAGACTCCCGGCTCGGCTTAAGCGCGCTTGAGTGCGTCCAGCCAGTTAGGGTCGAACTGCGTCTGTTCGGTGTTGATGCCCAGCGCCTGCATCTTCGCTTTATGCGTTTCGACTTCACCGACCAGTTGCGCCTGGGCGCTGGAGTTGGCGTCCAGTGCATGCATCTGCGTCAGCGCCAGGTGGTAGAAACGCAGGACCTTGATCGCGGTCGGGTCGTTGTTCTGCACGCATTCGGTGATCGTGTGCATCACATTGGTCACGCTCATCAGGCAACGCTTGAGCTGCCAACCGTACACCGCCGCTGCGAGCCAGGGCTGGCGCCAGAACGGCCCGCGCACCAGGGCGACGGTGATCAACACACCGGCGAAGACGCCGCCGACATTGAAACGGAAATTGTCACCTCCGGGCTCACCGAACAGCATCACCGCCAGGCTCGACAGCAACATGGCCAGGGCTACGAACAGCACCGCGACGATCAGGGTGCTGCGGCGGGTCTGTTGACGGAAGGTGGCGGGGTCGCAGGGTTTGAGTTCGAACATCGGGTTCATGCCTCCAAGAGGGGCCGGCATCATCTCACGCTTGGGCAAACAAGTTGAACGATGACGCACGGCGGTTTCTCTAAACCTGCGTAGACCTTTTGAGGTGAACCATCATGTCCGAATATAAGCAGCCACCGCCCGGCACCCCGAATCCTGACCGCACACCCGGTGAAGAGGAGCGCGACAACGATGCGTTGCGCCCCAACGATCCGGCGGAGCGCCAGGATGACGATGATGTGGAACGTGTCGAACAAGACCTGGAAAACCTCCACGACAAAGCCCGCCCGCTTTAAGCAAGGAGATCGCCGTGAGTAATACGCCCCAAGGCCCGCGTTCGAGCGAGCATTCCAGCGGTAAGGACGAGTTGGGTTTTGACCCGGATTCGCCCGACGTGACGGACCCGCAGGTGGATCCTGTCGGTCCGGCTATTGCACCGTTGGATAAGGAAAAGAAAGACAAGGATGGAAAGAAGCCGCCCTATGATCCGTTGGGCAACCTGAAGACTTGAACAAGGCGTTGAACGCGGTCCTCACAGCGAGGCTGTCAGACGACCAGCCTCGTCGTGTGGATCCGACAAAGAGCCTGAACATCTGATCTGCAATGACATAACAAGAAAGGCCAGCGATCTGTAAAAAGCCCCACTCTATACGGCGGGGCTTTTGCTTTTTTACTTCGGTGCGATCCATATGACGTCGGTGATCCCGAACTTCTCAGCCCAGGGCCGCGTGGTTTTCTTCACCTGCTCGTGACCTACGCGGCCAATGCGGCTGACGTGGGCTATATCGGCGTCTACCGCCGCCCAGTGCCAGGCCTCGGCGTTGTTCATCACTTCGGCGCGCACTACAAAGGACTTCGGTTGACCGTGCAGCTGATAGCGGATGGTGTAAATTTTTGCGGTACTCATGTTGCCTCCCTGTCTTGTTATAGATGGATAGGCAGGCGTCAAAAAAGGTTCATTCAAAATGACAAGTTGTTGGAAGGCGCGGCATAGTGGTGCCTTCGCCACGTGCTCAAGGATCGCGCCATGTCCCATCCCTCTGACAGCCGCCTGACTCACAGCCCGCTTTATCTGCAACGCCTGGGCTTCGACTCGCCTCCACCGCCGACCCTTGAAACCCTGCAGACCCTGCAGCTGCGTCATGTGTGCACCTTTGCCTTCGAGAACGTGTCGACCTTATTGCATAGGCCGGTGCCCATCGACCTGCCCAGCGTCGAGCAAAAACTGCTGTTCGACGGGCGCGGCGGGTATTGCTATGAATTGAACCAGATGTTCCTGGCCCTGTTGCAGGAGCTCGGCTTCGACGCACGGGGTATTACCGGCCGCGTGGTGTTGGGCGGGCCGGCGGATGCGCACACCGCACGTACCCATCGCTTGAGCCTGGTGACGCTGGATGGCGTGCGCTATATCACGGATGTCGGCTTTGGCGGCATGGTGCCCAGCAGCCCGTTGCTACTGGACACCGAGGCGCAGCAGGCCACGGCACACGAACCTTATCGCCTGACGTTCGACGGGCAGGGCAGTTACACCCTGTGGGCGCTGGTCGCCGAGGAGTGGCGCGGCTTGTATGTGTTCGACCTGCAAGTGCAGGCGGCTATCGACTACGAGATCGGCAACTGGTACGTCTCCACACACCCGGACTCGGTCTTCCGCGGCCAATTGAAAGCGGCGCGGTTGGCGCCGGGCAAGCGCTACACCCTGGCCAACGCCCACTATGCGGTGCACCGCCTGGACGGGCCCAGCGAAAAGCGCGTGATCGACAGTACGGATGAACTGCTGGCACTCCTGCACGGAACCTTTGGTATTCACCTGCCACCTGATCGCACGCTTCGTGAAACACTTGATGGCTTGATAATGGCCAATTCCGCAGACTATTGAGCTAGAGCGTTCGCTGAACCGTTTTATCTCCAAATGGGTGCAAATTAATTCGAACCTTTGGCCTCGGCCGAGGTTCGAAGCGGTTGCTGAATAATTTGCTCACCACACAAGGAGATGTAAAACGATGTCCAAGCTATTCGGAAAAATTCTCAAGGGTTCCTCGTTGTTGGCGCTGGTCGCTGCGCCTGCCGTGGTGCTCGCCGCACCGCCTACCGGGCCTATTTCCACCTTCGGCATCCTGGGCAGCTACAACGATTTCAAATTCGAAGGCGGCAGCGAAAGCGACAAGAGCCACATGCCTGAAGCCGGTTTGTTCTACAACTTCGGCAATAAGCTGACTGCCGAATCCGGATTCATCTATCAAGCCGGTATCGAAGCCAAATACGGCGAAAAGAGTGACGACAAGCTCAAGGAAGGTCAGGCTGACCTGGACCTCGGCTGGCGCGCCGCGCTTGATGCACGCAACTTCGTCGACGTGATTGTGGGCGGTGGCTACACCTGGACCCGCTATGAGCCCGACACCAACGGCTATGACGTCAAGCTCACCAACAAGTCGCCATTCGCCAAGTTGGCCCTGGGCTACAACCACCAGTTCGATGACATGACCCTGCGCGTTGAAGCCGGCGCCCGTCGTACCATCGACGGCCGCGCGAAACTCAAAGTGGATGGCGTGGGCAGCGACACTGTCGACCTCAAGGACCGCACCAACCCTTACGCCGAAGTCAGCCTGCTGATGAACCAGAATGGTAATCTGCCGGTGATGGCGGGCTTGTACTACACCCGTACCGAATACAAGCTCGACGAAGACTCCTTTACCGCCGACAACACCAAGCTCAAGCGTGATGAGTACGGGTTCAAGGTAGGTATCGTGTTCTAAGGCTGTGATTCAAGTGGCTGTGTTTACTTGAACAAAAAAACGCCCCGAAGTGATTCGGGGCGTTTTTTTTTGCGCCGTTTATCTGTTCAGCGTGGCCGGCGGCGCCGGATTTT
Source organism: Pseudomonas sp. BCA17 (assembly GCF_004519405.1). Taxonomy (GTDB): domain Bacteria; phylum Pseudomonadota; class Gammaproteobacteria; order Pseudomonadales; family Pseudomonadaceae; genus Aquipseudomonas. The sequence continues at coordinate 946,134 of NZ_SGWI01000001.1, read as the reverse complement.
CCGGATCGCAAAGTAGGGCAACACGTCCTGCAAGCAGCTGCGGGTGAGGGAAGTCATCCGGTCAAACGGCTAGTCGAAGTAGGGTTCCAATACATGCTCAATCCAGGCCATGAAGGCCCGAACGCGTTGCGACAGGTTGCGCCGATGCGCGACCACGAGCGATGCAGCCAGCGGCTCGGGCCGTAGATCGGGCAGGATCTCCACCAGGTCGCCGCTTTTAATATGATGTGCGAGGGCCAGGTATCCGGCCTGGATCAGTCCAATCCCCGCCAGGCCGGCAGCATGATAGGTCTGCACGTTATTCACCTGCATCGCCCCCGGCAGCGCAAGCGATGCATAGCCATCACCCTCCGGATATTCCCATCCCGCCATTCGGGCGCCGAGTGTCGGCGTGTAGTGCACCATCTGGTGGCCCTGGATAAGAAGGTCGTCGAGTGTTTGCGGCATGCCGTGCTTTGCCAGATAACCTGGGCTTGCCGCGTTCATCATGCGCAACTTGCCCAGCGGGCGGGCGATCAGCCTGTCGTCGATGATCGGCCCGAGACGGATTACGCAATCGAAGCCTTCCTGGACGAGATCGACCCGACGATCTGTGCTGGACAGTTCAAGCTGCAACTCAGGGTTCGCATTGAGCAATTGGGGCAGGGCGGGAATCACGATGGTCTTGGCCAATTCAGTCGGCATGTCGACGCGCAATTTTCCCCTCAAAGGTGCGTCGTTGTTTGCGAACATGGACTGCATGTCCCGCGCTTCAGTCAGCAGGTCACATGCGCGTGTATAGAAAGCGCGTCCGTCTTCGGTCAATTGCACGCTGCGTGTCGTTCTGTGCAGCAGGGTCGCGCCCACCTCCCGCTCCAGCCCACGAATCACCGTCGACACCCGTCCCTTCTGGATTCCCAGGCTTTCAGCGGCACGCGTGAAACTCATCATTTCTGCAACGCGGGCGAAAATCATAAGTGCCTGGAGATTTGGCATTGTTCACCCAATAGATAACAGAGCGTTCAGATTGGCGTGATTTATAGCGTATTTTGGACTCAGTAGAGTAGTGCTCAGGTTGTCCATAACTCCACCACCTGTAGGGAACCCTCATGAACGCCAATTCCATCCCTGTCCGAACAGTCATCGTTTATCACTCCGGCTATGGCCACACCACGCGCATGGCGGCGGCAGTCGCCGAAGGCGCCGGCGCCGGTGCCGTACTGGTGGCCATCGACCCAGAGGGCAATATTTCCGACGACGCCTGGCAATCCCTCGCTGACGCAGACGCAATCGTCTTCGGCTCGCCGACCTATATGGGCGGGCCTAGCTGGCAGTTCAAGAAATTCGCAGATGCTTCCTCCAAGCCCTGGTTCGAAGGCACATGGCAAAACAAGATCTTTGGCGGCTTCACCAACAGCGCGAGCATCAACGGCGACAAACTCAACACGCTCGAGTATTTTTTCCTGCTTTGCGGGCAGCACGCCGGGATATGGGTGGGCCTGGATATCAAGCCGGCGAACCTCAAGGCATCGAAACGCGATGACCCGAATCGCATGGGTTCCTATATCGCACCCATGGCGCAAACGCCTGCCGATGCGTCTCCTGAAGAGATGTCGCCGGGGGATCTGGAGACTGCTCGTCTGTACGGTGTGCGCGTCGCAACGATTGCCGGGCAGTTCCGCTCAGGCAAATCTCAGTCCATCTGAGATCCATCCGCACCCCTGATCAGGGCGCAGCCAACCGGTTGATCACCCGAGTTTTCTCTCCCAGTAACGCAAAACGGCGCCCGAAGGCGCCGTTTTGTTGACTGCATGTCGCTAAGCGATCAAACGCCCAACACCGCGTGCTGCACCAGGGTGAGCAACGGTTGTGGGTACACGCCCAGGAAGAACGCGAGCAGGGCGATGGCCAGCAGCATTACACCACCGGCTTTCTGTTCCCAGTGCAGCTCGGCGTCCACACGACGCAGGTTTGGCTCGATCAGGTACAGGGTGACCATCACGCGCAGGTAGTAGAACACGCCGATGGCGCTGCCCAGTACGAGCGATGCAACCAACCACCATTCGTGAGCTTCAACGCCGGTGGCGACGATGTAGAACTTGCCGATAAAGCCCGCAGTCAGCGGAATGCCGGCCAGGGACAGCATCATCACGGTCAGCACGGCGGTCAGGTACGGACGGCGCCAGAACAGGCCGCGGTATTCGTACAGGGCGTCGGCGTCACGGCCTTTGAACGGCGAGGACATCAGGGTGATCACGCCGAATGCGCCGAGGCTGGTGATCACGTAGGTGACCAGGTACACACCCATGGCTTCCACGGCCAGGCCTTTGCTCGCCACCAGGGCGATCAGCAGGTAGCCGAAGTGGGCGATGGACGAGTAACCCAGCAGACGCTTGAGGTTGTTCTGGGTCAGTGCCAGCAGGTTACCGAACAGGATCGACGCGATGGCGATCACGGTCAGTACGGTGCTCAGCACGCCGGTGTTGGCGGCAGGCGAGATCTGGAACAGACGCACCATCACCGCAAACACCGCCACTTTCGACGCTGTAGCCAGGAACGCGGCCACCGGCGCCGGGGCGCCTTCGTACACGTCCGGGGTCCACAGGTGGAACGGTACCAGCGACAGCTTGAACGCCAGGCCGATCAGCATCATCGCCAGGCCCAGTTGGGCAATCGGCGCAGGCATGCTGGTGGTGGCCAGGGCGTGGCCGATCCCGGTGAAGCTCAGGCTGCCGGCTTCGGCGTAGAGCAGGGCCATACCGAACAACAGGAACGCGGAACCGGCCGCCGACAGCACCATGTACTTGATGCCGGCTTCCAGGGAGCGCTTGTTGAAGAAGGCGTACGCCACCAGGCCGTAGGTCGGGATCGACAGCAGTTCCAGGCCGATGAACAGGCCGGCCAGGTGCTGTGCGCTGACCAGCACGATACCGCCGGCCGCAGCCAGCAGGATCAGCAGGTACAGCTCTTCCTTGTTGCCCGGGTAGCCGGTGCCGCCTTCGCCGAGGTAGGCGTGGGCGAGGGTGACACAGGCCAGGGTCGCGACGAGGATCAACGCGATGTACAGCAGCGCGAAGTCATCGACCATCATCAACGGCGTGACCGCCAGTGGCGCGACCTTGAGGGCCGGAATGATCGACAGCAAGGCCAGGTTCAGACCGGCACAGGACAGCAGGAACGTTTGCGAGTGATTGCGGCGCCAGGCGATCGCCAGCATCACCACCACGATGGTGAGGCTGGTGATCAGCAGCGGCGCAAGCGCGATAAAGTGTTGGATCGTGAATTCCATAGCGCTCTTACCGGGCCGAAGCGAGTTGAGAGAAGGCGGTGCCGAACCACTGCTGCACGCCATGCATCGTCGCGGCAGAAGTGTCCAGGAACGGTTGCGGGTACACGCCGATGTAGATCAGCAGGACCGCAAGGCCGAGCACCATGATCAGTTCGCGAGCATCCATCCCTTGCAGGACGGTGTCGGACTTGGCCGGGCCGAAGTAGGCGCGGTGGATCATGATCAGCGAGTAGACCGAGCCGAATACCAGGCCGGATGTCGCGATGGCGCTGATCCACGGTGTCTGCACGAACGAGCCCATCAGGATCAGGAACTCGCCGATGAAGTTACCGGTGCCCGGCAAGCCCAGGGACGCGGCGGCGAAGAACAGGCTGATCGCCGGCAGGTAAGCGATGCGCGACCACACGCCACCCATTTCACGCATGTCACGGGTGTGCAGGCGCTCGTACAGCTGACCACTCAGGATAAAGAGGGCAGCGGCCGAGACACCGTGGGCCAACATCTGGATCACCGCGCCTTGCAACGCCAGCTGGCTGCCGGAGTAGATGCCGATCAGTACGAAACCCATGTGGGAAACGGACGAGAAGGCAATCAGACGCTTGATGTCGGTTTGCGCGAACGCCAGGAATGCACCGTAGAAGATCCCGATCAGACCCAGGGTCATGGCGATCGGCGCGAACTCGGCCGAGGCATTCGGGAACAGCGGCAGGGCGAAACGCAGCAGGCCGTAGGCCGCCGTCTTCAGCAGGATACCGGCCAGGTCCACGGAACCGGCAGTCGGTGCCTGGGCGTGAGCGTCAGGCAGCCAGGAGTGGAACGGCACCACCGGCAGCTTCACCGCGAACGCGATAAAGAAACCCAGCATCAGGATGTACTCGGTGGTCAGGGACATCTTGGTTTTCAACAGGTCGGCGTAGTTGAAGGTAATCACGCCGGTGTTGTTGAAGTTGACCAGTACCAGGCCCAGGATCGCCACCAACATGATCAGGCCGGAAGCCTGGGTGAAGATGAAGAACTTGGTCGCCGCGTAGATCCGGGTTTTCTTGCCGTCCGAAGAACTGTGACCCCAGAGCGCGATGAGGAAGTACATCGGCACCAGCATCATTTCCCAGAAGAAGAAGAACATGAACAGGTCCAGCGCCAGGAACACGCCGACAACGCCGCCCAGAATCCACATCAGGTTCAGGTGGAAGAAGCCCACGTGACGCTGAATTTCTTTCCAGGAGCAGAGTACCGAGAGGATACCCAGCAGGCCGGTCAGCAGGATCATCAACAGCGACAGGCCGTCGAGGGCCAGGTGCACGTTGATGCCGAAGCGCTGGATCCATACGTGCTTGAACTCAAGCGCGAAGGTTGGATCGACACCCGGTGCCGGAGCGAATGAATAGTCACCATGGGCCCACAGCCAGAGGCCGAGTGCGAGTTCCAGGGACATGGTCAGCAACGCAATCCAGCGGGGGAGGGTGGCGCCGAAGCGTTCACCCATCCAGCAGAGCAGGCCGCCGATAAAGGGGATCAGGATTAGCCAGGGCAGAATCATGACGGGCTCGTTTCCTTTCGCAAGTTCGCAAAGTTCATATCAGACCGCTACCACAACGATGGCGCCGATCACCAACACGGCGCCGGCCGCCATGGAAGCTGCATACCAACGCAATTGGCCAGTCTCGCTGCGGCTCAGGGCGGTGTGACCGGCCTTGGCGGCGCGCGGGATCAAACCAATGGTCTGGTCGAGCGGGTCTTTGCGCAGTACATGGCTGATCGCAAGGTAAGGCTTGACGAACAGTTTGTCGTAGATCCAGTCGAAGCCCCAGGCAGCGAACCACCAGGCCGAGAGGAAGCGACCGATGCCACTGTTGGCAACGGCAGTGACGAAGCGACGCTTGCCGAGGAACAGCAGGGCCGCCAGCAGGATACCGGCAATGGCGATGGCACCCGAGACGATTTCCAGGCTGTGCTGGGCTTCGCCGCCGGCATGCCCGACGCTTTGTGGCAGTACGCCGTGCAGTGGTGGAGTGATCATGGCGCCGACGAAGGTCGACAGCACGATCAGTACCGACAATGGCAACCAGTGCGAGATACCGTGGCCTGCATGGGCTTCGGTCTTGGCTTCACCGTGGAAGGTGATGAAGATCAGGCGGAAGGTGTACAGCGAGGTCATGAACGCACCTACCAGGCCTGCGTACAGCAGGTTCTGGTTACCGCTGGCAAAGGCTTCCCAGAGGATTTCGTCCTTCGAGTAGAAACCGGCGGTCACCAACGGCAGGGCGGCCAGGGCGGCGCCACCGACGATGAAGCTGGCGTACGCCAGCGGCAGTTTCTTCCAGAGGCCGCCCATCTTGAAGATGTTCTGCTCGTGGTGGCAGGCGACGATCACCGCACCGGAAGCGAGGAACAGCAGGGCCTTGAAGAAGGCGTGGGTCATCAGGTGGAAGATCGCCGCGTCCCAGGCGCCCACGCCCAGGGCCAGGAACATGTAGCCGATCTGGCTCATGGTCGAGTAGGCGAGGATACGCTTGATGTCGGTCTGCACCAGCGCGGCGAAGCCGGCCAGCACCAGGGTCACGCCGCCGACCAGGCCCACAAGGTGCAGGATTTCCGGTGCCAGGGTGAACAGGCCGTGGGTACGGGCAATCAGGTAGACACCGGCGGTTACCATGGTGGCGGCGTGGATCAGTGCCGAAACCGGGGTAGGGCCGGCCATCGCATCCGCCAACCAGGTCTGCAGCGGCAGTTGCGCGGATTTACCCACGGCACCGCCCAGCAGCATCAGGGTCGCCAGGGTGATCCAGAAGTCGCCGACCTGGAATTTCTGCGGTGCCAGCACCAGCAGTTCCTGGATGTTCAGCGTGCCCACCTGTTGGAACAGGATGAACAGGCCGATGGCCATGAACACGTCGCCGATACGGGTGACGATAAAGGCCTTGAGTGCCGCGTTACCGTTGTTGCGGTTGCTGTAGTAGAAACCGATCAACAGGTACGAGCACAGGCCCACGCCTTCCCAGCCGAAGTACAGGAACAACAGGTTATCGCCCAGCACCAGGAACAGCATGCTGGCGATAAACAGGTTGGTGTACGAGAAGAAGCGCGAGTAGCCCGCTTCACCGCGCATGTACCAGGATGCGAACAGGTGGATCAGGAAGCCCACGCCCACCACCACGCCGAGCATGGTGATCGACAGGCCGTCGACATAGAGGGCGAAGTTGGGCTTGAAGCCTTCCACCGACATCCACTGCCACAGCACCAGGGTGTAGTGACCGCCTTCCGGCGGGGCCACGTTGAATTGCCAGATGACGTAGGCGGCAACGATTGCCGACAGGCCAATGGACCCCACGCCCACCAGGGCCGAGAGGTTTTCCGACCAGCGTCCACGGGAGAACGACAGCAGCAGGAAACCGATCAGGGGGAATACGAAAGTCAGAAAGATCATGTTCATCCGCGCATCTCACTGGCAGCGTCGATATCAAGCGTGTGGAAGCGACGATACAGTTGCAGCAGGATCGCCAGGCCGATACTGGCCTCGGCGGCTGCCAGGCTGATCACCAGGATGAACATGACTTGTCCATCCGGCTGGCCCCAACGTGCACCCGCGACGATGAAGGCCAGTGCCGCGGCGTTCATCATGATTTCCAGGCTCATCAACACGAACAGAATGTTACGGCGGACCATCAGGCCGACCAGGCCAAGGCAGAACAGGATGCCGGCGACCGCCAGACCATGCTCCAAGGGGATAGCAGGCATCGTCATTGCTCCTTGGCTTCGTTGCGGCCCAAGTGGTAGGCGGTGACGGCTGCGGCGAGCAGCAGCATCGACGCCAGTTCGACCACCAGCAGGTACGGGCCGAACAGGCTGACGCCCACGGCTTTTGCATCCACGGTGGTGTGGCCGATGGCCTGGCCGCTCTGGTGAGCGAACAGCACATACAGCAGTTCACCCAGCAGCAGGGCGGCGAGGATGACCGGGCCGAGCCAGATGCCGGGTTTGAGCCAGACGCGCTCCTGGGCGACCGAAGCCGGCCCCAGGTTGAGCATCATCACCACAAACACGAACAGCACCATGATGGCACCGGCGTAGGCAATCACTTCCAGGACACCGGCGAACGGTGCGCCGAGGCTGAAGAAGGTCATGGCCACGGCGATCAGCGAAATGATCAGGTAGAGCAGGGCGTGCACAGGGTTGGTGTTGGTGATCACGCGAAGCGTGGACACAACCGCGATACCCGATGCGAAATAGAAAGCGAATTCCATCTTTCTTCCTTAAGGCAGCAAGCTCTTCACGTTGATCGGCTCGGCTTCGTTTTGGGCGGCGCCTTTCGGCTTACCGGCAACGGCCATACCTGCAACACGATAGAAGTTGTAATCAGGGTTTTTACCGGGACCGGAGATCAACAGATCTTCTTTCTCGTACACCAGGTCCTGACGTTTGAACTCGGCCATCTCGAAATCCGGTGTGAGCTGGATCGCGGTGGTCGGGCAAGCTTCCTCGCAGAGGCCGCAGAAAATGCAACGCGAGAAGTTGATGCGGAAGAAGTCCGGGTACCAGCGACCGTCTTCGGTTTCAGCTTTCTGCAGGGAGATGCAACCCACCGGGCACGCCACGGCGCACAGGTTGCAGGCTACGCAACGCTCTTCGCCGTCGGGGTCGCGGGTCAGTACGATGCGGCCGCGATAGCGTGGCGGCAGGTACACCGCCTCTTCCGGGTATTGCAGGGTGTCGCGCTTGCGAAAGCCGTGACCGAACACCATCACCAGGCTTCGCAACTGGGTACCGGTACCCTTAACGATGTCGCCAATATATTTGAACATGGGTCAAATCCTCACTGAACCGCGCCGGCTGGCGTGTTCAACAACACAACGGCAGCCGTCACCAGCAAATTGATCAGGGTCAGCGGCAGGCAGAAGCGCCAGCTGAAATCCATCACCTGGTCATAGCGTGGACGCGGAATGGAAGCGCGCAGCAGGATGAACAACATGATGAAGAACGCCGTCTTCAAGAAAAACCAGAAGAACGCCAGTTGCGGCAGGATGTTGAAAGGACCGTGCCAGCCGCCGAAGAACAGCGTGACCAGCAGGGCCGAGATCAAGATGATGCCGATGTACTCGCCAACGAAGAACATGCCCCATTTCATGCCGGCGTATTCAATGTGGTAACCGTCGGCCAGTTCCTGTTCCGCTTCCGGCTGGTCGAATGGGTGACGGTGAGTCACGGCAACGCCGGCGATGAAGAAGGTACAGAAGCCGAAGAACTGCGGAATGATGAACCACAGGTTCTGCGCCTGGTACTCGACGATGTCACGCATGTTGAACGAGCCGACCTGCACCACGATGCCCATCAGCGCGAGGCCCATGAACACTTCGTAGGACACGGTCTGGGCCGAAGCCCGCAGGCTGCCCAGCAGGGCGAACTTGTTGTTGCTCGACCAACCGGCGAACAGCACCGCGTAGACCGACAGGCCGGCCATGGCGAAGAAGAACAGCAAGCCGATGTTCAGGTCCGCCACGCCCCAGGTCGGGGTGATCGGGATGATCGCGAAGGCGATCAGCAAGGCGCTCATGGCCACGACCGGTGCCAGGGTGAAAATCACCTTGTCGGCAAACGGCGGGGTCCAGTCTTCCTTGAAGAACATTTTCAGCATGTCGGCAGCGATCTGGAACATGCCGAACGGGCCAACGCGGTTCGGACCGTAACGGTCTTGCCACCAGCCCAGCAGGCGACGTTCGACGAAGCTGAGCAGGGCGCCCGCCACGACCACGGCCAACAGGATTACGATGGCCTTGACGACCGCGATGATCACATCGATCACTTCAGGAGTGAACCAAGTCATTGCGCTGCCTCCTGCAGACCATCAACGGTTTTGCCAAAGATTGCCGCTGGAATGCCGGCGAGACCTTTTGGCAGTGCAACCAGGCCAGCACCCAACTCATCATTGATGCGCAGCGGCAGACGTAGGGTCTGGCCGGCCACGTTCAGGCTGAGCAGGGCACCGTCGTTGACGCCCAGGCGATCGGCTTCGGACTTGGCCACGGATACGTAGGCGGCTGGAATGCGCTCTTGAACCGGAGCGGCTTTGGAAGAGTTCTCTTCGCTGCCGAACAGGTGGAAGAACGGTACAACCTGCCAGGTGCCCTGGGCCGGGTTGAACGGGCGCGGTACCGCAGTGAACCAGTTCAGCGAATCACCTGCGCTTTCGATCAGGCGGGTGCCCGGGTCGCCGGCGCGGATATGCCCACCGACTTCATCCTGGAACTTGTTCCAGGCCTGCGGCGAGTTCCAGCCCGGAGACCAGGCGAACGGCACTTGCTGACGTGGCTCGGCAGAGCCCGAGTAACCTTCCATGGAGAAGTTGAACGCGGTGTCCGGGTCTTGCGGGGTACGCGGTTCGTGCACGCTGATGTTGGCGCGCATGGCGGTACGACCGGAGTAACGCAGCGGTTCGCGAGCCAGTTTCAAGCCCTTGATGCGGAACGCGGCGGACGGCGCAGCGTCGACGATACGTGCCAGCTGCGGCGCGCTCGCGGCGGTCGCGGCGGTGACGTGATCGAGCTGGGTCCAGTCGATCGGCTGGTTCAGCAAGGTGGCGCGCAGGGCATGCAGCCAGCGCCAGCCTTCGTGAACCAGGATGCTGGCGTCCATGTACTTTGGATCGAACACCTGGAAGAAGCGCTGGGCGCGGCCTTCCTGGCTGACCAGGGTACCGTCGCCTTCGGCGAACGTGGCGGCCGGCAGCACCAGGTCGGCACGGTCGCTGGTAGCGGTCTTCTGGTGGTCGGCAACGATCAGCACTTTTGCCGCATTCAGCGCAGCTTCAACCTTGGCGGCATCGGTGCGGGTGAACAGGTCGTTCTCCAGCACCACGATGGCATCGGCGTTGCCGTCGATGACAGCCTGCAGACCGGCGTCCACGGACTCGCCACCGAGCATGGCCAGGCCAAGGCTGTTGGCTTCCGGCACGACCAGGCTGATGGAGCCGTTCTTGTCACGCAGCTTCAGGGCCTTGGCAATGTTGGCGGCGGCTTCGATCAGTGCCTTGGAACCCAGTGAGGTACCGGCAATGATCAATGGGCGCTTGGCCGCCAGCAGGGCGTCGGCGATACGCTGAGCCAATTCGACGGCTTCGCTGTCCAGGCCTTCGACGGCAGGCGCGCTGGCATCCAGGGCGTGAGCCACGGCAAAACCGATGCGGGCCAGGTCGTCCGGTGCTGCGTGGACGCATTCTTCGGCGATGTCGTCGAGCTTGGTTTCAGCCAGGCTGGCGATAAACAGCGGGTTCAGCGCGTGCTGGCCGATATTTTTCACCGCGGCGTCGAGCCAAGGCTGCACGCGCATGGCGTCGGCCATTGCTTCGGCCTTGCCCTTGACCGACTGGCGCAGGGACAGCGCGATACGCGCAGCAGTCTGGGTCAGGTCTTCACCGAGGACGAAAATCGCGTCGTGGTCTTCGATGTCGCGCATGTTCGGCACCGGCAGCGGGCTGTCGTTCAGCACCTGCAGGACCAGACGGATGCGCTCCAGTTCACCGGCTTCGATACCGGAGTAGAAGTGCTCGGCGCCGACCAGCTCGCGCAACGCGTAGTTGCTTTCGAGGCTGGCGCGGGGCGAACCGATACCGACGATGTTGCGACCGCGCAGCAGGTCGGCGGCTTTATCCAGCGCCTCGTCCAGGCTCAGCTTGGCGCCGCCGGCCAACAGTGGCTGGCGCGGACGGTCTTCGCGGTTGACGTAGCCGTAGCCGAAACGGCCACGGTCGCACAGGAAGTACTGGTTGACCGAACCGTTGAAGCGGTTTTCGATGCGACGCAGTTCGCCGTAGCGCTCGCCCGGGGAGATGTTGCAACCGCTGGAGCAGCCATGGCAGATGCTCGGTGCGAACTGCATGTCCCACTTACGGTTGTAGCGCTCGGAGTGGGTCTTGTCGGTGAACACACCGGTCGGGCAGACCTCGGTGAGGTTGCCGGAGAATTCGCTCTCGAGCACGCCGTCTTCAACGCGACCGAAGTACACGTTGTCGTGGGCGCCGAATACGCCCAGGTCGGTGCCGCCGGCGTAGTCTTTATAGAAGCGCACGCAGCGGTAGCAGGCGATGCAGCGGTTCATTTCGTGGGAAATGAACGGACCGAGGTCCTGGTTCTGGTGGGTACGCTTGGTGAAGCGATAGCGGCGCTCGTTGTGGCCGGTCATCACCGTCATGTCTTGCAGGTGGCAGTGACCGCCTTCCTCACAGACCGGGCAGTCGTGGGGGTGGTTGGTCATCAGCCATTCGACGACGCTGGCGCGGAACGCCTTGGATTCTTCATCGTCGATGGAGATCCAGGTGTTGTCGGTGGCTGGGGTCATGCAGGACATGACGATACGACCACGGGTGTCGTTTTCGTCGGTGTACTGCTTGACCGCACACTGGCGACAGGCACCGACGCTACCAAGTGCGGGGTGCCAGCAGAAATACGGGATATCGAGACCGAGTGACAGACAGGCCTGTAACAGGTTGTCCGCCCCATCGACTTCGAGCGCTTTGCCGTCTACGTGGATAGTGGCCATGGTTCAAAGTTCTTCGTTGGCCCGTTGTCAGCGGGCGTGGCTAATGGAATCTTGTTATTCATGTGCATCTACACAGCCATCAAGGCGTCAGCACATGAGAAAGCGAAGGGCACGGACCCTTCGCTTCTTTGAAGCGTTACGCGCCGACCATGGTCGGTGATACCACCTGAGTGAGCTCGCCCGCGCGGGTTGGCGCGATGCCGGCCTCGAATTCAGGGCGGAAGTATTTGATTGCGCTGCCCAATGGCTCCACGGCGCCCGGTGCGTGAGCACAGAAGGTCTTGCCAGGGCCGAGGAAACCGACCAGACCCAGCAGAGTCTCGATGTCTCCCTCGCGGCCTTCGCCTTTTTCCAGGGCCATCAGCAGCTTGACGCTCCACGGCAGACCATCGCGGCATGGGGTGCAGAAGCCGCAGGATTCACGGGCAAAGAACTGCTCCATGTTGCGCAGCAGCGAGACCATGTTCACGGTGTTGTCCACCGCCATCGCCAGGCCGGTGCCCATCCGGGTACCTACCTTGCCGATGCCGCCGGCATACATCTGTGCGTCCAGGTGCTCGGGCAGCAGGAAGCCGGTGCCGGCACCGCCTGGCTGCCAGGCCTTGAGGGTGTAGCCGTCGCGCATGCCGCCGGCGTAGTCCTCGAACAGCTCGCGCGCGGTCACGCCAAATGGCAGTTCCCACAGGCCAGGGTTCTTGACCTTGCCGGAGAAGCCCATGAGCTTGGTGCCCATGTCTTCGCTGCCTTCGCGGGCCAGGGATTTGTACCAGTCCACACCGTCGGCGATGATCGCCGGCACGTTGCACAGGGTCTCTACGTTGTTCACGCAAGTCGGCTTGCCCCACACGCCAACGGCGGCAGGGAAGGGCGGCTTGGAGCGTGGGTTGGCGCGGCGGCCTTCGAGGGAGTTGATCAGTGCGGTTTCTTCACCGCAGATATAACGCCCGGCGCCGGTGTGCACGAACAGTTCGAAGTCAAAACCGGAACCGAGGATGTTCTTGCCCAGCAGGCCGGCAGCCTTGGCTTCTTCCACGGCACGGTTGAGGTGCTTGGCGGCGGTGGTGTACTCGCCACGCAGGAAGATGTAGCCACGGTAGGTTTTCAATGCGCGGGCGCTGATCAGCATGCCCTCGATCAGCAGATGGGGCAGTTGCTCCATCAGCATGCGGTCTTTCCAGGTGTTCGGTTCCATCTCATCCGCGTTGCACAGCAGGTAACGGATGTTGATGGACTCGTCCTTGGGCATCAGCCCCCACTTCACGCCCGTGGGGAAGCCTGCACCGCCGCGGCCTTTGAGGCCGGCGTCTTTCACGGTCTGGACGATATCGTCCTGGGCCATGTCGGCGAAGGCTTTGCGCGCGGCGGCGTAGCCGTTCTTGGCCTGGTACTCGTCGAACCATACCGGCTCGGCATCGTCACGCAGGCGCCAGGTCAGCGGGTGAGTCTCGGGCGAACGCTTGATCAGGTTGGCCGGGCCGAAAGATGTAAGGGTCATGGGTAGCCCTCAAGCAATTGGGTCACGCCAGCGGGCTGCACGTCACCGAATGTGTCGTCGTCGATCATCAACGCCGGCGCCTTGTCGCAGTTGCCCAGGCAGCACACCGGCAGCAGCGTGAAGCGGCCGTCCGGAGTGGTCTGGCCCAGGCCGATGCCCAGCTTGTTCTGGATCTCGCTGACCACGGATTCGTGGCCACCGATGTAGCAGACCATGCTGTCGCATACGCGGATGATGTGGCGGCCCACCGGCTGGCGGAAGATCTGGCTGTAGAACGTGGCCACGCCTTCGACGTCGCTGGCAGGAATGCCGAGGATTTCGCCGATGGCGTACAGTGCGCCGTCCGGCACCCAGCCGCGTTCCTTCTGGACGATCTTCAAGGCTTCGATCGACGCCGCGCGCGGGTCTTCGTAGTGATGCAGCTCGTGCTCGATGGCCGAGCGCTCGGTTTCACTCAAGGTGAAACGGTCTGTCTGGATAAGCGTGCTGTTCATGCTTAGCGGTCCACGTCGGCCATAACGAAATCGATACTACCCAGGTACGCAATCAAGTCCGCGACCATCTCGCCTTTGATCACCGAAGGGATCTGCTGCAAGTGGGCAAAGCTCGGGGTGCGAATCCGGGTGCGGTAGCTCATGGTGCCGCCATCGCTCGTCAGGTAATAACTGTTGATACCCTTGGTCGCTTCGATCATCTGGAAGGACTCGTTGGCCGGCATCACCGGGCCCCACGAAACCTGCAGGAAGTGCGTGATCAGGGTTTCGATGTGCTGCAGCGTGCGCTCTTTCGGCGGTGGCGTGGTCAGCGGGTGGTCCGCCTTGTACGGGCCGGCCGGCATGTTGCGCATGCACTGCTCGATGATCTTCAGGCTCTGGCGCATTTCTTCGACGCGCACGATGCAACGGTCGTAGGCATCGCCATTGGCCGCCAGCGGTACTTCGAATTCGAAGTTCTCGTAGCCGGAGTACGGGCGTGCTTTACGCAGGTCGAAATCGCAGCCGGTGGAACGCAGGCCGGCACCGGTGACGCCCCATTCCAGGGCCTCTTTGGTGTTGTACTGCGCGACACCGATGGTGCGGCCCTTGAGGATGCTGTTGTCCAGCGCAGCCTTTTGGTATTCGTCCAGACGCTTTGGCATCCAGTCGATGAACTCCTTGACCAGGCGCTCCCAGCCGTTCGGCAGGTCGTGGGCAACACCACCGATGCGGTACCAGGCCGGGTGCAGGCGGAAACCGGTGATGGCTTCGATGACCTTGTAGGCGCGTTGACGGTCGGTGAAGGTGAAGAACACCGGGGTCATGGCGCCGACGTCCTGGATATACGTACCCAGGAACAGCAGGTGGCTGGTGATCCGGAAGAACTCGGCCATCATGATGCGGATGGTGTCGACGCGGTCCGGCACCTTGATACCGGCCAGCTTCTCGACCGAGAGCACGTACGGCAGGTTGTTCATCACGCCGCCGAGGTAGTCGATACGGTCGGTGTACGGGATGAAACTGTGCCACGACTGGCGCTCGGCCATCTTCTCGGCACCACGGTGGTGATAGCCGATGTCCGGCACGCAGTCGACGATTTCTTCGCCGTCCAGTTGCAGGATGATACGGAAGGCACCGTGCGCCGAAGGGTGGTTCGGACCGAGGTTGAGGAACATATAGTCCTCGTTGGTGCCGGAACGCTTCATGCCCCAGTCTTCCGGACGGAAGCGGGCAGCCTCTTCTTCAAGCTGTTGCTTGGCCAGGTTGAGGCTGAACGGGTCGAATTCGGTGGCGCGGGCAGGGAAGTCCTTGCGCAGCGGGTGACCTTCCCAGGTCGGCGGCATCATGATGCGCGACAGGTGCGGGTGGCCCGGGAAGTCGATGCCGAACATGTCCCAGACTTCACGCTCGTACCAGTTGGCGTTCGGCCAGATACCGGTCACGGTCGGGAGGCTCAGGTCGTTTTCGGACAGGGCGACCTTGATCATCACATCGCTGTTACGTTCCAGCGACATCAGGTGGTAGAACACGGTGAAATCGGCGCCGCTCGGCAATCCCTGGCGCTTGGTGCGCAGGCGTTCATCCACGCCATGCAGGTCATAGAGCATGACGTATGGCTTGGGCAGGTTGCGCAGGAAGGTCAGGACTTCCACGAGCTTGGCACGCGCCACCCACAGCACCGGCATACCGGTGCGCGTGGCCTGGGCGGTGAAGGCGTCAGGGCCAAAACGGTTATTGAGTTCGACGACCACATCCTGGTCGTCTGCCTTATAAGGCGGGATGCGTCGAGCACTGCCTGTAGTCATGGTTTTTTATCGCTTTCGGTCAACGTAAAGAATGAAGCCAGGTTTTCGTTCTATAAAAGAAGCGGTGCTGGATCAGACTTCGTCGGGGCTGCGCAGGTTGGTGACCTGAATACGCTGTTCGCGGCGCTGTTCCTTTTGTGACGGCATCTCGGCGCGATACACGCCTTGTTCACCGACAACCCAGGAAAGTGGACGACGCTCCTTGCCAATCGATTCCTGCAACAGCATCAAGCCTTGCAGAAATGCTTCAGGGCGAGGCGGGCAGCCAGGCACGTAGACGTCCACGGGCAGGAACTTGTCCACCCCTTGAACGACGGAGTAGATGTCGTACATGCCACCGGAGTTGGCGCACGAACCCATGGAGATAACCCACTTCGGCTCAAGCATCTGCTCGTAGAGACGCTGGATGATCGGGGCCATCTTGATGAAGCAGGTACCGGCGATAACCATGAAGTCCGCCTGGCGCGGCGATGCCCGGATAACTTCGGCACCAAAGCGCGCGATGTCATGGGGCGCCGTGAAGGCGGTGGTCATTTCCACGTAGCAGCAGGACAGACCGAAGTTGTACGGCCACAGGGAATTCTTGCGCCCCCAGTTGACCGCGCCACTCAGCACGTCTTCCAGCTTGCCCATGTAGATGTTTTTGTGGACTTGGTCTTCTAACGGGTCGGAAACGGTTTCCCGTTCGCCGATGGGGTACTGCTCGTTAGGAGCATCCGGGTCGATCCTGGTGAGATTGTATTGCATCGCCAAAGCCTCATTGTTTCAGCTTCGCTTGCCGCTTACGACGAGCTTCCGGAGCCCAATCAAGGGCGCCCACTCGGAATAGGTAGACAAGGCCTGCCAACAGAATTGCTATGAAAACGAGGGCTTCGACGAATCCGGTCCAGCCGCTTTCGCGGACGGACACAGACCAGGCAAAGAGAAAGAGGGCTTCGATATCGAAGATCACGAACAGCATCGCGACCAGATAGAATTTGGCTGAGAGCCGCAAGCGGGCGCCACCTGTAGGCAGCATGCCGGACTCGAACGGTTCATTCTTGCTGCGGCCCCAGGCTTTTGACCCGAGTAGGCTGGAAACACCGAGCATGAAGGCGCAAAGGCCGACGACACCGAGGAGGAAAATGGCAAAGCCCCAGTTGTGGGCCATGAGTCCTGTCGCTTCGGTCATGCTGGAAATCCTTAACAGAGAGCAAAGGTCTCTGAGCTCGAAAAAGTAACGATGCAGTGACGATATGTCGCACTGCAATCAATCGCGGTGATTTTATGGCTAAACACCGGGCAAGTAAAATTCCGATAGCGAAATTATTCGATGGAATAAGCACATAGTGCACCTTTGTGGGGCTGTAACCCTTGTGGGGCGGGCATTAGCTGGCTTTTCACCAATTATGTTTTGTTTTAGCTGTAAAGAAGTTCTCATGCTCTAAATGATAATGAATATTGTTTGGGTGGATTTTAAACAACTGTTCGGGGTTTAGCGCGGGAAGTTGCTGTTACTTGTGAGGGTGAGGCTAGTTGGTAAAGCGGATCTTTTAACTGGTTTTGCAGAGTGGGATACCGCCCTGGATCAATGTTTTGCTCGAAATCTGGTGGTGGGGGGCTGTGTACATATCCGTTCCTGCAGCAACTCAAAAGCAGAGCAGCTTTTCTGTAGGAGCGAGCTTGCTCGCGAAAAACCCGACAACGCCGCGTTGAATCAGGAAACCAACGTCATCGTTAACGACCTTCGCGAGCAAGCTCGCTCCTACAGTGGATCGCGTGTGTTTTTGCTGTTGCTTCACCCCACTCAAGCCGGCCGGTAGGCCGCTGTGCTCTTGCTTTTGATCTTGATCTTAGGCGCCCCGTTAAACCACGCTGGCCGAACGCAGGCTTTGGAGCGTGGGTAACCCGGCAGGACGCCGGGTTAGCCGTCCTGGGCCAAGGATGGCCCATGACGGCGGCCCACGGTCCAAAGCCGGAGTGAGGGCACACCGAGCCTGAGCGAGGTGCCGAGTGGTGGGGCAAGAGCGTTTTGCTTACTTTTGCGCTCTTCAAAAGTGAGCCGCTGTAAGAGCGGAACCAATAGAAGCCGTTACAAAAATAACGGATATGCACACACTCCACCCGCACCCACAGCGCTTTAAAAAAATCCAAAAAAAAACGCCCCGAACCAGTCGGGGCGTCAGATCATGCGGCATTGCGGTTAGGTCTTCCGTGGGGCCGCAATGGCCGTGTACTCAGTCACTCAGTGGAACTGCTCTTCTTCAGTCGACCCCGTCAGCGCAGTCACCGACGAGGTGCCGCCCTGAATCACCGTGGTCATATCGTCAAAGTACCCAGTGCCCACTTCCTGCTGGTGCGCCACAAAGGTGTACCCCTTGGCGGCATCAGCGAACTCTTGCTCCTGCAGCTTCACGTAGGCAGTCATGTCATTGCGGGCATAGTCGTGCGCCAGGTTGAACATGCTGTGCCACATGTTGTGAATGCCCGCCAGCGTGATGAACTGGTGCTTGTAGCCCATGGCCGACAGTTCGCGCTGGAACTTGGCGATGGTCGCGTCGTCCAGGTTCTTCTTCCAGTTGAAAGAAGGCGAGCAGTTGTAGGACAGCAGTTGGTCCGGGTATTCCTTCTTGATCGCTTCGGCGAAACGACGGGCTTCTTCCAGGTCCGGCTTGGCGGTTTCGCACCAGATCAGGTCGGCGTATGGCGCATAGGCCAGGCCGCGGGCAATGGCCTGGTCGAGGCCGGCGCGCACTTTATAGAAGCCTTCCTGGGTACGTTCGCCAGTGACGAACGGCTTGTCGTACGGGTCGCAGTCCGAGGTCAGCAAGTCAGCGGCGTTGGCATCGGTACGCGCCAGGATGATGGTTGGCGTGCCGGCAACGTCAGCAGCGAGTCGAGCCGCGGTCAGCTTCTGCACGGCTTCCTGGGTCGGTACCAATACCTTGCCACCCATGTGGCCGCATTTTTTCACCGAAGCCAGCTGGTCTTCGAAGTGCACGCCGGCAGCGCCGGCCTCGATCATGCTCTTCATCAGCTCGTAGGCGTTCAGCACGCCGCCGAAACCGGCTTCAGCGTCGGCCACGATCGGTGCGAAGTAGTCGATGTAACCTTCGTCGCCCGGGTTCTTGCCGGCTTTCCACTGGATCTGGTCGGCGCGACGGAACGAGTTGTTGATGCGCTTGACCACGGTCGGCACCGAGTCCACCGGGTACAGCGATTGGTCGGGGTACATGGATTCAGCGGAGTTGTTGTCCGCTGCCACTTGCCAGCCGGACAGGTAGATCGCCTGGATACCGGCTTTTACCTGTTGGACTGCCTGGCCGCCAGTGAGGGCGCCCATGCAGTTGACGAAATCTTTGTCGGGACGGAAGGAAGGCTTGGCACCCTGGGTGACCAGCTTCCACAGCTTCTCGGCGCCGAGTTTTGCAAAGGTGTGCTCGGGTTGGACCGAGCCACGCAGGCGGACGACGTCAGCAGCGGAATAAGCGCGGGTTACGCCTTTCCAGCGTGGGTTTTCAGCCCAGTCTTTTTCAAGGGCTGCAATTTGCTGTTCGCGTGTCAGTGCCATGGGGAAAAACCTCGTCGCATAGGTCTAGGTGGAAAATTCCATTTGCCAGCCACGTAGTAAGTGCGTGGTTTTGGCTGCTCGCTGACCAGAAGCTCGGGTGGTCAAGCGTGGCTTGGCGGGGAAGGCGACGGGATGAACGATGGGCTCAAGGGGGGGAGTTGAGCAGGTAAGGGCAAACTGCGAACGGTCTTCGGGCGTCGTGGGCCTTTGTACGATCCATCAGTGTGTAGCCGGGTTACCTGGTTGGCTTCCGTCCCTCGGGACAACTTCGTTCCAGTCGCAACCTCGTCAAACACACCTTGTGGGCGGTACAGACACGAATCGGCTCAGGTGGGTAGCTTAGAGCGGCGATCCGAAGGCCCTTGCCAGGGCCCCTGATTAGCGGGAGCGAGGCCATCATGCACAGGCTTTTTTCGATCGTCAAATGATTTGTAGTGCTTTTTTCAAGGCACTACATCTTTGGTCTAATACGACTCATCAGTCAGTTTCCGGTGCTTCAGTTCAGGGTGTCGACCTTGACCCGTAAAGTCAGGTCATCGCGGCCCTGAGTAGAGTAGCTGCGGGTTGTGGAGGATTTATCGGCCTGGGTGTCGCGATTGATGCCGGCCAGGGGAATCCATTCGCCCAGGCGCCCGCTGACGGTTGTGTCGGTACTCTGAACGTTCACTACATCAGGACGTTCCTGGCTCATACGGTCACGGTTGGTACTGATGGCAAGGTGCACGGTCTCGCCGGTGACGCTCGCCGTGACGTAAAAGCCCTGGGTGACGTTGCGATACTGGGTCTGGTTTTGCAGGCGACCGTAGCTGTCTTGCTGGGTGGTGGTCAGCGGTACGCTCTGGCCGACCTGGATCAGTGCGGGCACGCCTTCGCTGGCCTGGACCTGCTGGATACCGCCGTCGCGGCTGGCAGTGCCGTAGCTGATGATGCGGGTCTGGCTGTCACCGGTGTTTTGCTGATTGTTTTCGTTGGTGTCGACAGTGATCAGCAGGCGTTTGGCGGGTGTGTCCAATTGCGAAAGGAGCGCGCGCAGGTCCTGGACCTTTCCGGGGTCCGCTTTGACGATAAGCTGGTTGCCGTAGGCGCTGACGCTGCCGTCCTTGCCAATGAAATTCTGTGCCACGGGCAGCAGGTCGGCGCTGGTGCGATTGTTCAGGTTGACGACTTCAGTGTCGGCCATGGCCGAGGTGCTGGCGGTCAGCAAGAGGGCGGTAAGCAGGGTGCGTAGGGACATGTCCGTTATCTCTGCGAGTCATTTAGGCTTGATAGTGCCAGTTTGTCGGCCTGGCAGGCTGCAAATTGAATCGTAGACAGCAAAATGCCCTGCATGGCAGGGCATTTTGAGATGTTGCTGAATGGCTGTCGCGACGCGCTCTCGGGCTAGCCCTCACGCACCATATCGACATGGGGAATTCCAACTTCCAGGAATTCCTCGCTGACGATTTTGAAGCCCAGTCGCTCATAAAACGGCGCAGCGTACACCTGCGCGCTGAGGAACTGCTTGCTCTGGCCGCGTTGCTCCGCGGCACCGATCACGGCTTCCATCAGCTTGTCGCCGACTTTAAGCCCTCGCCAGTCCTTGAGCACCGATACGCGCCCGATTTCGCCGCTGGGCAGCAAGCGGGCGGTGCCGATCGGAAAGTCGCCTTCGAAGGCCAGGAAATGCACCGCGCCGGCGTCGTCTGCGTCCCATTCAAGCTCGGGTGGAACCGATTGTTCGGCGATAAATACCGCTTCACGAATGCGCCGAATCTCAGCGATATCCTTTTGCCAGTCCGCGACACTTACGTGAATCTTATTCATCGGCAAACCCCAGGCTTCCTTGCTTGACCAGTTCACACAGCAGGTCGCGACCGTCTTCGTCCGCGAGCCATTCGCCGAGGTTTTCGCTGTGCAGTGCGTCAGCCGAGCACACCAGCTTCAGCAGTTCGCGCAGTTTACCTGGCAGGTAACGGCTCTGGCCGCTGGCGAACAGCAGCACATCGTCGTCGACTTCGGACCAGGCCAGGCGCGCACTCGGGTTGCGCACCAGTATCGCACCGTCTTCAAGGGCGCTGATGAAGTCGTCCTCGCCCAATTCTTCACCGGCCACCAGTTCCGGGTAGCGTGGCTCGGTCATGAACTGGCCGAACCAGGTCAGCAGCATGCGCTCATCGCTCATGTGCTCGGCCAGCAGGCTTTTCAGGCGGTCGAGGGCGTCGCCCTGGATCTGGTGAGGGTCGCTGACCGGCTGTACGTCAGCATCAGTGTAGCGCTCCTCGTCCGTCAGGTACTGGCTGAGGAAGTCGGTGAAGTGGGTCAGTACTTCGGCGGCGCTCGGGGCGCGGAAGCCTACGGAGTAGGTCATGCAGTCGTCTTCGGCGATACCGAAGTGCGCCAGGCGTGGCGGCAGGTAGAGCATGTCGCCCGGCTCCAGTACCCATTCGGCGCTCTCTTCGAATTCGGCGAGGATGCGCAGGTCGGCGTGCTGCAGCAGTGGACTTTCGGAGTTGCACATCTGGCCGATCTTCCAGTTGCGCTTGCCTTGGGCCTGCAGCAGGAACACGTCGTAGTTATCGAAGTGCGGGCCTACGCTGCCACCGGGGGCGGCAAAGCTGATCATCACATCGTCGATGCGCCAGCTTGGCAGGAAGCGGAATTGCTCCAGCAGCTCGGCCACTTCGGGTACGAATTGGTCAACGGCCTGCACCAGCAGGGTCCATTCGCGCTCGGGCAGCGTGCTGAAGGCGTCTTCGGCGAACGGGCCGCGGCGCAGTTCCCAAGGGCGTTCGCCGTGCTCGATCACCAGGCGCGACTCGACTTCTTCTTCCAGGGCCAGGCCGGCCAGTTCGTCGGCGTCGATCGGGCTTTCGAAGTCAGGGATGGCCTGGCGGATCAGCAGCGGTTTCTTCTGCCAGTAGTCGCGCAGGAATTCCCGTGCCGTGATGCCGCCCAGAAGTTGAAGAGGGATATCAGGATTCATGTGTAACCTATTGAAAAAAAGCACTTTTAAGACTGGAATAAAAACGCCCGGCGCGGCCGGGCGTCTCAAGGGTCTTGCGTGGATCAGATGCGCTTGGCTTGGGCTACGGCGTTGCCGATGTAGTTGGCCGGGGTGAGCAGTTTCAGCTCGGCCTTGGCGGCGGCTGGCATGTCCAGGCCGTCGATGAAAGTTTGCAGTGCTTCAGGGCTGATGCCCTTGCCGCGCGTCAACTCTTTCAGCTTCTCGTAAGGGTTTTCGATGTTGTAGCGGCGCATCACGGTTTGGATCGGCTCGGCCAGGACTTCCCAGCAGGCGTCCAGGTCGGCAGCAATTTTCTGCTCGTTGAGCTCCAGCTTGCTGATGCCTTTGAGGCTGGCTTCGTACGCGATCACGCTGTGGGCGAAACCCACGCCGAGGTTGCGCAGCACGGTGGAGTCGGTCAGGTCACGCTGCCAGCGGGAGATCGGCAACTTGCTGGCCAGGTGCTGGAACAGGGCGTTGGCGATGCCGAGGTTGCCTTCGGAGTTTTCGAAGTCGATCGGGTTGACCTTGTGTGGCATGGTCGACGAACCGATTTCACCGGCAATGGT
The DNA here is from genome assembly GCF_004519405.1 of Pseudomonas sp. BCA17. Classification (GTDB taxonomy): domain Bacteria; phylum Pseudomonadota; class Gammaproteobacteria; order Pseudomonadales; family Pseudomonadaceae; genus Aquipseudomonas. The sequence goes on along the minus strand of NZ_SGWI01000001.1, from coordinate 923,456 downwards.
GCGCTGCTTGAAGTAGCCCAGGGAGATATAGCCCCAGATATCGCGATCGAAGTCGATCAGGATGGTGTTGAAGCGTGCAATGGCGTCGAACAGCTCGGCGATGTAGTCGTGCGGCTCGATCTGCGTGGTGTACGGGTTGAAGCCCAGGCCCAGCTCGTCTTCGATGAAGGCGCGGGCGTTGGCTTCCCAGTCGATCTCAGGATAGGCCGACAGGTGGGCGTTGTAGTTGCCCACGGCGCCGTTGATCTTGCCCAGCAGCGGTACGGCGGCGACTTGTGCGATCTGACGCTCCAGGCGGTACACGACGTTGGCCAGTTCTTTGCCCAGGGTGGTCGGCGATGCCGGCTGGCCGTGGGTGCGCGACAGCATGGGGACGTCGGCGAAACGGATGGCCAGTTCGCGGATGGCATTGGCGGTCTGGCGCATTAGCGGCAGCATGACGTCATCGCGGCCTTCGCGCAGCATCAGGGCGTGGGACAGGTTGTTGATGTCCTCGCTGGTGCAGGCAAAGTGGATGAATTCGCTGACCTTGGCCAGTTCCGGCAGCTTGGCCGCTTGCTCCTTGAGCAAGTACTCGATGGCTTTTACGTCGTGGTTGGTGGTGCGCTCGATCTCTTTCACACGCTCGGCGTGCTCCAGGGAGAAGTTTTCCGCCAGGGTGTTCAATACAGCGTTGGCTTCGGCGGAAAATACCGGCACTTCGCTGATGGCGGGGTGAGCGGCCAGACGCTGGAGCCAGCGCACTTCAACCAGAACACGAGCACGGATCAAGCCGTATTCGCTGAAAATAGGGCGCAGGGCCTGGGTTTTGCCGGCGTAGCGGCCGTCAACAGGGGAAACCGCAGTGAGCGAAGAAAGCTGCATGGGGTGTTCTCGGACAGTCGGGCAACGAAATGGGGCGCGTATCATACATGAAAAAATCCGCCGGTCCGTCGCCAACTGACCGGCGTATTACGCGTGATGCTTGAAAACAGGGGTTGCTGCGACTTAGTCGTTGCGCATCAACGGGTAAAGCTCTTTGAGCAATTTGCGACGGCTGATCACCAGTTGCCAACGATGGCCACCCAACTGACGCCACAACCGCGCCGAACGAATACCCGCCAGGAGCAGGGCGCGGATCTTCGAGGCATTGTTCGGTTGCTGCAGGTTGCGCATGTCGCCGTGCACCTGAATCCGCTGGCGTAACGTGCTCAAGGTGTCCTGGTACAGCGCACCGCAGGCGGCAATGACATTTTCGTGGGCCGGGCCGAAATGTTCCACCTGGGACTGGATCTGCGGCAAGCGTTTGCCGATGGTTTCCAGCATGTCGTCGCGCTTGGCCAGTTGACGCTCGAGGCCCAGCATCGACAGTGCGTAGCGCAGCGGTTCGCGCTGCAAGGTGCTGGGGTCGCGTTCCAGGGCGCCGATCAATGCGCGATAGCCTTCACGCAACGCTAGATCATCGCCGCCGTAGACTTCCAGGGTGTCCTTGGGGTCGCGGATCAACAGGCTGCCAAGCATGCAGGTCAGGCCTGCCTCGGTGACCTGGCCGGTCTTGGCGATCTTGTCCACCAGCACGGCGGCGAGGAAGACCCCGCCCAGTGCCGTCAATTGCTCCTGGGTCGGGCTCATGCCTGGCTGCTCCAGGCTTCGGCGACTTCGATCACGCCGCCGCCCAGGCAGATTTCACCGTCATAGAACACGACTGACTGGCCAGGAGTGACCGCACGCTGCGGGTCATCAAAGGTGGCGCGATAGCCGTCGGCGGTTTTTTCCAGGGTGCAGGGCTGATCGCTCTGGCGATAGCGCACCTTGGCCGTCAGGCGGCGAGGGCTGCTCAAGTCGATCGGGTTGACCCAGTAGATCTCCGACGCCAGCAGGGCGCCCGAGAACAGCAGCGGGTGCTCGTTGCCCTGGCCAACGATCAGCTCGTTGTGTTCCAGGTCCTTGACCAGCACATACCACGGCTCTTCGCCGGCATCTTTCAAACCGCCGATGCCCAGGCCCTGGCGCTGGCCAATGGTGTGGTACATCAGGCCGTGGTGACGGCCAATCACGTCACCTTCGGTGGTTTTGATCTCGCCGGGTTGCGCCGGCAGGTACTGCTTGAGGAAGTCGCTGAAACGGCGCTCACCGATAAAGCAGATCCCGGTGGAATCCTTTTTCTTGGCGGTAGCCAGGCCGTGTTTCTCGGCGATCTTGCGCACTTCGGGCTTTTCCAGTTCGCCTACCGGGAACAGGGTCTTGGCGATCTGTTCACCGCCGACGGCGTGCAGGAAGTAGCTCTGGTCCTTGTTCGGGTCCAGGCCCTTGAGCAGTTCGGTACGCCCATCGATATCGCGACGGCGTACATAGTGGCCGGTAGCAATCAGGTCGGCGCCCAGCATCATGGCGTAGTCGAGGAATGCCTTGAACTTGATTTCGCGGTTGCACAGGATGTCCGGGTTCGGCGTGCGGCCGGCCTTGTATTCGGCCAGGAAGTGCTCGAACACGTTGTCCCAGTACTCGGCGGCAAAGTTGGCGGTGTGCAACTTGATGCCGATTTTGTCGCACACGGCCTGGGCGTCCGCCAGATCGTCCATGGCGGTGCAGTATTCCGTTCCATCGTCTTCTTCCCAGTTCTTCATGAACAGGCCTTCCACCTCATAACCCTGCTCCATGAGCAGAACGGCGGAAACGGAAGAGTCCACGCCGCCGGACATGCCGACGATGACGCGCTTCTTTTGTGTATCAGAAGGGGCTGAATCACGCATAGGGTTTCAACGGGTGTCTTGAAAAAGGACGCGATTCTAACAGGCCGCAGCCTCTAAGGCTAAAGAGAAGGGCGGATCAATTCGAGACTGTGGTGCTGACCGCTCAAATAATCATCGATACAGCGGATGATCAGCTCGCTGCGCCAGTCGTCGCGCAGGGCCATCAACTCGTCGCGGGTCAGCCAGCGGGCGCGCAGGATGCCTTCATCGAGTGCGTAGTCCGGGTGGTGTTTCAGCGCCTTGGCGATGAAACACACGCGCTGGTAGGTCACGCCATTGCTGGGAGCGGTGTACAGGTAAATGCCGACGATGCCGGTGGCTTCGACGTCCCAGCCGGTCTCCTCGAGGGTTTCGCGCACGGCGGCTTCGGTCAGGGTTTCATTGGGATCCAGGTGCCCGGCGGGCTGGTTGAGCACGGCGCGGCCGCCTTTGAGTTCTTCGACCATGAGGAAGCGGCCGTCGTCTTCGACGATGGTGGCGACGGTGATGTGGGGTAGCCAGGTCATGGAAGCCTCGATGTAGGGGTGTGACTCGGTCAAGTATGGGAGCGAGCAAGCCCGCTTCCACATTTCTGATCCGGTTTCACCAGCGGGAAACAGAAACCCCGGCACAGGGCCGGGGCTTCTTTGCATCCTTACAACCTTACTTCAACTTGGCAATCGCCGCGTTGAGGGTGTTGCTTGGGCGCATGGCTTTGCTGGTCAGCTCAGGGTTCGGCGCGTAGTAACCGCCGATGTCCACGGGCTTGCCCTGTACGGCGTTCAGCTCGGCAACGATGGTTGCTTCGTTGTCGCTGAGGGTCTTGGCCAGTTCGCTGAACTGCGCTTGCAGTGCAGTGTCTTCGGTCTGGGCGGCCAGGGCTTGAGCCCAGTACAGCGCCAGGTAGAAGTGGCTGCCGCGGTTGTCGATGTTGCCGACTTTGCGCGATGGCGACTTGTTGTTGTCGAGGAATTGACCGGTGGCCTGGTCCAGGGTCTTGGACAGTACCAGCGCTTTCGGGTTGTTGTAGGTCACGCCCAGGTGCTCGAGGGAGGCGGCCAGGGCCAGGAACTCGCCCAGGGAGTCCCAGCGCAGGAAGTTTTCTTCCAGCAGTTGCTGCACGTGCTTGGGCGCCGAACCGCCAGCGCCGGTTTCGAACAGACCACCGCCGTTCATCAGCGGCACGATCGACAGCATCTTGGCACTGGTGCCCAGTTCCATGATCGGGAACAGGTCGGTCAGGTAGTCGCGCAGAACGTTACCGGTGACCGAGATGGTGTCCAGGCCCTTACGGGTGCGTTCCAGGGTGAACTTCATCGCGTCGACTGGCGACATGATGCGGATGTCCAGGCCTTCGGTGTTGTGGTCTTTCAGGTACGCCTGAACTTTCTCGACCACTACGCCGTCGTGCGCACGCTGAGGGTCCAGCCAGAAAACAGCTGGGGTGTTGCTGGCGCGGGCGCGGTTGACGGCCAGTTTGACCCAGTCCTGGATCGGCGCGTCTTTGGTCTGGCACATACGGAAGATGTCGCCGGCTTCGACGTTCTGTTCCATCAGCAGGTTGCCCTTGCTGTCGGTGACGCGAACTACGCCGTCAGCCTTGATCTGGAAGGTCTTGTCGTGGGAGCCATATTCTTCGGCTTTTTTCGCCATCAGGCCAACGTTTGGCACGCTGCCCATGGTGGTTGGGTCGAAAGCGCCATTGGCCTTGCAGTCTTCGATGACGGCTTGGTAGATGGTGGCGTAGCAGCGATCCGGGATCACGGCCTTGGTGTCGTGCAACTGGCCATCGGTGCCCCACATCTTGCCGGAGTCACGGATCATGGCCGGCATCGAGGCGTCGACGATCACGTCGCTCGGCACGTGCAGGTTGGTAATGCCTTTGTCGGAGTTGACCATCGCCAGGGAAGGGCGAGCGGCGTAGACCGCCTGGATGTCGGCTTCGATCTGCGCTTGCTGGTCGGCTGGCAGGGTCTTGATACGGGCGTACAGGTCGCCGATACCGTTGTTCAGGTTGAAGCCGATCTGTTCAAGTACGGCGGCATGCTTGGCCAGCGCGTCTTTATAGAACTCGGCAACGATCTGGCCGAACATGATCGGGTCGGAGACCTTCATCATGGTGGCTTTCAGGTGGACCGAGAGCAGCACGCCTTGTTTCTTGGCGTCTTCGATTTCGGCGGCGATGAACGTGCGCAGGGCGCTTTTGCTCATCACGGCAGTGTCGATGATCTCGCCGGCCTGCACGGTGGTCTTTTCTTTCAGGACGGTAGTGGTACCGTCTTTGGCAACCAGTGCGATCTTGACCGCGTCAGCCGCTTCGATCTGTACGGCTTTTTCGCTGCCGTAGAAATCGCCATTGCTCATGTGAGCTACGTGGGACTTGGAGTCGGCAGCCCAGGCACCCATTTTGTGCGGGTGCTTGCGTGCGTAGTTCTTGACCGACAGCGGTGCGCGGCGGTCGGAGTTGCCTTCGCGCAGTACCGGGTTCACGGCGCTGCCCTTGACCTTGTCGTAACGTGCACGGGTTTCTTTTTCCGCGTCGGTGGTTACGGTTTCCGGATAGTCCGGCAGGGCGTAGCCCTGGGCCTGCAGTTCCTTGATCGCGGCTTGCAGCTGCGGGGTCGAGGCGCTGATGTTAGGCAGCTTGATGATGTTGGCTTCAGGTGTCACGGCCAGGTCGCCCAGTTCGGCGAGGTGGTCCGGGATTGCCTTGTTGCCCAGTTGCTCGGGGAAGCTTGCGAGGATGCGCCCTGCGAGGGAAATGTCGCGGGTTTCCACGGCAATATCAGCAGAGGCGGTGAAGGCCTCTACGATAGGCAGCAGTGAATAGGTGGCGAGGGCTGGGGCTTCGTCGGTGAAGGTATAGATGATCTTCGAGCGGGTGGGCATATTCGGATTAACTCTCTTCTTTGCTGAAAGCGTGCGCAGAAACTCGAGATGCGCCGGGTGGAGCGCGTTCGTTCAAAGTCATCCATGAGCGAAATGTCGAGGTTTCTTCGCGGTGATGTTGGGTTGCATCAGTCGAGCGTCAAGCGGGTGGACTATTGTAATAGTCCTGCTTTGCGAGCCGAGGGCACCTGTTCCAGAGCGGTCGGCTATCGTGACTCTTGGGTCAGCGGCGGCATTATACATAGGTCGCTATGCTTACGCCGAGCCTTCATACAAAAGGTGCGTCGTCCATTGGTCTAAAGGTCGCAGGTACCGCGTTGCGACCAAAGTCGTGCGATGTGCTCAAGTTTGGCGATTTTGCCTTTTGTTTCAAGCTTGTAGGCGACCAAATATGCTGTTTTCGATGCAAATGAGCGTGGCGTGAGGTTTCAGTCGTCATTTATCTGGAGTAGGCTCGAACGCAGCCAGATGTTCAATCCAAAGATGGAGTTCAGCATGGGATACAAGAAGATTCAGGTTCCGGCAGTCGGCGACAAAATCACCGTCAATGCAGACCATTCTCTCAATGTTCCTGATAACCCGATCATCCCGTACATCGAAGGCGACGGCATTGGTGTCGATATCAGCCCGGTGATGATCAAGGTTGTCGATGCAGCTGTTCAAAAGGCGTACGGCGGCAAGCGCAAAATCTCCTGGATGGAGGTTTACGCCGGCGAGAAGGCAACTCAAGTCTATGACCAGGATACCTGGCTGCCCCAGGAAACCCTGGACGCGGTCAAGGATTACGTGGTGTCCATCAAAGGCCCGCTCACCACGCCGGTCGGCGGCGGCATCCGTTCGTTGAACGTGGCCCTGCGTCAGCAACTTGACCTCTACGTATGCCTGCGCCCAGTGCGCTGGTTCGAGGGCGTGCCGAGCCCGGTCAAAAAGCCGGGGGATGTGGACATGACCATCTTCCGCGAAAACTCCGAAGACATTTACGCGGGGATCGAGTGGAAAGCCGGTTCGCCCGAAGCGATCAAGGTGATCAAGTTCCTGAAGGAGGAAATGGGGGTTACCAAGATCCGTTTCGACCAGGATTGCGGCATTGGCGTCAAGCCGGTCTCCAAGGAAGGCACCAAGCGTCTGGCGCGCAAGGCCCTGCAATATGTGGTGGATAACGACCGCGACTCGCTGACCATCGTGCACAAGGGCAACATCATGAAGTTCACCGAGGGGGCCTTCAAGGAATGGGCCTACGAAGTGGCGGCCGAAGAATTCGGCGCGACCTTGCTTGACGGCGGGCCGTGGATGCAGTTCAAGAACCCGAAGACCGGCAAGAATGTGGTGGTCAAGGATGCCATTGCCGACGCCATGCTCCAGCAGATCCTGTTGCGTCCGGCTGAATACGATGTGATCGCGACGCTCAACCTGAATGGCGACTACCTCTCCGATGCGTTGGCGGCCGAAGTGGGCGGTATCGGTATTGCGCCGGGGGCCAACTTGTCCGATACCGTGGCGATGTTCGAGGCGACCCACGGTACTGCGCCGAAGTATGCGGGCAAGGATCAGGTCAACCCGGGGTCGCTGATCCTCTCGGCAGAAATGATGCTGCGGCACATGGGGTGGACCGAGGCGGCTGATCTGATCATCAAGGGCACCAATGGCGCCATTTCCGCGAAGACCGTGACGTATGACTTCGAGCGCCTGATGGATGGCGCAAAACTTGTATCGTCTTCGGGCTTTGGTGATGCACTGATTTCGCATATGTAACGAAGGCTAAAAAAACGGCCATCCCAAGGTGATTGGGGTGGCCGTTTTTTATCGCTATTCACACGCTCGATGGTGATTCAGACCGTTAATTTCTTTTCTTTTTGAGCGGTGGCGGTGGCGGTTTTTGCGCTGGTGTCGGCCGGAACTGCAGAGATGTTCACGGCGTGCAGCCCTTTTGGACCTTGAATGATGTCAAAGCTCACGGGTTGGCCCGCTTTTAATGTTTTGTAACCATCCATTTGAATTGCCGAGTAATGCGCAAAAAGGTCATCGTCCTTGTCGTCTTCATTAATGAAGCCGTAACCCTTGGCATTGTTGAACCACTTGACCTTACCGCTAGTCATGCCCATATCCCTCTGCACCAGACTCCATCACTGGAGTATCATCCAGTTTATCCGTCCTAACCCGAATAAATAAGGTTGACTGCGCGGACCTTTTTTACCCAATGTGGGTTCTATTGGTTGTAACACCGATTCGCCGATAGTCAAGGCGACCAGGCGGTCAGAGTTGAAATTCCGGCAGGTCGCCCCCACCACTGTATTTGAACCACTGACGAACCTTTCTTTCCATGCATGCAAATAGCCAGATTCGACTAACATTCAATCAGGATCGCCCGGATCAGGAACATGACGAGGACGGTTCTGCAGGGATTGCAGTACAGGAGGCCAAACCTGCGCTGCAGGCGCCGCCGATGTACAAGGTGGTTTTGTTCAATGATGACTACACACCGATGGATTTCGTCGTCGAAGTGCTCGAGGTGTTTTTTAACCTGAACCGCGAGTTGGCGACCAAGGTAATGCTGGCCGTTCATACAGAAGGACGGGCAGTATGTGGAGTGTTTACCCGCGACATCGCCGAGACAAAGGCCATGCAGGTCAACCAGTACGCCAGGGAAAGCCAGCATCCGCTACTCTGTGAAATCGAGAAGGACGGTTAACGCCGACCACTTGGGTATGAGGTGAAGCTATGTTAAACCGCGAGCTCGAAGTCACCCTCAATCTTGCCTTCAAGGAGGCCCGTTCGAAGCGTCATGAGTTCATGACCGTCGAGCACCTGCTGCTGGCACTTTTGGATAACGAAGCTGCCGCCACCGTTCTGCGTGCGTGCGGCGCCAACCTCGACAAACTCAAGCATGATCTGCAGGAGTTTATCGACTCCACCACGCCACTGATCCCCGTGCATGACGAGGACCGTGAAACCCAGCCGACCCTGGGCTTTCAGCGGGTATTGCAGCGTGCTGTTTTCCACGTACAGAGCTCCGGTAAGCGTGAAGTCACGGGCGCCAATGTGCTTGTGGCGATTTTCAGCGAGCAGGAAAGCCAGGCGGTGTTCCTGCTCAAGCAGCAGAGCGTTGCCCGTATTGATGTCGTCAACTACATCGCCCACGGTATCTCCAAGGTGCCTGGGCACGGCGATCATTCCGAGGGTGAACAGGATATGCAGGACGACGAGGGCGGTGAGTCTTCTTCTTCGGGCAATCCGCTGGATGCCTATGCCAGTAACCTCAATGAGCTGGCGCGCCAGGGGCGGATCGATCCGCTGGTGGGGCGCGAGCTTGAGGTCGAGCGTGTAGCGCAGATCCTCGCGCGTCGTCGCAAGAACAATCCGTTGCTGGTCGGCGAGGCGGGCGTTGGTAAAACCGCAATTGCCGAAGGACTGGCCAAGCGCATTGTCGATAACCAGGTGCCTGACCTGCTGGCCAACAGCGTCGTCTATTCCCTGGACCTGGGCGCGTTGCTCGCCGGGACCAAGTACCGTGGCGACTTCGAGAAGCGCTTCAAGGCTCTGCTCGGCGAGCTGAAAAAACGTCCGCAGGCAATCCTGTTCATTGACGAGATCCACACCATTATCGGCGCCGGTGCGGCTTCCGGTGGCGTGATGGATGCGTCCAACCTGCTCAAGCCGTTGTTGTCGTCGGGTGATATCCGTTGCATCGGCTCGACCACGTTCCAGGAATTTCGCGGCATCTTCGAAAAAGACCGCGCCCTCGCGCGTCGCTTCCAGAAGGTCGACGTATCCGAGCCGTCGGTTGAAGACACCATCGGCATTCTGCGCGGGCTCAAGGGGCGTTTCGAAGCGCATCACGGCATCGAGTACACCGATGAAGCCTTGCGTTCGGCGGCTGAGCTGGCGGCGCGCTACATCAACGACCGGCACATGCCCGACAAGGCTATCGACGTGATCGATGAGGCGGGTGCTTACCAGCGCCTGCAACCTGTCGAGAAGCGCGTTAAGCGCATCGACGTGCCTCAGGTTGAGGATATCGTGGCGAAAATCGCACGGATTCCGCCAAAACATGTCACCAGCTCCGACAAGGAGTTGCTGCGTAATCTGGAGCGCGATCTCAAGCTGACCGTATTCGGTCAGGATGCGGCGATTGACTCGCTGTCCACGGCGATCAAGCTGTCCCGCGCGGGCCTCAAGTCGCCGGACAAGCCTGTCGGTTCGTTCCTGTTCGCAGGGCCGACCGGGGTCGGCAAGACCGAAGCGGCGCGGCAGTTGGCCAAGGCCATGGGCATCGAGCTGGTGCGTTTCGACATGTCCGAGTACATGGAGCGTCACACTGTGTCGCGCCTGATCGGTGCGCCTCCGGGCTATGTCGGTTTCGACCAGGGCGGTCTATTGACCGAGGCGATCACCAAGCAGCCGCATTGTGTGTTGCTGCTCGATGAGATCGAGAAGGCCCATCCGGAAGTCTTCAACCTGCTGCTGCAGGTGATGGACCACGGGACCCTGACCGACAACAACGGGCGCAAGGCGGACTTCCGCAATGTGATCGTTATCATGACCACCAACGCCGGTGCCGAAACGGCTGCGCGCGCTTCGATCGGCTTCAGCCATCAGGATCACTCTTCCGATGCGATGGAAGTGATCAAGAAGAGCTTTACGCCGGAGTTCCGTAACCGCCTGGACACCATTATCCAATTTGGTCGCCTCAGCCATGAGGTCATCAAAAGCGTGGTGGACAAGTTCCTTACCGAGCTTCAGGCGCAGTTGGAAGACAAGCGCGTACAGCTGGATGTCACGGACGCGGCACGCAATTGGCTGGCGGAAGGTGGTTACGACGCGGCAATGGGGGCGCGCCCAATGGCTCGCCTGATTCAGGACAAGATCAAGCGGCCATTGGCCGAAGAGATCCTGTTCGGCGAGTTGTCCGACCATGGTGGCGTGGTGCATATCGACCTGAAGGATGGCGAGTTGACCTTCGAGTTCGAAACCACCGCTGAAATGGCTTGATAGTTGTAACCCTGTGGGAGCGAGCTTGCTCGCGAAGATCGTCAACGATAACGCATGCTTTCTGACGGCCTGCGTTGCCCTTGAGTTCTTCGCGAGCAAGCTCGCTCCTGCAGTTGTTTTGCGACCTTATAAATTGCGCACACACAAAAACGCCCGGCATAACCGGGCGTTTTGTATTGACTAGCTTAACGAGCGCGGTAAGTGATGCGCCCTTTGCTCAAGTCATAGGGCGTCAGCTCGACGCGCACTTTGTCACCGGTAAGAATACGAATGTAGTTCTTGCGCATCTTGCCGGAAATATGCGCGGTTACGACGTGCCCATTTTCCAACTCCACGCGAAACATGGTGTTGGGCAGGGTGTCGACGACAGTGCCTTCCATTTCGAAGCTGTCTTCTTTCGACATGCAGTAAAGCCCTCGGTGTCCAGTGAATGGCCCGGTGCAACTGCGCCAGGCAAAAGCGGCGTGCATTGTGCCCGAAAAAGGGTGTTTAAGCCAAGGGGTTCTAGTTAAGCGTGACCCATCTTTGATTAATCAGTAGCTCAATCGGCCGATATTGGGTCTTGTAGTTCATCTTTTTGCAGTTCTTGATCCAGTATCCGAGGTACACGGCCTCCAGCTCCAGGCGCGATGCTTCGCCGATCTGCCACAGGATCGCAAAGCGTCCCAGGCTGCGGCGGTCTTCGCCCGGCTCATAAAACGTGTAGACCGCCGACAGGCCGTTGGGCAACAGGTCGGTCACGGCCACGGCCAGCAAGCGGTCATTGAGGCGGAACTCATAGAAGCGCGAGAAGGGCAGGTCGCGCACCAGGAACGTGGAAAACTGATCGCGGCTAGGCGGAAACATGTCGCCGTCGGCGTGGCGCTGTTCGATGTAGCGCTGATAAAGGTCGAAATATTCTTCGGTGTACCGCGGCTTGGTCGCTTTCACCGACAGGTCGGCATTACGCTTGAGGATGCGTTTCTGATTGCGGTCCGGCAAAAACTGCGCAACCGGGATGCGCGCCGGGACGCAGGCATTGCAGTTCTGGCAATGAGGTCGATACAGATGGTCGCCGCTACGCCGAAAGCCCATTTCCGATAAATCGGCGTACACATGCACATCCATGGGCTGGCTGGGGTCGAGGAACAGCGTGGTGGCCTGCTCATCGGGCAGATAGCTGCAAGAGTGGGCTTGAGTGGCATAAAACTTCAAGCGCGCCAGCTCGGTCATGATCAACCCTCGGGATAAGCTTTGAAATAAGTGTAAGCCAGGTGCGCGCAAGTCGCCTAGGAAACCCACGGCCCAGTGCCGGGCTGATCCAGATGGTTGTGCAGGAAGGTTGCGAATTCGCTGCGCGGTATGGCCCGGGCGCCCAGGCTATGCAGGTGATTATTGGGCATCTGGCAGTCGATCAGCACAAAACCCCCTGCCTGCAAGCGTCGGGTCAGTGTCGCGAAGCCGACTTTCGATGCGTTATCGGCGCGGCTGAACATGGACTCGCCGAAGAACAGTTGGCCCATCGCCAGTCCGTACAAGCCGCCTACCAGTTTGTCGTCATCCCATACCTCTACCGAATGTGCGATTCCGCGCTGATGCAGCGCCAGGTAGGCGCTTTGGATGCCTTCGGTGATCCAGGTGCCGTCGGCATAGGCTCGAGGGGCTGCACAGGCCTGGATGACGGCTGCGAAGTCCTGGTCGAAGGTTACGGTGTAGCGCTGTTGGCGCAGCAGCTTTTCGAGGCTGCGGGAAACATGCAGTTCATCGGGGAATATCACCGTGCGCGGGTCCGGCGACCACCAGAGGATCGGCTGGCCTTGCGAGAACCAGGGGAAGCAGCCGTGGCGATAAGCCTGGATCAGCCGTTCAGCCGACAGGTCGCCGCCGGCGGCGAGCAGGCCATTGGGTTCGCGCATGGCCTTGGCCAGCGGCGGAAATGTCAGGGAGTCGCGTTGCAACCAGGTCAGCATGGCATCCGGGCTTACGGTAGGGGAGGGGAGAGGCAGGTAAGGTACCTGCCGCACAAGGGGTGATTATTATCGACGCAGCGCTGCGGGGCCAGCCTGAATCGGGCGTTGACGTGTTTTGGCGTAAGCGGGTGTTTCTGCAACTCTGTGCGTGAGGCGTGGTCGTAATCGGGTCTGTGCCATGCAGGCCAATTGCCAAGCTTGTGCGGATTGATAAAAACATCTCATAAGCCTTTGTCAGCAAAGACAATGCATGCTCAAATTGAACAGGCTGTGACACCTGAGCCGGCAAGGTTACCCAGTGACGGGCAAGGGCGTGGCATCAGGGGCACAAACCCGTACAATGCGGGCATTGTGGCGTTATCGCCATTTCATCCGGCAACCGCTCGGTGTTAAAAGTAGATTCAACGACATTCGTTCATTTTTCAGCTGCTCGGATTGGGCAGTATTTACAGTTATTCAACAGATGGACGCGCTAAAGCGCAGGAATAGACCCGTTTTGAAGAAATCCGCCGCAACACCTAAAGCAGCAGTCGTGCCGGCCTGGCGTCAGCACCTGCATTATCGACTCAAGGAAGGTGCGCTGATCGCCATCGGCGCGCTCTGCCTGTTCCTGATGATGGCCTTGCTCACGTACGGCAAGGACGATCCGGGTTGGAGTCACAACAGCAAGATCGAAGATGTGCAGAACTTCGGCGGCCCCGCCGGTTCCTACAGCGCCGATATCCTGTTCATGGTGCTGGGTTACTTCGCTTACATCTTCCCGTTGCTGCTGGCGATCAAGACCTGGCAGATCTTCCGCCAACGTCACGAGCCGTGGCAGTGGAGCGGCTGGCTGTTCTCCTGGCGCCTGATCGGCCTGGTGTTCCTGGTGCTGTCCGGCGCGGCCCTGGCCCATATCCATTTCCATGCGCCTACCGGCCTGCCGGCAGGCGCGGGCGGGGCGCTGGGTGAGAGCCTGGGCGACCTGGCGCGCAGGACCTTGAACATCCAGGGCAGCACCCTGATGTTCATTGCCTTGTTCCTGTTCGGCCTCACCGTGTTCACCGACCTGTCATGGTTCAAGGTGATGGACGTGACCGGAAAGATCACGCTGGACCTGTTCGAACTTTTCCAGGGCGCCGCCAACCGCTGGTGGGCGGCGCGTGTCGAGCGCAAGCGCATGGTTGCGCAATTGCGCGAGGTGGACACCCGCGTCAATGAAGTCGTGGCCCCAAGCACGCCGGACCGCCGTGAACAGGCCAAGGTCAAGGAGCGCCTGATCGAGCGCGAACAGGCCCTGAGCAAGCACATGTCGGACCGCGAAAAGCAGGTGCCTCCGGTGATCGCTCCTGCGCCACCCAAGGCGCCCGAGCCCAGCCATCGCGTGCAGAAAGAGAAACAGGCGCCGTTGTTTATCGACAGTGCGGTGGAAGGCACCTTGCCGCCGATCTCGATTCTCGACCCGGCCGAAAAGAAACAACTCAACTACTCCCCGGAATCTCTGGCGGCCGTCGGCCATCTGCTGGAAATCAAGCTCAAGGAATTCGGCGTGGAAGTAGCGGTGGACTCTATCCACCCCGGCCCGGTGATTACCCGCTACGAAATCCAGCCGGCCGCCGGCGTGAAGGTCAGCCGCATTGCCAATCTGGCGAAGGATCTGGCGCGCTCCCTGGCCGTGACCAGCGTGCGTGTGGTGGAAGTGATCCCGGGCAAGACTACCGTGGGTATCGAGATTCCCAACGAAGACCGCCAGATCGTGCGCTTTTCCGAGGTACTGTCGACGCCGGAATACGACAACTTCAAATCGCCGGTCACCCTGGCCCTCGGCCATGACATCGGCGGCAAGCCGGTGATCACCGACCTGGCGAAAATGCCTCACCTGCTGGTGGCCGGTACTACCGGTTCCGGTAAGTCGGTGGGTGTGAACGCAATGATCCTGTCGATCCTGTTCAAGTCCGGTCCGGAAGACGCCAAGCTGATCATGATCGACCCGAAGATGTTGGAGCTGTCGATCTACGAAGGCATCCCGCACCTGCTGTGCCCGGTGGTCACCGACATGAAGGACGCCGCCAACGCCCTGCGCTGGAGCGTCGCCGAGATGGAGCGCCGCTACAAGCTGATGGCGAAGATGGGGGTGCGTAACCTCTCCGGCTTCAATGCCAAGGTCAAGGAAGCCCAGGAAGCCGGTACGCCGCTGACCGACCCGCTGTACAAGCGCGAAAGCATTCACGACGAAGCGCCGTTGCTGACCAAGCTGCCGACCATCGTGGTTGTGGTCGACGAATTCGCCGACATGATGATGATCGTCGGCAAGAAGGTCGAGGAACTGATCGCGCGTATCGCCCAGAAGGCCCGTGCGGCCGGTATCCATCTGATCCTGGCGACCCAGCGTCCATCGGTGGATGTGATCACCGGTCTGATCAAGGCCAACATCCCCACGCGCATGGCATTCCAGGTCTCCAGCAAGATCGACTCGCGCACCATCATCGACCAGGGCGGCGCCGAGCAACTGCTGGGTCACGGTGACATGCTCTACATGCCACCCGGCACCAGCCTGCCGATCCGGGTTCACGGCGCGTTCGTCTCCGACGATGAAGTGCACCGCGTGGTGGAAGCCTGGAAGCTGCGTGGCGCGCCCGAGTACAACGACGACATCCTCAACGGCGTCGAAGAAGCCGGCAGCGGCTTTGAAAACGGCGGCGGCGGTGGTGATGACGATGCTGAAACCGATGCCCTCTATGACGAAGCCGTGGCATTCGTGCTGGAAAGCCGTCGCGCCTCGATTTCTGCGGTGCAGCGTAAACTGAAAATCGGCTACAACCGCGCTGCTCGCATGATCGAAGCCATGGAAATGGCGGGTGTCGTGACCGCAATGAATACCAACGGCTCGCGTGAAGTCATCGCCCCCGGGCAGATGCGCGACTGATCCCGCGCCGTGTGGCGACACACGGCGCGCCCTGACACTCAATGAGGACTCCCATGCGTCTTATCCGCATGCTGTTGTTGCCGGCGCTGGCCCTGACCGCTGTTTCGGCTCACGCTGACCCGGCCTCCGTCGCCAGCCTGAAGAACCTGCTGGATAAATCCCAGACCCTGACCGCGCGCTTCTCCCAGCTGACCCTGGATGCCGGTGGTACCCAGTTGCAGGAGACCGCAGGTGAAATGGCCGTGCAGCGTCCAGGGCTGTTCTACTGGCATACGGAAGGGAAGTCTGAGCAGACCATCGTGTCCGACGGCCAGAAGGTCACCCTGTGGGACCCGGACCTGGAACAGGCGACCATCAAGAAGCTCGACCCGCGCCTGAACCAGACGCCGGCGCTGCTGCTGTCGGGCGATGTGTCGAAAATCAACGACAGCTTCGACATCACCTCCAAGCAGACGAGCAACGTGATCGAGTTCACCCTCAAGCCGAAATCCAAGGACACGCTGTTTGATACGCTGTCCTTGTCATTCGGCAACGGCGTGATCAACAACATGCGCCTGGTCGACAGCGTCGGCCAGCGCACCGATATCCTGTTCTCCGGCGTCAAGGCCAACCAGCCCGTACCGGCTTCCAAGTTCAAGTTCGACATCCCCAAGGGTGCCGACGTGATCCAGGAATAAATCTTCCAGAGGTTTCAAACGCTGCCCATGGATCTGTTTCGAAGTGACCCGATTGCTCAACCTCTGGCCGCGCGCTTGCGCTCGACCAACCTGGATGAGTACGTCGGGCAGGAGCACTTGCTCGCACGCGGCAAGCCATTGCGCGAAGCCCTGGAGCAGGGTGCGCTGCACTCGATGATTTTCTGGGGGCCGCCGGGGGTGGGTAAGACCACCCTGGCGCGGCTCCTGGCGAAAGTCTCGGATGCCCACTTCGAAACGGTCTCGGCGGTGCTCGCCGGGGTCAAGGAAATCCGCCAGGCGGTAGAAGTCGCCAAGCAGCAGGCGGGGCAATACGGCAAGCGCACCATCCTGTTCGTTGACGAAGTACATCGCTTCAACAAGTCGCAGCAGGATGCGTTTTTGCCGTATGTCGAAGACGGCACGCTGATTTTTATCGGCGCGACCACCGAAAACCCATCGTTCGAACTCAATAACGCCTTGCTCTCGCGGGCGCGGGTCTATGTGCTCAAGAGCCTGGATGAAGCGGCGATGCAAAAGCTGCTGCACCGTGCCTTGAGCGAAGACAAGGGCCTGGGCACGCGTCACCTGAGTGTGGGCGATGAAGCCTTCAGGATTTTGCTGACCGCCGCCGACGGCGACGGTCGGCGCTTTCTCAACCTGCTGGAAAATGCCTCCGACCTGGCCGAAGACGGTAGCGAGATTGGCGTCGACCTGCTGCAAAGCCTGCTTGGCGACACCCGTCGTCGTTTTGACAAGGGCGGCGAAGCGTTTTACGACCAGATCTCCGCGCTGCACAAGTCTGTACGCGGCTCCAACCCGGACGGCGCGCTGTACTGGTTTGCGCGCATGATCGACGGTGGCTGCGACCCGCTGTACCTGGCACGGCGCGTGGTGCGTATGGCCAGTGAAGACATCGGCAACGCCGACCCGCGCGCCTTGAGCCTGTGCCTTGCCGCGTGGGAAGTGCAGGAGCGCCTCGGCAGCCCGGAAGGCGAGCTGGCAGTGGCCCAGGCCATTACGTACCTGGCCTGCGCGCCAAAAAGCAACGCGGTGTACATGGGCTTCAAGTCGGCCTTGCGTGCCGCCGCCGAACACGGCTCCCTTGAGGTGCCGTTGCACCTGCGCAATGCGCCGACCAAACTGATGAAACAACTGGGCTATGGCGATGAGTACCGCTACGCCCACGACGAACCCGATGCCTACGCCGCGGGTGAAGATTACTTCCCCGACGCGCTTGAGCCGCAGCCTTTCTACCAGCCGGTGCCCCGTGGCCTGGAACTGAAGATCGGTGAAAAGCTCAATCACCTCGCTCAACTTGATCGACTCAGCCCCAAGCAGCGGAGAAAGTAGTGCTCAAGACGATTCTTGCCGTGTCCGCTGCGGGCATCGCTGGTACATTATTGCGTTTCGCCACCGGTACGTGGGTGAGCGCCAATTGGCCGAAGCATTTTTACGCGGCGACACTGGCGGTCAACCTGGTGGGTTGCTTGATCATCGGGCTGTTGTACGGCTGGTTCCTGTTGCGCCCGGAAGTGCCGATTGAAATTCGCGCCGGCTTGATTGTCGGCTTTGTAGGCGGTCTGACGACCTTTTCATCCTTTTCACTGGATACGCTGCGCCTGCTGGAAAGCGGGCAGGCCCTGGTAGCCTTCGGTTACCTGGGCATCAGCGTGTTCGGCGGGCTGCTCGCCACCTGGGCTGGCCTGTCCTTGACCAAACTTTGATAAACGAGAGACCGACATGCTCGATTCCAAACTGTTACGTAGCAACCTC
Organism: Pseudomonas sp. BCA17; assembly: GCF_004519405.1. Taxonomy (GTDB): domain Bacteria; phylum Pseudomonadota; class Gammaproteobacteria; order Pseudomonadales; family Pseudomonadaceae; genus Aquipseudomonas. The sequence goes on along the minus strand of NZ_SGWI01000001.1, from coordinate 905,563 downwards.
CAGGACGTAGCGGACCGCCTGGCATCCCGTGGCTTTGCCTTGGATGTCGCGCGCATCGAAGCGCTGGAAGAACAGCGCAAGACCGTCCAGACCCGCACCGAAGCACTGCAGGCTGAGCGAAATGCGCGTTCCAAATCCATCGGTCAGGCCAAGCAGCGTGGCGAAGACATCGCGCCGTTGATGGCGGACGTCGAGCGGATGGGCACTGAGCTGTCCGAAGGCAAAGTCGAGCTGGAAGGGATCCAGACCGAGCTGGATTCGATCCTGCTGGGCATCCCCAATATTCCGCACGAGTCCGTGCCGGTGGGTGAAGACGAAGACGGCAACGTCGAAGTGCGCCGCTGGGGCACGCCAAAAGCCTTTGATTTCGAGGTTAAGGACCATGTCGCCCTGGGCGAACTGACCGGTGGCCTGGATTTCGAAACCGCTGCCAAAATGTCCGGCGCGCGCTTCTCCTTGCTGCGTGGCCCGGTGGCCCGCCTGCACCGTGCCCTGGCGCAGTTCATGATCAACCTGCACACCGGCGAGCACGGTTACGAAGAAGCCTACACGCCTTACCTGGTGCAGGCGCCGGCGCTGATGGGCACCAGCCAGCTGCCGAAATTCGAAGAAGACCTGTTCAAGATCAGCCGTGATGGCGAAGCCGATCTTTACCTGATCCCGACTGCCGAAGTGTCGCTGACCAACATCGTGGCCGGCGAGATCCTCGACGCCAAGCAACTGCCATTGAAGTTCGTGGCTCACAGCCCGTGCTTTCGCAGCGAAGCCGGTGCATCGGGCCGCGACACCCGCGGCATGATCCGCCAGCACCAGTTCGACAAGGTAGAGATGGTGCAGATCGTCGAGCCATCGACCTCCATGGACGCCCTGGAAGGCCTGACCGCCAACGCCGAACGCGTCCTGCAATTGCTGGAGCTGCCATACCGCGTCCTGGCGCTGTGCACCGGCGACATGGGATTCAGCGCCGTGAAGACCTACGACCTCGAAGTGTGGGTGCCGAGCCAGGACAAATACCGCGAGATTTCGTCGTGCTCCAACTGCGGCGACTTCCAGGCCCGCCGCATGCAAGCGCGTTTCCGTAACCCGGAAACCGGCAAGCCTGAGCTGGTACACACGCTCAACGGTTCGGGCCTGGCTGTAGGCCGTACCCTGGTCGCCGTGCTGGAAAACTACCAGCAGGCAGACGGTTCGATCCGCGTGCCTGAGGTGCTCAAGCCGTACATGGCGGGTGTCGAGGTCATCCGCTAAATGGAATTTCTGCCGCTGTTTCATAACCTGCGCGGCAGTCGTGTGTTGGTCGTCGGTGGCGGGGAGATTGCCTTGCGCAAATCCCGGCTGCTGGCGGATGCCGGTGCGCTGCTGCGGGTGGTTGCTCCCCAGGTCGAAGACCAGTTGCGTGAATTGGTGCAGGGCAGTGGCGGGGAAGTGATTGTGCGCGGTTATCAGGAGGCCGACCTTGACGGTTGCACCCTGATCATCGCCGCGACCGACGACGAATCGCTGAACGCGCAAGTGTCCAGCGATGCCAAGCGCCGTTGCGTGCCGGTCAACGTGGTGGACGCGCCGGCCCTGTGCAGTGTGATCTTCCCGGCGATTGTCGACCGCTCGCCGTTGGTGATTGCCGTCTCCAGCGGCGGCGATGCGCCGGTGCTGGCGCGCTTGATTCGGGCCAAGCTGGAAACCTGGATCCCCTCGACCTACGGCCAATTGGCCGGGTTGGCCGCGCGTTTTCGTGCGCAGGTCAAAGGTTTGTACCCGGATGTGCAGCAACGCCGGGCGTTCTGGGAAGAGGTATTTCAAGGCCCGATTGCCGACCGGCAACTGGCCGGGCAGGGCGATGAAGCCGAGCGCTTGCTGATTGAAAAGGTCAACGGCGCGCCGCCCTATGCGCCGGGCGAGGTGTACCTGGTGGGCGCAGGCCCGGGTGACCCGGACCTGCTGACCTTCCGCGCCTTGCGCTTGATGCAGCAAGCCGATGTGGTGCTGTATGACCGTCTGGTGGCGCCGGCCATTCTCGAACTGTGCCGCCGCGATGCCGAGCGCGTGTATGTCGGCAAGCGTCGTGCCGACCATGCCGTGCCGCAGGACCAGATCAACCAGCAACTGGTGGATTTGGCCAAGCAAGGCAAGCGCGTACTGCGCCTTAAAGGTGGCGACCCGTTCATCTTCGGCCGTGGCGGCGAAGAGATCGAAGAACTGGCGGCCCATGGCATTCCGTTCCAAGTGGTGCCGGGGATCACGGCTGCCAGTGGTTGCGCGGCGTATGCCGGCATTCCACTGACGCATCGCGACTACGCGCAGTCGGTACGTTTTATCACCGGGCATTTGAAAGACGGGACTTCGGACCTGCCTTGGCGTGACCTGGTGGGGCCGTCGCAGACCCTGGTGTTCTACATGGGCTTGATTGGCTTGCCGATCATCTGCGAACAGTTGATCAAGCATGGTCGTTCGGCGGACACCCCGGCGGCGCTGATCCAGCAGGGCACAACGTCCAACCAGCGCGTATTCACCGGCACCCTGGCCGACTTGCCGCGGATGGTGGCGGAGCATGAAGTGCATGCGCCGACACTGGTCATCGTGGGTGAGGTGGTGGTGTTGCGCGAGAAGCTGAAGTGGTTTGAAGGCGCCCAATCCCAGGTCTGATCCACTGTAGGCGCGAGCTTGCTCGCGAAGAGCTCATGGACACCGCGCGCATCCAGGATGAGCGCGTTATCGTTGACGTTTTTCGCGAGCAAGCTCGCTCCTCCAGGATTTTTCTCAGCGCTGTATGCCTCTGCCGTTCAAGTGTTCTCGATCATGTTCGCCATCGAACGCCTGCAGCGGTCCCTTCGGCACAATCCCTGTCGGGTTGATGGTCCGGTGGCTGGCGTAGTAATGCCCTTTGATATGCGCAAAATCCACCGTCTCGGCCACGCCCGGCCACTGGTACAGTTCCCTTAGCCAGTTCGACAGGTTCGGATAATCCGCAATCCTTCGCAGGTTGCATTTGAAGTGGCTGTAATACACCGCATCAAAGCGAATCAGCGTGGTGAACAGTCGCACGTCAGCCTCGGTCAGGTATTCGCCGGCCAGGTAGCGATGTTTCCCCAAATGTTGTTCCAAGTGGTCCAACTCGCCAAATACATCATCGAACGCACGCTCATACGCCTGCTGCGACGTAGCGAAACCTGCACGGTATACGCCGTTGTTCACGTTGGGGTAGATACGCTCGTTCAAGGCATCAATGGTCGTACGCAGCGATTGAGGGTAGAGGTCCAGCGTATTGCCGGTCAGCTCGTTGAACGCACTGTTGAACATGCGGATGATCTCCGCGGATTCATTGCTGACAATGCGCTTGAGCTGCTTGTCCCACAGCACCGGTACGGTGACGCGGCCAGTGTAATCGGCCGTGTCGGCGGTGTAGCGTTGGTGCATGAATTCGAAGCCATCCAGCTTGTCGCCGGTCGAGCCGTGGGCCTTGTCGAAGGTCCAGCCGTTTTCCAGCATCAACCAGCTGACCACCGACACGTCGATCAGGCTTTCCAGGCCCTTGAGCTTGCGCACGATCAAGGTGCGGTGAGCCCAGGGGCAGGCGAGCGAAACATAGAGATGGTAGCGTCCGGCTTCGGCCTTGAAGCCGCCTTCACCGCTGGGGCCAGGTGCGCCGTCGGTGGTCACCCAATTACGGCGTTGTGCCTGTTCCCGCTGGAATGCGCCGTCTGCGCTACTTTCGTACCACTGGTCTTTCCAGTGTCCTTCGATCAGCAAGCCCATGACTGGCTCCTCGACTAATAAGCGTTGGAGGCCAGTTTAAAGGGCTTGGTTCGATTTAAAAGCGCAAAGACCGGGCGTTAATTATCGATCAAATCGATTTGTCACGCGCATCCCAGTATTGCTGCGCCAGGACGAATGCCTGCTCCCGGGGATGACCCAGGCCACGTAAGGCCAGGGCCATGGTGGCGATCAGCGCCAGTTGCGGATAGCTGTCCTCGACGTCGCCGCGCCACAGCGCCTTCAAGTGTTCCGGTTCGAGTGTGGTCGGTTTGACATGGCGCTGGGTGGAGAGGGCGGGCCATTCTTCGTCCCAGCTTTCGCCGCCGGTGGTGCCATATAGATGGCTTGCCGCGTCTGGGTTGATCTCGATTTCACCGCCGTCGCCCTTCACCACAATCACATTGTCGCCCAGCAGGCCGCTGGCATCGCGGTGCACGCCTTGATAACCCGGATGGAAAATGCTTTGTAGGCCCAGGCGCGCATTCAGCGGGTTGAGCAGGCGGGCCAGGGAGTGGATCGGTGAGCGCAGGCCCAGGGTGTTGCGCAGGTCGATCATGCGTTGCAGTTGCGGTGCCCAGTCACCCAGCGGGATAAACGCCAGGTTGCCGTGTTCATAGGCCGCTTCAACCTGTCGCCAGTTGCGGCACAGCGGTATTTGCAAACCTTCCAGCAATTGCTCGGTGTACAACCGGCCCGCCGTGTGGGCGCCGCCGCCGTGCATGAGGATGCGCACACCGTTTTGTGCCAGGCATTTGGCCGCCAGCAGGAACCAGGGGAGGTGGCGTTTCTTGCCGGCATAGGTTGGCCAATCGACCTCTACGTTCAGCGCCGGAGCGTTCAAACGCTCGCGTACGGCTTCGGTGAAGCCGGCGAGTTCTTCCGGGCTTTCTTCCTTGTGGCGCAGCAGCATCAGGAACGCACCGAGCTGGGTGTCTTCGACGCGTTCGTCGAGCAACATGCCCATGGCCTCACGGGCCTCTTCGCGGGTGAGGTTGCGCGCGCCGCGCTTACCTTTGCCCAAGATGCGCACGAACTGCGCAAACGGATGTTCGGCAGGCGTTTCAAGGGTCAGCGGGGCAAAGTCGGTCATAAGCAATTCGTCGGTCTGGGCAGGCCCGCCAGCTTGGCGGCGAGTTTGGCGGGAGTGCCGTTGAACAGTTTGTTCAGGTGCAGGCTGTTGCCCTTTTCCGGGCCCAGCTTCAAGGCGGTGTATTTGATCAGCGGTCGCGTGGCGGGCGACAGCTGGAACTCGGCGTAGAAGCCGCGCAGCAGTTCGAGGATTTCCCAGTGGTCCGCCGTCAGCGCCAGCGCTTCGGCGGCGGCCAGGGCGTTGGCGACCTCGGCGGACCATGCGTTCAGGTCGACGAGGTAACCGTCCTTGTCCAGTTCGAGGACGCGTGAGCCTACGGTCAGGGTGTTCATAGCCAGGTGTTGACCTTGTCGTAGTCGATCGACAGTTGTACGAAACCCGGATAGTCCACGCTGTCGGCCCAGTCCGGCAGAAGCAGGTTACGCGCCTGCATGTCTTCGGCCAGCACGAACACCTTCAGGCCCTGGGTTGGCAGGGTCGGGTTGTGCAACCCATAGGCGCCGTCGCCGCAGAGCAGGATCGCGTCGTCGGCACCGCATACGCGCAGGCAACTGGCGAGTCGGCTGTCGGTGAATGGGGAGTGCGACACCACATGTAAAGTCGACATCAGAGGGTAATCACCTGGTCGTAACGGTCAATCAGCTTGGAGAGTTCTTCATTGCCCAGCGCTTCGGCACTGGCGGGCGCCGTGAGCCCGCGCTCGGCAAGACTATGGCGGCAGGCGAATACCTCGTCGATACCGAACAGCCCCAGTGCCTGCAGGTTGGCGCTCAGGTCTTTTTGTTGCACGGCCCTGGCGTCCTGATGCGGCGCCAGCTGGAACACGCCGTCATCCATGAACAATAAACCGATGGGCAGATCGAACGCGCCGCCGGCCAGCACGATATCCAGCGCTTCACGCGCGCTCGGCCCGGCCCACGGTGCCTGGCGGCTGATCACCAATAAAGACTTGGACATGTCATGGCCCTCCAAAGCAGATCAGGCGGTCGGACGCCTGGGCAGCGTCGTGCAATTGTCCAAGGCCCGACAGTGCCCACGGCGCATCCAGGTTCACCGCACTGCGTTGGTAGCGTATGGCCTCTTCGTTGTTGAGTACGCCACGGCGCAAGGCGGCGGCAATGCACACCACGGCGTCAAGCTGATGCGTGCTGACGAATTCACGCCACTGGCGCGCAATGTCTTGCTCATCCTGGGGCGCAACGATGGTGTTGGAGGCGCTGTACACGCCATCCTGATAAAAAAACAGCCGCACAATCTCGTGCCCGCTCGCCAGCGCCGCCTGGGCGAACAGCAAGGCGCGGCGTGAGGAGGGCGCATGGGCGGCGGAAAACAGCGCTATCGCGAACTTCATGGAACACTCTGCCAGCAAACGTGGGCCAATGATAAAGCCGCCGCCGCGAAAAAGCCCGCCGTGATCAAAACGGTCACTGCCGCTGATCGTTCCGGCGATTGCCGTCAGGCGTGCGGCTGCCTAGTCTGTGGGCAGTCGAATCGGAAACGGAGTCTCCATGTTTGGTCCCCTGGCGTCCCTCAAAGTGCTGGATTTTTCCACCTTGTTGCCTGGCCCCTTTGCCTCGCTGATGCTGGCGGATATGGGCGCCGAAGTGCTGCGGATCGAGTCGTCCACGCGCGTGGACCTGTTACGCGTATTGCCGCCCCATGATCAGGGCACGTCGGCGAGCCATGCCTACCTCAACCGCAATAAGCGCAGCCTCGCGTTGGACCTGAAGCAGGCTGAAGCGCTGGAGATCGTGCGCGAACTGATCAAGGACTACGACATCGTCCTTGAACAGTTTCGCCCCGGGGTGATGGCGCGCCTGGGCTTGGGTTACGAGGCGCTGAAGGCGATCAATCCGCGGCTGATCTATGTATCGATCACCGGCTACGGCCAGACCGGCCCCTACAAGGACCGCGCCGGGCACGATATCAACTACCTGGCGTTGGCGGGCGTGGCCAGCCATACCGGCCGCCAGGACAGTGGGCCGTTGCCGCTGGGGGTGCAATTGGCGGATGTGGGTGGGGGCTCGCTGCATGCGGTGGTCGGGTTGCTGGCGGCGGTCATTGCCCGGCAGCAGAGTGGCGTGGGCCAATACCTGGACGTGAGCATGACCGACTGCTCGTTCAGCCTGAACGCCATGGCCGGTGCCGGCTACCTGGCCTGTGGGGTGGAACCCGGCTGGGAGAAGCATGTACTCAATGGCGGCAGCTTTTACGACTATTACCGCACGCGAGACGGGCGCTGGATGTCGGTCGGCAGCCTGGAACCGGCCTTCATGCAGCCATTGTGTACGGCATTGGGCCGCCCGGAACTGGCGGCCCAGGGCCTGTCTCCAAGGCCGGAGCAGCAAAAGGCCCTGAAGCTGGCGCTGCAGGTCGAGTTTGAAAAGCGTAGCTTTGATGAGCTGTGTGAGTTGTTTGCCGGGGTGGATGCTTGTGTGGAACCGGTGCTCAGCCTGAGTGAAGCCGTGGAGCATCCACAGTTGAAAGCGAGGCAGTTGGTCAGCCAGGTGCCTCGTGACGACGGCTCGACCCAGGCGCAGATAGCCTGCCCTCTGAAGTTTTCGGAGGGCTTGCCGGCGCCTCGGCATATCGGCGCGGCCGTGGGCGCACACACCGATGAGGTGCTGCTTGAGTTAGGGTTCACTGCCCAGCGGATAACGGCGTTGCGCCAGGCCAAGGTGGTCGGTTGAGGGGGGGCTATCGGGAGCACGCCCCATACATTCGACCTGTCCATACATCCCAAATGGGGAGGGGCGGTGCAACGTTCGTCACTCCACCCGGGTTTCTCCAGTAAACACCAATGTTTGCCGGCAACGCCGACACAGATACCGCCGTCCTTGGTTCACCAGCCCGTGGCGCTGTGACGAAAACGGAAAATCGCTGTCCGCACAAGGGCATCGGTAGATATAGCGTGTCACCTGACGGCGCTTTACTTCATAGGTGTGGCAACGATCGGGCGGCAGTTCGTAAACCCCGCGCATGATCAACTGCCATTCTTCGCCGTGGGGTTGGATGCGCTCGCCAAACAACTGGTGGGCGATCAGGTGCGCCACTTCGTGGGCCACGGTCTGTTTCAGGAAGTGTTGGCTGTTTTCTCGGTACAACTGAGGGTTGAAACGCAGCAGGTTCTCGTGCAAATGCGCGACACCGGCTTTCTGGCCCCGCAGCTTGAGGCTGACTTGGGGGCGTTTGAAGCTTCGTTTGAAAAAGGATTCGGCTAGCAGGAAACAATCTTCGACGCGGGTATTGAGTTGCTCGGGCATGCTGTACATATCTCCAGAGACGACCAGTATGCCGCAAAGCTGGGTGTTTCCGAATCTGTCAGGCGCCGAATGGTCATGCATAACGCACAAGGCCACCTTGCGGTGGCCTTGCCCAGGTCGATAAGCGGATTTCAGTTGGTGTAAACCGGGCCTACGCCGAGGCCCCAGACGATCACGGTAAACGCCATGATCGCCACCAGGACGACCAGGCCCACTGCCAGTACCGAACTGGAGAAAAGGAAGCCCTCGTCCGGGTCGATGTTCATGAAAGTCGGCAGCCCCACATACAGCAGGTACACCGTGTAGCAAATGGCTGCCATGCCCACCATCATGCCCAGCCACATATGCGGGTACAGCGCCGCCAGCCCGCCGATAAACAGCGGTGTCGCGGTGTAGGTCGCAAATGCCACGCAGCGTGACATGCTGGGGTTGGCGTCATAGGTGCGGGCCATCCAGTGGATGAACGCGCCCATCACCGCCACGCCGCAGAGCATCGCCGCGTACGACATGATGGTCATCCACAGCGCGCTTTCCTGGGTCAGCATCACCGGGGCGCGGCTGCCGATGACCCAGCCGACCCGGGTCGTGCCGATAAACGCGGATACGGCGGGGATCGCCGCAAGAATCAGGGTGTGAGTGAGGTACATGTGGCCGATGCTTTCTTCCTTATCGCCACGGATTTCCCGCCATTCCTGGTCGGGATGGGTAAACAGCCCCACGACGTGATGGATCATGCCAGTCACTCCTGTCGTTATTACCATCGCCCCCCATCGGAGCGCTCACGGGCCATATGGCCTGAAAGGTCTGGATAGATATGCGACCTCAAGTCGCAGTATAGGAAGTGATGACCGGAAAAACTGTAGGGCTTTAGAGCAAATCGCACTGTAAACACTGGCCCTAATCGCGGGAGGGTCTGTACAGGGTAATGCGGGTAGATAGGGCGGCGGGTTTGCTCCCGGTAGCAGTATTCAGCCAAACATGGCTATCTGGCCCGCTGCTATCGGGAAGCAGCCCTCCGTAATGGAACTCAGCCATGCTTACCGGTAAAATGCTGCGCTTTTCGTCACACACCTCAAGCGGATCCAAGCGCCATGGGCACTCTTACAGTCAACCAGAACAAACTGCAAAAACGCCTGCGTCGCCTGGCCGGTGAAGCGGTCACCGATTTCAACATGATCGAGGACGGCGACAAGGTCATGGTTTGCCTCTCCGGCGGCAAAGACAGCTACACCATGCTCGACGTGCTGCTGCATCTGCAAAAGGTCGCGCCGATCAAGTTCGAGATCGTCGCCGTCAACATGGACCAGAAACAACCGGGCTTCCCTGAGCACGTGCTGCCGGCTTATCTCAAGGAGCTGGGCGTCGAATACCATATCGTTGAAAAAGATACTTACTCGGTGGTCAAGGAGCTGATCCCGGAAGGCAAGACCACCTGCTCGCTGTGCTCGCGCCTGCGTCGTGGCACGCTCTATACCTTCGCCGATGAGATCGGCGCGACCAAGATGGCGCTGGGTCATCACCGTGATGACATCGTCGAAACCTTCTTCCTCAATATGTTCTTCAACGGCTCGCTCAAGGCCATGCCACCCAAGCTGCGCGCCGATGACGGGCGCAATGTGGTGATCCGTCCGCTGGCGTATTGCAGCGAGAAGGACATCCAGGCCTACTCCGACCTCAAGCAATTCCCGATCATCCCGTGCAACCTGTGCGGCTCCCAGGAAAACCTGCAGCGTCAGGTGGTCAAGGAAATGCTGGTGGACTGGGAGCGCAAGACCCCCGGCCGCACCGAGAGCATCTTCCGTAGCCTGCAGAATGTGATCCCGTCGCAGTTGGCCGACCGCAACCTGTTCGACTTCACCAGCTTGAAGATCGACGAGACGGCGGCTTCGCGCTTCGTCAATGTAGTGAACCTCTGAGCCGTTTCAATGCTCTGACACACGGCGCTCGCGGGCGCCGTTTTCAATTCAATTGCCAGGAGAGGGCATGCGCGATTACAAATGGCTGCACGAATATTGTCTGAACCGCTTCGGTTCAGCGGCCAAGCTGGACGCCCACCTGCCTGTGCCCAAGACCGCGGCGCAATTGCGCAAGATCAGCGATGACCGTTACCTGTCGACCTTGGCGCTGCGCGTGTTTCGCGCGGGCTTGAAGCACAGTGTGGTAGATGCCAAGTGGCCGGCCTTCGAGCAGGTGTTTTTTGGCTTCGACCCGGAAAAGGTCGTGTTGATGGGCGCCGAACATCTGGAGCGTTTGATGCAGGACACGCGCATCATCCGCCACCTGGGCAAACTCAAGAGTGTGCCGCGCAATGCGCAGATGATCCTCGACATCGAGCAGGAAAAAGGCAGCTTCGGCGCATTTATCGCCGACTGGCCGGTGACCGACATCGTCGGGTTGTGGAAGTACCTGAGCAAGCACGGTCACCAACTGGGCGGTCTATCGGCCCCGCGCTTTTTGCGCATGGTGGGCAAGGATACCTTTGTGCCGAGCGATGACGTGGTGGCGGCCCTGAACGCGCAGAAGATCGTCGACAGGGCGCCGACCAGCCTGCGCGACCTGGCGGCGGTGCAGGCTGCGTTCAACCAGTGGCATGCCGAGAGCGGGCGGCCAATGTGCCAGCTGTCGATGATGTTGGCTTACACGGTGAATCACTAGGGTCGAGGCGACACATCTCGATCAGGTTGCCGCCAACCGCCGATTCAGTTGATGCCGCCAGCGTACATAGAGCAGGGCGGTGCAGAAGACCGCCAGGCTCGCCAGCATCTCCAGCACCCCGAACAGTTGCCGGTTCGGGTCATACGCCGCCAGCGCACCCTTGATGAAATACAGGTTCACCACGAAGCACATCCACGAATGCCCACGGGTACTGCCCAACAGCATCCCCGGTGCCAGTATCAGCAGCGGCACCCATTCGATCAGCAGGATCACCCATGGGCGGGCGCCGTGCAGGTCTGCGATGAACAGGTAGTACACACAGAGCAAGCCCACCAGACCAAGAAATGCCAACAGGCTCAGCGTCCGCGCCACTTTGACCCGTGGCTCCAGCCACGCTTGCGATGGCAGGGCCTTAGGCTTTCTGGCCACGGCCGTTCTCCAGCAGCAAGGCTGTGTTTGCCAGGCGCAGGCCCAGGGCGCGGCACAGGGTGATTTCATGTTGGTCAAGCATGCGTTTGCCGTCAGGTCCGGCATGGTGACTGGCCCCATACGGCGTGCCGCCGCCCTGGGTGTCGAGCAGCGCTTGTTCGCTGTAGGGCAGGCCGGTGATCAGCATGCCGTGATGCAGCAACGGCAGCAGCATCGACATCAGCGTGGTCTCCTGGCCGCCGTGCAGGCTGGCGGTGGAGGTGAAGACCCCGGCGGGTTTGCCCACGAGGGCGCCGGTGAGCCACAGGTTGCTGGTGCCGTCGAGGAAGTACTTGAGCGGCGCAGCCATGTTGCCGAAGCGGGTCGGGCTGCCCAGCGCCAGGCCGGAGCAGTTCTTCAGGTCATCGAGGCTGGCATACAACGCGCCTTCGTCCGGAATGCTCGGCGCGACGGCTTCGCACTCGGTAGAGATCGCCGGTACGGTACGCAGGCGTGCCTCCAGGCCGGCCTGTTCGATCCCTCGGGCAATTTGCCGGGCCATCTCGCTGACCGAGCCATTGCGGCTGTAATACAGCACCAGCACATACGGAGTCGTCACGGCAGGATCTCCAACACATTCTCCGGTGGGCGACCGATGATGGCTTTATCGGCGGTCTCCAGGATCGGGCGTTCCATCAACTTCGGGTGCGCGGCGATGGCGGCGATCAATTGCGCTTCGCTGAGGTTGGCGTCGGCCAGGTCGAGGGTTTTGTATTCGTCTTCACCGGTGCGCAGCAATTGGCGTGCGCCGATGCCGAGCTTGCTCAGCAAGGCCTTCAGTTGCGCGGCATCCAGCGGCGTTTCCAGGTAGCGCACGACGGTCGGGGCCAGGCCGCGAGCCTCCAGCAACTCGAGCGCACCGCGCGATTTCGAGCAGCGCGGGTTGTGATAAAGCGTCAGATCGGTCATGTGCGGGTCGCATCTTGCGTAAGGTGGCGGGTATTCTACCTGCGCTGCGGCCCGCTCTTAAACCGTAAGAGGCGTTAGGTCGCAGCCAATGTTCATTTTTACGAAGGATTACCCCATGACTAGGCGACTGATCGGTGCATTCGCGATCATCACAACCCTGCTGCTCAGCGGCTGCGGCAATGACTACGGCGTTGACCAATACGGCAAGAAAGTGGCGGCCGAACGTCTGGACAAGCAGTGGGTGGTGGTCAACTACTGGGCGGAATGGTGTGGCCCGTGCCGTACGGAAATCCCGCAGCTCAATGCCTTGGCCGATCAGTTGAAAGGGCAGAATGTGGGGGTGTTCGGCGTCAATTTCGACAATGTGCAGGGTGAGGAGCTCAGGGCGGCCAGCGAGAAGCTGGGGATCAAGTTCACCGTCCTGGCGCAGAACCCGGAGGGGATCTTCGATATCCCGCGCAGCGAAGCGTTGCCGGTGACCTATATCATCGATGACAAGGGCAAGGTGCGTGAGCAGTTGATGGGCGAGCAGACGGCAGAAGGCGTGTTGGCCAAGCTCAAGGCCTTGCGCGGATAAATGTGGGAGGCGGCTTGCCCTCGATAGCGGTGGTCAGTATTGCTGACGGACTGTCATCGGCGGGCAAGCCCATCCCACGTGCGGGCGGTATAAAGGCCGGTCAGCCTTCTTCCCGCCACAAGCGAATCGGCTTGCCCTCGGCCGGCCAGAAGCGGGTCTGTTCGATCGGCGAGATATCCCAGCGTTCAACGCCTTGCAGGGCCTGGAAGAAGCGCTGTTCCTGCTCCATCAAGGCTTCGGCGCAAAGCTTGCGGGTGCTGCCGATCTTGCCGAAACTGAGTTTCTCGCCATCCACGGTGTACGGCGCAAACCAGTGGTTGCAGCCGCCGTTGCCATAGGCGCGACCATCGGCACCCAGCGTCACGGTCAGGTGCGCGTAGTCCATCAATGGCCGCTCACCAATCCACTCCACTACGTAGCTGTGATCCTGCTCCAGCTTCGCCGTGTTGCCGGCGCAGCCGCTCAGGCCGACGCCGATGGCGGCGAGCAACAGAGGGGCTCTCATTGTGCGGCCTTCTGGCATTTCGGGCAGCGGTGCTTGTCGCCTTCACTGGCCCAGCCCAATTCCTTGATACGCGCGTTGGCGGCCGGCTGCAGTGGCTCTTTGGTCAGCTTGGTTTCCACTGCGAATTCAAACTCCAGCACGCTTTCGCAGCTGTCGCAGTTGACCTTCCAGGTGTGAATTTCCAGTTCGCCGAATTTCGGCCCCTGGGCCATGGCGACCCATTGGCCCGCCGGGCGGATGGAATAGCGCGCGTCACCTTCGACGGTCAGGCGCATCGACAGGGTTTTACTGCCACGCAGGGTGACGATCAGTACGTCGCCATGCTTGATCGAACCACCGTTGCCGGTGATCTGATAACGGCCAGGCACCAGGGCACGGCATTCAATCAGGGTGTGTTGCGGGCTCAGCAAGCTGAAGCGGAAATCGTGTTCGGCCATGGATCCTCCAAATAGGCGCGGCATCCTATCACGGGTGCCGGCCTATCATGAGCCTGGTATGTGACCGCTGATCAGCCCTCGACGAGGTTCTGCGGCAGGCCGTTGGCCCATGCCGCAATGTTAGCCAGCGTGGTGCCAGCAATCGCTGCCAGCGCCTCGCGAGTCAGGAATGCCTGGTGGGCGGTGATGATCACGTTGGGAAAGGTCAGCAGGCGCGCAAGCACATCGTCTTGCAAGGGTAAGTCGGACCGGTCTTCGAAAAACAGCTGGGCTTCTTCCTCATACACATCCAGCCCCAAATAACCGAGTTGACCCTCCTTGAGCGCGTCGATCAGTGCCGGTGTGTCGACCAAACCGCCGCGCCCGGTATTGATCAGCATCGCGCCCGGTTGCATATGTGCCAGGGAACGCGCGTTGATCAGGTGTTTGCTGTCCTGGGTGAGCGGGCAGTGCAGGCTGATGATCTGCGCCTCGGCCAGCAGCTCGGGCAAGCTTACGTAGCGGGCGCCGAGGGCCTGCACCTGAGGATTGGGGAAGGGGTCGTAGGCCACCAGTCGGCAACCGAAACCGGCCATGATCCTGGCGAATGTTGCGCCGATCTGCCCAGTGCCGACCACGCCGACCGTCTTGCCGACGAGGTCGAAGCCGGTCAGCCCGTGCAGGCTGAAATCGCCGTCGCGGGTGCGGTTATAAGCGCGGTGCAAGCGACGGTTGAGGGCCAGGATCAACGCCACGGCGTGCTCGGCCACCGCGTGGGGCGAATACGCCGGGACGCGTACGACGGCCAGCCCCAGGCGCCTGGCGGCGGCAAGGTCGACATGGTTATAGCCGGCCGAACGCAAGGCAATCAGGCGCGTGCCGCCTTTGGCCAGGTGCTCCAGCACCGGGGCGCTGAGGTCATCGTTGATGAAGGCACACACCACCTCGTGATGGTCGGCCAGGGCCACGGTGTCGAGGTTGAGCCGCGCGGGCTGGAAGTGCAGTTCCACGCCGGCGGGCAGCGGCTCGCCAAGAAAGCTGTCGCGGTCGTAATGCTGGCTGCTGAAAAGAATGACGCGCATCAAATAAAACTCCCTGTCATTGCGAATTGGGTAAGCGCCTGCAGGGGTCAGGCGCTGACCCGTGCTTCACTGGCCAGGCGCGCAATCGCCATGTCCAGCTCGTCGAGCGCGGCCATGGCTTTGGCGTCGTCCTGCTTGAGCAACGTTTCGGCGCGCTGACAGGCGGCGCGCAGTTGCGGCACACCGCAGTAGCGCGTGGCGCCGTGCAGGCGGTGAACGCGTTCGATCAGGGCGTTGTTGTCATTGGCATCGCGGGCCGCGGTGATGGCCTGGCGGTCGGCCTCCAGAGACGCCAGCAGCATGGCGAGCATATCGGCGGCCAGGTCGGCCTTGTTGGCGGCCAGGCGTAAACCCTCCTCGTGGTCCAGTACCTGCAGTCGCACGCCTGGAGCCAAATTCTCGGGGGTGCGCTCCGGCCCTTGATTGCGCAGGGCCAGGCCGGTCCACTTCAACACCACCTGGGCCAGTTGCCGTTCGCTGATGGGTTTGGTCAGGTAGTCGTCCATGCCACTTTGCAGCAGTGCACGTTTTTCATTGGCCATGGCGTGGGCCGTGAGGGCGACTATCGGCAACGGCGTACCGTGGCGTTCGCTTTCCCATTGGCGAATCGCCTCGGTGCTCTGGCGGCCGTCCATACCGGGCATTTGCACGTCCATCAGTACCAGGTCGAAGGTCTCCTGTTTCACCGCATTGACGGCGGCATACCCGCTTTCCACCGCCTGGACCTTGGCGCCCATGTCTTCGAGCAGGGTTTGCACCAGCAACAGGTTCGCCGGGTTGTCATCCACGCACAGTACACGCGGTGCACGACTGGACAGCGGCTCACCCGGTTCACTGCGCGAAGGCCGCGGGCTGATCAGGTCGGCCAACGCTCGGCGCAACTTGCGCGTACAGGCGGGCTTGGCCTGCAATTGGCTGTTGGGGTTGGGCACCGCCTGGTTGAACAGCATCTGTTCGGTGGTAGGGCACAGCACCAGCACTTTGCAGCCCAGGTGTTCGAGGTCCCATAGATGCTGGTTGAGGCGTTCGGGAGGAATGTCGTTGGCGGTGACGCCGAGTACCGCCAGGTCAATGGCCTGCTCGGTCTGATGCGCGCTGGTGATGCCGTTGGTCAGGTTTTCCAGGGAGTTGAACGGCGTGACTTCAAGGCCGCAGTCTTCCAACTGATGTTGCAGGGCCTGGCGCGCCAGTTCGTGGTTTTCCAGCACGGCCACGCGGCGACCGAGCAGCGGCGGGGCGGGCAGGTCTTCAACGTCGTCGCGGGTCTTGGGCAGGTTAAGGCTGATCCAGAATTCCGAACCTTCACCCGGTGTGCTGTCAACGCCGATTTCACCACCCATCTGTTCGATCAGGCGCTTGGAAATCACCAGCCCCAAGCCGGTGCCGCCCGGTTGGCGCGACAGGGAGTTGTCGGCCTGGCTGAAGGCCTGAAACAGTGCGCGTACATCTTGGTTGGACAGGCCGATGCCAGTGTCCTGCACGCTGATGCGCAGTTGTACGCTGTCTTCCTGTTCGTCCTCGATCATCGCACGGGCCACGATGGTGCCTTCGCGGGTGAACTTGATCGCGTTGCTGATCAGGTTGGTCAGGATCTGCTTGAGGCGCAGCGGGTCGCCGACCAACGCCAGTGGCGTGTCGCGGTACACCAGGCTGACCAGTTCCAACTGCTTGGCATGGGCGGCAGGCGCGAGGATGGTCAGGGTGTCTTGCAGCAAGTCGCGCAGGTTGAAGGGCACGCTGTCGAGCACCAGTTTGCCGGCCTCGATTTTTGAGAAGTCGAGGATCTCGTTGATGATGCCCAACAGGTTGTCGGCGGATTTTTCGATGGTGCCCAGGTAATCCAACTGGCGTGGCGACATCTCGCTTTTCTGCAACAGGTGGGTGAAACCTAGGATGCCATTGAGCGGGGTGCGGATTTCATGACTCATATTGGCCAGGAACTCCGACTTGATTCGGCTGGCCTCCAAGGCTTCCTTGCGCGCCAGGTCCAGTTCGATGTTCTGGATCTCGATGGTTTCCAGGTTCTGCCGTACGTCTTCGGTGGCCTGATCGATGCTGTGTTGCAATTCTTCCTGGGCATTTTGCAGGGTTTCGGCCATACGGTTGATGCCCGAGGCCAGTTGGTCCAATTCCTGGCTGCCCAAGGGTGGCAAGCGTGTTTCCAGATTGCCGTCCTTGAGTTGGGCCACAGCCTGTTTGATCTGGCCGATGGGTGAGTTGATCGTGCGGCTGATGCGCAGTGCCAGAGCGGCGGTGCAGATCAGGCCAATGGCAATCAACAGCAGGCTGGCGAACAGACTGCGATAGCCGCGCAGCAACATGCCGTTGTGGGACAGTTCCACTTCGACCCAGCCCAACAGGCGGTCGGACTCATCGGGGATCAGTTCGCCGGCGAGGTTGCGATGGTGGCCGAATACCGGCAGCAGATAGCGTGTGGCGTCGTTGCCGGTGCGCTGCAGCAATTGTGAGCTGTTACCGGTGGGCGGCTGGTTGAGCATGGTCGGGCCGGCGTGGGCCAGGGGCGAGCGGTCGGGTGCGAGGAACGATACGGTGCGCACGTCCGGTTGTTCCAGGGATTGGGTGGCGATGCGTTCCAGCAGATCCGTGTTTTTGCTGCTCAGGGGCGGAGCCACCAGTGGGGCCAATTGCTCGGCGATCATCTCGCCGCGTTGCAGCAACTGGCTCTGCAATTCCGACAGTTGCATCCAAGTGAAATAACCGCCCAATAACAACGCCATCAGGCTGGTCGGTAATAAGGTCAGCAACAGTACGCGGCCTTTTATCCCCATTCTTCTAAGCACGCCACTCTCCTGCCACCACATTGATATCAATCATTCACACAGGCATCCGGCCCGTGCCACCTGCGCAGTGTAGCCATTTGCGCAGCGTGGATTCTCGTAAATTAATGACATGCGGCAATCTTCGGGCCATTTGCTGCCATCTGGCGATTGCCTGTAACAGTTTAATCTTGAATAATCAGTTATTGAGAATGAATTGCAGACGCTAATGAATCCCGCAGCAGTTGGCCCACCCTGTATCCTGACCATCGAAGATGACCCTGTATTGGGCGCCTATGTGCATGAGCATTTGGGCCGCTGTGGCTTCGAAGTCACATGGTGCCAGAACGGCCGGCAAGGGTTGCAGATGGCCCGTGACCAGGCGTTCGACGTGGTGTTGATGGACATCCTGCTGCCCGGGCTGGATGGGTTATCGATCCTCACGCATTTACGCCAGAGCCATGCGGTGCCCGTGATCCTGATGTCGGCCCTGGGCGCCGAGGCGGATCGCATCAGCGGCTTTCGCCTGGGGGCGGACGACTATCTGCCCAAGCCGTTCAGCATGATCGAGTTGCGCGTGCGCATCGAGGCGATCCTGCGACGGGTCGCCCTGGACCGTCGTCCGCAGGCGGCCCTGATAACCGCGCGCGAAGAAGCACATACCCTGCGCTTTGAGGATGAAGTGTGTGACGTCTTTTACAAGGCGCGCTGGGCCGGGCTGACGCGCAGTGAGTATCGCCTGTTGGAAACCTTGCACCGGAATGCCGAAGAGGTGCTCAGCAAGGCGTTCCTTTATCAGCATGTGTTGCAGCGCGGTTATGCGCCCCATGATCGCAGCCTGGATATGCACGTCAGCCAGATTCGTCGCAAGCTCAAGGTCATCGGCTACGGCGAGCGCGAAGTGCGTACCGTATGGGGCAAGGGCTACGTATTGAGCGGTGCCGATGAGGGGCTTTGAGCGCTTGCCCGGCAAGCACTCGCTGTTCTGGAAGCTCGCCAGCCTGTTGATCGCCTTCTGTTTGCTGATGATCTGGCTCAGTTGGTCCTGGGGCCGGTATATGGAGGAGCAAAGCGCCTACGTGTCTGAAGAGTCCCGCGAGATCCTGCGGGGCTATGCGGCGGGCGCCGAATTGGCCTGGAATACGCAGGGACGTGCGGGTGTCGATGCGTGGCTGCAACTGATGACCACCCGCGAGTCGACCTGGATCGGGGTGATCGGCAAGGATCTGCAATCCCTCAGCAGTACACCGTTGAGCGACAAGGAGAGCCAGCGCCTGACGTTCCTGCGCGGCCTGGAATGGCCGGTCAGTCGTCATGTCAAAGGGCTGCCGTGGCTGAAGGTTGCGTTTCCTGTGAACCCTGGCGCGGGGGCATTGGTGATCGAGCTGCCGCAACGATTCATGCCCGGGCGTTATCAGCTGTTCTGGCGCGTGGTGACCAATGGCGTGATTCCCGGCTTGTTTACCCTGCTGCTGTGCGTTGGCCTCTATCGGTTGTTGATCATGCCCCTCAATCAATTGCGTGAGCAGGCCAACGCCTGGCGCGCCGACCAGTTGAATGCGCGCATGCCTCGCGAGGCCACCCGGCGCCAGGATGAACTGGGCGAGTTGAGCCGGGCCTTTGACCATATGTCCGAGCGTTTGCAGGGCACCGTGGTATTACAGCAACAGTTGCTGCGGGATATGTCCCATGAGTTGCGCACACCCCTGAGCCGCCTGCGCGTGGCCTGTGACAGTGAACAAGACCTGGCGCAACTGCGCGAGCGGTTGAGCCGTGAAATCGACGGCATGCAGCATCTGGTGGAAGACAGCCTGCAATTGGCTTGGCTGGACAGTGAGCGCACGCCCTTGCCCAATGAAGACATCCAGATCCAGGCGTTGTGGGACATGCTCCGGGAAAATGCCTGCTATGAAAGCGATTGGCCTGCGTCGCGTTTGCCGTGCCGCCTGGCGGTCGACTGTTGGGTGCGGGGCAACCTGAATGCATTGGCCCAGGCGTTGGAAAATATCCTGCGCAACGCGATCCGGCATTCGCCCGCTCACGGGGTGGTGCAACTGGACGGCTGTCGCGAAGGCGACCACTGGCACCTGTGGCTGGAAGATCAGGGTGGCGGGATTGATGAACAAGACCTTGAACGCATCTTCGCGCCCTTTACCCGCCTGGAGGGTTCACGCCCCGGGGACGGTGGTTTCGGCCTTGGCTTGAGCATTGCCCGCAACGCCGTGCAGCGCCAGGGTGGGCGCTTGTGGGCGGAAAATACCGGGCAGGGCCTGCGCGTGCATCTGCGACTCGTGGCTCGCTAACCCTCAGGTGCGCCGCTGTTTGCGCTTTTTCCATTGGTGGGCAACCCACCAGCGCCAGTACAGCATGGTCAGGCAGTAGGCCAGCGCCGCCAGCAGCAAACCACAGACCACCGAGCCCAACAGGAATGGCTGCCATAGCGTGCTCAGTTGGCCGCTGATCCATTCCCACGTCAGGTTGTCGGGCAGGCTGCGTGGCGGCACATTCATCAGCCAGGCGCCTGTCAGATAGGTGCCGACAAACACAAACGGCATGGTGATCGGGTTGGTCAGCCACACCAGGCTGACAGCGATGGGCATATTGGCGCGCACGCTGATGGACAGGACCGCCGCCAATAACATCTGAAAGGGAATCGGAATAAACGCGGCAAACAGCCCAACCGCCATGGCGCGCGCCACGGAGTGCCGGTTCAGGTGCCAGAGGTTGGGGTCATGCAGCAACGTGCCGAGAAATCGTAAGGACTTGTGTTCCCTGATACTGCTGGGATCGGGCATGTACCGTTTGAATAAGCGCCGGGGCATAAGGGGTCCAGGTCAGTTCGAGGGGCAAGTATGCGCGTATTCTATAAACAGAAAATTCAGACTTTGTGACAAAACATCATAGGCCGCGCCGGGCGCCCAGCTAAGACTGAGTGGATCACTTCGAAAGGATGATCCATGAGAACGGGGATGTTCGCGCTCGCACTCGGCTTGCTGACGTTGCGCTGGTTGCCGGCGCTGCCACCGGCTGGCGCTTTGTTGGCGATGCTGGTGCTGGCCTTGATGTTGTTGCCGTGGCGGAGCTACCCGCTGGCTTTTTTTCTGCTGGGCCTGAGCTGGGCCTGCATCAGCGCGCAGTGGGCGTTGAATGATCGATTGGTGCCGGCGCTGGATGGGCAGACCCGCTGGGTCGAGGGGCGTGTCAGCGGGTTGCCGCAGCAGACGGGCACCGGCGTGCGCTTCGAACTGACCGACAGCCGGTCGCGCAATACGCGGTTGCCCAAGCGCATCCGCGTGTCTTGGCACGGCGGCCCACCGGTACGCAGTGGCGAGCGCTGGCGCCTGGCGGTGACACTCAAACGACCGTCCGGCCTGCTCAACTTTCACGGTTTTGACTACGAGGCGTGGTTGCTGGCCCAGCGCATTGGCGCCACGGCGTCGGTCAAGGACGGTGAGCGTCTGGCACCGGCTCGCGATGCCTGGCGCGATAGCCTGCGTCAACGCCTGATGAGCGTGGGCATGCACAATCGCCAAGCCGCCGTGGTGGCGTTGGTGCTGGGGGACGGTTCCGGACTGACCGCGCAGGATTGGCGGGTGTTGCAGGACACCGGGACCGTGCACCTGCTGGTGATTTCCGGCCAGCATATTGGTTTGCTGGCGGGCTTGATTTACGGCCTGGTGGCGGGGTTGGCGCGCTACGGTGGTTGGCCCCGCGTGTTGCCCTGGCTACCGTGGGCCTGCGGTTTGGCGTTTGCCGGCGCGTTGGGTTACGGCCTGCTCGCAGGGTTTGGCGTACCGGTGCAGCGGGCCTGCCTGATGGTCGCCTTGGTGCTGCTGTGGCGTCTGCGGTTCCGGCACCTGGGTGGTTGGTGGCCTTTGTTGCTGGCGTTTAATGGTGTACTGGTGTTTGAACCCCTGGCCAGTCTGCAACCGGGGTTCTGGTTGTCGTTTGCTGCGGTTGCCGTGCTGGTGTTGGCCTTCGGCGCACGTTTGGGTCCTTGGAGCCCCTGGCAGGCATGGACCCGACCCCAATGGCTGATTGCAATCGGGTTGTTTCCGATTTTGTTGGTACTCGGCCTGCCCATCAGCCTCAGTGCACCGCTGGCCAATCTATTTGCCGTGCCGTGGATCAGTCTGGTGGTGTTGCCCCTGGCGTTGCTGGGGACTGCGTTCCTGTGGGTGCCCTTTGTGGGGGAGGGTGTGCTGTGGCTGGCCGGCGGGGCGCTGGATGGGCTGTTCACGGGTTTGGCCCTGTTGGCCGCACAACGGCCCGCCTGGATACCGGCCGAAGTGCCGTTGGGGTACTGGCTGGTGAGCCTCGTGGGCGCGGTGATACTGCTGCTGCCCAAGGGGGTGCCGTTCCGGCTGCTGGGGTGGCCAATGCTCCTGTTGGCGGTATTTCCCCCTAGGGAGCTGGTGCCCCATGGGCGAGTGGAAGTGGTGCAACTGGATGTCGGCCAGGGGCAGGCACTGGTTCTGCGCACCCGTCATCACACCTTGCTCTACGATGCCGGCCCTCGATCCGGCGCGGTTGATTTAGGCGCGCGGGTGGTATTGCCATCGTTGAAAAAACTTGGGGTCGAGCGGTTGGACATGATGTTGCTCAGCCATGCCGACGCCGACCATGCCGGCGGTGCGGCTGCGATTGCCGAGGGGCTGCCCATCGGCCGGGTAGTGGGCGGCGAGACCGAAGGTCTGCCGGCGTTTCTCGGTACTCAGCCCTGTATCAGTGGCGAGGCATGGACGTGGGACGGCGTGTCGTTCGCATTATGGCAATGGCCTGGCGCTGTCGACGGTAATCCCAAGTCTTGCGTGTTACAGGTACAGGCCAATGGCGAGCGCCTGCTGCTAACTGGCGATATTGACCGTGCGGCGGAACGGGCTTTTCTCGACACGCCGCTGGCGAAGCCGACCGATTGGCTGCAAGCCCCCCATCATGGCAGCCGCAGTTCTTCATCCTGGCCCTTCGTACAACGGTTGGTGCCCAAGTCGGTGCTGATCTCCAGAGGGCGAGGCAATGCATTCGGCCACCCTCATGCCTCGGTGATGGAACGTTATCAGGCCCTGGGCAGTCGGGTATACGACAGCGCCGAGCAGGGCGCGGTGCGTCTGCAGTTGGGCGCCTTCAAGCCACCGGTTGTTGCGCGCAGTCAACGCCGTTTCTGGCGCGAACCGTTACCTTAGTCCAGCGTTATAAAGGCGGGTGCCTGCGACGGGCGGGTCTATGGTCGACGAACCCCGCCGCCGAACCTATATGATAAAGTGGCGCACTTTTTCGAGGGGACATTCACTGTGTGGGAATTGGTCAAATCCGGTGGCTGGATGATGTTGCCGATCATCCTCAGCTCCATCGCCGCACTCGGCATTGTTGCCGAGCGCCTGTGGACCCTGCGCGCCAGCCGCGTCACCCCCGAGCACTTGCTGGGGCAGGTCTGGGGCTGGATCAAGAATAAGCAACTCGACAAGGAAAAGCTCAAGGAGCTGCGCGCCAACTCACCCCTGGGGGAAATCCTCGCCGCCGGCCTGGCCAACTCCAAGCATGGTCGCGAGATCATGAAAGAGTGCATCGAAGAGGCTGCTGCCCGGGTCATTCATGAGCTGGAACGCTACATCAATGCCCTCGGTACCATTGCCGCGATGGCCCCGTTGCTCGGCTTGCTGGGGACGGTGCTGGGCATGATCGATATCTTCAGCTCGTTCATGGGCTCGGGTATGACCACCAACGCCGCGGTTCTGGCCGGGGGCATCTCCAAGGCTTTGATCACCACGGCAGCGGGCCTGATGGTCGGTATTCCATCGGTGTTCTTCCATCGCTTCCTGCAGCGCCGCATAGATGAACTGGTGGTTGGCATGGAGCAGGAAGCCATCAAGCTGGTGGAAGTGGTGCAGGGCGATCGCGATGTGGACCTGGTCGAGGGCAAAGCGTGAAATTTCGCCGCAAGCAACGGGAAAATGTCGATATCAACCTCGCGTCGCTGATCGACGTGGTGTTTATCCTGCTGCTGTTTTTTGTCGTCACCACCACCTTCACCCGGCAGACCGAGCTGCGGGTTGATCTGCCGGAAGCGGTCAGCGGCTCGCCGGCCGAAGATCAGCAGGTCAAGCAACTGGATATCGCCATCAGTGCCGATGGGGTGTTTTCGGTGAATAACCAATTGCTGGAAAAGAACGACCTCAACAGCCTGATGGACGCCTTGCAGAAGGAGTCCGGTGGCGACACCAAGATGCCGCTGTCGATCAGTGCCGATGGCAAGACCCAGCACCAGGCGGTGATCACCGCGATGGATGCTGCCGGCAAACTTGGCTTCAGCCATTTGCGCATGTCCACCGTCGAGGCCGCGAGCGCACCCTGATGCCCATGTCCGATCGATTGCTCAAGGCCTGGTATGAAGGCCATCCGGCTCTCGCGCTGCTGCGGCCGCTGGAGTCTTTGTATCGCCGGGTGGTGCAGCGCAAGCGTGCACGGTTCCTGGCGGGTGAGGGCGAGATCTATCAGTCCCCGGTGCCGGTGGTGGTGGTCGGTAATATCACCGTGGGTGGCACGGGCAAGACACCGTTGATTCTGTGGCTGATTGAGCATTGCCGACGCAGTGGTTTGCGCGTAGGCGTCGTCAGCCGTGGATACGGTGCCAGGCCGCCGCAACTGCCTTGGCGGGTAGAGGCCAGCCACAGCGCCGAGGTGGCGGGTGACGAGCCTTTGCTGATCGTGCAGCGTTGCGGCGTCCCATTGATGATCGACCCTGACCGCAGTCGCGCCGTTAAAGCACTGTTGTCCAGTGAAACCCTGGACCTGATCCTTTCAGACGATGGCATGCAACATTACCGCCTGGCCCGCGACCTGGAGCTGGTGTTGATCGACGCCGCACGGGGACTTGGCAACCGCCGTTGCCTGCCCGCCGGGCCACTACGGGAGCCGGTGGAGCGTTTGCAGAGCGTGGATGCGCTGCTTTACAACGGCGCCGTGGCGGACCGTGAGGACGGCTTTGCCTTCCGTCTGGTGCCCACGGCGTTGATCAACCTGAGTACCGGTGAGCGCCAGCCGCTCGATTATTTTTCGATGGGCCAGGCGGTGCACGCGGTCGCCGGTATCGGCAACCCGCAACGTTTCTTCAATACCCTTGAAACGCTACACTGGCAGCCGATACCCCATGCATTTGCCGACCACGCGTCCTACAACGCCGAGGTCTTGAGTTTTACGCCGTCATTGCCACTGGTCATGACCGAGAAAGACGCGGTGAAGTGCCGCGCCTTTGCCCAGCCCGACTGGTGGTACCTTGCGGTGGATGCGGTGCCGTCGCCGGCGTTTGTCGCCTGGTTCGACACACAGCTGATGCGCCTGCTGCCTGCCCGTCTTTTGCCTTAAAACGCTTCTTGCCAGGAAACACTCATGGACACCAAATTGCTCGACATCCTCGCTTGCCCTATCTGCAAAGGCCCGCTCAAGCTCAGCGCCGATAAAACCGAGCTGATCAGCAAAGGTGCTGGCCTGGCCTATCCGATCCGTGACGGCATCCCCGTGATGCTGGAAAGCGAAGCCCGCACCCTGACGACCGATGAGCGCCTGGATAAATGACCACCGCCTTTACCGTTGTCATTCCTTCGCGTTACGCATCGACCCGTCTGCCGGGCAAACCGCTGCAAATGATCGGCAACAAACCGATGATCCAGCTGGTGTGGGAGCAGGCCAGTAAAAGCAGTGCCGAGCGCGTGGTGGTGGCCACCGATGACCCGCGTATCATCGCGGCCTGCCAGGGCTTTGGCGCTGAAGCGGTGTTGACCCGCGAAGACCATAATTCCGGCACCGACCGCCTGGCCGAAGTCGCCACGCAGCTTGGCCTTGCGCCCGACGCCATCGTGGTCAACGTGCAAGGTGATGAGCCGTTGATCCCGCCCAGTGTGATCGACCAGGTGGCGGCCAACCTGGCGGCCCATGGCGAAGCACGCATGGCCACCCTTGCCGAACCCATTGAAGACATCGACACCCTGTTCAATCCGAACGTGGTGAAGGTGGTCAGCGATATCAATGGCCTGGCATTGACTTTCAGCCGTTCGACCTTGCCGTGGGCTCGCGACGCCTTCGCCAGGAACCCCGAAGTATTGCCGGAGGGCGTGCCGTACCGTCGCCACATCGGCATTTACGCTTACCGTGCCGGTTTCCTGCATGACTTCGTCAGCTGGGGCCCGTGCTGGTTGGAAAATACCGAATCCCTGGAGCAATTGCGCGCTCTGTGGCATGGCGTGCGCATCCATGTGGGCGATGCCCTGGAAGCACCGCCTGCCGGTGTTGATACGCCTGAAGACCTTGAGCGCGTCCGTCGCCTGCTGGGGGCCTGATGGAGGTTCTGTTTGTCTGCCTGGGCAATATCTGCCGCTCGCCGACCGCCGAGGGCGTACTGCGCCACAAATTGCGCGAAGCGGGGTTGGCGGGCCAGGTTGAGGTGGCGTCGGCCGGTACTGGCCAATGGCATGTGGGCAATCCACCTGACCAGCGTAGCCAGCGTGCGGCATTGGCGCGCGGCTATGACTTGTCGGGCCAGCGTGCGCAACAGGTGTCACGCGCCGACTTCGCGCGCTACGACCTGATCCTGGCCATGGACCACAGCAACCTGCGCAACCTGAAAGTGTTGCACTCGGGTCAGGGCAAGGCCGAGCTGGACTTGTTCCTGCGCCGGTATGACGCCGAGGTCGATGAGGTGCCGGACCCTTACTACGAAGGCGAACAAGGTTTTGAGCGGGTCCTGGACCTGATCGAGCGAGCCTGCGATTTATTGGTAATTGAATTGAAGGGGCGGTTATGACCTTGCAAGTGCTTGCGCAGGTGTCGCTCAAGCCATTCAACAGCTTTGGCATTGATGTGCGTGCCCAGCTGTTCGCCGAGGCCCGCAGCAATGCGGATGTCCGTGATGCGCTGGCCTATGCCGCCGCGCAAGCGGTGCCGCTGCTGGTGATCGGTGGCGGCAGCAACTTGCTGTTGACCCAGGATATTCCCGCCTTGGTGCTGCGTATGGCGACCCAGGGTATCCGGGTATTGCGCGATGACGGTGAGCGTGTGGTCGTGGAAGCTGAGGCCGGGGAGGCCTGGCACCCCTTTGTGCTGTGGACCCTGGAACATGGTTTTTGCGGCCTGGAAAATCTCAGCCTGATCCCCGGGACCGTCGGTGCTGCCCCGATGCAGAACATCGGTGCCTACGGTGTAGAGATCAAGGACGTCTTTGCCGGCCTGACGGCCCTGGATCGTCATACCGGCGAGCTGCGGGAGTTCAGTCTGGAGGAGTGCAACTTCTCTTACCGCGACAGCCTGTTCAAGCACGAGACCGGGCGCTGGCTGATTTTGCGGGTGCGCTTTGCCCTGAGCCGAACCTCTCACCTGAAACTCGACTACGGCCCGGTGCAACAGCGCTTGGCCGGGCAGGGGATCATTGAGGCGACACCCAGTGACGTCAGCCGGGCGATCTGCAGCATTCGCCGCGAGAAGCTGCCCGACCCGGCGGTACTTGGCAACGCCGGCAGCTTTTTCAAGAACCCGCTGGTGTCCCAGGCATTGGCCGCAGAGCTACAGGCGCAGTACCCGGATCTTGTGGCATACCCTCAGGCAGATGGGCAGATGAAGCTTGCTGCCGGCTGGCTGATCGATAAGGCCGGCTGGAAGGGCTTTCGGGAGGGCGACGCGGGCGTGCATAAAATGCAGGCGTTGGTGCTGGTCAACTATGGCACCGCCACCGGGCACGACATTGCAAGCCTGGCACGGCGTATTCAGCGCGATATCGCTGAACGCTTCAAGGTCGACCTGGAGATGGAACCCAACCAGTATTGAGCCCTGAAACAAAAATGCCCCGTATCTTGCGATACGGGGCATTTTTTTGGGTGCTAGCAATCAGTCATCACGGCCCATGATGCCGAAGATCTGCAACAGGCTGATGAACAGGTTGTAGATCGATACATACAGGCTGATGGTCGCCATGATGTAGTTACGCTCACCGCCGTGGATGATGGCGCTGGTCTGGAACAGGATGCACACGGAGGAGAACAGCACAAAGCCCGCGCTGATCGCCAGTTGCAAACCGCTGATCTGGAAGAACATGCCCGCTACCACGGCCGCCAGCAGCACGAAGAAGCCCGCGGTAATGAAACCACCCAGGAAGCTCATGTCCTTGCGGCTGATCAGCACATAGGCCGACAGGCCACCAAATACCAGAGCCGTCATGGCAAATGCCGAGCTGACCACTTCAGCGCCGCCGGCTATGCCGAGGTAACGGTTCAGGATCGGGCCGAGGATAAAGCCCATGAAACCGGTCAAGGCAAACGCAGAAACCAGGCCCCATGCCGAGTCACGCAGCTTGTTGGTCAGGAAGAACAGGCCATAGAAGCCGATCAGTACGACAAAGATATTTGGATAACCAACACGCATCTGCTGCGCCACGTACGCCATCACGCCGCTGAATGCGAGGGTCAGGGCGAGCAAGCCGTAGGTGTTGCGCAACACGCGGCTGACTTCAAGCTGCTCAGCCTGCGCGTTACCATTCACTGCGTAATTCTGTTCGCGCATGGCGACACTCCTTCAGTTTTGAAACGTTCAGTCGCAAAGATCATAACAGACGCTCTGTAACAAGCTATGGCGAGAGTTTGACAGTGTGTTTCATTCGGGTATCATGGCGCCCGCTGAGACAGGAAGGGCTACAATAATCCTGTGATGCAAAAGGGAAATTGGCAGAGTGGTTGAATGCACCGGTCTTGAAAACCGGCGAACGTTAATAGCGTTCCCAGGGTTCGAATCCCTGGTTTCCCGCCAAGATTCAAACGAAAGCCTCGCGAAAGCGGGGCTTTTGTGTTTCTGGGGGTTGAGAAATCAAGCAGCCTAACTACTGATCGTTTCCGCATCATTTCAGTTGGTTTGCGCAACTCATTGCAAATTGCGGTCAGCGTGTTGGCTTTTCGATCTCCCGACCCGCCGATAAACCGTCTCTGGTATGCGCTTGTCCGGGTGCCCGAGCAGACGACTGGCGTTGCCTAGGTTGAGGATCGCGCTTGCGGCTTTTGGTCGAATGTCACGGAACGGAAACTCCGAATACTCGTTGCAAGAACCCCGTCGCCAGCCACTCTGCCGATGCCGATGGCGATCGCTTTGTCGCGGGCGTCGTCTAATCGCAGACGAAGCATGTATTTTTTCACCTGCCGGCCGTCCTCGGTGATTATGAGGTAAGGGTTGCGTATTCCTCGCGAACGTCTCTGCTCGATAAGTCTTGCAACCCGGGAGCCCAGGTCATTGAGCGTGCCGGCAGCGGTAAGGCGTATTCGCAGCCTCGGACGTCTTGCCCTGGGACACCTGCAGAAATTTGTTGGCGACGTCTGCCTCCCGTATCGACAGCGTGTCCGCCGATACGAACGGAAGACGCTACGGCATGGCGGCTGGCAAGGTTCGTTGATATGGGGTATTACGGGTGACCGGCATGGAGCCGAATCAAAGAGGCGTATCTGTGAAACTCAACTCAGACTGGATAGGTAATGAGGGAGCCTCTATCGAAGCTCTGAATGCCCTTCGTGCTGCAGCGCCTCGAGATCTCCCCTTCGAATACTACCAACTGCTCACATATAGCAATGGTGGTGAGGGACCGCTTACATACCCTCTCTTCAACTTTTGCCTTGATCCAGCTGAAACAGCCTCTGACGCTTCACAGATAGCCCTGTTTGAAGAGATAGCATCTGGCTTATTTGTTTTCGGCGGTGATGGCGGTGGGCAGCTGTTTGCGTTCGACCTGCGAGGAGCTGCCCCATGGCCGATAGTTCGCTTCGACGGGGTGGATCCGAGAGGGAGCATGTTTACGGTAGCTGCCAGGTTTTCTGAGTTCGCAAAGTTAATCAGTTGGTCTAGACCCTCGTGACAGGCGGTGGCAATTTGGTTTGGGTTGGGGTATATCGGTTGTCACCGGCATGGGCCGGAGCCAGGAGTAAAAATGCGCGAGCCTAATGTTTCAGTTGATTCTTTGAATGCATACGGGATCGACATCTGTACCCGCCATGGTAAAGCGTACGAGCTTGCCGAGATGCTTAACTTCTGCGTCGCGATCGCCAAAAAGGAATTACAAAACCGTGTCGTCAGCTTGTTCTATGACTCAAACAGCTGCTGTTGCAATTTTGAACTCTGCCCTTCTGTAGAGCAGTTCGATGATATTGCTGATGATATTTTGAATACTGCCTTAGAAACAATCGGCCAATTCGAGTGGTTCGGTACCATTAAACACGGAGTACCGTTGGAGAGTGATCTGGAGGTATAACCCCATCCCCCCGGTCTCTCTTCAATTCTGCCAAGCTCTGATTATGAAATTCTCGTGCCACGTTTGCCCTAATAACGATTTCGTGGCGCGGATAACTCAAGAAGTCACTGGCCCGGTTATTTGCCTCATGCCTTAATTACTCGGACGTGAGTCATCCTGTCCCGAGTCCCATTCAAAAAAACCTGTCACTCCGAGGATTTTGTGGGATGCGTCCTTAAGCGAATGAGCTGCCGTAGAGATTGTTTCATCTGTTATCGCAGAGCAAAGGCTGTCCGTTGCTTCAGGCTCGATGCAAGCCAACGCCGACAGCTGAAGCTTTGGTCGCGGAGGATACATATTTCGCTTAAGGAAGGCATAATTAACTAATCCGTTTACAGCCAATGCTTGTAACTGCCAAAAAATAGGGCCTGGCTTGTCACTCATATCTAGTGCATCGTCTACTGCACTTGCTGCTGCGTAGCGTGTATATAGCAGTTTTTCAGCGCTCCAGCATGGACCTCGCTTCAATAGCTCCTTTGAGGCATCAGCTATGTTCTCCATGAGACCATCTGTATCAAATATTATTTTTCCCGTTGCGATCATATGAGCCATGACAGGTGTTGCCTGATCAGCACCTTCGACAATGCTATGACGTAGCCACTCTTCTGAATTGAAAAAAACTTCTACAGGAGTACCGTTGAACCAGCGTTGAACTCTACGGCGCCAGCCGCTGGAGTGAAGCACGACGACGTCAAGATCGCTGGAAGGTCCTGCTGTTCCTGCGATGATACTGCCAGCAAAAACAACGCTTTTAGGTTCTGAAATTGTTGGCAACCAATCCAAAAGTCGTTGACAAGCGATTCTGTGCTTTTCAGTTAGTTTTAGGTGGGTTAATGCGTTTGATGCAGTCATGAGTGGGCCAGTTTCGAACAAGGAATTAGGGCGGTTTGAGATACATAACCGAGAAACTATATGACTTGAGACCCTATGGTCAAATCCACTATACCTGCGGAGCGGGTGCATTTGTATGGCGCGAGTTATTCGATAGTGTCTTCATCGAAAAGACTCATTCGCAGCGATTCGGAAAATTTCCCTGCTGTGATTTGCGTGCCACGCTTTCACTTATCTCGTAACCGTGGCGCTTAATTTCGAAGAGGACTCCGGATTTCTTGGCTCCTAGCGAGATGCGCTATTGCGTTTGGGACAGGTTTAAACGCTTTCCGAAAATGGCTCGAAGTAGATTGAGCTTAAATCCTGCTTCCGAGATAACTACCACCAGAGCTAATAATCCACACAAAATCGTAGGCTTAAGTTGGCGTGCTGATGTCGGTTCTGCGGGGGGATTTATCGCCCTTGTTGGACGTGATCTCATCCCAGCAGCCGGTGCAGCGGTAAATACCGGAAGCGGGCACCGGAGCTCCGATTCCGTATGCACTGTTCCACTCCGGGGCATCGCCCAGGAGCGTGGTTCCGATCTGGGTGATGTGTAATGCCGCGTTCGCAGTTACCTGTGCCGTTGTCATTCCCTCGCATGGCTTGCTGAAAGCATAAGCTACTACGCCGGTAAGCCCTGTTTCTGACATTCCATCCACACTGGATAGTGGACATGTTTCAGAGCCGTGCAGAGCCAGCCTATTCACCGCTGAAACCTGCTCACGGCAGCTTCTATTCCGCCGAAGGTCCGGTAAACTTCGGAGTTTGGCTGGATGATCCGGCCTTTCGGCAGGTCTGGAATTTATGGATACAAGTACATCTCAGGTACGAAACCCCGCACGCCCGGTTATGGTCACGCTAGCAGTCATCTACTGCCTAGCTATCGCGGTAAAAATCGCCTACTGGCTTGTCAGCGAAGGCTGGGGTATGGCCAGGGTGGGGGATTTTCCGCTGATCATGCTGTTCCCGCCAGCACTGGCGTGCGTCTTATTGGTTGCGGGCGGTGTGCTTTTTTGGGGGCGCCGCGCAAAATCATCATGGTTCCTGCTGAGTTCATTATTTTTCGCGCTGACGCTGATCCCGCTCACGCTGCCAGAAATTTTCCGTGTACCTGCCAGCCAGTACGTACAAGTTGTAAGGTTTGTGCTGCCGGAAATCATACAAGCGGTTTTGCTGATTGCCGTTTGGGTCTACAGCCTGTGGATGCGCCGAACCGGCTACTTCAAGTAGGCCGCGAAGGTTAAGCCCGGCCCTGAGCCGGGATTTTTGCATCTGGCGCCCGCAAAGCTCAGAAAGTCCCGAGCCGGAAGGCTGCCAGATTCAATGCTATGCCTAGAACTACCAAGCAAAAGGCAGTCGGTGCCTCGAACAGCTTGCGTGAAGGAGTAACAAAAACAGCAAGTAATGCTCCTATGAGGACTCCAGGAAAGCTGAAGAAGTAAATAAGCCAGCCCATAGACTCTGTGACCCATATGTCAAAAAAGTACAAGTACAGCGCTATGGCGGCAGCGATTACACCCAGCGTCCCTCGTGGTGCCTTGCAAAGAAAAGCTACGCAAAGAACTGCTGCTTGTGGTAACCAGTAACCCGCAAAGTTGGCTAAGAAATACTCATTTTTTGGAGATATTAAGGCAGCAACAGCTGGGCCCAGAGCGATGCCTACTGCCGTAATAGTTATGCGAGTGGGCTGTGAAATACTCTTTTCTGCTGATCTCATTCCCTGTGACCTTTTTAAAGCCGAGTGATGGTGCGGACAGTTCGCGTGGCTTTTGACGTCAAAGCCTCAATGTTACAGTCCCACCAAACCAAAGAGGGAACGACATGCGGATTATTCTCGGGACGCTAGCGATATGTGCGCTGGCTGGGTGTTCAAGTGTTGGGGATATCAGAAAAAATCCGGCATTGATTGAAATCGACTCGCCTCATTCACCTAAGGCTGTTGCCGAGTGCATCCGAGATGGGTGGCAGGCGACGGATTTGATAGGTGGCAGTCTCGGAGGGATATTGCAGACGTCGGGTACTCGATACACGGTGATAGCACCAAATCCTGAAATTCCATGGCATCTGGCTGACGTTGATCCGAAAGGGACTGGATCTCTTGTCCGGTACCATTTCTTCCGTACGTGGCAGACGCCGTCGGAAAAAATCTCTGGTGTCGTGAATGCTTGCGCCCGATGAGGGTTTGCGGTCTCCGATAACTCAAGGTTGATCGCATCGTTCATGTCTCGCGCCACCTTATAAGCACAGTGAAATGAGGATGCTCGAGCTGCCGGTGTTGATTCCGTACGCCGCAGTATCCGGACGTCGCCGTTCATAGCGTCCAAAGTGCTGCCCAATATTGCGAACCCCGGGCAAAAACCCGGCGCTAGGCCGGGTTTCTTTGGGCTATTTAAATCGAATGGCTGTAGAAAAGGGCGTAGGACTCGATGCCGTCATTTGGCTGTTTGATGCCTGCATTTGAATAGTGAGTTGCGCGGATACCAACCCGTTGCGTATCGCCAAACTTCAAGCCAGCGCCGATCCGGTCTTCAAAGTTGAAGGACGATCCAAATTTCTGGTCACCAGCGGTAGTGCCGGAAAACATTGCGACACCGACACCCGCTTCGATGAATGGCTTGATTTCGCCCTGGCCAAACTCATAAACGAAAACTGGCGAGAAGGAAACAGAATGACGGGCACCGGCCTCTTTGCCCGATTCCCAGTACGTGTACCCCAGGTCCCAATAACCGGTCAGCTTGCCTGTCGAGCTTTGCAACCAAGCCTTATCCCAGCCAAAACCCAGCGCCGCCCGGGCAGTCAAACCACTCTGACTCGTCGCACCAATAGCGCCGGAAATTTCAGTAGCGCATACATTCAACGATGCACAAGAAAGCAGGAGAGCAGCGAGTACTATTTTCTTCATTTTATGACCAATAAGTATTGAAAATCAGGTAATTACGGATTTTGGAGACCCTCAGATGCAAGCGGCTTCCGAATCGTTCCATAAATTTTCAACCGGTCATTTTTCAAACCTGTTTTGGCCAAATACATCGACTCTTCGCAAGCCCGCACAATCCCATCCCATAAAAAACCCGGCGCACTGGCCGGGTTCAATGCAATACAAGCTTTCAGTTATCGGGATGCTCGCTTGCCACTGAATCAGCAGCGTCTACATCCGACATGTCCTCTTCGAGAGGCGCGTCATCGTCGGGAGGCAACGGGATACCATCCTCATCGCTCTTCGGATCGTGCCCTGTCTCATTGTCCGTGCCGCGCGTTACTTCCTGCTGTGAAATGTTGCCCGGGGCGTTCTCATTGATTTCCATGCTGGCTCTCCGTCTAACGCACAGGATATCCGCGCTTAAAGATGGGAGTCGGCAAGTGTTAGCGAGTGCCGCACACTGGACGAACGGTGGAAAGCAAAAAGCCCGCACAGTGGCGAGGACTTGGAAGGGGGCGCGACTTAAGCCGCGCTGTATTTCTGGAAAGCCCGGCTTTGACGCAGAGCTCCTTCTTTCGTGGCGCTTACGCAACGGTGCCATCAGCATTGAGAACGTCCCAGGACAGCGCCTGCATCGCGGCTCGCTTGACGAGCGGAGTTTTCCTCTGTTTAGTCTTCAACGCTGGATTTGTTTTCGGCTTCTGTCCGGGCTTTTTGCACCTGGTCCTCGGTGCTACAGTCACTCACGCTTGAGGAGGCATTTCCAGATAGCCGCGTGCTTTTTTTAACTACTCCAGTAGGCGCTCCAATGAAGAACACACCTCCCGAAGGTTTACCCATTTACCGGATACTGACAGGCAAGGATGACGCATCCTTTTGTCATCGAGTATCTGAAGCCCTCGCGCTGGGTTACCAGCTTTATGGCTCGCCAGCTGCAACCTTCAACGGCGAATACGTTGTAGTGGCGCAGGCAGTGATTTGGAGCCCCGCCGAGTAGTCGTGCCTGCATACAAGAAACCCAGCCCCGCGCTGGGTTTTTTGCATCTGCCCCCCCTCAACACAAAAAAAGTGCTGCAGTCCCACCAAACCAACGAGGCCACGACATGCGGATTTTGGCAGCTGCGTAGGGGGTTAGGAGCTTCAAGATGGAGTTTGCGACAGCAATCTGGGCGGTTTTATTTGTGAATCTTAGGAAAATTCCTACATATTTCGAGTGAGGCCTTAGTTATGGTCCTGCGCCTCGCCCAGCCAGATCTTACAGCAGCCTTAACCGGGGGACTTGCTTCTGGCCTGGGCGAGTTCTTTCTATCGCTCACCGCCAGGCATGTAGAGGGTTGGGTTAGGCTGTTGTGTCAGTGGTAAGTGAATGGCTGCGGTCCGATGCCGCGCTCGCACCGCGCCAGGATTGTTCCGCACGACAGCCTGTGGCGTGCCGCTTCAAAGTCGCTGCCGTGGATCTAGACGACGCCTTCTATCTGCTCGAAACCATCCCCACGCCGTATGCCCAGGTTCAAATAGACCGCCGCCGCAAATCCAGACAGCGCTCGGGTCAGCCCCATCATCTTCCAGGCTTCGTCCTGACCGAGGCTAGCCGGGCAATGCTCTTCCCACAGCCTGCTCAAGCGCCCACGCTCCGCTATCTGGGCAGCCCGATCTTGTTGAGAAGTGCCCTTGGCAC
Organism: Pseudomonas sp. BCA17; assembly: GCF_004519405.1. GTDB lineage: Bacteria > Pseudomonadota > Gammaproteobacteria > Pseudomonadales > Pseudomonadaceae > Aquipseudomonas. Next base: position 870,287 of record NZ_SGWI01000001.1, on the reverse strand, counting down.
AGCAGTGGATGGAGCATCAACCCGTCTAGATCAAGAGTTACGAGGCAATTCAGGGTTGCCACACCCGCTTTTGCCGTCTACCCTGAAAATGTTTGAATTGTTACGAATAATTTCGGGTTCGACCCATTCAAGGTCGTGCGACTTCAGGATGAGGAACGAAAGATGTTTTCACACGAAGGTCTTGCAATAGAGCTGTTGCTGTTCATATTTTCCCTGGCTGGCCTGCTTTTGGTCGCCTGGTTTATTCACCATCAATACGAACGAAAGAGCGGAAAAGGCGTAAAAAAACAACAAAATCGTGGCGAGGGTCGCTCGACTTAAATTGCCACTCCGCGTCTTCTAATGAGCCAGTCATCAATGACTGGCTTTTTACGTTAAAAACCGCCATTGAGCGCCCAGAACCTACCTGATTGTCCTAGCTGATTGCGGCGTATCCATTTGTCGCCTGCGTTGAACCGAATGTAACGAACTGTGTCAGATGTGACATGCAGTTCAACCCCGCCCGATGGATACCTCCATGCGCTTTAAAAAGAAATCCTTAGTTGCCGTTGTGTCGTGCGCAATGATGTTTGCCGCTGCGCCTTTGCTGCCCGCGGGACTGTCTGTCGTGGCTTCTGCCTATGCGAAAGACGGTGGCGGGCACGGTGGCGGTGGCAATGGCGGCGGTGGGGGCGGCCATGCAGGTGCTGGTCACTCGGCGGGTTCCGCGGGTAAAGGTCTCGCTGAAGGTCACGAAATCGACCATGACGCCAAGGGTGTTCGAGATCATGGCGTGAGTGGCAATCACGTTGGCCGTGGTCTCAAAAATGATCAGGGCCATGGGCTTGCCACTTCAGGCGTAGCGCACGCTAAAACAACCCAAGGGCTATCGAAGGCCACGGCGATCTCGGCGACTACGCCGGGGGATCACAACGCCAAGGGATTGAGCAAGGCCGGCATCTCAACCTCCCACTAAATGCTGTTCGCGAAATGCCAGGCCGCAGATTGGGTGGGGCATACGTATCCAGCTTTCAGGACATTCAGAATGAAACGCGCAGCAGCAATACTTTTGGCCACCACCGGCCTTCTCTTGCTGGGTGGTTGTGTACCTCTCTGGGACGACGGAGGAGGGTACGGTCGTGATCATTACAGGCACTACGATCATGACCGCAGGTACTACGACCAGGGCGATGACAACGATCAAGGGCGAGGCCGTCGCTACGATGATCGTAGGTATGACCGCAATTACCACCGTGATCACGACGATCGGGATGACTGACGACTCAACATCCAAGGGCGGCCTGTAGCGCTACAGGCTGCCATTTCCTGCGCACCATTGATCGACACCTGTCCTTGAGGCAATCACAGCCCTCACATTGAAACGTTCTTGTGGTTGAATGCTTACGTCAGACAACGGAGGAACCGTTGTAGCTGATTTCCGAATGATCGGTACGATTGCTTCACCCACAAGGAGCTACACCATGCAAGGAAGTATGAAGTTCAAACACCTGGCGTTTTTGTTGATCCCGCTTGTTGCCGCCTGTACCACCACCGATAGAACACACGAGTCTGCGGTTGCCACCCAGGTGATGCCGGGACAGGCGCCGGCGTTCGATAACTGTGGCGTAGGCTGCCCTACCGGCGGCAGTCCTCTGACGTTGAATCGTCAGGCATATACCCTGAACAACAACGGTTCGACCAAGTTCGCGAACTGGGTATCGTACCGAATCACCAAGAACACACCGGCGAGCGGGCGGGCGCGCAACTGGGCGACGGACCCGGATATTCCGGCCGGAGAAACCCTCGACCCCGTGGATTACAACGGCGCCAATGTCGCGCTCAAGGTCGATCGCGGCCATCAGGCCAACCTGGCGTCAATGGCCGGTGTGGCGGACTGGCCAACCCTCAACTACCTGTCGAACATTACCCCGCAGAAGTCTGATCTGAACCAGGGGCCGTGGGCGCGCCTGGAAGACCAGGAGAGAAACCTCGCCAAAGAGGCCGGCGTGGACCAGGTGTACGTTGTCACCGGGCCGCTGTACGAGCACTTTGTCGGTACGCTTCCCGGCACGAACAAGGTCCACACCATCCCAAGCGGCTACTGGAAAATCATCTTCGTCGGCAGTTCGCCGCAGGACGGTGTTTATGCCTCGTTCGTGATGAATCAGGAAACCCCGAAGGGCGCGGCTTTTTGTGATTATCAGGTGACCGTGAACCAGATCGAGGAGCGATCCGGGCTCACGTTCTGGAGCAACTTGCCGCAACCGGTTCAAGCCGCTTTGAAGTCCAGGCAGGGTCAGCTGCCTGCCCGCATCGGATGCAAAGCGACTTGAGGTGTGGCCTGACTGGCTGCCAAGGCCGGCAGCCTGTTCAACGGTATGAGCAAAGCGGAACTTGAGCCTCGGTACCGCTTTGCGCTGCACTTTTTTGCATTTTCCTGATCTATCACTGTCCCGGCGACGCGCATTCGGCGCGTTGCCCGCAGAACCTGACCCGGTACCGATGGATCGATCGCTCACTGTTTTTATCACCCAATGGCCGCTGCTGCTCGCAACGGCGTGGATGCTGTGCGCGACCGGTTGCAGCCAGCAACAGGGGCGCGATATCGCCAGGCAGTTCAGCAATGGCAAGCCCGATGAGTTCTTTCAGACCAGTGTTGATCGCATGGCGACGCTGGGCATGCGCGACAACCTGCAAAGCCTCTATCTACTGATGAACAAGCTCTATCTGCGTAACCCCAACCAGTGGCGCCAATCGGGTTATCCGGATGCGGTGACTGCTGCGCGGGAAATTCGCCAGGCCATCGAAAACCAACAACCTTTGCCGGCATTGGGCACGCGTCGTGACCTGGCTGCGTTGAGCTATTCGCTGAGCCCGGAATTTCGCGGTGACCGGGTTGGCGCGTTCATCTATGCGATCGGCAGCATGCTCGTGACCGCCCATGGTGGCCGCACCCAGTTTTATATGACCGACTCGATCAACCCGCAGTTTGTCAGCAATGCCGCGCGCAACATCGAGAAGGCTACCTGGCTGCTCGGGCAGCGCCAGGATGCCAATGGCGTATTGCTGCTGTTTTCCAATGAAATATCGGAGGAGGGCAGCAACCTCAGTTTTGCCGTTGAGTTCGGCAAGATTGTTGCGCGCCTGGACCTGCTGACCCAAATGCTCGATGAGCGTTACCGGCGCGTCGGGCTCAATTACGCACAAAGTCTGTTGCTGATGAATTTCTTGCCGGTGCAGTAACCGGCACCGTCGCAGCATGCATTGATCCGACAGTGCGGTGTTTCCTTTTCCTGCGTAGGAATCGGACGATCCGCTGCCCCTTCCCTTGAAACGCCGCCCCCGTCGGCCATAGCCTCGGACTTTTCTTAAAAACGAGTGCGTGCTTTGGGTAAGCAAAAAACGGTTTGGCCTACTGATCGCGAGATTCGCCTGCGATTTATCCTCTTTGCCGTTATCGACGCCGCGAGTGTCCAAGGGGTTTGCGCGAGTGTGTTATTGGCCGCACACAAGTTGCTGCGGGAATCGCCGACTGAAGCGCAATTACGCGACACCCTCGCCGAAATTCTGTCCGAAGATGAAATGCAGGGGTTCAGGTTTCCACTGGGATCGGAGGCGGATGAACTGATGGTGGCGTTGGCGTCCCCTGCTGCTCAAGGGCAGTAAAACCGTCGGTTCTCTGCGGCCTTGGTCAGGGAAGGGGGCGGCGCATTAATCAGACGTGACCTCAGGGAGCCACCCGCCTTCCCATCACTATTCGCGTGATGGCCACGGCCTTTCATGCCCCTGCATTCCAAGGACACGCCCATGTTGTTGCGACGACCTCCACTGCTTTTTGCCGCCCTGGCCTTCAGTTCAATCGCGCACGCCGAAGAGGTGCAATTGGCGCCGGTCGAAGTTACCAGTAATGAAGCCAGCGCCGGCGAAGTGGCTCAGGCCGAGCTCAAGAATGTACCCGGCGGCACCAATTTCATCGACATGGACAATGTGCAACAGGGCCGGGTCAGTACCAACGAAGACGTGTTCAAATATCAGGCCGGGGTGTATGCCAAGGCGGCGAATAACGAAGGCGTGAAGCTGTCCATTCGCGGTTCGGGCCTGAACCGCAGCCCTGGCGCACACGCTTCCGGTCTTTATGAAATGCTCGATGGTTTGCCACTGACCGGCCCTGGCGGCACACCCTACGAACTCAAGGACCCGTTGTGGCAGAGCCGGGTCGAGGTGTTGCGTGGCGCCAATGGGTTTGATCAAGGCGCGCTGGCTCTCGGTGGTTCGGTCAACTACGTCACCCGCACCGGCTACGACGCGCCCAAGCTGCAGGTGCGCTATGAAGCGGGCAGTCGTGGCTACGCCCAGCGCGAAATCAGTTCGGGCCAGGTCCTGGGGGCTGCGGATTACTACATCAGCCTCACGGATTCGGAGTCCGACGGCTACCAGCACCAGAGTGCAGGCACCGGCAAGGGCGTCGCCGCCAACTTCGGCTACCGCTTCAACCCGGACCTGGAAACCCGCTTCTATTTCCGTTACCGCGAAACCACCAACGACACCCCGGGCAAACTCACCCGCGCCCAGATCAGCCACGACCCGCAGGCGGCCAACAGCCTCAACGCCGCCCGCGATTCCAAGCGTTTGCAACCGGGCTCCACCTGGATCGCGAACAAGACCACCTTGCAGCTGGACGACAATTCCCGGGTCGAGGCCGGCCTGGCCTACCACGACTACCCGATGGACCTGCGCGAAGGCACCAACCGCCTGAAAGTTGCCTACACCGATATCAGCAGTACCCTCAACTACATCCGCCAGGACACGCTGTTCGGCCACGACAGCAAAACCACCCTCGGCCTGCGCACCACCCAGGCGATGCCCAACAACGGTGCCTCAGAATATGTACGCACGCCTGCCGGGAATACCGCCGGCTACGCGCCCGGCACCAAGACCCGCGACTACAGCTATCTGGGCTCCGACACCGTGCTGCATATCGGTAATGACCTGGAGCTGGTCCCCGATCTGTGGTTGACCACCGGCCTGGCGGCGATCTACACGCGGCGCGAAACCCAGGTCACCTACCCCGAAGGGCAGGCACCGCTCAGCCAGCACGATTGGGACTACGCACCGCGTATCGGCCTGCGTTATGACTTCTCTCCGCAATTGCAGGTATACGGCAACCTGAGCCGTTCGGTGGAGCCGCCGCATGCGTGGTCGATGATCTGGGGTTCCAACAAATACTTTCCTAAAGGCAGTGGCGCGGCCACCGGCTTGCAGCGCGAAGGCGTGAGCCTGAAAAACCAGACCGCCACCACCCTGGAAGTCGGCGGCCGTGGCGAGCAATGGTTCGGCCAGTGGGACCTGGCGCTGTACCGCTCCGAAGTGCGCCACGAACTGCTCACGGTGGAAACCCAGGCGCAGACCGCTACCACCAATGCCATCACCGCCGAAAACAACGCCAGCCCCACGATTCACCAGGGCGTGGAACTGAGCCTGCTCAGTGCGTTGTGGGACGGTGGGCGCGCGGGCCAGCTCGCCCTGCGTCAGGCCTACACCTTCAGCGACTTCCACTACCGCGACGACGACCGTTTCGGTGGCAACACCTTGCCCGGTATCCCCAAGCACTATTACCAGGCGCAACTGCGCTACAGCCATCCGACGGGTTTCTACACCAGCCTCAATACCGAACACGCGTCGCGGGTGGCGGTGGACTACGCCAATTCCTACTATGCCGCGGCTTACACCACACTGGGTGCCACCTTCGGCTACGACGCGCCCAAGCAGGATTGGCAGGCTTGGGTCGACTTGCGCAACCTGACCAATCGTCGCTATGCCAATACCGTCACCCCGGGGTACGACGACAAAGGCATGGATATGGCGCGGTCTACACCGGCCGATGGCCGTGGCATCTACACCGGCGTGTCATGGAGCTGGCGTTGAACTGCTAAGGCGCGAATGAGCAGGGCTGTTGCGCGCAGGTGCAGGCAGTCAAGCCGCGCCGGCTCAGCCGTCGTTCTGGCGCAGGCGCTTGTACAGGGTATTGCGACTGACGCCCAGTTCCCGCGCCAGGTGGGAAATATTCCCGCCCACCGCCTTCAAGCGTTGCGTCAGGTCGAGGTCGTCACTCAGGTATTCCTGGGGCGGCGGCGCAGCGCTTTTCAGGTCGACGAAAAAGTCATCCGGCAGGTGTTCAGGACGAACCGGCCGGTCTTCAGCCATCGCCAACGCGACCTGCAGCACACTGCTTGCCTGGCGCAAGTTGCCCGGCCATGGGTGCTGTTCGAACAACCTCAGTACTTCAGCGCTCAAACCGGCGCGCTGGGTGGGTTCGCGGTGTTGTTGCCAGAGTTGCTGGAACAGAGCCTGCTTGTCGGCGCGCTCGCGCAAGGGTGGCAATTCCAGGGCCAGGCCGCCAATACGGTAGTACAAGTCCTCACGAAATCGACCGGCCTGCACCCACTCTCTCAACACGCGATTAGTCGCCGAGATGATGCGTAAATCCACCGGGAATAGCTCGCTGCTCCCCACCGGTTGCACGCAGCGCTCCTGCAGCACCCGCAGCAAGCGGGCTTGAGTCGGCAGCGGCATATCGCCGATTTCGTCGAGGAACAGCGTGCCCTTGTCGGCCTTGCGGATCAGGCCAATGCTGCCTTTTTGGTTGGCGCCGGTGAAGGCACCTTTTTCATAACCGAACAGCTCCGACTCCACCAGTTCCGCGGGAATCGCCGCACAATTCACCGCGATGAAGGCCTGCCGGCTACGGGAACTGGCCAGGTGCAGGGCTTTGACGAACACTTCCTTGCCCACGCCGGTTTCGCCATGGATCAGCAGCGGAATATCTTTCTCCAGCAAGCGCTCGGCCTGGCGCACCGCCTTCTCCACGCGGCTATCGCCGAAGTGTAGGGCCTTGAGGCCGATCACGGTGGATTTTGCCGGTACCGCTTCACTGGGCGTGGGAGCATTGAAGAACCGCGCCTGTACCGGGGTTTTCTTCGGTCGTTTCAATACGCATTGGAACCGATTGCGTCCCGCGGCCTGGAGCGAAAACGGCAGCCCCTCCGGTTGGTTCAACAACTCCAGCAACGACACTTTGAACAAACTGTCGATCATCACTCGCGACAAACTGATGCCCAACAAATTATCCGCGCGGCGGTTGGCGGACAGCACCTGGCCGCTTTCGTCAAAGATCAGCAGGCCGGCCCATTGGCTGTCGAGGTTGTTCAGGCCGGTGTTGAAGGTCAGTTGGAAATGTTCGCCACGAAACAGGTTGAGGATCAGCCGGTTCTCCACGGTCTGGCTCATCATCTTGACCATGCCCAGGGTGTGGGAGGGGGGCAGGTAGCTGTCACTGGACACATCCAGCACCGCGATGATTTCACGCTGGGCATCGAAGATCGGCGCGGCCGAGCCGGTCATGAAACGGTTGGCCTTGAGGAAATGCTCGTCGTGCTCGATATGCACCGCCTCGGCACAGGCCAGCGCGGTGCCGATGGCGTTGGTGCCGGTGGCGCTTTCCCGCCAACTGGCACCAGGGTTGAACCCACGCGCCAGCTTCGGCGTGATGAAGCGCTGGGTGCCCCATGACGTCAGGACCTGGCCCTGATTGTCGGCCAGCATGATCAGGCAGTTGGAGTTACTGAGGATGTTTTCGTAATAGGGCAGCACTTCCTGGTGGGTGGTCTGCACCAGAGAATGCTGGCTTTCCAGCAGTTGGCTGATGCCCTCGGCGGGCAGCAGGTCGAAGCTGGGCGTGCTCTGGTGATCCAGGCCGAAGGCGCGGCAACGGCGCCAGGACTCCTGGATAAGCGTGTCGTGAGCCAAGGGTTCGGCCATGGGGCGACCTTCTTTTTATTGTTATGGGATCTTGCACGATCTAACGGTTGAACCGAATCAAAGGGTGGGACTGGGCTTGCTCCCGATTACGGTGGAACAGCCCCACATGAATTGACTGACACATCGCCATCGGGAGCAAGCCCACTCCGGTAATTGGCCGGTGTTGTCCGCTCAATCGAGTCCGAAGAGTGTTGTTCAGTACTGTTCATTGTCAACCCCGGGTTGTTCATTTGTGTTCAACCCTCAACAGGCTGTTTTGCTCTTTTCCTTGCACATCAAGCGATTGGCGTTCTGGCACGAATCTCGCTCTGACAGCCGGACAGATTCATTCCAATAATAAGAAAGGGCGCGTCATGTCATTGACCCTGGAACATGTGTCCCGCGTCGTCGAAGGCCAGACCTGGATCGACGACGCCAACCTGCGCTTCGAAGCCGGTTCGTTCAACGTATTGCTCGGCCGCACGCTCTCCGGCAAAACCAGCCTGATGCGCTTGATGGCCGGCCTGGACAAGCCCGACAGCGGCCGCATCCTGATGAACGGCGTGGACGTCACCCACCAGCCGGTGCGCTTGCGCAACGTGTCGATGGTGTACCAGCAGTTCATCAACTACCCGACCATGACCGTATTCGAAAACATCGCTTCGCCGTTACGCCAAGCGGGGATTGCGCACGATGTGATCCAAAGCAAAGTGCTGGAAACCGCCAGGATGCTGCGCATCGAAAAGTTCCTGCAACGCCACCCGCTGGAGCTGTCGGGTGGCCAGCAGCAGCGCACGGCCATGGCTCGCGCCTTGGTGAAAGACGCCGAGTTGATCCTGTTCGATGAGCCGCTGGTGAACCTGGACTACAAACTGCGTGAAGAACTGCGCCAGGAAATGCGCGAATTGTTCAAGGCGCGCCACACCATCGCCATTTATGCCACCACCGAGCCCAACGAAGCCCTGGCCCTGGGGGGCACCACCACCATTCTTCACGAGGGCCGGGTGATCCAGAGCGGCAAGGCGGCCGAGGTGTATCACCAGCCGCACACGGTGCTGGCCGCCGAGCTGTTTTCCGAACCGCCGATCAACCTGATGCCCGGGCGCATCAGCGGCAACGAGGTGAGCTTCGCCCATTTTGTGCACTTCCCGCTGAACGTCGACCTGCGCGGTCTCGGTGAAGGCGAGTTCCGGTTTGGCGTGCGTCCCAGCCATATCAGCCTGGTGCCGAGCAACGACGATGATCTGGAGTTGGCAGTGACTGTGGAAGTCGCGGAGATCAGTGGCTCGGAAACCTTCCTGCATGTGCGCAGCGAACACTTCCTGCTGGTGCTGCACCTGCCGGGGGTGCATGAGTACGATGTCGACGCGCCGATCCGCGTGTATATCCCCACCCATAAGTTGTTTGTATTCGATGGCCAGGGACGCCTGCTCCAGGCGCCCGGGCGTCGTATCGCGAGGGTTGCCTGATGGCCGAGATCCACTTGCAGAGCCTTGCCCATAGCTACAACCCTACGCCGAGTGGCCCAGAGGATTACGCCATTCGGGAAATGGACCACGTATGGGAGCAGGGTGGTGCCTACGCGTTGCTGGGACCGTCAGGCTGCGGCAAGTCGACCTTGCTCAATATCATCTCCGGTTTGCTCAGCCCGTCTGAAGGCCAAGTGCTGTTTGACGGCCAAGTGGTCAATCACCTCACCCCGGAAAAACGCAACATCGCCCAGGTATTTCAGTTCCCGGTGGTGTACGACACCATGACGGTGTTCGACAACCTTGCGTTTCCGCTGCGCAACCAGGGCATGGCCGAGGCGAAAGTTCACAGCAAAGTGCAGGAAATTGCCGAAGTCCTCGACTTGCAAAACCTGCTGAGCAAAAAAGCCCGCAACCTCAGCGCCGACGAAAAGCAGAAAGTCTCCATGGGCCGGGGCCTGGTGCGCGACGATGTGTCGGCGATCCTGTTTGACGAGCCGTTGACGGTGATCGACCCACACCTCAAATGGAAACTGCGGCGCAAACTCAAGCAGATTCACGAGCAGTTCAATATCACCATGGTCTACGTCACCCACGACCAACTTGAGGCGTCGACCTTTGCCGACAAGATTGCGGTGATGTACGGCGGGCAGATCGTGCAGTTCGGTACCCCGCGTGAGCTGTTCGAGCGGCCCAGCCACACCTTTGTCGGCTATTTCATCGGCAGCCCAGGCATGAACCTGATCGAAGTGCGGGCCGAGGCGGGCGGCGTGGGCTTCGCCGGGACGTTACTGCCATTGGCCGAGGCGTTGCAGCAACGCATTGCCGATACCGACTACAAGAAACTGCAAGTGGGGATTCGTCCGGAATTCATCCACGTGTGGGACGAGTACAACCCTGATGCGCTGCAGGCTGATGTCTCTCACCTCGAAGACCTCGGTACCTACAAGATCATGACCCTCAACCTCGACGGCGCACTGCTCAAGGTACGCCTGGCCGAAGACAAACCGGTGCCCGTAGGCAAGGCCTCCATCAGCTTCCCCGCGCAATGGTTGATGGTTTACACCGATGACTATCTGCTGGAGGTGCAGCCATGAACAAGGTGCAGAACAACAAAGCCTGGTGGCTGGTGCTGCCGGTGTTCCTGCTGGTGGCGTTCAGTGCGGTGATCCCCATGATGACCGTGGTCAACTATTCGGTGCAGGACATCTTTGACCAGTCCAGCCGCTACTTTGTCGGTGCCGACTGGTACAAGCAGGTGCTGCTCGACCCCCGTTTGCACGACTCATTGCTGCGCCAGTTCATCTATTCGGCGTGTGTGCTGCTGATCGAAATCCCGCTGGGCATCGCCATTGCCCTGACCATGCCGACCAAGGGCCGCTGGTCGTCGCTGGTGCTGATCATCCTCGCCATTCCGCTGCTGATCCCATGGAACGTCGTCGGCACCATCTGGCAGATATTCGGCCGCGCCGACATCGGCTTGCTCGGTTCCAGCCTCAACGCGATGGGCATCAGCTACAACTATGCGGCCAACACGGCGGACGCCTGGGTCACCGTGCTGGTCATGGATGTCTGGCACTGGACTTCACTGGTCGCGCTGTTGTGCTACTCAGGGTTACGTGCGATCCCGGACGTTTACTACCAGGCCGCACGCATAGATCGTGCATCGGCCTGGGCGGTGTTCCGGCATATCCAGTTGCCGAAGATGAAAAGCGTACTGCTGATTGCCGTGATGCTGCGCTTCATGGACAGCTTCATGATCTACACCGAACCCTTCGTCCTCACCGGTGGCGGGCCGGGTAATGCCACCACGTTCCTGAGCCAGACGCTGACCCAGATGGCCGTAGGCCAATTCGACCTCGGCCCGGCTGCGGCGTTTTCCCTGGTGTATTTCCTGATCATCCTGTTGGTGTCCTGGCTGTTCTACACCGCCATGACCCATTCCGACGCCAACCGCTGAGGCCGCCAACATGAGCAAGCGCAAGGTTATTCCGCTGCTGATCTACATCCTGTTCCTGCTGGTGCCGATCTATTGGCTGTTGAACATGTCCTTCAAGAGCAACACCGAAATCCTCGGTGGGCTGACGCTGTTTCCGCAGGACTTCACCCTGGCCAACTACAAGGTCATTTTCACCGACCCGAGCTGGTACACCGGCTACCTCAACTCGCTGTACTACGTAAGCCTGAACACGGTGATCTCCTTGAGCGTGGCGTTGCCGGCGGCCTATGCGTTTTCGCGCTACCGCTTCCTCGGCGACAAGCACCTGTTTTTCTGGCTGCTGACCAATCGCATGGCGCCGCCGGCGGTGTTCTTGCTGCCGTTTTTCCAGCTGTACTCGTCCATCGGTCTATTCGACACGCATATTGCGGTGGCCCTGGCCCATTGCTTGTTCAACGTGCCGTTGGCGGTGTGGATTCTGGAGGGGTTCATGTCCGGCGTCCCCAAGGAAATCGACGAAACGGCCTACATCGACGGTTATAGCTTTCCCAAGTTTTTTGTGAAGATTTTTATCCCGCTGATTGGCTCGGGCATTGGTGTCACGGCGTTTTTCTGCTTCATGTTTTCCTGGGTCGAACTGTTGCTGGCGCGCACGCTGACTTCGGTCAACGCCAAGCCGATCGCGGCGGTGATGACTCGCACGGTCTCGGCTTCGGGTATCGATTGGGGCGTGCTGGCAGCGGCGGGAGTGTTGACCATCCTGCCCGGCATGCTGGTGATTTGGTTTGTTCGCAACCACGTGGCCAAGGGCTTTGCCCTGGGCCGGGTCTGAGGAGTCGATCATGGAATGGATGGCCTGGACCACCCCCACTGCACTGTTCTTCGCGGCGATTGCCCTGCTGCTGGCGGGCATGACCACGTGGGAGCTGCGCTCGCCAAGTATCCCGCGGCGCGGTTTTCTACCGATCAACACCACCCGTGGTGATCGCTTGTTTATCGGTCTTCTCGGCAGCGCCTACCTGCATCTGCTGGTAATCGGCGTCACCGGCTGGAGCATCTGGGTGGCCACCGCGCTGTCCCTGGTGTGGCTGTTGTGTGTGATGCGTTGGGGCTAGTGGCCCAGCACCTTGCAGGAGCGAGCTTGCTCGCGAAGATCGTCAACGATAACGCGGTGCTTCAGGTCGCCCGCGGCGTCTGTGAGTTTTTCGCGAGCAAGCCCGCTCCTGCAGATGTTGTGTTCGCAAGTCCCGTTTGAAAATAACCAGGAGGTCTCTATGTTCGATAAAAACAATAAGCTGCGACATAGCATTTCATTGGCCGCCGTACTGGCCCTCAGCGGTTTGAGCGCTGCGGCGTGGGCCGATGCGTATGAAGATGCCGCGAAAAAATGGGTCGGCAGTGAGTTCAAACCGTCCACGCTCACCGAAGCCCAGCAGCTCGAAGAGTTGAAGTGGTTTATCAAGGCGTCGGAACCGTTCCGTGGGATGAAGATCAACGTGGTGTCGGAAACCCTGACCACCCACGAATATGAATCCAAGGTGCTGGCCAAAGCGTTCAGCGAAATCACCGGCATCAAGTTGACCCATGACCTGCTGCAGGAGGGCGACGTGGTGGAGAAACTGCAAACCCAGATGCAGTCCGACAAGAACATCTACGACGGCTGGGTCAACGATTCCGATTTGATCGGTACGCACTTTCGCTACGGCAAGACCGAATCCATCACCGATTTGATGGCCAACGAAGGCAAGGACTTCACCTCGCCAACCCTGGATATCAAGGATTTTATCGGCCTTTCCTTCACCACCGCGCCGGACGGCAAGATCTACCAGTTGCCTGACCAGCAATTTGCCAACCTGTATTGGTTCCGCGCCGACTGGTTCGAGCGTCCGGAGTTGAAAGCCAAGTTCAAGGAAAAATACGGCTATGACCTCGGCGTGCCGGTGAACTGGTCGGCCTATGAAGACATTGCCAAATTCTTCAGCGAAGACGTCAAGGAGATCGACGGCAAGCGCATCTACGGTCATATGGACTACGGCAAGAAAGACCCGTCCCTGGGCTGGCGCTTCACCGATGCCTGGTTTTCCATGGCCGGCGGCGGCGACAAAGGCTTGCCCAACGGCTTGCCGGTGGACGAGTGGGGCATTCGTGTGGAGGACTGCCATCCGGTCGGTTCCAGCGTGACCCGTGGCGGCGACACCAACGGCCCGGCCGCCGTGTTCGCCACGCAAAAATACGTGGACTGGATGAAAGCGTACGCGCCGCCGGAAGCGGCGGGCATGACCTTCTCCGAATCGGGCCCGGTGCCGTCCCAGGGCAACATCGCCCAGCAGATCTTCTGGTACACCGCGTTTACCGCCGACATGACCAAGCCGGGCCTGCCGGTGGTAAACGCCGACGGCACGCCGAAATGGCGCATGGCGCCATCGCCGGTGGGGCCTTACTGGGAGAAGGGGATGAAGAAGGGTTATCAGGACGTAGGTTCCTGGACCTTCCTCAAGTCGACGCCGGAGAAACAGAAACTCGCGGCCTGGCTCTACGCCCAGTTCGTGACCTCGAAAACCGTCTCGCTGAAGAAAACCATCGTTGGTCTTACGCCGATTCGAGAGTCTGACATCAACTCCCAGGCCATGACCGACCTGGCGCCGAAACTCGGTGGCCTGGTGGAGTTCTATCGCAGTCCGGCACGGGTGGAGTGGACCCCGACCGGTACCAACGTGCCCGACTACCCGCGCCTGGCGCAACTGTGGTGGAGCAACATCGCGGCCGCCGCCAGTGGCGAGAAAACTCCGCAACAAGCCCTCGACAACCTGGCCAAGGAACAGGACGCGATCATGACACGCCTGGAACGCTCCAAGGTGCAGCCGGTGTGCGGTCCGAAAATGAACCCCGAGCGCGACGCGCAATACTGGTTCGACCAGCCGGGCGCGCCGAAGCCGAAACTGGCCAACGAGAAACCGAAAGGCGAAACGGTGGCTTACAGCGACTTGCTCAAGTCGTGGGAGGCGGCGCGTAAGTAACGGTTGGGCAAAGACGCTAAAACGGCACGCTTGCGTGCCGTTTTACGTTCAGGCGGGCGCGCTGGATGAGGGGCGTTGCCTGGGTATTACTTGAACACCGTCCCGGACTTTCACCCGGCTCGCCAAGGCCGCCTTTGAATACGCTGTACCGGATGCCGTGATGGAGATGACGGCGGGCGTTCAGGCCGCTTGCGGCTGAACCTGCAGCGCTCCCTCTACTTCCTTGACCAGACCACTGGCCAAAAAAAGCGGCGCCAGGCGCTTGTGCAGTTGCGGCTCGACAAACTCCTTCACCGTGTCCAGTGCCAATATGCCACTGAGCGGCAACTCAGCTTTGGTGTACGACAACCACGCCTTCTTCAACACTTGCAACACATCGCTACCGGCCGTAGCGGCGAAACGGCGGTGGGTGGGTTTGCCGTCGAAATCGAAGGTGTGCTGGAAGGCGTAGCCGGTTTCATCGCCATTGGCCGCCGTGCATCGAACGCAGGTGCACGGGCCGTCGCCGAACGCGCTGCGCAGATAGGCGTTGAAGTCCACCACGGGTTTGAGTGACAGGCGCTTATCCACCTCGAACAGGTCACCGGTCATTTTTTCGTCAGTGTTCAACGTCGATTTCCTCGCAGGCATGCAGCTGTTTTTCAAAGCGCGAAACAATACCAGCCGAGCAGGGTTTTGGGGATTATTTGCATAACAATAGATCCCGATATTCTTTTCCCGTCTTAAAAATCGCCGCTACGCTCCATCACCTTCTTAAAAACGCGGCAGATTCCTACATGACGTTCAAGCGTTCCTCCCTGACCCTACTGGCTGCTGCGAGCGCCTTGATCAGTCTCGGCGCCCAGGCCGAAGGCAAGATCAGCATTGCCCAGCAATTCGGCATCGGCTACCTGATCCTCGACGTGGTGCGCGACCAGCACCTGATTGAAAAACACGGCAAGGAGCAGGGCCTGGATATCCAGGTGGAATGGAACAGCATTTCCGGCGCCACCGCGATGAATGAATCGCTGCTGGCCGGTGCCTTGGACGTGGTCTCGGCCGGTGTGCCGCCAATGCTCACGCTGTGGGACCGTACCAAGGGCAAGCAGAACGTCAAGGCCATCGCTTCCCTCGGTTCGATGCCCAATTATTTGCTGACCAACAACCCCAACGTGAAGACCCTCAAGGATTTCACCGAGAAAGACCGCATCGCCGTGCCGGCCGCCGGTGTAGGTTTCCAGTCGCGCACCCTGCAGATCGAGACCGCCAAGCAGTTCGGCGATGCGAACTACAAGAAGTTCGACGACATCTCCATCAGCCTGGCTCACCCTGATGCAACCGCTGCGCTGATCGCCGGTGGTTCAGAGATCAATTCGCACTTCTCCAGCCCGCCGTTCCAGTATCAGGAATTGTTGAACCCCAACGTGCACAAGGTGCTCAGTTCCTACGACATCCTGGGTGGGCAGGCGTCGTTCAACGTGCTCTACACCACGCAGAAATTTCACGATGAAAACCCCAAGACCTACAAGGCGTTCTATGCCGCCCTGGCCGAGGCCGAGCAGATCATCAAGGCCGACAAACCCGCGGCCGCCAAGGCCTATATCCGTGTAGAACAGTCCAAGCTGCCGTTGGATCTGGTGGAGAAGATCGTTCAGGACCCGGAAATCGATTTCACCATCGTGCCCCAGCGCACCTTTATCTACGCCGAGAAACTCCAGGCGCTGGGCGTGTTGAAAAACAAGGCGGCGAGCTGGAAGGACTACTTCTTTGAAGAAGCCCACGGCGGCAACGGCAGCTGACCGGCCTGTGGGATGAGGCGCAGTTATTGTGGCGAGGCAGCTTGCTGCCGTCGGGCCGCGAAGCGGCCCCAGCCAGGTCAGCGAAAGAACTCACCTGGGGTGGCATCAAACTGCTGACGAAACGCAGCAATGAACGCCGACGTCGACTCATATCCACAACTCAACGCCACATCCGTTACACGCTCGCCTCGTTCCAGGGCGGGCAGGGCACTCAGCAGTCGCAGGCGCTGGCGCCAGGCGCGAAAGGTCAGCCCTGTGTCGCTCAAGAACGACCGGCTGAGGGTTTTTTCGCTGACGCCGAGTTTTTCGCTCCACTGTCCTAGCTTGGTCTGTTGCTCCGGGTGCAGGTTCAAACTGCGGTAGATCTGGCGCAGCCGTGGGTCATGGGGCAGGGGCAGCATCAAATCCACCTGCGGGGCGGCGGCGAGCTGATCGAGCACCACCTGGGCCAGACGTCCATCCGGCCCGTCCTCGGCATACTCCACCGGCAGCTCGCTGAAGCTGCGAATCAACTCGCGTAACAAACTGCTCACCTCCAGCACCTGACAACGCTCGGCCGCCCAGGTCGTGACGCTGCAATCCAGGTATAAGCTGCGCATTTCGGTATGCGGCGAACTGAACACCCGGTGCGGTACCCCCGCAGGAATCCACACGGCGCGCTGGGGCGGTGCAACGAAACGGCCGGCACTGGTCTGGATTTCCAGCACCCCGGAAATCGCGTAGGAAAGCTGCACCCACGGGTGGCTGTGCCGTCGCGTCAATGCACGGTTGGGCAGCGATTCGGTGCGCCCATACACCGGTCGGGGCAGGCTGGACAGCCCGGGTACGCTGCGGCGCACCGTCTTATCGTGTCCTTTAGGCGGCATTTACTGGCTCATTGGCGTTAGTCGGTAACAAGCCATTACGTTAGAGTCGCGATGACGCGTTTTGCAACCCCTGGACGACTTGCTCATGACCCGCCCACGTTTTCTACCTGACAACTTCACCCTGACCCTGATAGCCACGGTGATCATCGCTTCGCTGCTGCCCGCCACCGGGCAAACCGCCGTAGCGTTCGGCTGGGTGACCAACCTGGCCATCGCCCTGCTGTTTTTCCTGCATGGCGCCAAACTGTCACGCCAGGCCATCGTCGCCGGCGCCGGCCATTGGCGCCTGCACTTGTTGGTGTTCAGCCTGACCTTCGTGCTGTTCCCGTTGCTGGGCCTGGCGCTCAAACCTTTGTTGTCGCCGCTGATCGGCAAAGACCTGTACATGGGCATGCTCTACCTCTGTGCATTACCGGCCACGGTGCAATCGGCGATTGCCTTTACTTCGCTGGCGCGCGGCAATATTCCGGCGGCGATTTGCAGCGCAGCGGCGTCGAGCCTGTTCGGTATCTTCCTCACGCCGTTGCTGGTGACGCTGTTGCTCAACGTACACGGCGAGGGCGGCTCTACCGTCGACGCCATCCTGAAAATCAGCGTGCAACTGCTGCTGCCCTTCATCGCCGGGCAGATTGCCCGCCGCTGGATCGGAGAGTGGGTAGGGCGCAACAAGTCCTGGCTCAAATTCGTCGATCAGGGGTCGATCCTGCTGGTGGTGTACGGCGCGTTCAGCGAAGCGGTCAATGAAGGCATCTGGCACCAGATCCCGCTGTGGGAACTGGGCGGCCTGGTGGTCGCCTGCTGCGTGTTGCTGGGCTTGGTACTGGTGGCCTCTACGTTGCTGGGCAAGGCGTTCGGCTTTAATCAGGAAGACCGTATCACCATCCTGTTCTGCGGCTCGAAGAAGAGCTTGGCGACGGGCGTGCCGATGGCCCAGGTGTTGTTCGCCGGGGCGACCATGGGCGTGCTGATCCTGCCGTTGATGCTGTTCCACCAGATTCAGTTGATGGTCTGCGCGGCATTGGCACAGCGTTATGCCCGACGGCCGGAAAGCATCCCGGAGTTGATGGGGCAAGTGGACCCGTGAGGTAACGCCGCCTGGCTATCAGGCATTTCTTAAAGCGACGAAATCTCTCAAGTCTGCGTCCGAACGGACGATGACCTTCTTAACAACCAAGAAGGGGCGTCGTCATGAACGTTATACGTTTGTCAGTGGTTACAGGCTTCCTTGCGGTATGGGCGGGGGCTTGTATGGCCGCCTCTTCAGGCGTCATTCAATTTCACGGCAGTATCGTCGAGCCCGGTTGCAAAGCGACTGCGCAGGGCGGCTCGACAGTGGCACTCAATGGGTGCCCGCAGGCTATGCGCGGGAGCCGGTTCGATGTGCAGCCCGTGCGCACCGTACAGGCACTGGGCAATGCGGTGGCCAATGTCAAATTGGTGGCCGACAGCGGCAGTGGGCGGTATTACGACCAGCGGTACCAGTTGGTGGATGCCCTTGGAAAGCCAATTGAGTCGGGGGCCTACATCGTCACCCTGACCGCGCCGTGATGAAACTGATGGTTGTTTGATCAGGAACAACGTCAACAGGCCGCCGAGAAACCTATAGAATACTCGGCGGCGGCGCTTGTCCTGGGTGACCGCTTGATCACCGTCAGAGTACCGCGCCATTCCATGAGCCTTTCAGCCACAACCCCCCAAGCCAACTGGCAACCGGTCATCGCCCTCGCGCTGGCCGCCTTTGTATTCAACACCACCGAATTCGTCCCCGTCGGGCTGCTCAGCGCCATCGGCAGCAGCTTCGACATGCCCATCGCCAGCGTGGGGCTGATGCTCACCATCTATGCCTGGATCGTGTCATTGACGTCATTGCCGGTGATGCTGCTGACCCGCAACGTCGAACGGCGCAAATTGCTTATCGTGCTGTTCGGCCTGTTTATCGCCAGCCATATCCTCTCCAGTGTCGCCACCAGCTTCGGCATCCTGATGCTCAGCCGTGTCGGCATCGCCTTGTCCCACGCGCTGTTCTGGTCGATCACCGCGTCCCTCGCGGTACGCCTGGCGCCGGCCGGCAAACAGGTGCAGGCCCTCGGCCTGCTCGCTACCGGCACCTCCCTGGCGATGGTGTTAGGCATTCCCCTGGGCCGCCTGCTCGGTGAAGCCATGGGCTGGCGCACCACGTTCCTGGTCATCGGCGCTTTCGCGGCCGCCCTGGTGTTCTGGCTGGCGCGCACCTTGCCGTTGTTGCCGAGCCAGAACTCCGGCTCGTTGCGTAGCCTGCCGCTGCTGTTCAAGCGCCCGGCGCTGGTGGCGCTCTACGTGCTCACCGCCATGACGGTGACGGCGCAGTTCACCGCCTACAGCTACATTGAACCCTTCGTCGAAGGCGTGGCGGGCATGAGCGGTAACGCCGTCACCCTGATCCTGCTGGTGTTCGGCGGCGCCGGCATCATTGGCTCACTGCTGTTCAGCCTGGTGCACCGTTTCAACCCCCATCTGTTCGTGGTCGGTGCGGTATTCCTGCTGGCGGCATGCCTGGCCTTGCTGCTGCCGTTGAGTGGCGCAGAGTCTTATCTCGTCGGCCTGAGCGTGTTCTGGGGCATCGCAATCATGGGCTTCGGCCTGGCCATGCAGTCCAAGGTACTGGTGCTTGCACCGGACGCCACCGACGTGGCCATGGCCATGTTCTCGGGCATCTACAACATCGGCATCGGCGGCGGCGCCCTGATGGGCAGTTGGGTCGGCAGCCACTTCGGTTTCGCCTGGATCGGCGCGGCGGGCGGGCTGCTGGCGACCGTGGCGCTGGTCGGGTACTGCCTGGCGATCCGACGCTTCGGCCAGGGCGTAACGCCCAGTTGAGTCGACCGATCACTCCATGGGAATGCGCCGCCTGCCGTGTTTTTGATCTGCTTTAGATCTTGATCCTAGGCGCCCCGTTAAACCACGCTGGCCGAACGCAGGATTGGATCCGTGGGTAACCCGACAGGACGCCGGGTTAGCCGTCCTGGGCCAGGGAGGGCCCAACGGAGGCGAGCCCCTCGCGGAGGGCCAGTTGGATAGTCGGCGGTTTCCGAGCCGTCACGGGAGCAAGCTCCCTCGCCACAGGTTCATGGCCACACCAAAGTTGTGTAAATACTCTGTGTAGTGCGGGCAAGCCCAGCTCCCACAGAAAAGCAAAAGCTGCAGCGCAGCATAGTTGTCTACACACACACATCACGATGCGTAGCGAGCCGCTTTTGATCTTGATCTCAGGCGCCCCGTTAAACCACGCTGGCCGGAATTCGATATTGATTTGGGGGGTAAACCGGCAGGGATGCCGGTTTAGCCGCCCCGCGCCATGGATGGCGCGTGGCGGCGGCCCCCCAAATCAATGTCGGATTACGGGCACACCGAGCCTGAGCGAGGTGCCGAGTGGTGGGGCAAGAGCCTTTTTGGTTACTTTTGGGGCTCTTTTCCAAAAGTGACCCGCCGTAAGGGCGGAACCCTAAGCCGCCGTTACCGCAGCAATGGATATGTACTCATTCCATTCCAACAATCGGGGGCGAACTCTCTGGCGGAGGGCCAGTTGGATAGTCGGCGGTTTCCGAGCCGTCACGGGAGCAAGCTCCCTCGCCACAGGTTCATGGCCACACCAAGGTTGTGTAGATACTTGGTGTAGTGCGGGCAAGCCCAGCTCCCACAGGAAAGCAAAAGCTGCAGCGCAGTATGGTTGTCTACACACATCACGATGCGAAGCGAGCCGCTTTTGATCCTGATCTCAGGCGGCCCCCCAAATCAATGTCGGATTACGGGCACACCGAGGTGCCGAGTGGTGGGGCAAGAACCCTTTGCTCATGTCGATCCCCATGCCCCGCGAAGCCACGACTGGAGCGGCGCAAGGCCACCCTTGTCCCTGCTTCCCATGTCACGCCCTGCCTGCCAAACCCCTTAAGTTCCCAGACCTGCCGGAAGCCTCTCCAGGCCCTCCGGCTGCGCCCGCTATTTTTTCAGGGCGTCCAGCATCCCCGATTCAAGCGGCAGCTGAAAACGGACTTTCTCCTTAACCGTGACTTATCAGGCAGGTTACCCCATGCAGTTCAGCGAATTATTGGCAGCGATTTCCACCCATGCGATCCGTCTGCAGACTGAAGAAGGCGACCTGATTATCCTGGGCGACGACGAAGCCCTGAGCGACGCACTGTGGGATCAACTGATCGCCCATAAACCCCGGCTGCTGGCGTTGGTGGCCGAGCACGGTGGTGACTGGCTGAGCCCGGCCTACCGCATCACGCCGTCAATGTTGCCGCTGGTCAATCTCGACCAGGAAGCCATCGATCGTATCGTCGCCGCGATCCCTGGCGGCGCGGCGAACGTGCAGGACATCTACCCCCTGGCCCCGCTCCAGGAAGGCATGCTCTATCACCACCTTTCGGCCGAGCACGGTGACCCCTACGTGCTGCACGCGCAGTTTGTGTTCGACAGCCGCGCACGCCTGGACGCCTTCGCCGAAGCCTTGCAATGGGTGATCGAGCGCCACGACATCCTGCGCACGTCCATGGTCTGGGAGCGCCTCGACGAACCGCTGCAAGTGGTGTGGCGCAAAGCACCGCTGGTGTGCGAAGAAGTCCGCTGCAGCGGCGGCGATGCGCTGGCTCAACTGCAGGCGCGTTACGACGCGCGCACTTACCGCATGGACCTGGGCCAGGCGCCGCTGTTGCGCCTGGTGTTCACAGACGACCCGGTCAACCAGCGGGTGGTGGCGATGTTGCTGTTCCATCACACCATCCTCGACCATACCGCCCTCGATGTGGTACGCCATGAAATTCAGCTGTACCTGGCCGGCGAACAAGCCCAGGCCGGTGAACCCGTGCCGTTTCGCAGCTATATCGCCCAGGTGCATCACGGCGTCTCTGAGCAGGCCCACGAAGCGTTCTTTCGCGAGATGCTGGCGGATATCGATGAGCCGACGTTGCCGTTCGGCTTGCAGGATGTGCACGGTGACGGCCGGGGCGTCGAGGAAGCGCGTATACCCGTCGACAGCGCCCTGAGCCGCCGCCTGCGCGCCTTGGCCCGCCCGCTCGGGGTGAGTGTGGCGAGCATGCTGCACCTGGCCTTGGCCCGTGTGCTGGGCGTGGTCTCCGGCCGCGACGCGGTGGTGTTCGGCACGGTGATGCTCGGCCGCATGGACGCGGGCGAAGGCGGGGAACGGGCCTTGGGCATGTTCATCAATACCTTGCCGCTGCGCGTGGATGTGGGCGAGCAGGGCGTACGCACCGGGGTCAAGGCGACCCATGAGCGCCTCACCGGCTTGCTCGACCATGAACATGCCTCCCTGGCGCTGGCCCAGCGTTGCAGCGGCGTCGCCGCACCGACGCCGTTGTTCAGTGCGATGCTCAACTACCGTCACAGTGCCGCCACTGATATGGCCGCGGTGATTGAAGTCGCACAAGGCATCCAGGTGTTGGGTGCCGAGGAACGCACCAACTACCCGCTGACGGTCAACGTCGATGACTTGGGCGAAGACTTTGCACTGACCGTGATGGTAGCGGCCTCCATCGGCGCACGGCGGGTGGCCGGCTACCTGCATACGGCCCTGGAAAGCCTGGCCGACGCCTTGGAGCAGCGACCGGATATGCCGCTCAGCGGCCTGAACATCCTGCCCGACACCGAACGCCAGACCCTGCTGCACGACCTCAACCAAAGCCCCTCGCACTACGCCGATAGCGCCCTGATCCACCAGCAAGTCGAAGCCCATGCCGCCGCCCACCCCGAGGCGGTCGCGCTACGTTTCGACAACCGCCATCTCACGTACCGCCAACTCAACGAACGCGCCAACCAGGTTGCCCACCGCCTGCTGGCCCAAGGCGTGCGCCCCGACGACCGCGTGGCGATCTGCGTCGAGCGTGGCCTGGAAATGATTATCGGCCTGCTGGGCATCCTCAAGGCCGGCGCCGGTTATGTGCCGATCGACCCGGCCTACCCGCTGGAACGTATCGCCTACACCTTGCAGGACAGCGAACCCCTGGCCGTACTGGTGCAGGCCAACACCCGTCACCTGGTCGGCGAACTGACGCAGATCGACCTCAACCACCTGCGCCAGGAATCTATCGTCAATCCGCGGCTGCACCTCAGCCCGGCCAACCTGGCCTATGTCATCTACACCTCCGGCTCCACCGGCCTGCCCAAGGGCGTCATGATCGAACACCGCCAGGTGGCGCGGCTGTTCACCGCCACCGAACACTGGTTCGGCTTCAACGCCAACGATGTGTGGGCACTGTTCCATTCCTTCGCCTTCGACTTCTCGGTGTGGGAAATCTGGGGGGCGCTGATGCACGGCGGGCAGTTGCTGATCGTGCCCCAACTGGTCAGCCGCTCGCCGGACGAATGCTACACGCTGCTCTGCGAGGCAGGCGTGAGCATCCTCAACCAGACGCCCAGCGCGTTCCGGCAGTTGATCGCCGCCCAGGCTCGCAGCTCCGCCGTGCATTCCCTGCGCCAGGTGATTTTTGGCGGTGAAGCCCTGGAACCGGGCATGCTCAAGCCTTGGTATGCCCGGGCTATCAACGCCGGTACGCAACTGGTGAACATGTACGGCATCACCGAGACCACCGTGCACGTGACCTATCGCGCCCTGCAAGCGGCGGATGCCCAACTGGTGGGCGTCAGCCCGATTGGCGTGCGTATTCCCGACTTGCAGTTGTACGTCCTCGATGCGTATCGCCAGCCTTTGCCGTTTGGCGTGGTGGGCGAGTTGTATGTGGGCGGTGCCGGTGTTGCGCGCGGCTACTTGAACCGCGAGGCGCTGAACGCCGAACGCTTCCTTGCCGACCCGTTCACCGGCCTGCGCATGTACAAGACCGGTGACCTTGGCCGCTTGCTGGCCGACGGCAGCGTTGAATACCTGGGGCGTAACGACGACCAGGTGAAGATCCGTGGTTTCCGCATCGAACTGGGCGAAATCCAGGCCCGCCTGGCCACCGCGGACGGCGTGCGTGACGCGGTGGTGATTGCCCGTGAGGATGAGCCGGGCGACAAGCGTCTCGTGGCCTACGTGATTGCCGAAGGCGAACTCAGCACCGCCGCCTTACGCGACCATTTGCTGCTGAGCCTGGCTGACTACATGGTGCCCAGCGCCTTCGTATGGCTGGATAAATTTCCGCTCACCACCAACGGCAAGCTCGACCGCAAGGCGTTACCCGCGCCGGATACCGATGCCCTGGTGCGCCGAGGCTACGAAGCCCCGCAGGGCACCGTGGAAACCACCATCGCCGGCCTCTGGCAAGACTTGCTCAGGCTCGACCGCGTGGGCCGTGACGATAACTTCTTCGAACTGGGCGGCCACTCGCTGCTGGCGGTCAAGTTGATCGAACGCATGCGCCAGGTCGATCTCAGTGCCGATGTGCGCGTGCTGTTCGGCCAACCCACCTTGGCCGCGTTGGCGGCGGCGGTGGGCGGGCAACGCGAGGTCCAGGTCCCGGCCAACCTCATCACGGCCGCCAGCACCCACATCACGCCGCAGATGCTGCCGCTGGTGGACCTGGACCAGGCGGCAATCGACCACATCATCGCCAGCGTGCCCGGCGGCCTTCACAACGTGCAGGACATCTATGGCCTGGCTCCGTTGCAAGCCGGCATCCTCTACCACCATCTGGCAACCACCGAGGGCGACCCCTACGTGTTGCAGGTGCAGTTGCGCTTCACCGATCAAACGGCGGTGGACGCGTTCATCCAGGCGCTGCACAGCGTGATCGAACGCAACGACATCCTGCGCACCGGCATTCTCTGGGAAGGGCTGGATGAACCGGTGCAAGTGGTGCTGCGCCAGGCATCGCTGGCCGTCGAGCGCCTTGAATCCAACGGCCTGGATGCCCTGGCCCATCTGCAGCAGCGCTTCGACCCGCGCCACTATCGCCTCGACCTGTCGCGCGCCTCACTGATGCACTTTGCCTACACCCAGGCGGACGGCGGGTTTGCCGGTATCCTGTTGCTGCACCATATCCTGCTCGACCACACCGCCCTGCAAGTGCTGGTGCAGGAGATGAGTGCCAGCCTGTCCGGCAGTGACGCGCACCTGCCTGAGCCCGTGCAATACCGCAATTACGTGGCCCAGGCGCGCCTTGGCGTCACCCAGGCGCAGCACGAAGCGTTCTTCAGCGACATGCTCGGCGATCTCGATGAACCCACCCTGGCGTTCGGCTTGCAGGATGTGAATGGCGATGGCAGCGGTATCATCGAAGCCCATTTGCCCCTGGAACCGGCGCTCAGCCAGGGCCTGCGCGAACAGGCGCGGCAACTGGGCGTGAGCACGGCCAGCCTGGTGCATCTGGCCTGGGCGCACGTACTGGGCCAGGTTTCCGGCCAGCAGGATGTGGTGTTCGGCACCGTATTGCTGGGCCGCATGCAAGGCGGCGAGGGCGCCGACCGTGCGCTGGGGATGTTCATCAACACCTTGCCGCTGCGGGTCAGCCTCGGCGCCGTCGGGGTGCAGGCCGCGGTACGCGCCACCCATGCGCGGCTCGCGCAATTGCTCGGGCATGAACACGCCTCGTTGTCCCTGGCCCAGCGCTGCAGCGGTGTGCCGGGCTCATTACCGTTGTTCAGCACGCTGCTCAACTACCGCCACAGCGCGCCGGGTGAAGCGCCGGGGGACAGCCCGTTCGCCGCTTCGGGCATTGAAATCCTCAGTTCCGAAGAGCGCAGCAACTACCCGCTGGTGCTCAACGTCGATGACTTGGGTACAGGCTTCGCGCTCACCGTGCAAGGCGTGGCCAGTCTGGATGTGCAACGCGTGGGCGAATACATGCTCACCGCATTGCGCCAACTGGTCGGCGCCTTGCAGCAAGCGCCGACCACGCCGTTGCAGGCGGTGTCGATCCTGCCGCCCGCCGAGCGTCACCAACTGCTGGAGACGTTCAACGCGACCCGCCGCGAATACCCGTCGCACCTGACCGTGCACCAACTGTTCGAAGCGCAGGTGCTGGCCCGGCCGGAAGCCGTGGCGGCCGTGCACGGCCCGTTGTCGCTGAGTTACCGTGACCTTAACCGCCGTGCCAACCGCCTGGCCCATCACTTGATCCAGCAAGGTGTGCAGCCGGGTGAAAGCGTGGCGATTGCCCTGCCGCGCTGCCTCGATCTGTTGGTGTGTCAGTTGGCGGTCCTCAAGTGTGCGGCGGTGTATGTGCCGCTGGACATCAATGCCCCGGTGGAACGCCAGGCGTTCATGGTGCAGGACAGCGGCGCGCACCGGGTGCTCAATACCCTGGCCGACCTGAACCTGGATGCGCAATCACCGCGCAATCCAGAGGTGGCGCAAACCTCGGAAAGCGTGGCGTACATCATGTACACCTCCGGCTCCACCGGTGCACCGAAGGGCGTGCAAGTGCCGCACCGCGCCATCTCGCGCCTGGTGCTCAATAACGGTTATGCCGATTTCAACGAGCGCGACCGCGTGGCGTTCGCCTCCAACCCGGCCTTCGACGCCAGCACCCTCGACGTGTGGGCGCCGCTGCTCAATGGTGGTTGCGTGGTGGTGGTCGAGCAGGCGGTGCTGCTGTCCCAGGCGGCGTTCGCGACGTTGTTGCAGGAGCAACGGGTCAGCGTGTTGTGGATGACCGCCGGGCTGTTCCATCAGTACGCCGATGCGTTGATGCCGGTGTTGCGCCAGCTGCGTTACCTGATCGTCGGCGGCGATGTCCTCGATCCGCTGGTGATCGGCCGCGTGCTCGAGCACGGCAAGCCTCAGCACCTGCTCAACGGCTACGGGCCGACCGAGGCCACCACGTTCTCCACGACCCACGAGATCACCCGCGTGGGCGAGGGCGGTATCCCCATCGGCCGTCCGATTGCCAATGCCCAGGCCTATGTGCTCGACGCCCGCCAACAACCGCTGCCGCTGGGCGTGGTCGGTGAGCTGTATATCGGCGGCGCCGGCGTGGCCAAGGGTTACTTGAACCAGCCCCAACTGACCGCCGAAAAATTCATTCCGAACCCCTTCGGTGACGGTCTGTTGTACCGCACCGGTGACCTGGCAAGCTGGCGGGCCGACGGTACGTTGCTGTACCAGGGGCGTAATGACCTGCAACTGAAGATTCGCGGCTTCCGTATCGAACCGGGTGAAATCGAGACCTGCCTAGCCACGTACGCCGGGGTGAAGGACGTCGTGGTAATGGCCCGCGAGGACCAGCCTGGCGACAAACGCCTGGTGGCGTATTACACCGCCGACGCCGCGTTGCCGATCGAAGCGTTGCGCGCCCACCTGCAAGCCCGGTTGCCGGATTACATGGTGCCCTCGGCCTATGTCTGGCTGGAACTGTTGCCCCTGACCGCCAACGGCAAACTGGACCGCAAGGGCCTGCCGGTACCGGACCAGAGCGCGTTGCTCAGCCGTGGCTACGAGGCGCCGGAAGGCGAAGTGGAAACCCTGCTGGCGCAGATCTGGCAGGACGTGCTCAAGCTTGAGCGCGTGGGGCGACATGACCATTTCTTTGAGCTGGGCGGGCACTCGTTGCTGGCCGTCAGCCTGATCGAACGCATGCGCCAGGTCGGCCTGAGCGCCGATGTGCGCGTGCTGTTCAGCCAGCCGAGCCTGGCGGCGTTGGCCGCGGCGGTCGGCAGTGGCCGTGAGGTGGTGGTGCCGGCCAATGGCATCCCATCGCGTTGCACCTGCATCGAGCCGTCGATGCTGAGCCTGGTGCAACTCGACCAGGCCGCTATCGACCGGATCGTCGCCAGCGTGCCTGGGGGCGCCGCGAATGTGCAGGACATTTACCCGCTGGCGCCGCTGCAGGAAGGCATCCTCTATCACCACATCAGCGCCGAGCAGGGCGACCCGTACCTGTTGCAATCGCGCATGGCGTTCGACAGCGTGGAGCGGTTGCAGGGTTTCATGAGCGCGCTGCAACAGGTGGTCGCGCGTCACGATATCTTGCGCACGGGGGTGGTCTGGGAAGGTTTGGATAGCCCGGTGCAAGTGGTGTGGCGCGACGCGCAGTTGCGGGTGCAGGAGGTTGCCCTGGATCCGGCGGACGGCAGCGTCATCGAACAGCTGCACGGACGCTTCGACGCCCGGCACTACCGCCTGGACATCACCCAGGCACCGTTGCTGCGCATGGTCTACGCCCAGGACCCGGCTCACAACCGAGTCGCGGCGATCCTGTTGTTCCACCACTTGGCGCTGGACCATACCGCCATGGAAGTGGTCGGCCAGGAAATGCGTGCATGCCTGCTCAACCAGGCCGATGACTTGCCCGCAGCCATGCCGTTTCGCAACTACGTGGCCCAGGCACGCCTGGGCGTGAGCGTGGCGGAGCATGAACAGTTCTTCCGCGACATGCTCGCCGACGTCGATGAACCGACCTTGCCCTTTGGTGTGCAGGACGTGCAGGGCGATGGGCGCGACATCGAGGAGGCCGAGCAACCTCTGGACGCCGCACTGGCGTTGCGGGTGCGTGAACAGGCGCGCCTGCTGGGTGTCAGCGCGGCGAGCCTGATGCACCTGGCCTGGGCGCAGGTACTGGGGTTGGTGTCCGGGCGCGACGACATGGTATTCGGCACCGTATTGATGGGCCGCATGCAGGCTGGCGACGGCGCCGACCGTGCGCTGGGCATGTTCATCAACACCTTGCCGCTGCGGGTCGATGTGGCCACCGGCGCCGCCGTTGCGGTCAAGGCCACCCATGCGCGCTTGAGTGCATTGCTCGGCCACGAACATGCTTCGTTGGCCCTGGCCCAGCGTTGCAGCGGCGTGGCGACGTCCCTGCCGCTGTTCAGTGCGCTGCTCAACTACCGCCATAGCACCCCCGACGAAATGCCCCGCGACGGCCATGGCATCTGGGAGGGTGTGCAACTGCTGGGCGGTGAAGAGCGCAGCAACTACCCGCTGACCTTGAGCGTCGACGATCTGGGCGCAGGCTTCAGCCTGAGCGTACTCGCACTGCCGCAGATCGGCGCCCAGCGCTTGTGCGGCTACATGCACAGCGCCGTGGAGCAACTGGTCGCGACCCTGGAAAGTGGCGCTACCACCGAGCTCAATCAACTGCCTATCCTGCCGGCAGCGGAGTGCGAAAGCCTGCTGCGCGAGTTCAACAGCACCGCGGCGGATTTCCCCACCGGGCATACCGTGCATGGTGCCTTTGAAGCCCAGGTCGAGCGACAGCCCAACGCGATTGCCGTGCAGCAGGAAGGCGAATCCCTGACCTACCAGCAGCTCAACCAACGCGCCAACCAGCTGGCTCATCACCTGCTGCAACAGGGCGTGCAACCGGATGACCGCGTGGCGATCTGTTGCCGTCGCGGCCCACAGATGCTGGTCGGATTACTCGGCATCCTCAAGGCCGGCGCCGGGTATGTGCCCATCGACCCGGTATACCCCGCGGAGCGTATCGCCTACCTGCTGCAGGACAGCGCTCCGGTGGCGGTGTTGGCCGAGGCCAGTACGCGCGATCTGCTGGGCGCGGTGCCCACGGTGGATCTGCACAGCGACAGCTGGCGGCACCACCCCGTCAGCAACCCGCAACTGACGGCCCTGACACCCGCGCACCTGGCTTACGTGATCTACACCTCCGGCTCCACCGGCCAGCCCAAGGGCGTCATGGTGGAACACCGTACCGTGGAAAACCTGGTGCACTGGCATTGCGAAGCCTTCGGCCTGGATGCGCGCAGCCACACCAGCAGTGTCGCCGGTTTCGGTTTTGACGCGATGGCCTGGGAGGTCTGGCCGGCCCTGTGCGCCGGTGCGACCCTGCACCTGCCGCCCGCCCAGGTGGGCAATGAAAACATCGACGAGCTGCTCGACTGGTGGCTGGCACTGCCGCTGGACGTGAGCTTCCTGCCCACGCCCGTGGCCGAGTACGCCTTCAGCCAGAACCTGCAGCACCCGACCTTGCGCATCCTGCTGATCGGTGGCGACCGCCTGCGCCAGTTCACCCAAGAGCGGCGCTTTGCGGTGATCAACAACTACGGCCCTACCGAAGCCACGGTGGTTGCCACCTCCGGTCGCGTGCGCGCCGGGCAGGTGCTGCACATCGGCAGGCCGATCGCCAATGCCCACGCCTACCTGCTCGACGGGCAACTGCGCCCGGTGCCGGTCGGTGTGGCCGGCGAGTTGTACGTGGGCGGCAGCGGTGTGGCGCGGGGCTATCTGAACCGTGCGGACCTGACCGCCGAGCGCTTCCTGCAAGACCCGTTCAACTCGGGGCGCATGTACCGCACCGGCGACCTCGCGCGCTGGTTGCCCGACGGCAATATCGAATACCTGGGCCGTAACGATGACCAGGTGAAAGTGCGCGGCGTACGCGTCGAGCTGGGCGAAATCGAGAGCCGCCTGGCCGCCCTGGAGGGCATTACCGAAGCGGTGGTGCTGGTCCGTGACGGTCGCCTGGTGGCTTGGTTCACCGCGCAGCAACCGCCGGCCATCGAGACGCTGCGCGAGCAACTGCAAGCGCAATTGCCCGATGCACTGGTGCCGGTCGCCTACGTCAAGCTCGATGCGTGGCCGCTGACCGCCAACGGCAAGCTGGACCGCAAGGCCCTGCCTGAGCCCGATCAAGCCGCCTTGCTCAGCCGCGACTATGAAGCGCCCCAGGGCGATGTCGAAACCAGCCTGGCGCGGATCTGGGCCGAGGTGTTGCAGGTGGAGCGAGTCGGTCGTCATGACCACTTCTTTGAGTTGGGCGGGCATTCGTTGCTGGCCGTCAGCCTGATCGAACGCATGCGCCAGGTCGGCCTGAGCGCCGATGTGCGCGTGTTGTTCAGCCAGCCGACGTTGGCCGCACTGGCCGGCGCCGTGGGCAGTGGCCGCGAAGTGCAGGTGCCGCCTAACCGTATTGCCGTCGACTGCATGCGCATCACCCCGGACATGTTGACGCTGGTCGAACTCGATCAAGCGACCCTCGACCGGGTCGTCAGCCAGGTGCCCGGCGGCGCTGCCAATGTGCAGGATATCTACCCGCTGGCGCCGTTGCAGGAAGGCATGCTTTATCACTACCTCAGCGCCGAACAGGGCGACCCCTACCTGCTGCAATCGCACCTGGCCTTTGACCGCATTGAGCGTGTGCATGCCTTTGCCCAGGCGTTGCAACGGGTGATCGACCGTAACGATATCCTGCGCACCGGCGTGGTCTGGGAGGGCCTGGTGCAGCCGCTGCAAGTGGTGTGGCGCCAGGCCGAGTTGCCGCTGGAAGAGGTGCAGCTGGACGGCGATGTACTGGCGGGGCTGTACGAACACTCCGATGCCCGCCGCTATCGCCTGGATATCCGTCAGGCGCCGCTGATTCGTCTGATGTTCGCCAACGACCCCGCCAACCAGCGTGTGGTGGTGGCGTTGCTTTATCACCACATTGCGCTGGACCACACCGCCTTCGACGTGGTGCTGCGGGAAATGCAGGGCTACTTGCTGGGCCACGCCGCCCCGACCGCCGCGCCCATGCCGTACCGCAATTACGTGGCCCAGGCGCGCCTGGGCGTCAGTGAGCAGGAGCACGAAGCCTTCTTCCGCGAGATGCTCGGCGACGTCGATGAGCCGACCTTGCCGTTCGGCTTGCAGGATGTGCGCGGCGACGGCAGTGAGATTCAGGAACACAACCTGCGCCTGGACAGCGATCTCAATCGCCGCCTGCGGGCCCAGGCCCGGTTGCTTGGCGTGAGCAGTGCGAGCCTGTTTCACCTGGCCTGGGGCCAAGTGCTGGCCGCCACGTCGGGCCGTCACAACGTGGTGTTCGGCACCGTGCTGGTCGGTCGGATGCAAGGCGGCGAGGGCGCCGACCGGGCACTCGGGGTGTTTATCAATACCTTGCCGCTACGTCTGGATATCGATGCGCAAGGCGCACGCGCCGCGGTGCGTGCGACCCATGTGCGGCTGACCGCGTTGCTCGGGCATGAGCACGCGTCCCTGGCCCTGGCCCAGCGTTGCAGCGGGGTGGCGGCACCGGCACCGTTGTTCAGCTCGATGCTCAACTATCGTCATCGCGGTGCCGCCACCCGTTCCGCCGAGGCGCAGCAGGCGTGGGAAGGCATGCAAACACTGGTCAACGACGGGCGCACCAATTACCCGCTGACGCTGAACGTGGATGACCTCGGCGATGGCTACGAGGTCACCGCCCTGGCGCAGTTCGACGCGCAGCGCGTGTGCGGCTATATGCAGACTGCCTTGGCGGGCTTGGTCGACGCCTTGGAGCAGGCGCCGCACCAGCCGCTCAACCGTTTGCCGATTTTGAGCGGCGCAGAGCGGCACAAACTGCTGGTGACGTTCAACTCGACCGACGTCGACTACAACCTCGACCAGACCCTGCACGGGCTGTTCGAGGCACAGGTTGCGAAGACGCCGAATGCGCCGGCGGTCAAGGCCGGTGAGCAACAGCTGACCTACAACGAACTCAATGAGCGCGCCAATCGCCTGGCTCATCACCTGCGGGCGCTGGGGGTACAGCCGGATTCGCGCGTCGGTATCTGCCTCGAGCGCGGCCTAGACATGGTGGTCGGCCTGTTTGCCATCCTCAAGGCCGGTGGCGGTTACGTGCCGCTGGACCCGGCGTACCCGTTGGAGCGTATCGCCTACATGCTGCAGGACAGTGCACCGGTGGTGGTGCTGGCGCAGGCTGCCACCCGCGCGTTGCTGGGTGACGTGCCGCTGCTGGATCTGGACCAGGACACCTGGCAGCACCAGCCTGTCACCAACCCCCACGTGCCGGGCCTGACCGCCCGGCACCAGGCTTATGTGATCTACACCTCGGGCTCTACCGGTCAGCCAAAGGGCGTGATCAACGAACACATCGGCGTGGTCAACCGCTTGCTGTGGATGCAGGACGCCTACGGCCTCCAGGCCCATGACGCGGTCCTGCAGAAAACTCCGTTCAGCTTCGACGTGTCGGTGTGGGAATTCTTCTGGCCGCTGTTTACCGGCGCACGTCTGGTGATGGCGCGCCCGGGCGGGCACAAAGACCCGGCGTACCTGTGTGAAGTGATCGAGTCGGAACACGTCACTACGTTGCACTTTGTACCGTCGATGCTGGACGTATTCCTGGCCCATGGCGATGTCGGCCAAGCCGCCGGGCTGGTGCGTGTGATGTGCAGCGGCGAAGCCCTGCCGGGCAGCCTGGTGCGGCGTTTCAAGCAGCAGTTGCCGGGGATCGGCCTCTACAACCTGTATGGCCCGACCGAAGCGGCGGTGGACGTGACCGCCTGGAACTGCGCACGCCCCGAAGTGCCGGACAACACACCGATCGGCAAACCCATCGCCAACACCCGTATGTATGTACTGGATGCGCAGTTGCAGCCGGTGCCCCTGGGTGTGGTCGGTGAGTTGTTCATCGGCGGTGTGCAAGTGGCGCGGGGTTACCTGAACCGTCCGCAACTGTCCGCCGAGCGCTTTCTCAAAGACCCGTTCACCGACGGGCGCCTGTATCGCACGGGCGACATCGGGCGCTACCTGGCCGACGGCAATATCGAGTACCTGGGGCGTAACGATGATCAGGTGAAGATTCGTGGCCTGCGCATCGAGCTGGGCGAAATCCAGGCGCGCCTGCTGGACCATGCGCACGTCGACGAAGCGGCGGTGGTGGCCCGCGAAGACCGGCTGGTTGCCTACTACACCGGCGTGCAGACCGACATCGAACAGCTGCGCGCCCATCTGTTGCAGCACCTGCCGGACTTTATGGTCCCGGCCCTGTTCGTGCACCTCGACGCGCTGCCCCTGAGCCCCAACGGCAAGTTGGACCGCAAGGCGCTACCGCTGCCCGGCATGGAGGCGTTGAGCGTGCGCGAATACGAGGCGCCTGCAGGTGATACCGAAACCCTGTTGGCTCGGCTCTGGGTCGAACTGCTGGGGGTGGAACGGGTAGGGCGTCACGACAATTTCTTTGAACTGGGCGGGCATTCGTTGCTGGCCGTGAGCTTGATCGGGCGCTTGCGCCAGGAAGGCATGGAAGCCGACGTGCGGGCGCTGTTCGAACAGCCGACCCTGGCCGGCTACGCCGCTGTAATCGAACAAATGGAGATCGTCCTGTGAGCATTCTCGAACTGCTGGCGACGCTGCAAACCAAGGGTGTCCAATTGGCGCTCAAGGGTGAGCAGTTGTCGGTACAAGGTAATAAACAAGCCCTGGAAGACCCGACGCTTCTGGGCGCGCTGCGCGAACACAAACCGGCGCTGATCGAGTTGATCAAAAGCGGTGAATACTCGGCGACCAAGGCCGGTGAACGCTCGGTACCGGCCAATGGCATCCCGCTGGGCGCCGAGTGCATCACACCGGCGATGTTGACCCTGTCGACCCTGAGCCAGGAGGAGATCGACTGCCTCGTCGCCACCGTCGACGGCGGCGTCGCGAACATCCAGGACATCTACCCGTTGGCGCCGTTGCAGGAGGGCATTCTGTTCCATCACGTCAGCGCCGAGCAGGGCGACCCCTACGTGATGCAGTCGCAGTTCGCCTTCGACAGCCTTGAACGGTTTGACGCGTTTGCCCAAGCCTTGCAGGTGGTCATGGACCGTCACGACATCCTGCGCACCGGCGTGGTCTGGGAGGGGTTGCGGGAGCCGTCGCAAGTCGTCTGGCGCCAGGCGCGCCTGCCGGTGCAGGCCCTTGAGCTGGACCCTGCCGACGGCGACATCGCGGCACAGTTGCACGACCTGTTCGACGCCCGCCACTATCGCCTCGACGTGACCCGGGCGCCGCTGCTGCGCCTGGTGCGTGCCCATGACCCGGTGAACACGCGCATTGTCGCCACCTTGCTGTTCCACCATATGGCCCTCGACCACAGCGCCCTCGAAGTGGTGTGCCATGAAATGCAGGCATGCCTGTTGGGGCAGGGCGGAGCGCTCGGCCAGGCGGTGCCGTTTCGCAACTATGTAGCCCAGGCGCGACTGGGAATCAGCGAGCAGGAGCACGAAAGTTTCTTCCGCCAGATGCTCGGCGATATCAGCGAGCCGACCTTGCCGTTCGGCTTGCAGGATGTGCAGGGTGATGCCCGCGCAATTACCGAAGTCAGCCTGCCGTTGGCGCCGGAGCTGGGCCAGCGCTTGCGTGCCCAGGCCCGGCAATTGGCGGTAAGTGCCGCCAGCCTGTTTCATATGGGCTGGGCGCAGGTGCTGGGCGTGCTCGCCGGCAAGCGGCAGGTGGTGTTCGGTACGGTCTTGATGGGCCGCATGCAAGGCAGCCATGACACCGATCGCGCGCTCGGTATCTTCATCAACACCTTGCCGTTTCGCGTGGACCTGGACGGCCAGGACGTGCGTGAAGGGGTCAAGGCTACCCATGCGCGGTTGACCACCTTGCTGCGTCATGAGCATGCGGCGCTCGCGCTGGCGCAGCGCTGCAGTGGGGTAGCGGCGCCGACGCCATTGTTCAGTGCCTTGCTCAATTATCGTCACAGTGCGCCTGCAGCGAGTGCGCAGGCGCTATCGGCGTGGTCAGGCATCGCCGCGCTCAGCGCCGAGGAACGCACCAACTACCCATTGACCTTGAGCGTGGATGACCTCGGCGACCGTTTTGGCTTGAGCCTGCTGGCCAGCAACCTGGTGGACCCGCATCGCGTCTGCGCCTACCTGCAAACCGCGCTGGAAAACCTGGTGACGGCGCTGGAACAAGCGCCACACACTGCGCTCGATCAAATCACGGTAGTGCCCGCAGCCGAACGACAGCTGCTGCTCGAACAGTTTAACGCGACCCAGGCCGACTTCCCCCAGGGCACCACGCTGCACGCTCGCATCG
This sequence comes from Pseudomonas sp. BCA17, assembly GCF_004519405.1. Classification (GTDB taxonomy): domain Bacteria; phylum Pseudomonadota; class Gammaproteobacteria; order Pseudomonadales; family Pseudomonadaceae; genus Aquipseudomonas. Next base: position 834,763 of record NZ_SGWI01000001.1, on the reverse strand, counting down.
AAGCCCAGGCCGTGCTCACGCCCGACGCCGTGGCAGCCGTGCACCAGGGGCGGCAACGCACCTACGCCGAGCTGAATCAGCAAGCCAACCTGCTCGCCCATCACCTGCTGGCCCTGGGCGTTAAGCCTGACGACCGCGTGGCCATCGTCGCCCGCCGTGGCCTGGACACCCTGGCCGGGTTGCTGGCGATCCTCAAGGCGGGTGCCTGCTATGTGCCGGTGGACCCCTCCCACCCGGCCGAGCGCTTGAACTACCTGCTGAGCGACAGCGCGCCGGTGGCGGTACTGACCCAGCACGCTTTGCTCGACCGCCTGCCGACGCTGGACGTACCGGTGATCAACCTGGATCGCTACACCTGGCAGCACCATTCGGCGAGTAATCCCAACACCGCCGTCACTCCGTCGAACCTGGCCTACGTGATCTACACCTCCGGTTCCACCGGGCTGCCCAAGGGCGTGATGGTGGAACACCACACCGTGACCAACCTGGTGGACTGGCATTGTAGCGCCTTTGATCTGTGTGCCGGGCGCCATACGGCCAGCGTGGCAGGATTCGGCTTTGACGCGATGGCCTGGGAAGTGTGGCCGGCGCTGTGTGTGGGCGCGACCCTGCACCTGGCGCCCGCCCATGACGGCAGCGAAGACATCGACGCGTTGTTGGCGTGGTGGTGCGCACAACCGCTGGACGTGTGCTTCCTGCCGACACCAGTGGCCGAGTACGCCTTCAGCCAGCAGATCGAACACCCGACGCTGCGCACCTTGCTGATCGGAGGGGATCGCCTGCGCCAGTTTGCGCGGGCCCAGCGCTTTGCCTTGATCAACAACTATGGCCCTACCGAAGCCACGGTGGTTGCCACCTCCGGCAAGGTCGAGGCGGGGCAGCCGCTGCATATCGGCAAACCCATCGCCAACGCCACGGTGTACGTGCTGGATGAACAGCAACGCCCGGTGCCGCTGGGTGTGGCGGGCGAGTTGTATGTGGGCGGCAAGGGCGTGGCGCGCGGTTACCTCAACCGCCCGGAACTGACCGCCGAACGCTTCCTGCAAGACCCCTTTAACCCTGGGCGCATGTACCGCACCGGCGACCTGGTGCGTTGGCTGCCGGACGGCAACCTCGAGTACCTGGGGCGTAACGACGACCAGGTGAAAATCCGCGGCATGCGCATCGAGTTGGGCGAGATCGAAACCCAGCTCAACCAACTGCCGGGCGTTCTTGAGGCCGTCGTGTTGGTTCGTGACGAGCGCCTGGTGGCCTACTTCACCGAGCGTCCACAGTTGGACCCGCTGACGGTGGGCGTCATCCGCGCGCATCTGGTGGCTCACCTGCCGGATTACATGGTGCCGGTTGCCTTCGTGAAACTGGACGCGCTGCCGCTGACCGCCAACGGCAAGCTCGACCGCAAGGCCCTGCCGGCACCGGACATGGCGGCGGTATTTACCCGCGAATACGAGGCGCCCCACGGCGAAATCGAAACCCAACTGGCGCAGATCTGGGCCGAGGTGCTGCAGGTTGAGCGCGTCGGGCGGCGTGACCATTTCTTCGAACTGGGCGGGCATTCGTTGCTGGCCATGCGCATGGTCTCCCAAGTACGCCAGCGCCTGGGCGTGGAGCTGTTGCTGGGGGATTTGTTTGCCAATGCCGAGCTTGCCGCCGTCGGCGAAGTGCTGGCCCAGGCGGGGCGCAGCACCTTGCCGGATATCCTCCCGGCCAACCGCGATGAAGACATTCCGCTGTCTTTCGCCCAGCAGCGCCTGTGGTTCCTGGCGCTGATGGAAGGCGCCAACACCGCCTACAACATCCCCATTGGCCTGCGCCTGCGCGGGCAGTTGCACGTGGAGGCGTTGCAGCGGGCGCTGGCCCGCATCGTCGCGCGGCATGAAACCCTGCGCAGCCGTTTCGCCCAGCACGGTGACGAAGCCCAGGTGCTGGTGGTTCCGGCCGAAGAGGTGTTGCCCCTGCAGGTGCAGGACCTGCGCCGCCACCCGCAACCGCAACAGGCGCTGGACGCCTTGATCCATGGCGAAGCCTCGGCGCCGTTCGACCTGGAGCGCGGTCCGTTGCTGCGCGGGCGCCTGGTGGTGATGGCCGACGAACACCATGTGCTGTTGCTGACCCTGCACCATATCGTTTCCGATGGCTGGTCCATGGGCGTGCTCACCCGTGAGTTGATGGCGTTGTACCGTGCGTTCAGTCACTGCCAGCCCGACCCGTTGCCGCCGCTGCCGATCCAGTACGGCGACTTTGCCGTGTGGCAGCGTTTGTGGTTGAGCGGCGAAGTGCTGCAGCGCCAGAGCACCTATTGGCAGCAGGCCCTGGACGGTGCACCGGCCTTGCTCACACTGCCCACGGACCGCCCGCGCCCGGCGCAGCAGGACTACGCCGGCAGCAGCGTTGCCGTGCGCCTGGATGAACGCCTCACTGCCGGGCTCAAGGCCTTGAGCCAACGGCATGGCACCACGCTTTACATGACCTTGATGACGGCCTGGGCGTCGTTGTTGTCACGGTTGTCCGGGCAGCAGGACCTGGTGATCGGTACGCCGGTGGCCAACCGCACGCGCAGTGAGGTGGAAGGGCTGATCGGGCTGTTCGTCAACACCCTGGCGGTGCGCATCGATACCTCGGGAGCGTTGAGCACCGAGGCATTGCTGGCACGGGTCAAGCGCCTGACGCTGGCGGCCCAGGCCCATCAGGACCTGCCGTTCGAGCAGGTGGTGGAAATTACCCGTCCGGTACGCAGCCTGGCCCATAGCCCGGTGTTCCAGACCCTGCTGACCTGGCAGGACAGCAGCGCACCGGCGTTGGCACTGGGCGACCTGGCGCTGGAGAGCATTGCGGAGAACAGCCACTTTGCCAAGTTCGACCTGTCCCTGGACCTGGGAGAAGTGCAGGGTACTCTCATCGGATCGCTGGAATACGCGGTGGCGTTGTTCGATGAATCGACGATTCAGCGCTATGTCGGCTATTTCACCCGGGTCTTGCAGGCCATGGTCGATAACGACCAGGCCGTGCTGGAACATGCACCGCTGGTGGATGAACGCGAGCGCCAGCACCTGCTGTTCGACTTCAACGCCACGCAGGTCGACTACAACCTCGACCAGACCCTGCATGGGATGTTCGAGGCTCAGGTCGAGCGTTCACCGCACGCGGTGGCGGTCAAGGCCGGTGACCGGCAATTGACCTACGCCGAACTCAACGCCCAGGCCAACCAGTTGGCCCATCACCTGCTGGCGTTGGGGGTACAACCGGGCTCGCGGGTCGCGATCTGTGTGGAGCGCGGCCTGGAAATGGTGATCGGCCTGTACGCGATCCTCAAGGCCGGTGCCGGTTATGTGCCGTTGGACCCGGCGTACCCGCTGGAGCGCATCGCCTACATGCTCAAGGACAGCGCACCGCTGGTGGTGCTGGCCCAGGGCACGACGCATACGTTGCTGGGCGGGGTGCCGGTGGTCGACCTGGACCGTCCGACCTGGCAGCACCTGCCCGCCGAAAACCCGCAGGTGGCAAGCCAGACCGCGTATGTGATCTACACCTCCGGCTCCACCGGCCAGCCCAAGGGCGTGATCAACGAGCATCCGGGGGTGGTCAACCGCCTGCTGTGGATGCAGGACGAATATGGCCTGAACGCCGATGACACGGTGCTGCAGAAAACCCCGTTCAGTTTCGACGTGTCGGTGTGGGAGTTCTTCTGGCCGCTGTTTACCGGCGCACGCCTGGTGATGGCGCGCCCGGGCGGGCACAAAGACCCGGCGTACCTGTGTGAAGTGATCGAGGCGGAGCGCATCACCACCTTGCACTTTGTACCGTCGATGCTTGACGTGTTTCTCGCCCACGGCGATGTGAGCCAGGCCCGCGGGCTGGTGCGCGTGATGTGCAGCGGCGAAGCCTTGCCGGGCAGCCTGGTCCGACGCTTCAAGCAGCAACTGCCGGGCAGCCAGTTGCACAACCTCTACGGTCCTACCGAAGCGGCGGTGGATGTGACGGCATGGAATTGCGCCGGGCCGGTGACGCCGGACAACACGCCGATCGGCAAGCCGATTGCCAATACCCGCATGTACGTGCTGGATGGGCAATTGCAGCCGGTGCCGCTGGGCGTGGTGGGCGAACTGTTTATCGGCGGTGTGCAAGTGGCACGGGGGTATCTGAACCGCCCGGAGCTGACTGCCGAGCGCTTCCTCGACGACCCGTTCACCCCCGGGCGTCTGTATCGCACCGGGGACGTAGGCCGCTACTTGCCCGACGGCACCCTCGAATACCTGGGGCGCAATGACGACCAAGTGAAGATCCGTGGCCTGCGCATCGAACTGGGGGAAATCCAGGCGCGTCTGCTGGAGCATGCACAGGTCAACGAAGCGGCGGTGGTGGCCCGCGAAGACCGGCTGATCGCTTACTACACCGGTGCGCAGGCCGACATCGAACAACTGCGTGCCCATCTGCTGCAGCACCTGCCGGAATTCATGGTGCCGGCCATCTTCGTGCATCTGGAGGCGTTGCCCCTGAGCCCCAACGGCAAGCTCGACCGCAAGGCGCTGCCGGCACCGGGCCTGGACTCGGTGGTGGTGCGCGAATACGAAGCGCCCCAGGGCGACACTGAAATCAGCCTGGCCAGCCTGTGGGCCGAGTTGCTCAACGTGGAGCGCGTGGGCCGTCACGACAACTTCTTCGAGCTGGGCGGGCACTCGTTGCTGGCGGTCAGCCTGATGGGGCGCATGCGGCGCCTGGGGTTGTCGGCAGATGTGAAAGTGCTGTTCGGCCAACCGACGCTGTCAGGGCTGGCGGCGGCATTGGGCGGCGGGCGCGAGGTGGTGGTGCCGGCCAATGGGATCGGCGCGCAGTGCAGCCATATCACGCCGGACATGCTGCCGTTGATCCAGCTCGATCAGCCGGCTATCGACCGTATCGTCGCCTGCATCCCGGGTGGCGCGACAAATGTGCAGGACATCTACGCACTGGCGCCGTTGCAGGCCGGAATGCTCTATCACCACCGTGCGACGCAAGGCGCTGACGCCTATGTGCTGCAGGCGCAGTTTGGCTTTGACAGCCAAGTGCGCCTGGACGCCTTCGTCAACGCGCTGCAGGCGGTGATCCAGCGGCATGACGTGCTGCGCTCGTCGTTTCACTGGGATGGCTTGGACGAGCCGGTGCAAGTGGTGTGGCGCAGGGCCTCGTTGAGTGTTGAAACCGGAGCGTTGCCGCATCGTCTCGACCTGGGCCAGGCGCCGCTGATGCGCCTGGTTTGCAGCGAGGCGTCGCAAGGGGTGGTCGCCACGCTGCTGTTCCACCACCTGGTGATGGACCACGTCGCCCTGGAAATCCTGCAACACGACCTGCAGGCATTTCTGCTGGGGACGCAGGACACCCTGGGGGCGGCCGTGCCGTATCGCAACTACGTGGCGCAGACCCGGCTGGGTGTGGAGGATCACGAAGGGTTTTTCCGCGAAATGCTCGGTGAAATCGATGAGCCGACTGAAGTCGAGCCACTGGGCCCCGATGAGCAAGTGCACCTGGCGCTGGCGCCGCTATTGAGCCAGCGCCTGCGCGCCCAGGCACGGCTTTCGGGTGTCAGCGCGGCCAGCCTGATGCACCTGGCCTGGGCGCATGTGTTGGGCAAGGTGTCGGGCCGTGAGCACGTGGTGTTCGGCACGGTAATGTTGGGTCGTCTGCAAGGTGGCGAAGGGGCCGAGCGGGCCATGGGGGTGTTTATCAATACCTTGCCGCTGCGGGTCGACCTCGGTGAACACTCGGTGCGTGATGCACTGCGCGCCACCCACGCACGTCTGACCCAACTGCTCAGCCATGAACACGCACCCCTGGCTTTAGCCCAACGTTGCAGCGGTGTGCCGGTGGGGACGCCGTTGTTCAGCGTGCTGTTCAACTACCGTCACAGCGCGCCACAAGCCGGTGGGGTCGCCGAGGCGTGGCAGGGTATTCAACTGCTCAAGGCGCAGGAGCAGACCAACTACGGGCTGTCGCTGAGCGTGGATGACTTGGGCGATGGTTTCAGCCTCAAGGCCATGGGGCAGGGCGCCCGTCGCCTCTGTGACTACTTGAACGTGGCCCTTGAGCACATGGTGCAGGCGTTGGAGCAGGGCAGCGATATCGCCATCGGGCGCCTGCCGATACTGCCCGCGCTCGAGCATCAGCAATTGCTGGGTTTCAACGCGACCACTCGCACGTTCCCCCGTGAACACACGGTGCAGCGCCTGTTCGAAGCCCAGGCCCAGGCGCGACCTGACGCGGTGGCGGTACTGCACGGCGAGCAACGCCTTAGCTACGCAGACTTGAACACCCGCGCCAATCGCCTGGCCCATCACCTGGTGGCCCTGGGCGTACAACCGGGTGACCCTGTGGCGATCCTGTTGCCGCGTTCGATGGATCTACTGGTCAGCCAACTGGCGATCCTCAAATGCGCAGCCGCCTACGTGCCGCTGGACATCAACGCTCCCGCCGAGCGCCAGGGTTTCATGCTGCAAGACAGTGGCGCGGCCTGGCTGTTGACCCGCAGCGACACGGGCTTCGAGCATTCGGCGCAGCGGCTGGACCTGGACACTCTGGTCCTCGACCCGCAACCGAGCCATAACCCGGACCTGTCGCAGGCTTCGGACAGCGTGGCGTACATCATGTACACCTCCGGCTCTACCGGCACGCCCAAAGGCGTATTGGTGCCTCATCGCGGGATCACCCGGTTGGTGCTCAACAACGGCTACGCCGACTTCAATGCCGGCGACCGCATAGCCTTCGCCTCCAACCCGGCATTCGACGCCAGCACCATGGACGTATGGGGAGCGTTGCTCAACGGCGGCCAGGTGCAGGTGATCGACCATGCCACCTTACTCGACCCGGCCGCGTTCGGCGCGGCCCTGGAAGGCGTCACGGTGCTGTTCGTGACCACGGCGCTGTTCAACCAGTACGTGCAGATGATTCCGCACGCCCTGGCCGGCCTGCGCATCCTGTTGTGCGGCGGCGAGCGGGCCGACCCGGCCGCCTTCCGCACGTTGCTGGCACGGGCACCGGCTGTGCGCCTGGTGCATTGCTATGGGCCGACCGAAACCACCACCTACGCCACCACCTATGAAGTGCGTGCGCTGGCTGAAAGCGCCGACAGCGTGCCTATCGGCGGGCCGATTTCCAATACCCGGATCTATGTGCTGGATGCGCAATTGCAGCCGGTGCCAGTGGGCGTGAGCGGCGAGATCTGCATCGGTGGCGACGGCGTGGCCAACGGGTATTTGAACCGACCGGAGCTGACCGCCGAGAAGTTTGTGGATGACCCGTTCAACCCGGGCAACCTGATGTACCGCACCGGCGACCTTGGGCGCTGGACCACGGACGGCCTGCTGGAGTGCATCGGGCGCAACGATGACCAGGTGAAGATCCGCGGCTTCCGCATTGAGCTGGGTGAGATCGAAGCGCGCCTGGGCGCGTTCGAGAGTCTTCGGGAGGCAGTGGTGTTGGCCCGTGAAGACGTGCCGGGCGATAAGCGTCTGGTCGCGTATTTCACCTGGGCCGGCGAGCCGGTCGGCGTCGACGCCGTGCGTGCCTATCTGCAAGGCCAGTTGCCCGAGTACATGGTGCCGTCGGCGTACGTACCCTTGGCGCAGTTGCCGCTGACCGCCAACGGCAAGGTCGACCGCAAAGCCTTGCCCGTGCCTGACATAGAGGCGCGCGGCCAGCGCGAGTTTGAAGCCCCGGTGGATGACCTGGAGCACACCTTGGCGCAACTCTGGGCCGACGTCCTGAAGCTTGCGCAGGTGGGGCGCCATGACAGCTTCTTTGAGTTGGGTGGGCATTCGTTATTGGCGATCCGTCTGGTCAACCTGATGGAAGAGGCGGGTGTGCCGGTGTCGTTGGCCGAGCTGTTCCAGCATGCCAGCGTGGCGTCGGTGGCAGCGATGCTGCGCCAGCGTGGCGATGAGCCGGTGCGTGAGACGTCGGTGGTCACGGTGCGCAGCGGCGGTTCGCAGCCGCCGCTGTTCCTGGTGCACGAGTTCAGTGGCATGGACGTGTACTTCCCGGCGCTGGGCCAGCATCTGCCGGGCGATTACCCCATCTATGGCCTGCCGGGCGTGCCCCTTGGCGAGCCGCACCTGAACACCATGGAAGGGTTGGCGGCGCGTTTGGTCGGCTTGATTCGCGAGCTCCAGCCCCATGGCCCGTACCGGCTTGCCGGGTGGTCGTTTGGCGGTGTGCTGGCCTATGAAGTCGCCATGCAGTTGCTGGGGCTGGACGAGCCGGTGGCGTTCCTCGGGTTGATCGACAGCTACGTGCCGCGCATGACCGACCAAGGCAAGGCGCGCTGGAGCGGCGCGGATGCACTCAAGCGCCACTTGCTGTTGCAGTGCAGCGCGTATTGGAAAGCACAGGGAGGTGTAAATGAGCTGGCGAGTCTTGAGCAATTGGAGGCAGGCATTGGACAGTTGGACTTTGCGGGCCTGCTGCAACGCTGTCGCGATCAAGGTCTGCTATACGCGCAAATGGCGGCGGCGACGGACGCGGACCTGCTGAATTTCATCGAGCGGGAAGTGGGACACGGGCATGCGCTGGCGCATTACAGCCTGTTCCCGCTGCCGGTGGCGGTGCATCTGTTCACCGCGCAGGAGCGGCCCACCGAGCTGGCGCGACGCAGTGATTCCCTGGGCTGGAGCGACGCTCTGGCGCCTGGGCAACTGCGCCGGGTGGAGGTGCCGGGGGATCACCAGAGCATGATGCAGTCGCCGCATATCCAGGCGTTGGGACGCGCGCTGGGCGAGGCATTGGCGACCTGTACGCCGGTCACGCAGGCCACGCATCAACCGCTGCTGCGCATTCAAAGCGGCCGTGCAGGGCACGCCCCGATCTTTTGCGTGCCGGGGGCAGGTGACAGCGTCACCGGGTTCGTCGGCCTGGGTGAAGCGCTTGGGCGTGACTGGCCGCTGTATGGCTTGCAGCCCCGTGGCCTGGACGGCGAAGCGGTGCCCCACAGCCAAGTGGAAGCGGCGGCGCAGTGTTACCTGGCTGCGCTGGAACACGAATGCCCGCTGGGACCGGTGCACTTGGTAGGTCATTCGTTTGGCGGCTGGGTCGCGCTGGAGATGGCGCTGCGCTTACAGGCAGCGGGGCGTGAAGTGGCGTCGTTGACGGTGATCGACAGTGAGTCGCCCGGTGGCAACGGCGTGGTGGGGCGGCCGTATACATCGACGGCGGCGCTGCTGCGGTTGATCGAGGCGATGCAGTTGTCGGCCGGGAAGTCACTGGGGATCGATCCGCTGGCGTTTGCCGGGTTGGATGAGGTGACCCAGCGGCAATGTTTGCATGCGGGAATGGTGCGCGTCGGTTTGCTGCCTGCGCGCGCGTCGGTGGATGCGATGAACGGGCCTTCGCGTACCTATGCGGCGGCGTTGCGCACGGTGTATCGCCCGTTGCAGCGGTACCGCGCAGTGGTGCGGTTGGTGTTGGCGCAGGACCCGACCCTGGACACGGCGGGGAATCAGCGCGAGCAGGGGTTGATGATTGAAGGCTGGCGGCGCCAGGGCGCAGGGCTGGAGGTGTGGTATGGCGAGGGGAATCATTTCACCTTGCTCAAAGCGCCGAATGTCCACGGGTTGGCGCAGTGGTGGCTTGAGCGCTTGGTGATTGGGGAGGTGGTGTCTTGATGACTGTACATCGATCCAAAGGTGAGAGGGGCGGTGATGGTTATCTCCCTGATGCATGGGGATGCAAAGGTGAGAGCGGGCCTCCTGTGGCGAGCAAGCTTGCTTGCGCTGGGGTGCGAAGCGCCCCCCATAAAGCCGGAGACTGCTGCGCAGTCAGCGGGAGCAAGCTCCCTCGCCACAGCATGCTCCCTGGCCCCAGCAAGCGCCCTGGCTACAGCAAGCGGAGCGGGCCTCCTGTGGCGAGCAAGCTTGCTTGCGCTGGGGTGCGAAGCACGCCCCATAAGGCCGGAGACTGCTGCGCAGTCAGCGGGAGCAAGCTCCCTCGCCACAGCAAGCTCCCTGGCTACAGCGAGCTCTCTGGCCACAGCAAGCTCCTTGTCAAAGCAAGCCCGCTTTCACAGTGAGCCGCGCTCGCTTTAGAACGGAATTCATCACTTCTTTATGGTCATTTATGGAAAAGTCAACGTTTCGCAAAGTAGGGTTCGGCCTGGCATTGGCCGTCGCGGCGGCATTGGTCCTCTACACGCTGCAAGCTCCCGCCGACACCCCGCAATACCTCACCGCGCCCGCCGAGCGCGGTGATATTGAAAATGCCGTATTGGCCACCGGCATTCTGGAGGGTGTCAAGCAGGTCGACGTCGGTGCCCAGGTTTCCGGGCAGTTGAAGTCACTCAAGGTCAAGGTCGGCGACAAGGTCAAAAAGGGCCAGTGGCTCGCCGAAATCGACCCATTGATCCTGGAGAACACCCTGCGCAAAGCCCAGGTAGATGAAGAAAACCTCCAGGCCCAACGCCGGGCCACGGTGGCCCAGCTTAAACAGACCAGGTCGGTGTATGAGCGCTACAAAGGCTTGCAGATCGATGAGTCGGTGTCACGCCAGGACTTCGAGAACGCCGAGTCGAACTTCCAAGTGCAGCAGGCCAACCTGGTGGCGCTGGATGCGCAGATCAAAAGCGCGCATATCCAGATCGATACCGCCAAGGTCAACCTGGCCTATACCCGCATCGTTGCGCCCATCGATGGTGACGTGGTGGGCATCGTCACCCAGGAGGGCCAGACCGTGATCGCCAACCAACTGGCGCCGGTGCTGCTCAAGCTGGCGGACCTGGACACCATGACCGTCAAGGCTCAGGTGTCGGAGGCCGACGTGATCCATATCAGCCCCGGCCAGCCGGTGTATTTCACCATCCTCGGTGAGCCCGACAAGCGCTACTACGCCAAGTTGCGCGGCACGGAACCGGCGCCGCAGAACTTCCTGGAAACCCAGGCCGCGGGGACGCCGAAGCAGAACACGGCGGTGTTCTACAACGCGCTGTTCGAGGTGCCCAACCCTGACCATCGCCTGCGTATTTCCATGACCGCCCAGGTGCGCGTCGTGCTCGACACCGCCCAGGCCGCGCTGGTGGTCCCGGTAGCTGCGCTTGGTGCGCGCAACGACGATGGCCGTTACACGCTGCGTGTGCTGGATGCCAAGGGCAAGGCGGTGCCCCGCGACGTGAAGATCGGCATCAATAACAACGTCAAGGTGCAGGTCCTGGACGGTCTGGCCGAGGGCGATAAAGTGGTGATCGGTGATGCAACCCCTGCCGTGGCGGGGAGCTGACGCATGACCCAGCCACTGTTGGAGCTCAAAGGCATCACTCGCAGTTTCATGGCCGGCGAGCGTGAATTCATTGCGCTCAAGGGGATCGATCTGACGATCCAGGCCGGGGAAATGGTCGCGATCATCGGCGCCTCGGGGTCGGGTAAATCCACGCTGATGAACATCCTCGGCGGGCTGGATTACGCCACGGCCGGCAGCTACAAAATCAACGGCATCGAGACCCGTTCCCTGGGTGATGAACAACTGGCGGAACTGCGTCGGGACTACTTCGGTTTTATCTTCCAGCGCTACCACTTGCTGGCGCATCTGAGTGCCTTGCACAACGTGGAAATGCCGGCGATCTACGCCGGTACACCGCAAACCGCACGGCATAGCCGGGCCCGGGAGTTGCTGGCGCGGCTGGGCCTGTCGGGGCACATCAGCCACCGGCCGAGTCAGTTGTCGGGTGGGCAACAGCAACGGGTCAGTATCGCGCGGGCCTTGATGAATGGCGGCGAGGTGATCCTCGCCGACGAGCCCACCGGGGCACTCGACAGCCACAGCGGCAAAGAGGTGATGCGTATCCTCGCTGAACTGCACGCGGCCGGGCACACGGTAATAATCGTCACCCACGACCCCAAGGTCGCCGCGAACGCCCAGCGTATCGTCGAAGTCTGCGACGGCGAAATCATCAGCGACAAGGCCAACGACAGTGTCGGCCTGGAGCTGCCCGGTGAAGCCCCCATCGAACCCAGGCGCAGTGGCGCTCGCCGGTTGGTGGCGAGCCTGGGGCTGTTCAAGGAAGCGTTCAACATGGCCTGGGTCGCGCTGATTTCCCATCGCATGCGAACCTTGTTGACCATGCTCGGGATCGTCATCGGGATTACGTCGGTGGTGTCGATTTCAGCTATCGGCGAGGGCGCCAAACGCTATGTGCTCAAGGACATCCAGGCCATCGGCAGTAACACCATCGACATCTTTTCCGGCACCAGTTTTGGTGACAGCCGCGCGTCGGCCATCGAGACCTTGATGCCTGCGGATGTGGAGGCGTTGAACCAGCTGTATTACGTCGACAGTGCCACACCGGTGGTGGGCCGCAACCTGTTGCTGCGCTTTCGCAATATCGACCTGGACGCGCAGGTCAATGGCGTGAGTGACCGCTATTTCAAGGTCAAAGGCCTGAAGCTGGAAGCCGGTATTGCGTTCAGCGAAAACGATGCGCGACGCCAGGCGCAAGTGGTGGTGATCGACCACAACACGCGTCACCGTTTATTCGGGCCGAATGTCGACCCGCTGGGCAAGGTGATCCTGGTGGGCAAGCTGCCGTGCACGGTGATCGGGGTGACCGCCGAGAATAAAAACATGTTCGCCGCCAACAATTCGCTGAACGTGTGGGTGCCTTACGAAACGGCGGCGGGGCGCCTGTTGGGCCAGCGTCATCTGGACAGCATCACCGTGCGCATCAAGGATGGCCAGCCGAGCAAGGTGGTGGAAGACAACGTCAATAAACTCATGCTGCAACGCCACGGCACCAAGGACTTCTTCACCAACAACCTCGACAGCATCATGCAGACGGTGCAGAAAACCAGCCGCTCACTGGCGCTGTTGTTGTCGTTGATCGCCGTCATTTCGTTACTGGTGGGGGGCATCGGGGTGATGAACATCATGCTGGTGTCCGTCACCGAACGTACCCGCGAGATCGGCATTCGCATGGCCGTGGGCGCTCGACAGTCGGATATCCGCCAGCAGTTTCTGGTAGAGGCGGTGATGGTGTGCCTGATCGGCGGCGTGATCGGGATTTCGCTGTCCTACGCCATCGGCTATCTGTTTTCACTGTTTGTGAAGGAGTGGGAGATGGTGTTCTCCCTGGGCTCGATCATCACCGCGTTTGCCTGTTCGACGTTGATCGGCATTGTGTTTGGTTTTGTGCCGGCGCGGAATGCGGCGCGGCTGGACCCGATTGAAGCATTGGCCCGGGACTGATGGATGATGGCGGGAGGGGCCATGCACCCTCCCACCGTTCCATAGGCGTTCGCTTACAGGTCTGGCGTATCCTCGGTGGCGTACATCCAGCGCAACAACGAATGCCGCCCACTGATCCCCAGCTTGATCGCCGCTCGCTTCAGGTAGCTCTCGATGGTGTTGACCTTCAGCGCCAATTGCTCCGCCAACTCCGGTGCGGTGCGCCCGGCCAGCAGGCCGACACAGACTTCCAGCTCCCGCTTGGACAAGGTCAGCCCCGACTGCTCAAGGCGCTCTTGAATGCGCAGGCGCAAGGTTTCGATGCCTTGGTTGTCCGGCACCAGCGGGTCGCTGTCCTGGCGGTAGGGCTGGATCGCGATGATGTGGTTTTCCACCATCGGCAGCAGCAGGGTGGAAAAGTCCCGCAACATGCTGCGTTCCTGCGGTGAGAAGCTTTTGGACTGATGGGAGCGATACACCGACAGCACGTAACGCAGGTTGTCCTTGCGGCGCGTGAGGTGTAACTGGGTGGCGGGTTGTTCGGGGTCCAGGGCCACTACCGAATCGGTATAGACCGGGTTGATTCCGCGGCTGGCTTGCCCGGTGCAACTGACCTGTAATTGCGTGATATGGGTGGCATCCACAGACAGCTGGGTGAGGATGAGGTCATGCAGCAAGCGTGGGAAATGGCGACTGCCGGTGCTGGCGATGACTTTGCCTATATGGGGGAACAGGTGTGAGTTCATCAAATTCGTCCATGAATTTCAGGTGCGGATATTCAGCCTTGTAAAGGCGGGTATCAGACGGTAGCCGATGCGAGTAACTGGCAATGATAATGCTTCCCGTCGGCACGTATGCTAGTACAGCCTGGCAATAGGATGGGGATCCAATCCGTAAAAAATCAGATAAAAAGGCATAACGGCGGTCGGACCAGTCCGACCACCGTTGTGGGAAAGGATAACGCCAAGCTTGGACTTATCTCACCGCATGCTCGGCAAGCGAGGCGCGGCGTGTCGCCTCGCGCGTGCATTTGGCCAGGGCTTGTTGCACGTCGGCCAATAGATCGGCGACATCCTCAAGCCCCACCGACAAACGCACCAGACCTTCACTGATGCCGTGGTGCGCGCGTTCTTCCGGAGTGTAGGAGGAGTGGGTCATGCTCGCGGGATGCTGGGCCAGTGATTCCGCATCGCCCAGGCTGACCGCGCGGGTGAACAGCTTGAGTGCGTTCATGAAACGCCGACCGGTCTCAATCCCGCCCTTGAGTTCAAAAGCGATCATGCCGCCGGCCATTTTCATCTGGCGCGCCGCCAATTCGTACTGCGGGAAAGAACGCAGCCCGGGGTAAGTCACCCATTGCACAGCGGGGTGCGCCTGCAAGGCTTCGGCCACCGTCTGGGCACTGCTGCAATGGCGTTCCATGCGCAGGGCCAGGGTCTTGAGGCCCCGCATCAACAGGGACGCATCCTGCGGCGACATCACTGCGCCGGTCAGATCCTTGAGCCCTTGCAGGCGAATGCGTTGCGCCAGGGCGTGGCTGCTCACCGCGATGCCGGCGGTGATGTCGCCATGCCCACTGAGGTATTTGGTGGCCGAATGCACCACCACATCGGCGCCCAACTCCAGGGGGCGTTGCAGGTAGGGCGTGCAGTAGGTGTTGTCGACCACCACGGTGACATTCGGTTGTTGATGGGCGAGTTGCGCCACGGCGGCGATATCGACCAATTGCAGGGTGGGGTTGGCCGGGGTTTCGCAGTAGATCATGCGGGTGGCGGGGGAGAGTGCAGCTCGAAGGGCGGCCAGGTCGGTAAGGTCGACGTGCCGCACCTTGATACCGAACTCGCCGATGCCGTGGTGCAGGAGGGCGAAGGTGCAGCCGTAGAGGGTTTGACTGACGATGATTTCGTCGCCGGGGCGCAGCAGGGTCCAGAACGTTGCGGCAATCGCGCCCATGCCGGAGCTGAAGGCCACTGCGGCCTCGCCGTTCTCCAGGGTCGCCATGCGCGACTCCAGCAGGGCCAGGGTGGGGTTGGAAATACGCGTATAGAAGTGACCGCTCGCTTCGCCGGCGAAACAAGCGGCACCGTATTCGGCGGTGGGGAAGGCGAATGTGGCCGACAGGTAGATCGGCGGCACCAGGGCACCATGATGGTCCTTGGGGTCATAACCGTGGTGGATGGCGCGGGTGGAAAAGCCGAATGCATTGTGTTTATTGTTCATCTCGGGCGCTCCTTATTTCCTACAATGCTATGCTCATAACCGCAGATGAACGTTGCCAAATTTGCCGCCAAGTCCCGCGTCAAGGGATGAAAAGCCTATAAAAATAATGATTCGAGGCACGTTATGCCCATCAGTCTGGATCGTACCGACAAAGCCCTTTTAAACGCATTGCAAGGCAATGCGCGCCTGACCGTCGCCGAACTGGCCGACCGGGTTGCCCTGACCACTTCGCCCTGTTGGCGGCGGGTCAGGAACCTGGAAGACAGCGGCGTGATCAGCGGCTATCAGGCGATCTTGTCGCCCAAGGCTCTGGGGTATGGGGTGACGGCGTTTGTCAGCATCATGATGGAGAGCCACACCCAGGACATTGCCCGGGCGTTCGAGAAACGGCTGTTGGACATTCCGGAGATCGTGGCGTGCCACAACGTGTCGGGGCGCTATGACTTTCTACTGGAAGTCGTGGCCAAGGACCTGGAATCGTTCGGCGAGTTTGCCCGGGAGGTCTTGCAGACCCTGCCCTGTGTCAAAGAGATCTATTCGAGCTTTTCCTACAAGTCGGTCAGGCCGTTGCGCGTGATTCCATTGCCCGGTTGATCAGAGCGCTATACGCACCTGGGCACACAACCCGCCGCCGACACGATTGCTCAGCGTCAGTGAGCCGCCAATCGCCACCGCCAATTGCTGCGCAATCGCCAACCCCAACCCGGTGCCACCGGTGCCACGGTTGCGTGAGCTTTCTACCCGGTAAAACGGCTGCATCACTTGCACCAGCTCCTCGTCGGCAATGCCGGGGCCACGGTCCTGCACCTTGATCGACAATTGCCCGTCGGCGGTCGAACTCACCTCCAACTCGGCGCTGCCGGCGAATTTCAGGGCATTGTCCACCAGGTTCACCAGCACCCGGCGCAGGGCGTGGGGGCGGGTGTCCAGCACCACCGCACTTTTACCGGTGAGGCTTACGTTTTTATGCATGTCCTGATAGTCAAAGACCAGGCTGTCCAGGAACGCGTCCAGGTCGATGCGGTGGCTGGCTTCGGTGGCGCCGTGGACGCTACGCGCATAGGCCACGCCTTCGCGTACCAGATGCTCCATTTCCCCCAGGTCGTTCCACAATTTGTCACGATCGGCGGAGTCTTCCATGAACTCGGCGCGCAGCTTCATGCGGGTAATCGGCGTTTGCAGGTCATGGGAAATCGCTGCGAGGATCTGCATGCGTTCCTTGAGGTATTCGGCGATGCGTTTTTGCATTTCATTGAACGCCGCAGCAGCGTGGGCCACTTCGGTGGGGCCTTTTTCGTCCAGGGGCGTGGGGTGGGCGTTCGGGTCAAGGGTTTCCACGGCGCGGGCCAGGCGGGTCAGCGGGCGGATGGCCAGGCGCACGGCGATCCACGTACAGCCGAGCAGTAGCGCCAGTTGCAACACCAGCACCACCGGTAGCCAGTAGGCAACGGGCAGGGCGGCTGGGCGCACATCAATAGTGATCGGGTTGCCGTCAGCGAGGGTCACGTGCGCCTGGAAGTGTTTTTGCAGGCCGGGGATGTCGCGAAAGGTCAGCGCATACCGTTCGCCCAGGGCACTGGCGATCGATGTGGCGGCCATGGGCATATCATCATTGTTCATGGGCTCGCCGGGCTCGCCGGCATTGAGCAGGTAGCGATAATTCTGCCGGTCGAGGCGTGGCAGCCAGCCGGCGCGTTCGTTGGCGGGCAGGCGGTCGAGGATCGCCACCGAGGTGGACACATCGTTTTCCAGGTTGCCGAGCATTGCGGTGCGGGCGCTGATGTAGCGCTCGTAGAACTGCGCGCTGAACGACAGGCCATGGGCGCACACCAGGCTGATCAAGAAGATCAGGGACAACTGCGATGCCAGCGTGCGCGGCCAACCCAACCGCCACTTCATGGCGCGGCCCCGAGGATTTCCACCGGCAGGGAAAACACATAGCCCTCGCTGCGCACGGTCTTGATGTAGGCCGGTTCACGGGCGTCATCCAGCAGGCGTTGGCGCAGGCGGCTGACCAGCAGGTCGATGGAACGGTCGAACAGGTCCGCGTCACGGCCTTGGGTAAGGTTCAGCAACTGGTCGCGGTTGAGCACACGCTGGGGGTGGTCGAGGAATACCCGCAATAACCGATATTCCGCACCGCTCAGGGCCACCAGGGTGTCGTCTTCATCCAGCAGGTGGCGGGCGGTGGTGTCCAGGCGCCAGCGTCCAAAACGAATCAAACGCCCGGTTTCGCTGACGACCAGGTTGGGCGGCAACATCCGCGTACGGCGCAACACCGCATTGATCCGCGCCAGCAACTCACGGGCGGCGAAGGGTTTGACCAGGTAATCATCGGCGCCCATTTCCAGGCCGATGATGCGGTCGGTTTCGTCGTTGCGCGCGGTGAGCATCAGCACCGGCGTGGCCTTGTGCTTACCCACCCGCAACTCGCGGCACAGCAGCAGGCCGTCGTCGCCGGGCATCATGATATCCAGCACAATCAGGTCCACCGGGGTGGTGTCGAGGAAGCTGCGCATCTGGCGGCCGTCGGCGACCACGGTGGTGCGCATGCCGTTTTTCTTCAGGTAATTGCCCACCAGTTCGCGGATCTCCCGGTCGTCATCGACGATCAGGATGTGATCGACATGCTCCATGCTGCGCTCCTCAAAAAATGTCATTGCCGCGCAGTCTAGCCATTGCGGGCGCGGTTGCCTTGTGCCCTTTGTATTGCACTGTATCTGGCGATAAGCAGATACACGGTGACGCAAAAAACAGCGACATTGTCGACGGTACGGCAGGCTTGCCAGGCATCACGCCTGACGTTATGCGCGCGCGGCCTTGGCCAGCAAGGTTTCGAATCGCCGTTGTGCCCGTGGCTCATCGGTATGCGCCACGTTGAAACGCATGGAGTCGCGGTTGGCCGGGTCATAACCGAACAGCGCGCCTGGCGCCAACACCATGCTGTGTTTCAGTGCCTCCTGGGCCAGTTGCTCACCGTTCACTC
The DNA here is from genome assembly GCF_004519405.1 of Pseudomonas sp. BCA17. Classification (GTDB taxonomy): domain Bacteria; phylum Pseudomonadota; class Gammaproteobacteria; order Pseudomonadales; family Pseudomonadaceae; genus Aquipseudomonas. The sequence continues at coordinate 816,384 of NZ_SGWI01000001.1, read as the reverse complement.
CCGCAGGCAATCGCGCCCAGATAAACATCCCGCCCTCATAAGCCATTGGAAGTTCGCAGCCGCAGCGCTTGAGCCATTGCTCGACTCGCCCTCCGGCTTCCTGCAGGCGCTGCACCGTGCGCTTACGATGCTTGGCGTAGCTGCCTTCGCTGAGCATGCGGTACACAACGTGCTCGAACAGCTCGGACGTCACGCCGCCGCTCATCAACTTCATATGGGTCAGGTTGGCGGCCAGTTGCGCAGCAGCCACCACGTAGCTGACACGGGTGTTGGCGCTGAGGATTTTCGAGAAGCCTGACAGGTAGGTGACCTGATCCAGCCCGGCCAGGGCCGCCAGGCGCGGGAGAGGGTTGGGATGCAGGTCGCCGTAAAGGTCGTCTTCGACGATATGGCAGCGGTACTGCTGGGTCAGTTGCAGCAGGCGAAACGCCTGGCTGGGGCTGAAGGAGTGGCCTGTGGGGTTTTGCAGCACGCTGGTGGTGAGGTACAGGCTGGGCCGGTGTTCGGCCAATAATTGTTCCAGTGCCGTGAAGTCGAAACCGTCGGGGCGACGCTGGATCGTCACCACTTTGACCCCGTGCAGGGCCAGGTTGGCGTGGAAGTTGAAGTAGCACGGCGCGTCCAGTAGCACGGTGTCGCCGGGGCGAACCAGCAGACGCATGAGCATGTCCAGGCCCTGCACGGTGTTGGGGGTGGTGATGATCTGCTCCACCGGCACCGACAGACCTTCGGTGTGCAGCTTTTGCTGCAGGGCCTGGCGCAGCGGCAACAGGCCCGCCGGCGTGCCCAGCCCCGCAATACGCAGCGAGGGCGCGCGCACCACACTGCGCATGGCCTGGCGGATGGCTTCGGTATTCAACCACTCTTCCGGTAAATGCCCGCTGCCGAGGCGCAGCTCGCTGCCGGCGTTTACCAATGGGCGTCGCAGCACGCTGAGCAAGTCCTGGGGCAACAGATCGACCCAGGCTACCGACGCCGGTCGGGCGGTCTCCATCGCGACGAAGTAGCCACGGCCCTGGCTGGACGTCAGCAGGTTGCGCCCACGCAGGCGGTCCAACGCCTCATTGAGGGTGAACTTGCTGACGCCCAGCACTTGGGTCAATTCACGCACCGACGGCAACTTGCTGCCGGGCGCCCACTCGCCGCCTTCGATGGCCTGGCTGAACGCCTCGACAATCTGCTGCACCTTCGGGATGCCTTCCACAAAGGCGATGGCGGATACGAACATGAACCTTCCTTGTGTTTGCCGGTTATTTTACCGGTGAAGTAAGGCCGGATTAGGCATCACTTTACCTGCCTTGCGCAATGGCGCCGCCCTAGACTGCGCGCCATTGAGTCACCGAGGGGAATCACGCCATGCACGACGAATTGACCAACCCCGCCGTACTGTTCTGCAACGGGTTGGCGCAACAGAAATACCAGGGCGCTGAAACAGGCTTGCACGCCGCCGACGAAGACGGCTGCACCCACTGGTACATCGACGGCAGTTTGTACGGCGAGATGGTCGAGGACTGGACCGAGGCACGTATTGCCAGCCTGCAGGCGCAGATGACGGTCACGGGTGTCACGCCGCTCTATCGCAGTAACTTCAAGGCGCCGCTGGGCAGCGAGGTCGAGGCATTCCGTGGGGCGGCCGTGGAGTACGTGAAAAAAGAGATCGACATCGCCAGCCGACTGGGCGCGCCGTTAATCATCCACGGCGGCTGCCTGGTCGAACCTGACCGGCTACAGATGGCCAAGCAGATTGCTCTGGAGCGCTACCTCAAATCAGTACAGGAATTGGCACGGTATGCAGAGGGCAAAGGCACGGACATCTACCTGGAAAGCCTGGCGCACTACGCCAATTACCGGATTTTTACCGATCAAGCGCAATACGCCTTGGTGGCTGAACGTGTGCAAGCACAGCGCAATGTGTATTTCGTCCTTGGCGTCGGCTACCCCAACATCGACAGCGGTTTGCTGGCGCACGTGCTGCGCCGATATCACCCTCTGATTAAAGGTATTTCTTTCGGCCCCCACGACGGTTATGCCGACGTGGTGCAAGCGATGGGTGAAACCCGCTGGAGGGGCCTGGTGACCCTCGAAGCCCACCACCGCTCACCCCATCAGGCATTGGCTGACCTGGCGGCGATGTACCTCGAATCCTTCTGATCCCCCTTCAAGGCCCCGGACCATGACCAGTGCGTTAACGCTGTCTTCGTTTCTCTATTTTCTAGTGTTTTGCGCCGCCATGACCTTCAGCCCCGGCCCCATGACCTTGCTGCTGTTGAGCCTGGGTTTGCGGGACGGTCTGCGCCGTTCGATCCCGGCGCAGCTCGGCGCCAGTGTGGCGTACCTGATTTCGATCCTGATTTTTGCCGTGGGCTTTTCGCAGTTGATCAAGGGCAACCTTGTCATCACGCAGACCATCCAGTCCGTCGGCGTGGCCTACATTCTTTACCTGGCCTACAAACAGTGGACCAGCAGTGCGGGGACGATCGACCAGGGCGGCGCCATGGAAGGCTCACGCAGCCTGTTCGGCAAGGGCTTGTTGACCGGGTTTTCCAACCCCAAGACCCTCATCATGTTCAGCGCCGTGTTCCCGCAGTTTGCCGGGGCAGGGGAGCACAACTCTACGGCGGATATCGCGATCCTGGGCCTGACCTTCCTGCTGCTGCAGTTTGTCAGTGGTTGCGTGTATTGCTATTTCGGCCAACGCATCCGTTACGTGCTGGAAGAGCCCAGGCGGCGAGTGTTGTTGCAGCGGTGCACTGCGGTGATGCTGGTGGGCGTTGCGTTGATGTTGGCGCGCGGGTTTTCGCACTGAAGTATTAGCCCATAAGCGGTAGTGGCGATTTGACGTCGCCCTGATAGACTCCAGGCACTTATCCTGGATTGCACTCACACCATGCCAGCCGCCGGAGGAAAGGGACTTCCGCTAGCTTCGCGCCTATATAAATCCCGTGCACTGGGGCTGACGCTCGGTTTTGTGTGCGTTGCGTTCGCTATGTACCCCCTGCACCCGTCCTTCTGGGTATGGGCCTGGATGCTGATCAACGCTTTTGCCTGGCCGCACTTGGCCTATCAATGGTCGCGCCGTGCGAGCAATTCGCTGCGCAGTGAGCGGCGTAACCTGCTGTTCGATTCCTTCTGCGGCGGCTTCTGGGTCGGCGCCATGCACTTCAACCCGTTGCCCAGCGTCACCACACTGTCGATGATGACCATGAACAACGTCGCCATCGGCGGGTTGCGTTTCATGCTCGCAGGCTGGGTGGCGCAAGGGCTGGGCATTGGCGCGTCCCTGCTGTTGTTCGCGCCGGCGTTCGTTGCCGTGACCAGCGAGGCCCAGCTGTACGCCTGCCTGCCAATCCTCACGGTATACCCCGTGGCCCTGGGCTGGATCTGCTATCGCCAGGCCGTGACCCTGGCCCGGCACAAGCGTGAATTACTCGCCCTGAGCCGCACCGACAGCCTGTCCGGCCTGCTCAACCACGGCGCCTGGAAAGACCATCTCGAAATCGAGTTTCAACGTTGCCGCCGCGGCCCGGCCGGCGCGGCGATTGCCCTGATCGATATCGACCACTTCAAGACCATCAATGACACTTACGGCCATGTGACCGGTGACATCGTGCTGCGCCAACTGAGCAAAGTGCTGCGCCAGAACCTGCGCGCTACCGACCTGGCCGGGCGTTATGGCGGCGATGAGTTCTGTGTGATCCTGCCCGACATGCCACTCAGCCGTGCCACCGAAGTGATGGACGCCCTGCGTGCTCGCTTCAACGCCTTGGCATACGCCCAAGACCCGACCTTGCGCGCCAGCTTGAGTATTGGCCTGGCGCCGTATCAACCGACCCACGCCGATTCCACGAGTTGGCTCAATGACGCCGACCTGGCGTTGTACGAGGCCAAGAGCAGCGGGCGTAACCGCGTCAGTTCGGCCCAGGGGAGTTTGTTGCGATCGGTTTAGTGGGGTAGGGTAGCGCAGCACCTCTCAACAAAAACAAGGATCGGTTCATGCTTTTTACCTTCTCCCGTACCCTTCTGGCGGCGACGCTGGCCTTGTCCTTCGCTGTGCCGGCCTACAGTGCCGAACCCCATAAACAGATCCAGGCAGATGCCGAACAGTACAAGGCCGAGGCGTTGAAGCTGTTGGAGCGTCTGGTGAATATCGATTCGGGCTCCGGCTACGAGCCGGGCCTGACCCAGGTACGTGATATTGCCGTTGATGAACTGAAACAGCTGGGTTTCAGCATTGAACTGGTGCCGGACAAAGCCGCCAACAATAGCCATGTGATCGCTACCCTCAAGGGTACCGGCAAGGCCAGGATCCTGCTGATGGCCCACATGGACACCGTGTTCAAGGAAGGCTCGGCCGCCGAGCGCCCGTTCCATATCAAGGACGGCCGCGCCTATGGCCCCGGCGTGATGGATGACAAGGGCGGCATCGTCGCCGGTATCTACGCGCTCAAAGTCCTGAAAAACCAGGGCTTCAAGGATTACGCGCAAATCACCTTCCTGCTCGACGCCAGCGAAGAAACCGGCTCTGAAGCGGCCTCCGAACTGATCCGCAAAACCGCCAAGGCCCACGACGTGACCTTGAACCTTGAGCCCGGCCGCCCAGCCGACGGCCTGGTGGTGTGGCGCAAAGGCAGCGCCACCGCCGTCGTTGAAGTCAAAGGCAAAGCCGCCCACGCCGGCGTCGCCCCGGAACTGGGTCGCAACGCCGCCATGGAGGCCGCGCACCAGATCCTGCAACTGGGCAAGCTGGGTGACGAAGAGAAGAAAACCACCATCAACTTCACGGTGCTCAAGGCCGGCGACCGCGTCAACGTCATCCCTGACCAGGCCACCGCCAAGGCCGACGTCCGCGCGGCGTTGCCGGAAGAGTTTGATCGTATCGAGAAAGACCTGGCGCGAGTGTCGGCCAACAAACTGATCCCCGACACTGAAGTCACCACCAGCCTGCACCGTGGTTTGCCACCCATGCCGCAGACACCGGAGTCGGACAAACTGGTGGCGATTGCCCAAGGCATCTACGGCGAGTTGGGCAAGACCTTGACGATTGAAGGCAGTGGCGGCGCGGCGGATGCGAGCTTGTCGGCGGGTGTGGGCACGCCGACGCTGGATGGGTTCGGGATAGTGGGCGGCAATATTCACACGCCGGAAGAGTACGCGGAGGTGGAGAGCGTAGTGCCTCGGGTTTATTTGTTGAGCCGGATGATTATGGAACTGTCGAAGCGGTGATTGGGGTGGGGCATTATCGAGATGATGATCGCCCCCCTTTTTTGTGGCGAGCGAGCTTGCTCGCGCCGGGCTGCGCAGCAGCCCCAAAACAGACAATACCGATTCAACTGAAAACACCCGTCGCCGGGCCTGGGGGGCCGCTTCGCGGCCCAGCGCGAGCAAGCTCGCTCGCCACGTGAAGTACGATAGTTTGAGGTAAGTTCTAGGTTGTACTATTTGAATGAGGCTTAGTTGAACTTTTCATAGTCCTGTGCGCCGAGTGAAGCTAGCCATTTCTTAAAGAAGTCGATTTGGTCTTGTGGGTTGCTTGTTAGATTTTCCTCTTCGTAGTCAAATATGTGAACGATATCTTCGTTGGTGGCTTGTTTGCCTAAGGTCATTTCGTATGCGACAAGGCCGGCACTCATTTGTGACGCCATTCTTGACGGCATTACGTTTATTTTTGCGCCCTTGCACAGAAATATCATTTGCGGGAAGTCGGCTCTGACTTTTCCTAGGCAGCTGTAGATGTCTTTGCCACAGTAAATTTTGCTAAAGTTTTCTGCTTCAGAGAATGTCATTAAGCAATTTCTTGTGTCGTATTTCACAGTGGTTTTTATTTTTTGATTGTTTGTTATTGCAAAAACTGTTTTTGTTTTCAATTCGTGCTCTATCCTGTGTGTTGAATTGCGAGTGGCATTCATGTATTTGTTATCATTAAAAGGCTGGATGCTGAAATGCCTTTTGTATGTATTTGGCTATTCTCAGTGTTTTTTTTATGAATGATGATGCAGATTTATTGGTGTGGGTAATTGCTTGGTGTTTCGAATCGGTGGTATGAGAAGTCCAGTGGGCGTGCTGCTCACTGTGACTGCTCTGATCTGTCGGAACTTCTGTTTTTGGGGAATTCCATTTGTTCAGTTATTGTCATGGTTTAATTTTTAAGAGGCAGTACGGTCTGCTCCTATTGATATTATCCATTTCTTATAAAAATTGGCCTGCTCCTGCGGATTGTTTGTGAGGTCGTGCTCTTCATAGTCAAATATATGAACTAGATCTTCTCGCGTTGCGCGCTTCCCTAGGGTTAGCTCATATGCAACCATTCCACCGCTCATTTGTGAGGCCATGCTTGAGGGCCTTACATTTATTTTTGCGCCTTTGCAAAGAAATTTAATGTGGGGGAAATCGGATCTAACTTTGGCAAAACAGATATACATATCTTCCGCAGTGTAAACCTTGGAAAAATTGGCTGCTTCGGAAAACTTTAACTTTATGCGGGTAGAATCGTATTTAAAGGTAACGTATGTCTCTAGGTTGTTTGCTATGGCTTTGATTATCTTTGTTCTCATTCTATTTAGGCTTTTTAAGGTTTCTGGTTAGTAGATTTTTATATGTGTTGTGATATTTAGGGTGCGTGGTTTCTAGATTTTTTTGTGGCTGTTAGCTCTATATTGAATTTTTTACAGTTGGATAGTTACCGAGGCTGCTCTGTCGGTTCGAGTGAACATAGGAACTTTGACGCTGCTGTGAAACCTCCAACGGATGGGTTGAGTAAATTCCAATCTGTGGGGCAACGGGTGACAATTGATCCTAAGTTGAATCTGCCCAGCGTTGGCAGAAGTCACGTTGCTTTTCTATGTCGTTAGTGATGTCGCTTTCCTCATAGGAGAAAATATGCACAGGCTTACCCTCTGGCTGCCCCATCGTTAACTCATAAGCAACCAAACCATTTGACATGTGTGAAGACATACCGGAAGTGTGAACATTGATTTTTGAACCTTTGCATAAGAACTTTATATCCTTCAGTTCCGCTCTTAGTAAGCCGAAGCTTTCATACAGATCCATAGCTGTATAAGTCTTTCGTGTTCCGTCGCCTAGTAATAAATGAAGAGTTGGTTTGCCTCCTTCATATTCGACTGTGACGCTTTCGGTTATACCGTTTTTGATTACGGTGATCTCACGTTTTTTTATGGGTATCTCCTGTTCGGGTTCAGTATTGTGATTCAGTCCATTTGGCTCGGTAAGCTATTTGTTCGTTTATATCATTCGTGAGGTCATTTTCTTCGTAGTCAAATATTCTTACGAGTTCTGCGTTTGGATCCCCAATTCTTACCTCGTACGCGACCACTCCGCCTGACATTTGTGATGCCATCGCTGATGGGTATACATTGACTTTTGAACCCTTGCAGAGGAATTTTACATCGCTGAATTCTTTTCTCAATGAGCCGAAGCATGTGTAAACATCTATCTCAGTAAACGTCTTTTGTACTCCGTCAGAAAACTCTATTGAAAGGGTTGAGGTTTTTCTTTCATACTCAATAATCGCCTTTTCTCGAAGGGAGTTCCTGATTATAGATATTTCTAACTTTTTCATTTTACTTCCTGTTTGGGTTGATTAGTGAATAGCCTTTATCTGTGCCATCGTCATTAAGAGGTGTGGCTCCTAAAATGTCTTTTGTGTCTATTCGCTTTGGTATGGCTATTTCTCGTTCCCTTTTATAGTCGGATAATTTGCCTAGCTCTTTGTTGACGTCTCGTCCGGCTATTTTTTTTAAAGTGTAAAGGTAGCCTTCCTCTAACCCAAAAGTTGTCCCGAATGTAATTCCTTCATCTCTCGAGGTTGATGTGCTGACAAAGTTGCTCGGAGGATTCATATTGTTTTGTGAGTGCAGGTAGAGGTCTGTACTCGTTCCTCTGCTTTCAAATCCAATTTCAAAAATCTCTTCCGGATGTCTATCGTCGCCACGATATAGATACTCCCGCTTTTCACTTGGGGTAGGTAGTGATGGTGCCTTTTCATCTACCTTTGCCTGCTCATTTGGTCTCTCTTGGCCTGTTCGAGGTTTGCATCCATCCCCACCAGGACACGTACTCAATCCCAGCGGATCCACCCACCCTGTAGGATTAGGCACGTACTGGTACGAGTTAATCCCACCCGCCAGCTTCACCGGATCTGGCGTCAGGTACCGACCAATATCCGGATTGTAGTAGCGATGACGGTTGTAGTGCAGCCCGCTCTCCGCATCGTAGTACTGGCCTTGGAAACGCAACGGATTGTCGATTTTGCCGACATCGAGACGTGCGATTTCGCCATAGGCGCGATAGTGCGCGGACCAGACGATTTCGCCGTCGGCGGCGGTGAGTTCCTGCGGCGTGCCGAGGTGGTCGAGTTGGTAGTGGTAGGGCTTCGTTTCCTTTGGGCCAAAGCCCTCCAACAAAACCAATGGGCGGAAGCTGTCCGGTTCGTAGACATAACTGCGATGGCGCTCCGCATGGTGCTCGGCAATCAGCTTGTCGCCCTGCCAGAAAAACTCCGTGGTTTTGTCATCCACGGTTTTGCTGATGCGCCGCCCAAACGGGTCATAGCGATAAAGAGCGGTTTGCCCATTGGGCGTGGTGATGCCAATTAAACGGTGCTGGCAGTCGTAGCGGTATTCGGTGACGAGTTGCTGACCTTTGCCGCGTCGCTCGCGGATCAGGTTGCCGAAGGCGTCGTAGTCGTAGTGGTGGTCGCCCTGGATCATCAGGCGATTGCCGGCAACGATGTCCGGGCGGGGGCGGTTCTGCATCAGCAGGTTGCCCGCCGGGTCATGGCCGAAGCGTTCCTGCACGTCTTGCGAGTGGTTGGCGCGGGTCAGGCGGGCAAGGGGGTCGTAGTGGTAGTCGTGCTGGCCCTTGCGGGTGTCGAGCAGGCGGGTGAGGTTGCCGGTTTTGTCGTAGTCGTATTGACGCTGATAAAGAATATGCTCCTGCTGGGTGATGGCATGAGCATGCAGGCGGTGTTGGTCGTCGTAGTGGTAGTGGCTGAGCAACTGGCCTTGTTGACGTTGGTGTTCGCGGCCGTTTTTAAATAGGTGTGAGGTGAGCAGCGCGCCATTGAGTTCGACGGTGGAAAGGTGGCCGCCTTTGTCGTGGTTGAACACCAGCCGGTTGTTGTCCGGCAGGCGCAGGTGTTTTAACTGGCCGCAGGCGTCGTACCCGTAACGCAGGGTGCCCCAGCCCTGGTGCTCGGCGGTGAGGCGATTTTGCACATCGTATTCGTAGGCCAGCGCCCAGTGGCCGTCGTCAACGCTGAGCAGGTTGCCTTGGCGGTCGTAGGCGTATTCAACCACCTCGCCGCCGGGGAGGGTTTTTCGTACGAGGCGACCGGCGTGATCGCGCTCGTAGCGGGTAACCCGCTGAGTGCCATCGTCGCCATGCTCGGTCTTTTCCAGCAGGTTGCCGTTGAGGTCGTAGGCATACGCCGTACGCTGGCCGTCAAAGCCAACCTCTTGCTGGATCAGGCCGTTGGGGTGGTAATCGAGCTGATAGGTTTCGCCGACTTCGTTTTCAATTTCGGTCAGCAATAACCGCACGTTGTCGTAGCGGTACTTGACCTGGGTGCCGTCGGCATTGAGGCGGCTACTGATCAGGTGCAGGCCGTCGGCGTATTCGTAGCGGGTGACGTGGCCGACTTCGTCGCGTTCGGCGGTGATTTTTCCGTAGGGGTTGTAGCTGTATTCCCGACACGCGCCGCCCGGCAGTACCACACGCACCAGGCGACCCACGCTGTCCCACTGGTACTGGGTCAGCGCACCGTGCTCATCCTCACGCGCCACCTGCCGCCCAAGGTCGTCATAGCGATAACGCTTGATCCCGCCATTGGGTAATTGCTCCTCCAGCAACTGCCCGCGTTCATTCCACACCAGCCGATGACAACTGTGATCGGGATACCCAACCGCCGTCAGTTGCCCGCGCTTGTTATAGCTGTAGTCGGTCATGTGGCCGTCGGGATCGATCCGACGTGTCACATCGCCCTGATCATTGCGCTCATATTTCCAGACAGCCTGACCACGCCGCACCACGCGTACGAAGCCGTTGTCATGCTCGTAGGACGTCGGTTCGTCATCCCCCGGAAACATCGCCACCAAGCGTCCGGCATCGTCGTACTGATACGCCGTCACCGCGCCCAGCGGGTCCTGCTCGACCGTCAGCCGGCCTTTGGCGTCATAGGATTTGAAGTGCTCGGCACCGTCCGGGTCGATACGCTGCACCAGGCGTGCGCGCTGGTCGTGCACGTAGACTTCCTGGCTGCCGTCGGCGTTGTGCACGGTGACCTGGCCGTCGTCACCCCAGGCGTAACGCGCGTCCATCTGCGAGAAGCTTGCCCAATGCCGGACACACCGCGCCGCCTTGCCCGCCCGTTCCCACTCCCAGTAGAAAATCGCGCCGCCGGCCAACTGCCGCTCAAGAATGACGTGCTGATCGTCGTACCGGTAAACCTCGCATTCACCGACGGCATTGGTCGCCGACACCAGTCGGCCAGCATCGTCATAGGCGTAGGAAACAACGGTCTGCTCTGTCACCCAGGCGAAGGACTCATGCGCCTTGGCGCGCTGAACCTGATAATCCACCGCCACGATGCGGCCCAGCTCATAGCGCAAACACAGCGAGCGGCCGACGCCGTTGTCCAACCGCTCAATGCGCCCCGAACGATCCCGCACAATGCGCAGCCGGTTGTCATACGCATCGCTGATGGTGGTCAGCACGCCGTCGCGAAAGTGGTAGAACCGCAACGCCTGGGCCAGCACTAACTCATCGGGCAGAGCGCCCAGATAGATCGCCGCTTCGGCCAGGCTATTGGTGATTGCAGGCCGTAACTCAGTGGGCAGTGGGAACTCAGTGGAGCGGTTTTCATGGTCCGTCCACAGCACCGAATCGCCCGACACCGCAAGCCTGTGCGCCAGCGCATGGCTCCAGCCAAACCCCAGCCCGCAATCCACCTCCACGGCACTGGTGCGGTACAGCCGCGTCCACTCAAACGGCAACACGCCATCCAGCGTGCCATCGGTGAGGGTCAGTAATTCCTCGCCGGTGACCATCGACACTGGGCAGCCATGGGAGGCGGTCTTGTCCGCACTGGCGGCGGCGTCGCCCTGTGGGTTTTTCGCCGAAACCGGTGCATCGTCGACAGGCTCCTGTCTGACCAGCACGGTCTTTTGCGACTTACTGCGAACCGCCGGAACCGGGTTGGAAACCAGCTGATCCCCAGCCTTCAGCGGCCCAACCGGCACCGTCTTGATCGGTGTCGCCACACTGCCCAGCAACAACGGCTTCAGCGCTTCGGCGTGGGGCTCCAGGCGTGGTCCCACCAGTTGCTCCGCCAGCGTTTGCAGCCAGCTGCGCGCTCGCCCGGACTTGATATGCCCCAGCACTTGGGCACCCAGTCGAAGCTTCACGCCCATGCCCCGGGTGGCCCAGATCAAAAACAGGTTGATCAACACTTCGCCGGTGATTTCACCCAGCAGTTCATACATGTCTGGCGGCGGCAGCATGCGTATCCAGGCGACCATGGCCGACAGACAGATAAACAAAAGCGGTTCATCGCTGAGCACGAGCAGGCCGTGGGCAATGGCGTCCTTGCCCACTTTCAGCAGTTCATCGAGTTCGGCTTGGGAGAGGTAATGCAGCAGCTTTTCGCTGTTGAGCGGGATGTCGGCGAGCAGGTCATAGAGCTGGGTGATGTTGTCCCACAGGCTGTAGAGCGCCTTGCCGATGCCATTAACGAACGATGCCTCCACCATCCGGCGCCGGTTCAGCGGTGTGGCGTCGGTGTAGGCTTTCCACTGGGACTGAAAAGTACTCGTCCACTGTTCGCGCAAGCCAAGTTCCAAGCGGTCGACCACCGACTGATAAGACGCATACAGCGTCTTGACGTGATCCTTGGAAACGTTGGGATAGAAGGTGACTTGATAGCGCTGATCGCGGGTGCACCCTGTGACTTCAAGAATGCCGCTGGGGCCGATGGTGTCGTGGAGGGGTGGCCCCATCGGGCTGCCATCCGCTGCAATGGCTTGCAGCATCACGGGGGTATTGCCGATAGGCACGAACTGCGTGCTTTCGAACATATGCACCAGGGTCAACGAGCCCTGGGCTTTGCACACGGCGACCGTGGAACTCGGTGATTGGGACGAAGCCGGCGCTACCAGCGCCACCTCATCACCGGCCTTGAACACCTGCTCGACATCCAGCGCCCCTGAGCTCCAGAAGCTCTCAGCCCAACCGTCAAATGTATTCAGGCATTCACGGAAGCCGCGCAATACGCTTTCAACATCGACCGTCTGCGCCTCCCTCGGGATCAGGGCGAGCCTGCCGATGGCCGGGTTCAAAACACAGCCCCTTCAACTGGAGCCTTCAATCGATCAACCATCTGCAATCCCTCGCACTGTGAAATCAGGCGAGGGACTTTGCAGAGGTTTTCAGGGCGGGGGAGTAGAGCTTATCCGGCGGTTGCGTGGGATGTTTCGATAGCCTCTGTCGCCTCCCGACCCAGCGGCGGACTGCACAGTACAAAGGCTGCCCCAAGCCCGTGCTTGCACTGCTCATCCGTAATGGAGGCGCTGTTTTGCGCTACCGTTTTTCCAAGAAAGCCGATCTATTGTCTTATATGTAGGACAGTAAGAGCTGTAATTGCTATCTAGCGCTCAATTGGTATCAGATTTAAGGTGTATGCACTTTGGAGGTACACCATGAAAAAATTGATCGGTATCTACACCAGCCCTCGCGCCCATTGGGTCGGCGACGGCTTCCCGGTGCGTACACTGTTTTCCTACGACACCCTGGGCAAGCACATCAGCCCATTCCTGTTGCTGGACCACGCAGGCCCTGCCGATTTCACCCCCACCGAACACCGTCGCGGTGTCGGCCAGCACCCCCATCGCGGGTTTGAAACCGTGACCATTGTCTACGACGGTGAAGTCGAGCACCGCGATTCCACGGGTGCCGGCGGCAAAATCGGGCCTGGCGATGTGCAATGGATGACGGCGGCTAAAGGCATCCTCCACGAGGAGTTCCATTCCGAAGCTTTCGCCCGTAGCGGCGGGGCGCTGGAGATGGTGCAACTGTGGGTCAACTTGCCGGCGAAGGACAAAATGGCCGACGCGGGCTACCAAACCATCGTCGATGGGGACATTCCGGTGTTGCCGCTGGCTGACGGTGCCGGGCAATTGCGCCTGATTGCCGGTAAATTCGCCGGCACCCAAGGCCCGGCGCGCACTTTTACGCCGATTGACGTGTGGGACCTGCGCCTCAACGCCGGTAAAACGGTCACGCTGGACCTGCATGCCGGGCGCAACACCGCGTTGGTGATTCTGCGCGGCACCGTGCTGGTCAACGGTGAGGAAGTCGCGCGCCAAGGCCAACTGGCCTTGTTCGAGCGCGATGGCAGCCGGCTCACCCTGGAGGCCAACGACGACGCCAAGGTGCTGCTGCTCAGCGGCGAGCCGATCGACGAGCCTATCGTCGGCCACGGCCCGTTCGTGATGAACACCGAGCAGGAAATCCACCAGGCATTTGCGGACTTCCAGTCGGGCAAGTTTGGGCAAATGCAACGCTGACGGTCTGTAGTAACCCCCTTGTGGGAGCGGGCTTGTGGTGGCCTGGGAGCCTTTTTTGTGGCGAGCAAGCTTGCTTGCGCTGGGGTGCGAAGCGCCCCCCATAGAGCCGGAGACTGCTGCGCAGTCAACGGGAGCAAGCTCCCTCGCCACAGCAAGCCCGCTCTCACAATTTATCCGGCGCTATACCCGACGTCTCCAATTCATGCGATCTTCTCGGCATGTACCCTGGAGTCGCCTTGATGCCCTCATTTATCGCTGATCACCCAATGCTCTGCGCGTTGGCGCTGATCTTTATCGACATCGCCGTGTGGCGGCTTATTTCCGTCAACCTGGCCAATTGGAAGCTGGCGGCGCGGTTGGTGATCTTCGCAGTCTTCAGTGCCGTGCTGTTCAACGACGGCATGAACCCCATGCAACTGGCCCCCTATGCCGACGACACCGCCTTGCACCTGGCCGCCACGGCCCTGCAGATCGGCTGGTGGCTGTTCGCAGCGCGCACCCTCACGGTATTGCTCGGCACCTTGATGATGCAGCGGGTCGGTCATACCGGGCGACTGCTGCAGGACCTGATGGGCGCGGTGATTTTCCTGATCGCAATTATCGCCGCCATGGCCTACGTACTCGACCTGCCGGTCAAGGGCGTGCTCGCGACTTCCGGCGCGGTGGCGATCATCGTCGGCCTGGCGCTGCAGAGCACCTTGAGCGACGTCTTCTCCGGGATCGTCCTCAACACCACCAAGCCTTATCAACTGGATGACTGGATTTCCATCGACGGCACCGAAGGGCGTGTCACCGATATCGACTGGCGCGCCACACGCCTGCAAACCTCCCAGGGCAGCATGGCGGTGATCCCCAACTCCCTGGCGGCCAAGGCCAAGATCATCAATTTTTCACGCCCGGCGGACATGTTCGGGTTGGCAGTGAGCCTGCAAGTGAGCCCCCATGCGCGCCCGCAAACTGTGATCGAGGCGTTGGAGCGTGCGATGCTGGGGTGCCGGCCGTTGCTGGCCACGCCGGCACCCAGTGTCGCGTTCAAGACCTCGACCAGTGGTGGCGTCGAGTATGAAATCAGTGGTTTTGTGCCCGCCATGGGCCTCAAGCGTGACGTGCGCAACCAACTGTATGACCTGGCGTTTCGTCACCTGCAGGCTGCGGGTGTCAGCCTGTTGTCCGCCACCGAAAGCAGCGCGCCGACGTTGGCCTCCGGGGCCCGGGCGTTGCTGGAGCGGTCGCCGATCTTCTCCACCTTGCGCCAGGAAGAAAAGGACACCTTCAGCCAGAACATGGTCCTGCACGCCTTCCGCAGCGGCGAGATGATCTTGCCGGCGGGAGAGGTCAGCGACCATTTGTTCATCGTCGCCTCCGGTGTGGTGTCGGTCATGCTGACCAAGGACGGGCATAAATTCGAAGCCGGGCGCATGGGGCCGGGGGAGGTGATTGGCGAGGCGGGGATTCTGTCCGATCAAGGGGTGCCGGCAGACTTCCTGGCCAAGACCTACTGCACCCTGTATCGCGTCGAGAAGGAATACCTCAAGCCTTGCCTGGATGCGCGGCATGACATCAGCGAGGCCATGAAAGCGTTGCTGGACTTCCGCCTGCACGCCGCCCAGACCCTGACTCAAGCGACGCCGGTCGCGCCGGTGAAGACCGGATTCCTGCAGTGGCTAAGGAACCGTGGGCTGTAGATTGGTCACCTGTTCTTCGCCCGAATTGGCTATTTCTCCGGGACGCCGCGGTGACTAATCTGCTCACCCATCCCACCGTTCCGGAGTATCACCATGCAGGCCCGTACCGATTTCTACACCGCGTCCCCGGATGCCATGAAAGCCATGCTTGCCCTGGAAGCCGCCGTCGGCAAACTGTCCATCGAACTGCCGCTGCTGGAGCTGGTGCGCCTGCGCGTGTCGCAGATCAACGGCTGCGCCTTCTGCCTCGACATGCACACCGCCGATGCACGCAAGGGCGGTGAAACCGAGCGCCGCCTGTACACCTTGTCGGCCTGGCGTGAAACGCCGTTCTTCACCCCACGTGAGCGCGCCGCACTGGCCTGGGCCGAAAGCCTGACCCTGATCAGCCAGACCCACGCCGCCGACGCCGACTACACCGCGCTCGCTGCCGAGTTCAGCCCGCAGGAACAGGTCGACCTGAGCCTGGCGATCAACACGATCAACAGTTGGAACCGCCTGGCGGTGGGTTTTCGCAAGATGCCCAAGTAATCAGAAGTTGACCGAGGCACTCAGGCGCGCCGTCAGGGGCGCGCCCTGGAACACGTAGTCATCGCCCATGTACTCGCCCGCGTCGCGCCAGTAGCGCTTGTCGAACAGGTTGTCGACGCTCAGGCGAAACACCGTTTCATAGCCGTCGAACCGGGTGGTGTAGCGGCTGCCGATGTTGACCACCGCATAATCCCCCACCTCCACATTGCCGGTGCGATTGGCGTATTTGCTGGCGCTGTATTGCACGCCGCCGAGTACCGCCAGGCCGTTTACCCAGGGCAAGGCATAGTCGGCGTACACACTGGCGCGCAGCTTGGGCACGTTGATCGCTTGATGACCTTCATAGTCCGGCGTGCCGCTGCCGTTCACCCTGGCACGAATCGCCGCCACGCTGCTGGCGATTTGCAGACGGTCGGTGGCCCAGCCGTTGGCTGACAACTCCAGCCCGGTGTTCTGTTGCTGACCTTGTTGCACGTAGGTGAACGTATCACCTTCGGGTTTGGCGTACTGATAGGCCTGGCGCGTCTGGAACACGGCGGCGGCGAAGCTGATGCGACGCCAGTCGTACTTCACACCGGCTTCGATTTGCCGCGACGTGGTCGGCGCCAGGGTTTCATAGGCATTGCTCGCAAACCACGGTGCCGTGCCGCCCAGGGACAGGCCCTTGCTGTAGCTGGTGTACAGCGAGATGTTTTCAATCGGTTTATAGATCAACGACGCCTGGGGCAGAAACACAGACTGCCGGGTATGGCGCGCTTGGTTGCCATCGCTGTCGAAGGCCTTCTCATCCAGGCGCACTTCACGGCCGCCGATGAGGGTCTGCCATTGTTCGTTGAAACGGATACGGTCGGTGACGAACAGGCCGTACTGGCGGCTGTCGAGGTTACGGTGGCTGTCGTTCAACGGCGCGTCGGTGGGTGCGAAGCTCGGGGCCTCTTCGTTGATATTGCCGCTGCCAATGTACGCGTTGACCGGTTCGCGCTTGTCGATCACCCGTCGGAACGCGCTGGTGCCGAAGGTCAGCTCATGGCCCAGCCCCGCTGTGTCGAACAGCCCGGTCATGTCCGCTTGCACTTCATCATTGCGGCGCGTGTCGTCGGGGCTGCGGTAGTCGTAGATGCCGTAATCGCCTTGCGCCGAGAAATAGTTGCCGACGCCCGTCGTGTCGCCGCCCCAGGCAAAGGCGCTGTAATCGTCAATCACCACCTTGCTGCGTGCTGCGCTGACGCTGCCTGTCCACTGATCGCTGAAGCGGTACGCGAACTTGCCGTTGAGGTTCAACGAATCGATACCGACCTGATGGCCGCCGCTTTGATGGCCGAGCAGTTTTCTGGGCGAAGCATCATGGGGCACCTCGGTGCCTCCGAGCAGTTGATAGCCCGGAACCGAGCGCTGCTGCTTGTTCTGGTATTCCGCATCCAGTTGCAGCACGGCATCGGGGCTGATATTCCAGTCAAAGGCCAGGGACACAAAATCGCGCTGGCCGTTGGCATGCTCCACGTAGGTGTGCAGGTCTTCATGGGCCACGTTGGCGCGCAGACCGAATTGCTGTTCGCTGCCGAACCAGCCACCGATGTCGGAGGCGACATAACCGCTGCCCCGGTCGTCGCTGGAAACGGTGACCGAACGCACATCCTCCGGGCGCTTGGTCACATAGTTGATCACGCCGCCGGGCTCGGAGATGCCGCTCTGCAACCCGGCCAGTCCCTTGAGTACTTCCACCTGCTGCTTGTTTTCCAGGGCGACGTTCTGCTCGCCGGTGACGGTGCGCCCGTTGATCTTGTAGCTGCTCGCCGCGTTCAGCGAAAAGCCACGTACCACAAAGTTTTCGTAGTAGCCGATGGGCGCATAGCTGTCGCCCACCGAAGCGTCGTTGCGCAGCACTTCGCTGAGCAGGCGGGCCTGCTGGTCCTTGAGCATGCTGGCGTTGATCACCGTGATCGAAGCCGGGGTGTCCAGCAGTGGCGCCTCGGCGAAGCCGCCGACCGAGGCCGTGTCGCTGCGGTAACCGGATACTTCCTGGCCCTGGACCTGCACCGCCGGCAGCTCTATTTCAGCCGCCAGGCTATTGCCGATACCGCCGCTGAGCAGCAAGCCGAGGGCAAAATGAGAACGGACGACGGGACGAAAACGCAAAACCATGGGGCAGGGCCTTAAAGCGCGAGGCGGGGGGGCGCATAAGCTAGGGGGCAATACGCTGGCGGGCAAGCCCAAATATCAGTCAGGCAAGACTTTTTGCAGGCGCGAGCTTGCTCGCGAAGCACTCACAGGCGCTGCGTTGATTCAGGCAACACGCGTTATCGTTGAGGTTTTTCGCGAGCAAGCTCGCTCCTACAGTTTTCTCCCACCCTGCGATGTGCTTTCCACATGGTGTTCGTGTACGTCATTGCTTGCGGGGCATGTCGATGCCCAGCTGGTTGACTCGGCGATACAGCGTCGCCCGCGAAATCCCCAGCGCCTGCGCCGTCGGCAACGGCTTCCAACGATGTCGAATCAGCGCATCCAGCACCACCTGCCGTTCCGGGCTGGCACTCTGTTGTGCCAGCGCCTCAACCTGTTTCCCGCGCAGCTCCACCGGCAAATTCGCCAATTGAAGGGTATCGCCTTCGCACACCGCACAGGCATATGCCAGTACATGCCGCAATTGCCGCACGTTGCCCGGCCACGCATAGCCGAGCAGCGCTTGGAGTGCCGCCTCGCCGATACCCAGCGTAACGCCGCTGTTGCGTGCTTCCTGCTCCAGCACCCGGTTGATCAACGCCAGCTTGTCGGTACGTTCGCGCAATGGCGGCAGGTAGAAGCGCGCACAACCGAGGCGAAAGTACAGGTCTTCGCGAAAGCTACCTTGACTGACCAATACCGCCAGATCGCGGTGGCTGGCGCAGATCACTTGGATATCCACGGTGCGCGCCTTTGCCGCGCCCAACGGCGCCACTTCGCCTTCGGCCATCACCCGCAACAGGCGTGTTTGCAGCGCCAGCGGCATGTCGCCGATTTCGTCGAGGAACAGCGTGCCGCCATCGGCTTGTACCAACAACCCCGGCATGCCCTTGCTGGAGGCGCCGGTAAACGCACCGGCCACGTAGCCGAACAATTCGCTTTCGATCAGGTTTTCCGGGATCGCTGCGCAGTTCACCGCCACGAAAGGGCCGGTGCGACGAGCGCTTTGTGCATGCAACTGGCGGGCGAAGACTTCCTTGCCCGCGCCGGTTTCACCTTGCACCAGCACCGGCAGGTTGCGGTCCTTGACGCGCACGGCCAGGCGCAAATGCTCTTCGACGCGCGCGTCCACTTGCGGCACCGCCGCTGCCCGTACCGGTGGGCGTCGGGGGGCATTGACGCGTACGTGCAGCGCTGCCGGTTCCCCCAGCCAATGCAGCTGCTGGGCGTGTTGGTCCGTGACCGCGCGCAACGCATCCAGGTCGAACACTTCGCCGATATGGGCCGGCACCTGGCCGAAGCGTCGGCGCAGGGCCAGGCGTGCTTTGCTGTTGAGGGCTTGCAGGCGACCGTCCTGGTCCCACGCCAGCAGCAGGTCGGGCTGGCTGTCCACGTAACCCGGCGTGCTGTGGGCTTGCAGCACCCAGTGCTGGCGAGCGCTGTGCATGAAGAAGGCGTTTTCGATGGCCTGGGCGCTCTGTGCCACCATCTGCCGCACCAGATGCTGGCTGCGTCGGTCGTCCGGCGACTTCAAGGCTGAGGCGTCCATCACCCCCAGCAGGTTGCCCTGGGGATCGAAGATCGGTGCGGCGGAGCAGGTCAGGCCGATAAACGCGGCGCGGAAGTGATCGCGTTTATGCACCGTCACCGCCAATCGGCTGGTCAGTACCGTGGCTACGCCGCAGGTGCCTTCTTCGGCTTCCGACCAGCAAGTGCCCAGGTACAGGCCGGCCTTGCGGCAGTCGCTGCGAATCGTGGTGTCCACGCGATGGTCGATGGTCTGGCCCTGAGCGTCGGTGAGCATCACGCAGTAGTCGGCGTGACGCACGCGGTGGTGCAACTGGCCGACGGCTTCGCTGGCGATGCGCATGAACAGTTCGGCACGCTCGCGGCATTCCTTGAGCAAGGGTTCGGTGAGGATGCGTGGCCCTTGCAGCGAACCTGGGTCCAGGTGGTATTGCTCCATGGAGCGGCGCCAGGAATCGAAGATCACCGACGGTACCGGCGCCTGGGGCAGGCGATCGGCATTGCGCACCACGCGGCTGACGCAGTCGACATGCTCCTTGGGGGTAAGCCCCCTTGAGTTCGCGGCGAGCATAAGGCCTCCGGTTCTCGATCTTTGTTGTTATGCCCGCCATTAAGCGCGTAAGCGCCGGGAGCGACAAGCGCGGCCTGACCAAATACCCGGTGTGAGACGCAGCGTCTCATCCGGCCCGAGACGCTGCCATTGCGTTGCAACGCCGCGTCTCATTGTGCGGTGGCCAAGGCCATGGGCACAGGCTTGCGGCGCTGCTCTGGATCAAGGCTTTGCGAGGTTTTTACAGGCATTGGCACAGGCTGTGCTGAAGGGCCTGTAGCTGGTCGAAGCCAGCCTTATGTGTGTCGAGACAACCTGGAGAACAACAAGATGTCCACTCACCTGTCCACCGATCAATTGCTGCATGCCTACACCGTGATGCGCACCATCCGTGATTTCGAAGAACGCCTGCACGTGGAGTTCGCCACTGGCGAGATCCCAGGCTTTGTGCACCTGTACGCCGGGCAGGAAGCGTGCGCCGCCGGGGTCATGGCCCACCTCAACGATGATGACTGCATCGCTTCCAACCACCGTGGTCACGGGCATTGCATCGCCAAGGGCGTGGATGTGTTCGGCATGATGGCCGAGATCTACGGCAAGAAAACCGGCGTGTGTGGCGGCAAGGGCGGCTCCATGCACATTGCCGACCAGGAGAAGGGCATGCTCGGCGCCAATGGCATCGTCGGGGCCGGTGCGCCGTTAGCGGCGGGTGCGGCGCTGGCCGCCAAACTCAAGGGTAGCCAGGGCGTGGCCGTGGCGTTCTTTGGCGACGGTGGCTCCAACGAGGGTGCGGTATTCGAGGCGATGAACCTGGCTGCGATCATGCAACTGCCGTGCCTGTTCGTTGCCGAAAACAACGGCTATGCCGAGGCCACCGGTTCCGGCTGGTCGGTGGCCTGCAAGGACATCGCCGAGCGTGCCGTGGGGTTTGGCATGCCGGGGGTGATCGTCGATGGCAATGATTTCTTCGCGGTGCACGCAGCGCTCGGCGTCGCGGTAGCGCGTGCCCGCAGCGGCCAGGGGCCGACCCTGGTGGAAGTCAAATTGAATCGCTTCTACGGCCACTTCGAAGGCGATGCGCAAACCTATCGCGGTCCCGATGAAGTGAAAAACCTGCGCGAATCCCACGATTGCCTGGCGCTGTTCCGTCAGCGCTGCAACGCCGAAGGCTGGTTGGAGGCGGCGCAGTTCGAGCGCATCGACGGCGAGGTGGCCCAACTGATTGATGACGCCGTGCGCCTGGCCAAGTCCGACCCCAAGCCCCAGGCCGCCGACCTGCTCAGCGATGTGTATGTGGCGTACTCATAACAACAATGACGTGGAGAGAACTTTATGGCTCGCAAAATCAGCTATCAGCAGGCGATCAACGAAGCCCTGGCCCAGGAAATGCGCCGCGACCAGAGCGTATTCATCATCGGCCAGGACGTATCCGGCGGCACCGGCTCGCCTGGAGAGCAGGATGCCTGGGGCGGCGTGCTGGGGGTCACCAAAGGCCTTTATCCGCAATTCCCCGACCGCGTGCTGGACGCGCCATTGTCCGAAGTCGGCTACGTGGGCATGGCGGTGGGCGCCGCCACTCGCGGTATGCGCCCGGTGTGCGAGTTGATGTTCGTTGACTTTATCGGCTGTTGTCTCGACCAGTTGCTCAACCAGGCCGCCAAGTTCCGCTACATGTTCGGCGGCAAGACCACCACGCCGCTGGTGATGCGTGCCATGTACGGCGCCGGCCTGCGCGCCGCTGCCCAGCATTCGCAGATGCTCACCTCAATGTGGACGCACATCCCCGGGCTGAAGGTGGTGTGCCCGGCCACGCCCTATGACGCCAAGGGCATGTTGATCCAGGCTATCCGCGACAACGACCCGGTGATCTTCCTCGAACACAAAATGCTCTACAGCCTGCAAGGCGAAGTGCCGGAAGAGCTGTACACCGTGCCTTTCGGCGAAGCCAACTTTGTGCGCGAAGGCAAGGACGTCACCTTGGTCACTTACGGGCGCATGGTGCATATCGCTCTGGAAGCCGCCGCCAACCTGGCGCGCCAAGGCATTGATTGCGAAGTGCTGGACCTGCGCACCACCAGCCCGCTGGACGCAGACAGCATCCTGGAAAGCGTCGAGAAAACCGAGCGCCTGGTGGTGATCGACGAGTCCAACCCGCGTTGCTCCATCGCCACGGATATCAGTGCGTTGGTAGCACAGCAGGCGTTTTCATACTTGCGTGCACCCATCGAGATGGTCACCGCGCCGCACACGCCGGTGCCGTTTTCCGATGCGTTGGAAGACCTGTACATCCCCAACGCCGCGAAGATCGAGGCCGCCGTGCTGAAGATCGCCGACAAGAGGGCTGCCGCATGATCCATACCTTGACCATGCCCAAGTGGGGGCTGTCGATGACCGAGGGCCGTATCGACATCTGGCTCAAGCAACCCGGCGATCCGGTGGAGAAGGGCGAGGCCGTGCTGGATGTGGAGACCGACAAAATTTCCAGCAGCGTCGAGGCACCGTTCAATGGCGTACTGCGCCGGGTGCTGGCGCTGAGCGACGAGACGTTGCCGGTGGGCGCGTTGCTGGGGATCGTGGTGGAGGGTGAGGCGACCGACGCGCAGATTGATGCGGTGATCGAAAGCTTTAACGCCGGGTTTGTCTCCAGCGTGGCTGAGGCCCAAGCGTCCGGCCCCAGCGCGCAGAAGGTTGAAATAGGCGGGCGTTTGCTGCGCTACCTCGACATGGGCGAGGGAGGCCCACCGTTGGTGCTGGTCCACGGGTTCGGGGGTGACCTGAATAACTGGCTGTTCAACCAACCGGCATTGGCCGCCGAACGCCGTGTGATTGCGCTCGACCTGCCGGGGCATGGCGAGTCGGGCAAGCAACTGCAAAGCGCTGATGCGCAGGAGTTGAGCGATGCGGTGTTGGCGCTGCTCGATCACCTCGGGCTCGACCGCGTGCACCTCGCCGGCCACTCCATGGGTGGGTTGGTCGCCTTGACAGTGGCCGACCAGGCGCCCGAGCGCGTTGCTTCACTGACCCTGATCGCCAGCGCCGGCCTGGGGGCGGATATCAATGGCGATTACCTGCAAGGGTTTGCCGAGGCCAGCCACCGCAACGCGCTCAAGCCGCAGTTGACCCAACTGTTCAGCGACCCCGCATTGGTGACGCGACAAATGCTTGAGGACATGCTCAGGTTCAAGCGCTTGGAAGGGGTGGATCAAGCGTTGCGCCAGCTCAATGCCAAGCTGTTCGACGGTGGCCGGCAGACGCTGGATCTGCGCAAGGTGGTGGGGCGGCAACCGAGCCTGGTGATCTGGGGCAGTGACGATGCAATCATCCCGGTCAACCACGCCGAGGGGCTGCAGGCCCAGGTAGAGATCCTGCCGGAGCAGGGGCATATGGTGCAGTTGGAGGCAGCGGAGCGGGTCAACCAATTGATGGCCGCTTTCCTCAATTCACAGCTTTGAAGGGCATCCCCTGTAGGAGCGAGCAAGCTCGCTCCTACAGTTTTCTTCCAGCACTCAACAGTGGCGCTTGAGGGTTTCGCTCGGCAATTCCTTGAACAACGCCCGGTAGCTGTTGGAAAACCGCCCCAAATGCCAGAACGACCAATTCATTGCCACTTCGGCCACGGTCGTTCCCCGCGAATTCAACAACTCCCGCCGCGCCCCGTTCAGCCGGCGCAAGCGCAACCATTGTGCCGGGCTCATCCCGGTGTAGGTCTTGAAGCCTTGTTGCAATTGACGCAGCGGCACCCCTGCAATACAGGCGAGTTCCAGCAGGTTGACGGTTTCGTCCGGTGCGTCCGCCGCCCATTCGCCGATGCGGGCCATTAACTGGCGTTCTTCGCTGCGGCGATGCAATGAACTGCGGTCCAGGCACACGCAGGCGTTGTCGAGAATGAACAGGCAGTCGTCGAGCAGTTGTTGGGTGAGGGCGTCGCGACTGATGGGGTCGCTGACGGCGGACAGGCGCGTCAGCGTGCCACTGAGCCAACGGGTGAACAGCGCATTCTGCTGGCAGGTCAGCGGCGCCATGAACAAACCGTCCAACTTCGCCACGTCCAGCCCTTGGCGCTGCACGAACTGCGGGCCGAATACCACGGCCACCTCACGGTAGTTTTCCGGGGTAATCCAGGTGTTGCGGCTTTCGCCGTTGAGCATGTACAGCACGTTTTCGCTGCCGTCGAAACAGAACGCCAACGAGCCCGGCGGGGCATTGAAGTGCTGCTCCACGCGGGTGTTCATGCACTCTTCGTAGACCTGCACACCTTGCAGGTCGAGGTAGCGCACCTGCCCGGCAAAATGCCCCGGGGACATCTGTTGGTACTGCTGCACCCAGCCGGGTGTCGCATTGCATTGAGCGGCCACATCACCGGTGGTGAAGGCCTGTACGCGCAAAGCTGTCGCCTGTGTCATGAGTAACCTTGGCGCACTCTATTGGTGCGTTGTGGTTCGTGCAAAGTGGATAGATGCCCTTTGAAGGCTGGCCCAAGATAGACCTCAATGCGCCGGGAGTACAAGCCGGCGTGTGCAGCCAACCCATGACGAGGTCCTTATGAACGCCCCTTTCGATCAGCTGTCCGCCTGGCTGAAAGAACACAAGATTACCGAAGTCGAATGCGTGATCAGTGATTTGACTGGCATCGCACGCGGCAAGATTGCGCCCACCAACAAGTTCCTGCATGAGCGAGGCATGCGCCTGCCGGAAAGTGTGCTGCTGCAAACGGTGACCGGGGACTTTGTCGACGACGATATCTACTACGACCTGCTCGACCCGGCCGATATCGACATGGTGTGCCGCCCGGTGTCCAACCCGGCGTACAGCGCTTTTTATGTCGTGCCATGGGCCATTGAACCCACCGCGATAGTGATCCACGACACTTTCGACAAGCAGGGCAACCCCATTGAACTGTCGCCACGCAACGTGCTGAAAAAGGTGCTGCAGCTCTACACCGACCGAGGCTGGCAACCCATCGTCGCGCCGGAAATGGAGTTCTACCTGACCCAGCGTTGCGAGGACCCGGACCTGCCGCTGAAAACCCCCGTGGGCCGCTCCGGCCGCGCCGAAACCGGCCGCCAGTCGTTTTCCATTGACGCCGCCAACGAATTCGACCCGCTGTTCGAGGACGTCTACAACTGGTGCGAAGCCCAGGGCCTGGACCTCGACACGCTGATCCACGAAGACGGCCCGGCGCAGATGGAAATCAACTTCCGCCACGGTGACGCGCTTGACCTGGCCGACCAGATCACCGTGTTCAAGCGCACCCTGCGCGAAGCTGCGCTCAAGCACAACGTAGCAGCCACCTTCATGGCCAAGCCGGTGGCCGACGAGCCGGGCAGCGCCATGCACCTGCACCAGAGCGTGGTCGACATCGCCACCGGCAAGCCGGTGTTTGTCGACGCCGACGGCAAGATGAGCGCGCTGTTCTTGCACCATATCGGCGGCCTGCAGAAGTACATCCCCAAGCTGCTGCCGATGTTCGCGCCCAACGTGAACTCGTTCCGGCGCTTTTTGCCGGACACCTCGGCGCCGGTCAACGTCGAGTGGGGCGAGGAAAACCGTACCGTCGGGTTGCGCGTGCCCACCTCCAGCCCCGACGCCATGCGCGTGGAAAACCGCCTGCCCGGCGCCGATGCCAACCCCTACCTGGCGATCGCCGCCAGCTTGCTGTGTGGCTACCTGGGCATGGTTGAACAGATTGAGCCGAGCGCACCGGTCGAAGGCCGTGCGTATGAGCGACGCAACCTGCGCCTGCCGTTCACCCTCGAAGATGCCTTGGCGCGGATGGAGGATTGCGACACGGTCAAGCAGTACCTGGGCGATAAATTCGTGCGGGGCTACGTCGCGGTCAAGCGCGCCGAACATGAGAATTTCAAGCGCGTGATCAGTTCCTGGGAACGTGAATTCCTGCTGTTGAGCGTCTAAAAAAACCAAAAAGGGGTGTCGATATGCGTCTTGTGAAAAAGCTTCTCCCGTTGGCCCTGGTGGCCGCTTTCAGCAGCACAAGCCAGGCCGCGCCGACGGTCAGCGTATACAACTGGACCGACTATATCGGCGAGACCACCTTGGCCGATTTCCAGGCCAAGACCGGGATAAAAGTGATCTACGACGTGTTCGACTCCAACGAAACCCTGGAGGGCAAACTGCTGGCCGGGCGCACCGGCTATGACGTGGTGGTGCCGTCCAACCACTTTCTGGCGCGGCAGGTGAAAGCCGGGGCGTTCCTCAAGCTCGACCGCGCGCAGTTGCCCAACTTCAAGAACCTGGATCCCAAGCTGCTCGCGCTGTTGGAGAAAAACGACCCGGGCAATGCGCACTCGGTGCCGTACCTGTGGGGCACCAACGGCATCGGCTATAACGTCGACAAGGTCAAGCAAGTGCTGGGCATCGACCATATCGACTCGTGGGCGGTGCTCTTCGAGCCGGAAAACATCAAGAAGCTCAACCAGTGCGGTGTGGCTTTCCTCGACTCGGCGGATGAGTTGTTCCCGGCGATTCTCAACTACATGGGCAAGGACCCTCGCAGCGAGAACCCCAAGGATTATCAGGAGGCCGAAGCCAAGCTGCTGACGCTGCGGCCGTATATCACCTATTTCCATTCGTCCAAGTACATTTCGGACCTGGCCAACAGTGATATCTGCGTGGCGTTCGGCTATTCCGGCGACGTGTTCCAGGCCGCCAACCGCGCCAAGGAAGCCAGGAACGGAGTGAATATCGCCTATTCGATTCCCAAGGAAGGCTCCAACCTGTGGTTCGACCTGCTGGCCATTCCCGCCGATGCCGGCAACGTGAAAGAAGCTCACGCCTTCATCAACTACCTGCTGGACCCCGAGGTGATCGCCAAGGTCAGCGCCTCGGTCGGGTATGCCAACGCCAACCCAGCGGCCAAACCGTTCATGGCTCCGGAGCTGGTGAACAACCCTGAGGTGTACCCACCCCAGGCAGTGCTCGACAAACTCTATATTTCCACCACGCCAAGCCCGGCGACCATGCGCCTGATGACCCGCGCCTGGAGCAAAGTGAAGACCAATAAATGATGCCGTCCAGTGAACACGCCCGCTCCTATTACCGGGCGACGGCCAATGCCATGCCTGAGCGTCCTGCGTTGGCCGCCGACCTCCACGCCGATGTCTGTGTGATCGGCGGTGGGTTCACCGGCGTCAACACCGCCATCGAACTGGCCCAGCGCGGGCTTTCGGTGATCCTGCTGGAGGCCCGGCGCATCGGTTGGGGCGCCAGCGGGCGTAATGGCGGGCAGTTGATTCGCGGTATCGGCCACGATGTATCGGGGTTCGCCAAGTACATCGGTGAGGAGGGGGTGGGTTACCTGGAACGGGCCGGTATCGATTCGGTGGCGCTGGTGGGTGAGCGCATCCGCGAGCACGGCATCGATTGCGACTTGCGCTGGGGCTTTTGCGAGTTGGCCAATACGGCGGCGCAATTCGCCGCCTTCACGCGTGAGCAGGACAACCTGGCGAAGCTGGGGTACGCCCCTGAAACCTGTCTGGTAGGCCCGCAGGATATGGCGCAGGTGGTGGGCTCCACGGCTTATGCCGGGGGCTTGGTGGACATGGGCTCCGGGCACTTGCATCCGCTCAATCTGGTAATGGGCGAAGCCCGGGTGGCCGAGGCCCTGGGTGTGCGGATTTTCGAGCACAGCCCGGTGCTGGAGCTGATCCACGGCGACACGGTACGCGTGCGTTGCGCGGGCGGCACCGTGCGCGCTTCCCACCTGGTGCTGGCGTGCAATGCACATCTGGACGAACTGGAACCACGCCTGAGCGGCAAGGTACTGCCGGCGGGCAGCTACATTATCGCCACCGAACCGTTGAGCGAGGCAGTGGCCAGGCAACTGATCCCGCAGAATCTGGCCCTGTGCGACCAGAAAATCGGTTTGGATTACTACCGCTTGTCAGCTGACCGTCGCCTGTTGTTCGGGGGCGCGTGTCATTATTCGGGACGCGACCCGGCCGACATCGCCGCCTATATGCAACCGAAGATGCTCAAGGTGTTCCCGCAGTTGGCCAATACCGCCATTGAGTTCCAGTGGGGCGGCAAGATCGGCATCACCGCCAATCGCTTTCCCCAGGTCGGGCGGCTCAAGCAGTACCCCAACGTGTTCTATGCCCAGGGCTATTCCGGGCATGGGCTCAACGTGACGCATTGGTGCGCACGCTTGTTGGCCGAAGGTATTCACGCCGGGCAGAGCAGGGGCCTGGACCTTTTCAGTCGCGTGCCGCACATGACCTTCCCGGGCGGCAAGCTGTTACGTTCGCCCTTGCTGGCGTTGGGCATGCTGTGGTTGCGTTTGCGGGGCCTGGTAAATAATTAGACCTTGTGGGACTCAAGTTTGTCGAAGTATGTCTTGGACGGTCCGATGGGCGCCGTCTAGGATCTTCTCAATGGTCAAAACGACCCTGAGCCTGTTTGAGCAAACGTGAGGATTTCGATGATGAACATTGATGTGAGTGGCAAAGTCGCCATCGTCAGCGGCAGCACCGCCGGGATCGGCCTGGGCATCGGCCGGGCCCTGGCGCAATCCGGCGCCACCGTGGTGGTGATCGGGCGTGACGCAGGCAAGGTCGACGGGGCGCTGGCGAGCATTCGCGAGGATGTGCCGGGAGCGGACCTGCGTGGGGTGGTGGCGGACCTCGGCACCGAGGAAGGCGCAGCGAAACTGTTCGCCGCCGAGCCGCGTGCCGACATCCTGGTCAACAACCTGGGCATCTTCAACGACGTCGACTTCTTCGACGCGCCGGACAGCGAGTGGACGCGCTTCTACGAGGTCAACGTGATCTCCGGTGTACGCCTGGCGCGGCACTATGTGCCGGACATGGTGGCGCAGGGCTGGGGCCGGGTAATCTTCGTGTCTTCGGAGTCCGGCGTGGCGACCCCGGCCGACATGATCAACTATGGCGTGACCAAAAGCGCCAACCTGGCGGTATCCCATGGCTTGGCCAAACGCCTGGCGGGCACCGGTGTGACGGTCAACGCGATCCTGCCGGGACCGACCTTCACCGATGGCCTGGAGAATATGCTCAAGGACGCCACGGCCAAATCCGGGCGCAGTGCCCGGGATGAAGCGGATGTGTTTGTGCGAAACGCCCGGCCGACTTCGATTATCCAGCGCGCAGCCAATGTGGATGAAGTGGCGAACCTGGTGGCGTACATTGCTTCACCACTGTCGTCCGCCACTACCGGTGCGGCGTTGCGGGTCGATGGTGGTGTCGTCGACAGCATGGCGATCTGAATTTTTTCTGGAATGGAGTATTACCCGTGCCAACAGCGTCTTCTGTAATTGAAATCCCGGTATCGGCCGACCAGGTCTGGCAATTGATAGGTGGCTTCGATTCACTGCCCGACTGGCTGCCATTCATCGTCAAGAGCGAAGCGCGCGACGGTGGTCGCGTGCGTCATCTGCAAGCCGCCGATGGCGCTGTGATCGTCGAGCGCTTGCAGACATTTGATAACGTGGCGCGTACCTACAGCTACACCATCGAGCAGTCGCCGTTCCCGGTGTCGGCCTACCTGGCGACCTTGCAGGTTGAAGCCTTGACCGACACGTCGGCGAAGGTGACCTGGTCCGGCGTGTTCACCCCGGTGGCTGGTACCACGGACGCGCAGGCAGAAGAGCTGTTTGCCGGGGTCTACCGCGGTGGGCTCGAGGCGCTACGCGCTAATTTCCCAGACTGAGACGTTCGAGGATCAGCGCGACTGACTGGGCCGGCGTGACGTTCGCAGTGTCGAGGGTCAACGTCGGTTCAGCCCAGGCCGCGTATTCGTGGGCCGCTACCGATTGCCAGGTCGGTGGCGTCAGCCCTGGGATATCGCCTGTCCGGGTTTCCACGCGACGTTGGTGTTCCTGGCGGTCCGAGCAGATCACCTGAATATTGATCAGCTCGACGTTGGCAGCCACCGCCACCTCCCGCCAAGCCTGGCGGCTTTCTTCGACGGGGTTTACGCAGTCGGCGACCACCCCAAGCCCCAGGCGCAAATTGCTCAGTGCGAGCGCATTCGCCACGTGGTAACCGCCGGCACCCACATCGCCGGCCAATACGGCCGCCTCGCGCAGCGCCTGTTCGATCACATCGATACGCAAGTAAACCGCACCTGTCCGGTGTGCCAGTTTCTGCGCAATGCTGGTCTTCCCGGTGCCGGGCAGGCCACTGAATACAATAAGCATGGTCGATCCTTCGCAGGGGTAAGCGCAGCCAGTCTAGCGGCGTCTACTTCAAATAGCAGGCGCCAATCCAGTCCGCCGGGTGCTCTGCCAACTGTTTGGCCACTGGCAGGTAACGGCTGTCCAACTGCGCCGCCAACCAGAACAGTGTGGCGCTGCTCTTGGGCTGCCAGGTGCCGCTGTACCCGGCTTCACCTGCGTTGGCGCGGTCCTTGTCGAATTGCACATGGGTGTGCACGAACTCCTGGTGGCTGCGCTCGCCGTTGGCATAGGGCACCAGCCAGTCCAGCGCAGCCCCCAGGGAACTGCCGTTGGCGCCGATTCTCAACCAGTCACCGCCAATGCCGTAGGGCTTGGCCGCCAGTGCGGCCTGCACCAGGGGTTCGAGGTCATAGACCACATAATGCAGGGCGTCGCGGTCCTGGAAGTCGGTCACCGAACCGTCGGGCAGGACGTTGTCGGCGATCTGCTGTTTAAACAGTTGCAGAGCCTGTTCCAGCATCGGCTGATCATTCAGTGCAGCGGCGGCCACGGTGACCAGCTTGACGCGATGGCTCTGCCAGTTATTGGTCTGGGTGCCTTTCTTCGCGCCGTGGAATTGCTGGATATGCGCGATGTAGCCGTTGCCCAGGCGTTGGATCAGGCGACGGCTGGCGTCGCGGGTTTCCAGGCGCAGGTGGTCGGCGGTGAGCGCGTAGGCGCCGATCAGCATGTCGAGGTTGGTTTCGTCGATCGGGTTGAAATCCGGCTGATAGACGTCGGCCCAGGCGGCCAGGTAATCATCGACTTGCTTGAGGTAGCGCGGGTCGCCACTCATGCGCCAGGCCAATGCAGCCTGGCGCATGATCGGCCAATCCTTTTCGGCGACGATGCTCTGCTCGCGGATGCCTTGGTTCGGCAAGGTGCCTTCGGTGTGCACATGGGGCAACGGGCTGGGGGTGTCGGCCAAGTGCCGTTGCGCGGCAGCCAGCAACGCCTTGGCATTCGGACTGGCGGCGAGCGGCTGGCACAGATTGGCCGCCATGGCCCCTTGGGATAACACGGCCAGGGCCGCGGTTAAGGCGATCAGGTGTTTTTTCATGAAACGCTCGGCTGGGCTGCAACGCGATCACGCTAGCATGGGACCGGATCGGGTTTGATGAAACTCCCCTCGACTCAGTATGCTGGTGCTCACCGCCGCTCGCCGACAGGACCGTTCATGCCCTTGCCGTTTGTGAAGATGCACGCCTATGGCGATGATTTCATCATCGTCGACCGGCGTGGCCAGGACGACCCGATCACCGCCCGGATCGCCCATCGCCTGGGCAACCGCCACACCGGCATCGGCTTCAACCAGCTCGCCGTGGTGCTCGACTGCGACGATGCCGCCGCCCGCATCAAATTCTGGAACGCCGACGGCACGCCGCTGGCGACTTGCGGCAGCGCGACCCGTGGGGTGGCCGACCGCCTGATGCATGAAACCGGTACGCAGTCGATTGTGTTACGCACTGACCGTGGCCTGCTCACATGCACACGTGCGCCGGGGCGGCAGGTGTCGGTGGATATGGGCGAGCCGTCACTGGGCTGGGCCGCCGTGCCGCTTGCCGCAGCGATGGACACCGGCTCATTGGCCATCGACGGCGAGCCGGCCGCGTGCAGCATGGGCAACCCGCACTGCACGTATTTTGTCGACGACATCGCGGCCATCGACGTGGCGGCGGTTGGCCCGGCGCTGGAGGTTCACCCGTGGTTTCCCGCCAGGACCAATGTCCATTTCGTGCAGGTACTGGACCGTCACCACATCCGCCTGCGCATCTGGGAGCGCGGTGGCGGCGTGCCGCTGGGGTCCGGTTCATGCTGCTGCGGGGCGGTGGTCAACGGTATTCGACGCGGCTTGCTGGATGCCGTGGTTGAGGTGCAGTGCGACGGCGGCACCGTCACGGTGCAGTGGGACGGGCAGGGCGGGGTGATATTGACCGGCAGCGTCGAGCCGATCATGCAGGGCAGTGTCTACGTGCTTTGAAACTTCACGGTAAAGGTCGTGCCCTCGGCCGCACTGGAATTCACCGCCACATCCCCACCATGTACCTTGGCCAGCTCGCGCACGATATACAGGCCCAGGCCCACGCTGCGTACGTCGCTGCCTTCATCGGTGCCACGGGTCATGGGTTCGAACAGCCCGGCCAGCAACGTTTCGGGAATCACCGCGCCATAGTTGTGCACCGCCACTTCAGAGCCGCCATCACCCAGGCGCGAGGTGATGGTGATCGGCTGCTGCAGGTCGCCATACGCCACGCTATTGGCCACCAGGTTGCCGATGATCTGCTGCACGCGGTCGGCGTCCAGGCAGGCATCGCCATGGCCCTCGGCTCTGTGTTCGAGTGTGGCCGCGGGGAACGCCACGCGTAATTCATCCACGGCGTGATGAATCACGCCATGCAAATCCAGCGGCGCCGTCTTGATGGTGATGCCCTGGCCGACCCGGGCCTGGGTGAAGTCCAACAGGTCGGCGATCATGCGTTGGGCACGCTCGGAAGACTGGTTGATATGGTCCAGCAGTTGTTGCTCCCTGGGTGTGCGTTCGCCACGGCCGAGAAAGTCGGAGGCCATGCGGATGGCGGTCAGGGGATTTTTCAGGTCGTGGCTGACAATCGCCACCATCTGTTCGGCAAACAATGCACGCCGCTGGGCGATAGCATAGGCCTCGTGCAGCTCAGCCTGGGCTTCCTGCAAGGCAACTTCAGCGGCGATTTTTTCCTGCAGCAGCGCTTCGGCCATGTGGCGTGCATTGAGCAACTCGCGCTCATACTTGTCGCGGTCGGTGGTGCCGAACAGCGCCAGGTCATATACCGCACCGTCAGCCAGTTCGCGCTTGATACCGTTGAGCAGCACAGTCACTTTGTGCCCGTCGCGATGCAGGATGTCGAGCTTCACTTCGTTGACGCTGCCGTGCATGCGCAGCATGGGCGCCAGGTGCGTCTGGTGGAAAATCCGCCCGCCCATGGTCAGCAAATCCTGGAAGCGTCGGCCACACAACTCGGCGTTGCTCATCCCGAGCCAGTCGCCGAAGCGCGCGTTGGCGTGCAGGATCGTTCCGTCTTCAGCGGTGACAGCCAAGGCGCAAGCGGCGTTGTCGAACAGGTCAGACAGCATCAGCAGTCGCCCAAGGCGCCAGGAATGCTTCCATTGCTGCTGCACAGGCCTGCGGTGCACTCATGTGCGGGCAGTGGCCGACGTTGTCCACCAGGTGATAGGTGCTGGTGGGCAGCACGCTGTGCAGGTACTCGCCTACGGCGACGGGTGCGATCAGGTCATCGCTCGATTGCAGGATCAGCACCGGCACGTTCAGGCCGAGCACGTCCTGGCGATTGTCCGACAGGAAGGTGACACGGGCGAACTGCTTGGCGATGTCCGGTTCGGTGCGGCAGAAACTTTCGGTCAGTTCCGTGCTGAGGGCCGGTTTGTCGGGCGCCCCCATGATCACCGGTGCCATGGCGCTGGACCAGCCGAGGTAGTTGCTGTCGAGGGTGTCGAGCAGGTCATCGATATCGCTGCGCTTGAAGCCGCCCACGTAGCCATCGGTGTTGATATAGCATGGCGAGGGGCCGATCATCACATGAGCGGCAATGCGTCCGGGCGCCAGGCGGTCGGCGAGGGTGCCAATCATTGCGCTGACCGAGTGGCCCACCAGAATCACCGAGCCCTGGGCGTAAGCCTCGATAATTTCGTTGAGGTCGCGGGCGTAGCCGTCCAGCGCGCTGTATTTATTTTTGTCGAAGGCATCCAGGTCCGACAGACCGGCGCCTACGAGGTCGTACAGCACCACGCTGAACTGCTCGAGAAAATACGGGGCCAGGTAATTCCACATTGCCTGGTTACAGCCGAAACCATGGGAGAACACCAGGGTCGCGGAACCGTTGCCCATCACGCTGATGTTGTTGCGGTGGCTTAGGTCCATGGGTGCGGTCTCGATTATGGCTTAGTGCTATATGCGCGAGAGTTTAGTGAGTAGCGTGCCGTGGGTCACGCCTTATAGCGCCGATAAGGTAAAGTCGGCGCCTTCAGGAAGAAACTTCAGGTAACAAAGTATGGTGGTGATTTTGCGGCAATCCGTTGTGAGCCTGATGGCACTGATGCTCGTGGGCCTGCTCAGCCTGGCCCAGGCCGACACATCGCCCATCGGCGTGGCGCTCGACCAGCGCGTGATTGACCTCACCAACACCCTCGACGCAGGCACCACCGCTGGTCTGAAACAACAACTGGCGGCTCTCGAACAGCGCAAAGGCGCACAAGTGGCTGTGTTGATGGTGCCTACCACTGGAGGCTCGAGCATCGAGGATTACGCCAACCAGTTGTTCCGTGCCTGGAAGCTGGGGCGCAAGGACGTCAATGACGGCATCCTGCTGGTGGTGGCCAAGGATGATCGCAAGGTGCGTATCGAGGTGGGTTACGGCCTGGAAGGCACCGTCACCGACTTGCTGGCCCATCGCATCATTGAAGAACACATCACCCCGGCGTTTCGCCAGGGTGACTATGCGGGCGGCGTGCGACAGGCGGTCAATGACCTGAGCGTGCTGGTGGACGGCGGCGATTTGGCCAAAGTGGCAGGGCCTGGTCTGAACCCTCAAGCTGTCGCGGTATTGCTCGCTTTCCTGCTTGGCGGGGTTGGCGGCGTATTGATCGCCGCCGGCAAATTGCGCTGGCGCAGGGCGTTGATCGCGACGTTGGTACTGACGGTGCTGGTGACCGTTTTAACCGGTGGCCGGGAGTGGTGGGCGAACCTGTTCATCGTGCCGCTGACTTTGCTGATCGCCGGCGCCACGTTCGGGGCGTTATGGATGGCGCGCCCGGTGTTTTATTGTG
Source organism: Pseudomonas sp. BCA17 (assembly GCF_004519405.1). Taxonomy (GTDB): domain Bacteria; phylum Pseudomonadota; class Gammaproteobacteria; order Pseudomonadales; family Pseudomonadaceae; genus Aquipseudomonas. Next base: position 781,344 of record NZ_SGWI01000001.1, on the reverse strand, counting down.
TGATCGGGTTGCTGGCTTACATCATTGGCCTGCTGGTGGTGGACCATTGGTATGCCGATGTCGACTTTATCCATTGGCTGGCATTGCCGCTGGGCGCACTCGCGGTACTGGGAGCATACCTGTTGCTGTGGGTGGTCATGAAAGACGCCTGGAAAACCAGCCGGCTGGGTTTTGCCGTACGGCTGTGCGCTGCGGTGGCGGTGTATGTGGCGGCCGGGTTGATCGCCGACGCGGGCCGTGATGGATGGCTGGTGGCGTTTCCGATTGCGTCGTTTGTGGCCTTGTTCATCTTTACCAAGACCACCGCCGGCTCGGGCTCCGGTTCGAGCGGTTCGAGCAGTTCGAGTTCCAGCAGTTCCAGCTCCAGCTCCAGCTCCAGCAGTTCGTCTGGCGGTGGCGGTTCCAGTGGCGGCGGCGGGGCGTCGGGCAGTTGGTAAAGCCGCTGGCGCGCTACACCCTACTGCGACGAATCGCAGTGGCAACACTCATGATAAAACGTCACTCGTCACCCCCTGAGTAAGGAAACTCGATGTCTGCCGTCACCCTTCGACCCGCCACCGCCGAGGACGCCTTGTGTATCGGTGTGCTGGGTATGCAGGTGTTCCTCGACACCTACGCCACCCAAGGCATTCGAGGCTCGATTGCCAACGAGGCATTGCAGGCATTTGCCCCGGATGCAATCACGGCACTGATGGCCGAGCCCGGCACTGCGCTGGTGGTCGCCGAGGTCAACCAGCACCTGGTCGGCTTCGCTCAGATCAAACTCAACGCGGGCCATCCGATGATCGAGGCGCCGGATGTCGCCGAGCTGCAGCGCCTGTATATCCAGGAACGCTTCACCGGCCTGGGCATCGGCCATCGGTTGCTGCAAGCGGCAGAGCAACTTGCAGCGCAAGGGGGCGCGTCGATGCTGTGGGCGACTGTGTGGGTGGGTAATGAGCGTGCGCTGGGTTTTTATCCTCGGCGTGGGTATGCGGTGCTGGGAGCGCCGACCTATACCTTCCAGGGGGAGACCCATGGCAATCGGTTGTTTGGTAAACGCCTGAGCGCCACAACGGCTTAGATAGAAACATCCGGCTGCTGTCGGCGGGTTCACGCGGGATTACAGCCTATCGCAGTCGGGGTTTAGAGCATCGCAGGGGCGCAAGCCTGGCGTCGGATTTCGTCCTCAAAGGGCCGGCGCAACTGGCTGCCGAAGCTGAACAGGCCGAACGGGCCTTGGAAGGCCACACCCAGGCTCATTTCGAGGTGCCAGGCTCTTGAGTTTCGCGGCCGGCGGCAGGGATGGATTTTTTCGGCATGCGTAGGGCATTGCTGCTTTGGGTGAGCACGCAATAGGCCGACTCTACAGGCCAGTCCTTGCGCCCTTTGTTGATCAGGCCGGCAGGGCACAGCAACAAGACATCGCCAAAGGAAAACAGGGGGAACGCCGAGATCACCGGTTGACCACGCACGGTCTCGACGTCGCCCCAGACCTGTGTGTCGAAATCTTCTTTCGCATAGGTTTTCGTCAGCATGAAGTGTGCCGCAACGGGGTCTCTGACGTTCATTGCGAACGCTGCCGAATACACGATGGCCGCAGGGCTTCCCGGTGAAATACCGATGACCAATCCCCCGGTCACGATCACCGCCAGCACGCTCAGAATCAAGCGTTTGAACAAGTCGGCCTTGCTGACGTAGAACACCACCACGGGCAACAGCGTGACAGTGGCGGCGAACATCGACGTATACATCAGGCGGTTTATCGCATCGGGGGTTTCTTCACCGATATAGGCTTTGAGGATCAGGCTGGCAGGGAATACCGCGGACAGCACTGTGGCGGCCAGCAGCAACGCCACCATCAGCGTGAACCACACCCGCAGCGGCCAGCTGCGCGGCTTGCCTGGGCTGGCCATGGTCGCACAGGTGTCGACAGCCACCCTGAAGACAGGCACCAGCAGCAACGCCAGCAAGGAGACGACAAGCCAACCCACAGTCCAGAACAGCTTCCCCCAGTCACTGAGTTGCGGTCCTTCAAAGATCTGCCATAACAACGCAATGATCCCGACCAGTACCGGCACAAAAAGAACACCCACCAGCTTGTGTTGCTCGGAAGCAAAATCATTGAACAACGACACCGTGAGCCCGAACAGCACAGTGGTCGCCAACAGAATCAACAGGTAGACGCCCAGCATGCCGATCACTGTGGCGAGCCAGGGCACCAGCGCTGACTTGGCTTCCATCGCGGCGGCCATCAGGTCCGGGCGGCCTATAGCCGATGCGTAGGTCGACAGTGTGTAGAACCCCAGTAAAGTACCCAACCCCGCGAATATCACGCTGAGGGGCGCCCAGAAGGTAAGCACGCGCTTGAGGTTTTTTTTCAGGGCCTGTTGAAAGGTCAGGGGAGCTGCATGGGGCACGGGAGGGTTCCTTCCTTGGATCAAAAATAAGCGGTTGGAGCATTACCAAAATGGTCGTGGCGTGTTTGCAGCCTGGCGTCGAACGGAAGCCTTGGTCTATCGACTCAAGAACCCTCATCTGCCAGTTGTAAGATCAAAGAAAACATCAAAGCGCTTTGGACAGAAATACCCGGCTGCTGCCCAAAGGCTCACACGGGATCTCACCAAACCGCAGCCAGCCGTGTTTCTCATAAAACTCCGGCGCCTGGAAACTGAGGGTGTACAGCACCGCATGGGCACAACCCCGGCGTCGGGCCTCGCCTTCAAAGACCTGTAACAGCCGGCTGCCGAGGCCCGAACCGCGTAGCGCTTCGGGCAGGTGGAACAGGTCGAGAAAGGCCATGCCCAGGCTGGTTTTGCCCGTGATGCCGCCGAGGGTTTGCCGAGTGTCGGGGCACTTGAGCAGCACCGTCAGCGGCAGGCGGTCGTTCAAACCGGTAACGTCCTCATTGAACGCGGCCAGCCCGTGGCCGAGGATGCTCTCGGCATCGGGGTTGGGTTGATCGCTGATTTCAATGAGGGGAGTCGTCATGGGCGCTTCTCGGTGGTGTTATGCGCGTTGCCATCCGCCGTTGCCGTCGGACTTGATCTCGAAGTCGATCGCCTCCCGGTAGGGCGTGCCCAGCGGGACGAATTGGCCTCGTCCGGTGGCCTGGGTAGGTTGCCAGCTTTGCGTAGTGGGGTCGAATGTTTCGGCGTCATCCCCGGCCGTGTGGTCAAGCGGGTTATGCCTGGGGGTGTCCTTGTCGAATCCGCCTGTTTCGAAGGCCTGGTACATCGCCGCGTAGGGGTTGCCGCTACTGATGGAAGACATGATCGCACCTCTCTGATGGCTATAAAAAAGGACCCACTCCAGCGTGGTGGGGCAGGTCGCATCGGAGGCTATAGCGCAGGGGGCGACCATTCAATGGCGGCACTTTTGCGTTGATGTAACGGGTTGAGACCGCGTTGGGGCACGCTCACACAGTGGCAAGCGGGGCTGTCAGCTATGTCCGAATTTACCTGTATGGCGCTAAGTCGGGCGCCGGACTTTACCCCTGTCGCCAAGGTTTTTATGCTTTGGCACAACGCGCGACTTGAGCGGCTCGGGACTCGACATACGCCTGGTTACAAAGCTTCGTGTGCCTCGTTGGGCGCTCCCCACTATCAGTTCCACGAGTCACCATTAAAGAGCCATCTTCATTTCATGCCATGCCATTCCGCCGTGATCCGAGGGCGAAGGTTGCACGTACTGATAGCCCATGCGTTGGTACAGCGGCACATGCCGTTCCTTGCACATCAGGTGAATCTCCTGCTTGCCCAGCGCCCGCATGCGTTGCACAAACTCAGTCATCAACAGTGAGGCGTAGCCCTTGCCCTGATGGGCCGGGTCGACCACCACCGACATGATCACCACATTCGGCGCCTGCGCCGAATGGCCTACCAACTCCTTGAACGCCTCATCCGACATCACCACTTCATGAGCGCAGCCAGAGTTGATGAAACCCACCACGGCGCCATCGGCCTCGAGGATCAAAAAGCCTTGCGGGTACTGGGCAATGCGCGTGGCGATCTTCTCCAGCGTGGCGGCTTCGTCACCCTCGTAGGCGGTGGATTCGATTTCAAAGCAACGTGCGGCATCGGCGGGGAGGGGGTTGCGGAAGGTGAGGGCGGGCATGGGCGTTTCCTGGGGTGTTGGGCAAGGGCCACATCATAGAGAAACATCCCGCTTCTGGCATTGCTGTAGTAAGCCGGGCAAGCCCGCTTACTACAAAAGCCTGTTCCGCTGGGGAGGGCGGAAACCTACTTGAAGGTCGCTGCCCGTTTTGATGAAGCTAACGCTTTGCTTTGAGGAAATCGCTTGTGTGAAAAATTGCGGAATTTCGCCATCTCTTCGGTATAGGAATCAGTAATGGCCCCGCGCCACCGTTGGTCGGATCGCCAGTGGCGTAACTGAACGATTTTTCAAGGGCACCGCTCTATCTCCGCGGACATAATCAGGTGCTCAAATGCAACATCTAATGCGGCGTTCCGCTGTGCAAAACTGGGTTGAAATGTATGCCCAGGCTGTAAACGAAGAAGATATTGAGGATAAATATTTCAAATTGCTGAGGAGGGCCGACGATATGGAAAGCACCGGCCTCATCAATGGGAGAGAGTGGAGGAAGCTTGTTCGCCGAGCAGGCGTATTCCTCGCCAGCACAGCAGAGTGATCGAGTAGATGGAGCGCTGGCCGGCGCTCCTGTTCCCGGACATATCAACCTCAAACGTTATCTCGTCGGCAAGCTGCTGAATGCTCGGATGTTTTCTCCCCGCTGTGCATGCTGACGTTACTAACGCAAGCAGTGATGCACGATTGACCTGTGCGCCTTCAAAAAGCACCAACAAGCCATCACTTTCAATCCCTGCGCTTGAGTGCATTTGCGTCGTGCTGGCGCAGTTCGGCAAGCGCCCAACGATAGGCCTTGAACCAGCCGAATACGGTCCAACCCGCGAAGAGATTGACCTTGAGCAAGGCACGGGGGGGATTAGGGTGGAGGAGGGCGACGCAGACCGATGGATACATGTAGAGCAACACGGTACTGAGATAAAACAAGAAGCTGGCCGCCAACGCTATTGCCGAGTCCCCCGTACAGATCAGATAGCTGACGACGCATGTTGGGATAAGTACTGCCAGGCCAAATACCCTCATCGCCAGCTCTCCAGACCAGCCGCTTTAGGCCGCGGCTTTGAAAGCAGTGATATCACAATGCCTTGCCCTTGAACAGGTAGGCGCTTCAGCATCCTCAAAAGAAGTGGAGGCAGGCCCCCACGCACAACATCAGCTTGATGCATCGCGCCAGGGCACTCGGCGCGGTTCCTGAGCGGTTGATCCGGCCGGCGACGTTCAGCCCTGATTGCATGCGCGTCAGCTCACGGCACAAGCCTGCCATTGCGCTATTTCAGCGGAACATATGCAAACCCCGCAAAGTCTCCCTTAAATGCCAGAATCTCTGTCTGGAACATTTTGGAGAGCTTCATGCTGCGCACCTTTGAACAACGACTCGACCCTTTCCCGCCTGACGAGGTACCGCCGCCGCCGGAAGGCCTGGCGCGGTTCCTGTGGGCCTGCACGCGAGGTGCACGCGGTTATATCCTCGCGCTTGCTCTGCTCAGTGCCGGTGTGTCGATTTACGAGGCCTGGCTGTTTTCGTTTCTCGGTCAGGTTGTGGACCTGCTCTCGACCTGGCAAACCGGCGGCGAGGTGTCGGGGCAGGAGAGTCGAGTGGTGTGGGGCATCGGTATCGTATTGGTGACCAGCATCGGCTTGGTGGCCTTGCGCACGATGGTGCAGCACCAGGTTTTGGCGATCAATCTGCCGTTGCGGCTGCGCTGGGATTTTCACCGGTTGATGCTGCGCCAAAGCCTGTCTTTCTTCTCCGATGAGTTCTCCGGCCGAGTCACCACCAAGGTGATGCAGACCGCGCTGTCGGTGCGCGAGGTGCTGTTCACCCTGATCGAAATCGCTCCCGGTATTGGCGTGTACTTCATCGCGATCATTGCGTTGGCCGCCGGCTTTGACCCCAAGTTGATGCTGCCTTTCATTGCCTGGCTGGCGTTGTTCGGCCTTGCCATGGCGTACTTTGTGCCGCGCCTTGGCAAAGTCGGGCAGGAACAGGCCGATGCGCGCTCGTCCATGACCGGACGGATTTCGGACGCCTACACCAACATCACCACAGTGAAGCTGTTCTCTCACTCCAAGCGAGAAGCGCATTTTGCGCGCGCTGCGATGGAGGATTTCAAGCAGACCGGTTTTCGTCAGATGCGCTTGGTCAGCCAGTTCGAGATCGTCAACCAGGCTCTGGTGGTCGGGTTGATCATGGGGGCAGGCGGGTATGCGCTGTGGTTGTGGCACCAGGGTGAAGTCGGCACCGGTGCCGTGGCGGCCATTACGGCCATGGCATTGCGCATCAATGGCATGTCTCACTGGATCATGTGGCAAATGACTGCGTTGTTCGAGAACATCGGTACCGTGCAGGATGGCATGCAGACCCTGACCCGCGGCCCCAAGGTGCAGGATCTCCCCGACGCACCCACGCTCATCAGCGCAGCCGGTGAGGTGACCTTCGACAATGTGAACTTCAATTACAACGGCGAACGCCAGGTGCTCGACGGCTTGAACCTGACCATCCGCCCAGGGGAAAAGATCGGGCTGGTAGGGCGCTCCGGCGCCGGCAAGTCGACGCTCATCAACCTGCTGTTGCGCTTCTATGACGTGGACAAGGGGGCGATCCGCATCGATGGGCAAAACATTGCTCATGTCACACAGGAAAGCCTGCGCAGCGTGATCGGCATGGTCACTCAGGATACGTCCCTGCTGCACCGCTCGATTCGCGACAACATCGCCTATGGACGCCCCGACGCGACCGACGCGCAGATTCGCAGCGCCGCGGCCAGTGCCCAGGCCGATGAGTTCATCAGCCAACTCAGCGACAAACAGGGGCACTCTGGCTACGACACGCTGGTGGGCGAGCGGGGGATCAAACTCTCCGGCGGCCAGCGTCAACGCATCGCTATTGCCCGGGTCATGCTCAAAAACGCGCCGATCCTGCTGCTGGACGAGGCCACGAGTGCACTGGATTCAGAAGTCGAAGTCGCCATCCAGGAAAGCCTCGATGAAATGATGGAAGGCAAAACCGTGATTGCGATTGCCCATCGGTTGTCGACAATTGCGGCCATGGACAGGCTCATCGTCATGGACAACGGGCGCATCATCGAGCAGGGCACGCATGCCCAATTGCTCGAAAAAAATGGCACCTATGCGCGGCTCTGGCATCACCAGAGCGGCGGTTTCCTGGGAGAGGATCAAGGCGTGGTCGAGGGTGTGGAGTGAGGAAGGGCATTGGCGATCATGAAATTTTTTTCGCGCGTCGCTTGAAATTTTAAACCCTGAACCTACTTAGGTTTTACGCGACGCCGAATACGGGTCGCGTCTTAAATCACTTGGAGAAACCTCAGGAGATTTTGCAATGGCTGCTACTCTTTCGTTGGCCCCACTGTTCCGTCATTCCGTTGGTTTTGACCGTTTCAACGACCTTTTTGAATCGGCGCTTCGCAGCGAGGCCGGTACCACCTATCCACCCCACAACGTCGAAAAGCACGGTGATGACCATTACCGGATCGTCGTCGCGGCGGCTGGCCTTGTGGAGGATGACCTGGAGATCCAGGTAGAAAAAGGCGTGTTGACCGTCGCCGGTGGCAAGCGTGAACACAACAAAGGCATCACCTACCTGCACCAAGGCATCGCCCAGCGCGCGTTCCGCTTGTCGTTCCGCCTGGTCGATCATATTGAAGTGCAGGGTGCACAACTCGCCAACGGGTTGTTGAGCATAGACCTGCTCAGGGTGGTACCGGAGGAAGCGAAGCCGAAGCGCATTGCGATTGGCGGTGCTGCCAAGGCGGATGTGAAAACCATCAGCGAGCAGTAAGGCTGGAATGAATAGAGGCGCTCTTCGGAGCGCCTTTATTCTATCTGCTAAAAGGTTGGAGCCGGCTGTGCAGCCCGCACCTCACGCCCCTCCCATTTGGCAATCACCAACGGAGCCAACGCATTGCCCAACACGTTCAGCGCAGTCGTCGGCATTTCCATCAACCGATACACCCCGGCAATGAACGCAATGCCTTCCAGCGGCAACCCTGCGCTGGCCAAGGTGGCCGAGAGAATCACGAACATGAACCCCGGTACTCCGGCAGCGCCCTTGGAGGTGAGCACCATGGTCACCACCAACAAGGCCTGATCGCCCAGGCTCAGGTCGATGCCGTACAACTGGGCGACGAACAAGGTGCCGATGCCGAGGAACAGTGACGCGCCGTCAAGGTTGAACGAGTAACCCACCGGCACCACAAAGCTCACCAGCGAAGGCGGCACGCCGTAGGTTTCGAGTTTCTTCATCAGTTGCGGCATCACCGCCGCCGAGCTGGCGGTGGAGAAGGCCAGTACCCATTCATCCTTGATATGGCGCGCGCTCAATCTCTACTACTTCACGGATAAGCGCAGTATCCGCAAGCACTATGGCGAGCGCATCCGCTACACCGAGATTAATGGCCACGACAGGCAAGCTTTCCTTGACGCTGTAACTCAGGCCGGGGGGGTATAGCGGGATCAAGACGCGCCTGGATATTCCGATTGAGGGCGAATTGATTCGTGCCCTGCATCACCGGCGCTGCCAACGCCGCTGCGGGCCATCGCTCAAGCGGGTGCAGACGTTAACCATATCGACCAACAAGAGGCTGAGCGGTGCGGCGTGGCCCTACTGAATACGCCAGGCCCCAACGCGACAGCGGTCGCCGAATATGTCGTTGCCCGCCACTCGCAGGCATCGGCAATGCCCAACTGACACCGCATATCGCAGGTAACACGACGACGGCGATCCGTAAGGCTTCGCGGCAGATTGTCGACAAGATCCACGCGCTCAGCTTGGCTGCGAACCCCGATTAACCACAGGGGAGGCGATGGACGCGGCGATGTCCCAAGTCATCAGGAGTTGGCTGATCGCGGCGTCGAGGGTGGCGTGGGGCACGTTGTCCCGCGCGAGGATTGAAACCCCCTGCAAAAAGCTGTCAAACACACTCGCCATCACCGCAGGCTGAGTGTGTTGCGGCAACTGGCCGCTACGCACCGCGCGTTCCACACACGCCACGATCCCCGCTCGCGTGCGTAGGCGCGACTGGGTCAGCGCATCTGCCACCCGTGCATTTTCCGGGCTTGGCGCACTCATCACACCCAGCGCGACCATGCAGCCCTTGGGGTGTCCGTCTTCGCACTGCATGCGTACGGACTGACGCAGCGCGGTCTCGACGGCCTGGCGCGGTGGCAGGCTTTCGTCCCACAGGCATTCGGTGACTTGGGCGTAGGTCGTCAGATAGCGCTGCACGCACTCGTCGAACAATGCCTCCTTGGAACCGAACGCCGCATAGAAACTCGGCGCGGAGATTCCGCCGCCCAGGCCGGCCTTGAGCTGGGCCAGGGATGTGGCGTCGTAGCCGTGTTGCCAGAACAGGTGCAAGGCTTGTTCGACGGCGTGTTCACGGTCGAAGGTGCGGGGGCGGCCCATTTGCGCCATGTCAGGTCTCCGGTGGCAAAGTGAGATAAATACTAGTCGATACAGAAGTCGTTGACAACGCACGTCGGTCGCCTGCAACATTTATATCGATCAGTATCTAAGTCTCATCAAAGGAGTTTCCCGTGACCCCCTCACTCACCGCATCAGCCGCATCCGAGCGCTTGCCTATCGGCGCTTTGCTCGCCCTGGCCATGACTGGCTTCATCTGCATCGTCACCGAAACCCTGCCTGCCGGCCTGTTGCCGTTGATCAGCGACGGCCTCGCAATTTCACCGTCGATGGCTGGGCAGATGGTCACCGCCTACGCACTGGGTTCGGTGCTGGCGGTGATTCCCATGACGATTGCCACTCGTGGCTGGCGCCGACGTAATGTGTTGCTGCTGACCATTGTCGGTTTCCTGCTGTTCAACTCGATCACCGCACTGTCGTCCCACTTTGGCGTAACGTTGGTGGCGCGCTTCTTTGCCGGGGTGGCGGCGGGGTTGGCCTGGAGCCTGCTGGCCGGTTACGCGCGGCGTATGGTTGCGCCCCATCAACAGGGCAAGGCACTCGCGCTAGCGATGGTCGGCACGCCGATTGCGCTGTCGTTGGGTGTGCCGTTGGGCACCTGGCTCGGTGGCCTGCTGGGCTGGCGCACCACGTTCGGCCTGATGTCGGCGGTGAGTTTGGTGCTGATCGCATGGGTACTGCTGAAAGTCCCGGACTACGCGCCGCAGCCTGTCCATCAACGCGTGTCGCTGCGCAAGGTGCTGACCACGCCAGGCGTGCGCCCGGTGTTGGCGGTGGTGATCAGCTGGATGCTGGCGCACAACATTCTGTACACCTATATCGCACCGTTCGTGGCACCGGCGGGGTTGGCGGAGCGCGTCGACCTGGTGCTGCTGGTATTCGGGATTGCCGCGCTGGTGGGGATTTGGATCACGGCTAAATGGGTTGAGCGGTTATTGCGCAAGACCGTGTTGGCCAGCCTGGCGAGCTTTGCGCTCATCAGCCTGGTATTGGGCTTGCTGGGAAATGTGCCGCAGGTGATTTATCTCGGCGTGGCGGTATGGGGCTTGAGCTTTGGCGGCGCCGCGACTTTGCTGCAAACGGCCCTGGCGGATGCGGCGGGCGATGGCGCGGACGTGGCATTGTCACTGAACGTGGTGGCGTGGAACAGCGCGATTGCCGGCAGCGGTGTGGTGGGGGGCGTGTTGCTGGACACCTGGGGGGTGGCAGCGTTTCCGTGGGCGATGCTGGTGTTGATCGGCGTGGCGTTGGCGATCACGGCGGCGGCGCACGTCCATGGCTTCAAACCGGGAGCCCGCAGTGCCGGTAAACCCGCCGTGACCGGCCATTGAAAGACAAGCGGCCGCCAGTGAATGGCGGCCTGTTTCTTCAAGGGATCAATCGCGCTTCACGCAGCTGATCGAATACATCAAAAAACGCCTGGTCGCTGGCCTGGTAGGCGGTAAACCCCATCTTCCGGCTCTTGGACATATCGGTGACCACCTCGATCGGGCGTCCCAGGTCGGCATCGGTGTGCCAGGGCGAGACCAGGCGGCTGATGTCGGTTTCTTTCAACCCGTGTTTGGCTGCGATCTCGCTCCAGGCCGCCTGATCATCGGCCATCTGGCTTTCAAGCGGCGAGGGTTTGGCCGGGAACTCTGCGGGTACAAGGCCAAAATAATCGGCGATCTGCGCCCACATCCATTTCCAGCGAAACACATCGCCATTGGTGATGTTGAACGCCTGGTTGGCCGCCGCCGGCGTGGTGGCCGCCCATAGCTGTTGCTGGGCCAACTGACGCGCATCGGTCATGTCGGTGAGGCTGTCCCATTGCACGCGGGAACCGGGGAATACAAACGGGCGCCCGGTGTGCTTGCACACGCTGGCATAGACGGCGAGGGTGGTCGCCATGTTCATGGCATTGCCCACCGCCACGCCGGTGACGGTATGGGGGCGATGCACGCTCCAGGTGAAACCGTCCTTTTTCGCGGCGGCGAACACTTCGTCTTCCTGGGCGTAGTAGAAGTTTTCCACGTCCAGGCGGCCTTGGTCTTCGCGGAACGGCGTTTGCGGCAGGCTGCCCTTGCCGTAGTTTTCGAACGGCCCGAGGTAATGCTTCAAGCCGGTGACCAATGCCACATGTTGCACGCTTGCGGCGGGGCGCACGGCGTCCAGCACGTTGCGCACCATGGCCGCGTTGACACGGATGTTCTCGGCTTCGGTGGCCTGGCGTGACCAGGTGGTGATGAACACATGGGTGGGTTTCAAATCGGCCAGGGCCTGTTGCAGCGATGCCGGGTCCTGCAGGTCGGCGGCGACCGGAATCACGCCTGGCACTTTCGAGGGCTGACGGGACAGCGCTGCGACCTGCCACTGTTGGTCGAGCAGTAACTGGGTGATGGCGCTGCCAACGATACCGCTGGCCCCGACGACTAATGCGGTCATGGTCATAAAGTTCTCCCGAGGATGTAAGGTTTCTGAGCCTCTATGCGTGGGAGAGGTTCAACCTTATCCATGCGTCTCGCCCCAGGTGCTTTAAGGTCGATGCCGGAATCAATGTCGAAACGATTGGCGTAAAAACGCGCTGATCAGCCCCACCACCTGTTGCTGAATCACCGCCCTCGGCCGAGCGCCCTCACCATCGCGGCAGATCATGCCGTCGCCTGGCGAGCTCTCCTCAATCAATGCCATGCCGCCCGGCTTGCAGATCGACATAAAACTGAAGTGAGTGGCATCGGCGATCTCCACATAATCGGTGGTTGCTTCAGGCAGGTGCTTGACCATGGCGGCGGATTCGAGCTGCGGGTCCATATCCTCTGAAGGCACGCCGCCCGCAATCACCAGCGCCGGTACCGGCAGCGTCGCCAGGCTCGCGTCGGTGAAGCCGCGTGACAGGCCCAGGTCCAAGGACACTATGGCGGTGACGCGTTTGTCGCTCAAATCAGCGGCCAATCGAGCTTTGCCGGCTGGCGTACCGGCGGGGTTCATCGCCTGATAGCCGATGCAGCCGCCGAGCTTGGGGTGGGCGCTGCAGTCACGGCTGAACAGGTCGGGGTCGAAGCGCGCCCCGGCGATTTCCAGCACGGTCCAGCCGCCAAGGGAATGGCCCACGGCAGCGATCTGGCCAGTCGTGACCGCGCCAAATGCCTTCGGCTGAGCCAGTACCGCATCGATCACGCGGCTCAGGTCGGCCGGACGTAACCACAACTGCGCAGCGGTTTGCGGGTTGCGATCCTTGGTGGTGGTACCGGGGTGGTTGACCGCCGCGACGATGTACCCTTGATGCGCCAGTGCACTGGCCAGCCACACCTGCTTGCCCCAGTTACCGCCATAACCATGGGAGAGCACCACCAGCGGATGCTCACCGGCCGCCGGCGGGGCGTCGGGCACAGCGAGGGCACCGATGAACACCGCGTTGTCGGCGATCAGTGTGGGGGTGGCCGTGGTGGTGGCGGGGTACCAGACGGCCAGTTCGAGTGGCCGGTTGTTTTGTGCGTCGGGCAGGGTGACGGTCTTGAAACCGACGGGGTTTTCGGCGGCGAAGGCGGGCGCGGTCAGGCACAGCAGGAACAGGGCGCGCAGGGCGGTTTTCATTGGGGTTATCTTCCTTGATCTGGGGGGCGCATCATGACCTGAAAACCGGCCGCAATACATCCCCGGGCTGAGCAAAAAACTACCTGTTACTCCGGTGGAGATTCAGCCACAGAATGCGAGCCCACAAGCTGCACTGGAGTGATAACTTCATTGCAAACCTCAGGGCAGTTTATTCGACACCCTCTGCTCTCTAAATCGACTCGACCTGTCTGGTCTAGAGGGCTGTTTCTGGCCGATTGCTGGCTGTCTCGTCCGGCCGGGGGCCGACGCTGGCTTGCGCCCTGTCCGCCAGCCGTTGCACCCACTCGGCATCCTGGTGATTGACCACGGCGTAACGGTCCGGGGGGGAAAAGGCCCAGTGATGGGCAACCTCGACAAGACGCTTGAGTTCATCGGCAGACACCCAATACGGCGTGTCGACCAATGGCATCGGCGCGCCGCTGAAACGCCGGCCGAGAGGGAGGTTGGTGCCGGGGGCAAAGGCGATCGTCAGTTCCTGGCAGGGCTGCATTTGCTTGTCCGGCGGGGGCATTTTCCCAACCCGTCCATAGCTGAAGCTGCCCGGATATTCTTCCTTGAGCACCAGCCAGTGGCCCGCGGTCGTCCTGGCCAGGACCCATTGCGTCACACCGCTGTGTTGCACGCATTCAAGCTTGCCGTTTGCCCATTGCATGAGGGTGTTGCAGTCCGGATCATAATCGGAGGACCACAGGCTGGTGCCGGATACCAGGCTATGGTGCTCGAGCTCGGCCAACCCTTGGTCCGGCATGGATCGCCAGTAGCGTTTGGTCGGGTCGCGGGCATCGCGCAGGAAGTTGTGTAACCCCCATACAGCCATGAAGAGCAGCGTCGCGAGGGTAAGCCAGCCAAAGGAAGCTCCGACGATTCGGTCAATATCCAGGCCGGGAGCGAATAACGCGCGATAGAGCAACAGGCCCAGTAAAAACGCGATACCCGGCAGAACCGGGCCAACGCACAACGGCGGCACTAACACTTCGATCCAACTGAAGCGGTGCCTGGATGCGTGCTCCCGCGCCCAGGCTTGCTCCTGGGCGAGCATCGGCGCCTGTTCGCGTGGGGCAATGCCAGGGTCGGGTGTCTGAAAGCGCATGAACAGTGTGTAGGGGGTATCTCTCATGGATCACATCATGCTCTTGAGGCCGAAACGGGGACAGCCTTTAGAAGATCGTGCGCCGGCCATAGATGCAAGAGGTCGCCGGGTCTTTGTATAGGCTGAGGCGGGTCGGCGACCTTTGGTGGGCGAAGCGTCTAGCTGATGGCCGCCTCGCGCGTCATCAACTTATCCATCAGCAATACGCCCAACTCGCTGAGTTGGTGAATCGCCAACGCCACGTCCCGCTGTTTCCCCGTCAGTTCATCCGACAGGTCAAGCAACAACGCAGTCACTGAAGAAAAAGTTTCGTAGCTATTGGCCATCAGCACTTCAGTGTTGGCATCTTCAGCGACGCTGAACAGCGTCTTCGAAGGTGGAGGAGGCGGCTCTGGCCGTTCGGTGCTTGCGTTGAGGTAGTGATCAATTGCACGGTGCGCAGCCTGATTCAGTTTCAGGTCGGGACCGTTTGGAGGGTTGGGCGTGACTTTGAACATGTGTGTTGTACCTGTGTTAGGGCCAACACCTTTTCGCTACTAAACGAGAGGGTGGCGGCTGTACGCAGGTTAGTAGACCGGGGAAACACACAAAGCCGGCGCGCCCGAGGGCGCCCTGCGCACAGCCACCATCAAGTACAGACAAGAACATCTGATCGATGAGGCTCATGCACTTTATGTTGTCACGCGGGCTACTAAACCCGATCACTGAGTTGTCAGCGACCGGGCCACCTTAGAGACGCCCACTCAAGCGCACAAGCCGGCGGATTCTGACGCAACTGTAGGCAACGGAGCAAGGCGCCGAGGCTTCTTGCAGGGCTTGAGCGAAAAGGGGACGGGACATCCTTCAGAAATAGATTCGTCCCCTTTTCAAACACTATTTCAGCGGAACATAAACATCGGTCTGCCACTGATCCTGCGGCGTCGCGGGGTAGACGCTCAGGTAATGGAAGAACAGCGGATGGTCGCGAAGCTCCTCGCCACTGGCAGGCAACCAATCGCGATAAATCGGATAGATCGTTTCACCGATATGATCCGGCGACCCCACATGCCGCACCACCACGCATCGCCCACCCGGAATGACGCGTTCATGCACGCCAAACGCATTTGGCGCCACAGCCTCGTCAATCTCGCCACAGATGACAAAACGGAATTCCTCCGGCGATGGTTTGGCGTTTCGGAGACTTGAAGACACTTCTGGAGGGGCGGCCGGCGATATAGTCGCCTACAGCGAGGGCGCGCGTGCCTAGCCGGGTTTGCTCAAGGTGCAATTGGGCCACTTACCAAAAACCAGAAAACCCGCCAAAGCGGGCTTCTTCGCAGCTTAAATCACATCAAGCAACAGAAGGCGAATCAGACCAGCGCTTCTCAATCACCGCAAACACATCCGCCATATCCTGCACCATGATTCGGGCAGTATTGGCGACGGTATTGATATCGTGGTTGTTCGGCGGGTCGCTACGCAGCGGTAAGCGGGTAGCTGCGATCATGACCTTGATCCAGTCAGCCTGCATGAATAGGCATGATCCATCGGCTAACTTGAAAGACGTTCTGGCGCGACTGCCAACACAGCATGCAAGTTACGTTGCCGAACTGCTGCCGCATAAATGGATCCCGCAGGTAATGTAAATCGGGATGCATCCTCTTGGACGAACCGTCAGTTGCATCGAGCTACGATGGGTAAATGTCGATTAGGGGTTTACTTTTCAAAGGCGATTCAATATAAATTTTACCTCGGCGCACACTCACTGTTGTGCCCTTTGGAATTAACAGGAGGATGCTATGTCACCGTTAAACGTGATGATGTACTAAACGATCAAACTGTCACCCCCTCGCTCGAAAACCTTGAAACACGCTGGTCCCAACGTTGGCAGCTCGAAGGCACGTATGCCTTTGACCACACAGCCCAACGCGACGCTGTGTTCTCCATCGATACACCACCACCGACGGCCTCGGGTTCGTTGCATGTCGGTCATGTCTTCAGCTATACCCACACAGATATCATCGCTCGATTCCAGCGCATGCGAGGCAAGGCTGTGTTCTACCCCATGGGGTGGGACGACAACGGCTTGCCTACCGAACGCAGGGTCGAGAATTTCTATGGCGTACGTTGCGACTCGCTGGCAGCTTATCAGGCTGATTTCAGGCCACCTGAGCCCATTCCATCAAAGCGAGGTGACTTTACTGTCATAAGTAGGCGCAACTTCATCGAGTTGTGCCACGAACTGACGGCCATTGATGAGCAAGCATTCCGTGCACTCTTCGTGCAACTGGGTTTGTCCGTTGATTGGAGCCTTTCATATGCCACCATTGATGAGCGCTCCCAACGAGCGAGTCAGCGCGCTTTGCTTCGTAACTTTCAGCGTGGCGAACTTTATAGCCAGGAAGCCCCATGCCTGTGGGATGTGACGTTCCAGACCGCCGTAGCTCAAGCAGAGCTTGAAGAGCGCGAGGTCGCTGGTGCATATCACGAACTGAGCTTTGAGACGACTGATGGCGCCGCATTGAAGGTTGCTACCACTCGGCCCGAGCTACTGGTGGCATGCGTGGCGCTGGTGGCTCACCCGGACGACGTTCGTTATCAGGCGCGGTTCGGGCAAACCGTGCGCTCGCCGATTTTTGACGTGGACGTACCGCTGCTGGCGCATCCTTTGGGTGATCCTGACAAGGGCACCGGCGTGGTGATGGTTTGCACCTTTGGTGATCTTACCGATGTGATTTGGTGGCGGGAGTTGCAGTTGCCAACGCGGTCCATATTGGGAAAAGACGGGCGCCTGTTGCTTGAGATGCCCTCCTGGTTGACGACACCCCGCAGCCAACAGGCCTATGCAGACTTGGCCGGTCGTAATTTGTCCCAGGTTCGCACACAGCTCGTGTCGATGCTGCGCGACTGCGGCGCCATGCAAGATGAACCCCGACCTATTCAACACGCGGTAAAGTTTTTCGAGAAAGGCGACCGGCCTTTGGAAATTCTCGCCACTCGGCAATGGTACTTGCGTAATGGCGGACGCGACGCAAGCCTGCGGGACTTGTTGCTTGCCTCTGGCCAGACGCTGGACTGGCATCCGCCGCACATGCTCAGGCGTTACGAACATTGGGTAGGCGGTTTGAACGGTGATTGGCTAATCAGTCGTCAGCGCATGTTCGGTGTACCGATTCCGTTCTGGTATAGCCTGGATGCACAAGGTGAAGCGGACTACAGCGCGCCGATCATTGCCTGCGAGGACAGCCTGCCCGTTGATCCAAGTCTGGACACCCCGCCTGGGTATCGACCTGAGCAACGTGGTCAGCCCAATGGTTTTGTTGGCGAACAGGACATCATGGATACTTGGGCCACCAGCTCCCTGACGCCTCAGATCGCCGGAGGCTGGGGGGATGACGACGCGTTGTTCGCCAAGGTATACCCCATGGATCTCAGGCCCCAAGGTCACGACATAATCCGGACCTGGCTATTCTCGACTCTGGTGCGCAGCCATTTTGAACACGCTTGCGTGCCATGGCGTCATGTCGCGCTCTCTGGATGGATCCTTGATCCCGACCGTAAGAAAATGTCTAAGTCCAAGGGTAATGTGGTCACCCCTCAAGCCTTGCTCGACCAGTATGGAAGTGACGGTGTGCGCTACTGGGCAGCCTCTGGGAGGCTCGGCAGCGATACAGCCTTTGAAGAGCAGCAGATGAAGATCGGTCGCCGTTTGGCCGTGAAGTTGTTCAATCTATCAAGGTTGATTCAAGGCTTTGCAAAGGACGACAACGGGGATATCGATCAACCGCTGGATCAGGCCATGCTTAAACGCTTGTACGGCGTAGTTCAGGGCGCCACCTCCGCGCTGGAGGCGTACGACTATAGCGTGGCGTTGTCGCGTATCGAAGGGTTCTTCTGGTGGTTTTGCGACGACTATGTCGAATTGGTCAAGCGTCGCGCCTATCGACCAGAAGGCCATTCGGCCCGTAATGCTTTTGCACATGCACTGAGCGTGCAGCAGCGACTGCTTGCGCCATTTCTGCCATTTGTGTGTGAGGAAGTCTGGCAAACCTGGAAGTGCGGTTCAGTGCACAATGCGTCTTGGCCGCAAGGGGAGGATGTTTCTCCTGACGCGTCTATTGAAGGCTTATTAATGAGTGTTAGTGCCGTGCTATCTGCGATTCGCAAAGCAAAATCTGACGCCCGCCAATCCATGAAGGCTTCGATAGCACGTGTCGAACTGGTTGACAGGGCTGCGCAGCTTGAAATGATAAAAGGCATTCGCCAAGACTTGATCGAAGCAGGTCAGATTGAGGCTTTGGTGTTTATAGAGGGAACTGAGCAGCGGGTCAGTGTATGGCTGAAATGACGGAAAAACTGGAGGCAGGAAAAACTGGGCCTTGCCCGCTCGGTCATATTTTTGGCTGCCCGTCGATGGAAGAAATTGCGCATGGGCTCAAAAGGCGACATACGACCACTCTCGCTTAAAAGTCTTGATAAGCTTTTTTATGAGGACTTATGGGGGGCGCGAGTATCACGGCCGTTTTTGTCGATAAGTGACCATAGACGATATTTATTCCCATTAAGGGCAAAAGCGGGTTGACCAGTATTGATGGTGTTTTGACGGTCGGGATGGGGTCAAATCGATCAACTGAGGTCGACCTGATGAGTGTAGGTTGCGAGGGGTTGCCTCGGCCGGAGCTGGCCGAGGCAAAAACAGCTGGATGAAACAGGATTCTGCACGGGGTTAGGTAACTTGCAAATTAACCCTCTTCCCAGTGAACATAAGGAATAGTACAGCCATCATCTGCACGACATGGCTCAGTGAAAGGATTTTTGCCGGCAGCCGATGCATTAGCGCCGAAGCCAAGAGCTAACAAAGCGGAAAAAAAGACATAGCGCAGTTTCATAAGTCTCTCCCTGAGCGAAATTGCTCGTAACAATCCTAGAAGTAATCCAATAATTCGCAAACGCGTAACTGATCCTCGCAGAGCAGACACTCGATCCCAAGGGACATATCGTCGAGCCGTCCCGCCGCGTTCAACCTCGGACCGAAGTTGAGCAGCTACCCCCCACTTCCTCCAACCCTCGGACCGAGGATGTCCCCCCGGTGCCGCAGGCGATCAGCGGACCGTAGTCGCTACCGTGCTCCGCTTGCAGGCTAACCGGCGCGGGCGCGCCTTGGGCAACCTGGCTGGGAGGTTTGGACACATCGACCAGGTCGGCGGCGAAAGCAGCCGGCGAAGTACCCATGATCGCAACGAACAACAGGTCAAGCGTGGAAATTTTTTTCATCTTGTTCAGTCCTCTTGGTTTTTTAGGCCGAAATGCATTGATGATTCTCTATTTCATATTTTATATATCTTGAGTTGAACTTGCAGACTCTTACCTATTGAAATAGGTGTGGATTACATTCTGCGAACTTTTATTTTTAGGCAATAGTACAGATGTACTACTCAGTCGATCTGGGCGCTCAGGTCATCGCAAAATTTGTACAAACACAGTATTTATCTGACACCTGACATGAGGTGCCGTCGTCGGCCGCGCGACTCGGGAGTGCAAATATGGTGCGGAGCTAGTTATTTTTCTGAATCAACAAGTCTAAAGCTGACGTCTGCATCACATCATCGACAGGACCTTCAAGTTTTAAAGACTTACCTGTTTTGTTGTCTCTAATCAGCACGGTGGGTCTCGCTAAGAGTGAAGTAGGGTCAGACCACCATTATCGAAAACGTGGTCTGACCCTGAGGAATCCCCACAAAACTTCCTTGCAGCTCAGTCAGATAGCTTGAACTGGCCTGCATGAGTCGGGCAGTTGGGTAGTCGCCAAACAAACCAATCACCCGAGACTCATGCAGGCCGTACGATTCTTACACAAGGCATTTTCCCAAGCACTCCCCACTCTGCACCGCAAGCGCCTGAGCGCCCTGATGAGCTGCGTCAGCGCTTTGCTGTACGGGCGCCGTCTGACGCTGACCGATCTGGGCAGAGCTATGCCCAGCAGAGCTTACGTCAAGCATTCGATCAAACGTGTGGATCGCCTGCTCGGCAACGTTCAGTTGCAACATGAACGTCCGCTGTTCTACTGGAAAATACTCACGGCACTGATTGGCTCCTTGCGCCATCCCTTGATTTTGGTGGATTGGTCGCCGATCAATGCCGCTTCTGATCTTTACCTGCTGCGGGCGTCAATTCCGCTGGCTGGCCGAGCGCTCCCTATTTACGAGAGCGTGCATGATCGTGAAGGTTGCCCCGGGCAGCAGCGGCGGTTGCTCGATGCGCTTGAACTTATGCTTCCCGAGCAGTGCGTACCGATCCTGGTGACGGATGCCGGATTTCGTCGTCCCTGGTTCCAGGTCGTCGAAGCCAAAGGTTGGTATTACGTGGGACGTGTGCGCAATCGTGATCTTTATCGTAACGAGCAAGGTCAATGGCAACCTATAAAGCAGCTCTACCGGCAGACAACATCGACTGCACGTTCGCTTGGCCAAATTGAGATGACGCGTAGCGCACCGTACCGGGTTGCGCTGTACGGCATTCACCAACCGCTCAAGGGGAGAAAACATCGGCGAGTGACGGGTAGCATCGCGCGCAGCAAACTCAGCCGACAGAACGCTCGCCGTGAACAAGAACCCTGGCTGCTCGCCAGCAATTTGCCGCAACCGCAATGGATGGCTCGGAAAATTGTCGGTATTTACCGCAAGCGGATGCAGATTGAGGAAGGTTTTCGGGACATGAAGAGTCTGCGTTTCGGCTTTGCCTTTAACCTGCATCGAACGCGCTGCCCACGGCGTATCGAGATCCTGCTGCTGATCGCCGCGTTGGCCTGTTATGCACTGTATCTGGCCGGTCTTGAGGCTCGAACGACAGGTCGGTCACGTCACTTCCAGAGCAACAGCGTCAGGCATAAACCGGTGCTCTCACTCTGGCGTCTTGGTCTCGAATACTTGAGATGTTCCACCACCGGATTGTCCTGCTCGAAATTAGCGGATATGGAGCTATTGCTGCGCGATGAAGTGCACCGGCAAGCTCAGAGACTGGAGTAGATTTGTGGGGATTCCTCAGGGTCAGACCACGTTTTCGATAATGGTGGTCTGACCCTACTTCACTCCAAAGCCAAAATAATCGGCGATCTGCGCCCACATCCATTTCCAGCGAATACATCGCCATTGGTGACGTTGAACGCCTGGTTGGCCGCCGCCGGCGTGGTGGCCGCCCATAGCTGTTGCCGGGCCAACTGACGCACATCGGTCATGTCGGTTAGGCTGTCCCATTGCACGTGGGAACCGGGGAATACAAACGGGCGTGCGGTGTGCTTGCACACGCTGGCATAGACGGCGAGGGTGGTCGCCATATTCATGGCATTGCCCACCGCCACGCCGGTGACGGCATGGGGGCTCGCCGCTACTACAGGTGACCGCCGCGCTCATGGCGTCGCAAGCGAGGCAGTTTCAGCCTGCGCTTGAGGTTCCTGCTGACAGAGCTTTTTCACCGCCGGCCAGTCAACGCAGTTCGGCTTTATTCCTGAAGAGCATGAGTGATATGCCCGAACCCTGCGTTCCGCAGCCCGGCCAAGAGCAGCAAGATAGCCCCAGCACTCTTGCTGACCCACTCAAGGAAACCTGCGATGACTACTTTCACTCGTTACACCATCGAAACCGCCCCTGTTGCTTCCAAGCCCATTCTGGAAGCCGTGCAGAGTGCCTTCGGCTTCGTTCCCAACCTGCAAGGCAACATGGCTGAATCGCCCGAGCTGCTGGCCGGTTACAGCCAACTCTGGGACCTGTTCGGCAAGAGCACGCTGACGCCGCACGAACAACAAGTGGTGTACCTGACCTCCAACTTCGAAAATAACTGCCACTACTGCATGGCAGGCCATACTACCCTGGCCAAGATGATCGAAATGGCGCCCGAGGTCATTGCAGCACTGCGCGCCGGTAGCGTGATCCCGGATGCCCGGTTGGAAGCCTTGCATGTGTTCACCACCGCCGTCGTGCGTGATCGCGGCTTCGTCGACGACGCCGGTATCGAAGCCTTCCTGGCTGCGGGGTTCACTCGTCGTAACGTACTGGAGGTCGTACTGGGCGTCGCCACCAAGGTCATGAGCAACTACACCAACCATTTGGTACACACCCAGCTGGATCCGTTCATGAAAGGCAACGAATGGACCAAGCCTGTCTGATACCTGTCTTTGGCCTAACTCGACCAGCCTCTGCACGGGCTGGTCCCAGGAGCATTCATGCACAAGCGAACCTTTTTGATTACCGGTGCCAGCAAGGGCATCGGCCTGGCGCTGGCGCAGGCGCTGGCAAACGCGGGTCACCACGTCGTGGGCATCGCCCGGCACACCGAGGGTGTCGACTTCCCTGGCACCTTGGTACCGGTCGACCTGGGTGATCGCCAAGCGACTGAACAGGCCTTGGCGACGTTAGCCCGGCAATACGCCTTCGATGGGTTGGTGAATAACGTCGGCCTGGTTCGCCCGCAACTGCTGGGCGAAGTGGATCTGGACGATTTCGATGCCGTGATGCGGGTCAATTTGCATTCGGCGCTTCAGGCCACTCAGGCACTGCTGCCCGGCATGCGCGCGCGTCACTGGGGCCGAGTCGTCAACATCTCTAGCCTGACGGTGCTGGGTATCACCCATCGCACCGCCTATGCCGCCGCCAAGGCTGCGCTCATCAGCTTTACTCGATCATGGGCGCTCGAACTGGCCACCACCGGTATCACCGTCAACGCCGTTGCGCCGGGGCCTACCGAGACCGAGCTGTTCCGTGCGAACAACCCACCCGGCAGCGAAGGTGAAGCGCGCTACCTCTCAGGCGTTCCTCTGGGGCGATTTGGTCAACCCGAGGAGATCGCGGCGGCCATCGCCTTCCTGTTGTCCGAAAGCAGCGGTTTCATTACTGGCCAGACGCTGTTCGTCGATGGCGGAGCATCAATCGGCAAAGCTGCGTTCTAGAGAAGGTTGCTTTGCGCACGACTTGTTGAGATAAACCACCCGCCGCGAGTGAAGCCCCTGCTTCGCTCGCTTTTTTTGCTATGAATTTTTAACTGTTTCAGGCGAACCACTATGGATCGATTGGCGGCAATGGAAACCTTTGTCAGCGTGCTCGAATCAGGGTCGTTTTCTGCGGCCGCGCGGCGGCTCAACCTCGGCCAGCCAGCCGTATCGAAAACCATCGCACAGCTGGAGGAGCACCTTGGCGTGCGGCTATTGCTGCGTTCTACTCGCGGGCTTACACCCACTGAAGCCGGTACCGCCTACTACGAACGTGCCAAGCGTGCCATCGAGGAGGCCCACGAAGCCGATCTCGCGGCACGCGGTGCGGGCAGTGGGCTGCATGGCACTCTGCGCGTCTGTGCGGCGGTGACCTTCGCGCGTCTGCATGTGGTGCCGCACCTGGGAGCGTTCCTCGATGCGCACCCTGATCTGAATATCGACATCGTCCTGGATGACCGCACCGTCAATCTCGTCGAAGAAGGCATCGATGTTGCCTTGCGCATGGGGACGTTGGTCGACTCAAACCTGGTCGCCCGCAAGATCGGTGAATGTCAGCGGTTGGTACTGGCCACTCCTGCCTACGTACAAGCCCATGGCGCGCCTGCCAATCCTACTGATCTGGCGCACCACCAGGCGGTGATTTTCGCCCAGGCCGGGGGCGGCGAACACTGGGCCTTCAAACAAGGCAGCACGGTGCAGTCGGTGACGGTCAACGGGCGGGTACGGGTCAGCGCGGCTGAGGGTGTGCGCGCGGCGGTGCTGGGGCATCTGGGCGTGGCCTTGACGTCCCAGTGGATGTTCGCGGCAGAGTTGGCCAGTGGCGAAGTGGTGCCATTGCTGGAGGAGTGGCAATTGCCGCCACTGGATCTGTGGGCGGTATTCCCTACCGGACGCCTGGCCAGCGCCAAGGCGCGGGCCTTCGTTGACTTCGTCGAGGGGTTGATGAGTCGGCAGTAAGCAAGGCCGTTCGAAAGCGGCCTTGCGGGGGCATTATCAACCGCGTAGTGCAGGCAGCAACTCCGTGGGCTCTGGACGCAACGTGTAGTCTGGATTGACCTCCGCATACAGAATGATGCCGTCCTGGCCGATGACGAAGCGGCCCGGCATCGGCAAGGTCCAACTCTGGTCACCATTGATGACCGGCAAGTTGTTGCCCAGGCTCAGATAAAGCTCAGCCAGGTAGTCCGGCAGCTTGAAACGCAGCCCGAAGGCGGCCGCTACTTCATTGCCGCTGTCACTGAGGATGGGAAACCCAAGGCCGTTCTCGCGTTGCGATTTACGGCTGTTGGCCTGGGTCTGCGGCGAGATCGCGACCAGGCTGGCACTGCGTTCCTGAAAGGCTGGCAGTGCCTGCTCCAGTGCTCGCAGCTCCATGTTGCAATACGGGCACCACACGCCGCGATAGAAGCTGACCACCAGCGGGCCGCGTGCCAGCAATTCAGTCGAAGACACCAGGTTGCCGTGAGCATCAGGCAGGCTGAACATCGGTGCCACATCGCCGGCCTTGAGTGCGCGTTCGGCGAGACCACTGGCGATCAGTTCGGCAGTGGCGCGGTGCATCACCGCGTGAACAGGCGCGGGGGCGTTGTAAGGAGGCTTGCCGGCAACGAAGTCGGCCTTGAAAGCGTCCAGTTCGGCTTGAAGGGTCATGAGTGTTTCCTCGATGGTTTGATGTGTCGGGACTCATGATCGCTACGTCGCTGCTCACCGAGTAGAGCGCTGGCCAGCATAGTAAATATGCCCATCAGGAATGCACTTCGCGAAAAGATTGGGCTCAGGCCACGATTTTCAATGACGTGATCTGTTTCCAGGTAGCTGAACGATAACTCCGTCCCACAGACCGAGCGCGTTATAGCCCCCACTGAGCAAGAACGTCCTCACCTCAGTCCGCCAAACATAGCCCCAAACCATAGTTTTCCCATTTGCGCCTAACCATCGCTCCTCGCGCTACCACCACCCTCAAACTTTCCAACGCCAAGTCGATACAGTGTTGAGCGACTCCATATCCGTCCTAAAAGGAATCTCGCATGCGCCTCAGAAATCTCAACGTGGCCCCACGCGCTGCGCTTTTTTTCGCGTTAATTATTGTGCTGGTCTTTGTGCAGGGCGTATTCGCGGTCATGCAGATGGGCAAGCTGAAGGATTCCGAAAAGGACGTCGAACTCAACTGGATGGCCAGCGTCCGACAAACGGCATTGATGAACAGCACGGTCCTGCGCTTGAGGCTTGAAACGCAGCGTGGTCTGGCTGACCCCATGTCGATTCAAAGAACTCTTGAAGCCTTCCCGGGTTACCGTAAGGCGTTCACCGAGGCCGTGGCGAATTACGAGCCTCTGGTTGGGGACGATAAAGAACGTTCGTTATACACGGCGGTGAAAACCAGCGCCGATACGTACATCCGCCAATTGGATCTGCTAGAGCCACTGATGCGGCAGGGTGATCTGGAGGGAGCGGTCGGCCTGGTGAGGAGTGGCATTCGGCCCCTGACTGATGCGATGGAGACGCAGATCAATGCGTTAACCACCTATAACAACGATGGCGCAGCGGAGGCCGGGTTGTATGCCAGCAGTGTCTATAACAATGGGTTTTGGCTGATCGTGGGGCTTATTGCCGGCGTTATCGTGCTGACGGTGGGATTGGCCCTGTTGCTGACCCGAAGCATCACGTCGCCAATCAATGATGCCTTGACGGTTGCGGAGCGTATCGCCGGCAGTGATCTGTCCAAGGAGGTCCTGGTCAGCGGCACGGATGAGGCCGGGCGCTTGTTGAAGGCGCTCGCGCAGATGCAGGCGAACCTTCGCAGCACCATCATGCAGATTTCCGATTCGTCCACCCAGTTGGCGTCTGCGTCGGAGGAGATGACGGCGGTCACGGAGGAGTCGAGCCGGGGCTTGGTGGCGCAGAACGATGAGGTCAATCAGGCGGCAACGGCGGTCACCGAAATGAGCGCGGCCGTGGATGAGGTCGCGCGTAATGCGGAGTCGGCTTCCGAAGAGTCCAAGCGTACCCAGGGTTATACCGAGGTCGGTTTGGCGCGTGTGGCGCAGACACTGCAGTCCATTCAGAAGCTCAACGGTAACGTTGAAAATACCAGTGAACAGATTCAAGGGTTGTCCGATCGTGCGCAGAGCATCACTAAAGTAGTGGATGTGATTCGGGCGATTGCAGAGCAAACCAACCTGTTGGCCTTGAACGCCGCGATCGAGGCCGCAAGAGCCGGCGAGCAAGGTCGAGGTTTTGCGGTGGTTGCTGACGAAGTCAGGGCACTGGCCCATCGCACCCAGGTGTCGACCCAGGAAATTGAGCAAATGATCGCTGGCATCCAGAACGATTCTGACCTGGCAGTGAAGGCGATGAACACGAGCAAGGACCTGGCGACCGAATCACTCGGCGTTGCCCAGGAGGCCAGCACCTCGCTGGATCAGATTTCCACGGCGATTGTGCAGATCAATGAACGTAACCTGTTGATCGCGACGGCCTCTTAAGAACAGTCGCATGTCGCGCGTGAAGTGGACCGCAATCTGGTCAGTATCCGCGAGTTGGCCGCCCAGAGTGCTGCGGGTGCGAGCCAGACCGCCAGTGCCTGCGGTGAAATGTCAAAACTGGCGGTTAACCTGAATCAGTTGGTCAATCGCTTTGTAGTGTGATGAGGTTTTTTGAATAGGGTGTAAGCAGGCTCGGCGATAGGTGATCTATCGCCAAGCCTGTGGCCTCTCAGAACGAACGGTTCACTCAAACCCCGCCGACCAACTTGCCTCCATCCATCCGACGCTTATAAGCGCTGTCCCGACTCGCCAACCAGAAATACAACGGCGACGTCACCACCAACCCCACCACCCAGGACAAGTCCGCTCCATTGATGTGCTCGGAAATCGGGCCCACATACAGCGGTGTATTCATGAACGGAATCTGCACTGCAATCCCCACCGCATACGCCAGCAGCGCCTGTGGGTTGTACTTGCCGTAGATGCCGCCGTCCACGCGGAAGATCGACGCGATGTCGTACTTGCCCTTATGGATCGCATAGAAGTCGATCAGGTTGATCGCCGTCCACGGCACCAGCACCACCAGCAGCACCAGTACCATGTCGACGAAGTGGCCGATGAAGTCTTTCGAGGCGAATACCGCGGCAATCGCACACGCGGCCAGCACCAACGTCGAGATCACGGCGCGGCTTTTCGCGGTGGGTATCCAGCGGTAAGCAAACGTCTGGATCAGGGTGATGATCGACAGCACCGCGCCGTACAGGTTGAGAGCGTTGTGGCTGATGACGCTGAGCAGGAACAGTACCAGCATCAATGGGCCGATGGCACCGGTGGCGAGTTTGACGGCGTCCATGGTGTCCATGCCTACCGGGGTGGCGAGCACGGCGACGGCGCCGAAGATGAAGGCCAGGCTGGAGCCCAGAGCGGAGCCCAGGTAGGTGGTCCAGAAGGTGGCGGCCACGGGCACGTCGGCCGGCAGGTAGCGGGAGTAGTCGGACACGTAGGGCGCAAAAGCGATCTGCCACAACGCCGCCAGCGACACGGTGGCCAGCCAGCCGGAGATGTTGAATTCGCCACGGGTCAGAAAGTCTGTGGTCTGTACGTGGGTGAAGATGTAGCCAAAGCCCAGCACGATGCCGGCGCCGAGTACCCAGGTGCCGATGCGGTTGAGTACGTGGATGAAGCGATAGCCGATGATGCCGATAATGCCGGAACCCACGGCGCCGATCACGATACCCACCGGTACGGGCACGCTGTCGACCACGCCGTGCAGCGATTTACCCGCCAGCACGATGTTGGAGGCGAAGAAACCGACGTACATGACCCCGGCGATCACCACCACCAGCAGCGCGCCGAGCGAGCCGAACTGGGCGCGGCTCTGGATCATTTGCGGGATGCCCATTTGCGGGCCCTGGGCCGAGTGCAAGGCCATCAACACACCGCCGACCAGGTGGCCGACGAGGATGGCGACGATGCCCCACAACAGGTTCAGGTGAAACAGCTGTACGCCGAGTGCACCCGTGACGATCGGCAACGGCGCGATGTTGCCGCCGAACCAGAGGGTGAACAGGTCTCTTACCTTTCCGTGGCGATCTTCCGGGGGCACGTATCCAATCGTGTGTTTTTCGATAAGCGGGGCGGAGGATGTTGCAGTGGTGACCATGATGAGCTCCAAGGCAAGGTGAGTACGTTGACGTACTTCGAAGTGCGCCGCAGCGAGGGCGCTTTCTTTGTTGTTGGAGTGATCATCTGTAATGGGCGTTGGGAGGTAAATTAGTAAGTTTGTTGCTATAGACCTTAAAAAATATAGCTCGCGGCGGATTCTGCTCCGGTATGTTGCATGCACGTGAATCCTTGTAAAAAAGCCGATTTTCACGCACTTGTTTGGGGCGAAATCCCACGTTTTCGGAGGTCCTGATGGCTGCTTACAACCTGCGCCAGCTCAGATATTTTGTCACCACGGCCGAGTGCGGCAGCGTCGCCGAGGCATCGCGCAAGCTGTATATCGCGCAGCCGTCGGTTTCCACCGCCATCAAGCAGTTGGAAGACAGCTTTGGCGTGCAACTGTTTATCCGCCATCACGCCCAGGGTGTGTCGCTCACACCCAGCGGCGCGCGGTTTTATCGCAAGGCGCTGGAGCTGTTGAGGGTGGCCCATGAGTTCGAGCAGAACGCCCTGGCGGACAATGATGTGGTGGCGGGGCAGATCGATATCGGGTGTTTTGAGACCGTGGCTCCGTTGTATCTGCCGCGCTTGATCGCCGGCTTCAAGGCGCGTTGGCCGGGGGTGGAAATCCGCATTCGCGATGGCGAACAGCAGGAGTTGGTGCAGGCGTTGACGGCAGGCAGTATCGATATGGCGATGCTGTTCGAGCATGACCTGGGCGGCACCATCGAGACGACGCCACTGATGCCGCCGCAACAGCCGTATGCGTTGCTGCCGGCCGATCATCGCTTTGCGCAGCAGGCCAGAGTGTCGTTGGCGGACCTGGTGCTGGAACCGATGATTTTGCTGGATGTGCTGCCCAGCCGGACCTACTTCGTGAGCATCTTTGAAGAACGTGGGTTGACGCCGAATATTGTGTTCAGCTCGCCGTCGATCGAGATGGTACGCGGCATGGTGGGGAGGGGGTTCGGCTTTTCGATCCTGGTGACCAAGCCCTTTACCGAGTACACCTATGACGGGCAGAAGGTGGTGTGCGTGCCGTTGGCGGAAACGGTCACGGGGTCCGGTCTGTCGGCCGTGTGGCTGCGGCGGGCGCCGTTGACCAAGCCGGTGCAGTTGTTTGTCGACCACTGCCGCGAAGAACTCGCGCGACTCCTTGGCTGACAGGATCGTTCTCGCGCCGGACGCGAGAACGATCAACAGCGTAAGCCCTAATGCCAGTCAGTTAAGAAGGAGAAAGCTGGAAAGTAACCTGTGGCGAGGGAGCTTGCTCCCGTTGGACTGCGCATCAGTCCCATGCTTTGTAAACAAAGAGCGGGGCCGCTTCGCGGCCCAACGGGAGCAAGCTCCCTCGCCACACATACAGCGTTCGCCCTTAACTAGCGTAAGCCCTGACTATCAACTTTCTGGCGCGTAGTTCCTGATGCCCTCGACGCGCATCCAGTCTTCAAGCAGCTGGTTCGTCTTGTTCACGCTTTCCAGATATTTTGGACTGTAGGTGCCATCGGCCTTGTCAGGATGAAAGTTGAAGCTGAAGGTCTCTGATTTCATCGGCCCATCGCCATAATCCAGGTCGCTCGATTCCGGTTGCCCAATCGTTACTTGGGTGCCATTGCGCCTGGCGGCTTCAGACAGTAGATCGATGACCCTCGGGTAGTCTTTTTCTCCTACGGTGATACGGTTTGATTCCTTGTTCGGCGTATTGGGGCCGGGGGCCAGGCGCAATGCCTCTGGCGCTTGAAGTGTGTTGGAAAACGTAGAGGACTGGATGCCGTTCATAATAATACTCATGGATGTTTTGGAATTAATGAGCCGCAAGTTTTATGCACGGTATATGTGCTCGACCGGCAGCTCGAAGTTCTGCGGATTCACGATGTTTAATGTTGTAATGGGTCAGGATTTTCAGGTAACTGGAGGGTTACTCGACAGGGGCATAGTTAGTGATGCCCGCACTGCTCATTCTGCCTTCAAACATGCGTATTGCCCTTTCGGTTTTATTGACGTACTCGGGGCTGAAGGTGCCGTCTGCCCGGTCCGGTACGAAACTGAATTTGACCGTATGGTAGGTTCCTTTGCCGCCGCCAAAGTCATCCACGCTGGGCTGATCGGACTCCAGCTTGACCTTGACCCGATTCCAGCTTGCGGCATCGTTAAAAAAATCCAGGGCATCGGCATGGTCTTCTTCTTTAACGGTGAACTGAGCGTTGGTCGGTTTGGCATGCGCTTCATTTGAGCCTACAGCACGCACTTGGGTATCTGTATTCAGCCATGGAGCGGTCAGCGAAGATGAAATACTACTCATGATAAGCACCTGTAAGTTGGTCAGGGTATAACCCGTCAAGTTGACTGCCTTCATGGGTGGTTATTAAGGTCCTTCGGTTCCTGTCGAAGACTCAACAAGTGTGGCGGAACATTTCATATTTGAGAGTGGACAAGTTGGTATAGCGAAAGCGCCGTATGGCCCCAACTAAGTCGGCACTATACGGCGCATGGGCCTGTTCAAATGTCAGGCCGCGCAGGGAGGCGGGGCGGGTAGGGACGTGTTCAGTTCAAGCGCGGATCGACTCCAGCATGCGTTGCAGCATGGCGTCGCAGCCCGCCAGTTGCTCCAGGCTCACAAACTCATCCGGTTTATGCCCTTGGTCCATGCTGCCTGGCCCGCACACCACGGTAGGAATACCCACGGCATCAAACAACCCGCCCTCGGTGCCAAACGCCACGGTGCCGAAGTCCCGTGAACCGGAAAACGCGGCAATCAACTCCGCCGCATGGCTGCGCTCATCGGTGACCAACCCGGGATAGGCCGACAACTCGGTGAACCGAATACCACTCTGCGCGCTCACCGCCTGCATCCGCGGCAATACCTGTTGCATGGCATAGGCTTGCAGTTCTTCTGCGACATTGACCGGATCTTGAGAGGGCAGTGCGCGGATCTCAAAATCAAACCGGCAATCGGCCGGTACGATATTCAGTGCCTTGCCACCGCTGATCACACCGGTCTGCACGGTGCTGAAGGGCGGGTCAAACCTTGGGTCCTGGTGCTCCCGCAGGCGTTGTCCGATCCGTCCCAGTTCGCCAATCAAGTCGGCGGCATGCTCGATGGCATTCACGCCATAGGGCGCGTAGGCCGAATGGCACGCCTCGCCATGCACATCGCAACGCATTGCCAGCTTGCCCTTGTGGCCGAGTACCGGTTTGAGCTCAGTTGGTTCGCCGATGATGCACAGCATCGGCTTCACCGGCCGCTGTTCCAGCTCCGCCAGCAGCGAACGTACGCCCAGGCAACCGACTTCTTCGTCATACGACAGGGCGATATGCACCGGCCTGCGCAACGGCGTCTCGAGCAACGCCGGGACCAGCGCCAGTACGCAAGCGATATAGCCCTTCATGTCGGCGGTGCCCCGGCCAAACAGCTTGCCGTCGCGCTCGGTCAGCTCAAAAGGCGGCAGGGTCCAGGGCTGGCCATCCACCGGCACCACGTCGGTGTGGCCCGAGAGCACAATGCCCGGCAGTTCCACCGGGCCGATGCTGGCGAACAGGTTGGCCTTGCTGCGTTCGTCGTTGTAGACCAGCTCACTGGCCACGCCAAAACCGGCCAGGTAATCGCGCACGAACTCGATCAGTTGCAGGTTGGATTCACGGCTGGTGGTGTCGAACCCCACCAGCGTCTGCAGCAATGCGCGGCTGGTGCTCATCGGTCGTCTCCGGCCACACCGTAGCCGGGCGAGCGATCAGGGGCGAGGGCGCGGTCGATGTAGTCCTGTACCTGCGGGCGGTAGGCATCCCAGAGTTTTTGCAGCTCAACGATGGGTTTTTCATCGGCCCAATCCACCCGCAGATTGATGATGGGCCAGGTCAGTTCACCCACCACCACCAGCGCGGCGGAATGCACCGGGCCGGCTTCGCCACCGGCGGCAATGGCGGCATGCATTGCCGCCAGCAAGCGATCCGCCAACTGACCTTCGCCGTGTTCAAAGGCCCTGACCATCGCCTCGATCACGCTGCGTTCGGCGAGCATATTGCCCGCCGCCACGCATTGCTCGCCCGACACCGCGTAGTGGGTGCCGAGGGTTTCGCTGCCGCTGAAATGCACGCTGCGGCCCAGGTGATCAATCGCCGTCAGTTGCCGGTACTGGCTGTAGCCGTTGCGCGTCAGGGCCTTGTCGATGGCATCGGCAGGCGTGAGGCCCTGTTCCAGCAGGTCGAGCACGTCCGGGCCCAGCGCCGGCAGGGTGATGTTCTGGGTCGATACCGCGCCGACACCGGGCCGCAGCCATGGGCAACGGGCGCCCACTGCGATGCTTGAGGAACTGATGGCGATACCCAACTGGCCGGTGTCCGCACAACGGGCGACGATTGAAAAGGTCATGGCTGCCTCCTTACTCCGGGATCACCGCGATCACGTCAATTTCCATCAGCCACTGCGGCTGACCCAGGGCCGACACCACCAACCCGGTGGAAATCGGAAACACGCCTTTGAGCCACTTGCCGACTTCCTGATACACCGGCTCGCGATAGCGCGGGTCGATCAGGTAGGTGGTGGTCTTGACGATGTGCGACAGGTCGGAACCCGCTTCCTCGAGCAATTGCTTGACGTTGCGCATGGCTTGCTCAGCCTGGGCGCGCGGGTCACCGAGACCGATCAGGTTGCCCTCGAAATCGGTGCCGACCTGGCCGCGCACATACACGGTGTTGCCGGCGCGTACGGCCTGGCACAGGTCGTTGTCCAGGCTCTGGTTGGGGTAGGTTTCCTTGGTGTTGAACATGCGGATGCGAGTGTGGGTGGGGGCGTGGATAGACATCAGAAAAACTCCGGCAAAAGTGATCAGGCGCTGACAGGGGACTGGCGAACCACCGGGGCGGCTTCGCGGTATTCAAGGTATTGGCGTTGAATGGCGATATGGTCGGCGACGTACTTGGCGTCGTGCCATACCCCCCAGATAAACGACGAGCCCCGGCGCGATTGCCACGGCAAACCGAGGAAGTAGATGCCTGGCTCGCTGGCCACACCGCGCTGGTGCTGCGGCTTGCCGGCGGCGTCGAACGCATCGACTTTCAACCAGCTGTAGTCCACGGCAAATCCGGTGGCCCAGATGATCGACGTGATGCCGGCTTTGGTCAGGTCCAGCTCCAGGATCGGGTGCTTGATGCACTCGGCGTCGGGGAACACGCGACGGGCTTCGGGCTCCTCGGGGAGGTCCAGGCCGTTGCGCTCGATGTAGGCGTCCGCCGCATCCAGCAGGGCCAGGTAGTTCTCATCGCCCCGTGCGAGGTTTTCCACCAGGTTGGGTTGAAAGCTTGCGGTGGTGCCGTTGAAGGACTGGGTCAGGCCAACCAGGGTCATGCCTTGCTGGGCCAGCTCGCGGAAGTCGATGGTCTTGCCGCCGTGGGCGCCACTCACGGCAATGGTCACGTGCTCACGGCCCGGCTTCATGGCGGCTTGGTCCCATTCGCCCAACACCCCCAGCCACCAGCAGAAATCACGGTTGCGATAGGCACGGGGCGGACGGTCGTGGGCGCCCACCGACAGGTACACCTGACGCCCGGAGCGTTGCAATTCATCGGCGATCTGCACCCCGGATGAACCGGCACCCACCACCAGCACGGCGCCTGTCGGCAGTTGCGCAGGGTTGCGGTAGTCGGCGGAATGGATCTGGTGCAGCCCGGTGTCTTTGGGCGCAAGCGCCGGAATTACCGGTTTCTGGAATGGCCCGGTCGCCGCCACCACGCGGTTGGCTTCGATCACGCCTTCGCTGGTGTGCACGGTAAAGCCCGGGCGGCCGATATTGCGTACCACAGAGAGCACGTCGACGCCGGTGCGTATCGGTGCATTGAACTTGCGCGCATAGGCTTCGAAGTAGTCTGCAACGCGTTCTTTAGGCGCGAAGCCGTCGGCGGCGACGTCATCGAATTCCAACCCTGGAAAACGGTCATGCCAGGCAGGACCGTTGGCCACCAACGAGTCCCAACGCCCGGTGCGCCAGCGCTCGGCAATACGGCTGCGCTCCAGCACCAGATGCTGCACGCCGTGCTTGCTCAAGTGCTCGCTCATGGCCACGCCAGCCTGACCGGCTCCCACTACCAGCGTGTCTATTTTTGTCAGTGCTTCAGTCATGTGTCTGTCCTTGCGTAATGCAGTTGGATTCAGCTTGGGCATGACTTCAAGGCTAGGGGGAGGGCGGTTTTTAATAAAATATTATTAAGCTGGGAAGTGAGCATAAATATCGGATGCAGCCTCACCCTATCGGGTGATTCCGGTGACGGGGCGGCTGTGTGACCATCCTTGCAGTTCTTTGAGCGAGTCTTTGAAGTGGAAAACGACCGGCTTTCTTCTGCGCAATGGTTCGACCAGATGGCCAGGGTGACGATGAGCATCGGGCAGCCGGGGTTCGCCGCCACCTTGTTCGAGGCCCTCGGTCACATTCGGCCGATCCAGGCCACCACGTTGTATTTCTACCCGCGTGGCGGCATGCCCAGCGCGTTGTTCGAGGTGGAGGGGCCGTGGTTGCCGCAAGGCAATGTGCGCCAATACTTGTCCGGCTTTTATGTGCTCGATCCGTTTTACGGAGCCAGCGTCGAAGGTATCAGCTCAGGCTGTTACGACCTGACCGACGTGGCGCCCGATCACTTCGAACTCAGCGAATACTACCAGTCGTTTTATCGCCACTCGCACTTGGCGGATGAGCTGAACTACATCCTGCAGTCGGGTAACGGATCAAGCCTGGCTGTGTCGCTGGCGTTCACGCAAAAGCTCGATGCCGCCACCACCGAGCAATTCAAGCGCATCGCACCGTGGGTGTTGGCGGCGCTGAGCAAGCATTTTGTCGGTTTGGACGCCCACGGCGTGCGCTTCGAAAACGTGCTGGAGCAGCGGATTCACTCGGCACTCAACAACTTTGGTTCGTCGATCTTGACCGACCGTGAATGTCGTATCACCCAACTGATCCTGCGTGGTCATTCCACCCGCTCGCTGGCCGAACGCCTGGATGTCTCTGAAGACACCATCAAGTCACACCGCAAACACATTTACACCAAGCTCGATATCGGCGCGCAGTCAGAGCTGTTTGCCTTGTTTATCGACTCGCTGGCCGTAGCCCAGGGCGTGCTGAGCAAAGATCCTTTGGAAAGTTACCTGAGCAAGCGCCGCTGAGCGGCATTGCTCCCCCTTGCGTTATCACTAATAAGAGAGAAAAACCATGAACCTATCCGCACAGCTGCAACGCCGAACCGAGGACTATCAGAAGGCGGATGCGGCCCATCATATTCATGCCTTTGTCGACCAGAAGACGCTGAATGCCGAAGGCCCGCGTGTGATGGTGCGCGGTGAAGGCCTGTATTTGTGGGACAGTGAAGGCCAGCGTTACCTGGACGGCATGTCTGGTTTGTGGTGCACCCAGTTGGGCTATGGCCGCAAGGATCTGACAGCTGCCGCTGCCACGCAGATGGATCAACTGGCGTACTACAACATGTTCTTTCATACCACCCACCCGGCGGTGATCGAGCTGTCGGAACTGCTGTTCAGCCTGCTGCCTGGACACTACAGCCACGTGATCTACACCAACTCGGGTTCCGAGGCCAACGAGGTATTGATCCGGACCGTGCGCCGCTACTGGCAAGTGGTCGGTCAGCCGCAGAAAAAGATCATGATTGGGCGCTGGAACGGTTATCACGGCTCCACCCTGGCAGCGTCGGCATTGGGCGGTATGAAGTTCATGCACGAGATGGGCGGTCTGGTGCCTGACGTGGCGCACATCGACGAACCCTATTGGTACGCCTATGGCGGCGACCTGACGCCGACCGAATTCGGCCGTCGCTGTGCCTTGCAACTGGAAGAAAAAATTCTGGAGCTGGGTGCTGAGAACGTTGCGGGTTTTGTCGCCGAACCGTTCCAGGGCGCAGGTGGCATGATTTTCCCGCCGCAAAGCTACTGGCCCGAGATCCAGCGCATTTGCCGGCAATACGATGTGCTGCTCTGCGCTGATGAGGTGATTGGTGGGTTTGGCCGCACCGGCGAGTGGTTCGCCCATCAACACTTTGGTTTCGAGCCGGATACGTTGGCGATTGCCAAGGGCCTGACCTCCGGTTACCTGCCCATGGGCGGCCTGGTATTGAGCAAACGCATTGCCGACGCCTTGGTGGAGCGCGGTGGCGTGTTTGCCCACGGCCTGACCTATTCCGGGCATCCGGTGGCGGCGGCGGTGGCGTTGGCCAATCTCAAGGCGCTGCGGGATGAAGGCATCGTGCGCCAGGTGAAGGACGACACCGGGCCGTATTTGCAGAAGATCCTGCGCGAGGCGTTCGGCAACCATCCACTGATTGGCGAGATCCAGGGCACGGGCCTGCTCGCGGCCTTGCAGTTTGCCGAGGACAAAGGCACGCGCAAACGCTTCGACAATGAAAACGATCTGGCCTGGCAATGCCGCACCTTTGGTTTTGAAGAGGGCGTGATCATTCGCTCGACCCTCGGGCGCATGATCATGGCGCCGGCCCTGGTAGCCACGCGCGCGGAGTTGGACGAGTTGGTCGACAAGACCCGTATCGCGGTCGACCGCACCGCAAGGATCGCGGGAAAACTGTGAAGTGACCTGCCCACTACCCCGGGCCGGGGTGGCGGGCAACCTCCATCAGACAAGGCCTGAACGGTAGCGACGTGATCGCTTGCCGCGACGCCCTGCATCCATTTCCAGGAGTCACCCATGAATACAATAACAAACGTGACCGATACACCCGCCCACCACGCCTCAGCCAAATCCGCATCGTCCCGCCGCTTTCGCCAGCCCCTGGGCCTGGTCGGGCTGGTGCTTTTCGGGCTCGCGTATATGGTGCCGCTGGCGGTGTTTACCACCTATGGGCTTGTGACCCAGATGACCAAGGGCCATTTGCCGACCGCCTATATGCTGACCCTAGCCGCGATGCTGCTCACGGCGTACAGCTATGGGCGTATGGTCCAGGCGCATCCGTATTCCGGCTCGGTTTATTCCTATACACGCAAAGCGTTTGGCGCTTATTTCGGCTTCATCGCCGGCTGGACCTTGTTGCTCGACTACATCTTCTTGCCGCTGCTCAGTTACTTGCTGATTGGTATCTACCTGACCGAATACTTCCCCGGGGTGCCTACGGCCGTATGGGTGCTCGGCTCCATTGCCCTGGTGACCGCCCTTAACCTGGTCGGTATCGAATCCATCACCCGGGTCAACTGGATACTGATTGTGGCTCAGTTAGTGTTCATTGTGGTGTTCGTGGCGTTGTCGGTGCGCACCCTCAACGAGCAGTCCGCACCTGTTGCGTTGCTCGCGCCGTTCCACCACGACGGCTTCAGCGCGCCATTGATCATGGCGGGCGCGGCGGTGCTGTGCCTGTCGTTTCTCGGCTTCGATGCCGTGTCGACCATGGCTGAGGAAACCCCCGACCCGCGACGCACTATTCCGCTCGCGATTATGGTGGTGTCGCTATTCGGCGGCCTGTTGTTCCTGCTGGTTTCGTATTTTGCCCAAATGGTTTTTCCCGAATGGAACAGCTTCGTCGATCCGGATTCCGCCTCGGTGGACGTCATGCGTCGCGTGGGGGGCGAGCTGCTGGTGACCGCTTTTACCGCCACCTACGTGGCCGGCTGTTTTGCCTCGGCGATGGTTTCCCAGGCCAGCGTGTCGCGGGTGTTGTTCGCCATGGGCCGCGACGGCGCGCTGCCCCGGGTACTCGGCAAACTGGTGACGAAAAAGCGTGTGCCTGCCACGGCGATCATGCTGGTCAGCCTGTTCTCGTTGATTGCCCTGTTCATCACGCTGGACACTGTGGCCAACATGATCAGCTTCGGGGCGTTGTTCGCGTTTTCGGCGGTGAACCTGGCAGTGATCAAGCATTACCTGATTGACCAGAAGTTGCGCGGCGCTCGGAACTACCTGCTATACGCCGCGCTGCCGGCCCTGGGGTTCCTCAGCACGTTGTGGTTGTGGACCAGCCTGTCGGGCCTGTCCTTGACCATCGGTTTGTGCTGGATGGGGCTTGGGCTCGTGTGTTTGCTCGGTATTACGCGGGGCCTGAGTGTGAAGATGCCGGAACTGCAGATCGCTGAATAACCCTTCTTATCCCTAGACCTTCATCGGGAGTACACCGTGCTTGATCTTAACTACTGGCAACAGCGTGTTGCCCGCCAGACGTTCATCGATACCGCCTTGATCGCAGGCCGGGCCGTAAGCGCAGCCTGCGGAGCTACCTTCGACTGCATCAACCCAGCCACGAACCAGTTGTTGGCACGTGTGGCGGCCTGTGGCGAAGCGGAGGTTGATCAGGCTGTGCACAGTGCACGCCAGACCTTCGACCGCGGGCCTTGGCGGCGCATGTCACCGGGGGAGCGCAAAAAAATCATGATCAGGCTTTCCGAGTTGCTGATGACCCACCGCGAAGAGTTGGCGCTGCTCGATTCGTTGAACATGGGTAAGCCGGTGATGGATGCCTACAACGTGGATGTGCCTGGCGCAGCCAATGTGTTCGCCTGGTACGGCGAAGCCCTCGACAAGCTCTACGACCAAGTCGCGCCCACGGCACACAATGCGCTGGCGACCATTACCCGCGAAGCACTGGGCGTGATTGCGGCGGTGGTGCCGTGGAATTTTCCCTTGGACATGGCGGCCTGGAAGCTGGCGCCGGCGTTGGCTGCCGGTAACAGCGTGGTAC
Source organism: Pseudomonas sp. BCA17 (assembly GCF_004519405.1). Taxonomy (GTDB): domain Bacteria; phylum Pseudomonadota; class Gammaproteobacteria; order Pseudomonadales; family Pseudomonadaceae; genus Aquipseudomonas. Next base: position 742,345 of record NZ_SGWI01000001.1, on the reverse strand, counting down.
TTAAACCCGCTGAGCAATCGCCGTTTTCCGCTCTGCGCCTGGCCCAACTGGCGCTGGAGGCGGGTATTCCTGAAGGTGTGTTGAACGTGGTGCCGGGCCTCGGCGAAAGCGCCGGCAAGGCTTTGGGGCTGCACCCGGACGTGGACGGCCTGGTGTTCACCGGGTCGACGCAGGTCGGCAAATACTTCATGCAATATTCCGCTCAATCCAACCTCAAGCAGGTGTGGCTGGAGTGCGGTGGCAAGAGCCCGAACCTGGTGTTCGACGACTGCCAGGATCTGGACTTGGCGGCGCAGAAGGCCGCCTTTGGCATTTTCTTCAACCAGGGTGAGGTGTGTTCGGCCAACTCCCGGTTGTTCGTACAACGTTCCATCCATGACGAGTTCGTTGAACGTGTGATTGCCAAATCGCGCGCCTGGATGCCGGGTGATCCGCTGAACCCCCGCAGCGCAGCCGGCGCCATCGTTGACGGCGAGCAGACCGCGCGCATCATGAAAGCCATCAGCCAGGCCCACGGCGAGGGTGCCAGGTTGCTGTGCGGTGGCGAACAGATGATCATCAATGGGGCCTCCAACTTTATCCAGCCGACCATTTTTGCCGATGTGACCCGACACATGGCGCTCTCCCGTGATGAAGTGTTCGGCCCGGTGCTGGCCATCACCGCTTTCGATACTGAAGAGGAGGCGGTACAGCAAGCCAACGACAGCCTCTACGGTCTGGCCGCCTCGGTATGGAGTGATGACCTCAACCGCGCGCACCGTGTGGCCCGGGCCTTGAATGCCGGTACGGTGTCGGTCAATACGGTCGACGCCCTGGATGTCACGGTGCCGTTCGGTGGGGGTAAGCAGTCGGGGTTTGGGCGTGATCTGTCCCTGCATGCTTTTGACAAGTATACGCAGCTGAAAACCACCTGGTTCCAGCTGCGGTAGTTCAAGCTGTCCTAGAACTCCCCGGAGTACTTCACCGCTGCGGCCGCACGGGAGGGCACATCCAGCCTGCGCAGCAGCGACGACACATGGATACGCACGGTAAACGGCGAGATAGCCAGGGCTTTGGCGATTTCCTTGTTGGTCTTGCCCTGGGCGATCAGGCGCAGTACGTCCTGCTGGCGGGCGGTGAGGGTATGGGTGTCGAGGGGCAACAGCCCCGAAGGTGCGAACTTGACCAGCACCTCGCCTTCGCGGATCGCCAGCAGCGCCTGGCCGATCTCATCGGGGGCGATATTCTTGCCGATAAAACCGTCCGCACCCAGCGCCATGACCTGATCGATCAGCGCCGGGTCGTCCACCATCGACACCACGATCAACGTGGTGCGACGCAGTTGTTGACGCAGGTCGGCCAACTGGCTCAGGCAGGTCAGGCCCGGAAAACGCAGGTCGAGGATCAGGGTATCGATGTCGCCGTCTTCGAGGGTCAACCTGTGCACGGCCTCCATGTCGCCAGCTTCCTGCACGATTGCCTCGGGCAGCAGGCGCTGTACGGTGCGCAGCATGCCTTCGCGAAACATCGGGTGGTCATCGGCGATGATGATGCGAGCGGTCATGAGAGGCTCCTGCCTGGAACAAGGTTGTGCGGTTGCATGCTACCTTACCACCGTGCCCGAGGCTTGCCTGGGGTGTCCGCTGGATTTGATGATTGCCGCACAAGGACGTAAACCATGGGTGCCGAGACCAACTCCGAACTCGACCAGGCCAACCTGCGGATCGTGGTTGCCAGCATCGCTATCGTGTACATCGGCGCGCTGGGCTTCCTGCCCGGTCAGTCGGTGGACACCTACCTGCCGGTGATTCTCTACATACTGGTGTTCCTGCTGGCTTCCATTGCCTTGCGCCAAGTGATCGCACGGTGGCCGGGGCATTACCCGGCGCGGCGGATTTTCGGCATGATTCACGACTACACCGGCACCTCGTTCGGCATGGTGGTGGGAGGCGAGGCGGCGTTGCCGCTATACGCCGTGATGGTGTGGGTCAACCTGGGCAATGGCATGCGCTATGGCTCGCGCTACCTGGCGATTGCCACGGCATTGGCGTTGCTGGCGCTGCTGATCGTGTATCGGCTCACGCCGGTGTGGCAGGCACAGCCCTTCATGGTGATGATGCTGATGATCACCAGCACAGTGATCCCGGTTTACGCGCATATCCTGCTGGAGCGCACACGCAAGGCGTCTGAGCAAGCCATCGCCGCCAATCTGGAAAAGTCCCGCTTCCTCGCCCAGGCCAGTCACGACTTGCGCCAGCCGATCCACTCCATCGGCCTGTTCACGGCGTGCCTGCGCGAATCCCGCCTGGGCGATGAAGAGCGGCGGCTGGTGGATAACATCGACCGCTCGCTGCTCAACGTCTCGCAATTGTTTCGTTCGATTCTCGATCTCTACACGCTCGACAACGGCCGCCTGCTGCCCAAGTACCAGCCGGTGAACCTGGGCGAGTTGCTTGCCGACCTGGTGCGCCAGAATGCCGAGGCCGCGCGTTGGGCCGGTGTGGAGTTGCGACTGCGACCTTGCGATCACTGGGTGCTGGTCGATCCGGCGCTGTTGGCGACGATGGTGCAGAACGTTCTGTCCAACTGCTTCAAATACGGCGCGCATCGGCCTGTACTGATCGGCGTGCGCATTCGTGAAGGCGGCTTGGCGGTGGAGATTCATGATCGGGGCCGGGGGATTGCCGAGGAACATCTTGCCAAGGTCTTCGAAGAGTTTTACCGGGTGCGCCACCAGCGTGACAAAGACGTCGAAGGGGTGGGCCTGGGGCTGTCCATCGTCAAGCGCCTGGGGCAACTGATGGGGGTACAAGTGAGTCTGCGTTCCCGGGTTGGCCATGGCACCTCCGTGAGCCTTTATGGCCTGACCGTGGCAACCGCGCCGTACGCGACGGCACCACGCGACGAAGCGCGACAGGTCGGCTTGCTGACCGGTTTGAAAGTTTGCCTGGTGGAAGATGATCAGAACGTGCTGCTCGCTACCCAGGCCCTGCTGGAGCGCTGGGGGTGCGAGGTACAGGCCCGATTGTCAGGGCGCGACTTGGTCAGCGATTGCGACATCATCGTCGCCGACTACGACCTGGGTAACCATGCCACGGGTATCGAGTGCATCGATGCCCTGCGGGCGCAGCGCGGCTGGGCAGTCCCGGCGCTGATCCTCACCGGGCATGATGTGGAAAAAATCCAGGCCGCGTTGCACGACCGCCAGATTGCGATTCTTTCCAAGCCGGTACGCCCGGCGGAACTGCGCGGCGCCCTGCGTGACCTCAGCCAGCAGACTGTGACTAGTTAAACGGCGTCAAGCCATTGCCGCGAGCGCCTTTTGGTTGGCAATAAGCGGCCGGTTTCATCATGCCAAAGCTGGCCACGGCAAACATGCCGCCGCTGGCACCGCTGGGCACGGAGCAGTTGTAATCGCCGCTAGCGGTGCTGGCGATGTAATAGGTCGTCATGGAGTCGTTGCGCACATTAGAAATACGCTTGACCGGTTCACCCAGATTGGTTTCCGACAGCGTCTTGAGATGGTCTTCGGTTGGCTTGATGTTGCTGCAACCGGCGATGCCGATGATCAAGGCACCCAGCAGGGCGAAGCGAGTCGTGGGAGGGTAGAGTTTCATGGTAGGTCTTCCTTGGGGTTGTTGTGGTTTTCCAACGCGCAACGACCCCTCGCGCATTGACGGCACGGTGTTGGCAGAGCGTTGGAAGTGCTGCGGAATATAGCGCTGCGAGCAGACAGGGTCGATTAGCACAAATGGGCTAATAGCCGTTTAGGGGCATGGAAGGAGTGTGTACGGTTGGAAATAAAACGAGCCACGCCAGACGACGCCGAGCGCGCGTTTGAGATTCGCCGCGAGGCCATTCGCGGTCAATGCATCGGAGCCTACAGTGCCGAGCAGATGGCCTTATGGACACGCGGCACGGCCGAAGACGGCTACAGCGCGTTGATGGACAAGCCATTTTACCTGGGTTGGGTAAACGGTGAGCCGGTCGCCACCGGTATGCTCGACCTCGATAAAAATGAAGTCGGCGCGCTGTTCGTGCTGCCGGCCTTCACCGGGCGCGGGTACGGCAAGGCGATGCTCGACCATCTGGAGAAAGTGGCACGGGAACTGGCCATTGAAGAAGTGGTGCTGGACGCCACGTTGAACGCGGCAAGCTTCTACCGTGCGTGCGGGTATGTGGGCGAGGAGCAGGCGGTGTATCACTCGCCGTCGGGGTTGACGCTGGCGTGTGTGCCGATGGTGAAGCGGCTGGCTGCGGTTTAAACCCTACGGAATCTCCGCACTTGATTGCCTGACAAGCGAAGGCACCTGTATCCCGCAAAACCGTCGGGTCTGTGTCTATCGCCAACGGCCTCGGCCCGGTAGTTTCATGCCACGCTAACTGACGACCGAGTGTCCCATGGATCTTACCGCTGTCCCGTTTGGCACCACGGATTGGGCTACCCTCGAACCCACAGCCCATCCTGGCGTTACCGGCAATGCCTTATGGCGTACTTGCCATTTCGGCACCACCCGCGTGCGCCTGGTGGAGTACACGCCCGGTTACCTGGCGGATCATTGGTGCTGGAGAGGGCATGTGCTGTTGTGCCTTGAAGGCGAGTTGCACACGGAGCTGGAAGATGGTCGCCGGTTCACTCTGACGGCCGGGATGAGTTATCAGGTGGGCAATGACATGGAGGGGCATCGCTCCTCGACGGCCATTGGCGCCAAACTCTTCATTGTCGACTGAACCTGTAGGAGCGAGCTTGCTCGCTCCTACAGACGGCACTTGCGGCTAACTGACTGGCTTAGGGCAAGCTCCCTCCCACATAGGCTGCATCAGGTCAGTGCATCTTGCTGTGGTCCATATGGCTATGGTCCATCCCATCCAGACCGCGTGTTGCAGCCTTCACTTCAACTTTTTGTTCAACACCCTTGGCGTCCTTGACGGTCAGGGTCAGCGGCACCTGGTCGCCTTCCTTGATCTGGCCGGTGAGGCCCATCAGCATTACGTGGTAGCCGTCCGGGTCGAGCTTGACGGCTTTGCCGGCGGGCAGGGCGACCGAATCCACCGGGCCCATTTTCATCACGTCGTCCTTCATGCTCATCTCATGGATCTGCACGTCCTTGGCCACCGGCGATGCCACGCTGAGCAACTGGCTGTCGCTGTCGGCGGTGATCGTCATGAACGCGCCGCTGGACGGCTGGCCCGGCACCGTGGCACGCACCCAGGCATCGGTCACTTGTACCTGGGCGCTGGCGTGGGCGGCCAGGCCCAGCAGGGTGAGGCCGAAGGCAACGCGTTTGAGGTGTTGAACGGCAGTCATTAGCAGACCTCCATGACGGTGAGCAGGTCTTCTGCGCACTCTTTAGCGGTAAGGGATGCCGACAGGCCCAGGCGCAGGTTGCCACGGGTGTCGAAGACGAAACTGGTGGAAGTGTGGGACAGGGTGTAGGTGTCACCGGCGGGGATCTTTTCATAGAAGATCCCGAATTCCTTGGCGGCCACGGCGATTTCTTCCGGGGTGCCGTACAACGCTTCGAAGCTGGGGTCGAAGGCCTTCACGTAGCGATCGAGCAGTTCCGGTGTGTCGCGCTCTGGGTCGAGCGTGATGAACACCACCTGCATGATCTCGCCATCGCGGCCCATCAGCTTCTTGGCCTGGGCGGCGCGTGCCAGCGTGGTGGGGCACACGGCCGGGCATTGGGTGAAACCGAAGAACACCACCGGCATCAGGCCACGGAACGAGCTCAGGGTGACGGTTTCGCCGTCGGTATTCTTGAGCTTGAAAGTGCGGCCCATGATCTTGTCACTGAGGTCCTTGCCGTACTTGAAGTTCAGCTTGGGGCTGTAGTCACAGCCGCCCAGCAGGCTGCCCAGGCCCAAAAGGCCCATGCCGGTCAGCACTTTGCGGCGGGTGAATAACGTACTCATCAACTGTGCGTCCTGTGAAGCGCCTGCATGGCTCTGGATCTACACATCAGGCTTTGAAAGGCTTTGAAACGTAGAAACGAGGAGGGCGCACAGTCTACCAACCCGGGGCTGCCCGCGTAATCTGCGACGTTCTGCCACAGGGGCGCGCCGCGCTTCATCCTTTTGTGGCTTCGGTGGTAGAGTCGCCGCCATGAAATCGAGCCACTCTGACCGTTCGCTGATCGCCTGGATCCTGTACTTCTGCGTGCTGATGAACGTGTTCGTGTGCGGTTTGGGCCATGGGCAAATGTTGGGCCAGCAGCTCAACGGCATCGGTGGCGCGTTCTGCTCGGTGGACGGTAGCCAGGCGCCACTTTCCGATAAAGGGTTGGGCGTTCCGTCGTCCAGCAACATCTCGAACTACTTTGCTTGCCCGGTGTGCAGCGCGATCACCGTGGCCATCGTGTTTCTTATCGGCCTGGCCTGGTTGCTGAGCCTTCAGCAAACCCCGCGCCCGGCCCACGAGCGACGCAGCAAGGCGCCGCCACGTTATTCCTGGCCCTCGGCCAACCCGCGCGCTTCTCCCGCAGCCTGACGTGTGCCTTGGGCTTCCTGTGATCAGGAGGCGTTCTATCGTCACGACTGTGAGTCCATCTGATGACTTCCTTATTGCCTGCAGGCGCCAGCCGCCTGGTCAGCAAGGCGTCCCGTTGCCTGCGTGCGGAACCGGTGTTGCCGCAATACCCGAGTAATTCCCGTTGTTTCGTGCACCTGGATGCGCGCCTGCTGCCTCATTGGCACACCTTGTTCGACATCTGCCCGACGTTACTCAAGCTCGACCCGCCCGAGGGCTTGAACCTGTTCCGCAGCTTCATGACCTGGGCGTATCACCACCAGCCGCCGTTGGATTGGACCTATCACCTGAATGTGTGCCGCTGGCTGTTGGGTTCCACATACCGTGCGCAGATCGATGAAGAGCCGATCGAAGCGTTCATGGCGGCAGCGGCGGCCTGTTGGATCCATGTGGACAACAGCCGGGCGCGAGGCATCGTCCTGGGCTGGCAAGGGACGACGGTGTTCGACTGGAAGGGCGCTCCGATCAAAGGCGCGGAGCACCAGGCGTTGCCGGCGCTTGCCGGTGACTTTGCCTGGAGCCCGCTGAACGCGCAGGGTGAATTCAGCGCTTGGCGGCCGGTGCCCTGAGACGGCGACGCGCTGCGGCAGCCGCGCAATTTTTAATGAACCCTTGGGGCGTCTGCTTGACCTAACGCATACGACCTAGGAGGTGAACATGCAAATCGAATACATCTGGATCGGCCTGGCCGTGATTCTGTTGCTAGTGGAGTTGTGGGCGATTAATACCGTGTTGCGCAGTACCGGGGGGTGGGAGAGCAAGGGCTTCTGGCTGGTGATTTTGATATTTGTGCCGCTGTTTGGGCTGATTGCCTGGGCGATGTTCGGGCCAAAACGCGAAATGCCTGACCAACGCAGAAGCTGAAGCAGAACAGGCGCCCTTGAGGCGCCTGCAATCAGCTCATGAGAAACATAGTTACTGTGGCGAGGGAGCTTGCTCCCGCCGGGTCGCGAAGCGGCCCCGGCTTTTGCTTTGCAAAGAATGGGACTGCTACGCAGTCCAGCGGGAGCACGCTCCCTCGTCACAGGTCGCTCGCTGTCCGTAGATGAGCGTTATCCAGCAATCGCCTTGGCAATCGCGTCATTGAACGCCGGCAAGTCATCGGGCGTGCGCGAGGTAATCAAGGTCCAGCCGTTGGCCTTGCATTCCTTGACCTCGGCGTCGACCCAACCGGCGGCTCCGGCATTTTCCAGGTCGATACGCACGCTTTTATACGAGGTCAGCGTCTTACCCTTGATCACGCCTGCGTCGATCAATGTCCATGGTCCATGGCAGATCGCTGCCACGGTCTTGCCGGCCTTGACGAAATCGTTGATCAACTTCAACGCACTGGCGTCCTGGCGCAGGGTGTCGGCATTGACGGTGCCACCCGGGATCACCAGGGCGTCGAAATCGCTGCTCAATACATCCGACAGCTTCACGTCGGACTCCACGGTTTTGTCTTTCTCAGTGTCGCCGACGAACGTCTGCGTGGTGCCGCCTTCGCTGGAACCGTGGGTCACGGTCGCGCCGTAGCCGCGCAAGGCCTCCAGTGGCTTGAGCAGTTCATCGCGCTCGATGCCGGTGTTGGAGGTGATGACCAGAATCTTCTTGCCGTTCAGTTGTGAACTCATGATCGAGAGTCTCCTGTTGGATGGGTTAAAACGTCGATATGGAGAGTTGATCAAGGCAGGGCGCTAAAGGTTTAAATTAATTTGCGCTTATTGGCTGGGTGGTTTTGCGTGGCAGTTTCCTTGAACTATCGAAATGTGTCGGGCTCTGCTGCATAAGTGCTCGCCTTTATTGCGGGCGTTCAAAAAGCCTGGAGACAGACCATGACTGCCGATAAAACCCCTGACCCGATCAGTTCCGAACAAGCCCAGAAGGGTGCGGAAAAACCGGCGAAAGGCCAGACGCTGGAACATCCGAATCCGAAGACCGAAACCATCGACAAAGTGCTCACGCCGACCTCGATCAAGGACAACGAACGTCAGGCCGAGGCTATCAACGAGCAGGCCGACAAGGCCGAGCGCAGGTTGGACAACTGAGCATGGCCAAGTCGATCACGGCTTCCGAACTGGGTATCGATCTTGCGCCCGAAGACGATGCCAGCCTGTTCAAGTGGTTCATTGCCAGCTTCCTGATGGGCAAACGTATCCAGGCGCCGATTGCCGCGCAGGCTTACCGGGTGATCGTCGAGCAAGAGGGGCGAGATACTGCGCGCAAATTGCAGCATTGCACCTCCCGCGAATTGGTCACTATGTTGGGGCGTGCCCACTACGTGCGCTATGACGAAACCACCGCGCAGCGGCTATTGGACCTTAGCGCCAAGTTGAACGCCGAGTATGCAGGCAGGATCACGCAGATAAGGGACGCCAGTGGCAACCGTTCGGCTTTCGAAAAACGCTTGGGTGAGTTCGAAGGGGTAGGGCCCAAAACCATAGAGATTTTCATGCGCGATGCCGCTAAGGTGTTGTTTTGACGGCATCGTTGTACCTGGGGTGTGCGGGGTGGAGTCTGCCCCGTGAACACTGGCCGGTGTTTGCATGCGAGGGCACCCATTTGCAGCGTTATGCATCGCGCTTCAATGCGGTGGAAATCAATAGTTCGTTTTATCGGCCGCATCAGCCCAAGACCTACGAACGCTGGGCACAATCGGTGCCTGCAAGCTTTCGTTTTTCGGTGAAGATGCCCAAGCGCATCACCCATGAACTGCGCTTGCAGCGTTGCGAGACGGCCCTGGATGAATTTCTGGAGCAGTGCCTGCAACTGGGTGAAAAGCTCGGCTGCCTGCTGGTTCAGTTGCCTCCCTCACTGAGCTATGACCCGGTCGCTGCGTCGATTTTTTTCACTGCGCTGCGCCAGCGTTTTTCCGGCGCGGTGGTGTTGGAGCCGCGGCATGCCAGCTGGCGCGATGCCGAGTCGCTGCTGCTGGATTTGCACATAGGCCGGGTCATTGCCGACCCACCTGTCATCGAGATGGGCGCAGGTTGGCCAGGCGTGCACTACTTGCGCCTGCATGGCTCTCCGCGCATCTACTACAGTGCCTATGGGCCGGAACGCGTGAAAGCGTTCGCGCAAGGGCTGAACCTGTCGGTTATGGCAGGCGTGCCCACGTGGTGCATTTTCGATAACACCGCCAGTGGGCATGCGACGGCCGATGCCTTGTGCCTACTCGACCTCCACTCGCATCACTTCCAAACCTAGCTGTTCATAAGCCTCGACACTCGGCACATGCCACTCGGTAATCAGCGTGTGAATACGGTTGCACGGCGCCACCACAAAGGGTTCCACGGCGCCGAGCTTGTCGGCCATGGTCACCGCTACCACGTGGGAGGCGCTGTCGAGCAGCGCCTGTTTGACCACCACTTCATCGAAGTGCAGCGAGGTGATGCCTATTTGCGGATGCAGGGCGCACACGCCAGTGAACAACAGGTCGGCCTTGACGCTCTGGATCAGGCGCACGGCATCGTGGCCGCCGGTGGAAAGGGTGGCCGGGTTGAGTTGCCCACCGGCCAGAATCACTTTCACATGGGGATGGTCGGCCAGGGCGATGGCGATCATCGGTGACGGCGTGACCACGGTCAGGCGAATCGAGCGCGGCAGTGCTTGGGCAATCTGCAAGGTGGTCGAGCCGGAATCGAACAGCACGATCTGACCATCTTCCACACGTTGCGCCGCCAATTGTGCAAGCTGGCGCTTGGCCTCATTGCTCTCGCTGACACGCGTAAAAAAATCTTTGCCGGTGTCCTTGGGCCGGGGCAGGGCGCCACCGTGTACACGCTGCAACAAGCCGGCGGCGGCCAGTTCGCCGAGGTCACGGCGGATGGTGTCCTGGGACACGGCGAAATGCTCGACCAGTTCCGCTGCGGTGACTTTTCCGTCGCGCTCCAATAGCAGCAGAATCTTCTGTTTGCGCAAAGAAGGCAGGTCAATGGCTTGATGATTGTTATGCATGTTTGTGCGTCTTTTTGCTGGTTTATGCGAGATTATTCCCAGGCCGATGTAAACGCAATGGCTGGTTGCGCGGCCGACGCACGGTTACTCTGCATGCTCAGTTCAGGGAGAGGTGACCTAGATGACGTTGATCACAACCATCGAAGACTTACGGAAGCTGGCGCAAAAACGTGTCCCACGGATGTTCTATGATTACGCGGACTCCGGCTCCTGGACTGAAAGCACCTATCGGGCCAACGAAAGCGATTTTGCCCAGATCAAATTCCGCCAGCGCGTGGCGCGCAATATCGACCAGCGCTCGATCCGCACGACGATGATCGGCCAGGACATGGCCATGCCGGTGGCTCTGGCCCCGACCGGCCTGGCGGGCATGCAGCATGCCGACGGCGAGATTCTCACCGCCCGTGCCGCTGCCGCATTCGGCCTGCGCTACACCCTGTCGACCATGAGCATCTGTTCGCTGGAGGACATTGCCGAGCATGTCGGCCAGCCATTCTGGTTCCAACTGTATGTCATGCGTGATCGCGGGTTTATCGAACAGTTGATCGAGCGTGCCAAGGCTGCCGGTGTGGATGCGCTGGTGCTCACGCTCGACTTGCAGATCCTTGGGCAACGCCACAAGGACTTGGTCAATGGCCTGTCGGCGCCGCCCAGGTTGACCCTGACCAATATCCTCAATATGGCAACCAAGCCGCGTTGGGTCATGGGAATGCTCGGCACTAAGCGTCGGGGTTTCGGCAACATTGTCGGGCACGTAAAAGGCGTGGCGGACATGAGTTCACTGTCGTCATGGACCGCCCAGCAATTCGATCCGCGCCTGAGCTGGGACGACGTGGAGTGGATCAAGCGGTGCTGGGGCGGCAAGTTGATCATCAAGGGCATCCTCGATGTGGACGATGCGCGCCTGGCGGCAGACGCCGGTGCCGATGCGCTGGTGGTGAGTAACCACGGTGGGCGTCAACTTGACGGTGCGCCGTCGAGCATCAGCCAATTGCCGGCGATTGTCGAAGCGGTGGGCAATCGGATTGAGGTGTGGCTCGACGGCGGTATTCGCTCCGGCCAGGATGTGCTCAAGGCGGTCGCGCTCGGTGCCAGGGGCACGATGATCGGCCGCCCGCATCTGTACGGTTTGGGTGCCATGGGGGAGGCGGGCGTGGCCAAGGCCCTCGACATCATCGCCCGCGAGCTGGATGTATCGATGGCACTCTGTGGCTATAACGATATACGCGATGTGAACCGCGAGATTTTGCTGCCTGGAACCTTTCCCGAAGGGAATTACCGAGCAAAAAAATCGTAAAAAAGTAAAAAGAGTTGTCCACGAAAACCGTGGGTATCTCTGTGGATAACTTTGCGAAGACCCGGCTGGGTTGGCGATTTAACCTGCGGTTAATATTTGATCAACTTTCGGCGCGGGCCAGTATGGGCAGGGTTTGCGCTTGACACGCAAGCGCGAATTCAGTGCCGAAATGTGCTTCAAGAGTCGCCATTGGCTGCTGTGGAGTGTGTGACGACCTGGGATGGCGCCTGCGCTTGCATCAGCTTGTCCAGCGCCTGGCCATAACTGCGACCGGCCAGGCTCATGCTGTTGTTGTGGGTGGCGCCGGGCACCAGCAGCAGTCGCTTGGGCTCCCGGGCGGCGTCGAATAATTGCTTGCTGAAACGCGGCGGCACGTACTGGTCGGCAAGGCCGTGAACCACCAGCAGCGGCATGTGGACGTCAGCGATCTTGTCGATGGAGTCGAACTTCTGCGAGAGCAACCAGCGCACCGGCAGTGAGGTGTTGGCCACGGCGGTCGCCGCATCTCCCAGGGACGTGAACGTAGATTCGATCACCAATCCACGCACGGGTATCGGCGTTTGCCGGCTCAGTTCGGCCGCCAGGTCGATCGCCACCGCACCGCCCAGGGAGTGGCCGTAGATCAGGCGTTTGCTCGGGTCGGGCTGCAGCACCTGGAAGCGCTCCCAGGCGATGCGGGCGTCGGCGTATACGCTGGTTTCCGACGGCAGGTCGCCGTGGCTCTGGCCGAAGCCACGATAGTCGATGGCCAGCACCGAATAGCCCAGGGCGTGCAATTGCTCGATGCGAAACAGCTGGCCGGTGAGGTTCCAGCGCACGCCGTGCAGGTAGAGGATCGCCGGGGCATTCTTCTTGTCCGCCGGGTACCACCAGCCGTGAATGTTCTGTCCCGACTTGAGGCTGGCCGGCTTGAGGTCGAACTCCTGCACCGCTTTGGGCAGCCCGGTATACCAGCCGGCGGTGCCCGGCTCGATGCGAAACACCAACTCGCGCTCTTTGTGTTGCAGCACGGCACAACCCACCGGCAGGCCGACGATCAACAGCGCCATGCACAGCAAGGGAAACCACCGCAGGCCGAGGTGAGACAGAAAACGAGAGGACATGAAGGTTCCAGGACAAAAACGAAGCTGGGGTTTTACCAGATGGCTAACCCGGCAAGGAATTAATTCGACAGCCGTGAGTGGGCATTGCTTGCAAAGTGTTACACCGCGACCACAACCTGAACCCGGTTACGCCCCTGCGCCTTGGCCAGGTACAGCGCCTGGTCAGCCTGTGACAGCAAGTGCGAGAGGTCATGGCCGGCCTCGTCAGTGGTGACAATGCCGATGCTGACACTCAGGAACCCGGGCGCCAACAGATCGAGCCGGGCAAACGCCTGGCGAATCCGCTCGGCGACTTGAAACGCCTGCGCTTCATCGCTGTCAGCCAGCAGGCAGGCAAATTCTTCGCCGCCAATGCGTGCGAACACATCGCCTTTGCGCAATGCGGCCAGGGTCACTTGGCTGAAGGCGATCAGCGCTTGGTCGCCCATGGGGTGGCCGAAGCTGTCGTTCAAACGCTTGAAGTGGTCCAGGTCGCACAGCAGCAGCGCTACGCCCTGGTGTCGACGGGCGCTGTTGGCCAGCAGTTTTTCACCCTTGAGCATAAAAGCGCGCCGATTATCGATGCCGGTCAGTGCGTCACTGAGGGCGGCGGCCTTGAAGCGCAACTCGGCACGCTCCTTGACCATCGCCAGGGTGACGTAGGCAATGCCGATGGCATACAGCATCGATTCAAACAACATGAACGAGAAAAACGGCACGCCTTCACCGCCCGGAGCCTGGGCGCTTTTGAGGGGCAGGCCAGGGTCGATGAAGGCGCGGAAACAATAGAAAGTCGTGTGCAACAGGGTCAGCACCAACGCGGGTGTATAGGCGACCTCCAGGCTGTCGCGCCGACGCCACAATTCCATGGCCGACAGCACGCCGTAACTGGCGGCCAGCAGTGAATACAGGGTGACCCGTGCCGACAGCGACCCGTAGAACTGCGGCACCAGGCACATCATCAACCACGCGCCGGCCCCGGCAAAGATGCCGGGCATGCTGGGTGTGCGTTGCGCGAACGTGCGCATGGCGGTCCAGTTCATCGCCGCGCTGAGCAGTAACACTACATTGCCCAGGATCAGCGCGACAAAGTCCATGCCCACGCCACGTACCACGATCAGCCCGGTGCCGAGGGAGGCGAGCAGCAGCATGATGCCCAGGTAACCCAGGGTCGGTTCGCGGCCACGGTTCCAGGCATGCACCGTGAGCAGGCCCATCAGGCCGAACACGAACACGGCGACTATCAGTAGCGTCGGGATGTGCAGCATCATTTCCTTGACCTGGAGAGAGATCCTTCTTGGAGCGCGATTGTAGCGGTATCCGCGGCAAGCCGTGACGTCTGCGCCACCTTGACGTTGGCCGGCGCGCGGGAACATGCTCGCGCTCCCACGTACAGAGGCCCGATCATGGACAACAGCCCCGTTCGCATTACTGCCGAAGAAACCCTCTCGAAAAACTGGTACCTGCTGAAAAAATACAGTTTCGACTTGCGCCGCCAGGACGGCAGTTGGCAAGCCCAGACCCGTGAGGTGTATGACCGCGGCAATGGCGCGACCATCCTGTTGTACAACCGTACGCAACGTACGGTGTTGCTGATCCGCCAGTTCCGCATGCCCACCTTCGTCAACGACTACCACGGCTATCTGATCGAGGCGGCGGCGGGTTTGCTCGACAACGCCAGCCCCGAAGAACGCATTCGCCTGGAAGCCGAAGAAGAGACCGGCTATCGCGTCGGCCACGTGGAAAAAATCTACTCGGCGTTCATGAGCCCCGGCTCGGTGACTGAGCGCATTCACTTCTTTATCGGCGAATACCAACCGGCAGACCGGGTCGGTACGGGCGGTGGCCTGGAGGAAGAGGGCGAGGACATCGAAGTGCTGGAGCTGGGCTTTGAACAGGCACTGACGATGGTGCGCGACGGTGAGATCGTGGATGGCAAGACCATCATGCTGTTGCAGTATCTGGAGTTGCGGATGTTGAAAGAGGGCTGGTGAGCCCTCCCGACTGGTGGTTATTGTCAGAAATTCCCCGCAGGAGTACAAATGTACTCCATGACGACTCTCACTCCTCGCCGTACCGCCATCCTGACTTTCATCCGCGACCGCATCGCGCAGCAAGGTCAGCCCCCCAGCCTCGCCGAGATCGCCGAGGCGTTCGGCTTCGCCTCACGCAGTGTTGCGCGCAAACACGTGGTGGCCCTGACCGAAGCCGGTTTTATCGAGGTCAATGCCAACCAGGCCCGGGGCATTCGCCTGCTCAACCAGCCGGCGCGCGCCGAATGGCTGGATGTACCGGTGCTCGGCCGAGTGGCCGCAGGCATGCCCATCGGCGCCGATGCCGATGTGCACAGCCGCCTGCAACTGGACCCTGCCACCTTTACGAAAACCCCGGATTATTTGCTGCGTGTGCAAGGCGATTCGATGATCGAAGACGGCATTCTCGACGGCGACCTGGTGGGCGTGCGTCGCAGTGCCGAGGCGGTGAATGGGCAAATTGTAGTGGCGCGCCTGGACGGCGAAGTCACCATCAAGCGTTTCGAGCGCAGTGGCGACCGCGTACGCCTGTTGCCGCGCAACCCCGCGTACCAACCCATCGTGGTCGGGGCCGACCAGGACCTGGCCATTGAAGGGGTGTTCTGCGGCCTGGTGAGGCAAGGCTGATGGGCGCCGTGGTTGCCCTGGACGCGCTGTTCAATGGCGGGCGCGTGTGGAAGGGCCGGCCCGTTGCGCCACCGGCCAGCGTGCACCCCACGGGGTTGGCGACGCTGGATGCGGTGTTGCCGACGGGCGGCTGGCCGGAATCGGCCCTGAGCGAAATCCTGATGGCCAAAGAAGGTATCGGCGAGTTGCAATTGGTGCTGCCGACCCTGGCGCGCTTGTCGGCGGCGGGGGAACGTATTGTGTTGGTCGCGCCGCCTTACACGCCATACCCCCACGCCTGGCAGAACGCCGGGGTGGATGTCCGCCAGCTTTCAGTGATCCGGGCCGAGGAGCGCGATGCGCTGTGGGCGGTGGAGCAATGCCTGCGTTCCGGCAGTTGCGGCGCGGTGTTGTGCTGGCCGCGCAAGGCCGATGATCGAGCGTTGCGCCGCTTGCAGGTGGCGGCGGAAACCGGGCAGACCCTGGCCTTTGCCTGGCGCGCCCTGAGCGAGGCGGTCAATGCGTCGCCTGCGGCTTTGCGCCTGGCGGTTGAGGCAAGGCCTGCGCAAGTACGGGTGCTCAAGTGCCGGGGCGGGTTGGCCCATCCGGCGCCGATTGCGTTGGCGGGGCACTGAGGTTGCCATGCGTTGGGTGTCTATTGTCTTTCCGCAATTGGCGCTGGACGGGGTGCTGCGTGCGCACCCCGAGCCAGCCCAACCCCTCGCGCTACTGGCCGGCACGCCACAACGCCGCGTGGTGCAAACCGTCAACGCAGCGGCGCGTGCCTTGGGCCTGCGCCCTGGGCAATCCCTGACGGCGGCCCATGCCCTGACCAAGAGCTTTGCCTGCGCCGAGTACGACCCCGCCGAAATCGAGCGTTGGCAACAGTTTCTCGCGGCCTGGGCCTACCGTTTCAGTTCCCAGGTCAGCCTGTACTACCCACGTGCCTTGTTGTTCGAGATCGAGTCGAGCCTGGGGTTGTTCGGGCCGTGGCCGCAGTTCGAAGCGCGTTTGCGCAAGGAGCTGACCGAGTTGGGTTTTCGCCACCGTATTGTTGCCGCGCCCAACCCTGTGGCGGCGCGGGTGTTGGCGAACATCCACGATGGCCTGGCGGTGGATGACGACGCCTTGAACCAGGCCCTGGCGCCGCTGCCCATCGACCGCGCCGGCCTCGACCCGCAGGCCGCCATCGCGTTGTCGCGCATGGGCCTGCGCACACTGGCCCAGGTGCAGGCGTTGCCCCGGCACACCCTGGCGCGGCGTTTTGAGGCGGGCCTGCTCAAGCACCTGGACACACTGATCGGGCAACGGCCCTTGGCCTTGGCGTTCTATCAGCCGCCGGATCAGTTCGAGGCGCGCATCGAGTTGAATTTCGACGTGCAATCCCACCAGGCGCTGCTATTCCCCTTGCGACGTTTGACCGGCGACCTGTCCGCTTTCCTCTGCGGTCGCGACAGCGGGGTGCAGCGCTTTGACCTGCACCTGGAGCACGCCCAGCAGCCCGACAGTGTGATCAAGGTCGGCCTGCTCAGCGCCGAGCGCGAGCCTTCGATGTTGTTCGAACTGGCCCGCGGGCGCCTGGAACAGGTGCAAGTCACCGCGCCGGTACGCGGCGTGCGCCTTGTCGCCCAGGACTTGCCGGTGTTCGTACCGCAGCGCCAGGACCTGTTCGACGACCGTCCGCAACAGACCCTGCCCTGGGAGCAACTGCGCGAACGCCTGCGTGCGCGCCTTGGGGATGACGCGGTGCAGAGTCTGCGCTTTCATGCCGACCATCGTCCCGAATGCGCCTGGCAAGCGGCGGCCGATAAGCACCCGTGCCAGCCCCTGGGCACCGTGCATCGCCCCGGTTGGCTGCTGAACGAGCCGACCCTGCTGGCCGAGCAGGGCGTGCAGATCCTCATGGGCCCGGAACGCATCGAGTCCGGCTGGTGGGATGGTGCCGATATCCGTCGCGACTATTACCTGATTCGCACCCGCGCCGGCCAGCAAGGCTGGGCCTATCGTACCGTCGGGGAACACGATGGGCTGTGGTTGCAGGGGTGGTTTGCATGAGTTACGCCGAGCTGCATTGCCTGTCCAACTTCAGTTTCCAGCGTGGCGCCTCCAGTGCGCTGGAGTTGTTCGAACGGGCCAAAGCTCAAGGCTACAGCGCCCTGGCGATCACCGACGAATGCTCGCTGGCAGGTATCGTACGTGCCTGGCAGGCGGCGAAGGCGGTGGAGTTGCCGTTGATTATCGGCAGTGAGGTGCGCATCGAAAACGGTCCGAAACTGGTGCTGCTGGTGGAAGACCTGAGCGGCTACCAGCACCTGTGCCGCTTGATTACCCTGGCTCGCCGTCGGGCCGAAAAGGGCCGTTATAGCCTGCTGCAAGAAGACTTCGAGCAACCGTTGCCGGGCCTTTTGGCCTTGTGGATGGCCGAAGACAGCGACACCCAGGTTTCGATTCAATGGTTGCGCCACACCTTCGCCGAACGCCTCTGGCTGGCGGTGCACCTGCACTGCGGTCAGGGCGATGCGCGCTATCTGGAGCAACGCCTGCACCTGGCCGCCAGCCTGAATATCAAGGCGGTGGCCTGTGGCGATGTGCATATGCACGTTCGCGGCCGCCGTGCCCTGCAAGACACCATGACCGCTATCCGTCATCACGTGCCGGTGGCCGAGGCCGGCATGCGGCTGCACCCCAATGGCGAGCGGCACTTGCGTGACCTCGGCGCCCTGGCCGCGCTGTACCCCCAAGCGTTGCTCGACGAGACCCAGGCCATTGCACGCCGTTGCACTTTTGACCTGAGCCAGTTGCGTTACCACTACCCGCGCGAGCTGGTACCTGAGGGGCATGATGCAACGTCCTGGCTGCATGCCGTGACGCAAGAAGGCATCGCCCGGCGCTGGCCAAAGGGGGTTGATAGCAAGACCTTGCAGCAGATCAACAAGGAATTGGAGGTGATCGGCACCCTCGGTTATGAAAGCTATTTCCTCACGGTCCACGACATCGTGCGCTTCGCCCGCAGCCGTTCGATCCTGTGCCAGGGGCGGGGTTCGGCGGCCAACTCAGCCGTCTGTTTTGCCTTGGGCATTACCGAGATCGACCCAAGCCTGACGGATATGCTGTTCGAGCGCTTCCTGTCCAAGGAACGCAATGAACCGCCAGATATCGATGTGGACTTTGAGCACGACCGCCGCGAGGAGGTGTTGCAGTACGTGTTCCAACGCTACGGCCGCACGCGCGCGGCGCTGACGGCGGTGGTCAGTTGTTATCACGCGGCCGGCGCGGTGCGCGATGTGGCCAAGGCCTTGGGGCTGCCGCCGGACCAGATCAACGCCCTGGCCGAATGTTGCGGGCGCTGGAGTGACGATGCACCACCCCTGGAGCGCCTGCGTGAAAGCGGCTTTGACCCGCAAAGCCCGACCCTGCGCCGGGTGCTGGCGTTGACCCAGCAACTGATCGGCTTTCCCCGCCATCTGTCCCAGCACCCCGGCGGCTTCGTGATTTCCGAATACCCACTGGACACCCTGGTACCGGTGGAAAACGCCGCCATGGCCGAGCGCACCATCATCCAGTGGGACAAGGACGACCTCGACGCTGTCGGCCTGCTCAAGGTGGATATTCTGGCCCTGGGCATGCTCAGTGCGATTCGTCGCTGCTTCGACCTGTTGCGCCGCCACCGTGGTATTGACCTGGCCCTGGCGACGATCCCCAAGGAGGATGCGGCGACCTACGCGATGATCAGCAAGGCCGACACCATCGGCGTGTTCCAGATCGAGTCGCGGGCGCAGATGTCGATGTTGCCGAGGCTCAAGCCAAAGAATTTCTACGACTTGGTGATCGAGGTGGCGATTGTGCGACCTGGGCCGATCCAGGGCGGCATGGTGCATCCTTATCTGCGTCGTCGGAACAACGAAGAAGAAGCCACTTACCCTTCGCCGAAATTGAAAAAGGTGCTGGAGCGCACCTTGGGCATTCCACTGTTCCAGGAACAGGTAATGCAGATCGCCATGGTCGCTGCCGACTACAGCCCCGGCGAGGCCGACCAGTTGCGTCGCTCGATGGCCGCCTGGAAACGCCACGGCGGGCTGGAGCCGCACCAGAAGCGCCTGCGCGACGGCATGCTGAAAAACGGCTACAGCGAAGCCTTCGCCGCGCAGATTTTCGAGCAGATCAAGGGCTTTGGCAGCTATGGTTTCCCCGAATCCCACGCGGCCAGTTTCGCCCTGCTGACCTATGCCAGTTGCTGGCTCAAATGTCATGAACCGGCAGCCTTCGCTTGCGCGCTGATCAACAGTTGGCCCATGGGCTTCTACAGCCCGGACCAGATCCTGCAGGATGCGCGGCGCCATTGGTTGCAGATCCGTCCGGTGGATGTGCAGGCCAGCGATTGGGATTGCAGCCTGGAACCTGTCGACGGTGCGCAACCGGCGATTCGCATGGGCTTGCGCATGGTCGCGGGGTTTCGTGAGGAGGATGCGCGCCGTATCGAGGCCGCCCGCCAACGCCAGGCGTTCAGCGATATTGCCGATCTGGACGCACGCGCCGGGCTGGACGCGCGGGCCCAGGCGTTGTTGGCGGATGCCGGAGCCTTGCGCGCGTTGGCCGGTCACCGGCACAAGGCGCGCTGGGAGGTGGCTGGGGTGCATAAGCAACTGGGCCTGTTCGCCGGTTTGCCCAGCCCCGACGAAGCGGTGGTGGAATTGCCCGCGCCCTCGATCGGCGAAGACCTGCACGCTGATTACGCCACCGTGGGCACTACCCTTGGCCCGCACCCTTTGGCCTTGTTGCGGGATGAGTTGCGCAAACGCCGCTGCCGCAGTTCCTATGAGCTTATGGTGGTCGAACATGGTCGTAACGTGAGCGTTGCCGGGCTGGTCACGGGGCGGCAGCGACCCGGCACGGCCAGCGGCGTCACCTTCGTCACGCTGGAGGATGAGTTCGGCAACCTCAACGTGGTGGTCTGGCGTGACCTGGCTGAGCGCCAGCGCCAAGCGCTGGTGGGCTCGCGGCTGCTCAAGGTAGACGGGCGCTGGGAAGCGGTAGGTGACGTGCGGCACTTGATTGCCGGGCGTTTGACCGACTTGACGCCGTTGTTGGAGGGGATCAATGTGCGCAGCCGGGATTTTCACTGAAACCGTCGATGTGGGTTGCATTTAGCGCTTGGTGTAAAGGCAGTGAAACGATCTGCCGTTGGCGCGCTCCAAACCTGGTCGATGTTCTCTTTTCGTACTGAGTCAACCCATGCAATTTTTATCCAACCCTCATGGCTGCGATGGCTGGGCCGGTGAAATGGCACGGCGGATTCGCCTGTTTGACTGGTCAACCACCGACCTGGGCCCCATAGACTCTTGGTCCACCAGCCTGGCCTGCACCGTGCAAATGATGTTGGCCTCGCCGGTGCCGATGGTGATGCTGTGGGGGCGGGCGGGGTACATGATCTACAACGACAGCTATTCGGTATTTGCCGGTGGCCGCCATCCGTACCTGCTGGGCACGCCCGTGGAGTTGGGTTGGCCGGAAGTCGCTGATTTCAACCGGCATGTGGTGGACACCTGCCTGGCGGGCGGGACCTTGTCATTCAACAACAAGGACCTGGTGTTGCTGCGCAATGGTAAACCGGAGACGGTCTGGCTGGACCTGTATTACAGCCCGGTTGCCGGCGATAACCAGCAACCGGCCGGCGTGCTGGCGATTGTGGTGGAGACCACCGAACTGGTGAAGTCCGAGCAGGTGCGCCAGGAACTCACCCACAACCTGGAACAGCGCGTAGCTGCTGAAGTGCAGGCACGCTCCGCCGCCGAGGAGCAACTGCGCCAGTCGCAGAAACTCGAAGCCATTGGTGGCCTGACCGGCGGCGTGGCCCATGACTTCAATAACTTGCTGCAGGTGATCGCCGGCAACCTGCACCTGCTGGCCCGGCATGAGCCGGATAATGCCCATGTGCAACGCCGCGTCAATGCGGCCATTGCCGCCGTAGAGCGCGGCGCCAAGCTGTCGGCGCAACTGCTGGCCTTCGCCCGTCGCCAGCCGTTGTCGCCGGCGGTGTACAACCCACAGCGTATCTACGCCGGCTTGGGCGAACTGCTGCAACGGGCGCTCGGCGAAACCATCCATATTGATGTGCAGATGCCCCGGGATGCCTGGTTCATCAACGTCGACCGCAACCAGCTGGAAAATGCGCTGCTCAACCTGGCAATCAATGCCCGGGATGCCATGCAAGGCGAGGGTGTGATCCGCATCACCGGCGAGAACATCATCCTCAACCCCGCCGACTGCGCCGGCAAAAGCATCAAGCCCGGCGAGTATGTGCGCCTGGCGGTCAGCGACACCGGCGTGGGCATGCCCCCGGAAGTGCTCAAGCGCGTCTTCGAACCGTTTTTCACCACCAAGCGCGAAGGCCAGGGCACTGGGCTGGGATTGAGCATGGTGTTCGGCTTCGTGCGTCAAAGCGGTGGCCATGTGGAGATGTGGAGCGAGGAGGGCAAGGGCTCGGTGGTGCAGATGTATTTTCCCCATAGCCTTGAGCCGGAAAGCCTGGATACACACGATGAGCTGGTGCTGCACGACGGCGGGCAGGAGACCATCCTGGTGGTGGAAGACAATGAAGGCGTGCGCCTGACGGTCGTCGAATTGCTCGAGCAATCGGGCTACACCGTGCTGACGGCCGAAGACGGTGACCGGGCGATGCAGGCATTGCAGAGCGGTGTGCAGCCGGACCTGATTTTCACTGACGTGGTGATGCCCGGTCGGGTCAAAAGTACCGACCTGGCCGACTGGGCCAAGGCGCAGCAGCCTCCGGTGCCGGTGCTGTTCACCTCCGGCCACACCCGCGACATCCTCTCCAGCAATCATTTGCTGAGCCCCGACATTCACCTGCTGAGCAAACCCTACAGCCCCGATGCCCTGACGCAACGGGTGCGCACGGTGCTCACCACCCGACAAGGTTGTCCATGACGTCACAGCACAAGACTCCCAGGCTTTTTGCCGAACAGGTTGGCTTCGTCCGGGTGCGTGGCGCTCGCGAACATAACCTGCGCAATGTCGATGTGGACATTCCCCGGGACGCCCTGGTGGTGTTCACGGGCGTATCCGGCTCCGGCAAGTCGTCCCTGGCATTTTCCACGGTGTATGCCGAGGCTCAGCGCCGCTACTTCGAGTCAGTGGCACCGTATGCACGGCGCCTGATTGATCAGGTCGGCGTACCGGATGTGGACAGCATCGAGGGCCTGCCCCCGGCCGTGGCCCTGCAACAGCAACGTGGCACGCCGAGTGCGCGTTCATCGGTGGGCAGCGTGACCACGCTGTCGAGCCTGATCCGCATGTTGTACTCCCGCGCCGGCAGCTACCCGCCCGGGCAGGCAATGCTGTACGCCGAAGACTTTTCGCCGAACCTGCCCCAGGGTGCCTGCCCGCAATGCCACGGCCTGGGCCGCGTGTATGAGGTGACCGAGGCGCTGATGGTGCCCGATCCCTCGCTGACCATCCGCCAGCGTGCGGTAGCGTCCTGGCCGCTGGCGTGGCAGGGCCAGAACCTGCGCGACATCCTGGTGACGCTGGGCTACGACGTCGATATTCCCTGGCGTGACCTGCCGAAAAAACAGCGCGACTGGATTTTGTTCACCGAGGAAACCCCGACCGTACCGGTGTACGCCGGCTTCACCCCCGAACAGACCCGCGATGCCCTCAAGCGCAAGCTGGAGCCGAGCTATCAGGGCACCTTCAGTGGTGCGCGGCGCTACATTCTGCATACCTTCACCCACACCCAAAGCGCGCTGATGAAAAAGCGCGTCTCGCAGTTCATGCAGGGCAGCGCCTGCCCATCGTGCGATGGCAAACGGCTGAACCAGGCGGCGCTGTCGGTGAAGTTTGCCGGGGTGGATATCGGTGAGTTGTCGCAGTTGTCGTTGTCCCGGTTGGCCGAGCTGTTGCGCCCGGTAGCGGCGGGGCAGGACAAGATGAAACTGTCGGTGGAAAAGCGCCTGGCTGCCCAGCGCATCGCCGAGGATCTGCTGGAGCGGGTCAGCACCTTGATCGAATTGGGCCTGGGCTATCTGTCCCTGGAGCGCAGCACACCGACCCTGTCGTCCGGTGAGTTGCAGCGCCTGCGCCTGGCGACTCAATTGGGTTCGCAGTTGTTCGGTGTGATCTATGTGCTGGATGAGCCTTCGGCCGGCTTGCACCCGGCGGATGGCGAAGCATTGTTCACCGCATTGGAGCGCTTGAAGGCCGCGGGCAATTCGTTGTTCGTGGTGGAGCACGACCTGGAAACCATGCGCCGCGCCGACTGGTTGATCGACGTAGGCCCGGCGGCCGGCGAACACGGTGGGCAGGTGCTGTACAGCGGGCCGCCTGCCGGTTTGGCCGAGGTGCAGGCGTCGCAGACCCGTGAGTATCTGTTCGCCGAACGGCGCGCGCCGAGTCAGCCGCGCCGTGAGCCCAGCGGCTGGCTGAAACTCGAAGGTGTGACACGCAACAACCTCAACGAGCTGGACGTGGATTTCCCCCTGGGCTGCTTCACGGCGGTGACCGGTATTTCCGGCTCGGGTAAATCCAGCCTGGTCAGCCAGGCGCTGCTGGAACTGGTGGGCATGGGCCTGGGCCGCGTGGTGGAAAACGACGAAGAACCGAGCCTGGAAGATGACACACCGCAAGCGAGCGGCGGCCGCATTGCCGGCGGGCTGGAACACATTCGCCGCCTGGTGCAGGTGGATCAGAAACCTATCGGTCGCACCCCGCGTTCCAACCTGGCGACCTACACCGGGCTGTTCGACAACGTGCGCAAACTCTTCGCTGCCACGCCGGCCGCGAAGAAGCGTCATTACGATGCCGGACAGTTTTCCTTCAACGTCGCCAAGGGCCGCTGCCCGAACTGCGAAGGCGAAGGCTTTGTCAGCGTCGAGTTGTTGTTCATGCCCAGCGTATACGCGCCGTGCCCGACGTGCCATGGCGCACGCTACAACCCGGAGACCCTGGCGATTCAGTGGCAGGGCTTGAACATCGCCCAGGTGCTGGGGCTGACGGTGGAGCAGGCGGTGGACGTGTTTGCCGAGCAGCCAGGGGTGTTGCGTTCCTTGCAGGTGCTGCGGGATATCGGCCTGGGCTATTTGCGCCTGGGCCAGCCGGCGACGGAGTTATCGGGCGGCGAAGCGCAACGCATCAAACTGGCGACCGAGTTGCAACGCAATGCCCGGGGCGCCACCTTGTATGTGCTGGATGAGCCGACCACCGGGCTGCATCCGCGGGATGTCGACCGGTTGCTCAGCCAACTGAATCAGTTGGTGGATGCAGGGCACACAGTAGTTGTGGTGGAACATGAAATGCGCGTGGTGGCCCAGAGTGATTGGGTGATCGATATCGGACCAGGGGCGGGGGATCAAGGTGGGCGTGTGGTGGCTTGCGGTACGCCGCAGAAAGTCGCCAGGAGCAAGACCAGCCGTACCGCACCTTTCCTGGCACGGGAACTCGCCTGACGTCGCCGTCTGTAGGAGCGGTGTCCCTAATGCCAGTCAGTTAGGGGTGAACGCTGTATGTGTGGCGAGGGAGCTTGCTCCCGTTGGGCCGCGAAGCGGCCCCGCTCTTTGTTTACAAAGAATGGGACTGCTGCGCAGTCCAACGGGAGCAAGCTCCCTCGCCACAGGTTACTTTTTAGCCTTTCTTCTTCTTAACTGACTGGCATCAGGCGGTGTCCCGCCCAATTTCAGCGTTGCGCCAGTTGGATCTGCTGCTTGGCCAGTTTCACCACATTCTCCACCGTAAACCCGAACTTCTCCTGCAACTTGGCCAACGGCGCCGAAGCCCCGAAGCTGTTCATCACCACTTTGGCCCCGGTCTGCCCGACATAGCGGTCCCAACCCAGGGGGCCTGCCTGTTCCATCGCTACCCGAGCCTTCACCGCGGGTGGCAACACAGAGTCGCGATAGCGTTGGTCCTGTTCTTCAAACAGTTCCCAGCTGGGCATTGAAACCACCTGCGCGGCAATGCCTTCGCTTTTCAACTGCTCATAGGCCGCCACCGCAAGGCTGACTTCACTGCCGGTCGCCAATAGCAGGACTTCGGGATGGTCTGCGCCCGCCAGCACATAAGCGCCCTTGGCCGCGCCCGAGGCGCTTGCATACTGCGTACGGTCCAGGGTCGGCAGGGCCTGGCGCGACAGCACCACGCAGCTGGGCCTGTGGGTTTGCGCCAGGGCAACCTTCCACAGTTCCAGGGTTTCATTGGCGTCGCCGGGGCGCAGGGTCAGCAAGCCCGGCGTGGCCCGCAATTGCGTGAGGTGCTCGATGGGCTGGTGCGTCGGCCCGTCTTCGCCCACGCCGATCGAGTCGTGGGTAAACACGAACACCACCGGCAACTCCATGATCGCCGCCAGACGGATCGGCGGTTTCATGTAATCGCTGAACACCAGGAACGTCGAGGTGTAGGGCCGCAGGTACGAGAGCGCCATGCCGTTGGCGATGGCGCCCATGGCGTGTTCACGAATACCAAAATGCAGGTTGCGCCCGCTGTAGTCGGCGGCGCTGAAACGCCCGGCGCCGTCAAAGGTGAGGTTGGTCTTGGTCGAGGGCGACAAATCCGCCGAACCGCCGAGCAGCCAAGGGATGTGTTGGGCAAAAGCGTTCAGCACCTCGCCGCCCGACGCCCGGCTGGCGACGCCCTTGGCATCCGCCGCGAAGTCCGGCAGGTCGGCCTGCCACTGTGCGGGCATTTCCCCGGCGCGCATGCGTTTGAGTTCGTCGGCCAACTGCGGGTCAAGCTGGGACAGGGTCTGGTTCCATTGGCTGAACAAAGGTTCGGCGCGTTCGAGCAGCGCGTCGCGCAACGCCGTACGCGCTTCATCGGGCACCAGGAAGCTGGAGTCCTGCGGCCAGCCATAGGCGGCCTTGGTCAGGCGGATTTCTTCTTCACCCAATGGTTCGCCATGGGCGGCGGCCGTGTTGTGTTTGTGGGGCGAGCCATAGCCGATCACGCTGTCGACCACGATCAGGGTCGGCGCGCCGGTGTTGGCCTGGAAGGTCGCCAACGCCGTACTCAGTGCCTGCAGATCATTGGCATCGGTGACGTGCAGGGTGTGCCACCCATACGCCTGGAAGCGCTTGATCACATCCTCGCTGAACGCCAGCTCAGTGTGGCCCTCGATGCTGATGGTGTTGTTGTCGTAGATCCAGCACAGGTTATCCAGCTTCAAGTGTCCGGCCAGCGACGCCGCTTCGCCGCTGATGCCCTCCATCATGTCGCCGTCACCACACAGGGTGTAGACGTTGTAATCGAACAGCACCTGGCCGTCACGATTGAAACGCTTGGCCAGCCAGCGTTCGGCCATGGCCATGCCCACGCTGTTGGCGCAGCCCTGGCCGAGCGGGCCGGTGGTGGTTTCCACACCGGTGGTCATGCGGTATTCGGGGTGCCCTGGGGTCTTGGAGCTCATCTGCCGGAACTGCTTGATATCGTCCAGGCTGATCGCCGGCGCCCCGGAGCGTTGGCCGTGGGCATCGATCTCGACCACACCGGCCAGGTGCAGCAGCGAATACAGCAACATCGACGCATGCCCCACCGACAACACAAACCGGTCACGGTTGGGCCAGTCGGGTTGCTCCGGGTGATAACGCAGGAAGCGACTCCACAAGGTATAGCCCACCGGGGCCAGGCCCATCGGCGTGCCGGGGTGGCCGGAATTGGCCTTCTGTACAGCGTCCATGGCCAGGGTGCGAATCGTGTTGATGCACTGGGTGTCGACAGTGGTGGCAGCGTGATTCATGAACCGGTCTCCCTCGGGTAGCGATCTAAAGTGGAGGGCAGGGCTTGGCAAAGGTTTGATTGCATTGCCCGTCTTGCGACGAACGGGGCCATATTGATCTCGAGCATGACAAGACCCTGCGCAATGGGCTAGTTTCAAGAGCGTAGGCCATTGATCAACGTGCAGAGGTACGCCATGCCAGTGAAACACGACTTGATTCAGGACTTGGGTAAAAGCAAGGAAGAGGTTCACCAACGTAGGGCGAGCGATAAGCGCCTGGACGTGCTGTTCAGCCAATATGACGTTGCCGACGAGGCGGTGCTGAAAGCGGAATCGGCCAGTGCCAGCGATGAGCAGGTGGAGGTGCTGAAGAAGAAGCGGTTGTTGATCAAAGACGAAATTGCGCAACGGCTGGCGTAGGAACGACGGCAATATTTATTCAGAATTGTCTCAGGGACAGACGGCGTTTTACTGCCTATGATGCCCCCCGTCCTCCCGGCTCTGGGGATTCTTGCAGCGCATGGAATGCGCAGCTGAGCCGGGCGGGCACCCCCCTTTCAATCCAGTAGTGTTTTCAGGCATTCGTCGATGGAACGCTGCTGCGTCGCTTCATAGAGCTTCAATTCATCAATCGTCTCACGCCCCAGCGCCTGTTCGAACTGCGCCCGGTTGGAATTCGCAGCGTAGTGACTTTGCGCTGCGTCCCCCAGATTCGACTGGAAAATCCCTGCCGCACTCACCGGTAGAAAATCTTCATATACCAACGGTTCCACGGCCACATGGCCGGCTGCGATCAATGCGTCCAGCGCCTGCGGTTGATCGGCGTGGCCGCGGGCCGCCAAGCCCTGTTCGGTGGCGAAGTAGCGAAAATACGCCAGGCCTTGTTCACGCATCTGTTCATGGTCGTCGGGGAACGCCTGGAAGTGCTGCTCCATCAACGCGACATAACGCGCGGCGTTGCCTTCATTGGGGAACGCGCCCAACGCGTCGCGGGCGGCATTCAGCAGCTGGTCGTACAGGGCGCGGCCTTTGGGCGTCAGGGCGACACCGCGTTGTTCGATTTCACCGAAGCGTGCGCTGTGGCTGCCCTGGGCATCGGTGAAGGCGATGGGTTCGTCGAGCGCCTTGAAGCTGGTCTGGCGCAGCAGTATCGGGCAGCGGCGGCGGGGCGGGCCTTCGATCACGGCCTTGGGGGTGATGCCTTTGCCAGGCATGGCGGCCTGCACCTGATCGATATCCAGCGTGCGCGGTGTCAGGTGATTGATATGCGGGCCTTTGAACGCCACGACATCGGCGATCAGCCGGTGCTGGTCGCTCAATTGCTGGTATTGCGCAGCGGTGACCGTGGCGGTGTGGTGCCAGCGGAAGGTTTCCAGGGCCTGGCGGATAAATTCATCGGCGTCCTGAGCGTTGAGCCCACCGTCCTGTTCAGATTGTTCAATCAGCGCCAGGGCGCCTGGGGTGAAGATCGAGCGTTTGGCCAGGGCGCTTTCAGCGAAGGCGCGCAGGTCGAGGTCTTCAATCAGTTCCAGGCGTAGCAGCGAGGTAAAGACGCGGAACGGGCTGGTTTGCAGCGAGCGTTCATGCACAGCGCGAAAGGCGGTGGAATGCACCGGCACACCGGCGGGCGTCAGGTCGTAATACCCCACGGGTTGCATGCCCATCACTGCAAACAGGCGGCTGATGGTTGCCAATTCTTCGGCAGTGCCCAGGCGAATAGCACCGTGGCGTTCCATGTCCAGGCGGTCAATTTCTGCGGTGCGGCGTAACTGCCGGGCCAGGTCCGAATCGTTGTTCAACACCCGGCTGTTGGTCTCGGCCACCAGCGCCATCAAGGCGCCGTACAGCGGAACTTCATCTCGGTACATGTCCGACAT
This sequence comes from Pseudomonas sp. BCA17, assembly GCF_004519405.1. Classification (GTDB taxonomy): domain Bacteria; phylum Pseudomonadota; class Gammaproteobacteria; order Pseudomonadales; family Pseudomonadaceae; genus Aquipseudomonas. The sequence goes on along the minus strand of NZ_SGWI01000001.1, from coordinate 713,284 downwards.
GGCTTTGGAAAAACCCTTGCGGATCTCGTCTGGGCTGACATGCACGGCGCTGGGCATAAAAAAATTCCTGAACACGATGGAGAGGGGCGTGGCCTTTGCCTGGATTTTGTTGGGCTGGGTGCTGGCGCGCAAACGAAGAATCTTCAGGACTTCATTCTGCGAATGAATGACGTGACGTAAATATTACAAAAATGGCATCAGCGAAATTTCATTTTCCGCCGACTTTTCTAACAAATTCTTCACGAGGTGCGCTCGTGGCCTCATGAAACAATCGTCACGTTTGTAGGGATGAAAGCTGTTCTGCACGCCGGATAATTAAAAATAGATTTAGGGGCCATCATTCATGAAAATTTCTACACTGGCGTTATCCATCACCGCCGCGTTGCTGGCACAGCAAGCGAGCGCCGATGATTTTGGTCTTGGCTCTCTGGGTACAGGCAACGGGCACAGTGGCTTCCTTGAAGACAGCCATGCGTCCGTCAGTTCGCGGACCATGTACTACAGCGCCGATAACCGCTCGGGGACCAGCAACGATCTGCGCGAAGCCGCGACATTACTGCGTTTTGACTACAAATCCGGCTACACGCAAGGCACCCTCGGCGTCGGTTTCGACGTGATGGCCTTCGGCGCGTTGCGCCTGGACGGTGGCGATGGCCACGCCGCGGGCCCAGGCCTGGCGGGTAACGGCAACAGCTTTTTCCCAACCAAGAACAACGGTACCGAACCGGCCGACGCCTTCAGTCGTGCCGCGGGCAATGTGAAGTTCCGCATTTCCCAGACCGAGTTGCATGTGGGTGGCGGCTTGGCGCCGGTGTTGCCTATCCTGGTCTCCAACGACAGTCGCGTGGCGCCGCAGACCTTTGACGGCGGCATCCTCACCTCCAACGATATCCCGAACGTGAGCATCACCGCCGGTGAGTTGAACAAGGCCGAGGGGCGGGCGTCGAGCAACTCCACCGGCCTGAGCGTGGCCGGTGGCACGCGTGACAGTGACAGCTTCAAATTCGGCGGGTTTGACTACAAGCCGTTTGGCTCCTCCGACAACGCCATCGCTAAAAACCTGACGTTGCAGTACTACTACGCCAACTTGGAAAACTTCTACAAACAGAACTATTTCGGTCTGGTCCACGTGCTGCCCATTGGCAACGATCAATCGTTCAAGACTGACCTGCGCTATTTCGACAGCAGCAGCGACGGCAAGAACGGTGAGGCCGGCTACGCGTTCAACAACAATGGCGGCTACGCCAGGCACGCCGGCGAAGTGGACAACAAAACCTACAGCGCCGCGTTCACCTACCAGTTGGGCGGCAGCAGCCTGATGCTCGGCCACATTGGCGTGAGCGATGATGGTGGCTTTGTCTGGGTCAACCAGGGCAGCATCGCCGACCCGAACCCACAGGGCGCGGGCGGCAGCGACTTCTACCTGTTCACCGACGCCGTGGTCGGCCAGTTTTCCCGTGCCGGCGAACAGGTCAACTTCGGTCAGTACTCCTATGACTTCAAGGCCCTCGTGCCTGGCCTGAAAGCGTCCGTGGCTTATCTGGACGGTACCGGCATCAAGTCCAAAGTCGCCGGCGGCGCCGACCAGAAGGAAAACGAAACGGACCTGCGCCTGGACTACGTGGTACAGGAAGGCCCGCTGAAAGGCTTTGGCACCACCTTGCGCACCGGTACTTACCACGGGCACAACACCGGTACGCCGGATCAGGACCAGACGCGGCTGATCTTCAACTATACGTACGCGATCTTCTAAGAACGCGCTGGGAAAACAGAGGCCGCTTGATAAGCGGCCTCTTTTTTTGGCGGTCATAAAACCAGACTTCATGTGCATCCGGGCGCGGCTGGGCTCTACACTGCCCCTCACTGTGTCAGTGATGGAGGATTCAATGACGGCCATGCCCGCAACCCACATCCTTGAAACCCTGGAAGGCCAGCGCCTGGCGACCCCGGATGCCGAGCGTTGGCGCGAATGGGGCCCTTATCTCAGTGAGCGCCAATGGGGCACTGTGCGTGAAGACTACAGCGCCGACGGTGATGCCTGGGCCTACTTTCCCCACGAGCATGCCCGCAGTCGTGCCTATCGCTGGGGCGAAGACGGCCTGGCCGGGTTCAGCGACAAGGCGCAACGCTGGTGCCTGGGCCTGGCCCTGTGGAACGAGCGGGACGCGATCATCAAGGAGCGCCTGTTCGGCCTGAACAATGCCGAGGGCAACCACGGTGAAGACGTCAAGGAACTGTACTTTTTCGTCGACGGCGTGCCGAGCCATGCCTATATGCGCATGCTCTACAAATACCCCCACGGGGCCTTTCCTTACGACGATCTGATCAGCGAAAACGCCCGGCGCGGTTTGGAGGATGCCGAGTACGAAGTGCTCGATACCGGCGTGTTCGAAGACAACCGCTACTGTGACGTCAGTGTCGAATACGCCAAGCACCAACCCGACGATATCTTCATGCGCGTCACGGTACACAACCGTTCGGACCAGCCGACGCGCTTGCAGGTGTTGCCCCAGCTCTGGGCGCGCAATGACTGGAGCTGGACCGAGGATGCACCCAAGCCACGATTGACCCTGACCGGTGAGCAGGTGCTGGCTTGTCACCGCGAACTGCCCGATCGCCACCTCAGCGCCTGGGGCCAGGAGGGCGTGGAATGGCTGTTCTGCGAAAACGAGACCAACTACCCCAAGCTGGATGGGCTGGCGGCCTCGGGGCCGTTCAAGGATGGCATCAACGATTACGTGGTGGGTGCGCTGCAATCGGCGATTCGCCGTGACAGCGGGACCAAAGTCGCGGCGCGATTTGTCCTTGAGTTAGCGGGTCTGGAAAGCAAGGTCCTGTACCTGCGTTTTGCCCCCACCGACGCGCCCGAGGTCAATGCGCGCAAGCTCTTCGAACAGCGTCGTCAGGAGGCTGATGACTTCTATGGGGCCTTGCAGCGCGGCATCGCCGATGAGGATGCGCGTAATGTGCAACGCCAGGCCCTGGCCGGTCTGCTGTGGTCCAAACAGCTCTACTATTTCGACGTGAACCAATGGCTCGACGGTGACCCGGCCCAACCCGCGCCGCCGCCCGAGCGCCTGCATATCCGCAATACCCATTGGCGGCACCTGTCCAACTTCGACATCCTGTCCATGCCCGACACCTGGGAATACCCGTGGTACGCCTCCTGGGACCAAGGCTTCCAGGCGGTGGCGATCGCGCTGATCGACCCTGGGTACGCCAAGCAACAGCTGCTGCTGTTGGTGAAAGACCGCTTCATGCACCCCAACGGCCAATTGCCTGCCTATGAGTGGCGCTTCGACGACGCCAACCCGCCGGTGCACGCATGGGCCAGTTGGCGGGTCTATCAGCAGGAAAAAGCGTTGACCGGCGTGGGCGACATGGACTTTCTCGAGCGGATTTTCCACAAGCTCCTGTTGAATTTTTCCTGGTGGGTCAACCGCAAGGACGCCGAGGGGCGCAACCTGTTCCAGGGGGGATTCCTCGGCCTGGACAACATCGCCTTGTTCGACCGCTCCGCTGCACTGCCGCCGGGTTACCAATTGGACCAGGCCGACGGTACGGCCTGGGTGGCCGCCTATGCCTTGGACCTGATGCGCATCGGTCTGGAGTTGGCCAAGCGCAATGCGGTGTACGTGGACATCGCCGTGAAGTTTTTCGAGCACTTCCTGTATATCGCCGGCGCGATCAACCGCGTCGACGACAGCGCCGAAGGCTTGTGGGATGAGCAGGACCAGTTTTTCTACGACGTGCTGCACCGCCCCGACGGCCAGAACGAACCGGTGCGCCTGCGCTCCATCGTCGGCTTGATGCCGCTGTTTGCGGTGCTGGTGCTGGAGCAGCGTGAGCATGAAGGCTTGCAAGGTTTGCGCGAGCGCTTGCTGGGGTTCATGAAGCATCGGCCGGACCTGGCCAGGCTGGTGTCACGCTGGAATGAACCGGGGCAGGGCAACCGCTTGTTGCTGGCGTTGTTGCGTGGGGAACGCACCAAGGATCTGTTGCGACGCATGCTCGATGACGATGAGTTCCTCTCGGCGTTTGGCGTGCGTTCTCTGTCCAAGGCATTTGCCGAACAGCCGCTGGCGCTGAAGATGAATGGCGACACCCTTTGCGCGCGCTACCAGCCTGGCGAATCCGATTCACGCCTTTACGGCGGCAACTCCAATTGGCGCGGGCCGTTGTGGATGCCGGTGAACTACATGCTGATTGAGTCGCTGCGCGAGTTTCATCGCTACTACGCGGATAACTTCTCGGTGGAGTACCCGACGGGAAGTGGTTACCTGTCATCCCTGGATGAAGTAGCCGACAGCCTGAGTCAGCGCCTGACCCGTCTGTTCCTGAGGGATGAAAATGGCCTGCGGCCGTCGATGGCGGGGTATGCGCAGCTGGAGGCAGATCCGGCCAGCCGGGATCTGGTGTTGTTCCATGAGTATTTTCATGGAGAAACGGGGCGGGGGTTGGGCGCATCCCATCAGACGGGATGGAGTGCGTTGGTGGCGTTGCTGCTGCAGCCGAACACCGGCTGAATGTGGGAGGGGGGCCTCCCACAATAGCGCTTCAGTGCACTCAGGAAGGGAACAGTTCGCTCAGCTTCATGGCCAGCATCATGTCGCCTTCAGTGCGCAGTTTGCCGCCCATGAATGCCTGCATGCCGTCGGTCTCGCCGCTGACGATGCCTTTCATGGTGTCGCCGTCCATGACCAGGGTCACTTGGGCGTCTGGGTTTTCGCCTTCCAGCAGTTCGCAGGTGTTGTTTTTAACCACCAGCGAGAAGTTCTGGGTGTCATCGATACGGAAACCGAACACCAGGTCCAGGCCGTCGGCGGCAGCTGGGTTGAATTTGGCCTTCATTGCTTCTACGGCTTTAGCTACGTCAGTCATGGTTTCGATCCTTTAGGGTGAGTCCAGTGACCTTGGGGTCACGGTTGGCCGCAGTTCATCGGAAAGTGATGAGCTGCGGCGCCTTCAACAATTGCAAGTGGGTATGACTGTTGAAGGAAGCCAGTGCCACCTCGCGACCGCGGAATTTCAGCTGGTTGAGCGAGGTGTTAACAATTTGCCAGTTCAATTCGAAGGCCTGGGCGGCAGGCATTCGGGTAATCAGGTGGAGCAGGGCGGTGATGGTGCCGCCGGAGGTAAACACGGCGATCTTGTGAGTGTTGTCGGCTGCTTCAAGGATGCGCTGCAGCCCACCCTGGACGCGCTCGACAAATCCCAGCCAGCTTTCCAGCCCCGGTGGGTCGTAGGTGCCGGCCAGCCAACGTTCGATGATCAACGCGAAGATGCGCTGGAATTCGCCGCGGTTCTGCGCGGCATTGCGCAGGATGTCGAGGGCGTGGGGTTCGGCGTCGAGAAGATCGGGAAGCAGGGCGCGGATGATTGCGTCGGCGTCGAACTCGTTGAAGGCGCTGTCGATTTCAAGCGCCGGCACCGGCAGGCCGAGGGCGTCGTACTGTTCGAAGGTGGCGCGGGCGGTGTGCTGCTGGCGACGCAGGTCGCCGGCGATGCAGCGGTCGAATGTCAGGCCCAGGTCGGCCAGGTGACGACCGAGCACTTGAGCTTGTTCCACCCCGACGGGCGACAGGACGTCGTAGTCGTCTGCACCGAAGGAGGCTTGGCCATGTCGAATCAGGTAGATGCTGCCCACGTCCGTTTTCCCGGTACGTTGAAAGTCTGGCGAGGTTATGAGGATGCCTGCGAGCTGTCAATGAAAAAACATACGCTTGTTTTAAAAGTGCGTTAGAGGGCCATTGCTGGCGGTTTGAGCACTGGCCCGAAGGCGGTGCCGTCGGTATGCTGAGGGCATCTGCGCTTGGCGCACATTCAATTAATCGTCCTTGATAATTGTCCTTGAAGGAGCGACATGGATTTTCTGGCTGAATACGCGAGTTTCCTGGCAAAGACCGTCACCCTGGTGGTCGCTATTCTGGTGGTACTGATCAGTTTTGCGGCCCTGCGCAGCAAAGGCCGTCGCAAGTCCGCCGGCCACTTACAGGTCAGCAAGCTCAACGAGTTCTACAAGGGCTTGCGTGAGCGCCTGGAGTCGAGCGTGCTCGACAAAGACCAGCTCAAGGCCCTGCGCAAATCCGAAAGCAAAACCGAAAAGAAAACCAGCAAGAAGAAGCCCGAGGCCAAGCCGCGGGTGTTTGTGCTGGATTTCGACGGCGATATCAAAGCCTCGGCCACCGAGAGCCTGCGCAATGAAATCACTGCGCTGCTGAGCCTGGCCACGCCCAAGGACGAAGTGGTGCTGCGCCTGGAAAGCGGTGGCGGCATGGTGCACAGCTATGGTCTGGCATCGTCGCAATTGGCGCGTATTCGTCAGGCGGGCGTGCCGTTGACCGTGTGTATCGACAAGGTTGCGGCCAGCGGCGGCTACATGATGGCGTGCATCGGCGAGAAGATCATCAGTGCACCCTTCGCCATCCTGGGCTCCATCGGGGTGGTGGCGCAATTACCCAACGTCAACCGCCTGCTCAAGAAGCACGATATCGACTTTGAAGTGCTGACGGCCGGCGAGTACAAGCGCACCTTGACGGTGTTTGGCGAAAACACCGAAAAGGGTCGAGAGAAGTTCCAGGAAGACCTGGACATCACCCATCAGTTGTTCAAGAACTTCGTCTCGCGTTACCGCCCACAGCTGGCGATTGATGAAGTGGCGACCGGAGAAGTGTGGTTGGGTGTCGCAGCCCTCGACAAGCAACTGGTCGACGAGCTGCAGACCAGCGACGAATACCTGGCTACCAAGGCCAAGACCGCCGAGGTGTTCCATTTGCACTATGCCGAGCGTAAAAGCCTGCAGGAACGTGTGGGCCTGGCGGCCAGCGGCTCGGTAGACCGAGTGCTGCTGACCTGGTGGAACCGGTTGACCCAGCAGCGGTTCTGGTAACGTGTTCTGAGCCTGCAGACGGTACGTTGAGGGAGCAAGCCTGCTCCCTCATTGGGTGGGTGGTGATTGCGTTACAGGGCTGCGAAGCGTCGTCATGGTTGTCGCTGAGCCGCCATTACAGATCTTGTAATAGTTTTGCGTTGTAGGAATTTTGCGCTCCGAATGTACGATTCAAGTCCTTTTGTTATTTCAGGACTTGCATGAACACCCTCTCGGAGCCCCCCAGTCGTCTTTCCCCAAGACAACCGCTGCCGCTGTTCCCGCTGAAGCACCCCGTATTCCGCCTCTTGACCTTGCCCGGTCCATCGACCGCGTATTGCCGTGCCCGGCCTTCTGAACATGCTCAAGAGACTCTGTAAATGGAATGGTTAGCGGACCCCACGGCCTGGCTCGGCCTGTTGACGTTGATTGTGCTGGAACTGGTGCTGGGTATCGACAACCTGGTGTTTATCGCGATCCTGGCCGACAAGCTGCCGCCGGAGCAACGCGACCGTGCACGATTGATCGGCCTGTCCCTGGCGTTGCTGATGCGCTTGGGCTTGCTGGCGAGTATTTCCTGGTTGGTGACCCTCACCCAGCCGCTGTTCGAGGTGTTCGGCAAGAGCTTCTCGGGCCGTGACCTGATCATGCTGTTGGGAGGCGTGTTCCTGTTGTTCAAGGCCACCATGGAATTGCACGAACGCCTGGAAGGCCATGTGGCCCAGCGCACGGGCAATGCCGCCTATGCGATGTTCTGGCCGATCGTGGCGCAGATTGTGGTGCTCGACGCGGTGTTCTCCCTCGACGCGGTGATTACCGCCGTGGGCATGGTTGACGAATTGGCCGTGATGATGATCGCGGTGATCGTCTCCATCGGGCTGATGATTGTGGCGAGCAAACCGCTGACCCGCTTCGTCAACACGCACCCCACCGTGATCATGTTGTGCCTGGGCTTCTTGATGATGATTGGGTTTGCCCTGACGGCCGAGGGTTTGGGCTTCCATATTCCGAAAGGTTACCTGTATGCGGCGATCGGTTTCTCGATCCTGATCGAACTGTTCAACCAGATTGCCCGTGCCCGTCGCAAGAAGTCGGCGCAAGGCACGCTGCCGGTTCGTCAGCGTACCGCCCATGCGGTCATGCGCTTGTTGGGTGGCCGCAGCCTGGCCGTAGAAGGCATGGATGACGATGTGGCTGATTTGTTGGGGGAGTCGGACGCTACCCAAGGTCCGTTGTTTGACCGACGCGAGCGCGTGATGATCAGCGGTGTGCTGCAACTGGCCGAGCGGCCGATCCGCACGTTGATGACGCCTCGGGCCAAGGTCGACTGTATAGACCTGGCGGACGATCCCGACACGACTCGCCTGAAATTGATGCATTCGTCCTACTCGCGCTTGCCGTTGATCCGCCACGGTGCTGTGGATGAACCGCTGGGCTTTGTGCACAAGAAGGAGTTGCTCAAGGAATACCTGGCCGGCAACCAACCTGACCTTGAGCACCTGGCACGCCGTGCGATCAACTTGCTGGAGAGTTTTTCGATCCTCAACGCCCTGGAGCAGATGCGTCAGGAATCGACCCACATTGCCTTCGTGATCAACGAATTCGGCGATTTCATGGGGGTGTTGAGCATGACCGACATTCTGGAGTCCATTGCCGGCGAATTGCCCGATGCCAGCGAAATCGAAGGGCCGGACATCGTCGAGGAAGGTGATAGCTTTCGGGCCAATGGCGCGTTGACCCTGAGCCTGGTGCGTCAGCGCACCGGCTTCAATGCCGTGGCGACCGAGGATTATCAGACCCTGGCCGGCCTGATGATGAGCCTGCTCGACCGCTTGCCTGCGGTGGGGGACAGCCTGGAGCATGCAGGCTGGCGCTTGACGGTGGCGGCGGTGGAGGAGCGCCGGGTTACGCAGGTTCGCCTGATACCCCTGGTTGGGCATAGCGGCTGAATATCGCTTCGATGGTTTGCTCCTGGGTTTCCCAGGGGCCAAACCCCTTGACGACTTCCTTGAGTTTGCCATCCACATGAGTGACCAGGGTCGGGGTGCCCGTCACCTGCTCAAGCCGCGGGGTGGTTGCCGTATCAAGCACCAGGCTCTTCACCCTGCGCTCATACGCTTTGGCGATGGGCTCAAAAAGCTGCACGGCGCTCGAGCACGCCGGGCAAGTCTCTGAGACAAACAGCAGGAACACCGTTCGGTTCGCGGCCAGTACCGATTGATAGTCCTCATTGCTGCGAATGACGCCTTTAGCGATTCCCATGATGATGTCCCTGTCGGCGGATGGTTTTCGGACCAACGCTAAGCCGAGGGATTTGCCGCGTCTACTGTCAACCTTGACAGGTACCTGCGTCTCACACGTCGCGGTCGCGCTCCAGTCGCTCGCGTTCCTTGCGGGCCTGGCTCGCACATTTGCGGTATTCCTCATTGTCCCGAGAGGCCTTTGCCTTGCGATAGCCGTGGTGATTCTGGCTGGTGTAGTTGGTGTCGAAGGCTTCCTTGAGTTTTTGCAGTTCTTGCGTGCATTCGTGGCGGTCGCTGGCGGCTGAAACGCTGCCGGCGGCCAGAAAGCTGAGCAGAACCAGAATAAGGCTGAGCTTCATCACTGCGGTCCTTGTGGGGCGGGAATCTGCCAAGGCTAGTCCAGCGCAGGGTTTTTTGCACCGGTGTGGGCGCACTCGAAGGGTGCGCGGTAACACGCTGGTGACGCACTCGGTTGGAGCAATCACTGCGTTGTGGGGCATTGGGTAGCAAGAAGATCCTGGGTGCTGGCGCAACGCCTTCTATCGCTATTCAACCAGCGCGCTGATTTATAAAGGATTTATCCCGATCATAGGTTTCTGTTATCGCGTATGGCACACTTTCTGCTGTCTATTCCGTTGTTACAAACCAAGTTCCGGTATAGCGGAATACACAACCCCTGGAGTGCTTGTCATGCATCACCGACCTTCCGTGTTCAAAGCGTGTGTTTTTCTCTTCGCCGCATCGGCTTCCCTCGCAAGCCAAGTGCAGGCGGCGGACAGCAAGCTCGATGGGGTGCTCAAGCGTGGGCATCTCATCGTGGGTACAGGCAGTACCAATGCGCCGTGGCACTTCCAGGGAGCGGATGGCAAGTTGCAAGGTTTTGATATCGACATCGGTCGCATTGTGGCCAAGGGATTGTTCAACGACCCGAGCAAGGTTGAGTTTGTGGTGCAGTCGTCCGATGCCCGTATTCCCAACCTGCTGACCGACAAGGTCGATATGAGTTGCCAGTTCATCACCGTCACCGCCAGCCGTGCACAGCAGGTTGCCTTCACCTTGCCGTACTACCGCGAGGGCGTGGGCCTGCTGTTGCCCAACAACAGCAAGTACAAAGAGATCGAAGACCTACAGGCCGCCGGCGACGGCGTCACCGTGGCCGTGCTGCAAAACGTGTATGCCGAAGAGCTGGTGCACCAGGCACTGCCCAAGGCCAAGGTCGACCAGTACGACAGCGTCGACCTGATGTACCAGGCCGTGAACTCCGGTCGCGCCGATGCCGCCGCCACCGACCAGTCTTCGGTCAAGTACCTGATGGTGCAGAACCCGGGTCGTTATCGCAGCCCGACCTACGCCTGGAGCCCGCAAACCTATGCGTGCGCCGTCAAGCGTGGCGACCAGGACTGGCTGAACTTCGTCAACACCGCGCTGCATGAGGCCATGACCGGCGTGGAGTTCCCGGCCTACAAAGCCTCGTTCAAGCAGTGGTTCGGCGTAGACCTGCCAGAGCCGGCGATTGGTTTCCCTGTTGAATTCAAGTGATGTGTAAACCGGGGGTGCCGTCCACGGCACCCCGTTTCAGGTACTGCCGACCATGAACTATCAGTTGAACTTTGCCGCCGTGTGGCGCGACTTCCCCAGCTTGCTGGCGGGGCTCGGCCTGGGCCTCGAGCTGGCGCTGCTGTCGATCGCCATCGGCTGCGTGATCGGCCTGATGATGGCGTTTGCCATGCTGTCCCGGCACCGTGCGTTGCGTATCTTCGCCTCGGTGTACGTCACGGTGATTCGCAATACGCCGATCCTCGTGCTGATCCTGTTGATCTACTTTGCACTGCCCACGCTCGGGATACGCCTGGATAAAATCCCGTCCTTCATCATCACGCTGTCGTTGTACGCAGGTGCCTACCTCACCGAAGTATTTCGCGCGGGGTTGTTGAATATACCCAAGGGCTTGCGTGAAGCCGGGTTGGCCATTGGTCTGGGTGAGTGGCGCATCCGTGCGTACATCACTGTGCCGGTAATGCTGCGTAACGTGCTGCCGGCGCTGTCGAACAACTTCATTTCGCTGTTCAAGGACACCTCGCTCGCCGCCGCCATCGCGGTACCCGAGCTGACTTACTACGCCCGCAAGATCAACGTCGAAAGCTACCGGGTGATCGAAACCTGGCTGGTCACGACCGCGCTCTACGTGGCGGCCTGTTACCTCATTGCCATGCTGCTCCGTTATCTGGAACAGCGTCTGGCGATCCGTCGTTAAGGAGGTTTCCATGTACGAGTCTCCCAGCTGGTTGCATGAGTTGTGGATCGCCCGGGACACCCTCTGGGCGGGGTTTGAAACCAGCGTGTATTGCTCGGCGCTGGCGATTATTTTCGGCACGCTGATCGGCATCGTCGCCGGGTTGGTCCTGACCTACGGCAAGTTCTGGATGCGTGCGCCGTTTCGTCTGTATGTCGACCTGATCCGCGGTACGCCGGTGTTCGTGCTGGTGCTGGCGTGTTTCTACATGCTGCCGGCCCTCGGCTGGCAAATCACCGCGTTCCAGGCCGGTGCGGTCGGGCTGACGCTGTTTTGCGGTTCTCACGTCTCGGAAATCGTGCGCGGCGCGCTGCAAGCCATTCCTCGTGGGCAACTGGAAGCGGGCAGGGCGATCGGCCTGACGTTCTACCAGTCCCTGGGCTACGTGCTGCTACCTCAGGCGCTGCGCCAGATCCTGCCGACCTGGGTCAATTCCTCCACGGAAATCGTCAAGGCCTCGACCTTGCTGTCGGTGATCGGCGTGGCCGAGTTGCTGCTCAGCACCCAGCAGGTCATCGCACGCACCTTCATGACCCTGGAGTTCTACCTGTTCGCGGGATTTCTGTTCTTTGTCATCAACTACGCCATCGAGTTATTCGGGCGCTACATTGAAAAGCGGGTGGCCTTGCCATGAACCAACCTCAAACCAACCAACCGCTGCTGGACATTCGTGGCCTGCGCAAACAATACGGCCAGGTGGAAGTGCTCAAGGGCGTCGACCTGTCCATGCAGCGCGGTAACGTGGTGACGTTGATCGGCTCCAGCGGTTCGGGCAAGACCACGCTGTTGCGCTGCGTCAACCTGCTGGAAGAGTTCCAGGGCGGGCAGATCACCCTGGACGGCGAGTCTATCGGCTACAGCGAAGTCGCCGGCAAGCGTGTGCGCCACCCCGAGCGCGTCATCGCCCAGCACCGGGCGATGACCGGCATGGCATTCCAGCAATTCAACCTGTTCCCGCACCTGACGGCGTTGCAGAACGTCACCCTTGGCCTGCTCAAGGTCAAGAAGATGGGCAAGGACGAAGCCGTGGCCCTGGCCGAAAAATGGCTGGACCGCGTCGGCCTGCTGGAACGGCGCAACCACTTCCCCGGACAATTGTCGGGCGGCCAGCAGCAGCGGGTGGCGATTGCCCGCGCGATTGCCATGAACCCCAGCTTGATGTTGTTCGATGAAGTCACCTCGGCCCTCGACCCGGAGCTGGTCGGTGAGGTGCTCAGCGTGATCAAGGGCTTGGCGGAAGAGGGCATGACCATGTTGCTGGTCACCCACGAAATGCGCTTCGCCTATGAAGTGTCCGACAAGATCGTATTCATGAACCAGGGCCGCATAGAGGAACAGGGGTCGTCGAAGGACATCTTCGAACGCCCGCAATCGCCGCGCCTGGCCGAATTTTTGAAGAACATCCGTTTTTAATCAGGAGTTATTTTTATGAGCATTACTCGTTACGGCACCGGCAGCACCGCCGGCGGCGGCCAGCCACGTCCTTTTGCGCGTGCGGTGGAAGCGGACGGCTGGCTCTACGTCTCGGGCCAGGTGCCGGCGGTGGACGGTGAAATCATCACGGGCGGCATCGTCGAACAGACCCGCCAGACCATGCGTAACGTGGTGGCAATTCTTGAGGAGGCCGGTTACGAGCTCAAGGATGTGGTGCGGGTTGGCGTATGGCTGGAAGACCCGCGCGATTTCTGGAGTTTCAACAAGGTATTCGGCGAGTACTTCACCCCGGAACACGCTCCGGCGCGTGCCTGTGTGCAGGCCAACATGATGGTCGACTGCAAGGTCGAGATCGATTGCGTGGCGTACAAGAAAAAAGGCTAAATGCCCCGACTCTAAAGAACACCGTAAATCCAACGTGGGAGGGAGCAAGCCCCCTCCCACGGGGAACTGTGTTGATAGCAACATCTTTATCGGGACCGATTACCGCCATGACCGAAGACACCATCAAACGCCGCGCCAAAGGCCTGGACCGTGCATTCGATATCCTCGATTTTCTCAAGGAAGTCGGCCAGCCCCTGCGTCCGAATGATATTGCCAACGGCATCGGCAGCCCCAAGTCCACCGTCTACGAGTTGGTCGCGTCCTTGCTTGAGCGGCGCATCCTGGAGACCGTGGGCAAGGATGGGCACGTCTACCTGGGTCGCCAGCTGTATTTTCTCGGCCAGGCGCACCTGCGTCATTTTGACCTGACCCGCGAGGCTGACCATGCCTTGCAGGAGATCGTCAGGCAGACCCACGAAACTGCGCAGATGTGCCTGCTCAACGGGCGCAAATACACCGTGGCGCTGATGCGCGAAGGCGAGCGGCATTTTCGTATTTCATCGGACATCGGGGAAAACGCGCCGATTCCATGGACCGCGTCCGGGCGTCTGTTGCTCGGGCACCTGAGCGACCAGCAGATCATCGACTTGATCGACCACGACGACTTCATCCTGCCGGACGGCCAGCGCCTGCCGCTGGAGACGTTCCTGGCACAAATCCGTCAGGCCACCCTCGACGGTTTCTTTTCTTTCGATAGTGTCGCCGACACCTTTACGCATTGCTTTGCCGCCCCGGTCAGGGACGCGCAGGGCGTCAGTATCGCGACGCTGTGCATCGTCGCACCGCGTGCCGATGCCATCACCCATTACAACGACTATCGCCGGGTGCTGATCGAAAGCGCCAACAACCTGGCCCGTCGCATCAACGAATAGGAGCATTTCATGTCTGCCATCAACGCTGTTGAAAAGGGCGCCGCCGCGGTGGGTGCCCACCTGGTCCGTGACGTCAGCCTGCCGGCCCTGGTGCTGCATCGCGACGCCCTGGCGCACAACATCCGCTGGATGCAGGCGTTTGTCAGCAACAGCGGCGCCGAGCTTGCGCCCCATGGCAAAACCAGCATGATGCCCGCGCTGTTCCAGCGCCAGATCGAGGCAGGCGCCTGGGGCATCACCCTGGCCAACGCCGTGCAAACCCGTGCCGCCTATGCCGGTGGCGTGCGTCGTGTGTTGATGGCCAACCAACTGGTGGGCGCGCCGAACATGGCGCTGATCGCCGACCTGTTGGCCGATAAGGATTTCGACTTCCACTGCATGGTCGATCATCCGGACAGTGTCGCCGACCTGGGCCTGTTCTTCGCCGCGCGCGGCCTGCGCCTGAACGTGATGATCGAGTACGGCGTGGTCGGCGGCCGTTGCGGTTGCCGCAGCGAGCAGGAGGTGCGTGACCTGGCCAAGGCGATCAAGGCCCAACCAGCGCTGGCACTTACCGGTATCGAAGGTTACGAAGGCGTGATCCACGGCGAGCACGCTATCAGCGGCATCCGCGAGTTCGCCGCCAGCCTGGTGCGCTTGGCGGTGGACCTGCAGGACAACGGTTTTTTCGACCTGCCCAAGCCTATCGTGACGGCTTCCGGTTCGGCCTGGTACGACCTGATCGCCGAGTCTTTCGAAACCCAGAACGCCGCGGGTCGTTTCCTCAGTGTATTGCGTCCGGGCAGCTATGTGGCCCATGACCACGGCATCTACAAAGAGGCACAGTGCTGCGTGCTCGACCGTCGCAGCGACCTCAACGAAGGCTTGCGTCCGGCCCTGGAAGTCTGGGCTCACGTGCAGTCGTTGCCTGAGCCCGGATTTGCGGTGATCGCGCTGGGCAAGCGCGACGTGGCCTATGACGCCGGCCTGCCGGTGCCGCTCAAGCGCTACCAGGCCGGTATTTTGCCGGCACAGGGCGATGATGTGAGCGCGTGCAAGGTTACGGCGGTGATGGACCAGCATGCGTTCATGAGCGTGGCGCCGGGAGTCGAGCTGCGCATCGGTGACATTATTTCGTTCGGGACTTCGCACCCCTGCCTGACGTTCGACAAGTGGCAGGTCGGCTGCCTGGTGGATGAGCAGTTACAGGTCGTCGAGTCCCTGCAAACCCGTTTCTGAGTGTGAAGCCATGACCCGCCAGACCCCACGCATCGCCCTGATCGGCGAATGCATGATCGAACTGCAACACCGCGCCGACGGCAGCCTGCACCAGAGCTTCGGTGGCGATACCTTGAACACGGCGGTGTACCTGCGCCGCGAGCTGGGCGACACCGGCAGTGTCGACTACGTCACCGCCCTGGGCGATGACAGTTTCAGCGATGCCATGTGTGCCCAATGGGCGCAAGAGGGTGTGGGCCTGGGCATGGTCCAGCGCTTGCCCGGGCGTCTGCCCGGTTTGTACTGCATCCAGACCGACGCCAAGGGCGAGCGTAAATTCCTGTATTGGCGCAACGAAGCCGCCGTGCGTGATTGCTTCACCACACCGGCGGCCGAGCCGATCCTGGCGGCATTGCCGGGCTACGATGTGGTGTATTTCAGCGGCATCACCCTGGCGGTACTCGGTGAGGTCGGGCGCCGGCACCTGCTGCGAGCCCTGGTCGACACCCGTCGACGCGGTGGCAAGGTGGTCTTCGACAACAACTACCGGCCGCGTCTATGGGCCAGTGTCGAGGCGGCGCGCGCGGCGTATCACCAGGTCATGGCCGACGTGGATATCGCCTTGCTGACCGAGGATGACGAACGTGCGTTGTTCGGCTATGCCGACAGTGAGCAGGTGTTCGCCGCGTATCCGACGCTGGCCGAGGTGGTGCTCAAGCGCGGCGCGCAGGCGTGTTTGATTCGTTGCGACGGTGAGCGCTTTGCCGTGCCGGCGTTGAAGGTGGAGACGGTGGTGGATACCACGGCCGCGGGGGATTCGTTCAGTGCGGCGTATCTGGCCAGCCGGCTCAAGGGTGGTGCGCCTGAGGCGGCGGCCTTGGCTGGGCATCGGTTGGCCAGTCGCGTGATTCAAGTGCCAGGAGCACTGATCCCTGGGTGAATGGTCAACGTCGGCGGATCGAGAGCCAAACACTCAGTCGCGGTAGAACACCTGTACCAGGTGATACCCGAACTTGCTCTTGATCGGCCCGTGAACCACCTTGACCGGCTTCTTGAAGATCACCGCATCAATCGCTCCGACCATCTGCCCTGGCCGTACTTCGCCCAAGTCACCGCCGCGCTTGCCCGACGGGCAGGTGGAGTACTTCTTGGCCAGCACATCAAACGCTTCGCCCTTGGCAATGCGCTGCTTGAGCTGTTCGGCTTCTTCACTGGTTTTCACCAGGATATGACGGGCTTGGGCTTTCATCTTGTTACCTTGCAACGGTCGAACGTAAGGGCGCGCGATTATGCCTGAACTCAGGCGTCAACGCTGATCATGCTGCGGATTTTCGTGGCCAGCAATTCGATGGAAAAGGGTTTGGCGATCATGTCCATGCCGTCTTCCAGAAAACCCTGGCGCTCGGCGGCTTTTTCGGCATAACCGGTCATGAACAATACGCGCACGCCCGGGCGGTGCTGGCGAGCGATTTCCGCCAGTTGCCGGCCGTTCATGCCCGGCAGGCCGACGTCGGTCACCAGCAGGTCCACGCGCAGGTCCGACTCCAGCAACGGCAGCGCCGTGCGTGCGTCGGCTGCCTGATGCGCGGTGTAGCCCAGTTCACCCAGCACATTGACCACCAGCATACGCACGGCGGGGTCGTCCTCGACCACCACGACGGACTCACCGGCCAATGCCAGCGGGGCTTCGCTCGAGTTGCTGGGCTGGCTGCTTTCCAGCGCGGTGCCATACAGGCGCGGCAGGTACAGGCGCACGCAGGTGCCCTGGCCCGGTTCGCTGTGAATGGTCACATGGCCGCCGGACTGCTGGGCAAAGCCGTAGATCATCGACAACCCCAGGCCCGTGCCCTGGCCGATGGGTTTGGTGGTGAAGAACGGGTCGAAGGCTTTGGCGAGGATTTTCGGCGCCATGCCGGTGCCGTTGTCGCACACGCCGAGCATCACGTAGTCACCGGCCTTGACCGGCTCCAGTGTGGTGATATCGGTACCGTCCAGGTAGCTGTTGGCGGTTTCTATGAGCAATTCACCGCCGTCGGGCATGGCGTCGCGTGCGTTGATTACCAGGTTGAGCAGGGCGTTTTCCAGTTGGCTGGCATCGGTGTTGACGGGCCAGATGTCCTTGCCCAATTGCACCTTGAGCGTGATATGCGCGCCTTTGGTACGGCGGAACAGATCTTCCAGGGACGCCACCAACTGGTTGGGGTCGATCGGTCGACGGTCCAGCGACTGGCGCCGCGAGAACGCCAGCAAGCGGTGGGTGAGGGCGGCCGCGCGGTGAGCGGAGGACACCGCCGCGTCGGTGAACCGGCCAATTTCGTCGCTGCGCCCGGCGGCGATATAGCGCTGCATCAGGTCCAGGCTGCCGATGATGCCGGTGAGCATATTGTTGAAGTCGTGGGCGATGCCGCCGGTGAGCTGGCCTACCGCTTCCATCTTCTGCGCATGGCGCAGCGCGTCTTCGGCGCGCTCGCGCTCGAACATTTCGTTTTGCAGGCGCTGGTTGGCCTCGGCCAGCGCCTGGGTGCGCTGGGCCACGCGCTCTTCAAGGTTTTCGTTGAGGTGACGCAAAGCCTCTTCGGTGAGGATGCGTTCGGTCTCGTCGATCACAAAAATGTAGAAGCCGTTTACCGAACCGTCATTACTGAAACGCGGCAGGTACTTCATCAAGGCATGGCGCGGCCGGCCGTCGCGATGGGGGGTGACGGTCAGGAAACTGCACGCCTTGCCCTTGAGCGCTGCGGCGATCTTGTCCGCGCGCCCGGCGTATACATCGTCGCCGAGCACTTCACGAATGCTTTTACCGTACAGTTCCTGGGGCGTCAGGCCGTACCAGTCGAGGTAGGCGCTGTTGTTCAGGCGAAAGCGCTCTTCGTGGTCGACATAGCCGATCAGCACCGGCATGGCGTTGATGATCAGTTGCAGCTCGGTCTGGCTTTGACGCAGTGCCTGTTCGGTGTGCTTGCGTTCGGTCAGGTCCAGTGCGGCACCGAGGAAGCGTGCCGGACGGCCCTGATGATCCTTGTAGCAACGACCCCGGGCAAACACCCAACGTACCTGGCCGTCGGCTTGCAACAAGCGATATTCCTCGGCGTATTCGGTGCCGAAGGTGATGCAGTGCTTGATGCTGCGCGCCACCGTGCCACGGTCTTCGGGGTGTACGCCTTGCAGGTAAGCGCTGATCGGCAACAGGTCGGCGTCTTCCGGGTCGACGCCGTGCAGGTAGGCGAAATGCGCGTCGGCGATAAAACGGTCTTCGCCGATATCCCAATCCCAGGTGCCCACGGCGTCGGTTGCGGCCAGCGCAAGCTGCAGGCGTTGCTCGGTGCTGTGTTGGGCCTTGAGGCTGTCTTCGGAGCGCCGCTGCAGTTCGAGGGCTTTGCTGCGGCGTTCATTGGTTTCAATGGCGGTGACCAGGATGCCGGCCACCGTGCCGCGTTCATCGCGTACCGGGCTGTAGGTCAGGTCGAGCCAGATTTCGGTGTCGCGATGGTTGCGCTGCAAGACGAAGCGCTGTTCGCTGAAGGTGCGTGCCTGCCCGCCGAGGACCGCCTCGTAGATCGGTGCGGTGAAGCTCTCGAGCTCCGGCCAGGTTTCATGTGCCGGTCGGCCCAATGCCTGGGGGTGCTTGTCGCCCGCGAGCGCGGCGAAGCCATCATTGTAGAGTTGAGTGAGCTGGCTGCCCCACAGCAGCAGCATCGGCATCGGTGAGTGGATGACGATATCGACGGCGGTGCGCAGACTTTGCGGCCAATCCCTGGCATCACCGAGTGGGCTTTGCGCCCAGTCCAGCCGCGCGATCAAGACTGCTGCTTCGCTGTCGGTGGATGTTCCATTCATGAAAAAGCCCTACGCATAACGCTTTGAAATACGACAAAGCCGATTATCCCGTGAGACGGGAGCGGCTGACTACCCCTCGAAAAATAGCATGCATTGGGCGTTTGTCTTCAAATGAGTGCGTCAGGGCTGAAACCTTTTTTCCTCAGGTCGCCAATTCAGGGCGGTCGCGAAACTCGTCCAGAGCCTGCGGGTTAGCCAGGGCATCCGTGTTTTTCACCGGCTCCCCGTGAACCACATTGCGCACCGCCAGTTCTACGATCTTGCCGCTGATGGTGCGCGGGATATCGGTGACCGCAAGGATCTTGGCCGGTACGTGGCGTGGCGTAGTGTTGGCGCGGATCACCTGGCGGATCTGCTGTTGCAGGGCATCGTCCAGCTCGACACCGTCATTGAGGCGCACGAACAGCACCACACGCACATCGTCCTGCCAGCGTTGGCCGATAGCCAGGCTTTCCACGACGTGCGGGACTTTTTCCACCTGGCGATAGATCTCGGCAGTGCCGATGCGTACGCCGCCGGGGTTGAGTACCGCGTCAGAGCGCCCATGGATCAGCAGGCTGCCATTGGGGCGTTGCTCGGCGTAGTCACCCTGGGCCCACACTCCAGGAAACTGGCTGAAATACGAGGCGCGCAGTTTCTGCTGGTCCGGATCGTTCCACAGCCCGATCGGCATGGCCGGAAAATGCCGGGTGCACACCAGCTCGCCTTTTTCGCCGATCACTGGCCGGCCTTGGTCGTTCCACACTTCGATGGCCATCGCCAGGCTCTTGCACTGCATTTCGCCGCGCCGCACCGGCAGCACCGGGTTGCCGATCACAAAACAGGAGACGATGTCGGTGCCGCCCGACATCGACGCCAGGCACAGCTCGCTTTTGATGTCGCGGTACACGTAGTCGTAGCTGTGGGGTGACAGCGGCGAACCGGTGGAAATCAGCCCCTTGAGGCTGCTCAGGTCATGGCTCAGGCGCGGTTGCAGCCCGGCTTTTTCCAGGGTGGCGAGAAATTTCGGGCTGGTGCCGAACACGCTGATTTTTTCCGCGTCGATCAGGTCGATCAACCGCTCGGGGCCAGGGTGGAACGGCGAGCCGTCATACAGCACGGCGGTGGCGCCAAGGGCCAGTACCGACACCAGCCAGTTCCACATCATCCAGCCGCAGGTGGTGTAGTAGAACAGGCAATCATCCCTGGACAGGTCGGCATGCAGACCGTGCTCCTTGAGGTGGGTGAGCAACACGCCGCCGGTGCCGTGGATGATGCATTTGGGCACGCCTGTGGTGCCGCTGGAATAGAGGATGTACAGCGGGTGATCGAACGGCACGGCGACAAACTCGGGGTCGCCGCCGGGCTGATAGAAGTCATTCCACAGCGTCACCCTGGCTTGGCTGCGGTAGTCGTCAACGCGCGCCTGAGGCCGTGCGTACGGCACGATGATCAGTTGCTCGAGGGACGGCAGGCGTTCGAGGATTTCATTGAGCTTGGCGCTCTGGTCGATGTCTTTGCCGGCATAGCGGTAACCGGCGCAGGTGATCAACACCTTGGGCTCGATCTGGCCGAACCGGTCGATCACGCCTTGGGTACCGAAGTCGGGCGACGAACACGACCAGATCGCGCCGAGGCTGGTGGTGGCGAGCATGCCCACCAGGGTTTGCCAGGTGTTGGGCATGCACGCGGCGACGCGGTCGCCCTGGGTCACACCGGCGGCCCGCAGGCTACGCTGAAAGCCGGCGACATGGCGGGCGAGTTCGGCGTAGGTCAATACTTCGCGGCGGCCATCTTCGCTGATGGCGACCACGGCCGGGTGCTCGTCGCGGCGGCGCAGCAGGTGCTCGGCGAAGTTCAGGGTGGCGCCGGGGAACCACTGGGCGCTGGGCATCTCGGCGTCTTCGATCAGCGTTGCCACGGGCGGGCTGTGAAACTGTACGTCGAAGTAGCTGACGATGGCCCGCCAGAAATCCGCGCGCTGGTCGATGCTCCATTGGTGCAGGGCCGGGTAGTCGGGCAGCTGCACGCTATAGCGTTGGTTGATGAAGCGCCGGAACTGGTCCATCCGCGTGTTGGCGATGCGTTCGGGGGAGGGTTGCCAGAGAATTTCGGACATCGGCACAGTCTCTTATTCTTGTGTGAATTGGCCAGTCGACATCAATCAAAGGTGGGGGCCTGCTCCCACCCCATTAGATTTGCATTACTGGGCCAGCCAGCCGCCGTCGATATTCCAGGCGGCGCCACGCACCTGGCTGCCGGCCTCGCTGCACAGGAACAGCACCAGTTCGCCCAATTGCGGTGGCGTGACGAATTCCAGTGACGGTTGTTTCTCGGCCAGCAGATCATGCTGCGCCTGCTGCGGATCGACACCTGTAGCTGCGCGGTCGTCAATCTGCTTCTGCACCAGCGGCGTCAGTACCCAGCCCGGGCAGATAGCGTTGCAGGTGACATTGCTGGTGGCCGTCTCCAGGCCCACTACCTTGGTCAGGCCGATCACGCCGTGCTTGGCCGCCACATACGCCGCCTTGCCCACTGAGCCGACCTGGCCATGCACCGAGGCGATGTTGACGATGCGCCCCCAGCCCTTGGCCTTCATCCCCGGCAAACTCAGGCGCGTGCTGTGGAACACCGAGGACAGGTTGATCGCGATGATCGAATCCCAGCGCTCCACCGGAAAGTCTTCCACCGCCGCCACATGCTGGATGCCGGCGTTGTTGACCAGGATATCGACGCCGCCGAACTCGCGCTCGGCATAGGCGAGCATATCGGCGATCTGCGCCGGGTCGCTGACATCGGCCGGGTGGTGGCCGACCTTGCCGCCGAACGCCTGCACCTGGGCGATCACCGCGCTGGCGTCGCCGAAGCCATTGAGGATCAGATTGGCGCCAGCCTTGGCCAGGCTCAGTGCGATGCCCAGGCCAATGCCGCTGGTGGAGCCGGTAACGAGGGCCGTCTTGCCATTCAAAGTCGTCATGAAAACCTCACACAATGCCGGTGGCATAGAAAGTACCGATCACCACGAACACCGCAAGGGTCTTGATGATCGTGATGCCGAAAATGTCCTTGTAGGCTTCGCGGTGGGTCAGCCCGGTGACCGCCAGCAACGTGATCACCGCGCCGTTGTGGGGCAGGGTGTCCATGCCGCCGCTGGCCATGGCCGCGACCCGGTGCAGCACTTCAAGGGGAATATTGGCCGCGTGGGCCGCCGAAATAAAGCTCTCGGACATTGCCGCCAGGGCGATGCTCATGCCACCGGACGCGGAGCCGGTGATACCGGCCAGCAGCGTCACGGTAATGGCCTCGTTGACCAGCGGGTTGGGGATGCCCTTCAGCCAGTCCGCCAGCACCAGGAAGCCCGGCAGCGAGGCGATCACTGCGCCGAAGCCGTATTCCGATGCGGTGTTCATCGCCGCCAGCAATGCGCCGCTGACCGCGCTTTTGCTGCCCTCGGCGAGCTTGCTTTTGATCGCCGACCAGCCGAAGGCCAGCACCATCAGGATGCCCACCAGCAGCGCCGCCTGCACGGCCCAGATCGCTGTGAGCTTGGCGATTTCGGTGGTCACCGGCGCGCTCATGCCCGGCAGGCTGAGGCTGTGGGTCTTGCCGTACCACTGCGGGATCCAGTGAGTGAACAGCAGGTTCATCACGCCCACCAGAATCAGCGGCGACAGTGCGACCCACGGGTTGGGCAGTGTGAGGTTTTCGGCGGTTTCCGGTTCGTTGCGCAACTCGGTGCCGTAACCTTCACCGGCACGCTGCGCCTTGTTGCGCTGGCGCGCCAGGTAGAGCATGCCGGCGCAGAATACGAAAATCGTGCCGATCAAACCCAACCACGGCGCCGCCCATGCGGTGGTGTTGAAAAAGGTGCTGGGGATGATGTTCTGGATCTGCGGCGTACCGGGCAGGGCGTCCATGGTGAACGAGAACGCACCGAGGGCAATGGTCGCCGGAATCAGGCGCTTGGGGATATTGCTTTGGCGAAACATCTCGGCGGCGAACGGGTACACCGCAAACACCACCACAAACAGCGACACGCCGCCGTAGGTGAGCAGGGCACAGACCAGCACGATCACCAGCATGGCCTGGCGCGTGCCGAGCAAGCGGATCGCGGCGGCCACGATGGAACGCGAGAACCCCGACAGTTCGATCAACTTGCCGAACACCGCGCCAAGCAGGAACACCGGGAAATACAGTTTGATGAAGCCGACCATTTTTTCCATGAACACCCCGGTAAAAGCAGGGGCGACGGCGGACGGGTCAGTGAGCAGTACCGCGCCGAGGGCGGCGATAGGGGCAAACAGGATCACGCTGTAGCCACGGTAGGCAGCCAGCATCAACAGCGCCAGGGCTGCCAGGGCAATGATCACACTCATGGTGTGTCTCCAGATTGTTATTTTTGTGGGGTAATGCTTGGAGTAGGGCTATAGCGAGATATGTGCCATAAATCTAACTTATTGATATTTAAGAGGATTTTTTGATTGTTGAGCCGTTATTTGGAATTTTGTCTCTGAATTGAGACAGGCTGGGACCGCTGTAGGAGGGGCTTGCGCCAGGGGTTGTGTTTAGTCAGCGCCCAAATCGCCTGCTACAGCACGGTCGGGAGGAAAACAGCACTCACAGTACCTCGTCTCATTATTGAGATTTAAGTCTCTATATCGAGACTAGGCGATCCCCAACGCTATCATCTTCTTGTACAACGTCGAGCGCCCAAGCCCCAACCGCCTGGCCGCGTCCACCACATTGCCCTCACACGCTTTCAAGGCGGCCGCGATAACCTGCCGATCGAATCGCTCCCGCGCAGCACTGAACGACTCACCCTCGATGGCTTGAACCGTACTGCGCTCCACCGGGCTGAACGTGCCGATTGCCGCGCGAATGTCCTCAGCATTCAGTACCAGGTCATCACTCAACAATGCCGCCCGCTCCAGTACATTGCGCAGCTCACGGATGTTCCCCGGCCACGCATGTTGCGCCAGCAACCCCAGCGCCTCGGGTTCGAGTTCGTGGCGGCTGAGCAACTCTTCAAGAATCGCCTCGCTCAGCGCCGGGATGTCCTCCAGGCGCTCGCGCAAGGGCGGCACCTGGATCGGCAGCACGTTGAGCCGGTAATACAAATCCGCACGAAATTCGCCGCGCTTGATCGCCGCTTCCAGGTCCAGCGAGGTGGCGGCGATTACCCGTACATCGCTGTGCAGCATCTCGTTGGAGCCGACTGGCTCGTATTCCTTTTCCTGCAGTACCCGCAACAGTTTGCTTTGCAGCGGCAGCGGCATATCGCCGATTTCATCGAGAAACAGCGTGCCGCCCTGAGCGATCTGTAGTTTGCCGGGGCGGCCCTTGCGGTCGGCACCGGTGAACGCGCCGGGCGCGGTGCCGAAGAATTCGGCCTCCAGTAAATCCGTGGGAATGGCCGCGCTGTTGATACTGACAAAGGCCTTGTTCGCCCGGTTCGAAGCCCCGTGAATCGCCTGGGCGAGCAGCTCCTTGCCGGTACCGGTTTCGCCGAGCAGTAACACCGGCGACTCGGCACTTGCACTGCGGCGCGCGCGGCGTTTGACTTCCAGGCTGGCGGCGCTGGTGCCGATAAAGTGGGCGAAGTTGTACTTGCTCTGGCGTTTGCGCAGCAGTGAACGGGTAGACGCCAGTTCCTGCTGCATGCTCAGGTAGCGTTCGATCAGTGGCGACAGGTTGCGCAGTTCATCGAACAATGCAAAGCCAATCGCCCCGATCACCGCGCCGGCATCGTCATGGATCGGCAGGCGCATCACCACCAGCGGGCCTTTGGGCGTGTCCTGGATATCCAGCAGAATCGGCAGATCGGTGCGCACCACCTGGCGCAGCAGGCTGTTGGAAATGACCTTCTCACACGGCTGGCCGATGGCTTCGTCAGCGCTGTTGAGCCCGAAGCGCTTGGCGTAGCGCTCATTCATCCACACGATATTCGCGTCGCGATCGACAATCACCGTGCCCTCGCTGGACTGTTCGATGATCTCGAACAGCGACTGGATAGCCAAGCCGCGAACCTGTTGGTAATCCTTGAGGCTGGTGTTCATGCGTGCAGAATCCTGTAGGAGCGAGCGTGCTCGCGAAAAACCGTCAACGATAACGCAGCGCTACCAGATACCCCGTGTCGCCTATCTGTTCTTCGCAAGCAAGCTCGCTCCTACAAGGGGATGTGCGCCGCTGCCAGCAGCTCTTTGGTGTACGGATGCTGCGGTGCATCGAACACTTCGTGGCTCGCGCCGCGCTCCACCACTTTGCCGTCCTTGATCACAATCATGTCATGGGCCATGGCGCGTACCACGGCCAAGTCATGGCTGATAAACAGGTAGGTCAGGCCGTATTTTTCCTGCAACTCGCGCAGCAATGCCACCACCTGCTTCTGCACTGTCCGATCCAGGGCCGAGGTGGGTTCGTCCAGCAGCATCAACGCAGGCTTGAGCACCAAGGCGCGGGCGATGGCAATGCGTTGGCGCTGGCCACCGGAAAACTCATGGGGGTAACGATGTCGGCTCTCAGGGTCGAGGCCGACATCCTTGAGCACCTGGATCACCTGGGCGTCGCGATCTTCCAGGCTGCACGGCGCGTGCACTTCCAGGCCCTCGCTGATGATCTGCTGCACCGACATGCGTGGGCTGAGGCTGCCGTAGGGGTCCTGGAACACCACCTGCATCTGCTTGCGCCAGGGGCGCATCTGCTGAGGATTCAGCGGGTCGAGGGCTTCACCCTGGAAGCGAATGCTGCCGGTGGAGTCCAGCAGGCGCAGGATCGCCTGGCCCAGAGTGGACTTGCCCGAGCCTGACTCACCGACGATACCCAAGGTTTTGCCGCGCTGTACGCTGAGGCTGATGCCATCCACTGCGCGCAGGTAGGTCTTGCGTCGGAACAGGCCGCCGCCGAGAGGGAACTGCACGCTCAGGTCGTTGACCTGCAGCACCGTTTCGCGCTCATCACTGCAAAGCGCATCGCCGGCCGGTTCGGCATCCAGCAGCAGACGGCTGTAAGGGTGCCGGGGAGCGTCGAACAAGGTCTGGCAGTCGGCTTGCTCGACAATTTCCCCGGCGCGCATCACACACACCCGTTGGGCAATGCTGCGTACCAGGTTGAGGTCGTGGCTGATCAATAGCAGCGACATGCCCAGGCGTTCCTGCAGGGACTTGAGCAACAGCAGGATCTTGCGTTGCACGGTGACGTCCAGCGCGGTGGTGGGTTCGTCGGCGATCAGCAGTTCCGGTTCACACGCCAGGGCCATGGCAATCATCACCCGCTGGCGCTGGCCGCCGGAGAGCTGGTGCGGGTAGGCCTTGAGCCGTTCCCGGGGCTTTTGGATGCCGACCAGTTCCAGCAATTCGAGGATGCGCGCCTGTGCCGCCTTGCCTCCCAGGCCTTTGTGCAACAACAGGGTTTCGCCGATCTGCTTTTCGATGCTGTGCAACGGGTTGAGGGAGGTCATCGGCTCCTGGAAGATCATCGCGATGCGGTTGCCTCGCAGCTTTTGCAGGGTGGCCGCCGACGCACCGATCAACTCCTGGCCGCGATACTTTACGGAACCTGTGGTATGCGTACCGGCTTCGGGCAGCAGTTGCAGGATCGAATGGGCCGTCACCGACTTGCCCGACCCCGATTCGCCCACCAGCGCCAGGCACTCGCCAGGGCGTACATCCAGGCTCAGGTTGCGCACCACGGTCTGGCCGCTGAAGGCGACGCTGAGGTCGCGGATTTCGATCAGGTTCATATGCAATCACTCATGAACGTGGGTCGAAGGCATCACGTAATGCCTCGCCGATAAATACCAGCAGCGACAAAATCAGCGCCAGGGTGAAAAACGCCGTCAGGCCCAGCCAGGGTGCCTGCAGGTTCTGCTTGCCCTGGGCGATCAGCTCGCCCAGCGACGCACTGCCCGCAGGCATGCCGAAACCGAGGAAGTCCAGGGCGCTCAAGGTGGAAATCGCCCCTGTCAGAATAAATGGCAGGTAGCTCAAGGTCGCGGTCATGGCATTGGGCAGGATATGCCGGCGAATGATCTTGCCATCGCCCAGCCCCAATGCCCGTGCGGCCTTGACGTACTCCAGGTTGCGCCCGCGCAGGAACTCGGCGCGTACCACGTCCACCAGGGCCAGCCAGGAAAACAGCGCCATGATTCCCAGCAGCCACCAGAAATTCGGCTCGACGAAGCCCGACAGGATTATCAACAGGTACAGCACCGGCAGCCCGGACCACACCTCGAGGATGCGCTGGCCGAGCAGGTCGACCCAGCCGCCGTAGAAGCCTTGCAGCGCACCGGCGGCAATGCCGATAGCGGCGCTGATGGCAGTAAGTGCCAGGGCGAACAGGATCGACACCCGTGCGCCGAAGATCACCCGGGCCAGCACATCCCGCGCCTGGTCATCGGTGCCCAGCCAGTTCACCGAAGACGGTGGGCTGGGGGCAGGGCGGGTCAGTTCGTAGTTGGGCGTGTCGTCGCTGAACGGGATCGGCGGGAACAGCATCCAGCCACCGTCCTGCTTGATCAGCTTTTGCACGTAGTCACTGCGGTAGTCGGCCTGGAACGGCAACTGGCCGCCGAACTGCTGTTCGGTGTAGCGCTTGAACACCGGGAAATACAGCGTGTTCTTGTAGCTGAGCACCAGGGGTTTGTCGTTGGCGATCAGCTCACCGCCCAACGTCAGTAAAAACAGCCCGATAAACAACCACAGTGACCACCAGCCGCGACGGTTCTTCTTGAACCGCTCGAAACGCCGACGGGCCACCGGAGATAGATTCAACATCAGGCGTTCCTCGCAGCGAAGTCGATACGCGGGTCCACCAAGGTGTAGCAGAGGTCACCGATGAGTTTTATCAAAAGCCCGAACAGGGTGAAGATAAACAGCGAGCCGAACACCACCGGGTAGTCGCGGGACACGGCCGCCTCGTAGCTCATGCGGCCGAGGCCGTCGAGGGAGAAAATCACCTCGATCAGCAAGGAGCCTGCGAAGAACACGCTGATGAATGCCTGGGGAATACCCGAGATCACCAGCAGCATGGCGTTGCGGAACACATGGCCGTACAACACGCGGCGTTCGCTCAAGCCCTTGGCGCGCGCGGTGACCACGTATTGGCGGGTGATTTCATTGAGGAACGAGTTCTTGGTGAGTATGGTCAGCGTGGCAAACCCGCCAATCACCAATGAGGTGACGGGCAATACCAGGTGCCAGAAGTAATCGGCAATCTTGCCGATGGGGCTCAATTGCGCGAAGTTCTCCGACACCAGCCCGCGCACCGGGAACCAGTTCAGCGAGGTGCCACCGGCGAACACCACGATCAGGAACATGGCGAACAGGAAGGCCGGCATCGCATAACCGATGACGATGGCGGTGCTGCTCCACACATCAAAGCTGCTGCCATGGCGCACCGCCTTGCGAATCCCCAGGGGAATCGACACCAGATAGGTGATCAAGGTGGCCCACAGGCCGAGCGAAAGCGTGACGGGCATTTTCTCCAGGATCAGGTCGATCACCGTCGAGCCCCGAAAGAAGCTGTTACCGAAGTCCAGCCGGGCGTAGTTCTTGAGCATCAGCCACAGGCGTTCCGGTGCGGGTTTGTCGAAGCCGTACTGTTTTTCGATGTCCTTGATCAGCTTTGGGTCCAGGCCACGGCTGGCACGGGAGCCGCTGCTGATGCTGTCGCCGGACGAGCCGCCGACGGCGCCGCCGCCAATCCCTTGCAGGTGGGCGATGGCCTGTTCCACCGGGCCGCCGGGCGCGGCCTGTACGATCACGAAATTGACCAGCAGGATGATCACCAGCGTCGGGATGATCAGCAGCAGACGCCGCACGATGTAGGCAAACATCAGCGGGTACCTCCGCGTTTTTTCAATTCGGCGTTCATTTGCTCATTGGTCAACGGTGTCGGGCTGATTTCCCACCAGGTTTCCAGGGCTTCATCATTTTTGGCCTCGACGGCAGGTCGGCCGAAACGGTTCCACCAGGCCGCCGAGGTACCCGGCGGGTAGTAGTTGGGAATCCACAGGTAATTCCATTGCAGCACCCGGTCCAGGGCATGGGCATAGGTGAGCATCCGGGACTGGGTGTCGGCCTTGACCAGGCCCTTGATCAGACTGTCCACGGCGGGGTCCTTAAGCACCATGTAGTTGTTGGCGCCCGGGTCCAGGGCGGCTGCCGAACCGAAGAAGTTGTACAGTTCCATGCCCGGGGACGTGGTGACCGGGAAGCCGGCGACGATCATGTCGTAGTCCCGTGCCATCACCCGGTTCACATACTGCGAGGCGTCGATCCGACGAATGTTCAGGGTGATGCCGATCTGCGCCAGGTTGCGTTTGTACGGCAGCAGCAGGCGCTCCAGTCCGGCCTGGGCGTTGAGGAAGGTAAACTCCAGCGGTTCGCCGTCGGCGTTGACGAGCTTGTCACCGTCTGGTTTCCAGCCGGCTTCCTCCAGCAAGGCCAGCGCTTGCAGCTGTTTGTCGCGGATCATGCCGCTGCCATCGGTAACCGGTGCCTTGAACACCTGGGTGAAGACCTCGTCGGGCACTTGCCCGCGCAACGGTTCGAGAATCGCCAGCTCTTCCTTCGTCGGCAATTGGCTGGCGGCCAATGGGCTGTTGGAGAAGAAACTCTGCTGGCGGATATACATATTGCGCATCATCTGCCGGTTGGCCCATTCGAAATCCCACAGCATCGCCAGGGCCTGGCGTACGCGGCGGTCCTTGAACATCGGCTTTTGCACATTGAACACGTAGCCTTGGGCCGGTTGTGGCATCTCCCTGGCCAAATGGGCACGTTGCAGGCGGCCATCGTCCAGTGCCGGCCCGTTGTAGCCGATGGAATAGCCGGTGGCGGAAAACTCGCGGTTGAAGTCATAGGCGCCACCGCGCAGCACCTGGCGCGCCACTTCGGTATCACCGAAGTACTCCAGGCTCAGGTGGTCGAAGTTGTACAGACCGCGGCTGACCGGGAGGTCCTTGCCCCACCAGTCGGGGTCACGGGTAAAGGTGATGGTGCTGCCGGAGTCGATCTTGCTGATGGTGTACGGGCCGCTGCCCAGTGGGGCTTCGTAGCCGCCGCCGTTGGCGAAGTCGCGGCTCTTCCACCAATGTTCGGGGAACACCGGCAGGGTGGCGATATCCAGGGGCAGGGTGCGGTTCTCATTGCTGGAAAAATCGAAGCGCACCTGGCGTTCGCCTTCGACTTCAACGTGCTTGACGTCGGCGAACAGTGTGCGAAAGCGCAGGCTGCCCTGGGTCATCAGCAGGTCGAAGCTGTAGCGCACGTCTTCGGCGGTAATCAGCTTGCCATCGGCAAAGCGTGCCTTGGGGTTGAGGTAGAAACGCAGGGACAAACCGTCATCGGCGCGCTCCATCTTCTCTGCCACCAGGCCATACACCGTATAGGGCTCATCCAGGGAGCGCTGAGCCAGGGGCGCATAGAGCCAGCCGTCGACCTGGGAGACGCCGATGCCTTTGTCGATATACGGCAGCACATGGTCGAAGCGCCCGATCTCGATGGCGGAGCGCCGCAGGCTGCCGCCCTTGGGCGCGTCGGGGTTGGCATAGTCGAAATGGCTGAAGCCGGCGGGATACTTGGCCGGTTCGCCGTACACCGTCAGGTAGGTCTGCGGAGCCGCGATCACGGCGCTACTGGCCAACAGCAGGGCCAGGGAGGTACTGAGCAGTCTGGAAAAAGCCAATCGCATTATCAGCCTTGAACGCCGGGTGAAGAAGAATAGGGATTTGTACGCTAACGGCATCCGTGTCGCCAGTCATCACATGCACAACGGCCCACCAAAAGGCGGGCCGTTGTTCATAGCATCAGCGCGGACGGGATCAGTCCTGGCGGCTGGTGACTTCCAGCAGATGGTAACCGAACTGGGTCTTCACCGGGCCTTGCACGGTGTTGACCGGGGCGCTGAACACGACAGTGTCGAATTCCTTGACCATCTGGCCTGGACCGAACGAACCCAGGTCGCCCCCTTGGCGGCTGGAGGGGCAGCTGGAGTTGGCTTTGGCGATTTCTGCGAAATCAGCGCCGCCTTCGATTTGGGCCTTCAGTTCGTTGCACTTGTCTTCAGTGGACACGAGGATGTGACGGGCGGTGGCTTTGGCCATGGGAGTAACTCCTTGAATGAAAAGGGTGAGCCTACCGGATTCAGGCGGTTATTTCCCGGCAAAGTTCCTGCCGGATGACCCAGTGGTGCCAGGTAATTGTTCAGGCACCTGCCCGTGAACAGTCGTGACCCCCGCGTACAAGTCGCCGAAGGGCACGATAAAGCCGTTCGATCAGCGCTCAGCTCAGAACGATATAGTCGTTTTGCTGGATGATGGGGCGATGCGTACCTTGCACGAGGTGAATATACCGACCGTCCACCAGATCGATGGGCAGGCAGTCGTCGACATCCAGCACACAGTCGGTGTGGGCCTGAGACCAGTGGCTCAGCATCTTCCGTTTGCCTTTGGCCTTTGCCTCCTGCGGGGTGCGCGCCACCACCAGCACGTAGTGATGAGCCTCACCGAAAGTGTCGGCTTCATAGCCGCCGAGGTTGATGAAGTACAAACGGTGTGCATCGGCGCGCGGCGCCAGAGGGCTCACTTCCACTTTCCAGCCATCGACACCGTCGACCCCCATCCACGCATCGATATGCACACCTGACGGGCTGCCGAACCAACTGTCGCGCAATTGCGGATAAGTGGCCTGCAGTGTATCCGCCACAGTAAACACCACATCGTGCACTTCGATCCTGGCCCTGGGGTGCTTGCCCCCGAGCATCACTACAAACAGCATTGGAGATCTTCCTGGCGAGTGGGCAAAGAGTAACCATACTTCGATTGAACCCTTCTGTCCGCCCAGTGCCACACTGTAGACCCGCGAACTCATCAGGAGATTGTCATGCGTACCATTGATCTGGCTGGCGTTCCTGTGCCGGTCATCGGCCAGGGAACCTGGCGCATGGGCGAAAACCCCGACCAGCATCGTGCCGAAGTCGCGGCGCTGCAATTGGGTATCGATGAGGGCATGACCCTGATCGATACCGCTGAAATGTACGGCGAGGGTGGCGCCGAAACGGTGGTCGGCGAAGCCATCCGCAGCAGACGTGACCAGGTATTCCTGGTCAGCAAGGTCTACCCCCACAATGCCAGCCACAAAGGCGTTCCCCGTGCCTGTGAAGCCAGTCTCCAACGCCTGGGCACCGACTATATCGATTTGTACCTGTTGCATTGGCGTGGTCAATATCCCCTTGAAGAAACCGTTGAAGCGTTCGAACGCCTGCGTGAGGCCGGCAAGATCGGGCGTTGGGGTGTCTCCAATTTTGATGTCGCCGACCTGCAGGACCTTGCATCTCCCGCCTGTGCGACCAACCAGGTGCTCTACAACATCGAGGAACGCGGTATCGAGTTCGACTTGCTGCCGTGGTGGCAGCAACACCATTTGCCCTTGATGGCTTACTGTCCGATCGCCCAGGGCGGTGAGCTTTTATCCAGCCCCACGCTCAAGCAGATCGCCCGTCGTCATGAGGTAGCGCCGGCCCAGGTCGCCCTGGCTTGGGTGCTGCGCCAGGACGGCGTGATTGCGATCCCTAAAGCGGTCACGCCCGAACACGTGCGGCTCAATGCCGGTGCCGCGAAACTGATATTGGATGAACACGACCTGGACGCGATCGATCGCGTATTTGGTGCGCCCAAGCGTAAGCATCCATTGGCGATGGTGTAGCCCTTCAGCGGCAGGAGCGGCGCCTTCCCTGGCAGCCGCTCAAGCCTCATCCGAACTTAGCTGGCCACTGGGCTACGCCAGTCGTCGGCGCCTGAAGTGCCGGCGACCTCATGGGTCCAGACAATCTTGCGATAGGTGAAATACACATCCTCCAGATGGGTGAAATGGGCGTTTTCAGGGTCCTGGCAATTGGGCATGCGCGATTGCACGTCCACGATGGTCGCCCCCTCCAGCTCAATGGTGAAGTAGTGTTCCTGGGTTCCGGCCGACGATGTGCGGAACCATTCAAGCCGGCACGACACTTCCTCGCCTGAGGTCAGTGCGCTGAATAGCAGCGGCGAGGATTTGTCGAAGATCTTGCTGATCATGAGTGGCTTATGCACCCGTTGTCCTGTCGGCTGGCCCGATTGCGGATCGCGGGGAATGATCACCTGGTGTGCAAATGCCTGCACCAGGATCTGATCCTCATGACCTTCCTGGTAAATGTTGCCTACTGAGTCCTGGGTAAATGTACCTGCCGTAATCAAACCTTGTTTGACGCCGGTAATGGAGAGGTACGCGGGTGTTGGCATGACGGGTTTCCTTGCCTGATTTAAGTAGGTATTCCCGAACGGCACGGTCGCCGGACGGGCAAGTCCCTATAACAAGAAGCGTGCCTGAAGTTGGAAAGCTCAATGAAATAACGGCGCGCAAGACTCAAGGGGGAAGATGTTGGAAAGTTGTGATGATGGTTTGGTGGTTTTTTGCTGTTGTTATTTGCGCAGATGCGTGCAGTTAGTTGCTCGTGCGGTTTGCGCTGTAAGTGTTGAGCCAACCGGGCGGGATGAGGTTTTTTCTACGGTTTGACTGCGAAAATTATTGCGCAAGCCTTGTTTTTATTAGGGTGTAGGAAATTCCTTAAGTGACTTTCTGTTGCTTGATGATTGCCTCTGGCATGGCTAGTGTTCGCACACTTCGTTGTTCGTTGAATGTAAGTTAAATGGCATTCTGATACGCACCTTAATGGCGGTTAGTTTGTTTTTTCTGTGATGGATAGTTGTGTACGCACCAAATGGATTATTCAAAGAAGCTTTGCGACTATTACCTTGAGTTGGCGCGGCTACCTTGTTCGCCAAGCGCGTTTGCCGGCAGTGATATGCGGTTTTCGAGCGAGTTCGAGGCGCTGGAAGCGGAGCTGGGCAAGGCGCATTCGATTCATGGTGCGAGCCTGCCGGATTGGCAAAAGGTCAGTGAGCTCAGCGAGCAGTTTTTGCGTGAGCATTCCAAGGACCTGCGAGTGGCCGTCTGGTTGACCTGGGCCCTTCATCAGCGTGATTCATTTGTCGGGTTGCTGGCGGGGCTCGGCTTGTTGCGTCATCTCTGTGAGCAGCACTGGGCAGCGGTTTACCCAGGCAAGCCGCGTACACGCATTGCCGCGCTGGCGTGGCTGGTGTTGCGGCTTGAGCAGCTCTTTGCGCAGAACCTCTCGCTTGTGGATCAGCGGCCCTTGTTCCAGGCGTTGCTTGACCATCTCACCCGGCTCGATGAGCTATGGGACCAGCATCTTGGAGCGGATGCACCCTTGTTGTTGCCGATCCGCAGGCAACTGTCGGAGCGTCTGGCGCATGCCCCCCAACGCGGCGCTGAAGCTGACGGTGCTGTGAGTGTGATTGCCCAGGTCAAGCAGGCGACCGCTCAATTGCTCAAGCCGGAACAAGCGGTGAATAACGAAAAAGACGCGCACAAATTACTGCGCGCCCTGCAGGACCAGGCCCGTCCTCTGTGTGCCTGGTGGTTGCGCCAGAGTGCCACTGATGTGCGCGCCTTGCGCCTGAGTCGAACCTTGGCATGGCTGACGCTGATCAACTATCCCGACGCCAATAGTGAGCGCATCACGGCGCTGCGCCCGCTCTCTGCCGACAAGCTCAAGCGTTGTCGGGTCCGCCTCGGCCAAGGTCATTACGCTGATCTGCTGCTGGAGCTTGAGGTCAGCCTGGCCGGTGCATTGTTCTGGTTCGACGGGCTGCGTATGGCCTGGGAGTGCCTTGAAGCGTTGCAGGCAGAACCCGCCAAGACCGAGCTGGAAATGAATTTCGCCTTGTTGCTGCAACGCCTGCCGAGCTTGCCCGAATACAGGTTCGACGACGGAACTCCGTTCGCCGACCCGGCCACCTGTGAGTGGATCACCCTGCACGTCATGCGCCACCTGCAACGGGCCGAGCCACCCAGCGTCATGCCCGATGCGGCAGGCGAATCCTGGGACGCGGCCTTGCAGGCGGTGATGCCGGTGCTGCGCAAGGACGGGCTCAAGGCAGCGGTTGCCGTACTCAAGCAAGGCTTGCAAGCGGCGTACGGTGACCGCGCCCGTTTCCATTGGCAACTTGCACTCGCCAGGTTGTGTATGCGGGCGGGCAAGCACGACCTGGGCAGGATCCAGCTGGAGCAATTGGACCTCGAATTGCAACGCGCCGGGCTCGAACGCTGGGAGCCGCAGCTGGCTCTGCAGGTCGGTCGGCTCCTGTATCGCTGCTATGACCTGTTGCCACAAAGCCGCGCCGTGCGCGAAAGCAAGGAACTCACCCATCGCCGGTTGTGCCACTTCGATCTTGACGCAGTACTTGAATGAAACCCGATCAAAAAGGAGAAACAGCATGGCCAAAGACGGTTCGATAGCACCCAAGGAACGTATCAATATCACTTTCAAACCGGCGGTCGGCGGTGCCCAGGAGGAAGTCGAGCTACCGCTGAAACTACTGGTGCTGGGGGATTTTTCCCAACGCGAAGACCCGCGCAAACTGGAGGATCGAAAGCCCATCGGCATAGACAAGCACACCCTTGATGAGGTGCTGGCGAAACAGGCGATCAGCTTGACGTTGAGTGTGCCCAATCGCCTTCAGGAGGAGGCTGACGTCGAAGCGTTGGCCATCCAGGTCCGGATCAATTCGATGAAGGACTTCAATCCCGCAAACCTCGTCGAGCAAATACCAGCATTGCAAAAGCTCATGGTACTGCGTGAAGCGTTGATGGCACTCAAAGGGCCGTTGGGTAACACCCCCAGTTTTCGCAAAGCCATCGAACAGGCATTGGCCGACGACGACTCCCGTGCCCGCGTTCTGGCCGAGCTCGGGTTGAGCAACCCGGATGCCTGACATTTTCAGTAAAAGGACACTGACCGCATGACGACCACCCAAAGCAACCCGCAGCCGCTGCAAGCCACCGACGCGTGCAGCATCCTCGATAACATCATTGCCCAGACATTGCTGAGCGCCGACGACGAGGCTTACGGCATCGCCAAGCGCGGCGTATCGGCGTTTATCGAGGAGCTGGTCAAACCGCACAACCGTGCAGAGCCGGTCAAGAAGCGCCTGGTCGACCGGATGATTGCCGAGATCGATATCAAGCTCAGTCAACAGATCGATGAGATTCTGCATCACCCGGATTTCCAGGCGCTGGAGGCTTCCTGGAGAGGACTGCAGCTGCTGGTCGACCGCACCGATTTCCGCGAGAACATCAAGATTGAACTGCTGAATGTCTCGCGCATGGACCTGCTGGATGATTTTGAAGACGCCTCGGAAATTACCCAGTCGGGGTTGTACAAGCATATCTACAGTGCCGAGTACGGCCAGTTCGGTGGTCAGCCGGTGGGTGCGATCATTGGCAACTATTTCCTGTCGCCCAGCGCGCCAGATGTGAAGCTCATGCAATACGTTTCCAGTGTTGCGTGCATGGCCCATGCCCCCTTCATCGCGGCTGCCGGACCGGGTTTCTTTGGGTTGGAAAGTTTCACCGGACTGCCCGATCTGAAGGACCTCAGGGATCATTTCGAAGGTCCGCAGTTTGCCAAATGGCAAAGTTTCCGGCAGAGCGAAGACGCCCGCTACATCGCCCTGACCGTACCGCGCTTTCTGCTGCGAACTCCGTACGATCCCCTGGAGTGCCCGGTCAAAACCTTCGCCTACCAGGAAAACGTGGTCAACAGCCACGAGCATTACCTATGGGGGCAATACCGCCTACGCGTTTGCTACACGGCTGACCGACAGCTTCGCGCGTTTTCGCTGGTGCCCGAATATCATCGGCCCGCAGAGTGGCGGGGCGGTGGAAGACCTGCCCTTGCATCACTTCCAGAGCATGGGCGGGATCGAAACCAAGATTCCTACCGAGGTCCTGGTTTCGGATCGGCGTGAGTACGAGCTCGCACAAGAAGGTTTCATTGCCCTGACCATGCGCAAGGGCAGTGACAACGCTGCGTTCTTTTCCGCCAGCTCCGTGCAGAAGGTCAAGACCTTCGGCATCAGTGAAGAGGGCAAGACCGCCGAGTTGAACTACCGGCTTGGCACCCAGCTGCCTTACATGATGGTCGTCAACCGCCTGGCCCATTACCTCAAGGTTCTGCAGCGCGAACAACTGGGCGCATGGAAGGAACGCACGGACCTGGAACTGGAGCTCAACAAGTGGATTCGCCAATACGTGGCGGACCAGGAAAACCCCAGTGCCGAGGTACGTGGTCGTCGGCCATTGCGCGCAGCGCGCATTGTCGTCAGCGATGTCGAGGGCGAGCCGGGCTGGTACCGGGTTAACTTGAGTGTGCGCCCGCACTTCAAGTACATGGGGGCGGACTTCACGTTGTCCCTGGTCGGCAAGCTCGACAAAGAATGAGCAGAGGCCAGGGAATGTCCCACCACAATAGCCTGTTCGAGCGTCTGGAATGCGCAGGATCGAGCCGATTGTGCCGCGTGGCGTCCGTCGCCGCACATCTGGGAAAGATGCTCAGCACTCGCGCGGGCAGTGTCCAGACACTGCCGGATTATGGTCTGCCTGACCTCAATGATATGCGGCTCAGCCTGCATGAGTCGCTATCCCGGTCGCGCCTGCTGATCGAGCGCTTTATCCGGGTGTACGAGCCGCGGCTGGCGAATGTACACGTCAGGGTGTCACCCCGTGCTCGGGAACCCTTGGCCTTGGCGTTTGCCATCGAGGCCGAGATGGCCATTGACGGTGTCACCCGGCCCGTCGTGTTCCATGCTCGTCTGGATGATGCCGGGCGGGTAGAGGTCGGCGCCGATGGCTTTTAATCGTTATTTTCAAAGCGAGCTGAGTGCACTTCGTCAGCTCGGACGGCGTTTTGCCGAGCGTAACCCGGCCTTGGCGCCATTTCTCGCAGAGCCGGGCCAGGACCCGGACGTCGAGCGATTGCTCGAGGGCTTTGCGTTCCTCACCGGCCGTTTGCGCCAGAAGCTGGAAGACGAACTGCCGGAGCTGACGCATTCGTTGATGCATCTGCTGTGGCCCAACTACATGAGGCCCTTGCCGTCGTTCAGTATTCTGCAATTTGACCCGTTGAAACGCGCAGGCCCCAGTGTTCATGTTGCGCGGGATACGGCAGTGGAAAGTTCGGCTATCCACGGCGAGCGCTGCCGATTTCGAACGTGCTACGCCACGGATGTCATGCCGCTGCAACTGAGTAGCCTGGAGTACCGGTGCCAAGGCGCGGGCGCATGGTTGGACCTGCGACTGGACATGAGTGCCGAAGGGCATTTCAGTGACGTGACGTTCGACTCGTTACGGCTGCATCTGGCCGGCGATCGCTACGTGAGCCAAGCGCTTTACCTCAACCTGTTGCGTCACCTAGGGGACATCCAGCTATTGCTGTTGGATGAGGAGGGGGCGCCGGTCCAAGGCGCTGATGGTCACGCCATGACTGTGAGGCTCGGCGCAGCGCAGGTGCAACCGGTGGGCTTTTCGCAGGAGCAGGCGCTGATTCCCTATCCGCAGAACACCTTTCGTGGTTACCGCCACTTACAGGAGTATTTTGCGTTTCCCGAGAAGTACCTGTTTGTCGATATCGCAGGGTTGGGGGTATTGAACAGGCTCCCACGAGCG
Organism: Pseudomonas sp. BCA17; assembly: GCF_004519405.1. Taxonomy (GTDB): domain Bacteria; phylum Pseudomonadota; class Gammaproteobacteria; order Pseudomonadales; family Pseudomonadaceae; genus Aquipseudomonas. Next base: position 674,615 of record NZ_SGWI01000001.1, on the reverse strand, counting down.
ACGCTGGAACAGGTGCACGGCATGGTCATGCGCTTTGAATTGCGCACCCAGGCATCCGGGTCCCTGCGGCCCACCCTGGACAACGTAAAGCTGTACTGCACTCCCATCATCAATCTGTTCAAGCAGGATGCGGTCCCTATCCGGTTGGATTGCAAACAGGATGAGTACCTGTTGATGCCGGGGGACTACACACCGGGCAATGCTGCTGTGTTTGCGGTGGACCGGGTCATCGGCTGGCGTCCTGGTGGGTTGGGGTATCAAACGTATGTACCGTTCGAGTCGTTCGAGCATGACATCGATGCCGAGACTCCCGCGACGTCTCCCAGCTACAGCATTCGTCAGCGCTTGTCGGTGCAACACGCCGGGCTCGACACCTGGATGGGATTCGGCCGACGTCGCGAACAAGGCCATGAAACCGTATCGGTCGAACTGACTTGCACTAACGGCAACTTGCCAAGGCAGTTACGCGCAGGCGAAATCAATCAGCCCAGTGAGCAGACACCGGAGTCATTGACGTTCCGAAACATCACTGCGCCTACCGCGAGTTTTGCGCCGCCCCTGGACCAGGACTTCCTGTGGAAAGTCATCAGCAACATGTCGCTCAACTATTTGTCGTTGACCGATATCAATGCCTTGAAGGTGATTCTCGAAACCTACGATTTGCCGCGTTACCACGACCGGCAAGCGTTGAAAATCAGCCAGAAGCGACTGGGGGCACTGCGGTCTATCAGCCATGAGGCTGTTGACCGACTGCATCGAGGTTTACCCGTGCGGGGTTTGCGGGTGGACCTGACCATCGACCCCCAGGGCTTTCTGGGGCAGGGCGACCTGTTTGTGTTTGCGTCTGTCCTCAACGAGTTCTTTGCACTTTATGCCAGCCTCAACTCGTACCACGAGTTGCGAGTCATCAGCACACAAGGAGACGTGTATCTATGGCCATCACGGACGGGACAGCAACCCTTGATTTGACCCGGATCTGCCGGGGCATCCGCGAGTACACGCTGTTCCAGGCGGTGCTGCAGGTGATGGAGCGATTGCGCGATGCTCATCCGTTGCTCGATGACGACACGCTGTACGACCAACTGGAGTTCCAGGCCAACCCGGGCCTGGGGTTTGCGGGGCACGACATTGATCGGGTGGAGTTCTTCGTGGAGCACGGGCAACTGCGTGCTCGCCTGCGCCTCAACGTATTGGGGCTGTTCGGTGCCGGGTCGCCGTTACCTGCCTTTTATGCTGAGCAGGCGTTCGGCGAGCAGCCGAATGGTAACCCCACCCGCGACTTCCTTGATCTGTTTCATCACCGCCTGCAACGGCTGATGCTGCCGATCTGGCGTAAATACCGCTATCGGGCGTGTTTCCAGGCGGGTGCCGGTGACGCTTTTTCCGAACATATGTTTGCGCTGATCGGTTTGGGCAGCCGTGCTATCCGTGATGCCACGCAACTCGACTGCAAGCGTTTGCTGCCGTACCTGGGGCTTCTGAGCTTGCGAGCCCACTCGGCCGCATTGATTGAGTCGGTGCTGCGCTACTACTTCAAGCACGACCCCATCGTGGTCGAGCAATGGGTTGAGCGCGCGGTAGACGTCGTCCACCCACAGCGCAACGACCTGGGGCGCAGCAACAGCACGCTCGGTTTTGACCTGGTGCTGGGGCACCGGATCGCCGACCGCAGCGGCAAATTCAGGGTGCACATCCTGGCGCTGTGTTGGCAGCGTTTTCACGAGTTCCTGCCCATGGGGCCTGCGTACCAGCCCTTATGTTCGCTGGTGCGCCTGGCCGCGCGCGACCCACTGGAATACGACCTGCGGCTGGTATTGGCGCAAGGGGAGATCCGGGCGTTGCACCTTGGTGAAAGCAATGTCTGCCGCCTGGGGTGGACCAGCTGGCTGGAACCCGAGCGCGCCGATGGTGTGGTCACCCTCACCGGCAATTTTCAGTAGGGACTGATGGTTATGATGAATGTGGACCTGCAACAACTGATCCGCACCCTGACACCCCAGGCACGCCAGGATCTGGAGCGCTCAGCCGAGCGGTGTGTGATGCGCGGCGGCCGTGAAGTGTTAGTGGAAGATTTGCTCCTGGCTTTGCTTGAGCATCCCGACGGGGTCATGGCCAAGGCATTGGCTGATGCCAACGTGCACACCGGTGAGCTGCATGCGGCATTGCAGCCCCGCGCTGAGCAGAGCGCAACCCGTAACCCGGTCTTCGCAGAATTACTGGTGCGCTGGCTGCAGCAGGCGCTGATGGTTGCTCACATTGAGCTGGGGCAGCGTTTCGTGGACCACGGTGCGTTGTTGCTGGCACTCCTGCGCCATCCACTGGACTACGCGGGCAGCGGCTATCACCACCTGTTGAGCCGCCTGGATGCCGATCGGGTACGTGATTTTCTGACGAGCCAGCCTGCTGGAGCCGAGCCGGTGGCAGCCGATTCGTTACTGCAGCGCTTTACCCATGATCTTACCCAGCAGGCGCGTGAAGGCCTGATTGATCCGGTGCTGTGCCGCGAAGGGGAAATCCGCCAACTGATCGAAATCCTGGTACGACGGCGCAAGAACAACCCGATGCTGGTGGGAGAGGCCGGAGTGGGAAAAACTGCGATTGTCGAAGGGCTTGCGCTGCAGATCGTTGCTTCGCAAGTGCCTGCGGCCCTCAAAGGGGTTCGTCTATTGACCCTGGATATGGGGCTGTTGCTGGCGGGTGCCGGCCTCAAGGGAGAGTTCGAACGGCGCCTCAAAGGCCTCATCGATGAAGTCAATGCGTCGCCTGAGCCGGTGATCCTGTTTATCGACGAAGCTCATACCCTGACCGGTGCCGGAGGCCCGGCGGGCGGTTCGGATGCGGCAAACCTGCTCAAGCCGGCACTCGCCCGGGGAGCGTTGCGCACCATCGCCGCCACCACCTGGTCGGAGTACAAGCAATACATTGAGAGGGATCCGGCGTTGGCGCGGCGTTTCCAGCCCGTGTCGGTCGGTGAGCCCAGTGTCGAGGCGGCGGTGTCGATCCTGCGAGGCCTGGTGCCCGTCTATGAGGAAAGCCATGGGGTTTACGTCCGCGATGATGCCGTCGTTGCTGCGGCGCACCTGAGCGCTCGTTATCTGATGGGGCGGCAGTTGCCGGACAAGGCTGTGGATGTGCTGGACACGGCCTGTGCCGCGGTTCGCACGCGCCAGGCAATGCCGCCTGAGGCGTTACAGGCGCTGTGCACGGAGCTGGCCGAAGGTCGGCGCATGGAACGGGCGTTAAGTCGAGACGCCGACCTCGGATTGCCCGTGGATACCCAGATATTGCACACCTTGACCCGGCGCCTGGACACCGTTGAGCGACAGCGTCAGGCGTTGGAGCAGCAGTGCGGGCCACCCGCTCAGAACCTTGAGGTGTGCCCGCATCAGGTGGCCCGCGTGATCAGCGCCTGGACCGGCGTTCCCGTCGAGCAATTGGCCCTTGAACCCAATGAAAAGATCCTTGGCCTTGCCGACGCCCTGCGCAAACGCATCCTGGGACAGGAGCACGCGGTGCAGGCCCTTGACCGCGCCTTACGTGCCGTTGCTGCCGGCCTCAACAAGGCGGAGGCACCCGCAGGCGTGTTTTTGCTGGTGGGACCGAGCGGTGTAGGCAAGACAGAATCGGCACTGGCCCTGGCGGATCTTCTGTATGGCGGCGAGCGTTTTGTCACCACGATCAATATGTCGGAATACCAGGAAAAGCACACGCTCTCGCGTTTGATCGGGGCGCCTGCCGGTTATATCGGTTACGGTGAGGGCGGGGTGCTGACGGAGGCCGTGCGCCAGCGCCCTTATTCGGTGGTGCTGCTAGACGAGGTGGAGAAAGCCGACCCGGAGGTCTTGAACCTGTTTTACCAGGTCTTCGATAAAGGACGTGCCAACGATGGCGAAGGGAGGGAAATCGATTTTCGCAATACGGTGCTCCTGCTGACGTCCAACCTTGGCAGTGATCGCATCAGTGAGCTGTGTGCAGAGGGGCAACGACCTGAGCCTCAGGCGCTGCAAGACGCTATCTACCCTGTGTTGCGCAATCACTTCAAGCCCGCCTTGTTGGCACGGATGCGTGTCGTGCCGTATTACCCGATCGCAGGCGAAGTGCTGCGTGATGTGGTGAAGCTCAAGCTGGCGAATGTGGGGTCACGGTTGCACCAACGCAAGCTGGCATTCACTTACACACCCGAGTTGGTTGCGCATATGGCCGAGCATTGCGCTGATGGGGACAGCGGTGCGCGGTATATCGATCAATGGATTGAGCGTCATTTGCTGCCGCGGATGGTCGACGGTCTTCTCGACGCTACGGCCACGGATGAGCCGTTGTCCCGGGTGCATGCCGGTCTGGATGAAAGTGGCCGGCCAACCTGCGAGCTCAGCCAATGACCGATAACCGCTCTGCACAACTGCCCGATCCGCCGGTTGCTACCGATGCCTTTCTGGATTGCTTCACACGCTTGGGGCTCGACTGTGATGAAACTTCACTGCCCGATGTATGTGCCGCAGGCGCTGCGCGACTGAGCGGGTGCGAGCTCAGCCAGTTGTACCTGCTCGATGAGGTGACGGGTCGGCTTGAGCTCATTGCCCAGCATTTGCCCCGGGGCGCGTCGCAGGCCGACACGCTCGAGTGTGCTGATCTGAGAAACCAGCAGTTGCTGCACTACACCTTGAGCCAGGGGCGTGCTCTTGGCTTCGATACGGTGCAAAGCAACCTTTATGACATCGGTTTCTTGCCTGCCTTGGACACACCCTGGTGTTCCGTTTTGAGTGTGCCGCTGTTCAACCGACGTGGCGGCATCACGGGGCTACTTCTTTGCGCCAGTCAGCGCTGCGCCCAACTGCAAGGCCATGCAACAGCGTTGGGACAACTGGGCAGCTTTGCCTTGAACCAACTGCTGATGCTGCGGCGTATACGACCTGTGCCTGGCGCTACCGTCCCGAGGCGTACTGTGCCGCTGGCTGGAGCGTACGGCTTGATCGGCACCAGCCCGGCAATGGCACAGACCTGCGCGTTGATCAGCAAGGTTCTGCATTCCCCCTACACCGTGCTGCTCTGTGGTGAGACCGGTACCGGCAAGGAAGTGGTCGCCCGTGCCATCCATACAGCCGGGCCGCGTGGCGGCAAAGCCTTCGTGGTGCAGAACTGCGCAGCGTTCCCCGAAGGGCTGTTGGAAAGCGAGTTGTTCGGTTACCGCAAAGGCGCATTCACCGGCGCCGAGCGCAACTATGCCGGGCTATTTGACGCCGCACACGGCGGTACGTTGTTGCTTGATGAAATCGGCGATATGCCACTCACATTGCAGGCCAAGCTGCTGCGGGTATTGCAGGAAGGCGAGGTGCGTCCACTGGGTGCCAGTGCGGCTCACAAGGTGGATGTACGCATCATTGCGGCAACCCATCGCGATCTGGCTGCGATGGTTGCCGAGGGTAGTTTTCGTGAAGACCTCTACTACCGGCTCGCTCAGTTCCCTATCCAACTGCCTGCCTTGCGTGAGCGAGACGGCGACGTGCCATTGCTGGCGCGGCATTTCGCGGATAACGCGTGCGCGACGCTGGCTAGGGCGCCGGTGGGTTGGTCGAATGCGGCCCTTGATCAACTGGTGAGTCACCGCTTTCCCGGCAACGTGCGCGAACTCAAGTGCCTGGTCGAGCGCGCCGTGCTGCTGTGTGACGACGATGTGATTCTGCCGACACACCTGTCGCTGCCACCGAGCCCGGCCGTATCGGCTGGCGATGACGTAACGCTGCGCCAGCGCATGGAGCGGGTGGAACGGGTGTTCCTGCTCGATTGCCTGCACAAGAACCGTGGCAATCGAACGCGTACCGCACGGGAGTTGGGCGTCGCCCGACGCACGCTGCTCTACCGACTTGCTCGTTTGAACATCCCCCACGGCGACGCGCGGGAGGAGTGCTGAGTGATGTGCTTGAACCTGACCCGGAATTAATGCCGCCTTTATCGAAATGAGCCGGCCTGCCTTTTCATTGTGGGAGAAACCGAATGCCTGACCGTCCGTGGCAAGCCGTAGTGCTTGTGTTGTGTTTGCTGGGTGGCTGTAACGCCAACTACGTTTTCGATGACTCCGATTATCGACCGCTGGGTGACCCGCAGGCGGCCACCCGTGGCCAGTGAGTGGGAGCACCTGACTATGCAGCTCGTGCTTGAAGTGTCGGGGGGCGAGGGCAGTACGCCCGCGCCTCTGGCCCGTAAAGTGTTTGACCGTGTCGGCGGCGTGATTGGCCGCGGTTCCGGTTGTGACTGGGTGATTCCCGATCCCAGTCGACTGCTGTCCAGTCACCATGGGCTGATCGGCTACCGTGAGGGCCGCTACTTCCTGACGGATATCAGTCGCAATGGGATTGGCGTAGTGGGCAGCCCTGAGCGCCTGCGCAAAGGGCAGGCGCGGCCTATCGATAATGGCGACGTATTTCAACTGGGGGCGCTGATGATGCGTGCCGGGTTGATGGAATCGCAGCGCTGCCCGGACGGGGCGCCGGTCACGGCGGGAGTACCGATTCCCGATGACGCCTTCCTGGCGCTGGACCCCTTGCATACGCTGGACCTGGAACACCAGCGACATGTCTCCCCGAATGAGCTGCAGGCGTTGAGCGAGCCTGCCGGGGAATCGGGCGCGTGGCAGGAGCGGCACGCGGCTGACAGGGAGTTTCTGCTCACACCCCGACGGGCGGAACCGGTGGTGGAGGCCCATCCGGATGCGCCCGTCGCATCGACGTCACCCATTGATGAGGCTTTTTGGACGCAGTTTGCGGCTGCCCTGGGCATGGACTTGGACAACCTTGACGGGTCAGCCCGAGAGGCCCTGGCTATCAAAGTAGCGAATCTTTTTCGCGTGGGGATCGAGGGGCTGCAGAACAATCTGCGCACCCGTTCAGCGCTGAAAAACGAACTGATACCCGCACTGACCGACACGCTGGCGGAGCGTCAAAACCCCTTGGTAGCGTGTGCTGATACCCCGGCTGTATTGAACGCGCTGTTGGGCGCGGGAGCGCTGGATCAAAGGGCTGCCGAGCAGGCCATTGTTCAGGTCCATCGAGACTGGCAGATCCATCAAGTGGCTTTGCTGACGGCGTGTCGCAGTGCATTGCGTCACGCACATGCCGCTTTCGCCCCCGACCGTCTGCTGCTGTGCTTCGAGTCCCAGGGCAAGCCGTCCAGGTTCTTCAGCGACGGTGGGTATTGGCGGGCCTACCAGCGCCACTACCAACGTCTTGCCGAGGACGGGCAATTCACCGAGCACCTGCTGGGCCGCGACTTCACCAGGGCTTATGAGGAGCAGGTACGTCTGGCTTCAGCCCTGCACCTCGATTATCCAGGATGATATTCATGCCTCGAACACCCCTCAGATTGATTTTGTGCCTGTTCAGCCTGCTGGCCGGCTGCACCGCGGTGTCACCTTTGTCGACGCTGACCAAATTGGATGTGGTGCTGACGGCCACCGAGCACGTGAACCCCGATCTTCACGACCGACCCTCGCCGGTGGTGGTGCACCTGGTTGAACTGCGTCATGCCGTGGCCTTTGAGAATGCTGACTTCTTCAGCCTGTATAACCACGCCGAGCAGGTGCTGCCCAAGGATTGGGTGAGCAGTGAGGAGGTCGAACTGCGCCCGGGGGACCGGTTGGCCCTTAAGCTGCGTGTTGGATCGGAAAGTCGTTTCGTCGGTGTGCTGGCGGCGTATCGGGATTTGCCACAGGTGCAGTGGAGGCTGCTGGTCCCCGTTGCACCGCGGCAACTGACCCGTGCCGACCTGGTGCTGGATAAGACGGGTATCCGTGTTGCAGGCCCGCTTTCCGGCAAGGAGACGCAGTGATGCAGGTTCACAAAGTCATCTGGCAAGAAGGCATGCTGTTACGGCCGCAGCACTTGCAGCACAACGACCGCTATTACCAGCAGCAGCTCAACCGCACGCGTTTGCTGGGCAGTGACACCTGGGGCTTCCTGACGCTGGAGCTCAATGTGCAATACCTCAACCTGGGCAAGCTGGTGATCAATCAAGCCAGTGGCGTTTTACCGGATGGCAGTTTATTCGACCTGAGCACTGCCATGGAGCCTCTGGTGCTGGACGTGCCTGCCAACTCGGGCACGCACGCTGTTTACCTGGCGCTGCCGCTGGCTTCCGGCAATCAGGTTGAAACCCGTCAACCGTCCCAGGGCGACGTCCTGGCGCGCTATCTAAGCTGTGAAGTCGAAGTGGGGGATTCGAACGCCGGCATGGGTTATGTCTGCCGGATCAACTGCGCACGCCCCGATCTGCGCCTGCTGCTGGGGGATGGTGAAAGTGACAGGGGCTTCGTGAAACTCAAAGTCGCTCAGGTGTTGGCTTCTACGGGCGAAGGCGGTTTGAGCCTGGATATGGATTTCATGCCGGCTTTCATTTTTGTACAGGGCTGCGGGTACGTGTCGTCATGCCTCAAGGAGGTCATCAGCCTGCTGGCCAGCCGCGGGAATGCCATTGCAGCGCGGATCTGCGACGGGGGTACGGCTGCTGGAACCCACGTGGGCGACTTCCTGATGCTGCAAGTGATCAATCGCACCGAGCTGGAGTTGCGTCATTACCTGAGCCAGCCTCTGGTCCGCCCTGAAACGGTGTTCCGGGCACTGGTGTCGATGCTGGGTGAGTTATCAACGTTCACCCATGACAGCAAGCGTGCCCACCTGGAGGTGCATTACCAGCACGGTGACCAAGGCAACAGTTTTCGTGGCTTGATGGTGGGCGTGCGTGCCGCGCTGTCGGTCGTACTCGAACAGCACGCCATCGAGCTGCCGTTGCAGCCACGTCAATATGGGGTATTGGTCTGCCCGGTGAGCGACTTGAAATTGCTGGGTACTGCGACGTTCATCCTGGCAGCGACGGCGCAATGTGATGCAGAAGAGCTACGCAGTCGCCTGCCGGCCCATCTGAAAGTCGGGCCAGTCGAACGCATACGTGAGCTGGTCAACCTGCATCTGGCAGGCATCAAGGTCAGGCCATTGCCTGTGGCACCGCGCCAGATTCCGTTTCATGCCGGCAAGACCTATTTCATGCTCGATATGAGCGTTCACGATATTGCGCAGTTGGAACAGTCGGGCGGTTTCGCTTTCCACGCGGGCGGGGAGTTTGCCGGGCTTGAACTCGACTTATGGGCCATCAGGAATTGAGCACTATGGACAGTGAATACCCGCAGGACGAAAAGACCGTCCTGCTTGACCGTGAAGGTCGCGGCCCGGCACAGGGGCCAATCACAGACTTTCCGTCACCGCCGCGTTATGAGCAGTTGGAAGATCGGATGATCTATGCGGGCCATCTGCTGGGTGCACAGCGTTTCAAGGTGGGTCTCAATCCCTTGGTAGCGGCAGCCTGGGAGCTGTTGTCGGAGTTGGTTCAACTCAAGGGCTACTCCGGTCGTGAGCAGTTGGACACGCTCAACGAGCGCTTGTTGGCGGCGGTGACTCGATTCGAAACCCGCGGCTTGCAGAGCGGTATCGAAAGCAGCCAGGTCATGTCGGCGCGCTACGTACTGTGCAGTGTTATTGATGAAGCCGTGGGCACCACCCCATGGGGTGCCAGAAGCGACTGGTCGAAGATGAGCCTGTTGAGCCGTTTTCACCATGAAACCTTTGGTGGCGAAAAGGTGTTTCAACTCCTGGAGCGCTTGTCTCGCGACCCGGTAAAACACCTGGCGATACTGGAGTTGATCTACCTGTGCCTGTGCCTGGGGTTTGAAGGCAAATATCGGGTCATGGAGCGGGGAGGGTTGCAACTCGAAGCCGTGCGCGACGGCCTGTATCGACAGATCCGCCATGTACGAGGTGACCCGCCGGTGGAACCAGGGTTTCCTGCCAGGGATCGACGGCCACGCCGCAGGCAATTACGCCTGATCCCGGCCTCGTGGTTTGCGGCTTTCACCTTGGCCTGCTTGTTGGTGATGTACACAGGATTTGCCTGGGTCCTTGGCAAAGAGCGGGCGAGTGCGCTGCAACCCCTTCAATTGTCGGCGTCGGGTTTGAACCAGACGCCCTTGTAAACGCTGGGAGCAATGAATGAACGCATTCTTCAAGGGCGCGGGCACTGTGCTGGGCACGGTTTGGGTCTGGAGCCTGTTATTGGTGCTCTGCAGCGCTGCTGTCGTGTGGTGGATCGGACCGTTATTGGCCGTGGACGACCATCGGTTCTGGCAAGGTCCGACGGCCCGGCTGGTCACCATCAGTGTCTTGTTTCTACTGTGGGGCGTTGTGATGGCCTTGATGGGCGGGCGCCGGGTTGCCGGCCATGAAAAGCCTGGGCGCCGCGCGCACCGGCAGCCGGTGAAATGGGTAGAGCAGGAGCACCGGCATGTACGAGGTCGATTCAAGGAAGCCGTTCAGCTGTTGCGAACATCCCGGCGTTACGGCGAGCAGAGCCCGCGCTGGCGCCGTGACTTGCCCTGGTATCTGTTGATCGGTGAGCAGGGCAGTGGCAAGACGCAGCTGTTGGCCGCCGCCGGTTTGCCCTTGCCGCTCGATCAGGCAGGCGCGGCGCCGATGAGCCGTGGCGTCCATTGTGACTGGTACTTCGCCGACGAAGGCGTACTCATCGATACGCCGGGGCGCTACCTGAGCCAGCCTGACAGTTCTGTCGACGTGACAGGTTGGACGGCACTGTTGAGGATGCTCAAGTGGCGGCGTCGGGCGCGCCCGCTCAACGGCGTCGTGGTAACACTCTCGGTAGACAGGCTGATAAGCGGCAACGAGCATGATCTGGAGCAGCATGCCCGGGATGTGCATTCACGTTTGCAGGAAGTCCAGCAGACGTTGCATGTAGATGTGCCGATTTATCTGGTATTGACCCAGGCTGATCGGCTGCCGGGGTTCGGCGAGTTCTTCGACTCGCCTCTGGGAGAAGGTGCCGATAGCGTGCTTGGCCAGCCACTTGAGCCCGGTAAGGCGGGGGTTGAAGTCGCCCAGGTTCACCAGGCGTTCGAGCAGTTGCTGCAACGTTTGAACGACCAGCTGATTGCGCGCCTGCATCAGGAGCGCAATGCCGACCGCCGTGGCCAGATGCTGGGTTTCCCCCAGCAGGTCGCGCGCATGGGCGAGCGCCTTTGTCTGTTCATCGAGCTGGCTTTTTCCGCTCATCGCTATCAGCGCGTCAATGGGTTGCGAGGGTTCTACTTGACCTGCGCCGACAGCAGGCGCAACCACTTTGTCCAAGGTCTGTTCAGCCGGGTGATATTCGCCGAAGCCGACCTCGCCGGCTTGCAGACCCAGGAGCAACAACGCATGCGTCGGCGCCAGGGGTTGCAGGCCCTGGCGGTAGTGCTGGTCATCAGTGGTGTCGGGGCGCTGTGGACGTATAGCTACTCGCTGAACCAGCAACGTCTGGCTCAGGTAGCGGCGCTGGCAACCGCACTTTCGCCCGCCCCGCAGGGTGGCGATGACGCCCTACATCTTGTGACCTTATTGGATGCTCGCCTGTCGGCAACCCGGGTTTTCCCAGATGTGGCGGACGCCCGCCTGGTCGAGCGAGCAGGCTTGTATCAGGGAGAGTTGAGTCGCCCGTTGCTGGTTCGAGCCTATGAGCAGGCGTTGCAACAGCAACTTCTGGCTCAGGTCACGGCGCAGCTCGAAGAGCAGGTGCGCGCCAGCCTGGGTGATCGGGAACGGTTGCTGGAGAACCTGCGTGCCTACCTGATGCTCAGCCTTCGTGAACGGCGGGATTCCCGCTGGCTGGCGCAACATGTGGCGGGCTATTGGGCCGCACGTTTCGCCGGTAATACTTCGCTGCAGGCGCGTTTGAATGAGCATTTGGCGCGTTTGCTTGAACAGCCGTTCACGGCACCGCTCAACGACGAGTTGGTGGCGCAGGCGCGTGAGGAACTGCGAGGTGAGTCGTTGGCGGATGGGGTTTATCGCGTGCTGCGCGAGCAGTCGCGCAACCTCGAACCCCTGCGTCTGGCCGAGGGCAAGGTATTCGCCGCCATCGACCCGCCGATCCCGGGTTTCTATACAAAAAGGTATGTGCAGTATTTCGAGACCCAAGGCCCGCGGTTGGTGAACGCTATCGCCCAGGACAACTGGGTGTTGGGGGAGGGCACTGATCTTGGCGCCATGGATTTAGGTCGATTGATGGTCCAATTGCAGCAACGCTACTTCAGTGAATATGCCGATGTCTGGGCTGCCGCCCTTGGCCGGCTTAGCCTGCGGCCTAGCGATAACCTGCGCCAGGGTGCCGAGCAACTGGCGAGTCTGACATCGGCGCAATCCCCGTTGATCCAACTGCTACTGCAACTGCGTGAAAATACCCATTTGCTGTCGGGGCATGAGCTTCTGGGCAAAGTCGCCCTGCAAACCGGTGAGCTGGGCCCCTTGACCTCGGCGGCCGCCGCGCAGGCGGTCTTTCCCGACGCGGCGCGTCGTGCGTTGCAACGGCGTTTCGAGCCCTGGCATCAATTGCTCGATGAGCAGCTCAACCCGGGCGCACAGTTGACCCAGGCCTTGCGTTTGCTGGACGAATTGCATCTGCAATTGGCGGCGCTGAGTCGGGACAGTTCACCGGAGCAGGCGGCTTTTCTCAGGGTAAAACGCCGCATGGAAGGGCAACAGGATGTACTGGGCGCTCTGCGTGATGCGGCTGCCCGTTTGCCGCTACCGCTGGCGGGGTGGTTCGAGGGCATCGCCGATGAGCGTTGGCGTCAATTGCTGGAACAGGCCTATGTGCACGTCAACCAACGCTACCAGAGTGATGTGCATCACCTGTATGCCAAGGCGATCCGCCTGCGTTACCCGTTCAATGCCCACGCAACCAGCGATGTGGCCCTCAATGATTTTCATGAGTTCTTCAAACCTCAGGGCGTTCTGGTGCGTTTTTATGAAAGTTACTTGCGACCTTTCGTCATTGCCGATGGCAACCGCTACAGGTTACGAGGCATGGATGGGCGCAATTTACCGGTCTCGCGCGCACTGCTGGATCAACTGACGAAAGCCCAGGTGATCCGTCGCGGGTTTTTTACTGAAGAACAGGGGGAGCTGGCAGTCCGGTTTACCCTGGCACCCTATAGCCTGGATCAGTCGGTCAGCCGGGCGATCCTGCGGGTGGGCGATAAGCAGTTGGAGTATCGCCACGGGCCGATTCTCCCCATGACATTCCAGTGGCCTACCGATGCGGATAATGGTCGCAGCAGCCTCGTGCTGGAGCGAGGGGCTGAGCAGCGCCCATTGGGTCTCGAGAAAAATACCGGGGCCTGGTCATTGTTCAGGTTGTTTGACTTGCTGCAGAAAGAGCCCGCCAATGGACGCAACGTCCAGCTCTTCAAGGCGAACCTGGCCGGCTTGCGCGCCAATTACCTGCTGACCAGCCTACGTACGCCTGGCCCGTTTGAAATGGACACATGGCGCACTTTCCGTTTGCCGGAGCAGCTGTGAGCCGGGGACTGCGCCCATGGCGCAGTGCCGGGCACTCGCAGCAAGGGCGAGCACGAGCCCGCAATGAAGATGCCTTCCTGGACTGCCCGCAACGAGGCTGCTGGGCAGTGGCGGACGGCATGGGCGGCTATCACCACGGAGATGTGGCCAGCCAATGGGTAGTCAGCAGCCTGGCTGAGTTGTCGGCCCAGGGCGGCCTTGATCGGCGGGTCGGCGCGGTCCGTCAACGTTTGCAAGACGTCAATCAACGGTTGGGTGATGCGCGAGTGGAACCCGTCGCGGGCAGCCACGTCACGATGGGCAGCACTGTGGTTGCGCTGTTGCTTGAGAACGGGCGTGCGGCTTGTCTCTGGGCGGGTGACAGTCGCTGTTATCTGTGGCGCCAGCAGAGCCTTTACTTGTTGTCGAGGGACCATTCCCTCCAACAGCGTCTGATGGATGAGCGCCAGTTGAGCCCGATGCAAGCCCGCGCCCACCCTGACGCCAGGGCCTTGACTCGCGCCGTTGGTGCGCGCTCGCCGTTGCATCTTGAAGTGCTGGAACTGAGCACCCGCCCGGGCGATGTATTTTTATTGTGCAGTGACGGCCTTTACCAGGCGCTCAGCCATGGCGACCTGGGGTGTGCGTTGAGCGTGGATGCGCCACAGCACGCGGTGGATCAGTTGTTTGCCAGGGCGTTGCGCCGGCCGACGCAGGATGACCTGACCGCTGTCGTGGTGCGATCTTGAACGCCGTGCCTGATCCTCCCGACCTGCTTTTGGGGCGTTATCACCTTGAGCGTGTGCTGGGCCGGGGAGGGATGGGTGTGGTGCATGGCGCTCGGGACCTGTTGCATGAACAGTTTGGCGAACCCTGTTCCAGGGTTGCGCTCAAGCGGTTGGACGAGTCTTTTTCCCAGTGCCCCGATGCACATCTGTTGCTGTACAGCGAGTTTGCGTTGTCTCGCAGCCTGCGTCACGAGCGCGTGGTACGGATGTTTTCGTTCGAGGTTGACACCCACAGCCAAGTCGCGTTCTTCACGATGGAGTGGTTGCAGGGGATGACCCTGGACCGGCTGTTGCCGGAGTGCCCTGATGGTTTGCCCTGGCGGGAGCTGCAACCCTTGGCCATGCAGTTGCTGGATGCGCTGGCCTATACCCATCTGCAAAACATTCTGCATGGCGATGTGAAACCGGCCAATGTCATGGTCGGGGAAGAGGGGGTGTGTTTATTCGATTTTGGTCTGGGTTATGCGCCGGCGTGGGCGAAGGCGGGTTTGCCGACGTTGAATCGCGAGCGTTTCAATGCCTGGACGCCCGCGTATGCGGCCCCTGAACTGTTGGTAGGCGGTGCGTTGACCGCCGCTGCCGACGTGTACGGTGTGGCGTGTGTATTGTATGAATTGGCCCATGGCAAACGTCTTGGTGAGCGTCGTCCCATGGACAAGCTGGCTCGCCCCAGGCAACTGCCTGGGTATTGCTGGCCCGCACTACGCTGCGCGTTGGCGGTAGACCCGGAACGCCGTACCGTAACGGCCGCCGAGTTGCGCGAGGTGATTGGCCGCAAGCGGCCTCGTTGGGGCTTGTAGCGTGGGTCAACCGGTCAAGCCATGCAGTTGGCAGTATTCAGCCCAGCCCAGACCGGCCATCTGCGCGACTTCCTTGTGCACTTCGAGGCGCTGGGCCTCGAAGGCTTCGGCGGATTCGGCCGTGAGCTTGAGGGTCAATTCCCAGGCGAACAGGTTCAGGCGCTCAGCCTCCGCTTCGAAGGCTTCATGCAGGCGTTCGGCACGATATTGCGCAAGGGTTTCTCCCCTGGCCTGGGCCGCCAGCGGGTTGAGACTGTCCAACTGGGTGACCAGTTGCGGCTGTTCGCGCAGGAATCGATCCAGGGCAAGTTGATGCTTATCGCCGGGGGCTGACAAGATGTGCACCTTAGTGAGAACGACGCGGCTCGGTATCGGAGGCGTTACGGTTCAGATGACGTCGAGCGCGTTTGTGGGCCTTGCGCTGAATCCAGCTCTGCAATGGCGCCAGCAGGAAGAACATCAGGTAAGCCGCCAGAACCAGGGTCAGGTCTATCCAGGTTTCAGCGACTGGCCCGGTATAGAGTTCAATCACGTTCTTGATGATGAACAACAGCGCAACGCTGCACAGCCACAGCACAATGGTGACGAAGATGGGACGCATAGTGTTTGGTGAGCGTTTGTCTTGCATAGTTAAGCCTTCTCCTGAGTGCCTGCTTCCGTTCTAGACCGCATCCCTGAGTGGGTAGCCCGGGTTTCACCCTGGCTGCAGCATCCATTAATGCGCAGAAAGCCGCGGATGATACCGACTCAGATCAGCTTAGGGGGCAGGTTACGTCGGAAAGTTCCTATTATTCATCTGCCGATCAGCGTAGCAAGGGGATATCTGCCGCCCAAACCCCCCTGGAAAGTGGCAAAAAGCTTTCGCTCCCGCTATCAGGACGTGTAGCGTTGCAGCGAGTGACAGGCAGAGGGACAGGTCATGGCGCAAACGCTGTTCAAGCTTTTCCTAACTCAGCGCCTGGCGGCCCTGGCCAGTACGGAGTCGTTGCGGGCGATCCGTGAGGGATTGTTGTGGATCCTGCCGTGCCTGTTGGTGTCTGCCGGCTTCCTGATCCTGTCCGAATGCGCCAGTGTGCTGGGGCTCGACCCACAGGTCGTGGGCTTTCTGGCGGGGTTGCATAACCAGATCAGCGCGGTCATCCCACTGCTGGTCGCCGCGTCCATCGGGTATATGCTGGCGATTCAGTATCGCCTACCCCAATTGCCGGTCGCTTTCCTGTGCCTTGCCCACGTGGTCGTGGCCACCTTCGTCCTGCGCGATTATCCCCGGGCTTCGGCCACCTTCGTGCTGTTCATTGCCATTGCGTCACCCTTGATCAACGTGCCCGCCATCGCCTGGTTGCACCGCTTTCGTTGGACGCGCCTGGTCAACGAGGACCTGGTCGGGCACAACCTCAAAGGGACTATCAACATGGTGGTGCCTGGCGCGATCACTGCGCTGTCACTGGTGTTGGTGTTGTCGTCGCTGCTGCAGATTCCCTATGTTATGCAGCTTCAGGGGCCTCAGGTGCTCGATGTGCTGCAGACCCCCTACGGCAGCGGATTGTTCGTGACCTTGATGAATTCGTTGTTGTGGTTTTTCGGCATACACGGTGTCTATGCCATGCAGCCGCTGTTCGATGTACTCGACCAGGCCGTGGTGCTCAACGGCGCATCGCTGGCGGCGGGTGAGCCGAGCCGATACCTGCTCAACAGTGGTTTGCTGGGGTGTTTCGCGTTTATCGGCGGCTCGGGCGCGGCGTTGTGCCTGCTGTTTGCGATCCTGCTGTTTTCCAAGAGCCACACCATGCGGTTGCTGGCGATTGCCAGCTTACCGCTGTCGTTATTCAACGTCAGCGAGGTGCTGTTGTTTGGTTTGCCGATCATCCTCAACCCACGTCTGTTCATCCCGTTCCTGCTGGTGCCGGCGCTCAACGCCATGGTGGCCTTGGCGGTGGTACAGATGGGCTGGGTGGCGCCGGCGGTGGCCAGCGTGCCGCTTACCGCACCGGTATTGCTCAATGCCTACCTGAGTACCCATGGCGACATAGCTGCGGTGGTGTTGCAACTGGCACTTCTGGGGCTCGGGACCCTGGTGTACGCGCCTTATGTGCGCGCGCTGCATCGCCAGTCCAGCGAGAGCGGTACGGTGTACCTCAAGTCCCTGGACATGACCTTTCGCGGTCTTGAAGAAAAAGGCCGCTTGCTGGAACTCGACCCGGTGCTGGCGTCCCATCGCAGCGCGGCACGCCAGGCCGTCGAGTTCAGCCGGATTCAGCAGATCAGCGATTACGAGTTCTACCTGGAGTTCCAGCCCCAAATCTCCATCCGTACCGGCCTGTGCACCGGTTGTGAAGCCTTGATGCGCGCCCGGGACAGCCAAGGCACGGTGCATTCACCCTGGGAGTTCCTGCAATGGCTGGCGCAGGCACGGCTCATGCCGGATGTGGATGTATGGGTAGCATCCCAGGCCGTGCGCCAGTACCAGCAATGGAAGAGGGTTGGCTTTGAATTGCCGATGACCATTAACGTTTCCAGTTCGACCCTGACACACGCCGCCTATGGTGATCGCCTGGTGCAAATCCTTGCACAGGCCCATGGGCGAGTGTCGGTGGAAATTACTGAGGACGCGTTGGTCGGTGATATCCAGGCTACGCGCCAGACCATCCAGAAGCTGCAATCGATCGGCGCCAAGGTCTATCTCGATGATTTTGGCACCGGCTTTTCGGCGTTGAGTTATCTGCACCAGTTTCCCGTGGATTTCATCAAGATCGATCGCAGTTTTGTGGTCGCCCAAAGCGACCCCAAGGGCGCTCAGGTGCTGACCGGCATGTTGCGCTTCTGCGAGGCGCTGAGCCTGGGCGTGGTGGTCGAGGGCGTGGAGACCGCCGAGCAGTTGGCTTTTTTGAACACCGGCACCGAGCTGTTTATCCAGGGTTGGTATTTCAGCAAAGCGCTGCCCGGCGACCGGGTGCCGTACTTCGTGCGCGAACGCGAAGCCTTGGCGCAAGCCTAGGCCGACTCGTAACCGCGCCGGGTGCGATCTATCTCATCGAGCAGGCTATCGATGCCCGCCAGGCGCGCGCGATTGTCGTGGTCCCAGGGATGAAAGCCCGGTTTGAAATAATGCAGCCATGGCCGCACCATGCGCGGGAACACCCCTTTGGGGCCATACAGAAACTTGAGCATGCGCCAGAAACCCTTCAGATGCCCGCCCGATGTGCGATCGGCCAGTAGCAGGCGCAGGTGAAAATCAAACACCACCAGCCAGAACAGCGCGGTGGTGGTGAGCATGGTGCCGGTGCGCAGCAGGTAACGCAGCGGGCCGGGCTTGATCACCGTGTTCCACACGTCGAACGCCACCGCCTTGTGTTCGGTTTCCTCAAGGGCATGCCAGTACCACATCTGCTGGTAGCCCTGGAGCGAGTCGCCAAAACGCGACGGGTCGCTCAGCAGAATCTCGGCGAGCATCGCGGTGTAGTGCTCAAGGGCAATGGTCACCGCCAGGTTGAACGAGGGCGGCATGTGTTTTTTTTGCAGATCCAGGATGAACTTGAGACGGCGGTCGAGGGTGTGTGCCGGCAACCCGGCCGCTTGCAGCAGATCGTTGTAGGCCACGTGTTCGCGGCTGTGCATCGCCTCCTGGCCGATAAACCCTTGAATCTCGGCCTTCAGGGCAGGATCGTCAATCTGTGAGCGGTAGTGGCGCACACTGTCCATGAAAAACAGTTCGCCCTGGGGAAACAGCAGTGACAAGGCGTTGAAGAAGTGGGTGATGAACGGGCCTTGTTCATGCCAGTTCTTGATGCGCTCGGCGGGCAAGGCAAAGCGGATGTCGCGACGGATCGGCAGCATGGTGCGTTCTCCTGTTCAGTGACGAGGCTCGTCGTTGGTTTCAAATACCGGCGCGCGTGGTTTGGGCGCCATGCGTTTACTGGCAAACACCACCAGCGCTTGATAGGCCGCCGGCAAGCAGCGGGCGAGCAGGTCGAGGAAATAGGCGTCGCGGCCGATCAGCACGCGGCGCTTGTTTTTGCGCACGCCTTGCAGAATCACTTTTGCCGCCTGGTCGGCGTCGGTGATGAACAACTTTTCGAAGTCGGCGCGGGCCTGCTGTTCGCTGTGGATGAGAAACCCGGTCATGTTGGCGTCGATGCGGCTGCTGCGGCAGATATCGGTACGAATGCCGCCGGGGTGTACGCAGGTGGCCGAGACGCCGCAACGCTGCAGGTCGAGTTCCTGGCGCAATGCTTCGGTAAAGCCGCGCACGGCGAACTTGGAGGCGTTGTAGCCGCTCATGCCGGGCTGGGCGAACAAGCCGAACACGCTGGACGTGTTGATCACATGCCCGTCACCGCTGGCTTTGAGGTGTGGCAGGAACGCCTTGGTGCCGTACACCACGCCCCAGAAGTTGATGTTGAGGATCCATTCCAGGTCGGCGTAATCCACGCCTTCCACGGTGCTCGACAATGCCACTCCGGCATTATTGAAGATCAGGTTGACCTGGGCGTGGTCGGCGACGCAGCGTGCGGCCCATTCCTCCACCGCCTGACGGTCGGACACGTCCAGCACCTGGGTCGTGATCGTTACCGGCGACGAGATTGAGGTCCGGATCAGCGCCAGCGTCTGTTCCAGGCCCTGGCTGTTTTTATCCGCAAGCGCCAAGTGACAGCCTTCCCGCGCCAGGGCCAGGGCCAATGCGCGGCCCATGCCGGATGCCGCGCCGGTAATTGCCGCCACGCGGCCGTTGAATGACTTCATGACAAGCTGCCTTCTGCGCTGGAATGGGGTGCCGGAACCGGGGCGGGTGACTGGCTGACCGGCATTGGATGGATGGCGTAATCCTTGAGGGCGAACTGCCGGGTCACCTGTTTGAAACGCCAGGTCGAACCGGGCCACAAGGTGGTGTTCTTGCCGGTGCGCGGGTCGAGGTACCAGCTCTGGCAGCCACCGGTGTTCCAGATGGTGCGCTTGAGCTTGTCCTGCAACTGAAGGTTGTAGGCCTCTTCCACGGCGGGTTGGATGTCCACCGTGGCGATGCGATGACGCTGCATCTGTTTGAGCGCATCGAGGATGTAGGTGACCTGGGCCTCGATCATCAGAATCATCGAATTATGGCCCAGCCCGGTATTGGGGCCGACGATCAGGAACAGGTTCGGGTAGCCCGGCACCGTGGTGCCCTTGTAGGCATGGGCACCGTCACGCCAGGTGTCCATCAGGTCGATCCCATTGCGGCCGATGATGCAGTCCCGTGGCAACGGATCGGTGGCCTGGAAACCGGTGCCGAAGATCAGGCAATCGGCCGGGTGCTTGATGCCGTCGCTGGTGACGACGCCGTCGGCTTCGATCCGCAGCACACTCTGGGTCACCACCTCGACATTACTGCGCGAGAGCGCCGGGTAATAGTCATTGGAGATCAGCACGCGCTTGCAACCGATGGTGTAATCCGGCGTCAGGATTTTGCGCAGGGAAGGGCGGGTGACTTGTTTGTGCAGGTGGCGCAGGGCAATTTTCTGCACCATTTTCATCAAGCGCGGGTGCTGGGCGAAGCCGACCACGCGTCCTTCCAGCGCCCAGTAAAACGCGCCGCGCACCAGCCGCTGAGTGAACGGCAGATGCTTGAACGCCCAGCGCTCAACACGCGAAATGTCGCGGTCCGGTTTGGGCATGATCCACGGTGGCGTGCGTTGGAACAGATCCAGATGAGCCACCTGCGACGCGATCTGCGGAACGAACTGAATGGCACTGGCGCCGGTGCCGATCACCGCCACGCGTTTGCCCCGCAATGAATACTCGTGGTCCCACTGCTGCGAGTGGAAGCGCGTGCCCTTGAAGCTCTCCAGTCCTGGAATATCCGGCAGCGCCGGGCGCGACAAGCCGCCCATGCCCGATATCAGCACCCGTGCGCTGATGTGTCGGCCATTGCCGAAACTGAGCTGCCAGCGTTGCTGCTGTTCATCGAAAACGGCGCGTTGCAGGCCCATGCCAAAACGCAGGAATGGCGCCAGCTCGAAACGTCGGGCGCACTGCTCCAGGTAGGCACGGATCTCCGGCTGCGGGGCGAACTGCCGCGTCCAGTCCGGGTTGGGTGCAAAGGAAAATGAGTACACGTGGGACTGCACGTCGCAGGCGCAGCCGGGGTAATGGTTGTCACGCCAGGTACCGCCGAGGGTCTCGGCTTGCTCGGCAACCAGGAAGTCGGTGATCCCGGCCTCCTTGAGTTTGATCGCCATGCACAGCCCAGCGAAACCTGAGCCGATGATGGCGATGTCGATGGTGTCGCTGCAGGCATTCATAGCTTGTCCTTCGTGGGCATTGGTTGTGCTCCTGTTTTTGTTGTGTGTTTTGGATAGAACACCATTGCAAAGGAAAATTGAATTAATTATTTTAAAAAAGATTTTAAATAATCTACCTGAAAAAATCGCCTACGCTAGGCTCTTGTTGCGCATAGACGACTTGTCCGACGGACGAGTACGGTCTGCATGAAGTCTAGGTCCAGGGTGTGGACGATGGCTGAGGCCTTGACCAATTCCGGTCGGGTCGCCAGCAGCAGGGAAGCAGAGGACCGAGCTATGGCTGTCGAATGGGTTGTCGCTGCGGGTGTGTTTGTAGGTGCAAGTGCGGTGCTATGGGGCTTCAGCGCCTGGATGACGCGGCGTATCGAAGCGGCTGTTCCGATTAACGGGCGCTTCGTGGAGGTCGATGGCGAGCGCTTTCATTATGTAGAGGAAGGCAAAGGCCCACCGCTGGTGATGATCCACGGGCTGATGGGCAGCAGTCGCAACCTGACCTACGCATTATCCGGCCAGTTGCGTGAGCGTTTTCGGGTGATCACGGTGGATCGTCCGGGATCGGGCTATTCCACCCGACACAGCGGCACTGCGTCGGACCTGCCGGCCCAGGCTCGACAAATCGCGGCGTTCATCAAGACGCTGGACCTGGATAAACCGCTGGTGCTCGGGCACTCCCTGGGCGGTGCGATCTCCCTGGCGCTGGCGCTTGATCATCCCCATGCGGTCTCCGGCCTGATCCTGGTGGCACCGCTGACCCATCCTCAACGTATGTTGCCTCCGGTGTTTCTGTCACTGGCGGTGCGCCCTGCCTGGTTGCGTCGCTGGATGGCGCACACCCTGACCCTGCCCATCGGGCTGCTGACCAAGGGCGCGGTGGTGAAGGGCGTGTTCGCCCCGGACGCCCCGCCGGCGGACTTCGCCACGCGCGGAGGTGGGTTGCTCGGTATGCGTCCCGACAACTTCTACGCCGCCTCCACCGAGATCGGCCGGGTCAACGATGACCTGCCGGAAATGGTCAAGCGCTACCCGCAATTGAGCCTGCCCATTGGGCTGATCTATGGCGCCCGGGACAAGGTGCTCGACTTCCAGAAGCATGGCCAGGCCCTGGCCAGCAAGGTGCCCGGGCTGAAACTGCAGGTGGTGGAAGGGCGTGGCCATATGTTGCCGATCACCGCTACCGAGCGTGTGGTGGCGGTGGTGGAGCAGGTTGCCAAGCGTGTCCGGCCACCGGAAAGCGCCACGGTGCTGCATCCGCCTTTTGCCCTGGCGAGTAAATAATTTGCAATCGAACCCGCGGTACAGCGGCGTCAACGCCTGCCCTAGACACCTGACCATAGAGCCGAAAAACAGACTGTCCGGTCACGTCGGAAAGCTGCCTAGAAACTAGTTGACGACCTAACGATTCCGCGCTATTTATTTAAAAAAATTATTTCAATGTGTAATTTGAAACAATTTTTGAAATGCCTAAGAGCGAATAAAATAATGAAAAAAACGCCTTTTAACGCATGGTTGGTTTCCCGGAGCTGTCAGCGCCCGGTGAGCCTGTTGGCCGCTGAATTGATCTCCCGGACCTCCGGTCTTGTGCGGAGGTTGCCATGAATCAGTCCCTGGCTGCTCCGAGCGTCTGGACCGACGGCAAGCGCCACCTGTGGTGGCTCGGCATCATGCCGTTGGCAACCCCATTGCTGTCCGGCGCACTGGCCATTACCACTGGCGTACAACAACTGTGGTGGGTCGGCGTGCTGGTGATCTTCGGCCTGATCCCGTTGATCGACGGCCTGCTCGGTGAAGATGTCAGCAACCCGCCCGAGTCCGCCGTCAGCCACCTTGAATCCCAAAGCTACTACCGCTGGATTGTCTACACCGGCGTGCTGTTCGTCATTGCTTCGGTGGTGATCACCGGTTGGTTGGCCGCGGGGGGCATTGACTGGATCATCCGGGGTGGCCTGTTGCAGGCCGTCGGTAACCTGGACCCGGCGAGTGGGTTGTCCCATGCGGCCAGCTACATCACTGCACGTACACAACTGCATGGCGAGGTCAGCTGGTTCACTTACCTGGGCATGGCCATGTCCACCGGCGCCGCGACCGGGATCGCGATCAACACCGCCCACGAACTGGGGCACAAGCCCAACGCCCTGGAAGTCTTCCTCGCCAAAGTCACCCTGGCGCCGACGTTCTACGGTCACTTCTACACCGAACACAACCGTGGCCACCATGTGCGTGTCGCCACGCCTGAAGACCCGGCCAGTTCGCGCCTGGGTGAGAGTTTCTGGGCGTTCCTGCCGCGCTCGGTGTGGTTCAGTGCCCGTTCGGCCTGGAACCTGGAGCGTGAACGCCTGCGTAAACTCGGCCTGCCGGCCTTGCACTGGAAGAACGCGGTACTCAGCGCGTGGATGTACAGCGTGGTGTTGTGGGGAGCGATGATTGCTTGGCTGGGTGCGGCGGTCATTCCATTCCTGATCATCCAGGCCATCTACGGATTCTCGTTGCTCGAAGTGGTGAACTACGTCGAACACTATGGGCTTAAACGCCAGAAGTTGCCCAATGGCCGTTATGAGCGCTGCTCGCCTCGGCACTCGTGGAACAGTAATCGGATTGTCACCAATATCTTTCTGTTCCAATTGCAGCGGCACTCCGATCACCATGCCAACCCAACGCGTAGTTACCAATCGCTGCGTCACTTTGATGAGTCACCGCAACTTCCTTATGGATACGCGAGCATGATTGTCTGGGCCTATGTGCCGTACTTGTGGCGACGTCGCATGGACCATCGGGTATTAAAACATTATGCCGGGGACATCAGCCTGAGCAATCTTCAACCGTCGCAACGCCTGAAGTACCTGGAAAAGTACGGTAACGGTACAACGCCGTTTTGATGTGAATGAATCTGTTGTCGGGTGTACTCGGGATCTGTGTATCGCGCAGGTTCCGATTACCCAAGGTTTGCCGATTGAATGCAAGTGAGTGGTTTGACCCTACAAAAATAAATTCAAGGGAAGGACGTACACCATGCAAGCACCTGCCAAGTTTACCAGCCATATCATCCTGGCCGCCCTGGGCCTGATCGTTTATCACCAGGCCCAGGCTGCTCGTATCGAGCCTGCGGGCAGCGCCTTTACCGCCCAAGGCCCCATCAGTTTTTCCAAGGGCGCCTTGATCAGCGCCGACTGCACCATCAAGGTGGCCGGCAAGGTCGCGGCCGATGGCACTTCCGTGAATGTCGATAAAGTTGAATTCGATGGTGGCCTTAAATGCAGCCGTGTCGAAGCTATCAACTTGCCCTGGATCTTAGTCGCCAAAGACACCCAAAGCGGTTCCATGTCGAAGATTGCCGTGGATGTCCACGCCTTCGGCCTGGGCGGAAAGTGCGGGCCATCGACCGCCAACGGTACGTGGGACAACGCCACCGGTAAGTTGGAAGCGGCCAATGTGCCGATTGGCGAAGACTGCAAGATCAAGGCGGTGTCGATCAAGATGCCGCCCAACTTCAAAGTTGTCGAATAAACAAACTGAAAAAAGATGCAGCGGTAATCGAATTGAAATTTGGCTGGAAAGGGAAGTTCTGCAGTTTCACCGTGACCTCTCGTTCATGGCCATTACCCCTGGCGAACTGACTCGCCATAACATGTGAGGAAAAACAATGAAAAGCTTGAAAACCCTCGTTTGTGCAACTTCTTTTGCAATGTGCTTTGGCGCGGCTTCGATGGCGAGTGCGGCTTCGGTTGCTCCGGACGGTCCGTTCTCCACCAATGCCGGCACCATCGTAGTTAAATCGCCATCTTCCTTCGGGGCTGCGGTGACCTGTGGGATTACCTTTACCGGTAACGTCAGCGGCGGCGTGGCTTCGATCAATGGCGCCACCTTGACCGGCGGCGGCCTCTGCGCCTTGCCGACACTGACCAACCTGCCATGGGTGCTGACTGCTGCAACGGGTACCACCGGCACCGTGACCAACGTTGGCTACAAGATCTCGTCGATCCCTGCCACCAACTGCGGCCCGACCACCATTGCGGTGGCGTGGAACCCAAGCAGCAAAACCCTGTCGGCGGCCAACCAGTCGCTTTCCGGCAACTGCACCGTGGTTTCCCTGAGCGTGGTGGCACCTACGCTGACGGTTAACCCGTAAGTCGTAACTCCTGAGGGCTGATCACCCCGGTACACACGGGCGCCTCGTCAGAGGCGCCTGTTCGGGTATCGATTACCGGCAGGGGCCGGGCGTAGATAATAATAAGGAGTAATGCATGAATAATAAGAAACCACACGCTCAGACGTTACTGGGACTGGCCCTTCTAGGCGGCTTGATGACCACCGCGCCAGCCCAGGCCGGCGGGTTTTCCACGCCTACCTACGGGGCACCTGGTTGGGGGCGTGCATTCGGGGGCGGTTCACTGTTCAAGAACGATCCGAGTGCGGCGTACAACAACCCGGCTGCAATGGCGTTCATCGACTCCACCATTGCGCAGCAGACGGTCGATTACGCGCGGGTCAAGATCAAATACTCCGGCCAGGCTTTTGACCACAACGGCAACCCGGTGACCAATACCCCGGTTTTGGATGATCAAGGTACCTTGGGTGATCCTACCCTCAATACCAACAATGGCGGGCAAGGTGGTTTTACCGCCTGGCTGCCGACCGGTTTCCTGGTCGTTCCCATCGGCGACCGTTTCGCCTTTGGCTTGAGCCAGGTTGTACCCCAGGGGATGAAAACCACCTGGAATGAAAACTCAAAGTTCCGAGATTTCGCGGTCGACACCAAAATCGAAACGGTCGGCCTTACAGGCTCCCTCTCGTTTAAAGTCAATGACGAGTTTTCGGTCGGTGCCGGTGTCATCTATCAGCGCAGCCAAGGCTTCGTGAGCCAGAACGTTGACTTGCTGGCGGCAGCGGATGTCTCTCCCGGGTTGGGAGGCACTGGTTTTCCAACCGGTGTAGGGCATTCATTGATGCGCGTGAAAGTCGATAACAGTTCTGTAGGATGGTTCACCGGCATTGTCTGGAAGCCGACGCTGCAAGACACACTGGGCTTGAACTATCACGCCAAAATCAAAAACAAGATGACCGGTAAATACAACATTTACACGGATGCCATCGGGCGTAACGCGATGACCAACCCGATTGGCCCGAACGGCGAAACACTGGTTGAAATGGCTTATCCGGGCCTCAAGTTGTTCCCGGATGGCGCGAATGCCAGTACTCAACTGGACATTCCGGCGACCGCAGCGGTGGACTGGGTCCACCAATTCAACGACCGCTGGACCATGGGCGTGAGCGTTATGTGGACGGAATGGTCTTCGTTCCAGAACCTGACGCTGAAGTCCGAGGGTTCGACGATTGTCGCCATCCCCTACAACTACAAAAACGCCTGGATGACGTCGATTGGCGGCGACTTCAAAGCCACCGACGAACTCACCCTGCGCGCAGGCGTGGCTTACGACCAGACACCGACACGCAACTCCACGCGTGACCCGCGGATTCCCGACGGTGATCGCTACTTCCTGTCGTTCGGTGCAGGTTATGACATCAAGGCCGTCCCTGGCCTGTCGGTGGACGCCGCGTATTCGCACCAGTTTGTGGAAAAGGTCAACCTGAGAACCAAGAACGTGGATCGCCTCGGCGCGGCCCAGCTGGACGGCCAGGCCGAGTCCTCGGGAGATGTGGTCAGCTTGTCGGCGACTTACAAGTTCTAAGCCGCCCGCAAGACAGCGGTGGAGCAGGGTAGCCAGCGCATCTGGTTACCTGGCTCCACACGGCCATACGTGGCGACGAGTGCGTTGCACCCCGTTTCACCTTCATATCCCTTTGATCGTTAAGGCTGACTCGCTCAGCCCAGTTTTTTTGTGGCAAAGCATTAAATAAAAATTTCAAAACAAAATTTGAATTTATCTTTTCAAGTTTGTAGTGTGGCTTTACGCCGCAGCTCATTTCGATCTGCCAGCGCAACAGCCGTGCCCTGAATCAAGTAGAGGTATCCCCATGGTTATCTGGTTATTGGTGGGTGTCGCAGCAGCGATTGCCCTGGCATATCGACAAGCCGCCGCCGTTCTGTGGCTTGGCGCTGGCCTCGTCTGGCTGGCAATTGGTTACCTGTTCAACGTGGTGGCAGGGTTTGGGGCCACCGTTGCGGCGGTGCTGGTGGTGTTGCCCGCTTTGCTGATGGCCATCAAGCCGCTGCGCCGCAGCTTATTGTCGAGCAAGGCCCTGAAGCTGTTCCGTACGATCATGCCGGCGATGTCCGACACCGAGCGCGCAGCCATCGAGTCCGGCACCGTGTGGTGGGACGCCGAGTTGTTCAGCGGCAAGCCCAATTGGGCGCGCCTGCTCAAAGCCGCGCCGGCCCGGCTCAGCGCCGAAGAACAAGCCTTCCTCGACAACGAGGTCGAAACCCTGTGTGACATCGCCAACGACTGGGAAACCACCCAGGTCTGGCAGGACATGTCCCCGGAAGGCTGGCAGTACACCAAGGATGCCGGGTTCCTCGGCATGATCATTCCCAAGCAGTACGGCGGCAAAGGCTTCTCCCACTACGCCCACTCCCAAGTGGTGATGAAGCTGTCGACGCGTTGCTCGGCGGCGGCGATTTCGGTGATGGTGCCCAATTCCCTCGGCCCGGCGGAATTGCTGCTGCACTACGGCACCGACGCCCAGCGTAATTACTACTTGCCACGGCTGGCGCGGGGCGAAGACATCCCTTGCTTTGCGCTGACCAGCCCGTATGCGGGCTCCGACGCCGGGGCGATCCCGGATCTGGGGATCGTCTGCAAAGGTATGCATGAAGGCGAGGAAGTGCTGGGTTTCAAGGTGACCTGGGACAAGCGCTACATCACCCTAGGCCCCATCGCCACGGTGCTCGGCCTGGCGTTTCGTGCCGAAGACCCGGACGGGCTGCTCGGCAAACCGGGTTCTCTGGGCATTACCTGCGCACTGATTCCTACCTCCCATCCGGGCGTGAACAGCGGTCGACGCCACTGGCCACTCAACGCCGTATTCCAGAACGGTCCTACCACCGGCAAGGATGTGTTCATTCCCCTGGAGTGGGTTATCGGCGGGCGCGAGCAGGTCGGCAACGGCTGGCGCATGCTGATGGAATGCCTGGCCGCCGGCCGCGCGATTTCCCTGCCATCGGCCAACGTCGGCTTGGGCAAGGTCGCGGTGCGTGGCACCACCGCCTATGCGGCGATGCGCAAGCAGTTCGGCCTGCCCATCGGCAAGTTCGAAGGCGTGCAGGCACCGTTGGCGCGGATGGCCGGGCATTTGTATGCCTGTGATGCCGTGCGCAAGGTCTCGGTCGCGTCCCTGGATGCCGGCGAGAAGCCGTCGGTCATTTCGGCCATCGCCAAATACCACGTCACCGAACGTGCGCGGATGATTGTCAACGATGGCATGGACATCGTCGCCGGCAAGGGCATCTGCATGGGGCCGAACAACTTCCTGGCCCGCGCCTACCAGCAAAGCCCGATTGCGATCACGGTGGAGGGCGCGAACATCATGACCCGCTGCCTGATCATCTTCGGCCAGGGCCTGATCCGCTGCCATCCCTACGTGTTCCGCGAGATGGAAGCGGCGCACAACCCGGACCGGCGCAAGGCGCTGGAAGACTTCGACAGCGCGATGTTCGGCCATGTGAGCTTTGTACTGGCCAACACCGTACGCGCCGCGGTGCATGCGCTGACGGGTGGGCGACTGATTTCGGCACCGGCCCGGACCGAGCCGGCGCTTGCGTCTTACTACCGTCAGGCCAATCGGTTGTCGGTGGTGCTGGCGTTGATTTCGGACATTTCCATGGGGGTGCTGGGCGGGGCACTCAAGCGCAAGGAAAGCATCACCGGGCGCCTGGGGGATATTCTGTCGCAGTTGTACATCCTGTCCTGCGTGCTCAAGCGCTTCGAGGACGATGACCGGCCCCAGGCCGACCTGCCGCTGGTGCATTGGGCGGCCCAGGATGCGTTGCTGCGCGCTCACGAAGCCTTGGCCGAAGTGCTCGATAACTACCCGTCCAAAGTCGCCGCCAGCGTGGTGCGGGGCTTGAGTTTCCCGTTCGGTATTCCCCTGCATAAACCGTCGGACCGTTTGCTCGCCCAGGTCGCTGACGTGGTGCAGACCCCCGGCGAAACCCGTGACCGCCTGCTGGCTAATTCCTACATTCCTCGGCCGGAAATCGACAAGCTGGCTTATGGCGAGTTGGGCTTCCGTTTGCTGCCGCAGGTCGAGCTGATCGACGCCCGGCTCAAGTCCGCCGTCAAGCAGGGCTTGATCGAGCCGATGCCGATTTCCACCACGGCGTTTACCGGCTGGCGCGTCAAGGCGCGGGCACTGGACCTGATCAGCGACGATGAAGACGCCTTGCTGGGGCGTTATGTGGAGTACGCCGACCACGGCATCCAGGTCGACGACTTCCCGCAGGACTTTGGTTTGCTGGAGGCATTGCAGCAGCGCCAGCAAGCGCTGGAACCCAAGACCAAGCGCCGCACCACCCAAAACGAAGACGCCTCGGTCAACTAGGCGAAGCACGGTCGATGTGGGAGGGGGCAAGCCCCTCCCACAAGGGGCCGGGTTTACAGGGCATGTGAGTGAGTACCTTTATGAGTGACAGCTACCTTTCGTTCGTCAATTCTTCCTGGGGACGGCGCCTGGCCCAGGCCGTCGGCCTGCCGCAACCGTTGCCGCTGCAACGCCATCGCAGCGGCCAGGCAGGCCTGGCCAACCCGGTGATCATCGCCGGGGCAGGGCGCCTGACCTCACAGGTGCAACAGATCTTCAGCGCCACCGACACGGTCGCCGCCACCCCGGCGACCCTCAAGGCGCCATCCACGCTCAAGGTGCAAGGTGCGGTGTTCGACGCCAGTGGCGTGGTGGATGTTCAGCAACTCGATGAGCTTTACCTGTTCTTCCACGCTAACGCCAAGCGCCTCGGCCAGCACGGTCGCGTCGTGGTGCTCGGCACCGCGCCGGAACACTGCAGCGATTTGCCCCAAGCCATCGCCCAACGCGCCCTGGAAGGGTTGGTGCGTTCACTGGCCAAGGAACTGCGGCGGGCGATCACCGTGCAATTGATTTACGTGGCGCCGGGGGCCGAAGAGGCACTGGACAGCAGCCTGCGTTTCTTCCTTTCGCGCCGCTCGGCCTATGTGTCGGGGCAAGTGGTACGCCTTGAAAAGCCGGTGGAAGGGCACGTCAGCGTCAACTGGGAAACACCTTTCGCCGGTCGCCGTGCCTTGGTCACCGGCGCTTCCCGGGGTATCGGCCTGGCGATTGCCCAAGTGCTGGCCCGCGATGGCGCCCATGTGGTGTGTGTCGACGTGCCCCAGGCCCAGGAAGCACTGCAACAGGCGGCCGCCCGGGTCAACGGATCGGCCTTGCCGCTGGACATTACGGCCACCGATGCCGCCGCGTTGCTGCAGGCCCATGCCAGCCAATACGGTGCCTTTGACGTGGTGGTGCACAACGCCGGGATCACCCGCGACAAGACCATCGCCAAGATGACCGAAGCCGCCTGGCGCGAGGTGCTGGCGGTCAACCTGCAAGCCCCGCTGCAACTCAGTGAAGCATTGCTGCAAAGCCAGGGCCTGAACCCGGGCGGGCGTATCGTGTGCGTTTCATCGATATCCGGGATTGCCGGCAACCTGGGGCAAAGCAATTACGCCACCTCCAAGGCAGGAGTCATCGGCCTGGTGCAAGGCCTTGCGGCACGGGCGGCCGCGCAGCAGATCACGGTCAACGCAGTCGCACCCGGGTTCATCGAAACCCAGATGACAGCGAAGATCCCACTGATGATTCGCGAAGCCGGGCGACGCATGAACTCGCTGTCCCAGGGCGGCCAGCCGATTGACGTCGCCGAGACCATCGCCTGGCTGGCACACCCGGCGTCCGGTGGAGTCAACGGCCAAGTCGTACGTGTGTGCGGGCAAAGCCTGCTGGGAGCTTGAGCCATGGACTACGTGACGCAGATCATCGACCCACCGCCGACGCGCACCCAATTGTTGCTGGACGGCGTGCGCGCCCTGCGCAAACCCAAGCTTGATGGCGCACCGTTGCTGCCCCAGGCACGCTTGGTGCGCTCGGCCGTGGAGCTGTCGGCCAACGGCATTGCCGCCTACGGTCGCGCCTGCGGTTTTCGCCGCGAGCAGGGCGTGCCGCTGTCTTATCCCCACGTGCTGGCGTTTCCCTTGCATTTGATGCTGCTGACTCGGCCGAGCTTCCCGTACCCGGCCAGCGGCATGGTGCACCTGGCCAATCGCATTCGTCAGCATCAGCGGTTGGAGGAAGGCCAGGCCCTGCGCCTGGAAGTGTACTGCGAGCGCTGGGTCGCCCACGCCAAGGGCCAGGCGCTGAGCATCGCCACCCGCGCCTACAGTGCGGGCACCCTGGTGTGGGAGAGCGACAGCCTGTACCTGCGCCGCGACGTGAGCAACCCCGTTGGCGAGCCGTGGGACGACGTGTTGCCGCTGCAGGAAGACGGCCTGTTGCGCACTCAGCGCTGGGTGCTGCCCGCCGACCTGGGCCGACGCTTTGCCAAGGTATCGGGGGACTTCAACCCGATTCACACCTCGGTGATCGGTGCCAGGCTGTTCGGCTTCCGACGCGCCATCGCCCATGGCATGTGGACCCTGGGTCGAGCACTGGCCGCCCAGCAACCTCCCGGTGGCTTGGATCAGGCGCAAGCCCATTGCGATTTCAAGCTGCCAATCTTCCTGCCCGGCCAGGTCGCCCTGTGGAGCCGCCCCGTGACCGGCCCACGCCGTGAGTTCGAAGTGCGCAATTTCGCGGGTGATAAACCCCATATGCGTGGCTTGTTTATCTGGAATGAGACCTGTCGATGAGTGATTACAGCTTCAACCCGGCCCCGACCCGCCGCGTGGCGATTATCGGCGGCAACCGCATTCCGTTCGCCCGCTCCAACACGGTGTATGCCCACGACAGCAATCAGGATCTGCTGGTGGCGGCCCTGCAAGGCCTGGTCGACCGCTACAACCTGCATGGCCGGCGTCTGGGCGAATTTGCCGCGGGTGCGGTGATCAAGCATTCGCGGGACTTCAACCTGGCGCGTGAGTCGCTGCTCTCCACCACGCTTTCGCCTGAAACACCTGCGTACGATGTGCAGCAAGCGTGCGGCACCGGCCTGGAAGCCGCCTTGCTGGTGGCCAATAAAATCGCCCTGGGCCAGATCGAAGCAGGCATTGCCGGGGGGGCCGACACTACCTCCGACGCGCCCATCGGCATCAATGAGTCGTTGCGTCATACCCTGCTCGCGGCCAACCGTGCGAAAAGCATGGGCGACAAGGTCAAGGCGTTGCTGAAGGTACGCCCGTCGATGTTCTTCAAGCCGTTGCTGCCGCGCAATGGTGAGCCGCGCACCGGTTTGTCGATGGGCGAGCACTGCGAAGAAATGGCCAAGCGCTGGCAGATC
The DNA here is from genome assembly GCF_004519405.1 of Pseudomonas sp. BCA17. Lineage (GTDB taxonomy): Bacteria > Pseudomonadota > Gammaproteobacteria > Pseudomonadales > Pseudomonadaceae > Aquipseudomonas. The sequence goes on along the minus strand of NZ_SGWI01000001.1, from coordinate 641,981 downwards.
AAGCGCCTGGCCCAGGATGAGCTGACCCTCACCAGCCATCAGCGGTTGGACGCGGCTTACAAACGTGGCTTTTTCGACGATTTGCTCAGCCCCCACCGAGGCCTCACGCGGGACAACAACCTGCGCGCCGACACCAGCCTGGAAAAACTCGCCGGCCTGGCCCCGGCGTACGATCGCCAGAACGGCACCCTCACGGCAGGCAACTCCACGCCATTGACGGACGGTGCCTCGGTGGTGCTGCTGGCCAGTGAAGCCTGGGCGGCCGAGCATGGCCTGCCGGTGCTGGCTTACCTGCGCACCGGCGAGACCGCCGCGGTGAACTTCGTCGATGGCACCGAAGGCTTGTTGATGGCGCCGGCCTATGCCGTGCCACGCATGCTCCAGCGCGAGGGGCTGAGCTTTGCCGACTTTGACTTCTTTGAGATCCACGAAGCCTTTGCCGCCCAGGTGTTGTGCACCCTGAAAGCCTGGGAAGACGCCGATTACTGCCGTGAGCGTCTAGGCTTGGCGGCGCCCCTGGGGCCTATTGATCGCGCCAGGATGAACGTCAACGGTGGCTCGCTGGGCTGCGGCCACCCGTTTGCCGCGACGGGCGGCAGGCAGTTGGCGGCATTGGCCAAAATGATCGATCAGAACGGCGGCGGGCGCGGTTTGATTTCGATTTGCGCGGCGGGCGGGCTGGGCATTACTGCCATCGTCGAAAAGTAGTGCTGTCAAAAACAACAACAAGGAGACTGCCATGAACGCTGTAAGCCTGGAACAAACCGAACGGGTCTGGTTGAACGCTTACCTGCCCGGCGTGCCGGCAGACATCGACGCGGGTATTGAGGACTACCCGTCGCTGCGCGAGGTGTTCCTGGAGCACCTGGAAAAATTCCGCGAACGGGTCGCCTACGTCAGTATCGGCACCGAGATGACCTACGCCGACTGGCAGGTGCAAGGCATCGCGTTTGCCGCGTGGCTGCAGGGCCAGGGCGTGAAGAAGGGCGACCGCGTGGCGTTGATGATGCCCAACTGCCTGCAATATCCGATCTGTCTGTTGGGCACAATCCTGGCCGGTGCGGTGGTGGTCAACGTCAACCCGTTGTACACCTCCCATGAGCTCAAGCACCTGCTCAAGGACAGCGAGGCCGAAACCGTAGTGATCTTCGAAAATTTCGCCCACACCCTGGAAAAGGTCATCGACGGCAGTCGCGTCAAACGCGTGGTGGTGGCGGCCATCGGCGATTTGCTCGGTACTTTTAAGGGCGCGGCGATGAACTTCATCCTGCGCAGCGTGCAGAAGCAGGTGCCGGCCTTCAAACTGCCAGGGGCGCTGCGTTTCAATCAGGTGCTGCGGCAGGGGCGGGCACAGCAGCATTTTCCGGTGGCGATGGCCCTCGACGACCTGGCGTTCCTGCAGTACACCGGCGGCACGACCGGCGACGCCAAGGGCGTGATGCTCAGCCATCGCAATATCATCGCCAACCTGTTGCAAGCCAAGGCCTGGGTCGGTGACCAACTGGACCAGAGTCGGCAGGAAACCAACGTCACTTTGCTGCCGCTGTACCACATCTTTTCCCTGACGGTGAACTGCTTGATGTTCATGTGCCTGGGCGGGCGCAACATCCTGATCGCCAACCCGCGGGATGTGAAGCGGGTGCAGATGATTCTGCGCAAAGAGCGTTTCAACGGGATTGCCGGGGTCAACACGCTGTTCAATGGCTTGCTGGAGAACAAGGAGTTCTGTGCACGGGATTTCTCCGCGTTGCGCATGGTGATCGCCGGCGGCATGGCCACTCACACGGCCGTGGCCAAGCGCTGGAAGGAAGTCACCGGATTGCCGATCATTGAAGGCTACGGCCTCACCGAATGCTCGCCGGTGGTCAGCATCAGCCCCATCGACATTGCGCACATGCGCGAAATGGAGTTCACCGGCAGCATCGGCGTGCCGCTGCCATCGACCTGGGTGCGCTTTATTCGCGAGGACGGCGAGCTCGCCGAGATCGGCGAACAAGGCGAACTGCAAGTGCGTGGCCCGCAGGTGATGCAGGGTTACTGGAAGCGGCCCAAGGAGACCGCCGAGGTGCTGGATGACGAAGGCTGGCTGTCCACCGGCGATATCGGTGTGATGGATGCGCGTGGCTATATCCGCTTGGTCGACCGCAAGAAAGACATGATTCTGGTATCGGGCTTCAACGTATATCCCAATGAAATCGAAGACGTGGTGGCGCTGCACCCGGGCGTAGCCGAGGTAGCGGCCATCGGCGTGGAAGACCCGGTGACAGGGGAAAAGGTGAAGATCATCGTGGTGCGCAAAGACCCGAACCTGACCCAGGAACAGATCCTTGCCCATTGCCGCGAATACCTGACGGGGTACAAGGTGCCAAGGTACGTGGAGTTCCGCAGCATCGAGTTGCCCAAGACCACGGTGGGTAAAGTGCTGCGCCGGGCCTTGCGCTGACTCGAGACCGGCGGTGAGCTGAAAGTGCGAGGGAGCCTGCTCCCTCTATCTTTCAGACTGTGTTCACGCTGACCCAGCGTTCTTCCTTCGCCGCGATACGGATTGCCGTCGCCAGCCGCTCCACCGCCCATGCCGCTTCAAAGTCAGTGCCATCAGCCCCATGGCCGGCCACGGCCATGATCAACTCCTGCACTTCCAGTGTCTTCAACTCGTTGTAGCCCAACTGGTGACCAGGCGCCGGGCTGAACGCCGCGTAGCCGGGCAGGGCGGGACCGGCCAGCAGGCGTTGGAAACCGTCCTGGCCGACGCGGAACAGGCGCAGCTCGTTCAAGCGCTCCTGGTCGAATACCAGGGTGCCGAGCGTGCCGCTGATCTCGACACTCAGGTGGTTCTTGTAGCCATGTTTGAGCCAACTGCTGCTGACTGTGCCGCGCGCGCCATTGGCAAACCGCAGCAGTGCATGCACCTGGTCATCCACCGCAATGCCCCTCTGCTCGCCGCTGCCGGAGGCGACAGGGCGCCGGGCGTGCACGGTATGGGTATCGGCACACACGCTGACCACATCGCCCACCAGGTAATGCGCCATTGACAGCAGGTGGCTGCCCAGGTCCGCCAGGGCGCCGCCGGCATGGGCGACTTCGCAGCGCCATGACCAGGGGGAAGCGGGGTCTGCCATGAAGTCTTCACTGAACTCGCCCTGGAAGCTGATGATGTCGCCGAGCTCGCCCCTGGCGATCATCTGCCGCGCCAGAACGATCATTGGGTTGTGCTGGTAGTTGTAGCCGACCCGTGTCACCACTCCGGCGGTGTTGGCGGCGAGGCGCATGGCGTCGGCTTGTTCCAGGCTGACCGCCAGGGGTTTTTCGCAATACACCGCTTTGCCCGCGGTAATTGCCGCCATGGCCATGGGGTAGTGCAGATGGTTGGGGGTGGTGATGGCCACCACGTCGACCTTGGGATCGTTGATCAACGCTTGCCAGTCACCATGGGCCTGGGCAAACCCCCAGGCGGTGGCGCAGGCCTGGGCGCGTTCGGTGTCGGCGTCGGCCAGGGCGGCCAGCTTGAGGGTGACGGGCAATTCGAAGACCGCCCGGGCATTATTGAATGCCAATGCATGGGCGCGGCCCATGAAACCTGTGCCAATCAAGCCGATTCCGAGTTCACGCATAGCCGTGGTCCTTTGAATTATTGTTTTCGGGAACGGTATTAATGGAATAAAAATTCCTAAAACTCAATATGTGGAATAAAAATTCATTCTCGGACTATTCCTGTGCAGGGTGTAGGACCAATCAACACAAATGATGGGGCTATATTCAGCGCACGACCAAATGCTGCCAGTTAACAAAAGATAACGTAGCGCCGATTGTCAGACGATTCGAAAGCCCGATAGGATGGCCCCTGCTTCCTCCAGGCGCTCTAGATTGCAGGTTTCAGCGCCTGGGAAAGCCCCTAACAATAATAAATGGGAGAAGGTCTATGAGTGAGCCTGTCAGGGGTTGGGTTGTTTGCCGCCCACGCGCCGCACGCAAGGTTGCGATGCTGGCCACAGCGCTCTCGTTGCTGGCCGGTGTTGCGTTGTCGGTACCGGTGCTGGCAGCCAGTGATGCCGCCGCACCGCCGGCGTTCGCGATTGAATCCCCCAAGGCCGCCAAGGGCCTGATGATCGATGTGGTCCATGCCGGCTCGCGCCTGGTGGCGGTCGGTGACCGTGGGCACATCCTCTATTCCGATGACCAGGGCAGCACCTGGACTCAAGCCAGAGTTCCCACCCGCCAGTTGCTCACGGCGGTGTTTTTCGTCGATGACAAACATGGCTGGGCGGTGGGCCATGATGCGCAGATTCTTGCCAGTACCGATGGCGGCGCCACCTGGACCCAGCAATATCAGGACCTCAAGCGCGAAGCGCCGCTGCTCGATGTCTGGTTCAAGGATGCCAACCACGGCCTGGCCGTCGGCGCCTACGGGGCGTTGATCGAAACCACCGACGGCGGCAAGACCTGGGAGGACGTCAGCGACCGCCTCGACAACGAAGACCAATATCACCTCAACGCCATCGCCCGGATCAAGGACGCCGGGCTGTTCATTGTTGGCGAGCAGGGCAGCATGTTCCGCTCCAGCGACGACGGCCAGACCTGGGAAAAACTCGAAGGCCCCTATCAGGGCTCGCTGTTTGGCGTGATCGGTACCGCCCAGCCGCAGACCCTGCTGGCCTACGGCCTGCGCGGCAACCTTTACCGTTCCACCGACTTCGGCAGCACCTGGGAGCAGGTGGAGTTGAACGCAACGCGTGGGGCGTTGGAGTTTGGCCTGTCGGGTGCCACGTTGCTCGAGGACGGCACCCTTGTCGTCGTCGGCAACGGCGGCAGCGTGGTGGTCAGCCATGACGACGGCGTGACCTTCAGTGTGTTCAATCGTCCGGACCGCATTTCGCTGTCGTCCGTCACGGCGGCAGGCAATGGCAACTTGATTCTAGCCGGGCAGGGTGGCGTTCGTGTTGCCACGCCGAATGGCGCAGAACTCGTAAAACAATAATAAGGGCGGGTAAAGAATGAGCAGTCATCACAACGATAAAGCGACCCTCCTTGAGCGCCTGATCTTCAACAACCGCCCGGCAGTGATTGTCATCTGCCTGCTGGTGAGTATTTTCCTGTTCTGGCAGGCGACCTTGATTCGCCCCTCCACCAGTTTTGAAAAGATGATTCCCCTCAAGCACCCCTTCATCGAAAAAATGATGGAGCACCGCAATGACCTGGCCAACCTGGGCAACACGGTGCGCATCTCGGTGGAGGCCAAGGACGGTGACATCTTCACCCAGGCTTACATGGAGACCCTGCGCCAGATCAACGACGAGGTGTTCTATATCTCCGGCGTCGACCGTTCGGGCCTCAAGTCGTTATGGAGCCCCAGCGTCCGCTGGACCGAAGTGACCGAAGAAGGCTTCGCCGGTGGTGAGGTGATCCCGCAGAGCTATAACGGCTCGCCGGAGAGCCTCGACCAGTTGCGCAACAACGTGCTCAAGTCCGGCCAGGTCGGACGCCTGGTGGCGAATGATTTCAAGTCGAGCATCGTCGATATTCCGTTGCTGGAGTCCTACCCGGATCCACAGGACCAGGGCAAGTTACTGGCCCTGGACTACCGCAAGTTCTCCCATGAGCTCGAAGACAAGATCCGCGACAAGTTCGAAGCGCAGAACCCCAACGTCAAGATCCACATTGTCGGTTTTGCCAAGAAGGTCGGCGACCTGATCGACGGGCTGGTGATGGTCGTGATGTTCTTCGGAATCGCGTTCGTCATCACACTGATTCTGCTGCTGTGGTTCACCCATTGCCTGCGCAGCACCATCGCGGTGTTGAGCACGACACTGGTGGCGGTGGTCTGGCAACTGGGGCTGATGCATTTTTTCGGCTTTGGTCTCGATCCGTACTCGATGCTGGTGCCGTTCCTGATTTTCGCCATCGGTATTTCCCACGGTGTGCAAAAGATCAACGGTATCGCGCTGCAATCCAGTGAGGCCGATAACGCGCTGACGGCAGCACGCCGCACGTTCCGCCAACTGTTCCTGCCGGGGATGATCGCGATTCTCGCTGATGCGGTGGGTTTCATCACGCTGCTGATCATCGACATCGGCGTCATCCGCGAGTTGGCGATCGGCGCTTCGATTGGTGTGGCGGTGATCGTGTTTACCAACCTGATCCTGCTGCCGGTGGCGATCTCCTACGTCGGCATCAGCCAGCGGGCGATCGCCAAGAGCAAGAAAGATGCGCACCGCGAGCATCCGTTCTGGCGCCTGCTGTCCAGGTTCGCCAGCGCCAAAGTGGCGCCGGTGTCGATTCTGCTTGCATTGATCGCCTTCGGTGGCGGGCTCTGGTACAGCCAGAACCTCAAGATCGGCGACCTCGACCAAGGCGCGCCGGAACTGCGCCCGGATTCGCGCTACAACAAGGACAACAACTTCATCATCAGCAACTACTCCACCAGCTCCGATGTATTGGTGGTGATGGTCAAGACCAAGGCAGAGGGTTGCTCGCGTTATGAGGCCATGGCGCCCATCGACCAGTTGATGTGGAAGATGCAGAACACTGAGGGCGTGCAGTCGGCGATCTCGTTGGTGACGGTATCCAAGCAGATGATCAAGGGCATGAACGAGGGCAACCTGAAATGGGAAACCCTGTCGCGCAATCCTGACGTGTTGAACAACTCCATCGCCCGGGCTGACGGCCTGTACAACAATAATTGCTCCCTGGCGCCGGTGCTGGTGTTTCTCAACGACCACAAGGCCGAAACCCTCGACCGCGCGGTACATGCGGTGCAGGAGTTCGCCAAGGAAAACAACAAGGAGGGTCTGGAGTTCATCCTCGCCGCCGGTAACGCCGGGATCGAGGCGGCCACCAATGAGGTGATCAAGCAGTCGGAACTGACCATCCTGATCCTGGTGTACCTGTGCGTGGCCACCATGTGCATGATCACCTTCCGCTCCTGGGCGGCGACCTTGTGCATCGTGCTGCCGCTGGTACTGACCTCGGTGCTGGGCAACGCGCTGATGGCGTTCATGGGCATTGGCGTCAAGGTCGCGACCTTGCCCGTGGTGGCGTTGGGCGTGGGGATCGGTGTCGACTACGGCATCTACATCTACAGCCGCCTGGAAAGCTTCCTGCGTGCTGGCTTGCCGCTGCAGGAAGCGTACTACCAGACCCTTAAATCTACCGGCAAAGCCGTCCTGTTCACCGGCCTGTGCCTGGCAATCGGCGTATGCACCTGGATTTTCTCGGCCATCAAGTTCCAGGCCGACATGGGCCTGATGCTCACCTTCATGCTGCTGTGGAACATGTTCGGTGCGCTGTGGCTGCTGCCGGCGCTGGCGCGGTTCCTGATCAAGCCCGAGAAACTGGCGGGCCAGAAGGGCAATTCGTTGTTTGCCCACTGAGGTATGGGCGAGTGGGGGCTTGCCTGCCAACCAATCAGGATTGTTTACGCCTGTGGCGAGGGAGCTTGCTCCCTTGGCGGCCTATGAGCCGACCGGAATGTTGGAGTAGACCGAGTACATATCCATTGAAGTGGTAACGGCGGCTTAAGGTTCCGCTCTTACAGCGGCTCACTTTTGGAAAGGCCCAAAAGTAAGCAAAAAGCCTTTGCCCCACCACTCGGCACCTCGCTCAGGCTCGGTGTTCCCGCACACAGGCTTGAATCCGTGGGCCGCCGCCACGCGCCATCCATGGCGCGGGGCGGCTAACCCGGCGTCCTGCCGGGTTACCCACGGATTCAAGCCTGCGTTCGGCCAGCGTGGTTTAACGGGGCGCTTGAGATCAAGATCAAAAGCAGATCAAAAGCAGATCAAAAGCAGATCAAAAGCAGATCAAAAGCAGATCAAAAGCAGATCAAAAGCAGATCAAAAGCAGATCAAAAGCAGATCAAAAACCCAGCAGGCGGTGAGTCAGGGTTGTCATGTGTGCAGGCAACTCAGAGATTGAGAAACAGCTTCTGGTCCAGCGGTGGTTCGATTTTGGCCCGCACGATGCTATTGAAAGGTTGGTTGTTGCGCCCGGCATTCTCCACCAGATCCTTTTGGGTCATGTAGCGCTGCTCGGGCAGTTTCAGGTGCGCGGCACTGTAGGCATTTTGCGCGGTGGTCGTGTTGGGGTAGTGGAAGTGTGCATACCAGAGCACATTGACACTGTTCTTCTCACGGATAGCGTACTCCGTGAGGAAGTCTGCGCCCTTGAGCTTTTTGCCGCGCTTGACGAGGCTGATGTCGACACGCCCATGGGTCCATAAGTAGTCGATGTTTTCCGCTCGGGGTAGCTGGCGCAGGTAGCCGTCACAACGGTGCGTGATCGCGCGCTCGCGCATGGCCTTGGCGGCACTTTTCCATGTTTCTACCAGTGCCTTGGTTTCACTGGCTGCTCCATGGTTGGCCTGAGCGTCCTGTGCGACTTGCTCAAGTTGGTCAGCCTGGGCTTCGAGCATGTCGCTCCAATCGCGAGGGTTGACGGTATCGCGGCGAGCCGGATCATCGAGCTTCTTTTTCTGGAACTGAATGGAGCGCTCGATGCCTGCCTGCTCTGCCATCAGCTTGCGGGCCGTGCCGATGGACGCCGACAGGGGCTTGGGGGACGGCACAGGGGCGGGGCTGACCGGCCTTGCATTGACGATCTGGACCCAGTCGCCCTCAGTCGAGTGCCAGCTGTAACTGGTCAGGGGTTGGCCAGTACGGGAGTCGAGCACATCGATAATCGGGATATCCTGGCCGGGTTGTGCATCACGTAGCGTGCCCACCAGGGTCTGTTTGTCGCGGGTCTTGAAGACCCTCTTGTTGAGCGATTTGCGCGCCCTGTCGTCACGGCGGGGGGCCACTGGCGGTAAATGCTGTTCTTCGCGCATCAGGTCCGCCAGCTCGACCTGCGCCTGGGCGATCACTTCCTGCAGGCACTCAAGATAGCGCTTGCCGTAGAACGCGCGAACGCTGTCGGGGCCGGTCTCTTGCAAGGCATGCGCATTGTTGAATTCGGCCTGATATTTCTCGATCAGGTTGCTCAACACCGCAATACGCTCCTCGCCGGTGTAGCCCTCGTGTTGCTGCAGCTCGATGTGGGAGTTCGCGGCGGCGTTCAGGTCGGTCTGGTTGAAGCGTTCGCGGAAAAACGCTTCCTGGGGGGAGCGTGGTTCGGTGGTGCGGTCCAGGCTCAACTCCCGAAGGGCGCTGAGGCGTTCCATGGAGGCGGTGAACACCTGATTGGCCGATGGCTGCGGGAACTCCTTGATGAACGCCTCGGCGCGTTTTTTATTGGCCGGGCTGTCGTTCTTCCATTCGTTCAGCAGTTGGTTATACGCGTCGACAGCCTGAATCTGGCGCCCGAGGCGTTCGACGTGGTCAGCCATGTTTTCGATCAGATCGTTATAGGCGTCCGGCTCGTTACGGTGGGTGCGTTCAATCAGCTTTGCGAGCGGCTCACCGGCCTTTGAGTGGGTGAACTGGTCGTTGACGTACAGGTGATCGATTGCACGTGAAAGCAGGGTCGCTGCGATCGCTTTGTACTGGTCCCCACGCTTTTCCCTGAAAAGATTGAAATTCATCGCCGGGTTATCGCTGCTCAATGCCTGAATCGCACGGCGCCTGTGGGCGAGCATCGTGTTGGCGTTTTTCTGATCGTCCTCAAAGCGCATGCGCATCAAGGTCGCCAGGTCTCTGTTCTGCCTCAACTCGCGTTGGTACTGCTCCACGAAGCTGGCACCGCGATCACCACTGTTTACCAACCCCCACAGGGTCCTCAGGGCTTTGTTCGACTTGCGCAGGGACTCATCGGTTTCGTTCAAGCGTTTGTCACTGGTTTCGATGGTTCCCACCAGCGGTTGCATGAGCGCGACTTGCTCTGCGTACTGCCTGAGCATCGCATCGCTGAGTTCGATATTGCGATCCAGGGTGGCTTTCACCCGTTCGCCAACCCTGGGCATGCCGCCACGGAGTTTGGGGCGCGTATCGAACCGCCATTGCCCCTTGGCGTCGCGAGTCAATGGCGGGCCTGTGAGGGTTTTGTTCTGCTCGTTGATCACAAACGGCCCGTCCAGATCCCTGGCTACGCGAAACCACTGGTTTTCGATGAACGCATGAAGTTTGTCATCGACGAGGTAAAGGCCCGCCCAGGCGCCACTGCGGATGGCGGTGGTAGCCCCGGCCGGTTTGGGTACGCTGAACGATTGGAGGTAGGCACGTTGTGAAGGGGTCAAGTCGCGCGGGCTGGAAAACGAAAAGTCAAAGGTGTGATCGTTTGTGAGCATGCCTTTGACAACCGCTGCGGTGTCTTGCTCGACCAGTGCCTGAGGCACCTGGGATGTATCCCCGGCGGCTCGGCGCAACGGGGATGACACTTCCGGTCGTTGGTTGAAGGGTACATTGCCTACGGGGCGTTCTGGTGGGCGTACAGGCGTGGCATGGCTTAACAACGTGGCCACATTCACCAGAAGGCTCACCATCGCTTTTGCGGGGTCGGGGTTGTCCGGGGTGCTGGCTTGCCTGATGTCGTCCTCGACGCTGGCCATTTGCAGCAGCCACCCCGCCATGGCGCCAGGGCCGCGCAACACCGGCAGCAGAGTGTTGAACAGCAGCCAGCCCAATTCCTTATAGGACGCCCAACGACTCTGCGCGTCAGAGGTGGACTGGCTTTGAGCGAGCGTGATGAGGCTTTGGGCATTGGAGTTGAAGAGGTACTGCATCAACTTGCCGTCCCGAAAATCCTTGCGCAGTTTTTCGGCCGCGCCATACCCATCGATTGCCAGGGCCGTCGGAGCGGGTGTGGCAGGCGCATCGAATTCATTGAAGAGGCCGTAGCGCGCAATATGGGGCGTCTTGAATCCGCCGTTGCCATACACCGCGCGTACCTTGCCGCTGGGCAGCCAGGCCAGGATGCTCTGTTGCAGCGGGCCCGGTGCCTGGATCGCGGCGAGCAGCGCATCGCGGCTGGCAAACTCCTGCAAGACCGGCGACAACTGCGGACGGTAGAGCAGGTGGGGGGCGTGTGCGGGGTTTTGCGGTTCTATCAGGAACATATTGGCGACGACGTCCGGTGTTGCGCCGGGTTTGCGCACAAATGCCAAAGGGCGCAGAGTGATCGCTTGACCGTCGACCTCCCGTGGTCCGGTGCCGGGCCGGGTCACGGCCTCCACAAAACGATAACCCGTATGGGTGATGCCGGCTTCGCCCTTTAACTTGAGTTCAAGCGCCTGCATGGTCAGTTGCAGTGGCACTTGCTCAATGAACAGGTGCGCGCGTGCCCTGGCCTCGTCGGTGTCGCTGAGCAGGTGTTGATCAAGCAGTGCGGGGTAGTGTTTGCCGATATCGATGGTGGTGATCAGGTCCTTGAGCATCTGCGGCAGTTGGGGGTCTTTGATCAGTTGCCCGCGTACACGGACGTCCATGGCGCCAGAGGGCAGGCCCGCAAGATTTTGCAGGGCCATGTCCACCAGGCTCATCTTCACCGGTTCGATGTAACCGCTGCCCATATTCCCGACCGGGACCTTGAAGGTGACTTCCAGGTCCTTGGCGACGTAGCCCTTGGCTGCCAGATGGGCATTGAGCTGTTGTTCGGCGTAAGTGCGGATATCGGGGATATCCGTGAGGAAGGTGCGACCCTGGTTACGTTGCACGCTGCCGGCCAGCGTCAGGGCCTGGCGTTGGTAGGCGAAGCGTTCGGCGTCGCTGGCTCGGGTAAGCCACGCCGGCAGGTTGCCGCGCTGGGATGACGTTGTGGTGCTGAACCAGGAGGCCGTATCGCTGGCCTGGGAAAACAGCTGCTCCAGGTCGGCTGCATGGGTGTTGGCCGGCAGTTGTATCGAGTCCAGGTTTTGCAATTGCCGGTCGAGCATCACGGCCGCCTGGGTGTCGAAAATATTCCCGTCGGGTTCCCTGCGCTTCCAGGTGAGGTGGTCGAACTTGAAGGATTGGTTGAGCTGGCGTCCCCACGCCTGTGCGAAATCCGCCAGGGAGGCGTACGGCGTGACCTTGCCTGCTGCGGTGGTATGCAGCACCAGCGTCTGGCCGCCGACTTCGCGGGTGATCAGCAGGTCCGGGCTCGTCTGGGTGGCCGTTACCCCGGACTGCCGGAGGGTCGTGTCCACGATGAACACGCGTGCGGCGGACTCACCGTAGCGGCTGTTGCGTTCGTTGACGTCGGGATAGCGGGTGACCTGATCCAGGGTTTCACGCTGGATCGCGCTGAGGCCGGGTTGCTGGAGGCCCGCGATGCGCAGCGTGTCGTTGAGCGTGTCACTGAGCCAGCGCCAGCGGCTGGTGCCCGTGAAGGCCTCTTGCCCCCAGTAATGGCTCAAGGCATCGGCGTAGGCGGCCTTCAGGTTGGGGCGCAGGCTGCGGATCGCCAGTTCCAGGGAATAGCTGTCCAGCGGCGCGGCGCGGTTGCCGGTGGCGTCGACGACTTTCAGGCTGGCCGCTGTGTCGGACTTCACCCATTTGGCGTTTTCCGGGAACACCAGTTCGCTGCCGTTGGCCATATGTTCAAGCGCCAGGTCCAGCAACGGCGTCAATGTGTATTGCAAGGAATCCGTTGCGATGGGCACGGCCAGAGACGTGTTGGCACTGTCGAAGTTCAACGTGGGGTAGTGCCGGTTCAAGAGCGCGTCCAACTGCCCGGCAACCACCGCGCGTAGCGTAGGGCGCGTGGCAAATTGGTTGGCGACGGCACTTGCCGGCGTGTCGGCAGCCGGGGTGCTCTGTGCATGATTTAGCGACCGGCCTTGCAGGCCCGATGTCGGCCGGATTGAACGCATCGGCCTTGAAGGTGGGGAGGGCGGTGTTACTGTCACAGCCGCTGTCGGCTCATCGGCAGAGGGCAGCGGAGCCCTCGGCAGTGAAACGGAGAAATGATGAGGGCGGGTGTTGATCGACGGCATGCATGCTTCCTTGGCTGGGTGAAAAATAAACCAGAGCCGCGAAAGTACTGTTCTGTCGGCCAGTGAACGGCATAAATGCGTTATTAACTGTTTCCACTGCCGTGCGAGACCGTTGCCAACGCCCCGGTTGGCGTGGGCCGGGCGCGATTGTGTCGACGTATTTGTAGCCGCTCTGCCAGCAAAATCGGCACTGCCCCTGAAACCCTGGGCTATCATTGGCGCTTTCCCGTAAATGATTGACTGCCATGACTGCCGAAACCCTGACCACCGCCCTTGAACATGCCGACATGCTGGAAATTGACGGCTTGCACGCTTTTGATTTCGTGCTGGACGACAACCACCTGCTGATTACCGCGATGGACGGCCGTGCGCAAAAACGCTGGAGCTTCAGCCTGGAGCAGGTACAGGCCGCGACCTTCGATGGCACCTTGCAAAGCTGGACGCTCACGGGTGAGTCGGGCGAACACCGCCTGGTCTGCCTGAGCGCGTTTACCGGCAACAACAACGATGAGGATGAAGCGGATGATGATGCGTAAATTCTGGCCACTGCTGATGGCGGGCAGTGTGGGGGCGATGTCGGTGCAGGCCGCACCGGCCGATACCTATGAACTGTTGGTGGGCAGCTACACCGCCGGTACCAGCGAAGGTATCTATCGGCTGCAGTTCGACAGCCGCACCGGCCGGTTCAGCGGCAAGCCGGAACTGGCGGCCAAGACGGCCAACCCGTCCTGGCTGACGATCTCCAAGGACCAGAAGTATCTGTTCGTGGTCAATGAGAATGGCCCGGGCCAGAAAGATCCGGTCGGTCGCGTGAGCAGCTACAGCATCGCCCCGCAGAATCATCAGCTCACCCTGATCAACCAGGTGCAGAGCCTGGGCAATGAGCCGACCCACTCCAGCGTGGCGGCCGATGGACGCTACCTGTTCATCGCCAACTATTCGGTGCTGGCAGACCCGGGCGGCAGCCTGGCGATCCTGCCGGTGGACGCCGCCGGCAAGTTGTCGGCACCGGTGCAATTGAGTGCGCACCCGGCCAGCCGCGTGAACCCCGAGCGCCAGGCGTCCAACCACGTGCATTCGGTGGTGTCGTCGCCGGATGGCAAGTACGTGTTTGTCCAGGACCTGGGGGCGGACCAGGTGTTTACCTACCGTTACGACCCCAAGGCCAATCACGAACTGCCCCTGACCCCGGCAAACCCGGCATCGGTGCAACTGCCACCGGGCAGTGGTCCACGTCATTTGCTGTTCAGCCCCGATGGCAAGCATGCCTGGCTGACCACGGAAATGAGCGCACAAGTGGCTGTTTTCGATTACAACGATGGCAAGCTCAGCCAGACCCAACTGGTGGATTTCGCCGCCGGGCAACCGGTATCCGACAAGGCCGGTGCTGCGCTGCATGCGTCCGCCGATGGCAAGTTCCTGTACGTGAGCAACCGTGGTACCGCCAACCAGATGCTGGTGTTTAGCGTGGACCCGACTACTGCGCACCTCAAGGAGATCCAGCGCCGTTCGGTGGAAGGCGATCACCCGCGCGAGTTCAGCCTGGACCCGAGCGGCAAGTTCCTGCTGATAGCCAACCAGAAAAGCAACGAGATCGTGGTGGTCGAACGCGACCCCCACACCGGTTTATTGGGCAAAACCGTGCAGAAATTGCCGATCGATGCCCCCAGCGACCTCAAGTTCCTGGTGCGTCAATAAGCCACAGGCCCCGTACGACGGGGCCTGAGCCTTTCTATTAATTCTATTGATAGCGGCTACTGTTTCAAAGCATTTCTAAGGTTCAACCCTCGGGCGTAAGTTTGATTCCAAGGCCTTCCCAGGCCACTCAATCAAACGAACACGAGGGTTACCGCCATGAACTTCAATCTCTTCTCGATCATCGCCGCTTCCGCTGTTTCCGCCACCGTAGCCCTGCCGGCTGCTGCCAGTGTGGAATTGACCGGTAAAAAATCCAGCACCAGTGCCTACACCCAGAAATACCTGCAACAAAGCGCCAACTTCTACGCTGCCCTGGACCACAAGACCCAGCAATAAGCGCGAACTTGCTGTGGCGAGGCAGTTTGCTCCCGCACGACTGCATAGCCGGCACCGGCTTTCAGGGCGCTTCGCACCCTGTGCAATCAAGCTTGCTCGCCACAGGAAGCCCGCTCCAGGTGATGCATCAGTGTTTTGCCATCACCGCGATGAACAGCGGCGACTCCAGAAAACGTTGCAACCATTTCTGAAGTCGCTGATACGGCGATCCGGCAAACCACTCCGGGTCAACATTGGCAAACTGGCGCACAAACGGCGCCAGTGCCACGTCGGCCAGGCTCAAATGCTCGGCCAGCAAGTACTCATGCCCCGCCAGCAAGCCTTCCAGCTTGTGCAAAAACACTTCTCCCTCGGCCCGATAATATTCCATCGGGTGCTCCGGATAGCGGTCGGCGTACTTGTATCGATTCAGATGATGTTTGAACACCTGGTCATTCTCGGCAATCAATGCCAGCACCGCGCCGTCGCCTTGCAGCAGCCAGTCATCAGGGTCGCGTTGCGCCAGCGCCCATTGCATGATTTCCAGACTCTCGTCGATCACCTGGCCAGCCACACTCAATACCGGCACCGTGCCCTTGGGTGACAACGCCAGCATCTCGGCCGGTTTGGCCTTGAGGCTCACCTCGATAATCCGCACGTCTACACCGCAATAACGCAGGGCCAGACGCGCCCGCATCGCGTACGGGCAGCGCCGGAACGAATACAACAGCGCCTCGCTCACTTGACCTCCAGGGTGCTCAACCCGTTGCCCTGGCGCTTGACCTGGATCTGCACCGGGATGCGCTCATGCATTTCCTGCACGTGGGAGATCACCGCCACCTTGCGGCCCTGGGCCTGCAAACCGTCCAATGCGTCCATTGCCAATTGCAGCGACTCGGGGTCGAGGCTGCCGAAGCCTTCGTCGATAAACAGCGACTCAATCTTCAAGGTGCTGGACGCCATCGAGGCCAGGCCCAAAGCCAGCGCCAACGACACCAGGAATGTCTCGCCACCGGACAACGAGTGCACCGAGCGCAGTTCATCGCCCATTTCCGTGTCCATCACCAACAGCCCCAGCATGCTGCCGCCGCGCTTGAGGCGGTAGCGGCGCACCAGCTGGCGCAACTGCACGTTGGCGTGGTGCACCAGCAGGTCGAGGTTGTAGGCCTGGGCGATCTTGCGGAAGGTGTCGCCGGTGGCCGAGCCGATCAGCGCATTCAGGCGTGCCCAGCGCTGCCATTCGTCGTAGGCCTTGGTAATGTGTTCGGCCAGCGCCTGGTTGGCATCCTGACGTCGCTGGTCTTCGACTTGCCGTGCGCGCAGCGCGTCGCAGTGTTTCTCATCCTCGGCCAGTTGCTGATTGAGGGCCGCCAGGGCGTTGTCCAGTTGCTCGGCTTCCAGGTTGCCGTTGTGCTGGGCCTGGTGTTCGGCGAGGCGTTGTTCGCGCTCCTGCAGCAGCACCTTGGCCTGCTCCACGGCTTTTTCGCTGTCTTGCAATTGCTGGCGCAGCGCGCTGATTGCGTGGTCGTCAAATGCGAGCAGGCGGGCGAGGCCGTCATCATCCAGTTCGGGATGCCGGGCGCGCCATTCGTCCAGGCGTATGCCGAGGGTGTGTTGCTCGGCGGTCAGTGCCTGTTCGCGTTCCTGCTGGGCCTTGAGGTCGGCGTCCAGCTGCACCAGCGCGTTGCGGATGTCTTGCAACTGCTGGTTGGCATCGGTCTCGTGTTGGCGTGATTGCGCCACCGCCTGATCCAATTGTTGTTGCCATTGTTCGGCGCTTGGGTGCTCGCCCAACAACGCGCTGAGTTTTTCCTGGGCCGCTTGCTGCTGAGCGGCCAGCTCCGTGACCTGCTGATGCAGCATCTGCAGTTGTTGCTCGCGATGCTGCTGATAGGTCTGTTCTTTCTCGATGGCTTGCCGGCGTTCCTGCTGCTCGGCGTGTTCGTCACGCTGATGGCCCAGTTGCTCGAGGCGCTGGCTGACCTGCTGGTCCAACCGCATAAAGGTCGCGGCCGGCTCGCGGCGCAGGTCCTCCAGGGTGGCGGTGGGCAACAGGTTGGCGAAGGCGCTGAGTTCTTCTTCAAGGCGGTCGTGGTCGTTGGCCAGCTCGCGTTGCTGGTCCGCCAGCAACTGGCGGGCTTGCTGGCTCGCGTCCTGCGCTGCCTGCAGCTGTTGCTGCAGGCGCCCGGCATTCTGTTGCAGGTTGAGCAGGGCGCCCTGGCGTTGTTCATCCTGGCTGATGCTTTGCGTCAGCTGGTTGAGTTGCTGCGCCAGCCAGGTGCTGCGCTGGGCGGCGTCCTGATTGAACAGCGACGCGGACAATGGATGTGCTTCCAGGCTGGATTTCAGTGCGAGTTGTTGCGCCGCCAACTGTTCCTGCTGTTCCAGGAATGCTTTTTGCTGGGCGATCAAGCCGCCCACTTCGCCGCGCAGCTCGGTCAGGGTTTCCTTGAGGCTGTCGACTGCTTTCTGCGCCGTGGCCTCTTCATTTTCGTCATGGCGGCCCAGACTTTGCAGCAGCGCCTCGGGCTGGTGGTACGGATGCTCATGACTGCCGCACACCGGGCACGGCTGATCGTCCTGTAACTGCTCACGTAACTCTTCGACGCTGGCACTGCGGGCCAGGCGCTGGCGTTCCAGCAATTGCTTGGTCACCGTCAGGGTTTGCTCGGCCACCGCCAGTTCAGCCTTGGCTTGCAGGCCGGCCTGGTTCAGCTTTTCTCGCTGCTGTTGGGCCTGGGCAAGCTTCTGCGTCAGCGCATCGCTCTGTTGCTGCAACTGTTGTTGGTTGTCCCACAGGCGCGTGAGGTCTTCGAAGGCGCGCTGCTGCTTGCGATTGTCCTGCAGCAGGCTGGCGAGCAACTGGATCTGTTCGGCCACGGCGTGGGGTTCGGCACCGGCCTCCTGGTACAGCAACGCCAACGCCTCGCGCTGCCGGGTGAACTGCTCGTCGGCGGCGGTGGCGCGCTGCTCCAATTGCGGCAGCTCGGCCTGGCCCTTGTTCAGGCGGTTGCCGATCAGCACCAGTTGCTGCAGGCGGTCGCGGTAAGCGCCCCAGGCATCACTCAGCGGTGCGAGGGCTGTGCTGCGCTCTAGCTCGGTGGCCAGATGTTGCAGGCGCGCGCCCACCTGGGCTTGTTTCTCCAACAAGTCATTGAGTGTGGCCTGGCCCTGGGTGCAGGCGGTTTCCTGCAAGTGCCGGTCTTCGG
Source organism: Pseudomonas sp. BCA17 (assembly GCF_004519405.1). Taxonomy (GTDB): domain Bacteria; phylum Pseudomonadota; class Gammaproteobacteria; order Pseudomonadales; family Pseudomonadaceae; genus Aquipseudomonas. The sequence goes on along the minus strand of NZ_SGWI01000001.1, from coordinate 623,918 downwards.
TACGCTTGGCCAGGTCTGTGTTCAGGCGGGTGAGGGTGCTCTGCTCTTCGAAGGCCTGGCGCAACAACGGTACAGCGTTGGCCTGGTGTTTCAGGGCGTCGGCCGATGCCGACTGAGCGGCGGCCTGCTGTGTGTGTGCCTGCTCCTGACGGTCACGCAACGCGCTTTGCTGCTCGATGTGCTGCAGAATCTGCGCGGCGAGGGGCGCCAGCAAGGTGCCGAGTTCGGCCTGTCGGGCAAAATGATGGCGCTGCGCCGCCAATTGATCCAGGCGGCTCAAATCCTGGCGTTGCTGGCCTTGCGCATGCCATTGCTGCTCGGCGTCCTGCAACTGTTCGACAGCGGCCTTCCGGCGCTCCTGCCATTCGCGCAGTTCCTTGAGCCAAGTGTGCTGCAACTCCAACTGCTTGAGCTGAGCCTGCCGGGTCTTGAATTGCTGCTGGGCCTCGGCCAGTTGTTCATCGAGTTCCGCCCGCGCTTCGGGGGCCAGCGGCACCACGCCGGTGGCTTGATCCTGCAACTGCTTGTGGGCTTCCCTGGCGTCCTTGGCCTTGTCGAACGCGCGACGGCCCAGTTGGGTGTAGAGCGCGGTGTCGGTGAGCTTTTCCAACAGCTCGCTGCGCTCGTTATCGTTGGCCTTGAGGAACGCACTGAATTCGCTTTGCGCCAGCAACACCGCGCGGGTGAACTGTTCAAAGTTCAGACCGAGGGCTTGTTCCAACTGGGTTTTGTATTCGGTTTTCTGGCTGGCCAGCAGTTGGTCGCTGTCCAGGTCGATCAGGCTTTGCCGACTGTTCTGCAATTTGCCGTTGGCCTTGTCGCGGGCCCGATTGGCTTCCCAGCGCGCACGGTAGCGACGGCCGCTGACACCGACAAAATCCACCTCGGCATAACCGCCGCCTGTGCCGCGACGCAGCAGGGTGCGCGGGTCACCGATGGAGATGTCGCTGTCGGCGTCCGGCATCTTGGCCTGGCCGGTGTCACCCAGCCGTGGTACAGCGCCAAACAGCGCCAGGCACAACGCATCGAGCAGCGTGCTTTTACCTGCACCGGTCGGCCCGGTGATTGCGAATAGCCCGGCACTGGCCAGGGGCTCGGCGGTGAAGTCGATTTCAAACGGGCCGGCCAGGGGAGCGAGGTTTTTCAGGCGGATGGCGAGGATCTTCATGGCTGTTCATCCTCCTGTTGCACTTCCTGGAGCAGCACGGCGAAATCCTTCAAGGTCTGTTCATCCACTTCGCTGCCGTAACTGTCCTGCCAGGCGCGGCTGAACAGCTCCTGGGGTGTGAGCTGGTCGAGTTCGACCAGGCGATCCGTATCGCTGTCTTCGCGATTGCCCGGGCCTGCGTATTCGGCGGCGATGCGTACCAGGCGCACGGCTTTGCCCTGCAGGGCGGTTTCGATTTGCTGGCGCAGGTCCGGCTGTGGCTCGTCGAGGCGCACACGTACTTCCAGCCAGGGTTGGCGCTGGGTTTCGGCGAGCAGGTCAATGTCGGGCAAGTCGCCCAGTTGCTTGAGGATATCGGCCAGCGGCGCGGCCTCCAGGCGTTGCAGATTGACCGCGCGGGGGATCAGGCGCGGTTCGACGTTCACCAGCCTTTCACCCTGGAACGTCACGTCGAGAATCTGATGTTTGTAGCCGATTTCGGAAAACGACAGCGGAATCGGCGAGCCGCAATAACGAATGCGCTCCTCGCCATTCACCTGCTGTGGCTTGTGCAGATGACCGAGGGCGACATAACCCACACTGGCATCGAACAGGCTGGCGGGCAGCGCCTCGGCATTGCCGATGATCAGGCTGCGCTCGGAGTCTTCCGACACCGACCCGCCGGCCATATGCGCGTGGCTGATGGCGATCAGCGCTTGGCCTTTTTTGCGTTTGGCCTTGGCTGCAGCGATCAGCCAGTCATGCACCTGGCCGATGCCGCGCAGGTAATCATCACCCAGGTGGGCACCGGTGACTTCCGCGGGTCGCAAAAACGGCAGCGCCAGGCACCACGCGGCGATCTTGCCCTTGGCATCCGGCAGGGGAATCAGCAGGCGTTCGGCGTCGAGTTGCCCATCGTCCAGCCACAACACCCGGCCCAACGCATGGGTGCGCAAGCGGCGCATCAACGGCGCAGGCAATTCGATGCGCGAACCGGAATCGTGGTTGCCGGCAATCATCACTATGGTGAGCCTGGGGTTTTGCTCGTGGGCGCTGATGATGAAGTCATACAAGCGCTCCTGGGCTTTGAGCGGCGGGTTGACCGTATCGAAGATATCGCCGGCGATCAGCAATACATCCGGCTCATGGGCTTTCAGTTGGCCCAGCAGCCATTCGAGGAAACAGGCGTGTTCGAAGTCGCGTTCCTGGCCGTGGAGGTTCTGGCCCAGGTGCCAGTCGGAGGTATGAAACAGACGCAAGGCGAACTCCGTTGAAAAGATGAAGAGATGAAAAGATGAAAAGGAGGGGAGTTTACCTGTAAAGCTGTGGGAGGGGGCCGGCTCAAATGCACAGTCAGTAAGGCGCAACGCTGTCACTGTGGCGAGGGAGCTTGCTCCCGTCGGACTGCGTAGCAGGCCCAGTATTTTCAAACCAGAAGCTGGGGCCGCTTCGCTGCCCAACGGGAGCAAGCTCCCTCGCCACAGGTTACCCGTTGCCTGCTCTATCGCTTAACTGACTGACATTAGGGTTTGCTCCCGATCAGCGTGTTTGTGACTGATACACCGTCATCGGGAGCAAGCCCCCCCACAGGATTACGCGGCGTGCAGGCACTCCAGCGCTCTGTCGGCCAGGGTTTTGGCGTTGTCGATCAGGTGCTCGGTGGCGCCCGCCATGTGAGGCTGATCGCTGCTCAGTGCCTGGCGGGTAGCGGCTGCAGTGGCGGCGGCGCAGCGCAACAGGTCGCAGATCTGGACGATGGCGTCTTCGAAGCTGAGGTCGTGATGGACGGTGAAGGCTGGCGGCGAAGCAGGTTGGAGATAGTGGCTAAGGGCACGTTCAAAGGTTTTGCGGTCGGGGTTGAAGCGGGGTGGGTCGGGGACGATTTTGCTCATGGGTGCAGCTCCTACTAATAAGTGGGGGAGCCATCCTGTTGTCGTTTCCACACGACAGATTGGGTGGCAGCCATACGCGGGGTGGAAATCCGAGTAGTAGGACTCGGCCAGACCGAAGCCTGCCCGCGTACAGCCGCCGTTGAGCGTGTTCATACGATCATGACGCCTACTAGTTTCCAGGTTTCCACACCCGATCGCTGATATGCAGCGACGGAGCGAAGGCTAGCCAGTGGAGTGAGCAGGCGCAAGGCCGTGGGATTGTCTAGGAAACGTCCTGCAAATTAAAGGGATATGACTTGCTGGCCTTTGACAACGCGTGTCACTCAGGCGGCGCAGATCGAGTTGCAATAGTCATGTCTATCGACACGTGTGAGAGGGGGCTTGCTCCCGATAGCGCCCTGTCAGTCGGCTTGTTAGTGACTGATACACCGCCATCGGGAGCAAGCCCCCGCCCACCGCTATTTGGGGTACAGCGGCGGTAAGCTGGTGGTGTCGGTGGCCGGGTCTTGCGCGCGCTCGGTCATCGGGATGGCTTTTACGGCACGCCACAGGTCCTCGCCCAGCCAATACTGGCCGCTTTCGCTGTACAGCGCGCCGTTGAGGCCGTCGAGGGCATCGGACAGCGGAACGAACCGCGCCGCCATGTCGGCCAGGGTTTCCGGCTGTTGCCGCGCCCAGGCATCCAGCGCCTGGCGCGTGGCTTGAGGGTCGTTGGCCTGGGTGGCGCGTTTGAGATCGTCGAGTAGGGTGCGGGGGCTTGGGCCGGTCTGCGCGGTGCGCTGTACGGCGGGTTGCCGGCGCGCGCGCCACCACAGGCCGAAGCCCAGCAGGGTGGTGCAGGCGAAGAGGAGTGTGCTCAGTTGCCACAGCCACAGGCGGTCATCGTCCGGGGCGGTGATGACGGTTGGCGTGGCGGGTGCATCCACCACCAGGCTTGGGTTGATCGCCACTTGGAGCGTGCGGGGGGGCAGGCTGGTACGCTCGAGGTGGTCTTCGTGGGTGTTCCACCACACCACTTCCACTGCCGGCAGCTCCAGGGCGCCGGCGCGGGTCGGCACCAGTGCTTCGCGGTCTTCCCGGCTGCCGATCAGGCCGCGATCGTTGCTCTGGTTGCCGAGTATCGGTTGATCCGGGTAGCGGCGCAGGGCATTGACGTCGGTACTCGGCAGGGCCGGCAGTTGCGCGCTGGAGAGGCCTTCGGCCTTGACCGTGAGGCTGCGGGTCAGGGAGTCGCCGACTTGCACGTGATCCGGCTCGGGGTTCCAGGCTTCGGTCAGGGTGAGGCTGCGGGCAGGTATCCATGGCGCATCGGCCGGGTACAGCGCCGGCTTGGGCTTGACGGTAAGGGGCAGTTCGGCCGAGCTGACGTGGATCAACTTGCCCGGCTTGGTGCCCTGCAGCGTGTTTTCCTGGGGTGGGCGCGATTCCACCAACGTAGCGCTGAAGGTTTGCGTCGGAATCAGCATGGCACCGCTGTGCTGCGGATAGATCGCGTAACGGGTTTCGATCACGCCATGGCGGATGCTGTTGATGACTTTCTCGTAGGTTCGCGATTCGCCCAGTTGCTCGATACGGGCATCGGGAATCTGCAACGGCGTCAGGCTGCTGTCGTCATACAGCGACACCGAGTGGTACACGCGCACCGTCAACAACGCCTGGGCCTGCACGTATACGCTGTTCTGGTCGAGGTTGGCTTCGATGAACACTGGCGCCAGTTCGGCGCTGGTGTTCTGGCTGGCGGTTTCCACCACCTGCAGGCTGATCGGTTGGGTCTTGAGCTCGCCCACTTGCAGGGGGGGAATCACCACCGTGCCGTTTTCCCTGGGCAGCAGGGTAATGATCCAGCGCGTGGTGGCGTGGTTGTCGCCGCCCAGGGTGGTGAGCTGGTTGATCTGGCGCGTGCCGCTGACTTCGAACTGTGCGTCGAGGGGCGAAAGGTCGGGTTTGCCGAATTGGGTGACGTCGCTGGACTCCACCGTCAGTTCCACCGTTTCACCGGAATTGACACGGCTGCGATCAACGCTGGCGACCAGGTTCGCCGCCTGGGCGTGGCCTGCCGATAACGCGAGCAGGAGCATAAGGGTGGTGCGGCGGCTCATCGAGTCTTGTCCTGATGTTGTTGCTGTTCGTACCAGAATTTGCGGCGCAGCAGCTCACCGGGGTTGTCCGGGATCTCGCGCAACCATTGCTCCAGGGCCTGGCGATGTTCGCCGTCGAGGCTGGCATCGGTGGGGCGCAAAGGCGGCGTGGTGGTTTGCTCATCGCCCAGTTCGCTGCCCGGCACCTCGTTGCCGCCAGCTTTCGGTGAAGCGTTTGCCTGGCTATCCGTATTGCCGGCTTCGCCCTGACCCTGGGCGGACTGTTCGCCACCGGTGTTGCTTTGCCCGCTGGCGCCCGGTTGCGCAGTTTGGCCGGGTTGGGTGGTTTCGTCATCCTCGTTTTTGACAGGCTGCGCCGGTTCGGGTTGCGCCTGTTCCTGGATCAGCCGTTCCACCAGTGCCTTGTTTTGCAAGGCCGGTTGCAGGTCGGGCTGCGCCTCAAGGGCCTGTTCGTAGGCGTCGATTGCGGCTTCCAGGGCGCCGGACCTGGCCAGCGCATTACCGCGATTGTAATGAGAGTAGGCGTCATTGCCCTCGGCAAAGCGCTTGATCGCTTCGGCATAGTTGCCGGCTTCGTAAAGCGCCACGCCCTGCCACTGCGGGTCTTCAAAGCGCTCGGCGGCTTCGGCCGGGCGTTTTTGCTTGAGCAGGTATTGGCCCTGCTGGTCGGGGCGCAGCCACAGGTCTTGGAGTTCAAAGGCATAGCTTGGTTGCGGGACACCCAGCCACAGCAGAGGTAAGCAGAACAACCAGCCGCGACGTCCGGCGCAGGCGGCAAGCAGCAACAATGGCAGGAGCAGCCAGTAACCCTGGTCGGCCCAGGTGTCGAGGTGCAGCAGTTGGCCGTCGTTGCGCAGGGCCTGCGGGCCATCGAGCAGGCCGAGTTGACGCAGGTCTTTGTCATCCAGGCGCGCGGCGCGGTAGTGGCCACCCATTTCACTGGCGAAGGCTTTGAGGGTTGGGCTGTCGAGGCGCGGCATCAGGATTGCGCCCTGATCGTCCTTGAGGAATTCGCCGCTCTCCTGGGTGACCGGCGTACCTTCGCGGCTGCCGACGCCGAGGATCGACAAGGTCGGCGCCTGTGCGCCTTGCAGCAAGAGGCGGATGCCCTGGCGTTCCTGTTTTGACAGTGACGAGCCCACCAGCAGCAGGCGGCCCTGGCCGAGGCCGGCTTGCTTGAGCAGGATCAGGGCTTTGTCCACCGCCAGATCGGCGCGATGGCCGGGCTCGGGCATAATCGAAGGGCGCAAGGCTTCCAGCAGGTTGCGGCTGGTGCCCAGGTCATCCGACAGCGGCACCAGGGTGTGCGCGCTGCCGGCGTACACCACGATGGCAGTCGGTGCATTGTCCCGCGCCTGCAGCAAGTCATACAGCTTGCGGCGTGCCTGTTCCAGGCGGTTGGGCGGGCTGTCGGTGGCGAGCATCTCCGGGGTCAATTCCAGCAGCACCACCAGCGGGTCGGCCGGTTTCTGGCTGGATTGCTCGACTCTTTGCCAGCTTGGGCCGAGCAAAGCCACTACCGCCAACAGCCAGGCGATGCCCAGTACGACCCAGGGCGATTTGCTCTCGCGCCCGCTGCCGCCACTGAGCAATACAGCGTGGAAGGCCGGCGGCAGGATCATCTGCCAGCGCCCGGCGCGCTTTTGCCGGTGCCACAGCTGCCACAGCAACCAGCCGAGCAGCGGCAGCAGTAACAGCCACCAGGGGCGGAACCAGTGCGGCCACAGATCGATCATCGACGCCTCCGCAAACGCAGGCGTTTGAGGCGTTGGCGCCATTCAGGGTGCTGTTGCAGGAAAATGCCCCGGGTCGAGAGTTTATTGAAGGCCCGTTGCAAGGCGTTGTTGGGCCAACGCTCCTGGATCACCAGCAACATGCTCAGGACCAATGCCAGCGCTAATGGCGCGCTGTACAGCGCCTGGGCCGGGCGGGCCTGAGTGGGTTGTTGTGCCACGGGCTCGAGCTGGTCCAGGGTTTGCTTGATCTTCTGCAGCTCCTCGCCGTCGCGGGCGCGGAAGTAGCGACCACCGGTGGCACTGGCGATGGCCTTCAACGCGGGCTCGTCCAGATCCAGGCTCGGGTTGACGCCGAGGACGCCCAGGGAGCCGGTTTGCTCGGGGTCGGCGCCAATGCCGATCGGGTAGATTTTCACGCCTTCTTCGGCCGCCAGGCGTGCGGCGGTCAGCGGGTCAATCTGCCCGGCGTTGTTGGCGCCGTCGGTGACCAGGATCAGCACACGGCTTTGCGCCGGGCGTTGGCGCAGGCGTTTGAGGGCCAGGCCGATGGCATCACCGATGGCGGTGTTCTTGCCGGCGATGCCGATACGCGCTTCATCCAGCCAGACGCGCACGGTGCGCCGGTCGAAGGTCAGCGGCGCTTGCAGGTAGGCTTGGCTGCCGAACAGGATCAGGCCCACGCGGTCGCCTTCGCGACTTTCGAGAAAGTCCCCGAGCAAGTGTTGCACCAGGCTCAGGCGGCTGACGTCGTCGTCCTGCCAATGCATGTCGGGGAAATCCATGGAGCCGGAAACGTCCACCGCCACCAGCAGGTCGCGGCCGCTGGCGGCAATCGGCAACGGTTCACCGAGCCATTCCGGGCGGGCGGCGGCGGTCAACAGCAATAGCCATAGCACCACGAATGGCGCTTGCTGGCGCCAGCCCGGCAGGTTGACGCGGGCGCGACGTCGGGCCAGGCCTTCAAGATCGGCGAGATAACTGACCTTCAAGGCGGGCTCGCCGCTGTCGGCCACGGGCAGGATAAAGCGCATCACCCACGGCAATGGCAACAGGGCGAAGATCCACGGCCAGGCGAACTCAAACATGTTTGCGAATCCAGGTGTCGACGGCTTGGGTCAGGCCGGCGATGGCCTTGTCGTCGAGTTTGCATTCGGGCTTGTAGGCGCCTTCCACCAATACCATCCAGCGGGTCAGGCCGGCAGCGGGGCAGCGGTTGTCAAGAAATGCCAGCCATTTGCGGCCGTTGAGCGTGTGGCTTTGGCTGTAGGGGTAATCGTTGCGGCACAGGCGTTTGAGCAGCCCGTTGAGCTGCTGCAGCCAGGCCCCGGCCGGGGCGCCATCATAGGGTTTGGGCATCAGGGCCAGTTCTGCGAGCGCGGCAATGCGCAACGGGTCCAGTGGTTGCTCGGCACGGGCCACGGGGCGCTTTTCAGGCAAGAAGCGGCGCAGCCACCACACGCCCCAACCGAGCAGTGGAATCAGCACCAGCAACAGCCACCAACCTGGCGCGGGTGGCCAGAAACCGATGGCTGGCGGCGCGATCAGCGGTTGCAGTTGGTCGAGGCTGCTCATTGCTTTTTAACCGGGCGTTGCGGGTTGAGGTATTCGCGCAGTTGCTCGACCATTTCGCTTTGGGTGCTCAAGGGCATCAGCAACACCCGCAGCTTTTGCGCGAGCAGTTCCCAGCGTGCGATGCGGCTTTCGGCCTGGGCCTTGTAGGCTTGGCGCAGGTCGAAGTTCAGCGTGTCCAGTTCCAGCTGGGCGCCGCGTTCGGCGAAACGCAGCAGCCCGGCGGCGGGCAGGGCATGGTCCAGCGGGTCGGAAATGGGCAGCAGCAGCAGGTCGCAATGGCGTGACAGCAGGCTCAACTGTTGTTCGGCGCCTTCGGTGAGCGCGCGTTCATCGCAGACCACGATCACCAGGCTGCCGGGGCGCAGCACTTCGCGGCCACGGCGCAGCGCCATGCCGAGGGCGTCGGCTTCCGGGCGGCTTTCGGTATTCAGGCTCTGGTTGACCCGTACCAGGCGGTTGAGCAGTTGCAGCAAGCTTTGTTTGCTGCGTCGCGGTTTGATTTCGTAGTGCTCGCTGTCGCCGAAGACCAGCCCGCCCACCCGGTCGTTATGCCCCAGCGCGGCCCAGCCGATCAGACTGGCCGCCTGCGCCGCCAGCACCGACTTGAACATTTGCCCCGAGCCGAAAAACAGCCGGCAGCTTTGCTCCACCATGATAAAGATCGGCCGTTCACGTTCTTCATGGAACAGTTTGGTGTGCGGTTCCTGGGTGCGTGCCGTCACGCGCCAGTCGATGGTGCGTACATCGTCCCCGGCCTGGTACACGCGCACCTGGTCGAAATCGACCCCACGCCCACGCAGCTTGGAGTGGTGCAGGCCGATCAACGGGCTGCGCTGGCTCGGGGTGGAAAACAACTGCACTTCCCGCACGCGATGGCGCATTTCGATCAATTCGCTGAGGGTGACGCGGATGCCATCGCCTGCGTTCATGGGGTTCAAGCGACGGCAACGACGTCGAGAATGCGTTGCACCACACGGTCTTGGTCGACGCCGGCCGCTTCGGCCTCGAACGACAGAATGATGCGATGGCGCAGCACGTCGAACAGCACCGCCTGGATATCTTCCGGGCTCACGAAATCACGGCCGGCCAGCCAAGCGTGGGCACGGGCGCAGCGGTCGAGGGCGATGGAGCCGCGCGGGCTGGCGCCGTAGGCGATCCACTCGGCCATTTCCGGGTCGAACTTGGCCGGCGTGCGTGTGGCCATGACCAGTTGCACCAGGTATTCCTCTACCGCGTCGGCCATGTACAGGCCGAGGATTTCCTTGCGCGCGGCGAAGATCGCTTGCTGGCTGACCCGGCGTTCAGGCTTGGTTTCGCCGTTCAGCGCTTCGCCACGCGCCTGTTGCAGGATACGACGCTCCACGGCGGCATCCGGGAAGCCGATCTTCACATGCATCAGGAAGCGGTCGAGCTGGGCTTCGGGCAGCGGGTAGGTGCCTTCCTGCTCGATGGGGTTTTGCGTGGCCATCACCAGGAACAGCGGTGACAGGTCGTAGGTGCTGCGCCCGACGCTGACCTGGCGCTCGGCCATGGCCTCGAGCAAGGCGGATTGCACCTTGGCCGGGGCACGGTTGATTTCGTCCGCCAGCACCAGGTTGTGGAAAATCGGCCCTTGCTGGAACACAAAGCTGCCGGTTTCCGGGCGATAGATTTCGGTGCCGGTGATGTCGGCGGGCAACAGGTCGGGCGTGAACTGGATGCGATGGAACTGCGCTTCGATGCCTTCGGCCAGCTCTTTGATCGCTTTGGTCTTGGCCAGGCCCGGCGCACCTTCAACCAGCATATGGCCGTCGGCGAGCAGGGCGATCAGCAAGCGATCGATGAGTTTTTCCTGACCGAGAATCTGCGTAGAAAGAAAGGTTCGCAGCGCGAGCAGCGCTTCACGATGTTCCATCGATGACGGTTCCTGGAAAGATGAGCCCGGGCGTTGCACAACCACACCGGGGCTTGGGACGCTTACTTTAATGCATCGCGGGGTGCGGCGACTAACGGCGTGACGGGTATTTTTGGCAAAACTTGTAGGATTTTTGTGTTGGTACGCCGTCAATGTGGAGGAGCTTACTCGCGATAGTGGTGTGTCAGTCCGTGGGTCATTAACTGACTTGTCATCCTCGCGGGCAAGCACCCCTTCACATTTGAGCGCCGGTGTTCTCAAGCCCGAATGAACGTGCCGGTGCCCTTGAGGATGTTCTGCAGGGTTTCCTCCACCTCGGCCAAGTCCGCTGCGGCGGTGCTGTGGCTGATCTCCAACTGATCCTTGCCGCCCAGCGCGTCGGCGTCCCCGGCAGCCAGTTCGATCAGCAGCCGGGTGTCGCTCAGCGTGACCTTCAACCCGTCCAGGGTCGAGGGTTCGTAGTCCCAGGTCAGTTCAACTTCTTCCTCGTCCGGGTAGCGCGCGAGCATGAACATTTCGCCATTCTTGCCGTGGCAGCAGAGCATGGCCATGTTGTCTTCTTCTTCGTCGCACGGGGTGGCCATCAAGGCGTCGGTTTTCAGTTGCAGCATGAGGAATCCTGTCTGGGGGAGGACGTAATGCGGGCAATTGTGCCATTGCCGCGAATTTTGTGCTGCATCCTGCGTCAGAGTTAGTGCATGACCTGATGGGCAATATCAGTCACTTTCGGCACTTGCTGTCGGTGAGGCAGCCGGTTTTTTCACGGGATTTTACCGGTTGCCCAAGTTGCAACCGCGAGCCTGCTTACCGATGACCGAATATGTCGCAGCGCTGCAAGCACCGGTCTTCCTACACTCGTTAAGCTGCGCAACGGATGTGCATGAGCCAGGCGCCTGACCTGCCCGTCGTACCGTCACCCGGCAAGGTGCGCATCTTATGGAAGTTGTATGTGACCTGATTGTCTTGTCCAGCTTCACCCACCTGTCACTCTGATTCGTTTATGGTGCTTATATGTAGACCTGCGAACAGAGTCGACGGTCTCCCCGCAAGGGGATAACACGCGACGCTTCCATCAATAACAAGCCCAAGCGGAGTACCACAGATGGCGTTCTTCACCGCAGCCAGCAAGGCCGACTTCCAGCATCAACTGCAAGCGGCACTGGCGCAGCACATCAGTGAACAGGCACTGCCACAAGTGGCGCTGTTCGCTGAACAATTTTTCGGCATCATTTCTCTCGACGAACTGACCCAACGTCGTCTTTCCGACCTGGCCGGTTGCACCCTGTCTGCCTGGCGCCTGCTTGAGCGCTTTGACCATACCCAGCCGCAAGTGCGGGTCTACAACCCCGATTACGAGCGTCATGGCTGGCAGTCGACCCACACCGCGGTCGAAGTGCTGCACCATGACCTGCCATTCCTGGTGGACTCGGTCCGTACCGAACTGAACCGCCGTGGCTACAGCATCCACACCCTGCAGACCACCGTGCTCAGTGTGCGCCGTGGTGGCAAGGGCGAGTTGCTGGAAATCCTGCCAAAAGGCACCCAGGGCGAAGGCATCCAGCAAGAATCGCTGATGTACCTGGAAATCGACCGTTGCGCCAATGCCGCCGAACTGAACGTGCTGAGCAAAGAGCTTGAGCAGGTGCTGGGCGAAGTGCGCGTGGCCGTGGCCGATTTCGAACCGATGAAAGCCAAGGTCCAGGACCTGCTGGCCGGTATCGACGCCAGCCAGTTCAGCATCGACGGCGAAGAGAAAGCCGAGATCAAGAACTTCCTGGAGTGGTTGGTGGGCAACCACTTCACCTTCCTGGGCTATGAAGAATTCGTGGTACGTGACGACAAGGACGGTGGTCATATCGAATATGACGCCAACTCCTTCCTCGGTCTGACCAAGTTGCTGCGCGCCGGCCTGACCGCCGACGACCTGCGTATCGAAGACTATGCCGTGTCTTACCTGCGTGAACCGACCGTGCTGTCGTTCGCCAAGGCCGCACACCCGAGCCGCGTGCACCGCCCGGCCTACCCGGACTACGTGTCGATCCGCGAGATCGACGCGAGCGGCAAGGTCATCAAGGAACACCGCTTCATGGGCCTGTACACCTCTTCGGTGTATGGCGAAAGCGTACGCGTCATCCCTTACATCCGCCGCAAGGTCGCGGAAATCGAACGTCGTTCGGGCTTCCAGGCCAAGGCGCACTTGGGCAAGGAGCTTGCCCAGGTCGTTGAAGTGCTGCCCCGTGATGACCTGTTCCAGACCCCGGTCGACGAGCTGTTCAACACCGTGATGTCCATCGTGCAGATCCAGGAACGCAACAAGATCCGCGTGTTCCTGCGCAAAGACCCGTACGGTCGTTTCTGCTACTGCCTGGCTTATGTGCCGCGCGATATCTATTCCACCGAAGTGCGCCAGAAGATCCAGCAAGTGCTGATGGATCGCCTGAAGGCTTCGGACTGCGAGTTCTGGACCTTCTTCTCCGAGTCCGTGCTGGCCCGTGTGCAGTTGATCCTGCGCGTAGACCCGAAAAACCGCATCGACATCGACCCGCTGCAGTTGGAAAAAGAAGTGGTGCAGGCCTGCCGCAGTTGGCAGGACGACTACGCAAGCCTCGTCGTCGAGAGCTTCGGCGAAGCCCACGGCACCAATGTGCTGGCCGACTTCCCGAAAGGCTTCCCGGCCGGCTACCGCGAGCGCTTTGCCGCGCATTCGGCGGTGGTCGACATGCAGCACCTGCTCAGTCTCACCGAAGCCAACCCGCTGGTGATGAGCTTCTACCAGCCGCTGGGCCAGGTCTCCGGCCAGCGCGAGTTGCACTGCAAGCTCTACCACGCCGACACGCCGCTGGCACTGTCCGACGTGCTGCCGATCCTGGAAAACCTCGGCCTGCGCGTGCTGGGTGAATTCCCGTACCGTCTGCGTCACGCCAATGGCCGTGAGTTCTGGATCCACGACTTCGCGTTCATTGCCGCCGAAGGCGTGAACCTGGATATCCAGCAGCTCAACGACACCCTGCAGGACGCGTTCGTGCACATCGTGCATGGCGACGCCGAGAACGATGCGTTCAACCGCCTGGTACTCACCGCCGGCCTGCCATGGCGCGATGTGGCGTTGCTGCGTGCCTACGCCCGTTACCTGAAGCAGATCCGCCTGGGCTTCGACCTGGGTTACATCGCCAGCACCCTGAACAACCACACCGACATCGCCCGCGAGTTGACCCGGTTGTTCAAGACGCGCTTCTACCTGGCGCGCAAGCTCACCGCCGACGACCTGGAAGACAAGCAGCAACGCCTGGAACAAGCGATCCTCACGGCCCTGGACGACGTTCAGGTGCTCAACGAAGACCGTATCCTGCGTCGCTACCTGGACCTGATCAAGGCGACCCTGCGTACCAACTTCTACCAGACCGACGCCAACGGCCAGAACAAGTCGTACTTCAGCTTCAAGTTCGACCCGCGTGCCATTCCCGAGCTGCCAAAGCCTGTGCCGAAGTTTGAAATCTTCGTGTACTCGCCGCGTGTCGAAGGCGTGCACCTGCGCTTCGGCAACGTTGCGCGCGGTGGCCTGCGCTGGTCGGACCGTGAAGAAGACTATCGGACCGAAGTGCTCGGCCTGGTAAAAGCCCAGCAAGTGAAGAACTCGGTGATCGTGCCGGTGGGCGCCAAGGGCGGCTTCCTGCCGCGCCGCCTGCCGTTGGGCGGCACCCGGGACGAGATCGCGGCCGAAGGCATCGCCTGCTACCGCATCTTCATTTCCGGCCTGCTGGACATCACCGACAACCTGAAGGACGGTGCCCTGGTGCCGCCGGTCAACGTCGTGCGGCATGACGACGATGACCCGTACCTGGTAGTTGCTGCGGACAAGGGCACTGCGACCTTCTCCGACATCGCCAACGGTATCGCCATCGACTACGGCTTCTGGCTGGGCGACGCATTCGCCTCCGGTGGTTCGGCCGGTTATGACCACAAGAAAATGGGCATCACCGCCAAGGGCGCGTGGGTCGGCGTACAGCGCCACTTCCGCGAGCGCGGCATCAATGTGCAGGAAGACAGCATCACTGTAGTCGGCGTGGGTGACATGGCCGGTGACGTGTTCGGTAACGGCCTGTTGATGTCCGACAAGCTGCAACTGGTCGCGGCCTTCAACCACCTGCATATCTTCATCGACCCGAACCCGAACCCGGCGACCAGCTTTGTCGAGCGCAAGCGCATGTTCGAGCTGCCGCGTTCGGCCTGGACCGACTACGACACCAGCATCATGTCCGAAGGCGGCGGTATCTTCTCGCGCAGCGCGAAGAGCATCACCATCTCGCCACAGATGAAAGAACGCTTCGATATCTCGGCCGACAAGCTGACCCCGACCGAACTGCTGAACGCCTTGCTCAAGGCACCGGTGGACCTGTTGTGGAACGGCGGTATCGGTACCTACGTCAAGGCCAGCACCGAAAGCCATGCCGATGTAGGCGACAAGGCCAACGACGCGCTGCGTGTGAACGGCAACGAGCTGCGCTGCAAGGTGGTGGGCGAGGGCGGTAACCTCGGCATGACCCAACTGGGTCGTGTGGAATTCGGCCTCAATGGCGGCGGTTCCAACACTGACTTCATCGACAACGCCGGTGGCGTGGACTGCTCCGACCACGAAGTGAACATCAAGATCCTGCTCAACGAAGTGGTGCAGGCCGGTGACATGACCGACAAGCAACGCAACCAGTTGCTGGCGAGCATGACCGACGAAGTCGGCAACCTGGTGTTGGGCAACAACTACAAGCAGACCCAGGCCCTGTCCCTGGCTGCGCGCCGTGCCTACGAGCGTGCCGCCGAGTACAAGCGCCTGATGAGCGACCTGGAAGGCCGTGGCAAGCTGGACCGCGCCATCGAGTACCTGCCGACCGAGGAGCAGCTCACCGAGCGCGCCGCGAATGGCAAGGGCCTGACCCGTCCGGAACTGTCGGTGCTGATCTCGTACAGCAAGATCGACCTCAAGGAAGCGCTGCTCAAGTCGCTGGTACCGGATGACGAGTACCTGACCCGTGACATGGAGACCGCGTTCCCGCCGAGCCTGGTGGCCAAGTTCTCCGAGGCCATGCGTCGTCACCGTCTGAAGCGCGAGATCGTCAGCACCCAGATCGCCAACGATCTGGTCAACCACATGGGCATCACCTTCGTCCAGCGGCTCAAAGAGTCGACCGGCATGAGCCCGGCGAACGTGGCGGGCGCTTATGTGATCGTGCGTGACATCTTCCACCTCCCGCACTGGTTCCGTCAGATCGAAGCCCTGGACCACCAGGTTTCGGCTGATGTGCAACTGGAGCTGATGGATGAACTGATGCGCCTGGGCCGTCGCGCTACGCGCTGGTTCCTGCGCAGCCGCCGCAACGAGCAGGACGCTGGCCGCGATACCGCGCACTTCGGTCCGCACCTGGCCGCGCTCGGTCTCAAGCTCGACGAACTGCTGGAAGGTCCGACCCGCGAAGGCTGGCAGTCCCGCTACCAGGCCTACACCGACGCCGGCGTACCGGAGCTGTTGGCACGCATGGTTGCAGGCACGACTCACCTGTACACCTTGCTGCCGATCATCGAAGCCGCCGACGTCACTGGGCACGACGCCGCCGAAGTGGCCAAGGCTTACTTTGCCGTCGGCAGCGCCCTGGACTTGCCGTGGTACCTGCAGCAGATCAGCGATCTGCCGGTGGCCAACAACTGGCAGGCCCAGGCTCGCGAAGCCTTCCGCGATGATGTGGACTGGCAGCAACGGGCGATCACCATCTCCGTCCTGCAAATGGCGGATGCGCCTCAAGACATGGAAGCCCGCGTGGCCCTGTGGCTTGAACAGCACAAGGACATGGCTGATCGTTGGGTCGCGATGATGCTGGAAATCCGTGCTGCGGTCGGCACGGACTATGCGATGTACGCCGTGGCCAACCGTGAGTTGCTGGATTTGGCGCTGAGTGGTCAATCGCCGCTTTAAACCTTGATCCGTAACTGAAAACCAAAAATCCCCGTATGGAAACATGCGGGGATTTTTTGTGGAGCCAACAAACGCTGGGCTGTTCGGCGTTCAGCAGGATCTGCCCGCGATGACCATGGGCGTCATGAGTTGAATAACCCTAAATGACTGGAACGCCTCCGGTGAGCAGTGTGAGCAATGCCTGGGAGTCTACGTACATCAGGGTAATCTGTGATTGTGCACCTGATGAGTGAAGACACCGTTCAGGACAGTTGTTTGAGCCAGCGGCTTTACATCGCTTCCACGCCCGTCAGTGAGCCAGACAATGAGCCAGATGGTTCAGGTGCTGGGTCATCAGGTTCACGGCGTGGTCTGCATCGCGCCTTTCAACCGCGTCGGTGATTGCCATGTGTTCCTGCCACGTGCAGCAGCTGTACGCTTGGCTTTCGTACTGGGCGATGATCAACGAAGTCAACGGCACCAGGCTGTTGAGGAATTGTGCCAACGGCGCATTGCCCGCGATTGCCGCCAATTGCAGGTGAAATTCCCCGGAGAGCCGAATGGCCGGTGCGCGTTGATCACGCTCGATGCATTCGCGCTCCCTGGCAATCAGCTCACGTAATTGGCGCACCTGAGGGGGTGTGGCTTCGGCGCAGGCCAGTTGCACCACCATGCTCTCCGTCATGCACCGCGCCTCAAGGATTTGCCGGGTTTGTCGGGCATCCGGCGTTGCCACTCGGGCGCGCTGGTTGGGGCGCAGAATGATCACCTGTTGGTGGGACAGTTTTGCCAGGACTCTGCGAATCACACTACGACTCACACCGAAGATCTCGCCCAAACCCTCTTCGGTAAAACGGCTGGCCGGCGCGATGCGTTGTTCCAGGATCGCGTCGAACAGCCGTGGGTAGATATCGTCCACCGAAGGTTTCTTGCCCGCCACCAGGCGCATGGCGGGCAGGACGGTGCTGACTGCGTGACGTTGTAATGCGTGAGCGCTCATGGCCTGTCTCCAATAATCAGCTGCCCAGATTGTCGTCCGGGATATTCAGGCGTATGCCCATGCGCAAGCCTTCCTGCAGGATATGCCGGCGCATCTCGGCACTGGCCAGGGCGCTGTTCTTGTTGCGGATGGCGCGCACCACGGCTTCATTTTCCTGCAGGCGCTCGGCCAGATGTTCGGGGGAGTTGCGCAGTACCTGGGCACTCTGCTTGAGGGCATTGCTGGTTTGTTGCACCACGTTCTGGAAGATCGGGTTGGAGGTCAGGGCGAAGAGTTCCTCGTGGAAGTTGAGGTAGGCGTTCATCCCCGCTTCGGCGTCACCGGCGTCGAGGGCTTCGCGCATATCCATCAGGGTCAGTCGCAATTGGCCGACTTCCTTGCTGCTGATGGACTGAGCCACCAGGCCGACAATGAAGGGTTCGAGGGTGTAGCGCAGTTGCAGGATGTCTTCGAGGCTGGCATCGGCCACGGCGTTACTGGCTTGGGGCTCGTTCACGCTGGTTTCGAGCACCACCACGCCCTTGCCCGGCATGGAGCGCACCAGGCCGAGGGTTTCGAGCACAATCACCGCTTCGCGCAGGCTGGGGCGGCTGATGCCCATCTGTTCGGCCAGTTCGCGTTGGCCGGGCAGCATTTCGCCCTGGCGCCACTGGCCGCGCTTGAGGGCGGCGCGCAATTTTTCTACCACTGAATTGACGACGGTTGAGGTGCTGATCACGTCGTACGCTCCTTTAAAGGTTGGTGCGGCCGGTCATCCGGCCGGCCCGAAAAATCAGAACTCCTGGTGCGTCGGCAGCACCGGTTTCTTGGTCTGGAAGGCATAACCTTGCTGGCCGTCGAGCACCTTGTTGGCACGCTGGATATCGATGTCTTTTTCCCAGCGGGCGATGGCCACGGTCGCCACGCAGTTGCCGATCAGGTTGGTCAGCGCACGGCCGATGCCCATGAACCAGTCCACCGCCAGTACCAGCACCAGGCCGACCACCGGAATCGCCGGGATGGCGGTAAGCGTCGCGGCCAGAATCACCAGTGCAGACCCCGGAATGCCGTGGGCGCCTTTGGAGGTGATCAACGACACCAGCAGGATGGTCAGCAAGTCGGTCACCGACAGCGGTGTACCGGTGGCATTGGCGATGAACACAATGGCCAGGGTCAGGTAGATCGAGAAGCCATCAAGGTTGAACGAGTACCCGGTCGGAATCACCAGGCCCACGGTGGAGCTGCCGATGCCCAGGTGTTCGAGTTTACGCATGACCTGTGGCAACACGGCGTCGGAGGAGGCGGTGCCCATCACGATCAGCAGTTCTTCACGCAGGTACTTGAGCAACGGCAGCATGCGCAGGCCGGACAGGCGCATTACCAGGCCAAGCACCACTGCGACAAAGGCGAAGCAGGTCAGGTAGAACAAACCCACCAGGCTGCCCAGGTGTTGCAGCGAATCCAGGCCGTAGGTGCTGGTGGTGAAGGCGATCGCGCCGAACACGCCGATCGGTGCCAGGCGCACGATCATGCCCATGATGCGGAAAATCACATGGCTCAGTTCATTGATCAGCCGTGTGATGCCCGAGGCCGCTTCGCCCACCAGGTTCAACGCACTGCCGAAGAGCACCGAGAACAGCAGCACTTGCAGCACGTTGTTGTCGGCGAAGGCACCGATCACCGAATTGGGGATCAGCTCCATCAGGAACTGGCTGGTGCCACGGATGTGATGGCCTTTGTCGGCCAGTTCATTCAGGCCGGCAGAGGACAGTTGCTCCAAGTGGATATTGGCGCCTTGGCCGATTCCGGTACTGAACGCCATGACCAAGCCGATGACCAGGGCCACGGTGGTGAGCACTTCAAAGTAGATCACCGACTTGAGACCGATTCGCCCGACTTTCTTCAAGTCGCCGGCGCCGGAAATACCGCTGACCACCACGCAGAACACGATCAGGCCGATCAGCATCTTGATCAGCTTGATAAAGCCGTCACCCAGGGGTTTGAGTTGCGAGGAGAATTCGGGAAGGGCCAGGCCACAGATGATGCCGAGCATCAGACCGATCACGACTTGCAGGAAAATCGAACGCGAGCACCATCTGAGCATGGGAGGGATCTCTATTCGGTGCCCTGGTGATTCCAGGGCTTAATTGTTGTGGTATTACCGGTAAGTCCAGTGCGGGGCCAGTCTACGCCGGGTTTTTTTGAAACCACAAGTAAAAATTCGAGGGTTGTCTGGTCCCGGTCTGACCAGTTGGTCGGTGAGGGTGATGCTTGAGCGGTTGGCGGGCTGGAAAATTTTTCGCTTATCATCCGTGCCTCGATTGGAGAGGTGATGGATGGACGAGCCAGGGCTGACCACGGACGCAACAGGGCTGAGCTACTGCACTTGGCGCACCTCGGCGCCGGAGTATCGCCGTTATCATGACCACGAGTGGGGCGTGCCGGTGGCGGATGATATCCAGCTGTACGAGAAAATCTGCCTGGAAGGTTTTCAGGCGGGCATGGCCTGGATCACCATCTTGCGCAAGCGCGAGCAGTTCCGCGCGGCATTCGACGGGTTTGATTTCCGTCGCGTGGCCCGGTATGGCGAAGCCGATATAGAGCGGCTGATGAATGATCCCGGCATCGTGCGTAATCGGGCGAAGATCGTCTCCACAATCAACAATGCACGCCGGGCGTGTGAGCTGGTGGATGAGACCGGCTCGCTGGCGCAGTGGTTGTGGGCGTTCGAGCCTTGCCCTGAAGAGCGCCCGGCAGTGGTGGACCTGGCTTACTGGACGGGCAACCCGACCTCGCCGGCTTCGGTGCGATTGTCCAAAGCCCTGAAGAAGCGCGGCTGGACCTTCGTTGGCCCGACCACGATGTATGCGTTGATGCAGGCCATGGGGATGGTCAATGATCACTTGGAAGGCTGTGCCTGCCGACCACAGATTGAAGACCTGCGCCGTCACTTCAAACGCCCGTGAGTCGCTGATCTGCTCCTACAGTG
This sequence comes from Pseudomonas sp. BCA17, assembly GCF_004519405.1. Lineage (GTDB taxonomy): Bacteria > Pseudomonadota > Gammaproteobacteria > Pseudomonadales > Pseudomonadaceae > Aquipseudomonas. Next base: position 603,669 of record NZ_SGWI01000001.1, on the reverse strand, counting down.
AAGGCACGGCGGGGGCCTCTAGCTCATTTGGAGCAGAATATCGCGCACCCGATCCAGCGCAGGGTCGATGTCCAGCAGTTCGATCGCGCCGAACCCGATGGTCAGGCCCTGGCGCATCGGTGCGGTATGGAAGAACACATCCAAGGGGTATAAACCGACTTCCGCCTCCCGTGCCAGGCGCCTCAGCAACGCGATATCCAGCGGAACCTTGCACAACGCCGCCATATGAAACCCGATCACGCTGGGCACCGCTTCGAACCACGGCGACAGATCCCCCGCCAGGCGCTGCAGGATGCGCTCGCGGCGCCCGGCGTACACCGCGTGGCAGCGACGAATATGCTTGAGCAAATAACCTTCGTTGATGAACTTGGCCAATGCCCATTGCGGCAAGGTGGAGCTGTGCTGGTCGGTCAGTTGCTTGGCCTTGAGCACTGCGCTATGAATTGCCGGCGGCAGCACGGCATAGCCCAGGCGCAGCTCCGGCAGCAGGGATTTCGAGAAGGTCCCGACGTAGGCCACCAATCCTCGCGTGTCCATGCTTTGCAGGGAGTTGGCGGGGCGACCTTCGTAGCGGAAATCGCTGTCGTAGTCGTCTTCGATGATGATCGCGCCCAACGCGAAGGCGCGGGCCAGCAACGCTTCGCGGCGCGCCAGGCTCATGGGCATGCCCAGGGGAAACTGGTGGGAGGGGGTCACATAGATCAGTCGCGTGCCGTCGGGGATCTTGTCGACCTCAATGCCCTGTGAGTCCACCGGCACGTCGGCAACGCACGCGCCCATGGCCATGAACAGCTGGCGGGCGGGGCTGTAGCCGGGGTCTTCCATGGCCACGAGTGTGCCGGGTTCCACTACCACGCGGGTGATCAAGTCCAGCGCCTGTTGCGCGCCGTTGGTGACCACGATGTCATCGGCGTGGCATTTCACCCCACGGGAAAAGGCGATATGCCCTGCGATGGCCTCGCGCAAGGCCGGCAAACCTTCCGGCTGGCTGTAAAAACCGTTGTGTTGTGCGATACGGCGCAACGCATCCTGGGTGCAACGCCGCCATTCATCCTGGGGGAATTGATTGCGTGTGGTCGCACCGCCGATAAATTCATAGCGCAGGGTTCTGTCCGGGGTGGGGTGGTGCATGGGCGAGGGCAACGCAGCCCATTTGCCCAGGTTGGCGGCGCAGGCCAGGTCCGCGGCGGTCTGCACGCGGTCGGGCTGATGCGCCCAGGCGTTGACGAAGGTGCCCCGGCCAATCCTGCCGACCAGCAACCCCTCGTACGTCAACGTGGCGTAGGTGTCGGATACGGTCTTGCGCGATACGCCTAATTGCTCGGCGAGCAGGCGGCTGGGGGGCAGTTGCGCGCCCGCCGAAAGCCGCCCGGCGGCGATGGCTTCGCGCAACTGTTGGTAAAGCTGGGCAGCCAAGTCCTTGCGGCCATTGATGACGAGGTGCAATTCCATGTTTCATCCTGGGACAGATCGATCTGCGCCAAGGTTACTCGCAAATCGATCTGAGCAAACCCAGGCGATGTCAGGACAGAAAACCACCGTCCACATTCAGCGACACACCCGTGGTGTAGCTCGATGCATCACTGGCCAGGAACAGTACCGCACCGGCCATCTCGCTGGGATCGGCCACGCGCTTGAGCGGGATCTGCGCCAGGGCCATCTTCAGGATCGAGTCGTTCTTCACCAGCGCCGAGGCGAACTTGGTGTCGGTCAGGCCGGGTAGCAGCGCGTTGCAACGAATGCCGAACGCCGCACATTCCTTGGCGAACACCTTGGTCATGTTGATCACGGCCGCCTTGGTCACCGAGTAGATGCCCTGGAACACGCCGGGGGAAATGCCGTTGATCGAGGCCACGTTGATGATGCTGCCGCCGCCGTTCTCGCGCATCAGCTTGCCGGCTTCCACCGACATGAAGAAATAGCCGCGGATGTTCACGTCGACGGTCTTCTGGAACGCGCCGAGGTCGGTGTCCAGCACGTTGCAGAACTGCGGATTGGTGGCGGCGTTGTTGACCAGGATGTCCAGGCGGCCGAATTGCTCGCGGATGCCGGCGAACACCTGGGTGATCTGCTCCATTTCACCGATATGGCAGGCCACGGCGGTGGCCTTGCCGCCGTCGGCGATGATCGCATCGGCAACGTGCTGGCAGCCTTCCAGCTTACGGCTGGACACGATCACATGGGCGCCTTGCTGGGCCAGCAACTTGGCAATGGCCTCGCCGATACCGCGGCTGGCACCGGAAACAAATGCGATCTTTCCATCGAGGTCGAACAGGTTGGTCTTGGACATGAGGTTTCCTTGTTCTAGTAATCAGAGTGCGGATCTGGCGATGACATTCAGGCTCATCTGCTCCAGCAGCGTGTTCATCTGGATGAACTGCGCAAAGCGTTTGTCCTGGGTCTGGCCATGGAAGAAGCGGTAGTAGATCTGCTGCACGATCCCGGCCAGACGGAACAGGCCGTAGGTGTAGTAAAAGTCGAAGTTGTCGATCCGGATGCCGGAACGTTCAGCGTAGTAATCGACAAACTGACGGCGGGTGAGCATGCCGGGGGCGTTGCTCGGCTGGCGGCGCATCAGTTGCACCGGTGCAGGGTCGGCGGCTTCGATCCAGTAGGCGAGGGTGTTGCCCAAGTCCATCAACGGGTCGCCGAGGGTGGTCAGTTCCCAGTCCAGCACGCCGATTATCTGCATGGGGTTGTGCGGGTCCAGGATCACGTTGTCGAAGCGGTAGTCATTGTGGACGATGCTGGACGTCGGGTGGTCGGCCGGCATCTTGTCGTTGAGCCACTGGCGCACCTTCTCCCAGCGGGGGGCGTCCGGGGTCAGGGCTTTTTCGTAGCGCTCGCTCCAGCCGCGAATCTGCCGCGCTACATAGCCCTCGGGCTTGCCCAGGTCGGCCAGGCCACAGGCGGCGTAATCCACTTGATGCAGCTCGACGAATTTGTCGATGAAGCTCTTGCACAAGGCTTCGGTCGTGGTTGCATCCAGGCCCAGTTCGGCCGGCAGGTCGGAGCGCAGGATGATGCCTTTGACCCGCTCCATCACGTAGAACTCGGCGCCTATCACCGATTCATCCGTGCAGTGCACGTAGGCTTTCGGGCAATACGGGAAACCATCTTTCAACTGGTTGAGAATGCGGTACTCGCGGCCCATGTCGTGGGCGGACTTGGCCTTGTGGCCAAACGGCGGGCGGCGCAGTACGAACTCCTGGCCCGGGTATTCCAGCAGGTAAGTCAGGTTGGACGCACCACCGGGGAACTGGCTGATCTTGACCGTGCCGCTCAGCCCCGGAATGTGGGCCTTGAGGTAAGGGTCGATCAGGTTGGCATCCAGTTCTTCGCCTGGGCGGATCTGAGTCGATTGGTCGTTAAGCGCCATGCTTATCCCTTCTGCTTATTTTAAAGGCCGTGGACTATTGGCTAATCTAATGCGCACCGCCGCCCAGCGACAAGGTCGGGGCGGCTTAATAGGTTAGCGTGTTGGATGATGATCAGCGGGCCTGATGTGCTCAAATCACCAGCACTGCACGGCCGCCGGGAGTACAGGACAGGTTGGCACCGATTTCGACTTTTGCCAGGTCGATGCCCAGGCCGGCGAGCAGGTTGTTGACCAGTGGGTCGAGCAATGGGCTGAGCAGGCCGGAAATGACCCCGCTGAGCAGGTTCAGCACACCGGTCAGCACATCGACTACCAGGCCCAGCACCAAGCCCAGAAGCCCGGTGAGCGTCGGTGTATGGCTGGTCAACCGGATACCCTTGAGGGTGTCGCTCAGGCTGCCGACTACGTTGTTGGCGCTGAAGCTGAAATAGCTCGGCGGTAGCTTGACCTCAGGCGGCGACACATAAACATGGGCGCGGGTGGTCTTGGCGACACTGCTGTCGACCCGCAGGCTCAGGCCGCCGACTGCGTAGGGTTGCCGTGGGTCGCACACGCCTTTGCTGCAGGTCCTGACGCCAAGGTCGAGCAGCGGGAAGTCGTCGACTTTCAGGGGCTCAGTGGACGAGAACAGGTTCTTCGGATCGATCCGGCCCACCATCAGCCTGACTGCCGAAGTGGTGCCTGACACGGAGAGAGACGTGTCGGCAGGCCCGTTGCAACGATAGTCGGTGACATAGCTGCTGCCGCTGGCGGCTTCCAGGGCGATATCGATTTGCGTACCGGGCACGACGTCCAGTGAGCTGCCCAACAGCAAGCCCACCAGGTCGGTGACGACACCGATTACCTTGGTGAGGCCGTCGATCACCGGCAGCTTCAACGAAATCCAGGTCCTGACTTGCGCCGTCCGCACGGAAATCGGCTGGGTTGCGATCAGTTGAGGGTTACCGATAGCGGAGATCTGTGCCGGCTCGATGACCCGGGTCTTGACCGTGACATTCAGCAAGCCCAGCACATCCACCGGCAGCTCGACGGCCACTGCGCTGGCCTTGTTCGACAGCTGCACAAACCCCTGGATCAGGTTGAACAGTTGCAGGTCCACATTCAGCGCGCTTTTGTCGGTGCCGTTCTGGATCTTGACCAGGTCACCCAGGTGCAGGATTTCCGTACCGGGGGCGATCAGCTTGATGGTTTCCAGGTTATTGATCACCACCTTGACCGCATCGCCGCCCAGCTTGAGCACATCGATGGCCGCCTGGATCAACTGACCGACGGTGGCGTCGGTCTTGAGCAGTTGGTCGTAGTTGCCGGCGCTGACATTCAGGCGGATGGCCAGGGCATCCAGGTAGCTGAGTAAGCTGATATCGGTGTTTATCAAGCCGTTCCAACCCACCGCGTCGAGCTGCAGCTTGCCGCCCAGCAGGCCGCCGATCAGGCCGTTGAGGGCGGCGGACTGGGTGCTGTCTATCGTCAGCAAGGTGCTGCGCACGGTGAGTGTCGCGACCGGTGGTGAAGGGGCGGCGGCCACGGCGGTAGCGCTCAGCAGTGTGGTCAGGCTAATGGGTTGTGTCGAAAACAGCGTGTGCAGGGCGTGGGCGATGCTGGTGGCGACGCGATGGGTGGCGATCACCTGGATGGCGTCGGCCTTGGTCGGGTCGGCGCTGAAGGTGCGCATAAAGTCCGCGCCGGTGGCCAGGGTGCCGCAGGCGGTGGCCAGCGTACGGTCGGCATCGACCGGGAAGTTATTGCGCAGGGCGCTTTGGGTTGCGAATTGCGCGGCGTTGTCATTGGGGGCCACGCATTTGCCGCCGCGGCTGACGGCTTCCAGCGCTGCGGTGTCGACCACGCGTTGCAGCTTGCGTTTTTCCAGGTACAGGCGGCCGCTGTCGACCACCAATAGCAGAAACAACAGCGCGATCCCCAGCGTGACCGCGCCGATCAAACCGATGGCACCGCGTTGACGGGCCGGGCCGGGTCCGTGGCCAAACATTGTGCGTTCCTTCGCCGGCCATGCACCGACGCCTTGAGCATCCCCGTCAGCAGTGTAGACGGGTTTTACGGCGTGGCTGGCTAATCGCTATTAGTTGCGTGGCGGCAGTGCCACCGGGGTCAACACGGGGCGACCGGCGAAATATTCCACCAGGTTGTCGGCCACGCGTTGCACGGTGTCATGGGCGGCTTCCGGCGACAGGCCGGCGACATGCGAGGTCAGCACGGTATTGCTCAGGCGCTTGAGGGCGTCGGGCACTTTGGGCTCATCGTCGAACACATCCAGTGCCGCGCCGCCGATACGCCGTTGTTCAAGGGCAGCGACGAGGTCGGCGGTGACTACCACGCTGCCGCGCCCGATGTTCACCAGGTAGCCGTTCGGCCCCAGGGCGTCCAGTGCATGGCGATCGATCAGGTGGCGGGTGCTCGCGCCGCCCGGTGTGGCCAGGATCAGGAAGTCCGAGGTGCGCGCCAGTTCCACGGCGGTTGCGCAGTAGGTGTAGTCCACATCATCGCGGGGCTGGCGGTTGTGATAACTCACCTCCATGCCGAAGCCGAGTGAGGCGCGCTTGGCGATCTCCATGCCGACTGCACCCAGCCCGAGAATGCCCAATTGCTTCCCGCCCAGGGAAGGGCGCATGACCTTCGGCCATTCGCTGCGCCTTACCGCCGCATCGGTCTGGGGAATGCCGCGCACCAGCGACAGCAGCAACGCCATTGCATGGTCGGCCACCGACGGCGCGTTCACCCCGGCGCCGTTGGTCACCACGATCCCGCGATTGCTCGCCGCCTGCAGGTCCACATGCTCGTAGCCGGCACCGATCACGCAGATGATCTCCAGCAGTGGCAACGCAGCGATTTCCTCGGCGTACAGGCCCAGCGGGCCACGGGTCAGCACAGCCTTGATCTGCCCACCGTGGGTCTTGATCGCCTGGGCGCGTTCGGTGGGCGTCGGCGCCAGGATCACATGGAACTCGCTGTCCTCGATGATGGACAGGTAGTCGTTGATGGTTTCAACCAGGACCAGAACAGTGGTGGACATCGCAAGGCTCTTCCTGAAGGGTTTGAGGGGACAGTATGCGGGATTTGCACGACAGAACAATTTGTCCGATCAGAAAATCCCGCAGGGGTGCTTCTAGAACACCACATCCTGTGCCTTGACGCGCTTCACAAACGCGCCCGCCAACGTCGCATTGTGATGCTCAATGATCGCCTCGGCCTTCAATGCCGGGGTGTCCATGCAAGTATGCGCATCCTCCGGCAGCACCACCGAGAAGCCCAGCTCCCCAGCCACCCGGCACGTGGTATCGACACAGAACTGGGTTTTCATGCCCACGATCACCAATTCATTGATCTGCGCCGCTGCAAGGCGCTGCGCCAGGTCGGTGCCGAGAAAGCAGCTCGGGCGGGTTTTATCGAACAGGCAGTCGCGGGCCTGGTCGACATCCAGGCCTGGCCAGAGCTGCCAGAGCGGGCTGCCGGCTGCGATCGGTGAGCCCGCAGGGCCGGTGTGGCGAGCAACGAAGATCGCTGCGTTGGCGTTGCGAGCGCGCTGAATCAAGCCGTTGATGGTACCCAGCACACGTTCGCGCTCGAAGGGGCGTTCCGGCCCATCGTATAAACCGGTTTGCATATCGATGATCAACAGGGCGTTTGCCATGGTCTTGCTCCTTGCAGTTGCCAGATGCCGGGGCAATAAAAAGGCCCCGTCCATTGCTGGCGGGGCCTTGGGTTGTATTGGGGGGCTCTACTCGCTCACGCACCCACGGCAACCGCACGCCCCGCCAAAAGCGGTCGTGGTGGTGGTGCGGGTGAGGTGCAACTGGATAACGTTCATTGCTCGATCATGCTGGGAAGGGCGGTTGGCTGTCAATGGAAGCAATCGATCGCTCTTGCGATTGCGCGTATCGTGCTGCAGCCCGCTGAAACCGCCGCTTATGGCTGCACTTGAGCTTCTGCACCGCAACACCGTTCCTCAGCTAAGTCTTTGCTTATTCGAAAGAATCCCGGAGAATCGCGCGCTTGTTATGGCTGGGGCGCTGCCTGTCAGGTTTTTCTGACTCGTCTCGGCCATGTAAATGCGGAGATCCGACCGGATGAATGATCAGGCCAATAGCGTCGATGAACGCTATGCAACGACACCTGCAACCCTCACAAGCTGGAGCCGCCAGGACACCACCTGGATGCTCGGCCTGTTCGGTACCGCCATTGGCGCCGGTACTTTGTTTTTGCCGATCAACGCGGGTCTGGGGGGCTTCTGGCCGCTGGTGATCCTCGCGCTGCTGGCATTCCCGATGACATTTTTTGCCCATCGTGGCCTGACCCGTTTCGTCCTGTCCGGCCGCGACGGCTCCGACATTACCGACGTCGTCGAAGAGCATTTCGGTCTCAAGGCCGGCGCATTGATCACCCTGTTGTACTTCTTCGCAATCTTCCCGATCCTGCTGATCTACAGCGTGGCGCTGACCAATACCGTCAGCAGCTTCATGGAGCATCAGTTGCACATCATGCCGCCGCCTCGGGCGATCCTGGCCTTCGTGCTGATCCTTGGCCTGCTCGCTGTGGTGCGTTGCGGCGAACAAGTGATCGTCAAGGCCATGAGCCTGATGGTTTATCCGTTCATCGTGGCCTTGCTGTTCCTGGCGGTGTACCTGGTCCCGCACTGGACCGGCGGCATCCTGAGCACCGCCAGTGAAGTGCCGGCACCGTCGGCGCTGCTCAACACGCTGTGGTTGGCAATTCCGGTGATGGTGTTCTCGTTCAACCATTCGCCGATCATCTCGGCGTTCGCGGTCGATCAGAAGCGCCAGTACGGCGCCCACGCCGATGAGCGCAGTTCGCAGATCCTGTCCCGTGCGCACCTGTTGATGGTGGCGATGGTGCTGTTCTTCGTGTTCAGCTGCGTGCTGACCTTGTCGCCGGCGCAACTGGCGGAAGCGAAAGCACAGAACCTGTCGATCCTGTCGTACCTGGCCAACCACTTCGATAACCCGACCATCGCCTTCGCTGCGCCGTTGATTGCATTCGTGGCGATTGCCAAGTCGTTTCTGGGCCACTACATCGGTGCCAGCGAAGGTCTCAAGGGCCTGGTGCTCAAGACCGGCCGTCGCCCGGCAGCCAAGTCCCTGGACCGCATGACCGCAGCCTTCATGCTGATCGTGTGCTGGCTCGTCGCTACGCTCAACCCAAGCATCCTTGGCATGATCGAGACGTTAGGTGGGCCGGTGATTGCGTCGATCCTGTTCCTGATGCCGATGTACGCCATTCGCAAGGTGCCGGCCATGGCCAAGTACCGCGGCCAGGCGTCCAATGTATTTGTCACGGCCGTTGGCCTGGTGGCGATTACTGCGTTGATTTACTCGCTGCTGTCCTGACGCCAGGCAGCGCCGAACCGAAGCCGATTCGCACAGCGCGAATCGGCTTTTTTTTGCGCTGAATAAACTGGGCAACCAATGAGGGCTAAGCTGTCGGCTTATCGCTTCCTTTTTGGAGTTCTCCATGGCTCGACCGCGTCCGCAACTGGTTACAGGCAAGCTGGAAAAGCTGCACCCCACTCAATTGACGGTCGGCATGGCTGAAGTGGCCACCAAGCGCGAGGCCTGGACCAAGCTCAAGCGTAAAGAGCGCGCTGCCGCTCTCGACAAGCACTGGTTTCCTTGCGTATTGGGGCCGGATGAGCGCTATTACATTACCGACCATCACCACTTCGGGCTGGCCCTGTTGCTGGAAGAGGTCAAGAGCGTGTCGCTGTTGTTGCTCAAGGACTTGTCCTTCGTGGAGCGCAGCACCTTCTGGAATGTCATGGCGTTCAATCAATGGGTACATCCCTACGATGCGCGCGGCCTGCGCCGAAGTTACGAAGCGATTCCCCGCAAGATCACCGACCTTCAGGATGATCCTTACCGTAGCCTGGCGGGCATGTTGCGCACGGCCGGTGGTTACGCCAAAGACGCGACGCCGTTCAGTGAGTTCCTGTGGGCGGACTTCTTTCGCAGCCGCATCGGCAGCGACGTGGTGGCCCAACCGAGCGCCAAGCTGTTGAATAAGGCGATGACCCTGGCACGCACCCAGGAAGCACGTTACCTGCCAGGATGGGTTGGGCCGATTGAAAACTGAAACCGATAGCCTTATTGCTGCCCAGCCCAACCGTACCCAAGACATACTCGCCGGGTTATCCATTGCCGGCCTGCTGCTGCCGGAGGCCGTGGCCTATTCGAGTATCGCCGCGCTGCCACCCCAGACGGGTGTCATTGCCTTGTTTGCCGGGCTGGTGTGCTACGGCCTGTTCGGCACCAACCGTTTCGCGATTGTGTCGGCCACGTCGTCTTCGGCGGCAGTATTAGCCGCAGCCACCGCCAGCCTGGCGGGTGGCGATCCGGCATTGCGGCTGTCCCTGGCGTTCGGTTTGGTGCTGATCGTCGGCGTACTGTTCCTGCTGGCCGGGTTATTCAAGCTGGGCGGCGTGACCTCGTTTATTGCCAAGCCGGTGCTGCGCGGCTTTGCCTTCGGCCTGGCGCTGACCATCATCCTCAAGCAATTGGCCAGTGTGGTGGGCGTGCACCTGAGCGATAACAACCTGATCCGCTTCCTGCCGCAGTTGCTGGAGCAGTTGCCGAGTTGGAACTGGCCGGCTGCGATAGTCGCGGCGCTGGCAGTGGCCGTGTTGTGGCTGTGTGCACGAATCCCGCGCCTGCCCGGCGGCTTGTTGGTGGTGGTTCTGGGCATTTTTGCCGGGCAGTTTCTGGACCTGCAAGCGCATGGCGTGGCGCTGATCGGTTTGATCGATTTGCGCCTGGAGCTGGGGCATTTCCCGGTCTTGCCGTTCGCCGACTGGCTGCGCCTGGGGGAACTGGCGTTTGCCTTGGTCATGATCCTGTACGCGGAATCCTATGGCTCCATCAGCTCATTCGCCCTTAAGCACGGTGACCGTGTGTACTCCAACCGCGACCTGCTGGCACTGGGGGCGGCCAACCTGGTGTCCGGGTTGTTCCACGGTATGCCGGCCGGTGCCGGGTATTCGGCGACGTCGGCCAATGAGGCGGCGGGTGCCGGCTCACGGCTGGCAGGGATCGTTGCGGCGCTGGTGGTGTTGGTCATCGTGTTGACGGTGCTGCCCTATGTCGCGCTGACGCCCGAGCCGGTGTTGGCCGCTATCGTCATCTACGCGCTGGGGCGTGGCTTGAGCTTGCAGCCCTTGGGGCGTTACTTCCTATGGCGGCGCGACCGTTTGCTGGTGATCTGTGCCGTGGCAGCGGTGCTGGTGCTGGGCGTGCTGGATGGGTTGCTGGTGGCGGTGGCGATCAGCGTGGTGTTGATGCTGCGTCAGATGTCGGCGGCAGATATCCAGGTGCTTGGGCGGTTGGGCGACAGTCATGACTTTGTCGATCGTCAACATCATGCCGATGCCGTAGCCGTGCCGGGCTTGTTGATCGTGCGGCCCAGCGAGGCGCTGTTTTTCGCCAATGCCGAGCGCATCCTGGGGGCGGCTTTGCGCTTGACGCGCCAGTCGCCTGTCGACGCGGTGGTGCTGAGCCTGGAAGAGTCTCCCGACCTTGATGGCACCAGTATCGAAGCGCTGGCAGCGTTTTTCGCGCAGATGCAGGGGGAGGGCAAGCGCCTGGTGCTAGCCCGGGTACGTCATGGGGCCCTGGAAGTATTGCAAGCCTTGCCCGAAGCGTCCCCGCCTGGCGTGTTACTCACGGCCTTGAGCGTGGACGAAGCTGTACGACTGGCACTACAAGCCAAATCCCAGGCATAAAAAAACGCCGCGTACCTTGCGATACGCGGCGTTTTTATGTCAACACACCTTAGGCTTGAATCACCGGGATGTTGGCGCTTGCTGCGATTTTACGGAACTCGGCGATCTGGTCGAAGTTCAGGTAGCGGTAGACATCACTGGCCATGGTGTCCAGCTTGGCTGCGTAGCCCATGTACTCTTCGACGGTCGGCAGGCGACCCAGGGTAGAGGCCACTGCCGCCAGCTCGGCCGAAGCCAGGTAGACGTTGGCGCCGTCACCCAGACGGTTCGGGAAGTTACGGGTCGACGTCGACACCACGGTCGAGTTCGGCTCTACGCGTGCCTGGTTACCCATGCACAGCGAGCAGCCTGGCATTTCCATGCGTGCGCCAGCCTTACCGTAGATGCCGTAGTAGCCTTCTTCGGTCAGTTGGTGAGCGTCCATCTTGGTCGGCGGCGACAGCCACAGACGGGTTGGCAGCTGACCCTTGACCTGTTCCAGCAGCTTGCCGGCAGCGCGGAAGTGACCGATGTTGGTCATGCACGAACCGATGAACACTTCGTCGATCTTCTCACCGGCAACGCTCGACAGCAGACGGGCATCGTCCGGGTCGTTCGGAGCGCAGAGGATAGGCTCGTTGATGTCGTTCAGGTCGATTTCGATGATTTCGGCGTATTCCGCGTCGGCATCGGCTTCCATCAGCTCTGGGTTGGCAACCCAGGCTTCCATCGCTTGGGCGCGACGTTCCAGGGTGCGAGCATCGCCGTAGCCTTCACCGATCATCCAGCGCAGCAGGGTGATGTTGGAGTTCAGGTACTCGGTGATGGACTCTTTCGACAGCTTGATGGTGCAACCGGCAGCCGAACGTTCGGCCGAGGCGTCGGACAGCTCGAACGCCTGTTCCAGCGTCAGGTCGTTCAGGCCTTCGATCTCCAGGATGCGGCCGGAGAAGGCGTTCTTCTTGCCTTTCTTCTCGACCGTCAGCAAGCCGGACTGGATCGCGTAGTAAGGAATGGCATGAACCAGGTCACGCAGGGTGATGCCAGGTTTCATTTTGCCTTTGAAGCGCACCAGGATCGATTCCGGCATGTCCAGCGGCATGACGCCGGTGGCCGCGGCGAACGCAACCAGGCCAGAACCGGCCGGGAAAGAGATGCCCATCGGGAAGCGGGTGTGGGAGTCACCACCGGTACCGACGGTGTCCGGCAGCAGCATACGGTTCAGCCAGCTGTGGATGATGCCGTCGCCAGGACGCAGCGACACACCGCCACGGGTCATGATGAAGTCAGGCAGGGTGTGGTGGGTGGTCACGTCGATTGGCTTTGGATAGGCCGCGGTGTGGCAGAAGGACTGCATCACCAGATCGGTCGAGAAGCCCAGGCACGCCAGGTCTTTCAGTTCGTCACGGGTCATAGGACCGGTGGTGTCCTGAGAGCCCACGGTGGTCATCTTCGGCTCGCAGTAGGTGCCGGGACGAACGCCTTTGCCTTCCGGCAGGCCGCAGGCCTTGCCGACCATCTTCTGTGCCAGGGTGAAACCTTTGCCGGTGTCGACAGGTGCTTCAGGCAGCTTGAACAGGTCGGTAGGGCCAAGACCCAGCTCAGCGCGAGCCTTGTCGGTCAGGCCACGGCCGATGATCAGCGGGATACGGCCGCCGGCGCGGACTTCGTCCAACAGCACCGGGGTCTTCATTTCGAAGGTGGCCAGGACTTCGTCGGTACCGTGCTTGCAGACTTTGCCGGCATGCGGGTACAGGTCGATCACGTCGCCCATGTTCATGTTGGACACGTCGAACTCGATCGGCAATGCGCCAGCATCTTCCATGGTGTTGTAGAAGATCGGGGCGATCTTGCTGCCGAAGCAGAAGCCGCCGGCACGCTTGTTCGGTACGTAAGGCACGTCGTCGCCGAAGAACCACAGTACGGAGTTGGTTGCCGACTTACGCGACGAACCGGTGCCGACCACGTCGCCCACATAGGCGATCGGGAAGCCTTGGCCGCGCATTTCTTCGATCTGCTTCATCGGGCCGGTCTTGCCTTGCTCGTCCGGTACGATGCCTTCGCGAGCCATTTTCAGCATGGCCAGGGCGTGCAGCGGGATATCAGGACGAGACCAGGCGTCAGGCGCAGGCGACAGGTCGTCGGTGTTGGTTTCGCCGGTCACCTTGAATACGCGCAGGCTGATCTTGTCGGCCAGGGTAGGGCGGTTGCGGAACCACTCGCCGTCGGCCCAGGACTGGATCACGGCCTTGGCATGTTCGTTGCCGTTCCGGGCTTTTTCAGCCACGTCGTGGAACGCATCGAACATCAGCAGGGTGTGCTTGAGTTGGGCGGCGGCGACAGGAGCCAGTTCGGCGTCGTCCAGCAGCTCAACCAGGGTCACGATGTTGTAGCCGCCTTGCATGGTGCCAAGCAGTTCAACGGCGCGTTTCTTGTCGATCAGGGGAGAAGTGGCTTCGCCCTTGGCCAGGGCGGACAGGAAACCGGCCTTGACGTAGGCAGCTTCGTCAACACCTGGTGGAATGCGGTTGGTGATCAGGTCAACGAGGAAGGCTTCTTCGCCAGCCGGGGGGTTTTTCAGCAGCTCGACCAGGCCTGCGGTTTGTTCGGCGTTAAGCGGCTGGGGAACAATACCCAGTGCTGCACGCTCTTCGATATGTTTGCGGTAGGCTTCAAGCACAGTTATTACCCTCATCAGTGGTCCCACGGGACGCTCATCCAGAAATGAACGGCACGCATGCGCTCGGGGGCTTTTTGAGCCGCAAAGCCAGCGCTGCCGGCATTCCTCACAGAAGCTGCTTTCAAAGTTTTACGCCTGCAGAACGGAGCTGATGAGGGTTGGCGAGGGTTTTGACCTACCGAGTCATTGACCATCGCCAACACCGTTCTGAAGGAACGACTGTGCTCGTGACGCTTTGAAAACAGCTTCCAGCGGATTATTGGCGCCTTACAAGGCCGGATGATTCTACGGCAAAAAAAATCTAAAGGTAAGTTGCCTGGCCAAGTTTGCGGGGTGATCAACCTTAGACAAAGGGCTAACATGGCCCATTGTTTCGCTGAGCTGTGTGCATTGCCCATGTCCAACCCAACCATCAAGACCCCTTGCGTCGGCCTGTGCTCCACGGTCTACGGCGACCTTGTGTGCCGTGGCTGCAAGCGCTTCCACCATGAAGTGATCCTGTGGAATGGCTATGACGAAGAAGAAAAACGTGCGGTCTGGCTCCGACTTGAACAACTGTTGGTGCAGGTGATGGCCGGTAAAGTGGAGGTCTTCGACCCCAAGACGCTGCGTTGGCAGTTGGAGCAGCGCAAGATTCGCTTCGTGCCGCACCAGTCCGCGTACTGCTGGGCCTACCAGTTGATCGCCCGGGGCGCACGGGTGATTTCCAACCTGGAAGCTTACGGCATGGTGCTGCTGCCGGAATTTCGCGATTGGGCGTTACCGGAGTTGCGTGATGCCATCGACCGTGAGTTCTTTATCCTGTCCGAGGCCCATTACCAGCGCTACATCGCCCCCGGTTTCCTCAGGGATGGCTTTTCTGACTGACAACGGATAACCGCTGCGCAAGCCGCTCCCTGTATTGATCTGCATCGTTCAAAAGCTCGGATCAGGGTTTGCTGGCCAGTTCCTGCAACTGATCCATCAGGGTGTCGGGCTTGAGCACCAGCACATCGCTCTCCACGGCATCCAGTATCACCTCCGCCGTATTGCCGATCAGCGCCCCGGAAATCCCGGTGCGCGCCACCGTGCCGATGATTGTCACCGCCGCTTGCCATTTATGGGCCGCGAAGGGGATCAGCACATCCGCCGGGCCTTCTTCGATATGCAGGTGAGAGTCGTCCACATCGAACTCGGCCTGAAACGCCTTGCATTGCTCGCGATAACGCGCCTCGATGGTTTCCTTGAGCTGGAAAGTCGGGTCTGCCGCCGACAACATCGGCGATGGATGGGCGCTGATCACGTGCAATTGCGCCTTGGCCAGACTGGCGATATCAAAGCCATGGTCGATGATCGAATTGTGCAATGAGCGGTGCTCGCCGTCGGTATTGCCGACATCGATTGCCGCCAGGATCACGCCGCCCGTCCACGGCGTCGCCGTCTTGACCAGCAGGACTGCCGTCGGGCAGTAACGCAGCAGCTTCCAGTCGGCGGGCGTCAGCAGGGCCTTTTTCAGCGGACTGTCGGGGAAATGTTGCTTGATCACCAGCCCACAGCCTTCGGCCTGCTGCACGTCGATGATGGTTTCATGCAGGCTGTCATTCCATGCCTGCTCGGTGGTCACGTTGTAGCCATCCTCCTGTAAACCGGATTTGAGCAGGCTCAGCAGCGCCGAGTGCTCGTGTTTCTTGTCGCACACGAGCAGGTGCAGGTGCGCGCCGGTGACCCCGGCAATCAGCTTGGCACGCTTGAGGGCCAGGCTTTCCGAATGCTCGGGCTCGATGACCACCAGAATGCTGCGGATGGCTTGCATAATCGGGATCTCCAGTAAGAGGGGGCATGAGACAACTATAGTTGCTGCCCGCCAGGCGTCATGTTGATGCACATCAAGCCCCGTGACTGGTGGTCTGCGGCGCGGTCGGTATAATCGGCGGCCTTTTGTGATCCTTTTACCCGTGAGCCCGATGAACCTGCCCGAAATCCACGAATTCCTCGGCTGCCGCACCCCCGACGCCTGGGTCCAGGCTGCATTGGCCGATCAGGAAACCCTGCTGATCGACCACAAGAACTGCGAATTCAAAGCCGCCAGTACCGCCCTGAGCCTGATCGCCAAGTACCACGGCCATGTTGACTTGATCAATATGATGTCGCGCCTGGCCCGCGAAGAGCTGGTGCACCACGAACAAGTCATGCGCCTGATGAAAAAGCGCAAGGTCGAGTTGCGCCAGCTGCACGCCGGCCGTTATGCCTCGGGATTGCGTAAGGTGGTACGCAGCCATGAACCGGTCAAACTGGTGGACACCCTGGTGGTCGGTGCCTTTATCGAAGCGCGCAGTTGCGAGCGTTTCGAAGCACTGGTGCCGCATTTGGACGAAGAACTCGGCAAATTCTACTTCGGCTTGCTGAAAAGCGAAGCGCGGCACTTCCAGGGTTACTTGAAGCTGGCGTATCAGTACGGCGACGCCAAGGATATCGCCCAAGTGATCGAGCGGGTGAGGGCGGCCGAGCAGGAGCTGATCGAATCACCCGACGTCGAGTTCCGCTTTCACAGTGGCGTGCCAGCCTGAGGCGATCGCCACGCCGATCAGCGCGGTGATGCCTGCCAATAGCAGGATCACCGTTTGCGTGCCCAACGGTGCGGCCAGCAGCGCAATCGCCAGCCCTGCCAAGGGTTGCGCCAGGTTGTTGAGCAGCGTGATCACGCCCACCGTCTTGCCGAAGTCCTGTACCGGAATGACCCGCTGGCGGGTGCTGCGCAGGTACACGTTGAACATCTTGTCGAAACCGCTGACCAGCAGGAAACCCACGGCGTACAGCCACACGCTTGGGCTGACGGCCATGATCAGCGCACCGACGCCGATCATCGAATAGGACAGCCCGCCCAGTACCTTCAGCGGCAGCTCTGCCCGTGCCAGGTAAAACAGAATGCCGATCGTCACCAGTGCCCCCAGCGCTTGCAGCAATGCATAAGCATCCTTGCCGGCGGCAAACTGGCCGGTGACCAGTGCCGCAGACGTGGCGAGTGTCACGCCGACGATCAGGTTCACGCCCACCGCCAGGGTGATGATCCGCCTCAATTCCACCCGACTGCGGATATGCCCGAAAGCGATGCGCAACGGTTGCAGCCAGATATCCGCATGTTGTTCGAAGGTTTGCAGGCTTACGGTGCTGGTGCGTTGCCAGACCCGCATGGCCAGGTCCGCCAGCAAAAACAGCCCGGCAACGCCCAGCACCACCCAATGCCAGGCCAGGATTTCCAGGAGCAGCGCCGCCGCCAGTGGGCCCAGCACCAAGCCACTCTGGTCGGCGATCTGTGAATAGGACAGGGTCTTGGTGTAGGTGTAGTGTTTGAAAATATGCGGCATCAGCACTTCCCGCGCCATGATGCCCTGGGTGGTCAACACCCCGCACACCGCCGACAGCAGTACGATCCAGTAGATGCCGTCAAATAGGGCATACAGTGTCACCGCCGCCCCGCAGGCCAGTGCCCGGTATACCTGGCTGATATGCAGGACGCGCACCGCAGGAAACTTGTCGCATACCGCCCCGCACACCGGAAAGGCCAGGTAACGCGGCAATGACTCGACAAAAAATGCGAAACCCGCCCAGGCCACGCTCTGGGTAGTCTGAAACACGATCAATGGCACGATAAACAACAGGATCTGGTCTGCCAGCCGCGACAGGAACAGTGAAACGAAGAACGCCAGGTAATCCCTGCGCATACAACTCCCTGTGAATGGCGTTAAAGATTGCAGGCTATTTGTTAAAAACTCTTAAAAGCATGAAGCTTCGTTGGGCGGTAATGGCCAGATGCTTCAGTCCAACAGCTTGCCACCTATAATGGCGGCACTTCAATCGGCGTTTGCGCACTGAGAATTTATGGAAAACCTGGGTCTGGGCAAAGTTCTGCTCGTTGAGGACGACGAAAAGCTGGCGGGGCTGATCGCGCATTTTCTGGCGCAGCACGGCTTCGAGGTGCGGGTGGTGCATCGGGGCGATAAGGCCTTGGCGGCATTCCTGGACTTCAAGCCGAAGATCGTCGTGCTCGACCTGATGCTGCCGGGCCAGAGCGGCCTGCATGTGTGTCGCGAGATTCGCAACGTGTCTGACACACCCATCGTGATCCTCACTGCCAAGGAAGATGACCTGGACCATATTCTGGGCCTGGAGTCCGGCGCGGATGACTATGTGATCAAGCCCATCAAGCCGCCGGTGTTGCTCGCACGTTTGCGTGCCCTGCAACGCCGGCAAGTGCCCGAACCCACCGTGCGTGGCTCCCTGGAATTTGGCCGGCTGTCGATTGACCGCAGTTGCCGGGTGGTCAGCCTGGGGGGTGAGGCCATCGACCTGACGACCATGGAGTTCGAACTGCTGTGGTTGCTGGCCAGCAGTTCGGGAAAGATTCTCTCCCGCGACGACATCCTCAACCGCATGCGCGGCATTGCCTTCGATGGCCTCAACCGCAGCGTCGATGTCTACATCAGCAAACTACGCAGCAAACTCAATGACAACCCCCGGGAACCGGTGTGTATCAAGACCATCTGGGGCAAAGGGTACCTGTTCAACCCTTTCGCGTGGGAGGTTTAGATGCTGCGGTTGTTTCTGCGCCTGTATGTGATCCTGGCGCTCGGTCTGGCGGGGGCGATCTGGCTGGTCAACTACACCCTCGATGAGCTGATGCCTGAAACTAACGAGGTCTATAACCGCGAAGCATTGCGCGGCCCGGCTTATGCTTTGGTGGAACAGCTGCGGACGTTGCAAGGGCCTGCGCGTGAAGCCCGGCTGGCCGAGTTGCAACCGCATTACGGATTGCGCCTGAAGCTGGTCCAGAACGATGCACTGGCATTGAGCGAGCGCGAACAACACCTGCTCGACGCAGGCCAGCTTGTGGTGCGCGGGGACTTTATGGAGTTCATCGCCAGCATCGACGGCGGTCCGCAACTGCTGGAAATCAAGCTGCCGGAAGAACCCAAGTGGCTGTACCTGTGGGCCTACGGTTTTCTGGGCGTCTGCCTGGCCGTGGTTCTGTATTTCTGGGTACGCCCGCACTGGCGTGACCTTGAACATATCCGCTTGGCCGCGCAACGTTTTGGTGATAACCAGCTCGGCTCGCGCATCCTGCTGCCGCGCCGCTCCACCGTGCGCGAATTGGCCGGGCACTTCAACCAGATGGCTGAGCGCATCGAAAGCCTGATCGCCAACCAGCGCGAACTGACCAACGCGGTGTCCCACGAATTGCGTACACCGATTGCGCGGTTATCGTTCGAGCTCGATCAACTCAAACAACAGGCCGACCCGCGCCAGAGCCGTGAGTTGATCAATGACATGTATGCCGACTTGGGCGAGCTGGAGGAAATGGTCTCCGAATTGCTCACCTACGCCAGCCTGGAACGCGGCGCCACACAGGTCACCCGCGAAAGTATCGAGGCCCACAGCTGGCTCGACAGTGTCATTGGCAGCGTGGCCCTCGAAGCTGAAGCGGCAGGCGTGCAGCTGTCGTTGCGTACCTGTGAAGTGGATGTTATCCAGATCGAGCCGCGCTTTATGGCGCGGGCGGTGATCAACCTGCTGCGCAACGCCATTCGTTATGCCGAGCGCCGCGTGGAGGTGTCGCTGGTCAAGTTCGGCACGGGTTACGAAGTGCGGGTCAGTGATGATGGCCCCGGCGTTCCGTTGGAGGGCCGGGCGAAGATCTTCGAACCTTTCATGCGCCTGGACTCCAGCCGTGACCGCCGCACCGGTGGCTTCGGCCTGGGCCTGGCGTTGGTGCAGCGGGTCAGCCAATGGCATGGCGGGCAGGTGGAAGTCCTGGATTCGGAGTGGGGCGGTGCGTTGTTCCGGATGACGTGGGCGTACGCCGAGTAGCCGCCTTGTGTAGGAGCGAGCAAGCTCGCTCCTACATTTTAATGGGGGGGTCAGAAGGTGTATTCCACCCCAGCCATCACCGATGTCTGCAACCGCCGCTCCACAATCGGGCTCTTGCCTGCCTCATCCGCCAGGTACTGCACATCCAGCAAGGTCGAGAACCGGGTGTGCTCATTGATTGGCAGGCTCCATACCAAGTTCATGCCATTGCTGATATTGCCTGCTCCGGCGTTGTATTCCCTGAAGCGGCTTTGCGCTGCCTGGCCGGTGGTCACGCCGTACCAGGTCTGCAGGTAATGACGGTCGCCGAAGTGGCTGCTGAGGGTGGCGTCGACGGCGCCATAGTGGCCTTTGTAGAGGTTGGTGCCCAGGCTCAGCTCCAGGTGGGTGAAGGCTTTGCCGGTGTCTTTGGGGTCATTTTCCTTGAGGGCATGTTCCAGGGTCGCGCCCACAATCACGCCGCCAAGGTTATAGCTGGCGCTAACTCCCAGTTGTGGGCGTGCCTTGATCTCGCCCATGCCTTCCAGGCGTTTGGAACCGGCATGCAAGGTCTGGTTTTTATCTTTACGTGAACCACTGGCACCGACATACGCGCTGAATTTCGCGGCACTGCCTTCGTAATGCCAGCCCAGGCCCTTGCCGGTGTCGAGGAAAATGCCCCATGGGCTGATGATCCTGCCGCCCAGGTCCGGTCCGGTCATGCGTTCTTCGCTGCCGCTGTAGCGGGGCGCATTACTCACTCCAGCCTTGAGGCTGTATTGCCAGTCTTCGGCCATCGCGCTGTCGGCGGCAGCGAGCAGGCACACCGAGGTAAGGGGCAGATAGAGTTTGTTTGAGCGCATTGGAGCGTTCTTCCTTGGTTAGAAGCTGAGAGGGGGGCGAGGGGATTGGGTGCGTTTGAAGGAGTAACCCGAAGCGCTGAGGCCATTGACCTGACGGCTGACCGTGTCGCCCAGGCCGTAGCCATTGCCGGCGAGTACCGCGTGGGCGTTATCGACGGGCAGCAGGATGTAGTCGGTCAGCGGCTCGTCGTGCAGTTGGCCGCGAATCACCAGGAAGCCTTCTTCCAGGCGCACGCTGATGCCGCTCAGCGGTGCGTTGGGCTCATGGGTGTTGAGCACATGGTAGGTGCCAATGGTGTCGGCCCAGGCCAGGGGCAGTGGCGGCGGATCAACGCGCTCACCGATGGCAATACGTTGCCCATGGCTGCGGGCGGTGAGCATCTGGCGGCCCTGTACTGTCACGACATCAAGCTGTACGCGGCCCAGTTCACCGAGATCCTTGAGCCAGAAACCCAGCACTT
This sequence comes from Pseudomonas sp. BCA17, assembly GCF_004519405.1. Taxonomy (GTDB): domain Bacteria; phylum Pseudomonadota; class Gammaproteobacteria; order Pseudomonadales; family Pseudomonadaceae; genus Aquipseudomonas. The sequence goes on along the minus strand of NZ_SGWI01000001.1, from coordinate 582,740 downwards.
TTTTCTGCGCGCGTAGCCAGCCGTGGTCGTCACGGACCAACTCGAAGTCAAAACCGGCCAGTTCGCCGGACAGGCGATTTTTATCGTCCTTGATGCGCAGCACACCCCAGGCCGTCGCGTAAAACCCGGCCAGACGTTTACGGTCTACGGCCGCCGGCACCTGGCGCAGCTTCAAGCCGTGATTGGGTGACCGGCAGTTGTCGGCGCACACCGGCACGCCGGATTGTGCCTGGAGCATCAGGCGCAGGGCGTCGGTGGACAGCGACACCACCATCTCTTCGGCATTGCTGTCGTTGGCCATGATGATCACCGCCAGTTGCTGGTCGGGCAGCACGGTCAACTGGGCGGCAAAATCGTCGCCGCCGCCGCTATGTTGATAGGTACGAATGCCGGGGCCGATCGGCTCGTCACCACACGGCGCCAGAAACCAGCCAAGGCCCATCTGGCAGTCGAAGTCCAGGGCGTTACCGGTGTTCTGCTGGGTGAACATCGTTTCGATGGACGCGCTCCCCAGCACCTGGTTGTCTTTGTAGGTGCCTTTGGCGAATAACATCTGCAAGTAGTGGCTGAGATCTTTCGGGCTGGTCCACAGCCCTGCGGCCGCCAGGTCACGCACCTGCGCGTCGGTGCTGGCCTGGCCGTCTTCGTAGCCCCTGGCGCGGTAACCCAACTGTGCGCCGGTGCCGACGAAACTGGACTGGTCCATCGCCAAGGGCTTTAGCACGCTGCTCTGGAGCCGGGCCTCGAAACTTTTGCCGGTGCTGCGCTCGATGGCCGCACCGACCAAGGCGTAGCCGAGATTGGAATAGGCCACCTGGGAGCCCGGCGGGTTGCTCAGCCAGACTCCCGTCACGCGCATTGGCATCTGGCCCATGGCATAGGTACTGCGTAGGTCGCGCAGGTGTTCGCTGGGCAGGCCTGACTGGTGGCTGAGCAAGCGGCGCAAGGTGATAGCGCGGTCAGCCGCGTCCTGGTCATTGTGAAACCGCGAACGCACGTAAAACTCGCGCAGGGTGTGCTGGATCGGCGCATCCAGCGCCAAGCGCTGCTGCTCGACCAATTGCAAGGCCGCCGTGGCGGTCAACAGTTTGGAAATGCCCCCGGCGCGAAACGCCGTGTTGGGCGTGACCGGTACACCCTGCGCCTTGTCCGCCATGCCAAAGCCACGGGTCCAGATCAGTTCCTGGCCATTGACCAGGGCAATCGACAATCCCGCCACGTTATCCCGAGCCATGTCCTGCGGAATGCGGGTTTGCAGGTATCGGATGATTGCACCGTAATCACCCTTTTGAATCGGCTGCGGCGCAGACGGCTGCCCATGGCAACCGATACTGCTCAGCAGGCAACCCAGCAGAGGAAGATTGCGCAACGTGCGAAACATGAAGAGCACCCGGATGATAGTTGGATGCTCGAATGGTAGGGCGATGGTGGGCAACAATCTTTGACAGCTTTGTCGAGAAACTGTCAAAGAGTGTTAACGATCAGCGGCCAGGAAAACTCAAGGCAGAATCAGGGAAGTCCCTTGCTGAAAAAGGGAAGTTTTCCGGCATTTCCAGAGGATATTCAGACTTTAATCTCTGCGCTCTTGTGAAGTCAGGAGCGACACCGGTCATGGATGTTACAAACTGGAGCCATCCGTTCAAGGATCAAAGCCACCCATTGTCGCAGTTGACCCAACTGGCCCATGCCAGCGCCGGTTATTACCCCTTGGGGCGTAATGCCCTGTGGCATGGCGGCGTGCATTTTGACAGCGGCACCGCAGCCCTGCTTGATCAGTCGGCGGTCTACTGCGTGGCGGACGGTGAGGTAGTGGCTTACCGCATCGATGAGCATTTACCCACCACCCCGTACGTGGACGACGACCACTGCGTGGCGAAACCGTTTTCGCGCAACTTTGTGTTGGTTCGCCATCGTCTTCGGCCACCAGATATCGAAGGCCGTTCAAATACGCCTCCCAGTCTGACTCTCTACAGCCTGTATATGCACCTGCAGGATTGGATGTTTTATCGCGACGACTCAACGCGCGTTCGACCCGCTTTCTGGCCTGAAAAGGCAACGGATGGCGTGGTCGTGCTGCAAGCGCCTGTGGCAATCAAGGCTGCCGAGCTGATCGGGCATATCGGGCTGTATCAGTGCGGCGATGCAGAAGGCCCGGAGAAGAAACTGCACCTGGAAATCTTCAGCGGTGATGACGTCGAAGGTTTTATCGATGCCAGCCGGATTTGGGCAGAGCAGTTGCCGGCCAGCGAAAGGACGTGGCTCAAGCTGGTGGCGGGTACTGCCGTCATCCCGCATCAAGAGGGCTATGGTGTCGCGCAAAGTCCTGTATCTGATGCTCCCGGCCCGGTCAGTGGCGCTGATTTACTCGTTCCCCAGGTGTTGCTCGACAGCTTGCCTGCCGAAAGAAAGATCACGAATACCTCGGGCAAGGCCTGCAGGTGGTATCGCCTGGATGGGTTGCTCATGGATGCCGACAACCATCCGCTCGACGGCTGGGTATGTGAACACGTGGGTGTTACACCCTGGGTCAGCCCCTGGTCGTGGGAGGGCTATGCGATTGTCTACAGTGTCGATTCTTCTCTTGGCGCGCTTGCCGCGTTTTGGCGTGACCTTGGGCGGTTCAGTGAGGCTCAACTTGTACGTTTTGGTCGCGTGGCGGACGAGGGTAACAAGGGCCGTATAAAGAGCCGTCTCTACGACATCATCGACCGCAACCGCGATGGAAAAATCACCGCCACCGAGTTGCAAGCGGCGATTCGCCGGCCGGCTCACGCACAGACGATTTCGCGGTTGATCATTCATACCGAAAGCGAATGGTCCCGGCCGATCAAGTGGGATGGGCTGGATGAGATGCTTGGCCACAGTGGCGCAACACCGCACTTGAACTGGTTGGCGGAGAAGCAAAGGATCAATGCGCTGTGTTGGTGGGAAGAGGTGGCACCGAAGGTTGGGCTGCCTGTGAATGGGGCGGTGTATCACTTTCATCCGGTGGGATTGGTGGGGCAGTTTTGCGCCGCTAATCCCTTGGCAATTACCCCAGCGCAGCTAAAGCAGATATTTCCTTTGGCGGACGATGCCGATATCGATGTTGTGCTCAATGAAATAAACGGTCGATTAGCGGAGTTCAAGTTAGATACCCGGCTTAGGCAACGGCACTTTTTCGCCCAGATCAAGGGAGAGGTGGGAGCGTCTATGAAAGGAGTGACCGAAAGCTGGGAGTATTCTCCAGGCGTACTGAAGTCATTTAGTGCTTACTATCGCGCACGACCTTTGGAGGCGGAGCAGGATGGGCATTTGAAGGACGCCAGTGGGCGAATTGTTCGTAGGGCAAACCAGAAAGAAATAGGTCGGAAGCACTTTCAGCGATTGAACGGGAACCGAATAGCGCATCCAAGTGATGGGTATAACTTTCGTGGCAGGGGATTGATACAGATTACAGGCCATGAAAAGTATCAAGGGTATATGCGTGATTACAATAAATATTGGGGTGGCGACGCGCCTGATACCGTTAAATATCCGGAGCTCGTTAATTCATCCCTGAATTCAATCAGGAGTGCGATTTGGTTCTGGTTGTACAAAGCTCCCTACTCTGAAGATTATGGGCGTGGAATTCTCGACGTGAATGGTGTCACTCGCATTGTAAATGGGGGCTTAACGGGGCTGGTTGAAAGACAGACTGCGTATGCTCTTGTCGAGAGGGTGCTGAAGTGAATATCAGAAACGGCCTGAATGGTTTTTTGTTGGTTCTTTTGCATTGCTCATCTGTGGCTCAAGGCGAGGAGAGAGGCTTGTGTGCATTGACCGAAACGAAGGTTGCATCATGCGAGACGACAAAAGGAAAGTTGGTATCGATCTGCTCCAGTAAAAATAGGGGTGAGGCCTATTATCGATTTGGTACTCCGTCCGATGTGCAGCTTGAAGTGAAGTTTCATCTTGGGAGGGAGCTGTATCGGTGGTTTGACTTAAGTACATTTATTATGTTTTTTGGTTTTGAAGATAGTGGTTATTCATATGTTTTTGGCGTGCCGCAAGAAACCTTGGGGGCGAGGGCTTATTTGCATGTGAGGAAGGCTGCAAGTGTTTTTTCGTATGAAGATACCTTTATGTGCCACTCCAATTCTTTTGGCGATAAATCACTTGCGAGTACGGCGATCACTGATGTTACGGATGAGGTGGTCAGGACAAAAGAAGGTCTCGTTTTTCCGCCATAGAGGTCACGGCACAAGGACGTCAGCAACCAACACGCATCACTCCTCCGTAGTCGCTACAACCCCAACCGCTCATGCCACTGCGCAATAGACTCCTCAGGATATTCATCAAACTGCAAATCCCCTTTGCGCACCGTCACCTCCACCCACGGTGCCTTGGACCCCAGCATCAAGTGCGTGTGTTCCGGTGGTACCGGCAGTGGCGTGTCGATAGCTGAGGCGAATGGGTGGATCAGCTCAGGCCATTCCGGGCTGAACAGCCACAGGGCGCTGCCGCATTGCGAACAGAAATGTCGCTCGGCGGTGCTGGCATGGGCGCGGCTGGCGCCCTCGGGCTTGAGCTTGGCGTGATAGATCGAAATCTGCTTGCGCCCATGTACCTTCAGGCTCTTGGCATCGGCGCCGAGGTTGATCGCATAGCCACCGCCGCCCTGGGTCTTGCGGCAGATCGAGCAGTAGCAACGCTGGTAGGGATAGGGATGGGCGCTGTTCAAACTGAACTTCACAGCGCCGCAATGGCAGGATCCTTCTAACAGCATGGGAGTCTCCCTTGGCAAGGTGACTCTTGAGCTTAGGCGGTTTTCGGCATCAAGGTAGCGATCAACGCGCGAATGGTGCCGGGCAGGGCGTCCAGCTCCCCTAGCATGAGGCTGCGTTCGCGAATCGCCCATGGTTCGTCCGCCACCATTTGCAGGGTGCGGCTGTGCCGAACGGCAGCGGATTCCGGAGTGGTGCCTATATCTGCCTCGACCATCCGGCAGGTCGCCTCGAAGCTCGATACTTGAATGCGCAGCGAAAGTTGCTTACCCAGCCGCACTGGCTGGGAATGTAGCGCGGTCAAAATCGTGGAAGGGCGCACGCCCCTCCCACAGTGGGTTTTCGCCCGGTGTTATTGGTCCAGTGCGGTCAAAATTGCGTGGGCCACTTTTACCCGCTCGGCGTTCGGGTAGTTCTTGTTGGCCAGGATCACCACACCCATGTCCTTGCTCGGTACATACGCCACGTAGGCACCGAAACCACTGGTGGAGCCGGTTTTATTGAACAGCACGTTGGCCGGCTGGGTCTGCGGCGAACTCAACCATTCAGCCTTGTGGGGCTCCATCGCCATCGGCGTGGAGTTGCCGTCAATCAGTGCCTGCAGTGTGATGGGGTAGGGGTAGTATTCCCAGCCCAGGGCCTGGGTCATGCCGTTGACTGTGTAGTAACCGGTATGAGTCGTGGCGATGGCCTGTTGCAGAGGCTCGCTCAAGGTTTCGGGGTGCATGTTCACCATCACGTAGTGCGCCAGGTCCTGGGTGCTGGTCTTGATGCCGTAGGCTTCGCTGTCCAGGGCGCCGGGACCGACGCGTACAGGTTTTTGCAGCTTGTCATAGCCTTGCGCGTATTGGCCCGATTTGTCGGCGCGGACGTTGACGTGGGTGTTCTTCAAGCCCAGTTTGGGCAGCAGGGTTTTTTCCATGGCGACGTTGAAAGGCTGCCCCAGGCTTTGCGCCGTGAGGTAGCCGAACAGGCCGATGCTCGGGTTGGAATAGAGCCGCTGTGCACCGGGGGCGTAGGTGGGTTTCCAGTGTTGAAAGTAGTTGAGCATGGTTGCGCTGCTGTCGGCTGCATCAGGGAACTGCAGGGGCAAGCCGCCTGGCGTATACGTCGCCAGTTGCAGCAGGCTGATGCGCTCGAAGGCGGTGCCGGCCAGGGCGCTCAGGTGTTCACTGGCCTTGTCCGACAACTTGAGCTTGCCGGTGGCCTGGGCATATCCACCCAGGGTGGCGGTGAAGGTTTTACTCACCGAACCGATTTCAAACAGGGTGTCTTCGGTTACCGGTTTTTGGGTTTCCCTGGAGGCGACGCCGTAGTTGAAGTATTGCACCTGGCCCTTGCTGACGACCGCAACGGACAGCCCGGCGATGCCTTGCTGTTGCATCAGCGGCCCCACGCTGTTGTCGACTACCTTGCGCATGTCCGGCGCCGCCATGCAGGTACCAGCCCCCATCAATAAAGCTGAAATCAGGATTTTTTGTACATTACGATTCATGTTGATTCGCTTCCTTGTAGATGATCGATACCTGCGCAGGCGTCGCAAATCTAGGTGGATTTTAGCGGCCGGGCAAACGATCATATTTCGCACCAGCCATTAGAAAAATTCAGGGCTCAGCATGCTCCGTTCCCATTTGCCCCTTAACGCCCTGCGTGCCTTTGAGGCCTCCGCCCGCCATCTGAGCTTCACGCGCGCAGCCATCGAGCTGTGCGTGACCCAGGCAGCGGTCAGCCACCAGGTGAAAAGCCTGGAGGCGCAACTCAGTGTCACGTTGTTCAAACGCCTGCCACGGGGCCTGATGCTCACCAGCGAAGGCGAAACCCTGTTGCCGGTGCTGCGCGAGTCGTTTGATCGCATCGCTCACACCCTGGGTCAGTTCGAAGGCGGGCATTACCGCGAGGTGCTCACGGTCGGCGCCGTGGGCACCTTTGCGGTGGGGTGGTTGCTGCCGCGGTTGGCGGATTTTCAAAGCCGTTTTCCGTTCATTGATCTGCGCCTGTCCACCAACAACAATCGTGTCGACGTCGCGGCAGAAGGGTTGGACTATGCGATCCGTTTCGGTGCGGGTGCCTGGCATGGCACCGACGCCTGCGAACTGCTGGCGGCGCCGCTGAACGTGCTGTGTGTGCCGCACATTGCCGAGCAGTTGCACGTGCCCGCAGACCTGTTGAAGCACACCTTGTTGCGCTCCTACCGGGCCGATGAATGGACCCAATGGTTCCAGGCGGCCGGGTTGCCCGCCGATACCGTGGTGCCGCGCAGCATCATGTTCGATTCATCATTGGCCATGATGGAAGCGGCGCTGCAGGGCATTGGCGTAGCGCTTGCACCGGCGATGATGTTTTCGCGGCAGTTGGAAAGTGACGTGATCCGCAAGCCGTTCGCAACCGGTATTACCACCGGTAGCTATTGGCTGACGCGCCTGCAATCCCGGGCTGAAACCTCGGCGATGCTCGCGTTCAAGGGCTGGTTGAAAGAGGCGGCGCGGCTGGGCTGACATTTTTATTCTTGAAACAAAATGAAACATTTGTGACGGGCTACCCTCTACCGTATCCCGTACCGAGTGCCTCTATGAAAAGTCCGCGCCCCTCCGACCGTATTCCTCATCTCACGCAATTGCGCAACCTGAAGATGGCCCGTTCCGCCCACGCCTACGTACGCGGCAGTACGGTGCAGTTCTATGAGTGGCTGCACAGCCAGCCTGGTCGGCGCCTGCCTCACGGTCCGGCCATCTGGATCTGCGGCGATTGCCACGCGGGCAACCTGGGGCCCACTGCTGACAGCAAAGGGCGCATCGACATGCATATTCGCGACCTCGACCAGACCGTGGTGGGTAATCCAGCCCACGATATCGTTCGCCTGGCCTTGTCCCTGGCAACCGCCGCCCGTGGTTCGGACCTGCCGGGGGTGACCACCGCCCGCATGCTCGAAGAAATGATGGTGGGCTACGAACAAGCCTTCGAGGACAAACCCGACGAAGCCCCGCCGCGCCCGACCCAGGTCAAGGCAAGCATGCGCAGCGCGGTTGAGCGCACGTGGAAGCACCTGGCCCGCGAGCGTATCGAAAATGCGCGGCCAACCATCCCGTTGGGCAAACACTTCTGGTCGTTGTCGCGCGCGGAAAAGAATGCCCTGCAAACCGTCTGCGCCTCCGATGAAATCCAGCAACTGGTGACCTCACTCAAAGGTCGGCCCAACGACGCCAAGGTGCAGCTGCTGGATTCGGCCTATTGGGTCAAGGGCTGCAGTTCCCTGGGCTTGTTGCGTTATGCGGCGTTGTTGGGTGTCGGTGACAAGGACGACCAGGAATACTGCCTGATCGATATCAAGGAAGCCGTCGGCGCCGCCGCCCCCCGTGCGTCGCGGGCAAAGATGCCAAGGGATAACGGGCGTCGCGTGGTGGAGGGCGCACGTCAGCTGTCACCCGGCCTGGGTGAGCGCATGGTGGCGACGCGGTTCCTGGATCACGGCTTCTTCATTCGCGAACTGCTGCCCCAGGACATGAAGCTGGAACTCGACGAATTGAGCGAGACCGATGCCATGCACGCTGCAGGTTACCTGGCCCGCGTCGTCGGGATCGCCCATGCCCGGCAGATGGACCGCGACACACGCAAGGCGTGGATGTCGGTATTGCAGGAGAACCGCTCCAAACAGTTGGATGCACCGTCCTGGTTATGGACCAGCGTGGTGCAACTGGTGGGCAGCCACGAGCAGGGCTATCTCAACCATTGCCGCCGGTATGCGCTGGAGCACTGACCACGACAACGGCGACATCCAAATGCGACGCAGGGTCAGGTGTGGCGAGCAAGCTTGCTTGCGCTGGGGGGCGAAGCGCCCCCATAAAGCCGGAGACTGCTGCGCAGTCGACGGGAGCAAGCTCCCTCGCCACACAAGCCCGCCCACAGGACTCATGACATTCAGGCCAGATACTTGCGGAACCAGCCGAGGGTGCGTTCCCACGCCAGATTCGCGGCCGCGTCGTCGTACCGTGGCGTTGAATCATTGTGGAAGCCATGGTTGGCGCCTTTGTAGATATACGCCTCATAGGTCGTGCCCGCCGCCTTCAATGCCGTTTCATACGCCGGCCACCCTTCATTGATCCGCGTATCCAGCTCGGCGTAATGCAGCATGATCGGTGCCTTGATGCGCGGTACGTCCTTGGCTTCCGGTTGGCGCCCATAGAACGACACCGCCGCACCCAACTCCGGATAGGCCACCGCCGCTGCATTGGTGACGCCACCGCCGTAACAGAAACCGGTGATGCCTACCTTGCCGGTACTGGCGTCGTGTCGCATCAACCACTCGATCGCCGCGAAGAAATCGTTCATCAGCTTTTCGGGGTCGACCTTCTGCTGCAGTTCCACGCCTTTTTCATCGTTGCCCGGGTATCCGCCCACCGATGTCAGGCCATCCGGAGCCAGGGCGATAAAGCCGGCTTTGGCCAGGCGCCGTGCGACATCTTCGATATACGGGTTGAGGCCACGGTTTTCATGCACCACCACCACGGCCGGCACTTTGCCGCTGGCTTTGGCCGGGCGCACCAGATAACCACGCACCGTGCCGTTGCCTTTGGGCGAAGGGTAGGTGATGTAGTCGGCGACGATGTCCGGGTCGGTGAATTTCACCTGCTCGGCCAGCGCGTAGTTGGGACTCAAGGCCGCCAGCAGCGCGGACGCGGTGAGGCCGCCGAAGGTGAACAGCGCGGCGCGGTCGAGAAACTCACGCCGGTTGAGCTTGCCATGGGCATAGCCGTCATAGAGTTCCAGCAATTCGGGGGCGAAGTCTTTCGCGGTGAGACGCGTCATCGGAGCAGTCCTCGGGGAGCGGTGAGGTTCAATGTAGACCAGGATCAGCCTTCGCGGCCATGGGCGGCGGCGGCCAATTGCCCGGTGTCGACGCGCACGAACACCGAGTCGCCGATGGCCGTGAGTACCTCGCCTGCGTACACGTTGCAGACCACGCGGCTTTTACGCCCGACTTCGCCCTCGACCCGCGCGCGCAGAGTCAGTGTCACGCCCATGGGCGTCGGTTTGATGAATTTGATCCCCAGGTTGCCGGTCACGCAGTCGATGCGCGGCAAGGTGCCGGGCTCACGCTGCTCAGCGCGGTAGTGATGGGCCATGGCGGTCCAGTTCGAGTGGCAGTCGACCAACATGGCGATCAGGCCGCCGTAGACCAGGTCCGGCCAGCCGGTGTATTGGGCCTGGGGTTGATGTTCGGCGATCAGGTGGATGCCATCGGCATCCCAGCGGCTCTTGATGTGCAGCCCATGCGGGTTGCTGCCGCCGCAGCCATAGCAGATGCCTTCCGGCGCGGTGGTGTCCTGAAGAGAAGGGGTGAGCATGCAAAGTCCTTATTGTTCTGAAGGCGGCTACTCTGTTTAGCAGCACAGGGGCAGAATGGGAACCATGCGTCCTTACTTCTTGCGGAGCGTTGCATGAACTGTCGAACTTTCCCCTCCGTCCTGCTCGCGCTTGCGCTCAGTGGGTTCTCCAGTGCCCAGGCCGTGGAGTACAAGGACGTCAACCGCACGGCGAGCCAGATCAGCTTCACCTTCCAGCAGTTCGGGCAGCGGGTGTATGGCACCTTCAGTGATTTCGAAGGGACGCTGACATTCGACACGCAAAGGCCCGAGGCGGCCCATGCGTTGCTCAAAATCCAGTTGGCCAGCATCGACGCCGGCAGCCAGGATGCCAACACCCAACTGCAGCAACCCGCCTGGTTCGATACCGCGAGCTACCCGGTGGGCGTGTACGAATCCAGCGGCGCCGTTGCCTTGGGCGACAACCGCTACAAGATCAGCGGCCACCTGACGATCAAAGGCATCACGCAACCGGTGGTGATCGATGTATTACTCAAGGAGCAGGGCGGTATCGGCGTGTTCGACGGTGAGTTCGTGCTCAACCGCGCGGATTACAAGATCGGCGAGGGGGAGTGGGCGGGCAACAGCGTGGTGTCCAACGACATCCACATCAAATTCAAGATGGTCGCGCCGCAACGTTAACGCGCGAACCTCTTCGCCCCGGCCACACAGCCGATCACGGCCACCGTCACCAGCACCATGCCCAGGCTGACCTGTTCATGCAGCAGGCCAGCCGCCAGCGCCAGGCCGAAGAACGGTTGCAGCAACTGCAACTGGCCGACAGCGGCGATACCGCCCTGGGCCAGGCCGCGATACCAGAACACAAAACCGATCAACATGCTGAACAACGACACGTAACCCAGGCTCAGCCAGGCGGGCAGGCTGATCCCGTTGAAGCCAGGCGGTGCCAGGATCATGCTCAACGGTGCCACCAGCGGCAACGACACCGTCAGCGCCCAGCAGATCACCTGCCAGCCGCCCAGGCTGCGCGACAACTTGGCGCCTTCGGCGTAACCCAGCCCGCACACCAGCACCGCCAGCAACATCAGCAAATCGCCCGCGGGTGCAGCGCTCAGGCCCTGGGCCAAGGCGTAGCCCATCACCAGCACACTGCCCAGAATTGAAAACAGCCAGAACACCGGGCGGGGCCGTTCACCGCCACGCAAGACCCCGAATACGGCGGTAGCCAATGGCAGCAGCCCGATAAACACAATGGAATGCGCGGAGGTGACGTATTGCAGCGCGAGGGCGGTCAGCAGGGGGAAACCGATGACCACGCCAAGGGCGACGATCACCAACGGCATCCATTGATCGCGTGCAGGGCGTTTCGCCTTGAATAGCCGCAGTAAAAGCAGGCCGAGCAAGCCTGCCAGGGTGGCGCGGATCATGGTTAGAAACACTGGATCAAACGCCATCACCGCCAGGCGTGTAGCGGGCAATGAGCCGCTGAAAATCACCACGCCAATAAAACCATTGATCCAACCCTGGGTGCCGGTGTCGAGGGTGCTGAGCCGTGAAGTACGTTCCATGGGGAAATGCCCGAGAAAGAAAAGTTGCGTGCCCGGCATCCTAGAGTTGAATATTAAGACAATCAAAGAATTGTCATGGATACATCGCCTATGCCGCGCGCCCGCTATAAATCGCTGGTCGACACCTTTGCCGCGCAAATCCGCAGCGGGAAAATGCCGCCTGGCAGCCGGCTGCCGACCCACCGACAATTGGCTGCCGAGCATGGCCTGGCCTTGGTCACGGCCAGCCGCGTGTACGCTGAGCTGGAAGCCATGGGCCTGGTCAGCGGTGAAACCGGGCGTGGCACTTTCGTAAGGGAGATCGCGTTACCGCCAGGGCAGGGCAGTGGCCAGATGATCGTCGCCACGGGCATGCTCGACCTCAACTTCAATTACCCCTCGTTGCCTGGCCAGGCTGACCTGTTGCGCACGGCGTTGCGCCAACTGGCCCTGTCGGGCGACCTCGACGCCCTGTTGCGTTATCAGCCCCATGCCGGTCGCCTGCACGAGCGTGCAGCAGTGGCGCGGCATCTGTTGAGCCGAGGGCTGACCGTGGACGCTGAACAGGTGCTGGTGGTCAGCGGTGCACAGCACGGCCTGGCGGTGAGCATGATGGCATTGCTCAAGCCCGGGGATGTGATCGCCGTGGACGCGCTCACGTATTCGGGATTCAAAGTGCTGGCCGAAACCCTGCATCTGGAGATCGTCGCGATTCCGGTCGGCACCGACGGGCCGGACCTGGCGTTTTTGCAGCGTCTGTGTCGCCAGCGACCGGTGCGCGCGGTGTACAGCATTCCGACGTTGCACAACCCATTGGGCTGGGTGCTGAGCCTGGCGCAGCGCGAGCAACTGATCGAGATCGCCCGTCAGCACAATCTGATGATTATCGAGGACGCGGCCTACGCCTTTCTTGCCGACGACGCGCCATTGCCTCTGGCCGCCCTGGCGCCGGAGCGCACGGTGTACGTCGGTGGTTTTTCCAAGAGTGTTGCCACGGGGCTACGAGTCGGCTTCATCGCTGCGCCGCCCGCCTGGGTAAAAGGACTGGAGCGCAGGATCATGGCCACGACCTGGAACGTACCGGGGGTGATGAGCGCGATTGCCGTGGCCTGGATCGAAGACGGCACCGTGGCGCAGTTGGAGGCGCAAAAACGCCGGGATGCCCGGGCGCGTCAGGCTTTGGCGGCTCAGGTGTTGAATGGTGTGGACTACATCAGTCACCCATCGTCGTACTTTTTATGGCTACCGCTGGGAGAGGATGCACGCGCTGACCAGATCGCCATGACCTTGCAGCGCGAGCATATCTCGGTGTCCACCGCCGAGCCGTTTGCGGTCTCGGCCTATGTGCCCCACGCGTTGCGTCTGGCACTCGGCTCGGTGGAAATGCCGGCGTTGCGCGAAGCCTTGATCAAGGTGCGCAAGGTGGTGGAGTGGTGACTTAGTACTTGTAGGCTTGGCGCCCGATCAGCAGCCACTTGCCGTGCTGTTTCTGCCAGACCTGGAAGTTGTCGATATCGGTTGGCACTTCGACGCCGCTGTTTACCGCCAGGGCATGGAAGTGGTTGCGCACCAGGGCGGTGTCGCCGTCGAGGGTGATGGTCTGGTTCTGCATCTCCAGGGTCTTGAATGCGCTGGTGTGGGTTTCCAGGTCGGCGATGAATTGCGCCTTGTTTTGCACTTTGCCGCTGGAGTGGCCATAGGTGAGCTTGTCGGACGTCAGCGCGTGCAACTGCTTGAGGTCCAGATGGAGCATGGCTTGGGTCAGTTGGTCGACGGCTTGAGCCACCTCTTTTTCAGCGGGGGCAGGCGCGGCTGAGACCACACCGGAAAACAGGCACAGAAAACCGATCAGTACTTTGATGTTACGCATGGGTGCTTCCTTATTGTTGTGGGGGTGTGAGTGACTGATGTTGTCGTACAACCATGCCGTAATCAGGTGCTGTAAATAAAGTTAATTTTGTCTGGCGCCCTAAAATAAGCGCTTTATCAGCTTATACGACGTCTCATCATGTCGGCGTATCTTCCCGAAGAACGGGCAGATGGCTATGCTTGCGCGCCTTTTATCTCTCCAAGGAACCCACCCCTCCATGATCGCCGAAGGAATGGTGATGTTGACCCACTACGTAACCCGCCTGACACCCGGCGTGCTGTTATTCGGACTGTGGTTTGCGCTGACGCCCAGGGCGTTGCCCGCGATGCGCATCCTGATTCTGCTGGCGGCGTTCGTGTTGATGCGTGATGTGATGACGCCGTTGCATATGTGGTCGCTCGGCAGCTCAGCGCAGATCGCATTCACCGACAACGCCTTTGTATTGGCAGCGTTGGGTGGGCTTTCAGTGTTGCTGATCATGTGGCTGGCGCGGCTAGCCCCAGAGCTGTGGCGGCTGGTGCGCTGGTTCATCGGCCATCCTGCCATTGGCCTGGCCGTTGGCTTGGCGGTGGGGTGTCTGATGGGTATGCCGCTGCGGGTTTACCAAGGCATCGACGTGTCCGAGATCCACGGCTACTGGGTGTGGCTGCCGGGCATGGTGGTACTGGCCTTTGGCGGCAATGCGCTGGAAGAGGTGTTGTTTCGTGGTTTCCTGCAGGGCTATCTGGAACAGCAGGTCACGCCGATGCGTGCGGCCTTGATCAGTGGCGTGGCCTTTGCCGCCTGTCATTCCTTTCTGGCCTTGAGCGTCACTGCGCTGGGCTGGCCGGTGTTGCTGTTCACCTTGATCGAAGGGCTGGCTTGCGCGTGGGTGCGTATGCGTTATGGCGTGTTGCCCGCCACGCTCACCCACGGCACGACCATTCTGCTGATAGCCGTGCCGTTGGTTTGAAACACAGTCGAACCTCGAGCGGGCTTGTTGTGGCGAACACGCTTGCTCGCCACAACAAACCCCACATCGTTGACTGTGTTCAGTCTGCCGGCAACGGCGGTGTGCGCGGGGGAATCACGCGGCGGTTGCCGGTGGCTTCAAACGCGCAGGCAAAGCGCAGCAGTTGCGAATCGTCATAGGCGCGCCCGGCAAAGGTCAACCCCACCGGCATGCCGATGTCCGCCATCACGCCCATCGGCACGGTCACGGTGGGCACGCCCAGGTGGCGAATGGCGAGGTTGCCGTTGGCTACCCAGACACCGTTGCTCCAGGCGATATCGGCGCTGGCCTCGTTCACGTCGGCATCTGCCGGGCCTACGTCAGCCACGGTGGGGAACAGCACGGCGTCGAGCCCCAGCCTGTCCATCCAGTCTTCCAGGTCAACCCGTCGGGTCTGCTCCAGGCCGCGCAGCCCGTCGGGCAAGGTGCTGATCTCATTCCACGGTTTGATGCCACGCTCGGCCATGCGCACGTATTCATCCATGCCGGCGGCCAGGTCGTCTTCACGGTTGGGCAGGGTGCCAGGGTCATGGGGGAAGATCTTCGGCCCGTCGACATCCGCCAGGCGATTGAGGGTCGGGTCACCGTTGGCGCGCAGGAAGTCATCGAAGGCCCAGGCCGACAGTTCCCACAATTCATCGTGCAGGAATTCCTTGGACACCAGGCCGCGGGTAAACACGGTCGGCGCACCGGGGCGGTCGCCTTCGCAGTTGGAGACCAGCGGGAAATCCACCTCGATCACCTCGGCACCAGCAGCTTCCAGCGCCTGGCGGGCCGCCTGCCACAGGTCGATCACGCTGGCACGGGTGTTGATCTTTTGCCCGGTCGGCCCGCCGATGCCAGGTTTTTCGCTGGTGCCGGCCTCGGGGTCGGCGTTGATGTACATGCGCGGTACGCCAAAGCGCTTGCCCGTGAGGGACTCGGAAGTCGCTGCCAATTCAGCGTAAGAAACCGGGCGCACCGAGGCCACGCTCGGGATCGGTACCCAGGGTTGCAGGCGCCACAGGTCGCCACGGGTATCGGGGTCTTCGGCGACTACCACATCGAGTACTTCCAACAGGTCGGCCATGGTGCGTGCGTACGGCACCACCACGTCCATGGTCGGCGTCAACGGCCAGTTGCCGCGTACTGAAATCACCCCACGGGACGGCGTGTAGGCGCACAGGCCATTGTTGGATGCCGGGCCGCGCCCGCTCGACCAGGTTTCTTCGGCCAGGCCGAATGCGCTGAAGCTGGCAGCTGTCGCGGTGCCGGCGCCGTTGGACGAGCCGGAGGCAAAGGGCGCAGTGAGGTAATCGGCGTTGTAGGGGCTTTCTGCACGGCCATATACGCCGCGTTGCATCCCGCCATTGGCCATCGGCGGCATGTTGGTCTTACCCAGGCAGATAGCGCCACCGGCCCGCAGGCGTTCGATGGTGAAGGCGTCGCGATGGGCCGTCAGTTCAGCGAAGGCCGGGCTGCCCGAGGCTGCCGTCAGGCCCTTCACCAGGTAGCTGTCCTTGGCGGTGTAGGGGATGCCATCCAATGGCCCCAAGGTTTCGCCTCTCGCCCGGCGCGCATCGGACGCCTGGGCTTCTTCAAGGGCTGCGGGGTTGCGCACCACCACGGCATTCAAGGCCGTAGCGGTCTGCGGGCCGTCATAGGCATCGATCCGCGCCAGATAAGCCTGGACCAGTTCAACGGCCGTGGTCTGGCCGCTTTCAAGCGCCGCGCGCAATTGGGCAATGGAAACTTCGGTAACTTGCATCACGTTTTTTCGCCGCCTTCAGATGGGAGGTATGGCGGCAGTCTACGGACAGATATTTCACAAGACCAGCGCCACATAATCCGCGTAGGCGCCACGCATCACTTGCCATGTAGCCTCGTCGGCGGGAATCAGATGCTCGATACGCAGCGAGGTCAGGGTGATGTCCTGGGGCATGCCGAAGGTGGTAAAGGTCGACAGGAAGCTCAGCGCGCCACGGGTCGAGCGGATGCGCGTCAGCACCAACGGTGGCATTGACGCGGGCAGTTCTGTGCCGGCCGGCGTTGGTAAGCCCGCCAATAACGTCGCCAAGGCAGGATTGCCCAGCGCTTCGCGGGTTGCCCGCTGCCATGCCAGGCTGCGGATCTCTTCGGCGTTGATCAGGTGATCGCCCAGGCCACCCGCTTGCAGCAGCGTGGCCGGGATGAGTGAGCGCTCGCCTCCCGCACGCTAGCAAGCCCCGGTGCGATCCACCAATCGAATGCTGTCACGCCCACCTCGCTTGGTTTCGTAGAGTGCGGTATCACCCAGTTCTATCAATGCCGCGAGGCTGTCCGGCGGCTGGTCGAACAGGTTGGCGCCGATACTCAACGTGATCGGCGCGGGTGTTGTGAAGGACTGCGAGGCGAACTGGTGGAATTGGGCGCGCAGGCTGCTGCCGAGTGCCACGATACGGTCGGTCGAGGTGTCATTGAGCAGGATCACGAACTCATCGCCGCCCAGGCGGGCGGCCAGTGAGCCTTCGGGGCCCACCGTGCGAATCATCTCGCTCAAGGCGATCAGCAGTCGGTCGCCGGCGGTATGGCCGTAGAGGTCGTTGACCAGTTTGAAATTGTCGATATCAATCAGCAACAGAGCGCCCGGTTGCGCAGGTGAGGCCTGGGCAAGCAGGCGCGGCGCGCGCAGGTCGAGGGCGCGGCGGTTGTAGAGAGCGGTCAGTGGGTCGCGGGCGGCGAGGCTGGCGATCTGTTGTTCGCGGCGGTAGCGTTCGGAGCCGGTCATCGACAGCGCAATCAGCATGATCGCCATGGCGCCTTCCACCAGCGAGACCTGGATGATTTCGCCCTTGAAGGCCGTCAGGTCAATGATGGTACCGGGGATCAATACAGACAGCGCCTTGGCTACATAGAACGCGCCGTGGATCAGCAGCACATAACGCAGTTGCACGGCACCGATGCTCAACGATTTGCCATGGGGGCGCAGCAACGCGCTGGCACACAGGGTGGGCAGCGCCACCAGCAGCGATTGCACGGCCAGCATGGCCTTGGACCAGGGCAGGTCGGCGGGGAGCGTCAGCATGCCGAACCAGACAATGGGCATCAGCAGCCATAACGCTGACAACTGTCGCTGGGTAAAGCGTGCGACGCCGAGCAAAAACAGAAAGTGTGCGGTGACCAGCAGGCCGTTGGCGAACCAGATACCAATCGTCAAGAAGCCGCTGACACGCAGCAGGGCCAGCGTGGAGCCGAGGCTGATGGTGGCGAAACCGGCGCTCCAGAACAACAACGAAGGTTCGCGCACGCTGCGCCATTCAACGGCCAGGTACAGGGCGGCAGCGGCTGCCAGGGCAACGGTGAGTGCCAGAATCGTGGGAGGGTCGAGCGTCATTTCGTGCCGGGTCTGCCTGGGTGTGCGCTAAAGACCGGGATTGTAAGCGCACACGCAGGTTTTTCAGAGCATTCATCGTGCTGGCGTACTGCCAGCCGATGATCGGCGGGTCAGGCGCCTTTGGTCGACGGCAACAGTACTGTCAGGATGCCAACCAACGGCAGGAACGAACACAGTTTGTAGACATACTCAATGCCATGGCTGTCGGCGAGCAAGCCGAGCAATGCAGCGCCGATACCGCTGAAGCCGAACATCAGGCCGAAGAAAATCCCGGCGATCATGCCCACATTGCCGGGCACCAGCTCCTGGGCATACACCACGATGGCCGAGAAGGCCGAGGCAATGATAAACCCGATCACGACGCTCAAGACCGCCGTCCAGAACAGGTCGACATAGGGCAGGGCCAGGGTGAAGGGGGCCGCGCCGAGAATGGAGAACCAGATGACTTTCTTGCGCCCTATCTTGTCGCCGATCGGGCCGCCCGCGAAGGTACCGACGGCCACCGCGCCGAGGAACAGGAACAGGTACATCTGGGAACTGGCGACCGACAGCTGGAACTTTTCGATCAGGTAGAACGTGAAGTAGCTGGTCAGGCTGGTCATGTACCAGTATTTGGAGAACACCAGTATGGCTAGCACCACCAGGGCAAAGGTCACGCGGCCTTTGGACAAACCGTGGGTCGCCTGGGTGCCTTGCTTGAGTTTGAACAGGTTGAGGTGGTGGCGGTACCAGCGGCTCAAGCCGTACAGCACGAGGATCGCGAAGACGGCGAACAGCCCGAACCAGGCGATGTGGGTTTGGCCGTAGGGGATGATGATTGCCGCCGCGAGCAACGGGCCGAAGGCGCTGCCGGTGTTGCCGCCGACCTGGAAGGTCGATTGCGCCAGGCCGTAGCGGCCGCCCGAGGCCAGGCGCGCGACGCGCGAGGTCTCCGGGTGGAAGGTCGACGAACCGACGCCGACCAGCGCCGCCGCCAGCAGGATCGCCGGGAAGGAGCCTACGAACGCCAGCATCAGAATGCCGATCAAGGTGCACACCATGCCCGCCGGCAAGAGCCACGGCTTGGGATGGCGGTCGGTGTGATAACCGATCCAGGGTTGCAGCAAGGACGCGGTCAATTGAAAGGTCAAGGTGATCAGGCCCACCTGGGTGAAGCTCAGCCCATAGTTGGCCTTGAGCATCGGGTAGATCGACGGCAGCACGGCCTGGATCAAGTCATTGATCAGGTGCGCGAGGGCGCAGGCACCGAGGACGCGCATGACCAAGGGGCTTATCTGTGGCGCAGTGGTTGCAGCGGCGGGTGACGCGGTCAGTGTCGACATGCAGGCATTCCATACAAGGCAGCGATCCAGGGCTGCCAGTACTTGAGCTGGCTGCCCATTTCAAATTGTTTCGGCGTTTATGCTAGATTCGGCGCAAATGCCTGTCTCGCGAAAATCGGGAGGCAACTATCGCAAAAAGGGCGAAATGATCAAACCACTGGATGAATTTTTGCAGGAGATCGATGAGGGCGACTGGGCTGTCATCAGTTCCGCCACGGATTACCCCGAAAACTGGGTGATCCCCGACCACAGTCACGAAAAGCACCAACTACTCTACGCCGTTGAAGGGGTGATGGTGGTGCACTCGGCGCAGAACCAATGGACGGTGCCGTCCAATCGCGGTTTCTGGATGCCCAGCGGACAGGTGCATTCGCTGCGTTGCGTAGGGACGTTGAAGATGCGCAGCGTATTCGTGCGCCCGGACGCCTTCCCAAATCTGCCCACCGAAACCAAGGCGGTGAGCATTTCACCGCTGCTCAGTGAGCTGATCAAGGCGTCGGTGAGTTTGAAGCCACCTTATGCCGAGGACTCCCGCGATGCGCGGATCATGCACCTGATCCTCGACGAGCTGGCGATTCTGCCGGCGCTGCCGCTGTCGTTGCCGCAGCCCGCCGATGCGCGCATCAACCGCATCTGCCAGGCGTTGCAACAGGACGCGGGCGATGCCTCGACGGTGGCGGATTGGAGTGACCGACTGGACCTCGACCAGAAGACCATCCAGCGCCTGTTCCGCAAGGAAACCGGCCTGACCTTCGGCCAGTGGCGCCAGCAGGCGCGGTTGTTATTGGCGTTGGAGCGCATTGCGGTGGGGGAGAAAATCATTGATGTGGCGATCGAGCTGGGCTACGAAAGCCCGAGCGCCTTTACCAATATGTTCAAGAAACAGTTCGGCAAGACGCCGAGTCAGTTTTTCCGCTAGGGCGGTCGTCCACGGCTGTCAACGAGGCGCGCCGCGCGGCCAGGCAAGCGAGCAGCGCGGCGATGCCCAAAGATGCCGCGCTCAGCGCAAAGGTCGCCTGATAGCCCCAGTGATCGAACGCCAGGCCACCGACCGTGGCACCGGCAGTAATCGCCAATTGAATGATTGCGACCATCAAGCCGCCGCCGGCCTCAGCGTCATCGGGCAGCTCGCGCGACAGCCAGGTCCACCAACCCACCGGCGCGGCAGTGGCCACCAAGCCCCAGAAACCCAGCAATACCGTGGTGCCGATGGGGGAACTGCCAAATGCCACCAGCGCCACGGCGATCACGGCCATCAACAGTGGGATGGCGATAAGCGCAGGGTAAAGAGCGTTTTTCAAGAACCGTTCGATCAGGAACGTCCCCGCAAGACCGGCCAGGCCGAGCACCAGCAGCATCAATGACAGGGTGGACACACTCACTTGAGTCACGCTTTCCAAAAACGGCCGCAGGTAAGTGAACAGCATGAACTGGCCCATGAAAAATACACTGACAGCGAGCATACCCAGAGCCACCGAAGCATTTTTGAGTAAGCGCAGCACATTGCCGGAGTGGGTTGCGGCGGGCGTCTTTATCGACGGCAGGCTCACCAGCAGCCATACGCCAGCCACCACGGCGACCGGAACGACGCAAAAGAATGCGCCACGCCAACCTATCAGTCCGCCGAGAAAACTGCCCAGCGGTGCCGCGATCACTGTTGCCAATGCGTTACCGCCATTGACGATAGCCAAGGCGCGCGGCACCTGGGCCGATGGCACCAGGCGCATCGCAGTGGCGGCCGACAGCGACCAGAAACCGCCTATGGCCACGCCAATCAGCGCGCGGCCGAACATGAACGCCAGGTAGTTTGGCGCCAGCGCAACCACGGTTCCCGACAGGACCATCAGCAAGGTCAACCCCAGCAACAGGCGTTTGCGATCAACCCGTGCCGCGACAGCCGCAATGACCAGGCTGGTGAGCAAGGCAAACAGCCCGGATACCGAGATACCCTGGCCGGCCTGACCCTCGGAGATCTGCAGGTCGGCCGCCAACGGGGTCAGCAAGCTCACGGGCATGAATTCAGAGGCCACCAGGGCGAACGCCGCCAGGGACATCGCGAACACCGCAGCCCAACCGTGCGTATGAGTGTTATCGGCGGTCACTTCAAGTTGCCTTTGAAGAATGCGGTGAGCTTGGCGAACGGGATCAGATTGACTCGGTCGTACAGATCCACATGGCCGGCACCAGGGATGATCACCAGCTCCTTGGGTTCGGCGGCACGCTGATAGGCATCCTCGCTGAATTCGCGGGAGTGGGCATCAGCGCCGGCGATCAATAACAGTGGGCGCGGAGAGATCGTCTCAATGTCGTTGAACGGGTAGAAGTTCATGAACTTCACGTTGCTGGTCAGCGTCGGCTGCGTCGTGGTTTGCGCCGATGCGCCGGCAGGGGTAAATGCGCCGCGCGGGGTGCGGTAGAAATCGTAGAACTCATCGCCCACGGTATCGCCGCTGAGGGCGTGCGGGGTGCCACCGGTGTAGACGCTGTCGCCACCCTGGAATTCCACGTAGCGCTGGTTGGCCGCCTGGCGCAGCTGTTGCCGGCGTTGCTCCAGCGTTACGCCGTGTTTGAGGCCATTACGGTTGGCCGCCCCCATGTCGTACATGCTCACGGTGGCGATGGCCTTGAAGCGTGGGTCTATTTTCGCCGCGGCAATGGCGAAGCTGCCACTGCCGCAGATGCCGATCACACCGATGCGTTCACGATCAACCATTGGGCGTGTGCCGAGGAAATCCATCGCGGCGCTGAAGTCTTCAACGTAGAGGTCAGGCAGCACCGCGTTACGCGGCGAGCCTGCGCTTTCACCCCAGAACGACAGATCCAGAGACAGGGTGACGAAGCCTTGTTCGGCCATTTTGGTCGCGTAGAGATTCGCGCTCTGTTCTTTGACGGCGCCCATTGGGTGACCGACGACAATTGCCGCGTTTTTGGAGGCCGGCGCAAGGTTTTTCGGCACGAACAGATTAGCCACGACCGGCATGCCATATTGGTTGTTGAAGGTGACTTTTTCGACGGTCACCTTGTCGCTTTTGTAGAAGTTGTCGGCACCATTGGACATATCGGCTCCCAGTGAAGAAAAAGACGTCAGCAGCACACTCAGGGCGAGCAAGAGGCTTTTCATGGCGTGTTCCGTGAGAAGGTTTGTCCGGGCATTTTCCCGGTGTCGCCTGTGGTTCTGTAGTGCGTTCCACTGGATTACTTGCCTGATCCTCTGAGTCTTGACGTTTGCCGGGGACGTTCATGAACTGTCCGGGGTAAAGTTCCATGACGAGAGAAAAGAGCCCTTTATGAAGATCAATCAAACGTCTCTGGATAGCTTGATCCACACCATCGCTTCGCAGGTTTCAGCCCCGGGTGACTGCCCAACGCCTATCCCGGGCCTGGGCTTTTATCGGCGTGAGCAGCCGGCGCCGCCGGTGGTATGCATGGTCGAGCCAAGCATCGTGCTGGTCGCCCAAGGCGCAAAGCAGTTGTGGGTCGGCGGCGTGGGTTACCCCTACGACACCTCGCGATTTCTGCTGACCTCGCTGGACATTCCGGCCAACTCCGAGGTGCTGGCCGCCAGTGCAGCCCTGCCTTGCCTGGGCCTGACCTTCAAGCTGGACGTGCGGATCCTGGCCGAATTGATCGCTCAGGGTGAGTTGCCGTCGCCCCGAGAAAGGGCAGTGATGAAGGGGGTAGGAATCGGCACTGTCACCGAGGGCCTGCTGATGGCGTTTGCGCGGTTGGTTGCGTTGCTGGATGAGCCCGAGGCGATACCGGTGCTCGCCCCGTTGATTCAACGCGAAATCCACTACCGATTGCTCAAGAGCGATCAGGCCGGGCGTCTGCGCCAGATTTGTTCCGTGGACGGTCAGGGCTATCGCATCGCCAAGGCGATCGACTGGTTGAAGCTCAATTACGACGAACCCTTACGGGTGGATGAATTGGCGGCTCGCGTGCAAATGAGCGCGGCCACGTTTCATCATCATTTCCGCCAGCTCACCGCAATGAGCCCGTTGCAGTATCAGAAGTGGCTGCGCTTGAACGAAGCGCGGCGCTTGATGTTGAACGAGCACCAGGACGTGTCCAGTGCCGCCTTCAAAGTGGGGTATGAAAGCCCTTCACAATTCAGTCGTGAGTACAGCCGACTGTTCGGCGTGCCCCCAAAGCGCGATGTGGCCGCGCTACGGGGCAAGCAGGGTGTTACTGTTCGGCCGCCGTTAAGTTAGCGAAGAAAATGCACCCGATCAGCCGCGCAAACAGGCTCAGGGTTTCCGGCAGGTTGGGGTCGTCAAACAGCATCGCCCGCGAGTCCAGGGCACACAGCGCGCCGAACAGGCGGCCGTCCGGCAGGAAAATAGGCGCGCCGGCGTAGCTTTCAATCGCGAATTGCTTGACCACCGGGCGTGCGGCAAAGCGGCCATTCTGGCTGATCTGCGGGATGAACAGCGCCTGGGGGTCGACGCAGAACTCACTGCACAGGGTGGTTTCCAGGTCGAGCACGTCATTGACGTGGATACCCATGTCGGCGGTGTCATACGCGGAACAGACCACCCATTCCAGGTCAGTGAATTTAGCAATCCCGGCAAAGCGCATGCCGGTCAGGCGGGTCACCAATTGCAGGATGCTGGTGGTGGCTTCGATCTCGGCAATGGCAGCACGCTCGTCGGCGCTGAGTAATGCGTGTGGTGAGGTGATGCTTGGAATCATAGTTCGACACTCTGGTTGCGTGGCGGCCAGCGCCGCCACGCCTGTAGCTTAGTTGATACGTGGATGTTGCTCTACCAGGCTCTTGCGCTTGGCTTCCAGTTCGGCGATTTCGGCATCGATGTCCTCGATTTTCTGCTCGATGTTATCGTGATGTTCGCGCAGCAACTCCTTGGCTTCCTCCATGTCCGAGGCCGCCGGCGCGGCGCCGCGCAGTGGACGATTGGCGGTTTCTTTCATGGTCAGGCCGGTGATCAGGCCGACCACGGCAAACAGCATCAGGTAGTAGGCGGGCATGTACAGGTTATCGGTGCTTTCTACCAGCCAGGCCGTGGCGGTGGGGGTGAGGCCGGCGATCAGCACCGAGACGTTGAAGGCACTGGCCAACGCGCTGTAGCGGATATGAGTAGGGAACATGGCGGGCAGGGTCGACGCCATCACGCCGATGTAGAAATTCAGCACAATGGCCAGGATCAACAGGCCGCCGAAGATCAGGCCGATCTTGCCGCTGGTGATCAGCATGAATGCGGGGATCGCCAGCAACAGCAGGCCGACGCTACCGGCAATGATGAAGGGCTTGCGGCCGATCTTGTCGCTGATAAACCCAATGAACGGCTGTACGAACAGCATGCCGACCATGATCGCGATGATGATCAGCACGCCGCTGTTTTCTTTGTAGTGCAGGTTGTGCGACAGGTAGCTGGGCATGTAGGTGAGCAGCATGTAGTAGGTCACGTTGGTGGCCGCGACAATACCGATGCAGGTCAGCAGGCTGCGCCAGTGTTTGGTCGCGACCTCCTTGAACGACACTTTGGGACCGTGGGTCAGGCCCTGGCGATCGCCTTGCTCGAGTTTGTCCATGTGCTGCTGGAAAGCCGGGGTTTCTTCCAGCGCGTGACGCAGGTACAGGCCGATGATGCCCAGGGGCAGGGCGAGGAAGAACGGCAGGCGCCATCCCCAGGCTTCAAATTGTTCTTCGCCCAACACGCTGGAAATCAACACCACCACACCTGCGCCGAGCACGAAGCCGGCAATCGAACCGAAGTCCAGCCAACTGCCGAGGAACCCGCGTTTGCGGTCGGGGGCGTATTCGGCGACGAAGATCGAGGCACCGGTGTATTCGCCGCCGACCGAGAAGCCCTGGGCCATCTTGCACAGCAGCAACAGGATCGGTGCCCAGATGCCGATGGAGGCGTAACCGGGGATCAGGCCGATGGCAAAAGTACTCAAGGACATGATCACGATGGTCGCGGCGAGCACTTTCTGCCGCCCGTACTTGTCGCCCAGCGCACCGAAGAACAGGCCGCCGAGGGGACGAATCAGGAAGGGCACGGAGAAAGTGGCCAGTGCGGCGATCATTTGTACGCTGGGCGAAGCGTCGGGGAAGAACACTTTACCCAACACATAGGCGACGAAACCGTAGACGCCGAAGTCGAACCATTCCATGGCGTTGCCCAGGGCAGCGGCGGTGATTGCCTTGCGGACCTTGGTGTCGTCGACGATGGTGATGTCTTTCAATCCGATGGGTTTGACGCTTTTCTTACGTAATTTCATGCGGGCCACTCTAAATCTGAACAGGGGAGGTGCCATCGTTGCGATGGCACCGCTCTGTCAGTTCAGATACAAGCGCATGCGAAATAATTCACCACTGTTTGCGTTTTTTTGCAGATGGATTGAACTTCGTCAGCCTTCAAAGGAGTTATTCAAATGCCTGCCACGCCGTCGCGCCTCATCTACCGTCAGCCACAGCCTGCCGACCTGCAGCGATTATTCGCGATCTTCGGCGACCCGCAGACCAACCTGTTCAATCCGGCGGGCCCGCTGGCCAGCCCGGATGCTGCGCGACGGCTTCTGGATCAATGGCTGGACCAGTGGGCGACGCAAGGCTATGGCTGGTGGGCGATCGCAGAGCGTGCGGCGCCGGACCACATCATCGGCTTTGGCGGAATAGCGCCGCTCAATTACCTGCACGAGCGGCGTATCAACCTGGGTTATCGATTTGCCGTGGAGGCCTGGGGGCAGGGCTATGCCACCGAGGTAGGGCGTGACGCTTTGGCGCTGGCATTTGGCAGCCTTGGCCTGAGCGAGGTGTTCGGCCTGGTACGGCCGGATCACGTGGCATCGATTCGAGTGCTGGAAAAGCTCGGGATGCAGCCTTTCGGCCTGCTTGATGATGTGCCGGGTAAGGCGCCGAGCCTGGTGCTGCGGGTTTGTCATCCTACAACTGCTGTTGCCTCATAGGTCGGATACCGTCACATACCCTCGATAAATAGCTATTTTGACGATTGACAGTGATCAGGTGGCTCGATATAAAAGTCATAGTTGTACGACGACATATGACGTTACGTGTGTCTTACCTAAAAACAATAAAAAGTGATGCCATGAACTTGAACGAGCCCCTCAACGCCCAGCGCGTTGGCCAGGCGGTAGGCAACTATCGCTGGACCATCTGCGCGATGTTGTTCTTCGCGACTACCGTCAACTACCTCGACCGCCAGGTGCTCAGCTTGCTGGCGCCACAACTGTCGACGCAATTTGGCTGGAGCAACACCGACTACGCCAACATCGCCGCGGTGTTCCAGTTCGTTTATGCGATTTCCATGTTGTTCGCCGGGCGGTTTGTCGACAGGATCGGCACCAAGGCCGCGTATGTCGTGGCGATCGGTATCTGGTCCACCGGCGCGATCATGCATGCGTTCTCGTTGCCGATTGGCGCGGGTATCGCAGCGGTCAGCGGTGCGGTAGGCCTGGCGGTGATCCCGGTGTCAATTGCCGGCTTCATGCTGTCACGTGCCGTGTTGGCGATTGGCGAGGCGGGTAATTTCCCGATTGCGATCAAGGCCACCGCGGAGTACTTCCCGAAGAAAGAACGCTCCCTGGCCACCGGTATTTTCAACTCGGGTGCCAATGTGGGGGCGATCCTGGCGCCCATCTGTGTGCCATTGATCGCGGGCTTATGGGGCTGGGAAGCCGCGTTCATCGTGATTGGTGCATTGGGCTTCGTGTGGGTCGCGGCATGGGTCGCGCTTTACCAGAAACCCGAGGATCAGAAGCGCCTTTCAGCCGAAGAGTTGGCCTACATCCGCAGTGATCAGACCCTACAGCCCTTCACACCTGTGCCTGCCGGTACAGCGGAGAAAAAAGTCTCCTGGTTCAAGTTGCTGACCTATCGCCAGACCTGGGCGTTCGCCTTCGGTAAATTCATGACCGATGGCGTGTGGTGGTTCTTTCTGTTCTGGCTGCCCACCTACCTGTCGGCGCAGTACGGCATGAAAGGCGCGGACATCGTGATGCCGCTGGCCGTGCTGTACAGCATGACCATGGTCGGCAGTATCGGCGGTGGCTGGTTCCCCAGTTACTTCATGGCGCGTGGCGATGCACCCTACGACGGCCGCATGAAAGCCATGCTGGTGATCGCGCTGTTCCCACTGGTGGTTTTGCTGGCGCAGCCTTTGGGTTACCTGAGCTTCTGGGTGCCGGTGCTGTTGATCGGCGTGGGCGCGTCGGCACACCAGGCCTGGTCGTGCAATATCTTCACCACCGTGTCCGACATGTTCCCGCAAAAAACCGTGGCGTCCGTAGTAGGCATCGGCGGCATGGCGGGTGGCTTGGGCGGCGTGGTCATGACCAAGATCGGCGGCTGGGTGTTCGACTACTACAAGTCCGTCAATGACATTCACACCGGTTACATGATCATGTTTGCGATCTGTGCGCTGGCGTACCTGGTGGCGTGGAGCGTGATGAAAGCGCTGGTGCCGCGCCACAAGGAAATCACCGACCTGTAAGCGGTGCGGGGCTTGGGTGACCAGGCCCCGGCCTACAGCTCACGCGCCCAGGTCTGGCTGACCAGGGATTTGCCGAAGCTGTGGGTAGGTTCTTCTTCAATCAACGTGAAACCGGCTTTGCGATAGAGCTTGCATGCATCGGTCAGCGCACTCATGGTCCAGAGCACCATGCGTTGGTAGCCGGCCTGCCGGGCAAAGCGCAGGCATTCGTCCACCAGGCGCTGGCCGATGCCCATGCCCCGTGCACTGGCGTCCACGTAGAGCATGCGCAGTTTGGCCGTAGTCGCGTCATGGCGTATCACGAACACCGAGCCCACGACCTCACCGTCCTTTTCGGCGATCCAGCAGCGTTCGCAGGTCGGATCAAATTCGCGCAAGTACTTGGCGACAATCTCCGCCACCAATGCTTCGAACTCCCAGTTCCAGTTGTATTCGCGGGCATACAGCGCCGCTTGCTGTTGTACCACCCGACCCATGTCGCCGGGTTGCGGGTCGCGCAGCAGATAGCTTGGTGCGCGGCCTTGCAGCAGTGTCTGGATGCGCAGCATGGAGGCAGTCAGTTGCTGTTGTTGCGGTTCGGGCAGGGCTTGCAGCAAGGCGATGACTTCTTGCTGGGTTTTCTGTTCCAGTGGAGCGAGTACGCGACGGCCGAGGTCGCTGAGATGCAGCTGCACTGCGCGCGCATCGGTGGCTGAGCGGACCTTCTGGACCAGTCCTTTTTTTTCGAACCCGGTGATCAGGCGGCTGAGGTAACCGGCGTCCAGGCCGAGCATCTGGCACAGGTCGGTACTGGTCAGGTCGCCTCGGGAGGACAACTCGTACATCACGCGTATTTCAGTAAGGGAGAAGTCGCTTTGCAGCAGGTGTTCCTGCAGCACACCGATCTGGTGCGTATAGAAGCGGTTGAAAGCACGGATGATGCCGGCGCGTTCGCTCAGGATCGTAGACATGATGGCGCTCGAATGTTTGCCTGAGGCAATTATATTGTTGCCTCAGGCAAGCATGTCAACGCCGTTGTCTAGCGGTTTCGGGTCGCCCGCCAGACGGTGTTGGCGAGGTCATCGGCGATAATCAGCGCGCCTTTCTGGTCCACGGTCACGCCCACCGGGCGCCCACGGGTCTTGCCATCGGCGTCGCGAAAGCCTGTCGCGAAGTCGACGGGCTCACCGGAGGGCTTGCCGTTGCTGAACGGAACGAAGATCACCTTGTAGCCCACCGGGTTGTCACGGTTCCAACTGCCATGCTCACCGACAAACACGCCGTCGGCGAATTTCGCACCCATTTCGGGTATCGAGAAATCCACGCCGAGTGCCGCCACATGGGAACCCAGGCTGTAATCGGGCTTGATCGCCGCGGCGACTTTCGCCGGGTTCTGCGGTTGTGCGCGGTTGTCGACGTTCTGGCCCCAATAACTGTACGGCCAACCGTAGAAGGCGCCTTCGCGCACAGCGGTCAGATAATCCGGCACCAGGTCGGGGCCGAGTTCATCGCGCTCGTTGACCACCGTCCACAATTGCCCCGAGCCCGGCTGGATCGTCAGGGCTGTCGGGTTGCGCAGGCCGGTGGCATACGGCCTGTGCGCGCCGGTGGCGGCATCAATCTGCCAGACCATCGCCCGGTCAATCTCCACTTCCATGCCGCGTTCGGTGATGTTGCTGTTGGAGCCAATGCCGACATAGAGCTGACGGCCGTCGGCGCTCACCGCCAGGGATTTGGTCCAGTGGTGGTTGATCTGCGCCGGCAGGTTGGTGACGGTGGCGGGCGGGCCATTGGCTTTGGTCTGGCCGTCGACATAGTCGAAGCGCACCAGCGCGTCCTGGTTGGCCACGTAGAGTTTGCCGTCGGCGAAGGCCAGGCCGTAGGGCGCGTTGAGATTGTCGGCGAACACGGTTTTCAGCTCATACGTACCATCACCGTCGGCATCGCGCAGCAGGGTGAGGCGGTTACCCCCCTTGACCTGGGTGTTGCCCTGGGCCTTGATCACGCCGGCGATGACGTCCTTGGGCTTGAGCTTGGCCGCGCTGCCGCCACGGCCTTCGGCTACCAGGATGTCGCCGTTGGGCAGCACCAGGGTTTGACGCGGGATGGCGAGATCGGTGGCGATGGCGGTGACGCTGTAGCCTTCGGGCACCTTAGGTTTTTCTGCGCCCCAAGGCGCGGGTTCGGCGATTTTCATGCTGGGCAGCAGGCTGCTTTGCTGTTCCGGCAACTTGGGGTCGGGGCCGTGGGCCTGGGTCTTGTCACCTTCGCCACCGCAGGCGGTCAGCAATAAGGCAGCGCTCAATAGCGTCAGGGTGCTGGAGGTCTTCATTTGGCATCTCCCGAACGCAGATCGGTGAGGCCGACCCAGGTTGCAACCACCGCCAGAAGCGTCACGATGCTCGACAGCGCCAGACCGGCGGGCATCATGGCATATGCGTCCTTGGCATGCTGGAAGGCGTTGATCAGGCCCAGTACCCAGGCGGCCAGCAACAACAGGAAGTAAACAGTCGGTCGCCCGGATTTACGCTCCGCCCGAAGCAGGTTGACCAGCGCGAACAACAGCGCAAACCCACTGAACACCAACGCACCGGCAATCAACCATGAGGCGAAGTTGGCCCACTGAATCTGGTAAGTCTGACCGTAGGCAATATCGCTGAGCAAAGCGCCCAGAAATAACGGAACGCTGCCGGCAAGCAAGATCGCATGCAGCGGCCCTGGCCTTGTCGCGTAGTGGGCGGGGAGGGTAGTCATGGGGCAGTTGCTCCTTATCGTTCAGCGTTCCTGGATTCAGGGCGCGGTGGCTTTGCCTGAAGGGTTTGCATAGGAAAGGAGCGCAGCGTTTGTAAGAAAGTTCATTGGGGTTTCATGTCGAGATGTTTTCGTACCACTCGGCATACGGCGTATTGGCCACCTGATAACGATTGAAGTCGGGGCTGCCGTCATCCCACCAGACGGGGCCGCGCTCGCCGAGCGCGACCTTGGCGCATTGCACCTGCTGCCGCGCCGCACTCAACTGTTGCGGATCACTCGAGGCCTTGGCCGCTTTGACTGCACGGCGCGCGTCCATCAGCGCGTGGACCAGACGCTGGCGGGTGGCTTCATCCAGCGCCGGGTTGGTGCAGCGCCACAGTTGGCCCTTGACCACAAAATAACGTCCATCCGGCGTGCTAATCATGATGCCAGCGCAACACCCGCAGAACGCCCCACATCATCGACATCACAATCGCCATCCAACCGGCGAACAGACTGAAGAGTGTCATTGCAAGGTTCATAATCACCTCCATTTTGTGTCGTTCCGGTATAGATGACCCCCGACAAAATCGAGGATTCAACTTAATTTGTCGGATGAACCCTTGGCAGGGTTGACCACCTGAGCCCCTAGAACCCCTCAGATCATTTACCATCAGGCCGTTCGATGCCCCTCGCATCGGCTTCGCATGCCAGTACCGGCTATGAGCATTCAATCGACGTTCAACCTGGAAGAAGGATCTCTACCCATGCCAACCTTGCATTTGCTGTGCGGCAAGATCGCCTCGGGCAAATCAACACTCGCCAAGACCCTGGCCACCCAGCACGCTGCCATTGTGCTCAGCGAAGACCATTGGCTGGCCACGCTTTACCCGGGTGAAATCAGTTCCATTGCCGATTACCTCAGCTGCGCCCAGCGTATTCGTGGCGTGCTGGGGCCGTTGGTGATCAATGTGCTGCAGTCAGGCGTCAACGTGGTACTGGACTTCCCTGCCAACACATTGGCCAACCGCGAATGGTTGCTGGGGCTGGCACGCGCAGCCCAGGTTCCGCACTGCCTGCATTACCTGGAACTGGACGATGCCACCTGCCGCGCCCGGCTGCATGCGCGCAACGCCCGGGGTGAACATGACTTTGCCGCCACGGATGCCGAGTTTGACCTGATTACCCGCCACTTCTGTGTGCCGAGTGAGGCTGAAGGGCTGGTGATCGAGAAGCATCACGCATGAGCGAATCTCGGTCCACGGGCGTGGACGCCGAAGGCTTTATCTTTACCGTTTCCCGAGCCCCCGTGCAGCTTGAGTTTCAGCCACTGCTTGAGGATGTCTGCAATGTGCTCTCGCAGCCAGACTTGGGGGTTGATGGGATTTACCTCTATGGGAGTGTCGCGCGCGGCGAGGCGCTCCCAGGTATTTCCGATCTTGATCTCACATTAGTGCTGCGTGAGTCGCCGACTACAGCGATCTTGGAAATGTTGGAAAGGGTCCGGTGTGACCTGGAACTGCGGCACCCGCAAGTGACCAAGGTAGATTTCGATATTGGCAGTCGCGCAGAGGTACTGGCCGCCGAAAACAGGAATAGCTGGGGCTTCTGGCTCAAGCATCATTGTCGGTGCGTCTGGGGTAATGATCTGGGCGTGCGGTTTGAGCGATTTCGGCCGTCAATGGACGTCGCCCTGGCCATGAATGGAGACTTTGACGCGGTGCTGACAGCTTACCTTCGACGCATCGCGCGTGCCGACACCGAGCAAGAACGACTTCGCCTGCAACGTGCAGCGTCACGCAAGCTGATCAGAGCCACCCAGATACTGTGTGCAGAAGAGGCATCGGCATGGCCGCAAACACTTGAAGAACATGTTGCGCTGTTCGCACGTCAGTATCCGACGATGGTTGTCCAGGTGGCATTCTTCTTGTTTGAAGCCCGGAACCCGAGTGCCGACAGCGAAAAGTTCTCGGCTCGACTTCAAGCTTTTGTAGCCTGGATGGCTTCACAGCGATAGGAAGCAGCAGCTCCCACAGTCAATCTTCGTCGCGGCTAAAAAGCATCACGCCAGATAGCGCCCTCCGCCGGCTGATCGTCGACCACCTGGCAGAGGAACCCGATAGACGAATGTTCAGGACTTGAATCGCCCCACCAAGCTATTGAGCTCATTCGACAAATTCGACAGGCGCCCGGAATCGTCCTGTGCCGAGTTGGCCAGGCTTTCCACCAGTCGCGCTTCGTCGTAGATCTGCTGGATATGCCGGTTGATCTCCTCGGCCACGCTGTGTTGCTCCTCGGCGGCGGCGGAAATCTGCAGGTTCTGGTCGCGGATCTCGTTCACCGATGTCTGGATACCCTCGAAACTGTCCCGCGCGCTTTCGATGGACGACACGCTGGCCCGTGACAGGTCCAGGCAACTGCTCATTTTCTGTGTGACTTCTTCGGTCTTGCTGCCGAGGGCGCCGAGCAGGTGTTCGATCTCGCCGGTGGAGTCGGACGTGCGCTTGGCCAAGGCCCGCACTTCATCCGCCACCACCGCGAATCCTCGGCCTTGATCGCCGGCGCGGGCGGCTTCGATGGCCGCGTTGAGGGCCAGCAGGTTGGTCTGTTCGGCGATGGCGCGAATGGTGCCGAGGATCTGGTTGATGCTGCGGCTGCCGGCTTCCAGTTCGACCATCGCCTGGGAGGACTCGGTCAAGCGGCGACCCAGGCGGTTGACGTTATCAGTGGTCACTTCGATCTGCTGCTTGCCCTCGGCCACCCGCCGATGGCCGTTCTCGGCGGATTCCGCCGCGCCGCTGCATGAGCGCGCAACCTCGTTGGCGGTGGCGACCATTTCGTTGAACGCGGTGGACACCAATTCCACCGCTTCACGCTGGCGCCCGGCCGCTTCGTTCATGTTATGCGCCACTTCGCTGTTGACCTTGGAGGCGTCGTGCAAGTTGGTCGAGGCCGCGCCGATATGCTGGATCAACTGACGGATCGCGGCGAGAAACTTGTTGAACCAGCCGGCCAGTTCGGCGGTTTCATCCTTGCCCTGCACCTGCAACTCGTGGCGCAGGTCGCCTTCGCCTTGGGCGATCGACTGCAAGCCGGTGCTGACCTGGCCAATCGGCTTGACGATCACCTTGGAAAACGCCGCGGCAATCAGCCCGAAGATCAGCACCAGCACCGCTACGATCACGGCGGTCAGGTAGGTCATGCGTGTGGCGGTCGCCATCACTTCGTTGTATTCGATCAGCCCTACATAGCGCCAGCCGAGGCCGGGGGAGGTCCAGACGTTGGCCATATAACGCACGCCGTCGATCACCACTTCGGTCGAACCCTGGGGAGTGTCGGCCAGTTGCGCATAGGGTGCGCCTAGGTCCTTGAGCGGCTTGAAGTTGTGCGCTGCATTGCGCGGGTCGACCAGTACCACGCCGTCCTCGATCAGCATCACGTAGCCGCTTTCACCCAGCTTGATGCTCTTGAGCAGTTCGGTGAGGTTCTTCAGCGACACGCTGACCACGAACACGCCCTTGGGCTTGCCGGCGTTATCCAGCAACGCCCGTGCGGTGCCGACCAGGGCCACGTCATCTTTGTCGTAATAGTAAGCCGGGGTGCGCACGGTCTTGCCGGGGCTGGCCATGGCCGCCTTGTACCAGGGGCGAGTGCGCGGATCGTACTTGGCCAACTGCGGGTCATCGGGCCATTTGGCGTAGGTGCCGTCTTCCAGGCCGATGGACAGGATCGCCGCCGCCGGGTGCGTGGCGCCAAAGCGCGCGAAGCGGTCGATCACCGCTTGCGCTTCCGC
Organism: Pseudomonas sp. BCA17; assembly: GCF_004519405.1. Classification (GTDB taxonomy): domain Bacteria; phylum Pseudomonadota; class Gammaproteobacteria; order Pseudomonadales; family Pseudomonadaceae; genus Aquipseudomonas. The sequence continues at coordinate 548,613 of NZ_SGWI01000001.1, read as the reverse complement.
CGGCAGCGGCTGGCTGGCCGCATCGGCGGGCTGGTAATTCTTCAGCGTGTTGACCGATGTGTATACAGGGTCGGCGGCCATTTGATCGACGTTTTGCAGCGTGCCATCGAAGAACTGGCGGATATTGCCATCGATCTGGCGGATTTCCCGGGTGCTGCCATCGATGAACTGATCCACCGCCTGGGTACGTGTGTTCATGACTGAAATCACGGCCACCAGACTCACCGGGATGAACGCAACGGAGACGAATGCCAGTACCAGCTTATTTTTTATTTTCATCGAGACGACCATCAGCGGAGAGGGCGGCGCAAGTCATCGCGCACCTGACAGGCTTGCGGCGAATTGCTATCACTGTTGTCTCGGCTCGGCGTCGGTAAATCTTTAGGGTTTTTTGTACACAATACAAATGGCTGATTGTTCTGTATCCAATCGGTGCTCATCACACAGCGACGCTCCTGCTCGCTGAACTCCCGCCCGTACTCCATGGCGCGAAGCAGCGCCAACCCCGCCGAGGGTTGGCGTGGCCGGCGCGGCTCTGCAGTGGGGGAGTGAAACTTCATTCAATAAAGATGTGCGGACTTCAAGCTAAGCCGGTTGAATATGAGCTTCAGCCAGGCTGCGATGCTCGCATTGACTCAATGCCATCGACTCCGGCTGCGAATCTGTCGGCGCTTACTCCTCCTTGCTGCAATCGCGCGGCGTGATGCCTTTCTCTTTCGCGTACTGGGCCGCGGAGGCTTCGATGATCGGGCGCAGCAGCGCGCGGTCAGCCTGTACCCAGTCACTGATCAGGTTCCAGCGTTGGCCGTCCCACTGCTGAAAGCGCACGGCGCCGCCGCCTTCGTGGTCGGCGCAGGACAGTTTCAGCGGTTGCACCAAGCCCTTGGCACCCAGCGCCTGCAAGCGTGCATCGTCGAGGTTCAGGTGTTCGAAGCCCCAACGCACTTGCTCACCGGTCAGCGGTTTCTGGCCGTATTTTTCCTGGGCCAGGCGCAACGCTTCGACGTTCAGAATGCCGTTGACCACACCCAGGTTGTAATACACGGTGCCAAAGCGTTTAGGGTCGGCCAGGTTGCCCTTGCCGGCGTCGACCACGCTTGCCTTGATGCCTTGCAGTACCGGGAAATCGGTGCCCGAAGGGTGGGTGGTGATCGAGATAAAGCCCTTGGCCGCAGCGCCGGCCGGCACCACGTCTTCTTCTGAGTTGCTCCAGATATTGCCGATAATGTGATCCGCCGGGTAACCGACTTTTTGCGCGGATTTGAGCGCCACCGGGTTCATCACGCCCCAGCCCCGCAGGATCACCCAATCCGGCTTGAGCCGACGAATGTTCAGCCACTGCGATTGTTGTTCGTTGCCGGGATGCGGCACTTCAAGCAAGGTCAGTTCGAAGCCGGCGTTTTTCGCCAGGGTTTCGAGTACGCCGTTGGTTTCCTTACCGTAGGGCGAGCCGTGGTAGAGCACGGCGATTTTCTTGCCCTTGAGCTTGTCGGCGCCGCCTTCGCGTTGGCCGATGTAATTGATGATCGCCGACACTTCCGAGTAAGGGTTGAGCTGCAGCGGGAACACGTAAGGGAACACACTGCCGTCGGTGGAGTCGGTGCGCCCGTGGTTGATGGTGATCAGTGGCAGCTTATCGGCGGTGGAGCGTTCCAGCGTGGCGTAGGCGATGCCCACCGACAGCGGGTTGGTAGCAGCGGCCGGCGAGCCATTGAGTCCGCCTTTGAGACGCTCATAGCATTCGACGCCTTTTTCTACCACGTACTCGGTCTCGCATTCGCTCCAGGTCAGCTTGACGCCGTTCACGCCACCCTTTGAGTTGATGTATTGCAGGTAGTCGATGAAACCACCGAAGAAGCCTGTGCCGCCGGCGGCATAAGGCCCGACCCGATAGCTCTGCAAGGGGAAGTATTGTTCGTTGGCAGCCTGGGCGCTGGCGGCGAACCCGACGGTCATCAAGGCCAGGCCCAATGCCAGGCGGCGCAGCGATAAGCGGTGTGTCATGAAGGCGATTCCTCGGGGGGTTATTGAGTTCAGTAACGCAATGGCCAAACCCTGGCCCGTTGACGAAAGCGCTGCCATAAGCGGGCGAGCCCCTCCGGTTCCTTGATCAGAAAGGCGACGATCAGCGCGCCGAACAGCATTTTCTGGATGTTTTCCAGTTGGCCGGCGTCCATCAGCCCGGAGGGCAGCAGCCCGAAAAGATTGCCCAGCAGGATAGGGAACAGCACGATGAACGCAGCGCCCAGGAAGTTGCCGAGCACACTGCCGAGGCCGCCGATAATGATGATGAACAGCACCTGGAACGAACGGCTCAGGTCAAAGCCGTGGGGCTCCACGGTGCCAAGGTAGGCGAACGCCCACAGCGAGCCGGCGACACCGAGGTAGAAGCCGCTGATGGCAAACGCCAAGAGCTTGGCCTTCAACAGGCGAATGCCGATGACGGCGGCGGCAGTGTCCATGTCGCGTACCGCCATCCAGTTGCGACCCAGTTCGCTGCGCACCAGGTTTTTGCCGAGCCAGAACAGCGCTACCACCACCGCCAGGGTCAACAGGTAGCGACCTCGGGGTGAGCTGAAGTCCAATCCGGCAATCAGTAGCGGTGGTGAGGTAATGACCCCGGAGGCGTTGTCGTTGGTAAACCAACTGAAACGCGTGAGCACCCACTCCACCACGAATTGCGCCGCCAGCGTCGCCACCAGCAGGTAAAAACCCTTGATGCGCAGGCTGGGCAAACCGAACAGCACCGCCACGAGCGCGGCGATCACACCGCCCAGGGCAAAACTCACCAGCAGCGGCAGGCCGGGTACGCGCAGTTGCAGGTTGTAGGCGGCAAACGCGCCCACCGCCATGAACGCCGCCGAGCCCAGTGAGAGTTGCCCGGCATAACCGGTCAGCAGGTTGAGCCCCAGGCCCGCCAGGGATAACACCAGCAGCGGCACCAGGATCGCGCTGAACCAATAGTCGTTGCCCAGCCAGGGCACGGCTAAAAAGGCGAAGCCCAGCAGCAGCCGCAGCGCGATGCGATCCTGGCGCAAGCGAAAGGTGCGGCGCTCCTTCGCGTAGGAGGTACTGAATTGACCGGTTTCTTGATACAGCATGCAGGTTTCCTTAAAAGGCGATCAGACCCGTTCGATGGCGCGCTCGCCGAACAACCCGGCCGGGCGCACCAGCAAAAACAGCAAGGCAAGGACGTAGGGCACCCAGTTTTCAATGCCGCTGCCGATGACGGGGCCGAGGTAAATCTCGGCGATCTTCTCCACCGCGCCGATGATCAAGCCGCCGACAATCGCACCGCCGATTGACGAGAACCCGCCGATGATCAGCACCGGCAACGCCTTGAGCACGATCAGCGATAGCGAGAACTGCACCCCCAATCGCGCGCCCCAGAGCAACCCCGCCACCAGCCCGACAAAGCCTGCCACCGCCCACACCAACGCCCAGATGCGCGGCAGGCGAATACCTATCGCCATGGACGCCAGCGGGTCGTCGGCGACCGCGCGCAACGAAAGGCCCACCCGCGTCTTGTTGAACAGCAGCGACAGCACGATCACCAGCACGGCGGCGGTGCCGGCGGCAAACAGGTCGAACTGCGACAGCAGCATGCCGCGAATTTCCAACGGCTCATCGGCGATGCCCAGGTCCAGGCCATGCACCTGCGCGCCCCATAGGAACTGGGCGAAACCTTCGATCATGTAGGACAGCCCGAGGGTGGCCATGAAGAGGATGATCGGCGGGCGATTGACCAGCGGCCGCAACACCACTTTTTCGATCAACAACGCCAGCACCACCATGCTCGCCAGCGTTATCAGGAAGGCCACTGCGAAAGGGAAACCGCGCTCCAGCAGGCTGACGAAGGTCAGCGCGGCGAACAGCACCATGGCGCCCTGGGCAAAATTGAACACGCCCGACGCCTTGTAGATCAGCACAAAACCAATCGCCACCAGGGAATACATCACGCCGGCCAGCAAGCCGCCGATCAGCACCTCAAAGAAAAATTCCATGTTCAGGTTCCCAGGTAGGCTGCGATGACATCGGGGTTGGCGCGTACTTGCGCCGGGGTGCCGTCGCCGATCTTGCGGCCGTAGTCGAGCACCACTACGTGGTCACACAAACTCATGACCACGCCGATATCGTGCTCGATCAACACCACGGTGGTACCGAACTCACGGTTGATGTCGCGGATGAACTGGCTCATCTGTGCCTTCTCCTGGGCGTTCATGCCGGCCATGGGTTCGTCGAGCAGCAACAGGGTGGGTTCGGATGCCAGGGCGCGGGCCAGTTCGACACGCTTTTGCAAGCCATAGGGCAGGGTGCCTGCCGGCACATGGCGCCAGGGATGTATCTGCAAAAAGGCGATCACCTTTTCCGCATGCAGGCGGTGCGCGTCCTCGCTCGGTGCCCGACCCAGGCGCAGCATGTGTTCGACCCAACTGCCGCGGCGCTTGAGGTTGCGCCCGGTGAGTACGTTGTCGAGCACGCTCATGCCCTTGAACAGCGCGATGTTCTGGAAGGTGCGCGCGATACCACCCTCGGCCGCCTGGTGCGCACGCATGCGCCGACGGGTCTGGCCGGCATAGCGGATGCTGCCGCTTTGGGGGTGATAGACCCCGTTGATTACGTTGAGCAATGAGCTTTTACCCGCGCCGTTGGGGCCGATCAGCCCACAGATGTCGCCAGCTCTCACGTCGAAGCTGATGGAGGTGATGGCCTTGATGCCCTTGAACGACAGGGAGATGTCATCGAGCCGCAGTAATACCGATTCAGTGGGTGTGTGCATGGAGGGCTCGTCAGACCGATTGGGGCAGCAAGTGGTCGGTGGATGCCTGGCGGGAGAAAGGTTCCTGCCAGTTGCCGGGGTGAATGCCGAGCGCGCCAAAGAAGGCTGCGCTTTGCGGGCTCAGCGCCGGCCCGATCAGCAAGGGCACACGCAGGCGGCTCATACCCAGCACATCAAGCAAGGGCCGACGTATCAGCCAATGCCCCAGCCAGCGACGCACGCGCGACGCCGTAGGCTGCATGCCCCAGTGGTACAAGCGGTGCCCGAATGTGCCTGGCAGAGGCAGGCGTTCGTGTATTGATTGCTCCAGGCGCGCATACGATTCACGAGTGCCCATCACCAGGGTCGGGCCAAGTTCTCGGCGGTCGGTGTCGCGGGTGGCCAGGGCCTCGGGGAAATTCAGCCGAAAGCCTGCGTGCAGCCAGGGTGCAAGCAGGTAACGCGCTTGACCGCTCGCGGCGAACACCCGTGCCGCGAGGGCTTCTTCGTCGCCGCTCAATTGTTCTCGAGTCACCAGCGTGCGTGCGCCGGTCAGCAATTGAGCATGGCTCAACTGCACGGTGGTTTCGGCGTGGAACACGAAGGCGGGGGCGGTGGCTTCAAGGGCGCAAGCCGGCGCAGGGGTGTCGGTGCCCAAGTCAGCATAGGCGATCACGTCGGCAAATTGAGGGTGATTCAGGCCGCGTCCGTCCAGGTACAGCGCCACACCGCGTTCATGGAGTTGTTGCAGTGCTTCCAGGTTTTCCGCCAGCACGAAGCCTGGCTTGAGGTCTGCCAGCAGCGCGCGGTTGTCGCAGTTAGGATCCAGCAAGGTGACGCTGCCGCCCAACCACTGCGCGGCCAATGTCAGCGAGAGTGCTTCGGGACGCGCCTGGCTGATGATCAGCAGGTTGTCTTCGCGGCCAAAGCCAAGCGTGTAGAGGGCCGCGGCGAGGCCGCTGACGTCGTGCGCCAGTTCGCTCCAACTGCGCTCGTGCCAGATACCCAGGCGTTTGTAACGCAATGCGATCGCCGACCCACGGGTGTGTGCTTGGTGTAACAGCGCCTGGGGCAATGTCTGGGGCATGGGTGCATCCTTCGGAGGTATACGAAGGCGTTTGCACGCGCCATGCCATAAGAATAAAAGCTTCTATTTCAATGGGATACGGTTGCTCTGGCGGGAGAGGGCGAGTATTGATTCAGCACAAGCTGTCCAAGCACTGTTGTTGCGCGAACACCCCGGTCAGTCGTTGTCTTGTATGGCACGTACCGAATCGTCCTTGATGTCCTCGGCAAACTTGCGCATCAGCCGCACCAGATTGTCGAAATCGCCTTCGTCCCACGTGGAAAAGATCGACATGCCGATCCTCTCCCGCGCCTCGTCCACACGGTCGGTCATGACCTTGCCTTTCGCGGTGATGACCGACTCTCGCACCCGGCGATCAAGCTTGCTCTCCTGGCGCAAGATCAGGCCGAGGCTTTCCAGCTTCGCTACCTGACGACTGACCGTGGTGTAGTCGCGGCCTACACGGTCGGCCAGTTCGACCACGCCAATCGGACCCAGCCGCTCCACCAGCACCAGCAGCGGAAACAGGGCGCGATCCAGCGCAATACCGGCTTCGCGGACCATCGCTTCGTCGCGTTGCGGGCGATTCATCACCCCCACGATCTCAACCAGCGAGCCATGCAGATCGCGCAGTTGGGCGGATATATGTGCTTTTTGCACATTTTTAATTGACACGGTGTTGGCCTCTCTTAATATGTGCGTATTGCACATATAGGTGATCCAGTATGAAAACGCAATTCGCTGTCGATGTACTGATTTGTGGTGCCGGCGCCGCCGGCCTGACCTTGGCGATCGACCTGGCGAGAAGGGGTATCGACTTCCGCCTGATCGAAAAAAACCATCAACCTTTCCACGGTTCGCGTGGCAAGGGTATCCAGCCGAGGTCCCAGGAAGTCTTCGAAGACCTGGGGATTCTCGACCGTTTGGTGGCTGTGGGTGGAGTCTATCCGACTGACCGACGCTACCGCGACGACGGCAGCTACAGCGACGCCGAATTCACCCCACCACAGACCCCGACGCCGGCCGAGCCCTATCAGCACCCGTTGATGGTGCCGCAGTTTTTGACGGAACAGGTGATGCGCGAGCGCCTGCTGGAACTGGGCCATCAGCCTGAGTTTGGCTGTGAGCTGATCGGGTTTGAACAGGACGCCGAGGGCGTCTGTGCGCGCTTGGTCGGCAAGGGTGGCGAAGAAAGTATCCGTGCACGTTGGCTGGTGGGGGCTGATGGCGGTCGCAGCTTTGTCCGGCATGCCCTGGATATCGGCTTCCCCGGCAAGACCCTGGGCGTACGCGCCCTGGTGGCGGATGTGATGCTTAGCGGCCTCACGCGTGATGCCTGGCACCGCTTTGGCGAAGGTGACATGCAACGCCAGATTGCGATATGCCCGTTGGCCGGTACCGACCTGTTCCAGCTGCAGGGGCCGATCCCGCCTGATGTCGACATCGACTTCAGCGCCGAAGGGCTCACGGCCATCGTTGTCGAGCGCACCGGTCGTGCGGATATCCAGGTGAGTTCCGTGTCCTGGGCGTCGGCCTACACCATGAATGCCCGCTTGGCCGATCGATATCGCGCAGGGCGGGTGCTGCTGATGGGCGACGCCGCCCACATCCATCCGCCCACCGGTGGCCAGGGCCTGAACACCAGCGTGCAGGACGCCTATAACCTCGGCTGGAAGCTGGCGGCGGTGGTGCGGGGCGCGCCTGAGGGCTTGCTCGACACCTATGAGGAGGAGCGCCGGCCTGTCGCCGCCTCCGTGCTTGGCCTGTCGACGAAATTGCTCGGAGCGATGAAAAGCGGCGACCTGCGACGGGGCAGGGAAGTGCATCAACTGGATATCGGCTACCCGCAGTCCTCGCTGGCGTTGGAGCACCCCGTGCGCAGTGGCTTTACGGCGGGCGACCGGGCGCCGGATGCGCCGATACGGGGTGCGGATGGCCAGCGCCTGCGCCTGTTCAAGCTGTTTCAGGGAACGCACTGGACGTTGCTCGGCTATGGCGTGACGCGCGGGAGGGTAAAGCCACGGTCCGGTATGCATGTGCATGTGTTTGGGCCGGAGGGCGAGGTCAACGACGACCAGGACCATGTTCAACGTGCCTATGAACTGGCTATTGGCGATTGGGTGCTGGTGCGTCCTGACGGGTACATCGGGGCGATGGTTGCGTCAGAGCATCTGGAGAAACTGGAGGCTTACCTGTTGCAGGTGGGCCTACAGCCCGTCATGTCGGAATAAGCCCTGCGTCCTGATAGCTCTGAATGAGTTCGTCGTACAAGCCAATATCAACGCGCGTGCGAGCAATCAATTGCGCGCCGGCGATGGCGGTGTAGATGGCACGGGCGCGTCGCTCGGTGTCCGCTGCGTCGCCGTTGCCGATTTCCGTGAGCACCTCGGTGAGCCACGCTACGTTGACATCGGCAAACGCGAGTACCTCTTTCTTCACCTCTTCGGGCAGGTCCTGGTACTCGGCCGCCATGAAACTGGACAAGCACAAGCGATTGCCGCCTTCGAGCGATTGGCGAAAGATGCTCGGGTAGATCCGCATGCATTGCAGCGGGTCAGGGTTTTGCGCGCGTATGGCCTCGAGGGCGCCGGCAGTGTCTTGCCAGTAACGCTTGGCCACGGCTGCGCCGAGGTCGGCCTTACTGGGGAAGTGGTAATAGATACTTGCGTTCTTGATGCCCACCGTTTCGCCGATGCTGCGGAAATTGATGCCGCTGTAACCGTAATGCTGGGCGGCGACTTTGGCCGCTTCCAGAATGGCTTCCCGCGCATTTTCGCTCACGTATAGGTTCCTCGGTTCGTAGGAAGAGGGGAGGATTCTACGCTGAAATTTTTTTACCTGCCAACTGGCAGGTAGTGGTTGACAGTTCGAAACAGAGCTTCTAATTTCTACCTACCACTTGACAGGTAGGCGAGCGAATCATGACCACTCAGCAGCATCATTCCGACGCATCCCACACACCGATGATGAAAATTTATGATTGGTACAGCGGCCCCTATCCGGCGCGGGTGCGAATTGCACTGGCCGAGAAGGGCCTGCTGCCCACCGTAGAGTTCGTGTCGGTCAACCTTTGGAACGGCGAGCACAAGCAGCCCGCGTTTCTCGCCCTCAACTACTCCGGGACCTTGCCCGTGCTGCAACTGGGCGACGGCACGCTCATCGCCGAATGCACGGCAATCACCCAGTACCTGGATACCCTCGACGGCAACCCGGTATTGACCGGCAGAACACCGGCCGAGCAAGGTCTGATTCACATGATGACCAAGCGCGCGGAAATCGAGTTTATGGATGCCGTGAGTGTGTACTTCCACCACGCAACCCCAGGGCTCGGGCCGGACGTCGAGCTCTACCAGAATGCTGAATGGGGCCTGCGCATGCGCGACAAAGCTGTGCGAGGCATGCGCTACTTCGACGGTGTGCTGAAAAACCGGCCCTATGTCGCGGGTGAGGAATTTTCCATGGCCGACATCGCTTTGCTCGGCGCAATGATCTTCGCCGCGCTGGTGGAACTGCCGGTACCGGCTGAATGTGAGGCACTGCACGGGTGGCATGCCAAGGTCAACGAGCGGGCCAGTGTCCAGGCATGGCGAGCGATGGTGGCGCAGGCGCGTTAGAGGCAATGGCTTGCAGGGCTGCCAGTGACGGCATTTCTGCAAGCGCAGGCTTTATCCGCGCCTGACGCATAACGACGCATAACGGTTCAGCTCAGCAATGAGCCAGGATTTCGTCGGTCTCCATCACCCTTGCATAGTCCATCGCAAGGTTGCTCAGCGACAACGCGTGCACATCTTCGGCTGGCCACAGGCGCCCGGACAAATCGGTTTGGTCGAAGGTGTAGCAAGCGTCGGAAACCACCGTCACCTCAAAACCCAGGTTGCCGCCTGAGCGTGCCGTGGCCTCGACCGAGTTATTGGTGATCACGCCGACGATCACCAGTTGCCGGATCGAGCGCGCATGCAGCCAGCGCTCCAGGCCCGTGGCGGTGAAGGCATCCGGGACGTTCTTCTCCACCACATGTTCGTGCGCAAGGGGTTGCAGCGCGGGCTGGAATTCGCACCCCGGCTGGCCCGGCCAGAATACCGAGTCGGGCGCGCGGGAAATATGCCGGATGTGCACGACCGGGCGACTCGATTGCCGCCACGCCTTGAGCAACTGCTGCATCTGCGCTTCAGCGCCTGGGTTATTGCGTCGCCCCAGCTTCGGCTGGTTCATGCCTTGCTGCATATCGATGATCAGCAGTGCGGCGTTTGTGGCGATGGGGGGCATGGCACATTCCTTAGCTGGTGTGGGTTGAGACCTGTCAGCACAACCTGTGCATCCAGAAAAATGCTCTCGATGTCGGCCACATTGGCGAGCCTGATTGTTTTTTCCATGGCGTACTCCTTTATATGCCTAACCCTCGATTGCCCCAGCGTCGATTCCCACAGACGCGCGTCCTTTCGCCCAGCGTTTATAATCGGCGGGCGTCATCCCCGTCAGTTGTATGAAGGCCCGTCGGAATGAGGTGTCCTCGTTGTAGCCGCAGTTGAGCGCCACTTGTTTAACGCTGGCGCCGGGTACCTGTAGAAGAACACAGGCGGTTTCTATTCTCACGCGTGTGATCAGTTCCTTGGGCGACTCATTTGTCAGGTTCTTGAACCGTCGATGTAGCGTGCGCTCGCTCACGTTCAAGGCCTTGGCGAGGTCTACGGCGGTCAATCCAGGCTTGCCGTGTCGGATGATTTGCTCCGTTTCCAGCAGCAGTGGATCGGCATTGTTGATAAAGCCTCGAGGTGCATACACCGACTGAGGCAATGGCAAGCTATCCGTCACTGACATATCAGCGGTTAATTTCGCGACCTCCCTCCCGGCGAGAGTGCCGATCACATACAGCGCCAGATCAACCCAGGATAAAGGTCCTCCGGTAGTCACGACGCGATCTTGCGCCTCCACCGCGGAACCCCATGTCGGCAGGGCCTTGGGGAATCGCTGTTTGAACACATGGTGAAGCCACCACGTTGTCGTACAGCGCCGGCTGTTCAATAGGCCAGCCTCTCCCAGTACAAACGTACCTGCGCAAGCTGCTCCGACAAGTACACCCTGTTGATGATGGGCGTTGATCCACCGCGCGGCTGGCACGAGGGATGCAGAGCTGGGCGGCAGTCGATCCGGCCCCAGCGCCATCCCCGTTACGAGCACCGCATCGCACGGACCTGCGTCGTCAAATGCGGCATCCACTGGGATCAGCCGGCCTTGAGCATCCCGCTGCGCCTTGCCATCCGCACTGACTATGACGGTTTCGAACTCAGTGAAACTGCTGTGCTTCAAGACGGATGACAAGCCTGCCGGGGGCGATCTCAATGCCTGATTGGTCATCCAGAACAGATCAGCCAAGCCGGTGATGGCTGACATCAGGCTGCCTTCTAAGGCAATGATCGCAATGCGCATGGTAAATCCTGCCTGATGATCGAGATGGCGAATTTTGCATGAAGTATGGCCGGTTTGGTACCTCACGGTTTTGGCAGGTCACGCCTAGACTGGCGGCACAAATTGCAGAGACGCTCAGCATGACGATGCCATCCCCCATCAATGTTCCCCGCGAAAATGCAAGTCGGCGCAGCCCCCTCAGGTGGTTAGCTCGACTCACCGTTGCATTGGGGTTGTCCCTGTTGGTCTCTGGAGGCAGCGCAATGGCGGCGGCACCCTTACATTCCGTACGCAACATTGTGCTGGTACATGGTGCGTTCGCCGATGGCTCGAGTTGGTCACCGGTGATCGAGCGACTGACTGCGATGGGCTATCACGTGACTGCCGTGCAGAACCCGATGACCTCGTTGAGCGATGATGTGCTCGCCACCGAACGGGTCCTTCGCCGGCAACACGGTGACGTGCTGTTGGTGGGGCATTCGTGGGCCGGCGCGGTGATCACACAGGCAGGCAACGCCACTCATGTCAAAGGTCTGGTTTATCTGTCCGCGCTTGTCCCGGACAGCGGCGAGTCTGCGGCTGATCTGCTGGAACGGTTGAAGGCGCCGATGACGGGCCTCGCCCCTGACGCCGATGGGCTGGTCTGGTTGGACGATCCTGCGCAGTTTCATCACGTCATGGCGGCGGACCTGTCGGCGAAGAAGGCCCGCTTGCTGACCGCTGTGCAGCAACCGATTGCCGCCGCCTGTTTTGCCGGAAAGGTCGAGCATGCGGCGTGGCACGACAAGCCAAGCTGGTACTTGTTGACCACTGACGACCATGCTTTGGCCCCGCCGGTACAACAGGCCATCGCGCATCAAATTGGCGCCACGACCGTCTCCGTTCGCTCCAGCCACTTGTCGCTGGTTTCTCATCCCGATGTTGTCGCCAGACTTATCGATCGCGCGGCCCGCGAGTCGGGACGATGACGCCCGCTTTATAGCGCTTTTGAACGCCATGACTTCTTATACCGAGGGCAGCAAGCATGAACGTACTGCATATAGACTCCAGCATCATGGGCAGCGACTCCATCACCCGTGACCTCAGTGCAGCCATCGTTGCGCGCATTCAGGCCATTCACCCCGATACCCAGGTGCAGTATCGCGACCTTGCCAATGATGAGGTGCGGCATCTGAGCGGTTCGATTGCCGCCGGATTCCGGCAAACCGGGATCAGTGATTTTCCGGCAGCCACTTTGCTCGAGCATCAACTGTCGGAGACCCTGGTCACCGAGTTCCTGGCGAGCGATGTGCTGGTCATCGGTGCCCCCATGTACAACTTCAGTGTTTCAAGCCAATTAAAAGCCTGGCTGGACCGAATTGCGCAGGTGGGACGCACATTCAAATACACCGAACACGGACCTGTCGGCTTGGCCGGCGGCAAGCGCGTGATCGTTGTTTCGGCGCGTGGAGGTTTCTACGCCGAAGGTCCCTTTCAAAAAATGGATTTCCAGGAAAGCTATCTAAAGGCGTTCTTTGGCTTCCTGGGCATTACCGATATCGAGTTCGTTCGTGCCGAAGGTGCCTCCAAAGGCGAGCAGAGCCGCGATAAAGGCGTAGCGCTTGCCAGGCGTGCGATTCCGGATGCCGTGGCACGCCTGTCGGCAGCCGCTTTATAACCTTTGCCCCGAGGAAATGAACGTATGCTTTATGCAATCACGCTGACTTATAGCCGTCCCCCCGAACAGATTCGAGAGCATCTGGACGCGCACAAAGATTGGCTGGTGAAACACATCAAGTCCGCCAATGTACTCTTCGCCGGCCCGCTGACAGATGAGAGTGGTGGGTTCATTCTTGCCCATGCCCAGCAGCTGGCGGACATCCAGGAAATGATGGCGCAAGACCCATTTGTTGCGCATCGACTGGTCACGCTCGACATCGTGGAATCAGATCCGGCGATTCGTTCGGCCGATTTCCCGGCCCATTGGGCTGTCGGTGCGAAGTCTGTATGAAACAGCCATGACGGTGTCGGGCCAAGGGTAGGGGGGGACAGTGCCGAGTGCGCCTCGGGCGATTCCACCTCAACAGGAATCAGCGGGGCGCATTGGCAGGGTCGAGCGCAATCACGTAGGCACGGAACATATCCGCCATGCCGTCAGCGTAAACCGCGATTTCTTCGTCAGTTCGAGGGCTGCCGGAAAAATCCTTGCCCACCGACTTGAGCGTGGCCAGGATCAACTCGCACGCCAGCGTGCGTGTTTGCGTGCTTACCCGAGGCAATAATTCCAGCATGAACGCCTCGAAAGTCTGCTGGCCCGCTGCTCGCACTTCCTGGGCTTCCGGCGCATCGCGATAGAGCGGTGCCGCATCATTCAGCGCGATCCGCATCTGTGCTTCTTCGCACTCCGATTGGATGAAGGCATGCACCATGCTGCGCAAGCGATCCAGCGGTGCCTCATCGTACCTTTGCAGAATGCCGCACAGCATCTGCGTGGTCTGCCGCCACTCATCACTTTGCAACCTGAACAGAATCGCCGCCTTGTTCGGGAAGTACTGGTACACCGAGCCCACACTTACGCCGGCCTTTTCCGCCACCCGCGCGGTGGTGAAACGGGTGACGCCTTCCTTGGCCAAAACCTGAATAGCAGCCTGCAGGATCGCCGCCACCAGTTCGGTGGAGCGCGCCTGTTGCGGTTGTTTGCGCGAGGAAATACGCGGGGTCTGGCGGGTGGTCATGGGGGGCTCCGGGCGCAGGGCCAATGCGAATAGCGAAGGCGATGAATCACTCGCATACTTTTAATGCGACGAATTAGTCGCATCCTAGCCCCAACCTGACGGAAAGCAACCATGACGATCCTGACCACCGCGCCATTGGCGCCATTGATCGAACGCCTCTACACACAAGCCAATGCCGCTACCAGCCCTGTGGTCGACAGCGTCTCGCGCGAAGAGCGCGACCGACTGATGCACAGTAAAACCGAATACCTGGCGCTCTACACGATGCTCAAGGACCTGTGGCTGCCGGTCTCCCGCGACACCGGCAACCTGCTCTACATGCTCGCCCGAAGCAGCGGGGCGCGCGCCATTGTCGAGTTCGGAACCTCGTTCGGCCTGTCCACCCTGTTCCTGGCTGCCGCCTTACGTGACAACGGCGGCGGCGTGCTGATCGGCAGCGAGTTCGAACCGTCGAAGATCGCCCTGGCGCGGGAGCATTTCATTGAAGGCGGGGTGAGCGACCTGATCGAAATTCGCGAAGGCGATGCCCTGGTGACCCTGGCCACAGGTTTGCCGGAAAGCGTCGATCTGTTGCTGCTCGATGGCGCCAAGTCACTGTATGGCGATGTGCTGGGCCTGGTGGAAAAACACTTGCGGCCAGGTGCCTTGGTGGTGGCCGACAACACCGACTATTGCCCGCAATACCTGGCGCACGTGCGCTCGCCGGATAACGGTTATCTGTCGGTGCCGTTTGCCGATGACATCGAACTGTCGATCCGCCTGCGCTGACCCTCAGCGCTTGCTGAATGCCAGCCGCGCGGCAAACAGCACAAAGATCAGTCCGGTGGTGCGGTCCATCCACCGGATCACCTTTTCCCGGCGCAGGAAACCGGACAATGGTTGAGTCGCGCCAATCAACACCAGCGACCACACCAGGCCCAGTACCACGTGGATACTCACCAGGCCGAAGGTCCAAGCAACCAGAGAATGGCCCTGGGGGATGAACTGCGGCAGGAACGACACGTAGAAAATCCCCACTTTGGGGTTCAGAGCATTCCCCAGCATGCCCTTGAGGAACCAATTGCCACTGGCCTTGCGGTCGGCCTGTTCCGGCGCCAGGGAACGGCGCGGGCGCAGCAGCATGTTCACGCCCAGCCAGGCCAGATATGCGGCGCCGCAGTACTTGAGCAGGGTATAGGCCACTTCCGATACCGCAATCAACGCGCCCAGCCCAAACGCCACGGCCGCGCCCCACAGCAGGCAACCGGCATTGATGCCCAGGGTGGCCTGCAGCGCCTGGCGCTTACCTTCCACCGTGGCCGTGCGCAACACCAATGCGGTATCGAGCCCGGGCGTGAGCGTGAGCAGGGTGGCGGCGAAGGTGAACGCAAGCAGGTTATCGGCGATGGACATGGGCGGATGCCTCGGCAGGAATTGGGTAGGACGTTAACCGATCGGCAGGCCATTGGGAAAACCCGGAGACTTCCCGGCGAAAATCCTCATAATAGCGGCCATTTTGTTTAGCTCGTTATTCTGGTGTGCCCCCATGGAAATTAAGGTCAACTTTCTCGACAACCTCCGGCTTGAAGCCAAGTTCGATGACTTCACGGTGATTGCCGACCAGCCGATCCGCTACAAAGGCGACGGTTCGGCACCGGGGCCATTCGATTATTTCCTGGCATCGTCGGCGTTGTGCGCGGCCTACTTCGTCAAGCTGTACTGCCAGACGCGCAACATTCCCACCGACAATATCCGCTTGTCGCAGAACAACATCGTCGACCCGGAAAACCGTTACAACCAGATCTTCAAGATCCAGGTCGAGTTGCCAGCGGATATTTCCGACAAGGACCGCCAGGGCATCCTGCGCTCCATCGACCGCTGCACCGTGAAAAAAGTGGTGCAGGCCGGCCCTGAGTTCGTCATCGAAGAAGTGGAAAACCTCGATGCCGACGCCCAGGCGCTGTTGATGCCCGGTTCCACTGGCGAGACCGGTACCTACATTGCCGGCAAAGACCTGCCGCTGGAACAGACCATCGCCAACATGTCCGGCATTCTGGCCGGCCTGGGCATGAAGATTGAAATCGCATCGTGGCGCAATATCGTGCCTAACGTGTGGTCGCTGCATATTCGCGATGCGCATTCGCCGATGTGCTTCACCAACGGCAAGGGCGCGACCAAAGAGGGCGCCTTGGCGTCGGCGTTGGGCGAGTTCATCGAGCGGCTCAACTGCAACTTCTTCTACAACGATCAGTTCTGGGGTGAGGAACTGGCCAACGCGCCATTCGTGCATTACCCGGATGAGCGCTGGTTCCAACCGGGCAGCAAGGATGAGCTGCCGCCGGAAATCCTCGACGCCTACTGCCTGAAGATCTACAACCGTGAGGGCGAACTGCGTGGTTCGCATCTGTTCGACACCAACTCGGGCAATGAAGAACGCGGCATTGTTTCGCTGCCGTTCGTGCGCCAGTCCGACGGTGAAGTGGTGTACTTCCCGTCCAACCTGATCGAAAACCTCTACCTCAGCAACGGCATGAGCGCGGGCAACACCTTGGCTGAAGCCCAGGTTCAGTGCCTGTCGGAAATCTTCGAACGTGCGGTGAAGCGCGAAATCATCGAAGGCGAGTTTGCCTTGCCGGACGTGCCTGCCGAGGTGCTGGCCAAATACCCAAGCATCCTGGCGGGTATTCAGGGGCTGGAAGCCCAGGGGTTCCCGGTGCTGGTCAAGGACGCCTCGCTGGGCGGTGAATTCCCGGTCATGTGCGTGACCCTGATGAACCCACGTACCGGTGGCGTATTCGCCTCGTTCGGCGCGCACCCAAGCCTGGAAGTGGCGTTGGAGCGCAGCCTGACCGAGCTGCTGCAAGGCCGCAGCTTCGAAGGCTTGAACGATCTGCCGCAGCCGACGTTCGAAGGCCAGGCGGTGACCGAGCCGAATAACTTCGTCGAGCACTTCATCGACTCCAGCGGCGTGGTGTCGTGGCGCTTCTTCAGCGCGCAGTCGGATTATGAATTCGTCGAGTGGGACTTCTCGGGCCAAGGCGAAGACTCCAACGCCCAGGAAGCCGCGACATTGTTCGGTATCCTCGACGGTATGGGCAAAGAGTCGTATATGGCGGTGTACGAACATCTCGGCGCCACCGCGTGCCGTATCCTCGTGCCGGACTACTCGGAAATCTACCCGGTGGACGATCTGATCTGGGACAACACCAACAAGGCGCTGTTCTTCCGCGCCGACATCCTCAACCTGCACAGCCTCAGCGAAGAAGAGTTGCAGGCGTTGCTCGAGCGCCTGATAGACAGCGAGCTGGACGACTACACCGACATCACCACCCTGATCGGCATCGAGTTCGATGACAACACCGTCTGGGGCCAACTGACCATCCTGGAGTTGAAGCTACTGATCTTCCTGGCCCTGCAGCAATATGAAGAGGCCAAGGAGTGCGTGGAAATGTTCCTCCAGTACAACGACAACACCGTTGAACGTGGCCTGTTTTACCAGGCGATGAATGCGGTGCTGGAGATGGAACTGGATGACGACCTGGACCTGGCCGATTACGAAGCCAACTTCCGCCGGATGTTCGGTAACGAGCGTATGGACGCGGTGATTGGCTCGGTCAACGGCACCGTACGGTTCCATGGCTTGACGCCGACCAGCATGAAGCTGGAAGGGTTGGACCGGCATCTGCGCTTGATCGACAGCTACAAGAAGTTGCATGCGGCACGGGCCAACATCACGGCGGCGCGTTGATAGCCACCTGATGCACAAGGGGCAATGTGGGAGCGGGCTTGCCGCTCCCACATCAGCGCCTCCTCTGCGTCAGATACGGGCCAGGGCCTGAGCCAGATCGGCGCGTAAATCCTCTACGTCTTCAACCCCCACCGATAGCCGCACCAACCCATCCCCAATCCCCAACTGCGCCCGCGTGGCGGCCGGAATACTCGCGTGGGTCATGATCGCCGGGTGTTCGATCAGGCTTTCCACACCCCCCAGGCTTTCCGCCAGGGCGAAGATCCTGACGTTTTCCAGGAAGCGTGTGGCACCGGCCAGGTCGCTGTTCAGGTCCACTGAAATCATCCCGCCAAACCCGCGCATCTGCCGACGGGCCAACTCGTGTTGTGGGTGAGACGCCAGCCCCGGGTAATACACGCGTGACACTTGCGGCTGTTGCTCCAGCCAGGTGGCCAGTTCCAACGCATTGCTGCAATGGCGCTCCATGCGCAGCGCCAGGGTTTTCACGCCGCGCAGCGTCAGGAAGGCATCGAAGGGGCCGGCGATGGCGCCGACCGAGTTCTGCAGAAAGCCCAGGCGCTCCGCCAAATCGAGGTTGTGGCCGACAACGGCAATGCCGCCGATGACGTCGGAGTGGCCATTGAGGTACTTGGTGGTGGAGTGCACCACGATGTCGAAACCCAGCTCCAGTGGGCGCTGGATCCATGGGCTGGCGAAGGTGTTATCGGCTACGCAGATGATCCCGCGTTCCTGGCAGATACGGGCGATCGCACTGAGGTCGGTGAGGCTCAGCAACGGGTTGCTCGGCGTCTCGACCCACACCATGCGCGTGTTCGCCTGCAACGCCGCCTCAAAGGCCGACACATTGCTCAGGTCGACGTAGCTGAATGTGTGCCCGGCACTGCGCTGGCGCACTTTATCGAACAGGCGAAAGGTGCCGCCGTACAAGTCGTTCCCGGAGACGATATGCGCGCCTGCATCCAGCAATTCCAACACGGTCGAAATAGCCGCCAGCCCGGATGCAAAGGCAAATGCCTGACTGCCGCCTTCCAGGTCCGCGACGCAGCGCTCCAGGGCAAACCGCGTGGGGTTGTGGGAGCGCCCGTAATCGAAGCCTTTGTGCACGCCGGGGCTGCTTTGCAGGTACGTGGAGTTGGCGTAGATCGGCGGCATCAACGCGCCGGTAGTCGGGTCGGGGGATTGCCCGGCATGGATCACGCGGGTAGCGAAAGCGCTTCTATCGGACTGACTCATGCAAGGGATCTCCGTAGGTGGTTAAGCAGGTCGACGCGAGTGATCAGGCCATGAAAGCCCGAATCGTCGGCAATAATGGCAACCAGGCCACGATCCAGCTCCGCCTGCAGTTCCGCCAGGCTGGCACTGGGGGCCAGGGTGTGCAACGTGGTGGTCATGGCGCTGGCGACGATCATTTTGAAATCTGCGGCATCGTGGTGCAGCCCCAGCAGGATGTCGGACTCGTCGATCACCCCGACCAGTTCCTTGCCGTCCACCAGTACCGGCAGTTGCGATACATCGGCCAGGCGCATGCGCTGGAACGCGGTGAGCAAGGTGTCATCGGGGCTGACGCTGATCACCCGGCCGTCTTCGAAGCGGCGGGCGATCAGGTCGCGCAGGTCGCCATAGTGCTTGTATTGCAACAAGCCTGCGTCCTTCATCCATTGGTCGTTATAGATCTTCGACAGGTAGCGCGTGCCGGTGTCGCACACGAACGTGACCACACGCTTGGGCTGGGTCTGCTCGCGGCAATAGCGCAGGGCGGCGGCGAGCAGGGTGCCGGTCGAAGACCCACCGAGAATACCTTCAGCCTTGAGCAGTTGGCGGGCGTGGTCGAAGCTTTCTTCATCGCTGATGGAGTAGGCATGGCGCACGCTGGAGAGGTCGGCAATCGACGGCACGAAGTCTTCGCCGATGCCTTCCACGGCCCAGGAACCGGGGGTTTCCAACTGGCCGCTGCGGCTGTACTCGGCCATCACCGAGCCCACCGGGTCGGCCAGCACCATCTCCAGTTCAGGCTGCACACGCTGGAAGAAGCGGGTCAGGCCGGTGAGGGTGCCGGCCGAGCCGACACCTACCACAATGGCGTCGACATCGTGTTGGGTCTGTGCCCAGATTTCCGGCGCGGTGCTGGTTTCGTGGGCCAAGGGGTTGGCCGGGTTGTTGAACTGGTCGGCGAAAAACGAACCGGGAATGTCCTTGGCCAGGCGTGCGGCCACGTCCTGGTAATACTCGGGGTGGCCCTTGCCCACATCGGAGCGGGTGATGTGCACTTCGGCCCCCATGGCCTTCAGGTGCAAGACCTTTTCGGTGGACATCTTGTCGGGTACAACCAGCACCACGCGGTAACCCTTGGCCCGGCCTACCAGTGCGAGGCCCAGGCCGGTGTTGCCGGCCGTGGCTTCGACAATCGTGCCACCGGGGCGCAGGCGACCGTCGCGCTCGGCGGCGTCGATCATGGCCAGGCCGATACGGTCCTTGATCGAACCACCGGGGTTCTGCGATTCCAGTTTGAGAAACAGCGTGCACGGGCCAGTATCGAAGCGGCTGACCCGCACCAACGGCGTGTTGCCGATCAGTTCAAGTACGGCGGGGCGGGGTTGTATGGGCATGTGGTCACCTGAGTACTGAAGGAACCTGGGGCGGAGCACAGCAAAATGCACAACATGGCATGGAACATAGGCCGGTATCGGGCGGGTCGCAACCGGCCGGTCGGATGGATGTCTTTTTTTGGCGCATGGGCAAATACTCGACCGTTCGATCAGCGCTGTAGCAGCGCCTGCCAGCGCGCCACCACCGCTTGGCTGGCCTGCTGCATCGGTGCCCGCAAGTGGCTGCCGATCACCCCGTCCAAGGCCAGCGCTGCCTTTACCGGCGCCGGGTTGGGTTCCATGAACATCGTCTCGATCAATGGCCGCAAGCGGAAAAACGTCGCCCGCGCTTCGGTCAGCCGGTTATCCCGTATCTGGTGCCACAGCGTGACAAACTGCTCTGTCTGCACATGCGCCGACGCGGCAATTGCACCGCTGGCGCCCAGGCACAGCGCGTTGAATATCTGGATGTCCTCGCCGCACAGCACGTCCACCTCGCCGCTGGCCAGCAGCGCCAGGGTGTTGCTCAGGTTGCCGCCACAATCCTTGACCGCCTGGATACGCGCATGGGCGACGATATTCAGCAACGTGGCCTGCTCAAAGGTCGCCCCGGTGCGATAAGGAATGTCGTAGAGAATGACCGGCACGCTGGAGGCATCCGCCACCGTACGGAAAAAATCTTCAAGGCCCGCCTGGGAGGGGCGTATGTAGCTCGGCGCGGGCACCAGCAGGCCGGCCACCGGGCGCTTGAGGATTTCGCTCTGGAACTGCAGCAACTCGACCTGGTTATTCCCCGCCAGGCCCATCACCACACGGTGCGCCGGGACCCACTGCAGCACGGCATCCAGCACGGCCAGTTGCTCGTGGCGGGACAGCGCTGCGGCTTCGCCGGTGGTGGTGCACACCATGATCCCGGCCACGTGTTTTTCCAGCAGGTTGCCGAGCAGTCGATGCAGGCCGATAAAGTCGATTGCGCCGTCCTGGAACGGCGTGACCACGGGAACCCAGATACCTTGAAACGCTGACATGCACTTTCTCCTGATGATTGACCGCTTGAGTCACCGTCAGAAGAGCATGGGGAATTGTGCGAAGGGGGAGTGGGTCCGCGCTCAATGTCCTGTCAGCTCATCTGACGGGACAGCGCGCCCCGGTCACATGAGCGACTGTTTCTTCGATTTGAGGGCGTGCGCTACGCAACCTTGCGCCTTGGCAATCAAGCCAATGACGGTGAGGTCAGCGGAAAACGTAGCAGACATGAGCAGGCACACCCTGGATAAGGCGTTCATCTTCAGGGGATGTGACGGAATGTGTCAACCCCGGCGCAAACGTCCCATCCGACTCATGAGCGATCAACCCCGGCCACGGCGGCTTCGATGGTGGCCACGTCGATCCTGGTCATGGTCATCATGGCGTCAAAGGCGCGCTTGGCCGTAGCCGGGTCGGGATGGCTGATCGCCGCGCTCAACGCACGAGGGGTGATCTGCCACGACACGCCCCACTTGTCCTTGCACCAGCCACAGGCGCTGGCCTGACCGCCGTTATCGATAATGGCGTGCCAATAGCGGTCGGTTTCAGCCTGGTCGTCCGTCGCTACCTGAAAGGAAAACGCGTTCGTATGCGGGAATGCCGGGCCGCCATTGAGACCCAGGCAGGGGATGCCCATCACCGTGAATTCGACGGTCAACACATCGCCTTGTTTGCCCGAAGGGTAGTCGCCCGGCGCCAGGTGCACGGCATCGACGCGGCTGTCGGGAAAGGTCGCGGCGTAGAAGGTCGCTGCCTCCAAGGCGACGCCGTCGTACCAGAGGCATAGCGTGTTTTTGTTGTGCATGTCAGCTCTCCACGGTTGATGGGTGCGTGGAGTCTAGACGACGCAGGCCATCACACCTGCCGTTCGATCGCCGCTTTGTCGATCACTGACCAGACGTGCGCAAATTTCCCGTCGATGACTTCGTAAAATACGTTTTCATCAAAGACAACCCGCTTGCCATTGATCGGCAACCCTAAAAACTCCCCACGGGGGCTGACGTTGAAATTCAGTCGGCTGGCAATCGTGGGCGGGTCGACCACCAGCAGTTGGATGCGAAACACCAGGTCGGGGATTTCGCGAAAGTCTCGCTCCAGCATCGCGCGATAACCTGCGAGCCCCACGAGGGTCGCGTTGTAGGTGACGTCGGCGTGAACGAAATCACCAAGGTGTGCCCAATCCTGACGGTTGAGGCAGTCGATATAGCCGTGGTAAAGATCGGCGAGTTCTGTTTGGGTCATCGAGTGTTTCCTCTTGAAGGTGTAGGCCCATCTCGATTGCACACGTCCTGCAGCCTGGCATCGGGTTCATTTTGTGGCGGTCTCGAGTTTTTACGAGACGTTGACTTTGCTCTTCCGAGCTACGACGGTAATTGGGACAACGCATGAATCACATCCTGCGCCATTTTTTCCGCACTGCTCAACCCATCCACTCTGACAACCGGAACGGTTTGCTTCGACAGCCACACCGCATGCAACGCCCTGTTGCGGCCCGAAAAGGTCGGGTCGTCATACCGCGAAGCCCATTCCTTGAAGGCCACATGGATCTCGTGCATGTCGCCTCCAGGCGCGATCCGATCTCCATAGCGCTGTGTTTCACGTGCGACCAATCGTTCAAGGCGAACGGGGGTTGGCGTTGCAATAAATACAATCAGCTCGGCGTGGTTGATCAGTGCATCTCCCCACTCCATGCAAGAGCCGGTCAGTACCCAATTATCCTCACCGAAGCGTTGCTGGATCAGAACCACGCGCTCGTTGGGCGGGCGTTTGGTGGTAAACGGAGGGTCGGTGGGCAGCCAATAGAAGTCATCGACATCAAGATGGCGAAGGCTTAGCAAAGCGGCGAGGGTACGACCGAGTGTCGTCACGCCTGCACATGACGCGCCGGTGATATAGATCCGCAACTTTTTCCTCCATGAATAAAACGGGTTGCGCGCGATACGTCAGAGGGCCGGTATAGCGCTCGGATGAGGTACAGGTTGTTGTCCTTTACCTCGCCCCGATTGTGAACTCCCGCACGTTGTCATGCCCTGTGTGCTGTCAACAACACCGTCGCCGCTGCCGACAACAACCCGGCGCAGCAACGATTGAAGATCCGCTTGCCCCGTGGCTCGGCGAACCAGCGGCGCATATGCAGGCCCATATAGGCGTAAGTGCTGATGGCGATCCACTCCAACCCCAGGAACATGACACCCAGCAGCGCGAACTGTGGCGTGACAGGTTGGCCGGGCACCACGAACTGCGGGAGGAAGGCAGTGAAAATCAGAATGGCTTTCGGGTTGCCCGCGGCCACCAGAAACTCCTGCCGTGCCAACGCCCACAAACCCACCTTGGCCGTATTCGCCTGCGCGTGCACCTGTGGATTGGCCCGCCACAGTTGGAACGCCAGATAAAACAGATACGCCGCCCCTAGAATCTTGATGGCGTAGAACAACAACTCCGAGGTTTGCAGCACCACCGCCAGGCCGGCAGAGGCGAGGGCGATCATGCCGGCGAAGGCCAGCAGGCGGCCGATGCCGGCGAGGCAGGAGGTGCGATAGCCGTAACGCGTGGCGTTGCTGACGGAGAGCAGGTTGTTGGGGCCTGGGGCCATATTCAAGGCAAAGCAGGCCGGGAGGAAGACGGTGAGGGTGGCGAGGTCCATGTGAACTCCGGTGTCGACTCGGGCAGGGGGGCTCACAAAGGTAAGAGATAGGCAGGCGCTACGGCAATCGGTGAATTCAATCCTGCAGGGCCGGCCTTTGGTGAGGAGCCGCTGACCGATCCTCTTCGGACATTCGAATCAAGGGCTGGCTCTGGTAAGTCAATTTGCGCTTTCGTTCTGTTCGGCCTGCTGGGCGAACCATTGCATGATCAGCGCGCACGCTGGATGAGAGGCGGCGGAAGGTTGTGGGCAGAGCGAATAGACCCCTCGGGTCTTCAAGGGGCGGCCGAACGGGATGAGTAGCACGCCGCGTTCTATCGATTCTTCTGCCAGGGTTATGTCGGTCATGGCTACCCCCAGACCTCGCGCGGCGGCATCGAGCGCCAACTCATCGAGGTTGAAGGGGATATGTCTGTAGTCTTCCAGCGATTTACCATTATTGGCTGCCAGCCAGTCAATCCAGGCCTGCTTGTCGGCGGAACGATGGAGCAGAGGGTAGCGCACAAGATCGTCTACTGATTCCAGCGGATGGGTTGAGTTAGCCAGGCCGGGGGCGCACACCGGAACCAGCGCTTCCTCGAACAAGGTCAAGCAGGATGGATCATCCGACGGCTCGGGCAGATAGAGGATGTAGGCGTCGCTGTCGCTGGCCGGCTCGACGACCTCGGTCGCGACGGTTTCGATCGATAGGGAAATGTCCGGGTGACGCCGGTAGAAGTCGCTCAACTTTGGCAGCAACCAGCGGACCGCCAGCGACACATGCATACGGATGCGGAACGGGCGCTTTTGTGGCGCGAGGCGGTCTTCGAGGGTTTTCAGCTGTACGAGGATATGCCGCGCACTGGCGAGCACCAGCTCGCCCTCCGGGGTCAGTCGTAGGCTGCGACTGTTGCGGACGAACATCGACGTGCCGAAGTGACTCTCCAATTGCTGAATCTTCCGGCTCACGGCGCTTTGGGTCAGGCAGAGCGTCTGCGCCGCTTGCGTGAAGCTGCCGCAGTCCGCAACTTCGACCAGCGCCTGCAAGCCTTGCAGCGAAGGCACGTGACGTATTTTATCCATGCGTTTTGAGAATACCTGGATGATTTAATAACGTTGGTTGTCATCATAAAGACCCATTAGATTCTAGCCATAGCTGCCGCCATCTGAAACTAATCATGCGAATTTTACATGCGCGTAGTGAGCAGGCGGGCTGGCGGAATGACAGTCGATGAGGTGATGCATGGAAAACGTATGTGGCTGGATTGCGCAGGCCGGGGAGTCACCGGTTCGCGATCCTCTGAGCGGGAAGCAGCAGGCCGATTGGCTGGTCATCGGCGCCGGCATAACCGGGCTGAGTGCCGCTCACTCAATCGCCGAACTGCATCCCCAGGCGCGCATCGTGGTGGTCGATCGGCAGCGGGCCGCGCAAGGGGCGTCGGCGCGCAATTCCGGGTTCGTCGTGGGCTACGAACGTCCGACCACACCTGAATTGCAAGGCAACGACGGGTTTGCCGGTTTTCAGGTGGACACCTCGATCTCCCGTGCCGCCAGCGACGAAGTCCGCAAGCGCATTGCCCGTCATGGCATCGAATGCGATTTGCGCGAGTCAGGCTATTTCTTTGCCGTCAGCGATCCGCGCAAGCTGACCAATGTCGAGGCCAAATTGCAGACGCTGCACGCCGTGGGTGCCTCCGCGCAATTTCTGCAAGGTAAGCAACTGATCGAGAAACTGGGAACCCGGCATTACCAGGCCGCGATCTGGTGCGGCAATGGCAACGCGCTGCTGCAACCGGCGAAATACGTGAAGGGTTTGCTCGATGCGCTGCCGGATACGGTGACGCTTTTCGAAAACACCGAGATCACTGGCCTGGAGCGTCTGGGCAACGGCCGCATTCGCGCCAACGGACGCAATGGCAACATTGAAGCCAAGCAGGTTCTGATCTGCCTGAACGCCTTCATCTCCCGCGCCGGTGTCAGCGACAGCGGCACTTTCGCGATGGAACTCAGCGCCAGTCTGACGCGACCACTCAGCGACGAGGAGTTTCAAGCCATCGGCGCGGTAGAGCCCTGGGGCGTGCTGTCCACCCGGCCACTGGGGGCCACGGTGCGATTGACCCCGGATCGTCGGGTGATGATCCGCAACACCGCGGAATATCGCTCGAACGACTTGTCCCGCGCTGAGTTGACCGTGCGCCGTCAACACCATGTACTGGGTTTGCAACGCCGTTTTCCGATGTTGGGCGAACAGGACATCCAATACACCTGGACCGGGCATCTCAGCGCTTCACGTTCCGGGCAACCGTATTTTGCCAAGGTCGAGGAGGGCGTGTTTGCCGTCGCCGGCTGCAATGGCTCCGGTGTGGCGCGCGGCACGTTGTGGGGCCGCCTGCTGGTGGAACTCGCATCCGGCGCCGATTCGCCAATTTTGCAATCAGTCATCGAACGGGCCCAGCCCGGCTGGCTCCCGCCCAAGCCGTTCCTCGACATCGGTGCCATGCTGCGCATGCGCGTGGAGGCGGCCCGAGCCCGATCAGAAGTCTGAAAACCAGCCAACAACCACAATAAAAGCACTTCATAACGAAGGTGATTGAACATGCGCGTCAATACAGTTTCCCTGGTAGCACTTCTCTCGACGTTTTGCGCGGGCGCTCACGCTGAAGAAACCGTCAATATTTCCAACTGGAACGGCTACATCGCCGACGACACCCTGGCCAACTTCACCCAGGAAACGGGGATCAAGGCGACTTACGACATCCACGACAGCAACGAAGTGCTGGAGTCGAAATTGATGACGGGCAACACCGGTTATGACGTGGTCAGTCCATCGAACCACTTCCTGTCGCGCCTGATCAAGGCCGGGGCGATCCAGAAACTCGACAAGAGCCGATTGCCTAACTGGAAAAACCTCGACCCGGCATTGATGAAAAAACTTGAAGTCAATGACCCCGGCAACCAGTACGGCTATCCGTATATGTGGGGCACCGCAGGCATCGGCTACAACGTCGAGAAAATCAAGGCGATTTTCGGCAGCACCGACGTCACCCATTCCTGGAGCCTGTTTTTCGACGAGAAAAACATCAAGAAACTCAGTGAATGCGGCGTGGCGATTATCGACAACCCGACGCAGGTCTTGCCGATTACCCTTAACTACCTCGGGCTGCCTCATCACAGCCATGAGCCGGAGGATTACAAGAAAGCCGAGCAGGCGCTGCTGAAGATCCGGCCGTACGTCCAGTACTTCCACGCCTCCAAGTACATCAGCGATTTGGCTAACGGCAACGTCTGCGCGGTGATCGGTTTCAACGGTGACATCGTGCAGGCCGCTTCCAGCGCCAAGGAAGCCAAGAACGGGATCGACATTGCCTATTCGATCCCGGACGAAGGCTCCACCCTGTGGTTTGACATGGTGGTGATGCCCAAGAGCGCGCCCCATGAGAAGAACGGCTACACCTACATGAACTACCTGCTGACGCCGCAAGTGATTGCCAACATCAGCAACAGCATCCACTACGCCAACCCCAACGCCGCAGCGGATGCCTATGTGGTGCCGGCGGTGAAGCAGGACCTGGCGATTTACCCACCGAAGACGGTCATGGACAAGTTGTTCACCGTAGAGGATCTACCTGCGTCCATCGCGCGGTTGACCACTCGCCTGTGGACCAAGCTGAAAACCAATACATAACTACCTTTGCTCCCTCTTTGGGTTGCGTCGCCTCGGCGCGACTCAAAGTCAGAGGGGGCGTTCTAAATACCTGCATTGGCCAGCAGGAAAGCACACATTTCGCTTAGAGCGACGGTTGTGCGAAGAGGCCCATCCGAACCTGGCGTATTAGTGTTTCTGCCGGTTAAGCCTTGAAGATGAAGTCCCGATCACTTCAGGTAATGCAGGCTAAGGTTTATACCGATGGTGCTTCTATCGTCGAGCGCTTTTGGCCGATGCTGTCATCTCTTCTTCCTGATGGGCGGGCATACTGAGGCTAATCACTACCTCAAGCACTCAGTGTCCGAACAAGGAATTCATCAATGATTCGCAAGGCGATACCGGCCGACGCAAAGGCCATTGCCCAGGTGCATATCAGCAGTTGGCAAAAGGCGTACATCGACCTGATGCCTGCCGAATACTTGAGCTCGTTGCAAGCCACGCTGGCTCAGCGTGAGGCGTCTTGGACCCGCTCGATTGAATCGGGCGAGTCGAACGTATGGGTTGCTGAGCAGGACAGGCAAATCGTCGGTTGGATATCGGTCGGTGCCAGCCGTGATGAAGATACCGATCAGGAACATGTGGGTGAGGTCAGGGCCATCTACGTGTTAGCGGAGTGTTGGCACACAGGCGTCGGGCTTGCCTTGTGGAAAGCCGGCCAGCAGTACTTGGTGGAGCAAGGTTATCAGCGTTTAACCCTTTGGGTCTTGGCCGGTAACGAAAGAGCCATCCGATTTTATCGACGGGCAGGATGTGTTGAGGACACGGGGAGTGAGCGCAGTCTTCAGAGGGGCGGTACCGCACTGGTAGAGGTGAGGTACAGGTTGTGCTTGCGCCCGTTGTGAGCCTTGGCTGCATCGTGCAGTGTTATCAGGGAGTGAGTATGTTCGAAGGTTTCCAGCTCGAAATGATTGAGTTGCCGGAGACTACGTTACGCGTACGTTTCGGTGGCTCAGGCCCGCCATTATTATTGCTTCATGGCCACCCCCGTACGCATACGACGTGGCATAAGGTTGCACCGCTGCTCGCAAGCTCCTTTACGGTGGTTTGCCCTGATTTGAGGGGGTTCGGCAAATCCGCTAAGCCAGCGGATCCGCATGACTACGAGGCGTTTTCAAAGAGAGCAAAAGGGCGCGACTGCGTGGCTCTCATGGACACCCTTGGGTTTGATAAATTTTACTTGGCAGGACATGACCGCGGCAGTTATTCAGCCTTTCGCACAGCGCTCGATCATCCGTCACGCATACTAAAGCTTGCGATCCTGGATGGCGTACCCATTCTCGATGCGCTTGAACGATGTGATGCGCGGTTCGCGTCGAAATGGTGGCACTGGTTTTTCTATGCCCAGCGCGACATGCCAGAAAGGGCAATCCTTTCAGACCCAAAAGTTTGGTATGGCGGTAGCGCAGAGGCTATGGGCCAGGAAAACTATGATGATTTTCAGGCCGCGATTCACGATCCCGACACAGTAGTTGGGATGCTCGGTGACTATCGGGCCGGCATTGCACTGGATCACTTACATGATAGAGAGGACCGCCAGTCTGGTCGCAAGCTTCAATGCCCACTCCACGTTCTCTGGTCGCTAAAGGATGATCTCGAGGCCCTTTACGGTGACGTACTTTCCGTTTGGGAGCCATGGGCCGAACAGAAGGTTACTGGCGAAGGAATTGACAGCGGCCACCACATGGCTGAAGAAGCTCCGATCGAGTTGGCCCGTGCACTTAAGGCTTTCTTCACCGAGGAAACATGATGCTTGTTTCTGGCTGAGGGTGTGTAAAACGTTTTCAGCGCAGCATGCATCCGAAGCCAGACTGAGGTTGGCGTTTCTACGCACAATCTGTATCTGCTCACTTGCCCATAAATTTCAGATTTAACGTAGATGCGCCACTTCAATTTTAGCGAAGCGTTTTACACACTCTGGGCCAAAAGCAGTCATTAGATTGGGGCCTAATTGTTCTCACCCAATCGCATTTTGGCCTGTTTTAGCTTGACCTGTTCAGGCTCAAGTTCGTTGATGACCCACATTTCCAATGCCTCTCGAATCGATCCCCCCAGAATTCTGTTGCACTACCCCCATCAACTGCGGCGGAATGCATAGCATGGCGAACGGGTCTTCACGGCGACACTCAGGCCAGGCACCTGGCCCCTTCCTTGCCTGGGCCTATTCGTGGCTCTTCTGCAGTTGCGTCAAGGGGGAGACCGTACGGAAGGTACCATCGAGATCTTTGACACAGAAATCGCGGGGAAGGGGGCGCTCATTGGTAATACCGTCTTCGGCCTTTAGCTCTCGTGCGCCGATGATGCAGCCCCCACTGAAAGTGCTGGCTTGCACGTATTCAAGCTCTAGCTCGTAATCATGGCCTGCCTCAGGAATGAAGCGAATCGGCTTCGGCCAGCAGGAATACTGGCTTCCGCCTGCAGCAAAGAATGCCAAGAGGGGCGTGCCGGCGGGCACTACGACTTCGTCGTACTGTTTCAGCGTGCTGTTGATGGCGATCGACTTCTTGCTGCTGGGCATGCCAATAAGCATGTTGCGCTTGTCGGAATCCCGCCACGGATACAGCCCCGGCGTATCGACGTGGGGATTCTTCTGACCCAGTTGGTCTGCCGATTGGGTCTTAAGGGCTCCGTAGAAGCTTTCGCATGAATGGCCACTGATGTATGCGGCATGGGTTGTGTCGCCGGTGATGAAACGGATCCGTGCGGTTGTTGCCGGATCGTAGTTCGCGGCCTGGATGTGATCTTGGACGTTGGATTTGGAACTCGCGCAGCCTACGATGAGGAGAGCGAAGCAGAGTGGGGAGGTTGCTTTCAAAACAGAAAAGCGGTGTTCAATTTTAATAAATCTCAAAAAATCCATATAAAAACTTCCTTAATACTTGCTACGCGAAGATTCTTTCTTACGCCGGCTGTTAGCTTGAATCCGCCCTTCACGCCAGTCTACTCCGCCCAGTTCCATTGTAGGTTGATGCCTCTTCCAAATGGCTTAGTCAACGGCTCCGTCAGCCATTGACCCGCGTCCGAATCAACCTCCTCAAGCATTACTTGAGCCCCATTCAAATCAAGGTATGCAAATCCATCTTCAGGGCGTTGTTAAGCTACGTTGAAGCCCAAGCAAGAAACCCAAAAAGCTAAGCTGCTCTCCAGGTTGCTTACCATTAACTCCGGAACCAGTTTGTTACGTTCGATCATGAGATGACTTCCATTTCACACGGCACACTTTGCAGGTTGGCGGGCTCTGCACTTATGACTTCGAAGCCGAGACAGGGTCGTGGCGAACAGGATGATGCACGGTCGAACGGGAATTATAGAGTCTGCCCCGCATCAGTCCATGACTGAACACGGGGCTCGATCTCGCAATCCGGCAGCTCAGCCTGAGACCGATCTACTCCCTGACGATACGGCTACGCACTCAGGCGTGCCGTCACTTCATTCAACTGCCCTGACAGCCCGTGAAGGTTGAGGCTTGCCGCTTCGGTGCGCTGCATGTTGTCCAGGTTGGTGCTGGCAATTGAAGTGATTTCGGTAAGGTTGCGCGAGATGTCTTCGGCCACCGAGGTTTGCTCTTCGGCGGCGGTGGCAATCTGGCGGTTCATGTCGCGAATGGCTTCCACGGCATGGGTGATGCGCTCGAGCATGGCGCCGGCCTCATTCACTTGCGCGACACTTTCTTCACTGCGCGACTGGCCGCTTTCAATCGCCTGAGCCGCGTCCACCGCGCCGGTTTGCACGGTCTGGATGATCTGGTTGATCTCGATGATCGACGCCGCAGTACGCTGGGCCAGGCTGCGCACTTCGTCGGCCACGACCGCAAAACCGCGTCCGGCTTCACCGGCACGGGCCGCTTCGATCGCCGCGTTCAGCGCCAGCAAATTGGTCTGCTCGGCGATGCCGCGAATCACCTCCAGCACCTTGCCGATGCGGCCGCTGTCGGTTTCCAGGCGACGGATGACCGTAGCGGTGTTGGCGATCTCGCCACGCATTTGGGTGATGGTGTGAATGGTGCCCCGCATGACTTTTTCGCCCTGCTGCGCGGACTGGTCGGCATCATCGGCGGCGCGTGCGGCATCGGCAGCGTGACGAGCTACTTCCTGGGCAGTGGCGGACATTTCGTTCATCGCCGTAGCCACCTGATCGGTACGGTTGAACTGCTCGTTGGTACCGCTGGCCATGAGGCCGGCGATGGCGTTTAACTCACTACTGGCGCTGTCCAGATCCTTGGCGCTGCGCTGCAGGCGGTTGAAGGTTTCGGCGAGAAAGTCGCGCAACGTGTTGGCGGCCATGGCCAGTTTGCCCAACTCGTCTTCACGGCTGCTGGCCACGCGTTCGGCGAATTTGCCTTGGCTCAGTTGCGCCACGTAGTCGATCAGCTTGCGGATGGGGTCAACCAGGTTGCGGTTGATCAACCAAAGGCTGAACAGACCGATCAACAGACCCGAGGCGAGCATCACGATGATCCCCAGCATCACCGTGCGTTGGGCAGCAGCGCTGATCAGCGTCGACTGCTCGGTGCCGTGCTTGCGCAGTTCGCCGACCAGTTCGCTCATCTGATCGCTGGTGGCGCGATCCACTCCTTTGACGGCAGCGTCGCCGGCGGTGGGGTCTGCACCGGCGGCGATATAGGCATCGCGACCTTTCTGGTAAGCGCTGCCCAACTGACGGTGCTCTTCACGCAGGCGTTCGATACGCGTCTTGAGCTGGCCGTCCAGGCCTTTCTGACTGGCCAGTTCGCCGAGGATCCCCTGTACGTCGCGCTGACGGTCTTCGAACTGCTTCCAATATTTATCCAGATCTGCCGGCTGCTTGCCCCGCAGCAATACGTTTTTCCATTCCTGAACCTGCACCTTGAATTGCAGGTTGGCCTCATCGATCAACTGCGACGTATGCAGCGGACCTTCGATCAGGTTGGCGTAGTTTTGTACGCCGCTGGACAGGAAATGAAAGCATGCCAAAGCAATCAGCAACATTGCCAACAGGCTGCCGCTCAGCAACGTGAGGATTTGGGTTCTCAGGGATTTTTGCAGCATCGGATGATACTCATGACAGGAATGAAATACGCCTGGTTTGGCGTGAAAGACGTCCAAACTTCCTTGTCTGCGGTTCTGGCTCGTGGCCGGAGCCGCGCAAGCTAACACCTGCGTCATCGGCGCGCCAGAGCGGTTCTTTAGGAGGGGCCGACCGCCGGTGCCCTATCAGCTCTCGGTTGTCTTGCGCCCTATAGATATCCTGTGGTTTGAGTTGAGATGAGCGCAGTTCTGGCCGATTGCAGACCTTCGTGAGAGGCAGCAATCGGCCAAATGAGAACAGTCACTGGAGGCTGCACCCCACCGAGAGTGAGAGGCGCGTTTTATTTGAAAACAAGAGGGTTCCGGTCGAGGTTCGGCGTGGTGCTGATCCGGTCTTACTCCGGTAGCCTGGCGATCACCTTGATCTCGAAGTCGAAGCCGGACAGCCAGGTCACGCCGATGGCGGTTGCTGTCGAGTAGGGCGCTTCGCCCCAGTATTCAGCCGCTACCGCCCAGATAGTTTCGAATTTCAAATCGGGGTCGACCATGAAGATGGTCGTGTCGACCACATCGTCGAAACTGCTGCCGGCCTCTGCCAGTATCGCGTTGAGGTTGGCGAAGGCCAGGCGAACCTGTGCCGCGAGCTCCGGCTCGGCCGAGCCATCCTTGCGGCTGCCGACCTGGCCGGACACGAACAGAAAGCCATTGGAGCGAATCGCCGGCGAGTAGCGGTGCAGTTCGTACAGTGCATGGCGGTCAGGCGGGGAAACGACATCACGTTTACGGGTCATGGCAGAGCTCCTTCAGGGCCATCGCGGCCCGCTGTTTAAGATGGAGCCACTGTAAAAAGGCCGCCGGCCTGGATAAACGAGCAACTCTGGTCATGATTGTTTGTAGAATCCAAACTATCCCGACCTACTGAGGCGTAAAATGGACCGTTTCGATGCGATGCAGGCCTTCGTCCGAGTGGTGGAAACCGGCAGCTTCACCAAGGCGGCAGCCACCCTGCACATGAGCAAGACCAGCGTGACGCAACTGATCCAGCAACTGGAGGCGAGGCTGCGCGTGCGCCTGCTCAACCGCACCACACGCAAGGTCAACATCACCGCCGATGGCGCGGCCTACTACGAGCGCGTCATCCGGCTGCTGGCTGATATGGACGATGCCGAGACCAGCTTGTCCAGCGCCTCGATTGCACCACGCGGCCGATTGCGGGTGGACGTGCCCAGCCCGCTGGCGCGCATGGTATTGATACCCGCCTTGCCAGGGTTCTACGCATGCTACCCGGAAATCCAGCTGACCATGGGCGTGAGCGATCGCATCATCGACATCATTGGCGAAAACATCGATTGCGTAGTACGTGGCGGCGAGATCACCGATCAGTCCCTGGTGGCAAGGCATGTGGGCGACCTCAAGGTCGGCATCTATGCCGCGCCGGACTACCTGCAGCGCTTCGGTAAGCCGGCGCATCCACGTGAGCTGGATGATGGCAGGCACAGTACTGTCGGCTTTCTCTGGTCGCGCACAGGCAAAGCCTTGCCCTACACGATGCAGCGGGGTGAGGAAATCATCGAGGTCCAAGGCCGCCCGCTGTTGATTATCGACGATGGCAACGCATACCTTGCCGCAGGTCTGGCCGGCCTGGGCGTGCTTTGGCTACCGCAGTACATGGCCAAACCGCACTTGGCCAGCGGCGAGCTGGTGCCGCTGTTTGAGGAATGGCACATGGAACCGATGCCGATGTATCTGGCATTCCCACCCAACCGTCATGTCAGCACCAAGGTGCGGGTATTTATAGACTGGGTAATGGAATTGATGGCTGAACATGCACCTGTGGTTGGGAGAGGGTGATGCTGGAGGGGCTTTCGGCCAAGAGTTGCACCGATGCGTGCTTACACGAACGTTGGAATGTAAACCTTCGCCAATGACGGCCCAACGCATTTTGGATTCATTACAAAGCGCTCGGTTATTTGGCAGCGCTGAACTCGATTACGGATCTCTGCGTTGCGAGCCTATCCATGTGCGTGCCTCGGCAGTCTGCTGCTGGCCGTAAGTGGCCCCTCACAAATGGCGGCTAATGGGTGTGAGTTTGATCTTTAAACGCAATAGAAGGTCTAGATCGGCCCGCCGGCTTATCCGCGACCATTCCTGCGACAGTCGTTTCCGCATGAAGCCTATGTGGTGAGGCAGGACGTCACAATGTCTTCAAGCATGCCCACCAGTTCAGGATCCATGTAGCGGTAATCATCTGGAATATCGAGAGAGTGGAGCCGTTTGTGTTCAAGAAGGCGGGCGTATTCAGCCTGAAGACGATTAAGGTGTTTGCCTTCCATGACAAAGATCACATCAGCCCAGCGAATATCCGCTGGGCTGATAGGTTTACGTGCATTTGGACTGGTTCCTGCTGAACGGGCATTAAAGCCGGGACGACGGCGCCAGATCGCTTCCGCAGTAGGACCCAGTAGTTGACGGGTTGTGCGAATGGGATAGCTCATCCCGAGTTGGTGTGCTCTGTACAGTTTCGCTGCGCGGGTGTACATCAGTTTCCAATGCTTTTCTGGCTTGCACTCCAGCGGACGAACCATATTGTCGCCTCTGCATTTAAGGGCCTGCATACGTCTCTAGGCGCGGGTTCTTTTCATCGTTATATCCTCGTGAGTACCGGGTTCAGCAGCCGCAGTAATACGAGTTGGAAATATAGTAAACGTGAATCGATGCAGGGGCTAGATAGGTTGAGCGCTTGATACTAGCAGCAGCTAATGACTGTAGGCAGTCTCAGCGCCAAACGGCCGACTTCTGCCGGTGCCGAAAGGCTGCTCTGGGTCGATAGCAGCGCTTCATTACAGGCTACTACCGACCCTAAGCCGCCATTCCAGGTGCCTACGAGGCCAGGGACGATTTAGGCTTCACTCTAGACTCTGGGATAGGCGCCCCGGGACGTGGGTCGATCATCGTCATCATAAGGATCTGGGGCTTGATTGAGAGCAATAGAATCATCAGGATCAGGTAGCATCGGTCTCGTCTGTGGAGCATTTGGACTCACAGGCCGAAACCAACTGCTGAAGGCTAACGCTTCCTCTTGAAGAAAATGCTCAATCCGCTTTTGCTGAATAGCGTTCAAGTAGCCCCCAGCAACGCCTCGTCCCAGGGAGCGGAGTAGTAAGTCGGGCTTCTTGGGATCCGGTTCATCGAAAATCCCCACGCTCTTGGTGCCGTAAATCAGCATCATCAATCCATTGCTCAAGATTGCCTCAGTACGAATCGCAGAGAAAATTCGCGCGAGTCGTGTGGTTTTATCGCCACCAGCGGGGATGCTTTTCAACCAGTCAAAAAGTGTTGTGTGCTTTGGATAGTCTGGGTACGCGAGTATCAACATAGTAACTTTGCAATAATAACGTATTGGATAAAAAACAATAAAACTATAAATCTTGCTTAGGCTCTATCGGACTGCGCAGCCTTTTAGTTCGTCCTAAGGCATCCCATTCAATAAGCTGCACGTACTTTTTTCGTACCGAATAAAAACAGAGCTCCGCACCATCGAGATGCTTCATTGATGGAGGAGGCTTTTCGCCCTGAATCAAAACAGCGATTGTCTCCTCAGGCTTTGAAAATGCTCGTGGTGCAGACTGTATACGAACATGAATTAACTTTGTTTCCGCTCTGCATGCATCGATAGCGGCCTGTCTCTCAGGAGACAATGCGCTAGCGTACAGAGAAAACAATGCGCTTGTTCCCAAAAGCACAGTGACAATTAAAAGCTTAATCATGACCCCACCTATTTATTGTATCTTCACCAAAAAACTAATAGAGCTTCCAGGGAGCCAAGGTATCCTATCTGCATACAACACTGCAACTCGAATTCATGAACGTTGCCCTTAAGCCGCTATAAAAAACATTCGACGCATAAAAATCAAATAAATCACAATGCTGGCCTGGCCATAGATACAAAAAATCTTCAATTGTAATGCAATCGCAAGATTGTGGACATAATGCTGCAACATATCCAACAGTAAGGTTGAAGAGTGCGATAGGAATCCGCAGCAAGCTGCCATTAAGATAGTTAGTCATTTAGGGATCTTGGTATTTGGAACCGCTATGTCGATTATGGAAGATCAAGCGAAGTTATTTAGAAAAGAATCTCTACCCAACACATTAGAAAATACGAGCGTCGCAGCAAGATCCGAAAGGATTGGCAGTATTAAGCCATGGGCAGCTTCGATAGCTTTAATGCTATGTGTTTTTTTTATTTTGCTGCAACCCTATACTAGAAGAGTAGACGTAAATTTTATCACAATAGCACTGTCTGGAAAGCAGCGTGTTGAGGCTACATCAGAAGGTGTGATATCTGAGATATTTGTGGAGCAGGGAGACTTCGTTCATCGAGGGCAAAAACTAATAGCCTACGCACGAGAGCAATTCGGACGGAGCGGTTCTACCAATCTTCAAAAAAGAAATCTTCTTAGTCAAAATCTTATACAGCTAAATGAATTGTCTGTAAAAAACTCCCAGAACTATCAAATTAGTATAGAAAAGCTAGGGCTCCAATCTAAATTTTCGGAATTACGGGCCGCTGAGTTGGAGGCCCGAGTGCATGGCTTAGTCAGTGCGCGGAAAATTCTAGAATCAAAAATTGTGGTAGGTAATCATTTGCTGGCTGAGGGCGCTGTAGCCGAAAGTTATATTCAGGATCTTAAAGATAAAGTCTTGAATATCGACAATTTATCTTATTATGCAAAACAAAATTTGATAAAGGAGCAGCAGTTTCTCTCTGAAGCTCCCAACCTGGCAAAGCAATATAAAAATGAACTAGAAATTCAGATCAACCACAATAGATTTGAGGCTATAGAGATTGAACGAGAGCTGATTGATATTGAAAGCCAAATCTTATCATATATTGTCGCCGATTTTGATGGCGTCGTCGCGGCAGTGAATGCTTCAAAGGGAAGTAGCATCAGGAAATCGGACAGCCTTATTGTGGTTGAAGCAGAAAAAGGAGAACCGACTGCACGTATTTTAATACCTAAGCAAGCAGCTGCATTAGCTAATCTCGGACAGAAAGTCACTCTGCGATATGATGCTTACCCGTTTAC
Source organism: Pseudomonas sp. BCA17 (assembly GCF_004519405.1). Classification (GTDB taxonomy): domain Bacteria; phylum Pseudomonadota; class Gammaproteobacteria; order Pseudomonadales; family Pseudomonadaceae; genus Aquipseudomonas. Next base: position 510,905 of record NZ_SGWI01000001.1, on the reverse strand, counting down.
AAAATTCGGAACAGCTCAGGCGGAAATAATACAAATTGATAATACAGTAACCAGCACGAAAGACGTATTGCGTACGCTAGGTTTGCAAGCCGAAGAGCCCGGTTATTTAGCGACTATAAAGATAATTGAATCTAGCAACTCGAATCTGGAGATAGACTACCAAAAAGACGGACTTACCGGCCGAGCCTCAGTAATGCTTGAAGAGCACTCTCTTATCAGATGGATATTTGACCCATTGATAAATTCTGTAGTACAGGCGGGGCAAGGAAAACTAAATGAATATTAAAAATTTTCAGCTCATACGCCAGCAAGAACAATCTGAATGCGGATTGGCATGTGTAGCAATGATCTGCGAGCACTATGGAGTAGACATTTCACTTAACTCCCTGCGTGCTGACTTTGCAACAGGGGGACGCGGAATAAATTTAAAGAACTTGTCAGATTTGTTATCTAAGATTGGTTTCAGGTACCGACATCTAAGGCTTGAGTTGGAACAAGTTCGTACGTTAGAGTTGCCATGCATTCTTCACTGGCGCATGAATCATTTTGTTGTGCTTACAAAGGCAAGTAAAAATAGATTCACAATTTATGATCCTGCCGAGGGCGTTTATCGGTTTAACAGAAGTGAGTTTTCAGCAAGTTTTACTGGTATAGCTACTGAGCTTTTTTACACAGCAGATTGTAAGTTGGCTTCAGGCTCAGCCCGTAAGGTAGGCGAATTTCAGCCCGGGCTCAAACGTGATAAATCGTTGCTGATTTACGTGTTACCCATAGTAATAGAGCTCCTTACGCTAGCATCACCTTTTTATATTCAGCTAGCAGTGGATCAGGTAATGGAGAGCAATGACCAAAACCTTATGTTCGTTATTGCGATGTTATTTGGTGCATTATGCTGTATTCAATATCTGCTCCAAACAATCCATCTAAAAAACACTGTCAACACGGCAAGGTCATTAGCAGACTCTTTAGGATATGAAACGTTTCAGAAAGCCGTTAGCTTGCCCGTTTCGTTTTTTTCAACGAGGACATCGAACAACATAATTTCGAAGTTCACGTCCCTTCTAGCTATCGTAAGTTTTGAACACAAATATCGTAGTGCGGCACTTGTAGCTGCATGGCTGATTGTCGCAGCTCTGATAGTATCATCAATTATCTCAATCCACTTAGCGCTGTGCACAGCTGCATTCGGGATTGTGTATGGGGTGAGTGTAGTATTTATCTCGAAAAACCAACGACATGCGTTGCGGCAGAAGAGCAAGATGAAAACTCGCTCAGATAATATAGTCCTAGACACGATACGGAATATAAAGCAGATACAGTCTGCCAGGGTTCAGGAAGAAAGCAAAGAAAGGTTCTTCGCGAATTATTCTAGTTATAACTATTATGATGCAACCGCCCAAAGCATCACACTAAAAAGCGTAGGGTTGCTAAATTTGTTATTGAATCTGCATAGGATTTTCGTCGTTGTGATAGCTGCAGGCCAAATATCCAATGGCTCCCTTAGCATCGGTGGGATTTTTGCATATTTGCTTATTAGCTCAAGGTTCTTCGTTAACCTGAGTTCCATTTCTAACTACTTCATCCACAAGCACGAAAATCAGTATCATCTGGACAATCTTGAAGATTTATATAGTTACCCAGCTGAAGTGACTCAATTTAGAAGGCGCATCAGGCTTGAGAAACCCGATATCGCATTGAAAGATGTTTGCTTTAGGCATTCACCTTCAACGAAATGGATTATGTACAATTGCGATATCTCGATAAAGTACGGTGAAAAAATCTTACTTCGAGGAAAGTCGGGGGGAGGCAAAAGCACACTAATCTCTTTATTAAGCGGAAATTTAAAGGCAAATTCCGGGAAACAAATGTTAAGCGGTTTCCTGCTCGAAGAAACAGGTCCCGATTCATTTCGATCTCATTTTTCCATCATGATGCAAGACGATCAGATCGTATCGGGCACTATACTGGACAATATAATATATTCACGTTCGAACATAAGCTTTGACAATGTATTTAGTGCAGCAGAAGCGGCGTGTATTCATGATGATATTATTACAATGCCTATGGGTTATAACACTCTTCTTTCGGGGGCCGCTAATATCTTATCTGCGGGGCAAAAACAAAGAATATTATTAGCAAGAGCACTGGCCGAAGACGCGCCTGTGCTAATGCTTGACGAGGCAACTAGCAATTTAGATTTAGATAGTAAAAAAAACATACTGAAACACATATTAAACCTTGATAAAACTGTAATAGTTATCTCTCATGATGACCTAGAAGATAATTTCAGTCGCGTGATCGATCTAGATGCCCTAAATAGACTTTAACCTGGTGGGCAATTTCTATTGTGGCCTTCAATCTATAGATACTTAATTCATCAATATACGGCGAGGAGGTAAAAACCAAATATACTCAGATGGAATATCAATTTTAATTTATATATTATGTGAGAATATAAAGATGCGTGAATTGACAGCAGAAGAACTCATTTTGGTATCTGGGGGTGATGATACCAACGGAGCGGATGAAAATTGGGGGGATGATATATCTCACGATCCAGGTGAACATCCAGATGACGGCATGGCGCACGATCCTGGGGACGTGTCCCCGGGCGACACCGTTAGCTTTTGACTCAAATGCATGGCTCACTGCAGTGAGCCATGCATCGGTTCAGAGATTGTCTTATTCTAGATGGCTCCTAAGCTATTGGTCTGTGGATTTAGATATTATTAGTTTTCTGTCTTGCATTGCAGTAGACGATAAGGAGTGGATAAGTAGCAACTCAACTTTCCAAACGAACAATTATTGTAATAGTGTTTCTCAAGGCTAAGTCAAAAACGGAGGTAGAACATATCTGTTTTATCTTTCCAGTGGAGCATGCAAAAAAGTGATTATTCGTACTTTAAATACCATTGCATGGAAACCTTTGGACCCCAACTCAGTTAATTGGGACGCGTTGGGCAGTTTGCCTTTGTTACTACATGCAGCGGAAGTCCTACCTTTAGCTAGATCCGCAAAATGGCCCGATTCGCTTGAAGTCGCAAAATCAGTAGCAGTCTGCCAAGACTATAGCTTTGAGCACTATCTGAGCAAATATTATGCTGATAGAAATCATACAGAGTACCCATCGATGCGGGCTGTCGAGGAAAAGAAAATCCTAACTGTCTTGCCCCACTTAAGTTCTGATTACCTTTATAAAAATTGCTCTTTACAATTAATAGATACTATTCTAGCCATAGCCTCAGAACTATCTGGTGCTGCTTCTGAAATTCGCGCTGTGGACGTTTATACTAACTCAGATAGTCATCATGTTCGAATTAAATACCCTTCGCCTGAAAGTATACCAAGCACTCTGAAATCAATACAAAAGTGCATTGATAATTGGAGGGGGTCGCGGTTGCTATTAGCTATCATGGTATCGATCTCTTTTGTCGCATGCCATCCATTTATCGATTGTAATGGAAGGATCTCAAGGATTTTATTTAACTATATTTGTGGTTTAAAAGGGGATGCATACATCCCGTTAGCAGAAATTAACTTTTTTTCCCGAGGAGGATATGAGATCCGACTTCGGAAAGCTGTAATGTTCGGAAGCTGGGTTGAAATTGTTGAATATTTTAGTGCAGTTATCTGCTTGGGTGTAAAAAATTCTGAGCTAGAGCAACATGTGTGATCTATCGCTCAAATAATGGCCTGCTATTGTTTTCAGTGGTGATAGATATCTGGATTTTAACTGGCGGATTTTACATGAATTTTAGGGCGCACACTTATCTGCTCTCCATTTTTTTAGTATGTCTTTGTGCAGGCGCGAAAGGTGAGATATTACCGGAACCTATAAAGTCGCCGAGTGACAGAAATAACTACCGGTCGATACGGTTACAGAATAACATTATCGCTTTACTTGTGAATGATCATGCTGCAACTAAGTCAGCTATTGCGATAACAGTAAATGCAGGTAGCGATCAGGACCCTGAGTCTCTACCAGGATTGGCGCACCTTACCGAGCATATGGTCTTTTTAGGCAGTAGGCGCTACCCTGATCCTAGTGGAATCTCCAAATTAATGGGCCTTGTTGGAGGCACTTTTAACGCTAAAACCAATAGGCAATATACAGATTATTATTTTCATGTTCCAGCACCAGCACTACCCGTAGCAATGGCCCATTTGGCTGCTGCTCTGAGTGAGCCATTATTTGATAGAACATACGTTGAGTCTGAACGAAAGGCTATTGATGCAGAATATCGGATGCTCTCAGACAATGAAAAATTTCGTTTTCTGGAAGCAGTTGGCAATGCCGTTAGTCCGCGTCATTCTTGGGCGCGCTTTCGAATCGGGAACTTAAAAACGTTAGGTGGTGATTCCGAGAAAATCGCAAGTGAAGTCGCAAGGTTTCACAAGCTCTACTATTCTTCGGAAAGGATAAAATTAGTTGTAAGCGGGCCCCAGTCTCTAGATGAGCTTCAGCATTTAGTCGAGCATAATTTTCTGAGCTTCAATAGTGGCTTAAATTTGCCCGCACCCGATCATATCGACTTGTGGAAAAAAAATGCCGAGCCGCTAATCGTACATGTGCAGCCAAAAGATTCACGGAACAAGCTAACGTTAATTCTTACTGTTCGAAATGAGGCCGGAGATGAGTTCAGCAAGCCGCTTAACTTTATACTCTCATTGCTCAATGCAAAAAACGAGGGGGGCTTGCAATCTCAGCTACAGAGACATGGGTTGGCGAAACAGGTTAGTGTTAACGTGATGGAGTGGCGCAAAAATCAATCTATAATAGGTGTCCATATCGAGATGGCTGCCGGTACTCCTCCAGAAATTAGCGCTATCAAAGAGGCTATCTATGACTCCATTGAGTTAGTTCGAACGGCTGGTTTAGATCGTTGGAGATATGATGAGCTCGTTGCTTTGAGCAAGCAACGTTTTTTGTATAAAGAGAAAAAGCCCCCCTTGGCTATGGCTAGGTCATTAGTAAGCAATATGCGACGCTATGAACCTGAGGACTGGTTGTATGGGCCGTTTCGAATGAATGGTATCGACCCCCAAAGGATTGATTCTTTGTTGTCGGATATGGCCTCTAGCAATACTCTGTTGGTATGGGAGTCGCAGGCCGCTCCGACCGATCACGTCTCTAAATGGCTAGATGTACCTTACAGTATCCAACAAGACACCACGTTGCCTAGTCATACTCAAATCTACACATTTTCTCTTCCTAAAAAAAATCCGTTCCTTGTGGATGATTTGAATCTGGTTGACGTTAACGAATCTGAACCGCTGTCAATTTTTAATAAATCTGGAACCCGAGTTTGGTATCGCCCCGAAAAAGAGTTCAATATGCCGATGACTGCATGGAGAATTTCTATAAAAAGTAATTCTGAAGTGGGCCTGGAGGACCATGTAAATCTTGCATTGCTTATAACTTGGCTGAATTACCGTATGCAAAATGTTCTTCAACAGGCATCTTACGCAGGTTTGTTCGGTGAAATAAAAATAGCTGAGCAGGGTATCGAGGTGGGCCTACATGGTTTGCGTCAGCACCAGGATCTGCTCCTGCAGGAGGTGTTGCGGACGTTAATGAATGAGCCAATAAATCGTCATGAGTTCAATACTGTCGTGGCTCGTATGGAGCGGTATTGGAGGTCTCAAGAGAGTAAGATGCCTTTAGCTGCTGCAAATGATGCTCTGCGAATTGCAATATACCCCGAAAACTGGCCATCTAATGAAAGCCTTTCTGAACTCAATAAAGCCTCGATAGACAGTTTTAATCGCTGGCGTGATAGATGGCTAGAAGATATACATTCAGATGCCCTAGTTGTAGGCAATTTATCCTTGGATACCGCCCGGAAAACAGGGTTTATGATTCATGAGGTTTTGAAAACCACAGCACCGACCCGCTATTTTCTTTACTCCGGCCCTCGCACTTTAGACGAAAATTTACCGCCCATTCGTGTCCGTTCATCATCTCACGATAGCGTACTTATTACATATGTGCCTTTTTCGAGCAGTACGCTCAGCGCGCAGGCCCATTCAATGCTGATCAGTCAATTTGTTGCTAGCCGTTTTTTTCAAAAGATAAGAACCCAGCAGCAAATAGGTTATGCGGTTTCTGCATATCCGAGCAGTGACTGGCGTAAACCAGCCTTAATATTATCAATACAGTCTAGCAATTATGGAAGTGGCGATATCCAGTCTAAAGTTTTGGAATTCCTTGCTTCGCTAGATAGAGAGTTTTGTGAATTGGATGACACACAGCTCAACAAGTTGAAAAGCGGGGCATCTAATAAATTGAAACTTGATCACGGTGGGTTAATGGAAATGACTGAGGGTTACTGGGCGGACATATCACGACTAGACTACAGTTTTAGCACGCGCCAAGAGCTTCTTGAAGTTGTTAATAAAGCAACTGTTACTGACATTCGTTCAGCTTGGAAAAACCTGATTTCCGGACCGAAGCTATGGATAACACTAGATCCAAACCGAGCCTCTAACCCTCGGCCGGTTGGAGTCGACCCATAGCCTATGACATCGTGCCCGTGACCTTAAATGTAAACGCCGTATTCAATCTGCCCCCAGCAGTTCGTGGACCGAACACCTCGTTTCGTAGGCATGCGACGGCAGCTTTTGGCCGATTGCTGCCTTTCGTGAGGGGCTGCAATCGACCCAATGTGGATACTGCAGAAATGAAATCACGCTCGCTTAAAAGCAACCTTAATCGCCGCACCAGCTTGACCAGCGAGCAAAGCTATCTCAGAGTTTATAACAACCTCGCTCCAAGATAATTTGGTTGCGACGCACACTATTAAATACAGCTCATAGTACCGCCCGCCGAGTTCGGTTTTGACCCAAGCAAGGGTGCCCCCTAAGGTAGCCATCGTGACCGGGATAGAGATATACCGGCTTCTGTCCGTCACTCGCATACCGCCACGACGACATTCGAAGTGAACGGCCAGTTGTTCGTAGGTCTCAATGTCAACGCCATGCACGACGACGAAATAGCTTAAGCAATCATCTTGGCTCACTGTAGTGATCATATTTTTACAGCCTACCTCACAGACCAGTTCGTCATTGGTGTCACAGCAGATAAATTTCGCTGTTGGTCCACTTCTGCCAGTGTCGACCGGCTATATTGGGTCGTTTTCGTCCGTCTCTCGACGGGCAGAGGACGACCCATAATGGACATCATTATGATACGAAGGCAGACATCGTCGTCTGAGTAGGTAACCAGACGTGCCTGACTACTACAGAGCGTTCCGACACACCCCTTCACCCCCAAGTTTCTTTCAGCACAGAGCGAAACAGTTCGGAAAGTAATGGCTCAACTTCTTTGCGTTCGCTACGGATCGGCTTGATGGTTTCAAGTCGATGCAGTTCACGCTCAATAAATTGCTGGATGGGGATGATCTGGGGCGATAGGCCCATCTCCGGAGACGCGCGCTTAATCACAAGTAAGTCATCAATAGCTTGCTGAAGCTCGGGCTCTCTTTCGATAACACCTCGTAGCTTGTCAAACTCTATGGGGGCGGGCGTATTAAACTGTTCCAGCCACCGCACCGATAACAAGGGGCGCAGCACGTAAAAGTATTTTTTCAGCGGTACCTGAGGGCTCTGCAAATACCCCCTATAGTTGGTTTTTGCCATGCTGCGATAATGGTAGATGCCACTCTCTACCGAATACACGTGCGGTAGTAACTCTTTAGCCCGCTCGTGAAAGGATCCAGAGTGTTCGTAAATGATGGTCGACTGCACCCACTCCACAAAGCCTGGGTTTGACTTCCAGAATAGCCTAAGCGCTTTTCGTAGATCCCAGCCATTGATGTCCATGTCGTCAATGATCGGATACTCGATGACGTCGCGTTGCTCCTCAAGGCCGACCGAGAGATACCACTCAGGTTTATTTACGTAGATGAAGCGTGCGTCGTAGTCGCTGTTGGGAGAGGCAAATCCCCAGGCGCGACTGCCAGACTCAACCGCTAAAAGCATTTTCACGTCATGCTCGTCCTCCGCGCGGCGTAGGCGGCTTCGAACCTCTTCCTGAACAGCCATAGAAACCATGAGCTAACTCTAACTAGATGATATTCGATTGCACGCTACTCATTCGGAGGCGGACTGTCCAGTGGCCGCTTCTGGCCGGTTGCGGCCTGTCATTAAGGGCAGCCACCGACCCATTGCAACCGTTCAGCATGTGGCTAAAATCGACCAAGAATAGACTGCCACCCATAAGTGAAAACTGATGTTTACCTGCCCATGCTGCGGATATGCAGTCTTCGAGGAACACCCAGGGTCATACGACATTTGCCCAATTTGCTTCTGGGAGGATGACGTGTTCCAACTCTATTACCCTCACCAGGTGGATGGACCGAATAGATGTAGTTTGATCGAGGCGCAGGTCAATTTCGTCCAATTCGGTGCCTGCGAGCGAACCATGTTGAAGAATGTGCGGATGGTTAGCGATAGCGATATGCGGGATGGTGAGTGGTTCCCACTCTGGACTCGCCGAGTCGCCATTCCAGATCCCGACTCCGACAACCAGCATCCTCAACACATGAAGTCGAAGTACGACCTCTACTATTGGCTGCGGACCTAGCAGCGCAAATTGGCGTACTAAGTCCAAATTGGTCAGAAGCAGTCTATTCCAAACGGCTGCTTTTGGCTGGTTAGCGACGGCCTGACTTCGACCGTCGCTATGCATGATCAAACCTCAGTCTGTTCCGCCATCTCCAGTGCGTCATCAACCTCAATCCCCAGATATCGAACAGTGCTCTCCAGCTTCGTATGGCCGAGCAGCAACTGAACAGCCCGTAGGTTATTCGTTCTGCGATAGATTAGTGATGCCTTCGTACGTCTCATTGTGTGAGTGCCATACATGGCTGGATCAAGGCCTACGGCTTTCACCCAGCCTTTGACGATACGAGCGTATTGACGAGTGGATAGATGGTCTGAGGTATGCAGCCGGCCAGGAAAAAGGCAGTCCGCGCTGCGTAGTTGTGCCTGATGTATCCAGGCCACGAGAGCTGACCGTGTTTGCTCAGTGATCTCAAACTGCACTGGCCGCTGCGTTTTCTGCTGCATAACCATGGCCCGTGATGATACGTGCTCGCCATGGGCGACATCGCGCACGCGGAGCTTGGTTAAGTCGCAGGCTCGAAGCTTACTGTCGATGGCCAGATCGAAGAGGGCCAGATCTCGGGTTCTTTCCGCAATTTGAAGTCTTACTCGGATGGCCCAGATATCTCTCAGTCGGAGTGGGGCTTTCTGCCCGACTAGTTTTCCTTTGTTCCAGGGCTGACAGCTGCGGGTAGCGATGATGTTCATGACAAGTCCTCCACGTGTGAAAAGACAAGGATGGCTAGTCAGAGCGACGGTCGCTCACCGGCCAAAAGTAGTCTCTTAGAGGGGGCTAAGGAGCCAGGGGGAAATTAAGTGTAGGAAAGTTCTCACGCGCCCTTGAACTTTAATGAGCAACAGTTGTTCATAGGGGAGTTGCCTGTCAGAGGCAATTCTCGCAGATCACGTGCCGTTCTGGTGCATGCTGCACCCGCAGGAAGATTTCACAGGGATGCGAAATGAAAGTATGTCTTCGGCCTACGGAGTACTTGGCCCGTTTCGGTACGTTGTATTTGCCTGTTAGAAAACTGTCACCGTCTCTTCATTTGGTGGCCGTATTGTTGTTCGGTTTGATCAGCAGTTTCGGCGTGCAGGCCGCTGACCCTCCCGCACCTGCCCAACAGTTGCTATTGCAGCAGGACCGCGAGCGAGCGTTGCGCGAGCAACTTGAGCCGTCGCCGGATGTGCGCCTTGAGGCGCCGCCCTCATCCTCCGCCGGGGTTTTGCTCGAGAAGCGCGAATCACCCTGTTTCCTGATTCGTCAGGTCGTCTTGAACGGCGAGTTGGCTGAAGATTTTCAATGGGCACTGCGCAGCGCCGATCCCAAAAATGATCCGGCCACCGGTCAATGTCTGGGTGCCCGAGGCATCAACCTGACGATGAAGCGAATCCAGAATGCAATCATCGAGCGCGGGTTTGTCACGACACGCGTGCTTGCACCGCCTCAGGATTTAAACAGCGGTGTGCTGCAACTGACCCTGATTCCGGGGCGCATTCATTCCATCCGCTTCGCCGAAGGCACCTCTTCCCGAGCCAATGCCTGGAACGCGGTGCCTGCCAAAACAGGTGACCTGCTGAACCTGCGTGATCTTGAGCAAGCGTTGGAAAACTTCAAACGCGTGCCCACGGCTGAGGCGGATATCCAAATCGCCGCGGCCCAGGGGATGGGCGCAAAGCCGGGCGACAGTGACTTGGTTATCGCGTGGAAACAGGCACTTCCCGTGCGTTTGAGCGTGTCGGTAGATGATTCGGGAACCGACGCCACAGGTAAATACCTGGGTTCGGCTTCGGTGTCGTTGGACAACCTGCTGAGCCTGAACGATTTGTTCTACGCCAGCTTCAACCACGACTTGGGCGGGGGGGACGCGGGTAATCGTGGTTCCAAGGGCCATACCTTGCACTACTCTGTCCCCTACGGTTATTGGCTGTTTGGCGTCACGTCCAACGAGTATGACTATCACCAGACGGTCGCTGGGGCCAACCAGACTTACAAGTACACCGGAGAAAGCAAAAACAATGAGATCAGCGCGTCTCGCTTGCTGTATCGCGATGCCGTGCGCAAAACCACGCTCAAGCTCAGTGGCTGGACGCGCACTTCGCAAAACTATATCGACGATACCGAGATCGAAATTCAGCGCCGACGCATGGCAGGCTGGGCGCTGGGGCTGAGTCATCGGGAGTTCATCGGTACCGCCACGCTCGATCTGGGCACCAGCTATCGCCGGGGCACAGGTGCGCGCAACGCAATCGCTGCGCCTGAGGAGGCGTTTGACGAAGGGACCTCGCGTTCGCAGATCATCAACGCCGACGCGCAATTTTCCGTACCGTTTGGCCTTGCCACGCAGCGCTTGCGTTACACCGCGGCCTGGCGTGCGCAGTGGAACCGCACGGCGTTGGTGCCGCAGGATCGTTTCTCGATCGGCGGGCGCTACAGCGTGCGCGGGTTTGACGGTGAAAACATTTTGTCGGCCGACCGTGGTTGGCTGGTGCGTAACGACCTCGGCCTGGCGCTGGGCAACTCCGGGCAGGAAACCTACCTGGGTGTTGACTACGGCAAGGTGGGCGGGCCTTCAAGCCAATACCTCATTGGTGATCATCTGGCCGGGTACGTGGTGGGGTTGCGCGGTGGCTACCGGCAAGTGTCTTACGACGTGTTTGTCGGTCAACCGATCAGCAAACCCAAAGGCTTCGAGACTGCCAGTACCACGGCAGGTTTCAGCCTGACGTGGTCGATGTGAGGATTTGCCATGCAACTCGATAACCTTGAGCTGATCGCGCCGGCGTTCAGCGAAAAGCCATGGAACGAGGCCCAGGCGCTGGGTGCCGCCGTATGGCTGTGGATGCACTCGGCGAGCCATCGCGATGTGCCGCTGCACGCCCTGAACGCGCTGCTGTTGCCAGCTATTGCCAACCGCCAGTTCATCATCGGCTACGAATCGGGGCGCCCGGTGTTTTACGCCGCCTGGTGTTGGTTCAGCGTCGAGGCCGAGCAGCGCTACCTGCAAAACCCGGCCATCAGCCTGCCCGCACCCGACTGGAACAGCGGCGAACGCTTGTGGTTCCTGGACTGGGTCGCGCCGTTTGGCCACAGCGCACGCCTCGCACGCTTGGTACAGCGCCATTTATTTGCCGACAGCCGCTTCAGCGCGCTTTACCACCGGGGCGATGAGCGCGGGTTGCGAATCAAGCGCTTTCAAGGTGCCGGCCTGGCGCGCACGTCGCCGCCTATTCCAGCGATTGCTCGCCATCCGTAGTGCTCGTCACGTTTTTACGCATTTCAAGACACAGGGATCGTCATGAACAAAAACCTCCACAGGATCGTTTTCAATAAAGCCCGTGGCCTGCTGATGGTAGTGGCCGAAAACGTGTTGGGGAGCAAAAAAGCCTCAGGTCGTGGCGCAGCCGTTGCCCCAGTGGTCTTGAGCGCTGAATTGACCTTGCGCCCCCTGCGGTTTGCATTGATGGCGGCACTGGGCTTGATCACGCTGGCTTCACCCCTGGCCTGGGGCGACATCGTCGCCGACCGTGGCGCCCCCGTCGGCCAGCAGCCGGTGATCATCAATGCTGCCAATGGTGTGCCCCAAGTCAACATCCAGGCCCCGAGTGCGGCGGGGGTGTCGCGTAACACCTACAGCCAATTCGACGTCAATGCCCAAGGTGCGATCCTCAATAACGCGCGCACCAATACCCAGACTCAACTCGGCGGCTGGATCGAGGGCAATGCACACCTGGCCGGCGGCACGGCGCGGGTGATCCTCAATGAGGTCAACAGCAGCAACCCCAGCCAACTGCGCGGTTACATCGAAGTGGCCGGCGACCGTGCCCAGGTGGTGATCGCCAACCCGTCGGGTATCGCCTGTGACGGTTGTGGTTTTATCAACGCCAACCGCGCCACCTTGACCAGTGGCATTGCGCAAATGCAGGACGGCCAACTGCAAGGTTACCGGGTCGAAAGCGGCAAGGTGGTGATCTCCGGCAAGGGTCTGGACGCCTCACAGACCGACTTTACCGATGTGATCGCACGGTCGGTCGAGGTTAACGCCGGGGTCTGGGCCAAAGACCTACGGGTCACCACTGGCGCCAATCAGGTGAATGCCGAAAACACCCAGGCGACGGCCATCAACGGTACCGGCGACAAGCCCCAGGTCGCGATCGATGTGGCGCAATTGGGCGGCATGTACGCCGGTAAAATCAAGCTGGTGGGCACCGAAGCCGGGCTGGGCGTGCGTAATGCCGGGCAAATCGGTTCAAGTGCCGGCGACGTGGTCATCAGCGCCGACGGCCGGCTGGGCAACAGCGGGCAAATCAGCAGCAGCCAGAACCTGCAGGTGCACAGCCAGTTGGGCATCGACAACAGCGGCTCGCTGTACAGCAAGGGCGCTGCGACGTTGACCAGTGGTGGCGATATCAACAACCAGGGTGTAGTCGCGGCGCAGCAGGACTTGGCGCTGACGGCACGTACCATTAACAACGCCAGCAAATCTGTGCTGGGGGCCGGCGTGGCGGCCGACGGCAAGGTCAGCGGCAATGGTGCGCTGCACGTCAGTGCCAGCCAGACCCTCAAGCATCAAGGTTCGGCCATTGCCGCTGGCGATCTGCGCCTGGACGCGGCGAGCCTCGAGCTCAAGGCGAGTGAGACCGCCGGGCGCAATGTCACGCTCACTGCCCGCGCGGGTGGCGCTGACTTGAGCGGTGCGGCATTGGATGCCACGGCAACGTTGAACACGTCGGTACAGCAGGCGCTGACCACCGACAACGCCAAGGTCAATGCTGAAGGCATTCAACTGGCGGCCGGCAGCCTGTCCAACCATCAAGGTGAAATCGTACAGGTGGGCAAGGGCACCACCGTGATCGACGTAACCGGCAGCCTCGATAATGCCGACGGGCGCATTGCCAGTAACGCGACCGACGTGAGCCTGTCGGGTGCGGCCCTGTCCAATGCCAAGGGCCGGATCGAACACGCCGGAGCGGGCACCTTGACCCTTCAGGGCCAGTCGCTCACGGGGGGCCAAGGCAGCCTGCAGAGCAATGGTCTACTGCAAGTCACCGTCGCCGACGCGGTACTGGACGGCGCCACCACTGTGGCCCGGCAGATTCAAATCGACGCCAACCAACTGTCCAACCGCCAGGGCAACATCCTGCAGACCGGCGCGGGCACGTTGCGCATCAACACCCAGGGCCTGCTGGACAACACCGGCGCCACAGTGGCCAGTGACAGTGATATCAGCCTGACGGCTGATCGCTTGCTCAATCAAGGCGGCACGGTTCAGGCGGCGGTGGCCGGTAACCTCAAGGTCACCGCGCATACTCTGTTGGACAACAGTGCAGGCACCCTGGCCGCCGCCAAGGGCGCACAGTTGAGTACCGGGCAGTTGCTCAACGCGCAAGGCAAAATCACAGCAGGCGACAGCCTCACGCTGTCCGGCGCGCAGGTGAACAATGACCACGGCACGCTGGCGGCCATTGGTTCACTCAGTGTCAGCGCCAACGCACTGAGTAACCGGCAGGGCACCGTGGGTTCGGTCGGCGGGCCGCTGGTGCTGACGGTGAGCCAGGGCGCGTTTGATAACATCGGCGGTGTGGTGCAGGCCCAGCAAGGCGTGACGATTAGCAGCCTGGGCCTGAATAACGACGATGGGTTGATCAGTGGCGCGGCCCTGTTGCTCGACAGTGCCGGGCAAGGCCTGTCAAACCAGCGCGGCGCCATCATCGGCAGCGGCACCGTGGACCTGCGCAGTGGTGAGCTGAAGAACCAGGCCGGGCTTATCCAGGGTAACGGTGCGATCACACTCGACACCCATGGGCAAACGTTGACCAACACCGATTCGGGCAGTGCCAATGGCATCCTCGGGCAGGCCGATATCACGCTGCGCACCGGCAACCTGAATAACAGCGCCGGCTTTATCGGCAGCAAAGGCGACGTGGCGATCCATGCCGCGCAGGTCGATAACCTCGACGCCGGTGTACTCAGCAGTGAAAAGAGCCTGCTGTTGACGGCGGGCGGCCTGAGCAATCGCGGTGGACAGTTGCAGAGCCTGGGTAACGCGCGGCTGGACATCGGCAGCGGTCGCCTCGATAACGTCGGCGGTCTGCTGCGTGCCGGGGGCACCTTGACGGTCGATGCAGGGCAGTTGGATAACCAGCAGACCCAAGGGAGCAACCAGGGCGTGGAGGGGCAGTCGCTGGCCCTGAACCTGGCGCAGTTGCTTAATCGCTCGGGCGCCCTGCGTGCCGACCAGTTGCTGAGCGTCAACACTACTGGGCAGTTGGATAACAGCGCGGGCCTGATCTCGTCGAGCAAGCAAGTGTCGATCCGCGCCGACCAGGCGCTGCTCAACAGTGCCGGCACAGTGATCGCCGGAGAGCGGCTCGGCCTGAACAGCGCCAGCCTCAGTGGCGATGGCCGCGTGTTGAGCCTGGGCGATATCAGCCTCAACCTGGCTTCGGGGTTGGTCAATACCGGCAAAGTGCAAGCCAACGGTAATCTTGAGCTGAGCCTGCAAGGCACGCTCGACAACCAGGGTGGCGTTCAGGCCGGCAAGCAGTTGCGGGTATCGAGCGATGGGGTTGAAAACCGCGCCAATGGCGAGATCAGTGCCGCGCAAGTGACCCTCGATGTGGGGGATACCCTGAACAACCGTGGCGTGATCGATGCCCAGATCAACCGGATCAATACCCAGGTGCTCAACAACCTTGGCAGCGGCCGTATTTATGGTGATCACGTATCCATTGCGGCGGTGCAATTGACCAATGATGTGGAAGATGCCCGCGCGGCCGTGATCGCCGCGCGCGAACGCCTGGACATTGGCGTCGGGACGCTGGTCAACCGGGAGCACGCCATGCTTTTCAGCGCCGGTGACCTGTTGATCGGCGGCGCGCTGGATGCCCAGGGCCAGGCCACCGGCCAGGCCGGGCTGGTGCGTAACGCCAGCGCAAGCATCGAAGCACTTGGTGGGCTGAGCCTCAACAGTGCCGAGTTGCGCAATACCAACGAGCACTTCAGCACGCAAGTGGTGGAGGTCAGCCGCGAAGGCGTTCAGGAGTTCCAGCACACCGGCTCTGCCAATCGCTATCGCCCGGATCAGATCTCACTCTACAACGACGAAGTCAGCCACTTGGTCAGCCCCGAGGGCGTGTCCGATAACTACAACCGCTACGACTACACCCGCACCACCACTCAAACCCAGATCCTCACCTCGGACCCGGGTGAAATCCTTTCCGGCGGCTCAATGCTGTTGACTGCCAATTCGGTGTTGAACGACAAGAGCCAAATCATCGCCGGCGGCACGTTGGTGGGCACTATCGGACAGCTCAACAACACCGAAGTCACCGGGCAGCAGACGGTGACGGACAGTGGCACGTTCAGCCATTTGTATCGTATCCATCGCAAGGGCCGTGACCGTCAGGGCCGTTCGACAGCCGCCTACAACCCGGCCGCCAGCGTCACGGATATTTTCCTGCGGCCAACCCAGTACCTGCAAAACACCACCCATACCGGCAGCGGTTTGCAACTTGGCACGCGCCTGACCAGCAGCGTCGATCAGGCTGCCGGCGGTGCCAGTGCGGCCAAGGTCAATGTGGGCGATGGCCGAGCGCCTGGCCCGGTGCTGGAAGTGGCGGCGTTGCAAGCGACGGCGGCGGGAGGCGTGGGTGAGTCAATCCGTACCGGCGGGCTTAATGTGCAGGTGCCGGACAACAGCCTGTTCCACCTCAACCCCCAGGCCAACCCCAACTATCTGGTGGAGAGCGACCCACGGTTCACCAGTTATCGTTCCTGGCTGTCTTCCAGCTACATGCTGGACCGGCTGCAACTGGATCCGGGCCTGACCCTTACGCGGCTGGGTGATGGTTTCTATGAGCAAAAACTGATCCGCGAACAGATTGCCCAACTCACCGGCAGACGCTTCCTCGACGGCTACGCCAATGATGAAACCCAGTACCGCGCGTTGCTCGACAGTGCGCTGACCTACGCCGGCAAGTGGAACCTGGTGCCGGGTGTGGCGCTCAGCCCTGAGCAAATGGCCCAGTTGACCAGCGATGTCGTCTGGCTGGTCAAGAAGGACGTGACCCTTGCCGACGGCAGCGTGACCCAGGCGTTGGTGCCGCAGGTGTATGTGCGGGTGCGCGACGGCGACCTGGACGGCTCCGGTGCACTGATGGCGGGCAACGTCGTCGACCTCAAGCTACAAGGCGACCTGGTTAACCGCGGCACGATCGCCGGGCGCAGTGTGCTGGCGATTTCCGCCGACAACCTGCAGAACTTGGGCGGGCGCCTGTCCGGTGGCGAGGTGGAGGTAAAAGCCCGCACTGACTTGAACAACCTCGGCGGGTTGATCGATGCCACCACGCGCTTGAGTACGGTTGCCGGTCGCGATATCAACCTGGTGTCCACCACGCGCAACACCGAAAGTGCCCAGGGCACCGCCACGGGTGTTTCGCGGGTTGCCGGGTTGTTTGTCTCCGATGCCAAGGGCGAACTGGTGGTGAACGCGGCGCGCGATATCAACCTGAGTGCGGCGCAGATCGTCAGTTCCGGCAAGGACGGCAAGACCACGGTGGTTGCTGGCCACGATATCAACCTGGGCACGGTGACCCAGAGCCGTGAACAAAGCGTGCAATGGAACGCCAGTAACTGGCGCAAGGACGCGAGCCGCACCGATGTCGGCAGCGTTATCCAGGGTGAGGGCGAGGTACGCCTGATCGCGGACAATGACCTCAATGCCCGAGGCGCCAAGGTCGTCAGCGAGCAGGGCGGGGTCACCGTTTCGACAGGCCGCGACGTCAATTTAAGCACCAGCCAGAGCTACAACTTTGTCGACGAGGCCCATAAGGTCACCGGCAGTAACAGCCTGTTCTCCAGCAAGACCACCACAACCCGCGACACCGTGAGTGAAACCCGCGCCCAGGCTACCACCCTCAGTGGCGAGACCGCGTGGGTCAAGGCCGACAATGACTTGAATGTGCGCGGCAGTAACGTAGTCTCCACCAGTGGCACCACCCTGGTGGCCGGGCACGATGTGAATGTGGTGGCCGCCACCGACCAGCTCAGCGAACAGCACTTCAAGCAGGTCAAGCAGAGCGGGCTGTTCAGCGGTGGCGCCATCGCGGTGACCATCGGCAGCCAGCAGCGCAGCGACCAAAACCGTACCGACAGTGAAACGGCGACGGCCAGCACCATCGGCGCCACCGATGGCAACGTGAGTATCCTGGCCGGCAATGCCTACCGTCAGGTCGGCAGCCAAGTGACGGCGCCCAAAGGCGATGTGAACATTGCCGCGCGCTTGGTCGATATCCTTGAGGCCCGTGACCAGCAGCACATCACCCAGGAGACCAAGTTCAAGCAAGGCGGCCTCACGATTACCGTGACCAACCCGGTGATCGAAGCCGTGCAGACCGCCCAGCGCATGAAAACCGCGTCCGACCGCACCGATGATGGCCGCCTCAAAACCCTGGCGCTGGTCAATACCCTGATGGGGGCGGGCAACGGCTATATCCAGTATGACAAGGACCCGTCCATGGCCGGCGGCATCAATATCAGCATTTCGGCCGGCACCAGCAAGAAGGAAAGTAAAACCGAGCAGACCTCCAATTCGGCCGCCAGCTCGTCGGTGTTGGCCGGTGGTGATGTCAACATTACCGCGGCCGGCGCCGGCAAGAACAGCAATCTGACCGTACAGGGCAGCCAGATCACCGCCGGCCATGACGTTAACCTCAAAGCCGACGGCGCTATTGCCTTGCTGGCCGCGCAAAACACGGTGCAACAGCGCACGACCGAAAAGGGCAGCAACGCCAGCCTCGGGATCGGTATTGCCATCGGCAGCGAGACCACCGGCATCAGCTTTAACGCCGGGGCGTCCCAGAGCCGTGGCAAGGCCGATGGCGATGATGTGGTCTGGAGCAATACCCATGTGGACGCCGGTAATAAGGTCTCGCTCGATTCCGGTGGCGATACCCGACTCAAGGGCGCAGTGGTGAGCGGCAAGCAAGTCACGGCCGATGTGGGCGGTGATTTCAGCGTCGAAAGCCTGCAGGACACCAGTACCTACAAGGCCAAACAGACTAGCCTGGGCGTGGGCGTGAGTATTTGCGTGCCGCCATTCTGCATCGGCTCATCGAGCTTCACGTTGAGTCAGAACAAAGGCATTCAGAAATCCAACTTTGAAAGCGTCACTGAGCAGAGCGGCATTCGGGCCGGTGACGGTGGTTTTGATATCCGCGTCAAGGGCAACACCCACTTGGTGGGCGGCGTGATCGCCAGCAACGACAAGGCGATTGCCGATGGCAAGAACAGCTTGAGTACCGGCTCATTGACCACCGCTGACCTGCACAACAGCGCCAAAGCCAGCGCCGACAGCAGCGGGCTCACCCTCAGCAGCGACTTTGTCGGCCAGGGCATGTACGGCGCCAGCAAGGCCTTGTTCAGCAACTACCTGGATGCAGGCAAGGCTTCGGACTCGTCCGAGGGCAACACGCGGAGCGCGGTGAGTGCCGGCAATATTCTCATTACCGATGCTTACCGCCAGCAGCAATTGACCGGCCGTGATGCCAGCCAGACCGTGGCCAGCCTTAACCGTGACACCGCCCATTCCCATGTCGGCGCCGGGCGTCAGGACCTGGACAAACTGCAGCGTACCGCCGAGGCGGAGCAGTCGATCAAGAATGAGGCCTATCGCCAAGGGGTGCAGTTTACCGATGATGCGTACCAGACCATGTTTAGAAAACCCGACCAGATGTTTGTGCTGGACATGGATGAGCAAGGCAATGTCAAAGACGGCCCGGACGATAAACCCTTATTCCGAGAGGTGGTGGGCGCCGAGCGGGATAACCTGCAAGCCGACGCTAACAACGTCGTTAACGTGGCCCTCAATGGTATTTTCAACGACGCAAAAGCCGCGGCGAAATACGCCGCTCAACACCGAGACCCCGATGCTACCGGGCCCCAATATTTCCTATGGTTTCCGACGGCGGGTAATGCCATGTCGGAACTGCTGGTGGCCGGCTATCAGAAGGCAATGGACAACGACTTCTGGGGCTTGACCAATTACACCGCCGCCACCCGGGAGCTACAGATAAAGTACGGTGCCACCGGTTTGCACCTGACCGAGCACAGTCGCGGCACCATGACCGGCGGCAACTCGCGAGATTCCATTGCCAATCTACCGGATGCCCAAGGCATGCTTAGAAAAACCACGGTGTATGACTTTGGCGGTGCATTCAATGTCTATCGCGCCGATGAACAGCTGGCCTATTTGCAAAATCGCGCAGCCGTCACCGACCCCGTCGAACGGGCGAACCTGGTCCTCAAGTACGAGGTCCATAACTACGACCCGGTAGGTACGTGGTTCATCATGGGCAATAACCCAGGCACCGGCGGGGTGATACCCCAGGGCAGTAGCCTGTTCAAAGAGCTTATCAACGTATTGAAGGGCGAGACGACAATGCACAGCTGTTACGCCTATGGCCCAAATGCCTGCACACGATACTGGCCCGAGGGTCGGCCCGTGCTGGTGCCGGTGAGCCCGCGCAAATAAGGAAATTCAGGATGCAGCTTAAACGTCTGGCGTTAATTGTGTTGATTGCACCTTTTGTCAGCGCTTGCTTTAGCAAGCCCTTCCAGCCCCCCACGGCCGATGCCGACTTGTGGGAGAAGCCCGGCGCCAGCCACCAGGATGTGGTTGCGTCCATGTTGGCGTGTGGTGAAAAGAATGGTTCCGGCATTGATCCCAAGGCCAGCTTCCAGGAGATGGCCCAGCGATTTGTGTGCATGAAGCGCGCGGGCTACACCCGGCGTGACGGTTTCGATATCTGTGCATTGCACCCCAAGGAGCCGTTGAAGGCCTGCGAGTCGGCGCAATGAAACCACAAAAAAACCGCCTTCTTTTTGAGGGCTCGTCACTCAACACGATAGGGACATCACCTGTGAAATATGCAATCTGCGCCACCTTGGCGCTGTTACTGAGCGGCTGTCTGACCATGTCGGGTGAATACACCGTGACGGCTCAGGACGCCTCCGGCGCCCCGTTAACCAAGCTTGGCACCTTCACCGCCGAGGGCCATAACATCTACCCCATACGCAATGCGTTCTGCCTCAATGCGCCGGGGGCGACGGTAATCATTCGCGATGCCCGCACCGGCGAGGAACTGCGCAGCGAAAGCCCTTATCACTGCCGTTAAGCCTCAAAAAAAGGATTTCCATGAGAGCGTTTCTGATCGCAGGCCTGGCCCTGGCCGTGAGTGGCTGCGGCAATATTTCCAATATCCGTGCTTACAATACGGCCTATGTTGAACCCACATCCGGGGATACCGCACGCTTGCGTGTGATCACCAATGGCATGGCGCGCGGCGTGCCGGGCCGTGACTGCATCGACTGGCGTGTGCCTGGCGCCGGGGTGATGGCCGTGTCCGAGTCCGGCTTTGCGGGGCAGAATAATGGTCGCAGCCTGGGCATGCCCGAGAGCAACCGCCGGGTGGAGGCGCAAGGCTCCGCGCGTAGCGAACTGAAGGTGCCGGCGAACAAGCCTTTTGCCATGAACTTCCAGAGTGAGGGTTATGTTTCTGGCGGCAATTCCTATAGCTGCAGGCAAAGCTTTCACTTCACCCCCAAGGCCGGGCAAGATTACGAACTGATCCTGCTGGACGGTGGCCAGTGCCTGGTCGCGTTGCAGCGCTTAAACCCAGCTGGAAAACCTGAAAACGAGCCTGTTGAGAAGGCAGGGCTGTGTAGAGCATTGGATGCCTTTTAGCTTAGCGTATTCAGAATTCCAGCGATAGGTGGCTATCCGGACATTGCGGATAGTTCAAACCTAAACGTGAGCCGAATCAATGCGCATCGGGGGGCGTGACCTTTAGCCGACTTGACATACCAGGCGTATCCAAGAGGCAGAGAAGTGAGCCAGCTTGCACTTGCGGAGGAGGCAAGCTGGGCGAAACCAGAACCGAGTTGGTCGTCCGCTTTTGGCCGACTGCCGCCCTTCGCCAAGGGCAGCAATTCTATCTCTTGCTTCGACGCATCAATGGTAACGCCCCCTCATATTCGTCACACCACTGCTGCGTCAATCGTTCTGGAACGCCAGGCAGAAGCCAACACCATCAGCAACCCGAGAGCAGCCATCGCCGCTCCGGCCAGAGAAATGGCCGGATAACCCAGACCAGCTTTGATCACCGCTCCGCCCAGTGCTGCGCCAATCGCGTTGCCAAAATTGAAGGCGCCAATGTTCACCGCAGAGGCAAGATTGGGCGCGTCCTTCGCTGCTTCCATGACGCGCATCTGCAGCGGCGGCACCAGTGCGAAACTGGCTATACCCCATACCAGGATGGTCAGAGCAGCCGGCACCGGCCAACGCATCAGCAGGGCGAACGCCAGCAAGACGAGAATCAGAACACTTAGCGAGACGATCAAGGTGCGATCTATCGAGCGGTCGGCGGCCTTGCCGCCCCACACATTGCCCAGCGTCAACCCCACACCAAAAAGTACCAGCATCGCGGTGATGTAGGCGGTGGAACTATGGGTCTCACTGCTGAGGATCGGCGCGATGTAAGTGAACACTGTAAACATTGCGCTAGATCCGACTACGGTCAGGGCCAACGCACTCAGCACTGGACCACGCCCCAGTACCCGAATTTCAGCCATTACACCGGCGCTTTGCGGCGTCTTCAGGTTAGGCAATGCGAACCACAACGCGGCCATGGTCACCACGCCGAGGCCGGTAATTCCCCAGAAAGCTGTGCGCCAACCTAACAGTTCACCAAACCAGGCGGCCAGCGGTACACCGCCAATGGTCGCCAGGGTCAGGCCCATGAACATCGCCGCAACCGCTCCGGCACGTTTCTCCGGGGCAACCACGCTAGCGGCGACGATGGAGCCAACGCCAAAAAATGCACCATGGTTCAGTGAGGTCACCACCCTGGCGACCATGAGGCTGTAGTAATCGGTGGCCAGGGCTGACATCAGATTTCCCAGGGTGAAAATTGCCATGAGCCCGATCAGCAGATAGCGCCGTGGAATCCTGCCAGTGGTCAGGGTCATCAGAGGTGCGCCGAGCAATACGCCCAGCGCGTAAGCACTGACCAGCAGACCGGCTGCGGGAATGGAAACGCCCAGATCCGCAGCTATACCCGGCAACATGCCCATGGGGGCGAATTCTGTAACGCCGATACCGAAGGCACCGATGGCGAGCGCGACAAGTGGTGGATTGATACGCATGAGAGGCTCCTTATCTGTGCCGCTAATGCTACGATCCAGTCATATCAGGCAGTAGATAGCGTTTTTGGCAATCACCTTTGCGTAAGAGGCACAAGTGGATTTCAACGGAAGGTCAGGTGAAATGAGCGTGTTCACCACCGTGGCGCAGGAAGGCAGCCTGTCGGCCGCCGCGCGTGCACTGGGGCTGACACCCTCGGCGGTCAGCCGGATCATCGCGCGTACGGAGCAACGTCTTGGCACCCGCCTGCTGTTGCGCACCACTCGGGCGATCACCTTCACTGCCGAGGGAGAAGCGTTCCTCCGGGGCGCCCGGCGTATCCTGGCCGACATGGACGAGGTCGAAGAAGCCATCGCTGACCAAGGTGTACCCAGGGGGCGATTGCGGGTCAGTACCGCCCTTGGCCATGGACGGCTGGCCATCGTTCCGTTGGTCGCAGCATTCAGCGCCCGTTACCCGAACATTGTCATCGACCTTACCCTCAGCGACGAAGTGGTCGACATTCTCGGCGGGCAGGCCGACGTTGCGGTCCGCTTTGGCCATCTGCCCGACAGCCCGCTGACCGCACGCAGGATCGGCGACACCGGCCAGGTAGTACTGGCATCGCCCGAGTATCTGCAGCGGCACGGCACCCCCCAGGAACCGGAGGACCTGTTACAGCACAACTGTCTGCGCTTCAACTTCCGGCGTGCCGAACCCAACTGGCCGTTCATCCGGGATGGAAAAAAGTTTTTCCTAAAGGTTAGCGGCAACATCGAATGCAGCAGTGGCGAAGCGCTTGCACAACTCGCGCGAGAAGGTGCCGGCATTGCACGTATCGGTGAGTTCAGCGTGAGCGCGGATCTGCAGCGCGGCTACCTGATTCCGCTATTGGAAGCCTGCAACCCCGGGGATCGGGAACCGATTCATGCGGTGTTCGTCGGCGGCGCAACAATGCCGGTGCGGGTGCGATTGTTCGTTGACTTCTTGCTGGAACACCACCAGATGTTAGGAGGCGTAAGCTGATATTTCCGGGTATTCGTGATGTTGAAATGACCTAAACATTTTCGGGTGCACTATCAATAGGTGGTTTGTCTGCTGGAACAATCTTGAGTTCTGGCATTGGTGGGCGTCCGCACGTTTTAAATGGGCATCGTGAAAGGCCGATAGCGACCTGTCAGAACGTCATATATTCCCCCTCATCAGAGACAAACAGCCGCGCGTGGGCTTCATGGACTACCCAGGGTTGCCTCGGTCGCCAGCCCACACTAGCTTTAAAGCCAACTTCAAGGTCAATCGTGCTGTAGGGGTAGGACATGAGAATAGGTGAACTGGCGAAACTCACCGGCTTGGCGCCTTCACGCATCCGCTTTTATGAGGCGAGCGGCCTGATCACGTCGGTCGGGCGCAAAGCCAACGGTTACCGGGATTATGCCCCTGATACCGAGTGGGTATTGCAACTCATCACCGGCGCGCAGGGCGCCGGGTTTTCACTGGAGGAAATCCGCAAATTGCTGCCGTCCAATGCAGGCGGTTGGCAGCATGACGAGTTGTTGAGCGGGCTAAAACGCAAGGTTGAGGAAATCGAAGTGCTGCAGCAGCGGTTGGCCCAGAACAAAGCACAACTGTTGCGGGTGATCGCGGGCGTCGAGGGCAAGCCAGAGGGCGTGGCTTGTGCCGAGAATACCCAGTTGCTCCTGCATCGTCTGCGCGAAGAGGGCGGGGCGGCGGTTTCAGCTCGTACGGATAAATAACACCTCAAAAAACGGTTGACCTTAAAGTTGACTTCAATCTTATGGTGGTTCCACCCCAACTGAGGACCATCCCCATGAACCTGTTCGCCCCCTGATACTGCCCAACGGTTCGACCATCAAGAACCGCATTGCCAAAGCGGCCATGGAAGAAAACATGGCGGACGCCCACCAGGCGCCTTCCGCAGACCTGATGCGTCTCTACCAGGCATGGGCTGATGGCGGTGCGGGGCTGATCATCACCGGCAATGTGATGGTTGACGGCCGCGCCATGACCGGCCCGGGTGGGGTGGTGTTGCAGGATGACCTGCAATTGGCCAAGTTCAGGCGCTGGGCCCAGGTGAGCCGGTCCGGCGGCGCTCAGGTCTGGTTGCAGATCAACCATCCCGGTCGGCAGATGCAGGCCAACCTTGGGCAAAAGACCTGGGCGCCCTCGGCCGTTTCGCTGAGCCTGGGCAACCTGTCCAAGCGTTTCGCTACGCCTTACGCCATGACGCCCAGCGTGATCCAGGACGTGATTCAACGCTTCGCGCGCTCCGCTCGCCTGGGCGAGCAGGCCGGTTTCACGGGCGTGGAAATCCACGCCGCCCATGGTTATCTGCTAAGCCAGTTTTTGTCGCCGCTGACTAACCAGCGCACGGACGAGTGGGGTGGCTCCCTGGAAAACCGCGCGCGTCTGCTTGTGGAAATCGTCAAGGCAGTCAGGGCCGTGGTGTCGAAGGACTTCGCGGTTGCCGTCAAACTGAACTCGGCTGACTTCCAGCGCGGCGGTTTTACCGCCGATGACGCCAAGCGTGTGGTGACACTGCTCAACGACCTGGACGTGGACATGGTGGAATTGTCCGGCGGCAGTTACGAAGCCCCCGCCATGCAAGGCCAGGCACGTGATGGCCGGACCCTGGCGCGTGAGGCCTATTTCCTCGAATTTGCCCGTGATATCCAAACGGTTGCCAAGATGCCCGTGATGGTCACCGGTGGCGTGCGTCGGCGCCCTGTCGCTGAAAGCGTGGTGCAAAGCGGCGTGGACATGGTGGGCATGGGCACCGCGTTGGCCATCGATCCGCATCTGCCCCGTGACTGGCTGCAAGGCAAAGACAATGCTCCGCAATTGCCGCCGATCACCTGGAAAAACAAAACCATCGCGTCCCTGGCCAATATGGCGGTGGTCAAGTTCCAACTGCGCAAACTCAGCCTGGATAAGCGGCCCGACCCGAGCGTGTCACCGCTGCGTGCGTTGCTCCAGCAACAACTCGGGGAAGCCTGTCGTACCCGCCAGTATCGGCGCTGGATCAGTAAGCAAACGGCCTGAGTCGATCCAGGGGAGGGTGATTGAGGCGTGTGCCGACCACCTCAATCAGCGGCCATTGCATCACAGATGATCAGCGTCGATCACGGCCTTGGCGAAAGCCTGCGGCGCTTCCTGAGGTAAGTTGTGACCGATGCCACCATTGACCTGGCGGAACTGGTATTTGCCGGTGAAGCGCTTGGCGTAGTCCTCCGGTTGCGGATGCGGTGCGCCGTTGGCGTCGCCTTCCAAGGTGATGGTCGGTACGCCAATGGACGGTGACTGGGCGAGTTGCTGCTCCAGCGCACTGTATTGCGCCTCTCCCTGCACCAACCCCAGGCGCCAGCGGTAGTTGAACACGGTGATGGCGACGTGGTCGGGGTTGTCCAGGCCCTTGGCACTGCGGTTGAAGGTGGCGTCGTCGAACTGCCATTGGGGTGAGGCGGTTTGCCAGATCAGCTTGGCGAAGTCGTGGGTGTTTTTCTGATAGCCCGCGCTGCCGCGTTCGGTGGCGAAGTAGAACTGGTACCACCATTGCAACTCGGCCTTGGGCGGCAGTGGGTTCTTGCCGCTGGCCTGGTTGCCGATCAGGTAACCACTGACCGACACCAGTGCCTTGACCCGCTCCGGCCACAGCGCCGAGACGATATCCGCCGAACGTGCGCCCCAGTCATAACCCCCAAGCACCGCTTGCTGGATTTTCAACGCATCCATGAAGTCGATCACATCCTGGGCCAGTGCGGCAGGTTCGCCGTTGCGCAAGGTTTTATCCGACAGAAAACGCGTGTCGCCATAACCACGGGCGTAGGGGATCAACACGCGATAACCCTTGGCTGCAAGCAGCGGGGCGACATTGGCGTAGCTGTCGATATCGTAGGGCCAGCCATGCAGCAGAATCACCACCTTGCCGTTGGCCGGGCCGACTTCTGCGTAAGCCACATCCAGCAGGCCGGCCTTGATGTGTTTGAGCGCGCCAAAGCTGCTGTGGCTGATGGCGGGTGGGGTGTTTATTTCCGGCATTTCGGCGTTGGCCACGCCAATGGCTCCGAGTGGCGACAGCGCTAAGGCCAGGAACAGGGAACGGCGGTTCAACTGAGTGTGCATGGCGAGCCTCCTAAGGCTTGATGTGTGCCTGGCTCTCAGTTGAACGCTTGGCTGTATCGGGCCTGTGTCCTGAATGCGCCGCAAGTCGCGGGTTATGTATCGCAGTGGCTGGCGTACACACTGCGATACAAAGCCGCAGCTAACGATCAACCGGGTTCGGGGGCATTACCGAATGGCGGCTGCGGTAGAGCCGAGTGGCTCGCTAGACAAACACAATCTCGTACGGCTCGCGCATCCGCTCCAGCAGCTCCTGGGCCAGCATCGGTGCCAGGCCAATTTGCGGGTCGCCGGCCAACTGGCTGGCGTAGGCGTGGGCGGCATGCAGTTTGCGCGCCACGCTCCAGCTGTCCAGGCGCACCTTGCGCGCGCGCTGCCAGGGAATCACCGCGCCCTCACGCGCCGGGCAATGCCAGGCCCAGATGGGCAGTTCATACAACTGCGCGCCCACCAGGCTGCACGCTTTGGCACTGGCACGGCCGACGGCGTCGTGGTCCGCGTTGCCGTCGTTGCGCCAAGTGGTCAATACCACGTCGCCGGGTTGCAGGTAGCGGGCGATGAATTGGCTCATCGGCTGTTCGCGTGCAGGCAGCGCATTATCGAGGAAGCCACCACGAATCCATTTCAGGCTGTGCAACGGCATGCCCAGGCGGCGCAGGGCTTCGACGCTTTCCTGGGGCCGCACCACACTCAGGCGCCTGGCCGGCCATACGTTGGAGCCGGGATGGCTGGCGCTGCCATCGGTGATGGAGATCAATTGCAGAGGGTGTTCGCGGGTGCTGAGCAGTTGCAGCAAACCACCACAGGCCAGGACTTCATCGCCGGGGTGAGGCGCAATCACCACCACGCGTGCGCCGGGCGGCACCAGTGAGGTCAGAGCGATGATGGGGATTTGCGCCAGCTGCGGCGCGCTGTTCCAGATTTGTGCGGGGCCGCGGCGGCCTTCGCTTAGGGAGGCAGGCTTCATTGGGGAGGTACGTCCTTGTCGGTTGATGCGGGGTCGTGCCCTGTCGATGGGACGACTCTCTTTTATTCATCTCAGGCTCCTGCGCTGAGTGCGCAGCGTTCCAACCCTGGAACGCTGTGCAAGGCGTTATGAGCATAGACAAGGATTTATCGCTTTCACATTTTGAAATGTCGTTTTTTTACGAAAACTGCAGCAGGCTTTTCAAATAGTCACCGAACCCGCCCTGGGCACGACAATCCAGGCGTGCGCTGGTGATCACTTGCGGCGAATGGCTCCAGGCGATGGAGGCGCCGCAGCGTTCGAGGTTGCGCACCAGTTGTACATCCTCATGGCACGCCAGCGGTTCGAAGCCGCCGGCTCGTACATAGGCATCGGCACTCACGCCCAGGTTGGCACCGTGGATATGCCGATGGCCGTCCCGGGCTTCGTACGCCTGGTGATAGCGAATCTGCGCCGCCGGGTCGAACCCTTCACTCCAGGCGTCCACGGTGACCGTACCGCACACCGCATCGACCCCCAGCGCCAACTGCGCCACCAACCAATCGGGGGCGACGCGGCTGTCGGCATCTGTGCAGGATATCCACCGTGCACCTTGATTGAGCAAGTGCCGCGCACCCACGCCGCGCACCTGCCCGACATTGCGCGCCTGCACTTCCAGGCTCTGCACCTGATACGCCTGGGCAATCGCTGCGCTGCCGTCGGTGCAACTGTCGAGCACCACCAGGATCTGTACTGCTTCGCCGAGCAAGCCTGGGTGACTGGCCGCAATCATCGCCGCCTTGAGGCATTCGCCCAACAGCGCTTCTTCGTTATGTACCGGGATCAAAATGCCAATCATCGCAGGCCCTCTTGGCTTGCTACCGAGGCGCCATCACGGCTCCACAGGTCGAGTAGAAAATCATCTTCGTGATGCTGTACCACACGGTGCATGCCCAGTCGCTGCTGGAGCAGGGCGTGTACTTGTTCGGCGGTCTGCGGGCATTCGTCGATAGGGGGTCGCCAGTGGCAGGCTAGCAGTTGGCCGTTGGGCGCCAGTGAGGCGAGGGCGCAGTCGATCAGGCGGCCTAGGTCATCCGCATCCAGGTAGTAGCCCAACTCGCTCAGCACGACCAATTCGAACTGGCCGGTCGGCCATTGTTCGGGCAGGCGACTTTGCTGCACTTGGGCATGGGCAAACGCCGACAGGCGCGTTTTGGCCAGGGCCACGGCCATCGCTGAGGTGTCGCAACACAACAGCTGATCGCAGCGTGTTGCCAGCTCGGCGCTCAATTCGCCGTTGGCGCAGCCGGGCTCGAAGATTGAGGTGTAGTGCGCCCGTGTGAGCACGGCCAGGGTCAGGGCCCGCTTGCGCCGCTCATACCAGCGTTGGCGAAAGGCCCACGGATCGTCGTTATCGGCAAACAACTGGTCGAAATATGGGGTTGCCACGCTCATACAAACACCACTTCAAAAGGTTGCAACAGGCGCTCCACCACATACGGCGCCAGCACCGGGCCGAGGCCGATCTGCGGGTCGCCCTCCAATTGGCTGGCGAAGGCGTGGATAGCGTGCCGCTTGCGCGCCACGGTTTCGGGGCTCAAGAGCACTTTGCGGGCACGCTCCCAGGGTACTTGACTGTCTTCAGGCGTTGCCCAGTGCCAAGTCCACACCGGCAACTCGAACAGGCTTGCACCGACGGCCTGGGCCGCTTGCGCGCTGGCACGGCCGACCGCTTCATGATCGCAATGGCCGTCTTCGCGCCAGGTGGTAAACACCACATCGGTGGGCTTGAGGTAACGCTGGATGAACGTCGCCAATTGGGCTTCACGCGCCGCGACCTGGCTGTCGGCAAACCCTGCGCGCAGCCATTTCAAACTGTGCAATGGCAGGCCAAGGCGGTGCAGGGCCTGGGCCGATTCCTGCGGGCGCACCACGCTCAGGCGTTCTACCGGCCAGCGGCGCGAGCCAGGATGACTGGCGCTGCCGTCGGTGACGGAGATCAGTTGAATGGGCCGGCCCAATTTGGCCAGTCCCTGCATCAGGCCGCCACACCCCAGCACTTCATCGTCCGGGTGAGGCGCGATAATCACGGCGCGATGGCCTTCAGGCACCAACTGCTCGACGCTGATAACCGGCAACTCAGCCAGCCGCGTCGATGCCTGCCAGTGATGCAATGGCGTGCCTTGGCCGACAATTGGATTGGGCTTCATAACCGCCACCTCCCTGAGGGTTCGCCTGCGACTTGCGCGCCCAAGGCGGCCAGGTCGCGTTCGGCATGACTTTGACGCACGTACACGGGCAGATCTGCGATCAGTTGGGCGAAGTGCGGGTCCTTGCAATAAGGCCCGGCACCCACGGCCCGGCCCACATGGTGGATCACCTGTTCAACGGTGTCCTCAATGCACGCGCGCGTCTGCTGAGCCAGCAGTCGCGCATCGGCGGTCGGCTGGCGGTCGATCTGTTCGGCACTGGCGCGCAGTACACAAGCGGCGCTGTTCAAGGCGCTGTCGACTGCACCGAGGTGGGCGAGGGCATGGGGCTCCGGATGT
Organism: Pseudomonas sp. BCA17; assembly: GCF_004519405.1. Lineage (GTDB taxonomy): Bacteria > Pseudomonadota > Gammaproteobacteria > Pseudomonadales > Pseudomonadaceae > Aquipseudomonas. Next base: position 480,489 of record NZ_SGWI01000001.1, on the reverse strand, counting down.
TTTGCGCACTGCTCACGCAGCACCTCGCCCAGGCGCTGTGCGGCGCCATACCAACAGGCGGCGATGCCGATCCCGCCTTGCCAGAAGCCCGGGCGCGAGAGGTAATCGCCGGGGCCTCCGACCGGGAGGCCCCGGGCTTCGCTGAAAACGATTTCGACACTGCCGGTGGCAGCCATACCCACCGCGTTCCAGCCTTCATCAGTCACCGTGATGCTGGGCTGATCCATTGCCACGGCGACCAATTGCTGACGATCCTCCTCATCCCAGGCGGTGAGTAACCCGTGGCTGACCACGGCCGCACCGGAGCACCAGGCCTTGCGTCCGTCGATCAGCAAACGGTGGCCATCGCGCCGCACCCGCACTTTCGCGTTGGGTGGCTCGGCGGCCCACATACCCCAGGTGCTACCCAAGGGCGGCGCGGGGCTGTGCAGTTCGGCAATGATCGCCAAGGCATCGGTGTGCCCTTCGAACAACTTGCACAGGCGCAAGTCGTGCCCCGCCACCTGTGCCAGGCAGCTGAAACGCGTTAACGTTTCGCCGCCGCCGGGCAACGGCAGCTGGTCCAGGCCTTCCTCCTGAAGCGCCCTCAGCGCCTGGCCGAGGGCCTGCGCATCCGCATAGCCCCGGTAGCCCTGAAGGAAGTGATGCAGCGCCATGTCACACCTCGCTTGCGCGCTGCAGTTCGAACAACAGCAGCGAGCGCCCCGTCACGGCGTACTCGTGATCGAAATCAAAGCGCTCCTGGCCACGCACAGCGATTTGGTTGGTATCGAGCAGGCATGTCCAGCATTCACCTTCAGGCACCGGCGGCAGGCGGAAATTGACCATGTCGTGGTGCGCGTTGACGACCAGCAGCAAGGTCGCGTCGGCACCTGGGCGGCGAATCCCGGTTTCCTGGGCGCGGCCATCCATCAGCATGCCCAGGCAGCGACCATGGCTGTCTTGCCATTGTTCAGTGCTCATTTCATTGCCATCAGGCGCCAGCCAGGTGACGTCTTTCACGCCGATGTCTTCGTTGTAATCGCCGACCAGGAAGCGGCCTCGGCGCAGGATAGGGTAGGCCAGGCGCAACTTGATCAGGCGCTTGACGAACTTGAGCAGGGATTTGCCGTCCTCATCCAGGTCCCAGTTGACCCAGCCGATTTCACTGTCCTGGCAATAGGCGTTGTTGTTGCCGTGCTGGGTCCGCGCAAACTCGTCGCCGGCGACGATCATCGGCGTGCCTTGGGCGAGGAGCAGGGTGGCGAAAAAGTTACGCATCTGGCGCAGACGCAGTGCGTTGATTTCCGGGTCTTCGGTGGGGCCTTCGACGCCATGGTTCCACGACAGGTTGTTGTTGCTGCCGTCCTGGTTGTTTTCGTCGTTGGCTTCGTTGTGCTTGTCGTTGTAGGACACCAGGTCATGCAGGGTGAAACCGTCGTGGGCGGTAATGAAGTTCACCGAGCTGTACGGCCGGCGACCCCGGTGGTTGAACATCTCGCCAGAGGCGGTCATGCGCCCGGCGAAATCCGCCAGCTGGCCGTCATCGCCTTTCCAGAACGCGCGCACGGTATCGCGGAAGCGGTCGTTCCACTCCACCCAGCCCGGTGGGAAGTTGCCCACTTGATAACCGCCGGGGCCGCAGTCCCACGGTTCGGCGATCAGTTTCAACTGGCGCAGCACCGGGTCCTGACGGCAGGCGACCAGGAAGCTGTGGCGTTCGTCGAAGCCGTCGCGGTAGCGCCCCAGGATCGTCGCCAAATCGAAGCGGAAACCGTCGACGTGCATCTCGTTGGCCCAGTAACGCAGGGAGTCAGTGACCATTTGCAGCACGCACGGGTGGCTCAGGTCGAGAGTGTTGCCGGTGCCGGAGTCGTTGATGTAGAAACGCTTGTCGTCGGGCATCAGCCGGTAGTAGGAGGCGTTGTCGATACCGCGCATGGACAGGGTCGGGCCGCGTTCGTTGCCTTCGGCGGTGTGGTTGTAAACCACATCGAGGATCACCTCGAGCTTCTGCTCGTGCAGGTGCGCGACCATCTCCTTGAATTCCGCGATCTTGCCGCTGGCGAGGTAGCGTGGGTCGGGGGCGAAGAACGCGATGCTGTTATAGCCCCAATAGTTGGTCATGCCTTTTTGCAGCAAATGCTGGTCGTTGACGAACGCATGCACGGGTAGCAGCTCGACCGACGACACGCCCAATTGGCGGATGTGCTTGAGCACATCATCTTCCATCAGGCCGGCGCAGGTGCCGCGAAGCGACTCGTTCACCGAAGGGTGGCGCATGCTGATACCGCGCAGGTGGGTCTCGTAGATGATCGTGCGGTCCCAAGGCACGCGCACCGGTTGGTCGTTGCCCCAGGTGTGCGCCGGGTCGATCACCTTGCACTTGGGTACGAAGGGTGCGCTGTCGCGTTCGTCGAAGCTGAGGTCGTCGTCGGGGTGGCCGATGGTGTAGCCGAACAGGGCTTCGGACCATTTGAGCTCGCCGACCAATTGCTTGGCATAGGGGTCGATCAGCAGCTTGTTGTGGTTGAAACGATGACCGTTGACAGGGTCATAAGGGCCGTACACACGGTAGCCGTAGACCAGCCCGGGATGGGCGTCGGGCAGGTAGCCGTGGAAGATCTCGTCGGTGTATTCGGGCAGCTCGATACGCTCAAGCTCCACCTCGCCGGAGTCGTCGAACAGGCACAATTCCACCTTGGTGGCGTTGGCCGAGAACAGCGCGAAGTTGACGCCCAGACCGTCCCAGGTGGCACCCAGGGGGAAGGGCAAGCCTTCACGAACTCGCGACGGCTCATTGCCCGGCGTCGATGGGGTCTTTTGGGATTTGCTCATTCAATGTTGCTCCTGCAAGGGTCTTTTTTCGGGCCGAACGAAACCGTGCCGACGAAGGTTCAGCTGAGAAATTTGAAAGTGAGGTCACCTCCTGCCGTTGCGCCGGCAGAAGGCTTATGGCGTTACAGCGGTTACGGCTTGGGCTTTTTCGGCGCTGCTGGTTTTTTTGCCGGCGGCGGGGTCGGCTTGCTCGCAGCCGCGGGTTTGGCTTTTGCCGCCGGCGGCTTGGGCGCAGCCTTTGGCTTGGCGGCCGGTTTAGGCTTGCTTGGGGTCAGTGCTTCGGCTTCCGCCAACTTGCGAGCCATCTCCCAGTGACGCGCGTCTTCGCCGTGAGGCTTGCCTTCAGATTCCCAGATCTGATGCGCCAGTTCGCGTATGCGTTTGTCTTCAGTACTCATCACAATGCTCCTCGCAGAAAATTTTCAGCTTTCTTGATCATCAGGATTGATAAAGACATTGACCGGGAATCCCCCCAGGGCAGTGCTGATCAACAGCTCCTTGTTTGGTGTGACTACGCCCGTTTGAAAAAGTCCCTTCCAGTTTTGCGTTGTGCCGGTAAACGGTAATTTCACTCGCGTATCGCCCCAAACCTGCGCAGGGATGTGAGGCAGATCACTGTTTTCAAGCAGCCGATGGGACCAGCGTGGCACCACCACCAGCACGGTTTTGCCTTGGTGTTCGCGGTAGAACGCGACCACATGTTCAGCGTGGGTGCCGCAGACTTCCAACGGCGTGTAGTCGCCCTGGCTGAACACTTCGGGTTGGGCCTTGCGCAAGGCCAGTACCTGGGCAATCAACGCTTGTTTGATACGCCCATCGCGCCAGTTGGACAAGCTTTCGATGATGTCCGGTGGTGCTTGCAGCGCCCGTTGCCGTGCGCTGAAATCCACCGGGCGACGGTTGTCCGGGTCCACCAGGCTGAAGTCCCAGAACTCATCGCCCTGATACAGATCCGGTACCCCCGGCACGGTAAGCCGAAGCAAGGTTTGCGCCAGGCCATTCAAAGCACCAGCCGGCGCTATTCTCTGGGCGGCCGCAGCCAGCGCCGTGCGCAACGGTTGACCTTCAGGGGTGAGCAGCAGGCGCGACAGGAAGGCTTCAACACCTTTCTCGTAGGCATCGTTCGGAGCGCTCCAACTGCTCTGCAACTTGGCCTCGCGCAGGGCTTTCTGTTGCCACTGCCAGAGCCGTTGCCGGTAGCCCTCAAGGTCAGGGTTGGCGTCCAGCGGCCAACTGCCCAGCAGCACCTGATAGAGGATCAGTTCATCGCCGGCCGAGGGGCAGTTGCCATCCTCCCGCAATGGCGCGGCCAGGCTGCGCCACTGCTCCACCTGCTCGGCGTACCACTGCGCGCACTCACTGATCACCGCCAGGCGCGCTCGGCTGTCTTCACCGCGTTTATGGTCATGGGTGGCGGTGGCCAGCAGGTTATCGGGAAAGGTCTGCAAACGTTGCTGATTGACGGCATGGAAGTCGGCCAGTGAGGCGCTGAACTGCTCGGTGCTGAAGCCAACGTCGTTACGCGAGAGCAACACTGCCGAACGATAAAACGCGGTGTCCTCCACAGCCTTGGCCGCTGCCGGCGAGGTCAGTTGCTGGAAGCGCACGCACGCATGCTTGAGCATCTTGCGCTCGCGGCCGCGCGGGCGATTGCGCCATGGCTGGCCGCCCAACCAGGCTTCCAGGTGATCAAGTACGGGCCAGTCGCCTTCACTCAGGATGCCGCGCGCGCCGGACAAGGCTTGCTGGAATACGCGGTCATCTTCCGGGCTGCGGCCCTGGGCGCTGATGTAAGTGCGGTACACCGGGAAATGCACGATCAGCGCCTGCAGCGCACGGCGGATCGCGCCCAGCGTCAGGTCTCGCGTCATCACATCGTCGCGCGCCACTTGCAGCAGCGCCTGGGCGACGCTTTCAAAGTCTCCGGCCAAAGAGCCGTTGAGAATCTGCTGGCGTGCCAGCCACGCCTCTTCAATGAATGCCGAAGGGCGCTCGCTATGGCGCGTCCACAACTGTGCCAGCGTTTCGAAACCCTGCGGGTCGTGTTGCAGCAGCGACAGTTGGTTCATGAATTCGTAGCCGGTGGTACCGTCTACCTGCCAGTCCTGGCGCAGGGTTTCCCCTTCGCCGAGGATCTTTTCCACGAAGATCGGCACATGCCGTCCGGGCGCCAGCGCGTCTACGCGACGGCGCAACTTGCGGCAGTAGCCACGAGGGTCGGCCAGACCGTCGACATGGTCGATGCGCAAGCCATCCACCAGACCCGCGCTGATCAGTTCGAAGATCTTCGCGTGGGTGGCTTCGAACACGGCGCTGCGCTCGACGCGCAGGCCGCCCAGTTCGTTGACGTCGAAGAAGCGCCGCCAGTTGATGTCGTCGGCGGCGGTACGCCAGCTGGCCAGGCGGTAAGTCTGCTGTTCAAGCAACGAGTGAAGTTGCTCGAAGCCCTCGGGTGTGCGGCCGTCGAAGGCTCCGAGCCGCTGTTCGATGGCCGGCAAGACTTCGGTTGCCCGCTCGGCAAGCACTTGCTTGAGCCCGGCCGCTTCGCCGTAGGCATCGTCCTGATAGGCGAGGGCACTGAAACGGTCGGCCAGCGGCTTGAGTGATTCATCGGTGCCGAGAATCACGCCATAGTCCCGCGGGCAGATCGGGAAGCGATGCTCGTAGTGCTCGACATAGAACGCGCCGTGTTCCGCGTCGAAGTGCAGCGTCAGCGTGCCGCTTTGCAAGGCTTCGCCGTAGTCGCTGCCGAGAAAGGGCATCAGCAGTTGGCCCTTGAGCAGCGGATCGGGGGAGTGCCACTGGATATCGAAGAATTCGCTGTAGGGGCTCAAACGGCCCCATTCCAGCAGGTCCAGCCACCAAGGGTTGTCGGCGCCGCCCACGGCCATGTGGTTGGAGACGATATCCAGGATCAGCCCCATCCCATGCTCACGCAGTGCGGCAACGAGGCGGTGCAGGGCCGGCTCGCCGCCCAGTTCGGGGTTGATGCGGGTGGGGTCGACCACGTCGTAGCCGTGCATCGAGCCGGCGCGGGCGCAGAGCAATGGCGAGGCGTACAGGTGGCTGATGCCCAGGCGGGCGAAGTAAGGCACCAGCGGCACCGCATCATCCAGGGTGAAACCTTTATGAAATTGCAGGCGTTGGGTAGCGCGTAGAGACAGTTCTTTCATCGGTCACGCTCGTAGGCCTGATTACGCGCCACGGCCAGCAGCTCGAGGCGGCGGGCGGCGCCCGCGTTGTCGAGCAGGCTGGACGCTTCACCCGGAAGGCGGCGGCGCCAATTGGGGTGGGTGTCGGTGGTGCCGGGCAGGTTGGCTTGTTCTTCCATGCCCAGCGCGTCTTCCAGGGGCAGCAGCACCAACGGCGCACGGGTGTGGCCCAGGTAGCGCACGCTGGCGTCGATCATATGGTCGGTGTCATTGCGGATCTCATCGACGAAGTTCTGCGGGTCCTGGCTCAGGGCCTGACGCAATGCCTGGCGTTCGCGCAGGCGGTGTTCGCTCCACTGCTCGACAGTGGGGGCGTCGATCAGGCCCAGTTGGATATTCCATTCGATGTCGCGGCTGTGCCACCAACCATTGAGGGTGGGCAAATCGTGGGTGCTGGTGGTCGCCAGGGCGTTATCCGGCCAGTCCAGAATCGGTTTGAATTGGCCCTCGTGATTTTGTTCGAACAAGAGCACGCGCATGCCGAGAATCGAGCGGCCGATGAGTTTTTCGCGCAGGCCGTCGGGCACGGTGCCCAGATCCTCGCCAAGGACGATGGCCTGGTGGCGGTGGGACTCCAGGGCCAACAGGCGCAGCATGTCATCCACCGGGTAATACAGATAAGCGCCTTCACGCGGTGACGCGCCGTTGGGGATCACCCACAGGCGCTGCAGGCCCATCACATGGTCGATGCGCAAGCCGCCGGCATGCGCGAAATTGGCGCGCAGCATCTCGATAAAGGCCCGGAAGCCGTTGCGTTTGAGGCCCTCCGGTGAGAACGCCGAGATGCCCCAGGCCTGGCCCGCGCGGTTGAGAATGTCCGGTGGTGCCCCCACGGTGAGGTCGGCCAGCAGTTCATCCTGACGGCTCCACGCCTGGCTGCCGCCGCCATCGGCGCCCACCGCCAGGTCAGCGATCAGGCCGACACCCATGCCGCTGCCCCGGGCGGCTTGCTGAGCACGCTCCAGGCTGCGGGCGATCAGCCATTGGCAGAAGGCGAAATAGCCGATCTCGTCGTGGTGTTCCTCGGCGAACTGCGCCAGGGCAGGGCTTTGCGGCGTGCGCCAGTCCTGCGGCCAGTGGCGCCAGTCGAGGTCTTCGCCGACGGCGGCGCGCACCGCTTGTACGGCTTCGAAGCGGCAGTGATTTTCCAGGGACTCGCCGCCTGACTGGCGGAAACTGAGGAAGTCGGCGTGCTGCGGATGCTCGCCCTGGCGAAAGTCTTCATACAGCGTGCGCAGTAACCGTTGCTTGGCACGGGCGGCGGCTGGCCAGTCGATCAAGGGCAGTTGTTCAAGGGCGTGCAGCTCGTCCGCCAGTCCGGCGGCCTCGATGGCGTTGCGCACTTCACGTTCGCCCAGGATGCACGCCGGCGAGGCATACAGGCTGTTGAGAAACAGGCGGCTGGACGGTGAGTAAGGGCTGTAGCGTTCGGGGTCGGCGCTGAACATGGCGTGCATCGGGCTGATCGCCAGGGCATCGGCACCGCGCTCGGCGGCGGAGCGCGCCAGGTGCTCCAGGGCCAGGGTGTCGCCGAAGCCGCCATCGCCGAGGCGTCGCAGGCCATACAGTTGGGCGCTCAGGCCCCAGGCGCGGGCAGGGCGGCTGTCGACCGCCTCGGCCACGCTGTAGCAGTGGGTGGGCGCCACCGCCAGGGTGAAGGTCTGGTCGTCGATGTGTACAGAGTGGTAGCCCAACGCGATGATGCCTGGCAGCACGGCGTTGCCGTCGAGGCGCAATTCCAGGGTTTCACCCTGTTCCAGGCTGACGCGGCAGGCAGTGTCCGGGGCAAAGTAGCGCGCCAGGTCCAGGCCCTCACCGGAGTCGATGGTCATGAGTGGAGGCAGGTGCTTGTCTTGTTGCACTTGCTCAATCGCCAGCAGGCTGGCGTCGATCTCGGCATCGGTGTCGGCCGGGTGGCCAAGGCCTTTGAGCACGGCGCGCAAGGCGTCGGGTTTGACATGTTGCTGGCGGCCGTTGGCGTCGATCCAATCGACGGCCAGGCCTGTGCGGCTGGCGAGGATTTCCAGGTTCGCTTCGCTCAAGGGTGCTCTCCAACAGGGGTAAGGAAGACGCGTGCGCTGAAGGGCGCCAGTTGCGCGCCCTGATCGGCCGGCGTTTGGAAAAGACAGGCATGCGGCGCCGCGTGTGCAAGGGGCTCGGCGCTCAGGTTGAGGTCGATTTGCAGCAGGCTGCCGTTGCCCAGTCGCCAACGGGCGCTGACGGCACCCTCTGCCAGCACCCGCGCGCCCAGGGCCACGCAGCCGGGCAAGTGGGGCGCGATATGTTGGTGACGAAGGCTCAGCAGTTGGCGGTAGAGCTGAGTGTGTTCGTTCTCGGTAAACGAAGGTATCGAGCGCTGGAAGGTTGCCAGGGCGTTGGGGTCGGGGATCTGCTCACGCTGTTCGGGATCATTGAAGGCGGCGAAGTCGGCAAACTCATTGCGCCGGCCCTCGCGCACCGCCTCGGCCAGCTCACCGTGATGATCGGTGAAAAACAGGAAGGGTTCTTCGGCAGCCACCTCATCGCCCATGAACACCAGGGGAATCATCGGTGACAGCAGCAACAACGTGGTGGCGGCTTTCAGAGCCTGGGGTGTGCACAGTTGATGCAGGCGCTCACCCAGAGCGCGATTACCGATCTGGTCATGGTTCTGCAGAAACAGCACGAAAGCGCTGGGCGGCAAATGGCCGCTGGGCTCGCCGCGGGACTTGTCATGCCGCGTGGGCTGCCCCTGGTAGATAAAACCTTCGCTCAGGCAGCGCGCCAACTTGGCGGTGGTGTCTGCAGCGAAGTCGCTGTAATAGGCGTCGGTTTCGCCGGTGAGCAGCACATGCAGGGCATTGTGGCCGTCGTCGTTCCATTGGGCATCGAAATCATGCTCCAGCAGATTGGCCTGGTTGTGCTCGTTTTCAAGTACCAGCCACACCTGTCGGCCAAGGTCGACCTGCTCGCGTACACGCTGCGCCAAGGCTCGCAGGAACCCGGGATTGTCGATGGCGTGCACGGCGTCCAGGCGCAAGCCGTCGAAGCGATATTCCAGCAGCCACATCAGCGCGTTATCGAGGAAGAAGTCTTGTACTTCCCGACGATCGAAGTCAATGCCCGCGCCCCATGGCGTGTGCACATCCTCTTGAAAGAATGCCTTGGCGTATTGGCCCAGGTAATTGCCGTCGGGGCCGAAGTGGTTGTAGACCACGTCGAGGATCACCGCCAGGCCGTGTTCATGGGCGCTGTCGATCAGGTGCTTGAGTTGTTCGGGGGTGCCATAGGAGGACTGCGGTGCATAGGGCAGTACCCCGTCGTAGCCCCAATTGCGTTCACCCGGGAATTGCGCCACGGGCATCAGCTCAATCGCAGTGAAGCCCAGTTCAGCCAGGCGTGGCAGGTGTTTTTCAACGGCGGCGTAGCCACCCAGCGCACCGACGTGCAGCTCGTAGATCACGGCCTCATGCCATGGTCGACCTTGCCATTGGCTGTTCTGCCAGGGATAGGCGAGCGGGTCGACGACCACGCTCCAACCGTGGACATCCGAGGCTTGAGCCCTGGACGCCGGGTCGGGGACATCGGCTTCACCGTCGACGTTGTAGCGGTAGCAAGTGCCCGCCGGGCACTTGGCTTCTACTTCGAACCAGCCGTCTGCCTGGGGCAGCATGGGGATGGATTTTCCGTCTTTGAATTCAACACTGACATAAAATGCGTCTGGCGCCCACAAGGCAAACTGCGTGTGTTGCGCGTCCAGCATGATTGCGCCGTGGGGCCAGGTTTCCAGAGTCCATGACGGCATCTGTGGATACCTCACTTGATTATTTAGCCGATTTCCCCAAGGACTTGGCCACGAGTTGTTCGTACAGCTCGGCGTAGGGTTCTACCGCTTGGCACCAGTTGAACGGTTGGGTCATAGCACGGCTGCGCATGGCGTTGAGCAAACCGGGGAAGGCAAAGACCTTGAAGGCGCGGGTAAGGGCGGCCTTGTAGCTGTCCACCGTGGATTCATTGAACAGGAAGCCGGTTACGCCATCTTCGATGGTGTCAGCCAGGCCGCCGGTATTACGCGCCACCGGCAGTGAGCCGAAGCGCTGGGCGTACATCTGGCTCAGGCCGCAGGGTTCATAGCGGGACGGCATCAGCAGGAAATCGCTGCCGGCGAACATGCGGCGGGCGTCGGTTTCGTTAAAGCCGATACGCACGCCTACCTGGCCGGGAAACCGCAGGGCCAGTTCGCGCATGGCCTGTTCTTCCTCCGGCTCGCCACGACCGATAATCGCTATCTGACCGCCATTTTCAACGATAAAGCTGGCAACGGCTTCGGTCAGGTCCAGGCCTTTTTGATAGACCAGGCGTGAGACCACGGCAAACAACGGGCCGGTGGACTCGTGCAGGCCGAACAGTTCGCGCACGTGCGCTGCGTTGATGGCCTTACCTTCCCAGTCGCCAATATTGAAGTTGTGGGTCAGGTGCGGGTCGGTAGAGGTTTCCCAGCTTTCATCAATGCCGTTGGGGATGCCACTGAGCAAGCCTTGTTGGGTCTTGCTGGCTAAAAAGCCATCCAGGCCGCAACCGAATTCGGGGGTGGTGATTTCCTGGGCGTAGGTGGCACTCACCGTGGTGATATGGCTGGAGTAGGCCATGCCCGCCTTGAGGAACGACATCTTGCCGTAGAACTCCATGCCTTCCTGTTGCAAGGCATGGGGCGGAATGCCCAACTCCGGAGTGGAGGCCAGGCTGACGACGCCCTGATAAGCGAGGTTATGAATGGTGAACAGGGTAGGCGTGCGTGAACCGCGCCAGTGCATATAGGCCGGCGCCAGGCCCGCCGGCCAGTCATGGGCGTGCACCAGGTCAGGGCACCAGTGGATTTGCGCGAGGTTGGCCGCGATGTCGGCGGCAGCCAGGCCCAGGCGGGCGAAGCGGATATGGTTGTCCGGCCAGTCACGGCCATTATTGGCGCCGTAGGGCGTGCCTTCACGTTCGTAGAGCTCGGGGCAGATCAGCACGTAGATGACCAGCCCGTCCTTGAGGTCCATGCGCCCGATTTTGCATGGCGGCAGTGCGGCGTGGCCACCCAGCTCGCCGATGATATGGATCGGGTTGTCGCTCTCCATCACCTGCGGATAACCCGGGATCAACACCCGCACATCGTGCAAATGCGCCATGGCGCGGGGCAGGGCAGCGGACACGTCACCCAGGCCACCGGTTTTCACCAGATCGGCGAATTCTGAGGTAACAAACAATACTTTTTTTCGATTGGGATTCTGACTCACCACCGGCCGCACGGTGTTGATGTCAACCAAGGAGCTCGCCCCGCCGATTGGCTGACTAACACGTTCTCCCTGAATACTTGAAACGGCACTGATCATAGTTCTCTCCACGTGTTGGGTCGCCTGGTGGCCCGCTGCCACTAGCTTCGATGACCGCATCCTGCGGCCACGCGCACAAGCGCTGTACAAATCTGGCAAGGCTTATGCCAGTTGCGCGGTTGGCAGAAATAGATTGGATGGGCGGGCATCGGGGTGTTATCCACTTTGCTCGCCGTACCTTAAAACTTGACCAGTGGCCGAGTTGGAAAGTTTAGATTTTTTGCGGGGTTTTTGTTTTGGAACGGACCCATCGGTTCTGAGTTTAGGACAGATCCCAGAGCCTGTAGGGTTTTCAGGAAGATTTTGTAGGACAAAAAACTTGTAACCACAAATGCGCAGGTTATGAGCAAGGAGGGGAGCAGGCTTGCGTTGCGCTGGAGTACGCCCCTATACGGTCGCCTGCTTCAAGGTGATGCGGGATTTGGGGGCGCTACACGCCCCAGTACTGGGCAAACCCGCTCACCGGTTTGGTGCGCACAGCGTCAGCCCAGCGCGCGGATGGGGGTTCCGGCAGCCCATGCCTGCACATCTTCGATCATCTGTTGATAGAACTGCCGGTAATTCTGCTCGCTCACATAGCCGATATGGGGCGTGGCCAATACGTTCGGCAGGTGGCGGAACGGATGGTCCACCGGTAGTGGCTCTTCGCCGTACACATCCAGTGCCGCCCCGGCCAGTCGGCCACTTTCCAGCGCGGCTACCAGCGCCTGCTCATCCACAATCGGCCCGCGTGCGGTGTTCACCAGGCGTGCGCTCGGCTTCATCCAACTCAGCGCCTCGGCGTCGACCAGGCCGCGGCTGCGGTCGCTGAGTACCAAGTGAACGGTGAGGATGTCAGCTTGCTCAAACAGCGCCTGCTTGCTGACCCAGGTCACGCCGCACTGCGCAGCCCTTTCCTGGGTAAGGTTTTCACTCCAGGCGATGACGCGCATACCGAACACCTGGGCAAACTGCGCGACTTTCTGACCAATGCTGCCCAGGCCGAGAATACCCAGGGTTTTGCCATACAAGTCACCGCCCAGGCCGACTTGCCAGCCGCCGGCGCGCAGCGAGTTGGCTTCGGCCAGCAGGTTGCGAGTGCTGGCCATGATCAACGCCCAGGTCAATTCCGGCGCCGCCTGTTTATAGCTGTCGGTGCCGCACACCTGAATGCCCAGGGCCTTGGCGGCGGGAATGTCGATAGCGGCATTGCGCATGCCGCCGGTCACCAGCAGCTTGAGATTGGGCAGGCCCTGCAGCAGCGCCTTATCGAAGAGGGAGCGCTCACGCATCACGCAGATCACTTCAAAGCCCTTCAAACGCTCGACCATCGTGGCAGTGTCCGCCGGGTAATCGTGGAGGAAGTGCACCTGCCCAACCGACGACAGCACCGACCAATCCACCACACCACTGGCCACATTCTGCCAATCATCAATGACTGCTATCTGTAACGACATTCACCGTGCCTCGATCAAGTGGGATTAAAGGGCGCTCAAACCCTGTAACAGCGCTGCGTGAAATTGGGCCGGCTCCTCCATTTGCGGTGCATGCCCCAGCCCGGGGAATTCCACCAGGGTCGCGTGGGGAATCAACTTGGCCACCTGCTTGCCCAACACGGCGTAATTGCCGATCTTCGCCTTGACCGGCGGGGGCGCAAGGTCCTTGCCGATCGCGGTGGTATCGGCGGTGCCGATCAGCAGCAGGGTAGGCATCTGCAAGTCTTTGAACTCGTAGTACACCGGCTGGGTGAAGATCATGTCGTAAATCAACGCCGAGTTCCATGCGACCTGGGTATGCCCCGGGCCTTTATTGAGGCCGGCGAGCATATCCACCCAGCGGTCGTATTCAGGTTTCCAGCGGCCGACGTAATAGGTGTCCAGCTCGTACTTGCGAATACCCTCCGCGCTGAGTTTCAACTCGCGCTCATACCATTGGTCGACACTGCGATAGGGCACGCCCAGTGCCTTCCAATCTTCCAGGCCGATGGGGTTGACCAAGGCCAGTTGTTCGGTTTGCGCCGGGTAGAGCAATGCGTAGCGGGTTGCCAGCATGCCCCCGGTGGAGTGGCCGAGGATAGTGGCTTTTTGAATGCCCAGCTTTTCCAGCAACTGGTGGGTGTTGATTGCCAATTGCTGGAAGCTGTACTGGTAGTGATCGGGCTTGCTGGAGGTGCAGAAGCCGATCTGGTCCGGCGCGATCACCCGGTAGCCGGCGTCGCTCAGTGCCTTGATCGAACCTTCCCACGTGGCGCCGCAGAAGTTCTTGCCGTGCATCAATACCACGCTGCGCCCGTTGGCGCGGCCTTTGGCCGGTATGTCCATGTAGCCCATTTGCAGGTTTTTGCCTTGGGACTGGAAGTCGAAATGTTCTACCGGGTACGGGTAGTCGAAGCCTTGCAACTCAGGCCCGTAGGTGGCGGCAAACACCGGGGTGGCAGCAAGCGTGAGCAGGCCGGTAATGCAAACAGCGCGGATGAGAGGCATGAGACGGGCTCCGGATACGATGCCCGGATGCTGTTTGGAGGGGATTAAGTGGGGATTAACACCCACTGCAAGGTCAGCGCTGCGAGCACACCGTAGCGTATGCCTTTGGCCAGTGTCACCAGGAGCAGGAAGCGCCACAGCGGCTCGCGCATGACGCCCGCGACCAAGGTCAGCGGGTCACCGATAATCGGCACCCAACTGAGCAGCAGCGTCCAATGCCCCCAACGCTCGTAGTGGCTGCGCGCTTTGTCCAGTTGTTGGGCGCTGACTGGAAACCAGCGCCGCGCCTTGAAGTGTTCAACCCAGCGGCCCAACCACCAGTTCACCACCGAGCCCAGTACGTTGCCCAAGGTGGCGATGCCCAGCAGCAGCCACAGGCTGTAGTGCCCGCTGAGCAGCAGCCCGACCAATACCGCTTCGGACTGCAAAGGCAACAGGGTCGCGGCGCCAAAGGCCGCCAGGAACAACCCCAGGTAACCCGCGATCATCGTGCTGGGTAATCAGCCACTACCACATCGTTGCCGTCCCGGGTCAGGCCGATCACTTGATAGGCTTCGCTGTGACCGTCGACTTCCATACCCGGTGAGCCCAGGGGCATGCCGGGTGCGGCGATGCCGAGCAGGTCGTCACGTTTGCGCAGGGCCATCACCTGTTCGGCGGGCACATGGCCTTCGACGAACTTGCCGTCGATCACGGCGGTGTGGCACGAGCCCAGGCGCGGTGCCACGCCCAAGCGTTGTTTGACGGCACTCATATCGGCTTCGACGTGGTCGTTGACCTTGAAGCCGTTGCTTTCCAGATGACTGATCCACTTTTTGCAGCAACCGCACTGAGCGTCACGGTGCACGTCAATCGGGATCAGGTCGGCCGCTTGGGCCAGGGTGGTGGTGAACAGGGCTGCAAGCAGGGCCAAGCGCAACGGGTTTTTCATTGAGGTGCCGTCCAATACCGGGTGATGAGCCGCGCATTCTCCCTGCTTTTTCTGTTGGGACGTCGTTGTAATGTTTCTAAATTATACGAAGGACGGATCTTCCAGCCGGTGCTTGAGCCGGTCGAGCGCAGTGGCCGACAGCTGGATCATGCGCTCACGCAAGCTGGTCAACTGCAATTCGGTTTCATAGGTCAACACGCGCTTGAACAGCGTGCCGCCTTGATGCGGCGCCAGGAAATAGTGAATGGAGCCGTCAACCGCCAGAGACGTGAACACGGTCTTGAACTCAGCGGGCGCACGGGCGATCTGTACCCGGTAGCTCAAGGGGACACGCACGCCCAACAGGTCGATGATTTCAGTGAAACGGACGCCCGCAGGCAGTGAACCGGTGATACCGGTTTCGGCGCTGAGTGAGGTGGGGTGCCATTCGTGCCAGCGATCCGGCTGGGTGACGTAGTCGTAAACAAGGTCGATGGGGGCGTGAATGAAACGTTCCTGACTGATCAACTCCAAGCGGACCGAATGCTCAGCAGCGTGCATGACACACCTCCTGTGTGGCGGGAATTTGCACTAGGAGTTGTCAGAATAGTCCCACTCCCGCGCATTGCACGGGAGTGTTCCAGTGATTTTTCAACGCACCTTGAAGCGACTCATCAAGGCAATCACCTGGCCATTAGCGTCCAGCAGGCTCTGGGTATTACTTTGTGTGGCATGCCCGCTCTGCACCAGCTCTTCGACCATCTGTCGGATCTGCACCATGCTGCGGTTGATCTCCTCGCTTACCGCGCTCTGCTGCTCGGCGGCGGTGGCAATCTGGGTGCTGAGGTTGTTGATGTGGCTGACCGAACCGGCCATCTCATCCAGGCCCGTGTTGACTCGCGCCGTAGCGTCCGCTGCCGATTGGCAGCTGGCCTGGGTGTTTTCCATGGCGGCCACCGACGAACTCACACCACTGGTCAGGCGCGCCAGCATTTCGTTGATCTGCGAGGTGCTGGCCTGGGTACGGGCCGCCAGTGCGCGAACCTCATCGGCGACGACCGCAAACCCACGGCCTTGCTCTCCGGCACGTGCTGCTTCAATGGCGGCGTTGAGGGCCAGCAGGTTGGTCTGGCCGGCAATCGCGCCGATCACGCCGAGGGTTTCGGTGATGCGCGCAGCGTCCTGGCGCATGTTCTCCACCGTATGGGTGGCGCTGGCGACTTCGTCGATCAAGGCGCTGACGCTACTGGACGCTTCACCCACTACCACACGGGAGTGGTCGGCGTGCTCGTTGGCGCGCCGGGTGAACGAGGCGGTTTCAGCGGCGCTTTGCGCGACGGTGTCGGCGGTGGAACTCATTTCGGTGATGGCGGTGACGGTCTGATCGGTCTCGCTGGCATGCCGCATCAGGATCTGATTGGTGTGGGCCGAGGTTTGCTGCAACCGCTCGAGGCTCGACGACATGGCGCCGGTGGCCTGGGTCACTTCGCCGATCATGTTCTGCAGGTAGACGATAAAGCGGTTCACCGAATGGCCGATGGCGCCCAGTTCGTCTTCGGCGCGGATGGTGATACGCCGCGTCAGGTCGGCATCCCCGGCGGACAAGGCGTCGATGTTGGTTTTCAGCGTCTTCATGCGTTGCACCAGTTGACGAATGGCGTACACGGCCATCAGCACCAGCAGCAACACCATTGGAATCTGCAGCAGGGCCAGGCTGCTGAGCACGTCATCGCGCTGCGCTGTAATCAACGAAGTCGGCAGGGCGGTGGCGAGGAACCACGGCGTGCCCTCGATGGGGCGCAGGTAGAACGTGCTGGCCACGCCCTGATTGTCGAACTCACTGCGTTGCAGCGCCTGGTCGCGGTGGGCGAGGGCCTTGCTGACCTGGGCGGCGAACGCCGACGTACCAGCCAGTTCGCTGATGTTTTTCAACACCACCGGGCTGCTGATGCGTGAACTGTTGCTGATGATCTTGCCGTCACCTTCGACAATCAGCATCTGCCCGCCGATGTCTTTTTCCTTGTTGGCCACCAGGTCATTGAAGAAACCCAGCGTCACGTCAATGGTGGAGACGCCATAGGCGGCACCGTCACGCTGGATCGCCATGGCGCAGTTGGTGCGCGGTTCCTGGCTGGCGTCGTCCTTGTAGGCCGCTACCCAGGCGCACAGGCCACGGGGCGCGGCGAGGCCGCCTTTGTACCAGCTCTGGTCGTAATAGTTGGGCGCCGCATCACTGTTCCAGAAGGTGTTGACCGCCAGCTTGCCCGAGGCGTCGCGGTGCCAGAACGTGCTGTGTTTATTGCGCCCCGGGGTGCGCTGGTTGGGCAACGGCCAGATACCGCCGCCGAATACCTTCAACTCGCCGTATTGGTCCACCAGGCCAGGCAGCACCTTATCAATGGCGTCGCTGTCGAGCAGGGGAATGGTTTGGGTGATGCTGCGTTGCTGGGCTTGAACTTTGTTCAGCTCGCCCTGGATCTGTACGGCCACTTCATTGATGCGGTTGAGTACCACCTGTTCTTCGGTTTGACGCAGCTTGGGCGCGACCAACTGGCCGATACCCACGACCGTCAACACAAATAACACCAGGACGAACAGCACCAGGAACAGGGTATAGCGGGCTTGGATGGAGCGCAGTGGAGGCATGGGGTCGTCCTTACGAAGCGTTATTGTCGACGCGGCTTTATTGGAGCTTCGTAGGGCTATCGGCTTGGAATGACGGAGCTTTAGGTACGCCCGTGCAAGAAAGTGGGAGCGCCGGCGTGCGGCGCTCCCGAGTGAGGCGGGTCAGATATCGAGCATGGCCATGACGTCTTCGGGGTAACGCAGACCCGCGGTGGCATCGGCCGGGAAAATGGCATTCAACGCGTCACGCTCAGCCTGGCTTAGCACGATGGAAACCGCCGCCACATTCTCCTCCAGGTATTTGCGCTGCTTGGTGCCGGGAATCGGAATGATGAAATCACCCTGCGCCAACACCCACGCCAGCGCCAATTGCCCGGCCGTCACACCTTTGTCCGCCGCCAGCCTCTGTACCTGCTCGACCAGCAGCAGGTTTTTCGCAAAGTTTTCGTTCTGGAAACGGGGATTGGAACGACGGTAATCATCGGCGGCGAAGTCGTCAGGGCTTTTCAGGGCGCCGGTGAGGAACCCCCGACCGAGTGGGCTGTACGGCACAAAGGCAATGCCCAGTCGGCGGCAGGTGTCGAGGCAGCCGTTGTCTTCCTGGTCTCGGCTCCACAGTGAGTATTCGCTTTGCAGGGCGCTGATGGGGTGCACCTTATGGGCACGTTCCAGGGTGGCGGCACTGGCTTCGCTCAGGCCCAGGTAACGGACTTTGCCCTGTTTTACCAACTCGGACATGGCGCCGACGGTTTCTTCGATGGCCACGTCCGGGTCGATGCGGTGCTGGTAATACAGGTCCAGGGTTTCAATGCCCAGCCGCTTCAAGGTGCCGTCGATGGCGTTACGGATGTATTCGGGACGGCCATTCACGCCGCGCAGCGCAGGGTTGGCCGGGTCACGCACGATGCCGAATTTGCTGGCCAGGAACACCTGGTCGCGTTTGCCGGCAATGGCGTTGCCGATCAGTTGCTCGTTGGTGTGCGGGCCGTACATGTCGGCGGTATCGAGGAAATTGACGCCCAGCTCCAAGGCGCGATGCAGGGTGGCGATGGCTTCCCGGGTGTCGGTGCCGGTCGTGTAGAAATCAGTCATGCCCATGCAGCCGAGGCCGATGGCGCTGACAGTGGGGCCGTTTTTGCCGAGTTGACGAGTGTGCATGGGTTCAGCTCCTGGTTGGGGAAGGTCTCCATTGTTATCCTCGACAAAACCAAGATAAACCGGCTAAAAGCACTATCACTATTCGTTAAATCTAAATAATCAAAGAGGGGCGGGCATTGGATCGTTTCAATGCGATGCGCGTGTTTACACGGATTGTGGAACTGGGCGGGTTCGCCAAGGCGGCCGACAGCCTGCAACTGCCACGGGCCTCAGTGACCATCCTGATCAAACAGTTGGAAGCACACTTGGGCGTGCAGCTGTTGCAACGCACCACGCGCCAGGTCAGTCCGACCTTGGACGGTGCGGCGTATTACCAGCGCTGTGTGCAGTTGCTGGCAGACCTGGAAGAAACCGAGGCGGTGTTTTCCACCCGGCGCCAGAACCCTCGCGGCACCTTGAGCATCGATATGCCGTCGGGTATCGGGCGTTGCATCGTGATTCCTGCGTTGCCGGGCTTTACCTCACGTTACCCGCAGATCGAACTGGAGATCGGCCTCAACGACCGCCCGGTGGACCTGATCCGCGAGGGCGTGGATTGCGTGCTGCGCGGCGGCGCGGCCCTGGATGAGTCGCTGGTGGCGCGGCCTTTGGCGATGCTTGATCAGTTGACCTTGGCCAGCCCGGATTACCTTGAACGCAGGGGCGTCCCGCAATGCATTGATGACTTGGCCGATCATCAGATGGTCGAGTACGTCTCCAGCAGCAGCGGTAAACGCTTTGGCCTGGAATTCCAGATCGGCGACGAACTGCGCCCGATCAACCTGGCCAAGACCGTTGCAGTCAACAGCGCCGACGGTTATTTCGCCGCCTGCGAGGCAGGTTACGGGCTGATCCAGGCGCCGTATTATCATGCGATACGTTCACTGGCGCAGGGCTCGCTGGTAGAAGTGCTGCCGCAGTTGGCCGTGCCGCCGATGGCCTTGACGGCGTTGTACCCGCCGCACCGCCAGTTGTCGCTGCGGGTGCGGGTGTTTGTCGACTGGCTGGTTGAACTGTGCGCTCGCCCGGGTAATGGGTTGCGGCGCTAGGCTTGAGCCCGGCGATAGGCGCCTGGCTGCTGGCCGGTGACTTTATGGAAGGCCCGGGTAAACGCGGCGACCGACTGATACCCCACCGCGAGCGACACGTCGGCCACCGTCTGGTCCTGCTTGAACAACTGGCAGGCATGGCGCATGCGCATCATCAGCAGCACGTGCCCCGGCGATTGCCCGCACAACTCGTTGAAACGCTTGAAGAACGCCGAGCGCGACAGCCCGGTGCAGGCGGCCATGCTTTCCAGGGTCCAGGGATCTGCCGGTCGGGCGATCAACTGTTCCAGCAACTCGGCAAACGCCGGCTGCCGCCCCAGCGCAGCCAGGCCGCCGAGACCGGTATTGTCGATGACTTGCTGACGCAGCACGTACAGGAACAACAGGTGGCACAGACGTTCGAGCAAGGCGCCAGAGGGGGCCGGGGTGCGCTGGCATTCTTGCAGGATCAGCTCGAACAGATTGCGCGCGGCAGTCAGCGACGGGTCACCGGCGCGCAGGATGATCCAGGCGGGCAGGGAGTCGACAATCATGGCCGACAAGCCGGATTGGAAATGGAAGAAACCGCACACCAGCCCCACACCGTCGTTGGCCGTGCTGTCCAGCGGCAGCATCGGCCGACGTGGGCAGTCCCGCGCGCCGGCGGCCGTGGCTTCACCCGAGAGCCGATAGGCCAGGTCACGCAAGAGAAACACCGCGTCGCCATTATTCAGGTGTTGGGGCGTGGGGTCGTCTTCGATGTGCAGCCAGCACTCACCCTGCACAATCAAATGGAAACTTGCGCTGGCCAGCCCGTGTGTACTCGCATGCCAGTCACCGCAATAGCGACCGACATGGAACAGGCTGGTATCGAGTTCGAGGCTGTCTAATAACCAATCGACAAGTGCACTGGACGAATTCATCTAAGGTAAAGACTCTAGAGCAAGTAATCGCTACTTTAGCCTATTGAGCCGATTTTTTATAACCAACAGACTGGTCACATGAACCCATCAGGAGACCACTCCATGTCCCGTGTACCCTTGTTGACCCCCGACACCGCGCCGGAAGCCGCCAGGCCTTTCCTCGAAAACGCACAGAAAGCCTCGGGTTTCATCCCTAATCTGCTCGCGGTATTGGCCAATGCGCCCGCTGCTCTGGAAACCTACATCACGGTGTCCGGCCTCAACGCCAAGGCTGAACTGAGCCTGGCCGACCGGGAAGTGGTGCAACTGATTGCGGCCACCACCCACGGGTGCGATTTTTGCGTCGCAGGCCATACCGCCGTGGCGCGCAACAAGGCCAAGCTACCTGAAGAGGTGATCGACGCATTGCGCCGGCGCGGTGAGCTGCCCAACGCTCGCTATGAGACACTCGCCGCGTTTACCCGCGAAGTGATCGACCGCCGTGGGGATGTCAGCGATGCCGGTTTTGAGGCGTTCCTCGCTGCGGGTTATACGCAAGGCCAGGCGCTGGAGGTTATTTTGGGGGTCAGCCTGGCCACCCTGTGCAATTTCGCCAACGTGTTTGCCCGGACTCCGCTGAACCCCGAGCTGGCGCAGTACCGCTGGGAACAACCGGCAAGCTGAATTTGGCGATGGCCCACCTGCTGTAAAAGGAGAGACATACATGCTTGACCCAATCTTGAGCCGTTGGCTCGATGTTCAAGCGCAGGCCCTGGATGTGGGCAGTTGCGATCCACAGGAAGTGCTGCCGCGGCTGGCACAGGCCGATGTGTTACGTATCGGTGTGCCGAAGCACCTCGGCGGCCTGGGCGGCGATGTGGCCGGCGCGGTGGAAATGATCGCCAATATCGCCAGCCATTCCCTGGCGGCGGCGTTTGTCTGCTGGGGCCAGCGTTCCTTTATCGAATACTTGCTGCAGAGCCCGAATGAACGGCTGCGTGAGCAACTGATGCCGGACCTGCTCAGCGGCAAGCTGGCCGGGGCCACCGGGTTGTCGAATGCGATGAAGTTTCTGTCGGGCATCGAGGCGCTGCAGATCAGCGCCGAACCGACCGATGACGGCTGGACCCTCAACGGCCGCCTGCATTGGGTGACCAACCTGCGCAAGAACGGCTTTGTCGCAGCGGCGGCCATCGAGCACGCCCAGGGTGGTACGCCGTTTATCCTGGCGATCCCTGATTCCGTGCACGGTTTGCAGCGGTCCCGGGACCTGGATCTGCTGGGCCTGCAATCGAGCAACACGGCTGCCCTGGGCCTGGAAGGCGTAGTGCTGAGTCGTGATTGGTTGCTGCATGAGGACGCGCGCAAGTTCCTGCCGGCGGTACGCCCGGCGTTCCTGGGGCTGCAATGCGGCATGTCCATCGGCCTGGCCCGTCGCTCGCTGGCAGAGGTAGCCCACCACTTGGGCGCCAGCCGCACCGTATTGCGCGACGAGTTGGAAGCACTGCGGGTGACCCTGGATCATCTGGTCACCGAACTCAAGAATGGCTTGCTCGCCGGGCGTTTTGCCGCAGAGCCGGTGCCGCTGTTCAAGCTGCGCATCGCCCTCGCCGAAACCGCCGCCAGTGCCGTGCAGCTTGAGTTACAGGCAAGCGGCGGCAAGGCTTACCTCACCGCTCACGGCAGTGGGTTCGCCCGGCGCTGGCGAGAGTCGGCCTTTGTGCCGATCGTGACCCCAAGCCTGGTGCAACTGCGCACCGAGCTGCACCGTCAGGCCAACCTGTGAGCCAGGCGGTACTCAGCGCCCGGGGCATTTGCCTGGGGTACGCCGGTGGCCCGGTGCTGCAAGGTTTTGACCTGCAATTGCAACCCGGCGAAGTGGTCTCGATCCTTGGCCCCAGCGGTGTCGGCAAGTCCAGCCTGCTGCGGGTACTCGCCGGTTTGCAGACGCCCCAGGGCGGCAGTGTCAACGTGCTGGGCGAGCCGTTGAACGGTCCGCACCCGCGGGTGGCGGTGGCCTTTCAAGACCCCAGCTTGTTGCCATGGCTGAACCTGGAGAAGAACGTCGCCTTTGGTCTGGATTTTGACCGTCAGCCACGGTTGAGCCAGGAACAGCGCCGCCAGCGGGTGGACCATGCCGTTGCCGCCGTCGGCCTGCAGCACGCGCGCCAGCAGTTTCCGGCACAGCTGTCCGGCGGCATGGCGCAGCGGACGGCACTGGCCCGCTGCCTGGCGCGCCAACCGCAAGTCTTGCTGCTGGATGAGCCGTTCGGTGCCCTGGACGAAGTGACCCGCGCCGATATGCAGCACCTGTTGCTCAAGGTCAACCGCGAGCAAGGGTCGGCGGCGGTATTGATCACTCACGATATCGACGAAGCGCTGCTGCTGTCCGACCGCATCCTGCTACTGGGTAACCGCCCGGCGCGGACGCTGGGTGAATGGCACATCGACCTGCCGCAACCTCGGGAAGAGCAGGTGGAGGCCATCGGTGCGTTGCGTATCGACATTCTGAAAACCCTACGGCAGGCGAGCCGCCCTCAACCCAACCCCCTTGAACCTCTGGAGCTGAACCATGTGTCTGGATGACCTGACCCACTCGCGCCGTGACTTTCTCAAACTGTCGGCGGTGCTCAGTGCCGCCGGCGCCTTGCCACTGCTGAGCAGCCTGCAAGCCCGCGCCGCCAGCGAGCCGGACGCACCGGTGCGCATCGGCTACCTGCCGATCACCGACGCGACGCCGCTGTTGGTCGCGCATAACAATGGCCTGTTCGAAGCCGAAGGCATCAAGGCCGAGCGCCCCGTACTGCTGCGCAGTTGGGCGCAGGTGATCGAGGCGTTCATTTCCGGGCAGGTCAACGTGATTCACCTGTTGTCGCCGATGACCGTATGGGCGCGCTACGGCAGTAAAGTGCCGGCCAAGGTGGTGGCCTGGAACCACGTGGGTGGCTCCGGGCTGACCGTGGCCCCCGGTATTACCGACGTGATGCAATTGGGCGGCAAGTCGGTCGCGATTCCATTCTGGTACTCGATCCATAACGTGGTGGTGCAACAGTTGTTCCGCGACAACAGCCTGACCCCCGTGGCTCGCGCGGCGGGCAGTGCAATCGCCGCCAACGAGGTCAACCTGATCGTCCTGCCGCCTTCCGACATGCCTCCGGCCCTGGCCAGCAAGCGTATCGATGGTTACATCGTGGCCGAACCGTTCAATGCCCTGGCGGAAACCCTCAAGGTAGGCCGCGTGCAGCGCTTTACCGGGGATGTGTGGCGTAACCACGCGTGCTGCGTGGTGTTCATGCACGAGCATGATCTGGCCAACCGTCCGGAGTGGTCGCAGAAGGTGGTGAACGCCATCGTCAAGGCCCAGGTGTGGACCCGTGACAATCGTGAAGAGGCGGTGAAGTTGCTGTCCAAGGACGGTCCGAACCGTTACACGCCCCACGCCGAACCGGTCCTGAGCAAAGTCCTGGCACCGCAGGCCGCCGACCGAGCCGCCTACGTGGCCGACGGTGCGATCCGGCACGCCAACTGGGACGAGCACCGTATCGACTTTCAGCCTTACCCGTTCCCCAGCTACACCGAGGAGCTGGTGCGCCGCCTGAAGGACACCCTGATCGAAGGCGACAAGACATTCCTCGCCGACCTCGACCCGGCGTTCGTCGCCAAGGACCTGGTGGACGACCGCTTCGTGCGCAACGCCATCGAGGCTGTCGGCGGCATGAAGACGTTCGGTTTGCCGGATGGTTTTGAACGGCACGAGGAGATCGGCGTTTGAACAACCGCAGAATCCCGGGCTGGTTGCTCGGGTTGAGTGGCTTGGCAGGTTTGCTGGTGCTGTGGTGGCTGGGCGTCAAGGTGTTTGGCGAGGCCGACGGGTTGTCGGCGCGCTTTTCCCTGGCGGCTACCTTCAACAGCCTGTGGGAGTTGCTGGGGCGTGGTGATTTGTACCTGCACATTGCGGTGAGCCTCAAGCGTATCTTCGTGGGTTTGTTCCTGGCGTTGTTGGTGGGGGTACCGCTGGGCTTGCTGGTGGGCAGTTCGCGTAACCTGGAGGCCGCGACGACGCCGGCGTTTCAGTTTCTGCGGATGATCTCACCGCTGTCCTGGATGCCCATCGTGGTGATGCTGATGGGCGTCGGGGACCAGCCGATCTACTTCTTGCTGGCCTTCGCCGCCGTGTGGCCGATCATGCTCAATACCGCTGCCGGCGTGCGGCAGTTGGACCCGCGCTGGTTGCAGTTGAGCAAGAGTTTGAGCGCCACGCGCTGGGAGACGTTGCGCCGGGTGATCATCCCCGGGGTGGTGGGGCATGTGTTGACTGGCGTGCGCCTGGCCATCGGGATCTTGTGGATCGTGCTGGTGCCCTGCGAAATGCTCGGGGTCAGTGCCGGGTTGGGGTACTACATCCTCGACACCCGCGATCGGCTGGCGTATTCGGAGTTGATGGCGATGGTGGTGCTGATCGGGCTATTGGGCTTTGCGCTGGATGCGTTTGCACGGTGGCTGCATCAGCGCTGGGTGCATGCGCGCTGATGCCGTAGGAACCGAAGGCCCGGGAGGCTCTTGGGCCTGGGGTTGAACTAGGGTTTTATGTAGATCTGGAAGTCGCCTGGAATGTCTCCGGCTTTCAAGGGCTTCTTGGGATCGGGCAACTGCCGGGTGTCTTTGCGGCCGATGGATTTTGCGACGCCCGGGTTGTCAAACACCCCGATGCCGATGGCGCCCGTCAACTCGGCCAGGCCCGGAACGCCCTCGGCGGTGTTCATATGGGAGGCACCCACCAGCGCGATCCATTTTTCCGTGCCCGAGTTTGCCTGGATCACCTCCGAGGCGTGGTAGTTGAATTCCTGGAGGCGTTGCACCGAGCCAAAACCCGCCTTCGTCGGGCCATACAACGCCTTTACGTCCTTGTGTCGGGTCAGGTAATAGTGGTCGAGAGGCAGCACCTCAATGCCTTTGCTTTCGAACAGCTTTTTCAGCGCCTCGAATGTCGGGCCTGTGCGGGGCCGGTTTTTCCCGAGCATCCCGATACCGTCGTCCACCAGGCCGTAGGGCGGCAAATCGATCAGGCCTTCGAAATACACCTTTTTGACGTTTTGGCTGACGAGCGTATCAACCTGCTGCGCGAGCAATCTGAAACTGGCCATCTGATCGTGCTTCTCTCCAAACACGATCCCATCTGCGGCTTGCAGAGACCGGGAAATCAGCTCGGGTATTTCGACATCTCCCGTGAGGGGCGGCATCGTCGGGCGTGGTACCGGATTACGCGCTATCTCGTCATAAAATTCGAACATGTCATCCACGAATTTTTTAATGGTTTCATCCTTTCCATCACCGCGAATGAAATGCCCGGCCTCAAGTTTTCCTTTCGTGGCTTCCGGGTAGCTGCCTTCGGGCAACTCCTTGCGGGTGATCCTTGGGCGTGGGCGCAGACCATTCTGATGGTAGGGATGCACCCGATGGGTGCCTGGCGTGTGGGTGTTGGGGCTCGGCGCCAGCGTCTGCAAGGCCGAGAAGTCCTCGAGGGGAGAGCCGTAGGGCTGCATCCTGTGTGCATCGAAGGCATACCATTTACCGTTGAACAACACGGCGCTGCCTTCGACGGTGTGCCCGCCCGCTTTAAACGTGCCGTTTGCCGCTGAATCAAAGTAATCGCCGGCTTCCATCAAATCCAACGGCATGGCAGTGCCGCGCAGTTTCTTAATGCCCTGCACCGCGCTGCTCATCCCGCAGGTGAGCAGTTTTCCAGCACCCACCCAGAGGTCGCCGGTACCGCTCAACGGGTTGAGTTCACCCAAGGTCGCAGCGCCGAAGATTTTTCCGACCTTGAGCAGTTGGTTGGCGGCCGCGCCGGTATTCTTCAACGCCTTGATCGTTTTGGCGCCGGCCCCGAGCCCCGCCGTGATGAGCGCAAAAATATCCAGCGTGAGGTCGAGGGCACCTGCACCGTAGTCGCCGTCACGGAAGTTGACGATGGCTGACCTGAGCGGGATAAGGTCAAGCAGAAAATCGGTGAGCGCTGCTTGCTGCCCCCGTTCTTTGTCATAAGAGGTGATGCCCCGGGCCTGCTGCTCAAGACCGAGCGCTTCGACGTAGACGTTGGCGATGTGTCGGGTGCGTTCGCTTGCGAAGCTTTTGGGGACATTGGCGCTTATCCGTGCCTCCTGAAGCGCCATCGTATGCTTGTCCTGCGGCTGGACCCGTTCGGTCTTATAGAGGGTGTTGCTGATTCTGGTGCTGTCGAGGTCTTTGAGATTGGGCCGCTTTGACAGCAAGCCCTTTTCCGGATCCAGCGCATAAAGATGGTTTTGTTTGTTACGCGTGACTTTTATCAGCAGGCGGTTTTTTTGAGCCGTCAGTTCGGGCGCATCGAGAAGCCCCAGGCCGATTTTGTAAGTGCCTTCCTTGTAAAACTCGATCTCTCCCTGCTCAAGGTTTTCCCGGTCCTCCAGCGGCAGGTTGGCGATCAGGTAGCTGACCAGCGTCTGGTGCATTTGCTTATGCGAGTCCAGGGCTGATTTGAAGTCATCCACTGTGTTTACGTCTGCGCTCTGGCTGAACGTATTGAAGCGCTTGAGTGGAACGTCTTTGTCAAAGGTTTGCCAGGCTTCGCCATGGGGCAGTGTGTGGCCCTCCATGGTGATGTCGAGCATTGAACGTGCACCTGGGTTGAACTCGCGGTCCTTGATCGACAGCACCCGTTTCTCAAAGACGTCGTCCGCCACCTGCGGAAATTGCGCCTTGAGCGTGGCCAGGGCCATGGCCTTGCGGCTGGGCAGTGCGTCACCCAGACGGCTGGAGGCAGTTCTCAGCGCACGCTGTTGATCGTTGAAGGCCGTTTGCGCACGGGCTATTTCTTCGCTGTCGTAGCGGTCGTCGTTTCGCTTTGGCAGGTGACCATTGCACACCGCCCAGTCGATCAGCACGGTCAGTAGCGTCGCTTCGTCGGGCGCAGTCTCCGACGATTCGGCGTCAATCATGACCTGTGCGTAGGTTTTGTTGCGGACCGTGCCGGGGGCTTGAGCTTCCTGTGTGGCCACGTTGATGCAAAAGTTTGCCCAGGCCTGGCTGCCGTAGACCACCTGAGGGGGGATGTCCTTGACCAGGAACTGCGGCGCCTTGGTTGCCAGTAACACGCGGGCCGCCAACGCGCCCCGGCCTTTTGCCGTCCTGGCTTGCTGCTCCAGATAGATGGACAGTTGATCGACCACTTCCGCTGCGGATTTGCCCCAGTGACGCTCGCTCGCAAGGTCGAAATTGGCCACTTTGTTTCGATGGGGCGCGCTGATCGATTCGGGATCAAGGCCAATATGGATGGCCGCCAACACGTAGTCGGCCACACTGGTATCGGTCGCAATGCCCTCAACCCGTGCCTGTATGGCAGTGCCTAATACCTCTGCCTGGGGTGCCTTGAGCAGTGTTTCCAACGCCTTGTCCGGATCGGCTGATTCGACTGCGGATAACGGCTGTACGTTCATCAGGTAATCCAGCGCCCCGGCACGCCCCAGCCGCGTGAAGCCAGGCAGGTTGTGGGTGTTGTCGGCCACCAGGGTTTCAATGGCGCGTTGCTGTTCGATACTCGGCGGAACCGGCCAGGACAGGGCGCCGCCGAGGTTGCCCAGTGGCTGTATGTCGCGCCGACCCGCGAGGGAGGTGAGGCGGCTATCGATCATTGGGCGTTCAAGTGGCTCTGGACTGGAAATAACCGTCAGCGCAGGGGGAGGGGGTGTCTGGCCTGTGACGGATTGCATGGACGGCAATGCCGGCGGGGAGAGCGACGAAGGGCGTGTGAGCATCAGCGTTAGCACCTGTTTTCGTACCGGAAAGATGCGCCTTGCACAGCTCTGTTCCTGTGGTCGGGCACTCTTTTGAGGTGTTGAAAACAGGTGCGCGGGTTCCAGCTTGCGGCGGGTGAGAGTGTAAGAGCCGATCTCACGGCGGGTCAGCGATGCACAGACTCTGTGCCACCGCGATCCAAGGGCTTACAGGTTCAATCCGGGCTGACGGGAGCCAAACGTTTACATCGCCTGTAACATAGGGCCTCGCCGACCTTCCCATTCACTCCCGTCAGCGGGGTGTGCCTGGCGTGCTCGGCGGTACAACGTGGATACATTCTCAAGGTTCAGGAACCCGTCATGACCCAGAAGCAACGTTTGAAATATTCCATTCTGATTTCCCTGATCGTACTGGCGACGATGTTTGGCTTGTCTCACCTGCAGAACACCGGGGTTATCAGCGAGAAAACCTTCCAGTACATCGCCATCGCCGTGGCAGTGATTGTGGTGATCATCAACGGCATCATGCGCCGCAAGGTCAAGCCTAATTTCTGATCTGGCCTGATCCGGGACGCGCGACTCAAGTGCGGCCGTCGAGCACTTTGGCAGCCTCTTCATGGAGGCTGTAGCTTTTATCGGCATTGAGGGTGATCACGCCCTCGCTGCACAGGCGCTTGAGCACCTCACGCACGCTGAGAAACGACAACGGAATGCCCAGCTCGAGCAAATGGCTGTGCACGCCACGTACCCCCAGGGTGCGCTGGTTGTCTGCAGCCGTGAGCAGGGCGTCGATGACTTTCAATCGGATCAGGCTGGTGCGCAGGCCGAAGCACTTGAGCAAATGGCGAATACGCTGGTTGCCTTGCTGTTCGGGTGATTTGCCAAGCGCTTGGGTGCCTGCGCCGAAATTGGCGTCGGCAGCCATTGAGTGTCCGTCCGTGGGCCGTAGCGAGTTGTACATGCAAAAACTCCTTATCAGAGCCTGATCAGGAAAAATGATGGCGCTCTTAGTCAATAAGACGAACGAGCGAGGTAAATCATGAAGCGGCAGATGTAGAAAATTTGTCGGTATCACGTTTGTCACAGGTCAAGCGCCGCGGATAACCCGCGCCCTGGCTAAATTGTCCGCGGTGGTATGCGTCTTACGGTGGGGCCTTCGGCCTTGCGGTCGTGAATGAGCCCGCGTGTGAAGTTGTTCAATTTGACTGTGGAGCTTGCGTGATTATTTCCAACGGGTGGGCCAGGGTGTGCCTGGCAGGGGCATTGCTGGGGTTGAGTCTGGCCGCATCGGCGCGGGAGCCGGTGGCGCAGGCCTCGGCGGACATCCGCCGTACCACATACGGCGTGCCGCACATTCGCGCCAATGACGAACGTGGCCTGGGCTATGGCATCGGGTATGCCTACGCCCAGGACAACCTGTGTTTATTGGCCAATGAAGTGGTCACCGTAAACGGCGAGCGCGCCAGGTTCTTCGGCCCGGAGCAGGCGACGCTGGAAGAGCGCAACAACCTTGCCAGCGATATGTTTTTTACCTGGCTCAACACACCTGAGGCGGTTGGCGCTTTCTGGAAGGCACAAAGCCCGCAAATGCAGCAACGCATGCAAGGTTATGTGGCGGGCTACAACCGCTACCTGAAAGAGCAGGGCGCACCGGCCCAGTGTCAGGCCGCCTGGGTTCGACCGCTGGTGGTGGATGACCTGGTCAAGCTGACACGCCGGCTGCTGGTGGAAGGTGGTGTCGGCCAATTCGCCGAAGCGCTGGTTGGCGCCGCGCCACCTCAAGCCACGGCTCGCGTGCAACCGGACACAAACGCCTTTGAACTGGCCGCTACCCGTCAGCAGCGCTTCAACCTGGAGCGGGGCAGCAATGCGGTGGCTGTTGGTCGTGACCGTTCGTTCAATGGCCGTGGAATGCTGCTGGCCAACCCTCATTTCCCTTGGGTGGGCGGCATGCGCTTTTATGAGATGCACCTGACCATCCCAGGCCAGCTGGACGTGATGGGCGTGGCACTGCCAGGCTTGCCGGTGATCAATATCGGCTTCAACCAGCACGTGGCCTGGACGCATACGGTCGACACCTCCAAGCACTTCACCCTGTATCGCCTGACGCTCGATCCGAAGGATTCCACACGCTACCTGCTCGACGGCAAATCCATCCCCTTGGATAAAACGACGCTGACGGTGCAGGTCAAACAGCCCGACGGCACCCTCAAGGCGCAGACGCATACGGTCTACAGCTCGCAGTTCGGCCCCGTGGTGCAATGGCCCGGCAAGCTGGACTGGGACAACCACTACGCCTTCAGTCTGCGCGATGCCAACCTGGGCAATGAGCGTGTGTTGCAGCAGTGGTACGCGATGAACCGTGCCGCCAGCCTCAAGGAACTGCAGACCTCCGTGCAGACCCTGCAAGGTATTCCGTGGGTCAACACCCTGGCCGCCGACGACCAGGGCCAAAGCCTGTATATGAACCTGTCGGTGGTGCCCAACGTCAGCGCCGCCAAACTCAAACAGTGCAGCGACCCGCGGGCCGGCCTGCAAATGATCATGCTCGACGGCGCACACAGCGCCTGCGCCTGGGACGTCGACCCGCGCGCGGCGCAGCCCGGCATCTTCCCGGCCGAGCAACTGCCGCAACTGCAACGTAGCGACTACGTGCAGCATTCCAACGATTCGGCGTGGCTGGTCAATCCCAAGGCGCCGTTGACGGGGTTCTCGCCGGTGATCAGCCAGGACAACATCGGCCTCGGTCCACGTGCCCGTTTCGCCTTGCAGCGCCTGCAGGCCCTGGAGAAACAGCCGATCAGCGTGACCGACCTGCAAAACATGGTCATGGACAACGAGGTGTACCTCGCCAGCCAAGTGATGCCCGACCTGCTCGAATTCTGTGCCAAGCACCTCGGCGCCGACGCTGCCGCCTTGCAGCCACTGTGCACCAGCCTGCAAAGCTGGGACCAGCGCGCCAATCTCGACAGCGGCCTGGGCCTGGTGCACTTCATCAACCTGGTGGAGCACGTGCAGCAAATCCCGGACGCCTGGCGCGTCGCCTTCGACCCGGCCCAGCCGCTGACCACGCCACGCGGCCTGGCCATCGACCGCGCGCCGGTGGCCAAGGCGTTGCGCGAAGCCATGCTTGCATCGACACAAGACGTGAGCAAACTCGGGTTAAGCCGCTGGAGCGACATCCAGGTGTCCGGCCAGATCCCGATGCACGGCGGCCCACAACAACTGGGCATCTACAACGCCATGCAAAGCGTGCCGCGTGCCGACGGCAAACGCGAAGTCATCAGCGGCACCAGCTACCTGCAAATCGTCACCTTCGACGATAAAGGCCCCCAGGCCCTGGGCTTGCTGGCGTTCTCCGAATCCAGCGACCCTGCGTCACCACACGCCAAGGACCAGACCCAAGCCTTCTCCGATAAAAAACTGCGCCCACTGCCGTTTACCGACGCCCAGATCAAGGCCGACCCGCAGTACCGCGAGCAACGCATCAAGGAGTAAGCCAGACCCGCAACCCCTTGATGCCAATGCGAAATATTTTTGAAATCAAGGGGTTGCAGGCAAAAGCAAATGAGTACATAATGGCGCCCATCGAACGCAACGAAGTATTAAAAACTTCAATGTATTCAATGAGTTAGAGTAGAGGCAGGCTGTTATAGCCCTCTCAAGTTTTTATGCGATGAATGTCAGTAGTTAGGGCATTGATTGTTTGAGGCCGAGTAGCAAAATGGTTATGCAGCGGATTGCAAATCCGCCTACGCCGGTTCGATTCCGACCTCGGCCTCCACTCTTAAAGCCCCGTAGATCAATGATCTACGGGGTTTTTTATTGCCTATGATTTGAGGGGTGTTCCGCAACTTATGGGATGTGTTCCGCAACCCTACGCGTTTTTGATCGCAATGAGGGGGGCGGAACAGCGCCGGGTGAGGGCGTGATTGGCCTGTTACTTCGTGGGGTTAACGATCTCACCGACGCGCCGATAGACCTTCTTCGTCATCTCCTCAGTGGAGTGGCCGAGCAGCCGACTTGCATGCGCAAGGTCTATCTCGCTGGCGGCTTTGGGGCGGATGTCCTTGAACTGGAACTGACGGATTAGTACAGCCAAGGCGAGATCGCCGTCGGCACCGGCCTTGATGGCCGCTTTCTCCCGTGCTTCATCCCAGCGGTTGCGTAGCATCTGCTGGCTCATCCGAAGGCCGGACGCGTTCGTGATAAGCGTTGAGGTCTTAATCCCGTTTAACGATCTGCGTTCGAGCAGGTTGTCTAGGAATAGACTAAGCGCTGATTGTTCGCCAGCATCGTCCAGGCGAATACGCAGAAGCTTGCCGCCCTTGCCTTGGCGTACCCCTACGAAGCCGTTGGCCAGATCGGTAGTTGCCACCTTCAGCACATCGGCAGGGCGCTGGCCGGTCAGGTAGGCAAGGTCCATGGCATCCTTTAGTTCCTGCACTGCCTCTCCATATACCGCATTCCAAACCACTTCGCCGGCATAGTAGTCCCGTGGTTTTTCCTTGTTTCGGCGTACGCCGAAGCAAGGGTTGGCATTGTTGGTCAGTCCCCACTCGCGCGCGATAGTGAACATGTGTGACAGCAGTGCGATCTCTCGGTTGGCCCTGACCTTGGCGGTTCTGGCATCTCGATACTGAGCAACCACTTGGGGGGTAATTGAGTCGAGCGGCGCGTCTTCAAATGCCTTCCGCAGCTGTTTCAGTTCCTTACGGTTATCCGACTGTGTACGAATTGATTTGGTTGGGATGATCTTCTTCTCGTACTTGTCGAACAGCGCACCCAGCAGATGATTGGGCTTTAGTGGTTCGCGGCGTTCCAGCCTAGCCCACTCGACCTTCGCCGCGTCCAGATCACTGCCCAGCGGTATTTCTTTTCGGTTGCCGTCGGCATCCCTGCCGTTGTAGTAGTAGGCCTGCCAAGTTTTACCGCTTTTTCGTTTGCGAGTGCGCCTGATCATCCGGGGGGGAAGGTCCCGGTTTTCTGTATTTTTATGGCGCATCGGTTAGCTCACACTGGCCAAATTTAGTGTCCAAATTTCAGCCACCGCGTTGGCGGGCGACGGCTTTACTCCAGCCAGTTTCATCCTTGCATATACGCGGCCGACGATTGGGCGCCTGGCTCCAGTTAGTACAAATTCCCAGTGATTTTGAGTCAGCCACTGAATCTGCTTCGACGGGATCTGATAACCGGTGATCTGCGCGAGCTCATCGTCGGCAAGAGTTTCGCTTGAGAGTGACATCGCGCTATTCGAGTTGATTGTCATGCTGCCGCCTCACTTGAGAAGGTCATAAAATGCAGTTGCTGCCACTGCCGGAACTTGGCCGTTTCCAAGGGCTTTAAGTCTGTCCATCCTATGGGCCACCCCATCAGCCACTCGACCCATTCCGGGTTCAGGTGCCCACCATCGTGCGCCATGACGGCATGATCCAGTCGGTCGTTCGACCGATTCGCTCCAGACTTTCGAGTGAGTGCATTTACCGAGGATCCTTTGGCCATACTTGCGACAGGCGTCGGCCACGTCCTCCTCGTTCGCTCGCTCTTTTTTGTCGAACGCGACAAGCCAAACTCTATATCGTTGGTGGGGGGCGCCGAGATCAGCTGCTCCCAACACACACCAGCGCGTGTCATACCCCATTTCGGTAAGCTCACTGACGACCAGTGCAAGTCCTCGTCCCACAAGCATCGGTGAGTTCTCCAGCGCGACGATCCCAGGTCGTACCTCACCGATAATTCTTGCCATTTGTGACCAGAGGGCGGAGCGGGGGCCCGAAATACCGATGCCGTTACCTGCGACGGAGATGTCTTGACAGGGGAAACCTCCCGATACCACGTCAACAAGGCCTCTCCACGGTCTTCCGTCAAAACTGCAAACGTCAGACCAAATCGGGAAAGCTGGGAGGGCTCCATCGTTTTGTCGTTGCGCCAAAACTTGTGCAGCGTAGGCATCACGCTCAACGGCGCAGATAGTGCGCCATCCCAGCAGGTGGCTGCCGAGTATCCCGCCACCAGCGCCTGCGAAAAGAGCCAGCTCATTCACATGGCCTCCTTTGTAGACGAGAAGCGTGGAAATAGGCATGCTCGATCTCTTTTGATGGCAGGAGGCCATGCAATATGAGTAGGCTTACTGTTTCGGCGAAGATGGGGCTGGCCAGCGTCTGGGTGGCATGGGGTTTTCTTACTGTGGGCGTTTTGGGTTGGAGTTTGTTCGTGGTGTTGAAGTATTTCGGCATCCAGGATGATGCTCCGGGCTGGGTGCAAGCTATAGGGTCTATAGGTGCTATTTTGGCTGCTGGCGCTGTCCCTGCTTGGCAGCGACGAATTGAAGCTAAGCGCAAAGATGCGGACCAGCTGCAGCAACAAATTGCTGATTGCTTTCAACTGAGACGCCTCATTCAAGAAATGAAACATTTGCTCAATAAAGGAGTTGACTCTGAGAACGTGTTTGGCTCGAAAGCTCCTCTTGTAGAGATCGGAGTGAGGGACATTCTTCAGCGTCTCAGTTCTTTGGAAATGGGACGCTCTGATAAAGTTTTGTTGAAGAGCACCTATGATGTTCGTCTTATAGCTCTCGATTTCTTGGGGATGATTAGTCCGCGCGATATGTGTGGCTTGGACCTTCGCTTTGATTTTGAATGTCAGCTGGAAGCCATCCATGAAGTACTTCATCCTTACATCCTTAGTTTGGAGAAAGCCTTCATGGAGATAGATGTCAATCGTTAAAGCTTGCGCATACTCCAATATAGGCTGCGCCAGCCGGCGTTCCTGAGCGTTTAGCGCTGCATCAGCGAGCGCTGTCCCGCGCAGTTTTTCGTGGGCTATAAGTGCCTCGGCAGTTGCGTTAAAAGAGGTGCTATCGCCTGCTGCTTTTAGTTTGCCGACAGCCGCTGGAGTGAGGAGCAAAGCGGGTAGGGCTCTAATGTTGTCCTGGTGGTTCTTCATCCCGCTTTCCTCCGGCGTTCAATAGCGAGTCGGTCCATAAGCGCAGCCATGCTCTGTGCCTTGTCACGTAAGGCAAGTGTTTGCGTTGCCTGGCTCTCGGATCTCACTGCTCGAAAAGTGTCTGCAGCAAGCTTGAGCTTTTCGGCGATAGCCAGCAGAGTGAGTCGATCTTGTGGTTGAAGATCCAAGATAAGTTGCAGGCGCCGGCATCGTTCGGTGACTTGCTCAAGTTCGGTAGCGCCTGCTGACTCGCCTTGGTCCACCCCTTCCATAAAGCCCTGAGCGTGGCCATCCTCATAGCCCTCAGCTCGACCATCCGTTAAACCGCCCTTGTAGCCGACCCAGTAGAGGATCCCAAGCGCGATAACGATGCTGATCAGTGCGTATATTTGAATTGCAGTCATGTGGTGTGCTCCTGGTGTTGTTGGCTGGTGGTGGCAGCCGTTGGGGGTTACTGGCCTTGCTCGGTCAATTCGGTTTCTGGACGCGGCATGTCTTCATCTGCTCGGTAAGCGCGGATGTCGATTAGGGCGGCTACGTGTTTGATGTGGGCGTACCTCAATGCCTTGGCGCTGTGGTCCAGAGTGGTCACCGGCAGCTGAATACGGCCGCTGTTGATCGCCTCTGTGAATGTCTTTTCATTGAGGTTCTTGAAGTAGTGCACGCGCAGCTTCTCCAGAGGGATAAGCACGTCGCCGAAGAGTTGATGCAGCATCTCGACGGTCGCGCTATCCGGTGCGGGTTGCAGCCGCAGTGGTGTTTGACTGGTATTGCTCATGGGGCGCGGCCTCCTTACGGTTGAGTCGTGATGGATGGCTCCAGGCATTCATGCAATGGCGCTTAGTCAGCTCCCGCAGATGCTCCGGCACTTCGAGGAGCGCGGAGTTGCGCTCCTCGCGTGTGCGCATGGCGACGATTTGACGGGCGTACTCCCTAGGCCGCGTCACGGGTGTCTGCCGGGATGGCTTGCAGTTCGAGACCCAATTGCTCGGCCAGCCAGGGCATACCGGCTTGTCGAACCTTGGTCGATTGGCTGTACTGCATGCCGGCGGTCTCGTGGTACCAGTTGCCGTTCTTGATCCGCAGGTACTCACGGTCACGGACGGGGAAGGCCGGCAAGTTGCGGTCGTTGAGCAAGCCCTTTTCACACATGAGTGCGATCAGCTTTGGGCGGGTGAGGCCGAAGTACCTGGCGGCTTTTTCTAGGCTACGTTCCATCACGGCCCCCTAGGCTGCATGCGCGGCAGGTGTAGCTGCGGCGGCCAAGTGGTTGATGGATTCGACGACCATGCCGTACAGCTCGACGTCTGTCCCATATATCGTGAAGCACTTGGTGCGCGGCGACTTCACACCGATGCCCATGATGGTGGTAATGCCGGAGCGGGTTTTGTTGCGGTGAACAGCTAGGTAAATGGGCTGCTCGAAGCCCAGGTCGAGACTGATCGCGCCGCCGGTGCGTACCAGCTCGAACACTTGTTGCTTGTGTTCAACATCAAACGTGCCGTAGCGACGGTTTGCGTGGAGAGCTGGTAGTGATTCGGGCGCTGTGCTGGGGTCGACCGGGCCGTTGGCAATTTCTTCAATGAAGTCGGCCAGTTTGAGGTGCATTTTTTTGCTGTTGGTCAGGGTCAGCGTGTGGCGTTCGGTGCCCAGCTCAACGGTGAAGTGCGTGTCTGTTTTGCTGCGTTCGACTTTCAAGCGGAATGCCAGCACATCGCGACATGGTGTGGTGCGCAACGTGTGGTTGAAAGTCTCGCTGAGATTTACCTGGGCGTGGAGCAGGGCAAGGGTACGGTTGTCGAGTTTGAACTTGCTCATGCTGCGTGCCCTCCGCCATTAGGATCGAAGGGTGAGGGCGCGGTGCGCTGTTTCGCCTTGGGTTTGGACACGATGAAGGTGCAGCCGCAATCTTGCGCCAGGCGGCGAATTTCGAAGATGCGGAGGGGATTAGCAGCGGCCGGGTGGACGTGCAAAGTGGCTGTGGTGTGCATGGTGTTGCCTCGCTCTGTGGTGGAAGAGTGAAGCGAATATCAACTATTGGTTGCGATATGTCAACCATTGGTTGATGTGTGGCGTTTGGCTATCCTTGTATAGCCCTTTCTGCTACTGAGTGATATGGTCGAAAATTGATTGCTCATTTGCCGGATTAATTCTAGCCGACTGTAAAATCGAGATATTAGAGGGATTTAATAATTGAAACTTAAAAATGCTATTTTGGACATTCCGCAAGATAATATCTTCCAGAATGACAAGTTGAATCGACGTGATAGTGTTGTAAATCTCACTCGGCTACTGGAAAATGTTTCATCGCCTATTGTGCTCTCTGTGAATGCCCCATGGGGGGCAGGTAAAACAACTTATCTAAAAATGCTTCATGCAAATTTAAATGCTTCAAGCTGCAAGTCAGTTTACTTTAGCGCATGGGAAACTGACTTTGCTGTGGATCCTTTGTTGGCATTTCTTGGTGAGATGAACTCGGGGCTGTCAGGTTTTTTAAAGGGTGATTCTAAAAAGAGTAAAGCCTGGGCCAAGGCAAAGGAGGCGGGTGCTCATATTCTGAGAAGAGGAATCCCTGTTGGGGTAAAAATCGCGACTGCTGGGTTGTTAGATGCCGATAAGCTTCTAGAGGATGAGGCCGCAAAGTTTACGGAGGCTCTTTCAAAAGATGTTATAGGGGCTTACTCAAATAACAAGAAGGCTATTGCCGAATTCAAAAAGAATGTTGCTGAGGTTTTAAAAGGTGGTGATGGGGAAGCAGAGAAACTTTATGTGTTTGTAGATGAGCTTGATCGGTGTAGGCCAACTTATGCAATCGAGTTGTTAGAGCGAATTAAGCATTTATTGGATATTGAGGGGTTGGTGTTTGTTTTGGCGCTCGATAAAGTCCAGCTAGCCCATAGTGTCAGAGCTGTTTACGGCGCTGAATTTGATGCTTTGGGGTATCTAAAACGCTTTATTGATGTTGAGTTTACTTTACCTTCTGTAGGTGTGAATTTTTTCATTAAGCATTTATTCGCTCATCTTGAACTGGATAATTATTTTGCAACGAGAAATACTGGTGATACTGTCTACGATAAAGAGCATTTGCTGAATACTTTGAATATGGTGGGGCGGCAGATGTCGCTCAGGGGTGTTGAACAGTTGCTTTCCAAGATTAAATTGATTTCGTTGACTGTGCCAAGTAATCAATATTTTTATCCTGAGTTTGTGGTTTTCTTGCTATATGTTAAAGATAATTACTCGACTGTTTACGCTAACTTCTCTAAGTTGGGAGTTGGTGGTGATGAGATTTTAGCCGTCTTAGAGGTTGTGCTTTCTGGCGAGGACGATCAAGCTATTTGGACGAGGCAATACGTAGAGGCGCTGATTATTTCAGGAAAATCGCGTTCTGCTAAGGCTTGGGCTGATAGTAAAATTGCTAACCTCAAAGAGGTAGCAGGTCATATGGAAGTTCCAGATATAAAGGTGAGGCACGCCACTAGAGTCTTAGAGTTGGTTCAGCATCATGGTAGGTATGGTAATAGTGTTTCACTGGAGAATATTTTGAATCGTATAGACATGCTCTCTAACTTTGTATTTGACTGATCAATTTTGCGGGATAGCTTGCCTACTTGATCATTCAGGGATGAATGAACCTACAACCTTTCCACAGATGTGCGTTTCCTCCGTAATATCAATGACTGGATATTGCGGATTTATAGGCCTTAAATATTGGCGCCCAGCATCCTCAACGAGTATTTTGAATGTGGCTTCGTTGGTGCGTGGAACCCTCGCAATAACGCGGTCACCTGTCTTGGCTTCTGCTTCGGGGTCTACAAATATTATGCATCCGGTAGGGTAGCTGCGGCCTGGTCCAGGATTTGTCATTGAATCCCCTAATACTTTCAGTGCATAGCCGCTTCGACTGATAGGCACAGGACAGGATAGCCATGACTCACCGTCGTGCTGATCAAAATTTGCTTCACACCATGCCCCTGCTTGAACCCATGAGATCAACGGCACTTTTCCAAAGCGCCGCGTCACCTCGCTGACGTTACCCTCGTTCCTCATGCCAAACTGGTGGACGTTACTGTCTCCCGTTTGCTCTTTGGGCAGTACGCCATATTCGAGCCACTCCCTCCGCACCTTTAGCCACGAACACAGTACAACCATGCTGTCAGCCTCAGCTATGGCATCGCCATTTAGCCACTTGCTGACCGCCTGAGTGCTTTTGGTCACGCCGGCGGCTTTCAGATGATTATGAATATCCACACCACGGCCCCGGGTGCGTACACCGGCATCGTCGAGTGCTTCGTGAAGGCGCGCCGAAAAAGCTGCCCGTAACTCGTTCTTATCAACCATGAGTTGATACTCTCACAGGGCTTGCGCAATAGTCAGTTGATGTTAATATCAACCGCGAGTTGATAAATGGAGGCTGCCATGTTGGACCCCGCAGATTTTCCGAACGCCATCGCGTTTGCATTTGAAGCAGTAGGCGGCATTGGTGCCGCCGCCAAGGTGTGTGAAAGGAGCTATCAGGCGCTCAATAAATGGCGCTTGGCTGCCAGTCTTCCCCGTACCGATTACACCGGTGAAACCCAATACGCCGCGCTTTTGGCGACCGCTGCAAAGCAGAAGGGCAACGCGTTTGATGCTGCTTGGTTGCTCACCGCGTCGGCCCCGCAGAAAGCTGCAGCATAGATAGAAAAAAGGCGACCCAAGGGCCGCCCAGTTCCTCCCGGCACACACCACCACAGTGCTGTCGGGTCGTGACGAAGGTAGGAGGGCACACCACATGCAAACCACCTCCCTTTATCGCGCTGCCAAGACACGGATGTCTTGGGTTGCTGCCTTTTCCACCACAGATTAGGCAGCTGTTGCGCCAGAGGTGAGCAACGGATTGTTCGCCTCGGCACGGTGCCGGTGTCGATCCCTAAGATCTGGCCGGCGTTTGGGCCCTTTCAAGCCACGCGGCAAATGTAACACCACTACATGTCGCGGGGCACTGGCAACTTAGTAGGATTAATGCCATGAGCCGAGTAGCTTTAAGCTGTGTTGATCGAGCGCAAAGAGAAGTACTGACGCTCGAATTATCCCTGTACCACGCCGCACGGGACTATCCCGGTGGTGCCGCTGCAATCGCCGCCACCACCGGTCGAAATGCCACCACGCTGCAGCACAAGTTATCTCCCACCCATCCCTCGCACACCGTCAACATCCAGGAGTTCGGCGAGATCCTAGAACTGACCAAGGACCGTCGCATTCTCGATGCGGTGCACGCCCTTGTCGGCGACACGATCTGGCAGGAGCTGGCTGAGGCGTACACCAACGACATGCCAGAGACCCTGACTACGGGTATCGCCATGTTTTTCCGGCAGGTTGCCGATTTGTCCGAAACCTGGGCCAAGCACATTGGCGACGGCAAGGTCGATGACCACGAGTTGGCCGAGATACGTCAGTTGGTGTTTCGTGGCATTCAGGGGTTGTTGGGCATGTACAACCGCGCCCGCTACGTCAACCAGACGACTTGTGGGGTGGAACGTGGCTGATATCGCTGATTTCGCAAATGACCTGGTGCAAGAGCGGATCGATCAGGCCGTCGCTGCACGCCTGGCGCTGATGTCCAACACGGCTCAGCATTCGCTGATGTTCTGTGACGAATGCGATAGCCCCATCCCCGAAGCTCGTCGTTTGGCACAGCCCGGTTGCACGCTCTGTATTGAGTGCAAGACTGTCGATGATCAGAGGGCTGCCCGTTATGCTCGATGATGTGATCAATCAGTTCGCGGACTATGGTCTTGAGCCCGCTCAACCCTTGGTATTTGGCAAGCTTACCCGCTGCAAAACCACCCAGGATAAAGGCAAAGAAAAAAACGGCTGGTACGTCATCCACGAACACCGCACCGAAAAAAACGAGACGCTGATCTTCGGCAGCTTCGGTGACTGGCGTTCTGGCGATACCCAAAAGATCAAGGTCAAGCCCGGACGCATGAGCCCCGAGGAGCGCGAAGTCATGCGCGCTCGCCAGGAAGATGCCAAGCGTAAGGCCGCCGAGATCGCGGCCAACGCATCACGCCGAGCGGCTAATCGTGCTGCCGGCCTGTTTAAGCGAATGCCCGAAAAGGGCAAAAGCGCCTATCTGGATCGAAAGCAGATCGTTGGCTTTAAGGTTCGCTATGCGCCACGTACTGGCGCTTTTTTGGTGCCCATGTGCAACGTGCGCGATCAGATCGTCGGCTTGCAGGTGATCTTCCCGACCAAGCAAGAAGACACTGGTCGGGATAAGCAGTACTGGCCGCCCGGTATGTCAAAAGAGGGCGCTTTCCACCTGATCGGCCCCCATCCAGAGCCCGGCGAACCGGTGCTGGTGTGTGAGGGCTACGCTACAGGCGCAAGTCTGCACATGGCGACTTCGCTCACTGTTGCTATCGCCTTCGACGCGGGCAACTTACTGCCGGTCTCGAAGGCCATGCGCGAGCGCTTCCCCGGCTGCCCGCTGATCATCTGTCGCGATGACGACTGGA
Organism: Pseudomonas sp. BCA17; assembly: GCF_004519405.1. GTDB lineage: Bacteria > Pseudomonadota > Gammaproteobacteria > Pseudomonadales > Pseudomonadaceae > Aquipseudomonas. The sequence continues at coordinate 438,819 of NZ_SGWI01000001.1, read as the reverse complement.
AAACCAAGCGCCCCAACGGTGACCCTTGGAATCCTGGCGAAGAGAAAGCCAGCAACGCCGCGCTGGTCGTGGGTGGTCAGGTGGTTGCGCCGGTTTTCTCCGGTGACCGCGAGATTAAGTGGACCGACTTCAACGACCTTCACGTCGCCGAGGGGTTGGAGACCGTGCGCCGCCAGGTGCTCGCGGTGGTCAAGCCTCCTGCAGCTGGAGGCTGGAAGGACCAACTGGCTCGCACCGAAAATGGCTCCCTGATCGCGCACATGCAAAACGTCGAGCTGATCCTGGGCAATGACGAACGCTGGGCCGGTGTCATCGGCTACAGCGTATTCAGCTCCAAGATCGTCAAGCTGCGGTCTGCACCTTTCGGCGGCGGTGCTGGCGACTGGGCCGACATTGACGACATGCGAGTGATGAAGTGGCTCGCGCAGCAATACAACCTGCGGGTCAAAGCGTCCCATGTGATCGAGGCGGTCAGTGTGGTTGCCCACGACCACGCCTTCCACCCGGTGCGTGAGTACCTGGAGAGGTTGGAATGGGATCGCGTGCCACGCGTTGAAACCTGGTTGACCGACGTGCTGGGCGTCCAGGCCAGCGAGTACTCGGCCAAGGTCGGTAAGCGCTGGCTCATCTCGGCGGTCGCCCGTGTGATGCGCCCAGGCTGCAAGGCAGACTCGGTGATGATCCTCGAAGGCGGGCAGGGTGCCGGTAAGTCTACGGCCATGGGAGTGCTCGGTGGCGAGTGGTTCATGGACACACCCTTTGCCCTCGGCGACAAGGACAGCTTCCAGGCGATTCGCGGCAAGTGGATTGTCGAACTGGGTGAACTGGACAGCTTCAACAAGGCGGAAAGCACCAAGGCCAAACAGTTCTTCTCTGCCTCCACCGACACCTACCGAGAGAGCTACGGCCGCAGAACGAATGACGTGCCACGCCAGTGTGTTTTCGTGGGCACCACTAACCAAGAGGAGTACCTCAAGGACGCCACGGGCAACCGCCGTTACTGGCCGGTGTTTTGCAACAAGGTCGATCTGGAGCAACTGCGCGAGATCCGCGATCAGCTGTGGGCCGAGGCGCTGTTCTGCTTTGAAGCGGGCGATATCTGGTGGGTGAATAAGGACGAATCCAAGATGTTCGCCGAGGCTCAAGACGAGCGCTTTGTGGTGGATGAATGGGAAGGGCCGATCCTGGCTTGGATGGAAGAGTCGCAGATCGGCGAAACCGCCACCGGCAACGAGATCCTGACCCAGGCGCTGAAGCTGGACTTCGGACATTGGGGCAAGCCCGAGCAGATGCGGGTCGGGGCGATCATGCACCGGCTGGGCTGGCGTAAGCGGCGTATGCCTGCTCTGCCAAAAAGCGGTGTGCGGCCGTGGGCTTATGAAAAGCCTGCGGGTTGGGGGCGTGTGTCTGCGTTGCAGCAGGCGGTGATCGAGGAGCCTTGCTTTGATTAAGCGAATCGATGCGATGCTCAAACTGTGGGCGCAGGATCTGCATTCGCCTGTGCCAGACGGTGCTGGCGGACCGAGTGGCGGCAACATGATCGCCATGTTGATGGAGTGCAAAGGTGAGTTGATACGCGGCACACGTGGTAGTCGGGTGTTGCTGGATGAGTCGGCCGACATAGAGCTGATCGTCAGGAAACACCTGCCGCCTCGTCTTGCCCTGGTAGTGTGGGAGCAATACTGCAACCACGAAAGCTTTCTCTCGCAGAAGCTGTTGCACTGTGCCTGCAGTTCGAGGACCTATTACATGCGGTTGCATGACGCGCATGTGTTCATCCAGGGGATGCTGATGGGAAAAGCTGCATGACCCTTTGCGTCACTCCTCGTGCCACTGTCCTACTACCCCACCTTGTCCGACTCGCATTTAGTGCAGTTGGACAGGTGCAGGCCGCGCCGTTACTGGGCTGTCCTACTGTCCAACCTTCACCCGCCTCACGCACACATGAGCATAGCGGGGACGTAGTCGCGCCCATGGCGCGCAAGCGTGCTTTTAGCTTTCTCTCTATACACAAGAGAAAAGTAAAAAAGGTAGGACAGTAGGGCAGGGCCCTGAATTCAGGGACCTGTAGCTGTCTTACTTCGATTCAGAATAGTGGGACAGGTAAGACAGGGCACCTGAAGCGATAACCGATTGAGTGCGTTGTACCTGCTTTACACCCGCGTCCTACCTGTATTGCACCCGTATTGCGCTATGGCATTAAAACCCGCTTGCTGCCAGTAAAATCCACCTGTAAAAAGTACCCATCTTCGATAGGTGCGACCGCAAGCAGCGGGACACACCACCACACTGAACCCGGCCATTGCGCCGGGTTTTTGCGTTTATGGGGTAGGGCGATGACGAACGAGCAGCAAGCGCTTATTGATATGCCGATCTGGATGGTGATCGTACTTTCCCTGGTCGGCGGCATATCCGGCGAGGCATGGCGAGCCGACAAAGCGGGGGTAAGCGGCTGGTCCTTGATTCGCCGCTTGCTCCTTCGATCCGGGGCCTGCGTGGTCTGCGGGCTTTCCACCATGATGTTGCTGCACGCTTCGGGCATGTCGGTCCTGGCGGCAGGCAGCATCGGGTGCCTCACCGCGATGGCCGGCGCCGACGTCGCCATCGGGCTGTATGAGCGCTGGGCCGCTAAGCGGTTGGGCGTGTGCGATGTGCCGCCGTCGGGCAGCGGTCAGGCATGATGCCCTGGAGGCCACGAAATACGTGGTCTGTAGCGGCACGCTTCAAAATGGTGCGCCGAAAAGTCCTCGGGGACCCTGGCGGCATTCGAGGGACACGGGGCATGAAACCCGCGGGAAAGCGTTAGCGAACAGTTCACCAGCTTAGTGAACTGAGGTGAACAGGTGAACTACCCCGGATTCATTGGGTGAACAGGACATTCCATCATGACCATAATCAGCAAAACGGAGTTTGCGGCGCGACGTGGTTGGGCCAAATCGTATGTTTCTAAATTGGCTAATCAGGATCGGCTGGTGCTGACTCACGACGGCAAAGTCGACCTAGAAGCCACCGAGGCTTTGCTCGCTGACTCTGCTGATCCGAGTAAAGCCGCTGTCGCGGACCGCCATAACCGGCTTCGCCTTCAAAGGGAGGCTCAAAACGCCGCCGAAGAACCTGCGGTGCCGCAAGTTGGGCAGGCGGCAGACTTTCAAAAGTCTCGTGCGCTGCGTGAGCATTACCTGGCACTGCAGGAGCAAGCCAACTTTCACAAACAGCAGGGTTCTCTGGTCGAGCGCGAAGCTGTTGAAACCGGTGCTTACAACGCCGGACGTCTTTTGCGGGATCAGCTCCTAGGAATGTCTCCACAGCTCGCGCCTGAGCTGGCAGCGATGACTGATCCATGGCAAATCGAGAGGCACTTAACGGCGGCGATCCGCCGCTCTTTAGAGGACGCTGAACGTATGTCTTCATCCGACCTTGAACATGCACTGAACACGAGTTAAGCCCATGCATACGCAAATGCCTGATGGTGAAGAGGTTTACCGTGAAGCATATTTCCGTGGGCTAAAACCTGATCCGGATGTCTGGATTGATCAGTGGGCTGATGAGTATATGCGGATCCCGCGTGATACCGGGGCTGCTGAGCCAGGCCAGTATCGCACCTCACGGACACCCTACGCTCGTGAACCCATGCGGTGCCTTTCGCCGGCGCATCCCTGCAAGCGTGTGATCACTATGGTCGCATCGCAACTGATGAAAACGCAGATTGGCCTGAATTGGATCGGAGGCCTGATTCATATGGCTCCGTCGAATATCCTCGCGCTGTTGCCTAGTCTGGGCCTGGCAAAACGGGTGTCCTCCAGAATCAACAAAACCATCAAAGCCACACCTGTGTTGCGTAAGCGTGTCGCTTCCACCAGGTCGCGAGATGCACGCAATACCATGGACACCAAGGAGTTCGAGGGCGGCTCACTTTATGTAACCACTGCGGGATCTGCAGCCAACCTTTCAGAGCTGTCGGCGCGTTATATCTATGGCGATGAGATCGACCGGTGGGAAGTTGACGTAGGCGAAGAGGGCGATCCTATCGAGTTGGCAGAAACGCGGGGCAGCACGTTCGGCCGCAACGCCAAGTTCTATTTCTCCAGTTCGCCGACAATCAAGGGCGCTTCGCGTATCAACGACCTGTTCGAGTCCAGCGACCAGCGGTATTACTACGTTCCATGCCCATACTGCGGTCACATGCAAGTACTTGAATGGGAAAACCTTCTCTATTCTGCAGATTTTAGTGTGGTGCATTACAAGTGCGCAGCGTCCGGGATGGACTGTGACGTGCTGATTGAAGAACACTTCAAGGGTCAAATGTTGGCCCAGGGTGAGTGGCGTTCTCAGGCACAAGGCGATGGCGAGACGGTCGGCTTTCATCTGAATGCGCTGTATTCCCCTCCTGGTTGGATGGACTGGCGCACACTCGCCAGGCAGTTCGAAAAGGCCAAAAAAGCTCAGGCAAAGGGCGACCTGGAACCTATGCAGGTGTTCTACAACACTCGTCTAGCGAAGGTTTGGGACAGCGCACAAGAGCAGACCAAGGCATCGGTGCTGATCGAGCGCGCACGGCGGGAGGGGTTCTCCCTTGGTGCGATACCCGCCGCCGTGATGATGATCACCGGTGCTGTCGATGTGCAGGCCGACCGCCTGGAGTTCATGGCAATGGGCTGGGGCGTCGGCATGGAGCGCTGGGTCATCGACCACCGTGTGATCGCGGGTGACCCTTCGGACGAACGCACCTGGGCGGTGCTGGATGAACTGCTGAAAGAGCGGTACCGGCATCCGTGCGGTGTCGGCCTGGGCATTCTTGCGGTTGCCGTCGACTCGGGTGGTCACCACACCGACGAGGTCTACCAGTTCTGCCGCGTACGACGCTGGCGCAACATCTTCGCCATCAAGGGCGCGAGCAAGCCCGGTAAGCCGGTGATCGCTCAGCGGCCGTCCATGGTGGATGTGACCTGGAAGGGCCAGACCGAACGCGGCGGCGCCGAGCTGTGGTTTGTCGGTACCGACACTGCAAAGGACTGGATCTACAACCGCTACCAATTCGAGTCCGGCCCGGGCGCACTGCACTTTGCCAACGACCTACCGGACGAGTTCTTCGCCCAGTGTGTGGCCGAGCGCAAGGTCGCCAAGTACGTGCGGGGCCACAAGCGTATCGAGTGGATCAAGGGCAAAGCCGAGCGTAACGAAGCGCTCGACCTGATGGTGTACTGCCTGGCAATGGCGCATTACCTCGGCATCAATCGGTACCAGGAACACGACTGGGAACGGGTGCGCAATTCGCTGGCTCAGGCCGGTCTGTTCGATGAAAAAGTGATTGCAGCTGAACGTGTGACGGTTGTCGAGCAGGTTCCCGCGACGCCGCATCAGGCGCCGCAACCTGTTGCCCCGGTCGCCCAACCGCGACCCGCTGCACCCCCACAACGCCGCAGCTCCACCAGCGGTTACCTGAAGAGACGCTGATATGTCGTTTACTCCGAAGCACCTCGAAGCCATCGAGCGCGCCATCGCACGCGGTGAAAAGACCGTGCGCTACAGCGACCGCACGGTGGAATACCGTTCCATCGACGAACTGCTCAAGGCCCGCGACGAGATCCGTACGTCGCTGACCAACGCCGCCGGGCCCCGCTCTCGCGTGGTTCGGCTCATGCATGGAGGCAAAGGACTCTAATGGCACGACACTATCCGACGCTGACCCGTAATGGATTCTTGCTGCCGTCGAACATCAAGGCCAGTTACGAAGGCGCGGGTGAGGGCCGACGCTCGGTCAGTTGGGAAGCCACCGACAACGGCATCAACAGCATCAACACCCCGGCCCTGCGTAACCTGCGGGCGCGTTCACGGGCGGCGGTGCGCAATGACCCGTACGCTTTCAATGTCATCGACAAGCGCGTCAGCAACCTGATCGGCACCGGTATCACGCCCAGGCCGACCACGGATGACGCGGAGCTGCGCAAACTCCAACAGCAGTTGTGGGACGACTGGGTTGACGAAGCGGACGCTGACGAGCTGACCGACTTCTACGGCATGCAGGCCCTGGTGGCGCGCACGGTTGAAACGGCCGGTGAGTGCTTTGTACGGTTGCGGCCGCGCAGCCTGAGTGAGGGGTTGGCGGTGCCGCTACAACTGCAGGCGCTGGCACCTGAGTTTGTCCCCCATGACAAGTTCGAGACGGCCAAAAACGGCAACGTTATCCGCGCCGGGATCGAGTTCAATCCGGCCGGCAAACGTGTGGCGTACTGGATGTACTTGTCGCACCCTCGCGATTCGTCGTCCTTAAACGTCGGCTACAACCAGCTGGTGCGCGTGCCGGCGACGCAGGTGCTGCATATCTTCGAACCGATGGAGCCAGGGCAGCTGCGCGGTGTCCCACGCTTGGCCCCGGTGTTGAAACGCTTGCGAAGTCTGGACAACTACGATGACGCGGTGTTGTTCCGCCAGGAAGTGGCGAACCTATTTGCCGGCTTCATCAAGCGTCCTGCACCAGAGGCCGGGCCGCAAGCGCGCAACCCGATGACCGGGGAGCTGCTGGTGACCGACCGCGACGGCTTCACGCCGATGGTCGCCCTAGAACCCGGCACCATGCAGGAGCTGGGGCCAGGTGAAGAGGTGGAGTTCTCCAAGCCACCGGACGCTGGCAACAACTACCCTGACTTCATGCGTCAGCAACTGATGGCTGCGGCGGCGGGTTCGGGCACGCCGTACGAGATCCTTACCGGCGATATGCGAGAGGTCAACGACCGGGCGCTGCGGGTGGTACTCAACGAGTTCCGGCGCCGCCTGGAGCAGCTGCAGTTCGGCGTGTATGTGCATCAACTGTGTCGCCCGGTGCGTGCCGCCTGGATGGACATGGCGGTGCTGTCCGGTGCCCTGGTGCTGGAGGACTACGCGCAACGTCGGCGCGAATACCTGCGCACACGCTGGGTGCCACAAGGCTGGGCCTACATTCAGCCGGTGCAGGACGTGCAGGCGCGGCGGATGGAAGTGCAGGCAGGCTTCGGTTCCCGCAGCGAGATGTGTCTGCGCAACGGCTACGACGCGGAAACCATCGACGCGGAAAACGCGGCCGACCTCGCCAGGTCCACGGAACTGGGCCTCAACTACACCACGCTTGATGCCATTGAGCCGATTGATGACAAGGAACAACCATGAGTAAAAAAGCGATCCCGCGCATTTATGACAAGGCTGGCAAGCAGGTAAAAGTCGCGGATAAAAGTTGGTACACCTTCCAGGCCAGCGGCGAAGCCGAGCAACAGACCATTGAGGTCTTTGTATACGGCGAGATCGGCACTTGGGGTGTCAGCGCTAATCAGTTTGTTCAGGACCTGCGGGCTATGGATGACGGCGCTTCCCCGGTCGTTGTGGCGTTCAACAGCATCGGTGGCGACCTGTTCGACGGCCTGGCTATTCACAACGCACTGTCGCGCTTGGGCGAACGCTGTACCGGGCGCATTGATGCGCTGGCGGCCAGCGCGGCCAGTGTTGCCGTGTGTGGCGCTCACCGGGTGGTCATCGCGGCCAATGCCATGCTGATGATCCACAACCCTTACACCTTTACCGGCGGTGATGCCGAGGACTTCCGGCGTGTCGCCGACGTGCTGGACCAGACGCTGGAAGCGATTATTGCGGCCTACAAGTCCAAAGCGCCGGACATCGACGAGGCCGAGCTGCGGCGCATGGTCAACGCCGAAACCTGGCTGACGGCCAACGAAGCAGTGGCCCTGGGCTTGGCCGATGAAGTGGGCGACGGGCTGAAGGTGAAAGCCTGCCTCGGTCAGGGCAGCGTGTTGCAGCGCTTCCAGAATGCCCCGGCAGAATTGCTTGCCCAGTTGGACGAAGAGCCGAATGTCGAGCCGACTGATCCTGTAAACCCTGCGGATCCAGCACCCGTATTGGACGCTGCCGGATTGGCGTTGATGGTTACCAAGGGGTGTGCGGCGGCAGGCATCAGCAACCTGGTGGACCCAATACTTGCTTCGACGAAGCTGGAAAGCGAAGCGGTAGTCACTGCGGCGCTGACCAAGGCAAAAGCGCTGCACGGCTTGTGTGTCGCGGCACGATTGCCGGAACTGACCGGTGAGTTCCTGGCCGCAGGCTTGGATGAAGCAGCTGTCAGGGCGCGCCTGTTCGACAAGCTGGTAAGCAGCGGCGGCGGTTTTGAAATCAACAACAGTCTGCCGCTCGACAATGATCCGGCACCCACTATCAAGGCCAAACAGGTCGATACCCAATCAATCTGGGCTAGCCGTCAGGCGGCGCAGAACGGAACCTCGAAAGGAGTGAGAGCATGAAAACTGAATCGATGCACGCGGGCGAGTTTTTGCTGTCAGAAGGCCCCGGCACAATTTCCCGCGAGGCAATCAACGTCGCCGCCGGGCAGGCGTTGGAGCCGGGCCAGATCCTTGGGCTGGTGACTGCTACGGGCGAGTTTGCACCCTATCAGCCGACAGCTGAGGATGGCTCTGAAAACGCCATCGCGATCCTCTACGGCCCGCTGGGGCAGTCTGATGTGGTCCGTCGCGGCCGCGCCATCGTGCGTCAGGCCGAAGTCAGCGAAGCTCATTTGACCGGGCTTGACCCAGCCGCTGAAAAGGCCCTGGCCGCCCATTTCGTGATCATCCGTTAAGACGCTCATCTCATTTATCCATCCCGCCGAGTGCGGGATTTTTCGTTTCTGGAGAGTACCCCATGGCCGATATCGCCATTTTTGAAGACGATGCATTCAGCGTCTCCTCGCTGACCGCTGCAATCAATGAGCAGGAATACCTGCCGGGCCGCATCAGCAGCCTTGGCCTGTTCCGCGAAGAGGGCATCAGCACGCTGACCGTGCAGATCGAGAAGGACGGCGACACCCTGGCTCTGGTGCCGGCGGGTGAGCGTGGTACCTCTGGCTTGGTGGTCGGCGCGACCAAGCGCACTTTGATTCCGTTCAACACCGTTCACCTGCCGGAACGCTTCACCATCAAGGCTGATGAAATTCAGGGCATCCGCGCCTTCGGCTCTCTCACTGAGTTGCAGGCTGTGCAGGACGTGGTTAACAAACGTCTGGGCAAGGCGCGACGCCAGTTGGATGCCACCCACGAATTTCAACGCATGGGTGCATTGAACGGCTTGGTGCTGGACGCGGATGGCAAGACGGTACTGTTGGACACCTATGACCGTTTCGGTGTGAAGCGACAGAAGCTTTCCATGGAACTAGGCAACCCGGCCACTAAAGTCCGTGTTAAGTGTGGCGAAGCCTTGGATATGCAGGAAGAAGCGCTGGGCAGTGTCACTACTACAGGCTCCCGTGCCTTCTGCGGCAAAAACTTCTGGAACAAACTACTCGACCACGAATCGATCAAAACGACCTACCTCAACACCATGCAGGCCGCATCACTGCGTGGCGATGCCCGTGAAGCCTTCGAGTTCGGTGGGATCGTCTGGGAGCGCTATCGCGGCAAGGTTGCCGGCGTTGCATTCGTCCACGACGACAAGGCGCTGCTGGTTCCCGAGGGCGTCCCGGATCTGTACATCTCGTCCTTTGCGCCGGCCGACTACATGGAAACGGTCAACACCCAAGGCATTCCGTACTACAGCAAGATCGAGCCGCTGCCATTCAACAAAGGTGTGGCCGGTGAAGCGCAGTCCAACCCGCTGCACCTGTGCACGCGACCTCGGGCGCAGATCCTGCTGGAGATGTGATCGTGGCCTTCCGCGATCTGATTGACGACATCGACGAAGTGGTCTTTGCAACCCTGGGCGATAGCGCACGGATCGAGGGCCGCGAAGAGCCGGTGCTTGGTATGTTTGCCGCGCCCTGGTTGCAGCCGAAGCTCGGCAAGCTCAATACCGGCTTGCGTGAGCCTCGGTTTGAGATCCGCGTCAGTGATTCGGAGGGCCTAAAACGCGGGCTTTTGGTCAGCGTCGACTTGCCCGCCCTGGATGGCGGCGGCGATTACGACTTGCTGCAGCTGGAGCCGAGCGGCGACGGTCTGGTCGCCTTGATTCTGAGGTTGCGCCCATGAGCATCGGTAGCTACGTCAAACCCTCGGCCAGCGGCGGGATGATTTCTATCCAGTCGTCAGCCGCGGACCTGCAGGCGTTTCAGGACTTCGCCAAGCTGGTGCCCAAGGCAGCTGCTGCGGCCCACCGACGCGCGATCAACAAGACGTTGGGCTGGTTGCGCACGCACATTGCCCGTGCAGTCAGCAGGCAGGAGCGCATTGCTGTCGCGGCAGTGCGTCAGCGGTTGCGCAGCTATCCGGTGTCAGGCGGGGCATCGAGCGGCAAGCTGTGGTTCGGCTTGAATGCCATCGAGTCCAGCCGGATTGGCCGGGCGCGGCAAACTGGCAGCGGTGTTTCGGTTGCGGGGCGGCGCTATCAAGGCGCGTTTCTCAAGAAGGTCTACGGCAACAAGCCAGACATTTGGATTCGCACTGCGAGCAAGCACTTTAATGCTGATGATTATCCAGATAGCACGGTGTCACCTGGTCGCGGTGCAAGTTCTGGATGGGTCGCGGAGCATGGCAATCGTTTCCCGTTAGCCAAGGCCAAGGTGTCTCTGGAGCAGGCCCGTCCGCATTTTGAGACCTGGGTGCAAAAGGCCGATGAACGCTTGCTGGAGATCCTGAAGCAAGAACTTAACTTCGAACTACAGAAATACTTGAAGAGGGTCGGGTAATGGCTGACGAACCTTTTAGCCTGGACCAGCTTTACCGGGCGGTCGAGCAACACCTGGTGCGCCATCTCTCAGGGGTCCAGACGGTAAGTGCCTGGCCGGACATTCAGGATCGCATCGCATTACCGGCGGTCTTTCTGGAGCTGGCCGAGGTCGAGCCCGGTACCGATATCGGCACGGGTGAAACAACATTGGTGTGTAAGTTCGAGGCACGTATCGTTGTTGACCCTATCTATCCTCTGCATCAGCAACAGGCCGTGCATCTGGCTACTCAACTCGCGGTCCTACTCCGGGCTCAGACGTGGGGGCTGGAAGTCGAGCCGGCAGAGTTCGTTCAGGCCCTACAGGACTGGACCCAGCCAGTGTTGGATGGTTACACCGTCTGGCTGGTGGAATGGACGCAGCAGGTGTACCTCGGCCCTGAAGAGTGGCCTTGGCCCGATCAGCCGCCCGGCATGTTGTTGTTTGGCTTCAACAACGACGTCAAAGAAGATTTTGTTCCAGCGGAGGATTTGTGAGCGGCTATGTTGCTGCCCAGCACGACCGCATGCTTGCGGGGGTGGTCAAGGATTGCTTTGTGGTGGCGGTCGATCTGGCTGCCTCCCCTCCGGTATGTCGGGTTTCGGACGGCGAATGGACCAGCGCCTGGGTGCGTTGGCACAGCATCGCCGCCGGCAAGGCCAGGCATTGGAGGGCTCCATCTCTTGGCGAGCAGGGGACATTGGTCAGTGCCAGCGGTGACGTGTCACAAGGGACGTTCATTCCGGGCTTGTATGGCAACGCTGGACCTCCGCCAGATAACCGGGACCATGTGGAAGTATGGCGTTTTGATGATGGCGGCTCGCTGATTTACGACTGGCAGGCCAAGAGCTACAGCATCACCCTGCCAAGCGGTACGGTGACCATCAAAGTCGCCAGTACAGAGGTGGTCGTGACGGACAGCGCCGTGAACGTGACCACCGGCAACATCAATTTGAAAGCGGCGGTGATGATCGACGGGGCGTTACACGTCACGAAAGGCATTACCAGTGCTGGTGCGATCATCGACGCCGGTGGCAACAGCAATCACCACACGCATTAATTTTCATCCTGCATACAGCCCGCCCAGTGCGGGCTTTTTCATATCTGGAGTCTGCCTTATGAGTAAGTCTAGAACCGATGGCGATTCTGCCGAAGCCACTGTGGTTCCGGGGTTGAAGCCGGCGCCGTTGGGTTTTCCCGTTACTGCTGACGCGGTTGAGTCCATCGGACCAGCGCGTGTTTTTCGCGACAAGGTTTTCACCTCGCGGACATTGATCCTACCCGGCGGCGGGACGCTTCCTGTTGTTGCTGGTCGAGTTACCGCATGTGGTGATGATCAATTTGCGTTCTTGAAAACGCATCCAGATCTGGAGCAATTGAAGGAGTAATCACAATGATCGGAATGGATCGCCACACCGGCCAACCCATTTCCGGCATCGCACACTTGCGGCAATCGGTACCAGACATTTTGGGCACGCCGTTGGGCAGCCGGCGGCATCGGATGGATTACGGCAGCAAGCTCCGGCGATTTGTTGACTTACCCGTTACTGATGGCTGGAAAAGCGCCGTACAGGCGGAAGTCGCCCGTGCACTGGGGCGCTGGGAACCGCGTTTGAAGCTGGATCAAGTGCGCGTCATTTCCGTTATCAACGGGCAAATTAACCTGAAGATCGTCGGGCAGTACCTGGGCGACAGCGTCACGCTGGAGGTGGCCGTATGAGTATCGTGGATCTGCCGTCGTTACCGGCGCCGACCGTGTTAGAGCCCCTGGACTTCGAAGAGGTTTTTCAGGAGGGGCTGGGCGTCTTTCGCGGATACATGGGCGGTAACTGGACTGCTGCGCTGGAGAGCGATCCGGTGCTTAAGGTGCTGGAGGTTGGCGCTTACATCAAGGTCGGCAACCGCGCCCGAGTGAATGACGCCGGCAAAGCGGTATTGTTGGCGCACGCCATACGCGGTGACCTTGATCACCTGGGGGCCAACGTCAACCTCAAGCGCCTGGTCATTCAAGTGGAGGACCTGTTGGCCTTTCCGCCGGTTCCCGAAGTCAAAGAGGACGACGATGCGTTCCGAGAGCGCATCCAGTTGGCCTATGAGGGACTGACCACGGCCGGCCCGCGTAACAGCTACATCCTGCATGCGCGTAACGCCTCGGGGCTGGTGGCAGATGCCACCGCCGAAAGCCCGGCGCCTTGTTACGTGACTGTAACGGTGCTGGGATTGGACGGGGAGGGGGAGGCATCACCAGAGCTGCTCGCAACGGTGGCAACTGCGCTGAATGACGACGATGTGCGGCCGGTGGGGGATAGGGTAACGGTTCAGAGCGCCCAGGTGATTCGGTACCAAATTCAAGCGATCCTGCACATGACCAGCGCTGGCCCAGAAGCTGATGCCAGTTTAGCCGAGGCAAAAAGTCGATTGGCTGCATGGATCAATCCGCGCAAGCGGCTCGGCATTGAAGTAGCACGCTCCGGCGTAGACGCTCAGTTACACGTAGCCGGCGTTTCTCGGGTTGAGTTGGTCGGCTGGCAGGATCTGGCCCCGACCAAGGCTCAAGCGGCGTTCTGTACCGGCTACACCGTGGCGCTGGCGGGCTGATATGAAAAGCCTATTGCCGATCAACAGCACGCAACTGGAACGCGCGATGGAGGCATCGTTTTTCGAGAAAACAGTTGTCCCGTTGCGCGATCTCTACAACGCCGATACCTGCCCGGTCCACCTATTGCCGCACCTGGCGTGGGCGTGGTCTGTCGACCGCTGGGACTACCGATGGACCGAGTCAACCAAGCGCGCCGCTATCAAGGCTTCTTATTACATTCATGCCCACAAAGGCACCATCGGCGCGTTACGTCGTGTGGTCGAACCTCTGGGCTATCTGATCGAGATAATCGAGTGGTTCAACATGAGGCCCGAAGGGGTCCCTGGCACCTTTGCTTTAAAGGTCGGGGTGCTGGACACCGGTATCACTGAGGAAATGTATCAGGAGCTGGAGCGACTGATTGATGACGCCAAGCCGGTTAGCCGGCATCTAACCGGGCTGGCTATCAGCCTAGAAACCACCGGCTCTATAAACGTCTTCGCAAGTGCTTATGACGGCGATGAAATTGATGTTTATCCGCCTGTACTCCGGGATATCGAGACAACCGGCGTTATCGGTGGTGGTGGTCGCGAACACAGCATAGATGAGCTTGAGGTTTATCCGCTGACACCTTCCTTTATCTCGGTTGATTGCTATGTCGGCGTTCCTGGCCGCGAACATTCCATAGACCTTTTGGACGTATATCCATGATTGATGCCAATTCGCAGTTCTTCGCCATCCTGACGGCCGTGGGGGAGGCCAAGCAAGTCAAAGCTGATGCAGGGTTGATGACTTGGAAACTAACCCACATGGCCGTGGGCGATGCCAATAACACTGATCCAATACCGGATCGCTTGCAGAAGGCGTTGATTAATGAACGCCGGCGTGCGCCGCTGAACATGCTGGGCCCTGACGGGGCTAACCCCGGCATTCTTGTGGCCGAGCAGATTATCCCGTCAGATGAAGGCGGTTTCTGGATTCGTGAGCTTGGGCTGTTCGACTCAGACGGGGATCTGGTGGCGGTGGCAAACTGCGCGCCAAGCTTCAAGCCGAAGCTTTCCCAGGGCGCCGGCCGGACGCAAACCGTCCGCATGAACTTCATCGTCAAGAGTTCCACGAACGTGGTGCTGAATATCGATCCTTCGGTCGTGACGGCGACGCGCCGCTACGTGGACGAATCCATTGCCGGCGCTATCAACAAAATGGACTTTAAGCAGTCGGTGTTGATCGCAACTACTGGTCCCGTGGTGCTAGCAGGCGTTCAAGAAATCGACGGGTTCGCAGTGCCGGCGGGCTCCCGGGTGCTGGTTAAAGATCAAGTTCAGGCCAAGGACAACGGACTGTATCTCGTAGGCGCTGATGCTTGGGTACGTACGGTTGATGCCGACAGTAGCGACAAAGTATCGCCGGGCCTGATGGTGACGGTAGAGCGGGGCGCTGCAAACGCTGACACCACCTGGCAACTGATCACTGATGGCCCGATTGCCCTGGGAGCCTCACCTCTGATCTTTCAATGGGCTGCAGGGCTAAACGTTCCAACGCCTGCAGTTGATGACAGGTCGAAACGCAGTGCCAATACCGAATCGGTGCGGGCTCAGATTGAAAGCTCCAAGCAGGTATTTCCTGTACATGTCTTCCGAAAAAATCGGCTGATCAATGGCGCCTTTCAGATTTGGCAGCGAGGCAAGTCCGGCGTCGTTGGGAAAGCCAACGGTGACCCCGAAAGCGCGTTCGGCCCGGACCGCTGGATGATTTACAGCCCAAAAAACGCTACCTGCAATTGGAGCCAGCTGCCGCTCGAGCAGGACGCCAATATCAACGAGGCAAAGTTTGCCTTGAGACTTTCGCGCCAGGGTGAAGGCCAGGGCTGGAACCTCAGTCAGCGTATCGAGAACGTCGAAACACTGGCCGGCGGGAAGGTCACCGTTTCGTTTTATATGAAAACCAGCGTTCCACATACTTGCGCGGTGATTCTTCGCCAGAACTTCGGGGTGAACTCAACCGAGCCGAACGTCGATGTGGGCACCTCAGTGGAGTTGACGACGGTATACAAAAAATACGTCGTGACTCTCGACCTGGGCGGCGTAGTGAACAAGAACAAGGGTGTCGCGAACGACTTTCTGGAAGTTATCTTTGCCAGCTGGGGAACGGGTGCCCACTACACGGACATCACCAATGTTCAGATCGAGTCCGGCAGCGTGGCGACGCCATACGATTACAGGACGCACCAGGAAGAGTACCGCGCATGCTTGCGCTACTTCGAAAAATCCTTCCTGCAGGATCACCCACTTAAGTCGAATAATGGTCCCTCCTCCTGTATCGCGACCTTCACACAGTCCGCAGCAGCGCAGTCCTCACAGTCGGCTCTGCGGATGGACTTCCGGGAAGTGAAACGCGTTGTCCCTACGTTGAAATTGTTTTCACCTGGTGAGAACTCGTCGGAGATCTGGGCACAGTCCTCCGTCAAGCCCTGCACAGCCACGAACATTCAGAGCTTATGGGCAACAGGCTTTTCGCTTTCATGCCTACCGCCTGCCGGGTCCATTCCTGGCTATACCCTGCAAATTGAGTGGACCGCCGAAGCGGAACTTTAAGGTGATGAATATGGATACAACTGATTATAGATTCACCCCAGCCGGCGTCCGGCGGATGACTGACCGCGTCTTCATCCCGGAAGATATGGGCAACAAAGACTGGGTAGCTTACTTGGAGTGGGTGGCCGCTGGCGGCCGAACTTTGCCAGAGAAGACCGCTGAAGAGGCTGCGAATGAAGAGCGGCGCTGGCGAGACCTGGAACTTCAAAGTGTCGCATGGCTGCGTGAGCGTCACCGTGATGAGGTCGAGTTAGGCAGTGCGGCTTCATTGACCACGGATGAGTATGGTGAGCTGCTGGCGTATATGCAGCTGCTGCGCGACTGGCCTCAATCAACAAAATTTCCAGTTCAGAAATACCGACCAAAAAAACCAAGCTGGATCGCGCTACAAGCCCAATAACGCCCCGCACTGTCGGGGCGTTTTGCATTTCGTCACACGTAACACAAACACCCTCCCGGCCTCGCTTATGCGGGGCTTTTTCGTTTCTGGAGCATTAGCTTTATGAGTTTCTTTCACGGCGTTACTACGACTGATATCAAGACGGGCGCGCGCACTATTTCCTTGCCGTCGTCTTCCATCATCGGACTTTGCGACACCTTCACCCCAGGCGGCCTTGGCGGTGGTACAGCCAAGGCCGGCGAGCTTAAGTTGATTACTTCCGAGCGCGAGGCCATTGCTGCCTTCGGCGCCGATTCGGCGATAACCAAGGCCTGTAAAGCGATCTACACGAAGGCCAAGGCGGTGATTGTTGCCATCGGCGTGCCGAAGCTGGAGGACTCGGCGCTGCAAACCTCGGCGATCATTGGCGGCGTTCTGGCCTCGGGCCAGCGTACTGGCCTACAAGCCTTGCTCGATGGCAAAAGCCTGTACAACGCGCAGCCGCGGCTGTTGATTGCGCCAGGTCACACGGCCACTCAGGCGGTCGCTACCGCGCTTGATAGCCTGGCGCAGAAGCTGCGAGCAATCGGCATTCTTGATGGCCCTGGCACCACGGATGAGGCGGCGATGCTTTATGCCGATAACTTTGGCAGTCGCAACCTGTTCATGGTCGATCCGGGCGTTCAGTACTGGGACACCGAATCCAGTAAGACACTTGATGCGCCTGCCTCGGCCTGGGCGGCGGGTTTGTTCGCCTGGACCGATGCTGAATATGGCTTCTGGGCTTCGCCGTCTAACAAAGAGTTCACCGGCATCACTGGTACGACCCGAGCTGTCGAGTACCTGGACGGCGACGAGACGTGCCGGGCCAATCTGCTGAACAACGCCAATATCGCGACGATCATTCGCGACGACGGCTATCGCTTGTGGGGCAACCGTACCTTGTCGAGCGATCCAAAGTGGGCATTCGTCACGCGCGTTCGCACGCTTTTCATCCTCATGGATGCCGTGCAGGCCGGCCACAAATGGGCTGTGGACCGATCCATCACCAAGACGTACGTCAAGGACGTGACTGATGGCCTGGACGCTTTCATGCGCGATCTCAAAGCCCAGGGCGCGATTATCAATTTTGAGGTGTTCCCGGACACCGAGCTGAACACTGCCAACCAGATCGCTCAGGGCAAAGTTTATTGGCGCATCCGTTTCACCGACGTGCCGCCGGCAGAAAACCCGAATTTCCTTTTCGAAGTCACCGATCAGTGGATGACCGAAGTTCTTGAAGCAGCCTAAGGGGCCTAGTCAATGATTCCTCAAACCTTGTTTAACACGAACCTTTTTGTCGACGGTGTGAACTTCGCTGGCGACGTGCCGAGCCTTACGCTGCCCAAGCTGACCACCAAGACTGACGAGTATCGCGCCGGTGGTATGGCCGGTGCGATTGAGATGGACCAAGGCCTGGAAAAAATGGAGGCGTCCTTTGTTACCAAGGGCGTGCGCCGTGAGTCGTTGAAGTACTTCGGTCTGGCCGATGGCACCGCTTTCAACGCCACGTTCCGGGGTGCCTTCAAGGGGCAGAAAGGCGCTGTCACGGCCGTTGTCGCTACCCTGCGCGGTCGCCTCAAGGAGCTCGACCTGGGGGACTGGAAAGCCGGTGACCCTGCTGAGATCAAGCACGCCGTGGCGGTCGCTTATTACAAGCTCGAAATCGACGGGCGCCTCATGTACGAAATCGACATGGTCGCTGGTGTTCAGGTGATCGACGGCAAAGACCAACTCCTGGAAGTGCGCACCGCACTTGGCATGTAAGGGAATAGATCCAAATGAATAAAGTAACGCTTGAAGAAGTACCTGCCTGGCTATCTCTAAGTGCGCTCGCAGCAGTCGTGACGCTCACGCGCCCAAGCAATGCCAATGGCGTGCAGGTAGAGACATTAACCTTGCGAGCTCCGGTCGTGCGTGAAGTTCGGGCGGCCGACCGTGCCTCGAACAGCGATGAAGTACAGCGTGAGTTGATGTTGTTCGCGGGCTTGGTAGAGGTGGGCATCAAAGATCTTGAAGACCTCAAGCTAGCGGACTATCGCCGTGTTCAGGCCGCATATTCATACATGGTTCCCGATACCGACTATTCGGATTCAATCCCTCCGTGGCTGTCGGTTAACACTGATCGGGCCTTGGTCACACTGACCTGTCCGAGCGTAATCAATGGCGTGTCGGTCGATACATTGGCCCTGCGCTCCCCGACAGTGCGTGACGTGCGCACTGCCAATCGTGACGCGGGTGGGGATGACGAACAGCGGGAGCTGATCTTATTGGCTGCGCTTGCGGGTGCGCCTGTCGCGGATCTGGAGGGCCTGAAGCTAGCGGATTTTAACCGCCTGCAGGCTGGCTATTTTCGAATGGACCAAGAAGACGGGGTTTAACCCTCACGTCATAAAAATGGCCGCGAAACGTCTGGCGGTGGAAACGGGATTTTCCGCTGCTGAGATTCTGTCGATGCCGTTCGCGGAAATGGTGTGGTGGCTCACGGACTGAGCCGCCTTCGGTAAGGCTATGCAAATGAGGGCCGTGACATGGCGAACAAGATCGCCCTCGGGCTGTTGATCGGCGGCGCCGTCAGTTCGACTGTCGGTGCTGCGTTTAAAGATGTAACGGGGCGCATCAAGCGCCTTGAGGCGGAAGGCAATAAAGCGCGTGTTCTGCAGCGCACTATCGGCGACACCATTCGATTGCGTGATGAATGGAAGAAAGCCCATGACAGCGGCTCTGAGGGAGCCTCCAAGCTGCTGGGGCGATTGAACTCCAATCTCGACAGTTTGAAAAAGCAGGGCATCGAGGTCGGCCGGCTGGAAAAGGCCTATCGCTCAATGGGACAGACCGCCAACAAAGCCGAGCTAAAGGCCCGAGGGCATCAGCAACTGGATGCTGGTAAGAACGGCATGAAAAGCACTGTCGGTGCCGCTGTCGTCGGTGTCGGCATGCTGGCTGTTCCGACAAAGGTCAGCGCGGATTTTGGGGCCATTGTTCGGGACATCGCGATCAAGGCCGGCATTGCTAACAAACCGCAAGAACAGGAGATGTCTCGCAAGATCATCGATACCTCGCTCGACACTGGCATGGCGCGTAACGACGTGGCCGACGTGGTCAACCAGTTGGTCGGCGCGGGTATGGATTTGAGCAAGGCCCTGGAGTACGCGCCGGTTGCGGCCAAGTTTGTCGTAGGTCAAGGCTCAAGCGGTGTCGATACCGCGAAGATGATCAACGCCCTGGGGCAGAACGCCAAGATTACTGATCCAAAGCAGATGCAGCAGGCTCTGGAGGCTATCGCCTTCCAAGGGCAGGCTGGTAGCTTTGAGGCGGCCGACATGGCCAAGTGGTTCCCCGAACTGTTGGCGAATATGGGCAGCCTCGGCATTACCGGCATGGATGCGGTGACGCAGATGGGGGCCATGCTGCAAGTGCAGATGAAGTCTGCAGGCGGCGCCGATGAGGCGGCGAACAACCTCAAGAACTGGATGAGCAAAATCGGTTCCGGCGACACCGTCAAGGCGTATGCAAAGGCCGGTATCGACTACAAGGGTTCAATGCAGACCGGTTTGCAAAAGGGGATGTCCACGCTTGAAACCAGCATGTCGCTGGCACAGAAGTACATCCAGGCCACTGATCCGAAGCGCGCGGCGGCAATGGCCCAGGCGACGGCGAAGATAAGTAAGGAATCGGACCCGGAGAAAGCCAAGGCCATGATGGCCTCGCTGGAAGAGTCACTGCGCACCGGTGACCTGTTCGCTGATATGCAGGTAAAGGCTGCACTTTCTGCCTATATGCAAAACAAGGCGCTGTACAGCCAGCTCAAAAACGATTCGCGTGAAGCGACGGGCATCCTCGACAAAAACCTCAGCGAGCGAAGGGAGGCGTCGTCGCAGAAGTGGGCCGAAATGGCTCAGTCGATGGATGACGCCATGCGCAGCGTTGGGGATGCCCTGCGGCCGGTCACAGACACCGTGGCGGAAGGACTGACCAAAGTCACCAGGGTTATTACCTCGCTGTCTGACAGCGCACCAGGTGTGGTGACGGGCATCGCGGCGGTCGGTGGAGGGCTTGTCGCGCTCAAGGGGCTGCTCAGTTCGTTCAAAATCGCTAAAGGTTTGCTCAACGTCGCACGGGGATCGTTGGGTGGCAAACCCGGCGAAGTGCAAAAGGTCTTTGTGACCAACTCCAAGGATGGCTCTGGGGGCGTCGGAAAGGGCGGCGAAGCTAAAGGCAAGACCGGCAAGGCCCTGTCGTTAGTTGAGACTGGGCTCAAGGCAGTAGCCGCTCTCAAGGGTGAATCGACTGATGGGGAGGGAAAGGATGAGAATAAGACCGGCAAGTTAGACATCGTCGCGACTGGCCTAAAAGTGGTTTCGCTAGCTAAAGAAGCGGTATCTGACGATGACGGCGCGAGAGGTGACGATGCTGCGGCGAGTGGCGACGGCGTCCAAAAGGTCTTCGTCGTTAACTTGAGTGCAATGGGGGGACCTGCTGGGGGGCCAGGTGAAGGCCGCCGGCGTGGTCGCGGTTCAAGACGTAATATCCCGCGACGTCGGCCGACCTCGCTGCGTGCTCGGGTGCCGGCGCCGCGTCCGCTTGTATCCCGGCCAGCCATACCGGCTCCGCGTCCGCCGCTGCCACGGCCTGCAGCACCGGTTTCGCGCCCTGCGGTTCCACGGTCTGCAGCTCTGGTCCCGCGTTCGCCGGTACCACTGCCTGCCGCACCGGTCCCGCGTTCGCCGGTACCACTGCCTGCCGCACCGGTCCCGCGTCAGCCGTTACCACTGCCTGCCGCACCGGTTCCGCGTCCGCCGCTGCCACGGCCTGCAACAATGGCTCTACGTTCACCGGTACCACTGCCTGCAGCACCGGTCCCGCGTCCGCCTATCCCACCAGTTTCTATTCCAAGCGGGGCGATAGCGAAACTGGGCGGGGTTGTGCAAGCGGTCGGTAAGATCGGAAAAGCCGCCAAGGCAATACCTGGTGGCTCGCTCATCGAGGCCGGCGCCATGGCCTTTGACACCTATGAGAATGCCAAGACCAAGGACGAAAAGGCCGAGGGTTATGGCGCTGCCGCTGGCAATCTTGCGGGCACTATGGCCGGTGCAGCTGCAGGGGCAGCTATTGGCTCGGTGGTGCCTATCATCGGCACTGCTATTGGTGGGCTGGTAGGCGCTTACTTAGGCAGCATGGGTGGTTCGGCGCTGGGCGGTGCTGCAGGTAAGTCGTGGTTCGGAGGGGAGGACGAAAAGCCCGCGCTGCCGGTTACGCCTTTGTTGATGGCGCCTCGGCCGGGCCCAGCCATTCCAAGCTTGGCCGCCATGGGCAAGTCATTCAACCGGGCGGACGGTTCGGGTGCATTGCTGATGGCGACTGCACCGCAAGCGCCGGTCCTGGGTGATGTAGCGCGTTCTTTAGCCGTGTCAGCGCCGACCAAGCCAGCGGCTGTAGCGATCCAGCCCAAAGAGCCGGAAAAGCCTGTCCCGGCCAAAGTGGATCAGCAGTTTCAGTATTCGCTGAATATGCCGGTTACGGTGCAAGGGGATGTGAAAGACCCGCAACGCTTGGCGCAAGACCTCATGCCGCACATGCGGTTAATGATGGCTGATGCGGCGAAGCAAAACGCCGCGAAGCTGTACGACGAACCGCACCTGTAAGGAGGACCTATGGCTTATATGGAACAGATGCAGTCGGGCTTCAAGTACCTGATTGAAGCCGGGGAGGCTGGTAGACGTAGTGCTGAGGGCATGCTTGGGCCCGTCAACGGTGCAATAAGGGAGATAACGGGTGCAGCGGCCGAGCTGGAAAATATCCCGTTCGTGGGGCCTGCTGTCGGTGCCAAGCTCCAGCGGGTGATGCGCGGCGTGGATGCGGCACAGGCCAAGGCCGGCCAGGTGCTGGCTGTGTACAGTCGCGCGACACGGGGCGCCGCCGAAGTGCAGGATCGAATGGGGGCGCTGAAGGAGCAGGCGGGAAAAGCAGCGACGGCGATCAACAAGGTCGCCGGAAAAGTCAGCCCGTCGTTGGCAAACATCGTGCCCACTAGCGCATTTGCCGTGGATGCCACACCGGCGCCTGAAGCGGTGAAGCCATTTCCGCACCTGCTGATCATCCAGCCCAGGGATCCCAAAATTCAGCCGTACTACTTCAACTTGGATACAGCGGCGTTCGACGAATTGAGTCGCTCGACCGAATTCCGCTGGGCGTCACAGGAGCGACTATCGCGGCGACCGGCGCAGCAGGCCGTGGGCATGGGCGATGAAAAGCTCACACTCAAAGGTACGATTTACCCAGGCTTCAAAGGGGGGCTCAAGCAGCTTGACACATTGCGCACCATTGGCGGCCGGCTACAGCCCCTGACTCTGACCACCGGCTATGGAGAGGTGATCGGCACCTGGTGCCTGAAGTCCATCAACGAGGAACAGGGCGCGCTGCTGCACGGCGGTATTCCGCGTAAACAAGTATTCACTCTGGAGTTCACGCGCTATGGCGACGACATGCAGAACGTCTGACGGGGACATGCTCGATGTCATATGCAATAACGTTTATGGGCATTTGAACGGCAGCGTCGAGGCGGTGCTGGATGCCAATCAGGGGCTGGCAGACGAGGCCCAGCCTTTCCGCGCTGGTGTGGTGATCGTGCTACCGGACCTGCCAGTCCCGACTGAGGAAGGGATTAGCTTGTGGGACTGACTCCGTGCGGCCCGTTGCGTTAAGCGTAAGAAACTTTGTATTCAGCCCGCCCTGTGCGGGTTTTTCTTTGGAAAAAAACCATGACTCCCACTTTTCGTATCGTTGCTGACGGTGCCGATATTACATCCAAGATCAATGATCGATTGTTGTTGCTTAGGACTTCTGACAAGCCGGGTATGGAGTCCGACGAGTTTGAATTGCGTATCGATGACCGTGACGGCCAGGTGCAGTTGCCCCGGCGCGGTAGCTCAATCGAGATTCACCTGGGCTATGCCGAAACGTCTTTGATGCGCTTAGGGCTTTACGCGGTCGACACGGTCGAAGTTTCCGGCCCGCCGGACACAATCGTGATCAAGGGCAAGGCCAGCGATATGCGCGGCAGTGGCAAAACTGTCCGCAGCGGAAGCTGGGAGGACGTGCCGCTGTCGAAGATCGTGGCAGACATCGCGGCGCGCAATGGTTGGCAGGCAGGCTGCCCGGTGGCGACGAAGGTCGCTCGTGTGGATCAGCTCAATGAGTCCGACTTTAATTTCATCACGCGCCTGGCTAAGCAATACGACTGCACGGCCAAGGTCGCAGATGGCAAATTGTTGGTGATGCCACGCCAGGGAGGGCAGACAGCCAGCGGCAAAACGTTTGGGGCGATCACGTTGACCCGCAGCGATCTCAGTCGCTGGCAGTTCAGCTTAGGGGATCGCAATTCGCACAAGGCCGTGGCGACTAAGCATCAGAACAAAAAGGATGGCAAGTTGGTGGTGGTCACCATCGACAACGATGATGCGCCGGACGGCTTGCCGGCGGTGCACACAGATCGGCATATCTATCCGAACAAGACCGCTGCTGAGTCAGCAGCCAAAGCACGGTTAGCGGCATTCAATCGCTCGACCGCCGCCGTGAGTTTCGAGATGCCAGGCCGGACTGACATTTTTGCAGAGCGCCTGATCGACGCTCAGGGTTTCAAGGTCGGGCTGGATGGCGAATACCTGGCGGATTCGGTGGAGCAGGTATTTACCCAATCTGGCTGGTCGACCACGGTCGAGTGCAATGCCGGCAAGAAAGGCAAATCCAAGGGTAAGAAAAAGAAAGAAACGAAGCCGCTCAAGGTCGTGAGCGTCGAGAAGCTGTAATGCAAACCATCGCCGCCTAAGTGCGGTATTTTTTTGTCCGGAGTTTTTATGACCATCACTGAACAACAGCTACAACGCATCATGCCAAACGCCCGCCGCCAAGCGGGCGTTTTTGTATCTGCCCTGAACGCGGCAATGGCGCATCGGCAGATCAATACAGCGAAACGCCAGGCTGCTTTCCTGGCGCAGCTTGGTCACGAGTCTGGTCAGCTGCAATACGTCCGCGAACTGGGCGGGGATCAATACCTGAGTAAATACGATACCGGCACTCTGGCTGCCAAGCTTGGTAATACCCCGGCTGCAGATGGTGATGGTCAACGCTATCGTGGCCGAGGGCTGATCCAGATTACCGGGCACGATAACTACCTGCGCTGCAGTCTGGCACTGTTCGGCGATGAGCGATTGTTGCGCACCCCCGAGCTGCTCGAGCAGCCGCAATGGGCTGCAGAGTCGGCGGCGTGGTTCTGGTCGGTGAATGGGCTGAATGCGCTCGCGGATCAGGATCAGTTCAATACCATCACCCGCCGGATCAATGGGGGGCTCAATGGTCTGGAGGATCGGCTGCAGCTATGGGCCAGGGCGAGGGCGGTGTTATGCGTCTCTTCGATCTGATCCCCGCGCAGTTCCGTATCGCCGCTATCGGCTCGATGTTAGTGGTGGTGGTCGCAGGATCTGCAGCATTGGCCTGGACTGCTCAGGACTGGCGTTATGGCCGCGTGCTGGAGCGACAAGCCCGGCTGCAGGCGGACACCCTCAATGAAATATCCCAAGCGTCTGCTGCTCTGCAGCGTACCGAGCAGGACAAACGCCTTGCTCTGGAGCTCCGCCTGCATAACAAAGACGAAACCCACTACAAGGAATTGACCGATGAGCAAACCAAGCAGGCTCGCCTTCGTGATCGCCTGGCTACTGCTGATCTGCGGCTGTCAGTCGTACTCGCCGCCACCGAAACCACCGGCAGCTGTTCAGTGCCAACCACCACCGCCACCGGCCGTGTGGTTCATGGCACCGCAAGAGCCCAACTTGACCCAGCGCATGCTCAACGAATTATCGGCATCACCGATGCCGGCGACCAAGGATTGATCGCTCTGCGGGCCTGTCAGGCTTACGCAAAAGAAGTTTCTACACCGAAGTAAAAGGAGCGGCCGGGCAGGATGCGTCAACATCCAACCCGGCCACCTTCCCCGCAGATCGTCCCTGCAAGTCCAGCCAAGGCTCCTGCTTCGTGCACAAAGCGGAGCGAGCCTAGCACTGTTTATCCATACAGCAAAGGTCTTGCTTTTTTATGTCTACACCCATCATCCCTTGGATGGGCGGCAAACGCCGCCTGGCCGACCGCCTTATCCCGCTCTTCCCGCCACACGAATGCTACGTTGAAGTCTTTGCCGGCGGTGCCGCGCTCTACTTCATGCGCCCCCAGGCAGCACCGGTTGAAGTCCTCAACGACATCAACGGTGACCTGGTGACGCTGTACCGCGTCGTGCAGAACCACCTGGAAGAATTTGTGCGCCAGTTCAAATGGGCGCTCAGTTCTCGCCAGGTGTTCGAGTGGCAGAAGATGACCCGCCCGGAAACTCTCACCGACATCCAGCGCGCAGCCCGGTTCTTCTACCTGCAGCACCATGCCTTTGCTGGCAAGGTGACGGGGCAGACGTTTGGTACCGCGACCACTGGCCCGGCCATCAACTTGCTGCGGATCGAAGAGAACCTGTCTGCAGCTTGGCAACGGCTGTCTGGCACCTATGTCGAAAACCTGGGCTGGCTTGAATGCGCAGAGCGGTACGACCGGCCGCACACCTTCCATTACATGGACCCGCCTTACTGGCAGACCGCCGGCTATGGCGTGGACTTTCCGTTTGAGAACTATGAGCGGATGGCCGACTTCATGCGGCGGTGCAAGGGCAAGGTGATGGTCAGCATCAATGACCACCCTGATATCCGACGGGTGTTTGAGGGGTTTCACTTTGAAACTGTGGACGTTCGGTATAGCACCGCTAATCAGAGGCAGGGGAAGGCCGAGGTCAGCGGAGAGCTGGTGATCATGAATTGGGAGCCAGCGGCATTGGGTGGGCTGTTCTAGGGCTCTGGCCAAATCAAGCCTGCTTCCTTGTTTCTCACGTTGCCCCCGGCGGTGCTGACCTTGAACCATTCAAAGGCCCCGGCCGGCTCGCCCTGGTGCAGCACCATCTGCTCGGCACGCTCTTTTGGCGTGGCCGGGCTCAACTATTCTCGGGCCAGGTCCGGCGTCAGTACCACCAGCCGCCGGTCGTGGATGTCCACCATGCCGCCGGCACTGTCACCCGCAGCGCACTAGGTCGGCGTGCTGATGGAGCGGGGCAACCTGCATTGAAGATGCGATGCTGTAGCGCCAATCTGACATTCCACTACTTTTTGTTGTACCGTTTTATCAGAAGTCGTGGCAAGTATATAAAGCAGCCATACGAAAATAGAGTCATTCCATATAAAACAAAGAGCCATCCCGACGAAAAGAGCCCATAAGAAAGTACGTTCGCGCCAAGATATCGCCACCTTCTGCTCTGCTCTCCTAAATCCACCGAGCTAAAATAATTTATATGTACTATGAAAAATATGAAGCTAAGCATGACCACTGCTGAGAATATAAATTTTACAATAGTATGATCTTTGTATTGTTCAGGATCCATGACAAGTCCGTGATAGACTTTTACAAAAAAAACTAATGCGAGTACAGGGCCAACAACACTTATGTAGTTAGCCGCGACTTTTGAACTGAACGGGAATTTTGACGACCAATAGCCAACCTGTCCGAGCAAATGACTATCCAAGAAATCGTTTATTTTTAGATAAAATTCAGAGTCAGGATAAGCAGGTAGCAAAAAAACGATTAGAAAAATGGGCAGCAGGGTTGCTATTACAAAAAAATAGGGGATGGGTATGATTTGTTTTGGTGTTTCAATTTTCATATGGATGTGCCTTTTAATAATCTTGCAGCCTTACTCAATAACCTGGCCGGAAAAGTCCGCCCAGGTTGTTGTTGGCTAATTTAAGAAAAAATTGTTTATCTCATCAACTTTTTCAGCGTCTATGTAAGAGGCAGCTGCGGCCATCGCTATCGATACTATAATAATACCAGCAGTAGCGGAAGCAAAAGCAGGAAGAGCAAACGCTACACCAACTGCCAATACAGCTCCGGCGCCAGCCCCAATTGCCATTGCCTCAAGTTCAAGCATGAGTGGTTTCCAATCGCCAGTTTGATAGCCAGAGATAACTTTTTCACCAACGGTTTCAGCTTGAACAATTTTACCAACAACGCCAAATCCTTTCCCTAGACGTTTAATATTGTCTGCAAGGGTTGCCTTGTCCAGTGCATTCAGTGCGTCAACGACAGCCTGAGTGTCTTGAGCATTCAACCTGATATTAGGATTGGCACTCACTCTCTCGAAGGTTGCCAAAGCTTCTGCATAGCTTCTGACTTTTTTACCGGATACTCCAGCTTGGAGGTCTTGAGCAATTTTGCTCATGTTTGCCCCGTATTTTTCGAGAATTCGCTCGTTGGTGTCGGCAACGAAGCTCACTGCATCTTTATAGGCCGCCGCTTCTGCTGCCGCTGCTTGTCGTGCTTGCTCAGCAGCAATCTCATCTGGTGTCAGCTGCTTTCCAATCGATACAGGGGTATCACCTTTGACTACGATCTCAAAGGGGGTAGCGTTCAGGTTTTGCACTACGTACTGAAGCTGAGTTGCTGCTGCTTCACCCACTGCGCTTTTGAGATTTTCGGGAATGGTGTTGTAAGTGATGTTTCCCGCAGAAATTTTCCCATCAAACTGATAGTTCCCTACGGCGTCTTTATTGACAGTTCCTTCAACCTTGAAGCTGGTATTCTCAATCCACGTTAACAGTTGCCAATCACTTACTGATCCGACAGCAGGAATGCTTTCCACAACAATTGGAGTAACTGTGCCCACCGGAGCGGCTGCTAAGGCTGCATCCAAGAGGGGGCTAGAAAAATTTGACGAATTTAATCCAAAGTTGGCGATGGATGTTTCTGCTGCTGCTCCGTGTCCATATACAAAATGCCCAAATGCAGCAACTGGTGTCAGTTGGTTACCTGTCAGTCCAGGACACGCTGAAACGCCGTTCGTGAGGTAGGCGTAATTAGTGCTTGCGTAATAAAGTGCACCATTGACGTCATTTCCCGGGTGCAGAAATATGTAGTAGTCCGCATAGGGAACAACTTGCAGATCGTACGTGAAACCCGGCGCAACGTTACCATCCTGGCTCCAACCTAGCTGCTCATTGGCGAGCTTAATAAGCATCTCTCGCCACAACCCCTGCGCATAGTAGGGGTTTCGTGATTGTTGTTGCATTAGAAAAATAACAGCTGGGCTAGGCGCAGGGTTAGGCAATCCATTTGTATTTACGTCTGGGTAGCCAGGTTCAGAAGCAGTGATGTTTATTGGGGGAAGCGTTATGTCGACCATGATTTTATATCCTTATCCATCCACGTAATTAACAGTTTTGTCCCTAAAAAGGACGATGCCCTTTGTTAGCGTGACTCATGTTCGACCGCATCTGGCCTTACGGCGGGTTTGGGCCGTAGTGAGCATGAGCGTCACAAAAACTGTATACCCATACAGCTTAACCCATCAATCGAAATATGCATTTATGCATAAGAAGTCGACAGACGGTTTTGATTCGCATTTACCACAATCTTGGGATGGTTGTAGGGGTGGAAGGTTCAATGGAGCCTCAGCTACCAGGCATTGCAAGGAAGCAAACCCTACGAGGAGTGCTGACGGAAGCGCACTACCTACTAAGAACTCCAGCTGCCTGAAAAAGAGAGCACCTCATCAGGCCAACTCATGGAGCTGTTTGGGTATCAGGATGTCGATTGGTTGAAAGTACGGCGCTGCGCAAAGTTATATAGGCAATCGCCGGGCTTGCGGCTAGCCAGCTTGACTCTCAGTCGCGAAGTTGCCGCTTTCGCCCCGCCCTTCGCTACTGGCAGTCGTCGGCGAGGAGCAGTCGTTCATAGGAGGAACACACAGCTTTCGCGAAATCAATGCAGCTTTAATCAGCCCAGCCCATTTGCAGATGTGTCCCGCATAGATCAGACTTGCTCGCCCATCCACTTTCCGCATTCCGAAATGTCTGACATATGGCCAAACCCCACCTTGCCCGGCGTCATGCTAAGACGGTGGCGTCAGTTACACAGGGTCAAACAGTCTGATGCGGCGGAGTTATTCAGCGTCACCCAATCGACCATCTCACGTTGGGAGAGTGGCGCACTGGCGTTGGATCCCCTCGCACATATAAAGCTTGAGAAATTATTGGCCGCTCGCCTTTCTACAGCCGCAGATCAAGCGCTGGGCCGAATGGTGCGTGAAAGCTCGCGTCCCGTTCATCTCATTTGCGATTTGACGCACCGTTTGCTTGCCTGCTCACCTTCGCGAGCAGCCCAGTTCGCGACTCCTGTTAGCGAGCTGTTAGGACGCTCACTATGGCGCTTCGCGACACCAAATATCCTTAGCAAGGAAGTTGACCTAGATAAATTGGGTTGGCGGGAAGCTTTCGCACCACCTGCACTGGAATTTCTAACAGGTAACAATGATTCGCCCATCGTTCCGATTAGCCAAAGCCTATGTCGCTGGACACGTATCGCTCTTTCGGACGGAACAACGGCACGCCTGGTTGAGTCGCTCTGACTGCGTAGTCATGCATATTTTATGCGTGGACGCTGAGCGCCTTGAGATTTAGTCTGGTCTGAACAAGGTGAGCAATACTTTACTCGCCGAATGAATCAGGGGTGTTCATGGACATCGGAAAAATAAAAGGGCGCCTTGAGTTTCTACGCGAGACGGAAAAGCTCAAAGATGTACTCAGAAGCGCACACACTTCTTCAGGGCGTACGGAAAGCACGGCAGAGCATAGCTGGCGTCTTTGCCTGATGGCCGTTGTCTTCAGCGATTATCTGACGGGACTCGATAAGCTGAAAATGCTCAAGATGTGTCTTATCCACGACTTGGGAGAGGCCATCAGCGGAGACATTCCCGCCGTCAATAAAAATTCGTTTCCCAATAAGAGCGAGCAAGAGAGATGCGATCTCGTGCTCTTGACCAGAGCCCTGGATGAATCTTTAAGAACCGAGATATTGGCACTTTGGGATGACTACGAAAGTGCGTTGTCGCCCGAGGCAGTAGCCGTCAAGGCGCTAGACAAGCTGGAAACAATGCTCCAGCACAATCAGGGCAAGAACCCACCTGACTTCGATTACGAATTCAATCTTGCCTATGGCAAAAAATACACAGATGCCGCCCCTCTCTTCGAGACGCTTCGTAATATCATTGACCAGGAAACCAAAGAGAACATGCGTGCAAAACCGAAGTGAATCAGCAGCAACCTTGCTGGGCATGCGTTTCAACTGACTTTGCACGCCGAACACCGTGGACTCTTGCTAGGGTATTCGTGGAGCGTCCGATTCTGGTCGAACGCTGCCAGTCAGGGATGGCAGCTAGTCGCCGGAAGCAGCGCGTCAGAATAATTCATATTCCCCATCGTTCGGCTTCCCTGAGGCTGTCCTGAATCCCGTCAGGGAGCCAGCCTGCAATCCCTAGTCGATGTCCCTTCTTCGTAACCTGGCCAAGCCCTGCTTAATATATCCTGCATTTTCACCAGTCGTCTCCAGCGCTCCTCGGACGTTTTGACCAACCTCTACTGAATCCGTCTGCTCGATCCGCAGTGTTAACTCCATCAAGGCCGCCTCCAGAGCCAACTGGTTGTCGTAGATCCTCTCCAGCACATCTGACAGCGAATAATCATTTGGCATGGCATCGGCTACCTCGAGAAAAGCACAAGCATAGTACCGGCACAGTGTCCGTGTTAGGCAGTAATTACGACTTGCTTAGAAATTGCTACAAGGCAAAGAAGGTACAGCGGGTTAGCCAAGTTGGCCGGTGCGTTTGAGGAGGGTTAGGCCCAATCCATCATCGGACTGACTGGGCAAGCGGGATTCAGCGGGCCCTCGTGGGGCATAAATGGGGCAAACAGTATGCCAATCTATGCCAATCCATGCTAAATATGCATTTGTGCAACCTGCCGTGAAAGAGCGTCACAGCCCGCAAACACGGGGCTATCCCCCAACACCCGCACATACTCCTACACAATCGGGGTGTGCTTTGTCAGAGACCATTGGTTCGTAGCTTCGCTAGGCCCTGCTTGATGAAGCCGGCGTTTTCACCGATCACGAATAGAGCACCACGTACGTTATTACCAGCGTCACTCAATCCGTGCTTCTCCCTCTCGAGAGTCAACTCCATCAGGGCCTCTTCCAATGCGAGCTGATTCTCGCACATCCTTTCAAGTAAATCTGAGAGTGAATATTTCCCTGACATATTTTCAGCCTCATCGAAAATAGCTAAGCATAGCAGTGGTCTATTCAATTGGTGCTCTCTTGAAATTGCTTCAGCACTGTGGAATAAAATCCGCAGAAATAAACTTCGATGTTACGAGCAGGCTGCGTATAGAATCAATGAGCACAGGGTATATGGGGGGGCGCGCAAGGGAAGGAAAAAGTCAGTTATCCCACCCTTGCACGATGCATGGAATTATGCGCTTATGGGTTGAGCCACATTCTATCAGGAGCGCAAATAATTCGAGCATCCAGGTAGGCCATGTCCATAGTTAGAATGGTTCTGACCATGTACTTATTTCTGCCAATGTCTTTTTCTGCAACCAAAGCTACATCTGCTTCATTGTCGTCGGTAATGCTTAATGGTAAGAGCAATTGAACGCGCTCATTGTACCAGTGCGGAACTGCCAGTTTATAGTTTCGCTTTAAACGTTCCTTAAGTTGTTTAACTGCCCCGTCTACTGCGTTCTTTGCAAGTGCCGAGTTGCCTTGCAATACCTCTGGAAGGCGTTCAACATTATCGGTGAGGATGTGCTTAAAGTCTATTTCTAGATCTAGTCTATGGTCAAACACTAACTCACTTGGATTGTCAATGTATGTGGCAATGTCTGGCAAAGGCTCAAAGTCTCTAACCTTGTCGGAATATGCGTCAAAGTAACCGAATAGTGACCAGCTCGGTTGACTTCGCTCGGCGGCATTTGGGTTTTTATAAAAGGTGGCAAATAGATCTTTGCCTTCAGGGGTCTGTAAGCCAGTATTTATACAGGCCTTAGATCCGTCGGAAGAAAATTTGATTTTAGACTGCTGTTGAAGACGCAAGAAAGTGTAGTTAAGGTAGCTTGCTATGATTGGGAAGTCTACCCCAGGTTTTTTAAACTCGGGCTTGTCAAAATTCCATTGCTCATTTTTAGCTTTTTCAGCAAGCTTTTGAAATGGTGACTCCCAAGTTTCACCAATGTCTTTTTTCCAACCAAAGTGAGCAAAGATAGTCTTAGGATCTTGATCCTTGTAGCGGCGAAATAGGCTTTCGTACATAAATATCCCTGTTTTATGTTGTAGTGTGATTGAGAGAGTTAATCAATATCAATATCGCTGAATACCTGCATTATACCCATGTAAGTATTTTCCTCCTTCGGTTCTATTAGGGGTTCCCTAGAGAAAAAATCTATCGAGGTACCGTGCTCATCGAATGTGCTGGTAAAAATACATCTTCTATCCTTCGGGTCGGTAACAATTGCAGCGTGGTCGGCTCGTATGATTTCTCTGTTCACCCTTCTGCAAAGTCTTCCCATGATAATGTCACCTTCATTATGGTCACATTTATGGAAGACGGCTCCACAAATAGAACAGTTACCTATTGTTTCCACAAGCCCGGAACTATTGTATATTTTTTGTGGCCTGAAAATCGCGTTTTCAAGTTTTTCTATTCGTTGTTTTATAATGTATATGCCATGAGTTTGCTTAAGCTCTTCTTTTTCTTTGTCTTCCAGATGTCCACTATAGATGTCAATTACCTTGATAGAAATATCAATGTAGTCGTAAGCGTCAATGAGGCTGTGCCACGCCCCTACGTTATCTTGATCTTTAAACTTTTTTAGCATTAAAAAAGTAGAGCGAAGGCAGGAAAGCGCGCATTGCATTAGGAGAAAACAATTTGCCTCGTATTCAACCTCTTTGCTGATAGCTTGGTATTTATACCCCTTGTGGACGCCTATAATCTGATTTAAATCTTCAGCCCTATTAGAAAGAATGTTGCTTGATGTTGTTGGATACATATCATTCAAAAAGCTCTGTACCGTTTTTTCAAAAGCATTGTCTATCTGTTCAAAGGAAAGAGGCGACTTATTATGATCTGTCATTTTGAATGCCATGTCTTTTCTAAGGTTTTTAATAGTTTTGGAAAGTCCTCTGAGTTTCCTTCGAAGATTACCTCTGCAGATTGGCTTTCTTTATCTTTGTGTAATCGGATGTTGAGTTTGATCAGTGGCTTGGAATCGGTTGTGTAGAGCCCTGTTATATGATTTTTTATAGCTTCTAATAAGTCGCTGAAGATACCAGGATTTGAATTATAAATGCTGGATACGATAAGGAGTGTAGGGCCGAACCATTCTGCACCTCTTTGTTCGAATAGTGATGAAGGCTCTGATAAGTAATCACATTTTATTCCTACTTTGTTCAGATACTTTACCATTGAGGGAGCGGACGAATGATAAGTAGAGCCATCTTCAGACAAGTGCCCTAACGGTAACGCTATGATCTTGTCACAATTTGAATCAATTTCCGTTGATGCAAGGACATAAGCTACTGAAACTTCCATGTTTGATTCTCTGCTAGATTCGGCGCTAATGCCGTGATGGGGTTTTGCCATCATAGCTAAAAATTACTTCTTATGTACCTGTCGAAGCATTTACTTTTATGAAAAAAAGCTATGAAGATTTGTGTTTTTAGATCGATTTGATTTTCTCTTAACGGGATTATTGCCACCCATTTTGTCAGGCTCATGAAGCGCATTTTATGGCTTGGCTGAATACCGACAGGTACAGCGACTGCCTATGAAAGAAGAAATCAGTTTTGAGCATGACGGAGTAACATACTTCTGTACTTACTACCTCGAGTGGGATGAGCTGACTGTTTGTCTCCCTGACTTTAGCCAACGGGCAAATTTTTTGCTTAGCCTTGATGCCGAAAGCGCAACATAAACTCATTCGCTAAGGTGTACTGCACTCGAGGAACGTCTTGGCGAGAGAAAGCCTGGAGGTACAGAAAAACAGTTCCCAAACGAAAAATCCTCCCCCTTGTTTTATGAGATCTTTGGCTTGGGCGGAAATGGTAAGTAAAGGAACTGCGGCGGCCTTAGAGGCCGCAGCCCGGTGGAATTTGCTTAGCGGTCTTGAAAACCGGCGAATGCGGCCGCGTCCACAGTATTTTTCAGCCAGATCGAACTGTCCTTGAGCATGCATCTTAGGGGCGGTAGGGAATCAACGAGGTGCATAAAAGTAGTTCCGCAACCCAAAGCGGCCAGCTTGGCCCTTTTGAGTTTCGGCCACTTAAAACTAGCGCCGTTGCGGAATTTTTGTCGGTTCAACCTATTGATTTATAAAGAAAATATTATGGATTGCAAATCCGCCTACGCCGGTTCGATTCCGACCTCGGCCTCCACTCTTGAAAACCCCGTAGATTAGCGTCTACGGGGTTTTTTATTGCCTGCGTGAAAAGGGGCGCGTACCAAAACTTTTGGGCAGGCGTACCAAAAGTTTTCTATTTTGTTGGGTTAGCGATAGCACCGACGCGGACGTAAATCTTCTTCGTGGTCTCCTGCTTTGAGTGTCCAAGGGGACGGCTGGCATCGCCCACGACGCCGATTCCGCCAGTCACCTTGGTGGAGGCCACGAGATTATTCATGGTCAGATGATTGGCTTCATGGCCATGGCGGTCGCGGCATTGATAACCGACGCACTCACAACCGCGATCCGTGCCTTTGCCATGGGTCAGATTCAATATCTGATCCACCGCTTCTTTTTCGAGCGCGTTGACGGGCGTTGCGCCCATCTGGGCAGCCAGCTTCAAGCGATCAGGGTGATTGTCGAGTCACCATGTCGCCGGTAGAGCAGGGGCCGGGAATCACAGACGCAGCGACATACTTGGTTCCGATTTCTTTCGAGTTTCGAGCAGATACCGGCTCATAGCTGGTTTGTTAGTACCCACCGACCCTAAATCCGCGATATTGCCTATGCGGCTATAATCTGTTCTTTTTTCCAGGGACCGGCGGATGAAAAGTCTGGAAGACCTGATAGACAGTCGAGACCCCGCGCTACCCCTCATTGAAAAAATGTTGGGAGCTGCCAGCTTGGGTTATCAGTTGCTCCCTCCGTCCACTGATAGAGCTCGTGTTCTTTCCGGCCTGCAGATTACAACTAGATCTGCGCTGGGGGCGATAGCCTACGGGACTGGTGGTCTACTCATTGATCACGGCTGGCTACGCCTGATCGGCTCCGGCCATCCGCAATTGTCACGAAATCTTGTTGATTGGAACACGGGCCGCGGCGATGGTTATTTACTGGTCGCCGACGATGCTGCTGGAGGGTTCTTCTCCATCAACGGCGGCGGTCTGGGCGTTGATGTAGGAGCGATGTATTACTGGGCACCCGATACATTACGGTGGGAGCAACTGGATATTGGTTATACCGACTTTATTGGGTGGGCCTTGAGCGATCGGCTCGCTACTTTTTACGATGGCCTGCGCTGGGATGGTTGGCGTCATGACCTGCAGGGAATGAGAGCAGATCAGTGTTTTTCATTCTTTCCTTTTCTCTGGACTAATGAAGGCTCAATCGACAAAAGCAGTCGCACGCTGATCGATGTTA
Organism: Pseudomonas sp. BCA17; assembly: GCF_004519405.1. Classification (GTDB taxonomy): domain Bacteria; phylum Pseudomonadota; class Gammaproteobacteria; order Pseudomonadales; family Pseudomonadaceae; genus Aquipseudomonas. The sequence goes on along the minus strand of NZ_SGWI01000001.1, from coordinate 402,998 downwards.
GTGAGCAGTTTGAGATAAACGTCGAGTTAGCTTCCAAACTCGACAGGCCAGATTGATGGACAAATTGAAACACCTGCGTCCTTCACTCAGCGAGTGCTACTCATACGTAGAACATTCAGTTTCCGGGATGTTGCCTTACGAAGAATAGCTAGTCCGCTGTATCGGCACCCACCGGTCCTACGGTTTACCAATGAACCCGCCTCTGTGCGGGTTTTGTTATTTCTGAGAAGAGGAAACACCCATGCAAATGCCCAACGGCGCCACTCTCGGGGTCGTGTCCATCTACGGCACGGCGATCCCATTCACCGGGCATGACTCGTGCGCCTATCTAAAGGATGTTCTCACGCGCTTGCCGACGCAGCAGGGCAGTGATATTTCCGAGTTGCTACCGCACAAATGGACGTTAGCGTAATCAAAAAGCTTAACCGCTAGGCGGCAAGCTCAACGTAGCTAGATTCCCCACCTCCAGTCGCGCCCGACAACCAACCCCATACGAACATCAGAGTGGTACGTCCTGCGTGATCAACGCCTACCGTGCCACGAGACCAACCAGCAAGAATCTCACCATCCGTAGTTAAGCAATGATAAAGAAGCTCAATGGTATCGGGGCCAGTCACGCGTCCGACTTGATGCCCCATGCGGATCCGGCCGCCTTGATAAGTACCCCAGATGGAATCTTCTTCGACATAGTAGTGAAATACTGTGCCGGCACCGGATAGCCCGTGGGCGTTACCCGCTACCGTAAATCGGCGATTGTTCAAACGCTCCCTGATTTGAGCAAGGGGGATTTCCATAAGGTGTCACGTCCTTTTAGTCGAAGTGTTCCATTACAGCCTTCGTTGATCTTAAGCCATTTTGTCGTGCTTGATGAGAGGTCTGCTTGCCTATCCCTGGAGTTGCAATTCACGACGATAAAATGCGAGACGTGTTCACTTTCCGCTTACTTTTATTGCCCAACGGCAAGTGCGGGAGTTCCGAAACTACTTCATTTTTACGGCTGGGCGACTACTCCGATAAGACGATAATCCCGCTTGCGGGTACTATGTAAAATTTCGCAACACTCCAGTGCTCCTGCTCGGTAAACCGAAAGAGGCAGGTGATGTCCGACTGCTATCGGTACAGGACGAGGTCGCCCGAGCGGGCATTGGGTCTACACTCAGCAAACTCCTCGCACGACCTCAAAATTCCGGTTTAGGCGTGCGTTTTTCTTGCCTGCGCAGGATAACGCCCGTACTCATCAAAGCTGACAGAGTGAACCATGAAACAAAATATTCTTCTTGTGGCCGTCTGTGCTGCACTTATTCAAGGCTGTGCCGCCACCTCCAAAAGCCATGAAGAATCGCCTTCCATGCCTACTACGACCTCAGCTGCTTTAGCCCAGCCAGCATTACCCGCTTACTACTGGAACCTGGTCTCGGCGACTGATGCTTCGGGCAAACCGCTCGCTGCTCTGAACAAAGGTATCGAGCGCAAGTTGCGCGTTTCCTTCAGCGACAAGAACCTGAATATCAGCGGTGGTTGCAATGGCCAGTTCGGCGGCTATCACTACCAGGACGGGATTTTAAAGGTGCAGCCACTGGCCTCTACGCTAATGGCCTGCGACAAGAGTCTGATGGACCTTGACGCCCAGGTAGGTCGATTCTTCAAGGATGATCTGCGCGTCGTCATCACCGGAGATAAAACAGAGCCTATGCTGCAACTGACTGCAGCGGACGGTTCGGTGCTCAAGCTGCAGGGCGAGGCTACTCCGGAGACGCGCTACGGTAGCAAGGGTGAGGTCAAGTTCCTGGAGGTAGCGCCCAAGACCGTCAAGTGCAGCCATCCGATGATCCCTGACTATCAATGTTTACAAGTGCGCGAGCGGCGCTATGACGACGCCGGCCTGCAGCGTCCGACCCAGGACACATGGCATCCGCTGTATCAGCCTATCGAAGGCTTCGAGCATCATGATGGAGTGCGTACCGTGTTGCGGGTCAAGGAATACGAATGGAAGAATCCGCCAGCCGACGCCCCTTCGAAGGTTTATGTGTTAGATCTGATGGTTGAGCAGGACGCGTCTGGCACCCCTAAGTAAACGAAACACGACGCTGGCCGGTATACACCAGCAAATGGTGTGTACCGCTGTTTCAGCGTGACGCCACAGAGAAAGCCGAATACGGCCTTTAGTGATTGTCTGCGTCGGTTCGATTCCGACCTCTACCTCCACTGTCTAAAGCCCCGCAACCATCAGGTTGCGGGGCTTTTTTGTGCCTGCGGAGTTTATCCGGTGCGGCAATCGCAACGGTCCCCAGACACCCAGATCTATGGCCTCCAACCAACGCTGAGTCGGTGTGTAAAAAAATTTTTCTGCCCTCTTGAAATTTTTTTTGGCGTACATAAATTTTCATCACGCGACGCCGAATGCGGGTCGCGCACTTAATCACTTGGATTTAATCAGGAGATTTCGAGATGGCTACTACCCTTTCGCTGGCCCCATTGTTCCGTCAATCCGTGGGCTTCGATCGCTTCAATGACCTGTTTGAGTCGGCGCTGCGCAGCGAGGCTCCAAACACCTATCCGCCTCATAACGTGGAAAAGCACGGTGATGATGAATATCGCATTGTCATTGCTGTAGCCGGACTCACTGAAGCGGATCTGGATATTCAGGTCGAGAAGGGCGTCTTGACAGTCGTGGGTGACAAGCGCGAAACCGAGAAAGAAGTCACCTATCTGCACCAGGGCATTGCGCAACGGGCATTCCGGTTGTCGTTCCGCCTGGCGGATCATATCGAGGTGCGCGCCGCTTCGATGAACAACGGGCTGTTAAGCATTGACTTGTTGCGTGTGGTGCCTGAAGAGGCCAAGCCTAAACGCATCACGATTGGTGGCGGTAAAGATACCGACCTGCGTGAGGTAAGTGTGCAGTAAGCAAGCGGTAATAAAAAAGGCGCTCTCAGGAGCGCCTTTTTTTGTGTTTGTGGCATCGCAACGATGAAACGTCAGCGGTTCCCGGACGCCTCTGTTTCCAGACCATTGGCGATGCGCTGTGTACCGGTCAACCGCGCATCACGCCAGGCTTTGTATCCTGGCCGCCCGATTGATGCGTTCGTTGATAAGCAGCGCGCTACCGCTCAGGACAATGAAGCTGATGGCCAGCGTCATTTGAAGGTCATAACGACTGAGATTGACCAGGGCACTGATCAACCCACCGCCGATGAAAATAATTGTATTACCTGCCGAAGCCGAAGCCCCAGCGTTGTCCGGGAACAGCTCCATCGCTCTGGATGTCGCGGCGGGCCGCGTGATGGTCGTGCCTGCCGTGCAGATCATCATGGGCACCAGCACGGTTAGGGGCGTTAGGCCGTAGAGGTTTGCCAACAGCATCATCGTCACCCCCGCCAGGAAAATAAGGCACAAGCCGGTGTTTATTTGCGTTGCCGATTCCAGGCGTTTGTTGAGTACACCGGCGAGCACGCCGCCCATGACGTAAGCCGCACCATAGAGCAGCAACATCAGCGAGAACTCGTAGCTGCTCATGTGCAACTGTTCAATGAATACCAGGGGCGAGACCACGATAAACGAGAAATGGCAGGCAAACACAATGGCGCAGATCACCCAGTACGCGATGAAATTGAAGTGGCGACACAACTGCCCGTAGGTTTTGAAGATATTGAGGTTCGCCCCCGCATTCAGGGCTGGTGGGTTGCGCAGCGACACACTTGCCTTGATAAACACCACGATGGCAATCGCGGCGAACACATAAAAGCTGCCCTGCCAGTCCAGCCACTGTTGCAGCACGGTGCCCACCAGCGGCGAGATCGAAATGAAGATCCCGCTGGCCGTCACCATCAGGATGCGCAACCGGTCACGCTCCTTGCCCACGAACAGGTCCTGCACCAACGCCTGGGACAATACAAAACAACCGCAACCTATCGCCTGGGTGACGCGAAATATCAGAAAGGCAGCGTAGTCCGTGGCCCAGACGCAGCCCAAGGCACCCACCACCGAAACGGCCATGCCGCCCAGCAGCAGATTCTTGCGACCAAGTGCGTCAGACAAGGGGCCGATCAGCAATTGCGAGAGCGAGATACCGATAGCGAACACGCTGACGGACAATGCAATGTCCGATGGCGTGGTGCTGAAGTGCACTGACAGCGCTGGGAACGAGGGCAGGAGCACGTCGATCGGGAATACGCCCAGCATGACCATGGTCATGAGCAGTGCGACGGCGGCGACTTTGGTTGCCTGGCTAGTGCGATCGGTTATCTCAGGCATCAATCAGTCCCTCCATGCTGAACAATTCCCTGTGCGCTCGCTGCTCAAAAAAACCGGCGTGTTTCATCGCCTGGAGTGTCGCCGTGACACCGGAGCGAGCACGTCGGGCGCGGGCCTTGGATGCCACGACGTGCCCAATCGGCATAACTTAACCCATGCGTGATTTTTTTTGCGCCCCTTCCCAGCGTTACAGTCGCGCCAAAAAGGAGGGAACGGCATACGGTTCCGCCCGCTGCCGCAGTTCCTCAACACCGCCAAAGTGTATTCCTGGATCCATCCTTAGCTGTACGGGGCGCCAGGGGCGCAAACCCACTACTGTCGCAGGCATACACATCGCCAGGATGCCGCGCCATGTTCATTTCCACCAGCCTGCTGTCAGCCTTTGTGCTGTTCGCTTTCGTGTCCTCGATTACCCCTGGCCCCAACAACACCATGTTGCTGGCGTCGGGGGTGAACTTCGGGTTTCGCCGGTCGATGCCCCACGCCCTGGGGATCAGCGTCGGCTTCATGGTGTTGGTGATTTCGGTCGGGCTGGGCCTGGGCGAAGTGTTCAAGTTGTTCCCATGGGCCTACACGCTGTTGCGCTATGTGGGCGCGACCTACTTGCTGTACCTGGCCTGGAAGATTGCGACTTCCGCCGGTATGTCCGACAGCAGTGACGAGCAGGGCAAACCCATGACGTTCCTGGCGGCAGCGGTGTTTCAATGGGTTAACCCCAAGGCGTGGATCATGGCGTTGGGCGCAATCACCACCTATACGCCAGCTGAGGGCTATGTCACCAATGTGCTGGTGATCGCCCTGGTGTTTGCCGTGGTCAACTTGCCCAGCGTGTGCCTCTGGGTGGGCTGTGGCAGCGGCTTGCGCAATGTGTTGCGCGAGCCGCGCTGGTTGCGGTTGTTCAACGGGGTGATGGCTGCGTTGTTGGTGGTGTCGTTGTATCCGATGCTCGCGGGCAGCTGAACGGCATTAAACCGGCGATATGGTCGCCAGCATGCCGATGCCGATGGTCAGCACCAGAAAACCGAATAGGAAAAGTGCCATCTTGGTCATAACGCCTCCGAAGGGAAGGGAACGGCAGGCACCTGCCTGCCAGGCTCGACAAGGGTGTCGGGAGTGAGGCAATTGTCCGCCCGAGGCAGATTTCGATACAGACGCAGATGATAAAGAAAAAACCGTATCAGATGAGGCCGCGTCTGCACGGGCGCGGGCTTGGGAATGGGTGGTGTTTATCAAGATCAGCACCGCATGCCACGTTTTCGCCGCTTTGCTGCACCAATCCTCTAAGATGTCGCCCACAGCATTCGACAATAAAAAGTGGGCCGAGCCTCGATGGAAAGACGTCAGTTCAGCGGTGGCATGAAAGGCAAGAACCTGCGCTACCTCAATGATTCCTCCCAACAGCCGTCGCCGCGCACCCGCGTCGGCTTTTTGTTGCTTGAGCACTTCTCCCTGCCTGCATTCACCCAGGCGCTCGATACCCTGATCACCGCCAACCTGTTGCGGCCCGAGCTGTTTTCCACGCGTACTTTCGGCTTCAGCGATGCCGAGGTCATCAGTGACCTGGGCCTGGTGATCCGCCCCGATGCGCCCCTGCAATCTTCGGCATTGCAGGATCTGGATCTCTTGGTGATCTGTGGCGGTTTCCGTACCGAGCTCAAAGCGGGCGAAGAGTTGATACAACTATTGCATGCCGCCGACGAACAAGGCATTGGGCTCGCCGGCCTGTGGAACGGCGCTTGGTTCCTGGGGCGCGCGGGGCTGCTCGACGGTTATCGCTGCGCCATTCACCCAGAACATCGCCCGGCGCTGGCGGAGGTCTCCAAGGCGGCCCAGGTCACGAGCGAGCCCTACGTGATCGACCGCGACCGTCTGACCGCCTCCAGCCCATCGGGCGCCTTCCATATGGCGCTCGACTGGATCAAGAGCCTGCACGGCAAGGCCTTGGTCGAAGGGATCGAAGACATCCTGGCGTTCGAAGAGTCGCGCTATCGCCGGATCAAACCCACGGAGAACGTCTGCGTCAGTGCGCCGTTGCGCGAAGTGGTGAAACTGATGGACGCCAACCTGGAGGAACCTCTCGAACTGGACCAACTGGCGGTGTATGCCGGCCGTTCCCGACGCCAGCTGGAGCGTTTGTTCAAGGAGCAGTTGGGCACCACACCGCAACGCTATTACATGGAGTTGCGGGTGACGGAGGCGCGGCGTCTGTTGCAGCACACCGAGTTGTCACAAGTAGATGTGCTGGTGGCGTGCGGGTTTGTGTCGCCGAGTCATTTCAGCAAGTGCTACAGCGCCTACTTCGGGTACAGGCCGTCGAAAGAGAAGCGGCTGGTCAAGTAGCCAGCCGCTGCGAGTGACGCTTCAAAAACGCTCCAGCCGGTACGGGGCGAGTTCCGGCAAAGGAGGCTGCGCGGTATCGGTTACGAGCAACTGCGCAACCATTTGCGCTGTGACGGCCGCCTGCGTCAGCCCCAGATGCTGATGGCCGAACGCAAGCAGTACCTTGCCGTCGCAGACGCGATCAATGATCGGCAAGGAGTCGGGCAGGGACGGCCGAAAGCCCATCCAGGGCGTGGCGTCCTGCGTACTCAGGTCCTGGCGAAACAAGCCCTGGCTCAAGCGATGCAATTGCCAGGCGCGCTGCATATTCGCCGGGCGATCCAGCCCGGCGAACTCCACGGTACCGGCCAGGCGCAAGCCACCGGCCATGGGCGTCATGATGAACTTGCGTTCAAAGGACGTGACTGCGAAGGGCAGGCGGTCCCGTTCGTGGGGCAGCATCAGGTGATAGCCACGTTCGGTGTCCAGCGGGACTTTTTTGCCGGTCAGCGCAGCGGTGAGCCGGGCCGAATGCGCACCGCAGGCGATCAGCACCTGGCGTGCCGTTACCACGCCCTGGTCAGTCATCAGCGAAACACCATCGCCCTCGATGCGCCCATCCATGACGCGCTGCTTGAGGAACTGCACACCTTGAGCCTTGGTGGCCTTGACCAGCTCGCCGACCACGTGAAAGGGGTCGAGAAAGTGGCCTGTGCCGGGAAAAAACAGTGCACCGCGGATGTCATCGCTCAATTGCGGCGCCGCCCGGCGTACCGCGTCGCCTGACCAGAATTGCACCGCCACGTTCTGCTGCCGCATGCGCTCGCGCAACGCCTCAATCGACCCATGGGACTCGGCGCGCTCATACACCAGCAGCGAGCCGTCTTCACGCAGTAACTGCGGTTGCCCGATGGAATGTAGCAAGCGCTGCCATGCTCCCAGGCTGGCCTCATTGAGCGCACGAATGCCCGCCACCGTACGCCGGTAGCGGGACGGGCGCAGGTTCAACAGCAGACGCACAAACCAGGGCAGGGCGCGGGGCAGGTATTTCCAGTCCAGGCGCAGCGGGCCCATGGGGTCCATCAGCATGGCCGGCAGACGCTTGAGGATCGACACATCGGCAATCGGAAACACCTGCTCGGTCGCCAGGTGCCCGGCATTGCCATAGGAGGCACCCATGCCCGGTTCCTGTGGGTCGAGGACCACTACGCGGCGGCCCTGACGCGCCAGTTGCAGGGCGCAGGCGACGCCGATAATGCCGGCGCCGACGACGGCGATATCGGCCGTGTTGGAAGCGGACATGGCCTACACCTCTCTCTGGCCGTCGAGCAGGCGCCGCAGTTGCAGCGGATTGGCCTGCTGAAGTGCACGGGGCAGCAGGCTGTCCGGAAAGTCCTGATAGCACACCGGGCGCAGAAAACGCAGGATCCCCGCCGTGCCCACCGAAGTGCTGCGCGCGTCGGAGGTCGCCGGGAATGGGCCGCCGTGGACCATGGCGTCGCAGACCTCTACGCCGGTTGGCCAGCCGTTGACCAACAGGCGCCCGGCTTTGCGTTCAAGCAACGGCAGCAAGGCTTTGGCGCTTGCCAGGTCGGCTTCATCCAGGTGCAGGGTAGCGGTGAGCTGGCCTTCCAGATGCTCGCACACCTGGCGCACTTGCTCGTCGTCGGCGCACACCACCAGCAGCGAGGCGGCCCCGAATACTTCCACTTGCAGCTGCTCGTTGGCTAGAAAGGCGTCGGCCTGGGTGATGAACAGATGCGCCTGGCCTTGGTTCGGGCCTGTGGCCGCCAAACCTTGCGCGGCGATCTGTGCATGCTCCGCCAGCGCAGCCACGCCGGTTGCATAGGCGTTGAAAATGCCGGGTGTGAGCATGGTCTGGGCTGCGCACTCCTGAAGCTGCGCGCTTGCCGCACTGACGAAGCGATCCAGCGCGTCGCCGGCAGTGGCGATCACCAAGCCGGTGTTGGTACAAAACTGCCCGGCACCCTGGGTCAACGAGGTCACAAACCCTTGAGCCAATGCGGGCGCGCGGGCTTGCAGTGCCGCAGGAAACAGCAGCACCGGGTTGATCGAACTCATCTCAGCGTACACCGGGATCGGCTCCGGCCGCGCCTGCGCCGCCTGGGTCAAGGCGAGACCACCGCTGCGCGAACCGGTAAAGCCAACGGCCTTGATTCGCGCGTCGGTGACCAGGGCGATACCTACTTCACGCCCCGAACCGTACAGCAGTGAAAACACGCCCGGGGGCAAACCACAGGCGTTTACCGCCTGGGCCACCGCACGTCCGACCAGCTCGCTGGTGCCGGGATGGGCGCCGTGTGCCTTGACGATCACCGGGCATCCCGCCGCCAGGGCCGAGGCGGTGTCGCCGCCGGCCACGGAAAATGCCAGCGGGAAATTACTCGCACCGAATACGGCCACCGGTCCGAGCGGCACATGGCGTTGACGCAGGTCCGCCCGGGGCAGCGGTTGTCGCGCAGGCTGGGCAGTGTCCACCCGCACGTCGAGCCATTCACCGGCACGCACGGTGCGTGCGAAGGTGCGCAATTGCCCGCAGGTGCGGCCGCGCTCGCCTTGGATGCGCAGAGGCGGCAGGCCGGTTTCGGCCACGGCGCGTTCGATCAGTGCATCGCCGAGCGCTTCGATGTGGTCGGCAATGCTTTCGAGAAACGTGGCGCGAGCCTCCAGGGAGGTTTCGCGGTACGTGTCGAACGCAGCCCATGCCAGGGCGCAGGCCTGTTCGACGTGTTCGCCACTGCCGCCGTGGTAGGCGGGTTCCAGTGGCGTATGGGTGGCGGGATTGATGGCCCGGATCGCTTCGCGATTGCCGGAAACGGCGTGCTGACCGATCAGCATACTGCCCGTCAGAGTCATGGAGTCGTCCTGCTAAAAGGGGGATTGGCCGCCGTGGCCGTCACGGCGGCGCGTAAAGGTCAGGCGACGTTCTGTTCGGCCGACCAGTTGGCGTACCACTGGCGGAACAGTGCGTACTGGTTTTCGGCATAACGACGTTGGGCGTCGCTGAGCACGTCGGTTTCATTGAAGTGCAGGGCGTATTGCCGGTCGCCGTTGAGCACCATCAAGTGCTTGTAATACAGCACCAGGTCGCAGCCTTCGTCGAAGGAGGACAACACGGCCAGCGCCGCTTCCAGTTCACGGGCCTGGCGTCGGGCCTTGGCATCGCCCTTGGCGGCCTGCTTGCTCAAGGCGACCAGTTGCAGCACTTCCCGGGGCAGGGCGTTGCCGATACCCGTGATGGCGCCGGTGGCGTTGCAGTTGACGAAACCGTGGACCACCTGGGTATCGACGCCCACCATCAGGGTGACGTCATCGTCCTTGGAGGTGATGTTTTCCGCCGCATAACGCAGGTCGGCGGCACCGCCGAACTCCTTGAAGCCGATCAGGTTCGGGTGTTCGCGGCGCAATTCGAAGAACAGGTCGGCACGCGTGGCGAAACCGTAGTAAGGGCTGTTGTAGATCACGGCCGGCAGGTTGGGCGCCGCCTTGAGAATCGCCGCGAAGTGGGCCTTTTGCGCGGTGGCACTGGCGCCACGCGACAACACGCGGGGAATCACCATCAAGCCATGGGCGCCGACCTTGGCCGCATGGGCCGCGTGGGCCACCGCTTCACGGCTGTTCACCGCACCGGTGCCGACAATGGTCGGTACGCCGGCAGCCACCAGGCGTGCCACGCCTTCCTGGCGTTCGGCTTCGGTGAGCAACGGCCAGTCGCCCATGGAGCCGCAATACACCACGGCGCTCATGCCGATATCGATCAGTTCGCGGCCTTTGGCAACCAGCGCATCGAAGTCCGGCTTGCGGTCCGGGGTGCACGGGGTCATCAGTGCGGGGATACAACCGGTGAAGATGTTGTCGCTCATTGTTTTAGCTCCGTTCAGTTGAAGAGGTGAGGGCTCAGATGCCCCAGGCGAAAGGGTCCTGCGCGTCGATCAGCAAGGTGCTGTCGGCGGTCATATAGGCGCGGCCGGTAATGAAGGGGCGTACGTGTTCGCCGTCCCATTCATAACGGCCTTCGAATTGGCTGCCGGTGATGCTGGCTTGCACCCAGGTTTCACCCACGGCGAGTTTTCCATCGGCGGCCAGGCAGGCGAGCTTGGCGCTGGTGCCTGTGCCGCAAGGCGAACGGTCGTAAGCGCCGCCGGGGCACATGACGAAGTTGCGGCTGTGCGCCTGGGCGTCGTCGGCGAACAGTTCGATATGGTCGATCACTGCACCGTCTGCGCCGCAAATGCCCTGGCTCTGCAGGGCCTTGAGCATTGCCCGGGTGTAATCGCCCAGGGCGTCGACGTTATCCATCTGCAGCGTATGGCCGTGGTCCGACACCAGGAAAAACCAGTTGCCGCCCCAGGCAATGTCGCCGTGCACGACGCCATATCCAGGCACCTCCACGGGCACGCCCTGGCGATAGCGATAGGCGGGCACATTGCGCAGGGTCACGGCACCGTCTGCGTGCAGAGTGGCGGCGACCGGGCCGACCGGCGTGTCGATGTGGTGCACTCCGGGCGCGATATGGCCCAGGTAGTGCAGCGAGGCCACCAGGCCGATGGTGCCGTGGCCGCACATGCCGAGGTAGCCGGCGTTATTGAAGAAGATCACCCCGCACGTCGCGCCGGGTGTGCTCGGCTCGCAATACAACGCACCGACCAGCACGTCGTTGCCACGGGGTTCCAGCAGACAGGCGCGGCGCCATTGATCGTGATGGGTACGCAGGTATTCAAGTTTTTCGGCGAGGGTATCGCCGACCAGCTCAGGAAAACCGTGCATGACCAGGCGCGTAGGTTCGCCGCCGGTATGGGAGTCGATAACGTGCAACTGTTTCATGGCAAGCTCCATCAATGGGTAGCCGGGGACAGTGGGGCGCTGTAGTGCGTGTCGCTGACGGCTTCGCTTTCGTCGTCGTCGTTTTCCAGGCGTACGAGGTGCGCAGGCACACCGGTGGCGGCACCCCAGTAATAAATACCCAAGGCGCAGGCCGCGACGACCACCGTGTCGAATGGATGGCTGATCGCGCCGATGCCACCGAAGCTGCCGAGCTTGGAGAGCAGGATGGTCAGCGCGTAGAAACCGATCAGCCACGCCGACGAACGCACTTGCTGCCGGATGTTCAGGTGCGCGGTCGGCACCCAGCGTGCGCACAGCAGGTACACCACGAACATCAGGATTTGCAGGCCAAGCAGCCAGGACACCGTGCTCCAGCCGGACCAGTACACGATCAGTGCGGCAATGATGAATGACAGCGGGCCGAGTACCGCCATGCCCTTGACGCGGAACGGGCGCACCAGGTGCGGGGCGTTGCGGCGCAGGGCGGCAACGGTTACCGGGGCCACCGCGTAACTGAGGATCAGGGCGGCGGAAACTACGTTGATCAGTGCTTCCCAGGACGGAAACGGCAGGGTCCAGAACACCGACAGGCCAAAGGTCAGCCACAGCGCCGGGCGCGGGATGCCGGACTTTTCATCGATGCGCGTGAACACCTTGAAGAAGGTCCCGGTCTGCGCCCAGCCATACACCACGCGTGGGGTGGCGTTCATGTAGATATTGCCGCAGCCGCTGGGGGAGATCACCGCGTCGGCCACCACCAGGTACGCCAGCCAACCCACGCCCAGTGCCAGGGCGATGTCGCGATAAGGCAGCGCCAACTGCTTGCTGATCCCGGCCCAGCCGTCGGCGAGCATGTGCGTCGGTACACCACCGAGGAACGCGGTTTGCAGTAATACGTAGATCGCGGTGGAGAGCAATACGGAAAGGATCAGCGCAATGGGAATCGTGCGTTGCGGGTTTTTCACTTCACTGGCCACCGAGATGATCGGCGTGAGCCCCAGGTACGCAAAAATCACACCGCCGGCCGACACGGCCATTTCAATCCCCGAAAGGCCAAAGGGCGCGAAGCCATGTACCTGGAAATTTTCCGGTTTTAAGAAGGTGAACAGCACGCCGATCACCAGCAACGGCACGATGAACTTGAATACGCTCACCAGGTTATTGGCGATGGCGAAGGTCTTCACGCTGCGGTAGTTGAGGACGAAGAACAGGCACAGCAGAGCAAACTGCACCAGCCAGCCGAGGGTGGTCGGGTCGCTGGAATTGGCCTTGGTCAGCTCGGGAAACCATGCCGCCGCATATTGGCGCGAGGCGACCACTTCAATCGCCACCAGGCTGGAAAACGCAATCAGCGTGATAAAACCCATCAAGTAGCCGAGCAACGGGCCGTGGGAGTACACGGGGTAACGCACCACACCACCGGCACGGGGCAACGCGGCACCCAGTTCGCAGTACACAATGCCCAGCAGCAGCACCGCGAAACCACCCAGTAACCAGGAGAAAATCCCTGCGGGACCCGCGATTGCAGACACATGGCTGGCCGCAAACAACCAGCCCGAACCGAAGATGGCGCCCAGCCCGATAAAGGTGAGGTCCATCAGTGAAAGTTGTTTCTTGAACTTGCCTTGAGCAGACATGGCGGCGCCTTCTTGTGAGTTATTGGATAGGCATGCAGTGGCGCTATCCTGAACGCATCACGCGGGCGGCGATTGATGTTTTGCGCAGATGTGGATGACGAATTCGGCACAATTTGTCGCGCTCGACAGCCGTGCGAACATGGCGCAATCTGCTCGGCGTCAAAGCACAAACGGGCGGTTGAAATCATGATGCAGAGCGCGTTTACGGCCCTTCTCCAAGGGGCACGCCCACACAGCATCGAGCAGCTACTGGCGGGTATGGCGCAGCTGCTGCCGATGTTGGACGTGATTCCCAATGCTGCGATTTTCATCAAGGATGTCGACGCCCGTTACGTACTCGCCAACCACACGCTGGTGCAGCGCTGCGGCCTCAAGCAGCTGCAACCGCTGCTGGGCAAGACCAGCGCCGAAGTCTTCCCTGCGCAACTCGGGCCGGGCTATACCGAACAGGACCGGCGTGTGCTGGAGGAGGGCTTGGTGCTGGATGACCAACTGGAGTTGCACCTCTACGGCACCCGCGAACCGGGGTGGTGCCTGACCCATAAATGGCCGTTGTATGACCAGGAAGGGCGGATCATCGGCTTGGCCGGGATTTCCGTCGACCTGCAATCGGCCAGCGAAACCCACCCTGCGTATCAACGCCTGGCGGCCGTGGACGAGTACATCCGCCAGCATTTCAACCGCCGCGTCACCTTGGGCGAACTGACGCGTATCGCCGGGATTTCCGTGGCGCAACTGGAACGCTACTGCAAGCGTGTATTCCATCTGACGCCACGGCAGATGATCCAGAAAGTACGCCTGGAGCATGCCCATCGGTTATTGCACAGCGAATTACCGATCACTGAAGTGGCGCTGCAATGCGGCTATACCGACCACAGCGCATTCACTCGCCAATTCAAGGCGTCGACCGGGTTCACCCCACGCCAATATCGGCAGCTGCAATAGTTGCCGCCATCGCAATGCAACGAATGGCCGCCGTTGACCCTCCTATGCTTACCAATACCCTTTCCACCACACAGGTATCAGGCTTATGACGGCGGCAGACAACGATCATGTGAACTGGCTGGTTGAGCAATCGATGCTGCATGCGGCGCGGCAGCGGGCCAGGCTCTATTCGGGGCAGGGGCGCTTGTGGCAGCAGCCCTACGCGCAGACCCGGCCCCGTGATGCGTCCGCGTTGTCGTCTGTATGGTTCACCGCGTACCCGGCGTCGATTGTGACCCGCGAAGGCGGCACGGTGCTGGAGGCGTTGGGGGATGAAAGCCTGTGGCACGCGCTGTCGAAGATCGGCATTCAGGGCGTTCACAACGGGCCGTTGAAAAAGTCCGGCGGGCTTTCGGGGACCCGGCACACGCCGACCATCGATGGCAATTTCGACCGCATCAGCTTCGAGATCGATCCGCAACTGGGCACCGAGGCACAGTTGCAGGCATTGACGCGCATGGCGGCGGCGCACAACGCGGTGGTGATTGACGACGTCATCCCATCGCACACCGGCAAGGGCGCGGATTTTCGCCTGGCCGAGATGGCCTATGAAGATTATCCCGGTCTTTACCACATGGTGGAAATACGCGAAGAAGACTGGCCATTGCTGCCTGAGGTCGCCGAAGGGCGCGATGCGCAGAACCTCAGCCCGGCGCAGGTCGACGCATTGCGCGACAAGCATTACATCGTCGGCCAACTGCAACGCGTGATCTTCTTCGAGCCGGGGGTGAAGGAAACCGACTGGAGCGCAACGCCCGTGGTGCTGGGCGTGGACGGCAAGCCGCGGCGCTGGGTGTACCTGCATTACTTCAAGGAGGGCCAGCCGTCCCTCAACTGGCTGGACCCTTCGTTCGCCGCGCAACAAATGATCATTGGTGACGCCTTGCACGCCATCGACGTGATGGGCTCCAAGATCCTGCGCCTGGACGCCAACGGCTTCCTGGGGGTGGAGCGCAGGCTCGATGGCACCGCCTGGTCGGAAAGCCATCCGCTGGCCGTCACCGGCAACCAGTTGCTGGGTGGTGCGATTCGCAAGGCGGGCGGGTTCAGCTTCCAGGAACTGAACCTGACCGTGGACGATATTGCCGCCATGTCCCACGGCGGTGCGGACCTGTCCTATGACTTCATCACCCGGCCGGCCTATCAGCATGCTTTGCTGATGGGTGACACGGAGTTTTTGCGCCTGATGCTGCGCGAGATGCACAGCCAGGGCATTGACCCCGGCTCGCTGATCCACGCGTTACAGAACCACGATGAACTGACCCTGGAACTGGTGCATTTCTGGACCCTGCATGCCCATGACACTTACCTCTATCAAGGCCAGACCTTCCCCGGCAACATCCTGCGCGAACACATCCGCGAGCAGATGTACGAGCGCCTGGCCGGCGAGCAGGCGCCGTATAACCTCAAGTTCGTGACGAATGGGGTGTCCTGTACCACGGCAAGCATCATCACTGCCGCCCTGGGCATTCGTGATCTGGAGGCGATCACCGCTGCCGATATCAGGCAGATCCGCCAGCTACACCTGTTGTTGGTGATGTATAACGCGATGCAACCTGGGGTGTTCGCCTTGTCAGGCTGGGACCTGGTGGGTGCGTTGCCATTGGCGGCGCAGCAGGTGGCGCATCTGATGACGGATGGCGACACCCGCTGGATCCATCGCGGTGCCTACGACCTGGTGGACCTGAACCCGGACGCTGAGTTGTCGGCGGGGCAGATGCCGCGCGCGCGAACCTTGTACGGCAACCTGAACGAACAGTTGCAGGATCCGGAGTCGTTTGCGTCGCAACTGCAAAAGATCCTTGCGGTGCGCCGTGCCTATGACATCGCGGCCAGCCGCCAGATCCTGGTGCCGGATGTGCAGCACCCAGGCTTGCTGGTGATGGTCCACGAACTGCCTGCGGGGAAGGGCACGCAAATTACGGCACTCAACTTCGGTGCCACGCCGATTACCGAAACCCTGCACCTGCCCAATATCGCGCCGGGCCCGGTGGTAGACATCATCAACGAGCGGGTCGAGGGCGACCTCACCGCCGAGGGTGAATTCACCCTCACGCTGGATGCCTACGAGGGCCTGGCGCTGCGGGTGGTCAGCCATACACCGATGCTTTGAGTGCCGAAGCGCTGAGCGATTGGTTTATTGAACAGGGGGCGACTCGTTGATGAGTCGCCCCTTGTTTATTGTGCTTTCAGCCCCGCCAGAAACGCTGTGTGTTGCAGTGGCTGGGAAAACATCGGCAGCGTGTAGCTTTCGGCTGCGTGCTGTTGTTCTGCGCTGAATGTCGCGGTGCAATCGGTCAGGGTGACCACGTCGTAGCCTTTTTCATAACCCGAGCGCACCGTGCCTTCGACGCAGCAATTGGTCAGGAATCCCGCGACCACCAGGTTCTGGATGCCGTTGTTGCGCAGCACCAGGTCCAGGCCGGTGCTGGCGAACGCGTCCAACCCTCGCTTGCCCTCAACCAGGATATCGCCAGGTTCGCGGCTCAAGGCATCAGTGATCTGCGCGCCCCAACTACCGGCACGGAACGCGCCTGCGTCGACGACACCTTTGAGAATCCCATAGGAGCGCAAGGTCAGCTCAGGGTAGCTGTCGGCAAACTGGATCGGCATGTGGATGATGGTCACGCCGAGCTTGCGCGCCTGTTCAATGGTTGCGGCGGTGTTGGCCAGCATGTTGGATGCGTGCATCACGTCTTTCACGGCGTCGTGGAAGACGCCACCGGGCGTAGTGAAATCGTTCTGGTATTCGATCAGGACAATTGCCGTGCTGTGGGCGTGCATGGTGCGTCTCCTGGCGTTCGAGGGGAGGGTGCGGTTAATCGTAGGCGATAGGTAGCGTTGCCGCTGCCTTTGGCAACGTTATTGGCGGGCAGTTGCTCCCGACCTATCGGCATCCACTCATCTGGCATCGTGGAAAATGATACCGAGGGTTCTGCGTTCGCCACGATGAAGCCGGCTTACCCCGTGGCGAACCGTCACCCGGCAAAACCCCCGGGCCGAACGCGCCGGACGGCTGTTCACCGCGAAAATGACCGCCTGGCCTTGCTCGAGCGGGATGACCTCAACCTGGCCTGGCCGGTTGGCGCGGGTCTGGGTGAGGACGAACTCGCCCCCTTCGAAATCCAGCCCCGGCTGATCCAGCAGAAACACCACCTGAAAAGGAAACACCTGCTCGCCATACAGGTCTTGGTGAAGGCAGGTGTAGTCATTTTCCCGATAGCGCAGCATCAACGGTGTGGGCCTGCATTGGCCGGCCTGATGACAAACGGCTTTGAACGCGCTGTGAGTCTCGGGAAACCGTTGACTTGCCTTCAATGCCGAGTGCCAGCGGTTGGCGATGGGCGCAAGGCGGCTGTACAGCCGGGTTCGCAGGTCTTCGACGAGGGCTGGCAGGGGATAACGGAAATACTGGTATTCACCTCGGCCGAAGGCGTGGCGCTCCATGATGATGCGGCTGCGAAAGCAGTCGGTATCGGCGTACAGCGCCGCCAAGTCCTGGCATGTGTGGCGGGTGAGCAAGAGCGGCAGTCGCGCAAATCCGCTGGTCATCAGTGACGCTTCAATCACCTGCCAATCCAGGTCGGCCAGGTCGGCCCCACAGACGAGAGGGCTTTCGAGCATCAGGTCATTTTGGGTTTTCATGATGTTTCCATTGCTGATATTCGGCAGGCATGCAGATGGCGCAAGGGCGATAGCCCGCGGCGATCGCGCTGGGTTCGTCGAGGAAGAACACGCGATTTTTCACATAGCCTCCATGCGCGATCGCTTGCAGCGCCGCTCTGCAATCGAGCTTGCCGTAACGTTTGCCCTGCCGATGGCCGCCCAGCGTTCCCGGTTGGCTACTGGGGCAGGGATTACCTGCTGGGCTCAATAGCATCCAGACACGCCGGTCATCCATGGACCCGCTCCGCTGCACAGTGAAAGTTCAGGAAAAACCCAAGCCGCTCGCCGCTTCTTACCCGGCTGATAGCGCGTTTCATCGTGACGCGGTAGTAGCCCTTGCTGCCTTTGAACGGCCGTTGCGCCGTGGTGGTGATGGCGATATCCCCCAGGCGCAGGGGCACCACCATCGGGCGTGACTGCATCCTCGGCCGCTGCTCGACCAGCACAAGCTCGCCGCCGGTGAAATCCTGGCCTGGAGCGGACAGCAACGCGACCAACTGAAACGGAAAACCCTGTTCGTCAGCTATATCCTGCCCAAGCTCCAGGTACTCGTCTTCACCCAAGCACAACAGTTGCGAGGGTTCCTCCCGTCGGCCGTCGCAGAGTTGCAGCGGGAACGCGTATGGCCGTTCGGCGATCAGGTTCCAGTGGTTTGCGATCTGCGCCAGGGGCGCATAAAACCCGTGCCTGAGGCGGTTCAGCAGCGCAGGGTGGTGTTCACGCTTCCAGTCGGGCGGGCTGAGGAATCCAGGCAGCACGACAAAGCCTTCCTGGTCGAGTGCCACACGGATACTGTGCCAATCAAGGGTGTCGATTCGGTGCATGCCGGCTCCAGTCATTCGAAGGCAGTTACAGGTGTCGCCGCCGTGAAAACAGAATAGGGCGCCCCTGGCATGGCAAAAACTCCGGTTCTTGCGATGGAAGTTCAAGCGCTGTTTAATCAGCCACATCTCGTGCCCCGCCTGGGCACGCTCAGATCCTGGAGAGCATGGATGCAATCGCTGCCTGTCGCTGCGCCAATCGTTGGCGCGTCACTTGAGCTGCGCCCACTGGCGCCAGGGGATTTTGAGGCGCTGTATCACGTCGCGTCCGACCCTTTGATCTGGGCTCAGCACCCCAGCCCTACGCGTTACCAGGAAGCGGTCTTTCGCGAATGGTTCAAAGACGCACTGATGTCGGACAGTGTGCTGGTGGTGATCGACCGTTCAAGCCACCAGGTGGTCGGCAGCTCGCGTTATTACGAGTTCAACGAGAAGGCACGCGAGGTCGCGATCGGCTACACCTTTCTGGCCCGCGAAAAATGGGGCGGTGGGGCGAACGGGGAACTCAAGCGCCTGATGCTCAGGCATGCCTTCCAGTGGGTCGACACGGTCTGGTTTCATATCGCGGCGCAGAATATTCGTTCGCAACGCGCCATGGAGAAAATCGGCGGGAAGTTCTCCCACTCGTCAATCAAACAACTGGCCCACGGCACGCAGGAAAATTTCTTTTATAAAGTCGAGCGCGCCACGTTTGAGCATCGGGAGTCGGTGACCGATACCTGAGCTCAGGTTGGGCTTGGCTGCTCCGCCAGTGCCAGGACCTGCTCGCGGAAAACCCTCACGATCGGGCGCAGGTCCACCCGGTGCCACGCGGCCCACAACCGTACGCAGGGCTTGAACCAGTCCAGCTCACGCAACACCACCGTCGGGCCTGCGCTGCTGGCCAGGCTGCTTTGCACCATGGCCAGGCCCAGTCCGGCGGACACCAGCCCGAGCACGCTCAATGGGTCGGTCGCCTCCAGCGACAAGCGCGGGACGAAACCGGCGTCGGCGCATCGGGCGATGAAGTCGTCGCGTTTATTGATCTGGTCGGGCTGGCTCCCGGTGATGATCCATTCCTGTTCATGCAGGTCGGCGGGGGTGAGTTCGGCCTTGGCCGCCAGC
The DNA here is from genome assembly GCF_004519405.1 of Pseudomonas sp. BCA17. Lineage (GTDB taxonomy): Bacteria > Pseudomonadota > Gammaproteobacteria > Pseudomonadales > Pseudomonadaceae > Aquipseudomonas. Next base: position 383,368 of record NZ_SGWI01000001.1, on the reverse strand, counting down.
GGGTGTTCGGCTGGAATCGCCAGCAGCATGGGGTCGTTCAGCACGGGGAGAGCGAGCAGGTCAGGGTCGTTTTCGGGCGCAGGCTCGCAGACCAGGGCGATGTCCAGGCTGCGTTGGCGCAGGCCCTCGAACTGCTCGCGTGGGGTCATGTTGTAGAGCGCAATGTGGATCTGTGAGCGCTCGGCGCGGATTGCCCGCACGGCGCCTGGCAACACGCCGGCATGGATGGCGTGATTGACGTAGCCGATGCACAGGCCACCTTCCTCGCCACGTCCCAGGCGCTTGCCCAGGGACTCCAGGCGTTCGGCATGCTTGAGCAGCCCACGGGCCTCGGACAGGAAGGTGCGCCCGTCAGCGGTGAGGAATAGCCGCTGGTTGCGTCGTTCGAACAAGGCCAGGCCGAGGTGATCTTCGAGCTGGGCGATTTGCCGGCTCAGGGGCGATTGGGATATGTGCAGTTGTTCCGCTGCGCGGCCGACATTTTCGCATTCGGCGACGGCGACAAAATAGCGCAGCTGACGTAGATCTTGCATGGTACCTCCTGGGAATTGCCTTACCTTTTACTCGGGTGTTCCAGGCTTGACCAGCCGTCGCGTGCAAAGGGGCCGCCTTCGCTCAAGGCGTCGGCGACCCTGTCAATGGCGTGACTTCAAGCAGCTGGCACAGGCGCCAGAGCGCTGATCAGTCCTTGTTGGCGCAAAGCGTTCCAGAACGCGGCGGGAATCCGCGCACTCAGTGCTGCGTGGTCCTCGTTGGCGTGCAGCGGTCGCGTGGCCCCGGGGATCGCCGCGACCACGGCCGGGTGGGCCAGGGCAAACTGCAGGGCCGCGGCCTTGACGTCGACGCCGTGGGCGCGGGCGGCTTCACGCATGCGCTCAAGCTTGTCCAGCACCGGCTGGGTCGCCTTCTGGTATTCGAAGTGTTCTCCACCGGCAGTCACACCCGAGCTGTACGGGCCACCCACCACAATGCCGACACCTTGCTCCAGCGCTTGCGGCATCACGCGTTGCAGGGCGCGGTCGTGGTCCAGCAGCGAGTAACGGCCCGCCAGCAAGAACCCATCGGGTTGCGGTTCGTTCAGGTCCAGGGTCAACTCGATTGGCTCGACACGGTTTACACCCAGGCCCCAGGCCTTGATCACGCCTTCTTCACGCAGACGAGTCAGCACGCGGAACGCGCCTTTGCGCGCAGTCTCGAAGCGCTCCAGCCACTCGTCACCATAGAAGTCCTGGGCGATGTCATGAATCCAGACAATATCCAGGTGATCGGTTTTCAGGCGGCGCAAGCTGTCCTCAATCGAGCGCAAGGTAGCGTCGGCGCTGTAGTCATTGACGATACGGTTGCGGTTGCCGTATTCGAACAGGCCGCTCTTTTCGCCCAGTTCACGGCTACCCGGGTCTTCCAGTTCATCGAGGAGGATCCGGCCGACTTTGCTGCTCAGCACGTATTCGTCGCGAGGGCGGCCCATCAAGGCCTCACCCAATCGCGATTCGGAAAGGCCGGCACCGTAGAACGGTGCAGTGTCGAAATAACGGACGCCGTTGTTCCAGGCCGCATCGACCGTGGCTTGCACTTCGGCCTGTGGCACGTTGCGGAACATATTGCCCAGTGGCGCGGTGCCAAAACCCAGCGGGTTGGCGATAAGGGATTTGAGGCTCATCGGTATTTTCCTGGCAGGGGGAGCGTGTAATCACTCCGATGGCGGCCATGCTAAGGCGCACCTCCCAAGACCGTCCAAGTCATAATTAGACAGACTTGAGACCTTTCGTGCACAAGCCTCTTCCGGCAACCGGCTCAAGCTTGATCTCGATCAGGTGATCGCACCGGTTCTGGCTCTACCCTGGCGTCTCCATCAAAGGCCAGGGAAGGCTGAATGAATGCCACTGGCCGCGCATTCTCAAGGAAGAGTCCGTCATGCGGTCAATGAAGATCATCTTGTTGTCATCGGCGTTCAACGGTTTGACCCAGCGTGCCTGGCTGGACCTGCGTCAATCGGGTTACGACCCCAGCGTGGTGGTGTTCACGGATGAAGCCACGGTGTGCCGGCAAATTGAGGAGTCGGCGGCGGATCTCGTGATCTGTCCCTTCCTCAAGGACCGGGTACCACGCCAGCTATGGAGCAACCCGGATCGACCGATTGTGATCATTCATCCGGGTATCGTCGGTGATCGCGGCGCCAGTGCGTTGGACTGGGCCATCACGCAGCAGGTCAGCCGCTGGGGCGTCACGGCGCTGCAGGCGGTGGAAGAAATGGACGCGGGGCCGATCTGGTCGACGTTTGAATTCGATATGCCCAGCGATGTGCGCAAATCCGAGTTGTACAACGGTGCGGTGAGTGACGCGGCGATCTATTGCATTCGCGATGTGGTGGAAAAATTCGCCGGCGGTTTCGTGCCCACACCGCTCGATTACACGCAACCCAATGTCGTCGGGCGTTTGCAGCCGAATATGAAACAGATCGACCGCTCTTTCAGCTGGCACGATTGCGCGCGGTTCATCAAGCGCAGCATCGACGCCGCCGACGGGCAGCCTGGCGTGCTGGCGAGTCTCGCAGGTGGGCAATATTACCTCTACGACGCGCATCTGGATTCGCGCTGCGGCCTGCCGGGGGAGATTCTTGCGGTTCAGGACGACGCAGTGCTGGTTGCCGCCGGCGACCGGAGCGTGTGGATCGGTTCGCTCAAGCGCAAGGCCCAGCCAGGGGAGGAGACCTTCAAGTTACCGGCACGCCACGTGCTGGCCGGGCTGTTGGTGGATGTTCCGGTGCTGGACAGTTCAATCGCCGGCCGGGAGTGCAATGAGTTGGCCTATCAACCGATTCGCTACCGTGAGTTCGATCATGTTGGCGAACTGACCTTCGAGTTCTACAACGGTGCCATGAGCACCGAACAGTGCGGGCGGCTTGTCGCTGCACTGCGTTGGGCCAAGGCCCGCGATACACGGGTGCTGTTGATCAAGGGCGGGCGCGGGAGTTTTTCCAACGGCGTGCACCTTAATGTCATCCAGGCCGCGCCTGTGCCGGGGCTGGAGGCCTGGGCCAATATCCAGGCGATCGACGATGTTTGCCAGGAGTTGCTGACGTCCCGGCAACTGGTGGTCAGTGGCCTGACCGGCAGTGCCGGTGCGGGCGGTGTGATGCTGGCGCTGGCGGCCGACATCGTGTTCGCTCGTGCGGGTGTTGTGTTGAACCCTCATTACAAAACCATGGGCCTGTACGGTTCCGAGTACTGGAGCTACAGCCTGCCTCGCGCGGTCGGCAGTGAACAGGCGCACAAACTTACCGAAGAATGCCTGCCGATCAGCGCCGTCCAGGCGCGGCAATGCGGGATGGTGCAGGAGATCGGCCCACGTTGCCCGAGTGAGTTCGGCGCCTGGTTACTGCAAGAGGCCAAGCGCGCGTTGACTGATGGAAAATACGCTGCGTATCGCGCGCGCAAGGCCGCTATGGATTTCGAACAGATTGAGCTTTGCCGTCACCACGAGTTGGCCCAGATGGAGTTGGACATGGTGCACAACCGCCAGCAGTTTGCGCAGAAGTGCAGCAACTTCGTATTCAAGCGCAAGAGCTGCCAGACACCGCAGCGTTTGATTGCGCCCTGGGCAGTGACGCGTGAGAGCGTCCTGGTTGCCTGATGGGGTGTAAGACCCGGCCTCGTGTAGTGAGGCCGGGTTGAATAGCGTTGTAAAAGGGAATTTGGGTCGGACGGCGGGGTCCTACGATCTCCAATGTTGCTTGGAGGCACGCGATGCCACACAAGACCCTTCGGGTAGACGACAACGTTTCCGCAGATATTTCCAACCATCCAAAAGATATATTTTTTGCTGCCGTCGAAACGACTCGTATGCCGATGATCGTCACCGATCCGAATGCACCGGACAACCCGATCATTTTCGCCAACCAGGCGTTTCTGCAAATGACCGGTTACGCGCATGAGGAGATTGTCGGGAAAAACTGCCGCTTTCTTCAAGGCGCCGAGACTGATCCAGAGGTTGTGAACTCCCTCAGGGACGCAATAAAAAACAAGCAGGAATTCTCGACGGAAATTCTCAACTATAAGAAAGACGGAAGCAGTTTCTGGAATGCGCTTTTCATTTCTCCTATTCAAAATGAAAAAGGCGAGTTGATCTATTTTTTTGCATCGCAGTTAGACGTCAGCCGTCGCCGTGACGCTGAGGAAGGCCTGAGGCAGGCTCAGAAGATGGAGGCGCTGGGCCAACTGACAGGTGGTATTGCGCATGACTTCAACAATCTGCTGCAGGTGATCGGCGGCTATGTAGAGTTGATTGGCAGCGCCGTCGAAAAGCCTGAGCCGAGCTTGGAGCGAATCAAGCGAAGCGCGTTCCATGCCAAGTCTGCAGTGGAAAAAGCCAGCACGCTTACAAAGCAACTGTTGGCGTTTTCCCGCAAGCAGAAGCTACAGGGACGGGTTTTGAATTTAAATGCGCTCGTGCATTCGGTAGAGCCTTTAATAGAACGCACTTTTGGCAGCGCAGTTAAAGTCGAGTCTGATCTGGACGAGTCGCTGAAAAACTGCCGGATTGATCCCTCTCAGGCAGAAATGGCGCTGCTCAACATTTTCATAAATGCCCGGGATGCGTTGATCGGACGCAATGATCCAAAGGTTTTCGTTGAGACGCGCAATGTCGTGATCAAAGACCTGGCAACTTCCTATGATGGCTTGCTGCCTGGCTCCTACGTGAGCTTATCTGTCACCGACAATGGTATCGGCATGCCCGCGGCTATCCGTGATCGAGTGATGGACCCTTTCTTTACCACCAAAGATGAGGGCAAGGGATCGGGCCTGGGTCTATCGATGGTGTATGGATTTGCCAAACAGTCTGGCGGGGCCGCGCGGATCTACTCGGAGGAGGGGATTGGCACAACGCTTCGTTTGTACTTTCCAGTGGACAGCGCCTCTGTTTCTCCCGATGAACTCAGGCTCAAATCCGACAACCAGGATGGCTCCGAGAGGGTACTCATTGTTGAGGATCGGCCGGACGTGGCAGAGCTCGCCAAGATGGTGCTTGAGGATTATGGGTACACCACTGAAATATCGCTCAATGCACGCGAAGCGCTGAAGCGATATGAAGCGGGTGAAAAGTACGACCTTCTGTTCACCGACCTGATCATGCCCGGAGGGATGAATGGGGTAATGTTGGCAAGAGAGGTCAGGCGGCGAATGCCCAGTACCAAGGTGTTGCTGACCACTGGGTACGCAGAGAACTCCATCGAGCGTACAGACGTCGGCGGATCGGAGTTCGAGGTGATCTCCAAGCCGTATCTGCCACATGACCTCGCCCGTAAAGTCAGGCAGATCCTTGATTCCCCCGGGGGCGTTTGATGTGCTGTCTGGAATGACCGCAGTCGCGTAGATCTAACCGAAACGGGCAGGTGCTTGCGCTTTCGACCCCCCCCAGCGCCTGTTTTGTATGGGTGGCCTGTGGTCGCTTTGCTTCTATCGGTTGACGTCGTTTGAGGAGGTCCTGTGTCCACTTCCACGCTGACTTCGCGCATCTTCAGCAAGCCCCGCCATACGACGCATTATGTGGAGTCGGGACCTGCCGATGGGCCTCTGATGATGTTTCTGCATGGGTGGCCGGAGCTCTGTCTGGTCTGGCGTGCGCAGATGGAAGCGTTTGCTGCCCGGGGCTGGCACTGTGTTGCTCCTGACATGCGCGGCTATGGTCGCTCTTCCGCGCCGGCAGACGTCAATGCCTACACCATTGAAAACATCGTCGCAGACATGGTTGAACTTCATGACCATCTCGGCGGGATGCCTGCAATCTGGGTCGGGCACGATTGGGGCAGCGTTGTGGCAGGTGAACTGGTCGCTCATGCACCTCAGCGAAGCCGTGGTGTTGTGCTGGTTTCGGTCCCGTACTTCCCCTCCATGAACGCGTTGCCCACGCTCGTCCCACTCGTTGATCGAGCAATCTACCCGGCGGATCAATATCCAGACGGGCAATGGGACTATTACCGCTACTACAACACGCACTTTGCGTCTGCCGTCGCTGATCTTGATGCGGACAAGGCGGATTCGCTGGCGTCGATTTATCGACGAGGCGATCCTGCGAGTGTCACCAGGGTTGCTGCAAATGCCGAAGTGACCCGCAGAGGAGGGCGATTTGGCGAAGCGCATCGGGCTCCGCCCACCCGGCCAGACCTCGCGCTGTGGCCCGAGGCAGACTTCGCCGCACTGGTGCGGGCGTTTGAGGAACACGGCTTCCGCGCGCCTTGCGCATGGTACTTGAACGACGCTGCCAATATCGATTACGCCCACCGCGCGCCCAATGGCGGCCGCCTGTCCGTGCCCGTGCTGTTTGTGAACGGCGATTACGACCCGATGAACACCATCAAGGGCAATCAGTTGGGCGATCCAATGCGTGCGGCCTGCGCAGATCTGACCGTGAAGAGCTTGCCTGGCGGGCATTGGCTACCGGTGGAATGCAAGGAAGAGCTGGTTGAAGCCATCAGTGCCTGGCTACCGAGAGTTGTGCAGACAGCGATTCAGGGGGAGGGGGCGTAGCGGTGTTGGATGGTGTTCGTCGGAGGAAGCCGTGGGCGGGAATTGCGGAACAGGTATCAGAATTGCGGAACAAAAAAGATAAGGGCCTGCATGAAGTAAATCATGCAAGCCCTTGATATCTATGGTGCCCGAACCCGGAATCGAACCGGGACGCCCTTACGAGCGGGGGATTTTAAGTCCCATGCGTCTACCAGTTTCGCCATTCGGGCGGTAGCGCGGTGTAGCAGGGTTGGGAATATATAGAGCCTGGCGCATTGGTGCAAGGTTCTTACTTAAAAGCCGGGTTAAAAAAGCTTGTGAGATCAGTAGTCTACAAAGATCGACAGGGTGCTTTCCGAGGGGGCTGGAGTGGCGGGAACAAGTGGCACTGCCTGCAAGGCAGGGCTCGGTTTTCTCATCGCTCGCTTCACGCTACCCTGTGGCGTCAACCATAAAAAGGAATGCATGATGAGCGTCGAAAACCAGCCACTGGAGGGCAGTTGCCGCTGTAACCGGGTGCGCTTCAGTGTCAGCTTGCCCGAGGTGATCACCATGGCCTGCCATTGCAGCGGTTGCCAGAAAATGACCGCCAGCGCGTTTTCCCTCAGCGCCTTGATTCCCGCCAGCGGATTCACCGTGACCCAAGGCTGCCCGGTCATCGGTGGGCTGCATGGCGTGGACCGCCACTATTGCTGCCCCCATTGCATGAGCTGGCTCTTTACACGCCCCCACGGCATCGACGAGTTCGTCAACGTGCGTGCCACGTTGCTGGATAACGCGGCGGGTTACGTACCTTTTATGGAAACCTGGACCAGCGAAAAACTTCCCTGGGCTTCCACGCCCGCGGTCGAGAGCTTTGCACAATTGCCGCAGCCCCAGGACTTTCCCCGCTTGTTGCAGGCTTACGCCGAGTTCGTTTCAGTCAATCAGCGCCAATAGATCCGTATCGCCCACGTCCACGCCGGCCTGGGTCAGCAGCGTGGTTGCCTGGCCCCGATGATGGGTCTGGTGATTGAAAAAGTGCAGCAGCAAGCTGAAGAACGGCTTGTCGGCAGGCATGCCGCGCATGTTGTGGTACTGCAGGCGATGGTCCAGGTCAGGCTCGCGCAACGTGTTGGCCCAATCGATGATCAGTTGATCCAGCCAGGCGCGTCGGGCCGAAAGCTCACGGATATCGGCGAACGCCAGTTGCTTGAGGTCGGTGGGTGTTGCGATCGCACTCAAGGGCGCCAACGCGGCAAAGCCTGCCGGGTGCAGGGCAAAGCGCTTGAGCCAGACCGTATCGCCTAGTGCAAGGTGATTCAGGGTGCCGAGGATCGAGCCGAAAAACGCCTGCCGATCCGCGCTTAACGCGGCGTCTGTCAATTGGCCGGCAGCGGCATAGACCTTCTGGTTCATCCACTGGTTGTAGCTCGCCATCAGTGCAATGTGCTCGATACGGTTCACCGGTTTTCTCCTTCAACGGCGCGATGGCGCCATCATAAGGCGTACCTGCTCGGCGGTCTTGGTATTCCGGCACGGGAGGGCTATGGTTGTTGGACCCCAATATCGCGCCCTGGGAGGGCGACATCATGAACACCAGCGATCTACTGGAACAACTGCTGCGCGCGGGACAGCAAAACGGCAGCGCTTCAAGCGGTGGCCTGGGCGGGTTGCTCGGTGGGTTACTCAACGGCACGGGTAATGCTGCTTCGGCGGGTGGCGGGTTGGGCGGATTGCTTGGCGGTCTCGGTGGTTTGTTGGGCGGTGCTCCTGCGGGCAACGCAACGCAGCAGCGTTCCGGTGGGATGAACTACGCGGCCCTGGCGTCGTTGGGGATGGCGGCGTTCCAGGCGTATCAGGCTTGGCAGCGCCAACAGGCATCTGCGCCGCAACAGGCGATCCAGACCGTCGACCAACTCGACGGGGCGGATGCCGAAGCCCATAGCCACGCCGTGTTGCGCGCGCTGATCGCGGCAGCCAAGGCCGACGGCAAGATCGATGAGCAGGAGCGGCAGATGATCTCCGCCGAGATAGGCCGTCATACGGATGACCCTCAACTGCAACAATGGCTCGACGCCGAAGTCGCCAAGCCATTGAATGCCGTAGATTTTGCCGAATATGCCGGTGACCCGGCACTGGCGTCGGAGATCTACCTGGCCAGCGTGATGCTGGTCAACGATCAACAAGACGCCGAGCGCAATTACCTGGATGAGCTGGCAGCGCAGTTGCAAATCGACCCGCAGTTGCAACTGCACCTGGAACAGCAGGCCAAGGCTTAAAAACGCAGGGTGGCGCCGGTGGTCAACCATGAGTTGTGATCACCGGTGAGGTTTTGCCCAACCACCAGGTCTATGTCAACCAGCTCACCCACGTGAAAGCGTGGCCCGGCCTGCCAGGCCTGGTCGCCACCCTCCTGGCCGTAGCGTTCAGCAATCAGCGTGAGCGCATTGGCTACCTGGTATTCGAAGCCTGTGCCCCATGTCAGCCGGTGACGCTGTTCGCCGCCGTTATAGGCATGGGTCCAGCCGCCATTGAAGTTCAAGCGCAGCGCTTCAACAGGTTGCCAGGTCAGTGGCACGTTGAAATCGGCGCCGTCGAAGGCGTGGCTGCGGTCGAGTGCAAAGTGGCTGGTGGCGGAAATGGCCAGTTGCAATCCCAGATCTTGCCGTGACCACACTTGCGCTTTGAGCTGCGGGCTGACCTGCGTTTCGGCATCTCCCGCATCGCTGGCGCGGGACAGCGCGGCACTCCATTGCACCGCAGGCAGTGCGCTGAATGTGCAGGCCGGATTCAGGGTTTCGTTATGAATGTTGCCCTGGTGCCGATTGGCGGTGTACCAGGCATCGACATTGCACGTTCCCGGATCGTTCACCGCGCCGTCGTCGACCACGTAGGCGCCACCGGCTGCCTGGGCTTTGGAAAATAGCGCGATGAGCAAAACAAGGCCCAGGGTTGCGCCAATGAAGATCAGGTTGCGTTGCAATGCGCGGCGCTTGGCCGGCGGTAACAGCAACAGCGTGTGACGAGCCCCCCGATAGTGGCGTGCGCGATATTTGGCAAACCCATCAGGACGATGAGGGGTGTGTTTTTTGTGCATGATGCACCTCGCTTGAATTCAGCTTTCTACGGTCAGCACCGAAATGCCGCTGGCTTTGGCCTGGCAGACCAGTTCCGAGGTGTCGTCACCGCCCGGCAGGGCGATGACCACGTCGGGCCGGCTGTCGGTCAGCATGAAATGATTGCGTTGGCGTTCCGCCTGTTTGCCATGGCGTTGCCAGTTGGGCGGGTAACGCACCACGTCGATGCCGATTTCCCGCGCCCACTCCTCGATGTCACTGCCGAGGAACTGGTTGCCGCCGTGAATTAATACCTGCATCGGCCGCAGGCGGTGGTAAGCGTCCAGCACTTGGCGGGACTTTTTTGTGTCGGCGTAATGACGACCTGCACAGATCAAGACGCGCATGTTCGAATCCTTGTGATGCGCGGTGGCGACCGGGCGGTCGCCACCGTTTAAACGGCGGGAGCGATCAGTACCACTGCTTGAAGCGGCGGATGTAGATCGTTTTCATCAGTTGGGCCACGCAGCAGTAGGCGAGCAGGGTGCCGACCAGCCATGGGAAGTACGCCAGCGGCAGCGGTTCCAGGCCCACCAGGGTGCCCAGCGGCGAGAACGGCACGTAGATCCCCAGGGCGATCACCACGCAGGTCATCATCAGCACCGGCCAGGCCGCCGTGCTCTGGAAGAACGGGATCTTGCGGGTGCGCAACATATGCACCACCAGGGTTTGCGAGAGCAGCCCCTCGATGAACCAGCCGGACTGGAACAGGGTCTGCATTTCCACACTGTTGGCGCTGAACACGTACCACATCAGGGCAAAGGTGGTGATGTCGAAGATCGACGAGGTCGGCCCGATCCAGATCATGAAGCGGCCGATGTTTTTCGCATCCCACTTGCGAGGTTTGGCCAGGTATTCCTTGTCCATCTTGTCCCACGGCAGCGCCAACTGGGAGATGTCGTACATCAGGTTTTGCAACAGCAGGTGGATCGCCAGCATCGGCATGAACGGAATGAACGCACTGGCCACCAGCACCGAGAACACGTTGCCGAAGTTGGAGCTGGCGGTCATGTTCAGGTACTTCATGATATTGCCGAAGGTTTCGCGGCCCTTGAGCACACCTTCTTCCAGCACCATCAGGCTCTTTTCCAAGAGGATGATGTCGGCCGATTCCTTGGCGATATCGGTGGCGGTGTCGACCGAAATACCCACGTCGGCATCGCGCAGCGCCGGTGCATCGTTGATACCGTCACCCAGGAAGCCCACGGTGTGGCCGTTGGCTTGCAGGGCCTTGAGTACCCGGGATTTCTGCAGCGGCGTCAGCTTGGCAAACACCGTGCGCTCTTCCACGCGGCGCAGCAGGGTGGCGTCGTCCATCGCTTCGATTTCCGCGCCCAGCAGCGGCTGGCCGGGTTCGAGGCCAACCTGGCGGCAGATCTTGGCGGTGACCACGGCGTTGTCGCCAGTCAACACTTTTACGGCCACGCCAATTTCTTGCAGTGCGGCAATTGCCGGGCCTGCGGTTTCCTTCGGTGGATCAAGGAAGGTCAGGAAGCCCTGGATCACCAGGTTGCGTTCGTCGGCGGTGGTGTACTGCTGGCGCGCCAGGGATTTGGGGATGTTGCGGGTCGCCAGCACCAGTACGCGGAAGCCGTCCTCGTTGTAGTCGTTGGCCAGCGCCAGCAGCTCTTCGCGGCGACGGTCATCGAGTGGCACTGCATCGCTGCCTTCCATCACATGGGTGGAAATGCTCAGCATCTCTTCCACGGCGCCCTTGCACACCAGCAACTGGTCGCCGGCGGCATCCTTGACCACGATCGACAGGCGACGGCGTACAAAGTCGAAGGGCAATTCATCCACTTTGCTGTAGGCAAACGGCACCTGGAACTTGGGGTTCTGCTCGGCGAACTGCACCACGGCCTGGTCCATCAGGTTCTTCATGCCGCTCTGGTGAAAACTGTTGAGCCAGGCCAGGGACAGTACCGCGTCGTCACGTTGGCCAAAGGCGTTGACGTGGTGTTCGAGGATGATTTTGTCCTGGGTCAGGGTGCCGGTCTTGTCGGTGCACAGCACGTCCATCGAACCGAAGTTCTGGATGGCATTCAGGCGCTTGACCACCACTTTGCGCTTGGCCATGGCCGTGGCGCCCTTGGCCAGGTTGGCGCTGACGATCATCGGCAGCATTTCCGGGGTGAGGCCGACGGCAACCGCCAAAGCAAACAGGAACGCGTCGCCCCAATCGCCTTTGGAGAAACCGTTGAGCAGGAATACGATTGGCACCATCACCAGCATGAAGCGGATCAGCAGCCAGCTGACGCTGTTCACCCCACGGTCGAAAGCCGTTTGCACGCGGGAGCCGACAATCGCTTTGGCCAGGGAACCGAAGTACGTGCGCGGCCCGGTTGCGACCACCACGGCCTTGGCGCGGCCGCTGACGACGTTGGTGCCCATGAAGCAGATGTTTGGCAGGTCCAGCAGGTTCCCTTGATCAGCCGCCAACGAAGACGCTGACTTCTGCGCCACATCCCCCAGGGTGTCGTATTTCTCCACCGGCAACGCTTCACCGGTCAGCACCGCCTGGCTGATAAACAGGTCACGGGATTCGATCAGGCGAATATCTGCCGGAATCATGTCGCCGGCCGACAACTGCACGATATCGCCGGCCACCAACTCACGCATCGGCACTTCGCGCAGGGTGGGCTGGGCGCCCACTTGCTCGCGGCGCAGCACGGTGGCGGTGGTGCGTACCATCGCCTTGAGCGCTTCGGCGGACTTGGCCGAGCGGTGCTCCTGCCAGAAGCGCAGCAGGCTGCTGAGCAATACCATGGTCATGATAATGATGACCTTGGTCGGGTCGGCTTCTTCGCCGGCCTGCATCGGTAACCAGCAGTCGGTGACAAAGCTGATGCCGCCCAGGGTCAGCAGTACATAGATGAAAGGGTTGTTCAGTGCCTGCAGGAACTGGACGATGGCGTGAGGCGGCTTGTCATGGGCCACTTCGTTGTAGCCTTCGCGCTGTAGACGCGCCGAGGCATCCAGTTCGGTCAGGCCATCCTGGGTTGCCCGTACATTGGCGAGGGTGGCCGACAGGCCGTTCTGGGCTTCGCGGGCGGCACGCATCGACAGCTTGGTGTCGGTTGCGGTGCCATTTTTCTTGTGCAGAGGCGTGTTTTTTACGGCGCTCATTGTCTGTACTCCTGTCGCCAATTCTCGACAAAACATACCCGGTACTTACCTGATTGCAGGCGAGCGAAAGCATGCCGAGCCGCGGACTTCGCGATCGGTTTAAATAAAGTGCTTGATAACTTTTAGAGGGCCCGCTTAGTGCGCGTTAATTAACTAACGCGCAGCGGGCTACTACTGGACTTGTTCATAAAGAACTCCAGACGGTTAATCGGGAAAGTTGTGGTTTCCAGCAGGCTCAGGCTGCGCGAGCACTCACGTAGAGGCTAAGCATCAGGCTCGCTTGAACGAGGCTGGAAACGCTCCGTCTCTGCGGGTCTTGAGGGTCGGCGTGATCCCAGTGCTGAACCAATTGGCCAGTGGTTGGGCAGACACGCCAATGCGCCAGCATCGGAGCCGGGCGTAAAGGGGAGGAGGAGGGTGCAGCAAAGGCCGAACGAGCAGCCGGGAAACCTGCGGGCACGCGGCATAGCTTGGCGCGCAGGGCCGAGGCCAGCGAGCGGATATCAGGCAAAACAAAGGGTTGAAGGGTCATAACACACCTCGGGACCGGACGGGCGACCGGCGAGGCAGTTACGGTGGAGCATCAAGCTCTAGCGCAGCTTACCGGACCGGGGAGGCGAGTCCTGTCATATTCTGGGTTTGGCGCCCGATGCCCGCAGAGGCGGTGCTCGGACAGCGACTAGATACTGTGTCCATTGGCTTCTTTTGTGAGGTTTAAAAAAGGCCCCAGTTGCGGGCAGGGGCAATCTACTCAGCCAGTTACAAAATGTCAACGCATGATTAATTAAATGACCCGGCGTTCAGAGTTTATTCAGATAAGAGGCATGGGGAAGTTGCGACATATATAACTTCATACGCCAAGTGCGGCGAGGTAGGCGAGATACAACAGTACCAACCCGCAGGCGCCATAACTGAAGCGTTGCAGGCGCGTCGATGCGTTCTTGCGCAACAGGTTGACCAGCGTAGCCACCACAAAGCACGACAGCACCGAGGCCAGCATGAAACCGGCAAAAAACATCAGGGTCTGCCCATGAGTGGGTGTGGCGCCGACGATCCCGGACAATGCACTGCCAAGGGCGCCCCAATACACAATGTTCTTTGGGTTGGCCAGGGAAATGGCGGCGCCTACCGCCAGCGCGTTCTGCCCGGAGCGGGCTGGCGCAGCTTGCGTTTGCGGCAGGTGCCAGGCGTCCATCAGGCCGCGCACACCCAGCCAGGCCAGGTACAGCGCGCAGAGTACGGTCAGCGGTACGCGCACAGCATCATGCTGGATCAGCACGGCGATACCGGTCAGGCCGATCACAGCCCACACGGCATCGCCTACCAGAGAGCCGAACTGAACGAGCAGGGCCGGAGTGAAACCCTGGAGCAAACCACGGCGCAACGTCTCTGCGAGCACTGCGCCGGGTGAGAGGCAAAACACAAAACCGAATACCAGTGCGTAAAAAAAGATCGTCAACATGCCTGATGCCAGTCAGTTAAGAGGGAGAAAGGCTAAAAAATAACCTGTTGCGAGGGAGCTTGCTCCCGTTGGACTGCGCAGCAGTCCCATGTTTTGTAAACAGAGAGCGGGGCCGCTTCGCGGCTCAACGGGAGCAAGCTCCCTCGCCACACATACAGCGTTCACCCTTAACTGACTGGCATTAGTCAACATGCCTGCTCTCCCTTGAGTGATGGCAGGCAGTGTGCAAGCGGATGGAAACTATCGTCTTGGACCAGATTGCGATTTCAGCGCTGCAACAGATTTTGATAGCGGCCGGGGGTGATACCGTAGGCGGCGCGGAAATGCCGATTGAGGTGGCTCTGGTCGGCAAAACCCAGGTCCTGGGCCACTTCACAAGGTTGCAGCCCCATGCGCAGCAGACCTTTGGCGCGCCGGGTGCGAAGTTGCATGGCCCATTGTCGCGGACTAAGGCCTGTCTCTTTCTGAAACACGCGCAAGAGATGAAATCTGGACAGTCCCAACTCATCGCCAAGGTGTTCCAGAGGCAGCGTCTGATGAAGTTGCGCCGCGAGCAACTCCTGGGCGCGGCTGATCATGCGTTTCCCTGCCGGTGCACTTCCTGGCAGGCGCACACCGCTGCAACCCACCACCTCGCCAAGCAGTAGTACCAGCGCTTCTTCATTGAGTTCACGGACCAAGGCATCGCGACTCAATGCGCCTTTCACCGTCGTCGCGAGGCGTTGCGCCAGCTCCGGTTGAAAACACAGTGCACGATCAAACTCCAGCTGTGCCAGGCCCAGGTCGGTGGCCAATTGATCGGCCATGGCGTACACACTGACAAACTGCCAGGGAGCGCCCTCAGCAGCGCCACCGCCCTGAATCTGGCCCGGGTTGTACAGGGTGATGCTGCCCGGGCCTGCCTGGAACTCGCGACGGTCGAGCCACACGTTCTCTTCGCCGATCAGGTTCACGCCGATCACGCATTCATCGTGACTGTGACGGGCGAAGGACAGGCCGGTGCAGTTGGTACTGATGAGTTCGTAGTTGCCCAGCCAGGCGTGTTGCATCGCGTTCATCGGGTCAGCTCTGCAGTTGGGTGCGCCTTAGCATACGTAGCTGACCCAGGCTGCGAAAGTGTTCAGACACTCAGGCGCAGGGCGAGGGCGGCCAGGGTGATCAGCAGCACCGGCAGGGTCAGCACGATCCCGACCTTGAAGTAATAACCCCAGGTAATGGTGATGCCTTTGCGTGCCAGGATATGCAGCCATAACAACGTGGCCAGGCTGCCGATAGGCGTGATTTTCGGGCCCAGGTCGCTGCCGATCACGTTGGCGTAGATCATCGCGTCCTTGATCACGCCCACCGCGTGGCTGGATTCGATGGACAGCGCACCGATCAACACCGTCGGCAAGTTGTTCATGACCGACGACAGCAACGCCGTGAGCACGCCGGTGCCCATCGCCGCGCCCCACACACCGTAGGTGGCGAAGCTGTCCAGCCAGGTCGCCAGGTAGGTGGTAAGGCCGGCATTGCGCAGCCCGTAGACCACCAGGTACATGCCCAGGGAAAAGATCACGATCTGCCAGGGGGCTTCTTTGAGCACCTTGCGCGTGGAGATCTTGTGGCCTTTGGCAGCGATGACCAGCAGAAGCACGGCGCATGCGGCGGAAATCGCACTAATGGGAATGCCCAGTGGCTCCAGGGCAAAGCAACCGATCAGCAAAATACCGAGTACCCACCACCCGGCGCGAAAGGTCGCACGATCGTGGACGGCTTTTGCCGGGTCTTCCAGGTCGGCCGGGTCGTAGGCCTGTGGAATATCGCGCCGGAAGAACCACAGCAGCACCGCCAGCGTCGCCGCGACGCTGACCAGGTTCACTGGCACCATGACGGCGGCGTATGCGTTGAAGCCGATCTTGAAGTAATCCGCCGAGACGATGTTCACCAGGTTCGACACCACCAGCGGCAGGCTGGCCGTGTCCGCGATAAACCCGGCGCCCATGACGAAGGCAAGGGTCGCCGCCGGAGAAAAACGCAACGCCAGCAGCATCGACATCACGATAGGCGTGAGGATCAGTGCCGCGCCGTCGTTGGCAAACAGCGCCGATACGAGCGCACCGAGCAGCACCATATAGGCAAACAACCGCCGCCCGCGCCCACGGCCCCAGCGCGCCACGTGCAGTGCTGTCCAGGCAAAGAAACCGGCCT
The DNA here is from genome assembly GCF_004519405.1 of Pseudomonas sp. BCA17. GTDB lineage: Bacteria > Pseudomonadota > Gammaproteobacteria > Pseudomonadales > Pseudomonadaceae > Aquipseudomonas. The sequence continues at coordinate 366,986 of NZ_SGWI01000001.1, read as the reverse complement.
CGTCGAGCAACAGGCTGATGATGATCAGTGCCACAAACGTACCGGTGGCGTTCCAGATGATGTGCCACACCACCGGGATGTCCGCCAGGCTGATCACCCCGCAGGCCAGGGCCAGGATCGCGCCCATTGTGGCGCTCCAGCCGACGCCCAGACCTTTGGGCTGCCAGATGACCAGAACGATGGTGAAGAGAAAGATCGCAACGGCGACAAGCATGAATTAACGCTCCGATGGCTCAGCAGCAGGTGCCGGCCTGTTGTGGTGTTTGGCCTATTGTATCCAGGCGCCGTGCGTTGCTGTGCAACCATGGCGGTTTGTAATCCAAGGCATGGATCAGTTCGCGTGGGAAAAAGTTCGCCGTCGCGCAGGAACAATTACGCCAACAGCGCCTGGGGTGTGTCAGGCAAGTGCTTGAACAGGGCGGGAGATGCGGTCTGGCGTGACCAGGGACTTAAAAATCAGGCGCGTTCAGACCGACGGCTATTCCCTGTGCAAGGTCAAACCCTGAAACCATTGACGTGGATCAAATCCACCGCAATCGACCACAAGTGTTTGAAATTAAAATGAAACATGAATGTCCTAAAGTGCCTGCCCATTGCTGATGAAGGAAGATCCCGCGTGACCCGTGCCACTCGTAACCTGCGCAAAACCCTCGATTCCGTCGCGGACAATAACGAAACCGCGGCGTTTGACCTGATGCGTGCCGTCGAAAAACTCGGCGATGAGGTGCTGCGCCAACGCCTGCTCAATACGATTCACCGGCTCAACCAGGACGCCTATGAACTGCGCGAAGCGCGGGACTCGGTAGAGCAGGTGTCGGTAAAGCTCGCCTGAGCAAGATCGTTCAAGACAACCCCTGTCTGACGCTGGCATGCTTGTCGGATGTTTGTCGATGAGCCGTTTCCATGCCTGCCGCCTTACCTCATTACGCCTTCGCCCGCGGTGCAATCGCCGTTATTCCTTTATCCCTGGCCTGTGCGCCGTGGGGGCTGCTCGCCGGCTCCATGGCAATCGACGCGCAGTTCACGCCGCTGCAAGCCCAGGGTTTGTCCGCTATTGTCTTCGCCGGCGCCGCACAACTGGTGGCGATCGGTATGGTCAAGAGCGGCGCGAGCCTGATTTCTATCGTCCTGACCACGCTGCTGCTGACGTCCCAGCACTTGCTGTATGGCATGCACATGCGCCCGACACTGTCCTCGCTCAACACCCGCTGGCGCATCAGCCTGGGGTTCCTGCTGACCGATGAATTCTTCGCCCTGGTCAACCACTATGACCGTGAGACGTTCAACCGCTGGTATGCCCTGGGCGTTGGCCTGACGTTTTATATCGCCTGGAACCTCTTTACCCTGGCCGGCATCGTGCTGGGCAAAAGTATTCCCGGGCTTGATCAACTGGGCTTGGAGTTTTCCATTGCGGCCACCTTCATTGCCTTGATCACGCCGGTGGTGCGCGATGTGCCGACGGTGGTGTGTGTGGCGATTTCCCTGTTGTGCTCGGTATGGCTGAGCTTTTTGCATTGGGAGTCGGCGGTGGTGGTGTCCGGCTTGTTGGGGATGAGTGCAGGCTATGCGTGCAAGCGGCTCGGAGTGGGACAAGCATGATCTACATCATGATAGTGACCATGGGCCTGGTGGTATTTCTCAACCGCTACCTGTTTATCGAACCACGCCTGCCGGTGCGCCTTAACCGCGGCGCCCGGGAGTTCCTGGGGTTTGCGGTGCCGGGCATGCTCACGGCCATTTGTGGGCCGATCATTTTTCTAGCGGAGCACCGGCTCAACCTGAGCCCGACCAACCCTTATCTGCTCGCGGGTGTCTGCGCGGTAGCGCTGATGTTCTGGACGCGCAGCGTGCTGATTACGGTGCTGCTGAGCATGGCGCTGTTCTATCTGTTCCGCTGGTTCTTCTGACGCACAAGCAAAAAAAGCCCGCGGGAGGGCGGGCCGAAGGGAGACTTCTTAAAAATGAGCCTGGTCACTATAAACGGCGCATTTTGCTTTTACCGTGAAACAAAGTTCATGCGCGCGTCAGTTAAGCCTGCGGCGATGGTACAGTCGCGGTTTTTCCAAGGAGGCGATGGCATGCGTAACGTAGTAATGGGCGTCATGATGGTGGCGGCACTGTCCGGTTGCGCGGGCGCGAAGATGAAAGAAGCGCGCGCAGGTCAGCCCTATAAGACCCTGGCGTCGGACAAGGCCCCACTGGTGGTTGCCCAATGCGTGCAGTTCGGCTGGCAGGACGAGGCGGTGTTCGGCGTTGACGCCGGTGGCTTCAAGGAACCGCTGGAGTCGGGTGGTTTCACGGTGTACACCACCGATGGCGCCTATTTCGTAGATGTGCGCGCTGCGGGTGCCGGCTCCACCGTCAACTACTATGCCGCCCAGGATTCGATGCCTGCCAAGCGTCGCCAGGCCGCGCTCGCGACCTGTCTGTAATCCCCTGCCTTAGCATTATTCGGAAATGCCCGGCGCGACAGCCGCCGAGCATTGGCTTATGATTCATCCGCTCGCTCGACGTGATGGCTCTTTACCGGTACACGGATGTCGAGGCCGAAACGTCGAGCGAGCTCCTCTTCCTGCTATCGCGGCATATAGCCCAGGTGCCAGCGCCGCGGAATCTTCAGCGATACCAGACTCAGCAATGCCGCCAATGCGCCACTGACCAGCAGCGCCTTCAGCCCCCACTGATGTTCCAATACGGCGCCAATCACCGCTCCCACAAACATCCCGGCCCACGGGATCAACTGTACCCGCCACCCGTTGCGTCGTTCGCCCAGTAGCCAGCGCCCCAGCCCACGGCCAAAGCGTGACAGCGCTCCCGTTACATACGTCAGCCCGACGGGCAGGCCATTGACCTCTTCTACCGCCGCGTTGAGCATGCCCATGGCGATGATCGCCGCCAGTAACGCCGGTAGCGTCTCGGCGAAAGGCCACAAGCCGGCACTGCTCAACAGAGCGGCGATGCACAACAACAAGGGCATGGCGTGCCGGCGGCTGAGGCGGCTGACCACGACTCCCAAAGCGTTGCCGATGACGAACATCACGACCAACAGCAGCAGGCGTCCGGTCAAGCCAAGGTCACCGGCGCCCATTGCCACGGCCAGGCGCGTGGTATTGCCGCTCATGAACGACACAAAATCCCCGCAGGCCATGAAACCGATAGCATCGGTCATGCCTGCCAGCACCGAAAGACTGGCCACCAGCATCAAGCCGATCCGACCGCGCCAACGTTGGCGATGGGCGAGTGCGGCATTGGCGTACGTGCCGCGGGACGAAGGCAGCATGGGGCAGGCTCCTCGGTGAGATTATTCGGCCATTACCGTAAGAGGCTTTGCGGGTTGGTGCAATCATCTCAGGTACATTCCAGTCGCCAGCCCGCCGAATGCCAATCCAGCCGATGCGTCGGCTTAAGCGCCTGCACAAAGGCCTCGTCATGGGACACCACGACCATGGCTCCGGTAAAGCCCTGCAGCGCGTGTTCAAAGGCGAGTACGGATTCCAGGTCCAGATGGTTGGTGGGCTCGTCGAGCAATAACAGTTGCGCCGGGGTTTTGCGCCACAAGGCAATCGCCATGGCGGCTTTCAATCGCTCGCCGCCACTCAACTGGCCGGTGGGCTGGGTGACGCGCAGCGCATCCAGTTGCAGCAGGGCCAGGCGCGTGCGCAGTTCGGCTTCGGCCAGGGGCGTGTCGAGCAGGTTGAGTTGTTCGACGATGGAGCGTCGGTCGTCCAGCAGCGCCAGATGCTGATCGATATAAGCGCTGGTGACGTGCACCGCACATTCGCCGGCGCTCGCCCGCCAGTGCCCCGCAAGCACCTTGAGCAACGTGGATTTGCCGCAGCCGTTCGGCCCCCGCACCGCCACGCGTACAGGCCCCATCAGGTTCAGCGTGATGCAAGTAGAGGGTTGTCGCGGATCGAGCCACGGCAATTGGGCCTGTTCCATCGTAATGACCTGGCGGCCATTGGGTAGCTTTGAACCGGGCAGGGCGAGCAGGGTGGGCGTGTCGTCCACCACGCGTGCGTAGGCCTGGCACACCTGCTGGTCGAGTTGGTTCTTTTCGGCGCGGTGGGCGCTGCGCACGGTGCTAACGATTTCCGTGGCGGCACCTTTCCAGCGTGCCTTGGTGAACCGGTCAACGTTGGCGGTTTCTGCCTGTTTGCGTGAGCGGGCGGCATTGCGTTGCAGGCTGTCATGATCCTTTTGCAGGCGTTTGCGTTCGCGGCTGCGTTCAAGCCTGGCGTGCTCCAGCGCTGCAACCGCCGCATGTTGTTCGGTGTCGCGTTGCAGGCGGTAGGCATCGTAGTTACCGCCATACACGCGCATGCCCAGCGGCGAAAGCTCGATGATGCGCGCCAAGGTGTTGAGCAACTGTCGATCATGGCTGATGACTACCAGGCCGCCGCGCCACTCATTCAGGGTTCGCAGCAGCCATGCACGGCCCAGGCTATCGAGATGGTTGGTGGGCTCATCCAATACCAGCAGATCCGGCGCCACCAACACGGCGCCGATCACAGCAACCCGGGCCATTTGCCCGCCACTCAGTTGATCGGCCGGCGTATCGAAGCTGAGCGCCTGCAGGCCCGCCGCATCCAGTGCTGCGCGCAGGCGTTCGGCGAGGTCCCAGCGCTCGTCGATCACGTCGAAGTCATCGGCACGGGCCTCGCCCGACGCCATGCGTTCAAGCGCCGCCAGGGCTTGGGCAGTGCGGGTGAGTTGGGCAATGCTCTCGTCCGGTTGCACGCTCAGGGTCTGCGCGACATACGCCACACGGGCGTTACCGTCGAGTGTGCCGCCGGAAGGTTTGAGCACACCGGCGATCAACTTGGCCAGGATGCTTTTGCCACGGCCGTTACGCCCGACAATCCCGGTCGGCGTGTGATCGATGGAGAGATTGATGTCCTCCAGCAAGGTATCGCCATTGGCGAACTGGAAAGACAGGTGTTGCAAGGAAACGAGTACGGGCAGCCGGTTGACGTCAGTCATCAGCACCTCCAAAAAAATGTCGAACAGGCCAACAAGCGCGCCAGGCGGCTCGTTGCAGGTACATTTTGGAAGGCTTAGTTGTTCACGTCGGCGGTCATCCGTCAGTCAGAAGAGGCGCAAAGGCTAACCCGGCTTGGTGTTCGTGGGCAAGTCGGCGGCCAACTGCTCAAGGAACATGGCCAGGGCGACCTCTTCGGCCTTGAGGCCTTTGCGCACCCGTGGCTTGGGCAGTTTGGACAACTCGCCCAGGCTGAAATGCTCCAGTACCGCCGGGTGGATGTAGCACTTGCGGCACACCGCCGGCGTGTTGCCCAGTTGCTTGGCCACACTCTTGACCATGCTCACTACATGCCGCTTGGCATCGGATTCGGGCTGCCATTCAAGATCGCGCAGCACGGCGAGTGCGAGCGCGGTGCCGGCCCAGGTGCGATAGTCCTTGGCGGTAAAGTCGGCACCGGTGAGGTTGTGCAGGTACGCGTTGACGTCGTGGGAGCTGACGGTATGGCGCTCACCGTTTTCATCCAGGTATTGAAACAGGTTTTGCCCCGGCAGCTCCATACAACGCTTGACCACCGTGGCCAGGCGCCTGTCCTTGACGCTGACTTGATGCTCGACACCGCTTTTGCCACGAAACTGGAACTGGATTTCGCTGCCCTTGATGTCCACATGACGGTTACGCAAGGTGGTCAGCCCATAGGACTTGTTGTCCCGTGCGTACTGCGTGTTGCCCACCCGGATCAGTGTGGCGTCGAGCAACATGACCACCGTGGCCAGGACTTTCTCGCGGGTAAAACCGGGTTCGGCGATTTGTGCTTCCAATTGCTTGCGCAGTTTGGGCAGGGCTTTACCGAATTCTTGCAGTCGAGAATATTTGTCGCTGTCACGCACTTCGCGCCAGCGTGGATGGTAACGGTATTGCTTGCGGCCACGCGCATCACGCCCTGTAGCCTGCAGGTGGCCTTGCGGGTCGGCGCAGATCCACACGTCGGTGTAGGCCGGCGGTACGGCGAGCGCGTTCAGGCGTTTGATCTCGTCGGGGTCCTTGATGCGTTCGCCTTTCGCATCGAAATACTGGAATTTGCCGCGCAGTGTCTTCCGACGGATGCCGGGTTGGCTGTCGTCAACGTAATGCAGGTCGCGGGGGAGATCGGCGGGCAGCGCAGAGTCGGGCATGGTGCAGGTTCCTTGGCAACAGGTCAGGCCGGTATGTCTGATTGACCGCGGCCCTTTGCGGTGGTGCCAAAAAGTTGCTCAGGCCAACACCGCCACCGCCTTGATCTGTGCCCACAGTGTCTGGCCGGGGTGCAGTTGCAACTGGTCGCGGGAGAATCGCGTGATGCGCGCCAGCAACGGCGTACCACCGGCATCCAGGCGCACCAGCACATGGGCGCTGTTATCCGCCGAAATATCCTGGGTGACCGTCACCGGCAAGCGGTTGAGGATACTGCTGTGCTCTTCGACCTGCAGGCTGAGGCTCACGTCCCGCGCCTGCACCTTGATACGCAGCTGTTTGCCCAGCGCCAGCGGTGCATGGGCCACGCGCATGGACAGGGTGCTGTCGGGCAGTTGCAGGGTGAGCAACTGGTAGTGCGCGTCATAGGCGCTGACGGCGCCATTGATGACCACGCCGGCGTCATCACCCAAGGCCATGGGCAAATCGAGTCGTGCCAGGGTTTCACCGATGGGGCCGCTGGCCAGTGCCTTGCCGTCGCTGAGCAGCACGAGGTGGTCAGCCAACCGCGCGACTTCATCCTGGGCATGGCTGACGTACAGCAGCGGGATGTCCAGTTCATCGTGCAGGCGTTCGAGGTACGGCAGGATTTCACTTTTGCGCTGGCTGTCCAGGGCGGCCAGCGGCTCATCCATCAACAACAACCCGGGGCTGGTCAGCAACGCGCGGGCGATACCGATGCGCTGGCGTTCGCCACCGGACAAGTGTTGCGGGTGACGGTCAAGCAGATGACCGATACCCAGCAGCTCGGTGGCATGGGCCATATCCACCCGACGCTGTGCACGTGGAATGCGCTTGAGGCCGAACTCCAGGTTGGCGCGTACTGATAAATGCGGGAACAGGCTGGCCTCCTGGAACACATAACCCACGGCGCGTTTATGCGGTGGCACAAACACTCCATTGCGGCTGTCTTGCCAGACTTCGTCGTTGATGCGGATAAACCCGTCGGCGGCCCGCTCCAGTCCGGCGATGCAGCGCAGGCAGGTGGTCTTGCCGGAACCGGAGTGCCCGTACAACGCGGTCACGCCACGGCCAGGCAGGTGCAGGTCCACATCCAGGGCAAAACCCGAATAGTTCAGTTGCAGGCGTACATCCATCATCGCGATCAGCTCCAACCCATCTTGGTTTTACGACTGGAGTAGAGCGCCAGCAATACCACGAATGCGAACACCACCATGGAGCCCGCCAGCCAATGGGCCTGGGCGTATTCCATGGTTTCGACATGGTCGTAGATTTGTACCGAAACCACACGGGTTTTGTCGGGGATATTGCCGCCGATCATCAACACCACGCCAAATTCACCGACTGTGTGGGCAAAGCCGAGAATCGACGCGGTGATAAAGCCCGGGCGTGCCAGCGGCAGGATGACCGTGAAGAAGGTGTCCCACGGATTGGCCCGCAAGGTCGCGGCCACTTCCAATGGCCGCGTGCCGATCGCCGAGAAAGCGTTTTGCAATGGCTGCACCACGAACGGCATGGAATAGATCACCGAACCGATCACCAGGCCGGCGAAGCTGAAGGTCAGGGTGCCAAGCCCCAACCATTGGGTGAACTGGCCGAAATAGCCGTTCGGGCCCATGGTCAACAGCAGGTAAAAACCGATCACCGTCGGCGGCAGCACCAACGGCAGTGCCACAACGGCCCCAATGGGACCGCGCCACCAGGATCGGGTGCGCGACAGCCATAGCGCAATCGGCGTGCCGATGACCAGCAGGATCACGGTGGTCAGGGACGCCAGTTCGATGGTCAACCAGATCGCGGAAAAATCGGCGCTCGACAGCGGCATTCAGTTCGCCAGCTCGTAACCGTAGGACTTGATCACCGCAGCCGCTTTCGGGCTTTTGAGGTATTCGACCAAGGCTTTGGCAGCTGCGCTGTCTTTGCCTTTGTTCAGAATCACGGCGTCTTGTTTGATCGGGTCATGCAGGGATGCCGGGACGATCCACGCCGAACCGCTGGTGACTTTGCCGTCTTTGTAGATCTGCGACAGCGCCACGAAGCCCAGCTCGGCGTTGCCGGTAGACACGAACTGGTAGGCTTGGGTGATGTTCTGGCCTTCGACGATCTTGCCCTTGACCTTGTCGGTCAAGCCTTCCCTGGCCAGTACTTGCGTGGCGGCCAGGCCGTAGGGGGCGGCTTTCGGGTTGGCGATGGACAGGTGCTTGAATTCATTCTTCTTCAGCACATCGCCTTTGGCGTCCACGTAGCCTTCTTTGGCCGACCACAGCGCCAAAGTGCCGACAGCGTAGGTGAAGCGCGAACCCTTGACGGTTTCGCCTTCGGTTTCAAGTTTTTGCGGGGTGGTGTCGTCGGCGCTCAGGAACACTTCGAACGGCGCGCCGTTCTTGATCTGCGTGTAGAACTGGCCGGTGGCGCCGTAGGCTGCGATTAGTTTATGGCCGGTGTCTTTCTCGAAGTCGGTGGCGATCGCCTGGATCGGTGCGGTGAAGTTGGCGGCAACCGCCACTTGCACGTCGTCTGCGTGAGCCGAGCTGAAAACCACGGCGGCGATAAGGGGGGCCAGGCGAGAGGCGCGGATCATCATGAAGCAGCTCCTTGGTTGTACGGCTTACTAGAGGTAGAAGGCTCTAGCGCTATGTACGGGAATATATAGCGGTTGGCCATTGCCGGTACAGCGCAAAGTTGCCTCAGGTGTCAGTGCCTCTGGAGTTTGGCCAGCGCCTTCTCGGCCAATTCGCGCGTCAGCTCATAGGCGGACATATCTTTGCCCAAGCGCAACGCCTGGCCAGACCACAAGTTGCTGAACCCCGCTTCATCCTTGGCCTTGAGCGGCATCAAGGCGCCGCCGGCCCGGGGGAACGCCGGAGCCGCCGGGTTGATCGCCCCAAGCTCGCGCATCACCCGGTTGACGATGCCGCGCGCCGGGCGGCCGGTGAACAGGTTGGTCAGCGCCGTTTCGCTGGCCTGGGCATTACGCAGCGCATGGTGATGGGAGGCGGTGACGTTGGCTTCGGGGGTGAACAGATACGCAGTGCCAATCTGCACCGCCGAAGCGCCAAGCGCGAACGCCGCCGCAATACCGCGCGCATCAGCGATGCCTCCGGCGGCAATCACCGGCACGTTGACGGCGTCGACCACTTGCGGCACCAGGGCCATCAGGCCGATCTGGGTATTGAGGTCGCTGCTGAGAAACAGCCCTCGGTGCCCACCGGCTTCAATGCCCATGGCAATGATCGCGTCGCAGCCGTGCTGTTCCAGCCATATCGCTTCCTCAACGGTAGTGGCCGAAGACAGCACCTTGGCACCCGTGGCTTTTACGCGATCAAGCAAAGACTTTTCCGGCAGTCCGAAGTGGAAGCTGACCACTTCCGGGCGGAACTCTTCGACCACTTTGCATGCCGCCTCATTGAAAGGCGCACGATTGGATTCAGGGGTGGGCGCCTCAAAGTCGGCGCCCAATTCACGGTAGTAAGGCTCCAGCAACTCCTTCCAGTGGCGATCACGCGCTTCATCGGCAGCAGGCGGCTGATGGCAGAAGAAATTGACGTTGATAGGGCGCGAGCCGGCCTGGCGAAGGGTGGTCAAGGCTTCGCGCAATTGTTCGATAGTCAGTGCGGCAGCGGGCATCGAGCCCAGCGCGCCTGCCTGGCTGGCGGCGATGACCATTGCGGTGGTGGTACCCACGGCCATCGGGGCTTGAATGATGGGCACGTCGATGCCCAGCAGGTCGAGAATGCGGGTATCTGGCCAGGTGCTCATGGGTAGGTCTCCAGCGTTGATGAGGCTTTACGCTGTTTTAGCAGGGCGCCTGGCACCCGGCCAGTCTGTTTTATTCACTGGACGTCAGCGAAATTTCATGAAGGGTGAGCATCCGTCATACAACCTGTGGTTTTATGCGCAAACCGCAAGCTTGAAAAGGAGAGGGCTGTGCAAACGATCAAGGAACAACGGGTGGGGGCAATCAGGGTGTCCGGGTTGAGCGTTCGGACACGCAATGCCGATGAGATGCAGCCTACCAGCGCGAAAATCGGGCCGATGTGGCAACGGTTTTTTGAGGAAGGGCTTTACCAGGCCATTCCGGGTAAGCAAGCGGAGTCGCCGGTTTACGGGGTGTACAGCGGTTATGAGTCCGATGCGCAGGGGCTGTTCAATGTCACCGCCGGGGTCGCGACCCATGCACCTGCCCAAGGGTTCGAAAGCCTGGTGATCGAGCCGGGGCGTTACCTGGTGTTCGAGGCCAATGGGCCGATGCCGGATGCAATCATCCAGGCCTGGCAACGGGTCTGGGCCTACTTCGAGCAGCCGGGCGTGGAGTCTCGTGCGTTTGTGACTGACTTCGAGGTCTACCAGGCGGACGAGCAGGCGCTGATTTACATCGGTATCCATTAAGGCGTGGTTTCCCGTTCCAGCAGCTGCCGCTTGCGCTCTACGCCCCAGCGGTAGCCCGACAGCTCGCCATTGCTGCGCACCACGCGGTGGCAAGGAATGGCCACCGCGAGGTGGTTGGCGCCACAGGCCTGGGCCACCGCACGAAAAGACTGGGGGGCGCCGATCCGCTCGGCAATTTGCGCATAGCTGGCGGTGGTGCCCACCGGGATTTCGCGCAGTGCTTGCCACACCCGCTCCTGGAAGGCGGTGCCGCGCAAGTCCAGAGGCAGATCCAAGCCCAATGCCGGCGCTTCGATGAAGCCCACGACTTGGGCGATCAATTGTTCAAAATCACGATCCGCCCCGACGAGTTCGGCCTTGGGGAATTGGTCCTGCAGATCGCGAACCAGTTTGTCCGGGTCGTCACCCAATAAAATGGCGCACACCCCTCGCTGGCTCTGCGCCACCAGCACCGCGCCCAGTGAGCATTGGCCGACGGCAAAGCGAATGGTGCTATTGGTGCCACCGGCTTTGAAATCGCGCGGCTTCATGCCGAGCAGTTGGTCGGCTGACTCGTAAAACCGGCTGCTGGAGCTAAAACCTGCGTCATACAGGGCATCGGTTACCGAGTGAGGCCCTTGCAGGCCGTTGCGGACTTTGCGTGAGCGCAACGCACTGGCATAACCCTTGGGGGTCAGGCCGGTGACCGCTTTGAATACGCGATGAAAATGAAAGGCGCTCAACCCGGCCTGGCGGGCAAGCACTTCAAGGCTGGGTGGCGTTTCGGCCTGTTCGATCTGCCGGCATGCGGCGGCGACGAGTTGCCCATGGTGGGCCGCCAATTGGGTCTGGTCAGCGGATGCGCGTTTGCTGGGGCGGTAACCGGCGGCTTCGGCGAGGGCGGGGCTGTCGAAGAATTCGATATTTTCCGGGCGCGGGAGACGCGAGGCGCTGCTGGGGCGGCAATACACCCCCGTCGTTTTCACGCCGTAGACAAACAGCGTGTCAGCCTTGGCATCGCGGGCAACAATGGCCGCCCAGCGAGGGTCTTGTTCGTTGTTCATGACCTGCACTCTTGACGATTCACGGGCAGCTTAGCGGCGTAGCCCCACCTCGACACTCTCAAACTTGCGGTCAAATCAGCCGGCGGTGCGAAAGGTCAAGTTGATACGCTGCGGGCCCATGACAGGGTGCACACCTTCTTTGATCGGCATTACCCCGTGAAAGCGCAAACGATCGACGCCGCCCCATACCACCACGTCGCCGTGGAATAGCGAGACTTTTTGCGTCTTGTCACTGCGTTCATGGCCGCCGAACAGAAAAATCGCCGGCAGCCCGAGGGACACCGAGACGACAGGGGCGCTGTAGTGGCGCTCGTTCTTGTCCTGATGCAGGGACATCTTGGCCCCTGGCACATACCGATTGATCAGGCAGGCATCCGGTGCGAAGTCGTGGAAGCCGGCCTCCAGCGCCGCCAGTGCGGCCAGTTCGCGCAAGAGCGCGGGCATTGCCGGCCAGGGGGTTTGAGTGCGTGGGTCAACGGGACTGTAGCGGTAGCCGGCCCTGTCGGTGGTCCAGCCCAGCTCGCCGCAACTGCTCAATGCCGCCGACATGGTAAAGCCGCCGGGCGTGACCATTTTTCGAAACGGCGACTGCGCCAGTATCCGACGCAGTTCAGGCAGCAGACGATCAATCCAGGGCAGGGCATAGCCCTTGAGCACATAAGACTCTGCGCCAATTTGTTCGCGTCCCTTGGGCTGTTGCAGGGCGTCATCGGCGAACAAGTCGGCAGTCATGGCTTACAACGCCTTGCTCACGTTGATGTCGGTGATGACATCGCTGGCATCATGGATTTTCGCCAGGGCTTGCTTGGCTTCTTCCACGCTGTTGCTGTGCAGTTGCGCGAACTCGAAGCGACGTTCGCCGTTGAGCTTGTACTTGATGACGTATTTGGTCGTGGTGGTCACAGCTTTTTCCTGTCGGGTATCCGGATCAGCTCAGTTTGGAGCTGGTGCGACGAACGATGCGAATCTTGTGGGACAGCGCCGGTTTACGGGTAACGCTGATTGCGCGGCGTGTGACGACATCCAGGGTGATGTTCCAGAACCCGGTGCTGGGCGCCGTGATTTTCGCCGGGAATGTGTCGAAAGCACCGCCGTGGTAGGTGTGGCGGCCGCCATTTTTGAAGCTGCGGAAATTGGCGTCGCTCATGAGGCGGATGTTGCAGGTCTGCGAGCATTCGATGACGACAATGTCTCCCTCGTTGAGGTGCTCGCGCTGGTGAATGAATTTCATGGGTGTCTCCAGAAGGGCTTTTTCTGAAAAATCAGAATGATACGTAGGTTAAGATAGAGTTTATCAGCCCCAGCGCGTTTATTATCGGGCCGTCGTCGACGACTTCGACAATTTAAAACAGTTATTTACCGAATTTTTAGGGATAAATCCTACTCTGGCGGGAGAAAATTCCTATATCCGCTGTCGTAGGGTCTTTATCGGAGGTTTAAGTATGAAGTGGAGTGTGTGGGTTCTGGCCTTGGCGTTAGGTGGGTGTGCTTCGGTTGCAGATATCAAGCAGACCCCGCCCACCCTGGTCGTCATTTCAGGCAAAAAACCACCGGAATATGCTGCCTGCGTAGTGCGCAAACTGGCTGCCACTCGCCGGCCGCCGCAGATTGAACCGCATAAGGATGGCGTGCAGGTGATTGTGCCGCAGAAATTCTCGTCCGATCCTTCGGCGATCTTCGAGATTGAAGAGCGCTCAAGCGGTAGCAGTATCAAGCTCTATGAGAGCATGTCCAATGTGCCGATCCGCCCGGGCGATATCAAGAAAGCCGGGGAGGATTGCATCTCCGGCTGAGCCGCCGCTTATCCAGACACTTGAACCCGATAGAGAAGCCTGACGTTGCCGTTGCAGCGTCAGGCTTTTTTTTGCGTCGCAGTCGGGTGTTGTCGCAGGAGGATCATTACCCTACTATTTGTAAGCTTATGCGTTTAAGCGCTAAGCATATAACTATAAGGATGGACCCGTGATGATGTCTCTGGAACGAGTGTTGATAGGCGGCGCGTTGTTACTGCTGCTGGGCAATGCCCACGCGCTGGATGGGAAAAAGATATTCGACGAAGGCGGTTCACCGCCGGGTGCGATGCCCTGTGCGGCGTGCCACGGCGCCGACGGGCTGGGTATCGCGGCCGCAGGTTTCCCCCGGTTGGCGGGTTTGCCGGCGGAGTATGTGCGTAAACAGCTGGCCGATTTCAGCAGCGGCGCGCGCAGCAATCCGGTGATGCAGCCGTTGGCAAAAGCCCTGGACGAGGCACAGATCGCAGCCGTGAGCCAAGCCGTCGCCGCGATGCCTTTCACTGCTCCCGCAACGGTGCATCGCAGCGCAATGCCCGTTGACGCGATGCAGAAACTTGCCCTGCAAGGCGCCTGGGAGCGACAGGTTCCCGCTTGCGTCAGTTGTCATGGGCCGGCCGGTGTGGGTGTAGGCGATGCTTTCCCGCCTTTGGCCGGTCAACCTGCTGCGTACCTGGCGGCACAATTGATGGCATGGCAGACCGGTAGCCGTCGTAATGATCCCAATGATCTGATGGGGCATGTCGCGAAGGCCCTCACCCCCGAGGAAGTGCAGGGCGTTGCCCGGTATTTCGCCTCGTTGAGCCCGGAGGCCAAGCCATGAAGCCCATAATTTTTGCAGGTTTGCTGCTGGCAGTGCCTGCGTATGGCGCTCCGATCGCCATGGAAGACCAATCCCAATTGCAGTCACCGGCTGCGCACCCAGCCGTTGCCCGGTTTCAACCGCCTCAGGAAAGCGAGTTGCCGGACAATGCCTACGGCAAGATGGTCAGGCAGGGCTACGCACTGTTTGTCGATACCAAACGCCTGGCACCGCAATACGTCGGCAATGGGCTTAATTGCAGCAACTGCCATCTGGATCAGGGCCGTCTGGCGAATTCGGCACCGCTGTGGGCCGCTTACCCGATGTACCCGGCCTATCGAAAAAAGAACGACAAGGTCAATACGTTCGCTGAGCGCCTGCAGGGCTGCTTTCAGTTCAGCATGAACGGTGGCCTGCCGCCTGCGGCCGATAGCCCGGAAATCACGGCGCTCTCTGTGTACGCCTATTGGCTGGCCGGCAAGGCGCCCTTGGGCGTTGAACTGCCGGGGCGCGGCTACCCCGACGTGGCGCAACCGGCCAACGGTTACAACGTGGCCCATGGCGCAGAGGTTTACAACGCGCAATGTGCGACATGCCACGGCGCCGAAGGACAGGGACAGAAGGTCGGAGACAGTTTTGTCATGCCGCCGCTATGGGGTAAGGACTCCTACAACTGGGGGGCCGGGATGCATCGAATCAATACGGCTGCGTCCTTCATCAAGCACAATATGCCGCTGGGCCAGGCCGGCAGCCTGAGTGACCAACAGGCCTGGGATGTGGCGGCGTACGTAAACAGCCACGAGCGCCCGCAGGATCCGCGACTGGTGGAGGGCTCGATAGAGAAAACCCGGCAGAAGTTTCACGCCAATGACGGCGTCAATCTTTACGGTCAAACGGTAAACGGCGTGCTGATCGGGCAGGGCATCCGTTAAACTGACGGGTAATCAATGCAAGAATGCCGCGCATACCGTTGGGTCTGCGCGGCACCTGTCTTTTCTGGAAAGCCCGTTATGAAGCGTGAACACGTCAAGGCCCGCCATGCCGAGGGTCAGATTTCGGCCACCCATGTTATCCAGAACCCAGCCGACCTGGGGGAGTGGATCGTTTTCTTCAAGAAAAGCGGCGGTCGCAGTTACTTCCTGGTCGATGAACAGGATGAAGTCGAGTCATTCCCGCGGCTGGATGACCTGATCGAGCTATTGCGCGGTTTGGGGATCAAGTTCGCCGAAGTCCATTTGTAGTCGCACCGCTTACTTGCACACTACGACCACGCTGCGGTTTTTGAAGTTGCCCACGTCTTTGCCCAGTGTCTTGTCGCTTTCTTTCAAGGAAGGCGTGCCTTCAGTGCCGACGATGCGGTAACCGGTGCCTGCGCAGGAGGCGTCGGCTTTTTCATAGCAACTGGCCCATGAGTTGGCCTCGCCCGAACAATCGATGGTCAAGCCTTGTTCGCCGTTTTTCAGGTAGGTGTCGGAGGTGGTCGTGCAGCCGGCCAGCGCCAGTACCGCAATCAGTGCCAGGAGTTTGTTCATAGTGGGGTCGTCGTCGAGGGGGTTGGAGGCGCGCTGACACTGTCGTGGGGCGTCGGCAGCAGATTATAGCTAACTGCCACCTAGGTACAGACAAACAAAAAAGCCCCGTTCAACGGGGCTCTTTATGTTATGGGCTCTCTATGCAGGAAGCGGCTTACTTGCCCTTCGGCTTTTTACTCGACGCGTGACCTGCCTCATCCACAAACACTTCGGCGACCATGATCGCTTCACGCTCGGTCGCAAAGGTACCGGCGACGCTGTCTCCGTGGAAGTTGATCAAGTGCCAGCCGTCTGCTCGCTGGGTGATCAGGTAGCCGTTAACGCCTTTTGGTTCTGACATCTATCCATCTCGTGTTCTGGTTCAAGTGGGCCATCATAGCGCCAAATGCCGCCGTCCAGCGCAAGTTGTTGCAGGTCAGTGCCCGGCGTCGAAAAGCGTGCTAAAAAGATTGCAGCGCCTTGAAGAATGGGCACATCGACTTTTTTAGCGCATGTTGGCGAAGCTCTTCGTAGGATCAGTGGAACTTACGCCGACATTTTTTCTCTTAGTTGACATCGCAATGCCAGCAGGACCCATTGTAAGGTGGCTGCGGCCTGATTAGACTGCGCCGAATTCCGTACGCACAGCCCTTTGTAAGGACTCATATGATCAAGAAATGCTTGTTCCCAGCAGCCGGTTACGGCACTCGCTTCTTGCCAGCGACCAAAGCCATGCCCAAAGAGATGCTGCCGGTGGTGAACAAGCCACTGATTCAGTACGGCGTCGAAGAAGCACTGGATGCTGGCCTGAACGAAATCTCCATCGTGACCGGCCGTGGTAAGCGCGCGCTGGAAGATCACTTCGACATCAGCTACGAGCTGGAAAACCAGATCAAGGGCACCGACAAGGAAAAATACCTGGTTGGTATCCGCAAGCTGCTCGACGAGTGCTCGTTCTCCTACACCCGTCAAACCCAGATGAAAGGCTTGGGTCACGCAATCCTGACCGGTCGCCCGCTGATCGGTGACGAGCCGTTCGCCGTGGTGTTGGCGGATGACCTGTGTGTGAACCTGGAAGGCGACGGCGTACTGACCCAGATGGTCAAGCTGTACCAGAAATACCGTTGCACCATCGTTGCGGTCATGGAAGTGAACCCGACCGAAACCAACAAGTACGGCGTAATCGCCGGCGACGATATCGGTGATGGCCTGATCCGCGTACGTGACATGGTTGAAAAGCCGGCGCCGGAAGATGCCCCGTCGAACCTGGCAATTATCGGTCGCTATATCCTGACTCCGGATATTTTCAAGCTGATCGAAGAAACCGAGCCGGGCAAGGGTGGCGAGATCCAGATCACCGACGCCCTGTTGAAGCAAGCCAAAGACGGTTGCGTCATCGCCTACAAATTCAAAGGCCAGCGTTTCGACTGCGGTGGTGCAGAAGGCTACATCGAAGCCACCAACTTCTGCTATGAGCACTTCTACAAAACTGGCAAGGCTTACTGATCAGTACGAGCCGGTCCGTTTTAAGAGAAAGCCACCTCCGGGTGGCTTTTTCGTTTTTCAGCCCCATCTAAGTCGGTATGCTGATGTCCTGCCGAGGAGAGTGAAATGGCCTACGATTTTGACCTGTATGTAATTGGCGCCGGTTCCGGCGGCGTTCGCGCAGCGCGCTTTGCTGCGGGCTTTGGCGCCAAGGTGGCCGTAGCGGAGAGTCGCTACCTGGGCGGTACGTGCGTGAATGTCGGCTGTGTGCCGAAAAAGCTGTTGGTATACGGCGCACATTTCGCCGAAGACTTTGAACAGGCCAGTGGTTTCGGCTGGTCGTTGGGTGAAGCGAACTTTGATTGGGCGACCTTGATCGCCAACAAGGATCGCGAGATCAACCGCCTCAATGGCATCTACCGCAACCTGCTGGTCAACAGCGGCGTGACCCTGCATGAAGGGCATGCGCGTTTGGTTGATCCGCATCAGGTGGAGATCAATGGCGAGCGCTTCACCGCCAGGCACATCCTGATTGCCACGGGCGGCTGGCCGCAGATTCCGGACATTCCCGGGCGTGAACACGCCATCGGCTCCAATGAAGCATTTTTCCTCAAGGCGTTGCCCAAGCGCGTGCTGGTGGTGGGAGGGGGTTATATCGCCGTTGAGTTCGCGGGCATCTTCCATGGCTTGGGCGCCAAAACTACGCTGCTGTACCGTGGTGACCTGTTCTTGCGGGGGTTTGATGGTGCGGTGCGCAAGCATCTGCAGGAAGAACTGACCAAGCGTGGCCTGGATCTGCAATTCAATGCCGATATCGAGCGTATCGACAAGCAAGCCGATGGCAGCCTGAAGGCCACCCTGAAAGACGGTCGCGTATTGGAAGCCGATTGCGTGTTCTATGCCACCGGCCGGCGCCCGATGCTGGACAACCTGGGGCTGGAAAATACCGGCGTTCAGTTGGATGAGCGTGGTTTCGTTGCGGTTGACGACCTGTACCAGACCGCTGAACCGTCGATTCTGGCCATTGGCGATGTGATTGGTCGCGTGCAGTTGACGCCGGTTGCGTTGGCCGAAGGTATGGCGGTGGCGCGTCGTCTGTTCAAGCCTGAGCAGTACCGTCCGGTGGATTACGCGATGATCCCGACAGCGGTGTTCAGCCTGCCGAATATCGGCACCGTCGGCCTGACCGAAGAAGACGCGAAGAAGAGCGGCCACAAGGTGCAGATCTTCGAAAGCCGCTTCCGGCCGATGAAGCTGACGCTCACCGATTGCCAGGAGAAAACCCTGATGAAGCTGGTAGTCGACGCCGACACCGACAAAGTCCTGGGTTGCCACATGGTGGGGCCGGACGCCGGCGAAATCGTCCAGGGCCTGGCGGTTGCGCTCAAGGCGGGCGCGACCAAGCAACATTTCGACGAAACCATCGGCGTGCATCCCACGGCGGCGGAAGAGTTCGTCACCATGCGCACGCCTGTGGCTGACTGATCAGGCGTCGGGCGTTGCCTGGGGTGCCGCTGCAATGGCGGCTGCCGACTGCAACGCCTCAATGCTGGCCTGGGCCTTGATAAGGTCCAGTTCCAGGGTTTTGATGGCGTGCTGACATTCGCTGAGCGTTTGCTGGCTTGACTGGCTTTCAAGCAGCGCAACCCGCAGGCGCTCTTGAAGCAGGGTGCGTTCGCTTTCGATCAGGCTGAGCTGTTCGCTCAGTTTGAGCTGCCGGGCCTGCTCCTTACGGTTTTGCTCCTGCTGCGCGGCCAGCTCCTTCGTCGTGACCCGGTGCTCGATCAGCAGGCGTTCATTGTCGCGATGCAGTTGAGTGATCTCATCCTGGCGCACCAAGGCGCTTTGCTGGGCCTGGCGCAGTTCTGCCTGGAGCTGCTGCAACTGGCCTTCATGGCGTCGCTGTTCCTGCTCGCGTTGTTCCTTGACCGCGTTACGGTAGTGCTCCAGGGCGTCCCGTGCGTGCAGGTGCTTGTCCTCCAGTGAACGGATCTGTTCGTCCTTATCGTTGATTCTCAACTCATAGTCGTTGCACGCCTGGCTGAGGCCGGCATTGCGGGTTTGCTCGGTCTGCAGGCTGGTGCGCGCGGTTTGCAGGGCTGCGCTTTCTTCGGTCAGGGCAGCGCCCTGGATATCGAATTGCTGCTTGAGTTGGCTGTGCGCTTCTTCAAGCGTTTGCAGCTGAGTGAGCAGGGCGGCTTTGTGCTGTTCGAATTGTGCCAGGGCCAGGTCGATAGGCTCTTGGGCTTTCTCTTTAAGGCGTTGTGCCAGGCGAGCGACCAGTTCGCCAAGTTCGTCATCAAGCGGCGCCTCAGTAATGGTCAGGCGACTTTCGCTCTCATCGAGTTCTTTCAAATAGCGATGAATAGTGGTTTTCGAGCCGGTGTTGCCCATTTCGATGCGTACGGCATCGATGCTGGGGTTTTCGCCACGGGCCAGGATGGCCAGGCGTGCCGTTTGAACAACTGCTTTGTTTATGCCGCCGCGAGCCATGGGGTCTCCGTCGATTTGATAATGTGGTACATGGTATGTATATACATATTATATCACGGAAGAATTTCTGTTTAAATTCATGATTTAACAGATGGGATATTGGCGTATTATCCCGTGTGAAAGCCGTTTTGATCCCTGAAACGCGCCACCGCTGTACGAATGGACCCTTCATGAGCGATCTGGATCGTTACCTCAGTGCTGCGACCCGCGATAACACGCGGCGCAGTTATCGCGCCGCCATCGAGCACTTCGAAGTCAGTTGGGGCGGGTTCCTGCCTGCCACCAGTGACAGCGTCGCCCGCTACCTGGTGGCCCATGCCGGCGTGCTGGCGATCAATACCTTGAAGCTGCGCCTCTCGGCACTGGCGCAGTGGCATACCAGCCAGGGTTTTGCGGACCCTACAAAAGCGCCTGTGGTGCGCAAGGTGCTCAAAGGCATCCGCGCGGTGCACCCCGCGCGGGAAAAGCAGGCCGAGCCGTTGCAACTCAAACATCTCGAACAGGTGATCGCCGCTCTTGAGGCAGAGGCGAAGTGTGCAAGCGATGCCCAGGACATGCCGCGTTTGCTGCGCGCCAAACGCGACTCGGCGCTGATCCTGTTGGGGTTCTGGCGGGGATTTCGCAGCGATGAGTTGTGCCGCCTGGAAATCCAGCACGTGCACGCTGTGCCGGGGGCGGGCATCAGCCTGTATCTGCCGCGTAGCAAGAGTGACCGGGATAACCTTGGCAAGACCTATCAGACACCGGCGCTGCTGCGCCTGTGCCCAGTGCAGGCCTACTGTGAATGGCTAAGTGCCTCGGCCCTGGTGGCCGGCCCGGTGTTTCGCGGCATCGACCGCTGGGGCAACCTGGCAGAGGAGGGGCTGCACCCTAACAGTGTGATTCCGTTGCTGCGCCAGGCCCTGGAGCGCGCGGATATTGCCGCTGATGCCTATACCAGCCACTCCTTGCGTCGCGGCTTTGCGACCTGGGCTCATCGCAGCGGTTGGGATTTGAAGTCGCTGATGAGTTACGTCGGCTGGAGCGACATGAAATCGGCCATGCGCTATGTTGAGGCGACACCCTTTCTCGGCATGACCTTGGCAACGTCACCGCTTCTTTGAGATTTCTTCTATTAATACAGTCAGCTGATAGGGAAAACCAATCGTCAGCATCAGGTTTGCCAATGAGCCATCGAACGAGAGAGTGGGTAGGATTCACTTCATCAACTTCTTAACCCCTGACGGAGAGTCAACGATGCCTATCATCAACAGCCAAGTAAAACCGTTCAAAGCCACCGCATTCAAAAACGGCAGCTTCGTAGATGTGACCGACGCTGACCTGAAAGGCAAATGGTCGGTAGTCTTCTTCTACCCAGCCGACTTCACCTTCGTTTGCCCAACCGAACTGGAAGACCTGGCCGACAACTACGCCGAATTCCAGAAGCTGGGCGTTGAAATCTACAGCGTGTCCACCGACACCCACTTTGCCCACGCTGCCTGGCACAACACTTCGCCAGCCATCGGCAAAATCCAGTACACCATGATCGGCGACCCAACCCTGACCATCTCCCGTAACTTCGACGTACTGATCGAAGAAGCCGGCCTGGCGGACCGCGGGACTTTCGTGATCAACCCGGAAGGCCAGATCAAGATCGTCGAACTGAACGACGGTGGTGTTGGCCGTGACGCTTCCGAGCTGCTGCGCAAAATCAAGGCTGCCCAATACGTAGCAGCCCACCCAGGTGAAGTGTGCCCAGCCAAGTGGAAAGAAGGCGAGGCCACCCTGGCTCCGTCCCTGGACCTGGTCGGCAAGATCTAAGTCTGTGAAGTATCAAGGGCGGGTATCCGCACCTACTCAGTAAGCTGCAACCGCCCCTCAAAACGCCCGGGCGAGATTCGCTCGGGCGTTTTTTTGTCTGCAATAAACCGAATTAATAGGAAATCGCCCGTATGTTGGACGCCAATCTTAAAGCTCAGTTGAAGTCATACCTGGAACGGGTCACCCAGCCGATCGAGATCGTCGCCTCCCTCGACGACGGCGCGAAATCCCAGGAAATGCTTGCTCTTTTGCAGGACGTAACCAGCCTCACTACGCTGATTACCCTGAACACCGATGGCAATGATGCGCGCAAGCCGTCGTTCTCCATCAATCGCCCGGGTGCCGAGATCAGCCTGCGTTTTGCCGGCATCCCCATGGGCCATGAATTTACTTCGCTGGTGCTGGCCCTGCTGCAAGTCGGTGGCCACCCGTCGAAGGCCAGTGCCGAAGTGATCGAGCAGATTCGTGCACTGAAAGGCGAATTCAGCTTCGAGACTTACTTTTCGTTGTCGTGCCAGAACTGCCCGGACGTGGTCCAGGCGCTGAACTTGATGGCCGTGCTCAACCCGAACATCCGCCATGTCGCCATCGACGGTGCGCTGTTCCAGGCCGAAGTCGATGAGCGCCAGATCATGGCGGTGCCGAGTGTCTACCTCAATGGCGTGAACTTCGGCCAGGGCCGCATGGGCCTGGAAGAGATCCTGGCCAAGCTCGACACCAGCGGCGCCGAAAAAGCCGCCGAGAAAATCAGTGCCAAAGACGCGTTTGATGTACTGGTGGTCGGCGGTGGCCCAGCCGGTTCATCGGCCGCCATCTACGCTGCACGTAAGGGCATCCGTACGGGTGTTGCCGCCGAACGCTTCGGCGGGCAGGTGCTGGACACCATGTCCATCGAGAACTTCATCTCGGTGCAGGAAACCGAAGGGCCGAAACTGGCCAGCGCTCTGGAAGCTCACGTGCGTCAGTACGACGTGGATATCATGAACCTGCAGCGTGCCAGCGGCTTGATCCCGGCGAAAAATGCCGGTGAGCTGCACGAAATCCGTTTCGAAAGCGGTGCGACCCTCAAGTCCAAAACCGTGATTCTGGCCACCGGTGCGCGCTGGCGCGAAATGGGTGTGCCGGGCGAGCAGGAATACAAGGCCAAGGGCGTATGTTTTTGCCCGCACTGCGATGGCCCGCTGTTCAAAGGCAAGCGCGTGGCAGTGATCGGCGGCGGTAACTCCGGCGTTGAAGCCGCCATCGATCTGGCCGGCATCGTCAGCCATGTCACCCTGCTTGAGTTCGACAGCAAACTGCGCGCCGACGCCGTGTTGCAACGCAAGCTCTACAGCCTGCCGAACGTCGACGTGATCACCAGTGCACTGACCAGCGAAGTCAAAGGTGATAGCCAGAAAGTCACCGGCCTTGCGTACAAGGATCGCGACAGCGGTGAGTTCAAGACCATCGACCTGGAAGGTATCTTTGTACAGATCGGTCTGTTGCCTAATACCGACTGGCTCAAAGGCACTGTGGAGCTGACACCGCGTGGCGAGATCATCGTCGATGCGCGTGGCGAGACGTCACTGCCGGGCGTGTTCGCTGCCGGTGACGTGACCACCGTGCCGTACAAGCAGATCGTTATTGCGGTGGGCGAGGGCGCCAAGGCTTCGCTGAGTGCGTTCGATCATTTGATCCGCACCTCCGCTCCGGCCTGAACCCGGGCGCGCCAATGAAAAAACCCATGATCACTCATGGGTTTTTTTATGCGTGAAACCTTTACAGCGGCGCGGGTTGGATAATCTCGACCCAGTAGGCATCCGGGTCTTTGATGAAGGCCAGGCTCTTCATGCGACCGTCGCTCAAGCGCTTTTGGAAATCGCAACCCAAGGCTTCAAAACGCTCGCAGGCCGCGACGATATCCGGCACCGAGATGCAGATATGGCCAAAGCCGCGTGGGTCGGTGTTGCCGTTGTGGTACGCAAAATCTGCGTCGTTTTCGGTGCCGTGGTTATGGGTCAGTTCCAGGATGCCGGGAATCGACTTCATCCACTGGGTGCGCTCAGCCGCGTCAGCGGGGATCTGAGCCTTGTCCACCAGGGCCAGGAAGTACAGGCTGAATTCGGCTTCAGGAAAATCACGTTTTTCAACCAGGGAGAAGCCCAGGATGCGGGTGTAGAAATCCAGCGACTTGGTGATGTCTTTGACCCGCAGCATCGTGTGGTTGAACACGAAGTTGGAAGTGGCGGTGTCAGGTTGGGCGGTGACGCCTGGGAAAGTGTTCAGTTCGTGCAGGCTCATGGGCCCTCCAGAAAAAAATGGGGCAAACTCGACTAATGCCAGTCAGTTAAGGAGGAGCATAGTCACTGTGGCGAGGGCGCTTGCTCCCGTTGGGTCGCGAAGCGGCTCCAGCTTTGGGCTTGAAAAGACTGGGCCTGCTGCGCAGTCCAGCGGGAGCAAGCTCCCTCGCCACGGGTTACTGGTTGTCCGCTCTGTCGCTTAACTGACTCGCAGTAGGCAAACTCGACTCCCGTTTGAGGTCAGAGGAGCCGAGCGGTTCCTTGGCTTGCGGCAAGCATCCATGCAGCCGGCCCATGATACGCAAGCGGTGCCTGCTGCGCCAAATGAAAAAGCCCGTGCAGGCCTTGCGACACGCAGGGCTGAGGCTCAGACTTCAACGCTTGAATCCTGGGTACTTCCTGCAATGATCGAGTTTCGTAAAACGCTGTTGGGCTCTGTGTGTTTTGTGTTGTGCAGCCCGTGGGCCTTGGCGGCTGATCCCGAGATACATTGGCCCAGTGGCTGGCAGGTCGAGGAGGTGGTGCCTGACGGCGCAGCACCGATAAGCACCTCGGCTGTAACGCGGCAGCGCGCGATCAAGAATGATGAAAATGGCTCAACCTTGATGGTGATGGAGTTGACCACTACGCCGATAGAAGCGGGCCATAAAGTTAATCTTCAAGGCGTGCTGCTGGAAATGCGCAAGTCCATCCAAAAAGACTTTGCTCAAGGCGGATATCAAAGCGTGTGCAGCAAAATGCACCCGGCAACACTGAGCCGCCTCGAGGCACTGGAGACTACTTGCGTGATTACCGAGAATGGGCGCCACGTACTCTCGCAAACTTTGGTCGGCGCTGTAGATACTGATAAGGCGTATGTTTTTTCATTTGCCGGTCAAGCGCAGGTGTACGAAGCGAGCAAGGAGGAGGTCAATTCGGTGCGTGCCAGCCTGAAACTTTAAGCATGCCGCACGCTCGACTGTGAACAAAATGAAATGTTGGTTAAGTTCGTTTTCGAACGGTTAAGCAAAAAAAAGCCCCGCATAAGCGGGGCTCTTTGTTAGAGCAGTTCAATCAGCCGCGAAGCCAGGAGTCTACAGTGGCGGCGCCGTACTGTTCCTTCCAGGCTTTAAGGCCGCGGTGGTTGCCGCCTTTGGTTTCGATCAGCTCACCGGTGTGCGGGTTGTGGTAGACCTTGACCACACGTGCGCGGCGCTGTTTAGGGGCAGCGGCAGCAGTGGAAGCGCCTTTGCCAAAGTTCGGATCGAGGATGGCGATGATATCGCGCAGGCCTTTGCCGTAAGTTTTCATCAGCCCTTGAAGCTTTTCTTCGAATTCGATTTCTTTCTTCAGGCCAGCATCGTTCTTCAGGGATTCCAGCTGGGCGAGCTGCTCTTGAAGGGCTTTTTCTGCTGCGCGAAATTCGGCGAGTCTGGACAAAATATGTACTCCACTAGTGTATTTGGCTGATATCAACTGAAGATAACGCTATAAGCCAAGAGCGTTGAGCGACTCAAGAAACAAGCCTTCCTGCGAGTTCGGCACAGGCAGGAAAAATTGTAGTAGTTAATTCATCACGAGTAAATCATGTCTTTGGGTTAAATAACATTGTTTCACTCTGGTGCTAGATGGCTAATCAATGGCTGCCCATGGATTTAATGAATTCTTCGCCGGGTAATGGTCTTCCGAACAGGTAGCCTTGCAGGAAGTCCACACCTTGCGCGGCCAGGTATTCACATTGCTCGGTCGTTTCCACGCCTTCGGCAACGATACCCAAGTCGAGCTTGGCAGAAAGTTCGATGATGCTGTCGAGAATGTGTCGGGAGAGTGCATCCTGGCCAATCATTGCAACGAAGCTCTGGTCAATCTTCAAGTAGTCGACATTGAAGTTGCGCAAATAGCCCAGGCTGGAATGGCCGGTGCCGAAGTCGTCAATGGCGATCATCACGCCCATGTCATGCAGGGCTTCAAACAAGCGGCGAGTGATGTCGCTGGGCTGGATCAACTCACGCTCGGTCAACTCCAGCACAAGCGTGACCTGACCGGGCGCAAACGCGGCGAGGAACGTGCGGCAGTCCTCCACCAGCGCCAGGTCCTCACAATGACGGGCTGTGATATTCACCCCGATATGAAAGCCCGGGGCGAAGCGGCCGGCATGGGGCGCCAGTTGTTCGGCGGTCTGGCGCATCAACGTGCGGGTCATCGGCACAATCAGGCCGGAATGCTCGGCCAGGGGAATAAACAAGTCGGGCCGCACCAGGCCCTCTTTCGGGTGCTGCCAGCGCATCAGTACTTCGCAACCTGCCCATTCAAGGCTGTCGCCGCGTACGACGGGTTGGAAATACGGGACGAACTCGTCGGCATCCAGTGCACGCCGGAGTTCCTGGGTCGGGGCCGAGGAGCGTTTTTGCAACCAGTGCGCGAGGAGGCCCGCCAGTACGCCGAAAAACACCACCAGGCTGAACACTGCCGGGTAACGGTCTTGCATATAGCGCAGGACTTCGCCTGCGGGCATGCCGACTTCCACACTGTAGAGATACCGCTGGGAAGCCAGGTGCTGATGGGCCACCGCAAAGGTGGGTGGCGGCGTGTCGTGGACACTGCCATCGGCGGCCAGCCAGTTAGGGCCGACCTGCAGAATCAGCCCTGCGTAGCGGCTGATCAGGCGCAAGGCGTTGGTCAGGTGATAGCCGTCGATGGAGGCAAAGGCCCCTTTGTCGCCGTCTGTAAGGCGGTACACCAGCAGGGCGGTGTCCGGGGTGACCGGGTTGCCATTCATCAACCAAAGCCGCCCTGCGACGTAATCCTCGGGGTTGACCGGCGACTGGTAATCGCCCCCAAACAACGAGCTGCAATAAATGGTGCGCTGGAAGGACAAGGTGGTCGCCCGCACAAAGGGTCGACGCGTGACTTGTTCACGTAATGCCAATTTAACGCCGTTATCACACGGCTGGCCGGCCAATGGCAGCAGGGCCCGCGCGGCCAGGTCGGTATTGTCGAGCATCAGGTCGAACTGGCGCACCGCTTCCTGGGCGGTCTGTTCGGTGCTTTTCTGCAGGGTGCGTTCGGCCTGCCAATAAAGAATCGGCCCCCCCAGCAAGATGGGGAGCAGTGCGCTGAGGCCGCTGATCAAATATCGCGTGGTTCTATTTCGTGGACCTTTGGCGGTCAGGGGCATAGGGATGGCCGGTAACAGAGTGATAAGGCATTCACTGCCGAGGATAGATGGCAACTCAGGTGGACGCTTGCAGGACCTGAATAAAATCTGCAGCGCTATAACGTATTCCTGGCCCATTCGATAAAAGCCAGCGTCGCCGGTGACGACTGGCGTTGGTCCAGCACGGCCAGGCCGATTTCCCGTGGGACGCGGGGAGTGAGTGGGCGGGCCACATAGCGACTGTCGGTGGCCAGGGGCAGGGACGCCTCTGCAACAACGCTCACGCCGTCCCCACGGCCTACGGCATCCAACGTGCTGATCAGTTGCGAGCAACGAAAACGCACGTTCGGGCTCAGCTTCGCGCTGCTGAACAGGTGTGAGACCAGTTCGGTCGAGCCGGCCTCGGTCAGGACAAAAGGGTCACTGCACAATTGCTCCAGGCTGACTGCCTGGCACTTGGCAAGATGATGCCCGGCGGGCAGCAACGCCACCATCTGATCCTGCATCAATGCGAAGGTATCGAAGCGTTCCAGGGGCAATACCACGAATCCGACGTCGATCCGCCGTTCATCCAGCCACTGGATCACTTGCCGGTCCGAGCCTTCGTGGATATGCACCTCGATGCCCGGATGAGCCGCGCGATAACCTTGCAGAATTTTCGGTAGCAATTGCATCGATGACGTCGGCCCGAATGAGCCGATACGCAGGGTGCCGGTGCGCATGCCCCGAGCGTCGGCGGCTTCCTGGCGCAGCGTGTTGGCCAGCCCGAGCATCGCGCGAGCCCGTCCAAGCAGTTGCTGGCCAATGTCGCTTAATACCACCTCGGCCTGATGCCGGTGTAACAACTCGACGCCCAATTCCTGCTCCAGTGACCGAATCGCATGGGACACAGCCGACTGGCTGATCCCCAGGCGATGGGCTGCGCTGGTGAACCCCTGGAGTTCGGCGACCAGGGAAAATATCTCAAGCTGGGTGAGGGTCATGAGCGTTTACTCATTTTACGATGACTGATCATTAGTCGAAGAATACGCCTATCCATGCACTTGATGAGCTTGAACGCGTATGAATGATCGCCTGACCTACCTGAAACTGGTTGCCGTGACTGTCATTTGGGGCGGCACCTTTGTCGCGGGGCGATACCTGGCAGCCGGCGTTGATCCGCTGTTGGCTGCGAGCGTGCGCTTCGTGCTGGCGAGCGTGGCGTTGCTGGGTTTTCTCGCCATAGCGCGCATTCCGCTGGCACGCCCCAGCCTCAGGCAGCTGATGCGCCTGACTGCGTTGGGCTTTTTCGGTATCTATTTCTATAACCTCTGCTTCTTCTATGGTTTGCATTACATCAACGCTTCCCGTGCCTCATTGATCGTCGCCTTGAATCCGGCGGTGATCGGCCTGGCGGCCTGGCTGTTGTTCAAGGAGCGTGTGAATGCCCCGGGGATTGTGCTGTGCCTGGGCGGCGCGGGGCTGGTGATTGTCAGCCGCAACCCGAACTTGCTGCAGGGCGCGACCCATGCCTGGCTGGGTGATGTTCTGATCTTTGGCTGTGTGGTGGGGTGGGGCGTGTACTCGTTATGTTCACGCAACCTCAGTCAGAGCCTGGGGCCATTGCAGACCGTTACCTGGTCGATCCTGCTGGGCACTGTGATGCTGATCGCGACGAGTGTGCTGACAGGCGCCTTCACGACGCGAGGGCTCGCAGCGATCCAGCCTGTGCAATGGCTCAGCCTGGTTTACCTCGGTGTATTGGGTTCGGCCCTGGCCTACGTTGGCTATTACGATGGCATTCGTCGGATTGGCGCCACGCGGTCCGGCGCCTTTATTGCGCTTAACCCGCTGACTGCCGTGGTCAGCGGCGCACTGCTGCTCGACGAGCGCCTGACGCCGGCGATGTATGCAGGGGCCGGGTTGATTCTGCTGGGGATCTACCTGTGCAATAAACCCCTTGCAACCACCCGGGCATAGGGATTTGATAAGGAATAGGACAAAACTGGTTACGCTGTGTAGAATCGATTTACGCATACAAGAATATGGACTTGCGCTCACGCAAGCCTCAGCCGTCAGAGACTGATGTACCCATGAAGCTACTCGGCTCCCCCCTCATCTTCGGTGACTTCCTCGCCCGCAGCGTGCGAGGCCTCTCTTGTGCGCCGCCCTCGCACCTCATCCTTGCCGGCAATTGAAATCCGCTCGACCACAAGAATGATGATGAGGCGCCAAATCATGGCAGATCTATACGAAAACCCAATGGGCCTGATGGGCTTTGAATTTATCGAATTCGCATCGCCGACCCCAGGCACCCTGGAGCCGATCTTCGAGATCATGGGCTTCAGCAAAGTCGCGACCCACCGCTCCAAGAACGTGCACCTGTACCGTCAGGGCGAGATCAACCTGATCCTCAACAACGAACCCGACAGCCTTGCATCCTATTTCGCGGCCGAACACGGCCCGTCGGTCTGCGGCATGGCGTTCCGCGTCAAGGACTCGCAAAAAGCCTACAACCGTGCACTGGAACTGGGTGCCCAGCCGATCCATATCGAAACCGGCCCCATGGAATTGAACCTGCCTGCCATCAAGGGCATCGGCGGCGCACCGCTGTACCTGATCGACCGTTTCGGTGAAGGCAGCTCGATCTATGACATCGACTTCGTGTACCTCGAAGGCGTGGACCGCAACCCGCAAGGCGCGGGCTTGAAGGTCATCGACCACCTGACCCATAACGTCTATCGCGGGCGCATGGTCTACTGGGCCAACTTCTACGAGAAGCTGTTCAACTTCCGTGAAGCCCGCTACTTCGATATCAAGGGCGAATACACCGGGCTGACGTCCAAGGCCATGAGCGCTCCGGACGGCATGATCCGCATCCCGCTGAACGAAGAGTCCTCCAAGGGCGCCGGCCAGATCGAAGAGTTCCTGATGCAGTTCAACGGCGAGGGCATCCAGCACGTGGCGTTCCTCACCGACGACCTGGTCAAGACCTGGGACGCGTTGAAAAAGATCGGCATGCGTTTCATGACCGCACCGCCGGACACCTACTACGAAATGCTCGAAGGCCGCCTGCCGAACCACGGCGAGCCGGTCGACCAGTTGCAGGCGCGCGGCATCCTGCTGGACGGTTCGTCGATCGAAGGCGACAAGCGCCTGCTGCTGCAGATCTTCTCGGAAACCCTGATGGGCCCGGTGTTCTTCGAGTTCATCCAGCGCAAGGGCGATGACGGATTCGGTGAGGGTAACTTCAAGGCGCTGTTCGAGTCGATCGAGCGCGACCAAGTGCGTCGGGGCGTGTTGACGGCGGACTGATTACTCGCTCGCAACACTCGAAAGCCCGGCAGGGAGCGTTCTCTGCCGGGCTTTTTCATGCGCGTGTACTAGGCAATGGCCGGCTGCGGCAACGGAACTGGCTGCATTGGAAAGTCCACAAAGATGGCCGTGACGCAGGCAAAAGTTCGCGTCCCATGTACAGAAATCTTTATCCGATGAAGAGGTTTTCTGATGAATATTGCAGCGTTGTCTGGTTACCTTTCGATGCCCCCAGCCAATTCCACACCGCCTGGCCCGCCCCCTGGCGCCACCGGTAAAACGCACCTCAGTGATCAGGCCCGTCGTCGGTTTATTGATGAGGCCGATGAAGCATTTCGCGATGACGTCCTGAGTGTCGAAGGGAAAAAACTCGTGGATGCGCTTGTGCATCCGGGCAAGCGCGGGGCGCCCGGCGTACAGGTTTCCACGTTTGCAATCGACGGCATTCAAGCCAATGACATTGTGATGATCAAGCGCGTGCCCGCCACGGCTGAAGGTCCCAATTTCATGCTGTATGTGCCGCAGGAGGGCAAGTATGCATTCCACGAATTCAAAGACCGCGAGGGCCTGACGGGCTGGATTAAAACCGTGGCCAGCGATCTCCAGTTGCTGGAGAGCTTTGTGCGGCATTTCTCCAACGACAGGGCTCCCCGGCAGATGGAACGGGTCAGGCAGAAGCTGATTGCATTCGCCGATAACGATACCAATGCAGTGGTGGGCAGTTTCGTTCAGGTAAAGGGCGATATCTTCACGTATTTAAGTGAAGCCGGTGCAGTGCCACCTGCGCCTGTCAATGGTTTGACCGGTACTCACGTTCATACGCTGGAGCCGGACGGCGACGCGACTTACATAGGGACGCGGGCCGATGGCCAGAAGGTCATCTACAAGTACGATGCCTATGGAAACCTGCATGGCGCGGCCCGGGACGGTTTCTACTTCACGAAAAACGGTTTGAACAATGACGAACCGCTTCAATTGATATCGTTCGATCAATACCGCCAAACGGTGACGAGTGTTGCGCTCGACAACGTGGGTGCCAATGACCTGAATGGGCTCTACGAAGAATTTCTCCGACAACTCAGAAACCCAGGCAATGGCCTTGGAAAGGCGTTGGTAGCCCTGGGTGTTTCCGAGGATGTGGCGCATGCCCTTGAAACCCACCTGACCAATCCTGGAAGTGGGCCCACCGTTGCGCTGAACAAAGGTAACCGGCTCGGCAAGTTATTCGGCGTTGGCCAGGAAACGATGGATGCGGCGCTGAAAACCATCGGTGATCAAGCACAGAGCCGGCTCCCGTACTACGGCGGTGCTCGAACACTACTGACAGGGTTGGCTGATGTGATTGAGTCGATAGCCCCCGTGCGCCCGGCCAGCACCGCCGTCAAAATCGCTTGAGCCCGCAGCGATAGACATCGCAAGAGGGGCGGGACGCCCCGATAACCTGCGGCCACCACGGCCCTCATTCAGGCTCTACGCTGACGCACCAGATGCTTGAACCCTTCGTACACCAGGACCATCACCGCCAACCAGATCGGGATATAGGTCAACCATTGCCCGCCCTTGATCCCTTCACCCAGCAGTAATGCCACCCCCAGCAACAATACCGGCTCCACGTAGCTGAGCAGCCCGAACAGACTGAATGCCAACAAGCGACTGGCAATGATATAGCTCACCAGTGCCGAGGCACTGATCAAACCCAGGATGGGAATCAACGCATACAGCTTCGGTTGGCTGTCCAGCACGCCAAAACCCTGGTCGCCGCTTTGCACGAACCACCAGGCCACCGGCAGCATCAGCGCCATATCCAACCACAGGCCGCCCAGATGATCCGTGGTCAGGTACTTGCGCACCACGAAATACACCGGATAGCCGATGATCACCACCAGCGTCGCCCAGGAAAAACCGCCCGCCTGATACAACTCGTTCAGCACGCCGAGGGCCGCGAACACCACAGCGATCTGCTGCAGGCGCGACAGGTGTTCGCCATACACAAGGCGCCCGGTCAGTACCATGGTCAGCGGCAGCAGGAAATACCCCACCGAAACGTCCAGGCTGCGCCCATTCAGCGGCGCCCACATGAACAGCCACAACTGCACACCCAGCAACGCCGACGACAACAATACGCCGCCTATCAGGCGCGGTTTGGCCGCCAACATGCGAACCACGTCCCAGACGCGGCGCCATTCGCCACTGACAATCATGAACACCGTCATACAGGGCGCGGTCAGCAACATGCGCCAGCCGAAAATCTCCAGGCCACTCAAGGGCGTCAGCAGCGATGTGAAGTAATACATCACGGCAAACAGCGCCGAGGCCAAGACCGATAACGCAACACCTTTAGACACGCCGTCCTCGCGAAAACAGATTGATACAAAGAGGCGGAGATTATGGTGCTTTTGGGCCAGGGCGTGCGCTGTTTTGGCGCGTTTTATGGATTTTTTCTCGTGCTACCTGTGGGCAAGGGCTTGTTGTGGCGAACAAGCCCGCTCCTGGAGGGGGTGATGATCAAGAACGTGCCCTGCGACCTGCCACAAAATGGCTCACGTCGTTGAACCCCGGCGTGGATGAATGCCCGGGCGTCACCAGCGAGTCGATAAACGCCTCATCTTGCGCAGTGATCTCCACGCCCAGCGCTCCGGTGTAGGCATCCCACTGGGCCTCGGTGCGCGGTCCGACAATTGCCGAGCTCACCACCGAACTGTTCAACACCCAGGCAATCGCGAATTCGACCATCCCCACGCCACGGCCTTGGGTGTATTGCTGAATCTGTTGGGCAATGCGCAACGACTCTACGCGCCATTCGGTTTCCAGAATGCGCTTGTCCTGGCGTGCCGCACGGCTGCCGGCTTCGGGGGTTACATCCGGTGCGTACTTGCCACTGAGCACACCACGGGCCAGCGGGCTGTAGGGCACCACACCCAAGCCATAGGCAGCGGCTGCGGTGAGCTGCTCGACCTCGGCCTGGCGGTTGACGATGTTGTACAGCGGCTGGCTGATGATCGGTTTGTCCACGCCCAGGCGTTCGGCCACGCGAATCACCTCGGCAATGCGCCAGCCACGGTAGTTGGACAGGCCCCAGTAGCGGATCTTGCCCTGGCGGACCAGGTCGCCCATGGCCGACACCGTGGCGTCCAATGGCGTGTCGTGGTCTTCACGGTGCAGGTAGTAGATATCCAGATAGTCGGTGTCCAGACGTGACAGGCTGGCTTCCACCGCATTGAAAATACGTTTGCGGCTCAAGCCACTGCGGTTGGGCAAACCCTCTGCCGGGCCGATGCCGACTTTCGACGCCACCACCCAATCCTGGCGGTTGCGCGCAATGGCCTCACCCACGATCTCTTCGGAGCGCCCGCCGGTATAGACGTCAGCCGTGTCGATAAAGTTGATGCCCTGGTCCCAGGCTTTGTCGATGATGCGCAGCGAGTCTTCAGTGCTGGTCTGCTCACCAAACATCATAGTGCCGAGCGTCAGCGCGCTGACCTTCAAGCCGGACTGGCCCAATGTGCGGTAAATCATGGAAAGCTCCTCGTGGCGTAGAAACGTAGCCCTTGCAATACCAGACTGAGCCGCTCTGGAACAAGCCCTGCACCGTTTTCTTCACGCACCCAGCAACGTCTGGCAGCGTTGCTGCAAAAAACGATGCAGCACTTTCACCCGTTCCGACACTTGCAGGCGATGGGGGCACATCAGGTTGAACGGGGTGGGCTCGCCTTGCCAATCGGTGAGCAGCGGTACCAGCCGGCCCGCTTTGATATCGCGAGCGATGTCCAGGCTGGCCTTATACGCAATACCGTGGCCGGCCAACGCCCAGCGCCTTACGATTTCACCGTCGTCACTGAGGTAGTCACCCGTGACCTCGACCTCCTGAAGGTGTGTGCCCTGGCGAAAATACCACGTGCTGTTGGCCTGCCCACGGCGCATGTACCGCAGCGTACTGTGCTGCGCCAAATCCGTCGGCCTGTTCGGTGTGCCATGACGTGCGAGGTAGTCGGGGCTGGCGCAGGCGATGCGCCGATGGCCCGGGACTACCGGCAGCGCCACCAGGCTTGAGTCCCTGGGGACGCCAAAGCGCAGGGCAATGTCGACGGTGTCGCGGAACAGGTCGGCGTTGCTGTCGTTGAGCAGCAGTTGCAGGCGGATGTTGGGGTGCTCCACCTTGAATTCATCCAACCAGCCCAGCAGCACGTTACGCCCGAAATCCGAGGGCGCCGCCAGCTGCAGCAAGCCGCTGAGGCTTTGGCCCTGCTGCTTGATGGCGTGTTCGCCTTCCGACAGTGCTTCAAGCGCGACCCTTACGCTGTCCAGATAGCGTCGACCTTCCTCGGTCAAGCGCATGCTGCGGGTGGAGCGTGCGAGCAACCTGACGCCGAGTCGGGTTTCCAGGCGCTTGAGGGCGATACTCGCAGCGGCCGGCGTGAGGCCCAGGCCACGGGCGGCGGCCGATAAGCTGCCGCTATCGGCGGTGCGCACAAAAACTTCAAGGTCCAGCGTCGAGCTCATCTGTAAAAATCCTTTAAAGATCTTGTCGTTTTACCGGGATTTTTCGCTGATTGCCAAGCTGGGAAGATGAACGCTCACTTTCTGACCTGGATGTTTCTCAATGAACGCTTCCCTCAACGGTAAAACAGTCATCGTGATCGGTGGCAGCAGCGGTATCGGTGCAGCAGTGGCCAAGGCCGCCGCCGCCCGTGGTGCACAGGTGGTGTTGGCCGGGCGTCGGCTGACATCCGGTGTAGAAGACGGCCTGCGCAGCGAACCCGTCGACGTCACCGACACCGCTTCCTTGCAGCGTCTGTTCGAAACCGTAGGCCGCTTTGATCACCTGGTGTATACGTCCGGCCCGTCGGTGCGTGCCAAGCCACTCATCGAGACGGATTTGATCGAGGCCCAGGAAAATTTCAACGTGAAACTCTGGGGCGCTTTGCGTGCGATCCAACAGGCGCTGCCGTATCTGGATCAGCACGGCAGCATCAGCCTGACTTCGGGCCAACTGGGCCGCAAATTGGCGCCCGGCCAGTTCATCAAGACCGGCATCAATGCCGCGACCGAAGCGCTGGGCAAGCAGTTGGCCAAAGAACTGGCGCCGCGCCGGGTCAATGTGGTCAGCCCGGGGGTGATCGATACACCGGCCTATGCCGGGTTGGCAGAGGAACAGCGCCTGGCGATGTTCGCCAAGGCGGGCGCGGGTTTATCGGTTGGGCGGGTAGGGCAGGCTGAAGAAGTGGCGGCGGGGTATGTGCTGGCCATGGAGAATGGCTTTATGACCGGAGCTATCATCGACATTGACGGCGGTGGCTTGTTATAGGCCTGGGCAGAGTTGGGTGTAGAACGCGTTTGTGATTCAGCCAGGCCGCCCTCGGGCAACCTGCTGATGAGTGGCTTCCACGCGCGGGTGTGCGTGGAAGCAATACGCGGTCAGGTCCGCAGGCTTCGCGTCATGCGCAGCGCCAACAGGCTGCCGGCGACGATCACCGCTGCCAGCAGGTACAACGCGATATCCGTGGACCCGGTTGCATCCTTCACAAAACCGACGATGTACGGGCTCAGGAAGCCGGCCATCTGGCCCATGGAGTTGATCAGCGCCAGCCCGCCCGCGGCCGCACCGGCACTGAGCATTGCCGTGGGCACCGGCCAGAACATCGGCAGGCCGGTGAGGGCGCCCATGGTGGCGATCGTCAGGCCAAGAATCGCCATGGCAGGCGTGGTGGCGAAATTCACCGCAATCAGCAGGCCTGCCGCGCCCATCAACATCGGCACCACCAAGTGCCAGCGCCGCTCTTTACGCAAATCGGCGGAACGACCCACCACCAGCATAAACACCGCCGCCAGCAAATACGGGATAGCGCTGAGCCAGCCGATCACCAGGTTATCGCTGAAACCCAGGTTCTTGATGATCGACGGCAGCCAGAAGTTGATCGCGTAGACGCCGCTCTGGATGCAGAAGTAGATCAGGCCGAACGCCCAGATCGCCGGGTTCCTGAACACTTCGGCCAATGAGTCGCTGGTGGTCTTGGGTTTGTTCGCCAGATCGGTCGCCTGGTCGGCTTCCAGTACGGCGCGCTCGTGGGGCTTGAGCCACTTGGCGTTGGCGAAGTTGTCGCTGAGCAGGAAGTAGGCGAGGGCACCCAGAATCACGGTGGGGATGCCCTGCAACAGGAACATCCACTGCCAGCCTGCCAGGCCGCCCTGGCCCGCCGCGAAGTGGTTGAGGATCCAGCCTGAGAACGGGCTGCCGAGCAAGCCGGACACCGGGATCGCCGACATGAACAACGCCATGATGCGCCCGCGGCGGAAGGTCGGGAACCACTGCGAGAGGTACAGCACCACGCCCGGGAAGAAACCGGCCTCAGCGGCACCGGTAAACAGGCGCAACGTGTAGAAATGCGTCGGCGTCGTGACGAACAGCAGGCAGGTGGACAATGTGCCCCACACGATCATCATCAGCGCAATCCAGCGCCGTGGGCCGAACCGGGTCAGTGCCAGGTTGCTCGGTACGCCGCACAATACGTAGCCGATAAAGAAGATCCCGGCACCAAGGCCGTACACGGTTTCGCTGAACTTCAACGCATCGAGCATCTGCAGTTTGGCAAAGCCAACGTTTACCCGGTCGAGGTAATTGAACAGATAACAGATAAAGATGAAGGGGATCAGGCGCAGGGTAATGCGCTGATAGATGGCGTTTTTATCGTCATCGGTGGCCAGTGTGGCAGCGGCGCTCTGTGACATGAGGGTTCTCTCTTTATTATGATTTTTCGCGATGCGAGGGTAACGTTGATCGCCCAACCAGTCTCGGTGACGGGATGGGCTACTGTCTTTGTGCCTGCGCACAGTCAAGCGTCCTTTGCGCTGTGCCGCTGAACAACCCGCTTTTCAGGAAAATAGCCCCATGTTCGAGCTGGATCATGACTTGGCGCAGGATATTGTCGATCGCACCATGGCCATCCTGCCCTATAACGTCAACGTTATGGACAGCCAGGGCCTGATCCTGGGCAGCGGCGAGCCGGAGCGCATCAATACCCGCCATGAAGGTGCACAGCTGGTGCTGGCCAATGGTCGCGTGGTGGAAATCGACGGCCAGACCGCCAAGCACCTCAAAGGCGTGCAACCGGGTATCAACCTGCCGTTGCTGCATGATCAACGCCTGATCGGTGTGCTGGGGATCACCGGCGAACCCGAAGGGCTGCGCACCTACGCCGAACTGGTGCGCATGACCGCTGAAATGCTGGTGAGCCATCGGCACCAGCAGGCCGAACAGCAATGGCGCCGCCAGCGGTGTGACGATCTGCTCGCCTTGCTGCTGGCCGACAGCGGCGACTCACCGCGACTGGTGGACGAAGCCCAGCAGTTGGGCCTCAAGCCGCAGATGGCACGTACGCCGTACCTGTTCGAGCTGGGTCCGGGGCAATCGGCCGAGGCGTTGAGTGCCTGGCTGAGCAGCCGCTACCCGGACAGTTGGTGTGTCAGCTCGGCGCAGTTCTCCCTGTTGTGGTGTCGCCCGGCATCGGTGCCGGTGGACAACCCACGCCTGCTGGAAAAACTCGATGGCCTGGGTTGGAACATCCTTCGTGTGGCCGTAGGCGGGCAGGCCGATGGCTTGGCCGGGCTGCGTCGTTGCTATCGTCGTGTCAGCGATTTGCTGGCCTACGGTCGGGATGTATTGCCCCAGTCACGCCTGCTGGCCCTCAACCGTTATCGCCTGCCGGTGATGCTCTGGCGGCATCGCAACGACGATGCGCTGGACGAATTGCTCAACCCGTTGCGCAAAGTACTGGCCAAGGACAGCAATGGCCAGTTGCTCGCCACCTTGCGCAGTTGGTGCGAACACGACGGCCAAAGCCAGGCGTGCGCTGATGCCCTGGGCATCCATCGCAACAGCTTGCGTTATCGCATGGAGCGTATCGCCGAACTCAGCGGCGTCGACCCACTGACCCTGGACGGCATGCTCGCTCTCTACCTGGGCGTACAGCTGTTGCCACAGGCTTTGTCGGAATGAACAACAAACCTCACTCACACTTGTGCATCGGACCGGCGTCATCCCCGCAGGCAACTGGCAGCATGGGCGTTATAAAAATCGGAGAAAGCCCATGAAAATCATCATCGCCCCCGACTCGTTCAAAGACAGCCTGAGTGCTGAAGGCGTTGCCCGGGCGATTGCCGAAGGGCTCGCCCACGTCTGGCCGGATGCGCAACTGGTCCAATGCCCGATGGCGGATGGGGGTGAAGGTACGGTGGACGCGGTACTCGCCGCGTGCAACGGCGAACTGCGTCGCCAACCGGTGCATGGCCCACTGGGCGGCACAGTAGAGGCACGCTGGGGCTGGTTGGCCGACAGCCGCACCGCGATTATCGAAATGGCTGAAGCGAGCGGCCTGCAGTTGGTCCCCCCGGGACAGCGTGATGCATGCTCCAGCAGCACTTACGGCACTGGAGAGTTGATCCGTGCCGCCCTGGACCTCGACGCCCAGCGCATCATCCTGGCCATTGGCGGCAGCGCCACCAACGATGGCGGCGCCGGCGCCATGCAAGCCCTTGGCGTGCAGCTGTTCGATAGCAACGGCCAGCCATTGCCTGCCGGTGGCCTGGCGCTGGCGGGGCTGGCGCGTATCGACCTGGAACAGTTGGACCCTCGCCTGGCCCGCGTGCGTTTTGACATCGCTGCAGACGTGAACAACCCCCTGTGCGGTCCCCAGGGGGCGTCCGCCATTTTCGGCCCGCAAAAAGGTGCCACCCCCGAACAGGTCCAACAGCTTGATGCAGCCCTCGGCCACTTCGCCGACCACTGCGCCAAGGTCCTGCCCAAGGATGTGCGCGACGAACCCGGCAGCGGCGCAGCCGGTGGGTTGGGTTTTGCCGCCAAAGCGTTTCTCGGCGCGCAATTTCGTGCCGGTGTGGACGTAGTGGCCGAGCTGGTTGGCCTGGACGATGCCGTCCGCGGTGCCGACCTGGTCATGACCGGCGAGGGCCGTTTCGATGCCCAGACCCTGCGCGGTAAAACCCCCTTCGGCGTGGCACGTATCGCCCAGCGGCACCAGGTGCCGGTGATCGTGATCGCAGGCACCCTGGGCGACGGCTATGAACAGATGTACGCCCATGGCGTGGCGGCAGCGTTCGCCTTGCCGAACGGACCGATGAGCCTGGAGCGTGCCTGCAGTGAAGCGCCGCGCTTGTTACGCGAGCGCGCGGCAGATATCGCGCGGGTGTGGCGGACCGCTTCCGGCCGCTGACGCCATGCAGTGAACATGGGACAATCCGCGCCTTTCAGACACGGAGAGTCCCCCATGCTACGCCCCGTATTCCTGGCCCTGTCGCTGGCCGGCGCCACGTCACAAGCCTTCGCTCAACCCCCCGCCGAAACCGTGCCCTTGCTACGGGAAATCAAGAACTGGGTCATCGGTTGCGACAACCTGCGCAATTGCCATGCCCTCAGCGCGCCCAGCGGGGTCGATGAGGAGGACTACAGCTCTCTGACCCTGCATATCTGGCACCAGGCTGGGCCGCAGGCGTCGCTGCGTTTGCGTTTTGATTATCGTGGCGAGGCCGTGGACCTTTCTACGTTGCTGTTGGATGGTCAACCGTTGGGCCTGGAGCTGACGCAGGCGTTGCATGTGGAGCTGGACGATCAGGGCGGTGATGACCAGGTACAGTCCTACGGTGTGCTCGAAGAAGCACCGGCTCGCCTGTGGTTGCAGCGCTTGCGCAATGGTCAGCGTTTGCAGGTGCCGGGCGATAAAAGCGCACAGGTGTCACTCCAAGGCCTGAGTGCTTCGCTGCTGTTGATGGATGCGGTGCAAGGACGCCTGGATAACGTCACGGCACTGGCGCGGCCAGGCAAAGGGGCCGCCAGCCATGTGCCGGCGCGCGTGCCCGTGCCGGTCTTGCGCAAGTTCCCGGTTGCGCCGCCGCTGACCGCCGAAGAACAGACCGCCCTGGCGGCCGCTGCCTTGAAAGCCATCACGGACACGGACACCGAAATGGCGCCGCAGGCCGAAGTCGGCGCGCTGAGTGCAACTCAAGCCATGAGCGTGGTGCGTTACGACTGCGCCGCCTACAACTGCGAATACGAGGTCACCCGTCGTGAGCGTCAGGCCCCTTATGGCGAAACCCCATTGACTATCCAACCGTTGCCGTTGGACGGCGCAGCGCTGCAAGGCTCGGTTGGGTATGACGAAGCCACCGGTACCTTGAGTTATTTCTACAAACAGCGGGGGATCGGCGATTGCGGCGCCGCAGGCGTCTGGGTGTATGACGGCAAGGCCTTCCAACTGCGTGAGTTCCAGATGATGCCGCGCTGCACCGGGGTGGGTCCGGGCGATTGGCCGTCGCTGTGGTCGACAGTTCCAGCGCCCTAGCCAGTGGGCGCGGTTGGCCTCTACACTGGCCCGCCACTTGTCTTTCAAAGGATGAAACACAATGCACGCACCTGAACCCCATATCGTCATCCAGCGCTTTACCGAAGCCCATCTTGAGGGCGTCACGGCGCTCTATAACGACCCGGCCGTTTGCCGTCAGGTGCTGCAAATGCCTTTCCAATCGGTGGAGGCTTGGCGCAAGCGCCTGGTGATGGACAACGAACGGCGGCTGCAATTGGTGGCGATGCATGGCGGTGAAGTCATCGGCAATCTGGGAATGGAGCAGAATGCCCGCGTTCGTCAGAGCCACATCGCGGGGTTGGGCATGGGGGTCGCTACCGCGTGGCAGGGCAAGGGCGTGGGTTCCAGGCTATTGAGCGCTGCGTTGGAAGTGGCTGACAACTGGATGAACCTGCGCCGCGTCGAATTGACGGTCTATGCCGACAACGAAGCCGCGCACGCGTTGTATCGTAAGTTCGGCTTCGAGGTTGAAGGCCGTCTGCGCGATTACGGCGTGCGCGATGGTGGTTTTGTCGACGCGCTGAGCATGGCGCGCATACGCACGCCGGCTTAGTCCTGCAAAGCAAACGCCACCGCAGCCCGCGCATGCAGCTCGGTGGTGTCCAGCAGCGGCAGGTCGCTGTGTTCGGGCTGGATCAGCAGGCAGATCTCGGTACAGCCGAGGATAACTGCCTGGGCACCCCGCGCGGCGAGGTTGTCGATCACCCGCTGGTAGACCTGACGGGACGCTTCGCTGATGACACCCACGCACAACTCTTCGTAAATGATCCGGTGCACGGCCTTGCGTTCGTCCGCATCCGGCACCAGCACGGTCAAGCCTTGGGCAGCCAGGCGTGACTTGAGAAAATCCTGCTCCATGGTGAATGCCGTGCCCAGCAGACCTACCGTCAGGGTGCCTGCTTCACGTGCTGCGGCTGCGGTGGCGTCGGCGATATGCAAGAATGGAATCGACACCGCCGCCTCGATCCGCGGCGCCACCAAATGCATGGTATTGGTACACAACACCACGCAGTCGGCACCCCCGGCCTGCAGGCGGCGCGCCGCATCTTCCAGGATCAGCGCGGTGTCATCCCAACGCCCGGCATGCTGGGCGCGTTCCACCGGGCCGAAGTCCACGCTGTACATCAACAGCTGCGCCGAGCGCAGTGGGCCGAGCTGGTCGCGCACGCGCTGGTTGATGATGCGGTAATACTCGGCGCTGGACTCCCAGCTCATGCCGCCGATAAGGCCGATGGTACGCATGCGATGCTCCTGACAAGGACTGTCGCTTCACCTTACCCACCGGCCGTGGATTAGTCATACGCAGTTGCCCGCGAAATGACCGGTGCAGTTTCACCGCTCACCCAGGTGATACACAAAGGCACCGGCAAGCCCCTGTCCAATGAATCACAGGTAATGAAGGCTGATGATGTGAAAAGCGTCGTCGATGGTTGGGCCTCGGATCTGCATCAATCCTTCGCCAGGTTCAGACACTGATAGTTCTGTGCAGGTAGGAGCGAGCAAGCCCGCTCCTATGCAAAAGCTACTTGAGCGGCGTCAACGGTGGGAGCTGCCATTGGCCGTTAGCCACCTCGGGCTTGGGCAGGTAAATCCGCAGCACGGCATAAAACGGGCCGGGCGGCGCCGGCAGCCAGTTGCTTTGTTCGGCTTTCGGCGGCTCGTGGTGTTGCAGCGCCAGGGTCAGGCCACCATCGGCGTCGAGCTTGAAGTTGGGCAGCATCCGCGAATTGAGCAGGTAGCGTTTCTTGTGGTTGGGCACCAGCAGTTTGGTTTTGGCCTCGTACATCGTCAGCGACCAGAACGCGTCGGCCGGCGGCAACTGGTCCTTGGCGAAATGCACGGTGTAGCTGTGGCGCGCACCGTTGGCGGGCTTGCCCTCGCTGTCAACGGAGTAGGTCAGGTAAGCGGCTTCGTCGGGCGAGTTGCCGAACATGTGCAGGTTGGCCCCGGCATAGCGATAAAGGTAGTTGTTCTTCAGGCGGTCACGGCTGCCGAACAGGTCGCCGCTGGAGACCTGGTGGGTGTCGATCTTGTCTTTCTTGAAGGCAGCGAACTCCGCCTTGCCATCGGCGATCCCGTCTTCCAGGGCTTTACGCTGCTCGGCGGTCAGTTGATTGACCTTGAACGGTGCGCCCGGCGCGATGCCGATCTTGGCAAAACGGGCCAGCAGGTCTTTTTCGCTGTCCTGAGGGGAGGCGAAGCTGAGCATGAAGTTCAGGTAACGGAACAACTGCGGGCTTTCGGTCATGGTCGCCATTGGCTTGGGCCATTCGATCTTCGCGACTTTGGCCGGCGCGGGTTGCTTCACGTAGCCGCTCAGCGGTTGCACTTTATAGCCGCTCTGGATCTGCTTGACCTTGCCCAGGTCTTTTTCATCGAACAATTGCGTGCGGTAGAGGGCGTAGGCAATGTTGCTTTCGCTGTAGATCACGCGATCAATGTCGACCGGTTGCTGACCTTTCCAGTCCGGCCCGGCGATCATGAAGTGACCACCATTGTTGCCGGTGCTGCGGGTGCCCAGGTAGGCGATGTTCTGCGTGTAGAGGTCGATCAACTGCACCGAGTAGTAACGGTTGTCTTCGATCTTGGGCAGGGTCAGTACCTGGGGTTCTTTGCGCAGGTCCATCCATACGAAGGAGTAGGGCGTATCCGGGTTCGGAGTGGGTATCGCAGTGTCCTTGGGGGTGACGACCTGGGCGGTGTTGCCGATATGGTTGAACGGGGCCTTGAAATTGGCGCCACCTTTATCAACGGCCTGGGTGTAGAGCGTTTTGTACATTTCTACCACCGGGTAGCCGTACAAATAAGCTTCCTTGGCGATGGCGCGGGCTTCAGTCGGAGTTGCCGTGAAGTCGGCCCAGGCACCGGTGCTCATCAATATCGAGAGGCTCGCCAACAGCAGGCGCGTCGGTTTTCCAATCATGTTGTTGCGTCCTTCCTGAGTGCTTTTTAAAGGGCGTGAGATTAAAACGCTGAGTTTCCAGTTTTATTCGCCGAACGTCACGTTAATCCCAGCAAACAGGTGAACTATTGGGGTGGTAACGGTACGGCGCAGTTGTGCAGGGTAGCAGACGGCGCCACGCCCGCAGGCTTGCCGCGCCTGTTTGCCCTGATGCAGGGCAAACCACTGTCTAGGGTGTACTGCGTCGCGAAGAAAGGGTTAAGCGTCGGGCAACATCGATTTGACTTTGTCGCGCAATTGATCGATCGAGAACGGTTTGCCGATCACTTGCATCCCAGCGGGT
The DNA here is from genome assembly GCF_004519405.1 of Pseudomonas sp. BCA17. GTDB lineage: Bacteria > Pseudomonadota > Gammaproteobacteria > Pseudomonadales > Pseudomonadaceae > Aquipseudomonas. Next base: position 323,174 of record NZ_SGWI01000001.1, on the reverse strand, counting down.
ACATCAATGTTTTCGGCATAACCACTGGCAAAGAGGATGGGCAGGGTGGGGCGCAATTGACGCACCTGGGTCGCCAGTTCCTTGCCGTCCATGTCGGGCAGGCCGACATCGGTCATCATCAGGTGGATGGTTTGGTCGGTGTTGACCACTGCCAACGCTTCGGCGGCGTCAGCGGCCTCCAGTACATGGAACTCCAACTCTTCAAGCACATCGACGATCAGCATGCGCACGATGGCGTCATCTTCGACTACAAGGATGGTGGAGGCAGGGGACGGCATAGTGAACATTCCTGAAAGTAAAGGTACAGAGGTCAGGCAGGGCTGAGTCAACTCAACTAATGAGTAGTCACGCGGCCAGCAAGTTCCGAAAAACTTACTGGCCGCATGATGTCAGGCGCGCAGAATGCCCCGGTACGTCATGGTTTACAACGCAACACTGGAGAGATCTCTCACCACATCCGGGTTAATGCCGGGTCGATTATTCACATGGCCGGGCTCAAATATGCTGATGCTGTAGGCTCGTTTGCCCGTAAGCGTCCGGCGCGTATTGCGCAGCGCCGCAGATTGGCCACTGTTGAGCAATTCTTCCATGCCTCTTTCCATCGACTTCAAGTTGGTGAATTTGACCAGGCCGGCGTTGGGATCGAAAAAAAACCACTCCGGCTTACCGTTTTTGATTTGCACCCCGGCCAGCATCGCATGGTCCACGGTGCCGATCCTGATTGTCGTCGAGGTTCCAGACGTGAGCATTTTCTCGATGATTTCGTCGTATCCGACTTCCACCTGCCCGCCGAAGTGGAATGAACTCGGCTTTTTCACCGCGTCCTGGAGGTTGCGCAAATGCGTTGCGAATGGTGCATTGGCGGCACTCGCAGGGTCTTCGGCGACCTTGAGCAAATTCTTCACAAGCTGCTCCTCGGTCCCCTGGTGAAGCGCCAGCGCCATGGCATAGGAAATGCCGGCGCACTCCCCGACAGAGGGCAAGTCAACGTATGCGTTGTAATGCGCCTGTGAAAAAGGCAGCACCGACACACCAGGCCCCATCACATCATGAAGGAGTAATGCGCTGGTGTATTCACCGTCCCTGACATAGGCACGCTTCAATTCCCGGCTCAGAATACCGACCTCGTGCGGCGGGCGTCCGGGCGCCTCAGCCAGTTTCCTGAGTTGTGAGCTGCCCATTCCATCCCGATACCCAGGCAACTCTTCCAGGCGTCCGGTCAAATACCCTTGTTTGTAGGCAGGGTAATTCTCCGTTTTTGTCGCGTTAACGATGTTGTTGTGCAGCTTTAAATACGCAGGCTCGCTGGTCACCCCGGTCAGGGCATGAAGCTCAGGCGCGCCGCGTGGGGAAAAACCGTCGATGGGCATGCCATAGGGTTTATTGGTGACGGGGTCATATTTATACCAATGATCATTTTTCAGGACCGCGACCCCTTCGGTCTCTATCCCGCTCACCTTGTAAGTGCCGATCAAGGTTGGCCCATGTTCCTTGCTGGCAGCCTTTAATAAGTCATAGCCACCGGTGGCGCCCCTCACGTGGTTGAGCCACTCGACACCCTTCGAGAACCCGCTGCCGACTAATCGGGTGGCACCCAGCGCCGCATCACCCAGCCCTCCTAAAGGATTGAGTGAGCTGAAGGTCGCCATTCCGATCACCTTGACCGCGCGTGCCAGCTTGGTGGCGGTTGAAGTGGCGGTGCCGGCGATCTTGATCACCTTGCCGGCGGTGCCCACGCCGGCGGTCACGATGCCGAACAAGTCCAGGCCCAAGTCGAGCAAACCCTCGCCGATATTACCTTTGCGAAAGTTATTGAACGCCGCGCGAAAGGGAATCAGGTCCAGTATGGCCTCGCTGACCGCCTCGCCGCGCCTGCGGTTGTTGTCGGCGGTTGTGAGGCCGCGGGCCTGTTGTTTGATCGCATCGTCATCCAGGTCGACATGCTGTACGAAGGCGTCGGCGATAAGGCCGGTACGCCCTGAGTTGAAGCTGTCCGGGGGAGATTGATCCGGGCGCTTTTGTTCGTCACGACGGACGGCGACGTCGCCTTTGGGGGTGAAGGCTTTTGTTTCGTGCACAACGTTGGCGGCGCGGCGATTCTGGGCGCTTGCCCGCGACGGCCCGACCGGTTCTATCGTGCCTTTGTTGAAGCTGATCGCGTAGGCCTTGGTCACCCCATCGCGCTCGATCTTGACCAGCAGTTGCTCATTTTTGGGATGTGACGTAGACCCGGTGAACCCTGGCCCCAAGGTACGTGAATGCTCCTGGAAGAAGCTGATCTTGCCGTATTCGAGATCTTCGCGGACAGCCAGGGGCGCCTGGCTGATCAAGTGTTTGACGTAGGTGTTGATGGCGGCCTTTTTATCTTTGACGGTGCTGGCGAACTGCGACTCGAAGGCCTTGGCCACCCCAAACCGAGGGTTGGCGTTCAAGGCCGCCAGCGGCACGCGCGTGTCGTCGCAGGTGAATGCCAGATCAGCGTCCGGCAAGTCCATCATGGCGACGTCCAGCATCGAGTGCGGCCCGACCTCCAAGGTTCGATAGCCAACGCCGCCGTCGGATGTGGTTTCCTTGCGGCTGATGTGAATCAGCTTCTCTTCAAACAGGGCCTGTTGCTCGGGAAAGCGTTTTTTCAGCTCGGCCAACGCCATTGCTTTACGCGACGGAATGTCTGCATCCAAGGCGTGTGTAGCGGTGCCTATCAGCGTTCTACGGGCATTGAACTCACGGAGCAGGGTGGTGAGTTCATCGAGGCTATAGCGTTGATCGTCCTTCCTGGCCAACACCCCGTTAGCCACGCCCCAATCCACCAGGACTTCGCGTTGCACGCGTTCGGTCACGGCGGGGTCCGCCAGACTGGCATTGCGAGCCGCAAGCATGACTTCGGCGAACGTCATGTTCGCGACCTTGCCGGGCGTTTGCGCTTCGATGGTGGCCGCCGCCACCGACAGGTTGACCCACGCCAGGCTGCCATAGGTGACGCTGGCCGGGATGTCCTTGATCAGCAAGGCCGGTGCGCGGCCCGCCAGTAAGACATGCGCAGCGACGCCGGCCATGGCGGCGCTGGTCTTTCCCTGGGCGACCAGGTGCTGTTTGAGGCCATCGACCACTGTGGACAGCGGCTTGCCCCAGTGCTTGTCACTGGCCAGATCGAAGCCGGCGAGCGTTTTGCGACGCGGCGCGATGATGGACTCCGGGTCCAGTTGCAAGGTCACGGCGGCGAGCAGATAGTCCATCGTGCTGCTGTCGGTGGCGACACCCTGCATGGTTTTCTGCAGTGTTTCGCCGAGCAATTGCCCTTCGGGCGAACTGATCAGCGCTTCCAGCGCTTTGGCCGGATTGTTGAGTACACCCGCGGGGAGCGGCGTGCGTAGTCGCAAAAACTCCAGCAACAGGCCCTTGGTCTGCATCACTTGCGGTTGTTGGCCGTGGGGGTCGACATGGCTCATGGTAATCAGCCGAACGCGGCGTTGCTCATCCGCGCTCAGCGGCACCGGCCACGACAGCGCGCCGCCCAGATTGCCCAAGGGGTGCACTTGGCCACGGTCGATGACTGCATCCGAGAGGCCGTTGAGCGCGAAATGGCTGTCAGGCAAGGGTAAGCCGAGGCTGCCGATAAAATCCTCGAGGGTGGCCTGGCGACCGGCGTCGTGGGGGTAGCGCGAGTCAGGATCAATCGCCATCGAGGTGGTTTTCAGCGCCGCCACTATCATCGGCGCCGTGGCGTCTGCGCCCAGTCTCCTGGCCAGTTGGCTCAGCGCATCGCCCAGGGTGAGGAGGTTTTGTTTATCGGCCAGGTCTGTCTTGAGGTTGGGCTTTATCTTGACTGCCGCGTTGCTGGGTATGGGCGCCAGCGTATTGTCAGGTACAGGTGTGGGGAGCGTCGGGGTTGCGCGTGACAGACGTTGAACGGAGGTTGTCATCTGGGAGCACCTTTATGGGAATGAAGTTGCGCCTTTGCGGTGGAGCCTCCCTGTTCTCATGGCGCGTCCCTGGGTGGAATGGCTGGGCGTCGACGTTCCCGTACCGAGTGCGAAGAAGTGTGAAGAGAAGTAAGACGAACGCCGCATGCACAGGGCGACGGCCTGACTTTTCCAAAAGCTGCGTCGTCCTTTTCGTCGTTGTGCGGTAGAAAAATGGCGTTCATGGGCAAGTTTGGGGCAAACTCCCGTTTTTTCCGCACTTGGCCAAGGCATGCCCATGACACCTGCGTCGTCCGTCGATGAAAAGAGCTTTCGTAACCTCCTGAGCCGAAACGTTGCGCTGCCTTTAGCTGTGGGCGTGCTCAGTGCGGTGTTCTTCGTGTGTCTGATCACTTATTTGTTATCAGTCATTCGATGGGTGGAGCACACCGACCGGGTCATCAATAACCTTAACGAGGCCTCCAAGCTGACCGTTGATCTGGAAACCGGCATGCGTGGGTTTCTGATCACCGGCGACGAGCATTTCCTCGACCCTTATGAAGTGGCCAAGCCACGCATCGTTGCCGACCTGCGCAACCTCCAGGACCTGGTGTCGGACAACCCCCAACAGGTGGACCGTCTCAAGCGTCTTGAGGCGTTGCAGATCGAGTGGAACCAATACGCTCAGTCGATGATTGAAATGCAGCGCACCAGCGGTGACTTTCGCGGTGCGGTGAAGGCGGGCCGTGGAAAACGCCTGACCGATGAGATTCGCAAGGAGTACGACGACGCGGTGGCTATGGAGCAGCAGTTCCGTATCACCCGTAATGAAGACGTCACCCGTACTACGGTGATCAGTGTCTCTCTGTATCTGCTCTTTGTTCTCGGCCTGAGCGCGTTCCTGGCGTATATCGGCCGTAAAAATCTTGTTGCTCTATCAAAGAGTTACAACGCAACCCTCGAGTCGCAGCATAAGATCGCGCGCCGCCTCGAACAGCAAGCCTGGCTGCGCAATGGCCAGACCGAACTGGCTGAACAAGTACTCGGCCAACTGACCCTGAATATGCTGGGACGCAACATCCTGCAGTTCTTTGCCCAGTACACCGGGGTTGCGGTCGCCGCACTGTACGTGCGCGAAGAGCACGGCGGCCTCAAGCGTGTGGCCACCTATGGCTTTTCTCGTGAACAGGAAGAGCAGGAGCAATCGATTTACAGCGACGAAGGCATCGTTGGGCAGGCCGCCCAGCTGGATCGCCTGATTCGCCTGGACGATGTGCCGGTGGACTACTTCAAGGTCAACTCCGGACTTGGCCAGGGGCCAGCCCGTAGCGTGCTGGTGGTGCCGACCAGTAATGACGACCGCGTCAACGGCGTGATCGAACTGGGCTTCCTGCGCTCGCTGGAAGAACGTGATATCGAGTTGCTGGAACTGATCGCCGACAATATCGGCACGTCCATCGAAGCCGCCCGCTACCGCCAGCGCTTGCAGGAGGTGCTGGCGGAGACCCAGCAGCTCAATGAAGAACTGCAAGTGCAGCAGGAAGAGCTCAAGACCGCCAACGAAGAGTTGGAGGAGCAGTCACGTATCCTCAAGGAATCCCAAGCCCACCTGGAAACCCAGCAGGCCGAGCTTGAGCAGACCAACGAACAGTTGGCCGAACAGACCCAGACGCTCGCCGAGCAGCGCGACGCCATGGACCGCAAGAACATCGAGCTCAACCAGGCGCAGGTGGAACTCGAAGACCGCGCCCAGGAGCTGCTGCGCTCCAGCCGATACAAGTCCGAATTCCTCGCCAACATGTCTCACGAACTGCGCACGCCGCTGAACAGCTCGTTGATCCTGGCCAAACTGCTGGCCGAGAACCCCCAGGAAAACCTCAGCGCCGAACAGGTCAAATTTGCCGAATCGATCTATTCGGCGGGCAATGACCTGCTCAACTTGATCAACGACATCCTGGACATTTCCAAGGTGGAAGCCGGCAAGCTTGAAGTGCGCCCCGAGAGCTCCAGCGTTGCTCGCTTGGTGGATGGCCTGCGTGGGATGTTCGAACCACTGGCGGCTGATCGAAAGTTGGGCTTCCAGGCGCAGATACTGGAAGGCGCGCCGGCCCTGCTGTTCACCGACCGCCAGCGCTTGGAGCAAATCCTCAAAAACCTGCTGTCCAACGCGATCAAGTTCACCGAACAGGGGGATGTGAGCCTGTCGGTTTCCCAGGCGCCAGGGAAGGGCATTGCCTTCACCGTGCGCGACTCCGGCATCGGTATCGCCCCGGACCAGCAGGAAAGTATCTTCGAAGCCTTCCGCCAGGCCGACGGCACCACCAACCGTCGTTACGGCGGTACCGGCCTGGGCCTTTCGATTTCCCGCGACCTGGCCACCTTGCTTGGCGGTTATATCAGTGTGACCAGTGAGCCCGGCAAGGGCAGCGTGTTCACCCTGGTCCTGCCGGAACAGTACGTGGAACGCACGCCAGACAGTCCGCCGATCGAGCCCCTGCGCCAAGCCGTGCCGGCGCCTGCACCTGTGCCGGTACCGGTCAGGGTGTCCCCTCTGCCGGTGGTCGATGCCGAGCAGATTCCGCGCTTCGCCGATGATCGCGACAAAGCCCCGTTTGCCACGCGGTGCATTCTGGTGGTGGAAGATGAGCCGAATTTCGCGCGTATCCTGTTCGACCTGGCCCACGAACTGGGCTACCACTGCCTGGTGGCCCACGGCGCGGACGAAGGCTACAGCCTGGCCGAGGAGTTCACGCCGGACGCGATCCTGCTGGATATGCGCCTGCCGGACCATTCCGGGCTGACGGTGCTGCAGCGCCTCAAGGAACACGCCAGCACCCGCCACATCCCGGTGCATGTGATTTCCGTAGAAGACCGCGTTGAGGCTGCCATGCACATGGGGGCTATTGGTTATGCAGTCAAACCCACGACGCGCGAAGAGCTCAAGGACGTCTTCGCACGCCTGGAAGCCAAGCTGACCCAGAAGGTCAAGCGTGTGTTGCTGGTGGAAGACGACGATCTGCAGCGCGACAGCATTGCCCGCCTGATTGGCGACGATGACATCGAGATCACCGATGTCGGCTACGCCCAGGCGGCACTGGACTTGCTGCGCACCAACATCTACGACTGCATGATCATCGACCTGAAACTCCCAGACATGCACGGCAACGAGTTGCTCAAACGCATGGCCACCGAAGACATCTGCTCGTTCCCGCCGGTGATCATCTACACCGGGCGCAACCTGACGCGCGATGAAGAGGCCGAACTGCGCAAATACTCGCGCTCGATCATCATCAAGGGCGCGCGCTCCCCTGAGCGTCTGCTGGATGAAGTCACACTCTTTCTGCACAAAGTCGAATCCCAGCTGTCCCATGATCGCCAGAAGATGCTCAAGACCGCCCGCAGCCGCGACAAGGTCTTCGAGGGGCGCAAAATCCTGCTGGTGGACGATGATGTGCGCAACATCTTCGCCCTGACCAGCGCCCTGGAACACAAGGGCGCAGTGGTGGTGATCGGGCGTAACGGCCGTGAGGCCATCGACAAGCTCAATGAAGTCGAGGATATCGACCTGGTGCTGATGGACGTGATGATGCCGGAGATGGATGGTTACGAGGCCACCGCCTTGATCCGCCAGGACCCGCGCTGGAAGAAGCTGCCAATCATTGCGGTAACGGCCAAGGCGATGAAGGATGACCAGGAACGCTGCCTTGCAGCCGGTTCCAACGATTACCTGGCCAAGCCGATCGACCTGGATCGCCTGTTCTCACTGATTCGCGTGTGGCTACCCAAGATGGAACGCATTTAAGTGGAGCACAGTTTTTTGGACAAAAGCAGCGAGATTGAGCTGCGCCTGCTGATCGAGGCGATTTACCTCAAATACAGCTACGACTTTCGCGATTACTCCGGCGCATCGGTCAAACGCCGCGTGGCCCATGCTATGCGCCAGTTCGACTGCGCAACCATTTCGGCGTTGCAGGAGCGGGTGTTGCACGACCCTGCGGCGTTCATGCAGTTGTTGCAGTTCCTGACGATCCCGGTGAGCGAGATGTTTCGCGACCCGTCACACTTTCTGGCGATCCGCCAGGAAGTGGTGCCGCTACTCAAAACCTACCCGTCGATCAAGATCTGGATCGCCGGGTGCAGCACGGGGGAGGAGGTGTACTCCATGGCGATCCTGCTGCGTGAGGAGGGTTTGCTGGAGCGCACCATCATCTATGCAACCGATATCAACCCAGCCTCACTGGATAAAGCCAAGCAGGGCATTTTCTCCCTGGAGAATGTGCGCGCTTATACGGCGAACTATCAGCAGGCCGGTGGGCAACGTTCATTTGCCGACTACTACACTGCGGCTTACGATTACGCGATTTTCGATAAAACCCTTCGCGAGAACGTGACCTTTGCCGATCACAGTTTGGCGACCGATAGTGTATTCTCAGAAACACAATTAATTTCATGTCGCAACGTGCTGATTTACTTCAATAAAAAATTGCAGGATCGAGCGTTTGGATTGTTTCATGAGTCGCTGTGTCATCGCGGCTTCCTGGTGCTGGGCAGCAAGGAAACCCTGGACTTTTCCGCCTACAGCAAGCAATTCGAGCCGTTGGTCAAGCAAGAGCGGATCTACCGGAAATCATGAACGACGCTGCCGCCAACCCGGTTCACGGGATTGAAGCCATCGTCGTCGGCGCCTCCGCCGGCGGTGTGGAGGCGTTATTGCATATTTTTGGCGAATTACCCGCGGGTTTCGGCCTGCCGATCATCGCCGTGCTGCACCTGCCGGATGAGCGTCGCAGCCAATTGGCCGAGGTGTTTGCGCGACGCCTGCGTATCCCCGTACGCGAAGGGCGGGATAAGGAAATGATCCAGCCTGGCACGTTGTATTTCGCCGGGCCCGGCTACCACCTGTCCGTGGAACAGGACCGGAGCCTGTCACTGAGCCAGGAAGACCGTGTATTCCACTCCCGGCCGGCCATCGATTACTTGTTTTCCTCGGCCGCCGACGCCTATGGCAAGGGCCTGCTGGCGATTCTCCTGACCGGCGCCAATCAGGATGGCGCGCTGGGGCTGGCCCACGTCAAGCGGTCGGGCGGTACCACCGTGGTACAGGACCCCACGGAAGCACGGATTGCCGTGATGCCCCTGGCGGCCCTGTCACTGCATACACCTGACCATATTCTTACTTTGAGCCACATAAGCTCATTGCTGGCTACCCTGGAAAAATCCTCATGTTAAGTACTGTCCAGGCCAAACTGCTGATCGTTGATGATCTGCCGGAAAACCTGCTGGCCCTCGAAGCGCTGATCAAGCGTGAGGACCGTCAGGTCTTCAAGGCCTTGAACGCCGACCAGGCGTTGTCCCTGCTGCTGGAACACGAGTTCGCCCTGGCGATTCTCGACGTACAGATGCCCGGCATGAATGGCTTCGAGCTGGCAGAAATGATGCGCGGCACCGAAAAGACCAAGAACATCCCGATTGTGTTCGTCAGCGCAGCCGGCCGTGAACTCAACTATGCCTTCACGGGCTATGAAAGCGGCGCCGTGGACTTCTTGCACAAGCCGCTGGATATCCATGCGGTGAAGAGCAAGGTCAACGTGTTCGTCGACCTGTACCGCCAGAGCAAGGCCGTGAAGCTGCAAGTCGAAGCCCTGGAACAGAGCCGACGGGAACAGGAGCTGCTGCTGGCGCGCCTGCAGGCTACCCAGGCGGAGTTGGAGCAGGCGGTCCGCATGCGTGATGACTTCATGTCGATCGTCGCTCACGAAGTACGTACGCCCCTCAATGGGCTGATCCTGGAAACCCAGCTGCGCAAGATGCACCTGGCTCGGGAGAATGCCGATGCGTTCACCCTGGACAAGATGCACGCCATGGTCGACCGCGACGAGCGGCAAATCAAAAGCCTGATTCGCCTGATCGAAGACATGCTCGACGTGTCGCGTATCCGTACCGGCAAACTCTCGATTCGACCGGCACGCTTCGACCTGGCCCGGCTGGTGGGCGACCTGGTGGAAAACTTCGCACCGCAGGTCGCGGCAGCCGGCTCGACATTGCAATGGGTGAGTGAAGGGCCCGTCGAGGGCAACTGGGATGAGTTCCGCATTGAACAGGTGGTCACCAATCTGTTGACCAACGCCCTGCGCTACGGGGCCAAGAGCCCGGTAGAGGTGCGGGTGTACACCGAGCATGGCGAGGCGCGGGTAGAAGTGCGCGACCATGGCATTGGTATCAGCGAGGAGAATCAGAAACGTATTTTCCAGCAGTTCGAGCGCGTCTCGGCCAGCCAGGTGGCCGCCGGCCTCGGCCTGGGATTATTCATTTCCGAGCAGATCGTTGCGGCGCACGGCGGTGCCATTGAAGTGGAAAGCCGGATAGGCGAGGGCGCCTTGTTTCGTGTGTGCCTGCCATTGGCAGCGCCGGCATGAAATCAATCGTCACCTCGACGCAACCTCTGCGTGACCCCATGGTCGTAACTGCAGCAATTGACCGGACAAAGGCTTCCCATGAGTGAAGATGCGCAAGATGTCGTTCTGATCGTCGAGGACGACGAATCCATTATGTTCGTATTGGGTGAATACCTGGGCGGGCTGGGCTATCGGGTCTTGAAAGCGACCGATGGCGAGCAGGCTTTCGAGATCCTCGCGACCAAGCCGCACCTGGACCTGATGGTGACCGATTACCGTCTGCCGGGTGGGATTTCGGGGGTGCAGATCGCCGAGCCCGCGATCAAGCTGCGCCCTGAGCTGAAAGTGATCTTTATCAGTGGCTACCCGCAGGAAATACGCGACTGCAATAGCCCGATCACGCGTAACGCACCGATCCTGGCCAAGCCGTTCGACCTCGATACCCTGCAGGAGCACATCCAGCAGTTGCTGGCTTGATAAAAGGGTACGTCGCTTAGTACCCATCCTGTTGCCAGGCAGGAGCCACCTCACAGCCAGCGCCCCAATAAGCGCTGCCCATGATGACCGTCCTGTCGTCATGGGCTCAGCCGCGACCTACTCCTGGGGCCGGATGTTGATCATCTCGCGCACCTTCGCCGTCAGCATGTCGAACGTGAACGGCTTGGTGATCAACTGCATCCCGGGATCGAGAAACCCGCCACGCACCGCGGCATGCTCGGCATACCCGGTAATGAACAGCACCTTGAGTCCCGGCCTGATCTGTCGACCGATCTCGGCCAACTGCCGGCCGTTCATGCCCGGTAAACCGACGTCGCTGATCATCAAGTCGATGCGTTGGTCCGACTCAATGATCGGCAGGGCACTGGGGGCATCCCCCGCTTCAACAAAGGCGTAGCCCAGTTCTTTGAGCACCGTGCTGACCAGCACACGTACGGCCGGGTCGTCCTCGACAATCAATACGGTTTCTTCCGCGCCGGCAACCGGCAGCAGAGCAGGGTCGGATGCCTCGGCCTGAGTGATTTCACCGAGGAATCGGGGCAGGAACAAACTCACGGTCGTGCCTTTATCCACCTCGCTGTGAATCGTCACATGGCCGTGGGATTGGCGGGCAAAACCGTAAATCATCGACAAACCCAGGCCGGTGCCCTGGCCGATGGGTTTGGTCGTGAAAAACGGGTCAAACACCCGGTTAATCAGGCCCTCCGGGATACCACAGCCCGTGTCGCTGACGCTCAACTCGACATAGTCACCGGGTTCCAAGGTGCCGTACGCGGCGGTAAACACGCTGTCGAGGTGGCGATTGGTGGTTTCCACCACTAGCCTGCCGCCCGCTGGCATGGCATCCCGCGCATTGATCACCAGGTTGAGCAGGGCACTTTCCAATTGGTTGGGGTCGGCTTCCGCGGTCCACAAGTCGGTGGACAGGCGCATGTCCAGGACAATGCTTTCGTTAATGCTGCGTTTAAGTAATTCCCCCATCGAACTCACCAACTGGTTGATGTCGACGGGTTTGGCGTCCAGTGATTGGCGGCGGGAAAAAGCCAGCAAGCGGTGAGTCAGGCTGGCTGCGCGGTTGGCTGAGGTGACACCCAGATCGATCAGGCTGTCGAGGTCATCCAGCTTGCCCCGGGAAACGCGCCTGCGCAGCATCTCGAGGCTGCCGATGATGCCGGTGAGCATGTTGTTGAAGTCATGGGCGATACCGCCCGTCAATTGGCCCACCGCTTCCATTTTCTGCGACTGCCGCAGGGCGTCTTCGTTGTGGCGCAACTGAGCCGTGCGTTCTTCCACCTGCTGTTCGAGTGACTCGAGGGTGATTTGCAGGCGCCGCTCGCTCGCACTCAGCTCTATCAGCCGGTCCCGCGCCTCATATTGCCGCCGCCGGCCGCGCAAGGCTGCGCTGACCAGGCTGATCAAGGTCACCGGATGGAAAGGCCGTTCCAGAAACGTCACGTTGCCCAACAGCGCACTCAAGTGCGCTGAACCATTGCGCTCGTTGCCGCCATGGTGGGTCATCAGCACAATGGGTAAATCGGACCAGGACGGTTGCCGGGCGAGATAGTCCACCAATGGGTCCAGCTCGACCCCGCGCAGCGCTTCGGCGGCGATGATCAACAGCCCTGCGCCTTGCTCCAATTCCTCGCACAGGGCGCCCAGGCTGCCGGCAATAATGCCGCCGTAGTTGGCCTCGTTGAGCATCTGCAAGGCCAATGCACTATCCCGACCCAGCGGCGCCAGAATGATCGCGCGCTCCGAGGCCGGTGAAGAACCTGTCACTGGCCCTTATCCTCAAGCAGCGGACCGGCTGTGCCGACATAAGTGGGGATACCGCGCAGCACGCCCTGGAAATTGTCCAAGGGGGCGCCAATAGTCATGCCCTCTTTGCTGATGCGGTACTCGCGGATAGTCGACTCATGGGCGCCGGTCCTTTTCTTGATGACCGAGATAGCACGACGAACCCTGCCGATGGCTTCGAAGTAACGCAGCAAAATAACGGTATCGGCCAGGTAGGTAATATCCACCGGCGCCTGCATGTCCCCGACCAGGCCGTGTTGTGCGACGGTCATGAACGTTGCCGCGCCTCGACGATTGAGGTACAGCAACAACTCGTGCATGTGCAGGATCAGCGCGTTCTCTTCCGGCATTGCCGCTTCGTAGCCGTTCAGACTGTCGATCACCACCGTCTTGATGCCACGCTCGTCCACGCAACGCCGTACGCGATGGGAGAACTCGCCAGGCGTGAGTTCGGCGGCGTCCACCTGCTCAATCAACAGATTGCCGGTGGCTTGCAGCGCTTCAAGGTCAATGTCCAACTGCCGCATGCGCTCGAATAGCAGGCCCAGTTCCTCATCGAAGATAAACAGCGCCGCTTTCTCGCCCCGGGCTACCGCCGCCGTGGCGAAAACAAATGAGATCAGCGATTTGCCTGTGCCGGAGGGGCCGAGAATCAGGGTGCTTGAGCCGGTTTCAATACCACCGCCCAGCAACGCATCGAGTTCCTTGATGCTGCTGGTCAAGGTTTGACGTACATAACCGGCGCGGTGCTCGGCAGCGATCAGCCTGGGGAATACATGCACACCGTCCTGCAGGATGGTGAAATCATGAAAACCACCGCGATATTTTTGCCCACGGTATTTAATCACCCGGACACGTCGGCGTTCGGCACCATAGTTGGGGTTGAGTTCTTCCAGGCGGATAACCCCGTGCGCCACGCTGTGCACGGTTTTGTCCAGCGCCTCGGTGGTCAGGTCGTCGAGCAGCAAGACCGTAGTGTCAAAGTGCACGAAGTAATGTTTGATCGCCAGAATCTGTCGGCGATAGCGCAGCGAGCTTTGAGCCAGCAGGCGGATCTCCGACAGGCTGTCGATCACCACCCGCGAGGGTTTGACGCGCTCGACCACCTCGAAGATCTGCCGCGTAGCCTCGCCGAGTTCAAGGTCCGAGGAGTACAGCAGGCTCTGCTGTTGCTCGGCATTGAGCAGGCTTTCCGGCGGCGTCAGTTCGAAGATATGGATATTGTCATCCAGCTGCCAACCATGGGATTCGGCACCCTGGCGCAATTCACGCTCGGTTTCGGAAAGGGTGATATACAGCGAACGCTCGCCTTGTTTGGCACCGGCCTGCAGGAACTGCAGTGCAACGGTGGTTTTTCCTGTGCCCGGTTCACCTTCCAGCAGGAACAGGTGGCTGCGCGAAAGACCTCCGGCAAGAATGTCATCAAGACCTTCGATGCCAGTGGCCGCCTTTTCACTGAACAGCGCGTTGGATGTAGACAAGGACTGCCCTCAGGTCACGTACAAGTAAGTGCGCGCTGCTTTGAGCGCGCGATATTTACTTGACCGTCGCGGGCCTGTGGCGGTTCAACGGTTTGAAGTATTTGTGGACGTAGTCGCTGTTTTTACACATTTTTGTTGCCAGGTCAGAGGCCTTGCTGTAGCGCCGGATCGTCCGGGTTCTGCTGTTCGAGCTGTGCCAGCAGCACCTGGACGTTTTGCAACTGGCCACTTTCCTTCCAGTAATTGACCAGCAACACCCGCGCCTTACGGTTGGCGGGGTGGCGCTGAATGATCTCCTCCAACTGTCGCTGGGCCGCCTCCAGTTCCTCCTGGGCGTGCAGGGTGGTGGCCAGGTCGTAGCGGTAATCCTGATTGTCCGGTTCCAGCTCCACCGCCTTGGATAAGCCGAGTAGGGCATAAGGGCGCTCACCATGGTGCAGCAGCCACATGCCCAGGGCGTGTTGCAAGTAGGCTGACTCCGGGTGCTCGGCCAATTGTCGCGCCAGCAACTGGCGGGACTCATCGGTTTTGCCTTGCTTGTCCAGCAACTCGATCTGCGCCACCACGGCTTGCAGATTGTCCGGCTGCAGGCGCATGGCCTGTTCCAGGGCATTCTGCGCTTCCGGCAGCAGGGCGCTGTGGATGTACAGGCGCGCCAGTTGAATCCAGGCTTCGGCCGTTTCGGGCTGGGCCTTGAGGTGTTTCACGAATTCGTCGAGTACTTGCTGTAGTGGGCCGAAGTAGAGGCCCAGGGTGTCCGGCGACAGGCCGAGCAAGGCGTTCGCGGCGGCAAAACGTACGCTCTGTTCCGGGTCTTCGAGTACCGGGCCCAGCAGCAATGTGCGCTGGCCGGTGGGCACCAGACCGACGATGCTGTGAATCGCCGCTTCGCGTACCAGGGGCGATTCATTGGCCAGGTCCTTGTCGGCGAGCTTCAGCGCCTGGGGGCTGGGGTAATTGGGCAGTTCGACGTGCAGGGCGGCACGGCGTTCGGGTGAGAGGTCGGGTCGCCCCAGTTGTTGGTACAACACGCGCGCGGCCCCGGGTTCACCGTTGTGCGCCTGTTTCAGCGCTTTGCCATAGCCATGGGCAATCGCAGGCGGCACGGCGACCTGAGTGGTGCGGGAGAAATGCCAGGTGATCGACACAATCAACAACAGGGCGCACAGGCCGACGATGGAGTAACGGCGTGACTTTGACATGCAGGCGTCCGGGCAGCTATTGCAAAGCCATCAGCTTCGGTCAGACCAAGGCGGGTGTCAAACCCGCATCAGCTCAACACATAGTCAACCGGCTCCAGGGCCGGCGGTAAGTCGGTTTCGCCCAGCGCGGCAAGGATCTCGCGCTCCAGGGTGCGTACGAGCGCATTGCACGGCAGGTCGTTTTCGTCGAAGCCAAAAGGAT
This sequence comes from Pseudomonas sp. BCA17, assembly GCF_004519405.1. Taxonomy (GTDB): domain Bacteria; phylum Pseudomonadota; class Gammaproteobacteria; order Pseudomonadales; family Pseudomonadaceae; genus Aquipseudomonas. The sequence goes on along the minus strand of NZ_SGWI01000001.1, from coordinate 307,697 downwards.
CTTCGAGGTCGTCACCGATTTCATCGAGGCCGAAGAAGGTGTAGCTGACGATGGCAGTGAACACCGGCGTGAGCCATCCCAGCGGTTCGGCCATGGCGAACGGCAGCAGAATGCAGAAGAGGTAGATGGTGCGGTGCAACAGCAGCGTGTAAGGGAAGGGCAGCGGCGTGTGTTTGATCCGCTCGCAGGATGCCTGGACCTGGCTCAACCCGACCAGGCGTGTCTCCAACTGGGTGTAGCGCCAGTCGCTGATCACGCCACGCCGGGCCAGCTCGGAAAAACCTGAGCCGAGGCTTTGCAGCACGCTGTCGGGAGCGTTGGGGTGGTTGGCGTCCACACGCATCCAGGGCTGTATCGCCTGGGCTTCATCTTCACGACGCAAACGCGCCACAAGCCCATGGGCAAAACCACACACGCCACGCAAGAGGTCGGCCCGCTCCGGCCTGTCACCCAGCACCTGGGTTTCGCGGATCAGCGAGCGCACCTCAATGATCATTTGCCCAAGCTGCTTGCGGCCCTCCCACCAACGGTCATAGCAGGCGTTGTTGCGAAAGCTCATGAAGATCGACAGCGATAGCCCCAGCAGCGTGAAGGGCGTGGCATTGACCTTGGAGAAGTACGCGGGGTGCAGGGTTTCCACCAGCACGATCATGGAGGCCAGCAGGGTCACCAGCAGGCTGCGCAGAGCAATGCGCTTGGCAATTGAGCCTTTGAGGGAAAACAGGATACCCAGCAGATTGGGTTTGGAACGCACGATCATCGCGGCAAGACTTCTTCGGTGGCGCAGGCCCTCAGGTTAGAAGCCGCGCGCAAAGACGTCCAATCACTTGGGCCGACCGGTCGATCAGCGGGATCAATCATTGGCCAAACCAGTCAGCTAGGTTGATGGCTTTGACCATTGCTGCTGTGCGGCTCTGGAGTGACTATTCCGGGGTCGCTTGATCCACTTTAAGGAAGCAATAATGCAGATTGAAAACAAGGTATTCCTGGTCAGTGGCGGCGCCTCGGGACTCGGTGCGGCCACCGCTGAGATGCTGGTCGCGGCCGGCGCCAAGGTGATGCTGGTCGACCTGAACGCCGATGCAGTCGCCGCCAAGGCCCGACAACTGGGGGATAACGCCCGTTGCGCCGTGGCGGATATCAGCCAGGAAGACGCTGCTCAATCCGCCGTGCAGGCTGCCGTCGCAGCGTTTGGCCAGTTGCATGGGCTGGTGAACTGCGCCGGCGTGGTTCGCGGCGAGAAGATCCTCGGCAAGAACGGCCCCCATGGGTTGGCCAGTTTTGCCCAGGTGATCAACGTCAACCTGATCGGCAGCTTCAACCTGCTGCGCCTGGCTGCTGCGGCCATGGCTGAAACCGAGGCGAATGCCGAGGGTGAGCGCGGGGTGATCATCAACACGGCCTCGGTGGCCGCCTTTGACGGGCAGATCGGCCAGGCGGCGTATTCTGCCTCCAAAGGCGCCATCGCCAGCCTGACCTTGCCTGCCGCCCGCGAGTTGGCACGCTTCGGCATTCGGGTCATGACCATTGCCCCGGGCATTTTCGAAACCCCCATGATGGCCGGCATGACCCCGGAAGTCCGCGATTCCCTGGCCGCCGGCGTGCCATTCCCGCCGCGCCTGGGCAAACCGGCCGAATACGCGGCCCTGGTACGTCACATCATTGAAAACAGCATGCTCAACGGCGAGGTGATCCGTCTCGACGGTGCCTTGCGCATGGCTGCCAAGTAAGGAGTATTCCCATGACTGATCCGATTGTCATTGTCATTGTCAGTGCCGTGCGTACGCCCATGGGCGGTTTCCAGGGCGACCTCAAAGGCCTGACCGCGCCGCAACTGGGCAGCGCCGCAATTCGAGCCGCCGTCGAGCGTGCCGGGATTGCCAGCGATGCAGTGGATGAAGTGCTGTTCGGCTGCGTGCTGCCGGCCGGTCTCGGCCAGGCACCCGCGCGCCAGGCCGCGCTGGGGGCCGGGTTGGACAAGGCCACCCGCTGCACCACCCTCAACAAAATGTGCGGTTCGGGCATGGAAGCAACCATTCTCGCCCACGATTCGCTGGTGGCCGGCAGCGTCGATGTAGTAATCGCCGGCGGCATGGAAAGCATGTCCAACGCGCCCTACCTGCTGGACCGTGCGCGCAGTGGCTACCGCATGGGGCACGGCAAGGTGCTCGACCACATGTTCCTCGATGGCCTGGAAGACGCGTATGACAAAGGCCGTCTGATGGGCACCTTTGCCGAGGACTGCGCCGAGCACAACGGTTTTACCCGGGAAACCCAGGATGCCTTTGCCATCGCCTCGCTGACCCGTGCCCAGGAAGCGATCACCCGTGGTAACTTCGCCGCCGAGATCGTCCCGGTGCAGGTCACCGTGGGCAAAGAACAGAAAACCATCCTGCATGACGAACAACCGCCCAAAGCCAAGCTGGACAAGATCTCCAGCCTGAAACCGGCGTTCCGCGAGGGCGGCACGGTCACGGCAGCCAACTCCAGTTCGATTTCCGATGGCGCGGCAGCCTTGCTGCTGATGCGTCAGTCCGAAGCCCACAAGCGTGGCCTCAAGCCGCTGGCCGTGATTCATGGGCATGCGGCGTTTGCCGATGAGCCGGGATTGTTTCCAGTGGCGCCGGTGGGGGCTATTCGCAAGCTGATGAGCAAGACCGGTTGGAACCTGGCGGATGTCGACCTGTTCGAGATCAACGAAGCCTTTGCGGTGGTCAGCCTGGTCACCATGAGTCAGCTGGAAATCCCCCACAGCAAGGTCAACATCCACGGCGGCGCCTGCGCCCTGGGGCACCCGATCGGCGCGTCCGGCGCGCGGATCCTGGTGACCCTGCTCTCGGCCCTGCGCCAGAACGGGCTCAAGCGTGGTGTTGCCGCCATCTGTATCGGCGGTGGTGAAGCCACGGCCATGGCCATCGAATGCCTGGTTTGAGGACGCTCTATGCTGCCCAATGAAGAACACGTACAAATCAGCGACGCGGCCCGGCAATTTGCCCAGGAACGCTTGAAACCCTTCGCCGCCGAGTGGGACCGCGAGCACCGTTTTCCCAAGCAGGCCATCGGCGAAATGGCCGAGCTGGGGTTTTTCGGCATGCTGGTGCCGGAGCAGTGGGGCGGTTGCGACACGGGCTACCTCGCTTATGCGATGGCCCTGGAAGAAATCGCCGCCGGTGACGGTGCCTGCTCGACCATCATGAGCGTGCACAACTCGGTGGGCTGCGTGCCGATTCTCACGTTCGGCAACGACCAGCAGAAAGAGCAATTCCTCAAGCCGCTGGCCAGCGGCGCCATGCTCGGCGCCTTCGCATTGACCGAACCCCAGGCCGGCTCCGACGCCAGCAGCCTGAAAACTCGCGCGCGCCTTGAAGGCGATCATTACGTGCTCAACGGCTGCAAACAGTTCATTACCTCCGGGCAGAACGCCGGCATCGTGATCGTGTTTGCGGTCACCGACCCGGCCGCCGGTAAGCGCGGGATCAGCGCATTCATCGTGCCGACCGATTCACCGGGCTACACGGTCGCGCGGGTCGAAGACAAACTCGGCCAGCACGCCTCCGACACCTGCCAGATCCTGTTCGAAGACGTGAAGGTTCCGGTGGGCAACCGTCTGGGCGAGGAGGGCGAAGGCTACAAGATCGCCCTGGCCAACCTCGAAGGTGGCCGCGTGGGCATCGCCTCGCAATCGGTGGGCATGGCCCGCGCTGCGTTTGAAGCGGCACGCGACTATGCGCGTGAACGCGAAAGCTTTGGCAAAGCGCTGATTGAGCATCAGGCCGTGGCGTTCCGTCTGGCCGACATGGCCACGCAAATCGCTGTGGCCCGGCAGATGGTGCATTACGCCGCCGCCCTGCGCGACAGTGGCAAGCCGGCGTTGGTGGAAGCTTCCATGGCCAAGCTGTTTGCCTCGGAAATGGCCGAAAAAGTCTGCTCGGCCGCCTTGCAAACCTTGGGCGGTTACGGTTACCTGAGCGACTTCCCCCTGGAGCGGATCTACCGCGATGTGCGGGTCTGCCAGATCTACGAAGGCACCAGCGATATTCAACGCATGGTCATCTCACGCAATCTTTAAGGAGCCGATACATGAGTTACGAAACCCTCTTGCTCGAAACCCAGGGCCGCGTCGGGCTGATTACCCTCAATCGCCCGCAAGCCCTGAACGCCTTGAACGCGCAGCTGGTCCGCGAATTGAACCAGGCGCTGGATGGCCTGGAAGCCGACCCGAACATTGGTTGCATCGTGTTGACCGGTTCGAAAAAAGCCTTTGCCGCCGGTGCCGATATCAAGGAAATGGCCGAGCTGACCTACCCGCAGATCTACCTGGACGACCTGTTCAGCGACAGCGACCGCGTGGCCAACCGCCGCAAGCCGATCATCGCCGCGGTTAACGGCTTCGCCCTCGGCGGTGGCTGCGAGCTGGCGTTGATGTGCGACTTTATCCTCGCCGGTGACGGCGCCAAGTTCGGCCAACCGGAAATCAACCTCGGCGTGCTGCCCGGCATGGGCGGCACTCAGCGCCTGACCCGTGCGGTGGGTAAGGCCAAGGCCATGGAAATGTGCCTGACCGGACGTTTCATCGATGCCGTCGAAGCGGAGCGTTGCGGGATCGTGGCGCGTGTGGTGCCGGCCGATGAGCTGTTGGAAGAAGCACTGAAAGTAGCGGCGCTGATTGCCGGCAAATCGGTGCCGATCAGCATGATGGTCAAGGAAAGTGTGAACCGTGCGTTTGAAGTGAGCCTGTCCGAAGGCGTGCGCTTCGAGCGTCGCGTCTTCCATGCGGCGTTCGCAACGCAGGATCAGAAGGAAGGCATGGCCGCGTTTGTGGGCAAGCGTGCGCCTGAGTTCAAGGACAAGTAATACGGTTTTCCCTGAGGAAACCCAAGCGGAGTGAGGGAGCGGGCAAGCCCGCTCCCATTATTTTGTGCGTGTTGGTTAGAGCAGGTAGTTCTTCAGTTCCCGTGCAATCACCATGCGCTGAATCTCGCTGGTGCCTTCATAAATCTGCGTGATCCGCGCATCCCGGTAGTAACGCTCCACCGGGTAATCTTCAAGATAGCCATACCCGCCGTGTATCTGCATCGCCGAGGAGCAGACCTTTTCCGCCATTTCCGAGGCAAACAGCTTGGCTTGCGAGGCTTCCGACAGACAGGGCCTGCCGGCACTGCGCAGGCGTGCGGCGTGCAGGATCAGCAAGCGAGCGGCATTGAGTTGGGTCTGCATATCGGCCAGCAGGTTGGCCACGCTCTGGTGTTCGATGATCGCTTTGTTGAATTGCACACGATCACGGGCATAGGCCAGCGCCGCCTCAAACGCGGCACGGGCGATACCCAGGGCTTGGGCGGCAATACCGATACGGCCGCCTTCGAGATTGGACAGGGCAATGGCCAGGCCCTTGCCGCGCTCACCCAGCAGGTTGGCCTCGGGCACGGTGCACTGGTTGAGCGTCACGGCACAGGTGTCCGAGGCGCGAATGCCCATTTTGTGCTCGGTGCGATCGACGACAAAGCCGGGCGTATCGGTGGGCACCAGGAACGCCGAAATACCTTTCTTGCCCAGGTCCGGGTCGGTCACTGCAAAGACAATGGCCAACTGGGCGCGCTTGCCATTGCTGACAAACTGCTTGGCGCCGGTGATCACCCACTGACCGTCGCGCAATTCAGCACGGGTGCGCAGGTTATGGGCTTCGGAACCGGCCTGCGGCTCGGTCAGGCAGAAGCAACCAATCGCCTGGCCGCTGGCAAGGGCAGGCAGCCATGTCTGTTTCTGTGCTTGTGTGCCGAAGTTGAGGATTGGCCCGCAACCCACTGAATTATGGATACTCATCAGTGCGCCCGTGGCGCCATCGCCGGCGGAGATTTCCTCGACCGCCAGGGCATAAGCGACGTAGTCGACATAGGTGCCGCCCCATTCTTCGGGGACCACCATGCCCAGCAGGCCCAATTCGCCCATCTTCGCCACCAGCGTGTCGTCGATCCAGCCGGCTTTCTCCCATGCCTGGGCATGCGGGGCGATTTCACCACGGGCGAAGTCGCGGGCCATGTCGCGGATCATCACTTGTTCTTCAGTGTATTCAAGATCTTGCATGGCTTATCTCGCAACTTGCATGAAGTGGTGGAAAAAGCTCTCGACGTGGCGGCTGTCCAGGTCGTGGAGTGTCGCAGGGTTCCAGCGAGGGGCCTTGTCTTTGTCGATGATCAGGGCGCGCACGCCTTCGATCAGATCGCCTCGTTCGAACCACTGTCGATCCAGGTGCAACTCCAGTGCAAAGCACTGTTCCAGCGGCAGATGACGACCACGGCGCAGCATTTGCAGGGTGACGGCCATCGCCAGTGGCGAACGGGTTTGCATCAGGTTGGCGGTGGTCAGCGCCCACTCGTGGCTATCGGCGACGGTCACGGCTTGCAGTTGCTCGACAATGCTGGGTATGTCCGGCAATGCGAAAAAATGGTCGATGGCGGGGCGCAAGGCCGCCAGTGGCGGATCGGGCAATTGCTGTACCGCGAGCTTGGCAAGTACGCCTTGCAGATCCTTGAGCGGGGAGTCGTGCCATTTCAGGTTATCGAGCTGCTGGTCCAGTTCGGCCAGCCTGGCGCTGTCGAGGTGCCAGTCGGCCAAGCCGCAATACAGGGCGTCGGCTGCGCGGATCTGGATCCCGGTGACGCCGAGGTAAATCCCCAGTTCACCGGGAATACGCGACAGGAAATAGCTGCCACCCACGTCCGGGAAGTAACCGATGGCCACCTCGGGCATCGCCAGGCGGCTGCGTTCGGTGACTACGCGCAGATCTGCGCCTTGCACCAGGCCCATGCCGCCGCCCAGGACGTAGCCGTCCATAAGCGCGAGCACGGGTTTGCGGTAGCGGTGGATAGCCAGGTCGAGGGCGTATTCCTCGACGAAGAAGTCTTCGTGCAGGGTGTCGCCGCTCTTGAAGCTGTCATACAGGGAGCGGATGTCGCCCCCGGCGCAGAAAGCTTTATCGCCGGCACCGCGCAGTACCACGGCGAATACCTGCGGGTCATCGGCCCATGCCTGCAATTGCGACGTCAGGCGCCGCACCATGTTCAGGGTAATGGCATTCAAGCCTTCGGGGCGATTGAGGGTGAGGTGACCAATGTGGTTGCGGACCTCGATCACTACCTCTTCCTGAAGACTATCAGCGCTGCATGCTTCGGATGAAACCTGAGCAGTCATCTCTAACTCCCTGCTTTTATTGTTCTTTATCAAGATATTCGCGGGCGAACCATCTCGTGATCGTACCAGTGCAAATTTGCCCAGTACAACCCGGAATCCTGCAGGTCGTTTTTGCATTTATGCAGCAGCGATCACCCCGGGCGATTGGCGAGGACTTCGCCGATACTGCGCCGTCGTGCATGGCTCTGGGCCGCGTGAATCAGTTGTTCAAGCTCAGTGGGTTCAACGTCGTAAAACTGCTCCATTTCGGCCAGGGCGAGCTTCAGGTCTGCCGCGCTGATCATGGGGTCGATCACTTGGGCAGCGCTGCTCGCCACCGCTATGGGCGACTCGGCCAACCCTTTGGGATAACGCGTACGGGTGGCATTGTTGTAGGCCAGTGCGCACGCCAGCAGCGCGCCCGCGCCGAGCATGACGGGGCCCAGTTCCTGCCAGCCGAGGGCGATGGAGGCCGGGTCAGCCAGTACCAGCGTCATCGCCAGGCCGCCGGCGGGTGGGTGCAGGCAGCGCAGCCAGCAGATCAGCACAACGGTCATGCCCGCCGCGAGGCAGGCACTGCCCAACGTACGCCCCAATACGCGGGCCACCAGTAGCGCTACGACAGCGGCACACAGGTAACTGCCGATGATTGACCATGGCTGGGCCAGCGCCCCCGACGATACGGCAAACAACAGCACGGCGGAGGCGCCCAGCGGCCCCAGCAGATGCAAGGCGACGTCCATGCCAAACACCTGGGCGCACATCCATACACTGAGCAGCGTGCCCAGGGCCATGCCGATAGCGGCGCGACTCCATTCAGCGGGTCGGGTATTGATTGCAGCGGGTAACCAGCGAGCGAGCATTTAAAATGGGTCCATAAACAGCGGGCGAAAAAAAAGGCCTGCCTGGTTTTCAGGAAAAGCCTTCGGAACGTTCCAGAACGTGGGGGAGGAACCTGTGCAGTCTGCCTGCCTTGATACAATGTCGCCAATGCATATTGATGAGGGTTGAGTGCAAAATTAATGCAGTCAAAGCACCTCATCGTAACGGATTGAGGGCGCTTTGTACCCGGCCGGGGTACCGGTGCCGCCCAACACGCGGCGGTAAGCTTCTTCGTTGAACAAGCGCTTTTGCAGGTCCTCCCGCAGCACCGGGTCGTCGGCCAACGGCCCTTTCAACGCCACCAGCGCATCACGTAGCCCCATCAGCCGGTCCAGCCTCGGTACCGGTATATGCAATAGATCCTCTCGCACGGCATTGCCCTCTCATTGAGTACGCCACTGTGTGTCGAGTGGCCTACAGCGTCCTTGTTGTTATACCGGGCGTTTAGACCCGTATGCCGGGATGGCGGGGTAGTAGATAGTTATGCACCTGGCAAGCGAGTCTACATTTGGGACCCAGCCGCCGGAAGGGACAGTGCCCCGGCCGTTACGCAAAGCACCGTAGGTGTTTTCTTGGTGGGCATAATGAAAAACGCCCACTCCTCAGGGAGTGGGCGTTGTTTCTTACGGGACCTTTGGAAACGTCATCAAGGCGACGACGTTTTTGCCAGATGCAGCAGCACATAGGGGTTCTTGTCGAATGCCCCAATGAAGGTCGGCGTGATCGAGCGCAGGCGTGGTTCCGTCAAGCTTTCGAAGTCCGCCTGGCTCATCACTAACCAGGCGGGTGCCTGGATCAATGCCAGTTCCGCAGGCAGCTGGGTAAACAACGGCACCTTGTCACAATCAAAGTTGACCATGAACTTGATGGCCTTGGCGTCTTTACCCAAGCCATGCAATACCAGCGGAGCCGGTTGCTCCAGGATCCGGGCTTTGGCCGCAAGGGTGAAGCTGCGAGTGTCATAGAGCGAACGCTCCAATGGCTCGACCACCACAATGTAGGTCGTCCAAATGGCCAGCACCGCAGCCAGCGCCGGACCGAACGGACGCAGGTGAGCCTTGGCCAACGTCACCAGTGCCAACACCTGGAGCACACCCAGTACTGTGAAGATCGGGCCCAGGCTGTCCAGCTCCGCCGGGTAACGTTTGCGTGCAACCACCAGGCCGATGGCCAACAGCGCCGGCAACAGCGTCCAGATGCCCAGCATCAAACCGCGCAACCCGGCGAAGAGTCGTCCTTGAGTCACCTGGAAAGGGTACGCGGCGATGATGGCCGCCATCGGCAACATCGGCAGGATATAACGTGCTTTTTTGGCTTGCGGTACCGACAGCCCGAGCATTACCAGCAAACCTGCCGCCGCGCAGTAGAGCACCAGCTTCAACGCCGGGTCAGGAGCTCGACGACCTCCGGCCACGATGGCCAACAGCACCAGCAGCGCTACCGGGTAAGCCAAGGCGTAGTTGCCCATGGAACTGGTGAAGTAATACAGCACGCCGCTGGAACCTTCGGTGCCATCCATGCGGCCGAGGAACTGCATGCGAATGACGTCCTGCATGAACACTTCACCGCCGCTGAGCTTGGCCAGCAGCAACAACAGCCCCACACAGGCGCCCAGCAGGGCCAGTGCGAACAGGCCAAAGCTGAACAGTTGCCGCCATTGGCGGTTGATCAGGTAATAGCTGCACAGCACGCCGGTAGGGATCACCAGGCCGATCGGCCCGCGAATGGCAAAACCGAGGATCAGCAGCGGAAACACCCAATACAGGCGTTTCGCCGCGCCGAAATGGTCATGGGCGTACCCCAGGTAGAACACCGCCAGTGCGACAGCGGCGAGCATCTGGTCCAGGGAGACCGCACGGGTTTCGCTGATAAACGTGCTGCTGAGCAGCAACATCGCAATGCTCAGCACACCCCATCGCGTGGAGTAGGGGGCTGTCAGGCGAAACACCAGGATGACAATCAATGCCGAGGCAACGGCCGTCGGCAGCCATGCGGTGAGGCTGGTGACCTGGCCCAGCGGCAAGGACAACAGCCAGGTCAGCAGGGTCGAGGTCGCCAGGTAATCGGCATACGGCTGGCCGTAGGTCGTGGGGAAAAAGCTCGGCCCATGGCGCAGCATTTCCTGGGCAAACACTACAAAGCGCGAGTCGAAACCGATGATCGCCTGGTGCCAATTGCCGGCGAGGAACAGCACCAGTGCCAAGAGCCCAAGCCCCAGCGACTGGTAACGGATCGTTGCATTCAGCAGGGGCGGTTGAGCTTTGTTCACGTATCAGCCTTCCTTGGCCTGTGGGACCCAGTTTTGCTGGGGAATCGGCAACTCGCAGGAGTCACCCCGGCCCATTGGGAAATATTTGAAGCCTTTGCGGGCCAGGCGCTCACCGTCGTACAGGTTGCGACCGTCGAAAATCACCGGGTTTTTCAGGCGCTGCTGGATCAGATCGAAGTCCGGCGCCTTGAACTGCTGCCATTCGGTGCAGACGATCAGGGCCTCGGCGCCGCTCAAGGCGGATTCCGGGGTACCCAGGAGGGTCAGGCGTGATTCATCGCCATAAATGCGCTGAGTTTCCTGCATGGCTTCCGGGTCGAATGCTCGCACATTGGCGCCGGCGGCCCAGAGGGCTTCCATCAGTACGCGGCTTGGAGCATCGCGCATGTCATCGGTGTTGGGCTTGAACGCCAGGCCCCACAACGCGAAGGTCTTGCCCTTCAGTTCGCCCTTGAAGTAAGCGTTGATACGCTCGAACAGCTTGCTCTTCTGGCGCTGGTTGATGGCTTCCACCGCTTCAAGCAGGTCGCTGGAGCAGTTGGCTTCCTTGGCGCTGTGGATCAGGGCGCGCATATCCTTGGGGAAGCACGAACCGCCGTAGCCGCAGCCCGGGTAGATGAAGTGGTAACCAATGCGCGAGTCGGCACCAATCCCCAAACGCACCGCTTCGATGTCGGCGCCCAGGTGTTCGGCCAGTTCGGCGATCTGGTTGATGAAGCTGATCTTGGTGGCCAGCATGCAGTTGGCGGCGTACTTGGTCAGTTCGGCGCTGCGCAGGTCCATGAAGATGATGCGGTCGTGGTTGCGGTTGAACGGCGCGTACAGGTCGCGCATCACTTCACGCACTTCTTCGCGTTCGCAGCCAATGATGATGCGGTCCGGGCGGCGGCAGTCGGCAACGGCCGAGCCTTCCTTGAGGAATTCCGGGTTGGAGACGATATCGAACTCCAGGTGGCGGCCGGCAATGCGCAGGTTCTTCTCGATATGGGCGCGCAGCGTGTCGCCGGTGCCGACCGGCACAGTCGACTTCTCCACCAGGATCACCGGCTCCACACGATGGCGGGAAACCGCGTCGCCTACCGACAGTACATATTTCAGGTCAGCCGAACCGTCTTCGTCCGAAGGCGTGCCTACGGCGATGAACAGCACTTCACCGTGTTCAACGGCCAGTTTTTCATCATAGGTAAAGTGCAGGCGGCCGCTTTCCAGGTTTTCCTTGACCATGGCTGCCAGGCCCGGTTCAAAGATCGTCACGTGGCCTTTCTGGAGCGATTCGACCTTGCTCTTGTCAACGTCCATGCAGATGACATCGTGACCGACTTCGGCCAAAACGGTGGCTTGCACCAGACCGACGTAACCACTACCAAATACACTGATTTTCATGAGGCATTCCTGGGACTTATGCTGCTAGCACGACGAGAGTTGATGACCAGTACACCGAGGATGACCAACGCCACCCCCAGGGTTTTTGAAAGCGAAAAATGTTCGTTGAACACCGGCAGGCTGGCGGCCAATAAGTACACCAGTGCATAACTGATACTGAGCAACGAATAGGCGCGGCCCAAGGGCAGGTCTTTGAGTGCCCCGAGCCAGCAGAGCATCGATAGCGCGTAGGCGATGATCGCCAGGATCACCACACCCAGGGCGCCAAGGTCGATAGCGTTGTGATTGAAGGCCGTCAGCCATTCAGTGGGCAGCGGCAGGCGTGTCATGCTCCAGCGCATGCCCAACTGGGCTGCGCTGACCAGGCCGACGCTCCCCAGGGCCAGGGCAAAACCACGCGCCTGGCTCATACCTGGCGCCCCAGCAATACAACGCCGGCGATGACCAGCGCGACACCCAGCCAGTGACGGCCATCGATATGTTCGTGAAACACAAAGTGAGCCATCAGCGTGACCAGAACGAAGTTCAGGCTGAGCATGGGGTAGGCGATACCGACTTCCAGGCGTTGCAGAACCAGCAGCCACACCAGCAAACCCAGGCCCAGGCAAAACAGCGCCGACCACAACCACGGTGAGCGCAGTTTCAGTGCCCAACCCTCTGGCAGATCGCGCCAACTTTCGACGGCAAACTTTTGCGAGACCTGGCCCATGCAGGTGAGCAGACAGGCGCTCAGCAATAGAAGCAGTGTGATCATTGCGAGACCTGAGGGAAGATCATGATCATGATATTGCCTTGTTCGTAGCGCTTGCCGTCTTTGGGCAGCAGCTCGACTTCGGCGACTTCGTCTTCACCCTTGACCCGCATTACCACGCCCACGGCGCCTTGCTTGCGCGCATCACTCATCCATTGCTGGACTTGGGTGGGGTCGATCTTGCGGTAGGCGGTGTCCGGGTAGGCAAGGCCGTATTTCACTTCACCTACCGTGTTGTAGAGGGTGACTTGCGGGCGGGCCAGGCGCCAGGACAAGGCCGAGGCCGCGCCCAGGTCATTGCTCAGCAATGCGGTGGTCGGTTGCAGTTCCTGCAGGTGATCGATGATGAACTGGTCCGGCGTCTTGTTATAAACCACCGAATGCGGCAACGCAGCCGGGACCAGCGCCACCAGCAGCCAGCTGCCGACGACGGGGGCGGCCCACAGCGTCAAAGGCCGTACGGCTTGCAACAGGTTCACGACGATCCAACCGAACAGGAAGGTAAACACCAGCACCAGGCTGAGGGTTTCCTGCCCGGGTTCATACACCGGCTTTTTCAATTGGAACCAGCTGATCGCCAGCAAGGCCACGAAGCCGATGACCAGGTTCAACCCACCGTTGATACGCAATGCACGCGCCTTGCCTGCGGCAAGTTTGTCGCTCAGGGTCGACCCCATCAACAGCGCCAGCGGTAACAGGCACGGCATGATGTAGGACGGCAGCTTGCCCTTGGCCAGGCTGAAGAATGCCAGGGGCATCAACAGCCACAACAGCAGGAATGCAGTCTTTGGCAGGCGCTTTTCCACCCAGGCCTGTTTGACCGTGGACGGCAGCAGGGCGATCCAGGGCAGCGAGAACGCGACCATCAATGGCAGGTAATACCAGAACGGTTCTGCATGTTGCGCATCTTCACCGGCAAAACGCTGGATATGTTCATGCCAGAAGAAGAAGTTCCAGTAGTCGGGCTCCTGCAGATGCACGGCCAATGCCCAGGGCACGCTGACGACGATGGCCACGACCACGGCCACGACGCCGTAACCCAGCAATTGGCCCATGCGTTTCTGCCAAATGGCGTAGGGCAGGGCGATCAGCACCGGCAGTAACCACGCCAGGAAGCCCTTGGTCATGAAGCCCATGCCGCAGGCGACACCGAGCAAGGCCCAGGCCCCCATGCGGCCAGCGCGAGTGGTGCTGTCGAAGCAGAACCAGAGCGCAGCGCCTGTCAGGTTGACCCAGAAGGTGAACTGCGGGTCCAGGTTGGCATAACCGCCGAGCAGGGCCACGCTGACGAAGCTCATGTACAGCACGGTGCTGACCAGGCTTTTCTGCGGGTCGTTCCACAGCCGACGCGAGACCAGATACACCAGCAGGATGCTCAGCCCGGTACTCAAGGCTGAAGCAAAACGCACGCCGAACAGGTTCTGTCCGAAAATCGCCTGGCCCAGCGCGATCATCCAGTAGCCGGCGGCGGGTTTTTCGAAGTAGCGAATGCCCATGAAGTGCGGCGAGGCCCATTTGCCGGTCAGCAGCATTTCCTGGCTGATCTGCGCATAGCGGGTTTCATCGGGAATCCACAGGCCGTGGGTGGCCAGCGGTATCAGGTAAAACACGCCAAACGCCAACAGGAGCAGGGGCAATGCCCAGCGCCGGATCATGCCTGCTGCACTCCGAGCCAGCCTTCTCGGCCGCTCAACACACCGCGCACCAGTTGTTGCTGGGGCAGGGTGGTCACATCCGCAGGCAACAGGTCGCCCAGAGGTTTGAAGTCGATGCCGCGCTGCTCGGCTTGGGCGAGCAACTGGCGGAAATCATCAGCCATCAGAATCCCTTCTACCTCTGCATGGATCGTGTAGACATTCAGTTTCGACGGGGAAAACCGGTCAAGAATGAAACTGTTGAAATCTTTGGCAGCCACTACCGGCCCGACGACTTCGTCGAAGGTCGGCAGGTCTACCGGAATTTGTGGGGTGCCCGCGCTGCCATCGGCCAAGGTCGGTCGAAACAGGCTGGTGCCCCGGCAATCGCTGTTGTAGCGAAAGTTGAAGCTTTGTTTGGCTTGCACCACGCGTTCATCGGCACGCCAGCCGGCAGCCGCTGAACAATCGACGCGCTCGCCCAGGATGTCGCTCAGGGTATCGACGCCACGGCGGATCTGTTCGACCAGCTGTGCATCGCTCCAACGCCCGGTATTGGCCTGCCAGCCGTGGTGATCCCACGCATGCAGGCCGACTTCATGGCCGGCGGCCTTGGCCTGGCGCATCAGATGCCCCAGGTCACGCCCGATCGGCTTGCCCGGCCAGGCGGTGCCGGCGAGCAGGATATCCCAGCCATACAACCCGGCAGCATTGGAGCGCAGCATCTTCCACAGGAATTGCGGACGGATGAGGCGCCACAAGTGGCGCCCCATGTTGTCCGGCCCAACGCTGAAGAAGAACGTCGCTTTTACCCCGGCTTCATCCAGGGATTTGAGCAACCGCGGCACACCTTCACGGGTGCCGCGGTAGGTGTCGACGTCAATGCGAAGACCTGCCTGCATTACTTTTTGTCCGCGATTTCGAGCATGGCTTCACGCAGGAAGAAGTCCAGGGTGTTGCCGATGGTTTCGCTCATTTCCACGGTCGGCTCCCAGTTCAGCAGGCGCTTGGCGTTTTCGATGCTTGGCTTGCGGTGTGCCACGTCCTGGTAACCGGTACCGTAGAACGCCTTGCTCTCTACGTCGCGGAAACCGGCGAACGGGGGGAAGTTGCCACGCAGCGGGTGAGCTTCGAACTGACGCAGCAGCTCTTCGCCCAACTGACGGATGCTGGCTTCGTTTTCCGGGTTGCCGATGTTGACGATCTGGCCGTCGCAGACACCATTTTCGTTATCAATGATGCGTGCCAGGGCTTCGATGCCGTCAGCGATGTCAGTGAAGCAACGCTTCTGCTCGCCACCGTCGAACAGACGGATCGGGGTGCCTTCCACCAGGTTCAGGATCAGCTGGGTGATGGCACGGGAGCTGCCGATACGGGCCGAGTCCAGGCGGTCCAGGCGCGGGCCCATCCAGTTGAACGGACGGAACAGGGTGAACTTCAGGCCTTTGTCGCCGTAGGCCCAGATCACGCGGTCCAGCAGTTGCTTGGAGACCGAGTAGATCCAGCGCTGCTTGTTGACCGGACCTACCACAAGGTTCGAGGTGTCTTCGTCGAAGTACTGGTCCTGGCACATGCCATAGACTTCGGAGGTCGACGGGAAGATCACGCGCTTGTTGTACTTGACGCAGTAGCGAACCAGTTTCAGGTTCTCTTCGAAGTCCAGTTCGAATACGCGCAGCGGGTTGCGGGTGTATTCGATCGGCGTGGCGATGGCCACCAGCGGCAGTACCACGTCGCACTTCTTGATGTGGTATTCGATCCACTCGGAGTGAATGCTGATGTCACCTTCCACATAGTGGAAGTTCGGGTGGCTGCGCAGGCGCTCGATGGCGTCGGAACCGATGTCCAGGCCGTAGATTTCGTAACGGTCGTCACGCAGCAGGCGCTCGGACAGGTGGTTACCGATGAAACCGTTCACACCCAGGATCAGTACGCGGGTACGACGTGGCTTGCGGCCGGACTCGGCGCCGCGCAGCACGGAACCGTCCACCAGGCCCAATTCGTCAGCCAGGGAAGGGCCGGCCAGGTACAGGCCGTTTTCGTTGCGCTGACCGAACTTGACCACCAGGGAATCTTCACCACAGGCGATGCGCAGCGGGTTGACGCTGATCACACGGCCTGGCGCCAGGCCTTCATTGCCCTTGACCACATCGGCTTGCCAAACGATCAGTTTGTGCTCGCCCACGGCACAGAAGGCGCCCGGATAAGGTTGAGTGACGGCACGAACCAGGTTGAACAGTTCTTCAGCCGGCTTTTTCCAGTCCAGCTTGCCATCGGCAGCGGTGCGGCGGCCGAAGTAGGTGGCCTGGCTTTCGTCCTGGGCGGTTTCAGTCAATTTGCCCTGGGCCAGTTGTGGCAGGGCGTCGCGCAGCAGGTTGGTGGCCGCTTCACGCAGTTTGGCGTGCAGGGTCAGGCCTGTATCGGTGCGGTCGATGACGACTTTCTGCTGGGCCAGGATCGCGCCGGCATCGGCGCGCTTGACCATGCGGTGCAGGGTCACGCCGGTTTCGGTTTCGCCGTTTACCAGCACCCAGTTGGCCGGGGCGCGGCCACGGTATTTAGGCAGCAGCGAACCGTGCAGGTTGAACGCGCCTTTGCTGGCGGTGGCCAGCAGTGGCTCGCTCAGCAGGTTGCGGTAGTAGAAGGAAAAGATGAAGTCCGGGTTCAGCTTGGCGATGCGCTCGATCCACAGAGGGTGGTTGGCGTCTTCCGGAGCGTGTACCGGAATGCCATTGCGTGCGCAGAGCTGGGCGACGGAACCGTAGAAATTGTTTTCCTTGGGGTCGTCGGCATGGGTGAACACGGCAGCAATGTCATAGCCGGCGGTCAGCAGGGCTTCAATGCCTGCACAGCCAATATCGTGGTAAGCGAAGACAACAGCTTTTGAATTCATGACGAAACCTGATCGGAAGGAGAAGTGGAAGTGTGAGAAGTTGCCAGGCCGTCGACCACGACGACCGGAGCAGGTGCTGCGGGTTGGTTGCGCAGCACTTTTTCGATAAAGAACCGTGGGCGGGCACGGACGTCACTGTACATGCGTCCCAGGTATTCGCCCAAGAGGCCCATGCCGATGAATTGACCACCGGTGAACACGAACAGCACGGCGAACAGCACGAACATGCCTGAACCGGCCCATTCGGCACCGAACACCAGGCGCAGGAAGATCAACGCGAAGGCAAACAGCATACCCAGCGCCGCCAGGCTGAAGCCGACGATGGACAGCAGGCGCAACGGCGTGGTGGTCATGCAGGTCAGCAGGTCGAACATCAGGCTGATCAAGCGCATGGCGCTGTATTTCGACTCGCCATGCTCACGCTCGGCGTGGTGCACCAGGATTTCCGTGGTGTGGCGGGCAAAGCCGTTGGCCAGGATTGGGATGAAGGTGCTGCGCTCGCGGCAGGCCAGCATCGCGTCGACGATGGTGCGGCGATAGGCACGCAGCATGCAGCCGTAGTCGGTCATGGCCACGCCGGTGGAGCGTTGCACGGCCAGGTTGATCAGGCGCGAAGGCCAGCGGCGGAAGGCCGAGTCCTGGCGGTTGTTGCGCACGGTCGCGACCACGTCGTAGCCGAGGGCGGCCTGCTCTACCAGGCGCGGGATTTCTTCCGGCGGGTTCTGCAGGTCGGCGTCGAGGGTAATCACCACATCGCCACGGCACTGCTCGAAACCGGCCATGATCGCCGCGTGCTGGCCGTAGTTACGGTTGAGGATTACCGCAACCACGTTGCTGCCGTCTTCAGCGGCGGCGTCTTCCAGCAATTGGGCCGAACTGTCACGACTACCGTCATCCACCAGGATGATTTCGTATTTATAGGCCAGTTGCTTGCAAGCGGCCGTCGTGCGACGCAGCAATTCAGGCAAGCTGTCTTGTTCGTTGTAGACCGGGATAACGATCGACACGAGATCAATAGGGTAGGGTTTCAAAGATTCAAGACCTCGGGGCTAGAGCAATTGGAGCGTGAAAACAGCAGTAATCCGGACTGATGCACAGCGGGCAGATTAGACGTAGCGTGGGATTGCGGCATTCATTTGACTTTCCTGAAAACGGGCACGAGTTTCTTCCATGAGCTAGCAGAGTAAAGACGGAATATATGAAAGGTAAAGCCGAATCAACAGGTTAGTCGGGAAAAACGCGGTTTTTTCTCAAGTCCTGCGCCAAGGTTAAGCGGAAAAATGTTCAACGAATATGAAAGGCATATGAAAAACTCGTTTTTTTCACAAATAGACAGCCAGGGTTCAGCTAAGTAGCTGACAGGCCAAGGGATAGGTTCCCAAGGCAATCGCTTGGCGATTTTAACCGACATTCAAGAATCTTCTCTGCATTGGCCCTCAAGTGCCGGTAAAGTAAGCCATCTCTTGCCAGGGTACTCGGATGAATAGCGTGCAGCTCTTTAGCGGCCGGTTACGGCCCGCCTTGATGGGATCGTTGATGGGGTTATTGATGAGCGTGGCCGGTGTCACAACCGTGCGCGCCGACGACGGCGTCACGCTTACCACGATCGACCAGGTGCCGGAAGGCGTCGAGGTCCGTGGCAAACAGGTCGCCGCTTTTACCTGGGACGACCGCCAGGGTAAAAACCTGCTGGTACTCGCCGAACAGGTCAGCGAGCGGGACGATGACGGTACTCAGTCGGCCTTTGTCTACGCCGCCCAGTATTTGCTGGATGGCAGCCACCCCAAACGGGTCTGGATGCTCTACGACGATGTACAGCATTGCGAGTTCGATGCCGGGCTGCGGTTTGACATGGCTGCCACCAAAGTCACCGACCTTGCGGGTGACGGCGTCACCCAGGCCACGGTGGGCTATTCGCGTACCTGCACCAGCGATGTCAGCCCCCGTGAATTCAAGCTGATCATGCATGCGGGTAAATCCCGGAAATACCGTTTGCGCGGCGTCGATCGCGTGGGTGCGAGCTGGTGGGACGAGGAGGCCGGTGCGCTGCGCGGCATGCCGCTGCCCAAGGATTGCAGCGTTGCCGCACAACAGGCGCTGGTGAGCCAATACAAGGAGCAGGGCACCGAACTGCCGCTGCCGGGCTGTTACAGCGACGAGAAGGACTTCGACAAGGCGCCGGACAGCTACCTGGCATTCATGCGCCAGCATTGGTTTGCCCTGATGCAGGCCCAAGATGCCGATTGGAGCCAGTCACAGACCCAACCCCAGGACCCGGTCGAGGACGAACAATAGCGGTGATTTTGTGCCAGGGCTGATCCTGCGTTAGACTCAGCCCTTGCCAATTCACTAAATATCTTTATCAATCAATTGGTTGCTAGAGGTATTTAATTCAAAGGCTAAACTGCTTTGACTGAGTCTATCCGCAACCCGTTGACCGTCTACCTCACCCGCCTGGCCCCCTCCAGCCAATTGACCATGCGTTACGTGCTGCAGGATGCCGCCGACCGTCTCGGCTTCGAAGACATCAACCTCGAAGAGATTGACTGGCACCTGCTGCAACCGGAACACGTGATCGCCCTGGTGGCGGCATTGCGCGAGGACGGCTATGCGCCGAACACCTCGTCGCTGTATGTGAATGCAGTGCGGGGGGTGATGAACGAAGCCTGGCGCATGAGCTTGATCAGCCAGGACCACCTGCTCAAGATGCGCTCGGTCAAGGCCGCATCCGGCACGCGCCTGGGCCAGGGCCGCAACCTGCGCCGTACGCTGATCCGCGAACTGATGGAAGTCTGCGCCGCCGACCCTCGCCCCCAGGGCCTGCGTGACGCCGCGGTCATCGGCATTCTGTATGGCTCAGGCATGCGCAAGTCGGAATCGGTCAACCTTGATCTGGCCCAGGTTGATTTCGGCGAACGCAGCTTGCGCGTGACCGGCAAAGGCAATAAAGAACTCATCAAGTACGCGCCGGACTGGGCCTTCGCCAAGCTGCAAGCGTGGCTGGCGTTTCGGCGCGAGCAACTCAAGGAAGGGGAAGAGGACGATGCATTTCTGTTCAACCGCATTCGCCGGGGCAGCCATATCACCCGGGAGCGCATTACCAAACATGCGATTTATTACATCGCGCGCCAGCGGGGCGAGCAGGTGGGTGTGAAGATCATGCCCCATGATTTCAGGCGATCCTTCATTACCCGTGTGATTGAAGAGCATGACCTGTCGATTGCACAGAAACTGGCGCACCACACCAATATCCAGACCACGGCCAGTTATGACATGCGCGACGACAACGAACGGCGCCGGGCAGTGGATCGCTTCGATCTGTAGATCGGGTCAACTGTGGGGGCAGGCGTCACCGACGCGAATGTAGTCCAGTTCATGGCGCACCCCCTGGTTATCGACGTAGACCACATGCCCCTTGATCGGGCCGCAAGGGGTCGCTGCCGCTCGCGTGCTGCGCACGGCCTTGGCGATGTCCAGATCCTGCGAATAATCGTCGGCCTGGTTGACCGGCGTATTGACGCCCGGGCCGGATTCACCCTGGGCGGCGGCGAAGGTGCTGAACAGGCTCAGCACGGCAATCAGCAAGTAACGCATGGCGACCTCCAACCCCATCGGGAGTGGTTTGACTAGGTCGCCATTCTATAAACCCTGGTCCCACGGGCTGAACGGATTCCGGCCGATAGCGGATATCAGTGAAAACGATGTCAAGACCGTGCGCTTGTCAGGTGCGACGGCAGGCGGCGCAAGGTCCACAAGGTGACAAGCAGCGCAGCTGCCGCACAGAGTGCGATGCCGACCAACATGGGCGCTGGTGTGTGATCGGCAAACACGCCGACCAGCGCCATACACGCCGCGCCGGTGATCATCTGGATGGCTCCCAGCAGCGCCGATGCGGAGCCTGCTACCGCGCCATGATCCTCGAGCGACAATACCCCGGCGGCCGGCAACAGCAGGCCGAGGAAACCGAAGCCGATAAACAACAGGCTCATCATCAAGGCCAGGTTACTGCTCCAGGCCGTGGTCACCGCCAGCAAACCCAACACGCCGGCCACTGCGATCACTGACCAGCGAATCAGCGGCGCCAGCCCAAAACGTGCGCTCAGACGTGCCGTGAGTTGGCTCATCGTAAAGAACGAAGCGGCATTGAGGGCAAAGCACAGGCTGAATTGCGTCGGTGTCAGGCCGAAATACTCGATGTACACGAACGGTGCGCTGCCGATGAACACGAAGAAGGTGGCCAGGCCAAAACCACTGACCAGCGACAAACCGATGAATACCGGATCGCGCAATAACACCCCATAGCTACCGATGGCATTGCCCAGGGTTCTGCCCAGGCGGCGTTCGGCCGGATGGGTTTCGGGCAACTGCACGATGGTCATCACCAGGCACAACAGCGAGACGACGGCCAGCACGGCAAACACTTCGCGCCAACTCCAGAGCGAGATCACCACGCTACCGGCCAAGGGCGCCAGGATCGGCGAAACACTCATGACCAGCATCAGCAACGCCATCAAGCGTGCGGCCTCATGGCCGGTATACAGGTCACGGACAATCGCCCGGGGAATCACCATCCCGGCGCACGCGCCAAAGGCCTGCAAGGCACGAAAGCCAATCAGCACTTCGATAGTGGGGGCCAGCGCACAGCCGACACTGGCCACGGCAAAGATCGCCAAGCCTGCATAAATAGGCGGTTTGCGCCCGAATACATCACTGATCGGCCCATAGAACAACTGGCACACGCCGATAATTACGAAGAACACAGTCAGGCTCATCTGCACCGCCGCAGGCGAAGCATGCAGGCTGGCACCCAATGTGGGCAGGGCGGGCAAGTAGCTGTCGATGGCGAACGGGCCGATGGCGGTGATCAACCCCAGCAACAAAGCGAGGTGGGCAAGACTACGGGGCATGTGCGGTTCCAGGCGAAGCAGAGGCCGGTCAGCTTAAAGGAACCGTGCAGATCCGCAAACTTAGTCTTCACTGACGACAAACGCTGCCGATAACGTGGTCAGTGACGTTAGTGCAGTTGCCTGAGGGGATATCAGCATGACGATCAAATTACGCTTGGTGCTATTGATTGCGACCGGATTGCTCACGGCGTTGATCATGAGCCTGGCCGGTTACCTGGGGAATACGCGCATGGCCGGGGCCGTGCAGGACAGCGAAATGAGCATGACGGTGCTGCGTAACCACATGGAAGCCGACATGATGCACGACGCACTGCGCGCCGACGTTTTGGCGGCCATGCTGGTGGGCCTGGGGAAAAGCGCCAGCACCCCGGCCGAAGTCAATACCTCCCTCAAGGAGCATGCCGAACACTTTCGGCAAGTGTTGAGCGACAACCTCAAGTTGCCGTTGGACGACGGGCTCAGGACGAACCTGGAAAAAATCAAACCCACCCTGGATACCTATATCAGCGCCGGCGAGCGCATCGTCGCGCTGGCGTTGGAAAACCCAGAGGCCGCACGCGCAGAACTGGCGACATTCAATGGCATCTTCAGCCAGCTCGAAGAACAGATGGCGACGCTGAGCGAGCAGATCGAACACAATACCCAACAAGCCAGCGTCGGTACGCGTCAGACCATCCGTAACGCCAACTTCACCCTGGCGGTGGTGTTGATCGCCAGCCTGTTGCTGCTATTGGCCCAGGGCCGTTGGGTTGCCTTGAGCATCATGGCGCCCTTGCGCACGGCCAGTCGCATTGCCGCAAGCATCGCTCAAGGCAACCTGAGCGAGCCGATCGTCGAACCCAACCGCAAGGACGAAGCCAGCTCATTGATTCGCAGCCTGGCGACCATGCAGCAGGACTTGCGCCGCATGATCGAAGTGGTGCGCAGCAACGCCCATGGCGTCAACGGCATGAGTGAGCAACTGAGCCAGGGCTGCCATGAAGTAGCCGGCAGCAGCCAGCAACAAAGCTCCGCCGCCAGCGCCATGGCCGCCGCAGCCAGTGAAATGACCGCCAGCATCGAGGAGATCACCCGGCATGCCGAACGCGCCTTGGACATGGCCAATCAGGCGCAGGCCTTGGCCAAAGACGGCGGCCAGGTGATTCATCAGGTGGTGACTGATATGGACAGCATTGCGCGTTCCGCGCAGCAGTCGGCCCAGGTCATTCGTACGCTGGACAAGGAGTCCGAAGCGATCTACAGCATCATCCAGGTGATCAAGGGGATTGCCGATCAAACCAACCTGTTGGCCCTGAACGCTGCCATCGAAGCCGCTCGCGCGGGAGAGCAGGGGCGCGGTTTTGCCGTTGTCGCCGATGAAGTGCGCAGCCTCGCCGGGCGTACCAGTGCGTCAACCCAGGAAATTGCCAGCATGGTCGGACGAATCCAGCAAAGCACCCGGGAAGCGGTGACGAGTATGGAGGAGGGTGTCGCTCAAGTGGATAAAGGCATGGCCGTCACCGCCGATGTCGAACGGGCCATCCGCGAGATTCTCCAGGCAACGCTGAACACCACTGAATTGGTGACGGATATCTCCCGCACCATCGGTGAACAGAGCCTGGCCAGCAATGAAATTGCGCATCAGGTGGAGATGATCGCCGGCATGTCGCAAACCAACAGCCGGGTGATCGGTGAAACCGCTTCGACGACGGACGAGTTGTCCAGCCTGGCGGTCAAGCTGTCGCAGTCGGTGGACCGGTTCCGGCTGTAATCACCTGTCTCGAGATAACTGAGGCAGAGACGGCGCTACTTGAGACCGATGCGTTTGCGCATCTGGGCGGTGATGGTCTGCTTTGTTCCAGGCATATCCGCCCACGGGTCAACGTCGAGGTTTTCCAGACGTTGATGAACGTTGTGGATGTTCCAGGCGTTAGCGCCTTTGATCTCTTTAAGTTCATCTCTGAAGATCGGCACGGAAACCGGCAAACCCTCGCGGGTACGTGGCGAATAGGCGCAAATGGTGGTTGCGCCCAGGCCATTGCGCAGGTAGTCGATGAAAATCCGTCCCACCCGGTTCTTGGGACCGGAAACCGCCGAGAACCGATCGGGAAGCAGGTTGGCTATATGCCTGACAATCGCGTGGCTAAAGCTCTTTACCGCCTCCCAGTCGGCTTTCGGCGTCAATGGCACAACAATGTGGATGCCCTTGCCGCCGCTGGTTTTCAGGAAAGATTTAAGCCCCAGTTCGTCCAGTACCGTTAATGTCAGTTGGGTTGCCTCCACCATGCTTTTCCATGGCAGTGCAGGATCGGGGTCGAGGTCGAGAATAAATCGATCAGGGCGATGCAGGTCCTTGGCAACGGCATTCCAGGTATGCAGTTCAATGGTGCTCATCTGGATGGCGCCTATCAGCGCCTCTATGTTGTTGATCAACATCACAGGATGGCCGGTCTCTGCTTTACCGATGATTTCGATGCCGGGGATGGCCAGACGCTCCGCGTTCTTCTGAAAGAACAGCTCTGCGCCGATTCCGTCGGGAGCGCGCACCAGCGCGACCGGACGATTGAGTAGCTGCGGTAGCAACCAGTCAGAGATGCCGATGCAGTAATCCGCCAGGTCACGTTTGGTTGCGCCGCTGCTCGGGTCAATCACCCGTTGCGGATGGGTGAGTCGGATCGTGGTGGAGCCGTCGTCGCTGCCTTTACCTTTGGCCTTCGCCGCAGATGGCGGTTTTTTTTCGGGCTTTTTCGCGATGTCGGGGCTATGGGCGGGGCGTTCTTCAATGATCGACTTTGCGGGTTTATCGTTGCGTAGCCCCTGGAATACGGCTTGTCTCACGGACCCTTCTTTTGTGATTTCGGCAAAGGCAACCTCTGCCAGAAGCGAAGGCTTCAACCAGTGCACGTCCTTGGCCTCGAAACCCGTGGGCGGGTTTACCACGGCAGGCTTCCCGGTTTCGAGGGGGGTTAACTGTTCGTAGATCGTCTTCAGGGTTACCTGGTTGAAGCCGGTGCCGACCTTCCCGGCGTATTTGAGCTGGCCGCTGTCCACGTCGTGCAGGCCCAGGAGCAGCGCGCCGAACTTACTGCGCGAACCTTTTGGCTCTGTATAGCCGACGACGACGAATTCCTGGCGACGTTTACATTTGAGCTTGATCCAGTCGCCGCTGCGACGGGACACATAGGCACTGCCAACGCGTTTACCAATGAGCCCCTCCATTTGCATCTGGCATGCGCTGTCCAGCAGTGCCTGCGGCGTTTCGGCGAAGTCCTGCGAATACCTCAGTGCCTCATCTTCATTGCTCTCCAGTACTCTGGACAAGGCTTCCCGGCGTTGTTCGACCGGCACCTCGCGTAAATCCATGCCGTCGAGAAAGGGCATGTCGAAGAGGTGGTAAACAATGTTGCCGTCGCGGCCCAGCTCAAAAGCATTCTGGAGTGCCTGAAAATCAGGAACGCCTTGCTCATTGGCAACCACGATTTCGCCGTCCAGCCATGCGGACGTCAAGGCGAGGCCGGCAATGGCCTGCGCCTGGCGAGGAAGCTTGTGCGTCCAATCATGGCCATTGCGGGTAAACAAGCGCACCTTGCCCTTATCCACCCGGGCCATGATGCGGTAGCCGTCGAACTTGACTTCATATCGCCAATCACCCTCAGGGGCCGAATCCACCAGCGTGGCCAGTTCCGGCTTCAGGCTTTCCGGCAGCGCGGAGGGTTGGGCATTGGTCAGCTGAGGCTGTCCCGACCTGGCAGGGGACGCGGGGGGCTTCTCGGCAGGGTTGGGCACTGCCGATTTTCCCGAGCGTTTCTTCTGCACGGCTGTGCGCTTGCGCGGCAGGCTGGATGCGACCTCGATCCATGTCGGAGCGTGGTCGCTGGGGTGCTCTTCGCCCCGGACCCATGCATCCACGCCGGCATTCTTCAGGTGAGGAGCCAGCACCGGGTTCAGCAGAAGGTGGTCAATGCGCAAACCGGAATTCTTCTGCCAATGCTGACGGAAATAATCCCAGTAGGTGTACACGCGCTCTTCCGGATACAGATGCCTCACCGAGTCGATCCAACCTTGGTCCAGCAGCCTGTGAAAGCACTCGCGACTTTCCGGCTGCAGGAGCGCATCCTTGAGCCATGAGCGCGTGTTATAGATATCCAGGTCGGTGGGCACCACGTTGTAGTCACCCGCGAGGACGACCGGGTGTTCGCTGGCCTGTAGCGTTTCGGCATGCGCGATCAATTGCTCGAACCACTTGAGCTTGTAATCGAATTTGGGGCCGGGCTGCGGGTTTCCATTGGGCAGATACAGGCAGCCGACAATCACGCCATGCACCGCCGCTTCGAGGTACCGCGACTGCGGATCGTCCTGCGCGCCGGGCAAGCCTTTATGAATCAGAAGAGGCTCGGAATCGCGCGCGAGAATAGCCACGCCGTTCCATGCAGCCTGGCCGTGATGCAATGAGCCATAGCCTGCCGCCTCAAGCTCGCCGGCGGGGAACGCCTTGTCCTGTGCCTTCAGTTCCTGCAGGCAAACGATGTCCGGCCGCTCTTTTTCGAGCCATTGCAGCAGGTTTGGAAGTCGCGCGCCTATGCCGTTGATGTTGAACGTGGCGATTTTGAGGTTCTGCATGGCGTCCTTCTTCCTTTGTTCACATGGCTTCTAATCCGAGTGCGTGCAAGTGCCGTGAGTTCACAATCACTCCAGGTCAGGTGGAAGCGGTGACGTCGTCGAAAACAGCGGAGAAATTTTGAACAACCGCCCAGATGCCCCTGTCATTTTTCATGTGCAACTCACCTGGCTTCGTTGAATACAGTGACGTTGCAGGTGCATTCAGGCGGCGCTGCAACCGCGCCGTTTGCGTTGATATGTGCATATGCCGAGGGGGGCGGAATGACCATAGCTGCTTCAACTGTCCAGTTCCTGAAATCCAACCGTTTGGTGATTACCACCGCTGAATCCTGTACGGCCGGAAAAATTATCACGCTGCTTTCAGAGGTCGAGGGCAGTGGCTCGTTTATAGACAGCGGCTACATTGTCTACTCGCCCGAAGCGAAGCAGCGGCTGTTGAAGGTGCGTGCATACACGATCGAAACGTTCAACTTGACCAGCTGCGAGGTCGCCAGGGAAATGGCCCAGGGTGCGTTGTGCGATAGCGCGGCCGATGTCGCCGTTGCCACCACCGGCATTCTGGGGCCAGATGACGTAGAGGGTATTCCCGCCGGGACTGTCTGTTTTGCCTGGGGTTACCGTACCCCTCGGGGCCTTCGCCTATTCAGCAGAAAAGAGCGTTTTACTGGCTCGCGTGAGCAGGTGCAGATGTACGCTGCAGAACACGCTTTGAAATGTCTTTCCCATTTCTACGAGCGTGCATTGGCAGGGGAGAGCGGTTGAGGAAGGCGATTATCAGCGTATTCATAGTTTTAGTTTCACAGTGCAAGGACCGGCTGGACATTTTTTCTATTTGCGCTCCAGCTACTTGGCCAAGGCGTGCTCTATTTGCACCTTTGCGCGAATAAATCTGCGTTTTTTTTATGAGTCGTGCCGTTCGTCGGTCATAAGTAAAAGAAAACAAACCATTACCGTGCTTTTAACTTCTTAATACTGAGTCTGTTAACTCCTGCAGTCTCAAGGTAACTCCTGATTTGCCCGTACTGAGTACGGGCTTTTTTTTTGCTTTTATATAAACACCGAATCGCTGTGTTCATTCAGGCGGGGGGGGCATATAGGGTTGTGCGATAAATGGAATACTTCCAGACGGGCGCCACTTTACATTTTCAAGGCCGAAGCGTTCAGCGAGCGGTTTGCTTATTCGTTTGATCTTGTCGTTGCGGGAACGGGGGATGATGCCAATGCCTGCATCGCAGCAGGCCCAGTGCCATGCTTCTTCATTGGACATGGCTTCGCTTCTTATTATGAAAGACCTGGGAACTTGATGAAGTTCATACTCGATAATGTATAAAGAGTTTTTCATGTGAGCTCCTTCTGAATGTTGTCATCACCTCAGAAAGTGTCCGGGTTTGAAGCCGCTCTCCTTCACACCTCTTGAGAGTGATGGGGTTTCCTCGTCCAATTTTTATTTTTCGCAGGCATCTGATGTTCCCTGGCTAGGAGTGAATGAAACTGCATGCACACTCCGCCTGGATGACGGGTGATTCGATCGCATGGATCAGGCCGCTGGCCATCGCCTGGTGTGGATCAAGAATGCGCGGCGCGGCGATCAAGTATTTTTCGGTGTCCAGTTTCTCGACGGCCTGTGCGGTTCGTTGCGCAACGATGCGCGCGTACAACTGCAAGTCATAGTCGAGGCTCATGGCGTATTCCGACATGCGCGAATGATCGACGGCACCCTGTACATGCCAATGAAACGGATGAAACAGGAACTTGCTGTGCTCGCACGCCGTCCTGCGTTCGCCCGCCAGGAAAATAATGTTGCCCATGGACTCCACGGTGCCCAAGTTATGCGTATGCACCGGAATCGGGAGTGCGAGTAAAAAGTTGTACATCGTGAAGCCATAACTGCATTCACCGCCCATGGTCGCGATGTTCACGATCAGGCCGGTGGCGTTCTGCTGGACAGCCAATGAGGACTTTTCGATGAGCTGGCTGCAGGTCGAGGCGTTGACCGGGCCGGTGAAGTGGATGACATGTAAAGGCATAAGGCACCTCTGACACGGGTGATCGGATGTTCAGGACATATGGCTGCCGGTCAATGAACAGCGGTGCTAGCTCGTTCGTTCGCAAACGGGAGGCGTCTGCTCGGGCCGGATGGTCGCTTCGGCGTTCTCGACCGTTTCCATTCGTTCATAACAGGAGCGGGCTTTTGGCAATGTCTTGGCAGCGCCTGCCGGTGGGGTGTCACTGGCGGTCGTAGAGCTGGGGGCGTGTCGCTGAGGTTCGAGTGCAGCGCGCATGGTGGGTTCTCCGGCTGAAAGGAAGGGGCAGCAGAAGCTGCCCCTGTTGGATCACTTACGACTTGCGCCCTCCGCCATGGCTATTCTGGCCACCTTTACGGCCGGCCTCGGAAGCCTTTTCGCGATCATTGGCAAAATTGCCGCCAGACGACTGACCGCCTTTTTTGCCGGCTTCAGAAGCTTTTTGCTGATCGTTGGCGAAATTTCCAGGGTTCTTATTGCTGGTAGTCATGATAGATCTCCACAATGAGTTGTCGTTTCGCTAGTTGCACATTCGTGCAGCGAACACCTATTCGGATAAGCCCAATTTGCTAATCGTTTTGAGAAGTTTCTGAATTGCCGATAAACGGTAAAACCCATGGTTAAACTTGTACAAAACCATTTGAAAAACGCCGCTTCGTATAACTTTGCCCGGCCGGTGATGCTGAAGTAGTGGCATGGCGCCGCTTCGCTAGTGCGCGAGGCAGCGCTTAAAAATAATGAACCCTGCGAGTCTATGCATTACCTAACAGTGCATAACCCGGAGGTGCACCCATGCAAACTACTTACTTTTGGATAGGTTTGGCCGTTGTCCTCATATTGCTCGATCTGTGGATCATCAACAGCGTCTGGCGAAGCGATAACAGGTCGGGGAAAAAGGCAGGCTGGACTGCAATAGTTGTGCTGTTGCCGTTTTTAGGCGCAGCCATATGGGCTATTGCCGGCCCACGCGGTGTCACCAAGGGGCCATCCTCGCCTGAACACAGCAAGGGTTAGCAGGGTTCGTGCTTCACAGGCGTCTGAAGCAGGCGCGATTGGACGAAGACGACATTCTTGCAGCATCCCGATCCGCCAAGTGCATTGTTGAAATCAGCCGGATCAAATTCGCGACTCTTGAACGCAATGGAAAAATTTCAATCATTCCCTATGAGTCAGCCGAGGAGGCCATGCCTATGAAAACGCAATCTACTAGCCAACCTGCAACGGAGCCCCCTGCGCAGTTGCCGGAAAAAGACATTGGCCAGGGACTCACCGACGATGAGCGAGTGTCCAGAGAAGGTGAGGGCGATATGAATGCAGACGGTGAAGGCGCGCGGGTGACACCGGGCCCGGAAGACGAGAAACGTTTGAAGCCCTGACAACGTGCCCTTGGTCAGACCTTGGCGCACGCCGATGGAATTATTTGAGCCAGGATCGGCTCTCTCGTTATAGAGGCGCTAAAAAGCGTCGCGTAACGGGTGTTGGCAGTCGCCGAGGCCTGAAAAACTTGTAGATGGAGCCTGCCATGACTGTCTTTCAAACCCTGCAAAGTGCTTCTCAGTGGCAGCATGAAGGGCCGTTGCGTAGCCAGTACCAGCGCCTGCTCGCCGATTGGGACGCCGGGGCCGCGCAAGCGGCGGCGGAGTTTCTGCAGGCGCAGTTGGATCACGTCGGCGCCGCGGACGACAGCGCATTGCCCATGTCGCCTGACCAACTGATGAACTGGGTCGAACGCAACTGCACCGCCGTTGCCCAGGAATATGCGCAGTACTTGCAAGACCGGCAGCAAGGCGGCGGCCGCCGGTATTTCCAGAACAAAGCCCACGCCCTGTACTTCCTGCAGTGCGTGGCGCCGACCAAACAGGTGGATGGTGCCTGGCTCTACGGTGTGCTCGCGCACTGGCGGGACTACCGCTATGACGGACTTTTGACCACTTACCTGGAAGAGCTCGGCGATGGCGAGCCGACGCAGAACCACGTCGCGATATACCAGCGTCTCTTGGCCGAACAAGGCTGCGACGGTGATTTCGGCTGGCAGGATCAGCATTTTCACCAGGGCGCCATCCAGTTGGCACTCGGCCAGAGCGGCGCCTCGCACATGCCGGAGATCCTCGGCTACAACCTGGGTTATGAGCAGTTGCCATTGCACTTGCTGATCTGCGCCTACGAGCTCAAGGAACTGGGGATCGACCCCTATTATTTCAGCCTCCATGTGACCATCGACAACGCCAGCAGCGGCCATGCCCGCCGGGCCGTGCAGGCGGTCCTGGCCTTGATGCCGAACGGAATGGACGCTACCGAGTATTGGCAACGGGTACGCCGCGGTTATCAGTTGAACGACCTTGGACAGGGCACCACGGCGGCGATCCAGGCGTTCGACCTGGAAGAAGAAGTGGTGGCCATGCTTGAACGCAAGCGGCCGTTCGCCCAGCACATGCATTCGGACTACTGCCGCTTCGACGGCAAGAGTGTCAACCAATGGTTGGCGCAGCCGGGGCAGATCCGCAGTTTTTTGCAGGCCCTTGAGGACAAGGGCTGGATCAAGCGACACCAGGCGCCCGAGGACAGTCGTTTCTGGCAACTGATCGAAGGCCCGGGCGCCGCGATGTTTGGCGTGTTCAGCGGCTATGAAAAACAACTGCTGCGGGACTGGATAGCAGGCGATTGGCGCGATGCAAAAAGTAGTGCACGGCCACGCCCAGTGCGGCCGGTGTCGTCAGGCGCGAACGAGCACACGCCGGATGACCCTGAAACCTGCGCGTTGCGCAACGCACTGGCACAACACGATGGTGAGCAGCAGTTGGCCCTGTTACTGCCGTGGCTTGGCCCTCACCGCCATCATCGTCCCGCCGGCTTGTTTGCGACCCGTCGTTTTATCGAATTGCGCGCAGGTCTGCGCTGACCGACAAGGAACCCCGACCATGCTCGAATCGCTGCTGTGTTCAACGCCCCCCGTGATATCGGCCCAATCGCAAGCCGACCGCGCGCTGCTGCACCTGGGCCGTCGCCTGCAGGCGCAGGGCTATCGCTTCATCACGCCCACGCCGCTGACCCACCAGCGGGTCATTGCCCGTTGGGATAACGCAGCGGCCAGTGACATGCGGGGGATTTTCGGTTGGTCGCGGCCCTTCGATACGCAGGTGTTCGAAGCTGCCGAACGGGAGGAACTGCAGCAGGCCGGAATCATCGTCAAGGCCCACGACCGCTGGCACAGCACGGTGCGCTGGTCGACCCTGGGGCCCTTGCTGCTGGCGCATTCGGCGTTTCCTACCGAGGAGGCTGATTCGGTGTTTTTCGGCCCCGACACCTACCGTTTTGCCAGTGTGATAGAAGGCTGCCTGCGCCAACGCTTCGCGCCGATACGCCGCGCCGTGGACATCGGCTGCGGATCGGGCGCCGCTGCCTTGCTGGTGGCGCGTGCGCGTCCCGACGCCGAGGTGCTCGCGGTGGACATTAACCCCAAGGCGCTGCGCCTGAGTGCGGTCAATGCGGAACTGGCCGGGGCACCGAACGTCAGCGTTTACCACAGCGATGTGCTCGACAGCGTCGACGGTTGCTTTGACCTGATCCTCGCCAATCCGCCCTATATGAAAGACAGCCAGCAGCGTTCTTATCGCCACGGCGGCGGTGAGCTGGGCG
Organism: Pseudomonas sp. BCA17; assembly: GCF_004519405.1. Taxonomy (GTDB): domain Bacteria; phylum Pseudomonadota; class Gammaproteobacteria; order Pseudomonadales; family Pseudomonadaceae; genus Aquipseudomonas. The sequence goes on along the minus strand of NZ_SGWI01000001.1, from coordinate 275,552 downwards.
AAGCGCTGTCGCTGCGTATCCTGCGTGAAGCGCTGCCGCGCCTGGAGCGCGACGGCACCTTACTGCTTTACACCGGGGTAGCCATGGTTGAGGGGCGCGATGTGTTTCTTGAGGCGGCCCGCGCTTTGCTGACCAGCGACGCTTTTGGCTGGACCTACCAGGAGCTGGACCCCGATGTGTTCGGCGAAGAACTGGAACAACCGGGCTATGAGCACGTCGAACGCATCGCCGCGGTGGCGCTTACTGTTACCCGCCTGAGTTGATCGCTTATGGACCGCGCACAGCGCTTCGGCATCGAAGAAGAATATTTCATCACCGATCTGCGCACGCGGCGCATGCTCGCCGAGCCGTCGGCGCATGTGCTAGCGGCATGCCGCGAGGCCATTGGCAAGGGCTTCTCCTATGAGATGTTCCAGGGCCAGATCGAAGTGGCGTCGCCGGTGTTTGACAGCTCCGCAGAAGCCGCCACTTACCTTGGCCGGGTCCGCCGCGAATTGAGCCTGGCGTTGGCCGGGCACGGGCTGGGTTTTATATGCAGCGGCGCGCACCCGTTGGCCGACTGGCAAGCGCAACGCGCGACACCCCAGGCGCATTTCCAGCGCTTGTTCGATGAGTTCCAGATCGTTGCGCAGCGCAGCGTGCTCAGTGGGCTGCATGTTCACGCAGAAATCCCGGTGGGGGTCGATCGGATCGCCGTGCTGAACGAGGTGTTGCCCTGGTTGCCCATGCTGCTGGCCCTCAGCGTTTCATCGCCGTTGTGGCAGGGTCAACCCAGTGGCTATTGCAGTTATCGGCAGGTGCTGTGTGACGAGTGGCCACGCATGGGTATTCCTGAATATCTATCGGATGAATTGGGCTTCGAGCGATACCTGAGTCTGTTGAGACGTAGCGGGGCATTGGCCAGTGACGCGAATATCTGGTGGGGTTGCCGACCCTCGTTGAGCTACCCGACACTGGAGTTGCGCATGACCGATGCATGCCCGCGATTGAGCGATGCGCTGGCCCTGGCCGGGCTGTTCCGCGTGATGGTCAAACACGCCTGCCAGATGCCGGCACCCGGCAGCCAATACTGTGTTGAACGTCATTGGCTGCTCAAGGAAAACCGCATTCAAGCGAGGCGCTGGGGCCGCGCCGGGCGCTTTGTACTGGCACCGGACACAGAGCCCGTATCGCTTGAACAATGGCTGGTGCTGGCGCAGCAGCAATTGGGCGAAACCGCCCGTGCACTGGGCGAGGAGGGCGTGTTCGCCCAGGCACGGCAAATGCTGCGCGACGGCAGCAGCGCTGAGCGTCAGCTACGGGTCTTCGGTGCACAAGCGTCGTCTGCCCTGGTAGGTCGGCAAGCGGTGGCTGACCTGTTGCTGGAAGAAAGCCGTGACGCCTGATGCGTATACGGCCTGATCGGCAATCAAGGTCTTTCGCCACGACTGTTTTTGCCCACGCCGCATCCGCGCTGTTATCCGATTTATGCAAATCCGTCTGAACTTCCCCGTCCCGCGGACCCTCGCAAAGATAATCACATCCGGAGGAAATACGATGAACAGCTATCCAAAACCACCCTTCAAACCTCAACAGCAGCCCGTGCCCGGCGACCAGGGCAAGATGGACCCGATGCCCGATTGTGGTGAACAGACCTACAAAGGCTCGGGCCGCATGGCCAATAAAATTGCGTTGATCACGGGGGCCGACAGCGGCATCGGTCGCGCAGTGGCCATAGCCTTTGCACGCGAAGGCGCGGATGTCGCGGTTTCGTATCTGGATGAACATGAAGACGCCAAGGAGACCGCACGCTGGGTCGAGGCAGCGGGGCGTCAATGCCTGCTGTTGCCCGGTGACCTGGGCAACGCGGATCAATGCACCGCGATCGTCAACGACACGGTGGAGAAGTTCGGGCGCATCGATGTACTGGTCAACAACGCAGCATTCCAGATGACCTATAAAACCCTGGAAGACATCCCTGATGAGGACTGGGTGAAGACGTTCAACGTCAACGTCACCGCGATGTTCCGCATCTGCAAGGCCGCGCTGCCGCACATGGCCGAGGGCAGTTCGATCATCAATACCAGCTCGGTCAATTCCGACGCGCCCAACCCCAGTTTGTTGCCCTATGCGGCGACCAAAGGCGCGATTGCCAACTTCACCGCGGGCCTGGCGCAGATGCTCGGCGAGCGCGGTATCCGCGTTAACAGCGTAGCCCCCGGGCCTATCTGGACGCCGTTGATCGTATCGACGATGACGGAGGACTCTGTAAAAAATTTCGGTGGCAGCACGCCGCTGGGACGCCCTGGCCAGCCGGTCGAAGTGGCGCCCATCTACGTGCTGCTGGCGTCGGATGAGGGCAGCTATATCTCCGGCGAACGCTACGGCGTGACGGGTGGCAAACCGATTCTTTGAGTCAAGCGAGGCAACCGATGACGACGACAGTAGGTGACTTCCTGGTTGAACGGCTCAGCCAATGGGGCGTAACCCGAATTTTTGGTTACCCGGGCGACGGTATCAATGGCGTATTCGGCGCGTTGAGCCGGGCGCAGGGCAAGATCGAATTCATCCAGGCACGTCATGAAGAAATGGCCGCGTTCATGGCGTCGGCCCACGCCAAATTCACCGGCGAGCTGGGCGTGTGCATCGCGACCTCCGGGCCAGGTGCTTCACACCTGATCACCGGGCTGTATGACGCACGCTTGGACCACATGCCGGTGCTGGCGATTGTCGGGCAGCAGGCCCGGGCGGCACTCGGCGGCCATTACCAGCAGGAGCTGGATCTGGTCTCGATGTTCAAGGATGTGGCGGGAGCATTCGTGCAGCAGGCTTCGGTGCCCTCCCAGGTGCGTCACTTGGTGGACCGAGCTGTTCGTACGGCGGTGGGTGAGCGCCGAGTGACGGCGATTATCCTGCCCAACGATTTGCAGGAGGCGGCCTACGAGCCGCCCGCCAGGGCGCATGGCACGCTGCATTCAGGGGTCGGTTATACCAAGCCTCGGGTGGTTCCCTATGCGGCTGACCTGCAGCGCGCAGCCGATGTGCTGAATGCCGGCGAGAAGGTTGCGATTCTCGTCGGCGCGGGGGCGTTGGCGGCCACCGACGAGGTTATCGCCATTGCCGAAGCGCTGGGCGCCGGTGTTGCCAAGGCGTTGCTCGGCAAAGCGGTATTGCCCGACGATCTGCCCTGGGTCACGGGGAGTATCGGCCTGTTGGGCACCGAGCCCAGCTATAAGTTGATGACCGAGTGCGACACCTTGCTGATGATCGGCTCGGGCTTTCCCTATGCCGAGTTCCTGCCCAAGGAAGGCCAGGCCCGTGGTGTGCAGATCGACCTGCAACCCGACATGTTGAGCCTGCGCTATCCCATGGAGGTGAACCTGGTCGGTGACGCCGCAGAGACGCTGTCGGCGCTGTTACCGCTGCTTACCTACAAGACCCGGCGCAAATGGCGCGGGAAGGTCGAGGGTTGGCGCGCGAGCTGGGAGAAAACCCTGGAAAAACGCGCCCTGGTCAAGGCCAAGCCGATCAACCCGCAACGGGTGGTGTATGAACTGTCGCCACGCTTGCCCGATGGCGCCATCATCACCAGCGATTCCGGTTCCTGTGCCAACTGGTTCGCGCGTGATTTGAAGATCCGGCGTGGTATGCAGTGCTCGTTGTCCGGCGGCCTGGCCTCCATGGGCGCGGCCGTGCCCTATGCTATTGCCGCCAAGTTCGCGCATCCGCAGAACACCGTGATCGCATTGGTGGGCGATGGCGCGATGCAGATGAACAACATGGCCGAGCTGATCACCGTCGCCAAATACTGGCGTCAGTGGCAAAGCCCGAAATGGATCTGCGCGGTGTTCAACAATGAAGACTTGAACCAGGTCACCTGGGAGCAGCGCGTCATGGAAGGCGATCCCAAGTTCGAGGCTTCGCAGAATATTCCCGATGTGCCGTATCACCTGTTTGCGATTTCACTGGGCTTGAAGGGGATTTTCGTCGACCACGAGGACGACGTGGCGGCTGCCTGGGAGCAGGCGCTGGCATCCGAGGTGCCGGTGCTGATCGAGTTCAAGACCGATCCGAACGTGCCGCCACTGCCACCGCATATCAAGTTGGAGCAAGCGAAGAAATTCGCCACCACCTTACTCAAGGGCGACCCGGATGAGGCCGGGGTCATCGTCCAGGCCGCGAAGCAAGTGTTGGCCGGCGTACTGGCGGGGAGCGCAAAAAAATAAGACACGGCTGCGGCGCTCCGAAACCTGGTGGGCGCCGTCGGCTTAGTTATTCGTGAGCCTGTATTTCATCGCCACAGCGCCGCATGGTGATGGTGGCGTTTATCCTGGGTGAGTCGGCGACGCGCTGAGCCGCACCGGTACCGATTTGGCGGCAGGCACCTTGCTGCGTTCGGCATGGTGCCAGAGCGGCACCAGCGGATTACATTCAGGGTAGTACGCGGCGGCGCAGCCTTCGGGAATGTCGTAGGCGATGATTTCGAAGGGGCCGACCTGGCGCTTGACCTCCGGCTCGATGGCCGTGGTCAGCATCACGTGCTCACCGACCGCAAAACCCAGGCGCACGATGTCGTTGCAGTGCATGAAGATTACCTCGCGGGTGCCGCTGACCCCGCGAAAACGGTCGTCATAACCATAGACAGTGGTGTTGAACTGATCGTTGCTGCGCAGCGTCATCAGTTGCAGGACATCCCGTGCCGGTTGCGCAAGGTTCACGTCGTCATCTTCGGCCAGGGTTGTGGGCTTGACGAAAAGGGCCTTGCCGCTCGGCGTCAGCCACTTGCGCTGCGCAGCGGCAATCGGGCGATGGAAGCCGCCGGGCTCGGCCATGCGGGTCTCCATATCGTGGAATATCTGCGGATAGATCTGCCCAATGGCTGCCCGAACCTTGGCATAGTCGGTGCTCCAGGCATGCCAGTCGATCGTGCAGGCAGGGGAGAGGGTGGCCATTGCCAGCCCGGCAACGATGCTGGCTTCGGCGCGCACCTGTGGGCCGACGGGTTCACTGCTGCCACGCCAACTGTGGATGCAACCGGTGCTGTCTTCGGTGGTATAGGCTTGCGCCACTCCGTCCTGCCGGTCGATTTCGATACGTCCCAGGCTCGGCAGCAGCCACAAGTGACGCGCAGGCAGCAGATGCGTGCGGTTTAGCTTGGTAGCGATCTGTACGTTCAAGTGCAACCCTTGCCACGCGGGCTCCATGCGCGAGGTGTCGGGAATCGCGCGCAGGAAGTTGCCACCCAGGCCGATAAAACCGCGTACCTGACCGCTGAGAATGCCCTCGCATGCATCCACCGTGCACAAGCCCATTTGCTCGGGCACCTTGAACCCGAAGTGTTGTTCGATCAGGTCCACCGGGACTTTTTTCGGGTCTTCGGTGATACCCACGGTGCGTTGCCCCTGCACATTGGAGTGGCCGCGCACCGGGCAGATCCCGGCGCCCGGCTTGCCGATATTGCCGCGCAGCAACATCAGGTTCACCAGCATCTGCACGTTGGCCACGCCGTGTCGATGCTGGGTGAGCCCCATCCCGTACACGAACATCACGCGTCGGCTGTGGGCATACACGGTCGCGGCCGCTTCCAGTGCGCCGCGCGTCAGCCCGCTCTGGTGTTCCAGTTGCGTCCAGTCACAGCTGCGCACATACGTGGTGAAGGCTTCGAAGCCTTCGGTGTGGTTGGCGATGAAGTCGTAGTCGAGGACCGCGGGGGTGCCGTGTTCGGTGGCGCGGTCATCCATTTCCAGCAGTGCCTTGGCAATACCGACGATGGCCGCCGAGTCACCGCCAATGGACACCTGATGGTACTGGGTGCTGATCAACGTTGAGCCGGGCGTGAGCATTTCACTGGGTGACTGCGGATTGACGAAACGCTCCAGGCCGCGCTCGCGCAGGGGGTTGAAGGTAATAATGGGCACATCGCGCCGGCGCGCGTCCTGCAGCTGATGCAGCATGCGAGGGCTGTTGCTGCCGACGTTCTGGCCAAAGAAAAACAGGCAGTCGGTGTGCTCGAAGTCTTCCAGAGTCACAGTGCCCACCGGCACGCCAATGCTTTCCTGCAACCCCACCGAGGTGCTCTCGTGGCACATGTTGGAACTGTCGGGCAGGTTGTTGGTGCCGTAGGCGCGCGCGAACAACTGGTACATGAAGGAGGTCTCCAGCGAGGCCCGCCCGGAGGCATAGAACACTACGCTGTCGGGGTCCATGGCCTTGAGCTGCGCGCCGATTTCCCGGTAGGCGTCCTCCCACGAGGTTTCCCGATAATGGTCGGTGGCGGGGTCGTAGCGCAGCGGGTGGGTCAGGCGGCCATGTTGTTCCAGCGCGTAATCGGACCAGGTACGCAACGCGCCGAGGCTGTGCTCGGCGAAGAACGACGGGTCTGTTTTCAGCGAGGTCAGTTCCCAGGCGGTGGCCTTGGCGCCGTTCTCGCAAAACTCCAGCGCGTGGGGTTTTCCGGGCTTGGCCCAGGCGCAACTTACACAGGCAAACCCGTCCGGCTTGTTTTGTTTGAACAGCGCAGCAGGAGCCTTGGCCAGTGCCTGTTCCCGCCATAGGATCTGCATCACCGACTTGGCCGATCCCCAACCGCCGGCGGCATTGGTGTAGGGCTGGAAATGGCTCTTGGGGTAGATAAGCATCGGGCGCTCCCGGGCATTGGCTGGATACAGTTGGGACGGGCGGGGCGATGCAAAGGTTCGAGTAGATTGCTGGATGGGCGATGCCGTCTGTCTGCGTGGCTCGACATCAACTGGGACGACTGAGCGCAGCGACACATCAGCGGACCCGACAGTCGAGCGTGTTTGGGAGACGGATGTCGATCAAGGAGGCGTCGCTCCCCGGCGGGCCTTCAAACGACCCTGAGTCAGGGGCGTGACAGTCAGCTGACCGCCAGCCCCGTTACCGGCAGGACGACGGTTACTTTCGCATCGTACGATGGATGCGCATCCACTCTCGATACGCCGCAGTGCGTTGCGCATCCGCGAGCTTCTTGGCTTCGGTGAAGCGCGCCCATGTCTGCGCATCATCGCTGTAGGACTCAATGATTTTGTACGCTAGCGCATCCAGTCGATCGGCTTCGAAAAACATCTGGTTGTTGCGCGCGACTTGGTCATCTCGCTCTTGTGTTGTTGTGTAACCAAGTGTCTGGCTGTGGATCATGTCAAGCCCTCCGCCCACTGAATCTGCGCCGCACTGCTCCAGCGTACCTGGGTTATGCCGTATTTTTCCGCCATGGGTTTGGAGACACGCTTGAGGGCGTTTCGACCAAATTTGGGGATGATGGCTACCCCTGCATCGCAACTTGCCCAATGCCAAGCCTCGGCATTGTTCATCTGCGACGCTCGCACGATGAATGATTTCGGCTCGCCGTGAAGCTGATACTCGATAGTGAATAGATCATTGTGTTTCATGAGGACTCCCTATGCTCATGATCTACAGATAATTGACGTCAAAAAAAATTCAAAGTAATTGTTCGACAATTCGATAGGTGAGCGCGGGCGCTCACGCCACCTCAATCATCCACGGTGAACGCTACCCAACCGGGCGCATCCACAGGTCGTTCGATCTCGACGATGACACCGCTGACAGACGAGCCGTCGGGCAGGTTGACGGTGACAAAGTTGGGATGGCCCGGCCAATCCAATGGGGTGTCGAAGTTCAAACGTGCAATGGTCGGCTTGCCACTGCTGGTCATCCGGATCTCGACTGACTCATTCAGGCGCTCATCAGAGGGCGTACCCAAATGGCGCGAAGCCGTAATCACGCTGGCAGTACCTTGGAAGTCGTAAGACATGCTGGGTTACCTCATGTAAGCGGGCCGTTGCTCCCGAGTTCGTATGTTGCGATAGAGAAGGGCGGGCCCGTGATCGTTCAATCCAAATGAGCGAGTGGTGCGGTCGATCGGCGTTTGGTTGCAGGCGTTATCGGTTTGCGGGGCGCCCCGACATCCGCTTGAACACTGATGGGTTTGAACGGTCGTCTTTAGCGTGGCGTTGACAGCGCACTCACTTATCCGCGAAGGAGGGGAGTCATCCCATGCAAAACACCGAAAATCCATCTTCGGCATTACTCACCCGGCTACTGCGTGCACGCGGGCCGGGTGGCCAGGAAGACGAAGTCCGTGCCATTTGCCTGGAGAGCCTGCAACCTCTGTGTGACGAGGTCTGGGTTGATCCAGCGGGGAATGTCGTCGGTTTGATCAAGGGCAAACAGAGCGATGGCAACCGTGGCCGTGCAGTTAAAGTCATGGCGCATATGGATGAGATCGCCATGGTGGTCAAGCGTGTCGAAGCCGATGGCACGCTGCGGGTGACGGCGCTCGGTGGGGCGAACCCCGTCAACTTTGGTATGTGCCCCGTGGATATCCTGGGCGATGCGCACATCATCCCGGGCGTGTTGTCATTCGGCTCAATGCACGTCACCAAAAATACGGCGCAAGGGGCTGATGTGCTGGCGGGCAACGTGCACTGGAACGACGTGCATGTGATCACCCGTTGTACGGTCGAGGCATTGCGCAAGCAGGGCGTTCGACCTGGAAGCCGTGTGGTGTTGAGCCGTCATTGGCGCGAGCCCTTCCGGGTCGGGGATGCGATTGCCGCGCACTTCCTGGATGACCGCGCGCCTATCGCCGCCGTCTTGCATGCCGCACAACGCCTTCAACCGCGCCGGCATGCGCTTGCCCGCGATATCTACCTGGTATTCACCACGCTTGAAGAGGAATGCAATGCGGGCGCCATGTACGCCGCAGCGACGCTGCCTGGCGATACCACCATCGCTGTAGAAGTGGGGCCCGTCATGGAGGAATACGGCACACGCCTGGGCGTTGATCCGATCATTAACACGGGGGACCAAAAAGGCTATTACACCCGATCCGTCGTGACGGACCTGGCAGCTGCCGCCGAGCGGTGCGGCTACAGCCCGCAATATGCATTGTTGGTGGATTTTGCTTCGGACGCGAGTGCCGTGATGAGTAACGGGACTTCCGCCCAAGCCGGCTGTGTGGCCATCCCGACGGAAAATACCCACGGTTATGAACTGATCGTGGAGGGCGCGATTGAGGCATGCGCGGCGACACTGGTGGAGTTTCTGGCAACCGCGTGAAAGGGGTCACTGGCCTGCGGTGTCGATGTCCAACAGCAGGTCGCCGCCGGGCATCAGCTCAGCGTGTTGCACAACGCCACGGTAGGCGCTGCCATCCCATTCGAAAGCAATTCTGTGGGCATGTTTCAGTTGCGCCGGCCATGGCGGCGTGAGACGTAGTTGGACGCTGGGGGCTTTGCTGACCATCTGCGCCATGCATTCGCTGGTGAGTGCATTGACCCCGAACAGCGTGTCCAGCAGGTATTCAATTTTGATCGATTGTGGAGTTGCGTTAATAACGTTCGGCATAGAGGTTCCTCGTTTATCAACTGTACAGATGAAAGCAGGGAAGGCTGCCCAGATACTGAACAGAGATATCCAGGGACGGATAATTCAGTTTTTTTGCAATTATGAAGTCATTGTAAAAGGTACCGCTCGTCAGTCATGACGCGATTTTCTTGAACATACGATTTGCTCTTCAGACAGATTAAACATGTGCTGGCGAAACTTCTTTCGTCTTGCCTCTGGGAGAACATAATGAAAGCCATCGTCTACAATGGTCCGCGTGACGTCAGCGTGCAAAATGTTCCGGACGCCAAAATCGAGAAGCCCACCGACGTTCTGGTGCGAGTTACCGCCACCAATATCTGCGGCTCTGATCTTCACATGTACGAGGGCCGAACTTCCTTTGAAACGGGAAGAGTATTTGGGCACGAGAACCTGGGAGAGGTGATTGAAATTGGCGCCGGCGTAGATCGAGTCAAGGTCGGCGACCGGGTGTGTCTGCCGTTCAACATCGGCTGCGGTTTTTGTGAAAACTGTGAGAAGGGCCTGACCGGGTTCTGCCTGACGGCTAACCCTGGAAGTGCAGGGGCCGCTTACGGGTTCGCCGACATGGGCCCCTATCAGGGCGGCCAGGCCGAACTGCTTCGGGTGCCGTATGGCGACTTCAACTGCCTGGTGCTGCCCGAGGATGCGCAAGAGCGCGAAGAAGATTACGTCATGCTCTCCGATATCTTTCCGACCGGTTGGCATGCCACCGAGTTGGCCGGCCTGCTGCCTGGCGAGAGCATTGCCATCTACGGTGCCGGGCCGGTGGGCTTGATGGCCGCCCACTCAGCCATGATCAAGGGCGCGTCCCAGGTGTTCGTGGTCGACAGTCACCCTGATCGCTTGAAGCTGGCTGCCCAGATGGGCGCAACGCCCATCAATGCGCTCGAAAAGGAAGCGGTGGATCAGATACTGAATCTGACCCATGGTAAAGGTACGGATCGTGGTTGTGAGTGCGTCGGTTACCAATGCTGCGACCGCCATGGTCATGAAGCCAATCACCTCACCATGAATAATCTCGTGGCCTCCACCAAGGCGACTGGCGGAATCGGCGTCGTCGGCGTGTTCGTGCCGCAGGACCCAGGTGCAAAAAACGAGCTGGCGAAGGAGGGCAAGATGGCCTTCGATTTCGGCGCATTCTGGTTCAAGGGGCAGCAGATCCGAACCGGGCAGGCCAATGTCAAAGCCTACAATCGTCGCTTGGCCGAACTCATCCATCACGGACGCGCCAAGCCCTCCCAGATTATCTCTCACCGCCTCAAACTCGCTGAAGGGCCAGACGCCTACAAGCATTTCGACGCGCGTGATGAAGGCTGGACGAAGGTTGTACTCAAGCCTGCAGCTTGAAACGAACGGTTAACTACTGCGGGCCTGCTACCTCAAGGTGTTGTTTTTTACAAGGAGGAGGGCGGGGGCTGCGGGCCGCACGGTGTGAGGTGTGAATGCTTCATCACCGTTGCGGTGGCAATTTATATAGCTTACTGACAATCAGGAGAACGATTATGAAAAGGCTTTATATGTGCTTGGGCTTGTGCAGTGTATTCATGCTGCATGGATGTTTTGATAATGCCGATAATGCTACGAAGAACAATTCAAGTGGAACCAAGTCTTCTGTGCAGATGCAGGAGGGTAAGGCCGACGAGAGTAAGTAATTGGTGTGGGGTTGTATTATTGATTAACTCAACTAAATGGTTGTTTAGTTGAGTTATTACTACAGTTTATTTCTTTTGAGAAGTAGCGATGTTCAAGCCTCAGCTGAAGCGTGTTCATTCCGTGCAGCTTTTCGAGCGGACAGAAAAGCGGCTCTGCTTAGGCTGCCACTGTGGTGACGAAATTTGACCAGTAAAAAAGCGCAGCTCACGTTTATGGTCAACGCGCCAAGGCCTGTAATAGACAGAACCCACGGGTCGGGAGGTGTTGGAGCATTAAATTTCTGCCACGCAGTCCAGAACAGAGCAAGAGCAGGAATCAGGAGAACGCCAGCTAAGACCATGCCTATTCGGGCTCTATTACGTAGTGACCAGCCAAGCGCGCCGAAGATTAAAAAGTTTATTGCGGCATCTTCCAAAAAGTCGACGCTATCAGCAAACAATGAAACTGAGCCTATACGTTGGGCAACGCCAAACTCCACAAAAAAATAGGCCAGATTTGCTAACCCGACTATGGCTACGGCACGGCGTAGACCTGTGATGCTGGTATGAGATGGTGAAGCATTCATTTTTGCCTGGTTCTCGGATGATTTGAGACGTTGGTCTGCACAAATAGCCGCCAAGCAGTTTGACAGTCAGTCTGTGAAAAATCTGCGGATGCCCGGCAAGCACTCCGTTCAAATTTGAGGCGCTATCGGTCAGAGGTGGAGTTTCTCGCAGGCGTTTTTTTCACGAATGGATTTTCCCTGGAGCATGTTATGACAGAGCCGATTTATGATTATGACCCAGCTGACTCGCTGGTTGATTCAGAAGGCATGACAGTCTTTTTGGCTGACGCTTACGACACAGGTGACGCGGCTTACATTGCCGAAGCGATGGTCGTTGTTTCACGCGCCAAAATCCGTATCAATGCAGATGAAGAAGCGCAGCGGCCATCATCGTATTCGTGAGGGTGTTTTTCTCGCATGCGAGAAATTCGGCCTGGCCAGCCTGATCATCTGGTGAAAAGCATCAAGCAAGAGCCCCACAAGGAGATTGTCTAGGTTCGCATAATGTATATTATGTTAAACGAGGTGCTCAGCCGTCTACGTGCTTCTCTGAATTGACTCTGCGTTCACTGAGGTTGCGGCAGCTGTCGGGCGTCGTTTTAACAGCTATCTTGTGTTCGTGTGCGCCCCAATGAGCACCGCTATCGTCGCCTACAGAAGAACAAGTTGAATTTTCCCGTTTGAAAAAGGTGGCTTTTTAAAAACCTGCTACATTCGAGTGTGAGACGGATGCTCACATACATTAGGAAGGTACAGGGATGACCAATTTCGACGCGGCCGCAGGCATTAGCGTGACGGAGCTCAACACCTTGTTGGGCGAGTATTACAAGAACGCCCCTAGCACCAACGACCCATTCAAGGGTAGCCTGCCCAAGACCCTGCCGAACCTCGGAGCTGTGACGCTGACTTGGGATGTCGGTGCTGCGCCTAGCCTTATTTTTGGTCCTCCCACCCTGGATATCTGGAATGCCGCGCTTGCGCCGAACGGCAAAGCCAATGGCGCCCAGAGCATCCCTTTGCCCAGTTTGCCGATGGTCCAGCTCACCTTGCCGACGCTGACGGCCAGCTACACGCTGGGTAGTGCGCCCTCCGTAGGCGGTACTGCCCCGAGCGTGGTGGTCTATGCAACGCTCACCTTTACTCCGGGAACACTGGCACTCGACCTGGTAGCGGTGTCATTGGACGAGAGTCGTTTCTCCACGTGGGACAAAGCCATATTCAACCTGATGCTGTTGCCACAAATTTTCGCCTCTGCGAATCAGGCGTTGGCAATCGTGCACCTGCCCAGTCTCGATTGGAAAGGTGTGACGCTCAATCCTATACAGCTGCAGTTGACTACAAGTTATTTGCTCGGCGCGACGACGCTTACCAGCAACACCAGTGCGCTTGATATTGAAGGAGTTACCTGGCCCACCGATGACGTGTTCGTGATCGCCAGCAATACGTTACTCAACACGGCAATGGCTACCTTCTTGCAGCCTTACCAGGGGCATCCATTCTCCGATAGCGGCGACTTCAAAAAATTGGCCGATTGGAGCTACAGCGGTTCGATTTCCTCGCTATCGGCCACAGTCAAGCAGGTGGCCCCATTGACCATCAATGCGCAACTGAGCGCTTCGCTCAATGCGAAGGCCACCCTCACCGCGGCAGGCATGGCCCTGGCAGCGGCAGGTTGTGCCATCGGTGCGGCCCTGCTGTAACCCTCAAAATCCTTGCCGGAGCAACGCGCATGTCGAGCATGTTTGATTACGATGTCTCTATCAGCCCATCGCCTGCCGAAATCGACCTGACCGTGGCAGTCGATGGCGTCGCCATCAGCGCGACTATAACGTCGGTGCCTTCACTGACCTTTAAATTGACGCCGACTGGAAACCTGGTCCAGAAGATCCTGTCCGCAGTCGCATATCCCATTGCGACTCTCATTGCGTCAGAGGTCAAGGACAAACCCAAGGACGCGTTGCAAGGGAAAGTCGAGCCCATCGGCTCTGTGCCCAACTACGATACCAATGGTATCCGCATCGCCCCCAGCGCCCTGACCTTTGGTAGCGTCAGCATTGGCAACACCCCGATGCTGAAAATCGTCGCAAAGCTGGCGATCACCACTCCAACCCCCTCTTCCAGCATCTGATCTGCCTACGAGAGCACTCATCGCATGCCTACTATCGACGACTTCCTGCCGAAATTGACGGCGGCCTCCGGCCCGGCCTCCTTGACCGCTACCCTGCCCCGGCAATTTTCGGTATCGGCTTGCGGCCCCTATCCGCTGGCCACCCACGTGGACATTCCCGGCAATGCCAACGGCGGCGAATTATTACTGGCATTCAGCGACATATCCGTGTCGCCAGTGAAGTTGGTATCCATCGTTCCCGACCGTGACGCCAGTCGTATCGTGGTGACCCTGGCGCCGATGCAACTAAGCGGAACCTATGACCTGTTCGGCCTGGAAAGTGCGAGGGTGCAATTGGATACCGGCGGGTTGATGGCGCCGCTGACCAGTTTTGCCATTGGTGCGGGTACTGCTGATGATACCGATCCACCGACTATCACCGAGAAACAGTATGACCAGCTGCAGCAAGCCAACGATCAGCGCACCCAATTGAATCAGACTGCAAACGGTCGCTCGCTGCTGGATACATTCAACCAGCACAACGACGTCTATACCGAGATTTTCAATACCAATTCGCAATTGCGCACGGCCTGGATAAGGGGTGGTGCCACCGCAGAGATGTCCGACTACACGTCGCTAGCGCTGGATACACCGGGTATGCCGGTAAATCCGCAGGACAAGCTATTCGGTACTCAGCAGTGGTCCTACAACAGAAATGCTTTCACGCAGAAGCTTCATGTCTATTACGCTTGTCAAACGCCCTACCCCGATGCCGCGCTGGCCGCGTTGAGCTTTCAGGCACAAGTTTCGACCAACACTCAAAACACGCAGCAGACGGTGGTGCCGATGACCGCAGCTTCTGTTTACGACACCGTCAATACAGCCCCACCCGTGAGTCAGGCAAATCTCCTGTCGCAGACCCAGAGCCTGAGGGAGGCGCTGTCGCGGATTGCCGACAATAGCCATGACGATACCGATCTGGATCTATGTGTCCAGCACGGTTTTATCATGGACGCCGACACAATAGTGCGTGTGCAAGCCATCTATGCCGAATCATTGCGTCTGCATGATCCCAAGCGCCGCTTGCCTCTGCATAGCGGACCATTCTCCAGTTCGCTCGCCGAAAGCCGCTTCGTCTTCACCCTCAGCGAGCAGCCTGATGGCGCGCTGACGCTCAAGTTACAACGCAGCAGTTTGAGCGTACCGACACTGGACCTTGACAGGGCGCAGTGGCAGGGCCAGGCCGGTGAGGTCGCGCGTTCGCGCCTGGGCAACGCCAACTTCATCCGAGGCATCCTCGAAGACCGCATTGCCAGCCAACTGACTCGCGTACTGCGAACGCTGGCCAGCCAGGAGGCATGATGTCGGCAAGCAATTCCATTGCCGCTGTCATCCCGCAGCGGCCGATAGCATCGTCGGCATCAGTGTACGCGCGCATCAGCGAAGAACTACTGGCCGAAGACCTCGTGCGCTTCCGGCAAGAAGTTGAGCTGGCGTTGCAACCACAGGCGCCCTATCTCACCGACGTTGAACGGCAAATGTTTGCCGGCGGGAAAAAGATACGTCCGTTGGTCATGCTGCTGTCGGCACGGCTAATCGCGCAGGACGGGGCTCTGCCCGACAAGGTCTACAAAGGCGCGGCATCGCTGGAGATGCTGCATGTGGCCACCTTGATCCATGACGACATCGTCGACGAAGCGCAATTGCGACGCGGGCTGCCATCGGTGTCGGCGGCTCGCGGTAGCAAGACCGCACTACTGATCGGCGATCTGCAATTCGTACAGGCACTGCGCGGGTTTGCCACGGCGGTGGATACCGAGCGCGACATGACCTTGGTGCGGTTGGTGCTGGATACCGCGTTCGATATCTGCCGGGGCGAGTTGGACGAATTGGATCGGACCCTGCCCGATGATCACGATGCACGCCTGGCACGCTATTACCAAACCATCGACCGCAAGACCGCGGTCTTGTTTCGCCTGGCCTGCCAGGGGGGTATCGATCTGGCAGGCGGGCGCAGCCGTGACGCGCGCCGCGGCGGCTTCTTCGGCCGCGCCCTGGGTCGCGCGTTCCAGATCATGGACGATGTGCTCGATGTGGTGGAGTACGAAAGTTCGGCGGGCAAGCAGTCAGGTATCGACCTGTCACTGGGGCGACTGTCGCTGCCGCTGGTCTATGCGATGGAGACGCTGGGCCCGACACATGCGATCAGCAAATCACTGCGCGAAGGCACGCCATTGAGTGGTCATCTGTTGGGCGATGCATTGGACGACTTGCGTGATTGCGGCTGTATCGACAAGGCCTACGCGGCCGCCCGGCGCGAAGCCTTGCAGGCGTTGTTCTATCTCGAGCCATTTCCTCCAGGCCGATATCGCGATGCTCTGGAGGAATTGACGCTACACGTCGTTGATCGGCCATTGAACGGCTGAAACCGCACCTAACGGAGCACCTATGAGCACTTTGATGAGCTTTTTTCTCGACACCCTGCAACCGTGCCTCAACGACCCGGCCAATGCCAAGTTGTGGCTGCCCAGGCAACTGGCGCAGATGAATGGGAGCGATGGCCATCTGGTGCTGCCGCTGCATGCCGACCAGCAGGATCTGGGCTATCTGACCGGCGACAACGGCAGCTATATCGCCGAGCAGTTTGCCGAGAATTGGTCCATCGTGAACCAGCAAGATTGCGTGCCCGATCCTAACAAGCAGTATCCGCACCTGAGCCTGTCAGCAATACAGGTGGACGGCTTGCAAAACATCTTCGTCAATCCGTCGGCCTCCACACTCACGGGCCAAGGCTACTCCATCAGCCTGCCATTGCTGTTCAATTACTATAACGCCTCCTCAGGGCAGAAAGACTTGCCGCAGCTTACGATGTCCGGCAACTATCACATCGACCAGTCCCTCCTGATCGGGGACGCTCCCAACACCTCGACCACTGACATCATCGGCACCGGTGCATTCAGTGTCGTGTTCAGCGAAAGCATGTTGAACGCGCAGGCCAGCTTGACCATCGAAGGCAGCGCCGCAATGCGTTCGCTGGCCATCGCGGTGAGCGAACTGCAAGTTACCGGCGTGCAGGGCGGTCCGGTGAAACTGAACTTCACACAGCTCACTCTGGATGGCGACTTTACGGGCAAAGATCAGTTAATTGAAACGATCAAGGACGCGCTCAACGATCCCGAAGGCCAGGCAGCAATGGTCGGCACGTTAAGCAACATGTTGAATTCGCCCTCCAACCTGCAAAGCGTCAACAACATGCTCGGCACACAGACCGAGAGCCTCATGTCCAGTGTGTTCGGACCACTCCCTGCCCAGGGCATGCCCGGTGACGACAGTGGCCAGGACGCGGCCTCACCCGTGGACCTGTTCCTGTTCGATCGCATGCGCGTGGCGTTGAACGAAGCGGACAGTAACTGGTATCTCCCGTGGCAGCTTGCGTCCTCGTCGGATCCGGTGCTGGAGCCTTATTCCAACCCTCAGGTCAATGTACCCGATCAGACGCTCGGGGGCCTGAAGTACACCAACATTCAGTTGACTAACCTGACGCTCACGGGCGGTTCAAACGCTCAAGCCCCGCTGGCGGCGGTCACGCTCAGCACACCGCGGATCGCCGCCACGCTCAATTTCGGCGGGCTGGCGCAAGGGCCGGTGCGTCAGCTCGATCGGCCAGGTCCGCCGGTAAGGCAGCCTGTTCCGCCGGCGCCGCCGCTTAAAGTGAACGCCGGGTTCTCGCTGATCCAGCAAGGCATCAAGCCCGTCCCACTGGTGGGCACCCTGACCGCGACCCTGGTCAACTTGCAGAGCGCCCTGACGATCACCCCATCAGGCGCCGACGTGAATGACTTGACGCTCACGATCAGCGATATCAGCGCACGTCTGGACAGCGCCCAGATAGGTGTGTCGGTGACTCTGACGCCTCACGACGCCGCACTTGAACAGATCATCGGCAGATTGTTCCAGAAACCCGAAGTCCAGTCGCAGATTGCCAACGCGTTGAACAACGCGCTCAGCGCTCAGGCGCCGCAACTGTCCGAAGAGTTCAGCCAAATCGCGCGTAAAGCCATCCTCAACCAACTCAACAGCTAGGGGAACACCATGTCTGACAGTCAACTCGTCCAACTGCTGGAAAACATGCTATTGACGCCCTCTTCCGACTTCTACCTGTCCAAGATTCTCTACAACGCGGACGGTAGTGCCCTGGACCCACGTACCATCGCCGCAGTGGATCTGGGCTCGTTCTCGCTCGAAGGGGTTCCAATCGACATCGTTATCAAGAAACTGAATATTCGCGGGTTGAGCAACAGCCAGGTGAAGTTCGATAGTGGAACCAACCCCGAGATCGTCGTCGACGGCAGCACGGTGACCTTCCATGCCAAACAGCCCAACACGCAGGACGGGTATCAACGGCCCGCCACCGTACCCAACCAGATTCTGGCCAATGGCGAGCTGCATGTCACGCTGGACCACAGCGACATGCCGCCTGGCACCATCAGCCTGACCATCAACCATGTCGATGATTTGACCGGTGTCTTCAGTGCTACCGAGGCGGTGGATGGACAGCTCGATACAACAGTCGTCAACTTCAGCTCGTTATCAATCAATCCGGTCATCGGTAACGGCAACCTGACGATCGTCGTCGACCTGGACACGGTCTTCAAGGCCACCATCAACCAGTTGCTCAATGAGGACGCCAACCAGAAGAAGATCATCGACGCGCTCAACAGCGAGATCTCCAATCCCGATCTGCTCGCCAGCCTGTCGCAGATCGCCACCCAAGAGGCCCGCAAGGCCTTGGCCAATATCTGATCGACAAGGAGTCTCGACCATGTCCACCGACTTCATCGCGGGTCTTTCGCAATCGCTGTTGAACAATGCCAGCGAATCCATTTTTCCCACTGTAGGGCCAAAGCTGGGCGACACCACAAGCATCCCCGAAATAAACGCCAGCTTGACCTGGAGCGTGTCAGCACCACCGAAATTCGCTTTAGCCGCCAGCGGTAGCGGCCAGACCTTCCTGGTCAGCATGCCAGTGGACCTGACGGTGACAGTGACCGGCCAGGATCCCACCAGTAGCACGGTTGGCGCCAATGCCAGCGCACGGGCAACGATAAATGGCAACGGTGTGGTGCGTTTGTCGGTTACCGATATCAGCTTTGTCACAAACGATCCATTCGTGCTCGGGGTCCTGAACGCCAAGAAGAGTGATATCGCCAGCAAGGTGGACAGCCTGATATCCGCTATCTCCATACCGTTGGGGCCCATCAACGGTATCACTTTTGCCGGATACGCCCTGCTGATCGAAGGCGGGAATGCCTATGCGGCAGGCGGACTGAGCTCGCCGGTCGCGATCAGCCAGAAGCAGCCCCCGGCGGACGGCGGCTTCAACCTGGTACTCACCGAACCGCTGATCCAGCAGGTTGTCGCCAATCTGTGGTGGAGCACAGTACAAAAGACCTACTCGGCCAGCGGTGCTGTCGTACACCTGAACAGTTACAGCGCTTCGGTCAATAACGGCAATCTGACGCTGACGCTCAATCTGAGCGGTGAGTACAGCTTGGGCCCGGCAGACTGGGATATCTCCATCAGTCCGGTCACCGCGACGCTGCAAGTGGTGGTGGATGCACAACGCAACATCCGTATAAGCGGAGGCAATGTTTCCCGCCCCTCGGTCAGCATCACCCCATCCAATTTCTGGGCGTGGATGGCGACGTTGGGCGGCGGTGTAATTTCCGCCATCACCCTGGCCATCCTCAATGATGTAGTCGAAGGTCAGATTCAGGAAACGATCCAGGGACAGTTGACTCAGAGCCTGCTGCAAATCCCTGATCTAAGCGGCAACTTCGAAGGCATTACCCTTAAGGTGTCGCCGCAGAATCTGAACATCACGGGCGTAGGCAATCAGATCCTGCTGACAGGCACCGCCAGCGTCACCGCCTACTGAGCGATGTTCCGGCGGTGCCTGCGCAGGCACCGCCGGGATACCGTAATCGCCATCACATGGAGTGGACGCCCATGCCCGAAATCGCCGATTACATGTCATGGAATATCGAAAGCCTGTCATCGAAGAAGTGCGCCAAGGACGTCTTTCGCAACGTCAACGTTGCGGCCTGGATAGCCGTGCTGATTGACGAGATGCAGGCCAGTGTCATCGGTGTCATGGAAGTAACGCTGGGCACAGGCGAACAGGCCGTGCAAGTACTGGCCCAGGCCATCAACGATCGCAAGAAGCTTGTAGGCTCAGGCAGTAAGTGGAAGTACGACGTGTCGCAGCGAAATATTGAAGTGGCCCATACTTTCGCCCGGCGCGCCGACAAGTATGCGTTGCTTTGGGACGACGCAAACATCAGCGTCAGCAATATGGCCGTCGCCGCCAGCACCAAGGTGATCTTCGCTGACCGAAATCCACTGTTCTGGAACATGCAGGCCAGAACCGCTGGCAAACCCAAGGAGCTCAACTGCCTGCTCTGGCACGCCCCACAACCCAAGTATCACAAGAAAGATGCGACCATCAAGCTGCTAGCAGATCTGACCACCGAGATCGAGATCAACAACGGCAACGCGACCTTTTTGATCTCTGGCGACTTCAACTACGACACTGCCAAAGCGGCTACCTATGCGCCTCTGACCAACCTGAAGTTCTCCGGCGTATTCGATGGTGAAAAAACCACCCTTACCTCCTTGAAGTCGTTCGTCAATGACATCGCCAATCGCGAAAAAATGATACAGCAAGGCGATGTTGACGACGCCTTCCTGGCAAGCGCCTACGACAACATATTCATCCGTGGCATCACCTCCAATTGGGAGCTCAAGGTCTGTGTTCCCAACGTCATCCTCCAGGAAATCATGTACAGCTTCACCTTCATGACTGTCACCCGCATGCAACTGCAACTGGCAATGAAGAATGCCAAGATCATCAGCGACCACATGCCTATCGTAATGACTCTCGAAGAATAACCGCAGCGAACTTCGCTCTCTGATGAAGAAATGGCCATGGATATCCAAACGCTTCGCGAGAACCTCAAGATAGGACATGACGGGAAGACAACCATCGTGGCCGACACGGTGAGCACGGCGAAATTCGCCAGCTTTTACGGGAGCATTTTCGACAATCAACCACTGACAATTTCCAATGCGAGCCCTGGTCCCGACGACGGCGGCAATACGGTGCAGCGGGTCGGCACCGCCTCGCTTTTTCGCCGAGTGGATAACGCCCCGGTAACGGCCACCTTTGTGCTCGATCCGCAAAGCGGCGACGTCAGCGTCCGGCTGATGTTCACCTTGATTGGCGCGGGACAAAACTGGAAATTCTCCGACAGCTTCCCGGATTTGCCGGTCAGCTTCGACTTCAGTTCCAGCGTGACCGATCCGCAGACTTCGGCGTTGGATGACCTCGCACTGACCTCGGCGTGGTTCTATGCACTGACCGATGCCATTGCTGTTGATATCGATTTGGGCACCAGCACAGTGCCGGTGTCGTTGGACGCGGGGTTAGGCTTTGCCGGCATCGTTGAACTCAAAGGCATACTGCTGGCGTTGGAGAGTCTGCTGGACGTCCACGATAGCTTCGCGATCGGTGGCAACATTATCGAACCCACCGTGCAGGTGCCTCCGCTGCGCGACAGCGTCAACAATTTCCCATGGATAGAACACAAATCGCCACCGGGCATCAGCCTGTTCACCGATCTTGGACTGGAACTATCCATTTCCGACAAGCTTGCGCTTACCCAGACGATCTTCTCTATCTACAGCCCATTGAGCGCGCAATGGTGGACGGCCAACCCCAGCTACGAGCCATTCATGGCGATCAGTGGCGCGTTGACCATACCCAGTGCCGGTCTGACCATCGAGCTGTCATCGAAGATTCCCAAGGGCACTCGCAAGCTGGTCATCACCGGAGAATTCAGCGGTTTCAGCTTGAACAATCTGGCAGACCTGCTGGACTTGGCGGGCATCGCGACGTTGATCGACTACCTGCCCAAGTCGCTGCAAGACGCCCTGCATGACGCCGGCAAAATGCAGTTGCTGGATGCTGCGATCGCACTGACGGGGTCGGCCACCGGCCTTAGCACCGACTACGTCTACTTGACCGTTGGTATCCCGGACGCCCAGTGGAAACTGTTGGACGATGAGTTTTTGCTCGAATCCATATCCGTCGAGTTCTATGTCACCACGCCCTTTGCCACTCCAGCACCTGGCGCTTCGATAGATGCATCGTTCCTGATCGGCAAAGCCGCCCAGGTTCACGTTAGTGCCGGTTATCCGGACTTCTTTATTGCCGGCGAACTGGAAGATTCGGTGACACTGCCGCTGCAGGCGCTGGTCACGCAGTACCTGCCGGCGATCCAGCCTCCGACGGACCTGACCATCGACAAGTTGTCAGTCAACATCGATGCCCAGGCCGGCTACAACTTCTATACCGAGATGGCCAAATCCCCTGGGTGGGTGATTCCACTGGGGCCGCACAGTTTGACCATCGAGGACATTCAATTCGGCTTGTCGAAGGGGACCGGATCAAGCGGCAAGACCTCGGCTCAGTTTGCCGGCGGGCTGGTCTTC
This sequence comes from Pseudomonas sp. BCA17, assembly GCF_004519405.1. GTDB lineage: Bacteria > Pseudomonadota > Gammaproteobacteria > Pseudomonadales > Pseudomonadaceae > Aquipseudomonas. Next base: position 253,308 of record NZ_SGWI01000001.1, on the reverse strand, counting down.
GATGAAAGCCTGACGCTGGCCATGTCCTATGACCCCACTCAGGGGCTGGCGTTGCGTGGTGCCCTCCCCCAAGTCACGTTGAACGGACTGATCGGCTGGTTATGCAACGCCGAAGACATACTGCCCAGCGGGCTCGGCGACTTGCCGTTCACCGACTCGACCCTGTTGATCACCAAGACCGAAGACCAATTCAAGCTCTCGTTCGGGACCCAGGTCGCAAACGCCGGCTCACTGGCCTTCGAGCTCTTGGACCAACAGGGTACCTGGGGCTTCGCCCTGGGCCTGGACCTGTCCCTGTGCAAACTGTCGGCGCTACCCGGACTTTCGTCTATCCAGGCATTCCTGGATATCTTTCCTATCTCCGGCGAGCAGGTGGTGATCATTTCCACGCTGAAGAAGTCCGATTTCACCTTCCCTGCGCTGGACCTGTTCCAAAATCCGCAGATCAAATCGAAGCAAATCACTATTCCAGCCTGGTCGGGCGGACTGCAAAAAGGTTTCTACTTTTACGCACAAACTCAATTGAATCAAAACAAGACCCTGCAGAATCTGGCCAAAATGCTGTCCATTTCGCAAGACACAAGCCTGGATGCCGGAGTCTTTATCGGTACCGATGCCGGCACCAACGCACGGCTCTTCGCTAATATCAGCACGGTAATCAATCAGTCGGTGATGCTGAGCGGCGCCTTGGGCGTGCAGATGCAGGCTGAAGAGGTTGAGTTCTATTTGACCGCCACCGCCCGCACCACCATCGAGTCGCAATCGGTGCGCTTTGATGTCAGCTTGGCAGTGGTGGAAAACGGAGCATTCGTATCGGGCGACATGGTGGTGGAAGGCGGTAAAAGCACCATCGACTTTTCGGTATTCAAGCTGAAGGCATTGGCATTCGAGCTTGGCATTTCCTTCGAAGGTGAACCCTCGATCGGATTTGCCGCCGAACTGGATATCGCCGACATCGACAGCTCCTTGGCGGTGTTCATCGATACCGTGCAACCTAGTCAATCCATGGTCGCCGGCGCCATCAGCAACCTGAGCCTGGCCAAGGTATTCGACGAGCTGACCGGCGCCGTTGCCTCGGACCTGCCCGGTTTTCTGCGCGATGTACTAACCCGGATAGCCGTGGGCGGATTGCACAGCTTCGACAGTGACTGGCAGGCTTACCATGATGCACTGAACCACTACGACCTGGCCAAAATCCGCGAGATGTTCGCCGCCGGCGGGATCAACCTGCCTACCGATAGCGGCCAGATCCAACTGATCGTGAACACCCCGGACCAGGAATGGTATCTGCTCGATCTTTCCATGATGTACCACTATGAAATGCAGCGTAACGGACAGCAGATCTCAGTGTCGCTCGAAGCGCAACTGTATGTTGTACCTCAGCAAGTCAGCATCGCCACATTGACGTTCCCACAGGGTTTCCACATCTTTTCCGACATCCAGTTCCTGTTGATCCGAGAACAGATCAAGGTTGAGGTCATGCCTAACAAGGGCATCGGCTTCAATGTCGAGATGGCGCCAATCGTCATCGGCAATGACAAACTGTTCAAGCTTACCGGCGCCCAGGGCTTGGGTGGCCCTAGTGTGTTGCTGTGTACCTTCTCGGACGCTAACAACCCGGAGCCGCACTATCGAGTTCCCGCGTTCCGGATCTCAGGCGAGGCTTATCTGTTGGGGATCGGCCCGCAAATCGATATCGATATCCAGACCGACCGTTGTCATTTCGAAATCAAGGACACCACTTTCGGCGGTTCGACCTTCAACCTCCAGGCCGATATCAACGGTATTGATTCAATCAACGCACAGGGTTCGGCCAGCGTCGGCATCGACCAGTCCATCGGTCTGGGACCGCTCGGTACGCTAACCATAGACGACACCATTAATGCTGCCCTGGATTTTGGCTGCACAAAACAGGAAATATTTGCCAACGCCTCGTTCAGCTTCACAGTGGCCAGCAGTACTCATGACATCGCTGCCTTTGACCTGGATATCAACGTCGGTCCGCTGGGCAACCTGCCGGGCATCCTGCTGGACAAGATCAAACAGTTCTTTGTCGGATTGTTCCAGGACACGAAGAAATGGTTGGAATATGTCTACCAAGGCATCTTGAAAGGAATTGAAGGGATCGAGCAAATCGGTAGGGTCCTCAGAGACACCTTCAAACTCGCGTGGAAGCAGGCCGCCATCGTTTTGCAAGCCGTTGGCTATGTTGCCGAGGACGTGGAAAAGATGCTGATTGCAGTCTTCAACAAAACCGCCGAAGAAGCGCAAGAGATTGTCGATTTTCTCTACAACACCATCAAGAATTGCGCGATAAAGAGCGGTCTGCTGGCCGCCGCATGAGAGAGAGGTTGTGTTTCGGCCCAAGCTGATCCAGCGATAGCTACGGAGAAGGCGTTGACTGCTCGCCGGATCACCGATTAAAGGGGATTGATTACAGGCTGCGGCCAAGAAACTACGAGGTGCTCAAAGGTGTTATTAACGCCCTCTTTGCTCTTGGGTTTAGCTCAGAGGACGGATTACTTATGAACACACTTTCGTGAACTTCTAGCTCGTTATAAGCACGAGGTCTTCCTATCTATCAATGGCTTGCAATTCTTATGAACGTATCACACCGCCCATAAGTTAAATTGCGTAACCAGTTCGCTCGTTCTCATTCCTGCCTGAAAGAACGGCTTGTGACGAAAGCTATTTCCCTCCCGCACAAGCCGCATCAGAATGCAGCCAAATCAGAACTTGAACACCTGGCCCACAAGGTATTGGCCTCCGAGCGCCACAAGGCCGCCAACCGACATGACATGCTTCCATGTGTCGTACTGCATCATTGAGATGATCCCCAGCCCGACGCCAATCAGAAACATCGTCGACAGCCAGAATGGCCATGCTTTCGCGCAGATTTCTATAAGCGTCATGAGGTCTGCGCGCTCCAGGAACTCGTCGACTCGACGCCGGTATTCAGCGCCACGCAGAAAAGCGAGAGCAACCACGACGGCGACAATCGTGAGTGCTACCGCTGGAGAGATAACGGCTTTGGCGATGCCGGCGAATGTCATCGTAAAAGACCCGATAACAGCCAGTGTCGCCATATACGCAGTCGCCGTCTCGTAGATTGACTTGCCTAAGGTGGGATCGATTCGCTTGTCCATGGAGCGCCTGTAGCCAGAGTGGGTGTGAGGCGATGATAAGACCCTCTGCAAGGAATGCACGTCAAAAGGCCCACTCGGAATTCAATCACACACGCCCACTGCCCTTCCTTTGCCTCACGACCCCTTCCCCGCCCTCAGAGCCCGACCAACCCTGGCAGGCCGCCGATATCCGGGATCTGGTGGTAGCCGAAGGCGGCGTTGGCAGGCTGTTCATGCCCGCGAGCCACGAAAGCCTTGTGCTTGATCTTCATGTCGTGTGCCGACATCAGGTCGTAGCGGAAACTCGATGACACGTGCAATACGTCTTCCGGCCCGCAGCCGAGGCTGTCGAGCATGAATTCGAACGCCGCCAGGCGTGGTTTGTAGGCTTGAGCCTGTTGGGCGGTGAAGACTTTGTGGAACGGCGCACCGAGCTTGTCGACGTTGGACATGATCTGCTCGTCCATGGCATTGGAAAAGATCACCAGGGGAATCTTGTCGGCGATTTTCGCGAGGCCCGCCGGCACGTCAGGGTGTGGCCCCCAGGTCGGCACGGCGTCGTAATAAGCCTGGCCTTCTTCGCGATATTCGATACCCCAGCGCTTGCAGGTGCGTGCCAGTGCAGTCTTGAGGATCTGGTCATAAGGCAGCCAGTCGCCCCTCACTTGGTCCAGGCGGTAGGCGGCGTAGTCCTTGATGAATTGCTCCATTCGCTCAGCCGGCACGCGATCGGCAAACAGTTCGCGAGTCAGGGCGGCGGTCTTGAAGTTGGTCAACGTGCCATAGCAGTCGAAGGTGATGTACTTGGGGCGAAGAAAGCTCATGAGTGCGGTCCTGATGGGATATTGAGGTGATAATGCGTCGGTTCAGGTGTGCCCTACAGGGCGTCAAACGCGCTCTCCAGCGCATCAAGCAACCGCCCCGCTTCCTTTGCGGTCCATATCAATGGCGGGCGAATTTTCAGAATGCTCGCATCAGGTCCCGTGGCTGAGATGAGTACGCGTTTTTCACGCAAGTGGTTGACCACGCTTAGGGCGCTTTTCATGTCGGGAGTCTTGCGGGCCTTGTCGGTCACCAGTTCGACGGCGAAATACATACCCGTTCCGCGTACGTCGCCAATCTGCTCATAGCGCCTGGCCAAGTCATTGAGGCCTGCCATGATCAGGCCGCCCACGCGATTGGCATTGAGCATGAGCTGCTCTTCCTGAATCACATCGAGGGTGGCCTGCGCGGCGGCGATCGCCACACTGTTGCCGCCGAAGGTGTTGAAATAGCGCATGTCACGTCCAAAACTTGCGACGACTTCCGGCCGCACCATCAGCCCCGCAACCGGGTAGCCGTTACCCATGGGTTTGCCCATGGTAATGATGTCCGGCGCTACCCCATGGCGCTGATGCCCCCAGAAATGCGTGCCGCTGCGGCCAAAGCCCGACTGCACCTCATCGGCAATGAATAGGCCTCCGGCCTGGCGCACCACCTCGGCAATCGGTCCGAACACATCGACCGGATCACAGAACAGCCCGTCGGACGAAAACAGGCAGTCAGCAATGAACGCCGCCACGCCGCCGCCATGGCGCTGGATATCCTTGATCTGCGCCGCCACCTGGTCGGCCATATAGCGCCCCAGCGCCTCGCGCGGAATGCGGTAGGAGTCGGGTGCCGGCACCCGGCGAACATAGGGATCGAGCTTGGCGTTGACACCCAGCGAGGGTGAAAAGGCAGCCACGGTGGCCGAGTTACCGTGATAAGCCTCGGACGTCACGATAACGCCGGTGTTACCGGTGTGGTGACGTGCAATGCGGATGGCCAGGTCGTTCGCTTCCGAACCGCTGCAGGTGAACATCATCTGGCCGTCAGCCGCCATCTCACCGTCAGTGGTGGCGCGCAATTGTTCGGCATAATCAAGAATCCCGTCCTGCATATACCGGGTGTGGCTGCACAGGGTATTCATTTGTTCGGTGATCGCGGCCACGACGCGCGGGTGGCAATGCCCCACCGACACCACATTGTTATAGGCATCCAGATATTCGGTGCCGTCCTTGTCATACAGGTACGCCCCCTTGGCCCGGACAACGCCCACCGGCTCGTTATAGAAGAGACGATAGCCAGGGGCCAGAAGATTGGCTCGGCGCTGAATATGCTCGCGGGCGGAGGTGTCCAGATGGTCGGTATTGGCCGGGTTGAAGCCGTTGGGCATGTCACCGCGCACCGCTTCGATTTTTGAGTTGCTCATTTTGGATCCCCTCTAGCAAGGATGGGTTATTCGGCGAAGGACATCAGAAGCGAAGACATATGTGACGGTGATCGATTCAACATCCAGTCAAGCTGTCGCCATCCTGGAGCGGCGTTCCTCAGGATATAGGCGCTGTTATGCGGGAAAAGCTGCGACCGCCAAGTCGTAATCAGCGCCCTGGTGATCAGGCGTGCCATCGCCAGGTGCGGGATAAGCGAAAGCTCGTCAGCGGTCAGATCGGCGACACGCAAATACCCCTTCAGGAGGTCTTTCGCCGGGGCGAAAATATCGACGTTGTTGTCATCTTCAACCGCGCCCAATTGGTTCATCATGGCCGTGGACACATCAATGGCGATGGCCGTTTTGACCGTGTCGCCGAAATCGATCACGCCGCTGACAAACTGCGGGTGTTCAGCATCTACCACGATGTTTGAGGTGTTGAAGTCGTTATGCAGGACCTGCTTTCGACAGCCGGCGATCAAATGCTCAATCTCGAAAAAACGTTCAAGCGCCCTCTCCAGCAACTGACGACGCCCAGGGTCGCCCACGCAGCTGATCAACGGTTCAAGCATTCCCAGGTTCTGGACGTCCCAGCAGACCTTGCGCGACTCCCCCGGATGAGAAAAGTCGGCGGTGGCCAGCCTCAACCGGGCGAGCAGTTCGCCAATGTGTTCGCGCCCCTGCGCTTTTACGCTTGTTTTGTCCAAGGGCGTACCGGGCAAAAAGCTCATCAGCCGCACGTGCCTGAGCTCGCCTTGAGTCGTTTCGATTTGAGCCAGGTACTCGCCGCCCAACGCTTGATGCACTCTGGGGATCGGCAAATGCGGCGCCTTGCGCCCAATGTGGCGCATGACTTCGATTTGTAGAGAAAGCTCTACCGGTGCTTCCTGGGGGTTAGCGATCTTGAGCACGTAGGATGTGCCGCTTGCGCTGTCACACCGGAAAGTGTCGTCTTTTTCGGTCGCAAAGCGCGTCAGATCGGCTTCGATCCCAAATTGCTCGAGCAGAATTCGAGCACCTTCCTCCAGGGATACGGGGGTGAACGAGGTCGCCAAATCGCCTTGCAATGCTGCAAGTTCTACACCGAATGGGGATTGTTGAATAAGGCTCATCGTTGCACTCCTGGCCTGGGCAAGCCACATAGTGCTCGCTGTCGATGAGCAGATATTGTGCTACAATTTTTGTGATTGAAAGCTGTTTTTTAAAAAATTCGGCTTTGGTTGTGTGATATGCATCTATATATTTGATTTATAAGGTTAAAAATTAAAAACCATATTCATGCCTATATTTTCTCTGTAGAACAATTTATGAAAAATAGGTTTTTAACCCCATAATGCGGGCCGAAAGGTTAAAGGCTTTTTGTCGAAGCGAGCTTGCTCGCGAAAAACTCACAGGCGCCGCGTTCATTCAGGCAACACGCGTTATCGTTGACGTTCTTCGCGAGCAAGCTCGCTCCTACAGACAGCACTTACGCTTAGCTGACTGGCATTAGGCCGAAAGGCCGGGTTGATGAGCCGCTGCTCGGTGCCGATAGGTTCGTGATGCGCTTAAAATTATTGCGCAACGCTTATGGAATCCCGCAGCATTGCAGGTGCGCAGTGATCCGGGCACATCAAAATCGCGCGCGTTGTCGAGCCCCTACCCTGGTCGTGATTAACATGATTTTTCCCAGCGCAATCCCTGATACGAACCCAACAAAGCTCTCGGCGGTCGAGGCCTTGTCTGTAAAGCTCAAAGCCAGGATCCTGAACGGTGACTTTGAGCCAGGCGAGTTCCTGCGGGACATCAAGATGGCGGAAGAGTACGGGGTGGCACGCAATACGTTTCGCAGTGCGGCGCAATTGCTGGTGTCATTCGGCTTGTTGTTGAAGGTGCCCAATCGCGGCTTCTGCATACCCGAGTTCGGGCCGGATGACATTGTGGATATCGCTCGATTGCGTGGCGTACTGGAAACCGAGGCTGTGCGCATGATTATTCTCAATGGCGCAGTTCCCGTTGACGCGCTGAACGCCGTGGAAAAACTGCGCAATGCAGCCCCGGACGCGCCTCGTTCAGACATTGTCACCTCCGATGGTGATTTCCATCGTGCAATCATTCGCGCCAGTGGCAGCGCACGTTTGCAGCGCAGCTACGCCATGCTCGAGAGCGAGATTGAACTCCTTTTGGTGCTGCAACAGCCCTGCTATGAGGACCCTAAGCAAATCGTCGCCGACCATGAGCACTTGATAGCGTGTCTGCGCAGTCGGGATTTCGAGACCGCGCGAGCCGCTTTTGTCGAGCATTGGGAAGATTTGAGCACGAAACTGCTGAGAGCCAATTTCGAGCGAAAACACGCTTGAGCGCTTTTACCTGAATGCCTTGACGCAACCAGGCGCGTGGATGTTCAGCGGCGAACACAACGACCCATAGCGCACGGATGATTAAGTAATCTGAGCAAGTGCCGATAGATAGAGCATTGCCGTTTCTCATGCTCTATCGTCGACGTTCAAGGAACAACAAAGAAGATGCGTTCTCATTTGGGTGCTTTCAAGGTCTCCGATATGATCCTGTGCGCCCTGATCTGCCTCACCGGAATAGCCGTTACAATCTTGGTGCTGACCTTCTATATAAGGACCGAGCAAGCGACAGCCAGCGTTGCATTCAAACTCGAGGTTGACGAGCGATTCAGCCGCGTACAGCGCCGGTTCAGTGTACAAGACTTGAAACTGGACACGGTAAAGCGGTTCTTCATCAATGCCGATGACGTGACTGAAAAAGAGTTTATGGGGTTCGTCACGCCGCTGGTGGAGGAAGGCGAAACTTATGGCTGGGTCAGAAGGATTCTTCAGAAGGATCTGGAACCCTTTCGTGCCAACGCGCTGCTCAATGGAACGTCCGACTTTTCCTATCATGAAGTCAACCCTCTCAATGGCGAGAAGCGCCCCCTCACTGAACGGGCCGAACATTGGATATTGCTCTACCTCCTGTCTCTGGATGATGTAACGATCACCCCAGGCATGGACGTCATGGCCAGCCCGAGCCGCGAGGCGCTGTTCACGAAGGCGCGCGAGAGCCATCAAATGGTCGTGTCGGACCCGCTGAAAATGTCCAACGGTCAGTCCGGCGTGTTCTTTGTTGCCCCTGTATTTCCCCCAGCCTCTACGACCCTCAATAGTGACGACGGCCTGGAGGGGTACGTTGTTTCCACCGTACGCCTGGCGTTCCTGATGGAGCAAAATATCCCATTGGCAAGCATGCTACGACTGAACGTGACGCTCTCGACAACTGACGCGCCGCCCGATGAGTATATTTATCAAAGCTCAGTTCCAGCAGCCTCTTCAGCATTGTACGAACGGCGACTGCTCAACGTCGCCGACAATACCTACGTCATGCAATTTCGCCCCGGCCCGGCCTTTTCGGCCGCCAATAGCCACGTATTTTCCCGCAGCCTGATCATTGTATTCGGAGCCGTGTTGACGCTGTTGATGACCGCAATGGTGTTCTTGCTGATCACACAACGCACTCGGGCGCTGTCGCTGGTTGCGGAGCGCACGCAAGAATTGCAGACCATGAATATCACCGATCACCTCACCGGCGCGTACAACCGACGTTACTTCGAAGCGTCAATGGAGCGCTTGATCGTTGAGGCAAACACTCAGAGCCGGCCGTTATCGCTGATAATGTTCGACATCGATCACTTCAAGCTCATCAACGACCGCAAGGGGCATTTGTGCGGTGATAAAGTCCTGCAGCTTTTATGCGCCCGGATCAGTGCGGCAACACGTAAAACCGACCTGCTGTGCCGAACGGGAGGAGAAGAGTTCGCACTGATATGCCCGGATAGCCAATTGAACGATGCGAGGACGCTGGCAGAGAAGCTGCGTGTGCTGATAAATGCCCTGCCATTTGATGAAGCCGGACAGGTGACTTGCAGCTTTGGTGTTGCGACGTGGGTTCCCACGGAGTCCTTCGATGATTTTATCCGGCGGGTGGACGGCGCTATGTACGGCGCCAAATTCGGTGGTCGCGATCGAGTACAACTCGCCACCCAGGAGGCCCTGGCTCCAAGCGTTTGAAGTACATTCTTACGCGCTTCTCCATCGCCGAGGATTTCGCGAGCGAGCCTGATCACCCGTAACGACCCACCATCCCCTGCATCCCTGACGTGCCCATCAGCGTTCAACGAACACGCCAAGCTTTGTTCACCACACCGCGATATGCGAATCCGCCCTCGGCTCCGTACCTCCGCACAGCACGCCGCTGACGGGGTCGCGCAGGATGATTTGCCCGCGACCGTAGTCGGTCAGGTCACTGGCAATCTGTACTTCATGGCCGCGACGTATCAGCGCGTTGGCCAGGTCGCGGGAGGCGCCCTGCTCTATCCCGACCTTCATGCCGCCCAACCATTGCCAACGCGGTGCATCCAGTGCGGCTTGGGGGTTGAGGCCGAAGTCCACCAGGTTCATCACCATCTGCACATGGCCTTGGGGCTGCATGTAGCCCCCCATCACACCGAATGGGCCGAGGGCCTGGCCGTCTTTGGTGAGAAAGCCGGGAATGATGGTATGAAAGGTCTTCTTGCCGGGCGCCAGGCAGTTGGCGTGAGCCGGATCGAGGCTGAATTCCTGCCCACGATTTTGCAGGGCGATGCCGCTGTCGGGCAGCACCACCCCGGAGCCGAAGCCGTGGTAGTTGCTCTGGATGAACGAGACCATATTGCCTTCGGCGTCCGCGGTGGCCAGGTACACCGTGCCACTGGCATGGGGGTCGCCGGGTTTGGGCAATTGCGCGTGTTCGCCGATCTGGTCGCGGCGACGGCTGCTGTAGGCATCGCTCAGCAGGTCGGCCACCGCCACGCGCATATGCAAGGGGTCGGTGATGTGGTGTAAGCCGTCGCTGTAGGCAGCCTTCATCGCCTCAAGTTGACGATGCCAGGTCTGTTGGCTGTCACGGTGATCGAAGGTGAAGCCTTCAAGGATCTTCAAGGCCATCAACGCCACCAGCCCCTGGCCGCTCGGGGGGATTTCCCAGACGTCGACCCCCCGATAATTGATGTGGATCGGCTCCACCCACTGCGCACGGTAATCCTTGAGGTCGCCGGCACGCAGGTAACCGCCGCCGGCGCGGGAATGAGCGTCCAGTCGTTCGGCCAGGGCGCCACGATACAGGCTCTCGCAACGGGTAACGGCCAGTTCTTCCAGGGTACGTGCCTGGGCCGGGTTGCGGTAAAGCTGGCCGGCCAGCGGCGCGCGCCCGTCGATCAGGAACGTGTCGAACCAGGCGTCCATCGCGGCGTCCCGATGGCGAGTGAATTCATTCAGGGCGAGCTGCCACTGATGGGCGACCACCGGCGAGACTGGAAAGCCGTCTCGCGCCAGGCTGATGGCCGGCTGCAGCAGTTCGGCAAAAGGCAACTTGCCGAAACGTTGCGACAGTTCCGCCCAGGCCGACGGGCAGCCAGGTACGGTGACCGGAGTCCAGCCGTACAGCGGCATCTGCTCATGGCCTGCCGCCTTGACCGCCTCAATGCTCAGGGCGGCCGGTGCCTGACCGTTGCCATTCAGGCCATGCAACTGGCCCTTGCACCACACCAACGCAAAAGCATCGCCGCCCAGCCCGCAGCCGGTGGGTTCCACCACGGTAAGGGCTGCCGCCGTGGCAATAGCGGCGTCGATGGCATTGCCACCCTTTTGCATGACCTCGATCCCCGCCTGCGCGGCTAAGGGTTGCGACGCCGCGACCATGCCGCGACGGGCAAAAACACTCTGGCGTTGCGACGGATAAGGGTATTCGTGAGCAGAAAATTTCAACATGGCAAAGGCTCTTGAAAGACGCTTGGATTCATTGGGCGGATTGGATGCAGGTCCATTCCCTGCCTCATCACGCGCTGGATCGTTTCCAGCAGGTCGGTGCGCACGCCAGGGTTTTCCTCGCAATGCTCATAACACGCGACTGAGAAAGGCTCGGGTACGAGGATGGGTGGGGCGGCTGAAAATCTGTTCCGGGGAGCCCTGCTCGATGAGTTCGCCCTGATCGAGCACCACCACCCTATCGGCCACTTCACGGGCAAAGCCCATTTCATGGGTGACTATCACCATGGTCATGCCCTCCTCGGCCAGCTCTTTCATCACCTGCAGCACTTCGCCGACGGTTTCCGGGTCCAGGGCGCTGGTGGGTTCGTCGAACAGCATGGCTTGGGGTTTCATGGCAAGGGCGCGGGCAATCGCAACCCGTTGCTGCTGGCCGCCGGAAAGCATCGACGGGTAATGGCCGGCCTTGTCCGCCAGGCCGACCCTCGCCAGCAGACCACGGGCCTGCTCCAATGCCTCGGCACGCGGTGTGCCGAGCACCTGGATCGGCGCCTCGATAATGTTTTCCAGGGCGGTCATATGGGGGAACAGATTGAAGCGCTGGAACACCATGCCGATATCGCGGCGCAGCCGGGCGATGTTGCGTTCCGAATCGCGTACCAGGCTGCCGTCACTGCGCTCGCGATAGCCCATGGGGCGGCCGTTGACGCGGATGCGCCCGCCCTGGATGTCTTCCAGCAGGTTGATGCAGCGGATAAAGGTGGTCTTGCCCGAGCCCGATGCACCGATCAGCACCACCACTTCGCCGCGCCGCACTTGCAGGGTAATGCCCTTGAGAATCTGCAGCTCGCCGAACGACTTGTGAACGTCCAGCGCTTCGATGATCAGTTCTTCACTTTGGTGCGCCATGCTTAACGTCCCCTCAGCAATTTCAAGGTGCTACGCCCGAACATCCGGCTGGATGCCGGCGGCGGCGCGCTGGGCCGGTCGGATTGGCCGAAACGCGCCTCCAGCCAACGCTGGAAAAACCCCCACAGGGTGGTGAGCATCAGGAAATAGATCGCCACCACTAGGTACAGCTCGAAGACGCGGAAGGTCGCTGAAGTGACCATCTGCGTACTGAGCAGCAACTCCTGCACGCCGATGACACTGACCAACGTGGTGTTCTTGAGCATCACGTTGAACTCATTACCCAGCGGCGGCACGATCACCCGGAACGCCTGGGGCAGCACGATGCGCCGCATCAGTTTGGCAAAGCCCATGCCCAGGGAGCGTCCGGCCTCGTACTGACCCTTGTCCACCGCGCCGATACCGGCCCGGATGATCTCGGCCATATACGCGCCTTCGTTCAGACCCAGGGCTATGATTGCGGCCTGGATATTTCCCGGGATCACCAGGCCGAACAGGTCGATATCCTCGAAACGGAAAATCCCTCCCGCCGCCATTGCCGTGTACAGAAACACGATCTGCACCAGCAGCGGCGTGCCGCGCATCAGCCACACATACAAACGCACCGGCAGATGCAGCAACGGGTTCTTCGACAGCCGCAGCAGCGCCGCCCCCAGCCCCAGCAGACAGCCCAGCAACATCGCCGACACCGCGATCAGGCAGGTCAGCCAGAGCCCGGTCAGGTACACGCCGCTGGGCTGCAGCAGGTACAGCCAGAACACACTCCAATTGAAATTCATCGCAGGTGTGCCTCAGTCGAGTGTGTCGCTGCTGACATGCCACTTATTCAGCAACTGCACGTAGCTGCCGTCGCTGCGCATGTCGCTGATCACCTGTTGCACAGCGGCGGTCAGTTGCGGGTCATCCTTGCGTATGCCCAGGCCGGTGAGAATCCGGCTGAACGCCGGCACGCCCTCCTGGAACAGGTCCGGGGCCATTGCCGCGTAATAACCGGCGGTTTCCACGGTGGTGCCATAGGCGTCGACCTGGTTGATGCGCAGGGCCTGGAAAGCATCGGTATCGGTGTTGTAGACCACCAGTTTCATCGGCGGCTTGCCGGCTTTGGTCAGGCTGTCGTTCTGGGTATCCAGCAGGGTCTTGATGGTGGAGCCATTGAGCACAGCGACTTTGTGCCCCGACAGGTCATCCAGGGTCTTGATGCCCTTGGGGTTGCCTTTCGGCACCACCACCGACTGGCTGGAATACATGTAGTTGACGATGTCGATCACCTGGCGCCGTTCGGGCTTGTCGAACAGTTGGTCGACGATCATGTCGCATTGCTGCGCAAGCAGTGCCGGCACCAGCCCCGAGAACGGAATCACCTTCCACTGCACCTGCTTGTTGCCCAGGCGCTTGGCGATTTCCAGGCCCAGATCGATGGTCAGCCCCCGCGGTTTCTGGGTTTCATCGAAAGACACCAGGGGCGGAGAGTCCATCCCCGAACAGTAAGTGAGCTTGTCGACTTTGAGCAGACGTTCCGGCACCTGGGGCGCGGCAAACACCCATTGGCTGAAAAGACTGAGGGAGAAAGCCACCAGCAAGACGCGGCGTTTATGCATGACCAGACACTCCAGTTCGTTGAATAACGGGGCAGGACACAAAGTCAAAACACGACAGCTTTTTTATTGTTTTTCGGATTGCAGGAATTGAATCAGCGCCGGCACCGTGCCTTCGATGTGCTCACGCACCACGGCTTCGGCACGGGCAGCGTCACCGGCGCGAATCGCTTCAAGGATCACCGCATGCTCCTGGCGCGCGCTGAGGGGTTTTTCACCGTGCTGCAACCACAAGCGCATGGGCGCCTCGACCAGCGAGTACAGCGCCGAAATCTGCTTCAGCAAACGCGGTCGGCCACTGAGGCTGCACAGGTATTCATGAAACGCACGGTGGCGGCTGACCCAGGCAGCGCTCTCGTCGCGGTAGTCGTCCATCTCGTCCAGCAGGCGTTCCAGGGCAGCCAGTTGGCGCTCGCCGATATGGCCGACCGCGACGCGCACCGCCAACCCTTCCAGGGCACTGCGCATCTCGAATACCTCATGCAGCTCATCGATATCCAGACCGCTGACAACAGCGCCACGGTTGGGCCGCAGGGTGACGAGGCCCTGGGCATCCAGGCGCCGGAACGCCTCGCGCACCGGCATGCGGCTCATGCCGATCTCACTGGCAATATCTTCGGCAATCAGCCGGTCACCCTTGCGGTAACGGCCGTTACAAATGGCTTCCAGCAGAAAGTTGTAGGCCTCCTCCTCGGCTGTCAGGGGCTGGCGATCAACGTAAGCGGGGGCAAACTGCATGGGCTGCACCTTTGGTTTTTTGTATCCAATTATCCACGGATACACAAAAGCAGAATGCGTGCCATCTATCGTTGAGGAAGGTAACTGTTTGATTTGGTGCCAATAAACGCAAAGGTCGGGCAAGAGCGCTGAGTGCGGTTAAGACAATGTGCTACCAAATAGCACACGGAATGCGCCAGGAGGGGGCATGCTCCTGGCGCCGTAACAATCGATTTGCTACCCAACGAGGCAACCGCTGACCGAGACAGCGCATTGCACGCCGTGTTCTATTGACCAGTGATTACAGGGTGTAGGAAATCCCCACCTGGACCGTACGCGGTTCACCAGGATAGGCATAGAAGTTCAGGAACGAGCCTTCTTCGTACTCACGATTGAACAGGTTCTTCACGTCAAGATTGAGCCTGACCTTTTCGTTGACCTTGTAGTAACCCAGCAGGTCGACGACTGTGTAAGACCCCATCGAGAACGTGTTGTTGGCAGTCTGGCCGGCACGCTCGGCTACGTATTTGCCCCCGGCGCCCAGGCCCAACCCTTTAAGTGCGCCGTCCTGGAACTCATAAACGTTAAGCAGGCTGAAGCTGTTGCGCGGGATGTTTGCCAGGCGCGTACCGGTGCGAACGGTCGTGTCCTTGGTCACTTCAGCATCCACATAGGCGTAGCCGCCGATCACCCGCCACTCGGGCGTCAGGTTGCCGGCCACGTTCAGATCAAAGCCGCGACTGCGCACCTGCCCTGTCGCGACATTGAAGGCTGAGTCAACGGGGTCGACGCCTTGAACATTTTTCTTGTCGATCTGGTAGACCGCCGCATCGACGCTCAACTGCTGGTCAAGCGCTTCCCACTTCACGCCCATCTCATAGGACTTGCCCTTCTCCGGATCAAACCCGCCGCCTTGGCGACTCGCGCCCGTGTTGGGCTTGAACGAGCGCGCGGCATCAGCGTAGATCGCGACGGTGTCGGTGAGGTCATACATGACGCCGACCCGTGGGGTAACCGCGTTGTCGGCGGCGTTCCAGCTTTTGACATTCGGTACGTAGGATTCGTATTCGTGCTCGAAGCGCTCAAAGCGCGCGCCCGCCAGCAGCTTCAGACGCTCGGTCAGCGCCACCTGGTCCTGCACGAAAGCCGCGTAAGTCTTGAGGTTCTCTTTATCGTGGGTCGGCGTACGGGTCAGGGCCGGCCGTGGCTGACCATAGACCGGGTTGAAGATATCGATCGGGAATGTCCCAGCCGTAGCGCTGGAACGCTGGATGATTGACTTGTAATCGTAGTCTTCGTACTCAATGCCGGTAAGCAGCGTGTGCTCCAGGCCCCCAGTGGAGAAGTGCCCGGTCAGGTTGAGCTGGTAGTCCTTGTCGGTCCATTCCAGCTTGCGGTAGTTGAAGTTGCGCTGCAGGGTACGCCCGTCGGCATTCAGGCTCGTCGCGTTGTTCGCCTCAACGCCATTGCCTTTCATCGTACCGTCAAGCCACTGGAAGCCACCGGCCAGGGTCCAGTTGTCGTTAAGAAGGTGCTCGAAACGCAACTGGGCCATGTTGTTGTCGTTGTGCAGGTCACCGGCATATTTTTCACCCCAGAAGGTGTCGCGTGACGGCGTACCGCGCTGGTTGGCGAAACGGGTCAGGCCACGATCCAGCGGGTGATTGTTACGCATGAAGTCGCCTTCGAAGATCACCTTGGTGTCATCGGTGGCCTGCCAGGTCAGCACCGGTGTCACGCCGTAGCGTTCGGTTGAGACATGGTCCCGGAAGGTATCGCCGCCCTCACCCACCACGTTCAGCCGATAGGCCAGGCGGCCTTGCTCATCCAGCGGGCCGGACGCATCGAGCGTGCCGCGTTTCATGCCCTGATCATCCAATTGGCTGCCCAGCGTGACCGTGCGCTCGGCCAGTGGCTGCTTGGAGACCACATTGAAGGTACCGCCAGGATCACCCCGGCCATAAAGCATGGTGGCCGGCCCGCGCAGCACTTCAAGACGCTCGATACCGTTGGCGTCCGGCATGCTCGGGTAACCCCGATTGATCGGAAAACCGTTGCGATAGAACTCGGCGGTGGTAAAGCCTCGTACCGTGAAGCTGGTCAGCCCTTGCCCGCCGAAGTTGTTGGCCCGGCCAACGCCACCGGCATAGTCCAGGGCCTCCTGCAATCGAGTCGCACCAATGTCCTCGACCACGTCTTTGGGAACGACGCTGATGGACTGCGGGGTTTCATGAATCGAGGTGTCGGTGCGCGTCGCGCTGGCCGAGCGCGTGGCACGGTAGCCCTTGACCGGCCCCTGGGCCGTCTCATTGTCCATTTCGCCGGTGATCGTGGTCGCCTGCAATTCGAGGCTGGTATTTTCAGTGGGGGTCCCCTCCGCCCACGCCAGTGGGGAGAATGCTTGAAGCACACAGAGGGAAATCAGGGTACGACGCATGGATGCTGGACCTTGTGGACGAGTCGACGAGAAAGTGAGCCTGGCAAGAATTCGGCGGATCTTATATCAATAATTCTTGTTTGGCACTGATTCTCATTAACTGTTTTTCGAGTATCCACTGTGTATCAGTCGTTTAACCAATCCAGGCGAAAAAGACGCTCCACTGGCCCACACCAATCAATCAAGGGCCAACACTGTCACTGACAACCTCATCACCCGGTAACGAGGCCAGCATCTCGGCCCGGCATACCTCAAGAATCTCGTCAGCCAGTGCCGAATCGTCCGGGCAAGCACGCGACAAAACAATCGCGCCTACCGCTCGCGACAGCAGGTCGATCATTTGCTTTCTGCCCTCGTCCGCGGTGTCCGGCCCCGTCGGATATTTCTCCCCCAGCGTGCGCACGAGCTGTTCGATCCCTTCGGCGAAGGTCGTTCTCAGATCGTCCGATTGACGCGCCGCGTCGCCCCCTAACGCGGCCAGGGTGCAACCGTTGCTACGTCTGTCCCGATGTTC
This sequence comes from Pseudomonas sp. BCA17, assembly GCF_004519405.1. Lineage (GTDB taxonomy): Bacteria > Pseudomonadota > Gammaproteobacteria > Pseudomonadales > Pseudomonadaceae > Aquipseudomonas. The sequence continues at coordinate 235,989 of NZ_SGWI01000001.1, read as the reverse complement.
TCGCGTCACATAAACGTTGATGAAGCCTGGAACATCCAGCGAATCAGCCCCCACCATCGATTTGGACAGGCTGCAGGCCGCGGCTTCGGCCATCAGGTCGGCCTTGGAGCCGAAATGCTTGTAGAAGCCTCCGTGGGTAAAGCCCGCAGCGGCCATGAGGTCCGCGACGCCGACGCCGTCAAAGCCGCGTTCACGGAACAGCTCGGAAGCCGTTTCAACGATGTGCTCTCGATTGGCCTGTGCCTGGGCCTTGGTCACTCTCACGTGTAATACCTCGCGTTCGCTGGAGTTCAGGCGACCAATAATACATTGATGTTGGTCATAATCAAAACCGTTGACAGCTTAGATTTCGATCATCATCATAAAAACACGCAACAAGGACCTCCATCAGCGCGCATCGACAACCGACGCCTGCTGAATCGAGCGCCAGCGCAGGCTGGGCAGTCATTGATCGCGCTTTTTGTTCCCCACTTCCCGCAAGAGAGATGAACCCATGAGCAATCGCCCCACTGTTTTGATCACCGGTGCCTCTACCGGCATTGGCGCCGTTTACGCCGCACGTTTCGCACAACGCGGCCATGACCTGGTACTGGTCGCTCGGGACCAGGCCCGCCTGGACGCACTCGCCGCCCGGTTGCGCAACGAACACAAGATCAACATCGATATCATCCCGGCGGACCTGACCCAACTTGGCGATCTGGCCACCGTGGAAAGCCGCCTGCGCGACGACGCCCGTATCGGCATCCTCGTTAACAATGCCGGCGCAGCCTTGTCCGGCAGCTTTGTCGACCAGAGCACCGACAGCGTTGCGCAACTGGTCGCTCTCAACACCACCGCGCTGGTGCGGCTGGCCAGCGCCATCGCCCCGCGCCTGGCCAAGGCGGGCGAAGGCGCGATCATCAACATCGGTTCGGTGGTCGGCCTGGCGCCGGAGTTCGGCATGTCGGTCTACGGTGCGACCAAGGCGTTTGTGCTATTCCTTTCCCAAGGCCTGAGCCTGGAGCTTTCGCCGCTGGGTGTGTACGTGCAGGCCGTGCTGCCCGCCGCAACCCGCACGGAGATCTGGGATCGCTCCGGCATTGACATCAACACCCTGAACGAAATCATGGAGGTGGATGATCTGGTGGATGCCGCACTGGTCGGTTTCGACCGGCGTGAAGCGGTGACTATTCCGCCGCTGCACGAAGCCGAACGCTGGGATGGCCTGCAGGCCGCGCGTCAGGGCCTGCTTCAGCACATCCGTCAGTCTGCGGTTGCCCAGCGCTACCTGCCCTGACAGTGATCACTGAGTTGCGATCACGCGCAAGCGTCGATGCAGGCGCACCAGACACTGCATCGACGCTACCCACCGACAGGAGCCGCACCACGATGAAAGCCTTTGTAATAGATCGCTATGGCAAGAGCGCCGGTCGCCTTGGCGAAGCGCCCGCCCCGATCGTGGGGGCCCACGACGTCTTGATTGAGGTGCATGCCAGCAGCGTCAACGTGCTGGACGCAAAGATCCGCAAAGGCGATTTCAAGTTGATCCTGCCTTACTCACTTCCGCTGGTGCTGGGCAATGACCTGGCGGGCGTCGTGGTGGAAGTGGGCGCGCACGTGCAACGTTTCAAACCGGGCGACGAAGTCTACGCCCGCCCGCCTGAAGCACGGATCGGGACGTTCGCTGAACTCATCGCGGTCAACGAAAACGCGATTGCCCTGAAGCCTGCCAATCTCGACATGGCGCACGCCGCGTCCATCCCCTTGGTCGCCCTGACCGCCTGGCAAGTACTGGTCGAAACCGCCCGATTGCAACGCGGCCAGAAAGTGCTGATCCACGCAGGCTCGGGCGGTGTCGGCAGCCTCGCGATCCAGCTCGCCAAACACCTCGGTGCCTTTGTCGCTGCAACCACCAGCACGGCGAATGTGGAATGGGTCAAGGCGCTGGGAGCCGACCTGGTGATTGACTACACACAGCAGGACTTCGACAGCGTCCTGCATGACTACGACGTGGTGTTGAACAGCCTCGGCGCGGACGTATTGGCGAAGTCGCTCAAGGTCCTCAAGCGCGGTGGGCAACTCATTTCCATCTCTGGCCCACCCACTGCGCAATTCGCTCAGGAGCAAGGGCTGTCCTGGCCACTGCAGCAGGTCATGCGCCTGCTGAGTTTGGGTATCCGGCGCAAGGCGCGCAAACAGGGCGTGCGCTACGCGTTCGTGTTCATGCGGGCCGATGGCGCACAACTGCAACACATCAGCGCGTTGATTGAGGCCGGAATCATCCGGCCGGTGATTGATCGCGCCTTCGCCTTTGAAGCCGCGGCGCAGGCGTTGGCTTACGTCGAGCAGGGACGGGCCAGGGGCAAGGTGGTGATTACGCTCAAATGATCACCTCGCCGATGGATGAAAGGATGAGGTGCTCGCCGTCAGCCCCAGGCTCTCGCGCAACGTCGTCCCTTCATAGGCCGTGCGATACACACCGCGCGCCTGCAACAGCGGTATGACTTCCCGTGTAAAACGCTCGAACTGCTCCGGGTGCCCAATATAGATATTGAACCCATCCACCGCCCGCGCTCCAAACCAATCCGCCATTTTCTGCGCAACGGTGTCCGCCGTCCCCACAAAGGCCCCCGGGCGCAGTTGCCGGCCGAACTCGACGGCCTGGCGCAGCGTGAAGCCCTTCTCCCGGGCCTGGTCGGCAATGCGTTTGGCGGCGGTGAAAAAGCTGCTGCGTGCCGCCTCCAGGCTCTCCTGCGGAAACGGTGCATCGAGGTCGTACTGGCTGAAATCATGCCAGCCGAAATTGCGCCCGAACTCTTTCAACGCCAACTCAAAGCTATGGTCGGCCTGATGGTAGTGCCGTTCGATTTCACGGGCGTGTTCATCGGTGTCGCCCACATAGATCTCCGCGCCCGGCATTACCAGTAACTGTTCGGGATCGCGACCGTGCTGCACCGCCCTGCCCTTTATATCCCGATAAAACGCCTGGCCCTGCTCGATGCTCGCCGCATGGGTAAAGATCACATCGGCTGTGGCGGCGCCCAGGTCGCGGCCTTGCTCTGAGTCGCCGGCCTGGAAGATCACCGGCTGGCCTTGAGGGGAGCGCTGGATATTCAGCGGCCCGACCACCGAGAAATGCTCGCCTTTATGATTCAGGCTGTGCAGCTTGTCGGGGTCGAAAAACCGGCCGGTGGCGCGGTCGCGCACAAAGGCATCGTCCTCATAGGAGTTCCACAGGCCCTGCACCACTTGGACGTGTTCGGCTGCGCGGGTATAGCGGGTGTCGTAGTCATAATGTTCATCACGACTGTAATTGCCGGCGGTACCTGCGTCTCCGCTGGTGACCACGTTCCAGCCGGCGCGGCCTTTGCTGATCAGATCCAGGGAGGCCAGGCGGCGGGCGACGTTGTACGGTGAGTTGTATGAAGTCGTCAGGGTGCCGACCAGCCCAATATGCCGCGTACTCACGGCCAGTGCCGATAACAGCGTCAGCGGTTCCAGGCGATTGAGATAGTGGGATGGCGACCCGGGCGTAATGAACTGGCTGTCGACGATAAACATCAAGTCGAACAACGCCGCTTCAGCCTGTTGCGCGATCTTGATATACCAGTCGATGTTGACGCTGGCATCGGCGGGCAGTTGCGGGTCAAGCCACAGGTTATGGCGACCCGGCCCGCCACACCCCATGGTCAGGGCACCCAGTTTGAGCTGTCTTTTGGTCATGTCTGACGTGTTCCTTGCGGCATTCAGGGCTGTGTTTCAGCGACGGTGGGTTGCAGGGCCGCCGAGAACGAGGTGTCGAACAGACTGGCGGCCGGATAGGACTTGACCAGGCCTTGGCTGGCGAAGAAGTCCACGGTTTTTTGCGCCTCCACCGGCGATTGGGCTGTCACGGGCTCCACGGTGGTGCGCGCCCGGGCAAACCAGGCCCGGGCGATATCCGCGTCGGCCCGGGTGCGCTTGGCCCAGGCATCGGCATAAGCATCGGCGTTGGCCGGGCTTTGGCGCGTCCAGTCACGGGCTTTCTTCAGGCGCTGGAGAAAGTCATTGATCGGCGCACGCTTGGCATCCACTGCCTTGGCGTTGGCGGCAATAAAACTCTGGGCCGGGATCAGGCCGTCAGCCGTCGCGAGCACGCGCGCACCTTGGCGTTCCTGCTGCGTGACATAGGGTTCCCAGGTAGCGATGACGTCCACTGAGCCGCCTTCCAGTGCATGGGAAGCATCCAGCGCGCTGAGGTAGCGCAACTCCATCGAGTCCCGCGAAACCCCGGCTTTATCCAGTGCCGTCAGCAGCAGTTGCTGGCTCCAGGACCCTTTCCAAACGGCTGCACGCTTGCCCGCCAGGTCCGCCAGGCTGTGGATCGACGAATCCTTTCTCACCAGAATGGCCACGCCGTCGAGGTTCTGCCGGCTGACGGCGATGACCTTGATCGGCGCGCCCAACGCGCCCAGGAATAGCACCGGCGCATCACCGAGCAAACCGATATCCAGGCTGTTGGCATTGAGCGCTTCGGCGACCGGCGAGCCCGCCGTGAACTGTTTCCACTCCAGCTGATAAGGCAGGTCATCGAGCACACCCGCCGCCTCCATCACGGCCTGAGCGTTGTAGCTTTGGTCGCCCACCACCAGCGTTTGCGCGTGCGCAGTCAGACACAGCAATGCGGCAGCCATCGCGGCCACCAGTTTTGTCGGATAACGCACATTTATCTCCAGTACCTGTTCGTAAGACCGACAAGATGGGGGACTCACACCAGCCTGTAAAATACCAATAACGCATAACCTAATGCTGCAATAATGCTGAGTATGCATTTTCAGATCTGTCTATACGCCCGGTACAACGCGTCGATATTGCTTAGCGCCCTGCACCACCTACACTGATTTGAATCCAGCGCCCCGAGGGCCTTTTCCATGGCTCGCCTAGATCCACCTGCACGCATTGCTCAACAAAAAAAACAGTGACCCAACTGATTAATCGAGTCGATATGAACGAGCAGCCGCGGTGGCGTGTTTCACATCCTCTGGCTCCGCTTAGCCTGCTGTGCCTGGTGCTTGCCGGTTGTACGGTCGGGCCGGATTTTGCCCGCCCCGAGGTACCCGCAGAGGCCGATTACGCCAGGGAAAAGCTCGCCACCACTGCCAAGGCCGACATCGACACCGGTGGCGCAGCGCAACGCTTGATCGCAGGGATGGACATTCCGGGGCAATGGTGGACGCTGTTCCGCTCACCGACGTTGAATGACCTGGTCGAAGAGGCCCTGCGCGCCAACCCGGATGTGAGTGCCGCGCAAGCAGCCTTGCGCCAGGCCAACGAGCGGGTGTACGCCGACCAGGCATCGCTGTTTCCCTCGGTCGACGCCAATCTGCAAAAAGCCCGGGAGAAAGTATCCGGCGTCACGACGGGCGCACCGTCGTCGCCGATTCTCACGGTCAGCTCGGCGTCGCTCAGCGTGTCGTATGCCCCGGACGTGTTCGGCGGCACCCGGCGGCAGATCGAATCCACCACGGCCCAGGCCGAGTACGAACGTTTCCAGCTGGAGGCCACCTACCTCACGCTGACGTCCAATGTGGTCAACACGGCGGTGAGCCTGGCGTCTTTGCGCGATCAAGTGGCGGCCACCGAGGCCATCATCCGCCTGCAAAGCGACCAGCTCGACGTGTTGCAGTCCCAGCGGCAACTGGGTGCCATCGGCAATGCCGACGTGCTCACCCAACAGACCGCACTGGCCCAGACCCGCGCCACCCTGCCGCCCCTGCAAAAGCAATTGGCGCAGACCCGCAACCAACTGATGGCCTACCTGGGCCGCTTTCCCAATCAGGACCGGGGCGAACGTTTCCAACTCGCTTCCCTGCACCTGCCGCAGGAACTGCCTGTCAGCCTGCCCTCGGCGATTGTCGGCCAACGGCCGGATGTGCGTTCCGCCCAGGCTCAATTGCATCAGGCCAGCGCCAATATCGGTGTGGCCGTCGCCAATCAGTTGCCGCAGTTCAGTATTACCGGCTCCGTGGGCTCCACGGTGGCGAGCGGGAGCCGGCTGTTTTCCGCCGGCTCGGGCGTCTGGAGCCTGGCGGGTTCGATCGCCCAACCGATCTTCGATGCCGGCGCCCTCGAGCATCGCAAACGCGCCGCCGTGGCGGCCTATGACGAATCCGCGGCGCGTTATCGCGGCACCGTGTTGACCGCGTTCCAGGATGTGGCCAATGCACTGCGCGCGTTGGAAGCCGACGCCGAGACACTCAACCAGCAGGTCGCGGCCGAGCGTTCCGCGCAAGCCAACCTGGACCTGGTGCAGGCCCAATTCCGCCTGGGTGCAGTGGCTTACATCAACCTGCTCACGGCCCAGCAGACCTACCAGAACACGGTACTGGCGCGCGTCAGGGCGCAGGCTGCCCGCTACAGCGATACCACGGCCCTCTTCCAGGCATTGGGCGGCGGCTGGTGGAATCGCGCCGATGTAGACCCCGCCACCCACGGTCACCCGGACCGCTTCGGGCTGCCGTCGTGGCAGGAGCTCAAACCGGCCGACAAGCAGAACGCGCATCGCGCCATCGCTACGCCCGCCAAAGCGGCGTGGTTGGACTGAACCCCGAATCATTGAAACAGCGAGACTCTCCATGGCCGACGTCCAGACTGCCTCTCCCCTGCCCACCGAGCCCGGCGTACCGCGCAAACGTCGACTGTGGCGGCCGATGCTGATCATGCTCGCGTTAGTGCTGGTGATTGTCGCGATTATCGTCGCGGTGAAATTCGTGCAGATTTCCGCGCTGATCGCCCAGTCAAAGCAGCCCTTGCCCGCCGCCGTGGTCACCGCCATGCTCGTGCCCTATGCCGATTGGCAGCCCAGCGTGACGGCCGTGGGCTCGATGAAGGCCGTTCGCGGGGTCGACGTCACCACAGAAGTCGGCGGTATCGTGCGTACCCTCGGCTTCACGCCCGGGCAAGAGGTGGCGGCCCAGGCGCTCCTGGTCCAGCTGAATGCCGACTCCGACATCGCGCAACTCCACTCCCTTGAAGCGACTGCCGACCTGGCGGGTATCGTGCTCAAGCGCGACAAGGCGCAACTGGCGGTCAATGCGATATCCCAGGCCCAGGTCGACACCGACACAGCAGACCTGAAGGCCAAACTCGCCGCGGTAGAACAGCAACGCGCGCTGGTGGCGAAAAAGACCATTCGCGCGCCGTTTGCCGGGCGCATCGGGATCACCCGCGTCAACCCGGGCCAATACCTCAACCCAGGCGACAAAATTGCCACGCTGCAGACCTTCGATCCCATCTATATCGACTTTACGGTGCCACAGACCCAGCTCGAGGCCATTGCCATCGGCCAGGGGGTTTCGGTGACTGCCGACGGCCTCTCCAAGCAAACCTTTACGGGCCGGATCAGCACTGTCGACACCCAATTCGATTCGGCCACGCGCAACGTCACGGTCGAAGCCACCGTCGAGAACCCCAGGCAAAGCCTGGTACCCGGGATGTTTGCGCGTGCCGTGGTCAATTCGGGCGCGCCCCAGCGCTACCTCACCGTTCCACAGACCTCGGTGACCTACAACCCTTACGGCACCACGGTGTTCATCGCCACTTCGAGCAAAAACGACAAGGGTGAAGAGGTGCTCAGCGCGCAACAGACCTTCATCAAGACCGGCCCGGCCCGCGGCGATCAGGTGGCGATCGTGTCCGGTGTGAAGGAAGGCGATCTGTTGATCACCAGCGGCCAGATGAAGCTCAAGAATGGCTCGCCGGTGAAGGTCGACAACAGCGCCGCGCCGCTGAACGACCCCGCTCCGACTCCCCAAGAACATTAAAGGTGTCCCATGAAACTTACCGATACCTTTATCCACCGGCCGGTCTGGGCCGTGGTGGTCTCGCTGTTCATCCTGATCCTGGGGCTGCGCTCGATCTTCGAACTGCCGGTGAACCAGTGGCCGCGCACCGAAAACACCGTGGTCACCATCACCACCGCCTACTACGGTGCGGACGCGTCCACCGTGGCAGGCTTTATCACCCAGCCGCTGGAAGCCGCTATCGCTCAGGCCCAAGGCATTGACTACCTGTCCTCATCGAGCATTACCGGCGTCTCGACCATTACCGCCACCCTGCGGCTGAACTACGACGCGAGCAAAGCCCTCACCGAGATCAATACCCAGGTCAATTCGGTGAAGAACCAACTGCCCGCCCAGGCTCAGGAGCCGGTGCTGACGGTGGCCGTCGGGCAAACCACGGACGCCATGTACCTGGGGTTCTACAGCGACACGCTGCCCACCAACAACATCACGGACTACCTGGTGCGAGTGGTCAAACCCAAGCTCGATTCGATCCAGGGTGTGCAAACCGCAGAGATTCTCGGCGGTCGCCAGTTCGCCCTGCGCGCCTGGCTCGACCCGGACAAACTGGCGGCGCATAACGTCACCGCGCAGGACGTGTCCACCGCCCTGGCCAACAACAACTACTTGTCTGCGGTGGGCTCGACCCGTGGGCAATCGGTGACGATCGACCTGACGGCCGGCACCGATTTGCACACGGTGGATGAGTTCAAGCGCCTGGTCATCAAGCACAACGGCGATGCGCTGGTGTACCTGGAGGATGTGGCCACCGTGACGCTTGGCGCCGAAAGTTACGACAGCAGCGTGGCATTCTCCGGCAAGCGCTCGGTATTCATCGGCATCAAAGCGGCGCCCACGGCGAACATCCTGACGGTCGCCGACAGCGTGCGCGAGGCTTTCCCCGAGCTGCAATCGCAATTGCCCAGCGGGGTGCGCGGCGAGATCGTGTATGACTCCACCGAGTTCATCAACACGTCGATTTATGAGGTGGTAAAGACCCTGGTCGAAGCCATGATCATCGTCTCGGTGGTCATCTACCTGTTCCTCGGTTCGTTCCGCGCGGTGATCGTACCGCTGGTGGCGATTCCGCTGTCGCTGGTCGGCACGTTCTTCGTCATGTACCTGCTGGGTTACTCCATCAACTTGCTGACGCTGCTTGCCCTGGTGCTGGCGATCGGGCTGGTGGTGGACGACGCGATTATTGTGGTGGAAAACGTCGATCGCCATATCAAGGAGGAAGGTAAAGGCGTGTTGGAAGCCGCGCTGATCGCGGCGCGCGAACTGGGCGGGCCGATCATTGCGATGACCGTGGTGTTGGTGGCTGCGTATGTGCCTATCGGGCTGCGCAGCGGCCTCACTGGCGCCCTGTTCAAGGAGTTCTGTTTCTCGCTGGCGGGCGCCGTGACCGTGTCGGCCGTGGTGGCGTTGACACTCTCGCCGATGATGACGTCCAGACTGTTCAAGCCCGGCCAGGAGGAAGGCCGTTTCGCCCGTCGCCTCGACCATTACTTTGACTGGCTTCGCAAGCGCTACCATCGCGTGCTGTCCGGCGGGCTGAACGTCTGGCCGGTGTTGGTGACCTTTGGCTTTATCTTGTTCCTGCTGGTCGCCGCCAGTGGCATGACCGCCAAGAGCGAACTGTCGCCCACCGAAGACCAGGGGTTGGTGTTCATGCAGATCAAAGGCCCGCCGACAGCCTCGCCCCAGCAGATGGAGCGCATTGCCGACCAGGCCTTCCAGATCGCCAACAAAGAACCCGAATATGCGCAGATGTTCCAACTGACCGGCCTGCCGGCACTCAACCAGGGCCTGGGCGGCGTGCTGCTCAAATCCTGGGCCGACCGTACGCGCTCCCAGGCCCAACTGATTCTGGACCTGCAGCAAAAATGGAACCAGGTACCGGGCGCCAGCATCGCGGCCTTCCCGTTGCCTTCCCTGCCGGGCGCCCAGGGGTTGCCGGTGCAGTTTGTGATCACGACCACCGACTCGGTGGAAAACCTCAACGAAGTCGCGCAAGCGGTCATGGCCGAGGCCCGCAAACAACAGTTGTTCTGGTTCGCCGACATGGACTTGAAACTGGACAAACCACAGGCCAGGCTGGTGGTCGACCGGGAGAAAATTGCCGCGTTGGGCATGACCCAGGCCGATGTGGGCGCGGCGTTGTCGGCCGCCTTGGGTGGCAACTACGTGAACTACTTTTCCACCGCCGGGCGCTCGTACAAAGTCATTCCCCAGGTGTTGCAGGTCAACCGTCTCAACCCCGAGCAGATTCTCGATTACTACATCCGCACGCCCACAGGCAGCATGATCCCGGCACGCACGGTGGCGCATATCGAGACCTCGACCCAGCCAGAATCGATCAACCACTTCCAGCAACTCAACTCGGCGACGCTGGGCGGCGTCAGCGGTGTGGCCCAGGGTGAACTGCTGGCGAAACTGAACACAATCCTCAACAACGTTGCGCCTTCCGGCTACACCTCGGACTTTGCCGGCGAGTCGCGGCAGTTCATGCAGGAGTCGGGTGGTTTCGTCGGCTTACTGATGTTTTCGATCCTGATCGTCTACCTGGCCCTGGCGTTCCAGTTCGAGAGTTTCCGCGACCCGGTGGTGATCCTGTTCTCCGTGCCACCGGCGCTCTTCGGTGCGCTGGCCTTCATCACCATGGGCTACGCCTCGATCAACGTGTACACCCAGGTTGGCCTGGTGACGCTGTTGGGGTTGATCACCAAGCACGGGATTCTGATCGTGCAGTTCGCCAATGAGTTGCAGCGCGCCGGCCACAGTAAGCGTGAGGCGATTGAAGAAGCGGCCGCCGTGCGCCTGCGCCCGATCCTGATGACCACGGCAGCGATGGTGCTGGGCGTGGTGCCCCTGGTGTGGGCTTCCGGCGCCGGGGCTGCGGGGCGCCATGACATGGGGCTGGTGATCTTCGCCGGCTTGTCGATCGGCACGCTGTTGACCCTGTTCATGGTGCCGGCGATGTACATGTTCATGGGGGCCACGCACGCTCACGACGCGGGGCAATCGCTGCAGGAGGCAGCGCCGGCGAACGCTCCGTGACTCTTCCGCAGGGCAAATGACACGTCTCGCGCAAACCGTGGAGGCGTGTCCGATTTTCCCGAATTTACGCCCCAAATTGGTGCCCCATGTTGGCGGCGCCTACCTCATGCTCAAACGTCATAATGCCCGGCCCGTCTGCATGGTAATCTCGCGCCACCATGAATAGACATTGATCGTCACTGAAGACGACAGAGCCAGGAAAGAACATGCCGAAAATCTCTCACTCAGCGTTGCGCCGCAACTTCCGTGAATTGCTTGCCAAGAAAATGTGCGTTGAAACCGCCTCGGTTTTCGACCCCATGTCCGCGCGTATCGCGGCCGACCTGGGGTTCGAGGTCGGTATCCTGGGTGGCTCGGTCGCTTCGTTGCAGGTACTCGCCGCCCCCGATTTTGCGCTGATCACCCTGAGTGAGTTCGTTGAACAGGCGACCCGTATCGGGCGCGTGGCGCAGTTGCCCTTTATCGCGGACGCCGACCACGGTTATGGCAACGCCCTGAACGTGATGCGCACCGTCGAGGAACTCGAGCGTGCCGGCGTCGCGGCGCTGACGATTGAAGACACCCTGCTGCCGGCGCAGTTCGGGCGCAAATCCACCGACCTGATCTCCATCGAAGAAGGCATCGGCAAGGTCAAGGCGGCGCTTGAGGCGCGTGTCGATCCGGAACTGTCGATCATCGCCCGCACCAACGCCGGTGTATTGCCGACCGCAGACGTTATCGAACGCACCAAGGCCTATGAAAAAGCCGGTGCCGATGGCATCTGCATGGTCGGTGTCAAAGACTTCGCCCACCTCGAGCAGATCGCGGCGAACCTCACGGTGCCGTTGATGCTGGTGACCTACGGCAATCCCCAGCTCAACGACAGCGAGCGCCTCGCCAGCCTGGGCGTGCGTGTCGTGGTGGCCGGCCATGGCGCCTACTTTGCGTCGATCAAGGCCACCTACGACAGCCTGCGCGCCCAGCGTAAGCTGACCCACAGCACCTCGAACCTGAGTGCCACCGAGCTGACGCATACCTACACGCTGCCGGAAAGCTATGTAGCGTGGGCTGAAAAATTCATGGATGTGAAAGAGTAACCGTCAGCGGCGCACACAGATTGCCTTCATTCATCGTTGGCGCTGCAATACCCTGCGTCTACGTTAAGCGGATATAAAAAATCCGCCGCAGAACCTGCGGCGGAAAACCAAAGGGTTTGTCGAAGCAGAGCGGCTAAGACCCTGACCACGCTACACCCGTAACCGATTAAATAATGTGAAGTTTAATTAATCGAGTTTAATCCCGCACAGGGCTGCGCGCCGCGAAAAATCTGCTGATAATCAAGCTCGACAAACACGTCGAACACAATAAAAACGGCACTGCGCTCACCTGAAATACCTGCCCATAAAACCTGTACACCTTTTCAATAAAGTGCGGTGTAACTGTGCGCGTTCATTATTCCGGGGAAATAAGAACATGATCAAAAAGTGGAGCCTGTTAACGCTGGCGATAGGTGTCAGTATCAGCCAAGTCAGCTTTGCCGAGTCCGTTACCGACCAGGCGGATTCCAAAGGGTTTATCGAAGGCAGCAGCCTCACCGGGCTGCTACGCAACTATTACTTTGACCGCGATCGCCAAAGCGGCAAGGCTGACAACCGCGACTGGACCCAGGGCGCGATGCTCAACTACGCCTCTGGCTTCACCCAGGGCACCATTGGTTTTGGTGTGGATGCCTATGCCTACGGCGCGATGAAGCTCGACGCTACGCACGCCGATGCAGGCACCGGTGACCTGCCGACCGACCGTCATGGCGACCCAGAAAACGGCTACGGTTCAGTGGGCGCAGCGGTGAAGCTCAAGGTCTCCAAGACCCAGCTGAAATTCGGTGACATGCAGCCTACCGCCCCCGTCTTCGCTACCGGCGGTACGCGTATTTTGCCGCAGACCGCCACCGGTTTTGACCTGACCAGCAGCGAGATCGCCGGGCTCGACCTGGAAGCCGGGCACTTCACCAGCACCAACAGCGGCATGACCAGCAACCATGACCACGATATCTACGCCACCTACGCCAACGTGGCGGCCAACAGTGCGAGCTTCGTCGGTGGCAAATACACCTTCACACCGTCGTTGAGCGCCACGCTGTATGCGGGTGAGTTGGAAGATATCTGGCGCCAGTACTACACCAACCTCAACTACGTCATTGCGCTGGGCAATGACCAGTCGTTGGCATTGGACGGCAACCTGTACCGTACCCTCGACACCGGCAGCGCCAAGGCCGGGGCGATCAACAACACGACCTACTCGGTTGCCGCGGCCTACTCGTTCCTGGCGGCCCACACCCTGACGCTGTCGTTCCAGAAAGTGCATGGCGACACACCGTTCGACTACATCGGCACGGGTAACAATGGCGCGGGCGAAGGCGGCGATTCGGTGCTGCTGGCCAACTCGATACAGTGGGGTGACTTCAACGGCCCGGGCGAGCAGTCGTGGGGTATCCGTTACGACCTGAATATGGCCAGCTTCGGCGTCCCCGGGCTGAGCTTCATGACCCGCTACGTCAACGGTTCGGACATCAATGGCACGCACACGCCGGCCAACAGTGCCTATGCCGGCGACTACGGCGCCGAGGGTGACCACCACGAGACCGATGTGGAGGCCAAATATGTACTGCAGAGCGGCCCGGCGAAAAACCTGTCGTTTCGCATACGTGACGCCATGGTTTCATCCAACGCCGATCAGGGCGATGGGAAGTTGAATGAACTGCGGGTGATCGTCGATTACCCGTTCACCCTACTGTAGCCGCTGAATGCACCGGCCAGCCAAGTGGCCGGACGGTACCCAGGCACTACCCGACCCAACCGACGGCTGTTTTAGGAATGACTTCGGACTCGTCCAGTTTCGAGGCAAACATGCTCACCGCGCGTACGGCGTCGCCGGTACTGGTACGGATCTGCAAAATTACCGAGCCGGCCTGGTCCGCCAGGTTGACGCCGCGCTGTGCGCCCTCTTGGGTCGCGTTCATGCTGGACACCGCATCGCGGGTTTCCGACAGGATCATGCCGATCATCTCGGCAATTTCCGCCGTGGAGCGGCTGGTCCGCCCCGCCAGTTGCCTGACTTCGTCGGCCACCACCGCAAAGCCACGGCCCTGGTCGCCCGCGCGGGCCGCCTCGATGGCGGCGTTGAGCGCCAACAGGTTGGTCTGGTCGGCGATACCGCGGATGGTATTGACGATTGCGGTGATTTGCTCGGAGCGATCGCCCAACTGCCCGACCAGCCGTGCCGAGGCACCGATATTATCGGCGATGCGGCGCATTTCAGCGGCGGTCTCTTGAATCACCTCGGTGCCATGCTCGGCAAAGCGCTCGGTCTCCGACGAAATATGATAGGCCCGTGAGGCGCCGCGTGAGTCTTCCTCGAATTTCTCCACGCGCTCGGTGATGTCGCTGGCGAACTTGACGATTTTGATCAGTTTGCCATCGCCGTCGTACACCGGGTTGTAGCTGGCCTCCAACCACACCACACGGCCATTTCTGCCGATACGCTTGAACTGTCCGGTAAAAAACTCTCCGTTGTTCAGCCGGCGCCAGAAGTCGCTGTATTCACTGCTGTTGACCAGTGCCGGCTCGCAGAACATGCGGTGGTGTTTGCCTTTGAGTTCCGGCAGTGAATACCCCATCACCTGCAGGAAGTTGTCATTGGCGTCGAGTACCACCCCGTTCAAATCGAACTCGATAGCCGCCATCGCCCGGTCCAGTGCAACCAGCCTGCTGCGGGTGGCGGCTTCCTGTTCGACTTTTTGCGTCACGTTCAGCGCGTACTTGACCACTTTCAGCACTTGGCCCTTTACATCCAGCACGGGGTTGTAACTGGCCTCCAACCAGACAGTGTTGCCGTGGGAGTCCACACGTTTGAAAGTACCCGAGACGAATTTACCGGCCCTCAGATCATTCCAGAACGCCGTGTACGCGGGACTGCCGGTCAATTCAGGCAGGCAAAAATCACGATGGGTCTTGCCGACCAATTGGTCTGCGCTGTATCCCATGGTCGCCTGGAACGCCTCATTGGCACGCAGCACTCTGCCGGTCAGGTCGAATTCGACCACTGCCATGGAGCGTTCGAGTGCGCTGAACAACCCTTTGTATTGCGCCACCTCGGCCGTCCTGGCCGCCAGTTCTGTTTTCAATGCTTTATTGAACATGACGTACCCTCACTCGAGCGCTGTTTCACTGGTGCTTGAGTGTAGTATCGGCAAAAAAATAGCGACTTGAGGCGCAGAAAATAATTATTAATTGACGCCAAGTATTTGCTCATTAATCCCATGGAAGTGACCTGTGCAGCGCCAGTGTTTAGACTGGCGCCCCCCTTCCTCGACCCGAGCACATCATGGCCAACCACGACCTGAACTTTACCCCCGATCCGGATGCCGATTCGATCTCCTCCGACGTCGTCGGCTTCAACGGCATCCTGGTTTCCACCCAGGTTCCGACCCGCGCCGACGGCAGCCTGGAACTGGGCGATATCACCCTGCAAAGCGAGTGCACCCTGCAAGCGCTGAAAGTCGCCCTGGAGAAGGCCGGCAGTTCCATGGACCGGGTGATGCACCTGACCATTTACCTGACGGATATGGCCGACCGCGCCGCGTTCAACGAGGTCTACAAACGCTTTTTCGCCAAGCCATGGCCGGTGCGTGCGGCCGTTGGCGTTGCCTCCCTGGCCGTAGAAGGCATGCGCGTCGAAGTCACCGCGATGGCCGCCAAGGCCTGAGCAGCCCCCCGATAAAGTACGCGGGATCCCAATGGGGGGCGCTTGCTCCCGATGACGGTGCATCAGTCGCAAATGAGCTGACTGACCAGCCGCTATCGGGAGCAAGCCCCCTCACTCGAGCTGTGCCGCGTGGGTGACATGCATTGTTAAAGGCCAGCAAGTCATATCCCTTTAATTTGCAGGACGTTTCCTAGACAATCCCACCGCCTTGCGCCTGCTCACTTCACTGGCTAGCCTTCGCTCCGTCGCTGCAGCCGCCACTCGCCAGGCACTGAGCAGTGATCAGTTTCAGATGGCCGGCGCCACTGAACACCTGATCGACAGCGCCAAAACCCTGGCCGACAGAGCGCTGGAGTGCTGCACGCCGCGTAACCCCCTGTGGGAGGGAGCAAACCCCTCCCACAGGGATTGTGGTTTACACACCAGCCCTATGGTAGGTGCCCGCCCGGCGTTTCACGGCTACAATGCGCGCCTCAACCGTGACAAGCCTGACTAAAAAAACTATGTCCTTGCCCAAGCATCACCTGGAATTGCTCAGCCCTGCCCGCGATGTCGCCATCGCGCGCGAGGCTATCCTGCATGGCGCCGATGCCATCTACATCGGCGGCCCAAGCTTCGGCGCGCGCCATAACGCCTGCAACGAAGTGAGCGATATCGCTCAACTGGTGGAATTCGCCCGGCGTTACCACGCCCGCGTGTTCACCACGATCAACACCATCCTGCATGACAACGAGCTGGAACCTGCGCGCAAACTGATCCATCAGTTGTACGACGCTGGCGTCGATGCCCTGATCGTGCAGGACCTGGGGGTGATGGAGCTGGATATTCCGCCCATCGAGCTGCACGCCAGCACCCAGACCGACATCCGCACCCTGGCCCGCGCCAAGTTTCTCGACCAGGCCGGTTTCTCCCAGTTGGTATTGGCCCGTGAGCTGAACCTGCAAGAGATCCGTGCAATCGCCGACGAAACCGATGCCGCCATCGAGTTCTTCATCCACGGCGCCCTGTGCGTGGCATTCTCCGGGCAGTGCAACATCTCCCACGCGCAGAATGGCCGCAGCGCCAACCGTGGCGACTGCTCCCAGGCGTGCCGCCTGCCCTACACGTTGAAGGACGATCAGGGCCGGGTCGTGGCCTTTGAAAAGCACCTGCTGTCGATGAAAGACAACAACCAGAGCGCCAACCTGCGTGCCCTGGTGGAGGCCGGGGTACGTTCGTTCAAGATCGAAGGCCGCTACAAAGACATGGGGTATGTGAAAAACATCACTGCCTACTACCGCCAGCGCCTCGACGACATTCTTGAAGACCGCCCGGACCTGGCGCGCGCGTCCAGTGGCCGGACCGCGCATTTCTTCCTGCCCGACCCGGAAAAAACCTTCCACCGTGGCAGCACCGATTACTTCGTCAGCGATCGCAAGATCGACATCGGTGCCTTCGACACCCCAACCTTCACCGGCCTGCCGGTCGGCGTGGTGGAAAAAGCCGGCAAGCGCGACCTGCAGGTCGTGACCCATGAGCCGCTGTCCAACGGTGACGGCCTCAATGTGCTGGTCAAACGCGAAGTGGTCGGTTTTCGCGCCAACATTGCCGAGCCTAAAGGCGAGTTCGAAGAGGACGGTGCCAAGCGCTACCGCTACCGCGTCGAACCGAATGAAATGCCGGCCGGTCTGCATCAACTGCGCCCCAACCACCCGCTGAACCGTAACCTGGACCATAACTGGCAACAGGCACTGCTCAAGACCTCGGCCGAGCGCCGTATCGGCCTGTCGTGGGTGGCACGCCTGCGTGAGGACCAACTGCAAGTCACCGCCACCAGCGAAGAAGGCCTCAGCGCCAGCGTCACCCTGCCCGGCCCGTTCGGCGTGGCCAACAAGCCGGAACAGGCACTGGAGACCTTGCGTGACCTGCTCGGCCAACTGGGCACCACCGAGTACCACGCCACCGACATCCAGCTGGATGCGCCGCAAGCGTTCTTCATCCCCAACTCGCAGCTCAAGGCATTGCGCCGCGAAGTGATCGAAGCGCTGACCGCCGCTCGCGTTGCCGCTCACCCACGCGGCGGGCGCAAGGCTGAAACCTCGCCGCCGCCGGTGTACCCGGAAGCGCACCTGTCGTTCCTGGCCAACGTCTACAACCAGAAAGCCCGTGATTTCTATCACCGTCACGGCGTAAAGCTGATCGACGCGGCTTTCGAAGCCCACGAAGAAATGGGCGAAGTGCCGGTGATGATCACCAAGCACTGCCTGCGCTTCTCGTTCAACCTGTGCCCTAAACAGGCCAAAGGTGTGACGGGCGTGAAGACCAAGGTAGCGCCGATGCAATTGATCCATGGCGATGAAGTGCTGACGCTGAAGTTCGATTGCAAGCCGTGCGAGATGCACGTGGTGGGCAAGATCAAGGGGCATATCCTCGGCCTGCCGCAGCCTGGCAGTGTGGTCGGTCACATCAGCCCGGATGACTTGCTCAAGACCATTCCGCGCGCACCGCACTGAGTCAAACCGGCGAGATGAACCCCCAGGCGTCGGAAGAAACCGACGCCTGGGGGTTCAGAGGCTTTCAACCAAAGTAGTTTGCAAACGTGTTGGGCCCTGCGTAGACAAAGTTCGACGTTGTCAGTTTTATTCCTTTTTGAAACTTCAACTCAACGAACGGGCTGCCTGCGGTGACAGGGCCTAGATTCGTCGGCACCTGGTCAGTGCTGAAGATCACCATGTAGTCACCTCGCCCTTCATAGCGTTTGTTACCCAGGAACAACAGGGTTTCGACATTCTCCCCATTGAATTGCTGGCCCGGAGGGTTAACGTACACTCCGCCTTTTGCCCCCGCGCGCGTGGTTTCACGCGAGGCATCGTTGATGCTCAACTGCCGGGTGATCGCTTCTGCGCCTTCCTTGCTGGTGTAGTGAATATAAACGGGCTGCCCGTTGTACGTGCCCGAATCCACCACCGATTGCCAATGTGGATGGTTCACCAACCGCTGATTCACTGCAGCGTTGCCGGGCGCCTTGAGCCGACCTTTCGAGCCTGCCTCCGATGCCTCCCCTTTCTTTGCGCCCGAGCGCTCACCGCCTTTAACCCCGCGCCTGGCCCAGACGCCTGTTTCGTCCGGCCTGGCGATGATGCCGCTGCTCACAAGCCGCGTCGGGTCTTTCGGGTCGGGTACCCGCAGCACATAGTGCACGTTGTCGCCGGCGTCAGGCTTGGCACCAGCAAAGTACCGGGCACCGTTGTACTCAATCTCGCGCATGCCCGAACCGGCCCTGGACAAAGGCGTGGCGTTGAACTTGAACTGGTTGATGCCCGTGGCTACAGACTTCGAGCTATTGGGTGCCCACTTCACCCCCTGCACACCGCCTTCCCATGCGACGCCTGCCGCGCCAGGGTTGAAGGTGTAACCGGCAAAGGTGCCCGAAGGTTTCAGGAATTTCGGAATGACCGGTTTAAGCAGGCGGATGCCACCCTCTACCAGACCGGCAGCAGCTTTTTCGACCGGCAGCACCATTAGAAGAATATCGATCCATATTTGCGCGAGCCCTTCTATCGGGCGCCCCGCAACAATGGCTTCGACCCCGTGCCAGAAAGGCACAAAGCCTTTAAGCACTTCGCGACGGTTTTCCCTTTGTTCCTTGAATACCTGATAGTTTGCCCTGTCCTTTTTCTCGGCCTCAGTCACGCGTTCCGGGTCCTCTTGTGCCCAGTGCAGCAAGTCCAGATCGCTCCTATAAAACAACTTCTCACCGACCACCGTTGATATCTGCCGGTTGCGCTCCTGAAAGAGTGCCTGCGGGCTGGAGGGGTGTGTCGCGCTTTGAACAGGCGGGGGAAATACCCCCAGGGGCTCCAGCGTGTAAAGCTGCGCGGAAAAAGGCGTGTTGTCCGGCTGCGCACCAGGCCCCTTGTCCACTTTGGCCTGGAACTGAGTGCCTTGAATATTTGGCTTTTCCCAGGCAGTGAACGTCTCGGAGTAATTACCGTCGGGCAGGCGTTTTTTGCCGATGACACTGTTGCCCTGGAATACACCGATACAGTCATCCCGTTTAACCACCGTCCCCTGTTCAGGGTAGACCTCATACACGGTGGTCTTGCCCTTATGGACGGCTTTAAGCAAGAACGTACGGCGCTCGAACTCGCCGTCCTTGCCCGGTGACTTCAGTGCATACACGCCGACTTCACCCTGGGCGATGGCAATCTGGTCCGGCACGGCCAGGGTCGAGAGCACGTGTTGGATGATCGTGGCGTAAGCGGCTTTCTTGGTCGCCAGATCGGATTTGAAGTCTTCACCGAACTGTTTGTCGTCGTACCGCGCCACCGGGTAGGTTGGGTTAGCCGGGTCGGCATGGCCTTTGATGGGGGACACCTGCTGCGTGCCGATGAAATAGTCCTTCCTCATCGGCATGGGTGTCGACAGGCTGCTCACGGCGCCCGCCATGACCTCCAGCTGTTTATCCAGTGCGGCAACGGCTTTTTGAATGTCCGCCTGAGAATATTCGGTTTTCTCCTCGAGGATTCCATTCGCCACGGCCCACTCCAACGCTGGCCCCACACGGGCAGCGGCGAGGAAAAGCGCCTGCTCGTGCGTCACGGCCGTGGCACTCATTTTCCCCGGCAACGCGATCAGTTCTTCCTGGGTCATCCGCTTCGACGAGCCCGGCTCGATGGCTTCGGCCAGATTGACGCCGTGCTGGAAATTCACCCAGCGGATGGAATTTTTGCCCAGCGTCGGCGGAGCCTGAGCCAACTCAGGCTTTACCGCTGGAGCAGAGTCGGCCGCGCGCACGTGACGGGTGTTGCTGGGGCCTGCTACCGCTTGAACATGCCCGGCCAGGTAGTCAGGGGTTGGAAAAGTTAACAGGGTGGTTTTCATCGTTGATCATCATGGTGAGGAATTTTCTCGAGGCTGCGTTAGAACCCGCAGCCTGGTATCCGCCACCCTGTGTGGTGCTTGCGTAGGAATCTGTTCCATCTCTTCGTGAGAGATAGGCCTACACATCACACCTTTTCATTCGAGCATGGGTTTTCCGGTGCCACCACCAGCCCCGCTGCAACCCCGCCGCAGCCATCAGAATCGCCGCCACCCCCAACCATTGCAGCCAGCCCAGGCGATGCCCGAACGCAATCCAGTCGACGAAAATCGCCGCAATCGGGTAAATGAACGAGAGCGCGCCGGTCATCGCCGTTGGCAGTTTCTGGATCGCGCCGTAAAGCAACACATACATCAAACCGGTATGCACCGCACCGAGGGTCGCCAATGCCGCCCACGCATTACCCGTTGTCGGCAGGCTGTTCCAGGGCACCAGCGGGGCCAGTAACACTGCGCCGGTGATGACCTGGATCAATGCCATCAAATGTGGCGGCACTTCCTTCAGCCGTTTGATGATCAGCGCTGCAACCGCGTATAAAAACGCCGCGCCCAAGGCCAGGGCAATGCCCGTCAAGTAATCACCGCCGCCGCTCTGTTGCTCGCCATGGGCGCTGACAATCGCCAGCATGCCGAGGAACGCCACACTCAACCATGCCAGTTTCTGCACGGTGATCCTTTCCCCGAGAAACACCGTCGCCAACATCACCAGAATGAACGGTTGTACGTTGTACACCGCCGTACTGATGGCGATGGAGGCGCGGGAATAGGATTCGAACAGCAGCAGCCAGTTGCCGACGATGGCCACGCCGCTGAGCATTGCCAGCCCGAGTTTGGCCCAGGTGAGCAAGTCCATGCGCAAATAGCCGAGTAATGCGCACACCAGCAACAGCGTCAGCCCACCTATCACGCAACGCCAGAACACCACTTCGATGACCGATACGCCGGACACCAGCACAAACCAGCCGATGGTGCCGGAAATCAGCATGGCGGCGACCATTTCCCATGGCCCGCGACGCAGGGATGTATCCATGATTGAGGCTCCTCAAGTGAGGCTCAATTATGGCAATCTGCTTGATGGCGGCTCCAGCGACTAAAAAAGGCGAAATACCCCATTCACCTTTACTTATTAGGCCAACCTCATGATTGACACCATCGACCAGCAACTGATCGCCGCCTTGATGGACGACTCGCGTCTGTCCCTCAAGGCCCTGGCGGGCATCACCGGCCTGTCATCGCCCAGCGTCGGCGAACGCCTGCGCCGCCTTGAAGAACGCGGCGTACTGACGCACTACACCGTCGACATCGACCCCAGGCACTTCGGCTACCTGCTGCAAGCCATCGTGCGTATCCGCCCGTTGCCCGGCAAATTGCAGGAAGTGGAGCGGCAGATCCAGGCCATTCCCGAGTTCACCGAGTGCGACAAGGTCACCGGTGATGACTGCTTTATCGCCCGTTTGCACGTACGCACCATGGAACAACTGGACACCCTGCTCGACCGGCTCAACGCCTATGCCGAAACCAACACGGCCATCGTCAAGAAAACGCCGGTCAAACGACGTTTGCCGCCTTTGGCTGATTGACGCTATGCAGCCCCTTGGCGGCCGCCAGCAACCCTTGGAACTTGCGATAACGCAGGCTCAACAGCGGCTGTCGCGTCAGGTCAGGCCAGTACCGCGCCTTGACCGGCATGCCGGTCTCCAACAGCTTGTCGCCCTGCCCTATCGCCAGGAACCCCAGCTTCGCCGCCCCAATACACGCGCTCAATTCGCTACCCTGCAGCGTGAAGACTTCCCGCTGCACAATATTGGCCAGCAGCTGTGCCCAATACTCGCTGCGTGCCCCGCCACCGACCAAGGCAAAGCGCTCGACCTGGGCGCCGGCCGATTGCACCGCGTGCAGTGCATCCAGCAAGCCGAAGCCCACACCTTCCATCACCGCGTAACCGAGCATGGCGGGTGTGCAGTCGTGACCCAGGCCCATAAAGCCGCCGCGCAGCAGCGGGTCGTTGTGGGGTGTGCGCTCACCCGCCAGGTACGGCAGAAACAGCGGCATATCCACGGGCACGGGCTGCTGGATCGGCCATTGCGCCTGGACCTGGTCCAGTAAGGCTTGCTCATCCGGCAGGCCCGTCAACCGCGTGACCCAGCGCAGGCAACTCGCCCCGGCCAGCATGGCGCCCATGGTGTACCAGCGATTGGGCAAGGCATGGCAAAAACTGTGCACCGCACTAGCCGGGTTGCCGGCTGCGTGATCCGTGATTGCGACAATGGCCGCGCTGGTGCCCAGGGTGATGAAACCGTCGCCGGCGTGGATTGCACCAATGCCCACGGCGGCTACCGGGTTGTCACCGCCGCCGCCGGCGATCACCACGTCAGGTGGCAGCCCCAGCTCGCTCGCCGTCGCCGCCGACAACCAGGCACTCGCGGCACCGCCTTCGACCAGTCTGGGCAACTGTTGCGGCGTCAGGCCCGTGGCTCGCACCATCGGGGTAAACCATTCACGCTGCGCCACGTCCAGCCATAGCGTGCCGGCCGCATCGGACATGTCACTGATACGCTCGCCACTCAAGCGCAATCGCAGGTAATCCTTGGGTGACAGCACACAATCAATCGCCGCGAATACCTCAGGCGCATGGCGTTGCAGCCACAGCAGCTTGGGGGCGGTCAGCCCGGCCATGGGCAGGCTGCCGGTCACTTCGGCAAAATCGCTGCCCAGTTGTTCGGCCTCGGCCACGGCCCGTGAGTCATCCCACAGGATCGCCGGGTACAACACGCGGTCGTCCTGCCCGAGCAAGACCGCGCCGTGCATCTGCCCCGACAGGCCGATACAGGCCACGCGGGCATAGGCTTCATGGGCACGCAACTGCTCAAGCGCCTGCACGCAGGCCTGCCACCACGCTTGCGGCGCCTGTTCGGACCAGCCGCTGTGACGCCGCGACACGCTCAAGCGCGCGCCGGCGTGGGCCAGCACGACGCCATCGGCGTCCATCAGGATCGCCTTGAGTTCCGAGGTGCCGAGGTCTATGCCGAGGGAAACAGGATTGCTCATACGGGGGTTATTCCAATCCAATACAGCCACATGAATGACGAAGTTGCAGGGTGGGCGCCATCCGCACGCTCTGGGTCGGTGCGTCGGGCGCAGCCATGCGTTGCAGCAGCAGGTCGACCGCACGTGCGCCCAGCGCCTGCACCGGCTGGGCGATCAAGGTCAGGCGCGGCACAAAAAAATCCGCCCAGTCAAAATCGTCGAAACCTACCAGGGCCATCTGCCCCGGCACCTCAATCTGCGCGTCACGCAACGCATGCATGGCGCCCAGGGTCATCAAGTTATTACCGGCCATGATCGCTGTGGGCGGCGCCGCCAAACCCAGTAACTGCGCCGTGGCCCTGCGCGCCGGCTCCGTGTTGGAGCCGCCATTGACCAGCAATTGCGGATCAAACGCCAGCCCTGCCGCGTGCAATGCGGCGCGATAACCCGCCACCCGTTCATCCGTGGTGCTGAAGCCCTCGCGCCCGGCGATGAAGCCGATGCGGCGGTGGCCATGGGCGATCAGGTGTTCAATGAGGGCCTGGGTCGGTTGGGCGTTCTCCACCCCGACCTGGTCAAACTGCGTGCTCATCATGCGGTCCACCAGCACCGTGGGAATCTGGTTGGCGCGCAGATAGTCCAGCGCCTTGGAGCCGTTCGAGGGCGCCAGCACCATCCCGTCAACCCGCCGATGATGCAGCGCCGTGACCACGCGCAGCTCCTGCTCCGGGTCATCGTGGGTGTCGACAAACAACATCATGTAACCGTGCTTGGCACACTCGGTTTCAATGGCGTGCACGGTTTCGCTGAAATAGTGGTTGGACAGCGCCGAGATCGCCACGCCAATCGTGCTGGTGCTGGAGCGGGCCAGGGAACGCGCCAGGGTGTTGGGGATATAACCCAACTCCTGAATGGCGCGCTGTACCGCCTGCACCGTGCTCGGGTTGACTTTGCGCGTACCGTTCAATACGTGGGAGACGGTCGAGGTCGACACCCCCGCCCGGCTTGCCACGTCATCCATGGTGACCACGACGCTGCCCCTTCTCAGTCGATCAATGTTTGCTCGACCAGCCGCTGTACGTACTGATGTTGTCGCGGGTGATCAGTTTCGGCGTGAGCAGGGTCACCGCTTCGGCCGGGGCCTTGTCATTGAGAATGTCGTTGCCCACATTCACCGCGGTCTGGGCCATGGCCCACGGGTCCTGGCTGGCGGACGCCTGGATCTGGGTATCGCTCTTCAACGCGTTCTCGATATCCGGCGCACCGTCCACCGAAGTGATGATGATGCCGCTGCGTTTCAGTTGCTTGGCCGCCAGGTCGCTGCCGATGGCCTGCGGGTCGTTGATCGCGAACAACCCGTCGATTTTCGGGAAGCGCGTCAGGTAACCCTGCATCACGTTCAAGCCGCCTTCGCGCGAGCCTTTACCGTCCTGATCATCCGAGAGCACCTTGATACCCGGCGCGGAGGCCAACGCCGCCTTGCAGCCTTTGACACGGTCGGTCACGGCGGTGACCTGCGGGCCATTCTGGATAATGACGTTGCCCTGGCCCGAAAGCTTGTCGACCAGGAACTGGCAGGCCAGCTTGCCGGCTTCGACATTGTCGGTCTGCACGGTCGCATTCACGCCCTTGGCGTCCACATCCACCGCCACCACCACAATCCCGGCGTCACGGGCTTTCTTGATCGCCGACGCCATGGCCGATGGGTCGACGGCGTTGAGCAGGATCAAGTCGACCTTGGACGAAATGAAATTATCGATCTGGGAAAATTGCTTGCTCAGGTCATAGTCGGCCGACACCGAGGTGACCTTGACGCTGGGATTGATCGCCTTGGCCTGGGCCGTGGCCCCGTCGGCCAGGGTCACGAAATACGGGTTGCCCAATGAGCCCATGCTGATGCCGAGGGCTTTGAGCTCGCGGGCTTCGACGGCTTGGGACATCAGGGCAGCCAAGGCAATGACGGGAAACACTCGTTTGAAGTTCATGCCGGTCTCTCTTGTGATTGTTGTGTGAGTGAAATCAGGTCCGCGCACCGGACTGGCGATAACGATCGAGCGCCACCGCGCCGATGATCACAATCCCCTTGATGATGTACTGCCAGATGTCCGACACCCCCAGCAGCACCAGGCCGTTGGTGAGTACCGCGATGATCAGCGCGCCGATCAATGTGCCGCCGATGGTGCCGACGCCACCGGTGAAACTGGTGCCGCCGAGGATCACCGCGGCGATTGCATCCAGCTCGTAGGACTGGCCCAATTGCAGGCCGTTGGCGGCAAACAGGCGTGAAGCGCTCATCACCGCGCCTAGCCCGGCCAGTGCGCCGGACATTGCATAGACAAAGAGCAGCACCTTCCACACCTTGATTCCCGATAACCGAGCCGCCTCCGGGTTGCCGCCCACCGAGTAGATCTGCACGCCCATCACCGTGCGGCGCAGGATGAACCATGACAGCGCGACCACGGCCACGGCGATCACCACCAGCCACGGCACGCCGAGGATCGAGTCATTGCCGATAAACGCGAACGGCAAGTCGGGGTTGAACACGGTCTTGTCGTCCGCCAGCAAACGTGCCAGGCCACGCATAGCGGTGAGTGCACCGAGGGTGACGATAAACGGCGGCAGGCGCATGAAGGCAATCAGTCCGCCGTTGACCAGTCCGAGCAACAACCCGAAACCGATACCGGCGGCGATTCCGAACATGCCGAACTGCGGCGACATCGACGCCTGCAAGGCGACCACGGCGGATGCGGCGAGAATCGCACCGACCGACAAATCGATACCCGCCGTCAGAATCACAAAGGTCATGCCTGCCGCCAGCACCACATTGACCGAAGCCTGCTGGGTAATGATCGACAGGTTCTGCACGGTGAGGAAGTTCTCGCTGGCCAGGGCAAAGCCCACCAGCAGCAAGACCAGCACCGGCAACATGCCCACCGTGCGCATCAACTCACGCACGCGTTCGGTTTTATCCGTTGTTGTAACCGTCAATTCAGCCATGGGCAGCCACCTGATCGCCACCAGTGGCGAGGTCAATAATACGTTCCTGGGAAATGGCGTGGCCGGAAGCCCCGCCGACTTCGGCCACCAACTCGCCTTCGCGCATGATCAGCACGCGGTCGCAGGTGCCGATGATTTCCGGCAGCTCGCTGGAAATCACCACGATGCCCACCCCCGCCAGCGCCAGTTGATTGATGATGCGGTAGATCTCCGACTTGGAGCCGATGTCCACGCCCCGCGTTGGTTCGTCGAGGATCAGCACATGCGGCTTGACCTCCAGCAGCCGTGCCAGCAGCACCTTCTGCTGGTTGCCGCCGGACAACGCGCCGACATTAACCTTGCCCGACGCCACGCGAATCGACAGTGACTTGATCGCATCGGCAGAGCGCTGTGCTGCGCGGCCGCGATCAAGCACGCCACCGGCGCGGGCATCCGGTACGCAGGCGCAGACATTGATGTTGTCGGCCACGCTCATGTCGAGGAACAGCCCCTGGGCCTTGCGGTCTTCGGTGAGGTACACCACGCCGGCCCGAATGGCATCCGCCGGGGTGCGCAGTTGAGTCACGGTTTTGCCGACCACTTCAAGGCTGCCGCTGGTACGTGGGTCGGCACCGAAGATCAGCCGCGCAAGCTCCGTGCGTCCTGCCCCGACCAGCCCGGCAATGCCGAGTACTTCGCCGGCGTGCAAGTCAAAGCTGCAAGCGTGCACGCGCTTGCCATCCGCCATGTCGCGCACGCGCATCACCACATCGCCTGGGTTATAAGCGGCGTGTTCCTTCTTGTAGAAGCCCGAGAGGTCGCGGCCCACCATCATTTTTACCAGCACCTCGGCCGACAGCGCCTCGCGGGTCAATTCGCCGATGTATTGGCCGTCGCGCAGCACCGAGACCCGGTCCGACAGCTCATAGATTTCCGCCATGCGGTGGCTGATGTAGATGATCGCCAGGCCCTGGCTGCGCAGTTGTTTGATCAATGCGAACAGGCGGTCGGTCTCGCGGGACGACAACGGTGTGGTGGGTTCGTCCATCACCAGGATCCTGGCGTGGGCATGCAGCGCACGGGCGATTTCCACCAGTTGACGCTCGGCAATCGACAGGCTGCTCACGCGGGTGGAGGGTTTGAACTCGGCGCCCAGTCGTTGCAGCACCTCGACGCAGCCCGCCTGCATGCCCTTGCGGTCGATCGTCCAGCCACGCCGGCGTTCGCGACCCAGGTAGATGTTCTCGGCCACGCTCAGGTTCGGGCACAGGCTCAGTTCCTGGTAGATCACGGCGATGCCGAGGTTCTTGGCGGTGGCGGGGTCGAAGGAGGCGACGGGCTGGCCGTCGATGCGGATTTCACCGCCTGGATCGGCCTGGTAAGCGCCGGAAAGAATTTTCATCAGGGTCGACTTGCCGGCGCCGTTCTCACCCATCAGGGCATGAATTTCCCCGGGGTAGACCTTCAGGCCGACATTCTTGAGCACCCGCAAACCATTGAAGGTTTTGCTGATGCCCTGCATCTCAAGCAAGGGATCAAGGCTCATGGCTGAGCTCCTGGATTTATTATTTTTGTTGTTGAATAGCCCCGACTCTAGATCAGATACATTTCCTTACGCAAGCGCTTGCGTGTGCCGTTTATCGTTTGGTTAAACGTTTCATCAAGCGCAAAAAGTGCAATTTCTGCAATATTGAACGGCCAGAAGCCGCCCCTACGGGCCGGCAACCGTTCACAGTGCTGTCGGGTAATCACGCACCTTTGAACGTGGCCGCCACCGAACCCTGGGGCTTGCCGACAAATGCCGGGGGCTCATCGGCCAGCTTGGCCACAAAGCCTGCGATACGTCGGCACGCTTGGGCCAGACGCTCTTCGCCAAGGGTGAAGGACAAGCGCACAAACCCTTGGGCAGGTTCGCCAAAAGCCGCCGCATCGAGGACCGACACGCCCGCTTCGCGGAACAATCGCCAGGCGAAATCCAGTGAGCTGAGGCCGGTGCCACGGACATCCACCAGCACAAACATGCCGGCTTGAGGGGCCTGCACCTTGATGCCCGGGCAAGCGCTCAGCCCGGCTACCACCAAATCCCGTCGACGCCGGTAGATCTCGCGCATGCTGTGGGTCACGTCATCATGGGCCAACACCGCCGCCGTAGCGGCTTGCATCACAAACCCAGGCAACCCGTAGAGCATGCTCAACACCAGGGTTTGCGCGTGGAGGACCATCTGCGGCGCGGCGATGATCCAGCCGATGCGCCAACCGGTCATGGCATGGGACTTGGACAAACTGCCGATCACGATGCAACGCTCGGCCATGCCCGGTAACGCGGCCAGGCTGTGGTAGTGGCCGTCGAACACGAGGCTTTCGTAAACCTCGTCGACCACCACCCACAGGTCATGGGCAATGGCCAGGTCGGCGATGGCTTGCAGCTCCTGGCGGTCCAGCACTACGCCAGTGGGATTGTTCGGGTTGGAAAAGAAGATCGCCCGGGTGCGTGGGGTGATCGCGGCGGCGAGCGCCTGCGCATCCGGGCGAAACCCCGACTCCGGCAAACACGGTACCCGCACCAGCGTCGCCCCGCTGGCATTGAGCGTGGCTTCGTAGGTGACGTACATCGGGTCGAGCACCAGCACTTCATCCCCGGCCTGCAGCAGGCACAGTGAACTGATGAACAACGCGTTTTGCGCGCCGGGCACGATGATGACGTTCTCGGCGCCCAGGGCGCGCGACAGGCTTTTGCTGTAGCGCGCCGCTACGGCCTCGCGCAGGGTCTGGCGGCCGGGGATCTCTGTGTAGTGGGTATCCCCTTCGCGCAAAGCGCCGACGGCGGCCTCGGTAATGAAGGATGGCGTGGCGAAATCAGGGTCGCCGACGCTGAGGATGATGATGTCTTCGCCCTGGCTGGCGGCGTCGAACGCGGCATGGTGAATGTCCCAGGCAGCCACGCCCTGCCCTGCAATTCGCTTAACGAAGGGGGAAAACCGCATGCCTGAGTCTCTCTTCAAGTAGAAAAAGCGCTGGAGCGTCTGTGTGCAAACGCAAGGATGCGGTCAACATAGATCAAACTCGACAGTCGCTCAAATGCACAAGAGTGAAGCCCAGGCGTGCGAGTGGAAACACAAGGTAAAGGAGCTGTCGACCGAGGGGCGGAATCAAAACGGCGCCCATCGCGACACACGGACAATGCCACGGTAGTCGTTGATGCCGGGCGTCATCCACCCCTTTCAGGTGACAGTTCTCATGACCAGCGTTTCGCTTTCCAATGTCACGCCACATCGCCTTCCCCTTGCCCTGGCCACCGCCAATCCGCAGCCGCTCTCCGGGCAAACGCGCGGGTTGCCTGCACCCTCGACCCCGCGTGAAGGCTCACGCGCCGAAGGTGATCGTGAGCTTGCAATAACGGAGTATCACAGCGCGCTGCTGCGGGCGGCCAATCGGGAGCGAAACATCACGCTGGGCACTATTCCCCCGCACTCGACCTTTGGCCAGTGGTGGACGCAGTTGCATGACGCCTTTCAGTCACCCGACGTGCGTCAGTGGGTCCGGGACAAAGGCATCGATACGACGTCGATCAGGCTCAACCCAACGTCGGGCCAGATTACTTTTTCGCTGCAGCGTGCACTTGATCCCGCACAGAAACTCCACACGGTCGGGCAGGACGATGCGCGCTGGGCGGCTATCAGTGGCCCTGTTCTGCATGCCGCCAGGGTTATTGCCGCGGGCCACGCCGATACAACGTTCAGGCCACCGGCCAGTCTTTCAGATGAGCCGGTTCCCTGGTGGTTGATCGGCCGGTTTTACAACGAACCGCAGGACCTCACCGGGCCTGCGCTGCGTGAACGCGCGAAAGAGATCGACAGAAACCAGGGGTTCACCCCGCTCGACCCAGGCACCTCGAAACAGGTGATCCAATCGCGAAGCGAGGAAGCACTCCAGGCGCAAAAAGCGTTTATCGGTGATATCGAAAACCGCTACAGCGCTGCCGGTGAACTCAGGCACCTGGCGGCGTCCGTCGAAAACGGCAGCGCGCACAGCGGGCAGATTGCGGATGAAATCAAGGCCAGGACACTCAACCTGTCATCCGACAGCGCCTACCGTCCGTCAAAGCACGGCACGTCGAACACCGTCACGCTGTCGCAATACCTCACGGACCATGGGTTGAACCTGCCCGACAGTCACGAAGAGCTGGTCAACCTGGCAACCGCCCTCTCCACGCCCACGCCAAAGGCCGCTGTACATGGCAACCTCGCTGGAGCTTTGAGGTGGCTTGACGAGGAAAGCCTGCAACAGCTCAAGGCGGATCTCCGCTGCGGCACGTTCGGCGGCATCACGCTGAGCCCGTACGCCAATGCCTTGGATTACCTGCTGGACAACCGGCCGATCTCTGCCGCCGAACTCAGCCATCCGCGCCTGCTGATTGAGGCCTTGATTAACTCCCCCAGGGGGAAAGCCCTGGGGGAAGCCATCCAGGCCGTATTTGCGCAGCGCGGCGTCAAGGGCACTGGCGCCGATTGGTTGCTGGCGGCGTTGAATCTGCAAGTGGATAGCGACGCTGGAGACGGCTTGAAGATCGAAGGTTATCGCCTGGTCTCACCGGAAAATGTGGGCAAGACCGCCGCCACGGTTTTCAAGGAGCTGGTCGATCATCTGGTTGCCCGCGGGAAGGCATCCTCTCCTGAAACAGCCATGCTCCAGGCGCATCTGATATTGGCCAGGCTGGCACCGGAGTTCCGGGTCCGGGGCATCCCCGACACGATCGTTCCGGGAACCCACAGCTGGGTCAGCTTTGCCACCGTGGTTGCGCGCATTGAAGCCAAGGCGCCAGGGGCGACGGCAGCGATGAGCTATGCGCAGATCATGCTTGAAGGCAATACCGCACCGGTCAGCGATGAGGAAAGCGCCACGGAGTATGCCGCCCAGGCCAACGCACTCAAGGCCTGGGCCGTCGCCAACGGCCAGACATATCCCTCGACCGAGGCGGCCATGGCCGAAGTGCGCAAGGCGTTCACAGCCCAGATCAACGAGTTGAAAGAGGCGGCGCAAACAGACCTCGGGGCACTGCCGACCACTCGGGCCATTGCACTGGAGCAGTTGAAAAAAGCCCTGCCGCACATGGACCCCAAGTTGTTCGATGAAAAATGCATCACCGTGCAGCCCGCCCACAAACGATTGCCAGGGCCTTATTCGCTACTGGACAGCTACATCGATGGACGACCGTTGTTCTGGACACCGAACCGCGCGGAGTTCTGGAGCGAGGAAGCGCGCCAGTTCACCAATTTGTTCAAAACCAGGGAGAACGAACAGAAACCTGATGAAACGCCGGCCGCCTGGGTTTCTTCATCCAGCGCATTCAACTTCGATGAGGTTCGCGAACGGCTGAAAAGCCTGCCGCGCCCACAGGAGCTGTTCGAGCAACAATTCTCCGGCTTTTCCAACGCGTTGAAGAAAACCACGGCGGCGCAGTACAAGCTCCTGCTGGCCAAACTGCCGCTGGAGGACCGTCAGCATCTGCAGTTCGGGAAAATGACGATCCGCAAGGAAATCAGCTACCACAGGGCGGATCACCCGCTACGAGTGGCAGACGGCGTGCTGTTGGTGGAAACCGAGTACAACGGCAAGGTCATGCACTATGCGATTGATCGGAGCAAGGGCACCATCACCCGCCGGCCCGGGCAGACCTATCACGAATACGCTCCTACCAACGGCACTATCCCTCACCCCGGCAAGCGCTACGACGTGATCAAACCTGCGGGTGACTATCCGGCAGGTGTCAGGGATGAGACAACCGATGCACGAGGCGCGCCCGACAGTTTCAACAGTGCCAGGACCCGGTACATCGTGGATGCGGTGCTCGACGACCTGCACCTGCCCGAGGTGGAGCGCTACGCCAAAGGGGCCACCACCTTCGATACCCAAGTACCGCTGCACGAAAAGATCGAGCAAATCGTCACGGGCCTGATTCCATTCAAGTCAGGGATCGAGAACATCATCAACGGCAACCTCAAGGAAGGCATCGTTGAAGTCGTCGTTGATCTGTTCGGTTTTGCCGTCGGTGTGGGTGGCGCGCTCAAAGGCGCCAAAGGCATTATCGCGGGCGTTTCAACCCTTTCGAAAGTCGGCCATGTGGGCAAGATCGTTGGCCGGGCAGCGGTGGGAGCGCTGAACCCATTGAGTGGCCTTGATGACCTGGCGCGCGGCGCCTGGCATGCAGGCAAGCAGCTGGCCGGCGTCTCGTACCACGGCGTCAGGCAGCTGCGCGCTCAACGTAGCGTCAACTTGCTTGAGCTGGCCAAAAAGCCGGACGTCGCCGAAGGCACCTACAAGGCACTCAATAGCGCGGTTGAAAACAAAGCCCTGGCCAAATTCGATGAGGCGTCAGGTCAGTGGTACGCCTTTGACCCTCGCACCCGGCAAGCCTTCGGCAAACCGCTGGATAACTTCATCGCTGATTCTCCCGGCGCCGGCACCTCCGACAGTTTGCAAGCAATAGGCAGCGCTGATGCGGTCAAGACCGCCGGCCTGCAACATGGCCTGGCGGCGAAAGGACGGTTCAAGGCTGGACACGAGACGGTGGAAGGCATCGCCGTCATGTTTCAAGGCAACTGGCACCGATACGATGCGATCAAAAAACAACCCTTCGGGGCGCCTTTGAAAGACTTCGTCGCTGACCGCATCGCGGCTGGCGGTGAAGTCCGCCCCCTGGACACAGAGCTCTTGGGTTATGAAGCCAAGTACATCGCTGCCGACGAACTGGCGGCCAAGGGCTTACAGGGCAATGTCTATGTGGGCCGTGGCCAAAATGAATACGTGAAGGTCGATGGGGTGCTTTACAAGTCCCGGCTCAAAGAAGGACAACGTGTCATCCAGCCCCCCAAGGGCACGGGGCCCGATATTCCGGTGAAGGATCTGGGGGCTTCAGGGTGGGAACCCGCCACCAGGGCTACACGTTTGCTGGGCGGCATGAGTGACATCCCCTTGCGTTGGAAACTGGGCGACAGCACGTATGTCGTGCCCATGGACGACATTAAAGTCGTGGAAAACTCGACAACCCCCTTCACTCTCACCTACAAGGGGGTGGCGCATAACGTCATCTTCGACAGTTCGGCGGGAGCCTGGAAAGAAAGCAATCTGTCCACCGGTGTCGATCCGCTCAACCCGGCGTACTTCTGGCGAAGCGGTAAAGGCAAGTGGCAACGAGGACCGTTCAACGAGTTCGTAAAAGCCAGAAAGGCAGATGCACATAATTACTCGTTCGTTGATGTCATGCCGCCTTCGGCCGTGAAGGTCCCGAACGATATCAAGCCGATCCCCAAAAACCTTCACTATTTCTGGGCGGGCCAGGAGATCCCCCCCAAGCTGATGGACACCCTGGTCAACAATGCCGCCCAGGCCCCCGGGTACAAGTCCATCCTGCACGTGGATGCCGATACGCCTGCCATTTTCCAAAAGATAAAACACACCCTGGAAACCAAGGCACCGGGCCTGGAAGTGAAGAACCTTCGCGAGGATGACGTCTTCAAACAGTTGAAAGGCGACGAAATGTACGACTACTTTCGACAAGGGCAAGGGAAAAACCTGGCTGCCGCTTCAGACGTCGCGAGGTACCCCATCGTCAACAAATACGGTGGGTTCTATCTCGATACGGATGATGTGATCCAGGCAAAGGTCGGCACTGATGGGGTGAATGCCGGCGCGAGTGATGTGCTGCTCAACAGACCGGTTGCCCACAGCCTTACGGATAAGCCGTTCTATAACACCAGCAATTTCGGCACGCAGGCGGGGAATCCGGTCATCACCGCCATGATCGACGAAATGAAACAACGCTTCGCCACCAACAAACCCTACTTCGCGGCGAACCGGCCCACAGTGGGCAGGGACGCTGACGGCCGGGTGCAATACACACCCGAATTCACTACCTACGAGAGGAAGGTTTTTGAGACTGTCGGTCCAACGCTGTTCAACCAGGTCCTCAAGTCGAAACGACCTGACATGTACGACTTGGGCTTTGATGGCACCCCCAAGGACTCGAGGCTGGTCAATGGGAAACTCGAATTACGCGGCCCGATAGTCAATATTGAAAACGATGTCCGTCAGTACTACATCCGACAGGGCATCGTCCCCCCTGAAACGCTGGGCATACAGTTGGATAAACTGAAGCGGCATTACTACCCGCTTCACCATACGTTCAGAGTCAGGATTGGCGGCGAACACTCCTGGATCGATTCCTGACCCGTACAGGATCAATCCTGATCGTCTGTATTGCCATCATCCTGCGCTTCATCCGGCTCCGTTAGTGGCACTTGAGCATCATCCATCAACGACCCAGGGTCTTCATTGCCTGGGTCGTTGGGTTCTTCATCAGGGTGATTTGACATGACTGTTTCCTCTAACCGCCGGGGGTATCGATATCGGCATCGGTTTCAGGCTTGGGCTCGCGCTCCGGCTTGAAGTCTGGACTGTAGTCGTTTTCCTTGGCTTTGGGGTCTTTGGCCGGCGTAGGGTCCTTGGGAGCGTCGGCACCGCTGGCAGGTTGTTTGTGTGTGTTCATGGGTCACCTCTTGGAAAAATATCACCTGGGTAGAGTTAAGGTCGCGCCTCGGGCGATGAAGTTCCATCGGTTCAAGACACGGGGTTGTCTACCTGGATGTAGATCGAATAGGCGCCCAGTAATACCCAGAACACCATGAACAGCCATGGCGCGCGCATCGAAAACAGCAACGACTTGCGGTAGCCCTTGTGCGACGACTCCGTCTCGCAGAACAGCGGCGAATCATCATAGGCGAGCCCCATCACCGGTTCGCTGCGCAGCAGTTCGCTCTGCTTGTAGTGCCAATGGTCGATGATTTCGTAGGCGGCGCGGATACCCGGCCAGGCGTTCAACGAGCTGAGCACGCCCAGGGCGGCGAGGAACACCGGCACTACCAGGGTGAACAATTTGCCCCACTCGGGATTGAGGTTGCCCATGCCCGAGACGAACGCGATCACCAGAAATGACTGCGCAGTGAGGTAAGCATCGGTGCGGTTGGCGAGGATGCTGGTTTCGTATTGGATCTCCCGGCGATAGAAATCCAGGCGGTCCTTGGGCGAGCCGAAGATCTTGGCGTTGTGTTCGCTGTGATCGGACAGGGCTGCTTCGGGCGTATCGGGCGAGATGATTCTGGGCAATGGGGTGCTCCATAAGGTGTCGAGTCTCTTTAGAAGAATCGTGGGACGGTGAAGTTCAAGTATTGTCATGCACCAATTTGGTACGCCGCCTGCCCTGGCAGCGAGCGCGCCTGCTCGCGCTGGCTTGCGCGGCGCTCAAACGCTCGTCCGCGCCGCTGCCCAGGCAGGTGCGCTCGCTGCCTGCCGTTTCGGCACAGGCTTTGCTTAACCCTTTCATCACCCCACTGCCGCGCTCGCCAACAGGAGCTTTCGTTACCCCCCGACCCAGAGCCGACCCCATAAGAAAGTAAGGACCAGGCCCGTTGGCACTCTGCGCCACGGCCTTATAAAAATGCGTTTTTTGAAGCGGCAGTGCCATCCGAGCGTTACTCGGCACTGACAAGGTACTGGAATGGCTCGATCTTTCTTTGATGAAATGAATGACGCAAACGGCGCGTGCCGTGCGCACTATCAGGAGTTCTCGCGCTGGCTGGCCAACACTCCGCCCGACCTGCTGGCCCAGAGGCGTCGCGAAGCTGACCTGCTGTTCCATCGCGCCGGGATCACCTTCACCCTCTACGGCGACGAGCAAGGCACCGAACGCCTGATCCCCTTCGACATCATCCCGCGCAGCATCCCCGCCAGTGAATGGAGCGTGATCGAACGCGGCTGCATCCAGCGCGTCAATGCCCTCAACCTGTTTCTTGCCGATATCTACCACGACCAGCGCATCATCAAGGCCGGAATCATCCCGGCGGACCAAGTACTGGGCAACGAGGGTTATCAGCAGTCGATGGTCGACCTGGACCTGCATCGAGGCATCTACTCGCATATTTCCGGTGTGGACCTGGTACGCGACGGCGACGGCACCTACTACGTGCTCGAAGACAACCTGCGCACCCCCAGCGGCGTGAGCTACATGCTCGAAGACCGCAAGATGATGATGCGCCTGTTCCCGGAAGTGTTCGCCAAGCAGCGCATTGCGCCGGTGGACCACTACCCCAACCTGCTGCTCAAGACCCTGAAAAGCTCCAGCCGCCTGGACAACCCCAATGTGGTGGTACTGACGCCGGGGCGCTTCAACAGCGCGTTCTTCGAACACGCGTTCCTCGCCCGGGAAATGGGCGTGGAACTGGTCGAAGGCGCCGACCTGTTCGTGCACGACCTCAAGGTGTTCATGCGCACCACCGACGGCCCCAAGGCCGTGGATGTGATTTACCGGCGTATCGACGACGCGTTCCTCGACCCGCAGGCCTTCAACCCGGAGTCGATGCTGGGCGTACCTGGCCTGGTCGCGGCGTACTGCGCGGGCAACGTGGTACTGGCCAACGCCATTGGCACCGGCGTGGCCGACGACAAGTCGATCTACCCGTATGTGCCGGACATGATCCGCTTCTACTTGAGTGAAGAACCGATCCTGCAAAACGTGCCGACCTTCCAGTGCCGCAAGCCGGATGAGCTGTCCCACGTGCTGGCCAACCTGGCCGAGCTGGTGGTGAAGGAAACCCAGGGGTCCGGCGGCTACGGCATGCTGGTGGGGCCGGCCTCGACGGCCGCCGAGATCGAAGACTTCCGCCAGCGCATCAAGGCCCGCCCCCACGCCTATATCGCCCAACCCACCTTGAGCCTTTCCACCTGCCCCACCTTTGTCGAAAACGGCATCGCGCCACGGCATATCGACCTGCGCCCATTCGTGCTGTCGGGCAAGGAAACTCGCCTGGTGCCCGGTGGCCTTACCCGCGTGGCGTTGAAGGAAGGCTCGCTGATCGTCAATTCGTCGCAGGGCGGCGGTACCAAAGACACCTGGGTGGTGGAGGACTGAGTATGTTGAGTAGAACCGCCGCAGATCTGTACTGGATGTCCCGTTACCTGGAACGCGCCGAGAACCTGGCGCGCATGCTGGAAGTCAGTTATTCGCTGTCGTTGATGCCCCAGGCCGGGCGCAGCGATGGCCTGGACGAACTGGCGATGTCGTTGCTCAGCAGCGGCACCCTGGACAGCTATCTCGAACGCCACAAGCAGCTGGACGCCGAGCGCATGCTGCACTTCTTCGCCCTCGACGCGGAAAACCCCGCCAGCATCTACAACTGCCTGCGCGCGGCCCGGGGCAATGCGCATGCGGTGCGCGGGCGCATCACCGCCGACATGTGGGAAAACCTCAACGCCACCTGGCTGGAAATGCGCAGCATCGCCGCCGGTGGCCTGGCACGCCATGGCATCAGCCACTTCTGTGACTGGGTGAAGCAGCGCTCGCACCTGTTCCGAGGCGCGACGTCGGGCACCATCATGCGCAATGACGCCTATCGGTTTATTCGCCTGGGCACCTTTGTCGAGCGCGCGGACAACACCTTGCGCCTGCTGGATGCGCGCTACGAGATGTTTGGCGAAGAGTCGGAAGAAGTCAGTGACCTGTCGGCTCGCGGTTATTACCAGTGGAGCGCCCTGCTCCGCGCGCTGTCGTCGTTCGAGGCCTATACCGAGCTGTACCCGAATGCGCTGAATGCACGCTCGGTGTCGCAGTTACTGCTGTTGCGCAGCGATGTACCGCGCTCGCTGCATGCGTGCATCGAGGAACTGAACCATATCCTCGCGGACCTGCCCGGCAGTTATGGGCGTACGGCGCAGCGCCTGGCGGCGGAGTTCGAGGCGCGGCTGCGCTACACCGGTATCGATGAAATCCTGGAAGACGGGTTGCACAGCCGCCTGACGGACTTTATCGACACCGTGCGCGAGTTGGCGCGGGCAATTCA
This sequence comes from Pseudomonas sp. BCA17, assembly GCF_004519405.1. Taxonomy (GTDB): domain Bacteria; phylum Pseudomonadota; class Gammaproteobacteria; order Pseudomonadales; family Pseudomonadaceae; genus Aquipseudomonas. Next base: position 197,633 of record NZ_SGWI01000001.1, on the reverse strand, counting down.
CAGCTCGTACCTGGAAGTCGTCTGAGCAGCGGCTACTGGTTTTTTACCAGGACAGGCTCCGCGCGATACTGGTCGGGAAACAGTTTCTTCAACTGCGCCACTTTGGGCAGATCATTGATCACGATGTACGGGTAAGACGGGTTCTCGGTCAGAAAGTCCTGGTGATAGGCCTCTGCCGGGTAAAACGGCTTGCCCGTTTCCACCTGTGTCACGATCGGCTTATCGAAGGCTTTTGCGGCGTTCAACTGCGCGATATAGGCCAGGGCAACTTTTTGCTGCTCGGCATTCTGCGCAAAGATTTCCGAACGGTACTGGGTGCCGCTGTCCGGGCCTTGGCGGTTCAATTCGGTGGGGTTGTGGGCCACCGAGAAGTAGATCTGCAACAACTTGCCGTAGCTGACCTTGCTCGGATCGTAGGTCACCAGCACCGATTCGGCGTGGCCGGTGTCGCCTTCGCTGACCGATTCATACCCGGCGGTATTCGCGGCGCCGCCGTCGTAGCCGGACACCGCGTTCGTCACGCCTTGCACATGCTGGAACACACCCTGCACGCCCCAGAAACAGCCACCGGCGAACACCGCCGTTTGCAGGCTGCCCGACGCCGGCAGGTCCAGGGCAGGCGGCGCAACCATCACGGCATCTTCAGCGCCGCCCAACGAAAAGGCCGAGCTTTGGCCGATGAAGGCGGCGAAAGCAAGAGCGGGCAAATATTTGAGCAGTGTCATCAAACTCACTCCGTTGCAATTGAATAAACGCGGTCAACCCGGAGGGAGGGACTTGTTCCCTGCCCCATTGATCGGGTTGCAATTCAGCCGAACGTAAAGGCGTACGCCGCTACATGCGGGTCGAGAAACTCGATACTGAAGGTACGGTCCTGCACGGCCCCCGGTTGGCGCACCAACTGGTACAAGCGTTGCTCGGTCACGGTGCCGCTGCCATCCGGCGCCACGTCGGAGCCGTGAGCATCGCCCGGCGCCTGGCCGTCGACGGTGACCTTGAAGCGCACCGGCTTGCCATCCGCGCCTGGCCCCAGCACCAGGTGCAGGTCACGGGCATGAAAACGGTAGGCGATATGCCCGCCTGCCTGATCGAGCGTGACCTGCTGGCCACCGATGTTCCATTGGCCGCCCAGGGTCCAGTCGTTGAGGGCCAGAGGGCCGGACTTGACGAAGTGCTCGGCGCGCAGGAAGCCCAGGTAGGTTTCCGGCGACTGCACCTCGTTCACGTCCGACGCCCGTTGCACGCCCTTGGCGTCGGCCTCGATCAAGCCACCGGCAACATGGGTTGCCCCGGCTTCACGCAGCAACTGCTGGATCACCCGCTCCGACTCGGCGTACTCGCCTTCGCCAAAATGGTGATAACGGATCTGGCCCTTGGCATCGACAAAGTAATGCGCCGGCCAGTACTGGTTGTTGAAGGCGCGCCAGATCTTGTAATTGTTGTCGATCGCCACCGGGTAGGTGATGCCCAGGTCCCGCATGGCCTTGGTGACGTTATTCACATCCCGTTCAAAGGCGAATTCCGGGGCATGTACGCCAATGACCACCAGCCCCTGGTCGTGATACTTCTCGGCCCAGGCTTTGACGTACGGCAATGTGCGCAGGCAGTTGATGCAGGAGTAGGTCCAGAAATCCACCAGCACGACCTTGCCTTTCAAGGCTTCGGCGCTCAATGGCGGGCTGTTAAGCCACTGCACCGCGCCGTCCAGCGACGGCAGCGTACCTTCGACCGGCAGGCTGTCGGTGTGGTTGGCGGCCATTACCATCGCGCCCTGCGTTTTTTGCTCGGGTTGTGTGCTGAGGCGCTCGACCAGACGTTGCTCCAACCCACTGGTGGAAGCCGTCGACAAACGTGACAACACGCCGGTATCCAGGCCCAGGGCGATGGCAGCCACGCCGGTCAGCATCAGCGCACCGAGGCCACGGCGCAGCCATTCACCGGCGCCGAGGGAGCGCTTCATGAAACCAAAGACTTTACCGCCGACCAGCAACGCCAAGGCCAGGGAGGTGGCAGCACCGGCGGCGTAAGCCAGCAAGAGCAAGGTAGTACCGATACTGGCGCCCTGCAGCGCGGCGCCCGTGAGCAACAGCCCGAGGATCGGCCCGGCGCAAGGCGCCCAGAGCAGGCCGGTGGCCACGCCGATCAGAAACGAGGCACCCGGCCGCGGTTGGGCATCGACGCCCGCGGCTTGCGACAAACGACTGCCGGCGGCTACCAGGGGCCGTGTCAGGCGCTCCGACAGTTGCGGCAGCAGCAACGTCAGACCGAACAGGGCAACGCACAGCAACGCGAGCCAGCGACCGTACTGATTGACTTGCACCACCCAACCGCCGCCCACCGCCGCCAGCGTTGCCACCAGGGCGAACGTCACCGCCATCCCCGCTAACAGCGGCAAGCCACTGCGCATAAACGGCTGCCCGGTGCGAGCGAAGACAAAAGGCAGAACCGGCAGGATGCACGGGCTGACGATAGTCAGCACGCCGCCCAGATAAGCGAGAACTAGCAGCCACATTGAAACGTCCCTTATAAGTAGAAATAAACATCGAGAAGGAGAAAGGCAAAAAAGTAACCTGTGGCGAGGGAGCTTGCTCCCGTTGGACTGCGCAGCAGTCCCATGCTTTGCAAGCAAAGAGCGGGGCCGCTTCGCGGCCCAACGGGAGCAAGCTCCCTCGCCACACATACAGCGTTCACCCTTTACAACAGCTCCTTCACAACATGCTTTTCGCCATGGCGATGAAGTTATTCTGGGCGGCGGACGGTCGCGAAATCCTCACGCAGAGTTAAACAATTCGTGATAACTACAAGCGTGCAAAACCCGCACAATGCACGAACTGACAGTGAAGATTTCTCCTAGGGTTTTTCTACATGGAACAGCCAAAACGTGTGCTGGTGGTCGAGGACGATGCGCATATCGCCGACTTGATCTGCCTGCACCTGCGCGACGAGCACTTCGACGTCGTCCACAGCGCCGACGGTAACCAGGGGCTGCGCCTGCTGGAGCAAGGCGGCTGGGACGCGCTGATCCTGGACCTGATGCTGCCTGGCGTGGACGGCCTTGAAATCTGCCGCCACGCCCGCGCCATGGCGCGCTATACGCCGATCATCATCACCAGCGCGCGTTCCAGCGAAATGCACCGCATCCTCGGCCTGGAGCTGGGGGCGGACGATTACCTGGCCAAGCCGTTTTCGATGCCGGAACTGGTGGCGCGGCTCAAGGCCCTGCTGCGCCGTGTCGATGCCATGGCGCGCAACTTGAAGATGGACGCCGGCAGCCTCGACCTCGGCCAGTTGTTCATCAACCCGCTGACCCGCGACGCCACCTTGAGCGGCCAACGCCTGGAGCTCACGCCCCGTGAGTTCGACCTGCTGTACTTCTTCGCCCGCCAGCCGGGCAAGGTGTTTTCGCGCATGGACCTGCTCAACGCCGTGTGGGGCTACAGCCACGAGGGCTACGAACATACGGTGAACACCCACATCAACCGCCTGCGCGCCAAGGTCGAGGCCGATCCGGCCAACCCGGCACGCATCCTCACGGTATGGGGCCGCGGCTACAAATTTGCCGAGAGCCCACCATGAAGCTGACCCTGACCCAGCGTTTGTCACTGGTGTTCGCCGTCTTGCTGGTGATCTGCAGCGGCACCTCGGCCTGGCTGCAAGTACGCTCCAACCGCATGCACGAACTGGAAGTGGTGCAGGGCTTGTCCCGGGACCTGGCGACGCATATCGCCCGCGATACGCAACTGATGGACGCCGACGGCCTCAAGCCGGATGCCGTGCGCAACTTGTTCAGCCAACTGATGCTGGTCAACCCCAGCGTAGAGGTGTACTTGCTCGATATCGACGGCCGCGTGGTCGGCAATGCCGCACCCGCCGGGCATCTGCTGCGTGATCACGTCGACCTCGCACCGATACGGCGCTTCCTGAGCGGCGCGATGTTGCCGATCCTCGGCGACGACCCGCGCAGTGTCGACGCACGCAAGGTGTTCAGCGCGGCGCCGCTGCAGGCCAATGGGCAGCAAATCGGCTTCCTGTACGTGGTGCTGCTGGGTGAAGCCCACGATGTGTATGACGCCAAGGACGCCACGGGTATGGCCCTGAAAATCGCCCTGTGGTCCATCGGCCTGGTGGCGCTGCTGTGCCTGATGGCCGGTTTGATTGCCTTCGCCTGGATCACAAGGCCCCTGCGCCAGTTGACCGATAGAGTCGGCCGTTTCGACATCAACGCCACGCCTGAACCGGTGCAGACGCCTGCGCCCGCGCTGGACAGCAGCGATGAAATCGCCGTGCTCGACCAGGCTTTCGCACAGATGGAGAACCGCCTGGGCGAACAATGGCGCGCCATTACCCATCAGGACCAGGAACGCCGGGAAATGGTCGCGAATATCTCCCACGACCTGCGCACCCCGTTGGCCTCCCTGCATGGCTACCTGGAAACCCTGTCCCTCAAGGACAGCAGCCTCAGCCCCGAAGAACGCCGGCGTTACCTGGGCATCGCGCTGGACCAGAGCCGCAAGGTCGGCGGCCTGGCCCAGTCACTGCTGGAACTGGTGCGCCTGGAACATGGCTTCGTACAACCGGTGATCGAAGGGTTCTCACTGCCGGATCTGGTACAGGACATCTTCCAGAAGTTCGAACTCACCGCCGAAGCCCGCACCATTACCCTTACCGCGACCTTGCCGCGCCATGTGCCGACGGTGCTGGCCGACCTGGGCCTGATCGAACGGGTGCTGACCAACCTGCTGGACAATGCACTGCGCCACACGCCGGAGAATGGTGAAGTCGAAGTGATCCTGGCGCCCCGGGCCGATTGCGTGGCCGTTACCGTCAGCGACAGTGGCCCGGGTATCGACGCGCCATTGCGTGAGGGCTTGTTCCTGCGCGCCTTCACCATCGGCGGCGCACGACGCGATGGTGGCCTGGGCCTGCGTATCGTGCACCGCATCCTGCAATTGCACGGGCGCAGCATCCAACTGGTGGAGCGCCCAGGCTATGGCGCAACCTTTACGTTCTCCCTGCAAGCCCGGACATCAATGCGTTGACCGGCCGGGCATGCGGTTGACGGGACTCACTCAACCACCCACCACCGCGGCAACAACTGGCGCACGCGGGCCTCGCCAAAGCGGTCATCGATCAACATCACCACACCCCGGTCCTGCCGACTGCGGATCACCCTCCCCGCCGCCTGCACCACTTTCTGCAGGCCGGGGTACAAATAGGTGTAGTCGTAGCCCGAACCGAAGATCGCGCCCATGCGCGCTTTCATCTGCTCATTGATCGGGTTCAGTTGCGGCAGCCCCAAGGTGGCGACAAACGCGCCGATCAAGCGTGCGCCGGGCAGATCAATGCCTTCGCCAAACGCACCGCCCAGCACGGCAAAGCCGACCCCCTGGCTGTGCTGGGTGAATTGGTCGAGAAACGCCTGCCGCTCGGCCTCGGCCATGCCCCGTGACTGCAACCACAACGCAACCTGCGGGTGCCTCTCGGCCATCAACTGCGCGACCTGTTGCAGGTAATCGAAGCTTGAGAAAAACGCCAGGTAGTTGCCCGGTTGCGCAGCAAACTGCTGCGCAATCAACTCAACGATCGGTTCCAGCGATGCTTGGCGATGCACGAAACGCGTGGAGATCCGGTCAACGATGCGTACACGTAATTGCTCGGCCTTGAAGGGGGACTCCACGTCTATCCATGCGGTATCCGCCGGCAAGCCAAGCAGGTCGGCGTAATAGTGGCGTGGGCTCAGGGTCGCCGAAAACAGCACGCTGCTACGGGCGGCGGTCAGCCGGGGCCGGATAAATTCGGCGGGCACCACGTTGCGCAGGCACAGGGTTGAAGTGCTGCGTTTACCGCTGTACTGACGCTTGCTGATATCGAAGAGAAAGTGTTCGTTGAACAGCTCGGCCACCTTGGCAAATTGCAGCGCTTCGAAGTAGAAGGTTTGCAGGTCACCGGAAAGGGCTTCGGGGTGGTCGTTGAAGTATTCGCCCATAGCGCTGGTACTCAGGCTCAGGGCCTGCAGCAGTTTGTCGGGTTTGCTCGCATACGCCTGATAGGGCGCGAGCTGGTCCTTGTGCAGCGCATTCCACTCACGGTTGAGGCGCTGCAACGGCTTTTTCAGGGGCTCGGGGGCAATATCGCGCAGCGTCTTGAGTGCATAGGCGTCAAGACTGGCGCTGTACATCGAACGGGCCCGCTCGACCAGGTTATGGGCTTCGTCCACCAGCACGGCGGCGCGCCATTGGTTGAGCTGGGCCAGGCCGAACAGCATGGCGCCGAAGTCGAAATAGTAGTTGTAGTCGGCAACCACCAGATCGCTCCAGCGCGCCATTTCCTGGCTCAGGTAATACGGGCAAACATCGTGGGCCAGCGCCACCTCGCGCAGGTTGCGCTGATCGAGCAGGCGCACCTGGGACGCGGCCACCCGTGCGGCCGGCAGGCGGTCGTAAAAGCCCTTGGCCAATGGGCAGGCATCGCCATGACAGGCTTTGTCCGGGTGTTCGCAGGCCTTGTCCCGTGCCACCAGCTCCAGCACGCGCAGCGGCAGATCGGGGCTGCTGTCGTAGAGCACCTGGGCCGCGTCCAGGGCGAGTTTGCGCCCGGGGGTCTTGGCGGTGAGGAAGAACACCTTGTCCAACTGCTGGGGCGCCAGGGACTTGAGCACCGGGAAAATCGTGCCGACGGTCTTGCCGATGCCGGTCGGCGCCTGCGCCATCAGGCAACGGCCGGTGCTGACGGCCTTGTACACCGACTCGGCCAACGGACGCTGGCCGGGGCGAAACGCAGCATGCGGAAATGCCAGGCGTTGCGCGGCGCTGTTACGGGCGTCGCGGTGCTGCATCTCGCGCTGCGCCCAACCGAGGAACAGCGCACATTGACGGTTGAAGAACTGCTCCAGGTCTGTCGCCGGGAAACGCTGGTTGAGCAGCGTTTCCCCTTCGCCGACGATGTCGAAGTAGACCAGCGCGAGGTCGATTTCGTGCAGGCCGAGCTTCTGGCACATCAGCCAACCGTAGACCTTGACCTGGGCCCAATGCAGTTGCCGATGGTTGGCGGGCTGGGCTTCGAGGTCGCCGCGATAGGTTTTCACTTCCTCCAGGCGATTGGTGTCCGGGTCGTAGCCATCCGCCCTGCCCCGTACCTTCAATTGCGCGTACTCGCCTTCCAGGGCGACTTCGTTCTGGTAGTGCGCGCTGCGCCGGGAAGCCACCGTGCGATGCCCGGCAATGCCTTCCTGGGCGCTGGGTGACGGCGTGAAGCGCAGGTCGAGGTCGCCGACCTTGGCCGTGAACTCACACAACGCCCGTACGGCGACGCTATAGCTCAAGCCGATTCTGCCCAACGCACGTAGCACACCGTGACCGGCATCTGGTACTCGCCGCAGAACTCCAGCCAGCGCAGCTGGTTGTCTTGCAGGCGATCGCCCGGGCCCTTGACCTCGATCATGCGGTAGGTTTTGCGGGCGGGCCAGAACTGGATCAGATCCGGCATGCCTGTACGGTTGGCACGGATGTCCAGCAGCAACCGTTCGAACCAGTAGCGCAGATGTTCGGCAGGCAGACACGCCAGTGCCTGTTCCAACAGTTCTTCACTGAGCAGGTTCCAGAACACGAAAGATGACTGAACCCCCCATTTGTCCACGTAACGCCGGCGGATGCTGGTTTTGTAGCGCTCATCCCGCAACTGCTCGAAACACGCGGCGAACAGCGCTGCGCGGCGCTGGTGGAAATCTTCACTGTGCAGGTCCGCCGGCCCGCGCTGGAACGGGTGGAAGAATGAACCCGGCAACGGCGCAAAGATCGCATCCCAGCACAACAGGCCAAACAGCGAATTGATCAGCCCGTTCTCGACGTAATGCACCGGCGCATCCGGCTCGCTGAGATGGGCCTGGACGCAATACTCCACGGCCATCAGCGGTTCGGGGAGTGCCAATGCCAGGTCCAGGCGGGTGATGGCCCGGGGTTTGCTCTTAGGCAGGGGCGGCTCTCCCAGCTTGCGACGCAGACGCGGCAGCACCCGTAGCAAGTGTTGCTGTTCGGCGGCACTTTCCGGGGCCTGTTGCGCCACACACGCCAGGGCCATGGCCTGGGCATAATCGGCCTGACGCTCCAGCACGCGAATCAGCCGTGAACGCGCACCGGGATGCGCGCACTGACGGTAGATCCGTTGTGCCATGTCCAGCTCGGCGCTGCGTTCGCAATATTGGCCGATCTGGAACAACAGTTTGGCGCGGCGCTTTTCCAGCCAGGGGTTGTCGGTGGCAAACGTGGCGATTTGCGCCAGTACAGCGTCCAGCGCCTCCCCCCCTTCAAACGCCTGTTGGCACTGGTGCAGGAACAGAAAGCCGTGCACGTCATCACGGTGGCGCAAGCCGCGGGACTGCGCACAGAACTCGACCTTTTCGTAGGTATAGATGCCCAGGTCCGCCAGCACGAACTCCGACCAGTCCTGGTGCAGATTACCGAAGAACATCAGCCGCAGGCGGTCGCACAGTTCCATCACGGTGAGGCTGTAGAGGGTGTCGTCCAGGTCCGGGCACCATTGGGCAAAATGGCGGGGCTCGGTAAACCGCGCAGCCAACCCGTCCAGCCAGTCGGTCTTCTTGCCCTTGGGTTGCTCGATCCAGGGTTTGAAGGCCGCGAGGATTTCGCCTTTTTGCAGTACGCCAAACAGCGCTTCAACGCCAAGCGGGTGCTGATTGTCGACCCAGCCCTGCTGCACCAGGGCCAACGCGGCCGTGTGGGTGCAGCCAATTTCCAGGTAATTGAGTTTGCTCGCGCGAAAATGCACGCCCTTGCGCATCACCATGCGCACCAGCAGCGCCTGGGATGCTTGGGGCAAGCTGTCAAATCGCTGAATAAAATGCACTTCGTCCGCGTCGAGCAAATCGGCATAGCGCTGCCCCAGCCACAGCAGTACTTGGCGGAAGTTATGCAGGTAATACAAGGGATCGTCGAGGGGGTTGGCCATGTCACGCGCTGATCAAGTACTGGTTATGCATACAGAGTGCCGTCAGCCAACGGCTGTTGCAATCGGTAATAGATAAATGGCGCACGCAACTTTTTGAATAAAAGTGATCAGATAGCTCAGTTGATGACGTAACATTTATGGCCCGCAGCCCATGGCTGCGGGATTTTTCAGGGTTAAGGGTAAGGGTTATGAACATGAAAAATTTGGGTCTGCCGCTGGTTGCACTCACTTTTCTGCTATTGACCGGTTGCGCGACGCAAACCGTAGTGACATTGCAAAATGGCACGCAATATTTGACCAAGGACGTCCCCAATGCCAAAACAGCCGACGGCTTCTACGAGTTCACCGACATCGCCGGCAAGCATATCCGTGTGAAAGCGGCCGATGTAGCCACGGTCATCAAAGAGAAATGACAATAAAACAGCCCCGCCATGCGTACTGCCAGTCAGTTAAGAAGGAGAAGGCTAAAAAGTAACCTGTGGCGAGGGAGCTTGCTCCCGTTGGACTGCGCAGCAGTCCCATGCTGTGTAAACAAAGAGCGGGGCCGCTTCGCGGCCCAACGGGAGCAAGCTCCCTCGCCACACATACAGCGCTCACCCTTGACTGACTGGTATCACCCGCTCAATACCGGTAGTACGGGTGGTAATACGGGTGATAGTAGGGATGGTAATAGTACGAGTGGTAGTACGGGCGATAACAGCACGGGGCGGGATACGCCGGGTACACCGCACACCCGCCCAACCCCGACAGTACCAGGGCACACAGCAACAATCGCAAACGGGACATGTTCGATTCCTCCCACGTCAGCACGCGAAACGGCTCGCTTGACCATTAAACGTGCGTGCACCGGCCGATCCGTCGCGACGGGAAGTTAAAGATTTATTCAGCGAAGGATTTTCCACGCCGCTGCGTTTAACCGATAAGCCGCCTTCACCTTCGAGGGCGGCAGCACGGAGAACCACGGCCATGGCACGCATGTCCCGAGCGGTACGCGCGCTTTTACTTATTCCCTTGACCCTGGCGGCCCTGGCGAGTGCGCCGGCGTTTGCCGACACCATCATCATCCGTCAGGCACCACGGGTGATCGTAGTGCCGCCTCCACCGCCACCGGTCTATTACGGGCATTGGGGCTACGGCCCGCGGCCCTACTACTATCCGCACCCCTACTACGGTTATGGCTACCCCCACCGGCCGCACTGGGACGGCGGCTGGCGGAGGCACCATTGGCGTTGATCAGCCGATGCTGACGCCGTCCGTCCATAGGCCGCCATGCCCGACGCCGACCAGGGTCACCGAGTCGGCGCCAAAGCTGAGCACCGTGTCCGCGCCGACCACTTTGGCATGGTCACGCAGGTCGGTGCTGCCTTCCACGTCCTTGAACACCAGCTTGTCCGTGGGCTGGTAGCCGATCACCCGGTCATTGCCGAAGTGGCCGCTGAACAAAAAGGTGTTATGCCCACTGTTGTCACGGAGGGTGTCATTGCCCTTGCCGCCTTCGATAAAGTCGGCGCCCTTGCCACCCTGGATCAGGTCGTTGCCGTCACTGCCGATGATGAACGTGTTGCCCTTGTGGGTCTCGGCATTGCGGTTGAGGTCCTGTACCCAGGTGTTGGCCCGTGCCGGGTCGGACAGATTGGCGACGATCACCGTAGAGTCGCGGGTCATCTGCTTATAGAAGCCGGATTCGAGGATGCGGGTCATGCCATCGCCATAGCCGAAGGGCAAATGGGAGAGCCAGGTCGGCAGGTTGACGATGGAGAACGGCAGTACGTTCCACAACGTCGAGGCGTAATGGTCGTTGAAGTTGACGATATTGTCGGTGGTCGACTCATGGGGCTTGTCGTGCACGCCCAAGGAGGACAGGTTGAAGGATGAGCCGTCCAGGGCACGGAACACCGGGTCGTTCTCATAGCCGATATTGAGCACCTTGTCCCCGGCGCTCTGGGTCGGCGAGGCATACGCCACGTAGTTGGCGTCCTTGTAGAAGCCCGCCCATCGGCTGTTGCTCAGGTCCGCCATGCTGTTGACCGCCAACCCGCCGAGGCTGTGGCCGCTGACCAACACGTCCTGGCCCGTCAGGCCGTGGGCGCCGGCATAGTCGGCGACGTTCTTGAGCAAGCTGCCGAATGCTTCGCCGGCGTAGTTCTTTGCATAATCCTTGGGTCCCAGGGCAGCGAGCAGATCGCTGATCAGGTCGCCGATGGAGTCACTGATCAAGTGCTCCCGTGGCCCCGATGTGCCGCGAAAACTGATGCCGATTTCCAGCAACTTACCGGTGTCATCGTGCTTGCCCAGCACCTCGACCTGGGCCGTGGTGTAGCCGGCCTTTTCGCCGAAGAACGTGCCGCGGGAATCGACCTTGCCGCCGTAGCCCAGGGTGCTGGCGCTGATAGGCGTCCAGCCGGCTTTTTGCACGGCTTCAAGGGCGGCTTTTTCCGAGTCAGGGTTCCAGGGGATGCCGGGAATCACGCCTTGCGAATCCGTACTGCCCAGCACTGCAGTGACCAGTGTGGCCGGCAGGCCGAGGCCAAAGCCATTGTGCTGGTAGCCCACGGCAAAGCCGTTATCCAGATTGTGATAGGAATACAGCGTGATCGCCAAGGCGTCGGCAAACAGCGCTTTGGAGCCCTCGGTACCGAGGTTTTTATAGTCAAAGATACCCATGGTAATGCCTCTCTGTTGTTGGATTTGTAGAGAAAGCCAATACACCTGTAACCCCTCGCGGGGCGGTGGTAAGCACGCAGGCCCACCACCGCCCCGCGAGGGGTGAAACCTTTAGAACGCCCAGTCGAGGCTCAAGCCGACACCGTGGACTTTCTCCTTGCTGGCCAGCAGGCCGTTGTAATCAAAGTTCAACCGTGCGTCCTTGCTCAACGCCAGGCTGGCGCGTGCCCCCACCAGCGCTGCATCACGCACCATTGGCGCACTTTGCACCGCAAACGACGGGCCACCCGAGGCAAATGCCAGGTGCTGCTCGGAACCCACGCGGCTCAGGTTGTGCTGCCAGCCCAGGGTACCGGACAGTTCCAGTTGCTGGTGATCATTCAGGTTGAGGGTCTTCAAGGCACGCGCGCCCAAGGTGCTCAACACCACGTCACGGCTGTCGTCGCGGCCTTTCAACGCGGCGGCATCGCCCTTTTCGGTAAAGCCATCGGTGTCCAGGTGCACGTAGGCCAGGTTGGCGAACGGCTCCAGGGCCAGCGGTTGCAGGTTGACGCGGTACGCCGCTTCGCCGAACACCTGGGTACTGCGGGCGTCGACCTTGGCTTTCTGCTTGCCGGAAACGTCGCCGTATTGCAGGTCACGCTTCACATCGGCGCGATGCCAGCTGTACGCCGCGCCGCCGCTCAGGCGCAGGGCGCCGATTTCATGCCCGGCATAAGCGCCCAAGTGGTAGCTGTCGACCGAGGCGCGGCTGTGGGTGTCGTTGCCCATGTTCAGCGAGGTGTCGCTGTAGCCGGCGACCACACCGATACGGGTTGACTCGTCCAGTGCGCCATCCACCCCGGCGAGCATGCCGCCGATAGAGGTGGTGTAGCCCGCCGTGTCGCTGCGGCTGTCGGTCTTGCCCCACGCACCCAGCGCCTTGACCCACACGTTGCCACGGCTGTCGAGGGTATTGCTGCTGGCGCCCATCTCGCCGTTACGCAGGCGCTCGCCCACGGCTTCACGCACGTAGCGGCTGTCGTTGATCAGCGCACTTTGCAGGGCCGGGTAGATCTCGCCGCTCAGTTGCTGGAAGGCACCTTGTGCCGAGGCGGCGTTGGGTGCCAACAGCAGGCTTTCATACACCGCATTGCCCGCCCCCAATTGCTCGGCAGCCACAGCCACCGCACGTTGGTTGGGGGTGGTGGCGACGCTGGCGAAGCTGTTGGTGCGTGCCACGTCCAGCTGCACACCGGTGGCGGCATAGTTCAAGGTGCCGCCGATAAACAGGTAGTTGGGCAGTACCGCACCGAAGGCACCGGTCACACCACCGGCGGCTTGCAGGATGTTGTACTGGCGGCCGATCAGGCTGTCGGCCTGCGCCGCACTCAACAAGGTCGGGCTGTTTTCCAGGGCCAGGGTCACGGTGGCGCCATTGAGCGTGGCCGTGCCACCGGCGACAATGCGGTCACTGCTGGTTGGCGACAACTCCACCGCATACGTCGAGCCAGCGTCGAAGGTGACATTGCCCGCCACATTCAGGGTGCCGATGGAGTTGCCCGGCGCCACGGTGCCGCCGTTTTTCACGGCCAGCGAGCCGATACGCCCCGAACCGCCGACAACGCCGCCCTGGCTGACGCTGACGTCGGAAGTCAGCGAGCCGTTGATCGCCAGCAAGCCTTGATTGACCAGGGTCGGGCCGCTGTACGTATTGGTGCCGGTCAGCACCAGCGTACCAATGCCCTGCTTGGTCAGGCCGCCATGGCCCGAGATGTCATTGCTCCACACATCTCGCCCGCAATGTATATCGGTGCACAAGCGCTGGGTGGGTTTACCGGCATCCACCACCGCACCGACACCCGGCAGGTCGGCTACAAACTGCCCATTGCCATAGGCCCCATTGATACGGAACTCGGCGGGAATATCCTCGGCCGTGATGAACATGCCCGGCCCGTTGACCGCCTTGCCCAGGTTGATCATGCCCCAGCCATACAGCGAATCGATGCCCGGCGCGCCGAGGTCGGTGGCGGTGGTTTTCAGCACGGTGGAGACCTGCTCGCCGCTCATGTACGGGAAGCGCTCCATCAGCACCGCCGCCGCACCGGCAACATGGGGCGCGGCCATGGAGGTGCCATTCTTGTTGGCCCAGTCGGTGGTGAGGTTGTCCAGGTTGGTGCCGTTGATGATCGAACTGAAGATTTTGGTACCCGGCGCCGATACGCAGAAACTTGCCGCATAGCCACAGCGTGACGAGAACGTACTGATCACATAGGGTGTGGAACTCGTGGTATCCGGGTTTTGCTGCAACGCCGCCACCGACAGCCAGTTCGGCGCGATTTCCGGTACAAAGTACGCCAGGCCCGACATCGCATCCGGGTTGTTGCGGTTGTAGTCGTTACCGGCGGCGAAGATGGTCAGCACACCGCTGCGAGCCGCATCGATTGCCCCTTGATAAGCCCCCCCGGCCAGTGTGCCGAGGATCGGCCGGATAGTGTCAAACTGCGCCTGAGCTTCGTTGACGGTGAAATTCGGGAACGCCGGATCACGGCCACCCTTGGCGTATTGCGCACCGATGCCGATCCCCCAACTGTTGTTGATGATCCGCGCACCGCTGGCCACCAGCCCATCCCAACCGGCCTTGTACACCGCGCCATCGTTGCCGAGGATAATGCCGTCTTCAGGGCCCGGGTCACCGTTTTCGGCGCTGAGGATCTGCGCGTTGAACGCCACGCCGTGCATCGGCCCGCCATCGCGGTTACCCGCGGCAATGCCGCCGACATGGGTACCGTGGTTACCTAGCTTGCCGTTGGAATCCTGGGACGGCGTGCCGTCATAGCGGAACGCGTCGCCCGCCTTCACCGGAATGTACGGGTCGGTGTACTGGCGGATGCCCTCGGTGACAATCGTCACCACTTTGCCGGGGCTGGCGAATTCCGGGTGCTGGGCATACACCGGCTGATCGAAAATCCCCAGCTTGACGCCCTTGCCGGTGTAACCGGCGGCATAGGCGCTGTCGGCCTGTATGGCGCCCAGGCCCCAGTCGGCCTTGAACTCGTTGCTGCGCCAACTGGCGGCGTCGCCCGACTTGCCGGTTTCCACATAGGGTGCGGCCTGGGCGGTTCCCAGGCTTGCCAGGCAGCACAGCAACGCGCCGTATGGCACGCGGCTCAACGCCTTGAGCGGGTAGCCCGGGGCTGTGTGAGTGGCGATGATTCGTTTGTTCACGGTGACCTTCCTTAGTTTTCTTAGTGCACTTTTCTGGAAATCAGATCGTTGCCTGTTGCCTCCCACATTTTTTGATCTGTGGTGGGCTTAGAACTGCCAATTGAGGCTCAAACCCACGCCCTGGGTTGTCTCCCGCCCCCCCAGTTGGCCGGTGTAATCCAGGTTGACCCGCGTCGACGGGCTCAACGCCAGGCTGGCCTGCACGCCGACCAGCGCCGCGTCCCGCAGCAGCGGCGAACTGCCCACGGCGAATGACGGCCCGCCGGCGACAAACGCCAGGTGTTCTTCGGATTGCACAGCGGTGAGGCTGTGCTGCCAGCCCAGCGAGCCAGAGAGTTCCAGTTGCTGGTGATCGTTCAGCGGCAGGGTTTTCAGCGCGCGCATACCCAGGGTGCTAAGCACCGCGTCACGCCGATCGCTGCCGCGCTCCAGCGCGGCGGCATCGCCTTTTTCATGGAAGGCGTCACTGTCCAGATGCACATAAGCCAGGTTGGCGAACGGCTCCAGTGCCAGGGGTTGCAGCTGAACGCGGTAGGCCGCTTCGGTGAACAACTGCGCCGTGCGCGCCTCCAGCTTGGTCTTTTGCTTGCCGCTGACGGCACCGTATTGCAGGTCCCGCTTCACATCGCCACGGTGCCAGCTGTAGGCGCCGCCGACGCTGACCCGCCAGTCACCCAGCTCCCGACCGGCATATGCGCCCAAGTGATAGCTGTCGATGGACGCCGATGAATGCGTGCCGTTGCCCAGGTTCAACCCACTGTCGCTGTAACCGGCGACCACGCCGATACGGGTCTGCTCATCCAGTGCGCCGTCCGCACCGGCCAGCAGGCCGCCGATGGAGCGGGTCGCCCCTGCCGTTTCGCTGCGGCTGTCGGTCTTGCCCCAGGCCCCCAGCGCCTTGATCCACAGGTTGCGTTCACCGGTGACCGGCACATGCCGCAGGCGCTCGCCCACAGCGTCGCGCAATTGCAGGCTGTCGTTGATCAACATCGCGCCGATGGCCGGGTAGATCTCGCCGGACAGCTGCTGCAAGCCCTGCCGGGCCGTGGCCGCCGAATCCGCCAGCAACACGCTTTCGTACACCGGATTTCCTGCGCCCAATTGCTCGGCGGCAGCGGCGACATTGCGCTGGTTACGGGTGGCGGCCACGCTGGCGAACGTGGCGTTGTTGCGGCCTACATCCAACTGCACGCCGTTGGCCGCGTAGTCGAGTGTGCCACCCAGGAACAGGTAATTGGGCAGCACCTGGCCGAACTGCCCCTGGATACCGCCCGCCGCCTGGAGGATGGAATACTGGCGACCGATCAGGCTTTGTACCTGGCTCTGGCTCAGCAACGTGGGACTGTTTTCCAGGGCCAGGGTCACGTTGCCACCGCCGAGTACGGCTTTACCACCCGCGACAATGCGGTCGCTGCCGGCAGGTGTCAGCTCCACGGCGTACGTAGAGCCGGCCCCCAGGTTCACATCCCCCGCCACCTGCAAGGTACCCACCGAGTTGCCCGGTGCCACGCTGCCGCCGTTATTGACGGACAACGCGGCAATCCGCCCGGAGCCGCCGAGGGTAGCGCTGTCGTTGACGGTCACCGCCGACGCCAGCGAACCATTGACCGTCAGCAAGCCACCGTTGACCGTGGTCGCGCCGCGATAGGTGCTGTCGCCGCTGAGCAGCAGCCGCCCGGCACCGGATTTGATCAGGCTGCCCTCGTACACTCGGTTGGCGGCGGCCTGGTCGCGCGCTTTGCCGATGGCGTAGTCCGTCTTGTCCTGTTGGCTGGCATTGGCGGCCACGCCGTTTTGCCAACCCCTGTCGAGCAGCGTTTGCTGCCAGGCTGCGTGCTCGGCACGGTCTTCGGCCTGGCGCTGGATCAGCGCCTGGTCGGTGATGCCATTGCTCCACACATCACCCTGCCCGGCCGCCAGGCTTACGTTCATCGCGCCCAGCAGTTGCCCCGGCCCATGCATGGCCCGGCCCAGGTCCGGCACGCCCCAACCCACTGTGGTGTTGGGCGCCTGGGTGATCGAGCCATCGAGCTGCGTGGCGGTGGTCAACAGCACCTGCAACGCTTGTTCGTTGGTCAGGTAGGGATAACGCTCCATCACCAATGCCAGCGCGCCCGTGGCATGGGGCGCCGACATCGAGGTACCGGACTTCACGCCGTAGCCACCGTCGGGAATGGTGCTATTGATCAGCGCGCCGGGGGTGGAAATGCACCAGTACTTGGCGATGCCGCACTTGTTGTATTTCTGGTTATTCGCCTTGTCCAGCCCCGACACCGCAAGCCAATGCCCTTCCAGCTCCGGCTGGAAATACGGCAGCGCCGAGCGCACGCTGGCATTCGCATAACCGCTGTTACCGGCACTGAACACGTTGATGACGCCCGCCTTGGCCACGTCCGCCGCCGCATCCAGCCAGGTCCCCTGGTTGTAATGCTGGGCGTACGCGGCGTGCAGATCGCCGAGGGTCTGGTAGCTGACATCCTTGGGCTGGCTGCCCCAACTGTTGTTGATGGCCCGCACGCCGGAATCGACCAGTGCGTTGTACACCGTCTTGAAGTACTTGGGGTCGGGGCTGGGGCCGAACAGGAAGCTGTCGTTGGCGTTGGTGTTACCCACGTAGATTTGCGCGTTGTAGGCCACACCGTGCATGCCCACGCCGTCGCGGGCCGCGCCCATGGTGCCGGTGACATGGGTGCCGTGGGAGTCGTTGTTGGGGTTGAGCGCACCGGTAGTGCTGAACGGGCTGCCATCGACGTAGGTGCCGGTGGCCGTGACCGGGTGGAAGCGGTCTTTGGCGGCTTCCGGGTGGCTGGGATCGAAGCCCGAGTCGAGGGCGCCGATTTTCACCCCATTGCCGGTGATACCCGCGGCGTAGGCTTCATCTGCCTTCATGCGCCCCAGCCCCCAGTCACTCTGGAACTCGGCCGTACGCCAACTGGCGGGGTTACCCGGTTGGCCGGTCTCGGTGTAGGCCGCCTGTGCCGCAACGGACAACAGCAGCAAAGAGCCTGCGGTAAAGGGTTTGAAACGCGGTGAATCGGTGATCATCTAAACCATCCTTATTGTTTTTATAGACGCTCATTTCACCGGACCGAAAGCCTCATCGACTTTCGCCAGGTCGGTGTCACGCAAATTGCCGGCGTAGTAGTGCAATTTGGTCCAGGCCATCAGGTAGTCGTAACGTGCCTGAGCCAGGTCGCGACGGGTGCTATACAACTGCTGCTCGGCGTTCAGTGCATCGAGGTTGACCCGCTCACCGCCGAGGATGCTCTGCTTGGTCGACACCACCAGCGCTTCAGCCGAAACCAGGGCCTTCTGATAGGCGCGCAACTTGCTCACCCCCGACAGGCAGGCGCTGAACTGACGGCGCAGCTCGATCAGGGTTTCGCGGGTCTTGCCTTCCAGCTCGTACTCGGCCTGTTCCATGGCGCGGTTGGCCTGGCGGGTAGACGCGGAGACGGCGCCGCCGGCATACAGCGGCAGGCTGAATTCGACGCCGATGGTGTTGGTGTCGTAGCGCTGGTTGTAGGTGTTGCCGCTGTCGGACTCCTGTCGGCGCGAGCTGGCATACGCGGTGATCTTCGGCAAATGCCCGGCGCGATTGCGCTCCACTTCATAGTGCGCGACCTCGACGGCCTGGCGCTGGGAAGCGAGCGTGGGGTTATTGCTGATCGCCAGTTCGTGCCAGGTGTCGTAGTTGGCCGGGGTCAAGGTGAAGGCGGCGAAGCTCTGGTTCAGCGGCGCCAGGTCGTGGATGTCGACGCTCTGCACGCCGATCAATGCCCCCAGTTCCCGCAGGGATGCGTCCTGTTCGTCGAGTGCCTGAATCTCCTCGGCGGTGGCCAGTTCATAACGCGACTCGGCTTCCAGGATGTCGGTGCGCGTGCCCTCGCCTTGCTGGAACAGATGCTGGTTCTGCTGGAACTGTTGCTCGTACGCCTTCTTCTTGGCGCGGGCAATGTCGATCTGGTCCTGGGCGAACAGCGCCTGGGTGTAGTAACTCAACACCCGCACCAGCAGCGCCTGGCTCTTGTCGCGAAAACTCTCGTCGGCAAACAGCGCCTGGGCCACGCCCTTGCGGTAGTTGGCATAGGCTTCATAGTCGAACAACGGTTGCTGCAGGCTGAAGGTGGAGCCGTAGCTGTTGTAGTTGCGGTCGTCCCGATAAGACCCGCCGCGCCCGTCCGGCAGGTGCGCCTCGGAGTTGTTACGGCCCTTGTTGTAGTTGTACGACAGCCTCGGCAGCAGCCCGGCGCGGCCGATGGTGCGGTTTTCCAGCCCGGCGTCGCGCTCCTTGATCGCGCCGAGGAATACCGGGTCGTTACGCAGGGCCTGTTCGTACACATCGAACGGCCCCATGGCCGCTTGGGCACTGCCGCAGGCCAACAGCAAGGCGATGAACACTGACTTCATGCTCATTCCTCGGTCAACGCGGAGCCGGCGCGGTCGAGCAGCGGCTTGAACAGGTAATTGAGCAATGAACGTTCGCCGGTCCGCACGAACATCTCGGCGGGCATGCCTGGCTTGATCACCAGGCCGTGGAGTTTTTCCAGCGCGGCGTCGCTGACGCTGGTACGCAGCACGTAGTACGGGGCGCCGGTTTTTTCATCGAGCATCTGGTCGGCGGAGATCAGGCTGACTTCGCCTGGCACACGTGGGGTACGGCTCTGGTTGAAGGCGGTAAAGAGGATGTCGACCGGCAGATGGGTGCCCACCTTGTCCACCAGGTGCACCGGCAAATGCCCTTCCACTTCCAGGCGCGTGCCCTGCGGCACGATTTCCAGCAAGGTTTCACCGGCGCGTACCACGGCGCCTTCGGTGTGCACGCCAAGGTTGACCGCAATGCCATCGGCCGGGGCGTTGATTTCACTGTGCTGCAGGTCGAACCCCGCCGAGGTCAGTTGCTGCTCCAGGGTCAAACTGCGCAGTTGGGCGTCGGCCAGCTGGCTGCGCACTTCCTTTTGATATTCCTCCTGGTGCTGCTGCAACTTGAGGCGCGACTCGAGGATGCCCTGCGCGACGCGACCGCTTTCCCCGGTGTTTTGCGCCAGGCTTTGCTGGACCTGGGACAACTGACGCTGATAGTCCATCAGACGGTTACGCGGGATATAGCCGTTGTCGGCCAACGGTTGCAGGTTGCTCAGCTGCTCGCGCAGGGACTGCGCCTGGGCCGTGAGGTCGCTGCGGGCACGGCGCATGCCATCCAACTGTGCGGTGGCGCCTTCGATATTGGCGCGAATGCCTGCCTGTTCACGGGCAAAGGCTTCGCGACGGCTGCTGAAGAGTTGGCGCTGGCCTTCCAGTACCAACGCCAGCGCCGGGTCGGGGTTCGCGCTCAATTCAGCAGGAAAAGTGATGCTGGGTTGGTTATCACGCTCGCTCTGCCAGCGGGCAACGCTGGCCCAGGCCAGGCGGTATTGGGCCTGCAGCGACTGCACGTCGGCTTGATGCTGGGTCTGGTCGAGCAAAAACAGCGGTTGGCCTTGTTTTACCGCCTCGCCCTCCTTCACCAGAATCCGGCTGACCACACCTGGGCTCAGGGTTTGCACGGCCTTGCGCTTGCCCGACACCACCACCGTGCCTTGTACCGGAATCCCCTGGTCCAGTGGGGCCAGGCTGGCCCAAAGGAAAAAACCGCCGGCGCCGACGACCGTCAGCAACCAGCCCATCTTGACGAAAAAACCGGCGTCTCGCTGCTTGAAACGTGATTCGAAAGTCGTGCTGCTCATGCGCCTGGGTTCCTTGCGGCTTGATACTGACGGCTAAGGCTCACACCGGCCTTTTCCCGTGGTGCTTCCTGCTGGCCCGACAAGGCGCGCAGCACTTCCTGGCTCGGTCCGAATGCCTGCAACCGGCCTTCATTGAGGACCGCCAATTTGTCAGCCTGGGCCAGCGCTGAAGAACGGTGCGTCACCAGCACCACGCTCGAGCCCTGGGCTTTCATCTGCACGATGGCGCTGGCCAATGCGGCTTCACCGACCGTGTCGAGGTTTGAGTTGGGCTCATCCAGCACGATCAGCCGTGGCCCGCCGTAGAGGGCACGTGCCAGGGCCACCCGTTGTTTCTGGCCGCCCGAGAGGCCGCCGCCGTTGTCGCCCAATACCGTGTCGTAGCCTTGGGGCAAGCGCAGGATCAGTTCATGCACCCCGGCCTGTTGCGCCGCCTTCACCACCTGCTCCGGATCGGCATCGCGAAAGCGCGCGATGTTGTCGGCGATGCTGCCGCTGAACAATTCGATGTCCTGGGGCAGATAGCCGATATGCGGGCCCAGATCATCGCGGTCCCAGCGGTGAATATCCGCGCCGTCCAGGCGCACGGTACCGGCCAGGGTCGGCCATACACCCACCAGCACGCGGGCCAGGGTGGATTTACCGGAGCCCGACGCACCGAGCACGCCCAGTACTTCGCCGGCCTCGAGACTGAAGCTGACTTGATGCAGGGTCGGCAGGCGCCGCCCCGGCGGACCCGCGCTGACCTGCTCGAAATTCACTTGGCCCTTGGGCGCGGGCAATGCCATCTGCTCGACTTCCGGTGGAAATTCACGCAGCAGTCCGTCGAGGCGCTGGTAGGCCAATTTGGCCGAACTCCACTGCTTCCACACCGCGATCAACTGGTCGATCGGGCTGAGTACGCGGCCCATCAGGATGGAGCCTGCAATCATCATCCCGGCGGTCATATCACCCTTGATCACCAGGAATGCACCAAGGCCCAGTACCAGGGATTGCAGGCACAGGCGCAGGGATTTGCTCAGGGAAGTGATCACCGAACCGGTGTCGCTGGCCTTGTTCTGGTAACCGAGAAATTGCGCATGCACGG
The DNA here is from genome assembly GCF_004519405.1 of Pseudomonas sp. BCA17. Lineage (GTDB taxonomy): Bacteria > Pseudomonadota > Gammaproteobacteria > Pseudomonadales > Pseudomonadaceae > Aquipseudomonas. The sequence continues at coordinate 175,985 of NZ_SGWI01000001.1, read as the reverse complement.
CGAACCAACGCTTGCGCAACGCACCGAGCATGCCCATGGCCTGGATCGTCTCGGCGTTGTGCAAATGGCTGGTGGCCAACTGGGTCGACTGCTGGGAAAACGCGCCGGCCTCGCCCAACGGCTTTTTGGTCAGGTATTCGTTCAGGCAGGCCAGCGCGATCAATATCACCGCACCTGCCGTGGCCAACACGCCCAACCACACGTTGAACAGGAAAATCACGAACAGGTAGATGGGAAACCACGGCGCATCAAAAAATGCGAACAGCGCGGGCCCGGTGATGAATTGGCGGATAACCGTCAAATCGCCCAGTGACTGCCCGGCATGCCCCTGGCCGCGCTGCAGGTTGCGTTCGAACGCGGCTTTGTACACGCGCAGGTTGAAACGCTGTTCCAACTGGCTGCCGATACGGATCACGATAAAACTGCGCACCACTTCCAGGGTGCCGATAAAGGCAAAGAACCCCACGACCATCAGCGTCAACATCACCAGCGTGGTTTCATTCTGGGAGGACAGCACGCGGTCATACACTTGCAGCATGTAAATCGACGGCACCAGCATCAGCAGGTTAATCAATGCGGTGAAACAGCCGATGCTGATCAAAATACTTTTGTATTCACCCAAGGCCCTGAATAAGGGCGCAACCGCATGGGACTTCGCCATATCTTTTGATCTTCCCTGAAGCGAATGACGCGCAATAGTTGCCCACGCCCTGGATAAGGGATGGCCAACTATGAAATCGAGTTATAGGCTTATAACTGTTAACTAAAGTGCTCGTTGCAATACAACTTCCGAACCTGACGGTGTTCGCCCTTTATATTCACCTTCTCTCTGGCGATTCAAATGAGTAATGCCAGTGCCTTCGGCATTCATCAGCCAGATACCGTCCGGGGTCGGTGACCAAGTCAGGGGTTTATCGCCCAGCCACTGCTCGACGCAGGCGACGTCGCCCGCCAGGGCATTGGCCTGTTCCAGCAGGTCCAGCGCGCAGACCTGATCCTGTTGTTTCAGCTCCCAATGCCCGGCCAATTGGGCGGTAGTGGGTAACACGAGACTGCTCGCCATTGCTTGGGCTCCTGCCAATACGAACATCACCTGCGAAGCACAGGCGATCAAATGGGAAAAACGCGGCATCTGCTGCTCCCTTATAGAGCGCGGCGCCGAAGCGCCGCGCGCTTTACATCACGCCACGATGTCAGTGACAGCGGCCTGGCCAACGGTGGTGACGAGGAAATCCGCCACGCCGTGCCCGGAGAAGTCCACTGCCAGCGTACCCAGGTTAGTACCCGAGGCGTAGGTCAGTACAGCATCGCCGGCATGCCCGGTGAACGCATTGACGAAGCTCAAGCCTGCACCTTTAGTGATGCCGGTGAGGTCAATCTTGTCGGAACCGGAAGTGAAGTCAAAGATCTTGTCCGCAGCACCCGGCTTGGAGTCGGAACTGGCACCGTACACGAAGGTGTCGCTGCCGGCGCCGCCCCACAGTTGGTCCGCACCGCCACCGCCGTAGATGATGTCGTTGCCGGCACCGCCCTTGATGAGGTTGGCTGCGCTGTTACCAATGATCAGGTCGTTGCCCGAACCGCCGAAGGCGTTTTCGACCGTGACGCCCTTGGCGATGGACACGTTGCCCACCAGGCCGCCAACGTCGGAGAACGAGGCTTCATTGAGGTTGATCTTCTGGTTCTGGGTGAAACCGGAGAAGTCCAGGGTGTCGTTGCCGCCACCGTCCCATACCGAGAACACCAGCTTGTCGGCATTGGACGTGGCGCTGTAGAAATCACGCCCGGTGTTGGAGTTGAACCCGTAGGTAGTGTCGCCGGCACGGGTGTTGTAGTTGGCGCCGTAGAGCTTCTGGATCGCGGCGATGTCGTCGATCAGCGGGCCCGAGGAATAAGCTTCGACACCGCCTTTACTGAAGTTCTGGTTGGTGTTGCTCTCGCTCCAGTAACTCATGACGCTGTAGCCACGCGTGTCCTGTCCATAGGTCGCGTCGTTATAGGTCGGGTTGCCATTCCCGGCGTTGTAGTCGCCAGGGTGAGCCAGGCCCAGGGTGTGGCCGATTTCGTGGGTCAGGGTCTGCCGGCCATAGTTGTTCAGGTCCGGCGTCTTGTTCGGCGTGTAGCTGTTGTTGGTCAGGTACCACGAAGTGCCGTCGTAGCCTGCACCGGTGCCGGGCAGGTAAGCGAAGGCGGCTGCGCCGTCCTGGCCACCGCTGTAGTTGCCGAAGGTCATGTGTGCATCACCACCGGAAGCCTTTTCGGTAAAGGTCACGTTGGCGACATCCGACCAGGATTGCATGGCCAGTGCGGCCTGTGCTTTCTGCTGGGTGTTGAATTGGCTGAACCCGGTAATACCATGTTTGCTCATGGTGGCCGAAGACGCCGAGGTGAGGAAGGTGTAGGTCAGATCGATCTTGCCGTTGCCATCAAAGTCCCGGTACGCGGCACCATCCCGCAGCAGCTGGGTAGCTGCCTGGTCCACGGAGTAGGACGGCTTGCCATTGACCGTGAGGTTGCCGCCACGGTCGTACAGATGGCTGAAGCTATCGATCTGCGAATACGCTGTGCTGGTTTGCGCTGCAGAAACAATAGCTTTGTCTTTTACTTTTGACATAAACGTACTTCCTTGTTTGCAAGTGCATCAGTCTTTGTTCGATAGGAACCTCGCGGGCGAGATCGTCCTATCACTCGCCTCTCTTGAAGGCGTATCGAAACTGACACAACTTGAAATCTTTCGTCTACAAATATTTCCGCACTGAAAATGTGACGTAGATTCAACTCGAGGAAGTGCTCTCCAGCATTTATTGGGGGCTATTGCTGTTGCGCGACCAATTGTCGCCCTCTGCTATTTAAATATTAAATAGGGGTAAAGCCGCTCAAGTTGAGCGGCACACTTGGTTAAATGGATCCAATATATTGTCACGGTGTCATCTACAACATTAAAGAGCCACTATCCGCGCTATTAAAGTGCCTTGTCCCCTATTACCGGGCCACACTCCAGCCAGACTTGTTCAACGCACTGAGAAGTGTCTCGCCGGAAAGTCCCGGCACGGTGATGCCCGCTTGCGTGGTCATGTCCTCACCGGCCAGGATGGCGTTGATGATCGCCTCCTCCACCGCCTCCGCCGCGGCACTGAACAGTGGCGAGATATGGTCGTTATTCACCATGTGCAACGGCGTGCTCAGCGGCAAGTCCTTGCGCCCGTAATCGGCCGGTGGAATAGCCTGATTGCCGGTGGCGAACGCCAGGAACAGGTCGCCACTGGAGTCTTCGGTGCCGCCGCCGGTGCGGGCGATACCGATCGACGCGCGCTGCGCCAGGCGCCGGCACTGGTGCGGCAATAACGGCGCGTCGGTGGCAAGGATCACCACAATCGAGCCCATGCCGGGCGTACCGCGCTCGGCGAACGGTGAAGGGATCTCCATCAGGTGGCGCCCCGCCGGGTAGCCATCCACACGCAGCTCCTGGCGTTTGCCATGGTTGGCCTGCACCAGCACACCGACGGTCCAGCCCCCCTGCTCTGCCGGCAAGCGCCGCGATGCGGTGCCGATGCCACCCTTGAACTCGTGGCAGATCATCCCGGTACCGCCGCCCACCGCGCCTTCCTGGACCGGGCCGGACTCCGCATTATTCAATGCATCGCGCACATGCTCAGGCTTGACGTGCTGACCCCAGATATCGTTAAGCAGGCCATCATAGGTTTCCATCACCACCGGCATGCACCAATACATGGCCGGGTCCTCCAGGCGCTCGCGCTCCAGGGCGATCAACGTGTCGCGCACAATGCCGATGCTGTGGGTGTTGGTGATGGCCAGCGGCGTGGTCAACAGCCCTGCTTCGCTGATCCATTCAAGGCCGGTGGCATCGCCGTTGCCATTGAGCACGTGGTAGCCGGCAAAGCACGGTTGATGGCGTGCCTCCCCGGCCCGCGGCTGGATGACACTGACGCCGGTACGCACCTGCTTGCCGTCGATACAGGTCTTGAGCGTGGCATGGCCCACCCGGACACCTGGAACATCGGTGATGGCATTCAATTCGCCGGGCGTGCCCAGCCCCAGCGTGATACCCCATTGACGTGCACGCATAACCACTCCTTACAATTTCTGATACGCCGGACTCGACCGGCCACTGATGCAATAAAAAATCACCGACGTGGCCAGCAAGCCGATGATGATCATGATGTCCCGGATCGACGCAGCCGCGATCAAGGTCATCAACAAATAGCCCGCACCCAGCACCGCCAGTAAAGCCGGCAGCGGCCACAACGGCATGCGGTAAGGATGCTCGCGATCACGCAGCAGCACCCGGCTCATCAACGCACTCAACGCCACCACCAGGTACACCAGCATGATCAGCAACACGCTGAACGAAGTCAGGTCTGCCAGGTTGGAGCTGAAACTCAGCAAGGCCGAGGGAATGGCCAGGAACAGCGTAGCCAACCAGGGCGAATCCCAGCGCGGGTGGATACGGGTAAACAATGTGTTGATGGTGGGCGTCCACAGCGCATCGCGGCCACTGCTGAACACCACGCGGCCAATCTGGATGACGATGGCGACGATGGCATTGAACACCGACAGGAAGATCCCCGCGCTGACCAGCCGTGACAGGGTTTCATTACCGTGGCTGGTCAACAGGTAGCCGATCGGGTCGGGGCTGCTGATCATCGCACTCAGGGATGGCGCGCCAATCAGCAGTGCGGTAATCGGCACCAGCTCGATCACCACCACCAACCCGAGGGACCACAACACCGCCTTGTGCACCCCCTTGCCGCCACACTTCATGTCTTCGGCCAACAGCACGGCCGGGCCATAACCATTGAACGAAAACAGGCCGATGCCGACCGCGCCGATGACCAGGCCCCAGGGGGCCAGATGCAGCAGGCCGTTTTCGACGATCTGCGGCTGGAACAGCACACTGGCCGGTTGTACCGGGTTGCCGAAGCCGATAAACACGATCACCAGCAGTGCCGCCACTTCCAACAGCAGGCAGGTGCCAGTGATCCAGGCATTGAGCTTAATGTTGAGAATGCCCAGGGCATAACTGCACACCACGATGGCCAGCGCCACGGTTTGCGAGTCGAATTGTGTGCCGAGGGCGTTATTCAGGTAAGTGGCTGCACCGGTTGCCAGTACCGGTGGGATAAACAGCAACATCACCAGCACGGTCAAAAACGTCGCATAACCGGCCATACCGCCGAAGACGCGCTTGGCGTACACATACTCACCGCCTGCGCTGTTGTGGGCACGACCCAGTTCGGCGTAACAGAAGGCGAACATCAGCGCGAGCAAAGCCGCCATTACAAAGGCCAGAAACACCCCACTGCCGGCTTGTTGGATGGCAAAGGGCGCGATGACAAACACGGAACTGGCCGGCGTGACCGCCGAAACGGTGATGGCCACCACATCGAAGACGCTCAAGGTGGGCTTGAGCACGCCGTCTGGCGCGGGAGAAGCACTCATATCGTTATCCTCTGTCGTTGTTTTTTGTAGGAGGCAGAAACGAAAAGTCGGGCTTTTGCAGGATATGTTTCCTGCTGAATGGTCTCGAAGGTATCGGCTGGGGTCATGTCAGCCAATTCCCCTATTGGCGTACTCCCCTTGACGATACCCGACAAAAGCCGAACCCTTGGCCCCACTATTCGAGGCCGGGAGCCTGTTACATGAACGTGTTCAGGGAAATCGGCATGCATGCGGGGCTGGGGCGCACCCTGTCACAAATCGGCACCGAGCGGTTCTGGAAACAGCTGGTGCTGTTGCTGCATGAGTGCCTGCCCTTCGATAACGCCCTGGCGATCTTCTACCCACTGGAAGGCCCACCCCAGGCGCTGGAGGAATACGACGCCCAGCCCAGCAGCAAACCGGCGTCGATGCTGGTTTACCTCAATGGCTTGTATTTGCTCGACCCGTTTTTCCAGGCGTGCCGCGAAGGCTATGCCAGCGGCGTGTACCGCCTGGAGGAAGTGGCACCGGACCATTTTCGCCAGAGTGAATACTTCCTCAACTACTTCCACGACAACGTATTGGAAGACGAGGTGCAATTCATCCTGCAACTGCCGGGTGCAGGTACTTTGTCGCTATCCCTGGGCATGCAGCGGCGGTTCAGCTCTGAAGAAAGCGGGCTGATGACCCTGCTGGCGGCGTGGGTGCTGCCGTTGATGCAGCAGCATTGGCAGCAAAGCACTCAACGCGCGCCGGCGATGGACAGCCAGATCAGGGATGCACTGAGCCAGTTCGGTTGCGGCGTGCTGTCGGAACGTGAGCTGGAAGTCGCTCGGCTGGTGTTGCGCGGGTTCTCGTCCAAGGCCATGGCCGAGCGCCTGAATATCTCGCCGGACACCGTGAAGGTGCACCGGCGACATCTCTACGCAAAGCTGGATATCTCGTCACAGCCGGAACTGTTTTCGTTGTTTATCCAGTCGCTGGGGCATGACCTGGAGAACCCCTGAGCCCAAAAAGAGAGATCATCGACCGGTACGAACGGTGTTCCACACCCGCGTGCGCACCCGGTCGATATTCAACGGCATCGCCTCCAGCGCAAACAGCTTGCCCATCATGTCCAGGCTCGGGTACACCTTGGTGTCGGCCTTGATTGCCGGGTCCACCAGGCTGTCGGCCGCGCTGTTGCCATTGGCGTAGTGCACATAGTTGGTGATGCTGGCCATTACCTCCGGGCGCAGCAGGTAGTTCATGAACGCGTAGCCGGCTTTTTCGTCGGGCGCGTCGGCCGGCATGGCGACCATGTCGAACCAGATCGCAGCGCCCTCCTTGGGAATGTTGTAGCCGATATTCACGCCGTTCCTGGCTTCCTTGGCACGGCTTTCGGCTTGCAGAATGTCGCCGGAGAAACCGACGGCCACGCAAATGTCGCCATTGGCAAGGTCTGCGGTGTATTTCGAGGAATGGAAGTACGCCACGTACGGCCGCACTTTCATCAGCAGGTTTTCAGCTTTTTTGTAGTCTTCGGGCTTCTTGCTGTGATGCGGCAAACCCAGGTAGTTCAGCGCGGCCGGCAGCAGTTCCGGTCCGTTGTCGAGGATTGCCACCCCACACTTCTGCAGCTTGGCCATGTTTTCCGGTTTGAAGATCAAGTCCCAGGAGTCCACCGGTGCGTTGTCGCCCAGTACGGCCTTGACCTTGTCGATGTTGTAGCCGATGCCGGTACTTCCCCACAGGTACGGAAACCCGTGGGCATTGCCCGGGTCGTTGTTTTCCAGGGCCTTGAGCAGTACCGGGTTGAGGTTTTTCCAGTTGGGCAGTTGGCTCCTGTCGAGCTTTTTCAGCGCGCCGCCCTGAATCTGCCGGGCCATGAAGTGGTTGGACGGAAACACCACGTCGTAACCCGATTTACCGGTCATCAGCTTGCCGTCGAGGGTCTCGTTGCTGTCATAGACGTCATAGGTGAAACCGATGCCGGTTTCTTTCTGGAAATTTTTGGTGGTGTCCGGCGCGATGTAATCCGACCAGTTGTAGATTTTCACCGTTTCGGCGGCCTGGCTGATAGAGACCACCCACATCAGGGGCAACAGGGCAATGGCTTTCATGGTTCGATTTCCTGGCGGTTTTAGGGCTGTTTTTATGGCAGGCGATCAAGGATCAAAGCGTTACAGAATCAATACATAGGTCTTGCGCACGGTCTCCTGGATATCCCAGACCCCGGTGCTGTTGGCCGGCAACATCAATGCATCGCCGGCTTGTATGTGAACCACTTCCCCACTGTCGGGGGTGAAGGTGCAGCGGCCCTGGATAAAGTGGCAAAACTCCTGGGATTTGATTTGCCGGCGCCAGCGCCCCGGGGTGCACTCCCAGATGCCGGTTTCGACGCCGTCGTCGCGCTCCACGTGCAAGGTCGAGGCTATGGCGATGGGCTCGCCCAGTGGCACCGCCACGGGTGAAGCATCCGGCAGGTGAGCGTTCAGCGTGTCTTTGAAATGAGTGATGCTCATGTAACTCCCCGTGTGAGTGAAACGATCAGTGCATGAAACCTTCCATGAAACCGGCTACAGCGGTCGCGCATTTGCGTCGCCAAGGCGCGGTCTTGGGGTTGGCCAACACTTGGTCTTCATGGACAAAACTACGAATAATCGCGTTGTAACCCAGCCAGCGGCATGGCTCGGGCTCCCAGGGCTTGAGCGCGTCCAGGCCACGCTCGCGGATCACCCAGGGCTGGTGGGTCAATGGCGTGTCGAGACCCAGGATCAGGTCAGCCAAGGTGCGGCCGCCCAGGTTGGTGGCGCCGACGCCCTCCCCGCCATAACCGCCGGAAAGCGCGATACCGGTCTTGTGATCACACAACATGTGTGGCCGGAACCTGCGTGACATACCGAGGTTGCCACCCCAGGAGTGGGTAATCCGCACGTTCTTCAGCTGTGGGAAGAGTTCGCCGAACAGGTAACGACGCAGCTCGACTTCGCTGTCGGTCAAATCGAAGTCGTGCCGTAACTTTCCGGCGAATTGATAGCCGCCGCGGGCACCGAATACCAGGCGATTGTCCGCAGAGCGCTGGCCGTAGGTGACCTGGCGGCTGCTTTCGCCGAACGCCTGGCCATGGTTCAAGCCGATTTCATCCCAGGTGGCGGCGGACAGCGGTTCTGTGGCGACAATCAGACTCTGCACCGGCAGTTGATAACGCCCCAGCACGGGCAAGGTGTTGGCGTAGCCCTCCACCGCCGGCACTACCCAGGCGGCGCGCACACTGGCTTGGGCGGTACGCAGGCTGCCGGACTGCCAGTGGCTCACCGGGCTGTTTTCGTAGATCGTCACGCCCATGCTCTCCACGACCCGCGCCAGGCCGCGCACCAGCTTGGCGGGGTTGATCGTCGCGACATGAGGTGCATAGATACCGCCATAGGGCTTGGCGATACGGATCTGTTCGGCCAACTGTTGCGGGCTCAACCAGCGGTAATCGTGTTCAGTGAGGCCCTGGGCGTGAAGCTTATCCAGGTAACGGCGCAGGCTGACTTCCTGTTCGGGGTAGCGCGCGGCGCAATACAGCGCACCGCCTTTGCGGTAGTCGCAATCGATCCCTTCGCGGGCCAGCACCTGGGCCACTTCATCGGGAATGCCGTGCAACAAATCGAATGAGGCCCGGCGTTGTTGCGGGTGAAGCCCCGCCAACAAACGGTCTTCACCCAACAGATTGCCCATCAGCCAACCGCCGTTACGGCCGGATGCGCCAAAACCCGCCGTTTGTGCCTCGATAATCGCGATTTTCAGCTCGGGCGCCTGGCGTTTCAGGTAATACGCGGTCCACAGCCCGGTATAACCGGCGCCGATAATGGCCACGTTGACGTCCAGGTCATGGGCCAGGGCCGGCCGCGCCGCCAGCGGGTCGTCCAACTGGTCCATCCATAAACTGATATTTCGCCATGCCGGCATGCCAGGCTCCCCTGCCTCGTTTCGATAGGGGTGATCCTAGAGCGTGACGTTATGGGCTGTCTTGCGCGCGTGCACGCAGAGAAATTTGTTTGACGTACGCCTTGGGCGACTGCCCGGTGTGCTGGCGAAACGCGCTGTAGAACGCCGATAGCGAGTTGAAACCGGCAGCGAACGCCAGGTCATCGACTTTTATCGGCGGTACGGCCTTGTCCAGGCTGGCCAGCAAGTGTTGCAGCCGCGCATGGTTGACGTAGCGGTAGAAGCTCTGCCCCAGCACCTGGTTTAACAGGTAGGAAATCTGATTGCGGCTGTAGCCACATTCCTTGGCCACCCGTTGCAGATCCAGCGCCGGGTCCAGATAAGGTTGCTGCTGCTCAAAATAGTGCTGCAGGTCGTTGGCCATATGCCCCAGTTGCTGGGGCGACAAGCCCAGGCGACTGACGGTCGGGCGTATGGCCTGGGTCGGTTGCTCATGCACCAGCGACGCGTACTCATTGACCTGCCAGATCAAGCCGTCACGTACGGTGATCGCTTCGCTGGTGCGGAAAGACACCAACCCCTGGCCACCCCGCAAGGTGATGCGGTACTGGATGAAGGCGGTGTCACCGTCGGCGCGAATGCGGTCAGTGTGCTCTATGGCCTCGTCCGGCCCACGGGGCATGCTGGCCTGCAGGTACTCACGCAGTTCGGGGTAACGCACTACGCGGTTCTGGAAGAAATCGTGGTACTGGATGTCCGGATGGTAGTAGGACATGACCCCGTCCAGGTCCCGATGGCGCCAGCACAAGTGGTGACGCAGCACCAAGTCACCGGTGGCCTGGGTGTTTTGGCAATCATCGGCTGCAGCGATGTCGGGCATTTAGGACTCTGCGGCGGGTAAACGGTTGAGATTGCCGAATTTCAGCAACCCCTTCAAGGGTTGATCAGCGCTGATCACTAGTGGCCTTTTGCCTAATTTGAGGCCGGGCTTGATCTATGTCAAAGAGTCGGAAAACAACCGCCGAATGGAAGGAAAAAAGTCACACGCCAGTTGCGAACGAATGCTATTTTGAAGTTCTACAACCATGACCAGAGACGGTCCTGGCCCTGCCGCGAGCTAAAGGAAGCGCTCAATGAACAAGGTGGGCAACATGAATAAAGTGACGTTCCCCAACGCGTGCCAGCTGATGCGCTGGCATTTTCATCCGATGGGCTTCGAAGGCAGCATGGATGCGCCTGGCAGCATGATCGTGCGCCTGTTCGACCGGGTCAGTGGCGAGACGTTGATCGCCATCGCCGGCATCCCCTGCGCCACCGTGATGAATGCTTCCGATGTGGAGCGAATTATCGAGGCGGTGGAGGATGAGTTGGAGTCCTTTGTACCACCGCTGTCTTTACGCGCCTGAGTCAATCAGCCGGAGCACCTGGGCGGCACTGCGTGGCTCATCCACGCTGATCGTCGAAAAACGCTTTCTTGCCGTCCACCCGTTCCGAGGCCCTGGGTACATTCACACCCAGGCCTTCCGGTTTCTCTACGTACCAATAGCAGTGGCTGACGGCCCGGGTGATGCCGACGTAGGCCAGGCGCAATACTTCATCTTTTTGCGCCGAGTCATAAGGCTCGCTGTCACCCTCATTACCCAGCCCGGCCATGCGGTAGACTTGGTTCTTGTAAGGCGAACTGGTGACGTGCTGGCAATCCCCCAGCAGGAAGACCGCATCCGCCTGCAGCCCCTTGGCGCTGTGATAAGTCAGCTGTTTCAATCTGCGCGCCGCCGGCGGCAAGCTGGAATCTACATTAACTACCGACTGAATATGCTCTTGAATCAATAGCTTATCGCTGCTTTTTCTATACAGCATTAACACCGAATCGCCCCTTTGGTAATGCTCCAGCAGCGTACGCCCCAGCGCCGCGTCGTCGCGTTCCAGCACCACTACCGGCACCAAGGGCTTGGGGATGCCACTGGCCTTGGCCTTTTTGCCGGGGATCGCCGGGGCGCTGCGCACGACATGCTCGGCGGCGTCGATGATGTGCTGATGGCTGCGGTAGTTCTCGCCGAGCATCACACGGGTGGTCGTGGGCGACGGGAATTCCTTGTTGAAGGCCATGAAGTATTGGGGCGAACTGCCACGCCAACCGTAAATCGACTGCCAATCATCACCCACGCACAATAACGAAGAACGTTGCGCCCCACGCCCCACGTGCATCGCCGGGCCGCGGCTGCGGATTTCGCGCAGGCTGGCACGGACCCACGACACGATCTGCGGCGAGATGTCCTGGAACTCATCGATCATCAGGTGCGACATCGGGCGCAGCAGCGGGTCGCTGAGCAACTTGAGGTTTTCGGGGGTATTTTCGCCGAACAGCGAGAACATCCGGTTGTAAGTCATGATCGGCGGCGATTGGTCGAGCAAGTGATCTTCCAGGGCTTTCCAGAAAATGCTCAAGGCTTCGAAGAAGAACCGGTCGGGGTCGTCCTTGGCGAAGCTCATCCGGCCCACGGCGGTGGGCACGTCCAGGCCAAGGTTCTCGATGAAGCCGGCAGCCGTGACAAAGCTGTCCAGCAACGGCGCCGAGACCAATTCCCCCTTGACCTTGTAGTCGAAACCGGGACCCGCCGTAGCTTCACCCGCCAGGGTGCCCAAAAGCCGTTTAGACGACTCATAGCTATCAAGCCAAATCAAAGGCTTACGGCAGAAAGCTTGAAACAAGGTTCGCTTCACCGCCCATTCCGCGCGCACTGCCAGTTTGGCGTTGGGGCGGGTTATCTGCGGGTTTTCCCGCGAATCGAAGCCCAACACCACCCAGGCATCCAACTCAGGGATGTAGCCATGGCAATGAAACTGCGCGCCATTGATCTCAAAGGTCTGCCGGCTGGGTTCGATACCCTTTATCGGCCAGGCGCCTGCGCGAAACCACAGGTCTTCGATGACATCGCAGAGTTCTTCATCGCGCTTGGCCGCCAGTTCGGTCACCGCCATGCGCTTTTGCACATCCGGGTGATCGCGTTCCAGCTCCTTGAGTTGCAGGCCCTGGCGCGCCAACGGCACGATCAGTTCACGAAAGCGCTCATGGCGGCCATGCAGGCGGTGGTAGCAGGCATTCATCTGTTGGCGCTGCGCATCGCTGATACGCAGGTCGAACGGGTTGCCGTCGGCCTCCTCGACACCGCTGCCAAGGTTTTCGAAAGCCTGCAGCCGTTCAAAGCCCGGCAAGCTGCGCACCATGGGCAGAATACGCGAGTGGAAGGTGCGCACCACGGCTTGGGCCTCTTTGATGCCAAGGGGTTGGCCCCACAGGCTGAGAATCTCCATGAGCTTGCTAATGAAGTCTTTGCGTGATTCACGGGTGAAGGTCACCACGGTCATCGAACTGAGCTCGAAGCCCAGATAATGGGTCAGCAGCAGGATACGCAGCACCAGAGAGGTGGATTTACCGGCACCCGCGCCGGCGATGACCGAGGTCGAGGGCGTATCGCTGAAGATCATCTTCCATTGCGCCGCGCTGGGCTGGGCATGCTCCGGCAGCAGTCGCGCCACGTCGGCCTTCATACGCTTTTTCACTTCGGCGGTCAGGGGCAGGCGCCAATCATCGAACAGGCTGTCGTCTATCCCTGGTGCGCGATGCTCGTCCGGGCGAAAGTCGCGGATCAGCAGGACTTGCCGGCCTTCTTCGATGCCATCGGCCTTACCCTCGCGATAGCCGTATTCCACGCCCGCCTCGTGCCCGCTGCGAAAACCATCAGCCTGGCCATGCAGCCAGGAGAACCGATGCTGGGCGCGCAAACGGGTCAGACCATGCCCGAACAGGCGCGCCGCCAGGCGCTTGAGCAGGGGCATTTCAGCTATTGGGCGCAGCTCGGGCGGTAGATCGGGCTTTTGTTGCGGCACGCGGACTCCTGCGATGTGCTTGACTTTGACAAGTGCGCCATGGTCGCCGGAATCGGCGTTCAGTTCCAGCCAATTGCTTTTTCGTCATGCAGTTAGGCGATGAAGTGAAAGTCAAAACGCGCGCAACCCATCTAATCGGCTGATAGGAATCAGGCACTTTTTACGCTTTTTATCGATCATCCACTCCCGGAAAATAGGGCCATACACAGGAGACGATCATGCTTGAACTTCGACCATTCAACACCCTGGGCGGCGCCCATCACGGCTGGCTGGACGCTCATCACCACTTTTCATTCGCCGAGTACCACGACCCCGAGCGCATGCACTGGGGCAACCTGCGGGTGTGGAACGACGACATCATCGCGCCAGGCACCGGTTTCCCACAGCACTCACACCGCGACATGGAAATCATCACTTATGTGCGTGAAGGCGCGATCAGCCACGCCGATAACCTCGGCAACAAGGGTCGCACCGAGGCCGGCGACGTACAGGTGATGAGCGCCGGCACCGGCATCGCCCACAGTGAATACAACCTGGAAGCCACGCCGACCAAGATCTTCCAGATCTGGATTATTCCGAACCAAACCGGGCTGGCACCGTCCTGGGGAGCCAAACCGTTTCCCAAAGGCGATCGCGAGGGTTTTGTGACCCTGGCCAGCGGCAAGGCCGGCGACAGCGAGAGCCTGCGCATTCGTGCGGATGCACGCCTGGTGGCAGCGAACCTGAAAGCTGGGGAGACTGCCGAATACCGGCTGGACAGCGGACGCCGTGCTTATCTGGTGCCGGCTACCGGCGTGATTGAAGTCAACGGCTTGCGCGCACACGCTCGAGACGGCGTTGCGGTGGAGGATGAGCAGGTGTTGCGGGTGACGGCGATTGAGGACAGCGAGATTGTCCTGGTCGATCTGGCCTGATCCTCATCCCTGCACGTCATCATCAATGTGGGAGCGGGCAAGCCCCCTCCCACACTGCTACTGCGGTTACTGGGAAATGGCGCCGTCTACCAGCACCTGCGCCTCTTCCACCAATTGCTTGAGGTGATCTTCACCAATAAAGCTCTCGGCGTAGATCTTGTAGATGTCCTCGGTACCCGATGGGCGCGCCGCGAACCAGCCATTTTCGGTCATTACCTTCAAGCCCCCGATCGCCTGGTTGTTGCCCGGCGCATGACTGAGGATCTGCTGGATGCTTTCCCCGGCCAATTGCGTGGACGTGACCTGCTCTGGTGACAGCTTGCCCAGCAGCGCTTTCTGCGCCGGGGTGGCCTTGGCGTCGACACGGATCGCGAACGGTTCGCCGAGGGCGTCAGTCAGGCCACGGTAGATCTGGCTTGGGTCCTGGCCTTTGCGCGAGGTCATTTCCGCCGCCAGCAAGGCCGGGATCAGGCCATCCTTATCGGTGCTCCACACGCTGCCGTCTTTACGCAGGAACGAAGCGCCGGCGCTTTCTTCGCCGCCAAAGCCCAGCGAGCCTTCGAACAGGCCATCGGCGAACCACTTGAAGCCCACCGGTACTTCGTACAGGCGACGGCCGATGCGTGCCGCAACGCGATCAATCAAGCCGCTGCTGACCACGGTCTTGCCCACGGCAGCGTCGGCGCGCCAGTCAGGGCGGTTCTGGAACAGGTAGTCAATCGACACCGCCAGGTAGTTGTTCGGTGCCAGCAGGCCGCCGGACGGGGTGACGATGCCGTGGCGGTCGTGATCCGGGTCGCAGGCGAAGGCGACGTCGAAGCGCTCCTTGAGGCCGATCAGACCTTGCATGGCGTAGCTTGACGACGGGTCCATGCGGATCTGGCCGTCCCAGTCCACGCTCATGAAACGGAAAGTGGAGTCGACTTCGGTGTTCACCACGTCCAGGTTCAAGCGGTAGTGTTCAGCAATCGCCGACCAGTAGCGCACCCCTGCTCCGCCCAATGGGTCAACGCCCAGACGCAGGTCCGCGCTGCGGATGGCGTCCATGTCGATCACATTGACCAGGTCGGCCACGTAGCTGTTGAGGTAGTCATGGCGATGGGTGGTGTCAGCCTTGAGCGCTTGCGCGTGGGTGATGCGCTTGACCCCGGCCAGCTTGTTGGCCAGCAGTTCGTTGGCCTTGGCTTCGATCCACTTGGTGACGTGGGTATCGGCCGGGCCACCATTGGGAGGGTTGTACTTGTAGCCGCCGCTTTGCGGCGGGTTGTGGGACGGTGTGATCACAATACCGTCCGCCAGGCCGCTGGTGCGGCCACGGTTGTAGCAAATAATGGCGTGGGAAATTGCCGGTGTCGGGGTGTATTCATCCCCTTCGGCCAGCATCACGTGCACGCCGTTGGCGGCCAGGACTTCCAGCGCGCTGGCGCCGGCCGGCGTCGACAGGGCATGGGTGTCCAAGCCCACAAACAGCGGGCCATTGATACCTTGGGCTTCACGGTAAAGGCAGATGGCCTGGCTGATGGCGAGCACATGCCATTCGTTGAAACTCAGCTCGAACGAGCTGCCACGGTGCCCCGAGGTGCCGAAAGCCACACGCTGGGTGGAGATTGCTGCATCAGGCTGGCCGGTGTAATAGGCCGTGACCAGTCGCGGGATATCCACCAGCAACTGGGCTGGTGCCGGCTTGCCCGCAAAAGGACTGATAGTCATGCATAAACCTCGAAAAGAAGGATTCGGAAAAAATGACAGTTTACTGAGAGTTGGACTACTTCGCGACGATATCGATCCGACAATCATTGGAGATTTTTCATACGCTAGTCGGTCTGCGCCTCGCGCAGTGCCTGCGCCAGGGAATCCAGGGTGATATCCAGGTTGAGGTGCCCATTGAACGTGTGACTCAGCCGCATATGCTGATGGTGCAAGCCACTGAGACTGAACAGTTCACCCGGGCCAATCACGACCTGTTGAGCAACCATGCGTTGGAACACCTGGCGCATATCCACCGCCGCCACCGACTGTAACCAGAAGCTGGCGCCGGCGATGGGCATTCGATAGGTCACGCGCCCGTCCATGCGCGCATCCAGGCGCTGGCTCATGGCCTGTGCCTGCTCGCGCAAGTGCTCGCGCAGCGTCTGCAGGTGCTGGTCGAACCGGCCATCCTGGTAAAGCTGGGCAATGGCGCGCTGACGGATAGACGACAGCCTGAATGAGCGCAACAGGAATTGGCGCTGCAGCTCGCTGCTCAAGTGCCGTGACAAGGCATAACCGAAAGGGGCTTCCGGCCCGAGTACCTTTTCGAATGAAGAGAACACGATCAGCCGCTCCGGGTTGACCAGGTTTCGCAAGGGGACCGGGGACGACGCGAAGCTCAGTTCACCGAATGTATCGTTCTCCAGCAACCAGCAGCCATAGTGGTCCAGCAGATGGGCCACGCCCAGCCGCTCCTCGGCCGACAGGGCAATGCCCGACGGCATGCTGACCACCGATGACAACAGCACCAGGTGCACCGGCTCGTGACGCAGCCAGTGTTCGAGCGTGTCCAGGTCGAGGCTGCCGCCGGCCTGCCAAGGCAACTCGACGACCCGCACACCGGCCGCCTGCAACAGGCGCAAAATCAGATAATCACAGGGGGACTCAACCACCACCACGCTGCCCTTGAGCCCCAGAGCGTCAATCAGGATCTCCAATACACCCTGCAAGTCTGCGCCGATGTACACGTCATCGGCTTGCCAGCACCGTGTGGGCGACGAGGTGTAGCGCGCCGCCAACGCTGTGCGCAGCTCCCAGACGCCGCAGGGTTGCAACCAGGGCTGCAGGTGATGCGGATGCCGCCGCACCAGTTGGCGCTCCAGCATCAGCAATGCACCGTCGAGCGAGCCCAGCAGCGCCGGCTCATCACCGCTGAGTACGACCATCGCCGGACGCCGCGCCGCCGCATACAACCGCTCAAGCAGATCGGCGCCGGTCATCACTTGCGGCTTGACCGTCACAGGCCAGGCAAAATAGCCGGATTTGGCCACCGAGTAGACCCGTCCCTCCTTTTCCAACAATGAGTAAGCGTACTGAATCGTCGAGATCGACACGTTCAACCGTGCCGACAACTGCCGCAGGGACGGCAGTTTGACCGGTATTTCCAGGCTGACTTCGTTGATCAGGTTGATCATGTAGCGGTACACCGCCTGGTAAGCGAAATCCGCCTGTCGCTCACCGCGCAGGGTCATTGCCGCTTACCTGAACTGACAAACCGATGCACGCGGCTAACGCCCTGACAACTGTGCAGCCTGCGCCTGGACCAAATGCCGGTCGCACAGTTGGGCACTCCGCCCGATCTGCATCGGCCGCTTGCGATAGAGGAGTTGCAATAACGGCAACGGCAACCCGCTGGTGTCGACCGCCCATTGCTGCAACACATCGCCGGCAGGCTTGCCTTGCAACACGTTGTGCAGTTCGGGGAGCGCCACCAGCATGCCTGGGTGGCATTGGCGCAGGTAGCCTTCGAGTCGCTCGCCGTGGTGAATGAATGGCGAGAACAGCAGGCAAGTCAATTGCCCTTCATCCAGGCCAAAAAACTCCTGGGCATAGGTGGCTGACAGAATACGTCCGTCGTCACCGCTTGCCTCCTCAATCAGGTGGTGTGGAATCTGTCGCCGGTACATGTAGTCCATTGCTTGTCTGATAAAACTATCCACCCCTTCCTCGTAGGAAAGCTCTCGCAGGCATTGCGCCTGCAGTCCATGCATATGCGCCATCAGCAAAGGATTGGGGAATCCCGGATGACTGAAATGAAACGCGAAGGGGTCCGGTTTACGGGCCAGGAACTGCGTCAGCAGCGGTGCCGAGGTAACGTCCACGCCCTCCAGCAGATCGTCGATGCCGATATACGCCAGATGACGGTGCCCACTCCGCCCCGCACTGTCGCTCTCCACATACTGTTCGCCGTAGAGTTCGCGGTAACAACCGGTACTCCACTCTTCCATACGTGCATACAACGCATTGAGCGATAGCGGCCTGCCGGGCGCCACGGTGATACCCGCCGCGATGGCGGTCTTTTTGAGCCAGGCAAGGTACTGGCTTTGCTTGCGCGCAGAATCGCCACTGACCACCGCATGCACGCCACCGCCCCACGTAGAGGCCCGCTGGTAGAAATCCCCCAGGCGCAAGTAGGTGTCGCTACACAATGTCGCCCTGATATCGCCGGTAGTCACGTGCCCTATCATCAGCATATTGCGCCGGCTGACCTCACGCCCCGCACTCGACGCCGGGCGCTGATGATTGAAAGGCAACACCTCCTGATTCTCCACCAGCAGCAGGTCTACGCGAGGGTCGTCGTGGAAGAACAACGCGCTGTAGCCTTGCTGCAGGGTATCCAGGGTTGCCTGGGTCATGCCCGCATGCCGCAAGGTTGCCACGCGCAGATGAAATGTCTTGGGCGCGCGCCCGGCGATGGTCAATTGCGCCGCCCGAAGCAGCGCCAGCGTGTAACTGCTGACAGCACCGCCGCCATGGGCGACAAGTACCTTGTAGTCACCTACTTGCTCCATGCCGCCGGCGGCCACCACAATTCGCTGAATCAGTAATTGAAGTGCGGTACGTTCGGCACGCGTAAAGTGTCCGATCAACCGTTGCAGAACTTGATGATAAACATAGTTCATGGCTTGCTCGTGAATTGCGCTCATTGCTCTACTACCCGAGTTGAAATATCAGTTTCAAGCAACTGCCAAGAGCAACTGCCTGACCTATTACATCTGTAGGTTTATTTCTCATTACAGGGCATGAGGATGAATCAACATTAGCACCCTGCAACAAACCCACCGGAGCTTCCCTGGCGGTACTTTAGAGTCCAGCCCCCTGCAAGGCCGCGATCCTGCGCACCCCACAACGAAAACAGGACTAGCCCTAGGAATACTCCGACAGCGTCCTACTCCCCTTTAACTAATAGATTAGGGAAATATCCGACCAATATTAATTTGCCCTCTCACCCGACTCCTGAATAAACGCCCAGGCATCCCGGATAAACTTTTTATACAGACAGGCAGGCCAACATTAGTTTTGACGAGGCGACGCGGGAGTTTCAGATAGTCAATCATTGCTCAGTCCTTGAGATGACAGTGAAGGCACAATTATCGGCACTCAAATAATGATTAACAGATACAGAAGAGCGTCAGAAACCCGTTCAGATGATCAACCGGCCAGACTTTAATGGCGCCCACACAACAACGCCGCGCTGGAATTCAGGGCGGCGCAAGGGGCAAAGGTATTGTTTGCAGGGCGCAAGGGCCCGGGGGAGGCTTAACCCAGGTGCAGGTTAAGCCCTGACAAATGGCGTATTTGCCTCATCCAATCGGACCCAGGCGTGCTCATTTGCGAATACTCCTACAGCTCAAACAGCCTCAACTTGCAAGGCAACCCGCTCGCGGCACGGGCATTCGTCCATGTAGCGGTGCGCTTCGACGAACTGGCTGAACGGAAACACCGTGGTTTTCAACGGCACCAGCACGCGGTCGGCGGTCAGTTGGTTGATATCGCGCAACGCACGTTGCAGCGCCACCTGGTCCTGGATGATCCCCAGCTCCGGCTTACCCGTGAAGTTACCGATGCAGTGGACGAAAAACTGAATGTTCTTCTGGAACGCAGCACAGGCCGGGAAAGGCGTCTGGTTGCCACCCTGCAAGCCATACAACACCAGGCTGCCACGCGGTGCCAGTACATCGCCGAGCAGCGACATCTGTGGGCCACCCAAGCCATCGAACACCACATCCACGCCGCGGTTATCGGTATATTTGTTGATCTGCATGAGCAGGTCCTGCTCTTCAGTCACGATCACCTTCTCTGCGCCCAGGGAGAGCAGATACTCGCGTTCCGCGCTGTCCTTGGTCGCGGCAATCACTCGCACACCCAGGGCTTTACCCAGTTGCACGAACGAAGGCCCCGCGCAGTGGCTGGCGTCAGTCACCAGGGCAAACTGGCCGGGCTTGACCCGTGCCAGGTCCACATAAGCAAAGTAGGCAATCAACAGCGGCGTGTAGTGCACGCTGGCTTCAATGGGGCTCAAGACGTCCGGGTAGCGGGTCAAGGCCGAGCGAGGCAGAACGATCTGTTCGCCATACACCGGGTAGTCGTTGGGGCTCTCGGCCGGAAAACTGGCCACCTTGTCACCCACTGCCAGGTCGTCAACGCCGTCACCCAGGGCGACAACCACCCCGGCCATCTCATGGCCAAGGCCCGACGGTAGACGAGCGTGGGAAGACGCCAGGTTCTGACGCCAAAGAATGTCGTACCAACTGATGCCGATCGCATCGACGCGCACCTGCACTTCGCCCGGTGCGGGCTGTGCGGCTGCATGCTCTTCGCACTTGAGCACCTCGGCCGGACCAAACTTGTGAAAACGAATCGTGCGGGACATCGCAAACCTCGTCAAAGTAACCTCTAATGCCATGAACTCTATCTGGGCTTTCCAGGCAAGGCCACCGGTCGCCATTAATAGTCAACATGCCTGCCATTGATTCCGCATCTGAGGAATAGACCCCAACGATCGTAAGAAACTCAATTAGCCGGTGCAGAGTACCAGTCTTTACCCGTAAGATTCATGCCGGTCATGCTTTTGAATGGAATCCAAGGTTCTGAATATGGCCGCTCTCGTCAAGTTTGCTGACTCTTCCAGGACACAAGATGAACCGTAACGACCTGCGTCGTGTCGACCTTAACCTCTTGATCGTATTCGAAACCTTGATGCATGAGCGCAGTGTGACCCGCGCCGCCGAGAAATTGTTCCTTGGCCAGCCGGCCATCAGCGCAGCCTTGTCACGCCTGCGTGGGTTGTTCGATGACCCGCTGTTCGTGCGTACCGGGCGCAGCATGGAACCATCGGCCCGCGCCGTGGAAATCTTCGCACTGCTCTCCCCGGCCCTGGACTCGATCTCGACCGCCGTCAGCCGTGCCGCCGAGTTCGACCCGGCCACCAGCACCGCGGTCTTCCGAATCGGACTGTCCGATGACGTCGAGTTCGCCCTGCTGCCCCAACTGCTCAAGCGCCTGCGCGCCGAAGCTCCGGGCATTGTGCTGGTGGTGCGCCGAGTCAACTACATCCTGATGCCGGGCCTGCTGACCTCCGGCGAAATCTCCATCGGCGTCAGCTACACCGCCGACTTGCCGGCCAACGCCAAGCGCAAAGTACTGCGCCGCAGCCTGCCGAAACTGTTACGCGCCGACAGCGTACCCGGCTCCCTGAGCCTGGACGACTTCTGCGCCCGCCCCCACGCACTGGTATCGTTCGCGGGCGACCTCAGCGGCTTTATCGACGAAGAGTTGGAAAAGCTCGATCGCAAGCGCCACGTCGTACTGGCCGTGCCGCAGTTCAACGGGCTGGGCACACTGCTGGCAGGCACCGACATCCTCGCCACCGTGCCGGACTACGCAGCCGAGGCCCTGACCTCCGCCGGCGGCCTGCGCGCCGAAGACCCGCCGCTGCCGGTGCGCAGCTTCGAGCTGCACATGGCATGGCGTGGCTCACAGGATAACGATCCGGGGGAGCGGTGGTTGCGGTCGCGGATTCAGATGTTTTTTGGCGACCCGGATAGTCTATAAGTGTCGTCGGGCGGGCTGTTCAATCTGATCATTTCTGACTTTTCATAGGCCATGAAGATCCATTCACTTCCAGAGTATTGCCACACTTGGGGGCATATTTGAGGGCATGCTTTGGATGGTTTGAAAAGGATGCCACAAGCTCAAGATCCAACACCCCCTTCGCGAAAAATCACACCGCTGGTGTTCCCTGCAGTCGTAGAGCGTTATCCGATCACCTCGGTTAATGGCTGAACCTCCTTACAAGAAGTGGGGATAATCGAGTGTTCGACAATGATGATAGCTTGGAGCCATCAATGGATGTGTTCGTGAGCTTGCGCTTGCTATTACACACCCGGCCGCCAACCCCCATCATCCATACAAGGACATCATGATGTGTATTCCAAGCCCATCAGATAAAGGTGGGGGATTCGGATAGCCTTGAGATCGACCAGGGGTGCCTTCAACATCCACCGATTATTGGATGTGTGTTGCAATCCGAGGTAGTGGCACCATGATCTCAAAATGGTTAAAATCGCCTTCTTTTAGTAGCTCGCAGGATAGCTAGCAATGGATAGCGACGAGGCTTCACAACAGGAAAAAAAATCGAAATCTCCCTATTTTGATCTAAAGGATGCTTATCAAGAGGTATCTGGAGCGATAGGTGCCAAAGACACTGCTTTGGCTGGAGCCAAGCTTTTCGGCAAGGGGCTGTTCAACTCCGTTCTTTACGCAGGGACTTCGGCAGTAAAGAAAGTACGTGAAGCAAATGAACTGAAAGAAACATATCAAGACTTGCCGGATGCACAGTTACAGAAACTGCGCGACACGGGCAGGCTCGAAGAGAAAATGGCAGCCAATGCCGTTTTAAAAAACCGCCAAGGAACTGATCAAGAGGTATAGATATGTCGTGTAGTCAATGCGGAGCTGGTAATCACACACTGCGGAACTGCCCTAACGTTAATCGATGCTCTGTATGCAGCAAACCCGGGCATAACGCTCAAACGTGTCCGGATGCCAGACGTTGCAGTATTTGCAGTGGGCGCAGTCATGATGCCCGTAACTGCCCAATGAAAAAATAAAGATAAAGGAGGGATAGTTGCTTTGTGAAGGAGCTAGAAGTATCTCCTTGCAAACTAACTTCCCTCTTATTATTCAGTGAAAAACTTGTGACATCTTATGCGAAACCTACCTAGCCAGTGAAAACCTTAAACCTAGGCGTGCGAGACACCAACAGCGAGGGTGAACGCGATATCTACACCAGCTTCAAGACGGAGCTAGGCGAATCACAGCTACGGGGGCAGAGGCAGGACGTCATCGCGCCTGGTGCAAGTAGTTGCCATGTGCCATCACTCAAGTCAGAATATGCGCAAAGGAGTTTCGGTTAGGTCAGGTTGTTCATGGAAAGGATGCCAGCACGAGCGCAAAGCCCAAGGGTAATGTTCGCCCTAGGCGTATACGTCGCAGCGCCGCTCATCTCGCGCCTCCCCACTGGCATCAAACATCGCGCCACGACTTCCCGCTGTAAAAGCACCAACAACCGAATTACTTTCACTCCAGCGCGACCTATACCCTCTCACGCAAATCTCTCCTCGTGCCGGTGTCGTCTCCACACACTTACCCGGCACCATCAAGCTTTCACTCGCAAGATATGGTGGCACCGTGAGCAAGCCCTCGCCTCAATGCTCGCAGCCACTCAGACAGTAATAGCCAACCACTTCACATCAGGCGTTGCTTGCGGCATGTACGACCACAACAGAAGGCGGTCGATAGAATCGGCTCGCCCCCAATTCCTGGCACAGCAGGCCTGGGATGAACGATCTTGGAGCATGGGCTGAATTATGAGTTCTGTAGCAAGCAACGATTCCGCAGATCAAAAGAAAGATAGCGATCCCTACAGCGCCGGAGAACAGGGGCTGGGCTACATCTTCCAACCTCGCTTTGCGTTGTACCAGGCATTAGAGCTTCCAGAGGACACCGCGATCCTCATCGAGAAGGAAGATGACCTCGACTTCCTGGAGTCCTCTGGAAAGAAGACACTGGCCTCTCTCAAGCACAAGGCTGTTGGTGAACGCCTGACTGACCTGTCTGTCGACTTCTGGAAGTCGGTAAATATCTGGCTAACTCGTTACCAAGCCAATGGGCGGGTTGAGTCTGATTATCAGTTTTTTCTGTTCACCACCTCGTCCGTCGCACCGGATTCATTCTTGAGATTCTTTCTGTACGGTGCCAATACAACGGAAGCTCAGCCCAGCCTTTGGCAACTAACAGAGAACACGCTCGCCAACAGCAAGGCGAAATCGTTCATCAAGATTAAGGAGTTGCTCTCGAAGCTGACAGCGCTGGAGAAAGAGGACTTCGTATCGAGAATCACGATTATTGACAGCACGCCTCGGATTGGCGATCTCCCAGCACTCATCAAGGCCCAGAAAATGCGGCCAATCCGTGCTGAGCACAGAGATGCAGTCTTTGAGCGCCTGGAGGGATGGTGGAATGACCTAATCATCCAGATGCTCTGCGACCCGCAGAGTGAGCCCGCATATGCCCGAGACGTTTCGGAGAAGCTGTTTAACTTCAGTGAGGAGTACAAGGATGACAATCTTCCGATCACCTTCGAGGACGCGACACCCATATCCCCCATTGATGCGAGCAACGATAACCGGCTGTTCGTAAGTCAACTCCGTGATCTGAAATTGAGCCCCAGCCGCATTCGGAATGCGATCCTGGACTACTACCGAGCATTTGAGCAGCGCTCCGCCTGGGCAAGGCACCGCTTGGTGGGCTCTGAAGAAATCATGAAGTATGAACGCCGGCTGACGAATGAGTGGGAGCGCACCAAAGACGTCCTATTCGATGATGCACTTGGTGCGTCAATCGAGGACTGCTCTGACCAGGAACTGATTGCCGTTGGCAAGAAGCTGTATACCTGGGCTGAGACAGAAGCTCAGAAGCTTGCTCACCTGAAAATCCGGGCACGCGTGACAGAGCCTTACGTACTTCGCGGCAGCTTTCAGATTCTCGCCAACAAGCGCCCCTTTCCCACCGTTTACTGGCATCCACAGCTTCTGGATCGCCTATCCAAGGCTGCTGGAGAGACCGAATGATGCGCTGGGATGAGCGTCCGTTTGAGACCAAAAATCTGTTCAACCCTGCCTTCTGCGCGGTAGTCCTGATGCGTGCACTCAAGGCCTATGCGGTGGTAGATCCCAAGGGGATGCCATTTTCGATGTCACTGCTTGTATTGCCGCTGAGCCTCCATCACGAATCTCGAAGCGCGCTGCTCAAGCACTACAAGGGCTACCTGCTCAAGACGGTGGAAACGTACCCCCAGATGCAAATCGGGCTGGCCGAGCGGGTAACCGAGATGCTGCCATTCACGTTCGAGGCATTTGCGTTGGCGCACTACACCGACTGCTTCGAGGTCACCCCGCACGGACGATTTCTCCCGAAAGCCAGGAGGGTTAAAGCAGACATCGAGGGCACCGAGGAATCAGTGGCATGCCAACGCGCAGCGGCTCTGCTGGGGAGAGAGTTCGCTAAAATTGCAGACAGGGTTACGGTGTACACCGCTTTTGGAATTCGACCATGAAAATCAGCTCCATCCATGTATACAGCCACGACGGCCAGCGACGCGATGTCAACTTCGAAGTCGACGGACTTAACATCATTACGGGCCGCTCGTCGACAGGTAAATCCGCCCTTTCGGACATCATCGAATACTGCATGGGCCAATCCAACTTCAACGTTTCGGATGGTGTTATTCAGGACAAGGTGTCTTGGTTCGCAGTGATCTATCAATTTCCGGACGTGCAGGTCATGGTCGCGAAGCCGGCCCCACGGTCAGGCGGCGCGAGCTGCAGCCTGGCTATGACGCGTACCGGGGAGTTTGTGCCCCCCCCTGAGTTTTCCGAGCTTGTGGTCAACACGGACGACACCGCCGTCACCTCGTTGCTGTCACGTCAACTTGGCATTCCGGAAAACCGCACAGAGGTGGCGGAGGAGCACACGCGTAATAGCTACGAAGCCTCCATCAAGCATTCGTACTACTACCTGTTCCAAAGGCAGGGCCTGGTTACCAATAAGGATCAGCTTTTCTATCGCCAGAACGAGCCGTTCCAACCCCAGGCGATCAAAGATACGCTTCCCATCCTGCTGGGCGCTTCAACCAATGAGCGTTACGAGCTGCAGACCAGGCTCCGGACAGCCCAGCGAGACCTAAGAGCCCAGGCAAAGCTGCTGGAGCAGGCAAAGCAAGCGGTGGGCAACAACCGAAACCAGGCCATCACACTACTGACTGAAGCCAAAGCGGTAGGAATACTCCCTCAAGAGTCCTCCATTGGGGAGGTCGAGGAGATCATTGCAGCCCTCAAAACAGCAGCGCAGTGGACTCCCGCCAAACCGCCCGCCCAGCCTGAGGACAAGGTCCCCAAGTTGGAGACTGAGCTGGCCAAGCTGAGGAAAACCAAGCGCGAGATCAAATCCAAAATTGAAGCCGGCCAGATATTCGAACGGCGTGCCGGCGGCTTTCAGAGCGAGGCATCGGAACACATCGACCGCCTCTTATCCATCAAGTCGCTTCCGAAGAATGCAACAACAGGCGAATGGCAGTGGCCTTTCGCAGAAAAGAACCTGGCCATGGAAACCCCCATAGCCCAAGCGCTCATCGGTGAACTGGCGTCCCTGGAAGCAGAAATGCAGACGGTGATGGGGCAACGTCCGCAAATTCAGGGCTACTTGGCGGAAGAAAACCAACGCCTTCAGGACACAACCAAGTCAATTGTCGAGAAGGAAGCGGAGCTGACAGCCGCCATCGCCGCCAATACCGTGCTGGCTAACGCACAGAAGCAAAGCGACGCAGCCAAGTATGTGGTGGGACGCATCAGTTTTTTCCTTGAGGGCTTCGTCCCAGACAATGCGCTAAAACGGCAAGAGGCTGACTATCGTCGTCGGGAAATGCGCGTACAGGAGCTTGAAAAGGCACTGGCAGATGTCGATGTGGACGACCGCCTGGCATCGATCATGAACAGCATCTCGGCACAGTTCAATCTGTACAACAAACGCTTCGAATCTGAATTCAGTGCCTACCCGGCGCGATTCGACCTGAAGAAGCTGACCATCATTTTCGATCGTCCTGAGCGCTCTGTGCCGATGGCTCGGACAGGCGGTGGCGAAAACTACCTGGCGTATCATCTCTCTGCCCTGCTCGCCCTGCATTGGTACTGCGTCAAGAGCAATCGACCCATGCCGCGATTCTTGGTGATCGATCAACCGACCCAAGTGTATTTCCCCTCAGAGGAGTCGTACAAAGCGGTCGACGGTACGGTATTGAACACTGAGCAATCCGATGCAGACATGGATTCGGTGCGCAAGCTGTTCAACCTGCTATACCAGTTCACGGTCGAAGACGTACCAGGCTTCCAGATCATCATCACCGAGCACGCCAATCTACGGGATGACTGGTTCCAGAAGTCTCTGGTCGAGGCACCTTGGAGCAAACCTCCGGCGTTGGTGCCTGAAGGCTGGCCACTCAAGGGTGAAGTGACGTTCTGACGAGATGTTGAATGCGCCGCTCTTCTTAGCGATGGATACCAAATGCATCCACTTGAGTTGCATCGAACTTAGGCAAACCGGAAGCTTGAGCTCGCTGATGAGCGACGAAGTGGTCAAAGGCGCAATGGCCGGCTACGTGTTTGAAAACGTCGAGATCGCAACTTATACGGTGCTGATTGCCGCCGCGAAAGCCGCAGGCGATAAGCAGACTCAAGCGGCCTGCGAGAAGATATTGCCGCAGGAAAAGGCAATGGCTAAATGGATTCTCGATCATCTGCCTGAAATTACTGAGGCGTTTCTCGCCCGATCCGAAGACCCCGAGCTGGAAGCGAAAAAATAAACTCAAGTGCGCAGTCTTAACCGGCTGCATGCTTAGTTACATATATAAAAGTTATCGCAGAACCAATAAAACGCTGAGCTAATTAAAGATGATCAGGCCTCGCCAACATCACGAGGCCTGATCCATTCAACCCGCATTACGATTTACGGCCACCTCCGTGGCTGTTTTCTCCGCCCTTCTTGCCGGCCTCGGACGCCTTCTCACGGTCCTGGGCAAAGTTGCCGCCGCTGCCGCTGCCCTGCCCGCCGGAGCCCGAAGATTCGCTGGCTTGACGCCCGCCACCGTGGCTGTTTTCACCGCCTTTCTTGCCAGCTTCGGCCGCACGCTCCTTGTCGTTGGCAAAGTTGCCGCCCGATGCCTGGCCACCTTTACGACCTGCTTCGGAGGCTTTCTCTGGGTCGTTCGCAAAGTTGCCTGGATTCTCGTTGCCTTTGTTAGCCATGTCAGTTCACCTCGTGAGTTAGTTAACGAGCCATCGACTCGTGTAGTTGTGAGTAACTCCCACGTCGTGAAGTTTGAGATAAATTGCAAAGGCTGGACGAGCGGACACCGATGGATAGTTCATGAGCTTTCACAAACTTCCGATCACTGGAACTCGCCGCTTCGCTAGTTATACCGCTCGTCTCCCGAGGCGTTTTTAATTACAACTAACTATTTCAACGCCTTTCGAAGAGTGTGTGAACCGCAAACGCGCTTGGGCTTCAGCGCGACGTTATCGGTTAATTTCAAGGAGACGAGAAATGTCAGAACCTTCCCTCAGATGCGCTTGTTCGACATGCACGTGCACGCTTTATTCCGACCGCGTCTACCCGCGTGACGGCGCAGACTTTTGCAGCCAGGCCTGTGCCGATATGCATCCCGGCGGGCAGCCCTGCCCGGCGGTGGATTGCACCTGCGAGCAAAGCGTGGCCACCTCGCAGCGCAAGGTCAGCGATTCGCAACTCGATCAGGCATTGGAAGAAAGCTTTCCCGCCAGCGATCCGATATCACCCTGACCTCTACCCCGGATGCGCCACTGTCCGGTGGCTGCACTCCACACGCGCCGCACCTGGTTGAATGAGCCTGGCGCCTTCCGTTTCTGGTCGAGGTAGAGCACTGATGCGTACGCTCAAGCGTTGCCTATTCATCACCTTTGCAAGCCTGCTTCTGTCGGGCTGCAACTTCATTCTGTTCAACCCGAAGGGCCAGGTCGGGATCGAGGAGCGCAACCTCATCATCCTGGCAACGGCATTGATGCTGATCGTCGTCGTCCCAGTGATCGTGATGATGTTCTGGTTTGCCTACCGCTATCGCGCTTCCAACGAGAACGCCGACTATGCGCCGGACTGGGCCAGCTCCCACAAGATCGAGGCGGTGGTGTGGGGCGTGCCGCTGGTGATCATCATCATTCTTGGCGTCGTCACCTGGGAAACCACACACCGACTCGATCCCTATCGACCGCTCGACTCGGATGTACCGCCGCTGAATGTGCAGGTGGTGGCGACGGACTGGAAGTGGGTGTTCATTTACCCCGACCTCGGCATCGCTACGGTGAACGAGCTGGCGCTGCCGGTGCATACGCCGGTCAGCTTTACCGTCACCTCCGACGCCGCGATGACTTCGTTTTTCATTCCCGCGCTGGGTGGCCAGATCTACGCGATGGCCGGCATGCAGACCAAGCTGCATCTGATCGCCAACGAAACCGGGAAATTTCCCGGGATTGCCGCGAATTACAACGGGCCCGGGTTCTCCGATATGCACTTCAACACCCTGTCCACTACGCCCGCCGAATTCGAGGCCTGGGTGAACACCGTCAAAAGCGCGCCGCAAACCCTCGACACTAAAACCTACAACGAACTGGCCAAGCCAACCCTCGGCCATCAGGTGACGTACTACGCAAGCGTCCACCACGGGTTGTTCCAGGCCATCGTCGACAAATACGAAGGGATGAATAAAGCCAGGCGCACCACAGCAAGCGAAACGGGCAACCCTGCTCAAAATCGGATGGCGGAGGAGCGTTGATATGTTTGGAAAACTGAGCTGGGACGCCGTCCCGACCGAACAACCCATCATCATGTACACGCTGGCGGTGGTCGCCTTGATTGGCGTCGGTATATTTGCCTGGGTGACCTGGAAAGGTTATTGGGGCTACTTGTGGCGCGAGTGGTTTACCTCGGTGGACCACAAGAAAATCGGCTGCATGTACATCATTGCCGCGCTGGTCATGCTGCTGCGTGGGTTTTCCGACGCGATCATGATGCGCACCCAGCAAGCCATGGCCTCCAGCGGCGGGCCGGGCTATTTACCGCCGGAACACTACGACCAGATTTTCACGGCGCATGGTGTGATCATGATTTTCTTCATGGCGATGCCGTTTGTGGTCGGCCTGATGAACGTGGTGGTGCCGTTGCAGATTGGCGCACGGGACGTGGCCTTTCCCTTTCTTAACGCGTTGAGTTTCTGGCTGTTCGTGGTCGGTGCGGTGTTGGTGAACATTTCCCTGGGCGTGGGCGAATTCGCGCGGACCGGCTGGGTGGCCTACCCGCCTTTATCCGGCATCGGCTACAGCCCCGGCGTGGGCGTGGACTACTACATCTGGTCACTGCAGATATCCGGGATAGGCACGTTGCTGACGGGGCTGAACTTCTTCGTGACCATCCTGAAAATGCGTACCAAGGGCATGACTCTGTTCAAGATGCCGATTTTCACCTGGACGGCGTTGTGCACCTCGATCCTGATACTGGGGGCGTTTCCGATCCTCACCGCCACGCTGTTCATGCTGTCGCTGGACCGCTACCTGGACATGCACTTTTTCACAAATGAGGCCGGCGGCAACCCGATGATGTACGTCAACCTCATCTGGGCGTGGGGACACCCCGAGGTGTACATCCTGATCCTGCCGGCGTTCGGGATTTTCTCCGAAATCGCCGCGACCTTCAGCCGCAAGCGCCTGTTTGGCTATGCCTCACTGGTGTGGGCGACCATCGCGATTACGGTGCTGTCGTTCATTGTGTGGCTGCACCACTTTTTCACCATGGGCGCCGGCGGCAACGTCAATGCGTTCTTCGGCATTATGACGATGATCATCGCGGTGCCGACCGGGGTGAAGATCTTCACCTGGCTGTTCACAATGTATAAAGGCCGCATCCGCTTTGAAACACCGATGCTGTGGACGCTCGGCTTTATCGTGACGTTCAGCATCGGCGGCATGACCGGCGTGCTGCTGGCGGTGCCGGGCGCGGACTTCCTGCTGCACAACAGCCTGTTTCTGATCGCGCACTTCCATAACGTGATCATCGGCGGCGCGGTGTTCGGCTACATGGCCGGGCTGACGTACTGGTTTCCCAAGGCCTTCGGTTTCACCCTCAACGACCGGCTTGGCAAGATCTCGTTCTGGTGCTGGATCATCGGCTTTTACTTCGCGTTCATGCCCTCCTACATGCTGGGTTTCATGGGCATGACCCGGCGCCTCAACCACTTCAATAATCCGGAATGGCGCCCATGGCTGATGCTGGAGTTGGTCGGTGTGGGGATCATTCTGTGCGGCGTCGCCAGTCAGGCATTGCAGTTGTATGTGAGCATCAGGCACCGCGCGAAGAATCGCGACAAGACCGGCGACCCCTGGGACGGCCGCACGCTCGAATGGGCCACCTCATCGCCGCCGCCACTGTACAACTTTGCCGAGCAACCCACGGTCGATGACCTGGACGCGTATTGGGCCATGAAAGAACGCGGCACCCGCGTCACGCGCCTGACCGACTATCGGCAAATCCATATGCCGCGCAATACCAGCGCCGGCCTGATCATGAGCGGTTTCACCTTGGTCTGCGGCTTCGCGCTGGTCTGGCATATCTGGTGGATGGCGATCTTGGGCTTGGTGGCGACGGTCGTGACCCTGGTCATTCGCAGCAATGACGCAGACACCGACTATTTCATCCCCGCGCAGGAAGTGGCCCGGATCGAACACGCCAGGCTCAACGACCTGGTGCAGGAGTGATCATGTCAGACATCGTATTGGACAAAGACATCGCCCACAGCCACGACCACGGCCACGAAGACGCCGGTTCCATGCGTATTTTCGGCTTCTGGGTGTACCTGATGACCGACTGCATTCTGTTCGCGACATTGTTCGCGACCTATGCGGTGCTGCGCGACAGCGTGGCTGGCGGACCTTCTTCAGCCGACATCTTCGAAGTGCCCTATGTGCTGATGGAGACCCTGCTGCTGTTGTTCAGCAGCATCACCTATGGCTACGCGATGCTGGCAATGAACCGCAATGACCGAAAAGCGCTGATTCGCTGGCTGGGCATCACGTTCGGGCTGGGTCTGGCATTCATTGGCATGGAGGTCTACGAGTTCCACCACTTGATCGCCGAGGGCCATGGCCCGAGCCGCAGCGCTTTCCTCACGGCGTTTTTCACTCTGGTCGGCACCCACGGCGCGCATGTCGCCACGGGGCTCGTGTGGATGGCGGTGTTGATGTGGCAGGTCAGTCGCCAAGGCATCACCACCACACAGGCGACGCGACTGAGTTGCCTCAGCCTGTTCTGGCATTTCCTCGACGTGGTGTGGATTTGCGTGTTCACCGTGGTTTATCTGTTGGGAGTGGTCTGAGATGTATAACCAAAGTGACGTTAAGAGTACTGCCGGCTCCAGCCATGGCAACAGCCGGATCTACCTGGTCGGGTTCGTGTTGTCACTGGTGCTGACACTGATCCCGTTCGGAATGGTGATCTTCCCCACCCTGCCCCGCAGCACCACTTCCTGGCTGGTGGTGGTCAGCGGCGTGGTCCAGGTGTTCGTCCACTTCAAGTATTTCCTGCACCTGGATACCGCCGCCGAGCAACGCTGGAACCTGGTCGCGCTGGTGTTTACGGCGGTTATCATTTTGCTGCTGGTGGGGTTATCGCTATGGATCATGAACAGCATTCACCTGAAGATGCTGGCGCACTGAAACGCATGGCATTCCCCATGCGGGCATGGCTGGAGCGGGCAACGCCCGGCATCGTCATGGGGGGCGTATTGGGTTTTGCATTCAACGGGTTTAACCCAAGGCTGTATCCAGAAACATCATCACCGCGAAACCCAGCATCAGGCCAAGTGTTGCAGACGTTTCATGACCGTTGCGATGGGTCTCGGGAATCACCTCGTGGGACACTACAAAGATCATCGCCCCCGCCGCCAGGCCAAGCGCAATCGGGTAACCCAGGGCAAACCCGCTGGAAATGCCCAAACCCACTACCGCGCCGATGGGTTCCATCAGCCCCGAACCTATCGCGATGAGTGCCGCTTTGAACGCGGACACACCGGTGACACGCAGGGCCAAGGCCACCGCGAGGCCTTCGGGGATATCCTGAATGGCGATGGCCGTGGTCAGCGGCATGCCCACATTCAGATCGCCATGAGCGAAGCTGACGCCAATCGCCATGCCTTCGGGCAAGTTATGCAACGTGATGGCCAGCACGAACAGCCATACCCGATTGAAGCGCTCGGTATCAGGCCCCTTGCGGCCGGTGCTGGCATGCTCGTGGGGGACAAAGCGCTCGAGCCCGACCATCAGCGCCACGCCCAGGGCCAGCCCCGCCACCACCACGCTTGCCGCCATGAACTGGTTGCCACTGATCTCTTGCGCAGCCGCGATCCCTGGGAGGATCAATGAAAAGGAGCTGGCGGCCAGCATCATCCCGGCTGCAAAACCCAACATGACGTCCTGGGTGCGGGTCGATATCTCGCGCAGGGCAACCGCGAGGACCGCACCGAGGGCCGTAGCTGCAAACCCGCTCAAGCCGCCCAGCAGGGCGAGGCGCAAGTTGGCCTTGTCCGCACCGACGATAGCGCTGTAGCCGCTGGCAAACAGCAGAACCGTCACGGCCAGCAACACCGACCAGAACAATGTGCCTGTCCATCCATGGTTCGACGCGTGTTTCATCCAGCTACGCAATGGGGCGCTGACTTTCGACTCGGACATCAGGCCTTCCGCTGCCGTGAAGCCTGCTCAATGGTTTTGGTGCTTGCGTTGAACAACTGCCGTTCAAGCGCAGCGGCCTCACGTTCGAACGACTGGATGCTGTTGTCGAACTGGCTGCGTCGCGGACGGGGACGTGACCTGGATGCAGGGGTAGCCATGTTTTCACCTCTCATAGGGTTGATGGTTATGAGGCACAACCGAAGCGGCGCGCATAGCCATCTGAAGCGCGTGCCGGGCAAAAGATTTAATAAAAAAGGCCGACACGCGACCGACGGTTCGACGCGAGCCTCGCACCGGCCCGGGCTGAAAATTAGTGAACGCGTAGCGTTTGGTGACTTCTACCAGTAGTCAGCTTCAACGAGGCTTGGAAGCAGTTCATCAAAAAGGAAGCGGAAATGAGCAGCACGTTCAACACCACTCGATCAATCTCCCTCCTGGCGTTCATCACCCTGACCACGGCGTGCGCGGGCAACAATTCAGCGTCGAATGTGGTCGCGCCCGGCGGCGATAAAACGCCTGCCACCCGCTCGCTCGACGCAGGCGCTGCCCTCCTCCAGTCACGCCCTCCCGTGGAGGCCTTGAATGCCTACCTCGACGGTTTCCACTTTTACAACGGCCACCCCGACGTACAAATGGAAGCCCACCACTATTGTTCAATCCTCAATGAGGACGTCATCCAGTGCGTGATCTACGACGGCAACCGCAAGGACGCCAAGCTGATGGGCGTGGAATACATCATCAGTGAGCCGCTGTTCGCACGCTTGCCCGAGCCCGAAAAGGCGCTGTGGCACAGCCACGTGCATGAGGTGAAATCGGGTCAGCTCATCGCCCCTGGCATTCCACAGGTGGCCGAGCACGCGCTGATGCAAAAACTCGTGCACACCTATGGCAAGACCTGGCACACCTGGCATACCGACCTCAACAAAGACCTGCCGCTGGGGGTGCCTCAACTGATGATGGGGTTCACCGCCGATGGGCAAGTCGACCAGAACATGGTCGCCGAGCGAGACCACCGATTCGGCATCGACAGCGCCAAGAAAAAACAGGCCCGCGCCGACATCGTCGCGCCGCCCGTAGCGCAGGGCGCGGATGCGTGGAAACACGGCGACATCATCCAGATCACCGATCCGACGGCCACCTCACATCATCCTTGAACACCCAACCTTTGGAGCAGACATGCGACCTCAAACAGCTTTCATCTTCGATCTGGACGGCACGCTCACCGACAGCGTCTACCAGAACGTAGCCGCCTGGAAATCCGCCCTGGATTCGGAAGGTATCCCGCTGGCCATGTGGCGGATTCACCGAAAGATAGGCATGAGCGGCGGGCTGATGCTCAAGACACTCTCGCGCGAAACCGGCGTGTCGATCAGCGAAGAGCAGGCCAAACGGTTGAGCAGTAAACACGCCTCAGCCTATGAAGCCCTGCAAAGTCAGATCATCGCACTGCCTGGCGCGGTGGAGTTGCTGCAGACGCTGGACCGCGACGGCATCAAGTGGTGCATCGCCACCAGCGGCGGGGTTGATACTGCACGGATCAACCTCAAGGCTTTGGGCCTGACGGCCGAGGACATCAACCTCATCACCCGTGATGACGTAACGTACGGCAAGCCCGACCCGGATCTGTTCCTGGCCGCCGCGCAAAAACTCGAGGTCCCCATCGAAGACTGCCTGGTGGTCGGCGATGCCATCTGGGATATGCTCGCCGCCAGGCGTTGCAAGGCAACCGGGGTGGGTCTGCTGTCGGGAGGCTACGACATCGGCGAGCTCGAGCGGGCCGGCGCACTCAGGGTTTACGAAGACCCGTCGGACTTGTTGCATCACTTGGACGAAATCGCGTCGCGCCCCTAGACGGAGGTTACGGTTTGCCGCGTAGCCAAGCGCGTGCAGCCGTACAGCAACACGCCCACCAGTACCAGAGCACCGGCGCGGAGCCAAGTACCCAGGCCTTGCTGGCTGAGCAGGATCAGGCAAGAAACCACCGCCAGCACGGGTACCCAGGTGGGCACGCGAAAATGTGCTTCTGCAACAGGGTCGCGACGCAGTACCAGTACTGCTACGTTGGTACTGAGGAAGACGAACAACAGCAGCAGCACGACGGTTTCGGCCAGAGTCGCAAGGGTTCCCGTCAGCGTTAATGCAATGGCCACTGCCGTGGTCGCAACAATCGCGACCCATGGCGTACGCCTTTCGGACAGCACGCTGCCGAATACGCCGGGCAGCAAGCCCAGGTTGGCCATGCCGTAGGTGAGACGGCTAGCCATTATCATTGTTAGAAGTGCCCCATTGGCTACCGCCACCAGTGCGATAAAGGCAAACACTTGCGGTGGTATGCTTAATCCAGAGGCTCGCACTACTTCCAGAAGTGGTGCCGAAGTTGCCACCAACCTTTCGATAGGCAGCACCGAAGCGGCGGCGACCCCTACAGCCATATAGGCAACCCCGGCTGTGATTAAAGCGGCAAACAAGGCACGCGGGTAAACGGTGCGTACGTCTCGAATCTCCTCAGCAAGATTGGCTGAGGTCTCAAACCCTACAAATGAATAAAATGCGAGTAATGCGGCCCCAAGAACCGCAAGTATGGGACTGACTCCAGACTTGAACTCAATCGTACGGGCAAGATCACCCTGCCCTGTCCTGAAGTACCAAGCAGCCGCTACGACCACGAGAATGAGCCCTGAGAGCTCGATGACCGTCATAACCAAATTCGCGCTGAGGGATTCCTTAATGCCGCGAGCATTGAGCAGCGCGACGGCTACCAGAAAAACCAGCGCAGCGATGTGCGGAGGCACATCAACGAACGCTGCGAGATAGTCGCCGGCGAACGCGAGTGCCAGCCCAGCCGCGCTGGTAATGGCAGCGGCCAACATGCAGAACCCGACTAAAAAAGAGATCACCGGTGAATGGAAGGCTTTCTCCGCGAATACAGACG
Organism: Pseudomonas sp. BCA17; assembly: GCF_004519405.1. Lineage (GTDB taxonomy): Bacteria > Pseudomonadota > Gammaproteobacteria > Pseudomonadales > Pseudomonadaceae > Aquipseudomonas. The sequence goes on along the minus strand of NZ_SGWI01000001.1, from coordinate 139,497 downwards.
CAGCGCCCGCGTGAGGGTATTTGGTCACCAGTTCTGCGTAAGAGCCCGCAGTGAGCATGGCGAAAAATAGCGCAACCAGCAGTGGGAGCCAGATCGCGCCCCCGACCTCGCCTGCGATAGACCCGACCAATGCGTATACACCCGCCCCCAATACATCGCCGAGGATAAACAAATAAAGCATAGGCACCGTCACGGCTCGGCGTAACGCGGTCTTGGGTTTGGCAGTTGACATGGTCAGTACTCGTTTTATCTGTAATACAAATAGCCCAGACGTGCGAACAACCGCCGGATGCTTAAATGTATGAGAAGGACAAAACAGTGAAGTTCAGAAAAAGTCTGCGGACTAAGGAGGAACCCGGACTTTACAAACGCACGAGATTGAATCAGGCGAACTGGTAGCAGCTCCAAAAGATTGGCATAAGTTCCCATCATCACAAAGCGTTTGGCTATAAAATACTTATAGGCATAAGTGGTATTAATGAATGTTCAATGCAGCTCAATCCGTACTGCTTATATTCGAGATCAAAAAGGCGGCCCCGCCAAGGGCCGCCTGAACGACTATGCATTTTTACCCTGTACCAAACCTGAGCCCAATTCAGCGCCTGTTAAAGGCTCGCTGAGCGGATCAGAAGCAGTCCTGATTTTCATATCTTCCAATACGCTCGCATCTTCAGGCGACAAATCGACAGTCGCCGACCCATCCCCACCGTCGACGGCCGGTGCCGGACTTTCAACATACTCCCAGTCCCCGCCCTCGTTCCACGGGCCACGAACATTTGGCTCGCCTGACATGTTGAAATACTTACTGGTGAACTCCGGCATGCCGGGAAGTTTGCCTTGGGGGAAATTCGGCTGAATGGCATGCAGGGCTTTTTCAAATGACTTTTGGTGCGCAATCTCACGCGTCATTAAAAACCCGAGGGCTTCCTTGACGCCAGGGTCGTCAGTGACGTTGATTAAGCGCTCGTAAAGGATCTTTGCACGTGCTTCCGCTGCGATATTTGAACGGAAGTCCGCTGTGGGCTCGGTGATCGAGTCAACATAGGCTGCGGTCCAAGGCACACCAGCGGAGTTCACCAGCGGAGCGCCGGCGCCATACAGCAAGCTGGTAATATGCGAGTCATTGCCGGCGCCATTTATAGCGCGGTAAAGCTCCCCTTCTTCCTGGACGCCTTCCGCCAGCTGACCTTTGGCACCGCGGTTGAGCATTACGATGATGGACCCCACGATTTCAAGGTGGCTCAATTCTTCAGTGGCAATGTCCATAAGCAGATCTTTGCGCCCTGGGTCCTCTTCCGCTAATGCCTGGGTGAAATATCGCGCTGCAGCCGCCAACTCGCCGTTCGCACCACCAAATTGCTCCAGCAATAAATTCGCCAGCCCAGGATTGGGTTGAGCAACGCGCACTGTGTACTGCAGTCGTTTGTTATGTAAAAACATAATAGCTTCCTCTAAACAGGCTCGAACACGGCAACCTTAAATGTCTGTTGCCGCACGTATGAATTGTGAAAAGTGTCGCGACTATTAATTTCTTTTATTCACCCGCGACGTGACCGACGGTTGCATTGAGGTAGTTCAATATATTTAGGATTCGCTCGCCTTTAGTTCTAGGCAGTTGAATTCATGCAGAAATTATTTTTATCACAAGAAACCATTTCAAAAATTCAGATTAAATTGAACCTTTGCAGCGGTTACGGCCCCACCCGACAACTGAATTTCTTTCTCCATGTGATAGCGACCGTCAGTCACATGACGCCGTATAACTATGAACTTCCGCGTTATGCCGCTGCTCTCCCACTTACCAGCATTTAATCAGAGGAAAAAAATATGAGAGCGCTCACTTATCACGGCGCGCACAGCGTTAAAGTCGACACTGTGCCCGATCCAATAATTGAAGAGAGTGATGACATCATTCTCCGAGTTACCGCGACGGCGATTTGCGGATCCGATCTGCATTTGTACCGCGGTAAAATTCCCGCAGTGGAGCATGGTGATATTTTTGGCCATGAATTTATGGGTATCGTCGAAGAAGCAGGGTCAGATGTCACCGCAGTTCGACCCGGCGACCGCGTCGTCATCCCTTTTGTCATTGCCTGTGGCCACTGCTTCTTTTGTGATATGGATTTGTTCGCCGCCTGTGAAACGACGAACACCGGCCGCGGTGCGATAATGAATAAAAAGGCCATCCCACCCGGCGCGGCGCTGTTTGGTTTCAGCCATTTATATGGCGGTATCCCAGGAGGCCAGGCAGAGTACGTGCGCGTGCCAAAAGCGAATACGGGCCCTTTCAAAGTGCCGGGGGCACTCTCGGATGACAAGGTGTTATTTCTTTCGGACATATTGCCCACCGCTTTTCAAGCGGTGACGAACGCGGGTATCGGCAACGGCTCGAGCATTGCCATCTACGGCGCTGGCCCTGTCGGTTTATTGAGTGCCGCCTGCGCCCGAATGCTCGGCGCCGAGCAGATCTTTATGGTCGACCACCACCCCTATCGACTGGCTTACGCGCAAAAAACCTACGGTGTGATTCCAATCAATTTTGATGAGGACGACGACCCGGCGGACACTATCATTCGTCAGACCAAGGGCATGCGGGGTGTTGACGGCGTCGTAGACGCGGTAGGCTTTGAGGCCAAAGGGAGCACCACCGAAACCCTCCTTGCGACGCTCAAACTGGAAGGCAGCAGCGGTAAGGCGTTACGTCAGTGCATTGCCGCCGTCAGACGCGGTGGCGTGGTGAGTGTGCCTGGCGTGTACGCTGGATTCATCCATGGCTTCCTGTTCGGCGATGCGTTCGACAAAGGTCTGACATTCAAGATGGGCCAGACTCACGTTCAGCGTTACCTGCCAGAACTACTTGAGCATATCGAGACCGGTCGCCTGGCCCCGGAGGTGATCATCAGTCACCGGATGTCATTGGAACAGGCGGCTGAAGGTTATAAGTTATTCGACAAGAAACAAGACGACTGCAGGAAAGTCATCCTCACCCCAGGTGATTCAAGCCTACCTCTCGCCGAATTGGACCAAAGCGGCGTGTTGTTAAACACCTAGTGGACAATAAGGGCGAAGAAGGTCGCTGAGCCAGCAGGGTCAGTGATTTCGCCCATTTTATAGTTCTATCACTTACGCATAGGGCTAAGCGTCCGGCTGTAAAGTCCAGCTTGAGCCGGTCGCACGTCCTAGCCGCTCGCTTGCTACTTTCTATCCGCGCTTGATCACAACCCCGAGCATTCGTTAGTTCAACAACGCACTCATAGCTCAGCAAATGGCAGCGGTGCATCGGTATCACGGCGCACCGAAAACACATTAAGCGTCATTGCCACTAGCGCGTAGTATCCGAAAACACCGACTAGCTCGACTACGGCCGGCTCTCCGAATGCCCAAATTGCCCGCGCGTAGAGCGAGTCATCGATACGGCGAGTCTCATAAAGCGTCTTGCCGAGGCGGTAGACCAATTCCTCGTCTGCTCGTGTAAACGGCGGCGGCGTCTGCCGCTTTAAGGCCTCGATCACGGCGTCACTAACGCCTGCAGAGCGTGCAATAGGCTCATGAATCTGCCACTCCGCCTGGGACTGCCACCAGGCGGCAGTGAACAGGATCGCAAGTTCGGTCAGGCGTAGTTCAAGCCGCGTGCCATACCGACAGAACGCCCCCAGGCGCTGTGCATGATTGGCCAGTTCCGGACTTTGAATCCAGGCAAGGAATGGACCATCCAGGTTCCCGCGTGGTCCCGCAATAATGTCCTTGAGAACTGCGCGCTGAGCGTCGTCCATGCTCGCTTCGGTCAATTCGCTGAGTCGCGATTGAATTGTCATGCGCTATTCCCTCAAAGGCGGAGTTCTCGCGGACGATGGGGAGAATGCCATGTCCTTTCCTACCTAAAAAGACCACACGCCGTTGCGGCGTGCGGTACTGATCATCAAGCGTCTGGTTGCCCCTGAACGCCCGCGCCCAGATCGGCGCCGGTGATGGGGTTACTCTCGGGGTCGGACATCGTTCGCGCCTTCATATTCACTAATATTTGAAACGACCCACCAAGCCTTTGAGCTGACCGGAAATCTCTATCAATCGGCCCGAGCCTGCCTGTGAGGACTGGGCAAAGCCTTCGACCAGTTGGGCATCGGCGTGGATCTGCGCGATGTGCCGATTGATCTCTTCGGCCACCTGGTGCTGCTCCTCGGCAGCCGTGGCGATCTGGGTATTCTGGTCGCGGATCGAGTCCACCGAACCACGGATCTTGTCGAAGCTGTCACGTGCCTGCTGGATGCGTTCCACACTGGCGTGGGACACCTGCAGGCTGCCCTGCATCTGTTGCGTGACCTCCTGGGTGCGGCGGGCGAGATTGCCCAGCAAGCTGTCGATCTCGCCGGTGGAGTCGGCTGTGCGACGAGCCAGGGCGCGGACTTCGTCGGCAACCACGGCGAAACCCCGGCCCTGGTCGCCGGCGCGGGCCGCTTCAATCGCTGCGTTGAGCGCCAGCAGGTTGGTCTGCTCGGCAATCGAGCGGATGGTGTCGAGAATGGTGTTGATGTTCTGGCTGTCCTGCTCCAGCAACTGCATGGTCTGGGTAGACTTTTGCAGGTCTTCGCTGAGCTTGAGCACACTGCCGGTGGCTTCGCCGATGTGCTGTTGGCCGTCATGCACGTCGCGATAGCCTTCGTCGGCACTCGACGCGGCGGCGCTGCATGAACGCGCGACTTCATTGGCGGTAGCGACCATTTCGTTGAACGCAGTGCTCACCAGCTCCACGGCTTCACGCTGGCGACCGGCGGCCTGGTTCATGTTGTTGGCCACTTCGCTGGTGTCGGTGGCGGCAGCCTGCAGGTCGGAGGAGGCGTTGCCGATGCGCTGCACCAATTGTGCGATCATGCCCAGGAACTGGTTGAACCAGCCCGCCAGGCTGGAGGTTTCGTCCTTGCCCTGCACCTTGAGTTGACGCGTCAGGTCGCCCTCTCCTTCGGCGATTTCTTGCAGGCCGTCGGCCACGCCGCGAATCGGACGCACGATGACGCTGGCAAAGCTGGCGCCGACTATCGCGAACACCAACGCCAATGCCGCGGCAATAGCGGCGATCAACCACGTCAGGCGGGTGGCGGCGGCCATCACTTCATCACGCTTGATCAGGCCGATAAAGCGCCAGCCCAGGTCTTTGGAACTGACCACGTTGGCCATGTAGGGCACGCCATCAATCTCGATCTGGGTCACGCCGTCGCCTCGCTTGGCCAGTTCGGCGTAGTTGGCGCCCAGGTCGCCCAGGGGTTTGAAGTTGTGCTTGGCGTCGCTGGGGTCTACCAAAACGTTACCGTTGGCTTCCACCAGCATCAGGTAGCCGCTGTCGCCCAGCTTGATGTTGCGCACCAGCTCGGTGAGCTGTTTGAGCGACACGTCCAGCCCAACCACTCCCAGGATATTCCCGGCGGTATCGGCGACAGTGTGCACCGTGCCGATCAGCGTCGCATCGTCCGGCGCCCAATAATAGGCACCGGTGCGCACGGTGACGCCTGGCGCGGCGATGGCCGCTTTGTACCAGGGGCGTACACGTGGGTCATAGTTGTTCAGTTTGGTGTCGTCCGGCCAGCTGGCGTAGCCGCCATCGCTCAGCCCCAGGGACAGGTAAGCCGTACTCGGATGGCTTTTGGCGAACTGGTCGAATATCGCCAGCAGCTCTTTGTTGGTCTGCGTGAGCGGAATTTGCGCGGCGTCGGCGCCTGCGTAGCTCTTGAGGTCTTTGGCCGCGACAACGCGCGGATCCTTGGCTACGTAATCGACGTTTTGGCTGATGCCGTCGAAAAACTGCTTCATGCCATTTTCGATCTGGCGGATCTCGCGACCGCTGCTCTCGAGGAAATTGGCCTGGGCCCCTTCTCGCAGATTCAACGCTACCAAAACGGCGACCAGGATGACCGGGACGCACGCAATAGCCGCGAACGCCCAGGTCAGCTTCTGCTTGATATTCATGACTTCACCCGCGAGTTATAGTTTTTGGCAAGGGGAAACGCTAGCGCTGAACGTCGCATGTGTTGTTATAAGGGAGGATAAAATCCATGCGTACTCTGAATTATCGACCGCGATCGTACGCACTTTAGGGTGATCATGGGAGCTTTTGCACGGCGAACGTCCAGGCAGGCAGTAATGTTGGCCAATGCGTAACATCTTGCCGACTGGGTTTTAGGAGAGCGCCCCTTGGGGCGATTCAAGGTTGATCAAATAAGGAATCATCATGCCTGCAACCACTACAACAGTTACCGCCGCCGAAAACCGACAAAGCATTCTCATCGTCGTGGCTTCGGTGTTCCTGTTGTCAGTGTCAGACGCGCTTATCAAGGCCACCAGTGCCGAGACGTCGATGTGGCAGCTCTATGTGATTCGCTCGCTCCTGGCCATTGGCATGTTCGCCGCTTTGCTGATGTACCGCCGCGACACAACGCAGCAATGGCTCCTGTCCCCCTTGTGGGTCGGCACACGAAGCCTGCTGCTCGCGTTAATGTGGGTCGCTTTTTACAGCGCACTGCCCTTCATCAGCCTGACCATTGCCGCATTGGCAATTTATACGACACCTCTGTTTATCGCTGTGTTCTCGGCAATCACCCTGAACGAGCATGTCACACCGCGCAAATGGCTGGCCATTCTGGTGGGGTTCGTCGGGGTGGTAGTCACACTCGGGCCAAGCCAGGGTGACTTCAACTTATGGACACTGCTGCCCATTCTCGCTGCGATTTTCTATGCGCTCGCAGCGGTCGTGACCAAAGGCAAATGCGCGAATGAGTCACCGATTCACCTTGCCTTGGCGCTGAACATTGTCCTGCTGTTGATGGGGGTGGTGGGTAGCATTGTCGTCGCACAGACCGGCCCACATCTACCGGGCAACGAGGGCCTGCGATTCCTGGTGGGCGGCTGGTCGCCTATGACGATCAGTGACTGGGGCGTAATGGTGCTGCTGGCGGTCTTGATGGTACTGGTCAGTACCGGCATCGCGCGGGCTTATCAAATCGGCGAGACCTCTGTCATTGGCGCATTCGATTACACCTACCTGATCTTCGCTATCGCCTGGGGAGCCCTGCTGTTCAATGAAGTACTCAATGGCCGAACTGCGGCCGGCCTGGCCCTTATCCTTATTTCAGGCTTCATCTTGCTGAAAAAGCCCACCGCGGCTCGCTGAAGTCTTCAGATGCACAGGTCTTAACAAGGGATGTTTATGCTGACGCTAGCTCATTCCTGTCCAACGTGATTGATAGCGCCCATCCCCTTGCTCACCAACGTGCTGGAGCAAGGGCTTATCAGCACCGCCCCTTGTGGCTTCGGAACTTGTAGCGGCGTTTGTCGACTGCCACCCGGCGCGTGAACTCAGTCGGCTAAACAAAAAAGGCCTGCATCAGGCAGGCCTCCTGGACGGATGTGTACGCTTATCGGTTAAAGCGCTCGACCAGGGAGTATTGCGTGGCGGCTGTCCTGGTCAGCTCTGTGTTCAGCCCTGCCGATTCGCGTGCCTGCTCCGAGGTTTGATCGGCCAGTTGGGCGATGGTGGCGATGTTCTGGCTGATTTCCTCGGCTACCGCACTTTGCTCCTCCGTTGCACTCGCAATCTGAGTGGTCATGTCGGTGATGTTAGCGACGGCTTCACTGATCCCCAGCAACGCCTTGTCCGCTTCGAGCACTTGAACCACACCCTCTTCGGCCTGACGGCAGCCGCTCTCCATGGTTTGCACGGCTTTGCTGGACGACACCTGGAGCGTGGTAATCAGTTGGTGGATCTGCATGGTCGATTGCGAAGTACGCTGTGCCAGTTGGCGAACCTCGTCGGCCACCACGGCAAAGCCTCGCCCCATATCGCCGGCTCGGGCGGCTTCGATGGCGGCATTGAGTGCCAGCAGGTTGGTCTGATCGGCGATGCCTTTGATCACATCGACGACCGTGCCGATTTCGTCGCTGTCCCGAGCCAACTGCGCCACGGTCTGGCCGGTTTCACTCACGACGGCCGACAGGCGCTCAATGGCTTCGCGAGTCTCCCGCGCCACCTCACGACCGCGTCCCGTCAGTTGGTTGGCTTGCTGGGTGGCATCCGCGGTGCGTTGGACATGCCTGGCAACTTCCTGGGTAGTCGCAGCCATCTGGTTGACCGCGGCAGACACTTGTTCAGTCTCGACACGCTGGCGATCCAGGCCTTTTGAGCCCTGAGTGGCGAGCACCTCGGATTGCCTGGCGAGGTGACTGAGCTGCTCGGCAGTGTCTTGCAAGCGCGTAAGGCAAGTCTTCAGACGCGCGGCCTGACTGACGAAGGCCGTTTCCAGGCGGGCTTGCGGGCCCTGGGCATCGCTGTACATCTGTGCAATCAATGAGTCGGAGGTCGAGGGTTCAGCCATCTGCAACAAGCGCAGCGTGCCCCGCCTTTGCCAACGTGAAAAAACCAAGCCGAACGGCAACGCCACAGCTGCCGCCACACCGATTGCCAAAGGCGCGCTGAAGAACAGGCCGCCTACCGCACCTGCCAGCCCGGTGACCAGATACGGCAGACAATCCTGCACAGCGCACTTCAAGCTTTCCCACTGAGGAACGGCCGATTTTCCTTGGCTGATGCGCTTATAGAGCGTTTGCGCCCGACGGACCTGATCCGCTGTCGGCTTGACCCTGACCGATTCGAAACCTACTACCTGGCTGCCTTCAAATATCGGTGTGACGTACGCGTTGACCCAATAGTGATCGCCATTTTTGGAGCGGTTTTTGACAATCCCCATCCATGGCCGACCCTGTTTGAGCGCACTCCACATGTGGGCAAACACAGCCGGAGGCACGTCCGGATGACGTACGATGTTTTGCGGAGCACCGATCAGATCATCACGATCAAAACCGCTGATCTCGACAAACGCGTCATTGCAATAAGTGATAACGCCTCGCGCGTCTGTCGTCGAGATAAGTTTCTGCTGCGGCCCGAGTGAAACTTCACGCTGAGTGACAGGTTGATTATTTCTCATAACTACTACCTTCTTTGACGTGTAAAGCCATCGGCAAGCGCTATGAAAAGTTAATAACTTTTTTTGAAAAACTTCTTATACGTACATTTTTCGCATAAAAATTGAACAATAAAACGAACATCAGGAAAGCTGAACGAAAGTACCAACTAAGGTGAATAAACAGAGAATTTATCTGCCACCCTCGTCGCAGCCCCGGCGCTTTTTTGAGTTGATTCATCAATTCCAATAAAGGCGGGAATAACGCCAGGACGCCAACGGACGCGAACTTCAATGGATATCTTGAGCAGGCAAAAAGTCTCTATTCACCGATATCTTGGCGTCCAATTTTCGCTCATGTCTTTTGTAACCTGAGTGGTTAATCAGCAGGCACCCAGGGCACGGTCCGTCGGCACAAACCGGGCACATCGTTTACATTGGTTCAGTCAGCACTTCCCGTTGTCCCACCCTTGCAGCGTCTGACGGCACTCCGGCAGAGGCTGCATCAAAGGATCAGAGATCGAGGTGATAACCGTGAACAGCACATTCCGGATCGATGCAGTAGACGCCGTGCCGCCAAACGAGCGCGAAGCCGAATATTTCGAGTACAGCAAAGCGGCGAATCCGATCAGCGCCAAGCTCATTACGGGCGTTCCCTACCACAACTTTCCAGCGTCGCTCTGCGAATCAGGCCCCTCGCGAATCGTGCCGCTGGACCTGAGCGAAGCATTGGGCTGCGAAGGGCCGGCCACCGGGCCCGGGCTTTGTGCAAACTTTATCCGCCTCAATGCGGGCGACAGCCTGACGCTACAGCCCAACGCCACCTCGCAGGTTTTTTATGTGATTGCCGGCGCTGGCGAAGTTACCCAGGGCGAGCACACCCTTGAATGGTCCAAAGGCTGCTTCATGGCGCTGCCAGGTCTTCTGAGCGCCTGCTTCAGCGCGACCGAGGATGCCCGCCTCTACTACGTGCATGACGAACCGTTGCTGCGTTATCTCGGCGTGACCCGCAGCACTGACCGGTTCATCCCCACGTTGTATCCGGCGCAGACCGCCAACGCGAAGCTGCGTGAAGCGGCCGATGACCCGCGCGCGCAAGACCGCAGCCGTATCAGCATCTTGTTGGGCAATCGCAATTTCCCGCAGACCCGCACCGTCACTCACGTGCTCTGGGCAATGTATGGAATTCTGCCGCCCGGCTCGATCCAGAAACCTCACCGGCATCAGTCCATTGCGCTGGATTTCATCGTCGATTGCCCCGCAGGATGCTACACGCTGGTCGGCACCGAACTGGATGCCGATGGCCAGATACGTAACCCGGTTCGCGTGGATTGGGCCCCGGGGCTGGCTTTTGTCACGCCGCCCGGCTACTGGCATGCCCACTTCAACGAGTCGGATCAGGAAGCGTTCCTGATCCCGATCCAGGATGCGGGGCTGCAGACCTATCTTCGCTCACTGGATATCCGCTTCAGTTGATAGCGGTTGTGCACTGCCCCGCTCGCCTCGACCGCTCGCCCTGCACGAGCGGTCGGGCATCAGGTTGAAGAACGGCGCGAACCGTCATTCATATGAAGGGGTTTGCGCTGCCCTAATCTGATCATGCTTTCAATGCATCTTCCAGAAACGCCACCAATGCCTCCACCCGCGGGCTGCGCAGTTTGCGTGAGGGCACCAACAGGTTGATGGGGGCACTGTCGAATTGCCAGTCCGCCAACACCCGGACCAGGCTGCCGTTGGCAATTGCATCACCGACATCCCACTGCGAACGCAGCACCAACCCCAAACCTTGCTCAGCCCAACGCCGTGCGACGCTGCCATCGTTACTCAACAGCACCGGGTCGATGCGCAGTGTTTTACGTTTCTGTTCCTTGCGCATATGCCACAGCGTGACATCTTCGTCATTTTCCCGGATGCAAATGCAGCGATGCTCGGCCAATTGCTCCGGTGACGAGGGCACACCGTACTGTTCCAGATAGGCCGGGCTTGCGCACAACCATCGGTGGTTTTGCGTGAGGGGCCTGGCAACCCACAGGCTGTCATTGAGGTGACCGATGTGAATCACCGCGTCGCTGTCGTGCCGATCAGGCCACGGCGTTTCGCGCAAATCCAGGTGCAGGCACAGCTGTGGATGCAACTTGGCAAAGCGCGCCAGCAGCGGCGCAATGCGCTGGCGTCCATAGCCGAACGGCGCCGCCAGCCTGAGGGTGCCAGTCAGTCGCTCGTCCTGCCGTTTGAACGACTCTGGGAGCGCTTCCAACTGCTCCAGCAACAGCGCACATTCACGCGAGAAACGCTCACCATCGGCAGTCAGGCTCAAGCGCCGGGCATCGCGATTGGCCAGGGTCAGCCCCATCAACGTCTCCAGCTTGCGCAGACGCATGGACAATGCGGGGGGCGAGACGTTGAGCACCCTGGCGGCAGCACTTAAAGACTCGGAGCGCGCCAGTGTTGCAGCCAGACGTAGATCTTCGACGGAGATCATTCAGTTTTACTTAATGATTGATGACCATTGATTGAACCACAACTTTACGATAGCTGAGTAGAGTGGCCACCGTATCCAGCCACCCGAGTTCCGTCATGTCAGTCCCGATTGCCTCCCTCGATACCCCCGTCGCGCTAGTCGATGCCTCGCGAATGCAGCGCAATATTCAACGCATGCAGCAACGCATGGACACCTTGGGCGTGCGTTTGCGCCCCCACATCAAAACCAGCAAATGCCTGCCCGTGGTCAAAGCGCAGATAGCCGCCGGCGCGAGTGGGGTAACGGTTTCCACCCTGAAAGAAGCTGAATATTGTTTTGCTGAAGGCATCAGCGATGTGTTTTATGCCGTCGCGATAGCGCCTGGCAAATTGGCGCAGGCACTGGCACTCCGGCGCCGGGGCTGCAACCTGAGTCTGCTCACCGACAGCGTCATTGGAGCTCAGGCCATTGTCACCTTCGCACAGCAACACGACGAACGATTCGAGGTCTGGATCGAGATAGATTGCGACGGCCATCGCTCAGGCTTGGCCGTTGAAGACCCTGCACTCATAAACGTCGCACGGGTCCTGGTCGAGGGAGGCATGCACGTGCGAGGCGTGATGACCCACGCCGGCTCCAGCTATGAACTCGAGACCCTTCAAGCGCTGCAGACCCTTGCCGAACAGGAACGCCACCTCTGCGTCAGCGCCGCTGAAAGAATCCGCGAAGTCGGTATCGCATGCCCCGAGGTCAGCATCGGATCCACACCCACCGCCCTGTCGGCACTGAGCCTGGAAGGCGTGACGGAAGTACGCGCAGGCGTTTATGTGTTCTTCGACCTGGTCATGTACAACATCGGCGTTTGCCAGGCGGACGAGTTGGCCCTGAGCGTGCTGACCACCGTCATCGGCCATCAGCAAGATAAAGGCTGGATCATCACCGACGCCGGCTGGATGGCCATGAGCCGTGACCGCGGCACTCAGCGTCAGCGAAAGGATTTCGGTTACGGACAGGTGTGTACCGAAGCGGGCGACTGGATCGAGGGAGCGCGAGTGACTGGCGCCAACCAGGAGCACGGCATCATCACCCTTGGAGCGGCCCAGGGCACCGACATCGCGGCGCGCTTCCCCATCGGCAGCCGCCTGCGCATCCTGCCCAACCACGCGTGCGCCACCGGCGCGCAATTCCCGCACTATCACGCCTGCGACGCCGAAGGCGCCGTGCACACCTGGAGTCGCCTGCATGGCTGGTAAGATCGAGTTGATCCACACGACCAACGCGGCCGCTCCGGGCGGGCACTACTCCCAGGCGGTACTGCACCAGGGCGTTTTATACGTGTCCGGGCAGTTGCCGGTGCGCGCAAACGGCGAGCACAGCGCCGACCAGCCGTTTGAGGTGCAAGCCTCAATCGCGCTCGATAACCTGATGGCGATCCTCAGCGCAGCGGGCCGGAGTGCGAGTGACCTGTTGAAGGTGACGGTGTATGTCGTGGGGGTAGAACACTGGGCCACTTTTGATCGGGTTTATGCGTGTTATCTGGGAGAGCATCGGCCGGCGCGTGCGGTGGTTCCGGTGGCGGGGTTGCATCATGGGTATTCGATAGAAATTGAGGCAGTGGTTGGTGGGTTGTAAGTGTCATCATTGACCAAGAATAGTTTTTTAACTTTTCATAGCCATATCCGCTGGTTGGCTGTTAAGTAAGTGCCATTCTGGTCTAACTCCTATCTCTCAATTACTCGCCACTCAACTTCCTGACCAACGTAACCGCCATTAGCTTCGACGTTTTGCTCTCTGCCTCAATTATGTCATCTAGAGCGCGTATAACCTGCACCCTATCAGAAATACAGCCAGCCAAAAAAACTGACTCGATAGATTCAATTGCATGAATGACAACCGACTCCTCTCCAGTTTTCAGAAGCATGAGCAAAACGCGCAACGCCCCCTCATTATCCGAGTCACCGAGAGACTCCGCGCACCTACCTCGCCAAGCGTCAGACTTCGCCAGAACAGCCGATTCAAGTTCGTTCCAGCTTGAACTATCAAACTGAGAGACCTTGGAGGCCGCGATATCAATCCCTACATCCGACCAGTAATCTTCTGACCCTATCGAATCCAGCAAAAACTTATACTCTTTAAACATATTTCACCTATCAGAATTTTATCGGATACGCGGAGCCTCTACCACAAGGGTAGCCAGCAGAGCAAAATAGGGGTCAAGTAAAATAGGGGGCAGACCACCACTCATATACTTCAAAGAGCAATTCTGATCACTTTTAAAAAACCGTGGTCTGGCCCCTATTTCGTTTTGGACACAGAAGTCGAACCACCATTCTCTCTATGTTTTAAGGAGCGAATTTTCTGAACTCTAAAAAACGCAAAGCCGTAGCGCCCCCCAATTTCGCGCCTATTTCGAGTTCAACTCGCTTCACAAATGTTGCTTACAGCTGACAACTGAAAATTCCCGAGCAAGCACTTCAAACCCTGTGCCTCCATAGTCTTTCAGCCTATATTTAACTCCTTCAAGCTGATCAGCTGAGACGTCATCCATTTCAATTTCGCTCAAGTAAAAACTCCCACACAAATCAGGAATTGCTAAACGACGAACCCCTGTAAACCCTAAAACAACTTCAAACGCCGGCGACTGCTCAGACTCATAAAGCATCTCCAGGCTAACCCTGTAAGTATCAACTGCGTGCCCCAAATTTTCTCGCTGCAAGCTGAGTCCCAGAACGAGGTTTAGATTATAAAAATCAAAATCTGAAATAATGGAAAGCTTCTCAATGCCCTCAAAGCTCATTTCAAGTGGCCGCATATTCCCTCCTAGTAATCTGGATGCACGTTAGGCCTAGCACCTTTGACATTTTGATTTCTTAAAATAGGGGTCAGACTACCAGTATTCCTATGTTTTTAAAGAGCAACTCTGCTGAACTCTAAAAAACACAAAATCGTGATCTCCCCCCTATTTTCCGGGGTCTACCTCCTATTTTTTCATTGAACTCTAAAAAAAGCAAACACGTGGTCTGCCCCTTATTTTTTGGGCCTGATAGATTAAATAAATCTGTCCCCTTTATCCATGGAGGGAGACGCTCAGCCTCCGTGGCGTTTCTTCAGCCATGATAAGACCCAGACTCCGAACCCTACGGGTACGGCATAAGCCAAAGCACTCGGAAACAAACCAAAAAAATCAGGCCAACCACCCCCCCATACACCAGTCTTATAGTAACTAATTGAAGCCCCCATAAGTTTCGCGATAACACCAACCAACGAAAATAATAAGATCAAATAAACCAACAAAAATATAAACGCTTGCAATTTTGAATTAGGCTTAATCATTTCTTGCCCCCCCCAAAAAACTTATCTCGCCGTTAACTACTTCAGAATCGTACATAAAATCGGGGTCAGACCACCATTCTTTCTATAATTTTAAATAGCAACTCTGTTGAACTCTAAAGAACACAAAAGCGTGGTATGCCCCCTATTTTCCAACTACTGCGAGTGATCGGTGAAGTCGCTAGCCAAGCGTATACCGCGCAAGCCACCACGCAGCACGCGGCGCAGCGGCTGGAGCAGCCGGCGCAGTGGCGGGTGAGTGTCGCCAAAGGGTAATGATCGCCCAATTGTTTTGCCGAATGAGTACATTTCCTACAACAAGCCCTGAAACAGGAAAGTCCGAGGCGACAGCGCCTTGCTCCCTTGCCTACGCTTGCGTCAGAATCCGCCGGCTTGTGCGCTTGAGCGGGCGTCTCTAAGGTTGCTCGGTCGCTGAAAACTCAGCGATCGGGTTTAGTAGCCTGGGGTTATTCCAATCAGTGCATAAGCTTCATCTGTCGGGCAACAACGTCCGTGCTTTATGGTGGCTGTGTGCAGGGCGTCCTCGGGCGCGCCGGCTTTCTTGGAATTCCCCGGTCTACTAACCTGCGCACAGCTGCCACCCCTTAGTTTAGTAGCTCAGAGGTGGCGGCCCTAAAGTGGGAAATTCCAAGTATGTTCAAAGTCACGCCTAATCCTCCAAGTAAGCCCGACCTGAAACTCAATCAGGCGGCGCATCGCGCCATAGATCACTACCTCAATCCAGAAACGGCTGCACCTCAGCCGCCGCCGGGGTTATTCAGTGTCGCCCCCGACACCAGCTCAGAAACCCTGATCACCAACAGCTACGAAACCTTTTCCTCAGTCAGCGCCTTGCTGCTTGACCTGTCCGAGGACCTAACCGGGAAACCACGCGATGTAGCGCTGGCAATACACCAGTTGAGTGAGTTGGGGGTGTTGCTGATGGATAAGCTGATGGAGCGGGAGGCAGCAGTAGCGGGCAGCTAAGCCTTTAACGCAGTACCGAGCCGTCGTAACGCCCAACGGCGGCTCGTTGTTTTTGCTATTGGGCTGTGCCGTGTCAACATATAGCCTGGTACTAATAACTTTTAGACCTGCGTAAAGAAACGATGACGTGGCAACGGAAAAAACAAAGAAAGCACTGTTGTATTCGCCGTGGGGGATTACTGTTTTGGCTTAATAGGGGTTTTGGTCAAGCAAGGCGAAAATAGGGGTCAGACCACCATTATTCCTATTTTTAAAGAGCAACTCGGCTGAACTCTAAAAAACGCAAAAACGTGGTCTGCCCCTTATTTTACTCTAATTTCCTCTTGGAAAAACCTGATTCCAAAATATAGAAGTCATATAGCTTTTAGCATCATCGTCGTCATCCGCTGGATAAACGACATAATCTTCATTATCCAACAGTTTAACCCAGGAAATAGATTCATCATTATAAAGACAAAGTAATTCCCGCTCAATAATAACTCTCTGTGCGGGATCATTCAAAATACGCTTTAGAGCTGCCTGAGCTTCCAAATCGTCAAACCCAACATCCACCGAAAACACTGACTCCAAAATATTTACCACAAATGAATAACTCATAAAAAACTAACCTCGACGGAAATATCGCAAGGGAGACGGGGTCAGACCACGATTCACATATTTCAAAGAGCAATTCTGATTATCTTTACAAAACCGTAGTCTGACCCCTATTTCTTTTCTCAGGGTCTTACTTCGTTTTTCATGTTATCTCTAGCCGCCCCGCAACATTAAATTTTAATTACTCTTCAGACTCGCAATTTAATAAGACACACACACCATCCTCTTTTCCGACGAGACTTATTGGTTTCTTAGTCGCCCCCCCCCATCAACGGAAATTTCGACCATGAAATTTTGATTTTTCAAAGGTCTTCAATTCCTTAATTAGTTGATAAATAGTTTTCCCACGCGTAACCCAATCTGGGACTTTAGTTTCACTCACATCAATCACCTATGCGCTCCATATTCACATCAAACGTTCCGGTTCTTGTTTCTCTAGAGCCAAGATCCTTAACCGACTTAGCTGCTTTCCAAGCCCCGCCGTTATGGCCGTCTAGAACTCTAGGAAAGAAATAGGAAAGAAATAGGGGTCAGACCACCATTCACATGTTTCGAAGAGCAATTTTGATTACCTTTACAAAACCGTGGTCTGCCCCCTATTTCTTCATAACCATATCAGCACCTTGAGTATTGCCAGCATTATATGCCTGCTGTATGACGCCAATTTCTGCATGAGCGTCAGCCATATTTCCATTCGGCAAAGATTTTCCTGTTGCTTCAGTTTTGGCCGTTACTCGATCAGCTATCAGAGTTGGCTCATCTGGATTTGCCTGAGCTACTGGACGAGCTGTTTGGTTTACATCAGTAAATGCCGCATCTCCAATTTTTCCCTCTGCGGTGACAACCGGAGAAATACCTTTTGCACCAACTATCCTTTAGGAGATATCTGCCTCATCCAATCCTCTCTAAGCCCAACCAAAATATTCATAACATTAGAGTAAGTCAAGAATGGTAAAAATAACGCAAAATTGGACAAGCCACATTTCACATCTAAGGGAACGTAAAAATCAATATCCCCCGAGCGACTCGAATTCGAAAAAAGTTCTACAGTCAGGTGACTTTCAATACTAGAAATATCAGCAAACAACACCTTATTCGCAACTTCATTATTTCCAAAGAAAAAACCGTCAACATATACATCTAACCTTCCACCCTCTATCCCAGTAGAAAATAAAATGTCACCATCTTCAGCTTCCTCATGAAAGAACCCACGACCTAAGGCTTCAACATCTTTCATCCTTTTTTCAAGTGTTCGACGAACCTTCATTGTCCAACCTCTTTTAAAAAATCCCTCAAGCCTTCCTTAGTCGCGGGAAAGCTAAAGGAAAAATTCTGATTTACATTATCAAAACTACCTGTCCCAAGCTTAGAGCCTTCTGGGGATGCATAGCGACCTGTCAGAGTAATTTTTCCTGCACCTTGGAGTAAAATAGGGGTCAGACCACCATTGCCCCTATGTTTTAAATAACAAATCGGCTGAGCTCTAGATAACGTAAACGTGGTCAACGTAAACGTGGTCTGACCCCTATTTTTTGACTTGAGATGTTCCACCACCGGATTGTCCTGCTCGAAATTGGCGGATATGGAGCTATTGCTGCGCGATGAAGTGCACCGGCAAGCTCAGAGACTGGAGTAGATTTGTGGGGATTCCTCAGTGTCTGCCCCCTATTTCTCTGAGCAATTTTTGGTTTCACGATTGAAGGTATTCCTTTTGCACCAACGACTTAATCTATTCCCCTAGCAAATCCTCGACCGTAAGTTTATCAATTTCTCTGAAGACTACTTCTATCTCGTGTCCTTCGTCACCAACCCAATCTAGGACCGCGTCCCGTAAAATCTCAAGGTATATCTGTAGATCCTCTCTTGGCAATTCTGGAAGGGTCACATGTACAAGAACGATTTTGTGGCATGGAATCCAGCTAAGATCTCTTAAGCAATCATATAAGGCATCCCAGTTAAATCCAAAATATCCCGGCAGCCAAAGTAGATAATACAGCGCTCTTATCAATTCCTCCGCAATCCCAATGGAGGGGTCAATCCGCACATAAAAAACCTCAGCCGCGTCATATGAAGGCGGGACATCCACAAACTTGAATGGTAACATTTTCGACAGGCCTCAATTTTTTATCGGGATGAAGGTTTTGTAGTGGTCGGCTGTGTAATACATTTCGCCGCCTTTACCTACGACGATTCGCTGAGGTCCTGATCCTGCAATACCGGGCGTAGGATGGACGTATTCAGTGTAGTAACCGGCTGGTTTCTGCGGCAGATCCGATGCGCGATTCTGGAATATAGAGCCGTCGTTTCGATGAGGGAAAGATCCACCTGACTTTATCCGATCCAAGGTAGGGCCAAGATCAACTGTGCCTTGGAGAATCTGACCAGTTTTTTGATCAACAACCTTGATGTCATCGATGAAGCGAGTGGTGTCTTTTGCACCAACAAATTATGAAGCAAACAAACAGCCGTTTTCGTCTACCCAAATGATGCCTGGCACTTTATAAAAATACAGTGTGAGTGCTTCGTCACTTTCACTCACAACACCTTCCGGCCACTTACCTTTCAAGTAAGACACGATCTGCTTCGCATCCAACCCCCAGTGAGACTCTTCATCATTAATCGAAAATCTGGGGTGCGGATTATCCGAAGAAATATAGCAATCCGCATTTGGCGCGATAAATTTTATTTTTCCAGTAACAAGCAGATATTCGATCACAGAAAAGAATGCATCTTTTTGCTGAGAGAATGATAGTTCAGGATTCAATGAACCAATGGCACTGAAAAGAGCCGATATCCACAGACCAAATGAATTACGCACTATTGCTTCAACAAACTTAATGTCCATTATGGTTTTCCAATCAGGAATTTTATTTCTGGATTATACGTCGTACCTGTGGAACGAAAATAGGGGTCAGACCACTATTCTTTCTAAATAGCCTCGGCTGGGCCTAGGCTATTTATTATTCGA
The DNA here is from genome assembly GCF_004519405.1 of Pseudomonas sp. BCA17. GTDB lineage: Bacteria > Pseudomonadota > Gammaproteobacteria > Pseudomonadales > Pseudomonadaceae > Aquipseudomonas. Next base: position 120,212 of record NZ_SGWI01000001.1, on the reverse strand, counting down.
AACCAGAAAGAGATCTTATCCAAGAGTTCTTTTACTTTCTCAGCATCTTCAGGATGGTGTTGAAGATATTTTTCACAAGCCAATCGAATGTATTCAGAGCAAACAACTTCACTCACGACAACTATGTCTTCATCTTTAGGCGGATAGCAATAAGCAAATTCAACCCCCTCAAAATTCTCCTCATTAAACGGACTATTTTCATCAGGGAAGTTACAGTACGCCCCATCCGTACTGAACCCCCCACCTCTTAACGATATAGCCGACCGCTTCAACGAAGTGGCCATCATTATACATTCTATCAACATACCCTTTAACGGCCCAATAAGGATTGGGCTCACCGTATGGCTGACCGAACAATTCTTTCATAAGGATTTCTCAGGGTAAGACCACCATTACTCCTATTTTTTAAAAAAACTCGACTGAACTAAAAAACTCAAAAACGTGGTCTTACCAATATTTATCTTCTCTTTTCCTTTTCCGTCGCCTACCCACTCAGCCGACAGTCAAGTCAATATATACACTTTTAACTGTCGCAAAATCACCATCATCACTAATATCCGGAATATAGAACCCCATCCCAAGCGCATCGACTTCAACTCCAAAATCATCTGAAGAAAAAACGACGCCCTGGTGAACCAAATATTTTTTCAGCTCAGCATAACTTTCACCTAAAAGTCTTTTCCCACGCCAGAAAAAGTTTATCGGCGAAAACAGCTCCACGCCCTTTACAAGATCAGCATCGTCATAATAAACGTGCACAGCATGATGATCAAAGGCGTCCAGCGTATTTGACGACAAAAACGTTTTCTTGAACGTTCTAAACTCTTCACCTAAGCAAGAGCGAACTTCTGCTCTCGGCATACCAACGCCTAGGGGGCCAATTGAACCCGTCGTCAAATAATCAAAAATCATACATTATCACCTTTTCTTGAAATCATCTGGATTCAAAGTATCTGCATAATCGAGCATTTGCTTTATAGCATCATCATATTTATTGCCGAATTTTCCTCTTATATCATCCACGTCCATTTGGATCGCCTCTTTCAGCTTTCCTTGGCCTAGCAATTCTTCTTGCTTTGCACGATAGGCGTCTGCCTCTTTTGAACGCCCATGGCTAGCCGTGTCCGCATGATCCTTGGGGTCCATTTTTATCGCAGGACCGTCCTTCGAGCTTATCGGGGCCCCGACATAACAGCCTTTCGCTGGGCAATGATGAGAGTCCAATTTATCATTAACCGGTTTGCTCGTGTCTTTGTGAGCGCCGCCCAAAATAGTTTCGGGGGCTTTTTTATCATTAAAGTGATCGGCTGGTCGATCCTTTACATCCGAGTCTTTCCCTCCCTTACCTTTGCGTGCAGGCATCGCCCCAAACAAAATGCTGGAAAGCAGCTCACCACCGCCAATCAGATATTTGTCGTTTTCAAACGCAGGATTTAATTCAGTGCCTTCTATAACTTGGGCGACCTTTTGCCCTACGAAAGCGCTTGCCCTGTCCATATTGTCTGAAATTACCTGCCCCGCCTCAGTCCCCTCTACGGCCTTCATTACAATAAATTGAGCAACCCCTTTTGGCCCTTGAGCAGCAGCCATAACATAGGCTATCGCTTCGGCACTTTCAGGGTGAGCGTTTTTATAAGCCTGTATCGCACCCAGCTGAAGAATGACATCGTGAAGCTCACCAATCCCGGTCGGATTGACCTCCTGCGTTTTCAATACGATTGCCTGGGGATCGGGTACATAAGTGCTCGACTCAAGCAACTGCTTGGCACCTTCAAGAACGCGAGGTTCGATCCCGTTTAACGACGCCACGCTCCCGAGAACGCTATCAATAAACTCAGGGTCTCCCATCTTCGCCATAGCAGCTTTGGGCTTCATTCCAGAGAGTAACAGCGCTTCCAGCGTGCTTTCCGCCAAGTCTTTACCGGCCATGGCTTCTGCGCGAGCATCCATGGGGCGGCCCAACATGGTATCCACGCGATTGACCACCGCATTCAGTGCCCCCGCCGCCTTGTTGAAGTTGTCCAGGGCGGTTTTGTTGTAGTTCAATAGTCCGTCAGACCACTGCTTCAGCGTTTCTCCCGGTTTAAGCACTGAATCAATCGAGGAACTGCTTGCATACAGATCGGTGCGTTTCTCTTCATCCTTAGTGATTTCATAGGCCTTGCCCACGTCGCGGTTCAAACCGGTCGTGGAGTCAGCACCTGTTTCGGCATCCTTGCGTACAACGATCTCACCGGTCCCTACGGTTGCACGGACAATCTGCTCACGGTCTTTTTCGTAGTTCCATCCTTCAACGCTCCAACCCGTCTTGCCTTCCTTGCCCTTACCTGTCTGGCTACTGTCTTGTACGGTGTTGCCTTTGCTGTCACTGCTCCCGGCTTTGTAGGTTCCGCCCACGTTCAGGTAGTAGCCGTGCTCTTTGTCCTGCCCCGCAATATCGCTGAAGCCCAGCGTACCGGTGTCCAGTTTAAGGTTGCCGTTGTCGGCGGCAATGACGGCACCGTCGATCTGGGTGTGGTTCTCGGTACGAATATCGACTTTGTTTTTGCCAGTGATGCTGGTTTGCTCTTCAACCCAGTCGGTCTTGCCGGTGGTTTGGCCATAGCCGACCGAACCGCTGACACCCGCTCCCGGGCCGATGGTAGCCGTAACGCTAATGTCAAACTCTTTGCCCTTGACCTTGCCGGTATCAGCCACCGAGGAAACGTTGAGGTTGCCACCGACACGGCCTAGCACTTCATCACCCCGTAGGTTGGCACCGCCGATGTTGGTGTCCTTACCGCTGTTGAACCCCAGGCGGTCGCCTGCGTAGAGGTATGCCTCTTGTTGACGTTGGCCTTCTCGTTCCAGGTTGCCTTTGCCCAAGCTCACACTGACATAGACGCCGATGCCATCGGAGCCAAAGGTAAGACCCGCCTCCCCGCCACCACTGTGGCGATTGTTCTCGCTGGTGCTGTCGTTATGCGCCGAACGGATATTCAAATCCTTGCCGGCATTCAGCTCAATATCTCGTTGCGCCTTGGCCTGTGTACCAATCAGGTTGAGGTCATTACTTGCCTTGAGGTTGATATCGCGACCAGCATCAAGTTGCGTAGGCGTAGAGGTGCCCTGGGCACTGTCGCCCGTGGCGGTGCCATAACTGCCGCCGACACCGACCTTGATCCCGCCACTGGTGCCGCCATGAATACCGCCCCAACTCTGGGTGTTAGTGGTTTGCTCACTGACACTGCCTTTGGCGATATCAAGGGTCACGTCGCGACCTTTAATGTTGATGTCGCGACCGGCGCCCAATTGGCTACCCTTCACCACCACGTCGTTGCCAGCGTTAAGGTTGAGATCTTTGCCGGCATTGAGCGTCGAGGACCGGTTGGTCTGCTCAATTACTTGCTCGCTGGAGCTCTGCTTGCTGTTGCCAAACTTCACATCAGCTGTCGGGCCATTGACGAACTGAGCGACACCATCAATCGCTTTAAGGGTACTGGAACCCTTGCTGACATTGTCCTCGCCCTTCCCCGCTCCACTCACCGCGTCCTTGGTATTGGCGTAGTTGTGGTTGATCGAAGCTCCCAGGCCATTGCTCTCTTTTTGTCGCAGTTGCTCGGTGAGCGTGCTTTCACGCGCTGCATCGATGTTGATATTTCTCCCAGCCGTCAGGTCAATATCATTAACCGCATTGAGGTCGGAGCCGCGCTGGTTAATATCGCGTTTGGCGTTGATCGCAACGTCCTGACCGGCACTGATCTGGCTGCCTGCGGCGGTCTCGTGTTCCAGGCGGTCTTTTTTCGTGGTGCCTTCGGTGCCCGCAAAGACGCTGAAGCCATTGCCGTTACTGGAAATACTTGAGCCGGTCTGTTTTTTCTTCTCCCAGCTATGTTCGCTGCTGGTGTTCTGAGCCGCGACCACGTTGACGTCGCGACCTGCGTCCAGACTGACGTTGCGCCCGGCACTGATGCCGCTGCCTATCAGGTTGATGTCGCGTTCGGCCTGCAAGGTGGCGTCACGGTCAGCACTGACCTGGCTGCCCACGCTGGTACTGCTCTGCGCTTCACGCCCAGCCTTTTTCGCCGAAGAGATCGCTACCGAAGTCGGCCTCTCCACATAGCCAAATTTCTTCTTGTATTCCTCGCTGCGGCTGTAGGCGGTGTCATTTGCCGAAACCAAGTTGATGTCGCCGGTGCTGTTCACCAGACCTGCGCGCAGCTCGGTGTCGTTCTCAGCCCTGATCTCACTTGCGCGCAACCGCACGTCATTACCCGCAGCCACCACCACGTCATGGCCCGCTTCCAACTCGCTGCCGACTTGGCTGGCGGTGGTTTTCAGCTGGCTCTTGCCGCTTTTGGAGAGCCCGAGGAACCCGGACTTGGTCTTCTTGCTGTACGAGCCATGCTCCTCGACACCCGATAGCACGGCGATATCGCCCGTGGCGCCCAGCAACATGTCGCCGCCGGCCTTCAGCTGGCTGCCGATTACGGTAACGTCACGTCCGCCTTCGATGTTCATGCCGCCATCAGCTTTTTTGCTGGCATTGAGGGTGAGGTCTTTGCCGGCTTCAACCACGGAGGCGACGTTGGTGCTGTCGTAGCTTTCGCGTTGTTCGCTTTTGCTGCGACCGAACGAGCCTTTGCTCTTTTTCGAGTAGAACGATGCGTCTTCGTCGAGTGCCGAGAGGATGCTGAGGTCGCGCTGAGCTTCGAGCGCGACGTTGCCGCCACCGGCAATTCGGCTGGCGGTCAGTTCCAGGTCTTTGCCGGCCTTCAACGACACGTCGCCACCGGCCGTCAGCACGCTGGACACCTGGCGGATGTGGTCTTGGGACTGGGTGACCTTTTTGGATTTGCTGGAGGAATGCTGCTCGTCGGCCGCAGACGAAACACTCAGGTTTTCGGTGGCCGAAATATTCAGGTCGCGCTTGGCGTCGATGCGGCTGGCGATGGCGGAGAAGTCGCGCCCTGCCGACACCGTAAGGTCACGACCGGCCTCCACGCTGGCGCCGTTTTGTGTCACGGTTTCTGTGCGCAGGCGGCTGCCCATGTCGAAGCCATTGCGCTGTTCAACGGCGTCAATACGCACATCGCGCCCGGCAGTGATCAGGGTGTCGCGCCCGCTTTGCAGCACACCACCCGTATTGGCCACGTCGCGACCAGCCTTGAGGGTCAGGTCATTGGCAGCCTCGATACGTGACACGCTGTCGAGGTAATCACGCCGTGTCGCCGTGCCGTCGCCGGTACGGGTGACGGCGCGCTCGTTGAGCACATCACCATGGACGGCCGTCAGCGTGACATCGCGCCCGGCAATGATGCCGCCGGACTTGTTGACAATATTGTTGCCCGCCAGCAAGTCCAGACGGTTACCGGCTTCGATCACGCCGCTGTTCGTCAGGTCGTTGCCGGCTTTGGCCGAGAGGTTGTTACTGGCTCGCAGGGTGCCGGCGTTCTCCAGGTTTTCGCCGGCAATCAGGTTCAGGTCGTTACCCGCGATCAAGGCACCGCTCGGCGCCAGGCGGTTGTCGGCCTGCGCCAGATAAAGCACCGGCACCAGCACTTTCTCACCGTTCACTTCATGCTGCTCCAGCCACACGATGTCGTGTGTCAGCGCTGCAACTTGCTGTGAGGTCAGGGACACGCCCACTGCCAGGTTCAGTTGTTGCTTGCTGCTGATGGCGTTATCCATCAAGTACTTGAACAGTTTCTCGTCGGTATTCTGACCGTCGATAAAACGCTGCCCCGTGCGTGCCTGCACGGCTTGCTGAATCAGGCGTTGCTCATAGAGCCCGTCGCCCAGGCGTTTGGCACTCTCATCGGGGTTGTAGCCCAAGCCTGAAAGCAGGTAGTCCGAACTCATGAACTGCTTGAGTTCAGTAAGCACCGGGTTGGTTTCGATCAAGTATTTATGCGGCTGCGGCACCGGCCCAGTCGGCGTAAAGCCTTGTACGCGGTTGATGGTCTGGCTGGCGACCGGCGTGGTTTGCGCGTCCGCGTCCAGGGGTTGGGCGACAACGGCGGCCACTTGAGTCGGGCGGCTGCCCTGGCTTTGTGGGGTGGCCACGCTGACCACCGGCTGGATGCCTGGCATCACCGGGGTCACCCCCGGAATGTTGATGGTGGGGCGCGATGGGTCGCTCGGTGTAGTGAGCGCTACGCGGGTATCGCGTTCTGTCAGCGCCAGATCCGGCAGGTCACCAGGCGCCGTGACCTTGCCCGTTGGCAGGTTCGAACCTGCAGACGGATTTTGGGTGTTGATGCTATCGCCGCGGGCGATTTCACCCGTGGTGATCTGACCAGGGGTCCAGGCGCCGCCGTTGTCGACATCGTTTGGCGCGGAAACGTCCAACGCCTTGGTGCTGACGGTGACGCCGCTGACCTGGCGTGCTATCGGGTCCAATTGGCGAGTCGCAGCGCTCTCCTGCGCGACCTTCGCCACATCGAATGTACGCAGCCCGAGAGCCGGTTGTACGTCCTGGCGTTGCGTCAGGCCCACGCTGGCACCGCCCATGGTCCAGCTTTGCGGGCCGGTATTGGCCTGTGCAGCCTGGGTGCCATCGACCGCCTGGGAACTGAGATGGAACAGCCCGTGGGTGCCGGTTGGCAGGCTGAACCCGCGCAGGGTTAGTGGGTTGACTTGTTTTTGGGCGAGATCGGGTGGCAACTGCGAATTCACGTCGATCACTACAACAGCGTTGGCCACCGGGCGAGTCGGATCAACCCCTCGCCCGCCACCGATCGATACCGGTTTCCCCTCTTGAACAACACTGTTGACAAGGTTCTTGCTGGCTGTGATCTGAACTGCTCCCCCAGCCTGAACGATGGCTTGAGCCGACCCTGCACTACCTGACTTGGTTATTACTTTCTGATCATAGAAGCCGACGCCGCTCAGCGTGCTTGGCAGCGCCGGATTGTTGCCCGGTCTGTAAGCAGGCTCAGGGAACAGTGCGGCGAGGTTGAAATTGAATACGGTGTAATTTTGCCAGCCAAACGTCAGGTTAATTTGTCGCTGGGCCGTTCCACCCGTCCTCGCGGTGGGAGTTACCGTTGACTCGTTCCAATTTGCATCCCAGAAGCGCAGTGTGCCTGCTCGATTCGCACCAGCGCCTTGAATCCTATAGGACGGATCATTGGCAGCGTTGTATTCCATTATCGAACGCCAGAGTCGCGCGATGTCTTTCTCTTTTTTAACCCCCGGTAGGTTGAACGACTTGAGCACCGAATACTTGCCGAGTGTCGCGCCCACATTGCTGAAGTTTTCCAGTGCGGCAGTGATGTTCCCGGCTGCCGAAATAACCGAAGCGGAATTCAAGAGGCTACGCCCCTGAACATCCAAATTCCTGCCTGACGATATAGTGCCGGAAACAGCTTCCGACTCTACCTTCGACTCATACTCCTCCATCAGAACCATATGCCCTGCTCGTGGGGCGGTACCTCTCATTCCGATGGCACCAGAGACCAGTGCTGAGGAAACATTAAAGAAGTCTTTTTTGTTTTCTATCGTTCCAACACGCAGCGTCATATCGCCGGCACTTTCCAGGTTGCCGGAGATATTGTTCAAACTGCTGGACCAGCGCCCTTGCTTATCCCCCCCAACCCACAACGTGGCCAAGCTGTAAACGTCGCCATATCGATTGGTAAAGTTATCGGTCAGCAATGACATGTCACCACCGCTGATGATTGACCCACGCTCGTTGAGCAATGTTTGCGCGTCAGCCTGTAGCCCCTCACCGCTGCCGAGGGTGCCGTAGTTATTCAGGGTTGCGGCGCTGATTGCCAAATTCCCCATGGAGCTGATACGCCCCAGATTGGTCAACTGCCCTCCAACGCTGACCGTCGTTGCGCGACCGCCCGTGATGCTTGAGGCGGCATCGAGACTTAACGATGCCGCTGTGATGCCCAGAGTGTCTGCGCTGCTGACGCGTCCGCTACCACTGTAGGAGCCCGTCAACGCCAGATTGAGACTGCCATCACTGGCAATCAACCCGTTGTTGACCCAACTGCCGCCCTTGCCTTCCAAGTGCGAGGACGCCAACAGCTGCCCGGTTTCGGTCTGGGTGAAGTTATTGACATTGACGTTCAAGCGCCCGGCCTGGATGACACTGGTATTGGTCCAGGTGTCGGCGTTCAAGGTCAGGCCGCCACGGGTAACAACGGTGCCGCCGGCGCCGGTCACGTTAGGCAAGGAAATGTCGAAAGTCCCCTCCCCCATGTGCAGCAAGCGCCCGCCAATGTTCTGGAAGCTGCCGGCTGCCAGGCTCAAGTCCTGGTTGGCGGTTTCCACGATGCCATTGCGGTTATCGAACACGCTGCCGATCTGGAATTGCGTGCTGCCTGTACGCCCCAACGCACGCAGCTTGCCGCCCTGGTTGTCGACGGCATTGGCCGTTACTGCCAGGGTATTACTGCTTTCAATCAGGCCATTCTGGTTAGTCAGTTGGCCATTGAGGCCCAGCGCTATCTGGTCACCGGCGATCTGCCCGCCGGTGTTATCCAGGTTGCCGCCATTGACCCGCATCAGGCCCTTGGCATACAACGCGCCTTGCTGATTATTCAGCGCGGCGAGGGTCAGCAGCGCGTCACCGGACTGTGCACCAACATAGCCGCCCTGGTTGTCGAGCTGACCGGCATTCAGCAGCAGACGCTGCCCCTGAATCACGCCGCCCTTGCGATTGCCGCTCAGGTCATAGCCGTTGCGCAATACACCGACCACACCGGCCTCGATGTTGCCCTTGAGCGCGGCAAGTACACCGCCACGGTTGTCGAGGTTACCGGCCTTAAGGTGCGCGTCCCCGGTCTGGCTGATGATATTGCCGCCCTGATTGTCGAGGTCGCCATTGACCTCGACACGCAGGCCGTTTTGCCCTTGCAGTTTGCCTTGCGCGTTGCTCAGGCCAAGGGCGTTGATCTGCAGGTCGCCGTCTTGGCTGTAGATCAAGCCATCGGCGTTGTTTTGCACGACAGCGCTGGCGTTAATTGCCAGTGGCCCCTTGGACGCGACGGTGCCGCTCTGGCTGTTGTTCAAGCCACCCATCGCCAGTGACAGTCGCCCCTGGCTGGCCAGTTGGCCGCCACGGTTATCCACCTCGATAGCACGCAACAGCGCCAGCGACTCAGTGCCGGCGATCTTGCCGTTGACGTTGCCGAGGTTGCCTTGCAGGTCGAGCACCAGATGCGCGTCGCCCATCAGTGACCCATGGGTGTTAACCAGATTGCCGCCGGACACGTTCAGGTCGTGCAAGGCCGCAATACTGCCGGCACTGTTGTCAAGGTCAGCCGCGCTCAGATCCAGCGTGGCCCCGCTGTCGATCAACCCGCCTTGGCTGTTGTTCAGCAAGCCTGTCACGCTCAGCGTCTGCTGCGCGCCGCTGGAGACAACGCCTTTGCCACTGTTATCCAGGCTGGTCGCGCTGACGCTCAACCGACCGAGGCTGGCCAATGCGCCTGCGCCGCTGTTGAGCAGGCTGCCACTGAGGCGTACATCAAGATCGCCGCTGCGGCTGGACAGCGTGCCGCTGTCACGGTTATCCAAGCCACTGCCGATAACATTCAGCCCCTGCCATCCCGACATCAGGCCGCCGCGATTGATCATGTCGCCTGCGTTGAGCGTCAGCAGCTGTTGACTGATCAATTTGCCGGCACTGTTGTCCAGGCTACGCGCCATCAGGCTCACGGCATTCAGGCTGGATATTTCACCGCCCTGGTTGTTTACGGCGCCCAGACGCTTCAGGGTCAGCGGGCCTTTGGCGAGGATCAGGCCTTTACGGTTGTCCAGGTCACCGTTGGCCAAGTCCACGGTCAGGCGTTGATCACTGATCAGCTTGCCGTCGCGCAGGGCCATCGAGGTGAGGTTGAGGTCGATGTCGCCCTTGGCCGACACTTCGCCGTCGTCGCTGGCGTTCAGCGACTGGGCATTCAGCGCAAGGCTGCCCTGGCTGTTGATCAGGCCTTTGGCGCTGCTGTCCAAGGCCAATGCATTGAGCGTCAAGGCGCTGGTGCCGAGCAGGCTGCCGCCCTGGTTATTGAGGTTGCCGCTGTTCAGCGTCAGGGCTTGCGCGGCGTTGATCAGGCCTTGTTGCTGGTTGTTGAGCAGGCCCGTGCTGGTCAGCTCGAGGTTGCCGCGGCTGGTGAACGTACCGCCGCTGTTATCGAAAGAGGCTGCGTTCGCGCTCAGGCTGGCACCCGCAACCAGGCCCTTGATGTTCGTCAATGCCTGCTCGATGCGCAACGCCAGGCCATGATTACTCAGCAGTCGACCATTGCTGTTGTCCAGATCACGTGCCACCACGTTGAACGCCTGGCCGCTGGAGATTTCACCGCCCTGGTTGTTCACACCATTGAGTTGGTTAAGTACCAGTGACCCGGTCGCGTTGATCAGGCCCTGCTGGTTATTCAACTGGCCGTTGTTCAGGTCCAGCGTCAAGCCGGCGTTGCTGAACAATTTGCCGCCGGGCTGCTCAAGCCCGGCGACACTGGCCGTCAGGGCCTGGGCGCTGCCGATGTTGCCGGCGCTGTTGGTCAGTAAGCCGGCCTTCAGCTCCAGGGTGTCGCCGCTGTTCAGGCGGCCGCTGCTGTTGTCCAACGCGCCAGTGTTCACCGAGACCGCACCTTTGCCACTGAGCACACCTTTCTGGTTGCTCAGACGGGTGCTGCGCAGTTGGAGAGTGCTGTCGGCTACCAACTGACCGTCGTCGTTATCCACCGCGCCTGCCAGCCCCAGCTCCAGCGCTTGAGCGCTGGAGACAAGGCCTTGACGGTTGATCAGGTCTGCAGCGGTGACAGCCAGGCGCCCTTCACTGCTGAGCACGCCTTGGGTGTTATTCAACTGGCCCTTAAGGTCCAGTTGCAGCAGTTGCTGCGCGAGCAGCTTGCCGTTGCTGTTGTCCAGGTCCTGGCCGGTGAGCATCAGGCGCTGAGCATTGAATTTGCCGTCGTTGCGATTAAGCAGCTGCGCCACGGTAAGGCTCAACGCTTGCCCGGCCAGTACACGACCGGAATCACTGTTATCCAGGGTCTGCCCGGTGAGGCTAAGGTCGCCATTGGTGGACAGCTCGCCCCCCTTGTTGTCGACGCTGTCGACCTGCAGGTTCAGCGCTTTTTCCGCACCGACCAAGCCTTTTGTGTTGTCCAGAATGCGGCCCTGCACATCCAGCTGTGAGGTGCTGATCAGTTGCCCGCCGTGGTTGTTGACCTGGCCAATCCTGGCGGTCACCAATGCCTTGCCCGTCACGTCACCGCCACGGTTGTCGAGTTGAGCGGTGCTCAGCAACATTGCGCCGTCGGCAATCAAGGTACCGCGCTGGTTATCGATCAGTTGGTCGGCCGAGACCTCCAGTGCGCCATGGCTGCTGACCAGGCCGTCGCTGTTCTCCAGCTTGGCGGCGTGGGCGTTGAGTGAGGCTGCGCTGATCGTGCCTTTGGCGTTGCCTAACACCTCTGCCACTTGTAGCGTCAGGCCCTGGTTACTGATCAGCTTGGCGCCGCCGTTGTCGAGGTTGCGCGCCGCCAAGGTGAACGCTTGCTGGCTGGAAATTTCGCCGAGCTGGCTGTTTTTTACATCCGCCAGGTTTTTCAGCATCAGCAATGGGCTATTGATCAGGCCGCCGATGTTGCTCAACTGGCCGTGATTGAGGTCCAGATCGAGGCGGGTCTTGCTCAACAGCTCGCCGCCTTGCTGGTTCAGGCCGGTCACTGTGGCGGTGAGGTTTTGGTCACTGGCGATACGCCCACTGTTGCTCAGTTGCGCGGCCGTCAGGCTCAAAGTGTCGGCGCTGGTGATTCGGCCGTTGTTGTTCAAGGCGCCGGTGGTCAGGGTCAGCGCACCACGACTGTTGAGCTTGCCCTTATCGCCGTTGTCCAGGCTGGCGCTGCTGAGGCCGAGGTTGGCATCGGTCTCCACAAGGCCGGCCAGGTTGTCGACAGCCCCAGCGGCGACCAGCGAAAGCGCGCCGGCCGCAGAGATTGCGCCGCCGTTGTTGTTAAGGGTGGCACTGGTCAGTTGCAGCGTACCTTCGCTGCTGATGTGACCCTGTTGGTTAGCCAGTCGCCCGTCCAATTCCGTGCCGGGAATGGCCGCCAGTGCAATGCTCAGGGAGCGTTGCCCGGCGAAGGTGCCTTCGCCGTTATCCAGGCGCGCGCCATTGAAGCGGTTGTCCTGGGCAAATACCCGCCCTTGCGCCTGGTTGATCACGTGGGCCACGGCCAACTCCAGTGCCGTCGCAGCCACCAGTTTGCCGCTACTGTTATCCAGGCGCTGACCGTTGAAGGCGATGCTGCTCTGGCTGGAAATCTCGCCGGCGCGGTTATCAATGCTGTCGACCGTCAGTTTCAGCGCTTTTGTAGCGCCTACCAGGCCACCATCGCGGTTGTCCAGAGAAGCTCCGTTCAAGCTCAGCCCGCCGAGGGCAACCAATTCACCGCCCTGCTGAGCCAGCACACCGACGGTGGCCTGCAGGTCACTTTGGCTGGCGATACGGCCAGCGGCGTTTTGCACGTTATCGGCTGTCAGTTGCAGTGGGCCCACGGCGCTGATCAGGCCTTTCTGGTTGCGCAGGGTTTGCCCGGTGTAGCCCACCGCCGCCTTGCTGCTCAGCAAGCCCTGCTGGTTGTCCAGCTCACCCACGGTGAGTTGAAGGTCCTTCTGGGCCAGGATCACCCCGCCCCGGTTATCAACCTTCGCACTGTGCAGTGTCAGCAGGTCATGGCCCGTCAACCGTCCTTCACGGTTATCCAACTGGCCGGTGCGCAGTTGCATGGCGCCTTTGGCTAACACGCTGCCCTTGGCCTGATTGTCGAATAACCCGTCGATGCTTGCGTTGAGCTGGCCGTTACTCACCACTCGCCCAGCCTGACGGTTATCCAGGCTGGCGGCATGCACGTCCAGTGACGTGCCGGCGCCCAGCGTGCCGCCCTGATTAGCCAGAGCGCCTTTGACCTTGGCGTCTAGGCTGACATCAGCGAGCACACGCCCTTTGGCGTTGCTCAAGCTCGCCGCCGTCAGCTCGGTGCGACCAGCGCTGACGATTTCGCCCTGGTCGTTGAGCACGTCGTCCGTGACAGCCAGGCGTGTGTCAACAGAGCTGCTGACGCTGCCCTCGAGGTTGTCCAGGCGCGAGGCTTCAAGCCCGATCTCGGCCGCTGAAATAAGCCCTTTGAGGTTAAGCAAGGCGTGTTCGACTTTAAGCGTCAACGCCTGGTCACTGAGCAGGTCGCCGCCGCTGTTATCCAACGTCTCGGCGGCCAGGGTAAAGGCGTGGGCGCTGGAGATCTCACCGTTGCGGTTGTCGACATCCTTGAGGTTCTTGAGCAGCAACCGGTTGGGGGCATTGATAAAGCCATCGGCGTTGTTCAATTGCCCATGGTTCATATCCAGCGTCAGCTCGCTGTTGCTGTAAAGCTCGCCGCCATCGCGCTGGTCAAGGCCGGTGACACTGGCGTCGAGCGCCTGGCCACTGGCAATACGGCCCTCGAAACGGTTATCGACGCGGGTCGCTTTGAGGTTGAGGCGATCAGCGCTGGTGACACGGCCTTGATGCTGGTTGAGCAACACACCGGTCGTGAGCTGCAATGCACCGTCGGCAATGATGTGCCCTTGGCTGTTGTCGATACTGGCGCCGCTTACGGTCAGGACGTCGGCGCTGAGCACTTCGCCATTCTGGTTACTGATGGCCGCGCCGGTATTCAGCAACAGCGCCCCGCCACTGCTGATACGCCCACCGTCATTGCCGAGGCTGGCGCTGCGCAGCTGCGAGGCTGCGTCGCTGCGCATCACGCCTTGGGTGTTGTTGATGTATTCGGCCAGGTTCACGTCAAGGTTGCGCTTGGCGTAGAGGTTGCCTTGAGCGCTGTTGTCGAGGTTGCCGGCCTTCAGGCTGACGTCCTGTTGCCCGGAAATCAGGCCCTTGAGCTGGTTGTTCAGCTTATCGAGCGTGAGTTGAAGTGCGCCGTTGGCCAGCACGCGACCGCCGTTGCTGTTGTCCAGCTCTCGCCCGGCCAACGTCAATTCGGTCACGCTGGACAACTCACCGCCGCGGTTGTCCACGGTACCAACGGTCAGCCCCATGGCCTGGCCTGAGTTGAGCAACCCGGCCTGGCGGTTATCCAACGCATCGCCCTTGACCTGCAACTGCCCCATCGAGGTGAGGCTGCCCCCTCGGTTGTCCAGGCTCGCCACTTGCAGCTGTGCATTGCCTTTGCTGGTGATGCGACCCTTGGCCTGGTTGTCCAGGCTGGCGGCATTGAGCTGCAACTCGGTGCCGGCCGCGAACAACCCGGCCTGGTTCAGCAGGTTGGCCGAAATCCGAGCGGTCAAGGCGCCGTCACTGGTGAGTTTGCCGGCACTGTTGTCAAGGCTGGCGGCAGTCACCGTCAACGCTTGCCCAGCCGCCAGTGTGCCGTTGTTGTTACTGACGGCACCCACGCTCGTCAGGGTCAACCGGTTATCACCTTGGAGGCGGCCCTGACGGTTATCCAGTGCAGCCACATTGACGGTCGAGTGCCGGCCCAGCAATTCACCGTGCTGGTTATCGAGTACGCCATCGATGCCGAGGCTGAGCTCACCAGCGGCATTCAACTTGCCATTCTGGTTGTTCAGACTCGCGCTGTTGACCGTTAAAGCGGCGGCGGAAATCAGGCCACGCGTGTTATCCAGCGCCTGCGCGACACGCAGGACCAGAGCTTGCTGGCTGAGGATCTTGCCGTCCGTGGTATTGAGGGCGGTTGCCGCCAGCTCGAACGCATGCGCGCTGGAAATTTCACCGCCCTGGTTATCCACGCTGCCCAGTTGCTTGAGCAACAACTGCCCCGGCGCGCTGACCAAACCACTGCGGTTATCGAGGTGGCCGCCTTGCAAGTCAAGGCTCACGTCGCCTTGGCTGGAAAGATGCCCGGCGCGGCTGTTGTCCAGCGCGGTCACGGTCACGCCCAAGCGGGTGGCGCTGCTCAACTGCCCGGCCTGATTACTCAGCGTGCCGGTGGTGATCTGCATCGCATCGGCACTGGACAGCGTTGCGTCATCGTTGCTCAAACCAGCGGCCTCAATGCCCAGCCGACCATCACTGCCGATCACGCCGTGGGCGTTGTTCAACTGGCCGCCCAGTACCAGATCCAACTGCTGCTTGGCATACAGGCTGCCACCTGCGCTGTTGTCCACGCCTTGGCCGGTGACCCGGACCTGCCGCGCGGCAATCCGGCCTTTGAGCGAGTTGTCGAGATCAGCCATGCTTAGCTGCAGCTCAGTGCCCGCACTCAAAAGCCCCGCCTGGTTGAGCAACTGCCCGGCGATACGAGCTGTCAACGCCCCGTCGGTGGTCACGTTACCGTGGCGGTTGTCCAGGCTCGCGCTGCCCAGGGTCATGCCTTGCCCAGCAGCCAACGTACCGGCCTGGTTGCTCACGGCGCCGCCTGCGCGAAGTACCAGCGTCGAGTCCGCTTGCACCTGGCCCTGGTCGTTATTCAGTGCCCCAAGCCCAAGTTCAAGGCGCTGGCCCAGCAGCTTGCCGCCGCGATTATCCAGTTCGGTATCGACCTGGACGTTGAGGCCGTCCACCGCCGTAAAACCACCGGCCTGGTTGTTCAACGAGCCCGCGCGAACGTCCAGCGCCTTGGCCGTCACCACACCTTTGGCGTTGTCCAGGGCGCGGGCGATGCGCACACTCAAGGCTTGCTCGCTGAGCAACTTGCCGGCGCTGTTATTGAGTTGATCCGCGACCAGCTCGAATGCCCGGACGCCGGAGATTTCCCCGCCTTGGTTATCGACACGGTTGAGTTGAGTCAACAGCAACTGCCCGGGGGAGTTGATCAAACCGCCCTGGTTGTTCAGATCACCACGATTGAGGTTCAGGCTCAGGTCGCCCTGGCTGAAGAGCTGAGCACCGTTGCGGTTGTCCAGGCTGCCCAGCGTCAACTGCGCGTGGGTATCCGCACTCAGCTTTCCGCCGCGGTTATCGAGCAAGCCACTGACACGGGCACTCAGCCGATCACGGCTGTGCACTTGCCCGCGTTGGTCATTGATCAGGCTGGAGACATCAATATCCAGGCCGTTGGCAGCGATCAGGCCGGCACCATTGTTCAGGGTCTGAGCAATACGCAGGCCCAAGGCTTGGTCACTGAGCAATTTACCCGCGCGGTTGTCCAGGCTGTTGGCGGCAAATTCAAAACCCCGAGCACTGGAGATCTCGCCGCTACGGTTATCCACGCTGTTGAGGTTCGTCAACGTCAACTGACCAGCCGCGTTGATCAAGCCGCCACTGCGGTTATCGAGGTGGCCGCTGCCCAGGTCCAGGCTCACGTCACCATTGCTGTAAAGGCGGCCGTTGTCATGCTGGTCAAGGCCGGTGACACGGGCGTTGAGGGTTGTGGCGCTGGTGATCGAGCCACCTTGGCTGTTATTCACCGGCCCGGCTGTCAGCTCAAGTGGCCCGCCACTGGTAAGGGTGCCCTGTTGCCCGTTGTTGAAACCACCGGCGCTGACCCGCGCGGCAGTGCCGGACTCGATACGGCCCCGCTGCTGGTTATCCAGCGTACCGGCAACGCTCAAGCCCAGGCTGCCTTGGCTACTCACAACACCTGACTGGCTATTATCCAGTTGCCCGGCGTCCGCCTGCAGATGCTGCCCGGCGACCAGGCGACCGGTTTGATTGTTGATCGCCCCGCTGGCGGTCAACCACAGCGCCTGGCCCGCAGAGATCAGGCCGGCGACGTTATCCAGATTGTCGACGTGCAAGGTGACATCGGCCAGGCTCGACAGCTCGCCCTTACGGTTGATCAGTTGCCCGACGCGACCGTTAAGGCCAAGGTTGCCGGCGACCAGCCCGGCATCGGAGTTGAGCAGTCGATCGGCATTGAGTTCAAGGCTTGCCGTACTCAGTACGCGGCCTTTTTGCTGGTTATCCAGTGTGGCAGCGCTGGCTTTAAGCTGGTGTTGCGCACTCAGGGTTCCGCCCTGATTGTTCAAGGTCCCATCGACGTTGAGCGTGAGGTCGCGGCTGGCGATGAGCGTGTTGCCGTTGTTGTTCAACTGCCCGGCAGTTACCTGGATATCGCCCTGGTTATTGCGAGTCTGGTCCGCGTTCACGCCGGCTTCGATGATGCCGTTGTTGGTCAGCACACCACCGCTTTGCAGCTGCACACGATCACGCGTAACCAGGCTTTTTTGGTTGGTCAGGTCGCCTTGGGTCTGCATCGTCAGGGCGCTGCCCGCCAGGACCGGCCCTTTCGCGTCGACACTCTGTGCCTTGACGTTAACGGTGCTGCCCGCCGAGGTCGTGCCCATCACCACATTGCCCGCCGTATCAATCTGAATATCACCACCGGCAACCATGTCGCCCGACAACCGCACGCCCACGCCGGCCTCGGTGCCGATCAGCTTGACCGCGCCTACATACATCCCGCCGAGCGCCGACGAGTCGACAGCCAGGTCCGGTGCCTGGCTGCCATCCGCTGCGCGCGCGGTGGCATTCAAGGTGCGTGCGTCCACATCGTTGCGACCGGCGACGATGGTGAGTTTTTTCGCCTGGATCTGCGCGTTGATGGTGGTGGCGCGGGTGATGATTTCGAACTGGTCGACGTTACTCGCATTCAGGCCGGCGCCTTCGATGGCGACGTTGCCTTGGTCGACCTGATAACGGTTGATCTGGCCGTTTTCGATCACGGCCTTGCCGGTGGTCAAGGTGGCTTGCGGCGTGTTGATAAAACCGCAGCCATTGCAGCTGATGCCATACGGGTTGGCGACGATGACATGAGCCGACTGCCCCGCCACTTCGGTGTAGCCGCGCAGTTGGCTGGGGCTGCCACCGTTCACCTCGTTGAGGATGATGTTGGCGGCACTGCCGTGAAAATTCGGGTTGCCGACGACGATGCCGCCGAGCTGGGTGGCCTGGGTGCGGTCGGTGGCGTTGTTGAGGATCACCCCATTGGCACCGACGTTGTAATCATGGAACTGGTTGTGCGACAGCCCATTGGCGTTGGGTGCGGCGATATTGACGATCGGCACGCCATTGCCCGCTTGCCCGAGCGTGGTGCCGGGTGCACTGACCACGATACCGTCCGCCTGGGCCAGCAGCGGTTGCCAGAACATGGCGTTGGCCAGGATCAATGCCAAACCGCGCTTAGGCAGCCCCAGGAAGTGGGAACGGTTTTCTACGGCAGCAGAAGGCTGACGCGCGAGGAAGGCGAGCTGACGAACGTCCATGTAATGTCTCGGAGCCCGAAGGCGATCAAAAATTTAAAGGAAAAAATCCATACGGAAATAGATCGGCGCTTCACGCTCGGTGATGGCGGCCGGTCGTTCCAAAGAGTGGGCAAAGGTCACACTGGCGGCGACGTTCTTGCCACGGACAAACAGCTCCACCGCGTTGCTGCTCATGCGCCCATGCTGCTCGGCGTTGTAGCGGTCGCGGCTGATCACACCCTGGTCGTAACCGACGCTGGTGCCGTACTCACTGAGCACAGGCTGCAACCAGGCCCAGGTCACCGGGCGACTCCAGCGCAGGTCGTTGCGCCAGTAGCCACCGCTGTCGCCGGCAAGCATCTGGTCTTTGTAGCCCCGGATCGACGACTGCCCGCCCAGGCTCATGCGCTGCGGGCTGAACAGCACGTCTTCGCTGTGCTGGCCGGTCATCAGGCTGCTGAAGCTCAATGACTCGCCCCACAACGTGAAGGGATACAGGTAGCTCAACGTGGCCGTGTATTTGCGATAGCGCGCATCGGCCTGGCCGGGTTTCGGATGGTGATTGGCCTGGGCATCAAAGGCACCGATGCCGTCTTGCATCCCCAGATCGATGTTGAGAAAAGACCCACCGATACGCCGTCCGTGGTTGATGCCGAACTGGGCCTCGCTGAGACGGTTGCTGCTCAGCGCGAGCTTGCTGTCTTCAATGAAGTTGTTGGTGCGCAGATAGGCAACGCCGGTGCTCAGGGAGGTTTTGCTGACGGCATCGCGGTGGATCACGCGCTCCAGGCGTACCTGGTGGTTCTGGCTGTCGCCGGTCTGCTTGAACTTGAAGTTATTCGCCTCGGCCTGGGAGCGGTATTCGCTCTCGGTGTAGCTGTAACTGAGGTTCCACCAGCCGAATGGCAGGCTGTAGTTGAGCATCGAATTGCGCGAGGTTTTCTGGTGGTCGCTGACCGCATCGTGACCACCACGCAGCGACAGTTGATCCGCGAGGCCCAGCGGATTATCCCAATCCAGGCTGGCGCCCCACTGCTGTTCGCCGGTGCTGCGCTGGCCGCCGTTGTGGCGCGACAAGCCGACACGCCACGGTTTCTGCGGGGTGTTTTTGACCAGGACGTCGCTGCCACCCACGGCCTTGCCTGGCGCCAACTCCATCTGCGCCTGGTTTGACGGCAGGCGGTTGAGCTGGTCGACCATCTGTTCGATTTCGCGCAGGTTGAGCAGCTCACCGCTCTTACCGGGGAAACTCATCGCCAACTGGCGGTCGGTGATGCCGCTGCCCTGGGCGCCCTTCAGGCTTTCCAGCTTGCCCTCGACCACCTGGATCTTGAGATGGCCGCTGGAGAGATCCTGCTGTGGCAAGTAGGCGCGGCTGGTGACCAGGCCTTTGGCCAGGTAGCGGTCGGTGATGACCTTGAGCACTTCATTGAGCTGGGGCACGCCAAGGCATTGGCCGATGTAAGGCTTGATCAGTTGGGCGCGTTCGCCCTCGGACAGCGCGTCGGCACCAGCGAGCTCAATGGTTTTGATCGCAAAGCAGCGCGCGTCGACGGGCGCTGCCGGCTTGCTGGAAGTCGTGGCTTTGCCGGGCAGGTCCTTGAGCTCTTCGAGACGACGTTGTTGCTCTTCGAGCAGGCGATCCTGGCGATCACGGATCAGGTCGGTAACGCCCGGCGTGCTCTGTGGATCAGCGCCTTGAGCGGTGCCGGCAAATCCCAGGCAAAAAAAAGCGGACAGCAGCGCAAGCCTGGTCCGACGTGTAAAACGCCACATTACTAGATCCCTCTACATGGCTCTGTGCCATCAATCGGCGGCGATAATAAGGTGGCGATATAGTGGCGTCAATTAAATGCTCACCCTCTCTTCACATTTTTTTCACATTGATATCCCACCACCCTTCCACCCAACGCGGCGGGCAAATCTTGAAGCATTTCTGAAAAAACAGACAATGGATCCATTAAAAGTGAGGCGACCGATAATCGCCCATATATAAACCGCAAAATATTGACCACGCCCATTATCCTCCCGCCTAATGGATCCACTGAATAAAAATAATGCATTGCCTGGAGAGTCGTCATGTACCCCAAAAACACGTGGTATGTCGCCTGCACCCCTGATGAAATTGCGCAAAAGCCTTTGGGTCGTCAGATCTGCGGCGAAAAAATGGTGTTTTATCGTGGCCTGGAAGGCGCCGTGGTGGCGGTCGAGGACTTCTGCCCGCATCGCGGTGCGCCGCTCTCACTGGGTTATGTCGAGAATGGCAACCTGGTCTGCGGCTATCACGGCCTGGTGATGGGCGGCGATGGCAAGACGGTGGACATGCCGGGGCAGCGGGTGCGCGGGTTTCCCTGCAACAGGACGTTTGCGGCCGTCGAGCGCTACGGCTTCATCTGGGTTTGGCCGGGCGATCAGGCCCTGGCCGATCCCGCGCTGATCCATCATCTGGAATGGGCCGTGAGTGATGAGTGGGCCTATGGCGGCGGGTTGTTTGATATCCAGTGTGACTACCGCCTGATGATCGACAACCTGATGGACCTGACGCATGAAACCTACGTCCATGCCTCCAGCATCGGCCAGAAGGAAATCGACGAAGCACCGCCTGTGACCACCGTTGAAGGCGACGAAGTGGTTACCGCCCGGCATATGGAAAACGTCATGGCTCCGCCGTTCTGGCGCATGGCCCTGCGCGGCAACAACCTTGCCGATAATGTGCCCGTGGACCGCTGGCAGATCTGCCGCTTCACCCCACCCAGCCATGTGTTGATCGAGGTCGGTGTGGCCCACGCCGGCAAAGGCGGATATCACGCGGCTGCCGAGCATAAGGCTGCGAGCATTGTGGTCGACTTCATCACCCCGCAGACCGACACCTCGATCTGGTACTTCTGGGGCATGGCGCGCAACTTCAACCCCCACGACGAGGCACTGACCGCCAGCATCCGCGAAGGCCAGGGCAAGATTTTCAGCGAAGACCTGGAGATGCTCGAACGCCAGCAACAGAACCTGCTCGCTCACCCAACACGCAATTTGCTCAAGCTCAATATCGATGCCGGCGGCGTGCAGTCACGAAAAATCCTGGAACGCCTGATCGCCAGGGAACGCGCCGTCGAGCCCGACCTGATCACCACCACCACTGCGTGAATAACGCCAACGCTGGAAGGACTGAACATGATCGATGTGGTGGTGGTATCCCGTAACAACGAAGCCCAGGACATTTGCAGCTATGAACTGGCCCGTGTCGATGGCAACCTGCTGCCGGCCTTCAGCGCCGGGGCGCACATTGATGTGCACTTGCCTGGCGGGCTGATCCGCCAGTACTCGCTGTGCAATCATCCGGAGGAACGTCATCGTTACCTGATCGGCGTGCTCAAGGACCCCGCCTCACGGGGCGGCTCCCGCAGCCTGCACGAACAGGTGCACCCAGGCTCGCGCCTGACCATCAGCGAACCGCGCAACCTGTTCCCCCTGGCACACGCCGCCCGGCGCAGTGTGTTGTTTGCCGGTGGTATCGGTATCACGCCGATCCTGTGCATGGCCGAACGCCTGGCCCATACGGGTGCCGATTTCGAACTGCATTACTGCGCCCGTGCCGGCGAACGCGCGGCGTTTGTCCAGCGTCTCAAGGCGTCGTCGTTTGCCGAGCGGGTGTTCCTGCATTTCGACGAACAGCCCGACACGGCCTTGAATGCCGCCGAGGTGCTGGCGGCGCCGGCAGACGACGTGCACCTGTATGTCTGCGGCCCTGGCGGGTTCATGCAACATGTGCTCGACAGCGCACGTGCGCTGGGTTGGCGGGAAGATTGCCTGCATCGCGAGTACTTCAGCGCGGCCCCGGTGGACGGCAGCCTCGACGGGTGTTTTTCGGTACAACTCGGCAGCAGCGGCGAGGTTTTCGAGATCCCCGCCGACAAGAGCGTGGTGCAGGTCCTGGAAAGCCACGGCATCGAGATTCCGGTGTCCTGCGAACAGGGGATTTGCGGCACCTGCCTGACCCGCGTGCTGGAGGGCCTGCCGGAGCACCGCGATCTGTTCCTCACCGAGCAGGAGCAAGCGCTGAATGACCAGTTCACGCCCTGCTGCTCACGCTCGAAAACCCCTTTGCTGGTGCTCGATCTCTGAACCCTGTCACGACGCGGGCAAAATCACCTTCATTCGTGCGTCGGCGGTGGCTGAGCTGAAGATTTCGGCATAGCGCAACGTCGCATTGGCATGTTCGCGCATGATCGCTTCGGCCCGCGCGCCCTGGCGACTGACCAGGGCGTCGAAGACCGAGTGATGTTGCATGTGGGCATAGTTGAAGCGCCGGTATTCGCGGACCATGTCCCCGCGATCCACCGCCAGCGCGGTCACCGACGCGAATGGCAGGTGATCGTTGCGCGCCAGGGCATCGGCAATCGCCGGGTTATGGCTGCTTTCAACGATGACCTGGTGAAAGCGCATGTTCAGGTCGTGATAGACCTCAAGGTCGTCCTCTGTCACATACCCCTTGTCGAACAGTTGATCGCCTTCGACCAGGCAGCGCTCAAGCGCCCTGCGCGCTTCATCGGACAAACCGCGCTCGGCGGCTTGACGGGCCGCCAGGCCTTCAAGCACGCCACGCACTTCAACCCCGTCGGCAATATCGCCGGGGCTGACCGAACGTACTTGATAGCCGCGCCCGCCGGACGGCACCAGCAATCCTTCCTGCTCAAGGGTACGAAACGCCATGCGCACGGGCATGCGCGATACGCCGAATCGCTGCGCCGTGGGGATTTCCATCAGGCGCTCGCCCGCCGCCAACTCTCCGCTGGCAATCATCTTGCGCAGTGCAATCAGCACCAATTGACCGGGCTTACTCATCCAGGCAACTTCCAGAACACGTGGGCTGCCATAGTACCGCAAGTCGTCGTGCAATCAGACGAACGCCAGCGCCGCGCGCGCACCCTCGATTGCGCCCAGGTGCTGTGCCAACCGGGACGGCAGGTAATCGAAAAAGAACCCGGCGCTTTGCAGCTTGGCGGCACGTAACGGATGTTCTTCGGGTAATGCCCCGGATACCCGTGCGGCCCGGGCCCAGGCAAAGGCCAACAGCGCCACGCCACACAATTGGAGGAAATCCGGCGCAGCCCGATACGGATATTCGCAGTCCTCGCCAGACCTCTCGCGTATGGCATTCACCACACTGGCCAATGCGTCGCACACACGGTCCAACGCATGAGCGAACCCTGCGCATTCAACCGTCTGGCTGCCCTGCCCGGCTTCAGCGCGCAACTCGGCCAGCAATACGCCAAAAGCCCGGCCTTCATCCCCCAGGACCTTGCGCAGCAACAGGTCATTGGCCTGAATCTCATTGCTGCCCTCATAAATCATGGCGATGCGACTGTCACGCAGGGTTTGCTCGATGCCGAATTCGGCGACATAGCCGTAACCGCCGAAGACCTGCAACGCATTGCTGGCCTGGCGAAACCCCTGTTCGGTAAAAAACGCCTTGATGATGGGCGTCAGCAGCGAGGCCAACTGGGCGGCCTGCGGGTCTTGTTGATGCTCAGCCTGATCGAGCAGGTGCGCGGCCCAATAACCGATGGCGCGCATGCCCTCGCTGGTGGTGCGCAGCTCCAGCAACACGCGGCGCATGGCCGGGTGATAACGGATGGGATCGGCGGCCGCGGCCGTCACTGCCTCGGGCCTTGACGGTGCGCGCATTTGCAAACGTTCAGCGGCGTACTGCCGGGCGTTTTGCCAGGCCGCATCGACATGCCCGAGGCCTTGCAGGCCGACATGCAGGCGCGCCGAATTCATCATCACGAACATCGCGGCCAGGCCACGGTGAGGGTCGCCGATCAACCAGCCTTGGGCGGCGTCGAACACCAGGGAACAGGTGGCGCTGCCCTTGATGCCCATCTTGTGTTCAATGCCGTCACAGCGCACGCCGTTAGGCTGACCATCGTCCAAGCGCTTGGGCACCAGGAACAGAGAAATACCGCGACTGCCCGGTGGCGCATCGGGCAGGCGCGCCAGCACCAGGTGCAGGATATTGGCCGTGAGGTCGTGCTCGCCGCCGGAAATAAACAGCTTGCTGCCGCTCAGTCGATAGCTGCCATCCGCCTGGGGTTCGGCGCGACAACGCAGCAAACCGACATCGCTGCCGGCCTGGGGCTCGGTCAGGCACATGGTGGGCAAGGCTTGGCCGCTGATGATCTCGGGTAAATAACGCGCCTGCAGCCAGGGAGCGGCATGGGTCTTGAGGCACAGGTAGGCGCCGTGGGCAATGCCGGTGTACATGGCCCACGCATGGTTGGCGGCGTAGAGCATTTCTTGCACGGCGGCGTCGAGCAATTGCGGCAGGCCCTGCCCACCCAGTGCTTCAGTGCAGGCCAGCGCCGGCCAACCTCCGTCGACATAGGCTCGATACGCCTCGGCAAAGCCGTCCGGTGTGCTGACCTGGCCCGCCTGCCAGCGGCAGCCCTGGCGATCACCGCTGCTGTTCAACGGCGCCAGTACGCCCTGGCTGAAGCGTGCCGCCTCCTCCAGCACCTGTAACGCCAACGGCAGGTCCAACGCCTCGAACGCCGGATTGCCGCGCCACGCATCGGGTGCCTGCAGCCAATGCTCAAGCACAAATTGCATATCGCGCAGGGGCGCCTCATAGCTCCACATCGGGACACCTCATCGAATAAAAACAAGCGGGCGCTCAAGCGCAATAGACGGGGTTTTCGATCAGCAACGCCATGCCCTGCCCGCCGCCTACGCACGCTGCGGCAATGCCGTAGCGCAGGTTGTGCTGACGCAGTTGCCGGGCCAGGGTCATCACCAGGCGCAGGCCGCTGGCAGCCAATGGATGCCCCAGCGCGAGAGAACCGCCGTGGACGTTGAGGCGAGTGCTGTCCAGCTCCAGCTCCTGGGCGACCGCCAGCACCTGCGCGCCCTGCGCTTCATTGATCTCGAAGCGGCCGATATCGCCCAGACTCAACCCGCTGCGCTGCAACAGCAGGCGGATCGCCGGCGCCGGCCCGATGCCCATGTGCTCCGGGGCCACACCGACCACCGCACTGGCCAGCAGCCGGGCCAGTGCCGGCCGCGCGCAATCGCCGGCACGCCCTACCAGCGCCGCTGCGGCACCGTCGACCACCGCGCAACTGTTGCCGGCGGTTTGCACCCCACTGGCATGCACTGCGCGCAAACGCGCCAGGGCATCAAGGTCGGTGGGCCGTGGGTGGCTGTCCTCGTGGACGGCACTGGTCTGGCGCGCCAGGGTGATACGCCTCGGTTGATAGCCTTCGAGTTCGAACACCTGGTTGTCCACCGACACGAGCTCTTTTGCCCAGGTTCCATCACGCTGCGCCTGCAACGCGCGCTGATGACTATCACAGGCATACCGGTCCACGGCCTCCCGGCTCAGGCCATAAAGGCGCGCAAGGTTATCGGCGGTGGCGATCATGTCTATCGCCGGGGCCGGGTCATACAGCGCCTCCCAGAGAAAGTCCTTGAATTGCACCTCGCCCCCAAGACGAAAACCGCCTCGATGGGTGTAAGCGGCAATCGGGTTGCGTGACATCGACTCGGCAGCCACGCACAAGGCCAGTTGCACACCGTCGCGCAGCTGCCCTGCGGCCTGGCGCAGCAGTTCGAAACCGGTGGCGCATATGCGCTGCACCCCCAGCGCCGGGACCGCTTGCGGCACACCGCTGTACAAGCCGATATGCCGTGGCAGCAAATAGGCATCGAAGCTGGCCTGGGCCATGGAGCCGGCCAGCACGCTTTCTACCGCCTGCGGTTCGATACCGGCCCGGGCCAGCACTTCACGGCCGACCTTGATCCCCAAGTCGATAGGCGACACCTGGGACAACGCGCCTCCCAGGTCGACCCAGGGCGTGCGCACTGCGTCGAAAATCGCCACATCGGCAAACGCCGCGTACTGCCCGACGCGACTCAAGGCTTGGGCCCGGCGCGCAGGATCGTGAGGTCTTCACCGCGATACAGCGCCTCGACTCTGGCCGCGCGCCATTGCAATACCGCGCGCTGGTTGATCGAACCTTTGTCGGTAATTTCGCCCCGGTCGATGGACGCCGGCTCGTCGAGCACGGCGATCCACTCCAGGCGACTGGCATTGCCGGTGGCCTCGCGATTGAGTCGCTGCAGCCAATCGCCGAACCACTCGCGCACCGGCGCGCTGGCCAGGACCTCGGCGTCGCTGGCGTCGGCGCTCAAGCCGGCCAGCCGACGGCATTCGTAGAGTCTGGGGAACACCAGAGCGCCCAGGCATTCGCGATCCGGCGCGGCAATTACCAAATCCTGCACATAGGGCGAGCCTTCGAGCACGGCGCGATTGCGCAATGGGCCGACGCTGACAAATACCCCGGAAGACAGCTTGAAGTCTTCGGCGATCCGCCCATCGAACATCAGCCCCCACTGCGGCTGCTGGGGGTCGGCAAGCTTGATTGCATCGCCGGAACAGTAAAAACCCTGCTCATCGAACACCTCGGCGGTTTGCTCGGGCGCCCGCCAGTACCCCGGCATGATGTGCGGCCCGCGAAAGCGCCCTTCGAACTTACCGTCCACAGGCACCAGCCGCACCTCGCAACCCGGCGCGGGCAACCCGATGTAACCGGCCATCGACAACGGCCCGGTGGTGAACGTGCAGGACGGCGCGGCTTCGGTCATACCCAGCCCAGCCATCATGCGGATGCGCTCGCCACAGTGCCGTTCGGCCACCCGGTCGAGGCGATCCCAGACGCTTTGCGACAGCCCGGCGGCGGCGAAGAAGAACAGCTTCATCCGTGCAAAAAAGCACTCGCGCAACTCGGCATCCTGTTCCAGCGCGTTGACCAGCTCCTCCCAGCCCTTGGGTACCGTGAGGTAGGCCGTGGGCGAAATCTCCTTGAGGTTGCGCAAGGTCTGGGCAAACCCTTGGACCGTGGGTTTGCCGTCGTCGAGGTAAAAGGTGCCGCCGTTATAGAGCACGATGCCCACGTTGTGGCTGCCACCAAAAGTGTGGTTCCAGGGCAGCCAGTCCACCAGCACCGGGGGCTCCTCACCGAACACCGGAAACGTCTGCAACAGCATTTGCTGGTTGGCGCAGAGCATGCGTTGGGTGGTGATCACCGCCTTGGGCAGTTTGGTCGAGCCCGAGGTGAAGAGAAACTTGGCGATGCTGTCCGGGCCGGTGGTATTGAACGCCGCTTCGGCTTCGGCGCCACCCGGCGTTTGCAGCAGGCTCGTAAAGCTGACATGGGTGCGCCCGGGCACCTGGCCGCGCACACTGATCAGCGGCGTTTCAGGCGGCAATACGGCATCGATCGCGCGCTGATAGGCCGCCGCATCGCTGACAAACACCAGCCCCGGTTGCAGCAGGTCGCACACATGCCGCAGCTTGGCGAAATCCTGGGACAACAGCGAGTACGCCGGCGATACCGGGCAATAGGGAATACCGGCGTACATCGCGCCAAGGGCCAGTTGCAAATGTTCGATATCGTTTCCCGACAGCAGCGCCAACGGTTTGTGCGCCGACAGCCCGTAAGCCAACAGGCTTTGGGCGATGGCCCGCACACTGTCGAGCATCTGCCCATAGCTGACACGCCGCCACTCACCGTCGGCCTGGCGTGCGGCAATGAACGTCTGCTCAGGGCGAACCTGAGCCCAGTGCACCAGGCGATCAAGCAAGCGCGGCGGCAGCTCGGCCAACGGCTCCAGGGAACGCATATGCAGCACGCCCTGCTCTTCAGTGACCTCGACCGGCGCATGGCCGATGGACACGGCGCGGTATCGCGGCAGGTGCTGCTCGGACTGAGGTTGCGGTCTGAATTCGGAACTCACAAGGATGCCTCCATCAAGGCGGATCAAAGCCGCCGCCTTTATTGTTATGTCGCGCGGCTTACTCAGATCGGGTAGTGCCTTGGCCCGTTCTGCAAAGTCACCCAGCGTAATTGCGTGAAATGCTCAATGGAGGCCTTGGCGCCGAAGCTGCCATATCCGCTGGATTTGACGCCACCGAAAGGCATCTGCGCCTCGTCATGCACCGTCGGGCCGTTGATATGGCAAATGCCCGTCTCCACCCGTTGCGCCAGGGCCAGGGCGCGCCCGGTGTCGCGGCTGAAGATAGCCGCCGACAAACCGAACTCGGAATCGTTGGCCAGTCGCAGCAGCGCTTCGTCGCCGTCACCGCGCAGCAACACCGCCACCGGGCCGAAGGACTCTTCGCGGTATAAGCGCATGTGTTCGGTGACGCCGTCGATCAGGGTCGGCTGCAGGATGCTGCCGTCCAATTGCCCGCCCGCCACCAGCCGTGCGCCTTTGCTCAGCGCATCGTCGATCAGGGCCTTGATGCGCGTACCGGCACTGACATCCACCAGCGAACCCAACACTGAGTCCGGCGCAGCAGGGTCACCGGCACGCAGGGTCGTAAGCTTGGCCGCCAGCTTGGCGATAAAGGCATCGGCGACCTTGGCATCGACAATCAGGCGCTCGGTGGACATGCAGATCTGCCCCTGATTGAAATACGCGCCAAAGGCGGCCGCCGCTACCGCCGCGTCCAGGTCGGCATCATCCAGCACCAGCAGCGGCGCCTTGCCGCCCAGCTCCAGCAGCGCCGGCTTGAGATGGCGTGCGGACAGTTCGCCGACGATCCGCCCGACATGGGTCGAACCGGTGAAATTGACGCGCCGCACCGCCGGGTTGGCGATCAGCCTTTCGACAATCGCGGCAGCCTGCTCCGGCGCGTTGCTGATGACATTGACCACGCCATCGCCAAGGCCGGCATCCTGCAACACTTGGCCGATCAGCCGGTGTACCGCCGGGCTTAACTCGGACGCCTTGAGCACGACGGTGTTGCCGCAGGCAAGTGGCATGGCAATAGCGCGGGTGGCGAGGATAACCGGGGCGTTCCAGGGCGCGATGCCCAGCACCACGCCGCACGGCTGGCGCAGCGCCATGGCAAAGCTGCCAGGCACATCCGAGGGAATGACCTCGCCGGTGATCTGGGTGGTCATCGACGCGGCTTCGCGCAGGATGTTGGCCGCCAGGCGCACGTTAAAGCCATACCAGTTGGCCATGGCGCCGGTCTCGCCGGCGGCGGCGATAAATTCGGCGCTACGCGCCTGCAGTTGCTCGGCGGCCTTGAGCAACCGGGTGCGGCGTTCGTTGGGCGCCAGCGCGGCCCAGGCAGGGAACGCAGCCTGGGCCGCGGCCACGGCGGCGTCGGCATCTTCCAGAGTGGCGGCGGCTACCCGCGAGACCACTGCGCCGGTTACCGGGTTGCGACGCTCGAAAGTTCGACCGTCGCGCGCGGGGCACGACTGACCACCAATCAACAGGGGCACGTCCAGCATGGTGATTCCTCTTTATTATCTTTATCGGGAACACGTTCAAGCAGGGTGACAGCGGTGCGGCCCGCAGGCCGCCCACTTCAACGTTTATACGCCTGCAGGCCAGGCTTGATGCTCTTGTCGTCGAGGAATTGCTTCATGCCCTGCTCGCGACCGCCTTCGGTGTCGAGCAAGCGCGACTGATCGAGCTTGGCGTACAGGTAGTCTTCGTTCTGCTCCCAGGTCAGCTCGCGGCAACGCTTGAAACCGTGCTTGGCGGCACGCAGCACTACCGGGTTTTTCTCCAGCAGGTTGCGCGCCAGCTCAATCGTGACTTCGCGAAGTTGGGCCAGCGGCACACTCTCGTTGACCAAGCCCATTTCAGCGGCTTTCTGCCCGCCGAACGTCTTGCCGGTCATGATGTAGTACAGCGATTGACGGTGGCCGACGGTGTCGGCCATGGCCTTGCTGACCAGGTTGCCCGGCGGAATGCCCCAGTTGATTTCCGAGAGACCGAAGGTCGCTTCGTCGGCGCAGATCGCCAGGTCGCAGGCCACCAGCGGGCTGAAGCCACCACCGAAACACCAGCCATTGACCATGGCGATGGTCGGTTTGGCGTACATGCGCAGCAACTTCCATTGCCATTGCGAGGCTTCACGGCGGATTTTTTCCTGGAGGATTTCCGGGCCGGCGTCCACTTCGCGAAAGTACTCCTTGAGGTCCATGCCCGCGGTCCAGGCTTCACCGGCGCCGGTCAGCACCAGCACGCCGGCGGCCGGGTCCTGTTCCAGGGTTTCCAGCACGTCGATCATTTCCCGGTTGAGGGTCGGGCTCATGGCGTTGCGTTTTTCCGGACGGTTGAGAATGACCCAGGCGATGCCTTGCTCGATCTCAACCTTGACAGTGGTCCAACGGCCTTCGTAATTGCTCATGGCGGTACGCTCTTGTTCTGGGTGTGAAGATGATTCGAAATTAAACCGCATACATAGTTATGTCAATTAACTATTAATCTGGATAACCAATATTTTTCAGCCTGTAGCCGGTACTTTTTTCGGACGGGTTGAAAAGCTTTCATAGCCACGGCAAGCCAACCCCGGCAAACTAGATAGGTTTCTTAACCTCCATTTCCTGAGGATTGCACTGCTAATGGCCAAACCCTCCAATATCGCCGCCGCTCGCCAGGCCCTGCCCGACAACGACGAGGCACCGCCACCGCTGGACTCTGCGCTGGACGATCTGATCGGTTATGCCATGCGCCGCGCCCAGCTCAAGCTGTTCCAGAACCTGATCGGCCGGCTTTCCGAGCATGACCTGCGCCCCGCACAGTTCTCGGCCCTGGCGGTCATCGAACAGAACCCCGGGCTGATGCAGGCCGACCTGGCGCGCGCCCTGGCCATCGAGCCGCCCCAGGTGGTGCCCTTGCTGAACAAGCTGGAAAGCCGCGCCCTCGCCGTGCGCGTGCGCTGCAAACCGGACAAGCGCTCCTACGGAATCTTCCTGAGCAAGCCTGGCGAAACCCTGCTCAAGGAACTCAAGGCAATCGCCGCACAGAGCGACCTCGACGCCACCAGCAACCTGGACGTCGAAGAGCGTGCAGAGCTGTTGCGCTTGCTCAAGAAGGTGTATCAGGACCAATGACCTACCAGAGCGCCACGGTGTAGAGCACCAGGAAGCGGGTCTGGTTTTCATCGCGAAAAGCCGCGCCACCGGGGAAGTCGTTGCGATAGATCGACTTGCGCGCCATCAGCCCGACGTTCTTCAGCGGGCCACTCTGGATCACGTAGCCCAGTTCCATCTGGAACTCGCGCTCCTTGCGGTCCTGCGCATTGAAAGCCGCCAACTCGATATTGTCGCCACGCACATAACGCAATCGGCTCTTCAAGCCCGGCAACCCCGAGGCCGCAAAGTCATAGTCGTAGATGGCCTGCCAGGTGTGCTCCTTGGCGTTGAGAAAGTCCGAACTCATGGTCAGTTCGCTCATGCCCATCAGCTCGGTGCCCGAGATATACGGCGTGGCCGTGTCCCCACTGGAATGCATGTAGCCAAGGCTGAAACGGTGCCCGCCGAGGCGGTAGCCGAACAGCGCCGAGAGGTTGCGGTTGTCTACCTTCCCGGCCTTGGCACTGCCGTCCTCGCGGCTGAAAAAACTGCGCAGATCGCTGGTCAACACACCGGCGCCCAGTGGCAGGTTGTGCAGCAGCGCGAAGGTGTCCTGTTGATAGAGGTCGGCCACCGCCGAGTGATAGACACGCAGGCTGAGGTCTTTATTCACCTGGTAATCGCCCCCCAGGTAAGCCAGGTGCGAGGTGGTCGCCGTCGCGTTGAAACGGTGATTGGGCGACGCGATAGTCATGGCCTGGTAGTCGGTGGAGTCGCGCTTGTTGATACGGTCGATATAACCGGTATTCAGCGTCAGCCCGTCGATGTCCCTGGAGCTCAACGTGGTACCGCGAAAGGTCTGCGGCAGCAGGCGCGACGGGCTGGCAAAGGCGAACGGCAGAAAGATCGACACGTCGCCGGTCTTTACCGTGGTTTGGGCAAGCCGCAGCTTGGCAGTCGGCGCCAACCGTGAATATTCATCGGCGGCACGCTTGTCGCCGGCCGATACCGGCAATAACTCGGTGCCGCTACGGTCTGGCGAAGAGTCCAGCTTGACCCCCATCAGCCCGCGCATATCCAAACCAAAGCCCACGGTGCCCGGAGTGTACCCCGACTCCAGGTTGACGATAAACGCCTGGGCCCATTCCCGCGCGGCGGTCTTGGCACCGTCGTCCTTGTAGTCTCGGTCCAGGTAGTAATTGCGTAGCGTCAGGGAGCCATGGCTGTCGTCGATAAACCCCGCCGCCCACGACGGGGTGGGCAGAACACTCAACATCAGCAGCGCACTGACCAGGCGTGGAGTGCGATTCGACACACGGCAGGTCGCCGCAACAGCGCCCGTGGGGAGTTTTTGCATGTTCGATGTCCATTTTTTGTTGTTGTTTTTGGGGTGATATGCACGTGGCCAGTGGGCCTCGTGAGCAGAGAATGGAAACAGCTGGAGGCAATCGTCAACCGACACTGACCGATAATCGAACGTTAATAAAACTATCTATTTTCATCACACCTACAGGCTCTCATCGCAAACGCCTGGATTAGACGGCCTGCTTTACGATTTCCGAGGCAGAGTCTGCGCCCTTCTTTTTATAGTTATATTTGTTATCTTGATTGCCAGCAGCCCAAGCGGCTCGCACCACAACAAAAACAACAATGAGGTTTGCCCATGGACAGTCCATCGCGTCGTTCGACGTTGACTATCGCGTTGTGCTTTATCGTTGCGCTGATCGAGGGTTTCGATCTGCAAGCCGCCGGCACCGCTGCTGCAGGGTTGCGTCAGAGTTTTGCCCTGGACCCGAAAATGCTCGGCTGGGTATTCAGTGTCGGGATCATTGGCCTGCTGCCGGGGGCGTTCTTCGGTGGCTGGGTGGCCGACCGCATTGGGCGCAAGAAAATCCTGGTAAGCGCCGTACTGCTGTTCGGGTTGTTTTCCCTCTGCACGGCATTTGTCGAAAGCTACTCGAGCCTGCTGCTGGTGCGTTTTCTCACCGGCCTGGGCCTGGGCGCCGCGCTGCCCAACCTGATCGCGCTGTGCGCCGAGGCGGTCAGCGAACGCAACCGTGGCACCGCGATCAGCGTCATGTATTGCGGCGTGCCACTGGGCGGCGCATTGGCCGCGGTGGTGGCGATGTTCTCCAGTGAACACTGGCAAACCACCTTTATCATCGGCGGCCTGGTCCCGTTGTTGGTCGTGCCGTTGATGGTCCTGCTGCTGCCCGAATCCAGCGCCTTTCGCCAGCAATCCGAACACACCCGCAGCCTGCGCCCCTCCACCGGCACGGCGCTGTTCGGCGAGGGTCGCGCGCTCATCACTCTGGCGTTGTGGCTCAGTTACTTCTTCACCCTGACCGTGATGTACATGCTGCTTAACTGGCTGCCTTCGTTGCTGCTCGAACAAGGCTTCAGCAAGCCCCAGGCGGGCATGGTGCAGATGCTCTTCAATATCGGCGGCGCCCTCGGTTCGCTGCTTGGCGGCGTGCTGCTGGACCGCTGCAACGCACTGAAAGTGGTGCTGTTCGTGTACGCCGGATTGCTCGCCGCACTCGCCGGTGTCGGCCTGTCGGTGGGGATTGTGCCTATGGCCATGGCGGGCTTCGCCGCTGGCTTGTTCGTGATGGCTGCACAATTGGTGCTGTATGCCAGCGCCCCACCTTCCTACCCCACCGCGGTGCGTGCCACCGGTGTGGGGGCGTCCGTGGCCATCGGCCGACTGGGCTCGGTGGCCGGGCCGCTGGCAGCCGGGCAACTTCTTGCGGCAGGCGCCGGCACCAGCGGCGTACTGCTGGCGACCTCCCCCGGCGTCGTGATCGCCGCACTCACCATCATCAGCGTCATGGTGCGTACGGCGCCACTGAACCTACCCGCTACACCCGCGCCTAAAACTGGTGCAGCCAATTAAGCACCAACTTGTTGCCCTGGGTGCGGTTTTGCGCCTGCTGCTCGAAGTACGCGTTAACCGACAGGATATTTTCCTTGTTGAATGCGTAGACCAGGCCTGGGCCGATGGCCCAGACCTTTTCGCGACGCCCGCTCACCGCATGCCCATCCACCTCGGTGTCGGTGATCTGCTTCAACCAGTAGCCATTCAAGCCCAGGCTCAATTGCTGGTCGATGGCGTACTGGAGTGTCAGGTTGGCATGCAACGCCTGCCCGGCCTGAGTGCTGGAAGCATCCGCAAAGCTCGCCTGCGGGTCGTTATTCTTGCCATTCCACAGGTACATGAAGCGTCCACTTGTCGACCACTTCGGGCTGAACCAGTACGTCGCCGCGTAGTACGGGTTGAATGACCAGAAGTTGCTGCCGGGGTTGATCGAGCGCCCGCGGTCATAGGCCCCCACCGGCACCGCTATATCAGCCTCGACCCGTTGGGCCAACCAAGGGCTGCCGTCAGCGCGGCTCAGGGTCGGCAGTTGCAGGAAGGCGCCCAACGTCACATCGCCAAACCCTGCACGGGAACTCAGTGCGGCGTTATTCAAACCATCGTCAACCGCCACATGGGCCAGGGAGGTGTTGATCAGGGTAAAACCAGGCATCGCACCATTGGCCAGGGGCTGGCCGACGTAGATGATCTGCGTGGTCGGCGCCACCACTTCCACATCCTGCCTGGGCAAGGCGAGCTTGTTGCCGTTGGCATCATTGAAACGGCTGGCGCGGGAGTACGTGAGGTATTCCTCCAGGTACCAACCAGGTCCGGCCGGTGCAGGTGAGCCGTCATAGAAGCTGGTGGTGCCCAGGTTGAGTCCGGGCAAGTCATAAGCGTGTGCAGTCGATGACAGTGCGACAAAAGTCATGGCCGCAACCGTCCGCAAGATAGGCTTGGGCATCTTGTATGTCCTGTATTTTTGTTGTTGTTCAAGACCCCCGGCACGGTGGCTCCGCACCGGGGCTAAGCGTTGTTGCAACCCTTACAGGTAGGTGGCGGCCAACCCTCCATCCACCGGCAGATTGACCCCATTGACCCAACGCGCCGCGTCCGAGCAGAGGAACGCGATCACCGACGCCACCTCATCGGCCAAGGCTGGGCGGGTCATGCGCTGGCTGTCCTGGGCCACCCGCTCAGGCCCGAGCATGCTGACGAAATCGCCAAGGATCGGCGTGAACACCGGCCCCGGCGCGACGCAGTTGATACGCACCGAGTGATCACGAAACCAGGCGTGGGATTGCAGCGCACTCCAGACAATCAGCGCCTCCTTGAAGTACTGATAACAGGTGCCCTGCTCCACCGGATTGGCCGCCAGCCACTGCTGCCCGGCCCGGAAGCTCTCGGTGGCCGCCAACGCTTTGTGCAACGCCAGGCGTTGCGGCCATTGCGCGCCGAGCACCGAGGCGACATTGACGATGCTGCCGCCCGCCGGCAGGCGTGGCAGCAACGCTTGAGTGAGGTGGCGCAACCCCAGGTAATTGACCTCGGCCACCGTTTGCACCGGTGCCGTACCGGGCACCCCGGCGATGTTGCATAGCGCGTCGACCCGCGCCGGCAGGCGCGCCACCAGCGCGTCGATGCTCGTGGGATCGCTCAGGTCGGCATGGAAAAATCCATCCAGCGTCAACTGCGGCTCATGGCGATCGACTCCCAGCACCGTGGCGCCCTGGAAACGCGCCAGTCGCGCCACTTCCGCACCAATGCCCGACGCAACGCCGGTGACGATCAAGGTTTTGTTGTACAGATTCATGTTCAAGCCCTCTTATTGTTATGCAGGCGTGCGTGAGCCAAGGCTCAGAACGGATAAGCCGGTGGCGCGTTTTTCACGGTGACCCATTGCCACTGGCTGTATTCGTCCCAGTCGGCCGGCGCACCAACGCTGCCGCCATTGCCCGATGCACCGCGACCGCCGAAGGGGTTGATGCATTCGTCAGCCACGGTCTGGTCGTTGATGTGTAGCAGGCCGCAGTCCAGCCGCTCGCCAATGGCCATGGCACGCCCCACCGACGGCGAGATGATGGCGGCCGAAAGGCCGTACTCCGTGCGGTTGGCCAATTCGATAGCCTCTTCATCGGAGGCAAAGCTGACCACCGTCGCCACTGGGCCGAAAATTTCATCTTCAAAGGCACGCATGCCCGGTCGCACGCCACTGAGCACCGTGGGCTGGTAGAACAGCCGGTCATAGTCACCGCCCGCCTCCAGCTTCGCCCCCGCCTGCAGGCTGTCGCCGACGATCTCGTGCACGCGCTGCAATTGGCGCTGGTTGATCAATGGGCCGAGCGCGGCTTCACCGCGGGCAGCGTTGCCCACGGTAAGTGCCCGGGCCTTGTCGACTAACTTGCGCGTCAGGCTGGCGGCGATGGATTCATGCACCAGCACCAACCCGGTCGCCATACAGATTTGCCCTTGGTGCAGCCAGGCCCCCCAGGCGGCATTGCTCGCGGCCAGGTCGAGGTCGGCGTCTTCGAGAATGATCAGCGGGTTCTTGCCACCCAACTCCAGCGCCACTTTTTTAAGGTGACGACCAGCCACCTCGGCGACTTTGCGCCCCGCCGCCGTCGAGCCGGTAAACGCGATCATCCTGACATTCGGATCGCGACACAGCGCCTCACCGGCCGGTGCGGCGCCGGGCAGCACGTGCAGCAGGCCCTTGGGCAGGCCTGCCTCTTCGAATAGCCGGGCGATGAGAAAACCGCCGCTGACCGGGGTCTGCGGATCGGGCTTGAGCACCACCGCATTGCCCGCGGCCAGGGCCGGTGCCACCGAACGCAGCGACAGCACCAGGGGGAAATTGAAGGGGGAAATCACCCCGACCACGCCATGGGGCTGACGCCGGGCATAGGACAGGCGCCCCGCCGCGCTGGGCAATACCACCCCGTGGGGTTGGGACAGCAAGCCCGCCGCCTGGTGCAGCAATACGATCGCCTCACGTACTTCGTGCTCGCCCTTGAACAGCGCAGCCCCGGTTTCCCGAGCGACATACAACGCCAGTTCGGCGAATGACCGTTGCGCCACCTCGGCAGCCTTGCGAAACACCTCGGCACGCTCACGTGGGCCGAGTGCGGCCCATGCCGGCTGGGCCAGGGCCGCACGGCGGCTGGCCACGGCGATGTCGGCCGGGCTGGCCATGGCGCAGTGCATCAGGGGCTCGCCGGTGGCAGGTTCGATCACGGGGATCACGGTTCCCGAGGCGGGAACCCAATCGCCATCGAACACACATTCGGACTCGATGGCCCGCTGTAGCAGGTGGGTGGTTTCAGACACTGACATGGCAACTCCCGGTTCTTGTAATTGTCATCGCCTGCACGCATGCAGACGCCGCATCAAGCCTTGAGCAAAGGCTGTGCCGCTTGCGCGAGACGACGCTGACATAAACCGCCGAGGGTTCTGGATCGCGACCTGCCACGTGCCGTACAGCGTCCACCCACTGATCGATTGCAAAAACCGCCCCACCACCACTTGTTCAATTGATAAGGTTATGTTTAATAACTATCTCGGCAGTGACTCATATCGATCACTCGCTTTGCAGGGGCATAACAATGACTAATCCCCATAGCGCGCAGCCCGACAACCGAGCGACCACTGCGCACTATCATCCGCGAGGCGACAGCCGTCATCTCAGCGACAGCAGCTCACCCACGCCTGCGGAACTGACCGACTGCCTGTTTTTTTCTCCGGAAGACGGTCGCATCTGGCTCAACGACCAGCGCATGTTGCTGCTGCACAGTTCCGCCTTCGTCGCCCTGCGCGCAGAGGTCATCGAGCGCCTGGGACTGGAGCAGGCGCGCGGTCTGTTCACACGTACCGGTTATGCCTCGGGCTTGCGGGATGCTCGCTTGATCCGTGAACGCTGGCCCCAGGCCGATGCCGCGGCGGTATTTCGCGCCGGCACCCACCTGCACACTCTGGAAGGCATGACCAAGGTCGAACCGTTGCACTTTAAATTCGACGCCGACTCGGGGTTCTATGAAGGCGAGTTTCTGTGGCACCACTCGTGCGAGGCCGATGAACATGTGAGCGCCTACGGAATTGGCCAGGACCCGGTGTGCTGGACTGAAACGGGCTATGCCATCGGTTTCGTCAGCGGTCTCTTCGGGCAAATGGTGATTTTCCGCGAGGTGCAATGCCGAGGCATGGGCCACAGCAGTTGCCGGGTGGTGGGCAAGACGGCCGGACAATGGGGTGATGTCGAGCAGGACCTGCGCTACCTGAATGTGTCCCAGGCCGTCGCCGGCCCCACTACCGCCCCTGCGCGCCAGAGCCCGGCAGGCAACCCTGCCGGCGTCAGCCAGGCACAAGCCTTGGTAGGCGCCAGTGCGGCGTTCAACGCCGCGATGCAAGCCCTGCAACGCGTCGCACTGACTCCCGCCACCGTGCTGATCAGCGGCGAGTCCGGCGTGGGCAAGGAGATGTTTGCGCGCCAGCTGCACCAACTCAGCCCTCGCCGCGAGAGCCCGTTTGTGGCCCTCAATTGCGCAGCCATCCCAGACAACCTGATCGAGGCCGAACTCTTCGGTGTCGAGCGTGGCGCGTACACCGGCGCCACCCATTCGCGTCCCGGGCGTTTCGAACGGGCCCAGGGCGGCACGCTGTTTCTGGATGAAATCACCAGCCTCAGCCTGGCGGGGCAAAGCAAACTGCTGCGGGCCTTGCAGGAACGCGAGATCGAACGGGTCGGCGGCGTGCGCGGCATCATGGTGGACGTGCGGGTGGTGGCCGCGACGAATATCGATCTGCGCAAAGCGGTGGCTGACGGCGCGTTTCGCGAAGACCTGTTCTACCGGCTGAATGTCTACCCCATCGCGCTGCCGCCGCTGCGGGAACGCCGGGATGACATCCCGCTATTGATCAACGCGTTCCTGACGCGCTTCTGCCAGGAATACGCCCGGACACCCGCCGGCTTGACCATGCGCGCGCTCAAGGTACTGCTGCGCTACGATTTCGCGGGCAACGTGCGTGAGCTGCAAAACCTGATCGAGCGCGGCCTGATCGCCAGTGACGAAGGCCAAGCCATTGACCTGGTGCATCTGTTTCGCAACGAGCCCCTGCCGGCGAATCCCTATGGCCTGGACGACCACGGCAGCCTGTCCAACACTGCGCCGGCAAGCCTCCCTGCCCTGCTGGACACTCTGGGCCAGCTCGACCAGGGCTTTTCCATTGAAGGGCTTGAGTCGCGCCTGATCCAGGAGGCGCTGCAACAGCACGCCGGCAACCTGGCCGCCGCGGCCAGACGCGTTGGGCTCAGCCGTGCGCAATTTGCGTACCGCTTGAAGAAATATCAACGACAAACCCCTCAAGCACGGGAGAGCAATGGCCTGACCTGAGAATGAGTGCTTTAAAAGTTTTATCCAATTAAGTATTTTGCAGGGGCACCGGGCTGACTACCGCCCTCTTTCTTACGCATGTTTTTTATTTTCATGACAAGGACCTTCAGTGAGCGGACTGCGTGAACGCCAGAAAGCCGAACGACGGCAAGCCATCAGCAAGGCGGCCATCGAACTGTTTGAGCGCCAGGGTTTTCAGAACACCACCATCGAACAGATCGCCGGCCAGGCAGGCGTCTCGGCGCCCACGGTGTTCAAGTATTTCGGCAACAAACAGGAAATCATCCTGGAAATCCTGCACCAGGCCGATCAACGCGCCATTACCGACACCCGCAGCCGGATCCAGGAAATCGAAGACCCGGTTGAAGCGCTGTGTCATTTGGAGCGGCTGCTGACGGGCTACGCCCTGGAAGTCATGCACCCGAGCCTTTGGCGCGAGCTGCTGCCGTTGATCCTGTTCGGCGGCAACAACGAACTGCCTGCCGGCTACCGCGCCATGAACGACGCGCTCAGGGCCGAAATCAGCCAACTGCTGCGGGAACTGCAACTGGCCGGCAAATTGCGCCCGCAGCTCGATGTCGAATTGGCCGCATTCCTGTTGAACGACTATTCGCACCTGCAGCTGTTCAGGCTGGTGAACCAGGAACAGCCGGATATCGAGGCGCACTCCTTGCAGGTCAGGCGTATCACCGAGCTACTGTTTTATGGCATGCAGGCCCGATAGGACGTGCCTGCAGCGCAGCATGGTTGTCTGCACAAATCACGATGCGAAGCTAGCCGCTTTTGATCCTTATCTCAGGCCCCCCAAAATCAATATCGGATTACGGGGGCGAACCCCCTCGCGGAGGGCCCGTTGGATAGTCGTCGGCTTCCGAGCCGTCACGGGAGCAAGCTCCCTCGCCACAGGTTCATGGCCACATCAAAGTTGTGTAGCGCAGGCAAGCCAGCTCCCACAGGCAAGCAAAAGCTGCAATGCAGCATGGTATCTACACACATCACGATGCGAAGCGAGTCGCTTTTGATCTTGATCTCAGGCGCCCCGTCAAACCACGCTGGCCGGAATTCGATATTGATTTGGGGGGTAAACCGGCAGGGATGCCGGTTTAGCCGCCCCGCGCCATGGATGGCGCGTGGCGGCGGCCCCCCCAAATCAATGTCGGATTGCGGGCACACCGAGCCTGGGCGAGGTGCCGAGTGGTGGGGCAAGAGCCCTTTGGTTACTTTGGGGCTTTTCCAAAGTGACCCGCCGTAAGGGCGGAACCCTAAGTCGTCGTTACCGCAGCAATGGATATGTACTCGTTCCATTCCAACATCCTGGTCGGCCCAAAGGCCGCCAACCGGGGCGACCTCCCTCGCGGAGGGGCAGTTGGATAGTCGCCGGCTTTCGGGCCGTCACGGGAGCAAGCTCCCTCGCCACAGGGTCACGGCCACTTCAAAGTTGTGGAGCACAGCTAAGCAGGCTTCTACAGGAAAGCAAAAGCAGTGCTGCGTTTGCTTTCCTTTTGATCTAAGGCACCCGCCGAACACGTCGGCCGAACCCAGGCTTTGGAGCGTGCCAACAGATCAACGGTTGGTCTTGATGGCCGTCCAGGTACGGTTACGGATCCGCTCCACTGCGGCCGGCACCGGCTCCAGGGCGAACAAAGTCTTACGTGCCTCGTCCGGCACGTACATGTTCGGGTTGTTGCGGATACCGGCATCCACCAACGCAGTGGCGTCCTTGTTCGGGTTGGGGTAACCGATCTGATTGCTGATACGGGCAATCACATCCGGACGCAAAATGTAATTGATGAACACATGAGCCTCCTCCGGATCAGGCGCATTGGCCGGGATCATCATCACGTCCGACCACATCGGCGCGCCCTCCTTGGGCAATGCCATCTCGACCTTGACGCCCTTGCCGGCGGCATCCGCCAATCGCTTGGCCAACGCCACACCGCCGGACCAGCCCACGCCGATGCAAATATCACCGTTGGCCAGGTCCATGCCGTAGCGCGACGAGTTGAAGTAGGTGACGTAGGGGCGGATTTTCATCATCAAGGCCTGGGCCTGCGGGTAGTCCTCGCGTTTCTGGCTGTTGGGGTCCAGGCCCTTGTAGTGCAGGGCAATCGGCAGGATTTCATTGCCGGCATCGAGAAAGCCCACGCCACAACTGGCGAGCTTGGCGAGGTTTTCTTCCTTGAAGATGATGTCCCAGCTGTTCATCTGCACATCGGGGCCGAGGGCTTTGCGGACCTTGTCGACGTTGTAGCCGATCAAAGTGGTGCCCCACAGGTAAGGTGCGGCATAGCGATTGCCGGTGTCCCCCACAGCCTCCAGGGAGTGCATGAATTGCGCGTCCAGGTGCTGCCAGTTGGGTAACTGCTTGCGATCCAGGGGCTGGACGGCGCCGGCCGTGATCAGATGCCCCAGGTTGGCGGTGCCGGGGAATACCACGTCATAACCGGAGTTGCCGGTCAGCAGCTTGGACTCCATGGTTTCAGCACTGTCGAACACATCGTAGATCGGACGAATGCCGGTTTCGTCCTGGAAACTCTTGAGCACTTGCGGCGGCAGGTATTCGATCCAGTTGTAGATCCGCACGGTCCGCTCTTGCGCCAGGCAAAAACCACTGATCAACAGCGAAGCGACAGTGCCCAGCAAGGTATTACGCAAAAACCTGTTCATATAAAAACACTCCAGCGCGGCCACGATGGCTCGCAGCACTTAATAGCGATAGGTGAAATACAATTCCAGCGCACTGAAGCGCTGGTCGTTGCCGAAAACCTGCTTGGCGGCTGCCAGTGGCTTGACCCAGTTGTACGACAGCGACGTATAGAACGATGGCGTTGGCGTCCAGTCGAGGAATACCACGCTCTCATCGGCAAAACGCCGGTCACTGACCGTCGCGCCCATGTAGTTTTTCTGATCCAGCCAGAACTGGTAGTGAATCGCGCCGAGGGTCAGGGTTTCGTTGAGGTGGGTCTTGAGGGAGAACTGCTGGACATTTTCGTTGCTGTTGAACAGCAGGTAGTTGCCGACCACATCCCCCACGAGCCAGGTGCTCCAGTCGACGAAACCTTTGCTCAGCGGGTCCCAGGCTTTCTGGCGGTTATCGGCGAGGTTGTCATCACCGGAAAAGCTCGCGTAGCGGTAGCCGATCACGGGTGTCAGCGGCAAGGTATTGAAGGCATAGTCGGCCTGGCCATACCAGGCGCTGGCGTCGTAATCGACACCCTCGCCGCTGCCCCGCTCCAGCGCATACTCGGCATTCAGGGTGAGTGCCGGCACGCCGGGCACACTGGCCTTGAGCGCCCTCAGGTTGTATACCAGCATCCCGTCGCGGCGCCGTGGCAGCGTGCTCCCTCTGGGGCCGAGGGCATTGACCTTCATGGCCATGGCACCCAGCGTCACCTGGTTATCGAC
This sequence comes from Pseudomonas sp. BCA17, assembly GCF_004519405.1. Taxonomy (GTDB): domain Bacteria; phylum Pseudomonadota; class Gammaproteobacteria; order Pseudomonadales; family Pseudomonadaceae; genus Aquipseudomonas. The sequence goes on along the minus strand of NZ_SGWI01000001.1, from coordinate 77,535 downwards.
GTTGTAATCGAGGTTGACCCCGGTCATGCGCCAATCACCCAGATCATCGTCAGTGCGCAAGGTGAATGCCTGAGATTTCAGCGCGCCGTGATCCCAGGCCAGGATCGCCGAGTCCTTGAAGGCCGTGCGCGGGCCGAGCCAGTAGGCGCCGTCCTTGTGCTGATCGAGATTGCCGTCCATCACGATGAAGCCCGTACCGATCATGTAGTTCTGGCGACCTGCGGTAAGCGTCCACTCGCCGGCGCGAAAACCTGCGTAGAGTTCTTCGACGGCCGCCTTGCCGTCGGAGCTGCGGGTGAAGCCGCCTGCATCGCCATCACCGAAGGTGCTGGCTGCCACCAGGGAACCGCCCGCCAGCAGGCTGAAGTCGGGTTGCAGCGCATAGTCGAGCTTGACGCCCGGTTTTACGTAGACCTCTTGCCAGTTGATCGTCGCGCCGCCATTTTTACCGCTGCGTGAATCGACTTGACCGCTGCCGAAGTTGACGCCACGGGTGAACAGCGTCGCGCCGCCTGCGGTGAGGTTGACTTCGCCCTTGAGATTACCGTCCTCAAAGGTGTAGCCCGCCAACGCGATGTGGGGGATCAAGGGTAAGCCAAGCGCCAACAGCGCTCGAGAGAAACGCGGGGTGAAAACCATAAGAAGCTCCTGTGGAATTATTGTTGTTACAGGGCAGTCAATGGCGACGCAGCGCGCCGCCAGCACCCGGCGAGGCCGGGTGAATAGAACGCAAGATTCTTATTGTTTGGCGTGTATCAGTGGCTCAGGTGAGCGGCAATGGCGCGCAGCATGCGCACACTGTCGGTATCGAACGGGCTCACCGCATCCGCCAACGACGATTGCTTGACGATCACCACACCGGAGGGTTTGTCGATGAACAGGTATTGGCCGTGAATCCCGCCGGCCATCAGGGCTTGGCTGTGGTCATTGAACACGTACCACTGGCTTCGGTAGGAGGCACCCGGTGTCCAGTTGGAGAACTCGGTGTTTTGCGCGTAGATCGCTGGATCAGACCCGGCGGCAATGCGCCCCACGGTCTCAGGCGACAGGAGTTCGCAGCCATCATGGCGGCCATCGTTGGCCAGTAGTCGACCGAAACGCGCCATGTCTCTCAAGGTGGCACTGAAACCCGCGCCCGCCACATTCCGCCCCCACGGGTCGGCCATGAAATAGCCGTCCCGGTCACACCCCAGGCGCTCCCAGATCCTCTCCAGCATCTGGCTGCAGGCCTTGCCCGAGGCGCGCTCCATGACCCACGCCAATGCTTCGGTGGTCGCCGTCACGTAATGGAAAAAACCACCGTGGCTCCCGCGCTTCCTGAGTGACGGCAAGTATTGATACAGCGACTCGAATTGGGCGTACTGCGCGGGTGCCGGTTGAAAGCCGCAGGCATAACCGTATTGCGAACTCTCGGAGTTGGGATCGTCATAGACCTCGCTGTAGTCGATGCCCACCGCCATGTCGAACAACTGGCGCACCGTCGCATCGCCAAATGCGCTGCCCACCAGCTCGGGCACGTAGTACGCAGCGGGTAACTCGGGCTTGAGCGCGCCTTGGGTGACCAGTTGTTCACCCAGGGTGCCGATCAGCGACTTGGTCACCGAGAACATGATGTGGCGGTCATCGGCGCGCTGGCCGTTGAAGTAACGCTCGAACAATACCGTGTCACCCTGCATCACCAAAAAGGCGTCGGTCTGGCTGGCGACAAGGTGATCAATAACGCTGATGCTCAGTCCGCACTCACTGTCGAAACACAGCGCGTCCAGTGCTCTTGGGGCCTGCTTGAGTTGCCCCGCAGATGCGGTGCCCGCCTGCACATCGATGGTGGGACGCAGGCGCGCCAGATGACGGAACCCCCACTGGCTGAAGGGTGGACGCATCCAATTGCTCCACGTGACCCGGTGTTTCGGCTCAGCCGGAAAGCCCTGCATCAATTCGGGTGCCCACTGAGGCACGGTTAAGGACTCGACCGTCTGGACATACAGACTGGCCAATGAGCGCGTGATTTTCTGACCCATGGTGTAACCCTGGAAGTGACTCTGCATGCGAGCAGATGCGCAGCAATAATTAACCGGCAATTATTTTTTAGTCAATAAAATATTTTATCGACAAACAGAAATGATCACTCCACCAGCAGCACCCATTAAAAAAAGCAGCCCTTTGGCACCGATAACATCGTTTCTCGGGCGCCCCACCAATCCCTATATTGGCCCGCACTATCTGTGTGAATGACTCAACGTTCACCCCTCAGTGCGAGTAGCCTCAATGAACAAAAAACCTGACAGCGCAGGACTTGATAATGCGGGCGCCGGGACCCGGGCGGTCTGGGGCGGGGAGCAAGTCAGCCACCCTTACAACGCCACCCAAACCCCTATCGTGGCCAGCGCTGCGTATGGCTACGACGACATTGATGCCTGGTATGACGTTGCATTGGGCAAAGCCCCAGGCTTTATCTACAGCCGCATGAGCAACCCGACGGTCGAGACTCTCGAAGCCAAGATTGGCGAGTTGGAAATGGCCGAATCCGCCGTTGCCTTCAGCAGCGGCATGGCCGCGATCAGCAGCGTGCTTTACACCTTCCTGGCCCATGGCGACCGCGTAGTCTCCACCAAGGACAGCTATGGCGGCACCAACAAGATTTTCGAAGAGTTCCTGCCGCGCACGGGCGTGGCGGTCACGCTGTGCGAGACGTTCGATCATGAGCAGATCGAGCGCGAAATCGCCAAAGGCTGTCAGGTGCTGTACCTGGAAACGCCCACCAACCCGACCCTGAAAATCCTCGATATCCAACGGCTGGTCGCGGCGGCCAAGCGCGTCGGCGCCCTGGTGGTTGCCGATAACACCTTCGCCACGCCACTGAATCAGAACCCGCTGGCGCTGGGGGTGGACGTGGTCATCCACAGCGCCACCAAATTCCTCAGTGGCCATGGTGATGTGCTGGGCGGCCTGGTCTGCGGCAAGGAATCGTTGATGGCCAAGGTTCGGCATTACCGCGAAATCAACGGTGCGACACTCGACCCGTTCTCGGCCTACCTGATCATTCGCGGCATGAAAACCCTGGTACTGCGCATGCGCCAACAGCAACGCAGCGCTTGTGCCCTGGCGGAGTTCTTGTGCACCGAACCCTTGGTGTCATCCGTCAATTATCCCGGCCTGCCCGGGCACCCGAACCACGCGGTGGCCTGCGCGCAAATGGCTGGCTTCGGCGCCATCGTCAGTTTTGTACTGGTCGGCGGCATGGACACCGTCAAGGTACTGCTGCCACGCCTGCGATTTGCGCACTGCGCCGGCAACCTCGGTGCGGTGGAAACCATTTACGGCCCGGCCCGCACCACCAGTCATGTGGAGAACACGCTGGAGGAACGGCTGGCGCTGGGCATCTCGGAGGGGCTGGTGCGGGTCTCGGTCGGCATCGAGGACACCGATGATCTGCTTGATGATTTGAAGCAGGCGTTCGCATTTGTGCGCTGCCTGCGCGAGGAAAACAGCCAGCGGAGTACCTGCGCCGAAGCCGCGAACTGACCTTTCAAACCTCACGACAGGGCCGTCTGTGAGGCGTTTCATGAAGAGGAATAATAATAAGACTTAGCGGCAACGTTCCTACCTGCCCTAACAACTTTCATGAGAACAACCATGTCCACAAAAGAAGAAAAACTCAACACGCGTGCCGGCTTCAAACAGGAAATGCAAACCCGCCATATCGTCATGTTGGCACTCGGTGGAGTGATCGGCACCGGGCTGTTTCTGACCTCCGGATACACCGTCAACCAGGCCGGCCCGCTCGGTGCGGTCATCGCTTACGTCATTGGCGCACTCATGGTCTACATGGTGATGATGTGCCTGGGCGAGTTGGCGGTGCAGATGCCCGAAACCGGCTCGTTCAGCAGTTACGCGACGCGGTTTCTCGGCCCGGGTACCGGCTATACCGTGGCATGGCTGTATTGGCTGACGTGGACGGTGGCCATCGGTTCGGAATTCACCGCTGCCGGTATCCTGATGACGCGCTGGTTCCCCGACACGCCGGTATGGATCTGGAGTGCGCTGTTCGCCGGCGCGGTGTTTTTCACCAACGTGGTGTCGGTCCGTTTGTTTGCCGAAACCGAGTTCTGGTTGTCCCTGATCAAAGTCGTGACGGTCGTGGTGTTTCTTTTGATCGGCGGCGGCGCCATTCTCGGGCTGCTCAATATCGATCAGGTCCACAGCATCGGCCTGGGTAACTTCACCCGCGAAGGCCTGTTCCCCACTGGTTTCATGTCGATTGCCATGACCTTGCTGGCCGTGTCGTTCGCATTTTCGGGCACCGAGCTGATCGGTATTGCCGCCGGTGAAACCAAAGACCCGCAACGCAATGTGCCACGGGCCATCCGCACCACCGTGCTACGCCTGGCGATCTTTTTCGTCGGCACGATTTTCGTCCTGGCGACCCTGTTGCCCCGCGAACAGGCCGGATTGGTGGAAAGCCCCTTCGTGACCGTATTCACCTATATCGGCATCCCCTACTCCGCCGACATCATGAACTTTGTCATCATTACTGCGCTGTTGTCGGCCGCCAACTCCGGGCTGTACGCCGCCTCGCGGATGCTCTGGACCTTGAGCGACCAGGGCCATCTGCCCAAGCAGTTCTCCCAACTGACCCGCATGGGCACGCCGTTGAATGCGATTGTGTTGAGCATGGTCGGCGGCGGCGCCTCACTGCTCAGCAGTGTGTTCGCGGCCAACACCGTGTACTTGGCGCTGGTTTCCATTTCCGGGCTGGCGGTAGTGGTGGTCTGGATGAGCATCGCCGCGAGCCAGATCGCCTTTCGCCGCCAGTATGTGGCCAATGGCGGCGATGTGCGCGACCTCAAGTTCCGGGTGCGCGGTTACCCGTGGATTCCGCTGGGCGCGTTGGTGTGCTGCACCCTGGCGTGTGTGGGGATCGCGTTTGACCCGGAACAGCGGGTCGCGCTGTACTTCGGTGTGCCCTTCATCGCCTGGTGCTACTTCGTGTATTACATTACCCGCAACAGCCGCGAGCGACGCCTGTCGCTCGCCTCCACGGTTCGACCGTCCGATGCGTTCTAGGCGCGCTCGACGGTGTGGCCCAGCGTGCTCGGCACAGCGTCGATAAGGTACAGACCATGAAGCAAAAGCCACTCCCTCCGTTGAATTGGCTACGGGCCTTCGAGGTGTCCGCTCGATGCCTGAACTTCACTCACGCCGCTGACGAACTGTGTTTGACCCAGGGTGCGGTCAGCCAGCAGATCCGGCAGTTGGAAAGCCATCTGGGGGTGGCGCTGTTCAAGCGGTTGCCGCGTGGCCTGGGCCTGACCGAAGAAGGCCAGGCCTATCTGCCGGTGGTGCAGGATGCGATCACCCGGCTGGCAGTCGGCACCAATGAGATTTTTGGCCAGCACAAACGCCGGCCGATCAAAGTGCGTGGCAGCCTGGCGTTTTTCGTGCACTGGCTGGCGCCCAAACTGGTGGGCTTTCGTCAGACCCATCCGCATGTGGATATCCGCTACATCAGCAATATCTGGGTCAAGGAGCTGGATGGCGAAGACGATATGGAGATTCGCTGGGGCCATGGCCAATGGCCCGGCCTGGTTTCACAGCGCCTGACCTGGGACACCTTGTTTCCGGTGTGCTCGCCCGCCCTGATCGCACGTTCGCCGCTGAACACTGCCCAGGACGTAGCCCAGCACACACTGCTGCATGTGCTGGGCTACGAGGAGGGTTGGGGTTACTGGTTGAAGATGGTCGGCGCGGACACCGTCGATTCGTCATGCGGCTTGCAGTTCGACACGCTGATCTCGACCTTGCGCATGGCGGAGCTGGGGCAAGGGATTGCACTGGCACGCTCCTCGATGGTCGACGAAATGCTTCAGGACGGGCGCCTGGTCGAACCCTTCGACCAGCGCATCGAAGCCAGCGAATCGTTTTACCTGGTAAGGGGTTCAGGCGCCGACGAGCATCCCGACGCCGTGATGTTTTCAACCTGGCTGGTCGAGCAGGCACACCGATACAAATAGTGGCCGGAGCCAAAGCATGCACTATGTGAGTACCCGAAATGCCGCCGTACGGGTCGACTTCGAAAAGGTCGTATTGTCCGGCATTGCCGACGACGGCGGGCTGTTCGTCCCCCTGGACCTGCCGCAATTCGAACCCCAGGACATCGCGAACTGGTCTACCTTGCCCTACGACGAATTGGCGTATCGGATCTTGCGTCCGTTCATTGGGGACGCCATTCCCGAGCCGGATCTCAAGCGCCTGCTCAAAGAGGCCAGCCGCCGTTTCCAGCACCGGGCCGTAGCGCCTTTGCATCAGGTCGACCGCAATGAATGGGTACTGGAGCTGTTCCACGGCCCTACCCGCTCCTCGAAGGATTTTGCCGCGCAGTTGCAGGCGCAGTTGGTGCAATACTTTCTGCACCGGCGCGCCCGACGCGCAGTGATGCTCGGCGCCACCAACGGCGATACCGGCCTGGCGGCGATCGAGGCGTTCAAAAACTGTGACGAGGCCCATCTGGTAGTGCTCTACCCGGAGCGCGGGGTGCCGCAGCACCAGTTGCACGCGCTGTGGGCGGTGGCGCGGCCCACTGTGCATCTGTTTGCGGTCGACGGCAGCTTCGACGAGTGCCAGGGCATTGTCAGCCGCCTGTTCAAACAGTGGCCGTGCCCCCAGTACGAGGCGATCAGTTTCAACTCCAGCAACTGGGTCAACGTCCTGGCACAACTGGTGATGTATTTCCACGCGGTGCTGCAACTGGGCGGCGGTCAGCGGCCGATCGGTTTCAGCGTGCCGGCGGCGAGTTTCGCCGAAGTCTATGCAGGCTACGTAGCGCAGAAGATGGGCTTGCCCATCACGCAGATTATCGTCGCCACCAATACCAACGATGCCCTGCACCAGTTGTTCCTGAAGAACCATTATTCCAGGCTGCGCGCCAACCAGACCCGGTCACCGGCGATGGACCTGTCGACGTTCTCCAACCTGGAGCGTTTCCTCTGGGAAGTGTATGAGCATGATCATCAGGCGGTCAGCGCGTTGATGCTCGAGCTGGAAACCCATGGCGAGATCACCCTCGCCAACGAAAGCTGGTTACGCGCACGGATGATCATTGACTCCTACGCAGTCAGCGATGAGGAAACCCTGAATGAGATGATCGCGCTGCATCGCGACACCGGCTACATCGTCGACCCGCACACGGCCACCGGCGTGATTGCCGCTCGCCTGTACCGGCGCAGCCTGGTGGCGCCGATGGTTACGCTGGGGGAAATTTCCCCGCTCAAATCGGCGGCGCTGCTCGCCGAACTGGGGATCTGCCTCCCGCAGCCGGCCAGCCAGGGCGAGCAACTGCTACGCCCACCATGTCATCGGGTCGCCCCCGATGACATCACCGCCCTTCTTACCGTGCTCGACACGCTTTGAACGCGTGGCAAGTGGAGGCCCCATGAAGCGCATCCTGGACCCTCTTGATGAGCGCATCATCGCCGAGCTGCGGCTTAACGCACGGGCGGCCCACGCCGAGCTGGCGGCCAAGGTCAACCTGTCGCGCAACGCCGTGCGCCAACGGATCGAACGGCTGGAACGCGACGGTGCGATCCTGGGCTATACCGTCCAGACGGGCGACGGACGACACGTCTCCTCACAGATCAACGCAGTGATTTTCGTCTATCGCTATGACCGTATGCGCGGGGAGGACGTCCTGCAGGCCCTGCGCGCGATCCCTGAAGTGATCCAGTGCGATGTCATGAGCGGCGAGTTCGACCTGATGCTGCGCGTCGGCGCAACCAGCCCGCAGCGGGTGCATCAGGTGTGGACTCAGATCTCGGCACTGGCGGGCGTGGAAAACACCGTGACTTCGTTCGTTTTGTCCTCCGTCGTCTGAGCCGGTTTTTGCTTGGAAAAAGGCCAACTCCGGTTAATGCCAGCCAGTCAAGGGTGAACGCTGTATGTGTGGCGAGGGAGCTTGCTCCCGCTGGGCCGCGAAGCGGCCCCGCTCTTTGTTTACAAAGCATGGGACTGCTGCGCAGTCCAACGGGAGCAAGCTCCCTCGCCACAGGTTACTTTTTAGCCTTTCCCCTTCTTAACTGACTGGCATCAGCCAACTCCGGTTGGCTTTTTTTATGCCGGTCGTGCGTGCTTTCCCTTGGTCAAAACGCCCATGAAATAGAGCAAATCGGCATATTTCACTGCCCTGGGCGCGCCCCTAATCTAGAGCCCTACCCCTCCTCACCCAGATCAAGGGCAATAAAAAAAATGACTGAATATAAACTCGCGCTGGTCGGCTTTGGCGGTGTCAATCGTGCCCTGGCGCAATTGATTGCCGAGCGCAATGAGCGCTGGAAAACCGAACTGGGCTTCAGCCTGAAAATCGTCGGCGTCACCGACCTGTTCCTCGGCTCGCTGATCAATCGTCAAGGGCTGGACGCGGCCTTATTGGCAGGTCTGCCGGTGGTCAAGGGCGCCCTGGCGCAACTGCCGGGTGGCAACGCATTGGCGCTCAACGAGGTGGTGATCAAGGACTCCGGCGCGGACATCATCGCTGAGGCGACATTCACCAACCCGGTGGACGGCGAACCGGCGACGTCCTTTTGTCGCTGGGCGCTGGAGAGCGCCAAGCACGTAGTGACCACCAACAAAGGGCCGATTGCCCTGCACGGTGCTCAATTGAAAGCCTTGGCACAGCGCAATCACGTGGCCTTTGAATATGAAGGCTCGGTCATGAGTGGCACACCGGTGATCCGCCTGGCCAGGCAGTTGCTGGCGGGCAGCACGATCAGCGGTTTCGAGGGCATTCTCAACGGCACGTCCAACTTCGTCCTGACCCGCATGGAGAGTGGCCTGGGTTTTACCGAAGCGGTCGAGCAGGCCCAGGCGCTGGGGTATGCCGAAGCCGACCCGACAGCGGATGTCGAGGGGCATGACGTGCGCCTCAAAGTGGTGATCCTCGCCAACGAACTGCTGGATGCGAAGCTCAGTGTCAGCGACGTGCGCTGCCGCGGTATCAGTGCCCTCACCCTGGACGACATCAACCAGGCCCGCCAGAACAATGCACGCTGGAAGCTGATCGGCGCCGCCACACGTCAGGCCGACGGTTCGGTCAGTGCCAGCGTCGAACCGCGCCTGCTGGACAACGCTCATCCGTTGGCCGGCATCGGCGGGGCCACCAACGCGGTGTCGTTCACCACCGACCTGATCGGCACGGTGACGGTGTCAGGGCCGGGCGCCGGGCGTACGGAAACAGCCTTCGCGCTGCTGTCAGACATCATCAGCCTGCATCAGGCTGCCGCACAGAACCGGGAGTAAGCCCATGAACGTATCGAACCTGGCCCGGGCCGTCGTGGCACCCCAGATCCAAGTCCTCAACCCTTACAACGGTACGCTGATCGACAGCGTCGCTGATGTGTGTGCCTCACAGGTACCGCAGTTGCTGGCGCGGGGCCGCGACGGCGTGCAGGTGTGTGCGGGGTTGCCGCGTTATCGCAGGGCGCAGATTCTCGAACAGACAGCCTTGCACGTCGAACGCGATGCTCAGGCATTTGCCCGACTGATCGTCGAGGAAGCCGGCAAGACCCTCAAGCAGGCCGAAAAAGAGGTCAAGCGCTGCGTCAACACCCTCAAGCTGTCCGCCGAAGAGGCCAAGCGTAATGCCGGCGAGGTGATCCCCTTTGATGCGTATGAAGGCTCGGCGTCGCGCCAGGGCTGGTTCTCCCGTGAGCCTCTCGGTTTAATCGTCGCAATCACGCCGTACAACGACCCATTGAATCTCGTGGCGCATAAGCTTGGCCCCGCCATCGCCGGCGGTAATGCGGTGATTCTCAAACCCTCCGAGCTGGCGCCGTTATCGGCGATAAAACTGGTGTCGTACCTGGTCGAAGCCGGCTTGCCCGAATCCGTGGTCACGCTGGCCACCGGCGGCGCGGAGCTGGGCAAGGCGCTGGTGGCGGCGCGAGAAGTGCGCATGATTTCCTTTACCGGAGGCTTTGTCACCGGCGAGCAGATTGCCCGCACTGCAGGCTTGAAGAAACTCGCGATGGACCTGGGTGGCAATGCACCGGTGATAGTCATGGACGACTGTGACCTTGAGGCCACCGTGGCGAGTTGCGTGTCCGGCGCGTTCTGGGCAGCGGGACAGAACTGCATCGGCACTCAGCGGCTATTGGTGCATGCGTCCATTTATGCAGCGTTCCGCGCGCGCTTCGTCAGCCAAACCGAAGCCTTGGTGGTCGGCGACCCTATGCTCGCCAACACCGATATCGGCCCGATGATCACTCAACAAGCAGCACAGAATGCCGAGCGTGTGGTCGCTGACGCCCTGGCCCAAGGCGCCACATTGCTTTGCGGGCATCGACGCGAAGGCGCCTGCTACGCCGCCACCGTTTTGGAAAACGTCGATCACGCCAGCCAGATCTGGCGCAACGAGGTCTTCGCGCCGGTGGTGGTGCTGCAGCGTTTTGAATCCTTCGATGAGGCCATCGCACTGGCCAACGAACCCGAATACAGCCTCCACGCCGGGATCTTTACCCGCGATCTGGCCACGGCCATGAGCGCCGCACGCCGGATCGAAGCCGGCGGTGTGATGATCAACGATTCGTCCGACTATCGCTTCGATGCGATGCCGTTTGGCGGCTCCAAATACGGCAGCCTGGGCCGTGAGGGGGTGCGTTTCGCCTATGAAGAAATGACCCAGCCCAAGGTGGTGTGCTTGAACACGCTGGCTTGATCGATTCAAGCACAGCCCCATCGGGTCGTCAGGCATTGGGCGGGGCCGGTCGCCCGCCCAATGCGGTTTTATGCCTCCCCGCGAGCTACTGCGTCAAAGCAATACCGTGGACAGCATGCCCAGCGCCCCCAGGCAAAACCCGATCAATGCACCCCGCCCCGGCGCCTCGTGAAACAAGGCCCACACTACAACAGGCTCAAGCAGCAGCAACGACGTGACCGAGACCACGGTGACGATCCAGATATCGCCCACCGCGACATACCCCAACCAATAGGCACCCAGCAGGCATAAACCTGCAAAGCACATCAGGACGACGGGCAGTACAAACGCCTCCGGCGAACCGTTTCCCGTTTGGGCAAGCCGGGCCGTGACGACCTCGCTGTAAATGGCACAAAACTCACCGATTACCATCAACCCTAGAGCAAAAACTCCGAGTAATTCTTTGGACATATCAAAAACTCCTTCGTATTCAGCGCACTGTTTTTCAGTTCCCAGACGGCGATGCCGTTCGCCAGGGAGGCGTTGCAGCGATACGAAGCAACCTTGAACAGGCCCGAATTACCGAAGTGCTTTTCCATGCGATTGTCCTTCAGAGGGGTTGGTACGGCGCGCCCCGTATAGGGCGCGTGGGCTGATCATACGGTTCTTGAAACCTTATAAACAACCGACGTTCACGCCGAAGTCCAGGCGGCTGGGCGATGACCCAGCGCATGGAAACTCAAGGGCGCAGTGCTGCGCAGGCGCGCCGCCAACAGGATGCGACCGCGCGTTCCGCAGTTGCACCCATGCCGAGGCGTCGCAAAAATAATAAAAATAAAGAATCTTAAACAAACCAAAAATAACAATATCTGATAATTAGCTTATTCTAAAAAAGAATTTCACTGAGGTTTTTTATAGGAATATCTTCATATCACAGACCGACCCCATACCTGGTGGAGGACGAACCTCCGACCATCAGGAGCCTGAACCAGGCTTAAGGGAACTCGCTCGATATGCCAGACATTGCCTTTCCCCTCCCCAAGTTCCATCTGTCATTGTTGACCAGTTCCCTCCTGCTGGCCGCGGCGCCCTCCTTCGCCGAGGACGCCAAGCTCGATACCGTCACCGTGATTTCCACCGGCCTGCGCGGCCAGGCGCGAACGGTGGCCGACAGCCCGGCACCGATTGATGTGATCAACAGTGAACAGTTGCTCAAGACCGGTCGCGCCGAGCTGTCGGAGGCGATCGCCAGGCTGCTGCCCTCATTCAATTTCGGCACCAATATCGCCGGCTACAACTCGGTGACGCGCCCCCTGAGCAACCGCAGCCTGGGACCGGCCTACACCCTGGTGCTGGTCAACGGCAAACGCAGGCACAACGGCGCCACCGGCCAGCGTGGCTCTATCGACAACAGCGGTGCGAATGCCGTGGACATCGACCTGATCCCGGTGAGCGCGGTGGATCATATCGAGGTACTCAAAGACAGCGCGGCCGCTCAATACGGCTCGGATGCAGTGGCCGGGGTGATCAATATCATCCTCAAGGCCACCGACAACGGCGGGCACCTGGAATCGAGCTACGGACAGTTGTTTTCCGGGCAAGGTGAAACCATCAAGGTGGCCGGCGACCAGGGTTTCAAGCTCGGTAATGGCGGCTTTTTCCACTTTTCGGCTGATGCCCGCAAGCGCGGCAACGCCGCGTGGAACGACAAGGCAGACAGCAGCGTCAGGGCGTTCAACGATCCGGCCAAGGAGGCGGCCTGGGATCGCGTGGCCATCAAGAACGGCGACCCCGACCTCAAGGCGTTCAACCTGGCCTACAACGCCGAACTGCCGCTGGAGGACCTGACGCTGTATTCGTTCTCCACCTATGGCGAGCGCGATGCCGAAGCGGCCAACTACTTTCGCCTGCCCACCGGCGCCGCTGCCGTGCCGCAGGTATTTCCCAACGGCTACTACCCGCTCAACAACATCAAGGACCGCGACTATCAGTTGCTCTTCGGCGGCAAGGGCCAACTGGCCGAGTGGAACTGGGACCTGAGCACCACCTACGGGCGTAACAACGTCCATCACTCCAGCGACCTGAATATCAACCCGTCGCTGGGCACTGCGTCACCGACCCGATTCGACAACCTGGCGACCTTCCGATTCGAGCAGTGGGTCAACAACCTGGACGTCACCCGGCGCTACGACAGCCTGTTCAACCTGACCGCGCCGGTGCAGGTATCGGCCGGCCTGGAGCATCGCTGGGAACATTTCAGTACCTTCGCCGGCGAGCCCGCGGCGTATATCACCGGCACCTACCCGGCCGCCTCGGGCGCACAGGCGGCCGTGACGATCCGGCCGGAAGATGAAGTCAGCCTGATCCGTAACAACTATGCGGGCTACCTGGACCTTGGCTTTGACCTGACCGAGCGCTGGTTCCTCGACGTGGCTGGGCGGGTCGAGCATTACGACGATGATTCGGGCAACACCTTCGGCCTGAAAGTGAATTCACGCTATGACCTGACCGATACCGTCGCCGTGCGCGGCACCGTGGGCACCGGCTTTCGGGCGCCGTCCCTGACGCAGATCGGCTATACCGTGGCGGACAACCGAGTGGCCACCGACGTGAATGGCAACGTGGTGCCCGCCGTGACCCGCCTGACCCCGTCCGGCAGCAACCTGGCCAAAGCCCTGGGTGGCGATGACCTCAAGCCGGAAAAATCCCGCAACCTCGGTCTCGGCCTGACCTGGCAACCGGCGCCGCGTACCAGCGTCACAGCCGATGCCTACCTGATCGATATTGATGACCGCATTGCCCTGACGAGCAATATCTACGACCGCGGCAATGGCGCGATCAACGCGATCCTCGCCGCCCAAGGCGTGCCCACCGGCACTTGGGTCAACTACTACACCAATGCCTTCGACACCCGCACCCGTGGCCTGGATGTGGTCGCCGATCACACCACGCCGCTGGATGCCTGGGGCGATGTGCGCTGGAGCCTGGGTTTCAACTGGAACAAGACCACCATCGAAGGCGCCCGCGACACTCCCGGCGCGCTGGCCAACTCCGGCGTGACCCTGGTGGGCCGCGATCGCGAAGGCGACCTCACCGACGCCACACCCAAGACCAAATGGATCCTGGGCGCCAACTGGAAGGTCGAGGACCTGGCCGTCACCCTGCAAACCAGCCGCTACGGCGCGGTCAAGACACTGGCGGTGAACCCGACGGGTGATCGCAGCTTTGGCGCCAAATGGATCACGGACCTGGACGTGAGCTACACCTTCGTCGATCACCTCACCGTCAGCCTCGGCGGTACCAACATCTTCGACGTGCGCCCCGACCGGCATGCCGTCTACAGCAACCTGGGCCTGGCGCCCTACGGCAACCCGCCGTTTTATCCGGGCGGCGGCTACTGGTACACCAAGCTGGCCTACGACTTCTGATCCACACCTGCACGCACCCGATACGCCACACGAGGGCAACCCATTGAATACCTCCAACTTGATGAGCCGTCTGCTGGCCCCTTGCGCATTGGCCCTGAGCCTGGCCGCCTGCTCGCCGGGGAACGACACCCAGGCGAGCAAGACCCTGAACATCGCCTTCTTCGGCGACAACACTACCCTGGTCAGTGTCGATCCGTTCCAGGTCTATTGGCTTGAGCATCGGGTGCTGCTGCGCAATGTCGCCGAGTCCCTCACCGACCAGGACCCGGCGACCGGCAAGATCATTCCCTGGCTGGCCAAAAGCTGGGAAGTCAGTGACGATGCGCTGACCTATACCTTCCATCTGCGCGACGACGTCACCTTCAGCAACGGTGAGCGCTTTGATGCCAAGGCGGTAAAAATCGCGTTCGACAGCGACAAGGCCCTGGCCACCGACCTGCCGGCCACCTTCGGCGCGACGTATCTGGCGGGCTATGACCATGCCGAAGTGGTCGACGCGTTCACCATCAAACTGGTGTTGGCCAAGCCGAATGCCGGGTTCCTGCAAGCCACTTCCACCACCAACCTGGCGATCCTTGCGCCCGCCTCCTACGCCCTCAGCGTCAAGGAACGGTCCCTGGGCAAGATCATCGGCACCGGCCCGTTCGTCCTGGCCAGCTACACCCCGGAAGTCGGTGCGCACCTGACTAAACGCAAAGGCTATGCCTGGGCCTCGGCCAATATGAAAAACCAGGGCGAGGCGCATCTGGACGCGGTAGACATCAGCTACATCCCCGAAGAAAGCGTGCGCAACGGCCTGTTCCTGCAAGGCAAGGCCGACATCCTGTGGCCGCGTAATCCGTTCTCGGAAGTGGATCTCAAACTGCTCCAGTCCAAGGGCGCGACCATCCAGAGCCGATCGCTGCCGGGACCTGCGTTGAACCTGTACCCCAACACCCGTGGTGAGCGCGCGCTGGCCGACACGCAAGTACGCCTGGCCGTGCAGAAATCCATCGACCGCAAGAGCTACGCCAGCACCGTGTACAACGCCGAATTCCCGGTGGTGGGCGGCCTCTTCGATGTGACCACGCCCTATTTCAAAAGCCAGGCTTCCAAACTGGCCTACGACCCCGCCGGCGCCGAACAATTGCTGGAGCAAGCCGGCTGGGCCAAGGGCGCAGACGGCTATCGCCAGAAAAACGGCAAGCGCCTGAGCCTGAGCTACAACCTCACCCCGGCTGAAACCGCCGGCGACGTATTGATCCAGGACCAACTGCGCAAGGTCGGTATCGAGTTGAAGCTCAGCGTGGTGACACGTGCCGAATGGGTCGCCAACAACTCTGCCGGCAACTACGACCTGACCAGCACCTACATGACCCGCGCCGACCCGATCATCCTGCAAACCATTCTTGATCCACGCACCGCCAACAGTTCGACCCTGGCCACCAACCTCTACTCGCCCGCCGTGCTGGACAAAGCCAAGACCCTGTTCGATGCCGGCATCACCGCCACCCAAAGCCCGCAACGCGCAACGGCCTATGGCGACCTGCAGGATCTGCTGATCGATGAAAGCTCGGCGTTCCCGATATACGAACGGGTCTGGCAGGCCGCCACGTCATCCAAAGTGAAGAACTTTCGCTGGACCGCCGAGGGCTTCGCGCTGCTGGGTGATATCGAGATCGGCACACCATGAGCCGCTACCTGATCGGCCGTGTCGGCCAGGCGTTGCTGGTGCTGTGGGGTGCCTATAGCGTCACTTACTTCATCCTGTATCTGCTGCCCGGCGATACGTTGTCGATCATGCTCAGCGCCGCGGGCATGGAGGCCGATTCGCTGTCGGCGGCGGACCTGGCCAAGGCGCGGACGTATTACGGCCTGGATAAAGGCGTGTTCGAGCAGTATTTCGACCTGCTGCTGGGTGCACTGCGCGGTGACTTCGGGCAATCGCTTTCGCTCAATCGTCCGGTCGCCGAATTGCTCGCCGAGCGCTTGCCACAGACGTTGTCCCTCGCCGGATTCGCCATCGTGCTGTCGTTACTCGGCGGCATCGGCCTGGCCTACCTGACGGCATACATTCGCTGGCAACCGTTGAAAAAAGTCCTGACCCGCCTGCCGTCCCTGGGGTTTTCAGTGCCAGTGTTCTGGATGGGCCTGTTGCTGATCCAAGTGTTTGCCTTCGGCCTGGGCTGGTTTCCCGCCACCGGCAGTCGGGGCATTGAGAGCCTGGTGTTGCCGGCAATCACCCTGGCGATTCCGAGTGCAGCGGTGTATGCCCAGGTGTTGCAACGCAGCTTCCAGGGCGTGTGGCAAGAGCGCTACATCGCTACCGCCTATGCCAAGGGCTTGAGCCGGGGCCAGGTGCAGGCACGTCATGGGTTCAAGAATGCAGCGCTGCCGATCCTGACCCTGATCGGCTTGCAGGTGGGCAATACGGTATCGGGCGCGGTGCTGGTGGAAACCATTTTTGCCCGCTCCGGCATCGGTCGCCTGGCCCAGGAAGCCGTGCTGCGACAAGACATTCCCGTGGTGCTGGCGATTGTCGCCGTGTCGGCGGCCGCATTTGTGCTGGTGAACCTGTTGGTGGACCTGCTCTATCCCTGGCTCGACCCGCGTATTTCCCACACGCCAAAGGTGTCCTAGACCATGACCATGCTTGAACAGAACCTGGGCGGTAAAGCTGCACCGGCCAGCCCTAACCTGTGGCGACGTCGCAGCCGCTTGCAACGCACAACGACGCGGGTGCTGCGGCTGTTGCGCCGTCCGGGGTTCAGCCTGGCGTTGCTGGTGCTGATGTTTGCATTGATCGCGGCGGTGTTGCCGCATGGGCTCAGCAGCTTCGATCCCTACGCGACTGCGCCAGTCGACAAGCTTCGCGCGCCCAACCTGACCCACTGGTTCGGCACCGACGAACTGGGCCGCGATTTGTTCACCCGCGTGGTGTACGGCGCCCGCTTGTCAGTGCTGGCGGCTTCCCTGGCGGTGGGGATCGCGCTGCTGGGCGGGTTGGGGCTGGGCATTCTGTCGGGCTTTGCCGGCGGGCGCATCGATGCGCTGATCATGCGCATCGTCGATGTACTGCTGGCGTTGCCCGGCCTGTTACTGGCGCTGGCCATCGTCACCGCGATCGGCTTCGGCACCGTACCGGTCGCCATCGCGGTAGGGGTCGGGATCATCCCCGGCTTCGCCCGCACCACCCGCGCCGAAGTGCTGCGGGTCAAGACCTTGCCCTACGTCGAAGCCGCACGCCTGGGCGGCGCCAGCTGGGGGCGGACCTTGCTGCGGCATATCCTGCCCAACGCCTGGGGGCCGGTGGCAGTGCTGGCGACCCTGGACTTTGGCGCGGCCATCCTGGCCACGGCCGGCCTGAGCTTTCTCGGTTTCGGCGCCGCGCCACCGGCGGCGGAATGGGGCACCTTGATCGCCAACGGTCGGCACTTTCTGATCACCGCCCCGTGGGTGTCACTGCTGCCCGGGTTGTTCCTGGTCGCCGTGGTGTTCAGCCTCAACCATATTGCCCGCACCTTCGAGGAGATCCAGCGATGAGCGCTCTAGTGGATGTTCGCCAACTCAGCGTCAGCTACCGCTCCGGCGAGCACGTCAATCAAGCGGTGCGCACGCTGTCATTCGCCATCGCCCAAGGCGAAACGGTGGCGATTGTCGGCGAGTCCGGCTCGGGCAAGTCGACCCTGGCCAATGCGATCCTCGGCCTGCTGCCGGACAACGCACAGATCAACGCCCGACAATTATGGGTGGACGGCAACGACCTGACTCACGCCAATGAGCGCCAGAAGCGCAGCCTGCGCGGCCGTACGGTCGGCCTGGTGCCCCAGGACCCGATGGTCAGCCTCAACCCGACACTGCGCATCGGCCAGCAGATTGCCGAGGCACTGATCCTGGCCAAGGGCAAACGCTACCCCGCAGTGGACGCCGACATTGTCGCGCTGCTGCAACAGGTGGGCATCGACAAACCCGTGCTGCGCGCACGCCAGTATCCCCATGAACTTTCCGGCGGCATGCGCCAACGCGTGCTGATCGCCATTGCCCTGGCCGGCAACCCGCGGTTGATCATCGCCGACGAGCCCACCAGCGCCCTGGACGTCACGGTACAGCGCAAGATCCTCGACCACTTGCAGTACCTGGTCAGCGAGCGCGGGATTTCGCTGCTGATCATCACCCATGACCTGGGCGTGGCCGCCGACCGTGCCGATCGGATCCTGGTGATGCAACAAGGCGAACTCGTCGAGCAGGGGCCGCCACACCAGATCCTCGGTGCGCCTCAACACGATTACACCCGTGCGTTGATTGCCGCAGCCCCCGCGTTCGCCAGGCGGCGCGCGCCCTTGGCCCGCATAGATCCCGCGCAGCCCCCGATCCTGAGCTTGCAAAACGTGGGCAAGACGTTTGCGCTGCCCAAGGTCAAGGGCGAGGACTCGACGTTCGTAGCCCTTGAAGGTCTTAACCTGCAGGTTTATTCCGGCCAGACGTTGGCCATCGTCGGCGAATCCGGCTCGGGCAAGAGCACCGCGCTGCGCATTGCGCTGGGCCTGGAAAAACCGACACAGGGTCGGGTCTGGTTCGAACAACAGGACGTTACCGACCTGAGCTGGCGCGACTTCCGTCCGCTGCGCCAACGCCTGCAGCTGGTGCAACAGAACCCGTTTGCCGCCCTCGACCCGCGCTTCACAGTGTTCGAGAGCATTGTCGAGCCGCTGGTGTCATTCGGTCTGCTCAAGGGCCAGGCCCTCGAACAGGCGGCGCGGGAGTTGATAGCGCGCGTACACCTGCCGGTCAGCTACCTGGATCGCCTGCCCCGCGAACTGTCCGGCGGCCAATGCCAGCGCGTCGCCATAGCCCGGGCCCTGGCGTTGAAACCCGACGTGTTGCTGCTGGACGAGCCGGTCAGTGCCCTCGATGTCTCGGTGCAGGCGCACATTCTTGATCTGCTGGAAGAACTGCAACGCGAGATAGGCGTTGCCTATGTGCTGGTGTCCCACGACCTGTCGGTGGTGGCCAACTTCGCTCATGAGGTGCTGGTGTTGCGCAATGGCCGGGTGGTTGAACAGGGTTCGGTGGAGCGGATATTCACTCAGCCGGCCAGCGATTACACGCGGGAGTTGATTGCCGCCATCCCCGGTCGGCAGGTCACGGCCACCGCAGCCTGAGACCTGCGTCGCAGTGCCACGCGAAACAGTTGTCGGCGACGGCGCGATACCCGAGAATCGCGCCCCCGACCATCGGGCACTACAGGGATATTCTGCACATGGCTGCTTCCAATAAATGGCTGATGTCGTCCGTCGCTTACTACCTCGATTTCTTTACCGTTCCCCTCTTCGTTCTCCTCGCCCTCTACCTCGCGCCGCTTGACGTCGGCCTGGCACTCGCGGGCCTGTTGGCATGGACGCTCGTGGAGTACTCGGCGCACCGCTTCCTGTTCCATTCGTTGTACCGCCGCGAGCACTGGACCCACCATGTCGACGTACTCGCCTACATCGGCGTGTCCAGCTGGAAAACCAGCTCGACGTTTGCCGCGCTGTTGCTACTGGCCTGGTTCACCGGCCTGACCTCGGTTTTTGTGGGGGCCGTGAGCGGATACTTCTTTTACATCTCGGTGCACTACGTGATGCACCGCCCCGAGCATTGGGCTTACCGCTTTATTCCAGGGCTGGTGGCCAATCACGATCTGCACCATCGCCAGGGTGTCGAAAAGAACTTCGGGGTATCGTCACCGCTGTGGGATCTCGTGTTGGGTACCTACGTTCGGGCTGAAACACTCAGCCGGTACGAATAAACAGCGGAGGCACGGCCTGGCGGCATGCCCGCCCTGCCCTCCAGCGTTCGCTGTCAGCCTGAAACGGACGTTGCATCGGCGCTGGACAACTGCGCCACAATCCGCTCGATCAACATCCGCACCCGCCGGGGCTGGACCCTTGTGGGCGGATAGACGATGTTCAGCGCGGTACTGCCCAAGTCGTAGTCCTCGAGCAGTTCAACCAATCGCCCCGCGTTGAGGTCGGCGCTGACGTCCCATATCGATTTCAGGCAGATGCCGTGACCGGCCAGGCACCATTGCCGCACCAACGCGCCGTCGTTTGCCACTCTGCGGCCGTGCACCATGATCCGATGGGTGTGCCCGTGACGCTTGAAGGTCCATTCGCGCGAAATATTGATACCAAAGCGCATCACCAGGCATTCGTGCCGAGTCAGGTCTTCGGGGTGCAGCGGCGTGCCGTTCAGCTCCAGATAACCCGGCGAGGCACACAGGACACGGCGGTTCTCCCCCATCGGTCTGGCATGCAGGCGGCTGTCGGCCAGCGCCCCGTAACGCACGGCAAAATCGATGCCCTGGCTGACGGGGTCGACGTAGCCGTCGCTGAGGTTGAGATCGATGCTGACGTCCGGGTGCTCTTCCATGAACTGCGCCAGGATCGGCTCAATGAGTTGGCGTCCGAGGTCTTCAGGGGCGCTGAGGCGGATCGGCCCGCAGATCCTGTGCGTACCCAGGCGAATACTGCTGTGCAATTCATCGGCTTCCGCCAGCAAGCGGCGGGCGCCCTCTACCAGCAGGCGGCCTTCGTCGGTCAGGTTGATCGCCCGTGTGGTGCGGTTCAGCAGGCTGGCACCGTAGAACCCTTCCAACTGGGCCAGTCGCTCGGAGACCGACGCGGGCGAAAGCCCCAGCTCCCTGCCGGCCGCCGATAACCCGCCTTTCTCGACGATTAGCAAAAACAGTTCAAGGTTCTTTAGCAGCATTGTTCGGTATTTCCGAAGATGGTTTTTGATTTTTGCTCGATTATCAAAATAAACCTAAAGACTTAGGGTTGCATCCATCCTTTACGGCGTGGAGTGAGACTGATGCCTTGCAGTGACCCAACAGTGCCCATCATTCAATGTGAGATGGCCAACATCGATACCCCTTGCGACCCGCTTGCAACGCGCGAGCCTGCGCCGGCCAATCCCCAGCGGCGCACGTTCCTGGCCCAAGCCGGTGCAGGCGCGGCCGTACTGGCCGCGGGTGCATTACTCAACCCGACCCGCGCGAAGGCGGCGGCGACCCCGTCACCTGCGCCAACCCAAAGCCCGGCGAACGGACGTTTCTGGCCAAACGACACGCGGCTGGTGGTGTCGATCTCGATGCAGTTCGAAGCCGGTGGCCAGCCGCTCAAAGGCACTGACAGCCCATTCCCGAAAGTGGACCTTCCCGACAGCGTTCCGGCGGACCTGGCCACCACTGCCTGGTTTGCCTACGGCTACCGCGAAGGCATACCGCGGATGCTTGACCTGTGGGACCGGCACGGTGTGAAGGTCACTTGTCACATGATCGGCGATGCCGCAAAGCGCAACCCCGCGCTGGCCCGCGAGATCGTCGCACGCGGTCATGAAGCCTCAGGTCACGGGCCTCACTGGAGTTCGCAATTTGCCATGAGCCGCAATGAAGAACGCACGTTCCTGCGCCAGGCCAGCAGCATGCTGCAAGACGTGACCGGCCAGCCGGTCACCGGCTACAACTGCAATTGGTTGCGTCGTGGCCCCAATACCCTGTCGCTCCTGCAAGAGCTGGGTTACGTCTATCACATCGATGACGTGAGCCGGGATGAACCCTTTATCGAGAAGGTCAACGGCAAGGACTTCGTCGTTGTGCCGTACACCTTGCGCAACAACGACATCGTGCTGATTGAGGGGCGCAACTACTCACCGTCCCAGTTCCTCGAACAGGTGAAGCTGGAGTTCGACCAACTGTACGCAGAGGCCGGCAGTCGGCGCCGGATGATGTCCATCAGTGCCCACGACCGTATCAGCGGCACGCCACAGATGGTCAGAGTCTGGGATGAGTTCCTGCGGTACGCCAACAGTCACCCGGGCGTGGCCTTCATGCGCAAGGACGCAATCGCGCAATACACCCTCAAGAGTCCGCTCAGCCTGCGGGAAACCGAGACGATTTGAAGCGTCACGCCCTCTTCCACTCAAGGAAACTGCTCAATGAAACACTATCGAATCATGGCCATGGCTTTAGGCTTGGCCCTGTCGGGCGCCGCCATCGCTGCAAACACTGAATTAGTGAGACCGGAGACCCTCGTGGTCGACAAGAGCCTCACAACGAGCCAACGCGAGGCCATGGAAAACGTTGCCCGGCGCTACGACACGTTCTGGCATACCGGCGATGAAACCCTGGCCCGCGAAGCGTTGGCCGAACACTTCATCGATAAAACCCCGCCGCCGGGGCGCAAACAAGGGCCTGAGGGTCCGCTGCTGGCGTCCCGGGCCTTTCGTGGCGCGGTGCCCGACCTGAGCTGCACGATCGAACAAATGATCATCGCGGGTGACCGGGTGGTGGTGCACCTGCATTTTCGCGGTCACTTCACCGGCACTTTTGGCGAGGTCAAGGGCAAGGGCCAGCCGGTGGACTTCATCGCCACCGATATCTATCAGATCGAGGGTGGCAAGATCGCCGCCAACTGGCACATCGAGGACAATCTCACGGTGATGCAGCAGTTGGGCGCTCTTTAAGGAAGGGGTTGCGACAGATAGGCGTGGGTCATCCGCAGACTGATTGCGCAGGCTGCAAAAGTCTTTTGTCATCACGCCTATTGATAGCTCCCTAACGAAACCCCCATGCTAGAGGGCTGATTTCTCGTTTATATCATTCCGAATGATAGTTACCTTTGTTTCATTCGATTCGTGACATAGCACATCGCCGCGCATGATCCGCCCATCTCAAATACATTGGCGGATGCACCTCATGGAACAGTCACTCAAACATTTGCGCTTCCCCTTGGCGATTCTGGCCGTAGTGGTGATGAGCGCATGCGGCAAAACCCCGGAACAAGCGGCCGCCATGCCCCCTGCAAAAATCAGCGTGGCCAAGGTGCTGGAACAACCGGTCAACGAGTGGGATGAGTTCACCGGGCGCCTGGAAGCTCCGGAAACCGTGCAGATCCGCCCGCGCGTGTCGGGCCAGATCGATCAGGTGGCCTTCACCGAAGGTGCCTTGGTGAAGAAAGGCGATTTGCTGTTCCAGATCGACCCCCGCCCGTTCCAGGCTGAAGTGCGCCGCCTTGAAGCTCAACTGGCGCAAACCAAAGCCGCCGCCACCCGTAGCGATAATGAAGCGCAACGTGGCGAACGCCTGCGTCAGAGCAATGCGATTTCCGCCGAACTGGCCGACTCGCGCACCACCGCCGCCCAGGAAGCCCGCGCAGCTGTCGCCGGCATTCAGGCGCAGTTGGACCTGGCCAAGTTGAACCTGAGCTTCACCCGCGTGACCGCACCGATCAGCGGCCGCGTCAGCCGTGCCGAAATCACCGCCGGCAACCTGGTAACCGCCGATGTCACCGCGCTGACCAGCGTGGTCTCCACCGACAAGGTCTACGCCTACTTCGATGCCGATGAACGCGTGTACCTCAAGTACACCGAGCTGGCCCGCCAAGGCCGTCGTGGCGCAACCACTCCGGTGTACCTGGGCCTGTCCAACGAAACCGGCAACCCGCACCTGGGCCAGATGAACTTTGTCGACAACCAGGTCAACCCGGCTACCGGCACCATCCGCGGTCGCGCCGTGTTCGATAACAGCAAGGGCGAATACACCCCAGGCTTGTATGCCCGCCTGAAGCTGGTCGGCAGCGGCACCTATTCCGCCGTCCTGATCAACGACGAGGCGGTGGGCACCGACCTTGGCAAGAAGTTCGTCCTGGTGATGGACGGCGACAAGCCGGCCTATCGTGCGGTGGAACTGGGGCCGAAGATCGAAGGCTTGCGCATCGTGCGCAGCGGCCTGAACAAGGACGACACCATCGTCGTGAAGGGCCTGCAGCGCATTCGCCCGGGGTCGCCGGTAGCGCCGGAAACCATCCCGATGGCCAGCAAGGAAACCCTCGCTGCCCTGGCACAACAACGACAAGCGCTTGAAGCCAGCAACCTGGAGCAAGTGGCGCCGGATAAAGCCGCGCCCAAGCTCGCAGCCGTCGCGACTCCACGCGGTTAAGGGATACAACTCAAGATGAATTTTTCCAAGTTCTTCATTTCGCGGCCGATCTTCGCAGCAGTGCTTTCGCTGCTGATCCTGATTGCCGGTGCGATCTCGCTGTTCCAACTGCCGATCAGCGAATACCCGGAAGTGGTGCCGCCGACCGTCGTGGTACGTGCCAACTTCCCGGGTGCCAACCCCAAAGTCATCGGTGAAACCGTGGCCGCTCCGCTGGAGCAAGCCATCACCGGCGTCGAGAACATGCTGTACATGTCCTCGCAGTCGACCGCCGACGGCAAGCTGACCCTGACCATCACCTTCGCCCTGGGCACCGACCTGGACAACGCGCAGGTACAGGTACAGAACCGTGTGACCCGGACTCAGCCGAAACTGCCTGAAGAAGTGACGCGCATCGGTATCACCGTGGACAAGGCCTCCCCTGACCTGACCATGGTTGTGCACTTGACCTCCCCGGACAAGCGTTACGACATGCTCTACCTGTCCAACTACGCCTTGCTCAATGTGAAGGATGAGCTGGCACGCCTGGGCGGTGTGGGTGACGTGCAGCTGTTCGGCATGGGTGACTACTCGCTGCGCGTCTGGCTGGACCCGAACAAGACCGCTTCGCGCAACCTGACCGCCACCGACGTGGTCACCGCGATTCGCGAACAGAACCGCCAAGTGGCCGCCGGTGCCCTGGGTGCGCAACCTGCACCGACTGCCACCAGCTTCCAGTTGTCGGTGAACACTCAGGGCCGCCTGGTGACTGAGGAGGAGTTCGAGAACATCGTCATTCGCTCGGGCGACAACGGTGAAATCACGCGCCTGAGAGACATTGCGCGGGTGGAGCTGGGTTCCAGCCAATATGCGCTGCGCTCGTTGCTCGACAACCAGCCGGCGGTGGCGATCCCGATCTTCCAGCGCCCGGGTTCCAACGCGATCGAGATTTCCAACGAAGTACGCGCCAAGATGGCGGAGCTCAAGCAGAACTTCCCGCAAGGCATGGACTTCAGCATTGTCTATGACCCGACCATCTTCGTGCGCGGCTCCATCGAGGCGGTGGTGCACACCCTGTTCGAAGCCCTGATTCTCGTGGTACTGGTAGTAATCCTGTTCCTACAGACCTGGCGCGCCTCGATCATCCCGTTGGTGGCGGTACCGGTGTCCTTGATCGGTACGTTTGCGGTGATGCACCTGTTTGGCTTCTCGCTCAACGCACTGTCGCTGTTCGGTCTGGTATTGGCCATCGGCATCGTGGTAGACGATGCCATCGTGGTGGTGGAGAACGTCGAGCGCAACATCGAGCTGGGCCTGGAACCGTTCCCGGCGACTGAAAAAGCTATGAGCGAAGTGACCGGCCCGATCATCGCGACCGCGTTGGTGCTGTGTGCGGTGTTCGTGCCAGCGGCCTTTATCAGCGGCTTGACCGGGCAGTTCTATAAGCAGTTCGCGTTGACCATTGCGATCTCTACTGTGATCTCGGCGTTCAACTCGCTGACCTTGTCGCCGGCGCTGGCTGCCGTGCTGCTCAAAGGTCACGATGCACCGAAAGATGGCTTCTCCAGATTCCTCGACAAAATACTCGGCGGCTGGTTGTTCAAACCGTTCAACCGCTTCTTCGACAAGGCCAGCCATGGTTACGTCGGCACCGTGCGCCGCGTGATTCGTGGCAGTGGGATCGCGCTGTTCCTGTACGCCGGCTTGATTGTCCTGACCTGGCTGGGCTTCGCCCACACGCCGACCGGTTTCGTACCGGCCCAGGACAAGCAATATCTGGTGGCCTTCGCGCAATTGCCGGACGCCGCGAGCCTGGACCGCACCGAGGACGTGATCAAGCGCATGTCCGATATCGCCCTGAAACAACCCGGCGTGGAAGCTGCGGTGGCGTTCCCGGGCCTGTCGATCAACGGTTTCACCAACAGCCCGAACAGCGGCATCGTGTTCGTGACCTTGAAGCCGTTCGATGAGCGTAAAGACCCAAGCATGTCGGCCGGTGCGATTGCCGGTGCACTGAACGGCAAGTACAGCGGCATCCAGGAAGCCTACATGGCGATCTTCCCACCGCCGCCGGTGCAGGGCCTGGGGACGATTGGCGGTTTCCGCCTGCAGATCGAAGACCGTGGCAACCTGGGTTATGACGAGCTGTACAAAGAAACCCAGAACATCATCGCCAAGAGCCATAACGTGCCGGAGTTGTTCGGCCTGTTCACCAGCTACACCGTCAACGTGCCGCAGGTCGATGCCGCCATCGACCGCGAAAAGGCCAAGACCCACGGCGTGGCGATCAGCGACATCTTCGACACCCTGCAGATCTACCTGGGTTCGTTGTATGCCAACGACTTCAACCGTTTTGGCCGCACTTATCAGGTCAACGTGCAGGCTGACCAGCAGTTCCGCCTGGACGAAGACCAGATCGGCCAGTTGAAAGTGCGTAACAACAAAGGCGAGATGATCCCGCTGGCGACCTTTATCAAGGTCAGCGACACCTCGGGCCCGGACCGCGTGATGCACTACAACGGCTTTATCACCGCAGAAATCAACGGCAACGCCGCCCCGGGCTACAGCTCCGGCCAGGCCCAGGCCGCGATTGAAAAACTGCTGAAAGAGGAATTGCCCAACGGCATGACCTACGAGTGGACCGACCTGACGTATCAGCAGATCCTCTCGGGCAATACCGCGCTGTTCGTGTTCCCGCTCTGCGTACTGTTGGCGTTCCTGGTACTGGCCGCTCAATACGAAAGCTGGAGCCTGCCGCTGGCGGTGATCCTGATCGTACCGATGACGCTGCTGTCGGCCATTACCGGGGTGATCATCTCGGGCGGCGACAACAACATCTTCACTCAGATCGGCTTGATCGTACTGGTGGGCCTGGCGTGCAAGAACGCGATTCTGATCGTCGAGTTCGCCAAGGATAAACAGCAGGAAGGTCTCGACCCGCTCGCCGCGGTACTGGAAGCCTGCCGTCTGCGTCTGCGACCGATCCTGATGACCTCGTTCGCGTTCATCATGGGCGTGGTGCCTCTGGTGTTGTCCAGCGGTGCCGGCGCCGAGATGCGGCATGCCATGGGCGTGGCGGTGTTCTCCGGGATGATCGGTGTGACCTTCTTCGGTCTGTTGCTGACGCCAGTGTTCTACGTACTGATCCGTCGCTATGTGGAGCGCAGCGAAACGCGCAAAGCGGCCAAGGCCTTGAAGCTGGAGACACAGCAATGAGTGTGAAAGTATTTTTGCCGAGCTTGCTGGTACTGGCCCTGAGTGCCTGTGCGGTAGGCCCGGACTATAAAACCGAGAAGCTGGAGGCGGCCAATATCACGGCCGCCGCTGACACCAAAAGTTATGACCATGCCAAATACGAAGGCATCTGGTGGCAACAGTTCGACGACCCGACCCTCAACCAGCTGGTGACCCAGTCGCTGAGCGGCAACCGTGACCTGCGCGTAGCCTTTGCCCGTCTGCGGGCCGCGCGGGCCATTCGTGACGACGTGGCCACCGACATCATGCCGGTGGTGACCTCGCGGGCCAGCAGCGACGTGGGCAAAGGCCAGATCCCGGGCCAGACCACCAAGCGTGTCAACAGCGAGCGCTACGACCTGGGGCTGGACATGGCCTGGGAAGTCGACTTGTTCGGCCGTATCCGCCGCAACCTGGAGGCCAGCGACGCGGACCAGCAAGTGGCCGAAGCCGACCTGTACCAACTGCAAGTCACCATGATTGCCGAATTGGTGGATGCCTACGGCCAACTGCGTGGCGCCCAATTGCGTGAACGCATTGCCCTGGACAACCTGAAGAACCAGCAGGAATCGCGCGCCATCACCGTCAGCCTGCGCGACGCCGGTGTCGGCGATCAGCTCGACGTGGAGCGCGCCGACGCACGCTTGGCGGCGGTTGAAGCCAGCGTGCCGCAACTGCAGGCCGAGCAAGTGCGCGAACGTAACCGCATCGCCACCCTCCTCGGCCAGCGCCCCGACAAGCTGAGCGTGGACCTGAGCCCCAAAGACCTGCCGGCGATTGCCAAGGCGTTGCCGATCGGCGATCCAGGGCAACTGCTGCAGCGTCGCCCGGACATCCTCAGTGCCGAACGCAAACTGGCCGCCGCCACCGCGCGTATCGGCGTGGCCAAGGCCGATCTGTTCCCACGGGTCAGCCTCAGCGGCTTCCTCGGCTTTACCGCCGGGCGCGGTTCGCAGATCGGTTCGGCGGCAGCGAACGCCTGGTCCCTCGGCCCAAGCATTACCTGGGCCGCCTTCGACCTGGGCAGCGTGCGCGCCCGTCTGCGCGGCGCCAACGCCGAGGCCGATGGCGCCCTGGCAACGTATGAGCAGCAAGTGTTGCTGGCACTGGAGGAATCGGAAAATGCCTTCAGTGATTACGGCAAACGCCAACAGCGCCTGGTTTCGCTGATCCGTCAAAGTGAATCCAGCCGCGCCGCCGCCGACCTCGCCGCGATCCGCTACCGCGAAGGCACTGTGGACTTCCTGGTACTGCTCGACGCCCAACGCGAACGCCTGGCCGCCGAAGACGCCCAGGCCCAGGCCGAAGTGGATCTGTATCGCGGGATAGTCGCGATCTACAAGGCGCTGGGAGGTGGCTGGCAGCCGGACACGGTGGTCGCCAGCGTCAAATGATGTAAAGAGCTCCTTTGGTTGGTCGCATCCAGCCAATTCTTTAGCCCTGCGGTCCATTCGGTCGCGGGGCTTTTTTTGTTTGGATGCCCTGAAGTGATCAGGCATTTCTTCATAGATTAGGCCTTCGCTGCTCGATCAGAGCAGGATACATATCGCCTGGAGTGCACGATGTGTTATTCAGAAAACAGCTCCTTCCAAAAAAATGAGAAGGATTGAGCTGTCAGACTCTGTTGTAGGTCTTTGTAAGCAGCTTCCAAATATTCTTTATAGCCATTTTACCCAATGAAGTGTTGAGCGAATAAAACTAGCATTGCCGCTACAAGCCCTTAAATGACGGTGGACATCACAATGGCTATTGTAGCGACGACTGACTCCGTACAGCGTTCAAAAGCGACCAGCGCTTACCTCATCAAAAATCCGAGAGAAATTAAAAACTCGTTCACTCCAACAGACGCCTCAAAAGCGGCGGATATACTTAAAATAGGCGCCGAGAAAGAAATTACCGAACTGAAGAGCTTTTTAAAAGACTATGACATGACATCAATCAGCACCAATGAACTGAAGAAGGTAGGCAGGCAACTGTACAGCAGCGGAGCCATTGATGTGATGGCGTTTGGAATGTTTATAAGTGGAAATGGAGAGTTCGACGCCAAGGGCAACCAGGCAAATACGCATGTCAAATTTAACGCCATTGCGTTATTCAATCAAAAGCTAGAAGAATACGCCAAATTTCTCGAAGACTTCCCTGGCCATGCCACACCGGATAACTTGACATGGAAAAAAGCCATGATTGCAGCCAATCATGCTATTGGTGCCCTCACCTATTTCGTCAACTCCACCAACAATAAGCTTTCCTTAGATGAGCAGGCATAATTGCAATGTTAAGCCTGCAGTGAGCCAAGCAACAAACTTGACACACTGCAGACATCCTCTTCACCGTCCGTACTTGACAGTTCCCAAGTAGACTTTAGGTGCAGCATCGGGATTTTTTATCAACACTCGATAGGTGCCAAACGAACCGCTGTACAACACGTTGCTCCCAACATTTCCTGCCACCTGCACCCACGATGAACCGACCTCCTGTTGTATCGACAACTGAGGTGGCCTGCCGCGATCTACCGCGGAAATGCTTGCATCTATGTTCGCGCTCAGGCATCCATTCGCGGAGGTTATTGTAAAGGGTCCATAAGCCACTTTCTCGCTTTCACCTTCCAGTATCCCCGTGTAGGTGTCCGTGATAGCCCAACAACCACCAAACGCTTGAGGCGACAAAAAAGCCAACATCAAAACAACTAACGCAAAAAACCTTTTCATGATTGCCTTCCTCACAGTTGAACGACAGATTGATCAAGTGATCGACCTACCCCTCAACTCCTCAGACCGAACTACAGGTAGGAATCACGCCGCTTACTGTGCACGCTTTATAGCGCTGAATATGCCAGTCGTTTCCTATCATCAAATAGGGTCGCTCTGTCATACACACGAGAAAGACTTGGTCAGCTATTTCCTAATCCCGCACAGTGGCAACTAAAATCGGCTGTGCTCATTCAGGATCAGACTTCGATAGTGCCCCGGGTTTGACCCCGACCACTTACGAAATGCCTTGTAAAATGAACTTGTATCCGCGAACCCCAACCGCGTCGCTATTTCGGCAAAGCTGATCTGCGGCTCGGCCAGCCAGACAATCGCCAGCTCTTTGCGCACGCTGTCCTTGAGGCCTTGGTAGGTCTGCCCTTCTTCCGCCAGGCGGCGGCGCAGGGTGGAGGCGGAAATGCATAGCCGGGTGGCCAGGCTATCGGTTTCCGGCCAGGTATCAGGCGGCATCTGGCGTAGATCGTGTTTGATGCGGTTGGCGAGGCTGTCGGGGTCGCGGTATTTGACCAGTATGTTGGCCGGTGCGTGAGCCAGAAAGCGCTTGAGCTCCTCGATACTGCGTTTGATCGGTAGATCGAGGCAGTCTGCGGAAAAAATCATGCGGGTATGTGGCCGATCGAAACGCAAGTTGTCGGAAAACATCACTTGGTAGTCGTCGCAAAAGTCCGGCTGCGGGCAGCGCAGCTCGATGGCCAGGATCGGAATCCGCCGCCCCGCCAGCCAACAGGCCACGCCGTGGACAATCATCCAATACGTAAAATAGGTGAATGCCCGATTGGGTGCAGCCTCGGGCTCATGCAACACGATCTCCGCCAGGCTTTGCCGGCGCACCAGTTGCGCGGGCAGCCGCTCCAGCATCAGTGACAGGAACCCCAGCGCGGTTTCCAGGGCCGCCGCCAGGGTCGGTTGCGCCATGGCGGCGTGGCAGAGAAACGCCAAGCTGCCGGACTTGAGCTTGCGTGGGTCCATGCCAAAAAACTCATCGTCCATGCGCCGCGCCAACAAACGCCACAACCGCGCGTAAGCCACCGCCGGCACGCGGGCATCGGATTGCTGCAACCATGCGGGGTCAATACCGACCTTACCCAGCACGTCGGCAGGCGCCATGCCGGGCGCGCAGCTCTGCAGTAGAGCCTCACGCACAAGATGGATGGAGATGGTGTCTTTTTCCGCCATGGGAATGGGCTATTCAGCTGTGTCGATACAAGGCGAGCATCATAAAGGCGGTTGCGCTTCGCCACCACCGTTCAGCCTCGGTTCAGCAAAAGTCAATATTTCTTGTTTAGCAATGAGTATCATTATGTTACAAATTACCACCCTATCCAGTCATGATGCGGTGCCGAATGCTTGTTCCCTTTTTAATCATGCTGCGCGAAGGCATTGAAGCTGCGTTGATCGTTGGCATTATCGCCAGTTACCTGCAGCAGACCGGCCGTGGCCAATGGATGCCCGCCGTGTGGATCGGCGTGTTTCTCGCCGCCGCGCTCGCCCTGCTGATAGGCGGTGGCCTGGAGTTGGTCAGCGCTGAATTTCCGCAGAAACAACAGGAACTCTTCGAAGGCGTCGTAGGATTGATCGCCGTGGGCATCCTCAGTTCCATGGTGTTCTGGATGCGCAAGGTCGCGCGTTCCATCAAGCACAGCCTGCATGAATCCCTCGACCACGCCCTGGCCGGCTCCAGGCACCAGGTGTTCGCGCTGATCGCCATGGTGTTTTTCGCCGTGGCCCGTGAAGGCCTGGAGACGGTGTTTTTCCTGCTGGCCGTGTTCCAGCAGAGCGAAGGTCCCGGCGCGCCGCTCGGCGCCCTGCTCGGCCTGATCCTGGCGATTGTGGTCGGTTTCCTCATCTATTCCGGCAGCATGCGCTTGAACCTCGGCGCGTTCTTCCGCTGGACCGGTCTGTTCATTCTGGTGGTAGCCGCCGGCATCCTCGCCAACTCGGTGCAGGCCCTGCATGAAGCCGGCGTGTGGAACCACCTGCAAACCGTGCTGTTCGACTTCAGCGCCGCGCTGCCCATGGACAGCCCGCTGGGCTCGGTACTGGCCGGTATGTTCGGTTACCAGGAAGCGCCGACCGTCAGCACCCTGGGCGCTTATCTGATTTATCTGGTGGTGGCCCTGGTGATGTTCTTCCTGCCCTCGGCGCCCGCCAAGCCCGTTGCCAAACCTTCTTCCGCTTCCAGTCAGTAAGGACCGCCTCTTGTCCAACCCAACCCCTCAACCGGCCCCGCCGTCCCGCGCCCTGCGCTGGGCCGTCGCCGGCTCGGTGGTCGTGATGATCGCCGCCGGTGGCCTGTTCTACTACGCCTCACAGTTGGCCGCCGCCAAGCGCCAGACCAACCACAATGAAATCGCCGTGACCATCCACAGCCACGCCTGCGAACCCAACACACTGACTGTGCCTGCCGGGCGCGCCAGCTTTCGTATCATCAACCGCTCCGATCGAGCGGTGGAATGGGAAATCCTCGACGGTGTACTGGTGGTCGAAGAGCGCGAGAACATCGCACCCGGCTTGAGCCAGGTGATCAACGCCAACCTGTTGCCCGGTGACTACGCCATCACCTGCGGCTTGCTGAGTAACCCACGCGGCACCTTGCATGTGACGCCGACCGCCGAGTCCGATGCCCTGGCCAAGGCCAAGCCATCGATGGTGGCGTTTATCGGGCCACTGTCGGAGTTCCGCGTGTACCTGAGCAGCCAGGGCAGCACGCTGATCAAGGCCGTGAACGCCTTGCAGCAGGCCATTGAAGCCGGTGACCTGGCCCGCGCGCAGACGCTGTATGTGCCGGCCCGCGAAGCCTACCAACGGTTGGCGCCGGCGTCCCAGCGCCTGGCCGAATTGGACAACGCGATCAACGCGCGCGCCGACTACTTTGAAAAGCGTGAGCAAGATGCCGCGTTCAGCGGCTTCCACCGCCTGGAATACGGCCTGTTCCAGCAGCACGACCTGAACGGCCTGGCTCCGGTTGCACAACGCCTGGTCACCGATGTCACCCAGCTCAAGCAACAATTGCTGACGCAGTCGCTGCCACCGGAGCAACTGGTCAGCATCGTGGTACGCAACCTCAACAGCCTGGCGGATGTGCGTGCGGCCAGTGGTGAAGAAGAACGCTACAGCCATGTCGACTTGAACGGTTTTGCCGCCAACCTTGAGGTCGCCCGCAAGGTAGTCGACCTGATGCGCCCCCTGTTGACCCAATCCGCCGCCGACCTGTTGCCCAAGGTCGACAAAGCGCTTGATGCGTTCGATGCCGAACTCAATGGTTTCAAAGTCGACGGCCAATTCAGCCGCTACGACAGTGTTACGGCCGATCAGCGCAAGCAGATCGCCGACAAGGCCAAGGCTCTGGCCGTTGCACTCGATGGAATCGACCCCGCCCTCGGCCTTTCCGGCCTGCAGTGAAGACGACCGCATACATGAGTGATTCAGAACATACCAACCTCCAACGTCGCCGCGTCCTGCTGGGCATGGCGGCCACCGGCGCGGCCATTGCCGGCAGCAGCCTGGCCTGCCCGGCCATGGCCGCTGCAGCCGAGCAAGTCACCACCGC
Source organism: Pseudomonas sp. BCA17 (assembly GCF_004519405.1). Classification (GTDB taxonomy): domain Bacteria; phylum Pseudomonadota; class Gammaproteobacteria; order Pseudomonadales; family Pseudomonadaceae; genus Aquipseudomonas. The sequence continues at coordinate 43,934 of NZ_SGWI01000001.1, read as the reverse complement.
ACCGCGCAGTGACAAGACCCAGGACCGCCACGATTTCTTCGGCAAACACCAGACCGGCATCGTCACTCCGCGTCCGGCCTGCGGCATGGTCGTGGCGTTTGACGTATTGGCCAGCGACCGTGAAGACCTGGAACGCCTGTTCCGCACCCTGAACGAGCGCATCCAGTTCCTGATGACCGGCGGCACCGTGCCGCAAGTCGACCCGAAACTGCCGCCGACCGACTCCGGTATTCTCGGCCCGGTGGTGACACCGGACAACCTGACCATCACTGTCTCGGTGGGTGAGTCGCTGTTCGACGAGCGCTTCGGCCTGGCTGCGGTCAAGCCCAAGCGCCTGATTCGCATGGTTGGTTTCCCCAACGATGCATTGGAACCGGCGCAGTGCCACGGCGACTTGAGCCTGCAGTTTTCTTCCAACACCACGGACACCAATATCCACGCGCTGCGTGACATCGTGAAAAACCTGCCGGACCTGCTGCTGGTGCGCTGGAAACAGGAAGGCAGCGTTCCGCCCCAGGCCCCCGCCAAACCAGGCGAACCGGCGCAGAGCGCACGCAACTTCCTCGGCTTCCGGGATGGTTCGGCCAACCCGAATTCCAACGATGACAAGGCCATGGACCAGATCGTCTGGGTGCAGCCGACCAGCGATGAACCCGCCTGGGCCGCCAACGGCAGCTACCAGGCGGTGCGGATCATCCGCAACTTCGTGGAGCGCTGGGACCGTACCCCGCTGCAAGAGCAAGAGAGCATCATCGGTCGCGTCAAACCCACGGGCGCGCCCATGGATGGCCAGCACGAAAGCCAGGTTCCGGACTACAGCAAGGACCCGGAAGGCAAGGTGACCAAGCTCGATGCCCACATCCGCCTGGCCAACCCGCGTACGGCACAGACCCAGGCCAACCTGATTCTGCGTCGGCCATTCAACTACTCCAACGGCGTCAATAAAAACGGTCAGCTGGACATGGGGCTGTTGTTCATCTGCTACCAGGCTGACCTGGAAAAAGGCTTCATCAGCGTACAAACCCGGCTCAACGGCGAGCCTCTGGAGGAATACCTCAAGCCGGTCGGCGGCGGGTACTTCTTCACCTTGCCCGGCGTCACGGGATCCAAGGATTTCCTTGGGCGCACGCTGCTCGAAGCCTCGCACCCTCAAACCACTGCCAATACCTAAAACAAACCCAGAGCGGATACGTCCCATGAAGAAGTCGTCTATCGCGTTGTCGTTGTTAATGTCCCTTTCGCCGCTGGCGGCCTTCGCCGCTACTGCGCCGCTGGACCTGGTAGGCCCGGTGTCGGAATACAAGATCTACGTCACCGAAGAAATCGGTGAGCTGGTCACCCAGACTCAAGCGTTTACCGATGCAGTGAAGAAAGGCGACCTGGCCACCGCCAAGAAGCTCTATGCGCCGACCCGTGTGCACTACGAGTCCATCGAGCCGATCGCCGAGTTGTTCAGCGACCTCGACGCGTCTATCGACTCCCGTGTCGACGACCACGAAAAAGGCGTTGAAGCTGAAGACTTCACCGGCTTCCACCGTATCGAATACGCCCTGTTCTCCAAGAACAGCACCGAAGGCCTGGGTGCCCTGGCCGACAAGCTGAACAGCGACGTCAAGGACCTGCAGACCCGCGTCGAGGGCCTGACCTTCCCGCCCGAGAAAGTCGTTGGCGGCGCCGCTGCGCTGCTCGAAGAAGTCGCGGCCACCAAGATCTCCGGTGAGGAAGACCGCTACAGCCACACCGACCTTTATGACTTCCAGGGCAACGTCGACGGCGCGAAGAAAATCGTCGACCTGTTCCGTGGCCAGATTGAGAAGCAGGACAAGGCGTTCCTGACCAAGGTCGACAAGAACTTCGCCACCGTGGACAAGATCCTGGCCAAGTACAAAACCAAGGATGGCGGTTTTGAGACCTACGACAAGGTCAAGGAAAACGACCGCAAGGCGCTGGTGGGCCCGGTCAACACCCTGGCGGAAGACCTGTCCACCCTGCGTGGCAAGTTGGGCTTGAACTGACGTTGACGGACGCCTTCGCCATTGTCGCGGCGAAGGCGTCTGTGCCGTCAGGTGGCCGTTGGCTCGAAGCCCTGCAGAGGTGCCCCTTCAGCTTTGAAGGTGCGTGGGTTGATTGCGTACCACAGGTTGTTTTTCTGCACGGCGTACAACGAATGCCCGGCACAAGTGCCGGCTCGGCTGCCGACCGGCTGGCCGCTAGCCGCATAGACGCTGGTATACACCCCGGCGCCCCAGCGGCACTTTTCAAAGGCCGTGGCAGGCAGGTAGATACCCGCGCCCAGGGCACGCAGTTCCCCCTTCATAAACTCTTTCCCCAAAGCGGCCACCTTCTGGCCCGTTTTCAACACCCCGACGGCACCTTCCAACGGGTTGAATACGCTGCGCAGAAACGGCGATGCCCCGTCGAGTCCCTGCAGGGAAAACGCCCTGCCGTTAAATGGCAGGACCACTTTCATTCCCTTGTAAAAGCGCTTCGCACCCGACAACCCGCCGGTTACCGCAAACGAGGCGAAGTCGATCAACATCCCGCGTAGCCCTTGTGCAATATTGCCCTCACCCAGATCGACGAATGCACCGACAAATGGCAGCAGGCCCACGACCATCCGCAGGTTGCCCGGGCTGAAAACGTCGTCGGTGCCAAATGGAAATGCCCGCCTGCGCTGATAGTCGGTGGGCTGACTGGCATAGCGGACCAGAGGTTCGCGCGGCATGGTGAAGCTGTTAGCTAATACGCCCTCGACGATACGGTCGATTTTCTCGCTGTTGAACGTATCGGGCACCGGCAACTGTGCATGTTTCGGGTTCCCGGCCAACCGTTCGGCAGCCAGGTCAGGCGCGGCCTTTTCGATGATGACCGACGACTGCGCACCTGCTTTTGGCTCACTGCCATGCTTGTACGCCTCGAAGTCAAAGCTGGCTGGCGCTGCGTGTCGGAAATCCCGCAGCACGTTGGCAAAGGGGCCGTAGGGTTTCTGGCCCATCTTGACTTGCCCGCCCAGCGCCAACGTGTAGCTCAGATCGGTAAGCTTGATGATGCGCATGGAATCCGGGAAGACCTCGAAATAACCGAACCGTGGCTCGACTGCGCCCGTCTCATAGCGGATCAAGGTGCCATGGGTGCCCTTATGCCTGGATACGTTGGAGTCGGGCCCATTGTCGTCCTCAATGGCTTCGCCGGTCTCCTCGCGCAAACTGAAGAATTCGACCTGCCCTACCTCCAAGGCCTTGCGATCTTCCAGCGGCAACTGCGCGAACATCAATTTGAGTACCGTGCTCTGCGCCGCGCGGCAATCCGCCACGTAATGCTCGATGGCAGGGGCTACCAGCGGCGCGATTTTCGGCAGTTTTTTGATGCGCTCATCAAACTCGGCCTGGGAAATTTTCGGGTGCTCGAACCGGTACTTCGCTTTGCCTGTGCGGTAATCGTTCAGCCACGTATTCAAGGCAACCAGCGCACCCGGCGAGTCCTGCTCTGCCAGCAGAAACTCAGTCAACAATACCTTTTGGGGCTGACCGTGCTGCCGGGGGTCGGCCACACGACGCAAGTTGAACCCGCGAATTTCATCGTCAGTCATCTCGGGAAACAGCAGAGCCAGTTGCTCGACAAGCAAGCGCGTCATCGAGGGAGGCTCGGCCGTAAGCGTCGTGAAGGCATCGCGCGCAGTGTTTTGCTGTTGGCTGAACGCCTGCGCCGCCGCCTGGTAGTGGTGCGGGGTGTACTTCCCCTCCTGAGGCGCGGGAAACACGCCCGCCATGACGGCCCACTCCAGCAAGGGCACGGTGCCCACGCCTTTGAACAGTGCCTCCTGCTCCGGGTTTTGCGGTTGCAGGCGTGCCAGGGCCATGATCTGCGTGCCGTTCAGCGCCCGCGAGCTGCCTTGCCCAGCCAGCGCTTCGGCGACGCCACAACCCAACCGCAGAGCAAGCCATGCCGGAGAACCTATTCGTACGTCATCCGGGTTCTGCTTGAGAACCTCCGGCATCTGTGCCGGCACTTGCGGATCGAGCTTGATCAGCATTTCCGGCGCAGCGTGTGCCAAGAACATATGCGCCAGAAACGGCGCACTTTCGACAGTTGCGCCTTTTTCCTGCAGATGTCGCTCAACGTCGGCACGCACCTGTTTTTGCGTGCGCCCCAGATTGCCGGGCTGATAAATGGCGTAGCCGGCCACGGTTCCGGGCGTGCCCGGCAGGCTGCCCTGAACGGTGAGCTTGAGCGCCGTGGCCAATAATGCGTGACGCTGCGCCCTGGGCAACGGTCGGCCATCGGCCACATCGAAAAGCTTGAGTTCCTTGGCCAAGGCGTCTGCTTTGGCCACGGCAATGGGGGAATCGAAAAACGCACTCAGCCGCCGATCAGGGTCTGCAGACAACGTCTGCCAAGGGTCGGGGCCGGCCAGAAAGCTGTCGAACAACGCGGCTACGCTCGCGGCGCTCCTCTTGAGTACGTCACAGTCAGCGCCGGTCAGTGCACCCGGCGCCCAGACGCCGGGGGTCAAGCTTGCATAATCAGCGACCAGGGGCGGTTCTGGCCAGCGTGTGTCGAGCCAAGCCAGTACATCGCGGCCTTGCTCTGGCGTCGTCGGTGAGCCCGCCCCAAAATAATCCAACGCTTGGCGCACATCCCAGGTGGCGGTGGAGTACAGCGCGTTGCCGGTTTTCTGGCTTTGCTCGACCAGCGCGTGTAAGCGGCTTTTCATTTCCTGCACGCCAGCGGCCTGATTCTTGCCGACTTCGTCGTCGAAGTGGGCTTGCAGCGTCCGCCATGTGCCCTTGGCATCGCGCTGTTGAAGGACGCCCTGGCTGATTCTGAAACGGTCACCGACGCTGTCCAGGCCGATCTTCTCAAGAAAATCACGAAACGCTTGCGAGGTAAGCAGTTCGACAAAGGCTTGGCGTGGTAATTGGCTGTCGCGCTCCAGGGAGGAGCCAAGGGGCGCACCAAAGGGCTGCTGATCCAACCGCAGATCATCGCCCGCCTTCAGGCCGCGCATACGCTGGCGAAGCTGCTCCGCCAAGCCGGCGCGGGCAGTTGCATTGCTGTTCGCCGCCACTGCGCGGGTAAAAGCGTCCCGCCATTGCTGGCGCTTCTCAACGGTAATGGGTGGCCAGCCATCGCGCTTGAGGTGTGCACCCAGCGCTGGAGCCGCCTGCTCGTTCTTCGCAGGTTGCACCCCGTAAAAATCCAGAATGATATCCCGCGGGATCGGCTCAGAAGGCATGTTGGCGGGAATCCCCAAGTCACTCGGCGACAGTATTTTCTGCAGCTTTGCGAGCGTGCTGCCGACCGCCCACCAACCTGAACCATCGGTGGTGGTAAACCGTACAACGGCGTCTTTTCCATCGCGGCTGACCACGCCCACAACGCTGTCACTGAACACGCGCACCGTAGAGATCTTCAGGCCCTTGGCACGGAACCAGTCCTGCAGTCGCGGCTCACTGAGCGCCTGTTGATACTGGCTGATAAATGGCCCGATAGACGCATTTCGCGGGATGAGCGGCTCAGGGGTAATACCTGAGCTCAGCCAGCGTCCCACTTTGGTCTGCAGCGTTGCATCGCCTTTGGGAGCGTTTTCTTCGGAGGGGAATCGACGTGGAGTTTCGGTTACCGCAGCCTCGGCGCTACGCCTGCCCCGCGGTAAAGGGCTTGGCCCCATCAGGCTTGACGCAGGGTGGGGTGGGATCGGCGGGCGGGAGAACCGGCTGTGGGGGATTACCTGAATAAACGACATTTCTATTTCCTCTCTACCAATAAGGATGGTGAGAGTTCTCGTCCGTAAGAACTGTCGAGAGGAAATCTACAAGTCGGAACCTGGATGCTTCGTAAGCCAACTCCCAAAGAGCTGAAGGCAGAAACCCGGAATTATCTTGCTACGCTCGTCGCTTACAGAATCCGGTACAACAACCGCTCGATTCGCACTCGACTGACCCGCCGCAAAAACTTGCCCACGGCCTGCGGATAATCCGTCAGGGTCTGCAACTGTTGATAGCCTGCAATACGCGTGGTGTGCTGGAAAATGTGCGCCAACTCCGTACGCCGCGCCTCCAGCCATTGCCCCTGCGGGTCATCGATCAACAAGCCGTTTTCCAGGTCGAGGCGGAACGCACGCGGGTTGAGATTATTTCCCGTCAGCAAGGTGTAGCGCTGGTCGACCCACATGCCCTTGAGATGGTAGGTGTTCTCACCGTCGCGCCACAGGTGCAGGTTCAACTGGCCACTGTCGATTGCCGGCTGATGACGCTTGGCGAAACGGCGCAGGCTGATTTCGTACAGGTAAGGCAGTGCCGCGATCACCTTGAACGGCTCGCTGGGTGGGATGTAGAAGTCATTGGCGGTTTTGTCGCCGACAATGATGTCGATCTTCACGCCCCGCGCCAGGGCACGGTTGATTTCCCGGGTCACAGGGAGTGGCAGGTTGAAATAGGGGGTGCAAATGGTCAGTTGATGCTGGGCGCCGGCGATCAATTCGAGCACCACCCGGTTCAGCGGGTTGTTCTTGCCCACGCCCAGTAATGGGCTGATTGCCAGATGATTGTTGGGCAGTTGCCCGGCCGTCGTGTCATAGGCCGCATGTTTCAGGCGGCTGCGCAGGTCGCCGATGTCGTTGCGCAGACTGCGGGCGGTGGGCGGGTTGGGCAGGTCGAGGCGATGCACAGCCTTGGAGGCGACGAGGCCATGCTCCACCAAGTGCTGCATCGAATCGGCCAGCGGTTTGCTGTGGATCAAGTGGTAACGGTCATAGCGGTACTTGTCGAACTTATGCAGGTACACGTTGTTCAGGCTCGCACCGCTGTACAACACGCTGTCGTCGATCACAAAGCCCTTGAGATGCAGCACGCCGAACAGCTCGCGGGTCTGCACCGGCACGCCATACACCGGCACTTCGCTGGCGTTGCCCTGGGTCATGGCCTGATACCAGGCACTGTTGCCCGGCTGCTTGCCGGCGCCGATCAGGCCACGTTGTGCACGTAGAAAATCGACCACCACCACAATGTCCAACTCCGGCCGTGCCGCTTTGGCGGCGTGCAGCGCGTCGTAGATCTCCTGCCCCGCTTCGTCATGCTGCAAGTACAGCGCAACGATGTAGATACGCTGAGTGGCCTGGGAGATTTTTTCCAGCAGGCAGCGCCGGAACTCCTGGGCGCCGCACAGCACGTCAATGGCCTCGGGGGTGAGTGGAAAACCGCGCAGTTTGGGCAATAGGGAGCGTTTGAAGAACGACGGCATAAGGCTCGCAATGGGTCGAATCCGAAGAGGCCCCGAGCTTACACCATGGGTGGGCTCAGGTCTCGTTGTCAGGCATGGAAAAAGTTGATTGACCAAGAAGAACGATCGTTCTACTGTTGGCCGCATGAACGATATGACCCAGAATGAAACCCGCGATATTATCCTCGACGTCACCGAGAAGTTGATCTATCGCCACGGCATCGCTGCCACGGGCATGGAGTTCCTGGTGAAAACCGCCGGTGTTTCGAGAAAAAGCATCTATCGCTACTTCGCCAACAAGGACGAGTTGGTGATCGCCGCCCTGCAACGTCGCGATGAGCGTTGGCTGCACTGGCTGCGTGCCGAGGTGGAACGCCGCGAAGGCAGCGGTGAGCGCCTGCTGGCGCTGTTCAGTGCGCTGAAAACCTGGTTTGCGTCTGCAGACTTTCGTGGCTGCGCCTTCATCAACACCAGCGGCGAAACCGGCGACGCGCAGGACCCGGTGCGTCTGTTGGCCAAAGCCCACAAACAGAAACTGTTCGAGTACGCACTTGAACTGTGTGAAGCACATGGCACCCCCGACCCGCGACAGCAGGCCGCGCAGCTGCTGATCCTGATCGATGGTGCGATTACCGTTGCCCTGGTCATGGGCGATTCAACAGCCGCTGATAATGCGCAATGCATGGCGCGAACGTTATTGGGACTTGAGAACGCGTAAACCTGGCAACTATCACTACCGCTTATTGTGTCAAGGAGCTGCCCCATGTCACCTACACCGGAAACACGCCCGCCTTTACCGCCATTTACCCGCGAATCAGCAATCGAAAAAGTCCGCCTGGCCGAAGACGGCTGGAACTCCCGCGACCCACAGCGGGTTTCCCTGGCTTATACCCTCGATACGAAATGGCGTAACCGCGCCGAGTTTGCGCATAACCGCGAGCAAGCCAAGGACTTCCTCACCCGTAAATGGGCCAAGGAACTGGACTATCGGCTGATCAAGGAATTATGGGCGTTTACCGACAACCGGATTGCGGTGCGCTATGCCTATGAATGGCACGACGACTCCGGCAACTGGTTCCGCTCCTACGGCAATGAGAACTGGGAGTTCGACGAAAACGGCCTGATGGCCAACCGTTTCGCCTGCATCAATGACCTGCCGATCAAGGAGAGCGAGCGCAAGTTCCACTGGCCGCTGGGCCGACGTCCGGATGAGCATCCAGGGCTGTCCGACTTAGAGCTCTAAACATTTAGAGCGGACGACGGATAACCTGTGGCGAGGGAGCTTGCTCCCGTTGGACTGCGTAGCAGGCCCAGTCTTTTCGAACCAAAAGCTGGGGCCGCTACACGGCCCAACGGGAGCAAGCTCCCTCGCCACAGTGACAGCATCAAGTCCTGACTGACTGGCATTGCTCGGCAACACATTCAGTCCGTGTTCAGGCCAACCCGATACAACACACCGTCATCCTCATCCGTCAGCACATACAGGTAGCCGTCCGGCCCTTGCCGCACATCGCGGATGCGTGCTTTCAAGCCGCCCAGCAAGCGTTCTTCATGGATCACCTTGTCGCCATCGAACTGCAGGCGGATCAGCTCCTGGCTGGCCAAGGCACCGATGAACACGTTGTGTTGCCACGGTTTGAAACGATCAGCATCGTAAAAAGCCATGCCACTGATGCCCGGTGATTTTTCCCAGACATGATGCGGGGGCACGGTGCCCTCCACTGTCTTGCCCTTGGCTTCCGGGATCGGCGTCAGTGAATAGTTGATGCCGTGGGTCGCCAGTGGCCAACCGTAGTTCTTGCCACGCTCGATGATGTTGATTTCATCTCCCCCGCGCGGTCCATGTTCGTTTTCCCAGATCGTGCCGCTCCACGGGTTCATGGCCAGCCCCTGCGGGTTACGCTGACCGTAGGACCAGATTTCAGGCCGTACGCCCTGCTGGCCGACGAAGGGGTTGTCCTCCGGCACACGACCGTCCGCAAAGATGCGCACGACCTTGCCTTGCAGTTTGTCCAGGTCCTGGGCCGTCGGGCGGTCGTTGTTTTCTCCCAAGGTCACAAACAGGTAGCCATCACGGTCGAAAGCCAGGCGCGAGCCAAAGTGGTTGCCGGTCGATAACTTGGGCTCCTGGCGCAGGATGACCTTGAAGTCCTTCAAGCCGCTCAAGTCATCGGCCAGGCGACCACGCCCAACGGCGGTCCCGGCCTTGCCACCCTCACCACCGCCTTCGGCGTAGGACAGATACACCAGGCGGTCCTGCTTGAAATCCGGTGACAGCACAACGTCGAGCAGGCCGCCCTGCCCTTTGGCCCACACCTGAGGCACGCCGGTCAGCGGTGCCGACAGTTTGCCGTCGGGGCTGACAAACCGCAGGTGGCCGGGGCGTTCGGTCACCAGGAAACCTTGTTTATCCGGCAGGAATGCCACAGCCCAGGGATGGTCCAGGCCCTTGGCGATCGGCGTGGCGCTGATGCTGCCCTGCTCGCTGGGAAACTGTTGAGCCTGCGCCGCATAGGCGGCCGTCAGTGGAAGTAGCGTGGTTGCACAAATAGCGGCTAGCAGGGTTTTGCGTAGAAACATAAGACATCATCCTTACCGGCGGTTGCCGTTGGCATCATAGGTGGGGGCTTTGGTTTCGGTCGCGGGCCGGCTGGGGGCGCTGTCACGCTGAGGGTAGCGATTGCCGATACCGCCGTTTTCCAGGGTCGGCGCGGGGCCGCTGGGGGCCGGCTGAATACCGCGAGTAGCCGGCGCATTGGGCACGGTGCCCTGCATGCTGTTGGGGTTGGCCCGATGAATTGGGCTGTTGTTGGTATCAAAGTGGCCGGGCAGATTTTGCGCCTGGGTTAAGGGCACCAGCGCCAGGCCCAACGCCAGCGCGGTAAAACGAAGTATGCAACGGTTCATGACGATGCCTCTCTGGAGCGGATAACACCTGCTTTCGATAACACGCTACGCCTGGGGTTCGGCATTCGTAACTAAATACTTTCCGGTCAGATGTAACACGATCTGTCCGCACGTCCATCCATCGAAACTTTTCCCCGAGCCGTCCAGTCAGCAGAAAACCAGCACCTCAGAAGGAATCGCACATATGCCACGGGCAATCTGGAAAGGCGCCATCAGCTTCGGCTTGGTCCACATCCCTGTTTCACTGGTCTCGGCAACGTCGTCACAGGGCGTGGATTTTGATTGGCTGGACAAGCGCAGCATGGACCCGGTGGGCTACAAACGCATCAATAAGACCACCGGCAAGGAAGTCACCAAAGAAAACATCGTCAAGGGCGTGGCCTTTGAAAAAGGTCGCTACGTGGTGCTAAGCGAGGACGAAATCCGCTCGGCCCACCCCAAGTCGACCCAAACCATCGAGATCATCGCCTTTGTCGCCAGCGAGCAGATTCCACTGCCGAACATTGACACGCCCTACTTCCTGGCCCCGGACAAACGCGGCGGCAAAGTCTATGCGCTGCTGCGTGAAACCCTGAAGAAAACCGGCAAGGTCGCCCTGGCCAACGTCGTGCTGCACACCAAGCAGCATCTGGCGGCGCTGATGCCATTGGAGTCTGCCCTGGTGCTGGTCATGCTGCGTTGGCCCGCCGAAGTGCGCAGCCTCGACGAATTGGAATTGGGCAGCGACGTCACCGAGCCAAGCCTGGCCAAAGGTGAGCTGGACATGGCCAAGCGGCTGGTGGAGGACATGAGCGCCGATTGGCAACCGGACGATTATCGCGACAGTTTCCAGGACAAGATCATGGCGCTGGTCGAGAAGAAGGCCAAGGCCGGCAAGATCGAAGACGTGGAAACCCAACAAGACAGTGAGGAACGCAAAACCGCCGACGTTATTGACCTTACGGAATTGCTCAAACGCAGTCTGGCCGGCAAACCGGCGAAGAAAGCCCCAGCCAAGAAACCGCGTAAAGCCTCCTGAGCCTGCCAAAGGAGCCTCTTGCCATGCCCAAGCCCCTGAGCGAATACAACCGTAAACGCGACTTCGAAATCACTGCAGAGCCCTCCGGCGCGGCGCAGACCAGCGCGCGAAAAGCGACCGCCTTGTCGTTTGTCATCCAGAAACATGACGCACGCAACCTGCACTATGACTTCCGCCTGGAGTTGGACGGTGTGCTCAAAAGCTGGGCCGTGCCCAAGGGTCCGAGCCTGGACCCGAGCCAGAAGCGCCTGGCGGTGCATGTCGAAGATCATCCGCTGAGCTACGGCACCTTCGAAGGCAGTATCCCGGCCGGTCAATACGGTGCCGGCGATGTGATCGTGTGGGACCGTGGCGTCTGGCAGCCCCATGAGGATCCGCACAAAGCCTATCGCGCCGGCAAGCTGAAATTCACGCTGGTCGGTGAAAAACTCTCCGGCGACTGGACCTTGGTACGCACCCGCCTCAAGGGCAGCGGTGACAAGGAACAATGGTTGCTGATCAAGGAAAAGGATCAGCAGGCACGCCCGGCCACCGACTACGATATCGTCCAGGCCGAACCAAACAGTGTTATCAGCAACGCTTCAGTGGGTAAAGCCAGCGCCAAGGCCAAGCCTTCCAAGGCGCATGTCCCCTTCCCCATGCAACTCGCCCCGCAACTGGCTACCCTGATGGACCGCGCTCCGCCTGGCCAATGGCATTACGAAATCAAATTCGACGGCTACCGTATGCTCGCCCGCGTTCACGAAGGTGAGGTTCGCCTGTTCACGCGTGACGGCCATGACTGGTCGGATCGTCTGCCACGGCAGGTCAAAGCCTTGCAGGCGCTCAAACTCAAGGACAGCTGGCTCGACGGTGAGATGGTCAGCCTGGATGGCGACGGTTTGCCGGACTTCCAGGCGCTGCAGAATGCCTTCGACATCGGCCGCAGCCTGGATATCGTCTATTACCTGTTCGATGCGCCCTTCCTGAACGGTGTCGACCAACGCCAGGCCCCGGTCGAGGACCGTCGGGCAGCCCTTAAAGCGGCGCTGTCCGGCAGCAGGAGCACACTGCTGCGATTCTCGGAGACCTTCACCGCCCCTGAGCGCGACATCGTCGAAAGTGCCTGTACCTTAAAGCTGGAGGGGCTGATCGGCAAACGCGCGGGGAGTCCCTATGTCTCTGAGCGCAGCACCGATTGGATCAAGCTCAAATGCCGCCTGCGCCAGGAGTTCGTGATTGTCGGCTACACACGACCCAAAGGCTCGCGCAGCGGGTTTGGCGCGTTGCTGCTGGCGGTCAACGACGAGGCCGGGCTGGTGTACGCCGGTCGCGTGGGCACAGGTTTCGATCAGGCTGCGCTGAAAAACCTTTACGCAACACTCAAAGACCTGGAGCAAGACACCTCACCCCTGCTGCAGCCACTCAAAGGCAGCCAGGCGCAGGACGTGCATTGGGTGAAGCCCAGCCTGGTGGGCGAGGTGCAATTTGCCGAGTGGACACGCGAGGGCCTGGTGCGTCAGGCCGCGTTCATTGCACTGCGCACCGACAAACCCGTTACGCAGATCATTCACGAGCAAGCCAACCGCACCCCATCCAACAAGCCCCAACCCGAGGGTAGCCAGGTGAACATCACCCATGCGGAGCGTGTCATAGACGCGCAGAGCGGCACGCAAAAGCAGCAATTGGCGCAGTTCTACACGCAGATCAGCGATTGGATATTGCCGTTCCTGCGGCACCGGCCGGTATCGCTGCTCAGAGCGCCTGAAGGCGTTGAGGGCGAACAGTTCTTCCAGAAACACTCAGAGCGCCTGCCCATTCCTCATATCAAGCAGCTTGAACCGGCCCTGGACCCCGGCCACGCGCGCCTGATGGAAATCGCCAATGTCGAGGCGCTGATCGGTGCCGTACAAATGGGTACGATCGAACTGCATACCTGGGGTGCCACCACAGACAAGATCGAAACACCGGACCAATTTGTACTCGACCTCGACCCAGACCCGGCGCTGCCTTGGAAAAGCATGCTGGAAGCGGCGCAATTGACGCTGTCGGTACTCGATGAGCTGGGGCTCGAGGCATTCGTCAAGACCAGCGGTGGCAAGGGCTTGCACCTGATCGTGCCGCTGGCGCGCAGGGATGGCTGGGACACCGTAAAAGCGTTCGCGAAGGCCATCGCACAGTTCATGACCCAGTCACTGCCCGAGCGTTTCACGGCCACCAGCGGCCCAAAAAACCGGGTCGGCAAGATCTTTGTCGATTACCTGCGTAACGCCCGTGGCGCCAGCACCGTTGCAGCCTATTCGGTACGCGCACGACCGGGCCTGCCGGTGTCGGTGCCGGTCAGTCGGGATGAGTTGAAAGAATTGCGAGGTGCCCAGCAGTGGACGGTCGCGAACCTGCAGGAACGGTTACAAGGCTTGAAGAGCGACCCGTGGGCCGGTTATGCCAACCGCCAGCGGATCAGCAAGAAGATGTGGGACAAGCTGGGCGCGCAACCACCGCAGTGAGGCGCGCCGCAGCCATGCTTCAAATGAGGATGAAGATTAACGCCAGCCCGGCGAAGATCGCCCACTTTTCCAGGTAGTAGCGTGCGCGGTTGCGCTTCTTGAGTTCCTTGCCCCGCAGGCGGATCTTGTACAGGCGGGTAAAGGCGCGGTTCAAGCCACCAGTCTTGTCGCCATCATCATTGGGCGAACCCGCAGCAGCCATCACGTTGCGACTGAACCAGCGATTGAACGCTGCCGCCCAGCGATACTTCATCGGGCGCTCGATATCACAGAACAGAATGATGCGGTTGTGCTGCGTAGCGTTTTCCGCGTAGTGAATGTAGGTCTCGTCAAACATCACCGGCTCGCCGTCGCGCCAGTAATAGCTTTCGCCGTCCACATTGATGTAGCAACCCGGATCATTCGGTGTATCCAGGCCCAGGTGATAGCGGTAGGAACCCGCGTACGGGTCACGGTGACGCACCAGCTTGGACCCCGGCGGCAGCTCGGCGAACATGGCGGCCTTGATCGAACCGATACTCTGCACCAGTTCCGTGGTACGCGGGCACAGCTTCATCGCCGATGGATGGCTGTCGCCGTACCACTTGAGGTAGAAGCGCTTCCAGCCCGACTTGAAGAACGAGTTGAAACCCACGTCGTTATACTGATCCGAACGTTTGATCGCCCCTGCCTGCATCAGGTCCTGACCTTCCTTGCGGATCTCCTCCCAATGCTCCTGCAGCGGACTCAGGTCCGGAAAGTCGCTGGGTGACAGATAAGGACGGCTTGGCTGCTTGGAGAACAGGTAAAGAAAGCAGTTGACCGGCGCCAGGAACGTCGAATGGTCGCTAAGCTGACGGCCCAGCTTGTGCCGTACCCGCCCACGCAGGTGGACATACGCAATAGAGGCAACGTAGAGAATAACAATGATGAGTTTCAAGGGATTCGTCACAAGTCAGGGAGAGAACAGGCTGCTCCTGCTGGCCCACATCAGCCGAGGATGGATAAGCAGCACCTGAAATCACAATTCATGTACAGGTGACACGCGCGCACGGAAAAATCCGGCGACGCATGACCATTGGCCGTTATTTAGCCACAGTTTGTAACCAAAGGTTAACTAAGAATTGTGAAAAGCTGTCCACTGAATGTGCTGGGGGATTTGTGGGCGGGCTCCTTCGCCCGCCCACTGGCGTGGGTCTTTACGTCAAGGGTTGATCGTCTTTGCGTTCGCGGCGGGAAAAACTGCTGTCTTCCAATGCCGAGTAGGCGATAGCGTTTTGACGGGACAGCATGAGATGGCGTATCAGCGCAATCATTAACCCCAGCAACACACCACCCACCAGGCTCAACGCAATGACCAAGGCTTTCTTCGGCTTGACCGGCGCCAATGGCTCCTGGGCGCGACGGTCAACCGTGACCAGCTTGAGGTTGCTCATATCGATGTTGAGACCGCGCAACCGGGCAACTTCAGCTCGAAGCGGCTCGACATCCTTCAGGAAAATGTCTTCATTCCCACGTTTTTTCAGAATCTCAACTTCCCGGTTGGACTCAAGCAACTGAAGTTCCTTGCCGATTTCCGCAATGCGAGGGTTGGTGAAATCGTCACTGGTCCGCTGCTGCAACGCGGCGCGCTCTGCTTCCAGGGCTTCAGTCCCCATGAAGTACAGTGGGATCTTCTGATTGTTGACCTCAGTACGCATCACCTGATTCGAACCGCCGCGGGTGGAATCGGCCATGGAGGATGGCGTGGTCGGTGTCTTGATGCCCATGGACTTGGCAATGGAAATGGCTTCGGCCAGTTCGGCCAAGCGATTGGTGCGCTCCATCTTCATCTGCAAACGCAGGGCGCCCAGCTCATCCTGCAACTGCGCACGCTTGAGTCGATCAGACTCAAGCAGCTTGGCGATCTTGGATTCCTTTTCGGTATCGTAGTTGGCACGGGCCGCGTCGATCTTGCCCTTGAGCTCGGTCAACCGGTTATTGACAATCACCTTGAGGTCGGCACCGACTTGCGCACGTTCGGCTGCGATGGCGTAATCGACAAAGCCGTTGAGAATGGCAACGCCATCAACGTCTGCGGGGTACTGCAATTCCAGGCGGATATAGCTACTCAACGAGTCTGATTTCTTCGGGTCCGGCAGGATCAGATTGACGGAATTGCGGTTGAAATCCTCGAAGCTCTGCTCCAGGCTTTGCCCCGGTTTCTTGAAAGCCTTGAACAACTCCTCGTGTTCCTTGAAAAAGCCTAGGCGAGCTTCGTACGAGTCCAACTGGGCCCCGACTTTTATAAGAGCGTCTGCGGGTGGGAGTTTGTAGACCTCGGAACGGTTCAACGCATCCAGCTCGTTGATTGCCGCAGGCCGCAGCACACTGCTGACCTCATACGTCTTAGGCGCCAGGAAGGCATAGCCCGCACCCAGCACTCCTACCAGAAGCGTACAACCCACGATCAGCTTTTTTTGCCGCCAAATACCCTGGAACAGTTCAAATAGATCAATTTCATCGGAAGCGACGGCGGGCGGAAGCGGGGAAGTTCGATTCAAAATAAGAACACCTTAAAATTAATACTAAAAGGCCATCACCCATCAAAGTCCTGTGACTTCGAAATCAGGGACAACGCCCTGCGATAACGAACCGATGGCACTGTGACCACTTAGTCTGATGAAAGGTCCTACTTAGCAGGAGTTTATTTCTGTCTTATGCAGGCAAATATTGGCTACAGCATTCATGTAGGACAGACGTAGCTAGAATCGTAGTCAATACAACATGAAAAAGCTGTCAAATCCCTGTCTTCTAAAGAAAAATTCCTGCATACCGTCCGAATTACCGTTTTTACCCGGTACAAAACCCTCATTCAGCGCCAAGAAAAAGGAATTTGCATGTCATCCCCTTCCGACCATGACTATAACGCCCTCCAAGGCACCTGGGAGCAGACCGCCCTTGAAGACAGCGGCGTACTCAACCCCGTCGACTCCCACAGCGCGCCCGGTGCCATGACTACGATTGAAGGGGACCGCTTCCAAGTGACCACGGTCGAGGGTGTTATTTTGCTGGCCGGGCGGTTTTCCCTGGACACCAACACCCACCCCAAAAGCATTACCTGGGTGGACGCCATCGGCGATGACGCAGGAAAGCAGCTACCTGCCAGCTACCGGCTCGAGGGGGATCATTTCGTATTTATCGCTGCTGACGAGGGCATGCCCAGGCCGACGGTGTTCAGTACCGGCCCGGGGCAAACCATGCGTACGTTTGTACGACGCGGTTGAAAAGGCGCACATCCGAACGCTCGACACCCTTTTCACACAGCCTTCACTTCCCGAGCGCTACGTTGACGCTTACCTACTCCAGTGAATCCCTTAGCCCGCCTCTCGCGGGCTTTTTTTCGTCGGAAAACCCTGCTCAAGCGGGAAGCTTGGTCGCAGTCAGGGTGAAACACAGTGGCAATTGCGCGCACTGGTGTTCGTACTGGTCATACAGTTCTTCACGATTGGAGTGCGGGTACTCCTGCAAATGGCCGATCTGCAACTGCGCCGCAATCGCTCCGCTGATCACGCCCCCCAGCGTGTGCACGTACCAATACGACGTCGGCCCTTCAATCGAGTCTTGCCCCTCGTAGACGATGGATTCCTGCAACACAAAGGGATCGCGCTGGAAATACGAGCTGGCCGGCAGCATTGGGTTGGCGGCCCTGGGATCGAATATTTCAAGGAACGGATGGGTTTCGTACATCACCAGGACTCCGCCAGGCTTGAGCGTACTGGCCACCTGGCGCATGAACAGTGCCACATCCGGCATCCAGCCCAATACCCCAATGGTCACCAGCGCTACATCAAACTGCCCCATGAGCGGCTCAGGCAGATGGTGGATATCGCTCTCGATAAACTGCGGACAATGGGGCGAAACATCGGCCAATTCTCGGGCTTGCTGGATAAACGCACGGGATTGATCGACACCCACCACGGAACGAGCCCCCAAGCCAAATAATGACAGGCACTCGCGGCCGTTGTTACAGCAAAGCTGCACCACGTCCTTGCCGGCAATGCCGACCTCTTGCAGCAAGCGGATTATGGTGGGGTCAAGGCAGGAAAAGTCGGGATGCGCGACCGCTGCCAACATCGCCTTCCAGGTGGCGGTGTCCTTGTGCAGCCTGGCGGATTCATCCCAGGCGTGCCGATTGCTCGTAACTGCCTGTTCAGGCGTAGGCATGTCCATTGCGTCTCCAGAAAGTCAGTGCGGCGGGGTTCAGAAAGTAAGCCAGTTTCCTGCCAGATAAAACCCTCGGGCAGGCTGAAACTAATCTCTATGCCTACAGGTCATTAGGCCAATGAGTGCTCAACGCCTGAGTGCTGCTGCTGAAGAATTCATCGTGGCTCATCACACCGACCTGCGTACGACCCTATCCCTGGACAGCCTGAACTTCTTCCTGGCAGACGTGCGAGATGGCCTCGGGCCCTATCTGGCGATCTACCTGTTAGCGGTACATAAGTGGGACCCGGCCAGTATCGGCGTAGTCATGACCCTGGCAGGTATCGCCGCCCTGATTACCCAAGGCCCGGCGGGCGCCCTGGTTGATCGCACCCATAGCAAACGCGCGGTGATCGCGATTGCCGCCATCCTCGTGACCATAAGCTGCCTGATATTGCCCTTTGTCAGCTCATTCGGTTGGGTGGCGCTGACCCAGGCGGCCAGCGCGGTCGCCGCCTCCGTATTCGCCCCGGCGATTTCGGCGATTTCCCTGGGGATTACCGGGCCACGTGCCTTTACCCGTCGGACCGGGCGCAACGAAACGTTCAACCACGCCGGCAATGCCGTGGCTGCGATGCTGGCGGGCGGCCTGGCCTACCTGTTCGGACCCGTTGTGGTGTTCTACCTGATGGCTTTCATGGCGATAGCCAGCCTGGTAGCGGTCAGCTGTGTGTCACCGACGGCGATCGATCACGAGGTTGCCCGGGGCTTCGACCCGGCCCACGCTCAAGACCACGAAGTGCCGTCCGGCTGGAAAGTACTGCTGGCCAACCGTCCGCTGTTGCTGTTCGCCATTTGCTGTGCACTGTTTCACTTGGCCAATGCCGCCATGCTGCCGCTCGTCAGCCAGAAACTGGCTCAGATCAACCTGCAAATGGCCACGCCCCTGACCTCCGCCTGTATCGTCGCTGCACAGCTAGTCATGGTGCCAATGGCCTGGCTGGTAGGCATAAAAGCCGACGTGTGGGGCCGCAAGCCTTTACTGCTGGCTGGGTTCCTGATCCTGCCGCTGCGCGGTGTGCTGTATACGCTGTCCGACGATCCCTATTGGCTGGTGGCGGTACAAATGCTCGATGGCATTGACGCAGGCATTTTCGGCGCGCTGTTCCCGGTAATCGTCAAGGACCTGACCCAAGGCACCGGGCGCTTCAACGTCAGCCTGGGCGCACTGTCCACGGTCTTCGGCCTGGGCGCGGCGTTAAGCAGCAGCCTCGCCGGCTTTGTGGTGCAGCAGGCCGGTTACAATGCCGCTTTCCTGACCCTGGCGTTTGTTGCAGCCGTGGCGTTGGCGCTGCTATGGCTGGCAATGCCGGAAACCCTGGCAAAACCCTCTTTCGAGTGCCAGACAAGTGTTGCCTGACCTATGCGACAATGCGCGCCAAATTCCGACACATATCCCCAATTTTCTGCTCAGCGACCGGGTTTCGCGCCTCGATGTCGCTGTTGACGCATGCCTGAAGCCCCCTGCCGCCACGCGCTCATAACGACGCATTGGACGATCCGTTATGATGCGTCTGCTTATCGAAGAGAGAGTGGAAATGCGCTTTAACATGCTGGCCATCGGTGCCGCTCTTCTCGTGGCGCTGGCTGACTACTTACTACTACCTTCCGTTCTGACCGGGCTGAGGTCCAACCCTCAAATACAGAGCTACAGGGCGGATCCCGACCTGACATTCCAGGTCGTCAGCCAGTGCAAACAGAGCGTAATCAATGCTGATGCGTGCTACCAGGCATACAGCGCGGCAGTTCAGCTTTCTAACCTCAAGAGCTGCAGCAGTGAGGCGATAGCAATGAAGCGCAGGTTCAAGTTATTGGTTGAGCGCAATACCCTTGAGGCCATTGAGAGCGGACTCATCAAAGAGTGCGCGCCTACTGAAAATTGACCACCGATCCAACCTGGTCCGATGGGATTTAATCCAGTCGCGTCTGCTACGCCGGTCAGTTCACAGAGGTACACTGACGCCAAACTCAGATCTGATCCCCCTCCTGCTTTCCAAGCTGAACGAAATGCTCTGACGAGTTGGGAAAGCGCTTTCGGGTCCGGTGGTTCTCTCTATCGTCCATCAACATCGTCCATCAGCCCTGGCCTTTATAGACTGAGTATAATGCTCGGTGCTCATCTCTCCGTGGATCCTCCTATGACCAACCACTCTGCTCCCGTCCAGAGTCCGCTCCTGCCGTCCGCCTCTCCCGTGCTCGTCAGTGGCGCCAGCTTTGCGGGCCTGGCGACTGCCTTCTGGCTCAACCGTCTGGGCTACCAGGTTACGATTGTCGAGCTTGCAAGCGGACTTCGCAGAGGTGGGACGCCGGTCGACATCGAAGGCGAAACCATCTGCATTCTTGAGCGCATGGGCTTGTTCGGTGCGGTCCGGGCGAAGGCACTTCCCCCTCGCGCATTCAGGTTCAAGGACGCCGACGATCGTACGCTCGGCGGCATCGACGCCGCGACGGGCGCGGAAGAACCCTCGCGCACTCGATTTGAGATACATCGCGATGACCTGCTGGATATCCTCTTCTGCGGAATCAATGGATCGGCCGAGGTGTTATTCGGCCGGTCGATCAAACAACTCGAGGACGGGCCAGACGGCGTCACGGTCACTCTGAGCGACGGCATGCGGCGCACTTTTGCTTTGGTGTTCGGGTGCGACGGCAATCGCTCCAACACCAGGAAGTTGGTGTTTGGCGCCGAGGAGAACTTCAGTTACTTCATGGGAGGCTATGTCTACCTGAAGGTCGTACCGGTGACGGGAATATTACCGCCCAACGTATCCGAGGTGTTCAGCGCGCCAGGCCGGACGGCGATGCTGAACGGCTACGACGACCGGACAGACATCTGCCTCGCTTTTCGCACCGCAGGTGAAATCGAATATGACTATCGCGACCGCGCGCATCAGCGCGCGATGATCCATGACCATTTCGATGGGCTGGGCTGGAAGGTGCCGACTGCCCTGAAACATGTGGATGCCGACGACGATTTTTACTTCGACAGGATCAACCAGATCCGGATGCCGTCCTGGTCGAAGGGGCGGGTCGTTCTCGTGGGGGACGCGGGCTACTGCGTATCGCCGGTCGCCGGCATGGGCGGCTCGATGGCGATCATCGGTGCGGGGCGGCTTGCGCAAGCCTTGGAACGGCACGGCGCCGACTACGCTGCCGCCTTCCAGGACTATCACGAGAAACTGCACGGCTTTGTCGAAGATATTCAGACAAGGGCCGCCAATGAAGGCATGGCAACCATATTCCCAGCCGACGACGCCGAAATGGCGGAGCGTGATCGAAAACTCCGTGACGGCAAGCTTGATCTCTAGGCACCGACCGCGCGTGCTCAATGCCGGGAGAATGTCTTCGCTTTTCGAGGTCGTGCGCGAGTTCTACCTGCCTCACGTTGTGACCGACACCGATTCGAATATTGGCAATCGTGTCACGAGCGCCATCAAGAACCTGATCGCCGGAACATTCGAAAAGGTTAATGAGTCGAGGGTCAAGGTCAGCGATAGCCCCCATCTGCTTTCTACGCTCGGCGTCTCGATTGCCACCGCGCATCGCCTTCTTGAACTTGATCCCGAACTCCTGAGCCATGCTGCATAACGCTCGACGGCTGACCTTGAGTAACTGGGCGATTTCGCCCTGAGTGTGAGTTGGCGCGAGCGCGGAGACTTGTTCAATCAGCTTTGCATGCTTCTCTACGCGCGCATTGATTGGGGTGTAAGCGCAACGCCATTTCGAGTTATCGACCATCCTGAATTCCGGTGTCGTTGAAAGCTTTGAACATCCGTCGTCGACCGCCATACAACTGTCGTCATACCTATGCGACAATACGCATTATGTCTGGCATGAACCCCGCCTTCATCTCCCAGCAGCTCGGCCATAGTGTGCAGATGCTGCTCTCGACTTATGCGCGTTGGATCAACTCAAGCTCGGACTGGAGCGAAATGGAAAAGCTCCAGATTGGTCCCAAATTGGTCCCAGCTCAAATAAGCGCATCCTAAGCTATTGATAGGTAAAGTAATTGATCTCCACAGCTAACATCACCATGCAGTTCGGCGCCAAGCCGCTCTTCGAGAACGTCTCGGTCAAATTCGGCGCCGGTAACCGTTATGGCTTGATCGGTGCCAACGGTTGCGGCAAGTCGACCTTCATGAAAATCCTCGGCGGCGACCTGGACCCGTCCGGTGGCCAGGTCATGCTGGAGCCGAACGTGCGCCTGGGTAAACTGCGTCAGGACCAGTTCGCCTACGAAGAATTCACGGTACTCGACACCGTAATCATGGGCCACGAGGAACTGTGGAAGGTCAAGGCCGAGCGCGACCGCATCTACTCGCTGCCGGAAATGACCGAAGAAGACGGCATGGCCGTGGCCGAGCTGGAAACCGAGTTTGCCGAAATGGACGGCTACACCGCCGAATCCCGTGCCGGTGAGCTGCTGCTGGGCCTGGGCATCCCCCTGGAACAACACTTCGGCCCGATGAGTGAAGTGTCCCCCGGCTGGAAACTGCGCGTATTGCTGGCCCAGGCGCTGTTCTCCGATCCGGAAGTGCTGTTGCTCGACGAACCGACCAACCACCTGGACATCAATACCATCCGTTGGCTGGAAAACATCCTGACCCAACGCTCCAGCCTGATGATCATCATCTCTCACGACCGTCACTTCCTGAACAGCGTGTGCACCCACATGGCTGACCTGGACTACGGCGAGCTGCGCCTGTTCCCGGGCAACTACGACGAATACATGACCGTCGCCACCCAATCCCGTGAGCAACTGCTGGCAGACAACGCCAAGAAGAAGGCGCAGATCTCCGAACTGCAATCCTTCGTCAGCCGCTTCTCGGCCAACGCCTCGAAAGCCAAGCAGGCCACTTCCCGCGCCAAGGCGATCGACAAGATCCAACTGGCCGAGGTCAAGCCTTCGAGCCGCGTGAGCCCGTTCATCCGCTTCGAGCAGAATAAAAAGCTGCACCGTCAGGCAGTCATCGTCGAACGTATGGCCAAAGGCTTCGACGGCAAGCCGCTGTTCAAGGACTTCAGCTTCCAGGTCGAAGCGGGCGAGCGCGTGGCGATCATCGGTCCGAACGGTATCGGCAAGACCACCCTGCTGCGCACCCTGGTCAACGAACTGACGCCGGATGCCGGCAGCATCAAGTGGACCGACGCTGCGGAACTGGGCTACTACGCCCAGGACCACGCCCATGATTTCGAAGACGACGTCACGCTGTTCGACTGGATGGGCCAATGGACCCAAGGCGAGCAAATGATCCGTGGCACCTTGGGCCGTATGCTGTTCTCCAACGACGAGATCCAGAAGTCGGTGAAGGTGATTTCCGGTGGTGAGCAAGGTCGCATGCTCTTCGGCAAGCTGATCCTGCAAAAGCCGAACGTATTGATCATGGACGAACCGACCAACCACTTGGACATGGAATCCATCGAAGCGCTGAACCTGGCGCTGGAGAACTACCCGGGCACGCTGATCTTCGTCAGCCACGACCGTGAGTTCGTATCGTCCCTGGCCACCCGCATCATCGAGCTGAGCCCCAACGGCGTTACAGACTTCAGCGGTACCTACGACGACTACCTGCGCAGCCAGGGCGTGGTGTTTTAAGAGCAGCGATCAGCTGTTAGCTGCAAGCGGCAAGATCAAGCCCCATTCAATGTGATGGGGCTTTTTACATCTGATGGAATACCATCATTGATGGTTAGCCTGCTTCCTTTCCCTCCAGGCCCTTGCCATGATGCATTCACCGCCCGCCCGCGAACGAGTGCCCATGTCCGACGCCGCCCCCTCCTCTCTGTCGATCACCCTGCAGATCGTCTCTATTGTCTTCTACACCTTTATCGCGTTCATCTGCATCGGCCTGCCGATTGCGGTGATTCCAGGCTATGTGCATGAACAACTGGGTTTCAGTGCGGTAGTCGCCGGCATCACCATCGGCTCGCAGTACCTGGCCACCCTGCTCAGTCGCCCGATGGCCGGGCGCATGTCCGACAACGTCGGCACCAAGCGCGCGATTGTGCTGGGCTTGGCCGGCATTTTCGCCAGTGGCGTGTTGACGCTTTTCGCGACCTTGCTACAGAGCATGCCCGCACTGAGCCTGGGCATTCTGATCGCCGGGCGACTGTTGCTTGGCGTGGCCCAAGGCCTGATCGGCGTGGGCACCATCAGTTGGTGCATGGGGGCAGTAGGCGCCGAGCACACGGCGCGCTCGATTTCCTGGAACGGCATCGCTTCCTACGGCGCGATTGCCATTGGAGCGCCATTGGGTGTGGTGATGGTGGCCGATTATGGCTATACCAGCCTGGGCATCGCCTTGTCGGCACTCGCGGCCCTGGGGCTTGTGCTGATTCGCAATAAACCTTCAGTACCCGTGGTGCGTGGCGAACGGCTGCCCTTCTGGGCGGTGTTCGGTCGCATCGCTCCGTTTGGGGCGAGCCTGTGCCTCGCGTCGATCGGCTACGGCACACTCACCACCTTTATCACCCTGTACTACCTCAATCGCGGTTGGACCGGCGCAGCTTATTGCCTTACGGTATTTGGCGTGTGCTTTATCCTGTCGCGCCTGGTGTTTATCTCCGCCATCAGCCGATTGGGAGGCTTCCGCGCGGCCATTGTCTGCATGACCATCGAGACGTCAGGGCTGACATTACTCTGGCTGGCGCCATCCACCAGCATCGCCTTGATTGGCGCAGGACTGACCGGTTTCGGTTTGTCGCTGGTGTATCCGGCGCTGGGCGTGGAGGCCATCAAGCAGGTGCCCAACAGCAGCCGGGGCGCGGGTTTGAGTGCGTATGCGGTGTTTTTTGACCTGGCCCTGGCGATTGCCGGCCCGCTGATGGGCGCCGTGGCGCTGAATCTCGGCTACGGCTGGATCTTCTTCTGCGCCGCGCTGCTATCGCTCACGGCCTTGGGCGTGACCTTGCAACTCAAGCGCCGCGCCTACTGATCGGCGGTCTGCAACCCCGCCCGGGTGAACTGGCCAAGTGTGTGAGTGAAAAAGCGTCCGGCCTCGGAAATCAGATCACGGTGAATCCCTTCGCGGTCGACGCCATCCGCGTCAGTGCAGATGGCCGGCATTGCCATCAGTTGATCGCTGTCGCAAGGTGCCATGAACACAAAGTGCCCTGCCCCGGCCAACAGCTTGAAATCCGGTGGCTGCGGTAGTTTGCGGGCCAGGGCGGCAGCGTTCTTGTCCACGGCCACCAGCTTGTCGCCATCCCCGCTATACAGCAGCACCGGCACATGCACATCCGCCAGCGTATGGCGACCAAACATCAGACTCAGCGGTGCCATCAACATTAATGCGTGGATACGTGGATCGGCCTGCGGTTGCAGATCGTCACGGTCCACCACCAGCTCACCCTTGGTGGTGCAGGCATCACGGTCCTCCGGACGCTCCTGGCAATAGCGGCGCAGACGATCGAAGTCGGGCTTGGCGCCGGCGAGGATCAAGGCCGTCTCGCCCCCCGCCGAATAACCGATGACGCCCACCTGATCGACGTTGACGAACGGCGACAGCATCGGTTCATTCAAGGTCGCCGTGATCGCGGCGGAGATCTGGATTGGCCGGCCATACAAATTGCTCACCGTGCCCAAGCGGCTGTGATCCTTGTAGTTGTCGCCGGGATGCAGCACCGCCACCACCACAAAACCTTTGCGTGCAAGGGATGTGGCAAGGTCATGCAGGGCCAAGGGTGTACCGGTATTGCCGTGGGACAGCATCAGCATCGGGAAACGGCCGATGGCGACCCTCGCGTCTTCGGTGGCGGCGACGTGATACGGCCCCAGCCGAGTGGCATGTTCAAGGCCCAGGGAGGGGCCGGTGGAGGGATAGAACGCGATGGCTTTCATCGGTTGCGAATCCAGCGGATCGAGAAACGTCATGCGATGAAAGCCCACACTCCAATGCGGGTGCGGTGCAGGCGCAGCGTGCACTGAAACCAGGCCGCCGAGCAGGGAAAGAACCAAAACAGCACAAAGACGCATCATGGGGATGTCCACCTTTGCTGCATGAGAACCGACATGTCGAATTAAGAATCCAGGTGATAACCCGTGCTTGCATAACCTGGGCCAAATTAAAGACATCGGCAAAACGAAAAAACTCCGTACCCAATCGTTTAACGCGATCAGAGTACAGAGTTTAGGCGCCCGGGTTCAGATTGAAACCGAGGAAGGGCGGAATTTACACAAGCCTTACGCGGCAGCGAACAATTGTTCGTTAATGACTACGTTGGCGTCGCCTATCGACTTGGCGCGCACTTCATCACCATAGGCCAGGCCTTCGGCGCGCACGATTTCGATATCGGTGATGCCGAGGAAGCCAAACAGCAATTTCAGGTAGCCTTCATGGGCTGCGCCTGACGCCTGGCCAGCATGCAGGCCACCCGCCGTGGACACGATGATGACTTTCTTGTTGCCGCACAGGCCTTCAGGGCCGGCTTCGGTGTAGCGGAAGGTCTGGCCGGCAACGGCGATGCGGTCGATCCAGGCTTTCAGCTGGGTCGGGATGGTGAAGTTGTACATCGGCGCACCGATCACCACGGCATCGGCGGCGAGAAACTCAGCCAGCGACGATGCACTCAGGTCAGCTTCGTGTTTTTGCGCCGCGTCACGCAGTTCGGCCGCGGTGCCCAGTGCGCCGAGGGTGGCGCTGGAAAAATGGTTGATGCCTTCGCTGGCCAGGTCGCGGTAAGTCACTTCCAAACCGGGTTCGGCCGCTTGCCAGGCCTTGACCACACCAGCGCTTAGCTGACGGGAAGCCGAGTTGTCGCCGAGGATGCTGGAATCGATATGCAAAAGTTTCATGGCGGTTCTCCAAGTGAGGATCGCCCCAGGGCGATCAAGTGGGGTTAATCCTACAGGCGAAGCGAATCAACGATTAGACGGCTGAAATGCGATTGTTTGTCCCATCAGCAGGACAGTCATTGGATCGCCATGCTTCAATTCAACGCGGTTATTGCTCAATCCTCTTGGGCACTGGATTTAACCCTCGCTTGGCGGCATCCTCGCCGCAGTTCCAACAGCGACTGGGCACGCCATGCATTCACACCCCGCCGTCCTCACCAAAGGCTTGACCCTGCTACTCGCCATCTGCTGCGGGTTTTCGGTCGCCACCATCTATTACAACCAGGCCATGCTGCCGCTGATTGCCGATACCTTCGGCGTGTCCACGGCGCATGTCGGCCAGATAGCCACGCTGACCCAACTGGGCTATGCCAGCGGCCTGTTGCTGTTCGTACCGCTGGGTGATCGCATCAGCCGACGCACGTTGATCCTCGCCGTGCTGTGCATCAACTTCATCAGCCTGCTGGCCTCCGCCACGGCGCCGTCCTACGCCTGGCTGTTGGTGGCGAGCACACTGCTGGGGCTGTCGGGCATCAGTGCACAAGTGATCATTCCGGCGGCCTCGGACCTGAGCGAACCCGCGCAGAAAGGCGCTGTGCTGGGCTTGATGGTCAGCGGTCTGTCTGCCGGCGGCTTGCTGGCGCGGACCGTCAGTGGCGTGGTCAGCGGCTGGCTGGGCTGGCGCGGCATGTTTGCCCTGGCGGCCGCGCTGGATGTGCTGCTGTTCATGGCAATATTGACGCGCATGCCAGTGTCGGTCTCCACCAGCAAACTGGCATATGGCGCCTTGCTCAAGTCGTTGTGGGGGCTGGCCCGACAGCACTCGACCCTGCGCCAGTCGGCGATCAAGGGCGGGCTGGTGTTTGGTGCGCTGAATGTGTTCTGGGGCTCGATGGCCGCATTGCTGGCCTTGCCGCCCTATGGGTTTTCCAGTGCTCAGGCCGGCCTGCTGGGGTTATCGGCGATTGTCGGCATCCTCTGCGCCTCGACGATCGGCCAATACACCCGCCGCCACGCTCGCCTGCTGGAGCGCGTCGGCATCGCCACGGTGTTGGTGGCGTTTATCCTGATCTACGCCTTGGGCCCGCAAGGCTGGTGGTGGCCAATCCTGATCGCGGCGACCTTCCTCGACCTCGGCAACCGTATCAACCAACTGGCCAACCAGACCCGCGTACTGGCCCTTGATCCCGCCGCCACCAGCCGGCTGAATACCGTGTTCATGGTCATCTACTTTATCGGCGGTGCCCTGGGTTCAGCCTGCGGTGCCCTGGCCTCGGAGCATTATGGCTGGCAGGGCCAGGCGCTGACCGGCGCGGCCTTTGTCGGCACGGCGCTGCTGGTGACGCTGTTCAGTGCGAAGACACATAAATCGACGCCGACGTAGGCGCCGGCAACGCATAGGTGCGCTTCATCCACTGAATCTCCTCCTGCGGCGCGCGCCCGAAGAGGCGCTTGAACTCACGACTGAACTGCGAGGCGCTTTCATAGCCAACCTTGATACACGCCGTGGCAGCGGTGATGTCGTTGCGCAGCATCAGCAGGCGCGCCTGATGCAGGCGCGTGGATTTGAGGTACTGCATCGGCGAGGTGTCGGTGACCGTACGAAAGTGCGCATGAAAGCTCGGCACGCTCATCATCGCTTCCCGCGCCAGTGCCTCTACATCCAGGTGCTGGTGGTAACACCCATGAATCTTGCGAATCGCCCGCGCCACCTTGCCGAACTGGCCTTGGCGATTGAGCGCCGCGCGCATCGAACCGCCCTGCTCGCCCGTCAGGATCCGGTAATAGATCTCACGCACCAGCGTCGGCCCCAGCAATTGCGCGTCCATCGGCTCATGCATGGCTTCGAGGAAACGCAACAGTGATTCACTCAGCTTGTCGTCCATTGGCGACGAATACATGCCCCTGGGCCTGGCGTCGGGCAAGTCGGGAAACGCGTCCAGCAGCAGCATCAGCTCCGCCGCCAGGGTGAAATCCAGGCGCAGGTACACCGCCAGCATCGGCTCCTCCTCACTGGCATCGGTTTCCATGGTGAACGGCACCGGCACCGACACCACCAGATAATGCTGCGCGTCGTACAGGTACACCGCGTCGCCCAGGTAACCGCGCTTGCGGCCCTGGCACACCATCACGATACCCGGGTCGTACAGCACCGGCACTCGGTGCAAAGGGCGGTTGGAACGCAGGAAGCGCACATCATCCATGGGGCTCAGATTATAGCCTTCGACAGGCGCGAGGCTGCCCATCAGTTCGATGATTCTTGCGGCACGGCCCATGCTTGGCGGCTCCGGGATAAAACCGCACGTTACCGCGCCAGGGGCTTCATGACCATGGGCTCATAGGAATAGGCAATCAGCACATTGGAATGGATATTCGCCCGGCAGCACGCTTTGCGTAGCCTGAATCAGCACGTTCAGCCCTCGGAGACTCCCCACATGCTTATCGTCTACAACCCCGCCACCGGCGAAGAAATCGGCCGCGTCACCAAGAACTCCCAGGCCGAAGTCAAGGCCGCCATCGACCGCGCCTGCGCCGCCTTCCCCGCCTGGTCCGGCAAGCTCGCCCAGGAGCGCAGCGACATCCTGCGCCGCTGGCACGACACTGTGAAAGCCGACAAGGAAGCCTTCGCCGAACTGCTGTGCCGTGAAAACGGCAAATGTCTCAGCGAAGCCCGCGGCGAAATCGATTACGGCCTCGGCTTTATCGAGTGGTACGCCGAAGAAGCCAAACGCGTCTACGGTGACACCATCCCCACCCACGACCGCAACGCCAATGTGATGGTGACCAAAGAGGCCATCGGCCCGGTCGCGGCCATCACCCCGTGGAACTTCCCTTTCATGATGATCACCCGCAAGGTAGCGACAGCCCTTTCCGCCGGCTGCACCATGGTGATCAAGCCTGCCGAAGACACCCCGCTCACCGCCTTCAAGCTGCTGGAATACGCGCGCAAAGCCGGCATCGATGAGGGCGTGCTGGAAGTGGTGGTCGGTGACCCCAGGGAAATCGGCCTGCTCCTCACCGGCGATCCGCGCATCCGCAAAATCTCGTTCACCGGTTCGACCGGTGTCGGCAAATTGCTCGCTGCGCAATGCGCGGCAACGGTCAAGAAAATGACCCTCGAACTGGGCGGCAACGCGCCCTTTATTGTGTTCCAGGACGCCAACCTGGATGAGGCCGTCAAGGGCCTGGTCAGCGCCAAACTGCGCAACTGCGGGCAGGTGTGCATCTCGCCGAACCGGATCTTTGTGCAGCACAGCATCCTTGAGGACTTCATCAAGCGCCTGCAGCACAGCGTGGCCCAAATCGAAGTGGGCCAGGGCCTGCGTGAAGACTTTGTGGTCGGGCCGCTGGTCAATCAACTGGGCTTCGACAAGGTCGCGCGCCTGGTGGAAGACGCCAAGGCTGCCGGCGCCAGGATATTGATGGGCGGCAAGCCCCACGCCAAGGGTGGCCTGTTCTATGAGCCGACGGTGCTGACGGGCCTGCAGGATGACTCACCGCTGGCAACCGAGGAAATTTTCGGGCCGGTGTTTGCCATCTACTCGTTCAAGGATGAGCAAGAAGTCATCGCCCGCGCCAACCAGACCGAGTTCGGCCTGGTGGCCTATGCCTATACCAGCGCACTCGGTCGCTCGTTGCGTCTGTCGCGCCAATTGGAGGCCGGAATGGTGATTCTCAACTCGGGTTCGGTGGGCACGGCGTCGATTCCATTTGGCGGCATCAAGCAATCCGGCTACGGCCGCGAAGGCAGCTATTACGGGATCGACGAGTATGTGCATGTGAAATATGTGCTGATGGGCGGCGCACAATTTTAAATCCAGAAGTAGATTTGTACGGATCAGGCGCGGATAGTTCGTCCCATTGACAGGACAATGGGACGACCATGCAAGACCTCAACGACCTCTACTATTTCGCGAAAGTTGTCGAGTCCGGCGGTTTCGCGGCGGCCGGCAGGCTGCTGGGCATTCCCAAATCACGCCTGTCGCGGCGCATTGCCGAACTCGAAGAACGCCTCGGCGCCCGCCTGCTGCAGCGCACCACCCGGCAACTGACCCTCACCGCCGTGGGTGAACGCTACTTGCGCCATTGCCAGGCAATGTTGCTGGAGGCGGAAATGGCCGATGAGGCCGTGGCCAGCATGTCCAGCGAGCCCCGTGGACGCCTGCGGGTCAGTTGCCCGGTGGGCATGGCGCAGCACATGCTGCCGGACATGGTCGCCGGGTTTCTCGCCGCCCACCCGCTGGTTCAATTGGAAATGACCCTGGTCAACCGCCGTGTGGACCTGGTAGCTGAAGGTATCGACGTCGCCCTGCGCGTGCGCGAACAGGGGGATGAAGACCCGTTGCTGGTCACCAAGCGCCTGCGCCAGGCCCAGACGGCACTGGTGGCCAGCCCTGCTTTTATACATGACAGGCAGATCAATACCCTCGAAGACCTCAAGCAACTGCCGATGCTCGGCGCCCTGGAGGCGGACCGCATGGTGCATCAGCGCATTCTCGACCCCCATGGGCATCCCCATGAACTGGTGATGGAGGCCCGACTGGGTATCGACGACTTCATCGTCCGCAAGGCCAGCGCAATCATGGGCCTGGGTTTTACCGTGCTGCCGATGATGTATTGCGAAGAAGAGTTGGCCAGCGGCCGCTTGGTACAACTGCTACCTGAATGGTCGTTGCCGGGGGGCTGGTTGCAGGCGGTTTACCCGCATCGGCGAGGCGTGCTGCCGGCCATTCGTGCCTGGATCGACTTTCTTGAAGAGGGCTTCAAAGGTTGCGGAGATCGACTGCTATGAAGATGAACGAAGAACAAGTCGCCACCTTCTGCCTGGGCCTGCCCGGCGCGCGGGAAGACTACAAATGGGGCGGCGTGCGGGTGTTTTCGATTGCCGGCAACAAGATGTTCGCCGTGCAAAACCTGCGCGGTGACTCGCTGGCATTCAAGGTCGACAAGGAACTGTTCCTCGGCCATGTGGACCGTCCGGGCATTCATCCTGCACCGTACCTGGCCCGTGCGCAGTGGATCATCATGAACACGCCCTACCCGCTGGGCGCCGATGAACTGCGTGGCTTGTTGCAGCGCTCCCACCAGTTGGTGGTCAGCAAACTGCCCAAGCGCACGCAGGTCGGGCTGCGGCTAGAGGACTGACAACAACGTACCGCCCAGGAACAACTGATCCAGCCAGAACACCTGGTGCAACAGCACGATCACCCAGAACAGCACCTGATAAGACACCTTGCGTGTCTTGTGGCGAAACACCTGCTGGGCAATCAACGCCCCCGGCCAACCACCTGCCAGCTCGACAGCGTGCAGGATGTTTTCCGGGATACGGCGTGCATCGGTTTGCGCCTTGCGCTTGTCGCTCCAATACAGGAAAAACGCCACCACGCTGACCACGCCATAGGCGGCCAGCGGGATCAGCGTCTCGCCGCGATACCACAGCAACGCCGCCCCTGTCAGCGGCGCGGCGCACAGCAGTGCAAAGATCGCCGCCTTCAAGCGTGGGTGCTGGAGGCTCATGGTTTGACCGCAGACCAGTCGATCCAGCCAAACTGCCAGGTCGCCAGGATCACCAGGCCGAACGCGATCCGGTACCAGGCAAAGGCCGCATAGCTGTGGCTGGCGATGAACTTGAGCAACGCCTTGACCGCGATCATCGCGAAGATGAACGAGGTGACGAAACCAATGGCGAATACCGGCAGGTCATCCGGCTGGAACAAGTGACGGTACTTGTAGCCCGAATACACCGCCGCACCGACCATGGTGGGCATGGCCAGGAAGAACGAGAACTCGGTGGCCGTCTTGCGCGACAGACCGAACAGCAACCCGCCGATGATGGTCGCCCCGGAACGCGAAGTGCCGGGAATCATCGCCAGGCACTGGGCCAGGCCAACCTTGAGCGCCTCCTTCCAGGTGATGTCATCCACGCTGTGTGCGTGTACGGCATGCTGGCGGCGCTCGGCCCACAGCATGATCACGCCGCCGATCACCAGCGCAGTGGCCACGGTGATCGGGTTGAACAGGTAGTGCTTGATCAGGTCAGCGAAAATCACGCCCAACACCACGGCCGGCAGCACGGCGATGATCAGGTTGACGGTGAAGCGCTGGGCATTGCGCTGAGTCGGCAAACCGATCACCACGTCGAGGATCTTGCGCCGGAATTCCCACACCACCGCCAGGATCGCACCCAACTGAATGATGATGTTGAACGCTTCAAAACGCTCGCCACCGAAACCGATCAAGTCGGCTACGATAATCTGGTGACCGGTGCTGGAGATCGGCAGGAACTCCGTCAGCCCCTCCACCACGCCAAGAATCAATGCCTGTATGGCGGTCCAAAAATCCATATTTCCCCCAAAGGTCATGCGCGAGGCACGCCTCGTCAGTCTTTTCTAGTGGTTCAATGATGATGAGTGCGCTGAAGGCCAGGCGTTGGATAATCCACGCCGGACTGCAAAAATTCCGTGAAAAATCAGGCAGTACTCAGGTTTTCCGATTACGGGCCGAAAGCCTATCAGACACGCCGGAAATGTCGAAGCAGCACCACAACTATAAAAAGCATGGAGTGACAGGACGATGAACAGTTTGCGCAACATGTCGATCAGCCGACGTCTCTGGCTGATCCTGATAGTCGCCGTGCTGATGCTGTTGACCTTGAGTTTGTTGATGCTCAAGCAGATCCATGGGGATCTCTACCAGGCCAAGCGCCAACAGACCCAACACGTGGTCCAGACCGCCAGTGGCGTACTGGCGTATTACCAGAATCTTGAGAAAACCGGCGTGCTGACCCGGGAAGCGGCGCAGCAGCAAGCCCTGAGCGCGGTGCGCGGGTTGCGTTATGACCACGACGATTATTTCTGGATCAACGACCTCACGCCCGTGATGATCATGCACCCGGCCAACCCCAAGTTGGATGGCCAGAACCTCTCGGCGATTCGCGACCCGGACGGGTTTGCGGTATTCAACGAGTTCGTCAGCCTGGCCAAGGCCAAGGGCGCGGGTATCGTCAGCTATCGCTGGCCAAAACCGGGAGCCGAAGCCCCGGTGGAGAAAACCTCGTATATCCAACTGTTCGAGCCGTGGGGCTGGATCATCGGCTCCGGCGTGTACGTGGATGACGTCCAGGCCGAATTCAAGGTGCAAGTGTGGAGAACCTCGTTCATCAGTCTGGCAATCGCTGCGGTGATGGCATTGCTGGTGCTGCTGATTGCCCGCAGCATCCTGCACCCGTTGCAACAGGCCGTAAACGCCATGGCCAATATCGCCAGTGGCGAAAGCGACCTGACCCGTAGCCTCGACACCCACGGGCGCGACGAAGTCACCCAACTGTCCCTGCACTTCAATGCCTTCACGACAAAACTGCGCCAGGTGATCGGCCAGTTGCAGGCCTGCGCCAACGCGCTGGGCCAGTCGTCGACGGAGCTTGGCACCAATGCCAGCCAGGCCCATGACCGCAGCCAGCAACAGTCGCAGCAGATGGAACTGGTGGCGACGGCCATCAATGAAGTCACCTATGGCGTGCAGGACGTGGCGAAAAACGCCGAGCACGCCGCCAGCGAAATGCGCGACGCCCAGGCTCAAGCGCAACAGGGCCAGGTGAACATCGACGGCAGCCTGCAACAGATCGACCGGCTCTCCGGCACCATCGGCCAGGCTGTGGAAGTGATCCGCACGCTGTCCAGCGAAAGTACGCAGATCGGTAGCGTGCTTGAGGTGATCCGCTCCATCGCCGACCAGACCAACCTGCTGGCGCTCAACGCGGCGATTGAAGCCGCCCGCGCCGGCGAGCAAGGCCGCGGCTTTGCGGTGGTGGCCGATGAAGTCCGCCTGCTGGCCCAACGCACGCAGAAGTCCACCGCTGAAATCCAGGTGATGATCGAGCGCCTGCAAGGTCATTCGGAAGCGGCGGTCAAGGTCATCAGTGACAGTCACACGGCCTCGCAACTGACCATTGAACAAGCGGGCCAGGCCGGCGCCAGCCTCACGGCCATCGGCCAGGCGCTGCACAACCTCAACGGGCTGAACGCGTCAATCGCCAGCGCCACCCTGCAACAGGCGCATGTCGTGGAAGACATCAACCAGAACGTCACCGAAGCGGCCGGTTTGTCCCATAGCACGGCGTTGGCGGCGCAGCAGTCCAGCGTGGCCAGTGAACAGCTGCGCGCCTTGAGCGAACAACTTGACGCGCTCCTGCGCCAATTCAAGGTCTAGCGCGTTTCCACAGGTGGGAGAGAGCTTGCGCCCTCCCACATTGGTCCCTCCACATTTTGAAGTTACAATCACCGCCCTCTTCGACTCTCCCAAGGAACCGCCATGTCCGGGCTTGAATTGTTCGCCGCC
Organism: Pseudomonas sp. BCA17; assembly: GCF_004519405.1. GTDB lineage: Bacteria > Pseudomonadota > Gammaproteobacteria > Pseudomonadales > Pseudomonadaceae > Aquipseudomonas. The sequence goes on along the minus strand of NZ_SGWI01000001.1, from coordinate 8,908 downwards.
GCCCTGGGGGTGATCGCTGTCTGGCTGACGGTCAAACAAAACCCCTGGTGCTGGCCCATCGGCCTGGTGATGGTCTTGCTCTACACTTGGGTATTCTTCGACGTAAAGCTCTATTCCGACATGCTGCTGCAGGTGGTCTACGCCGCCCTGCAACTCTACGGCTGGTGGCAATGGACCCGCGCCGGCGAGGTCAGGCAAGGCCGCCAGGTGACCAGCCTGGGCTGGCCTGCGATCACGACCAGCCTGGCCATCGGCGCGGTATTCAGCCTGCTGCTTGGCGCCGCCATGGCCCATTGGACCGACGCCGCCCAACCCTGGCTCGACGCGGCCCTCACCGGTTTCAGCCTGGTGGCACAACTGTGGATGGCGCAAAAACGCGTGCAGTGCTGGCCCTTGTGGATCGCCGTGGACGTGATCTTCGTCGGGCTGTTTCTCTATAAGGGCCTGTACCTGACCGCCGCGCTGTATGCACTGTTCACCGTGATCGCCGTGCAAGGCTGGCGTGAATGGCGCACCGACCCGGCGCTGCACGCATGAAGGTGGTGGTATTGGCCGGGCCCGAGTCGAGTGGCAAAAGTTGGTTGGCGGCCGAGCTGCACGCCCATTTCGGCGGGCTGATGGTGGGCGAATATGTGCGCGATTTCATCGACCGCCACCAGCGCGACACGACCCTGGCCGACATTCCGGCCATCGCTCGTGGCCAACTGGCCTGGGAAGACGCCGCCCGCGCCGAACAGCCCGATTTGCTGATTCTCGACACCCACTTGCTGACCAATACGTTATGGAGCCAGACCCTGTTCGGCGACTACCCGGCCTGGCTCGACAGTGAACTGTTGGCCCGCCGGTACGACTTGCACCTGCTGCTGTCGCCGGAGGATGTGGAATGGACCGCGGACGGTCAGCGCTGCCAACCGCAGTTGGAGGATCGTCGGGCATTCTTCCAGGACAGCCTGGCGTGGATGCAAGCGCATCAACAGCCCTTCGTGGTGATTGACGGACATTGGGAAGAGCGCCGGGTCGCGGCGTTTACGGCGGTAGAGCGGCTGTTGCAGTGAGCGGCTTGCCCTGCGCCACCCGGCGCGGTGGCAAGCCGCTCGCTACAGTCAGTAGCCCAACGACAGGCCGGTGTTACGGCGCGGATCATTCGCCCCGTAGAAACGGTTGTTGCCTACCGGCTTGCCGTCCAGGGACGGCGCGCCGACCAGAATCGCGGCCAGGTGGTTGGCATCCTGCGGGCCGGCAAACTTATGGCCCCAGCTTTCGAGGATCTTCTGGGTGTCGGGGCTTACGGCAAACCGTTCCAGGTTAGTGGTTTCCGGCATCCACTGCTGGTGGAAACGCGGCGCATCCACCGCTTCCTGAATGTTCATCTTGTAGTCGATGACATTGAGGATGGTCAGCAAGGTGGCCGTGATGATACGGCTGCCACCCGGCGTACCCACCACCATCACCGCCTTGCCATCCTTGGTCACGATGGTCGGGCTCATCGATGACAGCGGCGCCTTGCCCGGTGCGATGGCGTTGGCTTCACCCTGGACCAGGCCGTACATGTTCGGCACGCCGACCTTGACGGTGAAGTCATCCATTTCGTCGTTGAGGATCACGCCGGTCTTGCTCGCCATCACGCCGGCACCAAACCAGTCGTTGAGGGTGTAGGTCACCGACACCGCGTTGCCCCACTTGTCGACGATGGAATAGTGGGTGGTGTTGTTGCCTTCATGGGGCGAGACGCCCGGCTTGATCGCCTGGGAGTCGCCGGCTTTCTGCGGTTCGATGACGGCGCGCAGCTTGCTGGCGTAGTCCTTGTCCAACAGGTGGGCAATAGGGTTCTTCACGAAATCCGGGTCGCCCAGGTAGCTGTTACGGTCCACGTAGGCGTGGCGCATGGCCTCGATCTGATAGTGCAGGCCCTGAGCCGAGTGATAGCCAAGGTCGGCCATCGGATAACCTTCGAGGATGTTCATGATCTGGCAGATCACCACGCCACCCGAGCTTGGAGGCGGCGCCGAGACCACGTGGTAGCCACGGTAATCGCACTCGATAGGCGCCAGTTCACGGGTTTTGTATTTGTCCAGGTCGGCCTGGGTAATGATGCCTTTGCCGGCCTGGCTGGAATCCACCAGTGCCTTGGCGACCCAGCCTTTATAGAAGCCGTCGCTGCCCTTGGCGGAGATTTCCTTGAGGGTCTTGGCCAAGTCTTTCTGCACCAGTTTCTGGCCGACCTGCATCGGCTGGCCGTTGTGCAGGAAGATCCCGCGCAGGTCCTGGTCTTTTTCAAACTCGCCGGTAGCCGTGTGCAACAGGTCGATATCGCCCTGCTCCAGTTCAAAACCGTTTTCCGCCAGCTTGATCGCCGGGGCAATCACCTGGGCACGCTTGAGGGTGCCGTATTTGCTCAGGGCCAGCTCCATGCCGGACACAGTGCCGGGCACACCGACCGCCAGGTGGCCCTTGGCACTGAGGCCGTCGATGACCTTGCCGTCTTTGTCCAGGTACATGTCGGCGGTGGCCGCCAGGGGCGCTTTTTCGCGGAAGTCGAGGAAGGTCTTGCGCCCGTCGGCCAGTTGCACGGTCATGAAGCCGCCGCCGCCGAGGTTACCCGCCGCCGGGTACACCACCGCCAGCGCATAGCCGACCGCAACGGCCGCATCCACCGCGTTGCCGCCGGCCTTGAGCACATCCACGCCCACATGCGTGGCCAAATGCTGGGCGGTCACGACCATGCCGTTTTCACCGGCCACCGGCGCCTGGGAAGCGGCTTGCACACCGCCGACCGTCAACACCAGCGCAGTGGCAATCAACGTACGGCTGAAGGGTTGGTATTTCATCCATGGCTACTCTATTTATTGAGATGCACCAAAATAGCCCTTCCCTGTTTTAATCCCCAGCGCAATGGCGTTTTTATTACAGAGCTTGTCGGTGACAGAACGCTGGTGCCTCAATAAGCACACCAGCCACTGTCTGTGGCAATCAGCACTGGCCTATAAAATTAATGGCGCTAGAATCGGCGCCATTATTTGCCCGCCTCCCCTGATACGAGCCGCCCATGAGCTTTGATTTCGACACGATCCACCCACGCTTCGGCACCGGCAGCACCAAGTGGAACCGTTACCCGGCAGACGTGTTGCCGATGTGGATCGCCGACATGGATATCGCCGCGCCACCCGCCGTGTTGCAAGCCTTGCACCAGCGCTTGGACCAGCAGGTTCTGGGCTACAGCGTGGCCGGCCCGGACGTGCGCGAAGCCATTGTGGCCGACCTGTGGGCCAAGTACGCCTGGCGTGTGCAGCCTGAGGAGTTGTTGTTCCTGCCCGGCGTCGAGCCCGGTTTCAACATGGCGCTGCACGCCTTCGTGCAACCGGGCCAGCCGGTGGTGCTGCAGACCCCGAACTACCGGCCGATTCGCCTGGCGCCCGGCCACTGGAACCTGCCACGCATCGAAGTGCCGTTTGAATGGGCGGGAGAGGAATACGTCACACCGTTGGCTGCCATGCGGCAGGCACTGACCGGCGCCGGTGCGCTGTTGTTGAGCAACCCGCACAACCCGATCGGCAAGGTCTTCCCTCGCGAAGAACTGCTGGCGGTAGCCAATGCCTGCCTGGAAAACGGCACGTTGATCATCAGCGATGAAATCCACGCAGAACTGTGCTTCGACGGCCGTCGCCACATCCCCACCGCCAGCCTCAGCCCCGAAATCGCCCAGCGCACCATCACGTTGATGTCGGCGAGCAAAGCCTACAACGTGGCTGGCCTGAAGACCTGTTTTGCCGTGGTGCAGAACGCCGAGATTCGCGAACGCTTCAACAACGCGCGTTGCGGCATGGTCGACAGCGTCAGCCCCCTGGGCCTGGAAGCCACCCGCGCCGCCTATAGCCAATGCGGCGATTGGCTGCAAGCGCTGGTCAAGTACCTGCAAGCCAACCGTGACTACCTGCTCGAGGCCGTGCAAACCCGCCTGCCCGGCGTGGTGATGCACGCCCCGCAAGGCACCTTCCTGGCCTGGCTGGATTGCAGTGCCCTGGGCCTGGACGATCCGCAGCAATTCTTCCTTGAGCAGGCCAAGGTCGGTTTGAGCGCGGGGATCGAATTCGGCGACGACAGCCAACAATTCGTACGTCTGAACTTCGGTTGCCCACGGGCGATGCTCGAAGAAGGATTACACCGTATGGAGCGCGCCCTGCGTCATCGCTGACACCCAGGGCGCCTGGTCGGTGTTCCCACGCAGCGCGTGGGAACACCTCTCAGAGTTTGGCGATCGACACTTCCGTCGACTTCACAAAAGCGATCACCTCACTGCCCACCTTCAATTCCAGATCACGCACCGAGCGGGTGGTGATCACCGAGGTGACGATGCCGGACGCGGTCTGCACGTCGATCTCGGACACCACTTCCCCCAGCAGTATTTCCTTGATCACGCCCTTGAACTGGTTGCGCACGTTGATCGCTTTAATGGTCATGTCGGCTTTCCTTTTGGCTGTTGGGTCAATCCGCACGAATGCGCAGGCCCTCAAAATGCGCCACCGATAAAAACATTAAAAGGAATATATAAGTCTTTATTTATTCCATTGGGAAATATATAGCACTGCCTGTTATTCCTGCACATGGGCGCCTATGCATCCTGCAGGATCAAATCCGCCCCCTTCTCCGCCACCATCAACACCGCCGCATGGGTGTTGCCCGAAGTCACGTTCGGGAAGATCGACGCATCGACAATGCGCAATCCGTCCAATCCGTGCACCTTCAAGCGCTTGTCCACCACCGATACCTGCGGGTCCGAGCCCATGGCGCAGGAGCCGCACAAGTGGTAGATCGAACCGCTGTTTTCACGGAAGTAATGCAGCATTTGCTCATCGGTCTGCACTGCCGCGCCGGGTAGAACCTCGGCCACCGTGATGCCCTTGAGCGCAGGGGCCTGCATGATCTTGCGCATCAACCGGCTGCCCTGGATCACCTCGTCGATGTCCTTTTGGGTGCTCAGGTAGTTGGGATCGATCAGCGCCGCGTCCCTTGGGTTTTTTGAAGCAATGCGGATGGTGCCGCGGCTGGTCGGCCGGCACGGGTTGAAGCACAGCAGGAAACCGGAGTACGGCTCGGGCTTGAGGCTGGCCTTGTTGTTTTTCGGGATCTGGTACGACAGCGGGTTGAAGTAGAGCTGCAGGTTCGGGTCCGCCTGTTGATCGTTGCCGCGAAAGAACCCACCGGCCTGGTTGACGCTCATGGCCAGCGCGCCCTTGCGCGTGAACAGGTACTTGAGGCCCAGCTTCAACTGGCCGAACAGCGAGCTGAGTTCGTCGTTCAGGGTCGGGATATTGGCCTTGTAGTAGTAGCTGACGCAGAGGTGGTCCTGCAGGTTTTCACCCACGGCCGGCAGGTGCTTGACCAGCGCAATATTGTGTTCGGCGAGCAATCGCTGGTCAGCCACGCCGGACAGTTGCAGGATTTTCGGCGTGTCCACAGCGCCGGCACAAAGGATGACCTCCTTGCGTGCCGTGAAGGTGCGGGCCACGCCGTGCTGGGTCACACTGATGCCCGTGGCGCGCTGCTGGTCGTCGAACAGCACACGGTCGACCAGTGCATGCAGCTCTACGGTCAGGTTCGGACGACTGAGTGCCGGATGCAGATGCGCAAAGCTGCTGGAACAGCGCTCGCCATTGCGTGTATTGACGTCATACAGGCCCGCGCCTTCGAAATCCGGCCCGTTGAAGTCATCACTCAGGCCATAGCCGAGCTGCTCGCAGCCTTTGAGGAACGCATCGCAGATCGGGTGGGTATGGCCCTTCATCGGCGTGATGCTGATGGGGCCGCTGCCACCGTGGTACTCGGTGTCGCCCAACGGATGGTTTTCCAGCTTGCGAAAGTACGGCAGCACGTCCTTGAAGCCCCAGCCGTCGTTGCCGTTGGCGGCCCAGTCATTGAAATCGTGGGCCTGCCCGCGCACGTAGATCATCGCGTTGATCGAGCCCGAGCCACCCTGCACTTTGCCGCGAGGCGCGTAGATTTCACGCCCGGCCAGCTGTTTTTGCGGCTGGCTGTAGTACATCCAGTTGAAGGTCGGGTTGTAGTACATCTTGGCGAAACCGACCGGGATCTTGAACCACCAGGAACTGTCCTTGCCGCCGGCTTCCAGCAGCAAGACGGAGTATTTGCCTGAGGCGGACAGCCGGTTGGCCAGGACGCAGCCTGCGGCGCCAGCACCGGCGATGATGTAGTCATATGTCATTCACGGTTACCGCGTAAGTCGTTTTTTAGCCCTTGGCGGGCGAAGTGTCTTTGACGTCAGCCGGGGTTGGCGCCATCTGCAAATGCAGGCGTTCACCGGTATACGGCGAGTGCTTGCGCACCACGTCCATATTCAGTTCCACACCCAGCCCGGGCTCGCTGGACGGGATGATGTAGCCGTCCTCCCATTGCAGTGGCTTGGTCAGCACGTCGGCGTGAAAGCCGCCCCAGGTCATGATGCTTTCCTGGATCAGGAAATTCGGCGTGCAGGTCGCCAGTTGGAAGCTCGCCGCTGCACCAATCGGCCCGTTGTACAGATGCGGCGCAATCTGTGCGTAGTAGGCTTCGGCCATGCTCGCGATCTTCTTGGCCTCCAGCAGCCCCCCGCAGCGCGCCACGTTCATTTGCAGGATCGACGCGCCGCCGGCTTGCAGCAGCTTGAAAAATTCGTACTTGGTGGTCAGGCGCTCACCCGTGGCAATCGGGATGCTGGTCTTGGCCGCGACCTGGGCCATGGCGTCTTCCTGGCCTGGCGGCACCGGCTCCTCGAACCACAGCGGATCGTATTTCTCCAGGCGCCTGGCCAGGCGGATTGCCGACGACGGCACCATCTGCCCATGGGTGCCGAACAGCAGGTCACACTTGTCGCCCACCGCTTCGCGGATCTTGCGGCAGAACGTCTCGCAGCGCTCCAGCACTTCCAGGGAAATCTGGTGGCCCGAATAGGCGGTGTACGGCCCGGCCGGATCGAACTTCAGCGCCGTGAAGCCTTTATTCATGTTCTCGATGGCGCACTCGGCGGCGAGGTCCGGGTCGTCGTAGTCGTATTCGCCCTTGCTGTTGACCGGATACAAGTAGGTGTAGGAGCGCAGGCGCTCGTTGACCTTGCCGCCAAGCAACTCGTAGACCGGCTTGTTGGCGGCCTTGCCGATGATGTCCCAGCAGGCCATTTCCAGGCCGCTGACCACCCCCATCATGGTCAGGTCCGGGCGCTGGGTGAAACCGCTGGAGTAAGCCTGGCGGAAGAAGCGCTCGATATGGTGCGGGTCATGGTTGAGCAGGTAGCGCTCAAACACGTCCTCGATGATCGGCAACATGGCCTTGGGGCCGAACGTAGCGGCGTAAATCTCGCCGACGCCTTCAATGCCGCAGTCGGTCTTCAGCTTCACGAACAGCCAGTACATACCGCCGATATGCGGCGGTGGAACGGCAACGATATGGGTTTCAAGGGCGACGATTTTCATCTCAGGCACCTGTCTGGTTGAATTTTTTACGGTTGATCCGGGCGCGCAATGTCAGGGCCGCCAGGGTCCCGAGCACGCCGATGAAGGCGATGTAGCCGAAATACAGGTTGTAACCGGCCTTGCCCGGGTAGGTCTCGGTCAGGTAGCCGTTGATCAGCGGGATAAACGTGTCCGGCAGGTAGCCCACCACCGAGACGATGCCGATGGCCAGGCCGGTGATGCGCAGCGGGATGTCGCAGCTGTCGAGGATCGCCCAGTACAGGCCACGGATCGCATAGGTCATCAGGCCGATAAAGATCACTGTGCCGATCAGCAGGCCCAGGCTGTTGAACGCCGGGAACAGGATCAGCCCGACCATCGCGAGGGTCACCAGTACCAGTGCGACGATCAGTACCGAAATGTTCGAGAACTTATCCCCCAACCAGCCGCCGCCGATGCCGCCGATAGGGCGCATCCACAACTTGATGGTGGTGATGGTGCCGGCCATCACGGCGGTCATACCGCTGCCCTGCAAGTAGTCGGAGAAGCTGTAGGTGGCCCAGAACATGTGATAACCGCAGAACACGATGGCGGTCACCAGCCACAGCTCGGGGATCTTTACCAATGTGCTCAGGTCGGCAATCAGGTTGAACTTGCCCTTCTCCACCGCGGCGGTTTCCGCCAGGGACTTGGGGTCCTTGAGCAGCACCAAGCCAAACCCGAGAGCGATGCAGATGAACGAGTACAGGTACACGACGTGCTTGAACCCCTCGGCCGCCGACTCGCTGCGCGTTTCGGTCGCGTAGGCAAACAGGCCCAGGGCGACGGTGGCGAGCAAGGCTTCCACCAACCCACGACCACCGTCGAGGATGCCGAAGAAACGGCCCTGTTCGGTGTGATGGGCAATCATCTTCACGCGCTTGAGCACCGAGGCCCAGAACGTCAGGCCAGTGGTCAGGCCCCAGCAGCCGAAGATGATCATCAGGCCGGTCATCGACGGCACGCTGGCGTACCACAGGCCCAGTGCGCCGGTAGCGACCAGCGAGAAGAAGATCAGAAAGCGCGGCGGCAAACGGTCGGCCAGCCAACCGCTGGGCAAGTAGCTGAGCAAGAAAATTGTGCCGAGCATCGAGTACAGGTACCCCAGCTCGCTGTGGTTGATGTGGAACACATCGAGCATGGTGGTCTGGTAAACCTGGCGCAGGTAGAGGATCGGGTAGATCGCGCCCGCGGCCAGTACCAGCAGCAGCAATTGGAAATAGCGACTGGTTTTGTCGCTGTTTGCCGCGGATACGGCAACGGAAACCTGGGCAACAGGTGCAGGCTTGGACATCGTGTGGACCTCAGGCACCCGATGCGCGGGTGCCCTCATAATTGTTTTTATTAAAGGTACGGCAGGTGTGCGTAATGCCAGTCAGTTAAGGGTGAACGCTGTATGTGTGGCGAGGGAGCTTGCTCCCGTTGGG